>NZ_JAIRAU010000001.1:0-1307500 GCF_020073745.1 Nannocystis pusilla
TGTTCGAGCCGGCCGGGGTGGCGCGGATCCTCGGCGAGCACCGCCGCGGGGCGCGAGACCACGGGCCGCGGATCTGGTCGCTCATCGTGCTCGAGCAGTGGCAGCGGATGTACTGCGACTGAACTGATGAGAACCTCGGGACATGTCCCGAGGAGCAGTCAGGCCTCGGCGGCGCGCGGGATGGAGGCGGCGGGCGGGCCGGGGAGCTCGACGACCTGCAGGTCGGCGCCGGTGTCGACGGTCTTGCGCGCGAGCTGCATGAGGTGGCGGTGGCAGGTGAGGAAGAGGATCTGGGTGGTGCGGGCGACGTCGCGGAGGGCCTGCAGGGTGGTGGCGGCGCGGTCCTCGTCGAAGTTGACGAGCACGTCGTCCATCACGAGCGGGAGCGGCTCGTTGCGGTCGCAGTAGTCGAGGACGTAGGCGAGGCGGAGGGCCAGGAACAGCTGCTCACGTGTCCCGAGGGACAGCTCGCTCGGGAGCCGGAGGCGGCCGCCGCGACCGACGGCGGCGAGGGTGCCGGCCTCGGGCTGGGGGACGACGCGGAGGTGGCGGCCGCCGGTGATCGTGGCCAGCATCTCGGAGGTGTAGTGCAGGATGGCCGACTCGTTCTCGCGGGCGTAGCGGTCGGTGACGCGGGCGAGCACCTGCTGGGCCAGCTGGACGAGGACGTAGCGGTCGACGTGCTGGGTGAGGTCGGCGCCGAGAGCCTCGCACTCGGCGTTGAGGCGAGCGGCGCGGTCGCCCCCGAGGTGCTGGAGCTGGTTGTCGAGCTTGCCCTTCTGCTCGAGGGCGGCGGTGCGGCGGCGCTCGAGCTCGGCGACGCGGCGGGCGAGCTCGTCGCGCTCGGCGACGAGGGCCTCGCGGCGCGCGACCTGCAGCTCGGCGTCGTAGCTGTCGCGCGCCGGGCCGTCGCCGAGCGCGCGGGCCAGGCGCAGCGCGAGCTCGCTCTGGCGTCGCTGCAGGCGGGCGCGCTGAAGTGCTCGTTCGGACATGTCCAGAAGTTCAGGCGTGTCGCGGGCCCCGGCGCGGGCGGCCAGAGCCGCGAGCTCGTCGGCGGCGGCGGCCCGCGTCTCGGCGAGGGCGTCGCGCTCGCGCTGCTTGGTCTCGGCCTGCTCGCGCGCCTGGGCGGCGGCGGCGGCGGCGGTGCGGGCCTCGGCGAGCCGGCGGCTGAGGCGGTCGACGGTGTGCTCGGGGGCGAGGTCGTCGGCGGGCCGACCGAGGCGCGCGAGGAGGGCGGACAGCTCGGCGTCGAAGCCGGCGAGGAGGGCCTCGCCGCGGACCAGCGCCTCGCGGCGGGCCTCGAGCGAGACGAGCTTTTGGGACATGTCCTCGAGGGCATCGATGCGGGCGAGCGCGGCGTCGGGCTCGAGGTCGGCGGGCAGGCCGAGAGCGACGAGGAGGGCGGACAGCGCGGCGCGGATGTCGGCGAGCTCGCGCGTGAGGGCGGCGTGGGCGGCGTGGCCGCGGGCGACGGCGCTCTCGAGGCCGGCGAGGCGGGCGGAGGCGGCTTCGAGGCGGGCGCGGGCGGCCATGGCGGAGCGCTCGCGCTCGCGGAGGCCCTGCGCGAGCGCGGTGAGGCCGGCGCCGGGCCAGGAGAGGCGGCGTTGCAGGCGGGCGGTGAATTCGTCGAGCGCGGGGCGCAGGCGGCGGGCCGCGTCCTCGTGACGGACGATCTCCGCGGCGAGGTCGCGCAGCGCCGTGGCGTCGCGGCACCACGGGATCATCGCCGCCGGCGGGCCGGGGGAGATCCGCGACGGCCGCCACAGCGCGGCCCAGTCGGCGGCCCAGCGCTCCTCGGCGCGGGTGGCCGCGGCGAGGCGCTCGCGGGCGCGGGCGAGGTCTTGCTCGGCCTGATCGATCTGGCGGAGGAGGCCTGTCTTTTTGGCCAGGACGTCGGCGGCGTCGCGCAGGCGGTCGGCGAGGTCGTCGGCGTGGGCCACGGCGCGCTCGAAGCGGCGCACCAGTTGGCGGCGACTGCCGGCGGTGTCGGGGCCCGGGTCGGCCTCCTCGGCGCCGGCGAACAGCGCGCCGAAGCTCTCCTGGCCCTGCAGGCGCCGGCGGACCTCCTGCCAGACCTCCTCGCGGCGGGCGCGGGCGGTGGTGAGGGCGTCCGGGTCGGGCAGGTCGGCGGCGGCGAGCGCCGCCAGCTCGCCGCGCAGGCGGGCGAGGTCGTCGGTCTCTCGAGACAGGTCGGAAAGAGCAGCCCGACGCTCGCGCTCGAGGTCGAGGGCGCGGGCGTGGTGGTCGTCGAGCTCGGCCGGGCGCGGCAGCGGGACGGCGGCCAGCTCGGCGGCGGGCACCGGCGGGTGGAGGCGCAGCAGCCCGAGCTCGAGGTCGCTGCGCAGGCGGACGAGGGCGAGCTCCTGGCGGTCGAGCTCGGCCCGCCGGGCCAGGACGTCCTCGAGCTCGGCGAGCAGGGCGCTGTCCTCGAGGTCCGGCGCGGCGGCGGCGAGGTCGGCCAGGCCGGCGCGCAAGGTCGACAGCTCGGCCTCGTCGTCGGCCAGGCCGCGCGCGGCCAGCAGCAGCTCCTGACGCGCCCGCTGCCAGCGGGTGGCGAGGGCGCGCAGGCGGTCGAGCTCGTGCGGCTGGATGGCCCATCGGGCATGCTCTTCGGGACGTGTCCCGGGAGACATGGTGGAGAGGACAGCCTGCAGCGCCTCGGCCTCGCGGGCCAGGCGCTCGCGCTCGCGCGGGATCACGAGCCGCTGCTCGGTGGCGGCCTCGACGCGACGGACGAGCCGCTCGACGGCGCCGGCCTCGGCGAGCAGGGCCGGATCGGCGGCGGGCTGGTCGGCGCGCGCGAGCAGGCGCGCGAGCTCGGCATCGAGGGCGCGCAGCTGGGCGTCGGCGGCGACGAGGTCGCCATGCCGCAGGCGGGCCCGCTCGGCGGCGGGCTCGTCGAGCTCGGTGCGCAGCGACGGATCGGCGAGGGCGCGCACGAGGCCGAGGTGCTCGTGAAAGTCCTCGAAGGCCGCGAGCAAGGTGCGCAGCCGGGCCTCGCGCTCGCGCAGACGCACGAGCTCGGCCTCGGCGCGCTCGGCCTCGTCGCGCGCGGTGGCGAGGCCGGTGGTGAGCGCGGCGTACTGCGGCTGCGCGAACATGGCGTCGCGCAGGGCGAGCTTGGCGTCGCGCAGCTGGGTGAGGCCGCGGTTGATCGCGGGGTTCTTGCCCTTGGCCTTGAACAGCGCCTCGCTCTCGCTCTGCAGGCCGGCGAGAGCGCCGCGGATCTTTTCGGCGCTGCCCCCGAGCGCGCCGCCGCCGAGCAGCTCGGACAGTCCGGCGACCTGCAAGACGTCGGAGCCCTGCTGCAGGTCGGCGTGGGTGAAGCCGAAGATCGCGCGGTAGAGCTCCTCGGTGATGGCGCCGAAGTAGCGCCCGAACCGCGCGGCGTCGAGCGGGACCTCGCCGGCGTCGCTGTGCAAGCTGCCGGCGAGCGAGTCCTTGCGCTTCTTGAGGCGAGTGACATGCAGCCGCTGCCCGGCGCTGTCCCGCAGGACCGCTCGCAGGGCGATCGCGCGGTAGTCGTACTCGAAGGCGTAGGGGGTGCGCTCGTCGACGCCGAAGAGGAGGCCGTGCAGGGCGCGCAAGAGGGTGGTCTTGCCGGCCTCGTTGGGGCCGTAAATGACGACGAGACCTGGCCCTCCGGGCAGGTCGATGTCGAGCGACTCGAAGTGGCCGAAGCGCTCGACTGTCAGGCGTTCAAAGCGCATGGATCGGGGGGACCGTTGCTGCTTCGAGGAGAGGCTCGTGCCGGCGAGTTGGTGCTTCGAGGAGAGGATCGTGCCGGCGAGTTGGTGCTTCGAGGAGAGTGGTGGGGGCGCGGAGGGTTGGGCCGATGCGGGGGCGCGGGGCGGCGGGAGAGCGTGGAGGGGCGGGCCGGGCGCGGCGAGAACGGGTCCCTCGCGACGCGAGACCTGCCATGCCAGATGCTCGACGCCGATGTGGTGTTTGGGACATGTCCGAAGATTGGCTCGGCGTCTGCGCGTCAGGCACGGGGCCCCTCGCTGCGTCCCATTCTCGCCGCGCCCGGCCCGCCCAGCGGAGAGCGTCTCGGGCCCCGCTCGGCGTGATGCGGAGAGCGTCGTGCCGGCGTGAATCGAGAGGGGTGAGCTCGCAGAGAAATGGGCCGATGCGGAGAGCGTCGCGCCGGCGAGTTGGTGCTTCGAGGAGAGTGGTGGGGGCGCGGAGGGTTGGGCCGATGCGGGGGCGCGGGGCGGCGGGAGAGCGTGGAGGGGCGGGCCGGGCGCGGCGAGAACGGGTCCCTCGCGACGCGAGACCTGCCATGCCAGATGCTCGACGCCGATGTGGTGTTTGGGACATGTCCGAAGATTGGCCCGGCGTCTGCGCGTCAGGCACGGGGCCCCTCGCTGCGTCCCATTCTCGCCGCGCCCGGCCTGCCCAGCGGAGAGCGTCTCGGGCCCCGCTCGGCGTGATGCGGAGAGCGTCGCGCCGGCGGCATTGTGCCGCGAGGAGGTAGCGACATGCGTCTCGCGCTCTGTTCGATGCGAGACGACGATCAGCGTCGCGTTGCCGGGCTGCCTGAAGTGATGATATGAGGTGTCTCTCAGGACATGCTCGGGGGGGCAGCCGAGGTGCAGGGCCGTGGCGAAGTTGCGCGGCGAGAACGGGGCGCGACCATCGCGGCGGACGCACCGGTGTGAGGCCGACTTTCGGACATGTCCTCTCGAGCACATTGCGGCGAGCGCGAGGCGAAATGGGCTTCGGTGAGGGGGTCCATGCCTGAGGCGCAGATGCAGGAACGCTCTTCGAGCATGTCCTACCGGATAGGCCAGGTCGAGCACCGGGCGGCGAGGTCCGGCGTGCCTGACGTGCAGACACGGGATGAATCTTCGGACATGCTCTTGCGAGCAGGGTGTGTCGAACGCCGGACGAGGTAGGTGTCGGCGGGAGGTCGTTGCGCGGACGGAAGCGGGGCCGGCGACGATCTTCGCGGGGCGGGGCGGGGGCGGCGAGAATGGGACGCAGCGAGGGGCCCCATGCCTGACGCGCAGACGCGGGATCGATCGCCGGACACGCCCTGTCGAACACTCCGCGTCGAGCATCTGGCATGGCAGGTCTCGCGTCGCGAGGGACCCGTTCTCGCCGCCCCCGCCCCGACCCACCCAGGTCTTTCACGGCCCCGCGTTCGCGGAGCGGAGAGGCTTTATGCACGGCCTCGCATTCGCGAAACGGAGAGGGTCGCGGCGCGGGGTCGCGTTCGCGGAGCGGAGAGGGTCGCGGCGAGGGGTCGCGTTCGCGGAGCGGAGAGGCTCCATGCACGGCCTCCCATTCACGGAGCGGAGAGGGGTCGCGTTCGCGGAGCGGAGAGGCTCGCGGGGCGGGGTCGTGTTCGCGGAGCGGAGCGGACTGTCCTTGCGGACATGTTCCCGAGGTCAGGGCTCCGGGCGCGCGGAGCTGCGCAGGGCGGCGCGCTCGCATCGGCTGGCAGGTCATTGGACGTCGGGGTGCGTGCTCGAGCGAAGAGGGGCCGGGTCTTGCGCGGTCAGGTGAGGCGTCGCGCGGGGCCCCGGGAGGTCGGGGGCGAGCAGGCCGAGCAGGAGGGCCTCGACCTCGGAGAGGCGCGCGGCGAGGCGTTCGGGGTCGTCGGGGCGCACGCCGAGGTAGGGGGCGACGAGCGAGCCGAGCGAGGCGAGCGCCGGGCCGTACTCGGCGAGGCGCGACGGATCGCTCGCCAGGGCCTGCAGCTCGTCGCGCAGCGCTTGGTGCAGCGCGAGCAGCTCGCCCGTCTCGGTCTCGGCGGGAGGGCGCGTGCGGAAGCGGACCTGCTCGATCCACACGTCGCCGAGGTCGGCCGCGATCGCTCGCGCCTGGGCCGCGAACGGCTCGGGGTGCGCGGCCAGGCGCGCGTGCAGGTGCGTCGCGCCGTCGACGAGGACGCGCGCGAGCACGGGTCGACCGCCCGCCTCGAAGACGACCTGCTGCAGGCGCATGCGCAGGGTGCCGAGGAGGTCGTCGGTGTCGGCCGCGTTGGCGGCGGCGAGGCCGACTTCGGCCCAGCGGAGGACGTCGAGGTCGCGGTGGGCGACGTCGCGGATCTTCAGGTTGTCGACTTCGAAGACGGTGCAGCCGCGCGGGCCGACCTCGTGGGCGTGACGGCCCTGGAGGTTGCCAGGGTAGACGACCCAGGGGTCGCTGTGGAGGATGCTGCGCTTGTGGACATGTCCCAAAGCCCAGTAATCGTAGTTGCGGCGGACCAGCTGCTGGACGGTGCAGGGGGCGTAGTTGCTGTGCTCGGCGGCGCCGATGGCGTTGGTGTGGAGGACGCCGATGTTGACGAGGTCGCGCCGCCGCTCGGGGTAGAACTCGGCGAGGTTGTCCTCGACGCTGCGGTTGCCGTAGCTCTGGCCGTGGACGGCGAGGCCGAGGTCGGGCAGCTCGAGGGTGCCGGCCGCCTCGACCGGGAAGGTGTGGACGTGCTCGGGCAGGGGGATGTGGCGGGCGAGCACGGACTCGGCGTCGTGGTTGCCGCGGACCATGACGACGCGGGTGCCGACGTCGCGCAGGCGGGCGAGCTCGCGGACGAAGAAGAGGCCGGTGTTGAAGTCGCGCCACTCGCCGTCGAACACGTCGCCGGCGAGGATCAGGAGGGCGGCCTGGTCTTCGAGACAGGTGTCGACGAGGCGGCTGAAGGCGCGACGGGTGGCCAGGCGGATGTCGTCGACGGGCGCGCCCTCGATGCGACCGAGCCCGCGGAGCGGGCTGTCGATGTGCAGGTCGGCGGCGTGGATGACCCTCATCCCCGGTGACGGTGGCACCTTTGATCGCGGGGTGCCAGCGCGGCCGGGCTCAGGCGGCGCCGCCGCGGTCATGGATCGAAGTCGGCGGAGATTGGGGCCCAGAGCTCCCTGGGGGCCGATCTCCAGGGCCGCGTCGATCGGCCGACGAGATCTTTCTTGCTCACGTGACGGAGGAATTCCCGGGTGGCGCCCCGGCGGCGCGGACGGCGTGGCCGGGGTCGGGCAGAGCCGCAGGAAGACGCGCGGCCGAGGCGATAGCATCCGCCGGGTCGTGAGATCGTGGACCCCCGCTCCTGCGTATGTGCCCAGGCCGGAACAACCGCGAGCCCGACGCGTCGCGGAGAAATCACATGTCCCGAGCGACACGTCGCCGGACCGGGTGATGCGCGTGCAACAGACCGAGAATTCACGGAAGAAACTGGTGAGCGGCGCTGGCGGCGGCGGGTCTGTTGGGCGAGGGGCTGTGGGAGATCCGCGGGCGGGCCGAGAGCGAGGCCGCGCCGAGGCCGGCGGGGCCGGGGACGCGCGGCCAGGTCGGCAGGTTCGAGCCGCGACCGGAGATGCCTTCGCTCGACCCGCGGGGACGGTGCGAGACGCCCGGGGACGACCCGTGGCGGGCGCGTCCGCGCGGTCGAATCGGTGGGCGGCGAGCGAGACGCGGCGGCCGACGGGCGTGGCGGGCGAGCGCGGCGGCCACGACCTCATCGAGGGGCTGTTCGCGGTCCGCCACGAGGTGACGGGGCGCGCGCCGGGCTTCGTGCCGGAGATCTACGATTTCGGCGAGGGTCGTGAGGCGATCGATCTGCGGGCGGCGATGGAGGCGCCGGCGATCGACATCGCGCTCGAGGACGGCGGGGTCAGGCACGGCGGTGACCCTCAATCTGGCGCGCACGGGGCGGGCAGGCGCAATAAACATGTTTAAAAAGACATGCACGATGGGGCATGTGCGAAAGGGCAGGCAAATTCATGAGCGGTAACGAGAGGTCGCGATCGACAGGGCCGTTATTGTTGGTGGTCGCGGGGCTGGTGGTGGCCGCACTGTGGTGGTGGCGCGGCGGGGCCGGCGGCGGGGCGGAGCCGGAGGCGGCGGACGCGGGCGCGCTGCCGGTGCAGGGGCCGGTGGTCGCGCTGCCGGAGGGTCGGCCGGAGCTGGTGCTGCCGGTGCGCCTGGGCGAGCGGGCGTCGATCGCAGGGACGGTGCGAGACCCTCGCGGGCAGCCGGTGGCGGGGGCGCAGGTGTGCGCGACCACCCGGGCGGAGATGCTGGCGAGCAAGGACACCGAGAAGCCGATCTGCGCGACGAGCGAGCGCGACGGGCACTACCGCATCGAGGGGCTGTTCGGGGTGCGCTACACGGTGATGGCGAGCGCGCCGGGGTTCGCGCCGGGCGTCTATCAGCAGGGCCAGGGCGCGGCGTTGCGGAGCTGGATCGATCTGCGGCCGAAGATGGAGGCGGTCGGGATCGACGTCTCGCTCGAGGACGACGGCGTGGAGATCCACGGGGTGGTCAAGGACTTGAGCGGCGGACCCGTCGAGGGCGCGCAGGTGCAGGCCGATCGCAGCTTCGCGTGGACAGGCGCCGACGGGTCGTTCTCGATGTGGGTGAAGGCGGGGCCGGCGTGGGTGCAGGCGTCGGCCGAGGGCTACGCGCCGGGCAGCGAGGACGGGGTCGCGCCGGGGCACGCGTTCGAGGTGTTCTTGACGCCCGAGTCGGTGCTCGTCGGCAAGGTCGTGCGCGCAGGCGAGGGCGGCGAGCCGATCGAGGGGGCGCAGGTGTTCGCGACGGGCAGCAGCTGGTCGTTCAACACGAGGTCGGCGTACACCGACGCGAACGGGGAGTTCCGCATCGACGGGCTCGAGCCGGGGGCTTACAAGCCGCGGGCGGAGGCCGACGACGCGCTCGGGGTCGGCAAGGAGCAGGTGATCCTGGGGCTGGGCGAGACGTCGGCGAAGATCGTGATCGAGGCGCACCCGGCGTTCCTGCTCGAGGGCACGGTGGTGACCGAGGGCGGCGGCAGCTGCGACAACGGCAACGTGAGCTTCAACGACAACGCGCAGGGGCGCAGCGATTGGGTGAGCGTCGAGGCGGGGCAGGTGCGCAAGCGCGGGGTCCTGCCGGGGGATTACCAGATCTCGGTCCACTGCACCGGGTTCGTGGCGGCCGAGCGCTACGACCGGGTGAAGATCGTCGACAAGAGCGTGACCGGCCTGCGCTGGGAGGTGACGAAGGGGCACTCGATCCACGGCGTGGTGGTCGACGGGTCCGGCAAGGGGGTGGAGAAGCTGAACATCAGCGCGGCGGCGAAGCCCGACCCGAACAACCCGCGCGCGCACCAGACCGAGGGCGCGTGGGGGGTCGTGACCGACGCGCAGGGGCGGTTCGAGCTGGCGGGGCTGTTGCCGGCGACCTACGAGGTGTCGGTCAGCTCGTACTCGCGGCCGCGGGCGACGCCGGCGAAGCCGACGATGGTCGTCTTGCCCGAGGGACAGGACGTAAAGGACATCCGCATCGAGCTGCCGCCGAGCGGCGAGCTGCGCGGGTCGGTGCGCGACCCGCAAGGGCAGCCGATCGCCAAGGCCAACGTCGGCATCAACGACGGGGTGCACTGGCAGTCGACGCAGGCGGCGGACGACGGCAGCTTCCACTTCGCGAGCGTGCCGGGCGGCGAGTACCGGGTGACGGCCAGCCACGGCTGGTGGGGCGGGTCGATGCGCAAGCCGGGGACCAGCGACGACGACGTGCAGGGCGAGGTGGTCGAGGTCCGCGACGGCAAGGTCGCGACGGTGAAGCTGGTGGTCGAGAGCTCGTCGGGGCGGATCAGCGGACAGGTGCGCGACGAGAGCGGCGGGCCGGTGGCCGACGCGTTCATCGAGTCGACGCGCGAGTCGGACAGCGCGGCGGCCTCGGCGGGCCGGGCGGTGCGCAACGGCCGGTGGGGCTCGTTCTGGGAGCAGCCGAAGCTGACCGACCAGGACGGCAGGTTCACGCTCGAGGGGTTGCCGACGGGCAAGCACACGCTCCGCGCGCACCGCAAGGGCGGCGGCGAGGCGATCGTCGAGCACGTGGAGCTCGGCAGCGACGTGGTGCTGACGATCGAGGCGGCCGGTCGGATGTCGGGCACGGTCGTGGTGCCCGGCGGCGGAGCGCCGGAGGAGTTCACGATCTCGGCGGTCGACGAGGCGACCGGCTACCGCCGCGGTGACCAGTTCTTCCGCACGGGCGGGGCGTGGAGCCTGGCCGAGCTGCCGGCCGGGAAGTACAAGGTGAGCGTGAGCGCGGGCGCCGGTACGGCGGAGATCCACACGACGATGAGCGCGGGCAAGGACACCAGCGGGGTCCGCATCGAGCTGGCGCCGAAGGTGACGGTGCGCGGCACGGTGGTCGACACCGACGGCAAGCCGGTCGCGGGGATGGAGGTGTCCGTGCAGGCGCCCGGCACCTGGTCGAGCAGCGGGGCGGACGAGAACAAGCTGCACGTGACCGACGAGCAGGGCCGCTACGAGGTGGCCAACGCGCCGAGCGGGCAGGTGTCGATCCAGGTGTATCCGCGCGGCTGGGGCGACAGCGAGTTCTCGTGGTCGTCGATGCCGGCGCAGCTGTCGAACTCGGCGTCGGTGATCGAGCTGCCGCCGATCAAGGTGGCGCGCCGCCGGGTGAAGGACGGCGAGGCCTCGGGCGAGCTGGGGATCAAGTACAAGGAGTCGGAGGCGGGCGCCGACCCGCTGGCGCGGCGGTTGATCGTGGCGCACGTGCGGCCCGGCGGTCCGGCGGCGGTGGGCGGGATCCAGGTCGGGGACGAGGTGACGAGCGTCGACGGCCAGGACGTGAGCGGGGCGAACGCATACCTGTACTACGCGCTGACGAACGTCCCCGAGGGGACGACGCTGACGTTCGGCCTGGCGAGCGGGAAGAGCGTGGCGGTGACGGCCGGCAAGAAGCCGTGAGGAGTGAGCTGTCCCTCGGGTCATGTGATTGGACCCGAGGGACAGGAGGGATCGATGCGCATGCGGAGCGAACGAGTCGTCGGTGCAGTGTTGCTGGTGATCGCGGGCGGACTGTGGTGGCTGCGCGGCTCGCCGGAGGAGGTGGGGATCGCGGCGGGCGAGGAGGTTCGCGGGCCGGAGCTGCCGGCGGTGGGGCGCGAGGGCGCGGAGGAGCCGCAGACGATCGAGCTGCGGCTCGGGGCGCTGGCGTCGATCGCGGGGACGATCACCGATCCGCAGGGCAAGCCGGTCGCGGGCGCGCAAGTGTGCGCGTCGACGATGTCGGAGCGGCTGACGCAGGACGAACGGCGTCGACGCAACTGCGTGACGAGCGAGCGCGACGGGCACTACCGGATCGCGGGGCTGTTCGGGGTGCGTCACGAGGTGATCGCGGGGGCTCCGACCTTCAAGCCGACGCGGTACGAGCGCGGCGAGGGGGCCGGGCGGCGCGAGTGGATCGATCTGCGGCCGGCGATGGAGGCGCTGGGCGTCGACATCGTGCTCGAGGCGGGCGGCGTCGAGGTGCGCGGGGTCGTGAAAGATCTGAGCGGCGGCGCGATCGAGGGCGCGGTGGTGCAGGACTGGCGGCAGTTCTCCACGCTCACCGGGCCCGAGGGCGAATTCTCGATGTGGGTGCAGCCGGGGGAGATCGGGCTGAGTGCGACGGCCGATGGCTACACCATGGGCAGCGACGGGGGGGTGGCGCCGGGGCACGCGTACGAGATCCTGCTGACGCCGGAGGCGGTGCTCGTCGGCAAGGTGGTGCGGGCCGGCGGCGGGGAGCCGCTCGAGGGCGTGCGCGTGCTGGGGAACGGTCCCGGAGGAGGGTCGACGATGACCGACGCGCAGGGACAGTTCCGCATCGACCGCCTGCTGCCGGGGCCGTACAAGCCGCGGGCGGAGTCGGACGAGGTGTACGGGCTGGCCGAGGAGCAGGTGATGCTCGGGCTGGGAGAGACGTCGGAGCCGGTGGTGATCGCGGCGCATCCGGCGTTCTTCGTCGAGGGGCGCGTGGTGATCGAAGGGGGAGGGAGTTGTGACACCGGCTGGGTGGCGCTGCGCGACGCCGCGGGCGGTCGCTGGGCGCAGGCACAGGTGGAGGTGGACGGGGTGGCGCGGCTCCGCGGGATCCGGGCGGGCGAGTACAAGGTCGATGTGCGTTGCCAGGGACATGTCCCTGAGGACACGTACGAGGACGTGAAGATCACGGACAGGAGCGTGTCGGGGCTGGCGTGGAAGGTGTCGCGCGGGCAGGCGATCCGCGGGGTGGTGGTCGACGCGCGCGGCGAGCCGGTGGCGAAGGTCCGGGTCGTGGCCGCGCCGCAGCAAAACGCGAGCGACCCGCGGGTGCAGAAGACGTCGGGGAACGCCAAGACCGCGGCGAGCGGGCGCTTCGAGGTGACGGGGCTGCTCTCGGGTCGCTATCTGCTCGAGGTGCAGGCGTGGGAGCCGCCGCGGGCGACCCCGCCGAAGCCGCTGGAAGTGACCGTGTCGAAGGGACAGGATCTCGATGGGGTGCGGATCGAGCTGCCGGCGACGGGCGAGGTGCGTGGGAGCGTCCGCGACGCGGAGGGACGGCCGGTGCGCGGGGCGTCGGCGGCGCTGTCCGGCGGCTCGAGTCGCTACGGGTCGTCGGTGGCGGACGACGGGACGTTCCGCATCGAATACGTGGGGGCCGGCGAGTACCGGGTCAGGGCGCACCGAGGATTCGAGGACCTGCGCGCGCCGGGCACGAGCGACGACGACGTGCAGGGCGAGAAGATCGAGGTGCGCAGCGACGCGGTGACGACGGTGGACCTGGTGGTGGCGAGCGCGAGCGGGAAGATCACCGGGGTGGTGCGCGACGAGCACGGGAGCCCGGTCGCGGACGCGTTCGTCGAGGCGGCGCGGGAGTCGGAGCGGGCGGGGGCCGCAGGGAACGCCGGCTCGCTCGAGACGCGGTGGAGCTTCGGGAAGAAGCCCAACCTGACCGACGCCGACGGGAGGTTTTCGCTGAGCGATCTGTCGGAGGGCAAGCACACGCTGCGGGCGCACCGTCGCGGCGGTGGTGAGGCGCTCGTCGAGCACGTGGCGCTCGGGAGCGAGGTGACGCTGACGATCGCGGCGGCGGGACGGGTGGCCGGGACGGTGTCGCTGCGCGGGGGCGCTGCGCCGGAGGAGTTCTCGGTGCGGATGTTCGACGAGACGAGCGGGTATCGCCGCCAGGATCAGTTCTATCGCACGGGCGGGGCGTGGAGCTTCGCCGAGGTGCCGGCGGGGACGTTCAAGCTGCAGGTCAGCACGGGGGCCGGGGCGGCGGAGACGACGGTGACGGTGGCGGCCGGCGAGGAGCTCGCGGGCGTGCGCGTCGAGCTGACGCCGAAGGTCACGGTGCGCGGGACGGTGGTCGACCTCGACGGGAAGCCGGTGCCGGGGATGGCGGTCCAGGTGACGGGAAGCGGCGCCACGGCGAGCGCGAAGGACGGCAAGGCGAACGTGACCGACGAGTCAGGTCGGTTCGAGGTCCACAACGCGCCGGCGGGGCCCGTGCGCGTGATCGTGATACCGAACGGACGCGGCGACTACGACTTCACGAGTGCGTCGGCGCTGCTGTCGGCCGAGGCGCCGACTGTCGAGCTGCCGCCGATCCCGATCGCGCCGCGGCGGGTCGAGCCGAACGGGGCGTCGGGGGACCTCGGCTATACGCTCCGCGACGTCGAGCCCGGGGCAGATCCGCTGCAGCGGCGCTGGATCGTGGCGCACGTGCGGCCCGGGGGACCCGCGGCGCGGGCCGGGGTGGTGGTCGGCGACGAGATCGTGAGCGTCGACGGACACGACGTGCGCGGGGCGAACAACCACCTGTTCTTCCCGCTGACGCGGGTGGCGGCGAACACCGCGGTGACGCTGGGGCTGGCGCGCGGGGCGAGCGTCGCGGTCACGGCCGTGCCGCGATGAGTTTTTATTAAAGAGGGCATGTCCGTTGGGACATGCGTATGGCGACATGCCCGACTGGGCATGTCGCCAAGGACAGGGCGATCCGCTCAGAGCTGGTCGGGCAGGGCGGCGTCGAGGGCGTCGCGCAGGTCGATCTCGCTGCTGGCGGCCGGGGCGGTCGGGCCGGCGCTCTTGCGGCGGCCCTCGGCGAGGATGGTCTCGGGGACAGGTCGCAGGTCCCACACGAGGCCGACCCAGCTCATGGCCTTGAGGATGTAGTAGGTGATGTCGACCTCCCACCAGTAGAAGCCCTGGCGGGTCGAGCCCATGTAGTGGTGGTGGTTGTTGTGCCAGCCCTCGCCGAGGGTGATGAGCGCCAGCAGCCAGTTGTTGCGGCTGGTGTCGGTGGTGGCGAAGCGGCGCTTGCCGAACACGTGGGCGAGCGAGTTGATGGTGAAGGTGCCGTGCCACAGCAGGGTGGTGCTGAGGGCGAAGGCGATGAAGAGGCCCGACCAACCCATGGTGAGGGTGGTGAGGACGCCGAGGACGGTCGGCGGGACATACCAGTGCTTGTCGAGCCAGCGCAGCTCGGGGTACTTGGCGAGGTCGCGGATCTTGTTGTAGTCGGTGTGGCCGGCGTTCTTCTCGTAGATCCAGCCGATGTGCGAGTACCAGAAGCCGCGCTGGATCGGCGAGTGGGTGTCCCACGGCAGATCGCTGAACTTGTGGTGGTTGCGGTGGTGCGCGGCCCACCACAGCACGCCGCGCTGCGAGGCGGTCTGGGTCAGGAAGGCGGCGATGAACTGGACGATCCGGCTGGTCTTGAAGGTGCGGTGCGAGAAGTACCGGTGGTACCAGCCGGTGACGAAGAACATGCGCCCGAAGTAGAGGGCGAAGCACATGGCCCAGTCCTGCCAGCGCGCGCCGGTCCACAGCGCGCCGAGCGGGAGCAGGTGGATGATCGCCATCGGCCCGATGCTGGCCCAGTCGTACCCCGGTCGCTCCGGCGCAGGGAGGTCGCGGTACTTGTCGGGGATCGGGATCGGCGAGTCGAGCTGCATGCGCTCCGGTCAAGGTGCCGGAGTTGCCCGATCGATGCCTGTCCTCGAGTCGTCACCTCGTGTCACGGTTTGGTCACCGGACTCGGGACGACGAACTTGTAGCCTGTGCCCCGCACCGACACGAAATACACGGGGTTCACCGGGTCGGGTTCGAAGTGGCGCCGTAGGCGCATGATGAAGTTGTCGACCATGCGCGTGTTGGGGTAGTTGGCGAGCTTCCACACCTGCTCTTGCAGCTCCTGGCGCGAGAGCACTCGACCCGGATTGGCCGCGAAGTAGCGCACGAGGTCGAACTCGAGGCGCGTGAGCTTGACCTCCTGGTCGCCCATGCGGGCCTCGCCGCGCTCGACGTCGATGACGGCGTCGCCGAAGCGGATCGGCGCGGTCGATGCGGTGGTGTCCTGCGCGGGTCGCTCGAGCGGCGGGCGTTGCTCGCGCTCCCACGAGCGCCTGCGCAGCAGCGAGCGCACCCGGGCCAGCAACTCGCTGAGCTCGAACGGCTTGACGAGGTAGTCGTCGGCGCCGACCTCGAGGCCGCGCACGCGGTCGTCGGTGGCGTCGCGCGCGGTCAGCATGAGGACGGGGCTGAAGTTGCCGCCGTCGCGCAACTTCTTGCACAGCTCGAAGCCGTCGGTGTCGGGGAGCATGACGTCGAGGACGATGACGTCGTAGCGCGCCCCGAGCAGGAGCTCGGCGGCCCGCCGCGCGGTGCTGGCGAGGTCGACGGCGTAACCCTCGAGCTCGAAGTTCAGCTTGAGCCCGGCGGCGAGGTGCTGCTCGTCCTCGACGAGGAGGAGTCGGGGGGTGGTGAGGTTCATGCCGTGCGCAGGCGGATGGGGAGGGTGATGCGGAGCGTGGTGCCCTGGCCGGGGCCAGGCGAGAGGGCCTCGGCGCGACCGCCGAGCGAGCGCACGATCGCCGAGACGACGTAGAGGCCGAGGCCGGTGCCGCGGCGCTCGCGGACGGCCTCCTCGGGGACGCGGTAGAAGCGCTCGAAGACGCGGCGCAGGTGGGTGCGCGGGATGCCGATCCCGCGGTCGCGCACCTCGAGCGCGACGAGCCCGCGGCCCTCGACGGCGCTGGCGCTGACGACGACCTCGACGTCGTCGCCGCTGTACTTGATGGCGTTGTCGATGAGGTTCTCGAGCACGGCCGCCAGCGCGACCTCGTCGGTGACGATCCGCAGCTCGGGGGCGATGTCGACGCGGACGACGTCGTCGGCCAGGTGGGCGCGACGCGTGACCCCGCCGGCGCAGCGGCGCGCGAGCTCGGCCAGCGAGATGTCGGTGAGGTGCTGCGACGGCCGGACCTCGCCGGCCAGGCGCGTGGCCGTGAGCACGCGGTCGATGAAGGCGCTCAGGCGCTCGACGTCGTCGAGCATCATCCGCCGCAGCCGCTCGTGCTGCGCGCCCGGCAGGTCGGGCCGCGCGAGCGTCTCGAGGCACAGCTTGAGCGCGGCGAGCGGGCTCTTGAGCTCGTGCGTGACCGAGTCGATGAAGCTGGTCTGGCGCCGGACCTCGCGGATCTCCCGGACCAGGAAGACCGTGAAGAGGACGATCACGAACATGACGACCACCAGCGAGCCGATGCCCGCGGCCAGCAACCAGCGGTTGCCGCGCAGGTCGGCCACCAGCTCGGGGTTCTGCAGCACCAGGTAGCTCCAGCCGACCAGCAGCGCCAGGCACAGCGCGACCGCGCCGGAGGCCAGGATGATCGGCACGGAGATCGACCGCGTCATGCGGGCGATCGCCATGGTGCGTGTCCTTCGAGTCATGGCGAAAGGTTCATAGACTTGCGGACATGTACGAAAGTTGTAGCGAGCCCGGGGCGCTGGCGAGCCCGGTGCGGCTCTTGACCGCGCCGGCGTCGAGCTCGACGCGGTCGAGCGCGGCGCCGACGGCGGTGCAGTAGTCGATGACGCTGTCGTCCTCGGGGTCGCAGGCGGGCGCCGGCTCGGCGAGGCGCTGCTCCGGGGTGCAGGCGAGGTCGGACAGCGCGAGCGGCGGGAGGGCGCGACCGTCGGCGAGGAGGAGGCGGACGCCGCCGGGCCCGGGCGCGACCGGGGCGCTCCACCACACGCGCACGGCGGCGGACCCGGCGGCGCCGGGCATGACGGGGCAATCTGTCCCCTGGGACAGGATCTCGGCGGACACCGGGAACGGCGCGGCCTCGGCGGGGGTGACGTCGGCGGACAGGCCGTCGAGGTCGCGGCCGTCGGCGTCGAACAGCTGACCGGCGATGGTGACGCTGACGAGCTCGCGCTGCGGGGCGGGGATGACGAGCTCGAGCGCGCGCAGCTCGTCGCGCTCGCTGCTGGGGGCGAGGCTGGCGGCGATCGGGACGCGGCGGGTGCCGTCGCGGGCGAGCACGACGAAGCGCGTGGGGATGAGACCGGCCGGGTCGAGCGGGCGGCTGAAGTCGACGTAGAGGAGGGTGCCGACGCCCACGCCGAAGTACTCGCGCTCGTCGCCGCTGGCCGGCGGCTGAGCGTGGGCGGAGAGGATCTTGGTGGGCGGCCCGAGCGGCCGCGCCGGCGCGGCCGCACCCGCGGGCGGCTGCGCCGGCAGGCCGGGCGGGGCGACGGCGCAGGCGGCGAACGCGAGGACCGCCGCGACGCGGAACAGGGCAGGCACGCGAGCGCCAGGGTACACTGCCGCCGCCGATGCTGCACCTGGCCGCGCCGACCGACCAGAGCTGGGCCGCGCGAGCGCGCGAGCACCTGCCGGAGATCCTCCTCGACCACGCCCACTGCGAGAAGAAGGCGGCGTCGACTGCGTTGTCGCTGATCTTCCGCTACCCGGAGCGGCCGGCCATGGTGGTGCCGCTGTCGCGGCTGGCGCGCGAGGAGCTGGCCCACTTCGAGGAGGTGGTGGCGGTGATGCGCGCGCGCGGGCTCGAGTTCCGCCGCCAGACGCCGAGCCCGTACGCGGCCAGGCTGATGAGCGCCGCCCGCACGCACGAGCCGATGCGGCTGCTCGACACGCTGCTGTGCTGCTCGCTGATCGAGGCGCGCAGCTGCGAGCGGATGCGGCTGCTGGCCGAGACGCTCGACGACCCCGGGCTGGTGAAGCTGTACCGCGGCCTGCTCGCCTGTGAGGCGCGACACTTCCACAGCTACGTCGAGCTGGCGCGCGAGCTGGAGGTCGTCGGCGAGGCGGAGCTCACGGCCAGGCTCGAAGCCCTGGCGCTGCACGAGGCCGAGGTCCTCCGCGGCGACCCGGGCGAGCCGCGGCTGCACAGCGCGGTCGCGGCGTGAACCGACGCGCGTTCGGCGTTACAGTCTGCGCGCCATGACCAGCGAACACCGCCCGTTCCGCGTCCTCGGGGTCCAGCAGATCGCAGTCGGCGGCCGCGACAAGGCGGCGCTCCGTCACCTGTGGTCCGACCTGCTCGGCCTCCCGATCGTCGGCAGCTTCCGCAGCGAGCGCGAGAACGTCGACGAAGACATCGCCGTCGCCGGCTCGGGGCCGTGGCAGGTCGAGGTCGACCTGATGCAGCCGCTCGACGCCGACAAGAAGCCGCGCGTGCACGAGCCGGCGCTCAATCACATCGGCCTGTGGGTCGACGACCTCGACGCGGCGGTGACCTGGCTCTCGGGACAGGGGGTCCGCTTCGCGCCCGGCGGCATCCGCCGCGGCGCGTCCGGCCACGACGTGTGCTTCATCCACCCGCGCGGCGACGGCGACGCGCCGCTCGGCGGCGAGGGCGTGCTCATCGAGCTGGTCCAGGCGCCCGCCGAGCTGATCGCGGCCGGCCGCTGAGCCTCACGCGACGCAGTCGCGCGAGATCATCGACTCGGCGACGGCGCTGGTGACCGGCCGCGAGAAGAAGTAACCCTGGCCGAACTCGCAGCCCATCTCGGCCAGCAGGTCGAGCTGCGCCCGCGTCTCGACGCCCTCGGCGATCACGCTCATCCCGAGGTTGTGCGCCAGCGTGACGATCGTGCGCACGATCTCCGCGTTCTCGCCGTCGGGCCCGATGTTGCTGATGAAGGAGCGGTCGATCTTCAGCGCCGACATCGGGAAGCGATGCAGGTAGCTGAGCGAGGAGTAGCCGGTGCCGAAGTCGTCGACGTAGGAGTGGACCTGCTCCATCCGCAGCTGCTCGATCAGCTCGGAGGCGGTCTTCGGATCTTCCATGATCACGCTCTCGGTGATCTCGAGCTTGAGGCTCGACGGGACGAGCATGCTCTCGTGCAGGGCCTTGGCGATCAGCGCCGGCTGGGCGAACTGCTTGCCCGAGAGGTTGACGCTGATCGACAGCGCCTCGCGGTGCGGGTACTTGAGGTGCCAGCGCTGCATCTGCCCGCAGGCCTCGCGCAGGACCCATTCACCGATCGGGATGATGAGGCCGGTCTCCTCGGCGCAGCCGATGAACTCGCCGGGCAGCACGAGGCCGCGCGTGGGGTGGTTCCAGCGCAGGAGCGCCTCGAAGCCGCTGATCTGGCCGCTGACGAGGTCGATGACGGGCTGGTAGTAGACCTCGAACTCGCCGCGCTCGATGGCCCGCCGCAGGTCGCTCTCGAGCGTGAGCTGGGCGACGGCCTCGGCGTGCATGTCGGCGTCGAACAGCTCGTAGCGGCTCTTGCCGCGCCGCTTGGCCCGGTGCATCGCGGTGTCGGCGTCGCGCAGGATGTCCTCGGTGCGCTCGTAACCCAGCGCGCTCCAGGTGATGCCGACGCTGATCGAGGTGTAGACCTCCTGGTCGCGCAGGGCGAGCGGCTGCTTGAGCTGGCCGAGGATCCGGTCGGCGACGCGGATGGCGTCGCTGGCGTCCTGGACGTTGGGCAAGAGGATGCCGAACTCGTCGCCGGACAGGCGCGCGAGCAGGTCGTCGGCGCCGACGCAGTCCTGCAGCAGGCGCGCGAACGAGATGAGGAGGCGGTCGCCGATCGAGTGGCCGAGGCTGTCGTTGATGTTCTTGAAGCGGTCGAGGTCGAGGCACAGCACGGCGAAGGCCGGCCGGCCCTGGCGCACGGCCTGCAGCGCGGACTCGAGCTTCTCCATGAAGGCCTGGCGGTTGGGCAGGCGCGTCAGCGGGTCGTGCAGCGAGTCGTGGCGCGAGCGCTCCTCGCGGGCGCGCAGGGCGATCTCGGCGCGGCGGCGGCGGGTGATGTCGCGGGCGACGACCTGGACGCCGGTCACCTCGCCGTCGAAGTCGCGCAGCGGGACGACGGTCGACGAGAACCACCCGGTCTTGCCGCGGACCTCGATCATCTCCTCGACCGAGACGCCGATGCCGCTCTCCATGACCTGCTCGAAGCGGGCGAGGTAGGCCTCGGCCAGCTCGGGCAGGTCGGGCGCGAGGTCGGCGAGGCTCTTGCCGATCAGGCTGTCGACGGTCGAGGAGAAGAGGTCGGCGATCAGCTCGTTGGCGTGGAAGATGATGCCGCGCCGGTCGAAGCAGAGCAGGAAGACGTCGGAGGCCTCGACGAGCAGCTGGTACTTGATCTCGCTCTCCTGCAGGGCGCGCTCGATCTTGCGGCGCTCGCTGATGTCGACCAGCGTGACCATGATCGCGGCCGCGCCCTGGCCGTCGTCGTCGACCGGGACGGCGGTGAGGCTGGTCCACAGCAGTTCGCCGCGGGCGGTCCGGAGGCCGACGGTCATCGGCGGCTGCGGCTTGCCGAGCTCGAGGCAGCGCCGCAGCGGCGAGGCCGGGCCGAGCGGGTGACCGTCGTCGCGCAGGGCGCCGGTCTCGAGGTCGTCGATGCCGAGCGCGGCGAGGGCCGCGGCGCTGTGGCCGAGCAGGCGCTGCGCGGTGGTGTTGGACATGACGACCGCGCCGCGGGCGTCGAGCTGGAGGATGCCGGTCGGGACGGCGTCGATGAGCCGCAGCAGCGCGGGAGCGATCAGCGGGCGCGCGCTGGCGGCCGGGTCGCCGAAGTGACGCGCCAGGCCGGGCGCCTCGCGCAGCAGCCAGGCGTGCGTCTCGACCAGCGGCGGGTCGACGCGCTGGCCGAGGTCCGGGTGCAGCTCGTACCAGGCGGCCCGGCTGCGCGCGTAGGCGACCAGCGCGGTCCAGCGGGCGTACAGCGCCGGGGTCAGGCAGGCGGCCAGGAGCGCCCGGCCCTCGGCGCCGTCGCGCGCGTCGGCGGCGAAGGCGAGCCCGCAGCCCATGAGGATGTCGTGAAGGACAGGGTCTTCAGGCCATGTCTCGAGGTGCAGGTGAACCTCGCGCAGGCGCTCGCGCAGGCCGTCGCGGCGGGCCGGCAGCTGCTCGACGAAGGCGCGCGGGTCGTCGAGGACGGCCAGCACCTCGGCGGGCGCGCGGCCGAGGCGAGTCAGGGCGAGCGCGTGCTCGACGAGGCCGGCGCCGGCGCGGCGGAGGGCGAGGAGCAGGGTGAGCTCCTTGAAGACGGCGGGCAGCGGGCAATCGAGGTAGGCGTGTCTGGCGGCGTGCCACAGGTCGGCGAGGGTGTCCGGACAGGCGAAGGCCGGCTCGAAGAAGGCCGGCAAGTAGCCGAAACGCTGCTCGATCTGCGCGCGCAGGGCGGCCAGCCGGCCTGCAGCCCCGGCGTCTCCCTGGGGTTCGAGCCCGCTCTCGGCGGGCGCAGCGAGGTGTGGATGCGAGTCCGTGATCGCAGTTCTCCGCGGGAAAACCGTGCCAAAAGAGCGTTACAGGGGCCCGCGAGGGGTGTCAATTCCAGGACGCGTGAGGAGCCGGTCAGGACATGGTTCTATCGCGGTTTCCCGGGGCGGTCCGGCGCGAATTCCTGACGGCAGGGCGGTGAGATCGGCGCGCGGACGGGTGCGTCGGTGCGCGGACGAGTGACCGGCGCACCCCGATGGGATGGCGGAAGAAACAGGCGAGAGGTCCTGCGTCGCGTCCGGTCTGCGAGCCTGCGTCGGGGCCACGCGGCGAGACAGCGGAGGCGACGCACGACCGCGGTGCGTCACGAGCAGCGCCGGCTCAACCGCCGCGGCTGTCGCCGGGGTCGCCGGCGCCGCCCTCGGGGTCGGGCACGAAGCGGTTGATCTTCGACAGGAGCCGCCGCAGGTCGATCGGCTTGGTGTCGTAATCGTCGCAGCCGGCCTCGAGGGCCTTCTCGCGGTCGCCCGACATGGCGTGCGCGGTGAGGGCGATGACGGGGATGTTCGCGGTCGCCTCGTGCTCCTTCAACACGCGCGTGGCGTACCAGCCGTCCATGTCCGGGAGGCTCAAGTCCATCAGCACGATGTCGGGCTTCTCCTTCTTCACCATGGCGACACCCTCGCCGCCGTCGACGGCGACGAGCACCTCGTAGCCCTTGCGACGGAGTCGCCTCGAGAGCATGTCCCGGCTGAGTTCGTTGTCCTCGACGATCAAGACCTTGGGCATAACCGGGTCCATCCTAACACCAGCAGCCGGCGAAGGGCGACCGCGCGACGCGCCGGGCGACTGCGCGCTGGTAAGCCGGTGTACGGCGGCGCGCCCGTTCAGGGCAGCACGAACTGACCGTCGCCCTCGCGCCGGACCCGGCCTTCGGCCTCGAGCTTGCGCAGGTGGGCGTCCAGGGACCGCTCGGCCAGCCACCAGATCGCCTGCGGGGTGTCGGCGTAGGCGCCGGCCAGCAGCTCGGGCACCCGCGTGGCGCCGGCGTGCAGGGCGGCCAGCACCCGGGCCTCGCGCTGTCTGCGATGGGTGATGTAGCGCTCGAGGCATTCCTGCGGCGCCGCAATGACGGGACCGTGGGCGGGGACGAGGGCACTCGGCCGCTCGCCGGCGAGGCGGGCGAGCGAATCGAGGTAGGCCGACATGTCTCCTCCGTCGGCAGGGTCGATGAGGATCGTCCCGAGCCCGGCGACGAGGTCGCCGGCGTAGGCGATCCCGGTCCGCTCCTCGCAGTAGACGAGGTGGCCCGGCGCGTGGCCCGGCGTGAACAGGGCCCGAAGGACATATCCGTCGCCGAGCTCGAGCCGGTCGCCGTCTTCGAGCGCGATGTCGACGGGGAAATCGAGCCGCTCCGCCGTGAGCGCGTGGGCGTAGAGCGGCGCACCCAGCCGCTGCGCGAGCTCGAACGCGTAGCCGATGTGATCGCCGTGGTGGTGGGTGACGAGCACGGCGACGATCTCCGCGCCTCCGGCGGCTCGCTCCGCGAGCAACGCGTCGAGCGCGGCCCGCTCAGTCGGATACGGCGTGGCCGGCTCGATGACCGCGAGGCGCCGCGTGCCGACGATCAAAGTATTGGTGGCGGTCGCCGGTGGAAGCGTCGGCGTCTCGAACGGAACCCGCCAGACGCCGGGGTCGAGGACTTCAGGCTCGGCCATGGCAGCCGAGTGTAATGGGCGGGCCGCCCAGTACAACCGTCGATGGCGCGCCTCGCGGCGTCGAGGCCCCGTATACTGACCGATGATGCGTTGGCGCCCTCGCTTGCTCGCGGCCGACCCGCCCGAGTTGCTCGTATACGACGAGGCGACCGTCTGTCCCTACCTCCAGGGGCGCGACGCTCGGATGCCGCTCCGCGTGCCCACGCGGATGCTTACCCCGCAAGAGTTCGCCGAGCGGCTGCGGGTCGGCGACCGCCGCCAGGGCGTGCTCCTCTACCGCACCTCGTGCCCGAGCTGCCAGGCGTGCGAGCCGATCCGCATCGACGTCGAGCGCTTCGTCGCCGACAAGACCCAGCGCCGCGTGTACCGGCGCGGCCTCGGGCGCATCGACGTCGAGATCGGTCCGCCCGAGCTCACGCCCGAGAAGGTCGCCCTCTACAACCGCCACAAGGCCGAGCGCGACCTCAACGCCGACGGCCACGACATCGACGAGGTCGGCTACCGCGCGTTCCTCGTCGACACCTGCTGCGAGTCGTTCGAGATCCGCTACCGCGTCGACGGCCGCCTGGTCGGCGTCGCCGTCGTCGACCGCGCCGAAGACGCCCTGTCCGCCGTCTACTTCTACTTCGACCCCGACTTCGAGCCGCTGTCCCCCGGCGTCTTCTCGATCATGAAGCAGCTCGAGCTGTGCCGCGCCTGGGGCCTCCGCTACCTCTACCTCGGCCTGTACATCCGCGAGTGCCCGTCGATGGCCTACAAGGCCCGCTACCTGCCCCACGAGCGCCGCATCGGCGGGCGCTGGCGCCGCTTCGACCGCCCCGGCGCGAGCACCGACGACATGTCTGAAGAGACATGACGCGTGGGCCATGCGGCGCCGCGGCCCCAGCGGCAGCGTGCTTGCCCGGTCCCCGATTCGCCTCCGCCTCTCGCGCTGAGCGAGGGGCGGTTTCGCGCGCCTTTGTTAAACTGGTATGACCAGTTGACCATCGAATCTCAGCATGACATGCTCAGCGCATCAGGCTGTCTGCCATGCGCCTCAAGCCCGTCGCCCGAAAATCCCTGTCCGACGCTGTTTTTGAGCAGCTCTCCCAGGAGATCGTGCACGGCCGGATGCGTCCCGGCACGCCGCTGCCGAGCGAGCGCGCGCTGTGCGACGTGCTGCGGGTCAACCGCGGCGCGGTGCGCGAGGCGCTGAAGCGGCTGTCGCAGGCCGGCCTCATCGCCATTCAGCACGGCGGCGGCACGCGGGTGCTGGATTTCAAGCAGACCGCCAGCCTCGACCTGCTCAATCGCCTCCTCTTTCATCACGACGGCACGGTCGACCTCCGCGTCGCTCGCAGCGTGATGGAGATGCGGGCCGCGATGGCCCCGGACATCGCTCGCCTGGCCGCCTTGCGCCGCAGCCCCGGCCAGGTGCTCCAGCTCGACGAGGTCGTCGCGGCGATGGCCGCGCAGGAGCACGACCTGCTGGCGCTGCAGGTGCTGGCGCTGCAGTTCTGGGACCTGCTGACCGTGTGCAGCGAGAACATCGCCTACCAGCTGGCCTTCAACGGCCTGCGCCACAGCTACGAGGGCATGCGCGAGGCGCTGGTCGAGGTGATGGGCGAGGAGCTGCGCGACCTCGCGGCCTACCGCCGGATCGCCGAGGCCGTGCGCCGCCGCGACGGCGAGGGCGCCGGGCAGTCGGCCCAGGCGCTCATGCAGCACGGCTCGCGCGGCATCTTGCAGCTGCTCGCCGCGCTCGAGACGTCGACCGACCAACAAGAAGAAGGAGAGGAGGACGAGGACGATGACGACCCACGAACATGAACCCCTGGGTGGCAAGAACCCCACGTTGGGCCAGGCCGCGCGCGCCTTCTTCACCTTTCACAGCCCGCGGATCTTCGCCGTGGTGTTGCCGCTGCTGGTCGCCACGCGGGTGGCCGTCGGCGGCTTCGGCTGGTCCGACCTGCTCGTCGTCCCGATCTTGCTGGCGGTGCAGCCGTTCGCCGAGTGGCTGATCCACGTCTACATCCTCCACTTCAAGCCGACGCGGGTGTTCGGCCGCACCTTCGACCTGCAGATCGCCAAGTTCCACCGCGCGCACCACCGCGACCCGTGGCGGCTCGAGCTGGTGTTCATCCCGCGGCGGGCCGGCTGGCTCGGCCTGGCGATGTTCTCCGCCGTGTGGTTCCTGCTCGCGCCCACCCCGCAGATGGCCCTCAGCGGCGTCGTCGGCAGCGTGGTCGTGGCCTTCCTCTACGAGTGGACGCACTACCTCACGCACACCGGTTACAAGCCCCAGAGCGAGTTCTACCGCCGGATCTGGCGCTACCACCGCCTGCACCACTTCAAGAACGAGCACTACTGGCAGGGCGTCACCACCCACCTCGGCGACCGGATCCTCGGCACCATGCCCGACCACGCCGGCGTGCCCAACTCGCCCACGTGCCGCACCCTCGGGATCGAAGCGCCGACCGACCTGCCCGGCCCGCCGTGAGCAGCCTGTCCTTCGGGACATCTGCAGCTCCTTGCCGAGCGCCGCGGCCCTGGGGCATCCTCGCGGCGTGTCGCGTCTGTCGCCCGGGGTCCACTGGTTCTCGCCCACGCTGCCGATCCACGTCTTCGACGCCGCCGAGCCGGGCCCGGTCGCGCTGATCCAGGCCGGGATCCACGGCGACGAGGTCGCCGGCGTGCACGCGCTGCAGGAGCTGCTCGAGGAGGACATCCGGCCGGCGCGCGGGCGCCTGATCGTCGTGCCGGTGATGAACCCTCCCGCCTATCGCGCCCGCCAGCGCTGCGCCCCCGGCGGCCTCGATCTCAACCGCTGCTTTCCCGGCGACGCCGACGCGCCCGAGCGCGAGCGCAAGCTGGCCCGCCGCTTCATGGACCTCGTGCTCGCCGAGCGGCCGGCGCTGATGGCCA
This sequence comes from Nannocystis pusilla, assembly GCF_020073745.1. GTDB lineage: Bacteria > Myxococcota_A > Polyangia > Nannocystales > Nannocystaceae > Nannocystis > Nannocystis radixulma. The sequence goes on from NZ_JAIRAU010000001.1 coordinate 25,870, forward strand.
CGCTGCACGAGAGCCACAAGCGCTACCACCCCGAGGTGAAGCCGTCGTTCGGGCAGACGCTGGTCTACGGCGTCGAGCCGATGCCGGCGATCATCGGCCGCACGATCGACCGCCTCAACGCGCGCCTCGCCGGCGAGGACGAGCGCTGGGCTCCGCAGTACTACCCTGTCGCGACGTCGTCGACCGAGGTCATCGTCGACGCCACCGGGTGCGTGGGGATCTGCGTCGAGACGTGGATGGGCCTGCCGGAGCCCCGCCGCATCGAGATGCAGCGCACCGTGGTCGAGCTGCTGCTCGACGACCTCGGTGTCCGTCCGATGGCCTGATTCGGGCCGCTGCGCGCGCGTTTGACCGCAGGCGTCCGTCCCGCTGCCACGGCCCTTGCGCGGGGGAGCCTCACGCCGGTTTTGTCGTGCCCCGCGCGGGTCTGCGGTAGATTTTTGCGAGTGCTCGAGCCCGCCACCCAGACCGCCACCGCCCCGGCCGCCCCCTCGTTGCCGACGAGCCCGCTCGCCGCCCGCGCGGAGGCCGTCTTCGAGGCCACGAGCCCCTACGACGGCGACGGCTTCCGCAACCACTGCCGGCGCCTGTTCCTGTTCACCGAGATGCTGCTGGCGCGCGAGGGCACCCCGCTCGCGCGCGACCTCGCCTACGCGATCGCCATGTGCCACGACCTCGGGATCGTCAGCCGCGAGGACACCGGCCGCACCTACCTCGAGCGCAGCCGCAGCCTGTTCGCGCGCGAGATGACCGGCTACGCCATCGCCGCCCCGCAGGACATCGTCGACGAGTGCCTGGTCTACAACCACCGCCTGCTGTCGGTGCCGAACCTGTCGCCGCAGGCCGACGCGTTCCGCCGCGCGGTCCAGATCGAGCACACCCGCGGCCTGCTGCGCTTCGGCCTGCCGAAGGGGCCGGTCGCGGCCGTGTTCGCCGCCTACCCGCGCGACAACTTCGACCGCGTGCTGCTCGACTTCACCTGGCGGACCCTGCGCCACGAGCCGTGGACCCTGGTCAGCGGGATCTTCTTCTGATCCCGCGCGCCGAGAGAACCTGGCCTTCCACGCATGTCTCCAGTGACCTGGTCGCCAGGACATGCACGAAACACCCTGTGCGAGAGGACATGTCATGACGAGCGAGCGGCTGACCCCGGAGCAGACCGAGCAACTCGAGGCGGCGGCGTTCCGCAGCCTGGTGGCCCACCTGCGCGAGCGGACCGACGTGCAGAACATCGACCTGATGAACCTCGCCGGCTTCTGCCGCAACTGCCTGTCGCGCTGGTACCACGAGGCCGCGCAGGCGCGGGGCATCGCGCTCGGCAACGACGAGGCGCGCGAGATCGTCTACGGCATGCCGTACAGCGAGTGGAAGGCGAAGCACCAGAAATGACGCTGTCGCTCGAGTCCCGCGAGCTCGAGGTCGGCACGCGCGGCCGCGGCCTCGTCGACGTCACCGCGGAGGTGCAGGCGTTCGTGCGCGACTGCAAGGTCCGCCACGGCCTGTGCACCGTGTTCATCCACCACACCAGCGCCTCGCTGCTGATCACCGAGAACGCCGACCCCGAGGTCCACCGCGACCTCGAGCGCCTGTTCGCCCGCCTCGCCCCCGACGGTGACCCGCTGTTCCGCCACGACGCCGAGGGCCCCGACGACATGCCCGCGCACGTCCGCAGCGCCCTCACCCAGACCTCGCTGGCGATCCCCGTGCAGGCCGGGCGTTGCGCCCTCGGCACCTGGCAGGGCATCTATCTGTGGGAGCACCGCCACGCCGGCCACCGCCGCCGCCTCACCCTCACCGTCATCGGCTCGTGACCGACTCGATCCCGCACAACGCCCCCCAGGACCCGCCCGAGCTGCCCGTCCACGGCCGCTCGGCGCAGCGGCGCCTGCTCGCGCGGGCGATGGTCAAGACGATCGCCACCTACGACCTGATCGGCGCCGGCGACCGCGTGCTCGTGGCCGTGTCGGGCGGCAAGGACAGCTACACGCTGCTCGACTTGCTGTGGGAGGCGAGGGCGCGCGCGCCGTTCCGCTTCGAGCTCGTGGCGGTGCACCTCGACCAGGTCCAGCCCGGCTACGACGGCGCGCCGCTGCGGCGCTGGCTCGAGCGCTTCGGCGCCCCGTTCGAGATCTTGCGCGAGGACACGTACACGCCGGTGGTGGCCCACACGCCCGCCGGGAAGGCGTACTGCTCGATGTGCTCGCGGCTGCGGCGGGGGATCCTCTACACCGCGGCGGAGCGGCTCGGCTGCAACAAGATCGCGCTCGGCCACCACCGCGACGACAGCCTCGAGACGCTGCTGCTCAACCTGTTCTACGCCGGCCGACTGCAGGCGATGCCCGCCGGCTACACCACCGACGACGGCCGCTTCCGCGTGATCCGTCCGCTGATCGAGTGCGCCGAGGCCGACATCGCCGCGCACGCGCGCGAGGCCGGCTACCCGATCCTTCCGTGCAACCTGTGCGGCTCGCAGGACAACCTCCGCCGGGACAAGATGTCCGCCCTCATCAGCCAGCTCGAGCAGGACAACCCCGCCGTCCGCTCCGTGATGCTCAGCGCGCTGAAGAACGTGGCCCCGTCGCACCTGCTCGACCCACGCCTGCTCGCGCGCGCCGAGGTCGACGAGGTCGCCGTCCGCGGCGAACCCGGACCGCTCCTCGGCGAGCCGAACGACGCCGCCGCCGACAGCGCCCCGCGCTCGCGACCGCGCCGCCTCACCGTGCTGCCCTGAGCACGCCTCGGGCGCGTTCTCGCGCGAACAGTCGAAGACATGTCCGCATAGACATGTCCCATCGGCCCTGGCGCCGGGGACATGCCCCTCGCGCCAGGCTGCTTACACCGCCGCGAGCCCGGGCTCAGAACGGGATGTCGTCGTCGCCCGGGTCGGACGGCATGTAGTTGTTGTCGTACGGCTCGCTGCCGCCGCCACCACCGCCGCCGCCCTCTTCGTCGAAGCCACCGCCGCCGCCGCCGAAGCCGCCGCCACCACCGCCGCGGTTGTAACCGCCGCCGCCGCCGCCGCGGTTGCCGCCACCGCTGCCGCCGCGGTTGTAGCCGCCGCCACCGCCGCCGCGGTTACCACCGCCGCCGCCGCCGTAGCCGCCACCACCGCCGCCGCCCTCACCACCGCCGCCGCCACCTTCACCGCGGCCGCCGAGGAACTGCACCGTGTCGGCCACGATCTCGGTCGTGTAGTGCTTCTGGCCCTCTTTCTCGTACGACGAGGTGCGCAGGCGACCCTCGACGTAGACCTCGCGGCCCTTGGTGAGGAAGTTGTTGCAGTGCTCGGCCTGCTTGCCCCACACCGTGATCCGGTGCCACTCGGTCTCCTCGACCATTTCGTTGTTCTTGTTCTGGTATTTGCGCGACGTCGCGACGTTGAGCTTGCAGACCGGCTGCCCGTTCTGCATGTACCGAAGCTCCGGGTCGCGGCCGAGGCGGCCGAGGACGATGGCTTTGTTGACGCCAGCCATGAGGTTGCTCTGCTTCTTTTCTCGGTGGTCGCGCGGGCCCGCGAGGGGCAATCACGAGCGGCGCGCGGATGGTGGGTGGTATACGCGAAACTGCTCCCCACGGGGAGGTCGCTCGGTGCGGCTGCCTGTTTGCAGGCCGCATGAAAAAAGTCGAGGCCGCCGCCTCGCCGCGGCGACCCCTGCGCGCGCTCGTGAGCGACGCGCGGACGATGTGGTTCACAGCGCTTGACTTTGCGCACGACCATCGCCCGCCGACGAGATCGGCGAGGACCTCCGCCTCCACCAGACCTCAGGCATCTCGGAGGCCGCGCCTGAGGACGGCCGTGAAGCCTGATTCCTCCGCGTCTGCCCGGCCGCCAATCGGTGATTTGTTGACGAAGAGCGGCGTTCCGAACTATTACCGGGCATAGTGAGGGAGTAATCCCCCAGGCACGTCGCCATGCACATGTCGCTCAGCGTCATCCTCTTGCTGCGGAACCGTGAACCGGCCGTGACCCAGATGGTGCGGCGGGCTGTCGACGTGTTGCGGAGCGTCGGGGCCAAGGGGCGACCGTTCGAGCTGCTCGCCGTCGACCAGACCTCGGTCGACAACACGCTGAGCTTGCTCAGCGTGCTGCACGCGCGGCTCCCCGAGCTGCGGATCCTGCAAGACGTGCGTCAGGGCATGGCGGTGATCGAGGCGGCGCGGGCGGCCCGCGGCGACCGCTGGCTGATCGTCGACCGCCTCGTCGACCCCGAGCTGATGAAGTGGGGCCTGCACCAGCTCGAGAACGGCAAGCGGGCCGCGATCGTGCCGGGAGAGATCCTCGCGGTCGAGGCCAAGCTCGGCGCGCAGGTGCTCGGCAACCTGTCCGGCGGGCTCGTTTCGGCCCAACAGGCCGTCGAACACGAGCTCACCGCTCGCGGCCAGCGGCCGGCGTGGAGCCCCGCGCCCGACCGTGGCGTCGCCGAGCGCGCCCTCCTGTTCGTGCGCCAGCACCTGGGCTGGGTCGGTTTGAGTCAGCTCGACCGCCCGCTCGGGACCTGAGCTCGCCCGCTGCTATAGTCCCGCGGTGGCCACCCTCCTCGCCATCGTCGCGCTCTCGCTTTTAATCATCGTTCACGAGTTCGGGCACTACATCTGCGCGGTCGCCACCGGCATGAAGGTCGACCGCTTCAGCGTGTTCGGCATCGGACCGGTGATCGCGCGGCTTGGCGTGTGGCGCGGCACCGAGTTCGTCATCAGCGCCATCCCCTTCGGCGCCTATGTCCACATCGTCGGCATGGAAGCCGACGACGCGCCCTCGATCGCGGTGGCCGAGGGCGGGCGCCCCGGCGAGGTCCCCGACCACGACCCCAACGACCCCAGCCTCTACCGCAACCGCCCGATCTGGGCCCGCATGCTGGCGATCCTCGGCGGCCCGCTCGCCAACTACCTCACCGCGATGGTGCTCGGGTTCGTCGCCCTCACCATGATCGGCAACGAGGTCCCGCTGTCGATGCGCGTCGACGCCGTGATAGAGCCGGCCGCCCAGACCGCGGGCCTGCTCCCCGGCGACGAGCTGTTGAAGATCGCCGGCGATGACGTCACCGGCCGCGGCACGCAGGACAAGATCCTCGCCACCACCGGCGCGCACAAGGGCGAGACCGTGGCGACGGTGGTCCGCCGCGACGGCCAGGAGGTCGCCCTCGACCTCCCGCTCACCGCCGAGGGCAAGATCGGCATCCAGATGTCGCCCGGCGACGTCACCCGCGAGACCCACCCGGCCGGCGTGGCCGCCAAGACCGCCGTGCTGTTCCCGATCAAGTTCAGCGCCTTCCAGCTCGACGCCCTCGGCAAGTGGGTCACCGGCCGCATCGAGGGCAAGATGAGCGGCCCCGTCGGCATCGTCCGCGAGATCGCCAAGTCGGCCGAGCGCGGCATCGAGGCCTTCGTCGAGATCGCCATCAAGATGAGCACCCTGCTCGGCCTGTTCAACCTGCTCCCGCTGCCCGCCCTCGACGGCGGCCGCTTCGTGTTCCTGCTGTGGGAGGGCATCACCCGCCGCCGCGTGACGCCCCGCATCGAGGAGACCGTCCACGGCATCGGCATGCTGGCCCTGCTCGGCCTCATCCTCTGGGTCACCATCCGCAACGACCTGTTCTCGCACCTCTTCGGCTGAGATGGCCCATGGCCGCGCGTCAAGGACGACCCCCGAGAAAGCCCACCACTCCGAGCCCGGCGCCCGCTCCCCTCGCTGAAGGGACATCCGGACAGGTCCCTGAGGACATGGCCCAAAAGCCATATCCGGACGAGGCCCCGAAGCCGCCGACGAGCGAGGCGTACGCGCCGGAGACCGAGGACGTGCTCGAGAGCTTCGAGGTCGCCGACGGCGGCGCCGGCGACCTCGACGCGCCGGGCCGGTTCGTCGGCACCAGCAAGACCGAGGCGCTGGCGGCGATCCAGGCCGACGCGGCGTGGCAGCCGCGCGCGGGCACGGCGGAGGAGCTGGCGGAGATCGTCGAGCGCCTGCCCGACCTGCCGGGCGTCTACCTGATGCGCGACCGCAAGGGCGAGGTCGTCTACGTCGGCAAGGCCCGGCGCCTGCGCGCGCGCGTGCGGCAGTACTTCAACGGCACCGACCCGCGGCTGTTCGTGCCCTACCTGGCCCAGACGCTCGGCGACATCGAGACGGTGGTCACCTCCAACGACAAGGAGGCGCTGCTGCTCGAGAACAACCTGATTAAAAAGTACAAGCCGCGCTTCAACGTCAAGCTGCGCGACGACAAGCAGTTCCTGGTCCTGCGCCTCGACCCCAAGGCGAAGTGGCCGCGGCTCGAGCTGGTCCGCCGCATGCGCCAGGACGGCGCCCGCTACTTCGGCCCGTACCACTCGGCCCAGAGCGCCCGCCACACGCTGCGGGTGGTCAACCGCTACTTCAAGCTGCGCACCTGCAGCGACTACACGCTGACGCACCGCAAGCGCCCGTGCCTGCAGCACCAGATCGGCCGCTGCCCGGCGCCCTGCGTCTACCCGGTCGACGCCGCCGCCTACGCCAACCAGGTCAAGGGCGTCGGCCTGTTCCTCGAGGGCCGTCACAAGGAGCTGGTCGCCGGCCTCACCACGCAGATGGAAGACGCCGCCGGCGCGCTCGAGTTCGAGACCGCCGCGCGCCTGCGCGACCAACTGTCGGCCATCAGCACCAGCCTCGAGCGCCAGCAGGTCGTCGGCTCGGCCACGCTCGACCAGGACGTCGTCGGCATGTACCGCGAGGGCGGCCAGGTCGAGTTCGTGGTCATGCACGTGCGCCAGGGCAAGCTGCTCGGCACGCGCACGTTCTCGGCCCGCGGCATGGAGCTGCCCGACCCCGACGTGCTCGGCAGCTTCCTCGTCGCCTACTACGACGACGCGCCGACGATCCCCGACGAGATCTTGCTGCCCTCCGAGCTCGCCGACGACGACGAGGCGCCGCTCAAGGCGTGGCTGCGCGAACACAGCGGCCGCAAGGTCGCCCTCCTGGTGCCCGAGCGCGGCGACCGCAAGAAGCTGTCGATCCTGGCCCAGCGCAACGCGGCGTCCAACTTCACCTCGCGCCGCAACCGCGCCGAGGACAGCGAGCAGGCCCTGCGCACCCTGCAGCAGCGCCTCGGCCTCAGCCGCCTGCCGCGCGTGATCGAGTGCTACGACATCAGCCACATCCAGGGCCAGGACACGGTCGCGTCGATGGTCGTGTTCGTCGACGGCGCCGCGGCCAAGAAGCGCTACCGCAGCTTCAAAATCAAGGGCCTCGGCGGGCTCGCCCAGGGCGACCGCCAGAACGACGACTTCGCCAGCATGTACGAGGTGCTCGGCCGCCGGCTCAAGCGCGCGAATGTCGGCGAGGACATGTCCGAAGAGGCACTTGATGCGCCCGAGGCAGAGGCAGAGGCCGGCGAGGGCGAGGCCGACGTCGGGGCCGCCGACGAGCTCGAGGTCGAGGAGAACACCTGGGCGCTGCCGGACTTGATGGTGATCGACGGCGGCAAGGGCCAGCTCGGGCGGGTGATCGCGGCGCTGCGCGACCTCGGGGTGCCGATCGGCGAGGGCGGCGTCGACGTCGTCTCGCTGGCCAAGGAGCGCCGCCAGGGCCTCGGCCACGGCAGGGCGGCGCTGCAGCGGCTGCGCACCTTCAAGACCTACGCCGACGCCGCGGCCGCGCTCGACGCCGCGACCACGTCGAAGGCCGAGGACGCGCCGGTGATCGCCGAGCCCGACCCCGACGCGCCGCAACGGCCGGGCCAGAGCTATCAAGATTACGTGGTGCGCACGCCCGACGACGGCCCCGAGGAGTGGGAGGTCAAGCCGGAACGCGTGTTCGTGCCCGGCGCGAAGGATGCGATCCGCCTGCGCCCCGGCAGCTCCGAGCTGTACCTGATGACGCAGATCCGCGACGAGGCCCACCGCTTCGCCATCACCCACCACCGCAAGCGCCGCGGCAAGCGGGCGCTGCACAGCGCCCTCGACGACATCCCCGGCGTGGGTCCGGCGCTGAAGAAGGCGCTGATCCAGCACTTCGGCACGGTCGCGGAGATCCGCGCAGCGGTGCCGGCGCGGCTCACCGAGGTGAAGGGCGTCGGCGCTGCCCTGGCGCAGCGGATCCACGAGGCCCTGCGCGAGGCCGGAGGCGACTCGAGTGCGCCGCCGCGCGGCGAGTCGTAGTACCGTCGCGGCGATGGCCGTCATCAGCTTCGACTGCCCCAACTGCGGCGCCAAGCTCCAGCCCGACGACAGCAAGCGACGTGCGCGCTGTCAGTACTGCGGCGCCAACTTCGACCTGCCGCGCGCCACCGCCGTCGCGCCGCAGCGCGTGCCCGCGAGCGCCGGCGCCGGCGCCGGCGGGGCGCTCCTCGCGGGCGTGGCGGCGATGGTCACGATCGGGGCCACGGTCTCGTACTTCATGACCTCTGCGCCGCCGCCCTCGATGCCGGTCACGCAAGCGCTCGTGCCGGGAGTCCCGGCGAAGCCGATCGATGCGCCCACTGTCCCCGTTCCGCCGGTCCCCGCACCGACGAAGAACGACCCGACGCGCAACGAGGCCGACTTCATGTGGGACGACGTCGGCGGCCCGCCGATCGTCGTGACCATCGACGGCGCCGAGTACGTGCTGGGCCGCCTGCGCGTGCGCCCCGACGACCAGCTCCACATCGGAGCGTTCGCGGCCGACAGCGGCGCCGCGCGCTACCGCGTCGGCCCGTTCGGCAGCTACGGCGAGGCCTACCGCGCCACGCACTTCGCGGTCGCCGGCGAGCGCCTGCTGGTCACCGACTTCCGCGGCAAGCTCAAGGTGTTCGAGCTCGCCAGCGGCGAGCCGGTGCAGGACATCGCGCTGACCGACCGCGCCGAGCGCTTCTGCCTGGTCGAAGGGACAGACGAGAAGCCGCGCCTCTACCTCGCGCAGGTCGACCAGCGCGAGTTCCTGGTCGACGCCGCCGTGCCCGCGCTCAAGGAGGAGAAGCTGCCGCGGGTGTGCGAGGCCCGGCAGCGGTTCGGCTCGCGCGGCGGCGACCCGACGCTTTCGACGAGCGAGCGCCTGCGTCGCGCGCCCAAGGTCGAGGGCTTCGAGGCCACCGGGGTGCACGTCGACGGCGACCTCGCCGTGGCGCGCGGCGTGAAGTCGCCGGGCACCGCGTATCCGATGGCCGTCGGCTTCGACCCCGCGTCGCGCCAGATCCGCTGGAAGAGCCCGGTGCCGGTGGTCGACCTCGCGTCGGTGCGCGAGCGCGACAACGAACAGGATATCCTGGTCGGTGGTCGCTACTTCGCCACCTACGGCGAGGGTCCGGAGCACTGGCACCTCGCCGCCTTCGACGCGAAGACCGGCGATCGGCTGTGGGACGACAAGCTGCGCAGCATTTTCGCGGTCGACTGGCTCGGCGGCATCGAGGCCACCGCGAACCATGTGTACCTGGTGCGTATGAGTTCGGTCGAGGTGTACGACGCCGCAACCGGTGCGCTCAAGGCGACGATCGGCGCCGAGTCGTACGACGGTTGAGGTGCCGAGTCACCTGTCGCGAAGGCCACATGAGGTCCGGCCGCACCTTGTCGCTGCCGCGCGCCGTTGCTAGCCTCGAAAGACGCGCAGCAGAGCGCGAAGTAGATAGCTGAGGGACGGACACTGCGAGGGCCCGCGCGGGCGCCGGACGAGAGTCCACCGGTCGCGCGCGGCCTGCGGCCCACAAGGACATAAGGACATGTCCTTGTGGGCAGCTCACTGCCCTTCGACGAACTTCTTGATGTCCTTGTCGGCCGTGCGCACCGCGAGGAAGCAGCAGGTGGCGGCGAGGATGAGGGTCGACGAGGTGACGAGGAACGTCTGCTGCGAGCCGTAGATGTCGGCGACCTTGCCGAACAGCGGCGGGGCGGCCATGTCGCCGAGGAAGTGGAGGATGAACACGGCGAGGGCGTAGGCCATCGCGCGCTGGCTGCCGGGGACGACGTTGGCGATCTGGGTGTTGACCGCCGGCATGCAGAGGAACAGGCAGGTCGCGCCGACGCCGAGGGCGGGCAGGAAGACCGCGCGGGTGTCGGCGGAGAAGCCGATGAAGAAGGCCGGCAGGGCGAGGGCGTAGGCGACGCCGGCCAGCAGGGCGTAGGCGCCGCGGGTGCGGCGGGCCAGGCGGTCGCCGAGCAGGCCGGCGAGGCCCGAGCCGATGAGGCCGCCGACCAGGCCGATGACCCCGAGCGCCAGCGACGCCTCGACCTTGGTCATGCCGCGCTCCTGCTGGAAGAACTCGATGCTGTAGTGGAGGATCGGCACCAGGATCATCACCGCGAACGCCTGCGCGAGGATGATCAGCATCAGCGTCTTGTTGCGCAGCAGGGCGAGGTACGACCTGACCCCATGGTCATGTTCTTGAGAACCTGTCCCGGAGCCCGCGCGCGGCGGCTCGGCGAGCAGCGCGATCAGGACCGCGACCAGCAGCCCCGGCGCGCCGGCGACGTAGAAGGCGTTCTGCCAGCCGCCGGTGTAGTGGGTGACGAGGCCGCCGATCAGGTAGCCCGCGGTGCCGCCGAGCGGCATGCCGAGGAAGAACAGGGCCAGCGCGCGGCCGCGGAAGCGGTCGGAGAAGTAGTCGGCGACCAGCGTGGGCCCGATGACGAGGCAGCCGGCCTCGCCGACGCCGATCAGGAAGCGCGACAGGAACAGCGCCGTCTTGCCGGTCGCCATGCCGGAGCCGATCGTCGCCAGCGACCAGATGAACACGCAGGCGGCGAACAGCAGGGTGCGGCGGTAGCGGCCGGCCCAGAAGCCGATCAGCGGCGCGAACACCATGTAGCCGAGCGTGAACGCCGACCAGAGCATGCCGAACTCGGTCTTGTTCATGTCGAACGCGCTCTTGATCTCGAGCTCGAGCGCGCTGACGACCTGGCGGTCGGCGTAATTGAGGAAGTTGGCGAAGAACACCACCGCGAGCGCGTACGCGAGGTAGCGGGAGGAGAAGCGGGGGCTCTCGACCATGGGCGGCCGGAGCATAGCGCCGGTCGGCAGCGTCACCGACGCCGGCTCGTCGGATTCACGTGCACGGGCTCACGCGCGGGCGCGCGCGGGCCTGGACTATGCTGCGCCCGCCATGGACCTGCGCGGTCGATCGATCAGGACCCTCGCCTGGCTCGGCGACGCCGAGTTCGAACGCGAGGTTCGGCTCCGGCTCGCGCGGCGGGGCGACTTCCCGACCGACCGGCTGCACGCCATGAAGGCGCGGATCGTCTGTGCCGAGGCCCAGGCCGACATGTTGGCGGCGCTGGAGTCCGAGCTCGACGAGGTCGAGACCGGGGTCGTGCGGCGCGGCCGCAACGTCAGTCCCAAGGCCTCTGGCAGGGCGGTACGCGACGTGCGGGCTTACCGCGCCGCGACCGGACTCGAGGCGCTGGTGGGTCACTGGTGTTACGGCGACCCGGCGGCGCGGGCACGCTTCGAGGCCCTGGTGATCCCGAAGTTGGAAGCGGCGATCGACGCGGTGTTGGCGGCCACGGCCCGTCCGGCGCGGTCGACATAGCGAGCGGCCGGTGGCGGTGATACCGTGACGTGAAGCCGGCCTGGGCCGGCCTGGAGGATGTGCATGCACGCGCTGGTGCGTATGGTCGTCGCTGGCGTCTTCGCGGCCAGCCTGTCCTGCAAGACATCCGAGGTCCCGGCCGCGACCGAGTCGTCCACCGGCGGCGCGAGCACCGGCGCGAGCACCGGGGCCGAAGGCGGCGAGCGGGCCACGCTGGTCCACAGCTACGGCCTCACGACCTTGCAGGCCTACGAGGAGACCGAGCCGTGCGTGCAGTGGACGCTGCACAACGAGCAGCCGCTGTACGTCAACGCGGTCACGCTGGTCAACGACGGCGGGTTTCACCACAGCAACTGGCTCACGGTGCCGGAGGACAAGTTCCCGGGCGAGGACGGGTTCTTCCGCTGCTCCGACCGCGGCTACACCGAGCTCGAGGCGGCGCTCGCGGGCACCGTCGTGTTCGCCCAGTCGACCCAGTCGCGCAGCGAGGTGCAGCAGCTCCCCGAGGGCGTGGTCATCAAGATCCCCCCGCGGCACAAGATCATCGCCGGCGTCCACCTCCTCAACCTCGCCAGCGTCGCCGTCGAGACCGAGCTGCGCATGGCGCTCGACATCATCCACCCGCGCGACGTCGAGGTCCTGGTCGCGCCGTTCCGCCTCACCTACTACGACCTCGACATCCCGGCGAAGCGGCGCAGCCGCTTCACCGGCACCTGCAAGCTCGCCGGGCCGTACGTCGGCGCCGTCGACGGCGAGTTCGACCTCAAGCTCTACCACGTCCTGCCGCACACGCATTACCTCGGCGACTACTTCCGCCTCGAGACGATCGACGCGGCCGGCAACGGCGAGGTCGTGTTCGAGAAGACCGGCTTCGACGCCGACGCCAACGGCAAGGCCTTCGACCCGCCGCTCGACCTGTCGGGGAGCGACGGCCTGCGCTTCGCCTGCGGCTACGACAACTGGCGCGACGTCTCGATCGGCTGGGGCATCGGCGACCAGGAGATGTGCGTCATGCTCGGCCTCGCCGACAGCCGCGCCGTCATGGACATCGCCGTGCTCAGTGGCTCCGGGGCGAGCGGCGTCGACGGCGACGTGCTGCTGCACGAGGGCCCGTGCACCGTGCTCGCCTTCCCCGAGCACGGCGCGCAGACCGAGCCGACCGCCGAGGAGGAGGCCGCGCCGCTGTACGTCCCGCCGGGCGACCCGGGCGACGTCGACCTCGAGCCGCTCAAGCGCTGCGTCGACGCCGACGCGACGGTGCCGTCCAAGGGCGCGCCGAGCCTGCAGGGCATCCGCGGCGCCATCTTCGCACCGGGCTGCGTGTTCTCGTCGTGCCACGACGCCAAGCAGCCGGCCGCGGGCCTCGACTTGCAGTCGCCGGGCCTGCACGAGCGCCTGCTGGCGCACGAGGTGGCGGCCCGCGTCGACGCGCCGCTCGTCGCTCCAGGTGACGCCGAGGGCAGCTGGCTGTACCAGATCGTCTCGCGCTGTGACCCGACCGACAGGGACGGACAGGTCCTGCGACACATGCCCTACAACGCGCCCACCCTGCTCACCGACGGCAACGTCGCGCTGATCCGCGCGTGGATCAACGCCGGCGCCGAGGATAATTGAGAGAACGCCATGGCCCGTCGCCCGCTCGTCGCCCTCGCCCTCGCGTGCGCCTGTCAGCCCCAACCTGTCCCTGGGGACAGCGAGGGGCCCGGCACCGCCACCACCTCCGACGGCACCACCAGCGCCGGCGGCACCACGACCGTGGAGGCGCCGACCACCGGCGAGCAGGAGCCGGAGACGGCTACGGTGGTCCACAGCTTCGGCAACTACTTGATGACGCCGTACCTCGAGATCGAGCCGTGCGTGCAGTGGACGCTGCACAACGAGGAGGCGATCTACGTCGACGCGGTGACGCTGGTCAACGACGGCGGGTTCCACCACAGCAACTGGTTCGCGGTGCCCGAGCAGGTGTTCGCCGGCGAGGACGGGTTCTGGGACTGCGCCTCGCGCGAGTACAACGAGATCACGGCCGCCGTCGAGGGCACGGTGCTGTTCGCCCAGTCGACCCAGTCGCGCCAGGAGGTCATGCAGCTGCCCGCGGGCGCGGTCATCAAGATCCCCCCGCGGCACAAGATCATCGCCGGCGTGCACCTGCTCAACCTCGGCAGCACCGACCTCGACTCCGAGCTGCGCATGGCGCTCGACATCATCCACCCGCGCGACGTCGACGTCGTGCTCGCGGCGATGCACCTCGACTACCGCGAGCTGGCGATCCCGGCCGGCAAGCGCAGCCGCTTCACCGGGGCCTGTTCGTTCAGGAGCACCTACGAGAAGGCGACGGGCCAGCCGTTCGAGATGAAGCTCTACCACGTGCTCCCGCACTACCACTACCTCGGCGAGTACTTCGGCCTGCAGATCCTCGGCGGCGCGCGCGACGGCGAGTTCCTGTTCCAGCTCGACGGCTTCAACGGCGACGCCAACGGCCGCACCTTCGATCCGCCGGTCGACCTGGCCGACGCCGAAGGCCTGCGCTTCGCCTGCGGCTTCAACAACTGGCTCGGCAAGGACATCGGCTACGGGATCGGCGACCAGGAGATGTGCATGATGCTCGGCCTGGTCGACGCGCGCGTGATGATCGAGTCGCGCGTCACCGAGGGCTCGCAGCTGGTCGGCGTCGACGGCGAGGTGCTGCTCAACGAGGCCGAGTGTGCCAACTACGCCGTGTTCAAGAACCCGGCCCAGGCCCCGCCGACGGCGAAGGAGCTCGGCGCGCCGCTCTACGTGCCGCCGACCGACCCGGGCGACGTCGACCTCGAGCCGACCAAGGACTGCGCCGACAGCGTGAGCGCCGTCGCGCCCGACGTGCCGGCCACGCTGACCAGCGTGCGCGACTCGATCTTCGCCCCCAGCTGCATCTTCTCGTCGTGCCACGACGCCAGCGCCCCGGCGGCCGGCCTCGACCTGCAGACCGCCGACGGCCTCGCCGACCGCCTCGTCGGCGTGCCCGCCCACGCCGACACGCCCCACGACCTCGTCACCCCGGGCGACCCCGCGGCCAGCTGGTTGTACCGCCTGGTGTCCGAGTGCGAGCCGCAGAACGGCGCCGGCGCGGCGGTGCGCCACATGCCGTTCAACGCCCCGACCCTGCTGCCCGACCCGCTGGTCGCCAAGCTGCGCGCGTGGATCGAGGCCGGCGCGCTCGACGATTGATTTCTTATCTAAAGGACATGCCCGTCAGGGCATGTCTCAAGAATCCTGTACCAGGGGACAGAGCGTGGCCCGGGTCGCGCGCACGTAGTCGTCGGGGTGCAGCACGATCTGGAGGCCGCGCGTGCCGGCCGACACGGCGATCTGTTCATAGAGGATCGCCGTCTCGTCGAGGAACACCGGGTAGTCCTTCTTGCCGGCCAGCGCCGTGACGCCGCCGCGGACGTAGCCGGTCAGCGGCGTCACCTCGCGCAGGGCGACCAGCTCGACCCGGCGGTCGCCGCTGGCGCGGGCGAGGGCCTTGAGGTCGAGGTGGCCGTCGCCCGGCACGACCGCGAGGCACACCCCGTTGCGGTCGCCGCGGGCGATGAGTGTTTTAAACACCTGCTCGGGGGGAAGGCCGACCAGCGCCGCGACCTCGGCCGCCTTGAGGTGCTCGGCATCGACGGGGTACGGGCGCAGCTCGTAGTCGATGCCGAGGTTGTCGAGGATCCTGGCGGCGTTGGTCTTCACTGTTCGTTCACTGCGGGACGACCCGCAGGATCTTGCCGTCGACGGGCGCGTTGAAGCCGTCGAGCTCGACGACGGTGAACAGCACGTCACCGAAGCCGTTGCTGCCGGAGCCCATGATCCGGTCGTCCTGGGTGGCGACCTGGCCGAGGTTCTCGACCGCGGTGCCGTCCCAGTTGAGGGCCCACACGCCGCCCGAGCAGTAGTCGCCGTAGAAGTAGGTGCCGTTCCACTCGGGCACCTCGCAGCTGCGGTAGACGGTGCCGCCGGTGATCGAGCAGCCCTCGCCGTGGTTGTACTCGGCGATCGGCGTGGTCAGGCCCTGGTCGTTGACCTCGTTGACGCCCTTGGAGTCGTCGCAGCCGCCGTTGAAGCAGTGGTTGCCCTCCATCAGGCTCCAGCCGTAGTCGGCGCCGCCGACGACCACGCTGACCTCCTCCCACTGGTTCTGGCCGACGTCGGCGACGTAGAGCGTGCCGTCCTGGTCGAACGAGAAGCGCCACGGGTTGCGGAAGCCCCACGCGTAGATCTCCGGCGAGAACTCCGGGTCGTCGACGAACGGGTTGTCGGCCGGGATCGTGTAGTCGAAGCCGTCGAGCAGCTCGCAGTTGTTGCCGCACGGGTCGTTCATGTCGGGCGTGCCGTCGGGCTCGACGTCGATGCGGAGGATCTTGGCGTGCAGCGACTGCTTGTCGCGGCCGGTGTCGTACTGGTCGTCGCCGCCGCCGCCGTCGCCCATGCCGATGTACAGCATGCCGTCGGGCCCGAACTCGATCATGCCGCCGTTGTGATTGCTGGCCGGCTGCGAGATGGCGATGACGATGCGCTCGGAGTCGGGGTCGACCTTGTCGGGGTCGTTGGGGTCGAGCTTGAACTCGGACACGTACGTCGGGCCGGCGCCCTGCCACATGCCCGGGTTGTAGTTGACGTAGATCCGCGGGTCGTCGGGGAAGTTGGGGTGGAAGTCGAAGCCGAGCAGGCCCTGCTCGGGGCCGATCTGCATCGGCACCTTGTTCTTGACGTCGATGTCGAGGAAGCTGTCGTCGGGCGCGGTCGTCTCGCCGGGCTCGAGGATCTTGATCCGTCCGCCCTGCTCGACCACGAACAGGCGCTCGGGGCTGCTCGGGTCGGGGCGCACCAGCACCGGGCGGTCGAAGCCGGTGGCGATGATCTCGAGCGCGAAGCCGGGCTCGCCGGGCACCGGGGTGTAGGGACACGCGGGCTCGCCGGTGGTGGTCGAGGTGCTGTCGGTGGTCGGGTCGACGGTGGTCGACGTCACCTCGTCGGTGGTCGCCGTCACGTCGGTGGTGGTCGGCGGCGTCTCGGTGGTGGTCGGTGACGTCTCGGTGGCGGTCGAGGTGCCGGGCGTCGCGTTGGTCGTCGCGGTCGTGTCCGTGGTGTCCGTCGACGTGGTGGCGTTCGAGTCGGTGCCGCTGCCGTCGTCACCGCACGCGAACAGCGTGAAGCAGGGCAGGAGGGTGAGGCGGGCGAAGTTCTGCCAAGACATGGCGGCCACCCTAACACGAGCCCACGCGCGCCTGCGCGCCGCACTCACTTGAGCGCGACGCAGGTGACGTCGATCTTCGGCGTGTTGGGGGCGACCTCTTCGACCGCGCCCGAGTTGATGTCGACGACCTTCACTCGCCCCGCGCTCATCTCGGACGTCCACACCTTGCGATTGGCGAGCTTGGGGTTCTTGCGGAACTTCAGCACCTCGCCGCTCTTCGGCAGGCGCCAGGTCTTGAGGCCGTCGGCCGTGGAGCTCTCGCAGTGCTCCTTGGCCTTCTCCCACAACATCTTGCCGGGCAAGCGCAGGCCAGCCACGTCGGTGTCGCTGATGAGCTCCTTCGGCTTGGGCTGCGGCTTCTTGGTGTCGTCCTTCTTGTTGTCGTCCTTCTTGGTGTCTTCCTTGGTGTCGGGCGGCGTCTCGACCTTGGTGTCGGGCGGCGTCTCGACCTTGGTCTCGGGCTGCGGCGGTGTCTCGACCTTGGTGTCGGGCGGCGTCTCGACCTTGGTGTCGGGCGGCGGCGTGGTCTTGGTCTCGGGCGCGGCCGTGACCGCGCCGATCGCCTCGGGCGGCGGTGGCGGCGTGACCGTGGTCTTCGGCTTCATCATGAAGTAAGCGCCGACGCCACCGCCGACGAGCACGAGCAGCGCGATGACGAGGATGATGCCCTTGCCGCCGCCGCTGCTGGTCGGCATCGGCAGCTGGGTGTTGTGCCCCTCGGCGCGGCCCAGTGACCACGACTCTTCGGCGGGATGCGACCTGCCGAGCTCACCCGACCACGTGGGCTTGTTGGTCGGCGGCGTCGAGGGCGGCGGGCCGCCGGTGATGACGGTGGCGACCGGCGCGAAGCCGGGGTGAGACGTCGGCGGCGGGCCGCCGGTGATGACGGTGGCGACCGGGCCGGTGGCCTGCGGCGGCGGCACCGACGACTGCGCGCCGGTCATCGGCGCGGAGGTCATCGGCGGCGCGTGCGTGTGCGAGGCCATCGCGGGCAGCGGCGCGCCGAGCTGCTCGAACGGCGCGAGCGCGGCCGACAGCTCGGAGCACGAGGCGAAGCGGTCGCCGGGCTCCTTGGCGAGGCAGCGCTCGATCACCGCGATCAGGCCCGGGGGCACGTGCGGCGCGAGCTGGGCGATCGGCGTCGGCTGCTTGGTCGAGACGGCGACGAGGATCGCCGCCATGGTCGCGCCGGTGAACGCGTCGGCGCCGGTCAGCGCCTTGTACAGGATCGCGCCCATCGCCCAGATGTCGGTGCGGAGGTCGACCCCGGCCGCGCCCTCGGTCTGCTCGGGCGACATGTACTCGGGCGTGCCCATGAGCACGCCGGCGCTGGTGCGGCCGCCGCCCTCGGTGCCGCCCTGCGAGAACTTCGAGATGCCGAAGTCCATGAGCTTGACGAGCAGGTGCCCGGGCGAGGGCTCGTGGAGGAAGATGTTCTCGGGCTTGAGGTCGCGGTGGACGATGCCGACCGCGTGGGCGGCGTCGAGGCCGATGAGCGCCTGGCGGATGATCAGGACCGCGAGCCCGGGGTCGACCTGACCTGTCTGTTGGACCAGCTCACCGAGCGAGCGCCCGTTGAGCATCTCGAGCACGATGTAGGGCCCGAGCACGCTCTGGCCGAAGTCGTAGATGTCGCAGATGTGCGGGTTGCCGATCTGGCCGGCGGCGGTCGCCTCGTTGCGGAAGCGGTCGAGGATGCCCGGATTGCCGGCGAACTCGGCGTGCATCAGCTTGATGGCGACCGCCTTGCGCACGCGGATGTTCTGGGCCCGCCAGACCGCACCCATGCCGCCGGCGCCGAGCAGCTTCGTGAACCTGAATTTGCCGTCCAGCAGCCGGCCCTCGAGCGGCAGGACCTTCCCCGCGGTCGGGCACA
Source organism: Nannocystis pusilla (assembly GCF_020073745.1). GTDB lineage: Bacteria > Myxococcota_A > Polyangia > Nannocystales > Nannocystaceae > Nannocystis > Nannocystis radixulma. The sequence goes on from NZ_JAIRAU010000001.1 coordinate 44,432, forward strand.
CGAACACGTCTTCCGGGTGCGACTGCTGGCAGAAGGGGCATGGGGCTGGCGCGGCGGCGGCACCGTTCATGGTCGGCAAGGTATATCACGGCGCGGCCGGAAGCCGCCCAGCAGCGCGCCCGCGCGGCTTCGGCCTGCACATAAATGCAGCCTCGCGGCCCTCGCCGGGCGCAGCGGGCCCTTGCGGACGGCGGGCGGGCGCCTAAAACAGAGCCCAGCCATGGCCGCCTCACGCCGTACTTTGCTGTCCACGTCCCTGGTCCTCCTCGGCTGCCTCACGGTTCTGCCGGGCATGACCGAGTGCCAGGCCGCAGCGCCGCCGTCGCCCCGGACCGAGACCGTGACCGCGTCCGCGCCGCGAGAGATCGCCCCGGACGTGGGCGCGCACGCGACGCTGACCGGGGTCGTCGCCGCCCCGTCGCAGCCCGCAGCGACCCCGGAGGTCAAGCGCCCGTCGCCGGCCGCGCGCCTCGAAGCTGAACAAAACGTCATCGACGTGTTCCGCGCCGCCGCCCCGGCGACCGTGTTCGTGACGCAGAAGCGGGTCGTCCGCGACTACTCGATGCGCGCGCTCGAGGTCCCGGCGGGCTCGGGCACCGGCTTCGTCTGGGACACGCAGGGGCACGTCGTCACCAACTACCACGTGGTCGACGCCGGCCGCTCGCGCGGCACCTACAGCGTGACGCTCTACAGCCAGAAGACCTACGACGCGCAGCTGCTCGGCGGCGATCCGAACAAGGACATCGCGGTGCTCAGGCTGATCGACTGCGACGAGCCGCTGACGCCGATCCGCGTGCTGCCGCAGGGCGGGCCGCTCGAGGTCGGGCAGACGGCGATAGCGATCGGCAACCCGTTCGGCCTCGACCACACGCTGACCACCGGCGTGGTCTCGGCGATCGGGCGCGAGGTGCAGGGCTACGGCGGCGTGACGATCCGCGACATGATCCAGACCGACGCCTCGATCAACCCCGGCAACTCGGGCGGCCCGCTGCTCGACAGCGGCGCGCACCTCATCGGCATGAACACGATGATCTTCAGCAAGACCGGCAGCAGCGCCGGGATCGGCTTCGCGGTGCCGGTCGCGGCGGTGCGCCGCGTGGTCCCGCAGATCATCGACAAGGGCCGCGTCGAGCACCCGGGCCTCGGCATCGAGCCGCTGCCCGACGCCTACGCCGCGCGCGTCGGCGTCAAGGGCGTCGTCATCACCCGCACGGTCGCCGGCGGTCCGGCCGCCAAGGCGGGCATCCGCGGCCTCTCGCAGGACCGCACCGGCGAGCTCGTCCTCGGCGACATCATCGTCGGCATCAACGAGCACAAGGTCCGCAACTACGACGACCTGTACAACGCCCTCGACCGCTTCAAGGTCGGCGACGAGGTCGAGGTCAAGCTGGTCCGCGACGGCGCGGCCGCCAGCGTGAAGCTCAACTTGATCGACCTGCCCTGAGCGCCTGCGCTACGCTCTCGCCGTGGACGTCCTTCTTCGCGCGATTGCCGCTGCGCCCGACGCTGCCGCGCCCGCGGCGCCGACGATGCGCACGCTGGCTGCGGTCACCACCGACCTGGTCCAGGAGTCCTGTCGCCGCCACGGCCTGCACGGGCTCGAGGCGATCGCGCTCGGCCGGGCGCTGACGGCGGGCTGCCTGCTGACGACGCTGACGAAGTCGGCGAACGAGCGCCTGCGGGTGGACGCGCGCAGCTTCACCGACCTGCGCGGCAGCGGCGGCAGCGACGGCGAGCCCGGCGGCTTTCTCATCGACGCGCACGGCGACGGCACGGTGCGCGGCTGTCTGCGGCGGGGCTTCGGCGACACGCCGCTGCGCGCGACCCTGGAGCGCGCCTCGGGTCGGCTGCCGCTGTCGCCGTTCCTCGGCCGACGCGGCGCGCTCACCGTGACCCGCGACTTCGACCTGTCCGCGGGGACAGACAGCCGCTATCAGGGCACCGTCGAGCTCGTCGCCGGCGAGGTCGACCTCGACCTCGAGCATTACCTCAACACCAGCGAGCAGGTCCCGTCGCTGCTGCGCTGCGAGGTCCTGCTCGACGGCCACGGCGGGGTCGTGCGTGCGGCCGGCATCCTGTGCCAGACCTTGCCCGGCGGCGACCACGAGGCGCTGGCGCCGCTGCGCGAGCGCCTCGCCGGTGAGGCCCTGGCCACGCTGCTGCTCCTCCCGCGCGAGCCCGCCGAGCTGCTGCGCTTCGCCCTCGGCGGCGCCGTGTTCGAGCCCGTCGCCGAGACGCCGCTGGCGTTCCGCTGCAACTGCGGGCCCTCCGTGGCCCGCGACATCGTCGCGATGCTCGGGGCCGACGACGTCGAGGCCCTGGCCGGCGAGCGCGAGGTCACCGAGGTCCGCTGTTCTTACTGCGGCGAGCGCTACCTCCTCACCGCCGCCGAGCTGCGCGAGCTGGCCGCCGAGCTGCGCCTGCACCGCTCGTAGAGGCATGTCCTGACGGACAGGGTTTTATGCGCATGTCCTCGAGAACATGGCCGATAGGGCGAGAGTCGGGCCGCTCCGGGGCGCGAGAGTCGGGCCGCTCCGGGGCGCGAGAGTCGGGCCGCTCCGGGGGCGCGGGGCTGCGAGAGAGCTGGGTGGGGCGGGGCGGGGGCGGCGAGAACGGGTCCCTCGCGACGCGAGACCTGCCATGCCAGATGCTCGACGCGGAGTGTTCGACAGGGCGTGTCCGGAGATTGATCCCGCGTCTGCGCGTCAGGCATGGGGCCCCTCGCTGCGTCCCATTCTCGCCGCCCCCGCCCCGCCCTGCGAAGAGCGTCTCGGGCCCCGCTTGTCGCGCTCGGCGAGCTTCGTGCCGGCCAGGAGCCGAGTCGGTGCTGCGATGCTCGCTGCGTCCCATTCTCGCCGCGCCCGCCCCGCCCTGTGAAGAGCGTCTCGGGCCCCGCTTGTCGCACTCGGCGAGCTTTGTGCCGGCCAGGAGCCGAGCGCCCCGCGCCACCCAGCTCTCCCGCAGTTCCGCGTGGCCGGATCGGCCCGCCGCTTCCGCCCGTTGTATGTCTCGATGGTTATGTCTTCCGGAGCATGTCTGGATGAGCAGGGTCTTATGAACAGGTCCGACGAGCCGACACAACCAGGCGCGCCCGTGCCCGCTGGCGACCGCGTGCGTGTGCGGGTCATCTCGATGGAGGACGGCATGACGCTGCGTCAGCTGCTCGGGCGGCGGCTCGGCCTCGCCGTGGCGCCCGCCTCCGACCTGATCCGCGCCGGCGGCGTGTACATCGGCAACGTGCGCACCTGCATCCCGACCCTGCGCGTGCGGGAGGGGGAGCGCGTCACCATCTACCGCGGCGCCGCGGAGGCGGCCCCGCTCGACCCCGGCAGCCTTCGCATCGTCCACCGCGACGCCCAGTGCATCATCGTCGACAAGCCGCACGGCGTCCCTGCCGCGGCCACCCGCGAGGGCAGTCGCGGGGCGATCAGCCACGCCCTCGTCCAGCTGCTCGCGCGCGAGGGTGTTCAGCGGCCCTACGTCGGTCTCGTTCACCCGCTCGACCCCGCGGCCGCTGGTCTGGTCCTGTTCACCGTTCGCGGCCAGGACACCGCCAGCTTCCTCGCCCGGTTTACCGACCTCGACACGCTGCGGGTCTATCGCGCCCGTCTTTCGGGACATGTCCGTGAGGTCATGGTCTGCGAGACACCCCTCATCAAGGCCGGCGGCGGCCTCCGCCTCGCGCGCGAGGGCGAGCGCGACGCGGTGCCGGCGCGCACCGAGTTTCGTCCGCTGGCTGCGGGCGACGGGGCGAGCTTGGTCGAGGTCGAGCTGCACCGCGGGTCGAGCGAGCAGATCTCGCTGCACGCGCAGGCGCAGGCGCTGCCCGTCGTCGGTCGCGCGGGCGCCGGCGAGGTGCTCGAGCTGGCATGCGTGCGGATCGCCTTCACTCACCCGATCAGCGGCGCCGTGATCGACGTGCGCGCCGAACTGCCGCCGTGGGCCGAGCCGGGCGCGAAGTGAGACGCGACGAGCGGTCGTCGTCGCGCCGGATCCATCCCGCCGGGCCCGCTCGCGCTTCACCTCCGCCGTCGCCTTCGCGCGTGGTACCCTCGGCGCAAGGACGCAAGAGCTGATGGATCTCAAGACGATCACTGCCACCCTCGCTCTCCTCGGACTCGGCGCGGGCGCGTGCGGCGGCGAGGCCAAGAAGGACGCCAAGGACGCCGCTCCGACCAAGACGGCGGACGCCAAGCCGGCCGACGCCAAGCCGGCCGACGCCAAGCCGGTCGACGCCAAGCCCGCGGACGCCAAGTCCGGCGAGATGAAGTGCGGCGAGGGCAAGTGCGGCGAGGGCAAGTGCGGCGGCCAGAAGGAGGGCGGCGACAAGGCCGTCCCGGTCGACGGCGCCCCCGCAGCCGGTGGCACGCCGCCGGCCGACGCGAAGGCGCCCGACGGCGAGAAGAGCTGAGTCGTCGCACACGCATGAGCTGTCCCGCGGGACAGCTCAGGTTTCAGCGCCAGGACGCGCGAGCGATCGCTCGCGCGCGACGCGGCGGCGACGCAGCGGGGCGCGAGCCGCGATCGCGAGGCACGAGGCTCGCGATCCAGGCCATCCGGCGCATGAGCGCTTCAGGACGTGTCTTTTTAAAAGACCACATGTCCCGGGGGACAGCTCAACTCGCCGGCGCGGAGAGTTCGGCGAGCAGTCCGCGCTCACGCACGACGCCGACGTAGTACTCCGCGGGTTGCCCGGCCTCGATCTCGCCGGCCTCGCACATCGCGGTCAGGCGGTTGCGCAGGAGGCCGATGATCTTGCCGGGGGCCAGGCCGAGCTCGCGGATCAGCACGTCGCCGACGCCCGAGGGCAGCGGGGGCACGCGGGCGTCGAGCGCCGCGATCTCGCGGATCCGCCGGCCCAGCTCGCTGATGAAGTGAAGGCAGCGCTGGCGCTTGCCGGGGCGTTTGCTGGTCACGTCGGCGCGCGAGAGGTCGAGCAGGTCGGTCAGCAGCGGGCCCATCTCGTGAGCGAAGCGACGCACGGCCGCGTCGGTCCAGGCGCCGTCGTACTGGCCGGGGCGCAGGTGATGGAGGATGAGCAGCTCGACCTGTTCGCGGATCTCCGGCGGGAAGCCGATCCGGCGGGCCGGGCCGCGTCGGTACATGCGCACGCCCTCCTCGGCGTGGCCGTGGAACGTGACCTTGCCCGGGCCGACGAAGCGACGGGTCGTGACCTTGCCGATGTCGTGCAGCACCGCGGCCCAGCGGACCGCGGGTCGCGGCACCGACTGGCGGACCACCGCCTTCGTGTGCTCCCAGACGTCCTTGTGGCGCCGGCCGCCCTCCTGCGAGAACGCGACGGTCGCGTCGAGCTCGGGCAGGAGGTGGACCAGCAGGCCGGCGTCGCGGAGCCACTGCATCGCCACGTCGGGGTGACGGCCGCAGAACGCCTCCGTCAGCAGTTCGAAGGCCTCACGAGGGTCGATGGCAGCCACCCGTTCGGCGCAAGCGGCGACCTGCGCGGTGAGCGCGGATTCGGGGATCTCCCCCGTTTGACCGGCCTGAACGGCCGGGACGAGCAATTCGCCGGGAGAGGGGGTGAGCGGGATGGCGGCAGCGGACACGGGACTTCGCGGCCCGACGTTGTCGGGTGCCGCAGCATAGCAGGAGCCCTCGCCGCCGTAGTTGCGGGAGATTTGTCGAAGCGGACGGCCTGCGAAGTACAGTTGGGCTTGCGGTGCGCGTAAATCGCCGGCAACCTAGGCATGCACGCTCCCGCGAGCAGCATCATGGCGGCCAACCAGTCCCCCCAGCTCGGCTACAACCACAACATCCCGCACCGGGGGCGGCTCTATCACGTGCAGACCGAGGATTCGGGCATTCAGAAGGCCCACATCTTCACGCACGTGTTTTACGACGGCACGATCATCGCCACCAACAAGGTCGACTATCGCGACAAGTTGGAGAGCGAGAACCTCGACGCGGTGATCGTCGCGGCGATGCAGGACTCGCACAAGTCGATGATCCGCCAGCTGCGCAGCGGGTCGTTCGACGAGCGGATCGTCAAGTACATCGGCGCGCACCCCGAGGCCTCGAACAAGCCCGAGGTCGCCGCGCCGGTGGCACCGGAGAAGGCGCCGGCGAAGCGCCCCGACCGGCGGCCGCCGCCCGACCCGCGCGAGGTCGTGCCGCAGGGTCCGCCGCTCCAGGCCGGTGAACCGGGCCCGACCCTCGATCCCACGCTGGGTCACGTCGTGTTCACCGCCCCCGAGGCGCAGGCGCAGGTGGCCGCCTCGGCCGCGGGTCAGGGTCCGCCGCGTCCGAGCCGCGGGCCGAGCCGCGTCGGTCGGCGCCCGATCGGCGGCATTGGTGGACAGGGCGTCACCGCCGGCACTCCGATCGCCCAGCGGCGCGACGTCATCGTCGGCAAGTTTGCCAGCGAGCACCAGCACAAGCTCGACGACGAGATCCTCGCGCTGCTCGCCGAGGACTGATTCTCTGCTATCACCTCGGCGAGAACAGCCATGGGTGTCGCGGAGGCATTGACCGAATTTCACACGCCCGAGCAGCTCGGCGCGGACGTCGTCCTGTACGTCACCGAAACGTGCGGCTACTGCCGCATGGCCGAGTCGCTGCTGCGCCGGCGCGGAATCGCGTTCGTCGCCGTCGACGTGACCGACCTGCCCGAGGCCCGCAGCTGGCTGATCGAGAAGACGGGCCGGCGCACGGTCCCGCAGATCTTCGTCAAGGCGGCGAGCATCGGTGGTTTCACCGAGCTCGCGGCGATGGACCGCAGCGGTGCGCTCGCGACTGCGCTCGCCGGCTGATCCTGCGCACTTTGCACGTGCTTTCGCTCCGCCGTCGGAGTGCAGGTACACGCTCTTGGGGTTCACAGTCCCCGGCGCGGGCTGTGCTACCCTCGCTGCCGATCGCCATGAACAGCACACCGCGCAACAACTTCCTGCGACGCCTGACGCTCACTTCGGCGTTCGCGCTGGCCGCGCTCAGCAGCGCCGCGGCCTACGCGGGCGAGGTGAAAATCGGCGCCACTCCGATCGAGATCGACGAGGCCGGCAAGATCACCGCCAAGGGCAAGTCGGCGGTCGTCGACACGCTCGACGAAGTACCGGGTGAGGACCGCTGGATCGCCTACGTCCACGCCAAGCTCGACAACCCGGCGCCCGGCCCGCTCTACGTCGAGTTCTTCCAGGACCTCGACGGCAACAAGTCCTCCGTCTGGCGCCACGACGAGAACGACTTCGCCGGCGACAAGTGGTTCTACGGCGAGCTCGAGCTCGACGGCCGCAAGGGTTTCAACAAGAACCGCACCTACGACATCAAGGTCACGCAGGTCAACGCCAAGGGCAAGGAGCTCACCCTCGCCACCGGCAAGATCAAGCTGATCAAGAGCGGCAAGAAGCCCGAAGCGCCGAAGGAAGACGAGGACGACGCCGAGGACAAGGCCGCGGCCGAGCAGGACGCCCACGACTCGCTCGGCGGCGGCGACGGCAACGACGGCTCCGCCGCTCCCGAAGGCGACGCCGGCAAGGAAGGCCCGCCCCCGGTCGAGAAGAAGAAGGGCTGCTCCGTCGACGCCGACGGCCAGGCCTGGAACGGTGCGATGGTCCTCCTGGCCCTCGGGGCAGGTTTCATCCTCCGCCGCCGCCGCTGAGCCGCGCGGCGCAGGGCGGCCGCACGGCTCGTGCGGCCGCCCGCCGAGAGTCGCGGCGCGTCGACACGCCCCTCGCCTGCGGCGAGGACGTCGAGACCGGCGCGCACGCATGAATCCGACGCGCTCGAGCTACGACGCGCTGTTCTTCGGCCGCGTGTCGGCCAGCCAGTGCGCCAGCGTCGGCTCGATCTTCGCCGCCTCGAGGCGCTCGATCGCCTGCTTCATCTCCTCGACGCGCTTGCCCTGGGCGTCGAGCAGCAGCAGCAGCGGGTACGAGCCGACCTGGTCGGCCCAGCGGCGGCGGAGCTCGTTGAACTCGTCCATGCGCGCGGCCGCGGTCCAGTCCTCTTCCTTGAGCTCGAGGAAGCGCACGTCGCCGATCTCGGCCGCCTTGTGGCGGTTGCCGAGCTCCGTCTCGAGCTCGCGGCAGGGTTCGCACCAGTCGGCGCTGAACAGCACGGCCACGCGCTTGCCGTCGGCCACGGCCTGGGCGAGCAGGCGGTCGAACATCGCGGCCAGCGTCTCCTCGTCGCGCGGTCGCAGGCGGCGCAGGTCGTAGCCGACCAGGGCCTCGCCCGCGGGCTGCGCCGCGGCCCTGGCCGGGGCAGGCGCGGCCTGCGGCGCGGGCGGCGGAGAGCTGCACCCGGAGACATGTGCAAACAGACATGCACAAACAGACAGGCTGACGGACAGGCTCAGGACACGCATCGTCGCACCTTCACGGGACGTTGGCGGTGAGCTCGCCGGCGAGGTCCTGCTGCATGCGAGCGCGGACCTCGGCCGGCGGCAGGCCGGCGGCGAGTAGGCAGTAGAGCTTGGTGAGGGCGGCCTCGGGCGTCATGTCGAAGCCGGACAGGACGCCGGCGCGGGCCAGCGCGGCGCCCGTGCTGTAGACGGTCTGGCGGACCGAGCCGCCGTGGCACTGCGAGCAGTTGACGATCACGACCTCGCGCGGGGGCGCGGCGCTGCGGGCGATCGCGGTGAGCAGCGCGTGGTCGCGGCTCGGCGCGTTGCCGACGCCGTAGGTCTCGAGCACCAGGCCCTCGAGCGGCGGCTCGAGCAGCTTCGACATCATCGCCGCGCCGATGCCCGGGAACAGGCGGACCGCCGCGACCTCGGGCTTGCGGACCAGCGGGACCATCTTCATCGCGCGAGCACCTGGCTTTCGGACCAGGTGGCGCGCGACCTCGACGCCGACCCCGACTTGGGCGAGCGGGGGCAGGTTGCCGCTGTCGAACGCGACGAAGTCGAGGTTGTGGACCTTCTGGGCCCGGTTGCCGCGCAGCAGCCGCGAGGCGAAGTAGATGCAGACCTCGGGGATCTCGCCGGCCCCGGCGAGCAGCAAGGACGTGATGATGTGTTCGCGGCCGTCGCTGCGGACGTTCTCGAGGCTGAGCTGCGAGCCGGTCATGATGACCGGCTTGGCCAGCCCGGGCAGCAGGAAGCTCAGGGCCGAGGCCGTGTAGGCCATCGTGTCGGTGCCGTGGACGACGACGAAGCCGGTGTAGTCGTCGTAGCGCTCGGCGATCGCGGCGGCGATCCGGACCCAGTCCTCGGGCGCCATGTCGGCCGAGTCGAGCAGCGGCTCGAGCGAGACGACGTCGAACGCCGGCAGCTCGGGGCGGCGGAGCTCGGGCATCGCGTTCATGTAGTTGCCGAGGAAGTCCGGCTGCGGCGCGTAGCCGGCCTCGGTGCGGACCATGCCGATCGTGCCGCCGACATGAAGGACGCAGACTCGCGGGCGCGCGCTCACGCGCGGATGATAGCAAAGGAGGCGGGGGCCCACGCGACGACCTGCGCCGCGTGAGCCCCCGCCTGGGCTTGAGGTCACCACGACTTCAAACCCGAAAGGCCGTCAGCAGGCCCCGGAGTGATGAAGTCACCCGCCCTGATCAGATCCCCCGTCGACCTCGAGCGCAGCTTGCCACGGGCGCTTGATCCGCGGCAGACAACGCGCGGACGTCACGCCGGCGCGGCGTGGCGATCGAGGCGCTCCAGGAACGCGCGCGCGTCGCTGACCACTTCCTCGCGCAGCTCGGCCGGCTCGATCGACTCGAGGCCGTCGACGATCTGCAGCAGCCGGCGCGCGAACTCGCGGCACGAGTGGTACGGCACCTTGCGCTCGAGCAGCTCGCCCGGCTCGACCCACCGGTCCTCCTGGCCGGGGTCCCACACGAGGTTGGCGATCCAGCGGGCCACGCCGCCGCGCACGCGCAAGGTGGCGACGCCGGGGCGGTCGCTGTCGATGCCGAAGCCGGGGTCGGACGAGCCCCACAAGTTGTTCTTGGTCGGGACCGGCTCGCGCGGGGTCTGGCCCGGGAGCACGCGCGCGTGGACGATCTGCGCCACCCGGAAGCTGCGCGCGTCGCCGGTCGTCCGCGAGAACGCGCGCATGTACATCACGCCGTCGTGCAGCCGCAGCTGCCACGGCTCGATGTCGTGCGTCTTGCGCGTGCCCGACCACGGGCTGTCGTACTCGATGCGCACCACGCCCGAACCGACCGCCTGCAACAGCTTCGAGACCAGCCGCGAGTCGACCCGCGTGCCCGTCGTCATCGTCGCGGTCACGCTCTTCGGCCGCACCTTGGCCGCGCTCTTCTGCGTCTCCTCGACCGCGGCGTCCATCTGCTCGACGAGCCGCTTGACGCGCGCGTTGAGCTCGGCGTCGGCGACCGGCTGCAGCAGCGCCGAGGCGAACACCACCGCGGCGAGGTCCTCCGGGTCGGGGTCGGTGAGCGGCAGCGTGAACTTGTCGTCGAGCAGCTTCCACACCTTGCTCGCGTGCACGAACTCGAGCGGCGCGTCCCACTCCTCGCGCATGTACTTGAGCGCCCGCTGCACCGTCACGCCGGCGACGCCGGCCTTGGACGACAGCGTCTCCTTGGTCGCGCCGTCGGCGTTCTCCCGCAGGTAGCGGAGGATGAAGCGCGCGGTCTCCTGGACGGTCCTCGACGAGTCTGGCTTCGCTTCGCGGGTCACGATCGGCTCCGGGGCTCATCCTACAGGCTCGCGAGCCCGGCGGCGCGGGCTCCTCGCGGATCCGGCCCGGCCGGGCGGCGGCCTGAATCGCGGCCCCATCGGCTCCGGCGCCGGCGAGCGAGCGCGAGATCCGCCCAATTCGGGTGCGAGCGGCCGATTCGCGGCGTTCCGGGCGCCGGTCGACCCGCCGGGGCCGCCCCCGCGAGCCAGCGCACACCGGGCCAGACGCGAGTCTCTCCCGCGGGCCGCGCGGGCGGGGCTCTTACGCACCTGTTCGATGGGACATGGCCTATGGGATATGTTACCATGCGCCCCGGACATGTCCCCAGGGACATCCTCGTGAGGTCTGCCGCGGCGGGGGCCGGTCACGAGCCGGGGGGTCGTAGCGACGTCGGCCCGCGCGCCGGCGCTGCGACGCGCGGGCGCGTGGGCTTGCGCCGGCGGGGTCGGGCGGGCAGAGTAAACGGGAGCGAGCGGCGATGAACGAGGGCCCGGTCACCAGGGGGAAGCGGTTCTTCAGGCTCGCCGGCATGACCGCGCAGGTCGCGGGCAGCTACGCGAAGACGCGGATCAAGTCGATGTTCCAGTCCGAGGAGGACGCGGAGCGCGAGCGCAACGCGGCGCACGAGCTCAACGGCGGGCGTATCGCCCGGACGCTCGGCGAGCTCAAGGGCGCGGTCATGAAGGTCGGGCAGATGGCGTCGATCGTCAGCGACCTGCTGCCGAAGGAGCTGGCGGAGGCGCTGCGCTCGCTGCAGCGGCAGGCGCCGCCGGTCGACTTCGCGGTGATCGCCCGCCAGATCGAGAGCGAGCTCGGCGCCCCGCCCGAGGTCCTCTTCAAAAAATTCGAGGTCGAGCCGTTCGCGGCGGCCTCGATCGGTCAGGTCCACCGCGCCACCACCGACGACGGCCGCGAGGTGGTGGTCAAGGTGCAGTACCCGGGCGTCGACGGCGCCGTCGACTCCGACCTCGCGCAGCTGAAGTTCGCGCTCAAGGCCGGCGGCTTCGTCAAGCGGGCCACCGGCCTGATCGATGTCAAGCAGCAGAGCCTCGACGAGGTGTTCGCGGAGATCCGCGCGCGTCTGGTCGAGGAGCTCGACTACTGCAACGAGGCCGACAACGTGCGCCGGTTCCGCGAGATCCACCGCGGCGACGCGCACGTCATCATCCCCGAGGTCGTGGCCGAGCGCTCGTCGCAGCGCGTCCTCACCCTGACCTTTGAGCCGGGTGACCGCATCGACGAGCTCGACGCGCGCGGCTACTCTCAGGAGGTCCGCGACCGGCTCGGCGACAACCTGTTCCGCGCGCTCGCGGCCCAGCTGTTCGAGCACCGGCTCCTGCACGCCGATCCGAACCCCGGCAACCTGGCGTTCCGGCCGAACGGCGACGTCGTCCTCTACGACTTCGGCTGCGTGAAGCAGGTCGCGCCGGAGATCGCCGCCGCCTACGCGACGACGATCCGCTGCGGCCTCGCCGAGGATTACGCGGGCGTCGAGGTCGGCCTGCGCGGCCTCGGCGTGCGCAACCCCGACGGCCCGCCGGTCGAGCACACATTTTATAAGCAGTGGCGCGACATCCTGGCCCTGCCGTTCCTCACCGGCGAGCTGTTCGACTACGCCGCCGCCACGATTCACGACGACGTCATCCGCATGATCCCGGCGGCGATCAAGCACATGGCCTCGTTCCAGCCGCCGCGTGAGATCATCTTCATCGACCGCGCGATCGTCGGCCACTACGGCAACCTCCGCCGCGTCCGCGCCCGCGGGCGCCTGCTCGACATGCTCCAGCCCTACCTCGACATCGCGCTGGCCAACGCGCCCGGGTGAGATGGTCCTGCGGGGCATGTCGTATGGGACATGCCCGAATAGCGCTTCGACGCGCTCAACTCCACGCCGGCTGCTCGCCGCCGTTGCGGTTGAGCAGGGCCGGCGGGCGGAGGGCGCTCAGGCCGACGACGGCGCCGTGGACGGCGAGCCAGCGGGAGATCAGGCGGGGCGTGTTCAGGCCCTGGGTCCGGCGCGCCTCCGCGGTGCCGCGGCAGTGCTCGCGCGCGGCCTCGAAGGCCTGATAGTAGCGGGCGACGCTCCGCTCCGGCGCGGCGCGCTCGTGCGCGTGGCGAGATGCCTCTTCGGACATGTGCTTGCGGGCAGCCTCGTCGCGCAGCAGTTCGACCACGCGGGCGCCGAACGCGGCGTCGGCAGCGTCCGGGTCGGGCCCGGGGGGCACGAGGAAGCCGTCGCGGCCGTCGCGGATCTGCTGCGACACGCCCATTCCGTCGGCGAAGGCCACGGCCGCGAGCCCGCACCACATCGCCTCGCTGACGACCTGCCCGTAGGTCTCCGACAGCGAGGTGTAGACGAACAGGTCGGCGTGGCGGTACCAGTTCGGGACGTCGGTGACGGGGACCTCGCCGACGAATTGCACGCGGTCCTGCAGGCCGAGGCGGTCGGCGAGGGCGCGGAAGTCGTCGTGGTCGGGGCCGTCACCGACGAGGGTGAGCGAGGCCTGCGGCCGCGCGGGCGCGACGTGGCGGGCGAACAGCCGCAGCAGCCGCTCGACGCCCTTCTCGCGCGAATGACGGCAGACGACCAGGAGGCGCTGGCCGGCGGTCGCGCCGGCGGGGAACGGATCGGCGCCGACCGGCGCGTCGAAGATGTGCGGCGCCACGGCCCGCGGGATGACGTGGATCGGCACGGTCACGCCGCGCTCGCGCCAGTAGTCGACGAGGCCCTCGGCGAGGACGATGAGGCCGTCGCCGAGGTTGTAGACCTCGGCGCAGTGGTGCTCGAGCCACGGCATCAGGCGATCCTCGAACAGGCCGTTGATGGTCCGGCTGCGCCGCATGCGGTCGGACAGGACCACGCCGTAGACGCTCGGCAGGTGCAGCGTGTTGACGCACAGGAGCGGCACGTCGTGCTTGAAGCGCAGCCACACGCCGAGGTCGCACAGGTCGTGATTGCTCTGGCTGAGCACGAAGTCGAACTTGTGCGCCGCCGCCTCGCGGAAGCTCCGCGCCGACGGGAACGGCATGTACACCCCGGGGTGATTGCGCAGCGGCAACGAGGGCAGCAAGATCCGCCGCGGCGGCAGCTGATCGGGGCGCGCACCCGGGTCGTTGGGCCCGATGACGGTGACCTCCTGCCCGCGCGCGGCGAACTCTCGCCGCAACATCTGCGAGGCGAACGAGGACCCGTTGGCGTAGGGGATCCGCGCGTAGTCGTTGAGGATCGCCACGCGCCGCAGCCACGGCGGCGGCGTGGCGCGGGTGCTTGCTCCGGTGCTCGTCACGGGCGCCGAGTATAACGAAGCGCGGCGACTGGCCCCCGCGCTTCGGTGTGCGAGGGCTCGCGCGCGGACTTCGCGGTTTCTCCATTCCGGAGGGCGGGGCCGCGGAGATCGTCGAGGGGCGGACGAGGGGCGGCGCAGCGGGTCCCGTCGCGACGCCGGACCTGCCATGCCACGTGCTCGCCGCCGATGTAATTTTAGGACATGTCCGAAGATTGGCCCGGCGTCTGCGCGCGAGGCATGGGGCCCCCGGCGGCGTCCCGCTGCGCCGCCCCTCGTCCGCCCGCGGAGAGCGTCGCAGGCCCCGCTGTCGCCGCGCGGTGAGGGCGAGGCCAGAGCGGATGCCACGTGCTCGCCCCCGAAGTTAATTTGAGGACATGTCCCCAAATTTGCTCGGCATCCGCGCGCGGCATGGACCAGTCAAATGTCCTTCGGGACAGCCGGGCTCACGGGTCGCGCGGCTTGTCGCGGGGGCGGGCCGCGGCGTACTTGGCGGAGGCCTCGGCGGCGGCGCGGACCTCCTGGGCGCGCTCGAGCGGGCACACGAGGATCCGGCCGCCCGACGAGATGACGGCGACGCCGTCGAGGCCGACGATCGCGACGTCGGCGCCGTCGGTCCACACCAGGCCGTCGCGACCGCCGACGACGTGGACGGCGGCGCCGTTCTCGGCGTGGACGGCGAAGCCGTCGCCGTCGCGCGGCAGGGCCTCGCGGATGGCCGCCCACGAGCCGAGGTCGGTCCACGCGACGTCGGTGGCGGCGACCCTGAGGTCGGCGAGCTGCTCGAGGATGGCGACGTCGATCGAGGCCGGCTGGATCGAGGCGTAGGCGGCGGCCGTGCGCCCGCGGGCCAGCTCGACCTCGCCTTCGCGCAGGGCGGCGACCACCGGCGCGAACGCCTGCCACAGCCCGGGGGCGTGGCGCTGGTACTCGGCGAGCATGCGGCCGATGGGGGCGATGCACACGCCGGCGTTCCACAGGAACCGGCCGCTGGCCAGGAACTCGCGCGCGCGGGCGAGGTTCGGCTTCTCGACGAAGCGCAGCGCCGAGTAGAGGGTCAGCGAGGCGCAGGCGGTGTCGCAGGCGGAGGCCCGCGGGACGCCGTCGCGCTCGATGTAGCCGTAGCCGGTCTCCGGCCGCGTCGGCGTGACGCCGAGGACGACCACGTCGCGGGCCTCGGCCGCGCAGTCGCAGGCGCGACCGAGCAGGTCGGCGAAGCGGCCCTCGTCGCCGATGTGATGGTCCGAGGGCAGCACCACCAGCGGGGTCTCGTCGATCTGTCCTTCCGACCAGCCGCGTGCGCGCAGGCGCTCGACGATGTGCACCAGCGAGAGGGCGACGCACGGCGCGGTGCTGCGCGGGCACGGCTCCTCGATCACGTGCTCGGGCGGGAGCTGCGGCGCAGCCGCGCGGACGGCGGCGGCCAGCTCGGCGGTGGTGACGAGGAAGGTGCAGTCGGCGCCGGCGACCGCGGCGGCGCGCTCGACCGCGGCCGCGAGCAGGCTTTGCCTCCGATCGGTGCGCAGCGCCATGAACTGCTTGGGCCGCTCGGGGGTCGAGGCGGGCCAGAGGCGTGAGCCGCCGCCGCCGGCCATCACGAGGGCGATCCGCATGCTCCCCTCACTGTAGCGGCTTTGCCCCACGGCAGGCCAGTCCGCGCGCTTGCGCGCCCGGCAAAACCGTGCAGGCGCGCAGGCGGATGCGCGCACGGGCGCACAGCGACCGGCAGGACGGCGGCGGGCGGCGCCGGATCTTCATATGTCTTCAAGGACATGTCGGAAAGGACCTCTCACTCGCCTCGCCGGGCCCGCCACCACTCGCCGAGGTGCAGGCAAGCGGGCACGAGCGTGAGCGAGGCGAGCAGGCAGAAGGTCATGCCGACCACCGCGGTCCAGCCGAGCGAGCGCAGGCCGATGTGGTCGACGAACAGCATGCTCGAGAAGCCGATGACGGTGGTGACGGTGGTGAGGACCACGGCGCCGCCGGTCTCGCGCATGGTGTGCGCCAGCCGGCCGGCGCCCTCCTCGCGGTGGCGGTGGATGATGTGCAGCGAGTCGTCCTGGCCCATGCCGACCAGCAGCGGCAGCGCGACCAGGTTGAACAGGTTGAGGGTCCAGCCCATCCACACGAACACGCCGGCCAGCCAGCACAGCGCGACGCCGACGGTGGCGAACACGAGCGCCGCGCCGGCGATGCTGCGGAACATCACCAGGGCGGTGGCGATGAGCACGCCGAACACGGCGCACATCACCAGCGGCCCGTCGCCGCGGATGGCGTCGACGACCTCGGGCACGACGAAGTGCGAGCCGACCGCCGGGGCCGGGCCGAGCGGCGTGTCGATGGTGTCGAAGGCGTCGTGGATCCGCTTGGCGTGGGCGTACTCGGACTTGGGCCCGCGCTGCCAGCAGGCGACGAAGCGGCCAAGCTCGCCGTGCATGTCAGTGAACTGGACCTTGACCCACGCCGGCAGGTCGTCGGGCCCGACCGGGCGCTCGACCTGCAGGTAGCGCTCCCACGACCTCAGCTTGTCGAGCTCGGCGTCGCTGAACGAGCCGCGCTTGTTGTCGATGCGCTGCTTGATGTCGCCGATGACCTGCAGCTTCTCCTGCTGCAGCTCGGGCACGAAGGTGTAGATCGACAGCACGCTGCTGAGCAGGTCGTCCATCTCGCGCAGGCGCTCGGGCGGGTACTGCTTCAGCTGCTCGCGCACGGCCGGGTCGACCTTGCCGCGCTGGCGCGCGAGCTCGGCGAGGCGGACGAACTTCGGGTCGTCGGGCTCGACGTCCTCGTCCTCTTCCTCGTCGTCGACGGCCTTCGGCTTCGGCGCCGGCTCGGGCTCGGGCTTCGGCTTGCGCGGCGTGTCGGAGTAGGGCTCAAGGCCGGTGATCTCGGCGATCTCCTCCGGCTCGAGGTCGAGGATCGCCTGCAGCTGGCGGTTCACGGCCTCGGTGTGCGCGAGGCCGTCGGTGAGGACGATCGTCGGGTCGGTCGACTGCGTGCGGCCGACGGCGTCGCGGTACTCGTTGGCCCGCTTCTGCTCCTCGGGGCTGGTGCGGTCGGGCGGGCCCAGCTTGCCGAGGTTGTATTCGAAGCCGATGTTCGGCGCCGCGGCGGCGCCGCAGAGCCCGACGAGCAGGCAGACGAGGACTGTCCCGAGGGCCAGGTAGGGGAACTTGCGCGAGACGATCGCCGCGCCCGGGGCCTCGCGCGCGGGGGGCGGCGGCACGCGCCAGGGCCGGATGCGCTCGAGCACGAGGGCGAGCGCGGGCAGGACCACCAGCGCGGCGACGAGGGCGATCATGATGCCGAGGCTGCCGATCACCCCGAACTGCGAGAAGCCGCGGAACTCGGCGAGGACGAGGAACAGGAACGCGAAGGCGGTGCTCAGCGCGCCGCCGGCGGTCGACGCCCCGGTGGTGGCGATCGTGGTGGTGATCGCGGCCAGTTGATCGAGGCCGCGGCGCCGCTCGTCGCGGTAGCGCGAGAGGATGTGGGTGCCGAAGTCGATGCCGAGGCCGAGGGTGACGGCGAAGATGAAGGCGCTGACGAGGTTGAGCTCGCCGTAGGCGGCCCAGCCGATCGCCAGCGTGGTGACGACGGCGGTCAGCAGCGGCACGAGCACCAGCGGGACGGCTCGCAGGCCGCGGAAGTAGAGCGCCACCACCAGCAGGAGCAGGCCGAACGCGACCGCGGTGCCGGAGATGATGTCGCGCTCGAGGCTGCTGGCCTGGGCGGTGTGCTCGGCGTAGCTGCCGTCGATCGTGACCTCGATGTCGGGGTGGAACTTGTTCGGCTCGAGGCCGTCGATGGCGGCCCGCAGGTTGCGCGACAGGCCGCGCGCGAACGAGATGTCGGTGTTGGCCCGGGTCGGCCGCGCGCGCACGACGACGAGCCGGCCCTCGTCGCGCTCGAAGTACTCGGAGGGCTCGCGGTCGAGGCCGTAGCGCTCGCGCAGCGCCTTCTCGTCGAGGTCGAGGTCGTCGCTCTCGCCGGCGGCCTCGCGGTCCTCGGGGAACATGCTGAGCTCGCGGCGGACGCGGGCCTGGATGGCGTCGATGACCCGCTGGCGCAGGTCGAGCAGGTCCTGCAGGTCGGCGTAGAGCAGCAGGTTGTCGCGGAAGAACTGCGGGTCGCGACGGAACAGGACGTAGCGGATGTCGTCGCGCTGCTCGAGGGTCTCGGCGATCGCGGCGCCGAGAGCCAGGTTGGCGGCGCGGTCGGGGCCGCGGACGGTGACGTAGAGGTCGGATTGATTGCCGAGCCGCTCGCTGACGGCGTCGAGGCGCACGACGCTCGGGGCGTCGTCGGGCAGCAGCGCGCGCAGCTCCTGGTCGATGCCGAGCCGGCGCGTGCCGAAGTAGCCGAGCACGCCGAGCAGCAGGGCGACGAGCACGATCGCCAGCGGGCGGCGCACGACGAGCGCGGCGAGGCCGGTGGCGCGGGAGGAGTCGCTCATGCGGGCGTGGGCCTTATACCAGGAGCGCCGCGACGGTGCTGACGACCACCTCGGAGACCGGCGGCATGGCGGCGACGAGGTCGTGCGCGGCGAATTCACCGCCGCGCGCGCGGGTCAGGAATTCGGCGAGGTCGCGGGCGCCGAGGTCCTCGATGCTGCGGCCGAGCGCGACCCCGGCGTGCTCGGCGAGCTGGGCGTTGAGCGCCTGCTCGGCGTCGCCGCGGCGGTACAGCGCCAGCGCCGGCTTGCGCAGCATGACGCACTCGGCGAGCACGTTGCTGCCGGCGGAGGTGATGACGCCGTCGCAGCGGCGCAGGTGGTCGGCGAAGCCGGCTCGGTCGCTGCGATGAAACCGCAGGCCCGGCAGCCCGGGGTCGCGCTCGCCGAAGCAAATCACTTCGGCGCCGACGGCGAGGGCCAGGGCGAGGGCGTCGCGGCCGTTGTCGTCGCGGAAGTAGGCCAGCAGGAAGCCGTCGCGCGTGACGGGCCCGCGCAGGTCGTCGCGCAGGTCGGGGCGAGCGACGGCGACGCGCGGGTCGGCGGCCGTGAACGGGAGGAAGTGGACGGCGACGAGGCGGTCGGCGAGCACCAGCGGGGCGTTGTTGAGCCGCTCGTACAGCCGCAGCAGCGCCGGCGGGCGCACCGGCAGGCGTCCGTGGGTGAGCGCGAGGCCGTGGTCGACGGCGACGCCGGGGACCTTGCTCCGGCGCGCGAGCACGAGGCTCGGCTGGTCGCCGTCGCTGACGACGCACTGCGGCGCGGCGGCGGCGAACCGCGCGGCGTCGCTCGACAGCCGCCGCAACCACCCGCCGGGCGCCGCGAGGCCGGGGCGGACGATCGGGATGGATGTATATCGGGACATGTTCTTTAAAACATGTTCCGAATCACCGCCGGCGAACACGTGCAGCTGGTGGCCGGCGTCGCCCAGGGCGCGCGCGCAGGCGAGGGCCCGGCTGGCGTGACCGCGGCCGCGGCCGTGCACGACGAGGCTGACGCGCGCCATGACTCAGGCCTCGACGAGGGCGCGCGCGGACACCACGGCGTCGCCGACGGCCCAGCGCAGGAGGCCGTCGATCTCGCGGCGCAGCACCGCGTGGCGCATGTCGGCCGGGTGGATCGCCACGCGCGCGGGCCACAGGCGCCGGGCCGGGCGCGCGAGCCGGCAGTAGAGGAGGCTCGACCACAGCCGCGCCGGCGTGCGGCTGGCGTAATTGAGGACGACGCTGGTCCGCCGCGCGCCGGCCTTCGGGTCGTACACGTGCAGGTGATCCTCGGTGTAACGGTAGCCGCGCTCGCGCAGGACGGCGAACATCCACGGCGGCATCGACCACGCGGGGGCGATGAAGCCGTCGAGCTGCTGCAGGCCGGCGCGGCGCAGCACGGCCTCACCGTCGTCGAGCCGGCGGCGCGCCTCGGCCTCGTCGACGTCGCTGAACTCGGCCTCGCCGCCGGACACGACCTTCTGCGCCCACAGCCGCCGCAAGCCCCGCGGCGCCGCGTTGCCGGCGGCGGACGGCTCGCGCGGACCGGCGCCGGCGAGGTGGTAGTAGCCGTGCAGGAAGATCTCGTGACCGGCGGCCTGCCACCCGCGCAGGCGCGCGGCGTAGGCGGGGTGCTCGTCGAGCGGCCAGGCGCCGTGGTAATTCGGGATGACCAAAAGGCCAGGTTTGATGCCGACCGCGGCGCACGCCTGCAAGGCGAGGTCGACCTCCGCCTCCCAGGCGGGGCTGACGTCGTGGATCGATACGTGGACCGGCACGCGCGGATGCTGGCACGCCGCGGGGGCGGTCGCAATCGATGGGCGCGGGGCCGAGGAGATCGTGGAGCGGTGAGGCCGGCGCGCTTCACGTGCTCGGCGCCGGTCGCTGCGAGGACGGCGAGGACACCTCAGCGCGCGAGCAGGTCGCGGTAGCGGGCGAACAGGGCGTCGAAGTGGTCGACGACGCTGGTGACGCGGCGGGCCGGGCCGGCGGCGCGGGCCCTCAATTCGGCAGGGTCGACGGCGAGCAGCGACTCCGCGGCGGCCACGCAGGCGGCCACGTCGCCCGCGGGGTACGGTGCCGCGCTCTCGGCGGGGGCCTGCTCGGCCGCCCCGCCGGCGTCGGGGACGACGACCGGCAGACCGCTGGCGATCGCCTCGGCGACCCCGAGGCCGAAGGTCTCGAACGGGCAGCCGTGGAGCAGCAGGTCGCCGCTGGCGAGGGTGACGGCGAGGCGGTCGCGGTCGCGCTCGAAGCCGAGGACGCGGATGTCGTCGCGCGCACCGAGCCTGTCTTCAAAGACATGTCTCTCGGGACCGTCGCCGAACACCGCGAGGACGCTGCCGGGGTGGCGCTCGGCGAGGCGCGCGTAGGCGTCGACGACGACGTCCCAGCGCTTCTCGACGGCGAAGCGGCCGATGGCGAGGACGAGCGGCCCGGGGCGACCGGCGAGCAGCTCCTGGCGGCGGGCCTCGCTGCGCCGCTCGGGGGCGAAGCGGCCGGGCTCGATGCCGAACGGGATGTGCTCGACCCGGGCGACGCCGTGCTGCTCGAGCTTGTGCTTCTGCCAGCGCGAGCCGACCACGGTCATGGCGCAGGCGCCGGCGATCCGGCGCACGTGGGCCCACAGCGGCTCGACCACGAGGTCGGCGGCCCGCGAGGCGCGAGCGCGCAGCAGCGTCGCCAGCCGCCGCTCGAGGTCGCCGCGCAGGTAGGTGTCGATGAAGTCGGAGTGCCAGACGAAGGTGCGCACCCCGAACTCGCCCGGACGCAGGCCCAGCGCCGCGATCGCCGCGACGTACGGCGAGTGGATCTCGAGCACGTCGGGCCGCTCGGCCCGCAGCTGCCGGCGCAGCCCGCCGACGCGCCACAGCAGGTGGTAGGTCGGATCGTAGGGCAGCGACGGCCCGGGGACGTAGCGCACGCCCGGGTCGACGGCGCCGCGCGGACCTGGCGCGAAGACCAGGTGGTCGTGACCCCGCCGCGCGGCCACGGCGGCTTTCTCGGTCAGGTGCGTGCGCACGCCGCCGCCGCGCTGGGAGTAGAACTCGGTCACGTCGACGAGCTTCATGGCCGCGCGCGCCCTTCTACGCGGGCGGCGCGGAGGCCGTCAAGAAGACCCATGGGACATGTTCGAAGAGGCATGTTTGAGCTCCGTACCGCGCCGCCGCCCCCTCCAGCGCGAGGGGCGCTCGCGCGGGCGGTTGACGCGCGTGGGTCGCAGGTGCCCCAGGGAGGCCGCATTGAAATGTCTTCGAGGACAGGTTCACTCGCACCGGCGGGGGGTCGGCGCTCGCGCGACCGCATGCGCGCGTGCGCAGGGGCCTGCGCAGCCGACCTGTGATCCCCAGCACGGTCTGAGAGCGCCGCTTTGTGGACATTTCCTGGGGCTCTGAAGTCTCCTGATCGCATGTTGTCCCTGCCCGAGCGACTCGCCCGACGTGTCCTCAACGCCTCCGGCCTGAAGAGCCGCCACGTGCCCACGCGCGTCGGCGACATCCACGTGCTCGAGGGGGCAGGCGGCGGCGGGCTGCCGCCGATCGTCGTGCTGCACGGGCTCGCGGCCCACGCCGTGTGCTACGCCGGGCTGCTCAAGCGCTTCCAGCCGCATGTCCGCTCGGTCATCGCCCCGGACATGCCCGGCCACGGGTTCTCGGCCCCGCTGCGGCCGGGCGACCCGCCGACCGTGCTGCTCGACGCGCTGGTCGAGACGCTCGACCGCGTGCTCGACCAGCCGGCCATCATCCTCGGCAACTCCATGGGCGGCCTGGTCGCCATCCGCTACGCGCTCGCCCGCCCGCACATGGTCCGCGGCCTGGCGCTCGTCTCGCCCGGCGGCGCCCCGCTGCCGCCCGCGCAGCACGCGGCCTTCCTCGACCGCTTCCGCATCGACACCTACGGCCAGGCGCTCGAATTCGTCGACGACGTGTTCGCCAAGGTGCCGCCCCTGATCCGTCACCCGATCGCCCACAACCTCCGCCGGCGCTTCAACCACCCGCAGCTGCGCCAGCTGCTCGGGGAGATCTCCCCCTCCGTGCTCCTCACGCCGGGCGAGCTCGCGAGCCTCCACATGCCCGTGCTCTTCGTGTGGGGGCGCGAAGAGCGGATCTTGCCGCGCGCGCATTATCGCTTCTTCGCGCAAAATCTGCCTGCGCACGCCGAGCTCGTGGAATTCTCCGATTTCGGCCACATCGGGTTCATGGAGCAACCGACGGCCCTCACCCAGCGTGTGCTCGATTTTGCGCGGCGCTTGCCTGCGCAGGATGTTTCACAGCACTGCTCGACGTGTGCCCCGGGTCATGACACCTTTCGCGCATCCGCCTAGCACGCCCATACCCGCTCGAGGGCTTCGCGCCGCAGGTTGAGGGGACCCCACCCCCACTGCGACCCGCCCCTGTCGTGGCATCCGGCACTCCCGGCGATCTCGCCGAGGGCGTGTGCCGTTCGGCGCTGCGATCGGCGGTCGCGGGGTTCGACGTGTTGTCGCGATACCACCGCTGCGAGGTGCGCGGCGTCGAGAACGTGCCCGAGGGTCCGGCGCTGATCGTCGCCAACCACAACGGCGGCCTCAATCCGGTCGACGGCCTGTTCCTGGTCGAGTACTACCGCCAGCGCGGCTACGACCGCCCGATCTTCATCCTCGCCCACGACATCCTGTTCCGCATCAAGCGGGTGGCCCGGCTGCTAGAGTCGGTCGGCATCATCCGCGCGCGCAAGGGCCAGGCCCGCTCGTTGCTCGAGGCCGGCCACAAGGTGCTGGTGTTCCCCGGCGGCGACGTCGAGTCGATGCGCCCGTTCCGCGACCGCGGGCGGATCGTGCTGGCCCAGCGCCAGGGCTTCGCCCGCCTGGCTCTTCGGGCAGGTGTGCCGATCGTCCCGGTGGTCAGCGCGGGCAGCCACGAGACGATGATCGTGCTCACCCGCGGGCACCGCCTGGCCCGCCTGATCCAGACCCAGAAGTGGGCCCGCATCAGCTCCCTGCCGATCATCCTCGCGGCCCCCTGGGGTCTGCTGCTCGGCCCGACCTGCGCGCTGCCCTACTTGCCGCTGCCGTCGAAGATCACGTTCCAGGTCGGCGCCCCGCTCTCGCTGACCGACAGCGCCTGCTGCGAGGTCGAGGCGGCCGAGCGCGCGCCGAGGGTCTACGGCCAGGTCGAGCAGACCATGCAGTCGATGCTCGACTCGCTCTACGAAGAGCGGCTGCTGCCCATCTTCGGCTGACGCTCCGGAGAGCGTGTCCTGGAGGACGTGTCGAAGCAGACATGTCCTGAAAACAGCAAGGCTCAGCGCTCGTCGGCCTTGCGGTAGGGCGACGGGATGAACTCGACCGCGGGGCGCTGGCGGGTCGGCTGGGGGTAGAGGCCCATCAGGCGCATGAAGTCCGATGGCATGTCCTCGGAGACAGGTAGGCCGAGGTCGCGGGCGACGCCGGCCGTGATCGGGTAGTCGTGGGTGAAGTGGCCCTCGGACAGCAGCTCGACCAGGCGGCGGCCGGTCTCGGTGTCGCGGTCGCCGGCGGTGAGCTCGCGGACGAGCTCGCGGATCTGCTCGAGCGCCTTGCGGGCCTGGTCAGCCCAGATCAGCGTCTGGTCGTCGATCTCCTGGATCGGCTTGTCGCGCACGACGGTGAGGATCGAGGCGGCCGAGTTGGTCCCGATCTGCGGGTCGACGGGGCCGAGGACGGCGTGCGGACTCATGACGATGGCGTCGGCGGCGAGGGCGATCAACGTGCCGCCCGACATCGCGTAGTGCGGGACGAACACGGTGACCTTGCCGGGGCGGCGGTGGATCGCGCGGGCGATCTGCGAGGCCGCGAGCGCGAGGCCGCCTGGGGTGTGGAGCACGAGGTCGATCGGCATGGCCGGATCGGTGAGGTCGAGCGCGCGCAGCACGGCCTCGCTGTCCTGGATGTCGATGTAGCGCATCAGCGGGAAGCCGAGCAGGCTCATGGTCTCCTGGCGGTGGACCAGGAGGATCACCCGCGAGCCGCGCCGGCGCTCGATGCTGGCGATCATGCGCGCGCGCGAGGCGTCGAGCAGGCGCTGCTTCAGCGCCGGCTGCAGCGTGACGAGGATGAAGAACAGCCAGAAGATCTCAGAGACGGACATGGCGACGACCTCCGCGCGGCGGGACCTCCCAGGCGCGAGCGAGCGGGCCCTCGTCGTCGCACGGCGCACGACCGCGGGGCCCGATGAACAGGCGGTGCAGGCCGAAGCCGGCCGCGAAGCCGCCGATGTGGGCCCAGTAGGCGACGCCGCCGAGTGACGGCTCGAGGCTGCTGCTCATCACCTGGACCAGGAACCAGTAGAAGAGAAAGAACAGCGCCGAGACCTGGACGAACAGCGGCCAGAAGAACAGCGGGACCAGCAGGACGATGCGTGCGTGGTGGTACATCGCCAGGTAGGCCCCCATGACCCCGGCGATCGCCCCCGAGGCGCCGATCACCGGGATGCTCGAGGTCGGGTGGACGACGAGCTCGGCGAGCGAGGCGAGGGCGCCGCACAGCAAGTAAAAGGCGACGAAGCGGGCCGGGCCCATGCGGTCCTCGACGTTGTCGCCGAAGATCCACAGGGTCCACATGTTGGCGATGAGGTGCAGCCAGCCGCCGTGCAGGAACACGGCGGTGACGGGCGACCAGTACGGGGCGGGCGGGCCGGCGGTGAGCTCGACGGGGACCATGCCGAAGGTGAACAGGACGCGCAGCAGCGCCGGCTCCGGCAGGCCCAACTCGAACATGAACACAAGGACATGTGCGCCGATCAACAGCCAGTTCGCGACCGCGGGGTGGCGGCTGGGGATCGTGTCGTACAGCGGGATCACGGCAGCGCGGGTTGTGAGGCGCCCGGCGAGCTTCTGCAAGCGCGAGTGTTGCGGGGCCATCGCCTCGGCGAACGGTCCGGCGAGACCCCGCGCGGGCCGTCGTTCGCCGCGACGCGGCGCGGTCGCCTCCGCAGTCGAGTGCGCGCTTCGCCTCGGGCGAGCCCCGGCCTCGGCCGCGTCAGCGAACTTGCGGCGCGAGCGGCAGACGCCTACGATGGTCGCCGCATGTCCTCGGAGACAGCCTTCACCGCGGCGCTCGCCCAGCACCGCGCGGTCGCCATCATGCGCGCGACGAGCCGCGACCACGCGGCCGCGGCGATGTGGTCCGCGGTCGAGGCCGGCTTCCGCGTCGTCGAATTCACGGTGACCACCCCGGGCGCGATGAGCCTCGTGGCGGAGTTCGCCCGCGACCCGCGGCTGACCGTCGGCGCCGGTACGGTGATGGACCCCGAGACCGCGGGCGAGGCGGTCCGCGCCGGCGCCCGCTTCCTGGTCTCGCCGGTGCTCGACGAGCGCGTCGTCGCCTGCGCGCGCGCGCTCGGGGTCGCGGCGGTGCCGGGCTGCTTCACGCCGACCGAGCTGTGGCGCGCGCACGCGGCCGGCGCAGCCGCGCAGAAGTTGTTCCCCGGCCCCGCCGACGTCGCCGCCTTCGTCCGCTCGGTGCTCGGGCCGCTGCCCTTCTTGACCCTCGTACCGACCAATGGCGTCGACGCCGCGAACGCCGCCGCGGTGCTGCAGGCCGGCGCGGCCGGCGTGGGCTTCACGACGCCGCTGTTCGCACCGACGCTCGTTCAATCCGGAGATCTCGCAGCGATCGGCGAGCGCGCGACAGCCCTGCTGGCCGCCGTCCGGAGCGCCGCGGCATGAACCGAGTCGCGACGACACGTCGGGAAGTGAAGGGAACGCGTCGCCCTTGTCGACTTCGCGCGCCTTGCGCTATCGTCGACGCCTTGCGAACCGTGCACACGCGCCGCCGCTTTGCCTGAGGAGCCCTCGATGCACGCGCGCCGTTTGCCGAAGACTCTGGCTCCGTGGCGTGAGGTGCTCGCGTCCGCCGAGCGCGAGTCATGGTTCCCGCTCATCTTCGATCGCTCGGTGCCCGCCGAGGCCGAGGCGATGGACGAGCTGATGAGCGAGGGCGAGGTCATGTACGTGCATGACATGCTCGAGGCCCAGCTCAAGGACCTGGTGCGCTCGCGGACGCCGAGCAAGAACTACACCGACGACGAGGTCGCGCAGGAGATCGCGCGCCTGCTCGACGGGCAGGCGCCGCAGGACTACGGCCGCTGGGCGTTCTACCCGTGGTCGCGCCGCCTCGTGCACCTGCTGCCGCCGGACTCGTTCATCGAGCTGCGCTCCGATCGCAACCGCAACAAGATCACGAGCGAGGAGCAGGCGCGGCTGCGCAAGATCAAGATCGCTCTGGCCGGCCTCAGCGTCGGCAACGCGGTCGCGGTCACCCTCGCGCTCGAGGGCGTGTTCGGCGAGCTCCGCCTCGCCGACTTCGACACCCTCGACCTGTCGAACATGAACCGGATCCGCTGCGCCGTGTTCGACCTCGGGCTCAACAAGGCGATCATCGCGGCGCGCCAGATCTTCGAGCAGAACCCGTACGCCAACCTGGTGCTGTTCACCGACGGCGTGACCCCGGAGAACATCGGCGAGTTCATCGACGGCACCGGCCCGGGCGATCGCGCCGACATCGTCATCGACGAGTGCGACAGCATCGCCATCAAGCTCAAGCTCCGCGAGGAGGCGCGCGCCCGCAGGCTGCCGGTGCTGATGGAGACCAGCGACCGCGGCATGCTCGACATCGAGCGCTTCGACCTCGAGCCCGACCGCCCGATCCTCCACGGCCTCGTCGGCACCGTGACCTCCGACCAGGTCAACACGCTGCCGCCTCCGGCCCGCCTCGGCCTGGTGCTGCAGATCGCAGGTCTGCATACGATCTCGCCGCGCCTGGCTGCATCGCTGCTCGAGCTCAACCTCACGCTCAAGGGCTTCTCGCAGCTGGGCTCCGACGTGACCCTCGGCGGCGCCACCACGACCACCGCGGTCCGCCGCCTCGCCCTCGGTCTGCCGATGGCCTCGGGTCGCGTCTACATCGACGTGAGTGCGCAGCTCGCCGAGGTCACCTCGCCGCCGCTGCCCGACCTGTCGAGCGCGCGCCGGCTCCGCGAGATCGCGGAGGTCCGTGAATTGGTGCAGTACGCCATCATGGCGCCGTCGCACGGCAACGACCAGCCGTGGCGATTCGAGTACGTGGACGGCGTGCTGCGCCTGTTCCTCGCCGACGAGCGCGGCGGCGGCGGGCGCGACGAAATCGGCCGCCATTGGGCGCTGGTGGCCCTCGGCGGGGCGCTGTCCAATTTGCAGATCGCGGCCGGGGTGAAGGGTAGCGAGGCCAACATTCAACTGTTCCCGGGCAAGCAGGACCCGTCCCTGGTCGCGGAGGTGCGATTCGGCTTGCGCGCCGGCGGACCGGCGGCCGACCCACTATTCGAGCAGATCCCGCGAAGGGCCACGAACCGCCAGCTCGGCACGCGCGCGCATCTATCGCCGGTGCATGTGCAAGCGTTGTCGGCGGCCGCCCGCGACAACGGGGCCAAGCTGCAACTTTGTACGGACCGCGCGCTGCTCGGCGAACTCGGCCAGCTGCTCGGTGAGGCCGAACGGCTGCGACTGCTCACCCCCACGCTCCACGGGCCCGCGATGCGCCAGATCCGCTGGTCGGAGGCCGAGGCCCACGACACCCAGGACGGCATCCGCGTCGAGGCACTGGCAGTGACACCGATGGACTTTGCGGCGTTCCAACTGCTGCGCTCGACCGATGTCGCCAAGGTGCTACGAGACACGAATGGTGGGCGCTTGCTGATGATGTCCTCGGTCCAGGCCCTAGCCTCATCCGCAGCGGTCGGCCTGCTCACGATTCCCGGCCAATCGCCGACCGCGCTGGTCCGCGGCGGCCAGGCGATGCAACAGCTGTGGCTCACCGCCAGCGCGCTGGGTGTCGCCGTCCATCCGATCAACACGCTCATTGATATGTTCGCCCGCGTCGAGCGGTTCCACGGCGCCGGCTTCGACAAACGCGAGATTCACCGCTTCCTCGAGATGCGCGAGCGCTTCACTCGCGCCTTCACCGTGGCGCTCACGGATGTCGAAATCCTGCTGTTTCGCCTCTCCTACGCAGACCCCGCTCCGTTGCGGACCTTACGCAGGCCGGTCGATGCTGTGTTCTCCGCGCCGTTACCCGAGAAGAAATCGCCGTGATCCACTCGAACGGCACGCGTCGCGAACACGTTGTCCACGCACCTGGAAGGGGCCCAAAGGCCGCGCACTCGCTGCAATTTGTGTACTACAGGACACATTTGCTGCATAAGCAAGAAAGCAGTGCGTCTTGACACTGCCAGGTGATTCCCGTACTCTCGACCGAACATGCGGTGGCGGGAGGCAAACGGGGTTTTGCGTGCTTGTGAGGGTTGCCGCGCCCTTTCCACACATGGACGGTGGTTCCACACATGCTCTCGCTCTCCCTCGTGAACCCGCATCTTGAACCGTCCGTGGTGGACGAGTTCTCGCAGGCCCAGCGGGCTTGCTATGGGGAGTTCGCGGCGGAGGCGGCGGTCAGCGAGGTCGGTCAAGAAGACCTGCTGAGCGGCCGTGTGGTGTATTTCGTGGCCCGCGACGAGACGGGAGCGATGGTCGGGGGTCTGCGGCTCCACCTCAGCTTCCCGGGCACCAAGTTGCCGGTCGAGCATACGCTCTCGCAGCTGTCACAGCTCGCGCGATTGCTCGAGAGCCGCAGGCCCCACGGTGTCGCCGAGGTGTGTGGCCTGTGGGCCTATTCGCGGTATCGCGGCACCAAACTCAGCAATGCGCTGGTACGCACCGCCGTGGCCGCGGCGCCGCTGTGCGAGACCAACCTGCTGATCGCGCTCTCGCACCACTACGTCGTCAATCATTGGGCCCCGATCGGGTTCACCGCGGAGCCGCGCCTCGGCGTGCATTCGTACCCCGACGCGCGTTACTTCTCGAAGGTCATCCTGCTCGACCCGGTCCGCCTCGCCACCGCCGAGCCCGAGCACAAGTGGCGGATCCTCGGCCTGCGTCAGGCGCTGCGCATGCACTGTCCCATCTTCTGGTCGCCCGAGACCGAAGAGCACGTGCCGGTCCAGCCCAGCGAGCGCGTGCCCGTCACGTCGCCCCCCGAGCACGTCGCCTCGGTGCAGGCCGAGCATCCGGCCTGAGCGTCGCGAGCCTCGTGCGTGGCCTTCAGCCCTCGCTCGAGTGGGAGCTGTGCTCTCGAGCGATCGCGGAGCAGCGCGCTCGTGTCCGGTGTTCAGTTCGCTCGAACGCTGCTCGGGTCGCGGCCTTCGGGCGTGATCGCGGCGGCGCGCGAGGTCGATCCGCGAGGGTCAGGTCGGCGTGCTCGAGATGCCGACCTTGTCGCGCAGGCGCTTGATCTCGGCCATCAGGCGGTCGTGGTGGTCCCGCGGGATCTCGAGGTACTCGATGGCCGCCGGGATCTGCACGGTCGTGAACGCTTTGACGTTGGGGTTGAACCAGCTGAGGGCGGTGACGATGCCGCGGACGAGGCGGTTGAGCGTCACGACCGAGACCTTGCCCTTGAAGTTGTTGGCCTCGAGCAGGTCGTTCATCGCCCCGCGCTGGGTCGCGTTCGGGCCGCCGCCCTCGGAGATCACGAGGGAACTGGTGTATTTGCCCATCTGCTTGCGCCCGAAGTCGACGTAGCCGCTCCACTCCTCGTCGGTCGGGTTGTCCTTCGTGTGCACGGCCAGCAGCACCGTGTGGTACAGCGAGTAGGCCATCGTGGGGGCGGACATGGGCGGGCGTCTCTCGGATGGCGGTGGCGGTGCGACCCCGCTGGGCAGCGAGAGTATAGACCAAGCGAGCGGTGCTGGTGCCGCGGACGATGAGCGAATTCGCCCCCTCGGAGGGCCTGCGGGGTTTGCGCATGTCGAGCTCGCTGGATCGCGTGGACTGCTTTTTGGAGCATGTACTTTGCGACATGTCACAAAGGGCATGTCCGTGAGGACCCCGCGGATCGGCCGTGCCGAGCGTTACCGCTCGCATGCGGTCCGCGGCTCCAGGTTCAGCGCTCGCGGCGCCGAACGTGCGCGATCGAGCGTGACGGCGCAGGTGGATCGGGGCGTCGAGCCCAGCCTATCATGCCGGGAAGACGGGCCGCACGGGCGCGACGGGCAGCGGCGGGAGAGCACGTGGACACAGGGGACCGACTGGGCAAGAGGCTGCTGGAGGCGCGATACGAGTGCGAGGCGTGGCGACCTCAGCTCTTTCGCCTGGGCGTGAGCGAGGACCGGCGTTCGCTGTCGGCGTTGCTCGACGAGGTCCCCGGCTTACAGGTCTACGACGCGCTCGAGGAGCAGCTGATCGACCTCATCCGCACGCGTAACCCGGGGGAGCGCATCAGCGATCTGGCGGCGCGCGAGCGGGTGCGGGCGTACCTCGGCGAGACGTCGCCCGACGAGTACGGCGTGTGGGTCTACTACCCGTGGGCGGCGCGGCTCGTGCACTTGCTCGACGAGGCCGAGTTCGTCGAGCTGCGGACCAACCGCAACAAGTACAAGCTGACGCCCGAGGAGCAGGCGCGGCTGGCGACGAAGCGCGTCGGCGTGGTCGGCCTCTCGGTCGGCCAGACGGTGGCGACGACGATGGCGCTCGAGCGCAGCGTCGGCGAGATCCGCCTCGCCGACTTCGACCGCCTCGACCTGTCCAACCTCAACCGGATCCGCAGCTCCGTCCACAACCTCGGCGTCTCCAAGGTCCTGATCACCGCCCGCGACATCGCCGAGATCGACCCGTTCCTCAAGGTCGTGCTCTACCCGGTCGGCGTCCACGACGACAACCTCAGCGCGTTCCTCCTGCGCGGCGGCAAGCTCGACGTGTTGATCGACGAGTGCGACAGCATCGACATCAAGCTCAAGCTGCGGGTCACCGCCAGGCTGCACAAGATCCCGGTGCTGATGGAGACCAGCGACCGCTCGCTCATCGACGTCGAGCGCTTCGACCTCGAGCCGACGCGGCCGATCTTCCACGGCCTCGTCGGCAACATCGAGCCCGATCGGATCGCCAACCTCTCGACCGAGGAGAAGATCCCCTACGTGCTCAAGATCATCGGCGAGGGGACCATGTCGAGCCGCCTGGTCTCGTCGATGATCGAGATCGAGTCGACCATCAAGACCTGGCCGCAGCTCGGCTCGTGCGTCGTCTACGGCGGCGGCGCGGCCGCCGACATCGTCCGGCGCATGAACCTCGGGCAGATGAACTACTCGGGCCGCTTCATCGCCGACATCGAGAACATCGTGCCCAACGATCCGCCCGCGGCCGCGGCGACGATGCCCGAGCTCCCGCGCCCGCCGGCGTGGACCGCCGAGGCGATGGAGCGCGTCGCCGACGAGGTCACCGGCGGCGCGCCGGCGGCCCGCGAGTGGTCGCTCGAGCAGGCGCGCGAGCTGGTGGCGATCGCCGCGCGAGCCCCCTCGGGCGGCAACTGCCAGCCGTGGCGCTGGCTCCTGCGCGGCGGTCGGCTGTTCCTGTTCCACGAGCGCGCCCGCTCCGAGAGCCTGGCCGACTTCCGCGCCCTCGGCGGCGTCGCGGCGCTCGGCGCCGCGGCCGAGAGCTTCCGCCTCGCCGCGCACGCGCGAGGCCTCGAGCTGTCGCTGGCCGCGTTCCCGCGCGCCGACGTGCCCGACCTCGCGGCCGTGTTCGAGCTGCTCGCCGGGCCCGGGCCCGCCGCCGAGCCGCGCTGGCGCGACGACCTCGCCGGGGTGCTCGGCCTGCGCCACACCAACCGCAAGACGTCGACCCGCGAGGCGCTCGACGCCAGCAACTACGCCGCGCTGCAGGCGGCCGCCGGCTCGGTCGCGGGCGCCCGGCTGCAATTCCTCACCGACGACGTCGAGCTCGCCGAGGTCGCCGAGCTGGTCGGCATCGGCGACCAGCTGCGCCTCCTCGACGACCGCCTCAACTGCGACATGTTCCGCGAGGTCCGCTGGACCGCCGAGGAGGCCGAGGCGACCCGCGACGGCATCTTCATCGACTCGCTCGAGCTCACCCCGGCCGACCGCGCCGGCCTGTCGATGTGCCGCAGGCGCGAGGCGCTGGCCTTCCTGCACACGTTCGGCGGCGGTCGTGGCCTGCGCAAGTCGGCAGCCAAGGCGATCGCCGCGGCCTCGGCGGTCGGCCTGCTGACGATGCCGCGCATCGACGTCGGCGAGTTCTTCCGCGGCGGCCAGGCGCTGCAGCGCATGTGGCTGGTCGCGCACACCCTCGGGCTGGCGATCTACCCGATGTCGACGCTCCCCTACATGTTCCTGCGCCTGCGCCACGGCGGCGAGGGCCTGTGCGAGGCGCACGTCGCCGCGCTCAGCGAGAGCCGCCCTCGCTTCACCCGCCTGTTCCCGGGCCAGCCCGAGCAGGCCGAGGTGCTGCTGTTCCGGGTGTCGCGCGCCGAGGCGCCGACGCTGCAGTCGCTGCGCCGCACGGTCGACGAGATCTTGCACGTCAGCCCGGGCTGACGGCCTTGCGACAATGTCCCTCGGGACATGTCGCAAAGGCCATGATCAAAGAGTTGTGGTCGCAGCAGCGTACGATCGCCGCTCCGCTCACGGGGAGCAGCGCTGGCACGCCTCGGCGGCCTGGCGGCAGTCGTCGTCGGCGCGGCGGCACAGCTCGGCGTAGCGCGGGTCGTCGCCGTGGCGGGCGGCGAGGTCGCAGATCTTGCCCTCGAGGTCGCAGGTCGCCGCGGACAGATCACAGATGTTCTGGCAGCGGCCGACCGGATCGGGGGCCTCGGCCGGCGCGGAGACGCTGAGCGAGTCGCCCGCCTCCGGCCGGGCCGCGGCGTCGTACATGACCTGCTTCTCGCGCTTGCGGTTGGAGGCGACGGTCGACGGCGCCTTCGGTGCGGGCGATGGCGGTGGACCGGCGCCGGGCGCCCCGCGCCCTCCACCGCCGCCCTTGCTCTCGGCCGCGCGCTTCGACTTGACCGGCGCCTCCCGGCGCGTGGCGTCCTCGTTGGCCGCGTACCCCTCGGCCGCGACCCCGCCGACCGGGGCCGCTGCCGGTGGCGGCGGGGCGAAGCGGCTGTCGCGGGCCTCCTCCTGGGCGTCGTCGTGACGGGCCGCCAGCAACACGCCGGCGGCGCGCAGACGCGTCTCCTTGTCGGCGAGCAGGCGCTCGTACTCGGCGAGCCCGAGCTCGTCGCCGTCGGCGTTCTCGCTCTCGGCGCGCTCGGGCTCGGGCTCGGGCGCCGGCGCGAGGGCGTCGAGCGGCGCGGGGGTGATCATGCCGGCGTCCTGGTTGGCGCAGCCGGACACGACCGCGAGCGCCGCGGCGGCAGCGACATCACGTGCACGCATGACAGGCCTCCGTGGCGAAGTCGCAGTCGGCGGCGGCGCGGTCGCAGGTCCGCCCGTAGCGCGGCTCGTCGGGGTGGCGACTGGCGAGCTCGCAGATGTTGTCGCGCAGCTGGCAGATCGACGTCGTGACCTCGCAGACCGACTCGCAGCGGGAGCCCGGCGAGGCGGGGCGCGCGTCGGTGCGCGCCGGGGCGGTCGCGGGCCTCGCGTCGGCGGACACGCTCTGGGCCTCGCTCGACTTCTTGGCCACCGCGCCGGTGGTCCTCTCGACGTCCTCGTCCTGCGGCGTCGCGGTCGCGCCCATCACCTCGGCCTCTCCGGCGCCGCGGGCCGGCGGAGCCGCCCCGAGCGCGCGCAGCTGGTCCTCGCGCGCCGCCAGCTGGGCCTCGAGCGCGTCGATGTCTGCAGACGCCTCGCCGCCGGCCGGCGCCGCAGCCTCCTCCGGCGCCGCCGTCTCGGTGGCCCGCTTGGCGCAGGCGCTCACGACCAACCCGGCGAGGGCGAGGGAGAGTGTTCGCAGGGACATGTGCATTGCGACAGGGCGGAAACGCAAGGGCCGAAGGAACAGGTCTGAACGAGCAGGCGGCCGACTCATGGCGCGGCTCCGGCGAGCGCCTGCTGGAGCAGCGCGCGGTTCATGTCGAGGGCCTCCTCGTAGGCGACGAGGGCGTCGTCGTCGCGGCCCTGCTTCTCGGCGATCTCCCCGCGCAGGCCGACCAGGCGGGCGGTGAACGCGTTGGTGGCGATCGACTTGTAGTCGGGGCCGAGGCCCTCGCCGGCGACCGCGGCGAGCGCGTCGGGAGCCCTGGGGTCGACCTCGGGGTGGTCGAGGCGCAGGCGGAGCAGGCGGCCGTAGACGTCGTGGCGCAGCACCGCGGCGGCGTCGCCGGCGACGGCCGGCTCGGGCCAGGAGATCGCGCGCATCTGCTCGAGCGCCGCGATCGCGCCGGCGTAGTCGCGTTGCTTGATCAGCAGGTCCACGCGCTTGTGCTCGGCGTCGACGGTCTGGGCGAGGGTGACGAGGACCTCGGGCCGCGGGGCCGGCGCGAGCCGCCCGGCCTGGGCCAGGCCGGCCAGCATCACGCCCGCGCCGACGACGGCGCCGAGGAGCGTGGCGATCCACGTGTGGCGCGTCATGGCTTGTCTCCGAGTGACATGGCCAAAAGGTCATGTCGTAGGACGCCGCGGTCGTCGTCGACGCGGGCGTCGAGGTCGCGCCGCGCGTCGGCCTCGAGCTGGGCGAATTGTTTGGCGAGCAGCTGCGAGGTGCTCGGCGCGAGCGCGGAGGCGGGGGCGGCGCTGGCGGCGATCGTCGCCTCGGGGGCCGGAGCCTCGGGGCCGCGGACGACCACCAGCACCACCGCGGCGGTGGCGACCGCGGGCAGGGCGCCCCACAGCCAGCGGCGGCGCCACCACGGCGTGGGCGTCAGCGCCGGGGCGAGTCCGCCCGCCCACAAGTTGTCGAGGTCGCCGGCCGTGAGCGCCTCGGGCGCCCGCGCGTGGCGGAGCAGGCGGACGATGGCCAGCTCCGCGTCGATCGAGCCGGACTCGCCGTCGGCCTCCTGGCCGCGCCGCAGCTCGTCTTCCCACGCCGGGTCGAGGACGCCGCGGGCCGCGGTGCGGTCGATATCGGGCTTGGTGGAACTGGCGGACGGATCAGACCCGGTCATGCGAGCCTCCTGAGGCGCGGTCTGGTGGCTGAACGAGGGCTGCCTGGCACAGCTTACGCGAGGCCATGGAAGTCATGACTCCGCGGTGACGGGCAGGCCGCGTTTTTCGCAGGCGGCGCGGAAGGCTTTGCACGCGCGGAACAACAGCACGTCGAGCGTGCCGATCTTCACGTCGAGGGTGGCGGCGCACTCCTCGCGCGGGCGATCCTCGAGCAGGCGCAGGCGCAGCACGAGGGCGTAGCGCGGGTTGAGCTCGGCGAGCACCGCCTCGATGCGGACGCGCAGCGCGTCGCGCTGGAGCTCCTCCTCGGCCGGGTTCTTCGGCTCGGCCGCGCCGGCGTTGCCGAGGTGCTCCTCGAACGCCCCGCGCAGCCGCTGACGCCGGCCCGAGGCCCGCAGCAGGTCGCGCGCCTTGTTCTTGGCCATCGTCTTCAGCCACGGGTAGACCCCGGCCTCCTGCCACACGAAGTTCGGCAGGTGCCGGTAGGCCGAGAGGAAGGTCTCACGCAGGCAGTCGTTGGCGTCGTCGCGGTCGCCGAGCATCGGCACCAGCACGTACGAGAACAAAGTCGGCGCGTAGGCGCGGTAGATCCGCTCGAAGGCGCGGCGGTCCCCGGCGGCGGCCTTCTCGACCACGCTGCGTTCGTCGGGGAGCGGCTCGGGGCGACCCACGCGCCGCGAGACTATCGCGCTTTTCGTCGGTGTGGCGAGCGCGGCGAGGTTAGGCTTCGGGGGTGCCGCGGCTCGACCTCCTGATCGCTCACAACCTCGGTCTGTCGCGCGGACAGGTCACACGGGCCTGCCGCGCCGGGCGGGTGCAGACGCCCGAGGGCGAGCCGCTGCGCGACCCTGGGCTGAAGATCGCGCCGAGCGCCCTGCCGCGGACCGTGCTCTTCGACGACTCGCCGGTGGCGCTGCGGGTCCGCTATCACCTCCTTCAGCACAAGCCGGTCGGCGTGGTCACGGCGCTGCGCGACGATCGCCACCGCACCGCCTACGAGTTGGTCCGCGGCGCCCCGCTCGGGCGCGATCTCCGGGCCGTCGGTCGCCTCGACCTCGACACCTCCGGCCTGTTGTTGTGGACCACCGAGGGCGCGCTGCTGCACCGGCTGACCCACCCGCGCTACGCCGTGCGCCGGACCTACCAGGCCGCCCTGACCGGCCCGTGGCGCGCGCCGCCGCCCGGCTTCGAGCTCGACGACGGCCACCGCCCCGAGATCCTCGACCTCCGCGCGCTCGCCGAGGCCGAGGTCCACCCCGGTCTGTACGTGCCCGAAGGGACAGGTGCGCTGGCGAGCATCTCGATCGCCTCCGGCAAGTTCCACGAGGTCCGCCGGATCTTCGCCGCCCTCGGCGCCGAGGTCCTCGGCCTGTGCCGCGTCTCGTTCGGCCCGCTCGAGCTCCCGCGCGACCTGCCCGCCGGCGAGCACCGCGAGATCGACCTCCACGCCCTGTTCGCCGGCACCCTGCACCCGGCACCGCTCAAGCCTGGCGAGGAGGACATGCTCGAAGAGACAGCTATAAAAGATGCCGACGAGGCCGGCGAGGATGCATGAGCCGGCGTGGCGCGGCGGCCATGCATGACGGAGCGGCGAGCGGGGCCCGAGGTCGAACGGCCGGAGCGCCGGGCGAGGACGCGTCGCGCCAGGCCTCAGGCGGAGCGGGAAGTCAGATGTCCGAAGAGACATGCGGCGACAGAGGTCCGCTCGCGACCGACGCCGAGCTCCGCCTCGTCGTCGCGGCTCGGGTCGCCTGCACCGAGGCCGAGGGCCCGGGCCGGCGCTTCGCCGTGTGGGTGCAGGGCTGCAGCCTGCGCTGCCCGGGCTGCTGCAACCCCGAGTTCTTCGCCCGCGAGGGCGGCGAGTCTGTCGCCGTGGCGGCGCTGGTGGACGAGCTCCGCGTCGCGCGAGACGTGCACGGCCTCGCCGGTCTGACCGTGCTCGGGGGCGAACCGAGCGAGCAACCCGCCGCCGTGGCCGCGCTGAGCCTCGCCGCGCGCGAGCTCGGCCTCGGCACCATCGTGTTCACCGGCCGCACCCACGCCGAGCTGCAGGTCCTGCCCGAGATGCGCCCGCTGCTCGCGGCCGTCGACACCCTCGTCGACGGCCGCTTCGACGCCCGCCGGCGCGAGCCCGTCGACGGCCGGCGCTGGATCGGCTCGACCAACCAGCAGGTCGTCCACCTCACCCCGCGCCACGCCGACCCGGCACTGTGGCGCGGCCGCAATCACGTCGAGCTGCAGATCGACGCGACCGGCCGGCTCACCGCCCACGGCGCGCCAGATCTCCTGCGACAAGTTCTCAGGAACATGTCCAAATAGACATATGTAAAACGGACCTGAGTCTCCCGAGCGGACGCAGGCCCACTGCGCCGCCCCTCGACCGCCCGCGACGATCTCCGCGGCCCCGCCCGACGGACGCGGGACGCTCACCGAGAGACTCGCCCGACGGGGTCGCGGAAGCCTCCGCGACCACGTCACAGCGTCATCGTCGCCGTGCCCCAGCCCCACAGCTTCTTGATCTTCGGGCAGCGCCGGCGGAGCTCCTGCATCGCCGCCTCGTTGCCGCCGTAGTTTGGAAAAATGTCGACCAGTGCGACGTCGGCCGAGAGCGTCGGCAGGACCTCGAACGCGTCGCCGACGATCACCGTCAGGCGTTTTTTCACGTGCGGGCGGATCCGCGGCAAGTAAAAGTCGACCAGCTCCTGGCTGAGCTCGACCAGCACGACCTCCTTGACCTGCAGGCGGCGCGACACCTCGATCAACTGATGGCCGAGGCCGAGCCCCGCGATCACCACGCGGCCCTTGGCCAGGCGCGTGCCCTCGCGCAGCGTCATCAGCTCCGCGGGCGTCAGCGACATCCACGGCGACTCGTTCCACACCCCCGGCTCGCCGTCGGGGCACTGGAAGATCGCCGGGATCGGCACGTCGCTGTCGAAGATCACCGAGCCCGTCTGCGCGCCCCACCACGTCAGCAGGCGCCGGCCGGCGCGGTGCAGGCGGATGCAGTAGCGGAACAATTTGTTCGGCGAGTCGGCGCGCTCGGCCGGGTTGAGCTCGGCCACCGGCGCGTCGGACGGCGCGAGCTCGGGGAACGCGATGAACGGGCGATACGTCTCGCCGACGAGGTTGAGCTCGGGCGTCCACTTCATCGCCGAGTCCCACGGCACGCAGCTGCGCATGCGTCGCTGGTACTCCTCGAAGATCTGCAGCTTCTGGGCCGGCGTCAGCTCGATCTTGGTCATGCCGGGCCCAGTGTATCCGCTGCCCGCAGCCAGCGGCACGCGGCGGCGGCGGCCGGGACGTAGAGCAGCACGAGGATCTCGCCGTACACCCGCGGCTCGTAGATGTTGGCGACCAGCATGAGGCCGGCGAACCAGGCCAGGGCGACCAGGCCGAGGCGGCGGTGGGGGCCGGAGAGCCGGCGCCATAGCAGCAGCCAGGCCAGCGGCAGCAGCGCGAAGTACATCGGCAGCCACAACCAGTGCACGGGGTCGGCCAGCCACTCGAGGTTGTGCAGCCAGCGCGGGGTGTTTTTTCCGAGCGAGAAGTGCAGGGCGGCGCCCGGGTTGTCGGGCAGCGCGAGCGCGACCGCCAGGCGCGCCGCGGCGCCGGCGGCCAGCATCGCCAGGAGCGGGCGGAGCATCCCTCGTATGTTTTTGAGGACATGTCCCGAAGAGCCCACGTGCAGCGCCACGGCCGCTGCCGGGATGAGCACCGCGCTCTCGCGGTTGAAGGCCGCCGCGAAGCACAGCGCCGCCGCTGCGGTGAACCGGCGCGCGGCCACCAGCGCCAGCCCGGCGGCGGTGAACGCCATCGCCGGCGTGTCCCACGGGTAGAACACCGCCCACTTGTGGCGGAGCAGGAACGCGAACGGCAGCAGCGCGA
Source organism: Nannocystis pusilla (assembly GCF_020073745.1). Taxonomy (GTDB): domain Bacteria; phylum Myxococcota_A; class Polyangia; order Nannocystales; family Nannocystaceae; genus Nannocystis; species Nannocystis radixulma. The sequence goes on from NZ_JAIRAU010000001.1 coordinate 83,522, forward strand.
AGAAGCATGTCGCGAAGAACATGTCCCAGCGGGCACCCACGACCGGCCGCAGCGCCGCGCGCAGCGCGAACCACAGCGCCAGCGCGGCCGCGGCCTCGAGCACGCCCCACACCAGCGCGAGCGGCCAGTCGGTGGCGGCGCGCAGCGGCCAGGCCACGAGCGGCATCAGCGGGCGGTGGCCGAACGGCAGCGGCGCGGTGAAGTCGGCGATCTGGGCCCAGGTCGCGCCCTTGTACTCGCCGTTCATCTGCAGGCGGAGGGCCGCCCAGCCGGCGGCGAGCAGCGCCAGGGCCGCGCCGCGGCCTGCTCGCGAAACCATGTCCCGAGGGACATGTGGGTCGCTCGCCGGCCCGGCGCTCGCTACGTCGACCTCGCGCGTCTCCACGGCGTCTCTCCCGCGACTGCGCGCTGCCGGGGCGCCTCGCCGGCGCGCCTCACTTCTTGGTCGCTGCGCGCTTCCACAGCGCCTTGCCCATGTCGACGAGCCCGCGCGCGCGGCCGGCCAGGCTCGTGCTGTAGAGGATGTGGAGGATCGCCTTGCCCTGCTCGTAGTTGCCGGGGCGGACCGGGTACATCTCGACGGCGGCGTGCAGCGGCAGGCGGTCGGTGATCACGGCCTTGACGTTGGACAGGCCGCGGAGGCCCTCGGGGCCGTTGAGGCGGCCGAAGCCGGAGCCGCGCACGCCGCCGAACGGCAGCTCGTGGGCCATGTAGTGCATGGCGAAGTCGTTGATCACGGTCGAGCCGGCGACGATCCGGCGGGCGATCCGCTCGGCGCGGGCGCGGTCGCGCGAGAACACCGACGACGACAGCCCGTAGGCCGAGTCGTTGGCCAGGCGGATCGCCTCCTCCTCCGAGTGCACGCGCATGATCGCGATCACCGGGCCGAAGGTCTCCTCGCGCATGATCTTCATGTCGTGGTCGACGTCGACCAGCACCGTCGGCTCGAAGTACTGGCCGCCGGGGCCGCGCTTGCCGCCGACGATGGCCCGGGCGCCGCGCTGGACCGCGTCGGCGACCAGGCGCTCGACGATGTCGACCTGCGCCGGCATCGTCATCGCGCCGACGTCGACCACGCCGCCGCCGAGGGGCGGGCCCTGGCGCAGGCTGCCGACGATGCGGGCGATCGCGGCGACGAACTCGTCGTAGACGGCGTCGAACACGTAGATCCGCTCGGCCGCCATGCACAGCTGGCCGGCCGAGGTGAGCGTGCCGATCAGCGCGTTGTGGACCGCCTGGTGCACGTCGGCGTCGTCGCACACGATCATCGGGTCCTTGCCGCCGAGCTCGAGGATCACCGGCGTCAGCGTCTCGGCCGCGGTCTGCAGCACGCGCTTGCCGTTGGCCATCGAGCCGGTGAAGATCACCTTGTCGACGCCCGCGCCGACCAGCGCCGCGCCGGTCTCGGCGTAGCCGGTGATCAGCTGCACGAGGTCGGTCGAGTGGCCCTCGGCCGTCAGCGCCTCGTCGAAGATCTGCTGGATCCGCGGCGCCGACCAGGACGTCCACTCGGACACCTTGATCATCGCCGCGTTGCCGGCCATCAGCGCCGGGATCGCCGGCGCGAGCACGTTCTGCAGCGGGAAGTTCCACGGGCAGATCGCCGCGATCACGCCGAGCGGGTGGTACTCGATGCGCGCCGACTTGTGCATGAGCACGCCGGACGAGGCTTTTTGCGGCTTGAGCGCCGCCTCGGCGTGGGCCAGGTTCCAGCGCAGCATCTCGCAGATCGGCCACAGCTCGACGGTCGCGTTCTCGAGGGTCTTGCCGCTGTCGCGGCTGATGAGGCGGCACAGCTCGTCGGTGTGGGCGAGCAGGTGCTCGAGGACGCGGCGCACGACGCGGCGGCGCTGGGCGAAGCTCGTCTTCGCCCACGCGGCCTGCGCAGTGCGGGCGCGCTGCAGGCGGGCGAGCACCTCGGCGCGATCCATGACCGGGACTTCGCCCAGCGGTTCGCCGGTGGCCGGGTCGGAGCAGGGGATCGTCGGGCGCGCGGCGGCGAGGCTCTTCGGCGAGGCGGCGTGGTCCATGGCGCGGGGACCCTACCGCAAAGCATCGCCTGCCTGCGCGTGATCCGCCCCACTCTGGCCGCCCGGCGCCATCGTGGTCCGCCCCATGCGGGCCGGCGGGCCGAAGTGACAGTTTGGCAGCCCGCCGCACTTGAGCGCGCCATCGTGTCCGTCTAGCTTGAAGGTATGCGGGTCGCGTCCACGCTCCTCGGCCTCAGTCTCCTCGCCGCGTGTACCAGCGAGTTCACCTTCACCGACTCGGTCAACAGCCGGCTGTACGAGTTCAAGCCGCGCGCCGAGTTCGGCGACGAGCTCAGCACGCCGTACGTGCTCGGGGCGCAGTTCGAGGTGTTCGTCGAGGACAACGACCAGGAGACCGACTTCGTCGACTGGAAGGTCGAGAGCACCGACCCGAAGGTCCTGCAGCTGCGCGCTGCGCCGTACCGCGTGGGCGCGCACATCCTCGCGGTCGAGGTCGCCGCGGCCGGCGAGGGCGTCACCGAGCTGCTGTTGCGTGACACCTCCGGCGCGATCCGTGGCAGCGCCGCCGTCGAGGTCAAGCGGCCGACCCGCGCCAAGTTGTTCGCCGCGCCGATCTACGCGCTCGACAACTCCGACTTCCGCGGCGAGACCCCGCGCCCGCGGATCGTCGTCGGCGGCACCGCGACCTTCGCCGTCGAGTATCTGCACAACGACATCCGCCTGCAGGGCTCGACCGACATCCAGGCCGTGGGCAGCACGGCGATCGACGCCGCGGTGCGGCACTCCGAGCTGGTCGACAACCGCAATTGGTTGCAGGTCAGCGTCGGCGCCGAGGGCCGGCACAGCGCCGAGTTGTGGCTCGGCGATCTGCTCGTCGAGCAGATCGACATCGACGGCGTGCGCCCGAGCATGATCGCCGGCATCGAGCTGATCGACGGCGACGCGTCCAATCCGGACGAGCTCGCCGGCGAGTGGTTGCTCGTCGCGCAGGCGGTGGCCGAGGACAAGCAGCCGATCTACGGCGTCGACTTCGACTGGGCCCTGCCCGACCGCGGGTTCACCGAGCCGGGCGACGTGTTCATCTACGAGCACGACCCCGATCAAGAGTTCCGTCGCGTCACCGCGCGCGCCTACGGCGTCGAGTCTGCGGTCTCGGTGCGCCTCGCGGCCGGTGAGCCGGCCTCGTCGAACGACACCTCGCTGACCTGCTCGGTCACGGGCGGACCTGCGCCGTGGGCCCTCGGCCTGTTGTTGCTCGGCCTGCGTCGTCGTCGGCGCGACTGAGCGAGGATTCGCGCTCGGCGAGATCCGGAGGAGCCCTTCCGGCGCGAGCGGGGATCCCCGCTTCTGGTGACGAGAATTCCCCCTGCCGTGTTAGCGTGCGGCATCGGGGAGTTTTTCATGAGAAACGAGCTTAAAACCCTTATCGCCGCGTCGGTGGTGTTCGCCTGCGGTGACAGCGCGGCCGCGACGACGCCGGCGGCGGCGCCACGCTGACGCCCACCTCGAGCGCGACGGCGACGATGACCGCGACCGAGACGGCCGGCGTGTCGGAGACCGCGGCTCCGACCGGCGAGACGCCGACGATGGGCACCGGCAGCGAGAGCAACGGCACCAGCCCGACCGACCCGACCGACGGCGTCACCGGCACCGCCACGAACGACAGCGGACCGAAGTTCGACCTCGGCATCGTGCCCGACGGCGGCATGGGCTGCGGCGGCGGCGGCGGCGACGAACCTGACTTTTCGTACATCTGGGTCGCCAACAGCGGCCAGGGCACGATGAGCAAGATCAACACGGTGAACCTGGTCGAGGAGGGGCGCTACATCGTCCGCCCCGACTCGGCGGGCAGCCCCTCGCGCACCTCGGTCAACCTCTCGGGCGACGTCGTGATCGCCAACCGCAACGGCGGCCTGACCAAGGTGTACGCGCAGTCCGAGCGGTGCGCCGACACCAACGGGATGCCGGGGATCCAGACCGCGGCCGACGCCAACTTCCTGCCGTGGGGCGTCGAGGAGTGCGTCGCCTGGTACACGCCGATGAGCTACATCAGCCAGCGGCCGGTCGCGTGGACGCAGGGCAACTTCAACCAGGCGACCTGCCAGTGGGAGAACCAGAAGGTCTGGACCTCCGGCAACAACGACGACTTCGTCAACGCCGACAACCAGCTCGACATCCTGCTCGTCAACGGCGACACCGGGGCGATCGAGGCCACCGTCAACGTGGTCGGCGTGACCCCCGACTACTACGGGATCTACGGCGCCGCGGTCGACGGCGACGGCAACTTCTGGGGCTCGCAGCTCAGCATGGGCCAGCTGGTCTTCGTCGACCGCGTGACCCTGCAGTACAAGCTGTGGCCGATGGCGCTGCCGGGCTACGGCATGACCGTCGACTCGAAGGGCTTCGTGTGGACGTGCAGCGGCTCCGGCGCGGCCCGCTTCGACCCGATGACCGAGACCTGGCAGACCCTCGCGGTCCCCGGCGGCGACGGCTGCATGGAGGACGGCAACGGCACGCTCTACATGTCCGGCGCGGGGGCGACGATCCTCGCCATCGACACCATGACGATGACGCAGAAGGACACGCTGGCGATCCCCAGCTACGTCCACGGCATCAGCATCGACTTCTACGGCTACGTCTGGGGCGTGACGCTGCAGGAGCCCTACGCCTACCGTGTCGAGCCGCTGACCAAGGTGGTCGACACCTTCACCGGTCTGACCGCGCCCTACACCTACAGCGACATGACCGGCTTCGCCCTCAGCAACGCCGGCTCGCCGTCGGGCTAGTATGTGCGAAGAGCCATGTCCTTCGGCGCATGGCGCCGGGGACATGGCCCGCGAGACAGGCAGGGTCTCCCGACCCCGCGCCGACCTAGCTGTTCTGGATCTTCACGCCCGAGGCGGTGAGGACGTACTCGGTGCGCTCGCCGGCGGCCGCGTCCGGGTCCTTGCCGGCGTCCTTCTCGAGGTGCTTGACCTGGGCCTCGGTGAAGGTGCGGGCCTCGAGGGTGCCCTCGACGACCACCGGCTTGCCCTTGGTGTCCATCGGCACGGTGAAGCTGTGGTCCTTCATGAGGATCCGCGCCTGCTGTTCGCCGTCCTTCACGACCATCCAGCAGCCCTTCTTCTGGCACACGCTGTCGACGGTGCCGCTGACCTGGACGGCGTCCTTGGGCAGCGCGTCCTTGCCGGCGGCGAGGATCGGGCCGAGCGCGCGGGTCTCCTTGAGCGCGAACGCGGCGCCGAAGTGGCCCGGCTCGCCGGTGGCGGGAGTGTCGTGACCGCCGCCGTGCGGGCAGTCGGCCTCGTCGTCGCCTTCCTTCTTGTTGTGAGCGTCGGCGTAGATGCAGCCCTCTTCGGCCTCGTGCTTCTCGGGCGCGGCGGCGGCGACCTTCGCGGGCTCGGCGGCCTTCGCGGGCTCGGCGACCTTCGCGGGCTCGGCTGCGGGCTGGGCGGCGGGAGCAGCGGCGCCGCCCTGGCAGGCGACGACGGTGCATCCGAGGAGCGAGGCGAGGATCGCGTGGCGGACGTGCATGGCGCGGAGTGTGAAAGGGCGACCATGGGCTGTCAATCGGTGCCTGCCTCACACCTGGACCGGGGCTGCGAAGCCGCGTAAACCAGGCCGGACATGCCCGCAGCGCACCGCCCGACGCTCTCGTGGACCCTCGCTCTCGGCCTGCTCGCCGCCTGCACGCGCGAGCCGGGCGCGATGTCGACGGTCCACGCGCCCGAGATCCCGGAGGCCGGCCCACGGCCGCGTCTGGTGGTGCTGCTCGTGGTCGACCAGATGCGCGCCGACTACCTCACGCGCTACGCCGACCTCTATTCCGGCGGCCTGGCCCGCTTGCGCCAGCAGGGCGCGCTGTTCGAGGAGGCCCACATCCAGCACGCGCTGACCTTCACCGCCCCCGGACACGCCAGCGCGTCGACCGCGACCCACCCGAGCCACCACGGCATCATCGAGAACGAGTGGTACGACCGCGCCGCCCGGCGCAAGGCCTACGCGGCCGACGACCGCGACGCGCGGATCGTCGCCACCGGCGCGCGCGCGGGCTCGCCCGACGGGCGCTCGCCGGAGCAGCTGATGCGCCCGGCGATCGGTGACTGGCTCAAAGAACAGGTCCCGAAGGCCAGGGTGTTCTCGGTCGCCTTCAAGGACCGCTCGAGCGTGATGATGGGCGGGCAGCACCCCGACCGCGCCTACTGGTTCGACGCCGCGGCGGCCGGCTACGTGTCGTCGAGCTGGTACGGCGACGCGCTGCCCGGATGGGTCGCCGAATTCAACGCCGGCGGCGCCGTGTTCCTGCGCTTCGCCGAGGGCTGGCAGCGCCAGCGCGAGCCCGCGGCGTACTCACGCTCGGGCGCCGACAAGGCCGAGTGGGAGGCCGACGGCGCGCACACCGAGCTGCCGCACGGCTTCGACGACGGCACGCCGCAGGCGCGCGAGAAGTTCTTGAAGGAGCTGCAGTGGACCCCGTTCGGCGACGAGCTCACGCTCGCGTTCGCCGGCCGGCTGATCCGCGAGGAGCAGCTCGGTCGCGACGCCGACCCCGACATCCTGCTGGTCAGCTGCTCGAGCGCCGACTACGTCGGCCACCGCTACGGGCCGATGAGCCACGAGGCCCAGGACTACTACATGCGCCTCGACGGCTACCTCGACGTGTTCCTGCGCGAGCTCGACGCCCAGGTCGGCGCCGGCAACTACGTCCTCGCCCTCACCGCCGACCACGGCGCGATCCCGGTCCCGGAACAGCTGGCGCAGCAGGGCCAGAAAGAGGCCCGGCGCGTCGTCCTGGCCGACTACGAGCGGCTCGTCACCCGCCAGGTCGGCGCGGCCACGGCGGCGCTCGGCCTGCCGCCGGAGACCTTGCTCGACATCGGCGAGGACGGCGTGTGGCTCGACGTCGCCGCGGCCGAGGCCAAGGGGGTCGCGCCGGCGAAGCTGCGCGCGGCCGTCGGCCAGCAGCTCGCCGCGCTCGACTTCGTCGCCGAGGTCTTCACCGCCGACGTGCTGACGGGCGACGCCCCCGACACCGGCGCGTCCGTGTTCCTCGAAGGCTACCGGCGCAGCTTCTTCCCCGGCCGCAGCCCCGACGTGACGATGCGCTTCAAGGAGTGGACGCTCGCCGCCAGCTTCCCGCGGGGCACCAGCCACGGGTCGCCGTACCGCTACGACACGCACGTGCCGCTGATCTTCTTCGGCGGGCCGGTGGTGGCGAAGACGCTCGCGGAGCCGGTCGGGACCGTCGACGTCGCGCCGACGCTGGCCGAGTTCATCGCCGTCGACCCGCCGGCGCAGATCGACGGCCGCAGCCTGGCCAGCCTGGTGACGACGCGATAGCGTGCGGGCCATGGCCTCGCACGCACCTGTTCTTACGATCGCTCTGACCACCCTGCTGTTCGTCCCCGCCTGCGGCGACGACGGCGGCTCGACCACCGAGACCACCGGCGCCACGTCGGGGCCGACGTCGACCGAGACGGCCGGCACGAGCTCGACGACCGAACCGACCACCGGGACCACGAGCGCAGATCCGACCGCGCCGCCGACGACGACGGCGACCTCGACCGGCGAGGAGGATACGGCGAGCTCGACCACCGAGCCGGCGACGTCGAGCACGACGGACGAGCAGACCACCGGGCCCGGCCTCGACTGCGTGACGATCATGCCCGGGCCGTTCGCGCCGGAGCTGGTCGGCGAGGGCTACGACGGCAGCGAGGACCTCGGCTTCGACGGGGCAGGCGGGCTCGCGCTCAAGCGCGACGACGCGGTCGTGATCGTCAGCGCCGACCTGCAGGAGACGCAGCTCGCCGACGGCCTGCCGCAGGTCTACGGCACCCGCTTCACCACCTCCGGCGACCTGCTGGTCGCGCTGCCGCAGTCGGGCGACCTGCTGGCCATCGCCGGCGACGGCACGCTCAACGACCTCGTCGGCGGGCTCGACAGCCCGAACGGGCTCTACGTCGACACGACCGGCCGCGTGTGGCTCACCGAGTTCGGCGGCAGCCGGGTCGTCCGCTTCGACGGGTGGAGCCCGGTCACCGTCTACGAGGGCCCGATGGCCTCGACCGCCAACGGGATCGTGCTCGACGAGGCGCGCGGCCTGCTGTTCTTCACCAACTACGGCGCGGGCCGGGTGCTCAAGCTCGAGGTCGAGGACCTCGGCGAGGCCATCAGCGAGCCCGTCGAGGTCCTCGCGGTCCCGGGCGCCGTGCTCGACGGCCTCGCGCTCGACGCGTGCGGCAACGTCTACGCCGTCGACCAGGGCAACGCCCGCCTGTTCCGCGGGATCCTCGACGGCGACGCCGGGCTCGTCGGCCAGCCCGAGCTGCTCGCCGAATTCGACAGCGGCGTCGCCAACGCGCAGTTCGGCCAGGGCCCCGGCTGGGACCCCGAGAGCATCTACCTGTCGGGCAACCCCGGCGATCTGTGGCGCGTCGCCGTCGGGATCCACGGCGCGCCCATCGGCCTGCCCTGACGATCTTTTTAAGATTTAAGCCATGTTTCAAGGGACATGCTTGTAAGGGCATGTCCGCAAGGGCATGTCTCTATTTAAAGGTGATGCGGAACACCTGCGAGGTGCAGGTCTTGACCGCCTTGCCCTCGACCATGAACGGGCGGAAGCGCCAGGTCTTGATGGTCGAGCGGATGACCTCGTCGACGCCGGGGTCGCCGGGGAACGCCTTGACGGTGCGGACCTCGGTGGTGCGGCCGGTGGCGTCGACGCAGAACGCGGTCTCGTTCTCGCCGGGTCGCTTGTCGAACATGCCGGCGCGGGTGGCCGCGAGGCGGTCCTGGTCGGGGCTCGGGGTGTAGACCGACTGCGCGCGCACGACCGAGAGCGGGACCGGGGCCCGCTGCTCCTGCTTCGGCGGGCGCGCGGTGGCGATCCCCGTGTTGAAGTTGAGCGGCATGTGGTTGACCCCGGGGATGCCGACGCCGACCCCGGGCACGCCGATCGGTGCCTTGCCGACGGCAGTCGGCGGGCCGTTGCCGACCGGGCCCGGTCGCGGCTTCGGCGGCGGCAGCAGCTCGGTCACGTCCTCCGGCGGCTCGTCGTCGGGCTCCGGCTCCTCCGGCTCCTGGCGGTCCTCCGGCTCGCTGCGCGCCGGCGCGGGCGGCAGCGGAGGCGGCGGCAGCGGGGTGTCGAGCGACATCTGCACCATCACGAAGTTGGCGGTCGGCGGGGCGACCTGAGCGATGTGCAGCTTGCCCATGAGCCAGGTGAAGCCGATCGCGCCCGTCGTGGCCGCCGCCGCCAGGTGAGCCGCCACCAACATACGCAGACGACGACGGCGGTCCGGGGCGTGCTGATCCAGATAGTGCTCGAACATGTTGTCACATTAACGGCACCCGACCTCGCGCGGACCGGACCGGCTTCGGAACAGACGCTGACCGTTCGGTCGCGACTGCACGGGCGGGATCGGCCGGTGCCTGTTCCTGTTCCATGGGACAGGTCGTCTCGACCTCGTCCGCGCGCAGCCGTGGCGGTCGCTCGCGCTCGCCCTCGCGCGCGCGGCCGAGGTGTCGCCCGTGGCCAGAGCAACAAGAGCGACGTCGCGGGCCAGGTGCCGCGGGTCGCCGGTGAGATCCTCGCGTGGCTCCTCGTGTGCGACCGCGAACTCGTGCTGGGCCCCGGATGCTGCGCTGTGGCATCGTCGACGCGTGAGCGTGAGCGACCTGTTGGCTCGGGGGGCGCGGGTGTTCTACCGCGTCTTCATGTACGTGCAGCTCGTGTTCATCGGCGTGTTCGTACTCGTCGGTCCGTGGTGGGCGCTGCGCGGCGGGCTCGCGGGGGCGGCGTTGTTGTGCGCGGCGCTCGGGGTGTTGTTCGACACGCGCGCGCTCGCGGAGCTGCTCGAGTGGGCGCCCGCATGGCTGCAGCGCGCGGCGGTGCGAGTGGCGGTGGCCTCGCATGGGGTCGCGGCCGGCTGGGCGCTGTTGTTGATCGTCTGGCCCATCGATCGCGCGTGGGCGCCGCTGGCCGACAGCGAGAACTGGTCGGACCCGATCGTCCGCTTCTCGCAGGTCGACGGGTTCGTCGTGCACGACGGCGGCGGCGGCGTGTGGGCGTGGAGCGGCGACGACTGGCGCGACCTCGGCGTGCCGCCCGGTGGGCGCGCGTGGGAGTTCCACGTCGCGCCCGACGGGGCGCTGTGGACGGCGCCGCAGGGCACCGCGCGGCTCGACCGCCGCGACCCCGCGACCGGTCGCTGGCACTCGCTGGGCCGCCCGGCCGGCGAGTTCAAGGCGCTGGCGGTCGGCGCGGACGAGCTGCTCGTGACCGTCGGGGGCGCGCTGCATCGTCTCGATCTGGCGCGAGGGACATGGTCGAAGGAGCAGGCCCTGACCGGCCGGGTGGAGAGCCTCGCGCTCGGCGGCGGCACCGCAGTGGCCCTGGGAGCGTCGTGGTGGTCACGCGAGGGCCAGGGGGGCGAGTGGGTCGACCTCACCCGGCCCGCCAAGGACAGTCTCGACTACTACTACGCGGCCGTCGGCGGTCGCGGCTGGCGCTACGCCTGGCACAGCGGCTTGTGGTCGAGCGATCTCCAGGTCGCCGCGCCCGGACGGTCGTTCGAGCGGCGCACGCCGCCGGCGCCGGACGTCCGGGTGATCGTCGCCGATCCGGACGACGGGGCGCGCGTGGTCGCCGGGTCGTGGGGACAGGGCGTTTGGGGCAGCGACGACGGCGGCGCGACCTGGACGGCGCTGGGCCTGGAACGGGTCCAGGTGCGCAGCCTGGCCGTCGACTGGCGCCGCGGTGTCGTCTGCGCCGCCTCGTCGAACACCATCTGGGACCGCGGGGTGTTCTGCCGCAACGTCCCACACGGACAACCGTCCGGCTCCAGCGCCTCCGAGGGCGACGAATCGAGGGGAACTCCCTGACTTCCCGAGGCGCGAGCGCCGACTTTTGCGATCTGGTTTACAAAGATTTCCGGCCTCGAGTTGCGTCGATGGATGGATCGGGTGTTCCGGCCCATAGTAGTCTTCCGTCCGTGGGGCGGAACGCCTGGAGTCGGTGTCGTGATCGCTAACAGTCCTCGCCGGTACACGCATCTGGTCAACCTCATCGCGCAGCGCAGCAGTGTCTTGTTGACGCGCGACCCGAACTGCTCCGACGACTACATGACGTGGGTGCGCTCGCTCGAGCAGACCTTCGGCGTCAGCATCGAAGTGCAGACCGTGATGGACCCCGAGGGTCGTCCGTCTTCGATCGGCGGCACGATCTGCGAGAGCGCGCGTCCTGACTGTCGCCTGATCTTCACCGTCGACGGTGAAGAGACCCGCTGCGCGCTCCGCTACACGTAGCGTCGGTCGGGGTGGTTTTTCGCATGGCGCATGGGCCATGTGGTCGTGCTGACGTTGGGTAGTCGTGGTGAACATCGAGAGCGTGCGGACGAGCCGTAGAGCTCGCGCGCGGGCGGATCTGCGCCATCTTGGCCCGTCCGGCGGGCCCGACCGGCCGCTCCCGCCGAACAGTTGATACGCCCGCGCCGATGGTCTAGGCTGCCATTCTAGCTACAGGACGCTCTCCTAGCCCTCCGAGTCATGATCCGGAAGTCGCCCACGCCGCTCGCGTTGCCCGAGATCGTCCGGATCGTCGGTGCCGACGCGGCTTACCTGTACTTCTACTCGGAGAGCACCGAGCGGCTGCACCTCAAGTCGGCGCGCGACGCCGAGGGCAAGGAGGCCGACCTGGCGCTGGCGAGCGCGGCCGTGCTCGAGCGCGTCCGGCTCAGCCGCGAGCCGTTCGCCGTGTCCGGCGACGCCGAGGGCAACGAGCAGCTCGACGGCAGCCCGCTGCCGCCGCGGCACATGCTGGCCGCGCCGCTGCTGCTCGGGCACCGCTTCTTCGGCGTCATCTACCTCGACCGGCCGCTGACCCGCGGGCCGTTCACGCAGGACGACGTCGACATCCTGCTGGCGATCGCCGACCACCTCGCGCTCGCGCTCGAGACGGCCCACACCGAGCGGCTCGAGCTCGAGCGCAACACGCTCGAGCGCCGCGCCCGTCGCCTGGCCCGCTCCAACGAGGAGGCGCTCGACGCGTCGCGGGCCAAGAGCGCCTTCATCGCCCACATGAGCCACGAGCTGCGCACGCCGCTGACCGCCATCATCGGCTACAGCGAGCTGCTCGAGGACGAGTTCAACGATGTCGTCCAGGCGGGGAGCTTCATCCCCGACATGCAGAAGATCCAGGCGGCCGCCAAGCACCTGCTGTCGCTGATCAACAACATGCTCGATCTGTCGAAGATCGAGGCCGGCAAGATGGAGCTCTTCCTCGAGGAGTTCGAGCTCGGCGAGGTCATCGACGAGGTGTCGATGACCGCCCGCCCGCTCATCGAGAAGAACCGCAACACGTTCGTGTCGCGCTGCGAGGACGCCCTCGGCCCGGTCCGCCTCGACCGCGTCAAGGTCCGCCAGGTCCTCCTCAACCTGCTCAGCAACGCCGCCAAGTTCACCAGCAGCGGCGAGGTCGCGCTCGCCGCCCACCGGACCGCCAACGACGACGGCGAGCAGCTCGTCTTCACCGTGTCCGACTCGGGCATCGGCATGTCGCCGAGCCAGATCAAGCGCATCTTCCAGGAGTTCGCGCAGGGCAGCGCGGCCACCACCCGCCGCTACGGCGGCACCGGCCTCGGCCTCGCCATCAGCCGCAACTTCTGCCAGCTGATGCGCGGCGACGTCGAGGTCGAGAGCGCGCTCGGTCGCGGCACCACCTTCACGGTGCGCCTGCCCGTGCGCCTCGCCGAGGCCGACCTCGAGCCGCCCGGCGAGGTCGATGCCGCCAGCAGCATGGACGGCGAAGACGAGTCGCTCGAGGAGACCCCGACGCGCTCGGGCGTCTACCCCTGGACCGTCTGAGCGTCGCCGGCCGAGCGCCCGCACGCACGAGCGGTGTCGGGCCATGCCGAAGATCGGCGCGGTCGTCCGGGGCGCCGGAGATGTCGCTCGCTCCGGCGACGATCCGCGGTGAGACGAGGCGGCGACGCAGCGAGAGAGCGACGCCGCGCGCGTCGCCTGTCGCCGCGTGCTCTGGTCCAGATCGACAAGGTCACCGCGCTCCATGGCAAACTGCTGCGGTCACAGAAAACCGCTCTGCAAGCGAGTGGGCCCTGGGGAGGAGGAGCGATGGCTACGTCATATCGGAAGAAGGCAGCGAAGAAGACCGCGACCAAGAAGACCGCGAAGAAGGCCGCGCCCAAGAAGGCGACCAAAAAGGCCGCGGCGAAGAAGGCGACCGCGAAGAAGGCGACCACCAAGAAGACCGCGAAGAAGGCCGCCCCCGCGAAGAAGACGACCGCGAAGAAGACGGCCGCGAAGAAGGCCGCGAAGAAGGCTGTCGGCCGCAAGCCGCGTGAAGAGGCGGCGCCCGTGGTCGCGGCCGCGAGCGGCGAGAGCGGCGAGGCCGGCGGCGCGACGGCGGCCGAGTCGGCGAGCAGCTCCGACTCGGAGGGTGAATCAGGCGGCGACGCCGAGGATGACCTAGAGGACATGTCCGAAGAGTCCGAGCCCTCGGAGTTGGAGATCAGCCGGCGGCTCAGCGCCGACCTCGACGCCACAGCCGAGGCCGACGACGACGACGCGGAGGCCCCCGTGGCGCTCCCCGTCGAACTCCCGGGACCCCCGCTCGACGACGACGTGCTGTCCCGCCTGGGCGGCGACGACGACGACGACCTCGACGACCTCGCCTGAGCAGCAGAGGGCGCTGCTCGGCCGCGACGCCGCTGCGCTCGCAGCAAACCGCGCCGCGGGTCCGCGCAGCTCTTCTGCCACCGCCGCAGCTCCGCTCGTTGCGTCTACAAGGTTCGGAGCAGTTCCGCGCGCAAAATGCGCGCTAATGGATCTTGCGAGGACCCTTCGCTGTGTTACAACCAGGGGTCATGGATGTTACGCGCGATCGAGATTTCCCGATGCTGTTCGAAGAAATCTCTCCCCGGGGCCCGCTCGCCCTGGCGCGGCTGCGGAGGCTCAGAAGTGACCTCTGCTGCCTGTTCGTCGCCGGTGGCGTCATCAGCGCGGTGGTGCGCCTGGCCCTGATGGTCTGAGCGAATGTGACGGCCTCGCGACGGACGTGTCACGGTGCAGGCGCGACGACGCGCGCCGCGGTTCGCAAAAAGTCGTGATCCGTTCCAGGCCGGGGCGACGCTCATTCATCGAGTCATCGGTCTGTGTCCTCGACCGGTCACGGCGCACCTGGGCCTCGGTGTTCCAGGGTTCGGGTCCAAGTGCGCCGTGGCCGGTCGTTATCTATTTAAGGACCCTGTTGGCCCGCAGGGCCGCGGTTCGGCGGCAGCAGCGGCGGCAGCAGCGGCGCCGGCGGCAGGTCCGGCGGGGGGATCGTCGGCCGCCCACCCTTGAGCGACATGTCGGGGTGGAGGAAGGCGTCGAACAGCGCCAGCGCGATCGCCAGGATCACCGGCCCGAGGAACAGGCCGACGATGCCGAACAGCTGCAGTCCGCCGAGCACGGCAAAGAAGATGAAGAGCTCGTGCAGCTTGGCCTTCTCGCCGACCAGCTTGGGGCGCAGGAAGTTGTCGACCAGGCCGATCACGATCGAGCCCCACAGCGACAGCCCGATCGCCGCGCCCCACGAGCCGGTGGCCGCCAGGTAGATCGCCGCCGGCACCCACACCACGAACGCGCCCGCCAGCGGGATCAGCGACATGAACGTCATCACCAGGCCCCAGACCACCGCGGACGGCAGGCCGATGACCCAGAACGCCAGCCCGCCGAGCGTGCCCTGCAGCACCGCGATCACGAACACGCCGTAGACGCTGGCGCTGATGACCTCGCGGACGCGCACGAAGATCTGGTTCATCGTCCCCCCGCGCAGCGGCAGCGCGGCCGCGAGGGCGGCGTGCAGCTTCTGGCCGTCGCGGAACAGGTAGAACATGGTGAAGAAGACGAAGAAGACCTCGATGATGACGCCGAGGATCCCGCCGAGGATCCCGCGCACGTAGCCGATCGAGTTCGAGGTCAGGTCCGTCATCGCCGCCTGCGCCTGCTCGATCGCCTGCCGCTTGACCGCCTCGATGTCGACGCCGCGCTCCGACAGCCAGGTCGTCACCTGGCCGATCACCGGCGAGTGCGGGTCGAGCAGGCTCGAGATCATCGCCTGCAGGGTCTCGAACGCCGGCGTCAGCTCGCGCACCAGCGCGAGGCCGATGAGCGCCGTCGGGACGCCGATCGTCAGCATCACCGCGAAGCAGGACAGGAGCGCCGCGAGGTCCGGACTCTTGACCTTCGCCTCGATCCTCGCGTGCACCGGGGCGAAGGCCGAGGTGAGGACCAGGCCCCACAGCAGCACCTTCACGAACGGCTGCAGCATCAGCCAGCAGAGATAGAAGGCGAGCGCGACTCCGCTCAGCAGGATCAGCCAGCGGACCTTCTCGCGCTTGTCTTCGGGTCGTTCGTCCAAGCAGGAACCTCTTCAAACGGGGTCGGAAAAAAAATGCATCGGCCTCTCATCCAAATCGGCCTGCGACGCACCTTATGAGTACGCGGGTTCGCTGGTCCGCAGTCAGCGGAGCCGCCGTCTTCTGAGGCCGTCCCCCCTCAACGCTATCTAAGTCGACCCCCACCTGCGCTATCGCTATGCCGGGTGGGGTTTCGTATTTTGGTCGCTCGCGGCGTCCTCGACCTCGAGGAGCGGGTCACCCTGAGCGACGTCGGATTCATCGGTCTGACAGATCCGGACAACCCGGGCGCGGGGGGGCAGCGCGTCGCCGCCGTACAGCACGCGGCTGAAGGTCTTCATGACCTCGATGAGGCCGACGGTCTGGCCGACCTCGATGACCGCGCCGACGCTGATGAACGCGGGCTTGCCCGGGCCCGAACGGACGTAGAAGCGACCGCTCGTCGGGGCGCGCAGCACGACCGCGCCGCTGACGGTGGCGCCCGCGGTCGCGCCGGTCTGCTGCGCGGCGGAGTCGCCGCGGGTGGCCGAGGGGTCGAGGGTGAGCAGGAGGTCGTCGAAGCCGACCGGCCTGCGCGCGGCAACGGGGCCGCGCGGGGCCTCGGCGGGCGCGATCACCAGGCCGCCCGCGCCGGCCGGGGCGAGCACGTGATGGACGACGCCGAGGATCTCGAGCGCGCCGATCGCCTGGTCGGGCCCGACGAGGGCGCCCGGGTCGGGCGCGCTGCGGAACATGCCGACGCCCGGCGCGAGCAGCCGCTGGCGCCCGTCGGGCCCGGCGGCCAGGCGGGCGCGGAGCACCGGCGGGGTGAGGCGAGCGTCGAGGGCGAAGTTCTTCACGGGCATGACTAGCGGATCCCTCCGGTGAGCACCGCGAGGTCGTGCATGGTCCAGATCCGCGGGTTCTTGACCCGACGGTAACCAGGATACTGGTAGCTCATCTCGACGAGCGCGCAAAGGTAACTGCGGAGCTCGCTGACGCCGACGATCTCGTCGGTGTCCATCTGCCGCGCCGCGACGTACGGGTCCATGTCGGCCTCGATGCGCTGCTCGACCGAACGCATGCCGGTCTCGATGGCGCGGCGCTCGTCGGGGTCCTTGGCGAGGATCTCGAAGTCGTCGTCGAGCTTGGTGTTGTAGGTGGCGATCGCCAGCGTGCGGCCCTCCATCACCGACAGGCGCGTGAGGCAGGTGGAGAGCTGCACCACCGGGTCGTAGGGCAGGCCGGCCATGGCGTAGTAGCCGGCGCCGGAGGCCTTGCGCAGCAGCACCGTGAACATCGGCGTGGTGTTGGTGCTGTTGGTGTAGATGAGGTTCGAGCCGTAGGCGAGCAGGCCCTGGCGCTCGGCCTCGACGCCGATGTCGAAGCCGGAGATGTCCTGCAGCCAGATGATCGGCAGGCCGTCGCTGTCGCACGCGCGCGAGAAGGCGGAGATCTTGGCGATGCCGGCGCGGTACAGGGTGCCGCCGGGCCGGCGCGCGCCGGGGTGCTCGGGGTCGCCGACGAGGCCCTGGCGGTTGATGATGAAGCCGGCGTAGAGGCCACCGACGCGGCCGACGCCGCAGATCATCTCCTCGCCGGCGTCGGGCATGAGCTCCCAGAACAGGCTCTGGTCGCACAGGCGCGCGAGCACTTGATAGGCGTCGTAGCCCTCGCGGTGGTCGACGGGCATGAGGCCGCACAGCTCGTGCGCGGGGAACAGCGGGTCGATCGCCCCGGCGTCGCCGCGGTAGAAGTCGGCGCCCGAGCTCGGCAGCTTGCGGACCTCGCGGCGCAGGCAGTCGATCAGCACCTCGTCGTTCGGCACGCGCCGGTCGGCGCAGCCGCTCAGGTGCACGTGCACCTCGGGGCCGCCGATGTCGAGGCTGGTGAGCTTCTGACTCTTGGCGCCCTTGATCAGCGCGGCGCCGGCGATCACCATGTACGCCTGCTCGGTCATGTAGACGCGGTCGCTGATGATCGGCATGTAGCCGCCGCCGGCGATGCAGTCGCCGAACACGCCGGCCAGCTGCGGCACGCCGTTCGCCGACAGCAGGCTGTTCATCTTGAAGATGTGCCCGGCCCCGGTCGCCCCGGGGAAGCTCTTCGACTGCTCGGGCAGGAACAGGCCGGAGCAATCGACGAGGTAGATCGTCGGCAGGCGCAGGCGCAGCGCCATCGTCTGCGCCCGCTCGATCTTCTCCGGCGTGCGCGGCCACCACGAGCCCGAGGCGACGGTGTTGTCGTTGGCGATGACCATGCACCACCGGCCCTCGACGCGGCAGAACGCGGTGACCACCCCCGCCGCCGGCGAGGTCAGCTTGTCGCCGAACACGAGGCCGTCGTTGACGAAGGTGCCGACCTCGAAGGTCCGCGTGCCGGGGTCGATGAGCCGGGCGACGCGCTCGCGCGCGGTCAGCTTGCCCTTGGCGTGGACGCGGGCGACGTAGGTGTCGCCCCAGCCGGCGTGGACGGCGGCGCGGCGCGAGGCGAGCGCGGCCTCGAGGTCGCCGAGCGCCTGGCGCTGCTCGTCGAAGGTGCGGGGGTCGGCGGCCTGCTCGCGCGGGGTGCCGATCGGGACCAAAGGGACATGTGCCATCGGTCAGGTTCCTGGGATCGCGCGGGTGTCGTAGTTGTTGGAGCGGAAGGCGGGCGAGCGGAGGATCTGCAGGTGCAGCGGGACGGTGGTCGGCACGCCCTCGCACACCAGCTCGCCGAGGGCGGTGATCATGCGGTCGGCGGCCTCGTCGCGGGTGGCGCCCGCGGTGATGACCTTGCACAGCAGGCTGTCGTAGTGCGGGGGCACCTCGTAGCCGCTGTCGACGTGGGTGTCGACGCGCACGCCGTCGCCGGTCGGGCTGCGCCAGCGGACGATCCTGCCGGGGGCGGGCTTGAAGTTGTCGGCCGGGTCCTCGGCGTTGATCCGGCACTCGATGGCGTGGCCGATGAGGGTGACGTCGGCTTGCCCGAAGGACAGGGGATGACCGGCGGCGACGCGGATCTGCTCGACCACGAGGTCGCGGCCGCTGCGGACCTCGCTCACGCTGTGCTCGACCTGCAGGCGGGTGTTCATCTCCATGAAGCGGAGGGTGCCGTGATCGAGCAGGAACTCCATGGTGCCGGCGCCGACGTAGCCGATGCTGGCGGCGGCCCGCACCGCGGCGACGAGGGTGCGCTCGCGCTCCTCGGGCGAGAGCGACGGCGACGGTGACTCTTCGAGCAACTTCTGATGATTGCGCTGGACGGTGCAGTCGCGCTCGCCGAGGTGGACGACGCCGCCGTAGCGGTCGGCCATGAGCTGGATCTCCACGTGGCGGCCGCCCTCGATCAGGCGCTCGAGGTAGAGGCGGCCGTCGCCGAACGCGGCGATCGCCTCGGCCTGGGCGTCCGTATAGGCGCCGGCGATCTCGTCCGGCCCGCGGGCGATCCGCATGCCGCGCCCGCCGCCGCCGCTCTCGGCCTTGAGGAGGACGGGATAGCCGACGCGGTCGGCGACCTCGCGGGCCTGCTCGGCGCTGTCGAGGATGCCGTCGCTGCCGGGGATCAGCGCCAGGCCCGCGGCGCGCATGGCCGCCTTGGCGGGCGTCTTCTTGCCCATCAGGTGCATGGCGCGGGCGGGCGGGCCGATGAAGGTGACGCCGTGGGCCTCGCACAGGGCCGCGAAGACCGGGTTCTCCGACAAAAAGCCCCAGCCGGGGTGGAGCGCGGTGCACTCGCGCTGGCGCGCCGCCTGGACGATCGCCTGCATATTCAAGTAACTCTGCGGCGAGCGTGCCGGGCCGATGCAGACGGTTTCGCGCCCCTGCAAGTAGCCGGCGTCACGGTCGGCGGTCGAGGTGGCAAACACCGGCGTGATGCCGAGGAGGTCACAAGCCCTGGCGATCCGGACCGCGACTTCGCCCCGGTTGGCGACCATCAGCCGGCGAAACATCGGTACAGCGGGAGTGCCGCGGGTCTTGGCGCTCATGGAGGCGCCGAGGCTACCACCTTTTGCGCGGTACTGCCCCGTCGCTCGTCGCGCGCGCGCGAGGTCCGTGCGCGCCGACGATCTCGGCGCGCGCTTTCCATTTATAATCGCCGCGAGGTTCTCCTTATGGCGGACGAGGGCGCAGAGAAGGGACGCGGACAGGGCGACGACAAGGGGCGTACGGTCTTCGGCATCGGCCTGCCGGCGTCGGTCCAGGCTGCCACGCGCCAGGCCACGGCTCCTTCGCCGCCTCCGCCGGCCGTCGCGCCCCCGCGGCCCGCTCCGCCGGTGAAGGTCCCGCCGAGAGCCGTCGCCCACGACGACGACGACGACACCATGCGCGACGTCCGGGACCTGACCCGCGACGACAAGCGCGTGGTCGAGGCGAAGCACACGATCGTCGCCAAACCCGGGCAATTCATCGGCGCAGCCGCGGCGCAGACGGCCGAGCGGCAGGTCACGTCCGACCACACGGTGCCGGACATCCGCGCGCACACCGGCGGAAAGCGTGACACCGGCGAGTTCACCCCGCCCACGATCGCGAACGCCGATACGCACCTCGAGCTGCGCACGCCGATCAAACTCACGGCGGGCAAGCCGATCCCGGGCACCCGCTACAAGCTGCTCCGCTGGCTCGGCGAGGGCGGCATGGGCGTGGTTTATGAAGCCGAGCACATCGACATCGAGCGGCGCGTCGCCCTGAAGATCCTCCGCGCCGAGCTGAGCCTGCGCAGCGACACCGCCCAGGTGTTCCGCGACGAGGCCCGCGCGGCCACCCGCGCCGGCTCGAAGAACATCGTCGAGATCTTCGACTTCGGCGAGCTGCCCGACGGGCGCCTGTTCTTCTGCATGGAGCTGCTCAGCGGCGTCGACCTGGCGAGCCTGGTCGAGACCGAGTTGGAGTTCGCACGCCTCATCGCCGTGCTGCGCCAGGTGAGCCGGGGCCTCGGCATGGCCCACAAGGCCGGCATCGTCCACCGCGACATCAAGCCGGAGAACATCATCCTCGTCACGCACGAGGGCCGCCGCGACATGGTGAAGATCGTCGACTTCGGCGTGTCGGCGATGCTGTCGGCCGACCGCGGCGCCGGCCCGATCGCCGGCACGCCGGCCTACATGCCGCCGGAGCAGATCAACAACACCGAATTCGACGGCCGCCTCGACATGTACGCGATCGGCTGCGTGATGTACGAGCTGCTCGTCGGCCACCCGCCGTTCGTCGACGACAATTTGGCCGAGGTGCTGCTGGCGCACATCAACCGCGCGCCGCCGCTGCCGAGCCAGATCAAGCCGGAGCGCAACATCCCGAAGGCGCTCGAGGACGTGGTGATGCGCTGCCTCGCCAAGTCGCCCGGCGACCGCTACGCCAACATGGCCGAATTCGAGGCGGCGCTGTGCGAGGCCCAGATCGCGGCCAGGATCACCACCGAGTGGGACGACCTGCCGCTGCCAGACATCGACCCCGAGCGGCGCGCCAGCCTGCTCGCGCGCATGCCCGGGCAACAGACCGAGCTGGCGCACAAGCGCCGCTGGCTGCTGCCGGCGGCCGCGGCCGTCGGCGCGGCGGTGGTGACGGCGGTGGTGCTGATGCTGACCAGCGCGCCGGAAGTGACGCCGGAGGAGCAGGAGCAGATCGAGAGCCTCAGCCGCACGGCCCGCCAGGCGGCGAGCATCGGCCACTACGTCAACCTGCCGGAGGACGGCGGCCCGACGGCGCTGCTCAAGGTCAAGGAGCTCGAGGCGGTCGAGGGCAACGGCCAGCGCATCGCCGACGAGCGCGGCGAGGAGCTGCGCAAGGAGTTCTCGAACCAGCTGCTGACGATCGGCGACAAGTTCTGGGAGACCGAGGGCACGCGCGCGCTGTCTCGCGACTACTACGCGTGGGCGCTGGCGTTCGACCCCCACAGCGAGCGCGCGCTGACCCGCGCGGCCCGCTCGCAGGCGGAGATCGCCGACTACGTCAAGCGCGCCGAGGCCGGCACCCTGAGCCCCGGCGAGAAGGTCAGCGGCGAGATCGCCGTGGCGATGATCCAGCCCGACGAGGTCAAGCGCGAGGCGAGCATGAAGAAGGCGATCGCCAAGGCGCGCACGGAGGCGCCGCTGTCGGCCCAGACGGCGCTCCTCGAGGTCGCCCGCGGCGCCGGCGTCGACGTCGAGCCCGAGGCCGCGCCGCCGCCGAAGACCAAGGAGCCGGCACCGGAGGCGGCGCCGCCGAAGCAGGAAGACCCGCCGGAGATCGAGCCCGACCCGGTCGAGCCGCCGCCCGAGGCGACCGCCAAGCAGGCGCCGAAGGCCGGCAAGGGCGGCGGCAAGAAGAAGGGCGAGCAGGACGACCCGGGCGACGACGAGCTGCCCGACGCGCCGGTGAAGCGCGACCCGGCGAAGGCGACCGAGATCGCCGGCCAGGGCAAGACGGCGCTGGCGTCCGGCCGCCGCGACGAGGCCGAGTCGCTGTTCAACCAGGCGATCAGCTACGACCGCCGCAACGCCGAGGCGCTGATCGGCCTGTCGGACATCTACTTCGACCGCGGTTCGGCCGACAAGGCGCAACGCTTCGCCGAGAAGGCGGTCGCGGTGGCCCCCAACAACGGCTCGTACCGGCTCAAGCTCGGCGACGCCTACTACAACGCGCTCCGCTACCGCGACGCGCTGCTGCAGTACGAGAAGGCCCAGGAGCTCGGCGACGCCAAGGCCGCCCAGCGCATCGCCAAGGTCAAGACCAAGCTCGGCGGCTGATCGTCTTCAAGGGAGGGTGTCCTACGAGGCATGTCCTCGCGGACATAAACGGTGGGATATGTCGTTCAGCGCATGTCCCCGGCGCCAGGTTCGAGGCGGCGCGGGACGGGGATGACGTCGCAGTCGCGGGCGGCGATGCTGTCGGGGTGGATCGCGCGGGCCTCGGCGACGAAGGCCTCGGTGTCGGTGTAGCGCTGCGAGAAGTGGGTGAGCACCAGGCGGCGGACGCCGGCGTCGCGGGCGATGGTGGCGGCCTCGACGGCGGTCATGTGGCCGTGGTCGTGGGCGAGGTCGGCGTCGCAGTGGAGGTAGGTCGACTCGCAGACCAGCATGTCGGCGCCGCGGGCCAGCTCGAAGGCGTTCTTGCACAGGCGCGTGTCCATGACGAACGCGAACACCTGGCCCGGCTTCGGCAGGCTGACGTCCTCGAGGCGGACGGTGCGGCCGTCGATCTCGAGCGAGCCCTCGGTCATGAGGCGGCGCACCATCGGGCCGCGCACGCCGGCGGCCGCGAGGCGGTCGGGCAGCATGGTCCGCTTGGCCTTCTCCTCGAGGCGGTAGCCCCAGGCCTCGACGCCGTGCTCGAGCGGCAGGGTCGAGAGGGTGAGGTCGGCGTCCTCGTAGATGATCCCGGCGGTGCGGATCGGCCGCGGCGTGATGTGAGCGACGTCGTGGAAGATCGAGGCGTGGCGCAGGCGGTCGAAGTACACCTGGCCGGACGCGGGGTAGTGGACCGCGATCTCGTGCTGCACCCGGTCGAGCGAGATCCGCTGGGAGATGCCGGCCAGGCCGAGGCAGTGGTCGCCGTGGAAGTGCGTCACGCAGATCCGCGTGATCGCGGCGGTCGTCACCCCGGCGTAGATCATCTGCCGCTGCGTGCCTTCGCCGGGGTCGAACAGCAGGCCGTGGTCGTCCCAGCGCAGCAGGTAACCATTGTGGTTGCGGTAGCGCGTGGGCACCTGACTGGCGGTGCCGAGGGCGATGAGCTCGCGGGCGGACATGAGGGGGGCGGAGCATAGATCAGGCTCGTCGGCCGCGGGGGCGAGCGGACGGGCGGAGCGGTGTTTGTCCCAGTGACGGCAAGTCCCTTGAGACAGGTCCGAACGGACAGCAGGGTCGGGGATGGACTGATACGATGTTCAGAGGCGCGCACGCGGGGAGGGCGCTGTGGTAGAATCCGCGCCGTGCATTCTCGCCTCGTGAGGCTGATCGGCTGCTCCACGGTGTGGGCGCTCTGCGCGTGCGGCGAGCAGCCGACCGAGGTCGAGCTTCGGCTCTACCCGTGCGACCTGACCGTCGGCCTGCCGACGAGCGTGGAGCTGACGATCCAGAGCAGCGGCGCCGACGGGAAGATCGGCGAGCCGCTGGTCAAGACGTTCCCGATCGCCGATCCGGCGAAGGTGTTCGAGGACGGGTTCGCCACGGTCGGTTTTACGCCCCCGACGGGCACCTTGAAGGCCGACATCCTGGTGGTCTGGACGGCCGGGAGCGAGGTCGTGCAGGCGCGCTACAACGCCAAGGTCCCGGCGCTCGGCGAGGCGATGCCGCTCGGGAAAGAGGAGTGCGAGCCCGGACAGAGCACGACCACGACGCCGACGACGACCGACGACCCGACGGTCACCGAGACCGGCACGACCGAGTCGGGCAGCGAGACCGAGACGGTCACCGCGACCGGCACGACGACCACGACGGACCCGACCGAGACGACGAGCACGTCGAGCACCAGCACGGGCGACACCGCGACGACGACCGAGTCGACGACGACGACGACGACCGACACCACCAGCACGACCGACACGACGATGGGCACCAGCGGCGGTCCGATGGAGGGCGGTACTTGCATGAGCCCGGGCTTGACGGCCTGCGATGCCGGCCCCGGTGCGCTGGGTCAGTTGCTGTTTTGCCAGGACACCACCTGGGTGCTCCTGCCCGATTTTTGCCAGCCGAGCGCCTGCGAGAACCTCGGCTTCACCAACCCGCAGGTGGCCGGCTGCGTCGGCGACGAGCAGGGCTGGAGCTGCGCCTGCGCCGAGACGCCGCAGGGTCAGTGCGACCCAGGTCAGGAGAGCCAGTGCGGCGAGGCGATCGGCATGGACGTGAAGGTCGAGCTCTGCGTCGACGACATCTACTACGCGGCCCAGTGCGCCGGCTGCACGGTTCAGGGCGGCAAGCCGCTGTGCATCACGGAGTGAGCCCGTCGTGACCCCGGTCGACATCGCCCACCACGTCCGCGAAGCTGTCCTCGAGGTCACCTGGGACGACGGCTCGGTGACGCGCCTGTCGGCGGCCCAGCTGCGCGGCTGGTGCCCCTGCGCGACCTGCCAGGGCCACTCGCCCGGCCTGCGCTTCCACGAGCCGCCCCCCGGCGTGACGATCGCCGAGCTGCACGAGGTCGGCGCCTACGCGCTCGGCATCCGCTTCTCCGACGGCCACGACAACGGCATCTACACCTGGCCGCATCTGCGCTGG
Organism: Nannocystis pusilla; assembly: GCF_020073745.1. Lineage (GTDB taxonomy): Bacteria > Myxococcota_A > Polyangia > Nannocystales > Nannocystaceae > Nannocystis > Nannocystis radixulma. Next base: position 108,082 of record NZ_JAIRAU010000001.1, read on the forward strand.
ATCGCCGCGTACGGGCAGACCTGAGCGCCGACGCGGCGGGCGGGGCCGTCGCCGCTCGCGACGATCCGGGCTCGCGCCTTCAGACGCGAGCCGGCGTGCGCGCCGGCTCGCCGCATGTTCTAAAGGACACGCCCTTCAGAGCATGTCTTAGCGGACGAAGCTGTCGGTCCAGCTCGGCCGCGGCGGCGGATCGCCGGCCAGCTGCTCGCGCCAGGCCGAGTCGGTCTGGCGGTCGTAGTTCTCGGTCAGCACGCTGTGGAAGCTCGACACCGGTCCGACGTAGGCGCGGGTGCCCGAGCAGTCTTCCATGGTGAAGACCATCAGCATAGGTCGACCGGTGGCCGCGTGGAGGACCCAGCCTTTCGGGTCGCCCTGGGCGTCGGTGGGGGCCGTGTGCACGTCGGCGATGGTCGGCTCGAACTCGGCGATCTTCGACTGGTCGAAGAACAGCTTGCCGTACCAGCCGTCGTACTGGACCTCGCCGCAGCCGACCAGCTCCATCTCGATCGTGCCGCGGAGGAAGTCGTACTCGGCCACCGTGAGCGCCAGGCCGTCGAGCTCCTTCTGGGCGATGCCCTCGAGCTTCGAGGAGACGTCCCCCAGGTGCTTGAAGAACGCCTGCGCGGCCGTGACCTCGAAGCCCTCGTCGGCGAGCTCGTCGGTCAGCCCGAGCCCGATCTCGCCGAGGTGGGCCAGGCGGCCGTAGAGGGCCGGGACCGGCTCGACGTAGGCGTCGATGTACTCGCAACCGTTGCCGCCGGAGTACGACTGCTTGACGTACAGCAGCGTGTCGTGGCGCAGCTCGGCCCACGAGGCCGTCTGGGTGTTGAGGCCCTTGTCGGCCCACGCGGCGGTGCGCATCGACTCGGGCAGGCTGTCGAAGTCGGCGTGCTCGCCGAGCGAGCGGATCGCCGCCAGCCAGCCGTTGTAGAAGTTCGCGTCCCAGAAGTCCTGCGGGTGGCTGTCGACCAGGAAGCGCATCTCGTGGAGCGTGCCCTGGTAGCCGTACTCGTCGAGCTCGGGCTTGAGGTGGTGCGCGGCGCTGTTGTTGCCGAGCACGAACTGCACGTCGAGCTCGCTCGGCAGCATGCGCGTCACCTTGGTCCCGGTGCGCAGGTCCTGCACCCGGTCGTAGGTGACGTTGTTGAACACGTAGGAGTCGATCGTGAACCGCTGGCCCAGCAGGTGGAACACGCGCGGGAGCATCAGCTGCGGCGCGTTGGGGTCGGTGAACATGATCTGCGACATGATGCGCTGGATGCCGTAGTCGCCGTCGATGAGGGCCTTGTACACGGCCTCGTCGGACAGCTTGACCAGCTCCTCCGGCGTGTGGGCCTCGACCGCGTCCATGTAGGCCGTCATGTCGGCCGGGCTCATGCTGTCGCGCTCGCCGATCAGCAGCGAGATGGTCCTGTCGATGCGCTTCCAGTTGGTCTCGGCGCCGCTGTCCTGAAGGACATGATGCAGCAGGAACGCGGCGTCGAGCCCGCGGCGGTTGAAGCTGGGCTTCTGCTCCTCGTCGTAGACGACCATCGGCAGGTCGGTGCGGCCGAGCCAGATCATCGCCTGGAAGTAGGTCTGCAGGTCGGTGTCGTCCTCGTAGTGGCCGCGGGGCTCGAGCTGCGAGAAGTCGTAGAGGCTGGAGACGCCGAACAGCTCGAGCTCGCCCGGCTGCAGCGCGGTCGCGGCGGCGAGGATCCGCTCGACCTTGCTCTTGACGGCCTGGTCGCCGCTGACCGGCTCGGCGTAGCCGGTGAGCAGCGAGCGGGCGACGGTGAGGTAGACGTCGAGGTCGGCGGCGGCGGCGGCGAGCTCGGGCGGGAGCTTGGCCAGGCGCTGGCCGAGCTCGCCGTGCGTCACCTCGAGCATCCGCGCCATCTCGGGGCGGAGGACCGTCCGCTCGAAGTACATCAGCATCGAGTCGAACGACTTGTGCAGCGCGTAGAGCATGCTGTCGGCGGTGATGAGGACCGGCAGGTCGTTGTCGTAGATGTCGAGGTACGTCGTGGCGAAGGTGCTGGTCTCGGCGGCGTCGACGGCGACGAAGCCGTTCTGCGCCAGAACCTGGTTGTGCGCGTCGGTGAGGCCGGCGTAGGGGCCGATCAGGTCGAGGCCGGCGGCCGCGAGCGCGTCGTACGAGACCTTGGCGACGAAGGCCGGCTGCGGGTACAGCTCGAGGAACTTCTCGACGCTGAGCTGCTTGGCCTCCTCCTGCACCGGCGCGTAGTTCTCGGCGATCCACGGGTCGGGCTTGGGCTGCTCGACCTCGGGGGCCGGGTTCGGTCCGTTGTCGCCGCCGTCGGGTTGACAGGCGGTGACGGCGAGCAGCAGCGCGACGAAGGGGGAGGACAGGCGAAGCAATGTCATGCACCCGAGGGTAGATGGACTTCGCTGCCCGTCAACCAATTCTCCGGCGCGTGGGCCAGTGCGTGCCACCATGACGTCGATGTCGCGGCGCCGCGATCAGGATGGGGGTACCAGGCGACGCGCGAGGTAGATGTCGTGCTGGCCGAAGCCGTTGGCGTCGGGCATGACGCCGATCACCGAGTAGCCGAGGCGTCGATAGAAGCCGAGCGGGTGCGCGCGCAGGTTTTGGAGGCGGGCGAGGTGGCCGATGACGTCGGGGTAGAGGTCGACGCCCGCGAGCGAGGTCAGCCCGAGCTCGTCGTCGGAGCCGACGAACATCGTATGGATGCCCATCGCGCGCACGCGGTCCTCCAGGTCGCGCACGAGCGTGCGGCCGACGCCGCTGCGCTCGCGGTCGGCCCTCACCACGAGCGGGTGGATCTCCCATACGTGATCCGTGTAACGCTCGTTGGCCGCGGCCCAGCCGAGCAGCGTCGAGCCCACCACCACGGCCCGCGCGATCCGGGCCGGGTCGAGTGCCGCGTCGACCTCGTCGCGCGCGGCCGCGAGGTCGGGCCAGCCCTCGGGCATCCGCGCGTGCAACACCTCGGCTGCCTGTTCGAGCAGGTCCGGACGATCATACGTGAGGTCGACGACGATCACGCGGGGAAGCTAGCGAGGTCCGCCGCCGCCGACAAGCCGCGCTCACGAGTCTTCTCGGACGCTGATGGTCGCGCCGTCGAACGGCGTATTGTTCATGTTGGCGATCGCGGCCGCGCCGGCCTCGGTGGCGCCGTACTCGAGGTGCGCGACGCCCAGCGGCACACCATTCACGTCGAACTCGAGCTGGCAGCGGACGAGCGGCCCGAAGTTGGTAAAGCCGGCCTGCAGCGTCGCCGGAGTGGTGGACATGCTCAAACCCTCTACACGAATGCGCTTGGGCATCGTTGCCTCCTTCTTGCTACTACGAGGTGGTCCCGCGGCCCTGGAGCCGCACGTCGGTGTTTAGCACGGCGAGGTCGCACGCGCCGGTCGGCGGCCGAAGCGGCCGCGATCGTCAGTGTCGTGTCGTGGTCGATCCGTCTCGCCTAACGACGTTGACGACGCCGGTAGCGAAGGTGGACGGGGCGTGCCGAACGATCGCGGCCCGCGGGGCTCGCTGCGGGCGCGACGTGTCGCCGCGCTACAGCTCGGACACGAGCCGGGGGAAGCGCTGGAGGATCTTGCCGGCGTACTTGCCGTCGGGATAACGCCGGAGGTAGTCGCGGCCGTGGCCGATGGCCTCGTGGATGTCGCCGTTCTCGGTGCTGGCGAGCCACAGCCGGTAGCGCGCGAGCTCGACGTCGGGGTGGTCCGGGGCGCGGGCGAGGAACTTCTCGAACGCCTGCTTGGCGGCAGGATAGTCGTTGGCGAAGTCCATGCGCAGGATGCCGATCAAGAGGTGGCCCTCGGCGATGTCGTCGTCGCCGTGCTCGCTCATGAATTGCGTGAGGCAGCGCGCCGAGAGGTAGCGCGTCTCGGCCGACTCGTAGAGGCCCTGGCAGTGCGCGAGCGAGGCCATGAGTTGTTCGCGGCGCGAGGCTTTGGTGTCGCGCACGAGCTTGTCGATGAGGGCCTGACCGTCGTCGCCGTGGACCTCGCGCCCGCGCTTGTGCATGGCGCTGTGCGGGCGCTCGAGGCGCGTGCGATCGCCGGCGCCGGGGGTGCGGGCGACGATGTGCTCGAGGCGGCGCAGGCGGGGGACGTCGGGCAGGCCGGGGACGACCCAGCTCGGCGGGATGGTGCCGTCGGCGAGGCCGTACCGGCCGTCGCCGTCGCCGTGGCTGAGCGGCATGGCGAGGCCGACCTCGTGCCGGCCGACGTCGGCGTAGGTCGAGCGGGCGACGTCGAAGCGATAGCCGGCGCTGACCTCGGCGAGCAGCTCCTGGGTGGTGGGGTCGAGGACCTCGACCTCGCCGCGCAGCACGGCGACGGCGGTGCCGCCGTGGTCGTCGACCTCGACGGTGAAGACGGTGCCGACGACGCGGACGATCGCGGAGGGCGTGCGGATCTTGAGGATCGGGTCGGCCGGCAGGCGCTCGTAGCGGACGGCGATCATGCCGCGGCGCAGGTCGAGCTCGACGAGGCCGGGGTCGGCGCGCGTCCAGTGGACCTCGGAGCCGCTGCCGAAGTTGGCGAGGATCTTCCCCACCAGGCCGATCTGCATGCTGCTGCCCGGGAACACCTCGAAGCGCGTGCCGACCGGGAAGGTGTCGGTGGCGACGGGGCGCTCGCCCTCGGCGACGAAGCTGTTGCCGGCGACGACCCGGCCGTAGTCGGCCTGCGCGTGATGGTCGAGCCCCGCCGCCCGCTCGGGCTCGGCCAGCGCGGGCGTCTCGACGGGCGAGCTGTCGCGCGACAACCCCGACGCGGCGCCGCCGGGCTCGTGCAGCGCCGGCCCGCCCGCGGGCACGACGAGCAGCCAGGCGAGCACGGCGGCCAGCCCGGCGACGCCGGCGAGGCTGGCGTTCTGCCTGTACCAAGGGACAGGTGCGGCGGCGCGGACCTTGCGGAGGATCGCCGAGAACTCGCGGTCGCGCGCGACCATGCCGTGGCCCGAGCTCGCCGGGTCGGGGCCGCGGTAGACGGCGCCGAGCAATTGATGGGCGCGGCGGCAGGCGTCGCAGCCGCGGAGGTGGGCGTGGTAGCGGGCGAGACCCTCGGGGTGCAGACGATCGCAGACGACGAGCTCGGCGTCCTCGCGGCACTCGAGGCAGCCGTAGCGCGGAGCAGCGTCGTCGTGGAGCGTGGAATTCATGCGTCGCCGTGGACGAGGTCGTGGAGGCGCTTGCGGGCGCGCGTGAGCCGGTCGCCGACGGTGGAGACCGGCTTGTCGAGGATCTGGGAGATCTCCTGCAGGGTCAGGCCCTCGTAGTGATAGAAGACGAAGACCTCGCGCAGGTCGGGCGCGAGCCGCTGCAGCAGCCGCTCGGCCTCGCCGCGCACGTCGACCCGACCGGAGTGCAGGTGCGCGTCACGCCCGTCGGTCCACCACTGAAAGGCCGACTTGACGCGGTTGCGACGGAAGCGCTGGCGCAGCAGGTTGTGCGTGGTGTTGGTGGTGATCCGGTACAGCCACGTGCTGAGCGCCGAGTTGCCCTTGAAGGTGCCGAGCGCCGCGAACGCCCGCGCGAACACGGTCTGGACGATGTCGTCGATCTCGCTGTCGGGCCCGAGCAGACGGTAGAGGTGGCCGCGCACCTGTGACTGGTGCGCCTCGTAGAACTGTCGCAGCGCCCGCGGGTTGCCGGCGCGCGCCCCGGCGAGGACGAGCTGCTCCTCGGTGGTGAGGTATTCGGACGCACGGGCCTCGGACGCGTGGGCAGCGTCGGTGGTCGCGTCGGCGGCGAACAGATCGGCGATCGGCAGGGCCTGATCCATGGTGCGGGCGTTGCGTGTCACCGATCCGACAACCTTTCCGCGGAAATTTCCGGGCGCTTGCCTCACCATAGCAGGGTTACACTGGACAGGTGATCGATCCGGCGACGGGCGCGCTCTCGTCCTGGCGCGTCCGGTATTGGGACCGGCCGCTCGACCGGGAGGCATGTGCGGCGATGGCCGCCAAGTACGCGGCCCTCGCGACCCTGGAGGCGATGCCCCCAGGCCCGGCCCAGGACGCAGCCCTCCGCGCGGCGGCGCAAACCTGGCCCGGCTGCCTCCGCGAGTCGCAGCTGGCCGGGCCCGCCCGCTGTCAAACCCGCAAGGATCAGGCGCTGGCCGGGCTCTCGGCCCCGCAACGCCCGCGCGCGAGCTGGCGCGCGGTCGGGGCGGCGCCGGTGGTCCTGTGGGCCGACCTGCACCCGCTGCTGGCCGATCTGCAGGCGTGGCGGCGGGCGACGGCCGGCAAGGACGGGCCAGCAGGGCTGCTGGCCTTCGTCAAGGGCACTTCGGCCGAGTCGCGCTGGCCGGCGGATCTCGCGCTGCTGATCCGGGTCGGCGGCGCGCAGGCCCGGGTGCGCATGGCCTACGCGTGGCTGGCCGCCCAGGCCGGTCTCGGCCTTTCGGCCCTCAACCTGGAGTTGTTCGGCCGTGAGGGTCCCTGGGACGCCAGGACGGGCGATCCGCCACCGGTGCCCTAGCAGCCTCAGGGGCCGTCTTACTGCTTGAGATCTCTCGTTTTTTCCGCCTACCATCATCGCCCCCGGCGGTCTGGGAGATCTGCGACGTGACCAAATCCGAACTCATCGAGCGCGTGTCCGAAGCTGCGAAGCTGACCAAGGGCAAGGCCGAGCTGGTCGTCGGGACGATCTTCGGGGCCATGACGGAGGCGATGGTCCGCGGCGAAGGCATCGAGATCCGCGGCTTCGGCAGCTTCACCGTGCGCCAGTACAAATCCTATGAGGGCAGGAACCCGCGCACCGGCGGCTCCGTGCACGTGAAGCCGAAGCGACTGCCGTTCTTCAAGGTCGGCAAGGAGCTGCGCGCCCGCGTCAACCTGTCGACGGCGCCACTCGTCGAGGACGCCGAGGACGCCGAGGTGCCCGAGCGCAAGGCCGCCGCGCCCAGGCCCGCCGCCGCCCCGCCGGCCTCGGCGAAGCCGCGCCCGGCGCCGAAGCTCCGCGAGGAGCACCTGTCGGAAGACGAGATCTAGGGCGCGCCGGTCGCTTGCGACAGGTCGAAAACGACCTGTCGTTCAGGACATGTCCCTCGGGCGCATCCGCAGGCGACCCACCCGCGTGTCGACCTCGACCATCAGACCGTCGTGGAGCTCGCTGCAGCCGCTACACCCGATCAACGCCGACAGGCCGAGCTCGCGGGCCATCAACGCGGCGTGACTCAGGGCTCCGCCGTACTCGCAGCAGACGGCGCGCACGGCGAGCGCCCGGAGAGCGACCGCCGCCTGGGCCGTGAGCGCGGGCAGGACCACGACCGAACCGGCGGCCGGCGGTCTGGCGAGCAGATCGGCGAGGTCGCTCCGCCGGGCGACCGGGCCGCGCGCCGGCGAGCCGACGGGGATCCCGCACAGCCGCCTCCGCGGCGACAGCGGCACGGGTCGACCGTCGAACAGCGCCAGCGGCGGCTGCAGCGCCGCGTGCTGCTCGTGCTCGCGCCGACGCGCTGCGAGATCGGGGACGGCCCGGCCGGCGAGCGCGTCGCCCAGCTCGTCGGGCGCGAGCAGGAAGACGTCGGCGCCGAGCCCGAGACGCTCGCCCGCGGCGAGGTAGACCCGGCGCAGCGGCGCGAGCCCGAGAGCGAACAGGTGGTCGTCGAGCTCGCGCACCAGCACGGCCGCGCGCCCGCGTTCCGGCGGGTCGGCGGCGGCAGGGTCCGCCTTGCGTTCGAGACATGTCGGATCGACCAGGTCGGCGAGCGCCGGGCTGGCGATGTCCCACGCGGCGGGCAGGACGTCGAGGTAATCGGTCCGGTCGCGCAGGGACAGCGCGGCGGCCGGATCGGGGGCCGGGAGCTCGCGCGGGAGCTCGACGCGCACCTCGGCGTGCACGGCGAGGGTGCAGCGCAGATGTTCGAGAGCGCGCGCGAGGAGCAGACGCAGATCTCCGGCGAGCCCGGCGACGATCTCGGCGAGGACGCGACGCGCGGTCGGGAGGTGACGCCCGCGCAGGTCGGCCAGCGCCCGCTGCGGATCGATGTCCCGCGCCGGGCCGGAGGTCGCGGCGAAGTACAGCCACCCGGCGAGGACGGCGAGGTCGCCGGCTCCCTGTCCGACGAGCCAGGTGACGACGCCGGCGTGGGCCGGTGAGAGCGCGGCGGGGTTGTGCTCGGCGTCGAGGCGCCACAGGTCGGGCAGGCCGGGGACGTGGTCCTCGCCGGGGGCGACGACCGCAAGGAACTCGCGCCAGCCCGGCGTCAGCGGGCGCGCGAGCGGGCGGGCCTGGACCAGCCAGGTCGCGCCGGCCGGGTCGACGACGAGCTCGAGGTCGAGGGCTGGCACTTCGGACATGACTGTTTCGACATGGTCGAAGATGCTGGTGACGGCGGCGCGCAGGTCGGGCTCGGCGAGCGCGAGCGGGCCGGACCAGCGCGGATCGGCGCCGGCGGCGAGGGCGTCGGGGCGGGCGGCGTCGTGGAGCTCGAGCAGGCGGGCGCCGCCGCGGTCGGCGGCGGCGACGGCGAGCCAGCGGCGCTCGACCTGGCGCTGGACGAGCAGCTGAAAGGCCGGCGCGCCGCCGCTGTAGCGCTCGAGCCAGGGGTCGCGCGCGGCGTGGGCGATCGCCGCGGCGGCGCGATCGAGGTCGTCGAGGTCGCGGCAGTCGGGGATCGAGAGGCCGAGGCCGGCCGCGGCCGCGTCGGCGCTGTCTTCGCGCGCGAGGGCGGCGCGGACGATGACGGGGCCGCCGGCGAGCAGGTCGGCGAGGCGAGCGCGGACGTCGGGCCGCGCGAGCTCGGCGAGGTCGAGGGCGAACCCGGGCGGGACGGGCAGGCCGGCGCGACGCAGGCGCGAGAGGACGGCCGGCTTGGGGGCGATGTCGGGTCCGGGCAGGTCACCGAGGACGAGCACGGCGAGACTGTAGCGGATGCCGACGCTCACGCGCGGTCGCGGGCGTGGTAGATCGCGCGGGACATGGACCTGTTGCTGCCAGGGCCGTCGCTCGCCGAGTGGCTGCTCGCGACGCTGGCGGACAGGAAGGTGGCCTTGTGGACAGGTCCGGACGCGGGCCGCGGGCTCGGGGGGCGAGCGGCGCGGGCGACGACGACGATGCTGCGCGAGCGGCTGGGCTGGACCGAGCTCGCGGGCGCGAGCGGGCTCGACGCGCTGGTGGTGGTGGCGACCCTGGGCGGGGTGGAGCCGCCGGCCGACGGGCTCGCGGCGGTGCGCGGCGGGGGACTTTTGGTCGAGCTGGCGCACCCGCCGAAGGTGTCGCTGTGGCGACCGTCGCGGTGGGCGGCCCGCGGCGAGCTGGTGCGGCGCGCGTCGGCCTCGCGCGCGGGGCTGTGGCTCGGGCGCGGCTGCTTCGCGGTCGAGCAGTGGGCGCCGATCGACGCGCCGCGGGTGCTGGTGACGTGCGGCCGCGTCCGTGCGATACCGGGCGCATGAGCGCCGAATTCCTGACCGTCGAGGTCGACGACGCGTCGTTCACCGAGCCGGTGCAGCTGACGTTCCGCCGGCTGGCGCCGCCGCAGCGGGTGCGCACGGTCGACCTCGACGGGGCCGGACCCCGGCGCGCGCGCGGGCTGCAGCGGCGGGCCGACGGCAGCCTCGACGTCGACGCGCCGGCGTGGGCCTGCCCGGTCGAGGACAGCGGCGCGGGGGTGTCCTGGCTGGTCTACGGCGGCAACGCCGGGCTGTGGCTGGCGCCCGCGGGCGCGGCCGAGCCCGACCTCGACGACCGCGCGCAGGCGGTCGAGACCTACGTGCTGGTCGACCGCGACGACGTCGAGCTGGCCGAGTGAACATGATCGTTCGGGCATGTCTGCATGGACATGCCCGAATGGACAAGACTATTCGAGCATGTCCTGACGGACCAGCAGGTCCTCGAGGATCTGGCGCTGGGCCTGGGCGGCGCCTTGATTGGCGGACAGCAGGCGGAGCAGCGTCTCCTGGGCCGGGCGCGGCTCCTCGCCGGGTCCAGGGGTGCAGCGGACGTAGGAGCCGTCCGACTGCAGCTCCCAGGCCTGGGTGTTGTCGGCGAGGCAGGTGGTGAGGCCCTCGGCGACCACGCGGGCGCGCAGGAGCGGCTCCTCGATCGGGAACGCGGTCTCCACCCGGCGCTGCAGGTTGCGCGACATCCAGTCGGCGCTGGCGCAGTAGGTGACCTCCTCGCCGCCGGCGGCGAAGTGGTAGATCCGGTGGTGCTCGAGGAAGCGGCCGACGATCGAGCGCACGCGGATGTTGTCGGACACGCCGGGGACGCCGGGGCGCAGGCAGCAGATCCCGCGGACGATCAGGTCGATCGAGACGCCGGCCTGGGAGGCGCGGTAGAGGGCCTCGATGACCTTGACCTCGGTGAGGGCGTTGAGCTTGGCGACGATCCGCGCCGGCTTGCCCTGGCGGGCGTTGTCGGCCTCGCGGTCGATGAGGGCGAGCAGGCGCTCCATCAGGGTGAAGGGCGAGACCAGCAGCTTGTTCATGCGCGGCACGCTGCCGAGGCCGGTCAGCTGCATGAACACGTTGTGCACGTCCTCGCCGATGGCGTCGTCGCAGGTGAGGAAGCTGAAGTCCGTGTAGAACTGGGCGGTGACGCTGTGGTAGTTGCCGGTGCCGAGGTGGACGTAGCGGCGGTAGCGGCCGTCCTCGCGGCGGACGATGAACAGCGCCTTGGCGTGGGTCTTGTAACCGACGATGCCGTAGACCACGGTGACGCCGGCCTGCTGCAGGCGGGTGGCGAGGTCGATGTTGGCGGCCTCGTCGAAGCGGGCGCGCAGCTCGACGACGGCGGTGACCTCCTTGCCGGCGCGCGCGGCCTCGAGCAGCGCCTCGGCCATCGGCGAGTCGGCGCCGGTGCGGTAGAGCGTCTGCTTGATCGCCAGCACCTTGGGGTCGCGCGCGGCCTGGCGCACCAGCTCGAGCACCAGCGAGAAGCTCTCGTACGGGTGGTGCAGCAGGATGTTGCCGCGGCGCAGCTCGGCGAACAGGTCGACCTCGGCGCCGGGGGTGCGGCGCGGGCCGGGGATGAACGCCGTGTACTTGAGCTCGGGCCGCTTGATGACGTCGTAGATCGCCGCGAGCCGGTGGAGGTTGACCGGGCCGTCGACGCGGTAGAGGTCGTCGGGCTGGAGGTCGAATTTGCTGAGCAGCAGCTCGGCCATCTCCGGCGGGCAGGTGTCGCTGACCTCGAGCCGCACGGCGTCGCCGAAGTTGCGGGTCCGCAGCTCGCCCTTGAGCGCGTTGAGCAGGTCCTCGACGTCCTCCTCCTGCACCCACAGCTCGCTGTCCCGGGTGACGCGGAACTGATAGCAGCCGCGCACCTGCATGCCGGGGAACAGCTTGTGGACGAAGGTGGTGACGATCGAGCCGAGCAGCGCGTAGCCGTGCGGGCAGTCGGCGACGCTCGGCGGCAAGAACACCAGGCGCGGCAGGCTGCGCGGGATCTGGACCACCGCCGTGCCGCTGTCGCGCCCGAACGCGTCGCTGCCGGCGAGCGCGACGATCAGGTTGAGGTTCTTGTTCTGGATGTTGGGGAACGGGTGCGACGGGTCGAGGCCGATCGGCGTGAGCACCGGCAGGACCTCGCGGTCGAAGTAGTCCTCGAGCCAGGCGCTCTGCTCCGGGGTCCAGGTGTAGAGCTTGAGCAGGCGGATGCCCTCGGCCGCGAGCGCGGGCAGCAGTTGCTGCTGCAAGAACACGTACTGCTCGCGCACGAGCCTCTGCGCGGCGTCCTTGAGGGCGCGCAGGGCGTCCTGCGGGGTGCGCCCGTCGGGGCCGAGCTGCGGCAGGCCGAAGCCGACCTGCTCCTTGATGCTGGCGACGCGGATCTCGAAGAACTCGTCGAGGTTGGTGCTGACGATCGTGATGAAGCGCAGGCGCTCGAGCAGCGGGACGCGCGGGTCCATGGCCTGCTCGAGCACTCGGCGGTTGAACTCGAGCTGGCTGAGCTCGCGGTTGATGTAGAGACTCGGGTGGGTGAGCTCGACGGGCGCCATGATCGAGGAGCGGACCAGAGTATCAGGCGCCGAGTTTTCGCAGGATCTTCGGCAGGACCAGCGCTTGGAGCTCCATCGCCCCGGGCCGGGGCGGTCCCGAGAGGAGGGCCATGCCGCCCTTCTTGAGCGGGAATCGCTCGCCGCGAGCGATCTCACCGGTGGTGAGCCAGGCGAGCAGCGCGCTCAAATGCGGCTCGTGGCCGACCAGCGCGACGCGTTCGCCCTCGATGTGCGCGAGCATCTCGACGTCGGGCGGGCGCGCGAGGTCCGGCAGGCTCCGGCTGTCGCCGTCGAGCAGCGGGCGCAGGAGCTCGGCGGTCTGAACCGCGCGCAAGAGCGGGCTGTGGTACAGGCGGTCGAAGCGCCAGCCCAGTCGTCGCGCGCCGCGGACCGCCTCGGTGAACTTGCGCTCGCCCGCGGCCGTGAGCGGGCGCGAGGCGTCAGGGCGATCGGGGGACGCGTCGGCGGCGATGGCGTGACGAACGAGGAACAGGAGCACGACGGGTGAAGTGTGCCGCAAAAGAGCGCGGCTTGCTGCCCTGCTGGGCCCGCTGATACACTCCCGCGTTCCTTTTCAGGCCCCGGAGAACGCGGTACTTCGGCCGCTCCGGGCCCCGTGAGACGGCCTTATGACGACGACCCAGGAGACCGAGCAGCCGAAGGGACGCCTGCTGCGAACCATCGACGCGACGGTCGCGCAGCTGTGGCGATGGGGCCCGCTGTACCTGCTGATCGCCATCTCGCCGGGGCTGGCGCTGTGGCCCCTGCTGACCGGCAGCCTGCGCCACATCATCAAGAACGACCTGTCGATCGGGCAGCGGTACGCGATGCTGGCCGCGGTCGCCGTCTCGCTGCTGGCGACCACGGCCGCCTACGTGGCCGTGTGGCGGCGCCGGCGGCAGCGCGAGCCCGAGCTCGGCTTCGGCGACTCGGTGGTCGCGACCAACCGCTGGGCCTTCGTCGTCCTCGCCGGGCCGCTGCTGGTCGGCCTCCACGTGGCCCGCATCGAGGTCAAGCACCCGATCTTCACCTCGTTCTTGACCGCGGCGGTCACGGCGCTGGCGATGGTGTTCTTCTACCGCCTGCTCGGGCTCAAGCGGTTCGCGCCGCCGGAGGACCCGTTCGTGCCGGCCCGCGACGGGCGGCTGGCGCGAGGCGTGCTCGTGGCCGGGCTCGTCGGCTACTGCGCGCTGCTCAGCTGGTTCTCGCTGCTCGACCACCGCAACCTGGCGACGACGGTCTACGACCTCGGGATCTACGACAACCTGGTGTGGCAGACGGCGCACGGGCACTTCCTCGACTGCTCGCTGATCCGCGGCGGCAACCACGTGTCGGCCCACTTCGACCCGATCCTGCTGCTGCTCGCGCCGATCTACCTGCTCTACCCCCACGCCGAGACGCTGCTGGTGATCCAGACGCTGTGGCTCGCCGGCGGGGTGCTGCCGCTATGGCTGGCGGCGCGGCGGCGGCTGAAGAACGAGTGGATGGCGACGATCCTGGCGCTCGTCTACTTGCTGTACCCCGCGCTGCACGGGGTCAACATGTTCGACTTCCACTCGGTGGCGCTGATGGTGCCGCTGGCGATGTGGGCGGTGTACCTGCTCGACGCCGGGGCGATGCGCCGCTACTGGCTGGTGTTCGCGCTGCTGCTGGCGACCCGCGAGGACATCAGCCTGCTCAACTGCTTCATCGGCGCGTACGCGATCCTCATCGGCCGCACGCGCACCGGCCTGGTGACGATCGCCGCCAGCCTGGTCTACCTCACCATCGTCAAGATGTTCGTGATGGCCGACTCGAGCCTGCTGATGTCGGCCGACAAGGCGTACTCGTACATCTACTTCTACGAGGAGATGATCCCGCACGAGCAGGAGGGCGCGCGCGGGCTGTTCACCACGCTGCTGGTCAACCCGCTGTTCGCGCTGCAGGTGCTGTTCAAGGAGGAGAAGCTGCTGTTCTTCTTCCACCTGCTGCTGCCGCTGCTGGCGCTGCCGTTCGCCGCCGGCCGCAAGGTGGTGCTGATGCTGCACGGCCTGTTGTTCCTCGGCCTGGCCACCCGCAAGCACCTGTTCTCGCTCCACTATCAATACTCGGCGCTGCTGTTCCCGATGCTGTTCGCGGCGCTGCCCGACGGCGTGGCCCGCGTGGCCGACAGCGAGCGCTGGCGGACCCTGGGGCTGGCGCGCGCGCGCGTGGCCTGGACGCTGATGCTCGGCATGCTCACCGGGTCGGTGCTGGTGTCGTGGAAGCGCGGCGTGCTGGTCGACAACGCCTCGTTCGTGGCCGGCTGGACGCGCCTCGACCGGCGGCCGACGCCGGAGATGAAGGAGCGCTACGCGAAGGTGCAGGAGATCGTGGCGCGCATCGGCCCCGAGGCGAAGGTGTCGGTCAGCCACGAGATCGGGCCGCACTTCTCGAACCGGCGCCACGCGTACCACTGGCCGGCGATCAACGACGCGCAATTCATCATCCTCTTTACCGACGTCTACAGCTTCGGCAAGGACGACGAGCGCCGCTACCAGCGGCTGGTCCAGCGCGGCAAGTTCCGCGTGCTCGAGGACACGCACGGGGTCGTCCTGCTCGAGCGCGTCGACGGCTCGGAGCTGCCCGAGGAGTTCCGCGGCGGGTACGGCGAGCGCCCGAGCGAGGACGCCGCGATCGAGGCCGCGTCGGGGCAGCAGCCGGCCAAAAAGACCCCGGCGACCGCGCCCAAGTCCACGAGCCCGCGCGCCGGCGCGAACGAGGACGCGAAGGGCGCGGCCGCGACAGCGAGCCCGTGAGCACACGCGGCCGCCCCGCGCCGATCCTTGACGAGGGTGGTGGTGGGCATTAGTTTTTGCGAACGGCGCGGAGAAGCTCGCGCCGTGCAAGGAACCATGAAGATTCCACTGTCAAGGGTTGCGGTCCGTCCTCTCGTCGTCGCGCTTTCGGCGGCCGTCGCGCTCGGCGGCGTCACCGGTTGCGAGTCGGGGCGCTCGAACGAGCGCTGGGTCGTCACCGAAGACACGCGGGTCGAGATCGACTGGGACGCGGTCAATCAAGCCTACCGTGAGGCCGAGGGCCCGGAAGACTTCGAGAAGCGGGTCAACGAGATCTACACCGGCGACGAGGTCATCAGCGTCTCGGTGCGCGACGAGGACGAGAAGTCTCAGGTCGTGACCGGCTTCTTCGACAAGAACGGCGACGGCAGCGCCGCCGACGGCGAGAAGATCTTCACGATCAAGCGCGACATCGTCGGCGAGGGCGCCGCGCAGTACCAGATCGCCGGCGCCGGCCCGTACGCGCACTACCACTCGCCGATGTGGGACATCGCCGCGGGCATGATGCTCGGCTCGTTCCTCTCCAACATGTTCATGCCGGGCTACCGCCCGATGTACATGGTGCCCTACAGCACCAGCCCGGCCCGCGCGGGCGCCCTGGCCGCGCATCGCGACGCGCACCGCGCCGCCAACCCGAGCAAGTTCCCGCCGAAGTCCGGCGCGAGCTCGGGCCGCTCCTACGGCAGCCGCGGCGGCGCGTGGGGCTCCGGCGGCTCGGGTCGCTCGAGCGGCGGCGGCGGTCGCCGCGGCGGCGGCTTCGGCATCAAGGCGAAGCGGACCCGCGTGCCGCTGCGCGCCTGATGACCTCGCTCCGCGACCTGCCGTTCGAACAGGCGCCGCCCCTGGCCCTGTTCGGGCTCGACCAGGACCACGATGTCCCGGTCGACCACGAGCACACGCGCTACGGCTGGTGCGTGCTGCCGGGCGTGGAGCTGGTCGGCGAAGACCAGGCGCTGTGGGTCGAGTCACCGCTGGTGCTCGCGCTCCACAGCCCCGACGAGGACCAGATCGCGGTACCCCGCCGCGGCGGGGTGCCGAGCGACATCAACCTCGAGTTCACGCTGTCGGCCGAGGACTCGGCCGTCGCGCTGCTGTCGGAGTTCCTGGCCACGCGCGTGCCGGCGCTCGCCGACGCGGGGCAGCCGATCGTGCTCGCGCTGTGCAACCCGCGGCGCGCGCGGATCTCCAAGCCGCCCGCGCTGGCCGGGCGCCGCATGTACTACGGGACAGGTGACGTGGTCGCCTGGCTCCGCCGCCGCGCCGGCGCGACCGACTGGTCGCTCGCCGGCGACGCGTTCGTCCAGCTCGAGAGCGCACGCTGGTACACCTGCTGAGGGCACCATGACCATCTCGCACGCCAAGAAGCTCGTCTACGCCGGGATCTACGTCCTCAAGCGGCTCGACCTCAAGCCGGGAGAGGGCGGGATCCGCCTGCCGGTGCTGCTCGAACCCCAGCACGCGCAGCTCGAAGAGGTGCTCGAGAAGCTGGTGATGGACGGCTACATCGAGATCGATCGCAAGGCGCAGCTCTACAAGCTGACGAAGCGCGGGACGGCACACCTCGGCAAGCTGATCGACGAGGCCGAGGGCTACATCGACGAGTTCGACGAGGTCGAGATCGCCGACGTCGTCGACGAGCTGCGCGCGCGCAACATCGACCCGCTGCGCGTGCGCTTCCTGTGGGGCTGGTACCAGGGCGAATTCGACGACGTGGCGCTGTTCCAGGAGCGCCGCGGCTTCGTCGAGGTGGAGCCCGACTGGCCGCTGTTCATCGTCAGCGACGATTTCTACGAGAACCTCGAGCTCGACGTCGAGGGCGACTCGCCCGAGGCGCTGGACGACTGAGCCTCGGGGGCATGTCCTTCGCTGTCAGTCGTCGAGCGTGATGACGACCTTGCCGAACGGCCCGCGGCGGAGGTGGGCGAAGGCCTCGGGGGCGGCCCGGAAGTCGTAGACCCTGTCGATCACCGGCTTGATGCGGAGGTGGTCGATGGCCCGGACCATGTCCTCGAGCGCACGACGGTGTCCCACGGCGATCGCCGCGAGTGTCGCCCGCTTGAAGAGGAGCGGCATCGTCGGAATGCGTAGGACCCACTCGTCGAGCAGGCCGATGATCGACACGCGTCCGCCGAGCGACACCGCCTCCAGCGAGCGGGCGATGTTGTCGCCGCCGGCCATCTCGAGGATGTGCTCGGCGCCGCGTCCGCCGGTCAGCTCCAGCACGCGGTCTTGCCACTCGGGCTGGCGCACGCGGTTGATGCCGTCGCTCGCTCCGAGCGCGAGGGCCCGCTCGAGCTTGTCGTCGCTGCTGGATGTGACGATCACGCGGGCCCCGTGGGCGACCGCGAATTGCAGCGCGAACAGGGACACGCCCCCGGTCCCCTGGACCACCAGCGTCTGGCCGGCCCGCACGGCGCCGAGCTCGACGACGGCGAACCACGCGGTCAGTCCGGCGACAGGGAGGGTGCTGGCCGCCGCCGCGTCCAGCGATAGGGGGGCCGCGACCAGCTGGGCGGCGGGCACCGCCACATACTCGGCCAGGCGGCCGAGGACCGGCTTGCTGTTCACGTCGGCCGGCGGGATCGGTCCGTCGATCCACCCGACGTTGTCGACGGTGATGACGCGGTCGCCGACGGCGAAACGCCTGACGTCCTGGCCGAGGGCCACGACCTCTCCCGCCATGTCCGAGCCCGGGACCATGGCGCCGTCCCAGGCCGCCCCCATGGCGCCGTCGATGAGCGCGCCGTCGCGGTAGTTCAAGGCCACCGCGCGCGTACGGACGAGCACCTCGCCGGGGCCCGGCACCGGACGCTCCGCCTGCACGAGGCGCAGCGCGTCCAGGCCGGGAGTCCGCAGCTCCCACTGCTTCATTCGCGGGGCCATGTCAGACGACCTCCTGCCGCACGCCGGTGCGCGCGGCCTTCTCGATGGCAGCCAGGAGCCGGTGACGGGTCACGGCATGGGCGAAGTCGGGGACGAGCCGGGTGTTCTCGCGGAGGTCGCGGGCGAGCGCCGCGTACTGGCGCAGCGTGTTGGCGCCGACGCCGTCGGGCGGGGTCGTCGATATCGGAGCGACCGAGGTCTGCTCACCGCGGCCGCCTCTCAGCGTGAGGTCGGCGACCTGGAGATTGCCGTTGGCGGCGGTGAGGACGAGGTCGCCCTCGGTCCCGGTGATCTCCCAGCGCAAGTTGTCGCCGCGCGAAGCGGCGCCGCGAAACAGCAGCGACGCGATCGCTCCGTTCTGCAGGGTCCCGCCGAGCGCGATGTGATCGAAGGCGGTCGCCTGCAACGGGCTTCCATCCTCGATCACGCGGACCAGCGGCCGGCGCACCGCTGCAGCGGCGTTGACGGTGGTGAAGTCGCCGAGGACGAAGTTCATCGCCTCCAGCGCGTGCATCATCGTCACGGTCATGAGGGTCACCCCGTGGTCGGCCTCGACGGCATAGGCGTGAGCTCTGGCGATCCGATCGCCCCAGACCATCCCGGCGCCGACCAGGTTGGTGGACAGGACCTCGCCGACGTAGCCCCGGGCGATCAGGTCGCGGGCCTCCTGGACCGCCGGCGCGAACCTGGCCTGGAGGCCGATCACGGTGCGCATGCCGGCCCTCTGCGCGCGAGCGTCGAGGTCCTCGGCCTCCTCCAGGGTTCGACCGAGCGGCCACTCCGTGAACACCATCTTGCCGGCCTCGAGCGCCGCGGCGGTCAGGGCGTGGTGATAAGGGACCCGGACCGACACCACCACCAGATCGACCCCGGGATGGAGAATCAAGGCCTCGGGGTTGGCGAACGCGGGCGTCCGAAGGGCCTCGGCGGCGGCGTCGGCCGAGGCCCGGTTGCTGGTGCTGACCGCTCGCAGCTCGAAGTCCGGCAGCGCCTGGATCGCGGGAATGTGGGCAGTCATGGCCCACCCGGGGTTCACGGTGCTGGCGCCGATGACTCCGACGCCGATTCTGTCACTGGCTGTTCGATGCATGTCGACCTCCAGCCCTGGCGCATGTGGCCGGGCCATCCAGATCTAAGTGCTCGCCCCCGGCGCGAGCAGATGCGGGATCCGCGAGGGAGCCTTCCAGATATCGAGAGGACGCCCGGGCCGGCGTCAGGCCGGCGGCGCGCCGACGCCTTCGGCCGCCAGCCGCGACTTCAACCTGGGCGCGACCCAGTCGAGGAAGGCGCGGACTTTCAGCGGGACGCGCCCGTGGCCGGAGAAGACCAGGTGGATCGGGAGCGGCGCGGTCTCGAAAGGCACGAGGAGCGGCACGAGGTGGCCCTCTCGCAGGTCTCGCGCGATCTGGAAGTCCAGCGCCCGTGTGATCCCGAGGCCCGCCCGCGCGGCGAGCGTGGCGGCGGCGGGCGAATTGACGGCGAGCCGGGTCCGCGGCTCGGCCGTCGTGGGCACGCCGTCCTTGAGGTAGCGCCAGGCAGACAGCGAGAACCTGCGGTAGGTGATGCCCTCGCGATCGATCAGGTCCTCGGGGGTCTCGGGGCTGCCGAATTGCCGCAAGTAGGCAGGGCTGGCGCAGGTGATCGAACGGGTGGCGCCGACGCGACGGGCGACGAGCGAATTGTCGTGCAGCTCGCCGATACGGACCGCCACGTGCACCTGCTCCTCGACCAGATGGACCACGGCGTCGGTCAGAAACAGGCGCATGTCGATCTTCGGGTGCGCCGCGAGGAAGTCGTTGGCGATCGGCAGGACGTGGAGCTCTCCGAACAGTGGCGGCGCAGTGACGCTCAATTCGCCCCGCGGCTCCTGGTACTCGCCGGCGGCGGCCTGCTCCGCTTCGTCCACCTGCTCGAGGATCTGCCGGGCGGCGGCGGCGTACTCGCGGCCCGCGTCGGTCAGCTCGACCCGTCGGCTGGTGCGCACGAGGAGCTGGGCGCCCAGGTAGCGCTCGAGCTCCGCCACCTTGCGGCTGACCGTCGCCAGGGGGACCCGCAGTCGGCGGCCCGCCGCAGACAAGCTGCCGGCGTCCACGACGGTGAGGAAGACGGACATCGCGTCGAGCCGGTCCATGACCTCTCATAACATGAGAGGGAGAGCCGGCGCGCTGCGGCTAGCGGTCGTCGTCGCGTTCGCGGCACTGCTGGACCAGCAGCTTGGCGACGAGCGCGGTCCAGCCGGTCTGGTGGCTGGCGCCGAGGCCCTGGCCGGTGTCCCCATTGAAATATTCGTGGAACAGCAGGTGGTCGCGCCAGTGGGGGTCGTGCTGGCGCGGGTCGTCGCCGGCGTAGGGGCGGCGGCCGCGGGCGTCGGGCAGGAAGATGCTGGTGAGCCGGCGCGACAGCTCGTCGGCGATCTCGCGGATCGACATGTAGTTGCCGGAGCCGGTCGGGCACTCGACGCGGAAGTCGTCGGAGTAGTAGTGGTGAAACTTTTGTAGCGCCTCGATGAGGAGGTAGTTGATCGGGAACCACACCGGGCCGCGCCAGTTGGAGTTGCCGCCGAACAGGCCGGTGCGCGACTCGCCGGGCTCGTAGCCGATCGAGAGGGTGGTGTCGTCGATGTGCAGGCGGTACGGCTGGGTGGCGTGGACCTTGCTCAGCGAGCGCACGCCGTGGTCGGACAAGAACTCGTTGGGGTCGAGCATGCGCCGCAGCAGCCGCTTCATGCGGCTGCCGCGGACGAGGGCGAGCAGGCGGCGCTCGCCGGCGCCCGGCTCGTACCAGCGCGAGACCAGGCGCGCGAGGTCGGGCCGGTGGGCGAGGAACCACTCGAGGCGGCGGCGGAAGCCGGGCATCTGCTCGAGCAAGCGCGGCTCGACGGTCTCGACGGCGAGCAGGGGGATCAACCCGACGAGCGAGCGGGCGCGCAGGCGCAGGGCGCGGCCGTCGGGCAGGTGGAGGACGTCGTAGAAGAACTCGTCCTGGTCGTCCCACAGGCCGATGCCCTCGCCGCCGAGGTTGTTCATGGCGTCGGCGATCGAGAGGAAGTGCTCGAAGAACTTGCTGGCGATCTTCTCGTAGACGGGGTTCTCGCGCGCGAGCTCAAGGGCGATCGTCATCATGTTGAGCGAGAACATGCCCATCCACGCGGTGGCGTCGCTCTGCTCGAGCACGCCGCCGCGCGGGAGGCCGGCGCTGCGGTCGAACACGCCGATGTTGTCGAGGCCGAGGAAGCCGCCCTGGAAGATGTTCTTGCCGGCCGAGTCCTTGCGGTTCACCCACCAGGTGAAGTGCAGCAGCAGCTTGTGGAACATGCCCTCGAGGAAGGCGCGGTCGCCCCGGCCCTCGTGGCGCTGCTCGATCTTGTAGACCCGCCAGGTCGCCCACGCGAACACCGGCGGGTTCACGTCGCTGAAGTTCCACTCGTACGCCGGCATGGCGCCGTTGGGGTGGAGGAACCACTCGCGCGTGAGCAGGTCGAGCTGACCCTTGGCGAACCCGGGGTCGACCAGCGCCAGCGGGATGCAGTGGAACGCCAGGTCCCACGCGGCGTACCACGGGTACTCCCAGGTGTCGGGCATCGACATGACGTGGCGGTTGAACAGGTGCCGCCAGTCGGTGTTGCGCCCGCTCGCCCGCCGGCGCGGCGGCGGCGGCTGGGCCGGGTCGCCGGTGAGCCAGTCGCGGACGATGTAGTGGTAGAACTGCTTCGACCACATCAGGCCGGCGATCGCCTGGCGAAACACCTGCCGCTCGTCGGTGGTCATCGTCGCCGGGATGTCGTCGTAATAGACGTCGGCCTCGGCCCGCCGCGCGGCCATGACGGCGTCGAACCCGGCGAACGGAGCGGCGAGGTCGACCACCGGCTCGTCGGGGCACTGCGGTGAGGCTGTCTTTTGGGACAGGCGCAGGCGCAGCGTCCAGGCCTGGCCGGGGGCGACGACGGCGCGGCAATGGACGGCCGACTTGGTGCCGCTCGCGCCGAGGACGCCGCCCTCGCGGCCGACGACGTGGCGGTGAAAGGCGTCCTTGACGTACGGGACGCGGTTCTTGGCGCCGTAGAGGCGCTCGAGGTTGGTCTCGTTGTTGGTGAAGATGACGTCGCCGCGGGTGTCGCCGACGAGCACGAGCTCGCCGAGCTCGTCGTGCTCGGCGACGATCGCCGGCAGGTGGTCGCGCCGGCGCACGGGGGCGAGCGAGGGGACGCGCGGGTCGTCGACCCAGGCCCAGGTGTTGCGGAACCACAGCGTCGGCAGGAGGTGCAGCGGGGCGGGATCGGGGCCGCGGTTGTGCGCGGTGATCTGGATGAGGATGTCGGTCGGGCCGACCTTGGCGTACTCGACGAAGACGTCGAAGTAGCGGTCGTCGTCGAACACGCCGGCGTCGGCCAGCTCGAACTCGGGCTCGGTGCGCGAGCGACGGGCGCTCTCGGCGAGCAGGCGCTCGTAGGGGTAGGCGGCCTGCGGGTACTTGTAGAGCGCCCGCATGTAGCTGTGGGTCGGTGTGCTGTCGAGGTAGAAGTAGACCTCCTTGACGTCCTCGCCGTGATTGCCCTGCGGGCCGGTGACCCCGAACAGCCGCTCCTTCAAGATCGGGTCGCGCTCGTTCCACAGCGCCAGCGCGAAGCACAGCCGCTGGTGGTCGTCGCAGATGCCGAGCAGGCCGTCCTCGTTCCACCGGTAGGCCCGCGAGCGCGCGTGGTCGTGGGGGAAGTAGTCCCAGACGTCGCCGTCCTCGCTGTAGTCCTCGCGGACGGTGGCCCACGCGCGTTCTGCGAGGTAGGGCCCGAACAGGTCCCAGCGTCGCTCGTGGCGGCGGAGTTCGGCGTGACGCTTGCGCTCGGGATCCATGGCCGCGCGGCACTGTACCACGCGCGGCCCGGCTCGCCGGTCGCCCGCCGGGGGCTGCCGCGCGCGGCGATGCGGGCTACCATTGCCGCGCCCATGTCCTCGACTTCGGCCAAGCCCCCGGCGCACGTCGTGATCTTCGGCGCGAGCGGCGACCTCACGCTGCGCAAGCTGATGCCCGCCCTCACCAGCCTCGCCGCGCGCGGGCGGCCGCAAGGCGGCTTTCACGTGCTCGGGGTCGCCCGCCGCCCGCTCGACGACGAGGCCTATCGCCAGCAGATCCGCGAGGCCATGCCGGAGGAGCAGCGGGCCGACTTCGACGCCCTCGCGCCGCGCGTGCACTACCTGCCCGGCGACGTCGGCGTGCCCGAAGACCTCGCGCGCCTGTCGCAGCGCCTCGACGAGCTGCCGGGCGGGCGCGAGGCCGGGCGGCTGTTCTACCTGTCTCTCAAGCCAGAATTGTTCGCGCCCACGGTGGCGCTGCTGGCGGTCGGCGGGCTCTTGCACGTGCGGGCCGACGACAAGTGCGCGTGGCGGCGGGTGGTCGTGGAGAAGCCGTTCGGCCACGACCTGGCGTCGGCCGCGGCGCTCAACCGCCAGCTGCACGAGTCGCTGCGCGAGGAGCAGATCTACCGCATCGACCACTACCTCGGGAAAGAGACGGTGCAGAACCTGCTCGGCTTCCGCTTCCACAACGCGATCTTCGAGCCGCTGTGGAACCGGCACCACGTCGAGCACGTGCAGGTCACGGTCGCCGAGGACCTGGGGATGGAGCGCGGGCGGGCGGCCTACTACGACTCGACCGGGGCGCTGCGCGACATGCTGCAGAACCACATGCTACAGGTGCTGGCGCTGGCGATGATGGAGCCGCCGAGCTCGCTCGACGCGGCGGCGATCCGCGGGCAAAAGGTGCAGTTCCTGCGCAGCCTGCACGCGCCGGGGCCGGAGCACGCGCTGCGCTACTCGGTCCGCGGGCAGTACGCGGCCGGCGAGGTCGGCGGCAAGAAGGTGCCGGGCTACCACGACGAGGGCGGGGTGCCGGCCGGCTCGCGCACCGAGACGTTCGTGGCGATCCGCGCCGAGTGCGACTCGTGGCGCTGGGGCGGGGTGCCGATCCTGCTGCGCCACGGCAAGCGCATGCCGAAGAAGTTCACCGAGGTGCGGATCCAGTTCCGCGTGCCGCCGGTGCAGCTGTTCAACCGCCCCGAGGGCCTCTCCGACGACGAGTTCCGCGAGCGCCTGCGCCACGGCGACCTGTGCCAGATCCGCCCCAACGCGCTGACCGTGTCGATCCAGCCGCGCGAGGCGATCCGGCTGTCCTTCGGGGTCAAGCGGCCCGGCTCGGCGATGGTGATGGCCCCGGCCGAGCTCGACTTCGACTACCGCGAGCGCTTCGGCGACCGCACCGCGCCGGCCTACGAGCGGCTGCTGCTCGACGCGCTGATCGGCGACCAGACGCTGTTCCTCCACGCCGACGAGATCGAGGCCAGCTGGCGCTTCGCCGACG
This sequence comes from Nannocystis pusilla, assembly GCF_020073745.1. Classification (GTDB taxonomy): domain Bacteria; phylum Myxococcota_A; class Polyangia; order Nannocystales; family Nannocystaceae; genus Nannocystis; species Nannocystis radixulma. The sequence continues at coordinate 132,063 of NZ_JAIRAU010000001.1, forward strand.
CGTTCCGCGGGGCGTGGGACGGGCCCGACGCGCCGCCGCCGGTGGACTACCCGGCCGGCTCGTGGGGCCCGGCCGAGGCCGACAAGCTGTTCAACGGCTGCGAGGGCGGGTGGTCGGAGGGATGACGCCGACGCTCGAGATCGTGTCGTCGCCGCGCCCGGTCGAGGCCGCGGCGGACCGGCTGGCCCGCGCGATCGCCCGCGCCGACGCCCACCGCGGCGGCTGTCGCCTGGCGATCCCCGGCGGCTCGGCGCTGGCGGTGCTACCATATGTCCTGAAGGACCTGCCGCAAGGGACATGGTCGAGAGTACAGCTCACATGGGTCGACGAGCGCTGCGTGCCGGCGAGCGCGAGCGACAGCAACCGCGGGGCGCTGCTGCGGCTGGGGCTCGCGCCGCCGGGCGAGATGCTGCCGCTGTGGGCCGACGACGACGTCGATCCGGCGGCGGCGATCGAGCGGTTCACCCGCGAGTTCGTGCGGTCGTTCGCCGGCGGGCTCGACGTGGCGCTGCTGGGGCTCGGCGAGGACGGGCACGTGGCGTCGCTGTTCCCGGGGCACCCGGCGCTGCAGGCCGCGGGCGCGGCGGTGTACGTGCCCGACAGCCCGAAGCCGCCGGCGCGGCGGATGAGCTTGAGCTTGCCGGTGCTGCGGGCGACGCCGCTGGCGGTGATGATGGCGCAGGGGGCCGGCAAGCAGGCCGCGCTGCGCCGAGTGATTCGGCGCGAGGCCGGGCTGCCGACGACGGCGCTGCCGCACCTCGTGATCGCGACCGACATCGATTCGGAGGGTGAGAGCGATGAGTGATACAGGGCTGTGCGATCTGGCCGTGGTCGGCCTCGGCGTCATGGGCGGCAACCTCGCCCGCAACTTCGCCAGCCGCGGGCTGCGCGTGGCGGGCTATCAACGCACCGTCGAGCACGCGCACGCGCTGGCGGCGGCGCACCCCGAGGCGCACCTGCGGGTGGCCTCCAGCCTCGCGGAGCTGGTGGGGATGCTCGAGCGGCCGCGGCGGATCGTGCTGATGGTCAACGCCGGGCCGGCGGTCGACTCGGTGCTCGACCAGCTCGACCCGCTGCTCGAGGACGGCGACATCGTCGTCGACGGCGGCAACAGCCTCTACACCGACACCGACCGCCGGGTCGCGCGCGCGGAGGCGCGGCCGTGGCGGTTCGTCGGCATGGGCGTGTCGGGCGGGGCCGAGGGGGCGCTGCTCGGGCCGTCGATCATGCCCGGCGGCGACCGCTACGCGTGGGAGCGCCTGCGCCATCCGCTCGAGGCGATCGCGGCCCGCAGCCCGTCGGGCGTGTGCGTGACGTACTGCGGGCGCGGCTCGGCCGGGCACTTCGTGAAGATGGTGCACAACGGGATCGAGTACGGCGACATGCAGCTGATCGCCGAGGTCGCGTCGCTGATGCGCGAGGGCATGGGCTGGCCCTGGGGACAGGTGGCAGACACGTTCGCCGGGTGGAACCGCGGCGAGCTCGAGAGCTACCTGATCGAGATCACGGCCGACATCCTGCGCGCGCCCGACCCGCAGAACCCGGGGGCGCTGCTCATCGACGCGATCCTCGACCGCGCCGGGCAGAAGGGCACCGGCAAGTGGACGGTGGTGGCGGCGGCGGAGCACGGGGTGCCGATCCCCACCATCGCCGCGGCCGTCGACGCGCGCCTGCTGTCGGCCGCCAAGGACCTGCGCGAGCGCGCCGAGGCGGCGCTGCGGCCGAGCCGCGGGGTGGTGCAGGGCGTCTCCCCCGACGACCTGCGCGACGCGCTGTACGCGGCGAAGATCGCCAGCTACACGCAGGGCTTCGCGCTGCTGCAGGCCGCCAGCGAGGCGCGCGACTACGGGACCAACCTGGCGGAGATCGCCCGGATCTGGACCGGCGGGTGCATCATCCGCGCGGCGTTCCTCGAGCGGATCCGGGCCTCGTTCGCGCCTGCTTCACGGCCCTCCGGGCCTGAGGGGTCCGAGCGCCCGGAGCTGCTGGTGCTCGCGCCCGACTTCGCCGCCGACGTGGCGCGCCGCCTGCCCGGTTGGCGGCGCGTGGTCGCGGCGGCGGCCGCGGCCGGTCACCCGATCCCCGGGCTGGCCGCCTCGCTGGCGTGGTTCGACACACTCACCCGCTCGCGCGGCAGCGCGTCGCTCATCCAGGCCCAGCGCGACTACTTCGGCAGTCATACGTACGAGCGAGTGGACGCGCCCGGAGTGTTCGTCCACACCGAGTGGCCGCGGTCGTCCCAGTAGCCGTCCTGGCGACATTCGCCATAGTTGGGCCATGGCGACGTACATCGCATGGCTCTCCGAGCTGTCCTCCGCCGACGTGCCCAGCGTCGGCGGCAAGGGCGCCAACCTCGGCGAGATGACCCGCGCCGGGCTGCCGGTGCCCCCGGGCTTCGTCGTCACCACGGCGGCCTTCCTCGCCGCGGTCGACGCCGGCGGCGTGCGGGATGAGCTTTACGACATGTTCAAAAAGACAGACGGTGATTCGCCGCAGGGGCTGGCGGAGGCGTCGGCGCGGCTGCGGGCGCTGGTCCAGCGGGCCGGCGTGCCGGCCGACGTGCGGTCGGCGGTCGCGGCGGCCTACGCGGAGCTGGGGGCCGACGTGCCGGTGGCGGTGCGCTCGTCGGCGACCAGCGAGGACGCCGGCTCGACCTCGTTCGCCGGCATGCACGAGACCTACACCAACGTGGTCGGCGCGGCGGCGCTGTGCGAGCGCATCGTCGCCTGCTGGGCCTCGGCCTACGGGCAGCGGGCGCTGGCGTATCGCAAGGCGGAGGGCATCGGCGAGGAGCCGACGATCGCGGTGGTGGTGCAGAAGATGGTCGACGCGGCCCGCGCGGGGGTGATGTTCACCGCCGACCCGGCCACCGGCGACCGCGACACGATCGTGATCGAGGCGGCGTTCGGGCTCGGCGAGGTCGTGGTCGGCGGGCAGGTCGAGGTCGACACCTACGTGCTGAGCAAGAGCGGGCCGGCGGTCCGCTCGGCGCGGGTCGGGGCCAAGCAATTCAAGATCGTCCGCGACCCTCGCGGGCACGAGAATAAAGTGTCCCTCGGGACAGACGAGGCGACCCGCCGCGTGCTCACCGACGACGAGCTGCTGCTGCTCGCGCGCCTCGGCGTGAAGGTCGAGGCGCACTACGAGGCGCCGCAGGACGTCGAGTGGGCCGAGGCCGGCGGCGAGTTCTTCCTCGTGCAGACGCGGCCGATCACCACGCTGCCGACGGGCGCCAGGGACGCCGGCGAGGCGATGCGCGGGCGGGTGCTGCTTCACGGGCTCGGCGCGTCGCCGGGGACGGCCAGCGGCAAGGTGCGGGTGCTGCGGTCGCCCGACGAGGGCGGCAAGCTCGAGGCGGGTGAGGTGCTGGTGGCGGCGATGACGTCGCCCGACTGGGTGCCGACGATGCGCCGCGCCGCCGCGGTCGTGACCGACTCCGGCGGCATGACGTGCCACGCCGCGATCGTCAGCCGCGAGCTGAAGATCCCCGCGGTCGTCGGCGCGCGCGAGGCGACCCGCGTGCTGCGCGACGGCGAGGTCGTGACGGTCGACGGCCGGCGCGGGCAGGTGTTCGCCGGCGCCAAGCCGGAGCGCGTCGAGGTGGTCGCGCCGAGCGTCGGCGAGGCCGCGAGCCCCGGCGAGGCGCTGGCGACCCGGCTCTACGTCAACCTCGCGCTGGCCGAGCGGGCCGTCGAGGCCGCGGCGCTGCCGGTCGACGGCGTGGGCCTGCTGCGGGCCGAGTTCATGATCCTCGACGCGCTGGCCGGGCAGCACCCGCGCGACCTGGTGGCCCGCGGCGGCGGGCGCGAGTTCGTGGCGGCGATGACCGACCGCCTGCGGCAGATCGCGCGGGCGTTCGCGCCGCGGCCGGTGATCTACCGGACCTACGATTTCCGCAGCAACGAGTTCCGCGGGCTCAGCGGCGGCGAGCGCCACGAGCCGCGCGAGGACAACCCGATGATCGGGTACCGCGGCTGCTATCGCTACATCAAGGATCCCGCGCTGTTCGACCTCGAGCTCGAGGCGCTGGCGGAGGTGCGCGAGGAGACGCAAAACCTCCACCTGATGATCCCGTTCGTGCGCACGCGCTGGGAGCTCGAGCGCTGCATCGAGCGGATCGACCGCAGCCCGCTCGGCGACGACCGCGGGCTGCTGCGCTGGGTGATGGCCGAGGTGCCCTCAGTGGCGTTTTGGATCCCCGAGTACGCGCGGCTCGGGATCCACGGCGTCTCGATCGGCTCCAACGACCTCACGCAGTTGATGCTCGGGGTCGACCGCGACTCGGAGATCTGCGCCGAGCTGTTCGACGAGTCCGACCCGGCCGTCGTCGACGCGATCGCCCGGATCATCGCCACCGCCCGCGCCCACGGGCTCACGTCGTCGCTGTGCGGGCAGGCGCCGTCGAACCGGCCCGAGTTCGCCGAGACGCTGGTGCGCCTCGGCATCACGTCGATCTCCGTCAACGTCGACGCGGTCCACCAGGCCCGCGCCACCGTGGCCGCGGCCGAGAAGCGGCTGCTGGTCGCGGCTGCTCGTTCGAACATGACCAAAAGGACATGGTCTGACGAGGCCCGGCGCTGAGCGAGAGCCCCGCGGCGAATCGACTGGCGACGGCGTGTGAGCGTGCTATGGTGCCGCTCCATGCGTCAAGGTCGATGGATGAATCGTGTCACTCTGTCTCTCGTCGCGCTCGTCGGTTGTCATTCGGTCATGGCCGGCTGCGCGGCCTCGCCGGGCCCCGCGGCGACGGCCCCGGCCGCCGCCGCGGCGACGGCGGAGCTGACGGTCACGTACAGGGGCGCGCCGCTGTCGAACGCGCGGATCGTCGCCCGGCTCGGGCAGGAGGCGCGCATCGACACGACCACCGACGACGGCCACAGCGCGGCGATCAAGCTGCTGATCGAGGACGGAGGCGCGGGCAACTACCGCACCGCTGTCGACGTCCAGTACGACGGGGCGACGATCGGCTCGAACCTCTTCCTCAGCGCGCCCGGGCAGAGTGCGGCCGCCGAGAGCGATGAGCTGCGGCTCACGCTGCGCGTGAGCCCGGCGTGAATGTGACATGCTCTAAAAGAGCAGGTGCTATGGTTGTACGAATCACGGCACCAGCACCGCAGCGCCCGTGAACGCGCCGGCTCGCAGGTCGGTGAGCGCCTGGTTGGCTTCTATTAATGAGTAGGTGTGCGTCGCCAGGCGCAGCGGGGTGCGGGCGGCGGCGGCGAAGAAGGCGTGGCCGTCGGCGCGGGTCAAGTTGGCGACGGAACGCAGCACCCGCTCGCCCCACAGCAGCTCGTACGGGAAGCCGGGGATGTCGCTCATGTGAATGCCGCCGCACACGACCACGCCGCCGGGACGCACGACCCGCAGCGCGGCGGGGACCAGCGCGCCGACGGGCGCGAACAGGATCGCGGCGTCGAGCGGCTCGGGCGGGACATCGTCGGAGCCGCCGGCCCACACGGCGCCGAGGCTGCGTGCGAACTCCTGGGCCTCGGCGTCGCCCGGGCGCGTGAATGCGTAGACGCGCCGGCGCTCGTGCGCGGCCAGCTGACAGAGGATGTGCGCGGCGGCGCCGAAGCCGTAGAGGCCGAGCGCGCCGGGGTTGCCGGCCAGGCGATAGCTGCGGTAGCCGATCAGGCCGGCGCACAGCAGCGGGGCGGCCTCGACGTCCTGGTAGCGCGCGGGCACCTCGAAGCAGAACCGCGCGTCGGCGACCGCGAGCTCGCTGTAGCCGCCGTCGAGCGTGTAGCCGGTGAAGCGCGCGTTCGGGCACAGGTTCTCCTGGCCCCGAAGACAGGCGTTGCAATGTCCGCAGGCGCCGCCGAGCCAGGGCACACCGACCCGGGTGCCGGAGGGAAACTCGCCGGCCCTGGCGCCGCGTGCGACGATCCGGCCGACGATCTCGTGGCCGCAGATCAGCGGGAGCCTGGGGTCGGGGAGATCGCCGTCGACGACGTGCAGATCGGTGCGACACACGCCGCAGGCGGCGACCTGGATCACGACCTGATGCGGGCCGGGCTCGGGGGCCGGTCGATCGACGAGCTGCAGCGGCTCGCCGACGCGTTCGAGGACCATCGCGCGCATGGCAGTCAGGAGGCCGCAGGGTCGAGGGCGGCGCGGCGGATCGCGCCGAGCCACGGGGTGGCCTTGCGGATCAGCCCGTGCACGAGGATCGGCTTGCCGAGCACGAGGTCGTCGCGGCGCACGACGTCGAGGGTGAAGCTGACCTCGCACGGGCCGCCACGGTCGGCGGTGACGAGCCGCAGCTGGTCACCGCCGTCGATGATGAGCTCCCCCGCGAGCGCGCCGTAACCCACGGTGCCCTCGCCGCCGACGCCGGCGACGGCCGCCAGCTGCTCGGCGTCGAGCCGCCGCAGGTGCAGGTCTCGCACGACCTGGGCCCGCTTGGCGACGAGCACCAGCTCGCCGCCGGCGTCGCGCTCGAGCACGCCGGTGAGCAGGACGTCGTGATCGAAGAAATCTCGCAGGCCGCGCGGATGGCGGCCGCCAGGCCCGGCCAGCCGCGGCGAGAAGTCGTCCATCGGCAGCCACGGGGTCACACGCAGACGCCGGCCCTGGGTGTCCTCGAGGACAGGCCAGCGGTCGCCGACGCCGTCGCCGCAGCGCCGCAGGTGCCCGCGACCGGTGACGATCCGCCGCAAGAGCTGGTCCGAGTGCTCGAGCAGCGTGCTGAGGTCGATGGCACGCGAGGCGTCATACATGCGCCGGAAAGATGGCCGGCGGCGCCACCGCGGCAACCACCGGCGAGGCCGAGGAGGACGCACCCGATCTCACGCCAACGCCGATGCACGCACGAATTTCGGCGGGTACGAGCACAGCGCCGGCGCGGCGGCCTCCGCGGGCAAATGCGGCCCATCCGCGGCGATCCGCGGCGGACGAGCAGTCGGCCGCGGCGCGGCGAGCCAGGTCGTGAATTTTTAAATGTGAATCGCTCGATGGATTGAGGAGAGAGCAGATCGACACATGCGTCGGAGACGGTGTGTCTATATTGATATGTCTAAATGGACATGTCCTCGGGGTCTTGAGATGTTTATGCGACGACGGCGCGTCGGGTCAGGCGGGCAGGCCTGCGAGCTCGAGCGCGAGCTCGCAGTATGCGTCGACGTCGCTCGGCGTTTGCGGGTCGTCGGGCGGCCGCGGGGCCCATGCGGAGGTCGTCGACGCCGATTTGCGCGGGAACAGCAGCTCCCACTGCTCGTCATCCTCGCGGTCGAGGAACGCGGCGCGGGCCTGGCCGGCCGCGGCGAGCGAGGTCATGACCCGACGAGCGCTGCCTGGCCCGGCGAACAGCAGGCTCATGCCGCTGCTCGCGGGGTTCAGGGTCAGGACCACGTACCGCGGGCCGGCGCGGAGCGCCATGTAGACGAGGCCGACGCCGGCCTTGCCGTTCTGCAGGTGACGCGCGAGCGGTTCGTTGTAGCCGTCGAAGTAGCGCCGGACCTCGGCGTCGACCGGGACCAGGACCACGAGGTCGTAGTGGTTGACGATGTCGAACGCCGGCGGCAACCCGCGCACGCCGGCGTCGCCGCGGTGCGGAGTGTTCGGCGCCCACGGCCGGCAGGCGCGCAGCCGGCGGGCGTAGCCGTCCTCCACCCGGTCCGCGAGGGCCGCCAGCAACGCGTCGGCGCCGCTGCGCGGAGCGATGAACTCGAAGCGGTAGCTGAGACCCATGCCGCCGCTCTTCCGGGGACGACGGCGCCGTTCAGAACGGCTGCTGCTGGCTGAGGCAGTGCAGCGAGCCGAGGCCCACGACGAGGTACTTCGCGGCCACCGGGACGACGACGCGGTCGGGGAACAGCTGCTCGAAGATCTTCAGGGCCACCTCGTCGCTGCGCTGGTCGAAGGTCGGGACGAGCACGGCGCGGTTGGCGAACAGGAAGTTGGCGTAGCTGGCGGGGACCTGGCGGATGCCGCCGGGCCAGTCGTCCTCGGGCGGGAAGTCCCAGAAGATCGGGTCGGGCACCGGCAGCTCGACCAGCTGCAGCTTGTTGCCGCTCTGGTCGCGGGCCTCGGTCAGCGCGGTCCAGTTGCGCTCGAGCACCTCGTGGTCGGGGTGCCCGGCCGGCGCGCGCACGGCGGCGACCGTGTCGGTCTTGACGAAGCGGGCCAGGTCGTCGATGTGGCCGTCGGTGTCGTCGCCGGCGATGCCCGCGGGCAGCCAGATCGCGTGGGTGGTGCCGAGCGCGGCGTGCAGCTCGCGCTCGATGTCGGCGCGGCCGAGGCTGGCGTTGCGGCCGGGGTGGAACAGGCACGACTCGGAGGTCATGACCGTGCCGACGCCGTTGACCTCGATGCTGCCGCCCTCGAGCACGAAGTCGTGGACCCACAGCGGCATGTTCAGCAGCAGCGCGACCTTCTGCGGCACGAGGTCGTCGTTCTGGCAGTCGCCGTACTTGCCGCCCCAATTGTTGAAGTGGAAGTCGTGCAGGGCCAGCGCGCCGTCGGAGATCCGCTTGACGAAGATCGGGCCGTAGTCGCGGATCCACGCGTCGTCGGTGGCGATCGAGATCGACTCGCCGAGCATGCGCACGGGGACGAAGCGGCGCACGGCGGCGGTGAAGTCGGCGTGCTGCCGCTGCGCCTCGGCCAGGCAGCCGGGCCAGGTGGTCGGGTTGTGCGGGCGCGACAGCCAGATCGACGACAGCGGCTCCCACTCGGCGGGCATGCGGTAGCCGAGCTCGGCCGCGGAGGCGGTCAGCTCGGCCAGGGGGTGAGCGATGCGCGGGTGCTTCACGGCGTCACCAACCCAGCACGTAGGCGAACACGAGCGGCGCGACGATCGTCGCGTCGGACTCGATGATGAAGTTGGGGGTGTTCACGCCGAGCTTGCCCCACGTGATCTTCTCGTTCGGCACCGCGCCGGAGTACGAGCCGTAGCTGGTGGTGCTGTCGCTGATCTGGCAGAAGTAGCCCCACAGCGGCACGTCGGTGCGCCGCAGGTCCTGGTGCAGCATCGGCACCACGCAGATCGGGAAGTCGCCGGCGATGCCGCCGCCGATCTGGAAGAACCCGATCGAGCTCTTGTCGGCGGTGCCCGTGTACCACCTCGCCAGCTCGGTCATGTACTCGATGCCGGTGCGCACCGTGTGCACGTTCTTGACGTGGCCCTCGATGACGTGGCCGGCGTACATGTTGCCGAGCGTCGAGTCCTCCCAGCCGGGCACGAACATCGGCAGGTCGCGCTCGGCCGCCGCCATCAGCCAGCTGTCCTTCGGGTCGATCTGGAAGCTGTCCTTCAGGACACCCGACCGCAAGATCTTGTACATGAACTGGTGCGGGAACCAGCGCTCGCCGGCGCGGTCGGCGCCCTCCCACTCGGCCAGCACCGCGGTCTCGATGCGCCGCATCGCCTCCATCTCCGGAATGCAGGTGTCGGTCACCCGGTTCAGGTGCCGCTCCAGCAGCGCCTGCTCGTCCTGCGCGGTCAGCGAGCGGTAGTGCGGGACGCGCACGTAATGGTCGTGCGCGACGAGGTTGAACACGTCCTCTTCCAGGTTGGCGCCGGTACAGCTGATCGCCGACACCTTGCCCTGGCGGATCATCTCGGCCAGGCTGAGACCGAGCTCGGCGGTGCTCATCGCGCCGGCGAGGGTCACCAGCATGCTGCCGCCGCGGTCCAGATGGGCCCGGTACGCCGTCGCGGCGTCGACGAGCGCCGCCGCGTTGAAGTGGCGGTAATGGCGGCGAATGAACTCGGAGATCGGTCGGTCCTGCATGCGGCGGGCAGAGAATACGCGATCGCTGGCCCCAGTGGCACGGTCTGAACGGTGTCTCGCGGACAATGCGCACGAGGGCCTGGTGGCCCGGTCGGAAGGACAGTAGGTTTGCCCCGCATGCGGAGCCTCGCGCGCCTGGCTGAGCGGACCTACGACCTCGTGATCCTCGGCGGCGGGGTCACCGGCGCCTGCGTCGCCCGTGACGCGGCGCTGCGCGGGCTCCGGGTGGTGCTGGTCGAGAAGCAGGACTTCTGCAGCGCGACCTCGGCCGCGTCCTCCAAGCTGATCCACGGCGGCCTGCGCTACCTCAAGAACTTCGAGTTCGGGCTGGTGCGCGAGTCGCTGCGCGAGCGGCGGTTGTGGGAGCTGCACGCGCCGCACCTGGTCTACCCGCTGCCGATGCTGCTGCCGATCTACCGCGGCGCGGCCAACTCGCTGACCGAGATGCGGCTCGGCCTGACCGTGTACGACCTGCTGGCCTGGGACCGCAACCGCCTGCCCGACCCCGACCAGCGCCTGCCGGCCCACCGCACCCTCGACCCGGCCGAGGTCCTGGCGACCGAGCCCAGCCTCAGCGGCGACGGCCTGGTCGGGGGGGCGCTGCTCTACGACTGTCAGATGTTCTCGCCCGAGCGGCTCGAGCTCGAGTGTTTGCTGAGCGCGGCGGCGGCCGGCGCCGAGGTCGTGAACTACTGCGAGGCGGTCGGCTTCGTGCGCGAAGGCGCGCGGGTGGTCGGCGCGAAGGTCGAGGGCCGCCTGCCCGGCGACGGCTTCGTCGAGCTGCGCGCGCCGGTGGTCGTCAACGCCACCGGGCCGTGGGCCGACCTGATGCTCGAGACCCTCGGCCAGCCGCCGCAGGCCCACCTGGTCCGCTCGAAGGGGATCCACATCATCACCCGCAAGCTCACGCGCGAGGTCGCGTTGATGATGGCCGCCGGGACAGGACACTTCTTCGTCCTGCCGTGGCGCGACCACGCGCTCATCGGCACCACCGACGAGGTCTACGCCGGCCACCCCGACAACTTCCGCGTCACCGAGGCCGACATCGCCGGGCTCGTCGCCACGGTCAACCAGTTCTACCCCGGCGCCGAGCTGCGCCGCGACGACGTGCTCCACAGCTACGGCGGCATGCGCCCGCTCGTCGACGACGACGGCCCGAAGTCCGGGTCGTATCAGAAGAGCCGCCGCGCCGAGGTCTGCGACCACGGCAAGACCGACGGCGTGCCCGGCCTGATCTCCGCGATCGGCGGCAAGTGGACGACCTCGCGCGCGCTCGCCGAGAAGGTCGTCGACCTCGCGCTGCGCCTGCTCGGCCGCCCGCGCACGCCGACCATCACCCACCGCACGCCGCTGCCCGGCGGCGCGATCGGCAACTTCCGCGCCTACGTCGCCGACCTGCAGGCCCGCCACCCGACGCTGCCCGAGCCGCTGCTGCACCACCTCGCGCGCAACTACGGGGCGCGGGCCGGCGAGGTGATCGCGCTGATACGGGCCGACCCGCCGCTCGGCGCGCCGCTGCGGCCGGGGCTGCCGGAGGTCGGGGCGGAGATCGTGCACGCGGCCCGCACGGAGTGGGCGGTCGAGCTCGCTGACGCGGTGCTGCGCCGCACCGGCCTCGGCCAGCTCGGCGACCCCGGTCTGCGCGCGCTCGAGTCCGCTGCGCGCCTGATGGCCGCCACGCGCGGGTGGGACCGCGCCGAACAGGTCCGTCAGGTCGACCGCGTGCTGGACCGCTATGCCACCGTCGCATGACATCCGGCCCCGCCGGGCCGTAAAGTGGTGGGGGCGCTAAAGGGCCTCGTATGCGCGCGCGAGCGATCGTCAACCCCAACTCCTCCCGCGGCCGCCTCGCGCGGGCCTGGCCCGAGGTGCACGCGAAGCTCGAGGCGGCGCTCGGCCCGGTCGAGGTCGTCTTCACCGACGCGCCGATGGCGGCGGCCCGGCTGACCCGCGAGGCCCTGCGCGACGGGGTCGAGCTGGTGATCGCCTGCGGCGGAGACGGCACCAACAACGAGGTCGTCAACGGCTTCTTCGAGCCGCCCCGCCCCGGCGCCCCCGACGTCAAGGTCTCCGAGACGGCTGTCCTTTCGCTCCTGATGCTCGGGACAGGCGGCGACTTCCGCAAGAGCTTCGGCGCCGCCGGCGACGTCGACGCCCAGGTGCGGCAGATCGCCGAGGGCCGCCTGCGGCCGCTCGACGTCGGCCGCCTCGACTACGTCGCCGACGACGGCAGCCCGGCCGCCCGCTACTTCATCAACATCGCCAGCTTCGGCGTGTCCGGCGTGGTCGACCGCGAGGTCAACCGCGCCCGCTTCACCAAGCTGTTCGGCGGCAAGTTCACCTACTTCGCGGCGACCGTGCGCGGCCTCCTGCGCTACCGCCCGACCGAGGTGGTGCTGCAGGTCGACGACGGGCCCGAGCTGGCGCTGGTCGTCAACACCGCGGCGGTGTGCAACGGGCGCTACTTCGGCGGCGGCATGCACGTGGCGCCGATGGCCGACCCGAGCGACGGGCGCTTCGAGGTCATCGCGATGCACGACATGGGCCTCCTCGACTTCGTCCGCGACCCGAACGCGATCTACCGCGGCGAGCACCTGAAGCACCCGAAGGTGCGCCACCTCTCGGGCGCGCGCGTGCAGGCGCGCGCGGCCCCGGGCGCCGAGGTCCTGCTCGACGTCGACGGCGAGGCGCCGGGCCGGCTGCCGGCGACGTTCACCGTGTTGCCCGGGGCGCTGACCCTGCGCTATTGACCCGACACTCTCACATGTACGAAGGGACAGACCGATGATCGACCGACGCGCGCTGCGCTGGAACGGCTGGGGCTTCGTCCACACGGGCTTCGAACTGGGCCGCCGCGAACCGGAGGTGTGGCGCTGGGTCGCCGACGCGCTCGGCCGCAAGACCCTGCCGCACCGCCCGGCCGCGCCGCTCGAGCGCGTCGAGCTGGCGGAGCCGGCGCTGGCCGAGCCCGACCTGCAGGCCCTGCGCGCGCTCGTCGGCGCCGGCCACGTCAAGACCGACCGCTACGAGCGGGCCTTCCACGCCCGCGGCAAGAGCTACCTCGACCTCCTGGCCGTTCGGTCAGGTGACCTGGGACAGGCGCCCGACGCGGTGGTGTACCCCGGCACGGGCGAGGAGGTGCAGGCGCTGGTGAGCCACTGCGACCGCGAGGGCATCGCCGTGATCCCGTTCGGCGGCGGCTCGAGCGTGGTCGGCGGGGTCAACGCGCGCCGCCGCGACGGCCAGCGCGGCGTCGTCACGCTCGACACCACGCGGCTCGGCCGGGTCCTGGCGATCGACGCCGAGTCGCTGACCGCCCGCGTGCAGGCCGGCATCTACGGGCCCGAGCTCGAGCGCACGCTGCAGCGCGAGGGCTACACGCTCGGACACTACCCGCAGTCGTTCGAGTTCTCGACCCTCGGCGGGTGGATCGCCGCGCGCGGGGCCGGGCAGCAGTCGTACCGCTACGGCAAGGCCGAGAAGTGGCTGGTCTCCGCCGAGCTGGCGACCCCGCGCGGCCCGTGGCGCACCGAGAGCTTCCCCGCCTCGGCGGTCGGGCCCAACCTCAATCAGTTCGTCGCCGGCAGCGAGGGCATCCTCGGCGTCATCACCGAGGCGACCGTCAAGATCCACCGCGTGCCGGCCGAGAAGGACTACCGCGGCTACTTCTTCAAGGACTTCGTGGCGGGCGCCAAAGCGGTGCGGACGATCCTGCAGGAGGAGCTGCCGGTGGCGATGCTCCGCCTGTCCGATGGGCCAGAGACGCACTTCCTCCAGAGCTTCTCGGGCGCGCAGCACCCGCCCGGGGCGATCGAGCGCGCGGCGATGCAGGCGCTGGCGTGGCGCGGCTACGGCGAGGGCCGCTGCCTGCTGCTGGTCGGCCTCGAGGGCGACCGCGAGACGGTGCTCGAGTCGGGCGTCCGCACCCGCGCGGTCATCGAGCGCCTCGGCGGCGTCCACCTCGGCCGCCGCGCCGGCGAGCGCTGGTACGCCAAGCGGTTCGCCATGCCGTACATGCGCGACCCCATGCTCGACCGCGGGATCGCCGTCGAGACGCTCGAGACCTCGGTCCGCTGGTCCGACCTGCACAACCTCTACCGCGGCGTCCACCGGGCCATCCACGACGCCCTGCGCGACAACCCGGCCGACGCCGACGCGCGCGCGATCGTCATGTGCCACCTGTCGCACGGCTACGTCGACGGCGCGAGCCTCTACTTCACGATGATCTTCCCGCAGAAGCAGGGCGCCGAGGTCGAGCAGTGGCTGGCCGTCAAGCGCGCCGCCACCGACGCGATCGTCGCCGGCGGCGGCACCGTCAGCCACCACCACGGCGTCGGCACCGACCACGCGCCGTGGCTCGCGCGCGAGAAGGGCGAGGTCGGGGTCGCACTCTTGGCTGGCCTCAAGGACAGCCTCGACCCGAACCACACCTGCAACCCCGGCAAGGTGCTGCCCGGGTGACCGAGCCCGCCGCCGCGCCCGCGCGCCCGCTGCGACGCGACGTCGCCGCGGCCCTGCTGGTGCTCGTGGTCTGGCTGGTGCCGATCAGCGAGGGCGCGATCCAGGCCGCGCCGGCGGCGTGGTGGCCGACGATCGTGCGCGACCTCGGATCGATCTCCTGCCTGTTCCGCCACCGGCCCGAGAGCGTCTCGTACTACTTCGTGCAGGTGCTGCGCAGCGGCCGGCGCGAGTGGGAGGCGATCGACGAGCGGGCGCTGTTCCCGATGGAGCCGTTCGGCTACCGCAGCCGGTTCGACCGCTTCATGGAGCGCTTCGGCCACCGCTCCGACGCCGCGCGCCTCGACCTCGCCCGCTGGCTCGCCGCCCGCGACCGCGAGCTCGACCCGGCGCGCAGCCCGGTGGTGGCGGTCCGCTTCCTCGCCGGCGCGCAGCGGATCGACCGCGCCCGCCCGCCCGCGGGCCGCTGGCACAAGCCCGACCCAGGCGCCGCGCCGGTGCGCGTGCTGTCGAGCCACGACCTGCGCGAGAGTGACCGCAAGGACATGTCCGAAGAGACGGGTAAGTCGCGATGACGCGGCGGCGGGCGCTCGAGTTCGTGTTCGGCCCGGTCGCGGCCGGGCGCCTGGTCGTGTTCCGCAGCCTGTTCGCGGCGACGCTGCTGTACTACGTGGCGTTCCGCTGGCGCTTCGCCGCCGAGTGGCTCACGCCGGTCGGCTACCACCCGGGCGGCGCGGCCAGCGGCGGGTTCCAGCAGGCGGTGCCGCTGCTGTCGGAGGCGGCGCTGCCGTGGTTCGGCGCGGCCTACTTCGCCGCGATCGTCGCGCTGGTGCTCGGCGTCAGGCCGCGCCTGGCGATCTGGCCGGTCCTGCTCGGCACCGCCTACGTCACCGGCGCCGATCGCCTGGCCGCGTTCACGATCAACAAGATCTTCGTCGGCGGCCTGCTGATCCTCGCGCTCGCGCCACCGATCGAGAAGGACCCCGCGGGGCGGCCGACGATCCGCTCGGCCTGGCCGCTGCGGGCGCTGCAGTTCACGATGCTCGCGCAGCTGTTCGGCGCGGGTGTCTGCAAGGTCAGGTTCGGCGACTGGCTGGCCCACAGCGACACGTTGTGGCATCAGGTCCAGCTCAACTTCATGACCGATGCGGCGGCGTGGATGGTCCGCAACGTCTCGATGCCGGTGTGGGCCTTCCTGCAGCACCTGGCGCTGGCGTTCGAGCTGGCCTCGCCGCTGCTGTTCACCGTCCGCCGCCTGCGCCCGCTCGGCTACGCGATGGGCCTCGGCATGTTCGTCACGATCGCCGTGACCATGCGCGAGCTGGTGTTCTTCGCCCTGCAGATGTGCGCGTTCTTCGTGCTGTTCGTCGACGAGGACCGGCTGGCGCGCGCGCGCAAGTGGCTCGGCCGGGAGTGAGGCGCAGCGCCGGTGATTCGCTGCCGCTCGCTCGCCATTCGTTGCGACCGACGAGACCTCGCTGGCGGAGCAGGCGCCCGCCTCTCAATGAGTGGTGTGAGGGATTCGGATTAACATTTGATTAAATATTGAAGGGGTCATGTCTTGACCCCCCGGTTTCGGATAGCGACGAGCTACCTCCACGTCGGAGGCGACGCCAGTACGTATGTTGGCCTGCCAACATCGCCTTGCAATGCTCGAGCGCCGGGGAGCAGGAAGCTCCAACTCTGCCGCACCGGAGCACGTATGAGACGACCTGTCCTCCTCGTCCTCGTCGCAGTCCTCGCCGCAGCGAATGCCTGCGCGATTCCATTCGGACCTGGAATGCCTGCTCGCCCGCCGCGGCGGGCCGTCGTCGCCTCGGAGGCGCACTCGTCGCGTTGTAATCGGGCCTATCCGGGAGACGAGTTCCGCATGCCGCTCGCGCTCACCGAGGAAGATCCGTCGCTCGCCGCCGAGCTCGACGCGATCCCCCGCCAGGTGCGACGCACGGTGCTCGCGGCGGGGCTCGAGCCCGTGCTCGCGCGCATGCTCCGTGATCGAAGGACCGGAAGGGAGGGCGAACGCTCCTTCCTGGTTCGGAGGCAGGCGATCGCGATGCAGCTCGCGGCGCTCTCGTCCCAGCTCGACGCGTCGGTCTACGCCGCGGACTGTCTCGGCGACAGCGCCGAGTCGGTCCGCGTCAAGATCGACGCCGATTCGAACGCGCGGGAGATCCGTCGGACGATGATCTCGCTCATCATCGGTGCGGCGGTGGCGATCGGTGCCGGCGTGTGGGAGCTCGCCGACGAGGAGGCGAAGGGACGGGTGGCGCTTCAGATCGCGGGTGGCGCGGTGGCGGGGAGCGTCGGCGTCGCGGCGTTCGTCGACCAACCGACGCCGATCCTGCTCGACCACCGTCGCAACCTGCTCGAGCCCGTGTTCCGCGGCGAAGATCCGGAGCACATCCTGCCGACCTTCGTGATGCGCATGCTGATGCTCCCGACGAACGCGGGACCGACGCCGCGCGACACGTTGCTCGCGCGGTTCAAGACGATCCTGGACGAGGCCGCGCCGAAGGACGAACGCTCGCGGGCCGAGGCGCTGATCTTCGGCGCGGGCGGCGTCTATACCCCGAAGCTGCTCCACGCTCGTGAGCGCATGCTCGACGAGGTGGAGAGCGCGCTCTCTGCCTTCGCCCGCGATCTCGAGCTGCTGCAGCGCTGGCTCGGGCGCGCGTTCGACGACGGGCTGCTCCTCGAGGTGGAGTCGAGCGGTGAGCTCCCGGGGTCGCGAGATCGGGCGGTCGGGCCGTCCGAAGACGCGCCGTGAGCCACGACGTCCTTCAGGCCATGCCGAGGACGCGGGCCAGGTAGTGGCCGGTGGCGCTGTCCTTGACCTTCGCGACCTGCTGCGGCGGCCCTGCGGCCAGCAGCTTGCCGCCGCGCTCGCCGCCCTCGGGGCCGATGTCGACGATCCAGTCGGCGCACTTGATGACGTCGAGGTTGTGCTCGATGACGACGACGGTGTTGCCCTCGTCGACCAGGCGGTCGAGGACCTTGAGCAGCTGCTTGATGTCGCCGAAGTGGAGGCCGGTGGTCGGCTCGTCGAGGATGAAGAGGGTCTTGCCGGTGCTCTTGCGCGCCAGCTCCTTGGCCAGCTTGATGCGCTGGGCCTCGCCGCCGGACAGGGTGAGCGCGCTCTGGCCGAGGGTGACGTAGCCGAGGCCGACGTCGCGCAGCGTCTCGAGGCCGCGGCGCAGGTTGGGGTAGTTGGCGAAGAACTCGCAGGCGTCGGCGACCGACATCTCGAGCACGTCGGCGATGCTCTTGCCGCGGTAGGTGATCGCCAGCGTCTCGCGGTTGTAGCGGCGGCCGTCGCAGCTGCGGCAGGTGACGTACACGTCGGGCAGGAAGTGCATCTCGATGCGGCGCACGCCGTCGCCCTGGCACGACTCGCAGCGGCCGCCCTTGACGTTGAACGAGAAGCGCGACGGCGTGTAGCCGCGGATCTTCGACTCGCTCAGGTTGGAGAACAGCGTGCGCAGCTCGGCGAACAGGCCGGTGTAGGTCGCGGGGTTGGAGCGAGGCGAGCGGCCGATCGGCGACTGGTCGACGTGGATGACCTTGTCGAGCTGCTCGAGGCCGGTGATCCCGTGGTGGGCGAGGCCGAAGGTCGAGGCGCCGTTGAGCCGCCGCGCCGCCTCCGGCAGCAGGGTGTCGATCACCAGGCTCGACTTGCCGGAGCCGCTGACGCCGGTCACGCAGGTCAGCGCGCCGAGCGGGATCTTGACGGTGATGTCCTTGAGGTTGTGGCCGGTGGCCCGCGAGATGACGAGCGCCGGGCCGACGCCCCCGCGCCGCTTCTCCGGCACGGGGATCGTCATGCGCCCGGTGAGGAACGCGGCCGTCAGCGAGCGCTTGTTCTGCAGCACCTCCTGCAGCGGGCCGGCGGCGACGACCCGCCCGCCCTGGGTGCCGGCGCCGGGGCCCATGTCGACCAGGAAGTCGGCGGCGCGGATGGTGTCCTCGTCGTGCTCGACGACGATGACGCTGTTGCCGAGGTCGCGCAGGCGCACGAGCGAGGCGATCAGGCGGTCGTTGTCGCGCTGGTGGAGGCCGATGCTCGGCTCGTCGAGGATGTAGGTGACGCCGACCAGCGCGGCGCCGATCTGGGTGGCGAGGCGGATCCGCTGGGCCTCGCCGCCGGACAGCGTCATCGTCGTGCGGTCGAGCGTGAGGTAGCCGAGGCCGACCTCGAGCATGAACTTGAGCCGCTGCTTGGCCTGGGCCAGGATCGCCTCGGCGACCTCGCCGGTCTCGGGCCCGAGGTCGAGCGCGTCGAGGAACGGCACCAGCTGCTCGATCGGCACGGTCGCCAGCTCGGCGATGTTGCGCCCGCCGATCTTGACCATGCGCGCCTCCTGGCGCAGGCGCTGCCCCTGGCACATGGGACATGTCACTTCGGCCATCAGCTCGGCGATCTCGTCGAGCGTGCCGCCGCCGTCGTCGGGGTCGACCTCGTCGACGCGGTCCTCGGCCTCGCGGAGGCGCCGCTGCAGGCTCGGGATCACGCCCTCGAACGGGGCGGCCTTCTTGCCGGCGAGGCCGGGCACCGCCTCGGTGCCGGTGCCCTGGATGATGGCGATCTTGACGTCCTCGGGCAGGTCGACCCACGGGGCGAACAGGTCGAAGCCGTAGTGCTCGGCGAGCGCCTGCAGCTGGGCGCTGGCGGTCTTGCCGGCGCGGCGGGTCCAGGCCGTGAGCGCGCCCTCCTTGATGCTGAGGTGCTCGTTGGGGACGATCCGCCGCGGGTCGAAGATCCGCTTGCCGCCGAGGCCGTCGCACTCGGGGCAGGCGCCCTCGGGGCTGTTGAACGAGAACAGGCCGGGGGTGAGCTCGGGGTAGGCGAGGCCGTGGTCGAGGTCGGCGAAGCGCTCGCTGAACTGCAGCTCCTGGCCGTCGAGGGTGACGACCTTGAGCTGGCCGCCGGACAGGCGCAGGGCGGTCTCGACCGAGTCGGCGAGGCGGCCGCGGACGTTGTCCTTGAGGACGAGGCGGTCGACGTAGACCTCGATCGTGTGGCGCACCTTGGGGTCGAGCTTGACCTCCTCGCTGCTGAGGTCGCGCACCTCGTCGTCGACGGCCAGGCGCGCGAAGCCCTGGCGGCGCAGGTCCTCCAGCAGCTCGTGGTGGTCGCCGGGGCTGTCGCGCACGACCGGCGCGAGCACGCTGAAGCGGGTGCCGGGCGGCAGGGCGAGGATCGCGGCCAGCATGTCCTCGACGCTGTGGCGCTTCATCGGCTTGCCGGTGCGCCAGCTGAAGACCTCGCCGCAGCGGGCGAACAAAAGGCGCAGGAAGTCGTAGACCTCGGTCGAGGTGCCGACGGTCGAGCGCGGGTTCTTGCCCGGCGACGACTGCTCGATGGCGATCGACGGCGACAGGCCCTCGATCAGGTCGACGTCGGGCTTGGGCAGCTGCGCGAGGAACTGACGCGCGCTGGCCGACAGGCTCTCGACGTAGCGGCGCTGGCCCTCGGCGAAGATGGTGTGGAACGCGAGGCTCGACTTGCCGGAGCCCGAGGGGCCGGTGAGGACGACCAGCTTGCCGCGCGGCAGGTCGAGGTCGACGCCCTGGAGGTTGTGGGTGCGAGCGCCGCGGATCTTGATGCTGTTCGGAGGGACAGGTACGGGCGCGGTCGCGGGCGAGACGGCGGCCGCCGCCGGGACCACCGGTTCAGCGGCTTCGCGGATCGAAGGGGGCGCGGGAGCGACGGCCTGCGCCGCCGTCGAGGGCTTCGGAGGGGCGGCCGGCGCGGGCGCGGGGGCGACGGCCTGCGCGGCCTTCGAGGTCGCTGCGGCGGCCCTGGAGGCCTTCGGAGCCGGAGCGGCCGCAGGGGCGGCGGGCGCCGGCGAGGCCGCGGCGGACTTGCGGGTCTTGGATGCCTGGCTCATGGTACATGTCCCCGAGCGAGGGCGACGGCCGCCAGCATGCTGCTGGGGTCCGCGACCCCGCGGCCCGCGATGTCGCGCGCGGTGCCGTGGTCGGGTGAGGTGCGGGTGAACGGGAGCCCGAGGGTCATGTTGACGCCGTCGCGCATGTGCAGCAGCTTGAAGGGCCCGAGGCCCTGGTCGTGGTACATGGCGAGCAGGCCGTCGAGGCCGCCCTCGGAGTGGGTGACGAACGCGGAGTCGGCCGCGAGCGGGCCGACGAAGGTGCACGGCGACGCGGCCGCGGCGGCCCACGCCGCGAGCTCGGCGAGCGCCGGCTCGATGATGCGCTGCTCCTCGTCGCCGAGCATGCCGCGCTCGCCGGCGTGCGGGTTGAGGCCGAGCACGCCGATCCGCGGCGAGGGTAGGCCGAGGTGGTGATGCAGGGTGCGCGCGAGCAGCTTGCCGCAGCGGACGATCGCGGCCGGCGTGAGCAGCTCGGGCACGCGGCGCAGCGGCTCGTGGATGGTGACCGGCACGACGCGCAGGCGCGGGCCGATCATGAGCATGGCGAACTCGTCGACGCCGGCGCGGGAGGCCAGGTACTCGGTGTGGCCGGGGAACGCGAAGCCCTCGGCCTTGCACGCGGCCTTGTCGATCGGCGCGGTCACCAGCGCGGCGCCCGGGCGCTCGAGCACGAGGTCGACGCCGCGGACGAGCGCGGCGACCTGGCCGCCGCGCACGTCGTCGATCAGCGGCGCGAGCGCGTCGAGTCCGCGGGCCGCCCAGGGGGTGCCGAGAGCGCGGGCGAGCCCCGTGAGGCGCTCGCCGTCAGCGATGACGCGATCTCCTGTGCGGAGCGCGCCGGCGTCCCCCAGGCGGAGCAGGAGCTCGGGGCCGATCCCCTCGGGGTCGCCTTGCGTCACCACGAGGGGCGGCAGAGCTGGCAATGCGGTACTCAAGAGCTCCTTAGAGTTGGCGGAAAAGGGCCGGCACTCTACCATCTTTGCCTCGCGTCATGACGAAGCGCCCCAGTCCCTCGCGGCCTACACGCGCGACCTTGAGCGCGGCCCTCGCGGCCCTCGCTACATCGGCGCCGTGCATCGGCGCGGGCGTCGCGACCTGGAGCATGTCCGGCGAGGCGGTCGCACGAACGACGCAGCGCGACGAGACGCCGCCGACCACGACGACGTCGCCCGCGAACGCGACGCCGACGGGCACCGCTCCCGCCGCTCCCACCGCTCCCACCGCAACCAGGGACAAATCGGACAAGTCGGTCCGCATCACGCCGTCGAAGCAGCCGCGCGTCGAGCCGCCGCCGGAGCCGCCGGCGAAGCCCGAGGGTCGGCTGGCGGCGCCGGAGATCGACCTCGGATTTTTTGCGACAGACGGTTCACGCCTGCCGCGGGTCGAGCCGCCGAACGCGCTGGTGCAGGGTCGTGAGGAGCGGGGTCTGTCGCCGCTGGTCGGGCGCAGCGGCGAGCTGGCGCGGCCGCCACTCGTCGACCGTTCGCGGCGGCTGCAGGCGTCGCCGCGGCCGCCGAGCTTCGGCTTCACGCTGCTGCCGGGCGAGCGCTTCAAGTACGACATCATCTTTGGCGGCAACCCGACCGGCATCGCCGAGGCCGGCGTGGTGGCGCGGGAGCCGGGCCCGAACGGCTCGCCGGACCGCATCCGCCTTGAGGGCTCGGCGCGCACCAGCGGCGTCGTCGCGCTGCTGACGACGCTGGTCTACGACATGGCGGCCTACGTCGACGCGACCACCGGCGCGCCGATCGAGACCGGCTCGATCACCCGCCGCGAGGGCCTGCCCGGCGCGTACAAGCGGCGCGAGACGACGACCACGTACTTCGGCCGCGGCTTCGTCGAGATCGCCGACAAGCGCGACGAGCGGTCGTCGACGCTGCGCAAGCGCCTGCCGGTCGAAACCTTCGACCCGCTGTCGATCATGGCGTGGGTGCGCTCGCTCGACCTGAAGCCGGGCGAGAAGGTCAAGGCGTACGGCCTCGACGGCACGGTGCTGCTGCGGGTCGACATCACCGGCAAGGGGCCGGTCCGCTTCGAGGGCATGCCGCCGATCGGCACGTCGCTGGGGATCGCTCCCGACCAGGTGCAACAATTCGAGGGGGTGATCACCCGCGTCGACCGCTACGGCGCGGCA
This sequence comes from Nannocystis pusilla, assembly GCF_020073745.1. Lineage (GTDB taxonomy): Bacteria > Myxococcota_A > Polyangia > Nannocystales > Nannocystaceae > Nannocystis > Nannocystis radixulma. The sequence goes on from NZ_JAIRAU010000001.1 coordinate 154,280, forward strand.
ATTCCCGGCAAAAAAGCGTATAAAATGCGCGTCTGGGTGAGCACCGACGGCCGGCGGATCCCGCTGGCCGTGGAGAGCGACATATGGTTCGGTGTCGTCCGTCTGGTGCTGACGCAGTATGATCCGCCGCGTCCGCAGGCGAGCTCGGGGGCGCCCGCCGGGCCGCCTGCTCGCCCCCCGGCGGCGGTTCCGGCCGCCGGGCCCGTGCCCGGATGATGCGCGCCCTGGAGCCGAAACCTTTGTTACACTGCCTCGCGTTTTCGCGGTTTGCCACCGCGATTTGCACCCTCCGCGAGATTGAATAGTTTCCACGCCCACCTGGCCCGACCAGCAGCCTGAGCCCCGCGCAACCATGACCTCGCAACGCTACCGACCCCTCTACAAGCTCGACGCCGGCGGCATGGCCGAGGTGTACGTCGCCGAGGCCGAGTCGATGGCGGGCTTCAAGAAGAAGGTCGCGATCAAGCGCATCCTCCCCGGCCTCATCAAGGATCAGCGGTTCGTCCGCATGTTCCTCGACGAGGCGCGGCTGAGCCTGCGACTGGCCCACGCGAACATCGTCTCCGTCTTCGACATCGGCGAGAGCGACAGCACCTACTTCATCGTCATGGACTTCGTCCATGGCATCAACATGAAGACGCTGCTCGAGTACCAGGTGAAGCGCGGCGGTCCGATGCCGGTGGCGCTGACCGTCTTCATCCTCAACGAGATCTTGAAGGGCCTGTCGTACGCGCATCGCCTGACCGACAGCGAGACCGGCCGCCCGCTCGGCATCATCCACCGCGACATCTCGCCGCCGAACATCCTCATCTCGTGGAACGGCGAGATCAAGCTGACCGACTTCGGCCTGGCCAAGGCGACCACGCAGCTCGAGTCGACCGACCCGGGCGTGGTCAAGGGCAAGTACAGCTACCTGTCCCCGGAGGCAGCTCGCGCCGAGGACATCGACGCGCGCGCCGACCTCTACGCGGCCGGCATCCTCGGCTTCGAGATGCTGACCGGCCGGCGGCTGTTCCGCGGCAAGAACGACTACGAGACGATCGCCCTGGTCCGCTCCGGCGAGGTCCCGAGCATCCGCCAGTACAACCCGCAGGTGCCCGAGGACCTCGAGCAGGTGCTGTTCAAGGCCCTGCACAAGGACATCTCGCAGCGCTACCAGACGGCCGACGACTTCGCCGAGGCGCTGCTCGGGTTCTTGTTCACGCACCGGCTCAAGGTCTCGGCCCGCGACCTGATCGACTTCTGTCGCCCGGTCCGCGAGGAGCAGGAGGCCGAGCGCCGCCAGGCCGAGAACAAGGCCCAGCAGGAGCGCTCGCCCGGCGGCAACAACCTCATCATCAACCTCATCAACGAGGAGATGCTGCACTTCCGCTCGCTCGGCCAGGAGGACAAGAAAGAGGCCTCCGCGGGGGCGCAGCCGGTGGTGGCGATCGCCGAGCCGAAGGCGCTCGACCCGAGCCAGCCGCTCGACGTCGACGTGTTCACCCCGGCGCCCGGCGGCGTGACGCCGAACCGCCTCGCGCTGTCGCCGACCCCGACCGAGCCGCTGCCCGACAAGAACGAGCCGTCGCTGGTCGACCAACTCGGCCTCGGCAAGGACAAGGTCCCGCCGCCCCCGCCCGGCGGCGACAGCAAGGCCGGCAAGCGCCCGCCCCCCGGCAACCGCACCATCCCGCCCGACCCACGCACCGCGCGGCCCCCCGAGCCCACCAACAAGGGCGAGGGCGGCTCCGCCTGGATCATCGTGCTGCTGCTGCTGCTGGTCGGCGGCGGCGTGGTCGCCTTCCTGGTGCTGACCTGACCTTTCAGTCAGCTCGATAGGCGAGAGGACAGGGCAGTCCGGCATGTTGGAGAAGCTGCGAGGCATCCGCCCCCAGGTCGCGCCGACCGCGTTCGTGCACCACGCCGCCACGCTGATCGGCGACGTCGTCGTCGGCCCGCGCGCCTCGGTGTGGCCCGCCGCGGTCCTGCGCGGCGACGACGGCGCCATCGTGATCGGCGCCGAGACGTCGATCCAGGACGGCACCGTGATCCACGCGACCGAGGGCATCTCCCACACCACCGTCGGCGCGCGCGTCACCGTCGGCCACAAGGTGATCCTCCACGGCTGCACGATCGGCGACAACAGCCTGATCGGCATGGGCTCGATCGTGCTCGACAACGCGGTCGTCGAGCCGTGGTCGTTCGTCGCCGCCGGCACCGTCATCCCGCCCGGCAAGGTGGTGCGCTCGGGCGAGATGGTGATGGGCAACCCGTTCCGGGTGGTCCGCCAGCTGACGGCCAAGGACCGCGAGTGGATCGAGCACGCTTGGACGGTCTACGTCAAGCGCGCCGCCGAGTACCTGGCCGAACAGTCCGATTGATCGGGGCACCGCGTCAGGCGAACAGCGCACAGTCGATGACGAGCGCCAGCGGCGAGCCCTCGCCGTCGAGCGCCCACCACATCGAATAAAAGGTGTCGCCGTCGAGCGCGGGCCGGAACACGAGGACGTTCCACGCGCGGCTCAGACCGGGGATGGCGATCAGCGCCCCCGGGTGCTCGTCGCCCAGCACCAGCAGCGCCGAGATCCGCTCGCGCTCGGGTTCATGCAGGTTGCGGACGGTGCGGTAGTCGAAGACGGCGCAGAGCGTGCCCTTGAGGCGGAGCCGGTCGTCCTCGTCGTAGGGGAACGTGTTGATCGCTCGCTCCACGGTCGCGACCTCGCCCTCGCCGAAGCGAATGACGACCGCGCCCACCTCGGTCGGGTCGTCGCCGCACAGCAGCGTCACCGGGTGCTGGCGGCGAGGCACACTGCGAACGAGCGGCTGCTTGTGCAAGTGATGCGTGTCGGCGATCGACACTTCTCCCCCCGGCAGCCGCAGCTTGCCCAGCTCGTGCACGCTTCGCACCTGCGGGTGACCCTGCAGCAGCGCACGGATCGTCCGCGGCAGCTCGCGGGGGTCGGTGAGCTCGCCCGTCTCCGGGTTCTCGGCCAGGATCGTCATCGACGACAAGCTATCCTGCTCGACGCGCAAGGCCAACGGTCGCCGCTCCTGATGCACGAGACCGGTCGGCCCGAGCCCGATGCCACCTCGGGCGCTGCCCGCTCGTCGCGACGCTCGCGGAGTGCAGGTATCATGACCCGCCGTGATCGACGTCCAAGAGGTCGCAAGGTACATCGTGGCGCTGGCGGCCGGACACAAGCTGCGGGCACAGTGGTCGCTCGCGACGTGGTCGCCGACCCACGACGCCCACCGATTCGTCCACTTCAGGTTGAAGTACGCCGGCGACGAGACGCTGCCCGGGCGCCGCGTCGAGGCGACCCGGGCCGCGCTCGCCGCCATCGAGTCGACGCTCGCGCCGCTCAAGGACTGCCTCGAGTTCCAGCCCGCCGCGAACCCCACGCACCACGAGGCGGGCGAGCCGCGGCCCGACATCCGCTCGTGGTTCGTCGTCGTCGTGTGCTTCCGCGGCTCGCTTCTCCCCTACGCCCAGGCCGCGTGGGACAAGCGCTCGCCGCTGCCCGCCGCATAGGCTCGGCTAACCCGGGACACGCGAAGCTTTGACCTTGCGACACACTGAGTCCTGCCCGCGGCGACAAGCGGGGCCACGACGATTCCCACAGGGCGGACGAGGGGCGGCGTGGTGGGACGCAGCGAGGGGCCCCATGCCTGGCGCGCAGACGCGGGATGACTCTTCGGACATGCTCGAGCAAAGCACTCCGCGTCGAGCACCTGGCATGGCAGGTCTCGCGTCGCGAGGGACCCGCCACGCCGCCCCTCGTCCGCCCTCTCGACGATCTTCAGGCCCCGCGTCTTCGGACTCGCGGTGACCTCTGCGCAATTCACCCCGGGATCACGAAGCACTGAATGCTGGTATCGATGCGGAAGTTCGACTCGGTCGTGTGGCGCTCGGCGTGGAAGATATCCATTGCGTAGTTTTGGCCGATCGTGATCCCGAGGTACCCCGCGTTCTGGTCGAGATCGATGGTGTCGCTGAGCGAAGGGTGCAGTCCGCCGAGGTCGATCGCCAGCTTGCCATTGATGAACAGCCACAGGTCGTCGTCGCCGGTGAACGTGAACACCTCGCCGCCCTGGTACGTGAACTCGGTGTGGATCTCCGTCGTGAAGTGGAAGTTGTGCGGGTTGCCCTCGTTGCCCCAGCCCTGGTCGTCGATGGGGAAGAACGCGTTGTTCTCGTACGTGAACTGGCCGGGTTGGACCTCGGTCAGCGGGATGTCGATCTCGAACGCCATGTTGACGTCCGGCGTGTCGTTGTACCACTGGGCGAACTCCGCCGGCCCCGTGGTCTGGTCGGTCGCGCCGGGGTGGGCGTACACCGGCTTCTGGTCGGGGCCGAGGTCCTCCTGGACGATGCCTTCGTAGGCTGCGTCGCCGCCGAACGTCTCGAAGTCGGGGTGGCTCGTGCGGAAGTCGCGGATCGTCGCCTTCATCACGGGGTCGCAGGTCGGCGGTTCGAAGCCGGTGGAGTCCGGCAGCGACGTGTTGGTCTGCGGGAAGCCGGTGGTCGTGGTCGTCGTCGTGCTGTCGACCGGGTCGGTGGTGGGCGTCGTCGTCGTCGGCGTCGTCGTCGTCGTCGTGCCCTGGCTGTCGCTCTCGCTGCCGCCCTGCGTCTCGGTGCCGGTCGTCGAGTCGGTGGTCGTGCTCGCGCCGGTGAAGCTGCCGACCCCCGTCAGCGTGGCGGACGACGCGTCGCTGTCGGTCGGGTCCTTGCCCTGGGTCGGCTCGCCGCAGGCGGGCAGGAGCGGGGCGATGATGAAGATGGCTTTAAGGACATGTCGCATGGTCAACTCGCTTCCACGGGGTGATGCGGGCGCCGGGCGCGGCGTCGGCGGACATTCGAGCGCGGGCGAGCGCCGCCGGTATCATCGGACATGACCGAAAGGTCATCCTGAAAGAAAGCATGACGCATGCGCGCGCGGGGCACCGGCACGTCAGCGAGGATAGCCGGCGAAGCGGCCGGGAGCGCGGGGGGAAGCCCCTCGGGCGTTCGCAGCGGTGACTGCGCACTTGACCTCGCGAGCTCTGGGCGGTAGCCCCGCGGCTGGGCCTGAGCCGCCTGGTGCGGTCCATCGGCCCCGTCGGAGCTGCTCATGTCGTTCGAGCTCATCGAAGTCCCTCTCAGCGACCGCAAGCTGGTCGAGCGGTTCATCCGGGTGCCCTGGTACATCAACCGCGAGCACCACCCGAGCCCGCGCTGGGTGCCGCCGCTGTTGATGGACCGGCGGGACTACCTCGACCCGGCCAAGAACCCGTTCTTCAAGCACGTGCAGGCGGCGTTCTGGATCGCGCGCCGGGACGGGCGCGACGTCGCGCGGGTCGCCGCCGTGCGCGACGAGGACTTCGTGAAATACCACGGCCAGGAGACTGGCTATTTGGGCATGTTCGAATGTCCAGACGACCCCGCGCTCGCGCAGGCGCTGGTCGAAACCGCCAGGGCGTGGCTCAAGGCGCGCGGCTGCACGGCGATGATCGGGCCGTTCGAGCTGTCGATGAACTACATCTCGGGCGTGCTGGTCGACGGCTTCGAGCGCGACCCCGGCATCAACATGCCGTACAACCCCCCGTACTACGACCGCCTGCTCCAAGGGACAGGTCTGCAAAAGGCCAAGGACCTGCTGCACTGGGGCATCGACCCCCGGCGCCCGATCCCCGAGCGCGTCGCCAAGCTCGCGGCCAGGGTCGCCGAGCGGCGCGGGATCACCGTCCGCGACATGCGCTTCGACGACTGGGACGCCGAGGTCCTGCGCTCGCTCGAGATCATGAACGAGGCGTGGGAGAAGAACTGGGGCTTCGTCCCGGTCGGGCGCGAGGAGTACCTGCACATCGCCAAGGACCTCAAGATGGTGCTCGAGCCCGGATTGCCGATCATCGCCGAGGTGAAGGGCGAGCCGGTCGCGTTCGTGATCACGATGCTCGACGTCAACCCGGTGCTGAAGAAGCTCGACGGCCGGCTGTTCCCGTTCGGGATCGTGCGTCTCCTGTGGGACCTGAAGGTCCGCAAGGTCGTCAAGGGGGGGCGGCTGATCCTGCTCGGGATCAAGAACAAGTACCGCGGCCAGGGCATCGACACGCTGCTGTTCCTCGCCACGCACAGGGCCGCGCAGCGGCTCGGCTGGACCGAGGGCCAGATCGGCTGGACGCTCGAGGACAACGATCGGGTCAACGCCGCGGTGAAGAGCATGGGCGGCTACCAGGTCGCCACCTATCGCGTGTACGAGACGGCGCTGTGACCCCGCTAACGGAGGCCGCCGCGCGCGCGGCTTCCGGTCGCGGCCCAGTTGCGATATAGCCGCCGTCACCCTGGGAGCGCCGTGACCGAAGCCGCAAGCCCCACCTACGAAGCCGTGCTGGCCAAGATGTTCGCCTACTTCGACGAGAACCTGGCCGAAAAGCCAGCCTCGCCGGTGACCGAGCAGTCGCACCTGATCCAGGACCTGCGGCTCGACTCGATGCAGAGCTTCGAGATGGTGTCCGACCTCGAGGACCAGTTCGGCATCACCATGCCGATGGAGCTGTTCCAGCACGTGGTCACCGTCGGCGACGTCGCGCGCGAGGTCGTCAAGGTGATCGCGCAGGAGCGCGGCGAGGCCTGAGCGCGATGCAGCGGCCCGAGACGCTCACGCAGGCGCTCGACGGCGCGGCCGACGGCCGGCCCGAGGGTGGTTACTCGCACCTCGTCCAGGAGAAGGACCCGGTCAAGTTCTTCTCGTACGCCGAGACCGCGCGCCGAGCCCGGCGCTTCGGCGCCGCGTTGCAGGCCGCGGGCGTCCGCGCCGGCGAGCGGGTCGGTCTCATCCTCCCCGACTCGTCGGAGTTCGTCGAGGCGATCTTCGGGGCGATGTACGCCGGCGCGATCCCGGTGCCGGTGTACCCGCCGATGAACCTCGGGCAGTTCGAGGGCTACCTCGCCAACACCACCCACATCCTGCGTCAGGCCGGGTGCGCGCTGGTGGTCACCGACGGCAAGGTGCGGCCGATCCTCGGCAAGCTGATGAGCAACGTGCCGAGCGTGCGCGCGGTCGAGGTCTACCAGTCGTTCGTCAAGCAAGTCGACGAGCGCGCCGCCCCGATCGGCGTCGACGTGCGCCCCGACGACGTCGCGTTCCTGCAGTTCACCTCGGGCAGCACCTCGCGGCCGAAGGGCGTCACGCTCACCCACGCCAACCTGATCGCCAACATCCGGGCGCTCGGCGCCGGCCTCCACGCCGACCACGAGACCATCGGCCTCAGCTGGCTGCCGCTCTACCACGACATGGGCCTCATCGGCTTCGTGTTCGCGCCGGCGGTCCTGCAGGTGCGCGGGGTCCAGTTCATGTCGCCGCTGCTGTTCCTCAAGCGGCCGGCGCTGTGGCTGCGCCAGCTGTCGGAGCGCAAGGCCCACGTCTCCTTCGCGCCGAACTTCGCCTACGGCCTGTGCACCACGCGGATCAAGGACCACGAGCTGCAGGGCGTCGACCTCTCGCACCTGCGCGTGGCCGGCTGCGGAGCCGAGCCGATCCAGTACGACACGCTCAGGGCGTTCGCCGACCGCTTCGCCGCCTGGGGCTTCAAGCGCACCGCGTTCCTGGCGTGCTACGGCATGGCCGAGCACAGCCTCGCGGTCACCTTCGTCGGCCTCGAGGAGGACCTGCGCGCCGAGGCCGTCGACCCCGAGAAGTTGGTCCGCGGCGAGGCGGCCCCGAGCGCGGCCGACGACGCGCTGAAGGTCGTGTGCTGCGGCCGCGCCTTCCCCGAGCACGGGCTGCGGATCGTCGACGCCGAGGGCCAGCCGGTGCCGGACCGCCGCGTCGGCCAGATCGAGCTGCGCGGTCCGAGCGTGATGCGCGGCTACTGGGGCGACGCCGAGCGCACGATGCAGGCGCTCAAGGACGGCTGGCTGGCCACCGGTGACCTCGGTTACCTGGTCGACGGCGAGCTCTACGTATGCGGCCGGATCAAGGACCTCATCATCATCCACGGCCGCAACTACTACCCGCAGGACCTCGAGTGGCAGGCCTCGCAGGTCGAGGGCGTGCGCCGCGGCAACGTGGTCGCCTTCGGCGTCGAGGACGCGTCGCTCGGGCGCGAGCGGGTGATCGTCGCCGCCGAGGTCCGTACGCCCCACGCCGACGACCTGCGCGACAAGATCGCCGCCAAGATCCTCGAGACCCTCGCGCTCAAGCCCGACGAGGTCGTGCTGCTCGCCCCGGGCAGCCTGCCGAAGACGTCGAGCGGCAAGCTCCAGCGCCACAAGACCTCCGAGCTGTACCGCGACGGTCAGCTCGGCAAGGGCGCGGTCAAGGCGGGCACGCTCGACGTCATCAAGCACCTCGCGACCTCGCGCTGGGGCTACATCCGCGCCGCCTTCGGCAGCCGCGACGCCGAGGACTGAGCGCCGTCGCCCGGCGCGTCGACGCGCGGCCCGGGCCCCGGCCTGGGCCGACGTGTTTTGGCGTATCGTCGCCGCGGAGGTGCGCGATGCGGGCAGGGGTGACGTGGAAGATCTTCGGCGCGGCCGTGCCGGTCGCGGCGCTGGCGTGCAGCACCGCCGCCGGGCAAGGTGAGACCGAGGCGTCGGCGACGCTCACGAATCCGGCGGGCAGTGACACCGAGATCACCGGCGGGCCCGGCAGCCTCAGCGGGCCGACCGGGGGCACCACCGAGGAGCAGGCGCCGACCACCGGCGTCGACCCGGGCGTCGACACCGAGGAGGGCACCACCGCCACCTCGACCACCGGCAACCCGACCGGTGAGCCGACGCCGCCGAGCTGCGACGGGGGCGTCGGTTCGCCGATCGCGGCCGAACCTGTCCTTTCGATCACCCTCAAGGATCGCTGGGAGGAGGCCTGGCTCGGCTCGCCCGCGGTCGCCGACCTCGACGGTGACGGCGACAACGAGGTCGTCGCCCCGCGCGGCCGGGCCCTGCTCGCGTGGGCCAGCGACGGCGAGGTCCTGTTCAAGGTCGAGGCCGAGGGCGGGCGGATCTGGTCGAGCCCCGTGGTCGCCGACTTCATCGGCGGGCCCGAGCTCGAGGTCGCGTTCGCGGCCCGCGACCAGGTCTATCTGGTCGACAGCACCGGCACGATGGCACCTGGCTTTCCGGTCACCTGGGAGGACGAGCTGCGCAGCATCGGCGCCGGCGACCTCGACGGCGACGGGGAGCTCGACATCGCCGTCAGCGTCGGCCACGGCGGCCCGACCGACGTCGTCCACGCCTGGCGCGGCGACGGCAGCCCGGTGCCCGGCTTCCCGCCCAACCAGAGCGGCAGCTCCGGCTGCGACGACAAGTGCTACCTCGCCGGCTGCTACGACCAGAACCTGGCCGTCGGCGACCTCGACGGCGACGGCAAGGCCGACCTGATCGCGCCGCACGACAACGCCTACGCCAGTTTTCATAAGGGCAGCGGCGAGGCGTTCGACGCGGCCGACATCTTCCCCGTGACGAAGACACCCGGCGTCCGCTACCTGCACGTCCTCGCCGAGGCGATGCAGGGCTACGCCGACGACGAGGAGACCGCGCTGCAGGCCCACTTCACCAACACCGCCCCGGCGATCGCCGACATCGACGGCGACGGCCAGCGCGAGGTCATCATGCTCGCCAGCGTGCAGAACGCGGCCCAGACCGACCGCGAGAGGGGCGTCGCCGTGTGGGTCGTCGGCCACGACGGCAGCCGCCGCGCCGGCTTCGACCCGCCCGTGCACCTGCCCGGCTACCTCTCGGGCCTGTGGGACTACGGCGACACCAACATCGTCGGCATCACCAACCAGGTCGCGGTCGCCGACCTGCGCGGCGACCAGCCCGGCCTCGAGATCGTGTTCGTCGGCTTCGACGGGCGCGTGCACGCCGTGAGCGCCGCGGGCGAGGTGCTGTGGAGCACCGAGTACACCACCGACCCCGAGGTCGCCGCCGGCGGCGTGGCGATCGGCGACCTCTCGGGCGACGGCGTGCCCGAGGTCGTGTTCAACAGTTACAGCACCGGCGACGACAAGGGCGCGCTGTTCGTGCTCGGCAGCGACGGGGCGATCCAGCACCAGCTGGCGCTGCCGCGCCGCGGCGCCATGCCCGTGCCGACGCTCGCCGACGTCGACGGCGACGGCCAGGTCGACATCGTCGTCTCGCTCAAGGACGCCGAGGACATGGTCGAGAGCGTGCGCGTCTACACCGTGCCCGGCTCGAGCGCCTCGTGCCTGCTGTGGCCGACCGGGCGCGGCAACAATTTGAGGAATGGGCTCGTGCCGTAGCGGCGTCGTATGTCCTTTGGAACATGTCCTGAGAGCCGTTGCATTCCCTCGCCCGCGGCCTCGGCGCCGCGCGTGCGCAGCCCGGTTCGCGCACCTCCGGTCGCGTGTGCCAGCGCCTCGCGGCCGCGGCGGGCGCACGCTCCCGAGGTTTGCTAGCGTCAGCACCATGACCGACCCTGCCCGCAGTCACCGCGATCTCGTCATGGGGGCGCTCGCCGGCCAGGCCGCTCTCGCCGCACGCTCCGCCGCGCGCACGCTGTACGACGCCGGCGGCCGGGAGGTCCTCCCGGGAGTGGCCCAGACCGGCCTGCAGACCGTGCTCACGCGCACCGCGGCCGAGGCCGTGGCCGCCTCGGCGCCCTCGCTGCTGACGGACGTCGCGGCGCAGGCCGGCGCGGCCGAGGTCGCGGGCGTGGCCGCGGTCGCGACCGCCCGGGCCGCGGGGGCCCAGATCGCGCGCACGGCGGCGCGCGCGGGCCTCGTCGGCCTCGTCGTCGACGCCGCCTTCGGCGCGGCCGAGGGCGTGATCGCCTACCGCCGCGGCACCATGACCGGCAAGCAGGCCTGCGTGCACGCCACCGTCGAGGCCGGCACCGGGGCGGCCTCGACCTCGGTGGGCGTCCTCGTGGCCGCCGGCGCGGTCGCCCTGACCGGCGGCCTGGCTGCCCCTGCGGTCATGGCCATTGGGACAGGTACGGCCCTCGCCGCCAAGCTCGGTCTGAAGCGCCTGTTCGTCCGCGGCCGCGCGAGCGCGCCCGTCGCTCCGCTGCCGGCCGCGCTCTGATCGCCCGATCGACCGCGCCCGCCCGCGCGCTTTTGCCCCGCTCCGCGGCCGCTTGTGTGCCTCTGCCGGTTCTGGCAGGCATATGAGGTCTCGTGGAGACATCTGTGGATGATCGCCCCCCGATCCTTGGGCGACCCGCGAGGCGTGGAGGGGTGAGCATGCGGATGATTGAGCGTGGCCTGCGGCGATCTGTCTTTTCGACCAGCTTGTTGCTCGCGGCCTGCGGCGACGCCGGGACGGCCGGCACCGAGGGTTTGAGCGAGGCCTCGAGCACCACCGACGCACAGACCTCGAGCGGCGTACCGACGACGTCGACCACCGCCTCGGGCGTCACCGACCCGACGACGACGACGCAGGGCATGACCGGCGGCATGACGGTCGAGCCGACGTCCGGCGACACCGGCACGACGACCGGGGACACCGACACCACGACGACCACGAGCGGGCCCGATCCGGTGTGCGGCGACGGGCAGATCGACGCCGGCGAGGCGTGCGACGACGGCGACGACAACGGGCCCGGCAAGCCGTGCAACCTGCAGTGTCAGGCCAACACCTGCGGCGACGGCGATCAGGGCCCCGGCGAGGAGTGTGACGACGGCGCCGACAACACGGACACCGGCAGCTGCAAGGCGAACTGCACCGACAACGTCTGCGGCGACGGGGCGGTCGGCCCCGGCGAGGGCTGCGACGACGGCGACGACGACGACGCCGACGAGTGCACCAACGCCTGCGCCCTGGCGACTTGCGGCGACGGCATCGTCGCGCCGACCGAGGAGTGTGACGACGGCGACCTCGACAACACCGACGAGTGCACCGAGAGCTGCACGGCCGCGACCTGCAGCGACGGTCACATCCAGGTCGACATCGGCGAGGAGTGCGACGACGGGCCGGGCAACGCCGACAACGCCGCCTGCACCACCGCATGCCGGATCGCCGTGTGCGGCGACGGGGCCCTCTACAACACCGGCGACGGCGTCGAGGAGTGCGACAACGGCGTCGACAACGGTCCGGGCAAGGCGTGTAACGATCAGTGTCAGTTCAACGTCTGCGGCGACGGCGACCAGGGCCCCGAGGAGGCCTGCGACGACGGCGACCTCGAGGGCGGCGACGGCTGTTCGCCGCTGTGCGAGCTCGAGGAGTGCGGCAACGGCATCGTCGACCCGGGCGAGGGCTGCGACGACGGTCAGAACGGCGACGACGACGACGACTGCACCGACAGCTGCGAGCTCCCGGCCTGCGGCGACGGCATTCACCAGCCCAATCACGGCGAGGCGTGCGACCTCGGCGGCATGAACAGCGACAGCGGCGACTGCACCGTCGCGTGCAAGGACGCCGTCTGCGGCGACGGCCTGGTCCACGCCGTCGACGAGCAGTGTGACGACGGCGCCGGCAACAACGGCCCCGGCAAGCCGTGCAACGCCGGCTGCGACCTCAACGTCTGCGGCGACGGCGACACGAGCCCGAGCGAGGCCTGCGACGACGGCAACGACGACAACGGCGACGCCTGCACCAACGTCTGCAAGCTCGCCAGCTGCGGCGACGGCTTCGAGCAGCCGCCCGAGGAGTGCGACGCCGGCGAGGCCAACAGCAACACCGGCGCCTGCACCCTCGCGTGCAAGAATCCGTTCTGCGGCGACCTGTTCGTCCAGCCCGGCGCGGGCGAGCAGTGCGACGACGGCAACCTGTCCGACAACGACGCCTGCCTCAACAGCTGCAAGGCGGCCGGGTGCGGTGACGGGGTGGTCTGGCAGGGCGTCGAGGCGTGCGACGACGGCAACCAGATCGACGACGACTATTGCGACAACAGCTGCGTCGCAGCCAGCTGCGGCGACGGCCTCGAGAACGGCGGCGAGACCGACGTCGACTGCGGCGGCAGCTGCGGCAAGTGCGGCCTCGGTCTCGAGTGCGACGCCGGCAGCGACTGCGCCAGCGGCTTCTGCAGCGCCGGCGTTTGTGCGATCGCCGGCAGCTGCAAGGCCATCAAGCAGACCAACCCGGGCGCCGGCAACGGCGTCTACGTGATCGATCCGGACGGTGCCGGGCCGCAGCCCCCGTTCGACGTGTTCTGCGAGATGACGATCGACGGCGGCGGCTGGACCCTCGTCCTCAAGGCCGACGGCCGGCTCGGCACCTTCGCCTATCCCGCCGCGCTGTGGACCAATGGTGCCACCTACCAGCCGCAGTTCCCCGACCTCGACCACAACGAGGCCAAGCTGCAGAGCTTCATGAGCGTGCCCTTCGCCGACGTCCTGGTCGGCATGGAGTACGAGATCGGCGGCGGCCCGCTGGTGCTGAAGACGATCAAGCTGCCGGGGCTCAATCGGCCGTCGATGCAGAACCTGATGAACGCGGGCTACGTGGCGACCGGGGTCGGGCGCGACGCGTGGAAGAGTTTGATCGCCGGCAGCTCGCTGCAGCCGTTCTGCAACGCCGAGGGCTTTAATTCAGTGCCGTGGCCGGTGGCCGGCTGGCCGCAGGTGCGGATCGGCATCGTCGCCAACCAGGAGGACGACTGCACCTCGCCGGACTCGTACATCGGCATCGGCGGGGCCGGGGGCATGTGCCAGGTCCTCGGTCACTCGGTCGGCGACCTCGCCAGCTGCGGCGGCGACAACGGCGAGAAGAACCTGCAGGCGTTCGGGGCGGTGTTCGTCCGCTGAGCCTGCCGGCGCGGCCCCGCAGCGGCGGGGCCGCGCGTTGCCTCCGGCGGCTTCACGACGCACATTGCCGGCATGCCTGCCGAGCGTCCGTCCTCGCCGCGCGCGCCCGACGACGTGCGCCAGGTCGCCACCTGGCTCGACAGCGCCGTGCGGGTCCCCGGTACCGAGTGGCGATTCGGCATCGACCCGCTGCTGGGCCTCGCGCCCGGCCTCGGCGACACCATCGGCGCCGTGCTGTCGGGCTGGATCGTCGTGCGCGCGGCCGGCCTCGGCGCCTCGCCGGCCACGCTGGCGCGCATGACCGGCAACGTGCTGCTCGACGCCCTGGTCGGCGCCGTACCTGTCCTCGGGGACATCTTCGACTTCGGCTTCAAGGCCAACCGGCGCAACCTCGACCTGCTCGAGGGGCACCTCCGCGACCCCGCGCGCCGCCGCGACGTCGACCGCCGGCTGGTCGTCGCCGCGGCCGTGGCCGCCGTGCTGGTCCCGGTCGGCCTGGCCGCACTGGTCGGCTGGCTCGTGTTCGCGGCCTTCCGCGCCGCGGGCCTGTGAGCGAGAGTGCCGCGGTCGATCGCGCGGTACGCCTCGCGCATGCCGCTCGCGTACGCGGACGCGGCCACCGCCCGCTCTCCACGAGCGCTTCGGGGATGCTCGGACCGTCCCACTCGGCGAGCGGCGGCGGGGGTCCTCGGGCGTCCCCGCGGTCGGCGTCGGGCCGTGCGCGGCGCAGGCCGCGAGGCTCAGGGCGGCGATCGTGGACCGCCAGCGAACACGCGTCATCGCCTTCAACCTGGCGCGCCCGCGAGCCTCGCACATCCGACCGAGATCGCCCTCCGCGGGTTGCCGGCGGCGGCGTTCCTGCGCTATGAGCGATCGTCTCGCACCCTCGCCACGAACGGCTCCGCGATGCATCGACGCTCCATGTTTCTTCATCCTGCCGCGTGCGCCGCGGCGCTGGCGCTGGCGTGCGGCGCTCCGGCGAGCCCGGCGAGCCCGGCCGCTCCGGGCCCGGCTGCGGCTCCGGCCGTCGAGGCCCCCGCGGCCGAGCCCGCGGCGCCGCCTTCGCCGCCGCTGACCGCCGAGGAGCGCGAGGCCGTCGGCGGGCGGATCTACTACCTCGCCGAGCGCGACGAGGGGGCCAGCATCGAAGTCATCTTGCCTTCGGGACAGGGTGTAAAGACCATGCTCTCCGGGACAGCCGGTGCCGGCCCGCCGTCGGTGCTGCCGGGGCCGGTGGCCCCGAACGGCGAGTGGATCGCGGTCATCACCGTCGACGAGCACGAGGGCGGGCACGAGGAGCGCATCGAGGTGCGACCGCTCGGGGCCGCGGGCGAGCTCGGCGAGCCGGTGTGGCGCAGCGACGCCGCGCCGCAGGTGCGCAGCCCCAACTGGGCGCCGGACGGCCGCACGCTGGCGTTCGAGGCCGCCTTCTCGAGCTTCCGCGACATCTATACTGTCGGCCTGGCCGATAAGACAGCCCCGAAGCTGCGCCGTCTGACCGACCACCCGGCCGGCAACTACGAGCCGGCGTTCTCGCCCGACGGGCGCCAGATCGCCTTCGTCTCGAGCCGCGACGGCAACGCCGAGGTCTACGTCATGCGCGCCGACGGCAGCGAGCCGCAGCGCCTGACCCACTTCCAGCTCGACGACTGGGGCCCAGTGTGGTCGAAGGACGGCGCTCTGCTGGCGTTCATCAGCAACCGCGAGAGCGCCGACCGGATCTTCGTGTGCAAGCCGGACGGCACCGAGCTGCGCCGCCTGACCCCCGACGTCCTCGACGCGCGCAAGTCGTTCGAGCCCGGCGAGGCCGAGCCGGTGTTCACGCCGGACGGCAAGGGCCTGGTCTACAGCGTGCGCACCGGCCCGCAGAAGGCCGCGCTGCGCCGCGCCGACCTGGCGACCGGGGCGATCGTCCCGCTGACCGCCGGCACCAGCTCCGACCGCGAGCCGACCTTCGCGCCGAGCGGCGAGCTGCTGGTGTTCGCCTCCGACCGCGACGGCGACCCCGAGCTGTACCTGATGCGCCCCGACGGCACCGGCGTCACCCGCCTCACCGAGCGCAAGGGCGCGGACTGGCTGCCCCGCTGGAGCCCGCGCTGAGGGCGTGTCCGTTCGGGCATGTCCGAAGGCACATGAGCGCGAGGACATGCTCCTGGGAGCATGTCCTCGGCGTCTCCTGACCCGTCAGGTGGCGGCTGCGGCGGCCGCGGCCTTCTTCTCGGCCTCGGCGCGCTCCTTGGCGATGCGCTCGCTGTCCCTGGCGTAGGCGAAGTCGGCCTCGCGCGGCTTGCGGATGAACAGCAGGTACACGCCGATGGCCAGGAGCACCATCGTCGCGTAGTGGGCGGTGGTCAGGCCGAGGTAGGTCTTGTCCTTCTCGCGCATGAAGTCGAGCGCGAAGCGGAACGGGGCGTAGAGCAGGCACACGAGCCCGGCGATCCGGCCCGGGGCCGACTTGGCCCAGTTGAACACGAAGTGCACGAACAGCACGATCGGCACCAGGTACATGAACTCGAGCAGGCCGTTGTCGAAGCGGTACTCGCCGCCGGGCCACGGGCCGACCGCGAGCGGGTGCGACGGGTCGGTGATGGCGCCGGGGTGGTCGTGGACCAACGCGCAGCCGAGGCGGCCGAGGGTGAAGCCGACGAGCAGGCCGAACACCAGCATGTCGGCCCAGATCAGGTACGGCTGCTTCATCTTGCGCAGGTACCAGAAGAACCCGACCAGCGCGCCGAAGAACCCGCCGACGCTCGACAGGCCGTTCCAGATCATCAGCAGCACCGCGGGGTTCCGCGCCACGTCCTCGGGGAAGTAGAACAGCACCGAGACCCAGTGCGAGATGACGAAGCCCGTGATCAGGATGTAGAACATCAGGTCGCGGGCCACGAACTCGTCCATGTCGCGCTTCTTGGCGAACTGGAGGCAGCGCTGGTACCCGAGGATGACCCCGAGAGCGACCAGCGGCCCGAACACCTGCAGCTTGAGCGGCCCGATGACGGGAAGATCGGCGATCAGCTTCTCGGGCGGCCGGATGTACGGGATCAGTGCTTCGAGCATCGGCCGCAAGGTAGCGTAACCCCCCCGGCCCTGCAAAACCCCGGGTTCAGCGCGCCCCGGGGGCCGCTGTCCGGCGCGCCGTAACCTCCGCCGCCGGGCGTCTCGACGGTCAGCCGCTGCCCCGCGCCCACCGTCGTCCGCGCCCGTCCGGGCAGCTCCACCCCGTCCAGGAGGTTGCGCCCGCACGCCCCCGGAGACCCGCCTGCGAGCCCGAACGGGGCCCGCGTACGCCGCTCCGCGACGATCGAGACTTCGATCCCGTCGCGCAGGAATTCGAGTTCGCGCACGAGCCCGTCGCCCCCGCGCCAGCGCCCCGCCCCGCCGGAGCCGCGGCGCAGCGCGAACCGATGCACGCGCACCGGAAATCGCGCCTCGAGCACCTCGGGGTCGGTGATCCGCGTGTTCGTCATGTGCGTGTGCACCCCGGACGCGCCGGCTTCACCGGCGATTGCGCCGCTCCCGCCACCGATCGTCTCATAGTAACCAAAGCCCGCGTCGCCGAAGCAGAGGTTGTTCATCGTGCCCTGGCTCGCGGCCGCGGCCGCCAGCGCGCCGAGCAGCACGTCGACCACGCGCTGGGCCGTCTCGACGTTGCCCGAGGCCACCGCCGCACCTGGCCCCGGGGACAGGATCGTCCCCGGCGGCAGGACCACGTCGACCTGCCGCAGGCAGCCCGACGCCAGGGGGATCGCCCGCCCCGCCAGCACGCGCAGCACGTACAGCAGCGCCGACACCGTCACCGCCCGCGGCGCGTTCGCGTTGCTCGCCGATTGCGGCCCCGTGCCGGTGAAGTCGACCTCGAGGCGCTCGCCGCGGACCGTGAACGCCACCGCGATCGCCGTGCCGTCGTCGAGCGCGTCGGCGAACCGGCGCGAGCCCGCCGGCATGCGCGCGATCAGCTCGGCCACGCAGGCCGCCGCGTCGTCCTGGATCGCCCGCAGGTAGGTCGCCAGCGCCGCGCTGCCGCTGCTCGCCGCCAGCTCACGCATGAGCCGCGCCCCCGCCTGGTTGGCCGCGATCTGCGCCTCGAGGTCGGCGAGGTTCTGCGCCGGCTGTCTCGCAGGCCATGTCCCTCCAGTCAGGATCTGCCGCAGCCCGTCGCGGTCGAGCGCGCCGCCGCGGACCGCCGGGAACGCGCGGAACACCACGCCCTCCTCGGCCAGCGTGCGCGCGTCCGGCGGCATCGAGCCCGGCGTGATGCCGCCGACGTCGGCGTGGTGCCCGCGGTTGGCGACGAAGCCGCACAGCGCCCCGGCGTCGTCGTGCACCGGGGCGATGACGGTGATGTCGGGCAGGTGCGAGCCGCCGGCCGCGGGGTCGTTGGTGACGAACACGTCGCCGGGCCGCGGCGACGGGTGCGCCGCCAGCACCCCGCGGATCGACTCGCTCATCGCCCCGAGGTGGACCGGGATGTGCGGCGCGTTGGCCACCAGCCCGCCCTCGGCGTCGAACACGGCGCACGAGAAGTCGAGCCGCTCGCGGATGTTGGTCGACAGCGCGGTCCGCTGCAGCACGACGCCCATGTGGCGGGCGATGCCGGAGATCCGCGCGCTCATGATCTCGAGGCTGACCGGGTCGACCGCGCCGGCCGCCACGGCCGCGCCGCCGGTCACGTCGCGCGCCACCAGGCAGCCATCGGCCGCCAGCTCGGCGACGAAGCCCGGCTCGAGCACGATCGTCGCCGTGGCGTCGAGGATCAGCGCCGGGCCGGCGATCGCCTGCCCGGCCGCGATCGCCTCGCGCCGCAGCGTCGGCACCAGCCTCCACCCGCCCTCGACCCACATGTCCGATCGGTCAGGCAGCTGCGATCGACCTGTCTCTTCGAGCGGCGCGCCGGAGGTCGCCTCGTCGCTCACCAGCAGCTCGACCCGCGCGCTGACGACCTCGATCGGGTGGCCCGGGCGGGCGTAGCCGAACTCGCGCGCGTGCGCCCGCTCGAACGCCTCGCGCAGGCCCTCGCCCGCCCACGCGATCGTCAGCGCCACGTGGGTGCCGTGGTAGCGCAGGTCGACCCGCCGCACCGCCGAGGCTCCGGGCCCGCCCTCGGCCGCCAGCGCCGCCTGGCCCTCGCGCTCTAGCCTTTCGAACATGTCCCGAAGGTCCAGTGATTCGCCGAGCTCGATCCCGCCGACGTCGGCCTGGCCGTGCCAGCCCGGGCGGGCCGCGCCGATGCCGACGGCCGACAGCACCCCGGCGAGCGGGTGGAACACGAGCGTGCGGATCTGCAGCGCCCGCGCCACCGCGCACGCGTGCTGCCCGCCGGCCCCGCCGAACACGATCAGCGCGTGCTCGCGGACGTCGTGGCCGCGGCGCACCGTGACGTCGCGGATCGCCGCGGCCATCCGCTCGTCGGCGATCTGCCGCAGGCCCTCGGCGACCTGCAGCGGCGACATCGAGGCCCCGCCGGCGTTGACCTCCTCGGTCAGCGCCTCGAGCCCGGCGAACGAGCGCTCGCGGTCGAGCGCGAACGGGAAGCGGGCCGGGTGCAGGCGCCCGAGCACGAGGTCGACGTCGGTCAGCGTCAGCGCCTGCGCCTGCGGCCGGCCGTAGCACATCGGCCCGGGGTCGGCGCCGGCGCTGTCTGGCCCGACGGACAGCTTGCGATCGCGGTACCTGCAGATCGATCCGCCGCCGGCCGCGATCGTGTGGACCGCCAGCATCGGCGTGCGCAGCCGGACCCCCGCGACCCGCGTCTCGTAGCTGCGCTCGAGCTCCCCGCCCCAGCGCACCACGTCGGTCGAGGTCCCGCCCATGTCGAGGCCGATCACCTGCGCCAGCCCGAGCCGCGTGGCGATCGCGGCGCACGCCACCGCCCCGCCGGCCGGCCCCGAGAGCACCGCGTCGCGCCCGCGGAACCGCTCGGCCGCGCACAGGTCGCCGCTCGACTGCATCAGCTGCAGCTCCGCCGACCCGAGGCGCGCCCGCAGCCCGCGGACGTACTCCCGCAGCAGCGGCGTGAGGTACGCGTCGACCACGGCGGTCTCCGCCCGCGCCAGCAGCCCCTGCGCCGGCGCGACCTCGTGCGACAGCACCACCTCCTCGAACCCGGCCGCCCGCGCCGCGGCGCCGACGATGCGCTCGAGCCCGCCGTCGCGGTGGTCGTGGATCACCGCCACCGCGGCGCTGCGCAGGCCCTCGGCGTGGATGGCCTTCAGGGCATGTTCGAGCGCACCTGTCTCCGGGGACACGAGCACCTCACCGCTCGCGGCCCGGCGGGCGTCGACCTCGAGCACCGCGGAGGTCAGCGGCGTCGGCTTGTGGATCGCCAGCGCGAACAGGTCGGGTCGCGCCTGGTCGCCGATCTCGAGCAGGTCGGCGAAGCCGCGGGTGATGAGCAGCGCGGTGGGGGCGCCCTTGCGCTCGAGGAGGGCGTTGGTGGCGACGGTGGTGCCGAGGCGGATCCGGCAGCGCGGGATGGCGGCGTCGTCGGCCAGCCCGAGCAGCGCGCGGATCGCCCGCAGCGGCGCGTCGTCGGTCGACAGCACCTTGATCGCGCGCAGGTGGCCGGTCCCCGGCACGCGGCCGACGCAGTCGGTGAACGTGCCGCCGCGATCGATCCAGAACTCCCACAGTTCCTCGCGCATCGCGCTTCCTTACCACGTCGCCGCGCCGGCGCTCACGTCGGCGGCTCGGCCAGGCCGAGGGTGTCCCACAGCGCCTCCCAGATCTCCTCGGCCATGGCCGACTCCTTGCGCCCGGGGTCGGTGGTGAGGGGGACGGCGATGTCCCAGTGGACGACCTCGCCGCGGCTGCCGTCGCGTCGCTCGATGATCATCAGTTGACCGTCGATCTCGCCCGGAGGCGCAAATTTCGCCTGATCGGGCAGCTTCCACGCCGGCTTCAGCTTGGCCTCGACCAGCGCCCAGTCGACCGGCTGCCGCGGCCTGGGCCGACACATGCCGAGGCCGTGTCCGCTGCGCCGGTCGATGCAGTCGATCCAGTCGCGGTACTCGGCGAACACCCCGTCGTCTTCCTCCTGCGAGGGCGCCGACCAGAACACCCACGTCTCGCCGGTGACGCCCTCGGCGCCGCTGCGCAGCTCGACCAGCGCGCGCCTCGCAGGGGTCCGGATCCACACGCGCAGCTCGGTGTCGAGGGACCCCAGCCTGGCCTGGGCCAGCGGCGGCGCGCCGCGCAGCAGGTCGGCCCGGGCCAGCTCGTCGACGCGGGCGGCGAGCCAGTCGACGGACGGCAGCTCGCGGACGATGGTCGCGTCCCGCGGCGCAGCACAACCTGTCCCAAAAGTCCAGGCGAGGCCGGCGACGACCACGGCGTGGGACCAGCGGAGCATGGCAGGCATGCGGCCGGCGATCGTAGCGAAGCGGGCGAGCGTTGCCAAACCACGGGGGACGTGCCAACCATGCCGCACAACGGCGATGACGACCGGCGACAAGATCTTTCGTCAGCTGCGGCGTCGCGCCAATCAGATGTTCGCGCGCCTGCGGCCGCCGCCGCTGACCTTCGTCTACGGGCCGCATTACGAGTGTTCGTGGCCGGGCTCCGCGGTCGACGAGGTGCGCGGCGAACGGATCCTCACCGCGCTGGCGGCCGAGGGCCTCGTCACCTTCGAGCAGGTGCGGCGGCCCCCGCTGGCCACGTACCACGCGATCCGCCGCGTCCACGCCGACGCCTACCTCGACGCCTGCCAGCGCCCGGAGGTGATGGCCGACATCCTCGGCGGGCTCGGCGTCGGCGAGGTCGACACGGCGCGGATCCTCGACCTCCAGCGGGCCATGACCGGCGGCACCATGCTCGCCACCGACATCGCCCTCGGCACCGGCAAGATCGGGGTCAACCTCGGCGGCGGGTTCCACCACGCCCACCGCGAGGTCGGTCGCGGCTTCTGCGTGTTCCACGACGTCGCCGTGGCGATCGCCGAGCAGCGCGCGCTCGGCTTCCACGAGCGCGTCCTCGTCGTCGACCTCGACCAGCACGACGGCGACGGCACCCGCGCCCTGTTCGCCGACGACCCCACCGTCTTCACCCTGTCGATCCACAACCACCACTGGGGCAGCACCGACGCGGTCGCCTCGACCAGCGTGGCGCTCGGCGACGTCGTCGGCGACACGCTCTACCTCGAGACGGTGCAGCTCCACCTCACCGAGGCGCTGCGGCAGCACCGGCCGCGCCTGATCTACTTCCTCGCCGGCACCGACCCGGCCGTCGGCGACAAGGTCGGCGTGTGGCAGATCAGCGCGGAGGGCATGCTCGAGCGCGACATCGCCGTGTTCGAGGCGATCCGCGAGTTCGCGCCCGACGCCGCGGTGGTGGTGTGCCTGGCCGGCGGCTACGGGCCGACGACCTGGCAGCACAGCGCGCGCAGCTTCGCCTGGCTGCAGAGCGGCCACCGCGGGTTCGAGCCGCCCGACAACGACGAGCTGTCGCTGATGCGCGCGCGTCACTACGCGGCGCTGCTCAAGCCGGCCGACCTCACCGGCGAGGGCGACGACCTCGGCCTCACGCTCGAGGACCTGGTGCCGAGCCTGGCGGCGACGGCCCGCGAGCCGCGCTTCCTCGGCTACTACTCGCGCCAGGGCCTCGAGCTGGCGCTCGAGCGCCACGGCCTGCTCGGGCGCGTGCGCGCCAAGGGCTTCCAGCCGTCGCTCGAGTTCAACCTCGTCGACCCGCAGCGGCACATCCTCAAGATCTTCGGCGACCCCGACCACAAGGAGTTGCTGTTCGAGCTGGTGGTGCACCGCGACCGCCGCACGATCCCCGGCTTCGAGCTGCTGTCCGTCGACTGGTTGCTGCTGCAGAACCCGCGCGAGCAATTCTCGGCCGACAAGCCGCAGCTGCCCGGCCAGCGCCACCCCGGCCTCGGCCTGTTCGAGGAGGTCGTGGCCCTCCTCATCATCGCCTGCGAGCGCGTCGGCCTGGCCGGGCTGGTGGTCACGCCGTCGCAGTACCACCTCGCGGTGCAGTGGCAGAAGCGCCTGCGCTTCGTCGACCCCCGCGCCGCCGCGCGCATGCGGGCGATCCGCGAGGCGCTGCCCGGCGCGAGCCTGGTCGAGGCCGCGCGCGCGCTGGCCGAGGGCCGCGTCGTCAATCACAAGACCGGAGAGACATGTTCTTACGAACCTGCCCCGATGGTCTTCCCGATCTCCGACGAGCTCAAGGCCGAGCTCGACCCCGAGAATTATTTGAAGGCGATCGACGAGGTCGCCGACGAGTACCGCTTCCAGCTGTCGTCGCCGCGCTGACGGCGTCGGCGCTGTCCGGGCGCGCCCGCTTCAGCGCTCTTCTGCGAGCACGAAGCCGTCGTCGATGCAGTAGAGGTGGGCCACTTCGTGGCATCGCAAGTTCAGGTAACTGGTCCACCAGCGTTCATCCCGCCAGATGTCCCAGTCGGGCCCGTCCTCGACAGCCAAGGCGTTCAACCCCTGGCGAGCCTCCAGCGCGTCGCTCGCGGACAGCCAGGCGTCACAATGGTCGGTGACGCTGAAGATCTCGCCGAACGCCGAGGTGTTGGTCCAGACCAGCTCCTGGTGAACGACGTCTCCCGTTTCCGTGCGGGAGATCCCCGTGTGGGGGCCGTTGTCGACGAGGTCGAGGAGATCGTCGGCGACGACCAGGCCACCCGGGAGAATCAGCGGGACCGCCAGCTCCCACTGCTCGAAGCGCGTCGCGGGCGACTGGAAGTCGTCGCTGATCCACGCGCGGTAGGCGTTGGCGTTCGTCAGGCCCGCCTGAGAAGCGGCGGCGCGGCACTTGAGGTCGGCCCCGGACACGCCGCCGAGGTTGCCGGCGAACTTCGCCGCGGTGACGAAGAGCAGCCGCCCGTAGAAGCCGCACGAGAGGTCGCACGGCGCGAGCTCGTCGTCCGTGACGCCGGTGCCGTTGAGCTCTCCGCGATCGCAGGTCTCGTGGTCCGGGTCGAGGATGCCGTCGCCGCAGCGCGCGGCCCAGTGGCAGGTGTCGGGCCGACAGCCGCCGTAGTCGTTGCTGTTGGCGGAGCCCATGTCGCACTGCTCGACGCCCTTCCACACCAGACCGTCGCCGCAGGTGGCGAGCTTGCACTCGATGGTGCAGCCGCCGTCGTCGGCGTTGGCCTTGCCGAAGTCGCACTCCTCGGCGCCCTCGGCGATGTCGTCGCCGCAGACGGGCGCCTCGGAGGTCGTCGAGGCCTCGGTGGTCGACGGCCCGCTCGTGGTGCCCGGCTCGGAGGTCGTGGGCTCGTCCCCGGTGGTCGCGGTCGGAGGCGGGTCGAAGGACGTGGGCCCGCCGCTCATGTCCTGGCTGTCCGACGCCGGCGTGGAGACCAGCGGGTCGTCCGTACAAGCTGTCCCGAGGGACAGGAAGAGAAGACCGGTACAGTACGTCCTGCGCGCCATGGTTCACTCCCCCTCGATGCAGTAGAGCCGCGCGCTGAGGGCCGTACAGGGCAAGGGCGGGTCGTCGGGGAACATCGTCCAGGTCTCGGTGATCGACGACACGTTGCCCTTGTACGCCGAATGATCGGAGAGCGCGCTGGTGGTCCAGTTGTCGCAGTGGGTGCCGGGCGCGGCGGTGCCGTCGGGCCGGGTTCCGGTGAGGACGCCGCCGCCGATGTCCTGGTTGCCGTGCTCGTCGACGTTGATCGGCGCCGCGAGGGAGCCCGAGAAGAACTGCTCGAAGGTCTCGACGACGACCACGCCGTCGGTGCGGACGTAGCGGCCCCGCCCGGGGTAGAGGCGATCGCGGACGTCGTGGTCGGCGTCGGACAGCCAGGCGATGAAGGACTTCCAGGTGTCGTCGGCCTTGCCGCTCTGCAGGGCGTACTGGCGGCACCGGCTGTCGGCGCCCTCGAGACCGCCGATGTCGCCGTTGTTGTGGAACGCGGCGGTGGCGAAGATCCACCGGTTCTTGGTGCAGTCGTCGCAGCGATCGTCGGCGACGTCGTTGGCGTCGTCGCACTCCTCGTCGCCCTCGACGATGCCGTCGCCGCACACCGGGTCGGCGGCCCCGGTCGTGCCGGTCGTGGTCGTGTCGACGCCGCCGGAGCTCGTGCCGGTGCCCGTCGTGCTCGACTGCGGTCCGTCGCTCGCGCCATCACCGGAACCGGTATCCTCGCCGGCCGAGCTCTCGGTCGTGGTCATGATCGTGGTCGACCCGTCGTCGCCCGTGCTCGAGTCGCCGGTCGTCATCGTCACCGGCGGCGGATCGATGTACTTCAGGCCAGGCGCCACGCAGCCGACCACGAGCAGCGTGGAGGGCAGAAGCAGAAGGATGCGCGACATCGCGCGACGGTCTCATGATCGTCGGGAGCGTGTCAACAGCCACGAGCGCGCAGGGCGATCTCGCAGGCTCGCTCGCGCGAGTACGCCGGCGAGCGCCAACAAGATCGCAGCGCCACGAGTCCGTGGAGACAGCGGTCCTCGCGTCACCGAGCAAGGCCGTAGTCGACAGCAAATTCACGTACTCTTCCTTCTGAAAAAAATGCTGCAAGACGACCTTCCCGCCGCCACCGTCGACGCCGTCGCCGCGCTGCTCCAGACCGCGAGGCGGATCCTGTTCATCACCGGCGCCGGAATGTCGGCGGATTCGGGCCTGCCGACCTACCGCGGGATCGGCGGTCTCTATGACCGCAAGGACACCGACGAGGGCTTCCCGATCGAGGTCGCGCTGTCGGGGCAGATGCTGCAGTCGCGCCCGGAGGTGTGCTGGAAGTACATGGCCCAGATCGGGGCCGCCTGCACCGGCGCGCGGCACAACCGGGGTCACGAGATCCTCGCCGCGTTCGAGCGCGAGATCGCGGGCGCCTGGGTGCTCACGCAGAACGTCGACGGCTTTCACCGCGACGCCGGTTCGCGGCAGGTGATCGAGATCCACGGAAATGCGCGCAGCATCGTCTGCACCCGCTGCTCGCGCCGCGAGACCGTCAGCGACTACCAGGTCGTGTCGCTCCCGCCGATGTGCCCGGCCTGCGGCCACGTCCTGCGCCCCGAGGTCGTGCTGTTCGGCGAGCTCCTGCCGCCCGACGCGACCGAGGCGTACGAGCGCGAGACCCGGGCCGGCTTCGACCTCGTGGTGTCGATCGGCACCACGAGCGTGTTCCCGTACATCGCCGCGCCGGTGATCGAGGCGCACGAGCAGGGGATCCCGACCGTCGAGATCAACCCCGGCGACAGCGAGGTCTCGCGGTTCGTCGACCATCGCCTGCGCGCCCGCGCCGCCGTCGCGCTCGAGGCCCTGTGGCAGCGATTCACGGCGGCGCGGGCCTGACGGCCGGGCCGCCACGCTCGGGCCGGATGTTCACGTCAAGCGGTCGAGCTCGCCGGTGCACGACAATTGCGTGTCGCCCTTGAGCGTCACGCTGGTCTCACCGACCTGGTCGACGTCGGCGCCCATCGCCTTGGCGATCGACACCAGCAGGCGGTTGTGCGGCGGCCCCTGCGGCTCGTCGCCCCATGTCCCTTTGATAATATTGTTCTGCGCCCAGCGGACGTAGCGCCCCGTCTTGAAATGGTTGGTCGCGCCGGTCATGACGATCGGCCATTGATTCATGCTGTGCTCGCCGGTCGCCAGCTCGTTGGCCCACACGACCAGGGTGTCGTCGAGCAGGGTGCCGTTCTCGCCCGGGACCGCGTCGAGGGCGGTGAGGATGTTCTTGAGGTCCTCGGCGTGGATCTTGTGGTAGTTCGTCATCACCTGCATCGCCGTCGGGTCGGTCGAGGCCTGGTGTGCATAATCATTGTGGAGGTCGCCGGGGGGCGCCGCGACGTGCTCGTTGCGCAGGCCGCTGAACGCGAGCACGGCCACGCGGGTCATGTCGCACGACAGCGCGAGCGTGGTGAGGGTCGTGTAGATCTGCGCGCGGTGGAAGTAGAACTGGGGGTCCTCCCACGCCGGGCCCTGGCCCGGCTCGGCCGGCGCCTCGCAGACGATGTTGGCCAGGTTGTCGAGCTGCTGGCCGAGCGCGTGCAGCAGGTCGCGGTGCTGCTCGACCTTGAGCTTGTCCTCGCCCGACATCTTCGGCGCGAGCGCGTGGTACTGCTCGCGCACGAGCGAGACGACGCTGCTCTGGCGGTCGCGGATCGACTTGAGATCGCTGGGCGGCTCGTCGGGGTCGACCGGGCCGCCGGGGAACAGCTTCGAGTAGAGCTCCCACGGGTCGGTGATCCACGGCAGCGCCTTGCCGCCGGGGTCGTAGCTGTAGGCCCAGCTGCCGTGCGACACCTGCAGCGAGGCGATCTGGCCCGGCTCGGCGACGGCGGCGGCGACGATCTGGTCGATCGACGGCCCGCCCGCGAGCGCGACGCCGCCGTCGACCGGCTGCGCGAGGGTGCCGGTCAGGCAGGTGGCGTGGCCCTCCTCGTGCTCGTTGATGCCGGTCATGTGCCCGGTCGCCATGCCGACGCCGTCGAGCACCAGCATGCGGTCGCGGAAGCCGTGCAACGGGCGCAAGATCTCGCTGAACTCGGCCTCCGCGAGCGCGCCGAGCGGCGCCTCCCAATCTGTATTTTCGGGCAGGTTGCCCGGGCGCATGCGCCAGTTCTGATAGACGGTGCCGTGCTCGGTCATGAACACGAGCAGGCGCTTGACCGGGCCCGGGGGCTCGGCGCGGGCGCCTCGCGGCAGGAGCGAGGGCAGGCACAGCGCGCCGAGGCCGAGGCCGAGGCCGCCGAGGAAGCTGCGACGGCGCATGCGCGCGCGGGGCGGGTACGTGGCGGTCATGGGGCCTCCTTTCGGGTGCGGAACGCGTCGCTGGCGACGACGGCGAGGAGCAGGGCGCGCATGTCTCCGCTGGCCTCGGCGAACTGCGCCCGCAGGTCGTCGAGGCTGCACAGGTCGGCCGCACCGGTGCCGCGGCCGAGCGCGTAGCGGTATACCTGCGAGACCACGCAGTCGTGCACCTGCGTGCTGGTGGCCAGCTTCTCCGACAGCTCGATCGCGCCGTCGAAGGCGCCGTCGATGTCGGTGCCGATCAGCTCGCCGCTCGCGTCGACCGGCTCGCCGTTGTCGAGGTCGCGCCAGCGGCCGAGCGCGTCGTAGTGCTCGAAGCCGAAGCCGACGCCGTCGATCGTGGTGTGGCACGAGGCGCAGTCGGCCTGCGCGGTGTGCTTGGCGTAGCGCTCGCGGTTGGTCTTCGGCTGCCCGGGCTCGCCCTCGTCGGGCGGGTTGGTGTTGACGTTGGCGGGCGGCGGCGCGGGCGGGACGCACAGCAGGCGCGCGAGCACGAACACGCCGCGCTTGACCGGCGAGGGGTGGACGGCGTGGGCGGTGCGGGCGAGGAACCCGGCGCGTGTGAGGATCCCGCTGCGCTGGGCGGGGTCGAGGCTGACGGGCGCCCACTCGCCGGGCGGCGGCGGGTCGACGCCGTAGAGCGCGGCGAGGGTCGCGTCGACCTCGGTCTCGGTGGCGGTGAGCAGCGAGGCGAAGGTACCTGGCCCTTCGAACAGGGTCGCCTCGACGAAGCGATCGAGCTCGGCGCGCATGGCGGCCCGCAGGTCTGGGGTGTAGGTCGGGTAGGTGTCGGCGTCGGGGTTGATGAGCGCGACGCCGTCGAAGTCGAACCACTGGCGGTGGAAGTTGACGAGCGCGCCGCGGGCCTTGCCGTCCTCGAGCATGCGCGTGGCCTCGGCGACGAGGCCCTCGACGGTGTCGAGGTCGCCGGCGGCCGCGGCGGCGAACAGCTGCGCGTCGGGCATGCTGTCCCACAGGAAGTAGCTGAGGCGCGAGGCGAGCTCGTGGCCGCTCAGCGCGACCGCGGCGCCGCCCTCGACCGGCTGGCCGCCGAACTCGAGGAAGTAGAGGAAGGCCGGCGACTGCAGCAGCGCCTGGGTGGTGAGCTGGAGGGCGACGCTGAAGTTGGTCTCGGCGAGCTGCTGGTCGAAGAAGCCGAGGAACGCGGCCTCCTCGTCGGCGGTGAGCGGGCGCCGGAAGGCGCGCGCGCCGAAGTCGAGGAGGAAGGTGTGGCCGCACTGCTGCGGCTCGCCGCCGCCGTCGGCCGCGCACGGGAGGAACGCCTCGGGGGCGGCCCACGCGGCCTCGGTGACGGCCAGCGCGGCGCGCTGGTACTGCTCGACGAGCAGGGCCGAGGGGGTCTGGACGTCGGCGTTGTTCTCGAAGCCGTTGACCTTCGGATCGACGGCGATCGTCTGCGGCGGCAGCGTCACGCCGGGGAAGAGGTCGCGGACGGTGTTGTTGTACTGCGTGTGCGTGAGCCGGCGCAGCGGCGCCGGACCGGGGTCGAGCGGGGCGCCGCACTCGGCGGGCTCGCCCTCGGTCGGGTCGACGCCGGTGCCCTCGCTCGTGGTCGGCACGGTGGTCGCATCGGTGTCGCCGTCGGTGCTCGGCCCCGCGGTCGCGGTGGGCTCGTCGGTGCCGTTGCCGCCGCCTCCGCCGTTGCACGCCAGGACCACCGCGCCACCGAGCATCCACGCTCGTGCCTGTCTCCTGTCGATCATCGCCACTCCTCCCGTCCTCGTATCACGCGTCGAACACAGCTACAGGAGCGTGTGCATGCTGTCAAACGCGCGCACACGCGCGATGCGAGCGCGCGCGTGGGGGCTCGTGACATCTTGCGAGGTGCGCTGCGACCTCGCTACCGTGGCGCGGTGCGGCAGATGTGGATAGGGGCGGCGCTGGTCGTCGCGTGTCAGGGCGCGGGCAAGGACACGGCCGGCGTCGACGCCGGCGAGAGCGAGACGGCGGCGACGACGTCGAGCGGGACTTCGGCAGAGGCGACGACGACGTCGCCGACGGTCACGACGACGATGTCGATCGAGACGACGACGATCACGACGACGAGCGGGACCACGGAGGCGCCGACGGGGACGACGGACGAGCCGACGTCGACGACGACGACGACCGGACCGCCGCCGGTGACGGCGGTGCCGGTGTTCATCGCCCAGGGTCACTACGGCCGCACGACGATCTCGTGCGACGACGGGCACACGTGGATTCACGACAAGTCCGAGGACGACAGCGTGCGCTGCTTCGAGGACGCCCTCGACTGTGACCACGACGCGTTCGCGGGGCGGGGGATCGCCCACGGCGAGCAGACCTTCGTGCTGACGTGGGGCTGGGGCGCGCCCGGCTCGGTGGTGCGCAGCGAAGACGCGGCGATGTTCGAGACCGTGCTCATGGACACGCCGACGTTCGCCGACGTCGCGTTCGGCAACGGGCGCTTCGTCGCCAACAATTCGACGACGCAGATCTCCGACGACCTCGGCAAGACGTGGAGCCCCGGCGGCCCGCTCGGGATCGACATCAACACCCGCGCGATCGAGTTCTTCCCGCACGAGGCCGGGTGGTTCGTGGTCACCGGCGAGAGCGGGGAGACGCGGGACATCGTCCGCAGCCCCGACGGGATCACGTGGGCGCCGGCGACGACGCGGCCGCCGCAGTGCGGCGGCCACGTGATCGGCATGGCCTACGGGTCAGGTGTCGGCGTGATCGCCAGCGGCAACGGCCACGTCTGCCGCACGAGCGACGGCGGTGACACGTGGGAGTACGTGCCGGTGTCGGCCGACCTGTCGTCGCCGCCGATCTGGACCGGCTCGGAGTTCTTCGTCTACGAGGGCTCGACGCTGCACCGCAGCGCCGACGGGGCGAGCTGGCAGAGCGAGCCGATCACGCCGGCCGACGCGTCGATCGGGCCGATCGCCCGCAGCCCGGAGGGCACGTTCGTGGCGGCGAACGCCGGCTGGATGGTGTGGTACGAGAAGCAGAGGTTCTTCCGCAGCGAAGACGGGGTGAACTGGGAGGTGCTGCCGGACGGCGCCTTCGCCGGCAGCCACCCGATCTATTTCATGGCCCACGGCGAGGTCGCGCCGGGGGCCGGCTGCCCGGCTGAATAGCGGGGCCGCAAACAGAGAGGTGCGCCGCGAACCGCGTGCGCGGGGCGAGCCTGGCGGGATCGCGGCGCTTGCAGGGAGCGGCGAAACCGCGTCGCGGTCGCCCGGGTCCGAGCGAGCCATGCGTATCGGCGTGTGCTGTCTCGGCAGCGTGCTGGCGGCGATCATCGCCTGCAATGGTGGGAGTCCGACGAATATTGAGACCGAGGCGGCGACGGGCGGGACGGCGGTGACGGCGACGACCGACGGCACCGGCGAGGCGACGACGACGACCGGGACGCCGACGGGCACCGACGGGACGACGGGGGTGCCTGTCCTCGAAGACATCCTCGTGGCCGACTTCGTCGGCGACGACGTGCGCCGCTACGACGCGGCCACGGGCGAGCTGCTCGGGGCGTGGGCGCGGGCGCCGGAGCTGGACGGCGCGCTCGGGCTCGTCGTCGGTCCGGAAGGACATGTCTTCGTGGCCAGCGAGGAGGCGAACAAGGTGCTGCGCTTCGACGCCGACGGCAATTTCGTCGACGTGTTCGTCGGCGACGACGCGGACACGCCCGACGACGAGACCGGCGGGCTCTCGGGCCCGGGCGCGCTGCTGTTCGGGGCCGACGGGCTGCTGTACGTGTCGAGCTTCGACAGCGACGCGATCCTCCGCTACGACGGCGAGACCGGGGCGTTCGTCGACGTGTTCGTGGCGAGCGGCGAGGGCGGGCTCGACGGGCCGGACGCGGGGATGGTGTTCGGGCCCGACGGGGCGCTGTACGTGCAGAGCTACTACAGCGACGAGGTGCTGCGCTACGACGGCGTGACCGGCGAGCCGCTGGGGGCGTTCACGCCGGCCGACGGCTCGCTGGCGAGGCCGCGCACGCTGCTGTTCGTCGGCGACCACCTGCTGGTGACGTCGGAGGGCAGCGGCGAGGTGGTCCGCTTCGACGCCGACACCGGTGATTACGTCGACACGCTGATCACGCAGGCGAGCGGGCTGCTGACCGAGCCGAGCGGGATGGCGCGGACGGCCGACGGCGCGCTGCTGGTGGTGAGCCTCGGCGGCAAGACGATCGAGGCGTTCGCCGTCGACACCGGCGAACACCTCGGCACCCGCGTCGGCCTGGCCGGCGGGCTGCAGGCGCCGACGCACATGATCGTGCGACCGGGCGGATGATGGGCGGCGCGCGACGATCGCCGGCGCATGTCCCTGGAGACATGTCGCTGACGGAGGCGCCCGGAGCTCGCGCGGGAGGCAGGGGATGACCCGATCGGGCGCACGCCGAGGCGTTCGCGGCGTGCGACTCACCATCGCCGGGCGACCCGATTCGGTATGCTGGCGGGTATGCACAGGCGCGTCCTCGCATCCGGCCTCGCCGTCGCGGTGATCGCATTCACTCCGGGCGCGGCACGGGCCGACGTCATCATTTCGCTGCCCGACCGGATCGATCTGCACTGCACGCTCGAGGAGCAGTGTCCGACCGGCGTGGTCTGTGAGTACGGGTCCCTCGACCGGATCGCCGTCGGCGCGGATTGCCGGGCCGAGGCCAGGAAGAAGGGCTGGGAGCGGCGTTGTCGATACGGCGGTCCTTCCGGCGGGACGGAGGTGTTCTGCCCGCTGGGCGCGACCGGGAGCTGGGCCATGCCGGGGCGACCTGTGAAGGACGTGCCCGACTCGGTGGAGGTGCCCGGGGCCGAGGCCGAGCCGGCGAGCGCGCCGCCGTCACCGGCAGGCGGGCCGGCGACGCTGCCGCCGGAGCCGCCGAGGTCGACCACGAATTCGTGCGCGGTCGGCGATGCGGGGCTCGGCGCGGTCTGGCTGGTGCTGGCATTCACGTTGCTGCGGCGTCGGCGGCCCTGACGCCGCCGCAACGAGCGACCGAGCCCGGTCCATGGTGGCAGGGCGAGCGTGCGCCCGCGCCCTCGGGCACGAGGCCGTGACGGCGCGGACGCGGCCGCTGCTCAACGCTCGTCGAGCCCTCGCACGCCGCCGATCCGGCGCGAATCGGCGGCGCCGTACTGCTGCGGGTCTTCATTCAGGGCGTTGGGCTGAGGGTAGGTGACGATGGCCTGCACCGCGCCGATCGAGCTCACGCTGTCGAAGTCGTAGCCCATGTTCTGCAGGCTCGACCGCACCGAGGAGGGGAAGCCCGCCTCGATGTCCGTGTCCGCCGAGCTGCTCCCGCTGTCGAGCGAGATCCGCGGGCGCTCGACCGCGTTCTTGAGGGTCAGGTTGTGGTCGATCAGGTTCAGCGTCACCTGGAAGAGGGCGTTGAGGATCCCGTTGCCGCCCGGCGAGCCGTAGGCGGCGACGAGCTCGTCGCCGAGGAACACCATGGTCGGCGTGATCGACGAGCGCGGGCGCTTGCGCGGCTGGACGTCGTTGGGCGCGGGGTTGGACGCGCTGCCGACGGGCGTGTCGTTGAAGTTGAGCATTTGATTGTTCAACATGAACCCGCGATTGCGGACCATCAGCCCGGTGCCCCAGGTGTCGCTGATCGTGCTGGTGACGATGACGACGGTGCCCTCGTCGTCGATGACGGTGAAATGCGTGGTGTCCACGCCCTCGTGCACGTTCGTCTTCTTGCCCTTGCCCTTGCCCGGCTTCTGCGGCTGCTGCGGGTCCTCCTCGACCACCTGGGGGTCGGGGACGTTCGGGGGGGTGCCGGCAGAGACGCTGGAGCGGCGCGAGTTGAGCTGGATGCCGCTGGTGCGCGACGCGATGTAGCTCGCTGCGAGGAGGCCGCCGGTGGGCACGGAGACGAAGTCGGGGTCACCGAGCCAGCGCGCGCGATCGGCGAAGGCGGAGCGCATCACCTCTTGCATCATATGGAGGGTCCCGGTCTCGCCGAACTCGTAGTTGCCCGTGCCGATCCTGAAGTTCAGCCGCGCCTCGAGCGCCTCGAGCATGTCGAGCATCTGCAGCAAGAACACGCCGGAGGCCGGCGGTGGGGCCGCCACGACCGTGTAGCCGTGGTAGGTGCCGACCATGGGCGCATGCTTGACCTCGGGCTGCGCGTCGTCCGGGTCGAACACCCGCAGCCTGTAGTTCGCGAGGTCGCTGCAGGTCATGCGACCGCGGCCGCCCGAGTTGCCGGTGCGGGTGGCCGTCTGGGTCTCGACGATCGCAAGCGCGATCCCGGACGGGTCGGCGCAGCTGTAGAAGGCGTTCGCGCCGCGAGCACGGATGGCCGTGAGGGTCTCCGCGAGCCGCGGCTGCCTGAGGAAGAAGCCGGTCGGGAGGCTGCTGCCGTTGGGGCGGAACACGCCGCGTGCCTCGGCGTAGTAGCCCTTGTTGGACGAGTTGGTGGAGGTCTCGAGGCGCAGGCGCGACGAGCCGGTGTCGTTGGCGAGGCGAGAGCTGATGTTGAACCCGCCGGCCGCGTCGATCGCCGGCGTCATCACCTGGCTCCGCGTCATCGTGCCGTACCGCTCCAGCGCGTAGAGCATGCCCTTCACCGTGCCGGGCACGCCGACGGCGTAGCCGCTGGTGCTCTTGACGTCGGTCGAGACCGAGGTGTCGAACATCCGGCGGGTGGCGGCGTCCGGCGCCGTGTCGCGGAAGTCGATCACGACGGTGTCCTTGGGCGCCGCGCCGGCCTTGTGGATCATCATGAAGCCGCCGCCGCCGAGGCCCGAGGACTGCGGCTCGTAGACGTTGAGCGCGAATTGCACCGCGACGGCCGCGTCGACTGCGTTGCCGCCGGCGGCGAGGATGGCCTGGCCGACGGCGGCGGCCTGCGGCTCGGTGGTGGCGACGACGCCGCCGTGGTAGGCCGGCCCGGGGCCGGTTTGCGTCGACGTCTCGGGCAGTAAGGGGTCGGCCGCGAGCCGGAAGTCGATCGCGTCGACTTCGGACGCCTCGAGCTCCTCCGCCTCGACGCACGCCCCTGTGCCGATGAGCGCGACGCCGAGCAGCAGGCGCGCTGTGGGTTGAATGGTGCCTCGATCTCGTAGCGACATCTAAGATCTCCTCGTCGGTGCATGGAATCCACGGACACACAACCATCGGGGTCCGATGGCTACGTGGCGATCGAGAAGCTAGCGCGTGATGATCGCGGCGATGGTGTCGCGTGTGACGGACGGCTCGATGTCGCGGGCGCCCGGTCGGGGCTTGGCGGGGAATTGTTGTTCACTACACACGACGAGCGTGATCCCGGGCGCCGCGGGCCCTCGCGTCAGTGCGGAGAGACCGTGATCTCCGCGGCACGGTCCCACTCTTCTCGCCAAACCCCTCGATGTGGTCGCAGCGACGGCCGAACACGTGTACGGGCGGGCTCGACGCCGGTCGCCGCAAATGTGGCCCGCGCCCGGCGGGGCGCTGGTGTCAATGTCCCGAGGGACATGTCGTCTGCCGCGTATTTGCAGGATCAACGGACGCCGAGGCCGAGCAGGGCGGTCTGGGCGTAGCGGACCTCGCCGGCGCCGAACACCTCGCGCAGGCGGGCGAGGACGTCGCGCTCGAAGGCCTGCCAGCGCGCGGGCGCGAGGTCGCGGTGCAGGAGGGCGATCGGGGCGTTGCCGTGGACCTGCATGGCCCACAGCGCGTCGACGTCGGCGAACACGAACTCGTGGGTGCTGGGGACGACGCGGACGTCGGTGAAGCCGGCGTCGCGCAGGGCGGCGGCGAGGACGTCGGGCTGGCCGAGCGGGGCGGTGCCGCGGCCGACGGGCAGCTCGGGCATGGCGGCGCGCAGGGCGTCGAACAGGGCGGTGAGGCGGTGCGACTGGTCGAAGGGGATCCACGAGCCGATGACGGCGCGACCGCCGGGGCGCAGCACGCGGAACAGCTCGCGCAGGCCGCGGGCGGTGTCGGGGAAGAAGATCAGGCCGAACATCGAGAAGGCGCACTCGAACTCGGCGTCTCGCCACGGCAGGTCCTGGCCGTCGCCGACGCGGGCGTCGACGGCGAGGCCGGCCCTGTCGGCGCGCCGGCGCAGGCCGTCGATCATCGCCGGGGCGAAGTCGAGGGCGGCGACGTGCGCCACCTGGGGGGCGACCTCCAGCGCGAGGGTGCCGGGCCCGGCGGCGACGTCGAGCACGCGCGCGGCGGGCGAGGGCGCGGCGAGGGCGATGGCGTCGCGGGCGTAGGCCATCATGTATTGGACGCCGTGTTCGGCGTACCAGGTGTCGACGAGGTTCCACGGGGCGGGATCTGCGAGGGGCGAGCGCTGCGTCATGACCTGACGGTGGCAGCCGCGCCGGCGCGGGGCAAGCCGCGGCGCGCGTGCGCAAGGTCAATTTTTGCAATCGTATTGCAAAAGCAATGCGTGTGCGAGTGCGGACGGGCGAATCGACGGGCTTGGCCGCCGTTCGTGACGGTGCGGTCGGAGACGGAGGAGGCGGTAGATGCAAAACAAAGGCGTTTGCAAATTGAATTGCAAACGCGCGTGGCATACAGTCGCGCCGTGACCGCCGTCGACCCCCGCTCGCCCGCCGTCGCCCCCTCCGGCGCCCCCGGAATCGGGCAGGCGGAGCGCGCGCGGGGCTGGCGGGTCCCGGGCGAGCGAGGTCGCCGACGTGGCGCGCTCGTCCGAGAATTTGCTTCGACCCCCCGACATCGCGCAAGGAGAGCCGTCATGCTGCGTTCGACCGTCATCACCCTCGTCACTGCCTTCGCCGCGCTCGCCGGCTGCACCGCCGGCGGCGGCGCGACCGGAAGGGTGCAGGTGTTCGTCGAGGCCGAGGACACCATCCCGGAGGGGCTGCAGCCGGGCTCCGGCGAGGAGAACATCGTCGACGGCTGGGCCGCGAGCTACACCAAGTTCCTGGTGGTGGTCGGCAACTTCCGCGCCGGTCGCAGCGCCGACTCGTCGGCGTCGCTGAGCGACCCCGCGGTCTACGTGGTCGACCTGCTCAACCTGCCGGTCGGCGGGTTCGTGCTGACCGAGTTCGCCGACGTCGAGGCGGTCCGCTGGGACCGCGTCGGCTACGACATCCCCAACGCGCCGGCGGACGCCGAGGCGGCGGAGGGCACGTCGGCGGCCGACCTCGAATTCATGGTCACGAACGGCTTCTCGGTCTACGTCGAGGGCGCGATCACCAAGGCCGACGGCGTGTCGTGCGTGCCGGGCACCGACGAGTGCGTCGCGGCGACCGAGGTGAAGTTCGCGTGGGGCCTGGCGGCCGGGACGTCGTTCGACGACTGCGCGCCCGAGGAGGGCGACGCCGGCTTCGCGGTGCCCTCCGGCGGGACGGCCCAGATCAAGCCGACGATCCACGGCGACCACTGGTTCTTCACCAACATCACGCAGGGCGCCGAGATCACCGAGCGGCGCGCGCAGTGGATCGCCGACGCCGACCTGAACCACGACGGCGAGGCGACGCTCGACGAGCTGCGCATGGTCAAGGCCGCGGCCGTGTTCACGCCCGAGCTCGGCTACAGCGTGACCGGCGCGCAGATCCCCGTGACCACCGCGTACGACTACCTCGAGGCGCAGGCGCGCACCCTCGGCGACTTCCAGGGCGAGGGCGAGTGCCCGACGCGGGCGGCGCTTTGAAGCATGTCTTGAGAGACATGTGACCTGACCCGAAGGGCATCCGACGGGCGGCGGCGAGCGGCCCCTGGCGGGCTGCAGGGGCCAGGCCGTCGCCGGTCGTCGCGCTGCGGACCGGGGACGGGCTCGTCGCTTCGACCTGCGCGAACGCAGGAGGGCGTCGCCGGACATCGAGCGGTCGGGCTCGGGCCTGACGGCCGCGGTCTGCGAGGACGGACTGCGGGGAACGCTCGAGGGGAGACGAGCGCGGGGGCCGGGCGGAGCAATGAGGATCCTCTCGCGTCTGGGCGCGCGTGGGCGCGCGGGGCCGCGGGTCGGGCGAGTTCACACCGCCGTGCCGGCGCTGTTAGGCTCGGATGGGATGCCGAACAAGTTCGCGGGGATGGGCCTGATGTTCGCGCTGCTGCTGGCCTGCGCCGAGGGCAGCGTCAGCGACAGTGGTTCGGTCTACCTGCCGACCACCAACCCCACCAGCGTCTCGGCCGGCAGCAACAGCAACGGCAGCAACAGCAACAGCGACGGCGACGGCAGCGAGGGCGACAGCGACGGGACCAGCGAGGACAGCAGCGAGCCGACGACGAGCACGCCGGACCCGGTCACGACGAACCCGGGGACGACCGGCATGCCGGCGGGGGTGTGCGGCGACGGCAACGTCGACCCCGAGGAGGAGTGCGACGGCGAGTCGCTGGTCGGCAGCACGTGCATGACCGAGGGCTACGGCGCCGGCACGCTGGTGTGCGGGCCGGACTGCAAGCTGTTCACCGACGGCTGCTACACGTGCGGCGACAACATCGTGCACATGGCCGAGGCGTGCGACGGCACCAACTTCAACGGCAAGAGCTGCCAGAGCCTCGGCTACGGCGGCGGCAACCTGGTGTGCGCGGCCAACTGCAAGAGCATCGAGACGAGCGGCTGCACGCCGCTGGCGTCGTGCGGCAACGGGGTGCTCGAGGGCGCGGAGCAGTGCGACGGCGGCCAGCTCGGCGGGCAGTCGTGCATCAGCCTCGGCTACGACCAGGGCGCGCTGGGCTGCTCGCCGTCGTGCACGCTCGACACCTCGGGGTGCGAGACGCTCAACTGCGCGGGTCAGGGCGAGTTCTGCATCTTCGACGAGAACAACCCGCAGTCGAACTGCTGCCCGGCGGGGGTGAAGGACAACATCCTCGGCATCTGCGACATCATCATCTGCTTCTGACGCCGGCGGGTCGCAAGTGATGAACGACGACGACGACGAGGCGATGCCGCGCGCGAGCCTCGACGAGGCGCTCGCGTGGCTGGCGGATCGCGTGTCGCTCGAGCGAGCGCCGCGCGGGGCGCTGCCGGGGGCGATCGTGGCGCTGCGCCACCGCGTCGGGCGCGAGCTGCCGGCGAGCCTGGTCGAGTTCCTGAGCGCGTACCACTGGATCGATACCGGTTCGGTGGCCACGTTCGCGGTCGAGGGATCGTCGCGGCGCACGATCGAGGCGGCGCGGCGCGTGGTGGCCGAGCACGTCGCGGCGACCTGGCGCGCGCTGCCGTAGGTCGGCCCCGAGGCGCGGGCCCGCGGGGAGGCGCTGCTGGCGTGGCTGCCCGTGGCCGAGATCGGCAACCCGCTGCCCTTCGGCAGCGCGCTGTTCGTCGACGAGGACGGGGCGTTCCGCCGCGCGCCGGTGCGAGAGTTCGCGTTCACCGAGGTCCGCCGCGGCGAGGCGACGCGCGAGTTCACGGCGGCGCTGCTGACCACGCTCGCCGAGTGGCACGAGGGCTGATCGTCAGCGGGCTCGAGCGGCGGTGGATCGGCGACGAAACGCGATCGCCGCGAGTTGCCGGGGGTGGCGATCGCCCTCAGTCTTGCGATTATGCACGACCGCCGATTGTCACCCCTGAGCCTGCTGTTCTGGATCGGCGTGGCCTACGTGCCCGCGTTGACCGGGTACTTCTTCGGGCCCGACCGTTGGTACCACCGCCTGCACAAGCCCGACTGGACCCCGCCCGACTCGGTGTTCGCGCCGGTGTGGATCACGCTGTACGCGACGATGGCCCTCAGCATGTACCTCGCGTGCCGCAAGGACAAGCACCCGCTGCTGCCGTGGGCGGTCGGGCTGTTCTTCGTCTACCAGCTGCTCAACGCCGCCTGGTCGCCGCTGTTCTTCGGGCTCCACCGCCCCGACCTGGCGCTGGTGTGCGTCGGCGTGCAGTGGTTCGCGCTGATCTCGATGGTCCGCGCGCTCGCCAAGATCCGCCCGGCCGCGGCCCTGCTGCAGGTGCCGCACCTGCTGTGGGTCACGTTCGCGCTGGCGTTGAACGCGGCGATCTGGAACCTCAACCGCTGAGATCGAGAGGCTGACCGAACGGACATGCTCGTGAGGGCATGTCCGGAGGGTCACTTGAGTTCGCGCGCGGCGGCCGCGAGGTCGACGAACGCCGGGGCCGCGGGCTCCGTCGACTCGACGAGCCGGTCCTCGTCGCAGCGGAAGCGATCGATGCGGCCGTCGGCGGCGACCCGCACGCCCAGCTCGCCGGTCCACACGCCGATCTCGGGGCGGAGGTCGAGCGCGGCGCGCGGGGCCTGCGGGTCGAGGCGGCGCTGGCCGCCCTTCCAGGCGATGTCGAGGACGGGGTGGCCGTCGTGACAGCGCAGCTGCTGCGAGGTGATCGCAGGACCGTGCGGCTGCTGCCGCGGGGTGAGGACGCGGTCGGCGAGGTCGACGGCGTGGAAGCGATCGCAGGCGTCGTCGTCACCGGGACCGACGGCGAGGTGGCAGCGCGCGTCGAGGTCGTCGGCGCAGAAGGTGACGAGCGCGGCGCCGTCGAAGCCGCGGCGGATCGGCGGACGGCAGTCGATGCGGCGGAATTTCGGCGTGGCCGCCTTGCCGGCCCCGCGCGGGAGATAGATGCCGGCGTGGCTGGGCCCGCCGTGCCAGGCCCAGACGTCGAGGAGGTGACCGGCGCCGACGTCGAGGAGCGCGCCCATGTCGGACTGACCGCCGTCGACGCCGACCTGCGCGACCTCGACGAACGCGGCGCCGTCGATTCTGTACATGTGGTAGCCGGGGCACGGGCGCTGGCCGCCGCGGACGCGATCGCGGCACGCCACGGCGGCGCCGAGAGCCGCGACGATCGCGGTGCCCCGCCCGAGGGCCTGCACGCGCACGCGCTCGCTGTCCCAGGCGACGAGGGCCTCGTGGCTGAAGCGGTCGAGGACGAGCGGAGCCGATGTCGCGGACAGGTCGTCGGCGAGGGCGACGGCGCCGACGAGCCCGGCCGGCGGGTCGAACTCGAGCGCGGCGACGTAGGCGATCCAGGCGCCGCCACCCGCGGTGCTCAGCGCGAGATCGACGACCTCGCCGTCGCTGCGGAGCACGAGCCGCGGGCCGCCCTGCGGGACGCCGCGGCGGTCGAGGCTCTGGACGACGATCTCGCCGGCATCGTCGCGCCGGCGCGACCACGCGAGCAGGACGCCGGTCGAGCTGGCGGCGTAGTCGAGCGGGCCGAGCTGATAGGCGTCGGGCACGACGGCGGGCGCCGGTGGTGGCGAGGCGCGGGCGGGGCGAGGGGTGCTCCCGGGGGCCGCCGGGACGACGGGCGCGTCGGCGGTCGGGGTCGCAGGGCGAGGCTCGCACGCGAGGTGCACGAGCGCGCCGACGGCGAGGCCTGTCGCGATCCTCGGCTGTCGTCGCGCGTCGCGGCCGGCGCGGCAGCGGGCGAGCGAGCGCAGATCGCCGTGCCCCGGTCGCGGCGCGCGGGTGGACATGCGGCGAGGGTAACAAGAATTCGCGGAGGGGGTGGCCTCTGACGGTAGACTCCGGTCGATGGCGAGCACGCGGGACAGCGGGCGTCCGCTGCGAGAGACGCTGCGGAGCCGCAGCGTCGGCGAGGTGTGTCTGCTGGTAGATCCCGGCGACCCGGGGCTCGCCGGTCTGCTCTACGAGGGTCGCATGGCGAGCGTGGGCGAAGTCCGCGCCGACGCGCTCGAGGCCCGCACGCTGAAGCTCGGTCACGCGGAGTACGCGGCCTGGCGGCAGCAGCAGCGCCGGCCGCTCAATCATATGATCTCGGGCGCGCCGCTGGGAAGTGACGCACCGACGCCGTTCGTGCTCGACGGGCTCGCGTGCCACGGCGTGTGGTGGTTCTATCAATGCTTGAAGCGGCCGGAGACCGATCCGTCACGCGCGCTGGTGGCGGCCGGCCCGTCGGGGCGGAAGCGGCTGCGGACGGGCGGACGCGCGACGTTCGCCTACCGCGGCGAGGAGATCGCCGTCGGCTCGCCCGCGCACGGGGCCCTGATCGCTCGGGCGACCGAGGCCAAGGTGCTGGCGCACCCGCACGTGCGCCAGGCGCTGCTGGCGACCGGGACCAGCCTGCTGTGGATGGGTCCGGCGAATGGGGAGGCGCTGGGGCGCTACATGCCGTTCGCGCTGATGGTGCTGCGATTCAAGCTCGGGCCGCGGTGATCGATGACATGACCGATCGGGCATGTCTGAACATGCATCTCGAGACGATTCACGCGAGGCCGGCGAAGCGGCGCGCGAACGGGCCGATCGTGCGCCGCTCGGGGCTGGTGTCGAGGATGGCGAAGGCGACGTGGGCGACGGCCCGGGCGATGGCGTCGCGGAGCTCGACGGGGCGGCCCGACGGGGCGGTGTAGCTGCCGGCGCGACAGATCTTCAGGGCTTCCGCCCCCATCGCCGCGGCGTCGGATCGTGAGATCTCCCGAGGATCGCGCATGCGCGGGACGATCGCAGGATCGGCGGCGCGCGTCGACGTACGAATGCGCCCGGCGGACGATCGTGGAGCCGCCGCGGATCTGGTAACGTGATGCATGATCCGCACATTGCGCAATCGGTGGTGCTCGGTGTGGCTGGCGGTGGTGTCGAGCGCGAGCTGCTCCGGCGGGGGCGACGGGGGCACCGACGCGACCGGTCAGGCGACGGGCTCGACGGGCGCGACGGGTTCGGCCTCCGAGGCCGTGACGGACGCGACGAGCAGCGGCGGAGCGACCGCCCCGACGACCACGGACGAGGGCACGGGCACGAGCACGGGCACGACGGCGGCGCCGACGACGACCGGCGGGCCGACCTCCTCCACGGAGCCGGCGACGACCGACGCGAGCACGACTTCGGGCACGACCGGGGCCGCCGGCAGCGCCGGGTGTGGTGCGATGAATCCTGCCAGCGGAGCGTTGACGATCGACGTGCAGGATCAATCCGGGCAGTACATCGTGTCATTGCCGGCGGACTACGACCCGGACACGCCGTATCCGCTGGGGTTCGCGTTCCACGGCCGCAACCGCACCGGCCCCAATTGTCAAGACGGCGACTGCGCCGGGTTCCAGGCGGCGATGGGGGACCAGGCGATATTGGTGTACATGACGTCGCTCGGCGGCACCGGCTGGGAGGGCGACGGCGAGCGCGAGATCAACGCCGAGTTCTTTGAAAAGGTGCTCGATCGGGTGGTCGAGAATTATTGCGTCGACGAGGGGCGCGTGTTCGCGGCCGGCACCAGCTCGGGGGCGCACTTCGTCAACATCCTCGGGTGCCGCTTCGGCGACCGCCTGCTGGCGGTCGCGCCGGTGGCCGGCTATCTGCCGGAGAAGGACGGTTGCGTCGACCGGGTGGCGGCGCTCGTGATCCACGGGATCGCCGACGTCCACGTGCCGTTCGACAACGGCGAGGAGGCGCGCGACTTCTGGCGGGTCCGCGACGCCTGCGGCGAGGAGACGGTGCCGACGATCGCCGAGGTCCACGCGGCGGTGGAAGGCGAGCCGGAGAGCCACGCCTGCGCCGCGTATCAAGGCTGCGACGACGGGCTGTCCGTCGTCTGGTGCGAGCACAGCGAGGGCGGCTACGACGGCACCACGCACGGCTGGCCGCTGTTCGGCGGGCAGCAGATCTGGGAGTTCGTGCAGGGGTTGTGACGACCACGCGACGGGGCCGCGACCGGCGTGGCGCCGGTCGCGGCCAGGCGCGCGAGCGCGGGCGTCAGCGGTTGTCCTCGTCGATCACGAGGTCGAAGCAGATCTCGATGTCGATGAAGATGAAGCCGTCGTCCTTGTGGACGTCGATGTTCTCGAAGACGTTGTTGTTGTTGTCGTCGTCGTCGTCGTCGTCGTCGTGGTCGTCGTGGTCGTCGTGGTCGCCGCCGCGGGTCTTCAGGCCGGCGTCCTCGGGGCTGCAGAAGGCGGCGCCGCCGGAGTCGCACTGGCTGCGACAGGTCGCCATGCGCTCCGCCTGGCAGGCGGCGAACTCGCTGCCGAAGGCGCGGCCGGCGAGCTCGGTCGCGCACAGCGGGGCGACCGCCTCGGGCGTGCAGCGCGACAGGCAGGTCGGGCCGTCGACGATGTCGCACGAGTAGGCGCGGTTGTCATCGGCGAGCACGAGCTGGGCCTGGAAGCAGACCGCGATCTCGATGAAGTCGTCGTTGTTGTTGTGATCGTCGTCGTCGTCGTCGTCGTCGTGATCGTGGAAGTTGTTGTTGTTGTCGCCCCAACGCGTCTCGACAGCCTGGGTGGCGAGGGGGCGCGCCATCGTCGGCAGGGAGGCGACGATGGGCAGAGCGAACGCGAGCGCAGGGGCCAACATGAGGAGCTTGCGAGACATGGTGAGCATCCTTTCTTCAGGGACGACCGCGAGTGAATTCTCGCCGCCGTCCGAAGGGAAGATTGATTGCCTCGCCCCGACCGGCAATCTCGAATTGTGGCCAGGAGCGGCGGCGCGGGCCCGTCGCGTCCGCGACGGAGACGCGGGAGGGCCGGCGCATTCGCGTGAATTCGTCGATCGCCGGCCGACGGCTCGCGGCCGCGAATTGCAGCCGTCGATCCGTGGCGATGTAACGCGCTACACAATGTACAGTGTCAATCGTGTGATTCGCCCGCCGCGCCGCCGACGTCGGAAGACGCGCCGTGAGCCGCGTCCGGCCCGCCGTGCGCAGTGAAGGGACAACCCGGCGGATTCATTGGACAAGCGGCGCGCCCGCGGCGGCCCCGGAGCCCGCCGCGCACCGCCGGGGCGCTCGCAGAGACCGATCGCTCGATTCGGCGGTCTTGTGAATGTCGGCCGCGCCCACACGGGGCCGCGGCGGGTCGCGGGTGCCCGTGTATGCGACATTCATCGCAACGGGCGCGCGGCGACCGTCGCGCCGTCGAGTCGACTATGTCAATATGTCCGAAAGGACATTGATAGCGAACGCCCTCCGCGGTCGCGGGCCGCAGTCGGGTCGGGGGTCCGCCCGCGGCGGGCTCGGGGACGGCCGGCGGCGGCGGGATCGGATATTCTTCGCCCGCCGTGAACCGAGGCGCCCCCGCCCGCGACTGTACGAGAGGAGCGCCATGACACGCGAGACCGAACGCATCCGCCACGAGCTGCTGGCGATCCGCTGCCGACGAGGCGAGCCGGCCGCGCTGGCCGAGCTGGTCCGCACCTGGGAGCAGCGCCTGTTCTTCTACGTCCGGCGGATGCTCGCCGACGAGGAGGAGGCGTGGGGCGTGCTGCAGGAGGTGTGGGTGGCGGTGCTGTCGCGGATCGATCGGCTGCGCGAGCCGCGGTGCCTGCCACAATGGCTGTACACGATCGCCCGCAACACGCTGATGACGCACCTGCGCGGGCGCTACGCCGAGCGCGAGCGCGCGGGACCCGAGGCGCCGGAGCCGGTCGACGAGGACGACCCGCTGGCCCGCTACGCCGACGTCGAGCGCGTGTACGCCGGCCTGGCCCGCCTGCCGCTGGTCGACCGCGAGGTGCTGACGCTGTGCTTCCTCGAAGATCTGTCGATCGCCGAGATCGCCGAGGTCCTGGCGATCCCGCCGGGCACGGTGAAGTCCCGGCTGTTCAAGGCGCGACGGGCCCTGCGAGCCGTGCTGGAAGGAGAGGGATGATGACTGACC
Organism: Nannocystis pusilla; assembly: GCF_020073745.1. Classification (GTDB taxonomy): domain Bacteria; phylum Myxococcota_A; class Polyangia; order Nannocystales; family Nannocystaceae; genus Nannocystis; species Nannocystis radixulma. The sequence goes on from NZ_JAIRAU010000001.1 coordinate 199,123, forward strand.
GTTCGGACAGGTTCTCGGACAGGCTGCTCGAGCTCGAGCAGAAGCACACCACCGCGACGCTGCGCGAGCGCTACCGCCGAGCGGTGGAGGCGATGCTGCTGCAGCCGCTGACGCCGGCGCTCACGCTGCTGCACGCCGGGGTGGCGCTGGCGGGGCTGGTCGGGGCGGGGGTGTGCGCGTCCCTGGTGGTCGGCGAGCCGGACACGCTGCCGCCGCTGAGCCGGGCGATGCTGACGCTGTGCGCGGCGTTCGGCGCCAGCTGGTCGCTGTGGGCGGCGGGGGTGCTGCGGCGCGGGGCGGTGCACCGCCGGCGCGACCGGGCCGCCGCGGCGCGCATGGCCTTCGGCTTCACGCTGGTGGCGTTGCTGATGCTCGCGGCGCTGGCCGCCGCGTCGCCGGGGCCCAGCGCCCTGGTGATGTTGGTGGTGGCGCTGGCGATGCTGGTGACCGCGGCGGTGGTGATGCTGTCGCACGCGATCGAGCAGGCCGAGCTGCGCGGACGCGAGCAGGTCCTCGCGGTCGAGCTGGGGCTGGCCGAGCTGACCGAGGTCCTGCGCCTGCAGGGCCGGGCCCGCGACTGATTGTATACAGTCGAAAGCGAGCGGGGTCTTGCGAATCGAAGGAGGCTCTGGCAATGTGCCCGGCCTTATGTCCGATATCGCCGTTGTCCGCGCGCTCCGCAGCGAGGGAGTCGACGGGCTGGCGCGGCGCCTCGCGCTGCACACCCGTCGCCACCGCCAGCACCCCCGGCTGGTGCTGCTCAAGTACGACATGATCGAGACGCCGATGAGCGACCCGGTGGCCCGGCAGTGCCGCGGCCTGGTGGTCGACGAGGCCGACGATCATCGCCCGGTCGCGTACCCCTACGACAAGTTCTTCAACGCCCACGAGGGCCACGCGGCGCCGATCGACTGGAGCACGGCGCGCGTGTTCGAGAAGGTCGACGGGACGCTGTGCACGCTCTACCACTACGGCGACGCCTGGCACGTCGCCAGCGCGTCGCTGCCCGACGCGCAGGGGCAGCTGCGCAACTACGGGCGCAGCGTGGCCGAGGCGTTCTGGGACGTGTTCCGCGCCGGCGGCTACGCGCTGCCCGACCGCGTCGACCACTGCTTCATGTTCGAGCTGTGCCTGCCGAGCGATCCGGTGCTGATCCGCCACGCGGCGCCGCGCCTGCTGCTGCACGGGGCGCGCGACCTGACGACGATGCAGGAGGTCGAGCCCGACGCGTTCGCGCGGGCGTACGGGTGGGAGCTGGTGCCGACGCACGCGGTGTCCGACCTGGCGCAGGCGCTGCAGATCGTCCGCGAGCTCGACCCCGCCCGCCACGAGGGGCTGGTGGCTCGCGACGCGCGCTTCCATCGCGTGAAGATCAAGTCGCCGGCGTTCGTGGCCCTGCACCACATGCGCGGCGCGACCAACCTCCGCCACCTGCTCGAGGTGGTCCGCACCAACGAGAGCGACGAGTTCCTGGCGTACTTCCCCGAGGCGCGCCCGGCCTGGCAGGCGGTCCGCGACCGCTTCCTCGCCCTCCGCGCCGAGGCCGAGGCCGCGCTCGCCCGCGGCCGCGAGATCGCCGACGACCGCACGTTCGGCCAGTCCGTGCGCGACCTGCCCTACAGCGCGCTCCTGTTCGCCGTCCGCAAGGGCAAGGCGCCGTCGATCGCGGCCGTGTTCGCCGACATGTCGCTGCAGAACCTGGAGAAGCTGCTGCGCCTCGGCGAGCTGGCGCGCGAGCTCAAGGTGCCGCTCGAGCCGCGCGCGCGCGGGCCGGTCGACGACGCATAGGCGAGCTTTGGGGCATGCTTCAAAGGGCATGTCCCAAGGGGCACGTGACTACAGGCCGATCGCCTGCAGGCAGGCGAGCACGAGCGGGAGGGTGGCGAGCGAGAGCAGGGCGGTGACGACGGACGCGGCGGCGGCGAGCTGACCGTCGCAGCCGGCGTTGGTAGCGATGATCGCCGAGACCACGGCGGTGGGCATGGCGGCCTGCAGGACGGCGGTGCGGGCGACGTCGCCGCGGACATCGAGGGCGAGCAGCACGAGGCAGGCGATCGCCGGGGCGATGAGCAGCTTGATGGCGGCGATGCCGGCGAGCGGGACGGTCTGGCCGCGCAGCGAGCGGAGGTCGAGGCCGAGGCCGATGGTGAGGAAGGCGAGGACGGCGGTGGTCTGGCCGACCTGGGCGAGCGGCTGGGCCAGCGCGGCCGGCAAGGCGACGCCGCCGAGGGCGAGGGCGAGACCGAGGAGCACGGCGACGATCATCGGCTGGCGCAGCAGCTCGCCGAGGGCGCGTCGCACTCGCGGGGCGAGCGGGGCCTTCACGGGGCTGGGAGGCCTGGCCATCGCGCCGGCGAAGGCGACGCCGAAGGTGAGCAGGAGGATGGTGGTGTCGACGGTGTCGATGATGACCGCGGCGGTCGCGGCCCCGCGCGAGCCGGGGTGGACGGCGAGGACGAAGGGGACGCCGAGGAAGGCGGTGTTGGCGAAGGCCGAGACGATGCCGGCTGCTCCCTGGGTCGGACGCGAGGCGCCGCGCGCCCGCATCCACAGCACGCCGAGCGCGACGGCGCTGAACAGGGCGATCGTGCAGGCGAGCACCGCGGGGATCAGCGCCGGCTCGAAGCGCGCGTCGGCGAGGATGACGACGATGAGCGCCGGCATCGTGACCTGCAGGATGACGCGCGCGAGGGTGTCCGCGGCGGTCGGCGGCAGCGCGCCGGTGAGCCGGAGCAGCTGGCCGACGGCCACGAGCCCGAAGAGGGTGATCAGGAGGGGAAGGATGTCGCCGGTCGGCACCGCGCGACGGTTCTACTCGAAAATCGCGGCGGCTGTCTGCGGGCGCGGCCGGGGAGGAACGCCGCCGGCCGGCGCCGCTCGACGGTTCGACGCGAAAACTCGCGGCGGTCGCCGGCGGGCGCGGCGGGGCTGCGGAGGCGGCAGGACCGGACGCAGGGGGGAGGATGAGCCGCCCGCTCGCGAGGGGCGGCGGACACGCATGAATCGGAACCTGTCCGAAGGTTCAGACGGCGGCAAGGGGCTGCAAGACGCGAGGAGCGGCAGCTCGGGCCGATCAAGCGGAGGTCGGCGGAGCGGCCGTCTTCTTGCTCGCCTTCTTGGGGGCCGCTTTCTAGGTCGCGGTTTTCTTGGCGGTCTTCTTGGGGGCGGCCTTCTTGGCCGTCTTCTTCGTGGCGGTCTTCTGGTTCATCGTCTTCTTGGTGGCCTTCTTGGGGGCGGCCTTCTTCGCCGTCTTCTTGTTCGTCGTCTTCTTGGCGGTCTTCTTGGTGGCGGCCTTCTTGGCGGTCTTCTTGGGGGCGGCCTTCTTCGTCGTCTTCTTGGCGGCCTTCTTGGCGGTCTTCTTGGGGGCGGCCTTCTTGGCGGCCTTCTTGGTGGTGGCCTTCTTCGCCGTCTTCTTGGTAGCGGCCTTCTTGGTAGCGGCCTTCTTGCTCGGCGGGAACCAGCGCGACGCTCTCGCCGTGATCGCGTCCGTCTCGGCGCGGGACTGGCGGACGGGGTCGTCCCACCAGCTGTCGAAGGCGGTGGTGCCGTGGACGGAGCCGACGGTCAGGCCCTCGAGGTACTTCGGATCGGTGACGCGGGCGCGGAGGACGAACTTGTGCGACGGGAAGTCCTTCTCGGCCTCGCGGTCGTCGCCGCCGTTGAAGCGGCCGTCTCGCCAGGCGCGCTCGTCGACGACGATGCCGATCCGCTCGACCAGCTCGGTCGAGGCGATGAACTTGCCGACGTGCTCGCGGTGGAAACCCTGCTCCCACACGGGCGGGGTCGGGCCGCCGACCTCGCGCATCGCCTTCTGCAGCGGGGTCGGGTTGTCGCCGGCGTACGGCATCCCGTCCTCGAGCGCCATCAACGCGAACGAGCGCGTGAGCGCGTAGTCGTTGACGCCGCCGGCCGTGCTGGTGGTGCACAGCATCTCCACGGTGTCGCCTTCGATGCTGCGGATCTCGATGTAGAAGGTGTCACTGGACATCGGACGCGACGGTAGCACGGGCGAGGACATGACCGATCGACCATGTGCGTCGAGGGCCGCGGCCTCGGCTTGTCAGCGTTCGCGAATGCGCGCACGATCGAGCGCACCATGACGACCTTCATCGCGCTCCTTCGCGGCATCAACGTCGGCGGTCACCGCAGGCTGCCGATGGCCGAATTGCGCGGGCTGTGCGGGGAACTCGGCCTCGCCGGGGTGCAGACGTACATCCAGAGCGGCAACGTGGTGTTCGCGGGGGACGGCCCGGCGGCGGCGCACGAGGCGGCGCTCGAGCAGGGCATCGTCCGCGTGTTCGGCTTCCAGGTCGACGTCGCGGTGCGCACGGCCGCTCAGTGGGCGGCGGTCGTGGCCGGCAATCCGCTGCGGGAAGTGGCCGAGTCCGAGGCCGACCACGTGCTGCTCGGGGTGTCGAAGCGGCCGCCCGAGGCCGACGCGGTCGAGAAGTTGCGGGCGCGGGCGACGGCGGGCGAGCGGGTCGAGGCCGCGGGCGAGGTGCTGTGGTTCCACTATCCGAGCGGCGTGGCGCGCTCGAAGTGGACGCCGGCGTTGATCGATCGGCTGGTCGGCTCGCCGCTGACGGCGCGCAACTGGCGGACGGTGCTGAAGCTGGCGGAGATGGCAGGCGCCTGATTCGGCAGACGCGGCCGGTCGCGGACGTTCGGCCCGGAGGAGTCGCCGTCATGGGCGTCGGAGCGGCCAGTCCCAGGCGATGCCGAGGACGCCGCGGAGGAGCGGCAGGCCGAGCCGGAACGCCTCGACCCCGGCGCTGCGGACGCTGAGCGAGGGCAACAGGATGTCGGCCGCGGCGCCGGCGTGCAGGGAGATGCGCGGGCCGAGCGGGACGACGAAGGTGACGCCGCCCGAGAGCACGCCGACGGGTGAGATGCTGGTGGCGCTGCGGAACGGGCTGTCGGCGCGACCGACGGCCCAGCCGAGCGCGAGGCCGCCGCCGAGCGCGAGGCGCAGGGACAGCCGCGGCGCGAGCTGCCAGCGAAAGCCGAGCTGGACGCGCGCGGCGACGAGACCGAAGCGGATCGCTCCGCGGGGGTCGGACCTCCAGGTCGGCGAGACCAGCGAGAACACTCCGCCGCCGAACTCGAGGCGGCGCGTCAGCTCGCGCCGCGCGGCGAGCTCGAGCCCCGGGAGCACGCCGGTGCCGCCCGGGCCGCCGCCGACGTTGCCGGCGACGAGGAGGCCGTGTCGCCGCGAGGGCGCGGGCGGGGGCGCGCCGAGGTCCGCTGTCGCGGGCGGAAGATCGTCGACGAACTCGGACGGCAGCTGCGGGGCGAGCGGGGGCGTCGCGGTGGGCGCGGGGAGCGGGGGAATCGCGGCCGCAGGTGGGGCGGTGAGCGGTGGCGAGGGCGACGCGGAGGCGGGTGGCGTGGCGTCGGCCGAAGGTGGTGGCGGGATCGGGGCCGCGGTCGAATTGGTGGTCGCGACGGTCCACGGGGGCAGCGGGACGAGCGGGGATTCGGGGAGCGGGGCATCGGCTGCGGGCTCGCGGCGGGCCCCTTCGCGGGTCTCGGTGTGGACGAGCTCGGCGGCGCGGAGGGCGGCGATGCCGGCGTGCTGGCCGTCCGCGAGCGCGAGCGAGACGCGGCGCGGCGCGGGCTCGGCGAGCCACAGCGTGACGTCGCCGCGATCGCTGGTGCGGGAGATCTGGACCGCGACGACGGCGGCGTGCTCGGCGAGCAGGGCCGCCATCGCGCCGTCGTCGGTGCTGCGCGGGCGCGCCTCGGCGACGGTCATGCCGAGCGCGCGCAGCTCGTCGCGGACGCGCTGCTCGGCGAGCGGCCAGCGCGGACCCGCGGGGCTGTCGGCGTGGACCAGCACCACGGTGGCCGCGCGCGCGGGGCCGCCGGTGAGTCCGAGCAGGGCGGCGAACAAGCAGGCTGCGGGGCGAGCCATCGGACGGAAGGATGCCCGATGCCCGACCCGTCGGCGACCGCGAGTTGCAGAAGTCGATCGGACCGGCTCGCCGCGCGCGGACGCGGCGAGCCGGCGGCGCACGCTCGATGCATGGCCGTAAGGATATGTTTTTAAGGTAATGTCTATAAGGTCATATATCGGTTATGCGCCCGGGCGCGCGGCTAGCGAGTCGAGGGATCACGGTCGCGCGCTCGGGAAAGTGCGGTGATTGCGGGCTGGATCCGCGGACGCTCGAATCACACGTCGAGGGCGCAGACGCCGACGTCCTCGTGCCCGGGCGGGGCGTCGCCGGGCGTGAAGAACGGGCGGCACACCTGACCGACGCCCGGGCAGACGCCGGGGTTGTCGAGGTCACAATAGGGGGTGCAGCAGCCGATATCGGTGGGGTCGCACTCGGTCACGAACTCGACAGCGACGCACATCAAGCCGGGCTCGCACTGGTTCACGTACTCGCAGCCCTCGAACAGCTGCTTGGGTTCCTCCACGAGCGGCCAGCAGGCGAAGGAGTCGGCCAGGTAGTTGCAACTCTGCCCGCTCGGGCAATTCTGCAGCAGCGGGTCGCACTCGGGGATGCACAGCGGGAGCTCCAGGACGAGGCAGGTGAGGCCGGCGCCGCAGGCCGGGTCGGCCGGGCTGCCGCTGCAGAGCGGGATGCAGGTGCCCTTGCCGGTGTCGGCGTCGACGGCGTGGCAGTAGAGGCCGATGTCGCAGGTATCGGGGCCGAGGTGGCCCTCGACGAGGATCTCGCACTCTTCGCCGAGCTGATCGGGGTCGGGCGCGATCGGGTGGCAGGCGATGATCTCGCTCGAGAACGGCGGCGGACCCGCGGCCGAGCACTTCTCGCCGCTGGGGCAGTCCTGCGCCCACGCGTCGCAACCGGCGGGCGGGTCCGGCGGGACGATGAAGTTCCCCCCCGAGGCGCTGGTCGTGGTGTCGCCGGTGGTGCCGGGGTCCTCGCCGGAGGTCGAGGGGGCGGCCGTCGTCTCCGGATCGGGGTCGCCGCTGGTGGTGCTGGTCGCGGTGACAATCACCCCCGTGTCCGGTGAATCGGTGGTGAGCCCGGTCGTGATGATCGGGTCGAGGATGCCCAGATCGCAGCCGGCGAGGGCGAGGAGAGCGAGACCGAGGTGAATAGGGGAAGAGAAGTTCAATCGCATGGGGTGGAGGTCGCGGGAGGGGTCGCCGACGGCTCAACTATTTTTGCGCACAGCGTGCGCGCGTGGCAGTGGTCGAGGTCGAGCGGGCCGCCATCGCGCGATGGTCGATGCTGCGCGCGCTCACCGGCGACGGGCGGACGGAGCGCGTCGTGCACGCGGCGCGCGGCGTGCGAGTCGCGGTGAGCCCGAGCGAGGCGGCGAGCGAGCAGGCCGCGGGGTGAGCCGTCGGACGCGCGGGCGGCTCGAGGTGTGGTGATTGGAAGCGTGCGAGACGGGCGAATCATGGGATGCGGCAGATCCCGAGGTGCTTCAACCCGGGCGCTGCCTCGCCCGGCGAGAAGAACGGGAGGCACTCCTGGCCGGCGCCGGGGCAGGAGTCGGGGCCGTCGAGGTCGCAATAGAGGGTGCAGCAGCCGCTCGAGTCGGGGTCGCACTCGAACACGAGGTCGGGCACGACGCATGCCAGGCCGGGCTCGCAGGCGTTGGCGAACTCGCAGCTATCGAACAGCCCGCGGGGCTCCTCGATGGTATCCCAGCAACCGAAGCCCGAGCCGAAGAAGCTGCAGGTCTCCCCGCCGCGGCAATCCTGCACCACCGGGTCGCAGGTGGGAACGCACTGCGGGAGGGCGATGTCGAGACAGGTGAGCCCGGCACGATCGGCGGTGCGGATCGGGTCGAGGGCGGCCAGGTCGCAGGCGGCGAGGACGACGAAGACGTCGGCGAGAAGAATGAGCGATCGAGAGGTCGTGCGGATCATCTATTCCTGCGGGCCGAGCTCGTCCAGGCGGCGCCGGGCGTCGCCGGCCAATGCACCGTCTGGCGCTTCGGACAGGTAGGTGGCGAACCACTCGCGGGCGCGCGCCGGGTCGCGCTCGAGATCGAGGGCGACCCGGCCGAGCAGGAAGGCGGCGGTGCGGGCCCGCGAATCGCCCGGAAAACGCCGCCGCAGGGCCTGGAGCGCGTCGCGGGCGCGCGGGCCGTCGCCGGCGAAGCGGGCGCAGCGGGCGAGCAGATCGAGGTCGTCGATTGCGAGATCTTTTAAGAGGGGGGGGAAGCCGAGGTGCTCGGCGGCGGCGAGCGCGGCGGTGTGCTCGCCGGCCTCGGCGAGCTCGATCCACGCCGGTCGGCGCGGCGAGGGGGGTGATTTCGCGGTCGCGGCGGGCTTGGCGGAGGGGGTCTTGTTGGAAGGCGAGGGTGGATCGCCGGCGGATGTCGGGGCGGGGTTGGTTGCGGGGGGCGACGGCGGGGGAGGATCGTTCGCGGATGTGTCTGTGGACGCGAGTCGAGGATCGCCGCCGGCAGGCAGGTCGCGCAGCTCGAGGCGTTGCCCGGCGGTCAGGCGCGTCGGCGGGGCGTCACCGCCGATGGCCGCGCTGCCGCGACGGACGTCGACGATCAGGGTGCGGGTGTCGGGGTGCCAGGTCGCGCTGCTGGCGGCGTCGCTGAGCTCGACGGTGAAGGGACCGGCGATCACGAACCACTCGCGGCCGGGGGCGGGCTCGACGTCGAGGGCGACGGCGCCGCGCTCGAGGTGCAGCTCGACGCGCGTCGACTCGAGCTTCACGAGCCGCGCGGCGGTGCCGGGGGCGAGCTCGGCGCGGCTGCGGTCGGAGAATTCGAGGACGAGCGCCTCGTGCTCGGGCGCGGCCAGCCAGCTGCCGACCATGACGGCCTGCTGGGCGACCGCGACGGTGAGCGGGGCGCTCGTGGTGGTGGGGCGGGCGAGGATCAGCGCGACCACGGCGGCGGCGACCAGCGGCACGAGCCACCACGCGCTCCTGGGGGCGCGCGAGGGCGCGCGCGTGAGGCGGGCGACCGCGGCGCGCTGGCGCTCGCGGCGGATCGGGCCGGGGCCGTCGCCGAGGTTGTGGGCGACCTCGCGGGCCAGACGCTGCACCGGATGGGTCATCGCTGCACCTCGAGTTCGCGCAGGTGTTCGGCGAGCATCGGGTCGCGCTCGGCGAGCCGACGAAACCGCGCCTGGGCGGCGGAGATCCGCCGCTTGATGGTCGCCAGGGAGCAGTTGCAGGCGGCGGCGACGTCGCCCAGCGGCTGCTCGTCGATGAAGCGCAGGGCGAAGGCGATCCGCTCGTCGGCGGGGAGGCGGGCGAGCACGGCGTAGGTCCGCTCGAGCAGCTCGCGCGCCTCGTGCGAGGCGGTGGGCGTGTGCACCGCTTCGGCGGCGGCGGCCTGCATGCCGAACCACCGGCGCACGCGGCGACGGCGGATCTCGCTGCGCACGGTGTTGACGGTGACGGCGGCGACCCACCCGCGCAGCGCCTCGGCCTCGCGTACGCGTGCGAGGCCGGCCAGGAGGGCGACGAAGACCTGCTGGACGAGGTCGTCGTGGTCCTCGTCGGCCCCGAGCACGCGCCACACGAGGCGGTTGACCTGGGCGCCGACGAGGTCGAACAGGGCCTCGCCGGTGCGCGGGTCGCCGGCGTGGGCCAGCTCGAGCAGCGACGCGGCCGCGCCGGCCGCCCCGGGCCGCGCCGGCTCGTCGTCGCTCCCCACGACCCGTAGTCGCATCGCAGGACAGTGGTCGCACGAGCCGGCGGCGACGGCTCAACAATCTTCTCGGACCGCGCTCTTCGCGCGCGTCCGGGTCGCGACAGCAAGACGGAGAACCGGTGGTAATCGCCCCGCGCTCTGGACGCACCTCGCCGACGCCGGACATCCCCCATTCGACGCGATTTCAATCCCTCGGTTCGCGGGGATGGTCACGTGGGCGCCCGTGAAGGCGATGACCGAGGATCATGAATTTTTGTTCGTCACAACCACTCGTCGCAGGAGTCGAGCGCGCCGATCGTGCTCGAGGGGACCGCGGCGCTTGCGAGCGAATTGCCGGTGATCATGGCGGCGAATTCGACTCGCGGACGGGTGACCTCGCGTACGTACGATTGGCCGGAGGCGACGGCGCCGCGGCCGGTATTTCGCGTACGCGTCGGCGAAATACCGGCCAATAGCGCAGCGACAGCGATCTCGACCCCGTGCCGGCGCGCCGTCGCAGGCCAGCGATTGGTTCGTCGATTTGTCCGGCTATGGCCCGACGATGCACGCGAGTTCCGAAGTCCTCGCAATCGCCGCCGAGCTCGCTGTGCCTTGATTGCAGTGCGAGTCGCGCAGCGCGCCGCGATATCTCACGACCCGTGTCATAGCAAGCGCGTTTCGCTTGGGCTAATCCCCGCCGCGAACGCAAGGGTCCGGCGCGAGCTGACTCTTGCATCATGACCCACGAGACATCTCCATCATGCCCGAACACGTGATCTTCGGCCTCGATCCTCTCTGGCTGTCCACCGCGCTGCTGATTCTGACCTACGCCGCGATCATGTCGGAGAAGATCAATCGCGCCGTGGTGGCCCTGCTGGGCGCCGGCCTGATGATCTGTCTCGGCGTGCTCACCCAGGAGCAGGCCGTCCACGGCGTCGACTTCAACACCATCGCGCTTTTGACGGGGATGATGATCCTCGTCAACATCACGCGGAAGAGCGGGGTGTTCCAGTACGTCGCGTACTGGGCCGCGCGCAAGGCCGGCGGGGTGCCGTGGAAGCTGCTCATCATGCTCACGCTGGTGACGGCGGTGCTGTCGGCGCTGCTCGACAACGTGACGACAGTCCTGCTGCTCACGCCGGTCACGCTGCTGGTGGCGCGCGAGCTCGACGTGCCGGCCTACCCGTTCCTGTTCGCGGAGATCTTCGCGTCCAACATCGGCGGCACGGCGACGCTGATCGGCGACCCGCCGAACATCCTGATCGGCTCGGCGATCGGGCTGTCGTTCAACGACTTCGTGCAAAACCTGGCGCCCGTGGTCGGGGTGCTGATCGCCCTGCAGGTGATGGCGCTGCACGCGATTTGGGGCAAGAAGCTGCGCACCAACCCCGACGCGCAGCGCAGCATCATGGCCATCGAGCCGGCCGACGCGATCAAGGAGCCTGGCCTCCTGGTCAGCTCGCTCGGCGTGCTGTTCGCGGTCCTGGCCGGCTTCGTCACCGCCCGCCAGACCGGCCTCGAGCCCGGCACGATCGCCATGTTCGGCGCCGCGGTGCTGATGTTCCTCTACGTCCGCCGCCACCCCGGGGCCGACCAGTCGCACAAGGTGCAGGACATCTTCGGCGAGGTCGAGTGGGTCACGATCTTCTTCTTCATCGGCCTGTTCATGGTCGTCGCCGGCGTCGAACACGCCGGGCTGCTCGAGCACCTGGCCCACGGCCTCGTCGACGTCACCGGCGGCGACCGCAACTTCACGGCGATCGTGATCCTCTGGGCCTCGGCGGTGCTGTCGGCCATCATCGACAACATCCCGTTCGTCGCCACGATGATCCCGCTGCTCAAGAGCATGACCCCGGCGATGGGCGGCACCGAGGGCGTGATGCCGCTGTGGTGGGCCCTGTCGCTCGGCGCGTGCCTCGGTGGCAACGGCACCCTGGTCGGCGCCAGCGCCAACCTGACCGTCGCGGGCCTGGCCGAGCGCGAGGGCGTGCACTTCAAGTTCCTCACGTACTTGAAGCTGGCGTTCCCGCTGATGCTCGGCACCATCGCGGTCGCCCACGCCTACCTGTACTTCTGGTTCCTCGACTGAGGCGCAACGAGGTGAGCCGACGCGGCCGCACCCGCCCGGGTGCGGCCGCGTTCGCGATACGGGGCGCACTCGCGGTAGCGACCGATCGGCGGGGCCGGCGAAGACGATGTCGCCGGAGGACGCGACGGAGAGATCGTGCGCGCCGCGGCCGGCGGCGCTGGCGAACCTCTGCGACCAGAGGTGCGCGCCCGCCGATCGGTCGAGGTCGGTTCGGCGTCGCGGCTCGAGCCGGGGCCGGTCGAGCCGGTGGTGGCGGGGTTCTGCGGGTCGCCGGGGCGATCAGCGAGCCCGACCGCGAGCGCGAGCGAAACAGGACGCGAAAGCGAAGTCATGCGTTCGCGGTAGGGTACGCGCGCGCGCCGGGGCGACCTGACCGCGGGCGCGAGTTGTGCGATCGTGGGGCATGGCCGCGTGGTCGCTGAGACGTCCGCAGGGCGCGACGCTGGTCGGCGAGACGCGCGGGCACGGCGAGCCGGTGGTGCTGGTGCACCCGACGGCGATGACTCGGCGCGGCTTCGCGGCGGCGGCGGAGCAGCTGGCGACGTGCCTGCGCGTGGTCACGTACGACCGCCGCGGCTGGGGCGACAGCCGCGGGTCGAACGGGCCGCACGACTGGTGGGCGACGCACGGCGACGACCTGCTGGCGGTGATCGAGAGCCTGGGCCAGCCGGCGCACGTGGTCGCGTGGGCGAGCAGCAGCGCGGCGGCGATCCACGCGGCGCTGCGGCGGCCCGATCGCGTGCGCAACCTGGTGCTGTTCGAGCCGACGATCGGGGCCGGGCCGCCGCGGGCGCGGCGATTGCGACAGCTGCGGCGGGCGCTGACGTGGGAGGCGGCCGGCGAGCCGCGGCGCAGCCGGGCGGTGTTCTGGCGGGCGACGACCGGGCGCGGGGTGTGGGCGCCCGAGACCGGGCACCGCGGAATCACATGCGCGTTCGACCAGGTCCGAGAGGACATCCAGGAATTGCTGCTGGCCGCGCCCGGTCCGCTGGCCGACGAGCTGCGCGCCGGGACGGCCGACGAATTGCTGGGGCACCTGCACGCGCTGCAGCCGGAGCTGCACATCCTGCTGGCGGGGATGAGCGTGCGCCGGGTCTATCGCCTGGCCGAGCGGCTGGTCGACCGCTGCCCGGAGGCGGGCTGGCGCGGCGAGGAGGACTGCGACGCGCTGCTGCCGGTGAGCCGGCCGAAGCTGTTCGCGGCCTGCGTGCTCGAGATGCTCGGCCACGCCGACTGGCGCGCCATCGCGGCGGCCCGGCTGGCCGAGCTGAGCGCCGCGCTGCGCTTGCCGAAGCTCGAGCGGCTGCAGGCCCGCTGCGTCCGCACCAGCGAGCTGCTGGTCCCCGACGCGGTCACGGGCGTGCTGCGCTGGGATCCCGAGGGCGAGGGCGCGTGCGCGAGCCTGGTGGTCGGCTCGGTCTACGAGCTCACGGGGGCGAGCGCGCGGGTGCTCGGGGTGATCGACGAGTGCGGCGAGGACTACGTGTACCCGCCGGAGTGGTTCGAGTGGGTGCCGATCGACTGGTGAGAGGAGGTCAGGGAACGCACTGGCCGGTGTCGCCCTTCTTGCCGCCGCCTCGCCAGCAATCGAGCCAGTCGTCGACGAACGCGGCGCGCTCGGCGATGAACTCGCGCATCTCCTTGACCGCGGAGTGGTACTGCTTGTTGGTGAACGGCTTGTTGACGTCGCTCAGCGCGGCCGCCTCGATCTGCGCCGACCAGGCGTCCATGCGGGCGTGGAGCACGCCGACGTCGTAGCCGGTCGCCAGCACGTGCTCGATCGCGGCGATGTACCTGGCGAACCACTCCGGGTCGGCGGTGACGATCTCGTACTGCGGCCGGCCCTTGTCGTTGGGCTTGATATAGGTGTACGGGTCGACGTTGGGCTCGACGCGGTCGAAGGTGGCGTCCTTGTCCCAGGGGATGATGTTGAAGCCGGTCTTGGGGTCGTTGTACAGGTAGAGGTTGAGGCCGCCGGCCCAGGCGCCGTCGTTGTCAGGGATCACGGCCTCGGCGGCCCACGCGAGCACCGCCTCGTCGAGGTTCATGAGGGGGGCGAGCTCGGCGAGGGCGTCGGCGGCGTCGAACGCCTTGATGTCGCTCTCGTCGGGGTTCTCCTCGTTGGTCTTCTTCTCCCAGCGGCCGCCCTTCTTGTAGAGGTTGCCCTCGTCGAATTCGAAGTAGCGCTCGATGAACTCGCTGTCGACCTTCTCGATGCTGGTGAACAGGCCGTAGTACTCGCCGTTGAGCATCAGGCGGGCGTTGTTGGCGCAGGGGGCCGGCAGGCCGACGTCGCGGAGGATGTGCATGGCGAGGCGGTCGCGCAGGAAGGTGCGGTTGTACTCGGCGGCGTCGAACAGGATCTTCTTCAGGCCCTGGAACCGGCCCTTCTTGTTATAGGTGTTGAAGGAGACCTCGAGCTGCATCTTGTTCTGGCCGTGCCACCAGGTGTCGTTGCCGCGCAGGCGGACCGACGCGTTCGTGATGATCTGGTCCTGGTACTTGAACTGCTTGACCGGGTGCTCGGGCTTGTTGTCGTCGTCGGCGGCCTCCCACTCGGCCTTGAGCCCGGCCAGCTCCGACGGCGAGAGCTCGATCTCGAAGGTCGGCAGGATGTCCTGCGAATAGATCTCCGGGCACCCCTTCGGCACCCAACCGGGCGGCTCGACGCCTCCGGTGGTGTCGTCGCCGGTCGTGGGCTCGGGCTCGCCGGTGGTCGGCGGCTCGACCGAGCCGGTGGTCTCCGACCCGCCGTCGCCGGTGGTCGGCGCGGCGTCGGAGGTGGTCGCGGGGCTCGTGCTCGTGCCGGGCGGCTGCGCGGCGCCGGTGGTCGTGCCGTCGTCCTCGTCGCCGTCGGTGTCCGAGCCGGTGGCGGTGTCGTCCGAGTTACATCCGCTCGCCGCGATCATCACGAGGAGAAATTTCCCAATACGCATACTCGAGAAATCTACAGAGAGACTCCCCGGGTTCAAGGGCGACGCGTCACGGATCTCCATGGCCGGGCCGCGGACGAGCGACGATTGAAGCGTGGACGCATTGCCCACACGGCGCCAGGAGTATGTCGTGTGTGTGTCGATCGCGTCACGTGGGTAGCCGCCTGACCGCGGTGCCGCACGTCACTGGATGACGGCGCCCGAAAGTCGGCGGGGCGGCCGCTGCGGCGGCCTTCGCGGCGGTTCTGTCGCGGCAGGGGACCGCGTCGTCGCGGGGCACGGGCGCGCCGTGGTGGCGACATTCGCCACGCGCGTGGAGGGGCGGGCTGGGGCGGCCGGGGCGGGCGCTGCGCGGGCGACGGCAGGGGCCGCGGGTGACGCCTTGGAGTTCGTCCGTGGCCGGGTGCGTGGCCCGATCGAGCCCGCAGATGCTCGAGCTCACGGTCAATCGCGACCGGCGGTCCTAGCATGGACGGATGTGAATTGACGGGCGTACCCGGCCCGAACGATCGCTTCGGCGATTGATCCTACCAGCGCGCCCTCGGGGGGCGCAGCGCCGATGGAGGGCGATATGTCATGTCCGTGGTTACGGCAAACGTGATCGAGAGGCGAGAATATAAATACTTGATAGACAACGCGACCGCGGTGCGCCTGCGCGCGGCGATCCGCCCGTTCTGTGACATCGATCCGTACGCCGCCCGCAGCCCGGGCGGACGTTACACGATCGAGAGCCTGTACCTCGACTCGCCGACCATGGGCCTCTACTGGGCCAACGAGCACGAGCAGGTCGACCGGATCAAGGTGCGCGTGCGCGGCTACGCCGAGGCGCCGAACAGCCCGGTGTTCCTCGAGGTCAAGCGACGGATCAACGACGTCATCACCAAGACGCGCGGGCGGGTGCCGCGGGACCGCTGGGCGCAGCTGCTGGCCGACCGCGCCGCGCCGATCCCCGGCGAGGTGGCCGGCAAGGACCGGGCGGCGGTCGAGCGCTTCCTGGCGCTGACGCGGACGATGCACCTGCGGCCGTACACGGTGGTCCGCTACGACCGCGAGCCGTACTTCAGCCGGGTCGACGACTACGTGCGGGTCACGATGGACACGCGGATCCGCGCGCAGGCGACGGACCGGTGGTCGTTCGCGGCGCCCGACCGCAACTGGCGGGCGCTCGACGACGGGGCGACGCAGCGGGCGCACGAGTCGCTGATCGTCCTCGAGCTCAAGTTCACGACGCAGGTGCCGCTGTGGCTGCACAACATCGTCGAGCAGCTCGACCTGACGCGGCGCTCCTTCTCGAAGTACGGCACCTCCATCAAGGCGTTCTACGGGGCTCAGGACGCGCGGATGTACCGGTTCGCGGGAGGTTGGCGATGAACTCCATCGACGTATTCATGGCCGGCGGCGGCGAGCCGTTCGCGTTCAAGAGCGCGGCGCTGGCGCTGCTGCTGGCGTTCGGGCTGACGCAGGTGCTCGGGGCCGTGTATGTGTGGACATTCCGCGGGATGTCGTATTCACAGGGGCTGGTCCACGCGATCGTGCTCGGCAGCGTGATCGCCTGCATGCTGATGCTGGCGATCGGCAACAGCATCGCGGCCGGCCTCGGCATCGCCGGCGGCCTGGCGATCGTCCGCTTTCGCACGGCGCTCCGTGACCCGCGCGACATGATCTTCGTGTTCGCGGGGATGGGCTCCGGCATCGCCGCCGGGCTGGGTGCGCACGCGGCGGCGCTGTGCGGCACGGCGCTGTTCTGCGTGGCGGTGTGGCTGCTGACGTTCTCGGAGTTCGGCAGCCAGCGGCGCTTCGACGGCCTGCTGCGCTTCCAGCTGCCGCTCGGGGCCGATGAGGCGCCGGTGATGGCGCTGCTCCGCAAGTACAGCCGATTCATCGCGCTGGTGACGTTGCGCGAGGTCGCCCAGGGCGAGGCGATGGAGCACGCCTATCAGGTCCGGCTCGGCGACCCGGGGCAGCGCGCGGCGCTGGTCCGCGGGCTCGAGGCGCTGCCGGGGGTCCAGGACGTTTCGTTGCTGCTGCAAGAGCCGACGGTGGAGATCTGAGCATGTCTTCGTATATCAGGACTCGCATCCTCCCCTGGGTGGTCTGGGCCGGGACGATGACCGGCGCGACCTGGCTGTGGCTCGATGTCCGCGCCGAGGGGGCTGCCCTCGGGTTCGCGCTCGGCGTCGAGCACGAGGTGAGGCCGCCGGCGGCCGGCCGCGTGCAGACGATCGAGGTGGCGCCGGGCCAGCACGTCCGCGCCGGGCAGGTCGTCGCGGTGCTCGACGCCAGCGAGCTCGACGCCGAGCAGGCGATCCTCGCCGCCGAGCGGGCCAAGCTCGAGGCGTCGCTCGGGGCGGTCCGCGCCGAGACGACGATGGCGGCCGACGACAAGGTCAGCGCCGCCGAGGCGACGGTCGCCGAGGCCGACATGGCCGTGCGGACAGCTCGTAGCAATCGCGAGATCCGCGCCGCCGAGCTGCGGGCGGTCAGCGCCCAGTTCGACGCGCTCTCCGGGCTGGTCAAGGACCGCATGGCCGACCGCCGCGACCTCGACGCGCTCAAGGTCAAGCGCGCGGCGCTGCGCAAGGAGGTCGAGGCGGCCGACACGCTGGTGCCCGAATTGGTGCGCCAGGCGGCGGCGGCTCGGGCCCGCCGCCAGTCGCTGCCGACCGACGCGACCGAGCTGGCGTTGCGGCCGGTCCGCGCCGAATTGGCGGTGATCGCCGGGCGCGAACAATTGCTGGCGGTGCGCCGCGAGCAGACGGTCCTGCGCGCGCCGGCCGACGGCCAGGTGGCGGCGGTCCACGTGCCCGCCGGGGCGGTCGCCGGCCCGAACGCGCCGGTGTTGACGATCGTCAGCCGCGGGCCGGGCGACGACGACGAGGTGGTGGTGTGCCTGCGCGAGGGCCAGGCCGGGCAGGTGCGCATCGGCGAGGCGGTGCTGCTGCGCTCGCGCGGCGCCGGCGGGGCGGCGGTCACGGCCCACGTGACCCGCCTGGGCCCGCAGATCGGCGAATTGCCGGAGCGCTGCCGGCGGAACCCGGAGCTGCCGGAGTGGGGCCGCGAGATCGCGGTCGCGCTCGACGAGCCCGCGCCGCTCCTGCCCGGGCAGGCGTTCTCGGTCAGCTTCCTCGGCTACCCGTCGCCGTGCGCGCCGGTCGACGTGGCGTCGTCGTCGGCGGTCGACGCCGGCGTGCTGGCGGCGCCGAAGCTCGAGGCGATGCTCGAGCCGACCCGCGCGGCCGCGCCGGAGAGGTCGGAGGCGCCATGACCCGCGCGTGGACGATCCTGTCGTCATTGACGATGATGGCAGTCGGTTGTGTGCAGGGGCCGGCGATCTCGCCCGAGCGGGCGGTCGCGACCTGGCGCGAGATGCAGGTCGGCCACCCGCACGGGCCGCTGCCCGAGGCCGCGGTGGCGGCGCTCGAGGCCGGCGACGCGCTGACGGTCGAGCAGGCGTACGCGCTGGCGCTGGCCAACAACCCCGAGCTCGCGGTGGTCGAGGCGCGCGCGGAGGTGGCGACGGAAGAGATCGCGGCGGCGCGGCAGATCGACAACCCGAGCGTGCGCGTGTCGAACATCGGCGTCGACGACTCGGCGCAGGGGCGGCTCGGCTTCAACCTCGGCCTGCGCGCGCCGATCCCCCGGCCCGGCAGCGTGCGCGCGCGCGTCGACGGGGCCCGGCACGCGGCCGCGAGCGCGCAGGGCCAGGCCGAGGCGGCGCGCCGACAATTGCGGGCGCAGGTGTATCGATTGTTCGCCCGCCTGGCGTGGCTCACCGCCGACCTCGAGGAGGTCACTCGCGCGGTGTCGCTGTGCGACGAGCGGCAGCGGCAGCTGCGAGCCCGGGTGGCCCGCGCGGTGGCGACCGACGTCGAGCTGGCGCTGGCCGACGTGGCTCGCGCGGAGGTGGTCGACGAGGCCCGCAAGCTGCGCGGCGAGCTGGCGCGCACCGAGGCCGAGCTGGCGCGCGTGGTCGGGCCGGGGCCGGCGTTCAGCGTGCGCGTCGACCGGAAGCAGCTCGACATCGACGACCTGGTGCTCGACCCGGCGGCGCTGACGGAGTACGCGCTGCGGGCCCGCCCGGAGCTGCGCGCGGCCCAGACGAGGGTCGGCGCGGCGCGCTCGGCGGTGACGCTGGCGAAGGTCGAGGCGGCGCCGTGGGTGAGCTGGGCCCAGGTCAATTACTTCGTCGGTCCGGGCACCACCACGCCGGCCTCGTTCGGCCTGGCGCTGGCGATCGACGTGCCGCTGTTCAGCCTCAATCGCGGCAAGATCAAGGCCGCGAAGGCGCTGGCGCGCCAGCGTCAGGTGGAGGAGCGCGCCGAGGTGGCGGCGATCGCCGGCGAGGTCGGCGAGGCGATCGCGCGGGCCCAGCGGGCCGACGCGCGGGTGCACGAGATCGAGCAAGGCCTGCTGCCGCAGGTCGATGCGGCGGCGCGTCAGGCTGACGCGGCGCTGGCGGCGGGGACGCTCGACGTGGTCGAGGTCCTCGACATCGAGGCCCGCCGGGTGGCCGCGCGACGGCTGCACCTGGCGGCCCGCTTCGAGCGCCGGGACGCGCTCATCGAGCTCGAGGCCGCGGTCGGGGCGCCGCTGCCGCGTTGAACGAGCGTTGTTTCACTGCCTCTATTTCCATCAGCGAGGGTATGTCATGTTCGAGCGTCGAATCGTAGCAGTGTCTCTGTCACTCCTGGCAATGGCCGCCCCGGCGGCCCTCGGCTGCAATCAGGGCGGCGGCGGCGGCGGCTCGACCGCCGACGAGCCGGCCGACACCACCGGCGACGAGCCGAGCCCGGGCACGAGCACGGGCGAGGAGCCGTCGGTGACCTCGGAGGGGCCGGTCGGGCCGGTCTGCGGCGACGGGGTCGTCGAGGGCGACGAGGTGTGCGACGGCGTGGAGCTGAACGGGATGTCGTGCGCGGACGTCGACCCGACGTTCACCGGCGCGCTCGGCTGCTCGGCGGACTGCCTGGCGATCGACGCCTCGCAGTGCGTCGCCGAGCCCGTCGGCGAGCCGCGCGTCGCGCTCAACGAGCTGACGTCGAAGGGCGCGGAGGCGGGGCCGTTCGCCGGCAAGGGCGACGCGGTCGAGCTGTTCAACGCCGGCGACGGTCCGGCCGACCTGTCGGGCTGGCGGCTGTCCGACGACGACACGTTCCCGGCCGACAAGACCTACGTGTTCCCCGAGGGGACGAAGCTGGCGCCGGGCGAGCGCCTGGTGCTGGTCGAGCTCGACGCGGTGACGGGCGCGGGCGACCTGCCGTTCGGCATCAGCTCCAGCAACCCGGAGACGCTGACGCTGGTCGACGCCGACGACAAGACCCGCGACGCGCTGACGGTCGAGGGCGTGGCGGCGATGGTGTCGTGGTGCCGCCTGCCCGATGGGACAGGTTCGTGGTCACACTGCGAACAGACCCTCGGCGCGCCCAACGTCGAGGCGAAGACGATCTGCGGCGACGGCACGCGCGAGGGCGCGGAGGCGTGCGACGGCCTCGACGTCGGCGCGGCCAAGTGCGCCGACCGCGGGTTCACCGGCGGGGCGATGACGTGCACGCCGAAGTGCACGCTCGACTCGTCGATGTGCACGGCCGACGTGGCGGTGGCGGTGAACGAGCTCGAGTCGACCAACGACGACATCGAGCTGTTCAACGCCGGCGCCCAGCCGGTCGACATCTCGGGGTGGATCCTCACCGACATGGCGCTCGACGCCACCTTCGACCCGGCGGTCGACGACGAGAAGCTGGTGTTCGCGCCCGGGACGACGCTGGCGCCGGGGCAGTTCCTGGTGGTGAAGCGCGGCAACCAGCCGGGCCAGCACGCGTTCGGCCTCGGCTCCAACGGCGACACGGTGACCCTGCTGAAGCCCGACCTCACGCGGGTCTCGGAGGTCTCCTACGGGGCCGACCAGGCGGCGCTGTCGTTCTGCCGGGTCGTCGACGGGCCCCAGGGCAGCTGGGCGGCCGGCTGCACGCCGACGCTCGGCGCGGCCAACTCGGCGCCGTGAGGCCGCCGGCGCGGTGATGCAATGAGAGGACATGCTCGAAAGAGCATGTCCTTCGTGTGTCCCGCGTCCGGAGGGGTCGGGCATGACATGTCCGATGGGACATCAGCCGCTCGCGCAGGCGCGCGGGCGAGCGGCTCGGCGCGCCGGCGGGTGTGGTAGAGTCGCCGGCGCATGATGCCCGCGAAGGTCCGCAAGCCGCCGCTCGTCGCCGCGTTGCTCGCCCTGGTGGCGACGCCGCTCGCCACCCGCCTGCTGGTCCACGGCAGCATGCCCGACACCTGGGGCGTGTTCCCGCCGCCGAAGAGCCCGGACGTGCCGGGGTTCAGCTGGTTCGTGTTCGTGCTCGGGGTGGCGCTGGCGCTGCTGATCGCCGGCTTCATCCGCGCGCCGCAGCGGTTCGGGTTCGCGCCGCCGGAGCCGGCGCCGCGCGAGCAGCCGCGCCTGGTCGCGTTCCCGCCGTGGTGCGTGCCGGGGGCGCTGCTGGCGATGGCCTCGTGGGCGCTGATGTGGGGCGAGCTGCCGGAGCTGGCGGCGCTGGTGCCGTTCAGCTTCGTGCCGCTGTGGTGGGGCTTCATCCTCGCGCTCGACGGCGTGGTCTACCGCCGCACCGGCGGGACCTCGCTGGTGGCCCGCCGCCCGGGCGCGGTGCTGGCGATCGGCGCGACCTCGTGCGTGAGCTGGTACTTCTTCGAGTACCTCAATTACTTCACGCGCTCGAACTGGTACTACCCGAACGACGCCATCTTCTCGCGGTGCGGGTACCTGCTGTGGTTCGGCCTGGCGTTCACCACGGTGCTGCCGTCGATCTTCGTGGTGTATCAATTGCTGACCACGATCGAGCCGCTGCGGGCCCGCTTCGCCCGCGGGCCGAAGATCGAGCTGTCGCGCGCGGCGGTGCGGCGGCTGCTGTGGATCGGCCTGGCCTCGCTGGCGGCGCTGGTGCTGTGGCCGGCGCCGCTGTTCCCGCTGATCTGGCTCAGCCCGTTGCTGGTGCTGTCGGCCGCGACGGCGCTGGCGGGCGCGTGGACGCCGTTCTCGGCGCTTCGCAGCGGCAACTGGGCGCCGGTGGTGCTGATCGGCCTGGCCTGCGCGCTCAACTACCTGGTCGGCGAGATGTGGAATTTCTACAGCACGTCGCAGAACCCCAACTTCTGGAAGTACGACGTGCCGTACGTCAACGTGCTGCAGGTGTACGAGATGCCGCTGCTCGGCTACTTCGGCTACCTGCCGTTCGGCATGCTGTGCTGGGTGTGGTGGATCCACCACGCGCAATTGCTGGGCGTCGATCCGGCGATCGACGTCGTCGCCGGCGCCGGGCCGACGCTGACGCGGCACCAGGACGCGTGAGCAGCCGGCGGGCTCGACGAGAGATGGGGCGGCATGCCCCCATTTCTCGGCTTGCCGGCTGTTTGGTCCGCCATTCGCCACCGGCGTCACGCTTCCCATCGCGCTCCAGGCGTGAGATGATGGAATTCATGCTCGGAATATCCACGCGCGTAGAATCGCGCATTCGTCGTGCGCGCGTGGAGGTCTTCGGGGCAGAGCTCGACCTCTGCACCCGGGCCGTCACGGTCTACTGGCATCGCCACGGCAAGGCGCCGCTCGCCATCGGCGAGGGCACGTGGCTGCCGCTGCCGGAGCCGATGGGCGACCTCCGCGGCCGGCTGATCGTCGACGGCATCGACCGCCGGACCTGCGCCGCGCTCGAGAGTCAACTCGCGCGCGGCAATCAAGCCTGGTCGTATGACGCGGGGCCGTGGATCGGCGCAGAACGGGCCGCACGCGCCGCGGGGGTCGACGCCTACAACGCGGTGATGCTGCGCAAGGTGCTGTGGCTGTTTTATCGCAACCGCTGGCCGCTACAGTTCGCCGACGGCTGCGGCTGGGGCAGCGACGGCTATGCGCCCCTGATCGCGTCGGCGCTGGCCGATCCGGCACGGGCGCGGGCACGCTGGGAATTGCTCATCCTCACCGGAGCGCTGCAATGGCCGATGACTCAGGGCGACCTCGACCGGGTCGCCGGTGAGCCTCACGGCGAAGATTTTTACGCCGCGCCCTGACGAGCGCGCCCCGGACGAAGGCCCGCGGCGCCCGCCCGGCCACGAATCAATAGCGGTCGCCGCCGCGGCCCGGCTTGCGGCCGCCGCCGCCGTAGCCGCCGCCACCGCCGTAGCCGCCGCCGGACGGACCCGAGGAGCCGTTGCGGCGATCTTCGGCGACGGACACCCGCAGGGGGCGACCGTCGAGCGAGGCGCCGTTCAGCGCCTCGATGGCCCGCTGCGCGTCGCCCTCCTTCGCCATGGCGACGAACGCGAAGCCGCGCGAGCGGCCGGTCTCGCGATCGGTCATGACCTTGACCTCCTGGACGGTGCCGTAGGCCTGGAAGGCCTGCTGGAGGTCGGTGTCGGTGATCTGGAAGGAGAGGTTGCCTACGAAGAGTCGGTTACCCATTGTCTTGTTCGTCTCTGGATCGGGCTCTCGGCGCGTCGCGCCGGTGTGGGGGATGTTTTCGGTCGAAGAGCCAGCGCTCGAACGAAGATCGCAACAAGCAGGTGCTGCACCATCAACGTCGCCGGAAATGAACCCCATGACCGCCGGGAGACGCAGAGTCGACCAGGAGGCAGAGCGTGCAAGTGCGCCAGAAACGAATGACGCCCGATTCGTAACACGGCTCCGCGCCGCTGACAACCGGCGCGCCGTCGCGGGGCGCGGCCGCGGACCGGCGACACGTCACGGCCGACGGTTCGCGGACCGCGGGTCCACCGCCGGCGAGCGCACGAGCGTGAGCGCACGAATCATCGACTGCGCGGATGCTCGTCGAGCTGCAGCCGGGCGAGCAATTGTTCGACGTCGCCGGCGACGGTGATCCAGCGGTCGCCGCCGGAGTGGAGATAGAGGACGCGAGGGCGGTCGCTGGCGACCCGATAGTCGAGCGCGAACGGCATGTGCGGGCCGAGGATCCCGAGCAGCAGCGAGCGCGCGGGGTCGATGTCGCCGGGCGGCTTCTTGTCGTCGAGATGACCGAAGTACGCGGGATCCTTCTCTTCGAGCCAGCGGCGATTGGCGGCGCGCATCGCGGCGAGGTCGTAGAGATGCACGGCCACCGGGCTCTCGCGGAAGACGCGGCGGAGGACGTCGAGCGGCGGACGGCGCCACCGTCGCTCCGCGATCGCACGCGTCAGCGCGCCGGGGAGGTCGAGTCCGTTGATCTGCATGACTCACGCTCGTCGCTGCCGGCCGCGGCCGGCGCCAAACGATGTCCGCCGCCGCGCATCAATTCACCGCCGCCGTGTCCCTGGCGAGCGAGTCCCTGGCCGTGACGAGCTCGGCCAGCGCCGATCGCAGCCGTTCGCCCGCGATCTGCTTGTCCGCGCGGTCGGCCCAGGTCAGCTCGGCCATCGCGGCCGTCAGCTCGGACTCCGCGAGCGCCACCCGCCGGGTCCCCGCGGCCACCCGCGCTCTGCGTTGCGATTTCTTGGTCATGAACATGCGACGATTCGAGGCTTCCTCGTCGCAGTCCGACGAATTTCGTGGGCAAGACAGATCTTCTTAGCACAGGCGGCGGAGGCCGTCTCGAGCGCTCCGCAACTTTGCGCAGGTCGTGCGCACGTGAGGACCCGCGAGCGGACTACGGCTGATGCGGTCGGGCGTCGAGGGGGAGGATCATGGTGAACGTCGTCTCGTCGGCGCCGCTGTCGACCGAGACGGTGCCGCCGTGGGCCTCGACGCAGGCTCGTACGGAGGCGAGGCCGAGGCCCCAGCTCGCTCCGATCGGCGGGGCGGCGCGGGTGCGCGCGAACAGATCGAAGATGTGCTCCCGGTCCTGCGGGCGGATCGCCGGGCCGAGGTTGCGGACGGCCACGACGGCTTCGCGTCGCCGTCGTTCGAGTCGGATCGTCACGGGGGAGTCAGGGGCGCCGTACTTGGCGCCGTTCTCGGCGAGGTTCCACAGCGCCCGCTTGAGCTCGTCGCGGCTCCACAGACCGCGAACCTCGGGATCGCCCTCGATTTCGAAGCGTTCGCCGTGTACGGCCCGCAGATCCCCGACGACCTCGTCCGCGAGGGTGCGGAGGTCGCACCAGTCGATGCGCAGCGGCAGCCGCTGGCCGGCGCGCATGCGACTGACATCCAGGAGGTCGTGGATCATCTTGTCGATGAGGTCGAGGTTCTGGTCGATGCTGCGAATGAGCGCCGGCCGCTGCTCGGCGCCGTCGTCGAGCTCGTCGAGCAGGCACGTGCTCATCTTGGCGGTGGCCAGCGGGCCGCGGAGGTCGTGGGCGAGGACGGCGACGAAGCGCTCGCGGAGGGCCCGCTCGGCCTCGAGCTCGCTCAGGTGCTCGCGGAGCTCCGCGTGCAGCTTCGCGTTGTCGAGGTGGAGGGTCAGTCCCTCGCCGAGCGCCTCCAGCCGCCGGGTCTCGCGGTTGGTGAACGGCCGCGCCTCACGCATGCCGATGTACATGATGCCGAGGAATCGGTGTTGGCGGGGCAGGCGGACCCCGAGCAG
Organism: Nannocystis pusilla; assembly: GCF_020073745.1. Taxonomy (GTDB): domain Bacteria; phylum Myxococcota_A; class Polyangia; order Nannocystales; family Nannocystaceae; genus Nannocystis; species Nannocystis radixulma. The sequence goes on from NZ_JAIRAU010000001.1 coordinate 224,232, forward strand.
CGAGTGGATCCCGCTGAAGCGGAGGGCGTCGCTGACCTTCAGCTCGGTCGTCACGACGTCGCTCAGCTCGGTCGCCTGGGCGTGCGCGGCGACCTGGCCGGTGAACGAGTCGAGGTCGACCGAGTCGGCGAATTCTTGCAGGCCGGCCTCGACGTCGCCGGCGACGGCCCGGGTGACCAGTTTGCGCGACTCGGGTTCGTACAGGAGCAGCGCCGCGGCGTCGGCGCCCATGGCCTCGCGGACGATCTCCATCGCCTCATGCAGCCGCGCTTCCAATCCGTCATGCGCGCCGGAGGGCGCCCGGAGCGCGGTATCGGCGAGGGTGCGGAGCTGCCGGAGATAGCGCTTCTCGCGTTGCTCGTCGAGCCGCATGTGCTCCTGAAACACATCGGTCGTCTGCACCATGATGCTCTGCAAGGTCACGAAGAGCCGCGCGAGCTCCTCCTCGGTGGGCCGCAGGTCCGCGGGCGAGCGACGCACGCTGTCGGCGACGCAGCGCTCGAGGATGGCGAACTCTTCCACGATCTCTCCGATCTCGAAGCCGCGACGGATGCGGTCGGCGACGTGGCTCTCGATGGGACGCTTGAGCCCGTTCCACTCGGCGCCGCCGGTCAGCGCGGCGAGCACGAGCGGCATCACGTTCTTCAGCTCGGCGTCCGTCAGTCCGCGGGCCGAAGCCGCCGACCTCGCCTCTGTCGCCCACTCGACGAGGATCTCGTCCCGGTGGTGCTGCATGAAGTTCATCACGGCGTATCACGGTCCGTAGCATCGTTCACGCTCGTGTCGAGCCGCCGACCGGCGGTCGAGCTCGACGCGGCCGCGGCGGGCGCGCCACCTGCAGCGACCGCGCGCTCCGCCGGCGAGGCCGCCTGGCGCGGCGCGTCGGCGGAAGAATGTATATATGTCCGAAGGAACATGTGAGCCGGCGCCGGGCCGACGCTCACGCGGCGCCAGGACGCGTGAGCGTGGCCGGCCGGGGCGCGCTCAGGCGAGGGAGAGCGCGCCGGTGCAGTACTTGGGGTTGCCGAAGGTGGTGGCCTCGAGGCCCATGGCGTTCATGAGGCCGACGAGGAGGTTGTTGTGCGGGACGTCGCCCTGCACCTGCATCCACCGGCCGGGCTTCATGGCCCCGCCGGCCTTGCCGGCGAGCACGTAGGGGATCTCGTGGCGGTCGTGGTCGTTGCCCTTCTGGTGCTCGTTGACCCAGATGAGCAGGGTGTTGTCGAGCACGCTGCCGTCGCCCTCGGGGAGCGACTTGAGCCGCTCGATGAGGTACGCGAATTGCTCGCAGTACCAGACGTTGATCCGGGTCAGCTTCTCCTGGGCGTCGAGGTCGCTGTCGCCGCGGTGGGCCAGCTCGTGGTGACCCTCGGGGATGTCGAGCCACGGGAACGGCTTGGCGGTGGCGGAGTTCATCCACATCAGCGAGGCGACGCGGGTGAGGTCGCAGGCGAGCGCCATCGCGAGCAGGTCCATCTGCAGCTTGCCGGTCGCGGGGATGTTGCCGACCTTGGTCGGATCCTTGACCTCGCCGAGCACGGGCGGCTGGCAGGCGCCGCCGACGCTGCCGACGGTGTCGAGCCGCATCTCGATGTCGCGCACGGCGGCGAGGTGGGCGTCGAGCTTGATCTTGTCGGCCGCGCCGAGCCTCGGCACGAGCCGCTTGTAATCCTCGGCGACGGCGTCGAGGACGATCCTGCGCTCGGCGATCCTGCGCTTCTGCGCCTCGGGGTCGCTCTCGAGGTCGCCGAAGATCCGGTTGAACGCGGCGGCCGGGTCGTTCTCCGGCGGGATCGGCTGGGCGGGGCCGCGGTAGGAGATCCGCGAGCCGACGTTGGCGCCGTAGACGTGCACGCCGAACTCGAGCGAGCGGAACCTGGTCTCGTTGCCGACGGCGTCGGCGATCGCCTGGTCGACGGAGATGCCGTCGGCCCAGCCGGCGGACAGGCCGTCGGCGCCGGCGAAGTCGCCCTCCTGCAATTCGGTGCCGGTGAGGCCCTGGCCGGTGCCCTTCTGATGGGCGTCGCCGGGGCCCTTGTAGGCCGAGAGCTCGTCGACGCCGTCGAGCACGACGATGTCCTGCTTGTGCGGATCGAGGGGGGCCAAGATCCGCGGGAGCGTGAAGGCGTCGGGGCTGCCGGTCGGGCGCCAGTTGCTCATGATGGTGCCGTTGGGCGTCCAGAACACGACGAAGCGCTTGGGCCCGCCCTTGCCGCGGAACTGCTGCGGGAGGGCGGCGACGCCGGGGCTGTCGCAGCCGTGCATGATGTCGAGGAGCGGCAAGGCGAGGCAGGCCCCGCCGGCGCCGCGGAGGAAGGTGCGACGGGAGAAGTTCGAGGATCTCATGATCATTCTCCCTCCGGGGCGCGGCGGTAGAGGAAGGCTTCGCTCTGGGTGAGGGCGACGATGAGGTCCTGAATGCGGCGACCCGAGCCGGCGAACTGACGGGTGAGGTCGTCGATGGTGCAGGCGTCGGCGTCGGCGTCGGCGCGGCCGTAGGCGTAGCGGAACCACTGCAGGGTCATGCAGCGCTCGGTCTCGGGCGAATCGATGAGCAAGGCCGCGAGCTCGGGGACGCCGTCGAAGGTGCCCTTGGTGGTGGCGCCGATGATCTCGCCGCTGGCGTCGACCGGCTTGCCGGCCTCCTCGTCGCGCCAGCGGCCGATGCCGTCGAAGTGTTCGAAGCCGAAGCCGACGGGGTCCATCATGCTGTGACAGCCGGAGCAGGTAGGATCGACGGAGTGCTGCTTGAATCGCTCGCGCGTGGGCAGGGTCGGGTCGACCTCGGGCGGGGTGATGTCGACGTTGTCGGGCGGCGGCGGCACGACCTGGCACAGCAGCCGCTCGCGCACGAACTTGCCGCGGTGGATCGGCGAGGTCTGGTTGGGCTTGGCGAGCACCGAGAGCAGACCGCCCTGGGTGAGGAAGCCGCTGGCCTGGCCGGGCGGGAGCTCGAACTTCTCGAAGGCGTCGCCGTTCGGGCCCTTGACGCCGTAGTAGTCGGCGAGCTCGCCGTTCAGGAAGGTGTAGGGCGCGAGGTAGATCGAGTCGAGGTCGCCCTGGTCGTCCCAGATCACGTGGTCGAGGAACTTCTCGGCCTCGGCGCGCAGGAGCGGCCGGATCTCGGGGTCGAACTCGGGGAAGGCCTCGTCGTCCTTCTCCATCTCCTCGATCCGCCGCAGCTCGAGCCACTGGCCGTGGAAGTCACGCACGGTGGCGCGGGCGCGCGCGTCGGCCAGCATGCGCGTGGCCTGCTTGGCCACGTCCTCGGGCTCCGCGAGCCGACCCTCGGCCGCGGCCGCGAACAGCTCGGCGTCCGGCATGGTGCCCCACAGAAAGTACGAGAGCCGCGAGGCGAGCTCGTACGGGGCGAGCTTGAGGATGTCGTCGCTATCGGGCATGGGCTCGCCGAATTCGACGCGGTAGAGGAAATGCGGCGACTGCAACATCGCGGTCATGGTGAGGCGCACGCCGGTGACGAAGTCGAACTCGTCGGCGGCGGCCTGATGGACCGCGAGCAAGGTCTTGACCTCGCCGGCGGCCAGCGGTCGGCGATAGGCCGAGCGGCCGAACTCGGTGATGAACCGCTCGGCGCACGCGGCCTCGCCGTCGGACTTGACGTCGCAGCCGTGGAGCAGCGCGGGGAGGTCCTTGACGGCGTTCTCGGCCAGCGCCTCGGCGGCGGCGAGGTAGCCCTCGGCGAGCAGCGAGGTGACGACGAGCGCGTCGGCGTTGTTGTTGAAGCCGAGCGCCTCCTCCTCGGCCGGGAAGTTCTGCGCGGGGCGGCTGTCGTCGCCCAGCAGGTCGAAGACGGTATTGTCGTACTCGCGCCGATTCATGCGCCGGATCGGCGACGGTCCGGGCTCGATGCCCCTGCACTCCGCAGCCTCACCTCCGTCGGTCGCGCCGGCCGGAACCCCGTCCGTGACCCCGTCGCTGTCGGTAGCCCCGTTCGTGTCTCCGTCGCCCCCGGGGCCGTTCTGACAACCGCCGATCGCGGCGGCCGCGATCGCCCACACTACGATCCCTCTCATATGCATGCTCATTCCTTGAGGGGGCATGCGAGGCAGGGGCTGTGCGCTGCAGCATGAGGCCAAAGGCCGGCGCCGTCGCCCGGCGCAGACCGTCCGTCGCGTGTCCGCGGCGGACATTTGTTGATTGGTCAAACGATCGCGCAGCGGCCGCCCGCGTGGCGATTCATAAGACCGTGAGGTATCGATTGTCGTGACCACGGCGCCCGTGTATGCGAGGCCGGCCGCAGGCGCGGTCACCCTGCGACACCGACGTCCACCCGGCCAGGCGGTGATCACGGGCAAGGTGCTTGCGCGCGAGAGCGCCAGCAGGTAGCGTGCCCGCGGCCGCAGCGATGCCGAAGAAGCCCGAGAAGGTCACCCTGAACCACGACTTCGCGTTCTCCAGCGACGCGGAGCTCAACGAGCAGATCGCGGCGTTCCGCGCCGCGCACGAGGCGGAGCACCAGCAGATCCTGGCGATGGATGCGCGCCGCTCGCTCGGGCCCGGCAAGGTGCGGGTGACGTTCCGGGTGATCGAGAAGAAGAGCCGGCGATAGCCTGGTTCGAACCGGGTGCTTGACGAGATGTTCGTTCGGACAGGTTTGCCTCCCGAGGGGCGCGCGTGCGGAGGCTCGGGACCGGGTAGCGCTCATTCGGTCGCGCGTTCGGAGGCGCGGGGCCTGGTAGACCTGGGTGACGGCGGGCACGGAGCGGCGGATCGGGTCCCTCGCGGCCGGTGGGCCCCTACCAGTTCACGTGCTCGGCGCCCGTCGCTTCGGACTGGATGTTCGTGAGGACAGGTTGGGCTCGCGGGCATAGCCCGGGGCGCCTGCGCGCGGTGAACTGCGTCTCCGTCCCACCTGCGTCCCAATCCGCCGCTCCGTGCCCGCCTGCGGCGAGCGTCGCGGGCCCCGCTCATCGCCGGGCGTGGGTCGTGAGGCGAGCGCATCGGGCTGGATGCTCTCGACAATTCATGGATTCAGGGACGTAGGGTGGAGCCCGAGGGTCTTCGCGGATTGCAGTTCACGTGCTCGGCGCGCATTGCTTCGGCCGAGGTGTTATGGGGACAGGTTGGGCCCGCGGGCACAGAGCCGGGGCGCCTGCGCGCGAGGAACTGCGTCTCCGTCGCACCGCGTGCCCCGCTCCTCACCGGGCGTGGCTTTCGGGGGGCGAGCGCGTCGGGCTGGATGCTCTCGACAATTCATGGATTCAGGGATGTAGGGCGGAGCCTGAGGGGATTGATTGTTCGCACAGATGTGGGATCGCCAGTGTCGAGTTGATGGCGGCACCGAAGGGCATCGATGTGTGTGTGGATGTCCTCGAGGACAGGTGCGATGGGTGTATTGAAAATGCGCTCACTCGTGGGGCGGCTCGGGCAGGCGCCATGGGGGATTGCGGCGGTTCTCGCCGGCCCAGAACAGGCAAACGACGTTGCCGTCGGGATCGCGCAGGTAGGCCTCGCGCCACAGCCACGGCTGGTCGACGGGGTCGGCGTCGAAGGCGAGGCCCTGACGCTTGAGCTCGACGACCCGCGCGTCGAGGTCGGGGCACTCGAAGTAGACGACGACGCGGGTGGCGCCGGCGAGGGCGTCGACGCGGTGCAGCGAGAGGGTGCTGCCGCCGTCGGGGCACTCGAAGCGGACGTACTTCGGCAGGTTCTCGACGATCTGCCGCAGGCCGAGGCGGCGGTAGAACGCGGCGCCGCGGGCGACGTCGGCGGAGGGCAGCGTGACCTGATTGAGGTTCATGCGCGGAGGGTAGCGCGGAATGGCGCAGGTCGACGCCGCGCGCTCGCGCGACGGGACGCGTGGTAACCTGGCGGCGGATGGCGAAGAAGTACGCGCTGGACCTCGACGACACGCTGCACGCGGGCTGGGTGCGCGCCCCGGGCGACGGCTATTTCGACGTGAATCCGTGGCTGCGCCACAAGGGGGGGGCGGTCCTGCTCGAGCCGGAGTCGGTGTTCTGGGAGTGGGTCGAGGGCAGCATGTACGACGAGCCGCGCGAGGCGGCGATCGTGGCGTTCGACGAGGAGGGGCGCGAAGTGGAGCGACTCGTGCTCACCGAGGCGAGGGTGGCGGAGGTCGGGATGCCGGCGCTCGACGCGGCGGAGGGCGGGGCGCTGTGGCTGCGCATCGAGGCCAGGGCGGTGGAGCTCCGCGACTCGTCGGCGGAGGGCGGTTCGCGCGGCGATGCGTCGGCGATCGCGGCCTGCCGGGTGCAGCTGCACGGGCCCGAGGCGCCGCCGCAGAAGGTCGACCAGATCGACGCGCTGACGATCACGCTCGGACGACGCGGGCTGCAGCGCGTGGCGCTGACGGTCGAGGGCGAGGCGGACTGGTCGGCGGCCGAGGCGCTGGTCGACCGCCAGGGCACGCTCGAGTACCTGGCGGCCGACACGGAGTCGGTGGTGGCGCGGGTCGAGTTCAAGATCGCGGGGATCGACGTCGAGGCGAAGGAGGCCGAGCGCGCTCGCCTGGTGCTGGCGTGCCGCGGGCTGCGGGTGGGACCGAAGGGCAACGAGGGCGGCGGCGGGTCGTAGACGGCAGGCGGCCGTCGACGAGGTGGTGGCCATCGCAGCCGATCAGCTGTCCTCCGGGACAGGAGCGCGCGGAGGTCCAGCGCGCGAAGAAGTCGATGGTCGGCAGCTCGACGGGGCGGTGCCGGCCGCGAAGGACGCCGTGTGCGAACTGCCACTCGCCGGCGGGCGACTCGGCGGTCGCGAGGTCGGGCACGGATGCAGGCGGGCTGTCGAGGCCGGGAATAGAGCGGCGCGGGGGCGGTTCTCGCGGGGTGCACCGCGTCGAAGGCAAAAAAGAGCACTGGGTCGACCGCTGATGACTGGCCGAGCTGGCGGCCCGACACCGCGCGGTGCACCTGGACTTCGGGACAGGTGATGGGACGTACGTCCAGCGCCGCGCGCGGCTCGAGCCGTCGACGCTGGTGATCGGGGTCGACGCGAGCGCCGAGGGGCTGCGCGAGCCGTCGCGCAAGGCGGCGGCCAAGCCGGCCCGCGGCGGGCTGGCCAACGCGCTGTTCGGGGTGCTGCCGCTGGAGCGCGCGCCGGGCGAGCTGGCGGGGCTGGTCGATTCGCTGACGGTGCTGCTGCCTTGGGGCTCGCTGCTGCGCGCGGTGGCGCTGCCCGAGGCGGACGCGCTGGCGCGGCTGCGCGGGCTGTGCAAGCCCGGGGCGGCGCTGCACATCGTGTTCGGCTACGGGCCCGGCGATCCGCTGGCCGTGCAGGCGTTGCCGGGGCCGGCCGCGGAGGCGCGGCGGGCCGAGCTGGTGCAGGCGTACGCGGCGGCCGGGTTCGCCGTCGCGGCGCGGCCGAGGAGCCGCGCCGAGGTGGGCGAGCTGCCGACGACGTGGGCGAAGAAGCTGGCGTTCTCGAGCCATGAACGCCAGTTCGTGGCACTCGTCGGGTGCGCGCAGTGATGCGCGCGAGAATTGTGGGTACTCGCGGTGTGACGAATCACGATCGTCGCGCGGCTGAGCCTGGTGAGGTCATTCGCGCGGAGCGAATCGATGGTGCGGCGAATCACGGGGCGCGCGCGGGCGTCCGGTCGTTCGCGCGCGTGGTCTCTGGTGGAGAGCATCACGGAGAGCGCGGCGCGGCCGCTGGCGCGCGAAATGGCCGAATTGGTGGTCGTGAGAATTACGCGAACGCAACAGGCGGTGCGGTGATTGACGCGAGAGGGACCGCGGGGCGAATCGGCAGAGCGCGCCCGGGCTCGGCGGGGCGGAGCCGGCCGATGGGCCTCATCCCGGCGCGGCGCGACGGATGCGGGCCGCGCCGGGGCGGTGCTGGTGGGAGCGTCGCCCGCGAGCGGTCACCCGTGGGTGCCGAGGACGCGCGAGGAGGGGCGGATGGCGCGATACGGCGAACCAGGGGGGCGCAGCGGCTCGAAGGCGGAGACGAGGGCGGCGAAGACCTCGTCCTGCTCGGCGGTCCCGGCGTTCGACTCGGCGGCGACGCGCAGCAGGACGCCGCAGGGCAGGGCGAGCAGCAGGGAGAGGATGCCGAAGGTGTGCCAGGTGGCGGCAGCGAGGCCGACGACGAGCACCCCGGCGATGACGCTGGCGACGTCGCCGAGGTCGCGGAACTCCAGCCGGGAGCCATCGGGCGTGGGGGAGGCGAACACCAGATAGGAGCGCGGGGCGGCGCCGGGGTCGTGGACGTCGATGTAGAAGCAACCAGGCTCGTCGTGGGCGCGAAAACGCAGGCGAGCGGCCGGAACAGCGGGGAACTGAGCGGCAGCGTGGGCGACGGCGGTCGCGGGAGGGACGACGAGCGGGAGCTTCGGCGCAGACATAAGCGGCGCCGTGATAGCGACGCGACTCGGCCGACAGATCGAGGCGACGAGGGGCGAACGATTGTTCGCAGGGTCACGGACGCGGGTTGGGAGGGGTAAGGGCGAATTCGCGCAGCTTCGCCGTGGTACGGTGGCGAGGCTGCCGGCTCGGCGGAGAGGACAGGTCAGCGTGAATCGCAGCACGATCGTCGGACTGTCGCTCGTGGGATGTACGGCCAATCCGAGCCGGCTCGAGGAGATCTCGCAGGAGCAGGCGGTGGTGCAGGAGATGTCCGTCGAGGTGAGCGAGCCGGAGCGAGCGGAGATGCCGCCCGCGCCGCCGCTGACGGCGACGCTGGCGAATGTGACCACGCCAGCGCCGGAGGGGATCGACGCGGCGCTGTGGCGCGACATCGGGTGGTTTCCCGCCGATGTCGTCGAGATCTCCGGCGGCGTCGGGCGCGACAACACGCCGCTGGCGCGCTGGGCCGAGGACTCGATCGTGGGCGAGTTCCCGGCGTGCGGTCCGCTGGTGGCGGCGATCGACCGCATCTACACGGTGAAGCAGGGCGAGTCGCAGCGGGCGGCCAACGTGGTGTTCGGGTCGATGACGCGCGAGCAGGAGCGCGGCTGCCTGCAGGCGCTGCTGCCGGGGCTGGGGATGACGGGCGTGCAGCACGAGGAGGTGACGGTGCTGGCGCGCGAGCAGACGATGGTGGCGCGGGCGGGCTGGTGGAAGCACGGCGACGGGGCGGTGGTGGTGATCGAGGGCGATGTGCCGCTGGAACGCTGGAGCGGCGGGCCGCCGAGCCCGGAGCTGCTGTCGCTGCTGGCGGTGATCGATCCGTCGCTCGGGATGTGGATGGCCAGCACGCACGACTACGGGTCGTTCTTCACCGAGGTGGCGAGCTCGGGGCTGACGCTGGCGACGGCGGCGCCGGCCCCGGGCGCCGAGCCGGTGGTGGTGCTGCGGATCGGGCTGCGCTTCGCGTCGGCCGGCGAGGCGGAGCAGGCCGAGCGCGGGGCGGCGAAGTTCGCCGCGTCGGCGCCGAGCAGCGACGGCAGCGGGTTGTCGTTCTCGTTCCGCGCCGACGAATCGTGGCTGCGGGTGGAGGTGCGCGCCGACCTCAGTGAGGCGAACGCGCAGAAGTTCGTGGCCTGGAGCGAGGAGATGCTGGCGAACATGCGCGCCCGCACCGAGCGCTGAGCGGCCCCGTCGAAGGTCTCGGCGACGCGGTCGCGGCGGCACCGACGATTATCGTGAGGAGTCGTCGTCGGGGAGAGCGAGGCGATCGCTGCACAGGGCCTCGCTGTCGGAGAACGATTCGTTGATCAACGCGGCGCAGGCGGTGAGGTCTGCCGGGGAGAGCGGAGAGGGGCAGGCGCCGAGCGCCAGGTTCGCTTCGGCGAGCACGGAGGCGACGCTCATGCCGAGGCACGCGCTCGCCGGATCGACGATCACGAGCTCTCCGAGCGGGACCGGGTCGGCGTCCTGCTTGAAGTCGTCGTTGGCGTCGAACGCGACGTTCAGCGCGAGTGCGATGACCTGGCCGAAGAAGACGGTGTTGACGGTGGGGTCGGCGTCCGAGCCGTCGTAGGAGGTCTCTTCCTCGGGCAGGAGGGCCCGTGGGGTCCCCCCGGTCGGCAGGGCGCGTTCGACGGCGGCGCTGTTCAGCAGGGTCGCCGCATACACGTCGCAACCGACGACGAGGCCGTCCGGGAACGCGGCCGCGAAGTGACTGTCGCGGTAGCAGCCCGGGTTGTCGCCGGCGCAAGCTGTCCCCCAGCCGCCCTGCGTGTGCGTGCGGAAGCCGCAACCACCGCCGCCGTCGGAGAGGCCCGTATCGTCGCTCCCGCTGTCGCCGTCGGTGCCGCTGTCGCCAGCGGTGCCGCTGTCGCCGGAGCCGCTGTCGGTGCCGGAGCCGCTGTCGGTGCCGGAGCCGCTGTCGGGGCCGCCGCTGGTGTTGCTGTCGGTGGTGGCGCCGCTGCTGGTCTCGGGGTCGCTGCTGTCGGTGGCGTCGCTGTCGCTGTCGATCCCGCTGCCGCGGCTGGCCTCGCCGTCGCCATCGGACGTCTCCGTCGAGCCGCTGACGCTCGTGCCCGACGACGCCGACGCGCTCGTGGTGGTCGCGTTGTCCCCCGAGTCGGAGTCCGAGAGCGAGTCGGTGCCTTGGGTCAAAGCGTCCATGCCCTCCGTGGCCGACACGCCGGTCGTGGGAAGGTCCGCTGTGGTCGATGGTTCCAGCGAATCCGACGAGTCACCGCTCGTTGCCCCTATTGTCGCCGAATCATCAGAGTTTCCCCCACCGCACGCAGAGACCGCGAGCCCGATCGCCAAGAGATGCATTCGTGCCATGAGCACGGAGGTGTGATGGGTCGCTCGAGTTGCAACCACGATCTCGAGTTGCGCGCGTCGCCTCCCGGCCCCACGAGCGATGATTCCCCGGGACGGTTGATATTCGGCGTTCTCTGGCCCGAACGTCAGGCGTGCGCGTGAGGCCCGATTCTCCAGCCCAGGAGCCCGACGTCCGTGCGGCGCTGCCGCCGGCGGCCGTAAGGACAGGGGAGAGACGGCGCACGGGGGCGGTTCGAACTCGCGCGGGCGTTGGGTCGCGGCGCAGATCTCGATTTCGCACGCGGGTCGAATGCAACACGATCTATTTGTGACCCGCGTCCAGGACTCGAGGGCCACCGTGGTCCTGATGCGGGGGACATGTCACGAGGGACATCTGGGGCTCCGGGCGCAGCGTGATCACATGTCCGTGAGGACATGTCGTGAGGGGACCGGGGGCGGCGGCGCGACTGGGACGAAGCGGGCGTCGAAGGCGGCCTGGACGCGCGGGAGGTCCTCGACGCGGCCGGCGCCGAAGATCTGCCGGTCGGGGCGGACGAGGGCGAAGTCGAGGTCGCGCCGGCGCATGAAGCGGAGCAGGCCGCCGTCGTGCTCCTCGAATTCGACGCCGGGGCGGACGACGGCGACGTCGTGCGCGCGGGCCCACTCGCGCAGCGGCCGGGTCACGCACTCGGGGCGGATGACGAGGACGAAGCGATAGCCGAGCAGGTCGTCGAGCAGGCCGTCGCGCCCGTCGTGATGCACGCGGACCTGCGGCAGCGGGTGGCCGTGCAAGGACGAGGCGGGGTCGAAGCAGCCGTGGCGCAGCGGCGGGCGGCGCAAACTGGCGCGACGGGCGAGGGCGTGCAGCGGCGGGACGGCGCCGAGCAGGCGGAGGAGGTGGCGCCGTCGCCAGCGCTGGAAGGCGTCGTCGGCCTGCATGCGGTCGCCGATGAAGAGGCTGCCGCGCAGGACCTGCTCGACGTGGGGCCGGCGCTCGCGCTCGTAGCTGTCGAGCAGGTCGGGCGCGGCGCGGCCGGTGATTACGCGGTGGAGCTTCCACGCGAGGTTGACGGCGTCGCGGACGCCGGCGCACATGCCCTGGCCGGCGGAGGGCGGCATCATGTGGGCGGCGTCGCCGGCGAGGAGGAGGCGACCGGACCGCCATTTGCCGGCGATGAGGGCGTTGTGGGCGTACTTGGCGATCCGGGTGATCTGCAGGCGCTCGGGGTCGATGTCGCGGGCGAGCCAGGCGCGCACGGTGGCGTCGTCGGGGGTGTCCTCGTGCTCGCCGAGCTGGAACTCCCAGCGGCGGTTGCGGCCGAAGCCGCGGGCGAAGATGCTGAGCCGCGCGCGCTCGAGGCGGTAGCGGAAGTGGCGCGGCAGGCCGGCGTCGTCGCTCATGTCGCGCAGCAGGGTGTCGATGATCAGCCAGTGACGCCGCGGGGCGAGCGAGGTCATGCTCACCGCGAGCGTGCCGCGGGTGAGGCTGCGGCCGCCGTCGCAGCCGACGAGCCAGTCGGCGCGCACGTGCAGCACCTCGCCGTCGGTCCGGCGCGCGACGAGGACGACGTGGTCGGGCGCGGGGTCGATGCCGAGGACGTCGATGCCGAGCTCGAGCCGGACGCCGGGATCGTAGCGGCGCAGGCCGTCGCGGAGGATCCGCTCGAAGGCCGGTTGATCGAAGAAGCGCGAGCCGGTATAGCCGTGTGGGCTGGCGAGATCGGCGATTCGCTCGACGAGCAGCGGGGCGCCGTCCTCGTCGACGACCTCGACGTGGCCGAACTCGTCGGTGTGCGGCAGGAGATCGGCGATGAGACCGGTCGCCTGGAAATTGCGCAGGGTCTCCTCGTCGATGTGGGTGGCCCGCGGGATCGGGTGGACGTCCGGCTCTCGCTCGAGCACCACGACGCGGAGGCCGAGCTCGCCCAGGAGATTGGCCAGGACGGCTCCGGTCGGCCCGCAGCCGAGGACCGCGACGTCGAAGGTCGGTGTATCCATTCCGTGGAAGATAGGCGCGCGGGTACCGGTCGTGAATGTTCACAGGAAGACACCCGGTGGCACCGAATCGGCCATCCTCGAGCAGGGGTGGACCATCGCCGGCCTGGCGCGGCAGGCGTGGGCGGAGGCGGCGCGTTTTGTGCGGTTCGCGGTGTCCGAGAGCGGTCGGTCGTCGGAGTTACGCTGAGCTCCAGATCCGAGGCTCTCGGAGCGGCTGTCGGCGGCGCAAGGATATGGCGATGGCCAGCGGCGCCGAACTCCAGCACATGGATCGGAGGTGGCGCAGGATGAGGTCACTCGCACCGTCCGCCTCGCCGGACGGCTGTGCGTCGGCGCGCAAGTCGGTAAGCTGCGGCCATGGTTCGTACCTCCATCGTTCGTCTCCTCGGTCTCGCCTCCATCGGCCTCGCTTGTGGCACCACCGATCCCGGTGCCACGGCCACGGAGGGCGGCACGGAGCTCTCTCTCTCCGGCGGCCCGACGAGTGGTGAGACCACCACCGACAGCGCGAGCGACGGCGCGCCGACCACCAGCGAGAGCGGGTCCGCTTCGATGACGGAGGGCGGCTCCGAGACCGGCGAGCCGACGACGGCCGGCACGACGACGACCGGTGACGAGACGACGACGACGACCGGCCCGGTGGAGACGACGACGACCGGCGAGACGACCGATCCCGGCACGACCGACACCACCGGACCGGTCGACACCACCGGCCCGATCGACACGACGAGCGGCGGCGACGAGGACTGTCAGGCCCCGGCGGTGCAGCCGCCGTGCGACACCGACGCGAACGACCCCTTCAAGGCGATCGGCCTCAACTGTTCGGACAACAAGTCGATGGCGATCCCGATCTCCAACCCGGTGATCACGTCGCCCGACGCCAGCGCGTGGCGCGTCGCCACCCACTACGGCAGCGCGATGGACCCGATGAACGCGGGCGCCTTCATGTGGGGCCCGAAGGAGGGCGAGCGCCTGCTCGTCATCGGCACCGGCACGTTCCCCGCGCTCCAGGCCGACGGCGGCCTGATCGAGCCCGACAGCTTCATCCCCGGTGAGAACGTCAGCACCCCGAACGGCAACCCCGACAATCAGTTCGACCTCCCGGGTGTGATGACCTACGAGAAGGGCAGCAACAACGGCAACGGCGGGACGCCGGGCATGAACTGCGACGGCACGCAGGACTGCTCCGACACCCTCGACGACCAGTGGAACATCGCCTTCAACAACACGGCCAACGACGTCTTCTACATGTCGTTCGACCTCGAGGTCCCGCTCGGCACGCACGGCTACCTGTTCGACTTCGCCTACTTCTCACAGGAGTGGCCGAACTGGGTCGGCGACGCGTACAACGACATGTTCGTCGTGTGGTCGACGAGCGAGACCTTCACCGGCAACGTCACGTTCATCAACGAGCAGCCGCTGACGGTCACCGCCCTCGACCCCTACATGACCATTCAACCCGGCGACCCGCTGCTCGCCGGCACCGGCTTCCCCGACTCCTTCCTCGGAGACACCGAGGGCGCCGGCACCGGCTGGTTCACGGCCAAGGGCTCGGCTGCCCCCGGCGAGAAATTCACGGTGGCGATCTCCATCTTCGACATGGGCGACGACGTCCTCGACACGATCGGCCTCATCGACAAATTCCGCTGGGACTGCGAGGGCTGCATCCCGAGCGAGGTCGAGTCCTGCGGGGTCGAGCCGCAGCCGCAGTGACGCCGGCGCGCGCCCGACCGCCGGCGAGGCGGTGACGGTCGTCACGAGGTTGCGAGCGTCTGTTCGCGGGCCAGGCCGGCCGGCGAGCAGACGCTTCACGCTTCCGCCGGGCGGGGTCGTCAGCGCGGGACGAGGGTGTTGCGGCCGACGAACAGGTCGCGCACGTAGCTCGGCGAGACGTGCTCGTCGCGCACGACAGGCCAGCCGCAGAACTCACCGACGCGCGGGTCGACGGCGTAACCGGAGCCGTCGCGCAGGCGGTCGCGGAGAGGCCCGTCGGCGACAGTGCGCAGCTTGGTCCTGGGGACGGCGGCGCCGAACAGCTGGCCGCGCGGGTGACGGTGCGGGCCGACGACGCGATAGGCCCCGAGCGAGCAGCCGCCACCCTCGGAGTCGATGAAGTAGAGGTGGACGACGTCGCCGAAGTCGACCTTGGCGACGTTGGCGATCATCTGGGCGTGGGCGACGTCGGCGAAGGCGCTGCGACAGATGAAGCCGAATTCGTCGGCGAAGATCTGGGTGGAGGTGGAGTCGGCCTTGGCGTTGCTCGCTCGGTAGAGCCACTCGTGCATGCGGGGATGCTCGCACGTCCGCTGCACCCGGTCGCGGCGCGTGTTTGCTCGGAGCGGGGGCGCGCCGGCTTGCTCCTGTTGGCCTCGGCCTGGTGCGTGCCTGGGGCGTGCGTCGGCCTGGGGCGTGCGTCGGCCTGGGGCGTGCGTCGGCCTGGGGCGTCTGGAGGCGCGGGGCCGTGGAGATCGTCGCGGTGGCGACGGCGCGGCGAAGCGGGTCCCCCGCGACGGCGGGCTCCCTCCCACTTTACGTGCTCGGCGCCGTCGCTGCGATGACGACCGACTGCGCGAGTCCATCGGCACGCGTCCGACGGACGGGCGCCTGCGGCGGTAAAGTGGGCTCCGTCCCGCCTGCGCCCCGCTTCGCCGCGCCGTCGCCACCATGAAGAGCGTCGCGGGCCCCGCTCGGCGCCGGGCCCCGAGCGTCGCTTCGACGGGAGGGGCTCGCGAGCAGAGACTTGACGGAGCGGGCTCTGCTCGAGGCCGGACTTCGAGCGTCGCTTCGACGGGATTGGCTCGCGAGCAGAGACTTGACGGAGCGGGACCGCTCGGCGCCGGGCTTCGAGCGTCGCTTCGACGGGATTGGCTAGCAAGCAGAGACTTCAGGGAGTGGGCTTGCTCGGCGCCGGCGTGTTCGGTCAGTCGACGTCGAGCACGAAGGTGAACATCTGGTCCTGCGCGGACAGGTAGTCGTCGTACATCGTCGAGTAGGTGCGGACCTGCATGGTCCGGCCGTCGGGCAGGAGCTCGAGCAGGCGGAGGTAGCCCTCGCCGCCGAAGTTGCGGTGCTGGTAATTGGAGAGGATCTGGTGGACGACCTTGCCGTGGTCGTTGACGCTGGCGAGGTAGCCGGCGCCGTCGCCGAGGACATGGCCGTTGAGGGTGAGGGCGAAGCGGTGCTGGCGGACCAGCTTCTGCCACAGCTCCTCGCCGTCGTTGACGCCGCCCTCGGTGCCGTACAGGTGCGGGTTGTAGGCCTGCGAGTGCTCGGCGTCGGTGTGGTCGTAGCGGCGATCGTCGTTGTTGAGGTAGGCGTGGGTGACGAGGATGCCGAGGCGGTCGGGGTACATGTCCATCACGACGTTGGCCCAGTCGATGACCTCGTCGCGCGGGCCCCACTCGAGCAGGAGGGCGATCCAGGCGTGGCCGCCGGCCTCGAACAGGTGGAAGGTGTTGTCGAGCCGACCGGCCTGGTAGGCGCCGCCGAAGCTCGGCATCAGCTCGGCGTCGTCGAACGAGAACCACTCGTTGAGCCGGGTCTCGCGCGTGGAGGCGTTGCCCTTCGGGCCGTAGTCGTGGTTGCCCGGGACGAGGCCGTAGGGCACGAGGCCGTCGAGCTCGGCCATCGCCGCGCTGGCGGTCTTCCACTCGGTGGCGCTGTTGGTGTGGACGATGTCGCCGAGGTGGAACACGTAGGCGATGTTGCGCTCGACGGCGTTGCGAGCGATCCACGAGGTCTGGCTGTGAAAGATGCTGGGGTAGCGCAGCGAGTAGTACTGGGTGTCCGGGAGGACGACGAAGGTGGTCGAACCCTCGACGAACAGCGGCAGCGACGGCGGCTCGGACGGCGGCGCGGGCTCGGGCTCGGGCGGCTCGTCCTCCCGCTCGCACGCGCCGCCCGCGAGGTCGTCGACGTCGGCACCAGACAGCCGCGCGTCGTCGCTGCACGGGTCGAGCGGCGGGTCCTCGGGGCCGCCGCCTTCGCCATCCTCGTCCTGCTCGTCGTCCGCCATCAGCGGCGGCGTGCCGGGGTAGTCCTGCAGCGGCTCCTGGCACGAAGACATGCACGCGACGACGGCGACAAGGCCCGGGTGGCCGCGACGAGCAAATTCCATGCTCCGATCGTAGCGGCGTTCGAGCGCGGCGACACGGTCGGGCGAATGAGCGCGGCTTCATGAGGAGGCTGTCACACTGTCCGATGCGACAGGTTACTGTCGCGATATGTTGGCACCACGACGCGATCGCGCGAGCCGTCGCGGTGCGAGGCACGGCGCCCGCGTCCGCCGTGATCGCGGCGCGGCTGACAGCGGCGACAGACGAGCGCCGCGCGCCGCCCTCGCTCGCAGAAGGCTCCGGCGCGGGGAGACCTGAAGCGCCAGGGTGATCTCGCCGGGCCTCGCGATCGCGGCGGCGGCGGGCTCGATGGCGATCGCAGGCCGAGACCTCGGCTCCACCGCTTCGTCGGGCGCCCCGACGACAGGGCGCGGCGCGGAAATCAGCTGTCCCATCGGACAGGCAGTGCGCCGCCCGCGGCGGCTGGTTCAGACCGGCGGCGGGTTGCGCTCGTCGAAGCCGCGCTGGTGCCAGTACGGATAGGGCAGGGTGACCTCGCTGGCGGCGTCGAGCCGGGCGACCTGCTCGGGCGAGAGGTTCCAGCCGACCGCGCCGAGGTTCTGTCGCAGCTGGTCCTCGTTGCGCGCGCCGAGCACGATGGTGGCGACGGTCGGCCGCTGCAGGAGCCAGTTGATCGCGACCTGCGGGACGGTCTTGCCGGTCTCGCGCGCGACCTCCTCGACGACGTCGAGCACGCGGAAGAGGTGCTCGTCGCCGACCGGAGGGCCGAACTCGGCGGAGCCGTGGAGGCGGCTGTCCTTCGGCAGCGGCCTGCCGCGCTGCAGCTTGCCGGTGAGCCGACCCCAGCCGAGCGGGCTCCACACGACGGCACCGACGCCCTGGTCGAGGCCGAGCGGCATGAGCTCGTGCTCGTAGTCGCGGCCGATGAGCGAGTAGTAGGCCTGGTGGGCGACGTAGCGCGGCCAGCCGTGGCGGTCGGCGACGGCGAGGGACTTCATCAAGTGCCAGCCGGAGAAGTTGGAGCAGCCGACGTAGCGGATCTTGCCGGCGCGCACGAGGTCGTCGAGGGTGGAGAGCACCTCGTCGACAGGGGTGAGGGCGTCGAAGCCGTGGAGCTGGAACAGATCGATGTGGTCGGTGCCGAGGCGCTTGAGCGCGGCCTCGCAGCTGCGCACCAGGTGAAACCGCGAGGAGCCGACGTCGTTGGGGCCGTCGCCGACACGAAAGGTCGCCTTGGTCGAGATCAGCACGCGATCGCGGCGGCCCTTGATCGCCTCGCCGAGGATCGATTCGGCGGCGCCGGCCGAATAGACGTCGGCGCTGTCGAACATGTTGACGCCGGCGTCGATGCAGATGTCGACGAGCCGCCGCGCGGCGGCGACGTCGGTGTCACCCCAGGCGCTGAACAGCTTGCCCACACCGCCGAACGTGCCGGTGCCGAAGCTCAGCACGGGGACCTTGAGACCTGATGCTCCGAGTCGTCGGTATTCCATGAGGCGCGATCCGTAGCACCGGCCGCGGCCGATCTGACCGGGGTCGAGCAGGCCCGCGGCGAGGCACATCCGGCCGCGGCTTCGCGGCCGAGCCGGCGGACGTCCAGGTGCGGTTGCGCGAGGTCCGCTCGGGGGATGGACGATGGCGGCGGAGGGCCGCCAGCGCAGGTGCCCCGCTCGCGGTCCGCTTGGTGCTCGTGAGCGCTGCGCCGAAGGTCGCGGGCGAGATGCACTCCCGCCGCGTTATTGATTGCTGTACTTTTGAGCATGTCCGAAAAGACAGAGTGCGTGGAGCGAGCGGAGGCGGCGCTGCTGCCGATCGCGCTCAGGCGCGGCCGATGGCGAGCAGGGTGGCGGTGGTCTCCTGCATCACGCGCGAGGTCCGGTCGCCGCCGAGGCGGGAGGCCAGCGGGAGCAGGAGGCGGTCGCGCAGCCAGCGGGCGAGGGGGTTGGTGAGCTCGGCGAGGGCGCCGAGGTTGGCGGAGGTGCGGGCGACGTGGGCGACGGCGGGCCGACGGCGCTGTTGATATTGGTCGAGGCCGGCGGCGAGGTCGGGGGCGCGGCGCAATTCGTCGAGCAGGACGGCGGCGTCGACGAGCGCGCTGTTGGCCCCCTGGCCGAGGTTCGGGGCCATGGCGTGGGCGGCGTCGCCGAGCAGGACGAGGCGGCCGTCGACCCACTGTCGACATTCGACGCGAAGGACGCGGTTGAGGATCAGGTCGTCGAAGCTGCGCACGGCGGCGAGCAGGGGGATCGATGGGGGATAGGTGCGGGCCCACACCGCGCGCAAACTGGGGAGGTCGCGCTGCTCGATCGCGCGACGGCAGGCGCGCGCGCCGGCGGAGGCGAAGAAGTAGGTGCCGCCCTCGACCGCGAAGCTGCCGAAGATCCCCGCGCCGGTCCACGCCTCGACGCCCTGGGCCGCGTCGACGTCGACCAGCGCGCGCAGGTACGGGATGCCCGGCGCATGCACGTGGGCGCCGAAGTTGCCCGAGGCGCGCACCCGCGAATGCACGCCGTCGGCGCCGACGATGAGGTCGGCGCGGTGTTCGACGCTGCGGCCGTCGACGCGGGCGGTCAGGCGGCCGTCGCGTTCGGCGGTGAGGACCTCGGCGCCGAAGTGTCGCTCGATGCGCGGCTCGGCGGCGAGGGCGTCGAGGAGCAGACCCTGCAGGGCGCTGCGCCGGAACATGCGCACCTGCGGGGTCGGCTGCGGCGGGGCGAGCAGGCGCCGGCCGCGGGCGTCGACGATCGCGGGGATGCCGACGGCGCGGCCGTGAGCGGCGATCGCGGGACCGAGGCCGACCGACTCGAGCACGGCGAGGCCGTTCTCGGCCAGGGCGATGCCGGCCCCGACGGCGCGAGGTTGCGCGACCTTCTCCAGCAAGGTGACGCGGGCTCCGGCGCGCGCGAGGAGGAGGGCCGTGGCGGCGCCGCCGGTGGCACCGCCGACGATGAGGACGTGGAGCTGCGAGAGGTTCATGGCCATGACGATGGATCGGCGCGGGGTGGGTCGGGATGACCGCGGTCGCCACGCTTGTGGCTTTCGCCGCCACCGCCGACAATGCGCCGCGGATGGCGAGCCCCTCGGTCCTGGCGGCGATGACGATGCAGGTGCTCGAGGCGGCGGCGAGCCTCGGGGCCGACGTCGCGGCGATCCGCGAGGAGGCCGGGCTCGAGGACGAATGGCTGGCCGACCCCGACGGGCGCGTGCCGCTCGAGCATCACCTGAAGATGTGGGAGATCCTGGCGCGCCGCGGCGACGGGCTGCAGGTCGGCGCGCGGATCGGGATCCCGGCGCTGGGCGTGATCGGCTACGCGATGCAGCACGAGGCGACCGTCGGCGAGGCGCTGGCGTGGCAGCAGCGCGTGGGCGCGGTGCTGTACCCGGGGCTGGTGCCGCAGCTCGAGCGCCGGCGCGACGCGGCGGGCGACTACGTGGTGTTCGTGCGCGCGATGGTGCCGGCGTTCGCGCGGCTGCGCGAGCCGGTGTACGCGCAGGCGGCCGCGGTCGCGGCGATGATGCGGGCGATCGCGGGCGCGGCGGCGAAGCTGTCGTTCGTGGCGTTGCCGATGTCACGACCGCCGGACCCGCGGGCGGTCGAGGAGCACTTCGCCTGCCCGGTGGCCTGGGACGCGCCGCTCTTGCAATTGGGGTTCCCGGCGGCGGTGCTGGCGGTGCCGCTGCCGCGCTCGGACCCGCGGCTGTTCGGCTACCTGGCGCGGCGGGCCGAGGACATGCTGGCACGATTGCCGGACGGGGCGAGCTGGGCCGATCGCGTGCGGCGGGAGATCGCCGGGGCGCTGGCCGAGGGCGAGCCGCGGCTCGCGGCGGTGGCCAGGCGGCTGGCGGTGTCGGAGCGGACGCTGCACCGGCGGCTGCTCGACGAGCAGACCAACTTCGCCGGCCTGGTCGACGAGGCCCGCCACGCGCGCGCGCTGCAGCTGCTCGCCGACCGCTCGCTGAGCGCCTCCGAGGTGGCGTTCTTGCTCGGTTACGCCGAGCCGGCGGCGTTCTTCCGCGCGTTCAAGCGCTGGACCGGCGAGACGCCGCAGGGCTGGCGCAAGCGCGGCGAATCGGCGTGAGCGGCGAATGACGGCAGGCGCCTCGATTCGCGGTACCGGCATTGCCGCCGAGAATGATCGCAGTGTGCGGAACCGCTCATTGATGGGAGCGGGACTGCGCGCCGCCGTGGGGGCGCGTCGCACCCGTCGGCGTCACGGGCTCGTGCGCCAGATCCGTACGAGGTACTTGTCGCCGAGCTGGACCGGGCGGTAGCTCTCCTTGGCGCGGACCAGCGAGGGCGAGCCGGCGCCGTCGCCGGTGTTGATCAGGGCGTCGTCGTCGAGGCCGCGGCAGAACTCGCGGAAGATGAACTGGGAGGCGCCGGGGACGTCGAGGTCGGTCTTCTCGAACAGCACGTTGACGACGCCGGTGGGCAGGCGCTCGCCGAGGGTGATGCCGGCGAGGGTGTCGCCGATCACGAGGCGGACGCCGAACAGGCCGAGGGCGTCGAAGTGCTGCATGGCGGCGGCGAGGGCGAAGGCCTCCTCGTCGCGGGCGTGGTCGCGCTCGTGGTCGCCGCGCTGGCTGAGCCACAGGTGCCCGAGCAGGCGCACGGCCTCGGCGTCGCCCTGGCGCAGCGGCTCGACCCGGGCGCTGGGGTAGGTGCGCAGCAGCTGGTTGATGTCGTTGCGCTTGGACTTGTAGCGGGCGCCGCGGAGCTCGACCATCTCCGAGCGGCGGTAGAAGAAGTCGGGGCTCTCGGGCAGGACCTCGAGGGCGTGGCCGCGCAGCCAGCCGTCGCCGTGCTCGCGCAGTCGGGCGACGAACTCGGGGCTGACGAAGCGCAGCTCGCCGACGAGGGCGCCGTCGTTGGCCCGCTCGAGCAGGGCGACGCACGCCTCGAGCGCGGCGGCCTGCTGCCACGGCGGACCGAGCGGGGGCAGCGGCATCGACAGCACGCCGTCGCGCTCGGCGAACAGGCCCAACGAGCCCGCGAGCGAGGCGATGAACAGCCGCTGCGACAGCTGCCAACACATGTTGTTGGCGAAGCTGTAGTCCGACAGCGAGACGCCGGCTGCTGCCAGAGCCCGGTCGAAGACGGGCTTGTGGTCGAGCGCCAGCGGCTCGATGGTCCAGGGTTCGGGTTGTACGGTCGTGTCGAGGGGACGACTGGGATCCGGCATAGGAGCCGACTGCCTGGCAGTCGGCTGGTTGGTGACCCTAGCACCACGTCGACGGGCTGTCACGGGGGTGGCGCGACGCGGGCGTCGGCGCGACGCGCGGCCGGGACCGTGAGGAGACGGGGGTGCAGACCTGCCCTCGGGTCATTGGCCGGGCGCGGGGGTGACCGTGGCGGCGGGCGAATGCGGTGAGGCGGCGGAAGGGGTCGTATGAATATAGCGAGTGATTGTCGGTAGAGGCGACGCCGAGGAGGCGGATGTTGTGCTCTCGAGGAGATGAATTCAGTCGACTCGACGTCGCGGCCTCGGCTCGGCGAGCGCTCGGCCTCCTCGTCGACCCGACCACCGCCGACGCGAGCAGCGATCCCATGCCCCCCCGTACGCCGCGGAACTTTACAATGTTCAAGGTCCGCATCGCCCGACCATGCATCATGCGGGCCGGCCCAGGCCTCCTCCTCCTCTACAAAGGCCCTGACGGGGAGGTTTTTTAAACTTGCTTGTCGTTGACAAGTTATGCGATGGTTCATGCTCCGATCCTCCAATCAGCGAGCGAAAATTGTGAACACCGAGCAGCGCATGATCCCGGTCGCCCAACGTCGCAATCATTGGATGAATCAGATCGCCGGCCATGCGGCGATGAGACCGGCCGAGACGGCGTTCATCCACCGCGACGTCGTCACCACCTGGAAGCAGGCCCACGAGCGCATCACCGCCTTCGCGGCCGCCTTGCAGCGGCGGGGGGTGAGGCACGGAGACCGGGTGCTCATGCTGGTCCTCAATCGCACCGAGGTGGTCGAGGCGATCATGGGGATCAACACCCTCGGCGCGATGGCCGTCCCCATCAACATGCGCCTGGCCCCGCCCGAGATCGCCTACATCATCGACGACGCCGACGGCGATGTCCTCATCGTCGACGAGCCGCTCGTCCCGCTGGTCGCCGCGATCAAGCAGAGCACCGGCCGGCTCAAGCGGGTGATCGTCCTCGGCTCGGCGCAGGCCGGGATGGAGCGCTTCGACGACCTCGTGGCCGAGGACCCGGCGGGGTTCGTGGCGGCAGATGTCCCCGAGAGTACCCCCGCGCTCATCATGTACACCTCGGGGACGACCGGCCGGCCCAAGGGGGCGATGCTCGACCATGTCAACATGACGGCGCAGGCCCTCACCTGCATCCGCGCGATGGAGATCTTCACGGAGACCGACGTCGCGTTCATGACGGCGCCGCTGTTCCACATCGCCGGCCTGGGCTCCATCGCCGCCAACTTCCTTTTGGGGATCCCCACGGTGATCCATCCGCTCGGGGGCTTCGACGCGGGCGCCCTGCTCGACGCCTACGAGAAGTGCGGAGCGACCATCGTCTTCAATGTGCCGTCGCAGTGGCGGGCGATCTGCGCCCACCCCGACGCCAGGCACAAGGGGCGCAAGCTGCGGGTGATCAGCTGGGGGGCCGCGCCGGCGTCGGAGACGGTGCTCCGGCAGATGGAGGAGACCTTCCCCAACGCCCGAAACGTCGCGGTCTTCGGGCAGACGGAGATGTCACCGATCACCTGCGTGCTCCGGGGCGCCGACTCCCTTCGCAAGCTCGGCTCGGTCGGCCTACCGATCCCGACGATCCAGTACCGCATCGTCGACGACGACATGAACGACGTCCCCCGGGGGGCGGTCGGCGAGATCGTGTATCGAGGACCGACCCTCATGCAGGGATACTGGCGTAAGCCCGAGGAGACGGCCGCCGCGTTCGCGGGCGGATGGTTCCACTCGGGCGACCTCGTCCGCCAGGACGAGGAAGGGTACGTGTGGGTCGTCGACCGCAAGAAGGACATGATCATCTCGGGCGGCGAGAATGTGTACTGCGCCGAGGTCGAGAACGCCCTCGCATCTCACCCCGAGATCCTCGACGCCGCGGTGTACGGCCGACGCGACGAGAAGTGGGGCGAGGTCCCGGTGGCGGCGGTCGTGCTCAGACCGGGTGCGGCGCTCGACCTCGAGTCGCTGCGGACGTACCTCGATGCTCACCTCGCGCGCTTCAAACAACCGAAGGCGATCGTCGTCATGGACGCGCTCCCCCGCAACGCCGGGGGGAAGGTCATGAAGGATGTCCTTCGGGACAGGGACGCGGGCTCGCGCTGACGGCCGCCGCGATGCCGGTCCGCAGCCCTCGCGCCGCTCGCGGCCTACGTCGAGCCTGCCGCGGTGTGCCTCAGCAGGTGCGGCCCGGCCTTGAGCCACCTCCGCAGGGTCTGCCCCTCCACGTATTCCATGGCCACGAAGGGAGCATGACGGTCGGGGCGTCGTCGTCGTGCCGGTCATCCCGGGACAGTATGTGTCCACCGCTCGTCATCATCGAAGCTTCTCATCCGCGACGGGCCCGAACAACCGTGATCAGGCGTGCACGTGCACGTCCGGCCGGAATGACCAGTGGTCCCTCCGTGCCCGTACGAGGCATTGTGGTCGAGCACCCGCGATAAGAGCTATTTGAAGGGGTGGCGCGACCACGTGCACGATGCTCGACGATGACGTCGTCGCCGGTCAGCCCGGCGGGATGCAGACCTGGTCCATCGGCGAGCTGTTGTTGTCCTCGACGCACTCGTTGAGGACGCCGTTGCCCGTGCCGTCGTCGTCGACGGCGGCCCACACGGTGACGGAGTCGAAGGCGCCGGCGTACTCGAGCGAGACCTGCTCGGCGGCGCCGGCGACCAGCGGGCCCTTGGTCGCGACGACGCCGAGGAGGCCGACGTTCTGCTCGTAGAAGGCGACGTTGACGCCGGGGCCGACGCCGAGGCAGCCCTGGTTGGCGATCCACACCGACAGCTTGAGGCCGGTGGCGCAGGCCTCGGCCTCGAAGGTGAGGTCGTAGGGCACGAGGTCGGGGGCGCAGAAGTCGGCGGCGCCCTGGACGTTGTTGCGGTAGCTGTTGAAGCTGGCCCAGTTGGGATTTTCGACGACGGGGATCTCGCCGACGAGGCCGACGTTGGTGATATGATAGGAGTGCTGGTTCCACACCGGCCGCGTCGACACCCAGTTGTCGAGCGAGTCCTTGAACACCTCGATGCCGGCGTCGGTGACGAGCGCGGCGTTGCTGTCGTTGTTGGTCGAGAACACGATGTCGGCCTTGAAGTCGCCGTTGACGTCGGCGATCACCGGGTACTCGGTGCGCGTGCGCGAGGAGTTGCGGTCGCGGAACAGGACCTCGGCGTCGGTCATGTTCTTGTTGCAGCCGGGGCCGGGCGGGTTCATGGCGCAGTCGGGCTCGACGCCGGGGTAGATGCGGATGTACGCCTCGTCGTTGTAGACGACCTCGGCCCGGCCGTCGCCGTCGAAGTCGAACACGGAGGAGCCGGTGACCTGCGAGCTGTCGTCCTCGGTGGCGGCGGTCCACAGCTGCGAGAGCGCCATGCCGTCGAACTGGAACACGGTGTAACGCGCGGAGCCGGCGACGCCGATGTCGCGCACGCCGTCGCCGTCGAAGTCGGCGATGTTGGGCGGGCCGCCGGTGCCGGCCTGGGGAATGTTGGCAGTGGCGATCTGCACGCCGGTCTGGCCGTTGAGCACGCGGACGGTGCCCATCGTGACGAGCACGACCTCGGGCTTGCCGTCGACGTCGAAGTCGGCGACGCCGCAGAAGCCGTCGGTGGCGACGTTGGAGGTCCACAGCACCGAGCCGGCGAAGTCGTCGCCGGCGACCGTGCCGGTGGTCTTGTAGGCGGTGCGGCCGCCGATGAGCTCGGGCCGCATGTCGCCGTCGAGGTCGGCGAGGCAGGAGATCGGGCCCTGGCCGTTCAGGCCCTGGCCCTGGGCGCCGGGACCCTCGTAGAGCAGCTTGCCCTCGTTGCTGAAGATCGCCCGGCCGAACACGATCTCCGGCGCGCCGTCGTTGTCCATGTTGGCGATCGCCACCGAGCCGCTCGAGTTGCTGCCGGCGAAGTTCTCCGAGCGCCACAGCGGGGTGCCGTCGCTGTCGATGGCGATCAGGTACTTGCCCGCGCCGCTGACGACGATCTCGGCCCGGCCGTCCATGTCGATGTCGCCGGCGGCAGGGTTCGCGCTGCTGTTGGTGCGGTACATCGCGTCGGTGACGGTCCACACCTTGGACCCATCGTCGCCCCGGATCGCCCGCAGGATGCCGTCGGTGGTGTAGTCCTGGCCCTTGTACGTGTTGAAGATGATCTCGGGCACGCAGTCGTCGTTGAGGTCGACGACGATCGGGATCGACGAGCTCTGATAATGGTTCGGCATGTCGTCCGCCTGCGGGATCAGGTGGTTCCACGTCGGCGTGCACACCTGGTCGGTGCAGACCTCGGCGACCTGACAGTCGGCGTCGGCGTTGCACGCGATCACCTTGCGCTTGCCCCACGTGAACAGCGGCGTCGGCTTGAACACGTTGGCCGGCGGGATGTACTGACACGTCGGGTCGGCCTGGCTCGGGAGACAGAGGCCGGCGTTCGGGTCGCAGATGAAGCCGTCGCCGCAGGTGTCCGCGGTCGGCTTGGTGGCGCACACCTGGTCGCTGCAGGCCGGCCCGGGCGTGACGCAGGCGCCGAGGTAACACAGCTGATCGGCGGCGCAGCACTCCTTGGCCGCGCCGCACGGCGGCGGGCCGCCGCAGTCCGGCACGCACTCGCCGTTGTCGCACAGCTGGCCGGGACCGCAGCAGACGCCGCTGCACATCTGGTCTTCGGAGCATGTCCCGGAGGTCGTGTTGCCGGTGTCGGTGACGGTGTCCGGCTCCGTGGCGGAGCCGGGGCCGGTCGGGACGCCGGTGGCGCTGTCGGTGCCGGTGCCCTCGGTGGCGGTGGCGGTGACGGTGCCGTCGCTGCCGGCGGTGGGCTCGGTCTGGTCGGTGGTGACGGGCAGGGTGCCCTGGGTGCCGGACACGCCGCTGTCGGTGTTGGCGGACGAGTTGTCGCCGCAGGCAGTCGCAAGGAGGACGGACGAGGAGAAGATCGAGGCGCAGGTTCGCGTGGCGCGGGCCATGAGACCACCTATCGGGGCTAGAGAGAGGGCCGATGATAGCCGAGGGCCGCGCGTCGCGAATGGTGAATGGCGGGCGACGTCTGCGAGGCGAGGCGGACTGATTCGCGCGCGACCGTCGTCGCGGAGAATGTGACGCGCGCGACAGTCGCGACGGCTCAGAGCGCCCAGGCGCGCGCGAGCTCGCGGTGCTGCTCGGCGCGCGGCTGGTCGCCGGCGGCCTCGGCGAGCTCGGGCCAGACGAGCGGATCGGCGAAGTCGGCGACGCTGGTCGCGAGCGCGTCGGATGCGGCGCGGAGGTCGGCGTCGGGGGCAAACGCGACGAAGGCGTAGAGGCCGGGCTTCTCGTCGCCCGCAGGCGAGGTGACGCGGTAGCGGTCGCCGCTCTGGACCTGGAAGCTGCCGCGCAGGCTCTGGACGACCCGTCGCAGCACAGCGATCGGGCCCTCACCGGGGTGCACGCCGTCGACGCTGAAGGCGCGATACCCGGCGCGCTGCAGCGGGCCGAGCTCGGCGTAGAGATAGACCGGGCGGTCCTCGTCGTCCTGGTGGCTGCCGAGCGGCCGCGGGTCGAACACGACCTGATCGAACAGCCGCTGGGGCTGATCGATGCGGGAGATCTGGAGGAGCCGCGCGGTCACCGGGCCGGTGCGCGTGGCGTACAGCTCCTGCATCTTGCCGCTCGGGTGCTCGACGCGGATCCGGCACAGCTCCCAGCGCTCGTCGATCGGGCCGTCGCCCGGCAAGGCCATGTCGAGGCGCGCGGCGCTGTGACGCACGCGGTCCCAGGCGCCGAGGAAGGTGGCGGCGACGATGCGGTCCCAGTCGTGCGGGCCGGGATCGAGGTCGGGCTGCAGCTGCAGGGCCTCGTCGAGCAGGCGCAGGACGGCGGGCCAGTCGGCCTGGGCGCGCGCGTTGCTGGCCCGGGCCAGACGCGCGGGGACGGCGTCGCCAGGCTCGCCGGCGAGGTGCTCGAGGTGGCGGTTGCTGGCGTCCCAGTCGCGCGCGCGCGCGAGCCGACGCGCGGCGACCCACCGACCGTGGCGCTGCTTGACCGGGTCGGCGCTGGCGAGCAGACGCTCGCCGAGCGCGCGATGACGGTCGTCGTCGTCGGCGTCGCGGTAGGCGATCTCGAGCAGGGTGACGGCGTCGTCGTCGTCAGGGTGGGCGTCGACGTGGCGCTCGAGCAGGTCGGCGGCCTCGCGCGCGAAGTCGAGGCCGAGCAGGGCGACGGCGTGGCGACGCACGAGCTCGGCGTCGCCGGGGCGGACGACGCTGGCCTCGATGCACTCGCGCAGGCGCTCCTCGGGATCGTCGGGCCGCTGCTGGCGGGGGGCGGCGAGGGCTGTCTCGAGGGACAGGCGGACCCGCGCCAGCCGCTCGGGGGCGTCGCCCGGGCGGCGCAGGCGGGCGGCGAGCCGCTCCATGGTGGCGAGGTGGAGCGCGGCCACGGCCGGGCTGCCGCGCCCGACGGCGAGCTCGGCGGCGGCGGCGGCGATGACGAAGGGCAGGCGGTGCGAGCCGTTGCGCTGCAGGCGGGCGATGAAGCGCTGCAGCAGCCGCCCGAGCTCGACGTCGTTGCTCCGCGCGCCGATCCGCACCAGGTGGACGAGCGCGTCGGTGTAGGGCTCGTAGTGGCTGGGGGTCGGTAAGATGTCCTCGGGGACAGGGAGGTGGCGGCGCGCGTCGTCGCCGCGGCCGAGGCGGGCGTAGATCCGCGCGAGGTCGATCTGCCGGGCCCGCCGCTGACTCTCGTCGCGGCGACCGTTGGCGACCGCGTCCTGACAGGCGGCGAGGGCGTCGTCGATGCGCCCGAGCTCGATGAGGCAGGCGATCCGCTCGGGCAACAGGGAGGTGCGCTCGCGGCCCTGTCCGGCGCCGACGAGCTGCTTGAGCTGGACGTCGAGGAATTCGAGCGAGGCCCGCGGGTCGCCCTGCTCGCGCAAGGCGCCGGCGAGCTCGCAGCTGATGCAGGTGAAGCACGGCCACGACGGATCGATGCGCGCGAGCGTCTCCCGCGCGACGCTGGCCCGCTCCGGCGCCCAGCCGGGCCCGTCGACCTGCGAGTAACAGGCGGCCAGATCTTGCACGGTACACACGGCCTGCGGACAGCCCCGCGCGGCCTCGCTGTGCGCGAAGTCGACGAGCGCGACGGCCTCGCCCAGGGCCATGTCACCCTGACTGCGGTGCAGGACGCGGCTCTGCAAGTGCCAGTGACGGACGAACACCTCGACCCACGGGAGCCCGGCGGCCCGGGCGAGGGCGAGGGCCTCCGGCGCGAGGGCGTCGACGCGCTCGTGGTGGTCGTCGACGGTGGCCGCAGGCAGGCGCCGGATCAGGTCGGCGAGCTGCTGCTGGCCGCCGCGCCGCAGCTCGGGATCGATGTCGTGGACCCATTGCCAGATGTCCATGAGGGCATGTCCTTCAGCGCAGATTGAGACGGAAGGAGGGGTGCGGCCCGCAATTGGTGTGGACCAGTTGCAGCGCGTCGAGGACGCCGCGCTGGCCGAGGAGGATCGGCCTCGGCAGACTCGCATCGGTGAAGTAGACCGTTCGTTGCGACAGCAGCAGCTCACCAGGTTGGGGTGGGAGACCGATCCTGAGGTCGACGCGGGCGGCACGACAGGTCGCGGTGCCCGTCGCCGAGGCGAAGTGCACTGGCGGTCCCAGCTGCCCGGCGTCGAGTCCGGCGACATATCCGAGGTACGGGCGCTGGATCAGGGTGATGGAGGCGCCGGTGTCGACGATGGCCGCGATCTGTATCGACCAATCGTGCGACGTGTCGGCGCGAAGCTGCACATGGACGATCGGCTGGACGAGGACGCCGAAGCCCGAGTGAGCCGTCTCCGTGAACGGATGTGCGGGGCCGTGACGCGGGTCCATGGCGGGTCAGAACGGCGAGTCGGCGATGAAGTCGAGCACGATGTCATCGAGCGGGAGGCCGCTGGCGCGGACCTCGGCGACGACCGCGTCGAGCTGAAACGCGTGCGCGACGACGCCTCGAGTCGGGTGAAGCGCGACGTGTTGGCCGTGGTACTGCGCGATGGAGGGATCGCGGCGGATCCACGCGAACGGGTTCTCCATCACTTCGTCGCCGTCGAACGGATCGCGGGAGGACTTCAGTTCGGCGACGAGGGTCGAGAGCTCGGCGACCTTCTGCTCGAGGTCGGCGACCTTGCGCTCGAGGGCAGCGACGGCAGGCGACGCGCCACGGGGTGCTTTCGTGGTCGGGGGCTTCTTGGCGGCCGACTTCGTGGTCGACTGCTTCTTCTTTGCCGCGGTCGGGGGCTTCTTCTTCGCCGACTTCTTGGCGGCCGACTTCTTCGCCGACTTCTTCGGCCCGGTCGCCGGCTTCTTCGCGCGCTTGCGCGGCTTGGCCTCGGCGGGGGCCCAGGAGGCGTCGGTGCCACGCGGCGAGTGCTGCGGGTGCGGCTGCATCGTCCGCCGCGCAGGTTAGCGCGCAGGGCGGGGGGTGTCGAGGAGCTCGCAGACGGCCTTGCCGTACTCGGCGAGGGCGGTGTGCAGGCCGTCGGCCTCGTTGGCGGCGGCTTCGCTGGCGCCGGCGACGAAGGCGACGAGGGCGCGGAGGAGCTTGACGCCGGGGTGGCCGACGTCGACGTCGGCGCGGTGCTCGAGCAGGCGAGCGATGGCGGGGTTGTCGAGGTTGACGTAGAGGTCGGCGTCGACGCTGGCGTCGATCTTGGCGGTGAACATGCGCATGAGGCCGAGGGCGCCGCCGGCGATCCGGCCGGCGGCCTCGTCGCTCTCGACGCGGCGCTTGAGCTCGGCCTCGCGGTCGGGCACGAGCACGAGCGGGAGCTCGGCGGGGGCGAAGCGGGCGGCGATCAGGCGTTGACCTGGCCTTGTGAGCATGTTCGAAAGGAAGGCCAGGGCGTCGGCCGGGAGCTCGGCCGGGGGGAACACGCGCTTGTTGCCGGCGGCGGTGCCGAGCTCGATGACGGCGCCGCCGCGGCGCTCGGCGTGGCGGCGGACGAAGGGCAGGGCGCCGTAGCGGGTGCCGACGACGACGGGGACGCGGAGGGCGCGGAACAGGACCTCCTCGAAGCCGCCGCGCGGGCTGAGGCTGGCGTACAGCTTGCCCTGGCCGCGCCGCTGGACGACGGCGACGGCGAGGTCGCCCTCGCTGGTGGGGACGGTGAGCTCGTCGGCGAGGAGGTCGAACAGACGGTCGTCGCACAGGGCGGCGCCGAGCAGCGCCTCGTTGTGGCGCACGAGGACGCGCCGCCACGCCTCGGGCTCGTGCTCGGCGACCTGCTTCATGCCGGCGACGAGGGCCTCGGCGATCGCGGCCGCGACGGCGCGGTAGGCCGGGTCGCGCTGGAGGTCCTCGCGCGAGGCGGTGGGCGTGAGGCGGGCCGATTCGATCGCGCCGCTGACGAAGCCGGCCCACGGGGGCAGCAGCTCGCGGGCGTCGTCGTCGAGCAGCATGCCGCGGACGTAGACGTGGAGGTTGCGGTTGTCGGAGGTGCCGTAGGTGGCGGCGTCGTGGATCCACAGCAGGCCGCGCACGTCGGCGCCGTCCTGCGGGGCGACGTCGATGGTGCACAGCGGGTCGAAGCGGCGCTCGAGCCGGCGGGCGAATTCGAGGCGGATGGCGCGAGCGCGGGCCGGGTGGGCGTCGGCGACCCGCCACGGGGCCGGCTGGGCGTTGACGGCGACGGGATCGTGGCCGACGAACACGGGCAGCGGCAGGAGGGCGCAGTAGTGCTGCAGGCGCGCGCGCAGGGCCGACTCGTCGCCGAGCTCGCGGAAGTTGTCCTTGAGGTGGAGCGTGACGGTGGTGCCGACGGGGCGCGCGTCGACGGCCTCGATGCTGAAGCGCTCGCCGGTGCGCGATTGATAGAGGAGGGTGGTGTCCGGCGATTGATAGGAGGTGGTGGTGACGGCGACGCGGGTGGCGATGACGAAGGCCGAGAGGAAGCCGAGGCCGAACAGGCCGATCAGGTCGTCGGTGTCGTGCTGCTCGCGCAGCTTGCGGGTGTAGCCGGCGCCGATGGTGGCGAGGTAGCGGACGATCTCGTCGCGCGTGAGGCCGGCGCCGCTGTCGCTGACCGCGAGGGTGCCGGCGGCCGGGTCGCAGACGACGCGGATCTCCGGCTCGAACGCCTGCGGATCCTCGAGCCGACGACGCACGCACGAGTCGTGGGCGTTCTGGACCAGCTCGCGCAGGGCGACGAAGGGGGTGGAATAGAGGTGCTCGCCGAGCACCGTCATGAGGCCGAAGAGGTCGACCTGGGTGGCGAGGATCTCGGGGGTCGTCATGGGCCGATGAGCTTCTTGACCTTGTCGATGCGACCCTGGGCGCTGTCGTCGCCGAGGTCGCGGGCCTTCTCGTAATGCGCCAGCGCGTCGCGGTAGCGCAGGACCACGAAGTAGGCGTCGCCGAGCTTGATGTGGTACGACTTCGACTGCGGCGCGGCCTCGACCGCGAGCTCGGCGAACTGCACGGCCTTCTGCTTGGCCCCGGTGTCGAAGTAGATGTCCGACAGGCCCATGAGGGCGCGGGCGTTGCGGTTGTCGTACGCGATGGCCTGGTGGAACAGGCTCTCGGCGTCGCTGCGCCGGCCGGCCTTGAGCGCGGCGACGCCGTCGTCGGCCAGCCGCTTGGACTTGGCGGGGTCGCGGTTCGACTTGAGCGTGGCCTTCTTCGGCCGCTCGGCGTCGGCCTGCGCGGCGAGGTCGGCGGGGCCGCCGGTGCTGTCCTCGGGGACAGGTATGGGCTCGGGCGGCGGCTCGGGCTCCGGTGGTTCGGGCGCCGGTGCGGGGGCCTTGGCGGGCAGCCTGGCGGGCAGCTCGATGCCGGCGCCGCGGAGGCCGGCGTCGAGGTCGAGGTGCTGGGAGATCGACAGCTGCGAGGCGTCCTCGTAGGCGGCGAGGGTGCGCTGCTGCCGGCGCGCGTCGTCGCCTTCGGCGAGGGCGCCGACGAGGCCGAGCGCCTGCAGCTCGCCGAGCGACCAACTGGCGTTGCGCGCCTTCTCCTGGAAGCGGGTGAAGGCGCCGGGGGTCATGCCGCTGCGCTCGACGGCCCGCGGGTGGTCGGGCTCGAAGGCGCGGGCCCAGATGTAATACTCGACGGCGAACGGGCGGGCGCCGGTGACGTCCCAGTACTTGTCGCCGAGGTTGACGAGGCCGGCGGCGAACTGACCGCGCAGCTCGGCGGCTCGCGCGTCGGCGAGGCCGGCGGCGGGGCCGGTGAGGGCCTCGAGCTCGAGGACCTTGGTGTAGGCGGTCGGGACGTCGGGCTGGCCGGGCGGCGGGGCGACGTAGAAGGTGTGGCTGGCGGCGACGAGCGCCTCCTCGGCGATCGCGTCGATGCGCGAGCGCTCGCTCGCCGGCGGGTCGGGCGTGCGCGCGGCGACGGCGATCGCCACGCCGGCGGCCACGAGCGAGGCGCCGGCCACGACGGGCCACAGCCAGCGGCGCGGCACGGCCTGCGGGCTCGGCATGCGCGCCTTGAGCTTCTCGAGCCGGTCGGGCGCGCACTCGGGCAGCGGCAGGTCGTCCCACGCGGTGCGCAGGCCGCAGGCGATCTGGGCCTCGCACAGGGCGGCCTCGAGCTCGGCCATGTCGGCGTAGCGATCGTCTGGCTGTTTGGCCAGGCAGCGCAGCACGACTTGCTCGAGCTGCGGCGGCAGCTGGAGGTCGGGCCGGACCTGCCGGAACGGCGGCGGCGGGTGGTCGACGTGGGCCTGCAGGACCTCCTCGAGCGCCTCGCTGGGGAACGGCGGGTTGCCGGTGAGCAGCTCGAAGGCGACGCAGCCGGCCGCGTACATGTCGAGACGGCCGTCGAAGGCGTGGCCGCGGATCTGCTCGGGGGCCATGTAGTGCGGGGTGCCGGCGATCTTGCCGCGCCGCTCCTGGCCGAGGACGGCGCTGATGCCGAAGTCGACGACCTTGACGACGCCGTCCCGCCCGCCTCGACGCACGAGGATGATGTTCTCGGGCTTGATGTCGCGGTGGACGATGCCGGCCTTGTGCGCGGCCCCCAGCGCCTTGCACAGCTGGCGGAAGATGGCGACGACCTCGGCCGGCGGGCGCACCTCGGTCTCGCTGGCGGGCACGAGGTCCTTGCCCTCGAGCAGCTCCATGCAGATGAAGAGGCGCCCGTCCGGGAGCTCGCCGAAGTCGTAGATCTCGACGATGTTGGGGTGACCGGTGCGACTGGCCGCCCGCGCCTCGGCGCGGAACACCGCCGCCATGTCGGCCCGCCGGCTGAGGTCGTAGCGCAGGATCTTCAGCGCCACCTTACGCTCGATGTCACAGTGCTCGGCCTCGTAGACGACGCCCATGCCGCCCTCGCCGAGCCAGCGGACGATCCGGTAGCGCGTGCCGGGGACGACCCTGCCGGCCACGAGCCGCACCCGCGTCCGCTCGCCGCCGGCCTGCTCCGGCTCGAGCATGGTGCCGACGGTGGCGGCGATCGAGCTGGCCGCCGGGACAGGTTCGGTGACGTCGGACGAGCTGGCCGGAAGGACAGGATCGGTGGTGTCGGAGGCCGAGCTGGCCGCGGAGACAGGCCCCGCCGCACCCGTGGCGAGCGGGCTGGAGCGCGATGCGGGCGGGGGTTCGTCGACCCCAGCGGGCCCGCGAGTGCGGCCGTGCTCGGTCATTCCGCAAGGAGAATAGGCCAGTTTGCAGGCCGCCAGCGCCGCGCCGTCGATCGAAGGACGCGTATTCCGCGCGAGTTCGCGCAAGCGCGGCCGGGCGTGCGCGAGCCGGTCGGGGATCGCAGAAGTGCGCCGGGGCGCCGCCGCTCACGCGGAGGCTCGGTGCAAAAACTGCGAACCCGTCGCTCCCACCGTCGCCGGGCCCCGACACGCGCGCGGATCAGGGCGCGGGCGGAGCGGGCGGCGGCTTGTCGGGCGGGTAGACGAGGATCTTGGCCAGCTCGGGGGTGACGCGGAGCTCGCCGGCGTGGGTGATGAGGGCGGCGTCGAGGCCGGGCTGCGACCCGATGAATTCGAGGCCGCGCTCGACGCCCATGACGGCGACGGCGGTGGCGTAGGCGTCGGCGTCGGTGGTGTCGGGGGCGAGCACGGTGATGCTCTGCATGCTGCGGTCCGCGGGCACGGGGAAGCCGGTGCGCGGGTCGAGGATGTGCGAGTAGCGGACGCCCTCGAAATCGAGGAAGCGCTGATAGTCGCCGGAGGTGACGACCGCGCGGTCGCGGGCGGGGATCGCCGCGATCGAGCCGGGGCCGTCGGGGCGCTGGATGCCGACCATCCAGGTCTTGCCGGCCTTGGTGCCGGAGACGTAGGTGTCGCCGCCGCCCTCGACGATGTGGTCGACGAAGCCGCGCTCGCGCAGGACGGCGGAGGCGCGGTCGACGGCGTAGCCCTTGGCGATCGCGCCGAGGCCGACCTTCATGCCAGGTTTGGCGAGGCGGCCGCTGCGAGTCGCGGGGTCGAGCTCGATCGAGCGCCAGTCGACCAGCGGGAGCTTGTCCTGGATGGCCTCGCGCGTGGGCGGGCGGCTGCCGGGGTCGAAGTGCCAGAGCTGACCGACGGCGTAGAACGTGGGGTCGAA
Source organism: Nannocystis pusilla (assembly GCF_020073745.1). Lineage (GTDB taxonomy): Bacteria > Myxococcota_A > Polyangia > Nannocystales > Nannocystaceae > Nannocystis > Nannocystis radixulma. The sequence continues at coordinate 259,641 of NZ_JAIRAU010000001.1, forward strand.
GGCGCCGCCGGTGGCCTCGGCGATCTCCTTGCTGCGCTTCAGGACGGCGAACAGCTCCTCGCTGAGCGGCCGCATCGGGCCGCCGGCGCCGTCGTTGAGCTGCGACAGCTCGCTGCTCGGGCGCCACTCGCTCATGATCTGCTCGATGCGCTCGATCTCCGCGAACGCGGCCTCGACCGCGGCCCCGGCGTCGGCCGCCGCGCGGTCTCCGACGTACACGTTGATCGAGACGCGCGTGCCCATCTGCTGCGTCTCGGCGTAGACCGTGCCGTCCTTGCGCACGGGCGGGCCCGCGGGCGCCGGGGGAGCGGGGGCCGCCTCGAGGGCTGGCCTTGGGGCCATGTCACTCGGGACAGGTTTGTTCGGACCTGTCCCTTGAGGCTGGCCGCAGGCGAGCAAGGACAGGGCGAGGGCGGCGGCCAGGCGGGCGAGGCGGGTCACTTCTTCTTGTCCGGGCTGAGGCTCGGCGGACGCGGCGGAGGAGCCTTCGGCGGGGGCGGCCGCGGGGCGGTCACCACCGGCGCGGGCTCGTCGTCGGGCTCGATCTCGTCGACGTGCTCGAGCTCGTCGATCTCCTCCGGCTCCTCCTCGTCGTCGACCTGGCTCTCGCCGGCGCCGGGCGGCGGCTTATTTTGATTGAAGGCGTTTTTGACCGGCGGCAGGCTGTCCTCGCCGGGCGGCTTGAACGAGGGCGGGCGGAACAGACCGCTGGTGCCGGTGCTCGCGGCCGTCCGCTCGGGCAGGCGGAACGACGGCAGGCTGGGCCTGGGCGCCTCGGGCGGAGCGGCCGGTCGCGCGGCGGCTGCCGCTCGCGGGGCGCTGGTGTCGGCCGCGGCCGGCCGGGCGCCGGAGGCGGGGCGACGGATCTCGGGGGCGGCTGCCGCGGCCGGCGCGGACGGGGTTCGCTCGGCCGGTGCAGGCGGCCGCGGCTCGGGCTCGGCCGCCTCGGTGGGGCCGGAGAGGCCGGGCCGGCGGAGCTCGGGGATGGGCCGCCTGCCGGAAGTGGCGGCGTCGGCGATCGGCCGCCGACCGGAAGCGGCGGCGTCGGGGAGCGGCCGGGCGACGGAGGTTTCCTCGGCGGCAGGGCGCCGGCCGGAGGACTCGGCGTCGACGGGGCGCCGGCCGGAGGACTCGGCGTCGGCGATCGGGCGCTTGCCGGAAGCGGCGGCGTCGGGTTCGGGGCGGCGGGCCTCGGCGATCGGACCGGAGGTCGGGCGGCGGGCCTCGGCGATCGGAGCGGAGGCGGGGCGGCGGGCGGCGGTCGTGGGCGAGGAGATCGAGCGGCGGCTCGGGGCCACGAACTCGCTGCTGCGCTCGGAGTCACCTGGCCGAAGGGCCAGCTCCTCCAGGGCTCGACGGGTGCTGCTCTCGCTGTCGCCGCGGACGAGGTCGGCGGGGATGGGGCGGGTGGCCGACGACTCGGAGGAGCGGCGCACGCTGCCGGAGGTCTGGCGGCGCGGCGGGAGGAGCGGGATGTCGTTGAGCTCGGAGAAGTCGTCCTCGGTCTCGGCGAGGCGCGACAGGTCCTCGTCGTGCTCGCTGGTCGGGGCGGGCTCGGGGGCCCTCGGCGCGGGGGAGACGGTCCGGTGCGAGCGCGTGTCGGGGTTGTTGAGCTCGGAGAAGTCGTCCTCGTCGACGGCCACGGGGACCGGCCGGAACGAGCCGGCGGGGCGGACCGACGAGATCTCGGAGTCGCGCAGCTGCGACAGGGTGCGCAGGCCCGAGGCCTCGGAGCCCGGCGGACGGGCGCGCAGGCCGGAGGTCTCGGCGTCGAGCGGGCGAATGTCGGAGGCCTCGCCGGGGTCGCGCGGGCGGAAGCGCAGGCCGAAATCCTCGGGCGACGGGGTCTCGACGACCGGCTGCCGGCCGGTCCGCAGCGCCCGCAGCGCGCCGGTGCGCCGCCGCGGGTCGGACTCGTCGAGGTCGATGTCGAGGTCGAAGTCGCTGAAGTCGGCGTCGCTGAACGGGAGGATCGGGTCGGAGACGCGGGCGTAGCCGACGGCGAGGCCGCCCCACAGCTTGTCGAGCTCGGGGTAGTGACGCCAGAAGCGCGCGGCGAGCCGCGGGCCCGGCCGCGCGGTGCCCTTGGCGACCTCGACGTGGATCAGGCCGGCCTGCACGGTGACGGCGAGGACGTGGCCGGCGTAGTAGGCGTCGATCGCCTCCTTGAGGCGCCAGAACAGCTCCTGCGGGGCGCCGTCCTTGCCGATCACGGCTTTCCACATCTGCAGCGGGCCGTGCTCGATGACGGGGGCGAACAGGAACTCGCGGCCGCTGGGGAACAGCAGCTGGAAGCGCTCGTGCTCGATGACGTAGTCGTCCTCGACGGCGCCGAGGTTGCGCAGCATCTTGCCGAGCTGCGGACCGGTGGGACGGATCGCCCGCAGCGCCTCGAGCCGACGCAGCGCCGCGGTCATGCCGGCGTCGCGCAAGATCTCGGCGAAGATGTCCTCGACTTCCTCCCAGGTGCCGTGCAGCGGCACGGTGGCGAGGATCCGCCCGCCGATCTTGCACACGCGGATCATCTCGCCCAGCGCCGGCTCGAGGTCGACCGACTCGCCGAGCACGAGGTTGGCGACGACGAGGTTGTAGCTGTCGTCGGCCATCGCGGTGACGTCGTCGAAGTGGCCGGGCTTGAAGTAGACCCGGTTCTTCCACTCGGCGCGGATCCGCGTCTTCGCCATCTCGAGCGCACCCTCGTCGGGATCGATCGCGAGGACCTTGGCGCCCGCGCCCAGGCGGTGCAAAAGCTCGCCCGTCCCGCGCCCGGTCCCGCAGTGGATGTCCAGCGCGAGGACCTCGGGCAGGTTGGGCAGGTTGCGGACGATGAGCCGTGCGAAGCGATCGTGCCAGACCGGAGAGATCTCGCGGTCGAGCACCCGGGCGACCCTTCGGTCGCGGAGCCCCGCAGCTCCGCCGCCGCGACTGTCTTGTGTGCTCAAGGGATGGATGGCATCGGCCCGGATGGGCTCAGTTCGCGGGCAGGACGATCAGCCCGAACTCGTAGTTGCTGCCGTCGCCGTTGGCCCGGATGAGCGCCGCCTTGGCGTCCGGGTCGGTCTCGTTGTTGCCGCAGTCCTGTTCGTTCTGCGACATGCAGTAGTCGTAGCTGATGTTGGTGACGAAGGCCCGACCGCCGTAGTTGCGCAGGAAGGTCTCGTCGGACTCGGTGACGCGGATGGCGTGGGTGAAGCCGTCGAAGCCCATGGCCGGGAACTTGGCCGAGGGGCTGGCGCTGACCGAAGCGGCCGCCGACAGCGCGTTGTACGAGAAGATGTAGGCGTAGAAGCAGCTGCCCGCGCAGTCCTCGGTGTACTCGACCCGGACCTGCGGGTCCGGCGTGTCGTTGCCGAAGGTGAAGGTCGGCGGGTTGACCGCGTCGACGTCGAACACGACGTGGCCGGGCGCGAGGGTCTTGTCCGTCCCCCCGTCGGTGCGCGCGATGGGGTAGGCGGTGCCGGCCTGCACGTCCTGCGGGGCGCAGTACGGCAGGTAGGCCTTGGTGCCCGACTGCTCGATGGTGGTGATCCACGCGTAGATGCCGAAGCGCAGCTTGCTGTCGACGGTGCCCGAGAGCTCGCAGGTGTCGGCGCTGACGGCGATGCCCGGCGGGAAGCTGTCCGGCGTGTCCTTGTTGCCGTCGAAGTTGCGGCTGCCGTTGCCGCGCCCGGCGACCAGCGAGCAGACCGGCGGCACGGACGCGTCCTTGACCGGGATGACGATGCCCTTGTCGATGAGCCCCGACAGCGTCTCGCCGTAGCTGATGCAGCCGTCAGGATAGGCCGCCAGCAGCGAGTCGGTGTCGACCACGATCGGGTCGCGGATCTCCAGGACACCGCACTCGCCCGCGAGCTCCTGGCCGTCGGCGTCGGTGGCCGTGAGCGTGACCGTGAAGACGCCGGTCTCCGTCGGCGTGCCCGAGATGAGGCCGTTCGCCGGGTCGATCGTCAGGCCCGGCGGGAGGTTGGTCGCGGTCCAGTTGGTGTACGGCGGACGACCGCCGGCGGCCGTGGGCTGGTAGTTGTAGACGTAACCGACGAAGCCGTCGGGGATGTCGCCGGGGTCGACGCTCTCGTCGCGGCAGTCGATGCCGGCGCCGGGGTCGATGACGATGTCGCCGCAGGTGATGACGGACTCGACGTCGCGGCCGTCGACGACGACGATCTTGAGCGGATACATGCCCTCCGCCGTCGGGGTGCCGGAGATCGTGCCGGTGTCCTCGTCGATCGTGAGGCCGGGCGGCAGCGGCGTGGACGGGTCGACCGAGTACTTGAACGGCTGCACGCCGGTCCTCACCTCGGGCGTGTACGAGTAGGCGACGCCGACCTGCCCCCGCGCCGGGGCCGAACACTCGAGCGAAACGTCCTGGGCGAAGCCCCACGGGGCGAACTCGTCACGCGAACAACCGACGAGGGCGCTGGTGACGAAGGCGGTGGTAAGGACGAGGGGGCGGAGGTGCATCGTCGACTCCTAGGGGCGCCGCGAGGGGCGCAGGGGGCAAAGTAACACGAGGAGTTAGCGCTGACTACGCGCCAGGGCAAACAAACCGCGCATCCGCGGGGTCCTCGGGTGACCCGGCGCCGGCGGGCGCCAGGGGGGCGGAAGCGGGCGGCCGCGCGCGGGACCCGGGTCCGTCGGGCCTGCACGGCCGACCAGGGGCCGCGGCCGAGTTCAGGCCGCTCGCCCCGCCTGCGCGCCCACCACGGCCGCGACGGCGTCGGCGTCACGCGGGATGGCGGCGGTGAGGACGTCCGGGGCTCCCTCGGTGCACAGGACGTCGTCCTCGATGCGGATCCCGCGGACGTCGGCGTAGGCTGCCAGGCGCTCGCGGTCGAGGTCGGCCTCGAAGGGGCCGCAGAGGGCCCTGTCGGCGAGGATCGCCGGGACCTGGTAGAGCCCCGGCTCGATGGTGACGAGCATGCCGGGCACGAGGTCGCGGTCGAGGCGGAGGTAGCGGGTGCCGAACTGGCCGCTCCGACCCCGGCCGGCGGCGTAGCCGGCGCGGTCGCCGAGATCTTCCATGTCGTGCACGTCGAGCCCGAGCAAATGGCCGACGCCGTGGGGGAAGAACAGCGCGTGCGCACCCCGCTCGACCAGACCCTCGGGGTCGCCGCGGAAGATCCCCAGGTCGACCAGGCCCCGAGTCAGCGTGAGGCAGGCCCGCAGGTGGATGTCGCGGTAGCGGACGCCGGGGCGCACCATCGCCGTCGCGTCCTGGTTGGCCTGCAGGACCAGGTCGTAGAGCGCCCGCTGGGTCGGACTCCACGCGCCCGAGACCGGCCAGGTGCGCGTGACGTCGCTGGCCCAGCCGTGACACTCGGCGCCGCAGTCGGCGAGCAGGAGATCGCCGGCCCTCAGCGGGTGATGACTGTGCTCGTTGTGAAGGACCTCGCCGTGGACCGTGACGATGCTGCCGTAGGCCGGCGCCATGCCGCGGGCGGCGAACTCCGCCTCGATCGCGGCCCGCACGTCGGACTCGCGCCGCCCGGGAGCCGTGGCCGCCATGCCGGCGAGGTGCCCCGCGCGCGCGGCTTCGGCGGCCTCGCGCAGCAGCTCGAGCGCGGGCGCGTCATGTTGCAGGCGCAACGAGATGACGGCGTCGGCGAGGTCGGCGTCGCGGCCGGCGAGGGCGACGGCCCCGGCCTCGGACTCGTCGTGCGCGCCCCAGGGCCGACCGAGCAGCGAGGCCTGCCGGGCCCGCGTGCGCGGGTGAATCGCCGGCAAGGTGGCGACGCCCCGCAACGAGTCGAGCGCGGTCCGCAGCTCGGCGAGCGGGCGGATCTTGCGGACGCCGGTGGCGGCCTGGAGCTCGTCCCAGGTCGCGCTCGGACCGACCCACAAAGGATCGTCGGGCGCCGGCGGCGCGGCGAAGATCTCCCACGCGTCGCCGCTGCCGAGCAGCACGGCCCCCGGCCAGTGCACCCCCGTGAAGTAGAGGAAGTGACTGTGCGCGCGGTACGGGTAGATGTTGGCCGCGTAGTTGCGCGGGACGAGATCGCCGGCGAAGAAGATCGCCGGCTCGCCCGCGAGGGCGCGGGTCAGCCGCGAACGGCGAGAGACGTAGACCGCGGCCGGCTGCGGCGGGACGAGGACGGACATGCGCGGGAGCTTACCGCAAACGCCTGTGATGCACGCAGCGAGGTCGGGCGCGATGTGCGCTGGTGGCAGAGGGCGCCGCGCTTCGATCGGTGGTCACGCGGTCAGGTCCGATGCGGCGGGAGCATCGTCATGAGCCGACGGGCTCGAGGTCGATCGCCACCACGGTGGCGAATGGCATGACGATCTCGAGGGCATTGACCATGGATCACTTTTCAAATGTACGATCCGACGGATCTGATGAATCACTGACCTATTGCGATGAGTATGCACAGCGTGGCTCGAATGCGATTGGCGTGAGCCGTCGAGGAAGTGCGGGCCGGCGCTGCGAGGGCGAGGGACAGGTTAAAATACGGTCGTCGGTGGTAATAAGGCCGACTCCGCGCGCTGGTGCGGCTTCGGACCCCTTCCCGGCGGGGGCCGGGGCCAGTACCCTCGCGCGCGTGGGACAACCCCCGGAACGGCGTCTGTTGTGGATCTTGTTCGGCCTGGCGCTGCTGACGCGCCTGGTCTGGGTGCTGTGGGTTCACCCGCCGGGCGAGTACCTGTACAGCGACATGCGGCTGTACGCCGAGCGGGCGACGGCGCTGGCCGAGGGGGGGATCCCGGCGCCGACGCGGACGCTGGCGTGGCAGGCGTACGGGACGCACATGCTGCTGGCGGCGCCGCTGCGGCTGTTCGGGACGCAGGCGCCGATGACGTCGGGGGCGCTGCTGTGGGGGCTCCTGGGGGCGCTGGCGGTGCCGCTGACGTACCTGCTGGCGTGCAGGGTGCTGACCGAGCGCTGGCAGGCGCGCACGGCCGGGATCGCGGCGCTGGTGTGGTTCCCCAATCTGTCGACCACCGGGTTCTTCCTGTCGGAGACGCCCTTCCTGTGCGCGCAGCTGCTGTCGCTGTACTGGCTGGTGGTGTGCTTCCAGGAGGGCAAGCGCGCCTGGCCGGCCGGGGTGGCCTCGGCGGTCGCGTTCATGCTGCGGCCGCAGGCGGCGGTGTTCTACGTGCTCGTGCTGCTGGTGTGGCTGGTCAACGTGCGCCGGCTGAAGCACGTCAAGTGGCACCACCTCGCCGGGGTGGCGCTGCCGCTGCTCCTGGCGTTCGGCTTCAGCCTGTGGCGCTTCCACTACCACACCGGCTACTGGGGCGGGATCGCCGAGAACGCCAACATGAACCTCACCGCCGGGCGCTGTCACAACATCAATACCCAGGCGTATCGCACCGAGCGCGAGCGGGCCACGGCGGAGAAGAAGGACGACCAGACCAACGGGCGCCGCGTCACGCTGCCGGGCTTCCGTACGCTCAAGAACTGGGTCCCGGAGTGGTCGCCGCTGGCGCTGCGGCCGGCGCTCGGCGGCGACAGCATCCGCTTCGTCGGCTACATCGGCGACCCGTTCGTGCACCGCGACATCCGGGCCAAGTGCTACGCGGCCACCGGTCTCTTGGAGCAGGTCCGCTACAGCTTCGTCAACATGATGCTGCAGTGGTTCATCGCCGGGCAGTGGCCGGAGACCAGCAAGGGCCACAAGCACACGCTGGTGGTCGCGGAGATCTACCGCTACTTCTTCAACACGGTGGTGCTGCTGCCGTCGCTGGTGGGCATCGGCCTGGCGCTGCGGGGGATCCGGCGCGACCCGTCGCTGGCGGTGCTGGCGGTGTGCCTGGTCGGGGCGATGATCATCGCCGCGATCTTCTTCGGCGACCCACGCCTGCGCACGCCGTACGACCCGGTGTCGATCATCCTCGCGCTCTACGCGGCCGCGGTGGCGCTGCCGGCGTGGCGGGCGTGGCGGGCCAGGCGGGCCGGCAAGTCGCCCGCCTGAACGCCGCTGCGGCCGCTCACGAGCGCACGCGCGCGGCGGGCGGCCGTGGGGCGTGCCGCCGCGCGAGAGGTGTGTTACCCCTTGGCCCCGCCAAGCCCGGAGGAACCATGCCCGTCGCCGACTACGCCACCTACTGCCGCATGCTCGACAACGCCAGGGCGAACAAGTTCGCCTACCCGGCCATCAACATCACCTCCTCGAGCACGATCAACGCCGCGCTGGCGGCCTTCAGCGAGGCGAAGAGCGACGGCATCCTGCAGGTGAGCACCGGCGGCGGCGAGTTCGCGTCGGGGCTGGGCGTGAAGGACATGGCGCTCGGCGCCATCGCGTTGGCCGAGTTCATCCACCGGGTGGCCGAGCGGCACCCGCACTACGTGGCGATCCACACCGACCACTGCCCGGCCGACAAGGTCGACAAGTTCCTGCGCCCGCTGCTGGCCGAGACCCGCCGCCGGCGCGCGGCCGGGCTGCCCAACCTGTTCTCGTCGCACATGTTCGACGGCTCGGAGCTGCCGCTGGCGGAGAACATGAAGGTCGCGCGCGCGCTGCTGCAGGAGTGCGCCGAGCTCGACGTCATCCTCGAGGTCGAGGCCGGCGTGGTCGGCGGCGAGGAGGACGGGGTCAACAACGAGGGCGCGCCGGCGGAGAAGCTCTACACCACGCCGGAGGACATGGTCGCGGTGGCGCGGGCGCTGCGCGAGGTCAAGGGCGGTCGCTACATGTTCGCCGCCACGTTCGGCAACGTGCACGGGGTGTACAAGCCGGGCAACGTCAAGCTCAAGCCGACTATCCTTCGCGACGGTCAAGCCGCGGTCGCGCGCGAATTCGGCGAGGCCGCCCGCTTCGACCTCGTGTTCCACGGCGGCTCGGGCAGCGAGCTGAGCGAGATCCACGAGACCCTCGAGTACGGCGTCGTCAAGATGAACATCGACACGGACACCCAGTACGCCTACACCAGGCCGATCGCCGACCACATGTTCAAGCACTACGACGGCGTGCTCAAGATCGACGGCGAGGTCGGCAACAAGAAGCACTACGACCCGCGCTCGTACCTCAAGGCGGCCGAGAAGCTGATGCAGGCCCGCGTCAAGCAGGCCTGCGCCGACCTCCGCTCGACCGGCACGACGCTGCTGGGGCGCTGAGCGAACCGCCGTCACCGAGGAATTGCCACCATGCGGGTACACGTCGACGCCGAGCGCCCGAACCCGCGCAAGCTGCAGCCCGCGGTCGACGCGCTGAAGAAAGGTCAGGTGATCGTGTACCCGACCGACACCGGGTACGCGTTCGGCTGCGCCATGTCGAGCGCCAAGGGCATCGCGGCGATCCGCCGGCTCAAGGGGCTCGACGAGCGCTCGCACAAGCCGCTGACGATGATCGTGTCGGGGCTGACCGACGTCGGCCGCTTCGGCGTGCTCGGCACCTCGCACTTCCGCCTGGTCCGCCGCCTGCTGCCGGGGCCGTACACGCTGGTGCTGCAGGCGACCTCCGAGGTGCCGAAGAGCATGCACAACCGCCACCACGAGGTCGGCCTGCGCGTGCCCGACCACCTGGTGTGCCGCATGCTGATCGGCGAGCTCGGCGAGCCGCTCCTGACCGGCTCGGTCACGCCCGGCGAGAACGAGACGCCCGAGCTCGAGGAGGCCGAGGAGCTCGAGAACCGCCACGCCCGCGACGTCGCGGTGACGGTCGACGTCGGGCCGCTGTGGCCCGACCCGTCGACGGTGCTGCGGATGATCGGCGACGACGTCGAGGTGCTGCGCGAGGGCCAGGGAGACTTCCGCCCGTGAGCGAGGAGACGGCGCCGCCGCCGTCGCGGTCGCGGGCGCGGATCGTGCTCGGGGACAACATGGACGTGCTGCCGGGGCTGCCGGACGGCGGGTTCTCGCTGATCTACATCGACCCGCCGTTCAACACCGGGCAGACCCAGCGGCGCGCGCAGCTGCGTACGGTCCGCGACGAGGACGGCGACCGCACCGGCTTCAAGGGCCTGCGCTACCGCACGATCAAGCTCGGCGAGCGCCGCTACGCCGACGTGTTCGACGACTACCTCGAGTTCCTGTGGCCCCGCCTCGAGCAGGCCCGCAGGTTGCTGACGGCCGACGGCAGCTTCTTCCTCCACCTCGACTACCGCGAGGTCCACTACGCGAAGGTCGCGTGCGACCAGATCTTCGGCCGCGACTGCTTCATGAACGAGATCGTGTGGTCCTACGACTACGGCGGCCGCTCGAAGTCCCGCTGGTCGGCCAAGCACGACAACATCCTGTGGTACGCGCGCGACCCGGGGCGCTACACGTTCGAGTACGAGGCGATCGATCGCATCCCCTACATGGCCCCGGGCCTGGTCGGGCCGGAGAAGGCGGCCCGCGGCAAGACGCCGACCGACGTGTGGTGGCAGACGATCGTCAGCCCGCAAGGCCGCGAGAAGACCGGCTACCCGACGCAGAAGCCGCTCAAGATCCTCGAGCGGATCGTGCTCGTCCACTCGCGCCCGGGCGACCTCCTGCTCGACTTCTTCGCCGGCAGCGGCAGCTTCGGCGAGGCGGCGCTGCGCCACGGTCGCGACGTCGTGCTCGTCGACCAGAACGCCGAGGCGGTCGAAGTGATGCGGCGCCGGCTCGAGTTCGCCGCGCCGGTGATCGAGGGCACGACGCCGATCGAGCTGGTCGCAGCGCCGGTCGTCGCGGCCGTGAACGCGGTAGAAGCCGCGGACGAGGCCGGTTAGGCGTGATGTCCGTGCATCGGTCAAATGTCCGATTGGACAGGTGCGCGTAATTGCGCGGCGCGTGTGCTGTGGCAATTGAACGGCGTCCGCGGGCGCCGCTCCTGGTGTGATTGAACCTCGCCGCAATTCACAGGGGGTCAGTCACGACATCGGTGTCGTGGCGTGTATCGCATGAGCTCGGTGGCGTGGTCGTGCCGGCTTGGTTAGGTTACCCGCATGCGCACCTATCTTGACGTGTTGCGGGCCTTCCGCGTCGAGCTGATGGCCGGCCTGGGGCTGCTCGCGGGCTGCGGGCCGAGCGGCGGCGAGAGCACCGGGGACACCGATCGCGGCTCGACGTCGTCGACCGGCACGGCCACGACGGGGCTCACCACCGGCGCGACGACCGACGTTTCGGGCGAGGTGACCGGCAGCACGGAGGGCGCGACGGGCACGACGACGACGGGCGCGACGACCACCAGCGGCGAACCCGGCACGACGACGGCGGCGACGACGGCGGGCGAGACGACGGCGGGCGAGACGACGGTGGTCGAGACCGGACCGGTCGGCACGAGCACGAGCACGACGACCACCGCCGGCGAGACCGGGACCACGAGCGACACCGAGGGCGAGTTCACGTGCGAGCCGGCGCCGCCGGGGATGATGCAGCAGTACGTGTGCTTCCCGGTGCCCGACGGCCTGCCCGACTGCGCCGCCTGCGACGAGGTGTGCGAGCAGGGCTGGGCCAACACGGCGGCCACCGGCGACCCGTTCTGCAGCTACGTCGAGCTGATCGTGCAGTGCGGGCCGGACCCGATGCCGGCGGTGCCGGGGCAGTGCTGCTACTTCATCGCCCACGGCGACGGCATGGTGTGCGAGGGCCGACCGTTCATGGTCGCCGGCGAGGGCCGCGTGGCGCCGACGATCCGCCGCGGCGACTGGGGCGGCGCGATGCAGCCGTCGCTGGCCGGGCTGAACGACGCGACCTGCCTGGCGCTGGCCGACCTATGGGGCGCCGCCGCGGCCGACGAGCACGCGTCGGTGGCCGCGTTCGCCCGCTTCGCCCTGCAGCTGCTGGCCGTCGGTGCCCCGGCGGCCCTGATCGACGGGGCGCAGCGGGCCATGGCCGACGAGATCGCCCACGCGCGCGCCTGCTACGCGCTCGCGGGGGCCTATGCCGGCTGTCCGATGGGACCGGGTCGTTTGGACATGTCCGAAGTGATAGGCGAAAGCGACCTGCCGGCGCTGGCCGCCGCCGCGGTGCGCGAGGGGTGCGTCGGCGAGACGCTGGCGGCGCTGGTGGCCCAGGTGGCGGCGATCCAGGCCCGCGACCACGCGGTCCGCAGCGCGCTCAAGCAGATCGCCGTCGACGAGGGCCGCCACGCGCAGCTGGCCTGGCGCTTCGTGCAGTGGGCGCTGGGGCGCTCGCCCGCGGTGCGCGAGGCGGTGCGCGACGCGTTCGCCGCGGCGCTGCGCGAGCCGGTGACGGCCCGCCCGTGGCCGGCCGAGGCCGACCCGGAGATGCTCCGCGCGCACGGGCGCCTGTCGCCCGAGGAGCAGATCACGCTGTGCCGCGACGCGCTCGCGGGTGTGGTCGGCCCGGCCGCCGACGCGCTGCTCGGCCGCGCCGAACAGGCCGCCGCGGCCTGAGGGGCGGTCACTCCTCGAACAGCTGGTCGACGAAGACGGCGACCACGCGCGGCCCGGAGCGGGTCGCGCGGACGGCCACCGCGAAGTGGATGGTCATGCCGTTGTTGTCGGTCGTGCGCGCCTGCACGAGCACATGGCCCGCGCGGGCCAGCGCGTCGATGGTAGGACGGTAGCGCGCCATCCGCCGCGCCAGGCCCGAGGGGCGGATGACCTTCAAGGTGCCGGACAGGCCGCGCGCGCGTGGGGTCCATTCGCCCTGGGCCTCGCGCGGCACGTAGTGCTTGACCGAATCGGCGAGCACGCAGTCGAGGAGGTCGCGGAACTCCTCGACGTCCCGGCCGACCCCCGGGGCGTCGCCGCAGGGACGGAAGCCCTGGACCGCGAGCGGCAGGGCGCTGACGCGCGCGAGCGTGAGGACCTGGGTGTTGCGCAGCGCTTCGAGCCAGACGCGCGCGGTCTCTCGCGCGTCCGCAGGCGACACGGAGCCGGAGCTCGCAAGATCGCCGGCGTCGACGTGCACCAGCTCGGCCGCCAGCGCGACCGCGGTGGGATCGGGGCCGCACGTCGGGGCCGGTGGGGCCGGCGGAGCCGCAGCCGCGGCCCGGGCCGTGCGTCTGGCAGCCGGCTTGCGCAGCAGCCCGGCGTTGTCGTTGAAGGTGGCGAGCCAGATGTCGCCGCCCGGGCTGACCCACATGGCCGCCGGATGAAACCGGGTGAGGTCCTGCGCCTCGTCGCGCCAGGTCGCGCCGTCCCAGCGGTACACGCCGCCGTCGCTGTCGACGATCCACAGCGCGTCGGGCGCTTGCACGTGGAATCGCACCACCTCCTTCGCGGCGGCGGGCAAGGGCAGCGGCGTCCAGATATCGCCGGCGTCGAGGCGCAGGAGCGCTTGCCCGCTCCTGGCCGCCTGCAGCGCCCATAGACCCGTGCGCGGCGTGCCGTGGAGCTCGACGATGCGACCTTGCGGCGAGTCGGCGGCGATCTCCCACGCGCCGCCCCGCTTGCGCAGCAGGCCGGGGAGCGCCGGCAAGACCGGCTCGCCCTCGGCCGTCGTGGCCCCGCCGCGGGCGCGACGGAACGACCCGACGGCGAGCTCGGCCGACCACCAGCAGCCGTCGAAGTGCAGCACCCCGTCGGTGCCGTGGGCCCAGACGTCGCGCGGGCCGGTGCCCCAGACCGCGTCCATGGTGTCCCACAGGTGCACGTCGGCCTTCGACCATGCGCGCCCGTCCCAGTGAAAGATGCCATCGCCGACGGCCCACACGTCATTGGCGCTCGAACCCCACACGGCGCGAATGGTGGCAGCCTCGGGGAGGGCGACGCGGGTCCAGGCGCGCCCGTCGAAGTGGGCGACGAGGCCCTCCCGGCCGGCAGCCCACACGTCGTCGTCCGCGATGCCCCAGATGGCGTGGAGCGGGTGCAGCCACCGGCGATCGATCGACTGCGTCCATCGCTCGCCGTCCCAGCGGGAGAGGATCCCCTTGTCGCCCACGCCCCAGGCGGTGCCGTCGGGCGCGGACCACAGCGCCCGCAGGCGGCTGTCGTTGGCGGCGATCGTGCGCCACTCGCCCGCGCTGAAGCGGAGGACCTGCTGCGAATCGACGAGCCACACGCTGCCGTCGCCGCCGTCGTACAGCCGCCGCAGCAGGTCGTGCGCCAGCGGCCACGAGCGCCATGCTCCGCCCTCGAGGTGATGGACGGCCGCGAGATCGGCGGCCCACACGTCGCCCGGCGCGCGGACCAGCAGCCCGGTGGTGTCCTCGCGCCGGACCCTCGTCCAGCGCCGGCCGTCCCAGTGGAACAGGCCGTCGTCCGCGCCGAGCCAGACGTCGCGCTCGTCCGTACCCGCGAGCGCGTTGCCCTCGGCGGTCGGCGGCGCGGGGCCGTCTCGCAGGGCCTCGCCGTCCCAGCGCGACAGCCGGCCTGCCTCGCTCAACAACCAAATGTCGCGGTCGCCCGCGACCCACATGGCGTCCGACGACGCGGTGACGAGGCCGGTGTCGTGCCATTGCCGGCCGTCCCAGGCGTACAGCAGACCCTGGTCGCCCTGGGCGTGCCAGCGCTGGCCGAGCGCCCAGAACCCGCCGGCGGCCCGCGGCGCGAGCTGCTTGAGCCACACGTCGGCAGGCGCGTCGGCGATCCGCTCCCACCGCTCGCCGTCGAATCGCAGCAGCGTGTCGTTACCCACGGCCCAGACCTGGGTCGCCGAGGTGCCCGCGAGCGAGGTCAACGTATTGCCCTGAGGCAGCGGATGGTGCCAGCACCACCCGCTCTCGGAGCAGATGCCGGGCCCGCGCTCCGGGACGACGTCGGGCTGCTGCGAAGATTCGGGCTCCGGCGCCGGCAGGGCGGCGGCGACCGGCGGCGCGGCGACGTGGGGCCGACCGCAGCCCACCAGGACCACGGCGGCGAGGCAAACACGGCGGAGCATTCGCAGGACCCGATCGTCCCTGCGAATGCCCGACGTGTCAAGGTCGGCCGGCCCGCAGGCGTTCGGACTGTACTCGGGCGATCACTGCGGGCAACGCGGGGCGATGAAGCTGCCGTCGAGCGCGAACTCGTTGTCGTGGCCCGGCCAGGTCACGTGGCACAGGCGGCCGACGACCTTGTCCTCGTCGATGGCGACGATCTGCAGCGTGCCCTGGGCGATGCCGGTGCTGCCGTCACAATCCTCGCTGCCGAAGTCGGGGCCGGTCTCGCGGCCGAAGCCGTGCGGCTGGACGTCGGCGAATTGGAGGGAGTAGAGGCCGGGCGCCTGGAAGGCCGAGGGGAGCCGCAAGGACAGATCCCAGTGGTGGCCGCAGGCGACGGGCTCGTGCGGGTCGGCGCAGGTGAAGGTCTGGTCGGAGAAACGGACGTACAGGAGGTTCGGGTCGTCGTCGTCGCCGGTCGTGCCGTCGGGGCCGACCTCGATCTGCGACTCGACGTACGACAAGACCTCGACGTCGAGCGGGACCGCCTCGCCCTCGCACGGCTCCGGCTCGCCGGTCGTGTACGGGGTCGTGGTGACGTGCGTGTCGGAGCCGGTGCTGGTCTCCACCACAGTGGTACCGGCCCAGGTGTCGCTCGCGTCGCCGGTCTCCACCAGAGTGGTGCCGGCCCACTCGGTGTCGCTGCCGGGCTCCGCCAGAGTGGTGCCGGTCGTCTCACCCTCCGGGTCGTAGCTGGTCGGGGCCGGCATGGTGGAGGTGGCGGAGAGCGAGCCGGGCGAACCGGCGGAGGTGGTGGTGGCGCCGTCGGTGTCGGGGCTCGACGATTCGCTGCCCTCCGTGCCGGGGTCGGAGTCGCCGGTGCTCAGCTCGGCCTTGAAGGTGCAAGCGAGCAAGCCGGAGAGGAGGATACCGAGTTCGATACGAGTTGTGATGTGCATGGCAATATTGTTAGCATGCATCAATGATGCGTCGATCGGACCCGTTTCGGCACATCGGGCCGCGCTCGGACGTCGGCGACGGAACGGCGAAATTCCGGAGAATGGAGCCGTTCGAGCGCGCTTCGTGCCGGCGCGGTCGGACGGACAAAGCACATTGTGGCGAAATGCCAGGACCTCAACGGGCAGTCGGCGCGGCGGCGGCGATCCGGGCCTGCGCCTCGGCGGCCTTGCGCCGGGTGTGCACATCGGGGTCGCCGTCGAGGGCGGCCAATGCAGCGACCGCACAGCCGGCCGCGGCGCCGCAATTGCCGAGCGCGAGCGCGGCCTGGCGGCGAATCGCGGGCTCGTGGTCGGCGAGCAGGCGCGCGAGGTCGGGCACCGCCGCGGCCGCGCGGGGGCCGAGGTCGACGATCGCCGCCATCGCCTCCTCGCGCTGCCCCTCGGGCTCGCCGGGCGTGGCCAGCCGCACCAGCGTCGGCAACGCCTCGGCGGCGGCGTCACCCCACGGCAGGCGCCGGAACGCGACCAGCGCGGCCATGCGAATGCCCGGCACGGCGTCCTCCATCACGACCCGCAAGGCCGGGAGCAGCGACGGCAAGAGCGACGGGTGGGCCGCGAGCAGCTCCGTCGCCGCCTTGCGCACGCCGGAGCTCGGGTCGGCGACGAGGGCGACGAGCGGGCAGGCGAGCGCGCGCGGATCGGCGCCGACGCGCTGCAGCGTGACCACGGCCAGCGAGCGCACGTACTCGTCGGCGTGGTTGAACAGCGCGAGCAGCTCGGGCGCGAACTCGCGGGCCGCGGGGCCGTAGCTGCCGAGCGCCAGCAAGATGTCGAGGACGATCGCGGCGACCGGTTCGTCGTGGAGGTCGCGCGCGAGGTCGGGCGCCAGCGCCGCGCCCGGGGCACCTAACGCGATGATCGCCCGCACCGCGCGGCTGCGGACCGGCGCGTCCGAGCTGCGCAGCTGGGAGCGGTGATGCGCGAGCCGATCGTCGATCGCGTCGAGCTGCGCGATCGCCAGGCTGGCCAGCGGGTCGTGGGCATCGGCGGCGACGCCGAGCAAGCGCCCGCCCGGGGCGATGAAGGCGACCGCGGGATAGGAGGGCGCGCCGAAGCCCTGCCACTGCTCGTCGGTCTCGGCGTGGATGAAGCGCAGGGCGCCACCTGTCCTGCGGGACAGCTCGGCGAACTCCGCCCGGAACGGCTCGCAGGCGGCGCACCAGGTGGTCGAGAGGTTGACGACGGCGATCTCGCCGGGGGCCAGGGTCGCGACGGCGCGATCGAGCTCGGCGCGCCCCTGGACCTCGAGCGGGTCGCGACCGCGAGCGCGGGCCGAGCGGCGGGCGAACGAGAGGACGCCGAGCGGATCGACGAAGCGGGCCTGGGGGGCCCGGCGCCGGGCGTGCGCGGCCCGCTCGCGCAGGGCGATCACGCCGTCGCCGTCGCCGTCGGGGACGCCGGAGGACCAGAACGCGCGCGCGGCCGCGGCTCCGACCTGTCCCGAGGGGAAGGTCGTGACGACGCTGGCGGCGTCGGCCAGCGCGGCGAAGGCCAGGCGCGGGCGGGCCTGCTCGAGCACGACGGCGCGGGCGCCGGCGCGGATGCCCTCGAGGTCATGTCTCAAGGTGCCGAGCGGGTAGCAGGCGTCGGCGAGGGGGATGCAGCCCCACGGGTCGTCGGGGGTCTCGACGACCTCGGCGGCGACGATCACGAGCATGGCCCCGGGCGCGAGCTCGCGGCGCAGCACGGCGAGCAGCTCGGTCACGCCGGCCGCGGTCGGCGGGGCGTGCACGGCGACCCCCGGCGGAGCGGCGGTGGAGGCGAGCAAGATCCGGTAGTCGGCCTCGGAGCGCAGGGTCGCCAGCGCGTGCCCCAGCCGGGGGCCCTCGCGGCCGTCGAACACGAGGGCGAAGCGCGGCTGGTTGACGTCGAGCGGCGGGGGCTCGGTGCGCGGGAGCTCCGGCCGCCCCGCGAAGGTGTTCGGGCTGCTCACCCACTTCGCGGCGTCGGGCCGGGGGTCGCAGACGAACGCGCTGGCGAGGTTGGCCTCGCTCGCGCGGATCTCGTCGGTGACGAGGCTGCCGTCGCAGCCGCGCGGCTCGTCGATCGCGGCGGGCGCGGGCGCAGGCGCGGGCGCGACGGGCCGGCATCCGTCGAGCAGCAGCGCCGATACGGCGAGGTCTCGCAGTCGCACGATCACGCAGGATAACACCCGGCGCGCGGCGGGAGGTATCGCGGGGCTCCCGAGGCGATCGCCGGCTGGCCGCGGATCAGCCCTCGAACGCCCGCAGCTCGACGCCGGAGACGTGGAAGCGCAGCTCGCGGAATTCGGGCGCGTCGACGCGGGCGTGCACGCGGTCGCTGAGGTAGACCTTGCCCCATTCGCCGCGGTCCTGCGCCATCTTCGAGGCGATGTTGACCGGCATGCCGGCGATGTCCTTGCCGCCGCCGGCGAGGTCGAACACCAGCACGGGCCCGAGGTCGACGCCGATCCGGCAAGCGATGCCGCCGGCGGCGAGCTCGCGGCGGAAGGTGCGGGCGAACGCGAGCGCGCGGGCCGGGTCGTCGAAGGTGTAGATGCCGAGCGGGCCGCTGACCTTGACCTCGACGCCGCGGGCCTCGGCGAGGTGGCGCAGGCCGGCGTCCTTCATCGTCGCCGACAGCGAGAGGTTGTTGAACAGCGCGACGGCCCGGCTGTCGGCGTCCTGGGACTGGCGCTCGACCAGCACGACGACCTTGTGCTGCGTGTACTTGGCGGTCATCTCGCGCGCCAGCTCGGGGTCGCCGAGGCGGCCCTCGAAGCGCACGAGGTCGGCGTAGAATGCGTCGGAGTAGGGGATCGGGTAGCGCTTGGAAGAAGATGTCCCGAGGGACAGGCGGGGGCCGTCGGTGACGCGCCACAGCGCGCCGAGGCCGGCCGCAGCGCCGCGGGCGACGAGGGCGAACCCGTGCGCGGGCGGCAGGCGGCGGACCACGGCCTCGCTGACGACGATCTCGCCGCCGCCGATGTGATCCTCGGCCAGCTCCTCGATGGCGTCGGACTCGTCGCCGTACAGGCCGCCGCCGGCGCCGTAGAAGTCGCCGAAGTGGGCGGCGAGGCCGATCTTGACGGCGCAGCGGCGCGCGACCTCGTCCTGCACGGTGAGCAGGGCGGCGAGCAGGCGCTCGGCCGCGACCGCGGCGGGGTAGAACATCTGCGTGTTGTCGGCGGCCCAGATCCCCACGCCCTCGCCGCCGATCGCGGACCCGAGCGCGTGCACGATCGCCTTGGGCTGATCGATGATGGCGAGGATCTCCATCAGGCCGCGCTCGGCCGTCAGGCGCGTGAGCCCGGTCGAGTCGCTGACGACGTTGTAGCCGGTGACGCGGCAGGCCTCGAGCAGGCGCATGGCGTCGGCCTCGGTCTGGTCGCTCTCCAGCCAGCGCCCCAGCAGGCGCAGCGGCAGGCCGCCGACGATGTCCTGGGCCAGGTCGAACAGCGCGGGCGAGTACTGCGTGCGGGCGAGCTTGGTGACCAAGGCGAGCGGCTCGCGCGTGGGTAGCAAGCCGGGGCGGCGTTGACAAGCGTCATGCGGCGCGCGGGCGACGTCTGCGGCGACGTCGAATGCACGTAACTCCTGCTCGGGGCCGGCGTTGGCGCGCTGCGACCGGCGGTCGCGTGGACATCACTCGAGCGAGGACTTCATGAAGATCTGGACATGTCTCGTCGCACTCACTCTCGTTGCCGCCTGCGGCGACGACGGCGGCGGCGGCACCGACACGGCGGGCGACGACGCGAGGCAGGTGCCGCCGACGAGCGGCAAGGTGGCCATGCGGGCGTGGCTGGCCGAGGGCCACTACAAGCAATGGGCGTGCGAGTCGGGGGCGCACGACGCGACGATCACGGTCTCGCCCCACGGGAAGCAGCGGATCTGCTCCAACGACGTGCTGGCGACCCACGGCGACGGCGAGTACCCGGTCGACGCGGCGGCGGTCAAGGAGCTCTACGACGCCGCCGGGGCGGAGCTCATCGGCTACGCGGTCTATCGCCGGGTGAAGCCGGGCAGCGAGGGCGGCAGCTGGTACTGGTACGAGGAGGTGCCCGACGACCACCCGGCGCCGCACGACGACGACGGGATCGTGGCCGACGGGCTCGGCGACAGCGGCCCGGCCAAGAACATCTGCGTCACCTGTCACGCGCTGGCCGGCACCGACGCCGACCACCCGGGCCAGGACTTCGTGTACGTGCAGGTGCAGTGAGTCGACGACGCGCTGCGATGTCGCGCGCGCGAGCGCTGTCGGTTGTGCTCGCGCTCACAGCCTGCCGGTGACGCCGGTGCCGGCGCGCGGTGTTGCACCGCCCGTCATGCCGCTCTCGTGTCGTCTCCTTCTCTCGCGCCTGCTCCCCGTCGTCGCCCTCGCCCTGCCCGGCTGCTTGCCGCTGGAGGGCAACGGCGACGTCGTGGTCGAGGAGCGCGCGCTCCACGGGTTCGATGCCGTCCACAACACGACCTCGATCGACGTCGAGATCGCGCTCGCCGACGAGGACGGCGTGCGGATCATCTGCGACTCGAACCTCGTCGACGACATCGAGGCCTACGTCGACGTCGACGTGCTGTGGATCGACTCGCCCGGGTTGAGGTCGCTGCGCCCGGAGGGCGACTGCCGGGTCGAGGTCGCGGTCAAGCGCTTGCTCGCGGTCGAGAACAGCGGGTCGGGGCACGTCGAGGTCCTCGGCGAGGTGGCGGAGCTGTCGCAGATCCTCCTCCAGGGCTCGGGCGGGCTCGTCGTCGCGGAGCTGACCGCGCCGACGGTCGAGGTGCGCTCGACCAGCTCGGGCGAGCTGCGCATCGGCGGACACGTCAGCGACGTGTCGCTCGAGAGCAGAGGCTCGGGCGAGATCTTCACCCGAGAGCTGGTCGCCGAGACCGTCGTGGTTCGCTCGTCCGGCTCGGCCGGGATCGAGCTGACCGCCAGCGAATTGATCGATGTCCGGCTGACCGGCTCCGGCGTGGTCCACGTGTGGGGCGAGCCGGAGGACCGCGACATCGACAGGACCGGCTCCGGTCAGGTCGTCTTTCACTGAGCGCTCGCAGTCACGCCTGCGCCGGTGACCGTGATCCCGGTGCGGGCGGCCGTGCCCTTGCTGTAGAGTCCAGGCGATGCCTCGTCGCCACGTCCCCGTGTACTTCAGCCCGGACTACGTGCTGGCTCGCCACGAATTCGACACCACGCGCAAGTCGTCGTGGGTATGGCAGTCCCTGGTCGAGGCGCCGCTCGTCGGGATCGAGCCGCGCGCGCCGGAGCTGCTGTCGGAGGCCGAACTGTGCGAGGTCCACGACGCCACGTACGTCGCGGCGGTGCGCAGCGGGGTGCCGCTCGAGCTGGCCGAGTCGCAGGGCTTCGCCTGGGATCCGGCGCTGTGGACGATGGTGCGGGCCTCGAACGGGGGCACGGTCGCGGCCGCCCGCGCGGCGCTCGCGGAGGGCTGCGCCGGCTCGCTGTCGAGCGGCCTGCACCACGCCCGTCGCGGCCACGGCATGGGGAGTTGTACCTTCAACGGCCTGGCCCTGGCGGCTCGCGCCGCGTGCGTCCACGGTGCGCGCCACATCCTCGTGCTCGACCTCGACGCGCATTGCGGCGGCGGCACCCACTCGCTGCTCGCCGACGACCCTCGCGTGTGGCAGGTCGACGTCTCGACCGAGGACTACGACCGTTACGACCCCAGTCCGCGCTGGACGCTCGATCTCGTCGACCGCGCGGACGCGTACCTCCCGACCGTCGCCGCGCGCCTGGCCGCGCTCGAGCGCGAGGCGCCCCGCTTCGACCTGTGCATCTACAACGCCGGCATGGACCTGCACGAGGACAGCGGCGACGGGGCGCTCGCAGGCGTGACCGGCGAGCTGCTCGCCGAGCGCGAGCGCCTCGTGTTCGACTGGTGCCGCCGGCGGGACATCGCCGTGGCCTTCGTGCTCGCCGGCGGGTACGTCAGCGACACCCTCGACCGCGACGGGCTGGTCGCGTTGCACCGCCTCACCCTCGCCGCCGCGACCGCTTCGTCAGGGTGAGTCGGCGGCGCCGAAGTGGGTGGCGGCGAATTCGTCGAGCTCGGCCGCGGTGGCGCGCATGAAGCGGCGCTTCTCGTGGTACGGCAGGAAGGCGCTCTTGAAGCCGTTGAGGATGACCTGGCGCAGGGCGGCGAAGTCGAAGTCGAGTTCGGTGTGGAGCAGGTGGAGCTCGCGCGAGACGGTGGTGTCGGTGATCAGGCGGTTGTCGGTGTTGACGGTGATCCGCGCGCCGAGGTCGAAGTAGAGCCGCAGCGGGTGCTCGGCGATGCTGCTGACCGCGCCCGTCTGCACGTTCGACGACGGGCAGCACTCGAGCGGGATCCGGTGGTCGACGACGTAGCGGAGCAGGTCGCCGTCCTCGCGCAGGCGACAGCCGTGGCCGATCCGGTGGGCGCCGCACACGTGCAGCGCCTGGGCGATCGAGGCCGGGCCGTAGGCCTCGCCGGCGTGGATCGTGACGTTGATGTTGTTCTGGCGCACGAGGTTGAAGGCCTCGTGGTGGGCCTTGGGCGGGTAGTCGTACTCGGCGCCGGCGAGGTCGAAGCCGACCACGCCGCGGTTCTTGTAGGCGACCACGAGCTCGGCCATGCGCAGCGAGGACTCGGGCGAGATGTTCCTGATCCCGCAGAGGATCAGGTTGCTCTCGATGTTGTGGACCTGCTGGGCCTCGTGCAGGCCGCGCAGGACGGTCTCGACCACGCGCGTGAGGCCGAGCTTGCGCCGGGTGTGCAGCATCGGCGAGTAGCGGACCTCCATGTAGCGCACGTTCTCGGCCGCGGCGTCGGCGGCCAGCTCGAACGCGGCGCGGTACAGGGCCTCCTCGTCCTGCAGCACCTGCAGGGTGACGTCGAAGGCCTTGAGGTAGGCGACCAGGCTGCCGGCGTTCTGGCCGAGGTGCATCGCCTCGCGCAGGCCCTCGGCGGTGGCGGCCGGCAGCGCGACGCCGCGCTCGCGCGCGAGCTCGAGGATCGTGTCGAGCCGCATCGAGCCGTCGAGGTGGACGTGGAGGTCGGTCTTCGGCAGCTTCTGGATCTGCGCGAGCGTGAGGGTCGGCGCGGCGGGCATTCTGTCTTTCAAGCCAGGGCGTTAAGAGCAGGTCACAAGGGACAGGACCGGAGAGTCAGGTGGTGTAGATCGCCGGCTTGAGCACGCCGATGTAGGGCAGGTTGCGGTAGTGGCCGCGGTAGTCGAGGCCGTAGCCGACCACGAACTCGTTGGGGCAGGGGAAGCCGACGTGGCGCACCTGCAGCGGCCGCTTGCGCGCCTCGTGCTTGTCGAGCAAGGCGCAGATCTCGAGCGAGGCGGGGTGACGCGTGC
Organism: Nannocystis pusilla; assembly: GCF_020073745.1. Lineage (GTDB taxonomy): Bacteria > Myxococcota_A > Polyangia > Nannocystales > Nannocystaceae > Nannocystis > Nannocystis radixulma. The sequence continues at coordinate 282,639 of NZ_JAIRAU010000001.1, forward strand.
GCAAGATGTCGCACAGGTAATCGAGGGTCAGGCCGCTGTCGACGATGTCCTCGACGAGGACGATGTGCCGGCCGGTGGCGGCGCTGCCGAGGTCCTTCAAGATCCGCACCTCGCCCGAGGAGGTGGTGCGGTCGCCGTACGACGAGACGGCCATGAAGTCGATCGACAGCGGGATGTTCATGTGCCGCACGAGGTCGGCCATGAAGAGGAGGCTGCCGCTCAAGATCCCGACCATCAGCGGGTCCTTGTCGGCGTACTCGCTCGCCAGCGTGCGCCCGAGCTGCGCGACCCGGTCGTGGATCTGCTTCTCGGTGAGGAGGATCTTGGAGAGGTCCGAGGTCAGGCCGCCTTGCCAGATGTCCGTCGTCGTGTGTGTCATGCGCGCTCGTGCGCGCGAGGATACACGAGCGCCCGGCGCGCGTCAGCCGGCGCCGGCGGGCCCTCGCGGGCCACGAGCAGGATTCGCTGCACCGACGCTCGAGGCGGGGGTCGACCGGTGCGACGGCGGCGGGGTCCGGGTCGACGACAAGGAGTCGGGGGTGCCGCTCAGAATGGCGGTTCGCCGTCGCCTTCGGCGCCGTCGCCCCACAACTTGCGCGCGCGAACGTCGACGAGGAGGAAGCGGGCGCCGATCCCGTCTTCAGGACACAGACAGAGCATGCGACGGAAAGTGGCTTCGGCGCTGTGGAAGTCGCCGCCGCGCCACTGGCACAGACCGAGGCCGTGGAGGCTGCGGAGGAACGCTCGATTCCCGTGGAGATACCAGGAGAGGATCCCGTCGAAGCCGGGGCCGAGCTGGCGTTCGCCGATCTGCACGGCGATCTCGTAGTGCGTCCGCGCGACCGGGAGGAGGACGTCGAACACCAGGTTGCCGAGGTGCCGGTGCGCGTCGATGTTGCCGGGGTCACGCTCGACGAGGCGCATGAGCAGTTCATGTGCGGCGAGCGGGCGGTCGGCTTCGCGGTGGTCGAGCGCGGCGAAGAGGATGTCCTCGTCGTCCGGCGGCGGTGAGTGCATCTCGAACATGTCTCGTGCTCGCGCGCGCAGGTGGGCGACGACATCGTCCGGCAGGTGATCGAGCTCGTCGTCCATCGGCCACGGGCCGAACTCGATCGGCGGGCGTGGCGGGAGCGCGAGCGCGTCGAGGTCGAGGCGCGCGTGGAGGATGTGGCCGACGAGGGTTCTCGGCGGAGCGTTGCCGCGAGGGGCGCGGCACTGGACGCTCACCCGCAGCGCCGGGACGATGGCGCGGAGATCCGGCACCCGTAGCCTGACGATGGTCCCGTCGTCGAGGCGACGGACCCGCGCGGAGTCCTCGGCGAGCGAGAGCACGACGACGTCGACGAGCTGCGTCGGTTCGGGCTCGCGGCGCGGCGCCTCCTGCCGGGGGTGACGCGGCCGCGGGGTTTGTTTGCGGCGGTCGGAGGCCCTCATGAGGAGGCCCCTGCGCCGGGGGTGTCATGGAGGCGGAGGCTCTCCGCGATCTCGTCGCGGATCTCGGTGAAGCGATCGACCTCGGAGTGGTCGGGCGGCGGGCGAATGCTGTCCCACAGGGCGAGGGCCTCGACGAGGCGGGCCCGATCTCCGGCAGCGTGCTCGTGCAGATGCAAGGCGAGCAGCTTGCGCGCGACGAGGTCGTCCGGAGCGAGCGCGACGGCGCCGCGGAGCACCCGTTCGGCGTCCTGGAGGCGACCGAGCTCCTCGTAGATGTGCGCGGCGGTGGAGAGGACGATGCGGCGGTCGTGGGCGTCGTCATCGGTCAAGACGAGGTCGAGCCAGCGCTCGGCGACGGCGGCGGCGTCGGCGGCGAGCTCGGGGCATTGCTCGAAGAGCCGAACGGCGACGAGGATCATGCGCGTGCGCAGGGTTCCCAGGGGGAGACGGACGCCGCCGATCTCGCCGGGTGCGTCGGGGTCGACGCGGTCGCGCGCCGCTGCGAGGAAGCGGACGAGGTTCTCGAGGTATCCGGCGAGGTCGTCGTCGGCGCGGAGGTCCTCTGCGTCGGCGACGAGCGCGAGCAAGGACTCGAGCGGCGGATCGTCGGGACGGAGACGGCGCCACAGCTCGACCGCGGCCAACCCGAGGAAGTCGCGATCGGCAGCCGACAGCACGCGCTCGGTGATCGCGGGGAGCCAGTGGATCCGCGACATCCGCCAGGCCGAGCCTCCCGCCGGCATGCGCGCGATGTGACTCAGAACGTCGGCGCGTGTGACGACCAGGCCGCGCTCGGCGAGTCCGCCGAGCAGCCTGTCTTCGTCGAGGGTGGCGACCTCGGCGTGCGTCCAGAAGCGATCGATCCCCCGCCGCAAGCGCCGGAGCGCGCGCGGGAGGAGGTGTTCACGCTCGCGCCAGCGCTGGGTCAGGTACGGATGAACGGAAGTCTCTTCGTCGGCGCTCGGGACGTCGTCGTCCTCGAACGCGTCGAGGCGCTCCTTCGTGGCAGGGTTCTGCTTGCGGGCGAGGGTCCGGGCTTGCCGGCGCTCGACCTCGCGGCGGTGTCGCTTCTCGGCGCGACGCTGGGCGCTGCGGTGCTGTTTCTGGCTCATGAGAGGTCATTATCCGATGAGCGTTTCCGCGCCAAGCCCCTTCGCGCTGCCGTTAGGGGCTATCTCGGCTGCGGGATTCCCGCACGATGCGCCGCATTCTCGCTGTGCGACCGGTACCGGCGGCCGAAGGAGGTGCGGGAAGGCGGCGCGCGGAGGATCGCGGCATGGTGCGATGGACATGTCCTCGGGGACATGTTGTGCGTGGACGGCGACCTCGAAGCTGGCCGCCGCGAGGTGCAGCGGCGCGCGGGCTCTGCCGGCGAGCGGTCGCCCGTCGCGGCGGCGGCAGCTCGCGGGGGCCGTCGGATGGTTCGAGGTCGCTGCAGCGGCCGCGCGTGCTATGTTCGCGGGCCGATATGCCGACTCACAACTACGCGCTGCCGCGCGGCACCACCGTCACCATCGAGATCGACTCGCCCGCGCTGGCGGCCAACGTGGTCGGCGATCCGTCGTCGCGGGCGGTCGCGGTGTACCTGCCCGAGGGCTACGACCGCGGCAACGAGCGCTACCCGATCTTCGTCGACCTGGCGGGGTACAGCAGCTCGGGGCTCAAGCGGCTCGGGTGGACCGGGTTCGGCGAGTCGATGCCGCAGCGGCTCGACCGGCTGATCGCCGGCGGGGCGATGGGGCCGGTGATCGGCGTGTTCCCCGACGGCTTCACGGCGCTGGGCGGCAATCAGTACATCAACTCGAGCGCGCTCGGGCGGTGGGAGGACTTCCTCGCCGACGAGCTGCCGGCGCGGCTCGAGCGCGAGTTCAGGGTCCGGCCGGGGCGCGCGGGGCGGGCGGTGTTCGGCCACTCGAGCGGCGGCTACGGGGCGCTGGTGCACGGCATGCGCCGCGCGGACGTGTGGGGCGCGGTCGGCTGTCACGCCGGCGACTGCAACTTCGACCTGGCCTATCGGCCAGACATGCCCAGGCTGGTGACCGCGCTGGCGCGCAGCGGCGGGGTCGAGGGCTGGCTGAAGGCGTTCGCGGCCGCGCCGAAGTGGGGCGGCGGCGATCACCTGCCGCTGATGTTGCTGGCGATGGCGGCGACCTACGACCCCGACCCGGGCGCGTACATGGGCGTGCGCCTGCCGGTCGACCTGCACACGGCCGAGCTCGACGCCGAGGCGTGGGCCCGGTGGTTGCGCTGGGATCCGCTGCGCATGATCGAGACGCCGGAGGCGCAGGCCAACCTGCGCCGGCTGCACGGGCTGTTCATCGACGCCGGCTCGCGCGACCAATTCCAGGCCCACTTCGGCGCGCGCGCGCTGGTGCGGCGGCTGTCGGCGCTGGGCATCGCCCACGTGTACGAGGAGTTCCCCGACGACCACTCGAACACCAGCTACCGCCTCGACGTGTCGCTGCCGTACCTCTACCGCGCGCTCGACGGGGCCGGTCGCGGGTAGTATCCTGCGGGCCCATGCCGCCTGTCCGCTCGACCATCTTCGTGGCGCTCGCGCTCGCCGCGTGCCAAAACCCCGACGTGAGCAAGGGCGAGCGGGCTGCAGGCAAGGTTGTGGAGGACGCCGCGAAGGACGACGCGGACGCGGCGGACGAGCCGGCGGAGGCGACGCCGGCGAAGCAGGCGCAGCTCAAGCTGAAGAGCCCGGCCGAGCTGCTGCACGACAAGATCGACCAGTTCGTGACCTCGCCGCTGACGACCGACGTGTCGCAGCTGCCGCCGGCGGAGCGCGCGGCGCTCGACAAGTTGATCGAGGCGGCGCGGCTGATGGACCCGATCTTCGACCGCCAGGCGTGGGCCGGCAACCCGGCGCTGCGCGCGGAGCTCGAGAAGGACACCAGCGAGCTCGGGATCGTCAAGCTCGACTACTTCACGGTCATGCGCGGGCCGTGGGATCGCCAGGAGCACTACGCGCCGTTCGCGACCACGCTGGCGCACCCGCCGGGCGCGGGTTTCTATCCGGAGGACCTCAGCGCCGACGCGTTCAAAAAATGGGTCGCCGAGCACCCCGAGGACAAGGCGGCGTTCGAGAGCCTGACGACGGTCATCGTGCGCGCCGGCGACAAGCTCGAGGCGCGGCCCTACAGCGCCGAGTACGGCGAGTGGCTCGGGCCGGCCGCGAAGGCGCTCGAGGACGCGGCCAAGCTGACGAAGAACCGCTCGCTGACGAAGTTCCTGCGCTCGCGCGCGCAGGCGTTCCGCACCGACGACTACTACCAGTCCGACAAGGACTGGATGGACCTCGACAGCGTCGTCGAGATCACCATCGGGCCCTACGAGACCTACGAAGACGAGCTGCTCGGCCTCAAGGCCGCGTTCGAGGCGTTCGTCACCGTCAGCGACCCGAAGGCCTCGGCGGCGCTGGCGAAGTACAAGAAGTACCTGCCGGAGATGGAGCAGCACCTGCCGATCCCCGACGAGGTGAAGACGAAGCGCGGCAGCGAGAGCCCGATCCGCGTGGTCGACCTGGTGTTCTCGGCCGGCGACGCGCGCAAGTCGGTGCAGACGATCGCGTTCAACCTGCCGAACGACGAGAAGGTGCGGGCCGAGAAGGGCGCCAAGAAGGTCCTGCTGCGCAACCTGATCCAGACCAAATTCGACGTCATCATGCGCCCGATCGGCGAGCAGGTGCTGCACCCCGACCATGTGTCGTCGCTGTCGGGCGAGGCGTTCTTCCTGCAGGTGCTGTTCCACGAGCTGTCGCACAGCCTCGGGCCCGCGTTCGTCGCCCCGCAGCCGGGGGCCGACAAGACGGCGGAGAAGGTCGACGTCCGGGTCGCGCTCGCGGCCAGCTACTCGCCGCTCGAGGAGGCCAAGGCCGACGTGATGGGCGCGTACAACGTGCTCTTCATGATCGAGAAGGGCGAGCTCGCGGCCGACCTGAAGGACAAGGTGTTGCTGTCGTACTTCGCCGGGCTGTTCCGCAGCGCCCGCTTCGGCGTGGCCGAGGCCCACGGGCGCGGGGCGGCGCTGCAGCTGGGGCGCTTCATCGCCGCCGGCGCGGTGGTGCCCGACAGCGCGAGCGGCAAGTTCAAGGTCGACCTCGTCAAGCTCGAGCAGGCGATCAGCGACCTCGTGCGCGACATCTGCCTGATCCAGCACAGCGGCGACAAGGCCGCGGCCGACAAGCTGCTCGACGAGCACGGCAAGATCACGCCGCTGCTGCAGGCCTCGCTCGACCGGCTCGGCCAGATCCCGGTCGACATCCGCCCCAACTACCCGCTCGCCGGCGAGATCTTGCCGCAGTGAGCGCCAACGACAACATCACGGCCGGCCCGCGCGAGCTGCGGGAGTTCGCGGCCCGGCTGATCGAGCAGCCCGACAAGAACACCTCGTCGGACGCGATCCTCGAGTGCTTTCTCGATTGGGTCACCGAGACGGGGCTCGAGCTGTACCCGGCGCAGGAGGAGGCGATCCTCGAGCTGCTGGCCGGCAAGCACGTGGTGCTCAACACGCCGACCGGCTCGGGCAAGTCGCTGGTGGCGCTGGCGATGCACCTGGCCGCGCTGGCCCGCAGGCGCCGCAGCGTGTACACGAGCCCGATCAAGGCGCTGGTCAGCGAGAAGTTCTTCGCGCTGTGCCGCGAGTTCGGGCCCGACCGCGTCGGCATGATGACCGGCGACGCCAGCGTCAACCGCGACGCGCCGATCCTGTGCTGCACCGCGGAGATCCTGGCCAACATGGCGCTGCGCGACGGGCGGATGGCGCCGGTCGACGACGCGGTGCTCGACGAGTTCCACTATTACGGCGACCGGGACCGCGGGATGGCGTGGCAGATCCCGCTGCTGGCGCTGCCGTTCACGACCTTCCTGCTGATGTCGGCGACGCTCGGCGACACGACCAAGGTCGAGGACGGGCTGAGGCGCCTGACGAAGCAGGAGGTCGCGGTGGTGCGCTCGGCGACGCGGCCGGTGCCGCTCGACTTCGAGTACCGCGAGACGCCGCTGCACGAGACGATCGCCTACCTGCTCGACCGCGCGCGCGCGCCGATCTACATCGTCAGCTTCACCCAGCGCGAGGCCGCCGAGGAGGCGCAGAACCTGATGAGCACGAACCTGTGCTCGCGCGAGGAGAAGGCGGCGATCGCCGAGGCGATCGGGGGCTTCCGCTTCGACACGCCGTACGGCAAGGAGATCCAGGGCTACCTCAAGCACGGCGTCGGGGTCCACCACGCGGGGCTCCTGCCGAAGTACCGCCTGCTGGTCGAGAAGCTGGCGCAGCAGGGCAAGCTGCGGGTGATCTGCGGCACCGACACGCTCGGGGTCGGGGTCAACATCCCGCTGCGCACGGTGCTGTTCACCAAGCTGTGCAAGTACGACGGCGAGCAGACGCGGATCCTCGGGGCCCGCGACTTCAAGCAGATCGCCGGGCGGGCCGGGCGCAAGGGCTTCGACGATCACGGCTACGTGGTCTGCCAGGCGCCGGAGCACGTGATCGAGAACAAGAAGCTCGAGGCCAAGGCGGCGGCCGACCCGAAGAAGAAGAAGTTCGTGCGCCGACAGCCGCCCGAGAAGGGCTATGTCCCCTGGGACAGGTCGACGTTCGAGAAGTTGATCGATCGCGAGCCCGAGCCGCTGCAGTCGCGGTTCGTGGTGTCGCACGGTATGATCCTGAGCCTGCTGCAGTCGCCGGCCAACATCAACGCGTGGGGCGGCGGCTACCGCCGGCTGATCGAGCTGATCGCGGCGGCGCACGACGAGGCGCGGGCCAAGACCCGCCACCGGCGCGAGGCGGCGACGCTGTTCCGGGCGCTGCGCAAGGCCGGCATCGTCAAGCTGGTGCCGCTCGACGCGCGCAAGGACGGCGGCGGCGGCCGGGCGGTCCGGCTCGACGAGCACCTGCAGAAGGACTTCTCGCTCCACCACACGCTGTCGCTCTACCTGCTCGACACGCTCGGCCGGGTGCCGCTCGACTCGCCGACCTACGCGCTCGACGTGGTGTCGCTGGTCGAGTCGCTGCTCGAGAACCCGCAGGTGGTGCTGCAGGCGCAGGAGCACCGCGCGCGCTCGGAGAAGATCGGCGAGCTCAAGGCCGCGGGGGTCGAGTACGAGGAGCGCATGGCCGAGCTCGAGAAGGTCTCGTACCCCAAGCCGCTGGCCGACTTCATCTACGACACCTTCAACGAGTTCTCCGCGCTCCACCCGTGGGTCGGGCAGGAGAACATCCGCCCGAAGTCGGTGGTGCGCGACATGGTCGAGCGCTACGCCGCGTTCAACGACTACGTCAAGGAGTACGGGCTGCAGCGCAGCGAGGGCGTGCTGCTGCGCTACTTGATGCAGGCCTACAAGCTCCTCGTGCAGACCGTGCCCGACGCGGCCAAGACCGACGAGGTGCACGACGTCATCGGCTTCATGCGGGCGATGTTCGAGCACGTCGACACCAGCCTCCTGCAGGAGTGGGAGCGCATGCTGCACCCGCCGGTGCTCGAGGGCGAAGCCGCGCCCGCGGGGCCGCGCGATCTGTCGGCCGATCCCAGGGCGTTCGCCGCGCGCGTGCGCGCGGAGATGCACGCGCTGGTGCGCGCGCTCGCCGAGCGCGACTGGGAGGACGCGGCGGTCGGCACGCGCGCCGACCCCGACGATCCGTGGCCGCCGGAGCGCTTCGCGCAGGCGATGGCCGAGTACTACGCGGAGTACCCGACGCTGCGCTTCGACCACGGGGCGCGGTTCCCCAAGTACACGCGCATCGAGGCGGTCGCCGACCAGCGCTGGCGGGTCACGCAGGTGCTGGTCGACCCCGAGGAGGACAACCTGTGGCACATCGAGGGCGAGGTCGACCTGCGCGGCGACGGCTTCCCCGAGGGTCCGCTGGTGATGATGCGCGCGATCGCGGTGTGAGACCCGGCGCGACATTCGCTCCGGCTTCCCCCCGCGCGTCCCCGCGTTGCCCCGGGGCCGGTACTTGGCCGACACTCGAGGTCGACGGGCGCGGGGGCGTCCGCGGAGGCGACAGGATGTACGGACTCGTCAACAAGGCGGTCGAGGACCTGGTGGTTTCGCGCTACGGCGAGGACATGTGGGCGCGGATCCAGGAGCAGGCCGGGGTCGACGCCGTCGGCTTCGTGTCGATGGAGGCCTACCCCGACGAGGTCACGTACAAGCTGGTCGGCGCCGCCAGCGAGGTGCTCGGGCGCCCGCCGGCGGCCCTGCTCGAGGCGTTCGGCGAGCACTGGATCCTCTATACGGCGCGCCAGGGCTACGGCGAGTTGATGGCGATGTTCGGCGCGTCGATGCGCGAGTTCCTGGGCAACCTCGACAACATGCACACGCGGGTCGGGCTCAGCTTCCCCCAGCTGCGGCCGCCGAGCTTCGTGGTCCGCGACGCGGGGCCGCGGACGCTCGAGCTCGAGTATCACTCGCGCCGCGAGGGCCTGGCGCCGATGGTGGTCGGCCTGCTCAAGGGCCTGGCGCGCGGCTTCTCCGAGGAGGTGGCGGTCGAGCACGTGCACGGCCGCGACCGCGACGGCTTCGACCTCTTTCGCGTGGAGCTGCAGGCCGCAGCCTAGAGGCTCGCCATGCTGTTGTTGTTTCGCGAGCAATGTGAGCGGCTGTTCCCGTTCTCGATCCTCGTCGACGACGAGCTGAAGACGCTCGAGCTCGGACGCTCGCTGCGCCGCCTCATGCCCGGGGACGCGGCCGGCAAGCCGTTCGACGAGCTGTTCGCGGTCGAGCGCCCGGTGCTGCCCGAGCTGACGCTGGCGGCGCTGCTGGCCCGGCAGGACTCGGTGGTGCTGCTGAAGGTCCGCGAGCTCGAGCTGCGCCTGCGCGGCGAGGTGGTCGAGGTCGACGGCGGGGCGCTGTTCGTCGGCACGCCGTGGCTGACGGAGACGAGCCAGGTCAGCCGCTCGAACCTGACGCTGCGCGACTTCGCGTTGCACGACCCGACCAGCGAGATGCTGGTGGCGATGAAGTCGACGCAGACGGCGATCGCCGACGCCAACATCCTGGCCGACAAGCTGCGCCGCCAGGCGCAGCAGCTGCAGGCGGCCAAGCAGCAGGCGGAGCAGGTGAGCGAGGCCAAGAGCTCGTTCATCGCCAGCCTGAGCCACGAGCTGCGCACGCCGCTCAACGCGATCCTCGGCTACAGCGAGTTGATGCTCGACGAGGTCGGCGAGGCGACGCCGGAGGAGATGCGCGACGACCTCCAGCGGATCCAGCTGGCGGGGCAGACGCTGCTCGGGCTGGTGGCCGACGTGCTCGACCTGTCGCGCATCGAGGCGCAGCGGCTCGAGCTGAGCGAGGACGTGTTCTCGCTGGCGACGCTGCTGCGCACGGTGCGGGCGTCGGTCGAGCCGCTGCTGCGCCGCGGGGTCGCGCTCGTCTGGCCCGAAGACCAGGACGCGCCGCTGTTCGGCGACCAGGAGAAGATCCGCCAGGTGCTGCTCAACCTGCTCGGCAACGCGTGCAAGTTCACCGAGCTCGGAGAGGTCGGGCTGGCGGTGCGCGTCGAGCAGAACGGGGACGTGGAGTTCGTGGTCCACGACACCGGCATCGGCATCAAGCCGGAGCAGCAGCAGCGCCTGTTCGAGGCGTTCTACCAGGCCGACAGCTCGCTGCGCCGCCGCTTCGGCGGGTCGGGCCTGGGGCTGGCGATCGCCCGCGGGTTCGTCGAGGCGATGGGCGGGACGATCCGCGTCGAGAGCGAGCACGAGCTCGGCTCGAGCTTCACCGTCCGCGTGCCGCTCGGGCGCAATCAAAGCCCGAGGCCGAGAGCCGGCAGCAAGAGCGCCCCGCACGCCAGCAGCACGAGGTAGCCGAGCAGGTCGAGGACGATGCCGAAGCGGATCATCGTCTGGATCTTGATGAGGCCCGTGCCGTAGGCGATCGCGTTCGGCGGGGTCGAGACCGGCAGCGTGAAGGCGAAGCTGGCGGCCATCGTGACGCACAGGGTGGTCGGCAGCGGGTCGATGCCGGCCGCCTGGGCGATGGCGATCAGCACCGGGACCATCATGCTGGTGGTCGAGACGTTGCTGGTGACCTCGGTCAGCCACAGCACGAGGAAGGTGCTGGCCGCCAGCAGACCGAACGGCGAGCTGGCGATCGGTCCGGCGACGGCGAGGAAGCCGCGCGCGACCGCCTCGGCGAGGCCGGTGTCGAACATCATCGCGCCGAGCGAGAAGCCGCCGCCGAGCAGGTAGAGGGTCGACCAGTCGAGCTGCATCGCCTTGGCCCACGGCAGCACCGGCTCGTCGCGGCGCCGGCCGCCGGGGATGATGCACAGCAGCACGCCGGCGAGGGTGGCGACCACGCCCTCCTGCAGGCAGCGGTCGGCCCAGGCGGCGGCCGGGTGCGCGGCGCCGAGGAGGATCTTGAGGACCGAGGGCAACAGCCAGCCGGTGACGGCCAGCAGGAACACCGCGGCGGCCCGCCGCTCGCCCGGCGACATCGGCCCGAGGCCGTCGAGCTGCTTCTTGACCTCGACGGTGAGGCGGTCGAGCCGCGCGACCGGGGCGGGGAAGCGGCGCTCGGCGTAGAGGAGGACGAGCGCCAGGGTGGCGAGGCCGGTCGGCAGGCCGAAGCTGATCCACTGGAAGAAGTCGAGCTGGATGCCGGCCTGCCGCTCGAGGAAGTCGAGGGCGATGACGTTGGGCGCGGTGCCGATCGGGGTGGCGACGCCGCCGATCGAGCAGGCGTAGGTGAGGGTCAGCAGGGTGCCCTGGGCGAAGCGGTCGAACTTCGGCTGGTCTTCGGAGCCGGCGGCGCCGCGGATCGCCGCGCACAGGCCGAGCGCCACCGGGATCAACATCGCGGTGGTCGCGGTGTTGGAGATCCACATCGAGCAGGCGAAGGCGCCGATGCCGACGGCCACGCGCGCGCGGGCCGGCGAGCCGCGCACCCAGTCGCGCGCGAGCAGCCACAGCGCGGCCCGGCGGTCGAGGCCCTGCTCGCTGAGGCCGAGCGCGATCATGAAGCCGCCGAGGAACAGGAAGATCAGCGGGCTGGCGAACGGCGCGAACGCCTTGGCCGCGGGGGTGACGTCCATCGCCACCGCCAGCGCCGGGGCGATCAGCGCGGTGGCGCCGAGCGGGATGACCTCGCACACCCACAGCACCACGGTGGCGGCGAAGATCGCGGCCAGGCGGTGGGCGGGGTCGGGCAGGCCGGTCGGCGCGAGCAGGAGGCCGAAGAAGACCAGCGGCGCGAGCACGGCGCCGACCTTGCGCCGGACGACGTCGAACGGTGAGCGGGCGGCGGCGCGGTCCATGCGGCGACTTCGACTATTGTTGGCGCAGGAACGGGATCAGGACCAGGCAGGGGATGCAGGCGACGGCGGCGATCGAGAAGTACACCACCGGTCCGTGGGCCTCGTACAGGAAGCCGCTGTAGGTGCCCGAGATGGTCTGCGCGAGCGAATAGATGGCGGTGGCGAAGGCGAAGTGGGCGGCCCTGTGATCGGGGTGGCAGCGCCGCATGATGAAGATCGTCTGCGCGGCGGTGGCGAGGCCGCCGCACAGCTGCTCGATGACGAGGATCGTGCCGACGTGCCACAGCGGCGGCGAGAGCGTGTGCGCGAGGCTCAGCGGGGCGCCGAGGCCGAGCAGCAGGTCGGCGGGCAGGCGAGGGGCCGCGAGCCAGAGGTAGAGCGGCAGGGTGCCCGCCATGATGAGGGCGATCGGCAGGAGCGCGCGACCGAGGCCGACGCGCGCGACCCACAGCCCGCCGAGCATGGCGCCGGCGATGCTGGCGGCGGTGCCGAAGCCGTTGAGCACGCCGCGGTCGGCGGTGCCGATGCCGAGCTCGCGGAACAGCACCTTCGACATGCCGAACATCAGCGCGTCGCCGAGCTTGAAGCTGAGCAGGAACAGCAGCACGATCGCGGCCCGCGGCTGCAGCAGGAAGCTGAAGTAGGCGCCGCGGACGTGGGCGATGCGGGCGCGCCAGCCGGCCTCGGGGTCGCTCGCGGTCGCCTGCGGGAGCGCCCGCGCCACGGCCACGCGCGGCAGCCACACGCGGTGGGCCACCGCGAGGGCGACCATGAGGACGGCGCCGACGCCGAAGCCGGCCAGCCAGTGGACGCGGCCGCCGAGGAACACCAGGCCCGCCGAGCCGACCAGCATGGCGACGCGGAAGGCCGCGACGCGGATGCCGGTGTAGCGGGCCTGGTCGTCGCGCCCGAGCGCGGTCATGTAGTAGCCGTCGCAGGCGATGTCGTGGGTCGCGCTGAGCAGGCCGATGGCGATGAGCACCAGCCAGATCACGGCCGTGCCGGAACCTGTCCCGGAGGCCATGTTGTGGGCGAGCACCGCGAGCACCGCCATCAGCAGGCCGAGGCCGAACTGGGTGGCGACGATCCACTGGCGCAGGGTCCCGATCAGGTCGACGATCGGGCTCCACACGAACTTGAGGCTGCTGGTGAAGTGCAGCGCCGAGGTGAAGCCGACCTCGCGGGCCGGCAGCCCGGCGGCGGTGAAGAACTCGGCGGCGACCTGGTGGAGGATCGACCACGGCAGGCCCTCGCCGAAGTAGGACGAGGCGGTCCAGGCGACGGTGCCCGCGCGGCGGGTCGGCGGCCGCTCGGTGGGCCCCGAGGACGGGTCGGGCGGTGCGGCGGCGGTGCTCAAGCGCTCGCACGGTCATACCGGCAGGCGGGCCGGCGGCCAAGTTTTCCGGGCGACCGGCGGCGGCCGCGGCACCGCCCGGCCCGGCGTCGTTCACCGGGCCTGCCGCTGCTGAGCCTCGCGGCTGCCCGCTCCGCGGTCCGGCGACCACGGCGGCGAGCGCCGCGCCACCGTCAATCGATGCCCCGGACCTGACGGAGCTCCGTCGGGATGTGGAAGGGCAGGGCCGTCGACAGGACGAAGGCGCGGTTGAGACCTCGAGCCGCTCGGCGGCCGCCCTGCGCCGCCGCCCGACCGCGCCTCTGCGCAGCAGGCCCTTGCCCGCGAGCAGCCGCCTCGCCACCGCGGTGTAGTCCCACTCGCCGTCCTCGACGAGCCCCGCGCACGACAGCTTCGCCAACTTCGGCGCGATGCGGCTCGCGTGACCGACGAGGTGACTGTCCGCGAGGAGCTCGTCCACCGCGTCTTCGCGGTCGTCCGCCACCACGGCGGTCGCCGGCGAACCACTGCGTGGCGCCTGGCCTTCGGGACATGTCCCGGGGATGACGCGGCGGATCGTCGCGTGCATCGGCCGGAGCTTCTGCGCCGAGCGCGACACGCTGGTGGTGGTGATGCAGGCCCAGGGTCTGACGCCGAACGAGCTGTCGCATCGCATGCACATGGACGCGTCGACGGTGAGCCGCAACGTCGAGCGCATGTGCAACAGCGGCTGGCTCAAGCTGGCGGACATCGACGACGCGCGCTCGCACGAGATCCAGATCACCGAGAAGGGCATGAAGCTCATCGCCGACGTCGCGCCCGCGTGGGAGGCGGCCCAGCGCGACGCGGAGGAGCTGCTCGGCGTGTCGATCGGCAAGGCCATCGCGCGCGGGGCCAGCCGCCTGGCGGGCGACTGACGCCGCGATTGCGCCGTCGTGGTCGGCGAGCCGCGGTCGCGCACCATGCGCGAATTGTCGTCGCGTGCCACGGAGACCGCTCAGACCGTTCCCTGCAGGTCCGATCGCGGATGGGTTGTAAGTCCCGCGCGAGTTCTGCATTCTGGGGGTCCTTTCGGTGACCACGGCCGTCCTCCTGCTCGCCCTCGTCCACCTCGTCGAGGCGCCTGCCCCCGCGCCCTCGGGTCCGACCCCCGAGCACGGGCCGTTCTTCGCGCCGACGGCTGCGAGCGAGACGGAGTTTCCGAGCGGGCCGCCGGCGACCGCGCCGCCGCGCTTCTCCGTCGGCAAGGGCGCGTTCTGCTTCGTCGAGGACGCGCAGTGCCGTTCCGCGCTGATCGCCAGCGTCGACGTCGGCATCGGCGTCAACGCGATCGCCGGTGACCGCGGCGTCGACCTGCCCTACGCGCATTACAACTTCCGCGGCGGCTTCTCGCTGCGACCGATCACGCTGGTCCGCAAGCGCTGGAACCCGTGGTCGGTGGGCCTGATCGCCAGCTGGTCGCGCGGCACCGGGGTGGTCGCCAACACCGGCTCGGTGGTCGACGCCGCCGACCAGGTGGTGCAGACCACCCCGCACACGACGGCCTACCGGTTCGGCCTCGTCAACCAGCTCTGGCTCAGCCAGAAGCGCAACGCCTTCCACGTCGACCTGACCGTCGGCGTGGTCCGCTCGTCGGTGCTCACGTACATCGGCTGGTACAACGGCACGCACATCGAGGTCGCGGCCGGCTGGGCCGGCTGGGGCGGCTTCTTCGTCAGCGGCGACTTCCTCGACGGCGACACGCGCGTGATCACCGGCTTCCGCGCCCACGCCATCCCCGCGCTGCCGGCGATCGGTCTGGTCCTGCTCGGTCTGCTGGCCGGAGGAGCGATGGGGCAATGACGGCGCTCCTGTCTGTCGCTTCTCTCTCTGGCGCCCTGTGGGCGCTCGCGCAGGTGCCGGCGGCGCCGCCGGTGCAGTCGCCGACGACGACCACCACCACCACGACCACGTCGACCGCCACCGGGAATTCGACGTCGACCTCGACGACGACGACGACGACGGAGGTGCCGGTGCAGGCGCCGAAGTCGGCGCCGCTGCCGGCGTGGGAGCCCGCCGGCCCCATCCCGCCGCCCGCGGCCGCCGAGCCGCCGGTGCCGGCGCCGACCGTCGAGGACCCGCCGGCCGCCCCCGTGACCGCCGCGGAGGCGAAGGAGCAGGCCGGTCCGCCGTTCTACAGCGAGGCCGACATGCAGCAGCTGCGGGCGCGCCACGGCCTCGAGGCGACCCCCCCGACCAGCGAACGCAAGTCGCGCTGGCGCTGCCTGATCGCCGACCCGACCTGCGGCCTCGTCGTCGAGGTCCAGGCGACCTCGGGCTTCGCCTACCGCATCCGCCAGGGCGATGTCGGCTCGCCCGGCGACGTGTACCGCTGGAGCTCGGCCCGCGTGCAATACGACGTGTGGGTCAGCATCCCGACGCTGGTCGAGTCGCGCGGGTCGTTCAAGTATACCCGCGTGTCGCTCGGCCCGAAGGGCGGCATCATCGCCAGCGACAACAAGGATGTGTGGGGCAACGTCGGCTTCGCCGGTCGCTACTGGCTCAAGCGCACCCGCTGGTCGCCGACGATCGAGTTCTCGAGCGGCCTGGCGTTCAAGGTCGCCGGCACCGACAAGGTGAGCGGCCGCTTCGACAACGTCCGCAGCCCGATCGGCTTCGTGGCCGACGTCGGCATCGGCCTCGGCGGGTTCGGGGCCATCGTGCTCGGCGGTCAATTCGACAGCCCGCTGGCGCGCGAGGACGTGCCCGAAAAGGCCCGCACGCCGGCCGCGGGCATGTTCTACATCGGCTTCCGCGGCAACATCCTGTGGGGCGCCCCGGCCGTGGCCGGCGTGGCCACCCACGCCGCGGCGCTTCGCGCGGTCAACACGCCGTAGGACGCACTTCCGGACTCGCGCGCCCTCGGACTCGCGCGCCCCGACGACGATCGAGGCGGCGCTGGTCCGCGCCGAGGGGCTGGAGCTGGCCGAGGTCGAGCGCGCGCAGCCGGAACGTCGAAACCAGCAGGCGCGACGAGCTGTACTGGTGGGACGCCGCCGCAGGCGCCCTCCGCAGCGCCAGGCTCCGTTGAGTGGTCGCTACCTGGCCCTTTCGAGTGATCCTCGCGCCGGGCTCCGACAGGCTGGCAAGGCGCGAGGAGGGGCGCTAAGCCACGCGGTCCTTCGATTCGTCCTGCCAGCGGTAGCCGACGCCCCTGACGGTCTCGATCATGCTCGCGTGCTCGCCGAGCTTGGTCCGCAGGTTCTTGATGTGGACGTCGATCATGTTGGTGCCGGGGTCGTAGGTGGTCTCCCACACGTTCTGCAGCAGCTCGAGCCGCGACACCACGCGGCCAACCTCGCGCGCGAGGTAGCCGAGCAGCATGAACTCGCGGTGGGTCAGCTCGAGGTTGCGGTCGGCGAAGGTGACGACGCGGTCCTGACGATCGATGCGCAGCTGGCCGACCTCGAGGAAGCGGTCGCGCTGGCCGCGGCGGCCGAGGGCGCGCACGCGGGCCAGCAGCTCGCTGAGGTCGAACGGCTTCGGCAAGAAGTCGTCGGCGCCGGCGTCGAGGCCGGAGATCCGGTCGTTGATCTCGCCGCGGGCGGTGAGCATCAGGATCGGCACCGACTTGCCGGCCAGGCGCAGCCCGCGGCATACCTGCATGCCGTCGAGCGAGGGCAGCATCCAGTCGAGGATCACGAGCGTGTACTCGATGCTGCGCGCCTGCGACAGCGCGACCGCGCCGTCGTCGACGAGGTCGACGACGTAGCCCTCCTCGGAGAGCGCGCGCGAGAGGAAGCTGGCGAGCTTGCGGTTGTCCTCGACGACGAGGATCTTGGCCGGGTTGGGGACGGGGTGCGGTGCCGGCATGGACGGACGGAGCTCCAAGGTGAGGGCGAATCGCTACGGCGCGCCGAGGAGGTCGAGCAGGCCGTCGACGAAGGTGAGCGGGTGCGGCGGACAGCCGGGGACGTAGAGCTGGGGGGCGTTCTCGGCGAAGAAGCCGCGGGCGCGCGCGGGACCGAGGCGGTGCGGGCCGCCGCCGATCGCACAGGCGCCGGTGGCGATGAGCAGCCGGGGGCCGCCGATCGCGGCCCACGTGCGGCGCAGCTGCTCGTCGTCGGCCTCGGCCTCGACCGGCCCGAAGACGACGAGGCCGTCGGCGCCGCGCGCCTCGTCGACCCATTCGATGCCCCACCGCCCCATGTCGAAGTGACCGTCGCCGCAGGCCCGCAGCTCGCAATCACAGCCGTCGCAACCTCCGAGGACGGCGCGCACCAGCTTGAGCGAGCGCCCGAACCGCCGGCGCAGCGCGGCGTCGGCGGCGACCGGGGGCGGGGCCCGCCGCTCGGGCCCGACGACGAGGCCGCGACGTGTGGCGCTGGCCAGCCGGTGCTCGGGGCCGAAAGTGATATGTTTTTCGGGACATGCGGCGGCGCAATCGCGGCAGAACACGCACCGCCCGAGGTCGAGCGCGACCGCGGTGGAGGTGCGCGCGAGCGCCTGGGCGGGGCAGGCCGGCAGGCAAGCGCTGCAGGCGGTCGGGCACGAGCTGTCTTTGAGGACAGGCAGGCCGGCGAGGCCGGGGGTGACGGCCGCGCGCGGGTCGGGCAGGGCGCGCGGGGCAGGACGAGGGCCGCGGAGGACCGTCAGCATCACCGGGCTCCTCGCCCGTCGTGGGCCAGCGAGAGGTCGAAGCTGTGGCCGCAGACCTGCAAGTCGGTCAGCGAGCCGCCGCGCAGGGCGGCGGCGAGGCCGGGCCAGGCGAACATGCCCGGGTCCTGGGCGCGGTAGTCGAGGAGCCGGCCGTCGCGGTCGGTCTCGAGCAGGTGGACGATCGGCCCGCGCGCGCCCTCGACGGCGGCGATCGCCAGGTGACGCGGGGCGAGCCCGGCGAGCGCGGTCGGACGCGCGCCGACGGCCTCGGCGACGCAGGCGAGGATCCACGCGACGGCGGCCTCGATCTCGCGGGCGCGGATCGAGGCGCGCGCGAGGCAGTCGCCGTCGTACTCGACGAACACGTCGAGCGCGTGGCGGCGGTACAGCTCGCCCGGGAGGTCGCGCCGGAGGTCGTGGGGCAGGCCGCAGGCGCGCGCGGGCGGGCCGACGAGCCCGAGGTCGTGCGCGTCGCGGCGGGCGATCGCGCCGACGCCGTCGAGTCGATCGAGCACCGAGCGCAGGCCCATCATGTCGGCGCTGCAGCCGGCGAAGGCGTCGCGGAAGTCGGCGAGCGTGGCCCGCACGTCGGCGAGCCGGGCGGCGCCGATCGGCTCGCGCACACCGCCGGGGCGGACGTGGCCGTGGCCGTGGCGACTGCCGCACAGGCGCATCAGGAGGTCGCGGACGACCGCGTGCAGGCGCTCGTGCTCGGCCGCGCCGACGCCGAAGCCGATCGCGCGGGCGAGCCGGGCCTGGCCGGCGAGGTGGCAGGCGACCCGCTCGAGCTCGAGGCCGACGCCGCGGTGCACGGCGCACGCGAGGTCGAACGGGCCGCCGGCGAGGCCCTCGATCGCCAGCGCGTGGGCCCAGGCCCGGGCGACGCTGCCCTCGCCGCGCAGGGTCTCGATCAGCGCGGGCAGGTGGCCGAGCGGCCGGGTGCACAGCACGGCCTCGACGTCGCGCTCCGGCAGCGCGCGCAGCTCGACGGCCCGCACGCGGTCGCCCCGGCAGTACAGGCGCAGCGGGCCGCGGTCGACGAGCTGCCCCGGCTCGGCGCGCCGGCCCTGGGCCGTCGGGCCCTTGGCGGCCGGCCAGAACCACATGTCGCGCGGGTCGAGGATGTCGTCGTCGAGGCGGCGGGGCGGCGGTCCGGCGAGCTGGAGGCCGTATGTCCTTTCGAGCAGGCGCTCGTGGGCGCCGAGCGGGCCGCGCACGCTCGGCAGCGGTCGGTCGTGGCGGGCCCGCCCGCGCATGACCGCGAGGCCGCGCGAGCGCACCAGCGCGGCGGTGAGGACGACGCCGCGGTCGTCGTCGCGCCGGCCGTGGTAGGCGAGCACGCGCGCGCCGGCGCTGGTCTCGCGGCTGAGCGCGGCGACGAAGGCGTCGCCGGGGAGCTCGGGGAGGTCGTCGACCGCGGCGACCAGCAGCGGCGCCGGGCCGCCCTCGCCAGGTGCGGCGGTGACGGAGCGGGGAGAGACGAGACGAAGGAATGATCGCACCGCCGGATCTTCCGAACGACGCGGGCGGCTGGAGGTCGGTGCCGTCATTCGACCTCCCGGACGTGCAGGGCGAGCGCGAGGCGCTCGCGGGGCGGGGCGGGGCGCGGTCGGCCGGCGCGTGCCGTGAATGCGCCGACCGCCGCGCCGAGCCCGGGCAATGCGAGCAGGCGGACGGGCATCGCGGCCGGGCGCGGGCGCACGCCCTCGCGTTCGGTCAGCCCCGCGTCGAGCCCGTGGTGCGCCGGCGGGCCCGGCGTCGCCGCGGCGACCTCGAGGAGGTCGACGGGCGCGACGTCCCGCGGCGGGCCCGGCACCGGGACGGCGAGGAATGATGATAGGAGTGACGGCAATGGAGCTCCCCGGCGCCGCAGCCCGCGGGCGCCTCGATTGGCGAGACTCGACGCAATCAAGGTAGGAGCGGCCGCGCAGACGGTCGAGTTAAAGGCGGTTCACCGGGGCTGCGGCGGAGGCGTGGCCGGGCCGGATGAACCTCCGCTCATCCTCGCGGCGCGGCGAAATGATGTCTCGAAGGACATGTCAAACATGCGCCCGGGGAATGTGACAGCGCGGCGCGGCACGGCGCGGCGACCCGATCCGTCGGCGCCGGGATGGCGGCCGCTTCACCGCCGCCCGGGCGCGATCGAGCGGGCGACCCGAATTACAGCGCAAGGACCCCATGGCAGGTCAAAGTGGAGAAAACATTGTCCTGAAAATTCAGACCTGTGTTAGCGCGCCTTAACTCAACTCGCGAGCAGAACCGCCTGGACGGCGTTCATACTTCACGCGCGCAAGGCGCGACGGCTGCCCGGCCGGGTTCATTGTATCCATGAAGATCTCACCGGGCAGGTGGCGCGGCCGGCGGCCGGGGCGAGCGCGACGGCGAACTGGCCCACGGAGCTCGAGTGGGGGGACCGCCGGCGACGGTGCGGACGCGAGCGCGCGGCGACACGCGGTGTTTAAAAGAGCGACCCGGAGCGGCTGCGGATCTCCGCGCGCTTGCAAAAGGCCATTGCGAATGGTGAGAGCGCGTGAGCACGGATCGTCGACGCGAAATGCTCGCAGTGCGAATCGTGGCACGACGAATGGCGTGATTGCGAATCGCAGCGGCAGCGCCGGTGGTCCTCGAGGCGCGATCCTCCGGAGGATGATGCAGGTCAGCGCCGGCGGCGGCGCAGGCCGGTGAGCAGCAGCAGCGCCAGCGCGCCGCCGGGGCCGCTCCCGCGGCAGCCGCAGCCCTCGTCGGTCGGGGTCTGCGGGCTGGTGGTGGCGCCGTCGGTCGCGTCGCCGCTCGCGTCGGTCGCGGTGGTGTCGGCGGTCGTGCCGGTGCCGGCGCTCGTGGTCGGCGCGTCGGTGGTCGGCGACGGGCCGGTGGTCGGCTCGTCGCCGGAGCTCGACGTCGTCGCCTCCTCGACCAGGCCGGTGGCCGGCACCGAGGCTGTCCATTCGGCCAGGACCAATGGGTCAGGTTCGGCGGGGAACAGGGCCTGGGCGTCGGCGCCGGCGCTGTTGGTGACGTTCTCGCTCGCGAGGAACTCGAGGTAGGCCGGGGTGTTGATGACGTAGAGGAGGCGGACGCGGAGGTCGAGGACGTCGTCCGCGCCGGGGGTGAGGTCGACGACCTCGGCGGGGTCGAAGGCGTAGGTGACCTCGTCCCAGTGCGGCCAGGTCTCGTCGGGCAGCATGGTGTAGCGGTCGCCGACGGGGTCGGTCTCGACGCCGGCCTGGAGGCCCCTGGGGGGGATCCGGCTGTCGACCTGCCAGTAGTCGTTGAGCAGGAGGTGGTTGGTGACGCCGGTCTGCTGGTGGACCGCGATCGCCTCGTAGGTGCGCTGCTGCGGGTCGTTCTCGAGGCCCTGGCCGGGCAGCCAGCGGCCGGAGCCGTACACGACCTGGTCCATGTAACTGGCGGTGACCTCGAGCCACATGACGCGGCCCTCGGAGTAGCCGGTCGGCAGCTTGTGGCCGGTGTTGTTGGTGACCTTGACGCCCCACGCGGCGACGCCGGCCTGCAGATCGATCGCCGTCGGAGCCGTGACCTCGAGCGTCGCGGCCCCGCCGAGCGAGCTGTCGATGTTCGCCAGCGCCAGCTCGAAGTACGCGTCGTCGATGTCGCCGCTGCCCGCGTCGCCGTAGAGCGATTGCAAGATCTCCACCATGCGGCGGTTCGCCCCCGCGAGGTCGTGGCGGCGGCCGTCGGTGGCGTGGAAGATCTCCTGGCTGTTGAACTCGGCGCAGCCGGCCACGTCGTCGACCGCCGGCATGTGGCAGTCCTGGCACGACTTGAAATCGGCGCCCTCGACCGCGTAGGCGCTGGCCAGCCACTCGCTGTAGGTGCGCTGCTCGTTGAACTTGGCACCGATCGGCTGGCCCTGCGCGTCGAGGCGGTCGCGGCCGGTGGTCACGTCGTGGCAGGTGCCGCAGTGCTCGGAGCGGCCGAGCAGGTCGCCGACCACCCAGCTGTGCATCGGCTTGTCGCCGCCGTCGTACGACCACGGGCCCTGCTTCGGCACGTCGCCGGCCCCGCCGACGACGTCGTCGATCGTGTAGCGGGCGTCGCCCAGCGCGGTCACGCCGTCGTCGATCATGCGGTGGCACAGGTCGCAGTCGACGCCGGCGAGGTCGTCGGGCTCGAGGTCGTCGATCGCGGTGGCGTCGTCGCGTCCGGCGAGGAAGGCCCGCGGCGCGTGGCAGCGGACGCAGCTCGTGGTCTCGCCGGGCATGTCCTGGGCGGCGATCGCCACGCCGGCCCAGAACACGGGGTCGCGGGCGGCGTTGGCCATCATGCCGCCGGCCCAGGCGATCGGCGAGACGTTGGGTTCGCCGGCGTGACCGGCCGGGTTGACGAACGCGTGGCACTTGGTGCAGTCGGCCGACTTCTCGAGCGCGTTCTGCAGGCTGCCCGGCTCGGTCGCGGCGAGGGCCCCGGCGGGCACCAGCGCCGCGAGTGCGAGAGAGACCGTACGCCACGCGCCACGAGGGACCGCCGTCATGGCGGGCATCTTATCGGTCATGCCCGGCCGGGCCAACGCGGGCGCGGATGCCGGGACACGCGCAGGCGCGAGGTGTGGAGCGGCGCGGACCTCGGGCCGCTCGGGATGTCGCTCGCGGGGCGACGCGTGGTTCGTCGCGACCGCACAGCTGCGGGCCGGATGGAGACGTCCGGGGCGGGTGCGGCTATGCTCCCGGCGCATGCCTCGCGCGCGCGACGCTCTCCTCGCGGCGGTCCTCGCCCTCGCCTGTACGCCGGCGCCCGACGGCCGCTCGGCCTCGCCGACGACGAGCGACGCCCCGCCGCCCGCGGCGGCCCAGGCGAGCCCTCCTTCGGGTCGCACGGCCAACAACGACGCGCGCGGGTTCGCCAACCAGCCCGACTACGACGGCGAGGCGACCTTGCTCAAGGGACAGGTGACGCCGCGACTGCCCGACCCGCTGCCGACCGACCGCAAGCAGGCCTGCGCCGGCATGTTCGCCGCCGCCGACGCGCTCTACCGCGAGATCGACCCCGACGGGGCGGCGCTGAAGCTGCTGCAGGCCAGCCGCGCGGCCGATCAGGCGGCGTGCGAGCGCGAGACCAGCCCGCGCGCGACCGCCTGCGTGACGGTGCTGCTCGGCGACCGCAACGCCGAGCTGCCGTGGCTGCTCGACCAGTGCTCGCGGGCGTTCCCGGATTAGTCAGCGACTGCCCACGCTGATGTCGTTCGCGCGGCACTCGTCGCCAGGCGGTGAGCCTCCCGCGCGGCGACAAGCGGGGCCGGCGACGCTCTCCGCCGATCGGCACGCTCCGCCACAGCTGACCCGAAAGCCAGGTGCGCCGCGAGCTCACCGGCGCTCCTGGACACCGCTTCCTGGGTCCACGCGGCGCGATCGAAGTTGGCGAAGTCACTCGCCCGGGTCGCCCTCACGGAGATATCCCCGTCGCGATCTCACTTCATCGGGAGATTGCGCGGACGACAGATGCGTCGCCGCAAAGCAGGCTAAGGTGGCGTGACCACCTCACCGGCCGCTCATGACGAGCGCCCTCCACGCGAGGCGGCAGCGGACACCACCATGCGTCATACCCGAACCCTTGCCTTCTCTGCTTGCTTGACCCTCACTCTGACCGCCTGCGGCGATGACGGCGGCCCCTCGGTCACCGACACCGCGAACATCACCACGATCAACCCCACCGGCCCCGGGATGACCACCTCCGGCGTGGACGAACCGACCACCGGCACCACCGCCCCGTCGGGGACGATGGGTGATTCGGAGTCGGCGACCGAGCCGACCGGCACCACCGCGGACGTGACCGCGACCGGCACGACGACCGACGACACCGCGACGACGACCGACGACACCGCGACGACGACCGACGACACCGCGACGACGACCGACGGCCCCTCGTCGACCTCCGACGACACGACCACCGGCAACAACGGGACCTCCGGCGACAACCCTGACGACTGTCAAGCGCCGGCGACGCAGCCGCCGTGTGATGAGGCCGGCGACGACATCTTCAAGGCGATCGGCCTCAACTGCTCCGACAACCCGGCGATGGCGATCCCGATCAAGAACCCGGTGATCATGGCGCCGGACACCAGCAGCTACCGCGTCGCCACCCACTTCGGCACCGCCAAGGATCCGATGGATCCGAACCAGTGGGCGTGGGCGCCGAAGGAGGGCTCGCGGTTCCTCGTGATCGGCTCGGGCACCTTCCCGAACCTCGAGGCCGACGGCGGCCTCGTCGAGCAGAACGGCCAGGACAGCCAGTCGAACGGCAACCCGGACGATCTGAACCAACTCCCGGGCATCATGCACCACGAGGTGGGCAGCAACAACGGCGCCGGCGGCACGCCCTTCATGAACTGCGACGGCGTCCACGACTGCTCCGACACGATCTCGAACCAGTGGAACGGCATCGGCGCCGGCGTGGCCAACGACGTCTTCTACATGTCGTTCGACCTCGACGTCCCGCAGGGCACCCACGGCTACCTGCTCGACTTCGTGTACTTCACCGAGGAGTGGCCGAACTACGTCAACGCCTCGGTCAACGACATGTTGATCGTCTGGTCGACCAGCGAGACCTTCACCGGCAACGTCACCTTCATCGACGAGCAGCCGCTGACGGTCACCGCGCTCGACCCGTACATGACGATCCTCCCCGGCGACCCGCTGCTCGCCGGCACCGGCTTCCCCGGCGACGGTGAGGGCGCCGCAACCGGCTGGTACACCGCCAAGGGCTCCGCCGCGCCGGGCGAGAGCTTCACCCTCGCCATCTCCGTGTTCGACCTCGGCGACACCGTGTGGGACACCGTCGGCATCATCGACAAGTTCCGCTGGGACTGCATGGGTTGCGTCCCGAACGAGGTCGACAGCTGCGGCATCAGGCCGCAGTGAGCACGCCCGGCGCGAGCGGGGGCCCTCAGAGGATTTCGGAGCACGTGTCTCCGAGGGCATGTCCATCAAAACATGGCCGAGCGGTCAGCCCGGCGGCTCGAACTCGTCGCAGGCGAGGTCGATGATGCCGACGGCCTGCTGGAAGAACGGGGTGTAGTCGGTGGCGCAGACGCTGCCGATCACGCCGTTGGGGAACATGCCGACGAAGCTCTGCAGGCGCGGCGCGTCCTGGGCGCCCATGTCGTCGTTGTTGGGGTCGACCCCGGGGGGGCAGGTGCCCATCGGCAGGTTGCTGTCGCCGACCAGGCCGAGGACCACCGCGGCCTTCTCGTCGCCGTTCTTGGCGGCGACCACGGCGCTGTACCACGAGGCCGGATCGCCGGTCGAGCCCTTGCCGTCGTCGCCCATGTCGTCCTCCTCGTCGGTGATGAAGGTGACGACGAGGATCGCGTCGTCGCGCAGGAAGCCCTCGTCGCAGCCGCCGGCGCCGTTCTGGGCGTCGCTCAGCGCGGCGGCGAGCGCCTGCATCGTCTTCTCGTCGCCGCTGCCGTAGGTGCCGACGTTGGCGATGCACTCGAAGGTCTCGGCCAGGTTCGGCTGGCTGTCGGTCATGTAGCGCTTCATGTCGGCGAGCATGCAGTGCTTGCCGTTGGCGTCGAACTCCTTGCCCGTGCCGAATTCGTAGTGGCACTGCGAGATCGGCAGGTTGTTGCAGTCGAAGCCGTTGCAGGTCTTGCCCGAGAGGCCGCAGGCGTTCTCGCAGCAGACCGGGGCCGGGGTGCAGCTGCAGCTACCGTTGGTGCAGGTGCTCTTCATGCCGGTGTTCTTGCCGTCGTCGGTCGACACCGCCATGATGTGATAATCCTTGGCCTCGAGCGTCTCGGTGATCGTGGCGATGAAGCCGGGGAACGAGGCGATCAGGTTGGCCTGCTCGTCCTGCATCGAGCCGGAGTTGTCGACGACGAACAGGAAGTCGACCTTCTTGCAGCCGGCGCTGGCCGGGCCGATGCCGGTGGTCTCGCCGCCGCCGGTCAGCGGGCTGTCGACGTCGAGCTTCGGCAGGCCGTCGGGCGGGCCTTCGGTCGTGCCGCCGACGCTGGCTTCGCCGGTGGTCGGCACCGCGGTCGTATCGCCGGCCGGGGCGTCGGAGGTGGTCCCGCCGCCGGCGCTGGTGAGGCCGGTGGCGCCGGTGATCCCGGTGGCCGAGGCGGGGCTCGGGCCGGAGGCGTTGCCGCCGCTGTCGCCGCAAGCGGCGATCACGGCGAGCGCGAGGAATGGTTCGACGGCGAATCGAGCGGGGCGTCGCATCATCGCCTGGAGCATCACTCACCCCAGGACCCGGGCGATAGATGCATGAGCCCGATCGATGCGTGTGGGCCGTCACTCGTGATTGTCCATGATTGCGCAATGTGGCGGGTGCCCCGCCGAATGCGAGTCGAGCGCCGATCGACGCGCGCCGATGAATGCGGGTAGTACGAGGTTTCGGGGGGAATGTGGGCAGGCGGCGGCTCCGCCGATTGCGGGCCGGCCGCCGCTAGCCGACGGGCACGAACTCGTCGCAGGCGAAGTCGATCACCCCGACCGCCTCGGAGAAGAACGGCGTGTAGTCGGTGGCGCAGACGCTGCCGATGACCCCGTTCTCGAACATGTCGACGAAGCGCTGCAGCCGCAGCGCCGGCTCGGCGCCGACGCCGTCGTTGTTCGGGGCGCTGTCGGGCGGGCACACCCCGTCGGCGAAGTTGCCGTCGCCGACGAGCCCGAGCACCACCACCGCGTCGGCGTCGCCGCCCTTGGCCGCGACGAGCTGCGCGTGCCACTCCTCCGGCTCGCCCGGCGAGCCCTCGCCGTCGACGGTGTTGTCGTCCTCCTCGTCGGTGATGATGATGACGACGAGGATCGCGTCCTTGCGCAGGAAGCCCTCGCTGCAGCCGCCGGGGCCGTTGAGCGCCGCGCTGACGGCCTCGAGCGTCGCCAGCGCCGGCTTCTCCGCGCCGCTGCCGAAGGTGCCGATGTTGGCGACGCACTCGAACGTCTCGGCGAGGTTCGGCTGGCTCGCGGTCATGTAGCGGCGATCGTCCGCGAGCGCGCACTGCTCACCGTCGGCGTTGTAGATGTTGCCGCGCCCGTAGATCTGGTCGCACTCGGAGAGCGGCAGGGCGTCGCACGGGTCGCCGTTGCAGTCCTTGCCGAACAGCTCGCAGGTCTTCGGGCAGCACACCGGGGCCGGCTTGCACACGCAGCTGGTGGCGCCGCACTTGGTGCTGAGGCCGGCCGAGGCGCCGTCGTCGGTCGGGACCGCCATGATGTGATAGTCCTGGGCGGCGATCGTCTGGGTGATCGTGGCGATGAAGCCGGGGAACGAGGCGATCAGGTTGGCCTGCTCGCCGGCCATCGAGCCGGAGTTGTCGATGACGAACAGGAAATCGGCCTTCTTGCAGCCGCCGACGCCCGGGCGGTCGCCCGGGAGCTCCTCGGGCAGGTCGAGCTTGCCCAGCGCGCCGGAGCCGGGCAGTTCGATCCCGCCCGTCGAATCATCGCTCGTCAGGTTCGGCGAGACCCCGCCGGTCGCCCCCTCGCCGGCCGAGTCGCCGTCATGCTTGCCGCCACAGGCCGCCACGGCGGTGCCTACCAGGAGCGTCGATGCGAGGAGACGATGCATGCAGTTCTATATGCGCCCGATCGCTTGGACCATTGTCCGCGCGGTGCGGGCCGTCACACGCGGGTGCGCACGACGTCTCGACTACGATGATATGAGGCGGGTCCGCTCGACCGAAAGCGCGGTCTTCACTCTGGCGAATTCGCGAGCGACCGCGGCCAACTCGTCGCTCGCGCCCTGCCCCGCGCAGGCGGCGGCATAGAGCGACTGACACCGTTCTGCCAGCAATCGCGCGCCGAACCCGGCCGAGCTGCCCTTCAGGCGGTGGGCCAATTGGGCCACCCGGGCGATGTCCCGGCGCTCGGCGGCCTCGTGCATGGCGTCGAGGTCGCGCGCGGCCTCGCGGAGGTACACGTCGATGAGGCCCGGCACGAACGCGGGGTCTTCGGCCGTGACGTAGCCGCGGATCACCGCCAGGTCGATGGCCTGCGAGCGCTCGGCGGCGACGCGCGCGATGGTGGCGCGCAGCGTCTCGAGCTTGACCGGCTTGATCAGGATCGCATCGATGCCGGCGCCCTTGCAGCGGCCGAGCACGTCGACCTCGGTGTGACCGGTGAGCGCGATCAGGGCGACGTCGCCGCGCACGTCGCGGATCTGCCGCGCAGCCCCGGGGCCGTCGAGCTCGGGCAGCTGGACGTCGAGGATGACGGCCACGTACGGCCGCGCGAGCGCGCCGGCGACCGCGGCCGCGCCGTCGGCCACGCCGTCGACCGCGTAGCCGCCGCGGCGCAAGGCGGTCACCAGCAGCTCGCGACCCGCGCTGTCGTCGTCGGCGACCAGCACGCGCGGGCGCGTGTCGGCGGCGGCCTCGGCCTCGGCCGCGGGGGCGGCGGCGAGCGGCATGCTCAGCTCGAAGCGGAAGGTCGTGCCGACGCCGGGCTCGCTGTCGACGTCGAGGCGACCGCCGAGCGCCTCGACGAGCTGCTTGCAGATCGACAGGCCGAGTCCGGTGCCCTCGAGCGAGAGGTCGCCGACGCGGGCGAACTCGACGAACAACTTGTCGAGCGCGTCGGGAGCGATGCCGACGCCGGTGTCGCCGACGGCGACGGCGAGCCGCGCCACGCCGCCCTCGACGCGGGCGCTCGCGCGCAGCTCGACGTGGCCCTGGCGGGTGAACTTGATCGAGTTGCCGATCAGGTTGATGACGATCTGGCGCAGGCGCAGGCGATCGCCGCGCAGCCGCGGCGGCAGGTCGGGCGCCAGCGCGGCCCGCAGCTCGAGGCCCCGCTTGCGCGCGCTCGGGCCGAGCAGGTCGACCAGCTGCTCGAGCGTGGCCCGCGGCGAGAATTCGTCGGCGCGCGGCGAGGGCCGCTTGCCGTCGATCTGCGCCGTCTCGACCAGGCCGTCGATGAGGAGCAGCAGGTCCTCCGACGAGCCGCGCAGGGTGTTCAGGTGCTGCTGGCGCTGCTCGAGCGGCAGGCTGTGATCGTCGAGCAGCGCCAGCAGGCTCATGATCGCCTGCATCGGCGTGCGCAGCTCGTGGCTGACGTGGGCGACCATGCGCGCCCGCAGCTCGGCGGTCTCGTGGGCGGCCTCGCCGCGCTCGCGCAGCGAGTTGTTGTCGGCCACCAGCCGGGCCACCTCGGCGCGGGCGGCCGCGTCGCGCCGGCGACCGCCGGTGATCACGAGGACCAGCGCGGTCGCGAGCGCGAGGACGAGGACGACGGCGACGAGCAGGGCGACGGCGGTGGCGCTCAATTCGCGCCCCCGACGACGACGAAGATCTCGGCCTCGCCCTTGCCCTTGATCTCGCTGCGGCCGAGGCTCTCGGTCGTGTAGTCGGGCTCGACCTGGCGCCGCGCCGCCGCGCTGATGCACACCTGACCGACGCGGGCGTTTTGTTCGATGCGCTGGGCGGTGTTGACGGTGTCGCCCCAGATGTCGAACAAGTACTGCCGCGTGCCGACCACGCCGCCGACGACCGGGCCGACGTGGATGCCGATCCGCAGGTTCCAGTGGGGCGACAGGTCGGCGCTGGCGGCCAGGATGGCGCGGCCGAATTGCACGCAGCGCAGCGCGGGGCGCTCGTCGACGGTCGTGAACAGGCCGGCGGCGCCCATGAAGGAGTCGCCGATCGTCTTGATCTTCTGCACCCCGAACTCGAGCGCGAGCTGCTCGAAGCGGGTGAACAGGTCCTGCAGGCTGACGAGCACCTCCTCGGGGCTGTGGCGGTCGCAGTAGGCGGTGAAGCCGACGATGTCGGCGAACACCACGGCGACGTTGTCGAGCCGGCGCGGGGCGATGACGCCGGTCGACTGCAGCTCGTCGGCGATCGGGTCGGGCAGCAGCACGCGCAGCAGGTCGTTGGCCCGCCGGCCCTCGGCGGCCAGCTGGACCAGGTGGTGGCGGGCCTTGTCGCGCAGGAACTTCTTCTCCAGGCAGGCGCCGAGGCGCGCGCGCAAGATCGCCGGGCTCACCGGCTTGGGCAGGAAGTCCTCGGCGCCGCGCTCGATGCAGGCCGCCACGCTCGAGGTCTCCTCGACCGCGCTGATCATCAGGACGCTGAGCCGCTCGAGCGCGCCCTTCTCACGCAGCTCCTCGAGCACGGCGATGCCGTCGCTGTCGGGCAGGAGGACGTCGAGGAGGATGACGTCGAACTCCTGCTGCGCCACCAGGTCGAGCGCCTCGCTGGCGGTGCCGGCGACCTCGACCTTGTTGCCGGCCTGCTTGAGCTGGTGGGCCAGCAGCTCGCGGCTGGTCGGGCTGTCGTCGACGACGAGGACCGAGCCGGTGCGCCGCTCGGGCTCGACCTCGGCGTCGGCGTCGGCGTCGGGGATGGCGAGCCGGGCCAGCCGCGCCGACGCCTCGAACGAGTTGTGCCAGCCGCCGCTGAGCGAGGCGGCGGCCTGGGTCTCGCCGAGCGCGTTGACGATCGTCGATTGCTGCGAGCCGGGGGCGACGCCGCCCTGCACGGTGAAGAACACGGTGGCGGTGTTGCCGGTGGTGTTGCCGGCCGACATGCGCCCGCCGAGCGACAGCACCAACAGGCGGCAGATCGCCAGGTCGAGCCGGCCGCCCTGGCTGCGCGCGCCGCTGGTCAAGGGGTCGAATTCGAGGTCGGCGGTGGTGTCGGTCAGCGGATAGCCGGTGTCGCGGACCGAGAACAGCAATTGGTGTGATGATTTGTCCCCGGGGACAGGTTCGACGGCGATCCGGATCTCGCCGCCGGGGGCGCGGGCGATCGCGTTCTGTCCGAGCAATCCGAGGATCTGCCGGATCTGCGCCTCGCGGCCGTAGAAGGTCGTGGGCACGCCCTTCTCGACGTAATGGCGGACGACCACGCCGGCGCGGGCGGCCGGGGTCGACAGGGCCTCGGCGGCCTCGCGCAGCAGGGTCGCGGGGTGGAACACCCTGGCGCCCTCGGCGCTGCCGCCGAGGCGGCCGATGTCGAGGAGGCTCTGGGCGACGCGCTCGAGCTGTTCGCCGGCGACGCCGATCTTGCGGGCCATGGCGGCGACGTCGGCCTCGGGCGGGGCGTCGACGAGCGCGCGAGAGGCCCGCGACAGCTGGCCCAGCGGGTCGCGCAGCTCGGTCGCGACGAGCGCCATGAACTCGTTGCGGGCGCGCAAGATCTCCTCGGCGATCCGGACCGCGTCGTCGAGCTGGCGCCGGCGCAGCCGGTCCTCGCGGATGTCCGTCAATACACACACGAATCCGCGGTGTGCCGGGACGATCGCCACCGCCACCGGCACCGTCAGACCGTCGCGGCGGCGCAGCTCGTGCTCGTGGGTGTGCGGCATGTCGATGCTGCTCTTCACCGCCGAGGTGGCGAACGGGTTCTCGAGCCCGACCGCCTGCATGATCGACTTGCCGACCAATGCGCTGGCCGGCTGTCCGGTGATTTCACACAGCTTGCGATTGACGGTGCGGACGACGCCGCGGTCGTCGACCAGCAGGACGGCGTGGCTGAGCGCCTCGAGCATGTCGCCGACCTGGCGCTGCGTCATGCTCGACTTCACCAGCGCTTGCATGGTGCGGAAGCTGGCGCGCGCGGCCAGGTAGACGAAGATGCCACCGCCGAGGAAGAGGACGCCCGTCAGCGCCACCACCGCCTCGAGCCAGCCCATCAAGACGACGATCGCGGTGGCGACATAGGCGGCGATGAAGACGACGATCAGGTAAAGCAGGACCCGCCACTGCCCGGCGTGAGGGGTGACCTGACGCAGCTTCAACAACGCCAGCGTCCGCTTCGCCCCCATCGCCAGGATCGCTGAGCCCAGCGCGATCAAGGCCGCGGTCGCTGCGTGGAACGGCGTCATTATCCTACGCCGAGCTTTCCACGAAGCGGGCGCGCCGCTCAAGGGGCGAACGGCGCGTGGACAGGCGTCCGCGGCGCCCTGCGAGGCCGACCGTTGCTTCGCTCGTCACAGATCCGACGAGCGTCGCGGCGTGCGGGCCGAGCGACGTTCGTGGCGTCGCTGCAGCGCCATTGCCAGCGCGCTTTGGCCCGTGAACGTCGGACTGCGCACGTCGCTTGACGGTGCGCGTTGCCGCGCCGCGAAGGCCGCCCCATAGACCGGGCATGGCCAGGTTTCCGCAGCGCGTCCCGCGAGGGCGACCGCGCCCCGTGCGAGCGGTGGAGCGTGGACGCATGCGGGCGCAGGCGCGTGTGGCGGCGGCGGTGGAGACGGCGCTGATGCGGCGGTGGCTCGGCGCGGCCAGCTTCGCCGAGCGCGAGCGGAGCATCGCCAGCGTCGCCGCGGAGCAGGAGATCCCCGCCTACGCGGCGCAGCTCGAGGAGGAGTACCGCTACGACGGCGTGTGGGAGCTGCGCTGCCCCGGCTTTCTGCGCATCGGCCAGATCGCGGCGTTGCCCGACCGCTCGCTGCTGGCGTGGGTCGATCGCCTGAGCGGGCTGCGCCTGCCGAAGGCGCTGGCGGTGGTCGACGAGGCGCCCGAATTCTCGTCGGCGTGGCGCATCGCCGCCGAGGTGTGGACGACGCAGACGCTCGCCGAGCCCGACCAGGACCTGCTCGGCCTGCTCGCGGTCGAGGTGTGGAAGCGCCGCCGGCCCGACCGCCCGTGCCTCGAGGTGCTGCTCGACGAGGAGTTCGCGGCGCACGTCGCCTGCCTCGCCGACGCCGGCCGCCACCTCGGCCGCTACCTGGCGTTCGTCCGCCGGGTGTTCCCGCTGCTGCAGGGCGACAGCTTCGACGACGCGACGCTCGGTGGCGAGAGCGCCAGCCACCTGGTGCTGTGCGTGGCGCGCCTGGCCAAGCTGTCCCTGCGAGCAGCCTGCACCGAGCCGACGCAGGCGAGCGACGGCATGGCCGAGGCGCTGCGCTGGTACGACCGCCTGCCCGTCCGCCGCGGCGACCTCCGCGGCCCGTTCGCGCGGATCCTCGCCGAGGGCCTCGAGGCGCTCGGCCGCTGCGACGAGGCCGAGCGCCTGCGCCGGCGCGCCGAGCTGCGGCGCGCCAACTGACGAAAAGGACATGCTCTCGGAGACATGCGCAAGAGGGCATGTTCGATACGACATGCCCTCGCAGACAGCTCACGGGCCGTAGGCGTAGACCGCCGCGGACACGGTCCAGGAGCCGTTCTCGACCACGCCGTCGATGGCGAACTGGAACTCGTGGTCGGGGCCGTCCTGCAGCGCCGGGGTGATCGGGCCGCGCAGGGGGGCGACGACGTCGCCGGGGCACCAGTTGGCGCGGGCGGCCTGGACCGAGCCGATCGCGCCGCACGGGTTCTCGAGGCAGAACTTGCCGGGGCCGACGCCGAGGTCGTTGTCGGTGATCGTGCACAGGTCGCCGCAGTCGGTGCGCCAGGCGTCGAACTCGGTGATGACGGCGCCGTCGAAGCTGATGTGGTGGCGGCGCTTGCAGAACTCCTCGGCCGGGCCGATGCAGTCGCCGATGTTGTCGCTGGCGCCGCCGTGGCCGCTGACGGTGTAGACCAGCTCGGCCTTGGTCACGCCCTCGGGCAGGCTGAACGGCACCTCGGTGGTCGCGCCGTCGACCCCGACGTCGCCGCTGAACAGCGAGATCGCGGCCAGCACGTTGCGCGGGGCCGGGCCGGGCTCGACGTCGATGCGCACGCTGAGGTGCCAGCCGCCGGCCGAGCCGCTGACCTGGCCGGCGCCGTCGGGCCACGAGTTGATGTACGAGCGCAGCGTGTGCGCGCCCGGGTGCATGTTGGCGAAGTCGGTGATGTCGGCCTCGAGGTGGGCCGGGCCGCCGAACGGGGTGATCGAGCGCAGCAGCTCGAAGCCCGGCGGGTCGGCAGGGCCGGCGGCGGGGTCGCTGACGAAGCCCATGGTGCGGTCGAACGCGTCGCACGAGGCCGGCCAGTACTGGCCCTGCGGCGGCGGGTTGTCCTGCCATTTTTGCCAGGGGTAGCAGTCGCTCTCGAGGTCGACGACGAGGGTGACCCTGGCGAAGCTCGCCGGACCGAGGTCGTAGGCGACGTCCTGGTGCTGCGTGTTCCACCCGTCCATGCCGGAGATCCACGCCCTGTCCAGGACGGTGATGCTGAACGGCTCGCCGTAGCTCGGCTCGCCCGTGGTCGTCGAGGTCGGCGCGCCCGTGGTCGGGGCGGTGGTGCCCTCGGGGCCGGTGCCGGTGGTGGCCGGCCCGTCAGTTGTTTCGGCGGCGGTCGCCGCCGTGGTCTTGCCGCCGCTCGGGGAGCAGGCGGCGAGTATCATCAGACAGGTATGAAAGGACAGGTGCTTCGTGGCGACTCGGAGCATGCCTTCGCGAGTAGACCGGTGCCCGCACGCGGGTGCAAGCGTGAGGGGGACGGAGACCCCGATGACGCCCGTTCGCCCGCGCGTGAGCGAAACCCCGGAAGCCGGCTGCGCGGCGGCCATCGAGCCGGCGAGGCGACGAGCCGAGGATGAGATGTCCTCAGGGACATGTCACGCGATCCAGCCGTCGACGAACGGCTGGTCTTTCGCACCTGTGCGAAGGGTCAGCCGAACAGGGTGCGGCGGAGCAGGCGGACGACCGTGGGGGTGGTGAGCGCGAGGGCGACGACGGCGAGGCCGGTGGCCGGCAGGATGTAGACGTGGGCCGGCGTGATCGCCTCGGGCAACAGGGGCGTGCCGGCGGGCGCGAAGTTGGCGACGCCGAACAGCGCGAGGGTGGCCTCGGCCGGCAGCACCAGCGGGACGAGGTGCACGGCCGCGACCAGGCTGGTGGCCCACAGCAGCAGCAAGGCGACGGCCCGGCCGGCGCACAGCAGCACGAGGCTGACGGTGAGGGCGATCATCGAGCCGCGGGCCCAGCCGGCGTCGCCGGCGGCGTTCTCGGTGATGTGGTCGAGCAGGCCCGCCAGCGCGCCGGCGGCGTAGGCCGACCAGCGCAGGACACGGGTCTGCGCGGCGGTGAAGCCGGCCCACAGGTTGGGCAGCCAGCGCACGCGCGAGGGCGCCCGCTCGAACCGGTCGACGAGGTCGGACGAGGCGAGCACGACGAAGGCGAGCAGCGGGAACAGGGCCAGCGTCTCCCAGTCGACCTCGCCGAGGCGCAGGTTGGGCCACTGCTGGACGACGGCGCCGAGACAGGTGGCCACCGCGGCGGCCCGCGCGGCGTAGAAGCGCAGGGCGAACAGCAGGGTGGCGCCGATGTAGACCGCCATGTTGGGCCAGTCGATCGGCAGCGGGCGCACGGCCTCGAAGGTGATGATGGCGAGACCACCGGCGATGCACACGAGCTCGCGCGCGGTCCGGCCGAGGAAGACTTCGCGGTCGAGGATTTTCATGCGGGGAGCCGATCGAGCAGCAGCATCGACTAGACACCAAAGCAGAGCCCCTGGCAAGCGAGCGGTTTCGTCAGCGCGGCACGGTCCGAGGTGATGTTCGAGCCGCGATTTGCGTCAGGGCGCCTCGCACGCCGGGGGCGGGGCGTCGCACCACTTCGATTCGTAGATGTGGCACTCCCCCTGTCCTTCCGGACACATCGGGAGTACGTGGACGCAGACCACGCCGCGATGATAAATCCGGGGCCCGCCGATGGGCTCGCCGCCGTGCATCGGCTGCACGAGCAGGCGGTTGCAATTCTCGCCAGGAGTGACGTGCCAGCGATCTTCGTACTGGTCACCGCGGTCGACGGTGACCTCGTCCTCGCCGGCCTCCTCCCACGCAAACTCCTCGTCTTCCAGCTCGACGGGCATGCGAACGCTGAAACAGCCAATCCCGCCGTCGAGGAGCGTCCCGTCCTCCAGAACTCCAGATGGCGCACGCTGCAATCGTCCAGGACGGCTCCAGCACCTCGACTCGACCAGGTCCCGAGCAACCATGTCTTCTTCTCCGGCGTCGCCGTGTCATTCCCGCACGCCGCGACGCCCCACAGCAGCAAGGGGAGGAGGAGTCGCCGTGCCGCTCGCATGTCGCTGCCACGCTCGCCCCGATCGGAGCGCGGGGCAACTGATTTCACGCGGAGGCGGAGACCTCGACGTTGGCGGGGATCCGGCTCATGGCCCGCTCGGCGAGGGCGGTGATCGTGAGCGAGGGATTGACGCCGGGGTTGGCCGAGACGGCCGAGCCGTCGATGACGTAGAGGCCATCGTAGCCGAAGGCGCGGTGCTGGTGGTCGATGACGCCGGTCTCGGCGGAGTCGCCCATGCAACAACCACCGAGGATGTGGGCGGTGGTCGGGATGTTGAACAGGGTCTCGGTGACGAGCGACATCGAGTAACCCTTGATCTTGTCGGCGACGCGGCGGGCGATGTCGGTGGCCTCGGGGATCGAGGCGGTCGGCGCCTTGCCGGAGGAGAGGTCGGTGGTGAGCCCGGTGGCCCCCAGCCGCAAGCGCAGGGTGCCCTCGGCGGTCTTCATGTAGAGGAGGATGATCGAGAACTTGGCGAGGTCGGGCACCAGCAGCGCGCGCGCGAGCTTGATCGGGTGGCGCAGGAAGGCGCCGGCGAACCGCGACAGGCGCACGAGGGCCTTCTCGCCGGGGACGTGCGGGGCGAGCAGCAGGCGCCAGAACCCGCTGCCGGCGGAGTAGCGCACCGGCTCGACGTGCGAGTGCTCGTCGAGCTGGATGATCGAGCCGATCGCCACGCCGCGCGAGAGGTCGTGCTCGCGCTGGCCGCCGACGACGCCGATCAAGGACTCGGAGTTGGTCCGCACGCTCTCGCCGAGCCGGTCGGACAGCTTCGGCAGACCCTCGGGGTCCTGCTTCATGCGCAGGAGCAGCTCGACGGTGCCGAGCACGCCGCCGGCGAGGACGACGTTGCGCGCGGTGAAGCTGCGCGCCTGCTTGCCGAGCAGGCCGGCGCCGCTGCGCGCCTCGACGCGATACCCACCGCCCGGCAAGGCCCGCACGGCGGTGACCTCGGTGTCGGCCAGCAGCTCCAGGCCCCGCTTCCTCGCGAAGTAGAGGTAGTTCTTGTCGAGGCTGTTCTTGCTGCCGTAGCGACAGCCGAGCATGCAGCCGCCGCAGTAGATGCAGCCGGTGCGCTCGGGGCCGCTGCCGCCGAAGTACGGGTCGGGCACGGTCTTGCCCGGCTCGCCGAAGTAGACCGCGACCTGGGTCGGCTCGACGCTCTTTCCCATGTCGGCGGCGACGCCTCGCATGACCCGGTCGACCGGGGTGACGGCGGGGTTGGCGGTGGCGCCGAGCATCCGGAGTGCGGTGTCGTAGTGCGGCTTGAGCTCGCCTGACCAATCGGCCAGGTTCGACCATGACGGCGAGTCGAAGAAGCTGCGCTTCGGGACAGGGAGGGTGTTGGCGTAGACCAGCGAGCCGCCGCCGACGCCGACGCCCGAGAGCACGGTGACGTGGCGGAAGAAGGTCATCTGGAACAGGCCGCGCCAGCCGAGCTTCGGCATCCACAGCCAGCGCTTGAGGTTCCAGTTGGTCTTCGGGAACTCGGCCGGCCCGAGCTCGCCGCCCTTCTCGAGCATGAGGACGCGGTAGCCCTTCTCGGTGAGGCGGAGCCCGGAGACGCTGCCGCCGAAGCCTGAGCCGACGACGATGAAGTCGTAGTCGAAGTCGCGCGCGGTGTTCACGACGACGGGTGTATCACGCCGACCTGGCGCTGGCGATCGGCGGGAGGGCGGCGGCGCGGGTGTCGTCGTCGGGCCGACGTCGATGAGCACCGAGGGCGGCAGCGGCAGCAGCTCGAGGTTGCCGTCGCCGCCGTGGATCGCGTACCCGCGATCGGGATGGTCGCCGGCGCGGGTGAGGGTGACGCAGCGCTCGCCGAAGTTGCGGCCGAGCCGGCGATCGCGCAGTGACCGGCGTCGGGAGCGGCGGCCGCGGCGGCCCGCAGCGGCTGCACGGTGAATCGCCACACCTCGTCGGGGATCGCGTCCCAGGCGGCCCGCGTGGCGATCTCCTCCGGTGATGCGGCGCCGAACCACCGGTTCTGTGACTCTCGGTGCTGCGGAACGTCGTAGGCCGCTGTCGGCCGAGAGCCGGCGCCGCGAGGATCACAGTTCGCCCGGCCGCGGACGAGGTCGCCCGTGACCTCGGCGAGGAGAGCGGCCAGCGCTGCGTCCACGACCGAACGGTACTACGCTCTCGCCGCGATGGACCACCTCACCAAAGACCAGCTCGCCCGCCTGAAGCAGCGCCTCGAAGACGAGCGCTCGACCCTGCTCCACCGCGAGCTCGGGCACCGCGCCGATACGACCGCACCGCCCACGCCCGACGTCGGCGACCAACAGGACCTCGCCGCGGCCGAGGCGGCCCAGGTGGCGCAGCTCAGCATCGCCGACCACGACCGCTCGCGCCTGCGCGAGGTCGAGGACGCGCTCGCCCGCATGCAAGCGGGGACCTACGGGATCTGCGAGGACACGGAGGAGGAGATTCCGTTCGAGCGCCTGTGGGCCCAGCCGACCGCGAGGTTGACGGTCGAGGCGCAGGAGATCCGCGAACGCGAGGCGCGCGAACGGGCCGAGCTGCGCGAGGCGTATTGATTGGACCGAGGAGTGTCGACCGCGGGTGAGTGCGTGACTGTCCGAAAGGACATGCTCGCACTCACAGCTCGGCGCGCAGCGAGCGGGCCCACCGGGCCAGGTCGCCGAGGGTGCTGTCGAGCAGCGCCGGCGCGGCGCCGAGCCGCCGCAGCTGCACGGCGAGCAGCTCCTTGGCGCGGCGCAGGCGGGTGCGCACGGTGCCCTCGGGCTCGCCGAGGACGGCCCCGATCGCGCCGGCGGTCATGTCCTCCCAGAACGACAGCTCGAGCACGACCTGGAACTGCAGCGGCAGCCGCCGCAGCCCGGCGAGCAGGAGCCGCTGCTCGGCCCGCCGCGCGAGGGCGGTGCTCGGCCCGGGGCCGAGGTCGTGGACGCTGACCTCCTCGACGTCGATCGGCCGTCGCGCCCGCTCGGCGTACAGCTTCTGCAGCTTGTGGTAGGCGATCCCGAGCAGGTAGCCGCGCAAGCTGCCCTCGCCGCGGAAGCGCGCGGGCGCCTCGAGGCAGGCGACGAAGGTCGACTGGACCAGGTCGTCGACGTCGTCCTCGGACCACAGCTTGGCGCGGACGAACCGCGCGACCGCGCGGAAGTGGCGGTCGAACAGCGCGGCGCCGGCCCGGCGAT
The DNA here is from genome assembly GCF_020073745.1 of Nannocystis pusilla. GTDB lineage: Bacteria > Myxococcota_A > Polyangia > Nannocystales > Nannocystaceae > Nannocystis > Nannocystis radixulma. The sequence continues at coordinate 321,335 of NZ_JAIRAU010000001.1, forward strand.
CGCCGGCCTGCCAGGCGGCCAGGAGCTCGCCGTCGCTGCCGCCGCTCACGGGGCCGCCTCCGCGCACGCCGTGGCATAGCCCAGGGAACATGCCCGATCGCGCATGACCCCGGGGCCAGATGGGTCGAGCGTGGCCGCCTCGGCGCACAGCCAGGCGTAGCCGCGCGCGCAGCCGGCCTCGGCGAGGGCCCGTCGCCGGGCCTTCGACTCCGGGGTGCCGGCGATCCCGGCCTCGAGGTCCATGTACTCGCCGACGATCAGCGCGTGCTTGCAGCAGTCGGCCTCGCCGGCGAGGCAGGCCCGGCTCTGCGCCTCGGTGCCGGCGACGCCGCAGGCCGCGATCGGCTCGCAGCCGTTCGGGCCGTCGTTCCGCGTGCCGTCGGGGCACGGGGCGGCGGTGACGAGCGGGGCGCAGAACTGGCGCTCGAGGCAGGCGAGCGTGTGCGCCTGACGCTGGTCGAGGGGGCTCGTCCGCGTCGCCGACGCCACCGTGCACGCGGTGGTCTCACCGGCGCGCAGCAGCAGCGCGATGGTCTCGAGCTTGGCGTCGAGGTACGGCGCGCTGTCGGTCGGGTGCGACTTCATCCGCTCGCGCACGGCCGCGGTCGCGGCCACCAGCGCGTCCCGGTCGCCGGTGAACGGCAGCTGCGGGATGCACACCGCCGGCACCGCGGCCCACAGCCGCTCGACCAGAGTCGATCCTGTCTCTGAAGTCATGTCTGTAAAAACATGTCCATTCGAGCTGGTGAGTCCGGCGCTGGCGAGCGTCCCCGTGACGGCGGCGGCGGTCAGCGCCGCCGCGACCGCCCAGCGGGCGACACGCGGGCGCAGGAGCCGTTCGAGCGCGGCCGCAAGGGCGGCCGTGTCGGGGAAGCGGCGCGCCGGCTCGCGCTGCAGGCCGCGCGCGAGCAGGGCGGACAACGGGGCGGGCAGCCAGCGCGGGGCGGGGCGCGCGGCGCCGGCGAGGACGGAGGTTCGCAGGCCGGCGACGCTGTCGCCGGCGAACGGTCGCGCGCCGCAGACCGCCTCGTACAGCGCGACGCACAGCGCGAACTGGTCGGCGCGCGCGTCGACGGGCTCGCCCGCGAATTGCTCGGGTGCCATGTAGGCCGGCGTGCCGGCGAGCTCGCCGGCGCGGGTGCGCAGCGGCGAGGCGATGTCCGCGGTGATCGCGAGCTCGGCGGTCGCGGCGTCGAGCGTGCTGGCGATCCCGAAGTCGGCCACGCGGACCCGGCCGTCGCGACCGACGAGCACGTTGTCCGGCTTGAAGTCGCGGTGGATCAGACCGGCGGCGTGGACGGCCTGCAGCCCGCGCGCGGCCTCGATGAAGCGCTCGAGGACCGGGCGAAGGTCGGGGCCGCCGCGGTCGACCGCGGCGAGGCCCGGCAGCGCGCGGCGCCACGCCGGGGGCGGACGCACGGGGTGGCGAGCGAGCCATGCGCCGAGCGTCTCGCCGTCGACGTACTCCATGGCGACGAAGAGCTGGCCGTCGTGCTCGCCGATCTCGTGGACCGAGACGACGTTCGGGTGAGCGAGCCGCGCCAGCGCCCGCGCCTCGCGGCGGATCTGCTCGGCCGCGCCGCGCAGCTCGGCGTGCATCACCTTGATCGCCACCGGACGCTCGAGCGCGGGGTCGTAGGCCTGATAGACCACCCCCATCCCGCCGGCGCCCAGCCGCCGATCGAGCTGGTACGCGCCGATCCGCGGCGGGGGTGCGTCGTCGAGGTCGCCGAACAGCCTGGCCTTGACCCGCCGCTGCAGCAGCCGATCGGCGAGTTCGGTGTCCGGGTGGTGCATGTCCGGGTGACGCCCGCGCCGCGGCAGGGTGGCGACGAGGGAAGGGGGAGAGAGCATGACGATACTCCGCTGCGGGCTCGCGGGGCCCGTGCTCCTTGCGTCCCGCGGCGCCGCGAAACAATTGGATCAATTTCGCGCATCTCATTCTTTTTCTTTTTAAAAAACATCCAATTGTTCCGCCCCCGTCGCGGGACGAGGGAGGTGCGAGCCGGCCGGGCGCGACCCGGCGGCCGACTGGAGGAGTTCATGACGCACCCGTTCGCCCACGTTTTGACGATGCTGTCGCCGCGCCAGCCCCCGCGCGGCCCCGGGACCTCGGACCTCGCGTCGCGGTGGTCGAGGACCCGGCGATGGACGGCGGCGCTCGCCGTCGCGGTTGCGACAGTCTCGACGACCACGGAGGCCGCGCCTGTCGCCGCACAGGCGAATCCGGCGACGTGCGAGCCGCTGCCGCCCTTCGCGGGCGACAAGGCGGCGCTGATGGCAGCTGGCGAGGCGCTGGTCGCTCGCGCCAGGCAGCTCGCGCACGGCAGCGCCGAGCACACCGACGTCAAGATCGAGATCATGGCCCTGTTCGCCCGCGCCGGCGACCTCGAGATGTGCAAGCTGCTGCGCCAGACCCGCGAGACGAGCTCGCTGTCGGCGAAGCAGACCCACGCGATCGCCTGCGTGCAGCAGCAGTTCTGCCGGCCGATGCCGCTGGCGAAGGGCTGCCCGGCGGGGATGGCCAACCAGGGGCCGGAAGGGTGCGCGCCGATCCGGAGCTGCACGGCCGCCGCGCAGGCGACCGCGTGCAAGACGGGCGACACGAGCTGCTGCGCGCCGGCGCTGCTCGGGCTCGAGATCGCGGACGCGGAGGCGGGCATGCCCACCCCGCAATCGCTGGCGACCCGCCGGGCGCTGGCGAAGACCGCGTGCGACGCCGGCCACGCCGAGGTGTGCCTGGAGGCCGCCGCGCTCGGCGTGGGGACGCTCGAGTCACAGCGCAAGCGAGCATGTTCTTTGGGGCATGTCGAATCGTGCAGGCCGGCGAATTCGGCGCCTTGAGCGGGCCGAACGGCGGCGAGACGTCGCATGCCCCAAAGGACATGTAGCTATTTCAGAACACCCAGGTGTAGCCGCCGCTGACGCTCGCGCTCAGCTCGCCGCCGCCGCCGAGGAACACCACGAGTCCGACCGGCCACGGGTCGATCTTCCCGCTCACCAGGGCCAGCCAGCCGGCCTCGTCGGCGGGGAGGGCGAAGATCACCTGGACGCCGCCGCCGCCCTTCACCTCGACCTCGACGGTCACCGCGAAGTAGGGGCCCTTGAGGTCGGCGGGCCGTGGCGACCACACGCCGAGCTGCGCCGACGTCGACCCGCCGACCGAGACCGCGACCCCGCCGACCCCGTAGAAGCCGCCGATCACCGTCGCTTCGGGCATGCGCGCCGCGTAGCCGAAGCAGCCCTCGGCGCCGGCGCCGTAGGCCGCGCTGCCGGCCAGGCCGAGCGAGAGCGTGGCGAACTGGCCGGCCTTGTCGACGACGGCGCGGAGCTCCGGCCGGCGCACGAGCGAGCGCATCGCCTCCTGCGCCCCCGCCTCCATCTTCTTGCCGGCGGCGGCGACGACGACCCGCTCGAACTCGGCGGCGGCCTTCGGGTCGGCCAGCAGCGCGCGACCGCCTGCCACCATGGCGTCGATCAGCGCGCCCGAGCGGCCCACGAACGCCTCCGCGGCGGCGAGCAAGATCTCCGTCAGCCCATCCGTCAACCAGCGCTCGAGCGCCGCGACGGTCTCGTTCCACGCCGCCTCGCCGAGGCGGAGCGCGTCGTCATAGGCGTTGTCGGCGATCGCCGCCGCCTTCGCGCCGATCCGCTCGGCCTCGCGGGCTCCCTTCGCCGCCGCGTCTGCCGCCTGCTTCGCCGCGTCGGAGACGGCGTCGACGCCCTTCTCGGCGGCGTCGGAGACCGCGTCGGTGGCCTTCTTGGTCGCGTCCGAGACGCCCTTGGTGACCTTCTTCGTGCTCTTCTTGATGCTCTTGGTGGCCTTCTTGAATGACTTGCCGATACCCATTGCTATCTCCTCGCCCTGTGAGCGTCACGGGTGTATCGGTCGGATGTTGAGAAAGTGTGACGGCGCCGCAGGCACGAAATCGATCCATGACACTCGCTTCGGCGAGCGAGCGCGCATGCGGGTGATTCGCTGCCCGGCGATGGCCGTCGCCGCGGTGATTCGCCACCGAAGCTCAGCGGTAGCCCTGGGCCTGTAATGAAAACAGCCGCTCGTAGCGGCCGCCGCGCTGCATCAGCGACTCGTGGTCGCCGGCCTCGAGGATCCGCCCGCCGTGCAGGACGATGATGTGGTCGGCCGCGCGCACGGTCGAGAAGCGGTGAGAGATCAGGATGACCATGCGGTCGTGCGACAGGTTGCGCACGTGCTCGAACACCTGGGCCTCGGCCTCCGCGTCCATCGCGGCGGTCGGCTCGTCGAGGACCAGCACGTCGGCGCCGCTGCGCATGAAGGCGCGCGAGAGGGCGATCTTCTGCCACTGCCCGCCCGACAGCTCGCGGCCCTCCTTGAACAGGCGCCCGAGCTGGGTCTCGTACTGCTTCGGCATGTCTTTGATAAAGTCTTCGGACATGCCTTTTTGCGCCGATTCACGCCAGCGCTCGCGGTCTTCGAAGGCGGTGACGTCGCCGGCGCCGATGTTCTCGCCGACCTTGAGCTGGTAGCGGGCGAAGTCCTGGAAGATGACGCCGACGCGGCGGCGCAGGGCGGCGGCGTCCCACTCGCGGAGGTCGCGGCCGTCGAGGACGATCCGGCCGGCGGTCGGGTCGTAGAGGCGCGTGAGCAATTTGATGAGGGTGGTCTTGCCGCTGCCGTTCTCGCCGACGAGCGCGAGGCTCTGACCGGGGCGGAGGTGGAACGAGACGTCGTGCAGCGTCGGCGCGGCCGCGCCGGGGTAGGTGAAGCCGACGTGCTCGAAGCGGATGCCGTCGCTCGGGTCGGGGCCGGCGGTGGCGGTGCCCGAGGGCGCGGCGACGTCCTGCGCGAGGTACTCGTAGAGCGTCGAGAGGTAGAGGTTGTCCTCGTACATGCCGCCGATGGCGCCGAGGATCGCCGAGACGGCGCTCTGGCCCTGGCGGAACAGCAGCAGGTACATCGTCATCTCGCCGAGGGAGATCTGGCCGGCGACGGCGGCGATGGCGATCCACATGTACGCGCCATAAAACGCGCCGGTGGCGACGAGGCCGAGCGCGCCGCTCCACAGGCCGCGGCGGAGGGTGAGCTTGCGGTCCTCCGCGTAGAGGTCGTGGAAGATCTGCTGATAGCGGCGCAGGAACAGCGGGCCGAGGCCGTAGAGCTTGACCTCCTTGGCGTAATCGAGGGTGCTGATCGCCGTCTCGTAATAATATTGCATGCGCGTCTCGGGGGCGCGCCAGCGGAACAGGCGGAAGGCGTCGCCCGAGAACTTGGCCTCGGCGAGGAACGAGGGCAGGCCGGCGAGCGCGAGGATCAGCGCGGCCCACGGCGAGAAGCCGAACAGCAGGGCGGCGAAGCTGGTCAGCGAGATGCCGTTCTGGACGAGCGCGAAGGTGCGATTGACGAGGCTCAGCGGGCGGCTCGAGGCCTCGCGGCGGGCGCGGGTGAGCTTGTCGTAGAAGTCGGCGTCCTCGAAGTGGGTGAGGTCGAGGGTCAGCGCCTTGTCGAGGATCATGACGTTGACGCGCTGGCCGAGCTGGGTGCGCAGCAGCGACTGACAGACGGCGATCGCCCGCTGCGCGAAGGCGAGGAGGACGACGAGCAGGGCCTCGACGGCGACGAGCCGCAGCACCGGCGCGGGGTCGTGGCTGACCTGCGCGGCGTGGACGACGGCGTCGACGATCACCTGGCCGACGTAGGCCGCCGCGGCCGGGAGCAGACCGACGACGAGGGTGAGCGCGCCGAGGGCGACGGTCAGCGGCTTGCTGGTCGACCACACCAGCTCGACGGCGCGGCGGCCGTAGCGGAACACGCCGAGGAAGCGGCGCAGGCCAGGTTCGTCGGGCGGAGCGGCCACGCGTGGAGTGTGACGCAGAGGCGCGCGCGTCTGACGGGTCAGCGGAGGATCTCCGCGGTCTGCAGGCGCTCGGGCTCGACGGGCCGCGCGGGCACGAGCTCGGCGGCCTCGACCGGCAGGGGTGGCTCACGCTCGCCGGCCCCGGCGGGCACGGCCGGGGCGAGGGGGCGCGGCAGCGGCTCCGCCGTCTGCAGCGGCGCGGGGATCGCGAAGTCCGGGCGCGCGGGGATCGGCGGCAGGATGTCGGCGGTCTGCAGGCGCATGGCCTCGCGCCGGCGCTCGGCGTCGAGCCGGATCGTCTCGGCCTGCTCGACCGCGAGGTGCTCGCCGTCGTTGCGCCGGAACGAGAGCACCGCGAGCACGGTGCAGTAGGTGAGGGCGCCGAGGATGATGATGCCGAGGACGAGCCGCGTGAGCCGGACGGAGGCCCGCTTCGCGAGGTTGCGCGGCGGCGGCGCGGGCGGACCGTAGATCGACACGAGGCTGACGCTAGCGGAGGTCGAGGCGCACGCCCAGACGCGCGGCGCGAGCGGGCTTCAGACGGCGGCGGAGCCCTGGGCGCGGAAGTACTCGACGGTGCGGCGGATGCCCTCGAGCAGGGCGACCTGGGGCTGGTAGCCGAGGTCGGCGGTGGCGCGGGCGTAGCTGAAGTAGTGGTGGGTGCAGATGTAGCGGATCGAGAAGCGCGACAGGCCCTCCTCGGCGTGGAGGGTGCCGCCGCGGACGAGGGTGTCGAAGGTCTCGCGCGCGGACGCGGCGGCGTAGGCGACGGCGTAGGGGATCCGCAGGCGCGGCGGGGAGTAGCCGAGGCCGACGAGGACGCGGCGCACGAACTCCCAGAAGTTCATCGGCTCGCCGTTGGTGATGAAGTAGGCCTTGCCGGCCACGGGCGAGCCGGGCACGAGGCGCTCGTCGGCGGCCAGCAGCGAGTCGACGATGTTGGTGACGTAGGTGAAGTCGTTGAGGCGGTCGCCGGCGCCGACGGTGAACTTGAGCTTGCCGGTGCGCGCGCGCGTGAGGATCGCCGGCAGCAGGCGGGTGTCACCTGGCCCGAAGATCATGTGCGGACGGATCGCGCAGGTGAGCACGCCGCCCTGGCCGCTGGCGCTCAGGACCTCCTCCTCGGCGATCCGCTTGGTCTCGGCGTAGGGCGCGAGCCACTGGCGGGCGTAGGGCAGGGTCTCGTCGCCGCGCTCGATGTCGCGGCCCTCGTAGACGACGCTGGCCGAGCTGACGTAGACGAGCTTCGGGACCTGGCCCTTGCGACAGGCGGCGAGGACGTTGCGGGTGCCGTCGATGTTGACGGCGCGGACCTGCTCGACGCGGCTGTGCTTGGTGTGGACCAGCGAGGCGTTGTGGTACACGACGCCCTGGCCGGCGCAGGCGCGGGCGACCAGCTCGGGGTCGCAGATGTCGCCGGCGACGAACTGGACGTCGTCGCGCCAGCGGTCGACCTTGTGGTCGAGGACGGTGACCCGGTCGCCGCGGCGGACGAGGGCGTCGACGAGGAAGCGGCCGAGGAAGCCGCAGCCGCCGGTGACGAGAGAATTGCGAGGAGCGGTCATGCGCGGCGGCGATGGTAGCCGGACCCGCGCGGCGACGGCTGTGGCTACTCGCACAGGCGGCGCGGTGCGCGACTCACGGGCAGACCCGGAGCGACAGGGTGTTGCCGGTCCAGTCCTCGCTGCAGCGATCGACGGGGGGGTCGGACGCCGGCACGCCGCAGCACGGCAGGCGGCCCTTGTACAGCTCGCCCTTCTCGTCGTTGGGACAGGCGGAGCCCGAGGGCGTGCAACACGCGAGCTCCGCGGGGTCGTCGGCGGGCTCGAGGAACTCGTCGCACTTGTCCGCGCACGTGAACGCGCACGCGACGGTGAAGCCGCCGGCGTCGCAGCGGTCCTGGCAGTACTGACTGAGCGCCTTCGGGTCGGCCTGATCGCCGTCGCAGACCTCGGGGAGCGCCTTGATCTTGCTGTCGAAGTCGATGTGGAGCTGCTCGTCGGCGACGACGTCGAGGTTCTCGAGCCGCTCGTTGCCGCAGTAGCGGCAGTTGGAGCGATCCCACATGCACTTGACGCAGTCGGTGGAGACGCCCGAGCCGTAGGGGCGCCCGGCCGTCGGGCCCGGCAGCTCGCGGCAGTCGACAGGGGCGGCCTTGTCGGTCACGTCGTTCACCGGCCCGAGGTCGCACTCCTCCCCGAGGTCGACGTCGACCACGCCGTCGCCGCAGCCGCGCGCGCACTTCGACTGGTCGATCGTGCAGTCGCTGCGGCACTGCGCGACCCCGCCGAAGAGACATGACGGTTGGTTTGTGTCCTTCGGGTCACACGCCTCGCCGGGGTCGAGCACGCCGTTGCCGCAGCGGGTGCAGCTGTCGGGGACGAAGCGGCAGGTGGTCGGATCGCACGCGCCGGGCCCGGGGATCTCGCCGGCCGGGCAGTAGCCGGCGAGGCTCTCGGCCTGCGAGGGCTCGCACTCCTCGCCGGCGAGCTCGTCGACGTAGGCGTCGCCGCAGTCGCGCCGCGGGTCGAGGTCGACGATGCAGCCGACGACGGCGGCGAGCGTGACGACGAGCAGCGGGCGCATCGCCCGGCAAGTTAGCACATGCGGAGGTCTTCGGGGCGGGCGCGGCGACAAGGACACCCGGACGGCGCTTTGGGCCCCTCCGAGGCGCGGACCCGGCCTTGCGGCTCTGGCGCTTCAGCGACAGACGTGAAGGCCCCCGAGCGCCTTCTCGCAGGGCTCTCCGCCCTCTCCGGGATCGAAGCAGCAGGGCTTGCGGCCGTCGATCAGCTTGCCCGCCAGGTAGGGGCAGGCCTCGCCCCGCGCGGTACAGCAGTCGAGCTGCTCGAGCGGGACCGCCGCGGTGCTGAACGCCTGGCAGTCGTCGGCGCACTTGAACTTGCACTCGACGCGGTAGTTGCTGCCGCAGGCGTCCTGGCAGTGGGCCACCAGCGCCTCCTTGTCGGCCTGCTCGTGGTCGCACACCTCGGGCACCGGCATGATCGTCTGCTCGAAGTCGACGTACAGGTCGCCGACGAGGTCCTCGCCCTCGAGCTTGTCGTTCTGACAGTACGAGCAGGCCGAGCGGTCCCACTCGCACTTGCTGGTGCACTTGTTCGAGTTGCCCGAGCCGTAGCGGCGGGTGATGCCGGCCGGCGAGTCGAGCTCGGTGCAGGGGACCTGGAGCGCGATGTTGTCGAGGTCGGCGGCGTAGTCGCACTCCTCGTCGATGTCGACCACGCCGTTGCCGCAGGCCTCGCAGCCCGACACGTCGACGGTGCAGTTGTCGCGGCAGACCGCGACCCCTTCTCCGGGACATGTCGGTTGGTTCATGTCCTCAGGGTCACACTCCTCGCCGGCGTCGACGACGCCGTTGCCGCAGGCCGAGCAGCCGGCGGCGTCGAAGGTGCAAGTCTTGGGGCTGCACGCGGCCGGGCTGGCGACCTTCCCCAGCGCCGTGCACCTGTCGGCGTAGCTGTCGGGCGAGTCGGGCTCGCAGTCCTCGCCGGCCAGCGGGTCGATGTAGCCGTCGCCGCAGTCGGGGCGCGCGCCGAGGTCGATGAGGCAGCCCGCGGCGGCGCCGAGCGACGCAGCGAGGAGCGACATGAGCCAGGGGACAGGCCTCATCGTCAGGCACGATAGCACGCCACGCCGCGCTCGGCGCCGCCCGCCCCGATGGGGCCCGACTCACGTTCAGGGTGGTGCCGCCGATCCTCGCAAGTTGCAAAAACCACGAGTCAGCTTGCGATACGATCGCGGCGATGCAGCAATCTCATGCACGGTCGTCGCCTGCAGCGCTCCGCAACCGCGGGGTGATCGCGGAGGTCCTGGCCCGGGTCCTGCCGCCCACCGGGCGCGTGCTCGAAATCGCCAGCGGCACCGGAGAGCACGCTGTGTACCTCGCCGGGGCCTTTCCGGGGGTCTCCTGGCAACCGACCGACGTCGCTCCGGAGGCGCTGGCCTCGATCGCGGCGCGGGTCGCGAGCGAGGGCCCGGCTAACCTGCTCCCGCCGCTGCGGCTCGACGTCGGCGCGTGGCCGTGGCCGGTGACCGAGGCCGAGGCGATCGTGTGCATCAACATGATCCACATCGCCCCGTGGGCCGCGTGCGAGGCGCTGATGGCCGGCGCGGCGCGGGTGCTGCCGAGCGGGGCGCCGCTCTACCTCTACGGCGCCATCAAGCGCGGCGGCCGGCACACGGCGCCGAGCAACGCGGCCTTCGACGCCGACCTGCGGGCCCGCGACCCGGCGTGGGGCGTGCGCGACGAGGCCGAGGTCACCGCGGCCGCCGCGGCTCACGGGCTCGCGCTCGCCGAGCTGGTGCCGATGCCGAGCAACAACTTCTCGCTGGTGTTCCGCAGGTCGTAAAGGACATGCCCTTTCGGGCAGGTGGCCTGCGCTTGCGCGGGCGGGCCGGGGCGGGTATCCTGCGCAAAGTCGCGCATGGCTCCGCAGCTCGATCTCTTCGCCGATCCCTCGCTCGATCCGCCCCCCGCGGCGGACCGCGGCGCCGGCAAGCGCAGCGCGCCGATCGGGCCCGCGGCCCCACCGGCCCAGCTCGCCGCGCTGGCCGAGCGGCTGCCGAAGAACATGCGCTTCGGGACCTCCTCGTGGGCCTACCCGGGCTGGGCCGGGATCGTCTACGACCTGCCTCACACGCAACAACGCCTGGCGCGCGAGGGCCTGGCCGCGTACGCGCGCCACCCGCTGTTGCGCGCGGCCGGCATCGACCGCTCGTACTACGCGCCGCCGCGGACCGACGAGTTCGCGGCCTACGCAGCGGCGGTGCCGGCCGACTTCCGCTTCCTGGTCAAGGCGCACGAGGCCTGCACGACGGCGGTGTGGCCCAAGCACCAGCGCTACGGCAAGGTCCGCGGGCAGCCCAACGAGCGCTTCCTCGACCCGGTGTACGCCAGCGAGTTCGTGGTCGCGCCGGCGGTCGAGGGCCTCGGCGACACGCTCGGACCGTTGCTGTTCCAGTTCGCCCCGCAGGACTTCGGCGCGCTCGGCGGGCCGCGCTGGCTGGTCGACCGCCTGCGCCGCTTCCTCGACGGCCTGCCGCGCGGGCCGCTCTACGCGGTCGAGCTGCGCAACCGCGAGCTGATGACCGGCGCCTACGCCGCGGCGCTGGCCGAGTTCGGGGCGGTGCACTGCATCAACGTCTACCCGAGCATGCCGCCGGCGCGGACCCAACGCGCCCGCACCCGCCAGGACCAGGCGACGGCGCTGGTGTGCCGCTGGATGCTGCACCCGAGCATGAACTACGAGCGCGCCGAGGCCCGCTACGACCCGTTCGATGCGCTGGTCGACGAAGACCCGGGCAACCGCGACGAGGTCGCCCACGTGTGCCTGCAGACCGAGCTCGACCTGCCGGTCTACGTGATCGTCAACAACAAGGCGGAGGGCTCGTCGCCGCGGACGATCGCCAAGCTGGCGGCGCGGATCGTCGAGCTCGGCGGGTTCTCGGGGTGAGGCTGTGGCTCGGGGCCGGTTGTCGAGGTGAGGCTGTCTTTCGCAGAGAGAGCGCGCGTCCGGGGAGGCGGGGGCCGGAGAGGCTGTCTTTCGCAGAGAGAGCGCGCGTCCGGGGAGGCGGGGGCCGGAGAGGCTGTCTTTCGCAGAGAGAGCGCGCGTCCGGGGAGGCGGGGGCCGGAGAGGCTGTCTTTCGCAGAGAGAGCGCGCGCCCGGAGAGGCGGGGGCCGGAGATGCTCGAGAGGGCGGACGAGGGCCGTGCGGCGGGTCCCTCGCCACGCGAGACCTGCCATGCCAGATGCTCGACGCGGAGTGGTCGATGGGGCATGTCCGAAGATTCATCCCGCGTCTGCGCGTCAGGCATGGGGCCCCTCGCTGCGTCCCACCGCACGGCCCCTCGTCCGCCCTGCGGAGGACGTCGCCGGCCCCGCCTTTCGCCGTGCGGGGGGCGATATGTCCCGGGGACAGGTTCGGGTGGCGATACGATATGTCCCGGGGGACAGGAGCGGGTGGCGATACGACATGTCCCGGGAGACAGAGGCTGCTTGAGAGACGACATGTCCGGGGGGACAGGAGCGGCTTGCGAGACGACATGTCCCGGGAGACAGGACCGGCTTGCGAGACGATGTGCCCCGGAAGACAGGAGCGGAGAGCGAGCCGGGCATGCCGGATCCTGCGCCGCGGGCCGTCGCGCTGGCAAGGATCGCTAGCGCGCCGCGCGAACGCGGACCCGCTTCGTCGGCCGTGGCCTCGACCGGTCGCCGCTCGCTCGCCTCGGCCAGAGAGCGCGCCAGGCTGCCCTGAAGTCCGCTTCGGGGCAGCGCGGGTCGCCGCGCCAGCGCACGTCGACGCCCTGCGCAGGCAGCGCAACGGCGAGCACGAGGACGACCGATCCCATGCCCCGGAGACTACCTCGCCATCGCCCCGCGTGTGCGGCCCGAGCCGCCGACATTTTTTCTCGCGACGCCCTCACGGAAACGCCGAGCGCCGGGAAATCACCGTCGCATGCCAGCTCACCGCAGCGCGCCGCTGGCGGTCCGCCGCCAGCTCCCGAGCGTGCCCTCTTCGGGGGGCACGCTGAGGGGCGCTCGGTTCCCGCCGACGCACGTCGACGTCCGCGCCGCGAGCGGCCCCCTCACAGAATCGACGACCTGACGGGAAACCACGCGCCATGACCCTCCATCGTTTCGCCCTCCTTATCCCTGCCCTGCTCCTCTCCGCCTGCGACCCGCCGAAGGGCAACCTCGGCGAGTACTCGACCACCGACGCCAGCGACACCTCCACCGGGACCACCGCCGAGCCCGAGACCAGCACCACCACCGGCGACCCCATCGATCCGCTGTGCGAGGATCCAGCAGACCCGAGCGAGGAGCAGGCGAGCATCTCCTTCGACCCGCCGCTCCCGCAGCAGGACGGCATCACCGCCTTCAGCGAGACGTGCGCGGTCCTCACCTCGCAGCCGAACCAGATCGGGCTTCTGTGCGATGGGACCGAGGTCAACGTCGATCTCACGCTCGACGAGGCGGCCGATCCGCTGCTCGCCATCGGCGACGAGGTCGCGCTCGAGTACCGCTCGGTGATGTCCTTCGGCATCGACCAGTGGTTCACCGTCCGCGACCCCAACGGCACCCTGCTGCTCGCCAGCGTGAACGCCCAAGAGCTCGAGCCGCCGGACGTCCTCGCATTCCTGGCGCCCCTGGTCGCCTCCAAGGTCGAGGGCGTGTGCCAGACGCCGGTCACCTGCGATAACATGTCGCAGAAGCTCGCCGTCCAGGTCACCCACGAGGACGAGGGCGAGATCCAGGTGTTCTCGCGGCACCACGCGCAGATCGGCGGGCTCCGCATCAGCGTCGCCAACGCCCGCCGGCACTTCGATCAGGTCCAGGAGGGCGATCAGATCTGCTCGGTGTTCGACGCCCCCGAGGTCTGGTTCTCCACCCTCATCCGCCGCGTCGGCGAGTGACGCGCCGCTCGCCGTGAGCGGGGCGACCTGCGGCCTGCGCCCGGCTCTGCATCCGCGCGGCCGCGCGGGGCTGCTCATCAAGGCGGCGTGATCACTGCTGAACCCCGCGCCACCTCGTCGCGCCGTGGCCCGCGGGCCGGACGCGGGGCCCGCCCGCGGGACGCCCGCGAGGGGGTCGCTGCGGCCCGTGTGGACCCGTTACGCCACCAACGATGCCTGTCTGCCCGGGCGAGCGTGCCGTCCTCGCGGATTTTGGTGATGTGGTGTACAACCCCAGCTAGACCCTCCTACGGGCCAGTTTACGAGGGATTGTCTCGAAGTTGCCCAAATCGCGACAAAATCGGGACCAGTTTTCGAGACAACCCGGAGATCGCGCCATCGCACATCGAGTCTCTCGCGCCTGCCTGGACGCCCACGGGGCCAAGCTCCGCAGCCGGCGGTCGCCCGGCCGTCGAGACAGGCCGACGTGGCGGAGATGCCGGCGTACATGCCACCTCGGCGCCCTGCAGTGGAGCCGATTCTACCGCTCGCGCCTCAGTGCCTCGATCAGCGCCGGGTGGGTAAAGTGCATCTCGGTGGAGTTGCCGGACTCACGGAAGACCTCGCGGCCGGCGGGATCGATGAACAGGTGGGTCGGATAGGCGTTGATGCCGACGGTACGCCGCCAGCCATCGTCCTTTGCAATCGCCGTGTGGAACCCCGCGCCCTCGTGCAGCGCCGCGATCCCGTCGGGATCGCTGGACACGACCAGGAACTGCACATCCTTGCGTCCCCGGTAGCGTCGCTGCAGCTTCGCCAGTTCAGGCGCCTCGAGCTTGCATGAGGCGCACCATGGTTCGGTCGCTATCACCACGGTGACGCGCCCACGCAGCGAGTCGCTCGTGATTCGGCCGCCGCCGCGCAGGTCGAGCTCGAACGGCGCGAGGGGCTTCGGCGCAGCGGTCCGCGCGGCGAGCACCTCTGCGATCCGTTCGTCCTTCCACTCGCGGTCGAGCCGCGCGATCGTGCGATCGAGATCGACCTCTTTCCCGCCGCGTGCGCGCATGAGCTCGAGCAACCGGTCCTGGCACGCCCGTGCCCGCGCGCCCTCCCTTACGATCGCGCGCGCGAGGATCTGCTCGGCGCGGCCGATGTCGCCGTCGCGCTCGGCCAGTTCGGCGGTGAGCAGCGCGATGTCCGGCTGCGTCGGCCGCAGCTCGTGTGCACGCGAGATGTCGGCCCGTGCCTCCTCCAGCCGTACTGCGCGCAGGTGCACGAGCCCGCGGGCATAGTGGGCGTACGCCTGCGCGGCCCGTCGGTTTTGCTCGTGCTCGTCGGGTGTAAGAACAATCTCGAACTCAAATGGCGTCTCGCGTGCCAGCGCGACCGCGCGCTCGGCGAGTGCACGCGCGAGCTCAAGGTCGCCACCACGGCTCGCCACGAGCACCGACGCCACGGCGTCGAGCCGCATGAAGGGCGCCTCGAGCACGGCGCGCGCCACCGCCTCGACCCGCTGCAGCGGCGCTTCCGGCTCGCACTGCAGAAACTCGACGAGCGCGGCCGCCGTCGCCGCGCGCAGCGACGCGTCGCGGATCCCCGGCCGATCAAAGAAGGCGTCGACGGGGGCGCGCGCCTGCGCCAGCTTGTCCGCCGCGGGCAGCGTGCCGTTCGCCTTCGCCAGCCTGCAGTCCCCCGCGGCGCCGAACACCGCCGCCGCGTCGAAGTCCCAGCGCTCGACCGCACGCGCACCGGGGAGGCGCCGGCGCACGTCGTCCTGGATGGCTCGCGCGGCCTCGGCCGCCTCGAGCGACAACAGGCCGGCGACGAGCCGCCCGAGCGCATCCGGATCGGCGCGGTACTCGTCGGCGAGCGCCGTGAGGTCGCCAACCACCGCGTCGCGCAGCGAGGCGTCCTGCCGCACGCGAGCCCGCGCGCGCAGAACGGTGAAGGCCAGCGCGTCGGGACGCCGCGCTCGCGCCCGCTCGACGAGCTCGAGTGCCAGGTCGACCCGGTCGAGGCCCAGCCATCCCTCGGCCGCTGCGGCGACGGCGAGCGTGCCCGAGGGCGCGGTCCGCTCGGCGTGGGCCACGAGCTCCTGCACATGCTCGAGGCTCGGTCGCATCGGCGGCGGCGCGGCCTGGAGGCGGAAGAGCGCGAGTCCGACGTGCTTCGCGTGCACGAAGTCCCGCACGCTGTCCGGCAGACCGGGGATCGCCGCGAGCGCAGCGAGCCCGCTCTCGTCGCTCTGCATCGCCAGCACCTGCGCATGCAGCCAAACCGCGTCGGGGTGATCGCCGAGCTGTCTGCGGGCGTCCGCGATCAGCGCGGCCGTCTCTTGCCGCGGGAGCATGCCCGAGCGCTCCTGCGCGCGCAGCAGGAGCGCCCACCCGGATCCGTCGGGGAGCGTCGCGCGGTGCACCGCGAGCGCCTGAAGGTCGCTGTCCGCGAGCGCGGCCACGGCCGCGAGCCAGCGCAGCCGGACGTCGTCGGGAAAAGCCGCGACGTGCACGTCCACGCGAGCTCGCGCGGCCTCGATGCGCTCCTCCAGCAGCAGGTCGCGGATCTCGTCGGCCGCACGCGTGCTCGCCTGCGGGTCGCGTACCTCCGCACGATCAGCCTCGTCTGGTCGCTCCTCTGCCGACGGAGCCGGACGCTGACACGCGAGCAAGACAGCGCTGAGGGCAGCCGTCACCCCAAGGATGCGCCGCGACCGAATTCGCGGCACGATCGCTCTATCGATGTCTTCGGTGCTGGAGTGGAGTCCCACGTCCGACATGTTGCCGCGGAGCTCGCCGATCTCAAAGCGCCACGGAGCTATCGCGCGCAGCGTCGACGAGCTCCTTCAGCGGAGGGACCGTCGCTCGACGCTCTCGGCGGACGGCGGAACTGTCCTCGGCCTCGGGTCCCGCCGTGGGTGCTGGCTGCTGTGACCGAGGCCCGGGCTCGGCGCGGGTGCCTGAACGCGCCGACAAGCTCGGCGGGCCGTTGGCGGTGGACCCGGCTGTCGGATCTGGAATGTTGTTTCAGTCAGAACGCAGATTTTCCGGGGCTAGCTCTCGATTCAAATGGCGATCAGAATAGATATTGGTGAAATCGTGTACAGGCGGAGTTAGACACCCCTGCGGGCCCGTTTACGGTGGGATGTCTCGAAAAGAGCCAAATTCGCGACGAAATCGAGACGAATTTTCGAGACAACCGGGAGATCGCACCGTCGCGCATCAGGCCTTTACGCCAGCCCCGACAGACCGCCGCGCCAAGCTCGGCAGCCGGCGGCCGGCCGGCCGTCGAGACAAGCACGAGCGCGCATGCTGCACGGTGTGGCGCGTGTTGCACACATCTACCTATTCTGATGTTGCTAGCCATTTCAGCTCATGCTGAAATGGCTAGCACATCAACGCGAGCTGAAGATGACGCGACGGAGTACATCGAGACACGAAGCCGAGCTGCAGTGGGTCGAGCGGATCGCGAAGTATTGCGCCGATCAGGACGGTCTGCCGATGATCGCCGGCCGTTGCCTAGGCTGGCTGACGATCTGCGACCCCCCCGAGCAGTCGGCCGGCGAGATCGCCGAAGCGATCGGCGCCAGCCGTGCCTCGCTGACCACGAACCTGCGTCTGCTGGGCTCTGTCGGCTTCGTTTCCCAGGTTACCCGGCCGGGGAGCCGGACCGTGTACTACCGGGTCGACGACGACGCATGGGAGAAGGTCGTGCTGCGGCAGGTCGCCTCGCTGCGGGCGCTCGGCGAGATCGTCCAGGCCGGCGTCGAGCTGGTCGGCGCGTCGCCGAAGCGCGCGGCCCGGGCCCGCACTGCATACGAAGTCTTCAAGTGGATCGAAAGAGTGTTTGCGGACGTAGCGCCGCCCTCCGCGGCGCGTGCCCGAAGGAGATAACCATGGCGAAGCGACCCGACGCAGCTCAGACCGCGTTCGGCCCGATGGTGATCGCGGCTGCCGAGCAGTCCTACCCCGAGGCGCAGCGCATCGTCCGCGACGAGCTCGCCGTTCGCTTTCTGCCGCCGGGCATGAGGTTCGGCGTGCGCCTGTGCAAGTGGAGCTTTATTCGCTACGGGCTCATTCGCGCCGCCGAGAAAAAGGCGCCGGGCATGTGGGGGTCGGTCCTCTGTCGAAAGCGCTACGCCGACGACAAGGTCGCAGAGGCGATCGCCGCCGGAATCGATCAGGTCGTCATCCTCGGCGCCGGCCTCGATACGCGGGCGTACCGGCTGGGCGTTCCGGCCGGCGCCGCGGCGTTCGAGGTCGACCTGCCGGTGAACATCGCGTACAAGCGCGAACGTCTGCGCGACATCTTCGGCGCGGAGCCCGAGCGCGTGGCGCTGGTGCCGGTTGACTTCCAGACCGACGACCTCGCTACCGCTCTCGAAAACAGCGGCCTCCGCTTCGAACGGCCGCTCATGGTGGTGTGGGAGGCTGTCACCCAGTACCTTACCGAGGACGGCTTTCGCAGCACTCTCCGCGCCCTCTCACGGGCCGCCGTGGGCAGCCAGCTGATCTTCACGTACGTTCGCGCAGACTTCCTCGCCGGGACCAACTTCTACGGCGCGGAGGCTCTTTACCAGGATATGAAGCTCAAGTACGACGTGTGGCACTTCGGCATCGCGCCGGAGGACGTGGGCGGCCTGCTCGGTGAATACGGCTGGGCCGAGCGCGAGCAAGTCGGCAGCCGCGAGTACATGACGCGGTTCATTGAGCCATCCCGCCGCGACCTGTCGGTGTCGGAGCTCGAGCGGTTCGTGCATGCCGAGAAGCGCTGATCACACGTTGCGGAGCGCGCGCAGCTTCCCGGCAGCGCGACCACTAAGAAGAACGAGCCGAACACGCTGCGCTCTCATGCTCGAGCTCCTCGGAATCGGAGTCACCGGCCGTCGAAATCAGGAGGAAGGTGCATGAACGGGACACTCAGGACCATCGGGAAGTGGCTCCGCAAGCTCGGCCTCGGCGTGCTCGCGGTGCTCGTGGCACTGGCTCTGGTCGGCGCCGCCTACCAGCAGATCGGGCAGGCGCTCGATCGACGCGCCCTGGCGCCGCCCGGCCGCATGGTCGCGGTCGACGGCGCGGCGATGCATATCCACTGCACGGGCGCGGGCGCGCCGACAGTCGTCCTCGAGGCGGGTGCCTTCGGGTTCGCGCAGGTGTGGGCGCGGGTGCAGCCGCTCCTGGCCGAACGCGTCCGCGTCTGTTCTTACGACCGCGCCGGCCTCGGCTGGAGTGAGGACGCTGCCTCCCACGATGGCATCGCCGCGGTCACGCGGCTCCGGGCGCTCCTCGCGGCTGCGGGCGAGCCCGGGCCGTACGTGCTGGTGGGCCACTCGCTGGGCGGCGCACTGATCCGGATCTTCGCCTCGCGCTACCCCGACGCCGTCGTCGGGCTCGGCTTTGTCGACCCCTCACACCCCGATCAGCTCGAGCGCTTCCCACCCGAGGCCCGCGCGGCTCACGAGCGCGTCACCAAGATCCTCGCGGTCGCCGCGAAGTTGTCGCACTTCGGCCTGATGCGGCTGACCAACCCGCTCGGACGCCTGCACGTCGGCCTGCCCGCTGACGACTACCGCGCCGCCTGCATGTTCAACTCCGCGGCGCGCCACCTCTCGAGCTCGGCCGCCGAGTTCGGCGCCTGGGACGCGACGATGCGCGCCGTCCGGACCAATGACTCGCTCGGAGCCCGTCCCGTCGTCGTCATCAGTTCGAGCAAGCCGATGGAGGGGATGAGCCAGGAAATCCTGGAGCGCGGCCAGCAACTGCATTCCGAGATAGCGAGACTGTCCACGCGCGGCCGGCACGTGTTCGTCGAGGCCAGCCATCACATGTCGCTGTTGACCGAGCCCGAGCACGCACAGCGCGCGGCGGAGCTGCTCGGCGAGGTGATCGCGGAGGCCGCACCGTCGCACGACCGACCGCCGCCCTGAACGCGGCGTCATCCGGAGCGTCCATCGAGGCCGCGATCACAGCAGTAGCACGGGGGCAACAGAACCAGCCCTCACCGAGCGGCCGTTGTGAGTGCCGCGCAGCGGGGGCTGGCGACACGGACGGCGCTCCGCTCGCCCCGCGGGCGATCCGGGGCCGCCCGGCCGCCGATACAGACTGAACGACCTCCCGTGGCACGGTCAGGGCCTCGACTTGCGCTTGGCAATACGATCGTATAGTATCCAATACGTGCGTTCAACTCGCCGACGAGAACCGCCTGAGCCGGACGATCGGACCGCGCGCGCCCGCATCCGCGACGCAGCGCTCGAGCTGTTCGCGGAGCGCGGCGTGCACGGCGCGTCGATTCGAGACATCGCCGCGCGGGCCGGAGTGTCCGCGGGACTAGTGCAGCACCACTTCGGGTCGAAGGACGGGATCCGCGAGGCGTGCGACGCCCACGTGCTCGAGGCGATCACGGCCCACGCCCAGCGCGGCATCGACGGCGAGATCACGAGCGGCGACTTGCTAGCGAGCATGTACGCGGCCAGCGAACGCGGCGTCCGCTACATCGCCCGTGCGCTGGTCGACGACTCGCCCGGTGTAGCCACGCTGTTCGATCGCGGGGCCGAGATGGCGGCCCAGTGGCTGAACAAGAGTTGGCCGGAGCGCTTCCCCGCCGGCGCGGCCGTCACCCACGAGCGCGCGGGGACAATGGCGGCGATGCACCTCGGCACGCTCGTGCTGCACGCCCACTTGGTCCGCTGGCTCGGCGTCGATCCGCTGGCGCCCGGCCAGGCGCACGTGGTCAGCGAGGCGATGCTCGACGTGTACACGGCGATGAGTGATTACCTGTCCTCGGAGACAGGCGCGAACATCCGCCGCGCCCTGGCCGAGCACCGCGAAAATCTGACGAAGAAGAGGAGAACACCATGACGGACGCGATCCACACCCGCGGTCTCATGAAGCGATTCGGCCCGGTCCTGGCGCTCGACGGCCTAGACCTGGTGGTGCCCGCAGGCGAGGTCCATGGGTTCCTCGGGCCCAACGGGGCCGGCAAGTCGACCACGTTCCGGGTCCTGCTCGGGCTCGTGCGGGCCGACGCCGGCGAGGTGCGGCTGCTCGGCGGCGACCCGTGGCGCGAGGCGCCCGCGCTGCACCGCCGCCTGGCGTACGTGCCCGGCGACGTCACGCTGTGGCCCGACCTGTCGGGCGGCGAGGTCATCGACCTGCTCGGCCGCCTGCGTGGCGGCTTCGATCCGCGGCGGCGCGCCGAGCTGATCGAGCGCTTCGGGCTCGATCCGCGGCGGCTCGCGGGTACCTACTCGAAGGGCAACCGACAGAAGGTCGCGCTCATCGCCGCGTTCGTGGCCGACGTCGAGCTGTTGCTGCTCGACGAGCCGACCTCCGGGCTCGACCCGCTGATGGAGGAGGTGTTCCGCGAGTGCATCGACGAGGCGCGACGCGCCGGCCGAACGGTCCTGCTGTCGAGCCACATCCTCTCGGAGGTCGAAGCGACCTGCGCGCGGGTGAGCATCATCCGCGCCGGGCGGATCGTCGAGACGGGCGCGCTCGACCAACTCCGGCACCTCACACGGACGACCGTCGAGGTCGAGCTCAGCGCGCCGCTGGCCTGGTCGGAGACGCT
The DNA here is from genome assembly GCF_020073745.1 of Nannocystis pusilla. Classification (GTDB taxonomy): domain Bacteria; phylum Myxococcota_A; class Polyangia; order Nannocystales; family Nannocystaceae; genus Nannocystis; species Nannocystis radixulma. The sequence continues at coordinate 342,151 of NZ_JAIRAU010000001.1, forward strand.
GCCCGGCGCCCACGCGCTGCAGGTCGACGGTCTCCGGCTCCGCTGCGAGGTCGAGGCTGACGCGTTCGACCCGCTGTTCCGTCGCCTGGCGCCGCTCGGCATCCGCAGCATCGCTGTCCAGCCGCCAACCCTCGAGCAGATCTTCCTCCGCCACTATCGCCCCGATCACGCGACGGAGGCGCAGCCATGAGCGAGTTCACCGGCACCGGCGCGCTGATCCGCCTCGCGCTCCGCCGCAGCCGCGTCGCGCTGACGACCTGGGCCGTCATCACGGTCGCGTTCCCGCTGCTCAACGCGGCGGCCCTCCGCCGCCTCCTCGCCACCGACGCGCAGATCCAGGAGTTCGTGCGCGACACCGCCGGCAACGTGCTGGTCTTGGCGTTCCACGGGCCGATCCACGGCACGACCGGCGAGGCTCTGGTGGCGTGGCGGTCGCTTCTTCAGCTCCTCTTCGCCGCCGCACTCGGCGCGATCTTCCTCGTCATCCGCCACACCCGCGCCGACGAGGACGCCGGCCGCCGCGAGCTGATCGGCGCGGGCGCGGTCGGGCGCCAGGCCCCGCTCGCGGCGGCGCTCGCCGTGGTGGTCGGGGTCGACCTCATCATCGGCGTCGGGTTGGCCACGCTGTTGATCGGCCTCTGCAATTTCGCGGTCGAGGGTAGCGTGGCGCTGGCGCTGGTCGTCGCCGCCTCGGGGGCGCTGTTCGCCGGTGTGGCGGCCGTGGCGGCCCAGATCGGCGCCAGCGCCAGCGCGGCGCGCCGGCTGGCACTCCTCGCGCTGGCCGTCGCTTGGGCGCTCCGCATGATCGGCCACGCCGGCCCGGTCGACGGCGCGCTGGCGCGGCTCGTGTGGCTCACGCCGATCGGGTGGGCCGGAGAGGTGCGGCCCTACGCGGGCGAGCAGTGGTGGATCGTCACGCTGTTCGCCGCGGCCGTCGCCGGCTTGATGGCGCTCGCGTTCGCCCTGTCGGCCCGTCGTGACCTCGGCGCGGGCTTGTTGCCGACGGCGTCGGGCGCCGCCACGGCACCAGCGAGTCTCGGCGGCGTGATCGGGCTGGCCTGGCGACTTCAGCGTGGGCTGCTGGTCGGCGTCGCGGTCATGCTCGGGCTGCTAGGGGCGGCGTTCGGGTGGGTGGCGGCCAGCTTCACCGGCCTGCTGTCGTCGAGCCCCGCGCTGGCGGCCTGGCTAGCGCCCCTGCGCGAGGCCAGCCTCGGCGATGCCTTCCTCGCGCTGATGATCTACGTGCTCGTCGCCTTCCTCGTAAGCGGCCACGCGATAGCGGCGGCGCTGCGGAGCCGCGCGGAGGAGGAGGCCGGCCACCTCGCCTGGATCCTGGCAACCCCCGCGAGCCGGCTCCGCTGGTGGAGCAGCCATGCGCTGTTCGCCCTCGGGGGTCCCGTGGTCCTCGCCCTGGTCATCGGCGTCGCAGTCGGCCTCACCGACGCGCTTGCCACCGGTCGACCCGATCGCCTCGCGCACGGCGTCGGGGCGGCGCTGGTCCATGTGCCGGCGACCTGGGTGCTGGCCAGCCTGGCGATGCTCCTATTCGGCCGCACGCCGCGTCCGGCGGCGGCCGCCGCGTGGTGTCTGCTGGGGCTGTTCGCCATGCAGGTGTCGCTATGGGAGGCCGGCGTGATCGGGCGACCGTGGCTCAATCCGCTGGCGTACACGCACCCGATGCTCGCGCCGAATCCGCTGCACCCACTCGCGCTGGCCCTCGTGGCCGCCGGGTTGCTGGCGGCGGGGGGACTGGCCTTTCGCGCTCGCGACGTGCGGTGACGCGTTGCGGCCCGCGCTCCACCTCGGACACGCCGAGCTTGATACCTGTCTCATGAAGCAGGCGCATCGCCAACGTCGCATATGTCCACGTCGAACGGCTCTGCTGGCCGCCTGGCAGGCTTGTCACAGGCGAGCTTGATGAGCTTGCAGCGCGTCACCGGCGACACCCGAGGAGGCCGTCCGCTTCGGGGACGATCCTCGAGCGTCACGACTCGCCCATCACGCGCGAAGCGCCCACGCCACACCCTCACCGTGTCCACGTGGCAGCCCAATCTCCGCGCAATCTCCTGGTTCGAGTGCCCCTCGGCAGCGAGCAACACCAGCTTTGCCCGAAGCACGAGGCGCGCCCACTCCGAGCCAGCGCCTCCAAGTCCTCACGGACCGAAGGCGCCACTCGGAGCCGTTGCGCTCGCGGGTTTTTCGGGCGATTCGGCGCCTGCGACGAAGCGGTCCGCGCTCACGTGCTGCCGCAAAGCCAGGTCCTGATGAGGGTTGGGAGACGCTCGCTGTCGCGTCTCACCGCGGGTTGGCCGTCCGCTAGCGAGGTCCCAAACAGCCTGCGACGCGACAGGATCGGCGACACTGGCCCCCACCTGACGATCGCCCGTGCTCACGCGGTGACGGGGCCCCTGAGGCCGGCCTGGACTGGCCGCCGGGGCAAGCTCGGGGGCCGGCGGCCGCTCGGCCACCGAGACAAGCCGAAGGGTTCCGACTTGTTCGGCCGCCTACCACTGCCGTGCTCGAGCGCGTGGATTCGAGCACGCTGCCGCAGCGGCGAAGGGCTGATGAGAGGCGCGATGCAGTCTCAATGGTCGATGAGAGTGAACTCGAGACGGCGATTCTTCGCACGACCCGCCTCGGACTTGTTGGTGTCCAGGGGCATGTCAGGGCCCGCGTTCATCACCTCGATCGGCGATTCCTCGATCTTCTCGTGCTGGCGGCGAGTTCGTCGAGCTCACCCGCGGCCGCTGCTCGCCGCGTCACCGTCGGCCGGCCCGTAGATCGCCCGCTCGAAGGCTACGCACAGGCGCTCCATGATCTCGATCATTCGCGCGGCGCTCGCCGCGAGCGCGGCGCCGGTCGGCAACTCGTCGGGCTCGAATGCGCGGCGGATCGTGTACGCCAGCGCGTCGGCGCGGACGTGCAGCGGCGGCTTGAACGCGCCGAGCTGGCTCTCCGCGAGCAGAAAGCCCTTCACGGTCGCCCGGATCGCGTGGCCCTGCGCGTCGAGGTCGAGGTCGGTACGCAAGAGCCCCTGCTCGCGCATCCAGATCAGCATCTGGCGCTGGAAGTCCTGCTGCTGCGCGCGCAACTGCGCGGTCGCGCCGCTCCGCAGCAGCTTGCCGAGCAGGTCGCGGTCCTCGGTGAACATCGCGCGGGCGATCGGCGCCCCGGCCTGGATCTCGAGCATCGACCGCAGCGTCCGATGAAACAGCACCTCCTCCGGCCGGGCGCGCGTGCGCTGGAGCAGCGCGCGCCACATCGCCACCGCCTCGCGCTGCATCAGCGCGGCAAACAACGCCTCCTTGGTCTTCCATTGGAGGTAGATCGTGCCCTTGCCGATCTCCGCCTGCTGGGCGATGTCCTCGATCGTCACGTGCTGATAGCCGCGGCGCAGCAGCAAATCGGCGGCGGCGTCGAGGATCCGCACGGCCCGGCGCCGGCGCGTCTGCTCCAGCGGCGTAAGGCCTGCCTCGGTCGCGTTGCTCATCGGCCGGCGCCCTCGCTGCTGTCGTCGGCGGCCGGCGGCTCGTGAAGCGTCACGACGCCCGCGTCGCCGTCGACCGTGACGCGCTGCCCTGAGGAGATCCTCCGCGTCCCGTTGCCGGTGCCCATGACCGCTGGGATGCCGTACTCGCGGGCGACGATCGAGCCGTGCGCGAGGACCCCGCCGATATCAGTCACGAGCGCGCTCGCCCGGGCGAACAGCGGGGTCCAGGCCGGCGTCGTCGTCGCGCACACGAGCACCGCCCCCGGCCGCATCCCGCCGAACTCGGCCGGCGAGACGATCACGCACGCCGGCGCGGTCGCCTGCCCGGGGCTGACGGCGAACCCGCGCAGTGTGTTGCCGACGTCGGCGTTGCGCCGCTGCGTCTCGCGGTCCGACACGTCGATCGGCCCAAGTTTGAACGAGAAGTCGACCGGCACCGCCGCCGGCGGATGCAGCCGCTTGCGCGCGGCTCGCAGCGTGCGGCGCTCCCGGGCGAGGCGGAGAAGCTCCGGCCGCGGCTCGCCTCGCGCCTGCGCGGCGCTCGCGTCGGCGAGCTCGGCCCGCGTCAGGAAGAACACGTCGTCGGCGGCCGCGAGCGACCCGACATCCGCGAGCCGGCGGCCGAGCTCGAGCGCGAGCCGGCGCAGCAGCGGCCACGCGGCGCCGACGTGGAACAGCGCCTCCTCGCGGTGCGGGGCGAAGCGCTGGGCCATACCAAGGACCCGGCGGAACAGGCGGCGGCGGATGGGTCCCAGCGCGCGGGCGACCTCCTCGGTGAGCGCGTCGCGGGCGCGCGCGAGCGCGCCGAGGCGCGCATGCGGGTCGTCTCCTGGCCCCTGGGACATGTCCCGCAGGCTGACGAGGACCGGCAGCGGCTCGTCGAGCTGGGTCGGCGCGGCGAAGTCGAGGTTGTAGATCTGGTGGCCGTGGCGCGCGAGGTAGGCCGCGATCGCGTCAGCGACCGGGCGGCCCTCGGGGTCGCGCGCGAGCGCGGCGAGCAGGCGTTGCGGCGGCGTCGCGGCGAACAGCCGGCGCAGCGCGTCCGAGCCGCGCACGCGCGCCGCGATCGCCTCGAGCTCCGCCTGCGCCTCGAGCGTCCGCGACGGAAAGCCGCGGAGAAATGCGCTGCCCTGCAGGTCCTTGCGGCGGGCGACGAGTCCGAGGAACCGCGTCAGGATGTCCTCGGTCGACTTCGCCGTCCCGACGGCGAGCGTGCAGGCGTACCAGTAGCGCGCGTCGGCGAGGGCGAGCTCCCGCACGCCCTCCAGCAGCATCGTGTCGGCGGCGGTGGCGACGTCGAGCGCCTGCCAGCGGGCGATCGCCGCGCGGTAGGTCGGCAGGCCGTCGTCGCGCCAGTAGCGGACGCCGGCGTTGCGCAGCATCTTCGTGACGCCGACGCCGATCGCCAGCAGTACCAGCGGGATCATCCACAGGCGCAGCTTCATGTCAGCGCGCATGTACGCGAAGCCGTGCACGGTCGCAAACGGCGGGGGCTCGATCAGCCCGGTGGCGATCCGCCGCGGCACGCCCATCGCCGCCTGCATCGCCGCCGCGCCGCGCTCGAGCGCCTCACCGAGGTAGAGGTCCTCGAACAGCGGCGACACCGGCTCGGGCATGTGCTCGACGACTTGCCGCCGGATCCACGCCGAGCCGGGGATCGGCGGCGCCCAGTCGACCTCGCCGAGCGGCGGCGGCGGCAGGTGGGTGATCGGGCGCGCCTGCAGGAGCCACGGCTGCCCGTCGACGAGCGCCCACTCGATGTCCTGAGGGACATGTCCGAACAGCGCCTCGACGCGCAGGGCCAACGCGGCGAGCGCGGCGCGTTGGTCGGGCGCGAGCGCCGGTTCGCCGCGCCGCGCCTCGGGCACCGCGCGGACGGCGGTGCCCTGGGCGTCGGGGACGACCATCACTGTCTTGGCGCCGAGCACGACCTCGCGGGTCTCGCCGGTCTCGCGGGCGAGCACGTAGGTGTCCGGCGCGACCTCGCCAGCGACGACCGCCTCGCCGAGGCCGAAGCTCGCGTTGACGAGCAGTCGGTCGCGCGCGCCGGTCGTCGGGTCGGCGGTGAACAGCACGCCGGAGACGTCGGCCGGCAGCAGGCGCTGGACGACGACCGCCATGGCGATCGCGCCGGCGTCGACGCCCATGTGACGGCGGTACGCGATCGCCCGCGCGCTCCACAGCGAGGCCCAGCAGCGCCGCACGGCGGCCAGGAGCGCCGCGTCGCCGCGGACGCCGAGCACGGTCTCCTGCTGGCCGGCGAACGACAGCTCGGGCAAGTCCTCGGCGGTCGCGGACGAGCGCACCGCGACCGCGCCCCCGCCGAGCGCCGCGTAGGCCCGGCGCAGCGCCGCGGCGAGTTCGTCCGGTAGCGGCGCCGCGGCGAACCGGGCGGCGATCGCCGCCGAGGCCCGCGCGAGCGCGTCGGCGTCGTCGCCGGCCGCCTCGCCCGCGTGGGCCTCGATCACCGCCGCGAGCCCGGTCTCCGCGACGAACCGGCGATAGGCCGCCGTCGTCAGGTGAAAGCCGTCCGGGACCGGCAGCCCGGCGATCGCCATCCGGGCCAGCGACACCCCCTTGCCCCCGACCTGGTCGAGGCTCGCGGTCTGCGCTGCCAGCGGCAAAACATTGACTGGCTCCATGGCAACCTCATGGATTGACCAGATTCGAAAATTGGTCAATCGAAAGACAGCGTAGGCGAAGCTTTACGAAAGATCAAACGATTGATGTGGGGGTTGTAAACCCCTCTCGCCTGCGGTGCCGGCCGTCGGGTGTCAGTTTTTATCCTGTCTATTCCGAGATGCTCCGCCCGGCGCGATGTCGACGGACCGCGTCGTGACACGCGCGTCGGCGATGGCTGCCGCGGGTGGATGACCGGCGAGCGTGACGTGGTGGCCTCGCGCCCGAGGCGACGAAGGAGCTTGCGGCCCACGTCGCGGTGCGACGACGCCTCCGCTCGCGGGATGACGGCTCCTCCGCCAGCTCCCAGAGGCGCAACGGAGGAGTCCCATGCGAAGCGGGTGTTGAGCAGCACCAGCATCGTCTCGCACGCGCGCGGCTCGCCGTGCGCGTCAGTCAGCCCGGTCGTCGCCGCCGAGCAGCAGCGCGAGTGCACGGGTCCACGGCGACGTCCAGTGGCTCTGGTTTCATTACACGTGCCGGCTCCACAACCGCCGTTTCGCGCCGTGCCCCCGCCGATCATGTCGAGAAGGTCGACGGACAGCCGTCGTCGCCACCGCTGTCGAGCAACTCGCGCGCGGTGGCCAGGGGGTATCGACCGAGTCGCGCGGCGCGACCTCCGTTGCCGGACCGTTGCCACCAAGAGCAGTTGCCAAGCAGGATCGGGCTGAGAAGGGCATGGGCGGGCGCAACTTCACCCCCTTGAAACGCGGTCCGGGCCAGGAAACGGGAGGGCCGGGGTTTGGGGCGCTTTGAGAGGGTTCACTGCGGACAAGGCATGGCAGGTCTCGCGTCGCACGGCCCCTCGTCCGCCCTCTCGAGTCTCTCCGGGCCCCGCCTCCCCGGACGCGCGCTCGCTCTGCGGAAGGATAGCCTCCACTCGAGCCTCTGCGGGCCCCGCCTCTCCGGACCCGCGACCCTCTTCGGCGCTGGCGTTCGCGCGGCTCTGTCTCGAGGGACAGGTCAGCGCGGAGTCGTCGGCGGCGGCGTCGAGCGCGTCGGGCCGGCGGCGGCGAGGGTGGTCGCCTCCTGGCCGATGATCGTCTCGAGCGTGTACATGGCGTCGAAGTAGGTGCCGTAGGCGTCGAGCGCCTCGGTCTGGATCCGCAGGAAGTTCTCGCGGGCGACGAACACCTCGATGATGTCGACCTCGCCGAGCTCGAAGGCCCGCTGCAGCAGCTGCAGGTTCTCCTCGAAGCGCGGCACGACCTCGCGCGAGTAGGTGCGCACGCGCTCGGCCGCGGTGTTGATGGCGTCGACGGCCCGGCGGGCGTTGAGCGCGAGCTGGTAGCGGGTGACCTCGAGCTCGGTGTTGGCGACGCTCAGCTCGGCCTTGGTCTGGGCCCGCGCCAGCTGGTTGCGTTTAAAGAAGGGCAGCGGGATCGTGATCATGCCGAGCACGATCCGCGAGGCCGGGGTGTTCGCCGGCATCAGGCCCGGCTCGCGCTCGCGGCCGGCGTAGACGCCGATCCACGGCTCGGGCAGGCGATCGCGGCGGGCCGACTTGGCGCGGGCCTCGCCGAGCTCGACCTGGGCCTCGCGGGCCTTCAGCGCCGGGTGGTCCTTCTGCACGTTGGCGATCAGGTCCTCGGGGTCGCGGACCTTGATCGGGTCGCCGAGCTCGCCGGCCGGAGCGATCATCTGTCCCGAAGGCCAGCCGGCCATCTCCGCGAGGTGGATGCACGCGAGGCGGAAATTGAGGTCGGCGGCCAGCTTGGCCTGACGGGCGCGGGCGAGCTCGCCCTCGGCGACGCGCACGCGCAGGCGTGAGATCTCGCCGGCCTGCTGGCGCCGGCTGGCGATGTCGAGGAGGCGCTCGGCGAATTGCTGCGTGCGCGCGGCGGTGCGTGCGCGCTCCTTGGCGATCAGCGCGGTGTTGTAGGCGTAGTGGACCTGCGCGTGCGTGGTCCAGCGGACCTGCGCGAGCTCCTTGTCGAGGTACTCGCGGTACTCGCGGCCGGCCTTGATGCGGAGGCTGCGCTCGCGGCCGATCTCGATCGGCTGTTGCAGCGTGGCCTGGAGCTCGAACTGCGTGTCGTCCGGGTACATCGGATTCATGCGCGCGCCCATGCCGACGTACAGCTGCGGGTTGTCGGGCAGCAGCGGCTTGGCTCCGGTGACCGCGGCGTCGCCGAGCTCGAGGCGCGTGCGCGCGGTGCGGACCGGCATCGCGTTCTCTTCGGCGTGCTTCAGGATCGTGTCGAGGGGGAGGACCTGGGCGCCGGCGACGACGGGTTCTGGGATCGTCTGATGCGCCGGTTCGGAGGGCGGCGCGAGCAGCGGCGTCGGCTGGTCGGCTGGCCTGGTCGGGCGCGCGGGCGCGGCTCCGGCCGGAGCCGCGAGCGATGCCGAGGCCGTGGCCACGACCAGCGTGATCATCGTCGAGGTCCGTGAGAGAGCTGTGCGGCGTGGCATGCGAATCGGAGTGCGGACGAGTTCGTCGCGCGCTGTCAAGCCCGCGGACTCTTACACGCGGGGTTCAAGGTTGCCAAGATCCTTGTTCGGCTCGAGAGTTTAAACACGCCAGGAGGCCGCTGGGGGCCGGTGAAACCTTGACATGAAGTCTCCGTAATGTAAGCAATGATGTCTGAAACGCCATCCCAGGGCCATTTACGGAGGAGATGCGAATTCCGCCGGCCGGGCCCTGCGCCACTCACCAGCACGGCGGGGGCGGGCAATTTAAAGACTCCCAGGACGTGTCCCCGATGAGCAATTCCCCAAGCCCCGGTCGAGCCTCGCGCTGGCTGTCCCTCCTCGACCACGCGCGGCGCTACTTCGTGCTGTTGTTCGTGTTCGCGGTGGCGACCCCGCTCGGTTGCAACCACGGCGAGGCCTCCGAGGCCGACGCCGCCGCCAAGCCGCCCGAGCTGCCGTACTTCGAAGACGGCGTGATCAAGCTGCCCGAGGTGTTCGCCGAGAAGGCCGCGCTGCAGACCGGCACGGTCGAGATGACCGAGGTGTCGCCGGTGGTCCACGTGACCGGCGTGCTCGAGTTCGACGAGCTGCGGATCGCCGAGGTCGGCTCGCGCATCTCCGGGCGCGTCAAGGAGGTCAAGGTCATCGAGGGCACGAAGGTCGAGATGGGCGACGTGCTCGCCACGCTCGACAGCGCGGAGCTCGGCAAGGCCCAGGCGGAGATCTCCGCGGTGGTCGCCAAGGCCGAGCTGGCGGAGCGCGACAAGGAGCGCAAGCGACGGCTGCTGCAGGAGGGCATCGCCTCGCAGCGCGCGGCCGACCTGGCCAGCGCCGAGGTCTCGGTCGCCAGCGCCGAGCTGCGGGCCGCCAAACAGCGCGTCCAGGCCCTCGGCGGCGGGACGTCCGACAAGGCGGCGCTCGGGGTCATGTCGCTGACCGCGCCGATCGAGGGCGACGTGGTCCGCGTGCGAGTGTTCCGCGGTCAGGCGGTCGAACCAAGTTACACGGCGTTCACAATCGCCGATCGCAGCACTCTGTGGGTGCGCCTGAGCGTTTTCGAGGGCGAGGTGGTCAACATCCGGGTCGGCGACTCGGTCGAGATCTCCTCGCAGGTGACGCCCGACGAGGTGCTCACCGGCACGGTGACGTTCGTCAGCACGGTGCTCGACCCGGTGACCCGCAGCGCCGAGGTGCGCGTGGTGGTCCCGAACGAGGCCGGCAAGCTGCGCGTGGGCCAGGCGGTCAACGCGAGGATCCGGCCGGGCGCGGCGCGCAAGCAGGCGCTGGCGATCCCGCGCAAGGCGATGGTGCAGGTCGACGGCAAGCCGACGGTGTTCGTCGAGGTCGGCGAGCGGTCCGTCATGCCGCGCACGATCGAGATCGGCGCGCAGGGCCCCGACCTGGTCGAGATCAAGAAAGGTCTCGAGCCGGGCGAGCGCATCGTCACCGAGGGTGTGTTCGCCCTCAAGTCCGAGCTGTTCCGCTAGCGAGAGGCGACAGGCACTCCAATGCTGGGCGCACTCATCGATATCTCCATCCGCCTGCGCTACCTGATGGCAGGCCTGCTCGCCGCGCTGCTGGTGGCCGGCGCGATCGCGGCGAAGAACCTGCCGATCGACGCGCTCCCCGACATCTCGACGATCCAGGTCACGGTCATCACCGAGGCGCCGGGCATGTCGGCCCTCGAGGTCGAGCGCAACGTCACCTTCCCGATGGAGAACGCCCTCAACGGGGTGCCCGGGCTCGACGAGCTGCGCTCCGTCTCGCGCGCCGACATCTCGTCGATCACCGTCGTCTTCCGCGACGGCACCGACCCGTGGTTCGCGCGCCAGCTGGTGTTCGAACGCATGATGCAGGCGCGCGGCGACCTGCCCGCGACGATCAACACGCCGATCCTGGCGCCGCTGTCGACCGGCCTCGGCGAGATCTTCCAGTTCGTGGTCCGCTCGCCGGTCCACACCCGCAAGCAGCTGCGCACGATGCTCGAGTGGGAGATCGTGCCGCGCCTGCGCGGAGTGCCCGGCGTCATCGAGGTCAACTCGATCGGCGGCGAGCTGAAGCAGTACCAGGTCATCGTCCAGCCCGACCGCCTCGCCGCCTACGGGATGACGATCCGCGAGCTCAGCGACACGCTGACCGGCTCGAACGCGATCGTGTCCGGCGGCTACATCGACCGCACGGCCGAGAGCTTCACGCTGCGCGCCGTCGGCACGTTCACCAGCATCGATGACATCGGCAACGTCGTCCTCAAGGTCTCGGACGGCCAGCCGGTGCTGGTCCGCCACGTCGCCGAGGTGCGCGACGGCTCGGCCCTGCGCCACGGCGTCGTCACCTTCAACGGCGAGGACGAGGCGGTCGCCGGCATCATCATGATGCTGCTGGGGTCGAACAGCCGCGACGTCATCTACGCGGTCAAGGACCGGGTGGCGGAGATCCAGGCCGACCTGCCGGCGGGCGTGCAGATCGAGGCGGTCTACGACCGCGCGAACTTCGTCGAGCGCACGCTGGCGACGGTGCTGAAGAACCTCGCCGAGGGCGCCCTGGTCGTGTTCGTCGTCCTGGTGCTGTTCCTCGGCACGGTCCGCGGCGCGCTCGTGTGCGTGCTCGGCATCCCGGCCTCGATGTCGGTGGCGCTGTTCGGCATGCACTACGCCGGCATCGCCGGCGACCTGATGTCGCTCGGCGCGATCGACTTCGGCTTCCTCGTCGACGGCCCGATCGTCGTGCTCGAGGCGCTGATCGCCACCTTCGTCGGCCAGCAGATGTCCCGCGAGGAGCGGGCCCAGGCCTACACCACGTCGATCGGGACGGTGATGCGCCCGGTCGCGTTCGCGGTGGCGATCATCATGCTGGTGTACATCCCGCTGCTCAGCCTCGAGGGGGTCGAGGGGCGACTGTTCAAGCCGATGGCCACCACCATGGCGTTCGCGCTGCTCGGCGCGCTCATCTACTCGGTGGTGTTCCTGCCGGCGCTGCTGGCGCTGTTCGTGCCGCCGCTCAAGAAGGAGGGCGCGCGCTGGCTCAACCCGATCGCGCGCGGCTACAAGCGGGCGGTGCCGCACGCGGTCCGGCTGCGCTGGCCGCTGATCCTCGGCGCGACCGCGGCGCTGCTCGTCTCCGGCTACATCTTCAAGGAGAAGGGCGCCGACTTCGTGCCGCGCATCGACGAGGGCGACATGGTCGTCAGCATCCGCCGCCCGCCGTCGATCAACCTCGAGGAGGCCAAGCGGCTCGACTACCAGACGCAGGAGCTCCTCCTGAAGTACCCGGAGATCCTCAAGACGCTGACGATGACCGGTCGCGCCGAGGTGGCGATCGAGCCGGTCGGCAAGGACCGCACGGAGATCACGATCCCGCTGCTCCCCAAGGACCAGTGGACGACCGCGCACGACCTCGACGAGCTCAGCGTGATCCTCAAGAACGACATCGAGTCGCAGGTGCCAGGCACCTTCGTCGCGGTGTCGCAGCCGATCGAGGACCGCAACAACGAGATCATCAGCGGCTCGCGCGCCGACATCCAGATCGTGGTCGCCGGCAACGAGCTGCTCGAGCTCAAGAACATCGCCGACCAGATCGCCGACGCGGTCCGGCCGATCGAGGGCACCGGCGACCTCCGCGTCGAACAGGTGCTCGGCATGCCCGAGCTGACCGTGCGGCCCGACCGCGGCCGCCTGGCCCGCTACGGCGTCAGCATGCAGGACGCGCTGCTGGCGATCGAGACCGCCCGCGTCGGCAAGACCTTCGGCCTGGTCTACGAGGGCATCCGCCGGTTCGACGCGCGCCTCCTGATCCCGCCGCGCGCGCCGGTGCCGGAGGCGCTCGGCGACCTGTTCGTCGAGACGGTCGACGGCCACCGCGTGCCGCTGTCCGAGGTGGCGACGATCGTCGAGGCCGAGGGCCCGGCGCAGATCCGGCGCAAGAACCGGATCCGCGTGGTCCGCGTCGAGGTCAACCTGCGCGGCCGCGACCTGCTGTCGTGGGTCAACGACGCCCAGGCGGCGGTGGCCGCGAAGGTCCAGATCACGCCGGGCTACAAGGTCGAGTGGGCGGGTCAGTTCGAGAACTTCGAGCGCGCGTCGAAGCGCCTCGCGGTGGTCGTGCCGATCTGCCTGCTGCTGATCTTCGGCATGCTGCTCTGGAACTTCGGCGACATCCGCTACGCGACGGCGGTGTTCGCGATCGTGCCGTTCGCGCTCATCGGCGGGCTCGTCGGCCTCATCATCCGCGACATGGCGTTCAGCATCCCGGCGGCGGTCGGCTTCATCGCCCTCGCCGGCGTGGCGGTGCTCAACGGGGTGGTCATGGCCAACGACGTCCGCCACGCGATCGACGAGGGCCACCCGTTCGACGAGGCGCTGGTCAAGGGCGCGGTGCACACGATGCGCGCGGTGCTCACCACCGGCGCGGTCGCGGCGCTCGGCTTCCTGCCGATGGCCCTGGCCACCGGCGCCGGCTCCGAGGTGCAGCGCCCGCTGGCCACCACGGTGGTGTTCGGCATCGGCGCGTCGACGCTGATGACGATGTTCCTGCTGCCCGCGATCCTCAAGATGACGCTGCGCCGCGAGCAGCGCGTCGTGGTCGAGTCGGCCGAGGGCCCGCAGCTCGGCAGCGAGCGCTCGTAAGCCGGGCGAGAGAGCACGCGACCGGACGGGCCTGACGGCGCGTCCGGTCGCGCTGCTCTCGGCGCGGAGTGAGCTGTCTCTTGGGTCAGGCGGCGGCCGAGGTGGCGATGCCGGTGAGCTGCTCGGAGATCTCCCACAGGCGGAGGGCGGCGTTGCGGTCGAGGGCGTAGCGGGTGGGGTGACGCAGCTTGGAGCGGGCGAAGTACAGGCCGGTGGTGGTCTCCAGCTCGGGGGCGCTGGCGACGTGGATCGAGGTGCGCGCGCCCTGCTCGGGGCTGAGCATGAAGCGCCCGGCCAGTCCGAAGAGGAAGCTGTAGAGCCCGCGGGTGTCGCCGTCGCGGGCGAAGCCGGAGCGGACGACGCCGGGGTGCACGGCGTTGACGGTGACGCCGGTGCCGCGCAGGCGCTCGGCGAGCTCGAGCGTGAACAGGAGGTTGGCCAGCTTGGAGCGGCAGTAGACCGGCAGGCCGCTGTACTTGCGGCGAGCCTGCAGGTCGTCGAAGTCGAGGCCGCGGGCCATGCGGTGGGCGTCGGACGCGAGCACGACGATCCGCGAGGGCGCGCTCTGCTTGAGGCGCTCGAGCAGGAGGTGGGTCAGCAGGAAGTGACCGAGGTGGTTGACGCCGAAGGTAGTCTCGAAGCCGTCGACGGTCTCGCTGCGGTCGCTCAACATCAGGCCGGCGTTGTTGATCAGGACCTCGAGGCGCGGGTGGCCCGCCAGGTACTCGCCCGCGAAGCGGCGCACGTCGGCCAGCGAGGCGAGGTCGAGGCCCATGACCTGGACCGCGTCGGAGCCGCTCAGCCGCCGGATGTCGGCGACCGCGGCCTCGCCCTTCGCGGGGTCGCGCGAGGTGATCGTGACCGACGCGCCCATGCGCGCCAGCTCGACGGCGGTGGCCTTGCCGATCCCGGTGTTGCCGCCCGTGATCAACACGTGTTTCCCTTGCATCGTCATGGCGCGAACCCATAGCAGCTTCATTCCCACGGCGCCACGGGGGGCGCAGGCCCCGGTAGGGGCGCCGCCGGGCCCGCAGATCCGCTACAACTTCAGGGTCATGCCCGCGACTCGAGCCGCCGTCGTCCGCACGCGGCGCCACCGCCGAGGTGGCGCTTGGAACATGGGTTTAGGGACATGTACAACGTCGCGAGGTCGGCGATGAGCGCGATCGAGGACGAGCTGCAGGCCGACGGCGAGGCGCTGCTGCGCCGCCGCGAGGCCGTAGAGCGCAGCATCGCCCGCGACTTCCGCGGCTCGCGGGTGGCCGTGCTCGTGCAAGCGGCGCAGGTCGAGCGCGAGCGCGAGAAGCTGCGCGCCGAGCTGCAGCGGATGGTCCGCGAGGTCGACGACGCCGGGCCGAGCGACGACGAGGCGTACGACGACGAGGAAGGCGCGGCCGACGGGTTCTACGCCGCGCGCGAGCGCCTGGTCGCGCGCGACCGCGAGCTGGTCGGCCGCGGCGAGGCGCTGCGTCGCCGCGCGGCCGAGCTGCGCAAGGCCCCCGCGCCCGCGAAGCTGGTCGAGCTCGAGCGCGAGCTCGAACAGCTCGAGTCGCATCTCCGCCAGTGGCGCGGCCGCTGCCGCAGGGCCGGCCTCATGCTCGACCTGCCGCGCTGGGGCGAGTTCGCCGGCAGCGCGGCCGACGACTGACCCTTGTCCAAGGAACATGTCGGAAAGAACGTGCCCTGAAGGGCATGTGGCTAGAGACATGTCTCAAGAGACATGCCCGTCGAGAGAGGATTCAGTCGAGCTTGAGCAGGACGTCGAACGCGCCGGCGCCACGGGGCGGGGCGAGCGGGCCGGTGAACCATGCGGACACGGCCACGTGGACGCCGTGGGGGGCGGGGCTGAGGCGGGCTCCGAGGGCGCGGGCGGCGTGGCGGTAGGCGCTGCGGAGGATCGAGGGCGCCTGGATCGGGAAGGTGGCGAGCAGGGCGCCGGTCTCGGGGTCGCGGACCTGCAGCTGCAGCGCGGGCAGCTCCTCGTCGACGGCGCGGGCGGCGATCGGGGCGGCGGGGAGGAGGAGGTAGCCGTCGTGCAGCACGGGCTCGCCGAGGGCGCGGGCGTGCAGCGACCACAACAGGCGGCCGTCGCGGGTCAGCCGGTGGACCTGGTGGTGATGGGCGGCGCCGGTGCGCGTGTGCTCGCCCTCGGTGAAGAGGAGCACGAGGTCGTCGCCGAGGGCGTGGACCCAGCCGCGCGGCAGCAGCGACTCGAGGCCCTCGGTGGCATCGACGCGCAGCGACCAGCCGGGCGGGTCGCCGAGGCGCTCGACGGTGATGAAGCGCGGTCCGGCGAACTCGACGCGATAGCGAACGGCGGACATGGCCGCTCCAACATAGCACCGCTCACGCGAGCAGTTCGCTCAGGTCGGCGCCGGGGAGCACCTCCTCGGGCTTCTGGCCGGCGCGGAAGATCCGCGCGCCGGTGACGCCGAGCAGGCTCAGGCGCGGGCCCTCGCGGAGGAGCAGCGAGCCCTCGCGCAGGCCGACCACGACCTGCGGGTTCTCCTCGTGGAACTGCTCGATCCGCTTCTCGCGGGTCTCGCCCATGTGCGTCGAGCGGGGGTCGGGATCGAGGTAGTGCGTGTTGAGGTTGAAGGGCACCAGCGCGAGCGCGCGGAAGCTCGGCGGCTGGACGATCGGCATGTCGTTGGTGGTGCCGATCGTCAGACCGGCGATGTTGGAGCCGGCGGAGGAGCCGATGTACGGCATGCCCGAAAGGACACGTTCGCGCAGCGGCTCGAGCACGCCGTCGGCGTAGAGCTGGTTCAGCAGGCGGAAGGTGTTGCCGCCGCCGGTGAACACGGCCTCGGCGGCGAGCACGGCGGCCCGCGGGTCGGCGGCGTGGTGCAGGCTGTCGACCTGGTAGCCGAGCGCGACCAGACGCGCCCGCGCCTGCGCGGCGTAGTCGTCGCGGTCGTGCAGCGCGTACGGGATGAACAAGACCCGCGCGACGCCGCGGCCGAGGAACTGCTCGATCGCGGCGGCGCAGTGGTCGAGGTAGCCGGAGCCGTGGAGCGTGGAGTTGCTGACGAGCAGGAGGCGAGGCATGACGACGCGCAGGCTATCACACGCGAGGGCGCACTCATGCCGACGAGCCGAAGAGCTCCCCGAGGGTCGCGCAGAACGTGGGAATCGCCTCGAACTCCTCGTCGTTCCCATCGCTTGAGGTCGCGATCCGCGGGGGGTGTATGCGCGAGAGAATATTTCCTGAAATCCACTGATTTCCCAAAAAGGAAATATTGTGCAGAGAGGAAATACTGTCTCTAACAATCATCGCTGCGCTGCTTGCGCAGGTCGGCGAGCGCGAGGGACATGCGGCGGACGGCCTCGCCGAGGCCGCGTTCGTCGAGGCCGGCGAAGCCGAGGCGGACGTGGGGCAGCGGGCGCTGCTCGAAGCTGAATTGACGGCCGACCTGGAACGCGACGCCGCGGCCCTGGGCGGCGCGGGCCCAGGCGGTGGGGTCGACGCGATGGACACGGGCCCACAGGGCCATGCCGCCGCTCGGCGGGGTGACGCGGAGGACGTCGCCGAGGCGATGGGTCAATGCATCGACCAGGGCGTCGCGGCGGGCCTGGTACGTGCGACGGGCGCGGCGAATGTGGCGACCGACCTCGCCGCTGACGAGCAGTTCGGCGGCGGCGGCCTCGAGGGTGCGGTCGCCGTTGAGATCGGTGTAGGAGCGCACGGCGACCACGCGCTCGAGCAATGGTTGCGGCGCGACGAGGTAG
The DNA here is from genome assembly GCF_020073745.1 of Nannocystis pusilla. Classification (GTDB taxonomy): domain Bacteria; phylum Myxococcota_A; class Polyangia; order Nannocystales; family Nannocystaceae; genus Nannocystis; species Nannocystis radixulma. The sequence goes on from NZ_JAIRAU010000001.1 coordinate 359,089, forward strand.
CCGATCCGCAGGCCAGGGGCGAGCACCTTCGACAGCGTGCCGATGTAGACGACCGAGCCGGCCGCGTCGCCGCTGGCGAGCGGGAGCACGGGGCGGCCCTCGTAGTGGAATTCGTGGTCGTAGTCGTCCTCGAGGATCGCCAGGCGATGGGCGCGGGCGAGGGCCAACAATTGCAAGCGACGACCGGCGGCGAGGGTGACGGTGGTCGGGTATTGATGATGCGGGGTGATGTAGACGGCGCGCACCGGTTCGCGCGCGAGCAATGCGGCGAGGGCGTCGACGTCGAGGCCGCTGGCGTCGGTGGCGATCGGCACGAGCCTGGCGCCGGTGAGGCGCAGGGCCTCCCACGCGGGGCGGTAGCCGGGATCCTCGACGGTGACGACGTCGCCGGGGCGCAGCAGGGCGCGGGCGACGAGCGAGAGGGCCATCTGACTGCCGCGCGTGACGATGAGGTCGTCGGGGCCGCAGGCGAGGCCGCGGGTGGCGGCGAGCATGTCGGCGAGAGCGCGGCGCAGCTCGTCGAGGCCGCGCGGGTCGCCGTAGCCGAGCAGGTCGGGGCGCGCGAGGGCGCGGCGATAGGCGCGCGCGAGGCTGGCGGCGGGCACGAGGCGGACGTCGGGCACGCCGCCGGGCAGCGTGAGGAGGCCGGGCGCGCGCGGCAGCGGGAAGTAGCCCTCGGGGCCCGGCGCGAGGTCGAACGCGGGGCGGGCCGGGACCCCCGTGCGCAGCGCCTGGCCGGCGCGCCGCGGCGTCGGCTCGGGGAGCGTGCGCGAGACGAAGGTGCCGCGCGCCCGGGCGCTGTCGATCCACCCCTCGGACTCGAGCTCGCGGTAGGCGGCGAGCACGGTGTTGCGGTGCACGCCGAGATCTTCGGCGAGCTTGCGGCTGCCGGGCAGCGGGTCGCCGGGCCGCAGGCGGCCGCGCCGGATGTCGGCCGAGACGGCGTGGGCGATCTGCACGAACAGCGGCAGATCGCCGGACGGGTCGAGGTCGACGGCGATCTGCCACGGACGAACTGGTCTAGCAGACATGGAAGAACTGGACCTTTTTCATGGACCAGTGTGCGGTCACCTTCGAGGCATGCGCAAGCAGGAGTTCTTCGGGATGACGCGCGAGGAGGCGATCGCGCTGCTGGCGACGGCGCCGGTGATCCGCCTGGCCAGCGTGGGCGAGCGCGGACAGCCGGTGCTGCGCACGCTCCACGCGGTGGTGCTCGACGAGGCGCTGTACTTTCACGCGGCTCCCGTCGGCGAGAAGTCGGAGACGGTCGGGCAGGCGGCGGTGATGGCCGCCGACGAGATGGTGGCGACGATCCCCAGCCACGTGTTCGACCCCGAGCGGGCCTGCCCCGCGACCACGTATTACCGCAGCGCGCAGGCCCACGGGACGCTCGAGGCGGTCGAAGATTCCGCCACCAAGGCGCGCATGCTGCAAGCGTTGATGGAGAAGTACCAGCCCGAAGGCGGGTACGCGCCGATCACCGCCGACGATCCGCGCTATCGCGGGGCGGTGCGCGGGATCGCGGTGATTCGCATGCGGCTCGAGCGGGTCGACGGCAAGGCCAAGCTGGGGCAGAACCGCAGCGCCGACGATCTCGCCAGGGTGCTGCGATTCCTGTGGCAGCGCGGCGAACCCGGCGACCCGCGCGCGGTCGACCTGGTGCGTGCAGCCAACCCGAACGTGCCGGCGCCCGAATTTCTGTCGAGAAAGGAGTGTCCGGAGGGGGCGCGGCTGTGCTGCGCGCTCGGGGCGGGCGATCTTCCGGAGGCGGTCGCGCTGCTCGAGGGCGAGTACTGGAACGCGGATGTCCCGCGGGACAGGATCGTGCGATGTCAGGTGTCCTCGTCGGCGTGGGTCGGGGCGCGGGACGAGCAGGGCCGATTGATCGCAACCGGGCGGGCGCTCGGCGACGGGGCGCGCTGGGCTTACTTGCTCGACATCGCGGTGGCGAGGCCGTGGCGCGGCCGCGGGCTCGGCAAGGCGCTGGTGAGGTTGCTGCTCGACCACCCGCAGGTGCGCGGCTGCCGGCGGGTGCACCTGCGGACGCGGGACGCCCAGCGCTTTTATGAAGACTTCGGGTTCCGCGAGCGGGTCGAGCTGCCGGGGACGGAGATGGTGCTGAAGCGGTGAATCGTCACGGCTCGAAGATCAAGAAGGACGGCGGCTCGACGGTGCCGGGGATCGTCAAGGTGCGCTCGCGGCCGTCGAAGACGATCGTATAGGTGCCGGCGTCCAGCGGCCCGGTCTGGCACACCGCCTGGGCGTGCCAGAGGGCGCCGTCGCTGCGACGCCTGTACTTGACGGAGGTCTGAATCGTCGGAGTGTCGCCGGCGACGGCGATCTCGCAGGTCGGCCGCTTCAGTTTGCCGCTGAAATTGAAAAATGCGTGGACGACCAGGGGTTCGCCTTCGAGGTAGTCGTACTCGCCGGGCGGTACGCCCCACACCAGGGCGTCGACGCCGGGCGGCACCATGAACAGGTCGGCCTCGTCCTCCAGGGGCGCGTAACAGCCGGTGATGGCGAGGAGGGCGAGGAGGGCGCAGCGGCGCATTGCAATCGACGAGGATGACGTCCCTTCGCCGAGATCGCAAGCCGTGGGCCGAACCGGGTGAATGATTACTCGCCGCGGTCGCCGAACTCGGCCCACGACGGCTCGACATGGACCCAGGAGGGGCGGCGCGGGTCCATGCGCAGAAGCGCGGTGGCACGGACCCGGGCTTCCGTGTCGGTGGCGAGCCGCGCGACCACGTCGTCGGGGAGGTTGTCGTGCGCGAGTACGGCGAGGCGGGTCGATGCCTCCTCGCGGCTTGCGAGCAACGCCAGCGCGGCGGGCGGGGTGCGCGGGTTGTCGACCAGCGCCTCGTCGACCTTGTACAGGGCGGCGGAGGCGAGCGCTCGCAAGACGGCGGCCGGGGTGCTCGGGTTCTCGGCGAGGCTGCGCCTCACCTCGGATGAACTGTCCTGGGCGAGCTCGCAGAGCAGCGCCGTCGGCGACTTCGGGTTCAGCGCCACGGCTGCGCGGATCCGGCGCTCGCGGTGACGGGCGAGGCCCTCGAGCACGCTCAGGGGCGCGTGCGGGTGCATGGCGACGGCCTCGGACAGCTCGAGCGTCTTGTCCTGACGGAGCTGCTCGAGCAGGGGATAGGGGAGGTTGGGGTTGCCCGCGACGGCGCAGCGCACGAGCGGCTCTTTGTGGACCGCGAACGCCTCGAGCCGCGCGAGCGGGGTGTTCTTGTGGCGCGCTACGAGGCGCTCGATCTTCGGGAGCTTCGACTTCACGAGCAGCTCGAGCGCCTCCGCGGGGGTGTTCGGGTTCTCGGCGACGGTGAGCTTCACGTCGTCGCTCTTGTCGGCGGCGAGGGTCGCGAGCACGACCGCAGGAGTGGCACGATTGTCGGCGACGAGGCGGCGGACCTCGTCGATTTTATCCTTCGCCAGGATGGCGAAGATCTCGGGCGGCGCGGCTCGATTCAGCGCCATGGACAGCCGGGTCTCCCTGTCCCTGTCGCGGACCAATCGGTGCAAGAGGAGCGCCGGCGCGCTGCTGCGTTGGCCGATGCAGTGCTGGATCCGGGCGCGCGTCGCGTCGTCGGCGAGGTCGCGCCCCTCGTCGCCGAGCAGCAGCAACAGCAGGGGCAGGGCGTGCGGCGGATCGTCGAGCACCCAGCCGAGCTTTTTGAGCGCGGGCGGGCGGGTCTTCTTCGCGCAGGCTTGCAGCAGCAGGGCTGACCCATTCGCGCCGATGCGCGCGAGGGCGACGGCGGCCTCGCGACTGACGCGGACGTCGCGGTCGCGGAGCAGCTCGCCGAGCTTCGGTGGTACGACCTCGGAAGTTCCAGCGAGGGCGCCGAGCGCCGCGACGGCGTGGGCCCGGGCGTCGCCGAGCTCCTTGTCGTCGACCGCGCGCAGCAGGAGCGGCAGCGCGGTCGACTGCGGTGAATCGACGAAGAGCACGCACAGGGCGGTGGCGGCGAGCGCGCGCTGCGATGAATCGCCGGTCTCGAGTTTGTTGCAGAGCTCGGGCGCGGCGGCGGGCCCGACGGAGGCGACGGCGCGGGCGTATCGCCTGGCTCGCAGGTCGAGGTGCGGCTGCTGGAACAGCACGGTGAGCAGTCGCGGCAGCGATTCGACGTCGCCGGGCGCGACGGCGCCGATCGCCTCGGCGGCGAGGCTGCGCAGCTCCTCGTCATCACCGTCGAGAATTTTTAATAATGTGGGCAGTTCGGCGCGGGCGGCCGGGCCGCGGCGGGCGAGGGCGAGGATGTCGGCGCGGCGCGGGCCGGGAGGTTCGGCGTCGACGGCGGTAGCGAGGGCGGCGGCGGTCGCCTTGCGTTCGAGGTCGTGGACGAGCTCCGCGAGCTGTTTGCGCAGCTGCGGCGAGCCGGCGGTCAGGAGCCTGACGATGTCGGCGGCGAGCGCCTGGTCGACGGCCGGCGAGGAGGCGAGCGCCTGGGCGCGCCCGAGGAGGTTCTCATAATCGACCTTGCCCATGGGGACGATGGGGGTCGATCATGGCAGTCGGGCGGGGCGGCGAGAAGCCGCCCGCGCCGGCCTGCAGCGAATGGCGCGGGCACTAAATATTGAAATACTTGGCGTCGGGGTGGTGGACGATGATCGCGCTGGTCGACTGTTCGGGGACGAGCTGGAAGCCCTCGTCGGTGAGGGTGACGCCGATGTCCTCGGTGCGGAGAAGCTTGCACAGGTGGACCTGGTCCTCCAGGCGGGGGCAGGCCGGGTAGCCGAAGCTGTAGCGCGAGCCCTGGTAGTGCTGACCGAACAGGCCCTTGATGTCGGTGCTGTCGTCCTGGGCGATGTCGAGCTCGCGGCGGACCCGCTTGTGCCACAATTCGGCCAGGCCCTCGGCGCCCTCGACGCCGAGGCCGTAGAAGTGGAGGTAATCGTCGTAGCGGTTGGCGGCGAACATCTCCTGGCAGTGCTGGGTCGCGACCTCGCCCATCGTCACGCAGGTGAGGGCGATGACGTCGCGCTCGCCGGAGCGGACGCTGCGGAAGAAGTCGGCGATGCACAGCCGGCCCTTGTCGAGCTGGCGCGGGAACGTGATCTTGACCCGCGGCGTGCGGTCGTCGGGCTCGCCGGGCGCGGGGTAGATCAGCAGGTCGTTGCGGTCGGCCTGGCACGGGTAGTAGCCGTAGACCACGCGCGGCTGCAGCATCTTGTCGGCGGCGGCGCGCTCGCACCACATGCGGAACTTGGGCTCGACCGTCTTCTCGAGCAGCTCCTCGTACTCCTCCTCGTTCATCTTGCCGCGGCGGTACTGCCACTGGCCGACGTAGAGGGCCTTCTTGTTCATGTAGCGGAAGATCTCGCCGAGCTGCAGCTCCTCCGCGCCGACCACCCGCGCGCCCCAGAACGGCGGCTTGGGGATCCGCGTGGCCGGCTGGACCTCGCTCTTGACGTAGGTCTCCATGGCCTTGCGCATGTGCGCCTCCCACTCCTCCTGGGTGGTCTGGCGATAGGCCTTGATCCGCTTCGGCGCGGTCAGGTTGATCTTGTCGGGCGAGACGTGCCCGCACAGCTCGTCCATCAGCGCCAGGCCCTCGAACGCGTCCTTGGCGTAGAACACCCGCGAGCGCGGGCGCGACTCGGCCTGCCGCTGCGGCGAGGCGTCGCCCGCGGCCTCGCCGGCCGCCAGGTCCTCGTCGCGGCCGCTGTAGGCGTTTTGCAGGTTGTGCTCGACGTAGCCGCGGGTGAGCGCCGCGCCGCCGCAGACGACCGGCATCGTGTACCCGAGCTCGCGCATGCGCTCGAGGTTCTCCTTCATGATGACGGTCGACTTGACGAGGAGGCCGCTCATGCCGATCGTGTCGGGCTTGTGCTCGGCGGCGGCAGCGAGGATCGCCTCGATCGTCTGCTTGATGCCGAGGTTGACGACCTTGTAGCCGTTGTTGCTGAGGATGATGTCGACGAGGTTCTTGCCGATGTCGTGGACGTCGCCCTTGACGGTGGCGAGCACCATGCAGCCCTTGCTCGGGCCGGCCGACTTCGACATGTGCGGCTCGAGGTGGCGCACGGCCGTCTTCATCGCCTCGGCCGACTGCAGCACGAACGGCAGCTGCATCTTGCCGGCGCCGAACAGCTCGCCGACGGTCTTCATGCCGTCGAGCAAGATCTCGTTGATGATCTGCAGCGGCGGGTAGACCTGCAGCGCGCGGTCGAGCAGGACGTCGAAGCCGACCTTGTTGCCGTCGACGATCCGCTTCTTGATCTGCTCCTCGAGCGGCAGCGAGTCCTCGGCCGGGCCCGACTCGATCTTCTTGGCCCCGGCGAAGCGGTCGATGAACGCGAACAGCGGGTCGTAGCCGTCGGCGCGGCGGTCGTAGATCAGGTCGCGCGTGACCTTGAGGTCGTCCTCGCTGAGCTTGTGGGTCGGGATGATCTTCTTGGCGTTGAGGATCGCGGCGTCGAGGCCGTGCTCGCGCGCCTCGGCCAGGTAGACCGAGTTCAAGATCTGCCGCGGGTAGGGCTTGAGGCCGAACGAGATGTTGGACAGGCCGAGGATCGTGCGCGCCTCGGGGATCTGGGTGTCGATCAGGCGGATGCCCTCGAGCGTCTCGAGGCCGAGCTTGCGGCTGTCCTCCTCGCCCTGGGCGATCGTGAAGGTCAGCGGGTCGAACACGAGGTCGGACTCCTGCAGGCCGTGCCGCTCGACCGCGAGGTCGCGCATGCGCCTGGCGATCCGCAGCTTGCCCTCGGCGTCTTTGGCCATGCCGACCTCGTCGATGGTGAGCGCGACCAGGGCGGCGCCGTACTCGCGGGCGAGCACGGCGATCCTGTCGAACTTGCCCTCGCCGTCCTCGAGGTTGATCGAGTTGATGATCGGCCGCCCGCCGATCAGCTTGAGCGCGGCCTCGAGCACGTCGAGCTGGGTCGTGTCGATCATGATCGGCAGCGACACCGCCGGGACGATCTTCTTGAGGCACTCGCTCATGTCGCGGACCTCGTCGCGGCCGACGTAGGCGACGCACACGTCGAGCACGTGCGCGCCCTCGGCCTGCTGCTCCTTGGCCAGCTCGGCGATGCCGTCCCAGTCCTCGGCCAGCAGCATCTCGCGGAACTTGAGGCTGCCGTTGGCGTTGGTGCGCTCGCCGATCAGCAGCGGGCCCGAGTCCTGGTCGAGAGGACAGACGCCGTAGAGGCTGGCCAGCTGCGGCGTGAACCGCTCCGGCCGCGGCAGCGGCTTGACGCCCGCGACGGCCTCGGCGATCGCCTTGATGTGCGCCGGCGTGGTGCCGCAGCAGCCGCCGACCAAACCGGCGCCGAACTCCTCGGCGAAGCGGCGGTGGGCCTTGGCCAGCTCGGCCGGGGTGAGGTGGTAGACCGCGCGGCCGTCGACGTTCTGCGGCAGGCCGGCGTTGGGCTGGACCGAGACCATGCGCGTGCTGGTGCGCCCGAGGTGGCGCACGTGCTCGACCATGAGGTCGGGGCCGGTGGCGCAATTGAGGCCGATGACGTCGACCGGCAGCGACTCCATGACGACCAGCGCGGCCGCGGTGTCGGTGCCGACCAGCATGGTGCCGGTAGTCTCGACGGTGACCTGGACGATGACGGGGATCTCGACGCCGCGCTGGCGGGCGACGCGGTTGACCGCCAGCACCGCGCACTTGACCTGCAGGATGTCCTGGCAGGTCTCGATGAGGAGGCCGTCGGCGCCGCCGTCGATGAGGCCCTCGGCCTGGCGCATGACGCCGGCCAGCAGGTCGTCGAAGCTCATGTGCCCGAGCGAGACCAGGCGGGTGCCGGGGCCGATCGAGCCGAGCACGAAGCGCGGCCGCTCGGGCGTGGAGTACTGAAGCGCGACCTCCTTGGCCAGCTCGGTGGCGCGGCGGTTGAGCGCGTAGCACTCGTCGCCGAGGTCGAACTCGGCGAGCACGTGCGGCATGCCGCCGAAGGTGTCGGTCTCGACGCAGTCGGCCCCGGCCTCGAAGTAGGCGGCGTGGATGTCACGGATGACGTCGGGCCGCGTGCGCACGAGGATCTCGGGGCAGCCGTCGTAGCCGCCGTAGTCGTCGGCCGTCAGCGTGCGCGCCTGGATCATCGTGCCCATCGCCCCGTCGCACACGAGCACGCGCTCCTGCATGGCCCGCAGCAGCGGCAGGGTGCGCCGGCGCGCCGCCAGGTCGAAGCGAGGGATCGGGACCGTGTCGTCATGGGCCGCAGACATGCGTCTGCGCTTGGTAGCAAGGCGGCGAGGCCATTGCAAACCTCGTCACGGCCGCGAGACCCGCGAAGCAAATGTCACGAGCACGGGTCGCCGGCCGGCCTGCCGCCGCCATCGGCGGGCATGCCGGCGATGAGCCGCCCCAGCAATGCGACGTTGTGGACCTCGATCCGGATGTTTTGCACCCGACCGGCAGGCGTGGAGCCGTCGGCGATCGGCTTGCTGTCACCGAAGCCGACAGCCACGAGCCGCTTGCAGTCGATCCCCATGCGCACGAGCTCACGCGCGACCGCCAGGGCCCGCCGCTCCGACATCGCCTGCGCGTCGGGCCCGCTGAAGTGACCCTCGATGCGAACCTGCGTCACCGACGATTTGGCCCGCAAGTAGCTGCGGACGTACCCCAGCGCGATCTCGCTCCCACGGCCGGGGATGTCGGAGGTGGCCGCGAATTCGATCGGCCGCGGCAAGACCAGGCGATTGCCGTCGAGCTCGTACGTGGCCGGCGCCACAGACTCGGGCTCGGGCTCGGGCGCAGGCGCCGGCTCGGCTAGCTGCGGCGGCTCCGGCGCCGGCTCGACGGGCGCCGCCGGGCGACACGCGCACAGCCCCACGAGCCCCAGCCGCGCCCACGACATCGGTGTCGCCTGCTCAACACACGCGGCGCAGCAGCACCGCGCTGATGTTGTCGGGCCCGCCGTGGCGGTTGGCCGCGTTGACCAGCCGGCGCGTGGCCTCCTGCGGGTGGTGCTGGGTGATGATGCTGTGCATCTCGTCGTTGGGCACGACATCCGACAGGCCGTCGGAGCACAGCAGGATGTTGTCGCCGGTCTCGATGATGCCGGCGTTGATGTCGGGCACGCCCTTCGAGCGCCCGTGCCCGAGGCAGCGGGAGATCCGTCCGCGGTAGGGGTGCACCGCGGCCTGCTCCTTGGTGATCACGCCCTTGCTCACGAGCTCCTGGACCATGGTGTGGTCGAGGGTGATCGGCGTCGCGGCCTTCTTGTCGACGAGGTAGGCCCGACTGTCGCCCGAGTGCGCGACCCACATCTTGTCGCGGATGCCCATGACCATCACGCAGGTACAGCCCATGCCCTCGGTGTCGGGGCTCTTGGCGCTGAACTCGGTGATCGCGGTGCTGGCCAGCAGGAAGGCGTGGTACAGCAGCTCGCGCGGGCCCTGCTTGCGGAAGTTGTTGTCGATGTAGGCGGTGATCTTCTCGACGGCGAGCGCCGACGCCAGCTCGCCCGCGTTGTGCCCGCCCATGCCGTCGCACACGACGGCGAGGTAGTAGCCGCGACCGTCGTCCTCCTGGATCGAGATCGCGTCCTCGTTGTGCTCGCGCGACATCCCGGTGTCGCACGCGCCCGCCATCTGCACCTCGAAGTGGCCCGGGTAGAATGTGCGCTTGAAGAGCTTGTACATGAGCCGAGAGGCTGCGAGCGTGAGGTCCGCCGATCCTGGCACCTCGGCGCAGCCGGTTCAAGCCATGATCGCGGGCGTCGCGCGAGCGAAGCGGGCCGCCGAAAGCGACCCGAGCCCGAAGTCGGTCGACTTCGGGCTCGGATTCGAGTGGAGCAGAGGGGGATCGAACCCCTGACCTGTGCATTGCGAACGCACCGCTCTCCCAGCTGAGCTACTGCCCCGGAGAACTTGGAGGCCCGGGAAGCTAACCGAAGTGACTTGCGTAAGCAAGCGCCACGAGGCCGCCGCGACCCTCGCGGACGGCGCCGGCGATGGGCGAAACATCACGCGGACCTGCGTGCCGTGGGCCTACGCCCGGGGGGGCCGGTGTCGCCGGCGCCACGCGAGCCCGAGCAGCCCACACACGACCACGATCAGCAAGGACAGCGCCACCGGGCCGTCCAGCGGGGCGACGAACCACTGCAGGGCGCGCTCCAGGCCGCCGGGGCGGAGATCGCCGAGGGACGAGGTGCACAGCACGCGGCTTGCGATATACGACATGGCCCCGTGCCGCAACCTCCTCGCGTCCGCCTCGACAAGCTGGTCGTCGACCGCGGCCTGTGTGACTCCCGCTCGCGCGCGCAGGCGCTGATCATCGCCGGCAAGGTCGTCGTCGGCGACCACACCGAGAGCAAGCCCGGCGCGCTGGTGGCCGCCGACGCGCCGGTGCGCCTCCGCGTGGCCGACCATCCTTACGTGTCGCGCGGCGGACTCAAACTGCGCGGCGCGCTCGACCGCTTCGCCCCCGCGGGCCTCGACGTCGCCGGCCGGGTGGCCCTCGACGTCGGCGCGTCGACCGGCGGCTTCACCGACTGCCTGCTGCAGGCCGGCGTCGCCCGGGTCTACGCGATCGACGTCGGCTACGGCCAGCTGGCGTGGAAGCTGGCGAGCGACCCGCGGGTCGTCGTGCTCGACCGCAGCAACATCCGCACGCTCGCGCGCGAGGCGATCCCCGAGGCCGCCGACCTCGCCGTGGCCGACTGCTCCTTCATCTCGCTGGCCAAGGTGCTGCCCTCGGCGCTGCCGTTCCTGGCCGCGCGCGCCGACATCGTCGCGCTGATCAAGCCGCAGTTCGAGCTCGGCCCCGGCCGCGTCGGCAAGGGCGGGATCGTCCGCGACCCCGAGGACCACGCCGAGGCCTGCCGCGCGGTCGTCGCCGCCGCCGAGGCGCTCGGCCTGCGCAGCGCCGGCCTGTGCGACTCGCCGATCGAGGGCCAGGACGGCAACCGCGAATTCCTGGTGTGGCTGCGTCACGGGGCGTGAGGCGGCGCGCGCGACCGCGCCGGAGCGCGGGGCAGGCCGAACGGCCGCGGCCGCCCGCGCCGGGTACACTCCCCGGCGTGAACCGCCCTGTCCTCGGCGCCCATAGCCGCGCCTTCCTCAAGTCGCTCGCCCATCACCTCGCCCCCGTGGTGCAGGTCGGCGTCGAGGGGATCTCCCCCGAAGTCGTGCGCGCCGCGAGCATCGCCCTCGAAGACCACGAGCTCATCAAGGTCAAGCTCGGCCAGAACTTCGAAGGCGAGCGAGGCGAGGCGGCCGAACAGCTCGCCGAGCAGACCGGCTCCGCCGCCGTCCAGGTGATCGGCCGCGTGATCGTGCTCTACCGCCGCCGTTCGCGCGACGATCCGAAGAAGCCGCGGATCGAGCTCCCGCGGCGCTGACCGATGTCGGCTATGATGCGGCGGATGTCGGCCAGACCAGCGGCGACCCCGGCGCACCTCCGCGCGCAGGCGGGCGCTGCACCACCGGATCATCCGGGTCCTCGCGCTCGCCGGCGTCCGCGCGGCCTGACGGCGCTGGTCGCGGGCCTGCTGCTGACGGCCTGCCCGCCGCGGCAGACCACCACGTCGCCGGCCAGCGACGTGTGGGGCGACGCCAACAGCGGCGCGGCGCGCGAGCACGCGATCACCCGCACGCGCGCGCCGGTCGGCCTGCCTGAACCTGTCCTTGATTTCCTGGCCCAAGAGACACTCAAGAACCTGGCCCAGCTGCAGGGCGACGACGCCGAGGTGCCGGCCTACTTCCTGGCCTACGACCTGGTGGCGCGCGACCACCTGTGGCTCGAGGCGCAGGACGGGCAGATCGTGCGCAACCGGACCGACACCGACCGGACGGTCGACGTCGACGTGCGCGTCGGTTCGCGCCAGCTCGACAACAGCCACCCGGGCGACGCCAACTACGGGCCGGGCAACGGCCTCGGCAGCGGGATGTTCGTGTCGGTGCAGAACGACCCGCTCGCGCTGTCGCAGGCGCTGTGGCAGTACACCGAGCAGCAGTACAAGGACGCGCTCGCGGCCTTCAGCGAGGCCGAGAGCGCCGAGCAGCTGAAGAGCCAGGCCGAGGACAAGCCGCCGTCGCCCGACTTCAGCGAGGAGAAGCCGAACATCCACGCCGAGCCGCCGGTCGCGCTCGACCTCGCGGCGCTGTCGAAGCAGTGGGAGCCGCGCCTGCGCGAGGTCTCGGCCGCGCTGGCCGCCGACCCGCACGTGCTCGAGAGCCAGGTCGTGTTCCTCGCGTGGGTCGACAACCGGGCCTACGTCAACAGCGAGAACACCCGGATCCAGGGCTCGCAGGTGCGCCTGCGCCTGATGCTGCAGGCCAGGACCCAGGCCGACGACGGCATGACGCTCGACCGCTTCGAGAGCTTCGAGGCCCGGGACCCCGAGCAGCTGCCGGCCCAGGCCGTGCTGATGGCCACCGCCAAGCGCCTGCGCGAGGAGCTGCTGGCCCTGCGCGTGGCCCCGCTGGCCGAGCCCTACGCCGGACCCGCGGTGCTCGCCGGCCGCGCCGCCGGGGTGTTCTTCCACGAGATCTTCGGCCACCGCCTAGAGGGCCACCGCCAGAAGGACGACTTCGAGGGCCAGACCTTCGCCAACATGATCGGCAAGCGGGTGCTACCTGTCTTTTTGGACATGGTCGACGACCCCACCGCCGAGACCCTCGGCGGGGTCCCGCTGTCCGGCCACTACCACGTCGACGACGAGGGCGTGCCGGCCGAGCGCGTGGTCCTGGTCGAGCGCGGCAAGCTGCGCGCGTTCCTCCTCGGCCGCTCGCCGGTGCTGCCGTTCACCAAGAGCAACGGCCACGGCCGGCGCGAGCGCGGCAACCAGGCCGTGGCCCGCCAGGGCAACCTCATCGTCACCAGCCGCAAGACCATCCCCGACCGCGAGCTGCGGCGCGCGCTCATCGACGAGGTCAAGCGCCAGAACAAGCCCTACGGCCTGTGGTTCTCCGACATCCAGGGCGGCTACACCATCACCGACCGCTCCGGCCCGCAGGCGTTCAAGGTCATGCCGCTGCTGGTCTACCGCGTGTGGCCCGACGGCCGCCCCGACGAGCTGGTCCGCGGCGTCGACATCGTCGGCACCCCGATCGCCGCCTTCGAGACGATCGTCGCCACCGGCGACTCCCCCGGCATCTTCAACGGCATGTGCGTCGCCGAGTCCGGCGAGGTCCCGGTGTCGGCCGTCAGCCCGTCGCTGCTGCTGCGCAACCTCGAGATCGAGCGCGCCACCCACGAGCGCGGCAAGCCGCCGCTGCTGCCGCCGCCGCCGCACGCCAAGCCCGAGGCGAAGACCCCGGCGCCCGCGGCCGCCAAGCCGAAGGCGATCTCGTCCAATCCTGGCGCGAAGGACATGCCCTTGACGCCAGCTCGACGGAGGCCGCGGTGATGGGCCCCGGCGCGCGCGGGGCGGAGCCTGCTGCGAAGGACATGTCCCTCGCGCCATCCCGGAGGAGATCGCCGTGAAGGCCGCCCTGCTCGCGCTCCTGCTCGCCCCGGCGGCCCCGGCCGCCGCGCCGCCCGCGACCCCCGCGCCGCCGCCCGCCGCGCCCGCGAGCCCCGGCGCGGAGGCGGCCGAGAGCGAGATCGCGGCGGTCGAGCAGGAGATCGCCCGCGGCCTCGCCGGCCTGCGCCTGCCCGACTCGCCGGCGCCCTACCACGCCACGGTCTACGTCGTGCGCGCCGAGGTGCTCAGCATCGACGGCAGCTTCGGCGGCATCATCACCGACGTCCACGAGGACCAGGCGGCGGCCGGCGTCGACATCCGCGTCGGCACGCCCGAGCGCGACCAGACCGGCGTGTTCGGCCAGGACGGCGCGTGGCCCCGCTTCAACCTGTCCCTCGGGCCATCTGCGGAGCTGACCCGGCACAAGCTGTGGCTCGCGCTCGACCAGGCGTTCCGCCGGGCCACCGGCACCTACGCGCAGAAGCTGCCGATCCTGGCCCGCCTCGCCGGCGAGCCGCTGCCGCCCGACTTCAGCGGCAAGCCGGAGCCGATCGTGCGCCAGCCGGTGCCGGCGAAGCCGACCGACGCGCTCGACCGGGAGGGCCTGCGCGAGCTGGTGCGCGCGCTCAGCAAGCGGTTCGCCGACCACCCGGCGATCGACAACGGCGACGTGTTCGTGCAGGTGCTGCGCAGCCACGTCACGACGATCACCAGCGAGGGGGTGGTCCTGCACGAGCAGCGCGACCGCGCGGTGCTGGCGGTGATGGCCGACACGCGCGCGCTCGACGGCATGCACCTCGACCACGGGGCGGCGATCCACCTGCAAGAGCTGCCGCGCGCCACGGAGGAGCTGCGCAAGCGCGGCGAGCAGCTGGTCGACGGCGTGCTGACCGAGCTGACGCAGATGGCCGAGGCGCCGATGCTCGACGACGACTACGACGGCCCGATCCTGTTCGCCGGGCCGGCCTCGGCGCAGCTGCTGGCCTCGACGATCGCGGTGCACACCGGCGGCGCCCCGGCCCCGCTCGGCGAGAACGGCCGCGTCCGCGAGTTCGAGCCGCACTGGCAAGACAGCCTCGGCAAGTCGGTCCTGCCCGCGTTCCTCGACCTCGAGGACGACCCGCGCGAGGGCTTCGGCCGCGTCGCCGTCGACGCCCAGGGCTTCGTCCCCAAGCCGCTCACCCTGGTGAAGAACGGCGTGCTGCAGGACCTGCTGATGACGCGCACGCCCAACACGCACCGCAAGGAGAGCAACGGCCGCGCCCGCCTGAGCCCCGGCCTGGCGTGGGGCGCGACGATCTCCAACCTGACCCTTCATTCCAAGAAGCGCGGCTCGCCGCGCAAGGCGCTCGAGAAGGAGCTGCTCCGCCGCGCGCGCGAGGACGGCTACGAGTACGCGTACATCGTCGAGTCGCTGCGCGACGGCAACATCCTCGGCCCGGTCGCCCGCGAGGGCGCGACCAGCTTCAGCACCGGTCGCAAGGTCGGGCTGCCGCTGCCGGCCAAGATCTACCGCCTCGACGCGTCGGGCAAGAAGACGCTGGTGCGCGGCGCCTTGCTGGCCCCGGTGTCGATGCGCGTGCTCCGGCGGATCCGCGCCGTCGGCCAGAGCGCCCCGGCCCTGCCGCTGCGGATCGCCCCCGGCGCCAGCGGTGGCTTCGCCGCCGAGACCGGGATGGACGGGATCCTCAGCAACACCGTCGACGTCAGCGTGAGCTCGCCCGACCTGCTGCTCGACGGCCTCGAGCTGCTCGTCGAGCGCAGCGAGCACGAGCGCCTGCCGATCCTCGAGCACCCGCTCCGCCGCGGCCAGAGCCCGCCGCCCGCGCCGCCCGCCGCCGACCCCGCGGAGTGAAGGCGCCGCCGCTCAGCGGGCCAGCAAGACGACGAGCGCGGCGAGGATCAGCGCCCCGAGGACGACGTTGACGGCGATCAGTCCGCGCGGCGAGACCAAGCTCGCCTCCTCCGGCGGCGCCTGCGGTTGACGTGCCCCTTGGGGCATGTCCATCAGGCCAGGAAGGCCTGCCGTCGATTCGCCGGGGCCGGGCCGGCCGTGCGCCGGGTGGACGCCGGACATCGCGAGCGTCGCCTGGTCGAGGCGGGGCGCCGCGCGGTCGACGTGGGTCGCGTCCGCCAGGACGACCGTCGATTCGACGGCCCGGGCGCCTGGCCTCGCGGACATGTCATGATTTCTCTTAAAAAAGTCGCCATCGGCGACGGCGGCTTCGTCCGCACGCGGTCGGCGCTCCGGCATCGCCACCGTCCTCTCGTCGGCGTCGGCTTGCCTCGGCCTGTCTGGAAGGACAGGCGCTGCAGAGCCGCTGCGCGGCGCCAGTACGGGAAGGGCGGTCGTCGCCGCGTCCTCGTCGAAAGTTTCGGGGCGTCGCGGGGCCGCGTCGAATCGGGGCAGCGCCAGCGTCGCCTCGGGCGCGGCAGGGCGTCGGACGTCCCGCTCGGTGCTCGCCTCGGGCTCGACGCGCGGCGGCCCGATCGCCTGCGCGGGTGCGTCGGGCAGCGGCTCGAGCGGGGCCGGCTTCGCCGTCGCCGGTCCCGTCGCGACGGGCGGGTCGATCCCGTGCCCGAGCAGGGCAGGCTCGCCCGCGGGGGGCGCCTCGGCGGTGTTCGGCGCGAGCGGTGCCGCGAACGACGAGGCGCTGTCCGGGCCGCGCGGGGGCGCTGCAGTCGGCGGCCGGGGGCGCGCCACGGGGATCCGGATCTGGGTCGTCGAATCGGGGACGGGCGGCGGGACGGTCGCCTCGTCGGCGACGGGCTCGCTCTTCGCAGCGGCCGCGCGCGGCGTGATCGCGCCGACCGATTGCCGCACCACCGTCAATGCGCGCAGGAACTCGCGCGCGCCCGCGAACCGCTCCTCGGGCCGCCGCGCCAGCGCGCGGGCCAGCAGCGGCCGCGCCGGCGCCGGCACGCCCTCGGCCGTCAGCTCCGGCGGCGATTGCAGCGTGCGGTGGGCCGCCTTGAACGCCGACGGTCCGCTGAATGGGGGCACTCCGGCGATCAGCTCGAATAGCAATACCGCGAGCGTGAACACGTCGGAGCGGGCGTCGCCGGGGCCGCCCTCGATCTGCTCGGGCGCGCGGTATTCGACGAATACGCCGCCGGCCCGCGGCGCGGCCGGGGTGAGCGCGAGCTCGGCGATTCCGAAGTCCAGGAGCCGCACCTGCGAGGCCTCGGTGATCCACACATTCCCTGGTTTGAGCGCGCGATGCGCGAGCCCAGTGGCCTCGTGAACGGCCGCGAGCGCGTCCGCGCAGGCGCCCGCGATCTCGGCGGCCCGCGACCACGCCACGGGGCCCTCGCGGGAGCGCAGGCCCTCGAGGTCGACGCCCTTCAACGCCTCGCCGACGACGAATCGCGGCCCGCCGGCCACGACCGGCGCCTGGAGCGACACGAGCGCGGGGTGAGCCACGCCCGCGGCGGCGCGGAGCGCCTCGCCGTAGCGGCGGAACGCCTCGGGCGGGGGCACGGCGCCGTCGAACAGCTTGAGCGCGCAGGTCTGGCGGCGCTCGCGGTCCCAGGCGAGGAAGACGCGGCCGAGCGGGCCGGCGCCGAGGACCTCGCGCAGCTCCCAGCGCTGCGCGAGCACGTCTCCGACCTTCGCTCTGGCCTCGCCGGTGCCCGTCACGTCCGGGGAGCATCCATGGATCTCTCCGCGCGATCAACCCATTGGCGCGGCCGAAGTCGCGCTCTCGCCAATCGCGCGATTTCGTCGCGCGTGGCCCCAGCCTTGTCGGATTGGTGCGCCTGTAGTAGCTTTTTCCCTTCGTTCGCACGCGCATGACCGAGAGTGGCAACATCGCCCTGCTGGGCAATCGATCGATGTTCACATTCGCGGTCGACGGCTGCGCCGAGGAGCTGCGAGTGGTCCGTTTCACCGGCGAGGAGCTGGTCTCCTCGCTGTTTTCGTTCCGCCTCGAGCTCGCGTCTGTCACCATTCCGCTGGCCGACCTCGTCGGCCAGGCCGCGGCGTTGACGATCCACGGGCGCGAGGCGCCGCGCCACGTCCACGGCCTGGTCTGCGACGCCCGCTACATCGGTGAGTCGTCGAGCTACACCCTGCACGAGGTCACGCTGGTGCCGGCGATCTGGACGCTGCAGCAGCGCCAGTCCAGCCGGATCTTCCAGGGCCAGACGACCCCGGAGATCGTCGCCAAGGTGCTCGAGGCCGCCGGGGTCCCGCGCGCGCACGTCCGCTTGCAGCTGCACGGGAGCTACGCCCCGCGCGACTACTGCGTGCAATACCGCGAGAGCGACCTCGACTTCATCCAGCGATTGATGGAGGCCGACGGCATCTATTACTTCTTCGAGCACCACGAGGACAGACACGTCCTCGTGATCACCGACCAGGCCGACGGCGGCAGCCCGATCGCCGAGGACCCGCGGCTCGGCTTCGCCGCCGCGCGCGAGCGGGAGCGGCTGCTGAACTTCACCGTCGGCGAGAGCATCCGCCCGCAGCGCGTCTCGCTGCGCGACCGCAACCTCCACCGCCCGGAGGAGGGCGTCGAGAGCGGCGAGGGCCAGGGCGACGCGCGCGAGCTCTACGACTACCCCGGCGGCTTCCAGGTCGGCGGCCGCGGCGGGCCCGAGACGGCGGGGCGCCAGGCCCGGCTGCGCCTCGAGGCGCTGCAGGCGACGCGGCGCGTCGGCGCCGGCGACAGCGACAGCCCGCGCCTCACCCCCGGCTATTTCTTCCACGTCGAGGACGAGTCGCGGCCGCACCTCGCCGGCGAGTACCGCCTGCTGCGCGTCGATCACCGCGGCGAGCAGACGCAGGTGCTCGACGAGGGCGCCCACGGCGAGTTCTCCTATACCAATCACTTCGAGTGCACGGCCGCCGAATTGCCGTACCGCGCGCCGCGGCTGACCCCGAAGCCGACGGTGCGCGGGGTGCAGACCGCGACGGTGGTCGGCCCGGGCAGCGAGGAGATCCACACCGACGAGCACGGGCGCGTGAAGGTGCAGTTCCACTGGGACCGCCGCGGCGCGTTCGACGACGGCAGCTCGTGCTGGGTCCGCGTCAGCCAGATGTGGGCCGGCAACGGCTTCGGCGCGATGTTCCTGCCGCGCGTCGGCCACGAGGTGATCGTCGACTTCATCGAGGGCGACCCCGATCGTCCGATCATCACCGGGCGGATCTACACCGGCGTCAACACGCCGCCGTATCCGCTGCCCGACCACAAGACGAAGAGCACGATCAAGTCCGAATCGAGCCCCGGCGGCGGCGGCTCCAACGAGCTGCGCTTCGAGGACGCCAAGGGCAGCGAGGAGATCTTCCTCCACGGCCAGAAGGACTGGAACATCGTCATCGAGCACGACAAGTCGCAGTCGGTCGGCAACGACGAGTCGCGCACCGTCGGCCACGACAGCACGGTCCAGATCGGTCACGACGAGAAGATCGCGGTCGGCAACGACCGATCGATCTCGGTCGGCAAGATGCACGTCGAGCAGATCGGCGCCAACATGGCGATCGACGTCGGCGCGAACCTCACCGAGACCGTCGGCGCCAGCGCGACCTTCACCGTGGCGATGAACCAGACCGAGTCGATCGGCGTCGCCAAGACCGAGACCGTCGGCGCGGCCAGTACGCTGGCGGTCGGGGCGGCGTACTCGGTCACCGTCGGCGGGGCGATGATGGAGAACGTCGGGCTCGCCAAGGGCGTGACCGTCGGGCTCGCGCACTCGCTCAGCGTCGGCCAGAGCAGCTCCGAGAGCGTCGGCGGGGCCAAGAGCGTCAGCGCGGGCGACAACATCACCGAGAGCGCCGGCAAGAACATCGCCCTCAGCGCCGGCAAGCACGTCAACATCACCGCCGGCGAGAACCTCAACGTCGCGTCCGGCAAGAAGGCCGGCATCGTCGCCGCCGATCAGCTGTCGATCCAGTGCGGCAACGCGACGATCGTCGTCAAGAAGAACGGCGACATCACGATCTCGGCCAAGAAGCTCAGCGTCAAGGCCAGCGGCGAGGTCGTCGTCAAGGGCTCGAAGATCAAGCTGAACTGACCCCACGGCCCTCCGGGCCAGATCCCTCCCCACGTCATCGAGGTACAGCCATGGCCGCGCGTCGCTCCACATCCCGCGTCGTCCCGCTCGCCCCCCAGGCCCCGGCGCCCGCGTTGCCGGCGGCGATCCTCGGCTGGCTCACCGGCGCCGAGCCGCTGCTCGTCGATTTCCCCGGCAACGCCGCCGGCCCGGTGCCCGCGCGCCTGCTCGTCGAGCTCGACGCGCGCGCGCTCGAGCTCGCGGTCTCGACCCGCCAGCCGGCCGCGCTGATGTTCGAGGGCGGCGACCCGGCGCGCCCGCTGATCGTCGGCCTGGTGCAGGCGCCCGGCTCGGCCCGCGAGGCCCGCGTCGACGGCAAGCGCGTGGTCCTCACCGGCACCGAGGAGGTCGAGCTGCGCTGCGGCGAGGCCAGCATCTCGCTCAAGAAGGACGGCAAGCTGGTGATCCGCGGCGCCTACGTCGAGACCCGCGCGAAGGGCACGAACCGCATCAAGGGCGGTTCGGTGCAGATCAATTGATGCTCATGCTGGACGCGGACGAGCCGCTGTGGGACGTGCTCGAGGAGCACCTCGACGAGGCGGAGTTCCTGTGGGGCCAGTGGGAGCAGAGCCTGGTCGCCCCGAACTACACGCTCGAGGAGGTCGAGACGATCGTCGAGCCGCGCCTCCACGCCCACCTCGACGGGCTGGTGATCGGCGGCGCGGCGGCGGCCGAGCGATTGTTGGTACCGGCGCTCGAGTCCGATGAGTCGACGCGGGTGAGCGCGGCCGCGTCGGCGCTGTTGCTCGGGCCGCTCGAATCGGCGCTCGACACGTTGTTCACGGTGCTGCAGGACCTGCCCGAGCAGCGCCCGGCGCTGGTGCGTGCATTCGCGTGCAGCGACCGCGCCGACCTCGTGCCGCGGCTTCAGGCGTGCCTGGCGGACGTCGACGAGGCGATCGTCGCCGCGGCCGCGGAGGCGCTGCTGCTCCGCGACGAGTCGGTGAGCGAGGCGCTGTCGGTCCTGCTGGCCAGCGACGATCCGTCGCTGCGCAGCCTCGGCCTGCGCGCGCTCGCGGGCGAGGCCAGCGGCGCGGCGCACGTGCGGGCGATCCACGCCGGACTCGCCGACGACGATCCGGGGGTCGTCGACGCGGCGATCGCCGCCGGCCTGGTGCTCGCGCCGGCGCCGACGTGGACGCGGGTCCGCGCCCGCGCCGAGGAGCCCGACGGCGACCTGGCGCTGCTCCTGCTGGCCCTGCGCGGTCAGACCGGCGACCACGCCGCCGTCGCGGCGTTGCTGGCCGACCCGTCGCGCCGGCCGGCCGCCATCCACGCGCTCGGCCACGTCGGCGCGCCCGAGTGGGTCGACGCCTGCCTCGAGTGGCTCGACGACGCCACGGCCGGGCCGCTCGTCGGCGAGATGATGCAGGCGCTCACCGGCGTCGCGCTCGACGACGAGGGATTGACGCTCGCGGTCGAGGACGAGTCGCTCGAGCACACGCCCGAGGACGACCTGCCGCGGCCCGATCCGCTGCCGACGATGCAGTGGTGGCTGCGCCGGCGCGGCCAGTACGAGGACGGCCAGCGCTACTTGCACGGCCGCCCGCGCATTCGGGCGGAGATCTTTTTAAAGGGGTTGGTCGCGGGTCCGATGCGCCGGCGAGCAGCGCTGCTGCTCGACCTGCAGCTCGCTGCGCCGCGCGGGGTGCTGCTGCGCCTGCAACCGCGCGCCGCGGCGGCGCGCCAGCGGGAGCAGCTGGCCGAGCTCCGGCGCGCGCTCGGGCTCGGATGAAGTCGCGCCGGGCCGCCCGCCGATCCGGTGCGGAAACGACAATGGCCCTTCGGACAGGTCCGAAGGGCCATTGTTTTTAACAAAAGCGCCAGGCTAGCGGCTCACAGCTCTTTCTTGGAGAACTCGATCGCCTGGATGATCGTCCACTGGTCGTCCTTGCCCTTGCCGGCCAGCTCGTCGCCGGGGGGCGGGGACTGGATGCCCTCGGAGTGCCAGCGGACGATGCCGTCCTCGTCGAGGAGGACGATGGCGGGCGACTGGCGCAGGTACTGCTGGTAGGTCGTCGCGCCCTCGAGGCCGAGCTCGCGGGCGGCCTGGTACTCGGTCGCGTTGGGGTAGCGGTAGGTCGGCAGCGGGCCCTTGTCGGGCAGGCCGTTGGTCTTCTCCCACTCGCGGAGGCCGGTGTCGTTCATCGGGCGGACGCGCGGGGTGCCGTCGCCGAGGTTGTTCGAGGGGAAGGTGACGTGGGTGAACATGATGTCCACGCCGGAGTTCTGCAGGTCGTCGCGGGCCATCTGCAGCACGCGCAGCATGTTGGCGGCCTGGGCCTGCTCCTCGCGGGTCGCCCAGTCCCAGAACAGGATCAGGCGCTTCTTGCCGACCATCTGGCGGCCGTCGGTGACGCCGCCGTCCATGTTCATCAACATCGCCATGAGGCTGGCGTGGCCGAACAGGTTGCGGCGGGCCCACTGCGGCGCCTTGTCGAGCTCGGCGGCGCCGACCGACCAGAACGGCGGGGCCTCCTTGATCGGCGCGAACTTGTCGCTCGGGGTGGCGACGAGCTCGACCTCGATCACCTGGCCGCCCTTCTTCTGCACCTTGAGCTTGACGGGCTGACCGGTTGCGATCTGGCTGACGCGCAGGTCCTTGGCCGTCGACACCGGCTGGCCGTTCAGCTCGAGCACGAGGTCGCCGCGGCCGAGCTGGTCGCAGCCCTTCTCGCAGCCGTTGACGTAGGTGATGAACACGCCGCCCGGCTTGAGCTGTTCGCTCGAGACCTCGATGGTCGGCGGGGCCGAGCTGGCGCCGTCACACGCGGCGAGGGCCGACAGAGCCAGCGTGGAGGCGAAGCCGAGGGGGGCGAGACGGTGAACGAGACCGCGGAGCATCGCCGCGGACTTTAGAGCGGGGTCCCGCGAGCGTCAAATACGACCGCGCTGCGCGGAGAGCGCGGTCCGAATCTCGTGGGCCAGCGAGGGCTCTGCGGGCCGGAACGATGAAGGCGAGCTCACAGACCCAGGCGGAAGCGGACGCTCACCGCGAACGACCAGAAGTGCGGCAGACCCTTGCGGATGTTGGCGCCGGCGTCGAGCGCCGCGCCCTCGATGAGGGTCAGCGGGGCCACGCCGGACAGCTCCGGGTGACTGACCCCGGTGATGACGTAGAACGCGTAGTTGTAGGCGAACTCGCCGGTGACGGCGATGTTCGGGTGGACGAAGGCGCCGCCGCCGACGCGGAACGGGGCCGAGAAGCCGTGGAAGTCCATGCGCGTGGGGCCGCCGGCGGTCTCGTAGCGGTTGCGCCACAGCTGGTAGTGGATGCCGGCGCCGATGTACGCGATGCCGCGGCCCTTGCGGATGAAGTGGATCCGCAGCGCCGGGCCGGCGCTGACGGCTCGCGCCTTGGCGGTGCTGACGATCAGCTGGTTGAAGTCGACGTCGACCTCGCTGCCGAGCCGTTGCGACAGCGCCTGCTCGAGGCGCGCCGGGTCGATGCCGTAGAGCGTCACGGCGTTCCTGTTGCTGAGGTCGCCCGGCCGCAGCGTGCCCCACTGGGCCTCGATGCCGATGTCGAGCAGGCCGAGCAAGTTGCCGCCGATGAAGCCGCCGAGCAGCGCGCCGGGCCGCTCGTGGTGGCCGCCGCTGCTGGCGCAGAACTGCCGCGTGCAGCCCAGCGTGCCGAACCGCGGCTCGACGATGAGGCCGGCGTGGCGCCACTTCTTCGGCTGCTTCCGCCGCGCCCGGGCCGCCTCTTCTTCGATCTCCTCCTGTGACTTCGGCTCGGCCGGCTTCGCCGCCGCGCTCTCCGGCGCGACGGGGTCGGCGCCCTCGATCATCGGGGCCTTCGTCGCCGGGTCGGCGCCCGGCGGGCTGGCTGAAGAGACAGATTGTGTCGGCGCCGGCGGCGTCGGCACGGGACCGGCGCCCGCGGGTGGAGTGGCAGGCGCGCTCGCCGGCGGAGGTGCCTCGGGAATCGGTTCCGGCGCCGGGATGGCCGCGGGCGGCGGCGTCGGGGCCGGGGTCGGCGCGGGGGTCGGGGCCGGAGCCGAGGGCCGCACCGTCGGGCGCATCACCGGCGGACCCGGGGCGGGTTTGACGGGGGTCGGGGCGGTGGTCGGGGGCGGCGTGCTCGGGCCGGGGCTGGTCGGCGGGACGTTCTGCGAGCCGAAGTCGGGCAGCGTCGGCGGCGGACCGATGTCGGGCAGCTTGGGCGGCGGGCCGACCGGGGCGGCGTTCGCCGGGGCCGGGGCGAGGGCGCAGAGGAGCGCCAGCGCGCCGGAGCAGACCAGGGACAACGCGGCGCTGCGAGACCGGAGCATCACGGACTCGAGTACGATGCGTGACGAACCTCGTGATTACAAGCCGAGTCCGAACCCGGTAGGTGTGCGCACGCGTCTCGCGGCAGGGTCGAAGAATCGTGACGGATCCGGACGCGCGCGCGCGCGAGTTTCTGGCCCAAAGGACAGCTTCGCATCGCGTCCCGGAGCAAGCTGCTTTCTTCGCCGCAAGCGTTGTGCGATAACGCCCACCTCGCCGCGTTCTGGCCGCGGATTCGATCCACGTCGCCCCCCTCGGTTATGCTGGCGCTCCAGTCCGTCGCTCTCGCCTTATGGACCCGTCCAACTCGCACGAGCCGGCCCCCGGCGAATCCTCGGGGGTGATCAAGATCCCCAGCCTCGCGCAGGAGGCGGACCCGGCGTCGCGCAGCGGCCAGGGCTACGCCAAGGTCGAAGTCGACGACCCCGACGACCTGCTCGACCAGGTGCTCGGCAACTACCGCCTGGTCCGCGCGCTCGGCGGGCGCGGCCTGTCGGCCGTGTACGAGGCGCGGGCGACCGGCGGCGGCGACCGGCGGTTCGCGGTCAAGGTCCTGCGCAACGCCAACTTCAACCGCGCGGCGCTCGACGTCGTGCAGCGGCGGTTCGTCCAGGAGGCGCGCATCGCCTCGCGCCTGCACCAGCCGCACATCGGCGACGTGGTCGACTACGGGCTCGAGGGCGGGCTTGCGTACCTCGTGATGGAGTACCTCGAGGGCGAGAGCCTGCGCGAGACCTTGAGCCGCCACGGGCCGCTGCCGTGGACGCGCGTGCTGCCGATGTTTCTCCACATCTGCGACGCGCTCGAAGCGGCGCACGCGCAAGGAGTGATCCACCGCGACCTCAAGCCGAGCAACGTCTACCGAATTCGCCACGCCACCAGCGACGACTTCGTCAAGGTGGTCGACTTCGGGCTCGCGCGCATCGTCGACGACGATCTGCCCGAGGGCCTGCTCGCGGGCGGCGTGCTGCTCTCGACCCCCGAGTACATGGCGCCGGAGCTGATCCGCGGGTCCAAGCCCGACCCGCGGGTCGACATCTACGGGGTCGGCGTCCTCCTCTACGAGCTGCTGACCGGCTCGTGTCCGTTCAAGAGCGGCAAGCAGACGACGGTGCTGGCGATGCAGCTGCTCGACACGCCGATCCCGCCGCGGCGCGTCGCGCCCGACGCCAACATCCCCGGCGTGGTCGAGCGGGTGATCCTCAAGGCCCTGAGCAAGGCCCCCGAGGAGCGCTATCAAAACATCATGGAACTGCGCCTCGCCCTGCTCGACGACACCCGCGTCGGCCGCGCCGAAATCTCCGCGATCCGCAAGCAACCGCAGGCCGCCACGTCCCGCAGCGGCACCGCGCCCGTCAAAGAGAGCAGCGTCGGCGTCACCGTGGTCCTGGCCCTGATCGCCGCGGGCCTCATCGCCTGGGTCATGGCCGGCACGCCCGGCCTCGAGTACGTCACCGGCGCGCCCCCGCCGGGCCCCGCGCCCGTGGCAGCGCCGGCCGCGGCCATCGCCCCGGCCGACCAGACCCCCTCGGCCCAGACCGACCCGCGCGTGCTCGAGACCACTCCGCCCGCGCCCACGCTGGACCCGCCGCTCGAGGCGGCCCCCGACGAGCCCGAACCCGAGCCCGAGCAGGTACCGCCGGTCGCCCTGCCGACCACGCCGCCCGACCCGCTGCCGGCCCCCCAGGACCCCGGGCCGACCGCGCTCAAGGCTGGCCGAATGAACAGGCCCTCCGAGACAGGTATCAAAGAGCAGGTCAATTACGACATCGTCGACGACCCGAACGAGGTCACCCCCGTCGGCGAGGCGCAGATCGACGAGCTGCTGCGGCCCTTCCGCCCGGCGGCGGCCCAGTGCGGGCGCCAGAACGGGGTCGAGGTCGAGACCAGCATCACCTTCAAGTTCATGCTGACGAAGGACGGCCGCCTGACCCAGATCAAGCCGGTCGACCGCCCCGCGGGCGACCCCGCGGCGGCGTGCATGATCGCGCTGTTCCGCGACGCGAAGCTGAACGTGCCGGCCGGCAGCAGCTTCAAGCACGCGTTCTTCGACTACAGCTTCAAGGTCTACTGAGCGCGGAGGCCTCGCCCCGCGAGGCGCAATTCCGGCGCGGGTCGGCGAGGCGGGCGGATCCCGCACCGCGGGGCGGCCTGCGATCCATCACGACGTCTCGATCGCCGACGTCTCGCGGCGGGGCCGTCACGCACGTCGCGAGGCCCGCGCGCGCGGTCGGGGCCGCGCTCGCGCGTCGCGTGCGGTTGCGAACTCGTCGAGGGAGCCGTCCCAGGGCGGCGTCAGCCCGGCGCGCACTGCAAGGAGTCGGCAAGCGCGGGGGCGAGGAGGACGATCGCAAGCGCGACATGAGAGCCAATCGTAAATCACGACAGCGATCGCCAATATTGAGAGCGGCGATCGTTGTCGCTCGCGAATGATCGCTCTAGCGCCTCGCGCGCAGCTTGCATCGCTTCGCGCCGGTGGTCCACCATCCGGGCGCATGAGACGTCAGATACATCCTTATTGTTCGGTGCTGTTCACATTCGTCATCGCCGGTTGTCCTCCGGGCGGCGGCGAGACTACGGGTAGTACGGGCACCGGCGAGATCACCGACGGTACGACGAGTGGCGGCGAGACTGTCGGTAGTACCGACGTGCCGACCGAGTCGACCGCGCCGACGACCGGAGGGGCCGGCGCCGCCTGCCGCGACGAGCCGGACGCGCCGGTGTTCGAGCACGAGGCCGGCGACGTCGGCACCGAGACCTGGCCCTCCGGCGTGCACGTGCTGGGCGGCAGTATCCACGTCGGCGGCCTCCTCACCGTCGAGCCGTGCAGCGTCATCAAGGTCCCCGACGGCGCCTCGATCGCGGTCGCCGACGGCGGCGCGGTGCACTGGGTCGGCACCGCCGAAGATCCGATCATCGTCACCTCCGCCAAGTCGAGCGGCATGCCCGGCGACTGGGTCGAGATCGACATCCACGCCGACTCGACGGGCCCCGAGAACGTGCTCCGTCACGTCGTCATCGAGCACGGCGGCGGCGGCTCCTACGGCGCCCTGTGGGTCGAGACCGGCGCCTCGATCGAGCTGAGCGACTGCACGATCCGCAACTCGGGCGACTTCGGCCTCGTCGTCGCCGAGGACGCCGAGCTGCGCAATTTCGTCGGCAACACCCTGCAGGACAACGCCAGCGGCGCCCTGAAGATCGCCCCCGACGGCGTCGGCCAGCTCGGCGCCGGCACCTACGCGCCGAACGCCGTCGAGGGCATCCACGTGACGTCCGGCGCCGTGCGTACCAGCCAGACCTGGCTGACGCACGACGCCCCGTACGTCGCGGCGCAGGGCTTCAGCGTCGAGACCGAGGCCGGCTCGGCCCAGCTCACCGTCGAGCCCGGCGCGGTGATCAAGCTCGGCGACGGCGCCACGCTCACGGTCGGCAACAACGGCGGCCTGACGCTGGTCGGCACGGCGGAGCAGCCGATCACGATCACCTCGAGCAAGACCTCCGGGGCGCCGGGTGACTGGGTCGAGATCGACGTCCACGCCGCGTCGGCCGACGAGTTCAACCGCTTCGAGTACGTCATCGTCGAGCACGGCGGCGGCGGCAACTACGGACAGGTGTGGGTCGAGGAGGGCGCCTCGATCGCCATCACGAACAGCACGATCCGCAGCGGCGACGACGTCGGCATCTCCAACCACGGCGAGCTGCGCGACTTCACCGGCAACACCATCGTCGACAACGCCGCGGGCGCGCTGCGCATCGACGCCGACGCCGTCGATCAGCTCCAGCCCGGCACCTACGGGCCCAACCCCGTCGACGGCATCATCATCGAGGCCGAGGCTGTCTCGCACGACGCCACCTGGCAGGCCCTCGGCGTGCCCTTCCTCGCCCCCAACGGCTTCAGCGTCGGCGTCCAGGCCGGCTCCGCGCGGCTGGTCCTCGACCCCGGCGTCGACCTGCGCCTCGGCGAGGGCGCCACGCTCAGCGTCGACAATAACGGCGCCCTCCGCCTCGACGGCACCGCCGACAACCCCGTGCGGCTCGGTTCGGCCAAGCCGGCGCCCGCCCCGGGCGACTGGCTCGAGATCGACATCAACGACGGCTCGGTCGGCCCGGAGAACGTCTTCACGTACGCCGAGATCGCCCACGGCGGCGCCGGCAACTACGGGCAGCTCTACGTCGCCACGAACGCCGAGGTCACGCTCGATCACGTCTCGTTCAGCGACGCGGGCGAGGGCTGCGACGTCTACGCGAACGGCGTGGTCAACGCCATCAGCACCGATTACGTGCCTTGCCCGTGAGCGCGTGAGCGCGTGAGCGACGGGTGCTGGTCGAGCTGCCGGCCCCGTCGTTTGAATCATGGCAGTAGGAAAGATGTCCTCTGGGACATCTTTTCTGTCGTCGCAAACGCATGCGCCTCGCCCAGGGCGGGCCGCTCCTGGTGGCGCCCCGCGAGATGCAGTCGAGCCCGTGTCACTTCGAGGTCGTGCTCAACTCGGCGGCCCAGCGCCAGGAGCTGCTCGAATTCATCGCCGCCGAGGGCATCGACGACGTCTGGTTCCTGTCGGGTGACTTCCACACTTGCTTCGTCAGCCACGTCGTCGCGAGGGCGCGCGAGATCGCCGTCACCGGCGGCAACACCGACCTCCTCGGTGACTTCCTCGCCGCCCGACAATTCTCGTTCGGCTCGTCGAGCCCCCCGCAGTTGCATCATCACATTCGACCCGATCGCCGACGCGGTGCTGATCCGCGTCATCGACCCGGACTGCGGACAGGACGCGCACAGCGAGGTGTTGAGCCAGAAGTGACGCGATCGACGTGTGTCTTTGGAGACATGTCCCGGGGCGCGGGTTCGCGCCGCTGGAGCCTTGAGGATCCACACGAGCGCGCGGTGGGCGATCGGGCCGCTTCGTGTCGCTGATCCGTGACGATGAAGACCATGGAGATCCCCGAGGGGCCGAGCCGCGTCATGCCCACGTCGATGCTCAGCAGCGGCGCGGAGGACATCGACGGGCGGGCCGATCACCTCGAGCTGAAGGTGCTGGACGGCGCGCTCCCCCCGGACATCCACGGGCACCTGTTCGTCGCCGGCTCGATCGCCTCGCTCGGCCGCCCGGCGTTCACCGGCGAGGGCACGCTGTACCGCTTCGACCTCGGGCCCGAGCGCGTACGCCTGGCGCAGAACATCATGCGGCCGCCGTGTCACTACGCCGACCGCGCCGCGGCCAACTTCGGCGAGTTGATGGAGTTCCGCGACATCGGCCTGTCGCGGATCTCGCCGCTGCTCGGGGTCCGCACGGTGCTGAGCAATTCGCCGATCCCGCTGCGCGACCGCATGATCGTGACGACCGACGCCGGGCGCCCGTGGGAGTTCGACCCGGTCACGCTCGAGCTGGTGACGCCGATCGGCAAGGCCGACGAGTGGCTGGGCTCGATCCCGGTCCCGTGGGCGTTCCCGCTGGTGCTCAGCACGGCCCACCCGGCCGAGGACGAGACCACCGGCGAGCTGTTCACCGTCAACTTCAGCAACCCGGCGCCGGGCGGGCGACCTGGCTTTTCGCACCTGGTCCGCTGGACAGGTCGACAGCTGGAGCACTTCAACCTGATCGACCGCGACGGCGAGGCGATCCAGATCTACCAGTGCGTGCACCAGGTCCAGGTGACCCGCAACTGGGTGCTGGTGCAGGACTCGGCGTTCGTGGTCGAGATGCGCCAGCTGGCGCTCGACGTGCTGGGGCAGGTGCTGCCGGTCGAGCCCCTGCGCGAGCTGCTCGGCGCGAGCACCATGCGGACGCAGCGGCCGACCACGGTGATCTACGCGATCCGCCGCCGCGACCTGCGCCCGCGCAGCGGCGGGTTCGCCGACCACCCGACGCCGGTGATCGCCCACCGGATCGAGCTCGCCGGCGAGTCGGTGCACTTCTACGCCGACTTCGAGGACGACGGCGACTTCGTGCGCCTGATCGTGCCGCACACGCCGACGCTCGACGTGTCGGAGTGGATCCACGAGGGCGAGGACCTGCTCAGCGGCGGCGAGGCCGGCATCGACGTCGCGGGCATGCAGATCCCGTGCGCGCTGGCCCGCGGCCGCCTGGGGATCCACCAGATCCACGTGCCGTCGGGCCGGGCCGAGTCGCGCTACGTCGAGGGCCGGGAGACCTGGGGCCTGGCTCTCGGGACATACGCGCGCCGCGGCCGCGACAAGCCGATCGAGGTCATGTACTACAACACCAGCGGGTTCGCGCCCGAGCTGATGCCGGCCCGCCTGCTGACGGCCTACGCGCCGCGCGTCGACCTCGCCGCGCTGCCGCTGACCGACGGCGAGCCGCCGCGCCTGCTCGAGATCGACACGGTGAACGCGACGATGCGCAGCTACACCGCGCCGAAGGGCTGGAGCCTGCTGTCGCCGAACTTCATCCCGCGCCGCGGCGGGCCCCGCCACCCGCGCGACGGCTATATCGCCGTGCTCGCCCACGCGTCCGAGACGGTGCCGCGCACCCGCGGCTCGACCGGCGAGGAGGTGTGGCTGTTCGACGCCGAGGACATCACGCGCGGCCCGGTGGTCCGCCTCGGCCACCCGCAGCTCGACTTCGCGTTCACCATCCACGGCTCGTGGGTGCCGACGCTGACCCCGAGCCGCCGCGACTACCAGGTCGACATCCGCGGCGACCTCGACCTCGAGTTCATCCGCACCCGCGCGCTCGGCTCGCTCGCGTTCTCGGAGATCTTCAACGAGACGCTCGGCCGCGTGATGCGGAGCGACGACGTCGACGCGCTGCTGCTGACGGCGGTGTTCCCGAAGTTCTGACGAATCGATGGTCTTCCAGACCGGCGACGATTCGGGAATTGCGAATTGTCGCCACTCGGCGGAGTATTGCGAATGGCTCCTGTGCCCTCGCGAGGCGCAGCCAGGGCTATGCACATACGGCGCTCGACGCGGCATGGCGACGCCCGTGCGAACCCGGGCGGGGAGTGAGAAACATCTCCACTTGCTGCACTGCACAGACGACGAGGGGTCGCCGGGGCCCAAGAGGCGCTTGACGCCCGGCCCCGGATCTCGTACCACTGCGCCCCCGCGCCCAGGTAGCTCAGTTGGTAGAGCAGGGGACTGAAAATCCCCGTGTCGGCGGTTCGATTCCGTCCCTGGGCACTCAAGAGAAGACGAAGCAGAAGAGGCGGAGCGCCCGGCGCTCCGCCTCTTTCGCGTTGGGTCTCAGGCGCGGCCGCGGGCGCGGGCGGGGCGCAGCGGCTTGTCCCAGCGCTGCAACTGGCCGGTGAAGCCGCCCATGTCGAGGGTGAGCGAGCGGCGCAGGACCAGGCCGGCAGCCTGGGCGGCCGGGTCGGTCGTCCGCGGGACCGGCGAGATCCACGCGAGGCGACCGCCGGGGGCCAGGGCGGCCGCGGCGTTGGCGACGAAGGCCGTCAGCAGCGGCCCGACGTCGCCGCGGTGGACCCGGCGGCCCATCGGCGGGTTGGTGATCACGAGGGTGACGCCGGCCGGCCGGTGCGTGGTGGCGTCGGCCTCGGTGAGCGTGGCGGTGAGGCCGGCGTTGCGCAGGTTGGTCGCGGCGACGGCGAGGGCGCGCGGGTCGAGGTCGGTGCCGAGGAGGGCGGCGCAGGGGCCCAGCAGGCCGCGCTCGCACAGCTCGAGGCCGGAGCCGACGAAGGGGTCCCAGACGACGTCGCCCTCGCGCACCTCGGCGAGCCGGGCGAGGGCCGCGGCGATGGTCGGGTGCGAGGCCGCGGGGACGTCGCCGCTGCGGTAGGCGAAGCGCGGGTCGGCGAACTCGAGGATCGAGGTGTCCTCGCCGTCGCCAGGGCGGGCCGCGCCCCAGCGGCGCGGGCGCAGCTCGGCGCGCAGCGGATCGCCGTCGTCGACGACGACCTCCCAGGTCGTCTCGCGCGGATCGTTGACGAGCTCGGGCCAGCGCTCGGCGGCGGCCGCGGCGACCTGCCAGACGAGCGCGCGACGGTGACCGCCGCGGGCCCAGGCGAGGCGATAGCGCGGCTGTCCTTTGGTATATGTATTAAAGGCCAGGCGCGCGTCGGGGCCGGTCAGCAGCTCGGCGATGGCGACAGGCAGATCTGTCCCGCGGGGCAGGGGCTGCAGCGGCAGGCCGACCTCGGTCCACAGGCGCACCGCCAGCAGCTCGCGCAGCGGGCCGCGGAGGGTGGCGGCGACGCGGCCGGGGCCCTGCGCGCGCGCGGCGAAGGTCGGGCCGAGGGCGTCGACGAGCAGGGGCTCGAGGCCGGGGCGGCAGGCGAGCACGAGCGGGCGCGGGCTCGCGGCGACGGCGTCGAGGTCGATGCTCGAGCCGACCTCGCCGCGGCCGAGGCTGCGCGCGAGCATGAGGCGGGCGCGGGCGGTCAGGCGCTGCAGCTCGGCGTCGTCGGCGACGAGGCCGTCGAGCCAGGCCAGCGCGTCGGCGTCGCCGGCCTTGCCGAGCGCCTCGACCAGGCTGCGCAGGTGCGGCAGCGAGGTCTCCTCGCGCGCGCGGGCCAGCAGCGCCGCGGCGACGCCCGGGCCGCCGCGCTTGCCGAGCGCGCCGATCGCGTTGCGCCTGGTCTTCGGGTCAGGGTCGTCGAGACATGTCTTTAAAGACACGTCAATCGCCGTGTCGGCGGGCAGGCGGCCGAGGACGCGGACCAGGCGCGGGCGCAGCGGCGGGGTGGCGCCCGGCAGGCGGCGCAGGAGGGCCGGGCCGGCCGCGGCGCCGGCGCGCAGGAGGGCCCGCTCGACGTGGACGGCGAGCTCGTCGTCGCCGGCCAGCAGCTCGACGACGTCGCGCAGGTCGGCGCGGCCGGGCGTGAAGCCGGGGTCGGCGACGGCGCGCGCGAGGGCCTCACGCCGCTCGGCGGGCAGCTCGGCCGCGGCCTCGGCCGGGGCGGTCGGTCGGGTCGACATGCGGCGGCGAAGCATAAGCGAAGGCGGCGGGGCTCGCTCGAGGCATCGCACCTGCGGCGGGTCGCGCAGCACGACGGGCGTGCGACCGACCTGAGCGATCGCACATGGCGCATGGGGCAGGCGTCGCCGGCGACGGGCCCGGCTCGCGGCTCACTTGCCGAGCGGGGCCTTCTCCATCAACACCGGCACGGCGTTGGTGCCGCGGCGGACCTGGAAGGACGTCATCGCGGTGCGGTAGCCGGGGGCGTTGAAGCGGAGCAGCAAGGTCGCGCCGTCGTCCTTGAGCGGGAGCTCGGGGAACTTGTCGATCGCGTGGGCCTTGTTGTCGACGCAGGGCCCGCTGACGCACTCGACGGTGGTGCCGGCCGGCGCGCCCTCGAACTGGAACGCGGCGCTGACCGGCGCGCCGAACTCCCGCTCGAGCGTGAACTCGATGTAGTTGCGGCCCGGCACGAGGTTGTAGGTGCCGACGTAGGGCTTGTAGTGCATCGCCCGGAACTCGAGCTGCACGCTCGCGCCGCCGGCGGGGATCGCAATCGGCGGGTAGGCGCCGGTGATGAAGTCGGCCGAGCGCGTGGGACACGGGCCGCTCACGCACTGCACGATCGTGTTCTGCGGACCCTTGGCGAATTCGAGGTTGGCGACGGCAGAGTCGGGCGCCGGCGAGGGTGGTGCGCCGGATGCGCTGCTCGAATTCGCGGCGGGATCGGGCGCCGAAGCGCTCACCGCCGCGACCAACTCGCAGGTGCAACGGGCGGCGTCGATGGCCTCGCAGCGCACGCCCGGGGCCGCCCGCTCGATGTAGACGGCGCACGGGTCGTCTCCGGGGCCGCCGACGAGCGCGTCGGAGCCGGGCGCCGCGGCCGCTGGCCCGTCCGACCTGGACCGGTTGCACGCGAGGCCGAGGACGCACAGGACCAGCAGGGCATGAGGGAATGCACGCATGGCGCAGTTCAGCTTGTAGCGCGGCCTCGCCGACCGCTCAAGGAACCGGCCCGGGGCGCGGGACCGAGAACGGCAGACCTCGCTGGTCCTGCGGCTCGACGGCCTCGACGACGCGCGCCGCGACGGCGTGCGCACCCGCGGACGTATGAATCGACTTTCACGTGCCGCGCGGACCGGGTTGGGCTAGCTAACTCGGAGGCATGGAGATCCTCGACCGACTCA
The DNA here is from genome assembly GCF_020073745.1 of Nannocystis pusilla. GTDB lineage: Bacteria > Myxococcota_A > Polyangia > Nannocystales > Nannocystaceae > Nannocystis > Nannocystis radixulma. The sequence continues at coordinate 392,849 of NZ_JAIRAU010000001.1, forward strand.
AGAGCATCGTGGGCATCGGCAAGGCGACCATCGAGCTGTCGCAGGTCGACACGCCCGTGCGCGCGGGCGCCGAGCTGCACGCCCGCGTGACCCTGCGCGGCGGCGACTACGACGTCACGGTCCAGGACGTCCGCCTGCACTTCGACGAGGAGCGCATGGTGTACACCGCGCAGGGCCGCGGCGACTTCGCGTTCTGGCAGCAGCACGCGAGCATCACGATCCCGATGGGCGGGCTCCTGCTGGCCAAGGGCGAGGAGATGTCGCTGCCGGTGGTCCTCACGCTGCCGGCCGATCTGGCGCCGAACGCGGAGGCGCTCCGCTACGTGCTGGTCGCGGAGACCGAGATCCCCGGCCTCAATCCCAAGCACGCCGTGCCGGTCGAGGTCGTGGCATAACCACGATCGATGTCCGACCAGACCCTCGACGCGGAAGAGCTCGCGCGCCTGCGCGAGCTCGGCCAGCGCTTCATGCGGGCCGTGCCCCACAACAACGCGCTCGGCCTCGAGCTCCGGGCCGTCGGCGACGGCCGGGCCGAGATCTTCCTGCCCTACGACGCGCGCCTGGTCGGCAACCCCGAGACCGGCGTGCTCCACGGCGGCGCCGTGTCGTCGCTGATGGACGCGACCTGCGGCGCGGCGGTGTTCCAGGCCCTGCGCAAGCCGATGGCGATCGCCACGCTCGACCTCCGCATCGACTACCTCAAGCCGGCCACGCCGGGGCGCGACGTCATCGCCCGCGCCCACTGCTACAAGGTGACCCGCCACGTCGCGTTCGTCCGCGGGGTCGCGTTCCACGACAGCGAGGACGACCCGATCGCCACCAGCGCCGGGACCTTCATGCTCGGCACGCGCACGCAGAGCCGCTCGGAGGCGACGCCGTGACCGCGCCGACCTCGAAGCTGCAACAGGCGGTCGCCCAGGCCCGCGCGGCCGGCGACCCGGCCCGACTGGCGGCGTACGTGCCGTACGCGCAGACGATGGGGATCTCGCTGCTGCTGGCGCCCGAGGGCCCGCACGCCGGCGAGCTGCTCGGGGTGATGCGGTTCGGCGAGCACCTGATCGGCAACCCGATGCTGCCGGCGCTGCACGGCGGGGCGCTGTGCGCGTTGCTCGAGTCGACGGCGATCTTCCAGCTGCTGTGGGAGAGCGAGCTGTCGGCCGCTCCGCGGACGATCGGCCTCACGGTGGAGTACCTGCGCTCCGGGCGACCCGTCGACACGTTCGCGCGCGGGGTGCCGACCCGCCAGGGCCGCCGCGTCGCCAACGTCCGCGTCGAGGCGTGGCAGGACGACCGCTCGCGCCCGATCGCCGTCGCCAGCGCGCACTTCCTGGTCCACAGCGAAGTCGAAGCCGGCAAGAGCGAGCCGTAGCCGAGGTCCTCGCGCGTGCCCTGACGCGGGCGCGGAAGATCGTCGAGGGGCAGACGAGGGGCGGCGCGGCAGGTTCGGACGCCCGAAAGCGGGGCCGCGCGCCCGGTCGCCCGGCTCGAAAACCGCGCGCTCGTCCCGGCCGCGCGAGCCGGTACACTGCAGCGGTGTCCCCGTCGCTCCACGGCCGGCTCGAGGTCGCTCGATGACCAGCGCGCCGCCCGGGTCCGAGTTCCGCGCCCGCGCGCGCGCCGAGGCCGACCGCTATGGGCCCGACCCGTGGGTGTTCGTGCGGGAGCTGCTGCAGAACGCCCGCGACGCCGGGGCGACCAGGGTCGAGTTCGTGGCCGAGTCGCGGGCCGGCCGGTGGGTCCTGCGCTGCCGCGACGACGGCGAGGGCATGACCTTCGCCCACGCCCGCCGCTACCTGTTCGCGCTGTACGCCTCGAGCAAGGAGTCGCGCCGCGACCAGGTCGGCCGCTTCGGCGTCGGCTTCTGGTCGGTCCTGCGCTTCGAGCCGGAGCGGATCGCCATCCGCTCGCGCGCGCGGCGGCCGGACCCGAACTCACAGGACCCGGAGGACCGGTCGGGCGCGTGGGCGCTCGAGCTCGACGGCGACCTGGCGACCGCGCGCCGCGGGGCGCCGCCGACGCTGCCCGGCACGGAGATCGAGCTCGAGCGCGCGGCCGTCGACGACGCGCTCGAGCGGCGGGTGTTCGACGCGGCGTTCCAGAACGCCCGCTTCCTCGCCACCCGCGACGACCCCGAGCGGCCGCTCGTCGTCACCGTCAACGGCCGCAAGGTCAACCAGCCGTTCGCCCTGCCGGCCCCGAGCGCGAGCTTCCGCCGCGGGCGGGTGCGCGGGGTGGTGGCGCTCGGCGGGGCGGCCCGCGTCGAGCTGTTCTCGCGCGGGCTGCGGGTCCGCTCGGCGGCGTCGCTGGCCGACTTCGTGGTCGCCGGCGGCCGCAGCACCGACAACAGCCGCGTGCACTTCACCGAGCTGCCGGGCCGCCTGGCCCCGCAGGCGCTGCTCGAGAGCGACGCGCTCGAGCTGATGCTGTCGCGCTCCGACGCGCGCGACAACAAGGCGCTGCGCCGCCTGGTCGACCTGGCCCAGCGCGAGCTCGAGGGCCTGATCGCCCGCCAGCTCGACGCCGCCCGCCCGCTGCCGCTGTGGCAGCGCCCGTGGGCGGCCCTGCGCGACCTGGTCCGCCGCTCGCTGGCGGTGCGCATGGTCCTGGCCGCGCTGCTCGGCGCGGCCCTGGCCGGCGGGGCCGCCTACGCGCTGTGGGGCGACCGGATCTGGGCCCGCTTCCGGCCCGCGCCCGGTGAGTCTTATGGGACAGGTCCCATCGAACATGGCGAAACGGCCAGCGCCAACCTGCCGGCCCGCTACGCCGACCTGGCCGGGCGCTACCGCGGGCCGCAGGTCGACGTGCTCACCGGCGCCGGCGCCCGCGAGCCGCCGCTGACGTTCCGCCCGGCCGACCTGCGCCTGCACTTCGCGGCGCTGATCTTCCGCCGCCTCGGCGAGGCCGACGAGGCGCGCGTGCCCGAGCCGCGCGGTGATTATGCCTTCGGGACATGTTCGGAGGGGCAGGTGTGCCCGGAGGTCGAGCTGCGCCTCGACGCGCCGGCCGGGCCGATGCGGGTGCCGGTGCCCACCGGCCACCGCGTGGTCGCCGGCAGCGCGCTGCTGGTCGACGCCGACCACCCGGAGGGCGCGCCGGCGCCGCTGGCCGCCGGCGCCGACGAGGAGGCGCTGCTGCTGCTGACGGCGCCGTCGCAGGCGACGCTGACCTACCGCACGGCCCCGGCGCAGGCGGGCCCGCCGACGCGGGCGGTCTCGTCGGGCCTGCTGCCGCCGGAGCTGCGCCGCGAGGCCAGGGCGCTGCGCGGACGCTCGATCGCGGCGCGGGTGTCGGCGCTGACGCGGCTGACCCGCGAGCTGGTGGCCTACAGCACGGCGCCGGAGGTGGCGGCGCAGCACCGGGCGCTGGCCGGCGAGCACTTCATCACCCGCGCGCTCGAGATCGGTCAGGGCGACTGCGACGTGCAGAACGGGCTGTTGACGGCGCTGCTGCAGGAGGCGGGGGTCGAGTCGCGGCTGGCGATCGGGTTCGTCGGTCAGGGCGGGCGGGTGAACTCGTGGCTGCACGCGTGGGCCGAGTACCGCGGGCAGGACGGCGAGTGGGCGGTGGCGGACGCCAGCACGGGGCTGGCGCTGGGGACCCCGGCGGGGCCGGAGGAGCCGGGCGAGATCGATGTGTCCCAGGGGACAGCCGTGGTCGAGGCGCTCGAGACCGCTGCCTCGCCGGACGAGCCGGCGCAGACGGACATGGTCGCAAGGGCAGGTTCGATGGGACATGATTTTGCGGACATGTCACAGCGGCGAGCGGCGCTGCCGTGGGGGCTGGCGGTCGGGGCGGCGGGGCTGTTCGGGCTGGCGGCGTTCGGGCTGCTGCGCGAGCGGACGCGCCGGCGGGTCGCGCTCGACGCCAGCGGCGACCTGTCGCGGCTGCTGCAGGGGGCGCTGCAGCAGCCAGAGGTGTTCCAGGCGGTGCCGGCGGTGTTTGAGCGGCCGCTGGTGCCGACGGCCGCGGGCGGGGCGCTGTCGCTGGCGCAGGCCAAGCGGCTGGCGGCGCGCGGCCGGCTCTACCGCACGCGCCGGCGCTCGCCGCTGGCCGCCGAGGCGCTGGCCGGCGACGCGGCGGTCCTCGACGACGAGCGACCCGAGGCCCGCGCGGTGGCCGATGCCCTCGGCGCGACCGACCTCGACCTGTGGGACGCGCTGCTCGCCGGGACCGAGGAGACCGCGCTGCTGGCGGCCGTGAGCGCGCGCCTCGTCGCCTCCGGCGAGCCGTGGCAGGTGCTCGCCAGCGCGTCGCTCGGCAGCGAGGAGCTGCGCAGCCTCGACCTGGCGCCGCTGCGCCTGCGCAAGTCGCCGCTGCGCGGCCGCAGGGTGGTGGTCGTCGGCGCCCGCAACCCGTGGCTGCAAGACGCCGCCGGGGTGCTGGCGACCCGCCCGGCCGCGGCCGTGTTCGCGGCCATGGACTACCTGCTCGACCGCCTCGACCTCGGCTCCGAACGCACGGCCAGGCTGCTGCGCGACGCGGCCCGCGAGGCGGTGCACGAGGCGGCGAGAGGGAGGGCAGGGTGAGCGAGCAGGCTGTCCTTGCGGACATGTCCGGCGACGACCTCGGCAGGAGGCCGGCGTGAGCGAGACGGTCGACCTGCGCCAGCTGCTGGCGATCGACATCGAGGCCGAGCTGCGCAAGCTGGCGACGGCGCAGCTGCAGGGGCCCTGGCAGCTGCCCGCCGAGCTGGTGCGGCGATCGCTGTCGGCCGGGGCGCGCACGGTCGAGGTCGAGCTCGGGCGCGCCTCGGTGCGCGTGCGCGACGACGGGGCGCCGATCGGGCGCGAGCTGTTGCTGGCGGTGGCCGACCTGCTCGACGCCGGCGGTCAGGCCGAGCGGCGCCATCGCGCCCTGCTCGCGCTCGAGGCGGCCGGGGCCCTGGCGCTGCTGGCCCTGCCGGCGCTGCGCCCGGGGCGGGTCGAGATCGTGGCCCGCGGGCACGGCCTGGCCCGCCGCCTGGAGTTTTCGGGGCAGGGTCGATCGAACCTGTCCGAAGGTGCAGATCCGGGCGGTGGCCGCGGGACCGAGTTCACGGTCCGCGGGGCGGAGATCGATCCGTCGCGCGCGCGCAGCTACCTCGCCGATGTCGCCCGGTTCGCCCCGGCGGCGGTGCGCGTCGACGGGGCGGCGATCAGCGACGGCCTGCGCCGCTTCCTCGCCCGCGTCGACCTCGAGTTGCCGCAGTTCAAGCTGCGCGGCAGCGTGGCCCTGGCCCACCGCGGCGAGCCGGCGCGGATCTGGCTGCTCGTCCACGGCGTGATCTCGACCCACGTCGGGGTCACGCGCGCGCCCTGCTTCGAGGCGGTGGTCGAGCTGGCCGACAAGTTCGCGGCCGGCGAGCTGACCCCCGCCGCGACCGCGGCCGACCTGCGCGAGGCGATCGCGCCCGCGCTCGAGGCGATCGTCGACGCCGGGGTGCAGCTGATGCTGGCGACGGGGGCGCGTTCGCCGAGCCTGCCGGCGCCCAGCCAGGCGCGGGTGCTGCATCTGCTGCTGCAGGCGCTGCGAGCGCGTCGGCGCGCGGCGGAGGTGCTCGCCCTGCCGGTCGTGCCGGCGCTGGTCGGCCGCGACGAGCGGCGCTTCTTGCCGATCGAGGCCCTGCCGGCGCTCGCCCGGCCGGAGCCGGCCTTCGCCCTCGACCCCGAGCAGAACCCCGAGGACTTCGCCCTGCCGGGCCCGCCCGTGCTGCTCCTCGGCACAGCCGACCGCGGGATCCTCGCCGAATTATTAAACCTGCGGTTTCGCTCGCCGCCGCCGCGCGGAAACGAGCGAGCGCCGCTCTCGGCCGGGTTGGCACGCGGCTGGCGGCGCTTCTGGCAGGCCTTCGGAGGCGCGCGCCGACCCTTGCCGGAGTCGGCGCTCTCGCCGGCCGAGCGGCAATTCCTGGCGACCCTGCGCGCGGCCGTTCGCGGCGGGTCCGGTGCGCCGGAGCGCGTCGAGCTGTGCGCCGGCTCGGGTTCGCCGCGGGTGGCCGGGGAGCCGGCCACGCTCTACCTCGGCCGCGAGCACCCGGACGTCCGGGCGGCCATCGCAGCGGCCGAGACCGGCGAGGCGTGGGTGTTCCCGGCGTGCGTGGCGTTGCTCGCGGGCGCCGGTATGCCGGGAACGGCAAGCCGCGCGACCTGGGTGCGCACCTGGCACACGCTCTGTCGCCGCTGAGCTGGCATGGACATACCGGGAGCGGCGGGTCGCTCCACCTGGGGCGCCTGCCGGAAGCGGCAAGCATCGGATCCATCCTGCTTCTGCGTCGCCGGCATCCGGCTGGGTATGCCGGGAACGGCAGAGTGCACAAACCTGGAGCAATGAGGTTTGCAGCCGTTCATGACCACGGGTCAGTTCAAAGTCGAAATCAAGGACCTGAAGTCATCAAGGACCTATCGGCATGACGACGCTCGGCGACCTCGCGTACAAGGCCGCGATGCCCCTGGTCCGCGTCGCCGATCCGGACGACCCGCGCCTCGCCGACTACCGCGAATTGCAGGCGCTCGGCCAGCGCCCCGACCCGCGGCGTTTCATCGCCGAGAGCCATCTGGTGGTCGAGCGTCTGCTGCGGAGCGCCTACCCGGTCGCGTCGGTGCTGGCCACCGAGAGCCACGCCGCGCGCCTCGGCCCGGCGCTGGCGGCCCGGCCCGAGGTGCCGCTCGTCGTCGGCGAACAGCCGGTGGTGCGCGCGGCCGTCGGCTTCAACTTCCACCGCGGCGTCGCGGCCTGCGGCCTGCGGCCGCCGGCGCTGCGCTGGTCTTACATGTCCTCCGAGCCATGTTTAAAAAGCAGTGTCGCGGAGGACATGTTGGTGAGCGACACCCTGGCGCGCCCGTCCTACACGATCGCCGTGGCGCAGGGTCTGTGCGACCCGGCCAACGTCGGCGCGATCGTCCGGGCCGCGCGGGCGTTCGCGGTCGACCTGTTGCTGCTCGACCGCAGGGGCGCCGACCCGCTGAGCCGGCGGGCGATCCGCGCCGCGGCGGGCAACGGCTTCGCGCAGGCGATCGCCGGCGTGTCGGACCTCGTCGCCACTGTGGAGCGGCTGCGCGGGGCCGGGGCCACGGTGTTGGCGGCCACCCTCGGCCCGCGGGCACGCCCGCTGGGCGCGGTGGTCCGGCCGGCGCGGCTCGCCATCCTGGTCGGCAGCGAGGGCGAGGGCCTGCCGGAGGCCCTGCGCGCGGTCAGCGACGACGAGGTCACCATTCCGATGGCGCCCGATGTGGACTCGCTGGGGGTCGCGGCCGCCACCGCGATCCTGCTGCACGCCCTCGCCGGGGCGCGGGCGCCGGGGTTATGATGCGGACAGGCGAACGACATGGACGTCATTCTCAGCGCCTCCCTCGGGATCCTGTTTTTGGTCGTCGGCACGGCTGCCGTGTTCCTGATGTACTACCTCTGGGGCTTTCCGTTCGACAAAGCCACGCGCACCAGCGCGGCCCCGCCGTCGCTGATGCGCCTGCATCGTCAGCTCGGCTGGTTCTACATCCTCATCTACATCGTGCTGATGTTCGAGATGGTGCCGCGCATGTGGAACTACCAGGTCGAGTGGCCGGCGCGGACCGTCGCGCACATGTGCCTCGGCATGGGCGTGGGCTTCATCCTGCTGGTGAAGGTGACGATCTTGCGGTTCTTCCGCCACCTCGAGGAGTGGATGCCGGCGCTCGGCACCGGGCTGCTGGCGTGCACGATCATGCTCGCGGGGCTGTCGATGCCGCACGCGTTCCGCGAGATGGCGCTCGCCAGCGAGATGGGCGACGTGTACAGCGACGAGAACCGTGACCGCGTGCAGAAGCTGCTGCAGGCCGCCGACCTGCCGCCCGAGGCGCCGATCGCCGAGCTCGCCACCGCCGAGTCGCTGCGCGCCGGTCGGCAGGTGCTGCTCAAGAAGTGCGTCGCCTGTCACGACCTCAAGACGATCCTCGACCGCCCGCGCTCGCCGCTCGACTGGGTCGGCACCGTCGACCGCATGGTCATCAAGCCGAGCTTCACCGAGCCGATCTCCGAGTTCGAGGGCTGGGCCGTCACCGCCTACCTGATCGCCATCTCGCGCGACCTGCAGCGCTCGCTCAAGGAGCGGCGCGCCGCCGCGGTCGAGCGCCAGCAGGCCGAGGCGGCGCTGACCGGCGCGGCCCAGGCTGCGGCGAGCGAGCCGGCCGCGGCGAGCGAGCCGGCCGCGGCCCGGCCGATCGACGAGGCGACGGCGCGCAAGACCTACGAGACGGTGTGCGGCAGCTGCCACGAGCTGAGCGACGTCGAGAAGGCGCCGCCCAAGAGCGAGGCCGAGGTGACCGAGCTGATCCGCCGCATGGTCGAGGACAACGAGATGAAGGCCAGCGCGGAGCAGGTCGAACACATCGAGTGGCACATGATCAAGGTGTTCGTCCAGCGCGGGTAGGCCGGACGAGAATCACAAGGAAGGACACTCTCGCATGCAGCGCGATCTCGAAGGACTCACCATCGTCGTCACCGGAGGCGCCGGCGCGCTCGGAGGCGCCGTCGTCCAGGAGCTGGTCGACGCCGGCGCGGCGGTCGTCGTGCCGGCGATCGACGACGGACCGGCCGACCCCGTCGCCGGGGCGCGCTACCTGCCGCGCGTCGACCTGTCCCAGGAGACAGCCGTGGAGGCGGTCTACGCCGGGCTGCCGTCGCTGTGGGCCTCGGTCCACCTGGCCGGCGGGTTCACGTGGGCGAAGGTCGAGGACACCACGCTGGCGATGGTCCAGGCCCAGTGGACCCTCAACGCGGTGACCGCGTTCCTGTGCAGCCGGGCCGCGGTGGCCAAGATCCGCGCCACCGGCAAGAGCGGCGGCCGGATCGTCAACACCGTCGCCCGCGCGGTCGCCCAGCCGGCCGCGGGCGTGGCCGCCTACACGATGTCCAAGGCGGCCGTGGCCGGGCTCACGGCTCAGATGGCCGAGGAGCTGCGCGACGAGGGCATCAACGTCAACGCGATCGCCCCCGGCCTCATCGACACGCCCGCCAACCGCAAGGCCATGCCCGACGCCGACACCTCGCGCTGGACCAAGCCGGCCGAGATCGCCCGCACGGTCCACGCCCTCGTGTCGCCGGCGCTCAGCGTGACCAGCGGCGCGATCGTGCCGGTCTACGGCCGCTCCTGAGCGGCCGCGGCACCTCGCGGCCTTAGAGAAGGACATGTAGGAACGGACATGTCCTTCTCGCCAGGCGGCTGCCGGGCGCGGCCCTGAAGCGCGAAAGGCCCCGGTCCGCGAGGACCGAGGCCGCGCGCGCGCCTCAGCGGCGGCTCAGTCGCGCAGCTGGACGTACTCGAAGTCGACCGGCTGGCCCTCGATGCCGCGGGTCGGCGGGGCGATCCAGTTGGCGAACTTGCCGGGCTCGTGCGAGGGCTTCATGATCGACAGCAGGTAGTCGTTGTCGTTCTGGGTCAGCAGCCACTCGCCGCGGCGCGCCTCGAACGCGTCCTTGCCGATCAGGTTGCCGGCCGGGTCGAACGCGTGGTCGGCGTAGATGCCCTGGTGGCGGTGGAAGCGGCGGCTCGGCAGCGACAGCCGCGTGGGCGAGCCGGCCTCCTCGAGCGTGCGGTTCCACTTGCGGAGCGCGCGCTCGCAGTCGTGGACGTAGGCGTCGCGCAGGACCTCGTTCATGGCGTTGCGCAGCGGCACGTCGCGCTCGCCGAGGCGGCCGTCCTCGACGACGGGCAGGCGGTAGGTGCCGTCGAGCGCGCGGTGCTCCTCGTACTTGTCCTCGCGGTAGCGGCCCTTGAGGCCGGTGGCGAAGAAGTCGGCCGCGTTGCTCGAGATCTCGCCGCCGAACAGGTCGAGCGAGTAGGTGTACCAGTAGTTGATCGTGCGCTGGATCAGGTCGAAGTCGATGCCGCCCTGGTTGCGCACGTCGCCGTTCGGGTCGAGCCGCTGCAGCTCGGCCGAGCGCTTGACGATGCGGTCCATGCCGGTCTCGCCGACGAACAGGTGGTGCGCCTCCTCGGTCAGCATGAACTCGGTGGTGCGCGCCAGCGGGTCGAAGCCGCTCTGGGCCAGCGCCGCGAGCTGGTACTTGCCGTCGCGGTCGGTGAACATGGTGAACGCGAAGAAGCTCAGCCAGTGGTCGCACGGCTGGTTGAACGCGCCGAGGATCCGCGGCTTGTCCGGGTCGCCGCTGCGGCGCTCGAGCAGCATGTCGGCCTCGTCGCGGCCGTCGCGGCCGAAGTACTTGTGCAGCAGGTACACCATCGCCCACAGGTGACGGCCCTCCTCGACGTTGACCTGGAACAGGTTGCGCATGTCGTAGAGGCTGGGCGCGGTGTGGCCGAGCAGGCGCTGCTGCTCGACGCTGGCCGGCTCGGTGTCGGCCTGGGTGACGATGATGCGGCGCAGCGCGTTGCGGTGCTCGCCGGGTACCTCGTGCCACGCGGCCTTGCCGGCGTCGTCGCCGCAGCGGATCAGCGACTCCTCCTGGCGCGGGTTGAGGAAGATGCCCCAGCGGTAGTCCGGCATCTTGACGTAGTCGTAGTGGGCCCACCCGTCGTTGTCGACCGACACGGCGGTGCGCAGGTAGACGTTCTTCTGCGCGAAGTCCGACGGGCCCATGTCGTTCCACCACTCGAGGTAGCTGGGCAGCCACTTCTCGAGCGCGCGCTGCAGCTTCACGTCGTCGGACAGCCCGACGTTGTTGGGGATCTTGGCGTTGAGGTCGACGTTGTTGCTGACCATGGGGATCCGGTGCTCCAAAAGCGATCGGGGGGCGAAAGCGGGCGAGAGGCGTTACACGCGGTTGAGGTCGAAGTGCGGGCGCTGGGGCTTGCCGTACAGGCTGAGCGCGCCCTCGGGTCCGGTGGCGTTGGGCCGGATGAAGATCCAATTCTGCCAGGCCGTGAGGCGAGCGAAGATCTTGCTGGTGTCGTTCTCGGCGCCGACGAAGCGCAGGTTGGCCTCCATGCCGGTGAGCGCGTCGGGCGACATGCTGGCGCGCTCCTCGATGGCGACGCGGGTGTCGTCGTCCCAGTCGATCTGGTCGAGCCGCACGGTCACGAGGCCGGCGTCGTCGGCCTCCTCGGGGTCGAGCAGCTCCGGCCGCTCGCGCAGCTCGGCGACCTTGCCCGGGTCGGCGGCTAGCCTCACGGACAGGCGCGAAGGACCATGGCTCATCGGCAATGCGCCAAAGTTCAGGGGGCTGAGGCCGACCCGCACCGCCGGGTCGTCGAGCAGGTAGAAGCGGTCGGCCGCGAGCGCGAGCTCGAGCAGGCAGCCGGCGAACGCGGCGGTCGGCGCGTCGCCGAGGGCGAAGAAGGAGCGGCTGGTGAGGTCGAGCCGGCGCAGCACGCGGGCCATGTGCAGCAGGACCTCGTTGGCGAACCAGTGCTCGCGCGCGGCGTGCAGCGCCCGGTCGTGGGCGACCACGCGGGCCGGGTCGCCGTCGGTGCGCAGGAGGACGAGGCCGACGTCGAGGAGGTTGAAGCGCAGCCACAGCAGCGCGTCGTCGAGCTCGCGCATGGCCCGGAGCGCCCACAGCTGGTCGCCGGCGGCGTGGATGGCCGCGCCGCCCTTCTCGACGACCGCCACGTCCTCGGCGCTCGGGCCCTTGACGGTGATCGTCGCGGTGCGAGCGGCGGCGTCCCAGGTGAGGACGACGTGGCGGTAGGTGCGACGGCTGTCCCCGCGGTCAGGTGTGATCGGGCCGAGCGCGACGCCGACGCGCTCGCCGGACCGCAGCTCGACCTTGCGCTCGGCCGAGGCCTTGGCCTTCTTGGCGACCTCCTGCTCGAAGCGGCTGCGCGAGAACACGGCGTCGACGAGGCCCCACTGCAGCGCCCGCTTGCCGCGCACGCCCTCGGCGGTGGTGCAGAAGATGTCGGCGCGGTCGCGCCGGACCTTGCGCTTGTCGACCACGCGCGTGAGCCCGCCGGTGCCCGGGAGCACGCCGAGCAGCGGCACCTCCGGCAGGCTGACCGCCGAGTTGCCGTCGTCTTGCAGGTAGATCTCGGCGCACGCCAGCGCGAGCTCGTAGCCGCCGCCGGCGCAGGTGCCGTTGAGCGCGGCCAGGTAGACCTGGTCGCTGTGCGCCGTCGCGTCCTCGATCTCGCAGCGCGTCTCGTTGGTGAACTTGCAGAAGTTGACCTTCCACGCGTGCGTCGAGCTGCCGAGCATGAAGATGTTGGCGCCGGCGCAGAACACGTTGTCGTGCCCGGAGGTGACGACGACGGTGCGCACCTCGGGGTGCTCGAAGCGCATGCGCCGGACCACGTCGGCCAGCTCGATGTCGACCCCGAGGTCGTAGCTGTTGAGCTTGAGCTCGTAGCCGGGGCGCAGGCCCGCGGCGGCGTCGACCCGCATCAGCACCTTCGCGACGGCGCCGTCGTACTGCACCTGCCAGTGGCGGTAACGCGAGGGATCGGTCTCGAACTCGACGGGAGGATGTTGCTGCGGCGAAGCGTCCATCGCAGACAAAAAATTACATGGGCTCGTCGCTTCGTGTGCCGCACTTCATCGTGTGCTCTCGCACGGTTCGCGAGGCGCGTGCGGTGGGCCGGGGGAGCTCCGTGGCGATCGTCGCGCGCACCTCGAGCGGTCCGCGGATCGACGCAAAATCGTGTGGACTCGCACGCGTGTGCGCTCGCACGGAACGCGGAATTTCGGGCTCCAACGCCGTTCTACGGCGACTTCGCAGGACTGTCGAGCGCGCTGGACCGGTCGACGATGACCTGTCCTTTGAGACAATTCGTGTGCTGACTCGCCGCGTCGCGTCACGACTTCCCGCGTCGCAGCGATCGAGCCGACGATCACGGTCGCGAAGATGACACGCGTCGCAAGGCGTGCGACGGCCGCCGTTACGCCTCACGACGTAATCGTGTGCATCCGCACGCGATCTGTCCCATGGGTCTGGATCTCCCGCACGCGCGACTTCGGGCCGGCGCAGGTGCTAGACAGCGGTGGTGCTCCGCGGCGTCCTCTTCGACCTCGACGGCGTGCTGGTCGACTCGTTGGCCTCGATCGCCGCCTGCTTCAATCATGCGCTCCAGGCGATCGGGCACCCGCCGCTGCCGCTCGCGTCGCTGCGGCCGCTGATCGGTCCGCCGCTCGAGGAGAGCGTGCAGTCGGTGATCGGCGACGACCCGCAGCTGCTCGCCCGCTTCATCTCGCACTACCGCGAGCGCTACGCGGCCACCGCCGTGCACGAGACGCGCCCGGCCGAGGGCCTCGCCGAGGTGCTGGCCGAGCTGGCTGCGCGCCATGACCTGGCGGTCGCCACCAGCAAGCCGGAGGTGTTCGCGCGCCCGATCCTCGCGGCGCTCGGCGTGGCCCAGCACTTCCGGGCGATCTGCGGCCGCTCGCTCGCCCTCGACTCGGAGCCGAAGGCGGCCGTGATCGCGCGCGCGCTGCAGTCGTTCGCCGGCCGCGCCGAGGGCCTGGTGATGGTCGGCGACCGCCACCACGACGTCGCCGGCGCCGCGACCCACGGCATCCCCACGATCGGGATGCTGCACGGGATGGGCACCGCGGAGGAGCTGCGCGCCGCGGGCGCGCGCTGGCTGGCCGCCGACCTGCGCGCGCTGCCAGGGCTGCTGCGCGAGATCGAGGCCGAGCTGTAGCCCGACGATGACTGCCCTTCAGGACATGCCTGAAGGGGCATGTTCTGAAGTGGCTGTCTCAAGGGACAGCCAAGCGACGAGCTCGAGGTGCGGGGTGTGCGGCAGGGTGTCGTAGGCGCGCAGGCGGCGGAGGACGTAGCCGCCGGCCTGCAGCACCGCGAGGTCGCGGACGAGGGCGTCGGCGCTGCAGCTCATGATCTGCAGGCGCGGGGCGGCGAGGGCGACGAGCTCGGCGCACACGGCCGGGCCCATGCCGCCGCGCGGCGGGTTGCAGACGACGAGCTCCGGGGCGCGCCCGGCCGCCCGCTGGCGGGCGAGGAACACCTCGGCGGGCTCGGCGGGCACGCCGAGGGCGGCGGCGCTCTCGGGATAGACCTCGCACGGGGCGACCTCGGCGAACCCGCGGCGCAGCAGCGCGGTGGTCACCCCGGCGCCGGCGTAGAGGTCGAAGGCCAGGGCGCCGCGGTGCGCGGCGCCGCCCTCGTCGGCGACGAGGTCGCGATAGGCGAGCTCGGCGACGCGCGGGTTGGGCTGGAGGAACCCGAGCGGGCCGACCTCGACCGGGACGCCGGAGAGGCTGACCGTAAGGACAGGCGAGCCGCGCAGCAGGACCGGCGGTTCGCCGCGCACGGCGTTGCCGCGGCCGCCCTGCACGCTCCAGGCGATCCCGCTGGGGAGCCGCAGCTGGGTCGGCAGGAGCTCGGCGGCGCGGCTCGGGCGGGCGGCGGTGACGAGGGTGAGCAGGACGTCGCGGCCGTCGGTCTTGAACCAGGCGTAGCGCAGGTCGCCGGCGCCGGCGGCCTCGTCGTAGGGCGCGATCTCCAGGGCCGAGGCGGCGGCCTGCAGCTCGCGCGCGGCCGCGGCGATGGCCGGGTGGTCGACGCGGCAGTCGTCCATCGCCGCGGGGGTGTGCGAGCCGCGGTGGTAGCTGCCCACGAGGACATGTCCTGAAGTGCCGGTGACGACGCGCTTGCTCGACCAGCGGTAGCCCCACTCGTCGGGGCCGGCGACCAGCGGGCCGGGGTCGAGGCCGTGGCGGCGGACCAGCGCGGCGCGCTTGAGCTCGCGCTGGACGGCGAGGTCGAGCGCCTGCAGCGGGCAGCCCGAGCACGCGTGCGCCCGCGGGGCCGCGCCGGCGTCGCTGTGCGGGCACGGCGGGGGCCGGCGCCCCGGGTGAGGCTGCAGCAGCGACGCGAGCCGCGCGTGCGCCCGCGGGGCCTGGCGCGAGGCGTGCTCGACCCGGACCTCGACGCGCTCGCCCGGGTAGCCCCCGGCGACATGTACGAAGGTACCTGTCTGTTCGGACACGCCCTCGCCCTCGGGTCCGAGGACGTCGAGGTCGAGGCTGAGGAGGTCGCCGGCGCGCACCGTCACTCGACCATGCCGAGGCCGGCGAGGACCTCGAAGAACTTCGGGAAGGTCTTGCCGACGCAGCCGGGGTCGCGGATCGTGACGTGACCGGCCAGGCTGAAGGCCATGGCGACGCGGTGGTCGCGGTAGGTGTCGATCGCCGCGCCCTGGACGATCTGCGCCGGCGGGGTGATGTCGAGCCCGTCCTCGTGCTCGACGACCTCGGCGCCGAGCTTGCGCAGCTCGCTGGCGGCGGCCGCGATCCGGTCGCTCTCGTGGTGGCGGAGCACGTCGACCCCGCGGATCCGCGTCGGCCCGGCGGCGTGGAGCGCCAGCGCGGCGGCGGTCAGGGTGGTGTCGGGCATGTCGGACAGGTCGAGGTCGACGCCGTGCAGCGCACCTGTCCCGCGGACGATGGTGATCTCCGGGCCCTGCAGCACGTTCGCGCCCATGCGCCCGAGCACGTCGCAGAAGCGGGCGTCGCCCTGCTGGCTGGTGCGGCCGAGGCCGGGCACGCGCACCTCGCCGCCGTAGATCGCCGCCAGCGACAGCAAGTAGGTCGCGGCCGAGGCGTCGGGCTCGACCTGGTAGTCGCGCCCGCGCAGGGTGGCCGGGCTGACCTGAAGGACATCTTGCTCGAGCCAGCGGGCGTCGGCCCCGAAGTCGCGCAGGCAGGCGAGGGTCATGTCGACGTAGGGCCGCGCCGGGGTGCCCTGCTCGAGGACGACGCGCATCGGCTCGCGCGCGAGCGGGGCGGCGAGCAGCAGCGCGGAGATGAACTGCGAGCTCGGCGGGCGAGCGAGGCGGATCTCGCCGCCGCGCAGCTGGGCGCCGTGGATCTCGCACGGCAACATGTCGTCGGCGCCGCGGCAGCGGATGTCGGCGCCCTGGGCCCGCAGGGCCTGCAGCAGGCCCTCCATCGGCCGCTCGCGCATGCGCGCGCTGCCGTCGACGACGCAGGCGATCGGCGAGGCGGCGAACAGCGCGGCGAGGAAGCGCGCGGCGGTCCCGGCGGTGGCGACGTCGATCGGCCGCTCCGGCTCGTCGACCCGCGGCAGCGGGCCGCCGACGCCGATGACGCGCACCTCGGTGGCGTCCTCGCTGGCCTCGCAGGCGACGCCGCAGCGGGCCAGCGCGGCGCGCATGACCTGGGTGTCCTCGGAGTCGAGGCAGCCGCGCAGCGTGGATGTCCCGTCGGACATGGCCGCAAGGACAAGCGCGCGGTTGGTCAGGCTCTTCGAGCCGGGCGGGGTGAGGGCGGCCACGATCGGGCCGGGCGGGGGGCGGACGCGGATCTCGCTCGTCATTGTATGACCTCGAATTCGACGCGGCCGACCAACTGGTCGTCTTCGGTGACGACGTCGATGCTCCACGGGCCGGTGCGGTCGGACGGGATGTGGAACGAGCGCAGCGTGGAGCGCAGGCGCACGCTGCCGGGCGGCGGGTCGACGGCCGGCTCGCTGGCGCCGCGCTGGACCTCGAGGCCGCGGTGGCGCCAGACGTGGAGCAGGTTGTCGCCGCGCCCGCCGGGCGTGACGACGTCGGTGAGCGCGTGCATCTCCTGGATGAGCGACTCGTGCAGCGCGCTGACGTGCATGCTGAGGCGGCCGTCGGGCAGGAGCGTGGGCCCGACGGCCCCGACCGAGACGTACATCGGCACCGGCGGGATGCCGCGCCGGCCGGCGTAGGCCAAGAACATCGCCGCGCCGACCGAGGCGAGCAGCGCGAGGAACCACGGCGGCCGCAGCAGGTTCTTGAACGGCACGTGCATGGTGAAGAACACCAGGGTCGCCAGCGCGGCCGCGGCGAGCAGGGTGATCAGCGTGCGCGTGTCGGGGAAGATCGCCGGCAACACCAGGTTGAGGCAGGCGAACAGGATGAACAGGTAGACGACCGAGGCCGGGGCCTTGTAGCGCATCAGGACCTGGTCGAACACGACGTCGACGGTCGACAGCAGCGCGAGCAGGCCGAGCAGGTAGAGGAAGAAGCGGTTGTCGGCGTCGAGCGTGGCGGCCTTCCAGTAGAAGGGCACCAGGAAGAACAGCATGCTCTGGTAGAGGTTCTTCAGCGCCGTGGTCATCACGTAGAAGCGCAGCTTCGACTTGGCGTCGGTGACCTTGTCCTTCTGCCCGCGGCCCTGGCCGAAGTGGCGGAAGAACATGACGATCACCAGCCAGCCGGCGCACAGCAGCACGACCATCCAGCGCGCGCGGTCGTAGCCCTCGGCGGCGTACATCATGACGAAGGCGCCGAAGGTCATGGCGTAGGCCGAGTGCAGCCACCACAGCAGGTGGCCGTGCTTGGCGAAGAAGCCGCGGATCTTGGCGAAGCGCTTGACGGTGGCGATGTCGCCGGCGGACATGTCCTTCGGGACATCTGCGACCTCGCCGGCGTCCTCGCCGACCTGCGCCAGTTCGGCCGCGGCGACCTGCAGCTCGGGGCTCAGCGACTCGGTCGGGGCGGCGGCGATCGGCGTGCCGGTCGGCGGCGTGCCGGTCGGCCCCAGGGTCGGCGGAGTCGGACTCGTGTCGCTCGGCTGGGGCGGCGGTTCGTGCGGCGTCTCGGCCATCCGGCCTGTGAGGATGCGCGATTCAGGCGCCGAAGCCAACCGTCGTCGACGAGGCGTCGCCGGTCGCGCCGGTGGTCACGGCGGTGGTGCCGGTGGCGTCGGTCTCGCTGTCGCCGCCGGTCTCGGCCATGGGCTCGGGGCGGTCAGTGGCCCACTGCACGCGCTCGGCGGTGAAGTTGAAGTTCATCCACACGCCCTGGCCGTAGACGCCGTGGTTGTCGATGTCGCTGATGGTGTTCATCGCGTCGACCTGACAGCCGGCGCCGCCGGCGAGCACGTTCCACGGGACGAAGCTGATGCCGTTGGCCTGACCGGCCGACAGCATCGCCGTGGCCGCCGGCAAGAAGCCGCGCAGCGAGCCGGTGACGAGCCTCTGCGGCTCGTCGTCGAGCGCGTAGGCGGCGGCGATCTCGACCTCGACGAGGGCGAGGTCGAGCGGCTGCATGCCGGTCTGCGCGGCCAGGCGCAGGGGCGTGCCTGGGATCGTTTCGCTGACGATGCACGGGGCGAGCGCCCGCTGCGGGGCGTCGTAGCCGGGGTTGAGCGAGTTGGGCGCGGCCGTGCCGCAGCTGCCGGCGTCGCGGTTGAACGCGTCGACGTCGACGGTGTGGGTGGTGGGCACCATGCGGTCGGTGCAATTGGTCGGCTCGCCGGCGATGCACAGCGCCGACACGTACTGCAGCTTGACGACCGCGCTCTCGGGGTCGAGCGGGCGCAGGACGAGCGCGTTGCTGACGTCGTAGTTGGCGACGCTCTGGGCGATGAAGCCGTTGAGCGTGGCGGTCGAGTCGGTGCACACGCCGAGGACGGTGTCGAAGGTGTACGTGTGCGGGTCGACGAGCTCGAGCGAGGTGATCCGGAACGCGACCGGGCTCTCGGGCGGCGGGTCGGGGCAGACGCCGGTGTTGGCGCACAGGCCGTCGAGGTACTCGTTGCTGTAACAGCCGCTCGCGAGGCCGAGCGCGAACGCCAGCGCGGCGCGCAGCGAGGCGGTGGTACGACGGCGACGACCGGCGGCGAGCAAGGCGGCGCCATCATAGCGAAAATCCGCGCCGGCCGAGCGCGGCCGCCGATGTGTGTTGCCGCCGCTCCGCGGCTGTCGCACCATCACGCCCATGAACTGGCTTATGCCCGCATGCCGGCGAATGACAACTATCCCGCCGATTCTTGCGCGGGTCCCCGGGATCGCGCTGGCCGCCGGGATCGCGCTGGTTGGAGGCGCGTGCGAGCTCCGCGTCTACAACGAGACCGAGGCGACGGCCGGCAGCGACACGCACACCAGCGAGGCGACGACCGACGGCGACGTCCCCGAGGTGTGCCTGCGCTACGTGGCGTGCCTCAAGGAGATCGACGGCGAGGCCGGCGCGGAGGCCGACGCCACCCACGGCGCGAACGGCAGCTGCTGGCAGGGCGACGAGACGGCGGCGGCCGAGTGCCTGGCGCTGTGCGACGCGCAGCTGCGCAACTTCGCCGCGGCGTTCCCCGACATCGCCGCGTGCGACGACGAGGGGATCGTGTCCGATGTCGAGTTCGAGATCGGCGAGGCGGTGTTCGACCCGATCGACCCGTTCCTGCCGCCGGTCTACCGCAAGCTCGAGGACGGCGGGACGATGACGGTGGTCCGCGGCGGCCAGGGCCTGCTGATGCTGCCGTTCGCGCTGCGCGGCAAGAACTTCGTCATCACCGAGGACCCCAACGACTGGGACAACCCGAGGATGCCGAACGTCGACATGTGGGTCGACATCGACGGCCACAACGTCGGCTTCGGCGGCCACTTCGCCCGCCTCAACAACTACTCGGTCGGCTTCTACCCGCTGAACGACGGCATGGACACGCTCGAGCACATGTACATCGCCATCATCGTGCCCGACGCGATCGCCGACCCACAGACCCTCACCGGCCAGCCGGGCACCGTCCACATCCAGCTCAACACGTTCGGCGAACCGGCCGCGATCCGCGAGCTCGAATTCGTGGTGGCGCCGGAGATCCAGGGGTTCTAGAAGAGACACCGCCATGACCAGCCCGGCCCGCGAATTCATCCCCGTGCACGTCGGCGTGCTGACGGTCTCCGACACCCGCACGCTCGAGACCGACACCTCCGGCCGCCTCGCCGTCGACCGCCTGGTCGAGGCCGGCCACCGCGTGATCCGGCGCGCGATCGTCCGCGACGACCGCAACGCCATCCGAGCGGCCCTGCAGTCGTGGATCGACGACCCCGAGGTCGAGGTCATCATCACCACCGGCGGCACCGGGGTGACGCCGCGCGACGTCACCCCCGAGGCGCTCGCGCCGCTGGTGACCAAGCCGATCCCCGGCTTCGGCGAGCTGTTCCGCTGGATCAGCTTCTCGGAGATCGGGACGTCGACGATCCAGAGCCGCGCCGAGGCGGCCCTGTGCGGCACGACCTACGTGTTCCTGCTGCCCGGCTCGACCGGGGCGGTGCGCACCGCGTTCGACAAGATCCTCCTGCAGCAGCTCGACCACCGCCACCGGCCGTGCAACTTCGTCGAGCTGCTGCCGCGGATCCGCGGCGAGCGCGAGGGATGAACTTTCGGGCATGCTCTCGAGGACATGCCGTTTCCGGCATGCTCCTTTGAACAGCTACACGAGCTGCTGGCCGCCGATCAGGTCGTAGACGTGGCCGGGCAGGGCGATCCGGAAGCCGGCCACCTCGACGCGGCTGCGGTACAGCTCGAGGTTGTCCTCGTGGTGCATGATCACGAGCTTGCGCCGGACCGCCTCGGGCAGCGCCTCGAGCTTGTCGAAGAAGCCGTGGACCTGGCCGGGGTAGTCGATGAAGGTGCAGTCGTGGAAGTAGATGCTGGTGCGCGGCTCGATGCTGTGGAGGAACGCGGCGTCGACGGTGCCGTCGCCGGACCACCAGGCGATCCGCGGGTTCTTCGGGTCGACGTCGTCGCCGACGTTCAGCTCGAGCGCGCACGACGGCTTGCCCGGCACGTGCTCGTTCTCGCGGGTGACCACGCGCAGGCCGTCGACCTCGAAGGTCTCGGAGTGGTTCCACGGGTTCTTGCGCGGCGCCTCGGTGGCGGCCGGCTCGATGACGTCGAAGAAGTGCTGCAGCGTGCCGGCGCGCAGGTTGCCGCGGCCGTCCTGCAGGTAGCGCAGCGAGGGCGCCAGCGTCTCCCACACCTCGTCGCGCACGGCGCTGTGCGAGATGTACTTCGGCAGCGGGCCGCCCCGGCTCGAGGCCATGACCTCGTCGTGGGTCTCGAAGTAGCGGACGAACGCGAAGTCCTCGAGGCCGAAGACGTGGTCGCCGTGGCAGTGGGTGATGATCTGGCCGTGGATGTCGTGCCAGGCGTAGCCGGCCGCGTGCAGCTGGTCGGGCGCCTGGCGCCCGCAGTCGATCAGCCAGCGCTTGCCGTCGCGGAGGGTGACCATCGAGCAGGTCGTCCCGTAGCGGCGAGAGAACGCGCCGCCCGCCCCGAACAGGCGCAGCGTGATGGTTTGACGGCTGGCGGACACGACCTTGTCGGATGAAGTGAAGCGCTCGGATGCGGCGATGCAAGCCCTCGGGCCGCGGGGCCGCGAGGACGGGCTCAGAGGGACCAGGTGGAGCGGTCGACGCCGTCCCGGACCAGGACCCCGATCGAGCTTAACTCAGCTCGCAGGCGGTCCGCCTCTTTCCAGTCTTTTTTGGCCCGCGCCTCGTCGCGGAGGGCGACCTTCCGCTCGACATCGGCCACGTCGAGCCCGAGCCGCGCGGCCTTGCGGGCCCGCCGTTCCAGCAGCCAGGTCTCCGGGTCGGCGGCGAACAGCCCGAGCATGCGCGACACCGCCGGGAAGTCGGTGAGGAAGCGGCGCAGGGTGGCCGTGCGGCCGGCAGCTCCGCCCTTCTTCTTCGCCTCGAGCAGGCGGTTGATCTCGCGCAGGGGCTCGCTCAGACAGGCGACCGCCGCGGCGGTGTTGAGGTCGTCGCGCAGGGCCGCGGTGAACGCGGCGAGCATGCCGCCGACCGCCGCGGAAACGGTGTTCTCGGGCGAATCCTCGGACTCGGTGAGGGCGCGGCGGGCGCGGGCGAGGGTGTCGTAGATGTAGGCGACCCGCTCGTCGGCCTCTTCCAGGCCGGGGAAGCGGACGTGGGCGCGCAGCTTGTTGCGGTCGAGTTCGGCGCCGCACGCGGGGCAGGCCTTGGCCTGCTGCTGCTCGGCGTCGAGCGGGACCGCGCAGGCGGGGCACGGGACCTCGACGTCGAAGTTGATGCCGGAGCGGTAGTGGACCCCGAGCAGGAACCACCGCACGGCCTCCGGCGGGTAGAGCGCGGTGACCTCGCGGATGGTGAAGAAGTTGCCGAGGCTCTTCGACATCTTCTCGCCGGCGAAGTCGACGAAGCCGTTGTGCATCCAGTGGCGGGCGAAGGTGCCGGCCCCGCACGCGCCCTGCGACTGGGCGATCTCGTTCTCGTGGTGGGGGAAGATGAGATCGCGGCCGCCGGCGTGGAGGTCGAAGGTCTCGCCGAGGTGGACCTTGCTCATCGCCGAGCACTCGATGTGCCAGCCCGGCCGCCCGGACCCCCACGGGCTCGGCCACGCCGGCTCGCCGGGCTTCTCCGCCTTCCACAGCGCGAAGTCGAGCGGGTTCTCCTTGAGCTCGCTGACCTCGACCCGCGCGCCGGCCTGCATGTCGTCGAGGCTGCGCTTGCTCAGCGCGCCGTAGGCCGGGTACGCGGCGACGCGGAAGTACACGTCGCCACCTGACTCATAGGCCAGGCCGTTGGCGACCAGCCGCTCGATGAGGGCGACGATCTCGGGGATCGTGCCAGTGACGCGCGGCTCGACGTCGGGGCGGAGGCAGCCGAGCGAGTCGAGGTCCTCGTGGTAGGCCGCCGTGTACTTGGCGGCGACCTCGCCGGCGCTGATGCCCTCCAGCTGCGCGCGCCGGATGATCTTGTCGTCGATGTCGGTGACGTTGCGGACGAAGGTGACGCGCAGGTCCTGCTCCCGCAAGAACCGCACGACGGTGTCGGCGACGATGGCGGAGCGGGCGTGGCCGACGTGGCTCAGATCGTAGACGGTGGGGCCACACAGGTAGAGACCGATGTGTCCCGGCTCGATCGGCTCGAGCGGGCGCTTGGCCCCGCTCATGGTGTCGTAAAGAAGCAGCGTCGGCGTCGTACTCATCTCGGGCGAGGCAGTGTGCCTCATGCCCGGCGCGCGCGCCACCCGGCGACCAGGCTGGTGATGTTCCAGCCGACGACCAGCAGCACCAGGCACCACATCGCAACCTCGAGCCAGCGGTCGCGCGGGCGGACGCCGACGTCGATCACATAGCCGGCGGGGTCGACGACCACGGGCCGGTCGAGGCGCACGGCCCGGACCTCGCCGGGATCGAGCACGAGCCGCCCGCCCTGCAGCGGCCGCGGCACCAGCTTGCCGTCCTGCACGAGGAAGCCGGGCTTGGCGTTGTCGCCGGGGACGAAGCTGAACTTGCCGCCCTCGGCCGTGATGTCGCTCGCGGCCACCGGATAGCTGGTGATCCACGGCAAGATCGCGGCGCCGACGCTCGGGTCGGCCGGCTTGGCGTCGGGCGGGATGATCGCCACGACCGACAGCTTGGCCTGCGCCGACTCACGCTCGCCGGGCGGGAGACGCACGTAGAAGCTGTAGAAGCGGGTGCTGCTCTGCTCGCGCGGGGCGTGGTACGGGAAGCCGAGCGCGGCGACGGCGGCCTCCGCGGCCTCGGCCGAGTCGAAGCTGCGGTGCCCGAGCTGGATCTGCACGTCGGGCTGCTCGACCACCAGGGTGACGCTGGCCTTGGTGCCGAGCGTGATGCTCTGGCCGGCGGTGTCGACGACGGTGAGGCCGTCGCCCTGGCGCTTGCCGAGCGCGTCGAGCAGCGCCTGCGGGGTGGCGTCGCGCTCCTCGACGATGCGCTCGCCGTCGAAGTGCTGCTGGATGGCGGGGAAGTTGGGCGACTCCGACAGCCGGCGCATGCGGCCCTCGAACACGCCCTCGAACTGCTGCGGGGCGGCCTCGGTGGTCCGCGGGATGGCGGCGAACAGGCTGCCGCCGCCCTCGATGATGCGCAGGTAGCCGATCGTGCGCCCGCCGCCGCCGCCCTTGGGCTCGATGCGGAGGCGCGCGGCGTGCTGGACGTCGGGGGTGCCGCGGAGGACGACGAAGGTGTCGTCGAGGTCCTCGGCCAGGCCCTTCTCGACGAAGGTGGCGGCGTCGCCGAGGTCGCGCGGCTCGCTGCCCTGGAGGAAGTAGCGGACGTCGCCGAACATCCACAAGAGCATGTAGCCGCCGAGCGCGACCACCGCGACGTCGATCAGGGGAGAGCGGCGCCGACGCGGGGCATCGGCCATGGGAGAGTCGTCTGCTGGATCGGTCGCTTCGCTCACGACAACCTCGCACGATCAGAGCCGGAGAAGCCGGGGCCGGGGGCCCGCGACGATATCACTTGCGCCCCTGGGACTGTAGCGGTGGGGAGAGGTTCCCCCGTCACGGACGAAATACCCAGACCTCGCGGGTCGCCTCGATGTCGTCGCCGTCGCGGGCGGTGATGAGGATCCGGTTGCTGCCCGGAGCCAGCGGCACCTGCGCGGAGAACTCGAGGCGTCGCGCGGCGTCGCCCTGGTGCGCGGGATTGGCCCGGTAATCGAGCTTGCGCTCGACCTGGGCGGTGCCCGGCGGTTTGACGGCGACGACGACGTCGCGGACCCGGCCCTCGTGGCGCGCGGTGCCGCGGATCTCCACCGCGTCGGTGGTGGCGACCGGAGCGACCGGCTCGACCTCGATGACGGGCGGCTGGACCAACAGCGCCGGGCGGTCCGGCAACTTGGCGGCCCCCTTGCCGGCGGGTCCGCCGGTCTTCACCAGGTCGCTCGGGAGCCAGGCGCGCCGCCCCGGGCCGGCCGCGACGGCGCTCCATCCGCCGGCGCTGCCGAGGATGTCGAGCGCGGTGCCCCCGGCGAGCTCGGACAACTGCCGCGAGTGGCTGTCGGCGGCGTTGTAGAGGCGCACCGGCTCCTCGCCCGCGACGACGCGCGCGGGCGCGGCGACGAAGCCGGACGCGGGCGGGCCGAGCGGGACGTCGAACTTGTGGCGCACGCTCTCGCGGACGACGACGTCGGCGACGATGACCTCGAGCTCGACCGGCTTGGCGGGGTCGGCCTGCTCGCTGACGCTGAGGCCGAAGGCGCCGCGCACGCTGCCCCTGGCGGCGATCTTGCCGAGCTGCAAAAAGCCCTCCTCGAGCAGGACCTGGGCGCCCGAGAGGTTGTGGATCAGGGCGCGCGCGTCGGAGCTGTCGGCGCCGCTGTCGTTGCGGACCTCGAGCGCGAGCAAGACCTGTTCGCCGGGCTGGAGGAGGCCGTCGCCGTTGCCCTTGACCGCGAACGGCGGCTCGCCGGGGATCGGCGGCGACTTCGGCCGCTGCGGGGCGGCGGCCGCCAATTCGGGGTCGTCGACGATCCAGTAGTCGTAGGCGAAGCGCGGCCGCGGCAGGCCGGCGATGTCGAACTGCACGGTGGTCGTCGCGTCGGGCGCGGGCGCGGGCTCGCCGGCGTGCACGTCGACGCGCAAGGTGTCGACGAGGTCGGTGTGCCAGGCCATGACGTAGAGGCGGACGTCGCGGGTGACGGTGGCGCCGGGCTCGATGCGCCCGAGCAGCAATTCGATGCCGTCGAGCTCGTCGCGCAGGCAGTCGGTGATCACGTGCACGCGCTCGGCCGCCTCGGCGCCGGTGTTGGTGACCTCGACGCGCAACGTGAACGGCTGACCGGCTGCGATCTTCTTGTCGTCGACGACGCGGGCGCGCAGCGCGAGCGTGGGGTCGCTGCTGGCCCCGAGCGCGCCGGTCCAGTCGATCTTGGTGGCGGCGATGCCGGCGGCGATCGCCTGGTCCTCGCGCGCGGCGATCTCGCCGGTGAGCGCGGCGAGCCGGGCGGCGCGTTGCTTGCTGTCCGAAAGGCCAGCCAGTGCGTCGGCGACGTCGCGGGCGATCGCCACCTCGGGGTCGCCCAGCGCCGCCGGGCCCTCGGCCGGACGCGGCAGCCGGGTGCCCTGGCGGCCGGCGAAGTAGCGCAGGCGCGGCTCGCCGGCGGCGGCGGCCTCGCCGGCGAACGCGGCCTCGTGCTTGGCCGAGGGCAGGTGGGCGACCTGGGTCGACTCGCGCCGGCGCTCGAACCGCTCGGTGTCGAAGTAGTTGGCGACGGCGACGATGTCGCTGAGCTCGACCGGGTAGAGCGCGAGGTCGGGGCGCACGCCGACGGTCTGGATCTTGGTGTCGCCGGCGACGCGGTACTCGGCGATCGTCATCTTCAGCGCGAGCTCGCGGCCGTAGAAGTTCTGCGGCTTGAGCAGCTGGACGGTGCCCTTGCCGAAGCTCGGGCGGCCGATCACCACGCCGCGGCCGAGCGCCTTGACGCCGCCGCTGACGATCTCCGCCGCCGAGGCGGAGTCCTCGTTGATCAGCGCGACCACGGCGGCGTCGGCCGGGAGGTTGACCTCGGGCGCGGCGTCCTCGGCCTCGCGGCCCATCGCCGAGCGCACGATCACGAGCTCGCCCTCGGCGACCAGCGCGTCGACGACCTCGACCGCCTGGGTCAGCAGGCCGCCGCTGTTGTCGCGCAGGTCGAGCACGAGCCCGCGCAGCGCCTCGCCCTTCGGCGTGAGCTCGGCGATGGCCTTGCGCACCTGCTCGCCGGTGTTCTCCTGGAAGGTGGAGATCTCGAGGTAGGCGATCTTGCCGGGCAGGAGCGCGCTCGTGACGCTGTCGACGCGGATGATCTTGCGGGTGATCGTCAGCGTGAGCGTCTCTTGGCCGCGCTGGACCTTGACCGTGACCTTGGTGTCGACCGGGCCGCGCAGCAGCAGCTGCGCGTCGGACGAGCGCAGGTTGACGGTGCTCTGCTTGTCGATCTGCAGCAGGAGGTCGCCGTCCTTGAGCCCGGCCGCGGCGGCGGGGCTGTTGGCCAGGACCTTGACGATCCGGATCCGCCGCTCGTCCTCGCGGATCTCGGCCCCGATCCCGCCGAATTGGCCGCGCGTCTTGACGCCGAGGTCGGTGTGCTCCTCGGGCGTGAGGAGGATCGTGTGCGGGTCGAGCGGCGCGAGCATGCCGTTGATCGCGGCGTACTCGACCTTGTGCGTGGCCTCGGCGTCGAGGCGCAGGCTGTCCTGCACGAACGCGAGCACCTCCTCGAGGCGGTCGGCGACGCTCGCCAGGTCGCTCAGGCCGGCCAGCGAGAACTCGCGCCGGAAGTCGGCGACCGTGACGGTGGCGGTGTCGCCGGCGACGGCGGCGAAGAACTCGGGGGTGTTGAGGCCGAGGTGGCGCAGCGCCTCGGTGAACTGCTCGCGCGGGTCGAAGCGCTCCTTGTCGAAGTACTCCTGCTGCACGACGAACGCGGTCCACACGGTCAGCGGGAAGCGGCGGCGGTCGAGCTGGAGCTGGGCGACGTCGACTTCGGGCGCGTTCGCCTCTTCGGCGGGGCGAGCGGCGGCCGCAGCGGAGCCCGATTCCTTCGCGGAGCACGCGCAGAGCAGTACGGAGGCGAGACCCGCGGCGAGGCGACGAGCGACCATCGGCGCTAGCATAACGGTCGCCAGCCCCAGCCGATGGCCGATGTGGGGGCCCGCGCCGCAAATCTACGAATCGTCGCGGCGATGATGAGTTTCGTCGCGAGCGGATCTCGCGCCGCGGGCCAAGTCGCTTGAAACACTGATCATGCCCCCTGGCACGGGACAGGCATGTCAAGTTTTCTGCTTGCGCACCACGAACCTGCTCTCTCTTGTCGCGGCCGTGCTCGTGGTCGGTTGCGTCGACGCGCCCATCACTCCGGAGCACATCCTGCCGGACGGGCAACTCCGCGCCGATCTGTCGTCCTCGCAGGCCGCGTTCGCGGCGACGCCGGCGCGAGCGGTCGGCCAGGCGGTCCAGGTGGCTGCCGTGCTGGCGGCCCAGCCGGCCGGGCCGCTGGTCGACGCCGCCGAGTTCCCCGCCGACGCCGGCTCCGTGCACCTCCACCTGCGCGCCGACCGGCTGCTCGAGCCGCGCCCCGTGACCTTCGTGTGGACCCACGGGGAGTCGCGCGAGGAGGTCCCGGGCGTCCTCGCGCCGACCACCACGCTCGCGCTCGCGGCGAGCCATCCGCTGAACCCCGACGAGCGCGGCCGGTGGAAGGTCGAAGTGTTCACCCTCGCGGGGGACGAGCCCGCGCAACTGCTGCTCACCCGCGAATTCGAGGTTCTCTAGACGTCCTTTGCTTGGTGGCGTCGAGTCGTGCGACGCCCGCGGTCCAAGGTGGACCGCGGGCGTTTTCTATCTGCGGCCGACGCTGGCGGCGGCGGGTTCGTGCCCGTACCATTGCCGGCCATGGAGAGCCAGCAAGGCAGCATGACCCCCGAGGAGATCGACGTGTTCGCCCGCGGTCTGCACCACCTCGCCAGCGTCGACGGCATCGACCCGCGGGAGGCGGCGCTCATCGCCGAATTCCTGCGCGAGGCCGGCGCGACCATCACGATGGACGACCTGAAGGGCACCAGCTTCAGCAAGTTCGAGGCGGTGCAGGTGTTCGACAAGACCTACCTGCGCCGGATCTTCCTCAAGACCGCGATCGCCCTGGTCCACCAAGACGGGCGCACCAGCCTGCCCGAGCGCCTCGCGCTCGCCGAGCTCGCCGACGTGTTCGGCCTGAGCAACGTCGAGTTCGTCGAGCTCGAGCAAGAGGCCCTCGCCGCGGGCCTGGCGTGAGACCACCGGCCGCGTAAACCCCTCGAATCACCCGCAGCAGCACCGGAGCGACCCATGGGCATCCTCAGCTTCATCAAGGGCCAGTTCATCGAGATCATCGAGTGGCTCGACAACACCAACTACACGCTGGTCTACCGCTTCCCCGACGACGACCACGAGATCAAGAACGGCGCCAAGCTGGTCTGCCGCGAGAATCAGGCCGCGATCCTGATCAACGAGGGGCAGCTCGCCGACGTGTTCGGCCCGGGTACCCACACGCTCAGCACGCAGAACCTGCCGATCTTGTCGCGCCTCAAGGGCTGGAAGTACGGCTTCAGCAGCCCCTTCAAGGTCGAGATCTACTTCGTCAACCTGCGCCAGTACGTCGACCAGAAGTGGGGCACGGCCAACCCGGTGCTCATCCGTGACCCCGAGTTCTCGGTCGGCGGCCGCCCCGGTCGCGTGCGGATCCGGGCCTTCGGCTCGTACAACTTCAAGATCTCCGACCCCGGCGTGTTCTTCAAGGAGATCGTCGGCACCCAGGGCCTCACCACCACCGACTCGATCGCCGACTACCTCAAGCGCCAGCTCGTCAGCAAGTTCACCGTCGCCGCCGGCAAGAGCGACCTCAGCGTGGCCGACATGGCCGCGCACTACAACGTGCTCGAGAACGCGGTGAAGGGCGACCTCGCCGAGGAGTTCGGCAAGCTGGGCCTCCTGCTCACCAGCTTCGTCATCGAGAACATCTCGCTGCCGCCGGAGATCGAGAAGGCGCTCGACGCGGCCGCGGCTCAGGCGGCCCGCGGTGTCGACAACACGATGGCCTGGGAGGGCCTCAACGTGATGCGCGACGCGGCCCGCAACCCCGGCGCCGGCGGTGCCTCGGGGGCCGGCATGGGTATGGGCATGGGCATGGGCATGGGCCAGATGATGGCCCAGATGATGGGCGGCATGGCCGGGGCGATGAACCCGCAGGGCCAGTTCCACCAGCCGCAGCAGTTCCAGCAGCAGCCGCCGCAGCAACAGCCGCCCGCCGACGACAACAGCCTCGAGGCCAAGCTGCGCAAGCTCAAGGCCGCGTTCGAGGCCGAACTCCTCACCGAAGAGGAGTACAAGGCCAAGCGCGCCAAGCTGCTCGAGGCCTTCTGAGCCCCGCGGACCCGCCTTCGCCCGCCCGGCCTGCAGCTCGGCTTGAGGCCGGGTCCGCAGGCCCACCGCGGGTGTTCCTGGTCGGCACCGACACCGACTGCGGCAAGACGACCCTGGCGTGCGCGCTGCTCCGCGCGGGCGCGAGCGCCGGGCTGCGCGTGCTGCCGTTCAAGCCGGCCGCCAGCGGCCCCGCCGGCCCGGCCGGAGACCCCGAGCGCCTCGTGGCCGCCAGCGACCTGGGCGTCACGGCCGGCGAGATCTGCCCGCTGCGCTTCGCGGAGCCGCTCGCGCCCGGGATCGTCGAGGACGCGCGCGCCTTCGTCTCCGGGCCGCAACTGGATGTCTCTCAGGACATGCCGCTTGAAGCAGGGTCGATCGGACATGCCCGATCGACCCTGGAATCACTCGAGGCGGCGCACCGGCCCGACGTGACGCTGGTCGAGGGCGCCGGCGGGCTGTGGGTGCCCATGCCCGGCGGGACGTGGTTGCCGGGGTGGATCTCCGGGCTCCGGGCCGCGCCGGTGGTGGTCGGCCGGCTCGGCCTCGGCGGGGTCAACCACGCGCTGCTGACGATCTTCGCCCTGCGCCAGCTCGGGCTGCCTCCGCGCGGGTTCTTCCTCGTCGATACGCACGGCGGCGCCGACGCGGCGCGTACGCACAACCCGGCCGTGATCGCGGCGGCGAGCGGATTGCCCTGCCTGGGAGTGATGCCGCACGGGGCGAGCGAGACGTCGTGGATCGCTACGGACGCGTGGACGCGGATGCTCGCCGCGTGAGCGCGGGCTGTCTCTCCAGACCTGTCATTGCGCCTCGCGCGTGGACGCGGAGACCGCTGGTTGCACACGCGACCGGTGGACGGTGACCCGAGGTGGCCCACAGGACATGCCCCCCAGGACATGTCCTCCGGGCTGCATCTTTCTTCTAAAATTGTCCGCGGAGGATCAGGCTGCCCGGGCCGATGCCGAGCTGGCGGACGCCGCGGCGAGCGGCGCGCTTGTCGCCGCTGTCGGTCTTGGGCTTGGAGTTGACGAGGATGACGGTGCCGAGGGTGAGGAGCGCGGCGCCGGCGAGGGTGGCGGCGAGGCCGTACCACTTGGTGTTGAAGAGGAACTTGCACTCTTTCTCGCCGGTGATGCCGGGGTTCATCACGTTCTCGCCGGCGCAGTCGAACGAGTAGTTGCGGCCGTCGAGGGCGGTGAGGGCGATGCCGCCGCCGATGCCGAGGATGCCGACGGCGATCGAGGCGTAGCCCCAGCCCTTGCCGGGCAGGCGGCTCGGCAGCTTTTCGAGCGAGTACTGCAGCTCCTCGCCGACGCCCTCGACGAAGGTGACCTCGCGCTCGAGGGCGATGAAGCCCTCCTTGCTGATCCGGATCAGGTGCTTGCCGGGGACGATCGGGCGGTTCAGCGGGGTGCTGCCGGCGATCTCGCCGTCGATGGTGACGAGCGCGCCGGGCGGGTCGGTCTGCAGCTTGAAGGAAGCTGGCCCCTTGGCCAGGGCGTCGAGCTTGAGGCGCAAGGTGGCGGCGGCCGAGTCGATGAGGCCGCTGGCGTCGACGACGCCGCAGATCTCGCAACCATCCTGGGTCGCGGCGATCCGCTGGCCGTCGGCGCCGTTGAACAGGTCGACGTGGACGTTGTAGTCGCGGTCGCGCACGGTGACGGCGGCGCGGACGATGTACTGCGCGCCGGTCTTGGTGGCGATCGACTTGTAACAGACGGCGTTGTCGCAGCTGGCGGCGCCGCTGTCGGCGGCGACGACCTGGTCGGGGGTGAGCACGGCGAAGTTTCCGCGCTGGAGTCCGCTGCTGAGCGCCTGCGTGAGCGAGTTCTGATCGGTCCCGCTGAGCGAACCCTCGATCACGAGCGGCAAGATCGCCAGCTTCGCGCCCTGCTGCTGCGGGCCCTCGCTCGGGGCCGCGATCGCCAGCGCAGGCCGCGGGGCCGCTGCCATCGCCTCGCCGATCCCCGAAGTGCTGAGGCACACACTGGCGGCCATCGCCACCGCAAGGCTCCGTCGCGCGAGGTCCATCTCCTCCCGAGGCTATCACGCTTGACCTGAGCCCCTCCACCATCCCACCCTGAGCAAGCCCCGTTGACCCCCCTCCGCACCGCCACACTCGTCGCGTCGCTCGCGTTCGCGCCCGGATGCCCGCAAGGATCCACCGCCGACGGACCCCGTCCGCAGCCCGCGCAGACCCCCGCAAGCGCGCCCGAGCCGTGGCTGTACGCCCCGGCCCTGCGCGACAGCATCCCGCCCGGGCTCGCCGTGCGCCCGGTGTTCGAGCTCGCCGACGGTCAGCGCGGCCGGGCCCAGATCGGCGTGGCCGTGGCGAGCGAAGGCACGGCGCCGCGGCTCGAGGTGTGGGAATTCGACCAGAACAACCCGCGCGAGCGCCTGGAGCGGGTCGGCGAGCCCAGCGAGCTGATCGCCCTCGACGCGCCCCGCGACGCCCGCGGTCAGCTCGACGCGATACGCACGGCGATCGCTCGCCCCGGCAATCAGTTCGTGCGCCAGCGCGGACTGGCCGGTGAACCGGAGCAGATCGTCGCGGAGCTGCAGGGCCTCGCCGCGGCGGTGCGCGACGCCGACGCCGCCCCCGACGCCCGGGCCGAGGCCCTCGCCGGGCTCACCCGCGGGCTCGACGATCACCTGCTGTTCACCGAGAACCGCCTGCCCGAGCTGCTGGCGGCCCTCGCCGGCCCGCTCGAGGTGGCGACCCGCGAGCCGCTCGGCGAACGCCGCGTCACCGTCGTGACGCGAGCGCCGGCCCATCGCCTGACTTTCGCTCGCACCGGCGAACGCTGGGCCCTCAGCGCGGTGGCGTTCGCCGCCGACGAGACGTCACCTGCTCAAGAGAGCAGGTGACGAGCTCACGAGAACATGTTCTAAGGAACATGTTCGCGAGCGCAGCTCGTGAGCGGCAGTCGGGCC
This sequence comes from Nannocystis pusilla, assembly GCF_020073745.1. Taxonomy (GTDB): domain Bacteria; phylum Myxococcota_A; class Polyangia; order Nannocystales; family Nannocystaceae; genus Nannocystis; species Nannocystis radixulma. Next base: position 425,101 of record NZ_JAIRAU010000001.1, read on the forward strand.
GACTCACTCCGCGCCGGGATCGGCCGCGCCGGCGGCGGAGCCGTCGCCGACGGCGCCCTGGCGCATGTACTTCTCGACCGCGGCCTCGTGCTCGGCGATCGTCTTGGAGAACTGGTGCGTCTTGTCGTTGCGCGACACGAAGTACAAGAAGCGCGACTTCTTCGGCGCCAGCACGGCCTCGAACGCGGCCTTGCCGGCGTTCGTGATCGGGCCGGGGGGCAGGCCCTCGTGCGTGTACGTGTTGTACGGGTTGTCGGGGTCGCGGAGGTGGATCCGCCGGATCCGCCCCTCGAACTGCTGGCAGGCGGCCGACTTCTTGATCGCGGCCGTGCAGCCGTAGATGATCGTCGGGTCGGTCTCGAGCCGCTTGGGCTGGAACGACTGGAAGCGCAGGCGATTGAGGAACACCCCGGCGATCAGCGGCCGCTCGTGCTTGGCGGCGGTCTCCTTCTCGACCAGCGAGGCCATGATCACGATCTCGCGGTCGCCCCAGCCGAGGGTCTTGCGCAGCTCCTCGAGCGCCTCGCGATGGCTGCGCTTGAGGTTGTCGTAGACCTTGTGGTGCTGCTCGACCATGCGGCGGATGACCTGCTGGGGCGTGGCCGCGGTCGGGAACTTGTAGGTGTCGGGGTAGAGGTAGCCCTCGACGCTCTCGCCCTCGATGCTGAGCTCCTTGAGCAGGGCCGGGTCGCGCATGGCCTCGAGGATGACCGACGCGTCGCCGTAGCCGGCGACGGCGAGGATGTCCGCGACCTCGAGGATGTTGCGGCCCTCGGGGATCGTCACCCGCGTCTCCTCGGTGCGCTGCGGCCTGACGAGCTCGGCGAGGACCTGCTCGGGGGTCATGTCGCCGCGGAAGCCGTGTGCGCCGGCGGTGATCTTGCCGGCGGCGCCGCGGTGGAGCACGAACAGCTTGAAGTAGAGGCCCTCGTCCTCGGGGATCACCCCGGCCTCGATCAGCTGCGCGAGCACCTGCGGGAAGCTGGCGCCCTTGGCCACCTCGACGGCGATCGGCTCGGCGCTGCCGACCCCGGGGCGGTCCGGGTACTCGATCACCCGCTGGTACGTGCGCGACAGCCACACGCCGCCGACGACGAGCGTGATCGCCACCACCGCGAGGGCGACGTACTGCGGCCATCGGGAGCGCCGCGGTCGCCACCACGGCAGGCGCTGGCGCCTGGCCGGCGCCTGGGCGGTCCCCGTCATGAACCTGCCTCCTTGGACATGTCCTTGCGGCGCTGGCCGTCGAGCCAGCCCTGGAGGATGAACTGGGCGGCCGCGGCGTCGATGACCTGCTTGCGACGCGCGCGCGACACGTCGGCCTGCAGCAGCGCGCGCTCGGCCCCGGCGGTGCTGAAGCGCTCGTCCCAGGTCCACGCGCGCGGCGAGCCGGGCAGCTCGGCGAGGGCGGGTTCGAGGGCGGCGAGGAAGCGCTGGACCTGGCGGGCGCGGTGGCCGACGGAGCCGTCGAGCTCGAGCGGCAGGCCGACGACGACGTCGCGGACCTCGAGGGTGCGCACCAGGGCGGCCACGGCGGCGGCGTCTTCGGCGTGACCGCGGCGGGTGAGGACCTCGCGCGGAGTGGCGATCGTGCCGCTCGGGTCGGACACGGCGACGCCGATCGTCTTGCTGCCGACGTCGAGGCCGAGGGCGCGCATGGGCCCCGGGTTTCTAGCACAGGGGGGCGCGCCCCGGGCAATTTCACGAGCGAGGAGTGATCTCGCGCGGACTCACCGCACAGCCCGTCGGGGCTGGTCTTGCGCGCCCCCGGTCTCGCCGACGATGCTGCGCCGCATGCTCGATCAGGTCCCGCAGGCGCCGCAGAAGCTGCCTCTCGTCGGCCACATGGCCGCGCTCATGGCCGGAGCCCCGTGGGACGTGACCGAGCGCTGGCTGCGGGAGCGCGGGCCGACGGTGCGGCTGCAGATCCCCGGCGCCAGCTACCTCGTCACCTCGGACCCCGAGTTCATCCGGCACGTGATCGTCGGCGCCGCCGACAACTACGTCAAGGATCTGCGCGCCATGGGCGCCTTCCTCGACATCCTCGGACATGGCCTTTTGACCAGCGACGGCGAGCTGTGGAAGCGCCAGCGGGCGGTGCTGGCGCGGGCGTTCCGCATCGACGCGCTGCGCAACGTGGCCGAGGTGTCGATCCGCGCGGTCGACCGGCTCGGGGCGGTGCTCGACGCGCACGCGCGCAGCGGCAGGCCGGTCGACATCGGGGCGCAGATGCGGCGGCTGACGCTGCAGGTGATCGCCGAGGCGACGCTGCAGATGCCGCCGCACCAGAGCGACGACGTGCTGCCGCGGCTGTACGAGCCGCTGGTGGAGGAGGCCAACAAGCGGGTGTGGCAGCCCTACCGCGGCTTCTTGCCGACCCCCGCGAAGTTCCGCTACGACCGCTCGCTGGCCCAGCTCGACGCGTTCTTGCTCGGCAAGATCCGCGCGCGCCTGCAGGCCCGGCGCGCCGACCCCGGGGCGCGGCCGGCCGACATGCTCGACATGCTGCTCGCCAACCTCGACGACGGCGGCTGGTCCGAGGAGAGCGAGCGGCTCGTCAGCGACGAGCTCAAGACCATGCTGTTCGCCGGCCACGACACCTCGAGCGCGATGCTGACGTGGACGCTGCACTCGCTGACGCAGCAGCCGGCCGAGCTCGAGCGCCTGAGGGCCGACGCCGCGCTGGTGTTCACGGGCGACGGCGTGCCCGACTACGAGCAGCTCAAGCGCCTCGACTTCGCCGGCGCGTGCCTCAAGGAGGCGCTGCGCCTGTACAACATCGTGCCGATCGTCGTGCGCGAGGCCGCCGTCGACGACACCTTCGGCGCGCTCGTCATCCCGCGCGGCACCAAGGTGATGGTGCACATGCAGGCGCTGCACAAGGACCCGCGCCACTGGCCCGAGCCCGAGGCGTTCCGCCCCGACCGCTTCCTCGGCGACGAGCCGGTCGGCCACCGCTGGCTGCCGTTCATCACCGGCCCGCGCAGCTGCGTCGGCCAGCACTTCTCGCTGCTCGAGGCGAAGATCGTGCTGTCGCGCCTGGCGCTGCGCTACGACTTCACGCCCGTGCCCGCGAACAGCGACGCGCGCCACCGCTACAACATCCCCGTCGGCCCGCGCGCGAGCATCTGCATGCACGTGCGCCCGCGCGAGTGATGGATATGGTCGAAATGACATGTCCGTGTGGACATGTTTGAAGGAGCATCTCGCGCGACTGTTGTGCTCGTGATCACAGGGGCGAGCGTCCTATGTCCGCGAGGACATGTATCTCCATGACGAAGATCGACCGCGAGCTCGGGCCGGCGCCGGTTGCGTGAGCGGAGCCGGCGCGAGCGCGTAACAGCGACTACACGGCCCGCCAAGGTGACCAGGCTGGGCAGCGTCGACAGTCGGACGCTGCTCGCTATGGACGGGCGAGCCTCATGTCGATACGTCGTCGAAGCCTCTTGCGCGGCCTCGGGATCGGTCTCGTCGCCGCGCCCTTCGTCAACCTCCTGTCGGCGCCGAGCAGCCGCGCCGAGGGCGGGCCGGTGGCGCGGCGGTTCATCGTGTTCTTCAGCCCCAACGGCACGATCCCGCAGCACTGGCGGCCGAGCGGGAGCGAGACCGAGTTCACCTTCCCGGCCGGGTCGATCCTCGAGCCGCTGGCGGACGTCCAGGACAGGCTGATCGTCGTCGAGGGGCTCGACTTCTTCGGCGCCGACAATCACAAGGGCGGCATGGCGGCGATGCTGACGGCCAGCGGCGCCGCCGGCGACGAGTCGGGCGGGCTGTCGATCGATCAGTTCGTGGCCAGGGCGGTCGGCGGCGACACGCGCTTCGCCTCGCTCGAGTTCGGCGTCCAGACCTCGCTGTGGGGCGGCAGCACGCAGACGCGGATGTCGTACAGCGCCCCGAAGACGTGGGTCACGCCGGACGACGACCCGGTGAACGTGTACGGGCGGCTGTTCGGCGACTTGATGGGGGGCGAGGACGCCGCGGCGGCGCTGCGGGCCCGGCGGCAGCGCGTGGTCGACCTGCTCGTCGACGAGGCCACCGCGCTGCGCGGGCGGCTCGGCAGCGAGGAGCGCCCCAAGCTCGACGCCCACCTCGACGCGCTGGCCCAGCTCGAAAAAGGCCTGTCGGGCGCGACCGCCTGCGCCTTGCCCGGGGCGCCCGCGGCCGGCGACACCCAGGACAACGCGAGATTCCCGGCGACCACCACGGCGCAGATCGACATGATGGTCGCGGCGCTGGCGTGCGGCATGACGCGGGTGGCCTCGCTGCAGCTGTCGCACACCGTCAGCCCGACGGTGTGTTCGTGGCTCGGCGTGAGCGAGGGGCACCACTCGCTGTCGCACATGGACGACAAGAACCTGGCCGGCGTGGCCCAGTTCGTGGCGTGCGAGCGGTGGTTCGCCGAGCAGTTCAAGTACCTCGTGCAGAAGCTGGCGACGACGCCCGAGGCCGACATGCAGGGCTCGATGCTCGACAACTCGGTGGTGCTGTGGGCCAAGGAGATGGGCGACTCGCGGATGCACAACTGCGTCAGCGTGCCGTTCGTGCTCGCCGGCGGCGCGGGCGGGCGCTGGCAGACCGGGCGCTACCTCAAGTTCGCCGGCGAGTCGCACGGCAAGCTCATGGTCTCGCTGTGTCAGGCGATGGGCCTGACCAATGAGACATTCGGCAACCCGGAGGTCGGCGCCGGCCCGCTGCCGGGTCTGGTGTGAGGAGGCGATCATGCGGACGATTCATGCGAGTCACGTGGCGCTCCTCCTGGCGCTCGCGGCCTGTCAGAACGACGGCGGGGCGGCCGGCAGCGAGACCGACGGCGACACGACAGGCACCGTGACGGGCACGGGCACGAGCGGCGACGTCGATCCGACCGACGGCGGCGGCTGTCCCAGCGACATGCAGTTCTTCGAGGCCCGTGTGTGGGCGCCGATCCTCGGCACGGCCTGCGTCGGCTGTCACAACTTCGAGGGCCTGGCGAAGGACTCGCGGATGGTCCTCTGGGCCGAGAGCGAGGAGGGCTGGCTCGAGCACAACTTCGCCGCGGCCAGGGAGGTCGCGCTCGTCGACGACGGCGGGGTCTCGCTGCTGCTGCTCAAGCCGACCAACCAGCACCCCGACATGCACAAGGGCGGGATGGTCGTCGCGCCCGATACCGAGGCCTACGACGTGCTGGCCGAGTTCGTCGCGCGCAGCGAGGGCACGTTCTCGTGCACGGGCTCCGACGGCGAGGGCGCCGTGGGCTGCGACGGGGGCGGTCTGCGTCGTGTCCGACGCCTGAGCCACGTCGAGTACAACCGCAGCTTGCAGGCGGTGCTCGGCGCGCCGACGGAGCTCGGGCTCGGCTTCGCGGCCGACACGGTGGTCCAGGGCTACACGAACAACGCCGGGGCGCTGGTCGTCTCGGGGCTGCTCGCCGACCAGTATCGCGACGCGGCCGAGAAGGTGGCCGACCTGATCGTGGCCGAGCTGCCGGCGCGGCTCGGCTGCGATCCGCAGGAGATCGGCGAGGAGGTGTGCGCGCACGAATTCATCGCCCGCTTCGGCAAGCAGGTGTTCCGCCGGCCGCTGACGGCGGACGAGCAGGCGCGCTATCGGTCGTTGTGGAAGGAGGCCGCCGCGGTCGAGCAATTCGCCGGCGGGATCCGCTGGACGATCGCGGCGATGTTGCAGTCGCCGGGGTTCCTCTACCGCACGGAGCTCGGCGAGCACGCGGGCGACGGGGTCTACCCGCTCTCCGCGCACGAGCTCGCCGGCGAGCTGTCGTATCTGATCGTCGGCGGCCCACCGGACGACGCACTGATGGCTGCGGCGGAGGACGGCAGCTTGAAAGATCTGGAAGTGCTGCGGATGCACGCCGACCGGCTGCTCGCCGGCGCCGACGCCGACGCCACGCTCCACCGCTTCGTCGACGAGTGGCTGCACCTCGATCGCCTGCGCACCGTCCCGCGCGACGCGACGCTCTACCCCGAGCTGACGCCGCAGATCCGCGAGGCGATGCTCGGCGAGACGCACCGCTTCGCCGCCGCCGTGTACCGCAGCGGCGGTTCGCTGACCGAGCTGCTGACGGCGAACTACTCGTACATGACCGACGCGCTGGCGATGTACTACGGGGTCGAGGCGGGCGCGGGTGAGGCCGATCCGGCCGGCTTCAAGCGCGTCGACACCGGGGCTGCCTCGGGCCTGTTGACGCACGGCGGGGTGATGACGACGCACGCGCTGCCGACGTCGTCGTCGCCGATCCACCGCGGCAAGCTGGTGCGCGAGCGCCTGCTGTGCCAGGAGATGCCGCCGCCGCCGCCCGCGCTCGACACCTCGCCGCCGCCGGTCGATCCGGAGCTCAGCACGCGCGATCGCTACATCCAGCACGCGAGCGAGGCGACGTGCGCCGGCTGTCACTCGCGCATCGACCCGATCGGCTTCGGCTTCGAACACTACGACGCGGTCGGCCGCACGCGCTCGATGGACGGGATCCACCCGATCGACGCGAGCGGCGAGATCGTGCTGACGGACCACACCAACGGGGCCTTCGACGGCGCCGACGAGCTGGCGCAGCTGCTCGCGGGCAGCCCCGACGTCGAGGCGTGCTACACGCTGCAGTGGGCCCGTTACGCGGTCGGTTCGGACGCGGAGACCGAGCTGCAGTGCGTGCAGGACGAGCTGATGGCGGCGTTCGTCGCGGCCGAGGGCCGGCTCGACAGCCTGGTGCTGGCTCTGGTCGGCACGCGGTTCTTCCGCGAGCGCGGCGGGGCGGTCGTGGACGGCGGCGAGACGACGACGGGCGGAGATCCAGGCACGGATGGCGAGACGACGACGGGCGACGAGACGACGACGAGCGGCGGGACGACGGGCGCCGAGTCGGGGCCGGTGACGTCGCCGGGCATCGACACGCAGGTCACGCAGGACTCGCAGTGGAAGAAGGGCGAGTGCAACACGGTCACGGTGATCAACACGACCGACGCGCCGATCACCTGGCAGGTCGTGCTCCCGCGGCTGGGCAAGGTGCAGAACGCGTGGAGCGCCGAGTACACGCAGGACGGCGACCTCCTGGTGTGGAGCGGCGAGCCGCAGAACGCCGAGGTCGCGGCCCAGGGCACCACGAGCTTCGGCTTCTGCATCCTCTACTAGCGTCGCGCTCGCGGTCGCGCGACGGTGCGAGCGAACGCGCGCGGCGAGGCGGTGAAAAATCCCGTGTCACGCGGCGCCGGGGCTGCCTCGTCATGCCGGTGAACCAGGAGAACCCCGCATGATCCCGCATCTCGTCGTCATCGGCACCGGTTACGCCGGTCTGCTCGCGGCCCTCCGCGCCGCGCGGATCGCCCGCGGCCGCGTCGCCGTCACCCTCGTCGGCGCCAGCGACCAACTCGTCGAGCGCGTCCGCCTCCACGAGCAGGCCGCGACCGGCCGCGGCGTCGCGCACCCGGTCGCCGAGCTCGTCGCCGGCACGGCGGTCCGCTTCGTCCACGCGCGGGTGAACGAAGTCGCGCCCGGACGCCTCCTCACCGACGCCGGCGTGCTCGAATTCGACCGCGCCATCGTGTGCACCGGCGGCTCCGTGGACCTCGACCTCGTGCCCGGCGCGCGCCAGCACGCGTTTGCCATCGACGGCGACCGGGTCGGCCCGCTGTTTGCCGAGGCGCGGCGCGTTGCCGCGCGCGGCGGCCGGCTTGCCGTGTGCGGCGGCGGCCTCACCGGCGTCGAGATCGCCAGCGAATTGGCGGAGGCGCTCCCCGGCCTGCAGGTCGAGCTGGTGTCGGCGGGCGAGATCATGCCGGCGCTGAGCCGCAAGGCGCGCGAATACACGCGCTCGGCCCTGAAGCGACTCGGCGTGGCGGTCCGGGAGCACACGCGGGTGACCATGGTCGCCGCGGATCGGCTCGAGACCGAGGCGGGGCCGGTCGGCTTCGACCTGTGCGCCTGGGCGGCGGGCTTTCGGGCGATGCCGCTGCTGGCCGGTACCGGTTTGCCGAGCGCGGCCGATGGCCGGGTGATCGTCGACCGCTATCTCCACGCGCGGCCGGACCTGCTGGTCGCCGGCGACGCGGCGGCCCGGGCCACGGCCGGAGGCGGCTGGCTGGCGGCCGGGTGCAAGACGGCGATGCCGATGGCGGCACACGCGGCCGACACGGCGATCGCCGAGCTGACCGGCGGGGAGGTGCGCGAGTTCAGCTTCGGCGATGGGGGTTCCTGCGTGAGCCTGGGCCGGCGGGATGGCATCTTGCAGTTCATGGACGCCGCCGACCGGCCACGGGAGCGGATCGTGACCGGGCGAGTGGCGGCGTGGGTGAAGGAGCGGGTGTGCCGCTACACCCTGCTGGCGCTGCGGGCCGAGCAGCGCGGCTGGTGGGGGTATCGCTGGTTGAAGGGGCAGCCGCAGCCGCTGGTGGCCGCGGAGGTGATGCCGTGAGCCCGGCGGAGGCGGCGGAGCTGTTCGGGGCCCACCGGTCGCGGCTGTTCGGGCTGGCCTATCGCATGCTCGGCAGCGCGGCGGAGGCCGAGGACGTGCTGCAGGAGGCGCACATGCGCTGGCAGGCGGCCGAGCACGCGACGATCACCGCGCCCGGCGGGTGGCTGACGACGGTGGTCTCGCGGCTGTGCCTCGATCAGCTGAAGTCGGCGCGAGTCCGGCGCGAGACCTACGTCGGCCCGTGGTTGCCCGAACCGCTGCCCACCGAGCGCGTCGCCGACCCGCCGGATCTCGAGTCGATCTCGCTCGCCTTCCTCGTGCTGCTCGAGTCCCTGAGCCCGCTCGAGCGGGCGGTGTTCGTGCTGCGCGAGGTCTTCGACTACGAGTTCGCCGAGGTGGCGCAGATCGTCGGGCGCGAGGAGGCGGCGTGCCGCCAGTTGGCCCACCGCGCCCGCGAGCACGTGCGCTCGAAGCGGCCGCGGTTCGCTCGCTCGCGCCAGCAACACGAGCAGATGCTCGGGGCCTTCCTCGGCGCGATCGCGCAGGGCGACCTCGAAGGGCTGCAGCGGCTGCTCGCCGACGACGTGGTCGCGTGGTCCGACGGCGGCGGCCGGGCCCGCGCGGCGCGCAAGGTCGTGGCGGGGCCCGACCGCGTGGGGCGGATGCTCATCGGCTTCGCCAAGAAGGGCGGGGCGGACGCGACGATCTCGTTCGCGGAGATCAACGGCTGGCTCTCGGTGGTGCTGCGGCACGACGGAGTGGTGGTGTCGACGCTGTCGATCGAGACCGACGGCGAGACGATCTTCGGCGTGCACCTCGTGGCCAACCCCGACAAGCTGGCCCGGCTGCACTGATCCGCATATGTTTTAAAGGGCATGCTCGAAGGGACATGCTACTTCGAGCATGTTCGTGAGGTCGCTCAGGCCGACGCGAGCGCTGCGGAGAGGGCGCGGCGGCCGAGGGCGCGGAAGTCGGGGTCGGCGTGGCGCTCGGCCCAGGCGAGGGTGGCGACGGCGTGGAGGGCCAGCAGGACGTCGAGGCGGGCGGCGGCGTCGCCGGTGAGCGGGCCGTGGCCGGCGAGGAAGGCGTGCTCCAGCGCGGGGTCGGCGGGCCAGACGTCGGCGCGCAGCTTGACGAGGTCGGCCTCGGGGGCGTCGAGGCGGGCGTGCTCGAAGTCGAGGACGTGGAGGTCTTCTCCGGCGAGGAGCCAGTTGTCGGGGGTGAAGTCGCGGTGGCACGGCACGCGGCGCACGCCGGCGAAGGCGTCGCGGCGATCGGAAAGGCGCTGCAGTGCGTCGCGCTCGGAAGGAGAGAGGAGGCCGGCGGCGCGCGCGTGCCACTCGTCGAGGCGGGCGGACACGCCGTCGCGCAGGGGCAGCGGGTCGTCGTCGGCGACCGGCAAGGAGTGGAGGGCGCGGGCGAACCGACCGGCGGCGGCGTGGGCGGAGAGGACGAGCTCGGATGGCCCGAGGGACAGGCGCTCGCCGGGCGCGGCGGTCAACGCGAGCGCGCGGGCGGCGGCGTCGAACGCGAGGAGGCGCGCGACACGGGTGGCGGGGGAATCGGCCGTCCGCGTCGCGTCGAGCCGCGGCAGCCAGTCGCGATAGGCCCGCAGCTCCTGCGCGAACGGGCGCGGGTGGCGGTGCTGCTTGAGCACCAGCGCGCCGGACGAACTCTCGGCTCGCCACACCGTCGCGCTCTTCGAGCGTTCTTTGAGGCATGTCCAGGAGAACATGTCCTCCGGGACACCATCGAGGGCCCGCGAGGCCAGGGCGCGCAGCTCGGGGGTCACGCGCGTCACCGGCGGCGCAGGCTGGCCAGGTCGACGCGGCTGCTGCCACGGGTGAACAGCCACAGGCCGAGGACCAGCACCAGCACCGAGAACAGGCCGCAGACGGCGCCCCACAGCATGTACGAGCCGCCGAGCGCGGCGGCGATGTGGGCCGAGTCGGACGGCATGACGCCGGCGGAGGTCTGGGCGCTGGCGGTGAACAGGTAGTCGGCGCGGGAGAACACGCTGAGGGCCAGCTGGACGGCGAGGAAGACCAGGGCGGTCTGGGCGACCGCGGCGCGGGCGCGGGCGGCGAGCGCGACGAGGAGGACGCCGACGCCGCCGATGTACCAGAAGCCGAACGGGTTCTCGACCACGAGCGCGACGGCCAGCAGGAACCCGAGGCCGAGCAGGCCGAGCACGACGCGGGCGACCCGCTCGCGCCGGGCCAGGGCGAAGCACAGACCGGCGACCACGGCCGGGCCGATCAGCCCGCCGGCGGCGACGACAGCCTGAAGAGCATGTCCTTCGGGACCTGTATGAACGGCCATGCCCGAACCGTCAGGCCAGAGGTAGAACGCCTCGAACGTGCCGCCGGTGGCCAGCGCCGCCAGGCCGTGGCCGAGCTCGTGGGCGAGCGTGGACAGGAGGAGCAGCGGGTAGATGAGCAGGCCGCCGAACGGGACGGCGTAGAGCAGGAGGGTGATCGCGGCGCTGGCGAACAATGCGCCGCGGGCCCGCCGGGTGACCTGGGCGTGGTCGTGGGCTCGGGCGAAGGCTCGCGCTGCGGAGGACATCGCAGCGCAGCGTAGCATGGCGGACCCGGCGCGCCCGCGGGCCGGCGAGGCGGCGAGACACGCGTCGCAGGCGAAACACCGCGCGGGGCTCGGGGGTCGCGGCGGAGAGCTCGCGCGGCCGCGTCGCAGAAGCTGGACCGTGCGGCGCAGTGACTGAAGAAGGCAGAGCGTCTTGTCGCTCATGGGGCACGCGCAGAGACCCTCGAGCGTGGGCCAGGGCCGACGGCAAGAGGCCGAGCACGACCGACAGGGGGGACGCCTCGCCTCGCGGCGGCGATCGCTTGCGTCAGGCCGGCCGCGTCAGCCGTAGGCTTCCTCGTCGCGCACCGACTCGAGCACGATCGCGTCGCCGAGCAGGGCGGCCTTGTAGAGCGTGTGCGCCAGCATCTGCGGGCAGGCGCGGACGAGCACCGGGCCGCGGGCCGCGGCGGCGCGCAGGCGCTCGACCCACGCGAGCACGACCTCGGGCGCGTCGGCGTCGACCTCGGCGAGGTCGAACACCTGCGGCGCGTCGCTCACCGCGGCGGCACCCCGAAGCGCTGGAGGAGCAGGGAGATCGGCTGATCCATCACGTCCCAGAAGTCGGCGCGGCGCGTGAAGTCCTCGGTGGTCGCGCGCCCGCGCTCGCGCGCGGCGAGGATCCGCTCCGGCTGGAAGCTGAGGCTGTTGTCGGCGCCGAGCCGCGCCCCGACGGCGTGCTGCAGCAGGACCAGGAACAGCGCGCTCGACGGGTCCTCGCGGCGCAGGCCGGCGATGAACGCCAGGGTCTCGAGCTCGCCCTCGAGGTCGCCCTCGTAGCCGGCCAGGATATGGGTGATGTCGTGGTGCACCAGCGCCTCGGGCACGCCGCCCAGCTCGCCGGCGAACGCGAACTGCCGCTCGCGGTAGTACCGCCACAGCTCGCGGCCGAGGGTGCCCTCGGGCAACAGGCCGATCCGGCGATAGCGCCACGCGAGCTCGCTGTTCTCGCGGGTCTTGGGCAGCGCGAGCAGGTCCTCGGTGAAGAAGTTGAGCACGCCCTGCCAGCCCTGCGCGGCGTACAGGGTGCCGGCCTGCGGCGAGCCGAGCCGGCGCTGCAGCTCGTACTGGGTGCGCTGGCGGTGCTGCTGCACCAGGCCGTGGAACACCTGCATCGCCGACTCCTCGACGTCGAGCGCCGCGCGGAAGGCCGACAGCACGCGCCACTCCTCCGGCGAGACCTGGCCGTCGACGATGCCCATGACGAGGCAGGCCTTGAGCGCCATCAGGCGCCGCTCGGGGTCGACGATCGCGGCGGCGAGCTCCTCCGGGGTGATCGTCGGCACGGCGTCGGCGTCGGCCTCGACACCGAGCAGCCCGGCCGAGGCCGACAGCAGTGACTGCTCCTTGATCGCAAACGTGCCGTCGGCCATCGCCACGGTCTTCAGGGCCCGGAGAACGGCATTCGCCTCGTCGGTCGTGAACGGGAACAGCGCGGCCATGGCGGGGCTGACGCTACCAGGCCGGCACCGCGGCGCAACCCGGTCCCACGAGAGGTCGGTCGCCCGGCCCTCGCCGATCCGCCTGCCGCGATGTGCCGTCGCGACATGAACGCGACGACATGCGCGCGAGCATGCCGATCGCGCCGCGGACCGGTGACGCGGACGAGAGTCCGCGGGCGGGGCCCCACGAACCGGCGAGCAGCGGGCATCCGGCCGCATTCCCGGCCGGAAGTGCGAGATCGCGCGCAACACGGACGCCGGCGCGCGCGCACTCGGCGAGCGCGCCGACAGTCGTCATCACCGCGGTGACGACGGTGCCATCGAGGGCGCGCGCCGGTCGCCGGGTCGACGTCGGGGGCGGCGCGGCGACCTCCCCGTGCGCCGATCTCGACGCCACGGCGATCATGACCTGGCTTTTGGGACTGGTCGAGGACGACGGCGGCGCGGGCGTGCCGTCGCGGTCGCCCACGTGCGTGCTCGCGGGGGCGGGCGTGGTCACTCGCGGCGGGACCGGCGGACGGTCGCGTGAGTGGTCGTCGCGCTATGATCTCGTGGAGGCCGACTGTCGTGCAGCTCATCGCCTGGTCGATCCCCGTCTTCGTCGCCTTCATCGTCCTCGAGTACTTCCTGGCCCGCAGGGCCGGCCGCGACCTCTATCGCCTGTCCGTGTCGGTCTCGGACGTCGGCTGCGGCGTGGTCCAGCAGCTGTTCGGCGTGCTGACGGCGGCCGGCCTGGCGGCGCTGTACTTCCTCGTCCACGAGTGGCGGCTGTTCGAGCTCGACGCCGGGGCGGTCACGACGTGGGTGTTCGCCCTGGTCGCGGTCGACCTCATCTACTACTGGTGGCACCGCGCGAGCCACGAGGTCGGGGTGTTGTGGGCGACGCACGTGGTGCACCACCACAGCGAGGACTACAACCTGGCGGTCGCGCTGCGCCAGGGCGTCTTCACGGCGAGCACGCTGGTGGTGTTCGGGCTGCCGCTGGCGCTGCTCGGCGTGCCGCCGCTGGTGTTCTTCGTCAGCAAGGCGATCAACTCGCTGTATCAGTTCTGGATCCACACCGAGATGATCGGCCCCCTCGGCCCGGTCGAGCAGGTGCTCAACACGCCGCAGCACCACCGCGTCCACCACGCGGTCAACCCGCGCTACCTCGACAAGAATTACGGGGGGATCTTGATCGTGTGGGACCGGCTGTTCGGCACGTTCGCGCCGGTCGACGAGCCGACGGTGTACGGCACGACCAAGCGGCTGCGCAGCCTCAACCCGCTGTGGGCGCAGCTCGAGCAATTCGTCGAGCTCGGGCGGCGGGTCCGCGCCGGTCGTAACCTCCGCGAGCGCGCGCTCGTCCTGCTCGCGCACCCGGGGTGGACGCCGCGCGGGCCGACGGGGCCGCTGCCGGCCGCCGAGCTGGCGGCGCGGGCGGCCGCGCGCTGGTCGGCGCCTGTCTCTCGGGGCATGTCCGTCTACATCCTGCTGCAGGCGGTCGTGATCGTGGCGGCGACGATGACGGTGCTGATCGCCGCCGCGGCCTGGCCGACCTGGCTGGCCGCGCTCGCCTGCGCGACGGTGGCCGCCGGGGCGGTCGCGCTCGCCGGGCTGGCGGAGCGCCGCCGCTGGGCCCTGCCGCTCGAGGTCGGCCGGCTGGCGGCGACGGTGGCGGTCGCCGGGCTGGTGCTCGGGCGGTGAGTGGACGCGAGGTCGGCCGTGGCGATGCCGGGCCTGGGGCTCGTGCGGGTGAATGTCCGGGGAGACATGCCGCCTAGGACATGTGTGAAAGGACATGTTGTTGAGAGCATGTCCTCTCGGGCCGCTCATTTGGCGGTGCGGACGCGCTCCATCGCCTGCTTGGCGGGGGCGGGCAGCTTCGGCTCGGCCGCGGCGCGGGCGGCGAGGATCTTGGCGCGGGCGCCGTCACCGGCGGCCTCGGCGGCGAGGGCGAGGACGACGAGGGTGTCGACCGGGCCCTTGGCGAGCGGGCCGTCGTCCATGTGCTTGAGGGCGCGGTCGCTGAGGCTGCGAGCGCGCGGCTTGTCGCCGGCCGCGGCGGCGCGCAGGGCCTGGCCGCCGAGGGTGAGCGGGTGGAGCGGCGCGATCGCGGCGGCGCGGTCGAGCGCGTAGTCGCGGCCCGGCGCGTCGGCGGTGACGGCGGCGAGCATGAGCAGGCGCGCGGCCGGGTCGTAGCTCATGCCGTCGATCGCCAGGCCCTCGCGCAGCAGCGCCTTCTCGCGGGCGACGTCGCCGTCGCGGCGGGCGACCTCGGCGAGGCGGATGATCGGCTCGACGGACTCGGGCCGGAAGCCGCGCGCCTTGGTGTAGTGCTCGGCGGCCTGCTTCCAGCTCGGGCCCTGCAGCAGCACCTCGCCGAGGGTCATGCGCGGGACGTAGCCGTCGCCGCGGCCCTGGATCAGCTGCTGCAGCGAGCGCGCGGCCGAGCTCATGTCCTTCTTCTGGGCGTGGCCGAGCGCCTCGGTGAGCAGCTTGTCGCGCTCGTCGGGCTTGTCGCCGCGGCTCTTGGCCGGCTCCCAGCCCTTGACCTTGGCGTCGAGCTGGCCGAAGAGCCAGGTTTCGAATTCCTTCTCGACGACGGCCAGCGGCTTGCCGAGGTGCTTCTCCATCAGCGCCTCGGTGGTGGCGCCCTCGCCGTAGCCCTTGAGCATGGCGATGAGGCGCGGCAGGCCGTAGGTCTCGCCGAGGTAGCGGACGGCGTAGGCGGCGGTGGTGTAGGCGACCTCCATGCCCTGGGCCGAGTCGGCGCGCAGGAACGCCAGCTCGAGCTCGGACAGGCGGCGCAGGGTGCCCTTGCGGCGCGAGGCGGCCAGCAGCTCGGCGCTCTCGCGGGCCCACGAGGGGTCGGCGAGCTCGGACTCCCACTCGGACAGGCCCTCGGTGAACCACCGCGGCACGCGGCCCTTGCTGAGCTGGACGGCGTAGACGTGGGCGAGCTCGTGCCACACGACCTGGTGGAAGTTGTGGGTGCCGGAGTAGGGGCCGACGGCGGTGATCAGGCGGCCGAAGCACACGCCGACGGCGCCGAGGCTGGGCACGCCGATGGTGCGCACGGAGAAGTCGCTCGGGTCGGCGAACACCTCGATGCGCAGCGGCGTCGGGCGCAGCGAGTAGCGCTTGTCGAGGCTGGCGCGCGCGCGGGCGATGATCGCCAACATGTCCGGAGAGACATACTCCTGGTCCTCCTTGAGGAGGCGCAGGCTGAGGTCGCCGTCGCTGATGTCGGTGTAGAGCGGGTCGATGCGCTGGTCGTAGAGGTCGAGGGTGTTGCGGGTGCGCTCGTTGAAGCGGTCGCGCTTCCACGCGGCCTTGAGCGCGGCGCGGCCCTCGTTCTCCTTGCCGAGGCGCAGCAGGTTGAGGCCGAGCGCCGACTGCACGTAGGCGTTGTCGGGCGCGCGCTTGGCCGCCTCCTCGAGCACGGTATGGGTCTGCTCGTACATGTGCATCGACACCAGCAGGTCGGCGAGCGCGAGCCAGAAGGGGAGCGGGTTGCCGGCGGCGGCCAGGTCGCGCAGGCGGGCGTAGGCGGCCGCGTCGTCGCGGGCCAGCGCGGCGCCGGCGAGCACCGCGAGCGCGTCGGGGTGTCCGGGGCTGGTCGCCAGCATGTCGCCCTGCGCCCGCGCGGTCGCCTCGTCGCGCCGACCCTCGACCAGCGCGACCTTGGCGAGCACCGCGAGCGCGTCGAGCTGGCGCGGGTTGACCTGCAGGGCCCGCTGCGCCGTCTCGCTCGCGGCCGCCAGCCGCAAGCCCTCGAGGTGGGCCGCGGCGACCCCCGCCAGCGCCTCGGCGTGCCACGCGTCGCGCTGCAAGACAAGCTCGTAGGTCTCGATCGCCTCCGACGCGGCGTACTTCTCGCGGAACATCGCGCCGCGCAGCAGCAGCGCCCGGTCGCGCAGGATGAACCCGGGCTCGAGTGAACCTGTCTCGAGGGGCAGCTTCTCCGCCTCGCCGAGCACCATGTTGGCGTCGTGGAAGGCGCCGGTCGAACCACGGGCCAGCGCGGCCCGGGCCACCGCCACCAGCTGCTCGACCGTCTTGGCCTTGCCGGCGTCGTAGGCGTCGTAGAGCTCCTCGCGCAGCGCGACGGCCTTGGGGTCCTTGTCCTGGCCCGCGGCCACGAGCAGGCTGAGCAGCTCGCCGCGCGCGGGCAGCTCGGCCGGATCGCCGGCGGCTTTTTGCAGCAGCGCGATCGCACCGGACCGATCGCCGCGGGCCTCGAGCACGCGCGCCAGCAGGCGCATGCGCACAGGGCCCGGCTGGCCGGCCTTGAGGTCGAGCGCCGCGGCGGCGAGGTCGGTGGCGCCGGTGGCCAGGTGCGCGTGCGCGAGCGCGAGGCGGACCCGCTCGTCACCTGGCTTTTGGCGCAGGGCGCCGGCGAGGAAGGACGCGGCGCCCTCGGGGTTGCCCTTCTCGAGCGCCGCGAAGGCGCCGGGCAGATCGGTGACGACGGCGGGCTCGGGCCGCTTCGCCGGTTGCTTCGCGACCGGGTCGCCGCCGTCTTGCGGGCCCTCCAGGCCCTCCAGATCGAGCGCCGGCGGAGCTGTACGTTCGGACAGGTCGGAGCTCGCGGGCGGGCCTTCGGACGGCGGCGCCGTGCGGCACGCGGCGGTGGCGGCGGCGAGGACCGCGAGCAAGCGCACGGGCCACGCGGCGCGCGGACGGGACGACCATGAGCGCGGCATGCGGGCGGGAATTGTGCGAGCCGCGCGCGGCCGTGTCAAAGGGAACCGAGGGCTCTGCTATGCTGGCGCGCATGGCAGCCAGCAGCAGCAGTCACACGGCCTACCCGAGCGAGGTGTACGAGAGCTTCGACGCCTTCATGCAGCAGGTGATCAAGGACACCTACGAGCGCGGGGCCAAGCGGCCGGAATTCGTGGCGCTGGTGCTGGCCTCCGGCGAGCTGCTGCCGATGGCCTGGGGCAAGATGAAGAAGAGCGGGATCCGCGAGCTCGCCGTCGGCGTCGGCGGCGTCGTCGCCCTCCGCTACGGCCTCGCCTACATCGTCAGCGGCCCGATCGGCGTCGCCCTCACCGGCTTCACCGTCGCCGCCATGGTCTCGTTCTTCTGGCAGAACCAAAAAGAAGTCCTGGCCCGCCGCAAGCCCTACAAGCAGCTCATCAACGACACCCGCGAGAAGTACGAGGACATCCAGGCCCGCTACCACGACGGCGTCTACGACTCGGGCGAGCGCGCGCTGATGGTCGAGGGCCTGCTCCGGCGCATGGTCGCGCAGATCGAGGCGCCGCTCGAGGAGCCGGCGAAGGCGTCGTCGTGAGGCGTGCGCGCGCGCGCGCCGCGGCGCCCTCGTGAAGGCTGGCATTCGCCCGCGAGGTGGGCGACACGAGGAGCAGCCATGCCGTCGCGCGTCACGCACGTGCCGTCCCACATGACCCTCCGCGAGGCCCGCGACCTGTACCTCGAGCGCAACGGCTTCTCGACGGCCGAGTACTCGTCGCCGACGTTCGCGTTCCACATCCTCGGCCGCACGCTGAAGTTGCCGAACCCGCCGGCGCGCCGCCAGGTCGTCGCGCTCCACGACCTCCACCACGTGCTCACCGGCTACGGCACCGACCTCGCCGGCGAGTCGGAGATGGGGGCCTGGGAGCTGCGCGCCGGCTGCAACACGCCATTTTTGTGGATGATCAACCTCACCGCGGTGCTGGGCGGCGTGTTCATCGCCCCCCTGCGCACGCTGCGGGCGTTCCGCGCCGCGAAGGGCCAGCGCAGCCTCTACGTCGACGGACGCGGCGCCGCGGCGGCGCTGAAGCTGACGGTCGCCGAGCTCCGGCGGCAGCTCGGCGTCCCGGCGCGCGGCCACACCGCCGCGCCCTGAGACCGCGCGGTCCGGCTACACTCTCGCGCCCGCCGATGTCCTCCACGTCGCCTTCACGCCCCGCGCGCCAGCAGCTCTGGACCGTCCAGGAGGTGCTGAACTGGACCGTCGAGCGGTTCGAGCGGGCCGGCTTCGGCGAGGCCCGCGCCGACGCGCAGCACCTGGTGGCGCAGGCGCTCGGCTGCTCGCGCATGCAGATCTTCCTCCGCTACGACGCGCTGGTCGACGAGGCCCAGCGGACGGCGCTGCGCGAGCTGATCCGCCGGCGGCTGGCACGCGAGCCGGTGGCCTACATCGCCGGCAAACGCGGCTTCCACGGCCTCGGGCTCGAGCTCGCGGTCGATCGCCGGGTGCTGATCCCGCGGCCAGAGACCGAGCACCTGGTCGACTGGTTGCTCGAGCTGCTGCCGCCGCCGCCGCCGCCGTACCCGCTGCACGTGCTCGACGTCGGCACCGGCTCGGGGGCGATCGCGCTGGCGGTCAAGCACGCGCGCCGCGACGTCGAGGTCACCGCGGTCGACGTCTCGCCCGACGCCCTCGCGGTCGCGCGCGAAAACGCGGCCAGCCTCGGCCTGCAGGTCGAGTTCGTCCGCGGCGATCTCCTGCGCGGCGTGAAGCTCCCCGAGGGCGGCCTGGCGGCGATCGCCGCCAACCTGCCCTACATCGCCTCGCCCGAGCTCGCCGAGCTGCAGCCCGAGGTCCGCGACTACGAGCCTCGCCTCGCGCTCGACGGCGGTCAGGACGGCCTCGATCTGGTGCGCCGGCTCGTCGACGCCTGCGCCGCGCCCGGGGTGCTGGTGCCCGAAGGCCGGCTGTTCCTCGAGATCGGGCTCGGTCAGGCGGAGGCGACCCGCGAGCACATGCTCGCCCGCGGCTACCAGTCGGTCGAGGTCCGTCGCGACGCGGCCGGGATCGACCGCGTCGTCAGCGGCTCGCCGCCGATCCACTGACGAACTGGCGGCCGGAGCGCGGCTCTCCTATCCTGACGCGGATGACCTCCCGACCGCTCGCGGGTCGCCGGCCGCTCGCGGTCGCGCTCGGGCTTGTCCTTTGGGACATGTCCTGCGCATCAGGTACCGAGCGCCTGGTCCGCAGGTCGGTGCCGGCGGCGATCGACGGGACGCTCGACGCGCTCGAGGACCCGCAGGTGCGCCGGCGCATCGACGGCCTGCTCGACCTGCCCGAGGTGCAGAAGGCCGCGCGCGAGCTGGCCGAGCAGGTCGCGGCCGGGGCGTTCGACGGCCTCACCGACGAGCAGCGGGTGGCGAAGGTCAAGCAGCTCAGCGAGGACTACGTCGGCGCGCTGTCGAAGGCCGTCGGCGACGGCCTGCGCGAGGACGTGAGCCCGGCCGTCGTCGACACCACCAGGCGCGCGGTGGAGCAGGCGATCGGGTCGGCGCTGTCGCCGTCGACGCGACAGGGCGCGGCGGCGCTGGCCGAGGCCCTGACCCGAAGGACAGTCACGACGTTGAGCGAGGGCGTGCGCGACGACCTCGGGCCGGCGACGCAGGCGGTGCTCGAGCGCAACCTCGGCCCGGGGATGCAGCGGGTGATCGAGGACAACCTCGGGCCGGCGCTGCGCACCACGATCGCCAGGGACATCGCGCCGGCGCTGCGCGAGGCGCTGAGCGAGGAGCTGGCCCCGGCAGCAGGCAAGGTCTCGCGCGAGGTCAGCCGCGAGGCGGTGCTCGGGGCCGTCGACGCGCTCGATCTCGTCGAGACCGATCCGCAGTACGAGAAATTCCGCGAGCGCTTCTGGGGCCGCGTCGAGACCACGCTCCACCAGGGCGCGCGGATCGGCGAGACGATCGCGTGGATCCTCGCGCTCCTGGTCGTGATCCTCGGGCTGCTGCTGGCGCGGGCGATCGTGGTCCGCCGCAACGCGGAGCTCGAGCGCCAGCGCAGCGAGCGGATGCTCATGGCGATCTTGCACGAGCTGAAGCAGGGCGGCGCGGTGAAGGTCGAGCAGGTGGTCGACCACGTCCGCGCCCGCGACCCCGACCTCGCGCGCTCGTCCTCCCTCAACGAGATGATCCAGCGCGCGATCGCCATCGGTCGCGACCTGTTCGACGGCCGCCCCGACCTCGACGGCAAGCCCGACTCGCCGAAGCGCTGACCCTCGCGAGCGCGAGCCGGGCGAGCTCGAGGTGCGCGCGCGAAGCGAGATGTCCCAAAGGACATGCGCCTGCACGGCATTGAGATGAGGATATAAATGGAGATAGAGTGAGATAAAATTTTATTTACGATTCTTACCCGGTGATAACGGCTCAATGTCTTGAAACCAAAAAACTTTTCCGCCTGTGCCAGCGGCCGGTCCGGTGCCTGCTCAAGGGGGTGGACAAGGAGCCCGTCATGGTCAACCTCTCGATCTTCACCACCCGCAAGCACGCTCCCGTGGCCGACGCGGTGAACGAGGCCGGTGGTCGCGCGTACGCCCTGAGCGACAAGCACGCGCTGGCGCAGTACGCCGCGACCGGGTGCCTCAGCAACACCTTCTACACCACGGGTCAGGGTCAGCTCGACGCGGTGCGGGCGCTGGTCGGCAAGGTGAACGGCGAGTTCGTGGCCAAGGCGGCCGTGTACACGCGGCAGCACAGCCACATGAAGGACATGCCGGCGCTCTTGCTGGCCGAGCTGGCGAGCCGCGACGGCGAGCTGCTCGAGAAGGTGTTCGGGCGTGTCTGCGACAACGGCAAGATGCTGCGCAACTTCGTGCAGATCGTGCGGTCGGGCGCGACCGGGCGGCGTTCGCTCGGGTCGCGGCCGAAGCGGCTGGTGCGGCAGTGGCTCGAGCGCCGCAGCGACGCGCAGGTGTTCGGCGACTCGGTCGGCAACGACCCGGCGCTGACCGACGTGCTGCGGATGGTCCACCCGAAGCCGACCACCGACGCCCGGCGGGCGCTCTACGGCTACCTGCTCGGGCGGCAGCACGACGCCGCGGCGCTGCCCGAGTGCGTGCGCACCTTCGAGGACTTCAAGGCGGGCCGCTCCGACCTGGTCCCCGACGTGCCGTTCCAGCTGCTCACCGGCTCGCCGCTGCGCGAGAGCGCGTGGCGGGCGATCGCCTCGCGCGCCGGCTGGCAGATGCTGCGCATGAACCTCAACACCTTCCTGCGCCACGGCGTGTTCGACGACGCGGCGCTCACCAAGGCGCTCGCCAAGAAGTTGGCCGCGCCCGAGGAGGTCCGCAAGGCGCGGGTGTTCCCGTATCAGCTGCTCATGGCCTACAAGCAGGCCGACACCAAGGTGCCGAAGAAGATCCGCGACGCGCTCCACGACGCGATGGAGGCGGCGATCCACAACGTGCCCGCGGTCGACGGACAGATCTACGTCCTGCTCGACGTCTCGGGCTCGATGCACTCCCCGGTCACGGGGCACCGCAAGGGCGCGACCACGGCGGTGCGCTGCATCGACGCGGCGGCCCTGATCGCCGCGGCCTTCCTGCGCAAGAACCGAGACACCGAGGTCATCCCGTTCCACGACAAGGTCGTGCCGTGCAAGATCGACGGCCACGACAGCGTCCTCACCAACGCGCAGCGCCTGGCGAAGCTCCCGTCCGGCGGGACCAACTGCGCGGTGCCCCTGCAGGAGCTCAACCGCCGCAAGGCCAAGGGCGACCTGGTGATCTTCGTGTCCGACAACGAGTCGTGGATCGACACCCGCAGCACGTACCGCCGCGGGACGCAGGTGATGGAGGAGTGGGGCGTCTTCAAGCGCCGCAACCCGAAGGCGCAGCTGGTCTGCATCGACATCCAGCCGGGCGCGACCACGCAAGCACCTGACCGCAAGGACATCCTCAACGTCGGCGGCTTCTCCGACGACGTCTTCTCACTCGTCGCCGCGTTCGCGCGCGGCGGCCTCGCGGGCGAGCACTGGGTCCGCGCGATCGAGGCGATCACCCTGTGAACGCCTGACACCTTGGCTGCGGATGCCGGGCGGGACTACATCTTTTCCGATCCACGTCTCGCCCACCTCCTCGTCGCAGCCGCTTTCTTCGAGCCTCGAATGCCGAAGGGACTACATCTCCAAGGCGAGCCGCCGGTTCGAATCCGGCCCACCCCGCGAGGGGCGGTAGTTCAGCGGACAGAACGCGCCAGTCGTCTCTTCTTCTTTTAAAGATCTCGTCGATGCCCACCTTCTCCGGGCCTGAATGCCGGAGGGACTACATCTTGACGGTGAGGACGCCGGTTCGAATCCGGCCCGCCCCGTGCTCATGGGGAGGTAGCTCAGCGGCAGAGCGAACCGCGCTTGTCTCTTCACTCCTCGTCAGGCCCACTTTCTTCACACGCACACCTCGAGTTTTGGACTCCGAATGCACGGAGGGACTACATCTTTTGGAGATCGGGGTCGCTGGTTCGAATCCAGCCCGCTCCACTCGTACGGGGCGGTAGCTCAGCGGTTAGAGCACGAACGTCTCTTCGACCCTCGTCGGGGTCCACCTTCTCCTGTCACATGAGCTCGGGCCTCGAATGCCCGCGGGGACTACATTTTTAATGACGAGGTCGCCGGTTCGAGTCCGGCCCGCTCCACTTCGCACGGGGCGGTAGCTCAGCTGGTAGAGCACGAACGTCTCCGTACCTTTCGTCGAGGTCCACCTTCTTGGCTGCGAATGCCCGGGCGGGACTACATCCGTTCCAGATCCACGTCTCGCCCAAATTCTTCGTCGCAGCCGCCTTCTTTTTGGGTCGCGAATGCCGGAGTGACTACATCCAAGGGACCACGAGGTCGCTGGTTCGAATCCAGCCCGCGCGAGCGGTGGCTCAGCCTGGTAGAGCGCGTGGTAAGAGCGTCACTTCGAACCTCGTCGCGGCCCGCCTTTTTTCAGCGGTAGATCTTCGAGCGCGGCGTCGCGCTCGGTCACGTCAGCCGAACTCGCTTTCGACGTGGCGCACGCGCGCGAGCGCGGCCTCGGGCGTGGTCGCCTGGCACAGCTCGGCGACGGTGCCCGGCGTGGCCAGGCGAGCGGCCCGGGCCAGCATCTCGAGCGGCGCCCGACCGCCGCCGACGATCACGAGCAGCACCTGCAGCGGGAGGTCGTCGGGGGTCGGGACGTGGAGCGGGCGCGCGAGGGTGACGAGCGCGGCGACCGGCTCGAGCTCCGGGACGAGCGCGTGCGGGACGGCGACGCCGTGACCGACGCCGGTCGGCGACTCGCGCTCGCGCTCGCGGATCTCGGCGGCGAGCGTGGTGGCGTGCAGGCCCGGGGCGGCGCCGGCGAGGCGGGTGGCCGCGAGGTCGATGGCGTCGCCGAGGTAGCTGCACGACAGCTTGAGGATCACGCGCTCGGGGGTGAGCAGCTCGTGCAGCCGCGGGACCGCGGGGGCCGAGGCGGCGCCCCAGGCCGGGAATTCGGCGTCGAGGAACGCGTGGACGCGGGCGAGCTGGGCGGCGTTGAGCTTGCGGCGGGCGATCTCGAGGAACAAGAAGCTGGCCGAAGGGACATCCTCGAGGTAGCGGGCGACGAACGGCGAGACGCGCTGCGCGAGGTCGATGAGGAGCGTCGGCGGGAGGTCGAGGGCGCGGGCGATGGCGATCAGGCGGTCGGGCGTGGGGGCCTGGTCGTGGCCGTTCTCGACCCGGCTGAGGTACGCGCTCGAGACGCCGATCTTCTGCGCGAGAGCGCGGAGGCTGACGCCGGCGTCGACGCGGAGGAGGCGGAGGGTGGCGCCGAAGTGCATGGGGGGCTCGCGGGGAATGATACGCGCGGCTAGGCGTGGGCGGTCGCGTCGGTCGACGGCTCGGTGAGCGGACGCGGGCGTCGATGCACCGGCCCGGGGCGCTCGCTGTGGTGGACGACCAGGAACGAGGCCGGGCAGTGCGACAGGATCTGGTCGATCGGGAGCGGGGCGGACCCGAGCACCACGAGGTCGTGACCCTGGGCCGCCTTGACGACCAGGTCGGTGGCCCTGTTGCCGTCGTCGACGGCCTCGACGACCTTGACCCTGTCGCCGGCGATGTCGGCGAGGAAGGCGTCGACGTGCGGCGCGTCGGCGTTGCGGAAGCGGATCCGCAGGACGGTGACCTCGGCCCCGGCGGCGTAGGCCATGCGACGCGCGAGGCGGACGGCGACCCGGCCGTGCGGCGAGCCGCAGAACGGCACCAGCACGCGTCGCACCGCCTGGAGGTCGCGGCTGACGAGGACGGCGACGTCGGCCTGGGCGTTCTTCAAGACGTCGTGGACGGTGCCGCCGAGGAAGGCCTGGCCGAACAGGGTCTTGTGCCAGCCGAGCAGGATCAGGTCGACGTCCTTGACCTCGGCGACGCTGCAGATGTCGCGCGCGGGCTCCCGCGAGACGAACGACATCGGCCGCACGGCGAGGCCGTGGTCGCGGCTGCGCGCCAGCAGCGGCTCGAGCGCGCTCGGGCTCTCGGCCGCGTCCTCGTCCTCGAGCAGGCTCGAGGTGCGCTCGGCGGGGCGATGCAGCTGCAGGCCGTAGAGGCGGTCGGAGGCGGTCTGCTTGCCGACCAGGGCGCCGGCGAGCTGGGCCATGCCGGGGCCGGAGCGGTCGAGGGCGACGCACATCAGGACGCTGAAGCCCTCGGGCAAGGTGACGCGCTTGTCGGCCAGCGGCGGCTCGAGCAGGTCCTTGGCCAGCGCCTCCGGGGGGTAGACGACCTGGAGGATCGGCGTGGTCATGAAGGTGGTGACCAGCGCCATCAGCACCATCATCGTGAACAGGGTCGGCGAGATCACCCCGAGCTCGAGGCCGATGTTGAGCACGATCAGCTCCATCAGGCCGCGGGTGTTCATCAGGATGCCGAGCGCCGCCGACTCGCGCCAGCCGAGGCCGGTGACGCGCGCGGCGACGTAGCTGCCGCCGAACTTGCCGACGCAGGCGACGAGGATGATGAGCGCGCACTGCACCCACGCCTCGGCGGTGTCGAGCAGGCCGACCTGGGTGCGCAGGCCGCTGAGCGCGAAGAAGGTCGGCAACAGGACGATGACGACGATGTCCTCGAGCTTCTCGGCGAGGATGCGGGCGAAGCCGCCCTCGCGCGGGATGATCGCGCCCATCAAGAAGGCGCCGAACAGGGCGTGGATGCCGATTAGCTCGGTGGCCCAGGCCGACAGGAACAGCAGCACGAAGGTGACGGCGACGATGTTCTGCGTGAGGCCCTCGCGGCCGGTGTTGCGCGCGGCGAGGCGGGCCAAAAACGGCCGCACGAGCAGCAGCATGCCGAGCGTGTAGCCGACGGCGAGGACGGTGGTGACGACGGCCTCGGTGAGCGCGGTGGCGCGGACGATCGAGACGACGAAGGCGAGGATGCACCAGGCGGTGACGTCGTCGACGGCGGCGCAGGTGATCGTGACGGCGCCGACCTTGGTGCGGAGCAGGCGGCGTTCGGTGAGGATCCGTGCGAGCACCGGGAAGGCGGTGATGCTCATCGCGGCGCCCATGAACAGGGTGAACGACGAGAACGCGACGCCCTCGGGCATGAGCGTCGGGTAGACGTAGAACGCGAGGCCGGTCCCGAGCAGGAACGGGACGACGATGCTGGTGTGGCTGATCAGGACCGAGGCGCGCCCGCGCCCGCGCAGCAGGCCGAGGTCCATCTCGAGGCCGACCAGGAACATGAAGAGGATCAGCCCGACCTGGCTGAGCATGCCGAGGATCCCCAGCGAGGCCGCGGGGAACAGCGCGGCCTTGATGTCGGGCGCGACGAGCCCGAGCAGCGAGGGCCCGAGCAGGATGCCGGCCACGACCTCGGCGATCACGAGCGGCTGGTGGATCTTCCGCGCCAACACGCCGAGCACGCGCGCCGTGACGATGATGACGACGAGCTGCGCGATCAACAGGCAGAGCGGGCTATGGAGGAGATACGCCATGGACCCTCGTTCGTCGGTGATTAAGTTATCGCTTATCACCGCGCGGCCGTGGCCGTCAATCGGGGCCGAAGCCCCCGCCCGGGAGGCCCCGGAGGCGCCGCGAGCGCGAGGCCAGGTCGCGGTATTAGACCGGGCGCACGTTGTAGCGGCTGCGCAGCGCGGCGATCGGTTCGTCGAGGAATTTCGCGTAGTCGAAGAAGGGCCACGGCGCGCTCATGCGGCGGGCGCGGCCGATCGCGCGGAGCACCCGCGGGAGGGCGCGCGCGGTGCCGACGGCCATGCGCCACCAGCCGACGTCCTTGACGAGCCCGAGGATGTCCGGGTGCTTGAGGTAGGAGGCGTAGCGCCGCAGCGGGACGGTGGAGCCGAAGATCGTCCAGGTGTCGGCGACGGCCTCGTCCTCGAGCGCGGTGGTGAGGCCGAACAGCACGTGGCAGGCGTCGTGGGCGCGGATGAACTCGCGCAGCTCGCCGTCGCCGGGCGGCAGCAGGC
This sequence comes from Nannocystis pusilla, assembly GCF_020073745.1. Classification (GTDB taxonomy): domain Bacteria; phylum Myxococcota_A; class Polyangia; order Nannocystales; family Nannocystaceae; genus Nannocystis; species Nannocystis radixulma. Next base: position 451,686 of record NZ_JAIRAU010000001.1, read on the forward strand.
CGGGGTTGGCGGCCGCGAACTCCTCGAGGCCCTCGGCGAGGGTGAGCGGGCAGTCGACGGCGACGTAGGATGGTGTTTGGGTCATGTCGTGGAGCTCCTGGTGAAAGGGTCAGGCGCGGCGAGGCGCGCGAACAGGTCGACGCACTGGTCGGGCAAGGCGGCGAGCTCGGTCGGGACGAGCTGCTCGGCGCGGCCGAGCAGCCAGCGGTCGACGGCCTCGCCGACGCCGGAGAGGAGGTGGGCGAGGAACTCGACCGGGAGGTCGGTGCGCACCGCGCCGACGCGCTGGCCGGCGCGCAGGAGGTCGGCGGTGTAGCGCTCGAGCCGGCGGGTGTGCTCGGCGACGGCGCGACCGAGCGCGGACTCGGTGCTGGCCGCGAGCACCCGCTTGGCCAGGCCGGCGACGACCGGGTCGGTGAGGAAGAACGCGACGGTGCGCGCGCACAGGGCCCGCAGCTCGCGCCAGAAGCCGGCCGCGTCGGTGAACTCGCCGGGCTCGCCGATCGCCGCGGCTGACCTTTCGGCCAGGTCGGCGACGACGGTGAGGAGCAGGTCCTCCTTGTTGTCGAAGTAGTAGTACATCGCGCCCTTGCTGGCGCCGGCGCGGGCGATGATGCGGTTGTAGCTGGCACCCTCGAGCCCGGCGCGCGCGAACTCCTCGGCGGCGGCGCCGAGGATCGCGGCGCGCCGCTCGGGCGCGAGGCTGGCGAAGCGCGGAAGCGGCATGGCTGGACCGGTCGGTCAGACCGAGTGGTCTAATGGTTAGCGTGGAGATAGGGGGGCGTCAAGGGTCATCCATGAGATGCGCGAAGACGCGCGGTCACGTCGTCGATGCAGGTGCGATGATGCCGGGCGTGATCTCGTCGCGAGGGGACCGGTAGCGATGTCGGGCGAGGACGCGAGGGTCGCGGCGATGTGTCCGCGGTGCGCGGCGGCGATTCAGGTGTACCACCACGTGTGCCGGCGCGAGGGGAGCGTGTGGTGGTCCGAATCGATCCGCTGTGACCGCTGCGGAATGATGCAGGAGGCGGACAGCGACGCGGGCGATCCCGCGGCGCGGGCGGCGATCCTGGCGGCGAACGGACGATGGGTCCTGGCGGTGACCGATCTCGGTCGCGTGCCGATCCGCGTGTTGCGGGTGATCCGCGACGAGCTGGGGTACAGGCCCGCCGAGGCGCGGGCGCGTCTGGAGCGGCTCGCCAGCGGGATCCGGACCGAGCTGGAGGTCCTGCTGGCCAAGCTCGTCGAGGAGGGCGCGACCGGCGAGTGTCGCCGCGTCGAGTAACTGTCCCGAAGGGCAGGTCGAACAGCGAGGGCCCTGCTGTCCCGCGGGACAGGTCAGCCCGGGGCGCTGGGGGCGGCGCGCTTGGCCTCGGCGACGATCGCTCGCGCCTCGTCGACGGTGGGGGCGGCGCGCATGCGGGTGAGGGCCTCGCGGTTTCTGGCGTTCTGGTCGGGGCTGACGCCGAGCTTGGCGGCGTAGTCGTCGCTGTAGACGGCGAGCCACCACGAGGCTGCGGCGCGGATCTTGGGGACCAGGGGCGCGCGGTCGAGGGCGCTGAGGTCGGCGAGGGCGAGGTCGGCGTCGGTGAGGTCGGCGCTGGCGAGGTCGCACTGGGCGAAGTCGACGCCGGCCAGGTTGGCGCTGCCGAGCTGGGCCTTGTTGAGCACGGCCTTGCGCAGGTTGGCGCGGGTGAGGTCGGCGCGCACGAGGTTGGCGTCGGTGAGGACGGCGTCGACGAGGATGGCGTCGACCAGCTTGGCGTCGGTGAGGTTGGCGCCGCTCAGGTCGGTGCGCGCGAGCTGGGACACCGAGAGGTCGGCGAGCGCGAGGTTGGCCCCGGGGAACTTGGCGTCGTAGAGGGCGGCCTGCTTGATGCTGACGCCCGGCAGCTGCAGCTGCGGCAGCTCGGTGCTGTGCAGGTCGACGTGGTCGAGGAAGGCGCGCGACAGGTCGATCTCGCTGACGTCGACGTTGACGGCCGAGAGGTAGCGGAGGATCTGCTCCTGCTCCGGGCTCTTGATCTGCTCGGTGACGCTGTTGTTGACCGGGTCGACGCCCTTGTACGGGTGCAGCTGCGAGACGGTGGCGGTGATGAGGAGACGTGTCCCTTGGGTCAGGTTCCTGCGGTCGCTGTCGGACGTGGAGCCCTTGCTCGGGTCGTTGGTGATCGCGGCGAACACCTCGCGGGCGGTGGTCTGGCGGCGGTCGGCGATGCTGAGGGCGATCTCGACGGCCTGGCGCTTCTCCTCGAACTCGAGCTGCTTGATCGTGAGGTCGGTCTGGACCTTGATCAGCTCGTTCTGCTCGGTCATCCGCTCGACCTGCATGAAGGAGGTGAGGAACACGGCGAAGCTGATCGCGCTGCCGAGGACGGCGAACAGGGCCGACAGCGCGGCCATGCGGAAGAAGGCGGCGAGGCCGAGTCCGGCGACCTCCTCGACCGCGGGGCGTATGCGGCGGAGGCGCTCCCAGATGCCCGGGAGGTGGCTCATGTCGCGCTGAAGCACCACCACCGCGAGCTCGTCGCCGAGGCCGGGCAGCTCGGTGCCGGCCTGGCGCAGCATGTCGAGGCCGTGGCGTTGCAAGCGCTTGCGGCGCGCCTCGAACAGGTAGTGGCCGACGACGGCGCCGAAGACCAGCGCCGCGAGCACGAGCATCAGCCCGCTGGCGATGTACCAGGCGGCGTCGAGCTTGAGCGCGACGCCGCCGAGCAGGGCGAGCACGACGCCCACCGCCATGCCCTTGATCATCGACGGCTCGGTGAACCACAGCACCAGGCGCACGATCGGGTTGCGCGACGGGCGGAAGGGCGGCGGCGACGAGGGTGAGGTCACGGGCGGTGGCTTGGTCATCGCGAGGGCGGGGGCGGGGGCGGACTATAGCTGGTCGCCGCGCCGCGGCGTATCATCCGCGCGTGGCGGACGACGACGCGACCCGCGAAGGCCTCTGCGAATTCCCACCGGTCACGCTCGCCGACTGGCGCGAGCTGGCCACCCGCGAGCTGGGGGGCGCGCCCACCCAGAAGCTCGTGACGCGCACCCCCGAGGGGCTCGAGCTGACGCCGCTGGTGACGGCGGAAGAGGTCGGGGCGACGGCGCCGCGCGGGCCGCTGCTGGCGCGAGCGCGCCGCGGCTGGGCGATCGCGCAGGAGTACCGGCAGGCGCGCCCGGCCGACGCCGGCGCGGCGGCGGCCGAGGACCTGTCCCGCGGGACAGAAGCGGCGTGGTTCGTGCTCGACGAGGCGCTCGCGGCCGGCTCGGGCGCGGGCGGCCGGGGCGTGGCGATCGACGGGGCCGAGGACGTCGCCGCGCTCGTGGCGGGGGTCGACCTGGCGCAGGCGGAGCTCGTGATCGACGCCGGGGTGCGCGCGCTGCCGGTGGCGGCGGCGCTGGCGGCCGAGGCGCAGCGGCGCGGAGTCGCGCTCGCGGCCCTGCGCGGGGCGGTCGCCGGCGACCCGCTGGCGCTGCTGCTCGCGGGCGGGGAGATCGGGTGGTCGATCGAGCATGTCTATCAGGACATGGCCGAACTGACAGGTTGGGCCCGGGCCGCGGCGCCGCGGCTGCGCACCGCGCTGGTCGACGCGACGCCGTGGCACGAGGCCGGGGCGAGCGCGGCCGACGAGATCGCGGGGGCGCTGGCGGCCGCGCTCGAGCATTTGCGCGGGCTCGGGCGCGCGGGCGTGGCGGTCGACGCGGCCGCAGAGGCGCTGGTGTTCGTGCTGGCGGTCGGGCGCGACCTGCCGCTCGAGCTGGCCAAGCTGCGGGCGGCGCGGAGCCTGTGGGCCCGCGTGGCGGCGGCCTGCGGCGTCGGTCCCGAAGGACAGGTGATGCGGCTGCACGCCCGCGCGTCGCGGCGCGAGCTGAGCAACCTCGACCCGTGGGTCAACCTGATCCGGGCGACCACGGAGGGGGTCACGGCGGCGCTCGGCGGGGCCGACTCGCTGGCGCTGCCGGCCCTCGACGAGGGGCTCGGCGAGCCCTCGGAGCTCGGGCGCCGGCTGGCCCGCAACACGCAACTGCTGCTGCGCGACGAGTCGCACCTCGGGGCGGTGGCCGACCCGGCCGGGGGCAGTCACACGATCGAGCGGGCCACCGAGGCGCTGGCGCGCGCGGCGTGGGAGCGGCTGCGGGCGATCGAGGGCGAGGGCGGGCTCCTGGCGTCGCTGCGCGCCGGGGCGGCGCAGCAGCGGGTGGCCGCGGTGGCGCAGGCGCAGGCGCAGGCGGCGGCGACGCTGCGGCTGCCGATCGTCGGGGCGAGCCGCTACGCGGCCCGGCCGATGGGGCCGCCGCTCGAGCCGCAAGGGGCGCGGCCGGGCGAGGGTGTCCGCCAGGACATGTCCGAATGGGCATGGCCGAACGGGCATGGTTTGATGAACATGTCCGAAGTGCAAGTGGCGCTGGCCGGCGGGGCGAGGCCGGGGCGGTTCGCGCGGCCGGGGCCGGGCGAGCAGGCGACGCCGCTCCAGCGCGGGCGGCTGGCCGCGCCGTTCGAGGCGCTGCGGGCCCGCGTCGAGGCGGCCGGCTCGCCGAAGGTGGCGCTGGTGCCGTTCGGGACGGCGAGCGAGGTGCGCCCGCGGGTGGAGTTCGCGCGCGGGTACTTCCCGGTCGGCGGCTTCGAGGTGGTCGAGGTCGAGGCGACGGAGGAGATCCAGGTGGCGGCGGCGCGGTTCGGCAACAGCGGGGCCCGGGTCGCGGTGATCTGCGGGGCCGATGCCCGCTACGCCGCGGCGGTGCCGGAGCTGATCCCGGGGCTCAGGGCCGCAGGGGCGCACGTGGTGGTGCTGGCCGGCCGGCCCAAAGATCAGGTGGAGGCGCTCGCGGCCGCGGGCGTCGATGTCTTCATCGCCGCCGGGACCGACGCCCTGGCGACGCTCGGCGCGGTGCAAGAGCGCCTGGAGGTGCTGGCGTGACGACGACCCGGCCGTTCCCCGACCTGGCCCTGATGGCCTACGACGACCTGCCGCAGCCGTCTGTGGCTCAAGGGACAGGTGCTGAAGGACAGGCGTGGACGACGCCGGAGGGCATCGCGGTGCCGCCGGCGTACGGCCCGGCGGCGCTGGCCGAGCTCGACCCGAGGTGCCTGCGCACGCTGCCAGGGCTGCCGCCGTTCACCCGCGGGCCGTACGCGACGATGTACACCCAGCGGCCGTGGACGATCCGCCAGTACGCCGGGTTCTCGACGGCGGAGGAGAGCAACGCGTTCTACCGGCGCAACCTGGCGGCCGGGCAGAAGGGGCTGTCGATCGCGTTCGACCTGGCCACCCACCGCGGCTACGACTCCGACCACCCGCGCGTGGTCGGCGACGTCGGCATGGCAGGCGTGGCGATCGACTCGATCCTCGACATGCGGGTGCTGTTCGCCGGCATCCCGCTCGACCAAATGTCGGTGTCGATGACGATGAACGGGGCGGTGCTGCCGATCCTCGCGCTCTACGTCGTCGCCGCCGAGGAGCAAGGAGTGCGGCCGGCGCAGCTCAGCGGGACCATCCAGAACGACATTTTAAAGGAGTTCATGGTCCGCAACACGTACATCTATCCGCCCGAGCCGTCGATGCGGATCGTGGCGGACATCTTCGCCTACACGGCGAAGCACATGCCGCGCTTCAACAGCATCAGCATCTCCGGCTACCACATGCAGGAGGCCGGGGCGACGGCCGACCTCGAGCTGGCGTACACGCTGGCCGACGGGCTCGAGTACGTGCGCACGGGCGTCCGCGCAGGGCTCGACGTCGACGCGTTCGCGCCGCGACTGTCGTTCTTCTTCGGCATCGGCATGAACCTGGCGATGGAGGTGGCGAAGCTGCGCGCGGCGCGGCTGCTGTGGGCCAAGATCGTGCGCAGCTTCGGGGCGAAGAGCGACAAGAGCCTGGCCCTGCGGACACATTGCCAGACGTCGGGGTGGAGCCTGGCGGCGCAGGACCCGTACAACAACGTGGCCCGCACGTGCGTCGAGGCGCTGGCCGCGGTGCTCGGCGGGACGCAGTCGCTGCACACCAACAGCTTCGACGAGGCGCTGGCGCTGCCGACCGACTTCTCGGCGCGGATCGCCCGCAACACGCAGATCTACCTGCAAGAAGAGGCGGGGGTGTGCCGCACGATCGACGCGCTCGGCGGCAGCTACTACATCGAGTCGCTGACGCACGAGCTGGCTGAAAAGGCATGGTCTTTGATCGAGGAGGTCGAGGCGCTCGGCGGGATGGCGCAGGCGATCGTGCAAGGCCTGCCGAAGCTGCGCATCGAGGAGGCGGCGGCCCGGACGCAGGGGCGCATCGACAGCGGCGCCCAGGCGGTGATCGGGGTCAATCGCCAGCGACTGGCGAAGGAGGAGCCGCTCGAGGTGCTGGTGGTCGACAACTCGGCGGTGCGCGCGGCCCAGCTGGCCCGCCTCGACGAGCTCCGCCGCTCGCGCGACGAGGCGACGACGACGGCGGCGCTGGCAGCCTTGACGAGCTGCGCGCGCACGGGGCACGGCAACCTGCTGGCGCTGGCGATCGAGGCGGTGCGCGCGAAGGCGACGGTGGGCGAGGTCAGCGCGGCGCTCGAGCAGGTGTGGGGCCGACACCAGGCGGTGACGCGCACGATCCGCGGGGTCTATAGTGCGGCGGTGGACGACGACCGCAGCGTGGCACGCGTGCAGGCCCGGGCCGAGGCGTTCGCGCGCGCAGAGGGGCGCAGGCCGCGGCTCCTGGTGGCGAAGATGGGGCAGGACGGACACGACCGCGGGGCGAAGGTGATCGCGACGGCGTTCGCCGATATGGGCTTCGATGTCGACATCGGGCCGCTGTTCCAGACGCCCGCCGAGACGGCGATGCAGGCGGTCGAGAACGATGTGCACGTGATCGGGGTGTCGTCGCTGGCGGCCGGCCACCTGACGCTGGTGCCGCAGCTGCGCTCGGAGCTGCTGCGCCTGGGCCGCGACGACATGATGGTGGTGGTCGGGGGGGTGATCCCGCCGCAGGACGTGGCGGCGCTCGAGGCGATGGGGGTGGCTGCGGTGTTCGGGCCGGGGACGGTGCTGACGACGGCGGCGGAGGCGATCATCGACGAGCTGGCGCGGCGGCTCGATCATGCTGCTCCGGCGTAGTGGGCTGCCCAGGTCCGTCGGAGACGCGGCTCGACCTCGCTTGGTGTGTCCGTAGGCGCGGGGCCTGCTCGAGCGAGCCAGGGCTTGGCGTGTCCGCAGGCGCGGGGCCTGGAGGCTTGCTCGAGCGAGTCAGAGCTTGGCGTGTCCGTAGGCGCGGGGCCTGAAGGCCTGGGTGACGGCGGGCACGGAGCGGCGGACTGGGGCCCCCGCTGACGGCGGGCCCCTTCCGTTTCACGTGCTCGGCGCTGTCTCTTCGAACAGGAGATGTCTTGAAAGACAGATGAGTCTCGCGTGCGAAGGACTGTGCGCCTGCGCGCGGTGAAACGCGACTCCTTCCCGCCTGCGCCCCAGTCCGCCGCTCCGTGCCCGCCTGCGGAGAGCGTGGCGGGCCCCGCTCGTGGGCGTGCGGGAAGGTTCGGCGAGCGGAGAGCGTGGCGGGTTCCGCTTGTGGGCGTGCGGGAGGTTCGGCGAGCGGAGAGCGTGGCAGGTTCCGCTTGTGGGCGTGCGGGAGGTTCGGCGAGCGGAGAGCGTGGCGGGGCACGCTTTGGACGTGGGGAGGTTCAGGTGGGGCACGCTTTGGGCGTGGGGAGGTTCGGCGAGCGGAGAGGGTGGCGGGGCACGCTTTGGTCGTGGGGAGGGTTCAGCGAGTCGAGAGGGTGGCGGGCTCCGCTCGTGGGCGTGCGGGAGGTTCAGCGAGTGGAGAGCGAGTCGGCGGCTCCGTGCCCGCCGGCGAAGGCGTCGCAGGGGCAGCGAGCGGCGGTGAGTGCGGCGCGATCGGGCGGACGGCGGTTCGTCCGAGATACGTCACTCCGTCGTCGTTGGTTTATGTCGACGGGCCGTCGGGCTCGGCGCGAGGAGCGTGCGAGGTGCCGCGTTCGCGGAGCGAGCGCTGGAGCGAGGTCGATACTTCGGGACATGTCCTTCGGAGCAGTTTATGGAGTGGTTGACAGCTATGGCGCCAATTGTAAGAGTGCGCGGCGCATGAGCACGGCGATCGGGATCGATCTGGGGACGACGCGCTGCACGGTGGGGATCTTCGAGCACGGTCGCGCGTCGGCGCTGCTGCAGGGCAAGGGCGTGATGGTGCTGCCGGCGGCGGTGGCGATCGACGCGGAGGGCGGGGTGGTGGTGGGGGACCGGGCGCGGCGGATGGCCTTGCTGCGGCCGGACATGAGCCAGTTGTACGTGCACCGGCTGCTCGGGCGCCGGTTCGAGGCGGTGACGCCGGGGGTGTGGCAGCCGCAGGCGCTGGTGCGGGCGGAGCACGGGGACGCGTCGGTGAAGCTCGGCGAGCACTCGCTGCTGCCGCAGGCGCTGGTGGCGGCGCAGGTCGCCGAGGTGCGGGCGATCGCCGAGGAGCAGCTCGGGGAGGCGGTGACGCAGGCGGTGGTGACGGTGCCGGTCCACTTCGGCGACGCGCAGCGGCGGGCGCTGCTGCACGCGTGCCGGCTCGGAGGGCTCGAGGTGCGGCGGCTGGTCCATCCGACGACGGCGGCGGCGCTGCTGTACCAGGCCGAAAGGACAGGTGTCGACGACGAGGTGATCGTGCTGGTCGACGCCGGGGCGGGCGGGGTGAGCTGCGCGGTGGTGGAGATCAAGGAGCGCGAGGTGGCGGTGCTGGCCCAGCGGGGGCTGGCGCTCGGCGGTGAAGACATCGACGGGCGGGTGGTGGAGTGGCTGATGAGCGAGCGCGGCGAGGAGGGCGGCGACGCCGAGTTGGTGCGCTCGCGGATCCGCGACGCGGCCGAGAAGGCGAAGATCGCGCTGTCGGAGCGCAAGGACGTCGAGGTCAACCTGCCGTTCCTCAGCGCCGACGAGGCCGGGCCGAAGCACCTGGCGGCCAAGCTGACGCAGGCGCGGCTCGAGAAGCTGGCGGGCGACGTGGTCCAGCGGATCGCGGGGCTCGTCGCCAAGGTGTTCGAAGAGTCAGGCGTTCCGCTCGAGCGGATCGGCGAGGTCATGTTGATCGGCGGGACCAGCCGGATCCCCGCGCTGCACGAGCGCGTCGAGGCTATCATTAAAAAGATCCCGTCGAGCAAGCTGGACGCGGTCGACACGGTCGCGCGCGGCGCGGCGGCCCTCGCCGGGCTGCTGGCGTCGCGTCACCCGGAGGTGCGCGTGCTCGAGGCGCTGGTGCGGCCGCTCCTGGTCAAGCTGAGCGGCGGCGAGGTGCAGACGCTGCTGACGGCCCGCGCGGCGGTGCCGGCCGAGACGGTGGTGGTGCTGAACACGCCGGGCGACGGGCGGGCCTCGCCGGAGGCGCGGCTGTATCAGGGCGAGCGCGGGGCCGATGAAGATGATCTTTTGGCCAGCTTCGTGGTGACGGGCCGGCCGGAGATCGAGGTGAAGCTGCGGGTCGACGACAACCAGGTGCTCGAGCTGTCGGTGCGCGAGCTGCTGCGCGGCAAGGAGGCGCGGCTGCACGTGCGCGAGCGCGGGGGGCTCGGCGAGGAGCAGCTGACGGCGATGGTGGAGGCCGCACGCGCGCGCGAGACCGAGGCGCGGGCCGAACGCGAGGCGCACGAGCGCCGCACGCGGCTCGAGGGGATGGTGCAGCGCTGCGAGCGGATCCTCGGCGAGCAGGACAAGCTGGCGCCCGAGCTGCGGACGACGGTCGAGGCCGGGCTCCGCGACGCGCGGGCGGTCCTCACGAGCGGGGACGCGGAGCTGGTGCGCACCGCCATCGACGGACTGGCCGCGGTGTTGCAACCGCTCGGCGGCGAGTGGGCGGCGATCGCCGCGCCGCCTCCGCCCCGCGCACGGCTGCAGCCGGTCGTGGCTCCGCCGCCGGCGCGCGTCCGGGCCGAGGCCGCGAACGCGCTCGACGAGGTCGGCGAGGTGGTGGAGGACGACGACGAGTAGCGAGGCGGGGGCGATCGCGGCGGTGAGGCGGTCGCGAGTGCGCTCGAGGACGGCGAGCAACGCTGGCTGACGGTGGTCGGCCGGGCTGTTCTAGGGGACATGTCGTGGAGAGCATGTCCAGGAGAACATGCTCGTCCGGGCATGTTCTCGGGAGCAGGAGCTCAGGGCTGGCGGGCGACGAAGGCGAGCGCGCCGGTGCGCATGCGATGGCCCTGGGCGGGCGTGAAGATCTGGCGCGGGCCCTGGCGGCAGGAGCACATCAGGTTCTGGTGCGAGGTGTCGTGCTCGAGGCCGAAGAGGTGGCCGAGCTCGTGGACGAAGGTGGTGGCGGGGGCGTCGTTGCTGACGATGAGGTACTCGCGGTTGCGCATGCGCCCGAGCAGGCCGCGGTAGCGCCAGTGGAGGCCGCGGACGCTGCGGTCGGCGCGGAGCGAGCCGCCGAGCTCGAGGTTGCCGACGAGGAAGACGTGGACGGTGCCGTCGGGCGGGGCGAAGGTGGCGAGGCGCCGGCGATCGCGGCGGTGGCGGATCGAGGCGAAGCCGTCGGGCAGGAGCTCGACGCGGGCGATGTAGACCTCGATGCCGGAGGCGCGCAGGGCCTCGTTGGCGCGCCACACGGCGCGGTTGAGGCGGCGCAGGTCGAACACGACCTTGGCGCCGCCGGTGGCGACGTGGACCGTCAGCGGGAGGCGGACGAGGCGGAGACCGGCGCGGAGGTCGGGCTGCGACTCGCCGCGGATGTCGGGGACGACGTGCTTGTCGGCCGCGCGCACGGGCGTGAGCCACAACGCGGTGAACAAGAGGACCGCCAGCGCTGCGAAGCGCGGACCGACGTGCCGACCAAGACGCAAGGCCAGTATCACCCGAGGATCGACAGTACCCGAAACGCAGCGGAAGAAAACTGCGCGGTGCGCACCGAGGGGTGCGCAGCACATCGCACGGGTGAACACGAGCGTGCAGCGAACGGAGACCTCGGGTCCTCGTCGTCATGGTGCCGCGAGCAACACAGGTGTCCGCGCCTCTCGGGTGGCCGTGCTCGCGCCGCCGAATCCGCGGCTCCGGCGGCCGTGCTCGCGGTCCTGCGGCCCGGGTCCGCAGGCGTGTTCGCGGCCCACGATTCGCGTACGTGACGCCGCCGCAAGGCCGCGGACGTCACGGCGGACCTGCGAGCGCGCGCGGGTGCTGCTATCTTGGCGCTGGACATGCTGCAGTTCGGAGAGCGGGCCGCGAAGGCTCCAGAATTCGTCCCTGACCCGGAGACCCGCACCTGGCTGGCGCAGAGCCTCGCGGCCGTGGTCGCGCATCTCGGCCCACCCGCCCGCAAGCAGCAGTGGGTGTCCGAGTCGCCGCTGAAGAAGGCCGCGCCGCGCGACCTCGACGCGCTGTTCGACCTGGTGTGCGTGGCACAAGAACACATCGGCCAGGGCGATGTCGAGATCACGCTGGCGCCGCCGGGAGCCGGTTCCGCGGCAGTACCGCCGGGCTTCAAGGTGCTCGGCGATCCCGCGGGACACTTGATCCACACGTTCGTGCGCGGGTCCGAACTCGCTCTGGTGGTGATGCCGCAGGTGTTCAAGGCGCCGACGCTGCTGCTCGGCAACCTGGCGCGCGAGCTGGGACGGATCGGCTTGTGGATACAACCGACGCCGTCGCCGGCGGTCGCCCAGATCGACGGCGAGGCGGCGGCCGAACTGGCGGCGATCTCCCTCGGCCTCGGGGTGTGGGTGGCCAACGGCGCCTATATGTTCGAGAACGCCTGCTGCGGCGGCGGCTGCGGGATCGACCTGCGGAACATGCGGGCCGGGCTGTCCCTGCCGGAGGCCAGCTACGCGCTGGCCCTCGACGCCCACCGCAAGGGCCTGTCCCGCCGCACCGCCGCCAAGCAGCTCGAAACGACGCAGGAGACGGCCTTTAAAAAGTGCTTCGAGGCGTGCGCGAGCGAGGTGGTGGCGGCGCTGCCCCCGGCGCGCGAGCGACCGGCGCTGCGGGCCTGAAGGACATGTTTTTCAGGACATGTCCGTGAGGGCATGGTCCATGGGACATGCTGCTGACGCGGAGGGCGAGGCGAGAGCTCACTGACCGTTGCGACAGGTCCTAGGGGACAGGGATCTTGAGCAGGGTGTAGTGGGCGTTCTCGTAGGCGACCTCGACCTTGGCCCGCACGTCGGAGGGGAGCGAGCTCCTGGCGCGGGCGCTGTGGCTGCCGGTGGTGATGAGCCAGACGCTCCGGCCCTGGCCGCGGTTGGCGTCGACGAGCTCGCCGAGGGCCTCGCGGTCGGCCTCCTTCCGCACCCACACCGCTGCCTTGGTGAAGAAGGTCTCGCCGCGGTAGTAGAACCACCAGCTGGCCAGCGGGTCGTCGGGGCCGCGGTGGTCGTAGTAGTGGCGGAGCGCGGTGCGCTGCGACCAGTGCTCCGACACGGCGGGCAAGTAGCTGTTCAGGGTGTAGTGCAGCGTGATGAAGCCGGCCAGCAGCATGGCGACGAGCGCCGCCTGCTGCCGCCGCGCGGCCCACAGCCCGAGGCCGAGCGCGAACGGCAAGGCGCAGGCGACGAGGCCCGTGGTCTCGGGCGCGCCGTTGCGCCACATGTGATCGTAGAGGTAGGTCGTGAGGTGGGTGATCCACGCCGGCTCGACGATCGCGTCGCGCAGGACGAGCGCGAGCAGGACGGTGCCGAGGCCCGCGGCCGCCCAGGCGAGCTTGCGGTCGCGGACCGGCGGGGCCGGCTCGCTCAGCCACAAGCCGAGCAGCAGGGCGAACGGGGGCAGGGCCGGCAGGAGGTAGTGGTAGTACTTGGTGACGCTGGTGGTCAGCAGCGCGAGCGTGGCGCAGAACCACAGCAGGGCGAAGCGCCACACCTCGGAGGAGGAGGAGGCCGGGTGCGGTGCGGTGGGGGCCGGGTCGGCGAGGTCGACGTCCATCGTGGCGATGGTGCTCGGGCTGGCCGAAGGGGCAGGTCTATGAGGACCTGTCGGAGAGAGCATGTCGCTGGGGACATGTCCTGCAGGATCTTCGGGGCGCAGGCGGCGGGCGGCGGCCCACAGGGCGGCGGGGAGGGCGGCGGACCACGGGAGGGCGGCGATGCCGAGGGTGCGCAGGTAGTAGGCGAAGCCGCCGACGGCCTGGTCCTGCTCGCCGCTGCCGAAGCGGGCCAGGTTGTTGACGATGATCAGCTCGTTGAGCCACGAGTCGCCGCGGTAGATCCACATCGCGTGGTGCCACGGCAGCGAGGCGAGGGCGAACAGCAGGAGGCCGGTCAGCGGGCCGCAGCGCCACAGGTTGGCGAACGTGAGCCGGCCGCTGACGAGCAGGTGGAGCAGCACGAGCAGGCCGACCAGGCCGGGGCCGATCATGCCCTTGCCGACCAGCGAGACGCCGGCGGCGATGTAGAGGACGCCCATCCACGCCTGCGCGCGCGTGCGCCAGCGCAGGGTCCGCAGCAGCACCAGCAGCGCCACGGCGGCGTAGCCGAGCATGACGAGGTGGATCTTCACCAGCGTGCCGAAGTTCGGCACGCCGGGCTTCTTCACGAAGCGGGAGACGCGGGCGACGGTGTAGTCGCTGCTGACGTGGAGGTCGAGGGCGACGATCGGGACGACGACGGCGAGCAGGAAGAGGACGAGGAAGCCGAGGTACGCCCGGTCCCACGGCAGCTCCCGGCGAGCGAAGGCTGCCAGCCGCGCGCGCCAGCCGGAGGCGGGAGATCGGCCAGCGAGCCCAGCCGTGAGTTCGACGCGTCGCGCGTCGTCCGCGGCGGGGAGCGCGGACTGGTCCGGCGCGCGAGCTGCGTCGACGGGTGACAGATCGGCGGGAGAAGGGGCTGGATGAGCGGACAGGTCGGACGCGCGAGGCGCGGCGGTCGCCGGCGGCGACGCTGTAGGAGAGGACAGGTCGCGCGGCGCGCAGGATGACCCGGCGGGCGAGGCTGTATGAGAGGACAGGTCGGTGGACGCGCGGGCGGGGCCGTCGTCCCCGGCGAGGGCCGGATCGGCGGGCGCGCGGTGCGAAGCTGACGGGGATGAAAGCTCGACGGTCGCGCGCGGTGGGGGCGGGCCAGCGGGCGCGGTGATCGCGGCTGACCGATCGGGCATGTCGGAAGAGACATGGCCCTCGGGACCGACAGCTCGGTTCACGAATCGGACGCGGAGGCGGCGCGGGAGCAGGTCGACGAGGGGGCGGCGCCGGAGCGGGCGGTCGGGGCGGAGCCAGGCGAGGCCCCAGGCGGCCATGGCGACGGTGACCGGAGCGACGAAGAACATGTCGGTCAGCGCCTGGCGGCTGACGATGGCCCACTGCGGCATCGTGACGAGGGCGAGGGCGGTGTAAAAGCCGGCGCGCGTGGCCCGGGCGCGGTCGTCGGGGCGAGCGGCGGCGAGCAGGCGGGCGCATGACCAGCCGAGAAAGCCGGCGCAAGCGAGGCCCGTGAGCATGCTCGGCAGTCGGATCGCAAGCTCCGGCCAGGGCGCCCGCACCATCTCGTCCGGAGCGGCGCCGAGGCCGACGCCGAGCAGCTTCATGCTGAGCGCCATCAGCCAGAACGGCAGTGCGGGCTTGGACCAGAAGGTGTTCTCGGCGTTGCCGTCGGGGCCGACGCCGGGCTTCCACCACAAGTCGAGCGGGTCGCTGCGCACGAGGATCTGGCGCGCGACCTCACCGTAATGGGTCTCCCACGGGTCCCACGGGCCGCAAGCGGCGATCGACCAGGCGCTGAGCGCGACGACGGCGAGGGCGGCGAGTGCGAACAGCGCCCACGTCGGCGGGCGGAAGACGGGTCTTGAGGCCACGAGCGGGAGAGTCGTACCAAAGCCGCGGCCGCCGGTGTAGCCTGGCCCGCGTGACGATGTCCGTCGAAGACGTGCGCGCGGCAGCCGAGCGACTCGCCGGCAAGGTCGTGAGGACGCCGGTGCTGCGCTCGCCGGCCCTCGACGCGCTGGCCGACACAGAGCTGTGGCTCAAGGCGGAGTGCCTGCAGCGGATCGGGGCGTTCAAGGCGCGCGGGGCGCTGCACGCGGTGGGCCGCATGAGCCCCGAGGCGCGCGGCCGCGGGGTGATCACCTTCAGCTCCGGCAACCACGCGCAGGCGGTCGCACTGGCGGCCCGCGAGTTCGGGGTCAAGGCGACGATCGCGATGCCCGTCGACGCCCCGGCGGTGAAGGTCGCCGGGGTGCGGGCGCTCGGGGCCGAGATCGTGTTCGCGGGCACCACGTCCGAGGAGCGGCGCGCGGCGGCGCTCGCGGTGCGCGAGCAGACCGGCGGGGCGATCGTCGACCCGTTCGACGACCCGGACATCATCGCCGGCCAGGGCACGGCGACGCTCGAGCTGCTCGACGAGGTCGCGGCCCGCGGGTCGAAGCTCGACGCGCTGATCGTCCCGGTCGGCGGCGGGGGGCTGATCGCGGGGGCCTGCCTGGTCGCCGAGGCGGCCGACGTGGCGGTCTACAGCGCCGAGCCGGCGACCTGCAACGCGCTGGCCCAGAGCCTCCGCGCCGGCGAACGCGTGCCGGTGCCGCCCGGGCCGACGCTGGCCGACGGACTCAAGCCGGTGCGCGTCGGCGGGCAGAACTTCGAGATCGCCCGGCGAGCGGTCCGCGGCAGCTTCGAGGTCGACGACGCCGCGCTCGGGCGAGCGGTGGTCGGCCTGCTGCTGCACGCGAAGGTGCTGGTCGAGCCGTCAGGCGCGGCCGGGGTGGCGGCGGCCCTCGGCGGGGCGCTGCGCGGGCGCCGGGTCGGGGTGCTGCTGTCCGGCGGCAACGTCGAGCCGGCGCTGGTCGCCGACCTGCTGGCCCGCCACGCGGAGACGGTGTGAACTTTGCGACAGGTCGTGAAGGACATGACGCAAGGGACCTTGTTTAAACGGACATGTCTTTGGGGACATGTCCTGACGTGCGCGCTGGCATGCGGGCGGACCGTCGAACAGGCGCAGCCGAAGGAGGCGCCTCCGCCGGTCGAGCCGACCCCGGCGCCGGAGAAGGAGAAGGAGGCGCCGCCGCCGGAGCCGACGTCGCCGGAGCCGACGGCCGAGGAGGTGCGGCGGGCCGAGGCGGCCGCGCACCGGGTCGTGTTCGCCGACCGGATCTCGTTCGGCTACGTGCTGCTGCTGACGGGGCCGCCCGGGCCGGCCCCGACCCGCGAGGAGCTGCAGGCGATCGTGCGGCGGATGTTCGCCGAGAGCGTCGGCGACGCGGAGGTCGAGCTGCTGCTCGACCTGGTGGCCACGCCGCCGCGCGCGGACCTGAGCGCGCTGCGCGGGCCGGGCGAAGCTGTCCCGAAGGCCAGTGACGAGCAGCCGAGCGACCCGGAGGCGGCGGCGCGGGTGTGGGCGACGTCCGACCTGCTCGGGCTCGAGATCGAGGCGCTGCCGGCCGAGGCGATCGAGGCCAAGCTGCTCCTCGACCCCGAGCTGACGCGGGCGCTCGAGCCCGAGGAGCGGACCAGCCTGCCGGAGCGCACGCAGCTGGTGCTGCTGCGCGTGCTCTACCGCAACCAAAACGGGGTCCGCGGGCTCCGGCTGTTGCAGGCGCTGGTGCGGGCGGTGGCCGGCGAGACGGGCGCGCTCGTGCACGACCCCGACACGCTCGAGACGGTCGGGCCGGCGGCGTTCGCTGCGCGCCGGCTGCAGGCCAGCCTCGGCAACATCGCCGACCAGGTCGCCGTGGTCCCGTTCATCGACTCGCACCAGCCCGATGCGGTCCGCCTCACGACCCGCGGCATGCGGCGCTTCGGCAGCGTCGACCTCGAGCTCGACGGGCTGTCGCGCGACCTGCCGGCGCTGCAGCAGGCGACCTATTTCTTGCACGGGCTCGGGCTCGTGATGGTGCGATTGGGAGAATTCGACCGTTCGGGCTTCGCGGTCGAGGCCCCGGAGGTCATCGGGCTGCACTATCGCGACTGCGTGGACGCCTACGCGGGCCAGGTCGCGTTGCCGCGGTGCAGCGCGTGTCCGGAAGAAGTGGAGATCCACCTCGTGGAGCGCCCGGCAGAGCCGCATGACCCACCCGGACATGTGGTCGCGCGGATCGTCGCGCCGCAGCCGATCAGCAGCCGCGCCGACTACGATCACATCGCATGGATCCGCGCCGCGCTCGACAGAGTGCTCGGCAGACCCGCCGTGTGACGCCAGGTCTGCGCTCGCCGGGGCCCGCCCGCCCACGGCCGCAGGTTGGCGCGTCGACGCCAGGCCCGATATACTGGTGAAGGGCCGCGTGCGGCCCCTTGCAGCCAGGCTCGAACGTCATTTCAGCGCGCCCCCTCGGCTCTCTGGGCGCAAAAATCCGAGCCTCGGGACTGCCTTTCCGGGTCTACTCCCCGGGTCTGCTTTTCGGGTCTTCTTTTCGGGTCTTCTTTTCGGGTCTTCGGGCCCCCACTGATCTTACTCCTTGTCTGAGGTCGCCATGTCCTCCCTTCGCGGGTCCCCCCCTGCGTGCTCGTCAACCTCTGGTCGCTTGGTTCGCGCGGCGGACACCGTCCGCGTCGCGGCACTGTCGGCGTTGCTCGCCGGCTGTTCGTCGGCGGCCGGGCTCGACGAGGCGCAGAGCGGAGGCAGCGGCACGGATGGGTTCGGCGACGTGTCCGGGGCCGCGTCGGGCTCGGCCGACTCGGCGGGCGGCAACGGCACCGAGGAGCCGACCGGCTGGGGCAGCACGACGGGCGCCGACGAGACGGGGCCGGTCTCGAGCTCGGGCACCGGCGACGAGCCGTCCCCCCCGCAGTTCGACGAGCCGTCGCCGAGCGACGAGAAAGACCCGCAGAACGTCCCCGAAGCCGACCTGTGCGCCGCCGACGAGACGACCGCGTGGCGCCTGGCCGTGCGCGACGCCGACGCGATGTCGTCGCCGGCGCACGCCCGCCAGGCGATGCTCGGGCCGTGGCCCTCGCTGACCGGCGTGGAGGTGCGGCCGTGGGAGTTCCTCAACTATTACACGTTCGCCTACCCGCTGGCGCCGCCGGGCCAGCTGCTGGCGGCCGCGCAGCTGCGCGCGAGCCAGGATGACCTCGGGGACATGTTCGAGCTGCAGGTGGCGGTCCGCGGGCCGGAGATGACCGCGACCGAGCGCCCGTCGCTGCACCTGACGCTCGCGCTCGACAACTCGGGGTCGATGGCGGGCAAGGCGCTCGAGCTGCTGAAGAGCGCGAGCCACGTGCTGGCCGCCCAGCTGCGCGTCGGCGACTCGGTGGCGGTGGTCAGCTGGTCCCAGATCGGCTCGGTGCTGCTGCCGCCGATGATGGTGTCGGGCCCGAACGACGCCAAGCTGCTGCAGGCGATCGACACGTTCACCGTCGGCGGCGCGGCCGAGCTGACGCAGGCGCTGAGCGCCGCCTACGCCGCGGCTGACCAGCAATATGTCCCGAAGGACATCAACCGCGTGGTCTTCATCAGCGACGGCGGCGCGACCGCGACGCAGGACGACCTGCTGCTGCTGGCCCAGCGCGCCGCCGACGAGCCGCTCAAGACCGGCATCCACGCGATCGCCGTCGGCGTCGGCGACCCGGCGCTGTACCGCGACGACCTCATCAACGCCATCGGCGTGGCCGGCGCGGGGCCCTCGGTCTACGTCGGCAGCCCGGAGGCGGCGGAGAACCAGCTCGGCGCGCGCTTCGTCGGCCTGGTCGGCCTGACCGCGTCGTCGGTCGACGTCCACGTCACGCTGCCGCCAGGCCTCCAGCTCGAGGCCGTGGGTTCGGCGCCCGACGTCGAGGTCGTCGGCCAGGACCACGTGACCGCGGCGCCGAACGACCGCGTGGTGCTGCACCGCCGGCTCCGCCCCTGCGTCGCCGACCTCGACCACAACGGCGCGATCGCGGTCCAGATCGGCTGGACCGACGCCCTCACCGGCGAGCCCAAGCAGGCCACCGCCGAGTGGAAGCTGACCGAGCTGCTGTCCGGCGACACGAGCTGGGTGGCCAAGGGCGAGGCGGTGCTGGCGTACGCCGAGGCGCTGCGGGCCATCCAGTACCACGCGGGCCACACCGAGGCGATCGACGCGGCGTGGGAGCGGCTGAAGGCGGCGAAGGCGGCGCTGCCCGACGATCAGGAGCTGGCGGAGATCGAGCAGATGCTCGCGGCCCTGCAAGAGCCGTAGTAGAGTCGCGCGGCCATGGACGCCGCGCCGCCGCTCGTGTGGATCGACCTCGAGATGTCGGGCCTCGACCCCGACCGCTGCCAGATCCTCGAGATCGCGGCGATCATCACCGACGGCGACCTCAACGTCGTCGCCGAGGGCCCCGACCTGGTGATCCACCAGCCCGACGAGGTGCTGGCGGCGATGGACGAGTGGTGCACGCGCCAGCACGGCGCGAGCGGGCTGACGGCGGCGGTGCAGGCGTCGACGGTGTCGCTCGCCGACGCGGAGGCGCAGGTGCTCGAGCTGGTCCGCCGCCACTGCCCGCCCGGCAAGTCGCCGCTGTGCGGCAACTCGATCGGCCACGACCGCAGGTTCCTGATCCGCTACATGCCCGCGCTCACCGGTCACCTCAGCTACCGCAACATCGACGTGTCGTCGGTCAAGGAGCTGGTCCGCCGCTGGTACCCCAACGTCAGCGCGCCCGCCAAGCGCGAGACCCACCGCGCGCTCGACGACATCCGTGAGTCGATCGCGGAGCTCCGGTTCTACCGCGAGCACGTGTTCCGCTGAGCCGATGCGCACGGCCGCGTTCAAGCTGCACTACTTCCTGCTGTACGCGGTGGTCGGGGCATACCTGCCCTATGTGCCAGTGTTCTTGGGACATGACCTGAAGTTACCGGACAGCCAGATCGGGTGGATCACCGGCTGCTACGGCCTCGCGGTCGTGCTCGCCCCGCCGGTGATGGCGGCCCTGGCCGACCGCAAGCTGCCCGGTCGCACGCTGGTGGCCGCCGGCTACCTGCTGTCGTGCGCGGTGCTGCTGGCGTTCGCGTGGGCCCAAGGGTTCGCGGCGGCGCTGCTGCTGTCGGCCGCGTTCGGGCTGGCCTACACGCCGCTGACGCCGCTGCTCGACGGGCTGACGTTCGCCGAGATGGCCCGCACGCGCGCGACGGGGACGCCGCCGCCGACCTACGGGGCGCTGCGCGTGTGGGGCAGCCTCGGCTTCATGGCGCCGGCGTTCGTGCTGTTCGCGGTGATGTACTCGGGCCTGGCGAGCGGGCGCGCGGCGATGCTGGTCAGCGCGGCCGCGGCCCTGCTGGCGGCCGTGTGCGCGCGCCTGCTGCCCCGGGTGCCGCCGGAGCCGCGCAGCGCGGCGGTGCCGACGGCGGCGGCGTGGGCCGAATTGCGGCGACCGCCGACGCTCGCGCTGATCGCCCCGCTGGTGCTGCTGTTCGCGTCGATCAGCGTGTTCTACGCCTTCTACCCGCGGCTGGTGGTCGAGGTGGGGATCGATCCGGCGTGGGTGGGGCTGGTGTCGAACCTCGGGGTGCTGTTCGAGCTGCCGTGGATCTTCCTGGCGCCGGCGATCCTCCGCCGCGCGAGCGTGCGCTCGCTGATGCTGTTCGGGGCGGCGTGCATGGCCGGGCGCATGGCGCTGCTGGCCGTGGTGGCGACGCCGACGACGGTGCTGGCGACGCAGGTGCTGCACGGGCCGGTGGTGCTGAGCCTGTACCTGCTGCCGCCGATGGTGCTCGACCACAAGGCGAGGCCGGACTTCCGCAACTCGGTGCAGGGGCTGTACGCGGCGCTGTGCTACGGAGCGGCGCGCTTCGTCGGCTCGGGCGCGGCCGGACACGCGGCGGAGTTCGGGCTGCAATGGGCCTTCGCGCTCGCGGCCGCGTTCGCGCTCGCAGCCGCGCTGTGGCTGGCGCTCGCGTGGCGCGACCCTGCCGTCGAGGCCGCGCTGCGGGGCTCGCGGTGACGGCGCCGCGATAACGACCTGGAGGCCAAGCCGTGAGTGTTCTTCGGGACATGCTTGGATGAACATGTCATTGAGGGCATGCTCTTGAGAACATGGCCGGATGGCCCGGTGCTCAGGCGTCGAGGCGCAGGCCGGTGAGGGGGCGATCGCCGTCCTCGCCGAAGCTGGTGTCGGGCAGGCCGAGGGCCTGGAGGATCGAGACGTAGAGGCGGGCCAGCGGGGTGCCCGTGGCGTACATGAGGTGGCGGCCGCCGCCCCACAGGTCGTCGGCGCCGGCGACGACGATCGGCAGGTCGTGGTGGGTGTGGTTGTTGCCGTCGCCGACGTCGCTGCCGAGCAGGACGATCGTCGAGCGCAGCAGGTCGCCGTCGCCGTCGGGCGTGTCGGCCAGGCGCTGCAGCAGGCGCGCGAACTGGGCGACCTGCCAGGCGTCGACCTGGCGCAGGGCGGCCTTCTTGGCGGGGTCACCGGCGTGATGGGACAGGTCGTGATGGCCGCCCTCGACGCCGAGGAACGGGAAGGCGCGGTTGCTGGCGGCGTTGCCGAGCATGAAGGAGAGCGCGCGGGTGCGGTCGCAGGCGAGCGCGAGGACCATGAGCTCGGTCATCATGTCGACGTGGGCGAGGAAGTCGGCCGGCTCGCCGGGCGAGGCGGCGGCCTTGCACGCGCCGAGGCCGACCGGGGCGTCGACCTGCCGCTCGAGCGCGCGCAGGCCGTCGAGGTAGGCGTCGAGGCGGACGCGGTCGCCGACGCCGAGGTCGCCCTCGAGGTCGTGGACGTCGGCGAGCACGACGTCGAGGACGGAGCGGCGGTTGGCGCGTCGCTCCGCCCGCGCGGCCGCGCCGGCGCCGGGGTCGTCGCCGGCGAGCAGGACGTCGAAGGCGAGCCGCGGGGAGGTGAGCTTGGGCAGGGGCGTGGTCGGCGTCGACCAGGAGATCGATCGGTGATAGGCGCAGCCGAAGCCGATGTCGCAGGCGCCGAAGGACCCACCGCCCTCGCAACCGAGCTGCAGCGAGGCGAGCGGGGTGGCGCCCGCGATCGCGGCGGCGAAGCGCTGGTCGAGCGAGACGCCGACGTGCAGGTCGACCTCGGAGCGCCGCGCCTTGCGGGCGGTGAGGAAGGCGGCCGTGCCCGAGGCGTGCGAGCCGGGCGCGTCAGGCATGCCGGGGGCGTTGGCGAGGCCGCTGAACACGAGCACGCGATCCCGCACGGGCGCGAGCGCGGCCAGCGAGGGCGACAGCTCCAGGGTCGCGTGCGGGACCGGGAACCACGCGTCGCCGACGACGCCGTTGGGCACGAAGTAACACAGGAGCCGCCGCGGAGCGATCGATTCGGCGCCGCGCGCGAGCGGCCGCATGACGTCGAGGAACGGCAGGCCGACCGCGACGGCGCCGCCGGCCAGGAAGGCGCGGCGCGAGAGGACGCGACGGGTCGAGGACTTCACGAAACCTCCCGCGGGTCGTGAGGCTGGGCGACAGAACATGTCCTTGTGGACATGATCGATCGGGCGGCCGTGGAGGCCGAATTCACGGGGCCTCCTGGGCCCGGCGGGCCCGGAACGGATCGCTCTGGACGACGGCGACGATGAGGGCGACGAGGTCGCGGCCGGCGGCGACGAACCGGGAATGGATGTCCTCGAGGACAGGTGCGTCGTCGGCCACGAGCTCGCGGCCGAGCGCGTAGGTCATGACCTTGGTGGCGACGCAGCGGGTGAAGCGAGGGTCGTCGGCGAGGATCGTCGCGAGCCCTGGGGCGCCGTCGAAGCGCTCGCCGGTGAGCAGCTGGCCGGCGGCGTCGATGAGCTCGCCGTGCTCGCTGCCCCGCCAGGCGCCGACGGCGTCGTAGTGCTCGAAGGCGAGGCCGATCGGGTCGAGGACGGCGTGGCAGCCGGCGCAGGCGGGGTTGGCCCGGTGCTGCTCGAGGCGCTCGCGCGCGGTGCTGGCGTCGCTCCCGGCCTGGGCGGCGGCGTCGGGCGGCGGCGGCGGCAACGGGGAGCACAGCAGCTGCTCGAGCACGAAGCGGCCGCGACGGGTCGGCGAGCTGGCGAACGGATAGGCGAGCACGGTCATGAGGCCCGGCTCGGTGAGCAGGCCGCGGCGCTCGTGCGCGGCGAGGTCGATGCGCGTGAAGCCGTCGCCGGCGAGGTCGTCGTCGAGGCGGTACAGCGCGGCGAGCTCGGCGTCGACGTGGGCGTGGCTGTCGAGCAGGAGGTCGCGGAGGTCGCGGCCGGGGACCAGGAACTCGCGGAAGCGCCGGCGCATGGCCTCGCGCATCGAGTCGCGCAGGGCGTCGTCGTAGTGCGGGTAGCGGTGGGCGTCGCGGAAGATGTCGTCGAGGCCGCGGAAGTACAGCCACTGCCCGGCGAAGCCGTCGACGAAGCCGCCGGCGCGCGGGTCGGCGAGCATGCGCGTGACCTCGCGGGCGAGGGTGTCCGGGTGCTGCAAGGCGCCGACCATGGCGAGGGTCAGCAGGTCCTCGTCGGGCGCGCTGCTCCACAAGAAGTAGGACAGGCGCGCGGCGAGGGCGTAGTCGTCGAGCCAGTGCGACTCGCCGGGCGGGCCGCCGTCGCGCTCCCAGCGGAAGGTGAAGTTGGGCGACAGCAGGGCGGCCTCGAGCACGCGGCGCAGGCCGGGGTCGCGGTCGGCCGGGTCGACGAGGGCGAGGTAGCGGACGAGCTCGTCCCCGGTCGGCGGGCGCCGCCAGGCGCGGGTCAGCAGCGAGTCGACGATCGTGCGCAGGCACGGCGGCGGATCGGCGGGATCGGGCTCGCACACGAACAGCGCCGCGCGGGCCGGTTCGGAGGTCAGCACGGCGCCGGCGATCGCCTCGGCGCTGTGCTGATAGAGCTGGACCAGCAGCGCCGAGGGCGGCTGCGCGGCGGCGACGGTGTCGAAGCCGAGCGCGGGCGGATCACCGGGGAACTCGCGCGCGAGCGTGGCCTCGACGCCGAGGACGTCGCGCACCGTGCCGGCGTACTCGAACGCGGTGAGGCGATGGACCATGACCTCGGGGACAGGTGGCGCGACGGCCTCGGGCGCGCACGCGACGAGCGCGAGCGCCCCGCCGAGCGCGCGTGTGCGCCAGGTGCAGCCGCGACGTCGCATGGCCGGCTCCGCGATCAGGCGCGCCGACGCCGGCGCCACGGGCCGACGAGCGCGAGGAGGGCGAGGCCGAGCAGGTCGGGCGCGCCGGGGGCCGCGTTGCAGCCGCAGCCCTCCTTGTCGCCGCTGCTGCCGCCGCCATCGGTGTCACCGTCGGTGCTGCCGTCGGGGTCGGCACCGGTGGCGCCGCTCGGGTCGACGGGCCCGGTCGTCGGGTCGGTGTCGCCTTCGCTGTCGCCCTCGCTGTCGCCGGCGGTCTCGGTGGGGGATTCGCCGGTCTCGCTGTCGGTCGCGGGGCCTTCGGTCTCGGCGCCGATGTCCTTCACCTCGATCGAGATCTCGTGCGAGTCCTGGAACTGGCCGCTGTCGCCCTCGGCCCGCAAGCTGTGGAGGCCGGGGGCCAGCGTCACCTCGAGGGTGCACGTGAAGGTGTCGTCGTCGGAACAGAGCACGGGGGCCTGGTCGTCGACGACGAGGGAGACCTGGGAGCCGAGGAAGATCTCGAACTCGATGGTGACCGGGACGACGGCGTCGGGCGAGCCGTCGATGACCGCGCCGGTCTCGGGCGTGACGATGGCGAGCGAGGCCACGGGGATGTCGCTGTCGCTCTCACCGGTGGTGACGGGCTGGGCGGCGGACACCGGGGCGGCGACGAGGCACAGGAGAGCAGTCGAACCAAGAATAAGCGAACGCATGCCGATGGGGGTAGCAAGGCCGCTCGGGCCGGTCAAGTGTGACACCGATGCCGCGGTCACGCGGCCGCCGGCCGCGGTCGAGATGGTTGAAAGGACAGGTCGCGTGCGCGGGTGTGACCGCGATGTCGCGGTCACACCCGCGCCGGTGCCCGCGGACGGTCGAGGGGCGGCGGCTCCGCGTCGTTATGAGAATGTCCCCCAGGACATGTCGTCATGAGCATGTCCTCGTGGACATGTCTGAACATTCAAGCCTGCTCGGCGGCGGCGGCGGCGGCGAGCAGGCGGGCCAGGACGGCGGCGACGATGCGGTCGCAGCGGTCGCCGGCGAAGGCGAACACGTCGCGCAGGCTGGCCCCGGCGCGCGCGAGCAGCTCGGTGCGGGCGAGCTGGCGGGCGCGGTGCAGCCGGACGCGCACGGCCTCGGCGCTGCAGCCGAGGCACGCGGCGGTCTCGGCGGTGTCGAGCTCCTGGACGTCGCGCAGGACCAGGACGAGGCGGTAGCTCTCGGGGAGCGCGTCGAGGGTGCGCACGAGCAGGTCGGCGAGGGCGCGGCGATCGAGGGCGAGGTCGGGCGCGGGCTCGTCGGCGAACGCGGCGTCGGCGGGCGGCGGCTCGTCGTCCCACGCGAGGTCGACGCGGTCGCTGCGACGGCGCCGGCGCAGCGCCTCGTGGACGGCGATCGTGGTCAACCAGGTCGACAGGCGGGCCTGGCCGGCGAACCGGTCGAGGTTGAGGTAGGCCTGCAGATAGGCCTGCTGGACGACGTCCTCGGCCTCGGCGTCGTCGCCGACGATCGCCCGCGCCGCGCGGTAGAGCCGCTGGTTGTTGCGGCGCATGATGACCTCGAAGCGGTCGACCTGGCCGGCGCGGACCCGCGCGAGGGCCTGCTCGTCGCTGAGGGGCTCGATGGGCTCGGGAGGCATGCGGGGCGCAGTCTCGCACGAGCGGCGCGGCGCGGTGTAACGCCGCGCGGGGGTCCCGACTCGAATGGGCATGACCCGAACATCGGCGCTGTCCACGAGCCTGTCCCTCCTCCTGCTGTCCCTCGCCCCGGCGTGCGGGCCGGCGAAATCCTCGGCCGGCGCGACGCCGCCGGCGGAGGCCCCGAGCTTCGCGGCGCAGGCCCGGCGCGGGCAGGCGCTCTACGGCGAGCACTGCGCGAGCTGCCACGGCGCCAGCGGCGAGGGCGGCCGGGCCCCCGCGCTCGTCGGCGAGTCGGCGCTGCCGCAGGCGGCGAGCGGCGGCCAGCGCGACGTCGAGTTCCGCACGGCCGGGGACGTGTTCCAGTGGATGAAGGCCCACATGCCGCCGAACGCGCCCGGCAGCCTCGGCGACGCGGCGTACCTCGACATCCTGGCCTTCGACCTCCAGGCCAACAACATCGATCCGGGGCCGGCGCCGCTCGACGCCGACTCGGCCGCGCAGGTGGTGCTGCACCCGTGACGAGGCGCGGCCCGGACATGTCTCCAGGGACATGTCCGGGCCGCGCCGGGAATCACATGGCCGCGAGGCCAGGTCAGTTCGGATCGGGCTTGACGGTGTCGGGCCCGCTGGCCGGGAGCTCGGGCAGCTTGATGTAGTCCTCATCGATCTTGCCGGTGAGGCTGTCGAGGAAGGCGATCAGGTAGGTCTTCTCGTCGTCGGACAGCTTGCCCTTGGCGAGCTGGTACTCGGCCATGACGTCGAGCGCGTCGCCGAGCGTCTGGGCCGAGCCGTCGTGCAGGTAGGGCGCGGTCTTGGCGACGTTGCGCAGGCCGGGGACCTTGAACACGAACTTGTCCTCGGGCTTGCCGGTGATCTTGAAGCGGCCGAGGTCCTTGGACTCGTACGGCTTCACGGCGCCGAGCTTCTGGTACATGGTGCCGCCGAGCGTCGGGCCGGTGTGGCAGCTGACGCAGTTGAGCTCGATGAACAGCTCGAGGCCGCGGAGGGCGTCGGAGTCGAGCGCGGTCATGTTGCCGTTCAGGAAGTCGTCGAACGGCGCCGGCGTGACGAGGCCGCGCTCGAAGGCGCCGATCGCCAGCGAGATGTTGCGCGGGTTGCAGGGGTCGGCGTCGCCCGGGAAGGCGGTCTTGAACAGCTCGGCGTAGCCGGGGACCGACTTGACCGAGGCGACGCAGGCGGCCTCGTCGGCGAGCGCCATCTCGACCGGGTTGGTGACCGGCTTGAGCGCCTGGTCCTCGACGTCGGTCGCGCGGCCGTCCCAGAACTGCGAGATGTGCATCGCCGCGTTGTAGACCGTGGGCGTGTTGCGTTCGCCCCGCTGCTTCTTGTGGCCCGGCGAGGTCGCCTCGTGGTCGACGCCGTAGTCGTCGAGCTTGTGGCAGCTGTTGCACGACAGGTCGTGGTTCTTCGACAGGCGGGTGTCGTAGTAGAGGATCCGCCCCAGCGCGACCTTCTCGAGGGTGATCGGGTTGTTGGCCGACTCGGCGACGGCGGGCAGCGGCGCGAAGTACTTCTTCGCGGTCTCGAGCAGCTGCGCGGCCGAGGGCACCGGCCGGCTCGGCTTCTTCTTCGCCGCGTCGGTCTTGGTGTCGGTCTTGACCTCGCCCTTGACCTCCGCGACCTTCGGCGCGGCCTTGTTGGCGCTTCCTTCGCAGCCGGCGGCCGCGACAGCGAGCCCGAGCAGGAGCAACGGGCCAGAGCAGGGAACTGGTACGGGACGCTTGCGACGAACCATGACTGTTGCGACCATAGCGCACCGTGACCAGCATTTCGCGCATTCTGCAAACTGCGACCCTGGCGCTCTTCGGGGTCTCCCTGACATCCATGGCCGCGTGCAGCGGGGGCGGTGACGGCGCCGAGAATCAGCTGCCGCTGACCAACCGCGTGTGGCTGACGAGCGTGCCGAAGAAGGCGGACGACGTGGTCGGGGCGCTCGTGGTGTTCGAGGCCAAGGGCCGGCGGCAGTTCGGCGCGCTCTACCACGGGTCCCTGCTGCGCGGGACCTTCGAGCTGTTCGAGTGGCAGCCCGACGAACACGACGGTCGCGCCCGCATGCGGCTGCTGCAGGACGACAAGTCCGTGAAGATCCGCACCGAGTCGTGCGAGCCCGATCACGGCCTCGACGCCTGCATCCTCCTGCACGGCGACCCGCTCGGGGCGGTGCGCTACCAGTCGAAGCGGATCTGGGGCCTGCGCGGGCGCCCGGCGATCTCCAGCCCGCTCGAGCTCGACGTCGCCGGCGACGTGCGCGACCTGCTGCAGGCCGACCCCGAGCTGGCGGCGCTCCTGGCCGAAGAGACATGAGTACCTGAGGACATGCGCTTGAGGACAGGCCCCAAACGACAGGTCGGTCGGGCGTGAGCGCGATCGCGGCGCTGCTCGACCGGCTGGTCGCGCAGTTCGAGGGGCCGTACGACTTCCTGCGCGAGCTGGTCCAGAACGCGCTCGACGCCGGCAGCGACCGCGCCGAGGTCGCGCTCGACGTGCACCCCGGCGAGGAGGCGGACCCCGACGAGGTTGTGTTCGAGCTGCGGGTCGCCGACGCCGGCGCGGGCATGGACGAGGCGATCATCGACGGCGGGCTGACGCGCCTGTTCGCCTCGAGCAAGGCCGACGACCGCACGATGGCCGGCGGGTTCGGGATCGGCTTCGTCAGCGTGTTCGCCTGGCAGCCCGAGGCGGTGGTGGTCCAGACCGGGCGCGCCGGCGAGGCGTGGGAGCTGACGTTCTACCCGGATCGGCGGTTCGACAAGCGGCCGCTCGCCGAGCCGTTCGAGGGCACGACGGTGACGCTGCTGCGCCGCGGGCGAGCGCCCGAGCGGGCCCAGATCGCCGAGGCGGTGCGCGACTCGCTGTGGCGCTGGTGCCGGTTCTGCCGGCTCGAGCTGTCGTTCGAAGACGTGAGCTCGGGCGAGGGCCCGGAGCTGATCCAGGACGCCCCGGCGCCGCCCGGCCCGCTGGCGATGGTCGAGGCGCAGGCCGACTCGGCGATCCACGTGGCGTTCGCGGTGCCGCCCGAGGCGGTGCTGCTGCGGCGCGGGCTGGTGCTGTCCCAGGGGACAGCCGCGGACCTGCTGGCGGACCTGCAGCCGCCGCCGGGGCCGACGCTCGAGCACCTGCAGGTGTGGGCCGACTCGCCGCACCTGCGCACGACGATGGCGCGCGACAAGGTGGTCGACGACCCGGGCCGCGCGGCGGTGCTGGGGAAGATCGCGCAGGCGATCGCGGGGCTGCGCGAGCACCTGGTCGAAAAGACAGCCGAGGCGGCGGCCGAGCCCGGGCCGTGGACCCGCGCCCGCCACGACCACTACGCGTACCTGCACGCCCACCTGGCCCGCGAGCGCGGCCACCTCGGCGCGCGCCTCGAGGGGCGCGCGCTGCTGCGCGACCTCGCGGGCGCGGCGGTGTCGCTGGCGCAGCTGCAGGCGCTGGCGCGGCCGGTGCTGTGGGCGCCGCCGGCGAGCGGCGAGGCGGCGCCGGACCGGCTGCTCGCGGCGGCCGCGGCGGCGAGGGTGCCGGTGCTGGCCGCAGAGACAGGCGACCTCGAGTGGCTCGGACGCCTGGTCGAAGGGACAGGTCTGGCGCTTGCCGAGCTCGGGCGCTCGTGCGCGCTGGTCCGCGAGGCCGCCGGCGAGGCCGAGAGCCTGCGCGCGACGGTGGAGGCGGGCCTGACCGCCGCGGGGGCGCCGGTGCGGCTGCACGTGGCGGCGGCGGAGGCGGGACCGCGTGGCGGGGTCGGGATCGAGCTCGGACGCGGGGCCGAGGGGATCCTGGTCTTGTGGACAGGTCAGCCGGTGGCGGCGGCGACCTGGCGCAGCGCGCCGCTGTGGCTCGACGCCGGCGAGCCGCTGCTGCGCGCGGCGGCGAAGAGCCACGCCGCGGAGCCGCGAGCGGCGAGCCGCGGGCTGGCGCTGGCCGTGCGCGCGCAGCTGCTCGAGGCGCCGAGTCCGGAGCGGGTGGCGGAGGCGATCGACGCGGCGGTGACGGGCGCGACGAATTGATGCGCGGTGGCGATCGGCGAGGGTCGACGCGTGGACGATCGGCGGTCGGACCCGCGGGGTCCTGACCGGAGGCGCGGGCTTCTTTTTGCCGGCCGCCCGGCGGATACTCGCGCCGCATGTCGAGCCCGATCCCGCATCAGTGGCAGGTCCCCGAGGTGTTTCGCGAGCGCATGGGCCATCAGGCCGGGCGCCAGCGCGTGATGAGCCACGCGGGCCACGTGCTGCTGATCCTGCACGAGCTGCCCGACCCGGAGACGCCGGAGCGACGGGCGGCGAAGATGTTCTGGCGCAACCCCGAGGGGACGTGGCAGTGCAGCGCGGGCGGTCCGCCGGGGATCTCGACGCTGATGGCGCACGTCGAGACGTTCATCGAGGCGGCGAACAAGCTCGAGACGCGCGGCGATCATGCCCGCACCGCCGACGAGTGGTTCGCGCTGATCCAGGCGGCCGGGCCGATGCTGCGGACGGCGCGGAACATGCACCGCGCGCTGCAAGAAGCCCGCGAGGCGGCCAAGACCGACCGCGGGCTGATCACGACGCGCGACCTGGCCGGCGACGCGGAGCGGGCTTTCGAGCTGATCCACGCCCACGCGCAGGAGGGCCTGCGCTACACCAGCGCGCGTCAGGCGGAGGAGCAGGCGCGCGGGGCCCAGCACATGCTCGAGGCGGCCCACCGCCTCAACATGATCGCGGCGGTGTTCCTGCCGGTGACGGCGGTGGCGACGCTGCTGGGCATGAACCTGCGCCACGGGCTCGAGTCGTGGCCGGCGCCGCAGACGTTCTGGATCACGCTGGCGCTGTGCTTCGCGTTCGGGCTGTGGATCAAGGCGTCGATGCCGCGGCCGCAGCCGGCCGAGGAGCCGAAGCCGCCGGGCAAGGGCAAGGCCAAGGCCGGCAAGGGCAAGCGCTGAGAAGAAAAACGTCCGAAGGGACAGGCGGTTCGGAGGCGCTGGTGCGCTGCAGAACCTCGAGGTCCCGGTCGGCTGGAACGCTCGCGCGAGCTCGCCTGGCTCACGGTTCGGTTTGCGGGGCGATCGTCAGCTCGGTCTGTACTTCGGGCTCTCCGAAGGTCCGGTGGTTGATGATGCGACAGCGCTGGACGACGCCGACGAGCTGGTACCTCGGCTTCGCCCGCGCATCGACCCCCGGACCGACCGCGAGCGGTTTGAGGGCCACCTTCTCCCCGGAAGTGCCGGTCAGCTTGTCGGAGACGTACTCGATGCCGGTGACGAGGTCGATGATCTGGGGCTCGTGCTCGAGGAGCGCCGACGTCGCGCCGAAGATTCCGCCCTGCAGGCACTCGTACCAGACGACCTGCACGCGATGGCCGACCGGTATCGGCGCGTGAAACAGGACAGTGATCTTCTTCATGCGGCGAGGATAGTCGCGACGTGACCGGCCGCCCACCGGGGTTCATTGCAGTCGCCTCGCCGCGAGGTGCGAGGAAGCGCGGCCGCGAGGCTTGTGAGCGTATGCATCGCGCCGTCGCCCGTGGTCGTGCTCGCCCGCGCGAGGCGTGGCTGCGCGGCGACGAGATCGCCGCGTTCGGCGCGAGGGCGCGGGTTTGCGGTAGACTCGGCGCGGTGACGGTGCGGGGGACGACGGCGGACGGCTCGCGGCGCGCGGAGGCGCGGGCGTGAGCGAGCTGCACCCGAGCGTGGCCGCGGCGCTCGGACGGATCTGCCGCGCCGAGGGCGACGCGGGGGCGCTGCGGGCGTTCACCGTGGCGCGCACCGAGGCGGTGCTGCGCCTGCGCGAGCTGCCGCGCCCGGGTGCGTGGCACTTCACGCTGCCGCTGGTGCGGGCCGCCAACGCGGTGGCCCTCAGGGCGCGAGGCTTCGCCCGCGAGTGCGACGACGGCGAGGTGCGCGTGCTGACGCTGGCGTTCTCGACGGCGGGCTTCGACTACGCGGAGGTCGACCTGCGCGGGCTGGTGCTGGCGGCGGCGGATGGTGATTCGGACATGTCCGAAGAGGCAGGGCATGCCGCGGGCTCCTCGGCCTCGCTGTGGCGCCGGCTGGTCGGCGCGGGGGTCAACGAGGCGCTCGCCGGCGGGCCGATCGCGGTCGAGGTGCGGACGGCGGCGGGGGCGGTGCGATACGTCCGGAAGGACAGCCACGCGGCGGGCCAGGACCCGTACGGCGAGCAGCGCGGGGCGGGCCGCTGCCCGCCGCAGGCGTTCGAGGTCGAGGTGCGGTGGCCGCGGCCGGGCTTCGGGCGCCGGCTGACGACCTGGCTGGCGCGCCAGGCGGGGGCCGAGGCGGCGCTGACGGAGCTGTGGCTGGCGGCGCTGCCGGGGTCGGAGCCGGCCCAGACGGCGGGCAAGGGGATCGAGCTCGGCCGGCCGCTGCCGGGGATGAAGGTGTCTCTCGGGACAGCCGACGCGCCGGTCGGGACGTGGGGCTGGGAGCCGCAGCTCGGCGGGCCGTGGCTGGTGCGCGAGGGGGTGCGGCTGGTGTCGCTGGCGCCGGCGCTGACGCGGCTCGGGCTGACGCCGGGCGAGTTCGCCGGGTGGATCGAGTGCCCGCGCGTGCGCTTGACGGCCGACGAGGCGTCGGTGGCGCTCGACGCAAACTGCGAGCTGCTGGCGGCGTGGCTGCTCGACGCGCGCGCGCACAGCTTCCCGGGCAAGCGCGGCGGGTTCGTGGTCGAGTGGCCGAGCGAGCTGCGCCACGTGCCGACGCTGAGCGGCCGGCCGGCGCCGATCGAGCAGGTGATCCAGCGCTGCCGCCAGGGCCGCGACCTGGTGTACGTGTGGCCCCACCACGCCGAGTCGGTGCCGTCGTCGATCCGCGCGCGGGTGTTCGCGCTGTGGCCGTCGGAGCTGGCGCTGGTGCGCGCGGCGATCCCGGAGGCGCGCCTGGTGCCGGCGCGCGCGCTCGGCGAGAGCCCGCAGCTCGAGCGAGCTGACCTTTCAAACCTGTACAAGAGCGCATTGCCCCCAGTACAGGTCGAGCTCGGGGCCGAGGCGACGGCGCGCACGTCGACCGGGGCGCGGCTGCGGGTCGAGCTCGCGGCGTTCGTGCACCGGTTCGCGTCGGCCGGGGAGGGGGCGATCGCGCTGCTGTTCCACGAGCGCCGGGTCGCCCACGTGCGCGAGGCGGGGCGCACGATCGCCGGGGTGACGCTGGTGGCCAAGCTGATCGGCGAGACGGCGGAGGCGCTGACGATCGACGGGCTGCGGGCCGAGAAGGAGCTGCTGAACGCGATCGCGGAGCGCTGCCGAGCGGCGGCGTCGCGGGCGATCGACCGCCTGCTGGCGCCGGCGCTGGCCCACAAGAGCCCGTGGGAGCTGCCGCTGGTGCGCGCGCGGGCGGGGGCGCTGACGGGGGCGGCGCTGGGGGTGCGCTACCGGCAAGCGGCCGGCGGCGAGGCGGCGGAGCTGGCGTGGGACGAGTCGCCGCTGCTGGCGCTGGCGGTCGGACACGACATGGCCGGGCAGCCGGTGACGCTGCAGCAGGCGCTCGTCAGGTGTCGCGACGCCGGCGGGATCGTGGTCGAAGATCCGAAGCAGCGCTGGACCACCTTCCGCTCGCCCGACCCGCGCCACGAGCCGTGGGCGCTCAGCCGCGAGGGCCGGGCGCTGGTCGAGCGGGTGGCGGGCGAGCCTGTCCTCTGGGACATGCCGACGGTGGCCGAGGGCCACCTGCAGCCGGCGCCGGCGGCGGGGCAGCGGCGGCTGGTCCTCGGAGCAGGTGCGATCGAGCGGGCGATCGCGACGCCGCGGCCACCGCGGGCCCGCGCCGATCTGCGGGCCCACCTGCTGGTGGCGGAGGCGCTGGGACAGGCGGCGCCGGAGGTGGTCGACATGGCGCTGTGGACCCGCTACGACCCGCGCACGCTCGATCCGGTGCGCACGGTGTCGCGCTCGGACGCCCGCGCCGAGGGCCTGGGGCTGCTGCCGCCGGGGTCGAGCACGCGCGCGCTGGCGGGGCCGGTGCTGCTGGTGACGCCGGGCGAGGCGCGGCTGTTGCACGCCGCGGGTCATCCGCTGGCGGCGGCAGCCGCGGCGACGACGGCGATGCCGGCGACGCGGACGAGCCGGGCGCCGCTGCGCCGCGCGGGCGCGGCTCCGACGTCGCTGGCGGTGCTGCCGGTCGCCGACGCGCTGTACCTCGGGGCCCTGCGCGTCGAGGCGCGCCCGAGCAAGATCGCGGTGTGGGGCGGCGGGCTGCACATCAACGACCTCGACCTGCCGCCGCCGCTCGACTGGATCGGCGGGCGCCTGGCGCTGACCCGCGAGGGGGCGCGCGTCGGCAGCGAGCGCCTGGCGGCCCAGGTGAAGCGGCTGGCCCGCGAGGCGGTGCGCACGGCGCTGCGCGAGCGGCTGCTGCACGCGCCGGGCTCGCCGCAGCGGGCCGGGCTCGACGCGTTCCGCGAGCGCTGCGCGGCGCCCGGGTCACCTGTCGCGGAGTTCATGCGCGAACGGCCAGGTCTCGACGGGCATGTCCTTGCGGACATGTGCGCGGGGACGCTGAAGCAGCACCCGCTGCGCCGGCTGGCCCCGGGCCCGCGCCGGCTCGAGGGGCTGCTGCGGCAGGCGCTGACGCGGCCGCTGGCGGTCGAGGGGGCGATCCTGTCGTGGCAGGCGGCCCGCCTGGGCAACGTGGAGGGCCGCGCGTGGTCGATCGAGCTCGGCCGCCGCAACGCGGAGATCCAGCGCGCGCTGGTCGACGACGCGCCGAACGACGCGCTGTTCGCGGCCGCGGCGCTGGCGCTGGCCCAGGTGTTCGCCGAGGCGCGTCAGCGCGGGCTCGACGGCGCGGGGCTTCCCGACGAGCTGGTGGCCGGGTATCGTGTCCTCGCCTTGCTGTACGCACATGTCCCTTGAGTCATCCATGCAACACGCCTCCAATCGCGACTGGCTGGCCGCCGAGCCGTTCACGCTGGCCCTGTCGGCCGGGTTCTTCGGCTTCTTCGCCCACACCGGGGTGCTGCAGGCGCTCGAGGAGGCCGGGCTGGCTCCGCGGCGGATCGTCGGGGTCAGCGCGGGGGCGCTGGCGGGCGGGTTGTGGGCCTCGGGCCTGTCGGCGACCGAGCTGGCCGACGAGCTGCTGCGCCTGCGCCGGGTCGACTTCTGGGACCCGGGCCTGCCGCTCGGCGGGCTGCTCAAGGGCGGCAAGTTCGCGGCGAAGCTGCGCTCCCTGCTCGACGCGCGCGGGGTGATCCGCGTCGAGGACTGCAGGCTGCCGTTCGCGGCGGTGGTCTACGACGTGGTGTCCAGGCGCGTGCGCGCGGTCGACCGCGGGCCGCTCGGGCCGGCGATCCAGGCGTCGTGCACGGTGCCGCTGATGTTCCGCCCGCTGCGCCACGAGGGCCGCCTGCTGCTCGACGGCGGAGTGGCCGACCGCCTCGGCCTGTGCGCGCTGCAGCCCGGCGAGCGCGCGCTCCACCACGCGCTGCGCTCGCGCAGCCCGTGGCGCGGGCTGACGCCGGGTGTTCCAAAGGACATGTTCGTGGGGCCAGGGCGGAGGATGCTGGTGATCGACGACCTGCCGCGCGTGACGCCGTTCCGCCTCGACGCCGGGCCGGCGGCGCTGAAGCGGGCCCACACGGCGATGACCGGCTGGCTGGCAGCGCGCAGCTGAAGCTGACGACGGGACGCGCCCGCGATGACCGTGCGGGCTCGCTCGCACTCATCAAAGGACATGTCCGATGGGGCGTGTCCTCAAAGGCATGTCTATATTGATACGTTGCTCAGGCGGGGGCGTGGAATTCGCGCCGGAGCTCGAGCACGAAGGTCGTGCCGGTGCCGGGCTCGCTGGTGACGCCGAGGCGGATGCCGAGGAGGTCGCAGAAGTGGCGCGTGACGGCCAGGCTGACGCCGGCGCCGTCGTAGCGGCGGGTGGGCGAGTCGTCGATCTGCGAGAACGGCTGGAACAGGCGCCCGAGGTGCTCGGGGGCGATGCCGATGCCGGTGTCGGCGACGGTGATTCGCACGCCGCCGGCGGACACCTCGGCGGCGAGGGAGACGCGGCCGCGGCGGGTGAACCGACAGGCGTTGTCGAGCAGCGAGACGAGGCAGTACTCGAGCTTGCCGGGGTCGGTGGCGACGCTTCCCAGGTCGGGGGCGAGCTGGAGGACGACGGTGTCGTGCTGCTCGCGCGCGAGCGGCTCGACCTGGACGAGCGCGGCGTGCAGGAGCGCGGTGAGGTCGACGGTCTGCAGGTTGACGGCGATCCGCCCGCCCTCGGCGCTGCTCAGCTCGAGGATGTTGCTGAGGGTGCGGAGGAGGCGATCGGCGGCGCCGCGGATCCGCCGGAGGTCGCCGCGCACGGCCTCGGGGTCGCGCTCGTCGACCTCCTCGTCGATGAGCTCCGCGTAGCCGATGATCGCGTTGAGCGGGGTGCGCAGCTCGTGGCTCATGCGCATGAGGAAGCGCGACTGGGTGCCGGCGGCGGCGACGGCCTGGTCGCGCGCGGCGGCGAGGCCGGCGTAGAGGCGGGCGTTCTCGACGGAGACGGCGGCCTGGGCGGCGACGTGGCGCAGGAGGTCGAGGCGCCCGGCCGTGAACACGCCGGTGGCCTGCTCGTGCTCGAGGTAGAGGAGGCCGATGAGCTGGCCGTGATGGACGATCGGGGCGCACAGGACCGACCGCAGGCCGCGCTCGATGATGTCGGGGTCGCCGACGAAGGGGCCCTCGCCGGTGGCGTCGCGCAGGACCACGGGCTCGCGCGTGCGCGCGACGTAGGCCAGCAGCGACCGCGGCAGGCGCGGGTAGGCGCCGAGCTTGACGCCCTGCATGACGGCGACGGCGTGCGGCTCGAGGGTGGCGTCGGCCTCGACGAAGATGTGCTGGTCGTGGCGCAGGGCGATGACGACCCGCCGCGCGCCGGCGTTCTCCATGACGACGGCGACGAGGGTGCGGAGCAGGCGGTCGAGGGCGATCTCGCCGCTGATCGCCTGGGCGGCCTTGAGCGCGCTGGCGAGGTCGAGCCGCGCGCTGGCCGAGCCGGGGTTCGAGGGGGTGGTGCTGCTGGCGGTGGTGGTCGAGACGTCGACCTCGGCCGGGACGTGGGCGGCGAACTCCCGCTGGAGGGCGCGGACGCGGGCGCGCGCGCCCCAGCGGTCGTAGGCCCGCAAGGCGCCGTGGAGGTAGGTGGCGCCGACGCTGTCGTCACCTGTCTCGAAGCACAGGCGCGCGGCGTGCTCACCGGCGATCGCCTCGAGGTGCGGGGAGCCGTGGCGACGCGCGAGCTCGATGGCGCGGTTGTAGCGGAGCAGCGCGTCGCCGGGGCGGCCGTCGCTGCGCGCGGCGGCGCCGTGGGCGAGCTGCCGGCGCGCGCCGAAGTTGGCCTCGTTGTGGGCGGCGTACTTGTCGAGCTTGGCCAGCTGGCGCGTCAGCTTGGCGCGCAGGCGCAGGCGCTCGAGCGGGCCGGCGCCGCGCAGGAGGCCGGCGTAGCAGAGGGCGGCGAGGAAGTGGAGGTCGACGAGGACGACGTTGCTGAAGAGCAGCTGCACGCGCGCGAGCGCGGCCTCGACGTGCGGGAGCGCGAGCGAGAATTCGCCGGCGAGCACGGCGAGGTTGGCGCGGCTCTTGTGATAGACGAGCTGGGCGACCGGGAAGCGCTCGCGGGCGGCGAGGAACTCGTCCTCGCGCCAGACCGGGCCGTCGCGCGGGTCGTGCGGCTCGTCGAGGAGGTTGAGCAGCAGGTCGGTCTCGATGCGGTAACACTCGTAGAAGTCGGGGCCGAGGCGGCGCTGCAGGGTGGCCCGGTTCTCGGCCCGGACGGCGCGCACGCGCGTCAGCTCCTCGCCGGCGAGGTACATCGTGACCGGGAGCGAGAGCAGCGAGAAGGCGGCGATGACGGCGTCGCCGTTGGCCTCCGACTTGCGCGCGCCGTCCTGCAGCTCGCGGAGCGCCTCCGACCACGGCTGCGTCCACGGGGTGATGAACATGCCGTGGTGCTCGTCGAGGCGGCCGATGGTGTAGGGGTCGCACAGCTGGGCCTGAATGCGGCGCGAGAGGTCGGCGTAGGCGGCTCCGCCGGCGATGTCGTCGAAGCCGCCGATCAGCACCGAGGCGTAGTAGACGCAGGCCTGCGTCGAGTACGGGGTGAGGCCGGTCCGCGGCAGCGCGCCGAGCTGGCGCAGCATGAGCAGGGTGAGCCAGGCCGGGTCGGCGAGCATGGCCGGGCCGACGAGCCGGTGCAGCAGCTGCTCGAGGCGGAGGACGCGAGGGTCGGTGGCGACCGGCAGGGCCTCGAGGTCGGCGAGGCTGCGCCCGCGCAAGGCCCAGCGGGTGCGCGCGATCTCGAGGGCGATCTGGGCCGGGCCGACGCGCTCGGGCATGTCGACGCCGAACAGCGCGAGCGCCCGCCGACCGGAGTGGAAGGCGGCGTAGAGGTCGCCGACGGCGAGCTCGAGGTCGAGGCGCAGGCCGAACAGATCCATGCGCTCCAGCTCGTCGGCGGCGCCGGCCAGCAGCGGCTCGAAGCGGGCGAGGGCGGCGTCGACCTGGCCGCCGAGGTACTCGGCCTCGACGCAGGCGCGGTGCAGCTCGAAGGTGAGGCGCGGGGCGGCGGCCCACGGGTCGGGCGGGAGCAGGTCGACGCCGCGGCGCAGGAGGTCGATCGCGTAGGCGTAGGCGCCGCCGCTCAGGGCCTCGCGCCCGCCGGCGAGGTGATGCTCGGCGACGACGAGCCGCTCGCCCCGGTCCCGCAGCAGCGCGCCGGCCCGCGCGAAGTGCTCCAACATGGTGAAAAGTTCATGCCCCTTGAGGCATGTCCGTTGGAGCATGTGACGGGCGAGGTCGAGGTGGACCTCGGCCCGCCGCGGGGCGTCGAGGTCGGCGGCGACGACGGCGGCGAGGCCGGGGGCGGCGAAGGCGAGGGCGGCGTCGTCGTCGTCGCCGTCGCGGCGGACGAGGCCGTGGTCCACGGCGGCCTCGAGGTCGGCGGCGAGGGCCGGGAGCGGGCGACGGGCGGCGACGGCGAGGTCGGCGAGCGGGACGCGGGGGCCGACGCAGCCGGCGAGGGCGAGGACCTCGCGCGTGGCCGCGGGCAAGGCGGCGGCGCGGGCGGCCAGCTCGGCGAAGATGTCGTCGGCGAGCGCGGCGGAGCGGACGATCGCGGCGTCCCAGCGCCACACGTGGGCGTCGCGGTCGTAGCGGAAGGCGTCGCGGCCGACGGTCCGCAGCAGGTCGGCGACGACGCGCGGGAGGCCGAGGCTGCGCGCGTGCAGCAAGGCGGCGAGGCCGGGCGCGTCGGCGACGGCGGGACTCAGCGTGTCGCCGACGATCTGCTCGACCTCGGCGACGCTCAGCGGGCGCAGGGCGATCGAGGTGAACGGCAGGCCGGCGGCGGGGACGTCGCGGCACAGGTCGGCGAGCGGGCCGGTGAGGTCGCCGGGGCGGGCGGTGAAGACCCAGGAGATCCGGGCGATCCGCCGCTCGAGCAGGGCGGTGGCGATGACCTGCAAGGCGGGGACGCCGAGGTGCTGGACGTCGTCGACGAACACCACGAGCTCGCCCTCGAGCTCGGCGCACAGGCGCAGGAGGGCGAGGAGGGCGAGGCGCAGCCGCTGGTCGGCTTCGCCGGGGAGGAGCCGGTCGGGCGCGGGGCCGGGGTCGACGAGCGCGGCGAGCTCGGGCAGGTGCGGCAGGGCGAGCGCGAGCTGATCGTCGAGGCGCTCGCGGACCCTGTCGCGGAACTCGGCGGCTGCCGCCTCGGAGGCCGACAGGCGGCGGCGCAGCAGCTCGCGCAGGAGCAGCCACAGCGGGCCGTACGGGGAGGTGCGGGCGAGGTCGGCGTCGCCGACGCAGCGCACGAGCTGATGGCCGCGGGTGGCGGCGCGACGCTCGACGCCGCGGACGAGCGCGGAGCGGCCGCTGCCGGGCGGACCGTGGACGACGGCGAGGCCGCCGGCGGCGCCGTCGATGGCGAGCAGTTCGGGCTCGCGGCCGACGAGGACCTCGGAGATCTGGAAGGCCTCGGCGACGTCGTCCTGGCCGAGCGGGAAGTCGAGGAGCTCGCCGCCGGCGGCGAGGGCGTCGCGACAGCGCTGCAGGTCGGCCCGCAGGCCGCGGGCGCTCTGGTAGCGGCGCTCGGGATCCTTGGCGATGACCTTGGCGATGATCCGTGAGACGACGAGGGGCAGCTTCGGCGCGAGGACGTGCGGCGGGGTCGGGACGCGGGCGATCGCGCAGTGGACGAGCTCGAGCGGGTCGTCGCCGGCGAACGGGAGGACGCCGGTGCACAGCAGGTAGAGGGTGACGCCGAAGGAGTAGAGGTCGCTGCGGTGGTCGACGCCGCGGGCGATCCGCCCGGTCTGCTCGGGCGAGACGAAGTGCGGCGAGCCGACGAACTCGCCGCTCGGCTCGCCGGTCGGCGCGGCGGCGATGCCGAGGTCGGACAGGGCGACGCGTCCGGTGGCGAAGTTGACGATGATGTTGTGCGGCTTGACGTCGCGGTGCACGAGGCCGACGTCGTGCAAGGCGCCGAGAGCGTCGCACACGCGCACGCCGATCTGCAGGACGAGGCCGAGCTCGAGCGGCTCGCGCCGCCGCTGCAGCTCTTGATGCAAGGAGACGCCGCCGAAGTCCTCCATGACGAGGGCGACGCCCTGGCTGCTGTGCGTCATCTCGATCGGCCGCACGACGGCGTCGCTGTCGAGCTTGCGCATGCAACCGAACTCGTGCCGCAAGCGCGCCACCTCGAGCCGCGGCGGCGACGGGTCGCGCAGACACTTGACGACGACGGTGCCGCTGCCCCGCTTCCTCCGCATGCGCACGACGAGCGTGCGTCGACCGCCGTACAGCGGCTCGGGACTGTCGTAGTCGGCCGTCGTCAGCACGCGCGCTCGGGGGAGCGAGTGTCCCACGAAACGTCGCGCGCCGCGGTGATGCAAACGCCGCCGGACGAACTCGCGCCGCACCATCGCAGGCGATGTGGGTCGCGCCGCAGATCGAACGAGGATGTAGGCGCGGTGGCGCCGCGGCGACGTGGTCGTGGTCAGCCGGCGCACCTGCTGCCGATGCCCGCGGTCATGCGTCGCGGAGCGCCGCGAAACGAAGTGCGTCGGTGCTGCTCGCGAGGTCTGCAAGCAGGCGAGGCGCGAGGCCGGTGAAACAGGATCCGACCGCTCGCGTAATCCGGCTCAATCGTCGTCGTCGTCGTCGGCCTCGCGCGCCTCGGCGGCGGCGAGGGCGGCGGCGGCGGCGGCCTCGCGCTGGCGACGGATCTCCTCGAGCTCGAGCGCGAGGTCCGATTCGTCGAGGCCGCGGCGGCCGGCGGCCCAGCGAGCGGCGTCGTGGACGCGCGGGTCGGGCTCGAGCAAGCCGGCGGCGAAGGCGTGACGCTCACCGCGATCGGCGGGGCCGCTGCGGTTGCCGAGCGCGAGGAGGGCGTTGCGGCGCATGAGCCGGTGGGGGATCCGCCGCAAGGCGGTGTGCCTGACGAAGCCGCGGTACTGGGCGCCGCCGAGCGCGGCCATGGCCGTGACGCTCGGCGCGGGCCGCGGGGCGGGCGGGAGCCAGGCGGCGGCGGGGATCCGCGCGACCCGCCCGAGGCCGGCGTTGTAAGGACAGACCTCCTGGCACACGTCGCAGCCGGCCAGCCGCTCGCCGAACTTTTCAGACATGTCTTCGGGGACATGTCCCCTGTGCTCGATGGTGAGGTAGCTGAGGCAGCGCCGCGGGTCGAGGTCGCCGGGGGCGTCGAAGGCTGCCGTGGGACAGGCGTCGAGGCAGCGGGTGCAGGCGCCGCAGGCGTCCCACGGGGCGCCGGCGAGCGGACGGGGCTGGTCTTCGGACCAGGTGGCGGTGCACAGCAGCTCGCCGAGGAGGACGTAGCTGCCGAGGCCGGGGACGATGAGGCAGCCGTGCTTGCCGAGGAAGCCGAGGCCGGCGAGGGCGGCGGCGCTGCGCTCGAGGACGGGCTTGGTGTCGACGCAGATCAGGCTGCGCACGCCCGGGAGTTCGGCGTGCAGCGCCGCCTCGAGGGCGATCAGGCGCTGATGGACGACGGTGTGGTAGTCGCGGCTGCGGGCGTAGCGGGCGATCGGGCCCGGCTCGCCGCCGTAGGGGACGGCCGCGACGAGGAGGGTGCGCGCGCCGGGGAGCATGCCGGCCGGGTCCTTGCGCAGCTCGAGGGTGCGCGGGATGAAGTCCATGTCGCCGGCCTTGCCGGCAGCGACGTAGGCGTCGAGCGCGGCGCGAGCCGGGGCGAAGCCGGGGTCGTCGAGGCGGACGGCGCCGAGCCGCAACAGGCCGTTGGCCTCGGCGACGGCGGCGAGGCGCGCGAGGATCGCGGGGGTGAGGACGGGGCTGTCCGTGGAGACATGTGATGTGTCTGCGAGGACAGGTGCCGGTGACGCGGAGCGCGGAGGCGAGGCCCGGGGGCCGGCGGGGGCGGCCTCGGGTGATGTGTCCGCAGAGACATGTGATGATGCCGCGAGGACAGGTTCCGGTGGAGCGGGGCGCGGAGGCGAGGCCTGGGGGCCAGCGGGGGCGGCCTCGGGTGAGGTGTCCGCGGGGACAGGTGCAGGTGGCGCGGAGCGCGGAGGCTCGGCTCGGGGGCCGGCCTCGGGTGAGGTGGCCGCGGAGACATGTGATATGTCCTCGGGGACAGGTGGAGTTGCGCGCTCGCCTGGGCTGTCCTCGGGGGCACTTTTAAAAATTCTGTCTTTGGGGACAGGCGGGTTCACGGCGGGTCTGGCGGGCGCGGGGGGGCGAGGTCGAGGCGCTGCAGGAGGTCGTAGACGATCCGGGCGGTCGCGCCCCACAGCGGGGGCTGGTGGATCTGGAACTCGTGCAGCTCGTAGCGCTGGCCCTGCCACTCGCGCTCGCCGGCGAAGCGGTAGACGGCGGGGTCGGCGACGGTGCGGAGCGCGGGGGTGAGGACGGCGGTGACCTCGGCCTCGGCGTGGGTGGGGACGAAGGGGCCGTCGACGAGGCCGACGAACGGGATGATGACGTAGCCGGTGGGGACCGGCACGGGGTTCAGGCGGCCCAGGACCGTGACCTGTCCCGGAGGCAGGGCGACCTCCTCCCAGGCCTCGCGCAGGGCGGTGGCGACGAGGTCGGCGTCGCCGGGGTCGGGCTTGCCGCCGGGGAAGGCGAGCTGGCCGGGGTGGCTGCGGAGGTTGCTGGCGCGCTCGATGAGCAGGAGGCGCGGGCCGTCGCCGGGGGTGGCCTCGATCAAGATCGGGGCGAGCACGGCGGCGTGGCGGAACGGGGCGGGATCGGGCAGCGGGCCGGAGATCGCGTCGAGCCGCAGGCTGAGGTCGCGCGGGAGGTGATGCACGCCCGACGGAGTTTGGCACATCACCAGGCGGGGGGGCGCACCGGGCGGCCGCCCTGCACGACCAGCGCGGGTCGCTCGAGCAGGCGGATGTCGGCCAGCGGGTCGCCGTCGACGACCACGAGGTCGGCGATGAAGCCGGGCTTGACCTGGCCGAGGTCGCGCAGGCCGAGCAGCTCGGCGGCCGAGCGGGTGGCGGCGACGATGGCGTCCTTCGGGGCCATGCCGAGGTCGACCATGACCGAGAACTCGCGGGCGTTGTCGCCGTGAGGGAAGACGCCGGCGTCGGTGCCGAAGGCGATCTTCACGCCGGCCTTGACGGCGCGGGCGAAGCTGTCGCGCATGCGCGGGGCGATGAAGCGGGCCTTGGCGGCGCTGTCGGGCGCGAGCTTGCCGCCGTCGGCGGCCTGCTCGATGACGCGGCCGACGTAGACGGTGGGCACGAGGAAGGTGCCCTTCTTCTTCATGAGCGCGATCGCCTCGGCGTCGAGCAGGCTGCCGTGCTCGATGCTGTGGACCCCGGCGCGCACGGCGTCCTTGATGCCCTCGGTGCCGTGGGCGTGCGCGGCGACCTTGCGCCCGGCGCGGCCGGCCTCGTCGACGATCGCGGTCAGCTCGGCGACGGTGAGCTGCGGGTCGCCGGCGCCGTCGCCCGAGCTGAGCACGCCGCCGGTAGCGCAGACCTTGATCACGTCGGCGCCGAGCTTGATCTGGTGGCGCACGGCCTTGCGCACCTCGTCCGGACCGTCGGCGATGCCGGTGCGGAAGTCGGGCGGGCCGCCGAAGATGTCGGGGCGCAGGCCGTTGGTGTCGTCGCAGTGACCGCCGGTGATGCCGATCGCGTGGTTGGCGGCGACGATCCGCGGGCCGCTGACGCGACCGTCGGCGATGGCGTCGCGCAGGCTGCGGATGGCGAAGGTGCCGCCGACGTCGCGCACGGTGGTGAAGCCGGCCAGCAAGGTGGCGCGCGCGTGAGCGACGCCGCGCAGGGCGCGGTCGGCGTCGCTCTCCTGGACGTCGCGCATGACGCTCTCGGCGTGCGTGGGGGCCATCTCGCCGAGCAGGTGGGTGTGCGCGTCGATGAGGCCGGGCAGGAGGGTTCGACCGCCGAGGTCGATGACGGCGGCGCCCTCGGGCGCCTGCAGGCCCTTGCCGATGCCGGAGATCCGGCCGCCGGTGACGAGGACGTCGACGCCGACCTGCGGAGCACCGCCGCTGCCGTCGATGAGCCGGGCGTTGCGCAGGAGCAAAGCGTCGCCGTCGGCTGTCTTTGGGGTCATGTCACTCGCGCGCACGACCGGGGCGTCGCGGTCGGGGAGCGGACAGACGGCCGCGGGCGCGGGCGGGGCGGCGGGGCTCGCGGCGCAGGCGGTGAGGAGGGCGCAGGCGAGGAGGAGGCGGGGTGACA
This sequence comes from Nannocystis pusilla, assembly GCF_020073745.1. Lineage (GTDB taxonomy): Bacteria > Myxococcota_A > Polyangia > Nannocystales > Nannocystaceae > Nannocystis > Nannocystis radixulma. The sequence continues at coordinate 495,851 of NZ_JAIRAU010000001.1, forward strand.
CGCGGGGATGATGCCACGCCGCAAGGGGCTCGACGCGGGCCGCGAGCGCGGCGATAGTCGCGGGCGGATGGCGACGCCTCCTGAAACCGAGTGGCCCTACGCGGTGTCCGAGTTCGAGTGCCATCGCTGCGGCAACTGCTGCCGCGGCGACGGCGACGTGGCGCTGACGCCCGACGACGTGGCGCGGCTGGCGGCCCACTTCGGGCTCGCGGAGGAGGCGTTCGTGGCCCGCTACACGTGGCGCCGCGAGGACGGGGCGACCTGCCTGATCGACCAGGGCGACCCGCTACGCTCGTGCGTGTTCCTCACGCCCGAGAACACGTGTGAAGTGCACGCGCTCAAGCCGACGCAGTGCGTGGGCTTCCCGATGAAGTGGCGGCCGACCGACGCGCTCGAGATCTGCGCCGGGCTGCGCGCGGCGGCCGGGCTGCCGTACCCGACGCGGCGGACGATGAACCGGCGCACGGGGTGAGGCGTGCGGCGCGAGCAGGACCTGTCCGCCGGGGCCGCGGCGCCGCTGTTCTGGGCGTTCACGCTGGTGTTCGCGGCGATGGTGCTGTCGCGGTTCGACGGCTTCGCGGCGCAGATCCCGGCGCAGGTCCACGTGGGGATGCTGTGGGCCGGCTGCCCGCTGCTGCTGCTCGCCGGGGCGATCGAGGGCCGCATCGATCACGGCGAGCGCTCGCGCGAAACGCCGCTGTGGATGGCGATCGATTCGCGGCCGGTCCGCTACACGTTCACGCTGGCACTCACGTACTTCGGTCTGGTGGCGCTGGCGGCGTTCGATGTCTCGCTCGGGGTGGTCGACCCGCGCGCGCCGGCGGAGTGGCCGCAAATGCAGCGGCTCCTGTGGTTCGTCGGGTTCTCGTTCGGGATGAGCTTCGCCAACTACCTGGCCGCGGCCGGAGCGTTGATTCCGGGGCTGCGGGTGGTCACGGCGCCTTTTTCGCGCCTGCCGACGGCGCTCGGTCTGGGGCTGCTCATGGCGCTCGGGCTCGGGCTCTCGGCGGCGGCGTTCGAGCTGCTGGCCCGCAGCGCGGAGATCCGCGCAAACGTGGCGGACGCGGCCGCCCGCGTGTGGCAACCAGAGTAGCCGGCCGGCCTCGGCCCTGGCTGGCGACGGGTGTTGCGGCGCGGCCCGGGTTTCCAGGCGGTTTTTGAATAATTTCAGCGACAAGCGCGACGGCGCGGAGATTGAACAGGGCGCGGCATCCGGTCCAGCAGCGGACCACAAAAGGATCTTGAGCCATGTCGATCATCACCCGCATCCGCACCCTCACCCTGACCGCCCTGGCCGCCGCGATCGTGGTCGCGCCCGGCTGTGACGATGCCGCCACGTACGAGGCGCTCGGCGTGACAGTCGAGGACCTCGAGACGATGTCCGCGGAGGAGCTCGACGCGCTCGACGCCGAGATGGCGCTCGGTGGGTTCGACCTGACCACCGAGCGGTTCGTGACCCACCGGCCGCACGAGCGTCCGGAGGGCATGAAGGAGCTCCGCATCCCGATCGTGTTCACTCACACGCAGGAGCCGGGCGCGGGCGAGGGTCTGACGATCCGGCCGCGCCCGACGCACGCCGGCGAGGTCCCCGCGGCGGCCACGGACGTGCTCGCGGCCGAGCCCGACGAGCCGCCCCCGTGTGACACGCACGGCGAAGATGTCGAGTTCGCCGCGGAGTGAGCAGACACGTTCGCCTCCTCACCATCCCGTGAGGTCCCACGCCCCCCGTGCGCGCTACGTTGCGCCGGGGGGCGTCTGCTTGACCGTGTCATCGAGTTCGGGAAGCGTTAGCACTGGCGCCTGCGCCGACGAGGTGAAGCGAGTGGTGATGACGACGCTCGGGGTCGATGCCCTGGTGGTGCTCGGTTGGCGCGAATGGGTCGCGTTGCCGGATCTGGGGATCGACGCGCTCAAGGTCAAGGTCGACACCGGCGCCCGCACCTCGGCACTGCACGCGTTCGGCGTGGAGAAGCTGCCCAACGCCAGGGTCCGCTTCCGCGTCCATCCCCATCAGTACGACGACGACGACGCGGTGGTGTCGGAGGCGGCGCTGGTCGACGAGCGCGTGGTCCGGACGTCGGGCGGCCACAGCGAGCTGCGCCCGGTGGTGCAGACGACGATCAAGGTCGGCCAGCACGAGTTCGGGGTCGAGTTGACGCTGTCGAACCGCGCGCTGCTCGGCTTTCGCATGCTGCTCGGGCGCGAGGCGGTGCGCGGCCGCTTCCTCGTCGACCCGATGCGGAGCTACTGTTGCGGTCACAAGCTGCGGAGGGTGTCGTGAAGATCGCGATCTTGTCGCGTGACGCGTCGCTGTACTCGACCAGTCGCCTCCGCGAAGCCGCGGAGCAGCGCGGGCACGAGGTGCAGGTGGTCGACTACCTGCGCTGCTACATGAACATCACGTCGAGCCGGCCGCACGTGGTCTACCACGGCGAAGACCTCAGGGACGTCGACGCGATCATCCCGCGGATCGGGGCGTCGAACACGTTCTACGGCACGGCGGTGGTCCGCCAGTTCGAGATGATGGGGGTGTTCACGCCGAACCGCTCGCAGGCGATCTCGCGCTCGCGCGACAAGCTGCGCTCGATGCAGATCCTGGCGGCGAAGGGCATCGGCCTGCCGATCACCGGGTTCGGCCACTCGATCAAGGACATCGAGGGCCTGCTCGAGGTGATCGGCGGACCGCCGGTGGTGGTGAAGATGCTCGAGGGCACGCAGGGCATCGGCGTGGTCCTGGCCGATACGCCGGCGGCGGCCCGCAGCGTGATCGAGGCGTTCCGGGGGCTCGACGTCAACATCCTGGTGCAGGAGTTCGTGAAGGAGGCCGAGGGCGCCGATATCCGCGCGTTCGTGGTCGGCAACCGGGTGGTGGCGGCGATGAAGCGCCAGGGCGCTCCGGGCGAGTTCCGCTCGAACCTGCACCGCGGCGGGAAGGCGACGAAGATCAAGCTGACGCCCAAGGAGCGGTCGACGGCGGTCCGCGCGGCGTCGATCCTCGGGCTCAAGGTGGCAGGCGTCGATATCCTCCGCAGCCGCCGCGGGCCGGTGGTGCTCGAGGTCAACTCGTCGCCGGGGCTCGAGGGCATCGAGCGCACGACCGAGACCGACGTCGCCGACACGATCATCGCTTACATCGAGCGGTCGGTGGCGGGGACCGACAAGAAGAGCGAGACGCCCAGTCCTTACTGAGGGCGGCGAGTCGGGGGCCGGGGGGTCTGGCCTCGCGAATTGCCGACTGCGCCTCGCGGGGGGTCCGGGGAAGGGTCGGCCGCGAGTTCAGCGTGCCGATGACCCCGACTTCGTCGTGGTCATCTTGCCCTCGTATTCGCGTCCGACCCTTCCCCGGACCCCTGGCACGGCTGCAGCCGTGAGAGGCCGCCGCGCCGAGGTCGGCTTCGATGCGAGGTTGTCTTGTGGAGCAGATCGGCTGCGCCTGTTCGGCGGCCAGGGCTGGCCGCCGAACAGACGCTTCTCGCGTCATGACGGCGCGGCCTTCAGCGCGGCGAGTTGTTAGCGCGGCGAGGCGTTCGCGTCATGGCGCGGTGCTTCAGCGCGGCGAGCCTTTAGCGAGGCGAGCCTTCGACCGCGGCGAGTCGTTCGCGTCATGGCGGGGTGACATGGCCGAGGGGACAGGACCCAAGCACGAAGCCCCGCGGACCGGGGGGTCCGAGGGGCGCGTGGGGTGCCGAAGAGCGCGGCGTGGGCCGGGCTCAGCCGCCGATGGTCGGGGCGATGTTGCCGCCGAGGGTGAAGGCGATGATGAGGGCGAAGATGACCAGCGACTCGATGAAGGCGAGGCCGAGGAGCATCGGGACGAGGACCTTGCCGGCGCTGTTGGGGTTGCGGCAGATGCCCTCGAGGGCGGAGGCGACGGCGCGGCCCTGGCCCAGGCCGCCGCCGAGGGCGGCGAGGCCGATGGCGACCGCCATGGCGAAGCCGTAGATCGAGCGCTCGGAGCCGGAGGTCTCGGCGGGGGCAGCGAGGACGATCGCGGGGACGAGGAAGGTGAACAGGAAGGAGGCGATCTTGGTGATGTTGCGCATGGGACAGCTCCGAAACGGCCAGGGCCGCGAGGTCAGGGGGCTCAGTGCTCTTCGGCGTGCTCGACGGCGAGGCCGATGAAGATGATGGTCAACAGGGTGAAGACGAGGGTCTGGACGATGGCGACGACGGTGCCCAGCAGCAGGAACGGCAGCGGGACCAGCAGCGGCACCATCAGGGCGACCACGCCGACGACCTTGTGGTCGGCGACGATGTTACCGGTGAGGCGCAAGGACAGCGAGACCGGACGGGCGATGTGGCTGACGATCTCGATCGGCAGGAAGAGGAAGAACAGCCACGGGAAGCCGCCGATCTTCGGGCCGAGGAAGTGGGCGAGGTAGCCGAAGCCGTTCCGCACCACGCCGGCGACGTTGTAGACGATGAAGACGATCAGCGCGAAGACGAGGTTGGTCTTCAGCGTGTCGGTCGGCGGCAACATGCCGGGGATCAGGCCCTGGATGTTGCAGACGAAGATGAACAGCGCCAGCGTGCCGGTGAGCGGGAGGAACCGCTTGGCGTCCTCCTCACCCATGACGTCGGCCGAGAGGTTGTAGACGGCGCCGACGAAGCCGTCGACCATCGCCGCCAGGCCGAAGTTGCGCGGCGGGATCACCCCGCGCGAGCTGTCTTGCAAGCTGGCGCGGTAGCGCAGCGCGGCGATGATCAGGAACACGAAGGCGAGGACGGCCCCCGCGACGTGCACCAGCGTGAAGTGCGTGGCACCGAAGATCAGGAACGCCTTGTCACGGGCCAGATGCTCGGCGGCGCTGGACTCCAGGTGGGCCCAGAACTCGGGCATCAGGAGCGTGTACCAACTGTCGTGATCACCCATGTTCAGGCGTCCGGTTCGGGATCGTCGCTTGAGAGGTCCGCGCGGCTCTGAAGCGCCGCCAGGCAGAAGGCGGCCAACGCCGCCAGGACCCCTGCTGCGAGCCCCTCAGGTCGGCCGGGCATGTACCAAAGGACGGCGACGGTCGCAAGAGCAGCGACCGGCCAGCGCACCAGTGCAAGCCCCGCTCCGCCGCCGCCGCCGGGGCCCCGCTGCGGGTCGGCCTGGACCTCGGCCACCAGACGCACCACGGCCCGCGCGAGCGATGCGAGGTTGAGGAGGCCGATCGCGGCCCCGGCGACGACGCTCCACGCCTGCTCCGCGCCCGCCAGCGCGCCGGCCAGACCGGCCGCGATCGCGGTGAGCGTGAGCGTCCACAAATACACGCGACGCCGCACGAGATCCCAGGTGGCGGGGCGCACGGCTAGCGGACCTCGGGGTCGTCGGTCGACTCGTGACTTTGCCCCGCAGCAGCCCGCTCCTCGGCCTCGATGCGGGCGCTGAACTTGCGGGCCGTGCGGAACACCGCCAGCCCCGCGGCGCCGATGCCGACGCCGAGGCCGATGTACGTGGTCCACGGGGCCCAGTGCGTGACGTGGCGCTCGAGGTACATGCCGCCGAACGCCCCGATGGCGATGGCGACGGCCATCTCGATGCCGACCGAGCCGGCTTCGGCGAGCTGGAACCACCGCGCTTGCTTGAGCAGCGGCTCTCTCTTGCGGCGCTCGGTCATGGGGAGATCGGTCAGCCGTAGCGGCGAGCGACCGCGGCGAAGGCGGCCTCGGCGGCGGCGAGGGTGTGTTCGACGGCGACGGCGTCGTGGGCGGCCGAGACAAAGCTGGCCTCGAATTGCGAGGGCGCCAGGTAGACGCCGCAGGTCAGCATCTCGCGGTGAAACTCGGCGAACGCGGCGAGGTCGCTGGCCCTGGCGTCGTCGTAGTCGTGGACCTCGCCGCCGCGGAAGAACCCGGTGAACATGGCGCCGACGCGGTTCATCACCACCGGGACGCCGGCCCTGGCGGCCCGCGCGGACAGGCCGGCGGCGAGGGTGGCGGAGGTCTCCGCGAGCGCGGGGTAGATGTCGTCGCGGGCGAGGACCTGCAGGGTGGCGAGGCCGGCGGCCACGGCGACCGGGTTCCCGCTGAGCGTGCCGGCCTGGTACACCGGGCCGAGCGGGGCGACGTGCTGCATGATGTCGCGGCGACCGCCGTAGGCGCCGACCGGCAGGCCGCCGCCGACGATCTTGCCGAGGCAGACGAGGTCGGGGGTGACGCCGTAGCGCTGCGAGGCGCCGCCGAGGGCGACGCGGAAGCCGGTCATGACCTCGTCGAACACCAGGACCACGCCCTCGCGGGTGCACAGGTCGCGCAGGGCCTGGAGGTAGCCGGGGCGCGGGGGCACGCAGCCCATGTTCCCGGGGACAGGTTCGACGATGATCGCGGCGACGTGGCCGCGGTGCTGCTCGAGGACCTGCTCGACCGCGTCGACGCTGTTGAACGGGACGGTGAGGGTGTCGGCGACGGTGGCCGCGGGCACGCCCTCGCTGCCGGGGATGCCGAGCGTGGCGGCGCCCGAGCCGGCGGCGACCAGGAGGAAGTCGGCGTGGCCGTGGTAGCCGCCGTCGATCTTGACGATCTTGCTGCGGCCGGTGAACCCGCGGGCCAGGCGCAGCGCGCTCATGGTCGCCTCGGTGCCCGAGGAGACCAGGCGGACCATGCCGCCGTGCAGCGCCGGAACCAGCCTGGCCAGCAGCTCGGCGAACTCGACCTCACCGGCCGTACATGCCCCGAAGGACAGGCCGTCGCGGGCCGCGCGGCAGACGGCGTCGACGACCTCGGGGTGGGCGTGGCCGAGGATCGCCGGGCCCCAGGTGCCGACGTAGTCGACGAGGGTGACGCCGTCCTCGGTGAGCAGGTAGGGCCCGCGGGCGGCGCGGATGAACGGCGGGTCGCCGCCGACGGCCTTGAAGGCGCGCACCGGGCTGTTGACGCCGCCGGGGATGACGAACTGGGCGGCGTTGAACAGCGCGCGGCTGCGGGCGCCGGCGCGGCCGTCGCCGGGGATCTGGGTCCAGAACTCGGGCGGTGTCGTCATCGGGAGCAGGTCCTTTGGGGCATGTTCTCGGGGCCAGATGAGCGGCGGCCCCGGGCGGCTACTCGTCGGCGGACTCGTCGACGCCGGGCTCGGCCTCGCCGGCCGGCTCGGCGGCCTCGCCGGCCTCCTCCTCGCGGTCGACGATGCGCTCGATGGCGACCACGCGCTCGTCCTCGCCGGTGCGGATGATGCGGACGCCCTGGGTGTTGCGCCCGATCTCGCTGATCGACGCCGCGGTGGTGCGGATGACCTTGCCGCGGCTCGTGACCACCATGACGTGGTCGTCGGGGTCGACGACCAGGGTGCCGACGACCGGGCCGTTGCGCTCGGTGACCTTGATCGTGATGATGCCGAGGCCGGCGCGGTTCTGGACCTTGTAGTCGGAGGCGGCGGTGCGCTTGCCGTAGCCCTTGGCGCACATGGTGAGGATCGAGCGCTCGCTCTCGGGCTCGAGCACGGTCATGCTGACGACGGCGTCGCCCTCGCGCAGGTCCTGGCCGCGCACGCCGCGGGCGGTGCGGCCCATCGGGCGCACGTCGTCCTCGACGAAGCGGATCGCCATGCCCTGGGCCGAGGTGAGCATGATCTGCTGCTTGCCGTTGGTCAGGCGGGCGTCGATCAGCTGGTCGCCGTCCTCGATGGTGACGGCGATGATGCCGGTCGAGCGGATGTTGGCGAACTCGTCGAGCGCGGTGCGCTTGATGTAGCCCTGCTGCGAGCACATCACGACGTAGTAGTGGCCGCCCTCGAGGTCCTCGTCGCGGTAGGGGACCATGCCGAGCACGCGCTCGCCGTCGCGCAGGTCGAGGAAGTTGACCAGCGCCTTGCCGGCGTGGTCGCGGCGGCCGGCCGGCAGCTCGAACACGCGGGTGCGGAACACCCGGCCGGTGTTGGTGAACATCAGCACGTGGGCGTGCGTGCTGGCCTCGAACAGCTCGACCACGAAGTCGGCGGCGTCGCGGCCGACGCCGCCCTTGACGCCGGTGCCGCCGCGGCCCTGCACGCGGTACTCGCCGACCGGGAGCCGCTTGATGTAGCCGTTATTCGTCAGCATCACGATCATCGGCTCGTCGGCGACGAGGTCGATCGGCTCGATCTCCGACTCGTCGTCGACGATCTCGGTGCGGCGCTCGTCGCCGTACTCGTCGCGGATGCTGACCAACTCGCCGCGGATCACCTGCATCAGCATCGAGTCGGAGGCGAGGATGCTCTCGAGGTAGGCGATCGTGGCGCACAGCTCCTTGTACTCGCCCTCGACCTTCTCGCGCTCGAGGCCGGTGAGCCGCTGCAGGCGCATGTCGAGGATCGCCTTGGCCTGGGCCGGCTTGAGGTGGTACGGCTTGCCCTTCGCCGCCTCGACCTCGGCCTCGGGCCGGCCGCAGCGGGCCAAAAAGCCGGAGAAGCCGGACAGCGGCTCGGCGCACAGGGCCTCGCGCGCGGCGTCCGGGTCGGGCGCGGCGCGGATGATGGCGATGATGCGGTCGATCGCGTCGATGGCGACGCCGATGCCCTCGACGATCTCGCGCCGCTCGAGCGCCTTGCGCAGCTCGTAGCGCGAGCGGCGGGTGACGACGACGCGGCGGTGGTCGATGAAGTGCGTGAGGCACTCGTGCAGGCTCAGCACCTGCGGGCGCCCGCCGGCGATGGCGATCATGTTGACGCCGAAGCTGACCTGCAGGTCGCTCGACTTGTAGAGCGAGTTGAGGACGACCTGGGCCGAGGCGTCGCGCTTGACCTGAATCCAGATCCGCATGCCGGTGCGGTCGGAGTAGTCCTGCAGGTCGCTGATCCCCTCGATCTTCTTCTCCCGCACCAGCTCGGCGATGTGGCTGATGAGGCGGACCTTGTTCACCTGGTAGGGGATCTCGTGGACGATGATGGCCTCGCGGCCCTTCTCGTCCTCCTCGATCGTGCAGCGGGCGCGCAGGGTGATGCTGCCGCGGCCGGTCGCGTAGGCCTGGCGGATGCCGGCGCGGCCGATGATCTGGGCGCCGGTCGGGAAGTCGGGGCCGGTGACGATCTGCAGCAGATCGCGCGCGGGCAGCTTGGGGTCGTCGACCAGGGCGATGCAGGCGTCCACGATCTCGCGCAGGTTGTGCGGCGGGATGTTGGTCGCCATGCCGACGGCGATGCCGACGGCGCCGTTGAGCAGGAGGTTCGGGATCTTGGTCGGGAGGACCGTCGGCTCGAGCTCTTTGTCGTCGTAGTTGGGCGCCCAGTCGACGGTGTCCTTGTCGAGGTCGGCCAGCAGCTCCGAGGTGAGCCGCTTCATGCGGACCTCGGTGTAACGCATGGCCGCGGGGGCGTCGCCGTCGATCGAGCCGAAGTTGCCCTGGCCGTCGACCAGCGGGTAGCGCATGGCGAAGTCCTGGGCCAGGCGGACCAGGGCGTCGTACACCGAGGCGTCGCCGTGCGGGTGGTACTTGCCGATGACGTCGCCGACGACGCGGGCCGACTTCTTGTAGGGCTGCGCGTGGGTGTTGCGCAGCTGGTCCATCGCGTAGAGCACGCGCCGGTGGACCGGCTTGAGTCCGTCGCGGACGTCGGGCAGCGCGCGCGAGATGATGACGCTCATGGCGTAGTCCAAGAAGGAGCTACGCATCTCGTCTTCGATGTTGATCCCGGTTTTCTGCTCGCTCGCCATACGCCGTGAGGGGCGGGAGGATAGCGCGGGCCTGCCGACGCGGCTACGCGCTTTTGCAGGCCGCTGCGGGCCGCGGCGGCGCCTCCCGCGCTGAGCCGCCTGGAGGCCGCTCGCAGGCCCGCAGCGGTGGTCTGCGAGGTGTCGCCGGAGATGCGCCCGCTCACGTCGCGACGCGCCGACCTCAGGCGGGAAATTCACGAGCAAGAACGACGTTTTGCCGGCCGGGTGCGACGTCTGCCACGCGCGGTGGGGGATCGCCAGGCGGGAATGGGCGGGCCCGGCCCCGCGGTTATTCACGCGGCCGGGGGGCCCGTTCCGGCTTGTACGGCCCCCCGGCCTGCCACAGCATCGAAAATGAGGAGGTACCGGAATGGAATCGACCTGGTTCGTCGTCGCGGATCGCAGTCAGGCCCTGCTCTTCGAGGTCAACGGCTCGCGCATGAAGCCCACGCTGACCCCGATCGAGACGCTCGCGAGTCCGGAGCGACCGCGCTACGAGCGGCGCGGCGGCCAGAGCAGCTCGTCGGGCCGGCGCGACCTGGTGAGCGAGACCCGCGGCGCGGCCGAGGAGCAGGACTCGAAGTTCGTGCGCCAGATCGTCGAGCGGCTGACGCAGGCCCAGCACCAGCGTCAGTTCGGCCGCCTCGTGATCGCGGCCCCGGCCGACTTCGTCGGCCGCATGCGCGAGGTCGCCAGGGGCTCGCTGCAGAAGGCGGTCGTCCGCGAGATCATCGGCGACTACACCAACGACTCGGTCCAGGCGCTGCAAGAGCGGGCGCGCCGCCACGAGTGGCTGCACTGAGTCGGTCTCTGAAGACATGAAAGAAGGGACAGGTCCTCGGGGACCTGTCCCTTCTCGCTTTCGGCGGCGGCGCGGCCGGCTACCAGCGGCCCTGGATGTTGCGGATCATCGAGTAGGGGTACGGCAGCGGGGCGCTCGAGGCGTCGTCGAGGGCCTTGAGCTGCTCGCTCGACAGCTCGAGGTCGGCGGCCTTGAGGTTGTCGCGCAGCTGGTCCTCGGTGCGGGCGCCGAAGATGCACGAGGTGACGCCGGGCTTGTGCAGCAGCCAGGCGAGGGCGACCTGCGACGGGGTGGCGTCGAGCTCGCCCGCGACGGCGCGCACGGCGGCGATGGTCCGCCAGTTGCGGTCGGTGTCGAAGGCGGCCATCCGCTCCTTCCACTTCTCCAGGCGGGTCCCGGGCGGCGGCGGCGCGCCGCGCTCGATCTTGCCGGACAGGAAGCCGCCGGCGAGCGGCGACCACGGCAGGATGCCGAGCCCGTGGCGCACGCACGCCGGCACCAGCTCGAGCTCGAGGTCGCGGACGACGAGGCTGTACTGCGCCTGCAGGCTGACGAAGCGCTCGAGGTTCCTGGCCTCGCTGGTGAACACGCTCTCGACCAGGCGGTAGGCGGCGTAGTTGCTGCAGCCGATGTAGAGGACCTTGCCGGCGCGGACCAGGTCGTCGAGCGCGCGCAGGGTCTCCTCCTCCGGCGTGTCGCTGTCCTGCATGTGGATCTGGTAGAGGTCGATGCGGTCGGTCTGCAGCCGGCGCAGCGAGTCGTCGACGCAGCGGACGATCCGCCGCCGCGAGGCGCCGGTCCCGTTGGCGCCCTTGCTCATGCGGAAGCGGAACTTGGTCGCCAGCACGACCTCGTCGCGGCGCCTGGTCTCGGCGAACCACTTGCCGATCACGCGCTCGCTGAGGCCGTCCTGGCCGTACACGTCGGCGGTGTCCCAGAAGTTGACACCTGCCTCGAGGGCCAGGTTCATGATGCGGAACGAGGTGGCCTCGTCGCACCCGACCTTGTGCATGAACGAATTCTCGTCGGCTTCGCCGAACGTCATGGTGCCGAGGCAGAGGGTCGACACCGACAGGCCGCTGCGGCCGAGGTTGCGGTACTCCATTGGGTCCTCCCCCGCGCGGTCGCGGGCGGAAGGACTCTACGGGCGACTGGAGCCGGTCTGACGGCCGCCGGCCCGATCGTGGCCGGGTCGGTCGATCCTCTGTCCGGGCGGGGCGCGGGCGGACTCGGCCGTCAGCGCAACGCGCGGTCTTCAGTCGGAGATGGAAGCACAGGGGCCCGTGAGGGCCGGGAAGCTGGCCGCCCGGGCGCGGCCATGGAGTGAGAGCAGGGGCGGGTTTGCCGTTCCGGGGGCGGTAGACAGCAGTCTAGGCGCTGTCGCGGCGGGCGCCGAGCTTGCCGGGAGCGGCGGGAGCGGGCACTTCGGCGCTGTCGTTGGCCGGCCAGGTGTGGGCAAGCCCCAGAGCCAGGCGGGCACCGACCTGCGGAAAGGCGTATTGCACCTTGAGGCACAGGTAAACCCAGGGAACTTCGGTCTTCGCGGACATGGCGGCTCCAGGGGGGGCAAGGTCTGTAACAGCAAGAAGCTTGCCAAGCTCGAGCAAGATCAATTTGCCGAGAACGGGCCTGTAGGCTGGCTTCCGCGCCGACATAGCGGTGTTTATCCCACGTCGTGTGCACAGGGCTGGAAGGCCTCGTGGGACCGGTCGGCCTGGGGGGCCGCGTCCACGCCCCTCAGGGGCCTGACGAACGCGGTTCGAGCGCCGTCCCGATCGCGGCTCGAGGGCCTCCGGCGGGCGCTGCTCGTGACCTGTCCCTTACGACAGGTCGCGGACGATCGCCCGGACTGCTGTCCGATTGTCCCCGCGGACAGCCTCAGCGCGCCGCGCCCGCCTCGAGCTCGTCGGCGACGACCGCCGCGACCGCCGCCTGGGCGAGACCAAAGAGCAGAGGGCCCACGAACGGGAGCGCCATCACGGCGACCCACGGGAGGCCGAAGCCGGCGAGGGTGGCGCGATGGCCCCGGACGATCCTCCGCTGGTGGGCGTAGTCGCTGCCGACGCGCTCGAAGTACGGGTCGAGGAGCTCCCAGGTGAAGGTCCGGGCGGCGTACCACAGCTGCAGCGGCGGCCCGAGCAGCGGGCCGACGAAGGGCACCAGCGTGAGGGCGAACAGGGCCACGGTGACGCCGAGGAAGTGCACGGCGCGCTTGATGCTGCCGACGGTCGCGGCCACGAACCCGAGCTCGGAGGGCCGCTCGAGCCGGGTCGCCAGCGCCTGGTCGGTCGCCCGCATGCCGGCCATGAACACGCCGTCGGCCAGGAACGGGAGGCCGATGCTGACGGCGAAGAAAGCCAGCATCGGCGCGGCCACCAGTGCCAGCGCGCCGCCGCCGAGCCGCAGCGCCCATCTTCCGAGCCATGTCGTCCAGGACATGTCCCCATCGACAGGTACCATCCACCACAACAGGCCGCCGAGCGCCACCGTCAGCGCGACCGCGAGGACGACCAGCACCGCGGCCAGGCGCAGGTAGGCGCGGCGGACCTCGGTGCTGGCGAGCGCGAGCCGCAGCCCGCGGCCGGCCAGCTGGAGGCCGCGCGGGAGGCTCGAGGGGACGGCCTGGGCGGACGACATCAACCTCGCGAGTAGCACGAATCGGCGGTCGGGGTCGCGCGGGCGGGCAGGGCTGCGCGGCGAGGCCCCTTCGCGCGCGCGGACCCTTCGCGCCGGTCCCGGCGCCGTGCCCCCGATGGACGACCGACCGCCGTCGCGGCGAGGCCACACCCGAAGCGAGCAGCGTGAACCCGCGAGCTTGCGCACGTGCGTCGACGATGCCCGGGCGCCCGCGCAGCGGTGGCCTTCCCGGCGCGCGACGCTCGGCCGCTCGTGTATATTGCCGCGGCCTGAGGGGACGATGGACATGAAATTGGTCAGCCGAATTGCGCGTGGGACGATGCTCGCGGCGGTGTTCGCCACTGGTTGCAGCGACGACGGGGGCACGGGCGCGGGCACCCAGAATGTCGACACCACGGCACCGTCGAGCGACGGCACGGCGACGCAGAGCCCCGACCCGACCGCCGAGCCGAGCCCCACCGACCCGACGGGCGGGACCCAGTCGGGCGGCCAGACCAACACCACCGAGCCCGACCCGACCGCGGGCCCCACCACCAACCCGACGACGACGACGACCGCGACGTCGACGACGACGCCGGACACGACGACCGCGACGGCGACCACGAGCGACGACACCACCACCGGCGGCGCGTCCGGCCTGGTCCGCTTCGTGGTGCTCGGCGACGTCGGCGAGGGCAACGAGGACCAGTACCAGGTCGCCGACGCGATCATCGCCGTGTGCGAGCAGCGCGGCTGCGACTGGGCGATGCTGACCGGCGACAACTTCTACGACAGCGGCGTCGACGGCGTCGACGACCCGCAGTGGCAGGAGAAGTTCGAGCTGCCGTACATGGGCATCACGTTCCCGATCTACGCGGTGCTCGGCAACCACGACTACGGCGGCAACGGCATCGGCGTCGACTTCGACAACAACAAGTCGGACTACCAGGTCGAGTACACGCAGCACAGCGAGCTGTGGCGGATGCCCGACAAGTACTACTCGTGGACGCAGGCCCACGCGGAGTTCTGGGGCCTCGACACCAACCAGGTGATGACCGACCCGTTCAACGGCAGCTCCGACGACCAGCAGGCCTGGCTCGACCAGACCGTCGCCGCCAGCACGGCGACGTGGAAGATCGCCTTCGGCCACCACCCCTATCTTTCCAACGGCGAGCACGGCAACGCCGGCAACTACGAGGATCTCGAGGGGATCCCGCTGCCCTTCGTCGCCGGCGACAACGTCAAGGAGTTCATGGAGGAGTCGGTCTGCGGCAAGATCGACGTCTATATCTGCGGCCACGACCACACGATGCAGTGGCTGCAGGCGACCTGCGGCACCGAGTTCATCGTCGCCGGCGCCGGCAGCAAGGCCAACGGCCTGCCGGGCAGCAACCCGATGCACTTCCAGGTGCCCGAGATGGAAGGCTTCACGTGGGTCGAGCTCAACGACAACAGCTTCACCGGCGTCATCTACGACAAGAACGGCAACGAGCTGTACTCGCGCACGTTCATGAAGTGAGCGCCGGCGCGTCCGCTGCGGCGCGAGGAGCGGTGGGGGCCGCTCCTCGCGGGCGCGTCGCTCAGCCCGCGGCCCCGGCCGTGCGCGCGAACGACTGCAGGATGCTGCCCCAGCCGCCCTCGCCGCCGAGCGTGCGCGCCATGTCCTCGGCGCGGTCGCCGTAGCGCTCGAGCAGGCGGTGCTCGAGCTCGACGCGGGTGCCGTCGCCGTCGCGGACGAAGCGGACCTCGACCTCGGTCTGCAGGCTCGGGTCGTAGGCCCACTGGCAGCTGATCTCCCAGCTCAGCACGAGGCGGGTCGGCGGCTCCCAGGCGAGCACATGGCCCCAGAGACACTCGCTGCCGTCGACGCCGCGCTCGAACCACCGGCCGCCGGCGAACGGCTCCATCACCGCGGTGGCGGGGTCGGCCTTGCCGATGTGGTGGCTGACGAGCGGCCACCAGGTGCCGACCTTCTCGGTGAACACGCGGAAGGCCCGCTCGGGCGTGGTGGCGACGTGGATGCGCTTGGAGACGAGCAGGTCGCGCGCCTCGAGGGAGGGGACGGGGATCGGTTGGTTCATGATGCTTCCTTGTCGTCGTCGTCGTCGTCGTCAGCCTCGGCCGCCGCCTTGAACGCCGACAACGCGAGCGTCCAAAACCGGTCGAGGTCGGCCCGCAGCCGGGCAATGCCTGCGGTGTGGATGGTGTAGACGCGCCGCGTGCCCTCGGCGCGGTACGCCACGAGCCCGGCCTCCTTCAACACGCGCAGGTGCTGCGAGACCGCCGGACGACTGATCGGCAACCGCTCGGCCAGCTCGCCCACCGAGTGGGGCCGCTCCGCGAGGTGCTCGAAGATCGCCCGCCGACTCGGGTCGCCCAGCGCGTCCCAGGGGTTGGCTTGGTAAGTGGGCACGAACGGTAAGTAGCAACGAACATATGGGGCGTCAAGCCGCTCTGCGGCCGCCTGGCTGCAGCGCAAGGTGCGCGGGTGGCTTCACCAGGCCTCGGCGAGCGGACGGGGCTCCGGGTCGACGGCCGGAGGCGCCCACCCGGCCGTCGGCGACGGGTCCGGTGATGTCGGCGATTAAAAGTTTTAAAGGACATGCTCTTCGGAGCATGTCCTTTGGGCGCTTGACTCGAGAGACATATCCCCGAGGACATGTCGTTGCAGCGGAGCTAGCGGGGCTCGTCTTCGCCGCGGTAGATGCAGCCGGAGGTGCAGGTCTCGCGGATCACCACCTGCGACAGGCCCGGCAGGGCCGGCAGCATGCGGCGCCAGATCCACCGGGCCAGCAGCTCGCTGGTCGGGTTGTCGAGGCCTTCGATCTCGTTGAGGTAGTTGTGGTCGAGCAGCGCGTGCAGCGGCTGCCAGGCGGCGGCGATGTCGGCGAAGTCGAGGACCCAGCCGCTGGGCTCGCCGACGGGGCCCTCGACGTGGATCTCGACGAAGAACGAGTGGCCGTGCAGCCGCGCGCACTTGTGGCCCGGGGGGACGTTCGGGAGGCGGTGGGCGGCCTCGAAGCGGAACTGTTTAAAAATGTCCATGGCTCGGCGCGGGTGGCGGAGAGTAACGGAAGCCGGCGCGGGCGCCGAGCTGGGCGAGCTCACGGCCTGCGGCGGGGGCTCTACAGGCGCCAGTAGGGGGCCTGGGCCTGGACGGCGCGGCGGACGGCCGCCTCGCCGCGGGGGCTCGCGGGGCTCCCGCCGGGCGGGGTGCTGCCGGCCAGGACGGCCGTGCACGCGTAGGCGCTGTCGGCCAGGCCGCGGAGGTCGTAGCCACCCTCGAGCAACAGGACCACGCGGCCCTCGGCCAGGCGGTCGGCGAGCTCGCAGACCACGCCGCACAGGTGGGCGAAGCCGTCGGCGGTGACCTGCATGTCGCCGAGGGGGTCGTCGCGGTGGGGGTCGAAGCCGGCCGACACGAGGATCAGCTCGGGGGCGAACTGCTCTGCGATCGGGGTCAGGAGGTCGCGGTAGACCGCCGCGTAGTCGCCGTCGCCGAGGCCGCCGGGCAGCGGCACGTTGACGGTGAAGCCGCGGCCGTCGCCGTCGCCGACCTCCTCGGCCGCGCCGGTGCCGGGGTAGTGCGGCGATTGATGGGTGTTGAACACCAGGACGTCGCGGCGGCCCTCGAACAGGTGCTGGGTGCCGTTGCCGTGGTGGACGTCCCAGTCGACGATCAGCACGCGCGACAGGCCGAGCGCGGCGCGGGCGTGCTCGGCGGCCACGGCGACGTTGCTGAACACGCAGAAGCCCATCGCCGCGCTGTTCTCGGCGTGGTGCCCGGGCGGGCGCACGAGCGCGAAGGCGCGGCGGGCGGCGCCGGCGACCACCGCCTCGACCGCGGCGATACCTGACCCTGAGGCCAGGTAGGCGGCGTCGACGCTGCCGGCGCTGAGGAGGACGTCGGGGTCGAGGTCGAAGGCGACGCCGCGGGCCGAGTCGACCGCGTCGATGTAGATCGGGTGGTGGACGCGCTCGATCTGCGCGCGCGTGGCCGGCGGGGCCGAGACCCAGCGCGTGCCGGCGATCGGGGCGCCGCGCAGGCGCTCGCAGATCGCCCGCAGCCTCGCCGGGCTCTCGGGGTGGTGCGGGCTCTGCTCGTGGTCGAGCATGCGATCGTCGCAGACTAAGAGCGTCTCGTGCGGCATGGCGATGGCGCGGCAGCATAGTCGCCGCGGCCGGCGGGCGCTACCGATTCGGCGCCAGGGCGACGTCGCCGGCGGCGGCCTGGCCGGCGGGCTTCCGCGGGGCGCACGAGACGATGGCGCGACCGGAGCGCCGGGCGTGGACCTGCGTGACCTCGGCGCCGAACAGCACGATGATCGACGAGTAGTAGACCCACGCCATCATCGCCACCAGCGAGCCGGCCGCGCCGTAGGCCGAGCCGACGGCGGCGCGACCGAGGTAGACGCCGATGGCCCACTGGCCGACGGTGAACAGCAGCGAGGTGGTGGCGGCGCCGATCAGGACCTCGCGCCAGCGGACCTCGGCGTTGGGCAGGAGCTTGAACAGCAGCGCGAACAGGCCGGTCATCACCGTGAGCGACACGCCGAGGTCGACGAGCCGCCAGAACCACCCGAGGTCGGACGCGCCGGGCATCGCCGACAGGCCGGAGACGATCGAGCCGGCCACCAGCAGGGTGATCACCGCGGCGCCGAAGGCGAGGATCAGGACGAGGCCGAGCAGGCGCCCGCGCACGGTGTTGCGCCAGCCGGTCGCGCGCGGGCCGGCGTCCCAGATGTGGTCGAGGGCCGCCTGCAGCTGGCCGAACGCCGTGGTCGCGCCGACCAGCAGGACCACGCCGCTGACGACCGCCGAGACCAGGCCGCCGCCGGCCTTGTGCGCGTGCGCGAGGATGTCCTGCGCGACCGTGGCGGCCTCGCCGCCGATGAGGTGCTCCAGCCGCTCGACGACCTCGCCGCGCGCGGCCTCCTCGCCGTACACCAGCCCGACGAGCGCCACGAGCAGCAGCAGGAACGGGGCGAGCGACAGCATCGTGTAATACGACAGCGCCCCGGCCTGCGTGAACGGGTCCTCGCCCGCGAACTCCACGGCCGAATCCTTGAGCAGAAGAAAGGTTTCGCGCAGTCTCCGCATGGTCGCTCCGAGCCGGCCCGGCGATTGTGATCCAGATCGGCGGGCGCGGCCAGCGTCGCCGCGAGGCCGCGCTATTCGTGGACGTCAGCGCGGATTCGTCGCAAGAGACATGTCTTCATGGGCATGTCCTTTCGAACAGTCGATGCGCGCCGGCCTCGCGGACTTTGCGCGCTTTGCGACCCACGCGACGCGTGAACGGTCCGGGACCGGTCTTCGACGCGGGTACGCCGATTGTGCGCGTGGCGCCTGAGACCGGCCGGGATCATAGTTCGCGCGTCATGCGCCCAATGTGGACATGTCTCTTCGGGCTGGTGCTCGCGGTCGTGGTCGGCTGCTCGAGCAAGCTCGACGATGTCCGCGGCAGCGACGCGTACATCAAAGACGTCAAGTTCGTCGGCGTCGAGCGATTCACCGAGGACGAGCTGCTGCAGTACCTGCACATGGGCGAGACGTCGCGCCTGCCGTGGAAGGACCGCTACGCGTTCCTGCCGGCCAACATCCCGGTCGACGCCGCGCGCATCGTCGAGGTCTACAAGGCGCACGGCTACTACGACGCCGAGGTGGTGTCGATCACCCCGCGGGTCAAGGCCGGGCGGGTGCGCGTGTTCACCCGCACGCCGGGCGAGCGCGCGCCGGGCAAGGCGACCATCGAGGTGATCGTCCGCGAGGGCGAGCCGACGCTGGTGGAGACGATCGCGCTCGAGTTCCCCGACGGGCGCCCGGGCACCGAGGTGCCTGACCCGAAGGTCAGCGAGCTGGCGCTGCGCAAGCGGGTCGCGCTGGTGACCGGGCGGGCGTTCGAGATCCCGCTGCTGAACCGCTCGGTCGAGCAATTGCTCGAGACGCTGCGCGAGGCCGGCTACGCCGAGGCCGAGGTCAAGGAGGCGGCCGAGGTGCAGCCGGGCGTGGGGGCGCGCGTGCGCTTCGAGATCCGCCCGGGCCCTCACTACAAGATCGGCGAGGTCCGCTTCGAGGGCCTCGGCCCGGTGCCGGAGCGCTTCGTCGCCAACGAGGTCGACTACGCGCCGGGCAAGCCGTACAGCCCGCGGCTGGTCAAGAAGGTCGAGGCGAACACCTACGGGCTCGACGTGTTCGACACCGTCACCGTCGAGGAGCGGCCGTCGGAGACGAAGAAGGGGACGATCGACCTGGTGGTCAAGGCGCGGCCGGCCAAGCCGCAGTCGATCAAGCTCGGCGCCGGCTTCGGCCTCGACCCGGTGCGCTGGGAGCAGCGCGCCAGCCTGCTCTACACCCACAAGAACCTGTTCAAGAACCTGACCCGCCTCGACCTGCGCGCCCGCGCCGGCTACGCCGAGCTGCCGAGCATGTTCAACCCGCAGGAGCACGGGCCGATCGTCAAGTTCGAGCCGACGCTGCGGCAGAAGGGGCTGATCGAGAAGCGCACGGTGGCGTCGCTGTCGCCGTCGTTCGAGCTGGGGATCTGGGAGGGCTATCAGTTCTACAGCCCGACGCTGCGGGCCGGCCTGTCGCGCTTCTTCACCCGCTTCGTCGAGGCCGAGCTGGCCTACAACTTCCGCTTCGTCGACTTCTTCAACGTGTCGCCGACGCTCAAGGGCGAGAAGTCGATCCTCGGGCTCGACTTCCGCGACCCGTACACGCTGAGCTACCTCGAGCCGTCGCTGCGGATCTACCTCACCGACTCGGTGCTGCGGCCGAAGAACGGCGCGATCCTCGGCGTCGTCTACGACATCATGGGCCTGGGCGGCGACTTCAGCGCCCACCGCGTGCGCCCGAGCGTCCGCCTGTACTGGACGCCGCACTGGCGGCTCACGCTGGCCGGTCGCTTCGAGATGGGGTGGATCGTGCCGTACGGGGCCAAGGGCGGGGCGCCGATCGACATGCGCTTCTACCTCGGCGGCGCCGACACCGTGCGCGGCTGGGGCCTGCGGCGCCTGTCGCCGCAGATGTTCCCCGCGGGCTGCGTGCCCGGCGAGGCCGACTGTCGCGGGATCCCCGTCGGCGGAAACACCATGATCCTCGCCAACATCGAGGCTCGCGTGCGCGCCACCGAGATGCTGAGCTTCGTCGTCTTCGCCGACGGCGGCGACGTGCGCGCCGGCGTCAATCAGTTCGCCCTGGACCAATTCAACTACTCGGCCGGGCCCGGTGTCCGCCTCGACACGCCGATCGGCATGTTCCGCCTTGACGTGGGCTTCCGCCTCAACCAGACCGAGTACGCGCTGGGGCAGAAGATCTGGGCCGTGCACTTCGGCCTCGGTGAAGCATTCTGAACATCGCGGGGGTGTGATGGCGACGCGGATCGGCAGGATCGCACGAGCGACGTTCAAGGGGGGCCTGGTGGCCCTGCTCGTCGTGGTCACGGCGCTGCTGCTGCTGCTGACGACCAACCTCGGGCTGCGCCTCGCGCTGCGGATCGGGCTGCCGATCTACAACGACGCGATCGCCGGCAGCGTCGCGATCGAGGGCGCCGAGGGCACGCTGCTCGGCTCGTTCGCGCTGCGCGGGGTGACGCTGGCCGACCGCGAGGGGCGCGCGCTGATCACCGCCGACGCGCTCGCGGTCGAGTGGACGCCGCGGGCGCTGCTGGCCGGCGACCTGCAGGTCGACGCGCTGGCGCTCGAGCGGCCGCGCGTGTACCTGCCCGGGCTCGGCGGCGGCTTCGCCGACATCGCGCCGCCGGGCGATGATGTCCCGAAGGACATGTCCTTGCCGCCCGGCCCCGATCTGCCGCTGGCGATCGCGGCGACGCTGCGGCTGCGCGACGGCGCGGTGTTCATGGCCGACGGGTCGCCGATCGTCGAGGCGCTCGACCTCGACCTGCGGGCCCGCGGGGCCGGGCGGGTGGCCGAGGCGGAGCTGCTGGCGGGGCGCGGGCGCCTGTTCGGGCAGCGGGAGCTCGAGGCGATGACGCTGCGCGCGGGCTGGGCGGCGCCGGTGGCGATGGTCGACGGGCTGCGGGTGGAGCTCGACACGGCAGTGCTCGAGATCCCGCAGGCGCGGCTCGACGTCCGCGCCTGGCGCGGGCTGCTCGACCTGCGCGCCCGTGCGGCGCTGGCCGGGCTGGCCGATTACCTGCCCGAAGGGACAGTCGAGAAGTTGATGGCGCCGGCGGGCACGCTCGAGCTCGCGGTCGCGGGCGAAGGTGACCCGGAGGACATGGCGGCCGAGGTCCGCGTCGCGCTGGCGCCGGGCGTCGCGCTGCGGCTGGCGGGCACGGGGGCGTGGCGCGGGACCCCGCAGGCCGACGTGACGCTGGCGGCCGACGTCGACCTGGCGCCGTGGACGGCGGCGCGGCTCGGGCGCGTGCGGCCGACGCTCGAGCTGCACGCGCGGCAGCTGGCGAGCCGGCGGATCGGCGTGGCCGGCGGGCTGCGCTGCCCGGAGTGCGCGCGCCTCGGCGGGGTGTCACTCGACGTCGAGGGCGTGGTGGCCGAGAACGGCCTGGCCCTCGAGACAGCCCTCGACGCCGCCGGGATCGGGGCGCTGGTCGACGTGGTGGTGATGAACGGCGGGCTGCGGCGGCTCGACTGGCGCCTGTCGGTGGTCGACATGGCGCGGCCGGCCGCGGTGGCGCGGCAATTCGCGGAGGTGCCGCCGGTGGAAGGGTCGCTGCGCGGCCGCGGGGCGTGCACCGGGCCCGAGCTGCGCTGCGCCGGCGCGCTCGAGCTGCGCCGGGTCGACGCCGCCGGGGTCGAGGTCGCGGACGCGCGGATCGACGTCGATGTCCTGAAGAACATGACCGAAGGGACACTCGCGCTGGCGGTCGACGGGCTGCGCGCGGGCGGGCAGACCGTCGAGCGCGGCGAGCTCCGGCTCGGGGTCGAGAAGCTGCCGGCCGGGCCGGTGGCCCCGCCGGTGCCGGCCGCGCTGCCGCCGCTGCACGCGACGCTGCAGGCGGGGCTGCGCGGGCCGGGCTCGCGGGTCGACGTCGACCTGTCTGTTCGGACAGGTCAGGAGATCGGCGCGGAGCTGCGGGCGCTGGCGGCCGACCACGCCGGCTTCCACGCCGAGCTCGAGCGGCCGGCGCGGGCGGTGCTGTCGGGCTCGCGGCTCGCGGTCGAGGGGCTGGCGCTGCAGGTCGCGGGCGGCCGGCTGGCGGTGGACGGGATCGTCGACGCCGAGGAGCCGAGCGATCTGCACGTCGATCTGTCGGGGCTGGCGCTGGCGCGCCTGCGGCCGCTGCTGCCGCGCTCGCTGCGGCCGGCCGGGGTGGCGTCGGCGAAGGTGCGGGTGCACGGGCGGCCCGAGGCGCCGGCGCTCGCGGCGAACGTGAGGGTCGCGCGCGCGGGGCTGCGCGGCGGGCGGCTCGGCGACCTCGAGCTCGCGGCGAAGCTCGAGGGCGGGCGCGCCGAGGTCGAGGCCGAGCTGCGCGGGCCGCTGGCGCGCCGGCTGCGGGTCGTCGCCGAGGCGCCGGTCCATGTGGACATGTCGCAACGGACAGGGTCTATCGGGCAGGACGGTTATGCGAAGATCGAGCTGCGGGCCCAGGACGTCCGGCTGGCGCGGCTGCGGCCGTGGCTGGCGCGGCCGGAGCTCGCCGGGCGGGTCGACGGGATGGCGCTCTTCGAGGCCAACGGCACCGGCGACCTGGCGACGCCGCGGCTGTTGACCGAGTGGCGCGCGCACGACCTGAGGGTCGGCGAGGCGCCGGTCGGCGACGTGGCGGTCAGCGTCAGTCACCGCGGCGAGTGGCTGCAGGGCAAGGTCGACGTCCACCGCAGCGGCGGGCGGGCGCGGCTCGACGTGCAGGTGCCGATCGAGCTCGACCCGCTGCGCGGGCGCTTCGCCTGGCACAAGGAGCGCGAGCACCGGGGGCTGTTGCAGCTCGACGAGTTCGACGTCGCGCGCCAGCTCGACGCGATCGCGCCCGGGCACGACGCGGCCGGCACGCTGACGCTGCGCGCCGAACTGACGGGGCCCGCGACCGCGCCGGCGCTGCAGGCCGACCTGCGCGGCGAGGGCTTGATGCACCGGCGGATCGCCCTCGGCTCGGTCTCGCTGGCGGCGACCATGCGCGACGGCGGCGTCGCGGTCGACCTCTCGGGCGGCGGCGGTCAGGTCGGGCGCTTCCAGGTCCGCGCGCTGGCCCCGGTCGCGCTCGACGCCGCGGGCGTGCGCTGGCGTCGCGACGGCTGGTACGCGCTGAACCTCGACCTGCGCGAGCTCGAGCTGGCGCCGCTCGAGCCGCTGCTCGGGCTCAACCTCGGCGGGCGGATCACCGGCGGGGTGACCTTCGACGGCGCGGGCCGCCACCCCAAGCTGCAGGGAGCTGTCCGCGCGGACAGGTTGTCGTTCAAGGGCCAGCCGGTCGGCAACCTGCGCGTCGACCTCGACTACCGCGACGGCGGGGCGAAGCTCGCGGGGCGCGGCAGGCTCGGCAAGAACACCCGCATCGAGCTCGACGGGCGCGTGCCGCTCGACGTCGACCTCGCGACCGGCGGGGTCGAGTGGGCGACCGAGCGGCCCGGCAAGGTCCGGCTCGACGTGATCGGGCTCGACCACGACGCGCTCGAGCCGTTCAGCCCGCTGCCGCAGCAGGCGCTGATCGCCCTCGACGTCCACGCGGAGGCCGACGTCGACGCCGAGCACGTGCGCGGCAAGGCGGCGGTGGCCGGGGAGATCGGGCACAAGGTGCTCGGCGGGCTGCCGCTCAAGATCGACGTCGCGGTCGACGACGTCAAACAGACGGTGCGCGGCAGCCTCGGCCGGCGCAACGAGAAGGGCTCGCTGTCGTTCACCGCCG
Organism: Nannocystis pusilla; assembly: GCF_020073745.1. Lineage (GTDB taxonomy): Bacteria > Myxococcota_A > Polyangia > Nannocystales > Nannocystaceae > Nannocystis > Nannocystis radixulma. The sequence continues at coordinate 519,702 of NZ_JAIRAU010000001.1, forward strand.
ACGCGACGGCGTCGATCCCGGAGCTGCGCCGCGGCGAGGCGGAGCTGCTGGCGACGCCGATCCGCGGCGACCTCGAGGCGAAGGCGACCGACCTGCGCTACCTCAGCGGGTTCTTCCCCGAGGCGATCTACGACTTCACCGGCTTCTTCTCCAGCGAGGTCCAGGTGCGCGGCGCGCTCGGCAAGCCGACGTTCCGCGGGGCGGCGCGGCTGCAGAAGGGCGGCGTGACGGTGGTGGCGCTGCAGCAGCGGTTCCGCGACCTGAACTTCTCGCTCGCGGCCGACGGGCCGCGGCTCGAGCTGACCAGCCTGACGGCGACCAGCGGCGAGGGCCGGCTCAAGGCCAGCGGCGCGGCGACGTTCGCCGGCGGCGGCAAGCTGAACGCCGAGGCCTCGCTGGCCCTGAGCAAGTTCCCGGTGGTCCGCCCCGGGCTGCCGCAGATGATCGTCGACACCAAGGTGCGCGCCGGCATCAAGCGCGGCCCGCAGGGGCTCGGCGTGGCGATCGACGTCGACGGCGCGGAGGTGTGGGTGTCGGACCTGACGACGCGCGCGCCCGAACCGCTGCCCGAGAACGAGAACGTCAAGATCGTCACGGGGCCGCTGCCCGGGCTGCAGGCGGCTCTCGGCAGCCAGCCGGGCGCGACCGACCGGGTCCCGCCGGTGGTGATCGCCGAGGAGAGGACGATGCCGCCGACGAAGGAGGAGGTCGACCTCGAGGAGGTCGACACCAGCCACCTCGACCTCGAGGTGCGGCTGAAGTCGCCGGTGCACATCAAGGGGCCGTCGATGGACATGAACTGGAGCGGCGCGCTCGCGCTGCACCGCAAGGGCGAGGAGGCCGAGGTCACCGGCGGCTTCCGCTCCGACCGCGGCCGCTTCGAGCTGCTCGGCAACCGCTTCACGATCGATCAGGGCCGCGTGTTCCTGCCGGAGGACGGCTCGACGGTCGACCCGTACCTCGACCTCACCGCCGACACGACGACGCCGCAGGCGGAGGTCACGGTGGCGATCCGCGGCCGCCTCAGCCGGCCCGAGCTGAAGCTGCGCTCGCGCCCGTCGCTGACCGAGGGGCAGATCTTCGCGCTGCTGCTGACGGGCACGGCCGACACGCAGGAGAGCGACCCGAAGAAGACGCAGGCGAGCGCGGCCGGGCTGCTGGTCAACTTCAGCAACCCGACGCTGTCGCGCTTCGCCGACCAGAAGCTCGGCATCGACCGCATCAAGTTCGGCTTCGCCGACGACGTGACGCAGCCGGTGCTCAGCGTCGGCAAGCACCTGACGAAGAAGATCTACGCGGAGACGACGTACCACCACAACGCGCCGGCGCGGACCAACCGGATCCAGGGCTCGTTCGAGTACCGGTTCCGACCGTCGTGGTCGGTCGAGACGTTCTTCGGCGACGCGGCCGTCGGCGGGCTCGACCTGTTCTGGCGCCGCAGCTTCGGCCGCACGCAGGCCCCCGGCGAGGCGGCGGCCGAGCCGGCGAAGGGCACGACCAAGAACACGGCGCGCCGCTGACGCTGCTGCGGTGAATGCCCGCAAGGCCAGGTGATGCATTCTCGATGTCTGCAGCGCCCCGGGCGCCGACCGCGGCGGGCCTGCCGCGTCGCCAGGCGCGCGACCGCGTGAGCGCCGGAATGGCCGTGAAAACAGCGTTCGACGGGCGTAATCCGGTTCGCGCCGGTTGCAACCGCGATCACACTGTGGGCAGGAGAAAGCGAAGACATGCGATCGATGAATCAAGATCAAGCGCAGGGGAAGTGGGATCAGCTGAAGGGCAAGGCCAAGCGGATCTGGGGCGAGCTGACCGACGACGATTTCCTCAAGGCAGAGGGCTCGGCCGACAAGCTGTACGGCATCATCCAGGAGCGCTTCGGCGACGGAAAGGAGGCGATTCAACGCAAACTCGAGGACCTCCATCTGCCATAGCAACGAAGCGCCGGCGACACGCAGCCGCCGGCTGAATCGTCGCGCCCGCCCCCTCACGCGATCGGGGGCGGGCGCGGCACTTTTAAAAACAGTCAAAAGGGGCCGGAATACGGGCTCTGCTGGGCTCGCTGTCGCGAACGCGCCAATCGGTGAGCTGTGCACAATGTTTATGGGACGGCGAATCGATTGATTAATTCGGCCGGAGCGCGGTTGACCGGCCGGCGATCATGAACCACTCCTAAGACAGGAGGAATGACCATGCTTCGTTGGGCTGCCGTTTTCTTCATCATCTCGATCATCGCCGCGATCTTCGGCTTCGGCGGGGTGGCGAACGCCGCCTCGGACGTCGCCCAGGTGCTGTTCTTCGTCTTCATCGTGATCTTCGCGGTGATGCTGGTGGCGGGCCTCGTCGCCGGCAAGAAGATCGCCGGCTGACGCGTCCTCCGGGCGCGCGCTGTCCCGCGAGGGGACGGCCGCGCCGGACGGCGCGCGGTGGTCCCGCGAGAGGTGAGCGCCCGCCGGCAGCGCTCGTAGGAGCGTCAATCCCGGGTGGATGTCCGAGCGACGGCTCGAACCGTCGGGCGCTGCTCGCGGGTGCGAGTAGCGGGCTCGACCGCGGGCGTGCGGGTGCCGCAGATGCTCGAAGGGGCAGGTGCCGGGCGCAGGGGGCGCGACGCGCCGACCCCGCCGGGTCGTGCTTTCGGGAGGCATGTTCTGCGCTCGCAGAAGTCGTCGCTTGGGGCGACCTGCCCCGAACGCCATCTGTCGTGAGAGACAGGTGACGCGGTCGTCTGTCCGTGGTCACCACAATCGACCTGCAGACGCGGATTGCGAGGCGAGCGCACGGGCGCGAGCGAGCGAATGGCCACACATGCAGGCCGGCAGTTATCCTCGGTTTGGCCGCAAATCCCCGTGCAGCGTGGCGTGCACGCAACTTTGCGTTTGAGTGGCTCGGCCGCGTGTGGCACACGTGGGCGATGCTGAAGTGCAGGAGTTTGTTCGGACTCGGGGCGATGTCGGCGGCGCTGCTGTCTGCGTGCGGCGACGACGGGAGGACCACGGCGGGGGCGACCGGCGTGACGGGGGTGACCGGAGTGACGGCGGCGACAGTCGGCCCGATGACGACCGACGCGGCGACCTCGACCGACGCGCCGACGACGTCGAGCGGCAGCGAGGGCACGGGCACCGCGAGCGCGAGCGAGGGCACGACCGAGGCGCTGACCACCGAGGCCAGCGGCGTGGGCACCAGCTCGACCGGCGACACCACCGGGCCGGTCACTGCGACGAACACGACCGAGAGCCCCGGCACGACCGACGGCCCGTGCGTGTGCAACCCCGGCGATCTGAACGGGTGCGACGGCGACCAGATCCTGGTATGCGCCGACGACTGTCAGGGCTTCGAGCCGCAGCCCTGCCCCGGCAACGGCGAGACCTGCAAGGACGGGGCGTGCGGCACGAAGCTGTGCAACCCGGGGCAGGTCCAGTGCGAGGGCCTCGACGCCGAGAAGATCTGCAACGCCAACGGCGACGGCTACGATCCGCCGGTCGCGTGCAGCCCGACCCAGCAGTGCGACTTCGGCGGCTGCACCGAGCTGTGCGACCTCGTACAGACGGCGCCGAGCTCGATCGGCTGCTCGTTCCTGGGTCACAAGATGGACAACTTCAACGACGGGCAGGCCGACTCGCTGATCGTCGGCAACACGCACCCGACCAAGACGGCGCAGGTCCAGCTGTACTTCGTGCCGAACGGGACCAACGTCGAGCAGGCCCAGGGCGCGCCGATCAACCTCGCGCCCGGGATGACGTTCACGTTCACGATGAACAACCCGGCGCTCGACAAGAAGTCGGAGCTGCGCAAGGGCGGGGTCTACCGCGTCAGCAGCAACATCCCGATCATCGCCTACCTCCACTCGCCGCTCGGCCAGCAGGCGACCAACGACGCCTCGATGCTGCTGCCCGAGTACGCGCTGCGGCAGAACTACATCATTGCCTCGTGGAAGGACACGCACAACCAGTACCCGAGCTATTTCAACGTGATCGCGCTGCAGGACGGCACGACGGTCAAGTGGACGCCGCCGCAGAACACGCTGGCCGGCAACGGGGTGCCGGCGGTGAACGCAGGCGCGACCGGACAGGTGGCGATGAACCGGTTCGACACGCTGCAGGTGCGCGGGCCGGCGGCCGGCAGCGACGTGTCCGGCACCTACATCGAGGCCGACAAGCCGATCTGGGTGGTCGGCGCGGTCGAGTGCGTCAACGTGCCGACCTCCTCCGTCGGCTACTGCGACCACATCGAGGAGCAGATGCTGCCGCTCGACTATTGGGGCAAGACCTACGTCGGCGCCCACTCGCCGAAGCGCGGCAACGAGAAGCACTACTGGCGCGTGTTCGCCGGCGAGGACGCGACGACGATCTCGACCAACCCGGTCCAGCCGGGCACGCCCTTCGTCCTCAACAAGGGGCAGTACAAGGACCTGGTGGTCGCCAACAACGTCAGCTTCATGTTCTCGGGCGACAAGCCGTTCCTGCCGGTGCAGTACCTCGAGAGCCAGAACGGCGGCGCCGGCACCGGCGACCCGGCGATGTACCAGATGATCCCCGTCGAGCAGTTCCTCGACCGCTACGCGTTCGCCACCGGCACCGGCTACACCCACGACTACGTCCAGGTCATCCGCCAGGCGGGCGGCGCCGACGTCAAGGTCGACGGCGTGACCGTCGGCAACTACTACACCGTCGGCAGCTACGAGGTGGCCGACTACAAGATCGGCCAGGGCGGCCACCTCGCCGAGAGCACCGACCCGTTCGGCATCGTCAGCGTCGGCTACACCGACGTGACCTCGTACGCCTACCCCGGCGGCATGCGGCTGAAGGTCATCAACCCGCAGTGATGTGAGCTGTCCCCGGGGGCATGTGCGAAGGGACATGCCCCCGGTCCCGCGCCGGAGATGTGGGCTCGGAGAGCCGCGAGGTGTGCGCGAGACGGGGGCTGCCCGTCGCGCCGACGCTGGCGAGGGCGGGTGAAAGGCCCTAAGATCGGCGGCCGATGTCCGCGCGCGTCATCGCCGGGCTGGCCGCAGTCGCCGCGGCGCTCGCGTGCGCGCCGGCGCTGCCGCGCAGCGTGCGTCCGCAGGCACAGGGGGGAGCGCAGGCGTGGCCGGACGTCGCCGCGCCGCTGCCGGCGCGTCCCGACGGCCGGCGCGACGCGGCGCTGATCGTCAGCGTCGAGGACTACGCGTTCATGGCCGATCGGCCAGGTGCGCACGCGGTCGCGGGCGCGTGGTACCGCTACCTGCACGAGGTCCGCGGGCTGCGGGCGCGGCAGATCCGCTGGCTGCGCGGCAGCGAGGTCACGGTGAAGGCGGTGCGAGAGGCGCTGTCGGCGATGCACTGGCGAGTCGGGCGCGACGCGATGCTGTGGCTGGTGTTCGTCGGGCACGCGGGCAGCCGGCCGGGCGCCGCCATGGGGACGCTGCTGACCGCCGGGGTGACGACGCGCGACTGGACCGCGGGGGTGCCGGTCGAGTCGCTGCTGCGGACGGCCGGCCACGGGCTGCACCGCGAGCTGATCGCGGTGTTCGACGGCTGTCTGCCCGAAGGGACAGGTGCACCCGAAGCGGCGGGCCTGGCCGCGCCCGCGCTGCCGTCGCCGCCGCTGCGCGGTCCGCCGGGCCCGGGCGCCCCGGCGGTGCCGGGGTCGGGGTCGCTCGGCGACCTCGTGGCCGCGACGCGGCAGCGCGTGGAGGAGGACATGACGCGCCGCGGGCTCGAGCCGACCGACACGGTGGTGTTCACGCCCGGGGTCGGCGCGGGCTGCCGGGCGACGCTGCCCGGAGCCGACGCGCCGGCGCTGTCGTACCTGCTGCTCGGGGCGCTGCGCGGCTGGGCCGACGCGGACGGCGACGGCCGGGTCCGCGCCGCCGAGGCGCTGGCGTACGTCGACCTGGTCCTCCGGACAGGTTCGCAGGGCGCCGCGCGACCGCAAGCGCGCGGTGCCGACCTCACGCTGGCCCGCGACGCGCACGAGCGCGGGCCGGTGCCGGCAGGTGCGCGATCGGCCGGGGGGCAGGTCGACGACGCGGGGCCGCCCGAGAGCGGCGGGGTGTTCGTCGACGACCGCATGAACAAGATCGACCGCGGGCGCTTCATGATGGGCTGCCGGGCCCGCCGAGATCCCGCATGCGAGGCCGACGAGAAGCCGGCCCACGCGGTCTGGCTCGACAGCTTCGCGCTCGACGTCGACGAGGTCACGTGGAAGGACTACGAGGCGTGCGTGCGCGGGGGCGGCTGCTCGAAGGTGGCGCTGTCGCGCTGCGAGGTGTGGACCGGCGAGGCGTTCGTCCGCGGGGCGCCGCTGGCCGCGGAGTTCCTCGGCGAGGACCACCCGGTGGTCTGCGCGACGTGGGAGCAGGCGGCCGCCTACTGCGCGTGGAAGCGCAAGCGCCTGCCGACCGAGGCCGAGTGGGAGCGCGCGGCCCGGGGCGCCGAGGCCCGCGCGCAGTACCCGTGGGGCGACGCGCCGCCGTCGTGCGAGCGCGCCCACACGCACGAGTGCGGGCCCGCGACCGCGGCCGTCGGCCAGCGCCCCGCAGGCGCCAGCCCGGAGGGCATCCACGACCTCGCCGGCAACGCGTCGGAGTGGGTCGCCGACTGGTACGCGAAGCAGACCTACCGCCGCGCGTTCAACCGCAACCCCCGCGGCCCGGACCGCGGCGAGGTCAAGGTGGTGCGCGGCGGCAGCTACTACGACGGCCCCGGCTTCCTGCGCGCGTCGTACCGCTACGGCCTCAGCCCGCAGTGGGGCTACGGGACGGTCGGCTTCCGCTGCGCGCGTTGACGACCTGGCGGAAGGGCATATCGAAACGGGCATGTCCAATGGGGCATGCCCTGGAGGGCATGTCCCGGAGCGCAGGATCAGCCGGCGCTGAGGAGGACGACCGGGCAGGAGGCGTTCTTCAGCACGCTCTCGACGCGGTGGCCGAAGAAGGCGCGGGCCGCGACGGCGCGCAGGCTGCTGCCGAGCACGATGAGGTCGAAGCTGCCCTGCTCGGCCAGGCGGACGATGTCCTCCTCGGGGCGGGCGCCCTCGAGGACGACGGTCTCGACGCTGGCGCCGAACTTCTTGGCCCGCTCGGCCTCGCGGGCGACGATCTGCGCGCCGATCTCCTGCGGGCGGGCCGTGTCGACGTCGTTGGAGCCGGTGCGCGAGATGTGGACGATCGTGACCTCGGCCTTGGTGCTGGCCGCGAGGACAGCCGCGAGCTCGACGGCGTTCTTGCTGTACTCGGTGCCGACGGTCGGCACGAGGATCTTCTTCGGCGTCCACACGCGGTAGAGCTTGGGGCGGTCGCTCGATCGCCGCGCCGGCTCGCGCACGATCAGCGCCGGGCAGGGGGCCTTGTGGATGATGCGGTCGGCCATCGGCCCGAACAGCGACTCGGTGCCGCGGTGGACCTCGCCGAGCACCAGCAGCTCGTAGTCGCGCTGGGCCTCGGCCAGCACCTGCTCGGCCGGGTCGGCGTCGCTGACGATCTTGAGCTCGGGCCGCGAACCCTTGAGCAGCCGCAGCGGCCGGGCGATCCGCTCGAGCGCGCGCGAGCCCACGGCGCCGTAGCGGCGCACGCGGCGGCTCAGGAACCGCCACCACGGGGTCCGCACCGCCTGCGGGCGCGCGTACACGGCGGTGGCCTCGATCGGCTGCTCGTGGCTGAGGTAGCCGACGATCTGCGCCGGCAGGTCGACGCTGTGGGCGTGCCGGCTGACCAGGAGGACGCGCCGGATCTGGCGCACGAAGCTGCTGGCGGCGATCGCCTCGGCCTCGAGCCGCTTGGCCTCGCTCTCGCCCATCTTGACCCGCGACAGCGCCCATCGCAGCATCGGCGGCGCCATCATCGAGGTCACGATCGCGACCATGACGATGATCGAGTAGAGCTCGATGGTGAGGATCCCGAGGCCGAGGCCGACGGTGGCGACGACGATCTCCATGGCGCCGCGGGCGTTCATGCCGAAGCCCATGGCCAGCCGCTCCCAGTGCGAGAGGCCGGCGAAGGCGGCGCCGACATAGACGCCGGTGATCTTGCACGCGCAGGCGAGCCCCAACACGGCGAGGCCGACGAGCGCGACGTCGGGGTTGGCGAGCCGCGCGAGGTCGACCTTGACGCCGGCGGAGGCGAAGAAGATCGGGGCGAGGAAGGCGGCGGTGACGACCTCGAGCGTGTGCCCGACCTCGCGCCGGAACCGCGGCGCCTGGCCGGCGAGGATCCCGATCGCGAAGGCCCCGAGGACCGCCTCGATGCCCATCTGATGGGTCAGCGCGGCGGCCCCGAGCGCGAGGGCGATGACCAGCGAGGTCTGGGCGTTGACGCCGCCGATCCGCTTGTCGACGCCGGAAATGATGCGCGCGACGATCGGCACGCCGACGGTCAGCATCACGCCCAAGAACACCAGCGCGCCGCCGACCGCCTCGGCGACCGACAGCGGGTCGACCTTCCCGGCGGTCGCCAGGCCGGCGACGACCGCCAGCAAGATCCACCCGACGGTGTCGTCGGTCATCGCCGAGGCGAGGATCAACTGACCGATGTCGCGGCGGATCAGCTTGAGGTCCATCAGGACCTTGGCGATCACCGGGACCGCGCAGATGCTCATCGACACCGCCATGAACAGCGCGAACACCAGCCGCTTGTCGGGCGCGGCCAGATAGATGTCGGGCAAGAACCACCCGAACGTGGCCCCGGCCATCAGCGGGATGGAGATCCCGCAGCTGGAGATCAGCAGGGCGCTCTTGCCCCGGCGCTTGATCAGGCCGATGTCGGTCTCGAGGCCGGTGACGATGATGAGGAACAGGACGCCGAGCCACGACACCACCGACAGCAGATCGGCCTGGTGCTGGTCCCGCGGGAATACGTAGTGCTGCAGCTCCGGCGCCAGCGCGCCGAGCACCGACGGCCCCAGCAGCACCCCCGCCGCGAGTTCGCCGATCACCGCCGGCTGCTTCAGCTTGCGCATGATCTCGCCGAGCAGGCGCGCCGTCGCCAGCAGCACCGCCAGCTGCAACAGCAGCAGGAACACGGCGTGGTGCCCGAGAGACCTGAGGACGGCCTCGCCGTCGGCCGCGACCAGGGCCGCCGGCTCGGTGAGCAAGAACGCAGAACTCGACATGCTCACACTGTTTATCACGAATCGATCTGCGTCACCTCGACGAATCCGCGCACGCCGGCACCCGACGGGGCCTCGCAGACCCATCAGCCGGCGCTGAGCAGCACGACCGGACAGGGCGCGTTCTTCAGGACGTTCTCGACGCGGTGGCCGAAGAAGGCGCGAGCCGCGACGGCGCGCAAGCTGCTGCCGAGCACGATGAGATCGAAGCTGCCCTGCGCCGCGAGGCGGACGATATCCTCCTCGGGGCGGGCGCCCTCGAGGACGACGGTCTCGACGCTGGCGCCGAATTTCTTGGCCCGCTCGGCCTCGCGGGCGACGATCTGCGCGCCGATCTCGTGCGGGCGCGCCGTGTCGACGTCGTTGGAGCCGGTGCGCGAGATGTGGACGATCGTGACCTCGGCCCGGGTGCTGGCCGCGAGGACGGCCGCGAGCTCGACGGCGTTCTTGCTGTACTCGGTGCCGACGGTCGGCACGAGGATCTTCTTCGGCGACCACACGCGGTAGAGCGCCGGTAGCGTGGCCTGCAGCTTCGCCCCGCGTTCGGCGTCGTCCCCGCCGGCCACGGACGGCTCGCGCACGATCAGCGTCGGGCAGGGGGCCTTGTGAATGATGCGATCGGCCATCGGCCCGAACAGCGCCTCGGTGCCGCGGTGCGTCTCCCCGAGCACCAGCAGCTCGTAGTCGCGCTGGGCCTCGACCAGCACCTGCTCGGCCGGGTCAGGGTCGCTGATGAGCTTGAGCTCGGGTCGCGAGCCCTTCAGCAGCCGCAGCGGCCGGGCCATGCGGGCCAGCGCGCGCGCCCCGACGGCGCCGTAGCGGCGGCCGCGGGCGCTCCAGAACTTCCACCACGGGTTGTGCACCGCCTGCGGGCGGGCGTACGCGGCGGTGACCTCGATCGGCTGCTCGTGGCTGAGGTAGCCGATGATCTGCGCCGGCAGATCGACGCTGTGAGCGTGACGGCTGACCAGAAGGACGCGGCGGATCTGGCGGATGAAGCTGCTCGCAGCCATCGCCTCGGCCTCGAGCCGGGTGGCCTCGCTCTCGCCGATCTTCACCCGCGACAGCGCCCATCGCAGCATCGGCGGCGCCATCAGCGAGGTGATGATCGCGACCACGACGATGATCGAATACAGCTCGATGGTGAGGATCCCGAGGCCGAGGCCGACGGTGGCGACGACCAGGCCCATGCCGCCGCGGGCGTTCATGCCGAAGCCCATGGCCAGGCGCTCCCAGTGGTGCAGGCCGGCCATCCACGCGCCGGCGTAGACACCGGTGATCTTGCACGCGCAGGCCAGCCCGAGCGCGGCGAGGCCGATGGTCGCGACCTCGGGGGTGGCGACGCTCCACAGGTCGACCTTGACGCCGGCGGAGGCGAAGAAGATCGGGGCGAGGAAGGCGTCGGAGGTCAGCTCGAGGTTGTGGCCGACCTCGCGGCGGAAGCGGGGCGCCTGCCCGACCAGGATGCCGACGGCGAACGCGCCGAGGACCGCCTCGATGCCCATCATGTGGGTGAGCGCGGCGCAGCCGAGCGCGAGGGCGATGACCAGCGAGAGCTGGGCGCTCGCGCCGCCGATCCGCTTGTCGACGCCGGAGACGATGCGTCCGACGATCGGCACGCCGATCGTCAGCATGACGCCGAGGAACAGCAGCGCGCCGCCGACAGCCTCGCCGACCGACAGCAGGTCGACGCTGCCCGCGGTCGCCAGGCCGGCGACCACCGACAGCAAGATCCACCCGACCGTGTCGTCGATCATCGCCGAGGCGAGGATCAGCTGGCCGATGTCGCGCCGGATCAGCTTGAGGTCGATCAGGACCTTGGCGATCACCGGGACGGCGCAGATCGCCATCGCCACGGACATGAACAGGCTGAAGACCAGCCGCTTCTCGGGGTGCGGCAGGTAGGCGTCGGGGAGGTACCAGCCGAAAGCGCCGCCTGCCAGCAGCGGGATGCTGATCCCGCAGCTCGAGATGAGCAGCGCGGTCTTGCCCCGGCGCTTGATCAGGCCGATGTCGGTCTCGAGCCCGGTGACGACGATGAGGAACAGGACGCCGAGCCACGACACCACCGAGAGCAGGTCGGCCTGGTGCTGCACCGGGGGGAAGATGTACTGCTGGACCTCGGGCGCGAGCACGCCGAGCACCGAGGGCCCGAGCAGCACGCCGGCGGCGAGCTCGCCGATCACCGCCGGCTGCTTGACCTTGCGCATCAGCTCGCCGATGAGCCGCGCGGCCGCCAGCAACACCGCGAGCTGCAGCAGCAGGATGACCACGGCGTGGTGGTCGAGCGCCTGAAGGATGGTCGGGCCGGTGCGGGACAGCTCCAGCGCGGGCTCGGTGAGGTGCTCGGTGGGCGAACCAAGAAACATGGTGAATCAGATCATGCTGCGCCAGCGGAGGTCGTGAGTGACCGGGCCGACGGCCGTCGGTCGGAGGGTGAGGAAGCCGCCGGGGCCGCCCTGGTCGACGAGGTGGCGCCGGCGCAGGTCGTCGATCTCGGGGCCGATGCCGCCGCCGGCGGTGCGCACGATCTCCTGCAGCTGGCCCTCGGTGAGCGCGCCGTGCTGCACGAGGCTGACCAACACCTGCCGCTGCGGCAGCGACAGGTCGTTGAGGGCGTTGCCGCGGCGGCGCGGCAGCGGGCGGACGAGGATGTCGTGCTCGGTCTTGGCGTCGAGCCGGGCCGAGAGCAGCCAGTAGTCGAGGGCCTGGCGCAGGTTGCCGCCGCACATCCGCTCGAGGTCGATGAACCACTCCTCGCCGGGGTCGGGCAGCATGTCGGCGCGGGTGAACGGGCGCCGCAGCCGCTGCAGCGCCGGCGCCCGTCGCTCGCGGAAGCGCAGGCCGAAGCCGCTGACGCGGTGGCGCGAGCGGATCATCGTCTCGATGAAGCGGCCGCTCTCGGCGGCGACGTCGACGACCTGGCCGAAGTACAGCGGCAGCCGCAGGCAGGTCGCGAGCAACGTGGCGGCCGGCGCGGCCATCAGCACGATCCACAGCAGCGCCTCGTCGGTGGCGCGCACCATGTCGAGGAAGCCCTGCATGCGCGCGAGGCCCTCGGGCGTGCGCACGAACAGCTGCTCGGCGTTCTCGAGGATCAGCACCCGCCGCCCGCCGACCAGCGGGAGCAGCTGCGCGAACTCGGTGAAGCTGGTGGCGTAGGGGGTGCCGGTGGCCTCGCACATCGCGGCGCACAGCCGCGATTCGCTGGCGAGGTGCGGGCCCATGGAGATCCAGTGGACGGGCAGCTCGCCGTGCAGCTCGGCGCGCACGCGGTTGACGAGGGTGCGCTTGCCGGCGCCGCGATCGCCGGTGACGAGCAGCGCGGTGCGCTGTCCTTCGAGCCATGTCTCGAAGACCTTGCGACACGGGACCTCGAGGCGCGGGCGCGGCTGGTAGAGGTCGGACAGGCCGAGCGGGACCTCGCCGAACAGGCGGCGGTAGATCGCGGGCAGGCGGCCCGCGCGGTCGTCCCCGGCGATCAAGAGGTCCCAGTAGCCGACGCGCGGGCCCTCGCCGGCGATGGTGCGGCGCACGTCCTGGGCCAGCTCGCGGACCAGCGGCGCGGCGCGGGTGTAGATGGCCGAGGCGCCGACGCGGGCGCGGTCGCGCTGGGCGCGGAGCCACGACGGCCGGGCCCGGGCCTCGCGCGCCGCCAGCTGCTGCATGACCTCGTCGGGCCGGTGGGCGCGCAGGGGAGCGAGGGCGTCGTCCATGCGCGCCGAGCTCTCGCCGACGAACCACCCGAACAGGCGCCGGACGTCGCGAGCGCTGCGCTCGGACAGGGCGCGGACCAGGCGGATCGCGTGGCCGAGGCCGGTGTGGGCCGACTCGTCGCGGGCCTCGGCCTCGCGGCTGTCCTCGACGATGAAGAGGTGATAGTCGAGGACGGTCTCGATGCGCTCGAGCTCGGCCGCGGCCTCGCGCGCGAGCGCGGCCGCGCGCCGCGTCAGCTCCTCGATCAGCCCGCGGACGGGGACGGCGAAGATCTCGTCGAGCCAGCGGCGCAGCGGGATCGCCATCTGCACCGGGCCGGCCTTCTCGGTCACGCCGGAGTCCTCGGCGGCGCGGTCGATGAAGTACAGCTCGGGCTCGTCGGCGACCGTGCGCGCGAGGTCGGTGAGCAGCCCGGCCGCCGCCAGCCCGCCGTCGAAGGCCGCGGCGGTGGCGGCGAGGGTGTCGCGGGCGGCGTGGATCGCGGGGCGGATGTCGTGCTCCAGCACCGCCCGCCAGCGCGTACGCGACAGCGGGTGCCGGTTGTCGTCGTCGGCCAGAGTGACGAGCGTCTCCTCCGGCGCGGTCGGCGGCTGCATCTGCTGCTCCAGCGTCAAGGCGACCTGCTCGAGGCCGCCGAGGCAATCTCCGTGCAAACGCTGGTCGAGCAGCTCGCCGGCCCGCCCCTGGAGCGCCGCGAACCACTCAGCCAGCCGGGCGAGCTGAGGGTCGAGGATCACGGCCCGAGGATATCAGCTCGCGACCTCCCGGCGATGAAGGCGACGAAATGTGCGTCCTCGCGCCGACAGCGCGGATCAGCGGCTCCCTGAACAGGCGCACACCTGCGCGCCGCGCGATCGCGGAGCGGTGGGGTGAGCCTCGATGGCTGTCCCGAGAGACATGTCAGTCCCGAGCGGACGACATGGCCCCGGGGACATATCGGTGACGCGTCGCGGACCACGGGGTCCGACGAAGCCGCTCAGGGCGTGTCGTTCGGGTCGGCCGGGTCGCTGTGATGCAGCAGCTCGTCGCCGTCGCGGTGACCGTCGCCGTCGCGGTCGACGCCGAGGCGGAAGCCCGAGCCCGGCGGCGTGCAGGTGTACGTGACCGGTCGGCCCGTCTGGGCCAGGAGCCGCACGGCGATGTCGGCGAGCGGGGGGATGGCCGAGAAGCTGGTCGTATACGCGCCGCCCGTGTAGTAGAGGCCGAGCTCGAGGCCGCCGACGTGGGCCTTGGCGATCAGATCGCAGTCGCCAGCGTCGGCGCGCTGGCGCAGGAGGTTGATGCGCGGGCCGACGACGGCGCCGTTGCTGGCGGTGAGGCTGATCTGCTGGCCGACGACCGGCTTGAGGTTGGTGTCGAACGCGAACGTGAACTCGGCGACCTGGCGCATCTGCTCGAAGTTCGTGAAGCCGTTCGGGGTGATGGGCGTGGCGACGAAGGCGTTGAAGAAGCGCATCGGCGTGTCCTTCGAGCCGTCGTGCGTGTAGCCGAAGCCGCGGATCTGATCGCCCTTGTGGGTGTCGTCGAAGAAGGCGCTGACGCCCTCGGTGTTGAAGACGGGATCGCCGCCGGGGAAGCCGAAGGTCCCGACCTTGGTGTACATGTTGCGGAGGTGCGGGATCTTGAAGGTCTGCGAGAACTCGCCGCCGACGATCTCGCCGTCGCTGCCGAAGAAGCCGGGGTGCGGCTCGCCGGGGTTGGCGTCGGGATCGAGGACGTGGCAGCCCTCGCAGGTGAACTTGCGCTGGGGCACGAACGAGAAGGTCTCGACGTTCATGAAGAAGTCGCGACCGGCGGCCTGGTCGGCGTTGAGGCTGTTGTCGAGCGCGCGGATCGGGTTCGGCGGGTACATCACCTGCAGCTGGAAGTCGGTGAACGCCTGCATCTGCTGCTGCGTCAGCGGCGCGTGGCGCCCGAGCAGGCCCTCGAAGGCGACGTTGAAGGCGTTGAAGGCCGCGCTCTCGCTGAAGGCGCCGCCGTCGGGCTGGACGTTGGCGCCCTGGCCCTCGCCGTTGCGGTCGCCGCGCCAGTGCATCGGCCCGTGGTTGTCGAGGCCGCGCAAGCTCTGGGTGGTCATCGGCCCCTTGTTGGGGTGGAAGGGCACCTGGAAGTCGAAGAACTCGTCCTTGAGGATGTTGGGCGGATCGACGACGTCGCCGTCCGGGTCGCCGAGGTCCCACGCGAGCTCGTCCTTGTCGCCGAAGATGTGGCACGAGGCGCAGGCCTGGTCGCCGTTGCTCGAGGTCAGGGCGGCGTCGTAGAGGAAGCGGCGCCCGGCGACCAGCGACGGCGGCTCGGGGTTGTGCATCGTGACGTGGCCGATCTCCTCGCGGTCGTCGGTGTCGATGATCGAGATGCCGTTGTCGAAGCGGGTCAGGACGTACAGCCGGTCGCGCTGCTCGTCGAGCACGAGGCCGGTCGGGCCGCCGCCGCTGACGGCGATCTGGTCGATCTCGTCGGGGAAGTGGTCGTCGCTCTCGAGGTCGCCGGTGTCGTAGAGGACGACCTTGTCGTTGCCGAGGACGGCCGTGTAGAGCGTCTGGCCGTCGCTGGTGATCGCCATGCCGAGCGTCTGCGAGACGCTGAGGGCGTTGGTGTCGTTGGGGATCTCGTCGCAGCAGTCGTCGCGGTCGATGTGCTTGTTGAGGTCGCGCGGGTGCACCGCGTTGCCGCTGCCGAGCACGGTGATGCGGTTGTCGACGGTGTGGCCGCGGACGGTGGTGCTCGCAAAATTGCCGTGGCCCTCGAAGCGGACCTCGTTGCGCGCCTCGGTGTTGGAGACGTAGACCTTCCCGCTCTGCGGGTTGACGATCATGTTGAAGATGACGGTGCCGACGCCGGTGAAGAAGCCGGCGTTGCCCGCCAGCAGCCCCGGCGTGGCGGCGTTGGCGTCGATGACGAAGACGTCCTTGTCGGGCAGGTTGAACTTGATCTGGTCGTCCCACCAGCGACCGAGCTCGTCGACCCAGTGCGCGCCGTCGTACTTGACGATGAGGCTCATGTCGGGCTCGGGGATGCCGGCGTGGTTGACGTTCGGCAGCGGGATGCCGCCGTCGGCCTCGCCGGTGTCGGGGATGAGGGCGAGGGCGACGACCGCGGTGCGGTTGCCCGACATGAACGAGGCGGCGTAGACCTTGCTGCCGTCGGGCGAGACGGCCAGCGCGCGCGGGACGTCGCTGAACAGGTTGACGATCGTCAGCGGCGTGCCGCCGAGGCTGTTGCCGAGGCTGTTGGCGTTGAACACCCAGACGTCGGCCCGGCCGACGCTCGGGGTGGTCAGCTGCGGGTCGAACGGGGCGTTCTGGCCGCGGTGCGCCGCCGTGACGAAGGCCCGCGACTTGCCGGGGCCGGCGAACACGATGTCCCGTGGCTCGTCACCGACCAGCAAGGTGCGCTTGACATAGGGGCGGTCGTCGTCGACATCGACGATGCTGACGCTGTCCGAGAGATGGTTGACGACCCACACCTCGTCGTCGTTGCGCACGGCGACGGCTACGGGCTCGAGCCCGACGGGCACCGACGCAGCGTGCTCGAGGTTGCCGTTCGACTTGATCTTGTAGACCTCGAGGCGGTTGTCGGGGGTGTTGACCGCGTAGAGCCGGGTGCGGCTCTGGTTCATTGCAAGTGGACGCACCTGTCCGCTCTCGAAGGCGGCGAACGGGGTCGCGGCTCGTGCTGTTTCCACGGTGCCGCCTATGGCGAGGAGCGTGACGAGCGAACTGATGCACAGATTGCGAGTTTCCATCACAGTCACATTACCGAGGCGCCGCCGCTGTCGACAAGGACTGATTGATGGGTCTGTGATGATTCTGAATGTCATGTGAAGACTGAACCAAGAGCACATGTATGTGCAGTGCGAAGCGCGCGGCATCGGGGCCGTCCCGAACACGAGGGCGCTCCGATCACCAGCGTCCGTCGTGCTCCTCCGCCACCCCCGTGAGGCCCTGAAGCGGCACGCGGGCCCCTCCGAGACGCACTTCGCCCTCGACCTCGACGAACAATTCATTGTGCTGGAGAGCGACGAGGAAGGGCACGAGTGGCGGGAATGCTCACATGATCGCGATGGCGCGCCGGGGCCGCACGAGCAGGTCGAGCTCGCGCGAGCGGACCCGCCACGACGCCGCCGGATGGTCGCGGTCGTCGTCGAAGTCGACGTCGGGGTCGAGGCGGTGCCACGATCTTTGCCAGTACACCTGGGTATAACGCTGCGCGTACGAGCCGTGGTTGACGAGCGAGGCGAGCGTGAGGTCGTCATTTTGCACCGCGAGCCATTGCCAGGAGGCGCGCCGGGGAGCGACGCCGAAGCAATGATCGTAGTCGGGCCGAGCGGTGTCGATGGCGAACCGCCGCCCGCCGACCTCGACCTCGACCTCGCAGGGCGCCCTCGACCCGGGGCAGCCACTTCGCTGCGAGCTGCAGGGAATAAGTCCCGTCAATAACGATGTTCGATGAGCGACGGCCGCCGCGGCGCCGGATCGCCGCGCACTCGTGCGGAACCGTCGCGCGGGCGGTGAAACACCCGGCAATGTCAGCAGTTCAGCCGGGGCCGACGATCCGGTAGAAAGGTTCGGTCGCGCCGGGGATGTCGACCTCGTGGACCATGTCGACGGGTGGGGTGAATTCGCCCAGCGCGGTCCACGGGCCCTGCTCGCTCGGCCCGGATTCGATGGTGTACGTGAGGCCGGGCGCGAACTGGGTCGTGCGGACCCGGAGCGACAGGACGTCGGGGTCGAACTCGACGGCGGCGCCGGCGAACGGGCGCGCGAGCGGCTCACCGACGAAGACGCCCTCGCCGGGCCAATTCACCGACTTCCAGTAGGCCTCGATCAGCGTCTCGCCGCGCCAGTAGTGCGGCACGAACACGGTGGTCTCGGGGAACTTCGCCGGGTAGTTGCACGGCTCGGTGGCGGTGCCGTAGCTGCCGGTGGCGCCGGCCTCGAGCCAGCGACAGATGCTCATCTGCCCGCTGTCGCAGATCTGCCCGCCGTACGAGGTGAGGTGGTCGGCGACAGCGCCGGGCAGGTAGGTGTTGTCGGCGATCGCGGGGACGTCGGCGAGGCCGGTGAAGTAGAAGAGGATGTCGGTCTCGCCTTCGAGCGCGTTCGAGCCCGTACCCATGGCGTTGTCGATGTACTCCATGGCGATCTTGTCGGGGCTCCACTGGTCGACGGTGGCCATGAAGGCGGGCCAGCGGACGCTGCGATCGGGATCGGTGGTTCGCACGAAGTAGCCGGTGCCGGCCGGGGCGGTGCCGTCGGCCGCGACGCCGCGATCGATCACGGCCTGCACGTTCTCGAGCGAGGTGCCGGCGAGGTGCATCGCCGGTCGCAGGCCGTGATCGGTGAACGGACGCAGCGAGGGGGAATCGAAGTAGCCGCTCGGGGCGGTCTCGCTGCACGGCTGGCTGCAGTACTTGTCGGGGTCGTGGCCGAGGGCGAGGGCGCTGACGAGCGATTGACAGTCGACGCGGTACGGCTTCGTCCAGGCGATCGCCAGCGCCTGGATGTCGGGCCCGAGGGCGGCGTCGAGCTGTCCCTTGAGACCGGCGAAGACGTCGGCCGCGAGCGCGTCGCCCGGCGGGGCGAAGCTGAGGACGACGAGGTTGTCGGCCGGGAGGCCGCGCGCCTGCATGTAATAGGCGGCGACGGCCATCGACTGCGGATCCTGGTCGTTGGCGAGGACGGCCAGCTCCTCGGGCTCGATCGAGGCGCGCGGGAGCAGCACGGTCGGCGCGAACGGCTCGACGGCGGTGGTGCTGCCGGTCGGCTCGAGAGAGGTCGAGCTGGTCGAAGAGACAGGTTCGGTGGTGGCCGTCGTGGTGGGCGGAAGATCGCCGCTCGTGGTCGTCGGACCGGTCGAGGAGGTGGTCTGTCCGGGGTCGGTGCCGGCGACGGCGACGACGCCGTCGGTGCCGCCGGTGCTCGGGCTGCAGGCAGAGGCGACGAGGAGGGCCGCAGAGAGGCCGCGCGCGGGCAGAGGCATCGCGGGCATCGTAACAGCCGACCCCCACGCGAGCCGTGGGGGCCGGAGGCAGCGGCAGCGAGCCTCAGCGGCCGCGCCGGTCGGGGCCGCCGCGGCGCGGGAAGCCGCTCATGCTGCGCCACAGCGCGGGGTCGGCGGGGCCGCGGCCGAAGCGACGCGCGGCGAGGTTGGCCTCGCCGGTGGCGGCGAAGTAGAGGAAGATGGCGACGAGGGTCATCATCGTGCGACCGCTGGCGATCGCGTAGGCGCCGAGGCCGAAAGCGGCGAGCTTGCCGACGGTCGCGGCGATCTCGGTGGCGCGCAGCGGGCCCATGCGCGCCGACAGCAGAGCGCGGAAGACGCGGCCGCCGTCCATCGGGAAGGCCGGCAAGAGGTTGAAGACGCCGAGGCCGAGGTTGGCCCACGCGAGCGCGCCGAGGAAATGATGCGGCGTGAGGTCGCCGGTGAGCGCGGCGAGCCCGAAGAACGCGCCGGCGAGCAGGAGGCTGACGATCGGGCCGGCGACGGCGACCATGAACTCCTCGCGCGGAGGCATGTGCGCGCCCTCGATCTGGGCGACGCCGCCGATCGGGAGGAGCAAGATCTGTCGCGTCGAGATCCCAAAGCTGCGCGCGGTCAAGGCGTGGCCGAACTCGTGGGCCACGACCGAGGCGAACACCGCCAGCAGGAAGGCGAGACCGTAGGCGATGGCGGCCGGACCGCCGTCGTAGCTGCTCAGAACCGCCCAGAGGAGCACGAGGACGAAGGACGCGTGGACCCGCGTGTCGATGCCGAACAGTCGGCCAAGCGACCATGACCATTGCATGATGAGGCCACCATGCGCACGCGTCGGCCAGGGTCAAGGTCGCGGGCCGCGCCGAGCAGCCGGACGGCGACCCGACGCACGTCGAATTTCTTGAAAGATGGCCGGCGGTGATGGCGCTCGCGGAGGTCTGCGCGGGGCCAAGTGACCGGTGCGATCGGGGATGCGCGGGTGAGCTGGCGCCCGCGCGAGGTCATCAATGTCTAAGGGACATGTCCGTTTAGACATGTTGCCAGAGACAGCGGATCAGGCGGCCGGGCTGTAGCGGCCGCGGTGGAGGAAGCTGGCGGCGGGGACGCGGCCGCTCTGGGTCTCGCGGGCGCGCAGCGGCTCGGGGAGGTCGGCTGGGTCGCCGTGGACGCCGACGGCGATGGCGGCCATCGCCTCGAAGTCGGGCTCGGGGACGCCGAGCTCGGTGTAGGCTTTGGCCTCGTCGAAGCCGGCCATCGCGTGGGCGTGGAGGCCGAGGGCGTGGGCCTGCAGGGCGAGGGACATCCAGGCGCTGCCGCAGTCGAAGCCGGCGTGGCGGTTGGGTTTGCCGGAGGAGGCGAAGCGGCGCCGGGCGAACAGGATCAGCACGAGCGGGGCGGCGTGGGCCCACGACTGGTTGAACGGGACCAGGCAGCTCAACACGCGCTTGTGGTCGTCGGTGCCGGGGCCGTGGCCGTAGACGACCAGCCAGGGCTGGTCGTTGTAGCACGACGGGGCCCAGCGCATGGCCTCGAACAGGCTGGCCAGCTGCGCGTCGGTCAGCGGCTCGGGCCTGAAGGCGCGAGGCGACCAGCGGTCGAGGAACATGGGATGAACGGCGGCGTCGGGCGTGCGAAGTGTCGCGGTCATGCGCGACGGGTCTAGCACAGCGCGTGGACGAAGAGGTTCAGACGTCGAGCGCGAAGCCGACCTCGAGGCCGCCCGGACCGACGGGGAGCGCGAGGCAGTGACGCGGCGCCGGGCTCGACATCGCGGTCCAGCCGGGCGCCGCGGTCACCTGCCAGCGCAGGTCGGCGGGGCCGCGGACGACGAAGCCGCGCCCCCCCGGGGTCGACACGCGCACGCGGGGGCCGTCGACCGCGAGGGCGCAGGTCTGCGGGAGGTGGATCCGCATGGTCGCAGGGACAGGTTCGCCGTGGTCGGGGACGACGCGGTCGATGCAGCGCAGGAGGCGGCCGTCCCAGGCGAGCCGGCGGTGATGCACGGCCGCGGCGCGGAAGCCCCGCACGCCGGCCGACAGCTCGGAGGTCGCGAAGGACAGGTCGCACAGCTCGCCGCGGCCGCCGATCCGGTGGCTGGCCCAGAGTTCATGTTGATCGCGGTCGCCGGGGCCGACGGTCACGGTGTTGTGGGCGCGGGTGCTGCGGGCGTAGGTCCGCTCGGGGCCGACCTCGTAGGTGCCGACGCCGGCGTCGACGACCACCCGCTCGCCGCCGAGCGAGAGCTCGTAGCCGAGCCAGTCGCCGTGGATGTGGCCGACCTGCTGCGGCATGCCGAGGCCGCCGGCGTTCCACAGCAGCGTCCACGGGCCCCAGGCGCGGCGGAACAGGCCGGAGGCGGGGGCGTTGTAATCTGTCCCCTGAGACAGGCTGGTGCCGCAGCGGGCGGCGAGCGCGGCGGGGGTGACGAGGCCGCGCTGGCTGTCGCCGAGCAGGGCGACGTCGCCGTCGGGGTGGGTGAACGCGGGCAGGACGGCGAGCATGCGCGCGAGGTTGTCGCGCAGGGCCGGGGCGGCCCGCGGCTCGGCGCGCTCGGGGCCGAGAGCGACGACGCCGGCCAGCTGCTCGGCGAGCAAGCAATGATAGGAGGGCGTGCGCTCGCGGTGGAAGCCGTCGAGGGCGAGCTGGTCGCTGGTGACGGCGGCGAAGCGGGCGACCGCGGGCGCGAGCAGGTGGGCGCGCGGGCCGTCGAGGGCGAGCGCGCCGCAGGCGAGCGCGGCGAGGTCGGTCCACAGGTGATTGCCGTCGAGGTGGTGCTCGAGGTGACGCTCGAGGTGGCGCAGCTGACCGGCGAGCGAGGCGAGCAGGCGCCGGCGGGTCATGCCGTCGAGATCGTCGATATGTCCCGAGAGCCAGCCGAGCCAATGCAGCGCGCGCACGGCGGTGGGGTAGGGCTCCCAGCCGACGCCCGCGGTATGGTTGGCGATCCAGTGCTCGATGGTGGCGAGGGCCCGGTCGGGCGCGAGGCGCTGCAGCCAGCCGTGGTAATGCAGGGTGTAGAGGTAGAGCATGCCGACCGGCGGGTCCCAGCCGGCGCGCAGGGGGTCGTGCGGCGGCTGTCTCAAGAGACAGACGCCGTCGGGGCCCGGCTCGCCCTCGGGCGTGGGCGCGGGCATGCGGGCGAAGAGGCCGGTGACGCCCTCGAGGCTGGTGGCCCTGGGCCGGCGCGCGGGGCCGCCGAGGCGCCTGCGCAGCTGGTAGGCGATCTGCCGCGGAGGCAGGTGCGCCGCCGTGCGGAAAAGCGTGCCTGCGCCGTGACGGAAGAGGCGGGATGTGGTCATACGCGCTTGTTGTCGGCGCCGGCCAGGAGGCCGACCGCGTCGACGACCATGACGCGGAGGAGGTCGGCCGAGCGCAGGCGGCGGAATTCGCGGTGGGCGACGAGGACGGCCAGGATGTCGGCGCGGGCCAGAGCGTCGTCGAGGCCGACGAGCGGGCAGCCGGCGATCGGCGAGCTCTGGAGGTGCGGCTCGACCAGCAGGACCTCGCCGAGCTGCTCGCGGTGGAGGGCCTCGGCGATGTGCAGCGCCGGGCTCTCGCGCAGGTCGTCGATGTCTGGCTTGTAGGACAGGCCGAGGACGGCGATCGTCGGCGCGCGCAGCTTGCCGGCCAGGCGCCGGACCTGCCCCAGGATCCGCTCGGGCCGGCCGTCGTTGACGCCGCGCGCGGCCCGGATAAGCGGGGTGTGCTCGGGCGCGCTGGCGGCGATGAACCACGGGTCGACGGCGATGCAGTGCCCGCCCACGCCGGGCCCGGGGCGCAAGATCTGGACGCGCGGGTGGCGGTTGGCCAGGCGAATCACTTCCCACACGTCGAGGCCGAGGTGGGCGCTGACGTTGGCGAGCTCGTTGGCGTAGGCGACGTTGACGTCGCGGTAGGCGTTCTCGGCCAGCTTGGTGAACTCGGCGACCTCGGCGCTGGTGCGGTGGACCTCGGCGCGCACGAAGCCCTCGTAGAACTCGGCGCAGCGGTCGGTGCAGGCGTCGGTGAGGCCGCCGACGATGCGCTCGTTCTCGACGACCTCGCGCAGGACGGCGCCCGGCAGCACGCGCTCGGGGGCGTGGGCGAGGAACAGTTCCTTGCCGACGACAAGTCCGCTCTGGCGCAAGATCGGGGCGACGAGGTCGCGCAGCGTGCCGGGCGGGACGGTCGATTCGAGGACGACGAGGTTGCCGGGACGCAACACCGGGACGAGCGCGCGGCTGGCGGCCTCGACGGCGGCGAGGTCGGGGCGGTGGTCGGAGGTGATCGGTGTGGGTACACAGATCAGGAAATTGCGCGCGGGGACGGGCTCCGGGACGGCGCGCAGGGTGCCGGCGAGGACGGCGGCGCGCACGAGTGCGTCGAGCTCGGGCTCGACGATGTGGATCCGCCCGGCGTTGATGGTGTCGAGGACGTCGCGCCGGAGGTCGAAGCCGGCGACGCGACGACCGCGCGTGGCGAGGACGGCGGCGGTGGGCAGGCCGACGTAGCCGAGGCCGACGACGCAGACGTCGAGATCGAGCGCAGGCGAACTGTCGGGTTGGGGATCGTTAAGTGAGGCGGTCACCGGCTTTTCAGGCATGCTATCTGGGTCGCGCCGATGCCGTCCACTGGGCCCCGGATCCTCATCGTTCTCGGCACTCGCCCCGAGGTGATCAAACTGGCGCCGGTGGAGCGCGCGCTGCGGACGTACACCGACTGGCAGGTGTCGCTGTGCTGCACCGGGCAACACCGCGAGCTGGTGCCGCCGATCCTGAACACGTTCGGGCTGCAGTGCGAGGTCGAGCTGAGCGCGATGACGCCGGCGCAGTCGCTGTCGAGCTTGATGGCGCGCCTGCTCGACGGCATCGACCCGGTGCTCGACGCGCTGCGCTTCGACTGGGTGGTCGTCCAGGGCGACACCACCACCGCGCTGGCCGGCGCCCTCGCGGCGTTCCATCGCCGGATCCCCGTCGCCCACGTCGAGGCCGGCCTGCGCACCCTCGACCTCGCGGCGCCGTTCCCCGAGGAGGCCAATCGCCAGCTCATCGCCCGCCTGGCCAGCCTGCACCTGGCCCCGACGCCCTCCGCCCGCGAGGCGCTGCTGGCCGAGGGCGTGGCCCCGGAGGCGATCGAGGTCACCGGCAACACGGTGGTCGACGCGCTGCGCTGGGCCTCGAGCCGCCTGCCGCTCGAAGGAGCACCCGCGCCGGAATTGGTGCGCTTCGCCAAGGGCCGCCCGTTCGTGCTGGTGACCGGCCACCGCCGCGAGAGCTTCGCCGGCGGGCTCGCGGCGGTGTGCACCGGGCTGGCGACGCTGGCCCGCGCCTATCCCCAGGTCGACTTCGTGTACCCGGTGCACCTGAACCCGGCGGTGCAATCGGCGGCGCGCGGGCTGCTCGGCGGGCTGCCCAACGTGTTCCTGCTCGAGCCGCTCGAGTACATGTCGGCGGTGTGGCTGCTGAAGCGCTGCATGTTCGTGATCACCGATTCGGGCGGGCTGCAGGAGGAGGCGCCGGAGTTCGGCAAGCCGGTGCTGGTGACGCGCACGGCGACGGAGCGGATGGAGGGCGTGGCGGCAGGCTGTGCGGTGCTGGTCGGCTATGACACCGACCTGCTGGTGACCACGGCGCGGCGCTGGCTCGACGATCCGGCAGCCTACGCGGCGGTCTGTCCGCGCAAGAATCCGTACGGCGACGGTCGCGCGGCTTCGCGCTGCGCCGCGGCGCTGCGTCGCCGCCTCGGATTGCCGGCCGCGGCGGTGACGCCGTGGCCGGAGGCCCGGATCGAGCGGGCTACGACGGACATGAGGTAGGATCGCCGGGTGAACGTCGGCGCACGTGGACGCGGGAATGCCGGGGGTGTCCCGTGACCGCCGAGACGTGGGTGCTGTGGATCGCCGGCGTCGTGGCGTTCGTGCTGGTGGCGCTGGCGATGCCGTGGGCCATTCGAGGCTGGGGCGCGCTGGGCCGGTCCGACCGCGAGATCAGCCTGCGCAAGGTCCATCAGGGCGAGATCGCGCGAGTCGGCGGATTCGTGATGATGGTGGCGATCGGCGCGGTGGCATTCCGCGGATTGGTCGGCACGAGCGAGCTTTCGCTGGTCCACGAGTGGTTGTCGCGCAATCCGCTGAGCGGGGCGCTGCTCGGGGCGATGCTGTGCGGCCTCGTCGGCCTCTACGACGATCTGGTGGGCGCGCGGGCGCGGGTGAAGCTGGCGCTGCAATTGTTCGCGGCCGGGATCGCGGTGTTCGCCGTCGGGCTGCGCTGGCCGGCGCTGGCCGAGCTGCTCGGACCGCTGGCGGCGATCGAGCCGGTGCTCACGCTCGGGTTCCTGGTGGCGGCGGTCAACGCGATCAACCTCAGCGACGGGCTCGACGGCCTCGCGGGCGGCAACACGGCGATCGGCTTCGCGGTGGTGCTGGCGGCGACGCTGCTGCACCCGCAGCCGGACCTGGCGATCGGGTGGGTGAGCGCGGCGGCGCTGGGCGGGGTGCTCGGGTTCCTCGTGCACAACCGCCACCCGGCGCGCGTGTTCATGGGCGACGCGGGCAGCTACTTCCTCGGCTTCTTGCTGCCGGCGCTGCTGCTGCAGATCGCGCCGGTGCCGGAGCGGCTGGCGATCATCGACGTGTCGCTGCCGCTGCTGGTGCTGGCGCTGCCGCTGCTCGACATGGGGCTGTCGATCGCCCGCCGGGCCGCGCGCGGGCAGCCGATCTTCGCGCCCGACAGCGATCATATCCACCACCGCCTGCTGGCCCGCGGCTTCACGCACGGGCGCGGGGTGGCGGTGCTGTGGCTGACGACGGCGCTGTTCTCGGGGCTGGCGCTGCTCAACGTGATCGGCGTCGGCGGCTGGTGGACGCTGACGGGGGCGGGGGCGGGGCTGCTGGTGGTCGCCGGGCTGCTCGGCTACCACGAGCTGCTGCGCCACCTGCCGGCGTTCACCGGCGACCGCCTGGTGCTGCGCGACCGCCGGCGCGCGGTGGTCGAGCTGCTGGCCGACCTCGATCGTCTGGCCGAAGAGACAAGGCGAAAGGGACATGTCTTTAAAGACACTGATGACCCGGCCCTGGCGCGCTGGCGCGAGCTGAGCCCGTCGCTGGCGCCGATCCTGGCGCGCATCGGGGTGCCGGGGTTCGAGCTGCGGCGCGGGACGGACACGGCGGTGAAGTGCGGCGACGACTCGCGGGCGTGGGGCTTCCTCAGCCTGCCGCTGCCGCAAGGCGCGGAGCTGCGATTGGCGCTGGTGGCTCGCTTGCCGGAGCTGCAGCCCGAGCAATTGGTGCTGCTCGAGCGTGTCGTGGGCCTCCTCGCCGATCAGGCGCCCGAGCATCGATAGCAGCGTGCGTCAGCGAGAGGGCCGCGCCGCCGCGGCCGCGCGTCGGTTTTGCGTGTCGTGGGTCGCCTCGCCGGTCAGACGTCCGGGGATCGATGGACGCGCGAGGTCGTCGTAATCGAGAGCACACGGCCGGGCCGCGGCGACCCGACGAGGCGCCGGCGGATCGAGCCATTCGGCGACAGACACGGCGCTCGACGTGATCTGCCGGGGTGGGGCCGCGGCGCCGGAGGGCGTGGCCCCGGTCATGTCCGGCCGTGGCGAGGCAGCGGAGTCCATGCACAATTCACGAGCCACCGCGACGAAGGGAGGTAGCCGCAAGGATCGCTGCAATCCTATGACCATACCATTCGCAACACCATGATCACCGTGCCGGACATCGATGACAGCTGTCCGTTCGGACACGAGGCCGCTTCGATCCGGCGCGGACCGATGCAACCGCGACCCGAGCTCGTCGCGGTGAACCACTCGCCGGCGCGAAACCGCCGGAGCTCCGCACCCCACGCGACCCGCAAGGACGAGCCCCCCCTCGACCTCGCGGGTCGCTGACGTCTGCTCATGGCATTGATGCGCGGGTCCGCGAGGCCCTCGGGATTTCCGGGGACTTGACGCGGTTTGAGGCGCAGAGGGGTTTCACGCTGGCTGCGCAAGAAATTGGGGGGCGTGGACCTCGCGCCCCCGATTGCGGCGTGGGGGACCGGGGATCTCCGGAATTGCGGGCGGCTTGGCCGCGACCGCGGCGCTCGTCTATAGTCCGGCCAGGTCCTCATGAAGTGGGTCGAGATCAGGCACGAAGGAGACGGCAACCGCGGCGCCGCGTACGCGGCCGAAGTACCCGGCGGCGTGCTCGTGCGGACGGTGACGCACCTGATCCTGCACACCGGGCTTTATGTGTCGGAGGCGCTCGCGTTCGTGCCGAACGTCGGGCTCGCCGATTTCGAGCGCAAGCCCAAGGACGAGGACTAGCGCGACGTGCTGGCCCGGACGGCCGTCCGGGCTGACGTCGACGGTGAATTCGGCCGCGAGTGACGCGGCGTGCGGGCGCTACTTCTTCGGGCTCTCGGGCTCGGGGCCGCGGACGGTGGCGAAGTAGCGGTCGGGCTTGCGCTGCAACACCATGAGCGTCGGCGGGCGGTCGGCCGCGAGCTTGAGCGCGCTCGTCACCAGCGCCGACTGCGAGGTGGGGTTGGCGAGGAGCGCTCGCAGCTGCTCGGGGCCGGCGCCGAGTACGGCGGCGAGGATGTCGCCCGTCGACTCCCTGGCCGGCTCGCCCTCGGCGGCGGCCTTGGCCCAGCGCTGGACGACGGGGATCGGCTCGGGGCCGATGACGACGAGGAGCCCGCCGGCGCGCTCGTTGGCGGCGATGGCGACGCGGAGCCGGCCCTTGTCGTCGAGCAGCGACTTGCCGACGGAGGGGACGTGGCGCGCGACGCCGTCGACGGTGAGCAGGTAGACGGTGGGGTTGTCGCCGACTTTCTTGAAGCTGGCCCCGGGGACATCCGCGAACATGCGCGCGAGGCTGAGGTTGTCGACCAGCGTGCGCAGGCAGCCGACGAGGTCGCGGAAGCCGGCGGCAGGGTCGTCGGCGCCGAGGCCGATCCGGAGGTGCTGCGCCGGGCCGCTGCCGAGCAAAACGCGGCCGTTCCACCGCCGCAGCGCCCTCGCGGCCTGGTCGACCAGCGGGTCGAGCATCAGCTTGGCCGCGAACCCGGCCCGGTCGACGCCGGCGTTCATCTGCTTGATCGCGTCGGCGACGGCCTTCTTGTGGCCGGGCCAGCGGGTGCTGACGCCGACCGCGAGCTCGGGGACCTTGAGCATGCCGGTCAGCGCGCCGGCGCCGAGGTCGGGCGAGCTGGGCAGCGGCTTGCCCGGCGCCTCGAGGACGTCGATGTCGAGCGAGTGCAGGCCCTGGCCGGCGGCGGCGACCCGCGCGTACGGGAATGCGGGCGAGACGGCGCGCGCCCGGGCGTCGCCGAGCGTGAACCAGAGCGGGCGCGAGCCGTAGGTGGCGGGCAGCTCGCGGCTGGTGGCGAGGCCCTGCAGGGTGTCGGCGAACACGAGGTTGTTCGTCTGTCCGTCAAGCCAGGCGAGCCGCGGGCCGGGCGGCTTGTCGTCGCGCGGCGTGCTGTCGATCGCGGGCGCCGGCAGCTCGACGGCCCCGAAGTCGCCGCTCGCCGGGAAGCTTTTGAGCGCGTCGGCGACGGCCGAGCCCGGTCGCACCGGGAGGGCGATGATGTCCTCGCCGGCGACGTGGACGCCGGCCCACGGGCGGTCGCCGGCGATCTGCGGGGCCAGCCTGTCGGCGAGCTCGACGGGGACCTGCGTGCGCAGCGTGAACTCGGCGACGGCGGCGAGCGAGGGGGCCTCGGGCAGGTAGGCGTCGATGCCCGCGAGGACCTCGGCGGGCCGGGCGATGAACGCACCGGCATCTGGCGTTTGGGACAGCTGATGCGGGGCCGGCAGGGGCGGTCCGGCAGGCGTGCGGGCGCGCGGGAGACCGGGGGTCGCGGAGGTCGTGGCGCGCGCGGGGGCCTTCTTGCAGCCCGGCGCGGCCAGGGCGGTGGCGGTGACGAGGGCGGCGGCGAGAGCGACGTGGCGAGGTCCGGGCATCAGCGTGGCTACGGTAGCAGGTGAGCGCGCTGGACGCATGCGCGGGCTCACGGCTTCAATTCTCGTCATCGCCGGGCCCCGCGAATTCTCGGGGCGAGCGGCCGTGACGAGAATTCTCGCTCGCGCGGGCGATCGGACGTCGCGGCCCGCGGACGCGGTGGCGGACAAGTGGGCGGCATTGCGAGGCCGGGGGGGTTGCCCTATCCTCCGCCGCGTCATGACGATCCGCCTGGGAATCAACGGAATGGGCCGCATCGGGCGGCTCGTGCTTCGACACGCGCTCGCGCGGAGCGCCGACTTCGCGACCTCGGGAGGGGTGCGCAAGGGGCCGGCGATGCAAGTGGTCGCCGCCAACGACCTCGCCGACGCCGACGAGCTGGCCTACCTGCTCGGCCACGACTCGGTCCACCGCAACAACCTGCCGAAGGCCCGCGCCGAGGCCGGCGCGCTGCACGTCGGCGACTCCTCGGTGGCCCTGTTCAAGGAGCGTGACCCGAGCAAGATCCCCTGGGCCGCTCACGGCGTCGACATCGTCATCGAGGCGACCGGCAAGTTCACCAGCGGCGAGCAGATGGCCGGCCACCGCGCGCAAGACGGCGGGCCGTCGCACGTGATCCTGGCGGCGCCCGGCAAGAACGTCGACAAGACCCTGGTCGTCGGCGTCAACGAGGAGACGTTCGACCCGGCGAAGGACCGCCTGGTGTCCAACGCGAGCTGCACGACCAATGCGCTGACCCCGGTGCTGGCGGTGCTCGACCGCGTGTTCGGCGTCCGCTGGGGCCTCGTCGGCACGACGCACGCGTACACGGCCGGCCAGGGCCTGGTCGACGGCCTCGCCGGCAAGGACCTCCGCCGCGGCCGTGCGGCCCCCGTCAACATCGTGCCGACGTCGACCGGCGCGGCCAAGGCGATCTCCGAGGTGCTGCCCAACCTCAAGGGCAAGTGCGACGGCACCGCGGTGCGCGTGCCGGTGGTCGACGGCTCGCTCTACGACGTGGTCTGCCTGCTCGAGGGCGAGCCCTCGCTGGCCCGCGTGATCGAGGCGCTGCGCGAGGCAGCCGCCAGCGAGGCGCTCCGCGGCGTGCTCGACGTCCGCAAGGAGGCGCTGGTGTCGAGCGACATCCTCGGCGACGCCCACTCGAGCATCGTCGACGTCGACGCCTGCATGGGCCTCGGCGCGCTGGTGAAGATCGTCGGCTGGTACGACAACGAATGGGGCTACTCGGGCCGCGTGCTCGACCTCGCGGCGATCGCTGGCAACTGGATCGTGGCCAATCGCGGCAGCAAGAGCTGAGCCGCGAATGGCATGAGTACGGGCGGCCTCGTCGCGCGGCGACGGGGCCGCTCAGCGTCTGGTGAAGCGGAGCCGCCGCGGTCCTGGCGCTGGTCGGCGATCCCCAGGACGAGGATGTGGTCAGGCATGACCACATGATAGATCGCCAGGAGAAACCGCGAGGTGACGATACGGCGAATGTTCCCGCGCCACGGCGATAGGCGAGCGGGTATTCCTGGATCTGCCGGAATAATCGATCGATCGCGCGGTCGAGCTGAAGGCGGCGGAGATGATTGCCACGCGGGTGCAGGTTGTCCCGGAATGCATACAGCGCGGACAGATCGGCGGTGGCGAAGTCCGACAGACGCACCGGCAGAGACATCGGGGCGAGGATAGCGACAGGCGGCGTTCGTGCGCATTTTCGCGCAAAAACTCGAGGACGGCCGGCCCAGGGCGGAGAGCCGTGGTATAGAGAGGTCGATGGGAGCGCCCACCAGACCCGCCGAGAGCCTCGTCGACGAGCCGGAGCCGAGCGCAGAGGAGCTCGCCGAGATCGAGGCGGCCTGGGAGGCCGAGGTCCTGTGGCGCGCCGCGGAGCATGATGCCGGGCGCGCAGGGTCCGTCCCCTGGGAGCAGGTGCGGGCGGAGCTGTTCGGCAAGCGACGCTGAGGCGCGCGGATCAGGCTGTCCCCGGGGACAGGTCAGGCGGGCGGGAAGACCTTGCCGGGGTTCAGGATGTTCTGCGGGTCCCAGGCCCGCTTGAGCGCCAGCTGGAGGGCGCGCAGCTCGGGCGACTGCTCGAGCGGCATGTAGGGGCGCTTGCTGAGGCCGATGCCGTGCTCGCCGGAGAGGGTGCCGCCGAGGGCGATGGTGGCGCCGAACAGGTCGGCGACGCAGCGGTCGACCCGCTCGCCGACGTCGCTGCTGGCCTTTGGGTCATACAGGAAGTTGACGTGGAGGTTGCCGTCGCCGGCGTGGCCGAAGCTGGCGACGTCGATGCGGTGGCGGGCGCCGATCTCGCGGGCGGCGGCGGCGAGGTCGGGCAGGCGGGACAGCGGGACCGCGACGTCCTCGCTGATCTTCTTCGGCCAGTGCGCGCGCAGGGTGTGGCTGAGGGCGCGTCGGACGTCCCACAGACGCTCGCGGGTGACCGGGTCGGTGGCCTCGGCCACGGCCAGCGCGCCGGCCTCGCGGCACAGGTCGCCGGCCCGCGACAGTGCGCGGTCGAGGCCGGCAGAGTCGCCGTCGAGCTCGACCCACAACAGGGCGCGCGCGCCCTGCGGCAGATCGACGGCGAGGCTGCCGCTGCGCGCGAGTAGTTCGGTGCATGTCCGATCGGCCAGCTCGAGCGCGGCCGGGGCGACGCCGCCGGTGAGGCAGCGGTGGACCGCGGCGCACGCGGCCGCCTCGTCGGCGAACGAGGCGAGCAGGGTGACGGCGAACGGCGGGCGCGGGACGAGCCGCAGGACGCACCGCGTGATGACGCCGAGAGTGCCCTCGGAGCCGACGAGCAGGCCGGCGAGGTTGTAGCCGGTGACGCCCTTGATCGAGCGATGACCGATCTCGTGGGCGGCGCCGGTGCCGGTGACGACGTCGAGGCCGAGGACGAAGTTGCCGGTGACGCCGTACTTGCACGCCCGCGGGCCGCCGGCGTTGGTGGCGACGTTGCCGCCGATGCTGCAGATCTTCAGGCTCGCCGGGTCGGGCGGGTAGAACAGGCCGCGCGCCTCGACGGCGCGGTGCAGCTCGGCGGTGAGGACGCCGGGCTCGACGAGCGCCAGCATGCTGCGCTCGTCGATGTCGACGATCGCCCGCAAGCCGCCGAGGTCGAGGACGACGCCGCCGTGGTCGGCGAGGCATCCACCGACGGTGCCGGTGCCGGCGCCGCGCGGACTGAGCGGGACGCCGTGCTCGTGGCACAGGCGCACCAGCGGGGCGACCTCGGCGCGCTCGCGCGGACGCACGACCAGGCCGGGCAAGAACGGGCCCTCGGCCCCGTCGTCGCGGGCGTACGGCTCACGATCGGCGACGAAGACCTCGGGACCGAGCTCGGCGCGGATCCGCTCGTGCAGCGCGGCGAGGTCGAGGCCGGCCATCGACGCTCAGATCAGACGGAGAACGAGCTGCCGCAGCCGCACGAGCCGGTGGTGTTGGGGTTGTTGAACTTGAACCCCGCGCCCTGCAGGCCCTCGACGTAGTCGATGCTGGTGCCCATCAGGTACATGAAGCTCATCGCGTCGCAGACGAGCTTGACGCCCTGGCTCTCGAAATGGTTGTCGCCCTCGGCGGGCTCGTCGAAGTAGAGGTCGTACTGAAAGCCGGCGCAGCCGCCGCCCATGACCTTGACGCGCAGGGCGTACGTGCTCTCGATCGCCTCGGTCTCCCGGATCTCGCGGATCTTCGCGGCGGCGGTCTCGGTGACCTCGAGTGCGCCCGCCATCTGCGGGTCGTGGGCTTCGTGCTGGGTCGGCGTCGCGGGCGCGGTCTCGGTAGCTGCAGACATCAGGGCTCCCAAAGTTGACGTTCGGGTAGAATGGTGCGCTGGGCCGGGCGGGTCAAGCCTGCCGCGCCGCGGACCCGGGTGCGGCATGCCACGCCGCGGCGATCGCCGCCCGCAGTGCAGGCGGATCGTGCCGACCATTCCTCGCGGCGCGATGCGAATGACGACAGCGCGGGCGATCCAGCACGCCGCGGCGCCGGGACCTCGCACAAGGCCGGTGAGCCGGGGCGGCCGGCCAGGCGATGGCCAGAGGCAAGTAAAGCGAAATCCTTCACCCGCGCTGCGCGGCCAGGTGAGAATGGGCGGCAGGTCGGTGTTTGACAGCGACGGCGGCCTTCCCCTACCGTGGCGATGCGGCAGTTTTGCCGCAGCCGCACGAAGTCGGCCGGAGCACGGAGAACGCATGCGACGAACCCACGCCACGACCCTCACGCTCGCGCTGATCGCCGGCGCGCTTACCGCCTGCGGCGAGAGCCGCCAGGAGATGCTCGAGCGCGAGATGGAATACGCGAAGGCGGGCCGCAAGGACGACAAGGGCGTCCCGATCCCGGAGATCCCGCCGGACGAGATGCGCGAGGCGCTGCGGCCGCTGCTGACCCAGATCTACTCGAACACCGAGCGCCTGCCCGCCGTGACCGAGGGCGACGTCGAGCCGATGAACGGCCGCAACTACGTGCTCCAGCCGGGCGTGCTGGCGGTGGTGACGGTCAAGAAGGGGCTCACCAAGGCCGACAAGGCGCGCGCGATCATCCTCGGGGTGGCCGAGGCCGACGCGTGGACGTTCCGCAAGAACGCGCGCAAGGAGTACGCGCTGCTGGTCGAGAAGCTCAAGTACAGCTACGGCGAAGAGACCAAGACGAAGGTGCTCGACGCGTACCCCGAGCTCAAGCTGCTGAGCTTCTTCGGCTCGCCCGAGGCGGACAAGGCGATCGGCGAGCTGTCCGGCGAGGCGAAGAGCACCGCCGAGGCGATGCGCAAGGAGTACACCGAGGGCAAGCAGGACATCTGGAAGAAGTGGATGGGCGTCAAGATGTACGCCCGCCGCCTCGTCGGCCAGGACGAGCCGTTCCGCAGCGTGCTGAAGAAGATCGCCAAGGACTTCGGCCAGGAGGAGGTGCCGCCGCGGCCGTTCAAGGACTCGGTCGACGCGCCCTTCAAGGACTGGGCCGACGCGATCGAGAAGGACGAGAAGCTGCTGACGATGCTCACCAACTACAAGGAGCTGCGCGACCGCGTCGACTTCCTCGGCGAGGCGCACACGCTGTGGGCGATCGAGGGCGGACCGCTGGTGCCCGAGCGGGCCAGGGGCGTGGCCATCGACAAGAAGATCGGCTACGGCTTCTTCCGCGAGGACCTCGGCGGCGGCTACAACGACCTCGTGTTCGTGTTCAGCAAGAAGCTCGGCGGCACCGAGCTCAAGCGCGCGTTCCTCCACTCGTTCCTGTTCCGCCAGCTGCTCACCGACTTCCAGCTGCTGTCGACGGCCGGCAGCGACTTCGCCAAGCGCGGGCTCGACGGCTCGATCGACATCGGCACCGCGACGGTGCCCGACAAGTACGACCCGCTGTACGCCAGCTGCGGCGGGACGGCGGCGCTCGAGACGATGCTGTACAGCTTCAACTCCGAGTTCCCGCTCCTCAACGGGGTGCCGTCGAAGGTCAAGGACTCCGAGGCGGCCCTCAAGATCGCCCACAAGTGCATCGTCGACGGGGCCGCCGGCGACATCAAGATCCCGGCCAAGAACGACGAGTTCGACACCGAGGGCCCGGCCCCGGCGTCGCGCCTGGCCATCTTCCAGATGCTCGCCCGCTTCGAGAACATCAAGGTCAACACGGCCGTCCTCGCCGGCGACCAGCGCACCGAAGAGGACGACGCGATCGACGAGGGCGAGAAGCTGCTCAAGCAGCTCAAGGCCCAGGCCGACGCGAAGAAGGAGTAAGCTGTCTCACGGGACAGGTGGTCCCGTGGGCGGGTGACGGGGTTCGTTCGCGCAGGTGAGCGGGCCCCGGCGCGTCTCGCGTCTCAGAGGTTCGCCAGGGCCTCGGCGGCGTCGGCGAGCGAGCGGGCGTGCCGGTGGATGTCGCCCCAGGGGTCGCCGAGGTCGCGCAGGCGCTCGCGGACGTTGCGGATGTGCCAGCGGCGGGCGTCGAGCTCGGGGTCGTCGAGCTCGTCCCAGCCGATCGGGGCGGCCACGGGGGCGCGCGGGAGGGCGCGGGCGCTGTAGGGCGCGACGGCGGTCTGGGCCTGGCCGTTGCGCAGATAGTCGACGAACACCCGGTCGCCGCGCTTCTTCTTGTTGATGTCCATGGTGAAGCGCATGGGGTCGGTGGCGACGAGGTACTGCGCGACCTTGCGGGCGAACTCGCTGACGCCGTCGCAGTCGAGCTCGCGGTAGATCGGCGCGACGACGTGGAGGCCGCGCGAACCGGTGGTCTTGACGAAGGGGACGAGGCCGAGCGCCGGCAGCAGGTCGCGCAGGAGGCGGGCGCCGTGGCGGACCTTGGCGAAGTCGTCGTCGCTCGGGTCGAGGTCGATGATCACGAGGTCGGGCCGGTCGAGCCTGTCCCTCAGGACATGACAGGGGTGGAACACCAGGCAGTTCTGGCTGGCGAGGAAGACCAGCGCGGCGGCGTTGTCGGCCACGGCGTAGACGGTCTCGCCGCTGTGGCTGGCGACGGCGAGGCGGTGGACGTAGGCGGGGAAGTGCTCCTGCGCGGCCTTCTGAAAGTAGCCGCGGGCGGCGATCCCCGAGGGGAAGCAGTGCAGGGTCAGCGGCCGGCCGGTCAGGTGCGGGACCATGAAGCCGGCGACGTCGCGGTAGTAGTCGACGAGCTCGCCCTTGCTGATCTGCTCGTCGGGGTAGAGCAGCTTGTTCGGGCTCGTCACCTCGATGCTCTGGCCGTCGACCTCCAGTGTCGTGATCGCCTTTCCCAAGCGCCCGTCTCCCCCGTGAGGGTCGCATGGTCCCTCTTTCGCCCCGGGGATGCCACGCGCGCAGACGCGCGGCGCGCCGCCGCGCGCGGCCGATCCGGCACATGGCGGAACGGACAGGTGGAGCAATTGGTCGAGCTCGCCCGTGATGACATGAATGACCGATGGGACATGTCGTACGGGTCACATAACAGTGATGGCGGGGCGGGCGGCCCGCGCCGGCGGCGGCGTCGCCTGCGTCACTTGCAGATCGCGGAAGCGCGCGAACTCTTGCCCCATGCGGCGGAACCTCCGGACGGCGTGGCTCGCAATCGTTGCGGCCGGGTGCAACTACGACAGCGGCGGAATGACGGCGGGCGCGACCGACTCGGCGGCGGAGCAGGACAGCGAGACCGGCGCGGACACGGCGGCGGACGAGGCGACGGACCCGGGCGGGACGACCGGCGAGGCGCCGGTGAGCTACTGCCACGGGTTCCAGGCGGCCGCGGCGACGCCGTTCCTGGCGCTGTACGCGGTGGGCGGCGAGAAGCTGGTCGACGGGTCGACGTGGCCGCTCGAGTGCGGCAGCGACGGGGAGTGGATGTTCGGGCTCTACCCGTCGCTCGGCGGCTGGGACCCGATGGCGAGCGAGGTGATGTTCGCGGTCGAGGTCGACGTCGAGGGCTTCGACCTCGATGCCGCCGGGCACTTCTTCAGCGACGAGGTCGACTATCACATCGGCTGCGAGGAGTCGTTCGCCGGGTCGTTCGGGGTCGCGCCGGTGTCGTTGCCGGCGGGGCTGACCGATCCGGCGCAGCTCGACGGCAAGCCGGCGACGTTGCACGTGACCGTGCTCGCGGGCGCCATGGAGCTGCGCGTCGACGCGTCGGTGACGCTGTCGGCGCCGGCCGAAGAGGTGCTGCGCGGCTGCATGGCGTCCGCGTGAGGGGTTGACGGGGCCGGCGCGATCGGTCAAAGCAGCCCGGTGCAGGCGGGCAGGCGAGGGCTCGTGCGCGCGCTCAGCGTGGCGCCGATGATGGAGTGGACCGACCGCCACTTCCGCTGGCTCGTGCGCCAGATCAGCCGGCGCGCGCTGCTCTACACCGAGATGGTGACGACCGGCGCGGCGCTGCACGGCGAGCGCGACATCGTCCTCGGCTTCGACCCGGCGGAGCGGCCGCTGGCGCTCCAGCTCGGCGGCGACGACCCGCAGGCGCTTGCGGAGTGCGCCCGGATCGCCGAGGGCATGGGCTACGACGAGGTCAACCTCAACGTCGGCTGCCCGAGCGACCGCGTCCAGGGCGGGAACTTCGGGGCATGTCTCATGGGACAGCCGAGCCGGGTGGCCGCCTGCGTGGCGGCGATGCGGGCCGCGGTGAACCTGCCGGTGACGGTGAAGCACCGCATCGGCATCGACGGGCGCGAGCGCTACGAGGACATGCTCGAGTTCGTCGACGCGGTGGCGGCGGCGGGCTGCGACCGCTTCACCGTGCACGCGCGGATCGCCGTCCTCGGCGGGCTGTCGCCGAAGGAGAACCGCACGGTGCCGCCGCTGCGCTACCCGGAGGTGTACCGGCTCAAGGCGGAGCGGCCGGGGCTGGTGATCGAGCTGAACGGCGGGGTGCGCACGCTCGACGCGGCGGCGGAGCACCTGCGCGCGGGGGTCGACGCGGTGATGATCGGGCGCGCGGCGTACGAGGACCCGTACTGCTTCGCCGACGTCGACCGCCGGTTCTTCGCCGAGGCCGCGGGCGCGCCGAGCCGGTTCGAGGTGGCGCGCCGCTACGGCGAGCACGCCGAGGCGCACCTGCGGGCCTACCCGCGGCGCAAGGCGTCCGCGGTGCTGCGGCACGTGCTCGGGCTGTTCACCGGCCAGCCGGGGGCGCGCGAGTTCAGGCGGATCCTCAGCGAGGCGCGCGACGACCGGCCGCCGACGGTGCGCATGGACGCGGCGCTCGCGGCGGTCCGGCGGGCCCACGAGCGGGCCGCGGAGCACCGCGCGGCCGCGGAGTCGTGAAGCCGCGGCATGTCCTTCGGGGCATGTGAGGGAGTGCGCGCGGCGGCGCGGAGCGGGGCATGTCCTTCGGGGCAGGTGAGCGGGATGTCCTGCGGGACGTGTGAGTCTGCACTCGTCCTTTGGAGCATGTCGGAAAGGGCATGTCCCATGGGGCGGGCCGGGACGGCCGGGGTTCAGGAGGCGCCGGCCGGCGAGGCCGGCGCCGCGCCGTAGGCGGCGAGGAACACGGCGACGGCGCGCTGGACGGTGGCGACGATCGCGGGCTCGAGCGGGTCGGGGAGGACGCCGAACTGCGAGCGGACCGCGAGGTCGCCCTTGCAGAGCATGAAGAACTGGACGCCGGCGGCGTGGACGTCGGGGAGGTGGACGGCGCCGATGTCGTGCCAGCGGCGCAGGTACTCGGCCATGGCCGAGTGCATCGCCGCGGGGCCGCGCTCGAACAGCAGGGCGCCGAGCTCGGGGAAGCGCGCGACCTCGGCGCTGGTGTTGCGGTAGAGCGCGACGATCGCCGGTGCGAGGAGCAGCGACACCAGGTGCTCACCGACCGCCTGCAGGGCCGGACCGATCTCCCCGTCCGGTTCGCTGCGCAGCAGCTTGCAGCGAAGTGCGTCGCGCAGCGCGTCGGCCTCCTCGGAGAAGCAGGCGACGAACAGGGTCTTCTTGTCGAGGAAGTGGTTGTAGACCGTGGCCTTCGAGACCCCTGCGCGTGCAGCGACCTGGTCGACGCTGGCCCGCTCGAACCCCATCTCGCCGAACACTTCGCGCGCGCCGGCCAGGATCTGGCGCCGCTTCGGCGAGTGCTCCAAACCGCACGGGCGGGCCGCCTTGTCTGGGTGAGTCATCGAACGCGATTAAACTGAACGGTACAGTCTTGACCGTCAAGCACCCGCAGAGCATTGTTTGTGCGGTCGCGGCCGACGCCGCGCAATTCGCTCCATGCTCGCCCGTCGAGTTCTTTTCCTGGTCCTGCTCACGCTCGCGGCCTGTGGTTCGCCAGGGGCGGCAGCCCCCAAGTCGGCCCCCGGGCCGGTCGAGGTGACGGTGATGACGGTCGTGCCGACACCCGTGATCCTGACCCGCGAGCTGCCGGGGCGGGTTTCAGCCCGGCGGGTCGCCGAGGTCCGCGCGCGGGTCAGCGGGATCGTCGAGCAGCGGCTGTTCGTCGAGGGCAGCGACGTGAAGGAGGGCCAGCCGCTGTACCGCAT
Organism: Nannocystis pusilla; assembly: GCF_020073745.1. Taxonomy (GTDB): domain Bacteria; phylum Myxococcota_A; class Polyangia; order Nannocystales; family Nannocystaceae; genus Nannocystis; species Nannocystis radixulma. Next base: position 558,310 of record NZ_JAIRAU010000001.1, read on the forward strand.
CGAGTCGGCGCCCTACGTGGCGACGCTGCAGTCGGCGCGGGCCAACCTGCAGCGGGCGCAGTCGGGGCTGGCGACCTCGCGGGACATCGCCCAGCGCGACGAGGAGCTGATGAGCAACTCGGGGGCGGTCAGCGTGGAGACGGCCGAGCGCTCGGCGGCGACGCTGCGCTCGGTCGAGGCCGAGATCGCGGCCGGTCGCGCGGCGGTGAAGTCGGCCAAGATCAACCTCGACTACACGACCGTCACGGCGCCGGTGAGCGGGCGGATCGGGCGCTCGCTCGTCACCGAGGGCGCGTACGTGCAGCAGTCGCCGGCGACGCTGATGGCGACGATCCAGCAGATCGACACGGTCTACGTCGACGTGACGCAGTCGACGACCGAGCTGCAGCGGCTGCGCCGCGAGCTCGAGAGCGACAAGCTGCGCCCGCCCGGCGCGACGACGGTCACGCTGCTGCTCGAGGACGGGTCGACCTACGCCGAGAAGGGCTCGCTCGAGTTCACCGACGTCACCGTCGAGACGGGCACCGGCTCGGTGCTGCTGCGCGCGGTGTTCCCCAACCCGCGCGGCGAGCTGCTGCCGGGGATGTTCGTGCGCGCCCGCATCGACCAGGGCCAGGACCCGCAGGCGATCCTGGTGCCGCAGCGCGCGGTCACCCGCGACACGCGCGGGCAGGCGTGGGCGCTGGTGGTCGGCGCCGACAACAAGGTCGAGCGCCGCAAGCTGGTCGCCGACCGCGTGGTCGGCGACGCGTGGCGGGTGACGTCGGGGCTGGTCGCCGGCGAGCAGGTGATCCTCGACGGCGTGCAGAAGGCCCGCCCGGGCGCCGAGGTCACGACCGTGCCCGCGGCGCCGGAGGAGCTGCCGAAGGGCACCGTCGGAAGTGAGACGACGCCGGAGGCGAAGCAGCCGACGGACGCCTCGGCGGGCGACGGCGGGGCCGCGGCGGCCGTTCCGGCGAGCGCGGGAACCGAGACGAATGCGGCCGCCGAGGTGACGGGTTCGCCGGCGCCGAGCAACACCGCGGCCGGGTCGGCCAGGCAGTAGGAGCGCGCGCGTGTCGAGGTTCTTCATCGATCGGCCGATCTTCGCGATGGTCCTGGCGATCATCGTCGTGCTGGTGGGCGGGCTGGCGATCACCACCCTGCCGGTCGCGCAGTACCCGGCGATCGCGCCGCCGACGATCTCGGTCAGCGCGAACTACCCGGGCGGCTCGGCCAAGACGCTCGAGGACACGGTGACCCAGGTCATCGAGCAGCGGATGGTCGGGCTCGACGGGCTGCGCTTCGTGTCGTCGTCGAGCGACGGCACCGGCTCGGCGCAGCTGACCCTGACCTTCGAGCCGGGGACCGACCCCGACATCGCCCAGGTGCAGGTGCAGAACAAGCTGCAGCTGGCGATGCCGCAGCTGCCGCAGGAGGTCCAGCGCCAGGGCGTGCGCGTGGTCAAGTCGGCCAGCAACTTCCTGATGATCGCCGGCTTCGTGTCGATGGACGGCAGCATGACCCGCAACGACATCGCGGACTACGTGGTGTCGGCGCTGCAGGACCCGATCAGCCGCGTGCGCGGGGTCGGCGACGTGCAGGCGTTCGGCTCGCAGTACGCGATGCGCGTGTGGCTGAACCCCGACCGGCTGGTGTCGTACAAGCTGACGCCGCTCGACGTGGTGGCGGCGATCCAGGCCCAGAACGCGCAGGTGTCGGCCGGGCAGTTCGGCGGCCTGCCGCAGGTGAAGGGCCAGCAGCTCAACGCGACGATCACGGCGCAGACGCGGCTGCAGACGGCGGAGGAGTTCGGGGCGATCTACCTGAAGGTCAACCCCGACGGCTCGCAGGTGCGGCTGCGCGACGTGGCCCGCGTCGAGCTCGCGGGCGAGAGCTTCGACGTCGAGAGCTTCTACAACGGCAAGCCGACGGCGGCGATGGGCATCCGCCTGGCCGTGGGCGCCAACGCGCTCGACACGGCCGACGCGATCCGGGCGCGCCTGCAGGAGCTCGAGCAGTTCTTCCCGCCGGGGCTCAAGACCGTCTATCCGGTCGACACCACCCCGTTCGTGAAGATCTCCATCCGCGAGGTGATCAAGACGCTGGCCGAGGCGATCGTGCTGGTGTTCGCGGTGATGTACCTGTTCCTGCAGAGCTTCCGCGCCACGCTGATCCCGACGCTGGCGGTGCCGGTGGTGCTCATGGGCACGTTCGGGGTGCTGGCGGCGTTCGGCTACAGCATCAACACCTTGACGATGTTCGGCATGGTCCTGGCGATCGGCCTGCTGGTCGACGACGCGATCGTGGTGGTCGAGAACGTCGAGCGCATCATGCACGACACCGGGCTCGAGCCGCGCGAGGCGACGCGACGCTCGATGGACCAGATCACGGGGGCGCTGATCGGCATCGCGCTGGTGCTGGCGACGGTGTTCATCCCGATGGCGTTCTTCGCCGGCTCGGTCGGGACGATCTACCGCCAGTTCTCGATCACGATCGTGTCGTCGATGGCGCTGTCGGTGGCGGTGGCGTTGATCCTGACGCCGGCGCTGTGCGCGATGCTGCTGAAGAAGGGCCAGGGGCTGGCGACGCGCGGGTTCTTCGGGCTGTTCAACCGCTCGTACGAGCGCACCGCGGCGCTCTACCACCGCGGGTTGGCGGGGCTGCTGCGCTGGCGCCGGCTGGCGATGCTCGCGTTCCTGCTGCTGACCGCGGGCGTGGGCGTGCTGTTCATGCGTCTGCCGACCGGGTTCTTGCCGGAGGAGGACCAGGGCTCGCTCACCGTGCAGGTGCTGCTGCCGCCGGGCTCGACGATGGAGCGCACGCGGGTGGTGATGGAGCGGGTCACCGACTACTTCCTGCAGCAGGAGGGCGACGCGGTCGAGTCGGTGCTGTCGATCTCCGGGTTCGGCTTCAGCGGCCGCGGGCAGAACTCGGGGCTCGCGTTCGTGCGCCTGCGCGACTGGCACGAGCGCGAGGCGGTCGAGAAGCGGGCCAGCGCGATCACGCAGCGGGCGTCGATGGCCTTCAGCAAGATCAAGGAGGCGACGGTGTTCGCGTTCGTGCCGCCGGCGATCTCCGAGCTCGGCAACGCGTCCGGCTTCCAGCTGCAGCTGGAAGACCGCGCCGGGCTGGGTCACGACGCCTTGATCGCGGCGCGCGACCAATTGTTGCAGCTGGCCGCGACCGAGCCGGCGCTGACCAAGGTCCGCCAGGGCGGGCTCGACGACACGCCGCAGTACAAGATCGACGTCGACCGCGAGAAGGCGGCGGCGCTCGGCGTCGGGCTGGCCGACATCAACGCGACGCTGGCGGCGACCTGGGGCGGGGCGTACGTCAACGACTTCCTCGACCTCGGGCGGACCAAGCGGGTGTACCTGCAGGGCGACGCGCCGTATCGCATGCAGCCGGACGACATCGACCGCTGGTACGTGCGCAACCGGGCCGGCGAGATGGTGCCGTTCTCGGCGTTCGCCAGCGGCAGCTGGACCTTCGGCTCGCCGAAGCTCGACCGCTTCGGCGGCTATCCGACGATCCTCATCCAGGGCGAGGCCGCGCCCGGCCACAGCTCGGGCGAGGCGATGGCGACGATGGAGCGGCTCATGACGCAGATGCCGAACGGCATCGGCCACGAGTGGTCGGGCCTGTCGTACGAGGAGCGGATGTCGGGCGCCGGGGCGCAGATGCTGTACGCGCTGTCGCTGCTGGTCGTGTTCCTCTGCCTCGCCGCGCTCTACGAGAGCTGGTCGATCCCGATCGCCGTGCTGCTCGGCGTGCCGCTCGGGGTCGCCGGCGCGCTCGTGGCGACCAAGCTCGGCGGGCTCGCCAACGACGTCTACTTCCAGGTCGGCCTGCTCACGACGATCGGCCTGTCGGCCAAGAACGCGATCCTCATCGTCGAGTTCGCCAAGGAGCTGCGCGAGCAGGGCAAGAGCGGGGTCGAGGCCGCGCTCGAGGCGGCGCGCGAGCGCCTGCGACCGATCCTCATGACCTCGCTGGCCTTCGGCCTCGGCGTGCTGCCGCTGGCCCTGTCCAGCGGCGCCGGCGCGGGCGCCCAGAACGCCATCGGCATCGCCGTGCTCGGCGGCGTGACGGCCGGGACGCTCCTCGGCATCATCCTGGTGCCGGTGTTCTACGTGGTGGTCGCCCGCCGCGACCCGCCGCCGCGCACGGTCGCGCAGGTGCCCGTGCCCGGCGACCACTGAGCCGGCGGTGAGCCTGTCCGATAGAGCAGGTGCATAGGGCCATGTCCGGATGGACATGGCCTTTCATTCAGATTGAAGCACCGCGGCTACTCGCCGCCGCAGGCCTCGGCGATCTTCTCCTGCTCGGCTTCGCAGCCGGCCCGCATCTGGAACTGCGGGCACGGCAGGTCGACGAGGCACACGTACCACTCCTCCAGCGCCGAGCCGCACGGGGCCCCGCCGTAATAGACGTTGTTGTTGATGTAGGCCTGGCACGAGCCGGCGGCGTACGCGGGCACGGGTTCGCCGGAGCACTCGGCCTCCTTCGCGGCGAACGCCACGCACGCAGGGCCGGCCTCCGGCAGGCACCCGTTCGCCGCGTCCATCTCCGCCGCGCACGCGTCCGGAGCGTCGCAGTCGCTGGCCGCCAGGCAGTGATTCACCGCGTCGTGCAAGGCCAGGCAGGTCGGGCCGTAGGTGGTCTCGACCAGGTCGCGCACCATGGTGCAGTCGGCCAGGAGCTCGGCCTCGGTCCCCGTGGCTCCGGGGTCGCACTTGAGCCGGTAGGCGACGTACGCCTCGCAGGCTTCGAGCGCGCCGCCGGTGGTGGTGTCCGTCCCCTCGCTCGTGCCCGGGCCGGTGGTGCTGTCGCCCATGGTGGCGCCGCCCGTCGAGGTGGTCGGCGGGGCGGTGGAGGTGGCGCCGTCGGTGGCGTCCGAGGCCCCTCCCGTGCCGCCGTCGGTGGTGTCGTGGCTCTCGGACTTGCAGGCGACCGGTAGGGCCCCGAGCGAGAACAAGAAGGCGAGGCTGCGACAGGTCGAAGGTTCCATATCGGCCGACTGTATCGCGCTTCGCGGGCGAGCGGGCCGCTCAATTCATCGGAGCGGCACCATGCGCCGCGCGGCCTCGCGCGCGAGCGGCGAGAATGATGTGAGTGTCTGAATAGACATGTCCTGGAGGACACGAGTGCCGCAGCTCGGAGAGGATGTCGGTGGTCTCGGCGCTGCGCTCGCGGCCTCGCAGGCGCATGTCGCGGGTGAGGAGGCGGGCGGCAGGCCGCCCGACCGGGTCACCGGCCGCGGCGCAGACGGGCGGCGCGGCGCTCCTCGAGCTGGAACATGCCGACGCCGACGAGCACGAGGGCGCCGCCGGTGAGGGTGAGGGCACCCAGCTGTTCGCTGCGGTAGATGCTGCCGAGGACGACGGCGATCGGCGGGGTGATGAGGGCGACGAGGGCCATGAGGGTGGCGCTCAGCCGCTTCAGGAGGCCGTAGTAGATCATGAAGGTGACGATCGAGCCCATCACCGCGAGGTAGGCGACCGAGACCGTGACGGTGGCGTTCCACGGGAACGGCCGCGACCACTCGCCGGCGGCGCCGGCGACGAGCAAGAGGACGATGCTGCCGATCGCCATGCCGGCGCCGCTGAGGAAGACGGTCGGGACGTCCTTGCCGTCGCGCTTGACGACGACCTGCGGGAAGCCCTGCACGAACACGGAGAAGGTGACGATGGCGACGCCGAAGGCGGTGTCGCGGCCGAGCTCGCGCAGGCTGCCGTAGGACAGCAGCGCGAGCCCGGCGAAGCCGACGGCGATGGCGAGCAGCTTGGGCACGGTGAGGCGCTCCTTCAAGATGAAGTGCGCGAGCACGGCGACCCAGAACGGGAAGAAGCCGAAGGTGAGCGAGCCGAGGCCGGAGGGGATCCACAGCGCGGCGACGTAGGTGCAACCGTAGCCGAAGCCGAAGCTGAACAGGCCGACCATGAGCGCGAGGCGCCAGGCGGTGCGGTCGCGGAAGGCGGCCGGCGCCAGCACGCGCGCGGCCGGGAGCAGCAGCGCGGCGGCGATGGCGAACCGCACCGAGGCGCCCAGCAGCGGCGGCATGCCGGCGTCGAGGCCGAGCTTGATCGCCAGCCAGGTCGAGCCCCAGATCAGGCAGAGCAGGATGTACCCGAGTGCGGCCACGTGCGCGGCGAGTATACCGACGCGGCCGCGCGGTCCGAAGCCCGTCGCCTGCGCCGCCGCCGGCGCGAGCGCACGAGGGGGCGGAGACGTGAGGCGGGAATGAGATGTCCTTCAGGACATGTCCCGCGAATGCGAGGCGGCGGTCAGGTGACCGCTCAGGCGCGCACCTTCTTGGCGGTCTTCTTGGCCGGCGCGACGACCGGACCGGCCGCCTCGCCGGCCGCCGCCGGGGCCACCCGGATCTGCCCGCGCACGCGGTAGAAGCCGCCGCTGCCGGAGAGGGTCAGTCCGTCGACGAGATAGCGGGTCCCCGGGGTGCGGATGTCGCGCGGGAACTGCACGTTGAATTCACCGTCGAAGCCCGGCGACAGCGGCCGCACGCGCACCTTGCCGCCCTCCTCGATGCACTCGACGAGCACGCCCGCGGCCCCGGCGGCGGCGACCGGCAGGGCCTGGCCGACGGTGGCGACCTGGACGCCGCGCTCGGCCTTGACGAGCTTGAGGTCGGGGACCTTGCCCTCGCGCGCGCGGGCGATCGCGGCCTCGCTGACGTCGATGCAGGCGAAGGCGCCGTCGCCGGTGACGATGTAGAGCTTGTCGGCGTGGTACTGCATCGACAGCGCCGAGCCGCAGGTGGTGTCGAGCTTCCACAGGCGCGCGCCGGCGCGGTCGAAGCAATAGACGGAGGAGGCGTTGTCGCCGGCGAACACGTACTTGCCGCCGGGCGCGGCGGCGCACGAGAACACGCTGTCGTCGCACTTGTAGCGCCGACCCGGGACGCCGTCCTTGGTGAACACCTCGACGTGGTCGGAGCTGGTGCCGGCGTAGACCTCGCCGTCCTCCTGCCAGCCGAACAGCACGCTGCCCTCGGTCTTCTTGGCCCACAGCTTCTTGCCGCTCCAGTCGTAACCGGTGATGCCGTCGACGTGGCCGTGGTAGATGCCGGCGCCGTCGCAGCGGACCATCCAGCCGCCGCCGCCGGCGCTCTTCTTGGCCCACAGCTTGTCGCAGTCGTGGTCGAGGACCGTGACGTGTCCGTCGTTGCTGCTGACCGCGAGCGAGCCGTCGTGAATGTCGAGCCAGAGGATGTTGACGTCTTCGCTGATCTCGTAGGCCTCGAACGGCTGGGCGCCCGAGAGGTCGTAGACCTTGCCGTCCTGGCAGCCGCAGTAGAGCCACTGCCCGTCGCGCACGAGGCTCATGACGCCCTCGGGGACCTTCATGCGCCGCACGACCTTGCCGTCGTGGTCGAGCGCGGAGATCTGGCCGTCGTCGTCGCCGACCCAGCACAGCTCGTCGTCGACGAACACGCCGAAGGCGCGGTCTCCGCTGTCGTAGCGCCACAGCAGCGGGGCCCGGGTGGTGCCCGCCGCGGCCGCCCGGCTGACCGCCACGGGCCGCTGGGTGACCGCTCGCTTCTTGCGCATGCCCTGGACCGCCGCCGCGTAGCCCTTCTTGAGCTTGCCCTGGATGGCTTTCTGCGCCTCCTTCTGGGCCTCGGCCGGGCTCGCGTAGCTCTTGCTCTGGGTCTGTCCGGCGTCGCCGATCCGCCCGTAGCGGATGTCGACCTGCTTGCCGCTGACGATGACCTCGTAAAACTTGTGCGAGCCGCCGCCCTCCTCGGACAGCTCGAGATACGTCCGCTCGTCGCTCATCTCATGGCTCCTGGAGTCCATGCCGAAGGTACACCCTCGGACGTCGCCGCACGGCCGCGCGCGTGGCCGCGCCCCTCCACGTGGTGACGGTCATCTCCGCACGACCTCCACACCTGGAGCTCGGGGGACCCCACCGTTGGGGGCTCTTGCCCATGGCCGGTGATTCAGTGATGGTGGCGTCGAGGAGGGAATCCCCTTGGTAGCAGAGCGCCTTTACCTGCCGGCCCAGAGCGGGAGCTTCCCCACCCCCCGCGTGGACTTCGACGGAGAGCTGGGGCTGATGCGCCTCGAAGGCGAGAGCCACCCCGAAGACGCGGCCTCGTTCTACGCGCCGCTGATCCTCTGGCTCGACGCGCTCGTCGGCAACCCGCCGGGCTCGGTGGTGTTCGAGCTGCGCCTGACGTTCTTCAGCGCGGCGACCCGCCCGCAGCTGCTGGCGCTGCTCCGCCGCCTCAAGAAGTGGGCGAGCCGCGGCGCCCAGGTCCGCGCGACCTGGTACATCGACCCTGGCGACGAGGACATGATCGATGTGGCAGGTGACCTGGCGATGATGTCGGGGCTGGCGATCCGCGTGGCGAGCACGGCGGTGAATCACTCGGCGATGCTCGGCGCGGCGCTGTGAAAGCCGGGGTCGGGATTCGAGATAGCCCGAGTTCGTTCGCAAGATTGACGCGGGAGGTCCAGGTCGACGGATCGCCGGGCTCCCGCAGGGATTCACGCCACGGGCGCTGTCAGTACCTTTATTGTTGAGGGGTTCTCCGAGCCGGCAGAAATCACCGGACGCGTGGACTTCAAGGACTTCGTGGAGGGCGCAGCTTCGTCCGGCTCCGAGCGCCGGCGCGAGGGCGCCGACTACAGCGAGCAGTCGTCGTCGGGGCCGCACACGCCGCCCTGACAGCGGTCGCCCTCCGCGTTGCAGTCCGCGTCGGACTCGCACTTCTTCGCGCACACGTCCTGACAGGTCTCCTCGCCGTCGCCGTCGGGCTCGATGCAGCAGATCGAGGCCGCCTGCCAGCCCTTGGCGCATTTCAGGCCCGACTCGTCATCGTCGTCGCAGCCGCCGGCGAGGAGCCCCGCGATGAACGCACACCCGCATAGACTAAGACATTTAAAAGCCATGACCTCAAGCTAGCAGGGCCACAGCGCGGCGTCAAAACCGTGGTCGCCGCGTCTCCCGGGCTTCTCTTTCTTTCTAACTTTTTAGAAAAGTGCCCGCCGCTCACGCGTGTTCGGCCGTAAGGCCGCGGCCCTCGCGGATCTTCCGCTCGAGCACGCCGAACACCAGGCCGTCGACGAGGACGCCCATGAGCATGACGACGATCATCCACGCGAGCAGGCCCTCGGCGTCGCTGAGCTCGCGCGAGAACTGCAGGCGCACGCCGATCGAGGGGGCGTGGCCGATGATGACGAGGAGCTCGCCGGCCATGAGGCTGCGCCAGGCGAACGCCCAGCCCTGCTTGAGGCCGGCGACGAAGCCGGGCAGGGCGGCGGGGATGATGATGTGGCGGTAGAGCGAGAGGCCGCGCGCGCCCATGACCTTGCCGGCGCGCACGAGCAGCGGCGGGACCTGGTCGGTGCTGGTCAGCAGGCCGATGGCGATCGACGGCGCCGCGCCGAGGACGACGACGGCGAGGATCGCCGCCTCGCTGAGCTGGAACAGGAGGATCGCCAGCGGGAACCACGCCACGCTCGGCATCGTCTGCAGGCCGGTCAGCAGCGAGCCCGCGGCCGTGCGCAGCACCTTGACGCGCGCGAGCACGAGGCCGAGGCCGACGCCGGCGACCAGGGCGATCGCGTAGCCGAGCAGGGCCCGCTTCATCGTGATCGCCGCGGCCACGCCGATGTCGCCGGCGAGCAGGTCGGCCCACAGCCGGCCGAGCACCGCGCGGGGGCCGGGGAGCACGTACTCCGGCCGCCAGCCGCTGAGCACCACCAGCTCCCACAGCGCGAGCGCGAGCGCGACGGCGGCCAGCTTGGGCCACGCGCTGGCCCACAGCGCCCGGGCGCGAGCGGGCCGCTCGCCGGCCGCGGGCTCGCCCTCGCCGGTGGCGGCGCGCAGGCCGGCGCGCAGCGGGTCCTCGTGGGCTGACCGTTCGGGCATGTCGATCAGGACATGTCCCTCGCGCGCCTGCTCGCCGCCTGGCAGGGCGTGCAGGTGCGGGCGGGCGGCTGCGACGTCGCCGGCGAGCTCACGCTGCGGCATGGCGGGCGGCCTCGAGCAGGCGGTCGGTGATCGTGCGGGCCAGGCGGGCGACCTCGGGCGACTCGATGCGGCGCGGACGGTCGAGGTCGACCTCGTACTCGGCGACGAGGCGACCTGGCCGCGAGGACAGCAGGAGCACGCGGTCGCCGAGGCGCACGGCCTCGCGGACGTTGTGGGTGACGAACACGACGGTGAGGCCGGTCTTCTGCCACAGCGCCTCGAGCTCGCTGTGCAGGTGGTCGCGCATCATGGCGTCGAGGGCGGCGAACGGCTCGTCCATCAGCAGGAGCTCGGCCTGCTGGGCCAGCGCGCGGGCCAGGGCGACGCGCTGCTTCATGCCGCCCGACAGCTCGTGCGGGCGCCGGCGGGCGAACTTCTCGAGGTGCACGAGCCCGAGCAGCTCGGCCACCCGGGCCGCGCGGGCCTTCCGCGACAGGCCTTGCATCTGCAGCGGGAAGGCCACGTTCTCCTCGACGCTCAGCCACGGGAACAGCGCCGACTCCTGGAACATCAACGCCGGGCGCTCGCCGGCGACGACCACCTTGCCGGCGGTCGGCGTGTCGAGCCCCGCCACGAGGTTCAACATGGTCGACTTGCCGCAGCCCGAGGCCCCGACCACGCACACGAACTCGCCCTTCTTCACGGTGAACGACATCGTGTCGAGGGCGACGACCGCGTCGCCCCCGGCGCCGTGGCGCTTGGTCACGCCGTCGAGGCGCAGCGCCACCGGGGCGGGCGAGGGGCTCGACAAGGACAGCGGGGCGTGCGGCAAAACGGCGCTCATCGGGACCTCGGCGTTCGTCAGGCGTACATTATGCTGAACGATTGGTCAATACACGGAAGTCCGGCGAGGTCTGTGAAAACCGCGTAGGATCGGCGTCAGCCGGCTCCTGTGGCCCGTAGAGCCCGCTCGGCGCGGGGATCCCGTTCGCTGCCTTCACCAGGGTAGCCGCGGCCTCCGCTGGAGTCGCGCGGCTCCGCGCCACCCGAATTTTTCCAGTGGCCGCACGGAGCTACCGCGATCAGGGTTTCGAGCATGAAGCCCTACACTCCGACATGGATCGTGCTCATGGACGGCTCTCGCAGCCGGATCCTCGTGCAGGAGGCACCCGGCGCGGCGCTCACCCGGCCGTTCGGCGACGGGTTCACCAGCGGGCGCGAGCTCAGCCATGAGCTCGGTGACGATCGGCCCGGCCGCGCCCGCGCCTCGGCCGGCGCCGTGGCTCGCCACGCGTTCGAGCCGCGCAGCAACCCCCACGACAAGGCGGAGCAGGAGTTCAGCAACCAGATCGCCGCGCTCGTCGACCGCGGGATCGCCGAGCGCCTGGCCCAGCGTGTGATCCTCGTCGCACCGTCGCACGCGATGGGCGACCTGCGCAGGGCGCTGTCTCCCCGCGCCTACGCCCGGGTGCAGGCGGAGATCGTCCACGACTGGATCGACCTCCCCGACGACGACGTGGCGGCGCGCCTCGGCGACGCGCTGCGCTCGCCGATGGCCACCTCCGTGGCAGTGTGACGCGACGAACATCGGGCGCGCCCGCGGCGGAGCCCGAAGGCACATCAGGACATGCTCTCGAGGGTGACCTCGGGGACATGTCCTGATGCGCTTGTGCGCTCGCCGCCGGATCTGCGGGCGCGGCGCCGGTCCGAGTGTTCATGTGTCCTTCAGGACATCATTTTAAATGATCTAGGCTCGCGGGCCGGGCCGCGCTCCTGGCGCGGGCGACGGGCGCAGTCCGGGCAGGGCGAGGCCCCTGGGGGCTCTGCCCAGGGTGTTCGTGCATGTTCTTCGGGACAGGTCAGTGACGTGGAGGGCCGTCGGCGCGCGCGGCGGGCGGTGGGCGCCATCGACATGTCCTCGCGGACATGTCAGTTCCGGCGCCGCCGGCTCACGCGAGCGGCAGCTCGAGCGTGAACACCGAGCCGCGTCCGGGCTCGCTGGTGGCATTCAGCGCGCCGCCCATCACCTCGGCCAGGCGGCGGCAGATCGTCAGGCCGAGGCCGACGCCGCCGAAGCGGCGGGTCGACGAGGCGTCGACCTGGACGAACGGCTCGAAGGCGGTGGCCAGCTCCTCGGCGGTCATGCCGATGCCGGTGTCGGCGACGACGAAGCGGACGGCCTGCTCGTCGCGCGCGGCGCTCAGGGTGACCTGACCGGCGGACGTGAACTTGGCGGCGTTGCCGAGCAGGTTGACGAGGATCTGGCGCACCAGCGTGGGGTCGCCGAACATGACGCCGAGGTCGGCGGGCCAGTCGCGGACCAGCTGGTTGCCGGTGTGGGCGAGGTCCGGCGCGGCGATCGTGACCACGTCGGCGAGCAGCGCCGCGACGTCGATCGCCTCGCGGGCCGGCTCGACGCGGCCGGCCTCGATCTTGGTGAGGTCGAGGATGTCGCGGACGATCGCCAGCAGGTGCCCGCCGGCCCGCTGGATCTTGCCGAGGTCGGGCAGCATCGCCTCGTAGCCGTTCTCGGCCGCCTCTTCGGCCAGCATCTCGCCGTAGCCGAGGATCGCGTTGAGCGGGGTCCGCAGCTCGTGGCTCATGTTGGCGAGGAAGCGCGACTTGGCCTCGCTCGCGGCCTCGGCGGCGCGGCGGGCCTCTTCAAGGCGGGCGAACAGGAGCGCGCGGTCGATGGCGATCGCGGCCTGGACGGCGAGCAGGCGCAGGGTCTCGCTGCGCTCGGGGCTGAAGGCGCCGGCGACGAGGTTGTTCTCGAGGTAGAGGACGCCGAGGCGCTCGCCGCCGTGGACCAGCGGGGCGGCCAGCAGGGAGCGCGGGCGGACGCGCTCGACGTACGGGTCGGCGGCGAAGCGGACATCCTCGGCGGCGTCGTCGACGACCAGCGGGCGGCCGCTGCGGTGCGCCAGGATGGCGACGGCGGCCGGTACGACGTCGAGCTCGGCGAGCGGGACGTCGTGCAGCGGCAGGTGGGATTCGGTCTCGGCGACGTACATGTGCGCGCCGGCCAGGCCGGGGCCGCGCGCCAGCAGCAGGACGCCGCGCTCGGCCCCGCCGTCCTCGACCAGGAGGCGCATGACCGCGGCCAGCAGGCGGCCGAGGTCGAGCTCGTTGGCGAACACCTGGGTCGCCTTGAAGAGGGTGGCGAAGTCGAGGTGGCCGACCCGGCTGACCGTCGAGTCGGAGCTGGATGTCCTCGGGGACAGGCTCAGGCCGCGGTCCGAGGTGTCGCGGACGTCGAGGTCGAAGCCGCGGCGGTCGAGGCCGGCGTGGCCGTGCTCGAGCGCCCGCACCTTGGCCAGCGCGCCCCAGCGCAGGTAGGCCCGCCGGGCGCGGCGGAGGTAGACCTGCTGGGCGTCGCGCAGGCCGGCGACCTCGAAGTAGCGGGCCGCGACCTCGCAGGCGATCGCCTCGTCGTGCGGGCGGCCGTGCCGCACCGCGGCCGCGAGCGCGGCCTCGTAGGCCTGCAGCGCCGCCGCGCCGTCGCCGGCGACGCGGGCCTGCTCGGCGCGCAGCAGGTGGGCGCGCGCCTCGAAGTTGGCCGGGCAGGCGCGGCTCCACCCGGCGACCTTGTCGGCGGTGGCCTGCAGCGTGCGGCGCAGGCGGAGCCGGCCGAGCGCGCCCGCGGGCGGGCCGCGGCGGGCCAGCAGGAGCGCGCGGAAGAACAGGTGATCGCAGTAGAGCGGCGCCTGCCCGAGCAGGCGCGCGGCCGCCGGCTCGGCGCGGTCGCTGTCGGCCAGGCCCTCGGCGACGCGGCCGAAGATCGCGTGGACCATCGCGCCCTGGACCGCGCGCGCCACCACCACCATCTCCTCCGACTCGCGCGCCGGGTCGACGGGCCCGACCTCGAGCGGCGCGCCGGTCAGCGCGGCGATCGTCGCAGCCGCGCTCTGGAAGTGCGCGGTCGCGGAGTCGACGCGAACGGTGCGGGTCAGCTCGAGCCCGGCCTCGATGTCCTGACGGACCTGTTCCAGGGGACTGCCGGCCTGCAGGCGCGTGCTGACCAGCGAGCTGGCGCACAGCGCCGCGTACATCAATTGCCCGGAGTCGAGCCCGGCCTGGACGCCCTCGCGCAAGATCGGCACGGCGCGGGCGAACGGGTGCAGCCACGGCTGGATCATCGAGCCGTAGAGGAACTTCACCACCGCCTCGACGCCGCGGTCGGGGTAGCGCGCCAGCACCTCGAGCGCGAACCGCCCGTAGTCGTCGCCGAGCCTGGAATCGCGCTGGACCATCGCCAGCAGCATGCCGTAGCTGAGGAACTGGGCCGCCGACAGGCTCGAGGTGCCGTGCTGCAGCGACAGCCGGGTCGCCCGCAGCGTCATCGCCATCATCGCCATGGTGTCGAGCTGGAACGCGGCGCCGATGGTGACGAAGTAGAGGCGCAGCGCCAGGCGGATCGTCGGGTCGGTCAGCGGCGGCAGGTCGGCCAGCACCCGCGGCGAGCGGCCGGCGATCGCCGAGCGCGTGCGCATGAACTCGAGCATCACGCCGGGCAGGCCGACCTTGCGCGGGGTCTCGAAGCCGATCGCCGCCAGACCGGTCAGGCCGCGCTCGACGGCCGACGCGAGCCGGCCGACGTGGAGGTCGAGCGCGGCCCACAGCTCGCACGCGAGGGCCCGCTCGCGCGGCTCGGTCGCTCGCTCGAGCAGCGCCGCGAGCGAGGCCTCGGCGCCGGGGTGGTCGCCGCCGAGGAACAGGCCCTCGGCGCGCAGGAGGCCGAGCGCGAACATGTCGTGCGGCGCCTCGCCGGCCAGCGGGGCCAGCAGCGCCGCGCCGGCGCTCGCGTAGGCGACGGTGGCCGCGAACGCGCCGGCGGCCCTGGCCTGACGCGCGGCCGCCAGATCGATCTGGGCCAGCGCCTTGCGCTCGCTCGCGTCGTCGACCTGGCCGATCGCGGCGTTGAAGTGATCGGCGATCTCGAACAGCCGCGGGTGGCGCTCGTCGACCGCGTCCGCGCCGCGCAGCCGGCGACCGAGCGCGAGGTGGATCGCCGCTCGCTCGCCGTCGTCGAGCAGCGACTCGACCGCCTGCTGCACGCGGTCGTGGAAGAACCGCCAGCGCCCGCCGCAGGCGACGATCAAGCCCGAGCGGGCCGCCTCGACCAAAGCCGCCGCGACCTCGCTCTCGGGCCGTCCGGCGAGGTCGGCCAGCAGCGCCGCGTCGAACTCGCCGCCGACGCAGGCCGCACGGCCGAGCGCCTCCCTCGTCGCCTGTCCCAAAGAGCGTGTCCTTTCAACCATGACCGTAACGACATCCGCGGACACCGCGGCGCCGGCGATCGCGGCCTCGTCCCAGGCGAAGCGGGCCCGCTCGGGGTCGAAGGCGATCAGGTCGTGGTGGACGAGGTCGCGCAGGTACTCGCCGACGAACAGCGGCACCCCGCCGGTGCGGTCGTGGACCAGCGCCGCCAGCGACGCGACCTCGGCCGGCGCGCGGCGGAGGGCGTCGGCGACCAGCGCCTGGGTGTCCTCGCCGCTCAGCGGGCGCAGGTCGATGCGGCGCGACACCGGGTCGAGCGCGGCGAGCGTGGCCTGCAGCGCCGGCGAGGCCGCCTCGTCGCGCAGGGTCGCGATCACGAGCAGCCCGGGCGTGCTCTCGCCGGTCAGCAGCGCGACCAGCAGCTCGAGCGAGGCCGAGTCGGCCCACTGCAGGTCGTCGAGCAGCAGCACCAGCGGGGCGCGCGGGTCGGCGAAGCTGCGCACGAGCCCTCGCACCGCGCGGTGCAGGCGGCCGCGTGCGGCCCCCGGGGTGTCGCCGTCGACCCCGGACGGGGCGACGCGGGGCAGGGCCGGCTGCAGCTCGGGCAGGAGCGTGAGCAGCGGGCCGGCGAGGCGGCCGAGCGCGCGCTCGAGCGCGAGGCGCCGGCGGGCCAGGCCCTCCTCCGAGTCGGCGAGCATGCCTTCGACCAGCTGCACGAGCGCGGTCCGGACCGCGCTGTACGGCTGGTCGCGGCGCAGCTGCTCGAACTTGCCGGCGACGAGGCGCCCGCTGCGGCCGGCGATCTCGCGGTCGAGCTCGTGGACCAGCGCCGACTTGCCGATCCCCGGCGGCCCGGCGACGACCACCAGCTCGGCCGCGCCCTCGACCACCCGCGCGTACGCGCACGACAGCAGCGTCGCCGCCTCCTCGCGCCCGTACAGCCGCGCGGGCAGCTCGAAGCGGGCCGGCGCGTCGCGGGTCGCCAGCGGGAAGCGGGCCGGCGCCGCGCCGGCGCGCAGGCGTTCGCGGCAGTGCTCGAGGTCGTGGCGCAGCCCGCTCGCGCTCTGGTAGCGGTCGTCTGCCTGTTTGGCCAGCAACTTGAGGACGATGTCCGAAAGGACATCCGGGATCCCGCCGGCCAGCTCGCCGGGCGGCCGCGGCGCGCGGGCGATGTGGGCGTGGACCAGCTCGACCGGGTCGGTGGCGACGAACGGCGGCGCGCCGGTCAGCATCTCGAAGAGCGTCGCGCCGAGCGAGTAGAGGTCGCTGCGGGCGTCGACGGGTCGGTTCATGCGCCCGGTCTGCTCGGGGGCGATGTACGCCAGCGTGCCCTCGAGCACGCGCGGCGGGCCGGCGACCGCGAGCTCGCGCGGGGCCGCGGAGGCGATCCCGAAGTCGATCACCTGGACCTGGCCGGCGTGGTCGACGAGGATGTTGCGCGGCTTGATGTCCTTGTGCACCACGCCGCGGCGGTGGATCGCGTCGACGATCTCGGCCAGCTGGATCGCCAGGTCGAGGAACTCCGGCAGCGTCAGCGGGGCGCGGCGCAGGCGGGCGTCGAGCGTGTCGCCGCCGAAGTCGGCCAGGACCAGCCGCAGCTCGCCGTCCTCCTCCTCGAGCGCGCGCGCCCGGACCACCCCGGCGACCTCGAGGCGTTGCAAGATCTCGTACTCGCGGCGCAGCCGGCTGCGCTCGTGCGGGTCGCTGCGGCTCGCGGGCAGCCGCTTCAGCACGACCGGCCGGTTGTCGGTCGTGTCGAGCGCGCGGTCGAGGGAGAACACGGCGCCGTCGTGCAGGTGTTCGACGACGAGGTAGTGGCTCAAGGCAAAGGCGAGTGTAGCGTCAGGTGCCGCGCGCGAAACAGGGTATCCTCCCGCGGTGACGCCGCCCGTCGATACCACGAGGAGTTGGGACATTACGATCTTCGGGGCCACCGGCTTCGTGGGTCGGCTCATCGCCGCCTATCTCGCGGCCCACGCCCCGCCGCAGCTGCGGCTCGCCGTCGCCGGTCGCGCCCGCGACAAACTCGAGCGGCTGGCCGCGCAGCTCGGGCGCGAGGTCGGGATCGTCGTCGCCGACGTCGACGACCCCGCCGCGCTCGCGCGCATGGCCGCCAGCACGCGGGTGGTGCTGACCACCGTCGGGCCCTACGTGCAATTCGGCGAGCCGGTGGTGCGCGCGTGCGTCGAGCAGGGTGCAGATTACCTCGACCTCACCGGCGAGCCCGCGTATGTCGACCGCATCATCGACCTGCACCACGACGCCGCGCGCGCCCGCGGCGTGCTGGTGCTGCCGTGTTGCGGCTTCGACAGCATCCCCACCGACCTCGGGGTGTTGTGGACCACGCGGGCGCTCCCGCGCGACCGACCGCTCGCGATCGCCGGCTACCTCGAGGGTCGCGGCGGCTTCTCGGGCGGCACGCTCGCGTCCGCGCTCGGCGTGCTGGCCTCGCCGCCGCCGCCGCGCAAGTCGCGGGCGGGCGGGCCCGGCGCGCGCAAGCGGCCGGCGATCCACTTCCAGCGCGAGCTCGGGCGCTGGGCTCTGCCGCTGCCGACCATCGACCCGCAGATCGCTCGTCGCTCGGCCCGGCTGCGCGGCGACTACGGGCCCGAATTCAGCTACGCACATTACGTCGCGTTACCGTGGCTGTGGCAGGTCCCGCTCGCGCTCGCGGGGGCGGGCGCGCTGATCGGGGCGGCGAAGATCGGGCCGGTGCGGCGGCTGCTGACGCGGATGAATCCGCCGGGCAGCGGGCCCGCGCCGGAGGTGCGGGCGAAGAGCTGGTTCAAGGTCACCTTCGTCGGCCGGGCGGGGAGCGACGCGCCGGTGATCACCGAGGTCTCGGGCGGCGACCCCGGCTACGACGAGACGGCGAAGATGGCCGGCGAGACGGCCCTGTGTCTGGTGCTGCAGCGTAATATGTTCAAAGAGACAGGTGGGGTGTCGACCACCGCGGCCGCCTGCGGCGAGCTGCTGATCGCGCGGCTGCAGGCCGCGGGGATGAGCTTCACGGTGCGGTGAGATGGCCGTGCTTCCGCAACGTCTCCGGCATGTACGGCGATTCGGACATCGCCGGGCTCGAGGACGTCGCGTCGATGTGACATCGGCGCGGCTGCATCGCCGGCGGCGACTCGACACGCGCGGGTCGCGGCGGTCGCGGACGATCACTGCGACGGGGTAGATCCGCGTCGTCGAGTTCGCCGATCGGGGCCGATCTGCGCTTGCGCCCGCTGGTCAGTGTGTCAAGGTCAGGCGTCGCATGCATCGACGCGCAGCCATGATGTTGTCGGTCGCGCTGGCCGGCTGTGATCCCGCCGAGACGCCCGACGAGGCGCCGGCCCAGGCGAAGGCCACGGTGGCCGTCGGCACCGCGCCCGCGCCCCCGATGGGCCCGCGGGTGCTCGCCGAGCTCGACCTCGGCAAGGGCCACGTGGTGGTGTTCGAGGAGCTCGAGGCCGGCATGATCAGCGTGCTCGAGCGCGGCAGCGTCGACGACCCGAAGCGGGTGGTCACGCCGGAGCTGATGCGCGAGGGCGCGGCGGCGGTGTGGACGACGCTGGCGCCCGGCCAGGCGATGCCGCCCGCGCTGGCCGCGGCGCTCGACCGCCAGGCCGAGCGCGAGGTCGACGACGAGCCGGCGTCGCCGAAGCCGGTCGCGCCGCCGAATCTGCCGGTCGTCACCGTCTCGCCGACGCGCGACGACTGGGAGCAGAAGTGGTTCAAGGACACGTTCTGCACCCGCGTCGAGCGGACGCACTGCACGCAGGGCTGGGAGTGGGCCGAATCGACGTCGGACATGAACTCCGGCGAGTACGAGGCGGTCGCGCTGCAGGGCCGCGAGGGCACGCAGACGGCGACCTTCACCACCGACTGGTGGAAGTGCCGCCGCACCTGCGAATTCTTCGACTGCGAGCTCGAGTGCTGGTGGGAGCGCGGCTCCACCGATCCGATCGCGCCGGGCACGTGGGTCGGCCGCCATTACGACAACGACCCGGGGCTCAGGCTCACCGGCGGCACCACCTACAAGGCCGAGATCACCGGCGCCACCGGTGCGCTGGTCAGCCTGCGCACGATGTGGGAGCCCTGGCACGAATGAAGTGACGGTGTGATCAATGCGTGGCGAGCATGCGCTCGACCACGCCCCACGCGCCGCGCACCGGCAGGCCCTCGCGCTCCTCGGCCGCGAGCGCGCGGCGGGCCGCCTCGGCGAACGGGACGCGCACGGGGTGATCGATCAAGGTCCAGAAGCGGTCGCTCTCGGCCAACAGGTCGTGCTCGAGGCCGACGACGATCCTGCGAGCCACCGACCAGTCGGCGCGCGTGACGAAGCGGACCCACAGCGCCGACAGATGCGGGGTCAGCAGCGGGACGTCGAGCGAGGTCGGCCGCCGCAGGCCCATCACCCGCGCGGTCTCCTCGAGGATCTGCTTGCCCGTGAGCGCCTCGGGGCCGGGGATGTCGAACCACGCGCTGTCGGTCCGCTCGAGCGCGAGCGCCCGCGTCAGCGCGACCACGACGTCGTCGATCGCCACCGGCTCGGTGCGCGACCGCAGCCAGCGCGGCAGCACCATCACCGGGAGGCGCGCCGCGAGGTCGCGGACGACCAGCCAGCTCAGGCTGCCGTGACCGACGATCATGCTGGCGCGCAGCTCGATCGTCGGCACCGGCCCCGATCGCAGCGCCTCGCCGACCGCGAGCCGGCTCTGCAAATGCTCGGAGGCCGCGCCGGCCGGGGCCACGCCGCCGAGATAGACGATTCGTCGCAGCTCGCCGGCCGCGCTCGCGGCGGCGGCGAACACCCGCGCCGCCGCGACCTCGCGCCGGCGAAGATCGGCGCCCCCGCCGAGCCCGTGGACCAGGTACAGCGCCGCGTCGCAGCCCGCCAGCGCGCGCGCGCAGGCCGAGGGATCGGCGACGTCGCCCTCGACCCAATCGAGGTCGTGCCAGCGCGCCCGGGCGCGACCGACGTCGCGGCTGAGTCCGCGGACCTGCCAGCCGGCCCGCTCGAGCGCCGGCCGCACCGCGCGACCGATGAATCCGGTGGCGCCGGTGAGGAGGATCCGCGCCATGGTCGCGACGGCATAGCACGCGCACCGCAGGACGCACCGCCGCGCCTGCTCGCGGGGAACGGCCGCTCGCCCGCCGAGGTCCATGACCGCGGCGAATCACACATGTCGCCCGGACCGGGCGCTCGGCTGCTGTCTCGCTGGTGGACCGCCGACGGCCTCGAGCTGGGACGACGAATGGTATGCCGCGATCGGTGAGGTGATTGCCTGGACGGCGGGTCGCGCTCGCTGTCACGATTGCCGAGGGGGTGAGCGATCTCGCACGAATCGCCTCGCGCGGGCGCGCGCCTGCTCGCTCGCGTGCGCTTGTCGGCGCGGCGGCCCCGTGCGACCGTCGCCGGCCGATGACAGCGGTGATTCTGACGCAACGCGAGATCCGCCAGCTCTTGCCGATGGCGGAATGCATCGAGCAGATGGCCGAGGTGCTGACGGCGCTGACGCGCGACGAGGCGACCAGTCCGCTGCGCTGGGGCATGCGACTGCCCGGCGGCGCGATCCTCGGCATGATGCCGGCGGCGCTGCACTCGCGGCGGGCGCTCGGGCTCAAGGTCGTGGCCGTGTTCCCGGGCAATCACGGCACCCCGCTGGATTCGCACCAGGGCCTCGTGACCCTGTTCGACGCCGACACCGGCGCGCCGCGGGCGATCCTCGACGCCACCGAGGTCACGGCGATCCGCACGGCGGCGGTCTCGGCGGTGGCGACGCGCATCCTGTCCCGAGAGACAGCCGACGATCTGGCGCTCCTCGGCGCCGGCACGCAGGCGTGGACGCACCTCGAGGCGATGCTGTGCGTGCGGCCGCTCCGGCGCGTGCGGGTCTACAGCGCCACGGCGGCCAGCCGCGAGGTGTTCGCGCGCCGGGCCGGCGAGCGCTTCCCGGTCGAGGTGCGCGCCGCGGGCTCGGCCCGCGAGGCGGTCGAGGGGGCGTCGATCGTGTGCACCACCACCTCGGCGCGCGAGCCGGTGCTCGCCGGCGCCTGGCTGTCCCCGGGGACACATGTGAACGCCGTCGGCGCGTGCGTCCCCTCGGCCCGCGAGCTCGACGCCGAGGCGGTGGCGCGCGCGCGGCTGTACGTCGACCGCTGCGAGTCGGTGCTGGCCGAGTCCGGCGACTTCTTGTTGGCCCGCGCCGAGGGGGCCGTCGACGACGCGCACATCCTCGGCGAGCTCGGCGAGCTGCTGTGCGGCGCGTGCGAGGGCCGGCGCAGCGACGACGACATCACCCTATTTAAATCGCTCGGCCTCGGCGTCGAGGATGTCGCCGTCGCGCACTACCTGCACGGGCGCGCGCTCGCCACCGGCGTGGGCGTGCAGGTCGAGCTCGGCGGTCGCCGCCGCGGGCTCGATTGAACGTCACGCCGTGACCGGCAGGCCGAGGCGCCGCTGCACGTCGGCGAGCTCGTGACCCAGCAGATCTTCGAGCGGCTCGGCGAGCAGCATCGGCGCGCGGCGGGCCAGCGCGCGACCGAGCCGGAGGTTGCGGAGGACCTCGCGCGCCTGATGCGGTCGCGCCAGCGGCCCGAGCACATGGAGCAGCGCGAGGAACAGCTCGCCGGCGGCGAACCACCGCTGCGCCATGATGAACGCGGTGATCCGCAGCTCGCCCGGGAGCGAGGTGTCGCAGCCGAGCAGGACGTGGAACATGTCGTGCAGGCAGATGTAGCGGGCGATCGCCGGGTTGCGCCGCAGCGTGTCGTCGTCGAAGGCGTCGCTGATGGTGGCCGGTACGATGCGATGGGCGGCGCAGAATTCGGCGTAGGCGCGGCCGAACGTCCCGGGCGGCAGGCGGCGCAGGGCCTCGTGGTCGAGCCGCGGGCGCAGGCGGTCGCAATGGCTGCGCGCGCACAGGTGTTCGACCTGCTGGCGGATCTCCTCGCGCATGCGCGCGCCCATGAGGTCGCTCTGCAGCACCGAGGCGTCGCCGATCCGCGAGGGATCGGCGCGCAGGGTTCGCAGCAGCCGCAGGCGCGCCCACAGGGACGGGGTCTCGCTCGTCATCGCGGGTCCGATCGTAGTCGCGTCGGGCCGCGACCTGACGTCATTCGTCCTGCACGATCCACTCGACCTGGTGGGCCTCGGTCAGGTCGGGCGGCTCCCAGCGGGCGAGCATGCGCTCGATCGCCGCCAGCGGGACCTGGGCGGCGCGCTCGCGGTTCTGTCGCAGCACCCGCCGGTACGGCGTGTCGAGGAACACGATGCGGACGCGGGCGCCGTAATCGGCGCACAGGTCGATGAGGCGGCCGCGGAGGTCGCGGCTCAGGTTGGTCGCGTTCCACACGAACGACTGGCCGCGCCGCAGGTGCTCGCGGGCCTGCTCGCGTGCGGCCTGGATCACGGCGTGCTGCGGGCCGGTGTGATCGAGGTCGAGCTCCTCGCGCAGGGCATCGAGCGAGACCACCGGCAGGTCGAGGTTGTGGGCGATCCAGTGATCCTTGCCGCTGCCGGGCAGGCCCGACATCAGCACGACCTCACAGCGCGTGTCGTCGTGCACCGCGAACCGCGGGTCGCGGCCCTCGCTGCGGAAGTAGACGAATCGCGTGTGCGCGCTCGGGAACGTCCACGCCCGGTCGAGGCATTCGTGCTCGGCGCAGAAGTCGACGAACAGGTCGATGTTGTCGAGCAGCTTGTGCACGTCGCGGCAGATCCGCCCGAGCGCGTCGGCGCGGGTGAGCAGGGCCAGGTGGTCGCAGCGGACCGTCTGGCTGATCTTGGCGGCGCGGCGGCGGGCGTCGTCCTGGTCGATGAGGAAGAACGGGATCTGGTGCGTGCGCACGAGCGCGGCGATCCGCTCGCGCACGGCCGGCGCGACGCCCATCTTCCACAGCATCGCGCGGACCATCAGCGCCCCGCGCGGCGAGTGACCGGGCTGGCGGATCCGCCCGTCCTCGATGCGCGTGCACACCGGCTTGGCGATGTCGTGCAGCAGCGCCGCGGCGAACACCACCTCGCGGTCGGCCGGCGCCAGCGCCTGCCAGCCGGGCAGGCCGACCAGCGCCTCGCACACCATCTTGGTGTGCGTCCAGACGTCGCCCTCGGCGTGGTGCTCCGGGTCCTGCGGGCAGCTCGCCATGGGGGCGATCCACGGCTCCGACAAGCTGTCCCAGGGGACAGCCGTCGACACGCGCGGATCGGCGGGGCAGGGGTAGGGGAGCAGCATGGCGGGGTCTCCTGGGCGCGGCGGCGCGGCCTCAGGCGGGGGCCCAGAGGTCGACGCCGTCGGCGAGCTGGTTGGGGACGATCGGCCGGTCGAGCCAGTGACTGCCGCTGTCGAGGATCGCGTTGAGGAAGCTGGCCCGGACCCACTTGAGGCGGGCGGTGACGCGGCCCTCCTCCTCGACCTTGATGTAGAGGCCTTCCATGTCGTCGAAGCCGTCGGTCTCGGCGACGACCTGGCTGGCCGCGACGCCGGCGGCCTCACCGGCGGCGATCAGGCTGTCGCGCCAGCGCGGGGTCTTGAACCGGGATGGCCCGACGTGGCGGGTGATGTCGCCGAGCCTGTCGGGGTGGCCCTCCCACAGCACCTCGACCGACACCACCGGCAGGCCGCGCAGCATCTCGCGCCGGCGCGCGGTCGACAGGAACTCGCCGGTCTCGCGGTCGAGGATGTCGAACTCCATGAAGTAGTGGGGCAGGGCGTCGTAGAAGCAGGTGTGCTTGGCGTAGAGCCATTCGCCGTACATCACGTGGCGCTCACCGAGGGCCAGGTAGAGGTCCTCGGCGTGGGCGGCCGCCCAGCGCTTGAGCAGGTCGAAGTGGCGCTCGCGGCCGCCGCCGACCAGGTAGTGCCCGCGGCTCTGTAGCAGCAATTGGCCGTGCTCGTCGAAGCTGATGCCGGCGTTGCCGCCGTCCATCTTCTCCTCGACCACGACGAAGCGCCCGCGGATGTCGCGGAACGGGACCTCGTCGAGGTCGTGGTCGCCGTGCTGAAAGCGGGAGCCCTCGAGGTGGCGGGTGCGGGGATATTTGAGAATGGGCGGTGACATGACGGACGCTCCTTCGCGCCGCCGGCCGCTCCCCGGTCGACCCCGGCGTCGCCCCGCTCGCGCCGGCGAATGCTCCCGGCCCTGAGGCGTGGAGCAGACACGGCTGCGAACGGCGACTGCCGGGGTGGGAGCGCGCGCGGGCGCTCAACGGACCGAAACGAACATGAGGTGTAACCTCGAGGCGGCGGACAAGATGCCCGAAGTCGCGACAGTCGTCAAGCCGCCGCCCGGGGAGGCGCGCAGGCGCGGGCATGAGCTAAACATGCGGACATGTTCGTAGGGACATGTAACATGTCGGATGTCAATTCGTGGTGAGGCGCCGGGCGCCCGGCTATGCTGCGCCGGCATGTCGCAGCTCACCGCCGAGGACATTCGCGCCGCCCTTGAAGACCTGCGCACGGCCGACCGGATCTTGCTGTCGGTGCAGGGCACGACGCAGTTTCTGAAGCGGCAGCAGCGGCTCGACCTGCTCGGGCTGCCGACCGGCGAGGGGCTGTTCGGCGACCAGACCCGCCGCGACAACGCGCACGCCGGCGACGAGCTGCTGGCAGCCCAGGCGGCCATGAAGCAGGCCATGCGGCGGCTGCGGATCGCCGCCGACGACGACCCCGAGACCCTGCGCCAGTGGGGCCGCCTCGACGGCATCCTCGACGGCGTGTGGACCGACTTCCTCGCGCTGCAGCGGGCCAAAGAGAACCACGCGATCGCCGGGCGCGTCCGCGACCGCGTGCGCGCCCTGTTCGCCCGCGTGTGCGCCGAGCACCCCGAGGCCGCCCGCGGCGTCGCCCCCCTGGCCGACGACGCCGACGGCGCCGACGACGTCGACACGCGCCCGCCCACCGAGTGGCTCAAGATCGGGGTCGGGATCGCGCTGGTGGTCGCGTGGGCGCTCGCCGTGTTGCTGTGATTCGCGGCGAATCCTTCGGGGGTGATTGGCAACAGAGCAGGCGCGCATTCGCCCGCCCGCGGACGCGCGCGAGGGCGGCGAACGCCCTGCAGAACGAGCCCACGGAGCCAGATCGGCGCGCCAGCGACGATCTGCGAGATCTGCGCGTGTGGAAGTGTCGCCAAATGTGTTACCATCACGCGGATGGTCGAGCCCGCGCACTCTCGTGATTCGTCGCGGCACGCCGCCGCGGCTGTGCCATGGGACATTCGCTCCGTTGATTCGCAGCGCTCGCGCCGGCCGTCGGATCTCCGCATGCATATCATTACCTGTCACGATTCTCGCTCTCTCCTTCTTGTGCTCGCCGCGTGCGCTGCCTGTCCGGCGTCGAGCGGCGACAGCGACACCGATCACCAGCTCGCGAGCACGGACGCGACGAGCACGACGATCGAGCCGACCACGGGCGCGCCCACGACCTCGAGCTCCGGGACGAGCACCGTCGATCCGCCGACCACCGGGACCACCACCGGCGGTCTGACGACCTGCCCCGACGGCCAGGTCGACGACGGCGAGGCCTGCGATGACGGCAACACGATCAACGGTGACGGCTGCAACAACGACTGCGTGCCGTCGGGCGAGCTGCTGTTCGAGCACCACCCGGCCACGGACGACTACGACGCGGTACGTGCCGTCGCCGTCGGCGACGACGGATCGATCTTCGTCGGCGGTCGAGCCCCCGGCTTCGCCGCGTGGGTCGCGCGCTTCGACGACCAACTCCAGCCGGTGTGGTCGCAGTCGTTCCAGCCGGGCTCGTACGGCCTCGTGCTCGGGGTCGCAGTCGGCGAATCGTCGCTCTACGCCGCCGGCGGCTTCCCCGGCGACATCGACGAGCACGACGGATGGGCCGCGAAGCTGTCGTTCGATGGCGTGGTCGAATGGGAGCACACCATCCGGAGCGGCCTGGGCTACGAATACCTCACGCAGGCGGTCGCGGTCGAAGACGGCGTCATCGTGGCTGGGTTCGGCGTCGAGCCGGACGAGTCTTCGAGCCTCTGGGCGCGCCGCTACGCCGCCGACGGGACCGAGGCGTGGACGGCCAGCCACACGCTCGTCGCCGGCTTCGACTCCCACTGGCCGCTCGGGCCCGCCCTCGCGGTCACCCCGGACGCGGTCGTCGTCGGCTATTCGCGGCACGCGGGGGACGAACAATATCCGGCGTACCTGGCGGCGTTCGCCCCGGGCGACGGCGGGCCGCTGTGGAACAGCACGCTGCCGGCCCCCGACGGGTTCATTCGTGGGATCGCCGGCAACGCGGGGGGCCTCGTGCTCGTGGCGTCGCGCGCCCTGGAGGGCATGGGCATCCGTCAGCTCACGAGCACCGGCGACCCGGTGTGGTCGACGGAGGAGTGCCCCGGCAAGAGCGCCCGCGACGTGGCGGTCGACAGCCAGGGCGACATCGTCGTGATCGGCGACGGCTCCGGTGGGATCCAGCTGTGCAAGCTGACCCCCGATGGCGCCCTCCGATGGGCCAGGACCGTCAACGGCCCTGGCCTCGACCTCGGCATCACGGTGGCGATCGACGCCGCGGATCGCATCATCGCCGGCGGCAGCATGGACGACGACGACTCCGTCGAAGACGTCTGGCTGGCGATCTTCAGCCCCTAGCCAGGGTCGCGCTCGTGGTTCCCGGGCTCGCCGCGGTGCTGTGATTGAGCGGCGAGCCGCCGGGGGCGATTGGCAGCAGGCGCGCAATCGCCCGCCGCGGGCGCGCGATGCCATGACCCTGACTCGGTGCAGCTTCGCGCCCGCCGCCGGCTCCTGGCGCCAGCCGACCGGCGGTCGGCGTACTCGGCGTGCGCGCCCGCGCCGACCTGCCCGGGGGCCTGATGTTCGCCGTCACCGAGTCGCTGTTCTCGCTCAAGGTCGAGCTCTCGACCCGGGAGCGGCTCCTTTCACATTTGACAGAGAGCTTCGACCTCGCCGCCTCGCCGCACCCGCTCCACCCCGGTCATCGGCGCGACGAGCCGAATGGCGATCACGATGCCGCGG
The DNA here is from genome assembly GCF_020073745.1 of Nannocystis pusilla. Lineage (GTDB taxonomy): Bacteria > Myxococcota_A > Polyangia > Nannocystales > Nannocystaceae > Nannocystis > Nannocystis radixulma. The sequence continues at coordinate 585,437 of NZ_JAIRAU010000001.1, forward strand.
TCGAGGCTCGCGGCCTTCGGCGCGGCCCGGCGGCGTGCGCACCGCTGGCACGCACGATCGGCACGCGCGCCGGCTCGCCGCTGGTCGCAGTCGCGAGCGGGCCGACGAACCGTTCGACGCCGACGAGGACGAAGCGAGCCTCAGGATTGTCGGAGCTCGCCGATCGCCGAGGTCGATCGTCTGCCGGCCGCGAACACGGACCGCTCGGCGTCCCCCTGAGCGGGGCGGCGCGTGCGTCGGTGCACCCGATCGTCCTGGGGCCTCGACCGGTGCGGGTGTTGCGGGCGGACGAGCCAGCCGGTAGCGTCCGCGAATGCGTTTTCAAAGCTCCGTGTATCCGTCCTACGCCCTGGTCTCCCTGCTGGCGCTGGTCTCTGCGTGCTCCGACGACACGTCGACGACCTCCGCGACGCCCGAAACGACGACGGGCACCGATGCGACGAGCGACGGCTCGTCGACCGCGCCGACCAGCGATACGGTGCCGACGACGACGAATGTGCCGACCACCGGCATCGGCATGACCGACGGCGCGACGACGACCGAGACCGCGACGGCGGCGACCACCGACACGGGGGTCACGGCGACGGAGACCGACACCGCCAATACCGCGACGGAGACCGAGGGCACGGCGACGGAGACCGAGGGCACGGCGACCGACACCGACACCACGACCGGCACCACCGGCCCCGACGCGGTGTGCGGCGACGGCCTGCTCGAGGGCGGCGAGGCCTGCGACGACGGGGCGGCCAACGGGCCCGGGCAGGCGTGCAAGGCCGACTGTACGCTCAACACGTGCGGCGACGGGGACAAGGGCCCGGACGAGGCGTGTGACGACGGGGCGGCCAACGGCACGCCGCTCAGCATCTGCACGGCGATGTGCGTGCCCAACGTGTGCGGCGACGGCGTGCTCGGCCCCGGCGAGGGCTGCGACGACGGCGCCAACAACGGCGACAACAATATCTGCACCTCGCAGTGCGAGACCAATGTTTGCGGCGACGGCCTCGTCGGCCCGGGCGAGGCGTGCGACGACGGCAACGACGTCGACAACGACGAGTGCAGCAACGAGTGCGCGCTGGCCACCTGCGGCGACGGCGAGGTCGCGGCCGCGGAGCAGTGCGACGACGGCAACGCCGTCAACACCGACGAGTGTACCGACGTCTGCACGCTGGCCGCCTGCGGCGACGGCTTCGTGCAGGACAGCAATCAGGAGGAGTGCGACGCCGGCGAGGCCAACTCCGACCAGGGCGACTGCACCGCGAGCTGTCGGGTCGGCGTGTGCGGCGACGGCCTCGTCAACAGCATCGGCGAATCGCCCGAGGAGTGCGACCTCGGCGGCGGCAACGGCCCGGGCCAGGCGTGCAACGCCAGCTGTCAGAACAACACCTGCGGCGACGGCGACAAGGGCCCCGGCGAGGAGTGCGACGACGGCAACCTGACGGGCAACGACGGCTGCAGCGCGACCTGCTTGCTCGAGTTCTGCGGCAACGGCCTGACCGAGGGCGCCGAGCAGTGCGACGACGGCAAGAACGGCAACCAGGACGACGGCTGCACCGACCAGTGCCTGGTCCCGTTCTGCGGCGACGGCCACGAGCAGCCGAGCATCGCCGAGGAGTGCGACCTCGGGGCCCAGAACAACGACGGCGGCGCGTGCACCCTCGCCTGCAAGGACGCCGAGTGCGGCGACGGCCTGGTGTGGGCCGGCACCGAGCAGTGCGACGACGGCGCCAACAACGGCAACGACAAGCCGTGCAAGGCCGACTGCACCGTCCAGTTCTGCGGCGACGGCCACGTCGGCCCCGGCGAGGCCTGCGACGACGGCAACAACAGCAACGAGGACAGCTGCACCAACGCGTGCAAGCAGGCCACCTGCGGCGACGGCATCAAGCAGCTCAACGAGGAGTGCGACCTCGGCCAGAACAACAACAACAACGGCGCCTGCACCCTGGCCTGCCTGCTGCCCAAGTGCGGCGACGGCTTCAAGCAGGGCGCCGAGGAGTGCGACGACGGCAACGGCAGCAACAACGACGCCTGCATCAACACCTGCAAGATCGCCAAGTGCGGCGACGGAGCGGTGTGGAGCGGCAACGAACAGTGCGACGACGGCAACCTGGTCGGCAACGACGGCTGCAGCCCCACGTGCAGGGTGCCGAAGCGGGTGTTCCTCAGCAGCCAGGCGTGGAAGGGCAACCTCGGCGGCCTGAATGGCGGCGACCAGAAGTGCCAGGGCCTGGCCAACGCCCAGGGCCTGGGCGGGACCTGGCAGGCCTGGCTCAGCACCGACAGCCTGAACCCCAACAACCGCTTCCTCACCAAGTCCGCCAGCGGCTACCGCCGCCTCGACAACATCGAGATCGCGCAGTCCTGGCCCGACCTCACCGACGGCAGCATCGACGTCGCCTTCAACCTCACCGAGCTCGGAGTCTACCTCGGTCAGGCCGACGTCTGGACCGGCACCAACCACGACGGCTCCAGCGAGGGCAACAACTGCGACGCCTGGACGAGTAGCGGCATCATCTTCTGGTGGGCCCGCGAAGGCCGCAACGACAGCGTCTCCGGCGACTGGACCGATCGCGTCGACCAAACTTGTGATGATGTGAATCGAATCTACTGCTTCGAGCAGTAGATAAAAGCCAAATTCATGCTAAAATTCCGAGCACTTACGAGTGCTCGGAAGTGCGTCTCCCCGACGTCTCCAAGGCGTGGATCGCGCCAGCGCTGCCGCGGCGTCGATCGACGTAGTCGCTCGCGGTCTGCAGATCCTTGTGGCGGAGGTGGCTGGCGACAGCCGCCACCCCACCACCGCCCTCGGCGATCCGCGTGCCGCACGACTTGCGGAGGACGTGGGTGCCGCGCCAGGGCAGACCCGCGCGCTTCACGAGCGCCTTCATCCACCCCTTGATGCGGTGCTCCTTGAAGTGGCCCCCGCTGTTGTCGAGCACGAAGGGGCCGGTGGCTGGGAAACTCCGCAGAACCTCGGCGAGGCGCGGAGTCAAGCCGACCTCATCCTCGGTCCTGCCCTTGGGGACATCGAGCTTGCCGCGCACGATGTTGTGGCGGACCGTGACGAGCCGTCGCTTGAAATCGACGTCCGCCCACTTGAGCGCGAGGATCTCTCCGCGGCGCAGACCACCGTCGAGGCCCAGTAGGACGACGACGACGAACATCGGACCGAGCGCTTCGGCCGCAGCGAGGAGTGCCACCTGCTCCTGGTCGTCATACGCGACTGCGGGCTTGCGTTTCCGGCGGGGGATCTCGAAGTCCACCGGCGCGCACTTGATCTCCTTCTCCGCGATCGCCCGGTTGAACAGCCGGCGGAGGGTCTTGAGCACCTCGCACATCATGTTGTGCGACTTGCTGACCAGCGACTTCTTGATCGCGGTGATGTCCTTGGGCGTCACCTCGTCGAGTCGCCGCCGAGCCAGCACCGGGAGCAGGTACAGGCGCAGATGGACGTCGTAGTTCATCAGCGTGTTGGTCCCGAGCCGGTCGGCCAGGCACAGGTCGAGGAAGGTCTTGGCGAACTCCTCGAACGTCGGGGGTGGCGGCTTCTCGGGCTCGGGCTCCGGCGCGAGCAGCCGCGCGAGCAGCTCCTGCTCCAGATTCCTGGCCCACCGCTCGACGCTGGTCTTGCCGGTGACAGGCGCCTTGACCCGGCTCCTGAGCTCGTCACCTCTTGCGTTCTTGACGATGACGTCGACTTCAAATTCATTCTTCCTTCCCTTCCACGGGCGCAGCTTGATCGTCATGACCGACCTCCCGCGCTCGCACTGTTCGCCGAGAGCCATTGTGCGATGATCCGGGGGTCGAAGCGCAAGGTCCGACCGAGACGCACGCCGCCTGGGATCCCGCCACGGGCATGGCGGGCATAGACCGCGCCTTTGCTCGTGTGGAGCAGTGCGGCGAGCTCTTCGACCGTCATCAGCGGCGGCGGGAGCGGCGACGCCTCACGCGAACTCACGACGGGTGAACGGCGCTCAGGGGCGATCTCAGCGCGCCTGTCCGAATGGACATGTCGCACTCGGGACGGTCCCTTGCCGCAAGGATCGGAGTTGTACACGGATCCCTCCTGATTCGACGGAAGTGCTTGACCGACAAATCGGACGAGCGGATGCAGATGCACGACGACGAGCGGCTCAGGGCGCGGATCGTGAGGGCGCCAGCAGCTTCTCGCGCCACGCGATGAGCGTCTCGCGGTGGAAGATCCAGCGATGGATCGCCCGGACGCACGGGATGTCGCCGTCCTTGACCCGGCGGTAGAAGGTCGTGCGCGAGAACCCGGTGATCTTCATGGCCTCGCTGGACCCGATGTACTCCGGAGCGTCGTCTCAGCGGGCATGGGCCTCTCCTTGTTATCGCCGGGCACGATCCGCGCGAATACGCCGACATGTTTCGCCGACAGATTTCGCCGACGCGTTCCGCCGACAGAGTTTGCCGACGTACTTCGCCGATGCATCTCGCCGACGCGTTTCGCCGCGCCTGTTTTCGCCGGTCAGCGCGCGCGCCGAGGCCGGCGTCCCGCGGGGCGCCGGCCTGAGCGATGTGGTGCGGGCTACTCCGCCGCGACGGCGTTGGCGCGCTGCGAGCGGCGTGAGCGGCGGTCCTTGGCCTCCTTGAGGCGGTAGGAGTCGCCGGCGATCTCGACGATCTCGGCGTGGTGACAGAGTCGATCGACCAGGGTGCCGACGCAGGTGGCATTGGGGAAGATCGCGCTCCATTCGCTAAATGGCCGATTGGTGGTCACGACAGTGGAGACCCGGCCGTATCGCTGATTGAGCACCTCGAAGAGCAGGTCGGCGGAGCGATCGGAGTAGCTGAGGTAGCCGACCTCATCGACGACCAGGAGCTCAGGCTTGGCGAATCGATGGAGTCGACGCTTGAGCGCGAGGGCGCCGTCCTGCGAGGCCAGATCGGTGAGCATCGCGGAGGCCGAGACGAAGCGGGCCGTGTGCCCGAGGCCGAGGGCGTGCAGCGCGAGGTTCTGCGCGAGCATGGTCTTGCCGACGCCGTTGGGGCCGATGAAGACGACGTTGGTCGCATCGCGGAGGAAGTGGAGCTGGAAGAGCTCCTGGATGTGGCCCTGGTCGATCTTCTTCGGGTGCTTCCAGTCGAATTCGGCGAGCGGCTTGATCGCGGAGAGCTGCGCGTCGCGGAGGCGCCGCTCGTAGTTCCGGCGCTTGCGTTCGACCTCCTCGATCTCGATGAGGCGCTGCAGCCACGGTTCGCGCGCGTGGGTGTGCCAGTGCGTCAGCACGCCGTGCAGCCCGAGCGCGGCGGCGCGGCGGCGGAGAGGGTCATCATGGTTCGTCGTCATCGTTCTCCTGGTCGGTGCCGGTGAGGAGGTCGTAATCGGCCAGCGCGTGCGGTCGCACGACGATGTCGCGGAGCCGCGGATCTTGGGGCTGGGCGCCGGGCAGTCGCGGGACCGCGTGCCGGTCCTGTTGCAGCAGCTGGCGGACGGCGGGGATGTGGACGACATCGCGCTGGACGCATTCGGCGATCGCCTGTTCCAGAGGACAGGCGCCGTATTCGTCGAGCAGGCGCAGGAGCTGGGCGACGGCGGTGCCGAGGTTGTGGCCCCGCTCGGCGACGCGGATCAGAAACGTCCCGGTGCTGGGCGCGGCGACGACGAGGCGATCGGTGCCGCGGTGCTGCTTGGCGGCGGCCTTGTGCTCGAGGAGCGCGCTCTCGTGGCGCGGATCTTCGACCCGCGCGCCGCGGTCGTAGCTGCGTGGGTGATCGGCGACGACGTTCACGCCGTCGACGATTCGGATCCGGTCGATGCCGGTGACGGCGATGAGCTCGCTCTCGACGTAGCGGTGCGGGACCGAGTAGTCGTTGAGGTCGAAGCGGACATAGGGCGTCTTGCCGACCTGCACCGGCACGTGCGTCTCGCACGGGAAGGACGCGTCCGGCAGCGGCAGTAGCCGCGGCTGCTCCTCGGCGAAGGCCTCGCGGACGGTGCGGGTCTGCTCCTCGGGCCAGCGCCGATCCATCGCGGGGCCGTCGCAGAAGGCCTCGAGCTGGGCGTTGAGGTCGTCCAGTCCGTCGAAGGGTCGGGCCGCGAAGAATGCCTCACGAAGGTAGCGGATCGCACGCTCGACGCGACCCTTCTCGTTGCCTCGCCGCGGCCCGCATGCCCGCGGGGCGAAGCGATAGTGGGTGGCGAGATTCAGCAGCGTGGGGTTGAAGCGAATGGCGTCACCCCGTCGCTCTTGAGGTTGTCGTAGAGCAGCTCCCGCGGCGCCCCGCCGAGACGCTCGAGGACGTAGACGTGGCCGGCGAGGAAGACCGGCATCTGCGGCCCGAGGTAGAAGCGCGCGACCAGTCGACGCGACCAGCTCAGGACGACGACGAATGCCATCAGCGGGCGCTCGGCGCGGCCGATCTTCAGCGTCCCGAAGTCGGCCCAGTCGACCTGCGCCTGCTCGCCGGGCAAGGTCCGGAGTCGCAGGTATGCCTCGCCCTTCGGGCGGGCCCGCAGTCGCGCCACGACCTCGCGCAGGCGCGACTTCTGGCCGGGATAGCCGCGCTCCCTGAGCATGACGAGCAGCCGGCTCGAGGACAGCGTCGGGTATGCGGCGAGCGTCTCGCGAATGAAGGGGAGGTACGGATCGACGATCGACGGCCGCTCGCTCAGCGTGGGCCCCATGAGCTCCTTGCGCCCGAGCACGCGGCGGACGACGCTGTGATGAATCGTGAGCTGACGAGCAATGGTCCCGATCGGCCAGTGCTCCGCAGAGTGGAGACGCACGATCTCCGCCTCGATCTCGGGGGTCATGCGCTTCATGGCTCACCTCGGTCCGTCACGCGGACGCCGATCGACGCCCGCACCAGGGGGGCTTGGGGGCACGAGGAGCCCGGGGACGGCGCGGGCGCTGCCGGATCCATCCGTCAGACCCGCGTCCACATCGCACGCAAGCATGAGCGGCGGGCCTTGCCACAAGGCCAGGCCCTCCAGGATGTGCCGCAGCGCCAGCCTCTCCTCGCCCAGGTACGGCAGGTCCGCTTCGAGCAGTCGCCGCGATCGCGAGCTCACGGTCAGCCTCGCTCGGCTGTCCTTCAGGACGAGTTCCGAGCGCCATGGTCTTTCCAGCATGTGGTTCCTCGCTCCTGCGCGCGCCGACCACCTCCGTGGTGGTCTCGGCCGCGTCACCCCGGAGCCTGCCGACGCCCTCGCTTGCGGGAAGACCCTGATGCGTCACTTTCTGCCGGAGCGCTTCGCGGTACCGTCGCTGGCGCGCGGCGTGCCGATGGGCGCCAGCGGTAGTTTGTTGGTATCGACGACCGGCCAGGCGCAGCGACTCTCGCCGCTGCACCCGAGCACAGGCTGGCCCACAGTACAGGTCGCCCCGATCGCACCGCCGGCACAGCACGACGAGCCGTCGGCACCGCCCACACAGAAAGGCTCGGAATCCCCGTTCGTCCTCGTCGAGGGCGTCTCCACCCCGCCGCCGACATCCGCTTGCCTTCCTGAAATCGCCGCGGTACCTTCACCCCGTCGATCCTCGTCTGGCCTTTGGGCCATCTTCGACACCGAGCGCTGCGGGCTGCCACACACCGCAGCGCTCACCCTTTTCTGGACGGCTGCACCTCTCTACCCGCAGCGCCGTTCCCGTCCGCGAATTCAACCCAAGGACCAGCTGGTCTGGTTCACCCTCGGCCCGCTTGGTTAGCTGGCTTACACATCAGGCAAGAGCCGCCGAGCCGCTGCGTCACCGGTCGCATGTCTCGTCGGCGAATTCACGCGGATCCTGGCCGGCGCTAACACTCCTTGCTGCTGCGCGCTGCGATGCGCGCGTACGAGACCGACGAGGCCGCCGATCGCCGCGCCGGTGAGCAGGCCGGCGGCGACGAGACCGGACGCACGACGCACGGCCGGATCCTCGACGAACACTGCGACGCCCAGACTTGCGGCCCCGAGCACACCGCAGCCGATGAACGCGGCGCGAGGGTCCCCGGACAACTGCGGGAGCAACGTCGCGCCTGCCATCGTCGCGCCGAAGGTGCCGACCTGCCCCCACGCGGCGCCCTCGCTCGCGGGCGGGGCCTCGTCCATCCTCGATAGGGACTCGTCTTCGACCTTGCCGTCGTCGAGGTCGCTCCCGGCCTGGCAGACGACCTCGAGCGGGAAGCCGAGCCCGATCGCCAGGCGGACGATGGTCTGGAGCGTGGGGTTGGCGCCGTCGCCGAGCAACGCGATGATGTGCCCGCGGGACACGCCGGAGCGCCGAGACAACTCCTGCTTCGAAACGCCAGTTTGCACCCGCACCTGCTCGAGTAGGTCGATCACGTCGCCGGAGGTGTTCCCGCGGGCGCTGCGGATCTTGCAGCCCGACGCCGCGAGCTCGGCCAGGAAGACCGCGAGCGGCTGTCGGCGCAGGGCTTCCAGCGCCCGCGCCGTCACCACGTCGATGTCCGGGCGCTCGCCTCGGATCATCCCGCGGACGTACTCCATCAGCGTCTTGAAGCCTTCCTCGCGCATCATCTCCAACCTCCCATGTGGTGAGGATAGGACCTCGATCGCCGGGCTACCCGCGTCTTGCCAGAGTCTATTTTCGCTCACGGAGCTATCTGCCAGCCTAGATTCCCATGAATTCTGCGCTTCAAAGCGCACAGCTAGATCAATCTGGCAAGTAAGGCCATGGCCCTGCTAGAGTTTCCAGATAGTTGCCAACAACGAGATCTCCGGGCCTCCGACCCGGAAGGAGTGCATCGATGATGCTCGAGATCCAGCAACGGCTCCGAGAGCTCTTCAACTTTCCGAGCGAGGAGGAGCCGTTCACATACTTGCTGCGGCACTGGCGGCAGTTCACGTCGCAGGCCGTCGCCCTCGAGTGGGAACGCCACGGGAGCGACTACTACGCGTGGTGGAAGGACTACGACATCAAGATCGAGTCGGGGCGCGCACGGAGCCGCGAGATGAAGCTCCGGTTCCGCTGGCCGCGGGGTGGCTCCCGCATCATTGGCCGCGGAGAGCTCCTGGCACTGCAGGCTCGCGCGCAGCAGATCTGCCGGAGAGGCGGCCCTCATGGCGCGCCCTTCGTCACCGAAGACGAGCCTGCTCGACCCGGACGCCCGCAGCGACGGCTTCATCTGACGCAGTTCAGGAGGATGAAGAACCATGAGAGCGCGCGGTCGCAGGGGTTCGGCGCCGGCTACGAAGCGCGCGTGCGCCCGCTCGGAGCGGACCTCCACGGAGACCACGCTCTCTTCCTGGTCAGCCCCACGGGCGCGTTCGTGTTGGTCGGGTTCGGGCCCGACTACAACTTGACGGCGCTAGCGAACTTCTGGCGCGGCAACCTGACCAACGAGTTAGCGAACGACCTGCACGACGGCGACGAGCCGTTCGCCGTTCGCGTCCGCGGTGTGCCGCATCGGCTCGAGTACGTCCGGCTTCCGGGACTTGCCGGGTTCGTGCATACGCCGCTCGGCGAGGTCTACCTTTGTCTTCTCGGTGACGACGACGTCGCCCTCGTCCTCGTCGGCGAGGACGGCGCTGCACGATGCCTGTTCCGAGGGACAGCCAGCCAGGCGAACGGCCACGAGCTTCTGCCTGACGAGGTCCCGGTCGTGCTGCTCGAGCGGCCGCGACCCTTCACGCCCGAGACGGTCGCCGACGCGATCGCACGCCAGCCCAAGCTGGATCCGGCGATCCGCGACCACCTCGCGGTGCTCGTGCGCGCCGCCCGGGACGAGCTCGGCACCGAGTACGCGCGGCATCTGGTCTGGGCCCTCGTAGCCGCGCACGCGAGGGGTCGCAGGACTCCCGTGGTCGGCACGCACACGGAAGTCTTCGCCTGGGTCCTTGAGCAAGGCGACATGCGGACACCACCGAAGGAGCGCGCCGGCCGCGGCGCGTTGCACTGGCTCGCCGCTCGATCCCCGCTGTTCGAGCGCGCAGTCGTCAAGCGGATCGCGTACTGGAAGAACCACGTGGAGTGGTTCAGCGAACCGAACGCGACGTGCATCGCTCGACTCTCTACGCGCGCGGGCAAGGGTCGCGTCGGCGACCGCCAGGATCAGTGAGAGGTCGAGGCCTTCTTCGCATCCTTCGCCTGCTTGCGGCGGAGGCGCTGCCACTCCGAACGGATCGCCGAACAAACGACGTGAGTCCGGGTGCAGTCAAACGCTTCGGCGAGCGTGTTGAGGTAGGCGCCGATCTCCTCCGGAAACCGGAAATGATGCGATCGTGGCCGCTGCTTTCGGGCTCCCCGCGGCGGCAGCTTGTAGTCGTCGGAGGTCCGGCGCGCTCGACGTCGGCTCGTGCCCTCGCTCGCCTCCTCCTGCTTCGCAGCTACAGCGGGCGTCTCCGATCGGATCGGCGGCTCGATGGCGGCGGGAGTGTGCGCGCGAGCGGAGCCCTGGGCGACGGTCCGCACCTCGGTCGCGGTGGTGTCAACGACGGACCCGAGCGCAGATGACTCGCTGGCGAGCGGCTCGACAGGGGGACTCGTCGCCTCCCGGATGTTCCCGCATTCCTTCAGCGCCACGATGGCCACCGGATGGGCTCCCGCTGGTTGCCTGGCATGCGCGAAGCCTGTCATGCCATAGCGGAGGTCGCTGTTCTTGGACGATTTCGACGCCATCTCACAGCCTCCCCTCGAACCCGCACATCTTCAGCACGTCGCCGCACATCGCCTGCATCGCGCGGTCGCCCTGAGTGTCCTTGCCGTAGGGCACCTTCCACACCGGGCGGAAGTACTCCGACGCCTTGGCGATCGCCGCCGATGAAGGGATCGGCTCGTCTCGCACGGTGGCGTGGGGGATCTGGTGCGCGGCCTCGCGGAGTCCCTCGAGCGCGCGCTTACCGATGAGATCGCAGCGGTTCAGCACGATCAAGATCATCCCCTCGGCCCGCCGCAGCGCAGCGTAGACGTTCCCCATGTTCTCCATCGCCAGACGCCCGTCGATCGGCACGAGCCACAGGTCCGCGTCGACCTGATCGACGATCTCGACGTGCGGCGGGCAGTCCGCGATCACGAGGTCGAAGTTGGCGAGGTCCTGGGGCAGCTCCATCGGGCTGTAGAGCACCTGGAGGCATTCGTTCACGCGGAAGAAGTGCTCGTTCATGAGGTGCTCGTCGCCGCCGGAGAGCCAGCGGCAGATGTCGCCCTGGCGATCGAGCCCGACCACGAGGGTCCTGATCCGCCGCTCCGAGGCGAACAGCGCGAGGTGCACGGAGAAGGTCGTCTTTCCGATGCCACCCTTGTTGTTGTACACGATGATGGTCTTCATGTTGTCATCCTGATGAGGGATACGTCTGGCCGCCAGGGTCGTGTGTCCTCCTCGAGATCGCGGACCATCACGATCGTGCCCAAACGTCCCACGCGCGCTGCATCACAACCGTGCCCAATCGTCCCACGAGGACGCCGCGCGATGAATGGAGCGCGCGCCGGTTGTTGGACACGCTCAGTCTCGCGGTGATGGCTCTCGAGGGCGCTCGACGCTCGCGGCCAGGGATCCCCGCGGGACCTGGTCGACGGTCACCTGGTGCTCCCCGCGGAACGCCGCGCGCGCTCGCCGTCGAGGCTCCGCGCCCTGAAGGCACGCCTGCCATGCGCCGGCTGTTCGGTGAACGCCGCACTGGCAGGTGATTCTAGCGCGCGGCGCGACCAGCAAGCGGACGACATCCGACGCCAGGTCGCGACGCGGAGCCGACAGCCAGCGGGCGAGCCGACGCACAGGCGAGCGACGAGCTGACGCGCCTCATCCCGCCGGTAGGCGCCCACCTGTCGGCCATCGATCGCACGCCGACTTGCAGGCAGGTGACACCGCTGTTGGTCGGCGTCGTACTGCCAGATCAGGCCCGCCAGGCGGGTCAGATGGCAGGCAGATGCCGCCTGTAGGGCCCCGCTCGCGGGCTACGCCCATGGCCACCACGAGGGCCGCGGCGCGGCGGCCACTGGCCCCACACACGTGGCGCCACTCGTCGCCAAGCAGAGAGCGACGACGCTGTCCACGAGCGGCACCAACACGAGGACGACAGGCGTGGCGACGAGCAGAGCCCCGCACGCAGGAGCCTCCGACGAGCGCCTCGTGGCGGCCGACATGGCCCTGCAGAGCCGCCAAGATCATGCGGCCATCATCGCTCACCTCGGCACGGGACCAACAAAAAAACGTTTGCCTCGCCCTCAGCTCTGCGCGAGCGCGTCCATGCGCAAACCGGACGTTCAGGCACGGGCCTGACGACCTGCTCCGGCGGCCGCCCGACACGGGCCTCCCGAGATCCTGAGAAATGCCGCCGAACGTCGTTCGGGACCGATCGCGTCTTGCACGGTAGCGTCTCGTTCGATAAGGTCGGGCCCGATGTTCGCCTCCGGACGTGCCGCGCTCTCAGTCGTCGTTCTCTCCGCCGTCCTCCCAGGCCCATTGGGTTGCGCCGACATCCCGGGCAAATGCATTACCGCCGTGTGCTGGGCCCCCGTCGATCCGAGTACCACGAACGATTCGACGACGGACACGACCACCGAGACCAGCACCGACTCCTCGACCACCGGGGGCCTGTGTGGCAACGCGGTGGTCGACCCCGGCGAGACCTGCGACGACGGCGAGGACTGCGGCGCTGGCGTGTGCAACTCCGACGAGTACACCGCCGAGAAGCACTGCAACGCGGCCTGCACCGGCCTCTATCCCGGCTGGTGCGGGGACCAGTCGGTGCAAGCGCCGGAGGCATGCGACGAAGGCGAGGGCACCCAGACCTGCGACGCCGACTGTACGCCGGTCGAGTGCGGTGACGGCGTCCTCAACGCTGCGGCCGGTGAGACCTGCGATGACGGCGACGACAACTCCGACGCCTACGACGACACTCCCGATCAACTCGCCTGCAACACCGCGTGCACGGGCCAAGCCCCCCACTGCGGCGACGGAGTCTGCCAGGAGGCGAACGAGGACACCACCTGCGCCGACTGCACCTGCGGCGACGGCATCGTGAGCGCGCCTGAAACCTGCGACGAAGGCTCGGCCACGTCGACCTGCGACGCGGACTGCACCGCGGTCGAGTGCGGCGACGGCCAACACAACCCCGCCGCCGGCGAATCGTGCGACGACGGCAACATGGTCGATAACGACGAGTGCCGCAACAACTGCACCACGTGCGGCAACGGCATCCCGCAGCCGGGCGAAGAGTGCGACGACGGCAACGCGATCGATGACGACGCGTGCAGCAACGAGTGCATCAAGCCCCGCCTCGTCTTCGTAACGAGCGGAAAGTTCGACGGTGAGCTGGGCGGCCTCGCCGGCGCCGACATGAAGTGCGGCACGGCCGGCATGACCGCCAACCCGAACCTCCCCGCCGACGCCTGGCGCGCCTGGCTCAGCGACGACACCGGCTCCCCCTCCACGCGCTTCGACACCGCCTTCATCGGCTGGTACCAGCTCGTCGATGGCACTCCCGTCGCCAAGGGCTGGTCCGACCTCACCGACGGCACCCTCGCGGCTGCCATCAACCTCACCGAGAACGGGGCGGCGCCGGGGTCGCCCAAGAACACCTGGTCCAACACGACTGCCGCCGGCGCGACGGCGAGCGCCGAACACTGCGACAATTGGACAACGCCAGAGTTCGACCCGGAAGGCCGCATCGGCGACGCCACCGCGACGAACACCGACTGGGCGGACCTGAACGACGCGGACGACAACCCCGTCTCTTGCTTCGGAGCCCTCCACCTCTACTGCTTCCAAAACACTCCCTGACGCCCAGGCCCATGCGCGCCCAAGCTCCCGCACGCCTTCCTCCTCACGCGACTCTGGTCGTGCTGCTCAGCTTGTTTCCCGACTGTCATTCCGACAGCCCCGGCGCCGTAGCGCGCGACGCCGCAAGAATGCCCAGGGGTTCTGGATGAATACCGCATCCGAACAGCCCACGATGCACCCCGACGATGATGCTGCCCCGGCTCGCTGCCGCATGCGAGCAGGAGCCGTGACGTGAGCACCGATCGTACCAGGCTCTACCTCGGATGGTCCGCCATCAACCTCGTGTTCACGGGGCTGGGGCTCATCATCGCCCTATGGGTGATGGATCGGCGGACTGACCAGCACGAGCAATTCGTGCGGCTGTACGCGGAGCGACGAAATGCTTGCACCCCCGCCGAGTTCACCGAAGAGCCGGCAACTCCAAAGCCCGTGCAGGCGCCGCGCCAGGATCCGGCGAAGTCAGGCTACCTCGGCGCCTCGGGCATGGACATCTCGCCGGCGATGCGCCTCAACCTCGAGGCGCTGCCCCCGGGCGAGGCCGGCAAGCTCCCGCTCGACACCCTGCGCCTCGGCTCGCCGCAGGTCCTGCCGCCGCGGACGATCCACGTCGTCAACCTGTGGGCGACCTGGTGCGATCCATGCCTCGCCGAGCTGCCCGAATTCAAGGCGATGTTCACTCGCCACCGCGAGTGGGACGACGTCCGCTTCGTGCCGATCCAGATCAAGGACCACACCGATCCGCTGCGGTCCTATCATGATTATGCCGGCGTCATGCCGCCCGCGCCGATCCGCCTCGCCGATCGCACGATGAGCGACGCTCTCGCCTCCACCCTCGCCGTCGGCGACAACGGCGGCCTTTACCGCGGCAACCTGCCGGTCACGCTGGTGCTCGACTGCAACCGCCGGGTCCGCTGGGCCAAGTTCGAACAGCTCGGCGAGGCCGACTTTGCCGCCCTCGAACCCATCATCGACCAGCTCCGCGCCGAGCTCGCGGACACCCGCCCTGGCGCCTGGTGCACGCGGGAATGGCCCGGCAACGGGCGCTGCGAGGCGATCGAGCGTACCGCCGCGCATCACAGCTTCGAGGACTGCGGGCCGCTGCGCCGTCGCAGCAGCGACCTCCCCGGCACCGGAGAAGTCGTCGAGCCCGAGCCCGCCGTGCCCGTCGCCGTCACATCGCCCGAGATCCTGCCGACCACGTGCCCGCCGAAGACCCAGCTCCGCAATGGCAAGTGCTCCCGGCTGCAGAAGCTCCCCGAACTGCAGGTGTCCGCGCCAGCGTCCTCATCCACGTGCGGCAACAACGTCTGCGACCCCCACGAGAGCCGGACCACTTGTTGCCAAGACTGCCCGTGCGCCGACCGTTTCGTATGCAAGAGCCTGCGCCCCAGGGAGCCGCCTCGCTGCCGCGCGGCCCTGCAGCCCTGAGCATGGTTGCGGCGCCGCAGTCACGACCGTTCGCGCGTGCCGCTCGGCACCAGCCGCTCGGCGACTCAAAACCTGCCCGAGAGCACGATGCCGGTGTGACCCGGGCCGGCGCTGGGATCGACGCGAATTGTTCGGGCTCCACCCGGGCTGAGGTGCTTGCGCTGGACGATCAGCCCTGTCACCGCGCCCGCGAGTAGACCGACGCCGAGCCCGCGCAAGGTCGCCCCGAGGGCCGGCAGCGCCGAGTGACGGTGCTCTCTCCAGTGTTCGGGCCAGCCCGCGAGCGCGGCCTCCGGATTCGTGTTGTCACGACTGAACGGGATCGGGCTCCGGACCGCCAACACCTCGCCCAGGATGACGCCCACGCCGCCGACCGCCGCGAGGGCGCTCCATGCGATCATGCGCTGGCGCGCATCGTTCGCGCGCCACACGAGCGCGCTCGCGGCCAGCCCGGCGCCCGCGCCGAGCAGCGTCGAGCCGACGTTGCGTATCACGAACGCGTTGGCAAATCGGCGCCGGCA
Organism: Nannocystis pusilla; assembly: GCF_020073745.1. Lineage (GTDB taxonomy): Bacteria > Myxococcota_A > Polyangia > Nannocystales > Nannocystaceae > Nannocystis > Nannocystis radixulma. The sequence continues at coordinate 601,075 of NZ_JAIRAU010000001.1, forward strand.
GTCGGCGAGCGTAGGATCGTCGCACGTCTTGATCCGCTGGCCGTGGATCATCCCCACGCCGCCACCGATCAGCCCGAGCCCGACCGCCGCCACCGCACCACCGCCAATGTAGAGCCCGCGCGCGGTGTCCTTCACGACCTTGGGCGGCACCATGCGCGCTTGCGGCGCTTCGGGTCGCACGACGGGAGCCAGCTCGGGTCGTAGCGAGATCGCCAGCGGCGCGGAGCCGACGGCGACCTGCTGCTCCACGGGCTGATAGCCGGGACCCTCCACCCGCACGACCCACGCGCCGGGGTCGAGCTCGAGCTTCAGCGGCTGCCGCGGGTTCGACAGCGGAAATGAGAGCTCGGGTCGCAAGTCCGCGGGGCTGTTGGAGATATGCCGCGCGACCACGCTGACTGTCTGCGGACCTTCGAGCGGCAACGTGACCGTCACGGTCACCGGCGTCACCTTGCGGGCCGCCTCCTCGAGCTGCTCCTCGCCCTGCTTGCGATCGTCGGGCCCGATGTCTGTACGTGCCAGGTACTCGCGCACGTAGGCGACCGCATGTGCGAAATGACCGGCGGCATCGCGGCTCGCGGCGGCGTTGAACAGGAGCGAGGGCTCGTTGGGGTAATCGCGTCGGAGCGCCTCGAACTCGAGCGCAGCCTCGACGTAGCGGCCGCCCTCGAAGAAATCGGCCGCCTGCGTGGTCCGCTCGGCCCTGTCGCTGGATGCGGCCGGCCTGGTCGTCTCGGCTGGCGCGCCCGCGTTCGTCGCCGTGGGGCCCGCTGGCGCCACGAGCAGCAACATCATCATGGAGACGCAGAGAGACGACATGCTGGCTAGCGGGAACGTAGCCGAAAGGCCCGTCCGACGCCAGTCTGTTGAAGGGCTCGCGTCCTGCGCAAGAACAGTGTTCGGCGCGGGTATTAAGCCCCGCGTGGCGTCCGACGTCCGGGTGCAACACGATGTCCATCGGCACGGCCCCGCGCGGCCATGACGGCGCAAAAGTCCCTCGTGACCTTCAGACCGATCGCTGATTTAGAGCTTGATCGTCTCGGCACGTTTCGGTGGGTGCGAAGCGAGCACGCCCTCGACGCAGCGCCCGAGCTCGCCCTCGGCAGGCTCACCGTCGATCTGCGCTTTCTCGCCAGGGACGATCGCTATCTCGATCGACATCGGTCCGGGCGGCTTGCACTTCGCCAGTGCGCGCCGGAGATTGAACACGCGCGCGGAGGCAGCCACCTCACGGCGAGAGGCAACGTGCGGCTCGTCGGCGTGCATCTCCACCAACACCTGCGCATCGGACTTCCACTCCGGCGGCGGCGTGGTCGGAGTCGCGGTTGAAGGCGTGGGCTCCGGTCGTATCGCAGGCTCCGGGTCTACAGGCGTGGCGACAGGCGGTTCGGGACAGGCAGCCACCACCGGCGATGCCACGAGCGCCTTCGGGTCGGGACAGGCGGGCGAGGTCGGCTCGGGTTGGACCGCGAGCCAGACCGGGATGGCCAACAGCGGCGCGAACATCTTGATGCGTCGCGCGCGTCGGCGTTGGCCGTGGAGGTCCGAGAGCATCTTGTGGATCGCGTCATTCGATGGAGCTCGGATATCCTCGAGCACCTTGCGGATCACGTCGGCCATCGACGCGGCGCTGTGGTGACGCCGCATGCGGATCTCGACCGCGCCGAGCAGCACGGCGCGCAGCGTCGGCGGAAGATCGAGCCGTTGTGCGACGGCAACCGGGTCCGAGTCGCGCGGATCGGGGAGCGCCTCGCCGGTGAGCATCGTGTACCACAGCGCACCCACCGAGTAGATGTCGGCCCGGAAGTCTCCTGGGCTGCCGCGCAGGCGTTCCGGGGTGATGAAGTACGGGGTCCCGAAGATCATCGTCGGCACCGATTCGGGCGGTACGCCGAGCTTCAGGCCCTCGGCCTCGGACATGCCCTCGACCACGCGGGCATAGCCGAGGTCGGAGAGGCGGGCGCGTTCGCACCCGCCGATGGACTCGAGGATGCAGTTGTTGGGCGAGATGTCGCGGTGGGCGACCGCTCGTTCATGGAGCGCCGTGAGCCCCGCGAGCACATCGCAGACGATCGAGGCGCTTCGCTCCCACGAGATCGGCCCGTCCTTGAGCACGTCCGCCAGCGTCTTGCCCTCGACGAGCTCCATGGCGATGAAGTGGCGCCCGCCCAGCCACCCGGCGTCGTAGGCCGGGATCAGGTTCGGATGCCGGATCTGCGCGGCGAGCAGTCCCTCCTGCTTGAAGCGCTGGACCTCGACTGCGTCGTCGTCGTGGTCGGGGTGGAGCACCTTGAGTGCGAAGATCGCCCCGTGTTCTTGCACGTCGCCGCGTAGATCGAGGCGGCGGCGCCGTAGCCGATCCGGTAGTCGAGGTGGTATCGGCTTCCGAGAGTCTCGCCGGTGAAATCGTGGGCGATGCGCGGTCGGAAGCCCTGATCCGGTTCCGTGAACATGCTCAGAACTCCATCGTGAGGCGGAGCCCCGCCAGGCCAGGATGCACCGCGAAGCGGCGATCGGTGCGCCGTTGATGCGCGTCGATCCCCAGCAGCGTAACGCCGGAGATGAACAGAGCGAGCGCAGGGACACCGAGGCCGAGCGCCAGGTCGTTGGCGCGTTCTCCCTGGCGTGTGAGGTCATGGAAGCGCTGCGCTTCCGCGTGAGAGATCATGGTGCCGGCGGGGTACGTGGCATTCAGGCTGTCCACCTGCACGTCCATCGCGGCTCCCTTCACGAGCATGGCGAGCATCCCACCGCCGAGGGCCAGCCCGACGCCGAGCGTGGTCCATCCGGCGATACGGAGCAGGCGGCGCTCGCCGCTCCGGATCGCCGGACGGTCGGTCGTCGAGGTCTTCGCGGGACGCGCGGGCTGGACGACCACCACCGCCGGCGCTTGAGCGGGTGAGGCCGCAGGCTCGGTTTTAGGCTTGCCGTCCGGACGACCGACAGCGACCAAATCGTCCGCGGATCCCTCCGTGCACATGCCGGCGATCCGCGGCTCGATCTCTCGCAGGGCGTCGGCGACACCGGCGCGATCTCCTGGACGATCGTCGGGCGGGAGAGTGGCGAGCTGCGCCTCGAACGTTCGCAGAAGCGTGGCGGCGCTGCAGAGCGGTGCGACGTCGTTGCTGGCCTTGTGCGCCTTCTTGTAGAGGCGGACGGCGGAGAACGCGAGCAGAGAGCGCTGATCGAACGAAGCCGGTCCTTCGGGCACGGCCTCGAACGCCCGGCGGCAAGCGTCGCCCGCCTCGGCGTGCTCCCCCGCGGCCTTGCGCCGCTGGCACTCGGCCGCGTGTACCTGCCACGGCTCGGCGGGCGCCGGGGCCGTGGCCAGCAGCACCGTCAGGAACACGGGAAGAAGCATCATGACCGCGGATGGTACCGGATCTCCGCCAGGCAACACGCCACGTTTGCGCTTTCAGTGGGCAATTATATCACATGCGGTTGCCCGCCCCCGGCTGACACGGGGGGCGAACTTGCGCTACTGTGGAAGGCATGATCCGGACCGTGCGCCGCCCCCTGCTCGTGATCCATGCTGCCGCGTTGCTGACCCCCGGGTGCTTCGACGGGGCGGATCTGGCGGCTTGCGGCATCTCCATGACCTACTGCGAGGCGGACGCCGGGAGCACCGGAGAAGGAGCGGATGGCACGTCCGGCAGCAGCTCGGGGCCCGGCATCATGACGTCCGACGCGTTCACCGGGAGCGGCAGCGGGGACACGGACACCTCGGGCGGCACCTCGCCGTCGACGGGCGAGCCGAGCGATCCCCCGCCGTGGATCGAAGATCTCGCGTGCGATCCGCCGGAGGCGTTCGAGGTCGGGCCGACCGTCGTCACTTACAAGACGAGCGCCGACGCGGTCGAGGCGGATCTCCTGGACGACGGCGTGGTGATCGCCACCGGCCCCGCAGGAGCGCCCTTCGTCTTCCCGGTCACGAGCGGCCCGACGAACAACCCCGGCAGCAACCTGTCGGTGGTCGTGCGTGATGCGGCCGGCCAGACCGCGGAGGCGTCCATCTACCAACCGAGCCTGATCAAGGACCCGGGCAGCACGGTCTGGACCACTCTCGAGCCGAACGACGGCCAGTTCAGCAGCGGCGGGGCGGTCGCGCTGGACGGCAACAACGCGATCGGCGCCGGCGTCCGCTGGGAGAACAATCAGATCCTGGCGACCCTGCGCCGCTACGACAAGTCGGGCACGTGGATCGCCACGAGCGACGGGTGGACTCAGCAGCACACCGACTGGACCCAGCGCGCGGAGCTGAAGACCGGGAACCTCGGCCTGAACGCGCTCGCGGTGGACGCCGAGGGCAACATCGTCGCGGTCGGCACGGCGCAGGTCGACGGCGAACCGCGGATGTACGTCGCGCGCTTCGGATCCGGCGGCGGGCTGATCTGGGAGGTGCTCGGACCGATCGGGACGGAGGCGCGCGGCACAGGCATCACGAAGGACGGCTCGATCTACGTCGCAGGGGCGGTGCGGGTGGCGAAGGGGCCCGACGTCTGGGACATGGCGATGTGGGTCTACAGCCCCGACAAGCAGGCGTTCGGGCCCGACATCTTCAAGGACCCTACGGACGATCCTCCCTACAAGCGCAGCGAGCGCGGCCACGCGGTCGCGGTGCTACCGAGCGGCCGCGTCGCGGTCGCGGGCACACGCGAGGTGGTGGATCCCGTGATCCAGGAGCAACGGCTCCGCGGAGTGGTGCTGACCTACGAGGGCAAGGGTAAGCGCGTCGGCGAGTGGACGTCGCCGGCCGACAAGATGGACAACGACACGATCTTCGCCTCCGCGCCTTCTGAGACGGGCCTCGTGGTCTGCGGCTACGCGCAGAACAAGCCCGAGAACCCGGCCAACAAGCCGCAGATCCTGATCCGCTGGCTCAGTGAGGACCTCGAGGAAGAGAAGGCCCCGCGGCTCGAGCTCACGCCCGGCGCAGCGACCTGCTACGGGATCGGCACCAACATGGAAGGCGCGACGATCGTCGGTGCCACGGTCAACGAGAACCAGGGTGGCGACAACATCTGGATCTTCGCGGTCGAGGACGCCGCCTCGCCCCGCGTCGAGTACCTGAAGCGCAACGGCCAGTCGAACGGCCAGGACCGCGTGCTCGGGCTCGCGTGCGGGTACATGTGTGCGTGGACCGGCTCGGAGGAGGTCGACGGCGCCATGCAGTGGATCACGGGGATGATCCGCGGGTGATTCTCTCACTGTGGCGGGATGAAGATCGAGCACAGCTCGAGGATTGTCCCCGCCATGTCCTTCATGAATGGGACGTAGCTCTGCTCGCACATGCTGCCGAAGTGCCCGTGCTCCGCCGCGTCGGCGAGCAGGCGGAGTGAGCTCGTCAAGTCGGGGCCCTCGCACTTCGGGTTCGGCACGTCGAGATCGTGGGACAGCGCGAGGATGACGACGGCGTCCTCGTTGCCCTGCTTGGCCTCGACGACGGCCTCATACCAGTCCGCCGGAGTGCCTGGCGTGTTGTTGTCGTAGTCGCCGGAGACGAGCACGATCGCCAGGAGCGCGTCGGGCCGAAGGAAGCCTTTGTTGCAGCCCCACTTGCTCAGGATCTCCGGCTCGAGCGCGCGCATCATCATGCGCGCGGCAGCGGGCGTCTTCGGTCCCGCGCCCAGCTTGGAGATGCAGTCGAACGTGCCCTCGAGATCCGGGTCGTCCTTGGTGATGAAGCGCGGGCCATCGGCGGGCAGGCAACGCTTGTTCGATGCCTCGAAGTTGCCCATGACTGTGACGCCTGCGCCCTGGACCGCGGTGCATTCCTCGAAGATCTCGTCGCACGGGTAGTCCGGCGGTCCATCCCACTGCGAGCAACCCGGGCCGTCGCACATGACCTGGGAGCACGAGTAGCAGATGTCACAGAAATCCAAGGTCGTGTCCCCACCGGCGTCCACGACCATCACGTGGTAGTCGAAGTCGGCGAAGTCGGCCTCGAGGATCTTGACGAACTCCGGGAACGCCTCCTGGAGCTGGACCTGCTTGTAGGCCATCTCCTCGTTCGACGAGATCACGAACAAGAGGTCGATCTTGCCCTTGCAGCCGGGCGTAGTCGGGAAGTCCGGGACCGACCCGACGTCGGAGACGCCGCTCATGCTCGTGCTGCTCGAGCCTGCCGTGCTGTCCTCACCGCCGGATCCGGAGCCCGTGCTCGTGCTGGTGCTCGTGCTGCTGGTGCCGCCGGAGCTGTCGACGCCGCTCGTGCTGAGCGACGGCATCGTCGTGCTTGGCGTGGTCGTGAAGCCGGTCGTCGCCGTCGAGTCGCCGCACCCAATCGCCACGCTAGCGACGGCGAGTGGCGCGAGCAGACTTGGGCGCGGCATCGCGCGATCGTACCTTAGAGCGTGCGGCAGCACCAGCCTGTGCGGCGAGCAGCTCTGCGATTTGCTCGAGCGACAGGCCCTCGGCCCGCTTGGCGGCGACGAAGCGCGCCTGTCCGAGCGCGCTCATTGGGAATCGGTTAAACACCCCGCCGGGGCTGCCGAGCGAGATCTTGATCGGCCGTGGCAAGAGCCCGGCGTTGATCCACGCGGTGACGGTACGGCGGGTGATGCCCGCGGCCTCCATGATGTCCGTGGTCGTGGCGAACGACGGGTCCAGCCGGCGGCGTTCGGTCATGGTTCGGCGAGGATACGCCGCCAGACGGCGTTCGCGCTACTTCCGGCCGCTGCTGCGCCCCTTGTCCTTCCGCGGCGGCGCCGCGGCCTTGCCGGAGATGCCCTGTCGCGCGTCGAGCTCGGCCAGCATCTCGAGGATTTCGTCCTGCGTGAAGCCGGCCGCCCGGCGCTGCGCGACGAAGCGGGCCCGCTCGACCGCCCACGCCGGGAAGCGGTTGAACACGCCGCCGACGGTGCCCTGCGACACCCGTATCGGCGCGGGCAAGAAGCCGCAAGCAACCCACGCCGCCACGGTCTTCCGCGTGATGCCGGCGGCATTCATGATGTCTTCGGTCGTGGCGAACGACGGATCGAGGTTGCGTGGCGGCGGCGTCACGGTCCGCGGAGTGTACGCCAGGCGCGGCCCGGGTCGTCAGGCCCAGGGCTGCAGTCGCGTCTCGAAGACCATGCAGGTGCCCTCCCCGAGCGGGATCGACCACACGACCACTGCCCCAGCCTCGTAGCCACGCTGAAGGCTCTCGGGGACGGCGCACGCCAGCACCCAGGCAAGACTCGGGTTCAGGTGTTCGGCGACCCGCTCGACGATGTAGTCGTGTTTGGAGCGGTAGATGCCGCGGTAGCCTGCCTCGGCGGCCTCGAGGACCTTCGGCTCGGTCGTGCGGAGCGCCAGCACCAACCGCTCCCGGAAATCCGCAGGTGCTCCGAGCGGGGGCGCCGGCGCCTCCTCCGTGACGATGTCGACGTCGGGCTCGGTCGCCGGGTCGAGCGTCATGGCTGGGCCTCCCGTCGTGCGCGCTCGTCTCGGAGCCGCTCGGCTAGGTCTTCGGCGACGTACGTGTCGAGGACGATGAGGCCTGGCACAGCACGCGCGAGGACACCGAGTTCCTGGAGCTCCCGGGCGACCTTCTTGCGGCGCTCCTGGTGCGCCGCGTACTCGGCGTTCTTGCGCGCCAGGTTCTGCTCCTGGATCTTGCGCGCGGCTGCCGCCTCCTCCACCCACGCCGCCACGTGGTCGCGCGCCCACTGCTTCGCGGTCTCGATGTCGTCGAGGTTCGCGGCACGGACCTTCCCGGCGTACTTGACGGTGTAGCGCCCGTCGTCCTGCCGCACGACGTGGATCGTCCCGCCCATGTCCACCGTGCCGTCGCGGTTGCGCATGGCGGGGCCGGACGCCTTCCATCGAATTTTGGGCCGCGAGGGGAGAGCCTCTCCGGCAGCGGCAGGTTTCATCGCCGCCCTCCCTTCTGCGCGACGGGCCTCGACACCGAGCTGGCAAACGTGGAGGAACGCGGCCGTACAGCGGGCGCCGTCGACGCCGACCGGCCGGGAACCGGCGAGGAGGCGGAGGCAGACTTGGCCGCACCGAACTCGAGGGGCACGCCCGCAGCGCACGCGAGCTGGCGGAGCTTCTGCATCGAGACCCCGAGCCGGGCCGCGCAGCTCTCCGCGCTGGGCGCGGACTCGACGGCGTAGCGCACGAGCGCCGCGAGGTTGGCGGCGAGGTTTCGGTCCTCGCTGGAGAACAACAGACGGCCGGCAGAGGTGCGGGTGACGGTAGGCGTGGAACGGATCCGAGCCATGAGAACTCAATCTCCTTTCAGTGGGAAATGAAAAGCTATCCTCGAGCGACGCGCCCCGCAAGTGGCGCGTCGCCCCCGGCCCGGCTTACACTCCACGACCGTGACGCAGCCCCGCCGCCTGGACCCCGCGTTCGCCACGACCGAAGACATCGTGCGGGCGGCCGGCGTCACGCGCCGGACCGTGGCGGCCTGGGTGGCTCAGGGCCTCTTACCAGCGCCGACGAAGGTCTCCCAGGGCTCGCCGGGCGGCGTGTTCAACCGCTTCCCCGCCTGGGCCGTCGAGCGCGCGCGCTATATCGCGCACCGGCGCGCGGCGGGGTTCACGATCGCCGAGGTGCTCGCCGCGTTGGCCGAGTGCGATGCGCTCCAGCGTAGCGAGGGGAGCGCTGCGAACGCGCCGCGTCGCTGAGGCAATCGCTGGACGGCAACGCGGCTGGCCTGGCCACGACCTTCTCAGCCGGTATGAAGATCTGCTCGACTCGCGTGAGGCCGCCATCTTGAATTTCAACAGCGCCAGGGGGCATGGCGCGGCGCTTATCTGGAGCGCGTCGCCCAGCGGTCGGCGTCGATCTGGAGCCTGGTGCCGCGCCCGATCTCCCCCAAGAGCCGGCGTATGGCGGCGACGCTGGGGCCACCGATCTCGTAGATGAGGATGCCTAGGTTCTCGGGCTTGACCGTGGACTCGGCGACGAGCGTCATGTCGCCTCGTTCGTAAAGTCGGCAGAAGGGACCAGTCGTGATCGGGCTGGTGAAGCCGAGCCCGGCCATCACGGTCTCGAGCTGAGCGGCGGCGGCTCTCCCCGAGTCGACGAAAGCGCCAAAGCATCGGTGGGGCGCGGTCATCACGCAGAACCTGGTCATGGCCCCGGCTGCGATCCATTCGCGGAAGGTCTCGCTGGTGCATTTTTCGGGGCCTGCATCGAGGATCGCGCTCAAGACGATGGCGTCGTCCCGCAGCGGGTGCGCCAGGTCGTAGTAGACGTCGAGCGGCATCAGGGCGTCGGGCATACGCCCGATGAGGAACTGCGTCGGACCGATGTCGACGCTGCCGGTTCGGTAGGCCTCGAGGACGCTCGCGGCGGTGAAACCTCGCAGCATGGGGTGGAGCGCGCCCACGCTGCCGGCCAGGCGCGAGAGGAACCACCGATAAAAAGGGGGGAAGTCGTGCCCGGTGAGCTCGACGCGCTCCTCGAGCTCCTCGAGATCCTCCGGGGAGGCCCCCGACCAGTCGCGCGCGAGGTTGGGGACGATGCGAAGCAGCAGCGCTTCGAGTTCGGCCTCTAGCATTTGTGACACACTCCGGGGTGGGCGGTCTTGTGGTCGCAATGCATCTCACCCTCGGCGCACATCAGCATGGTGAGAATGACCTGGCACGTGCCGCACGGGGGGATCGGCTTGCCCGGCCCGAGCTCTTCAGCTGTGGCCAGGCGGGCGCGCTTGGGGCCGCCCTTGCCGGGCTTGCGGATCCACAGCTTGGACAGCTTCGCCGCGGGGTTTGTGGTGTAGTAGCGCTCGGTGAGGCCCATGGGGCGGTCGCCGTGGTTCATGGCCAGCAGCGCCATCTGCTGCGCCGCGCAGCTCCCCGGAGGGTAGAACATCTCGTCGGTTTCGCCTCGATAGGATTTTTTAGCGAGTAGCTCGAGCTTCTCCCACTCCACGGGCCACGAGCTCAGCGAGCCCTTGCCGTACCTGGCAAAGTCGAGGACGTCGGTCTTGAAGTCGTTGCGGTCCGGCTTGTTAGCGAGGCTGCCCGAGGGCGTGGGCGAGTGCCACGCGCCGGGCATCTCGGCCTGGATGTCGGAGTACTGGAACAGGCTCGTCCCGGCGAAGATGAGGCCGTCGTCCTTGCACTTGACGACGCCCATCATGCCCGTGAAGTTGACCGCGAGCCCGCGTTCTTCCTTCTCGAGCGCGTCGATCTGCTGCCTGTAGGGAGCACGCTGCTTCTTCGGCAGCGCCGCCATCTCCGTCTTCAGCGCAGCGATCTCGGCCTGCACCGCGGCGAGCCGCGGGGCGTTGGCCGCGCGCGCCTTCTCGATGGCCCGGTCGATGGCGGCCTGAAGCTGCCCCGCGGCCCCCTTGGTGTCCTCGTCCTCCTCGAGCTTGCCGTTGAAGCCGTGTTGCTTGCGGCACAGGGGGCAGGGCTCGTCACCGACCACCGCGGTCAGGCCCGCCTTCTGCAGCACGCCGACGAGCGTGGCGGCGTTGGGGGGCTTTCCGCTGGGCCCGCAGTTGTTGAGCATCGGGTCGCCGAGGAGCTGCACGTTCTTGCCCTCGATCTTGACGTCGAGCGAGCCCGGGCCGACGAAGCTCGTGGGGCCGTGCGTGTTGGCGGAGAACAGGCCACCGCCGGTCCCCTTGCTGGCCATGTCGCCCGTCGACCCGAAGGTCGCGCCCTTGACGGCGACCTGCTTGCCCTCGATCGTGACGTTCTTCGAATAACCCTTGGGAGAGCTGCCGCTCTTGCCGATGTTGGGCAGTGGTGTGGGGACGAAGGGCGCAGGCGGCCCCGGCATCTTGCAGACGTTGGGGATCGTGGCCGCGGCCACGCCCTGGCTGCCCTTCGTGACCGGGGTCTTGGGCGCGTTGACGAGCGTCTTCATGGGCGTCCTTCGAGGCGAGGGTCGTGCAAGAACATCGCGCCGCGGGTGCTGGAGTCCGAGCCGGCCATCACGAGGGCGCGGGGTCCTCGAGCGTAGCCGCGGGCGAACGACTGTGCGGCGGCGATGCTGGCGATCGCGCCGAAGGCGGCGCCGACATCGCCGATGCTGCCGCAGAAGGTCTGATACTGCAGGGACCGCAGGGCCGCGTGAGCCCGCGTGGCGAACAGACCCCACTCTTCGCTGCGGTAGCGCTCGCCGTTGATGTCGCAGTACACGGCGTCCGCCGCGTGCGCGGGCAGGTCCAGGCCCGCGGCCGCATCCAGCACGGCCTTGCTCATCGCCAGCCCGAAGGACCCGGCGTCGCTGTCGCGCAGCTGCGTCTCCTGGTGGACGCCGGCGCCGGAGATCGTCGCGAGGGGCCGACGCTTGAGCAGCGCTCCGAGTCGCCGTCGCCCGAGCACGAGGCAGCCCGCGGCTTCACCGGGCGTGAACCCACCACGCACGCCGTCCTGCGCGAGCCTCCGCGCTTGCTCGAGCCAGACGAGGCACTCGTCGTCGCAGTAGCTGTCGACGCCGACGACGACATGGAGGCGCTCGGCGTCCTCGACGGCGAGGATCCGTCGCACGCACTGCATGACGCCGGCGTGGCCTCGACCGCCGATCGTCGCTCGAGTGCGAAATCCTCGCTGGCGCGCCGCGTCGGCACTCGCACGCGCCACGGTGGCCGCAGCGTGGTCGTCAAAACCAGGACGCTGCTCCGGGAGGGCCAGCCAGAGCTCACACTCGGGGACCGCGCCCGGAGCGAAGTCGGCGAGGGCTTCGGCCACGGCGGACGTGGCGAGCTCGACCATGCGCGCGGGCCCCTGCAGGGCGTCCTTCAGCCGGGCGTCGGCGCCGATGATGAGCGGCTCGCCTCGCATCGTGGCGAAGGCGAATTCTCGGAGGCGACTGATGCCCGCCCGGATCGCCGCGGCGCTGGCCGGCGCCGTGAGACCGACCGGGGTTCGGGCGCCGATGCCCAGCAGGTCGATCATGCCGACGCCTCCTCGATGAAGGTCTCGTCGAGGTAGTCCACGTCGCTGGCGCGGACCCGTAGCGCGCTCTGCCAGATCAGCGAGAGACGGCGCTCGTCGGTCTCCAGCAGCACCGTGGTCAGCCGTGTGCCGTGCTCACGCTCGGTCGCTCCGAAGCGGGAGCTCAGCGTGAAGCGCTTGCGGGGTAGCTCGACCACCAGCATGCCCTCGGGGGTCATGTTCGACACGGCCATCCGCTCTCCGCCGACGAGCGGCGCCGACGGGCGCTGGTCGTGCGGGGCCGCGAGCGCGAAGGCCGGGTCGTAGTCGCGGGGGAGGAGCGGCTTGCGCTCGCGGAGCCACGCTGCGCCGTAGGTTCCGGCGAGCTTGCGCCGCGGGAGCCAGCCGCGATCAATGGGACCGAACCCCGCAGGCCCGGTCGTCTCGGGGCGCCCCGAGGCGTACTCGATGGTGTGTGCCGGAGTCTCGACGTCGGCGGCGTTGACCGCGAAGCCACGGCCCGCCGGGTTGCGTTCGTCGAATCGCCACCGCGCGGGGTCGGGGTCGCGAAAATCGCCGCCGCCGAACGCCGACTCGTATCGCAGCGGCTGTTGGACGAAGGGGCGTGGCGAGGTGGTCGTCAGCCCCAGGACGCCGTCACGGTAGACCCGCTCGCCGTGGACCACGAGGCGCTTCTCGACGGACCCCAGCCGGAGCGTCACGGGGACGCTCGCGGCCGGTCGCTCACCAGGCGCGACGACGGAGCCGTGCACGAGGACATCGGCGCTGGGCTTCGCCTCGAGCAAGTCGGAGTCGTAGCGCAGGCTCGAACGCCCCGCCTCGCCGAAGTGCTCGGGCGCAAGGACCGGAGGGACCTGCTCGTCGAGTAGCGTGAGCCGACCGCGATGGTCGACGTCGTAGGTGGCGCGAATGGCGACGAGCCACCAATGGACCCCGTCCCGGTCGCGAATCCAGTTGCGCGCGGCCGCATACGAGGTCCGGTTTGTCAGGCACCACATCGCAGTCGGGCCCCGAGGTTAGCACGACCCCGCCGCTGCTCGCCCTTGCGCATCGCCGCCCCTCTAGCGAGTTCGCCGCGCCGGCCGAGCCGACTTCGACTACATGGGCCAGACTGGACCGGGCTCCGGCGCTCAGGTGAGTCGGAGACCGTCCGCTCCAGCCAGCAGCCCCAGTCGATCACCAGACTGTCCGCCGCAAGGGGGTGGTCGCGGGCTTTTTGCTGCAAAGGGCCGGGAATTAGCGCCTCGCGGTGGATCGAGGCGAGGTCGACGAGTGTACGAGGGCGGCGGTGTAGGCGCGCCCAGGAGGTCGATGGACCGCGCCGGTTGTTCAAAAAACCCCACGCTGCTACACAGGAGACCCTCGCGGGCGTCTGCAGGGGCAGCCTCCGTGGGGCAAGCCTCCGATGTCCACCACTCAACCCTTGCAGAGCGCGCTCCCTAGGGAGGGCATGATGGCGGTCGTCCGCGGTCGTCGGGCGATGATCACCGGCGTCCGGCCTTTCGACGCCGAGGATGGCCGCCACCACCTTGTCGAGGTCGAGTACAGCGACGGCATCGGCGCCGAGACCGACCAGCTCCTGTGGGAAGTGGAGCCGGGGACGGATGTGCTCGAGCCGTCGGCGCTCCCGCGCGTCGGGGACACCAGTCCCATGGACGTGCGCGAGTTCGACGCCATGGTCCGCGCGACGCGCTGGTCGGCGCTCACGCCCTCGCTGCCGTTTTCGGGCCTCGACGAGGATCGGCCGCCGCTCGCCTCGCCGCTGTTCGGCGCCATTCACCCCGAGGCCTACCAGCTCGTCCCGGTGCTGCGCGCGCTGGAGATGCCGCGCGTCGCGCTGATGCTCGCGGACGCAGTTGGCCTCGGCAAGACCATCCAGGCCGGCATGATCCTGCGCGAGCTCATGCTCCGGCGCCGGATCCGCCGCGTGCTGATCCTCTGCCCAGCCTCGCTGCGCACCCAGTGGCGCGACGAGATGGTCGACAAGTTCGCGCTCTCCTTCGAGGTCGTCGATCGCGGCGAGACGCTCAAGCTCCGCAAGGAGCTGGGGGTCGACGCCAACCCCTGGCGCACGCACGAGCGCCTGATCACCAGCTATCACTATTTGAAACAGCCCGACGTTCTCGAGCAATTCCGCAGCGCCGCCGAGCCTGGCGACGACGGCCGCTTGCGCTGGGACCTGCTTATCGTCGACGAGGCGCACAACCTCGCCCCGGCGGCCAGCGTCAGCGCCGACTCTGACGTCGCGCGAATGCTGCGACTCATCGCCCCGTGGTTCGAGCACCGCGTCTTCTTGACGGCCACTCCCCATAATGGCCACACATTCTCGTTCTCCGGGTTGCTTGAGGCGCTGGATCCAGTCCGGTTCACACGCAAGTCGGAATTGGGCGATGAGGACCGTCGCCGCGTCGCCCACACCGTCATCCGCCGGCTCAAGAGCGAGATCAACGCCTGCTACACCGCCGCGAACGAGCCGCCCCGCTTCTCCGAGCGCCTCGTCGAGGCCCTGCCTCAGCTCCGCTTCGGCGCCCAGGAGCGTGACCTGCACCTCGCGGTACGCGACTTCCAGCGCGCCCTGAAGCGCTCGCTCGGCGGAGCGAGCGCCCAGGACCGCACCGCGGCGATGTTCGCTACCGAGGTCCTGCAGAAGCGACTGCTCTCCGGGCCGTGGCCGTTCGGCCAGAGTTGGCTCGCTCTCATCGAAGGCCTTGACCAGCCAGACCACGACGCTACCGCTGCCGCCGTTGTGCGACTGCGTTCCGTTCAGGCCGACGACACCGAGGACGACGGCGAGCGTGAGAGCCGCCAGCGCCTCGCAGAGCGTACGGTCGGCGCATGGCTTCGCCCGTGGCGAGAGAAGGTGGCCGCCGAGCTCGCCCACGTGACCGAGCTCGTGCAGGCGATCGGCGTGACCCGCGTGCAGCCCGGGCTCGACCCTGACGCACACGCGATCGCGGTCGCAAACCAGGCCGCGCAGGTCAAGGTCGACGCACGCATGCGTGCGCTCGAGGCCCTGATCGACGAGAAGCTTCGCAATGACCAGAGGTGGCGCGACGACGAGCGCCTCGTCGTGTTCACCGAGTACCTCGCCACCCTCGACTATCTACGCGCCCGCCTGCACCTCCGTTATGGTGATGGCGACTGGCTGCTCGCGCTCTACGGCGGCATGAACGACGTCCAGCGCGACCACATCAAGCGCCATTTCAACGACCCGCGCGGCCCGGCGCGCGTACTCCTCGCCACCGACGCGGCCGGCGAAGGTCTTAACCTCCAGCGCGCCGCGCGTTACCTCCTCCACTGGGACATCCCGTGGAACCCCGGCCGCATGGAGCAGCGCAACGGTCGCCTCGATCGCCACGGCCAGGAGCGAGACGTCCACGTCTTTCACTTCGACAGTAACGACGACGCCTCGATGCGCTTCATGGCCAAGGTCCTGCGCAAGCGCAGCCAGACCCGCGAGGACCGCGTTGTCACCGACGAGATCTTCGCCGATGCGATCCTCGCCCACTTCGAGCACGACGAGGACATCGTGCAGAGCGAGCAGCGCCTTGAGCGCGTCGTCAGCGGCGCGCAGCAGGCCAACGCCGAGATCGTCGAAGATCTCCCCGCCGGCCCGGCGCTCCCCGGCAAGGACGACGAGGCCCGCCTCAATTCCCTCCGCTCCGAGCTCGACCTTTCGCCCGAGAGCATCCGCGAGACGCTCGAAACAGCAATGGCAATCGACCTCGGACGCCCGCGTTTGAAGCCTGACGGCCAGGGCCGTGACAGGTTCGTGTCTCCAGTGCCGCGATTGTGGCGAGAACTCGTCGAGCAGACCCTGCGTGAGGATAGCTCTGACGGCGCCATGCCAGCGTTGGTGTTCGACCCTGCCCATTACGTCCAGCGGCGCAGCGGTCGGCCGGTCTACGTCCCCGAGCCCGACTCGCGCCTGCTCCACCTGGGCGATGCCATCTATCACCGCGTCATGTCCACATTCGCCAGCTTCCGCTTCCCCGGTGGCCCGAGCGCGGCGACGCGGTGGATCGCGCGCCAGGGCCCGGTCCCCGCCGGTGCCGACGCCCTCGTCCTGCTTACTGTCGAGGAGCTCGCGGTCAACGAGCTGCGCGAGCCCTGCCACCATTGGGTCCGGACCATCGCCCTGCCGATACGCGGCGACAGTCTCGGCGAGCCGCTCCCGGAACGGGCTGCGGCCAGGTGGGCAGCGTCGCCGACCCCTGGTGACCGCGACGCCGCGCGCGTCCTGTGGGACGGAGTTGCGGACGAGGTAAAAAAACACGTCCAGCGCCTTCAGCGCGAGCTCACCGCCGCCTTGAAAGCCCGCCTCGCCGCCGCCAGCAAGGTCGTCCGCGAGCAGGAGAAGAAGCGTTTCGAGCGACGCGAACGCGAGCTCAAGAAAGCCATGAGCGACAGCGACCAGAAAAAGCTGCTTAAGGAGCGCAAGGCGGAAGAGGCCAAGCGGCACCAGCTCGAGTTGTACGCCGAGCACGAACAGGCCGCCCAGCGAAAACTCGTTGACATCGACGTCGAGCTCGCTCTGCGCGCGACCCACTACAAGGTCGTACTCGAGCTCCTGAAGGCCGAGGAGGAGCGGACCCTGAAGCACATTCTCCCCGGACGATATGCGCTGCGAGGTGATGCGCACGTCTATCCGGTCGCCGTCGAGATCCGGACGCCGGGAGTTGCGGCGTGAGCCCGCACGAGGCCTGGATCTCGCTGCGGCACGGCGGCAACCTCCTCTCCCCGGTGGAGCTCGAGCGCCTGCCCGAGCCCAACGCGGCGCCCTACCGCCTCGCCGAGCGCCTCCGCGCGGCCCTCATCGCACTCGATCCGGATGAGCCCGACGGCGAGGCCCTGAGCGCCTTGCTTGACGTCGTGCTCGAGGACGCCTGCGGCCTCGGCATCGGCTGGCGCAAGGGCGCTGCCGTCAAGGACCCCGACGCCGAGACCTTGCTTGACGGCACACGGCTCAAGCCGCAGCGCGTGTGGGAGACAGCGGCCGGCGATAGCCTCCCGCTGTTCGTCACGCACACGCCCCGGATCGGCGTCGGCAAAGGCAAGCAGGCTGTCGCCCACGTCGTGGAGTACCTCCGTCGTCGTCGACGCCGCGGCGCTCCGCTCGCGCTCCTCACCAACGGCCGCGAGTGGCGCCTCGTGTGGGCCGACGAGGACAACCTCGCCTGGGTCGAGTGGGACGCCGATCGCTGGCTCGACGCCGACCAGCTCTCCGGCACCTTCCACGTGTTCCGCCGGATCGTCGCTCGCCCGGCGCTCGACCGCGACGGCGCCGAGCGCGGTCGGCTGCTCGAGGCCATTCGCACCACGCGGCGGGGCCAAGCGAAGCTCTCGAGCGCGCTCGGCGAGCGGGTCCGAAAGGCCGTCGAGATCCTGCTCAAGGGCCGCCAGTCGGCGCTCGCGCCCACCTGGGATCCCGACGCCAGCTCCGACACCTACAACGCCGCCTGTCACTTCGTCATGCGGCTCGTCGTGATCCTCTTCGCCGAGGCCCGCGAGCTGTTCCCCATCGACAACCCGGTCTATCACCAGGCCTACGGGCTCGGCGGGCTGTTCGACCGCCTCGGCCGCCTCACCGGCGAGCGCCGCCGCGAGCGAGTATCGGCGTGGAGCCAAGTCCTCGCCCTCTTCAAGCTGCTCCATGGCGGTTCCCCGCACCCGGCGCTGAACCTCCCGAAGTACGGCGGCGACCTGTTCAAGCCCGGCGACCCCGAAGGCGACGGCGTACAGCGGGCGCTCACCCGGATCGAGTCACTCGAACATCCGCCGAGCGACGAGATCGTCTACCGGATCCTCGAGCTCATCACGCGCACCATGCAGCAGGGCCTGCCGACGCCGGTCAACTTCACCGAGCTGACCAGCGAGTACATCGGCATCCTCTACGAGGGCCTGCTCGACTACGAGCTCCACCGCGCCGGCGACCAGCCGATCCTCTTCCTCAATCTCGGTAACCAGCCGGCGCTCCCGCTCGACCAGCTCGAGGGCATGACCGACAAGGCCCTCGCCGCCCTCGTCGAGAAGGCCAAGGTGACGAACAAGCCCGCCGGCGAGGACGATGCCGAGGAGGCCGAGGACGAGGAGGCCGAGGGTGAGGACGCCGAGGGCGAAGACGACGCTGAAGCCGCCGAAGCCGCCGAGGTCTCCGACAGCCCCGCCGAGGCCCCTCTTGACGACGACGAACACGCCGAGGCCCGCCGCCGCGCCGTCGAGTGGAGCCGTCGCGCCGTCGTCGTCGGCAAGCTGGTCAAAAAGCCAGCCGGTCGCAACGCCGACAAGAACCCCGAATATCTCGCCGAGCTCGACAGCGCCGCCGACCGGCTCTTCGCCGACATCAAGCTCCCGGGCGAGCTTTACCTCGTCCGCTGGGGCGGCACCCGCAAGGGTGCCGGCACCTTCTACACCCGGCCCCAGCTCACCCAGCCGACCGTGCGGCGCACCCTCGAGCCGCTCACCCACGACGCCGACGGCGTCATCCACCTGCCCGAGGTGCTCCTCGACCTCAAGCTCTGCGACCCCGCCATGGGCTCGGGTAGCTTCCTGGTCGCCGCCTTGCGCGTGCTCACCGAGCTGGTCGTAGAGTCGCTCCGCTTCCACAAACGAATCCACGTCGTCAACGGCCACACCATGGTCGACTGCGACCGCCTGCCGGACGCCGACCGCGATCTCGCCACCGACAACTTCGACGAGCGCCTCACCGCGTTCGTCCGCCGCGCTGTCGTCGAGCGCTGCCTCTACGGCGTCGACATCGACCCGCTCGCCACCGAGCTGGCGCGCGTCGCCCTGTGGGTCGAGACCCTCGACCGCAAGCTCCCCTTCACCTTCCTCGACCACAAGCTCCGCTGCGGCGACGCCCTCGTCGGCGCCTGGATCGACCGCTTCCGCGATTACCCCTTGCTCGCGTGGTGGCGCCAGAGCCCCGACGAGAAGTGGCGCGGCGTGACCCACGAGGGCAACAAATGGGCAACTGTCCTCAAGGACAGGCGCAAGAACGTCCTCGAGCAGCAAGTCGAGCGTATCTCGGGCCAACAGCGCACCGACGCGGCCGAGGTCTCCGACGACACGATTGACAAGGCCCTCACTCGCGTGCGCGAGCTCTACCGCCGCCTGCGCAACGTCCCCGCGTCGATGCCTCACAAGCGGGCCGAGATGTGGCACAATCAGGTCGAGCCCGACCCCGACCTCGCGCGTGTGCGCGAGGCCTGCGACCTGTGGTGCGCCCTGTGGTTCTGGCCGCTCGACCAACTCGCCGAGGCCCCAACCCCGGCGACCCTCGGCGCGCCCTCGGAAGCAGCTCGCGCGATTTCACGCGAGCTGCGGCACTCGCGGCGTTTCTTCCACTGGGAGCTCGAATTCCCCGACGTCTTCAATAAAAAGGGCGCCGGCTTCGACGCGATCGTCGGCAACCCGCCGTGGGAGATACGCAAGCCCAACAGCAAGGAGTTCTTCAGCGACCTCGACCCGCTGTATCGCTCGTACGGAAAGCAAGAGGCGCTCACCCGCCAGCGCGAGCTGTTCGCCGCCGACCCGAAGCGCGAGCGCAAATGGCTCGACTATGTCGGCCGCTTCAAGGACGCCGGCAACTTCGTCCGCTACGCCGCAGAGCCCTTCGGTGACACCGAGGACGAGGGCGGCAAGCCGCACATCATCCTCGTGCCGCGCAAGGTCGACGAGTCGCGCAAGCTCCATCGAAAATGGGCCGGCCAGCGCGCTCGTAGGACCGGCTACGCCGACCCAGAGCACGCCTTCCGCCACCAGGGCTCGGCCGACCTCAACACCTACAAGCTGTTCGTCGAGCAGGCCCACGCGCTCCTGAAGCCCGGCGGCCAGCTCGGCCTCGTCACCCCCAGCGGCCTCTACACCGACAAGGGCTCGGTCAGCCTGCGCCGCCTGCTCCTCGACCGCTGCCAGTGGCGCTGGCTCTACGGCTTCGAGAACCGAAACAAGCTGTTCGACATTCACCGCAGCTTCAAGTTCGCCGTCACCATCGCCGAGAAGGGCGGCAAGACCTTGACGCTCCAGGCCGCCTTCATGCGCCACGAGCTCGAGGACTGGGCCGAGGCCAAGGGTGCCCTCGCGTACCCCGCCGAGCGCGTCCACGCCTTCAGCCCCAAGAGCCTCTCGGTGCTCGAGATCCGCAGCGAGCGCGACCTCGAGGTGCTCACAAAGATCTACGCGAACAGCGTGATCCTCGGCGACAACGGCCCAGATGGCTGGGGCATCCAGTACGGGACCGAGTTCCACATGACGGCTGACTCGAAGCTCTTCATCCCGCGGGACAAGGCCGACGAGGCGGGCTATAAGCCGGACGAATACGGCCGCTGGATCGGCCCCGAGGACGACGTGCTCCTGCCGCTTTACCAAGGCTCGATGATTCATCAGCACGATCCATCCTATAAGGGGTGGCTCACGGTTGAGAAGGCATCGTGGGGGGAGTTGTCGTGGTCGCATAAGTCGTGGGTGCCACGATATTTACTTCAGCAGACCGACTATCGTGGGAATGAAAAGGCGACCCATGACCTGAAGCTCGGATTTCGCGACATCGCTCGATCGACCGATGAGCGAACCTCCATCGCGGCGCTCGTCCCGGACCTCCCTTGCGGTAACGTGATCGGGATTTTCACCACGGACAATGCGCTCCCCCTCTCGAGCGTGCTGAACACCTTCGCATTCGACTTTACAGCCAGAATCCGTATATCCGGCACCCACATGAATTATTACGTGGTGGAAGAGCTGCCGCTCCCGCCGCCCGCCCTCGCGCTATCGTTGTCACACGTCACGACGTTGCTCGGCATGCCGCTTGCGAGATTCGCGCCGTGGTGGCCGCGCGAGCTCTGGGCTCAATGGTCGCGTCGCGCCATCACGCCGCACGAGCGCCTGCGGCTGCGTTGCATCCTCGACGCCGTCGTCGCCGCCCTTTACAACCTCTCGCGCGACGACCTGCGCTGGGTCTTGCGCGACTGCGATCACCCGAAGGATCGTCTGTCGGACAAGGCCTTCTGCCGCACGCTCGACCCCAAGGGTTTCTGGCGCGTCGACAGGGACCAGGATCCCGAGCTGCGCCACACCGTCCTCACCCTCGTCGCCTTCGACGCCCTGGGGCGCCTGCTCGCCGAACACCCTGGCGACCGCGACGCCGCCATCCGCGCCTTCTCCGAGCTCAACGGCGGCGAGGGCTGGATGCTGCCCGACACCCTCTGCCTGGCAGAGCACGGCCTCGGCCACGACGCTCGCGCCCGCGTATCCCAGCCGGTCGCCAGCCGCCTCGGCCCGCGCTTCCTCGACTGGCAGCTCGCCCAGACCCCCGAGGAGAGCTGGGCCGAGTGCGAGCGCCACGCGCGGGCGCTCCTCGGCGACGAGGAGTTCGAGCGCCGCTTCGCCGAAGAGCCCGAGCCCGAGTCATCCGCCCCCGCCCAGCCCGTCGAGCGACCGACGGAAGACAGCAGCGCCGCGTCTGGCCCGCGGGCCGAGCCTGGCGCGGCTCGAGCCAAGGTCGACGTCCACGCCAAAGCCGCGACGACGGCCGCCGAATCGCAGCTCTCGTTCCTCGTGCCTGCCCCGGATCCGTCGCCTGCCGTCTCGCTCGCAGCCCCGGAGCCTCTCGCCATGACCATCTCGCAGATCCGTTTACTGAATTTTCGCAACTGGGGCGAGGAGCACTGGACCACCGGGATCCCCCTCAAAACAGTCACCCTGATCCTCGGCCGCAACTCCGCCGGCAAGACCAGCATCCTGCAGCCGCTGCGGATGCTCAAACAGACCATCGAGGCGACCGACGCCGGCACCCAGCTCCAGCTCGACTCGGCGACGGATGGCCTCGACCTCGGCAGCTTCCTCGATGTCGTTCACGGCCACGACTCCGGCCGCGAGCTCGGCGTCGGCCTCGATCTCCCCGAGCACGGCATCTCTGTCGATATACGATTCCGCGAGACCAACGACCGCCTCGTCATCGCCTCGCTCGTCTACCGGCTCGGCGACGACAAGGTCGAGGTCAGCTACAGCAGCAACAACGCCTACCAGCTCGCCAGCCCGCGCTTTCGCCTGCCGAACTGGGACGGCGCCAGCAAGGTCCACGAGCCCAAGCAGGACTACCGCCCCGGACGGGCGATCGAGCTGTCGGAGCGCGCCCTCGACGACCTCGGCCCGACCCTGGCCCCGAAGCTCCGCGCCGCCATGGTCGCGGTCAAGGACGCCTTCAAGAAGTTCCACTACCTCGGCCCGATGCGCCCGCCCCCCGCCCGCGAGGTCGCCTGGTTGCAGCAAGACCCGACGCGCCTCGGTTCGATGGGCCAGGAGACGATCCAGGCCCTGATCAGCAACGAGACCGGCCGCGATCGCGGCACGCTCAAGACGGCGGTCTCCGCCTGGCTCAAGCGGCTCGACCTCGCCGACGGTATCGAGGTCACGCAGCACGGCCGGAGCCGCCGCTACGAGATCCAGGTCCTCCGCGGCGGTAACCGCTCGAACCTGATCGACGTCGGCTACGGCGTCTCGCAGGTGCTCCCCGTGATCGTCCTGCTGCACTTCGCGCCCGAGGGCTCGGTGGTCCTGTGCGAGGACCCCGAGGCCCACCTGCACCCGATGGCCCAGGCCGAGCTCGCCGACATGTTCGTCGAGGTCGCCAAGCAGCGCAAGCTCCAGGTCCTGCTCGAGACCCACTCCGAGCATTTGTTCCGGCGCCTGCAATTCCTCATCGCTGACGGCAAGGTCGGCCGCGACGACTGTGCCCTTTACTTCGTCGACCGCGAAGAGCCGTCGTCGAAGCTGACGACCCTGGAGGCCGACGAGTACGGCCGGGTGCACAACTGGCCCGACAACTTCTTCGGCGACGCCATCGGCGAGGTCGAGCGGCAGACACACAAGGTCTTCGAGCACATGATGGTAAAAAGGAGGGCACGTGGCTGAGTGGGTCATCGATACCAATGTTCTCATCATCGCCACGACGGCCCAACAGGGACGCCCGCCACGGAGGATTGCAAACGACGAAAACCCCGTCCCAGTGACGACTGAGAAGGAGCTTTGGGAGGTCTTCTCATGGCTCGAAGCGGTCAACAAGGATCCGAGCACCTACGTCGTCCTCGACGTCCTGCACCATTTCATCGAAAAAGAGTACAGCAACAAGATCGAAAAAGACGAGTACGGCCGCATGGTGATCGCCAACAAGCTCACCAAATGTCACTATCGGCCCGTCTACGTCGAGCCAGACGAGAACGGGGACCCGTGGATCCCGCACGACGCTGGCCACAAGGTCTTTGATCACGCTGATCGGCGGATGGTCGCCGCGGCGGTGGAGTCCGGCGCGCCGATTGCCAACGCTTGCGACACGGATTGGTTGGACCTGTTGCATGACGGGACACTTGCGGAGCTCGGCATCTCCGTGCACCAAATCATTGAAGTTTGGTGCCGCGAGGAGTGGGCCCGGGTCAAGGCGCGGAAGGCCGGCAAGTGACCGACTTCTTCCGCTTCCCGCACACGCCGCACCTCGCCTGGCTCGGCGCCGGCCAGCCGCGCGACGACAAGGTGCTTTCGCCCGAGGAGGCGCGCGAGCTCCTGAGCGGCGACGTGCTGGTGGAAGAGAAGGTCGACGGCGCCAACCTCGGCCTGTCCGTCGACGAGGACGGCGAACTGCGGGCCCAGAACCGCGGCACCTATATCGACCTCGACGCCCCGCACGGCCAGTTCAAGCCGCTGCGGCGCTGGCTCGACCCGCGGCGCGACCCGCTCGCTGACGCGCTGTTCCCCGACCTGATGTTGTTCGGCGAGTGGTGCTACGCCGTCCACAGCGTTCAGTATACGCGGCTGCCGGACTGGTTCCTCGCCTTCGACGTGTACGACCGCGGCGCCGGCGAGTTCTGGAGCGCCGCCCGGCGCGACGAGCTCGTCCACAGCCTCGGACTCGCCCTCGTGCCGCGCCTCGGCGCCGGTCGCTTCGACGAGCGCGGCCTGACCGCGCTGCTCGGCCACTCGCAGCTGTGCGATGGCCCGGCCGAGGGGCTCTACCTTCGCCGCGACGACGGCAACCGTCTCGTCGCGCGGGCCAAGCTCGTAAGACGCGAATTCACCCAGGCCATCGACGAGCACTGGTCGCGGAGGGCGCTCCGGACCAACACGCTCGCCAGCAACGCGGGAGGGGACAAGTGGCATTAAATCCGATTACGTTCACCGAGCGAGTGGTCGACGACTTCCTGCACTACCAGCTCACGACCTATCCGCTCGCTGACCAGCATCTCTATTCTCAGCTCCGCGCCCTCCTCCGCCTCGAACAGACCCGCGACACCCCCCTGCGCAAGGGTCCCTTCGTCAGCCTTTCACGCCCCTTCAAGCAAGGCGCGACGGTCCAGCAGCTCATCGACGACGGCGTCTTTCACCCAGGTATGAGTTCGGTGGTCCCGTACGAGCGCTTGCGGTCGCACCAGGAGGTCGCGATCCGATCGGTGCATCGCGGCGACACCACCCTGATCTCGACCGGCACCGGCTCCGGCAAGACCGAGTCCTTCCTCTATCCGATCATCAGCCGCTGCCTCGAGCTCAAGGAGCAGGGGGCGCCCCCCGGCGTCGTCGCTGTCCTCATCTATCCGATGAACGCCCTCGCCGAGGACCAGCTCGAGCGTCTGCGCGGACTGCTCGCCGGCCGCGGCATCCCCTTCGGCATGTACGTGGGGACCACCCCCGAGGACGAGTCCGGCGTCCGCGGCGAGCGCATGCCGGCCGGTTCGACCAACGCGGCCTACAACGAGCGTTTCAACCAGATCCGCGCCGCCGGCCACGCGATCTCGCTCGTGCCGCCGGATGAGCGCGCGAGCCGTCGAGCGATGCGCATGGAGGGCGGGCAGCCCCGGATCTTGCTCACCAACGTGAAGCAGCTCGAGCTGCTCCTGACCCGCGGCAAGGACGTCGGGATCTTCGCCAACGCGCCGCTCGAATTCCTGGTGTTCGACGAGGCTCACACCTTCCGCGGAGCCCAGGGCGCCGAGACTGCCTGTCTCATTCGCCGCCTGCGGACGTTCTGCGGCCGCGCCGACGCCGAGGTGCGCCATATCGCCGCGTCGGCCACCATGGCCGACCCGAAGGGCGGTGACAACGACGCGCGAGACTTCGCCCGGCGCTTCTTCGGCGTAGACGGCGGGCGCGTCACCCTCGTGCGCGAGGACTACGATGAATTGCGGTGGAACGAGCGGCGAAGCGTTCCCGCCGGCCCGCCCGACGACCCCCACGCCGTGCTCGCTGCGCTACTCCGAGCGGTCGACGCTCCCGACACAGAGGTCGCCGACGCCATCTCGGCCCAGCTCGTGGCCCTCGGCGGGGCCAGGCTGCCGCGCGTAGGCTGGCAGGCGGCCCTCGCCGCCCAGCTCGCCAGCAACGAGCTCGTCTATCAGCTCGCCGCGGCTCTCGCCCGGCCGCGTGCGCTGGCCGAGCTGCCCACATTGCTCGAGGAGGCCGTGGGTCGCCCGGTGCCAGAGCCAGAGCTGCTGGCCTGGCTCGCGCTCGGCGCGGCCACCGGCCGTAGCGGGCACGACCCGCTGTTGCGGCCGGTCGTGCATTCGTTCGTGCGCGGAGTCGGCGGCGCCGTCGTCACCCTGTCACAGCCGGACGGCGCGGCACGCTTGTGGCTCGCAGGCGAGGACGCGGCCGCCGAGCTGGGGGAGGCCTACCGGCGCTTCCCGGTGATGACCTGCACGACGTGCGGCCAGCACTATTATGAGACGTGGGTGAAAGACTTCGGGCTCCTCGCCGGCGTGAAGGCGGGTCCCACCGGCGGCGACCGGATCGGCACCGCCCGCGTGTGGGAGCACTTGCCCCCGGCCGTCAATGGGGCCCGGGTCCTGATGGTCGACCGTATGGTCGTCCGGCCCGACGAAGAAGAGGACACCGAGGAGGTCGACGAGGACGGCGACGTCCTACCGCCCTCCGGCCACGATTACGAGCATCGACGGCTTCACCCGATGTTCGTGTGCCATCATTGCGGATCACTGCACGAGGACCGTCGCCACGCGTGCGCGGTCTGCAACACGCAGGCGTCGCTGATTGCCGTCCAGGTGGTCCGCTACAAGAAGGAGTACCCCGGGCTGCTCCATTCTTGCATCGCCTGCCAGGCGCCCGGAAAGCGCCCTCGCGGCGGCAGGTACCGCGAACCAGCGCGCCCGGTCCGCGCCGTCAGCGTCTCGGATGTTCACGTGCTCGCGCAGTCGATGCTGCACCTGTCCGAGCGCCCGCGCCTGCTCGTATTCGCCGACAACCGGCAGGATGCCGCGTTCCAGGCCGGATGGATGCAGGATCACGCCCGTCGCTTCCGGCTCCGCGCCCTCATGTCCCAGCAGATCCCGGACGGCGGCGCCTCGATCGGCGACGTGGTCTATACATTGGACGGCGTCCTCGAGAAGGATCGCGACCTGTCTCGCGCGCTGCTGCCCGAGGTCTGGCAGGTCGTGCCCTTCGACGAGAGCGGCACCAAGCACCGCGAAGAGCGGCTGTACTTCCTGCGGATCCAGCTCCTCCGCGAGCTCGCCACCGGCGTGAAGCAGCGCCTGGGCCTGGAGCCGTGGGGGCGCCTGAAGGTGACCTATCAGGGCCTCGGGCCCGACCTCGCGTTCGTGCAGAAGTGGGCCCCGCTCCTGGGTCTCGCCCCGGACGCCCTCGTCGAGGGCATCGCCGCGCTGCTGGATCACATGCGCCGGAGTCGCCTGCTACGTGACCCAACCAAGCTCTTCGAGCGGCGTTGGAACAGCGGCGACAAACAGATCCAGTACGGCTACATGCCGACCTTCCCCGGCGGGCCCAAGGGCGTCAAGCTCTCGCGCGGCCTCGACGATGAGCCGGCGCGCGTGACCCAGTGGGTCGGCACTCAGCCGACCCAGATGTGGAACGCCATCGCCGCGTGGGGGGTGCCCGAACGTGCGCTTGCTACGTTTCTTGAGGAGTTGTGGCACGCGCTCCAGCAGGCGAAGCTCCTGGTGCCGGTGGTCCTGGAGGGCTGGGGCAAGCCCCTGAAGGGCAGCGCGGGCGCCCTGCAGATCGACAGCAGCAAGCTCATCATGCACCGCCACACCGGGCGCTACCGCTGCGAGAAGTGCCGCCGCACCACGGTACGCAAGGGGCCGACCGGCATCTGCACGGCCTGGAGGTGCGGCGGGCGTGTCGCCTGGGAAGCCGAGGATACCGACGACTTCAACTTGCGCGTACTCGACGGCGACTACGCGATGCTACGCGTCTCCGAGCACTCGGCCCAGGTGCCCCACGAGAAGCGCGAGCGCATCGAGAACCAGTTCAAGGGCGACGCGGAACAACTCAACACGCTGGTCTGCACGCCGACACTCGAGCTGGGCGTGGACATCGGCTCGCTCGACGCGGTGCTCATGCGCAACGTGCCCCCGACTGCCGCAAATTACTGGCAGCGGGCCGGCCGCGCCGGCCGGCGACACCGCATGGCCGTGGATGTGACGTACGCCCAGGCGATCGGCTTCGACCAGGCCTACTTCCGCGAGCCGTTGAAGTTACTCGGCGGGCAGGTCGAACCGCCGCGGTTCAACCTCAAGAACGGGGTGATGATCCGCAAGCACGTGCATGCCACCGTGCTCACCGCCCTCCACGGCGTCGCGCGCGCCGCCGATCTCGCCACCAAGCAGACGATCGAGGGCACGCTGAGCAGGTGCTTCCCGGCGCTCCTGAGCCCCTATTTGTTCACACCGGGCGGCGAGATCCTCGACAAGGTCCTCGACGTGTCCGAACTCGGCCCGCTCATTCACACCCACCGCACCGCGGTCCTGGCCGCGGTGACACGCGCCTTCACCGAAGCATGGCCCGCCGAGGACGCCGCCGCCGTCACCCCCGCGTTGCTCGAGCGCGTGGTGTACGAGATGCCGGAGTCGCTGCAGGCGGTGTTGCGGCGCCTCAAGCGGCGACTCGACTGGGCAGTCGGCGAGCTCCGGCGACTCGGCGAGGTCAAGCTCAAGAAGGGCACCCTCGATCCCGAGGACAAGGCCCACGAGCGACGCTGCGAGAAGATCATCGCCCGCCTCAAGGGCACGCTCACCCACAGGCGCAGGAGCGCACAGGGCGGCCCCGAGGACTCCGACACGATGGCAGCCCTCGCGCGGGAGGGCTTCTTGCCGGGCTACGGGCTCGAGTCCGGGAGCATCGTCGGCACCGCCGAGCCTCCGCGCATGACCGACGGGCTCGACGACTTCGAGCTCCCGCGAGCGCCGACCCTCGCCCTCCGCGAGTACGTCCCGGGCAACGCCATCTACGCCAACGGCTTTCGCTTCGTGCCGCGCCGGTACCAACTCACGCCGGAGGAGACTCTGCGCTTCCGTGTCGTGGTCGAGCAACAAGTGGTCCAGGAGGTCGGCGTCGACACCCCCGTGGCTCCGCTCGGACAGCAAGAGATCCGCGCTGTCCCGATCTGCGACGTCATCTTGCCCTCGCAGTCGCAGATCTCCGACGAGGAGGAGTTTCGCTTTCAGATGCCCGTGGCCGTTTACGGCTCCGATCGCGGCTATCACCGCGGTGGTGCGGTGTGGACGTGGGGGAGTCTGGACATCCGTTTCCGCCGCGGGGTGCATCTTCGGCTCGTGAACGTGGGTCCGCGCAACGAGGTCAAGAACCGTATCGGCTTCCCGCTGTGCCTCGCCTGCGGCCAATCGCACTCACCCTTTGCCAGCCAGCAGTCCCGGGAGGACTTCGAGAAGCTCCACCAGGAGCGGTGCGCCCACATCGTCAGGCCGACCGGCTTCTTCGCTGACGTCGAAGTCGACGTCCTCGCATGGCACGACGTAGAGGATCGCACCGTGGGCTTCAGCGTGGCCGAGGCCATCCGCATGGGCGCGGCGCGGGTGCTCGACATGGAGGTCGAGGACCTCCAGGTCCTCGCGCTCGGCCACCTCGGCGCCGACCGCTGCGACGTGCTGCTCTACGACCCGATGCCCGGCGGGTCGGGCCTGTTGGAGCAGTTGACCGAGCGCTGGATCGAGGTCCGCGCGGCCGCGCTAGAGCTGCTCGAACAGTGCCCTGGCGCGTGCGAGACATCGTGCATCGACTGCTTGCGGACGTACCGGAACCGCTTCTACCACGAGCACCTGAACCGGCACGTTGCCTTCAAGGTCCTGAGCAGCGCCAGCGGGCCTCTGATCAAGGCCCGCGAGCTCCCCGAAAATTTGCCCTCGACCAGCTCCACCACCGGGCAGCCACAGACCCACATCGAGACCCGCTTCAAGCGCCTGCTGGCCGCCGCCGGTCTGCCGGCGCCGCGCTGCCAGCACCGCATTGACCTCGGCGCCGGCTACGGCGCAACGCTCCCCGACTTCTTCTACGAGGGCGAGAACGACCACGAGCCGGGCCTCTGCATCTACCTCGACGGTATGGCAGGGCACATCCACGGCAACCCCGAACAGGCCGAGCGGGACCGGGCCATTCGAGCGAAGTTGGATAGCCTCGACTATGCGGTCGTCGTCGTACCTTCCTTCGAGCTGGACGACAAGAACGCCATGGTCCAGAAGATCGCGCGGATCGCCAAGTATCTGGTCGGCAAGGAGAGGCAGCGCGAGCTCCGGGACGACACGAGCTGGTACGAACAGGCGAGCGCGACGCGGGCTGGACGCCCAGCTCTCCGCCTCATCCGCTGCGGCGAGGACGAAGCCGCGGCTGTCCCGATCTACGACCTGCGCATCGCCGCTGGCGCCTTCTCGGACGGGCAGAGCCCAGAACCTATCGGCTTCGCGCGGGTACAAGGGGCCTCGCCGCAGCCGGGTCAGTTCGTCGCCCAGGTCGTCGGCGATTCCATGGACCGGGTGGTCCCGAATGGGGCCTGGTGTCTGTGGCAGCACCTTAGTGCGTCCAGCACGTCGCCCCCGGCCGTCGGCGAAGATATCCTCGTGCGGCGTTCCGACACGGTCGACCCCGACCTCGGTCAGTTCACCTTCAAGCGGCTCGTGGAGATGCCTGAGGGCCGAAGCCTCGTGCCGATGAGCAACAACCCGGCTCATCGCCCCATCTCGCTGGCACCCGACGACGATGTGGTCGCGGTGGCAAGGCTTCTTGGACTTATCGAAGATAAGTGAACCCGTCGCTCTCTGTTCTCCGAGCGGTGCGAGTGGCTTTGCCCGAAACTGGAGCGTCTCCACTATCTCTCCACGACACAGGTCGACGCCCGCGAGCCTCGGGGACTCGCGGGCTCTCACATTTAGCGCGAATTCGTGAATGTCTACGCGGAGTTTGGCGAATTTGCGAGTGTGATCAAAGAGTTGAGAAATCCGCGTAGTTACTGCTTCGAGCAGTGAGGCCGGGTCGAATTCAAATCGAGAGTCCGGAACTGCCGCCACGGCGATCGACATGGTCGCTCGCCGTCTGCAGATCCTTGAGGCGGAGGTGGCTCGCCACGGCAGCCACCCACCACCGACCCTCGGCGATCTGCGAGCTCCAGCGCGACCTCCGACGAATCGGCCGAACGCCGCGAGGTCGACCACAACCAGCGCCTGCTCGCGCTGGTCGTGACCGATGCACGGCTCCGGACCACCGGGCGAGCGTCACGTCGCCGAGGGGTCCGACCACACCACGTTCCATCCGTGGCCGTCGAGGTCGTAGAAGCCGTGGTCGTACATGAAGCCGTGGTCCTCCGGCGGACCCGCGGATACGCCGCCGTGCGCCACCGCCTTCGCGACGATCGCGTCGACGTCGGACCGGCTCGCGACCGAGAACGAGAAGAGGGCCTCCTCCTGCGTGCGCGTGTCGCAGAGCTCGCGCTTCGTGAAGCCGCCGAAGAACGACTCTGTCAGCAGCATCACGGAGGCACCCTCGCTCATGATCATGCAAGCGCTGTGGTCGCCCGTGAGCTTCGGGTCGAATTCGAAGCCGAGGGCCGTGAAGAAGGCCATCGACTTCGGGAGGTCGCGGACGGGGAGGCTTACGAAGAACTTGCGTGCCATGTCGGTCTCCGGGGAAGGCGGGCGCGGTCGAGATACCCGCCGCATCGTTCCGATCGTACAGACCTCCCGGCTTCCACAAACTCATCGGTCGATGACGCCAGCGCCGGCGAATTTTCGCAACCATGTGGAATCGTTCATTTCTCTGACGTGACAACCGCTCTCGATCCAGGACCTCGAGCAGGTCCTCCCGGCCCTCTGTGAGCTGCCGCTCAACCCCGTGGGAATCTTCGGCTTCTCCTGCGAGCTGTGCACCGGTGGTTCGGATCGTGCGTGGGCGAGCGACTGGTGCCGGTGCAGCGGCCCCGCGGCGATGGATGAGAACTCTCTACCGCGCGCGAGCCCGGGCCTTCGCTGCGTTCGCGCGCGATGCGGGCCGCCTGGTCGCCGCGGCCGCTCGTGCCCCCGCGATCCCGAGCGCGATCCACTCATCGAGGTCGCGCTCGTCGGCGAATCCGGGCGGTGCCACGTACACGAGCCCGCGCGAGGGTCGACCCGTGAAGTCGAACGGCCGCGCATGCGGCCGCCGCAGCGCGGTGGCGGTGTCGGGCACGCGGATCACCAGATCGCTCTTCAACACCCCCCAGGCGATGCTGCCGTCGAGCAGCAGCGCGAGGCCTCCGAACATCTTGCGCTCGTCGATGAGGGCCTGGGGTCGCGCTCGCATCACCGCCGCCCGCAGCCGGGCCGCCACTCCTTGGTCGTATGGCATCGTCGTCCTCCGTGAGCCGGGAGCGTAGCCCAATCGCGGGGGCAGCGGACCGCGAATCGGCGGCGTGACGGTTCGCCAGCCAGCCGGAGAAAGGCTCGGAGGACAGGAGCATGACCACGACGCGCATCCAGTTGTCGAGGGGCAGAGCACGTCGGTCGCGAGGGCGAACAATTCCGTCGGACAGCACGGTCCAATCGAGCCTCGTGCCGATCCCGTCGGAACCGCCGAGAGCAGGAGCCAGGCGGCGCTCGCCCTATTGCGAGGCGCTCCGGCGCCCGGAACGTTGTACTTTGGGGGCCTCAGCCTCCTGGGGCTGTCAGGCCGGGCCCTGCAGCGAATCGCTGCAAAGCAGCGGGTGATCGTTCACGCTCATTGTTCCGATGTTTCACGCGCTCGAGCGGATGTTCCTCTCGATCGATTGCAGAGATTGGTCGTACCAAGTGGCGCGGGCTGGCCATATCTTCCATAACCCTTCCATACTCGAAGGGTCTACGGAGAATCATGCGAAAATACATTAGGTACTTCACCCATCTCACTCTGGCCTTTGGCGCATTCGCTGCGTGCGACTCCGAGGATGTGACGCAGCGGAAGGGCGAACTGCCCATTCCTTGCGGCGGTTTCGCGGGCACTCCTTGCCCGGGCGACCTCGTCTGCGTGGACGACCCGAGCGACGACTGCGACCCGCTCAAGGGCGGGGCCGATTGCATCGGGATCTGCGAGGACGTGACGTATTGCGGCGGGTTCGCCGGCACGGCCTGCCCCGAGGGGCAGGTGTGCGTGGACGACCCGAGCGACGACTGCGACCCGCTCAAGGGCGGGTCCGATTGCATCGGGATCTGCGAGGAGGCCACCTTCCGCGCCGCCACCACCTGCGGCGGGTTCGCCGGCACGGCCTGCCCCGAGGGACAGGTGTGCGTGGACGACCCGAGCGACGACTGCGACCCGCTCAAGGGCGGGGCCGATTGCATCGGGTTCTGCGAGGACGTGACGTATTGCGGCGGGTTCGCCGGCACGGCCTGCCCCGAGGGGCAGGTGTGCGTGGACGACCCGAGCGACGACTGCGACCCGCTCAAGGGCGGGGCCGATTGCATCGGGATCTGCGAGGACCAGGCGCCGCAATCGGCGCGGAGCGGGCGTCGCTACGTGAGCCACGATCCGGCGCAATGCGCCGCGATGTTGATCAAGTGCTTCGGCGACGAGGCGCCGTTCACCGACGAGACCGGCTGCGGCTGCGAGTCGTGAGCCGAATCGGCGATGCGCGGCGCCGTTCGCCGCGCGTCGCCGCGTCCGGGCACGAATGGACGGCGACGGCTCGAGATCGTCGGGTCCTTGCGCGGATGCGCGTGCGAGCGCCATGTCGACGCGGCCTGCGCGTGGCTGTCTCATGAGACAGCCGCGCGCAGCCTGCGTGGCGGCGCCGACGAGCGGCTTCGTGCCAGCGACGCAGGAGTTCGCTCGCCCGCCAGCGCCACGGAGAGATCCGTCGCTTCGCGTCACGAGCGGCGGTCACCGGCCGCGACGCGGGTTCGTCGCCGCGCTCTGCGGCGGTGTGGGCGAACCAGCCATCCCTGACACGTCCGACCGCCGTGGCCTGCCGCGCATCCACTGCGCCGTGCGAATGGGCTGCTGCCGGGACGAGCAATGCTCGGTGTCGAGGCGAGAGCGATAGCGCACACCGTGCGGCGTTCGGTCTGTGGCCGGCGCAGGCGACGAATCGGGCGCGCGGGAGCCCTTGCGCGGCCACGAGACGCGCCGGTAACGTCGAGATCCATGTCTCCGGAGGCGTCGCTCCCTGAACCCGCGCCCGAGCTCGTGAAGAGCCTGAAGAGCCGGGATGTCGTCGGTATCGTCGGATCGGGGCTGTCCTGCGCGGCCGGGCTGCCGGGGTGGATCGAGCTGATCCGGGCGATCTGCGACGAGGCGTGGGACACCCACCCGAACGAGCGCAAGGACATCGCGTGGGCGTGGCAGATCTGCGAGGGACAGCCGCTGCAGGCGGCGAACTTGCTCAAGCAAGACGTCCTGGCGGGCGAATTCGCCGGTGCGGTCGCGCGCCAGCTGTTCCAGCGGCGCCGGTTCGAGGTGCTGCCCGAGCTGCTCGCGCGGGCGGCGGAGGAGCGCACCGACGCGAGGCCGTGGCGGGTGACGGAGGGCCCGAGCGCGGTCGAGCCGTGGCCGACGGCGAGTCACCGGATGTTCATGCAGCTCGGCCTGCGCGCGGTCGTCACCACCAATTACGACAACCTGCTCGAGGCCGCCGCCGGCGACGTCAAGGTATATTCGTGGTCGAGCTCCGACGTCGCCGATCTGCTGGCCGCGAGGAAGCCGCTGGTGCTCAAGATCCACGGCGACCTCGATCACCCGAACGACATCATCGCCGCGCGCGCCGACTACGTGGGCGAATTTCGCCAGAGCGCGACGCGGCGGGCGGTCGCCTCGCTGCTCCAGAGCAATCGCCTGCTGTGGATCGGTTACGGCCATAACGACCCCGACCTCGACCTCGTGCTCGACGACATGCGCGAGCTGGGGATCCGCGGCGGATATGCGATCGTGGCCGAGCTGACGCCGCCGCTCCGCCGTCGCCTCAAGGACGTCGCGGTCTCGGTCGCCGAGCTGCCGCGACACGCGGACGTGCCGCGGTTCCTGCAGCGGCTCGCGCTCGCGGCCGAGCGGCCGGTGGCGTTCACCGTGCAGTATTCGGCGCCGGCGAACGAGCGGACGGCCAGGCGTCGCGGCGTCGAGCTCGACGACCTGCTCGACAGCTACGGCGTCAAGGTCAACGTGTGGGGCGCGCGTGTCCATGCGCGGGAGCTCCAGCTCGAGGCGCCGGCGCCCGACTTCCGCGGCCTGCGATCGTTGTTGCAGGCGGGGGACCGGGGCCTGTTCGGCAAGCTCGCGGAGCTCGGCGTCGAGGCCTGCGATGCCGTCGCGATCGTCGCGCCGCCGCCGCCCGTGATGTCGATGCCACCCGCGGCACGACCGGTCCCGCCGGGCCCCGCGGCGCCCACCGGGCCCGTGGCGACCGCGCCGGAGCTCACCGCGCCGGCGGCGATCTACGTGCCCTCTGGCTCGCCGGCGGTCGCGCTCGCGGGGATGCTCGCGCGGCTGTTCACGCGCGACGAGCTCGCGGCGTGGCTGCGTGGCTTCGCCGCGCAATGTCACCACGACGAGGACTTTCTCGGCGAGCTCGCGGTCGCGTGCTCGCGCGTGGCCGAGCGGCTGGCGCGGCACGACCTCGTGACGCCGCGATTGCTGCAGTCGCTGCGCGACGCGCGGCCTGACCGCGGCCACGAGCTCGACGCGCTGGCGCGTCACATCCTCGCGGCCCCGGCGGCCCCGCAGGGCGCGGAGAGCTACTCGCTGTTCTGTCGCCTGCTGGACCGCGACGGCGCCTGGAACGCGCTGACGCGCGCCTGCGACGGCAAGGACGGTCCGCTGCTGTTCCTGCTCCACGGCACGCCGAGCCAGCACATCGCGCTGTTCATGGACCGCGCCCACCGCTTCCTCGACGACGAGGCCAGCGACGGCGTGCGCCGCGAGCATCAGGTCTGCGAGGTGATGTTCGAGCGCGACCACGTGCGCCTGCAGACCGCGGAGGAGTGGGAGGAGACGTTCCGCCGGGCGATGGGGTTCGCCAAGGGCAGGCCGCTCGCCGAGTACTTGCAACGCGCGCTCGCCCAGCACGCGGTGATGTTCCTCGTGCGCGGCAAGAACACCGCGCCGCTCGTCGGCCTCACGCCGGGCGAGCGCGACGCGCTGGTCGAGTTCCTCCGCGACCGCCTCACGGCCGTCCTGGCGACCCTCCGCGCGCCGCATCGGGCCGTGCGCGTGCTGCTCGCCGTCGAGCACCCGCTGCTCGACACCGGCGCCGACGAGCTGTTCAACGCCGTCGACGAGGCGCTGCGCGCGGTCGCGGGCGGCGAGCGCAAGGTGCTCGAGCTCCACTTTCCGACCGCCAGCGAGGTGCGCGAGAGCCTCGAGAAGTTCCTGAGCGACCGCGGTCAGGCCCTCACGCCGGCGCTGCGCGCCCGCTGCGACGCCGTCTACGCGCGGCACCAGGCGCTGGGCGACGCCAAGAATTATCGCGACCTCGCCGACGACCTCTACCGCGAATTGAGCCCCTCCCTCGCCTGACCATGACCTCGAATCCACCGCCCGCACTCCCGCCGCTGCGGACCCGTCGCACCAGCAAGCCGCGGATCCCCCCGAACGGCCTGGAAGGCCGCGACCGCAAGCCGTACCTCCCGGACGACGGCCTGCTGGCCGCGGCCAACGCCGCGATCACGCTCGGCATGCCCCTGCTCCTCACGGGCGAGCCGGGCTGCGGCAAGACCGACTTCGCCCACGTGATCGCCAATTACCTCGACGGCCGGCGCGAGGCGAAGCAGGGCATCCGCGAGTGCTATGTCCGCAGCGACACGCGGGCCCGCGATCTGCTGTACCACTACGACGCCCTGCGCCGCTTCAGCGACGCGCAGCACGGCGGACCCGCGGCGCGCGAGGAGGCCCAGGATCCGCGCCGCTACGTCGAGCTGCAGCCCCTCGGCCTCGCGCTGGTCGCACCGATCCGCCAGGTCGTGCTGATCGACGAGATCGACAAGGCGCCGCGCGACCTGCCCAACGATCTGCTCCGCGAGCTCGAGCGCAACGAGTTCGAGATCCCCGAGATCCCGAGCGCCAGCCCCGGCGAGGCCGTCGTCACCAACTTCGCGCCGTGGGGGGCCGAGCAGCGCCCGATCGAGCGGGTGATGCGTCCGCCCGCGGCGTCCGAGCGGCGGCCGATCATCGTGATCACCAGCAACGTCGAGCGCCAGCTCCCCGACGCGTTCCTGCGCCGCTGCGTCTTCTGTCACATCCGCTTCCCCGGGAAGGAGCGCCTGTCGGAGATCCTCCGCGAGCGCCGCAAGGACACGGCGACGGCGGGCGAGGAGCCGTACCTCGATCACGCGGTGAGCCTGTTCATGGGCCTGCGCGCGCAGCCGGGGCTGCACAAGAAGCCGTCGACCGCGGAGCTGCTCGACTGGCTCGACGTCGTCGGCGAGACCTACGAACCCGCCGACGCGCTGGCTCGCCTGGCGACGCTGGCCGGCGACCTCGACCCGGCGTCGTCGCGCCTGCGCACGCGAACGTGGCACGACCTGCCCTCCCTCTGCTGCCTGATCAAGCTGCGCGAGGATCTCCACGCGCTGGGGTGAGCCGTGGACGCGCCGACGCTGCACGCCTTCCTCCGCCGCCTCGAGCAGGACCGCGCGCTCGGCCTCGACCTGCGCGCCACCCTGGCCGTCGAGGCGCTGCTCGAGGAGATGGCCGCCGATGCGGAGGCCGGCGAACCATGGTCGTATGATTCCCAGTGCGCGGCGATCGCCTCGGTGCTGGCGCGCGACCAGAGCGAGTGGCAGGCCGTCCACGCGCGCTTGAAGGTCTTTTTTAAAGCCCCCGAGGGCTACCTGGCGGGCGACGAGCCGGTCCGCGAGATCGAGGCGAAGCAGGCCGGTCCGCGCGCCAGGCCGAGCATCGTCCTCGTGCCGTCGACGGCGCCGGCGAGTCGACGCCAGCGCCTCGTCGCCCGCGTCCGGGCACGCGCGGCCGACTCGCTCCGGCGCCTGCACCGTCTGCCGCGGCCGGTGTGGGGCTGGTCGATGGCGGTGGTGAGCGCGGCCGCGGCGGTGGTGCTCGTCGTCGGCGCGGTGGTGGCGGTCCGCTGGCTGGCGGCGCGGCTCGAGCCGCTCCCCGCGGCGATCGAGAGCGGCGTGCCGCGGTCGCACGAGGAGGCGCCGGCGCAGGGGCCCCAGCCGTCGGTCGTGTATCAACCTGTCCGCGAGGACAGTAAGCAATCGGGGCCACGCGCCGCGCCGGCGCAGCCGCCGGGATCGACGCCGGAGCCCGCCATCGAGCCGGTGACCCCCGGGCCGCGCGAGGATGCTCGAGTCGGACCTGTCCGCGAGGACATGTCATCCGGCGGCTCGGCCGGCGCCGAGGAGGATGTCCGCGAGGACCTGTCCTTCGAGGGTTCGAGCGGCGCCGGCGATGATGCCCGCGAGCCGGACGAGGAACATGTCCGCGAGGACAGCTCCCGCGCCGCCGAGTCGTCCGCGGCCGCCGCGCTGGACGACGTGCTGCGCGGCGAGCCCGAGGCGCGGCCGGGCGCGCGCTATGCCACGGGCGTCGCGCTGTGGCTGGTGTCGCTGCTGTTCGCGGCGGTGGGGATCCGCTGGCTGGGCGCGGGGCGGCGGCAGGTCGTCGCGCGCGACGAGCAGCGGCGGCGAGCCCTCGACCTGCGGCGGCAGCAGGCCGGCGACGACGACGCGCAGGCGCTGCCGTACGCGGTCGAGCGGGTCGCTCCGCTGCCGCTCGCGGCGATCGACGACGCCGCGACGATCCTCGGGCGCGTCGCCGAGCTCACCCGCGGCGACGAGCTCGACGTCGACGCGACCCTCGACGCGACCAGCCGCCGCGCCGGCCAGTTCACGCCGGTGCTCGCGCCGGGGCGCCAGCAGCACCACATCACCGTCCTGGTCGACGTGGAGACCGGCAGCCACCCGTACTTCCACGCGGTGCTGTTCGTGCTGACCCGCTGGCACCGGCTCGGCGTGAAGATCGAGCGCCACGACTTCAAGCACCGCCCGCGCTTCGTCGAGGCGCGCCCGGTCGACGCCGATGTCGACGCGCTGCGCACCGAGATCGCCGCGCGCCGCGAGCTCGGGGCGCTGGCGCGGCGCAGCGACGGCGCCCCGCTGCTGATCGTCACGCGCATGACGGACCTCGCCGAGAAGACCGGGGCGATGCCGTGGCTGCGTCACCTCGGCGCGTGGCCGGCTCGCGCGGTCCTCGACCTCGACCCGCGCCCGCTGGCCGAGCGCGACGGCGAGGCGCGCAGGGTCGTGAACCGCCTGCGCGACGCCGGGGTCGCGCGCTTCCCGTTCACGGCCGAGGGCCTGCGGGCGATGGCGATGCACATGACCTATCGGACAGGCATGCCGGCGCTCGAGCCGGGCCTGCGGCCGTGGCCGGAGGTGCTGACCCACCTGCGCCGCTGGGCCGCGCTCGCGGCCTCGGTGCCGGACCCGACGTGGGCCCAGCTCGACGCGTTCCGCCGCAGCTTCGAGGACCTGCGGCTGGCCCTGCCGGACCCGCGCTACGTGCAGCGCCTGCTCGACTGGCTGCGCAGCGAGAAGGAGAACCCGATCAGCGCCGACGGCCGCCGCCTGGCGATCTCGCCCGACCTCGTGCGCGCGCTCCTCGACGAGCTGCGCGCCGCGGAGGGGCTCGCGCCGGGCCAGCTCTCCACCGCCGAGCGCCGCGCCCGCGAGCTGGTGATGCAGCAGATCGCCGCCGCGACCCCGACGTCCGGGGGGATGAGCGACCGCTGCGCGATGCGCTTCGCGTTCCACCGCGCGGTGCTCGAGCCGGCCCGCGCGCACGAGCTGCTGCCGTTCTTCGCCAACGCCGAGGCGCCCGAGCTCGCGGCGCTGCTCGCGGCGCACCTCGGCCGCCTGCCGGGGCCGGGCCATGAGTGGCGATCGGTCCAGGAGCACATGGTCGAAGGGACAGATGGGCCGGTACTGCTGACGCACCTGCTCGGCCGGCCGTGGTGGGTGCGGCGGGACCTGCCGCGGCTGCTGTCCGTGGCGGGCCTCGCCGGCGCGGCGTGGGCGACGCTGCTGCTCGAGCTCGAGGCGCGCGCGGTCGCTGCGGGGCTGGTCGGGGCGCTCGGGCTGGGCCTCACGGCAATCGCCCACGGGCGCGCGAGGCGGAGCGCGCGGCTCGCCGCCGTGATGACTGACGAAGCCGAGGCGGCGCCGCGACCGGGATGGTTCGCCCGTCCGTGGCTGCGGGGCCTGCTGAACCAGGCCGTGCCGCTCATGGTCGGCGTGGCGCTCGCGTACGGGGTGACG
Organism: Nannocystis pusilla; assembly: GCF_020073745.1. Classification (GTDB taxonomy): domain Bacteria; phylum Myxococcota_A; class Polyangia; order Nannocystales; family Nannocystaceae; genus Nannocystis; species Nannocystis radixulma. The sequence continues at coordinate 640,448 of NZ_JAIRAU010000001.1, forward strand.
AGCCTGTTTGCGCCGGAGCCGGTGAAGACGACGGCGGACCCCGCCGTCGTCGAGGAGGTCGACCTGCCGGCGCTGCTCGACAAGATCGCGGTGCTGCTCGACGAGGGCGAGTACGTCCAGGCGCTGGCCCAGCTCGACAGGCGCGCGCAGGAGTTCGCCGCCGACCCGGAGCTCGCTGTCCTCGCCAACGAGCTGCGCGAGCGGGCGGAGGTGGAGCTGCGACTCGCCGCGGCGAGCACGGCCGTCGACAACGGCGACAACAACTTCGCGCTCCGGATCTACGCGGTGGTGCGTGACTTCGATCCCGCCAACCTCGAGGCGAGGGCGGGGATCTCGGCGCTCGCGCCGACGCTCGACCCGGACCGCCGATTCTCGTTCGTCCGCATCGAGACGACGCCGACGTCGCGGGCGCTCGTCGACGGACAGGTCTTCGACACGCCGATCGAGCTGCCGCTGAACGTCGGGTCCCACGAGCTCGTCGTCATGGCCCCGGGGTACGAGGCGATGCGCAAGACCATCGAGGTCCAGGAGCGCGACATGACCTTGTGGTATGATTTGCAGCCGCTGGTCGTCACGCAGGAGAAAGCGGCGAAGCCGGCGACGAAGACCCAGAAGAAGGCGCCGACCACGGAGATCGCGTTCGACCTCCTGCCGCCCGCGGGTCCGGTCAACAAGAAGGACGCGGGCGAGGCGACGGACGCGAGCTCGACCCCCGGCGACGACGAGACCGGCGTCGATGCCGTCAAGAAGTCGGCGCGCGGGAATCAGGACGATCCAATCGTGCGACCGGTGCAGCCGCATCGCGATGATGCGGAGTTCCTGGCGGGGCGCGCGAAGTACCGCGAGGGGAATTACGTCGGCGCCGTGGCGTCGTTCCAGCGCGCGTACGCGGCGAAGGCCCGCGCCGAGCTCCTGTCCAGCATCGGTCGCGCGTACGAGCGAGCCGGATACCCGAGCCTCGCCGTGCATTACTACGAAAGGTTCATCACCGAGGCGTCCGTCGACCCGGCCTTCGGCGAGGCGGACATCCAGCGCGTCCGCGTCGTCCTGGGGATCGTTCGAGCCGCCGAGAAAGCGAAGCTCGAGCGCAAGTCGAGGTCCTCGAAGTGAATTCTCAGCCACCCACGACACGTTGCATGCGCACGCCGGTCTCCGGTCCGAGCGTGATGCGCCGGCGGACGATCGGCACCGGCTTCGGCTCGCGCAGCGCCAGCGTCGCCTCGCGCATCGTCACCGCCAGGGCGATCCGCAGCTCGTAGAGCGACAGCGCGGCGCCGAGGCAGCGGCGGTTGCCGCCGCCGAAGGGGACGAACTCCGACGCGCCCGGCTTGCGGTCGAGCATGCGCTGCGGCTCGAAGCGGGTCGGGTCGGGGTACAGGTCGGCGCGCCGGTGCACGAGCGGCAGCGCGACCCCGACGGCGGTGCCGGCGGGCAGCTCGTGGTCGCCGAGGCGCCACGGGCGGCGCAGGCGGCGGAGCACCATCTCGACGACCGGGTGCAGGCGCAGCGTCTCGTCGATCACCGCGCCGAGGTAGGGCAGCCTGGCCAGCTCCTCGGGCGCGTCGGAGGCGTGCGCGAGCTCGTCGTGCAGGCGCGCGCGCACGTGGGCGTTCTCGGGCCGGTGCAGCTCCTCGAGCGCGGCGGCGAAGGTGGTGGCGGTCGTCTCGTGGCCGGCGATCAGCAATGTGCGCAGCTCGTCGCGGATGTCGCGGTCGGTCATCCGCGAGCCGTCCTCGTAGCGCGCGTTCAGCATCATCGACAGGATGTCGTCGCGTTCGCTCGCCCGCTCGCGCACGCGATCGATCTGCTCGTAAAGCAAGCAGTCGACCTCGTCCGACCTGCGCAGGAACTTCGCCCACGGCCCGAGCCCGAACGGCGCCCGCTGGAACACCTCCGCAGCGTTGAAGATCGGCAGCGCCGCGTCGAGCATGGCCACCAGCGCCGCGGTGTGACGCTCGACCAGCGCGCGCTCCTCCACGCCGTAGACCGCGCGGATGATGACCTCGAGCGAGACCTTCAGGCCGAGGTCGAGCGCGCGGAACTCCTGGCCCGGCGCGACGGTGGCGAGCGCCCGTCGCGTGGCGTCGGCCATCGTCGCGCCGAAGGCCCGCATGCGCTCGCCGTGGAACGGCGGCAGCAGCAGCTTGCGCTCGCGCCGGTGCGGCTCGCCGGCCATCAAAAGCAGCGAGTGCTGGCCGAACAGCGGGGTGAGGGTGGTGCTCCCGAAGGTGTCGAAGAGGTCGACGTCGGTGATGCCGAACACCTCGCGGGCGAGCCGCGGGTCGGCGGTCAGGACCAGGTTGCCGTGGGCGAGCGGGAGCGTGAACGGGTCGCCGTATTTGTCGCGGGCCCGCGTCATGGCGCCGATGGGCTCGCGCATCACCGCGAAGCTGGTCCATAGCGTCGAGCGTGGTCCAGGTGGGAGCGCCGGCATGGCCGGCAGTGTCGTGGATGCCGGCGGGCCTGCCAATGGCACGAGATCGCGCGACGCGGTCGTCGGCTCATTCGCCGGTGGCTCGCCGCCACGCGGCGCTCAGGGCTGCGGCGGCGCGCGTCACTTCCTCCTCGGTCGTGCCGCGGCCGAGGGTCAGGCGCACCGAGCCGATCGCCGCGTCCGCGGGCACGCCCATGGCGACGATCACCGCGGAGGCGCTCTCGTGGCCCTCGTGGCAGGCGGACCCGGTCGACGCGGCGATCTCGGGCGCCCCGGCGAGCACGGCGCTGCCCGGGACCTTCGGGAAGCGCACGTTGAGCGTGTTCGGCAGGCGCAGCTGCGGGTGGCCGTTGAGACCGAGCCCGGGCACCGCGCTCGCCAGCTTGTCCCACAGCAGGTCGCGCAGCCGCTCGATCCGCGCTGACGTCGTTGCGAGATCTCCGGCCGCGGCCAGGCACGCCGCGCCGAGGCCGACGATGCCGGCGACGTTCTCCGTGCCCGGGCGGAGCCCGCGTTCGTGGCCGGCGCCCAGCAGCACCGGCGCGAGCGGCGTGCCGCGGCGGACGTAGAGCGCCCCGACGCCCTTCGGCGCGTAGAGCTTGTGGCCGGCGACCGACAGCAGATCGACGTCGAGCTCGCGCACCCGCACGGCGACCTTGCCGAGCGACTGGGCGGCGTCGGTGTGCATCAAGGCGCCTGTCTCATGGGCCAGATGCGCGAGCTCGGCGATCGGCTGCAGCGCGCCGGTCTCGTTGTTCGAGTGCATCACGGTGACGAGGACCGCGCCTCTGGCGATCGCCGCGCGGGCCTCTTCGAGGCGGGCGCGACCGCCGGCGTCGACGCTCACGCGCGTCAATTGCCAGCCCTGGCGCTCGAGCCATGCGCACGGCCGTTCGGTGGCGGGGTGCTCGACGGCGGTCGTGACGATCGCACCGGGTCGCGCGTGCCGCCCGGCGACGCCGCGGATCGCCAGGTTGTTGGCCTCCGTGCCGCCCGAGGTGAAGAGCACCTCGTCGTCGTCGCACCCGAGCAGCCCGGCGACCTGCTCGCGGGCGCGGGCGACGGCCTCGCGCGCGCGAGCGCCGAAGACGTGGCCGCTCGACGGGTTGCCGAAGTGCGAGCGCAGGAACGGCAGCATCGCGTCGACGACCTCGGGCAGGAGCGGCGTGGTCGCGTTGTGATCGAGGTAGATGACGGCGTCCGGGCTCACGGGTCCGAGTCTCGGGCGGCGGGGCGGCGATCGTCAACCACGCGACGGCTCGCCGTCATCGTGCTCGTGTTGCGAGCGACGTGCTCGGCCGGTCGCGCGACGGTCGGTCGAGGCGCCGGGGCGAGCGAGCGAGCGCTGGCGGCGAGGCACGCGCGTCATCGCCTCTCGTGCGGCCTCGCCTACACTGTTCACATTCTCGGGGGCATCCCTCATGGCTTCGCCTGCGCCATTCGACCGCCTCAGGCACGCGTACACGCGCATCGGACCACACATACGGGCAATTGGCGGGCCGAGGCTGCTGACGATCCTCGCGGCCAGCCTGGGGCTGGTGATGGTCGACACTCGCGCGGCCGGGGCCGCCGCGTTCGTGCTGGTCGCGACAGCGGGCACGGCGGTGGCGCTCGGCCGGGCGCTGCGGGTGAGCGCCCGCGGTGGGGCCAGCGCGGGTGATCACGACGTGCTCGCGGGCGAGATTCGCCGCTGGCGCAGCCTCGTCGCCGTCGCCGATCAGGCGATCGCCACGGTGACGCGCAGCGGGATCGTGACGACCTGGAACGCCGCGGCCGAGCGGATGTACGGCTGGCGCGCGCACGAGATCGCGGGGCGTTCGTTGCTCGAGGTCGTCGCCGAGGCGCGGCGCGCCGAGGTCGCGGCGAAGCTCGAGCCGCGGAGCGCGGGCGACGGGACGGCGTCGTTCGAGACCGTCGCATTGCATCGCCCACGGCCTGGTCGAGGCCCACGGCGGCCAGATCTGGGCCGAGAGCCGCGAGGCGAGCACGAGCTTCCGCTTCACCTTGCCGATCGAACAGGCGATGCTCGCGTGACGGGGCCGAGGCGCCTCACGCACTGGAGGACGGCGGCGGCGGGGTCGGCAGCGCGACGGTGAAGGTCGAACCCTCGCCGGCGCGGCTGTCGACGCGGATCTCACCGCCGAGCCCGGTGACGATGCTCGCAGCGATACTGAGCCCGAGTCCGAGCCCGCCGAAGCTGCGCGGGACGGCGCGCTCGAAGCGACGGAAGATGTGCGGCAGCCGCTCGGGCGGGATGCCGATGCCGTGATCGCGGACGATCACGGTGGCGAGGCCGTCGTCGTCGCCGACGCTCACCTCGACCGGTCGGCCGGCGCCGAACTTCACGGCGTTGTTCAGCAGGTTGGTGACGACGACCTCGAGGCCGGTGCGATCGCCTCGCACGACGACCGGCCCCGCGGCGGTGAAGCGGACGGTGCAGCCGCGCTGCGCCGGCAGGTCGGCGCAGTCGTGGAGGACGTCGCGCACGAGCTCGGTGAGGTCGACTCGCTCGAGCGTCGGCGGGGGCGGCGCGCGACCCTCCTGCAGCGGCGCGAGGATCACGAGGTCGATCAGCCGGGACATGCGCGTGGCCTGGCGCGCGATCGTCTCGACGGAGCGCTGCACCCCCGGCAGGACCGGCGCGGGCAACCTGCGGCGCAGCAGGTCGACGGCGAACTTGAGCGCGGCGATCGGGGTCCGCAGCTCGTGACCGGCGAGCACGAGGAAGTCGTCGCGCGTGCGCAGCGCCTCGCGCGTCTGGGCGAGCAGGTGCGTGTTCTCGAGCACGACGCCGAGCTGCTGCGCGTAGGCCTCGGCGAAGCGGAGGTCGTCGCGGTCGTAGTGGCGATTGTCGCTGGCGAATGTCATCACCCCGGTGACGACGTCGCGGGCGAACAGCAGGACCGACATGGTGCTGCGGACGCCGAGCTGCAGATACGCGTCGATGTGCCGGCGCGGTAGCCCGAGCCGCCGCAGCGTGTCGGCGTCGACGCACGGGACGAGCAGGGACTGCCGCTCGCGCAGCGCCCTGAAGCCGATGCCCGAGCTGGTGATGCCGTGGCAGTACTGCGCGCACATCTCCTCGACCTGGCGCCGGCGCTCGGGCCGGACGTGCGCGGTGGCGACGCAGCGCGCTTGCTCGCCCTCGAGCCGGATCAGCGTGGCGAGCTCGCCGAGGGTCGGGATGGCGCGCTGCACCGCGGCCGCGTACGCCTCGTCGAGGTCGAGCGCCTGCGCGACGGCGGTCGAAGCCCGGGCCAGGAACGTGGCCCGGCGCTCGTTCTCCTCGGCCCAGGTGCGCGCCTGTGCCTCGATCAAGGAGGACAGGATGTGGCTCATGGTCAACGCCAATTCGCACTCGCGCGAGCTCCAGGGCCCCTCGCGCAGGCGCTCGTGGCAGAGGACGCCGATGAGCTCGCCGCGCGAGAACACCGGCACGTCGAGCATCGAGCGGATCGCGTGGATCGTCAGGTACTCGCCGAGAGATCGACTGCGTGGGTCGGCGCGCGTGTCGGCGATGTCGAGCACCTGGACCCGATGGATCTCCGCGAAGTACTCCGGGTGGTCGCGCTCGCGCACGACATGCCCGCGCTCGAGCAGCTTCTCGGTGGCGACATACCCGAGCTCGCACACCAGCGACGAAGGGTCGGCGCGGAGGCTCCAGTAGCTCGCCCGCTCGACGCCGATGAGATCGCACGCGATCTCGAGCAGCTGATGCAGCGCGACGTCCCAGTCCTCTTTCCCCAGGAGGCCGACGCGCAGCAGGGTCGCCACGACCGAGGTGCGCTTCCGTGGCATGACCCCGAAGAAGTAGGTGCCACTGTTTGCACGCGCAATGAGCTCCGTCGCACCCGTGTCCTCGGCGCATTTCACTCCGCGGGAGGTGCGGCGAGGCCACGCGTGTCACTCGCTCACGGTCGTGCGCTCGCCGGTCGCGCTCGCCCCGCCTGACGGCGCGCGGCGTGGAAGGGGGCGATGCGAGGCTCGTGCGCAACGACCGCGCCATCGCACGCACGAGTCGATCGCCATCGCAGCGGTCAGCGCGACGGCACGACCGCGACCGGGCACGCGGCGAAGCTCGCCAGCGTCGAGGCGGTGCTGCTGAGAAACGCCCGGGCCACGGTGCCGAGGCGGCGCGAACCGACGACGACGATCGCGGCCTCGCAGGCCTCGGCGAGGCGGGCGAGCGCCTGCGGCGGGTCGCCGTGGAGCACGTGACGGGTGGCGCCCGCGAGCCCGCGTTCGGCGGCCCACTCGCGCACGGCGTCGACGACGTCGGCGCGGTAGATCTCGCGGGCCGCGAGCCAGCGCGGGTCGAGCTCGTCGATGAACTCGTTGTCGAGCGCGGCGCCGACGTGCACGAGCTCGAGCGCGCGACCGTGGCGCGCGGCGAGCTCCTGGGCGAACGCGACGGCGCCGGCGCTGGTGTCCTCGAGGTCGGTGGCGACGAGCACCGGGCCGGCCGCGGCGACGGTCCATTCGGGCGGCACCACGATCACCGGCGCCGGCAGTCCACGCAAGATCCGCCGCGCCGTCGCCCCGAGGCGGATCAACGCCCGGCCCTCGCTCGGCGCGGCGCGGCCGATGACGAGGCCGGTCGCGCCCTCGGCGGCGCGGGCGAGGCCGACCTCGGCGCGGTCGGCCTCCACCACCTGAATGTCGTCCGGCGAGGCGAGCCCCATCTCGCCGGTGGCGCGGGCGAGGGCGGCGTGGAGCTGCTCGTAGTCGTCGCTGCGGAGGTAGCCGCGCGTCCACGTCTCGAGCACGTGGACGCTCGTCACCGGCTCGCCGGCCTCGCGGAGCCAGCGGGCGAACGCCACGGCTCCGCGAGAGCGCGCGCCGAGATCGAGGCCGAGGATCCATCGCCGTGCTGTCGCCATTCGTATGCGTGCTCCTGTCGCCGGACATGAGGTTGCAATCGCCGCACCTCGACGGTCGGGCGAGAGAATCGTTGGAGATTCGGCCGACTCGGCGGGCAGGGCCGGGGCCGGGGCGCAAACCGTGCACGGCGCGTGCAAGACCCGCGGCGCCGGCGGCCTCGGCGATTCCTGCGCCGGCGGTCGCGCGCGGCTCGTGGACCGGGGCCGACCGCGGCGCGGCGAGCGTGAAGGCCCGCGCGGGCGGAGAATGAGATGTTCATTCGGACATGTGTGAACAGCCACGCGAGCCGCGATCCGAGGGCCGGCCCCGGTGTCGTGTGCGGCGCGCCGCCCTCGACTCCGCCGGGCGTGGGCTCCGGTGCTCCGCAGGCGCCGCGGGGCGAGCGGCGTCGTCGGCCCGATCGTCGGGATGACCCGGCTTGCCCGCCGCGGTCGGCGGCCGCGTCGCCTGGAGCGGGAATTGCTTCACCCTTCGCGCATGTCAGGACGGGCCCGGTCGCGCGAGGACACCATGACGCCGGCGGAGACATCGTCACTCGGCGGTCTCACGGAGGCCGAGGCGGCGCGTCGACTGGCCGCGGAGGGGCCCAACAGCCTGGCTCGCGATCAGCAGCGCGGTCTGCTCGTGCTGCTCGGCGAGGCGCTGCGCGAGCCGATGTTCCTGCTGCTGCTGGCGTGCGGCGCGATCTACTTCGTGATCGGCGACCTGCGCGAGGCGATCACGCTGCTCGCGTGCGTGGTCCTCGTGCTGGCGATCAGCGTGATCCAGGCCCACCGCACCGAGCGCGCGGTGGCGACGCTGCGGGACATGACGAGCCCGCGCGCGCTGGTCGAGCGCGGCGGCGTGAGCCGGCGGATCGCCGGCGCCGAGGTGGTGCGCGGCGACGTCGTGCTGCTCCACGAGGGCGACCGCGTGCCGGCCGACGGCGTGCTCCGCGAGGCGGAGGCGGTGGCGGTCGACGAGTCGCTGCTGACCGGCGAGTCGGTGCCCGTCGACAAGCACGCGGCCGGTGACGAGGCGGACGCGCGGGTGTTCAGCGGCTCGCTGGTGGTCAAGGGTCACGGGGTGGCCGAGGTCACCGCGACGGGGGCGCGCAGCGAGATCGGCAAGATCGGCGCCTCGCTGGCCGAGCTCGAGGCGGCGCCGTCGCGCGTGCAGGGGGAGATCCGCCGCCTGGTGCGGATCTTCGGCGGGCTCGGGGTGTCGTGCTGCGCGGTCGTGGTGCTGGTGGCGGGGCTGGTCCGCGGGGCGTGGCTGCAGGGGATGTTGTCCGGCATCACGCTGGCGATGTCGCTGGTGCCCGAGGAGTTCCCGCTGGTGTTGACGGTCTTCCTCGCGCTCGGGGCGTGGCGGATGTCGCGGCGCAACGTGCTCGTGCGGCGGATCCCCGCGCTCGAGAACCTCGGCGCGGCGACGACGTTGTGCGTCGACAAGACCGGGACGCTGACCGAAAACCGCATGACGCTGGTCGAGCTGCGCGCCGAGGCGGCTCGCTGGCGCGCCGACGCCGACGAGCCGCCGGTCGAATCGGTGGCGCTGCTCGTCGAGGTCGCCGCGCTCGCCAGTCAGCGCGACGCGGTCGACCCGATGGACGCCGCGTGCCGGCGGTTCGTCCGCGAACACCAGCCGGCCCGCGCCGAGCAGCACGACCGCTGGCAGCTCCTGCGCGAATATCCGCTGAGCCCGGAGCTCCTGGTGTTCGCGCAGGCGTGGCGGACCGATGCGGAGACGTCGGTGGTCGCGGCCAAGGGCGCGCCCGAGGCGGTGGCGACGCTGTGCCGGCTCGACGAGGCGGCGCTGGCCGCCATGCGGGCGGCGCTGGAGGAGATGACGGCGAGCGGCCAGCGGGTGCTGGGGGTCGCGCGCGCCGAGTTCGCCGGCGAGCCGCGGGCGCGCACGAACGACTACGAGTTCCGCTGGGTCGGGCTGCTCGGGCTCCACGATCCGCCGCGCGCCGAGGTTTCGGCCGCGCTGGCGGAGTGTCGCGGGGCGGGCCTGCGGGTCGTGATGATCACGGGCGACGCGCCGGGCACGGCGCGGGCGATCGCGGGGCAGGTCGGGTTGTCGGCGGAGGGGCTGGTGACCGGCGGCGAGCTGGCGGAGCTGACGGACGAGCAGCTCGCGGCGCGCCTGCGCGGGGTCGAGGTGTGCGCGCGGGTGCTGCCGGCGCAGAAGCTGCGGATCGTGCGCGCGCTGCAGGCCTCGGGCGAGGTCGTGGCGATGACCGGCGACGGCGTGAACGATGCCCCGGCGCTCAAGGCGGCGCAGATCGGCGTGGCCATGGGCGGCCGGGGCACCGACGTCGCGCGCGAGGCGGCCGCGATCGTGCTGACGCGCGACGACTTCACCGACCTGGTCGCGTCGGCCGCCGAGGGGCGGCGGATCTTCGACAACCTGCAGAAGGCGCTCGGGTTCATCGTCGCGGTCCACGTGCCGATCGCCGGCATCGCGCTGGTGCCGATGTTCTTCGGCATGCCGATGTTGTTCCACCCGATCCACGTGGTGTTCCTCGAGCTCGTGATCGACCCCGCCTGCTCGGTGGCGTTCGAGGCCGAGCCGGCGGAGCCGAACATCATGCGCAGGCCGCCGCGCCCGCCCGCCGCGGCGCTGCTCGATCGCCGCACGATCGTGCTGTGCCTGGCCCAGGGCGCGATCGCCCTCGTCGTGTGTCTCGGCGGCCTGTGGTTCTATCACTTCCACCTCGGTCGCCCGCTCGGCGCGGCCCAGGCGGTGATGTTCGTGACCCTGGTGCTCGGCAACCTCGGGCTGATCCTCATCCACCGCTCGACGACGATGCCGCTGCTCCGCGCCCTCCGCACCCCCAACCCCGCGCTGTGGGGGGTCGTGCTCGGGACGATGGCGCTGCTGCTCGCCATCGTCGGCGTCCCGGCGCTGCGGCGAATGTTTCACTTCGAGGCGGTGTCCGCGGTCGACCTGGCGCAGTGGGCGATCCTCGGGCCGCTCGGGGTGATGGGATTTCACGCGCTCAAGCGGCGGCTCGCGCGGGCGAGCTGAACGTATCGGCGGTCGTCGACCCACGCGTCGGGCGGGCGAGCGGCACAACTTTCGCGCGGCCGGTCCTGTTCGTCTCGCGTCCGCAGGTCCATGGTTGACTCCGCATGTACAAACAAGTCCTCGCAGCCCTCGACGGATCTCCGCGCACCGATCTCGTGTTTCGCCACGCCGAGCAGCTGGCGCGCATGTACGGGGCGGCGCTTCACCTGGGTCGTGCCATCAATGTGCCGGCGGGCGTTCCCATCGAGGCGTGGGCGCTGTCCGGCGTCGAGCTGACGGAGAAGCTCACCGAGGACGCCCACAGCGACCTCGCGGCGCTGCGCGGGCGCCTGTCGCCGCCGCTCCCCGGCCGCGACCTGGTGCGGGTGGGGCGACCTGCCCAGGTGATCTGCGAGCTCGCGGACGAGCTCGCCTGCGACCTGATCGTGCTCGGCAGCCACGGCTTCGACGTGCTCGATCGCCTGCTCGGGACCACCGCGGCGCGCGTCGTCAACCACGCGCATTGCAGCGTGATGGTCGTCCGCCCGTCGCGCAGCGCGTGAACGGTCAAGCGCCGGCGGCGGGCCGACCGTCGTCGTCGGCGCGGGGCGAGGGCTCGCTGCGTCGCTCCGCGGTGCCCGGCCTGGCGGCGCCGTACTCGTTGAGCCGGTACTGGATCTTGCGCGGCGAGATGCCAAGGATCCTGGCGGCCTTGCTGGTGCTGCCGCCGGTGTGCTCGAGCGTCTGCAGGATCGCGTAGCGCTCGATGTCCCACAGGGTCGCGCCGGGGATCGCCGGCGCGCCGCGCTGGCCGGTCGCGCCGGCCGTGAACTCGCGCGGCAGGTCGCGCGGCTCGATCTCGCGGCCGCGCGCGAGGATGACGGCCCGCTCGATGCATTGCTCGAGCTGACGCACGTTGCCGGGCCAGTCGAGGCCGAACAGGATCTGCAGCACCCGCTCGGCGCAGCTCGTGACCTGCTTGCCGAGCTTGCGCGCGTGGCGTTGCACGAAGTGGGTCGCCAGCAGGGCGATGTCGTCCCGGCGCTCGCGCAGGGCCGGGACGCGCAGGCCGACGACCTCGAGCCGCTCGGCGAGGTCCTGGCGGAAGCCGCCGCCGGCGACCGCGGCGGCGAGGTCGCGGCTGGTGGTGGCGATCACGCGGACGTCGATCTCGAGGCGGGCGCCGCCGAGGCGGGTGACGCAGCGCTCCTGCAGCAGGCGGAGCAAGCGCGCCTGCAAGGCCAGCGGCAGGGCGTCGACGTCGGTGAGCAGGAGGGTGCCGCGATGGGCCGCGACCACGCGGCCCTCGGCGCCGAACAGCTCGTCGGCGAGGGTCGCCTCGTCGGCGGTGCTGCAGCACACGCGCACCAGCCGGCCGGCGCGGCCGCTGAGCTGGTGGACGAGGTGCGCGATGTGCTGCTTGCCGGTGCCCCGCTCGCCGGTGATGAGCAGGGCGACCGGCGCCTCGGCGACCTGCGCGGCGAGCTCGAGCAGGTCGCGGAAGGTCCGGCTCTGGCCGACGAGGTCGGCGGTGTCGGCGGCGCCCGCGGTCGCGCGCGCCTCCTTGAGCCCGCCGGCGACGGCGCGGCCGGCGACGATGCGCTGCAGCGTCAGCAGCACCTGGTCGAGGTTCAGCGGCTTGCTGAGGTAGTCGTCGGCGCCGAGCTGCATCGCCTCGACGGCGCCCTCGACCGAGCCGAAGCCGGACATGACGACGACGGCGACCTCGGGCAGGCGCTCGCGCAGGCGGGCCATCAGCTCGATGCCGCCGAGCGCCGGCATCTTGACGTCGGTGAGCACGATGTCGGGCCGCCACTCGTCGGCCCGCCCGAGCGCCTTGTAGCCGTCGGCCGCGCACTGGACCTCGTACCCCTCCTCTCGCAGCAATGCGGACAGCGCCGAGCGGGCGTTCGGCTCGTCGTCGACGATGAGGATCCGGGGAGCGGCGGGGCTGGGGTTCGGCATCGTAACATGTCCTCAGGGACAGGTGTGGCGCGCCGGTGTGGCAGCAGCCGGCCGCCGTGGTCGAGCAACCTCCGTGCCAGATCGGAGGCCGGTGCGGACGCAACGATCGCGCGGACCCGGGGTGCAGCGGTTGCGTCGAGGTGCACGCCTTGCGCGGCGCTCAGAACCGACCCACCAGCGCGAGGCCGAGGTGGCCGCGCGCGGCCGTGGGGACCACGTCGACGCGGAGCTCGCGGTCGGGCGCGTACTTGCGGTAGGCCAGCCCGTACACGAGCAGGCTCGAGCCGGCGACCACGCTCGACAGACCGATCTGCAGCAGGGTCCACGGCGTCGCCGAGGCGCGCGAGCTCTCGGCGAATTGCCAGCCGAGCCCGGCGGCGACGAAGAGGAGGCCGCCCGTGGTGGTCAGGCCGCCGACGGAGATCCACGGGGCCGCGCCCGCGCGCGACGGGCTGCGCGAGCCGCAGACGCGCCCGCGGACGCCGGCGCCGAGGGTCAGCAGGCCGAGGCTCGTGGTGTTGAGCGCGACCGCGGCCAGCGCCATGGCCGGCAGGCGCGGCGGGCACTCGACGCAGCGGTCCACAGCGGCGACCTGCTGCGCGCTGGCGAGGCCGAGGCCGAGGCCGGCCGCGCCGGCGAGCGCGCCTGCCGTGAGGACGACGACGCCCTCGAATCGCCGCGGCGCCTCGACGCGGGGCGAGGTCGGCGCGACCGCATCGACCCGCGGAGCGGGGGCCAGGAACATGGCGAGGGCGAGCCACATCGGCGGCTCCTTTCATGCCACGCGCGGGAGCGCGGGCCATCGCCGGCGGACCAGGCGAGACTCGCCTCGCGGTCGCGGCGAGCGCCGTGGTCGGATGGCGTGAATGACGAACGAGCGGCGGATCGCCGGGATGGTCGCGGGCGAGACGGTCCGCGAGCGACACGCCGGCCGTCGATTGTGATGAATCGCCCCCGTGGCGACCGCGACCGATCGTGCGTGCACTGCGTGCATTCGTGTGCAGGATCTGCGCGTGCGATGGCGGCGCGCCGCGGATATCGTCGCGCGAGGGGGGCGGGCGAGAACTGACGCGGGGGGAGCTTCATCGTCGGCGATGGGCCATACGGCGCGACGTGCAGGTCCTGCACGGCCGCGCAAGGCGCTCGCGCGGGTGACGGCGACGGTCCGCAGGCGGGCCCTGAAAGATGGCGCGCGCACGATGGCATGACGCTTGCTCAATGTGCTCCCGGACCGGCTCACATACCATGACCCGATGCTCCATGACTCAACCGGTCCAGGCCGGCGCGGCGACGGCTCGACCGGTCGCGGTGCTCGTCGTCGACGGCGAGCCGAAGACGGCGACGGTGTTGGTCAAGCTGCTGCGGGTCGACGGCTTCTTCGTCGAGGTCGCGGCGGACGCGGCGGCGGCCGAGAGCCGCATCGAGCACGGCCCGCGGCCGGACGTGCTGGTGATGGACGTGTCGCCGGCGCGCGCGGGCGAGGTGGAGACGCTGCGGCGGATCCACGCGCGCCACCCGACGCTGCCGCTCGTGATCGTCACGGCGCACCCGCAGGTCGCCGACCGCCTCGCGCTGGGGCCCGCGCCGCGGTGCAGGATCGTCACCAAGCCGATCGATTATTCGGGGCTGCTGCGGCTGCTGGAGGCCGTCACGTGAGGCGAGGAGCGCGGCAACGCCGGGCCTTGTGGCCGTGCAGGTGGCGATGGTAATTTTCACGCGGACACAGCGAGAGCGACGGTCTCCTCTGCCGCACCCCGGTCTACCAGCCCGCGATCCCCCCGCCGCAGAGACCCGGTTCGAGGAGCTGAAGCGCTACGTCGCGTTCGCCGCCGAGGACGCGGCGCTGCTGCGCTCGTTCCGCGACGTCGCGGCGCCGCACTTCGGCCGGATCGCGCAGGAGTTCTACGACCGGATCCGCCAGCACGACGAGGCGCACGCGGTGTTCACCGGCGAGGCCCAGATCGCGCGGCTGCAGCGGTCGCTGGTGCTGTGGATGGAGCGGCTGTTCGGCGGCCGCTACGACGAGGCCTACTTCGAGGACACGGCGCAGATCGGCCGGGTCCACGTCAAGGTCGGGCTGCCGCAGCGCTACATGTTCACGGCGATGGCGCTGATCCGCTCGTCGCTGCTGCGGATCGCCGAGGCCAACGGCCCGGCGGGCCTCGCGGTCATGGACGCCATCTCGCGCCTCCTCGACCTCGAGCTGGCGATCATGCTCGAGAGCTACCGCGACAACTTCGTCGCCCGCATCCAGCAGGTCGAGCGGCTCGAGCGGCAGGCGCTCGGCGCCTCGCTGGCGCGCACGGAGCACCGCTACGTCAACGCGGTGGAGCTCGCGCACGTGATCATCGTCGGCCTCGACGCGCACGGCTCGATCCTGCTGTTCAATCAAGAGGCCGAGCGGATCACCGGGTTCGCCCGCGACGAGGTGATGGGCCGCTCGCTGCTCGAGTGCCTGGCGATCGACGAGACCGGCGAGGGCGCCGAGCTGCGGGAGATCTTGCGCGGCTTCGCGGCGGCGCAGGTCGAGGCGCGCGAGCGCGAAGATGTGGTGAGCCGGGCGATCGAGACCGGGATCGCCACGCGCGCCGGTCAGCGTCGCAGCGTGCTGTGGCAGCTGACGCACGCGCCGTCGAGCGGCGACGACGTGTGCGTGTTCGCCATCGGCCGCGACACCACCGACGAGAAGGCGCTGCTGGCCCGCACCAAGCAGCAAGAGAAGCTCGCGGCCATCGGCACGCTCGCGGCCGGCTTGGCCCACGAGATCCGCAACCCGCTCAACGGCGCGCAGCTGCACGTCACGTACCTCGACCGCTCGCTCAAGAAGTCCGGCGCGCACCCGGAGCTGATCGAGACCGTCGGGGTGGTGGCCGACGAGATCCGGCGCCTCGGCAGCCTCGTCACCGAGTTCCTGGCGTTCGCGCGGCCGAAGCCGCTGCTGATCAAGCGCGTGTCGGTGCAGACGCTGCTCGAGCGCGCGGCCCAGCTGGTCGCCGCGCAGGCGCAGCAGCACGGCGTGGAGGTGGCGCTCGACGTCCCGCCGCAGCCGGTCGAGTTCGAGGCGGACCCGGCCAAGCTCGAGCAGGTGCTGCTCAACCTGACGCAGAACGCGATCGAGGCGGTCGCCGGCGAGCCGGGCGCGGGCCGGGTGGTCCTGCGGGCGCGGCGGCAGCCGCAGACGGTGTCGTTCGAGGTCGAGGACGACGGCCCCGGGATCCCCGACGCCGCGCCGATCTTCGACGCGTTCTTCTCGACCAAGCCGCAGGGCACCGGCCTCGGCCTGTCGATCTCGTACCGCATCATCACCGACCACGGCGGCACCCTCGACGTCGACAGCAAGCGCGGAGCCACCATCTTCCGCATCGTGCTGCCGCTCGACGGCCCGCCCGACAGCGCGCACAAGACGCGCGCGGAGGCCACGTAATGGCGCAGGAGCAGCAGAAGCCGCGAATCATCGTCGTCGACGACGAGCCGAGCGCGCGCCAGGGGCTGGAGAAGCTCCTGCGCCACGAGGGCTTCGACGTGCGCATCGAGGCCGACGGCGCCGCCGCGCTGCGCACCGCCGCCGAGTTCGTGCCCGACGTGGTGGTGACCGACCTGCGCATGCCGAAGATGGACGGCATGGAATTGCTGAAGCGGCTGCGCGAGCAGGACCGCGACATCCCGGTGATCGTGGTCACCGCGTTCGGCGAGGTCGCTTCGGCGGTGGCGGCGATGCAGGCCGGCGCCGACGACTACCAGACCAAGCCGGTCGAGATCGACGCGCTGGTGCTGGCGATCCGGCGGGCGATGGAGCGGCGAGCGCTGCGGAGCGAGGCGGAGAACCTGCGCCGACAATTGCGCGAGCGCGACGGCAGCGGTCTGCAGGGGCTGCTCGGCACGAGCCCGGCGATGCAGCAGGTCTACCGCACGGCCAAGCAGGTGGCGGGGGCGCGCGCGACGGTGCTGCTCACCGGCGAGAGCGGGACCGGCAAGGGCGAGCTGGCGCGCGCGATCCATGCCCTCGGCCCGCGCGCGAAGCAGCCGTTCGTGGCCCTGCACTGCGCCGCGCTCGCGGAGTCACTGCTCGAGAGCGAGCTGTTCGGCCACGAGAAGGGCTCGTTCACCGGCGCCGACCGCCAGCGGATCGGCCGCTTCGAGCAGGCCGACAAGGGCACGCTGTTCCTCGACGAGATCGGCGAGATCTCGCCGACGCTGCAGGTCAAGCTGCTGCGCGTGTTGCAGGAGCGGACGTTCGAGCGCGTCGGCGGCGGCGAGTCGATCAAGGTCGACGTCCGGGTCGTCGCCGCGACCAACCGCGACCTGGCGAAGGAGGTCCGCGAGGGCCGCTTCCGCGAGGACCTGTTCTACCGCCTCAACGTCGTCCACATCGAGCTGCCGCCGCTGCGCCTGCGCGGCCGCGACGCGCTGCTGCTGGCCGAGCACTTCCTCCAGCGCTTCGTCGCCGAGAACCACGCGTCGATCCGCGGCTTCACGGAGCGCGCGCAGGCGAAGATCGCCCGCCACACCTGGCCCGGCAACGTCCGCGAGCTCGAGAACGCGGTCGAGCGCGCGGTGGTGCTGTGCGACGCGGACGTGATCGACGCCGACCATCTGCCGTTCGAGGGCGCCCCCGATGTCCAGGGCGGGGTGCGGATCCCCGGCGCGACGATGGCGGAGATCGAGCGCCACGCGATCCTCTCCACGCTCGACGCCGTCGGCGGCTCGACCGCCCGCGCGGCCGAGATCCTCGACATCAGCGTGCGCACGATCCAGTACCGCCTGCACACGTACGGACGGCGGTGACGCTCTCCGCCGTGCCTGTCCATTCGGGCAGGTAGTAGCTTTACAGGCAGGCTTCGTCGCTCGCCTGCTCCTCGGCGTCGCAGCCGTCGCCCGCGTCGATCTGCTCGCAGGTCAGCCCGGACACGCAGGCGATCGACGCCTCGGTCGCCTCGAGGCAGGCCGCGCTGACCAGGCTCGCCTCGGCGACGAAGTAGGTGCACTCGTACGCGCGCGAGATCTGCCAGTCCTCGTCGATGAAGTTGCACTCGAACAAGCGCGCGGCGTAGGCGTCGCACTGCTCGCTGGTGCACGCGTCGCTGATCAATGCGTTGTTCTCCGCCTCGCACGGGCTCGCCCCCGGGTCCAACAGCTCCTGGCAGCTCGCGGCGGTCTGGCAGGCGAAGATCTCGTCTTGCAGGGCGAGGCAGGCCTCGCCAGGATAGGCGGCGATCGCACGCGCCTGTGCGCAGTTCTCGAGGCAGCCCTCGGCGAACGGAGAGTCGCACTCGACCTCGTGCGCGCAGAGGGCGGCACAGATGGCGTCCTCGACGCCCCCGGTGGTGGCGTCGCCGGTGGTGGCGTCGCCGGTGCTGCTCGTCGGTGCGTCGGGCCCGGTCGTCGGTGTGCCGGTCGTCGACGGGTCGTCCGACGTCGTGCTGCTCGCAGGGTCCGTGGTGGTCTCGTCGGTGGTCGAGCCATCGCCCTTGGCAGTGCAGGCCAGCGCGAGGGTCAGGGTCAGGAGGTAGGGTGTACGCATCATCGGATCCTCTCTTGTTGGAAACTGTCAATCGAGAGCGGGCAGACCCGCGGGCCGGGCCGGGGTCGGGCCGGGCGGCCGGCGGGCCTGGGCCGCGAGGACCTTGCGCTGAAGCTCGCCGAGCTCCGGGAGGAGCTGGCGGTTGGTGTCATTGAGCTGACGCAACAGCGACGCCGGGACAGGTCCGCCGGCCGCGACGGCCGCGTAGAGGTCGTCGAACACGCGGGCGAGCGCGGGCGGGACGCTGTTCGAGTCGGAACGGTGCTGGGTGCGACGGCCGGGCTTGATCGCGGCGACCGCGGCGTCGACGTCGCCGCGGCCGACCCACCGCAGCACCTCGGTGACGACGCGCGCGGGATCGGCGAGGACCTGGTCGTACGTCTGGAGGCGCGCGGGATAGCGGCGCAGGCTGATGTCGCGGACGAGGGCGAAGTTCTCCATCCACCACTCGTACGCCGGAGGGAAGTATGAGCTGTCCTCGGGGACAGGCTGTCCCGCGCGCGCGAAGGCCTCGCGCTCGATGGCGTAGAGGCGCAGGATCGACGCCTCGTACTCGCGCCACTCGCGAACGTTGGCGACGAGGTGGGTGATATAGGCGCGCTCGCTGCGGATCACCCCGGGGATGAAGACCTTGACCGCATAGCCCTCGACGTGGTCCGGCAAGAAGTACTCGCCCGTGGTCGGGTTCGGGTTGGTCCGGTAGTAGATCCCGTGGCGCAGCAGGGTCTCGTAGAAGCCGTCGGGGTTGGCCTCCTGGATGCCGGTGAAGCCGCGCGGGAAGGCCTCCCCGAGCACGGGGAGGCCGGCTGCGCGAAACACCTGCATCCACATCGAGGTCCCGCTTCGCTTGGTGCCGGAGACGAATAGCATGAGTGTCCCTGAATCGATCGTGGTTGTCGGAGAGGATGCAGGCGTCTCGTGGTGTCGTGATCGCGCTCAGTACGCGGTGGGGCACGCCATGGTTGCGGCGTCCGACTCCGTCGCGCACTGCTCCTCGTCGCCGTTGAATTGCCTGCAGTCGAGGTTCAGGATGCAGGTCATGAGCTCCTCGAGAGCGGTGAGGCAGGTCGGACCGTCCTCTTCGCCCTTGGCCCAAAACATGTTGCAATCCATGAGGAGGTAATCGAAGTAGGAAGCAGCCTCCGGGTCACATTCGACGTAGCGCTCGGCGAGCTGCTTGCACAGCGGGTAATCGGGCTCGGCCGCGCCGGTGGTGCCTTCCGTGGTGCTGGACGAGGTCGGCTCGGCGCTCGTCGTGTCGCTCATGCCGGTGTCGGTCTCCGACGCGCCGTCCGTGCCGCCCATCGTCGGGGCGTTCGAGTCGGTGGCGCCGGTCGTGGGGTCGGTCGTGGCGTCGGTCGTGGTCTCCTCCTTCGGGGGGCAGCCCAGCGACAGGCCGCCCAGTGACATCAGGAAGGTCAGGTTGCGTAACGAGTGCGTATCCATGGCCCGGGGTTGAGTCGCCGAACCGGCCGGAAAAATTGCGAGGCCTCGAAGATTTTTGCATCGCGGCTCGCGGACCCCCAGGCTCCGCCCGACAGGCGGACCGAGCGCGCGCTGGACCGGGCGCAGCAGCGGGACGCGGCCGGCGGGCCGCTGCGGGTCGCGGTGACCGCGGGTCTTCCGCCTGCGCGAGCTGTGGTCGCAGCACCGGCGCTACGTGTTCGTGCCGCACAGCCCGTCTCGTCCGCGAGCTCGCCCGCGAGGGCGTGGGCCCGCAGGTCGGGCCTCCATCCGCCTGACGGCGGCGACATGAGGGAGCGAGAGTGACTGAATTAACATGTCCGTGTGGACATGTCATAATATCCATACATGGATCGGCATGACCGGTGGACATGCCTGATCGACGTGTTCCGCCAGCTCAACGGCTCCAGTCCTCGGCGGTGATCGCCCAGCGCTCGTGATCTCGCCACTCGCCGGCGATGAAGAGGTAGCGCGGCGAGAAGCCCTCGCGCATGAAGCCGAGCCGGCGGACGAGGGCGATCGATCGGACATTGCCGGGTTGGATGTTCGCCTCGAGGCGGTGCAGGCCGAGCTCGCCGAAGGCGGCGTCGACGACGAGGCGCAGGCCCCCGGTCATGGAGCCGCGCCCCTCGCTGCCGGTGAAGGCGAAGTATCCGAGGTGGCCCGAGCGGAACGCGCCCATGACGATGTTGTTGATGTTGACGACCCCGACCAGACGTCCCTCCGCCCGCAGCAAGAATCCGGTGTGGGTCGGCTCCCGGAGGCGCGCGAGATAGGCGGAGAACGCGACGCTCGAGGCGGGCGGGGCCACCCACGGGTCGTGGAGCTCGCGGCTGGCGTGGACGGCGTCGAGGAACTCGGACTCGTCGCTCTCCGTCGGTGCATGGATGCTGACGCGGGGACCGCTGGCGAGGGGCATCGAGCGCATCATGCCGCGTCGCGCGGCCGAGCGCGCGTCTCAGGGCGAGTCGGCGGGCGCGTCGAGCAGCTCGGGGTGGGTCAGCAGCTCCTCGATGCGCGCCGACAGGCGGGCCGCCTGGACGCCGTCGACGACGCGGTGGTCGAGGGTCGCGTGCAGCGGCAGCACCGGTCGCACCTCGACGCGGTCGTCGACGACCCACGGGCGCGGCGTGACGGCGCCGACGAGCAGGATGATGGGCCAGTGCGCCGGCGGGAACAGCGGCGCGTAGGCCCAGCGGATGCCGAACATGCCGACGGTGGTGACGGCGGCCGAGCCGAACGAGTCGCGCGGGAGGCCGGGGAGGCGCAGGTTGAGGCGGTACTGCAGGACGTCGAGCACGGCCTGGACCGGGCGCAGCAGCCCGTTCGGGAGCGCGGCCAGCCGGTGACGCATCGCGGCGATGTGCGGGTCGCAGTCGCGGCGGATCTGCGCGAGGCGCTCGCCGAACTCGTGCGCGATCGCGGCGACCGACTTGCGATCGGCGTTGCGAAGGACCAGCCCCGAGAGGTCGGACGTGCTGCAGGCATCGTCGGTCAAGGCGACCTGAAAGAAGATGTCGACGTCCTCGCGCGGATAGAGCCGACCGCGACGCACGAGGACGTGGAGCTCGGGGCGCTCGGCGAGGACGACGGCGAGCGCTCGCCCGACCAGGTGCGTCAGCGTCGGCCGCTCGCCGGTGCGCGCGTGCAGGGTTTCCAAATAGGCGAGCGCGGCGGTGGCGTCGAGCTCGAGCGTGCCGTGGATCGACGGGTCGCGCGGGTCGTCCCACGCGGCCAGCGCGAGTCGACGGAAGATCGGGAGGTCGCCGGCCGGTCGGAGACGGACGTTGCGCATGCCCTCGAATTGGCGGAGGTCGCGGCGCCGGGCCGCGCGACTCGTGCGGGGCGCGAGGACCTCGGGTCGGAGCGCCGGCCCGGTCCGGTGGGCGAGTTGCGAGCGGCGGAGGCGCCGGCGCGCGGCAGCGAGGTCTCAGCCCGTCGCGCCCGCCCGGGGGAACGCGAGGCACGCGGCGTCGTATTGCCGCCACCAGCCTTCGAGCCGGTCCATCGGCGACAGCCGCGGCTCGTCGCCCTCGCCGGCGATCGCCAGGTATTCCTGAAGGAGCGGGCGGAAGTGGGGGTGCGCGCAGCGATCGATGATGTCGCGGGCGCGGGCGCGGGGCGAGCGGATCGAGAAGTTGGTGGCGTACCCGTGCTCGGTGACGACGCACTTGATGTCGTGCTCGGTGTGATCGACGTGGCCGACGTACGGGAGCACGCAGGAGACCGTGCGGCCGTCGCGGAGCGTCCGGACCGACGGGGTGTGGGCGATGCTGAGGTAGGCGTTGCGAAAGAAGTCGCCGCTGCCGCCGAGCCCGTTGACGATCCGCGAGCCCTCGACGTGCGTCGAATTGACGTGGCCGTATATGTCGACCTCGAGCGGGGTGTTCATGGCGACGACGTGGAGGCGCGCGATGACCTCCGGGTTGTTCGACATCCACATCGGCCGCAGCAGGAGGTCGCCGCGCGCGGCCGCGAGCAGCGCGGCGACCCGCGCGGGCGAGGTGTCCGCGAGCGAGAGCGCCGCCGCCGAGGCGCCGGCGAAGCGGTCGCGGTCGGCGAGCAGCCCGAGCAGCCCCTCCTGGAACACCTCGGTCCAGAAGTGCAGGCGCTTGAACGGCGACCGCGCCAGCCCGGCGATCACCGCGTTGGCGATGTTGCCGACCCCGGATTGCAGCGGCGGGACCCAGTGATGCCAGTCGAAGCGGTCGCGGCATTCGCCGAGGAACGCGATCACCTGATCGGCGATGTGGGTGCAGACCGCCTCGTCGGCGCGGAACGGCACCGGGAAGTCGGGCTGCCGCGAATGCACCACTGCGACCACCTTGGCCGGGTCGAGCGGCACGTGGGGGAGGCCGATCCGGTCGCGCACGCCGGTGACCGGTACCGGCCACCCGATCGTCGGCGGCGCGGGCGGGAGGACGATGTCGTGAACGCCGGTGAAGTCGGGGATCGCGGTGTTGACCTCGAGCACGACGGCGCGCGCGCGCGCCAGCGCCTCGGCGGACACGCCGACCGACGCCGAGAGCACGACGCTGCCGTCGTGGCGGATCCGGCTCACCTCGACCACCGCGAGGTCGATGTCGCCGTAGAACCCGTACATCAGCCCGCGGGCGAAGTGCGACAGGTGCACGTCGGTGTAGTCCATCTTGCCGGCGTGGATCAGCCGGCGCGAGGCGGAGCTCGCCATGTACGGCCCGCGCCGGGCGATGTACGGGGCGAGCGGGCCCTCGACCTCCTCCGACAGCGAGGCGCCGCTGTACAACGTGATCCTCGCGTCGGGGCCGAGGCCGGCGAGGTGACGCGCCAGCGCCGGCAGGAAGGCCTTCGGCTCGCCGGCCTTGGTGAATCCGCTGACCGCGAGCACGTCGCCGTTCCGCACCAGCCGGACCGCCTCCTCGACGGGCATGAGCTTGCGCCGCAGCGCCTCGCACTCGATCCGCTCGTGGAGCTCGCTCGTCATGGCGCCCTCACGGATACCACGAGCGGTCACGGCGAGGCGGGCGGCTTGTCGGCGAGCTTCGCCGTCTGCGAGCAGTTGCGCAGGCAGGTCCAGCGATCGTCGGCGTTCAGGCTGCGGTCGGCGTGGCAGGCGTCGACGCACACGCCCAGGCGGTCGACCACGCCGGGGAACTCGGCCTCGGCCGGCCGCGCCGTCTGCTTGCACGCGTCGACGCAGGCGGCGTCGCCCGGCGATTCTTGCTTGCATTCGTCGAGGCACTTCACCGCGGCGTCGAGCTCGGGCTCGTCGGCGGTGGGCGTGACCTTGAACGCGACCTCGCAATTGTTGCGACAGGTGGCGGCGTCGGTGGCGCCGAGGCGTTGCGCCGTGCAATCGTCGAGGCACGTCGACAGGCCCTTGCGGTCGCCGCTCGGGTTGGCGTCGTGGACCTCGACGCGCGGCGCCGGCGGCGGGGCGTCGCAGGCGGCGACGAACAGGAGGGTCGTGAAGAGACAGCGAAGGGCGGCGTGCATGTGCCGCAAGGTCAGCAAGCCGCATGCCAGGCGATCCGGCTGCCATTTCATCGCGGGCTCGCTCCGCAGGCGAACGAGGTGCGCCGCGGCGCAGTTGTTGCGCCGGTCCGCTCGAGCCGCGCTGCCGGTCATTCGCGCGAGTGGTCGCGCATGCGGCTGCGGTTGAACAGGAACACGCCGATGATGACGAGCGCGCCGCACAGCCATCCGAGCATGGTGGTCACGAGTCCGGGGAACGAGGCGATCAAGGCGGTCATGATGGTCATTCGATGATCCTCGTCGCGCGAACCAGCAAGGGTCATACCATTCGTCAAACCGACCGCCGCGCCGCTCCGGCGGCCTCGACCGCGAGCCCTGGCGATTGGCTTGCGTATCCCTGCAGATCGTGCGGCTCGGCACGCCGGTGACGTCACGGCAGCGAGGATGGCGAACGCGGCCGTGTCGGCGCAGCGGCCGCGAGGGAGGAGCGAACTCGACGCGAGCGGTCGACGTCCAGGCCGAGAGCGGCGCGCGCGACGATCGACGGCGCTCGATCTGCTGCTCGAACGTCAGGCGAAGATGTCGAGCGCCGGCATGCCGTCCTGCACGGTCAAGCAATGCCACACGTACACGGCGACGCCCGGGTCGCCGGTCCACAACGTGTGGCGACCGCGGCCGTGCTCCTGCCGCATGCGCTCGCTCTGCACGATCGCGTGCATCGCGAACGCCCGCGCCCGCGCCAGCCACGAGGGATCGCCGGTCCGGCGGTGCAGCTTCAGGAACGCGTAGCCGTTGCCCGCCGTGCCGTGGCACAGCCCGGCCCCCTTGCGCAGGGGCCCGGCGCGCCAGATCGCCTCGCCGGCGCGCAGCAGCAGCGCGTCGAGCTCGGCCGACACGCCGGGCGTATAGTCGGTCAGCGCGGTGATGATGCCCGGCGCGCCGTGACACCATTGCAGCAACATCTTGCGCGCCCGGCCCGGTGGCAGCGGGTCGACCTCGGGCGGCCAGTTGACGCCGTCGTCGTCGTGGATCGCGGTGACCCGCAGCACCTCGACGCAGCGGCGGTACAGCTGCTCGCGCTGCTCGGCGGTCAGCAGTGCGGCGCCGCGCAGCAACGGATACACGTTGCCGGCGAACCCGTGTCCGGCGCCGAGGTATTGCTGGATGTGGCCGTACAGGTCCTGCGTCCACAGGTGGCAGGCGGCGTGCCGGCTCGGCGCCCAGGTCCGCCACAGCTGCTCGACGTTGGCGCGGAACAGGTCGCGCCAGCGCGGCGCACCTGTCCATTGGAGCATGTGCCACGCGCCCACCATCGTGCCGGGCGCGGCCCACAGCGCCTCGTTCGTCGGGTTGGGAATGTTGGCAGCGATGACCGCCGACAGCCGGTCCGCCGCCGCTCGCGAGCGCGTCAATTGCCAGAGGACGAGCAGGATGCCGACCTCGCCGAGGAAGTACGACGGGACGACCTCGCCGGTGTCCGGCGCCGCGAGGTACGCCTGGTACGCCCGCCCGATGTGCTGCTCCGGCGCGCCGCGCAGCGTCACCGCCCGCTCGCGCGCGAGGTACCACAGCGCCCAGAGCATCCCGGCCGCGCCGAGGTAGAGCGACTTGTGGTTGTCCGGCGGCGGCGGCCCCTCGCTGTCGAGCGGATGCTCGGGCCACCAGCCGTCCTCCGTGAACTGAGCCTCCGCGTCGGCGACGATCGCCCGCACCGCCTCGTGCGCCCGCGCGGGGTCCCACGCGAGGTCGGTGACCGGCTCGTGTCGCTGCGGCTCGAACAACACCGCGCGACCCTATCACGCGGCAGATCGCGGCGTCGCCGTCGTCGGGACCCGGCAGGGCCGGACGGCGGAGCGCGCGCCGAGGCGGCCGGCCGAGGAACGCTACGAGGACGGGGCGAGGTCGGTGCGACCGGTGACGAGCCCGGTCTTGCTGCCGTCGAGCAGCGCGAGCAACTCGCGCTCGATGCCGGCGGGCGCGCTCTCGACGATCCGCCCGACCTCGCGACCGTCGCGCACGACGATCACGGTCGGCACGTACCTGAGGTCGAGCGCCGCCTTGTCGAGCCCGGGCACGGTCTTCTGCAGGTCGACGCCGACCAGCTTCAGCGCGAAGGGCAGCGGGCTGCCGGCGGCGTCGAGCGCTCGCCACAGGCGCGGCACCTCGCGCCGCGAATCGCCGCACCAGGTCCCGAAGAGGACGGTCACCTCGGCGTCGGGCGGCACGCTCTTCAACTTCGCGGCCGCCTCGCCGTCGATCTCCGCGTCGGAGATCCACCCGGGCACCTGGCGCTCGACGTCGGCGCGCTCGAGGTCGCCGACGAGGATCGGCGGCTCCTGGTCCTGCGAGGAAGGTGGCGACGAAGTCGCCGGGCCGGAGCGACAGGCCGTCGCGGCGAGCACGACTGCGACGGCGAGGGAGCGAGGCAGCACCGCGGGCATGTGGCGGCACGATAGCAAACCGGAGCGCGCCGTCGAGGCCGCTGTTGGCGGGCCGGGGAACAGGTGACCGACCGCAGCGCGGAGAACGAGCGAGGGTGAGTTGAAATGTCCCGGGCGTGGCACTACGGTCGAGCCGGTGAGCCCGGCCGAACCGAAGCGTCCGCTCGCGCGGCTCGACGGACATGTCCCGCAGGACATGCCCGTCGGATGGGCCCGTCTGCAGGCGCGCCGCGGCGGCGGACGGCGATGAGCGATGGCGGCCGACAGCGAGACGCAGCTCGATCCGTCACCACCGCCCGCGAGCGCGCGGCCGGGTGAGCTGGCCGCCGCGACCTCGCTGCTCGAGCTCGGGGTGCTGTTCGCGCGGCTCGGCGTGACCGCGTTCGGCGGGCCGGCCGCGCACATCGCGATGATGCAGGACGAGGTCGTGAACCGCCGCAAGTGGCTCACCGAGGCGCGCTTCCTCGACCTGCTCGGCGCGACCAACCTGATCCCCGGTCCGAACAGCACCGAGATGGCGATCCACATCGGCTGGGAGCGGCGCCGCTGGGCGGGCCTCGCGGTCGCGGGCCTCGCCTTCATCGTGCCGGCGACGGCGATCACGGGCGTGTTCGCCTGGGCCTACGTCCGCTTCGGCGCGGTGCCGGCGGTGGGATGGTTGCTGTACGGGGTCAAGCCCGTGATCCTCGGCGTCGTCGTCCAGGCGCTGCTGGGCCTCGCGCCGAGAGCCGCGCGCACCACCGGCCTGCGCGTGCTCGCGGGCGCGGCGGCGCTGCTCGTCGTGCTCGGCGCGCACGAGGTCGCGGTGCTGTTCGCCGCCGGCGTGGCCGCCCTCGTCGCGTCGACCGCGGCGCGCGGACGGAGCGCGGGGCCGGCGAGCCTGATCCTGCCGCTCGCGCCGGCGGTGGCGACGGGCGTGGCCCACGGCGTGACGCTGCCGGGGCTGTTCGCGGTGTTCGCGAAGACCGGCGCGGTGCTGTTCGGGAGCGGTTACGTCCTGCTCGCGTTCCTCCGCGCCGACCTCGTGGAGCGCCTCGGCTGGCTCACCGAGGCGCAACTCCTCGACGCCGTCGCCGTCGGCCAGATCACCCCCGGCCCGGTGTTCACGACGGCGACCTTCATCGGCTACGTGCTCGCCGGCGCGAGCGGAGCGCTGGTCGCCACCGCGGGCATATTCCTGCCGGCGTTCGTGTTCGTCGCCCTCAGCGGCCCGCTCGTCCCCCGCCTGCGCGCATCACCGGCCTCGGCCGCCTTCCTCGACGGGGTGAACGTCGCCTCGCTCGCCCTGATGGCCGTCGTGACGCTGGAGCTCGGCCGCGCGGCGCTGGTCGATGTCCCTTCCGCGGGCCTCGCCGTCGCCAGCGGCCTGCTGCTCGTCCGCTTCAAGGTCAATTCGACCTGGCTGATCCTCGGCGGCGCAGCGGCAGGCTGGGCGCTCCACGCGGCGAATTGACGGCGGACAGCCATGGGAGCACCTGCCGGTCGGCGCGTGCTCACCCCGGTCGTCGGCAGCGACCTGTCCTCGCAGACATGTGCGAGTCGCGGCGCGCGCTCGCCTCGAGTCGTCGCGCGCGACCTCTCCCGTCTCTCCCGCGCTCACCGGGGCGGGCGCCGGCGCCTGCGCGGGCGCAGCAAGCCGAGTCCGAGCAAGGCCAGCGCCCCGAACGGGCTCGGCGCGCGGCTGTCGCACGCGCAGCCGTGTTCGACCAACTCGTCGGCGCCGCCCGAGGCCGGGCCGTCGGTGCCCTCGCTCTCGTCGCCGCCCTCGCCGCTGCCTTCGCTGCCTTCGCTGGTCGGTTCGCCGGTGGTCGGCCCCTCGGTCGGATCGCCGCTCGTGGGCTCGTCGGCGGGCCACGGCGCGCACTTCTCGGGATCCCAGGCCTCCTGGTTGATCTCGCACGTGTACGCGCCCTGCGAGCATTCCTGGGCCAGGGCGGGGCCGGGATCGATCGCGTGATCGCCGAGCTGGGCGGCGACCTCGGGCTCGTCGCCGTGGCAGCTCGCCTCGCTCTCCACGCTCTCGCCGGTGGCGAGGTTGGTCAGTCGGACCGTGATGCAGGACGGCTTCGTCAGACCGGCCGTCTGCGCGTCGAGGAGCGCTCCGCGCTGGGGTGAGCCGTCGACGAGCAGCTCGCGCATGACCAGCGCGGAGGTGGCCTGCGGCAGGTCGGTGGCGATCGATACCTGCACGCGCAACGTTCCGAAGGCGCGGAGGCCGGTGCAGAAGCCCTCGTCCCAGCCGACGTACTCGTCGGAGCCGCCGCAGTCGAAGACGTAGCTGTACGGCATCGCCCCGTCGCAGCACACGAGGTTCTCGAGGGCATCGCTCTCGCGTACGTCCAGCAAGGGCTGCGCCGAGAGCTGCGGCGGAGACAGCGGGGCCGAGGGCCCGGCCTCGACCGCGAAGTCGAAGTCGAGCTCGAGGTCGACGGCGCAATACTCGTAGCCGATGTCCTCGTCGGGGTTGTCGAGGCTGCCGACGACCTTGTAATCGCCGGGCTCGAGCGGCGCGGCCGGCCGCCACAGCAGCACGTCCCGGACCGGGGATGCCTCGACCGCGCCGGCGATCGGCTGACCGTCGCGCGTGACCGTCAGCTCGACCTTGTCCAGCCAGTCCTCCTCGGGCGAGGAGCCGGACCGCGCGCCCTGCAGCAGCAGCACGCCGTCGGTCGGGATCGCCTGGGCGTTGATCGGCTCGAGCGACTGCCAGGCGTCGGTGTACGCGCAGTAGCCCGGCGAACACGCCTCGGCCTCGCTCGGCACCACGGCCGCCGCGCCCGCCAGGGCGAGGGTCAGCGCTTGAATCGAAGAAGAATTGTTAATGGAAGCCATGGCGCGACCTTAGCTCAGTCGCGTTCGCCATGCACGCCGCGCGGACCGGCCGCGACCGCGCGCAGCAGCGCCCCGCGGACGCTCACGACTTTGGTGTCAGGCCCAGCAGCTCGTCGGCTCGGCAACGTCGATCGGAGACGAGCGCGCAAGACTGGGCGACGAGGATGTGCCGCCACGCCCGGGTGACGCCGTGTGCGGCGGGAGCCCACGCGGCAGTATCGATCCCGGCGCGTCCGAGCGCGAGGCGATCGAGGGCTGACGCGGACGCGCCGATGTCGTCGAGGCCAGGGACATGTCCTCGAGGACATTCGACGAATGCCCGCAGCCCCTGACCCGCGCCTGGCCGGCGCTCAGGCTGCGCGACCGCGCCGGCGGCCGAACAGGCCCTTGATGAGGGTGCCGTAGCCGCGCGAGGCGATGCCGGCCAGGCGGCGCAGACCGGAGCTCGAGTTGTCGTCCGGCTCGTCGTCGGGCGGCAGCTCGGCCTCGTCCGCCGCGGCGACGAGCTTCAGCACGGTCGGTTCGTCGAGCTCGTCGAGGTCATCGAACTCGGCGGCGGCCGGCGCGGGCTCGCAGACCGGCTCGTCGACGCTGGGGCCGGCGGCGACGTCGTCGAGCGCGACGTCGCGGATCTCCCCCAGCTCCTCGAACTCGAGGATCTCCTCCGGCTCGGGCTCGCTCAGCTCCTTGACCTCGACCGCCTCGTACACCCGCATGTGCGTGGTGCGGACCGTGAATTCTTGCGAGCGCCAATTGCCGCGCGCGTCGGACAGCGACACCATGATCTCGACCCGATCGAACAGGTCGCCGAGGTCGAACAAGGCGGCGAACTCCTCGGCCGCGTCCCTTGCGCTGTCGCACAGCATGTACTTCTCGATCGGCCAGTCCTTGGCCGAGACCCGGTAGTAGCGCGCGCGCTGGAAGCCTGGCTCACTCATGGATGATGCTCTCCCTCTCCGGTTTCACGGTGCAGACGGCCCGGGCGGGCGTGACAGCCCCATTCGCCGCCGCGCGTGCATTGCTCGCAATGCCTCGCACGATCGAGCCGCCGATCGAAATCATCGCAGTGCGATCGATCCGCCGACCGCAACATCGACACATTTCAATTGTGGCCGCGACTTGTCAAGTCTGAGGTGGCTCCATGCGCAAAAATAATGCATGAGCCCGGCGCCGACTCCGCGTTCGCGCGCCGACCGCCGAATCGTAGGAGTGCACCATTGCGAGGAGTGTGCGTGGACGTTCGTCCGGACACGTGAAGTCGGGCACGAGCGCGCGTATGGCCATTCGAGGTCGAATTCGTCGGCCTCGGAACGTCGAGTGATCACGACGCCCGCACACTCGCCACCCTTGTGGGATACGCGTGCCCCAGGCGACGACCGACTCGACGATCGCGCGACGTTTGTTCAGGCGCGGATGCCCCTTCCATGAAGAAAGGGTAACGCCCCGCGAGGACCACCGGAGGATGGCCGCCGCCGGCTGGAGCTCGCCGGCGCATCGTAGTAGTCGCGCGCGAGCATTCGCTGCATTCGTGCGGCTATGGTTTGCCGTCGCGGCCGCGCACCCGCCGGCGATCCGGACGAACAGCACGCGCCGCTCGGTCGGGCTGGGGTCCATGGGCCGCGAGTCTCCCGAGATGAGAGCCGGTCCTCAGTCGTCGCGCGCTACGAGTTCAGGTTGGTGACCGCCGCGGTGGCTCGCAGGTGCAGCTCGCCCGCCAGCGGGGTCCACGACGCCTTCGAGGCGCCCGCGCCGTGCACCCACGCGTGGTCCCGCATGCTCTGGTGGACGAAGCGGAAGTGCTCGAGGAGTCCGTCCGCGTCCACGTGGTGGGCGAGCGTGACACCGCAGGCATCGCGATATGGTCGCAACCCGCCCCGCCGATCGCAGGCGCAGGTGGGCTTCGGGGCTCGTGCCGGGCGGCGGCGGGCCTGAACGCCGTGCCTGGATCGCGGCCGCCGGCCTGCGCTTGCCGCTGGCGCGCGCCCGGGGGTACCATGGCGAGCCTGCACGCATTGCAGGATGCACGCCCATGATGCTCTCCGGTCCGGACCAACGCCTGCTCCGCCTCGCGCTGGAGGAGGTCTACGACCCCACGTCGCTGCAGATGATGATGCTCGGGCGGCTCGACCGCAAGCTGCACAATTATGCGATGGGCCAGGACTTCGAGGAGATCTTGTTTCGCGTGATCGACAAGATCAACCGCGAGGGCTTCATCGCCGACTTCGTGGCGGCGGCGGTGGCCGAGCGCCAGGGCCCGAAGCTGACGGAGTTCGCCGGGCGCATGGCGATCGCCGGCGGCGAGGCGACGCTCCCGTTCGACCGCGAGACGGCGCGCAACCTCGAGAGTATCGTCAATCAGCGCAGCTCGTTCCAGGACGTCGGGCGATTCCTCGACCGCTTCCGCGAGCTGTGCGGGTGGGTCTGCCGCGTGGTCGTCGGCGACTACAACGGCACCGGGGTCCTGGTCGCGCCCGACATCGTGATGACCAATTGCCACGTGGTGCTGCCGCTGCTGGCGGAGCCGCGGCCGCCCGGGGTGTTCTGCGTGTTCGACTACAAGCGGATGAACGGCCAGCTGACGGTCGACCCCGGCCGTCGCGTGGCGATCGCCGAGACGGCGCCGCTGGTGCGACGGTGGAGCGAGGGCGACCTGCAGACGCCGCCGGAGCGACCGGAGGCGACGGAGCTCGACTATGCGCTGATCCGCCTGGCCGAGCCGGTCGGCGAGCAACCGGTAGCCACGACGAACGGCGAGATCCGCCGCGGATGGCTCACGCTGCGCGCGCCGACCCGCCCGGTGGCGGCGCGCGACCCGGTGCTGATCCTGCAGCACCCGCAGCCCGAGGGCGCGACGCAATCACCGCTGCAGCTGTCGATCGGCGCGGCGCTGGCGTGCGAGTGGGCCGAGCTGCGCACCCGTTACAATGCGAGCACCCTGCCCGGCTCGTCCGGCTCGCCGGTGTTCGACGCCGACCTCGAGTGCGTGGGCCTCCACCACGCCGGCGACCCGGCGTGGGCGCCGAGCTTCAACCAGGCGATCCCGATCGCCGCCATCGTCGCCGACCTGACGACGCGCGCGGGCGAGCTCGCGGACCGCCAGCTCGCGCGGCTGTGGGAGTGACGCATGCACGAAGGGATGCGGATCCGCCGGTTCTGCGAGATCATCGAGCGCCACTGCACGGTGTTCATCCTCGAGCGCGCGCTCAAGGAGCACTTCGATCAACAGCTCGCGCAGGTGGCGATCGGCAACAACCTGGCGGAGATCGCGTTCCGCCTGGTCGTGGCGTACGAGGCCCGTCTGGCCGAGCTGGCCGCGGCGATCGGCGAGGTGCAGCCGAACCCCGAGCTGCGCGAGGCGTTCGCGCGCCTGCTCGAGCCGCTGCCGGGGGTCAAGAACCCGGGTCGACGGGTCCACGAGACGTTGCTGGTGTCCGCCGATCCGCCCGAGGCGTTCATCGATCGCACGTCGCTGCGGCAGTACCTCGTCGAGGCGTCGCGCGAGCACGCGGGCTACCACGCGCTGTCGCTGCACGGCAGCCCGGCGTCGGGCAAGACGTTCTCGTGGCAGCTGATCCAGGCGGTGGCGCAGGAGCAGGAGGCGCGCGCGGCCTACCTCGACCTCAGCGAGGGCTACCTGCCGGGCGACGAGGGGCTGCACGAGGTCTGCGAGAGCATCGCCACGCTGCTCGACCTCGACGTCGACGGCCTGCGCCGCCAGGTGCTGGCCGACAACCCGCGCGCCGAGAAGGTCGCGCTGAAGTTCGCGTTGTGGCTCGAGCCGGCGCTGCGCAGCATGCCGCGGCCGGTCTGGCTCGGCCTCGACGGGCTGAGCGCGCCGACGACGTGCGCGGGCGTGACGGGGTTCCTGGTCCCGCACCTGCTCAAGCGCGCGGCGGCCCAGGCGCTGCCGGGGCTGTTCCTGATCCTGCTCGGCTACGACGCGCGGACGATCCGCCAGACCCGCGGGCGGATCTTGCACGAGCAGGTCGAGGGGCTGTCGCGCGCCGACGTCGAGGGGTACGTCCGCGAGTGCGTGGCCCGCAGCTCGCGCCCGAAGACCGAGGCCGAGACGGCGGCGCTGGTCCAGCGGATCGTCAAGGACACACAATGGCCATATGACCATGAGGCCATGTTGGCGATCTCCCGCGAGGCCGGCCTGGTGGCCAAGGAGCTGCTGCCGTGAGCGGGGACGCGGCGAAGGACGCACGGCTGGCGGGGCTGCGCCGCGCGGCGGCGGTGCTGGCGGCGTTCGACCCGGTCACCCTGGCGCCGGCCGACGGGGGCGCGACGACGACGTCGGGCCTCGAGCTGCTGCCGGAGCTGGTGCGGGTGTCGCGGTCCGGCGCGGCGCAGTGGTCGCTGCCGACGGGCGGGCGCCAGCGCGAGCTGCAGCGGCTCGGCTCGCGGGCGGCGATGCGCGCGGCGCTGGCGGCCAATCCGGAACGGGTGCAGAGCCCGGCGCAGCAGATGTTCGAGCGGCTGCTGGCCGACGACGCGGCTCCGCTGCGCCTCTCGCAGCTCGACCACGAGGAGCTCGCGGCGCTGCTGCCGGTGAGTCAATGGTTGGCGGGGATCGTCGCCGACGTGCCGCGCGCGGAGGAGGTGCGCGCGGAGATCGAGCGCCGCGCCGAGGAGGTGGCGCTGCGCCGACTGGCCGACGAGTTCTTCGTCGGCCGCGAGGGCGAGCTGCAGCAGCTGGGGACGCACCTCGCCGGGACCGGCGAGGGGCCGCCGATCCTGTTCCTGTGCGGGCCGGGCGGCTCGGGCAAGTCGACGCTGATCGCGCGAGTGCTGCTCGATTGGCCGGCCGAACGCGGCGAGGCCAGGCGGCTGCGCACGTACATCGACCTCGATCACCCGGCCTGCTCGCCCGAGCAGCCGCTCAGCATCCTCACCCTGATCGCGGGGCAACTCGTGCGACAGGATCGCTCGCTCGAGCGGCTGTCGGCGGGGCTGGCGGACCGCATCACGCGGGCCAGCAACGCGCTCGACGACCAGGCGTTCGAGCTGGCGATCGATCGCCAGGGCCTGCTGGACGACGCGATCCGGTGGTTCACGCGGCTGACCGGCAACACGGCGATGTCGCTCATCATCGATACCTTCGAAGAGGCACAATTCCTCGGCGAGGAGGTCGAGACGCTGTTGATGCGGTTCCTCGCCGAGCTCACGCGGGCCAACCCGCACCTGCGCGTGCTGGTGTGTGGTCGCGTGCCGCCGCGCGGGGCTGCTGCAGAATCGTGCACGGTGCTGGCGCTGCCGGATCTGCCGCAGCCCGCCGCCGCCGAGCTGCTGGGGCGCACGCTCGCGGTCCAGCCGGCGGTGGCCCCGGTCGAGGCGGCGATCGTCGCGGACCTGGCGGCACGCCTCGGCGGCAACCCGCTGACGCTGCGCCTGGCCGCGCCGCTGATCGCCCGCGAGGGGGCGGCGCGGGTGGCGGCCGACGAGGGGTGGCTCGGCAACATCCACGCGGAGGCGTTTCAGGCGCGGCTGTACGCGCGCACGCTCGGGCACATCCACGACCCCGACGTCGCGCGGCTGGCGGTGCCGGGCCTGGTCGTCCGCCGCGTCACGCCCGAGGTGGTCCGCGAGGTCCTCGCGACTCCGTGCGGGCTCGGGGCGATCTCGGAGCGGCGCGCGCAGGAGCTGTTCGACGGTCTGGCACGCGAAGTGGCGCTGGTGCAGCGCGACGGCGACGGGTCGCTGCGGCACCGCGGCGACGTGCGACGGGCGATGCTCGCAGGGCTGCCGCCGCCGCTGACCGCGACGGCGCGAGAGATCGACGCGCGCGCGGTCGCCTACTGGTTCGACAAGCCCGGACCGACGGCGCGGGCGGAGGAGATCTATCATCGCCTTCGGCTCGAGCACTCAATAGATGTCCTCGAGGACAGGTGGGATCCCGAGGCGGCGCCGCTGCTGCGCGGGGCGCTCGAGGAGCTGCCGCCGGCGTCCGGGGCGAGGATGTGGTTGGCGGGCAAGCTCAGCGTGTCGGTGTCGCCGGAGGAGCGCGCGCAGGTCGAGCTGGCGGCGTGGGAGCAGCAGGCCGCGCGCACGGCCCGGCGGCTCCTCGGCGCGGGTCAGGCTCAGGAGGCGCTCAAGGTCCTGCGCGAACGCTCCGAGCGCACCGCCGCGAGCCCCGTCGACCTGCTCGAGGCCCGGGCGTTGCTGCAGCTCGGTCTCGTCACGAGCGCCTCGGAGGTCCTGCTCGACGCCGAATCACGCCTGCACCCTGGCGACCCCGAACGCGCGGTCGAGCTGTTCCTGCTGATGGCCTGGGCGGCGGAGCGCAGCCGATCGGACGACGCGCTGGCCTACCTCGACAAGGCGAGTCGGTGGTCCGAGGGCTCGAGCGATCCCCTATTGGTCCTGCAAGTGAAGGTACGTCGATTGCGAGTGCTGCGGCGCCAGCGTCGCATGGATGAGGCGCAGACCGAGCAGGAGCAGATCGACCGCCTGCTGTCGCAGATCCAGTGGAATAAACTCGCCGGCCGCCCCTCGCTCGTGCGCGAGCTGGCGGCCGAGGTCGGCGAGCGCAACCCGGACTGGCTCGCCGCCGCCGTCGATCTGCTCGGCGACGACGCCTTCGATGCGATCGGTCGCAAGGAGCTGGTCGCGTTCATCGACTCGCTCAGCCACGTGGGACAGGACGACCTGGCCGCGCGGTACAAGAACGACCATGAGCTGCGCCAGTTCGCGCGCAAGCGGATCAGGGAAGGAATCTACGGCGAGCGCGCGATCTCCGTCGCACGCAAGACGAGCGAGCTGTTCAAGCGCTCGGTGGACATCTTGCAACACGCCGAGCTCGAGGCTCCGCTGCATCGGCCGACGCAGTTGCGGTCGATGATGGAGTCCGAATCGGCGCGCCTCTCGACGCTCGTCGTCTACGCGTTCACCATCGATCAACTGCGTGCAATCTGCCGTGAAGCGCTGAGCGTCGAGCTCGAGGCCATCGTCTCCAGGCCCGCCGATCGATCGCGGCTGGTCGCCCAGCTGCTCCGCTGGGTGACCGACCGAGAGATGCTCGACGAGTTGCTGCGCGGGCTCATCACGGCAGCCCCCTCTCAAGTGGTCCGCCACGAGCTCGCAAGCCTGCTCGCCGCGCTCGAGCGCCCGCGCTGAGGGGACACGAGGCGCCAGCGCTCGACGGCGTTGCCGGCCGCGCGCCTTGTGGATAATCTCCGCGGACCTTCGGGAGGCAGCGCATGCGCAGCGGAGCGGTCGTCCTCATCACCGGCGCGTCGTCGGGCTTCGGCGCGGCGGGGGCGCGGCTGCTCGCGTCGCGCGGGCTGACGGTCTTCGGCACCAGCCGCCGCGAGGGCGCGACGGGCGAGGGGTTCACGATGCTGCCGCTCGACGTGCGCAGCGACGCCTCGGTGGCGGCGTGCGTCGCCGAGGTGACGCGCCGCGCCGGCCGCATCGACGCGCTCGTCAACAACGCCGGCTACACGCTGGCGGGCGCGGTCGAGGAGACGGCGATCGAGGAGGCGAAGGCGCAGTTCGACACCAACTTCTTCGGCATGACGCGGATGGTGAGGGCGGTGCTGCCGATCATGCGCGCGCAGGGAGAGGGGCGGATCGTCAACGTCTCGTCGCTCGCGGGGCTCATCGGCCTGCCGTTCCACGCATTGTATTCGGCCAGCAAGTTCGCGATCGAGGGGCTCTCCGAGGGCCTGCGGCAGGAGGTGCGCCGGTTCGGGATCGAGGTGTCGCTGATCGAGCCGGGCGACTTCAAGACCGGCGCGACCGCGGGGCGCGAGCGCGTCGCGGGCGGCCTCGCCGAGTACGCGACGGCGCGCGAGCGGGCGATCGAGATCATGGCCCGCGCGGAGCAGTCGGGGCCCGACCCGATTCTGTTCGCCCGACTGCTGTGGCAGATCCTCGCGGCGAAGCGGCCGCGCCTGCGCTACCGGCTCGGCAAGGACGCGGTGTGGGTGCCGCGCGCGCGCAAGATGATCCCCGAGTCGGCGTTCGAGTGGCTGCTGCGCGACGAGTACAAGCTGAACGAGTGACGCTCACAGCGCCGTCAGCTCGAGGGGCGTGTTCTCGAGCGCGGACAACCTGTCGCGCAGCTCGCCGGCGATCGCGTCGACCGTCTCCTGCGGCAGGTCGCCCTCGACGGTCATCTGCACGGCGTACATGGTGTCGACGAAGCGGACAGGAACCCGCGCGCTACGGCGAGCGGGCGCCGCCGGACTTCGGGTTGAGGCGGCCGGTGGCGTAGAGCAGGCGGGTGGTGGCGACGTGGAGGTCGATGCGCGAATTCACGGCGCGCAGGGCCGCCTGGACCTGTTCGCCCTCGGCGGCGATGATCTCGTTGGTAGTCGCGGCGCCTTGCTTGTAGTTCTCGCTGGCGACGCGGTACGCCTCGATGTAGGTGGCGAGGCTGCGGGTGGTCAGCTGGATGGCCGCGAGGGCGCGCTCGCGGTCGTGGTAGGCCTGCGCGACCTCCATGGCGATCCCGCGGCGCATCTGTTCGGCCTGCAGCGCCAGCTCGCGCTTGTTGGTCTTGAGCTCGCGGACCTGCGCCTTGGTGCGCAGCGACTGGTTGATCGTGTAGCTCAATTGCACGCCGACCGACCACGACCCGCGCCACACCGGGGACAGCGGGAAGAAGCGCTGGTTGGGGTTGGCGTACAGCGCGTCGGCGAAGGCGTCGAGCCGCGGGTAGTACTGGGCCCGGGTGGCGCGGATGTTCTGATGCATGCCGTCGACCGCCCGCTCGAGCGAGCGGATCTCGAGGCGGTTGTTTTGGGCCTCGGCGATCAGGTCGTCGAGGTCGGGCAGCGGATCGAGGCTCGGCGGCGGGGTCAGGATGTCCTCGCCGATGTCGTAGCTGCGGAGCGGCTCGTTCATCATGACGGCGAGGTTGCGCTCGGCGACCCTGCGGAACGCCTGCGCGTCGGCGATCGCGGCCTGCTGCGAGGACACCAGAGCGTCGACGCGCAGCACGTCGGCGCGGGTCGCCGAGCCGGCGTCGAACAGGTGCTGGGCGTCGACGAGGCGCGACTGGGTCCGCTGCAGCGAGTCCTCGATCACGAGCAGCGAGGCGACGCCGCGCAGCCAGTTGTAGTAAGCGAGACGCGCGTCGGTCTGCACCTTGACGCGCTCGGCGTCGCGGGCGTACGTCGCGGCGTCGCGGGCGGCGAGCGTGCCCTTGCGCGCGGGCGCGAGCGAGAGGATGTAGTCGGAGATCGGGACCGAGAGGTTGGCCGAGAGCGAGTAGGAGTTGAGGGGGATCTGGAGCTTGAACGGCGGCGTGATGACGAGCGGGGCGCCCGTCGGATCGAGGGCGCACTGGCCGGCCCCGCCGGGGCAGTCGCCGATGACGATCGGCGCGGCGGCCTGGCCGTCGGCCGGCCCGTTGAGCGCGCCGACCCCGGCGCCGCCGCCGAAGTTGATCGCGGCCTTGCTCATGCGCGAGTAGCCGGCCTTGACGCCGATCTGCGGCAGGAAGCTGATGATCGCCTGGTCGACCTTGGCGGCGGCGCGCTCGATCGCCTCCTGCTTGATCTGCAGCGACGGCGAGGCCGACTCGGTGCGCTCGGCGACGGCGCTCACGGTGAGCCCGCCGGGCACCGGGGCGAGGCCCTTGCCGAGCGGGCTCTCGCGCAAGATCTTGTCGAGCTCGGCGAGGTCGACCACGACTTCGGCGTCGCTCGCGCTCACGGCGGCGCGCGGGTCGGGCACGGCGCTCGCGGGCGGCGGCGGGGCGGCGAGGACGGCGGCGAGGAGGGTGGTGATGGCGATCATGCGGCAATGCTCGATCTGACGGTCGTCGCGGGGACGACGTCCGGATGTCCTGAGGGACAGGTTTCGAGGGCGACTAGTCGAGCGACTCGGCCGGCGCGTCGCCGAACAGCTTGCGGGCGATCCAGCGGGTCGAGCGGGCGGTCACCATGCGGTCGAACAGGAGGTACGAGACCGGCACGACGACGAGGGTGAGGACGGTGGAGGTGATCATGCCGCCGATGACGATGACGGCCATGGGCGAGCGGGCCTCGCCGCCCTCGCCGAGGGCCAGCGCGACGGGGACCATGCCGAAGATGGTGGCGGCGGCGGTCATGACGATCGGGCGCAGGCGGACGCGGCCGGCGCTGACGAGGGCCGGGACGATCTCGTGGCCGCGCGCGCGCTCCTCGTTGGCGAAGTCGACCAGCAAGATCGCCGTCTTGGTCACGAGGCCCATCAACATGATGAGGCCGATGAACGAGAAGACGTTGAGGGTCATGCCGGCGAGGTAGATGCCGCCGAAGGCGCCGATCACCGACAGCGGCAGCGAGATCATGATGACGACCGGCTGGACGAAGCTGTTGAACTGGGCGGCGAGGATCATGTAGACGAGCACGATCGCCAGGCCGAGCGCGAGCAGCATCGCCGCGAACGACTCCTTCATCATCTCGGCGTTGCCGATGTAGCCGGTGGTGAGGTGGGCGGGGACGACCCGCGAGGCCGCCTCGTCGAGGATCTGCTGGGCCTCGCCGAGGGTGGCGCCGTTCAGGTTGGCCAGCAGCAGCACCTGGCGCTGGCGGTTCTGCCGCTCGATCTCGCTGGGGCCCGACTCGCGCTCGACGCGGACCACGCTGGCGAGGTCGATCATCTGCCCGGTGGTGGCGCGGACCTTGAGGTTGCTGAGGGCCTCGATCTGGGCCCGCTGGGCCTCGGGCATCTGCACGATCACGTCGTAGATGTCGGCGCCGTCCTTGAGGTCGGAGATGGTGTCGCCGGCCATGAGCGAGCGGATCGTGCGGGCGACGGAGGCGATCGGGACGCCGAGGTCGGCGGCCTTGTTGCGGTCGACGTGGACGGCGAGCTCGGGCTTGCCGCCGCGGAAGGTGACGTCGAGGTCGACGAACTTGCCGGTCTGGGCCAGCTCGTCGCGCAGGGCGTTGGCGGCGGCGGTGAGCTCGGCGAGGTCGTTGCCGCGGATCGAGAACTGGATCGGCTGGCTGCGGCCGCCGTCGCCGCCGATCGGGCTGATCTCGGCGACGGTGACCTGCACGCCGTCGATGCCGGCCATGCGGTCGCGGACCCACTGCATGGCGTCGCGCTGGCTGAAGCCGCGGTCGTGGCGGCCGTTGAGGATGACCTGGATCTCGGCCTTGTTGACCTGGGCCTGCTGGCCGCCGCCGATGGTGGTGAAGGTGCGCAGGACGCCGGGCAGGTGCTCGCGCAGGTCGAGGGCGACGGCCTCGGCGGTGTCGATGGTGGCCTCGAGCCCGGTACCGGTCGGCAGCTCGACCTGGACGGCGAACTGCGAGCGGTCCTGGCTCGGCATGAACTCGCCGGGCACGCGGGTGACGAGGGCGACCGAGCCGACCAGCGAGAGGACCGCCAGCAGCACGGTGGTCCACGGCCAGCGCAGGGCCCAGCCGAGCACGGCGGTGTAGATGCGCTCGAACACGCCGAAGGCGGCGTTGAAGGCGCGGGCGAACCAGCCGGGCTCGTGCTCGTGGCCGTGGCGCATCAGCACCGACGACAGCATCGGCGTGAGGGTGAAGGAGACGAGCATCGACAGCAGGACGGCGACCGAGACGGTGATGCCGAACTGATAGAAGAAGCGGCCGATGATGCCCTTCATGAAGGCGACCGGCACGAACACGGCGACCAGCGAGAGGGTGGTGGCGATGACGGCGAGGCCGATCTCCGACGTCGCGTCGAGGGCGGCGCGCATGCGGCCCTTGCCCATCTCGAGGTGGCGGTAGATGTTCTCGATGACGACGATCGCGTCGTCGACGAGGATGCCGATCGACAGCGACAGCGCCAGCATCGAGATGTTGTTGAAGGTGAACCCCAGGTAGTCCATGAACGCGAAGGTCGCGACGATGCTGGTGGGGATCGCCACCGCGGCGATGAAGGTCGCGCGGAAGTCGTGGAGGAAGATCAAGATCAGCAGGACGGTCAGCGCCGCGCCGAGCGCGAGGTCGAACTGCACGTCGTGGATCGCGTGCTCGGTGAACACCGAGTTGTCGGTCGGGATCGCCGCCCGGACGCCGTGCTTCGCCAGCAGCGGCGCCATCTCGTCGAGCTCCTCGCGGATCTGCTCGGCCAGGGCGACGACGTTGGCGCCGCTCTGCTTGCGGACGATCAGGCCGATCGCGGCGTTGCCGTCGAGGAAGGAGGCGGAGCGGGCGTCCTCGACGTCGTCGACGACGTCGGCGCAGTCCTTGACGCGGATGGCGGCGCCGCCGACCCCGACGATGACGATGTCGCCGATCTCCTCGGCGCTCTTGATCTCGCCCTTGGTCTTGATGGTCAGCTCGTTGCCGCCGCTCTTGATGTAGCCGGCGGGCAGCTCGAGGTTGCCGGCCTTGACCGCGTTGATGACGTCGTCGACGGTGAGGCCGAAGCCGGTCATGCGCGCGGGGTTGACGAGGACCTTGATCTCGCGCTCGCGGCCGCCGATGACGTCGACGATGCCGACGCCGGGGATCTGCTGGATCCGCTGCTTGACCTCGTCCTTGGCGATCCGCGTCAGCTCGCCGATCGGCAGGTCGCCGGCGAGCGCGACCGAGAGCACCGGCGTGGCGCCGACGTCGAGCTTCTGGATCGTCGGCGGGTCGATGCCGGTCGGCAGCTCGCGCTCGATCGCGGCGACCTTGTCGCGGACGTCCTGCACGGCCTGGTCGACGTTGACCTCGAGCTCGAACTCGAGGATCACGGCGGTCACGCCCTCGTAGTTGCGCGAGGTCATGCGCTTG
This sequence comes from Nannocystis pusilla, assembly GCF_020073745.1. Lineage (GTDB taxonomy): Bacteria > Myxococcota_A > Polyangia > Nannocystales > Nannocystaceae > Nannocystis > Nannocystis radixulma. The sequence goes on from NZ_JAIRAU010000001.1 coordinate 681,629, forward strand.
ACGCCGCTCAGCGACTGCAGCGCCTCCTCGATCGGGTCGGCGACCTTGGACTCCATGGTCGCCGGGTCGGCGCCGGGGTACACGACCGTGGTCGTGACCACCGGGAACTCGACGCTGGGGAACATCTCGACCCCGATCCGCGGCAGCGCGTAGAGGCCGAACACCATGAGCGCGGCGATCAGCATCGCCGCGAACACGGGCCGTTTGATCGAAACCTCGGCGATCTTCACAGCTTGTCCTCCGCCCCGGCGGGCTGCTTGCGCTTGGCGCGGGCGACCGGGGCCTTGCTCGCGGGGGCGGGCGCGGCGGCGTCGGCGACGACGGCCTCGGCGGCCGGCGGGGCCAGCTCGACCTCGACGTACATGCCGGGGCGCAGCAAGTTGTCGGCGTTGGCGACGTCGGCGACGATCTCGATCGTGCGGGTGGTCGCGTCGACGGTCGGCTGGATGCGCACCACGGTGGCGCTGCGGGCCAGCTCGAGCGCGCTGAAGTGGGCGGTGATGGTCTGGCCCTCGCGGATGGTTTTGAGCGCGCTCTCGGGGATCCGCGCCCGCAGCTCGATGACCGACTGGTCCTGCACGATCATCACGACGGTCGGCGGCATCATCGTCACGGTCTCGCCGACGCTCTTGAGCTTCTTGGTGACGACGCCGTCGATCGGCGAGGCGACGGTGGAGTCGCCGCTGTTGCGCCTGGCCATCGACAGCATGACCTCGGCCTGCTCGATGCCGTTGCTGGCGGAGGTGAAGGCGGCCTCGGCCCGCTCGAGCACCGCGGCGGAGATGGTGCCGCTCTGAGCCAGGCGCTGCTGGCGTTCGAGCTCGCGCTGGGCGTTGTCCCGCTGGATCGTGGCGCCCTCCAGGGCGGCCTCGGCCTGGGCGATGCCGAGGCGGCTGGCGCGGGCGTCGAGGCGGAACAGCTGCTGGCCCTTCTTGACCCGCTCGCCCTCCTCGGCCATCACCGCGGTGATCGTGCCGCTCATGCGCGGGCTGAGGTCGGCGCTGTGCTTGGGCAGGGCGGTGGCGACGTAGCGGCCGGCCACCGAGGCCCCCGCCTGGCTGACCGCCGGACCCTGCTCGGGCCGCGGCGGCGGCCCGGGCACCCTGGGCGCCTCGCTGCCGTCGGCCCCTCGCACCGGCGGCAACCCGACCTTCGGCTCGCCTCCGCTGTCGCACGCGATTGGAATGAGCAGCGCCGCCGTGACGAGCAAGCGCGAGAGATGCACGTGGGTCATGGTGCTATGATCGCTTCGAGTGTGAATTGCAGCGGGTGCGCGCGGGTACCATTCACGCGACGCAATGCATCGACCGATGGCCGCGACGCCACAGGTGATGACAATGTCAGGCGACTTGGGTCAGGCGCGAACGCGCGCCTTTCCGGGGAGTTAGTTAGTGAGTGAGCACGTTCTAACTCGGCGGGTCGCCTTGCGCAAGGAAAATAAATGAGCAATCACTTACTTTGAATTTGGGTGCAAAATGGAGTCTAGATAACAGTATAAGGCATGTGCGGGATTGCCCTGAGCTCGGCGGCGGGTCGGCCGAACGTCCGGGGCCTCCGCAGGCGAGCGGGGACGCACAGGTGTGCGCGACCGGCGCGAGCGTGAGTGACCGGCGATTGCAAAGGATGGCGTGTTCCTCGATAAGTGGCACCTTCCAATCGCCCGATGCGACCGCGTTCCTTCACCGACGAGGAGCTCCTCGACACCGCGCGCCGGTGCTTCCTCGAGCACGGGCCGAGCGTGTCGACGGATCTGATCGCGCAGGAGCTCGGGGTGTCGCAGGCGGCCCTGTTCAAGCGCTTCCGCACCAAGAAGGAATTGATGGTGCGCTCGTTGCTCCCGCACAACCCCCCGTGGGTGGCGGAGATCGAGCGAGGCCCCGACGCGCGGCCGGTGCTCGAGCAGCTGCGCGAGCTGGCGGCGAAGATCGACAGCTTCATGATCGAGCAGATGCCGTGCTTCGCCGTGCTGTCGGCCGCGGGCGCGCACCCGGCCAAGGTGCTCAAGTGGGACAAGGAGACCTGGCCGGGCATGCGGCCGCATCTGGCCCTGGTCGGGTGGTTCACGCAATTGGCGGCAGCGGGCCGCATCGTCGCCCCCTCACCGCCCGCGCTGGCGATGGCGTTCAGCTCGAGCCTGCAGGTGCCTCACTTCATGAGGCACACGCTCGGCGACGCGGCCCCGGAGCTCGGGGCCGACTACCGCGAGCGCATCGTCGAGATGTTCTGGCGGGGCATCGAGCCGCGAGGCTGAAGCTGTCTCTCGGGACAGGGCTCGGGGTCCCCGCGGTCGAGCCCGCTTCGCTGTCGCCCCGGGGAATTTCCGCGCCCGGTCGTCGGGTCGGAGCGCGGCTGTGGACGTCCGGGGGTGCGCTCCGTGGGGGCCTGGCCCGCCGATGGCGACGCGCGGGCGCGTGCGCGGCGGCTCCGCGACGGCCATCGTGGGGACTGTCCGCCGTGCGCGTCGTGGCGACGTCGTCGCGGCCGGCGCGTCCTCGCTCGTGCCGCGCCGCCGGGGCCATCGCGTCCGCTTGATCGGGAGTGCGAGATGAGAAATCGTGGCCGAGCTCGCGTGCGGGGGCTTTCCCTCGAGCGACGCAGGACACCCCATGAAGTACTCCATCTCTCGCATCTTCACGACTGGCCTCTGTGCCGCGACCCTCGCCGCTTGCGGCGACGACGCCGGCGACACCGCGGGCGCGACGGCCAGCAACAGCGCGCCGCAGACCTCGGGCGACACCACCTCGGACAACGAGACCTCCCCGACGCAGGGGAGCATCTCCAACTCCGAAGGCACCACCGAGCAGCCGACCACCGGCATGAGCCAGGGTGAGACCCAGGGCACCACCGACGGCACGTCCACCGAGCCGGACACGACCACCGAGGGCGTCACGGAGGCGAACCCCGAGTGCGGCAACGGGGTCGTGGAGGGCGGCGAGCAGTGTGACGACGGCAATCAGGTCGAGGGCGACGGCTGCGAGCCGTCCTGCGTGAACACGCCGGTGTGTGGCAACGGGACCGTCGACCCGGGCGAGGTCTGCGACGACAACAACACGATGGACGGCGACGAGTGCAGCGCCGACTGCTTGACCGCGACGCCGACGGCCGAGTGCGGCAACGGGGTGACCGAGCCGCCCGAGGCGTGCGACGACGGCAACCAGACGCCCGACGACGGCTGCGAGAACGACTGCAACATCACCCCGCCGGTCTGCGGCAACGGGAAGAAAGAGGGCGACGAGCAGTGTGACGACGGCAACCAGACCAACGGCGGGCCGGGCGACTTCTGCCTCAACGACTGCACCCCGTTCTTCCCGGCCAGCTGCAACGCGCCGGCCGCGTACGAGGTCTGCGACGGCGGCGACGCGATCCTCACCGACAAGGCCGACAAGAAGAACGCCCTGCGTGCGATCGGCATCTGCGACCTGCAGCCGAACAACTCGATCATCACGACCGCCTTCGAGTTCGACCCGCAGGCCGCCAACAACACCTGGCAGGTCGCGCGCGGCTTCGGCACGCACATGGTCGATCACGACAACGACCCGAACACGCCGATGAAGCGGCTGTACAGCCCGCGCGAGGGCGAGTCGATGCTGATCCTGTCGAGCGGCGTCATCTCGCCGCCGGTCAACGGCATCGTCACCGAGGCGCCGAACTCGCAGGTGGGGAACAACGGCACCCCCAACGCCGACGGCAACGCCCTGCCGGCGCCGTTCAAGGCGGTGAACGGCAGCAACAACGGGGCCGGCGGCACGCCGTTCATGAACTGCGACAACGGGGCCGGCGACAACGACTGCTCCGACACGATCCAGGCCCAGTGGATCGAGGGCAACAACAACCCCGAGGACCGCATCTACTTCACGTTCAAGACCGTGGTCCCGGCCGGCACCTTCGGCTACACGTTCGAGTTCGCGTTCTGCTCGTCCGAGTGGCCCGACTGGGTCGGCGATGGCTACAACGACCTGCTCATCGCGTACCAGGTCGATCCGACGCCGGACGACCCGAACGCCAACCCGCCGATCGATCCGTACAGCGGCAACGTCACCTTCATCCCGAACCCGAACAACCCGACGCAGGGCCTGCCGATCACGATCACGGCGCTGGACAGCTACTTCATCCAGCAGGGCTACACGTACAACGAGCCGCAGATGAACGGCACCGGCTTCGAGGGCCACGCGTGCTCCGACTGGTTCACCGCCAAGGGCGGCGTGCAGCCGGGCGCCGAGATCACGATCGGCTTCTTCTTCGCCGACATGGCCGACGCGAACCTCGCCTCGGTCACGCTGCTCGACAACTTCCGCTGGGACTGCGAGGGCTGCGTCCCGAGCGAGGTCGACGACTGCGGCGTGCAGCCGATGTGATGCACGCGCCTCCGCGGGCGTGAGCCGGACTGCGGCTGTAGACGTCCGGCGTCTCTGCGGACGTAGCGCACACGCGAGTGGATCCACCTGTGTGCGCGGCGATGGTACCGTGCGCCAATGCCGGTCTCAGCCCGCGTGGCGCTCGTCAGTCTGTGTCTCGCGTCGGTCGCCTGCGGCGACAATGCCGGTGGAACCTCGGGGACCGCGACCGAGGTCACCACCGTGTCGCCGGCCACGGGGACCACCGCGACGACGCAGGTGCCGACCACGGGCGACGGGAGCGCGAGCGAGGGCTCCGAGGCCGGCTCGGACTCGACGCCGACCACGAGCATGGGGACCGACACGGGGCCGAAGCTCGACGTCGGCGCGCCCGACGGCGAGGGCGCGTGCGGCTGCGAGTTCAATTATGTGTGGGTCGCCAACTCGGCGGAGGGCACGGTCTCGAAGATCAACATGGAGACGCTGGTCGAGGAGGCGCGCTACGTGACGCGGCCCGACGGGAAGGGTAATCCGTCGCGCACGTCGGTGTCGCTGAAGGGCGACGTGGCGGTGGCCAACCGCCACGGCGGGCTGGTCAAGTTCCACGCCGACATCGCCGATTGCAAGGACACCAACGGGGTGCCGGGGATCCAGACCTCGACCGGCAAGAACGACGTGCTTCCGTGGGACATGGAGGAGTGCCGCGCGTGGTACATCGATTTCCCGACCAGCAACCAGCGGCCGGTGGCGTGGACGCAGGGGCAGATCCAGTCCGGGTCGTGCAACACCACCGGCGAGAAGGTGTGGACGGTGATGAGCGAGAAGCCGGGGCTGTTCCCGGGGCTCGGGGCGCCGGGCGGGGTGATCGTGTCGCTGGTCGACGGCGAGACCGGCAACATCGACAAGCAGATCACGATCCCGACGTTCTCGGGCGACAGCTTCGGCGCCTACGGCGGGGCGGTCAACCTCCACGGCGACCTGTTCTTCACGCCGCTGGGGTTCCTGACGCCGGCCAAGCTGGCGCGGGTGTACATCGACAACTTCGCCTACAAGATCTTCGACGTGCCGCCGGAGGTCGGGCCGTACGGGATCACGGTCGACCACAACGGCCGCGTGTGGGTGTCGTCGAACGCGATCGGGCAGGTCGGCGTGGGTCGCTTCGATCCGGAGCTCGAGACCTGGGACCTGGTGTCGGGCTTCTTCAGCGGCGCCGGCCTGGCCGAAGGGCCAGGCGACCTGATGTGGGTGTCTTCGAACAACGGCGTCAACTCGGTGCACATCGAGGACCTGACGCTCGGGCCGGTGTTCAACACGCAGTATTTCATCAAGGGGGTCAGCTTCGACGCCGAGGGGTTCATGTGGGCGGTCAACTACGCGGAGACCGACGAGGCCGACAACCCCATCGAGCCCGAGCTGGTGATGAAGGTCGACGTCGACGCGCTGTCGGTGGTCGGCGAGTACGACGGGCTCAATCGCCCGTACACGTACTCGGACTTCACGGGGAACGCGCTGTTCAACGTCAGCTGCAACGCGCCGCGCTGAGCGTCCCGACCTCGCCGGCGCGCCCGGTTCACGGGCAGTTCGCGCTGGTGTGGCTCTGTTGGAAGTACTGACCCGGGTACGGCGCGAGGAGCTGGCCGTTGAGCCAGATGTCCTGGCCCTCGCCGTTGCGCAGCTCCTCGAAGTGCATGTGCGGGCCGCTGCTGGCGCCGGTCGAGCCGACGAGGCCGACCTCCTGGCCCTGCTGGACGTAGGTGCCGTCCTCGACGGAGAACGCCTGCAAGTGGAAATAATAGGTCTGCCACCCGCCCCAGTGGTCGATGACGATGTAGTTGCCGGCCCCGCCCTCTTGATAATGGCGGGTGGCGACGCCGGCGAGCGCGGCGATGGCCGGCGCGCCGTCGGTGTTGCCGCCGTTGTCGATGAAGTCGAGGGCGCGCCGGACCTCGGCGTCGTGATGCGAGTAGGTCCAGGATTGACCGCACGGGTAGGGCGCCTGGAAATTGGGCACCGCGCCGGGGGCGATGCAGGTGCCGCCGACGCACAGCTGATCGCCGCAGCAGTCCTCGCCGTTCGGCGTGCCGCAAGCGGTGCCCTCGAGGCCGCAGCAGACCATGCCCAGAGTGGTGGTGCTGCAGGTCAGCCCGGCGTCGGCGCAGCACTCGGAGGCGTCGGCGCAGGGCTCCGTGGCCCCGAGGCACTGCCCGGGCAGATCGGGGAGCGCACCCGAGCTGGTGGTCTCGGACGAGCTGACGGCGCTCGTCGCGGTGGTGGAGAGGTCGGCGGTGGTGGTCGGCTCGCCGCCGGTCGTGCCGCTCGTCGATCCCGACGTGGTCGGCTCCATACCCCCGGAGGACGGGCCGGCGCTCGCGGTGACCGGCGAGGCGCCGGTCGCGGTGATGGTGGCATCCGGCTGTGAGAAGTCCTGACAGGACGTGACGAGCACGCCGGCGACGACGCACACGAGGACAGGGAGACGGGTCGCCACCAGCATCGCGACCTACGATCGCCAGGCCGATGGTCGGGCGTCAACCTGCGCTGTTTCCGCGTGAGCGGGCGAGTTCGCGGGAATCATCGATATGTCGGCAGTGATGATTCCTCCGTCTTGTGATTGCGGGAGCTCATGTGGGCTGTCGACTACTACGGCGAGACCGACGACGCGAGCGATGCCAGCGAGCTCGACCGTGTGATCGGTGAGTACGACGTGGTGAGAGTCGGGGCCTCGGCGAGCGCGCCTCGCATGAGGTCTTTGGAACAGGACAGGAGCTCGTCGGCGACACGGGGGATCGTCGGGGCCCGGTGCGGCGATCTTGGAAGGTCCGGCCGTGGGGCGGTCTACGGGTCGACACGGGGCATGCACTTCACCGAGCGCAATTCCACACCCTTGGCCCTCTGGTTCGCCGATTCAACGCTGGCGGTGGGGCTGATGTTCGGCCTGGCCGCGTTCGCCGTGATCGTCGCCGACTGTGCCAGCCGGTCTGCCGCGTGTACCGGCGTCGCCGAGAGCTACCTGGTCTTCAAGGTCCTGAACCAGCAGAACCCGGCGCCGGGCGGCAACGGGGCCGGCATGCCGGTCAACGGCGCCCTCACGGACGCCGAGAAGTGCATGGTGATCAATTGGGTCAAGGGGGGGGCGAACTGAGCGTTCGCCCCCCCGGTCGGCCTCAGCCGGGCACGATCGCAAAGCAGCAGCCGGTCGAACAATAGTAGCCCTCGGGGCAGTCGCTGTTGCCCATCATGTCGATCGTGCACGAGTCCCCGTTCTCGCACGTGGGATCGTCGCAGCCCGGCGGTGGCTCGGTCTGGCCGAAGCAGACCTCGCACAGCTCCGGGTGACACTCCTCGTCGCAATCGTCGTTCTTGGTGCACTGCTCGCAGCTGCCGATGTCCCCGAGCGAGCAGTCCTTGTCGCCGAGGAAGATGTCGTAGGTCATGCCGTCGACCTCGACCGTGCAGCAGCCGAAGCAGTCGCAGCCGTTCGGCACCTGGCACGTCGTCACGCAGGTCTCCGACTGCATGTCGGGGCAGTTCTGGAAGTTCGGATCGTAGGGGCAGACGTCGCCGCCGGGGTTCTCCGGGTCACACTTGAGGTTCCAGTTGCACTTGTCTTCGCCCATGCCGGAGTTGCCGTCGAAGAAGCAGTCCTGGTTGCAGGGGTCCATGTTGTCGCCGGGCAGACCGGTCGAGAACGTCTCCTCGAGGTCGTCGCAGGGCGACACGCACTCCGGGTCGGCGAGGTCGACCTTGCCGTCGCCGTCGTTGTCCATGCAATCGCCGCAGGCCAGCACGGAGCCCTCACATGCGATCGGGATGCAGGCGCCGCCGCCGTCGGTCGTTCCGGTGGTCGTGGCGTCGAGCGTGGTCGTCCCGGTCTCGGTGCCCGTCGTGCCGGTCGTGGTCGGTCCGGTCGACGTGCCGGTCGAGGTACCGGTCGTCGTCGTCGGACTGGTGGTGGGATCGGTCGTGGAGGTCGTCGTTTCCGCGCTCGTGGAAGTCTCGCCGCCGGTCGCCTGGGTCGTTTCGTTGGACGCGGGCGAATTGCAAGCGAGGCCGAGGCACAGCGACATGCAGGTCAAGGTGAAACTGTTTCGCATCGCGCGATCTTCGACAGGCGATCGTGGAGTTATTCCAAGGAGTCGGTTGACGAGCAACGCTGGTTGGAACCGCCCGCCGAGCCTCGGTCCAAGCGACATGTCCAAATCACGCCTTGGCATTCTCACCTGCTCTGCGTCCCTCGTCTTCGGTCTCGCGGCATGCCAAAAGGAGGAGCCCGAGCCGCTGCCCGAGCAGCCGCTGCTGGCCCCCGGCGCGGCGTGCGACCCCAGCGTCCTGCCGGTCGATCAGACGCCCGACGAGGAGGACGACAGGGACCCGCAGCCGATCTGCGCGCCCGGGCTGGCGTGCGAGCCGCGGGCGGAGGGCGACGATTACGTGTGCGGCACTGCGCTGTCGATCCGCGGCCGCGTCACCGACTCGGCCAGCGGACTCGGCGTCGAGGGCGCGCTGGTGGCGGCCCTCAACGAGCTCGGCGAGCCGGTGACCGACGTGGTCGCCAGCGACGCCTGCGGTGATTACATCCTGCCGGTGAGCGTGCGGCGCAACGCCGACGGCAGCTACGCGGAGTCGTTGAAGTGGACCCTGGCGGTCAGCGCGAGCGACTATCAGCCGTTCCCGACCGGGTTGCGGCCGGCGCTGCCGATCGACCTGTCCGACGCCGAGCCGGCCCCGGCCGAGGCAGCCGACGAGGCCGATACCGGCAGCAGCGACGACGGCGAGACCTACGAAGCGGAGATGGTCAACAACGCTGCGACCAATGTCGCCCTCATCTCGCTGGGAGCGGACGCGCAGGGGGCGACGATCTCGGGCTCGCTGGGCGAAGGCACCGCCGGGACCCTGGTGGTCGCGGAGAGCGGAACGGCGCCCGCGCCCTACGCCATCGCCGACGCGTCCGGCGCGTACACCCTGTTCAATGTGCCGGCCGGTGCTGTCACGATTCGCGGCTACCGGCAAAATGTCGAGATCGAGCCGGTCGAGGTCACGGTCGGCGCGGCCGACATGGCGGACGTCGACCTGCGGGTGCTGACGAACGATCCGGCGCTGCTCGCCACCGTCTCCGGCGATCTCAACATCGTCGACGGCGGCGAGGGCACGGTGACGAGCGTCGTGCTGGTGCCGGCGAGCGTCTACAACGCCCCCCTGGAGCGCGGACCCGTGCCGCTCGGCCTGCGCGATCCACCGCCGCCGGCGGCGCCCGACGTGACCGGCGCTTTCTCGCTGACCGGCGTCCCGAGCGGCACCTACAAGGTGCTCGTCGCCTTCGAGAACGACCAGCTCGTGCGAGATCCGGACGAGGGCATCGCCGGCACGCAGATCCCCGAGATCGTCGTCGAGAGCGGGCAGGTCGTCGCGGTGCCCGACAGCTTCAAGGTGACCGGCGCGCTCGGGATCGTCGGACCGGGCAAGGAGCGGCCGGAGCCGGTCGAGGCGGTGCCCACGTTCACGTGGATCGATGATTCGAGCGAGGAGGGCTACGACCTGGTGGTGTTCGACGCGCTCGGCAAGATCGTGTGGCAGACCGAGGTGCCGAGCGGCAACGGCGGCAACGTGACGCTGGAGTACGGCGGCGAGGCGCTCGAGCCGGGCATGTACTATCAATTCCGGGTGACCTCGTGGCGCCTGGTGCAGGACCAGCGCCGCAACATCTCGCGCTCGGAAGATCTGCGCGGGGTGTTCGTCCACGGCGAGGCGCCGCCGCTCGAGGAGTGCACGATCGACGACGAGACCGACAGTGAGTCGAGCAGCGGCGGCGAATCGAGCAGCAGCAGCACGGGTTGAGCGTGGGCGCTCGCGGTGAGGTGTGGCCGGCGAGGTGCGCGGTCGAGCTCGCTCGCACGGTCGCCCTCGCGCGAGGGAGGCCCCGACGCGCAAGCGCGTGCGCGGCTGGCAAGCGGGGCGGTTTTCTCATAAACCATCGGCGCCATGCGTCCTCGCTCGCTCGTCCTGTCCTGTCTCGTCGCGACCTTCGCCTGCAGCCCCGAGGAGGATGAGGCGCCCGCCGTCGAGGTGCGCGAGGGCACCGAGCTGCCGGAAGGGATCGAGCCGGCGTCGCTCGAGTTCCACGACGACTGGACGATCGTCAAGAGCGGCGGTCCGCTGGTCGCAGGCAACAGCGTCGAGGTCGTCTACGACGTCGACCGTCTGACGCAGTGCCGCGGCGAGCAGAACGGCCAGCCGGCGTGGTCGATCACCGGGTATCACCAGCTCGACGGCGGCGCGCCCGGCAGCTTCGAGGCGGGCGGTCACTCGCCGTCGCAGGGCACCGAGCCGCCGACTTTCACGCTCGAGGACTCGGGCGATCTGGCGCTGTGGTTCCACAACACGAGCGTGTGGGGCTGCTCGGCCTACGACTCCGACTTCGGGGCGAACTGGCACTTCGAGGTCGGCGCGAGCCTGTCCTTCAAGGCAGGTTGGACCACCGAGACGCTCGGCACCCCGCGCGCCGGGGCGCCGCTGGTGATCGCCTACGACCCGGCGCGCCTGCCCGACTGCCGCGCCACCAAGTACGGCCACGACGCCTGGAACATCAGGGTCCACTACCGCTTCGACGGCGGACCGGCGCAGTACGCCCTCGTGACCGCGGCCTCGGGCAACGTCCAGGTCCCCGCGCCGGCGGTGCTCGACGTGCCCGCGGGCGCCGGCGAGGTCGAGCTGTGGTTCGAGAACCAGGACTACTACGGTTGCAAAGCCTGGGACTCGCTGTTCGGGGCCAACTATCACTTCGAGCTCGAGTGAGCGGCAGCCCTTCGAGCGAGCGCTTCAGTCGGGCGCTTGCCACACTTTCTTCTGGCCGTAGTCGATCGCGAAGCGCTTGCCGCGGAGCCAGTCCATCCCCAGCACGGCCAGGGGCGCCTCGGGGTCGCCCAGGCGCTGGAACACGGGCAGATCGGCGACATGGACGGGCTGGTCGGTCCAGCGCCAGGCGCCGACTCGGGCGTCGCCGATGCGGGCCAGCAAGAGCGGCGTCGGGCGTCCGTCGATGCCGGTGATCTCGCCGTCGACCGGCAAGGCCGCGTCACCGGCGCCCAGGCCGAGGGCCGCGGCGAACACGGGGTTGAGGATGGTCTGCTGCATTCCCGTGTCGATCAGGGCGTAGCCGTTTCTGCCGTTCAGGGTGATCGGCGCCAGGACCTTCCACGGCCTCATCCAGTCGACCTCCAGCGGCCGCCAGCAGGGGGCCGCGCCGGACAACGCGCCGGATGGCGAGACCGACACGCTCATGCCTGCGAGGTCCCACACCGCGAGCCGATCGCCGAACAGATCGATCCCGCCCAGGCCCGAGACGCGATGGCTCTCGAACTCCGGCGCGGGCAGCTCGGCGATGGTCGCGTCTCGCAGGCGCAGCGGCCCAGCATCGACAGCGGCGACCTTGCGCAGGCGAACTTCGACGGACCCGCCGATGCCCTCGGCCTGCTCCATCGCCGTGTCGCGCGGCAGGTTCGCCCGCTTCACGGCGTCCGCGTCGAGCGTGGTCCCGCTGGCGGCGGTGTCGAGGACGAGGTGGAAGGGGCCGGCGCCGTCGACGGTGACGGTGACGATCGGGCTGGACCCGTCGCCCCTCTGCAGGGCGAGCCGTTCTCCGTCCGGGGCCGCGCAGGCCGGCGAAGCGGCGGGGGCCGTTTCGCCCCCGGTGCGCGGAGCGCAGCCTCCCGACGCCAGGACGCCGGCCAGGGAGATGAAGAGACTCGGTCCACTACGGCGCTTCATGGCTGACCTTCGCGGACGGAATCGCCGCACCGCGACCTCCAGGCTGTTGCAGCGACAGGCGGAGCGGCGGCATGGGAGCGCCGTCGCGGACGCCCGGCGCTGGCAGGGCAGCAGGGGGTGCAGGTCTCGCACGCGCGGGACAGTACCACGAGTCGGGCCCGTCGGTACCGCCAGCAAGGCCGACCGCGCTTGACATCAGTTTCCGCGGAAACTAGCATGCCCGGGCGATGTCGTCGCGCCCGCCGCACGAGCCGGTCAGCGAGCTCGAGGATCACCTCGGCTACTGGCTGCGGTTCGTGTCCAACCACGTCTCGCAGGCGTTTCGCGCCAAGGTCGAGGCGGAGGGCGTCGCGGTGTCGGAGTGGGTCGTGTTGCGCGAGTTGTACCGGCTCGGCAGCGGCTCGCCGGGCGCGCTGGTGCGGTCGCTCGGGATGACGAAGGGGGCGGTCTCGAAGCTGGTCGACCGCCTCGAGCAGAAGGGCCTCGTGACCCGCGCGGTGTCCGACGTCGACCGGCGGCAGCAGACCGTCGCGCTGACGCCCGGGGGCCGGGCCCTGGTGCCGCGGCTGGCCCGTCTGGCCGACAGCAACGACCACGAGTTCTTCGGCCACCTGGCCGAGCCGGCCCGCGCCGAGCTCCTGCGATTGTTGCAGGCGATCGCGCGGCACCACCACCTCAAGGCCGCCCCGATCGATTAGGGCGCGAGGAGCGAGCATGAGCGACGAACAGGCGATTGCGACGATCGAGGACTGCGCGCGGCAGAGCCACGCTGGGACGATGAATTTCGCGACGGTGATCGAGCGGCTGACCGCGGTCGGGGTCGAGTCGTACCACGTCGATTACCGCGGCGGGCTGGCGACATACTACCGCACCTCCGGCCCGGCCCACGCCGTGGCGATGCAATTCACGGAGCCGCCGATCGCGGAGGCGTTCGCGGCCGAGGGCGTGCGCGAGGCGGTCCGCGGGGCCCAGGAGGCCGTGGTGCACTACCCGGAGTTCGTCCGCCGCACGCGCGCGGCCGGCTGCGTCGGCTACGACGTGTGGATCGCCGGGCGCCACGTCGTCTACCACGGGCGCCGCGGCGAGCGGCACGTCGAGTGGTTCCCGGGCGCGGCGGCGCCGTCGCGCGAGCCGGTGGAGGTGGTGAAGCAGGTGTATTCCGCGTTCGGGCGCCGCGACCTGGCGGCGGCGGTGGCCCTGTTCGCGCCCGATGTGCAGATCGATCAATCGCCGGAGGTGCCGTGGGGCGGCCACTACGAGGGCCACGAGGGCGCGCACGAGTTCTTCGCCCGGCTCACGCGCAGGCTCGACTCGACGCTGGTGTTCGAGCGCTTCATCGACGCCGGAGAGCACGTGGTGGCGATCGCCCGCACGCAGGGAGCCGAGCGCGCCCACGGCCGCCGCTACGACGTGCCGGTTGCCCACGTGTGGCAGGTGCGAGATGGCAAGGTGGCGCGGGTGCTGTTCTGCATCGACAACCCGACGATGCTCGCGGCCCTGTCCTGACGGACATGTCATTTCATAAATTATAAGAACGTCGAGGCGAGGTAGACGGCGACGCGCGCGGGGTAGCCGGTGGCGCGCACGACGAGGTCGGCGCGGCCGTCGCCGTCGACGTCGCCGAGCTCGAGGCGGTCGAAGTCGTAGCCCTCGTGGGTGACCGCCTCGGCCCAGCCGCCCGGGAGCGAGCGGTAGTGCTGGAACCGCCAGGCGTTGTTCGGGATGTCGCTGGCGACGTCGGCCCGGCCGTCGCCGTCGATGTCGCCGACGTCGAGCAGCGAGAACTGCCAGACCTGCGCGACCTCCGGCTCGCCGAAGCCGCCGGCGCCGTCACCGGCGTGGACGTAGATCTGCGGCGGGTAGCCGGCGCTGGCGGTGACGACGTCGATGCGCCCGTCGCCGTCGACGTCGCCGCTGCGCAGCTGCTCGTAGGCCCACGGCTGGGCCTCGAAGAGCGGCGCGTCGGCGATGCCCGCCGGTGTGCCGGGCCACACCTGCAGCCACGGATAGGCGCTGTCGCCGTCGCCGAGCACGAGGTCGGCCCGGCCGTCGCCGGTCAGGTCGGCGGCGTGCATGTGCGTGGACTCGAACAGGTCGGTGGTGCCCAGCTCGGTGAAGCCGAACGCGGGGTCGCCGGCGTACACGGTGACGCGCGGCGGAAAACCTGTCCCATAGGCCAGGACGTCGCTGCGGCCGTCGCCGTCGACGTCGCCGAGGACGAACCGCGAGAATTCGAAGAGCGGGGTCACGACCGCCGCCTCGCGGTCGACGAAGCTGCCGTCGCCGAGGCCGGGGTAGACGTCGATGCGCGGCGGGTAACCTGTCCCCGAGGTCACGAGGTCGAGGCGCCCGTCGCCGTCGACGTCGCCGAGGTCCATGGCCGTGAAATCCCACACCTCGGTGAGGATCGGCTCGAGGCGGTCGTCGTCGGGCGGCCAGCCGGTCGTCGGCGGCTCGCTGCCGGTGGACGAGCTCGTGGTCGCCGCCGGGTCCGCGCCGGTCGTCGGGGCGGCCGCGGTCGTCGGGTCGGCAGCAGGGGCGGTGCTGTCGTCGACCTCGCCGGGGTCGCTCTCGGTGGCGGTGGGGTCGGGCGAGAGCGGAAAGATGCACGCTGCGTTCGCGGCGAGCAGACACGCGACGAGGCGACGGAGGCGAACCACGGCGTAAGCGTGGCACGCCGGCTCGACGCCCGCAAACCATGCGAGCGCCGAGCCGGAGCAGATGTCCCGAGAGACAGGTGTGAGCGCGCTCCGGACGAGCTCTAGAAATAGAACGTGAGGCCGAGCTGACCGCCGGCGGCCATCATCGCGCGGGCGACCACCTGCACCGATTGACGGGTGATGTCGGGGCCGATGGCGAACACGCCCTGGCCGTAGAGGCTCACGCGGTCGGCGAGGAAGTACTCGATGCCGAGGATCGGTCCGACGCTGAGGTTGACGAGCCAGTTGTCGGGGCCGGGCGCGTCGATGTAGTGGACGTGAAAGAAGCCGCCGTAGTAAGGGGCGATCCGGCGCCACACGCGGAAGCCCTTGAGCACGGCGATCGAGCCGCTGACGCCGGCGGAGATCTCGGGGCGGGTGGTGCCCTCGCGCGTGCGATGGGTGAGGCCGGCGCCGAACGAGAACGGCAGGACGACGCGCTTGAACACGCGACGGACGCCGATCTCGGTGAACATCAGGCCGTCGGCGAGCGGCTGGTCGCCGAGGCCGGCGACCGACAGCGGACCGAGGCCGCCGAAGATGAAGGTCATGCCCCAGTTGCCCGGCGCCGCGCGGACCACCGGCTGCGTATCGGGCGGCTTCCCGCCGTCAGGCGCAGGCGTCGGCGCGGGAGCAGGAGCGGCGGGAGTGGAGGTCGCGACCTCGGTCGGCTCGGGGGTCGCTGCAGGCGGACTGTCTTTCGGGACAGGTTCCTCGGCGACCGGAGCCGCAGCGGGCTCGGCGGTTGGTTGCCAGGCGGCCAGCGCAGTGGTGGCTTCGGGGACGTAGCAGGAGACGGTGAGGGCCAGGAGGGTCGAGAGGGCCATTCTCGGCGATGGTATAGGCCGCGGCGGTCGAGGTGATCGGCCTGCCTGCGCGGAGCGTGATCGAGTCCGCGCAATTGGGCGGCAATCGACCGTGTGCAGGGCGCGCTCTCGCGCCATTGGTGTGACCGGGGCGACGGGTGTGGGCAGGGGTTTGCGAGATCTACGGGCGACCGGCCGCTGCCCGGGGTGTGCTGTGCGATCTCCGCGTGAGCCGGGCTCGGCCGTCCGCGGTGGGACTTCGCAGCCGGCTGGCGGACGGGCCGACGTCGACTGCGCCAATGGCCTCGACCGAGTGATCACGGCTGGGCTCGCTCTGCCACGATTCGCCGCGAGCACGGCGACTGGCCCGGTGGCGAATCGCGTGCAATTGCATCGGCGATCCCATGAGGCTCACGATGCGACGCACATTCTCCTTCATCCTCGCTCCATTGGCTTTCGCGGCGCCGCTGCTGTTCGCGTCGGCGGCGACGGCCGCCCCCAGTCTGGCGCCGTGCGGCGAGATCTTCGTCCAGGGCGGCGCCGAGTGTGAGATCTACGTCGGCCCGGTGTGTGAGGGCATGTGTAAGCCGGTGAGCTTCACGGCGGCCTGCGCGGCCGAGTTGCGAGCGGAGTGCGCGGGGCAGTGCAACGCGTCGGGCAGCGTCGAGTGCGTCGGCGGCTGCGAGGCGGATTGCCAGGCCCAGTGCGAGGTCGACCCGGGCGAGTTCAACTGCCATCTCGAGTGCCAGGCCGACTGCGCCGCCAACTGCGACGGGCGCTGCACGGCGGCGGCGAACCACGGGGAGTGCAAGGCGTCGTGCGAGGCGACCTGCTCGGCCGACTGCGACGGGGAGTGCAAGGTGACGCCGCCGCAGGCCGATTGCGAGGCGAAGTGCCAGGCCGCGTGCACCGGCTCGTGCGACGCGCAGGCCAACATCGACTGCCAGGTCGATTGCCAGGCGGGCGGCTATGTCGATTGTCGGGCCGACTACGAGGGCGGCTGCGAGCTGCACTGCCAGCGGCCCGAGGGCGCGCTGTTCTGCGACGGGCAGTTCGTCGACGTCGGCAATCAGCTCGAGGCCTGCGTCGATGCGCTGAAGGCGGTGCTCGAGGTCGAGGTCTACGCCGAGGGCTCGGCCGAGTGCGTCGGCAACACCTGCCACGCCGAGGGCGAGGTCGGGTGCTCGTGCGACGCCGACGGGGCGCCCGGCGGGGCCCTGGCGCTGGTGGGCCTCGGGCTGCTGGCGCGGCGGCGGCGTCGGTCGTGAGTTCGGCGCGGCGCGCCGCGACATGCGTACGCACCGGGCAGGCCGGTGCGTGAGCGATGCGTTCGCGCGAGCGCGCGAATGTTGATTCACCCGAGAAATCGGGAATGCGCTCCGGCGCGCCCCTCACAATGGAGGTGATGCGGCGATTCGCTGCAGAGAGCCGCCGCAGGCCGGGGTCGATGCGGCTCAGCCGCCCATCTGGGCGCGCAGGGCGAGGTTGGCCGGGCGCTTGCCGGCGCGCTCGAGCCAGGCGTTGAGGTTGGGGTACTTCGAGGTGTCGAGCTTGGCCATGTAGAGGCCCCACTCGAGGACGCTCGAGACGTCGGCGTCGACGAGGGTCCACTCCTTGTGGACGATGTTGCCGGCCTCGCCGATGCGGGCGTCGAGGATCCGCAGGTTGTTGTGGATCTCGGCCAGGGCGAGCTCGGCCTGCCTGGCGTTGCGAACCTCGGCGGGGGCCTGCTCGCTGGTGTTGTGCATGTACGTGAACACGGGGGTGCACAGCGAGACCTGCGCCCAGCACAGCCAGGTCAGCGCCTGCATGTGCTCGGGCGAGCCGACCTTCGGCCACAGGCCCTTCTCCGCGCCGTAGCGCTCGCCCAGGTAGATCTGGATGGCGATCGACTCGAACATCGGCTGGCCGTCGATGACGATGGTCGGGATCTTGCCGTTGGGGTTGAGCTTGAGGAACTCCGGGTTCTTCTGGTCGCCCTTCTGCAGGTCGACGAACACCTTCTCGTGGGGGACGCCGAGCTCCTCGAGGGTGAGCTGGACGCGAGCGGCGGAGGACATGGGGTTGAAGTAGAACGTGATCGACATGGGGAGTGTCTCCGCGCCCCTTGTACGCGATAACGCGCGCCGATGCTAGTCTTTTGTTCAGGGGTTTTACGGCGACACCTTCTGCTCGTGCGGGCGCTCTCGCGTGAATGGCGCGGGTCGGCGATTCGCGCTGCGGCGATTGGGCCGAACGATGATTCGCCGCAGTTCGAGCTACGCCGCGGTGCACAGGCCGAGCCCCGCGGGCAAGCAAGCGCCCTGGAATTCCGGGCCGCTCTCCGGCCATGGGCCGCAGGCCGTCCCGGGCAGGGCCGCAGGGCAGGTGTCGGGGCCGTCGAGGTCGCACACCGGCGCGCAGCACCTGGCATCGGTGCAGCCGGGCACCAGCGCCGCGGCGGCGCAAGCAGTGCCCGCGCTGCACCCCCCCGGCGAGGTGCAGGCCTCACCGGCCGCACCCGGCCCCGGTCCAAGACCACACACGAAACGCGGCCAATCGACCTGGATCTGGCACGATTGGCCCTGCGGACAATCCGACGCTCGCGGGTCGCAGGGGAATAGACATACTCCGGCGAATCCGCCGTTGGAGACGCAATGTGAACATTCGTCGGAGCAGGACGGCTCCATCAGCGAGCCCGAGCAGATCTCGTGGCAGCGCAGGCCCTCGGCGGTGAGGAAGCCGTGGCAGACGGCGCCGCGCTCGCACTCGTCGATGATCGACAACTCCTGGGCCTCGCACGGCTCGCCAATCGGCACTGCGGGATCGGCGACCGGCACGCAGCTGGCGCCGACCCACGGGCCGAAGCCCTCGGAGTACGGCTTACACTTCTGTCCCTCGGGACAGGTGTCCTGCCACGGGTCGCACGCGGCTCCCGGCGTGGGCAGGTCGGGCATGACGACGAAGTTGCCGGAGTCGCTCGAGGTCGGCGCGCTCGTGGTGCTGCTCGTGCTCGTCGAGCTCGTGGTCGTCGTGCTCGTGGTCGTCGTGCTCGTCGGGGCGAGCTCGGTCGTCGAGCTCGACGGGGTCGAGCTGGTGGTCGTCGCGGTCGTAGTCGCGGTCGTGGTCGACTCGTTGCTCACCGGGCCGCAGCCGGACGCGAGCGCTGCGAACATCACGGCGACGGCTGGGCGAGCGATCTGCATCGTCGTCGCAGCGTATCGCACCCGGCGCCGGGGCGCTTCACGGCGGGCTTGAGGTGTCCGCGCAAAAAATCGACGCGGAGGTCGCGGCCGCGGGGAGGCCGCGGGGGCGTCGCGCGCACGCCGGGCGCGCGCTGCGACGGGTCGCGTGGGCTCGGCGGCGCGAGAGGCTGGCGGAGCACCCGCGGACGCGGCATCCTGCCTGCCCGCGAGGCGCGCACGGCCGCGGAGGGCGAGGCGCGCGAGACGGCGGGAGGAGACGGACGATGGCCGCGAGCATGCGCAGCCGCAACAATGTGTTCGCCGCGCTGGCGCTCGACCGCGCGAGCGAGCGGCGCGACGACGTCGGGTGGATCGAGGGGCGCAGGGCGGCCGCGTCGACGCGGTTTGCGGTGGTGCGAGCCGACGGCCAGGCGCTGGTCGACGGCGAGCGCCGCGGGCTGCGCTGGCTGGTGGAGGCGGAGCGGGCGAGGTGGCTGGATGCGGCGCCGGTGTGCTTCCTCGGCGAGACCGGCGAGGTGGCCCACTTCGCGGTGCCGTACGCGGGCGAGGAGGAGCCGCTGGCGCGCGAGCTCGGCGGACAGTGGATGGACCTGCGCGCGGCCGGGCTGGCGCTGCCGGCCTTCGACGCCGGGCTGTTCGCGTACGCCCGCGGGCTGCTCCACTGGCAGACGCGGGCCCGCTTCTGCGGCGTGTGCGGCTCGCCGACGACGCTGACCTCGGCGGGCCACCGCGCCCGCTGCAGCGATGCATCGTGCGCCGTCGAGCAGTTCCCGCGCACCGACCCTGCGATCATCGTCATCGTCGGCTGGCAGGACCGCTGTCTGCTCGGCCGCCAGGCGAGCTGGCCTCGCGGGCGCTGGTCGACGCTGGCCGGCTTCGTCGAGCCCGGCGAGACGCTCGAGGACGCGGTCCGCCGCGAGGTGTTCGAGGAGAGCGGGGTCGTGGTCGAGGAGTGCGACTACCACTCGTCGCAGCCGTGGCCGTTCCCCGCTTCGCTGATGCTCGGCTTCACCGCCCAGGCCGCCGGCCCGGAGCTCCACGTCGGCCCCGAGCTCGATGCGGCCCGGTGGTTCACCGCCGACGAGATCGTCCGCTCGCTCGCCGACGGCTCGCTGGTGTTCCCGCCGCCGCTGTCGGTGTCATTCCGTTTGATCGAGCACTGGCTGCGCGAGACGGCCGGGCTCGAGCTGAGCGAACTGGCGGGGCGTTAGAGACCGCAAGCTCGTCGGCGGCGGTCACGGAGCGGCGAACCGTGGCCCCACCGACGGTCGTCATGCGAGACAGGACCTGGCGAAGAATGCTCGGAAAGACATGTTCGTACGAGCATGTCCTTACCAACAGTAGCAGTGGCCAGTGCCAGGCCGGGGCCGTGGACCTCGCCGCGTTGGTTCTCCGGTGACGCATGTATCTGGCCGTGTCCTACCCTGTGCATTCCGGCAAATATCCGTCGAGTTACCTTTTTAAAAACCTTAAACCGATCGGCGGTGCCGCGACACTAACCGATCGTCCGAGGGACGACGACGCGACCCGGAAACGACCGAGGCGCAGCGTCCACCGGCGAGAGAGAGAACACCATGCAGAAGAACACCACCGACACCACCACCCGCGACGACAACGAGCTCACCCTGGTCGACCTCGACGACCTCCGCAGCGCCTTCGGTGGCGAGGCCGCTCCCGCCGGCTCCGAGCTGGCCGCCGTGCCCCCGCCGAAGACCATCATGTGCCCGAGCTGGTGAGCCCCGCTCGTCCACCATTTCCCAACCCCGGGCCAGGACGCACCCCCCCCCGCGTCCTGGCCCTTTTTGCGCCTCCTCGCCGCGCGCCCGCGAGAGTTCGCGGTCGTCGACAATGTCGCGCCGCGCCCCCCGGGCCAGGACCGCCGGTCCTGGCCCTTCGCGCTTTCGGGCCCGGCTCCGCGCTGTCGCACCGCGTGCAATCTGTGACCGTCCCCGCGCGGCGTTGTTTTCAATGCGAGCGGGTGATCGATGCCGCGACGGCGACGAGCTCACCCCGGCAAGCCGTGGATGTGTCCGCCCTGGTGAGCCGCTCGCACCTGGCCGCCTTCGCGACGAGGGCGTCCTCGCCGGGGGCCGTACCAGTGTCTGTGCGGGCGCGTTCAATTGCCCCGGCAAACTTGAGTTCCCACGGGCTCGCAGCGGCGAGAAAGAGTTAATCAGGCGAGCAGGCTGGCGACACTACCGGGGCGTCGAGGGACGACGGAAGCGACCCGGAGCGACCGAGGCGCAGCGTCCACCGACACGAAAGGTTGAAGCCGTGCAGAAGAACATCCTCGCCACCGACACCATCCCCTGCGACATCGAGCTGAGCATCGTCGACCTCGACGACCTGCGCGCCGCCTTCGGCGGCCAGGGCGAGATCGCCGACGCCACCGAGACGGCCGCGGTTCCCCCGCCCAAGACCGTCATGTGCCCGAGCTGGTGATGTCCGTCACCGCGCGGAGGGCCGGGAGCCCGAGGCCCGGCCCTCCGCGCGCCTATCGATCCCCGAATTGGCGACTGATGACTCCATCGATTCCCTGCTGGTGATGATTCCATGGACTCTGCCACGCATGATGTGCTCGCCGCCGCCGTCGCCGCCGTGCACCGCAAGTGCGACGAGATCGTCGCCGACCCGCTGCTCGACCCGGTCCAGAGCGAGCTCCTGCTGGCGTTCTTCGCCCGCGCCCGCGCCCGCAAGGCCAGCCTGATGGCCGACCCCGGGGCGCTGCCGCTGCTCGTCGGCCTGGCCGAGAGCGGCAAGGCCAACGTCGACCTCGCGGCCGGCTGCACCCTCTTCTATATGGCGCTGCGGCTGTTCGACGACGTGTCCGACCACGACCTCGCGGCCCCGTGGGACCCCCAGCGCGCCCCGATCGCCGACAACGCCGCGCTCGCGCTGCACATGGTCGCGGTCGACACGATCGCCGCGGCCGTCCCGGCGCCGCGGGCCGAGGCGGCGCGCCGCTGCCTCCGCCACCACTCGCTGCGCGCCGTGGCGGCCCAGCACCGCGACCTCAGCGGCACGATCGCGGGCGACGAGGCCGGAGTGCGCGCCCACAACGCCGACAAGTCGTCGGTGTTCGCGCTGTCGAGCGAGCTGGCGGCGATCGCCGCCGGCTGCGATTCGGAGCGGGTCGCGGCGCACCGCCGGATCGGCGAGGCGACGGCGGAGATCCGCCAGCTCGCCAACGACCTCCACGACCTGTTCGGCAAGGGCCACAGCCGCGACCTCGAGCGCGAGGTCGTCAGCTACCCGCTGGCGGTGTTCGCCGCCCGCGCCGGCGCGGTCGAGCGGGCCGAGATGGCCCGCCTGCGCGCCGAGCTGCCGGGGAGCCTCGAGGCGATCCGCCGGCTGCTGATCGCCGGCCCGGCGGTGCGCGCCAGCGCGGCGGCGATGGAGGCCGCGCGCCAGCAGGTCCACGGCGAGATCCTCGCGCTGTTCCCCGCCGGCTCGGCGCTCGACCTCCACCGCGTGTTCGTCGACGCCGTCGCCGCCGAGCTGTACCGCCGGCCGCGCGCAGCCTGACCTTTGGAGCATGTCCCCATGACCACGATGCGCCTCCGCGACGAAGTCGGCCTGCAGGTCCGCCACGCCGACCACACCCGGTTCGGCAGCGGCGTGACCGGCCTGGTCGACGCGCTGGTCGCCCGCACCTGCGCGCCGCTGATCGCCCTGGCGCGCCGCGAGGGCCCGGCCCGCCTGGCCCTTCGCAGCGCCGAGTTCATGCCGCGGATCTTCGCCCCCTCGGCGCTCGGCGGGCTGTACGCCGCGCCCGACGTGCTGCGCGAGGACTGCCTCTACCCCGACGCGCGGCGCGTGACCCCGGCGGCGCTGATCGTCCGCGGGCTCGGCCCGGCCGGCGAGGGCTCGCTGAGCCTGCCGCTCGGCAGCGAGGCCGCCGAGCTGGCCGACGTGGTCGGCGCGCTCGAGCGCGGCTGCGGTCGCCCGGCTCGCGGCCTCGGGGCCCGGCTGTGGGACGCGCTGGAGGGCGCCGGTGCTCTGACCCAAGAGCCAGGTGATGACATTGCCCTCGGCGACGGCGTCACCGCGGTCGGCCACGCGACGGTCGCGTGGCAGCACGCTGGCGCGCGGCTGGTGGTCGACCCGTTCGCGGTCCCGCCGCTGCCCGGCGATGTCCAGCGCCCGCTGCCGTGCCGCGCGCTGCGGCCCGACGTCGTGCTGATCACCCACAGCCACCCCGATCACTTCGACCTGCACGCCCTGCTGCGATTCGGCGCCGACACCCCGATCGTGGTGCCGCAGGTCGCGCGCGAGTCGCTGCTCAGCGTCGACATGGCGCTGCGCCTGCGCGAGCTCGGGTTCCGCCGCGTGGTCGCCCTCGAATGGCACGAGTCGCTGCAGGTCGGGCCGTTCCGCGTGGTCGCGCTGCCGTTCTTCGGCGAGCAGCCGACGTCCGGCGAGTTCCTCCACCCCGAGGCGCGCAACCGCGGCAACACTTACCTCGTCGAGGCGGGCGGGCGGCGGATCGCCTGCATCGCGGACGCCGGCGCCGACGCGGCCGGCGACACCGTCGCGCTGGCCCGCGCGGCCGCGCAGCAGCACGGGGCGCTCGACCTGCTGTTCGGGGGCTACCGCGCCTGGCGCCTGCACCCGATCGAGCTGCTCGGCACCTCGGTGGCGCGCTACCTGCTGCAGGTCCCGCGCGCCCAGTGGGAGGTGCGCCAGCAGCTCATGCACGACGCCGACGACCTGCTCGCCACGGCGATCGCCTGGGGGGCGCGCGCCGTGGTGCCCTACGCCAACGGCGGGGCGCCGTGGTTCGCCCGCCTCGGCCTCGGCCCGCACGGCGACGACGACCCCGAGTTCGACCCCGACCTGGCCACGGTCACGCAGGCGGCCGCCCGCGTCGCCCGGCCGCCGACGATCCACGCCCTGCGCCCGGGCGAGCGGATGGAGAGCTTCGCATGAGCTACGACGACGACAATTACTTGCCCGGCGGCGAGACCCTCGCGGGCGCGCGCAAGCGGGTGCTGATCGGCGTGCTGGCCGAGCGCGAGCTGGCGCGGCAGAACCTCGAGCTGCCGGCCGAGCGGGTGCAGGAGGTGGCGCGGTGGTTCCGGGCGCGCTTCGACCTGACCACGCGCGCCCGCACCGAGGCGTTCCTGGCCCACGCCGGGCTGACGCCGGAGCGCTTCACCGCGCAGATGCGCGAGCTGGCGACGCTCGACGCGATCGAGCGCCGATTCGTCGCCACGATCGACGCCCGCCTGCCCGAGCACCGGCGCCTGGCGACGATCCGCGACTTCCTGCTGCGCCAGGAGGAGCGCTGACATGCCCGCCCCCGAGCTCGCGCTGTGCCCGGCGGCGGTGGTCCGGGTGGCCGCGTTCCCGCTGAGCCGCGTGCAGGCGCTGGCCGAGCCGGAGCTGGCGGCGCGGGCCCGCGAGGCTAGCCCGAAGGACATGTCCGGGTGGACATCCTACTGCGAGGTTTACGCGGCGGCGGTCGAGCGCACGCGGGCGACGCTGTGGGCCGGCACCGCCGACGACCCGGCGTTCATGCGCGCGCTGACCCTCGGCAACCCGGAGCTGGCGCGCAGCGTGGCCGGCACGGCCCGGGCGCCGCGGAGCAAGCGGGTCCGCCACCGCGAGACCTCGCTGTACCGCCATCTGGCGCGCGCGGTCGCCCGGCCCGAGCCGAACGGGATGTGGGCCGGGGTCGCGCTCGCGCGGGTGGGCGAGGGCGAGGGCGTGACCTGCGAGCCGGCCGCGGCCCGCTGCGCCTTCGCCCCCGACCTCGGGGTGTTCGCGGCGATGCTCGCCGCCCTGGCCGCGCGCCCGGACTACCGCGCGCGCGCCCGCTTCAAGCTCAACCCGACGCTCCGGGTCGACGCCGGGGGGGTGGCCTTCCGCCTGCCGCACGACGCCGGGCTGCGCCGGGTCCCGCCGGCGCCGGCGCTGACGCGGGCGATCGCCGCGCTGCGGGCCGCGGCCGCGACCGTCAGCTGCGACGAGGCCGCGGCCGTGCTCGCGGCGGCCGGCTTCCCGGCGCCGGCGCGCGCCGGGGTGGTCGACCTGCTCGTCGCCCAGGGCGTGCTCGTCGGCGGCCTGCGCTTCCCGACCCGCTTCACCTCGCCGTGGGACGCGCTCGAGCAGGCCGCGGGCGCGCTCTCGCCCGGCGAGGCCGCGCCATGGCGCGCCGCCGCGCGCGACCTGCAGGCGCAGTGCGACGCGCTGAGCGAGAGCGCCCTCGGCATGACGCCCGCCGCGCTGGCGGAGGCGCTGGCGGGCGCGGACGCGCGCGTGGCCGCGCTCGCCGAGGCGCTCGGGCTGGGCGACATCGAGCGCCCGCGCGCCGCCCTGCGCTGCGACACCACGGCGCCGCTCGCCATCGCGCTCGGGCGCGACGTGGCGGCGACGATCGGCGCCGCCGCGGCCGAGCTGTCGGCCTTCACCGCCGGGCTCGGCATGGGCGGCGCGCTCGGCCCCGCGCTCGTCGACCGCTGGCTCGGCGGCGCCGGCCGCGACCTCGCCGGCTTCGAGCCGCCGGCGCTGCTGCGCGACCAGGTCACGCTCGCCACCTGGGAGGGTCTCGGGGAGGAGCTCGGCCCGGAGCTGGCCGCGCGCGCGGCCGCCTGGGCCGATCGCCTCACCGGGACCGACGCCGAGGAGCTGGTCACGCCGGCGCTGCCGCCCGGCGGCGGCGACACGCCGCTCGGGTGCCTGCTGTTCACGATCGGCCGCGCGCCGACGATCGCTGGCGGTTCGCGGTCCGGCGAGCGCATCGACGCCGGCCGGCTCGTCCTGCGCGGCCTCGTGCGCGACGCCACCCCCGCGTTCGCCCGCTGCGCCGGGCTGCTCGAGCCGAGCGGCGGCGCGGTCACGCGGTGGTTGTGCGCCCAGTACGAGCGGGTCGCTGCGGTCACCGGCGTCGACCAGGCCGCTCTCGGCTTCGCCCACGCCTGTCCCAACGTACAGGCGAGCCCGCGCTTCGTGCCGCACCTCGTCGACGTGTGGGCGGCCGAGAGCGAGGCCGTCGACCTGCGCGGCGCGAGGGTCGAGCGCGACGTACGGACCGGCGCGCCGGTGTGCGTCGTGCCCGGGCGGGCGCGGCCGCTGGCGATCCACAGCTTCACCGCAGCGCAGCCGCCGGACGACCCGTGCCAGTACCTGCTGCTGGTCTCGTCGATGCGCACGCCGCCGCAGATCCCCCGCGGCGATCGGCTCGGCTTCCGCGCCGAGGTCGAGTCGCGGCGGCACAGCCCGCGCGTGCGCCTGCCCTGCGGCGCGGTCGTCCGCACGCGCCGCAGCGTGCTCGTCGGCGACGACCTGCGCGCGCTCGTCGGCGCCGCGCCCGGGCCCGCGCGGTTCGCCGTGTGGCAGCGGCTGGCGCGTGAGCGCGGCTGGCCCGAGTTGGTCCTGGTCCACCGCGACGGCGAGCCGCCGCTGCTGGTCCCGCGCGACGCCCCGCTGGCCGTCGAGGCCATGTCCGAAGGAGCAGGTGGGGTCACCTGCATCACCGTCGAGGAGTTCATCGATGACGCCTGGATCTCCACCGCCTGCGGCGAACGCCACGTCGCCGAGCTCGCATTGTCCGTGGTGCGCCCCGCGCTGCTCGAGCGACTCGGAGCCGCGGTGGCTGCAGGTCAACGTCTCGCTGACTGCGCGTGACGGCAGCTGGCGGCCCTCGGAGCGGGCGCTCATGCGCCGCATCGACCGCGCCGAGCCGCTGCTGCGGGGCGCGGGGACCGACTCGCTGTGGTTCGTGCGCAAGCCGCCGGGCCTGCGCCTGCGCCTCGGCGGGCCGCTCGGGCCGCGGCTGAAGCCTGTCCTCGAGGACATCCTCGTCGGCGCGCGCGACGACGGCGACGTCGCCGAGTGGTTCTACAGCGCCTACGAGCCCGAGACCTACGACCTCGGCGGCCCGGGCGCGACCGCGGCGGCGCACCGCTACTTCGACGCCGACACCCGGCTGTACCTCGCGCGCGAGCGGCTGCTCGTGATCGGCGGGGTCGCCCTCAGCCCGGCGACCCAGTGCCTGGCGGTGCTCGCCGATCTGTTCGCGCGCTGCACCGGCGATCACGGCGAGGCGTGGGACGTGTGGTGCAACCTCGAGAAGCTGTACGCCGACGTCGAGGCGCCGGCGCTGACGCTCTCGCCGGTGTCGCTGGCGGGGCTGCGGCGGCGGGCCGGCACCGCCGAGGCGCACCTCCTGAGCGCGCACGAGGCGGCCAACATCGCCTATGCCGCCGAGCTCGACGGCCTGTGGCGGCGCGGCGAGCTGCTGTGGGGCCGCCGGGCGATCTTGCCGGCGATCGCCGCCTTCGTGTGGAACCGCCACGCCGTGCCCGCCGCCACCATCGCCGCCTGCGTGCGCGCCATGGTGGTCGCCCACAACCCCAAGCGGGGCCTCGTCGGCCTCGCCCCCGACCCGGTCCGGTGAGTGCCATGTCCGTCGCCGTCCCCTTCATCCCCCAGACCACCGCCGCCGACTGCGGCGCCGCCTGCCTGGCGATGGTGCTCGCGTTCCACGGGCGCAAGGTCGGGCGGGACAATGTCCATATGGCGCTCGGGACAGGTCGAGACGGTGCCTCGGCGCTGGCGGTCCTCCGCGCCGCCGAGCAGTACGGCCTGGTCGGCCGCGGCGTCCGCCTGCCCGCCGCCGCCGCCGCCAAGCTGGCCCCGGCCAGCGTGCTGCACTGGGAGGGGAAGCACTTCGTCGTGCTCGAGCGGGCCGAGGCCGGCCGGGTCGTGCTCGTCGACCCCGCACGCGGGCGCTGCGCGCTCGACGCCGCCGCGTTCGCCCGCGGCTTCTCCGGGCTCGCGCTCGAGCTGTCCCCGGGGCCAGATTTCACCCTCGCCCCGGTGCGCCCGCCGTCGCCGACGTGGGCGGCGCTGCGCGGCTCGCTGCGCGCGAGCGGCGTGCTCGGGCGGCTCGCGCTGGCCTCGGGCGGCCTGGCCGCGCTGTCGCTGGCCGGGCCGCTGTTGATCTCCCACCTCGTCGCGCGCGCCGGCGCCGGCGACCCGGGGCTCGGCGCGTGGGGCCTGGTCGTGCTGCTGTTCGCGTTCGGCCAGCTCGTCAGCTTCGTCGCCCGCGAGCGCCTGCTGTCGCGCCTGCGCCTGCACCTCGACCGCGAGCTCGCGCGCGGCCTGTTCGCCCACCTCGTGCGCCTGCCGTGGGGCTTCTTCGCCCTGCGCCCGAGCAGCGACCTCGCGCTGCGGTTCGCCGCGCTGGTCCCGGTGCGCCAGCTGCTCGCCGCCGTCGCCGCCGCGCTGCTGACCGACGGCGCGCTCGTGATCCTCTACCTCGCCGTCCTGTCCTTTTGGTCATGGCCGATGGCCCTGGCGGCGATCGCCCTGTCGCTCGTGCAGGTGCTCGTGGCCGTGCGCGCGCGGGCCCTCGGCGAGCGCCTGTCGGCGCGCCAGATCGCCAGCCAGGCCCAGGCCCAGGGCTACCAGTGGCGCGCGCTCGCGGCCCTGCCTGCCCTCAAGGCCATGGGCAGCGAGGGCGTCGCGCTCGGCCGCTGGCACCAGCTCCACGCCGAGGCCCACGCCGCCGAGGCCGAGCGCGACCGCCACGGCGCCGGCGTCGACGGCGTGCTGCACGCCTTGCGCGTCGCCACCCCGCTGCTGCTGGTGTGGTTCGGCGCGACCCAGGTCGCGAGCGGGGCGCTCGAGCTGGGGCCGATGCTCGGCAGCACCTACCTGGCGATGAGCTTCCTCGCCCCGATCGGCAGCCTCGTCGCCTCGCTCGGCCGGCTGCCGCAGATCGCCGGGCACATCGAGCGCATCGACGACGTCCTGCGCGCTGCGCCCGAGGTCGCGCCCGCCGGGGCGCACGCGCCCGCCACGATCGCCGGCGCGATCGCCCTCGACAACGTCAGCTTCGCCTACGACGCCCACAGCCCCGCGGTCGTGCGCGACGTGAGCCTGTCCTTGCGGCCAGGCGAGCGCCTGTGCCTGGTCGGTCGCAGCGGCGCCGGCAAGTCGAGCCTGGCCGCGCTGCTGCTCGGCCTCGTGCGCCCGACGTCGGGGGCGATCGCCGTCGACGGCGTGCCGCTCGAGCGCCTCGACCTCGACGCACTGCGCCGCTGCACCGGCGTCGTCACCCAGAGCGCGGCCCTGCTCGACGGCACGATCCGCGACAACATCGTCCTCGGCGCGCCCGGGGCCGACGAGGTCGACATCATCGCCGCCGCCCAGGTCGCAGCCGTGCACGACGACATCCTCGCCATGCCGATGGGCTACGCCACCGTGCTCGTCGACGGCGGCGCCAACCTCTCGGGCGGCCAGCGCCAGCGGATCGCCCTCGCGCGCGCGCTGGTCCGCCGCCCGAGCCTGCTGCTGCTCGACGAGGCGACCTCGGCGCTCGACCCCGCGACCGAGGCCGAGGTGCTCGGCAACCTGGCCAACCTCGGCTGCACCACGATCATGATCGCCCACCGCCCGAGCGTCGCCGCGATGTGCGACCGCGTCGCGGTGCTCGAGCGCGGGCGGCTCGTCGAGCTCGGGGCGCCGGCCGAGCTGCTGGCGCGCGACGGGGCGTACCGGGCGCTCATGCGGGTGTGAGGCGAGATGTGAGGTTATCCAAGCGACATGTCGAAAGAGACATGTCCTTTGAATAACACCTCGACGGCCGCCCGCGGCGAGGTCATCGGCCGCGGAGCGCTCGCTCGCGGCGGATCAGGTAGGCGAGCGGCCCGAGCGAGCCGAACGCCAGCGTGACCGCCAGGTAGGGCACGACGCCGAGCCCGTGCTTGCGCGCGTCGACCAGCATCCAGCTCATGATCATCAGCAGCGCGAGCGTCAGGTCGACGCCGGTGAGGATCCCCGGCCACGTCGAGAACAGCTCGACGAACATGCCGACGTAGCCGTGGTTGGCGACCACGTAGGCGCTGAGGGCGAGGAAGTCGAGGGCGAGGACGGCGAGGACGATCTGGCGGGTGTTCATGCGATGATTTCCTTTCGTGCCGGTCCATGAGCAACCGGCGTGCCAGCGCCGATACGGCGGCGCGGCGCGGCTCAGGGGCCGTCGCGCCGCGGTCGACGTTGCAGCGCTGCAACACGCGTTGCGGCGCTGCACCCTCGCGGTGCAACCCGCCCCCACCGCGGTGTGTCGATCGCGCTCGGTGGCGCGGACGAGTTCGCGGCCGGGCGAGCCCGTGTCGCTCGCGCGAGCCTTTGCCGGTGCAGGAGCTCGCCCCCTCGCGCGGACTCGGCGCCTGGACGCCGCTGGCACGCCGCGTGCTCGAGCGACCCGCGTGATCGTCCGGCCCCGACTCGCCTATAGTCGCCTCCGCGCCCTCCAGCTCGAGCCGATCGGAGCCGACCCCGTGCCCTCAGCGTCGCCCTCGCCACCGTCCACGCGCCGCGCCTGGTATGGCGCAGTCCTCGGCTTCGGCGCCGGGCTGTTCGACTTCCTGCTCCTGCGCCTCGTCGGCGTCGACGTCTCGCCCGTCGTCGTCGGCTTCTTCGCCGTCACCTTCGCCGGCTTCGGCTACGCCATCGGCCTCCTGCTCGACGCCCGCGACCGCCTGCGGGCCAGCGCGGCCGCCCTCGAGGACAGCCACCGGCGCGCCGCCCACAGCGAGAAGCTGGCGGCGATCGGTCGCCTCGCCGCCGGCGTCGCCCACGAGGTCCGCAACCCGCTCGGCGTGATCCGTTCGTCCGCCGCGCTTGTCCTCGAGGACATGCCTGAGGGGACAGACAATCACCGGGCCGCGCGCTTCATCGTCGAGGAGGTCGACCGCCTCAACGCCGTGGTCACCGCGCTCCTCGACTACGCGCGGCCGCTGGCGCCGCGGCGGCAGCCGGTCGAGCTCGTCGACCTCGTCGCCGCCGTCGAGCCGCTGGTGCGCGACGCCCTGCGGCCCAAGCGCGGCCGCCTCGCGGCCGCCGGGGGCGACGGCTCGGCGCTGCGCGGCGACCCCGACCTGCTGGCGCAGCTGGTCTACGGGCTCGCGCTCAACGCCGCCGAGGCGATCGGCGACGGCGGCTGCATCGAGCTGCGGCTGCGCCGGCGCGGCGACGCGGTCGAGTTGCTGGTGCGCGACGACGGCCCCGGCGTCACCCCCGAGCACGCCGCGCGGCTGTTCGAGCCCTTCTTCACCACCAAGAGGACCGGCACCGGCCTCGGCCTGGCCACCGCCGCGCGGATCGCCGAGGCCCACGGCGGCGCGCTCGAGCTGGTCCCGGGCGGCGGCCTCGGCCCCGACGGCCGCGGCGCCTGCTTCTGCGTGCGCCTGCCGGAGGCCGCATGACGGCCGCGCAGATCGCCGTCGTCGACGACGAGCCGCGCATGGCGGAGATCCTCGCCATGCTGCTGCGCCGCGACGGCCACAAGGTCGACGTGTTCCCCGGCGCCGACGCCTTCTTGCGCGCGCTCGCCGAGCAGTCGTACGACCTCCTGCTCACCGACCTGATGATGCCCGGCGTCGACGGCCTCGAGCTGCTGCGGCGCGCGCGAGCTGTCTCTCCGGACATGCCGGTGGTCCTCGTCACCGCGCACGCCAGCGTGCCGAGCGCGGTCGCGGCGATCCGCGACGGCGCGTTCGACTTCGTCGAGAAGCCGTTCGACAACGACGCCTGCCGCGCGCTGGTCCACCGCGCCTTGCAGGTCCGCGCGCTCACCCGCGAGAACCGGCGCCTGCGCGCCGCCCTGCAGCGCGCCGGCTCGCCCGACATCATCACCTTCAGCCCGGCCATGCGCGAGGTCCTCGACCTCGCCGCCCGCGCCGCCCGCAGCCGCGCGACCGCGCTCGTCACCGGCGAGAGCGGCACCGGCAAGGAGCTGGTCGCGCGCACGATCCACGACCACAGCGACCGCGCGCTCGGCCCCTTCGTCGCCGTCAACTGCAAGGCGTTCGCCAGCGGCGTCCTCGAGAGCGAGCTGTTCGGCCACGAGCGCGGCGCCTACACCGGGGCCGCGGGCGCCCGCGCCGGCGTGTTCGAGCGCGCCGGCGGCGGCACCCTGTTCCTCGACGAGATCGGCGAGGTCGACCTCGACTTCCAGGCCAAGCTGCTGCGCGCCCTGCAGACGCGCGAGGTCCTCCCGGTCGGCGGCACCAGGGCCAGGGCCGTCGACGTGCGGATCGTCGCCGCCACCAACCGCGACCTGCGGGTCGAGGTCGCCGCCGGCCGCTTCCGTGAGGACCTGTACTTCCGCCTCGCCGTGATCCCGATCCGCCTGCCGCCGCTGCGCGAGCGGCCCGAGGACGTCCTGCCGCTCGCCAACCACTTCCTCGCCCGCTTCGCCGCCGAGCTCGGGCGCGAGTTCGTCGGCTTCCACCCGACCGTCGAGACATGGCTCAAGGGACATCCGTGGCCGGGCAACGTGCGCGAGCTCGAGAACCTGGTCGAGCGGGCCGCCGTGCTCGCGCGCGGCGAGGTCATCACCCGCGACGACCTGCTGCTCGAGGCGACCGCGCCCGCGCCCGCGAGCGGCGACCCCGACGACGCGCTGCCGCTGCAGGCCCACCTCGACCGCGCGGCGGCCAGGCGGATCCGCCTCGCCCTCGCGCGCGCGCAGGGCCGGCGCAACGACGCCGCCGCCGAGCTCGGGGTCGAGCGGACCACGCTGTACCGCCTGATCAAGAAGTTCGGCCTCGAGGTCGAGTGAGCGATCGCCTCGGGGTTCGCCGTTCGTTCGCTCGCTCGACGCGGACGGACGTCGGTGCACACTTGCCGACCTCTGACCTCTGGAGGAACGAGTCATGTCGACGCTCGCCGCGCTTCTTTGCACCCAGACGATCCTGCTCACCGCGCCGGCGGTGACGACGCCCGCGCCCGACGGTGCGGACGTGGCCGGCGAGCTCCGCATGCGCGAGGGCTGGTGCGCCGCCCCGTCGTACGCCGGCCCGTGGTACTGCCTCGCGCGCTGCACCGAGTCCACCGTGTTCTATGTGGCCGACGAGGAGCCGCTCGTCCTCACCGGCGACTGGGAGGCCATGCAGGCCGACTGTTACTCGACGGCGAGGGAATTCTGCAGCTCGGCGCTCATGCAATACCTCGATCGGTCGTGCCTCGGCGGGGCCGTCGGGGACTGAGCGGCCCGGGCGACGGGGGCCGCGGCGGCAGCGAGCGGGTGAACGTCGCTCGCTCACGTCGCATACGCGGCGCGCGATTCGTGGTCACGGCGTTTCGTGTGATCGCCGATTGATCACCGGTTCTCAGCATTCACCGTTCGTACTTTGTCCCGTCGACAATCACCAGAGCGCGCGCAGCGGCGCGCCGGGCGATAACTCCCGTTGATCGGGGCCTTCGCGTTTGGAAGCATCCGGGGCCGCCGTACTCCCTGCGGCGCGAAAGGACCCCCTAGCGATGCCGTCCCTCAATCAATTCGCGTACATCCCCGGCAGCACGAACTATCAGTTCGGGCACAACTCGATCCCCAACATCGCCATCACCGGCGCGCCGGCCGACGCCAACCTGGCCCGCTGGGCGATGCTGCACGACAACGCGGCCTATCGGCTGTATTGCTTCAAGGGCAGCAGCCGCGACGCGATCTACCAGTTCGGCTTCAACGGCTCGACCTACGCGTTCGGCCACAACTCGATACCCGAGCTGCGGCTCGAGGGTTTCCCGGCCGACGTCGACCCGAGCAGCTTCTCGATGTTGCACGACGGCGCCGACTACCGGCTGTACATGCGCCGCCTCGGGTTCCGCCAGACGCTGTACCAGGCCGCGTGGGTCCCGGGCACCAACGTCTACCGCTTCGGCCACAACTCGATCCCGCAGATCCCCGTGCTCGAGTTCCCGCTCGACACCGACTGGTCGCGCTGGGGCATGCTGCACGACGGCGCCAACTACCGCTTCTACGCGTTCAAGCTCGGCAGCAACACGCAGCTCTACCAGGGCGCGTTCAACCGCGCGAGCACCAGCTACCAGTTCGGCTTCGACTCGATCCGCGAGCTGACCCTCGTCGGCACCCCGTCGAACAGCGACACCGGCAGCTTCGCCATGCTGCACGACAACAGCGCCTATCGCTTCTACTTCCAGACCCGCTGAGCCGCCGCGCGTGCTACCCTGGTCGCCGGCATGGACGACCTCGACGCCTACGGCCGCGACTACGTCCCGCAGGCGCCGGCCGCCGTCGCCGACCACGGCATTCGCAGCGGCGACCGCTACGTCGCGCAGCACGACCTGCTGCGCGCCGTGGCGACCGCCGCCTCCGGCGCCGAGGCCGACGTGCAGCTCGGCGTCGACCCGGGCACCTTCTACTGCGCCGACCAGCTCGCCAACCTGATCGCGCTGGCCGGCGAGCCCGCGTTCACCGGGGTCCTCACCGGCTTCATCCACGTCCCGCCCGATCGCGCCACGGGGCCGGTCGCGGCCGCGGCTGCGCACCTGCACCCGCGCGGCGACGGCCTGCAGCAGTGCGCGCGGGTGGTCGCCGCGGCGCTGCGCGAGCTGTCCGAAGAGACATCCGAGCCGACGATCGTGCTGACCGCATTCGGGCCGTTCGCCGGGGTCGCCGACAACCCCACCGCCGCGTTCGTCGCCGATCTCGCCAGCCTCGACGCGGCCGCGCAGCTGGCCGCGCCCGAGCTGGCGCTCGCAGGGCGCGAGCGGCTGGCGACGGCGACGCTGCACCGCTACGCAGGCGCGTCGCGCACGCTCACGCTGGCGACGACGGTGCTGCCGCTGGCGGCCACCGCCGCGGACGCGCTGGCCGGGCGCTACTTCGACACCGACGCCACCGCGGCCAATTTTCACCGCGCGCTCGCGCCGGTGCTGGCGGTCCGCCGGCCCGCGGCGATCATCAGCCTCGGCGTCGACAGCGGCCAGGTGCTGCGACCGGCGCGCCCGGCCTTCCGCGTCGAGACCCAGACCCGCGGCTTTCACCACGACGGCCGGCGCGGCCGCACCGCGAGCGACGACTACCGCCGCCACCTCGAGCTGGCCCGCGTGTTCCTGCAGGCCCGAGCGCGCGGCGACGGGCCGCTGCGATTCCTCCGTCGCTGAACCCGACGCGACCCTCGCCGGTGAAACCGATTGTCGTCACCGGGGCGGTGATCGATGCGCCGGGCCCCGCACGTCGACGGGACCGATCGACAGCACGGGGACTGATGGGAGCGGGGCGGATGATGTGATCGCGTGCGAATCGCGGCACAGGCCGGATTCGCATGACCCGTCCCCGCAGGAATCACGCGACCCCGCGCGAATCACAGCCCCGCGAGCGCGAGGGCGACGCACACGAACAGCACGCCGAGCTCGATGCGCGAGCACGCCGCGGCGGGCAGGCGCTCGCGGACGCGGCCGCCGGTGACGTTGCCGGCGAGGATGGCGAGCGCGAGGGCGGCCGAGAGCAGCGCGGTCTCGCCGGTGACGAGGCCGCCGAGGCCGTACGCGGCGATCCGGCCGAGGTGCATGGCGACGGCGGTGGCGGCCGCGGTGGCGACGTAGGCCGCGCCCGTGAGCCCGGCGGACTGCAGGAAGGCGCCCACGGCCAGGCCGGCGCTGCCGGTCGTCGCCGCGACGGCGCCGATGGCCGCGCCGGCGGGCACCAGCGCGGCCGCAGGCGGGCGCGGCATCCACCAGCCGAGCGCCCGCGCCAGCGCCAGCGCGCTCGTCAACACCAGCAGGACCTGCAGCAGCCAGGTCGGCATGGCGACCACGAGCAGGCCGCCGAGCGCGCTGCCCGGCAGGGCGCCGAGCGCGAACGGGGCGGCCACCCGCCGGTCGACGTCCCGGCGACCCACGGCCCAGCGGTGCAGGTTGCCGACCAGCAGCGCCGGCGAAGACAGCGCCAGCGCCTCGGCCGGGCTCGTCTGCAGCGACAGCGCCAGCACCAGCAGCACCCCGCCGCCGAGGCCGGCGACGGTCGTCAGCCACCCCGCGACCCAGCCCAGCACCAGCAACAGCCCGAACTCCACGGCAGACCCTCCTGAGCCTGGTCTAGTGCCCCCAGGGTCATCCGCCCAATCGAATCTTCGGAAGGCTGCTATAAAAATCGCTGATGATCGACGAGCTCCGCCACTTCCTGCTCATCGTCGAGCTCGGCACCTTCACCGAGGCCGCCCGTCGCGCGCACCTGTCGCAGCCGGCGCTCACGGCCTCGATCCAGCGCCTCGAGGCGGCTCTCGCGGCCCGGTTGTTGATCCGCGGCCCCGGCGGGGCGACGCCGACGGCCGCCGGGGCGGCGCTGGTGACGCGGGCCCGCGCCGTGCTGGCGGCGCTCGACGACGCGAAGCGGGCGGTGGCGGAGATCGAGGGCCTGCACGCGGGCGAGGTGCGGGTCGGCGCGGGCGCGACGGCGTGCACGTACCTGCTGCCGCCGACGCTGGCGGCGTTCCGCGCCGAGCACCCGGGCGTGCACTTCCTGCTGCGCGAGGCCAACACCGACGACGTGCTCGACGCGCTGCACCGCGGCGACCTCGACCTCGGCGTGATCACCACCGACCGCGGCGAGCCGTGGTTCGTCGACGAGCTGATCCTGGTCGCCGCGCCCGACCTGCGCGACCCGGCCCACGCGCCGTTCGTGACGTTCGCCCGCGGCACGACCTCGCGCGAGCTGCTCGAGCGCCATTTTCCCGATGCGGAGATCGTGATGGAGCTCGGCAGCATCGCCTCGGTCAAGGGCAACGTGCGCGCCGGCATTGGCGTCGCCCTCGTCAGCCGCGCCGCCGCCCGCCACGATCTGTCGCAGCGCCGCCTGGTCGAGGTGCCGCACCCGCTGACCCCGATCGCCCGCCCGCTCCACCTGGTCCACCGCGGCGTCGATCGCCTGCCGCCCGCCGCGGCCCGCCTGCGCGAGCTGCTGCTGGCTCACCCGCCCGACCGCCCGCCGGCTCGCTCCGGCAGCGCGCGCTGAGCTCGAGGGTCGAGCGTGCCGACGAAAGCCGCGACTTCGGACAGCAGGACAATTTCACCGCGGCGAAAGGGCATCGAGCCGCGTGAGTGTGACGAGCGGGCGCCGTCCTCGTCGAGTCCGACAAAGAGAATCGCACCTCGATGCGCCGGTCGTGCGGGGCCCGTGCGAGCATACGCGTGCGAAGCGATGCATCGCTCGACGGTCGCCCCGGAGGTCGCGGTGATGCATGGCCCGGGCGGCCGCCGCAGGTGAAGCCCGGGCAGCACCCGCGCCGCCGACCAGGGGTGCAGCGAGGTCGCGTGGCTCACGCTGCGCGGCGACCCGAGGCTCGAAGTGAAATGTCCTTATGGTCATGTCAATTCGGGTATGTCATCGCGCTTGCGCGGCGGGCTCCGTCTGGTCGACACTGCCGCCGTGTCGCGCAAGTTGCTCCTGATCGGCGTCGTCGTGGGGTTGGTCGCGCTGCTGCTCGAGCTCTGGTGGCGGCAGCCCGGCGGGCCGCCGGTCGCGGACCCGGCCGCGGCGGGGTCCGACAAGAAGGCGCGGCAGGCCGAGATCGCGCGGGTGCGGGCGGAGGCGCGGGCGCGCGGCGAGGTCGACATCTCGCCGTGCTCGGCGGCGGGGCGGGTGGTCGACGCCGCCAGCGGGCGGGGGATCGCCGGCGCGCTGGTGCTCCTGCGGCCCAAGGGGCTGGCCCGCCCGATCGGGCCCGGCGAGTCGGGCGCGCCGCTCACCGTCCGCACCGACGACGGCGGCGACTGGTCGGTGCCGCTGGTCGCCCCGGGTCACTACATCCTCAGCGCCTCGGCCGCGGGCTATCTACCGGCTGTCCGTAACGACCTGTCGCTCCAGTCAGGTGCGGCCAACGCCGGCCTCGACCTGGCGCTCGCCCCCGGCGGTCACGCGCTGCGCGGCACCGTCAGCGACATCGGCGGCGGGCCGGTCGAGGGCGCGATCGTGGCGATCGATCGCCAGGGCGAGGGCAACCTGATCCAGTTCAGCCGCGCCTCGTTCCCGGCGGTCAGCGACGCGGAGGGGAAATTCGCGGTGCAGGTCAGCGACGGCGTGTATCAGGTCAGCGCCTGGCACGCCGACTACACCGGCGACGGCGAGACGGTCGACGTGGCCGGCGGGCCGCGCTCGGTCGAGCTGCGGCTGGTGCCGGCGGCGACGGTCGAGGGCACGGTGCGCGGCGTCCCGGGCGACGCGCCGGTCGAGGGGGCGATCGTCAGCGCCGGCGAGTTCGGCGGGTTCGGCGGGGTCTCGGCGGTCAGCGACGCGCGCGGCAATTTCCGCCTCGTCGGGCTGTCCTCCGGAGCGCACGCGCTGTGGGCCGCGGCGGCCGGGCACGCCTCGCGCGAGCCGACGAAGATCGAGCTGGGGATCGGCGAGGCGCTCACCGGGGTCGAGGTCCGCGTCGAGCGGGCCTTCAAGATCTCCGGCTTCGTCGTGCCGAAGGACGACCCGCGCAAGGCCCTCGACGGCGTGATGGTCGGCGCGTTCTCGCTGACGCCGATGGCCCTGCGCCCGGCCACCGGCCCGAGCGCGGTCGACGGCTACTTCGAGGTGTTCGGCGTGCGACCGGGGACCTACACGCTCGGCTCGATCGCGGAGCAGGCGCTGCCGGAGATCCTCGGCGGCCCGTCGGTCACGATCGCCGACGCCGACGTGACCGGGGTGATCGTCGAGCTCGACCGCGGGGTCGAGCTGCGCGGGCGCGTCGAGCCGCCGACGCCGGCCGCGGTGTCGCTGACGCTCGCCGACGAGGAGGCCGGCTTCATGTCGGTGCTCGCCAGCCTCGGGAACATGTTCGTGCGCAGCCGCGCCGACGCCCGCGGCGAGTTCGCGCTCAAGCCGGTCAAGCCGGGCAAGCTGCGCGTGATCGCCGAGGCGCCCGACGGCAGCCGCGGCCAGCTCGACGTCGAGGTCGGCGAGCGCGGCGCTTCCGGCCTGGTGGTGGCGCTCGAGCCGCGGGCGACGATCACCGGCCGGGTCGTCGACGCCCGCGGCGCGCCGCTGAAGGGCGGCAGCGTGCAGATCCAGGCGATCAAGCCGCGCGACGAGGGCGGGGGGTCGTTCACGTTCTCCGCCGGGGGCTCGCCCGACCGCCACCCGATCGCGGAGGACGGCACGTACACGGCGCGCGGGCTCGACGGCGGCGAGTACGAGCTGCGGGTGCTCGACCGCGCGGGCAACGTGATCCGCTGGGATGTCCCTGCGGACAGGTCGTACGAACCGGCGCGCAAGACCATCGCGGCCGCGGTCGTGACGCCGGGGGTCGACCTCGCGGTCGAGGTCCGCGACGGGGTGCTGCGCGGGGTGGTGCTCGACCCGAGCGGCGCGCCCGCGGCCGACGCGTGGATCACCGCGGCGCCGGAGCAGAAGGACGCGGCCGAGGCGATGTTCCACCGCCCCGAGGCGGCGAAGGCGAACGAGAAGGTCGGGCTCGTGCCGCAGCCGCCGAAGGACCCGGCGGAGCAGGGCGGCGCGTCGATCTTCGCCGGGCGCGGCGAGCCGGTGCTGTCGGGCGAGGACGGCCGGTTCGAGCTCACCGGCCTGGCCCGCCGCCCCTACACGCTGCGCGCCGAGGGGCTCAAGGGCAGCGCGCGCGTCGAGCTCGCCGGGGTGTCCCCGGGGACAGACGTGCGCCTGCAGGTGGTGCCGCTGGCCGAACTGACGGTGACGGCCCGCGCAGAGGGCAAGGCGGTGCCGCGCTACGAGCTGCACGTGACCTACCACCGCCCGAACGGCGGGACCTCCAACGACCAGGAGACCGTCGACAGCGCCGAGGGCAGGACGCACCTCGACCACCGCGACCCAGGCAAGTACACGCTGATCGCGGTGGCCGACGCGGGCCGCCGCGAGCACGAGCTCGAGCTGAAGCCCGGCGAGCGCGCCGCGGTCACGCTCGACCTGCAGCCGTGGGGCAAGCTGCGCGGGGTCCTGCTCGACGGACGCACCGGGCAGCCGCTCTCCGGGGTGAAGGTGATGGCGATGGGCAAGGGCATGCGGACCGGCGACATGCTCGGGACGCTGCTCGGCAAGGGCCCGCGCACCGACGCGACCGGTCGCTTCGAGATCGGTCACATCGCCGCCGGCGAGGGCGAGCTGCAATTCATCGACAGCGACCTGCTCGACCGCAGCCAGGTGGCGACGGCGAAGTACTCGCTCGAGCCCGGGGCGGAGAAGGACCTGGGGACGGTGGCGGGGGTGGCGGTCGTCAAGGTGCCGAAGGACCAGCGCGGCGAGCTCGGGCTGCGAACCCGCCTGGCGACCGAGGCGGGCCGCCCGCGACCCCTCGGCGAGACGCCGCCGCCGCTGACCGAGAAGGAGGACCCGAAGGCGCCGAAGCGGCTGTGGATCGAGGCGGTGACGATCGACGGGCCGGCCGACAAGGCGGGGGTGCTGCCAGGCGACGAGGTGGTGGCGGTCGACGGGACTGCGGTCACCAGCCTGGCGCCCGAGGGGGCGGAGCGGCTGCTGTCGAGCTTCAACATCCGCGGGGGACAGAGCGTGACGCTCGAGCTGGACCGCGCGGGCAGCCGGCAGACGGTCACGTTCGAGGCGGCGGAGCGCAAGCCGA
Organism: Nannocystis pusilla; assembly: GCF_020073745.1. Taxonomy (GTDB): domain Bacteria; phylum Myxococcota_A; class Polyangia; order Nannocystales; family Nannocystaceae; genus Nannocystis; species Nannocystis radixulma. Next base: position 721,770 of record NZ_JAIRAU010000001.1, read on the forward strand.
GATGACTCCGCTCGAGGCCGTGCGACGAACTTCTCCGCTTCGGCAACGCGGGGCCGTGCGACGAACTTCTCCGCTCCGACAACCTGAGGCCGTGCGACGAACTTCTCCGCTCGACACCCTGAGGCCGTGCGACGAACTTCTCCGCTTCGGCAACGCGGGGCCGTGAAGACCTGGGAGGGGCGGGGCGGGGGTGGCGAGAACGGGTCCCTCGCGACGCGAGACCTGCCATGCCAGATGCTCGACGCGGAGTGGTCGATGGGGCATGTCCGAAGAGTCATCCCGCGTCTGCGCGTCAGGCATGGGGCCCCTCGCTGCGTCCCATTCTCGCCACCCCCGCCCCGCCCCGCGACGATCGTCGTGGGCCCCGCTTCTGTGTGGGCAGAGAGCTCGTGCCGACGCTGAGTGACGCGAGAGATGCTCGACGCGGAGTGGTCGATGGGGCATGTCCGAAGAGTCATCCCGCGTCTGCGCGTCAGGCATGGGGCCCCTCGCTGCGTCCCATTCTCGCCACCCCCGCCCCGCCCCGCGACGATCGTCGTGGGCCCCGCTTCTGTGTGGGCAGAGAGCTCGTGCCGACGCCGAGTGACGCGAGAAGAGCTCGATGCGGAGTGGTCGATGGGGCATGTCCGAAGATTCATCCCGCGCCTGCAGCCCTCGCTGCGTCCCATTGCGTCCCATTCTCGCCACCCCCGCCCCGCCTCGCGACGATCGTCGCGGGCCCCGCTTCTGTCTGGGCAGAGAGCTCGTGCCGACGCTGAGTGACGCGAGAGATGTTCGACGCGGAGTGGTCGATAGGGCATGTCTGAAGAGCCATGCCGCGTCTGTCTCGCTCGTGCGGACGGGCCCGCGGAAGCCCTTGCTCGCGCGAGTAGCAGAAAGGTCGTAGGGACATGTTTTTTGAGACATGTCCTTGCTCGCAGCAGAACTCAGACGCTCTTGCCGTCGTAGTGGTTGACGGCGAGCTTGGCGACGTCGACGTCATCGAGGCAGCGGACGTTGACGGCGACCATCTCGGTGCCGTCGGGGCCGACGCCGCGGCCGAAGGAGCGGACGCCGCAGGTGTTGCAGAACAGGTGGTGGATGGTCTTGCTGGCAAAAAGGTAGTCGGTGAGGTCGGCCTCGCCGGAGGTCAGGCGGAACTCGGTCCTGGGCACGAAGGCCAGCAGGACGCTGGTCTTGCCGCAGATGCTGCAGTTGCAGGAGAGGACGGGCTGGCCGAGGTCGACGTTGACGTCGTAGCGGACCTTGCCGCAGTGGCATCCGCCGGAGTGCTTGCTTGCTTGGGTCATGGCGAGATCCTCCTGTCGCGGGCGGGCCGCGTATTGTAGAAATGCGACACGACGATGCGCCGCGCAAGCACGCGCCCGGGAGGGGTCCTTCATCCGCACGCGGCACGCGCTCACTTCCAGCTGGTGCGCCACGCCCCGGCGGACGACCTGTCGCCGTGGATCGAGCGCCACTGGACGGTCCGCTGGGACCTGCGCGGGCGCCCGCCGCACGTGCAGGAGACGCTGCCGCACCCGTGCGTGAACCTGACGATCACGGAGCACGGCGCGGCGATCCACGGCTGCGAGACGCGGCGCTCGGGGGTGCAGCTGATCGGCGAGGGCAGGGTGTTCGGCACGAAGTTCCGCCCGGGGGCGTTCTTCCCGTTCCTGGGCCGGCCGCTGTCGCAGCTGACCGACCGCAGCGCGCCGCTGCGCGAGGTGTTCGGCCCCCGCGCCGACGAGCTCGCCGCCGGCGTGCTCGCGGTCGACGACGAGGCGGCGCAGATCGCCCTGGTCGAGGCGTTCCTGCGCGAGCTCTCGCCGCGGCGCGACGCGGGGGTCGACCGGGTGATCGAGGTGGTCCAGCTGGCGCTCGACCGCCCGGCGGTCGCCCGCGTCGAGGACCTCGCCGAGCTGGCGCAGATCCCCGCCCGCACGCTGCAGCGGCTGTTCCGCCGCTACGTCGGCGTCGGCCCCAAGTGGGTCATCCGCTGCTTCCGCCTCCACGAGGCCGCCGAACGCCTGGCCGCCGGCCGCGTCCTCGACGGCGCGAGCCTGGCCGCCGAGCTCGGCTACTTCGATCAAGCCCACTTCATCCGCGACTTCAAGGCGCTGATCGGCAGCGCCCCGAGCGAGTACGCGGCCCGCTGCGCCGCCCAGGCCGCAGCAGGCACTTTTCCCGAAAGCGGCGCGACGACCGGCATCACGATCCTCTGAGGTGCTCGGACCCGGCGCGAGGGGCACATGTTCTCGGGGACATGTGACGCGACAATGAATGCGGCTGTCCTTCAGGACATGTAAAGCTCGCCCGGGGTCAGACGTCGCGGTGGCGGACGGTGCCCTTGTGGAGGCCGCCGTGCTCGTCGCTGCAGGTCACGGAGACGCGGGCGAGGCCGACCGGCAGGCCGAGCACGCGGTGGGCGATCAGGCGGGCGCTGGTGGTGCGGCAGCGGGGGACGTGGCGGCCGTCGTCGGTGTCGACGGCGACGAAGGCGTGCAGCTGGCCGGCGTCGCCGAGCTCGACGACGAACGCGAACTCCTTGCCGTCGCCGGTCACGGTCACGGTCAACGAGCGGCTCGAGCCCCGGCGGTAGCGCAGCTTGACCATGCGCTCGACCATCGGCCCGAGCGGCTTGCGGCGGTCCTGCTCGGCGGTGTTGACCCACCACAGGCGCGCCTCGTCGAGGCGGGTCGCGCCGTCGTCGAGCCAGGCGTCGATCGCGAGGTCGAAGTGCGGCTTGCCGAAGTCACGCTTGACCCGCAACACCTCGATCCCCGGCTTCGCCGCGGCCTCGGCCTTCGCGCTGGTCGTCGATGTCGCGGCCGCGCCCGCGAGCGCGAGAATAAAGGCAGTCCAGCTCACTCGACTCGACCGTATCAACAGCCGGCGACGCCGACAACGCGGCTCCGTGACGAGCGCCGCGGCGAGTATTCACTATAGTGAATACTCGCGGGCGGAGACGTCGGCGGCGCAGTGGGGCGGCTGTCGCCGCGGCGAGCGCCGAAGCGCCAGACAGGCCGGCGAGGGAGGAGGCGAAGCGCCCGGCGATCCGTTCAGGATACTCGTCGCTCAGCGCGTGCGAGGTGTCGGGCACGGCTCGATCTCGCGGGCGAGAGCAGCCGTGCGCGGGCGGCGGCGCGAGCGGAATCGTGGTGGGCCGCGGCCGGAAACGACGACGAGCGCGAGCTCGGCCGCCGACCGCAGCCCGCGTCGTCGCGTACGGTGAGTCCTGCGAGCACCGGAGGCATGGCGATAAGGGCATGTTTAATAGGACATGTGTAAAGAAGCATGACTCATTGGTCAGGTCCTGGACGCCGGTTCGCCGGAGGCGGTGTGATCGAGGCTGCAGCGCCGTCGCGCTCGCTCCCGGCGACAGGCATGGGTGCGCTCGGCCGAGTGCCTCGGCGACGCTCGCGCTCCGCCCGACTGCCGCACGACCCGGCGAGGTTCGCTCTTGACTGTGCGGCCCGGCGGGTAGCTGTCGCTGTTCCGGGCCTCGCTGGCGCCTTGCCCGCGTGCCGGAGGCCGGGCGAGGGCGACGCGAAAGACGGCTCGCGGCGCTGGTTCGCTAGCGGACGACCCCGGCGGTGGATGCTCCGTGAGCGGGACTTGCGGGCGGCTCTGGTGCGCCGCACCGCGCCGGCGACGAGCGGGAGCATGGCGATGGGACGCCTGCGGCGTTCCCTGAGCGGCGCGGAAGCGAGCCGGGCGAGCGCATGCGCCCGCTCGCGAGAGGTTGGCCGGGCGGCCGGCATCGACGATGATGGGCCGGCGAGGGCCGATGAACGAGCGCACGCAGATGTCCAAGAGGACATGGCCCGATAAACAGGCGACAGATCGCCTCGAGGAGACCACCGCGCCGGCGGTGAGCGTGGGGAGCGTCGAGGAGACGGTGGTGCGGCCGGACAGCCTCGAGCGGGCCCAGGCCAGCGTCGCGGCGGTCGATGTCGAGCAGACGCGGGCGAGCGTCTCGGCCGACCTCGAGCGGACGCGCGTGAGCATCGCGCCGGCCGACGTCGAGCGGACCACGGCGAGCATCCCGGCCGGCGGCGAGGCGCAGCTGCCGGAGCGCACGCTCGGTCGCTATCTCATCATCAAACAGCTCGGGGCCGGCGGGATGGGGGCGGTGTTCAAGGCCTACGACCCCGACCTCGACCGCAAGGTGGCGATCAAGCTGCTGCACGGGGCGGCGGTCGGCGAGGCGCGCACGCGGCTGATCCGCGAGGCGCAGGCGATGGCCCGGCTGTCGCACCCCAACGTGGTGCCGGTGTTCGACGTCGGGGCGCACCGCGAGGACCAGGTGTTCATCGCCATGGACCTGGTCGAGGGCACCGACCTGCGCGCGTGGATCGCCACGCGGAGGCCGTGGACCGAGGTCGTCGACGTGTTCGCCCAGGCCGGGGCCGGGCTGGCGGCGGCGCACGCGGTCGGGCTGGTGCACCGCGACTTCAAGCCCGACAACGTGCTGCTCAGCACCGACGCCGCGACCGGCAAGCTGCGCGCGCAGGTGGCCGACTTCGGGCTGGCGCGCCGCGACGAGGAGCGCGAGGCCGCCCCGCGCCCGGCCGAGTCGGGCAGCGTCAGCGCCCTCGACACGCAGATCACCCGCTACGGCGCGATCGTCGGCACGCCGGCGTACATGTCACCGGAGCAGCACGCGGGCGTCGCGGTCGACCCGCGCACCGACCAGTTCAGCTTCTGCGTGGCCCTGTTCGAGGCGCTCTACGGCAAGCGCCCGTTCACCGGCGCGACGATCGAGGAGCTGGCTCGCAAGGCCCGCAGCAGCCAGCGCGAGCCGCCGGCGCGCGGCAGCGACGTCCCGGGCTGGCTGTACCGCCTGTGCCTGCGCGGGCTACAACCTGACCGAGAGGCCAGGTACCCGCGGATGGACGCGCTGCTGCACGACCTCCAGGCCGGGCGCGCGCGTCGACAGCGGCGGGTGCTGGCGCTCGGCGGGACCCTGCTGGCGGCGGCGGTCGCCGGCGGCACCGCGTGGGCGATGACCGGTCCCGGCGTGTGCGAGGGCGGGGCGGCGCGCGTCGGCGAGGTGTGGCACGCCGGCCGGCGCGCGGCCGTCGAGGCGGCGTTCACGGCCAGCGGCCTGCCCTACGCGGCCGGGGCGTGGGCCGGGGCCGCGGCCCTCGTCGACCGCTACGCGGAGGACTGGAAGAACATGTACGAAGAGACATGTTCTGCGACACAGGTGCGCGGCGAGCAGTCGGCCGAGCTGATGGACCTGCGCATGGCCTGCCTGCAGCACCGGCTGCAGGACCTGGGCGCGCTGGTCGACCTGCTCGAGCACGCCGACAAGCAGGTGGTGAAGCGGGCGTCCGAGGCGGTGGTGGCGCTGCCGGGGCTGCAGCGGTGCGCCGACGTCGAGGCGCTGCGCGGCGGGGCCTCGCGGCCCTCGGCCGACCCGGCGCGCAGCGAGGCGCTGCGCGAGCGGCTGCGGGCCGGGCGGGCCAAGGTCAGCGCCGGCAAGGCCAAGGACGCGCTCGCCGAGCTCACGACGCTGGCGACCGAGGCGGCCGCGCTCGACGACCCGAGCTTGACCGCCGCGACCCGGCTGGCGCTGGCGCGGGCCCAGCGCGAGTCCGGCGACGATCAGTCGGCGCGGGTCAGCGCGGCCGCGGCGGTGTGGCAGGCGGTGGCCGACCGCGACGACGAGACCCTGTGGGACGCGCTGATGCAGGAGATGTTCGTGCTCGGCTACAAGCTCGGGCGCAAGGCCGACGCGCAGCCGTGGTCCGACCACGCCGAGGCGCTGCTGCGCCGGCGCGGCCAGCCCGACCGCGAGCGCGCGCAGTGGCTGCACCAGGTCGGCATGATCGAGATCGCCGCGGGCGAGAGCGCCGCCGCCGAGGCGCCGCTGCAGGAGGCGATCGAGCTGTACGAGAAGGTCCACGGCGTGGATCACCCGCGCCTGGCCAACCTGATCAACAGCCTCGGAGCCTCCAAGCTGCGCGGCGGCTCGTACGACGAGGCGCGGGCGCTGTTCGAGCGCGCGGTGGCGATCGTCGAGAAGTCGCACGGGCCGACCCACCCCGAGCTGGCGCAGCCGCTCAACAACCTCGCCCTCAGCCTCGAGCGGCAGAACCGCTACCCCGAAGCGATCGCCGCGATGCAGCGCTCGCGGGCGATCCTCGTCGCCATCAACCCGCAGGACCCGATGGTCGGGCTGCTGCGGCAGAACATCGGCGGCATGCTGCAGCTGTCCGGAAAGCCAGACGAGGCGCTGGTCGAGCTGGCGGCCGCGCAGGCGCACCTCGAGGAGGCGCTCGGCGCCGAGCACCCGGCGCTCGCCGGCGTCTTCACCTTCATCGGCGACGCCCGCCGCGACCTCGCCGACTACCCCGGGGCGCGCGCTGCCTATCAGCGGGGCTGCGAGATCCGCGAGAAGGCCCTCGGCGCCGATCACCCCGAACTCGGGCTCTGTCTCTTGGGACAGGCGCAGGTCGACCTGCTCGAGCGGCGGCCCGCCGACGCCCTGGAGCACGTCGACCGCGCGCTCAAGAACGTCGCCGACGCCACCAGCGACCCCGGCGACCTCGGCCTCATGCACCTCGCGCGCGCCCAGGCGCTGCGCGCCACCGGGGCCGAGGCCGAGGCCGTGACCGCCGCCCGCGCCGCGCGCGAGGCATTGACGCGCGCCGGGGCCGCGGGGCAGCGCGGGATCCAGCAGCTCGACGCGTGGGAGGCCGGGCGGTAGCGGCGGGCCCGGCTCGATGATGTTCACGTGTTGCGTCGCGCGACTTCAAAGCATGTTCATAAAGACATGAACAAAAGGGCATGCTCCGAGGAGCATGCCCTGAAAGACCACAATTCGCGCGGGGCCTCAGCCGGCGAGGCGATAGCCCTCGCCGGTCTTCTCCTTGACCAGCCTGTCGAACTGCGCGCGGGCCTCGTCGCCGTCGGCGAACCGGCGCAGCTTCTCGCTGCCGGCCGCGCCGAGCTTGCCGAAGCGGGTCAGCACGAAGGCGGCCTGCGGGTCGAACACGACCTCCCAGAACTTGCCGTCGTGCTGGTAGCGGCGGCGGACGACGTCGGGGTGGCGGCGGGCCCCGTAGGGCAGGCCGCGCAGCTCGGGGCAGGCCTCGCCGAGCGCCGCCACGAACGGGCGGGCCAGCGACCCGGCGATGAACCACGCGAACGCGCCGTCGAACCACAGGTCGTCCGGCGGGCCGGAGACGTCGTATTCGACGAACACGCGGCCGTCGCCGCGCGACGGCGAGTTCGGCACGAACAGCACCACCGGCCGCTGCTGCGCGTCCTCGATCAGCACCTGCGCGCCGGCCAGCAGCGCGCGCACGCCCTCGGCCCGCGCGGGCGGCAACCCGGCCGCGACGGCCTCGACCGCGGCCGCGAGCGCCGGCCCGCGCGCGAGCGCGTCGTCGGGCCCGAGGAGCGCCAGGCCGCGCTCGCCGAGCCGCCACGCCAGCGGGCCGTGGGCCCACGCGTCGCGCAGCTTCTCCGGCACCTCGGCCCCGGCGGCGGCGGCGAAGCGGGCGATCGCCGCCTCGTCGGCGGGCGCGCCTCGGCTGACCGAAAGGCCAGGTACGGCGGGCGCCCAGCCCCACTCGCTCAGCAGCCGCTCGAACTCGGCGAACGCCTCGAGGTGCCAGCTCGGCGAGCGGCCGTCTTCGCGGGCGCGGTCCCGGAAGTACTCGAGCAGGCCCATGTCGCCCGGGCGGCGGAGGTTGTCCATCCACTCGATGCAGGCCACGCGGGCGCCGGGGCGCTGCAGCAGCGCGAGCACGCGGGCCTCGACGTCGGCCAGGGCCTCGGGGGTCTCGCCGAGCTCGTACACGTGGTCGCGCTCGTCGTTGTACTTGCCGTCGGGGAGCGGCGCGTAGTAGGTGCGCTGGACGCCGCCGCGCCGCGGCACGTACCAGGCGTCGGCGACGAACCAGTCCTTGGCCGGGTTGTCGGCGATCTTGCGGTACAGCTCGGCGCCGGCCTCGGGCCCGTCGCCGACGAAGCCGAGAGTGACGAAGCGGCCGTTGTTGGCGCCCTCGGACACGAGCACGCGGTCGCCGTAGCGGGCGATGTCGCGGAACTCGCCGGCCGAGGCGCTCCAGTGGACGACGTGGCCGTCGCAGCGCTCGGCGCCGGCGAGGAAGGCCCCGAGGTCGTCGAGCTCGCGGACGAACTCGAACTTCGGCGCGGCGACCTCCTGGCCGTCGAACACGTGCAGGCGGTCCTGCTTGTCGAAGAACCACACCTCGCCCTCGGGCGTGGTGAGGAAGCGGCGATCGATCGGCACGCCGGCGAGCTCGGCGAGCGCGTCGTCGCTGATCTTCTTCAGCGGCCTGGCGGCCTTGCGCGGCTCCGCGGCGGCGGTCGAGCCGGCCAGCACGCGCTCGAGCTGCTTGCGGTCCCTGGCCTTGAGCGACCCCCACGGGTCGTCGGTGCGGCGGTCGTAGTGCAGCTCGCTCAGGTTGGAGAACGGCGGCTCCTCGATCGCCTGCGCGGCCGCGTGGGCCTGCCGCACCAGCTCGTGGTCGCCGCTCTCGAGCCCGAGGCGGACCGCGTGCATCAGCACGAACTTGCGCTGGCCGCGGGCGCGCGCGTCGGTCGGCTCGGGCCAGGCGAGCACGGCCCGCGCGATCGCGGCGACGTAGGCGTGCGGCTTCTTCTTCGTGTCGCTCTCGAAGTCGAGGAGGACGACCGCGTAGCTGTTGGCGGCGTGGTCGCTGCGGGTGCGCTCGAGCTCGGCCATGATCGCCGGGTGCGCGGCGTCGTCGAAGGTCTCGGCGACGGCGTTGCACAGGTACCAGATCTGCCTGTGCTCGACGAACAGGCGCGAACGCAGGTGCCCGAGCGCAGCCTCGGTCTTGATGTGGCGGAGCGCGCTGTAGAGGTTGCTGGTCAGCTCCTTGTCGGTCGCGTCGGCGAGGAGCTCCGCGACGGCCGGCAACCCGCCAGGGTTGGTGAAGTAGAACAGGACGCGACCGGCGGCGTGGTAGACGTGGATCGCCGGGAAGACGTCGTCGTCGTCGTCGTCGTCGCCGCCGACCTTGGCCGGCTTGACGCCGAGGCGCGCGGCCAGCCGGACGAGGCGATCGGCTTGCCCTTCGGACAGGCGGGCGACGACCTCGTTGTCGCTGTAGGCGATGAACAACTTCGAGAGGATCTCGTCGCGCAGCGCGTGCCGGCTGTCCTCGGCCAGCGCGGCCAGCAACCAGTCGAAGATCGCCGGCTCGTGGGCGATCGGCGCCAGAGTCTTGACGAGGTCCTCCTTCCAGTCGTCGTCCATGAACCCGCCGCTCTCGGGCCGCAGCAGCAGGGCCTGGAAGGTCGGCAGGAGCGGGTCGGCGAGGTCGACGATGCCGTCCTCGCGCAGCTCGGCGAGCAGCTGGGCGAACTCGGACGGGTCCTTCAACCCGAGCGCCGCCGCCTGCAGGTCGGCGAGGGCGGCGCTGTCGTCGGCGGCGAGCAGGACGTCGACGGCGGCCGCGAGCGCGTCGGCGGCGATCTGGCTGGCCATGACGAGCAGGCGCCGCGCGAGCAGGAGGCGCTGCGCCGGCTCGAGGTCGCGGAGCTTCTTGAGCGCGCGCTCGCGTTCGTCGTCGTCCTCGCTGAAGATCTGCAGCATCAGCGGCCGCACCTCGGCGAGCGGGGCGATCCGGGCGGCGAAGTGCTCGACGCGCGCGCTGTCGCCGTCGCGCTCGGCCGCCGCCTTGGCGCCGTGCAGCAGGCCCCAGTGGTAGGGGTCGCGCGCGAGGGCGCCGTCGAACAGCTGGCGCACGCGCTCGCGGTCGGTCGCCAGCGGGGCCAGCGGCTCGAGCACGGCGGCCAGCAGATCGATGTCTGTACGTTCATGCATGTCCTGAAGGACAGCGTCGGTCGCGCGGCTGTGCGTCGCGCCGGCGCGGGCGTCGAGCAGGGCGGCCAGGGCCTGAAAGCCGAGCTCGACCCCGGGGGGTCCGGCGGCGACGAGGGCGTGCAGGCGATCGAGCGCGCCGGCGGCCTCGGCGGCCTCGACGAGGCGCAGGGCCTTGACGAAGCCGTGGGTGACTGGGTCGGCGAAGAGGGCGGCGATCAGGCGCTCGACGTCGCCGGGCTCGCCGTCGACGCCGACGCCGGTGTAGACGAGGAGCTGCGAGCGACGGGTGCGGAAGCCGGGCGCGGCGGGGATGTCGCCGTCGGGGGCGAGGCCGCCGAAGGCGGCGACGAAGGCGTGGACGAGCGGGTGCTCGCTGGCGGCGAGGGCGGCGACGACCTCGTCGCGGCGGGCGTGGTCGGCGAGCACACTGGTGTGCAGCAGCCAGTAGATGCCGAGGTGCGGGTCGTCGCCGAGGCGGGTGCGCTCGGCGGCGAAGGCCCTGGCCTCGGCGGCGGCGCTGCTGAAGGCCCGGTGCAGGTGACCGAAGGCCCGCTGGGCCATGTCCTCGTCGCTGTCGAGGGTCTGCCCGCGCAGCTCGGCGCTGCGGGCGAACAACCACATGAGCCACTGATAGCGGGCCAGCAGGTCGGCGGTGCTCGGCTTGCGCTCTCCCGTCGCCTTGAACTTGCGCGGGCGGAAGCGGGCGGCGATGTCGTCGTCGTCCTCTTCGTTGTCGTCGTCCTCGTCGGCCTCCTTGCAAGCCTCGCGGAAGGCGACGTAGTCGTCGATGCTGTCGAACCGGAGCGAGACCTCGCGGGTCTCGTGGTCCTGCCACCAGACCTGACCGCTGTCACGCAGGTCGGCGAGGTGGTAGTTATCCCCTTCGTCGTCGAGGATGTAGAAGCCGGACAGCGTCTTGTCGATCGCGCCGAAGTAGCCGAAGTTGCGCCCGAGGTGGGCGGCGACCAGATCGGGGCCTGACCGATCGGTCAGGCCCTCGTCGCTGGCCGCGAAGGCGTCGCCGTCGATCGGGAGGGCGTAGAACCTCCGCGCCTCCAGCACCTCCGGCGAGGCAGGTCCCAGCGCGGGACGCTTCGCGGGCTTGGCGGCCTGCTTGGGGGCGGCCTTCTTGGGGGCGGACTTCTTGGCGGCCTTCCTGGGGGCGGCCTTCTTGGCGGCCTTCTTGGGGGCGGACTTCTTGGGGGCGGACTTCTTGGCGGCCTTCTTGGGGGCGGACTTCTTGGCGGCCTTCTTGGGGGCGGATTTCTTGGCGGCCTTCTTGGGGGCGGCCTTCTTGGCGGCCTTCTTGGAGGCGGACTTTTTCTTGGCGGCCTTTTTCTTGGCGGCCTTCTTGGAGGCGGACTTCTTGGGGGCGGCCTTCTTGGGGGCGGCCTTCTTGGCGGCCTTCTTCTTGGCCTTCGCGGCTGCGGGCTTCGCCGACTTGTTGGCCTGTGCCTTCCTGGCGGCCTTCTTCTTGGCAGTGACCTTCTGCTTCGACTTCTGCTTCGCTTTCGGCATCGCGCGGGAGGATAAAAGGTGCGCGCGTGGACGTCACCCCGCCGTGCGCGACTCCGCGCCGCGACGGGCGAATCTTCCGGGTCGCTGCCCGGGTTCCAATACCTGTATTTTAGGACAGGTCGTCAGCGATGCGCGAGGGCGGCGGCGATCGCCTGTCCGGCGGTGCTGGTGGTGCGCAGGCGCGACAGGTCGACGCCGAGGGCGACCAGGGTACGGGCCAGCGGCGGCTGGATCCCCGCGAGCACGGCGTCGGCCCCGAGCAGCGCCGCCGCGGCGCCGATACGCACCAGCGCCGCGGTGGTCGCCTCGTCGAGGTCCTCGGCGCCGGTGAGGTCGACGATCACCGTGCGGGCGCCGTGGTCGGAGACCGCCCGCAGCAACGTGTCCATCATCGCCGCGGCGCCGTCGCGATCGAGGTCGCCGACGATCGGGACCAGCAGGACGCCGGCGGCGACGCGGATGATCGGGGTCGAGAGGCGGCGGATCGTCTGTTGCTGCAGCGCGAGCTGGACGGCCTGCTCGCGCAGCTCGGCCTCGCGGGCGCGTTGCTCGGTGAGGTCGCGCCACACGACCAGCAGCACCGGACCGTCGGGCAGGCGCACCGGCGTGAGCGTGACCTCGACCGGGAACTCCTCGCCGTCCATGCGCCGGTGCATCCACTCGAAGCGGTGCACGCCGCGAGCGCGCGCCGTGTCGTCCATCTCGATCGACTTCTCGCGCGACAGGCGACCGTCGGGCTGCCGCTCGGGCGAGAGCGCGGCCGGGTGGAGGTTGCGCAGGCGCGAGCGGTCGTCGCAGCGCAGCATCTTCAGCGCGGCGCTGTTGCAGTCGACGATCCCGGTCGGCGCGAGGATCAGGTGGGCGTCCGACGAGTGCTCGAACAGGACCCGGAAGCGCTCCTCGGCCAGGACCATGGCGGACAGCTCGGCCCGCAGGCGCTCGTTCTCCGCGCGCAGGGCCGCGAGCTCGTCGCCGGTGCCGTCGCTCATGACGGCCACGTTACAGAAACGGAGTGATCGGGCAAGCCGTGACTCAGGCGCAGACGAGCGACCTCGAGTTCGCGGTCGGCGAGCGCGCGCGAGGATGTCCTCGAGAACATGTCCCGCGAGGTCGCGGCCGCGCGAGTGATGCCGTCGCGGCAGCAGCAGGGGCTGGGCGTGGTCGAGGTCGCTGTCGCCGGGGCAGACTGCCACGAGCGCTGCGCGCCGGCCGGGCCAGGTCGCGCGCGAAGACGCGAGCCGTGGCACGTGCAGCGGTCGCGCCCGGCGGCGGTCCCACGGCGCGAGCGCGGATCGCGGAGGTCGGCGGGCGCGAAAAAAGCGCAAATGACATGTCTTTGAAGGCATGTCCTTGAAGACATGGCTGAACAGACTGAACCGCTCTAGGTCGGCATCGTGGTGTTCACTTGCGAGGCACTTGGCGAAAGCTTCTCTCGGAATCACAACATGTGCCGGTCGCAGGGGTCGTGGCCGCTGAAGTGCGGGCCGGTGAAACGCAGAGCGATGCAGTGCTCCCGCCGTCCGGGTTCGGGGGTTGATAGCCCTCGACGCGGGCCCCTGGGGGGCGCCGGCCCACGCTTCTTCCGGGTCGGGTCGAGCGCGCGTTCGAGTACCATGGCGCGCCATGACGGGCTCTTCTTCCGGCGGATCGCTCTCGCTTGTCCCGCTCTCGACGCTGCCCACGGAGACGAAGAAGCCCGCAAATCCGCACCTCATGATGGTCGGTCCCGCGGCGCCGGCGATCGGCGCTCCGATCTTCGCGTTCTCCGAGCTGGGCCACGACGGCTACAACATCTCGACGCTCGGCCCGCGGGCGTCACCGGGCGATCTCTGGATGAAGGCCTTGAAGCCGGCGCTGGCGATCGGCGGCGTGTTCGGCGGCCTGCTCGGTGCCGTCGTGCTGCTCGTCCAGCGGAGCATGGACGGCCTCCCGATCGTGATCGGGCTGATCGCCGGGCTGACGCTCGTCTTCACGTTCCTCTTCCGACCGAAGCGCGAGGGCGTGAGCGCGGTCGTGGGTAGCGATGGACTCGACGTGGGCGTGGTCGAGGGCGGCGACCTCTCGAAGATCGTCGCTCGCTACGACGACGACGAGATCCTCTTCTTCGAGCACGGCACGAACATCTACACGCGCCGCCCCGGCTATCCGAAGCCCGCGACTCCGACCAACGTCGAGATGGTCCTGCTCCTCCGCGACCGCGTGAAGCTCGGGTTCCTCGCGTCGATGAAGAGCGTCTGGAATTTCCGCGATCAGCAGGAGGGGCGCGCCCCCGGCCATCGCGCCGGCCTGTACTTCGCGCTGGTCGAGCACGGCTATCCTCGACGCACCGAGCATGCCCGAGCGCGGCTGCAACGCGGCGAGCCCGTCGATCTTCCGACCGTCGACGGACGGGTGGTGCGCATCCTGCCGGCGCCGGGCGTGGCGGGCATGCCGTGGGCCGTCGAATTGATGCGAGGTGGGGTGCGAGAGCTCCGCGTCGAACAGATCGCGCTGCGCGAAGGTCGGTACCTCCTCGAGGGCGAGGGGAGGCGCGCCGACTTCGGTCGTGATCAGCTCGGCGACGCGTTCGTGCTCGACAGCCTCGTCCTCGCGCCGACCGGCACCCCGATGAGCCCGCTGGCGGACAGCGCAGACGAGTGAGGTCGGGGTGAGGGCGCCGAGCGGCGGCTGCGCGGGCTCCGACAAGTCGGCGAGGCGCGAGCATGTCGGGTGACCGACGAGCGATGCGGCCGGCGTGGCGGAGAATTGGTAGAGCCACCCCCGAAGTTCGCCGAGGGATGGTGACGCCGAAAATTCGGTGCTTCGTCGCGCGGCCGCGAAGAGCCGCCGACACTGCCGTCGAGCAACCCTGGCGAACTTTGGAGCGGCTGAACGAGTACAGCCACCCCCGAGTTCGCCGAGGGATGGTGACGCCGAAAATTCGGTGCTCTCGTCGCGCGGCCGCGAGGAGCCGCCGACACTGCCGGCGAGCGACCCCTGGGGTACTTGAGGCGGCTGTACTAGGCGCCGAACAGGGCGAGGGCGAAGCTGATGTCGTCGGAGGCGGGGGCGCGGCCGCGGTGGGCGGCGAGGCGGTCCTTGAGCTGGCCTTCGAACCACTCGAGGTCGGGCTTGCGGCCGGTGGCGCGGCGGATGTCGGCGACCATCTCGGTGAGGCCGTCGACGCCGAGGATCTTGTCTTCCTCATTAAAACACTCGGACAGGCCGTCGGAGTAGAGGAGGAGCAGCTCGCCGGGGCGGAGGCGGTCGGTGCTGAGCTCGAGGTCGATGTCGAGGAGGCCGATCGGCATGCCCTCGGCGAGGCGGAGCTCGCGGATGGCCCCGTTCGGGCTGACGACCATCGGCGCAGGGTGGCCGCAGTTGACGGCCTCGAGCGCGCCGGTGCGCGGGTCGATGAGCGCGGCCGCGAGGGTCACGAAGGTCTCGCCGCTCCAGGTGTCGAGCAGCTGGCGGTTGAGGGTGTGGACCAGGTCCGGCAGCGACATGCCCTGGCGCACCGCGAGGTGGACGGTGGTGTGCAGGCCGGAGGCGATCAGCGCGGCGTCGATGCCCTTGCCGGCGACGTCCATGACGGTGACGAGGACGCGGCCGTCGCGGGTGGCGAGCGCGTCGACGTAGTCGCCGCCGACGCCCTTGCACGGGGTGAAGCCGAAGCCGATCTGAAGTGAACCGGAGGACATGTCCCGCGGGACAAGTCGGGCCTGGATCGCGGCGGCGCGCCGCAGCTCCTCCTCGAGCAGGGCCTGGCGCTGGGCCGCCTCGCGCGCCGACCAGGCGTCCTCGGCCTGGCGGTACATGGCGGACGCGAGCGAGGCGAGGGCGAGCCACTCGGCGGTGCCGTACTGGCCGGGGAACATGACGTAGAGGACGTCGAGGTGCTCGGCGTCGCCGCGGATCGGGCAGGCGACGGCGGCGGTGGCCTGGCCGCCGAACACGACCGACATCTGGACCATGTCGACCTTGCGCGGGCCGGCCGGGCCGGAGCTGGCGAGCACCGGGTTCTCGCTGGCGAGCACGGCCTTGATCACCGAGCGGCTGATCGGCGGCTCGCCGCCGGCGCCGGTGGGACCCGAGAGAATCTCGGGCGCGCTGGCGTCGGCGCGGAGGATCCGCAGGACCACGGCGGCGTTGCCGTGGAAGTGCGCGCTGGTCATCAGCTCGCACAGCCGGAGCATGCGCTGGTCGGCCTGCGCCTCGGCCAGCAGCGCGGCGCTGAAGCCGAGGACGCGCGAGAGGTGCGAGGCGTCGATCTTCGGCGGCCCCAGCTCCTGCAGGGTGCGCGCGGGCCCGAAGGCGCCGTCGGTGACGCTGGTGCGCGGGCGCGCGGCGGGGCGCAGCGGAGCGGGGCCGGCGTGGAAGACGAGGTCGAACTCGTCGATGCGCAGGACGTCGCCCGACTGCAAGGCCCGCTCGCCGGCGACGCGGGTGCCGTTGACGCCGGTGCCGTTGCGGCTGCCGAGGTCGCGCACGCGCCAGCCGGCTTCGTCGCAGATCAGCTCGGCGTGCTGGCGCGAGACCGAGGTGGTGTTGAGGACGACGTCGCAGTCAGGAGAGCGGCCGACGACGACGCGACGCCCGACGAGGTTGACGTTGGTGACGGGAGCCTGGCCCCGGCGGATCTCCAACCATCCGGCCACGGATCCACGATAAACCAAAAGCGCGGGCGGGGGCGCGCGGACGCTCCCGCACGGCCGCAGCCGCGGCCAGGCGGGCCCCCCGGTCCGGTGCAGCCGGGCGGGCGGGGGTTGCGGGGGAGCCGCTCGGCCTCGCCGGCGTGTTCGCGGCGAGGGGGCCCGGGCGAGGGACTCGAAGGCCCGGCGGTTCGCTGCAGGTGCACGCGAGGACCGGAGGTCGGCGCCCACGCGAGCCGCGACCGAGTGAGTCGCCTCCGCGCGGCGGTGACTTCGTGTCGCGCCGCGGCGCGTGGTGCGTGCGGGGGCAGCTCGGGGCCGCGGTTGTGATGCGGGGCGACGTCGGAGGTTGCGACGCGGAGAGCGGTGCCCCGGAGTGATGCGGAGGCGACGTCGGAGGTTGCGACGCGGAGAGCGGGAGTGATGCCCGGGAGTGATGCGGGGCGACGTCGGAGGTTGCGACGCGGAGAGCGGTGCCCCGGAGTGATGCGGAGGCGACGTCGGAGGTTGCGACGCGGAGAGCGTGTGATGCCTCGGAGTGATGCGGGGCGACGTCGGAGGTTGCGACGCGGAGAGCGGGAGTGATGCCCGGGAGTGATGCGGGGGACCTCGGAGGTTGCGATGCGGAGAGCGGGAGTGATGCCCGGGAGTGATGCGGGGCGACGTCGGAGGTTGCGATGCGGAGAGCGTGCGATGCCCCGGAGTGATGCGGGGCGAGGCGTGGTGGTCGTGGGGCACGACGAGCGACGCGGGCCGCTGCGCTGCAGGGCCCGCGTCTTCGGCGGTGCGAGGGATGGACGAGCGCGACGTCGCGTCGCGCCGGGCGGTCACTTGCCGGCGGGGGTCTTCGGGGTGAAGTACACCTGGCCCTGCGAGAGGGCGTAGGTGACCTTCAGGTTCTTGAGCAGGGGCACGTTGATGTAGCCGCCGAGCTCGAAGCCGCCGAGCTCGACGACCTGGGCGAGGCCGCCGTCGGGCGGGGTGTTGGCGAGGACGAGGCCGCCGACGCCCTTGACCCCGAGCTCGCCGAGCTTGGCCTGGTCGATGTAGACCATCTTGAGGCCGGCGTTGGGGTCGTCGAGCGGGTCGAGCTCGCGGGGCAGGTGGCCGCTCTTGAGGTAGTTCTTCTTGGCGACGGTGAGGGCCGTGCCGTAGGAGCCGCCGAGCCAGGCGTAGAACTGCTGGTCGGAGCCGTCGAGGACGACGGGGACGCTCGGGACGAGGAACAGGTGGAGGTCGAGCAGGAGCAGCGGCGAGGCGATCGCGCCCGCGGGCGCGCCGGTCGGCGGGGCGCTCTGCAGCTCGAGCGAGGCGTTGGGGAAGTCGAAGGTGATCGCGCCGATCTTGCTCAGGACCTGGCGACCGAGCAGGAGCCCGGGGGTCTCGCCGAGGCCGAAGGTCGAGAGGTCGTCGACGATCGCCGGGATGTTGGTGATCTTGAGGTCGCCGAACTTGACCTCGGGGACGAGCACGATGCTGGTCTCGGCGTCGCTGCCGAAGGTCTTGATCTTGGCGATCTCCTTCAGCTTGAGCTGGTCGGCCAGGGCCTTGTGGATCCGCGCCTCCTCGCGCAGCTCGAGCAGGAGCACCCGCGCATACTCGCCGCCGATCGTCGCGCCGGCGTGCTTGAGGCCCTGGGTCGGATCGATCTGCAGGTCGGAGGTGCCCTTGGCGCCCTCGACCTTGGCCAGCTCGCCCTTGCCCTCGAGCGGGCGCATGAACGCGGCGTGGCTCTGCAGCAGCGGCAGCAGCGGGTTGTCGGGCTCGATCAGCTTGAACACCGCGTCGAGCGTCTTGACCGCGTTGGCGGCGTCGAGCTGGGCGTAGTAGCTCCACAGCTTGATCAGCAGCGGGTCGATCTGGTT
This sequence comes from Nannocystis pusilla, assembly GCF_020073745.1. Lineage (GTDB taxonomy): Bacteria > Myxococcota_A > Polyangia > Nannocystales > Nannocystaceae > Nannocystis > Nannocystis radixulma. The sequence goes on from NZ_JAIRAU010000001.1 coordinate 739,598, forward strand.
CTGGTCGGCGGCCAGGATCGTGTCCTGCAGCTCGATCGCCGACTTGTGGTCGCCCGCGGCCTGGTAGTTGCGGCCGAGGCCGACGGCCGCGCCGAAGTTCTTGCGGTCGAGCTCGAGCGCCTCCTTGAAGGCCTTGGTCGAGCCGACGTAGTCACCCGCGCGCCAGCTCGCGGCCCCGAGCACCGCGTAGGCGTCGGCGTTCTTCGACTCGGCCTCGAGCGCCCGCTTGGCCCGGTCGCGCGCGGAGGCCCAGCGGCCGCTGGCGAGGTCCTTGTTGGCCAGCGCGACCAGCGTGTCGGCCTTGGCCGCCTTCTGCGCCTCGGCCCGCTTGCGGTCGGCCTCCTCGACCGACATGCCCTTCTCGCCCGGGGCGGTGGTGTCGCCCTTCTTGCCGCACGCCGCGGTGGTGAGGGTCAGGGCGAACAGGCCCAGCAGACCGGGACGGAAGGACTGGCGAAGCGTACGAAGGTCGCGCGACATGAACTCTCCAGCCCGGGACGCAGGGGCCCCGAGCGGGCGGAGCATACCCGCGGGGGCGGCCGTCCAGCAACGCCCAGGCGCGGGGGCGGGGGCCGACGCCATGGCGTGGAAGGCCACGCACCCGGGCCGGGGCGGGAGAATTACGCGACGGTCAGGCGATCGGACGGGCTTCGGAAGGGCCGCCCGGCGAGGGATCGGCCGGGCTCCGGCGCCGGTCGCGGCCGAGGAGGACGAGGCCGGGGAGGGCCAGGGCGGCGGCGCCGACGAGGCCGAGCAGGTACATCAGGGCGCCGAAGCTGGCCCCAGGCCCGAGCAGATCGGCGGGGCCGACGAACAACTGCAGGGCCAGGGCGGCGCCGAACTGGAAGCTGCCGACCTGCGCCGGCCCGCCCGGCAGCTGGATGCTGAGGCCGACGACGGCGACGATCACGGCGGCCTCGCCAGGGCCGAGGTCGAGGCCGCAAGCCCGCAACACCAGCCACAACTGCAGGAGGGTGATCGCCCAGTAGAGGATCGAGGCCAGCGCGAGGGCGAGACCCCGGGCGCTGGTGAAGAGCGGGCGCAGGGCGGCCGCGAGGTGGAGCACGAACTCGCCGAGGCGCGCGCCGAGGAGCGGACGCACGAGGCCGCCGAGGCGCTCGTGGTGCCGCGGGGGGGTGAAGGCCAGGAACACGAGCGCGAGCAGCAGGCCGGCGAACACGGCGCCCGAGGCCAGACCGAAGCGCTCGACCGAACCCACGAGCGCGGCGAACTCGGGGCTGAAGGCGGTCGACAGGCCGAGGCCGAGGAACAACATGCCGACCACGAGCAGGCCGTCGAGCAGCCGCTCGGAGGCGATCGCGGCGACCGCCTCGGGCATGCCGAGCCCGGCGACGCCGGCGCGCGCGAGGATCAACGGCCGCGACAGCTCGCCGAGCCGCAACGGCAACAACAAGATGACGAGGAACGAGACCAGGCCGCTGCCGAGCAACAAGTCCCGAGAGACAGGTACGCTCGGCGGCAAGGCCCAGCGCAGCCGCGCGGCCCGCGTGAGGCTGTAGGGGACATGCAGCAGGACGGCGAGCGCGAGGAGGTCGGGGCGCGGGAGGTGCAAGACGTCGGGCCACAGCGGGACCCGCCGCGAGGCGAGCCACAACAGCACCACGGCGCCGACGCACGACGCGCCCCACAACACGGCGCGCCGTCGCGGAGGTGTGGGCCCGACCACGGCGCCACTCTACGGCGTCCGCCGCCCGCGGCGGAAGCGGCGGCCGCAGGAGGCGCCGTGAGGAGGGCCGCGACGCGAGCGCGGCGCGCGAGTGTGGACCGGCAACGCGCAGAGATCTCGCACCTGTCGCGCCGATCGGCGGGGGCGAAGGCGAGGAATCACCGCCGAGAGCTCGAAGGCGAGGAAATCAGTGCCCGGCGCTCGGGAGCGGACCTGTCGCTCGGGACACGAGCGCTCCTCGACCTCGAGGTTCATGTCGCCGACGACAGCATCCGCGCGCGGCCGGGGCGGTCGCGCGGAAGATGTCTTCAGAGACATGTCATGAGGGTCATTTGATCTTCAGGTCGATGCTCGGCTCGCCCTCTTCGTCCTTGCCGACGGCGGCGGCGACGGTCTGGCCGGGGCGGATCTCGCCGGCGAGGATCCGGGTGGCCAGCGGGTCGAGCAGGACGTTCTGCAGCAGGCGCTTGAGCGGGCGCGCGCCGTAGGTCGGGTCGTAGCCGCGGTCGGCGAGCTGGCGCTTGGCCTCGGGCGCGACCTCGAGGTGGATCTCGCGCTGGGCCAGGCGGTCCTCGATGCGGGCCAGCTGGATGTCGAGGATCCCCATCATGTCCTCGCGCTGGAGCGGCTTGAACGAGACGACGCCGTCGAGGCGGTTGAGGAACTCGGGCCGGAAGTGGCGCCGCAGCACCTGCTCGCGCGCCTGCTCGAGCGCCTTGCCGGTCAGCCCCTCGGCGGCGAGCTCGCTGCCGATGTTGCTGGTCATGAGGATGATGGTGTTGCGGAAGTCGACCACGTGGCCCTGGCTGTCGGTGAGGCGGCCGTCGTCGAGGACCTGCAGCAGGAGGTTGAAGACCTCGGGGTGGGCCTTCTCGATCTCGTCGAGCAGGACCACGCTGTAGGGCCGGCGGCGGATCGCCTCGGTCAGCTGGCCGCCCTCCTCGTGGCCGACGTAGCCGGGCGGCGAGCCGATCAGGCGCGAGACGGAGAACTTCTCCATGTACTCGCTCATGTCGATGCGCACGACGTGGCGCTCGTCGTCGAACAGGAACTCGGCGAGCGCCTTGGCCAGCTCGGTCTTGCCGACGCCGGTCGGGCCGAGGAACAGGAACGAGCCGATCGGGCGCGCCGGGTCGGACAGGCCGGCGCGGCTCTGGCGGACGGCCTGGGCCACGCGGTGGACGGCCTCGTGCTGGCCGACGACGCGGCGCTCGAGCACGGACTCCATGTCGACCAGCCGCTGGGCCTCGCTGGCGAGCATGCGACTGACGGGGATCCCGGTCCAGCGGCTGACGATGCCGGCGATGTCCTCGTCGGTGACGACCTCGCGGACGAACGCGTCCTTGCTCTTCGCCGCCTCCTCGAGCCTGGCGCGGGCGTCCTCGCGCTGCTTCTCGAGCGCGCGCAGGGTCCCGTAGGTGAGCTCGGCGACGCGGTTGTAGTCGCCGCCGCGCTGGGCCCTCGCGGCCTCGGCCTTGACGTTCTCGATCTGCTCGGAGAGCTCCTTGATTTCGCGCACGCGGTCGCGCTCGGCCTGCCAGCGCGAGCGCAGCCCGGCGACCTCCTCGCGCAGCGACGCCAGCTCGGCCTCGACCTCGCCGACGCGCTTCTTGACCTGCGGGCTCTTCTCCTCGCGCAGCAGCGCCTGCCGCTCGATCTCGAGGCGGGTGATCTTGCGCTCGCGCTCGTCGATCGGCAGCGGCACGCTCTCGACCTCCATCTTCAGCCGCGCCGCGGCCTCGTCGACGAGGTCGATCGCCTTGTCGGGGAGGAAGCGGTTCTGGATGTAGCGGTGGCTGAGCTTGGCCGCGGCGACGATCGCGGCGTCCTGGATGCGGATGCCGTGGTGGGCCTCGAACTTGTCGCGCAGGCCGCGGAGGATGGCGATGGTGTCGTCGACGCTGGGCTCGTCGATCATCACCGGCTGGAAGCGGCGCTCGAGCGCCTTGTCCTTCTCGATGTGCTTGCGGTACTCGTCGAGCGTGGTGGCGCCGATGCAGCGCAGCTCGCCGCGCGCGAGCGCCGGCTTGAGCATGTTTGCGGCGTCCTGAGCGCCCTCGGCCTTGCCGGCGCCGACGAGGGTGTGGAGCTCGTCGATGAAGAGGATGATGTTGCCGCCGGCGGCCGCGACCTCCTGCAGCACGGCCTTGAGGCGCTCCTCGAATTCGCCGCGGTACTTGGCGCCGGCGACGAGGGCGGCGAGGTCGAGCTGGAGGAGCTTCTTGTCCTTGAGGCTCTCGGGCACGTCGCCGGCGGTGATCCGCTGGGCGATGCCCTCGGCGATGGCGGTCTTGCCGACGCCGGGGTCGCCGATCAGCACCGGGTTGTTCTTGGTCCGGCGCGACAGCACCTGCAGCGCGCGCCGGATCTCCGCGTCGCGCCCGATCACCGGGTCGAGCTTGCCGGCGCGCGCGGCCGCGGTGAGGTCGCGGCAGTACTTCTGCAGCACCTCGTACTTCTGCTCGGGGTTCTCGTCCTGCACCGTCTGCGTGCCGCGGATCTCGGCCAGCGCCGACAGCAGCAGGTCGCGGCTGCCGCCGAGCTTGCCGAGCAGCTCGGCCGCGCGGATCTTCTGCTTGGCGGCCTTGTCGCTGAAGCAGGCGAGGATCAGATGCTCGGTGCTGACGAAGCGGTCGTGCAGCTGCTCGGCCTCGCCGGCGGCGAGGTCGAGGAGGGCGCGCAGCTCGTGCGAGGGCGGCGGCTGGTCGTTGCCCTGGACGCGCGGCTGACGGGCCAGCTCGCCCTGGATCGCGCGCAGGACCGCGGCGCCGTGGATGCCGGTGCGCTCGAGCAGGGGCAACGCGAGGCCGCCTTCCTGCTGCAGCGAGGCGAGGAGGAGGTGGAGGCTCGTGGTCTCGGGGTGGCCGAGCTCGCGGCTGATCGCCTGGGCGTGAGCGAGCGCCTGGCGGGTCTTGAGGGTCGCAGTTTCGGGGTTGAAGACGGCCATGGGGGTTCCTCGGGCGGGGCGTCGACAGGGACTCGGGGGTTGCGGCTAGCCTGGGCTCGCGTGTCAAAATGGCAACGCGACCGTCCGAGCGCGTGCGCGTCCCGGTTCCTCACGCGGCGGCCGCACTTGCGCGAGCGCCTGCCCGGGCGCAAGCTTTTGGGCTTTGCGCGCGCGGTGGCAGTTGCAGCCGGCGAGGTTCCCGGGCAGCTTGAAGCGAGCCATGGCCCGCGTTCCTGCCGCTGTCGATCCGTCCTTCGCCTTTGCCGCTGCGCTGGCGCTGTCGTGCGGCGCGCCCCCGCCGAAGGCCGATTCGCCGGCGCCGGAGGCCGCGTCCGCGTCCGCGCCGGCGCCGGCCCACGGCGCCGCGGCGGAGAGCCCGCCATCGGCCGCCGGTCCGGGGGTGCAGAGCGACGGCGAGATCGTGTCGGCGGTGAAGTGGATCGAGGGCGACCTCGAGGCGGCGCTCGCAGCGGCGAAGGCCGAGAGCAAGCTGGTGTTCGTCGACGTCGGCGCGTACTGGTGCCCGCCGTGCCGCGAGCTCGAGGAGAAGGTGTTCACGCGGGCCGACGTCGGCGAGGTGCTGACGAGCAAGTACGTGGCGCTGCACGTCGACGCCGAGAAGGGCGAGGGGCCCGAGCTGGTCGCTCGCTACAAGGTGCAGGCCTATCCGACGCTGCTGGTGCTCGACGCCGGCGGCGTGGAGAAGGGCCGCCTCGTCGACGCGATGGAGCCGACGGCCTTGCTCGCCGCGCTCGAGAAGATCGCCGCCGGCGGCGACGTGCTCGCCGAGCTCGAGCACAAGGTCCAGGCCGCGCCCGACGACCTGGAGGCGCGCTACGAGCTGGCGGTCGCGTACGCGCTGGCGGCCCGGCGCGCCCAGGCCGACGCGGAGTTCGAGCGCGTGATCGCGGGCGACCCCGACAACGCCAGGGGCCTCGCGGCCAGGGCGATGTCCGACCGCGCGGCCTTCCTGGTCGCCAAGATCGACGGCGACTCCGAGCGGGCGGTCGCGCTCTACAAGGAGCTGCAGGCCAAGTTCCCCGCGGCGAAGGAGAGCGTGCGGGCCTACCGGGCGATCGGCCGCGAGCTGCACAAGCTCGGGCGCGACGCCGAGGCGGTCGCCAGCCTCGAGGCGATGGTCGCGACCGACCCGAGCAACAGCGACCTCAAGAGCTCGTTCGGGTGGTTCGCGTTCCGCGAGCGCTGCGGGCAGGCGTCGGCGCTCAAGGAGGTCGACGCCGCGATCGCGCGGGCGGGCGACGACGCCGAGCTCTACTATTTGCGGGCCGAGCTGCAGCACCAGCTCGGGCGCGGCGCCGAGGCGCTCGCGGCGATCCGCGAGGCCGCCCGGCTCGAGCCGGAGTCGGCGTTCTACAAGCGCCAGGTGCGGCGCTTCACCGAGCTGTCTGGAGGGACATGATGGTGTCGACCACCGGCCTCGTCGCGCTCGCGACCGCGCTCGCGCTGGCGGCGCCCCCACCGCCGCCGAGCGATCCCGAGGCGCTCGGCGGTTACTACGCCTTCGGCGAGAACCGCGAACGCGAACCGGTCGACGGCCACGAGAAGGTCGTCACCGGCTCGATCATCCTCCCGCTGGGCCTGCTGCGCACCGGCTTCGGCGCGGCGATGTACGTGATGGCCATGCCGCAGTACTGCAACCGCGTCTACGGCTCGAACGCGAGCGACCAGACCTGCCGCGGTTTGCAGGTCTACGGGCTCGTGGGCGTGGGCATGGGCGGGCTGATGGCCGTCACCGGCGCGGTATTTCTCGCGTGGGGTCTGACCCAGCGGTCGCGGCATCACCGGTGGATGCGGGAGCACGGCCTCGCGGTCGCGCCGATGATGTCCCGAGAGGTGCGCGGCCTGTCGTTCGGCTTCCGCTTTTGAGGCCGCTCGGCGTGCGACGGGCTGCGCGGCCGAGTGTCGCGTCCGCGTCACGCCAGCGGCGCGCGCGTGAATCAGCAGCTACTTCGGGTTTGAAGGCGCCCGTGATCGGGGTCGGGCCGACGTTCGCGGGCCGCGCCGCGCAGATCTGCTCCTCGCAGGAAAGCTGCGAGGAATCGGCGTGATCGGTATAGTGGCCGGCACGGACGCCCGGACACGGCCCGTGCTTCGGTGTCCAACTCGACGGGCCCCCGTCCTCGACTCTCATTCACCCAACTCTCCAAGGAACCTTCCGCTTATGAAGCGCGCGTTGTTTTCTAGCCTCGTAGCTGTCGGCCTGGTCGGCTGCGGCGACGACGGCAAGCAAGTGGACACCACCGGCAGCAGCAACACGATGACGGGCATCCTGACGCTGCCGGGGACCTCGACCGAACCGACGTCGACCAGCAGCGCCACCGAGCCGACGACCACCGAGACGGTGCCCACCGGCACGCAGGGGCAGACCTCCGATACGGCGACCGCCGGCACCACGTTCGACCCGAACGACTGCGGCGAGGCCGTCATCGACATCCCGATCGTCACCCCGAACGTCATGCTCGTGCTCGACAAGTCGGGCTCGATGGTCACCGCCGACAAGGGGTACTGGGACCACGACGGCGACGACGCCAACAACGACATGATCAAGGACGACGACCCGAACATGATGGAGCCGGCCACGCCGCGCATCACGCGGTGGAAGTCGCTCTACAGCGTCGTCGACTTCATCACCAGCACGTTCGAGAACTCGATGAACCTCGGCGCGGTGCTGTTCCCGTCGAAGATGGCCGCCTCGGCCTACAACGCGACGGCCTGCCCGGTGAACATGACGCCCGAGGTGGAGATCGCGCCGATGAACGGCCAGGCGATCCTCAACGCCATCCCCGGCGCCGACGAGACCGACATGACGATCAAGGGCGGCACGCCGGCGACCAAGGGCGTCAAGGCGGCGCTCGCCGAGCTCGGGACCATCCAGGACGGCCAGCCGCAGTTCATCATCCTCGTCACCGACGGCGCGGCCAACTGTGCCGAGGACGCGGCCAACAACGCCGAGCTGTTCGAGCAGTACGACGAGAACCTGGCCGCGGTGGTCGGTGACGCGTTCGCGAACCTCAACATCCCGACCTACGTCGTCGGCATCGCCATCAAGGACGAGACGAGCCCGATGACGAACGACGGCAACCCGGACAACACCAACACGTTCCAGCGGCTCAACGAGCTCGCCGACACCGGCGGCCGTCCGCGCGCCGGCGACGTCAAGTTCTACGACACGCAGAACCAGGTCGAGCTGCAGATGGCGCTCGAGGAGATCTCGATGCAGATCCTGAGCTGCTCGATCGCCCTCGACCCGGTGCCGAAGTACCCCGACTACGTCGAGGTCAGCGTCAACGGCATGGCCTACGGCAACACGCAGGTCACCACCTGCGACGGCAGCGAGGACGGCTGGATGTTCACGTCGCCGGACATGAACGAGATCATCCTGTGCGGCAAGGCCTGCTCCGACTTCCAGATGAGCGGCGTCCTCGACGCGCAGTACCGCTGCCCGAACTCGGGCTAGCGTGAAGCCCCGGCGGCGCCCGCCGGGTCTCAAGAGTCACCGACCGTGGGGTCGCTGTAACAGCGGTCCCGCGGTTCTCTCGCTTTCTCTCTCACGGCACCGGGTTGAACTGCGCGCAGGCCGAGACGATGTCGTCGAGCACGCCGCTGAAGGTGGCGGCGAGGTCGCCCTGGCAGATGTCGTGGAACAGGCCGCGCTCGCGGAAGCCGCGGGTGATCGAGATGATGCGGCGGCCGGGCGCGGCGTCGCCGTAGACGCCCTGGCACACGGTCTCGGGCATCTCGAACACGCCCTGGCCGCCGGCGATGGCGAGCACCACGAGGCGGTCGAGGTCGCCGCCGACGGCGTCGACGATCCGCCGGCGGATCGCCACCGAGGGGGTGAGGACGAAGTCGTAGGTGTCCTCGTCGGTGAGGATGACGACGAACAGCAGCGAGTCGTCGCGCAGGAACCCGGCGTTGGCGGGGTCGTGCAGCGCCTCGGCGAGGTTGTAGTAGGTGACCTCCTCGGTGCCGCTGCGGGTGGCCGCGACGCACGCGAAGTCGTCGGCGAAGGTCGGCGAGGGGCCGACCAGCCAGCGCTGCCCGGGCGGCAGGCCGCAGTCGGTCTCCGGGCTCTCCGGCATCAGCGGGAAGTCGCTGTGCGTGTGCATCGCCGTGTAGCCCTGCTCGCTCGAGACGACGCCGACGTGGAAGTCCTCGACGTCGGTGAGCTCCTGCAGCAGCGCGTCGGTGAACTCGGCGAACACCGGCGGCATGCCGTTCGTGCCGCGCAGGGCGCTCTGCTCCTCGTCCATGCTGCCCGAGCCGTCGATGGCGAACAGCACGTCGATGCGCTCGCACCCGCTCGGCTCGACCTCCGGCGGCGGCTCCTCGTAGTCGAAGTCCTCGCAGGTCCGGACCGCCAGCGGGGCGAAGTCGGCCAGCGCGGCGGCGTAGCCGGTGGACGAGGCCTCGTAGTGGCGGCTGTTGGCGCTGACCGCCAGCGAGAACATGTTGAGCTCGTCGCCGCCGTCGCCGAACGTGAACGCCGCGACGCGCCGGCGGTCGCCCTCGCCGACCAGCCGCAGGTAGGCCTCCGAGGCCTGCCCGGGCTGGGCGTACATGTTGGCCTGCTTGTCGTCGCTGGCGGCCACCAGCATGGCGATGCCGGTGGCGCCGGGCGCCGGCCAGTCGCTGCGCTCGAGCACCGGGAACAGCAGGCCCGAGAACATGTAGTTGCCGACGTCGAAGTCGCTCTCGTAGACGTCGAACGCGTCGAGCGTGCAGTCCAGCGCCTCGGCCGCCCCCGGCGCGACCTCGCCGCCCGCGCCGTAGACGAGGATCGGGTCGTCCGCGGCGTTGCCGAGCGGCAGCAGGCAGTCGGTCGTGACCATGAACTCGGTGCCGACGTTCGGCAAGATCCGCACCGTCGCGCCTGTCTCTTCGACCAGCTTGCTGAAGTACCCGCGGAGCGCCTGCTTGTTGGCGGGGTCGTAGATCTTGACGCTCGGGTGGAGCACCAGCGAGACGTCGATCTGCGCGCAGAAGGTCGGCGCCGGCGGGCCGTCGGTGTCGGTCTCGGAGGGCGGCGGACCGGTGGTCGGCGTCGGCCCCCCGGTGGTCGCGGCCGTGAGGTCGATCCCGGTGGTGCCGGTGGCCGCGGTGCCGTCGCCGGTCGCGGCGCCGTCGTCGCCGCAGGCGGACAGCAGCACGGCGAGCGATACGGACAGCCAGGGGCGCGCGCGCGGCATCGTCACCCCGAGCAATAGGCGATGTCGCGCGCCCTGTCGAGCGCGTGCTAGCGTTCGCCGATGTCCGCCGCGTCCTCGCCGGCCCTCGACCCCCTGCGCAGCCGACTCATCGAGCGCCTGCCGAAGGCCGAACTGCACCTGCACCTGGAGGGCTCGGTCGAGCCGGAGCTGGCGCTGGCGCTCGCGCGCAAGCACGGCAAGTCGCTGCCCGGCGATGCCGACGGCGTCGAGGGGCTGCGCCGCAGCTACGTGTTCAAGGACTTCGGCGAGTTCGTGCGCATGTACCTCGCCATCTCGGCCTGCCTCACCGAGGCCGACGACTTCGCGGCGATCGTCGTCGACCTCGCGCGCAAGCTCGCGGCCGAGAACGTGCGCCACGCCGAGGTCACGTTCACGCCGATGACCCACGTCAATCGCGGCGTCGCCGGCGACACGCTGCTCGCCGGGCTCGCCGAGGGCCGCGCGCGCGCCCGGGCCGAGCACGGCGTCGAGCTGGCGTGGGTGTTCGACATCGTCCGCCACCGCTTCGCCGAGGGCGCGCCGACGCTGGCGCTGGCGCTCGAGGGCCGCGAGGTCGGCGTGATCGGCCTCGGCTTCGCCGGGCCCGAGTCGCCCGAGTGGCCGACCGCGCCGTACGCCCCGCTGTTCGCACGGGCCCGCGCCGAGGGCCTGCGCTCGCTGCCCCACGCGGGCGAGATGGACGGCCCCGAGAGCGTGTGGAACGCCCTGCGCGAGCTCGGCGCCGACCGCATCGGCCACGGGGTCCGCTGCCTCGCCGACCCGGCGCTGGTCGAGCACCTGCGCGAGCGCCAGATCCCGCTCGAGGTGTGCCCGACGAGCAACCTCGGCATCGGCCTGTTCCCCGCGCTCGCCGAGCACCCGTTGCCGCGATTGCTGGCAGCCGGCCTGGCGGTGTCGCTCGCCAGCGACGACCCGCCGATGTTCGCCACCTCGATCAACGAAGAGTACCGCCGCTGTGCCGCGGCGTTCGCCTGGGACGCGGAGCAAATCGCCGCGCTGGCCCGCAACAGCGTGCTGCACAGCTTCATGCCCGAGGCGGCGAAGGTGCGGCTGCTGGCCGAACAGGCGGCGGTGCTCGCCGAACTGCATACATAGGTCGTCTCCGGCCAATGTGAGCAGGCGCTGCTGCGCGGTCTCGTTCGGCGTCCGGCGGCCCGGGCGCCGGGATCGCTGCATTCGATTGGTGGTGGTGCGGAACGCTGATTCGGTTATCCTCCCGCGCCCGGCAGCGATGCCAGGAGGAAGTATCAGCGACGACGTCACCGACCCCGCGCCCGAGACGGTCTCGGTCGAGATCCCGCGGATCGAGCGGGTCCACGATCTGCTCGCCTCGATCTCCCTCGACGAGTTCGACCCCGCCGTCGACCTGCTGCCGATCGAGCGCACCGACCGCTTCGCCGCGCTCGAGGAGGCCGTCAACCTGTTCGCGCGTCAGCTCGACCTCACGGTCCGCGACCACCGCGGCACGATCCGCGAGCTCGAGGCGTCGCGCGCCGAGCTCGTCGAGCAGCTGAACACCATCGAGGAGCAGCGCGCGGCCATCCGCACGCTGTCGACGCCCGTGGTCGAGCTGTGGGACGACGTGCTGGCGCTGCCGATCGTCGGGCTGGTCGACGCCCGCCGCGCCGACGACATGATCGGCGAGCTGCTGCAGCGGGTCACGCAGACGCGCGCCCGCTGCGTCATCATCGACGTCACCGGCGTCGAGCTGGTCGACACCGCGACCGCGGGTCACTTCCTGCGCCTGGTCGCGACCACGCGGCTGGTCGGCACCTTCTGCGTCATCACCGGCATCAGCCCCCGGATCGCCGCGGCGATGACCGAGCTCGGCGTCGACATGGCCGGCACGCCGACCCTCGCCACCCTGAAGGACGGCCTCAAGGCCTGCTTCGCCCACCTCGGCCGCGGCGCGGCCGCCACGAAAGCGACATGACCACGTACCAACCGCTGGTCCCCGGCATCACCGTCTACGGTCAGACGACCAGCGTGTTCGTCGATGTCCTCAAGTCGTTCGCGGTGCTGCAGCAGGCGATGCTCGAGGCGCTCGGCGTCCGCGAGGTCGAGCCCGACAAGTGGTACCCGCAGGAGGGCATCCTGCGGGCCTACCAGAAGGTCGACCTGATGCTCGGCGCTCGCGGCCTCGAGCGCTTCGGCCGTCAGGTGCCGCCGTTCGTGGTGTTCCCGCCCGGGATCGACGACGCGCACGTGGTGCTCGAGAACTTCGACGTGATCTACCACCTCAACCACCGCCGCGACGGCGAGGTCATGTTCGATCTCGCCACCCGCGAGATGACCGAGGGCATCGGCCACTACCACTACGAGCGCGTCGGCGAGCGCGAGGCCCTGGTCCGCTGCGACAACCCCTACCCGTGCCGCTTCGACATGGGCCTGGCCCACGGCTTCGCCGCCCGCTTCGCCCCCGACGTCGCCGTGACCCACGAGCCCGGCGAGTGCCGCTCGAAGGGCGGCGCGGCGTGCCTGTACCGCGTCCGCTGGTGAGCGGCGGCGCCGCCGCGGTAAGCTGCGGCGAAGATGCGACGCCCCGCCCCCCGCTGGTTCGCCCCGCTGCTCGCCGCCCCGCTGTTCGCCGGGTGCGGCGACGAGGCCGGTAACAAGTCTGAAAAGACAGGTCCGAACGAGCAGGTCGAAACGGGGCCCAGGGCCCGCGTCGAGGTCGCGGCGGATCCGGTGCCGGCCCTGCGCGCCGGCACCAGCGCGCCCGCCGAGCACGCCGAGCTGAAGGCCGCGCTGACGGCCTACCGCGTCGAGGGCGAGGCCGAGTACCTCGAGGTGAAGATCGGCGTCGCCGGCGACGACCTCTCGCTCGACTGGGACCGCCTCCACATCGAGCTCGAGGACGCGAAGCCGGGCGCGGTCGGGGTGATGGCGACCGCCACGGGGGCGAGCGAGGTGGTGCTGCAGATCCGGCGACCGAAGTCGCCGGCGCCGCCGGAGGCGCTGCGCGGGGCGCTGTACGCCCGTCGCTGGGAGGCGGGCCGCATCGGGTGGGTCCGCGTGCCGTTCGCGGCCCTCGGCGCGCCCGCGGTCGCCGCCGACGCCGGCCTGCAGGCGCGCTGGGCCGAGGCGCTGGCGCAGGTGCTCGGCGACCCGTGGAACGAGCCGCACCCGTGGAAGCAGTTCGCGGCGGGGCGGATCTTGACATGGCTCAAGGGACAGCCCGGAGCGAAGTCGCTGGCCGGCGCCGACCTGCTGCGCAACCGCCCGGCGCGGACCGACCTGACGCAGCTGATGGACACGACCACCGGGGTGCTGTCGATGCAGGAGGCGCTGCAGCACGACCGCGGCCTGCGCCTGCCGCGGGCCGAGGGCCCGCGCGCGGTGGCGATCGCCGACTGCAAGCCGCCACCGCTGGCCGCCCACCCGTTCGCGGCGATGCAGGCGGCGCTGCCGAACCCAGGCGGGGGCGCGGCCGAGCCGCTGGCCGCGGCGACGCCGGCGGAGTTCTGGTACGCCCGCGTCGACGACGTGCGCCTGCTGCTGCGCCTGCTCGACGAGGCCGACGCCTGGATCACGCCGGTGGTGCAGGTGTTGCAGCAGAGCGCGGAGGACCGCGGCCTGACGGCCCGCTACCAGCGCCAGCTCGGGCTGCGCCGCAGCGACCTGACCAGGCTGTTCGGCCACACGGTGGTCGGCGAGGTGGCGGTCGTCGGCAGCGACCCGTACCTGCGCGAAGGGACAGACGTGACCCTGATCTTCGCGCTCAAGCAGCCGGAGGTGTTCGACGCCGAGCTCGCGCGCCAGCTCGAGGGCTACCGCGGCGAGATCGCCGGCGTCGAGACGACGATCGTGACGCTCGCCGGCGTGCCGGTCCAGCGCGCCGCCGACCCGAGCGGGCAGATCCGCCAGTACCGCGCCCGCGTCGGCGAGCTGGCGTTCGTGTCCAACAGCCCGGGCGCGCTCGCTCGCGTGCTCGCGGCCGCTCAGGGCCAGGCGCCGCGGCTCGCGGATCAACCTGACCTGAAGTACATGCTGGCGCGCGATCCCGGCACCCACCAGGCGCTGGCGTTCCTCAGCGACAGGTTCATCGCCGCGGTCGTCGGCCCGCAGCAGAAGATCCTCGCCGCCCGCCGCCAGGAGGCGCTCGCCGAGCTGCTGGTGCCCGGCTACGCGGCGCTGCTGTACGGCTGGCTGTTCGGACATGCTCCGAAGGACACACAAGAACTGACGGCGGCCGGCCTGCTGGCGCCGGACGAGCTGAAGCACGCCGACGGGGCGGCGATCGCGTTCGCGCCGGGGCAGGCGGCCCGCTCGGCGTGGGGCTCGCCCGACGCGCTCACGCCGCTGATCGATCTGCCGCCGCTCGAGAAGGTCAGCGCGGCCGAGCGCGACGCGTACGACAACTTCGCCCGCGGCTATCAGAACTACTGGCAGCAGTTCATCGACCCGGTGGCGATCCGCCTCGACGTCCGCGACGAGGGGGCCCGCGCGGCGGTCGACGTCGACGTGCGCGTGCTGCCGCTGATCTCCGCCACCGACTACAGCGAGATCGAGGCCGTGGTCGGCAAGACGCGCGTGGCGGTGGCCGCCGCCGAGGACCACGGGCTGTCGGCGGTGTGGGCCGTCGGCGCCGACAGCGGGCTGCGGCGCGACCTCGACCAACTGATGCGCACGCTGACCGGCAAGGGCGACGTCGGCCTCGGCTGGCTCGGCGACTGGGTGATGCTCGGCGTCGACGACCGCGCCGGCCTGGTCGGCCTGCTGTCGCAGTGGGACGACACCGCCCAGCTGCCGCCGAAGCGCGAGCGCGAGGCGCTGCAGGACCTCGAGCTGTGGCGGCAAGTCGGCAAGTTCCCGGTCTACGCGGTCGCCGAGGTGAAGAACCCGACGACGCTGGTGGCCACGCTGGCGGCGCTGAGGACGACGGTCGAGTCGGTCGCGCCGGGCATGGTCCAGTGGGGCGAGGTGGCCCGCCACCGCGACCTGCCGATCGTGCGCGTCGGCGTCAGCCCGGGCGCGCCGCTCCTGCCCGACAAGGCGATCGCCGACGCGTTCGGGATCCACTACGTGCAGACGGGCGCGGCGATCGTGGTCGGCCTCGACCGCCCGACGATCACCCGCGTGATCGACGACCTCCTCGACGGCCGCCTGCCGAAGGTCGGCGCGGCGAACGATCCGCAATTCACGGTGCAGATGCGGACCGCCCGCTATGCCCCGCTGTGGACCGCGCTGCTGTGGATGCTGCAGGGGCAGGCCAACACCGCGGCGAAGTCGGCGCTGCGCTCGGCGGAGATCTTGCTCCGCGGCGACCCGCAGACGACGGCGAGCGACGGCGGCCTGGCGCGCCTGGGGCTGGCGTACTTCGGCTTCGCGCCGCTCGACTCCCTCGGCGCGTCGTACTTCGTGCTCCGCCCCGAGGGCGCCGCCGATCCGCTGCAGGGCTCGGCGATCGCGCCGACGTTCCCGATGCTGCCGATCCCCGACTCGCCGATCGGGCGGTTGATGGAGCGCCTCACGGCGATCCGCGGCGAGGTGTCGTTCGACGAGGAGCCCGAGGCGGCCGGCCCCGACGCTCGCTCGCTGCACACGAAGTTCTCGATCCACCTCGGCCCGCAGAAGCCCTGACCGTCGGCCTGCTTTTGCGCTCGCGCGCGGGCGCGGGCTCGGCCATCCTCGCGGGCGTGTCACGTCGCACCGTCCTGCTCTCGCGCGTCGGGCTCGCTGCCGCGGCGCTGTTCCTCGGCGCGCTGGTCTTCGAGTGGAAGCTCGCCGGTCTCTTGCTCAAGCCGATCCCGGTGCTGTGCGTGCTGGCCTGGATGTGGCCGGTCAAGGGCGCCGATGCGCGACGGATCCGCCTCGGTCTCATGCTCTCGGTGCTCGGCGACGTCCTGCTCGCCGAGGCGATCGACCTGTTCATCGCCGGCCTGGCCGCGTTCCTGCTGGCGCACATCGCCTATGTGGCGGCCTACGTCGGCCGCACGCGGGCGCTGCACCTGATGCGGCTGGCGCCGGTGGCCGCGTTCGGGTACTTCACGTTCGGCTGGCTGGCGCCGAACCTCGGTGAGATGCGCGGGCCGGTGCTGGCCTACGTGATCGTGATCTGCGCGATGATGTGGCGCGCGGCGGCCCAGATCGGCGAACGCCCCGGCTCCGAGGGCCGCGCGTGGGCGGGCCTCGCCGGGGCGATCGCGTTCGCGCTGAGCGACACGCTGATCGCCGTCAACCGCTTCATCGCCTGGTCGCTCGGGGTGGAGCTGCTGCTCATGGTGCTCTACTGGGCGGCGCAGGTGCTGATCGCGGCCTCGACCGACCGCGAGACCTGAGCTCGTGGAGCCACGCGTCGGCGCCGACGAGCGCGCTGCTGGCGGTCGACGGCTCGTGGGAAGGGGGGCCCGCGGTCGGTGACGAGGGCGCGATCGTGCGGATGGAGCTGGTCGAGCTCGGGTGCAGGAAGGGGCCGCCGGCGCCGTAGCGACGGGCGTGGCGAGCGAAGATGTCCTGGTGGTGCACGGCGCCGCCGTCACCACGGCCGCCACCATCGTGAACAATATGTCCATTCGGACATGTCGTGATGGCGGTCGACAGGCGCCGTGTCTCGCGTCGCGCCGCCATGACATGTTCTTATGGACATGTCATGACGGCGGCCGGTCGTCAGCGCGGGGCGAGGTGGTGCCCGACGGCGGCGTTGAGCCAGTACCACTCCTCGCTCTGCCCGCCGCGCGGCGGCTCGCCCTTGAGGACGGCGACGAGCTCCCAGTAGCGGCTGGCGCGCGGGTCGTGGTTCTGCGACTTCTCGTGCCAGGTGCGGCGGAACTCGGCGTCGGCGGCCTTGCCCTGGGCGGCGGCGAGGCCCGTGATCATGCGCTCGACGACCTCGCGGGCGGCGTCGTCGGTCGGCGCCACGCCGCGCTCGATGAGCGCGCGCGCGGCGGCGTTGGCCTCCTGGCTGACCCGCTGGTGGGCGGCGACGTCGAAGTTGCCGTTCCACGTCTCGGCCGCGGCGGCGCGCATCCTGGCGATGAAGTCCTCGTCCTGGACGATCTCCGCCAGCTCGATCCACGCGTCGAGCTGCTCGGGCGACGGCTCGTCGGGCAGCTTCGGGGTGCTCGCGGCCATCATCTGCCGCTTCCAGCCGTCGTCGATCGGCACGCCCTCGGACACGCGCTCGTAGAAGCGCTCGATGACGGCCTTGCGTTCTTCTGTGGTCAATCGGGTCACGGTACACAACCTCCTGATGTCGGCTTCGCTCGGCTCGGAGCGGAGCGCGGCGCGCAGGGCGGCGGCGACGTGCTGCAACGAGACGATGTGCGTCTCGACGGCGCGCAGCCGCAGACGCAAGGCCTCGGCCAGCGTCATGTCGCGGGCGAAGATCGCCTTGATCGCGGCGATCCCCAGCCCGGCCTCGCGCAGGGTGCGGATCAGATCGAGCCGCACCGCCGCATCCTCGGCGTAGACGCGGTAGCCGCTGCGGGTCCGCCCGGCGGGCGGCAACAGCCCCTCGTCGGAGTAGAACCGCAGCGTCTTCACCGGCACGCCCGACCGACGCGCCAGGGCGCCGATCGTGATCCGCTCGCTCACCATGGCGTCACCTTGAGGTCTCCCGTAACTGGAGAGTCAAGCACGGATCGCCGCGGCGGTGAACAATCATCGTGCGCGCGTGGGGCGCGTGGTGGCCGCGAACGGCAGGCCGTGCAGCGGAGCACGGGCGCGGCGAGCGGACGCGCGAGCGACATGTACTTCGAGACAGCTCGGATCGGGTCAGGAGTCGCGCGGGGCAGTCGTGTGAGATGTTCGAAGGGGCAGGTCGCCGGGTGGCCGTGAGGACATGGCGAAAAGGACAGGTCGAGAGCGAGCGGTCGAGCAGGAGGGAGCTGGTCGAGGAGACAGGGGCGCGGCGCGGGCGGCTCCCAGGCGCGCCTGCGGCGCTCGCGAGCGCGCCGCTTTCGTCGGGGACGCGGAGGTCGTATCGTCGCGGGGTTGATCGAGGCGGCGCGACGCGGTGGACGCACGACGGGCGCAGTGTTCGTGGCCGGGCTGCTCGCTTGCGGCTCGCCCGCGAGCGAGGGGGCCGCGACGACCCACCGCGAGGTGGAGCCGCCGAAGGTCGCGACGACTCGCGAGGCGACGACGGCAGCGGCGCCGGCGACGAGCGCCGAGTCGGAGGCGAGCGCGCCGCCGCGTCCGCCGCTGGGCGTCGGTCCGCTGCATCACCAGGAGCCGACGCCGTGGCCGGATCCGCCGCGCTGGCTGGCGGTCGGCGGCGGTGCGACGCCCGAGTTCAACCAGGTGTCGATCGAGCAGGACTTGCTGCTGGCGCAGGAGGTCTTCGGGGACGGTGGGGCGCTGCTGTTCGCCGGCGGGCCCGGCAGCCACGGGGTGCAGGTCGAGGACGCGGTGCCGCGCGGCGACCCGCTGGTGGCGACGCTGGCCGAGCTGTTCGCGCCGCGCGGGGGACGAACGGCGACGTACCGGCCGACGCTGACGAACCCGAGCAGCTCGGCGACCCGCGGCGGCGTGCTCGAGGCGGTGAAGCTGGCGGTGGCCGAGCCGGGGCCGCCGTTGTTGGTGTACCTGGCGGGCCACGGCGAGCGCGGCGATCCGCCCCGCGACGGCGGTCTGAGCTTGTGGGGCCAGACGACGCTGCGGGTGGCGGAGCTGGCGGAGGTGCTCGACGCCGGGCGGCGCCCGGCGCAGGTCGTGGCGACGAGCTGCTTCTCGGGCGCGTTCGCGGAGCTGGTGTTCGCGCGCGCCGACAGCGAGGCCGGACCGGCGAAGCCGCTGCGCTGCGGGCTGTTCGCGGCGACGGCCGAGCGCGAGGCGTCGGGCTGCGATCCGAACCCCGACCGCGCGGCGCAGGAGGGCTACTCGCTGCACTTTTTAAATGCGCTGCGAGGTCGCGGCCGCGGGGGCGAGGCGCTGCCGACAGCCGAGCTCGACCTCGACGGCGACGGGCAGATCTCGCTGCTCGAGGCGCACGCTCGGGCGCGGATCGCCGGCGAGGGGATCGACGTGCCGACGACGACGTCGGAGCGGTGGCTCCGCGCGACGGCGCCGCGCCGCGGGAATTCGCGGACGGCGGCGCTGCCCGAGGAGGACGCGGTGATCGCCAGGTTGTCGGCGGCGCTCGGCTACGTCGGACGCGAGGGCGAGGTCGAGAGTGACTTTGATAATGTCCTAAAGGACATGTCCGAAGCGTACGCGCGCCTCGACGCGGCGAGCGGGCGCGAGGACACGGCGTATCGCGCGGCCGCGGCCGAGCTGCTGGCGCGCTTCCCGGTGCTCGACGATCCGTGGCACCCGGACTTCGCGCCGACGCTCGCGGCGCATCGCGTGGACATCGCGGATCTCCTGGCCGACAGCGTGCAGTACGCCGAGTTCCGCGCGGCCCAGGCCGAGGTCGCGACGGCGCAAGCCGAGGTCGCGGAGCTGCTGGCGCGCAGCGCGAAGCTCGAGCGGCTGGTCCGGGCGCGCGAGAACCGGACGCTCGCCGGGCGGCTCAAGGCCCGCGGCGGGGCGGCCTGGGCCAGGTTCGAGGCGCTGCTGGCGTGCGAGCGCGGACGGCCGTAGCAGGTGGTTTATAAAACATGTCGTTCAGGACATGTCGAAAACAGCAGGCATGAACCACGCGCGCGATCACGGGCGCAGCGGGGCCGGGTCGGCGATCGTGATCGTGCGGTGGATCTCCTCGCTGACCAGGCCGAGCGCCATCGGGCGGCGGACGGCGGGGAGGACGGCGACGTCGTAGAGCTCCTCGACCGCGCCGTCGAGGCGGAGCCAGTGGGCGACCTCGCCGGTGCGGGTGTCGACGACGACGAGGCCGCAGCGGGGCTCGGCGCCGCGGGCGGCGAGGTTCTGCTCGAGCGCGAGGCCGGCGAAGGTGCGGCTGCCGCGGGGCTTGGACAGGCCGACGATCGCGTAGGGGCCGGCGAAGCAGAGGCCGCGGGCGTAGCCGGGGCAGAAGCAGACCGGCTCGAAGCGGCCCGAGACCGGGTCGACCTTGCCGAGGAAGCCGGTGCCGGCCTCGAGCAGCCACAGCGCGCCGGCGTGGAGGCGCGGCGAGTGGGGCATCGACAGGCCCTCGGCGACGATCGCGTCGGTGCGGACGTCGATGACGACGCCGCCGCCGCGCCGGTGGTCGCGCCAGCCGTCGGCGACGTCGCTGCGGGCGACGGCGGTGACGAAGGCGGGGCTGCCGTCGTGCATGGCGAGGCCGTTGAGGTGGCAGCGGTCCTCGGCGGCCAGGCGCGAGACGAACGGCGGGCGCCACAGCGGGGCGAAGCTGGCGCGCGGGGCGAGGGTGGCGAGGCAGCTGAACAGGGTGTTGACGAACACGGGGCGCCCGGCGCGGTCGATCGCGAGGTCGTGGACGTCGAGGTCGCCGGTGGTGTGGGCGACGCGCGGGACGTACATGCGGTCGTAGCCCTCATGGACATGTCCCGAAGGCAAGGCGTTGTCGAGGCGCCACAGTTGAAAGAGGGTGGCCAGCCAGACCGACTCGCCGTCGACGCACAGGCCCATGCAGCGGGCGAAGGTGCGCTCGAACAGCGACAGCCGGCCGCCGTCGCCGCTGCCGAGGAGGAACAGCTTGCCGGCCTGGTAGGTGGTGAACGCGAGGCTCACGCCGAGCTCGGCGAGCAGGGCGGGGAAGTGGCGCGAGGACAGGACCTCGAGGCGTTCGGCCATGCGCGGACGATAGCAGGTGGTCGGCTGGCGGCCGGGACGCGGAGGAGGCCGCGCGCGGTGGCGGGCGCACCTGCGCGACGACGGCGATCCTCGGTGGCCGGGCCGCGGGGGCGGAATTGTCATGACTTTCGGTCCGAAAGCGCCTGTGATACTGTGGCGCGATGTCGCGCGCTTCCGCGTCGGGCCTCGTCCTCGTCCTCGCTCTCGGCGGCTGCACCGCGCCCGGCCTCGACCACGTCAGCACCTACGGGTACGAGCACGACGGCAACGGTCCGTCGACGACGACCGAGGGCAGTTCGTCGACGACCGGTGAGGGCGAGGAGGGGTCGAGCTCGAGCGGCGACGAGGAGGGCAGCTCGGGAGGGGCCGATGGCTCGTCGACGTCGGATGGTTCGACGGCGACGTCGGACGCTTCGACGTCGACCACGGCGGATACGACGGGCGCGGCGGCCGTGTGCGGCGACTCGATCGTCGACGCGGACGAGGAGTGCGACGACGGCAACGACGTCGCCGACGACGGCTGTCACGCCTGCGCGCGCGACCGGCTGGTGTTCGCGTCCAGCCAGGTGTTCACCCCCGACCTGATCCTCGGGCTCGCCGGGGCCGACAGTCTGTGTCGCCAGCTGGCCCTTCAGTCAGGTCACCCGCGCTGGACGACCTTCGTCGCCTGGATGTCCGACTCGCAGACCAGCGCGATCGACCGCGTGACGCCGGCGCCCGGCCGCTACGTCCGCCCCGACGGGGTGATGGTCGCGGAGAACTTCGCGCGGTTCCTGTCGGGCTCGATCGCCGCGCCCATCAACATCGACGAGTTCGGCGAGGTCGTGCTCGGCAGCGCGTGGACCGGCACCCGGCCCGACGGCGCCGCGGCGGTGGGGCACACGTTCTGCGACGACTGGACGAATTCGTATTACCTCGAGGAGGAGGGCCCCGCGGGCGCGGTCAAGCAGACCGACGAGCGGTGGACGCTCTTACCCAACGCCGAGAGCTGCGCCGAGGACAACCACCTCTATTGCTTCGAGGGAGCGTGAGACATGGGCAGCGCGAGACGGATCTGCGCGGGTGTCTTCGTGCTGGCGCAGGCGACGTGCGTCGAGCCGCAGGCACCCGGAGCGAGCACGGCCACGACCTCGACCGGAGAGCCGGCGACGACCGAGGCGCCGCCCGACGAGCCTGACACGACGTCGACCACGGACGTCGTCGAGCCCACGACCACGACCACGACGACCTCCGGTGACGTGCCGACGACGGGCGCGCCGGGGCCGATGTGCGGCGACGGAGTGATCGACCCCGGCGAGACGTGCGACCTCGGGGCCGACAACTCGAACAACGGGGCGTGCACGATGATGTGTCACCCGGCGGTGTGCGGCGACGGGCTGTTGTGGATCGGCGAGGAGGCGTGCGACTTCGGCCCGGGCAACGTCGGCAGCTACGGCGGCTGCACGCCGGAGTGCGAGCTCGCCCCGTACTGCGGCGACGGCGACGTCGACGCCGGCCACGAGGAGTGCGACCTCGCGGCGCTGAACGGCACGGGCATGAGCCTCGGCGAGGACGCGGCTTGTAGCGCCTTTTGCGGCTGGGTCGGCCGGATCGGGTTCGTGACGAGCGCGGTCTTCGACGGCGCGCTCGGCGGGCTGTCCGGCGCCGATCTGCAGTGCATCAACCTCGCCGAGGCGGCGGGCCTTGCCAACGCGGATACGTTCCGGGCCTGGTTGAGCGACGGGGTCGACTCGCCGCTGACCCGCTTCGAGCAGATCGAGCTCGCGGGCGTGCCATACGTGCTGCTCAGCGGCCGGGTGATCGCCGACGACTTTGCCGAGCTGGTGACCGACGGGCCGCGCACGGGGATCTCGATGACCGAGCTCGGCACGTCGATCTTCCAGAAGTTGGTGTGGACCAACACCGACCCGTTCGGCGAGGTGTTCAGCGCCAGCGAGCACTGCTCAGGGTGGACGGTCGCCGACCCGGGGGCCAGTGTGCGCATCGGCATGAATGCTCCATCAGTGGAGGCCGGGCCAGAGTGGGACGCGTGGCAGCAGCAGCGGCACTGGACCAGCGCGCTGCAGTCGACATGTCACAAGCCGCGGCGGCTGTACTGCTTCGAGGACGGCTGGCGCGAGGATTGAGACAGGTCAGAGCGCGACCTGGGCCTCGACGGCGGCGGCGACGCGGAGGGTGAAGACGGGGCTCTGGTAGACGCGGTAGCCGCCCTGGAGGCCGCCGTCGACGAAGCCGGCGCCGGCGAGGTCGGCGACGAGGACGCCGCCTGCGCCGTCGACGGTGACGGTGTGTGTCCGCGGGGACATGGCCCGAAGGTCACGCCACTCGAGCGTGAGGGTGTTGTCGGCGCCGAGGTCGACGACCTCGATGTCGACGAGGTCGAGGTCGGAGCGGGCGGTGAGGTCGAGGTGCTGGGCCTGGCCGGTGAGGCGGAGGGTGTCGACGCCGGTGCCGCCGTCGACGCGGACGAAGCTCGGCGCGGCGCAGCGGACCTCGTCGTCGCCGGCGCCGGCGTAGACGACGTCGGCGCCGTCGACGGTGACGACGTCGTTGCCGCGGCCGGCGATCAACGACTCGCCCATGGCGGTGCCGGGGATGTTGTCCGCACCTGACCCGTAGGACATGTAGGAGGCGCCGCTGAAGTTGCCGCCGAACACGACGTAGCTGCGGCCGGCGTCGTCGCCCTTGCCGTCGTTGCCGCGGGCGCCGACGATCACGTCGGCGTGGCCGTCGCCGTTGACGTCGCCGGCGGGGGCGACGGCGAAGCCGCAGTAGTCCTCCATGGCCTCGCCGCTGACGGCGAAGCCGCCGTCGCCGTTGGCGATCCACGCGAGCGAGACAGTGGTGGCGTCGGGGCCGCCGAACACGACGTGGCCGGCCCCGGAGTCGCCGCCGTGCGGGTTGGCGCCGGGCGAACCGACGAACACGTCGTCGTAGCCGTCGCCGTCGACGTCGCCGGCGCGCTCGACCGAGGTGCCGGCGTAGTCGCGGCCCTGCACGCCGTTGAGGGTGAAGCCGGTGGGGGTCTGGGCCAGCTGCTTGAGCGGGCCGGAGGCGAGGTCGGGGCCGCCGAAGACGACGTAGGCGCGGCCGGAGTCCTCGGAGGGAGCGTCGGCCAGCGGGGCGCCGACGATGATGTCGGTGAAGCCGTCGCCGTCGACGTCGCCGGCGCCCGCGACCGCGAAGCCGGCGCGGTCGTAGGCCGCGGCGCCGTCGAAGCTGCGCCCACCGACGTCGGCGGCGACGTCGGCGAGCAGCACCGGGACGGCGTCGGTCTTGCCGAACACGACGTAGGCCCGCCCGGCGCTGTCGCCCGCGGTGTCGTGGCCGTAGGCGCCGACGATGATGTCCGAAAGGCCATCTCCGTCGACGTCGCCGGCGCCGCCGACGGCGAAGCCGGCGAAGTCGAGCGCCGCCTCGCCGTGGACGGCGAAGCCGTTGCCGAGGCCGGCGTCGAGGTCGGCCAGCAGGGTGGGCGCGCCGGCGCCGTGGCCGAACACGACGTAGGCCGCGCCCGAGAAGGTGCCGCCCGGGTCGGCGCCGTAGGCCCCGACGACCACGTCGGCGAGGCCGTCGCCGTTGACGTCGCCGGCCGCGGCGACGCTGCGCCCGGCCCCGTCGCCGGCCTTCGCGCCGTGGATCGCAAACCCGCCCGTGCCCGCGGCGACCGCCTCGAGATAGACGGGGTCGGTGTCGCCCTTGCCGAACACGACGTAGGCCGCGCCCGAGGACGGGCCGTTCGGCGTGGCCTTCGGCGCGCCGATGACGAGGTCGCCGAGGCCGTCGCCGTCGATGTCGCCGGTGCCGGCGATCGTGGTGCCGGCGAATTCGCCGGGCAGCTGGCCGTAGATGATGAAGCCGCGGTGCTGCTCCTCGATCTTGCTCAGCGCGATCGCCTCGCCGCCGACCTGGCCGTGGACGACGTAGATCCGCCCGGTGTTGCCGTCGGCGTTGCGGGCCGCGACGACGAGGTCGCCGAGGCCGTCGCCGTCGAGGTCGCCGACCGAGTGCACGCTGCGCCCGGAGTAGTGGCCCGGCGCCTGGCCGTCGATGACGAAGCCGCCGTGGCCGTCGCCGACGTACTCGAGGTCGATCGCGGTCGGCCGCACGTCGATGCGCGCGGGGGCCTGAGCGAAGCCGTCCTTGCCGTCCCAGATCTTGTAGACGAACGTGTCGCTGCCCCACAGCTCGGGCGGCGGCTGGTAGGTGAAGGAGCCGTCGGCGAGGGCGGTGTTCTTGGCGCCGCCGGGGGTGATCGGGTCGGCGGCGATGAGGCTCAGCGGGTCGCCGTCGTTGTCGTAGTCGTTCTCGAGCAGCCCCTCGGCGGCGCCGACGGCGAGCGCCTGCTTGGACTTGGTGACGTAGTAGTCGACGAGCGCGACCGGCGGCGTGTTGCCGGGCTCGACGCCGGTGGTGGCGGTCTCGGTGGTGGCGGTGCCGGTGGTCGGCGGCTCGCCGGTGGTCGGGACCGGGTCGGTGGTCGGCGCAGGACCGGTGCCGGTGGTGCCGACGCCGGTGGTCGGGGTCTCGGTGTCGCTCTCGCCGCTGGTGTCCGTGGTCCCGCCGGTGCTGGTCTGCATGCCGGCGGTCGCCTGCGTGGTGGTGTCGTCGTCGGTGCACCCGACCGGAACGGCGAGCGAGAGCGCCGCGAAGGCGCGGCGGAGCGGCAAGCGCAGCATGGTGACGACCACCTTATCGGACCCGGCACGCCGGCGCACGCGCGGAATCGATCCGCTCGCCCGGACGCGGTTCGGCGGCCCGCGAAGGCCGTGGCCGAGCGTCCCGGAATCTCTCATGATGAGTCCGCAGCTTGGAGATTAGGTCATGACGCAGATCGCCCCTCCCCATCCCCGCGCGTTCGCGCTCGTGCTCGCGCTGGCGAGCGTGACCCCCGCC
The DNA here is from genome assembly GCF_020073745.1 of Nannocystis pusilla. Taxonomy (GTDB): domain Bacteria; phylum Myxococcota_A; class Polyangia; order Nannocystales; family Nannocystaceae; genus Nannocystis; species Nannocystis radixulma. The sequence continues at coordinate 765,000 of NZ_JAIRAU010000001.1, forward strand.
TGCGGCGACTCCGACGGCCAGAGCTCCGGCCTGTCCGTCGGCGGCACGCAGCCGACCTCCGCCACCGAAGGCACCGAGACGACGCCCGGGACGAGCACTGTCTCTTCGACCATGTCCGAACCGACAGAGACGGAGGGGACCGCGAGCGCGACCGGGACGACGACCGACGCGGTCGACCCACCGACCACCGGACCGGACCCGACCACGACCACGACGGTCGACCCGACGACGACGACGACGACGACGACGACCGGCGAGGAGACCAGCACCGGCAGCACGACGACGCCGCCCGACAAGATCCCCTGCGACACCGAGGAGACCGAGGTCGTGCCGGTGCCGCCGAGCGTGCTGCTCATCCTCGACAAGTCGGGCTCGATGTCGATGGAGAAGTGGGACCACGACGACAAGCCCGCGACCCCGACGGTGACCCGCTGGCACAGCCTCCACGAGGTGGTCTCGGGCGTGGTGACGATGTTCGACGCGGTGGTCCACTTCGGCGTGAAGCTCTACCCGAAGATCGACGCCGGCTCGTTCGTGAACGTCGGCGCATGCGTGGTCAACCCCGGCGTCGAGGTCCCGATCGCGCCGATGAACGCGGCCGCGGTGCTGGCCGGCATCCCGGCGATCGACTACGAGGTGCTCGGCGGCACTCCCATGGAGACCGGCCTCAAGCGCGGCTTCGAGTATTTGAAGATGCTCGACCCGAACCTGCCGCGGTTCGCCATCCTCGTGGCCGACGGCGAGATCTCCGACACCTGCGCCGGCGAGAACTTCCTCGAGGCCCAGGCCGCCGTCGAGGAGACGTTCGTCGACTTCGATATCCCGACCTACGTGGTCGGCATCGACGTCGACCCCTCCACCAGCGAACAGCTGGCCGCGCTGGCGGTCGCCGGCGGCAAGCCGAAGCCCGGGCCCGAACCCTTCTACCAGACGAGCAACCAAACCGAGCTGCAGGCGGCGATCTCGCAGATCGTCAAGGACACGCTGAGCTGCGTGATCGCGGTCGACCCGGCCCCGAGCGAGCCGGAGCTGTTCGAGGTGCACGTCGACGGACAGCAGGTGCCCGAGGTCGCAAGCTGCGATCAGGACGGCTTCGTGTGGAGCGTGCCGCACTCCGAGGTCACGCTGTGCGGGGCGGCTTGCGAGGCGCTCAAGGAGACGGGCAAGGTGCAGGCGCTTTATTTCTGCACGCCGGGGTGACGGGAACCCGGCGCTCGTCTGCAGGGCGGCGTGCGCGAGACGTCGCCGCTGCGCGGGACGGGGGCGCGCGCGCAGGCTATCGCAGGGCCGCGCGCGAGACGTCGCCGCTGCGCGGGGCGGGGCCGCGGAGAACCTGGTGGGGCGGGCCGGGCGTGGCGAGAACGGGTCCCGTCGCGACGCGAGACCTGCCATGCCTTGTCCTGCCTGAACCCCCTCAAGACGCTCCAAACCCCGGCCCCTCCGTTTCCTGGCCAGGACCGCGTCTTGAGGGGGTGAACTTGCGCCCGCTCATGCCCTCCTGAGCCCGATTCTGCTTGGCAACGGCCCTTCCTGGCAACGGCCTGGCAACGGCACTTGCGCGATTTCGCGCCGCTTCTCGCATCAGTGGGGACAGGACTTGGCGGGAAGGGCTGGATCAATTGTGCATGAAATCGAGAGAGTTTTGTGTGCTGGGTCCCAGGGATCTCTGGGCTCCGAAACATCGGATTCAAAAATCTTGGCCGTGCACTCCAGGACGTGCTCGATGCTCAGCCCCACAGCCGAAGCCAGCCGCTCGCAGGCCTGGGCACATCTCGCGTCGTTGTCGTCCTCCGACTCTCGAATCGCGTCAAGTGAAGCGCCTTCGAGTTTCCCTTCCAATTCTTCCGGCGTCTCCGGATCGGGCAGTTCATGGCAACACCCGAAGTGGGGCGCCAAGAAGATGGCGAGGCTGACAACCTGGTGAAGAGCGCTGCGTGAACGCATGCAACAACTGGAAGCGCGTCACGGCAAATGTCAAGTAGCGTTGGTCCTCGCGGTCACTGCACGGCTTCGCAGCGGGCGCGGTAGCGGCGGAGCATCGCGTTGAGGCCGTCGGTCGCGGGCCCGTCGCGCACCACGACGGGCGGCGACCCGGGCACGGGCGGAGCGACGGGCACGGGCACAGGTGGCAGCGGCGGGTGCACCTGCTCGCTTGAGGGCGGCTCGCCGGGGCTGCTCGGGCTGATCGGGTTGGCAGCGCTGCGACGACGGCGGCGGTCGTCCGGTTGGAAATTTGACGCTCGCCGCTGCCGCGATCCACGTTCTCTTGAATGGGCAAGACCACTGAGGAAGCGATGGCCGAACGGGCGCAGATGCTCCGCGCGCTCCTACCCAACGGCATATCCGACAGCCTCACGCAGCGTGAGCTCGACGCCACCATGCTCGAGATCATGCACGACGCCAAGGTGCCGCTGGAGTACGCCTACGCGTACATGAAGACCAAGCGGCTCGTCACCGAAGAGAACATGCAGCACCTCAGCGACGAGGAGCTCGAGGAGTGGAACCTGGCAGTCGAGGATTACCTCGCCAACCCGGACCCAAGCCGCATCCCGAAGCCGGGCGACCCGTCGCCATACGACATGCCCGACCCGCCGCCGCGCACACGACATGGCCGGTCTCGGTGGAAGCGGCGCCGGTAGTTCACGGAGCGGCCGGCAGAACGTTGGTCCAGGCGCATGGCCTTGCGTACATGATGGTATGTTCAGGTCATCGGGGCCAACCTGGAGTGATGGGCTTGTGGCAACGTGGGCGCGATGCAGCCCCCACCGAGCACCGACCGGCAGCCGCGTCCCCAGAACGACTCCACGCCGCCGGCCTGCGGGCCGACAGATGAGCGGCGCATCGTCGGCGGACACTTCGAGCTCGGCGAGCTGCTCGGGTTGGGGGGCACCTCGAGCGTGTACGCGTGCAAGGGATTCGACGCCGCGATCAAGATCTTCGACAGCGTTGACGAGGATGCCCGACGCCGCTTCCTCGATGAAGGCCGGCTGCTCACGCGCCTGCGACACCCGCACCTTGTGCATGTGATCGCGGTCGGCGAGACCGACACGGGCGCGCCGTACATGGTGCTCGAGCGGTTCGGCGAGAACCTCGACAGGCGGGTGCGACGAGACGGTCCACTCCCGTGGCTCGAGGTCGTCGAGCTGATCGCCCAGGTCGCCAGCGCGCTCGCCGCTCTCCATCAGCTCGGCGTGATCCACCGCGACGTGAAGCCCAACAACATCGTCACGGTCAAGAGCGCGACGGGCGAGCCGTTTGTCAAGCTGATCGACCTCGGAGGTGCCAAGGTCGAGGACTGGCGGCGCGTGCAGGGGTCCGATAGCGAGCCCGTGACGGGCCATCAGACCGAGGTGGGTGTGTTCGTCGGCACGGCGGGTTTCTTCCCGCCGGAGGCAGGCTTCGTGCGGCCAACCCCTGGCTTCGACGTGTTCGGGCTCGGGGCGACGATCTACGTTCTCTGCACCGGCGAGCTGCCGAACCACATCGCCTACCGACCGATGCGCGAGGCTCGCCCGGAGTGTGGCGCGCCGCCCGAACTCGAGGCCCTGGTCGTGGACGCGATGGCCCTGACGCCCGAGGACCGGATCGCCAGCGTCGCCGAATTCCAGCGCCGCCTCGAGCGGGTTCGGGCGGCGGCCCGGTTGCCTCTCGTGGGCGCGGGCTCCCCGCGACCTCCGAACTCGCACGGCTGGACCTTCTACACGACGGCGGGCGAAGGCGACGCCACGCCGACGGCGGGGGTACCTGCGGGCCGGCGAGCGCTCGCCAGTCAGCGCATCGGCGACGGGCTCGAGCTCGGCGAGCTGCTCGGCAGCGGCGGGACGTCGAGCGTGTGGGCGTGCAAGAACCTGAACGTCGCCGTCAAGATCCTCTCGATCGCGGATGACGACGCGCGACGACGCTTTCTCGATGAGGGCCGGTTGCTCACGCACCTGCGACACCCGCACCTCGTGCAGGTGCTCGCGGTGGGCGAGACCGACACTCGGGCACCGTTCATGGTGCTCGAGCGACTGACGGGCGAGAACCTCGACGCGCGCCTCAAGCGAGACGGACCGCTGCACTGGCTCGAGGTTGTGGACCAGATGTCGCAGGTGGCGAGCGCGATCGCTGCGCTCCATCGGGTCGGCGTGATCCACCGCGACGTGAAGCCGGGCAACATCGTCGCGGTCAAGGGCGCCACCGATCGCCCGTTCGTGAAGTTGATCGATCTCGGCGGCGCCAAGGTCGAGGACTGGCAGCGCGTCCGGACCTCCGACAGCGAGCCCGCGGCACGGCACCCGACCGAGCTGGGCAGGGTCGTCGGGACGCCCGGGTTCATCCCGCCCGAGGCGGCGCTCGTGCGGCCGACCCCAGGCTTCGACGTCTTCGGGCTCGGCGCGACCATCTTCCTCCTCTGCACCGGCGAGCTGCCCGACCACCTTGAGTATCGGCCGATGCGCGAGGTCCGGCCCGAGTGTGCCGTCCCGCCCGAGCTCGAGGCGCTGGTCGCCCACGCACTGGCACCGCTACCCGAGGACCGGATCGCCAGCATGACCGAGTTCCAGCGCCGCCTCGAGCGTGTCCGCGTGGCCCATGTTGAGGACGACTCGCCGTTCCTCTTCGAGGGGTGCTACGAGCTGCTCGACATGCTGGGCTCGGGAGCGAAGGGCGAGGTCCACCGCGCATACGACCGCAACGCGGGGCGCTACGTGGCCCTCAAGATCCTGGACCCGTCGCTGCGCAACGACGCCGAGGCGCGGCTCCGATTCGTCCGCGAGGCCCGAGCCCTGAGCGCGGTGCAGCACTCGGTGTTGCCGCAGCTCCTCGAGTGCCGGACGTCGCCGACACACCCGCGGCCCTACCTCGTCATGACCCTCATGCCCGGCAAGCCGGCGAGTGATCTCTACTTCGGCGGCGAGCGCCTGAAGCCCGCCGACGTGCTCGCGATAGGGAGAGCACTCGCCGGTGCTTTGGCGGCCCTGCACGCGCGCGGGATCCTTCACCGCGACATCCACGGCAACAATATTCTCGTCGACCTCGGGAGAGAGCCCACCGCGTCCCTGATCGACGCCGGGATGGTCGAGTTCGAGGCCAAGTTCTACGCGACCACGGCCCAGCGCTACCTGACGCCGCCCGAGGCGCGGGTGCAGATCGGCACGGGCGGGCTGGAGACGTTGCCCTGGACCGCGCCCGAAGCCCGCGCCGGCAAGGGTTGGACAGCCAAGAGCGACGTGTACTCGCTCGGGCTGCAGCTCTATCGGCTCTTGACCGGCGGCAAGAAGCCGGCGCAGCACGAGCACGAGAGATTGGCGTTGTTGAGAAAACACGCGCCATCATGCCCGCCAGCGCTGGCGGCCGCGATGATGGGCGCACTCGTGGATGACCCTGCGGAGCGGGTGGACACGCAGGGGCTGATCGGGCGCCTGGAGGCGGCTGCTGACGAGCTGGCGGAGATCGAGGCCGAGGCCATGGCCGCGGCTGCCGACGAGATCGACGAGCGGGTGGTCGACGAGGCTGCCGTCAGCAGCACACTCGCGGTCGAGGCCGAGGCTGGGAACGCACGCGCGACCGGGACCATGCCAGCCATCATCGTGCCCGAGCTCGACAAGCCGCTGGCGCTGATTCAGCCGGTGTTACCGCCGCCGCTCGACGATGGAGTGCAGGGAGGTGCATCGCCGGTGTTTACGCCCCCGGCGGTGAGGCGGCGCGCGTTGATCGGTGAGGTGCTGGCCGCGTCGCTGCTGTGTGCGGTGACATGGCTAAGTCTCCGCGAGACCCCGCGCGCGCCGGAGCGCCCGATCGTCCTGCTGGCGAGGCCGGCCGCCGTGCCCTCGCCCGTCACGACGGCGGCAGCTCCGGCGACCCCGCTCACCGCCAGGGCGGCGACGAGTACCGAGGCCCCACCGCTCCCGATCCTGCGCGACGCGCTCGACGCCGCCGCGCCTGCGCTTCGCCGTTGCTCCGCTCTCGCGGGCGGTCTGTTGCGGATCGAGTTCGAGACCGCGGAGAACCTCTCCAAGTTCGCCAGGGTCGCGGTCCCTCACGCGGACGACGTGGTTCGTCGCTGCGTCGACGACGCGACCCTCTCGCTCCGCTTCGAGCCGGCCGGCGACCAAACGCTGGCGCAGGAGTACACGCCATGAGTCCGATGTCTCTGTTCCTCGCATGCCTGCTCGCCCTTCAACCTGCGACGGCGACCCCAGCCGGCTCCTCGTGCGACCTCTTCGACAAGCGATGCAAGGCCGAGCAGTCCTTGCAGCGCGCGAAGACGGCGAAGAGCGACGAGCACCGCGCGAGGTACTACTTCTACGCGTATCGTGACTTCCTCTTGCTGTTCGACCAGACGGGGGACGCGAAGGCCGTGTGCAAGGCGCGGCGCGCCTTCGACCAGAGCGTGGCGGTCAAGGGTCAATCTTCCGCCCAGCGCGCGAGCTTCATGGCGGAGATCGAGGATCTCGTCTCGCGCGAGCGCAAGGCGGGCGTGCGCTGCCAGAGCACCCCAAGGCGGCCAGCGGCCGATCCGCCGCGCCTGGCGAAGAGATCGGCGAAGGAGCCCGCTGCAGCCCTGACAAGCACGTCGCCCAGCGCGAAGGCCACGGACGAGCCGGACGTCTCGACAAGCACGCCCGCCGTACCATCCCCGACAGGTGAAGCTGGGCCGCTCAGGACGGCGCTGACCGATCCGCTGTTGCCGGTGACTGGCCGCTCGCCAGCTCCGCGAGAGGCACCCCGTTACGCGGACAACGTGAGTGAGTCATCCACGTCCTCGCCAGCGACTGCGGAGGTGACCGCTCCGACGCCAGGCGACGTCGACGGGCCCCCCGCGAGAGAGTGGCGTTCGCCCGTCCCACGGACCTCGCCGCGGCGGGGTAGCGAACTGCTGATCGCCGGAGGCGTGACCCTCAGCGTCGGTCTTGGTCTCAGCGTCGCCGCCGGCGTCATGGGCGGCCGCATGCTCGACACCTGGCGCGAGTCCCGGGCCCTGCATGAAGAAGCAGGCCCGTACGGCACGGTGGAGCAAGCAGATAGGCACGCCGCCCTGGAGCGTGACTATGATCGCCAGCGGCCGCTGATGGTGGCGACGGCGGTCATCGGCGTTAGCACCCTCGTCGTCGGCGCCGTACTGACTGGCGTCGGCGCGAAGCGCCTCGCCCGTGCCACTTCCCATGCAATGCTCCTGCCCGCGCCCGGCGGGCTTGTCCTCCGTGCTCGATTCTGACTTGCTCACCCGAGGTCCCGATGATCGCGCTACACCGCTCGCTTGCCCCGGTCGCCCTGATCTGCCTTGCCGGCTGTCCGCTGGATCCGCTGGCGAGCTGTGCCGACTACGATGCATGCACCGCTTCATCCGACTCGACCGCGACGACCACCGGCGGCGATCCGACGCTGCCGACCGGCGGGATCCAGACCGTCACGAGCGACGGCGAGGGTACGCCCACGACCTCGACCTCGGAGGCGCCCAGCACGACGGGCGATCCGGTGGTGCCGGCGGTGATGTCGGTGGTGTTCACGCCCGACCCGCTCGAGCAGGTCGGGATCATCGACGTCGACGTCGTCGCCGACGCGGATCACGTCCGCATGGACCGTCCCGGCTTCGCGTCGGTCGAGCTGTCCAAGGGGCCAGACGATCACTTCCACGGCGCGATCGAGATCCTGAGCGGCCTGTCCAACGGGACACGCGAGGCGACCTTCGCGCCGCGGTTGGAGCAGATCGAGGGCGCGACCGAACTCGGCCACTACACGGTGGCGCTCCCGGAGGCCGGCTCGGAGGTGCTGTGGGACGTGATCCCGGACGACGGGCTCGGCCAGGTCGACGCGCTCGCCCTGCTCGGCGACGACGCGCTCGTCGGCCTCGGCACCGTGTTCGACGGCAATACCCCGCACTGCTACGCGCACCGCCGCAACCTCGACGGGAGCTACAGCGGCGCCGACGTGGTGCTGTTGTTCCCGGAGTACCCCTGCACCGCAGTCGACATCGAGATCGACGGCGAGACGATCGACCTGCTCGTCAACGTCACGGGCGGCGACGGCCCGCGCTGGCGCGTGGCGACGATGATGTGGGGCCAGGCGCCGACCGTCCTCCGCACGGGCGAGAAAGACGAGGTTGCACATGCGCTCGCCCGTGGCGCGAACGACAGACGGGCCATCTGCGGCACCGGCCCGTCGTCCCTACCGCTCATGGACACGATCGATGGGCGGGTCTGGACGCTCAACGGGTCGACGGTCGAGCTCGACTATCGACCGAACCCACAAGAGTGGCATACGTTCGACGAGACCGTGAAGGACTGCGACTTCCGAAGTCATCCGATCCGAGGTGAGCAGCTCGTCCTCGTCGGCGAGGTGTACGGGCTGCACGAGGACGTCGATCCCCCGACGAAGCGCAAGCGACCCTTCGTGCTCGAGCTCGACGGCCAAGGCGGAGAGCCGTCCTGGATCGTCCCTGGCCTCGGGCCGGGCAACACGACACAGGGAGGCGCGAGCACTGTGGCGATCGACGATCAGGGCCGCGCCGTCGTCGGGCTCTACACCTGTGACGACGCGTTGGACCCCGAGCCCGAGCTGCGCCTCTACGAGCCTGGTGGTGTCCTCGCGTGGCAAGTGACGTTGCCTGCGGAGGTCTCGGTTCCGTTCGGCCTGACGTGGAGTCCTGCGGGGTACGCCGTCATTGCCGGGTCCCTCGGCACCGGCAACACGACGCAGTTTCTCCTCCAGGGCTACGTGCCCCACACCTACGCGCCCGCGTGGACCCTCGCGAAGGGGAAGCAAGCCGGCCTGCACATAGCGTTCGCGGTAGTGGCCGCCCCGGGTGTTGTGGTCGGCGCTGGTTTCGGCGCGGGCTACCCGGCGTTCGCGTTCGTCGAACCGTGAGCGTGCGGCGAAGTTCACTGCGGGATGAACTTCGAGCATGCGGTGTCGACAAGGCCTGTCGCCTCGTCAAACCCGGGTCCAAAGTCTGGTTCGTTCCGGCTGATCCAGTGCGAGTAGGGGAACAGCGCTACCAGCTGACAATCCCGGTCCGTCTTCGGGCACTCTCCTGCGATCTTCGTGCTGCCGATGCCGAACATCACCACCGACCCCTCTTCCTCATGCTTGGCGGTGATCACCGCCTGCGCCCATTCGGCCGGAGTGCCTTCGGAGTTGAAGTCGCCTGTGATGGAGGCGAGCGTGACGACGAGGAGCGCGTCGTCGCGAAGGAAGCCCTCGTTGCAGCCGCCGGCATCGTTCAGCTCCGGGCTCACCGCGTGGACCAGCGCCTCACCGAGCAGGTCACCGCCGTCCGTGCCGACCTGTGCGATACAGGCGAAGGTCTCGGACAGGTCCGGCGTGTCCCGCGTCAGGTAGCGGCGGCCATCTGCGATGTCGCAGGGCTTGTTGGGGGTGTTCTCACCGACGTTAAACACCGCGCCCGCGCCCCAGGTCGTGTCGCACTCGGCGAGCTTGCCGAGCATCTCGCAGGGGTAGGCGTTGGGCACCGAACAATACGTGAAGGGGCCTGGGCACTCCGCGTTGCAGGCCAAGGATCCCCAGAGCGGATCACCCTTCACGACCATGACGTGGTAGTCGAAGTCGGCGAACTTGGTCTGGATCGTCTCGAGGAATTTCGGGACCGCCTCGGCGAGCTGGGCCTGGACCGCGTTCATGTAGTCGTGGCGCGAGATCACGAACAGGAAGTCGATCTTCCCCTTGCATCCCTCGGGCTGGAGGTTGCCGAGGTCGTCGCTGCTGCCGACATCGAGGATGAGCGTCGTCGTTCCGCCGGTACTGGCGCCGCCGCTCCCCGAGCCGGTCGACAGCTCGCCGCCCGTCGTCGAGCTGCTGCTCGAGGAGCTGGTGGTGCTCGCGTTGGAGGTCGCTGGGTTTGTCGGCGCCGTCGTGAACGGCGACGTATTAGTCTCCGACGGCTGGCAGGCGAGCGCGAGACCGAGGACGAGTACAGGCCGGGACCGTGGCCGCATGCCCCAACGGTAGCCCATGGTGCGTGAAGCGTCCACGAGCCGAAGACCGGCTCCAACCACCAGCCAGATGGGTCTCGCTGGCGTCGACATGCGACCCCAGCGCGGCGCGCCAGCTTGGCCCGACCTGGGCGTCGACGTCGGCGGCTCCCGCGGATAGAGTTGGGTTGATGAGCCACGTTTCACCGACACAGATCCCTGCTCTCGCCAGCCGTGGGGCCCTCGTGCTGATCACATGGTTGCGACCCCTGCCAGCTGGAGCGTTTGGGCGAATCGAGGGCCATCTCGCGAGCACACTGGAACAGGCCCGGTCTCTGGACCTGTCCATGGACTACGGTCCGAGCCCTGACCTGTCCGTCTTGATGGAACGGTGCCAGATCGACACAGGATGGCCCCTCAAAGCTGGTCTCGAAATTTCGTGGCGTCAAGCGCGGCTGATACACCACATCGGGCACGGCGGACCGGAGACTTGGGTCTACCCCATGAACGGCGAGGGCTGGCTGGAAGCCGGATGTGCCGTTGATCCGCAACTGCATGCGCTTGTCAGGGACGCGGTCTTACAGCGCGCCCCGGATGACCCGATGCGTCGGCTCATCAAATGGATCCCTTGGGCTGATTTCGAGTCTGCGGCGAACGCGGCACGGCAGAATTCGTGAGCGACACATCGAGCCCACGGGGGCGTGTCAGCTGGAGCCCTCTTGTTACTTTTTCGGGCGGATCGGGCATGTTGATCAACGAGATGCCAATTTTTGGGCGTATGCGCACCGCGATCCTTCCGCGCTCCTTGGCGTGGTCGCTGCTCGTCTTCCACGTCGTCGCCGGCTGCTCGCTGCGGCCCTACGAGTTCGGCGAGAGCGCGACGGAGGCGACGAGCACGGGCACGATGACGACCACCACCGCAGCGGCGATGAGCACGAGCGTCGCGGCGACGAGCCACGACGAGCCAACAACCGGCGTCGCCAGCGGGAGCACCTCTGCCGCAAGCACCGACCACGGCGGCTCGTTCACTGCCGGGCCGGATCTGGGCCCGAGCGAGTGCGATCCGTGGCGGAAGGCATGTCCCGAAGGACAGAAGTGCATGCCGTACTCGGGCGACGGCGACCACGTGTGGGAGAGCTGGGGCTGCTTCGACCTCGTGCCCGATCCGGCCGGGGTCGACGAGCCGTGCATGGTCATCGACAGCGGAGTCAGCGGCAAGGACTCCTGCGACGACGGCCTGATGTGCTGGTTCGTCGACTGGGACACCGGCATGGGCACGTGCCTCTCGATGTGCACGGGCTCGCCGGAGGCGCCGACCTGCCCGGAGCCGATGACGTCTTGCACGATCACCGCGGAGGCCACCTTGATCCTCTGCCTCCCGCACTGCGACCCACTCGCTCAGGACTGCACGGGCGGCGATCTGTGCATCCCCAACCCGCAGGACCCGAACAGCTTCCTCTGCGTCCTCGACGCCAGCGGCGAGGATGGCCAGGTCTTCGACGTGTGCGAGCACGCCAACGGCTGCGATCCGGGGCTCGTCTGCCATCTGCCCGAGTTCGCGGTCGAGTGCGATCCGAGCGGCCTCGGCTGCTGCCTGCCGTTCTGTGACGTCTCGCAGCCGAATACTTGCCCGGGTCAGGGCCAGGAGTGTCTCGCGTGGTTCGACCCGGGCCAGGCCCCGCCCGGCTACGAGAACGTCGGCCTCTGCGGTGTTCCTTCGCCGTAGTCGCGGGCGCGGGTCGAGGCTCGCCCAGCGTCCGAGATCCGCCCGCTCTCACTCGGGCGTTGACTTGCGACCCCAGCGCTGGCTGATCGCCCACCCCGCCGCGAAAGGCCGCCGAACGCTGGGAACCCGGTCAAAAATCCAGGCGGAAACCTGAACCGGAGAGGCCGAGGCGCGCGCGGCCGCGGGAGAGCGCGAGGCCCGGCGGGAGCGTTCGCAAGTGTCTGTGCAAACGCGTGGCCCAGATCCCGAGCGGGATTGCGCTGGCGACGAAGATCGGCGCGCCGAATCCCGACAGCCAGATCGCCCCGTACCCCTCGCACAAGTTCTCGGGGCCGCAGGACGCGGCGAGTACGATCCACGGCACGGTCAACATGGCCACGCCAATGCCCGTGAAGACTCCGGACGTCGCGGTATGCCCCACCAGACGGCGACGGCGTCGCTCCCACTGCTGTTCTGGCGTCGGCGCAGGTAGTGGAGCGCGCGGCGGGATGTACGCGTCGACGCCGAGCGAAGATGCCACCGCGATCTGCCTCGCCCGAGTCGCCTCGCTCTCGCCGCGCTCCCGTCCGTACACCTCGGGCGCGAGGTCGGCGTAGGCCAGCAGCGCGTCGACGCAACGTTTCCGCCGCTCGCGCCGATCGCTCGCCCTCTCGGCGGCCTGCGCCGATGAACTTGCCGAGTCGATCCGGGCCCGCAGCTGCTGCGAGTCCGCGGTGACGGGTACGTTCGCCCTGGCCCCGGCGATCATCGCGGTCGCAACGCATCCGGGCGGCTCGCCGAGCCCGACCGTCTGCCCGACGACGAGCGCCCCCCCAACAACGATGAGCGCAGTGAACGACATCGCCATCATACTATCCCTGGCAGGAAGGGGCGGCGAGTGGGGCAACCGGCCCGCGGGCGACGGCCGCTCACTCGCCAGCGGTGAACTTCACTCCGGCGCCGACTTGCGACTCCAGCGCTTGCTGATGGCCCACCCCGCGGCGAACAGACCGCCGAACGCCGCGGCTCCGGTCGCCAGGTCGCGCCAGTCCCGACCCGCAGCGACGGCCTCACCGTGGCCGCCTGCCTCGTCCTCCTGGCCCGTGCTCAACCCCCCAAGCACGAGGGTTGCGACCTTCGGTTTCCACGCTGCCGGGACCGGGTCTCCGACCCTGAGCGGCGGCAGCTCCGGCGGCTCGCCGGGCTCGTCCGCCGTGAGACGCTTCTTGGGTTCCGAGACGTTGTTCGGCAGCGCAGGCACGCCAGACTTGAGGAGGAGACCACGCCAGTCCTGGCCCTCGTGGGTCTCGTCCTCGGGCACGTCGAGCATGTTCACGTAGAAGCGATCCTCGCTGGTCAGCAGCAGCGCGCGCTGCTTGTTGAGCAGGTGGAGCAGGGCCTTGTTCTCCTCCCCCACGAACGCGGCGTCGGTGCGACGGACGTAGGCGCAGACGAGCGTGCGCCGCAGGTCCGACCGCTGGCGCTCTTGCAGCTTGTTGAGCACGTCCCGGATCGCAGGGTTCCGGTAGTAGATGGTCCCCATGCAGTTCTGGAAAGTCTGGCTCGGCTCGCTCAGGATCGGCAGGAACCCGCCCGAGTGAGCGCTGTTCGGGTAGAGGTTGGCCGCCTTGATCTGCTCGCGGTAGCGGCCCGAGGGGATCGGGCTCTTCGTAAAGACCGGCTTGAAATTGGTGCCGCCGGACTGCCGGCAGGCCCACGAGCCGACGCCGTAGTACACGGCGGCGCCAAAGAAGCCCTCGAGGTTCACGTTGTCGCCGTCGCCGTGCGCCTTGGCCTTGAGGAACTTCGCGTACCAGGGGAAGACGCGCTCGCGGAGGTAGTCGATCCCTGCGTCGCAGTATGCCTTCCAGGCCGCGTGCATGCGCGGCACGTCGAGCCGGTAGAGGTACGGTGAGCCGGTCCGCGTGGCCCACTCCCAGGCGAGCGCTCCGAGGCGCGCCGTCGCGGGGTAGAAGGAGCCCGTGTCGATCACGTACTGCGCGCCGCTCATGGGGTTGGACGCCGTCATCGGGCCGCGCGGGTCGTCGCCACCCTTGAGGAAGTTGCTGAACGCGTGGCCGCGCGGGTCGAGGTTCACCTGGATCACCGACGTCAGGATCGAGGTGCCCGGGATCAGACCGACGCCGCCGCTCGGGACGAACGCCTCCGCCTTGTCGCCGCCGAACTCGTCGCTCCACTTGGTCTTCTTGCCCGGCGCGAACGCGAAGCCCTTGTCGCGCTCGATGCCGACCCACTCGCCCTGGAAGCGCGGCAGGAACACCGGGGTCCAGTCTTGCGAGGTCAGGATGGCCCGCAGGTGGTTCTGCACGAGGCCGCTGTCCGTGACGCTGTCGGCCGTCTGGAGCGGCGGGAAGGTCTGGTACATCGCCTCACGGACGGCTGCTTCCTTCTGGTCCAGCGCCTTCTTCTGGGCGTCGAGGATCGAGTAGATCGCCTTGCCGAGCGCCACGACGGCAGCGCCGATCTGGCCGACGACGGGGATCGCGGTACCCACGGCGGCGAGGCCCACGCCGAGCGCCACCTTGCCCGCCGCCTTGATGGCCTTGTCAGCGTCCTGACCGTTGAAGATTGCGATCACGTCGTTCTCGCTGATGGCCCCCGCGATCGGGCTGCTTTGGATCGTCGCTCGCAAACCAGCGAGCTTCTCCATCGGGAAGTTCACCAGCTTGCCCGCCTCGTTGCCGAGGTTGCTGGCCAGGTCAAACAGGAGAGCTCTGGCGCCTTTGCTGAGGTCCTGACTCTGTCTCGCGGCGAGTGCCTCAAACCGGTCGAGGCCGAGGCTGGTGCGGATGGAGGGGTCGCACCAAGCGTTCTGGAGCTCCTGATGCGAGGGTAACCGCGAGCGGAACATTTCCAGGTCCGACACATCGGCGCCGAAGATCTGCGTGAACTCCTCCGTTCCCCATCGTAGCGCTACCATCTGATCTCACTCCAACTGGACTTGGCAGGTCGAGTTATCCCCGCAGACGTAGCCAGGGGGACACGCTCGGTTGTCGCAGAAGACGACGCACACGCCATCGAAGCAGGTCGCCGGAAGGTCCGCCAGCGTCGGGCAATCGTTGGCGCTACACTCGCCGTCCACGTCGTCGGGGTCAGTGCAGGTGCACGTGGGCTGACAGACGCTGGACGTCCATGCGGGAGAGAACCCTGAGACCCGGCATGTGCCTCCGTTGTCGCATGTCTGCGGATCACACCCGCACGGCGGATAGTCTGCGTCGACCTCGGGCCCGTCGCCGTACCCCTCTGAGCAATGCGCCTCATCGCCGGTGGACGACGACGTCGAGTCGTCGCCGCCGGGGTTCTTGCAGCCGACAAGGAAGCACAGGGCGGACAGGGCGATCATGGGGGCGTTGCGCATGTTCGCTCCTTACCACGTCCGGCCTGCGGACGGCCACCGGCGGCCTCGCTGTGGTGCGTCACGCCCGTTCCCCCAGGTGGACCGCCTCGGGGCCGTCGACAGTGATGCGGGCGACCATGCAGGGCCCGTTCGCCTCGATGCAGCAGCTCTTGCGCACCGTCATCGACCGCCAGGGCTGCAGGTCGACGCCGTTGCACCGAGCGCGGCCTGAGATGAGGACCACCGCGATCGCGCGGTGCTCGAGCATCTCCACGGAGGACTCGCCGGGGCCGAGGACCACCGTGTCGAAACGGAAGGCGCCGAGGGTGAGCATCGTTCGGTCAAGCATGCTGTCCTTTGCGTCACGTGATGGGCATGACGACGGCAAGGTTGTGGGTTCGCACTTCCTCGTGAATTTTTGCGAGGGCTTCGCGGCGGTCCCGTGGCCGCTCGTCCGCGAGCCAGCGTGTGACCACGAACGGGGCCTTTGGGTCAGTCTGGTAAGCCAGCCCGACATACGCCCGATCGTCGCCGCTTGCCGCGGCGATCGCGGGCTGGATCAGGTCGGGGTTCACGACGATGCGAAGGGGTGGGCCGCTGACGAACGCGTCGCGCACGGCGAAGCGCAACACGGGCTGCTTGCCCCCGCCCTTGTTCGTGATCTGGAGCCCGTCCTTGAACTCGAGGACCGCGTTGTCCTTGGTTCGTGCGACGGCGGCGAGCGCATCGACGAGTTCACGCGCCGCGACCACACCGATCCCTCCGAGGTTGTCGAGCGCAGGCACGACGCGCTCGAAGCTCGGGAAGTCGACGTTGATGTGAGCGGCGGCGAAGGTGAACAGCTCCGAGCGGAAGACCAGCATCCTGGGGCGCATGGGGGTCTCGGCCGTCACCAGGATCTGGACCGGGGGCACCGCGCGAGACGTACCGCGGCCGCGCGGGCGCGCGAGGGCGAGATGTTGGTCGATCAGGGCCTCCAGGCGCTCCGCGGCGGGCCGGCTGATCTGGAACCCGTCTAGCTCGGCGGCACCGGCCACGGGGGTGCTGGCGACGGCAAGCCGCGGGCCGTCGAGGCTGAGGAACCGGAGCGACCGCTCGTCGCTCTCGACGTGCAGGACCTGAAGGTGCTTTCGCTTCGGATCGCTGCCGATCGCGTAGGTGGTTCGGTGAAGCAGATCCGCGAGGACATCGCCGGGCAGGCTGACCACGTGGACAGGTTCGGACTCGATCCGCGTCGGGGTGTAGTCGATGGTCTGGATCTCGACCTGGCGCGCGCCCGCCACGAGCTGCAGCGCCCGTGCGCCCCGTGTCTTGCGGATCGTCAGGCGCTGCTTGCCGAGCGTGCGAGCAGCGTCGAGCAAGGGCTTGACCTCCACGGTCGCGTCGCCCATCGCCGCGCAGCGGGTCGACTGCAGTCGCAGCTCGAAGAACCTCCGCGGCGAGCCGATGCGGAAGAACACGTGGCCGTGGCACTCGATCTGCACCATCGACAGGTTGTCCATCTTCGGATCAGAGACCCGCTTGATCAGGTTCAGCGCGCCCTGAAGCTCCTTCGGGTCGATCGAGAACTCGAGGCCGCCTTCCTCCGCTGCGATCGCCGGCGCGGGCTCCTCGGCCTCGTGCTCCTCGGCCTCCGCCTCGACCTCTGGCGCGACCTCGGCCGCTGCTGCTGCGAAGGAGGGCTCTGGCGGCGGGGGCACGCTTGCAAGGATCGGCTCCTTCGGCGGCGGGTAGCTCGTGGGCATCGTCTCCCATTCGCCACCGGACACGGCGTGTCCGGCGGCCTCGAGCTCGACAAGCATGGCGGGCAGGTCGACGTCGCCCCGGACGTCGAGCGTGTGAAGGCGGCCGATCTGCTCCTCGAAGAGGCGTTCATCCTGCGCGCGGTTGAAGCTGATCTTGCCCTTCGGGAGCACGACGTCGAAGAAACCGAACCCGGCATGCTCGGCCGGGTAGCCCGCGGCCTGCATGCTGCGGATCAGCGCCGTGTCGCCGTAGTAGCGATCCGCGATCCGCCAGAAGTGGCCGACTTCACGCGGCGGCGAGGTCTCCGCCGACGGCCTAGTGGTCGCGGTCGGTGGCGCCGGCGTAGCCGGTGTGCCGCGCGGTGGTGCCTCGGCGAAGCCGGCGTCGCGCGGCGCAGGTGGCGGCTCGACAGGTCTCGGCTCGACGTCGGGGGCTTGTGCGAGCTCGATCTCGCGGGCCTTCACCGACGCGGGCACGGTCCGCTCCCACCACAGCCGCGCCGCGGCGCGCAGCTCGTGCAGCTTGAACGTGCTGCCGCGTGCGAGCACGAGGAAGCGCTCGAAGCTCGCCATGTCCGGCGGCATGAGCCGCAGGCCGTGGAGGTTCTTCGCCTCCACGAGGATCAGCGCGTCGTCTGGCGTGAGCGCCGGGTAGAGTTCGTCGGCGCCGGCCCACGTGCGGCGCGCCAGCTGGTCGCGGAAGTCCTCGGCGAAGCGGGGCCACCACTCCTCGAGGAAGCGCTGCGACGCGAGCGGCCAGCCCAGGTCTTCCCACCCGCCGCCGGCGCCGAGGCGACCCACCGCCGCGGCGATGGCCTCGCCCGTGCTCTCGCCCTCCTCGGGCCAGCCGCCGGTGTAGCTCGCCGGCGTGATCGGCATCGTCAGGCCCTCGACGCCCACGGTGGTCCATGTTGCCTCGCCCAGCTTGCGGTGGCCGATCCGCCCGTCGACGACGCGGCCGAACTCGTAGAACGTGCTCGCGCCGCCGCGCTGCGACCACAGCCGGAGACCGTCCCAGAACGGCACGCCCTCGAGCGACACGAGGACCGGCTGGCGCTCGAGCACGCGGGCCTGCTCGTAGAGCGGCCAGATCGCGGCGTCGACCGACTTGAGCGCCGTCAGCTCGCGCTGTCCCTCCTGGCGGAGACGGGCCGCCTCGAGCGGATCCACCGCGCGCTCGGCCTCGCGGAAGCGGGCGTCGGCGGCCCGCAGCAGCGCCGCGACCTGGCGCAGCAGCCGGCCGCGCGCTTGCCTGCGGCGCTCCTCCTCGACGCGCGCCAACAGCATGGCGGTCTCCTGCGCGTCCTCGGTCAGCTCGGCGAGGAGTTCGATCGGCGACAGGCTCACCTGCGCGGCAGGGTTGAGCGCGACGTCGTCGCGGCTCTCGAGCACCTCCTCGATCCAGTGACTCTTGCCCTGCAACTTCGCCAGGCGCGGCCCGTCCCCGGAGCGGCGCGCGAGGTAGTCATAGACGATCAGGGCCTCGTTCTCGTTGCCCTGGCGATCGGCCCGGCCGTTGCGCTGACGCCGGGTCATGGGATCCCAGGGGATATCAACGTTGTGGACGGCGCACGTTCGGCGCTGCAGGTTCGCGCCCTCGCCCGCGATGGCGTTGGCGATCACGACGGTGTACTCGCCGCGGTTGAACGCCTGCGCAATCTTTCGCCGGTCCGCGGCACTCGGCGCGCTCTGAGCGTTGAGCAGGGCGATCCTAGCGCCCGGGATGCCGGCCCGGATGAGCGTCTCCTTGAGCCACACCTGCGCGGCGAGTGGCTCGACGAAGACGATGTGGCCGCACACCGCCTGCGCGAGCACCCGCTGAGCGACCGCCTCGAACTTCGGCGACGAGTAGTCGTCCGGCTTCGGGAGTTCTTCGCCGCCGGTCAGCGCTGTGTCGAACTTGTAGCCCTCGTCCAGCGCGGGGTGGATCGCCACGAGCCCCAACCGCGTGATCATGCCGAGGTGGAAGTTCCCCACGGAGCCCTCGGCGATCTTCTGGCGGTAGATGCCCAGGTACTGTGCCGTCTTCTCGCGCTGCGCGTCATTTAGGTCGACGAGCACCAGCTCGGACGACGCCTTCGGCTTCTTGAGGCGCCCAAGGCGGGCCATCTCCGACGACGACTTGATGTCGAGGAAGCGGCGCAGGATGCTCTGGAGATCGCGGAGCCGGCGAAAGCCGACCATCGCCAGGCGCTTCTCGAGGCGCATCGCCGCAGTGACGATCTCGCGTTCTTCCAGCACGCAGAACTGATCGACAAAATTCTCTGCGTCGTAGATCCCGAGGTCGAGCCAGGCCCGCGGGTTGATGTAGCTGATCACGCTGTAGAGCTCGATTGGCCCGTTCTTCGCGGGCGTCGCCGACAGCCCGAGGATCCCCGCGCCGCCCGTGCGGCGGCGGACGAGCGCGGCGCGGAAGAACAACTGCCACGCGCGGGCCGAGCCCTCGCCCGGGGAGCCCATGAACGCGGGGACGCCCTTCTCGCGCGGCTCGGGCAGGAAGAGGTTTTTGAAGTTGTGGATCTCGTCGATCACCAGGAAGTCGATCCCGAGGTCTTCCCACCGGACGTCGCCGTCGTAGTCCCAATTCTCCGGAAGCTCCAGGCGCTCGAGGATCCAGCCCGCGAGCTCGCCCTTGAGGATCGCCTTCTCGCGCTCGGTCCGATCGGCTTCCTTCTTGTCGAGGATGTTGCGGCGCTTGAGCGCGATCTGTCGCTGCAGCGCGGGCGACTCGGCGAACATGGCCCCGAGCGCGTCGACGTCGATGCGCGTGCGTGGCATGGAGCTGTAGGTCAACAAGGCAAGGTCGTACTCGCCGCCCTGGAAGCGGGCCCACTTCTGCGCGCGCTCGGCCGGCGTGTCCGTCTCGCTCTCCTCGTCGAGCTGCCCGCCGCGCTCCGTGGTCGTCGGGTTCGCGCCGATGATGACGACGCGGTAGTCCGGGAGCACTGTGGCGATCTCGTCACGCCACTGGAGAACGATCGCGTTCGGCACGATGACCACAGGCCGCGTGACCCAGCCTTCCTGCCGTGCAGCGGCGATCGCCGCGAGCGCGGTGAAGGTCTTGCCGACGCCTGTATCGTAGACGAGCAGGCCGCCCCGGTTCTCCAGGATGCGGCGCACGCCGCCGGCTTGGTAGTCGTGGAGCTGCTTCGTGGGGTCTCTCGTCCACCGCGCGATCGCCAGCGGATCCTCGCTGAACGTCGGCACCACGAACCCGCGGTGGTGGCGGTTGTACGCGGTCATCAGGGCCCGCTCGCGCTCGGGGGCGCCGCGGATCCAGTCGCGGAACTCGCGGTCCCATCCCTCGGCCCGACGCGCACGCGCCTCGTTCAGCGACTCCATCTTCTTGGCCTTCTCGGGCTTGTAGAGCACGAGATCATGGTTGAGCCAGCCGAGCAGAGAGATCGTGTCGGGCGACAGCCGCGGGTGCTCCTCGAGCGCCTGGTAGTCGAGGCCGCGAACCTGGACGAGACCCTCGCCGCGGGTCAGCTCGACCGGCGGATAGTCGCTGTTGATGGTCTCGCTGATCCACGAGGAGACGAGCGCGAGCGGGATCCAGCTCTCGCGCAGCGTGAAGCTCCCCAGGTCCGTGAGCAGGGCCGGACCGATGATGTCGAGCAGGCGGCGCGCCTGCTTCTGCGCCTGCCGGTCGTCAGGGTGCGCGACGGCGCGGTCGTACCGCGCCCAGAGGTCGCCGGTGAAGTAGACCTCGCCCGGCACGAGCTGCGTGAGGCCGGGACCGTCGACGCACCACCCGGATTGAAGCAGCATGCTCAGGACCGACTCGCGGGTCTCGTCGCCGGTGTAGAGCTGCATCAGCCGTGCGAGCGTCAGGCCACGCTCCGCCCGGTAAAGGTGCTCCGCGAGCGCGAGCGGGTCACGCGTGGGTCCGGCGCTCACGGCCTGGCGCGGTCGCTCGCGCAGGCTCGGGAGCAGGCCGCCGTCCGGCTCGAATGCACGAGCGAAGCTCCGCATGACGTCGCGGTCGCGGCTCAGGACGCGCACGTTCTTGACATCGAGCGGGCTGCCGTACTGCGCGGTGAAGGCCCGAAGCGCGCCGACCAGCTCAGGCCACAGCAGATACGGATCCTCGCCGCCGCGCGCGCCTGACAGCGCCGCGAAGTAGGCGTCGATCCGCTGCGCGAGCGCCCGCGCGAGCGACAGCCGCGGATCGGTGCTGTCGACCTTCTCCGTCGCGCGAGCCGCCGGCGCGACAGGTGGGCGGATCTTGCACGCGGTGCAGATCGGCCGCTCGACGATCGCGGGCAGACGGACGGGCGGGCCGATGATCTGCAGGCGGTAGGACCGATCCTCGGTGCCGAGCACATGGCCGGAGATCGTCTCGAAGTAGCGGCCCTCGGCGATGAAGGTGTCCTCCGCGTCGAGTTCGACCAACTCGCCGACGCGGCGGCGGAAGAAGAGCAGGTCGGTGACGTTGTGCGTTCCGGGGAAGAGGTCGCGCTTGCGGCCGTCCGAAAGACGCAGGACGGAGGGCAAGCGGAACGCGCTGACGAGGTGATGCCGCAGCAGCACGTGTTCGCGTAGCTTGCGGCGCTTGGGGTCCGACATGAACCCCATGGGGATGATGTAGATGCCGAGGCCACCCGGCGCGAGCAGGTCGAGACCTCGCCGGAGGAAGTAGGCCCACGCCACACTCTCGCGGTAGCTGCGGTCGGGATCCTCGACCTTGAACTCGCCGCGCGAGCCGAACGGCGGGTTCGCAACCACGAGGTTCAGGCGGCCGACGTACTCGGGCCCGTGCTGCGCGACCCACGACTCGAACGACGACGTGAAGATCTCGAGGCCCGGTCGCACCGCGGCGAGCATGGAGGCCGCAAGCGCCGACAGCTCGACAGCGGTCCAGCGGATCGGCGGGCTGCCCACGGCATCGAACGCGCGGATGAACCGGCCGATGCCGGCCGAGGGCTCGAGCGCGCGGATCATGCCGTCCGCGCCGACCAGATCCGCCAGCAGCGAGCTCACCGCGCGGGCGATCTCGAGGGTGAGCGCGGTCGGCGTGTAGTACTCATGTTGCAGCGACACCGGGTCGACGCGCAGCGAGGGCGGGGAGCCCCCCTGCGCCTTCTCGATCGATAGGCCGCCCCAACCGCTGTAACGCGCGAGCACCTTGCGGTCGGCCGTCGTCATGCTCGCCGCGGGCTTGCTGGTAAGGAGCTGCATGGCGGTGAGGTTGGCGTCGGTGCGCTGCGTGACGGTCCACTCGTCGGCGCGCTCGAGGTCCATCACTGGGGCGCGTTGGGCGAGCGCCTCGGCAATCATGCGGATCAGCGGGCCGCGCTTCCGCGACAGGAAGTCCTCCAGGTACGCGTCGGAGGGGACGTTCTGGCCGCCCTTCCGCGCGCGCCGGAGGAGGTCAC
Organism: Nannocystis pusilla; assembly: GCF_020073745.1. GTDB lineage: Bacteria > Myxococcota_A > Polyangia > Nannocystales > Nannocystaceae > Nannocystis > Nannocystis radixulma. The sequence goes on from NZ_JAIRAU010000001.1 coordinate 787,097, forward strand.
GCACCTCGGCCGCGCGCCGCTCGAAGCGGTCGATCGCTTCCTGCGGGATAACCAGCGTGTCCATCACGCGCCCTCAACCGCCCCGCCGGCGAAGACCCGCATGAGCGCCTCGTCCTGCTCGCGCGACGGCGCGTCGTGCAGCGGCGCCGGCTCACCGCGGGCGGCGTACTCCTCGGCGGCGCGGCGCAGCTCGGGCATTGCTCCGCTGCGCAGGTGTCGGCTCTGGCCGCCCGGGTCGGCGAAGTAGAGCGCGAAGCCCTGGCCCTCCGGCTCGATCAGGAAGGTGCCGTGCGCCGCGACGCCACGTGGCTTGCCCTCAACGTCGGACCACGCGATCGGCCCCGGCGGAGCGGCGGGCGCCTCGGTCTCCTTGCGTGAGCGCTTCGCGGTGGGCGTGGTCGTCGTGGTCGTCACAGAGGCATCCTCCTTCGGCGCGTTGCGCTTGCCCTTCGCGGGCTTCGGTTTGCTCGAGCGCGTGCGGCCAGCTTTGCGACCCCTCCCGGGCTTGGCACCCGCGTCCTTCGCAGGCTTGGCCTGGGTTCCCTTGGCACCTCTCGCGGGCGCAGCGTCCCTGACCGCGGCACGGGAGGGCTTCGTGGCCACGACCTTCTTCGCGGGTTTGGATGCTTTGGCGATCTTCTGGACAGCCGCCTTCTTCGCCGCGGTCTTGCTGGCTCGGGCCTGCGCCGCTGTCTCGCGGCGCGCGGCCTGCTCCGCCGCGTCGCGTTCGGCTTGTTCCGCGGCCACGCGGGCGGCCTCTTCTGCTGCGTAGTGCTGCATCACCGCGTCGCGGACTCGATCATGGACGTCGCGCGGTGGTGGCCGGGCGAACACCACGTCTTTACCGTTCGCTACCCAGCACACGCCCTGGGTCTTGCCGCAGAGACAACCGTCGCCCATGGTCTGGTACGTGACGCCGAGCGTCGTGATCGGCGCTGCGGGCTCAGGGACCTCCGGTTCGCGTGGCTCCACGCTCGGGCCCGGCTGCTCCACGATGACGGGCTCAGACTTGCGCGGCGACCTCGACGTCGGCGCACGATCGTGCGTGTCGGTCTGCGCTGGCTTCGCGTCCGGCCTTTTCGATCGTCGCGTCGCGGTCTTCTTCGCCCCCGGCTTCGCGTCCGCCGCACGAGATTTCGCCGCTGCGCGAACTTCCGGCATCGTCGCCGCGTGGGCTTGTGCGTGGCGTTTGGCCTCGTTCTGACTCGAGAGCTCCTTAGCGATCACGGTGCGGCAGCGACCGTCCTTGGCTGTGCACTGCCACTTGCCGCCGACGAGCTCGACGCGGAAGATGGCCCCTAACTCTGCGACGGCTCCGTCGACGGTCTCTCGCCACGGGAGCGTGATCTCTTCATGTGCTGCGCGTGCCATCGTCTACATCTCCATCGCGCTGGTGCGCGGGGCTCAGTTGCTCCCCTTCTTGATCTCCTTGACGGCCGTGACCCCGACGTGAACCAGCTTGGCGATGTCCTCGACAGAGATCTGTCGGAACACCGGCGGCGGCGGCGGCGGCGGTTGCTGCTGCGCCTGCGTGCGGAGTTCGGCGAGCATTTCGACGATCTGCTTGGTCTGGTTGAGCGTCTGCTGGTTGAGCTCGACGATCTGCGCCCGCAGTTCGGCCGAGGCGTCTGCGGCCCGCTGATAGGCGTCCCAGGAAATCCGCGACGCAAAGTCGGCGCACTCCATCGGATTGTCACTGCGGATGTTCGCGGGGTTCGGCGCCGGCTCGCTCGCCTCGGCCTCGCCGGCCGTGACGTCGGCTCCTCGCGCGACCGTCCGGCCGTCCAGCTCGGCCACCTGGCGCGGCTTGAGGCGCGGCTCGTTCAGCCGGCGCAGGCGCTCGACGTCGTCGTCGGTCAGGTCCTCCCAGGCCATGATCTCGATGCGCTTCGGGCGGCCCTTGCCGCTCGCCTCCGTCAGCTCGCAGATCCGATATCGGTGGCGATCACGACCTGGGCGCGTGCCCGCTGCGCCGGGCCCATCCTCTTTAACACCGCCATCACCAGACATAACTCGGAGCATACACAGCGGACCCGCGAATGCACGCAGAAAGTCGGCCGCGACTTCGCCCCCTGCTCCGCGGCCGCCGCACATGTCTCACAGGACAGCCATTGATCGCATGCGGCGCGCTCAAGTGCGCCAGGCTGTCCACGTCATATATTGAAAGACATCATATGATGTCTTTTGGGACAGCACCAGAAATAGCGGTGATATCTTAAGTGCCAGCAATTCGGTCGACCTCGCACCCGGCCAGCGAGAAGGGGTCATTGGCGCGCCGAATGGCACAATGACGCGCTCGCAGAAATTCTTTCGGGCCGCGTATTGACTCTCGATGAGGCGTGCTACGGTGCGTCCTCGTGAAGGTGCTAGAAGTGATATGGGCAATCCTGCGCGGTCTCTTTTGGGGGATCGTGGATGACTACCCATTCGGCGACAGCGCAGGGCCCACGGCGGCCTCTAAAGAGAGCCCCTGGTGGGAGGACAAGGCGCCGCCTCCGCCGAAAGAGCCCACCGCGAACCCCGCTGCCACGAATCCGGCCGCATCGGGCGAGCCTCCGGCGAGCAAGGCGACCACGCCGGGCTGGTGGGCAGCTCCCGCGCCGCCGGCGACTCCTCCGACGATTAAGGTGGAGACAGACGCAGGCACGTTTATCGCGGCGACCACCTTCTCGGGGCCGAACCTCATGGGGATCCGCCGCGTCGAGCGGCCGCGACAGGAGGGTGAGAGCCGCCGCCGCCGTCGCAGCGTGACCCCGGCCGCTCCCGCTTCGCCCGTCACGCACAGCTCGGACGTCGAGCTGCAAGCGCGTGAGCCGGCCGTCCCCCAGGAGGTCGCCAGCGAGGGCGCCGAGGTCCGACCGTGCGCGCCGGCTGTCCCCACGCGCATCCGACCGCGCGAGCCGGCCATTCCCGACAACGCGAGCGCACCCGTGCACGCCGAGCCGCGGCAGCGCGGCGGCGACGTTGCGGTACCGATCGAGGCCGTCGACATGCCGCGCGTCGCGCGAGCGCGGCGCGTGCGAAGTCGACTCGGCGGCATGCCGCAGCTGGCGACGACGCTCGCCACCCGGCTCGCGCTCGCCGCCAGCACTCAGAGTTCGCCGGCCCCGGTGGCCGTGAGGGAGGGAGCATGACGGACGTCGAGAACAAGGACGCGGTCAGCAGTCTCTCGGAGACGCGCGACCAGATGACCCAATACTTCTGTCTCTGCGGCGTGCGCGACGTGGGGATCGTCGCCGGCGCGGTCGGGTTCGGCATCCTCGCCGGCTGGGCGAGTCACCAGGTCCTGCGCGGGCGATGGCGGTCGATGCCCGTCGTCGTCAGCCTCGCGCTGACGGGCGCGGCCTACCTGACGCACCAACGGTTCGTGGTCAAGGCCGGCCTCGCGGTGGGCGGCGCGGCGTTGCTGCTGTCCAACGTGCACTTCACGTTCTGGGACCAGCTCGAAGAAGATCGGATGTTGGAGGCGTAGACCATGGCAGCACTGCGACTGGAACTCGAGATCACGACTGTGGATCCCTCCGGGACCATGGTCTTCGTGGAGGGCCACGCGCCCGGCGGCGTGCAGGTGGGCGCAATGATCCCGGCGGGCTCCCTGCCGGCACGCGTGGGTCAGCGCCTCGTGGTCTCTCTTGATGCCCTGGACGCCACGAGCGCGCCCTCGATGCGCGAACGCATGGGGCGGTCCTCCGCGGCGACGGAGCGCAGCGCTTCGACGCCCCCAGGGGCTGCGACGGCCCAGCAGGCCATGACGGATGTGGTGCTCGCCGCGGTGTTCGGCTCGTCGGCCACCGAGCGCGAGCGTGATGTGAACGAAGAGATGGACGCGCTGTTCGGACGGCGCCGGTGAGGGAGGAGAGACCATGGACGCGGAGACACAAGAGAAGATGAAGTACCTCGGCCGCGAGATCGCCGAGAACCTGGCGCGGATGGGCAGCACCGCTGTGCTACCGGCCGGAGAAGGCGAGCTGCCGGCGTGCGGCACCAGCGTGCCGAGGATCGGCTGCGAGAACCTCCTCTACGCGCCGATCACGGTGGCCCGCTTCTACCGTGGTGGCCGTACCAACATCGATCAGGTGGTCGAGGGTCAGATCCCAGTAGCGCCGGGCTCGTCGGTCGTGCTGTCGCAGGCCGCGTACCCGCCGTGGGCCACCGGCTGCTACGTCCTCCGCTACCGGCTCGCCAACAACGCGAACAACCACGACGACATCAAGATCGAGTGGTTCGTCGATGGCGAGCCGCTCGACGCGCTCCAGTACGGCAGCGAGATCTACAACAACGACAACACCGTGATCGGCGAGGGCAAGCTGCCGATCCCGCTCGCCATGGGCGAGCACTGCTGCATCGGCGGGAACAACCGCCTGCGCGTCCGGATCTCGCACCTCGGCAACGCCAACCAGATCGAGAACATCCGCCTGCACGTCGAACACGCGAACGCGGTCAAGTGCTGCTCCGGGTGCGCGTCCGGCCGCTCGTGCCAGCGCGGGTGCAAGGGCGGCGACAAGTAGGGGCCGGCGATGAACAAGATCAAGCTCATCATCCGCGGCGGCTTCGACGGGCAGACCCCCGTCACGCAGCCGCCGACGTTCCGGCTGGTCGAGGGGTGGAACGAGGCCGAGCTGACGGCCCCGGCGGGCATCTTGCCCGCCGGTCTCTGGGGACAGGTCCCCGCGGGCGATCCATACCTGCTCCACGCGAACCTGCTGACGACCGACATCATGAACGCGCAGTCGGTCTTCGAGGTCCGGACCGGGGCTCCGATGCAAGTGCGCGCTCAGTACACGCCCTATGCGGCCAACATCCGCCTCACGCTGGTGCGACCCAGCGATGCGCTCCGCATCTTCACGCCCCCGCAGGCCCTCGTGAAGCTGGAGATGTTGGTCGAGAGCATCGGCGGCACGAACGAGCTCGGCTCTCGCCTGCACCAGTGGGCGGAGTCGACGATCACCCGGGCCAACAACTCGGGACCCCGCATCGCCGAGGTGATGGCGAACGCCCAGCTGGCCGCGTGGGCCGGCGTGCTGCACGTCATCTACAACGACAACGTGGCCGGCAGCGTCAACCTGCCGCCGCTCGCCACGGTGCCGCTCGACGCGGTCATGACGTTCACCCGCAAGGGGGGCGGCGTCCCGACGATCCTGCCGGCTGCAGGCGAGACGTTCGGCGCCGGCCTCAACGCCCAGGCGGTCACGCGCAGCGGGATCGTCATGCACAACGGCGATCAGTGGGTGTTCGCGGGGAGCTGAATCATGCCCACGCACGTCGATCCGCCCGGCCTGCTGGAGATGGAGACGCTCCCGCAGACCACGACCTACCGCGCCGAGCGGCTGAAGCTGTGGGAACTGCTCCGCGGCAAGCGCGACGAATATGTGGCACGGGCGCAGCAGCACGGCGCGACCGCAGCGGCGGCCGCCGAGGCCGCGGGGCGGTCGTTCCGCGGCGAGGTCAACCTCTTCCTTGGCGAGCTGCTCACGCACTCGCGCAAAGACGATGTCCTCGAGTTCCTCATGAACGCCCCGCGCGAATGGGGCGCCCGCTCGGAGCTGCTCCTCGACGCGGACCCGCTGATCCCGTCGCTCGTCGCACGGAGCTTCCCGGTCGGCGCGTGGGTCGACCGCTACGAGGAGATCAGCAAGCTCGTCGCGGACGACAAGAAGCAGTGGTCGACCTGGCTCCTGGCGCGCCTCGAGCAGGTCGGCCAGACGTACGCGGAGACGGCCGACCGCGTGTTCGGCGTGGTCGAGACGGTCGGCCAGGGCGTCGGCGAGGGCATCGGGGGACTCGGCAAGGGTCTTGGTGGCGGTCTGGGGTCGATCGGCGAGGGCATCGGCGGGGCGGTGAAGATCGCCGTCGGCGTGTTGAGCGTCGGCGCGGTGGTGGTCGGCGGGATCTACCTGCTACGTGACAAGTCCTGAGAGACAGGTGGCGTATGGCGAACGGCAACAAGAACAGCACGACCGCGAGCGGCGAGATCAAGGACGACGGCTCGACCGCTCCCACTGGAGAGCGCACAGACGGACCGCGCGTCGTCGTCAACGAACCCGCGGCTTCGCAACCGCCGAGGACGTCGGTGCCCGAGCCCTTCGTCCCGAAGACGGGCATGGCCCCGGTGGTCGCGACTGGCGGACTACTCGCGCTCGGGGGCGCGGCGATCTATGGCGTCCAGTGGTGGCGCCGGCGCCAAGCGCTGGCCGCCGGTGAGGGGGGCACGTCTCTGCCGGACGACAGCGGACAGACCCAGGGCACACCACCACCGAACGGTGGGCAGAACGGCGGGGTCGCCCCTCCTGCACAGGGCACCTCGCCGGCGGCAGATCCGAACTTCTGGGGCACGACATCGCGTGGCGCCGAGTTCCGATCGGTGCTAGCGAAGATCGAAGAGGTCTCGCGCATGCCGCTGCGTCTCTACCTCTCGGTCGTCGCCAACCGCGAGGCCGGTTGGAACCGCAAGGCCCGCAACCAGGACAAGGTGGAGGCCGCTGCGTCCGCGGCCGCCATCGCGGCCGGGCCTGGTCGGAAGAACCCGACGCCAAAGTTCGCCACGTCCATCGCGGGCGCAGGCTCCGGCGGGCTGTTCGGTGCGCTCGCGCCCTACGTCGCGTGGACGGGCCTCGACGAGGACTTCATGCCTTACCTGGACGAGGACTACACGATCGTCGAGGACCCGATCGTCGCTGCCATCTGCGCCGCGAAGTATTACCAGCGGATCGTGACCTACTACCCAACCGTGTTCGCGGGCGGCGCTCCGACGTCCGAGGATAACTACCGCGTGCGCCTCGGCTGGGCGAACCCGTCGAAGCTCAAGAGCGACCCCGCGGGATCCTTGTTCAAGGCGGTGAAGGGCCGCCTCGACGAGGACCTCGCGGAGCTGGGCCTCAAGATCACCGACCTCCCGCCGCCGGACGCGTCGCGCTGGCCCGGCCTCAAGGCCGTGGTCGAGGGCATGAAGGGCCTAACGCCCACGTGGAAGTGAGTCCGGACGATGGCCAGCAACAACACTCGAACGCTCGCGCGGCTTGGCCTCGGCGGTGTGGTGCTCGCCGAGTCCATGGCTGCATGGTCGCGGTGGGAGCGGCGGCGGTCTTTGTTCGCGGCGGCGGCCGAGCGCGCTCGTGTCGAGCGGCGCAGGTTCGTGGTCGTGCTGCCCGAGCGTGAGGGCTCGATCACGAGGGCACTGCGCGTCTACGAGATGGGCCGCCACTACCCCGAGGTCTTCCACATGCGGCGGATCCCCGTCGTGTCGTCGGCCGAGCTCGAGCGCGGTCGCGTCGACCGCATCGCCAGCGACTCGGCGGTGGTCTACGCGGCGTGCGTCCTCGAGTACGTCTCGGATGTCCGCGCTGCGATGGACGAGCTCCTGCGCATGGCCGGCTCGGTGGAGAACATCTTTGTCGTGACGGTCCAGCCCTGGACGCTCACGGCGACGCTGCACCCGCAGGCGCGATGGGCTGGCATCGCCGACACGCACACGGTCTCGATGGGTCCGATCACGGCGCTGCATCGCGGCTTCGCGGCGGGGCTCGTGTTGAGCCTCGCCGCGGTGTCGGCGACGTCGGAGCGGGGGCCGGACGACGCCCAGGGCGACGACGACGACGACGGGGTGATCGACGCGCACACGGTCGTGCAGGTGGACGAGGACTTCAAGTAGGGGGTGGACGATGAAGCGTGTCGTTGTTGGCGGGCTTGCTGCGGCGGGTGTGGTCGGGGCCGGGATCTGGCTCAAGCGACAGGTCGTGCAACAGGCTCTCTTCGCCCCTGAGCCGGACTCGCAGGTCCCACTGGTGATCCCCGGCCGCGTCGCGGTCGAGCGCTTGTACGGGGGCGGCGACGCTCGGACCAAGGTGCCCCTCGTGCTGGTCTTGCATGGCGTCGGCGCCGACGAGACGCAGCTCGCGCCGTACATGCTCTCCAGCCGGCCGATGCGGCTCGTGCTCCTGCGCGGTGGTCTTGCGACCGGCAACGGGTTCCAATGGTTCCGGTCCCGCTTCAAGAGCAACGCGGCGGCGTTCATCACGGACGTCTCGCGCGCAGCGGCCGAAGTCGCGACCGTGCTCGATCAGATCGCCACGCAGCGGCTCTACACGGAGCGGATCGTAATCGGCTACAGCCAGGGCGCGCACATCGCCTGGTGGTTGGCGACCACCGGCCGCGTCGATCGAGTCGTCGCCATGTCGGGCGCGCTACCGCCGAGCTTCAAGCCGCCGCGTCCGACTCGACAGGTGCGCATCGAAGCAGTCCACGGCATGCGTGACCCCGTGATCCCCTACAACGCTGGCCAGGCGACGGCGCGAACCTTCCGGGCTGCCGGCTATCCGGTCCGGCTGACGACGCAGCGCCTCGCGGGACATGGCCTGTCGAGCATGGGCACCGCGCTCGCGCCGGCGCTCGAGCGAGTGCTCACCAGCAACGCGGCCGGCCTCGCCACGAGCACGCTTAGGGGACGTTGATGCTCCCGAAGGTGTGCTTGGTCTGACCCAAGAGACAGAACGAAAAGGGAAGGATGGACGCCCGATGGATCAGGACATGATCGATCACATGGAAGCGCTGCTCAGCAAAGCCCTTGACGATCCAGCCTCGCCTGAGGGTCGTGCGGCACTCGCAGAGGCGCTGTCCAACTGGCGAGCATTCGCCGCGGCGTTCCGTGACGGGGTCGCACACGGGCAAGCCTTGCCCAAGGACAAGCGCGAAGCGTTCGGCCGGATGGTTGAAGACCTGCACGCTAGTTGTTCTGGTCTTTAGGACATCCGACTCGCTCTGGGTCGATGAACACGGGCGGCGCTCCATCCTGGACGGGGCGGTGTTGGATAGTATTGGAGGATGGGATGCAAGGGGGGGATGGTGAGGCTGCGGGGTGCGATGGCGCACGCGATGCGGGTGGACTCTGGTCTGCCGCTGAGGCCGCCGCATTCCTCGGATTGAGCCTAAAGACGCTCGAAAAGTGGCGTTCTGAACAGAAGGGCCCGCCAGTGATTCGCCTCGGGCGACGGGTTGCATACTCCAGGAGCGCTATCGTCCAATGGCTCAACAGCCAGGAAACGGGGGGCACCGGAGACAAGGCCCGTCCCCCCATGAGCGAAGTCAAAGAAGTCACCGCGTGGCCCTACAGGGGCACAAACCGCTGGCAGGTCTCGATGTTCCTCACCCACCCGATCACCAACCTCGAAGTCCGGGTCCGCAAGGTCGCCCCCAGGGACCGGACGACGATGGAGGCCGCGATCGCGTGGGGTGAGCACGAGCGCCTGAAGATCGTCACGGACCTTTGCCGGGTCCCCGCGATCCCCAGCGAGGCGAGAGAGGAAGGTGCCGAGAAGGCCGAGGGTCGAGTGCCGACGCTCGCGGAACGATGGCTCGTGTTCCGCAAGCATCGGGTCGACAACAAGAAGCACGCCACGCGCCTCGGCTACGAGCTGGCGATGAAGAACGTCATGCCGATCCTGGGTGAGACCCGGCTCGACAAGATCGACTCGGTGGCGATCGGCCGCCTGCGCGAGCACCTGCGCGAGCGCAAGCATGCCCCGTCCTACCGGAACGGCACGGTGGACAAGGTGATCACCATCTTGCGCGACGCGATGGTGATGGGTGTCCTCAAGGACATCCCGCGGAACCTGATCCGCGAGACCGAAGAGGAGACGCCGCAGATCAACCCGCTCTCCCTCGAGGAGTGCGAGGCGGTCATGCAGCAGGCCCAGACCGCGCACGACGAGGTGATGGTCTTGCTCGCCTGGCACGCGGGTCTGCGCGCCGGCGAGGTCGCGGGACTCCAGTGGGCCGACATCACCCTCTGGGACCACCCCGCGCCCGACAGCACCTGCGGGCGGATCGACGTCAAGCGGAACGTGTGCAAGCGCGTCCTGCAGGACACACCCAAGGAGGGCGAGGGGGCGACGCCGATCTCGGGGCGCCTCGCGGCAGCACTCCGCCGACTCCGCGCGGAGGGGCACTCCGATCTGTGGGTGCTGATTCGGCCGCCGCGGCCGGGCAAGAAGCCGCAGTTTGCCCACGAGAGCGACACGAGCGTCGAGCAGAGGATCGCACTCCTCATGCAACGCGCGGGGATCGTCAACGAGGGGGGCAAGCGTCCGCTCGGCCCGCACCTCTTCCGCCACTCCGTGATCACCCACCTCTACGTGGCCGGAGCGACGCTCGAAGAGGCCCAGCACTTCGCGCGTCACTCCGACCCCGCGACCACCCGCGGGTACTACGTCCACCTGGAGAAGGAGCGCAAGTTCCACGTCGCGCGCCGGGTGATGTCCATCTTCGAGCCGGCCCCCTCGGGGGTCACGACACCGCCCGCTGGCAACGGCGCGGCAACGCCTGACAACGTCGTCCAGATCCGGCGTAAACGGGCCCGCACGGCCTGAAATGCATGAATGCAGGACAAGCCATGCCAGATGCTCGACGCGGAGTGGTCGATGGGGCATGTCCGAAGATTCATCCCGCGTCTGCGCGTCAGGCATGGGGCCCCTCGCTGCGTCCCATTCTCGCCGCGCCCGGCCCGCCCTGCGACGAGCGTCTCGGGCCCCGCTGGTCGTGAGACGTAGGTTTGCGTGTCCGACGACGAGAAGGGAGGCTGTCTTTCGGGACACCTCGATGCGTCCCATTCTCGTCGCGCGCGGGCCCGCGCTGCTACGATCGTCTCGGCCCCGCTGGTCGTGGGACGTAGGGTTGCGTGTCCGGCGACGAGAAGAGAGGCTGTCTTTCGGGAGACCCCTTGTGATGGTGGTTCGGACATGTCGCAAGGGCCATCTGATGGATGTCAAGACAAGGCTGCGGTAGCGACGGGGCGGCCGTGCGTCGAGCGTCGCCGCCGCACTGGCGCGACGTCGGGAGCGACGCGGACGGGCAAGCGAGGGTCGAGGCGGCCCGGCGTGAGCGGGCGCGCCGCGCGGGCGGGGAACGGCGTGAGATGCCGAGCTCGCGGGGCGCAGGGGGGTGCGCGCCGACAAAGTCACACTCGCGGCGGCCGCCGGTCCGGCGGGCGCTTGCTACCCTCGGGCCACCATGAATGCCCCCGAGATCCGCGCACCGCGCGGCACCGCGCTGTCGTGCAAGGGTTGGCCGCAGGAGGCCGCCCTGCGCATGTTGATGAACAACCTCGACCCCGAGGTGGCAGAGCGCCCGCAAGACCTGGTGGTCTACGGCGGCACCGGCCGCGCCGCCCGCTCGTGGCCCGATTACCACCGGATCGTCGCCAGCCTGAAGAGCCTCGCGGCGGACGAGACGCTGCTGGTCCAGAGCGGCCGGGCCCAGGCAATTTTCAAGACACACGAGGACGCGCCGCGGGTGCTGCTGGCCAACAGCTTGCTGGTGCCGAAGTGGGCGACGCTGGCAGAGCACGAGCGGCTGTCGGCGCTCGGGCTGACGATGTACGGGCAGATGACGGCGGGCAGCTGGATCTACATCGGCACGCAGGGGATCTTGCAAGGGACGTTCGAGACGTTCGCGGCGTGCGGACAGACGCACTTCGGCGGCGACCTGCGCGGGCGACTGGTGGTGACCGGCGGACTCGGCGGGATGGGCGGGGCCCAGCCGCTGGCGGCGACGATGAACGGAGCGGCGATCCTGTGCGTCGAGGTCGACCCGCAGCGCATCGAGCGGCGCCTGCAGCACAAGTACCTGATGCGCAGCACGACCAGCCTCGACGAGGCGCTCCGCTGGCTCGACGAGGCCCGCAAGACCCGCGAGCCGCTGTCGGTCGGCCTGCTCGGCAACTGCGCCGAGGTGCTGCCCGAACTGGTCCGCCGCGGGGTGATCCCCGACGTGGTGACCGACCAGACGTCGGCGCACGACGAGCTGCACGGATATGTCCCCGACGGCATGTCCCTCGAGGCAGCCGAGGAGCTGCGCCGCAGTGACCCGGAGGAGTACGTGCGCCGCAGCGTCGACGCGATGGGGCGGCACGTGGCGGCCATGCGGGCGATGCAGGACCGCGGGGCGATCGCGTTCGACTACGGCAACAATATCCGCGCGCAGGCGGTCCGCGCCGGGGTCGCCGATGCGTTCGAGATCAAGGGCTTCGTGCCGCTGTACATCCGCCCGCTGTTCTGCGAGGGCAAGGGGCCGTTCCGCTGGGCGGCGCTGTCGGGCGACCCGGAGGACATCGCGGTGACCGACCGCGCGGTGCTCGAGCTGTTCCCGCACAACGCGGGGCTGCGGCGGTGGATCGAGCTGGCGCGCACGCAGGTCAAGTTCCAGGGCCTGCCGGCGCGGATCTGCTGGCTCGGCTACGGGGAGCGCGAGCGGGCCGGGCTGCTGTTCAACGACCTGGTCCGCAGCGGCAAGGTGAAGGCGCCGATCGTGATCGGCCGCGACCACCTCGACTGCGGCAGCGTGGCCTCGCCCAACCGCGAGACCGAGGGGATGAAGGACGGCTCCGACGCGATCGGCGACTGGCCGATCCTCAACGCGATGATCAACACCGCGGCCGGGGCGACGTGGGTCAGCGTCCACCACGGCGGCGGCGTCGGCATCGGCTACAGCCTGCACGCGGGCATGGTGGTGGTCGCCGACGGCAGCGAGGGCGCGGCGCGCCGGCTCCACCGCGTGCTGACGACCGACCCCGGGATGGGCGTGGTCCGCCACGTCGACGCCGGCTACGACGAGGCGCTCCAGTTCGCCCGCGAGCACGACGTGCGCGTGCCCGGCCGGACGATCTTCGAGGACGGGCGATGACCGGCGACGTGCTGCTGCGCGCGGCCTCGCGGGTGTACACGCTCGCAGATGGCCCGAAGGACAGGCCCCGCGCGGGCGCCGAGATGGCGGCGCTGGGCCTGCGCGAGGGGTGGAGCGTGATCGTGCGCGACGGGACGATCGCGTGGGCCGGACCCGACGCGGCGCTGCCGGCGGAGAAGGTGCCGCCCGGCGCGGTCGAGCTCGACTGCCGCGGGCGCGCGCTGCTGCCGGGGCTGGTCGACAGCCACACGCACCTGGTGTGGGGCGGCGACCGCAAGGACGAGCTCGAGATGCGCCTGGCCGGGGCCGACTACGAGGCGATCTTCGCCGCCGGCGGGGGGATCCTCTCGAGCGTGCGCAAGACTCGCGAGCGCGACGAGGACGCGCTGCTGGCCGAGAGCGCGACGCGCCTGCGCCGCATGCTGAGCGCCGGGACCACGGCGGTCGAGATCAAGAGCGGCTACGGGCTCGACCTCGACACCGAGCTGCGCCAGCTGCGGGTCGCTCGTCGGCTGGCCCGAGAGACAGGTGTCCGCGGGGTCACGACCTGCCTGGCCGCGCACGCGCTGCCGGCCGAGCTGCGCGACCGGCCCGAGGGGCGCGAGCAGTTCGTCGGCCGGGTGTGCGACGAGGTGCTGCCGGCGGTGGTGGCGGCGGGGCTGGCCGACTTCTGCGACGTGTTCTGCGACCGCGGCGCGTTCACGCCGGAGGAGACGCGGCGGATCCTCCACAAGGCGCGCGCGCTGGGCCTGCCGATCCGCCTGCACGCCAACGAGTTCGGCCACACCGGCGGGGCCCTGCTCGCGGCCGAGTTCGGCGCGCGCTCGGCCGACCACCTGCTGCACCTCGACGACGGCGAGCGGGCCGCGCTGCGCGACGCCGGGGTGGTGGCGACGCTGCTGCCCGGCACCTCGCTGGTGCTCGGCAAGGGCTTCGCCGACGGCCGCGCGCTGGTGAAGGCGGGCGTGGCGGTGGCGGTGGCGACCGACTGCAACCCGGGTTCGTGCGCGCTCGAGTCGCTGTCGGTGGTGCTGGCGCTGGCGTGCTACGGCAACCGGCTGTCGCCCGCCGAGGCCGTCACGGCGACGACGCACAACGCGGCGGCGTCGCTCGGCCTGCACGACGAGCGCGGGCGCATCGAGGCCGGGCTCAGCGGCGACGTCGTGGTGCTCTCCACCGACGATGTCCGCGACCTCGTGTACCACGCCGGCTCGCCGCTCATCCACGCGGTGGTCCACCGCGGTCGCGTGGTCCAGCGCTGACGGCCCAGTCCGGCCTCGTGGGCGCGCAAATTTTGAGGTTGCGGCGCGCGACGCCCGGCCCATGGTTTTCGCCCGAGGAGGATGACCATGTCGCTGCTCCCGTGGAAGAGGCAACAATCGCAGAACGTCCCCGTCACGACCCAGATGTCGCCGCTGCAGCAGGACATGCAGCGCGTGTTCGATCGCTTCTTCGGCCGCCTGCCGATGTTCGGCCTCGAGCCCTTCGGCAACGTCGGCAACGTGATGGGCAACGTGATCGGCAACCTGAACTACCCGGCGATCAGCGTCAGCGACTGCGGCGAGGACGTGCTCGTGCGCGCCGAGGTCCCGGGTCTCGAGCCGAAGGACGTCGAGATCAGCGTCGAGGGCAACATCCTGACCCTGCGCGGCGAGAAGCGCGAGGAGATCCGCGACGAGAAGGAGAACTTCTTCTACCACGAGCGCAGCTTCGGCTCGTTCATCCGTCGCATCGAGCTGCCGTGCCACGTCAACTCGGAGAAGGCCGAGGCCCACCTCGAGAAGGGCGTCCTCAGCCTCACGCTGCCGAAGATCGCGGGCGAGAGCTGCAAGACGATCAAGGTCCAGGAGAGCTGACGCCTGCTGGGCGTCTGCTGGGGCTTTGCTGAGCTTCGGGACATGTCCTCACGCGCATGCCTGAAAGGCCTGTGCGGAGGGACATGTCCCTTCAGCCGATCTGGACCTCGGTGAAGTACTCGCGGGTGACCAGGTGCGTCTTGCTGTCGATCATGAACACGTGGGCGCGGCCGACGTGGCCGTCGAAGTCGACCAGCAGCCAGACCTCGATCGCCCAGTGCTTGCTCTGGGCCAGGCACGGCGGGGTCCAGCCGATGACGACCGGCGGGCCGAGGTTGTCGTGGCTGCGCTCCCGCATCGAGCGCTCGTAGCTGGGGCTGGCGCGCACGGCCGCGACGGCCTCGCGGGCGACCGACTGGTGGACGCCCTTGCGCCAGTCGCTGAAGAACCGCAGGTCGCCGACCTCGTGGTTGCCGGGCCGCAGCACCGCGACGTACGACTCGCTGGCGTCGACGTCGGCGTAGTCGGGCACGTCGAACTCGGGGTAGAGGTTGCCGGCGTCGATCTCCCGGTCGCGGGACTTGAGCGCGTTCTCGATGGCGCCGGCCTCGCGGTCGGTATAGGACAGGTAGAGGCGCAGGACGGCCGCGTCGCTCGGCAGACGGTGGTCCCAGTCGAGCACCGCGTGGCACTGGGCGTAACGGCGGTCGCCGAACGCGACCAGCTCGGGCAGCGAGGCGGCGAGGCGGCGGCGCTGGTCGGGGGTCGGGGCCAGGCCCTGCTGGGCCAGGCGGACGTGGACCTTCAGGCGCTGGAGCACCGCGGCGCGGACGAGGGCTGGGTCGTCGGGTTTGCTCATGCCGTCCCTTCAGACCCGGTGGGTCGTGCAGACGAAACGTTGCGGGCAGTGGACCCGTCGGTCGCGAGCGCGTCACGGAGGGCGGCGATGAGCGCCGTGATGGGCGCCTGCTTGAGCTTGAGGCTGGCCGGGTGCACGATGAGCCGGCTTGTCACGTACAGGATGGTCTCGACCTCCCGCAAGTTATTTTGCCGGAGCGTCTCGCCGCTCTCCACCAGATCGACGATCTGGTCCGACAGGCCGGTGATCGGGCCCAACTCGACCGACCCGAACAGGGGGATGATCTCGGGCTGGATCCCCTTGGAGCGATAATGATTCAGGGTCAGGCGGGGGTACTTCGTGGCCACCCGGAGGGAGACGCCGCGCCGGAGCGGGGTCGGGCGCGCGGCGGGCTCCGCGATCGCCAGGCGGCAGGCGCCGATGCCGAGGTCCAGCGGCTCGTAGAGGTCGCGGGCCTCCTCACCCAGCGTGTCCGACCCGGCGACCCCGATGTCGGCGACGCCGTGCTCGACGTAGGTGGGCACGTCGACCGGCTTGACCAGGAGCACGCGCGCGCCGCCGGGCAGATCGGGCCCGGGGGGCAGGTCGAACAGGAGGCGGCGGTCGTGTTCGCCCTCCCACGCGGCGGCGAGGTCGATCCCGACCCGGCGCAGCAGGGGCAGCGCCTGCTTGAGGATTCGGCCCTTGGGGAGGGCGAGGGTGAGGCCGTCAGCTCGGGGCGCCATGGTACCTGCGGATCTTGGCGCCGACCTTGCGCAGGCGCTTCTCGATGGTCTCGTAGCCGCGGTCCAGGTGGTAGACCCGGCGGATCTCCGTCTTGCCCTCGGCGACCAGGCCGGCGAGCACGAGGCAGGCGCTGGCGCGGAGGTCGGTCGCCATGACGATCGAGCCGGTGTAGCGGGCCTTGCCGCGGATGACGGCGACGTTGCCGTTGACGTGGATGTCTGCGCCGAGGCGGCACAGCTCGGGCACGTGCATGAAGCGGTTCTCGAAGATGGTCTCGGTGATGACGCTCTGGCCGCGCGCGAGGGTCGCCAGGACCATCATCTGCGCCTGCATGTCGGTCGGGAAGCCGGGGTGCGGGCGGGTCACGAGGTCGATGGGGGCGAGCTCGTCGGGGCCGATCACGCGCAGGCCCTCGGGCTCGACCCGGCAGCGGACGCCCGCTTCCTCGAGCTTGGCGATGACCGCGTGCATGTGGGACGACGGAGCATCGAGGAGGAGGAGGTCGCCCCCGGTGATCGCGGCGGCGATGGCGAAGGTCCCGGCCTCGATGCGGTCGGGGAGGATCGCGTGGTCGATCCCCTGCAGCGCGTCGACGCCTTCGATCTCGATCGTCGGCGAGCCGGCGCCGGCGATCTTCGCGCCCATCTTGCCGAGCACGATCGCCAGCTCCTGCACTTCGGGCTCGCGCGCGGCGTTCTCGAGCACGGTGGTGCCCTTGGCCATGGCGGCGGCCATCATGACGTTCTGGGTGCCGCCGACGGTGGCCATGTCGAAGTTGATGCGGGCGCCCTTGAGGCGCTTGGCCTTGACCTCGACGTAGCCGTGGGACATGCGGATCTTGGCGCCGAGGGCCTCGAAGCCGCGCAGGTGCTGGTCGATCGGCCGGGCCCCGATCGCGCAGCCGCCGGGGAGCGAGACGCGGGCGAAGCCGTGGCGGCCGAGCAGCGGGCCCATCACCGTGACCGAGGCGCGCATCGTCTTGACCAGCTCGTAGGGCGCCTCTTTCGGGCCGTCCTGGACGCCGGTGGGGTCGATCGTCAGGGTGCGGTCGCCCTCGACGGCGCAGCCGAGGCCGACCAGCAGCTGGCTCATCGTCTGCACGTCGGACAGGCGCGGGACGTGGCGGTAGGTGGTGGGGCCGTCGCCGAGGAGGGCGGCGCACTGGAGCGGGAGGGCGGCGTTCTTGGCTCCGAGCACGCGGAGCTCCCCGTTGAGTCGTGCGCCGCCGTGGATGACGATCTTGTCCATGGGCCCCTAACGCTTGCGGGAGGTCGCGCGTTCCAGCGCGGCCGTGAGGGCGGCGCGCTCGTCGGCGACCGCCTGCGGCGCGGTCCAGCCGGCCGCGACCAGTCCTCCGGGACAGGTGTCGATCGCGTCGATCACGACGTGGCGCTCGATCCCGGTGAAGTTGTGGTGGATGGACACCTCGGCGCGCAGCGGGCGGCCGTGGTCGGCGTCGACGAGGGCGGTGCGCTCGCTCCACACGCCCTTGTCGAGCGGCTGGCCGTCGCTCCAAAACCCGGCGATCTGGGCCACCGTGGTGACCTGGCCGCTCGGACCGGTCAGGGTGTAGAGGCCGTCGAGGCGCTCGCGCCACGACATCGTCGCGCACGGGCGCTCGTGGGCGTCCTGGCCGCCGGCGCCGCTGTCGGGGTCGACGCAGGACGAGCGGTTGCAGCGGCCCTCGACCCGGGCGCCGCGCCAGGTCTCGCCGACGCGGGTGCGGCGGCCCGGCAGCTGCGGCCAGGCCAGCGCCAGCGCGTCCTCGACCGGGTCCCAGGTGCGCTCGTAGCAGGCGGCGTCGGGCGAGGCCGGGCCGACCAACTCGGCCGAGACGGCCCACTCGCGCAGCAGCTCGCGGCCGGACGTCTTGGGCCCGCGGAACATCAGCTGGCCGGCGAAGGGTCTGTCCTTGGGGACAGGCCCCTCCGACCATTGCCCCTCGGGCATGTCCTCGGGGCCAGTCGTCCCGAAGCCCCAGCCGAGCACCAGGACCGACAGGCTGTGCTCCTCGCTGACGTGGAGGAACTCGGCCAGGCCGGGCGGGAAGGTCTCGTCGATGCGGACGCGGTAGGCGAGGGGGCAGTCTGCGCGGGGGGCGTGCCAGGCGAGCGGGGCGACGGCGTTGGGGGCGTCAGTCAACACCAGGCCGTCGTATTCGGTCGACAGGTCGACCGGGGTGGCGTCGTCGGCGGGGGCGCAGGCGAGGGCGGCGGCGAGGGTCGCGGAGAGCGCGCGGAGGCGGACGGTCGCGCGGTGGTGCGGGCGCGAGCGCATGCTCAGGCGACCAGGAATGGGCCGAGGCGGCGCTGGATCACGGCCTCCGGCATGCCTGCGGTGTCCTCGTCCATGGCGTTGAGCTCGTCGACGATCGCCGCGATTTCGGCGCGGGCGGCCTCCTTGCGGTCGTCGCCGACGAACCCGTGGAAGACGGTCTCACCGGCGGCGGCGCGGGCGATCTCTTTGCCTCGGTTGTGCTCGTCCAGGTCGGTGAAGAAAACGAAGTGAAACGCGCGATTATAGTCGGACTCGCGGTAGATCTCGAACATCGTCTTGTTGTCCGAGCCGGGACTGACCTTGGCGACCATCGCCGCGAACCATGCCAGACGCCGCGCGGAAGCAAAAGTCGGCGGGGCGTGACCTTGGCGGCGCCGGCACCCCACGCCGGTGGCTTCCTTCCTCGTGCGGCCCGGGCGACGGACGCGGCGGGGGCCCGGGGAGGGGGCACACGTGCATCAGGTCGGTCGCGCCGGGTCGCCCGCTCGTGCGGTTGACACCCCTCGCACCGCTCGGTATCCCTTTGGCCGCCCGGACGGAAGTTTCGCCGGAAATTTGCTCCCCGGACCCCCACATCCGAGAGTTCGCCCCCGGCCCCTCCGTCCAGCACTCGCACGCTCGCCAGGTCTTCGGGCGAGCAACTGGTCCCGCCTCCCCGGCCCGAACGGGCCGACCTTCGCACCTCGGCCCTTCGGGCCCGAACCTGTCTCCCCGGCCCGAACGGCCTCGAGAAACACCTCCCCGGAGTCGCCCCTCATGCGCGCCATGTTCTCCCGCATCCAACCCCACCTGCTCGCTCTCGGCTTGGGCTTTGTCGCGCTCGGCAGCGCCGCCTGCAAGCCGCCGGTCTACCCGGCCTGCAAGAAGGACAAGCACTGCAACGTCGACCTCGACGAGAAGTGCGTCGACAAGCAGTGCCAGAACTGCAAGACCGACGCCGATTGCGCGACGAAGGGGCCGAACGGGACGCCGTGGAAGTGCGCCGAGTTCCGCTGCCAGGATCCGGCGCTGGCCGGCAGCGGCGGGGCCGACGGCGTGGGAGCGCCCTGCCAGCAGACGATCGAGTGCACCAACGGCCTCGTGTGCAAGGCCGGCGCCTGCGGCGCCTGCTCGGAGGACTTCGACTGCCAGCCGGGCACCTGCGACATCGGCTCGGGCCGCTGCAACGCGCCCGGCTCCGGCGGCGCCGGCGGCTGCCAGACCGACGACCAGTGCGCGATGGACGAGATCTGCAACATGGGCACCTGCGAGTTCTCGGGCGCCATGGGCGGCGGCACCAACCCGTGCCCGGATGTCCCGAAGATCTACTTCGGGTTCGACAACCCGAACCCCGAGCCGGCCGACCAGGAGAAGCTCAAGGCGCTGGCCGAGTGCCTCAAGAGCAACAACGCCCAGCTCATCCTCGAGGCGCACGCCGACTCGCGCGGCACCGAGGAGTACAACATCATGCTCACCGACAAGCGCGGCGTGACGGTGAAGGAGTACCTGCAGAACCTCGGGATCGACGCGTCGCGCATGACGGTCGTGTCCAAGGGTGACCTCGAGGCGACCGGCACCGACGAGGGCAGCATGAAGGAAGACCGCCGCGTCGACTTCATCTACCAGTGACGACCACCGCCCCTCGCGGGGCTCGAAGGACATCATGCTTCTACTGCGCCGCCGACTCCCCGGCGGCCTCGGACGCCCCGGGGCGGTCGCGAGCCTGCTCGCGGCCGCTCTCGTCGCGCCAGGCTGCCTCACCCTCAAGGCCGAGCACGACGACCTCGCCAAGAAGGTCGACAAGATCGAGACCCAAACCATCGACCGCAGCAAGGAGCTCGACGAGAAAGTCGTGGAGGCCGACAAGAAGCTGGCCGAGCTGCAGGCCAAGCTCGACCAGGCCGAGTCGCTCCTGCGCGGCAGCCAGGCCGGCATCGGCGTGCGCATGGACGTGGTCGAGCAGGAGACCCAGCAGCTGCGCGGCTCGACCGAGAACGCCGAGCTCGTCGCCTCGGCGACCCAGCAGGCGCTGCAGGAGCTGCGCGGGGACGTCGACGAGCGCCTGAAGAAGCTCGAGGAGAAGCTCAACGAGGCGACCAACATCCCCGAGAGCAAGGACGAGCTGTGGGCCGAGGCCGACCGCCAGCTCCAGCGCAAGAACTTCAAGCAGTCGCGGACCCTGTTCCGCACCTTCATCTCGCGCTACCCCGGCGACCCCAAGCTGCCGGACGCCGACTTCAAGGTCGGCCTCACGTTCTACAGCGAGCGCGACTACAAGAGCGCCCTCGGCATCTTCTACAAGATCATCCAGGACCACGCCGACGCCCCGGTGGTCAGCGACGCGCTCTACTACTCGGGCCTCGGGTTCGCCAAGCTCGGTCAGTGCAAGAACGCGATCGCCTACTTCGAGGCGCTGATCCGGCCCAAGTCGACGGCGCCGGCGCAGTACCAGAAGGCGGCGAAGGACCAGATCGACCTGCTCAAGAAGGACAACGGCGACCTCTGCTACGACCGCGAGGACGCCAACTCCGGCGCCGCCGCCAAGCTCGGGGTGCAAGAGACCCAGAAGCCCGCCGCCAAGGAGCCGGCCAAGGAGCCGGCGAAGAGCGGCAAGAAGAAGTGATCAAGTACCTCGGCTCGAAGCGGCTGCTGATCCCCGAGATCTTGCGGGTCGTCCGCGGCCTGCCGGAGGTCCGGACGGTCATCGACCTGTTCTCGGGGACATCCAGGGTCGGGCACGCGCTCAAGGCCGCCGGCTACCGCGTGCTGGCCAACGACCACAACAAGTACGCCGAGACGCTGGCCCGCTGCTACGTCCAGGCCGACCGCGAGGACGTGCTCGACGACGCCCGCCGCCTGGTCGCCGAGCTCAACGCCCTGCCCGGCGAGCCCGGCTACGTCACCCGCACCTTCTGCGAGGAGGCCCGCTTCTTCCAGCCGAAGAACGGCGCCCGCATCGACGCCATCCGCCGGGCGATCGCCGACAAGGGCCTGGGGCCCGAGCTCGAGGCCGTGCTCCTGGTCGCCCTCATCGAGGCCGCCGACCGCGTCGACTCGACCACCGGCGTGCAGATGGCCTACCTCAAGGCGTGGGCCGCGCGCGCCCACGGCGATCTCGAACTACGTGTCCCCGAGGTCCTGTCCCGAGCAACATGGGGAAAAGGACAGGCCCATGGCCTCGACGCCATCGCCGCCGCCGGCGCGCTCGAGGGCGACCTCGCCTACCTCGACCCGCCGTACAACCAGCACTCGTACCTCGGCAACTACCACGTGTGGGAGACGATTGTCCGCGGCGACGCCCCCGCCGCCTACGGCGTCGCCCGCAAGCGCGTCGACTGCCAGGAGCGCCGCAGCGCCTTCAACGCCCGCACCAAGATCCGCGCCAGCATGGAGGCGCTGATCGACGCCGTGCGCGCGCCGCTGCTGGTCGTCTCGTTCAGCGACGAGGGCTACCTGTCGCGCCCCGAGCTCGAGGCCCTGCTGGCCCGCCGCGGCCCCGTCCGCGTGCTGTCGTTCGACTACAAGCGCTACGTCGGGGCCCAGATCGGCATCTACAGCCCGCGCGGCGAGAAGGTCGGCCGCGTCAGCCACCTGCGCAACACCGAGATGCTCTACGTCGTCGGCGAAGGCCGCCACGCCGACGCCGTCGCCGCCTTGCCCGAACGCTGACGGCTGCCTCTCGCGGTGCGGCGCGCTACGCCGACTCTCGCGGCGCTTCGGCCCGGACTCGCCGGCGGACAAGAGTTCTGCGCACGGCGAGAAGCGGGGCCGCGACGATCGTCGCCCGGGCGGATCGTGAGACACGAAAGCTGTGCGTGACGGGAAGCGGGGCCGCGACGATCGTCGCCCGGGTGGGCCGGACGGATCGTCGGACACAAAAGCTGTGCGTGACGAGAAGCGGGGCCGCGACAATCGCCGCCGGGCGGGCCGGGCGGGCCGGGCGCGGCGAGAATGGGACGCAGCGAGGGGCCCCGTGCCTGGCGCGCAGACGCGGGATGAGCCGTCGGACGTGCCCCATCGACCCCTCCGCGTCGAGCACCTGGCATGGCAGGTCTCGCGTCGCGACGGGACCCGTTCTCGCCGCGCCCGGCCCGCCCGACCCAGGTCTTCCGAGCCCCGCGCCGTTGCAGCGGAGACGATCGCCGCCCGGTGGCCCGGCCCGCCCGACCCAGTTCTTCCGAGCCCCGCACCGCTGCAGCGGAGACGATCGCCAGGTGGCCCGCCCGACCCAGTTCTTCCGAGCCCGCGCCGCTGTAGCGGAGACGATCGCGGCCGGCCCGCCGGCCCGGTTCTTCCGGGCCCCGCGCCGCCGCAGCGGAGAAAGCGACGAGCGCGCCGCCGAAGCGACGCGCTCGCGTGCAGCTGTCCCGGAGGACAGTTTATTCGATGCAGTCGGTGCAGACCTTGAGCAGGCCGCGCAGCTGCTCCTCCGGCTCGCCCTCGTCCACGGGCTTCCAATCGTCGGGGTCGTCGACGAACGGGATCTTGGTGCAGCCGCCGCTCTCGACCGTGACGTTGAAGCCGGCGCCGGCGGGGGCCGCCGGGCTCGGGTAGTTGAACTCGGCGGTCGGGGCGTACTCGTCCTCGGCGTTGAGCGTGCAGTCGCCGGTGCAGGCGATCTCGGGCAGGCACTCGTGCGGGCGCATGATCTCGGTGTTCTTGAGGGTCGCGTTGAGCCACACGGTCGACGGGATGTCGACGGTGATGTTGGCCGCCCACGGCTGCGGGGCGCGGACCAGCAGCTGGCCGAACAGGTCGCCGTTGCCGCACTGACAGTCCTTGGACCACGCCTCGCTGCCGTCGTTGTCCGGCCCGAAGTTCTCGCAGTTCTCGATGCCGGCGGGTGGGCAGGCGGGCGCGGGGGTCAGCTCGCGGCACATCTTGATCTTGGCCCAGCCGGCCTGCATCGACACGTCGCCGAAGCTGCACAGGTTGTCGATCGTGATGTTGCCGCGGCGCGGGTACGACTGCTCGGTGATGTTGTCCTCGGTGGACACGACCAGCTTGCCGCGGTAGCCGGTGGGCAGGTGGACGCGGAAGTCCATGCCCGAGCGCTCGGGCTGCGACTTGCCGTCGTAGTAGGTGTAGATCGCGCAGCCGTCCTTCCAGGACGTGTCGGTGCAGTCGTCGGCCGGGTCCTGCGAGCTGGGCCGGGTCGGGTTGCCGGAGCTGACGAACGCCCACAGCGACAGCTTCTTGAACGTGTTCTCCTTGTCGATGCCGTCGCCGAACACGTACTTGCGGGTCTCGACGGTGATCGTCTCCTCCGGGTGGTCGAACAGGATCTCGATGTTGCCGCGGTTGGCGTAGTTCTCGTCGAACTGCTTGCGGCCGACCGTCAGCGTCGTGATGCGTCCGTCGCCGCTGAGCGGGAACGGCAGGTTGTCGACTTCCGTCTCCCACTCGCCGACCTGCGGCTTGCGCTCGCCCTCCTGGGGACTGGTGTCGGTCCCGTTGGCGTTGTTGTCGCCGCAGCCGGCGCCGGTGAGCGCGACGAGGAAGAGGGCGGAAGTGAGGTGTTTCATGGTCATGGTCCGGAGGAGCCTCGCGCGAGGGGTGAGGGACAGGATACCGAGCCGCCGACGTGTCGACAACGTCACAGCGGTCTCCGCTGAGACGGGTCCGAAGCCGGTCGGGTTTCACGGCGCCCGGGGCGACCTCGGGCGGGGCTTGACCGCGGGCCGCCGGCGAGCCATGCAGGCAGACGAGCCCGTATGACCGCGCCGAAGCCCGCATCCCCGTTTTTGAGGCCCAATTCGCAGCTCGACCTCCCGCGCCTCGAGCAGGAGATCCTCCAGCTGTGGCGGGCCGGTGACATCGAGGGCAAGAGTTTGCGCACCACCACGCGCGCAGACGGCTCGGGGCGCCCCGCGTTCGTGTTCTACGACGGGCCGCCGTTCGCCACCGGGCTTCCTCACTACGGTCACCTGCTGGCGGGCACGATCAAGGACATCGTGCCGCGGTTTTGGTTCATGCGCGGCCGGAGCGTCGAGCGTCGGTTCGGCTGGGACTGCCACGGCCTGCCGATCGAGAGCCTCGTCGAGGCCGAGCTCGGTCTCCACGGCAAGGCGGACATCGAGCGCTACGGGGTGCCGCAGTTCAACGCCGCCTGCCGCGCCGGCGTGCTCCGCTTCACCGCCGAATGGGAGAAGGTCGTCGGCCGCATGGGCCGGTGGGTCGACTTCCGCGACGACTACAAGACCATGGACTTCACGTTCATGGAGTCCGTCTGGTGGTGCTTCGGCCAGCTGTGGGACAAAGGCCTCATCTACGAGGGCTATCGCGTCCAGCCGGTGTCGCCGGCGCTCGGCACTCCGCTGTCCAACTTCGAGGTCGCCCAGGGCCCGCAAGAGAAGGACCCGGTCACCCGCAAGGAGGGCCACAAGCGGCGCCAGGACCCGAGCCTCACCGTCCGCTTCCGCCTCGACGACGAGGACGCCTTCCTGTGGGCGTGGACCACGACGCCGTGGACCTTGCCGAGCAACCTGGCGCTCGCGGTCCACCCCGACCTCGACTACGTCAAGGTGCGGGTCATCGACACCGGCGAGGTCGCGTACGTCGAGCCGGGCCGGCTCGCCGACTACCAGCAGCGCGGCCGCGTCGGCGCCACCGAGGAGCTCGCGCGCCTCAAGGGCCGCGAGCTGGTCGGCCGGCCGTACCAGCCGCTCTTGCCGTTCTTCGCCGACCTCGCCACCCGGCCCGACGGCACGCGCTGGTGCTTCAAGGTCCTCGGCGCCGCCTACGTGTCGACCGACAGCGGCACCGGCATCGTCCACCAGGCCCCGGCCTTCGGCGAGGACGACTACCAGGTCGGCCAGGCCAACGGCCTGCCGATGGTCTGTCCGGTCAACCTCTCGGGCATCTTCGACGACCGCGTCGGCGAGTTCTCCGGCCTGTTCGTCAAGGACGCCGACAAGCCGATCATCGACCGCCTCAAGCGCGAGCACAAGGTCGTCGACCAGGACACGATCGTCCACGCGTACCCGCACTGCTACCGCACCGAGCAGCCGCTGATCTACATGGCGCTGTCGACCTGGTTCATGCGGGTCGAGGGCATGCGCGACGCGCTGGTCGCCAACAACAAGAAGATCCGGTGGGTCCCCGAGCACGTCGGCAGCGGCCGCTTCGGCAACTGGCTGGAGAACGCCCGCGACTGGAACCTCAGCCGGAACCGCTACTGGGGCACCCCGCTGCCGGTGTGGCGCAACGACCGTGACCCTTCGGACATGGTCTGCATCCACAGCGTGGCCGAGCTCGAGCGCCTCGCCGGCCTCGCCGCCGGCAGCCTCGGCGACCTCCACCGCGAGAACGTCGACGGCATCACCTGGTCCGCGCCGGGCGGCGGCACCTATCGCCGGATCTCCGAGGTGTTCGACTGCTGGTTCGAGTCGGGCAGCATGCCCTACTCGCAGAACCACTACCCGTTCGACGCCGACAAGAAGGCCTACGTCGAGGACAACCTGCCGGCCGACTTCATCGCCGAGGGCCTCGACCAGACCCGCGGGTGGTTCTACACCCTGCACGTGCTGTCGACCGCGCTGTTCGGCCGGCCGGCCTTCAAGAACGTCATCGTCAACGGGCTGATCCTCGCCGCCGACGGCAAGAAGATGTCGAAGCGGCTCAAGAACTACCCCGACCCGGCCGGCGTGATCGACAACTTCGGCGCCGACGCCCTGCGCGCCTACCTCATCAACAGCGCGGTCGTCCGCGGCGAGCCGATGCGGTTCGGCAAAAACGCCGACGACCTCACCGGCGAGTGCGTCAAGGACACCGTCCGCCTGGCGATGCTGCCGCTGTGGAGCGCGTACTACTTCCTCACCACCTACGCGCTGGCCGACGGGTGGATCCCGCAGGCCGCCGACCTCGACGCCCAGCCGCTCGAGCACCCGCTCGACCGCTGGATCACCTCGCGCGTCGGCGGGTTCCTGGAGAACCTCACCCGCGAGTACGAGGCCTACGAGCTGTCGAACCTGGTCCCGCACTTCCTCGAGATCTGCGACGACCTCAACAACTGGTACATCCGCCGCGGCCGGCGCCGCTACTGGCGCGCCAACAACCCGGCCGACCTCGACAAGCAGCGCGCCTACGCCACGCTCTACCGCGCCCTGGTGACGATCGCGCGGGCGATGGCGCCGGTGATGCCGTTCTTCACCGAGCACCTGTATCAGCGCCTGGTCGTCGACCCGGGCCTGGCCGCGCCGGGCGAGGAGAGCGTGCACTTCACCCGCTTCCCCGAGGCCGACGTGTTCGCCCGCGACGAGGCGCTCGAGCGCGAGGTCGCGGCCCAGCGCCAGGTGGTCGGCCTCGGCCTCGGCCTGCGCGAGCGCGAGCGCATCAACGTGCGCCGGCCGCTGGCGCGGCTGACGATCGTCCACGAGCGCGCGGAGGAGCTGGCGCGCTTCGCCGATCCGGCGGTCCAGGAGGAGCTGAAGGGCGAGCTCAACGTCGAGGAGATCGTGGCCTCGGCCGACGACAGCGCGCTGGTCGAGCTCAGCGCCAAGGCCAACTTCAAGACCCTCGGCAAGCGCCTCGGCGCCAAGATGAAGGCGGTCGCGGCCGCGGTGCAGGCGCTCGACCAAACGGCCCTGCGCGGCTTCCTCGCCGCCGGCAGCGTCGAGGTCGAGGGCGAGTCGCTCGGCCACGAGGACCTGCTGATCACCCGCACGCCCCGCGCAGGCCTGGTCGTCGCCCACGAGGCCGGCGTGACCGTGGTGCTCGACACCACGCAGACGCCGGCGCTGCGCCGCAAGGGCCTCGCGCGCGAGCTGACCAAGCGCGTGCAGGACCTCCGGCGCGACCACGAGCTCGACATGAACCAGCGGATCGTCGTCACCTTCCGCTGCGGCGGCGAGCTGGCCGCGGCCCTGGCCGACGCCGCCCACGCGGCGGAGATCCGCAGCGAGACCCGCGCCGACGCGCTGCAGGTCGTGGCGCCCGGGACGACCCTCAGCGGCGAACATGTCCTCGAGGACACGATCGACGACGAGCAGGTCGCCATCACCTTGAAGACGACCTGACCGGAAGGACAGGCGCGGCGCCACGTCGGCGCCTCGCCGAGAGGCTCCTCGGCGGCCGCGAGCCGGCGAGGAGTCGTTATTTCATGCGCGGGCTGCGAACTCGACGCGCCAACGCGGGCGTCGGCCTAACCTGGGCCACTCACTTCTGTCGCAGCGCCGCCAGCTCGGCGCGGACACGATGCCGAGGCGCCGCCGCCGAGGCCGCCCGTGCCGACGCGTCGCCTTGCTTGTAATAGAAGGACCGACTGGAGCCGACGAACGCCTCGCGCTCGAGCGCCGCGAAGTAATCGTTGAGCAGATCGAGCAGGAGGTGGCGCACGAACAGCTGGAGGCCGCTCTCGCCCATGTCGTCACTGACGGGGTAAAACACTCCGGGAAAGTCGCGCGACAGGCTCATTCAAGCCCCACGACGCCTTCCTGGCACGGCGCGGCGCGGCGTGCGACGGCCTTGCGCTCGCCGCACAGTCCTGGCATGGCAGTGACCTGGCGAGGCGCTCGCCGCGAGTCGTCCGCCCCCTGCAGCCATGAACGCCCCCAAGCTCTCCACCAAGCCGCCGAGCGGCATGCGCGACTTCTTGCCCGCCGACATCGCCCGGCGTCAGCACGTCATCGACGTGGTGCGCCGGATCTACGGCAGTTACGGGTTCGTCCCGCTCGAGACCCCCGCGATCGAGAACCTCAGCACCTTGCTCGGCAAGTACGGCGACGAGGGCGACCAGCTGCTGTACCGGTTGCTGCACCGGCGCGACGCCCTGCAGCGCGGGCTCGAGGCGGGGGCCAAGCTGGTCGCCGATCTGTCGGAGGAGGCGCGCGGCGCTGTCGGCGACGACGCCAACCGCGAGGCGCGGGCGGACGTGCGGCTCTACGAGAGCCAGCTCGCCGATCAGGGGCTGCGCTACGACCTCACGGTCCCGCTGGCCCGCGTGGCCGCGCAGTACGACCTGCCGAAATTTTTCAAACGCTACCAGATCCAGCCGGTGTGGCGCGCCGATCGCCCGGGCAAGGGCAGGTTCCGCGAGTTCTACCAGTGCGACGTCGACGTCACCGGCACGCAGAGCCTCGTCGCCGAGGCGGAGGTGTGCGGCGCCGTGGCCGAGGTGCTGCACGCGCTCGGGTTCACCGACTTCAAGATCCGCGTCAACCACCGCAAGCTGCTGCGGGCCATGATGCACCACGCGGGCATCGACGTGGCCCACGAGGCGGCCGCGCTGGTGGCCCTCGACAAGCTCGACAAGGTCGGCCACGGCGGCGTGCTCGAGGAGCTCGCCGTCCGCGGGATCGGCACCGAGGCGGCCAACAAGCTGATGATGCTGGTGCTGACCGCCGACGGCGAGCAGCTGTTCGGCTTCGACCTCAACAAGGTCGCCGAGGGGCCGAAGACGCCGATCAAGCGGGTGCGCAAGCAGATCACCGACGAGCTCGGGCTGAAGGCGCTCGACGACCTCGATCAGCTGTTCGACCTGCTGGCGGCCACGCCGGCCGGGCCGCACGTCTCGCTCAGCCTCGACCTCGCGCGCGGGCTCGGCTACTACACCGGCGCGATCTTCGAGATCGCGGTGCCCGACCTCGCCGGCAGCCTCGGCGGCGGCGGGCGCTACGACGACCTCGTCGGCATGTTCGGCAAGAAGCAGGTGCCGGCCGTCGGCTTCTCGCTCGGGCTCGAGCGGATCCTCGTCGTCATGGAGGAGCGGGGGATGTTCCCCGACCTGTCCATCGGGCCAGACGTGCTCCTGTGCTGGATGGAGGGCACCTCGCGGGTCGACGCGCTGCGAGTCGCGCACGCGCTGCGGCGGCAAGGGGTCAAGGTCGAGGTGTTCCCCGAGGAGGCCAAGCTCGGCAAGCAGCTGCAGTACGCCGACGCGCCCGGCGTGAAGGCGCCGGTCGCCGCGATCGTCGGCGCCGAGGAGCTCAAGGCCGGGCAGGTCACGCTCAAGCACCTGGCGAGCGGGGCGCAGGAGCGGGTCGCGCTCGAGGGCGCGGGCGAGGCGGTGCGCGTGCTGATGCGTCAGTGAGCTCGTGCCGCGGCCGGGTCATTTCGGGCAGCCCGGCGCGTGGCTCGTCGGTCCAGTCGTTGGCCCGACACGCTCTCTCCTCGCGCCTTGTCGGCCTGTCGGAGTCCGGCGCGAGGACGACTCGAAAGGACCCGGTCGCGGCGCGGCGAGCCGCGCGCGCGGCCGGCGGTCAGCGACTGGAGGCACGCGTGATCGAGTTCGACCAGGGTGAGCTGCGAACGAGCGAGCGGTGCTGCGAAACGACGCGGCGCGCTGTGCTGCGGGCGCCGCGCACTTCGACGCGTCGTGATCATCGGGGGCCCTCGCGGGCGTCGCCGCGGGCCGGGCGAGGCTGCCGCCGGCGGTGCTAGGATCGTCGCCGCATGAGCGAGACCACGGGCCTGGGCGGGACGATCCTCGTCATCGACGACGAGCGCAACATCCGTCGCACGCTCCGCATGGTCCTCGAGGGCGAGGGCGCCACCGTCCTCGACGCCGACAGCGCGGAGGAGGGCCTGGAGATGATCCAGCGCGCGCTCGTCGAGGGCCCCGAGGGGCAGCGGCCGATCCAGGTGGTGATGGTCGACGTCTGCTTGCCCAACATGTCGGGCCTGCAGCTGCTCGAGAAGTTGTGCGAGATCGGCGGCGGCACCCCGCCGCTGCCCGTCATCCTGATCAGCGGGCACGCCACGGTCACCGACGCGGTGCGGGCGACCCGGCTCGGCGCGTTCGACTTCTTCGAGAAGCCGCTCGCGCGCGACCGGGTGATCGTCAGCGTGCGCAACGCTCTCCGTCACTACCAGACCGAGGCCGAGCTGCGCAGCCTGCGGGCGCGGGCGCGGCGGGAGATCATCGGCGAGTCGCGGCCGATGCAGGAGCTGCTGCGGCAGGTGATCAAGGTCGGCGGCACGCGGGCGCGGGTGCTGATCGAGGGCGAGAGCGGGACGGGCAAGGAGCTGGTGGCGCGGGCGATCCACGACGCCAGCGAGCGGCGGGCCGGGGCGTTCGTGAAGGTCAACTGCGCCGCGATCCCGCGCGAGCTGATCGAGAGCGAGCTGTTCGGCCACGAGCGCGGGTCCTTCACCGGCGCGACCGCACAGAAGCGCGGCCTGTTCGAGCTGGCCCACGGCGGCACGCTGTTCCTCGACGAGATCGGCGACATGGACCTCGGGGCCCAGGCCAAGGTGCTGCGGGTGCTGCAGAGCGGCGAGCTGATGCGCGTCGGCGGCGAGCGGCCGATCAAGGTCGACGTGCGCGTGCTGGCGGCGACGCACCGCAACCTGCGCGAGCTGGTGGCGACCGGCGAGTTCCGCGAGGACCTGTACTTCCGCCTGGCCGTGGTCCCGATCTCCGTGCCGCCGCTGCGCGAGCGGCCCGGCGACGTCGCGCTGCTGTGCCGCTACTACCTCGACCTCGCCTGCCACGAGAACGGCATCGCGCCCAAGCGGATGTCGCCGGCGGCCCAGG
Organism: Nannocystis pusilla; assembly: GCF_020073745.1. Classification (GTDB taxonomy): domain Bacteria; phylum Myxococcota_A; class Polyangia; order Nannocystales; family Nannocystaceae; genus Nannocystis; species Nannocystis radixulma. The sequence continues at coordinate 817,881 of NZ_JAIRAU010000001.1, forward strand.
CCGCGCTCGAGACCTATCCGTGGCCGGGCAACGTCCGCGAGCTGCGCAACGTGATGGAGCGGATCGCCATCCTGTCCGACGGCGACATCGAGCTCGGCGACGTGCCGCTCGAGATCCGCGGCGAGCCCGAAGAGGAGTCGACGAGCGCGCCGGTCGGCAGCGACGCGCTGGTCCAGCTCGGCGAGGGAGCTGTCCCTCCGGGCATGTCCCTCAAGGCGTTCCGCGACTCGGTCGAGCGCGCGTTCATCCTCCAGCGCCTGAGCGAGCACAACTGGAACGTGTCGAAGACGGCCGAGACCCTCGACGTCGAGCGCACGCACCTGCACAAGAAGATGAAGCTCCTCGGCATCGCCCGCGGCGGCTGAGCGCCGGCCCGGGCCGAGGTCGCCACGTTCGCAGAAGCCGATGCCGCATGTCCCTCAAGACATGCCCGCATGAGCATGCCCCGGCGGGCATGTTCTAGGGGTCAGATCGCGAACTCGACGCGCAGGCGGTGGCCGGCGAAGGTCGAGCCGTCGAGGGCGCGGCGAGCGCCGTTGGCGGCGGCCTCGTCGGCGAAGGTGACGTAGGCGATGACGAGCTCGCGGCGGGGGATCAGGCGGACGTCGTCGATGACGCCGAAGCGGGCCCAGGCCTCGCGCAGGGCGTCGGAGGAGGCCGAAGCGGGCAGGCCTCCGACGTACAGCGTGCGGGTCTTGGCGGGCGCGGGCATGGTCAGGACGGGGCTCTGCGCGAGCGGGCGAGCTCGCGGAGGTTGCCGCGGTGCCGGAGCCAGATCAGGGCGGCGATCGCGACGACCAACCCTTTGTAGGCCGGCGCCGTGTCGGTGATCAAGATGTGGAGCGCCGCGGCGTTGACGGCCGTGAGCGAGCCGATCGCAGACACGCGGGTGAGGGCGAGGGTCTGCACGTAGATGAGCGCGGCGAGCAGACCCGCGAGCGGCACGAGGGCGGCGAACACCCCGAGCGCGCAGGCGACACCCTTGCCGCCGCGGAACCCGAGGTAGACGGGGAAGATGTGGCCCAGGGTCGCTGCCAGTCCGACCCAGGCGAGCGCCGACGGGGGGTCAGGCAGGTCGCCGAGGCTCGAGCCCATGGCGAGGTGCACGGGCAGGTACGCCTTGACGACGTCGAGCACGAACACGACGAGGCCCCACTTCGCGCCGAGCACCCGCGAGGCATTGGTGGCGCCGATGTTGCCCGAGCCGAGCTGGCGGATGTCGACTCCGCGCAGATACCCGACCACCACACCCATCGGGATCGCTGCGACGAGGTAGGCGAACAGACACCACCCGAGGACGCTCAGAGCCATGACGCGCCCAGCATATCCGCTCTCCACTACCCGGGCCTAGTGCTAGTGCCGCGACCGCGGCATTTCGGCCCTCCCTCGCTCGCTCTCCGCCACGCTGGCGCGTCGCTCGTCGGTTCCATGTCGCCCGAGATGCGCCCTCGTCGCGCCTTGCCGGCTCGCCGGCTCCGGGCGCGAGGAAGGTTCGACATGCCCGCTCGCAGATCCTGCCGAGGCACCGGCGGCCACGTGGCGCGCCGTCGGTGTCAGCCCGACGGCGGGCGCTCGTCCGGGTCGGCGGCGGACGCGGCGGTCTGGGTGCGCGCGGCCTTCTCGTCGAGGCCGCTGCGACCCATGCGGCGCGCGAGCACGGCGGCGACGTCGGCGAGGGCGACGTCGGCGTGGGCGAGGCCGACGAGGGCGTGAAACACGAGGTCGGCGGCCTCGCGGGCGACGTGGTCGCGGTCGGTGCCGGCCAGCGCCTCGGCCAGCTCGCCGGCCTCCTCGGCCAGCTTGGCGGCGAGCTTCGGCGCGCCGGCGGCGAGCAGCTCGCGGACGTAGCTCTTGCCGTCGCGGTTGGTCATCCCGCGCCCGGCCTTGCGCTCGCAGATCTCCGCGAACACCTGCTCGAACACGGCGCTCGGGCGCGGGGCGGGCGGCTCGCCGACGGGGCGGAAGAAGCAGCTCGGCGCGCCGGTGTGGCAGGTCGGGCCGCGCGGGACGGCCTGCACCAGCAGCGCGTCGGCGTCGCAGTCGACGTGGAGCCCGCGCAGCTCGAGGGTGTGGCCCGAGGTCTCGCCCTTCTCCCACAGCTGCTGCCGGCTGCGGCTCCAGAACGTCACGCGCCCGCCCGCCAGGGTGCGCGCCAGCGCCTCGGCGTTCATGTACCCGAGCATGAGCACCTCGCCGGTGTCCGCGTGCTGGACGACGGCGGCGACCAGGCCGTCGGGCCCGGGCGTCAGCGTCGACCACAGCGCGGCGGGGTCTGTCGGGAGGGACATGTCCGAACCGCCAGGTACTTCAGGCCATGGCCTTCAGGGCATGCCCCTTCGGTCAGCCGGTGATGAGCACCCCGCGCGGGGCCTCGTGCGGGCGGACCGGGATGCCGTGGTCGGCGAGGTAGTGCTTGGCCTGGGCGATGGTGTAGAGGCCGAAGTGGAAGATCGAGGCGGCGAGCGCGGCGTCGGCGGCGCCCTCCTTGGGGTCGAGGCCCTGGCGCAGGTGCTCGAGCGAGCCGACGCCGCCGCTGGCGATCACCGGGATCGGCACGCGCTGGCTGACCTCGCGAGTGATCGCCAGGTCGTAGCCGTCGCGGGTGCCGTCCTTGTCCATCGAGGTCAGCAAGATCTCTCCGGCGCCGAGGGCGGCCGCCTGCTCGCACCACGACAGCGCGTCGAGGCCGGTCGAGCGGGTGCCGCCGTGGATCACGACCTCGTAGAGCGGGTCGGTCTCGCCGGGCAGCGGCTTCAGCTGGCGCACGTCGACGGCGACGACGATGCACTGGCTGCCGTAGCGGTCGGCGAGCTGGCGGATCAGCAGCGGGTTGGCGACGGCGGCGCTGTTGACGGCGACCTTGTCGGCGCCCGCGCCCAGGAGGCGGCGCACGTCGGCCTCGCGGCGGACGCCGCCGCCGACGGTCAGCGGCGTGAAGATCTGGCCGGCCACGCGGCGGACGACGTCGACGAAGGTGTCGCGGCCCTCGGTGGTCGCGGTGATGTCGAGGAGGCACAGCTCGTCGGCGCCTTGCGAGTCGTAGGCGCGCGCGGCCTCGACGGGGTCGCCCGTGTCGCGCAGGTTGGCGAAATGGACGCCCTTGACGACCCGGCCGTTTTTAATATCGAGGCAGGGGATCACACGGCGCTTCAACATCGAGCGAGGGCCTCCTCCAACGTAAAGCTACCTTCGTAGAGCGCGCGCCCGAGGACGACCGCGCGCACGTCGGCGGCGCGCAGGGCGTCGAGGTCGGCGAGCGAGCCGACGCCGCCGCTGGCGATCACGAGGACGCTCGGCACGGCGCGTTGCAGGCTGACTGTGGCGTCGACGGCCGGACCGCACTGCAGGCCGTCGCGGGCGATGTCGGTGTGCAGCAGGGCGGCGGCGCCCCAGATCGCGGCGGTCTTGGCGAGGGCCAGCGCGGGCACGGCGGTCGGCTCCTGCCAGCCGGCGAGCGCGACCAGGCCGTCGCGCGCGTCGATGGCGACGATGATGCGGCCGGGGTGCTGGCGGCACAGCAGCGACACGGCGTCGGGGTCGCGCACCGCGAGGGTGCCGACGACGACGTAGTCGGCGCCGGTGTCGAGCATCGCCAGCACGGCCGCGGTGTCGCGCAGGCCGCCGCCGACCTCGACCTCGGCGCCGCCCTCGTGGGCGACGGCGACGAGCCGGCGGACGAGGTCGGTCTGGACCGGGCGGCCGGCGAAGGCGCCGTCGAGGTCGACGATGTGGACCCGCCGGGCGCCGGCGCCGAGGAATTCGCGCAGGGCGGCGCACGGGTCGTCGGCGTAGATCGTCGCTTGCCGCGGGTCGCCCTCGCGCAGGCGCACCGCCTTGCCGCCCATCAGATCGATGGCGGGGATGGCCAGCATCAGGCGCGGCCTCCGAGGATGAAGCTGCGGAGGAACCGGAGCCCCGACCACTGGCTCTTCTCGGGGTGGAACTGACAGCCGAACACGTTGCCGCGGGCGATCGTGGCCGGGAATTCGACGCTGCCGTAGCGACACCACCACATCACCAGGCTGGGGTCCGGCGTCTCGACGTAGTAGCTGTGGGCGAAGTAGAAGTGCTCGCCGGTCGGCTGCACGTCGCTCCAGCCCATGTGCGGGATCTTCAGGCGCGCCGACTCCGGGTCCTCGCCGGCGCGCATGTCGGCCGGGAACCGGCGCACCTGGCCCGGCAGCACCTTGAGGCCGTCGAAGCCGCCGCTCTCCTCGCTCTGCTCGAACAGCAGCTGCATGCCGAGGCAGATGCCGAGGAACGGGTCGCCGCGCTCGATGACCATGCGCAGGGCCGCGCCCATGGCCCCGTCGACGAGCGCGCGCGTGGTCGGCCCGAACGAGCCCTGGCCGGGGAAGACCACCATGCGCGCGGTGGCGACGCGGTCGGGGTCGCTGGAGACGATCACCGAGGCGCCGACCTGGATCAACGCGTGTTCGACGCTATCCAGGTTCCCGAGCTGACTGTCGACCAGGATGACTTCGCGCGGCATGAGGGAACAGCCGGGTTTTTATCACAGGTCCGTCGAGATCCAGCCGGCTTTTACGTGACACCGTACGTAACCGTGTACCGGGCCCCCAGCGCGAAGATCTGAAAATGTCAAGAGCGGAATTCGTGGTCACGCGCGCTCGCACGGCGAACTTGGGCGGGGCCGCGCGCCGGGCCCCGTCGCTGCGGCTGTCCTCGCGGACAGCGGCGGCCCGCGGGCGCCGGAGGGCCCGGATTTCGTGGTATAGCCGCGTCTCACCGGCTGGAGGCACGATGCGCGTCGCGGCACGTCGAGGCATGTGGGGGTTCGGGGTGGCGCTGCTGATCGCCGCGTGCGGGGAGCCGGGCCAGGGCGCCGCGACGGGCCCGGCGCCGGTCGTCGACCCGACCGCCGAGGCGGCGATCCTGGCCGTGGTCGAGGGCCGGGTGACCGTCCGCGACGCCCAGGGCGGCGAAACCGAGGCCCGCGCCGAGATGCCGCTGACCCGCGGCGACACCGTGGTGACCACCCCCGGGTCGCTGGCCGTGGTGCTGCTGGCCAACGGCTACGTGCTCAAGCTCGAGGAGGACCAGGCCACGCCGGTGCGCGCCCTGGCCCACCTCGACGATCCCCCGCCGGCCGAGAGCGCGGCCGAGCTGTTCGAGAAGGCCCTCGGCGCCGAGGCGTTCGCCCGCGTCGGCGGGGCCGGCCGGCTCGAGCGCATCGCCGGCTGGAACGCTCGCCGGGCCTCCGGCGAGACCCCGGCGCCGGTGACCAGGTCGGAGGCCGCGCCCGCGCCCGTGAAGTTCGACCCGCCGGCGCCGGAGGAGGCCGCGCCGGTGGCGGCGCCGATGGCCGACCCGCTGGCCGACAGCAAGCACGGCCGCGGGGTCGACCTCGACGACGCGGACGGCTCCGCCGACAGCCGGACCAAGGGCAAGTCGGGCAGCCCGGCGCCGCCGCGGCCCGACAAGAAAGCCGACGACGCCGCCGGCCCGGCCGATCCGCTCGCGTCTCCGCCGGCCCAGGAGCCGAGCCCCTCGGGCGCCGACGCGAAGAAGCAGTCGAGCAAGAAAGCGCCGCAGGCCGAGGCCGACGGCGCGAGCCCGGCGCCCGGCGGGGTCTCGGTGCCCGCCACCGAGTCGTCGTCGTCGTCGCCCCCCGCGGTCGACCTGGTCGACTCGTGGATCTTCGAGACAGGTCCCGAAACACAGGTCACGAGGACCAGCCTGCCCGAGGCGCTCAAGTCGCGGCGCAAGGCGCTGGCGCAGTGCGTCGCGTCGGCGCTGCCCGGGGTCGTCGCGCCCGAGCTGCGGCTCAGGGTGGCAGGCGGGGTCGTCAAGGAGGTCGCGCTCGGCGGCGGCAAGCCGGCGCCCGCGTGCGCCCGCGAGCTGCTCGACCAGCGGCTGGCCGGGGTGGCCGGCGACGGCTGGGTGATCGTGCGCGTAAGGCGGTGATGCCGGCGGCGAACAGCTCGACCCGCCGCGCTCGCGCCCTGCTGCGCTCGCCGGCGCTGCTGGCCGCGCTGCTGAGCGTGGCGATCGCGCTGCTGTGCGGGCTGGAGCGCTCGGGCCTGGAGATCCGCTGGGTCGACGCGCTCGAGCGGGCCAGCCTCGACCAGCGGTTCCGCTGGCGCGGCCCGGTCCCGACCACCGAAGAGGTGGTGATCGTGGCGATCGACGACGACACGCTCGAGCGCCGGCCCGAGCTGTACCAGCGCCGCGCCGGCACGGCGGCGCTGGTCCGCGCGATCGCGGCGGCCAAGCCGGCGGCGATCGGCATCGACCAGGTCTACGTCGACCCCGAGGAGGTGCTGTCGCCCGACCTCACCGCTCGCGTCAAGGGACATGTTCTCAAAAACATGCCTGTTGGCGCAGGTCCTGAGGGACAGGCGGAGAGCCTGCTGCGCGAGGTGGCGCGCGAGCTGGCGGGCGACGGCGAGCTGGCGGCGGCGGTCGCGGAGGCGGGCAGCGTGGTGCTCGCCATCCACCTGACTCAAGATACAGGTGGCGGGCGCCCGCTGCCGGACCCGGCCACGCTGCGGCACGGGCGCTACGGGCAGCAGGACGCGCGCTCGCCCCCGTTCCGCGTGGCGGAGGGCGGGCTGGTGTCGCTGCCGGAGCTGGTCGCGGGGGCGCGGGCGCTCGGCGGGATCACGGTCGAGGAGGACCCCGACCGCGCGGTGCGGGCGATCCCCGCGGCCTGGCGGGTCGGCGACGCCGCCTACGCGCCGCTGTCGGTCCAGCTGGTGGCCCTGCGCGAGGGCCTCGGGCGCGCCGAGCTGGCGTTCCTCGAGTCGAGCCTGCAGATCGGCGGGCGCCGGATCCCGCTGGGCAAGGGCGAGGCGCTGCTGCTCAACTTCCGCGGCGGCTCCGGCGCCTTCACCACCGTGTCGGCGGTCGACGTGGTCGAGGGCCGGGCCGACGCGGCGCTGCGCGGCAAGATCGTCCTCCTCGGCGTGACCTACTTCGGCCACGACGTCGTCCGCACCCCGTTCGCCATCGACCTCCCCGGGGTCGAGCTGCAGGCCACCGCGGTCGACACGATCCTCGCCGGTGACGCGCTGGCCCGCAGCTCGGCGCTGATCGACTCGCTGGTCACGCTCGCGTCTGGCCTTTTGGTCAGCCTGCTGTTCGCCTCGATCCTGCGCGCCGGGCCGCTCGCGCGCATCGCCGGGGTGCTGGCGGTGATCGGGCTCGACGTCGCGGTGGCGGTCACGGCGTTCACGCGGGCGCACCTGTGGCTGGCGCTGGTCTGGCCGCTGCTGGCCGCGGTGGTCGCGGGCGCGGCGGCGCTGGCGGCCGCGTACGCCGGCGAGGCGCTGCAGCGGGCCCGTCTGCGCCGGACGTTCTCGCACTACCTCGGCGCCGAGGTGCTCGACGAATTGCTCGCCGACCCGACGGCGCTCGGGCTCGGCGGGGCCCGCCGCGAGCTGACGGTGCTGTTCTCCGACATCCGCGAGTTCACCAGCGTGGCCGAGCGGCTGTCGCCCGAGGACCTGGTGGCGCTGCTCAACACGTACCTCACGCCGATGACCGCCGAGGTGATGGCGCGCGCCGGCTACCTCGACAAGTACATCGGCGACGCGGTGATGGCGGTGTTCGGCGCGCCGGTCGCCCGGGCCGACCACGCCGAGCGCGGCCTCGCCACCGCGCTGGCGATGCACGCCGCGCTCGCGCGCATGCGGCCGGCCCTCGCCGAGCGCGGCGCGGCCGACCTGCAGATCGGCGTCGGCATCAACACCGGCGAGATGGTGGTCGGCAACATGGGCTCCGCCGACCGCTTCGACTACACGGTGATCGGCGACGCGGTGAACCTGGCGTCGCGCCTCGAGGGGCTGACGAAGACCTACGGGGTGTTCTGCCTGGTCGGCGCCGGCACCCGCGCGGCGGCGCCCCCGAGCTACGCGTTCCGGGAGATCGATCGCGTGCGCGTGAAGGGCAAGGGCCAGCCGGTGGCGATCTTCGAGCTGTTGTCAGGCCCGGGCGGCGCGGTCGCCGGCTACGCGGCCATGGACCGCTGGTCGACCGCGCTGGCGGCGTTCCGCCGCGGCGACCTGGCGACCGCCCGCGCGGAGTGGCTCGCGTTCCAGGCCGAGAACCCCGACGACCCGGTGGTCCGCCTGCACCTCGAGCGGCTCGCCGGCCTCGGCGATCAGGCGCCGCCCGACTGGGACGGCGTGGCGGTGTTCACCCACAAGTAGCAGAGGACATGTCCTCGCGGGCATGCCCGCCAGGACATGTCCCCGTGATCATGCCTCAAGGCGCAGGCGGCTCGGGCGGCTTGGCCTTCTGCACCGTCGGGTCGCGCTCGAGCTTGCGGCCGGCCACGTCGGAGTCGAGGTGCAGCATCATGTAGACGACGGCGACCGCGAGGATGACCATGACGTTGATGATCTGGAACGGCAGGCTGAGGGCGACGAGGTAGTCGCCGCGCAGCCAGCGGCGGCGGCGGATCTTCTTGGCGACCTTCTCGTAGAAGTCGGGCGGGGCCTGCTCCTCGGGCAGCGCCTTGACCAGGCGCAGCACGCTCTGCAGGCCGCTGAGCTCCTTCTGCGCCTCGGGCGAGTCGGCCAGCATCGCTTCGAGCTTGCTCTTGCCGTCGGCGTCGAGCTCCTCGTCGAGGTAGGCGCTCATCAGCGCCTCGGCGTTGTCGGTCTCGGGCTTGGCCATACGAACCTCAGCGCAGGAACGGCTCCAGGCGCTCCTTCAGCGCCAGTCGCGCCCGGTGCAGGCGCGACTTGAGCGTGCCCTCCTGCAGGCCGGTGATCTTGATGATGTCCTGGTACGACATGCCTTGCACGTCGCGGAGGACGATGAGGAGGCGGTGGTCGGGGTCGAGGGCGGCGAGCTCGCGCTGGACGATCTTCTCCATCCGCATGCCCTCGGTCACGGCCTCGGGGCCCGGGACCTGGCTCTGGAAGGTGATGACCGCGCCGGTCTCGGCGGTCGGCATCTGCGCCTGCGGCGTCTCGTCGATGTCGAGGCTGCGGTGGAAGTTGCGGCCCTTGAGGTACTTGATCCGGTTCTTGCAGGTGTTGCTGGCGACGCGGTAGAGCCAGGTGTAGAAGCGGCCCTCGCCGCGGTAGTTGCCGATCGCCCGGTAGACGATGATGAACACCTCCTGCGCCAGGTCCTCGGCCTCCTGGCGGTTGCCGATCATGCGCAGCATGAGGCCGAAGATCCGGTTCTGGTAGGTGTGCACCAGCTCGCGGAAGGCGGCCTCGTCGCCCTGCTTGAGGCGGCGGACCAGGTGGCGGTCGCGGCGGTCCTGCTCGGCGCGCCGGGCGTTCTCCGCCCGCTGCTCCGGCGTCAGCGTCTCGTCGGGAGCCGGTGGCGGCTCGGGCTCGTCGGGCGGGGCGGCAGCGGCGAGCTCCTCGGCGCTGTACACTCGCTCGGGGTCGGTCACGCGACTCACTGTCGTCCAGACCGCGGGGCCGGGGCAAGGTTCCTGTGCGAACCACTTCCAGGGGGGCACGTCCGCGCGCGCGGGCGCCCGTGAAGGCTCGCGGCGCCCGGCTTTATTGCGGATTGATCCGGAGGCCGAGGTTGACCGCCAGGCGGGTCTCGGGGTCGGGGCCGGTGACCTGGCGCGAGAACCCGAGCCCGAGGTCGAAGCCGATCCCCCGCTTCGGCGCGTCGCGGACGAAGCCGATCCCGCAGGCGATGAAGCCGCGGTCGTCCTGCTTGCCGCGCCCGCGGCTGTCCCAGTAGCCGCCGAAGCGCAGGGGCACCAGGTTCTTGATGGTGTACTCGGCGCCGCCGGCGAAGGTCATGCGCGTGTACTTGTCCTGGTGACGGAACGACGTGAAGTCGTACATGCCGTCGAAGTTGAGCGAGAAGCCGTGGTAGCGGGTCGGGAAGATCGCCAGGCCGTGGGCCAGCGTGCGCGGGAAGTCGGACAGCAGGCTGACCTGCTTGCGGTCGAGGCTGTCGGGCGCCACCACGAACGGGTCGAGCTTGAGCGCGGTGACCGGCGGCGCTGGGCCGACCAGGTTCTGGCCGACCACGGCGACGTTGACGTACTGCTTGATCGACACGGTCATCGCAAAGTCGAGGCCGAAGGCGTAGCGCTCCTTCTTGGCGTCGTGCGCGTCGCCCTGGCCGTCGGCGAAGCGCAGGCTCGACTGCAGGAACTTGGGCCGCACGCCGAACGCGAGCCACCCGGGCACGGCGTTGACGGCGACCGGCAGGCCGATCTCGTGGGCCATGTGGAACATGGCGAGCTCGTGGCTGCCGCCGCGGTCGTCCTCGAAGGTGACCCTCGGCACGCCGAGCGTGGCGATGTAGCCGAGGCCGACGGCGACCCGCGGGTTCAGCAGCGAGTCCATCGCCTGGATGCCGACCCCGTGGGTGTTGTTCTCGATCTGCGCCTGATAGACCGGGTCGATCAGGAACTGGCGCGTGAACCCCATGTTGGCCGGGTTGGTCAACATGGCCCCGGAGCCGGTCGCCGAGGCGCGGGTCGCCCCGCCCATCCCGAGGTTGCGCGTGCCATCGAGTCCCGGGGCGGCGTGCGCCAGTGACGGGATGACAAGCGCCGCGAACACCGCGAGCGCGGGCGAAACCCGGGTGAGGCGGCCCGAAGAGGCAGACGAGAGGCGGTGGGCGCGGCGTGAAGCGGGCATGTCGGCGGGGGCCGCCTCGCCGAAGCAAGATCGGGGCCAGGCAGAGGGTGTCAGACGGTGCGGCGAGTGGCCAGCCCGAACAGCGCGAGGACGAGCACGCCCATCGCCACCAGCAACCACTGCTGATGGTCGCTCCACCGCTGGGCCTCGGCGAGCAGGTCGACCGGGCGAGCGGCGACGACGTCGACGCGGGCCCACAGCCGGTCGAGGTGCGGCAACAGCAGCAGCCGATGGGTGAGGGCGGCGGCGGTGAGCACGAGGGCGATCGTCGTGCCGGCCTTCGAGACGATCCACCGCGGAGTGGCGAGCGCGAGCACGACGCTGGCGGCGACCAGGAGGTCGGCGAGTCGCTGCCCGAGCGGCGCGGACAGGGCGCGCGCGAGGTTGGCGTCGAGCAGCGGCGAGCTGAACAGCGCCGGGATGGCGACGAGGTAACCGACGACGAGCGCGCCGAGCAGGAGGGCGGCCGCGGCGAAGCCGATCAGGGCAGCGGGTCTCACGACCGCCGCCTATGCCACGGTCCCCGGTGACAGCCAAGTTTGCGGCGGGACGACGAGGCGAGCGGTGCGCTACAGTCGCGCGGTGCAGCGGCGAGGCTTTCTCCAGGGGCTCGGCGGGGCGGTCACCGGCCTCGGCGCCCTCCTGAGCGCGCGGACGGGCCGGGCGGCCGGCAATCACATGTCCTCGGGGACAGGCGGGGGCGGCGAGCGGATCCTCGGCGAGGGCCGCTCGCGCTACAACCACGTGCGCGTGGTCGAGCGCGGCTCGGTGCGGACGATGCTGTTCATCGGCGACGACGGCACACAGTACATCGAGACGCGGATCGATCGGGCGCACCGGCGCAGCCTCGACCTCGACGTGTTCCGCACCATGCTGGCCGGCTTCGTCGTCCGGCCCGAGCCGCGGCGGATCCTCGTGCTCGGCCTCGGCGGCGGCGCGCTGCCCGGTTACTTCTTCGAGCGCCTGCCCGGGCTCGAGATGGACGCCGTCGACATCGACCCCGAGGTGGTGCGCCTGGCCCAGGCCTTCTTCGACGTGCCGAAGGACGACCCGCGCTACCGCGTCCACGTCGCCGACGCGCGGCTGTTCTTGCAGCGCGCGCCCGCGGAGGCGCGCTGGGACATGATCGTGCTCGACGCGTTCCGCGGGGTCCAGGTGCCGCTGCACCTCAAGACGGCCGAGTTCCACCGCGAGGTGCTGGCGCGCCTGGCCCCCGGCGGGGTCGCGGTCGCCAACCTTCACAACGCGACGCGCATGTACCCGCACGACCGCGAGACGATCGCCGCGGTGTACCCCAGCTGCTACGGCTTCCTCAGCGAGGCCGGCAATCAGACCACCCTCGTCGCCAGCGCCAGCCCCGCGCGCCTCGGGGTCTACGCGCTCCGCGACAACGCCCGCCAGGCCCAGCCGCGCTTCGACGACGTCGACCTGCTCGGGCTGTGCGCCCGCTACTACGCCCGCCGCGACTGGGAGCGCGCCGAGGTGTTGCGCGACGACTTCCCGGCCGGCAACCTCGCCGCCGCGGCCGAGCGCAACAACGGCTCGTGCCTGCGCGGCTGCACCTACCGCTAGCGCGGCGCCCGGGCTATGGTCTCGCCGTGACCGACGCTCCGCCCACGCTCTCGCGCCGCGGCCTCCTGCTCCTCGGCGGCGGCGGCCTGGCCTTCGGGGCAGCCTCGCGCGCGCGCGCCGCCGCGCCGGCCGAGACCGTGCTGGCCGAGGCCGTCTCGCGCTACAACCGGATCCGCGTGGCCGAGCGCGGCGACGTGCGCACCCTGTACTTCGTCGGCGACGACGGCACGCAGTTCATCGAGTCGCGCCACGACCGCTCGCGCCCGCAGAGCCTCGACCTCGACTACACGCGCACGATGATGGCCGGCTTCCTGCTGCAGCCGCGCCCGCGCCGGCTGCTGATGCTCGGCCTCGGCGGCGGCGGCATGAGCAACTACCTGCGCGCCCGCTTCCCCGAGCTCGAGATCGACGCGGTCGACATCGACCCCGAGGTGGTGCGCCTGGCCCAGGAGTTCTTCGACGTGCCGAAGGTTGACCCGCGCTACCGCGTGCACGTCGCCGACGCCCGCCTGTTCGTCGAGCGCGCCGCGGCCGACGTCCGCTGGGACATGATCATGCTCGACGCCTTCCGCGGCGTGTTCGTGCCCTACCACCTCAAGACCGCCGAGTTCTACCGCGCCTGCCTGGACCGCCTCGCGCCCGACGGCGTCGTGGTCGCCAACCTTCACAACGTCACCCGCATGTACCCGCACGACCGCGAGACCACCTCGGTCGTGTTCCCCCAGCGCTACAGCTTCGTCAGCGAGACCGGCAACCAGACCACCCTGGTCGCCTCGGCCGGGCAGGAGCGCGTCGGCGCCTACCAGATCCGCGCCAACGCCCGCGCCGTCCAGCCCCACTTCGACGCCGACATGCTCGGCCTCGCCGCGCGCTACTACGTCCGCCGCGACTGGGAAGACTCCGCCGAGGTCCTGCGCGACGACTTCAAACCGGCCGAGCTCGAGGCCGCCGCCGGCCGCCACAACCAGACCTGCGTGAAGAACTGCCGCTACGGGCTGTGACGAGACATGTCCGCATGGACATGTCTTTTAAAAAATAAAACACTCACCGCCGCGGCCCGAACAGCTTGCGCCGCGGCCCCTCGGGCGTCGAGCGGCGCAGCTGGATCGCGTGGATCTGCCGCTTCGCGTCGATGTTGTCGGGCTCCATCTCGAGCACGTGATTGAAGTGCAGCAGCGCCTGGTCGTCGTCGCCTGACCCGAGGGACAGGAGGCCGAGGTCGTAGTGGGCGCGGACGCAGCGCGGCTGGCGGGCCAGGACCTCGAACAGGACGGCGCGGGTGGCGTCGCGGACCGCCGCCTTGTCGGCGGCCAGCTGGTACTCGCACCACGCGACCGCGGCGCGGATCTCGAGCTCGTCGGGGTTGAGCGCCGCGGCCTTGCGGTAGCGCTCGATCGCCCGGTCGAAGTTGCCGGCGCGCAGCAGCTTGTCGCCCTCGCGGACCACCACCTCGCTCTCGAGCACCGCCTGCGCGCTCGGGCCCGCGGACGCGCGCGGGGCTACCGGGCCGCCGCGCAGCAGGGCGACGATCTGCTCGCGCTGGGCGTCGTCGGACAGCCGCTGGTAGGCCTCGCTCAGCGCGGCGAACACCGACTGCGAGCGGTCGCGCAGGTGGCCGAGGCCCTGGTGCGGCAGGCTGTCGGGGTGGAAGCGCCGCGACAGCACGTGCCAGGCGGCGCGGATCTGGGCCCGGTCGGCCGTGGTCGCCAGGCCGAGCAGGTCGAACGCGTTGGCCCCGCCGGCGATGGCGGCCTCGAGCCGCTCGAGCTCGCCGGCGAACTCGGCCGCGCGCAGGCCGTCGCGCTCGCGCAGGCCGGCCGCCTGGCTGTGCGAAAGGACAGGTGTCGAAGAACCTGTCGCTTCGGGCAGGGTGGCGATCGGCCCGGTCGACTGCTCGGGCGGCGCGTTGGCCGACTTCAGCATCTGACAGGCCCACAGCGTGTAGACGACCTGGGCGACGCGGGCCTCGGGCTGACCGGACAGGCGGGCGACGTCGGTGACGTAGAGGTTGCCGGGGCGCAGGGCGTCGACGACGGCCTCGTCGCCCCTGGAGAAGTGGAACTGGGCGCGGTAGCGGTCGAGCGAGGAGCGGAGGCGCAGCGGGCCGTCGAGGAGGAGGCCCATCTCGGCGGCGATCCGGCGCTGGTCGAAGTGAGCGACCACGCCGGCGTGGATGAGCTCGAGGGTGTTGACCTGGGTCGGCTGCGAGGCGTCGGACTCGGCGGCGGCGGCGTCGCCGGCCGCGACGTGGACGGTGCCGGCCCGCAGCGCGAACAGGTGCACCACCTTGCGCGCGCACTGGACGCGCAGGGCCTTGCGGAGCTGTCCGCCGGTGACGAGGCGGCGGCGCACGAGGTAGTGGCCGAAGCGCTCGCGGGGGGCCCCCGGCTGGGCCAGACGGGCCAGCTCGGCCATCGCGCGGTCGCGCTCCGCGGCCTCGATGAGCCCGAGATCGACGAGGACCTGGCCGATCGAGTCGTGCGGGCTGGTAAAGTCGGTGAAGATCGGCATCCCGCCCTGAAACCACACCCGCCGCGACCCGGCGCCCTCGCCCCGGCCCGGCGCGTCCGCGGCCGGCGGCGTGAGGGTGATCGTCCCGGTGAAGCGGCGGTGCAGCAGCGCGAACATGAGCCGGGGCAGGCTCATCCTGGCCAGGTCGACGACCTGCGGGTCGGCGCTCGGCGGGGCCGTCTCCATGCCCTCGATGCTAGCACTTCGGCGCGCGGGCCTGCTACGTTTGCCCTCGCATGAGCATCAGCTTCATGGTCGGCCCGCACCGGGTCCGCTTCGCCGGCAAGACCGACATCGGCCTGGTCCGCGCCCACAACGAAGACAGCCTCCTGATCCCGCGCGAGATGGCCCTCGCCGTCGTGTCCGACGGCATGGGGGGCCACGCCGCCGGCGATGTCGCCAGCCGGATCACCGTCGAGACCATCGACCAGCACTACCGCGACACCGCCCGCAGCGGCCCGAACACCTGGCCGTTCAAGCTGCCCTCGCTCGAGATCGAGAAGCAGCGCATGAGCGTCGCCATCCAGCTCGCCAACTCCAACATCTTCGAGACGGCCGCCGCCGACGGCAGCAAGAAGGGCATGGGCTGCACCGTCGACGCCATCTACTTCAATCAGGGCCGCTTCTTCATCGGCCACGTCGGCGACAGCCGGGTCTACCGGATCCGCGAGGGGCGGATCCAGATGCTCACCGAGGACCACTCGCTGCTCAACGACTACCTCCGCATGAAGGAGCTCAGCGGCGACGAAGGGGTCCACTTCCCCCAGAAGAACGTCGTGGTCAGGGCGCTCGGCCTCGCCGACCAGGTCCACGTCGATGTCATCGCCGACGCCTTCAAGGTCGGCGACGTGTTCCTCCTCTGCTCCGATGGCCTCAGCGGCATGCTCGACGACCGCGTCATGCTCGAGATCATCACCGCGCGCGACAGCCTCGACACCAGCTGCAACGAGCTGATCAAGGCCGCCAACGACGCCGGCGGCAACGACAACATCACCGCGATCCTCATCCGCATCGAGAAGCCGTGACGCTCACAGCAGCGCGGCGACGTGCTCGGCCAGCGCCAGCGCGGCCGTCAGCCCGGGCGACTCGATGCCGACCAGGTGCACGCAGTTTTGGCTCGCGAACACCGCGAAGTCGCGCTCGTCCGGCTCGCCGGGGGCCCGCAGCTTCGGGCGGATCCCACAACCATCGTAGCTGAGCTGGTCCTCGGCGATCGGGCCGAGCAGGGCGCAGGCGGCGCGGTGAAACGCCGCCAGCTTGTCGCCCGCCGGGCCGAATTCGTCGCGGCGCTCGACGTACGTGACGTCGGGTCCGAGTCGGTACGCGCCCGCGAGGTCGAGCGTGAGGTGCACGCCGAGTCCCGCCGCGCCGCGCGCCCGCACCGGGTAGACGAGGTGCCGGTAGCGCGCCCGCGTGCGCAGCGAGAAGTAGTCGCCGCGGCAGGGGAAGATCGGCGGAGAGGTGGCCCCGAGCATGGCGGCGACCTCGTCGGCGTGCAGCCCAGCGGCGTTGATCACCCGCGCGGCCGCCACCGGGCCGCGCGTGGTCTGCAGCACGACCGAGTCGCTCGCGACCTCCGCCGCCTCGACCCGCGCACGCAGGCTGAACACCGCCCCGTGCGCCTCGGCGTCGGCGCGCAGGGAGCCGCAGAGCGCGTGGACATCGACGATCCCGGTGTCCGGGCACCACAGCGCCGCCCGCACCGCCGGCAGGTCGGGCTCGCGCCGCCGCACCTCCTCGGCGCCGACCAGCACGCAGCCGCGCGCCCCCGACGCGCTCGCGTTGGCCGCGAGCGCCTGCAGGGCCGCCTCCTCCTCGTCGCTGCGGGCGATCACCAGCTTGCCGGGGCGCGCGTGCGCGACCCCGTGGGCCGCGCACCAGCTGTACAAAAGTTCCTGTCCTCGTAGACAGGTCACGGCCTTGAGCGAGCCGGGCGGGTAGTAGAGCCCGGAGTGGATCACCCCGCTGTTGCGGCTCGACACGCCGGTGCCCTCCCGGGCCGCGCGCTCGAGCACGAGCACCTCGTGACCGCGGCGGGCGAGCGTCGCCGCGATCGCGCAGCCGACCACGCCGGCGCCGACGACGACGACGTCGACCTGGTCAGTGGCGGTCACCTCACGAACCTTAGCAGGGGTCGCCCGCCGTGCTCCGGCGCCGCTTGCTTGTGCGGCCGGCGAGGTTTAAAACCCCCCACAGACAGCAAGTCGCATGGCCGAGCTTCACATCAAGAGCCACACGTTCAAGACCGACGGCGAGTGGGAGACCATCGACACGCTGTGGTACAGCCCGTTCTTCTACTGGCAGCGGAACGGGCTGCGCGTCACGCCGCCGGTGCCGCTGCGGATCGTCGTGTTCGGCAAGGTCGTCGACGAGTCCGACGAGGGCTGGATCAACCAGGGCGGCGCCAGCGCGATGTTGTTGCAGCGGATCCAGGCCCGCGGTCAGAAGGGCCAGACGATCCGGGTCGAGGTCGGCGACGAGATCACCGAGGCCAACCGCCCGACCGGCTAGAAGTAGTGCCAGGCGGGCGGCTGTTCGGTCGCCCGAGCTTCAGCGCTTGGCGCCTTCCTGCTCCTGGAACCAGGTCAGCGCCTCGATCATCGAGTTGTTGCCGCTGATGTCGCTGAGCTCGACCTTGACGCCCTTGTCGCTGAAGAACAGGTCGTTGGCGACCAGCGGGTTGCGGCGCTGGGCGATAAAGAGGATCGGCTCGGCGCCGCGGGTGTAGCCGAGCTGGACGATCGCGTTGGGCAGCCAGCGGCCGTTGTCGCCGAACTTGAACTCGCGCGTCAGCCGGTAAAAACCCTCGTGCGGCAGCTTGACGAGCGACGAGCCCCAGCCGTAGTCGACCTTCGGGACCTTCACCCCGGGCATCTGGAAGCGCCACTGGTTGTGGATGTTCTGCACCGGAAGGAGGACCGAGGCGGGCGCGAACTCGGCGTCGGTACGAATCAGGATGAGCAGGTTCGGGGCGACGGTCGCCTCGTGCTCGGGCAGGAACTTCGTGGTCTTGAAGATCCCCGGTTGGTACTGGAAGGCCATGGCGCGGGGAACACTACAGAAGACCGCCGGGCCAGGAAAGTCGAAAAATCCCACCCGGGAGGGGCACCGCCGGCCGGCGCGCGAGGGTGCTCCAGGTCACGCCCGGGTCCCCCCGGGCAGGCCGCGGCCTCGGGTGGCTGCGGGCCCGCGACCTGCGAGCGCTCCGCCCGCGCGTCCGCGGTTGTCACCAAGCGCCCCGGTTGTGCTACCAATGCCCGGCCGCCGTGTCAGATTCCGTCATTGTCATCAACGCCGATGGGCCCGAGACGCGGGTCGCCCTCATCGAACAGGGGATCCTTTCCGAGTACTACGTGGAGCGCGAGCGCGAGCGCGGCACCGTCGGCAACGTGTACAAGGGCAAGGTCCTGCGCGTGCTGCCGGGCATGCAGGCCGCGTTCGTCGACATCGGCGAGGAGAAGGCCGCGTTCTTGTACGCCGGTGACATCGCCGCTCCGGGCGGCCAGGGCGAGAAAGAAGCGGCCCTGCGCGCCCTCGGCGGCGACGACGACGACGAGGTCGCGCCGCGCCGCACCGGCCGTCACGGCGACATCACCGAGCTGGTTCGCCCCGGGCAAGAGATCCTCGTCCAGGTCGTGAAAGATCCGATCTCGAGCAAGGGCGCGCGGATCACCACGTACATCTCGTTGCCCGGGCGCAACGTCGTGTTCATGCCGACGGTCAGCCACATCGGCATCTCGCGCCGGATCGCCGGCGACCGCGAGCGTCGCCGCCTGCGCCGCCTCATCGATCAGATGCGCCCGGCGGGCTCGGGCTTCATCGTCCGCACCGTCGCCGAGTCGGCCAGCAACAGCCAGGTCCGCGCCGACATGGATTACCTCCTGCGCCTGTGGGAGAACATCCAGTTCAACGAGCGCCACCAGCGCGCGCCGGCGCTGCTCTACCGCGACCTCAACCTCATGCTCCGGGTCGTGCGCGACAACCTCACGCCCGAGTTCAAGAAGGTCATCGTCGACGACCGGATCGCGCACGACAAGGCGGTGCGCTTCATCGGCGCGTTCATGCCCGAGCTGGTCGACCGCGTCGAGCTCTACACCGGGCGCGAGCCGATCTTCGACGGTTACGGCATCGAGCTCGAGATCAACCGCGCGCTCGAGCGCAAGGTCCAGCTCAAGAGCGGCGGCTCGCTCGTGTTCGACCAGGGCGAGGCGCTGACGGCGATCGACGTCAACACCGGCAAGTTCGTCGGCGCCAAGGGCAAGACGCTGGAGGAGACGATCACGCAGACCAACCTGGAGGCGGCCGAGGAGCTGGCCGACCAGCTGCGCCTGCGCAACCTCGGCGGCCTGGTCATCATCGACTTCATCGACATGGACAAGGAGTCGAACCGGCGCAAGGTCTACCGCAAGCTGCAGGAGGTCCTGCGCCGCGACCGCGCCAAGGCGCACATCACCAAGATCTCGGAGATGGGCCTGGTCGAGATGAGCCGCAAGCGGACCAAGGAGTCGCTCTTGCGGCTGTTGACGGCCCCCTGCGAGGTCTGTAACGGTAAGGGCTACACCAAGAGCCCGACCACGATGTGCTACGAGATCCTGCGCGAAGTCCGGCGCGAGGGCCCGCACCTCACGGGCGACACGATCGTCGTCCAGGCCGCGCCGTCGGTCGCCGAGCTGATGAACGGCCCCGAGGTCGCCGCGGTCGACAACATGGTCAAGCGGCTGCAGAAGGGCATCGACATCCAGGGCCGCAAGGACTTCCACATCGAGCACTTCGAGATCCGCACCAAGAACAAGGGCGGTCGCAACAACAACAACAACCCGGCCGACTGAGCGAGAGGAGCGACCATGGCGAAAGCGATGGAACGGCGCCGGAGCGAGCGCTACACGGTGAACGCCGAGTTCGCCGAGCTCGAGCCCGGCAGCATCTCCTTCGTCAGCAACTTGAGCGAGCAGGGCGTGTTCATCACCACCCGCGCCCGCCTGCCGGTCGGCGCCGCGATCGACCTCCGCTTCACGATCCTCCTCGACGACCCCGTCGTCATCAGCGGCACCGGCCGCGTCGTCCACCTGCAGGACGAGCCGCGCGGCATGGGCGTCGCGTTCCACAACCTCAGCGCCGAGATGACGCTGCGGGTCATCGACGCGATCGCCTGGCACCGCACGCGCGAGGCCTCACGTACAGCCGAGCCGGGCTTCCGCACGCGCGAGCTCACCGCCGAGGAGCTCGCCCAGCTCGAAGAGGGCGACGACATGGCCGGCGAGTCGGTCACGAGCCTCAGCGCCTCGGCCGTCCTCGCCGAGGACAGCCTGCCCGCGGCCGCGCGCAGCGGTCTGGCCCGCCGCGGCCGCGAGGACTCGCTCGCCCGCGCCGGCCTCGATGACTCCAACCGCACGCTCCCGCCGCCGCCGCGCTTCGGCGCCTCGGCCCCGGCCCCGGCCGCGCGCAAGCCCCCGCCGCCGCCCAAGGACGACGACTACGAGGACTTCTAGCCGCGGCCGCCCCGCGCGCGCCGCCGCGCGTCTTGCGAGCGAGGCGATTTTCATTATCGTGAGCGGGTGAGCATCACTCGTCGCTTCCTCGACCTCGCGCGGGCCAACATCACCGACTTCTCTCAGGCCTTCCGCAAGGGCGACCCGCTCGAGGGTCTCAGCGACGAGGAGCGCCGCGTCATCGACGAGGAGGTCGAGAGGGACACGGTCGGCACCAAGGCCGGCAAGCGGGCCCGCCAGGTCCGCGACGCCGCCGAGGAGATGTGGGACCGGGCCTTCGAGGCCAGCCAGCGGGCCGCCGGCAACAACCCGCCGCGGCAGCGCAGCTCCGAGGCGGAGCGCCTGCGCTGGTACCGGACCCTCGAGCTCGAGCCCGGCGCCTCGCTCGAGGAGATCCGTCGCTCCTACCGCCGCCTGCTGAAGCAGTACCACCCGGACCGCTTCGCCAAGGACCCGGAGAAGTACAAGGTCGCCACCGAGGTCACGCGCAACATCACGGTCGCCTACGACGGCCTCACCACGCTGCTCGAGCAGCGCTGAGGCCGGCCGGCGGCCGAAAAAAGTCGGCGCGGCTCCTCACGGTTTTTGCGGTAAGTTGCGGCGGTCTCGAGGACCCGTTGACCGCACGCACCGCGAAGAGCAAGTCCGCCGCGAAGAAGACCATGGCCGCCCAGGCCGATGTCCACGCCCTCTACGAGCGCGCGGTCCAGGACCCGGGCAACGACGTCAAGTTCTTCACCCGCACCTATCGCAAGCTCCGCGGCCACGACCCCGTCTCGCTGCGCGAAGATTTCTGCGGCACCGCGGTGCTGTGCATGGAGTGGGCGAAGAGCGGCGCCGAGCGGACCGCGCTCGGCGTCGACCTGTCGCAGGAGACGATCAACTGGGGCCTCGAGCACCGCATCGTCCCCGCCGGGCGCAGCGTCGCCAGCCGGATCTCCCTCGTCTGCGCCGATGTCCGCGAGGTCAAGAAGCCCAAGGTCGACGTCGCCTGCGCGCTCAACTTCTCGTACTACTGCTTCAAGCGCCGCGACGAGCTGCTCGACTACTTCCGGGCCGTGCACGCCGGCCTCGCCAAGGACGGCCTGTTCTTCCTCGACCTCCTCGGCGGCACCGAGGCGATCGTCGAGGGCTCGACCGACAACGACCACGGCGACTTCACCTACCGCTGGGAGCAGGCCCGCTTCGACGCCCTGACCCACGACTTCCTCTGTCACATCCATTTCCTGTTCCCCGACGGCTCCAAGCTGCTCGAGGCCTTCACCTACGACTGGCGCCTGTGGATGGCCCCCGAGCTGCGCGACCTGCTGCTCGAGGCCGGCTTCTCCAAGGTCCACGCCTACTGGGAGAAGACCAACGCCGAGGGCGAGGGCACCGGCGTGTTCTACGAGCCGGACTACGTCGAGAACCAGGAGATCTGGTGGACCTACCTCGCCGCCGAGCGCTGACGCAACCTGTCTGAACGACCATGTCCAAAAAGACCGCGAAGTCGCCCGCCAAGAAGTCACCCGCCAAGAAGGCCAAGCCGGCCGCCAGGAAGTCGGCCAAGGCGGCCAAGCCGAAGAAGCCCGCGCGCAAGGGGCCGACGCTGGCCGAGAGCGCCGACAAGTTCGCGCTCTACCAGCGCTCGGTGCAGTCGCCCTCGGTCGACATCGAGTTCTTCGACGCTGAGTTCCAGAAGCACCGCGGCCGCGTCCCGCTGGCCGTGCGCGAGGACTTCTGCGGCACCGCGCTGTTCTCGGCCGAGTGGTGCAAGTCCGACCCGCGCCGCACCGCGCTCGGCGTCGACCTCGACGGTCCGACGCTCGACTGGGGCCGCACCCACACCCTGGCGTCCGCCCCGCCCGGCGCGGCCGAGCGCGTCACCCTGGCGCAGACCGACGTCCGCGACACCCGCCTCGCCCCGGTCGACCTGATCGTGGCGATGAACTTCAGCTACTGCATCTTCAAGACCCGCGACGAGCTGCGCGGCTACTTCGCGGCCGCGCGCCAGAACCTGGTCGACGACGGCGTGTTCGCCCTCGAGGTCTACGGCGGCACCGAGGCGGTGGTCGAGCTCAGCGACGAGCGCGAGCTGCGCGGCGGCCTGACGTACGTGTGGGAGCAGGAGAAGTTCAACCCGATCGACCACCACACGCTCTGCCACATCACCTGGAAGTTCCGCGACGGCTCCCAGCTGTACCGCGCCTTCACCTACGACTGGCGCCTGTGGACCCTCCCGGAGCTCGGCGAGCTGCTGCGCGAGGCCGGCTTCTCGACGGTGAAGTACTACTTCGAGCGCGTCGAGGCCGACGAGGACGACGACGAGTACCTGACCGGCACCGGCGAGTTCGTCGAGCACACGGAGATCGAGAACCAGGAAGCCTGGCTCGGCTACGTCGTCGCGCTCAAGTGAGCGGCCGCGAGTGACTCGCGCGCGCGAGTCACTCGGCCTGCGTCACAGCGCCAGCGTGGCCACGAGGTCGTGCGCGTCGGCCTGGGTCACGCGCGCCTTCACGAACTCGCCCGGCTGCGCGGTGCCGTCGGTCAGCACCACCTTGCCGTCGATGCCGGGGGCCTGGCCCTCGTGGCGGCCTTCCAGGAGGAACTCGCTCTCGTCGGACTCGCCGTCGATCATCACCTCGATGACCTCGTCGATCATCTCCTCGTGGCGCCCTTGACGGATCTCCTCCTGCAGCTCCATCAGCGCCAGGCGCCGCTCCTCGGCCAGCTCCGGCGACACGCGCGTCGGCAGCAGCGCCGACGGCGTGCCGTCCTCGCGTGACCACGGGAACACGCCGAGGTGATCGACCGCGCCCTCCTCGATGAACTGGTACAGCCGCTGGAACGCCGCCTCGGTCTCGCCCGGGTGGCCGACCAGCATCGTCGTGCGCAGCCAGATGTACGGCGACTGCGCCCGCAGCTTCTCGACCAGGTTGCGCACGACCTTCTCGGTGTAGCCGCGGCGCATCTTCTTGAGCACGTCCGTGTCGACGTGCTGCAGCGGCACGTCGAGGTAGGTGGCGATCTTCGCCTCGCCGGCGATCATCGTCAGCAGCTCGTCGCGCACGGTGGTGGGGAACGCGTAGTGCAGGCGGATCCACCGCAGATCCTTGACGCCGCACAGGCCGGTCAGCAGCTGCTCGATGTTCCGCGGGTCGTCGAGGTCGGTGCCATAGGTGGTGAGGTCCTGGGCGACGAGGCAGATCTCGCGGGTGCCCTGCTCGGCGAGCTGCTCGGCCTCGCGGACGATGCTGTCGATCGTGCGGCTGCGCTGCGGCCCGCGCAGCTTGGGGATGATGCAGAAGGCGCACGGACGGTCGCAGCCCTCGGCGATCTTCACGTACGCGCTGTGGCGCCGGCCGGTGACCTGCCGCGGGGTGGTGTGGTCGTAGAGGTACGCGCGCCGGCCCAGCGGGCTCACGGCCATGCGCGGCGCCTGCTCGGCGAGCACCTGCGCCAGCCCGAGTTGGTCGGCCGAGCCGAGGAAGTTGTCGACCTCGGGCATCTCCGCCGCCAGCTCCTTCGGGTAGCGCTGGCTCAGACAGCCGGCGACCACCAGCCGCTTGGCCTCGCCCTGGGCCTTGACCTGCGCCAGCTCGAGGATGGTGTCGATCGACTCCTTCTTCGCCTCCTCGATGAAGCCGCAGGTGTTGACCACCAGCGTGTCGGCGTCCTCGGGCGAGTCGACCAGCGTGTGCCCCTGGTCGCGCACGACGCCGAGCATGACTTCGGTATCGACCTGGTTCTTGGGACAGCCAAGCGAGACGAAGTAGACCTTCTTCGGCGCGGGCGCGGACATGACGGGGCAAGAGAGCACGCGCGACCCCGGGGGTCAACGCCGCTCGCTCAAGACCTTGCGCACGCGCGGGCGGCTCACATCGCCTTGGGGCAGGCGCCGCCGGCCTTCTCCAGGCCCGCCGCCCGCAGCTCGCGCCCGGTCGGCCCGTCCCCTAGCAGCGCCCGCCGACCCGCGCCATGATCGGCGCCCAGCACGTCGCGCAGGTAGGCCTCGTAGTCGAACGTGTCGGAGTGCTCCGACGTGTGGCACTGGAGGCAGACGTCGACCGCGGCCTCGCGGCGGATGCCGAACGTCTTGCCGGCCTTCTCCGGGGTCTCCGCGTGGATGCTGCCGGGCCCGTGGCACACCTCGCACTGGACGTCCTCCAGGCCGGCGACCTCGACCACCTCCGACCCGCCGGGCTGGCGGAAGCCGGTCACGTGGCAGCCGACGCACGACAGGTCGAACTGCTTGTTGACCTTCACCAGCGTCTCGTACGCGCCCGCGTGGCGCGTCGTGTCCCAGTGCCGCTCGGCCGCGTCGTGGCACGCAGCGCACTGCTCGCCGCCGATGTAGCTCGCCTGGCCCTTCGCCGGCGGCGGCGGCTTCACGCCCGCGAACCGCTGCTGGTTCTGCGTCGCCACCCACGCGTCGTAGTTGTGCAGCGCCTCGGCGCCGGCCTTGTCGACCGGCAGCTTGCACGTGATCTTCTTCTGCTCGAACGTCACCGCCACGCCGCCCGTCGGCGCCGCCCCGCCGGCGATCGCAGCGGCGAGCGCCGCGCGCTCCTGCTCGAGCCGGGCGATGTACGCCGGGTCGGCGCCTGGATCGGCGCGGAACTTGGTGAGCCGGGCGTCGAGCCGCTCGAGCTCCTTCGCCTGCGCCTCCTGGGATTGCTGCACCTGCCACGCGTCGTTGCTCGGCAACGCCGCCAGCGCCGCCGGGTCGATCGAGAGCCGCACGTGCGCCAGCGTCTGCGCCTGGTCGCCGGGCTCGAGCACCCACGCGTGGCCGACTCGCGTCGCCGGCGCCCCGAGCCGCGCCTTCTCGGTGCCCTCGGGGATGCCCGTCACCACGAAGTCCGCCCCCGGCACGCCCTCCGCGACCTCGACCGCCGCGCGACGTGTCCCATGGACCAGCACGACCACCACGTCGGCCCCGGCCGCGCGCATCGCCGCGACCTCGCGCTTGGCCGCGTTCGTCATCGGCTCGAGCGGCCCGAGCAGCTTCACTGCCTCCGGGCTCGGGTCGTGCACCGCCGTCACGCCGAGCTGCAGCGCCGGCTTGCCGTCGTGCCCCGGCACGTCGACCACGCGGTGCGGCGCGACCCCGAGCTCGTCGAAGGCGCGGCTGTTGGCGAGCACCCGCGGCAGCGGCCAGCGCTTCAGCGCTTCCTGCGCAAGCGGGCTCGACAGATCATTGGCGCCGACGCCTCCCACGAGATCCCCCCCGAGCGACGCGAATCGCTCCTGGAGCGCGGCGGCCCGCTGATACGACTGCGCCCACCCCGCCTCGTCGCGCGGCGCCTCCGGGCCCTGGGGATCGGGGATCAGCAGCCCACCTGGCTCGACGACCAGGCGCCGCTGCGGGTCGATGTCGTGCCCGAGGTAGCCGAACACGTATTGCAGCCCCCCGAGCGGCTCGGTCGTGCAGCCGCACGGCGCCACCGCCCCCATCACCCGGGCGAACGCCACCACGTCGACCGTGAGGCGGGCGGGCGGGGCGGTCGGTTGTTCGGGCTCGGTCTTGGTCGGCCCGGCACCGGTCGGGCCGCACGTCGCACAGGCCAGGAGCGCCGACGCGGCGAGTGCGGTGAGCCCTGCGAGCGCCCGGGGGCGAGGCCGGAGGGCGGCGAGGCCGGCGGCGCGAAGAGGGGAGATCGGCATGGCTTGAGGGGCGGAGATCTTAGATCGCGCCGCCGGCTGCGCCGCTCCCGAGTAGGGGACATTGCGCACGTCCGCTCCTGTCCCGCCGGCTTTGCCTGCCCGCCGGGCCGAGGTATACGCCTCCGCCAGCGGCGTCTCCCGCGGCTCCGGCCCCGGCGCGCAGCGACTTGACCCGCGGAGGGTCAGCCGTTTAGGCTTCGCACCCCTTTTCGCCTCCGCCGCACGATCTCCAGCAAAGCACGCAGTCATGGCCGTCAAGATCAGGCTCGCCCGCATGGGCTCCAAGAAGCGTCCCTACTACCGCATCGTCGCCGCCGACGCTCGCAGCCCCCGCGATGGCCGCTTCCTCGAGCGTCTCGGGACCTACGACCCGCACGCCGAGAACGTCATCCTCAACGCGCCGCGCATCGAGTACTGGGAGAGCCAGGGCGCCTCCGCCACCGAGACCGTCGAGCGTCTGCTCCGCCGCGCGCGCAACATCGCCGCCGGCAAGGCGCCCCGGGCCGCCAAGCCGAAGACCAAGAAGACCGACAAGAAGAAGTAGGGCTGAGGCCCTCTCCTTCGTCTTCTTCGCGCCTCGCCCCGTCGCGCCAGCAGCAGCTGCGACGGCGCTCTTCCCCCCGGAGGCACCATGCCCGCAGCGTCCGCGAACATCTCCCTCAAGGACCTCGTCGAGTTCCTCGCGCGTGCCCTCGTCGATCGCCCCGACGAGGTCCACGTCGCCGAGATCGCCGGCGAGCAGACCGTGGTGCTCGAGCTCCGCGTCGCCCGTGACGACCTCGGCAAGGTCATCGGCAAGCAGGGGCGCACCGTCAAGGCCATGCGCGCGCTCCTCAGCGCCGCCTCGGCCAAGCTCCGCAAGCGCGCCGACCTCGAGATCCTCGAGTAGCCGGAGGCCGCCGTGCCGGGCCGCTCCGATGCGATCGCCGTCGCCGAGGTCTCCGCGCCGCACGGCGTTCGCGGTCAGCTCCGCTTCCACCTCTACGACCCCGACTCGCGGGCGCTGAGGCCCGGCCTGCGCGTCGAGCTCCGGCCTCGCGCCGGCTCCGAAGGACATGCCCGATCGGACATGTCCTTCGAGATCGTCACCGTCGAGCCGGTACCCGGCAAGGCGTCGGTGCGCGTCCAGCTGGCCGGCGTCAGCGACCGCGAACACGCCGAGCGGCTGCGCGGCCGCGAGGTGTGGGTCGCCCGCGCCGACTTGCCCGCGCTCGCCGACGACGAGTTCTACCTCGCCGACGTCATCGGTCTCCCCGTCGAGCGCGTGTTGTCCGACGGCCGCACGCAGGCGCTCGGCACCGTCGCCGGCGTCACCAGCAACGGCGTCCAGGACCTGCTCGAGGTCGAGTGGACCCGCCCGGACGGCCGCCGCGACACCTGGCTGTTGCCCGCGCTGCCGCAGTTCATCGTCGACCTCGACGCCGAGCGCCTGCGCGTCGACCCGCCGCCCGGTCTCTTGCCCGACGCCCTCGAGGCCGGCGGAGAGCCCTCGTGAGCGGCCAGACCTTCGAGGTCTTCACCCTGTTCCCCGACGCCGTCGCCGGCTTCCTCCGCGGCGGCCTGATCGGCAAGGCGCTCACGCGCGAGCTCGTCAGCGTGCACTGCACCGACTACCGCGAGTTCGCCACCGACCGCTACCGCACCGTCGACGACGCCCCCTACGGCGGCGGCCCGGGCATGGTGATGAAGATCGAGCCCGTCGTCGCCGCGCTCGAGCACGTCACCCGCCTGCGCGGGCCGATGCACCGGATCCTCCTCACCCCCGCCGGACCGCGCTTCGACCAGCGGGTCGCCGAGCGCCTCGCCGCCGTGCCGCGGATCGGCCTCCTGTGCGGCCGCTACGAGGGCATCGACGACCGCGTGCGCGAGCACTTCGTCGATGAGTGCCTGTCGCTCGGCGACTTCGTCCTCAACGGCGGCGAGGTCGCCGCGCTGGCGATCATCGAGGCCGTCGCCCGCCTGCGCGAGGGGGTGCTCGGCAACCCCGACTCCGCCGCGCGCGACAGCTTCTCGCTCGGGGACATGTCGCAAGAGGCATGTGCGAAAGAGCAGGGCGCCTGGCTCGAGCACCCGCACTTCACCCGCCCGCCCGAGTTCCGCGGCCTCGGCGTGCCCGACGTGCTGCTGGGAGGCGACCACGCCGACGTCGCCCGCTGGCGCCGCGAGCAGGCCTGGCGCCGCACCTGGGCCCTCCGCCCCGACCTGCGCCCGCAGCGAACGCTGGCCGCGGACGCTCCGCTGTATCTCGTCGCGCAATTCGGACAGGTCCGAAAGGACATGCCCGATCGGGCAGCCCTGCTCGCCGCGCTCGCTCCGCTGGCGAAGGACGCCGGCGCCGAGCTCCTGGTCGTCGCGCCCGGCGAGCGCCCGGGCGACGCCGCCGGCGTCCCCCGCGCAGCCACGTTTCGCAGCCTCAAAGATCTCGCCCGCGAGCTCCGCCGTCGCCACGGCGCCCCGCCGCGGCTGGTCGCCCTGGGCCCGGTGGCCAACCTGCCGCTGGCTGCCGGAGTCGGACCGCTGCTCGATTTGCTCGCCGTTTCCGGGCCGGGAGATCTCTCAGCGCCGATGGTCCTGGTGTTGCCCTGCGAGGGTACGGGAGATCTCGCACGGCCCGACGCGAACGCCTCGCAGGACCGCTCCAGGCCCTCGTCACAGCCTCTGAAGGGCCTCGAGGCGGCGTTTTCGCCGGTGATCCCGGCCGCGCGTCGGCTCGCCTCGGGACTTGCAGAAACGCCCTCGATGAATGACTCTTCCGGCCCCCAGCCGGTGCAGGAGGCGGCCCTTCTCGTCGCCGTCGCGCTGGCTGAACTCAAGTCCTGCCGCTCCACGCATCTTTCGGAGCTCCGCCATGAGCAACAGTAACCCGTTGATTGAAGCGATCGAGGCCTCCTACAAGCGGAGCGATGTCCCCGAGTTCCGTCCCGGCGACACCATTCGCGTCCACGCGAAGATCTCCGAAGGCGGCAAGGATCGCATCCAGGTCTTCCAGGGCGTCTGCATCCACCGCAAGCGTGGCGGCGCCCGCGGCTCCTTCACCGTTCGCAAGATCTCCCACGGCGTCGGCGTCGAGCGCGTCTGGGCGGTCAACTCGCCCCGCGTCGTGAAGGTCGAGCTCGTCTCCCGCGGCAGGGTCCGCAAGGCCAAGCTCTACTACCTCCGCAACCTCAGCGGCAACGCTGCCCGCATCCGTGCCCGCCTCGGCGGCTACGCCAACGATCTGCTCACCTCGAGCGGCGAGTCCGGCGAGTCGCAGGGCGACTGAGCCGAGATGTCCGCGCCCGCGTCACCCTCCACTCGGGTGCGCGGCCAGTTGGCGGAGGAACAGGCCGCGCGCTTCCTCGAGGCGCGCGGCCTCCTCGTCGTCGATCGCAACGTCCGCGCCGGTGGTGTGGAGCTCGACCTGGTCGGGCTCCTGCCCGCCGGCGTGGATGATCGAGTCGACACCTATGTGTTCGTCGAGGTCCGCAGCCGCGAGGACGACCGCGCCGGCCTCCCCGAGGAGACGGTCGATGCGCGCAAGCAGGCCCGACTGCGCCGCGGCGCGACCGCCTGGCTGGTCGGCCGCGAGTTGTGGGAACTGGTGGCGGTCCGCTTCGACGTCGTCAGCGTCCTCGTGAACGACGACGCGCTCGCCGGCGACGGCTCCGAAAGCACGAAGGCCCCGCGGATCACCTGGATCCCCGGAGCCTTCGAAGCCGACCGTACGCCGTAGGTAGATCGATCGCTCGCGACCGATGTCGCTCAGGCGCCGGTCGTCTCGGCGGGCGGCGGCGCGGGCATCATCATGTCGTCCTCGCAGATCGGCTTGCCGTTCTGGTCGGTCGGGAACGCGGCGCACTCCTTCTCGAGGTCGTCGGCGGCGCTCTGCGAGAGGTCGTCGTTGCACACGCACAGCTTCTGGCAGCAGAACTCGCCGAGCTTCTGGATCCGCACGCAGCTGAAGCCGGCGCCGCAGTTGGAGTCCTTGGCGAGGACCTGCTTGCCGATGCCGCCGTCCTGGCAGTCTTCGTTGCTGTTGCAGGTCTTCGAGCACATCGAGCGCTCGAGCACGAACTGCGAGGCCAGCTCGCACTGGCCCTCGACGCAGGCGAAGCGGATCTTGCCGTCGTCGCTGGCCGCGTTGCACTGCGCGCTGTCGGTGCACGGAGTCTCCGGCGGGGGCTTCTCGTCGGCGTAGACGCAGAGGAGGTCGTTGCAGCTCAGCGCCGGGAACGTGACGACCTTGCTTGCCGGCGGGTCGACGTCGCCATGGTTGCAGGGCGCGCCGACATCGCCCTTCGGACAGGCGGCGAGGAGCGGCACGAGGAGCAGGGCGCCCAACGCGTTGGCGACGGTGCGCAAGAGAGCAGGCGTGCGGATGACTTGCATGTGGCGTCTCAGTCTTGGCGGCCGAACAGGGCCCTCATCGTACACTGCCGGACCATAGGGTCAAGCGCCGCGAAACGACGGTAGGAGCCCTGCACGCGAACCTCAACGCGGATCTCGCGTCCGCGGTCCGTCCGCGACCGCCCGCCCGGGCACGTCGGCGCAACCCCGACCCGGGCGGCCGATCGGGCGGGAAACGGCCTGAAGCGGCTCTGGGCAGCCACCACTCTCGACCGCGGTCATCCTCGTGACCCGAGATTCGTCGAGCCCGCCGAACGCCGCTCGGCGGCGCTGTCCGGGATCTGCCGGTGGGCGATCTCCACCCCATCCACATATCTCCGCTGGACGCCTGCAGACCCCGTTCTGTCAGCGAGATGTGTGTAAAAAATCACGCCCTCGCTCCCAGGCCCGCCCGGAATTTCCACGGCTGCGCCGGAACCTCCGCAGATCGGCGGAAGCCGGGCCTCGTTGAGGTTCGCCGAGTTCGGGGCAGGTGCCCCGGGCCGCACCCGCTGTCGAGTCGCTGCGCGAAAACCTCCGCGACCCTCGGCTTCTTCCTTTCCATGCCGTCCGACCCGCCAAACCCGTCGCGGCTGGCTCTTGCGGCTGCGAGCGCGCCGCTGGTATCGTCCGAAAACCCTATGAAGGCCCGCAGTGCGCCGCGCAGGTCCACCTACCATGGCCTGCAACTTTGTGATTGAGGGTCTGCTCTCGGATCGCCGAAACTCCGCACGCTGAGGACGCATCGACCGCATGAAATCGCTCCGCCAACTGACGTCCACCACTCTTCTCAGTCTTTGCGCCACGTGGGCCCTGTACGCGGCGCCGGCTGTGGCCGGTCCGCCGCCCCCGCCGCCGACCACCGGCGGCCCGGCTGTTCCGCCGCCCTCGGGTGGTGCGGCTGTGCCCCCGCCCTCCGGCCCCGTCGCTGCACCCAGCAACCCGGACGGCGCGGCCACGGGCGTGCTGGCCGAGGCCGAGGACAAGTACAAGGCCGAGGACTTCCAGGGCGCCGCGGTCATCTTCCACGCCGTCGCCAGCGGCAAGACGCCCGGCGACAAGTCCCGCGCGCAGTTCTGGCTCGGCAAGGCGCTGTACAAGCAGCAGTTCTACGCCGTCTCGCTCGCGGTCTTCAGCGAGATCGTGACCGCGGGTCCCAGCCACCCGTACCACAAGCTCACGCTGCCGTGGCTCGCGTCGCTGAGCCGTGAGCTGCCCGAAGGTGCAGGCGTGCTCGAGAAGGTCGGTACGTACAAGCCGACCGAGCTCGAAGACTCGGCGTTCGACGAGGTGCGCGACGAGCTGTACTACCTGCTCGGCCGCTTCTACTACCAGAAGGGCGACCTCGGCCAGTCGATCGCGCTGCTCGGGCAGGTGCCCGACAACAGCGACTACTACATCCCGGCGCAGTTCTTCCTCGGCGTCGCCGAGACGCGCGAGTTCCACGGCCCGCAGGCGGTCGAGGCGTTCAAGAACGTCCTCCGCAAGAACATCTCGCTCAAGGAGTCGTGGGCGAAGGACAAGAAGAAGCGCAAGAAGGAAGCCAAGGCCAAGGCCAAGCTCGCCAAGAAGAACAAGAAGAAGCAGCTGGCCGGCGAGGTCGAGGAGCTGAGCTTCGAGGAGGAGATGCAGCGCTACGAGGAGCGGGCCAACCTCGCCCTCGGCTACATCTTCTACCAGGTCGGCAAGTACGACACGGCGCTCAAGTACTACGACAAAATCCCGCTCGAGTCGCCGTACTGGCTCGACTCGATCCTCGCGTCCTCGTGGACCGAGTTCCGCCTCGTCGAGGTCGAGCCGGAGCAGGCGAACATCCACTACCAGCGCACGCTCGGGTACATCCACACGCTCAACGCGCCGTTCTTCTACGACTACCTGTACCCCGAGTCGATCATCCTCAAGGCGGTGACGTACTACTTCAACTGCCGCTACCAGCCCGCGAAGCTGGCGATCGAGGAGTTCAACCGCAAGTACCCGAAGACCCGCGACGACCTCAAGGACCTGCTCGCCAAGGCGCCCGAGGACTTCGCGCTGTTCGACCTCAGCGTCAAGATCCGCAACAGCGAGTCGAAGCTCGACCCGTTCGTCGAGGAGGTCGCCCAGAAGTCGCTGCAGGACAAGACGCTCGAGAAGAACTACGCGTTCGTCAACGAGCTGGTGCGCGAGCAGGGGCAGCTCGAGGACTCCAAGTCCGACTTCAAGGGCAGCCCGCTGGCCGAGCAGATCACCGAGACGCTCGACGGCCTGCTGTCGCTCGGCAAGGAGTCGACCGGCGCCCTCGCGCGTAACCGGTTGGTCCAGCAGATCCAGCAGATCAACGACCTCGAGCGCGAGGCGATCAAGATCGAGTACGAGATCTTGAACCGCATCAAGGCCGGCGACTCCGGCGCTGCGACCGAGCGCCGCCCGGTGCGGCCCAAGGTCGACTCCGAGCACGAGATCTACAACTACAACGGCGAGTACTGGAAAGACGAGCTCGGTTACTACAACTACAAGGTTACAAGCCGCTGCAAGGAGGAGTAGCCGCGGCGGCGCCGGCGAGGTCATGCGCGCGACCTCGCCGGCGTTTGACAAGAGCCAGCAACAAGGCCGGGTCCCGTGGACCCGCCCATCCGAGGTAGAGGTCCATGAAGCCACACAGCCATCCCCGCAAGTTTCGCAAGCTGAACATCCTGAGCGGCGTCGGTCTCGCGGTGGTCGTCTTCGCCGCCGCGGCTCCTGCCAGCGCGCAGGCCCCGGCGGAGGGCGGCGCCGAGGCGAACAGTGCCGTCAAGTACAACCGCAAGTCGGGCAAGGTCCGCACCAAGGACACGCTCGACACGAAGTTCAAGGAAGAGAAAGAGCGGCAGGAGAAGGAGACCAAGCGCCGCGTCGACATGATGGAGGGCGCGGAGTTCGCGAAGAAGCGGGCCGCGGTCGCTCAAGAGATCGCCGACACGCAGATCGAGCAGCTCAAGCGCCTCCTCAACGCGACCGACAAGTCTCACGCCGACTACCCGGACCTGCTGTATCGCCTCTCGGACCACTTCCTCGAGAAGAAGGCGTACTTCGAGACCCAGTCCGGCGCGCTCTACGACCCGATCTTCCAGGCTGAAGAGGCCAAGCAGAAGGGCAAGGCCGACCAGCTCAAGGCCAAGCAGGCCAAGTTCGACGCCCAGGCCAAGGCCGCCAGCGAGCAGGCCGTCAAGCTGTACAAGGCGCTCGTCACCGATCCGGGCCTCAGCAAGTACAAGCGCCTCGACGAGGCGCTGTACTTCTACGCGTTCGAGCTCGGCCAGCTCAAGCGCGAGCAGGAGATGAAGGACGCGTACATCCGGCTGATCCAGGACTACCCGAACAGCCAGTACATCCCCAACGCGTACCTCAGCTTCGCCGACTACTATTTCGGCCAGAGCAAGATCGGCGACGCCCTCCAGCTCTACGAGAAGGTCATCACCTTCAAGGACAGCCCGGTCTACGCCTACGCCCTCTACAAGATGGCGTGGTGCCACCTGAACCCGGTCGGCACCGCGGACCCGCGCTACGACCTCAGCCTCGACTTCTTCGTCAAGACGATCACCGCGACGCTCGAGGGTCGCGCCGGCAGCGAGGCCAACGCCAAGCAGCTGCGCCGCGACGCCCGCCGCGACCTCGTCCGCGCCTTCGTCATGGCCGGCAAGCCGTCCAAGGCGTACGAGTTCTTCCAGAAGGTCGGCGACGGCCCGAAGGACGACGAGAACATGTCCCGCAAGATGATGGAACTGCTCGCAGTCCAGTACTTCGGGCAGGGCATGTACACCGAGTCGACGTACACCTATCACAAGCTGCAGGAGCTGTTCCCCGAGGACCCGCAGACCTGTGAGTGGCAGGGCCGCGTCGTCATCAACGCGCTGGCGACCGACAACAAGGAGGTCCAGTGGAGCGAGACGGCGCGCCTGGGCGAGTACTGGGACAAGTTCAAGAACGGCTCGCAGAAGGAGGCCGTCAAGCGCAAGTGCCGGGACGAGACGCTCGACACGATGAAGCAGATGGCCACCGTGTGGCACGACGAGGCCGAGAAGACCAAGAACGAGGCCACGTACACGCTGGCCGAAAAGGCCTACGAGGGCTTCCTCAAGACCTTCCCGAAGGACAAGGACTCCTACGAGATCCAGATGTACTACGCGGAGCTCCTGTGGGCCCGCGCCGGCTCGCTCGTCGGTGACAAGAAGACCAAGCCCGACGGCCTCGCCAAGTTCCGCCGCGCCCACGACGAGTTCGTCAAGGTGCTGGAGATCAACCCCGAGGGCAAGTTCACGCAGGACGCTGCCTACGCGCAGATGCTCGCGATGAAGAACGCCCTCGAGTACGACGAGACCGGCGGTCAGGCCAAGTCCTGCAAGACGAACGCCGAAGGCCTGTGTGTCTACAAGGAAAAAGAGAAGAAGAAGAAGACCAAGGCCGACGAGAACACCAAGGGCGATCAGAGCCAGTCGTACCCGGAGAGCGATTACTCCGAGGACGAGAAGAAGATGATCGAGGCGTACGACATCTACCAGAAGTACGTCAAAGACCCGAAGGACCCCGAGCTGCCCAAGATCGTCTACCACCGGGCGAAGCTCATGATGATGCACAACAAGTTCCAGGAGGCGCGCCCGCTCCTGGAAGAGATGGTCGTCAAGTTCGACGGCTCCATCTACGCCGCGTGGTGCTCCGAGATGCTCCTCGACATTCTGACGATCCGCTGGATCGACAAGAATCTGACGCCCGAGGAGGCGATCAAGGCATCCGACGACCTCGAGACGTGGTCCAAGAAGATGCAGAAGATGAAGGTCTACACGCATCCGGAGGCCGACGAGCTCAAGGAGGCGATCCCGCGGCTGCTGGCCGGCATCGGCTGGAAGAAGGGCATGACCTACCTCGAGGCGGGCCGGAAGGGTGACCCCGACGGCTTCCGCAAGTGCGCCGAGCAGTTCATCGCCATCTACAACGAGTACGGCGACGCCCACGAGAAGGCCTCGACGCTGATCTGGAACGCGGCCGAGTGCTACGAGGCGGCCTACCTGCTCGGTCAGTCGGTCCGCTTCCGCAAGATCCTGCTCGACAAGTTCCCCAACAGCGAGCACTACCAGAAGACGCTGTCGAACCTCGCGGGCAACTACCAGGCCATCGCGATGTACGACAAGGCCGCGCAGCACATGGAGATGTACGCGGAGAAGTACATCAAGGACAAGCAGTCGCCCGACTACCTGCGCAACGCCTACCTGTTCCGCCTCGGCCTCGGCCAGGACCAGCAGGCCAGCGCCGACCTGTCGAAGTACGAGGGTCTGTACAAGAAGGACAACCCCGAGCTCGCGGCCAAGATCTTCTGGTCGAAGCACGACATCCTCAAGACCGAGGAAGAGAAGCTCAAGCACGCCGAGGACTACCTCAAGATCTACGGCAAGAACGGCGGCCTCGACCGTCGCATCGTCGCCGAGGCCACCATCGGCCAGATCTTGTGGCGCCAGTCGTGCACCGAGGGTCTGCTCTACGACTCGTGCATCACCATCAAGCGCAAGAAGGCGCAGGCCGGCGACAAGGCCCGCGCCGCCGCCGAGGCGCTGAAGAAGAAGGTCAAGAAGGGCACCGAGAAGAAGGGCGCCGCCGCCTCCACCAGCAAGAAGCAGGAGATCCCGGAGTACTGCGGCTCCGCGACGTCCGGCATCATCACGGTCCACGACCGCAACAAGAAGAAGGCCGAGGAGGCGCAGAAGTACTTCGACAGCGTCCTCAAGCTGGCGAAGAACAAGATCAACGTGCCCGAGGACGACCGCGATCGCCGCGAGGACTTCGCCAACGCGGTCGCCATGGCGGGCGTGTACAAGGCGGACCGCGGGTACGAGGAGTACCTGAAGATCGAGATGCCGGGCGGCCTGAGCTTCCACGTCGAAGAGTGGAAGAAGGACGCCGGCCTGCCGAAGTGGGAGAAGGAGTACAAGGAGCAGGTCGCGAAGAAGGCCGACTCGACCAAGCGCTTCCTCGAGTTCTACGAGAAGAAGACCAAGCAGGGTCAGGCGCTGCAGCAGCAGTACGACGGCATCGTCAACGCCAAGCAGAGCCCGTACTGGATGCTCGCCGCCGCCGCCCGCTCGGCCATGGTCTCGCAGAACTACGCCGACCAGCTCTACCGCGCCGAGGTGCCGAAGGAGTTCAAGACCGAGGATCAGGCCTACGCCTTCTGCGACGAGCTCGGCGATCGCGCCCAGCCGATCCAGGAGGACGCGGTCAAGAAGTTCTCGTTCTGCCTCGAGCGGTCGACGACCTTCCAGTTCTTCAACGAGTTCTCTCGTCTGTGCGAAGAGGAGCTCCAGCAGCGCGAGCCGGACAAGTACCCGGCCACGGAGGAGATCTTCGGTGTCTCCCAGTACACGGCCAGCCGCCCCGACCGCGTCGACGTGCAGCTCGACCTCGAGGGCGAGAAGCGCAAGCCCTCCGTCGGCGTCAGCGCCGAGAAGCCCGCCGAGAAGGCCGATGACAAGGGCGACGACGAGGACAGCGAGTGAGGCCGGCAGCAGCCAGCAAAGGAGCGACCACCATGCGTAACCTGATCAAGATCGCAAGCATCGGCGCCCTGGCTGTCGCAATGACGGCCTGCGGAAAGAACAAGACCGGCACCGAGAACCCCGATGGCGGCGGCGGCGGTGGCGGCGGCGGGCCGAGCGGGCCCGCGCCGGCCGAGGCCTCGAAGGAGGCCAAGAACGACTTCGCCGAGGCCGTGAAGACCTACAACGCGGCCAAGAGCGACGGCAAGCTCAGCGGCGACGAGTGCGAGCGCGTCGCGGGCGCGTTCCAGAAGGTCTACAAGACCCACGGCGTGCAGATGGCGCTGGCGCAGTTCAACTCCGGCGTCGTCTGGGAGGAGTGCGGCCAGTCCGACAAGGCCGAGGGCATCTACTCCCAGCTCATCTCCCAGGCGCCGAAGTTCGACCTCGCCTACAACAACCTCGGCGTCATCTACTGGAAGAAGGGCCAGGAGTCGAAGGCCCTCGACATGTTCAAGAAGGGCGTCGAGGCCAACAAGCTGTCCGCTCGCGCCGCCCGCAACAACGTCGCCGGCCTGCTGCGCAACCAGTACATCGGCAACTCCGACATCAACGTCTTCAACGAGGTGGAGAAGTCGATCCAGGGCGTGCTCGCGCTCGACTCCGGCAACCAGGGCGCCTACGAGAACCTCGCGCGCATCTACTACGACCGCGGTCACACCAAGGACAAGTCGTACCTGGTGCTCGCGAACCTCGTGGTGACCCAGGGCGTCCGCGTGCTCAAGAACGAGGGCCGCGAGTCCGCCGACCTGTACAACATCCAGGGCCTGCTCCTGCTCGAGCGTCAGGACCAGGTCAACGCCCTCAAGGCGTTCAAGGAGGCGGTGCGGGTCGAAGCCAACCACGTCGAGGCGAACCTCAACATCGGCTTCATCTCGATCCGCTTCCGTGACTACGCGACGGCCGAGAAGTCGTTCACGATCGCGCTGAAGGACTCGCGTCAGGCCAAGAACACCGAGGCGCACCTCGCTCTCGGCGTGGCGCAGCGCGGCCTGAAGAAGTTCAAGGAGGCCGAGGCCTCCTACAACAAGGCGCTCAAGCTCAACGCCTCCGATCCGCGCCCGCTCTACAACCTCGGCGTGCTGTACCAGGACCACATCAGCACCCAGGACAATGTCGACACCGCCCAGAACGAGAAGCTCATCAACGTCGCCAAGGGCCACTACAACAAGTTCATCGAGGCGGTGAAGAGCGACAAGAAGTGGAGTCAGCAGGTCCTGCTGGCCAAGGACCGCATCGCCACCATCGATGAGACCATCGCCTTCAACCGCGTCTCCGAGGAGATGATGAAGAAGGCCAAGGAGCTCGAGGCGATCGCGAAGAAGCAAGAGGAGGAGGAGCGCAAGCGGCTCCTCGAGCTCGAGAAGCAGGCCGAGGCCGCCGAGGCTGCCGGGAGCGCCCCGGCTGCCGGCGCTCCGCCCGCGGGCGCAGCGGCTCCGAAGTAATCGCGAGCTCGTCATTCGCGCATGAGGGACGGCCGGACGGCCGTCCCTTTTTCTTTGGTCTCGCCGAGCGGAGCGATCTCGCTGCCGAGGCGGTGTACCTCCGCGTTCCCGCCCGCTTGCCCCTGCATCACATCGGCCGGGCGTTTACAAGGCTGGCCGGAGCGAGGTATGGTGCGTGAAGGTCCCAGGGGGACCGCTCCACGAGGTTCATCATGCGGCTCGCTCTGCTCACTCTGCTGACCACTCTGTTCGCCTCGACCACCGCCTTCGCCGCCCCGGCGAGCGATCAGGACGCCGACTCTGCCGCCAACAAGGGCAAGGGCGGGAGCGGCACCACGGTCTACGACTTCGACGACGACAACGTCGACGGCGAGCTGCTCTCGCCCGAAGGCGCCAACATCGCCTCCCGTGGCCGCACCAAGCACGCCAGCCTCATCACCATCCGCCCGCACTTCATCCCCGAGCTGATCAAGATGGCCAACGACGTGTGATCTGGCCCGACGCTCGTGCCTTCACTCACAATCTCTTTCTGAACAATCTCCCGAACCCCGGGAACCGCCACCGAAGCCCGCTGTCTCTGCCCGCGCAACCCGCCGGACCGAGGACCGACCATGTCCACCAAGACGCTCGCTATCAAAGTCTTTTACGGCGATCAGCTCGTCGACACCCAGACGCTGACGCAGGATGTCATCAAGATCGGCAAGCTGAAGAGCAGCCACGTTTGCCTTGATGACGAGGCCGTGGCCCGCATGCACGCCGTGATCGAGGTGTCCGGCGAAGAGGTGCGGGTGATCGATCTCGGGAGCGCCGCGGGGACCGTGCTGAACGGCCAGCGGATCGACAAGAACGCGGTGCTGCACGACGGCGACGCCCTGAACTTCGGGCCGTACCGGCTCGAGGTCGGCTTCGTGAAGCAGCAGGTCGCGGCCGCGCCGGCGCCGGCGCAGGTAGCCGCGCCGGTGGCGGTGGCGGCGGCCGTGGCGGCGGCGCCGGTGGCCGCGCCGATGGCGACGCGCGCCCCGATCCAGATCGACCTCAGCGAGGTCGAGAATCAGAACGGCTCGCGGGTGGCCGAGGTCGTGGCGATGTACGGCACGACGGTGCTCGACGTGCAGCACGTCGGCCAGCTGAAGAACCGCAAGTCGCAGGCGCCGCTGTTCCTCGCCATCGGCGGGGTGATGCTGGTCGCCGGCGCGGCGGTGTTCTTCAGCGACGTGAACCAGGACTGGGCCGCCTACGGCAAGAAGGTCCAGGAGTCGATCGAGCAGGGCACGCCGCGGCCGACCCCGCCCGGAAACGGCCTGGCGGCGATCGGCATGCTGCTGGCGATCGCGGGCCTCGTGCCGTTCAGCATGGGCCTCATCCGCACCGGCGACTACGTCAACAAGAACTTCACGATCGGCGAGGGCCACGGGGCGTCGTTCCACGTGCCGCCGGCCGGTCTGCCGGAGCCCACCGGCTTCCCGCTGGTCCGCGGCAGCGACCACGAGTTCGCGCTCAACTTCACGCAGAACATGAGCGGCGAGGTCACCTTCGACGGCCAGACGATCGCGCTGCAGCAGCTGGTCGCGACCGGCCGCGCGGGCTCGCAGGGCTCGTCGTACAGCTTCCCGCTGCCGCCCGGAGCGACCGCGCGGGTCAAGTACCAGGACGTCACCTTCTACGTGAACTCGGTCGCGCCGGGCGCGGTGATCAAGGGCGGCAGCGAGACCGACAAGCCGTTCTGGCTGTACAACGGCGCCTCGTTCGTCGTCATCGGCAGCCTGCTCGTGCTGACGCACCTCATCCCCAACGAGGCCGGCAACCTCAGCCTCGACGAGATGATGGAGGAGAACCGCTTCGTCGGTTACCTCAACCAGCCCGACAAGCCGCCGGAGGAGGAGGAGCCGCCGCCGGAGGACATGGAGAACTCCGACGACGAGGCCGGCGGCACCGGTCAGCGTCACAAGGGCGAGGAGGGCAAGATGGGCAAGCCCACCTCGAAGAACAAGTCCGGCCTCTACGCGATGAAGGGCCCCAAGGACGCCATCCCGCAGATGGCCCGCAACTTCGACCCCGACATGGCCGCGCGCCAGGCCGGCATCCTCGGGGTCATGAGCGCCGAGAGCGGTCACTTCCTCGCCTCGCCGTACGGCGGCGCGTTCGCGGTCGGCAACGACGACGCGGACGTGTGGGGCGGCCTCACCGGCACGGAGATCGGTGAGGCGTACGGCGTCGGCGGCCTCGGCCTGGTCGGCACCGGCCGCGGCGGCGGCGGCACCGGCGAGGGCACGATCGGCCTCGGCAACACGGGCCTGATCGGCAAGGGCGGCGGCGGCGGCACGGGCTCCGGCTACGGCCGCGGGGCAGGCGCCGGCTTCGGCGGCCGCGGCACCCGCGTCCCCACGGTCCGTCAGGCCAAGGCCGAGGTCCAGGGCGCGCTCGACAAGGACATCATCCGCCGCATCGTCCGCGCCCACATCAACGAGGTCCGCTACTGCTACAACCAGGCCCTCGCGCGTGACCCCAACGCCAAGGGCCGCGTCGCCGTCCAGTTCACCATCGGCGGCACCGGCAAGGTGCCCACCGCGGTCGTCCAGGAGAGCACGATGAAGGACCCGGCCGTCGGCTCCTGCATCGCCCAGGCGGTCAAGCGCTGGACCTTCCCCAAGCCCGAAGGCGGCGGCTCGGTCATCGTCTCGTACCCGTTCGTCCTCGAGCCGGGCTGACGCGTCACCGGCTGTCTCGAAAGACAGCATGTCTCGAAAGACAGGAGGCCCGGCACCCGCCGGGCCTCGGCGTTTAAAGACCCGCTCGTGCGCCTGGAGATCTT
This sequence comes from Nannocystis pusilla, assembly GCF_020073745.1. Lineage (GTDB taxonomy): Bacteria > Myxococcota_A > Polyangia > Nannocystales > Nannocystaceae > Nannocystis > Nannocystis radixulma. The sequence goes on from NZ_JAIRAU010000001.1 coordinate 858,858, forward strand.
CGCCGGAGATCGCCCTTCGTCGCGTCCCGCTCTCGCGTCAACTCACGACTTCGACACTGCAGAGCACGGCAGACGCCGCCTGCGCCGGCGTTCGCTTGTGCGCGATTACGCGCATCGGGTTGCGAGCCCTCGCAGGTGCCCTCGAAGCGCCCCCGACGGTCGCTCCGACGTGCAACCTTGTCACCAGAAGCCCCGCCCGTTATCATCCGCACGCGATCCGGAAAGGTCTCTGATGCGTCGTCTCTCCCCTCTGGCCGCTCTCGTCGTCTCCGCTGTCCTTCTCTCGGCCTGCAACGGGCTCGCGAGTCGCAATCGTGTCCAGGCGATCAATCGGATGAACGAAGGCATCCAACTGTTCGACCGCAACAACGCCGCCGGCGCCGAGAAGGCGATCCAGGACGCGATTCAGCTCGACCCGAGCTACGCCGCCGCGCACCACACTCTCGGCCAGATCTACAAGAAGCAGAACAAGCTGGTCGACGCCGAGAAGGCGTTCACGGGCGCGATCGAAAACATGAAGGCCGAGCCGCAGGCCGAGTACTGGTACGACCTCGGGGCCGTCCAGCAGGCGCAGGGCGAGGCCGACGGCGTGTCGTCGTCGGAGCGCGAGACCAAGTTCAACGCCTCGATCAACTCGTTCCAGGAGGCGTTGAAGCTCGACCCGAAGATGTACCGCGCCCACTACCGCACGGGCGTGCTGTACGAGAAGCTCGATCAGCCGGAGAAGGCCGACGCCGCCTACCGCAAGACGATCGAGATCAAGCCCAGCTACAGCCCCGCGTTCGTCTCGCTCGGCAACATGTACATCGACTACGGCTTCGCCAACGTGGCGATGGCGGTGCTCGATACCGGCGCGCAGATCAACGACAAGGACGCGCGCATGTGGAACGGCCTCGGCCGTGCCCACTTCGAGCTCGGGCAGATGAAAGAGGCCATCGACGCCTACACGAAGGCCAAGGCCATCGACCCGGACGGCGCCGACGCGCTCTACGGCCTCGGCATGGCCTACGCCGAGCTCCGCCAGCGCAAGGAAGCCAAGGAGAACCTCGAGCTCTTCCTCGGCAAGGCGGGCGACGCCCGTCCCGACCTCATCAAGGCGGCGCGCGACACGGTCGCTCGCATGCAGGACGTCATCTGAGCCCGAGATCGACGGCACCCGTGAGGGCAGGGCCTCGCGGACCTTCGGGGACGGCTCGCCACCCCGACCTCCGCGGCCCACCCGGCCCGATCCACCATCAGTCACCCCGCGGGTCACCGCGGGTGTCCCCCGTCGCGTGCACGGTGGGCCTACTCGGCCTGCCTGCGTTGAATCGTTCCGGACGCGTTGAACGCTCGGCGAGGTGCGTGGTATATCCGCCGTCTCCCGAGCCCGGGGTAATCCCCCGATAATGCTCAAAAAACAGGGTCTCCGATGGAAGTAACGACGCGCATCAAGTCACGGCTCACCGAGGTCTCCGAGTGGAGCGGGGTGATCGACGAATCCGAGTCGCAGGCGAGCTCCGCCGGCACGCCTCAGGCGCAGTCCGCGGCGTTCTACCACCTGGCTCAGGCCTGCGAGGGGTTGCTCCTCGACAAGGCCAAGGCGATGACGTTCTACCAGACGGCCGTCAAGCGCGACCGTGAGAACCTCAAGGCCCTCGAGTCGGCGCGCAAGATCTATCAGCAGATGGCCAACCTCGAGATGGTCACCAAGCTGATGGCGCTCGAGCTGCGGGCCAATCGCGACCCCGACCGCGCCCCCGCGCTGAACTACGCCTACGGTCGAGCCCTGCTCAACCTGCGGCAGATCGAGCAGGCGCGTCCGTACCTCGAGGCGGCGGCCAGCGCCGACGGCCGCAACCAAGAGTTCCAGGACCGCTTCCAGGAGTCGCTCTACGATCGCGGCAACTGGCAGTTCGCGCTGCAGAACATCTGTTACAACCAGCTGATCGCGCTGAGCGGTCAGGCCGATCCGCTCGCCGCCAACGTCGAGAACGGCGGCCATCAGCTGTCGGCGCTGTACCTCCGCACCGCGCGGATCTTGCAGCAAGAGGCGCCCGAGGACCCGCGCCTGCTGCCGCTGCTGTTCAAGGCCCTCGATGCCGATCCGAGCAACGACGAGGCCGGCTACATCGCCGAGACCCTGCTCGCCGGCGGCGGTCACCTGCAGCACATCCAGAAGCTGCAGGACCGCCGCGCCGCGCTCGAGCGCGAGCCGGCGCAGAAGGTCGCGCTGCTGCGTCAGTTCGCGCTGATCTGGCAGGTGCGCCTCAACAACGCCGACATGGCGGCGTACTTCTTCCGTCAGGCGCTCGAGTACGCGTACTCGTTCGGGGCCAGCGTCCTCAAGGACGAGAACGACGTCGAGTGGCACCTCGGCGCGTTCCACATGCTCAAGAAGGCCGCCGAGCGCTCCGGCAATTCGGAGGGCCTGGTCGAGCTGGCCGCGCGCGGCCTGTCGGTCATCACCGATCCCACCGACGCCGCGTTGCTCGCGATCCTCGGCGGTGAGATCGCGTGGAAGCTGCGCCAGGACGTCGACAGCGCCCGCGGCCTGCTCGCCTACGCCGTCGAGGCCGCGCCGCGTCACCCCACGGTCGTCGAATTCGTCGGCGCGTTCGGTCCCCTCGAGGCGCCGGCGAGCGACGCCGGTGAGCGCGCTGCCGCTGCCGCAGCGGAGGCCGCCGCCGCCGAGCAAGCCGCGGCCGAGCGTGCCGCCGCCGAGCAGGCTGCTGCCGAGGAGGCTGCCGCGGCCGAGCGGGCCGAGGCGGCCGAGCGGGCCGAACGCGATCGCGTCGCAGCCGACCGCGCCGCGGCCGAGCAGGCCGAGGCCCAGCGGGCCGAGCGCGAGCGCATCGCCGCGGAGAAGGCCGCCGAGCGCGAGCGCATCGCCGCGGAGAAGGCCGCTGCCGCGGAGAAGGCCGCCGCCGAGAAGGCCGAGCGGGAGCGCCTCGCTGCCGAGAAGGCCGCCGCAGACAAGGCCGAGCGCGAGCGCGTCGCCGCCGAGCGGGCCGCTGCCGCGGAGAAGGCCGCCGCGGAGAAGGCCGAGAAGGCCGCTGCCGCCGAGCGTGCCGCCGCCGAGAAGGCAGCCGCGGAGAAGGCCGCCGCCGACAAGATCGCCGCCGAGTTGGCCGCGATCCCGCCCGAGGGCGTCGAGATGCACGGCGAGATCTTCCTCCCCGAGGAGGTCCGGATCTACAACGCCGCGCGCACCGCCGAGGCCGCCGGTGGCGCCAAGGCGATCGACGCCTGGCGCGACGCCATGGGCAAGCTGCCGGGCAAGCGTTACCCGCGGACGCGCCTCAAGGAGCTCTACGGCGAGGCCGGCAAGTGGAGCAACGTCGCCGACCTGCTGAAGGACGAGCTCAAGGGCGATCCGAACCGCGACCTCGAGCACACCAAGGCCTCGTACTGGCAGCTCCTCGACATCTACCGCGACCACCTGCGTCAGCCCGGCCTCGTGGTCACCACGCTGGCTGCGTTCGAGAAGGTGCTCGAAGAGGCCGGCGACACCGAGTCGCTGCTCAAGGTCGTCGAGACCCAGCAGAACCAGTTCGAGCAGATGAAGCGCTGGCCGGACCTCATCAGCAGGATCCGCCGCCGCGCCGAGCTGACCACCGATCCGGTCGGTCGCACGGCCCTGCACCTCGAGGCAGGTCGCCTCTTCCTCGACAAGTTCAACAACCAGGCCGAGGCGATCAAGAGCTTCGAGTCGGTGCTCGAGGCCGACGAGTACAACGTCGAGGCGATCACCAAGCTCAAGGACCTGTACGCCAAGCGACGCGACTGGGAGAAGCTCGTCCACGTCCAGCAGAAAGAGCTGACGCTGATCGAGAGCCCGGCGCAGCGCATGGAGCAGCTGCTCGACGTCGCCCGCACGGCGGTCTCGAAGATCAAGAAGAACCCGCTCTCGATCGAGCTGTGGAACCAGGTCCTGGCGATGGAGCCGACCCACCACGAGGCGCTCGAACAGCTCGAGGGCCTGCTCGAGCGCGAGAAGGAGTGGGCACAGCTGGCCGGCGTGCTGCGCACGCTCGCCGAGGTCGAGAACGACCCGGCCAAGCGGGCCAACTACCTCGTCAAGCTCGGCTCGAACTACAGCGACAAGCTCGATGACAACGCCAGCGCGATCAAGGCCTGGGAGCAGCTGTACCAGCTCGACTCCGAGAACCGCCGCGCCCAGGACGCCCTCAAGAAGCTCTACCTCGCCGTCGGCGACATGGAGAGCCTGCAGGAGTTCTACGCCAAGCAGGACAAGTGGGGCGAGTTCATCCGCGTGCTCGAGCGCGAGGCCGAGACCGCCGAGGGGGCGGCCCGCACCACGCTCTTGCTCAAGATCGCCGATCTGTACAAGACGCGCATGGACAAGGCCGACAAGGCCACCCGCGCCCTCGAGCGCGCGCTGTCGTTCGACGACAACAACCTCACCGTCGCCGAGGCGCTGATCGACCTCTACGAGCAGGCGCACGACGAGCGGCACATCTCGGTGCCGCTGAAGATCCAGCTCAACCACAGCGAGGATCCGGCGCAGCGTCAGTCGCTGCTGCGGCGCCTCGCCGACCTCGCCGAGCGCATCAGCCAGGACGAGGCGCTGGCGTTCAGCTACTACAGCCAGGCCTTCACCGAGGATCACACGCAGGCCGACACGCGCGAGCACCTGTTCCGCCTCGGCGAGTCGATCGGCGCCTGGACCGAGCAGATCGAGTCGCTGCGCGCCGCGATCGAGAAGTACGGCACCGACCCCGACAGCATCCCGCTGCGGCTCAAGCTGGCCGAGATCTACGAGAAGCGCTCGAGCGACCTCGAGGCCGCGCTCGCGGCCAACCAGGCGATCCTCGAGATCAACGCCGAGGAGCCGACCGCGCTCACCTCGCTCGAGCGGCTCTACCTCGCGCTCGGCCGCGAGGAGGACCTGCTCAACGTCCTCCGCACCAAGCTCTCGCTCGCCGGCAACGACGACGACCGCCGCGCGATCCAGACCCGGATCGGCAGCATCCACGAGCAGCTCGGCCACGTCGACCAGGCCGTCGCCGCCTACGAGGCGGTGCTGGCCACCGGCGTCGAGGATCCGGCCGTGCTCGCCGCCCTCGATCGCCTGTACCTCGGCCAGGGCAAGTGGGCCGAGCTGGCCGACATCCTGCGCCGCGAGCTCGATGTCACCGCGCCCGACGATGTCGAGGCGCGCGCCACCTTGCTGCTCCGCCTCGGCATCGTCCAGCAGGACAAGCTGAACTCGGCGTCCGACGCCGTCGACCTGTTCCGCCAGGTCCTCGACGTCGACGCCGCCAACGAGGAGGCGCGCAAGCGGCTCGAGGGTTACCTCGAGGACGACGCGCTCAAGACCACCGTGGCCGGCATCCTGCTCCCGGTCTACGAGCGCCTGCTCGACTGGCCGAAGATGGTCCAGACGCTCGAGATCCAGGTCGCCGCCGCCGGCACCGTCGACGAGCGCGTCGGCCTCCTGCTGCAGATCGGCGGCATCCTGGCCAACAGCATCGGCAACACGGCCGCGGCGTTCGACGCCTACAGCCGCGCCTTCCGCCAGGACCCGCGCAACGAGGCCGCGCAGGCCGAGCTCGAGAAGCTCGCGCACCTCGAGAACCGCTACGCCGACTACGCCGCCCTGTTCGAGGAGGCGGTCGCCGGCGACCTGCCGAGCGAGCTGCAGCGCACGCTGTTGATGCGCCTGGCCGGCCTCTACGACCAGCGCATCGGCAACGCGCCCAAGGCGATCGAGAACTTCAAGAAGGCCCTCGAGGTCGACGCCGACAACGTCGAGGCGCTCGAGGCGCTCGAGAAGCTCTACAGCCGCGACCAGAACTGGGGCGAGCTGCTCGGCGTCTACCGCAGCCAGATCCCGCTGACCAGCGACGGCGGCAAGCGCCAGGAGCTGCGGTTCCGCATCGCCTACCTGCAGGACGAGATGCTCGGCCAGAAGGAGGAGGCGATCGCCACCTACAACGAGATCCTCGCCGACGACTTCGAGAACCTGCAGGCGATCGTCGCCCTCGATCGTCTGTACCTCGCGCGCGGCGCGTGGGTCGAGTTGGCCGAGAACCTCGAGCGGCAACTGACGCTGTCGAGCGACCCGGACAAGCAGATCGAGCTCAACCTCCGGCTCGGCGACCTGCGCCTCACCAAGCTCGACCAGGCCGGTCAGGCCGTCGAGACCTACCACCGCGTGCTCGCGCTCGACGCCGGCAACGCCACGGCGCTCGCCGCCCTCGAGACGCTGCTGACCCATGAGCAGCAGCAGCTCACCGTCGCCAAGACCCTCGAGCCGTTCTACCGCGCCAACAACAACTGGCCGCGGCTGATCCAGGCGTACGAGATCATGGTGACGCACGCGGGCGACGCCGAGGAGAAGATCGGCCTGTTGCACCGCATCGCCGAGCTCTACGAGATCGCCGGTGAGGAGCAGAGCAAGGCCTTCGACGCCCTCGGCCGCGCCTTCAAGGTCGACCCGAGCAACGAGACCACGCAGGAGCGGCTCGAGACGCTGGCCCGCCAGCTCGGCGACTACCCGCGCCTCGTCGCCCTCTACGACGAGTCGATCCCCGACATCGTCGACGACGCCCTCATCATCCGCCTGCTGGTGAAGATCGCCCAGATCTACGAGCTGGTGCTCGAGGACGTCGCCCAGGCCGCGTCCAGCTACGAGCGGATCCTCGGCGTCGACCCCGGCAACTTCGAGGCCGTCGACGCGCTGATCAACCTCCACCTCAAGAGCTCGAACTTCAACGCGCTCGTCGAGGCGGTGGTGCGCAAGTCGGAGATGGTCACCGAGGTCGCCGACCGCAAGGCGCTCCTCCTCTACGCCGCCCAGACCCGCGAGACCGCGATGGAGGACCCGGCCGGCGCGATCAGCCTGTACCAGCAGGTCCTCGCGCTCGACGACGCCGACGCCGCCGCGCTCGACGCCCTGGCCAAGCTGTTCACGCAGACCGAGGCGTGGGAGAATCTCAAGGACATCTACCGCCGCAAGACGGAGCTCGCGGAGTCGCCCGAGCACCGGCGCTACTGGCTGCACCAGCTCGGCCCCATCTACGACGAGAAGCTCAAGGACGTCGAGCAGGCGATCGAGACCTACCGCTCGATCCTCGACCTCGAGCCGGCCGACTACGACGCCATCCAGGCGCTCGACCGCCTCTACGGCCAGGCCGAGCGCTGGCAGGACCAGCTCGGGATCCTCGAGCGGGCCGTCGAGGTCGCGCCGCAGCGCGACGAGAAGACCGCGCTGCGGCACCGGATCGGCGGGCTCTACGAGACCCAGCTGGCCGACATCGTCCGCGCCGTCGAGGCCTACCGTGACACCCTCACGCACGCGCCCGACCACGCGCCGACGATCGCCGCGCTCGACCGCATCGTCCACGGCGAGGACCAGCCGATGCTCGCCGCCGAGGTGCTGGCGCCGTTCTACAACCAGCTCGCCGAGTGGGAGAAGCTGGTCGACATCTACGAGGTGATGGTCAAGCAGACCCAGGATCCGGCGCAGCAGATCGAGCTGCTGCACCAGATCGCCGCGATCCACGAGCGGCAGCTGCAGCAGTTCGAGCAGGCGTTCGCCGCCTACGCCCGCGCGCTGGTGATCGAGCCGACCCACGAGGCCACTCTGGGTCAGCTCCACCGCCTCGCCGAGGTCACGGGCGACCACGAGAAGCTCGCCGGCCTGCTGGCCGATCAGGCCGCCACGATCCCCGATCCGGCGACCAAGGTCGGCATGCTGCACCGCCTCGCGGTCGTGCTCGAGACCAAGCTGAACCGCATCGACGACGCGATCGAGCGCTACCTCGCGATCCTCGACATCGACGGCGAGAACCGCGACGCGATCGCCCAGCTCGACCGGATCTACACCGGCCTCGAGCGCTGGCAGCCGCTGGTCGAGAACCTGCGCCGGCAGATCGCCATCACCACGGACGAGCAGGAGATCATCGCCCTGCAGTACCGGATGGGCCAGATCTACCAGAACAACATCCAGGACCTGCCGAAGGCCATCGAGGCCTACCGGACGATCCTCGAGATCGACCCCGACAGCTCGGCCACGCAGGCCACGCTCGAGCTGATCTTCGCCGAGGGCGAGCACCAGAGCGAGATCGCCTCGATCCTCGAGCCGCTGTATCAGGCGTCGCGCAACTGGGACGCGCTGATCAAGCTCGCCGACGTCAAGCTCAACGCCACCGCGGACACCGCGGAGCGGCTGCAGATCATCGAGAACACCGCGCAGATCTGCGAGCAGCAGCTGGGCGACGCCGGCCAGGCGTACTACTGGTGGCTGCGCGCGTACATGGACGACCCGCTGAGCGAGCGCGTCGCCGAGGAGATCGAGCGCCTCGCCGAGCTCACGCAGGAGTGGGGCTACATCGTCGACGTCGGCGAGCAGATCCTCGAGAACACCGGCCTGCCGCAGGACGCCCGGGTCGCCGTGCTCAGTCGTTCGGGACAGGTCCTCGAGACCAGGATCGGCGACCGCGCGCGGGCCATCGAGGTCTACAACCGGCTGCTCGCGCTGGTGCCCGACCACGCCGAGGGGCTGCAGGCGCTCGACCGCCTGTACACCGAGACCGGTCGCTGGGAGGAGCTCGCCGAGATCCTGCAGCGCCGGATCCAGGCGACCATGGACGGCGAGATCCTCGTCGACCTCGAGATGCGCCTCGCCTCTGCCTTCGAGCAGTGGCTGGCCAACCCCGAGGCCGCGATCGCCGCCTACAACCGCGCCCTCGACATCGACGGCAACAACCTGCGCGCCCTCGAGCGGCTCGAGGCGCTGTACCTCGTCGCCGCCCGCTGGGAGGACCTGTACAACACGTACGAGCGCACGTCCGCGATCGCCAACACCGACGAGGACAGCGCGGCTTGCTTCCAGCGCATGGCGAAGATCGCCGCCGAGGCTCTCGGCCGCGAGGAGACCGCCGTCGACCTGTGGGGCAAGGTGCTCGAGCTGCGCGGCGAGGACCCGCTCGCGCTGGGCGAGCTGGCCGTGCTGCACGAGCGCTCGCAGCGGTGGGAGGACCTCGCCGAGGTGCTCGAGCGGCAGGTGTTCGCGGTCGAGGACCCGAACGACAAGGTTGCGATCTACCAGCAGCTCGCCCACGTCTACGGCGACCGGCTGGGCAAGGAGCGCAACAGCCTCGACGCGTGGCTCAACGCCCGCGAGCTCAACGGCCGCGACCTCGACACGCTGACCGCGCTCCACGCGATCTATCAGCGCAACGAGTCGTGGGTCGAGCTCAACGACGTGCTCTCGAACCTGATCGAGCTCGGGCCGGGCGTCCTCGGCACCGAGCAGCTGCGGGCCTACTACGCCCAGGTCGGCCGGATCCAGGCGGAGTACCTCATGGACACCCAGGCGGCGATCGCTGCCTGGCGCCACGTCCTCGAGCTCGAGCCCAACAGCCTCGAGGCCCTGGCGGCGCTCGAGCGCCTGCACAGCAGCGAGGCCAGCTGGGACGAGGTCATCCGCGTCCTCGAGAAGAAGCGCAAGGTCGTCGAGTCGGCGCCCGAGAAGATCGACGTGCTGATGCAGATCGCCGCGATCTGGGAGCAGCAGCTCGGCAACAAGACCGAGGCCGCCGGCGCCTACCTCGAGATCCTCGACCTCGACCAGGCCTACATGCCGGCCCACGAGGCGCTGGAGACCATCTACCGCGAGACCGAGGCGTGGGGCGAGCTCATCGAGCTCTACCTGCGGCAGGTCGAGATCTTCGACGACGCCAAGTTCAAGGTCTCGACCTACCAGAAGATGGCCAAGGTCTTCGAGGAGAACCAGGACGACCCGGACAACGCCTTCGAGGTCCTCAAGTACGCGTTCAACATCGACTACGCCAACGAGGACACCTCGCGCGAGCTCGAGCGCCTCGCCACCCAGGCCAACAAGTGGGGCGAGCTGCTCAACGAGTACAACGGCATCGTCCGCTCGATCCCCGACAAGAGCGAGCAGGCCGAGCTGTGGGTGAAGATCGGCCGCTGGTACGGCGAGCACCTCAACCGCGTCGACTACGGCCTCAAGTCGCTCGAAGAGGCGCTCAAGCTCAACGCCAACAACATCAACGCGCTGCGCGAGCAGGCCGGCTTCTACCGCCGGGCGATGAACAACGTCGAGCTGGCCAAGACGCTGGCGCGGATCGTCCCGCTCGAGACCGACCCGAACATCCAGATCCGCACGCTGACGCAGCTCGCGGAGGTCCAGGACGGCGGGCTCGGCGACATCCCGGCGGCGATCGAGAGCTACCGCAAGGTGCTCGAGATCGACGGCGAGAACATCAACGCCCTCGACGCGCTGGCCCGGCTCCACCAGAACCAGGGTCAGTGGCAGGACCTCGTCCACGTGCTCGAGCGGCGCGTCGGCACGCTCGACGAGCCGGAGCAGGTCATCGCCCTGCGCAAGCGCATCGGCGGCGTCCAGGAGGGTCAGCTCGGCGACGCGGCGGCGGCGGTCGAGACCTACCGCAGCATCGTCGACTCCGAGCCGGGCGACCGCGAGGCCCTGGCGGCGCTCGAGCGCCTGTACCTGGCGGGCGGCAACGTCCCGGAGTACCTCGGCGTCCTCGAGGCCGAGCTCGACACCACCACCGTGCGCGACGAGCAGATCGCGATCTACGACCGCATGGCGGCCGCGCACGTCAACCTGGCCCAGGACCCGGCGCGGGCGGCCGAGGCGCTCGAGAAGATCCTGCTCCTCGACAAGTACCGCGACTCGACCTACCGCCAGCTCGAGGACCTGTACACCAGGCTCGAGAAGTGGACCGAGCTGGTCGAGACCTACCGCAACCACATCGCGGTCACCACGGCTCCGGCCGCCAAGACCGAGCTGCTGGTGGCGATGGGCCAGGTCTACGAGAAGCAGATCCAGGACATCGACCGCGCGATCGAGACCTACAGCGAGATCCTCGAGCTGAACCCGCAGCACTTCGACTCTGCGGTCACGCTCGCTCGCCTGCAGGAGCAGATCGAGGACTGGCCGGCCGCGCTCAAGACGTTGGCGCGCCTGGTCGAGCTGTCGCGCGACCCGGCGGTCCGCGTGCAGCACCTGACCCGCATGGGCCAGGTCTACCAGGAGAAGCTGACCCAGCTCGACGAGGCCGAGCGGCGCCTGACCCAGGCGACCGAGATCGACCCGGGCTACGTGCCGGCGATCGTCAGCCTCGCCGAGCTGTACAAGGGCCGGCGCGACTGGCTCAAGGCGGCGCGCAACCTCGAGGCGGCGTTCGGCTACTCGAACACCAAGCTCGAGAAGATCGCGCTCGCGGCCGAGGCCGGCTTCATCTACTACGAGGAGCTCGAGAACAAGGACAAGGCCGTCGCGCTGTTCGCCGAGGTGCTCAAGCTCGATCCGGAGCACGTCAAGGTCGGCCGCGTGATTGGCCAGATCTACTACGACGAGGGCCGCTTCGCCGACGCCGACCCGATCTTCGACGTCCTCACGCGCAAGGCCGACCAGCTCGGGCTCGGCGACCAGGACCAGCGCGACCTGTACCTGCGGGCCGCGAAGGTGGCGCGCAAGCTCGGCAACGGCGACAAGGCCCTGAAGCAGTTCAAGCGCGCCTACGACATCGACGCGACCAACCGCGAGGTGCTCGTCGGCATGGCCGACCTGCTGTTCGAGAAGGAGGACTGGGAGAAGGCGTTCAAGCTGTACCAGACGATCCTGGTCCAGCACCGCGACACCCAGAGCTCGTCCGAGACGGTGCTCGTCTACTACCGCCTCGGCATGATCAAGAAGCGGCAGAACGAGCCGCGGAAGGCGCTCAACTACCTCGAGAAGGCGCTCGAGGTCGATCCGCACGACCTCGCCACCCTGAACGCGGTCATCGAGCTGCAGACGGGCGCGAGCGACTGGGAGGGCGTCATCCAGGCCAAGCGGGCCATGATCGACGTGGCCGCCACCGGCGACGCCCAGGCGGCGATCTACAACGAGATCGGCAAGCTGTACCTCGAGAAGCTCGGGAACTGGCAGAAGGCGGCGGCGGCCTATCAGAACGCCCTCGACCTGCAGCCGAAGGACTACCCGCTGCTGCACACGCTGCTCGACATCTACACCCGCAACAAGCAGTGGGAGGAGTCGGTCCGGATCATCGACCGCATCGTCGAGATCGAGAAGGACCCGAAGCGGCGCTCGAAGTACAACTACACCGCGGCGGTGCTGCTCCGCGACGAGCTCAAGGCCCACGACGAGTCGATCGACCGCTTCAACTCGGTGCTCGACGACGACCCGTCGTACCTGAAGGCGTTCCAGGCGATCGACGCGATGGTCACCAAGTCGAAGGACTGGAAGACCCTCGAGCGCTCGTACCGGAAGATGCTGAAGCGGCTCCCGGCCGACGGCATGGGCGACCTGAAGATCACCCTGTGGTCGAACCTCGCGGAGATCTACCGGACGCGCCTGAAGGACTTCAAGGCGGCCACCGCGGCGTTCGAGGTCGCGGCCAAGCTCGACCCGGGCAACACCGAGCGGCACTACCTGCTGGCCGAGCTCTACGAGGCGCTCATGCAGGACAACCCGCAGGAGTACGCCACGCAGGCGGTCAAGGAGCACCAGATCCTCATCGCCCAGGAGCCCTTCCGCTACGAGAGCTACCACGCGCTCTTCAACATCTACCGGAAGAGCAACCAGTTCGATAAGGCCTACTGCCTCGCCCGCACGCTGGTGTTCCTCAAGCAGGCCACGCCCGAGGAGCAGCAGATCCACGACAAGTACGCCTCGAACGAGTTCCGGCAGGCGCGTCAGCGGCTCTCGGAGGAGATCCTCCGCCGCCACGTGTTCCACCCGGACGAGGACCTGTACCTCACCGGCATCCTCGGCTCGATCGCCCCGGCGATCGCGGCCTGGCGCGCCAACCCGCTGCCCGCGTACCTCAAGCCCAACGAGCGCACGGACATCAACACCGATCCGGCGCCCGTGTCCCGCATGGCCAAGTACGTCATGCAGCTGCTCAACGTCGGCCAGCCGGACCTCTACCTCCGGCCGGACGACCCCGGCGATGTCTCGCTGCTCAACGCGCAGCGCGACGGTCGCGTCCACCCGACGATGGTCGTGTTCCAGAACCTGCTCAAGGGCAAGAACGAGAAGCACCTCGCCTTCGCCCTCGGCCGGTACATGTCCGACCTCTACCTGCCGCACTACGCCTACGTCGCGCTCGACCGCTCGCCGCAGAACCTCAAGCAGGTGTTCCTCGCCTGCATGCACATGTGCGACATGGAGACCGGCGGCAACCGCCAGGAGCTCGACCAGATCGCCCGCGAGATCCTCTCGCGTCTGCCCGCCAACGCCCGCGACCAGATGCGCAGCCTCATGCGCCGCTTCGTCGAGGCCGGCGGCTCCACCGACGTGAAGAAGTGGGCGCTCGGCACCGAGATCACGGCGTACCGCATCGGCTTCCTGCTGTGCGACGACCTCATCACCGCCGCGCACCTGATCTCCCAGGAGCAGGCCGCCTTCGGCTCGGCCATGACGCCGAAGGACAAGATCAGGGAGCTGGTCCTCTACAGCATCAGCGAGGACTACTTCAAGGCGCGCAAGGGCATCGGCGTCTCGGTCGCCTGAGACCGAGCATCGACTGTCCGTGAGGACATGTCCGAGAGGGCGGCCCCGGCCGCCCTCTCGGCGTTTGTGCCGCCGGTGGGCGAGCGCGAGGTGAGACGCGGGGCCGCGAGGGGCCGTGGAACGGCGTCGCCCTCGCGACCTCGCCGCGGATCGTGCGTCCGGCAGGCGCAGGCGCGGCGCACCCGCGGGCGCGCAGGGCAGGGACCCGCGCTCAGCTGCGGCTGGCGGGCGGCGCGGTGTCGCGGATGCCCTGGACCGCGTAGATCTTGAGCGGCTCGTTGCGGCCGCGGACCTTCACGGTCTGGCGCGGCTCGACGATCACGTGCGGGCCGGACAGCTGCAGCGTCGACTCGGAGATGATGATCTCACCCGGCTTGGCGAGGCTGCACAGGCGGGCGGCGATGTTCACGGCGTCGCCGATGACGGTGTACTGCAGCGTGCGCGACGAGCCGATCGCGCCGGCGATGCAGGGGCCGGTGTTGACGCCGATGCCGATGTTGATCTTCTCGCGGCCCTGGTCGGCGCGCAGGCGGTTGAACTCCTCGAGCGCGCGCATCATGTCGAGCGCGCAGCGGGCCGAGCGCAGCGGCGCGTCGGGCAGCTCGACGGGCGCGCCGAACAGGCCGATGATCTCGTCGCCGACGTACTTGTCGAGCGTGCCGCCGTGGCGGAACAGCACGTCGACCATGACCTCGAAGTACTCGTTGAGCGTCGCCACCATCTCCTCCGGCGGGTGACGCTCGCTCATCCCGGTGAACCCGCGGATGTCGGCGAACAGCATCGTCACCTCGCGCCGCGACCCGCCCTGGTTGAGCGTCAGCTGCCCGGAGACGATCTGGTCGACCAGGTTGGGCGACAACAGGCGCTGGAACTGGGCCCGCTTCGACGCCTCGTGCTCGATCTTCTGCGCCAGCAGGTTGTTCTCGATGGCGACCGCCGCCTGCGTGGCGATGCCCGAGAACAGCAGCAGGTCGCGCTCGTTGAACGCGCCGGTCGCCAGCATCGAGTCCATGTGCATCGCGCCGAGCAGCTTGTCGTTGTAGAGCAGCGGCACGCACATGGTCGAGCGGATGCCCTGCATGATGATGCTCTTGGCCGCCTTGAACCGCTCGTCGACCATCGCGTCCGACGACAGCACCGCGCGCTTCTTGAGCCGGACCTCGTCGAGGATGCTGCGCGACAGCCGGATCTCCTCGTCGCGCTTCTGCCGGACGTAGCGCGGCACGAAGTCGTCGGTCTCGGGGTCGACGAGGAGGATGACCGCCCGGTCGGCGCGGATCAGCTGGAACGCCTCGTCGACGATCTTCTGCAGCAGCGTGTCGAGCTCGGCGTCGATCGACAGCCGCTGCGACAGCTCGTGGGCGATGCGCAGCTTCTCGTAGTCGGCGCGCAGGGTGGCGACGTCCTTGATGTCGGAGGCCGGCAAGAAGCGCGAGCTGGCGGACACCGAGCTCTGGACCTGGCTCTGCACCTGGTCCGGCGTCATGGTGACCTTGTTGAGGACCGGCGGCTGGTTGCGCGGCGGGTCTTCGGTGAAGCGATAGGTCGTGTTGCCGAGCGAGATCTGATCGCCCGACTTCAACACCCGCTCCGTGACGCGCTCCCCGTTGACGAAGGTGCCGTTGAGGCTTCCGACATCGCGGACCACGTAGCGGCCGTCGGGGCCGAGGGTGATCCGGCTGTGCTCCTTCGAGACGATCCGATCCAGCACCTGGATCGAGTTGTCGGGATGGCGCCCGAGGGTGTTGAACGACGTGAGGATGTGCTCAGTCGGGTGATCCCCCCCGATGAGGATGAGCTTGGCCGCCATCGACGATTCCGCATCGTAGGGCAGGTAAATCCGCGGATCAACCGCCCTCGATGCACCTTCGATGTCCCGTGCCGGGCCGGACGATCGACCGCGACGCACGGGACAGGTCGATCCCAGGCCCGCGTCGCCACCGCCTGTGCCGCGATCGCGGTCCGCCTCGCCGCCCCGGCTGGCCTCTGGTTCAGTCTCGGGCCATGCCTCTGCGACCGCGTGCGAACCGCCGCGCGCGTTTGCGCCATCGCTCTCTCTGGGGGGAAAGCGACGGTCCTTGCAGTATGATGCCGGGGCCAAAGTCCCCTCCTCGTGTACCACCTGCCCGCATATGTAGCTTTGGAGCGTTGGCTGCTCCAAAAGCGCGTGGCCGTCGTGCTCCCCGGGGGGCCTGAAGGACCGCGCCGCCTCGCGGCAGCCGGCGTGGCACGTGTTCTCGTGCTGGGCGGCGACTGCCCGGCCGAGCCCGGTTTGGAGGTCTGGTCGGGCCCGCTGGAGCTCTCGCACCTGCCGCTGCGCGACCGCAGCATCGACGCCGTGACGTGCATCGAGGGCGGCGTGACGCACGACCCGACCGCCCGTCACGCGCTCATGGTCGAGGCGCGCCGGGTGCTACGCGAAGGTGGCATCCTGGCGCTCGGCGTCGAGCCCGACCCGACGCACCTGTGGGAGATCGAAGACGATCTCCGCGGCGTCTTCACCCACGTCGCCGCCCTCGCGCAGCTCGAGTGGCAGGGCGTGAGCCTGGCGCCGCTGCTGCCCGCGCCGCCCGGCGAGGCGCTGACGGCGGCGCTGCGCGAGGGACTGCTCGACGAGCCGCTGCCGATCCAGCGCTACCTGGTGCTCGCCTCGCAGACCGAGCTCGAGGCGCCGCTGCGCGAGTGCATCATCGTCCCGACCGGCCCGGTCGCGCCGCTTACCCCGGCGATCGAGGTCGTCGAGGTGACCGTCGTCGGACCGGCGCCGCTGCCCCCGGAGCCCGAGCCGGAGCCCGAACCGGCCGAGAACACCGACTTCGACCTCGTGGCCCTGTTCGCCGCCGAGTCGGCCTCGGCGCTGCTCGGCGTTCCGACGCCGCGCGTGCACGAGCCCTCGACGCCCGAGACGCTGCCGCCGCCGTCCCCCCAGCCGCTGGAGCCGCCGGCACCCGAGCCCGAGTCGGCGACCAAAGTCGTCGTCGCTGTCGATCCCGCGGTCCTCGCCGAGCTCGAGCAGCTGCGGGAGATCGTCAACAACTTCTCGACGGAGCGCGAGAGCCTGCTCGCCCACGCGGTCAAGCTGGCCAGCGACCTCGATCGCGTGCGCGAAGAGAAGGCCCGCACCGACGCCGAGCTGCACGCCGCGCGGCAGCGGCTCGAGTCGCTGCAACATGTCCAGGAGGACAGCCGACTGCACTCGCTGGCCGCGCTGATGCGCCGGCCCGACCCCGACACCACCGTGGCGACCCACGAGCTGGTCGACGAGGTCGCCCCGCTGGCCGCGCCCGAGAGCGGCCGCGCCACCGCCGACGCCGCGATCGATCGCAACCGCCTGCGCGAGGAACTGGC
The DNA here is from genome assembly GCF_020073745.1 of Nannocystis pusilla. GTDB lineage: Bacteria > Myxococcota_A > Polyangia > Nannocystales > Nannocystaceae > Nannocystis > Nannocystis radixulma. The sequence goes on from NZ_JAIRAU010000001.1 coordinate 875,725, forward strand.
CCGCCGCACCGGGGAGCTGCAAGAGCTCGAGACGCGGGTGCTGCAACAAGAAGAGGAGATCCGCCGCGAGCACCTCGAGAACGTCCGCCTGGTCACGGACGTCGATCGCCTGCGCGAGCAGGTCGAGCGCAGCCGGGCGATCGAGCAGGACCGCGTGCTCGAGCTCGAGCGCCTCGGCCACGAGCTGCGCAAGCTCGAGATGGACCACGCCGAGCTGCAGGGCCTCTACAACACGCAGGAGCAGCGGCTGCGCACCCGCGAGGAGTCGGGCGCGCACAAGGGCGCGGTCCCGACGATCGACAGCTCGGCGCGCCTGCTCGAGCTCGAGAAGATCACGGCCCAGCGCGACCAGCTGCGCGCCCGCGAGAAGGCCGCCGCCGACATCGTCCGCCGCCGCGACCGCGAGCTGGCCGACGCCACCCGCACCGTCCGCGAGCTGCGGCGCTCGGTCGAAGACCACGCGACGCTCGCGGCCCAGCTGCGCGGCGAGCTGGCGGTGCTGCAGGTGCACATCCAGCGGCTCGAGGAGACGGTGCCGAGCCTGCAGGAGCGGCTGCGCGACCAGCAGCGCAAGACGATCGAGCGCGAGGACGAGTCGGCCGAGCTGCAGCGCCGGCTCGAGGAAGGGGTCGCGGAGCAGGAGCACCTGCGCGGCCGCCTGCGCCGCCAGCGGCAGGACATGGAGGCGCTCGCCGGGGCCAAGCAGGGCGCCGAGGTCGAGCTGTTCCGCCTGCGCCGCGAGCTCGAGGCCAAGCACCAGGCCATCGATCAGCTGCAGCAGATCGTGTCGCTCGGGGCCAGCCGCATGGGCCAGGCCACCGGCCCGCTGTCCGACGCCGCCCGCGCCGAGCTGCTGTCGCTGCGCGGCGAGCTGGCCGACCAGGCCGCCGAGCACGCCGAGGCGCTGGCCCGCAGCGAGGCCGAGCACCAGCGGATCGTCGAGCACGAGCGGGCCCGCCTGCGTCGCTCTCGCCTCGAGGCGGGCATCCGCGCCGAGGAGATGGAATACATGCTGTTCCAGCTCGACACCGCGGAGCAGAAGATCTGGGAGATGAACGACGCCACCGACCGCAGCGCGGCGCGGTTGGCCGCCGGTCTCGCCCAGCTCGAGAAGCAGAAGGAACAGTACGAGGATCTCGCCGACGAGCTCGACGTCACGCGCAACCTGCTGGTCGAGGCGCAGGCCAAGATCGCCGAGCTCGAGCGCCTCCTCGACAGCGAGCGCGCCCGCCTCGCCCGCGTGTCGCTGGCGCCGGCGACGATCTCCGACGGGCCCGACACCAGCGGCAGCTTCGACGTCACGGTCGACGAGCCCGAGCCCGAGCCGGGGGACTCGATCGTGGCGCCGGTGATCCGTCATTACCCCGACGACCGCGACCCGCTGGCGGGCATCGACCTCGACGACGAGTCGGAGCCGGTCAGCCTGGCGGTCCGCCTCGCCGGCGGCAGCGCGGCCGACTCCGGCGACTTCGACATGGGCTCGCTCGGCAGCGCCGAGGTCTCGAGCCCGGTGTTCCGCCTGCCCTCCGACGACGACGTCGACCTCGACGACGACGCCGACACCCCCACGCGGGTGGTCCTCGTGCCGGACGAGGAGGAGGACGAGGTGTTCTCGATCGACACCGAGTGGGGCGAGCTCGACGACGACAAGCGGTCGGCCGGTGGGCGCGCCGGCTACGAGCGCGACCTCTCGAACCAGCGGATCGTCATCGAGGTCCTGGAAGACGAGGCCTGGCCCAACGACGGCGAGCTCGAGCCCGAGTTGCAGGCGCTCCTCAACGTCCGCCCCGAGCCTTCGGCCGAAGACGGCAAGTCCGCCGGCGCCCCGGCCGAGACCGGCAAGGCGCAGGGCGACAAATCCTCGTGAGCGGCGCGCCCGGTTGGCGCGGTTGCCGCCGAACGGGTGGGCCTCGCCGGACCCCAGTCGCTCGCAAAAGTGCTTGACGCCGGAACGAACCTGTCCTAGGTTCCACGCCCGCCGCGAGGATGGCGAAATTGGTAGACGCGCACGGTTCAGGTCCGTGTGTCCTTAGGACGTGGGGGTTCGAGTCCCTTTCCTCGCACCAGAGCTGAAGGCCCTGTCACCGCCGGTGACAGGGCCTTCGCCTTTGGTCCGCCCGACGAAGGAGGCGCCGCCGCAACGGTGTCTCCGCCCCCCGCATGAGGTCTGCTCGCCGGTCGGTGGGGACCCGACGGCGAGCGCCTCGGCGGGGCCGAGGCGCTCGCCGCGGCGCTCCGGTCAGGACTGACCGCCGAGAACCTCGATACTCTTGACCGCGATGCTCGGGCCGGACATGTGGATCCCGAAACCACCGGATTCGACGTTGCCCTCGACCTTGACCCGCGCCCCCGCCTTCACGGAGCACTTGCTCAGGCGGTACACATCGCCCTTGTCGGTGACGAGCTCGTGAAAGCCGCCCTCGAGGTCGTTCTTCCGCACGGTCCCGGTGAAGGTCGCCATGGTCCGCAGTGTACCCGAGACTTCAAGCCACGCCACCGCGCTGTGGCTGCTCGCCGGCCTCGATCCGACCGGCGGCGCGGGTCTGTTGCGCGACACACTGACTGCCGCCGCGTGCGCGCCGAGGGTCCCGCTCGCCCGCATGGTCACCGCCTGGACCCGCCAGGGCCGCGGTCGACCCGCGAGCTCCGAGCCGCGGCCGGCGGACGTGGTCGTCCGCGAGCTGCGGTCGATGCCGCCTCCGCGCGCGATCAAGATCGGCCTGCTGCCGGCCGCGCTGACCGAGGCGGTGCTCGGCGAGGTCGCGTCCCGCCGCGTCCCCGTGGTCGTCGACCCGGTGCTCGTCGCCAGCGACGGCGGTGACCTCGGCGCCCGCGTGGACGTCCTGCGAGATTGCATTCGGGACATGTCCGAAGAGACATGGCTCGTCACGCCCAACCGGCGCGAGGCGGCCGCCCTCACCGGCTCGACCGAGGACGACCCCGAGCTGGTCCAGCGCACCGCCGACGCCCTCGGCCGCGCCGGCGTCCTGCTCAAGAGCGCGGCCGACAGTCAGGAGCGGGTCCGCGACATCGTCTGTCTTCCGGGACAGGTGCACGTGTTCGAGCGCCCGCGCGTGGCCGGGCCCGACCCGCGCGGCACCGGCTGCGCGCTGGCCACCGCGATCGCCTGCGGCCTGGCCCAGGGCCGCCACATGCTCGCGGCCATCAGCGCCGCCGTGGCCTGGCTCGACGTCGCTCGCACCCGCTGCGTCCCCGGCGTCGACGGCCGCGTGCACCTGCCCGACCGCGCGCCGTCGCTGACGTGAGGCGAACGACGGAGTGACGCGCGCGGCGGTCGGTGATCCGCAGGACGTGACGCGGCCGTTCGAGCGCGCTCAGTCGGACGCCCGCGTGCGCGCGAGGTTGACCGAGCGCAGCGCCGGCAACGACAGCAGCGTCGCCGCGCCGTCGGCGGTGACGACGGTGTCGGCGAGGTTCAGTTGCTCGAGCCGGTCCATGCCGCGCAGGTACTGCAGCGACTGGTCGGTGATGAGCGTCGCGTCGAGCCGCAGCACCCGCAGGGCCGTCAGGTCCTTGAGGTGCGCCACGCCGCCGTCGACGACGTCGGTGTGGTCGAGCTCGAGCACCTCGAGCTGCGTCAGCCCGGCGAGGTGGGCGAGCCCGCGGTGCGTCACCTTGGTGTGGTGCAGCCGCAGCACCCGGAGCCCGTGCATCCCGGCCAGCGCGCGCAGCCCGGCGTCGGAGATCTGGGTCCCGCCGAGGTCGAGCTCCATCAGGCCGGTGAGCTCGCCGAGCTCGTCGGCCATGCGATCGCCGAGGCTCGGGATGTCGAGCACCAGCGTCCGCAGCCCCGCGAGTTCGCCGAGGTGTTGCATCGACGGATCGGCCAGCGTCAGCGGCGGCGCCAGGCCGAGCACGAGGGTCCGCAGGTCGGGCAGGCGACTGAGCGCCAGCAGCCCGTCGGGCCCGAGGTCGCGGCCGCGGATCTCGATCGACTGCAGCCCGAGCCTGGCCAGCTCCTCGAGGCCCGCGCCGGTGATCCGCGACTGCGGCAGCACCAACCGGCGCAGCAGCGGCTGGCGACCGAGCGCGCGCAGACCCTTGTCGCCGAGGTTGGGGCACGCGCAGGTGAACTCGGTCAGCGGCAGGTCGCGCACGTACAGCGGGCTGTAGTCGTTGAAGCCCGGGCCGCGCAGCGTCAGCCGCGACAGCCCCAGCAGCGGCTTCAGCTGGTGCAGCGAGAAGTTGCCGGCCCGCGTGTCGAGCAGCTTGACGTCCTTGAGCGCGGTCGCGCCGGCGACCTTGAGCAGCGCGTCGTGCCCCGCCCACGAGCCCTCGAGCGTGAGCGCCTGCAGGCCGGCGACGTCGGGGGCGATGGCCGCGAGCCCGGAGTCGGTGGCGAGGTCGCGGAGCACCAGCGACTCGAGCCGCGCGCGCGCGAGCAGGGCCACCGGCTCGGCGCCCTGGGTGACGCGCGCGAGCGTCAGGTCGCGCAGGCGGGGCAAGCTGGCGATCCGGCCCATCACCACGCCGTCGAGCGTGAGGTCGGCGAGCTCGAGGCTCTCGACCCCGACGACCGCGCCCAGCCCCGCGTGGACCGCGGCGAGGCAGCCGGAGATCCGCAGCTTCTTGAGCGCCGGGGCGCGCTCGGCCAGGCGGGTCAGGTCGAGCTCCGCGCAGGCCTGGCCGTGATCGAGGTCGTCGCGCAGCTGGCTGGCCCGCTCGCGCCGGTCCTCGACCGAGAGCGCGAGGTCGAGCGACACCAGCCGGCTCAGGTCGAGCTCCGCCAGCTCGCGCGGGTGCGAGACCACCAGCTTCTCCGGCGGCGGCGGCACGCGCTCGGGCTCCGGCGCGGCGACCACGGGCGGTGGGGGGGCCGCGACCACGGGGGCCGGCGCGGGCGCGGGCGTCGGCCCGCCGCACGCCAGCAGGCATGCCGCGAGCGCCAGAACGGTCGTCGGACTGCGCATCGCCATCGTCATCACGCCGCGAGCCGCAGCAGGCGGCGCGCGTTGTCGGTGGTGGTGGCCGCCACCAGCTCGAGCGGCTCGTCGCGCGCCGCGGCGACGGCGCGGGCGATGTCGCCGAGGAACGCCGGCTCGTTGCGGGCCGGTCGACGCGACGCCGGCGTCTGGTCGGGCGAGTCGGTCTCGAGCAGCAGCCGGTCGGCCGCCACCGCGCGGGCTGCCAGCACCGGCTTGCGCGCGTTCGCCAGCGTGATCGCCCCGGCGAACGAGATCGCGTGACCGCCGCGGCAGAACGCCGGCACCATCTCGGCGCTGCCCGAGTAGCTGTGCAGGATCGACGGCGGCAGCGGCTGCTCGTCGAGCAGCTCGAGCAGCGCCGCGTGGGCCTTCAGACAGTGCAGCAGCAACGGAAGTCCGGTCTCTCGCGCGAGCGCGAAGTGGGCCCGCAACACCGCGACCTGCCGCTCGCGCGGCACCCCGCCGCCGCCCGGCCCGAAGTCGAGGCCACACTCGCCGATCGCCACCAGGCCGGCCGGGGTTGTGCGAATTTGGTCGGTTAATGCGGTCAGAACCGCGGAATCATGCGCGGGGTCGAGCTCGGGAAGGACTTGCGGGTGGATCCCCAAGGCGGTGTGAAAGCGCACGGATGGAGCGAATTCGCGCAGGTCTTCCGCGACCTCGAGCAGCGTCGCCCAAGATTCCGGTTCGACACCGGGGATCACGATCGCCGAAATTCCCGCGGCAGCGGCCCGAACAGCGGCAAATCGACGTTCCGCACGATCGCCGAAGCGCGGCATGTCGATGTGCGCGTGGGTGTCGATAAGATTCATGCGGTAGAAACCGGGAAAACGGTCTTGCGGATTTGACGCACCTGGGGGCTTTTTGTAAAACCACCAGCCCGTAACCGCGACCCCCCCAGTTTGCGACGTACGGGCCCAATTGGGCCAGAAAACAGGGAAGTCCATGTCATCGACACGAATTGAGCGCGTTCTTCGCCACGACGGGATCGTGGCCGTGTTGGACCAAACCGCGGAGCAGTCGCAGGCGGGCGACGCGGCGTGGGTCGGCGAGGAGCGCTGGAAGCCCATCGTGCTCGAAGCGGTGAAGCTGCGGCAGGTGGCGGGCGAGAGCGCTGTTCGCATCCTCGTCGGCGAGCACGCCATCCTGGTCGCCGGCGACGAGAAGCACGTCGTCGGCGTCGTCTTCATCAAGGGCCACCCGGTGGTGAAGTCGGTGGTCCGCATGGTCCGCCAGCTCATGCGCTTGCCCGCCAACGCCATCCCGGCGCTCTAGCGCCAAGGCCAGGTCCCGCACGGTGAACGCCGTTCGGGTCCGACCTAACGCTGTAAACCGGGACCGCCAGGCGAGCGCGCCCGCGGGATGCGGGCGCGCTCGCGCTTTCGCGTTACCCTCGCAGGCCATGGTCCCCGACCTTCAAGACCTTCGCGCGGCCCTGGTCGCGGCTCTCGGCGCCGAGCGCCTGAGCGACGATCCGGCCGACCTGGCTTACTACGGCGCCGATCGCTGTCGCGGCGGCTGGCCGGTGCAGCCGTCGCTGGTCGTGTTTCCGCGCTCGCCGGCCGACGTCCAGGCGGTCGTCCGCGCGTGCGCCGCTCACGGCGTGCCGGTCGTCCCCTCGGGCGGTCGCACCGGCCTGGCGGGGGCGGCCACCGCCACCCGCGGCGAGGTCGTGCTCTCGCTCGAGCGCATGTACCAGATCCTCGAGGTCGACCCGGCCGCCCGCACGCTGCGCTGCGAGGCGGGGGCCACCCTGCAGGCGGTGCAGGACGCGGCCGCCGCCGCCGGACTCCTTTATCCCGTCGACTACGCCGCCAAGGGCAGCGCCCAGATCGGCGGCAGCCTGGCGACCAACGCCGGCGGGGTGAAGGTGCTGCGCTACGGCCTCACGCGCGACTGGGTGCTCGGCCTCAAGGTCGTCCTCGCCTCGGGCGAGCTGCTGGTGCTGGGCGGCGCGCTGGTCAAGAACAACACCGGATACGACCTGCGCCAGCTGTTCATCGGCAGCGAGGGCACGCTCGGGGTGATCGTCGAGGTCACCCTCAAGCTCGCGCGGCCGCCGGCCGACAGCCTCGTCGCGCTGTGCGCCGTGCCGTCCGACGCCGCCGTCCTGGCGCTGTTCGCCCGCCTGCGCCGCAGCAGCCTGACGCTCTCGGCCTTCGAGTTCCTCGACCACGGCTGCCTGAACCACGTCCTGGCCCATCGCAGGGGCGATCTGCCGTTCTCCCGGCCGGCCGCGCGCTACGTGCTGGTCGAGGTCGAGGTCCCGGTGCCCGGTGCGGCCGCGCTCGAGCACACGCGCGACGAGCTCGGCGCGTGCCTCGCCGAGGCCGACGACGCCGGCGAGCTCGGCGACGCCGTCCTCGCCGCCACCCAGGCCCAGGCGCGCGCGCTGTGGGCCTACCGCGAGGACATCAGCGAGTCGCTCCACCGCCACACCCCGCACAAGGCCGACATCGCCCTGCCGGTCGCCCGCGTCGCCGAGTTCCTGGCCGCCTGGCGCCCGCTCGTCGCCGAGCGCCTGCCCGGCATCGAGGCGCTGTGCTTCGGCCACGTCGGCGACGGCAACCTCCACCTCAACCTCCTGCGCCCCGCCGACGAGGGCCTGTCGGCCTTCCTCGACCGCGTCCACGCCTTCGACGACGAGCTCTACGCCCTCGTCCAGGCCCACGACGGCAGCATCTCCGCCGAGCACGGCGTCGGCCTGCTCAAGCGCGACCACCTGCACTACAGCCGCAACGCCACCGAGGTCGCGCTGATGCGCGGGATCAAGGCCGTCCTCGACCCCGCCGGCCTGCTCAACCCCGGCAAGATCTTCTGAGCCGCCGGCCGCAAGGGACATGTCCTCGAAGGCATGTCCTCAAAGACATGCCTTCAGGGGCATGCCTTGAAGTACATGCTCTCGAGGCCACCCCGCTCACGGCCCCGGCGGCGGCTCGCTGATCTCGGGCTTGCCCGGGCCGGGCTGCACCACCTTGGCCTGCTGCTCCGGCGTCAGCGGCTCGTTGCGCAGCACGTCGATGCGGCTGCGGGCCCAGTCGTCGCCGACCACCGAGACCTCGACGCGGTACTGGTGCCCGCCGATCGTCAGGCGCGCGCGGTCGTTGAACCACGCCCACCGCCGCACCCCTTCCGCCGGGGCGTCGACGCGCGGCTCGTCGGGCAGCTCGAGGCCCACGGCCGCCAGCAGCTGCTTGGGGTCGAACGGGCCGTTCCCTTTTTTATAGCCGTCGAAGCCGATCGAGGCCGCCACCCCGTCCTCGTACTCGACGCGGATCCCCGCCCACTCGTCGCCCTTGTCGGCGTAGCGCTGGAGCGCGAAGCTGCAGCCGAAGAACGTCCGCTCGGGCGCGAAGCGGACGCAGGTCGAGCGGGCCATGCCCTTGCCCTGGTGTTCGCCGAAGTTGGCCTCGACCGAGGCGACCGGCTGATCGAGCAGGGCCGGCAGCGGCAGCGTCACGTCGTTGCGCACCTTGGCGAGGGTCGTCGGCGCCGGGGCCCTGGCCTCCGGGGTCCTGGCCGGCTCGGCGGCCTTGGCCTCGGCCTCGGCCTTGGCCTCGGGTCCGGCCTTCGGCGAGGCGGTCGGCTGCGAACAGCCGATCACCGCGAACCCGCATGCCCACGCGCAAACCCTCTGGAGCGACGTCACGCCGAAATGATACGCTCTGTTCCGCGCGAGCCTGGCGAAATTGGTAGACGCGCTGGATTTAGGTTCCAGTACCCGCCGGGTGTGTCGGTTCGAGTCCGACGGCTCGCAATTGCCCGACTTGACGCCGCTGGTCCCGCCGGCTAAGGCGTCCCCTCGTGATCGGCACGCTCCTCAAGCGCATCACCGTGCACACCCTGGACCGCGTCGTCGAGCGCGGCAAGACCTCGGAGCACGCGCCCGTCCGCGCGGCCGCGGCCGGCCTCGATCGCGTGCGCGGGCTCGTCGGCCTCGACCGCATCGACATCCGCCTCGACCTCCCCGCGTGGGACGGCGGCACGCCCGACCAGCCGATGTGGCAGTCCGACCGCGACAAGCTGCGCAAGTGGCAGCAGGACCGCGGCATCATCAAGCCCGAGAAGGGCGAGGCCAAGCCGGCCGAGCCGGTGCTCGTCATCTACTACAAGCGCGGCTGCCCCTACTGCCGCGCCGCGCTCGAGCTGGTGCGCGAGCAGAACCTGCTCGCCAAGACGATCGACTACACCGACGACCACGACCTGCGCACGGCGATCCGCACCAGGACCGGCCGCCGCACCACGCCGCACGTGTTCATCCGCGAGCGCTGCATCGGCGGCTTCGACGAGCTGCGCGAGTTGCATGAGTCGGGCCGGCTCGTCGAGCTCTTGAAAGACCCGTCGGCTGCGCCGCCGGTCGCCGCCCCGACCGCTGCGGACGACGACGACGACGACGGCGACGGCCGCGAGCTCGCCCCGGCTGCCCTCAAGGCCAGGTTGGCCGAGGGCGGCAAGGTCCTGCTGCTCGACGTGCGCGAGCCGTCGGAGTGGGCGCAGACCGGCGTCATCGCCGGCGCGCGCACGGTGTCGCTCGGCGAGCTCGACAAGGTCGACGACCTCGACCCGCAGGGCGTGTGGATCGCCTACTGCAGGTCCGGCCGGCGCTCGCTGCAGGCCGCCGAGGTCCTCGGCCGGCGCGGCTTCAAGTCGGTCGTCAGCCTGCGCGGCGGCATCGAGGCGTGGAAGGCCGCCGGCGGCGCCACCGTGGCGTACGAGCCGGCCGCGGCCGCGCCGGTCGCCAAGAAGCCGCCCGTCAAGTTGCCGGTGGTCCACCCCGAGCGCTCGCCGTTCGAGGCGTTGCTCGACGACCCGAACGCGGCCGTCGACAGCGAGCCGCTCGAGGGCGAGGCGCTGATCGCCCGCGTCCGCGAGGTGCTCGAGACCTGCCGCCCGCTGGTCCAGGCCGACGGCGGCGACATCGAGCTGCTCGACGTCACCGCCGACACCGTCGGCGTGCGCCTCACCGGCAACTGCGTCAGCTGCCCGAGCTCGCAGGCGACGCTGAAGCAGGGCATCGAGCGCAAGCTGAAGCAGCAGATCCCGCAGATCAAGGGCATCCGCTCGCCTCAGCTCTCGCCGTGATCGCAGCGCCCGACGAGGCGCAGCGACGCGTCGCTGGTGAACCTCGCCGTGCCTCCGCCTCACGGGCACGCGCGGCGGCCACGAGGCCCCCGCTCGCTTCGTGACGGGCCCGGTCACCGAGATCGGCACACCATGTTGTCCCGGGGGACACGGTCCTGCCGGCCGCTCGTCGAGCCCGACGGCGATCCTCTTTCATATCGGCGAACCCGGGTCCCGGCCGCTCGCGCGCCGCGCAAATCCCCCTCGAACGCCGTTCTTCCGCCGCGCAGATCCGCCCAATTCTCGCTCTCGTGTCAGGGGTTTGGAAGCCCCGACTCGGGATGCGCCCGTGGGTCAATTCGCCCCGTAGCGCACATTCTTGCCGGTTTTTGGGAAGTGTGCATGACTCTTCCCGGTTGACTGACACCTGTGTCACTGACGACACTGTCAGCCAACTTTTACCGCCCGGCAGGACCAACGATGGCGACCACGACCCCGACCTCGCAACGCAGCACCTCGCTCAAGATCCTCTCGCAGCCGCAGGTGAAGTCGCTCCTCGATGAAGCGCAGCAGAAGTTCGCCCAGGAGGAGGGCGTGAGCTTCGGCGCCGTCAACATGCACTTCAAGAAGCCGTTCGAGCACTCGTTCACGGCGCCGCAGCGGCCGCACACGACGCTGCTGTTCGGCGGCCTGACGTTCCGCCACGAGCACCTGTTGAAGGGCGTGTTCGAGTCGCTGGGCTACAAGACCGCGGTGGTGCCGACGCCGAACGTCGACGCGTTCCAGCTCGGCAAGGAGTACGGCAACAACGGCCAGTGCAACCCGACCTACTTCACGGTCGGCAACCTCGTGCAGTACCTGCAGCACCTGCGCGACAAGCAGGGCATGAGCGTGCAGGAGATCATCGACTCGCACGTGTTCCTGACCGCCGGCGCGTGCGGTCCGTGCCGCTTCGGCATGTACGAGGCCGAGTACCGGCTGGCGCTGCGCAACGCCGGGTTCGACGGCTTCCGCGTCATGCTGTTCCAGCAGAAGGGCGGGCTCAAGCAAGGCGACCTCGAGGCCGGCCTGAAGATGAACCTCGACTTCTTCGCCGGCATGGTCTCGGCGTTCAACTGCGGCGACATCCTGAGCGAGGTCGCCAACTGCATCCGCGCCTACGAGACCACCCCGGGCGCGACCGACAAGGCGGCGAGCGAGTCGCTCGAGTTCATGTACCGGGTCATGCAGCGCAAGAAGCCGGCCGAGCTGGCGGGCACCTCGCTGGGCGACCTGCTCAAGGGCAAGAACGCCAAGGCGTTCGACATCGCCGAGCAGGCGGTCAAGTTCCTCGACCTGCTGACCAGCGAGGACTACATCGAGCCGCTGCGGCACGTGGCCAGGAAGTTCGACGAGGTCGAGGTCGACCGCCTGCAGCCCAAGCCGATCGTCAAGGTCACCGGCGAGTTCTGGGCCCAGACCACCGAGGGCGACGGCAACTTCAACATGTTCCGCTTCCTCCACAGCGAGGGCGCCGAGGTCATCACCGAGCCGATCGCGACCTGGCTGGCGTACATGCTGTGGCAGACCAAGATCAAGGCCCGCGACCGCCACGGCCTCGACGAGAAGGCCGACGAGGTCAAGTGGTACGAGCTCGGCAAGCGCGCCCAGCTCGAGATGACCTACATGAAGAAGCGGGCGATCGCCAAGGTCGCCGACACCATCTTCCGCCGCGAGTACAGCCGCATGGTCGAGGCGCTCGGCCACATCGCCCACGAGATCGTCGACATGGACGAGATGGAGCGGCTGGGCCACGGCTTCTACCACACCCGCTCCGAGGGCGGCGAAGGCCACCTCGAGGTGTCGAAGAACATCTACTACTCGCACAAGGGCCTGGCCCACATGGTGCTGAGCCTCAAGCCGTTCGGCTGCATGCCCAGCACCCAGTCCGACGGCGCCCAGTCGGCGGTGGTCAACCGCTACAAGGAGATGATCTTCCTGCCCATCGAGACCTCCGGCGAGGGCGAGATCAACGCCCACAGCCGCGTCCAGATGGCCCTCGGCGAGGCCAAGGCCAAGGCCAAGCGCGAGTTCGCCGAGGTGCTCTCCAGCATCCCGTACGGCCTCGACGAGCTCAAGGCCTACGTCGACGCCCACCCCGAGATGAAGCGGCCGATGTACCAGTTCCCGCGCCACAACCCGCGCGTGGTCGGCACCGGCGCCAACTTCGCCCTGCACGTCGCGGAGCGCATGCAGGCCGACGGCGTCAAGCCCAAGCAGGTCCGCGACGCCGCCGAGTAAGGCTGTCCGCCGCGCCAGGTCCTTCTCGCCAGGTCTTCAGGAACAGGAACTTCAGAACATGTCTTCTCTCAAATACATCGTCGGCGTCGACCTCGGCTCGACCACGGTCAAGGCGGTCGTCGTCGAGGCGGCCACGGACACGATCGTGTGGAAGGACTACCAGCGCCACGAGAGCAAGCAGGCCGAGCGGGCGCTGAAGATGTTCAAGGAGATCGAGGAGGCGGTGACCGACCTCCGCGGCAACGCGCGGATGTTCATCACCGGCTCGGGCGGCGCGGGGGTCGGCCGGTGGGTCGGGGCCAAGTTCGTGCAGGAGGTCAACGCCGTCTCGCTGGCGGTCGAGAAGCTGCACCCCGAGGTCAACTCGGTCATCGAGCTGGGCGGCCAGGACGCCAAGATCATCGTCTTCAAGCCCGACCCGGAGACCGGGCGCAAGAAGAAGATCCCGTCGATGAACGACAAGTGCGCCGGCGGGACCGGGGCGGTGATCGACAAGATCAACGCCAAGCTGAAGATCCCGCCCGACCTGCTGTGCCAGCAGACCTACAACGGCCACAAGCTGCACCCGGTGGCCGGCAAGTGCGGCGTGTTCGCCGAGACCGACGTCAACGGCCTGCAGAAGCTCGGCGTGCCGGCCAACGAGCTGATGGCGTCGCTGTTCGAGGCGATCGTGCAGCAGAACCTGTCGGTGCTGACGCGCGGCCACACGCTGATGCCGCACGTGCTGCTGCTCGGCGGCCCGAACACGTACATCAAGGGCATGGTCGAGGCGTGGAAGGCCAACATCCCGCCGATCTGGCACGAGCGCAACGTGCCGCTGCCGGAGGGCGTCGACCCGGCCGACCTCATCATCGTCCCGCAGAACGCCCAGTACTACGCGGCGATCGGCGCCGTGGAGTTCGGCAAGGACGAGGACGAGCGCGTCGGCGTCTACCAGGGCACCGAGAAGCTGCAGTGGTACCTCACCGAGGGCCGCCTGCTCGAGAAGAAGAAGGCCGGCGCCGCGGGCCTGTCGAAGGACGAGGCCGACCTCGACGACTTCATGGGCAAGTACAAGCCGGCCAAGTTCGTGCCGAGGGAGTTCACGCCGGGCGAGGACGTGCGGGTGTTCATCGGCATCGACGGCGGCTCGACCTCGTCGAAGGCGGTGATGCTCAACGAGCAGGGCGAGGTGATCCGCAAGGTCTACCAGCTGTCGAAGGGCAACCCGATCGTCGACACCAAGGAGCTGCTGGCCGACCTGCGCCAGCAGGTCGAGGGCGCGGGGGCCAAGCTCACCGTGCTCGGCGTCGGCACCACCGGCTACGCCAAGGACATCCTGCGCGACACGCTGCGGGCCGACGCCGCCATCGTCGAGACGGTGGCGCACTGCGAGAGCGCGCTGCACTTCTACGACAACGTCGACGTCGTGTGCGACGTCGGCGGGCAGGACATCAAGATCATCATCCTGAAGAACGGGAAGGTGAAGGACTTCAAGCTCAACACCCAGTGCTCGGCGGGCAACGGCTACTTCCTGCAGAGCACGGCCGAGGGCTTCGGCATCGACGTCAAGCAGTACGCCCAGCGGGCCTTCGACGCCCAGGCGATGCCGACCTTCGGCTACGGCTGCGCGGTGTTCATGCAGTCCGACATCGTCGACTTCCAGCGCCAGGGCTGGGCGCCCGAGGAGATCATGGCCGGTCTGGCCGCCGTGCTGCCGAAGAACATCTGGCTGTACGTCAGCCAGATCCCCAACCTCGCCAAGCTCGGCAGCAAGTTCATCCTCCAGGGCGGCACGCAGCACAACCTGGCGGCCGTCAAGGCCCAGGTCGACTTCATCCAGGAGCGCTTCAAGTCGAAGGGCACCGAGGCCCAGGTCATCGTCCACCAGCACTGCGGCGAGTCGGGGGCGATCGGCGCGGCGCTCGAGGTGCGGCGGATGGTCCAGCAGCTCGACCACAAGACCGAGTGGATCGGCATCGACAAGGTCGCCAGCATCGACTTCTCGCAGCGGCGCGACGAGAGCACCCGCTGCTACTTCTGCAAGAACAAGTGCCTGCGCACCTTCATCGACGTCGACCTGGAGATGAAGCAGCAGGAGGCCGAGCAGCGCATGGCGCTGGGCCAGCTGCTGAAGATCCGCAAGCGCGAGGACAAGCCCGACGAGGCCGTCGGCACCAAGCGCCTCATCATCGCCACCTGCGAGAAGGGCGAGGTCGAGGACCTCGACTCGATGAAGAAGATCAAGGGCGGCCTCGACCAGCTCAAGAAGAACTTCCCGAACCTCGCCGCCAAGGCGGCGAAGGACATCTGGGACGCCCAGAACCCGCCGAACGTGGCCGACAAGCTCGACGACGTCGGCCTCGGCCTCAGCGAGCACCTCGACCTGCCGCCGCAGCTGGCGGAGCACCAGGACAAGGTCGACGGCCTGCTGCGCAAGCTGAACCGCAGCCCGAAGGTCGCGGAGCTGCTGGGCAAGGCCGCGGGCACGCTCGAGAAGGTCGCGGAGAAGGTCGGCAAGGCCGCGCCGCTGGCCGCGGTCACGCGCGAGACGCTGGCGGCGCAGCAGCAGCGGATCGAGCTGATGAAGAAGCGCGCGACGCTGCGGATCGGCATCCCGCGGGTGCTGAACCAGTACTCGCAGAACCCGTTCTTCAGCGCCTACTTCGAGTCGCTCGGGGTCCCGGCGCGCAACATCGTCTACTCCGACTTCACCTCCGAGGAGCTCTACAAGGAGGGCGCCAAGCGCGGCGCGATCGACCCGTGCTTCCCGTCGAAGGTGTGCATCGCCCACATGCACAACCTCGTCGAGACCAAGCACAAGAAGCGCCCGCTCGACGTCATCGTGTTCCCGCAGGTCGACTCGATGGAGACCTGGCTGTCGGGCACGGTCGGCTCGCGCGCGTGCCCGACGGTGGTCGGCTCGGCCGACACGACCAAGGCCGCCTTCATCAAGGAGGCCGACGTGTTCGCGCAGAAGGGCATCAAGCTGGTCGTGCCGTTCGTGCAGATGGCCGAGCGCAAGCTGTGCAAGAAGCAGATGTTCGAGTACTTCAAGGACGTGCTCGGGCTGTCCGAGGAGGAGAACGCCCGCGCCGTCGACGAGGCGTTCAAGGCCCAGGACGGCTTCTTCGTCGACCACCGGGCCGACGGGCGCAAGGTGCTGAAGTGGCTCGAGCAGGAGCAGCGGATCGGCGTGGTCCTGCTGGCGCGCCCGTACCACAACGACCCGGGCATGAACCACGAGATCCCGGACGAGCTGCAGAAGCTCGGCTACCCGATCCTCACCGTGCAGTCGCTGCCGCTCGACGAGGACATCGTCCGCCCGCTGTTCCAGCCCGACATCGACGCCGGGTTCATCAAGGACCCGTTCGACATCACCGACGTGTGGAAGAACAGCTACAGCGAGAACACCAACCAGAAGGTGTGGGCCGCCAAGTTCACGGCGCGCCACCCCAACCTGGTCGCGCTCGAGCTGTCGAGCTTCAAGTGCGGCCACGACGCGCCGATCTACACGGTGATCGAGGAGATCATCGAGAACTCCGGCACGCCGTACTTCTCGTTCAAGGACATCGACGAGAACAAGCCGACCGGCTCGATCAAGATCCGCATCGAGACCATCGGCTACTTCCTCAAGCGCTACCAGGAGGACATGCGCCGCCAGATCGCCAAGAAGCAGCGCGTGCAGGAGCGCCTCGAGGAGTACCAGGCCGAGCTGCTGCGCCGCATCGAGGCGGCCCAGGGGCGCCTCGCGGCCGAGCAGGCGGCAAAGCCCGACGTCGTGCTCCAGGCCGCGGGCCTGCTGCCGCGGAGCGCCGGCGGCGTGCCGACCGGGGCGCGCCTCGACAAGAAGGGCTGACCTGAAGGACAGGTAAGCGAAGCGACGACCTCCCGCGCGGGAGGTCGTCGCTTTTTGCGTGGGCGGCGATGGGCTGCAACGCTTCGGGCCTGAGTAGAAAGACATGTCGGTGATGGCCGACCATCGTCGGGCACGCGGATCGCGGGCATGACGGAACGCAGCTGTTCCGGCCATGCTCGACGGGCGCGAGAGCCTCGCGGACGAGCTCGCAGTGTGCCGCAGCGAGGAACCTGTGGTACATCGAAGGGCATAGCTTATGCGTCGTCGGTTGGAATCGTCGTGTCGGTCATGGGTGTGGCCTCTCGTCCTGGGCGTCGCGGCGCTCCTGGTCGCGCCGGCGCCCGCGGAGGCGCTGTCGTGCTGGTCGCCCGGCTGGACACGCGGGGGCGAGCTGGTGGTCACCGAGGACGTGCCGATCGACGCGCACCCGTGGCGCCTCTTCTCCTGCGGCTCCGAGCCCGAAGCCTGCACGCTCGAGGCCGAGGGCTACTCGGGCTTCGCCGACCCGGTCCGCCTGGGCAGCAATTGTCGGGTCGACGAGGGCGAGGTGGGGTTCGGCGAGCTGATCGAGTATGTGCCGCGAGAGCCGTTGGTCGCCGGCGAGACCTACACGATGAGCTGTCCGGCCGGCATTCAGGACTACGGCCAGAACGAGTTCACCGTGGGCGACGCCGCGGCCTCGCCTCCCGAGGAGGTGACGCTGCGAGAGGTCCGTATCGAGCGCGGCACCGACGGCGGTTGTTGTGGCGGCGACGCCGACAACTTGCTCATACGGCTCGACGATCTCGAGGCACCCTACCTGCGCGAGGGCGGGCGGATCGAGCTGCGCTATCCGACCGGCGAGATCTATCCGATCAGCGTGCGCGACGAGCCGGAGCTCCGCCTGCCGCCCACCGCGGGCCCGCTCGAGTTCACGCCGGTCGCCGCAAACGGAGCGCGCGGCGAGACCCTGCGGCTCGAGCCGGAGGAGATCGGCGAGCGCGAGGCGGTCTACATCCCCTGCGCGGTCGGGCAGCGGCACTTCGGGGCCGCGCCGTGGCTGCTTGCGCCGCTGCTGTGGATCGCGGGCCGGCGAAGGAGGCGCGCATGATCGGCCTCGCGCTCTTGCTCGCCGTGCAAGATCCGCCGGTCGGGGTCCCCGAGCCCACCGCACCGGCTCCCGAGCCCGCGACCGCCGCGGCCGCCGCGGAGCCCGTCGCGGCCCCTCCCGGCTCCGTGACGGCCGCTCCGGTCGCCGAGGGGCCCGTGGCGGAGCCCGTCGCTTCGCAGGCCGCTCCGGCGGTGCCCGATGTCGCTCCGGCGACATCCGAGGACCGACGCGGGTTCATCTTCGCCTGGATGCCATCCCTCGTGTTCGGCATCAGCGACGTGCCCTCGTTCGCGCCCCCCACCATCTTCCTAGGCGGCCGGCTGCCGCGCTCGTGGGCGCTCGGTTATCAGCTCACCGTGTCGTTCGGGCTCGCCGACCGCTACCTGAGCGGTGTCCTCACGCATCGCCACTATCTGGTGGGGCTGCACGGGTTCGGGGCCACGCGTCGCGGCCTCGCGGGGGTGGGCGGCGGCGTCGCGTTCACCCTGCCGCTCAAGCCGATCGCCGAGGTCGAGGCGCGGATCGGCGTGCGCTTCGGCGATACGCGCAGCTGGGCCGTCGGCGCGCTCGTCCGCCTCGGCTGGGACATCGGCCACGAGGAGCGCGCGCCCATGCCCCAGTTCGGCGCCTTCTTCGGCTACGTGCCGCTGTGACCGGATTTTCGGATGGCCTTGGGGACATGCCCGAGCGAGCATGTCCCCAAGAACATTCCCATCAGAAAGAACGTCTCAAGCGCCAGGCGGCAGCCGGTTCTCCGGCACCACCACCGTGCGCCACTTGACCCGGGTCTGATTAAAATGCCCGTGGACGTTGGGGTCGTTGTCGAGGGCCTGGACGTTGCCGTCCTCGTCGATCGCGCGCGAGCCGACCTTGTAGGTGCCGGGGCCGGGCGGTCGCCAGTGGAACTGGAACACCGACCAGGCGCCGTCGATCTCGCCGGAGGCGAGGCGGGCGTCGCGGGCGACCTGCTCGCGGACCGGCTGCAGGCCGGCGCGCTGCCACGACAGGCCGCCGTCGGTGCTGACCTCGACGGCGGCGACCGGGCGCTCGCCGCCCCAGGCCGCGCCGAGCAGCAGCCAGCCGCCGCCCTGGGCCGCGCGGCAGTCGGAGATGATCGACTTGAGGCCGATCCAGCGCGCCTGCACGCGCACCCACTTGCCGTCCCGGAGCTCCTTGTTGGTGAACACCAGGCGGTTGTGGATGCCCATGTGCGGCTTCGTCTTGCCCTCGATGTGGCTGAGCCACTTCACGTGCGACATCGAGTAGATCCGCGGCACGATGAGGCGCGACGGGAAGCCGTGGCGGCGCGACAGCGGCTCGCCGTTCATCGTCACGGCGACGATCGCCCGCGCGCGCGTGAGCTCGTCGAGCGACAGTCCGTAGTGGTAGCCGCGCTTGAGGAAGCCGAGGGTGTCGAGGCCGTGGCAGGCGAAGTGGGTGGCCGGCCCCGGACCGCCGCACAGCTCGAGCAGGCTGGCGAAGCTCGGGCCCTCCCACACGGCCTGGCCGCACAACCCGGCCGAGCCCTGGAGATGGTTGCCGTTGCCGGCGCACTCCTGCACGCACACGCGGGTCTCGCGCGGCAGGGCCAGGAGCTCGGGCAGCGTCAGCACGCGCGGGTTGGCGACGCCGGTGATCTGCAGGCGGTAGGTATCGGGGTCGACGGCCGGGTGGACGTGGCGGTCGCGGCGGAAGTAGCCGGCCGTCGGTGTGACGAGCTGCGACAGCTGGGCCGGCTTGTTCTCCTCCATGCTGACGAACCGCAGCAGGGCGCGGGCGAGGCGGCGGCCGAACCAGGTCGGCATGCCGTCGACGGGCCGCAGCTCGAGCGAGGTGCCCTCCGGCGCGGGCATGCCGGTGGCTTCGGGGATGTCGTGCACGCCGAGAGTGTCGCCGTCCGTCATCAGAACGGCGGTCACGCTAACCTGGACCCCCTCCCGCGGGCAACGCGGCGAGCGCACGCGATGGCCGTCCGGGCATGTGTCCAAGAGCACGGCCGGCGTGGTAGAAGACGCGTGCACCGATCCCCGCAGGAGATTCCTCCATCATGAGCGCGAGCAAGCTGAACGGCACCAAGACCCACCAGAACCTCAAGGACGCGTTCGCCGGCGAGTCCCAGGCCAATCGCCGCTACCTCTACTTCGCCAAGCAGGCCGACGTCGAGGGTCACCCGGACGTCGCCGGTCTGTTCCGCGACACCGCGGAGGGCGAGACGGGCCACGCGCACGGCCACCTCGACTATCTCCGCAAGGTCGGCGACCCCGCCACCGGCCTGCCGATCGGCGACACCTCCAACAACCTCAAGGCCGCCGTCGCCGGCGAGACCCACGAGTACACGGACATGTACCCGGGCATGGCGCGCACCGCCCGTGAAGAGGGCTTCGAGGACATCGCCGACTGGTTCGAGACCCTGGCGCGGGCCGAGCGCTCGCACGCCGGCCGGTTCCAGAAGGCCCTCGTCGGCCTCGACGCGTGAGCCCCGGCGCGCGCGCCGCCCCGGGCGTCGCTGCGTGAACGGACAGGTCCCCGCAGACATGCTCGAACGGGCATGTCCGCCGGGTCAGCTCAAGATCCAGACTCCACGGCCTCGCCGGCCGATCCCGCAACCGCAGAGCGCGACATGAGCCACGGGCCGATCTCGTACAAGCCGACCGACGGGCTGTCCTACGATCCGAGCGAGCCTGTCTACTGGGACAGGTCGGCGCTGGCCAAGGAGGTCACGCGCGCGTTCGAGATCTGCCACGGCTGCCGCATGTGCTTCAAGTACTGCGACGCGTTCCCGACGCTGTTCGAGCTGCTCGACAAGCAGCACGACGGCGACGTCACCCGCGTGACGAAGGACGAGACGAACCGGGTGATGGACGCGTGCTTCCAGTGCAAGCTGTGCGAGGTGCAGTGCCCGTACACGCCGCGGGACAAGCACGAGTTCCAGCTCGACTTCCCGAAGCTGGTCCACCGCCACCAGGCGCTGCGCACCCGCGAGGAGGGCACGAGCCTCGGCGACAAGTTCCTCGGCGACCCCGACCTGACCGGCAAGCTGGCGCGCGCCAGCCTCGGCGTGGTCAACACCATGAACAAGGTCAAGCTGCACCGGTGGTTCATGGAGAAGGTGCTGGGGATCCACCGCGACAAGCAGCTGCCGGAGTTCGCGCCGCAGGGCTTCGAGCAGTGGGCCGACCAGTCGGGCAAGATCGCCGCGGAGCCCGGCGGCGAGGCGGTGCTGTTCCAGACCTGCTACGTCGAGCACAACGAGCCGCAGATCGGCAAGGACACCTGCGAGGTGATGGAGCGCAACGGCGTCGACCTGCGCTGCGCCGCCGGCCTGCGCTGCTGCGGCATGCCGGCGTGGGAGCACGGCGACCTGACCTCGCTGCGCAAGAACGCCCGCCACAACCTCGACGTGCTCACGCCGTTCGTCGAGCGCGGCGCCAAGGTCCTGGCCATCAACCCGACCTGCTCGATGATGCTCCGCCGCGAGTGGCCGCACCTGCTCGAAGGGGCAGACCGTGAGCGGGCCGAGAAGCTGGCCGCCGCGGTGATGGACCCGAGCGAGTTCTTGTGGTCGATCCGCCGCGAGCCGCGGTTCTCCGGCGAGTTCAAGAGCGGCCCGCACGGCCCGGTCGCCTACCACGCGCCGTGCCACCTGCGCGCCCAGGCCGTCGGCTTCAAGGGCCGCGACCTGATCAAGAAGATCCCCGGCGTCCAGGTCTCCCTCGTCAGCGAGTGCTGCGGCCACGACGGCACCTACGCGATGCGCGTCGAGGGCTTCGAGCCGTCGCAGCGGATCGGCAAGAAGGCGTTCGACGGCATGCGCGGCGCGGAGGCCCAGACGTGGGTGACCGACTGCCCGCTGGCGGCGATCCAGTTCGAGCAGCACGCCGGCACCCGCCCGCTGCACCCGATGTCGCTCCTGGCCCGCGCCTATCGCGGCGACAGCTTCGGCGCCGGCGAGGCCGACGAGACCAAGGAAGAATTGCCATGAGAGCGGTCCAGCGCCCGGAGATCCTCGACTACGTGACCTACAACGAGCAGCGGGCGCAGCTCCGCAGCTCGGCGCTGGCGGCCAAGCGGCTGCGCCGGGTCGTCGTCGCCGACTGCCTGACCTTCCTGTTCGAGAATCACGAGACCATCCGCTACCAGATCCACGAGATGATGCGCGTCGAGCAGATCGTCCGCGAGCGCGACATCCTCCACGAGATCGAGACCTACAACGAGCTGCTCGGCCACGCCGGCGAGCTCGGCGCGACGGTGCTGATCGGCATCGACGACCCGAACGAGCGCGACGTCAAGCTGTCGCGTTGGCGAGCGCTGCCGCAGCACCTCTACCTGGTCGGCGCCGACGGGACGCGGATCCGCCCGACCTGGGACCCCCGCCAGGTCAGCGAGCGGCGGCTGTCGTCGGTGCAGTACCTGAAGTTCGCCGTCGCCGGCGTCGCGCCGCTCGCCTGCGGGGTCGACCTGCCCGGCGAGATCAGCGGCGAGACGGCGCTGACTCCCGAGCAGCGCGAGGCGCTGCAGGCCGACCTCGCCGAGAGCGAGTAGTCCGGGCGACGAGGTCCGACTCGCCGGGCGACAACGCCGGCGATCCGGGTGAAGGCCTCATCCCGTCGTGATCGGGACGAGCGGGGCGGCGCTAGTCGGCGAACACGTCGTCGAGGCGCGTGGCCGTCAGCACGCGGCCGGCCCAGCGGTCGAGCAGGGCCTCGTCCTGGCAGTCGAGGACGCGCTGGCGCTGGTCGGCGGCGAGGGCGAAGCCCTTGAGCTGCAGCAGTTTGAGCAGCAGGTCGGCCTTGCCCGTGGCGATGCCCTCGAGCCAGGGTTTGCGGAACATGTCACTCAGTGGTTCCCAGCGTCCGTTGGCCATGATGAGCTGCTCCAGCGCGGTGCGGGCCACGCGGCCCAGGAGGGCGACGACGAAGTCAGGATAGAGGATCCCCCGCTGATCGTCGAGGCCGCGGGTCGCAGCGAGGGCGGCGAGGGCGATGTGCTCGGCGCCGGGTTCGTCGGCGTGGGCCGCGACCGACAGCACCGCCAGCTCGGGCAGCGCCCGCGCCTGCTCGACGTCGGTGACGACGGGCACGGCCTCGGGACCGAGCACCCACGGGTGGACGGTGCCGCGGCGACGACCGAGGTCGATCGGCTCGGCGCACCAGCGGGCGACCGCGGGGTCAAGCGACACGACCACGAGGGTGACGGGGCAGCCGAGGCGCGCGCGCAGGCCGGCCACGTAGACCGGCCAGGTGTAGCGCTTGCGGGCGTCTCGCTCGACCTGGACCTCGACGACGAGCGCCTCGTCGGGCCGGTCCGGCGCGCCGCCGAGGCCGAGGACGGCGTCGGCGCGGTGCTCGGCGAAGTCGAGGTCGACGAACTCGGCGGCGGTGATGCGGATCGGGCCCGGCGCGCGCTCGCCGGGCCACAGCAGGTCGGGGATCAGCGCCGGGGCGTGGCGGACCAACTGGACGAGCGCCTCGTGGGACAGCTTCGGCATCGTGCGCGCGAGTTAGCATCGCGCGCACGGGCGGGCCAGCGTCACTCGTCCGCGGGCTTGACCTCGACCTTGCGCTTGAAGACGACCGACTTCGGGCCGTTCGGCTCGGCGGCGCAGGTCAGGACGTCCTGCTCCAAAGTACAGGTGAGCACCACCTCCGCGGGGGCGAGGATCGGCCGGTGCGACGCGGCCAGCTCGCGGGCGGCCGAGCCTTCGCCGAGGTAGCCGTCGCCGCCGGTGCCGCTGCTGTCGTCGCCGTAGCTGTCGTAGGCCTCGGAGGTGGCCGCGGCCGCGGTGTCGCTGTAGTCCACGTCGCCGCCGCCGAACAGATCGTTGCGGACCTCGATGCGGTAAGTCGGGGCGGCGCCGGCGTCGACCACCAGGTCGGAGCCGAACGAGTGTTGATAGGAGAAGTCGTCGTAGTCGACCACGCTGTAGTAGTCGATGCGGCCGGCGAGGTCGTCCTCGACCGTGAGCCGCAGCCCGTAGATCGCGGTGTACGAGCCCTCGCTGTAGACGGCCGGGAATTTTTCGCCGTCGAGCTGGATCGCGCTCCAGTCGCCGACGATCGGGTCGGGCTTGTCCTCGTCGTCGGGGCAGCCGGTGAAGCTGAGGCCGAGGAGCGCCAGCGCGGGGACGTGAATGCGGTGCTGCATGGCGATCCTCCTCAAGATTCGTCGCCCGGGCGGACGCGGGTGAAGACCCAGTGCCTGGAGTCCTCGGCGCCCTCGCGGTCGCACGTCAGGGTGTCGCCCGCGAGCGTGCAGTCGAAGATCATGGCGCCCGGGGCGAGCTGCGGGGCGGTCGGCAGCTTCAGCGGCCGCATGGCGGCGAGGTCGTCGTCGCCGGCGTCGGCGTAGTCGCCGGTGGTGTCGTAGCCCGGGTCGGGGACGCCGGTGTCGGCGTAGCCGGTGTCGGGCTCGCCGCTGCCGCTGACGCTGGGCTCGCCGGGCTCGCTGCCCTCGTAGCCGTCGAAGAAGTCGTGGGCGACGTCGAGGCGGTACTTCGGCGCGGCCGAGGCGTCGACCACGAGGTCGGCGACGGCCTCCACCAGATAGTCGAGGCCGTCGAAGTCGTAGGACTGATAGCGCGTCATGTCGCCCTCGAGGTCGGCGCCGATGTGGAGCCGCTCGCCCCTCAGCCCGTCGGGCCCGTTCTGCGGGTGCTTCTCGCCGTCGACCTGGATCGCCCGCCAGTCGCCGACGATCGGGTCCCCCGCGGGCTCCCTGTCGGTGCAGTGGGTGAAGCCGAGCGCCAGCAGGGCGAGCCCGGGGATCTTGCTACGCTGGTCCATAAATTTTAATCCCTGTGCGAGAGGACATGTACATCGGGTCAGGTGAATGGGCGCCGCGGCTGTCGAGGCCTCCACTCCCCGATGAGGATACGCCGTGGCCCGGCGCGCGGACAGGGGTCGGGCGCGAGCGCTCAGCCGGCGCGCACGACCAGGACGCCGTCCGCGGGGCCGAGCGACAGGTTGCGCCGCACCGGCCGCGGCGGTGTGGTGCCGACGAGCCGCAGGTCGTGCTCGGGCACCAGCACGGCGAGGGCCTGCTTCATCTCGTACAGGGCGAAGGCGGCCCCGATGCAGCGCCGGTGGCCGCCGCCGAACGGCGTAAATTCGAAGGGCGAGACCTTGCGACCGAGGAAGCGCTCGGGCCGGAACGTGTGCGGGTCGGGGTAGAGGTCGGGGTTCTGATGCAGGAGGGCGGTGCCGACGGCGATCCCGGTGCCGGGCTCGAGCTCGTGGGGGCCGAGCTGCAGCGGCTTGACGAGGGTGCGCGGGGCCATGGGGAGGATCGGCCACAGGCGCAGGACCTCGTGGCACACGGCGTCGAGGTAGGGCAGGGCGGCGACGGCCTCGAAGTCGGGGTCGGGGCCGAGGGCGGCCAGCTCGGCGCGCAGGCGGGCGAACACCGCCGGGGCCCGCAGCAGCCACGAGAAGGCCCAGGCCAGCGCGATCGCGGTGGTCTCGTGGCCGGCGAACAACAGCGTGAGCAGCTCGTCGACCAGCTCGTCGTCGGCGAGCGCGCGACCCTCCTCGTCGCGCACGGCGAGCATCAGACTGAGGATGTCGTCCGCCGGTTCGGCCCGCCGCCTGGCGATCTGCCGCAGCGTCAGGGCCTCGGCGCGCGCGCGGGCGGCGGCGAAGCGGCGCCACGGGGTCAGCGGCCCGAGGTCGCGCTGGGCCTGGCGCGAGAACAGGATGAGCGGGTGCAGCGCGTCGATCACGGCGACCAGCGACGCGCCGACCTGCGCGCACTCCTCGGGGTCGGTGACGCCGAACACCGCGCGCGCGATCACCTCGAGCGAGATCGCCTGGGTGGTGCGCTGCATGCTGAACGGCTCGTTGACCTTCCACGCGGCCGCGTGGCGACGCGCCGCCTCGCGGATGATCGCGCCGTACGAGCGCATGCGGGCCCCGTGGAACGGCGGGGTCAGCAGCTTGCGGTCGCGGCGGTGACGCGCGCCGCTGACGACGATCAACGAGTTGTCCCCGAGCACCGCGCCGAGGTGATTGGTGCCGAACGAGCGGGTGGCGTCCGGGTCCATCGTGAAGAGCACCCGAGCGAGCTCAGGCTCGCCGGTGACCACCAAGCGCTGGCCGCCGAGGTGAAACGCGAACGGGTCGCCGTAGCGCCGCTTGCACGCGGCGAAGAACCCGTACGGGTCGACGGCGAAGCGGTAGGCGGCGAGCGGAGCGAAGCGGGGCCCGGGCACGGAGCGTGACATGCGTCCACCTTCCACCCGATCGGGGCTGTACTACAATAGCGACATGACCCCCGCGCGCGCCCCCTTCACCAAGATCCTGGTGCCGGTCGACTTCTCACCGGCGAGCGACGAGCACATCGCCGCCGGCCAGGCGGTCGAGGTCGACGGCCAGTACATCGAGTTCTCGCCGAGCACCGTGCGCAGCGTCGTCCTCGCGGCCGACCTGGCGCGCGCGAGCCTCGGCACGGTGATCCTGCTGCACGTCACGCCGGCGCTCAACTACAGCACGATGTACGCGGGCAACCTCAGCGTCGGGTTGTCGTCGCAGGTGCTGACCGACGTCCACGAGGCGGCGCAGAAGACGTCGAAGGCGGCGCTCGAGGTGATCGCGGGGCGCCACTGCAGCGGCGTCCAGGTGGTCCTCGAGGCCCGACCCGGCGTGGCGGTCAGCGTCATCATCGAGGAGTCCGAGCGCAAGTCGGCCGACCTGATCGTGCTGGCCGCCAGCGGCCGCTCGCGGGTGGCCCGCTTCTTCGTCGGCAGCACCGCCGACCGCGTCATCCGCGAGGCCATCTGCCCGGTGCTCGTCATCCCCGCGCTGCACGAGTGAGCGGCGCCCGAGCGGGCCGCGTCGCGCGAGCGGATGCCCGTCGTGTCGTGGCCCCGAGACGACGAAAGGACATGACCCGGAGAACATGCTCCAAGGGTCATGTCCCTCGGCGCGGCGCGGCGCGCAGCGCGAGGTCGGGGCATCACGCGGCGCGCGGCATCGGCGCGGCGGGCTGGGGCTCGGCGGGGGCCACGGTCGGCGTCGGCTCGGACACGCGCGGACGCGCGGCGACCATGCGCAGGCCGGCGTAGAACGGCCGATCGATGACGGCGGCCGTGAAGCGTTCGGCGAAAATCATGCGGGCGGCGAGTCCTGTGTGGCGCATCTTGAACCTCTACCTGGAACCATTGGTGAAGGCGGGAGACAGTCAAATCAAGGCGACATCAATGTGGCCGCTCGCGCCGCAAACTTCATCGGACCGCGCGCAGAAGCGTGATCCGGGCCGTTGGGTGCTCACGAGGACACGCCGCGACGTCGCTCGAGGGCTCGCCCTTGGGGCCCTGCATGATGCGAGGCGAAGGACGTCCGCGACGATGCGTGACGACATCGACTCCACGCGTCGCGACCGATGTCCGCGTGCCGACGCGCGCGCCGGGTCGACGCCGCGATCACGGCCCGTCGAGCCGCCGTCGCCCCGCGACCTTGCAGGCACGCAAGGCGCGAGGCGAGCGCGCCCCGGGCGACACGATCATTTCGCCGCCGCCGGCGCCTCGTCGGCCGAGGACGTGCACTCGCGGATCTTCAAGGCCTGCTGGTAGGCGCAGTTCCACTGCACGAGCTCCGCGCTGGCCCGCTTGGCCTCGTCGACGTCGTCCTCGGCGACCGCCTCGCTGTACGCCTGCCAGGTCTGCAGGTGCGCGGCCTCGTCGAAGCCCTGGCTCTTGAGCTTTTCGGACATGTCCGGAAGGACAACTCGCGTGTAGGCGGTGCCCTCGGCGGCGGTGGCCATGGCGGCGGCGCTGCCGAGCGGACCCTTGGCGGCGGGGGTGAGGGCCTCGTCGCAGTACTTGCGCGCGCGCTTGACCAGCGCCAGGGCGATCTCGCGCTCGATCACCTCGGCGTCGACCTTGTCGGGGGCAACCGCGAGCTCCCTGTCGACGACGGCGATGCCCGGGGTGTTGCGATCTTTCAGGCGGTCGCGCAGGTCCTCGAACAGGCCGCGCGCGCGCGCCAGCGGCACCGGGTCGCCATTGTTCCTCGCCTCGGCCAGGGCGGCCATCAGGCGCCGGTGCACCAGGCGGAACCACGACTTCTCGATCACCTCGTGGCCGGGCAACAGCGCCCTGTCGATCGCGGCGGCGTCGCTGCCGGCGAGGGCGAGGTCCCCCGCGGCGAAGGCGGCGTCGACCTCCTCGGCCAGACCGGGATCGGTGCCGGCGACCTCGGCGGCGAGCGGCTTCAAGGCGACGGCCCAGGCGCAGCGGGCGGCCGCCCACGCGGCGTCGCGGCCCTCGGTGCCCCCGGCGGCGCGCTTGAGCTTGTCGCGCATCCACTGGGCGATCGAGCCCTCGATGCGGGCGCGGACGTAGGCGAGGCCGGCCGGCGAGGTGTCGGCGAGCACGGCGGCGATCCCGGCGTCGTCGTGGCGCCCGGTCGCGGCGTCGCTGGCGATGACCCACTTCTGCAGGGGCGTGCCGGTGTAGGCGATCGCGGCGCCGCCGGCGTGGGCCCGCAGGGCGGCCAGCGGCTCGGCCGCGGCGTCACACAGGGGATCGGAGGGCTTGGTGATCGCGGCGGGGGCGGTCGGCGCGGGGGCGGGCGGCGAGCTCGGCTTGTCGGCGCTCTTGTCGGCCTCGGGCTTGGCGGCGGGGGCGGGCGCGGGCGCGTTGCAGGCGGTCCCGGCGAGCGCCAGGGCGAGGAGGGCGGCGCGGAGCATGCCGCAGGATATCGCGGAAACCCTGGCGCGGGCGGCGGCGAACACCCCCGCGCGCCGTGGACTTTACGCCGCGGCGCCGGCCCGCTAGCGTGGCGGCACCATGGCAGTCAGCGTCGGCGGAGACGAGGGCGACGCCCTCAACGAGATCAACGTGACCCCGCTGGTCGACGTGCTCCTGTGCCTCCTGATCATCTTCATGGTGTCGGCGCCGCCGGCTACCAACACGCAGATGCCGCTCGACATCCCGTCGCAGTCGAAGGTGCAGGGGGCCGCCGATCCGAACGCGACGCTGCTGCTGTCGATCGACCCGGCCGGGGTGGTCAAGCTCGGGACGCAGGTGATCGCCGGCGACGACGCGAGCGTGATCGCGGCGCTCAAGGCCAATCAAAAGGTGCAGACCGACGGGAAGCTGGCGATCGACGCGGCCCCCGGGACCAAATACGGCGAGGTCATCCGACTGATGGCGGCCGCCCACGAGGCGGGCGTCGGCTCGGTCGGCATCGCCTCCGATCGGCTGTAAGCCTCGGCGGGCCCAGCCGGGGCGGGACTCGATTCCCGCGGTCGACTTCGTGAATCTCGAGCTCCGCGCGGGCCCCCACTAGCGGGAACGCCCGACCTGGACAATCCTTGCCGCCCGATGCTCAGCGGTTTCAAGAAGTTCGCCATGCGCGGGAGCCTGATCGACATGGCCTCCGGCATCATCCTCGGCGCTGCGTTCGGCGCGATCGTCAAGTCGCTGGTCGACGACGTGATCATGCCGCCCATCGGCCTCGCGCTCGGCGGCGTCGATTTCAGCAACCTGTTCCTCGTGCTGAAGGACGGCAAGGTCCCGGGGCCCTACCTCTCGCTGGCGGCGGCCACCGACGCCGGCGCCGTGACCGTCCGCTACGGCGTGTTCCTCAACTTCGTCGTCACGTTCCTGATCGTCGCGTTCGCCGTCTACCTGCTGGTGTCGGCGATCCAGCGGGCGAAGGACCGCATGATGACGAAGGAGGAGGCCGCGCCGACGCCGCCGTCGCCGCAGGAGGTGCTGCTGACGGAGATCCGCGACCTCCTCAAGGCCCGCTCCGGCCAGGTCTGAGGCGCGCTGCATGACCGAAGGGCCATGTCCGAACGGACATGGTCCTTCGCTCATGTGTACCCGAGCGCGCGCCCGACCTGGTAGACCAGGACCGCCAGCGCGTAGGCCAGCGTCGACATGGTGGCGAACATCAGCAGCGGCCACCTCCACGAGCGCGTCTCGCGGCGCACGACCGCCAGCGTCGACATGCACTGGCAGGCGTAGACGAAGAAGATCATCGCCGCCAGGCCCTTCAGCGGGGTGTGGCGCCGCGAGCCGTCGGGCTCCCGCGCCTCGCGGAGGGCCTCGCGCAGCGGGGTCTGGTTCTCGTCGTCGGCCTCGATGCCGTAGACCAGCCCGAGCGTGCTGATCATGACCTCGCGCGCGGCGAAGCTGCCGAGGATGGCGATGCCCATGCGGAAGTCCTGGCCCATCGGCGCCAGCACCGGCTCGAGCGCGAGCCCGATCTTGCCGCCGATCGAGTGCACGATCGGCGAGTCGTCGGCTGGTTCTTGCGATATGTCCGAAGAGGCATGCTCGGATGCACCATCCGACATGTCCTCGGCGACATCTGATGCGGGCGCGGGGTCGACCTGGAGGTCGACGGCGGCCGGGACGGCGCGCCCGGGCGCGGGCGCCTCGGGCGGGCGCGGGAAGCTGAGCAGCACCCACAGCACGATCGTCATCGCCAGGATGACGGTGCCGGCCTGGCGGACGAAGTCGGCGGTGCGGTCGTAGACGTGGAGGAGGGTGTTGCGCAGGCGCGGCAGGCGGTACGGCGGCAGCTCGAGCACGAACGGCGGGGTCGGGCCGCGCAGGACGGTGCGCTTCCAGATCGCGCCGGCGGCCAGCGCCGACGCGGTCGACAGCGCGTAGAAGCCGACCAGCATGAGGCTGCCGACGGTGAACGGACCGACGCGGTCCTCGGCGGGGAACAGCGCGCTGATGAAGAGGACGTAGATCGGCAGGCGCGCGCTGCAGCTCATGAACGGGATCATGAGGATGGTGGCGAGGCGGTCGCGCGGGTCGGTGATCGTGCGCGTGCCGAGGATCGCCGGGATCGCGCAGGCGTAGCCGCTGAGCAGCGGGACGAAGGCGCGCCCGTGCAGGCCGACGCGGGCCATCAGGCGGTCGACCAAGAACGCCGCGCGCGCCATGTAGCCGGAGTCCTCGAGCAGCCCGAGGAGCAGGAACAGCAGGGCGATCTGCGGCACGAACACCAGGACGTTGCCGGCCCCGGCCAGCACGCCCTGGGTCAGCAGATCGGTGAACACGCCGGACCCGAACGCGGCGGTCACCTGCTCCGAGAGCCAGCCGATGAGCGACTCGATCGCCCCCATGATCGGCTCGGCCCAGGTGAAGATCGAGCTGAAGATCGTCGCCATGACGAGGACGAAGATCAAGAGCCCCCACACGCGGTGGGTCAGCACGCGGTCGATCGCCGCCGAGCGGCTCATCGCCGGGGCCCGCTCGCGCTGGGCCGCCGTGAAGCCGATCTCGGCCAGCACGGCGTCGACCTCGCGGTAGCGGGCGATCACCCGCGCGTGCGCGGCGGCGGTCAGGGTCGCGGGGTCGATCGCCGCCAGCGCGGCCCGCTCGCCCGCGTCGGGGCAGGCGAGGTCGAGGCTCCCGGCCGCGGCCGCGGACACCAGCCAGCGCCAGCGCACCGGCGGGGTCCCGGGCGGGGCCTCGGGGTCGGCCGCGTCGGCGAGCACGCGCGCGCGCAGCGGCGGCCGCTCTGAGCTGTCCTGAGGGACATGGTCGATAGAACCTAGCGCTTCGACCAGGCGGCCGATGCCCTCGCCGGTGCGCGCGACCGTCGGCACGACCGGCGCGCCGAGGGCGCGCGACAGCGCCGCGGGGTCGACCGGCATGCCGGCCTCGGCGGCGACGTCCATCATGTTGAGGGCGACGACCAGCGGGCGCCCGAGCTCGAGCAGCTGGACGGCGAGGTAGAGGTTGCGGGCCAGGTTGGCGGCGTCGAGCACGAGGGCGACGACGTCGGGCGGCTGGCCCTCGGCGCCGGTGAGGCAGCGGAACGCGACGGCCTCGTCCTCGGCGGTGGGGGTGAGGCTGTAGGTGCCGGGCAGGTCGAGGACGGTGATCGGGCGCGCGGGGCCGTGGCGAGCGACGACGGCGCCGGCCCGGGTCTCGACGGTGACGCCGGCGTAGTTGCCGACCTTGTGGCGCGCGCCGGTCAGCTCGTTGAAGAGGCTGGTCTTGCCGACGTTGGGGTTGCCGGCGAGCGCGACGCGCAGCGCGGTCACAGCGGCACCGCCTCGATCCGCGCGGCCTCGGCCTTGCGCAGCGACACGTGGCAGCCGCGCACCTGCAGCTCGAGCGGGTCGCCGAACGGCGCCCGCTTGATCAGCACCACCACCGTGCCCGGCGTGAAGCCCATCTCGAGCAGCCGCAGCGCCAGCGACCCGCCGCCCCCGACGAGGGTCACGCGGGCGCGGGCGCCGAGCTCGAGCTGCGCGAGGTTGAAGGCCACGTCCGCGTGAGCTTGGCGCCGGCCCCCGCACGCGGTCAAGGGCGGCGTCTGTTGCCCACGCGCCGCCTGCCGTTCGGGACAGGTCTGCGGGAGAGATGACCCCGAGGACAGCTCGCGCCCCGCGCGGCCCGGCCTCGAAAACTCACGCGACCCGGCGCAAACGGCCCGGCGGGCGCCGCCGCGACGGCCCGCTATGCTGCCCGTTCGTGGCGACGCTTGCTCCACGGACGCCGAGGTTGCCGATCGACGAGGTGCTCGACGACATCGTCGCGGCGCTGCGGCGCTCGCCTTGCGCGGTGATCGAGGCGCCGCCCGGGGCCGGCAAGACCACGCGCGTGCCGCTGGCGCTGCTGCAGGCGGGGCTCCACGGCGGGCGCGAGGTGCTGGTCCTGCAGCCGCGCCGCCTGGCCGCGCGCATGACCGCGGCCCGGGTGGCCGACAGCCTCGGCGAGCCGCTCGGGGCCACAGTGGGCTACCAGGTCCGCTTCGAGAGCAACGTCGGCCCCGACACGCGCCTGCGCTTCATCACCGAGGGCCTGCTCGGCCGCAAACTGCACGCCGACCCCGAGCTGCGCGACGTCGGCGTGGTCGTCCTCGACGAGTTCCACGAGCGCCACATCGACGGCGACCTCGGCCTCGCGCTGCTGCGCCGGCTGCAGCGCGAGCGCCGGCCCGACCTCAAGATCGTCGTCATGTCGGCGACCCTCGACGGCGCCGCGGTCGCGGCTTACCTGTCCGAAGGGGCAGCCGAAGAGTGCGCCCGGATCACCAGCGCCGGCCGCATGTTCCCGGTGGCGATCGAGCACCTCGGCGGCGACGGCGAGCTCCACTCCGGCGTGCTGCGCGCTCTCGCCAGGCTGGTCGACGAGGGCCTCGACGGCGACGTCCTGGTGTTCCTGCCCGGGGCCCGCGAGATCGCCCGCACCGCCGAGACCTGCGCCGGCTTCGCCGCGCACGCGGGGCTGCAGATCTTCCCGCTCCACGGCGAGCTGCCGCCGGCCGAGCAAGACCTGGCCGTGAGGCCATGTTCCAGGAGGAAGCTGATCCTCAGCACCAACGTCGCCGAGACGTCGGTGACGATCGACGGCGTCGCGGCGGTGATCGACGGCGGCCTGGCGCGGGTGGCCGCGCACGACCCGTGGACGGGGATCCCGACGCTGCAGCTGAGCAAGATCTCGCGCGCCTCGGCGGCCCAGCGGGCCGGACGGGCCGGGCGCACCCGGCCGGGCCGCTGCCTGCGGCTGTACGCCCAGCACGACCACGACCGCCGGCCCGAGCACACGCCGCCGGAGATCCACCGCGTCGACCTGGCCGGCGCGCTGCTCGACCTGCACGCGTTCGGGGTCGCCGAGCCGGCCGGGTTCGCGTGGTTCGAGGCCCCGCCGGCGGCGGCGCTGCAGGCCGGGGAGGGGCTGCTGCGGCGGCTCGGGGCCGTCGGTCCCGGGGGACAGGTCACGGATCTGGGCCGGCGCATGCTGGCGTTCCCGCTCCACCCGCGGCTCGGGCGGCTGCTGTGCGAGGGCATCGACCGCGGGGTGCCGGGGCTGGCCTGCGGCGCCGCGGCGCTGCTGTCGGAGCGGTCGATCCGCCCGGCCGGCGCGCTCGCCTCGTGCGACGCCGACGCCGACGTGCTGGTCGACCTCGCCGACCTCGAGAAGCTGCGCCGCCGCGGCGACGAGCGCGGCCTGCTCGCCGGCCCGGCCCGCCGCGCCCTGCAGGTCCGCGACCAGCTGCTGCGGGCGCTTCCGCGTGACTCCAGGGACAGGTCCAAAGAGCAAGGTCTCAAGGAGCAGGAACGAGAGGACAGGCTGCGCATGGCCCTGCTGGCGGCCTTCCCCGAGCGGGTGGCGCAGGCGCGCGAGGACGTCGGGGGCTTCCGCGGGCTGGCGCTGGCCGGCGGCGGGGCGGCGCGGCTCGGGCCCGGGTCGGTGGTGCGCACGGCGCCGTGGCTGCTGGCGCTGGAGGTCGAGCAGCGGCGCGAGGCCGACCGCGGGGCCCAGGTGCTGGTGCGCAGCGCCTGCGCGATCGAGCCGGAGTGGCTCATCGACCAGCTGTGCGACGACATCGAGGAGCGCGACGAGCTGCAGTGGAACGCGGCGCGCGAGCGGGTCGAGGGGGCGCGCGAGCTGCGGTACATGGGGCTCCTGCTCGAGCGCACCACCACCGCGAAGCTGCCGCCGGCGGCCGGCGAGCTGCTGCGACAGATGGCGCTGGCGGCCGGCCCGGAGAAGTTCGTCGGCGACGCGGAGGCGCTGCGCGGGCTGATGGCCCGCTCGGCCTTCGTCGCCGCCCACGTGCCCGACGCGCCGGTCGTCACCGAGGCGGTCGCGCGCGCGCTGCTGGCCGAGCTGTGCGAGGGCCGGACCAGCTTCGCCGAGCTGCGCGCGGCCGACCTGTACGGGCAGCTGCTGGCCCGCGTGGCCGGCGGCGGCGGGCTCGAGCGCCTGGCCCCGACCCACGTGCAGCTGCCGGGAGGTCGGCGCGCCGCGGTCCACTACGAGCCCGACAAGCCGCCGTGGCTGGCGTCGCGCCTGCAAGACTTCTTCGGCATGAGCCGCGGCCCCGCCGTCGCCGGCGGCAAGGTCCCGCTGGTGCTCCACCTGCTGGCCCCCAACGGCCGCGCCGAGCAGGTCACCACCGACCTCGCCGGCTTCTGGGACCGCCACTACCCCGAGGTCCGCAAGGCGCTGATGCGCCGCTACCCCCGCCACTCCTGGCCGGAAGACCCCCGCACGGCCGCGCCCCCGGCGCCGCGCCGGTGAGCGTCGGGGCATGCTGGAAGGGGCATGTCCTCGGAGACATGTTCTTACGGTCCTGCTCACGTGGCCGATCCTCGCCGATGCAGGCCGTCCCCACGCCGAACATGGCACAAGGGACATGAGATTGCCGCGGCGAGGGCGCGCCAGCGCGCGGGGTGGCCGCGTCGTCGTGCGCCGAGCCACGACCTCGGGCCCGCGTCGGACGGCCTCGCGGCGATCGAGCGGATGGCGCCTCGCCTCGGCGGAGCGAGCCGGCCCCGGCGGCGCGGGTGGCCCCGGGCTCGCCCGCCCCGCGGCCCTGCGGCAGGTGATGCGTCAGGCGGTCCCAGCAAGCGCTGCCTCCCGCGGGTCCAGGCCGCGTGCTACAAGCAAGCGTTGAGGGCCTTTCCTCCCGCATGCTGACGCTCGCCTCCCTGCTCGCCGCCATGACCATCGCCGGTGCCTTTTGGGTCGGGATCCTCGCCGCCCGCCGGCTGCGCGACTGGGGCGACCGCCGGCAGCTGACCGAGGGTGACGGCCCACATCCTCCGCTCGCGCTCGCGGCCGCGGCCGCGGCCTCCGCGTCCACCACCTCCGGATCGATCCCCGGCGACCCCGTCAGCCAGAAGATCCGCGCGCGCGTCGCCCAGCGCCTGCAGGGCCGCCTCCAGCCCGCCCCGGCTCCACGCGCCGCGCCCGAGAGCCCCGATGGGCCGGAGCTGACGCTCACCTCGCTGCGCCAGGGCGACGTCGTCGTCGTCGAGACCGGCGACCCCAACCTCGACGGCGACTACCTGGTCGACGGCGTGGTCAACCTCAAGGAGGGCGCGACGGCCACGGTGATCGCCGTGATGACCGACGCCGACCGCCAGCGCTGGCTGGTCGGCTCGCCCGACCAGGAGCGGTGGTTGCTCGCCGAGCCGGTGCGCGGCCACGGCCTCTCGGGCGAGCCGCCGCGCCACATCCCGCACGAGGAGCACACCTACGCGCTCGAGCGCCGCGGCCAGGCCAGCGCGACCGGCGTCGGCATGCACGGGCGCCCTGCGCTGCCGCGCGTGGCGACCTACGTGTACCGCGCGGCGGCCGACCGCGCCCTGTGGGTCGAGCGCTGGGGCGACCAGGTGCTGGTCGGCGCGGCCACGTCGATCCCGCAGCACGCGGTGCAGTTCCTGCCGGGGTCGTGAGTGCCGGCCGAGTCCGCGATCCGGTGGCTGCACCGCCCGCCAGCCGGCGCGACGATCACCACGGTCACGGTGCTGCGCTTCCCGCCCGGGCAGCGGCTGTGGGCGTTCAAACAGATGGGCCGCGCGCGCGCGCCGCTGGCCGCGACCCCGGGCCTTCAGTTCTGGCGCCTGTGCGGCACCGGCGGCGGCCTCGGCTTCTCGGCCCGGCCCGACCTGTCGCGCTACGCCCTGGTCGCGACCTGGTCTTCGGAGCATGTCCTCCAGGACTTCTTCGCCGCGAGCCGGCTGTTCGCCGACTACCGCGCCCGCGCCGACGAGGCGTGGACGGTCGCGCTGCTGACCCTGCGCGGCCGCGGCAGCTGGGGCGGAGCATGTCCGTTCGGACCTGGCCTCGGGGACATGCCGGAGAGGTTGCCGGTCGTCGCGCTGACCCGCGCCCGCCTGCGCCTGCGCGGCTTTCTGCCGTTCTGGGCCCGGGTGCCGGCGATCAACCGCCGGCTGGTGCGCGCGCCCGGCCTGCGCCTGGCGCTGGGGATCGGCGAGCTGCCGTGGATCCGTCCGGTCACGTTCAGCGTGTGGGACGACGCCGCCAGCCTCGAGCAGTTCGCCTGGGCCGGCTCGAACCACCAGGCCGCGGCCCGCGCGGCCCTGTCGCGGCGGTGGTTCGCCGAGGACCTGTTCTTCCGCTTCGCCGCCGCCGGCTCGGCCGGGACCGTCGGCGGGCGCGACCCGCTGCTCACAGCGTCTTGAGGTACTCGAGCACGGCGCGGCGCTGCGCGTCCGTGAGGTGGTCGCCGAAGGTGTGGCCGGCGTTGCTGTGGGCGATGAAGGTGGTGTCGTAGACGAACTTGCGCTCGTCGTCGGACGCGCCGACCTGGCCGTAGGGCAGCTCGACGAAGGGCCAGCCGAGGGCGTCCTCGTCGAAGTTGGTCGAGTCGAGGTCGACGCGCCTCCAGTACTTCGGCCGCCTCGTGCTGTCGAGCACGAGCTCGATGGTCGGCACCGAGCCGTTGTGGAGGAACGGGCCGGTCGCCCACACGCCGTCGAGCGGCGGCGCCATGTAGCCCGGGAACGGGTTGGCGGGCTCCATGCGCGTGATCTTGCCGAACCAGCTGTCGTTGTACCAGTCGACCAGGTAGGGCGCGTACTTGGTGCCGCCCTCGGCGACCACCGGGTCGGTGCCGATGACGTCGAGCGGGAAGAGCAGGTTGGGGTAGGTGTCCTGCGAGTCGTCGGCGGCGTAGGTGCCGTGGCAGCCGGCGCAGTTGGCCAGGAACACGACCTCGCCCTCGTTCGCCAGCGCGGCGTCGATCGCCAGCGGGTACTTCGGCGCCTGCACCGAGCGGATGAACGCCTGGATGTGGTGGAAGTAGCTGTCGATCTGCTCGGCCTCCGCGACCGAGTCGGTGCACAGCGCCGAGGCCAGCATCATCGTGCCGCGGTGGTCGCCGCGCGCCATGCCGTTGTAGAACAGCGCGTTCTTCTTCTTCGCCCGCCACCACGGCGGCGGGTCGGAGGCGACGGTCATGTCGGGCAGCGGGTACTGCAGCTCGTCGTACCACTCGAGCGTGTCCTTGTCGCGATGCGCGACCAGGGTGACGGCGATCATCTCGGCCGGGTTGGTGCCGACGGTGCGCATGACGGTCTCGGGGCCGAGCGCCTTGGTGCGGTTGAGGAAGCGCGTGAACTCCTCGAGGCCGGGGATCGGGATGTCGGGGATCCACACGTTCTGCAGCATCTGGCTGATGTCGTCGGTGAAGTCGAAGTCGGCGGTGCCGAGGCCGACGATCAGCTGACCGTTGAACGAGCCGGCGTGGCACTGCAGGCAGTTCTGACTGACGATGTCGGCGCCGTTCTTGTTGTGGACAGTCCAGTGGTACGGGACCTCGGCGTTCTTGCCGGTGCGCCCCGGCAGCGGCCCTCGCTCGGCCCAGGTGCCGACGATCGGCTTGACCAGCGGCCACAGGCCCCACGGGACGCCGCACGACACGTACCCCTTGGTGAGCAGCGCTTCGTAGCCGAGCGCGGGGTCGCCGTCCTTCTGCGGCTCGGGCGGGATGAAGATGCCGTGGTCCCACGGCCCGGGGCCGAAGCCGGGGTCGCCGGTGGTGCCGCTGCCGTCGGTCGTGCCAGTCGCGCCGGTCGTGGGCGCGCCGGTGGTCGTGCCGGGGCCCTCGCTGCCCGCGCTGGTCGGGTCGCCGTCGCTCGCGTCCGCGGTCGCGCCGCCGCCGTCGCTGCCGGCGTCGCCGCTGCTGTCGCCGTCGCTGCCGCCTCCGCTCTGGCTGCCGCCGCCGGCGTCGCCGCAGGCGGCCCACAAGGAGATCGAGATGGAGAACGCGCCGAGGCTGCGCCAGGACATGCACCACCCTACGGCCGGGCTCCGCCGGCCGGCAAGTCCCCGCGCGACCCCAACACCCCGCTGGGCTACCCTCGCGAGGTCATGAAGTTCGGCCCCTGGCACCCGCTCTCCACCGCCGCCGCGCAGCTCCCGGCCGCCCCGGGCGTGCTGCAGGTCCGGCTTCGCGAGGGCCTCGTCCGCTACCCGCGAGGCAAGAGCGCGATGATCCACTACGCGGGCGCCGCCGACCTCAGCCGCCTGGCCGCCGCGCTCGCGGCCAGCCACCCGGCGGCCGAGTGGATGTGCCGCGCCAGCGTCGGCCCGTGCGCCGAGCCCATGCTTGCCGCCGCGCGCCTGCTCGCCGAATTCGATGAGCGCTTTGGGTCATGTCCAAAAATACCTGGCCCCGAGGACATGGTGAAACGATAACCTCGTTCGCCGGCCGCGCGACCGGCTGTCGCCGGCTGTCCGACCTGCGCGCACGTGGGGCCGCGGGCCCGCATGGGAGCGATCTGCGGAGGGTTGACCCGGGAGTCCCCCAGGTCGGATAGTCCTGGAAGTTGGTCGTCCGCGCCGGTCCAAGGCGCGGACTTCAACCCCCCTCGAGGTCGAACGTGAAGCAATCGATCCTTTCCATCTCGCTCCTCGCCGCGCTCGCCGGCTGCGACGCCGCGATCATCGCCAACCAGAGGGCGGCCGCGGAGGCCGAGGCCGAGGCCGACGTCGCCGTGAAGGCCGAAGCCGGCGGCGAGGCGGTGGTCGCCGCCGAGGCCGATGCGCCCGAGGGCGACGCCAAGGTCGTGGCCGACGTCGACGTCAAGGTCGAGCTCAAGCCCGACGCCCTCGACCTCGAGACGGTCACGTACTTGATCAAGAAGGGCAAGGTCAAGGACGCCAACGCGCTCGAGAAGAAGATCAACAACCCGAAAGAGAAGCTGCACAGCATCGACATCGACGGCGACGGCAAGATCGACAAGATCCAGATCGTCGAGGTCAAGCAGGGCGACACGATCGTCTTCGAGCTGCACGCGTTCCCGTCCGGCAAGAAGGACAAGGACAATTTCGTCATCGTCGGCTACATCGACTTCACGGCCGACAAGACCACCAACGTGCTGGTCGTCAAGGCCACCTACGCGCCGGTCTTCATCGGCCACGAGACGATCGTCTACGACTACACGACCCCGATCGTGGTCAAAAACGACGTCGTGGTGGTGTCCGGCGGGGTCGGCTTCTACGGCTGGCTGTACGCGCCGCGCCCGGCCTACGTCGGCGTGATCGTGTGGGACGCGCCGTCGATCGTCATCGACGTGCACCACGACGACTGCTGGCCGCCGGGCCACTGCAAGCACCACCACAAGCACAAGCACCACAAGCACAAGCACAAGCACAAGGGCAAGCACTGGCACTGAGCCGCGTCGCCGTCGCAGCGACGCGCGGCCGGCAGGCGTGGGGCCGGGCCCCCGGCGCGGAGCGCCGACGACCGCGCACTCCGGTCGCGCATGAGGCCCGGCCCTCGTTCTGTCCGAAGGGACATGCCGGTCCCGGCCCGCCCGGACCGCCGCGGCGAGCGGTCCGGCGCGGCTGCGCGGCCGCGAGCCGGCGCCGGGGTCGCCACGGCCGCGGGCGTCTGGTACCGTCACGCGGCCCTTGACCACCGCAAGCCCGCCCATCGCTCGCCTCGGCGACCGCAGCCTGTTCCCCGACCTGCAACCGCGGGCCTACCTCAATCACGCGGCGGTGTCGCCGTGGTCGGCGCCGGTGCAGGCCGCCGTGGCCGCGGTCGCGGCCGACTACGCGCGCCGCGCGGCCCGGGCGATCCCGACGTGGATCCAGCAGCGCAGCCGCCTGCGCGCGGCGATCGCCGGGCTCATCGGCGCAGAGCTGACCGACATCGCCCTGATCACCAACACCACCCGCGGGGTCACGGATGTCGCGTTGTGCATGTCCTGGCGGACAGGCGATCGCGTGCTCCTGTTCCAGGGCGAGTTCCCGGCCAACGTCACCCCGTGGCAGCAGGCGGCCGAGCTGTTCGGGCTGTCGGTCGAGATGCTGCCGCTCGACGACTTCGCCCGCTCGCCGGCCGAGGGCCTCGCGGCCCTGCAGGCGGCCCTCGACGCCGGCGGCGTGCGCCTCGTCGCCGTGTCGGCGGTGCAGTTCCAGAGCGGCCTGCGCATGCCGCTCGCGGAGATGGCCGACGCCTGCCACGCGGCCGGCGCCGAGCTGTTCGTCGACGGCATCCAGGCCGTCGGCGCCGTCCCGCTCGACGTCCGCGAGGCCCGCATCGACTACCTCAGCGTCGGCGGTCACAAGTGGCTCATGGGCTGCGAGGGCCTCGGCTTCCTCTACGTGCGCCCCGAGCGGCTGGGCCAGCTGCGCCCGCGGGTGGCCGGCTGGCTGAGCCACGAAGATGGCCTTCGGTTCCTGCTCGAAGGGGCAGGTCACTTGCGCTACGACCGCCCGATCCGCCGCACCGCCGACTTCATCGAGGGCGGCGCCGGCAACACCGTCGGCTGCGCCGCGCTCGAGGCGGCGATCGGCCTCATCACGCAGCTCGGCCCGGCGGCGGTGTTCGCCCACGTGCAGGACTACCTCGACCGCCTCGAGTCGGGCCTTATCGCGCGCGGGTTCGTCAGCCTGCGCTCGCGCGACCCGGCGGCCCGCTCGTGCATCCTCAGCGTCTTGCCGCCGAACCCCGGCGACGTCCTCGGTCTCCAGCGCGAGCTCGCCGAGCGCGGCGTCGCCTGCTCGACCCCCGACGGCCTGCTGCGGTTCGCGCCGCACTGGCCCAACCACCCCGACGAGGTGCCGTTCGTGCTCGACGCCGTCGACGGCGCGCTCGGCCACGGGTGAGCAGCGAAGGACCACAGCCATGGATCGCCAGCGGCCCCGCACCACCAGCGACGAGATCGATCTCTATATCCGCACCTACTACTCGCTGCTGCGCAGCTCCGGCGAGGTGTGGGTGCGCGCGTTCGAGGAGGCGCACGCCTTCAGCGACTCGAGCCTCCACCCCGGGGCGCGCACCGGCGTGCCCGACGTGGCCGCGTTCGCCTACAGCGCCGCGCGCCTGCCGGCCTGCATGCCGCAGGTGCAGAAGATCGTGCTCGGGCAGTCGCACGAGACCTTCGAGGCCAACGGCTTCGACGTCAGCGCGTGGCAGCGCGTGCAGACCCGCGGGCGACGCCGGCCGCTGCGCTTCGACGGCGGCGGGACGCTGTGCGCGTTCATCTCGAGCACGAGCGACATCGACGACCTGGTGCCGATCGTCACCACCTACCAGATCGTGTGGAACCAGATGCACGGCCTGCTCGGCAACGCGGAGCTCGGCCGGCGCCTGCGCGAGGACCCCGAGCTCACCGCGGAGCAGGTCGACCACGGCGAGCTGGCGCGCGTGCTCGACCTCGATCCCGACGGCGTGCGCACCCTGATCGCGGCGCTCGACACCGGGTGGTTCGCGGCGCTGCGCGAGATCGCCGCCGACCCGTGCGACCTGTCGATGCGCGTGCTGTCGGGCAGCTACTCGCAGTACCAGCGCTCGGTCCAGCGCTGGTGGTCGGGCATCGAGCCGAGCCTGGTCCGCGAGCGCAAGCCGCGGCGGCCGCCGATCTACTTCGTGTCGTCGAACACGCACTCGCTGCTCAACCTCGTCGGCGGCTACGCCCGCCAGCACCGCGAGGAGATCCTCGACTTCGCCCGCCGGCGCAACCCCGAGGACCTCGCGCCGCACTTCGCCCGCGCGCTCGAGCGCGGCGACGAGGCCGAGGTCAACAACCTCAGCTACTACCTGCTGCGCGCGTTCCTCCACGAGGACCCGGCGCGCCTCGCCGAGGTCCAGCGCTTCGAGGCGGAGGCCGGCGTCACCTCGATCGACGTGCCGGGCAAGATCGACGTCAACGCCCAGATCTTCGACCTCGCGCAGGTCCGGCCCGAGCGCCTCGACCCGCGCGTGCTCGTGCCCGACATCCACCTGCTCGCGCGCAGCGACGCCGTCATCCTCAACATCGACTACCCGCTCGGCATGGCGGCGTACCACCACCTGTCGCGCGCGGGCCAGGGCTCCAACGAGATCCGCGGCGTCTACGTCATGGGCAAGGCCGCCACCCTCAACGGCCGCGTCGGCGACGTCATGATCTCGTCGGTGGTCCAGGACGAGCACTCGCGCAACACCTACCTGTTCCGCAACGCCTTCGTCGCCGCCGACGTCCAGCCGTACATCCGCGTCGGCACGGTGCTCGACAATCAAAAGGCGCTGACGGTCCGCGGCGCCTTCCTGCAGAACCGCGAGTACATGAGCGTGTTCTACCGCGAGGGCTACACCGTGCTCGAGATGGAGGCCGGGCCGTACCTGTCGGCGGTGTACGAGCTGTGCAACCCGCAGCGCCACCCCAACGACGAGATCGTGCACCTCTCCAACTCGGTCGGGTTCGACGTCGGGGTGCTGCACTACGCGTCCGACACGCCGTACTCGCGGCGCCAGAGCCTGCTGTCGA
The DNA here is from genome assembly GCF_020073745.1 of Nannocystis pusilla. Classification (GTDB taxonomy): domain Bacteria; phylum Myxococcota_A; class Polyangia; order Nannocystales; family Nannocystaceae; genus Nannocystis; species Nannocystis radixulma. The sequence continues at coordinate 917,927 of NZ_JAIRAU010000001.1, forward strand.
AGAGCCTGTCGTACTTCGGGGTCGAGAGCACGTCGGCGTGCGCGACCGCGATCGTGCGCCGGATCTTCGCCGCCGAGATCGCGCGGCTGCGCGCGGAAGAGGAGTGCGTCTGATGCACGTGGCCGACCTCGAGCGCGACACCGATCCGTGGACCCTCGCCGGCTCGCCGCTCGCGCCGGAGGTCGGCCCGCGCCCGCGCATCGAGCTCGCGCTGCACACCGCGCTGACGGCCCCGTCGCCCGGCAACGCCCAGCCGTGGCGGTGGTTCGCCGGCGGCGAGCTCATCGAGCTGTACCGCGACCCCGCCCGCGCCTGCTCGCGCTGCGACCCCGCCGGCCAGGCCACCGTGCTGGCCTGCGGCGCCGCGCTCGGGGCCCTGCGCGTGGCCCTGCGCGCGCTCGGCCTCGACGAGCAGACCGCCCTGCTGCCCGGCGGCCACCCCGACCTGCTCGCGCGCGTGGCCGTCGGCGGCCGCGCCAGCCCGCTGCCCGAGGAGCAGTGGCTGTACCAGGCGGCGCCCAAGCGCCGCACCTACCGCGGGGTGATGGCCCAGGGCCCGCTGTCGCGGGCGCTGTCGCGGCGGCTCGGGGCCATGGTCGATGGGACAGGTGCCGAGTTGCATGTCGTCGAGGACATGGCCCGAAAGCAAGCGATCGGCGCGGCCGTCGAGGCGGCCATCGCCGGCGAGCTGCCGGCGGCGGCGGCGGCCCGCGTGGCCGCCGGCGAGCCCGGCGTCAGCTTCGAGGCGCCCGACGGCGCCCAGGCCCGCGGCCCGGCGATCGCCGACGGCGCGCCGGCCTTCGTCGTGGTCTCCACCGCCGACGACGACCCCGCCGAGTGGCTGCGCGCCGGCCAGGCGCTGATGCGCGTGCTCCTGCGCGCCCGCGTCGACCACGCCTGGGGCAGCTTCCTCCACCTGCCGCTGACCGACGCCGCCGGCCGCAAGCGGCTCGCCAACCTGGTCGGAGGGACAGGTCACGCCCAGGCCCTCGTCCGCCTCGGCGGCGGCGCCGACAGCCCGCCGACCCCGCGTCGCCCGCTGTCCGAGGTGCTGCTGGCGCAGCGCCCGGGCTGATCGGGCCGGCAGGCGCCCGCCGGGGTGCGGTCCGGCGCCGGTGATATGCTCGAGGCCGTGCGCGCGCGTGCCCGAGCCCTCGCGATGATGGCCGTCCTGACGGCCGGCGACGCGCGCGCGGCCACGCCGGTGCGGGTCGAGTTCCACTTCCAGCCGGTGCCCGACGCGCAGATGGCGATCTGGCTCGAAGACCAGCACGGAAAATTCGTCGCCGACGTGCTCGTGACCCAGGCGACCGGCAAGCTGGGGATCGCCAACCGGCCCGGCGAGTGGAACTTCCTGTCGAGCTGGCGCGCGCCCTACGGCCCGCGCGTCTCGGTGCTGCCGGTCTGGGCCCACCGCCGCGGCAAGACCTACCCGCAGATCGTCTTCTTCGACGACGCCGACCACGACTCGCTCGGCTGGCACGAGAACTCGAGCAGCCTCGAGAACTACTTCTGCCGCCCGCTCGAGGAGTGGGAGCAGGGCACGATCTCGCTCGACACCAAGACCTGCCCCTCGCCGAAGTCCTTCAAGACGGACAAGGGCACGTTCGCGGCGGACGGGGCGCGGAGCCCGTATCCGCCGCGCAACGACCTGCTCCGCGTCGACGAGCTCGACTCGCCGGACGTCGCCGAGTTCGCGGACCTCAACGAGCTCGACGCCGTGACCGCGGCGACCCCGAGCGGCGACGGGCCCGAGTTCGTGGTCGCGGTGCTGACCCCCGAGATGCTGGCGCGCGGGCCGCTGGTGGCCTACGCCGAGATCAGCCGCGAGCACGACGAGAACAGCCACTACGCGTTCGACCGCGACGACGACCACTTCGTCGACCCGCGGCTGGCCCGCTACGGCATCGCGTACCTCGGCCAGCCCTCGGTGGTGTACCGCGTGGCGTTCGACCCGCTGCGGCGCAAGTTCCAGGGCACCACCGAGTACGCCGGCTACGGCGACTGGGACGGGGCCACCGGCGCGCTGCACCCGCCCGACGCGACGATCAGCGGCGAGGACGGCAGCGGCGCCGACCGGCTGCGCGTGGTGACGATGAACGGCGATACGTTCCGCTGGGGCGTGTTCTCGTACGGCGACGGCAGCGAGCCCGACCCGGGCGACGGCTGGGGGCACCCGTGCGAGCAACGCGAGCTGCCCGCGGTCGCCGGCTTGAAGGCGCGCGTGACCGAGTTCGACCAGGTCGAGCTGACCTTCGAGATCCCCGCGCAGGACGACCCCGACTTCGCGGTCGCCGACGTGCGCGTCTACCAGATCGTGGGCGAGGACCCGCTGACCGAGGCGATGCTCGGCTCGGCCCAGGAGATCGCCGTCGCCGTCAACACGCTGGCACCGCCCGGCCAGCCCAGCACCCTGACGGTCCGCGAGCTGTGGGGCGACTACACCTACCAGTTCGGCGTGGTCTACACCGACCGCTGCGCCCAGCGCAGCGCGCTCGCGTCGGTCGAGGTCACCACGGTGGCCCAGAAATTCCAGACGGTCGAGGGCTTCTGCTTCCTCGCCACCGCCGCCTACGGGGCGCCGTGGACGGCCCAGGTCGCCGCCCTGCGGAGCTTCCGCGACGTTTTTTTAAAGAAGTCGGCGACGGGGGTCGATCTGGTGCGCTTCTACTACGCCCACAGCCCGCCGCTGGCCGCGGCCATCGCCGGCGAGCCGGTCCTCCGCGGGCTCGCGCGCGTGGTCCTGCAGCCGGTCGCCGATGCGGTCGCGGTGGCATCCTGGTCGAGAGGCCAGGTGGCCGCGGCGGGTGACGTGCTCGGTCGGTGAGGTCGGGCTGGCGAGCTGCCGGCCGGCTGTTCGGGTTTTTGGGCGCCGGGCTGCCAAGTTTTGGCGCCGGGCTGGCGCGTCGCCGGCTGGGCTGCTGGGTTTTTCGGGGCCTGGTCCGGCTGCTCGGTTGTTGCGGCGCCGGCCTGGAGAGTTGCGGCTGGACTGCTCGGGTTTTTCGGCGCCCGGGCCGGCTGCCTGAGTTTTTCCGGCGCCCGGCACCCGCACGAGCCGCCGCGCGCGGCGGGTGCGCTTTTTCGACCGACGTTCACAGGCTCGGCGAGCCGACTCGGTCCCGAACTCTCCGGCGCTCACGATTTCGACCCGAGATCTGTTTTTCGATCGAGCGTCGAAAATTTCTCGAATTTGATCACCACGGACCCAATGTATGTTTCCGCTCGCGGGTCTGCGCGGTTCCGAGCCTTACGCGGACAGAGCGGCACCCGTGCTCTGCGGAATTCGCGCGCTATCGGGGTAGGGCTCGAGGGTGCAGGCTCCGAATTGGGAAACGCTCGTGCGCATCACCGCAGGGCCGCTCATGGGCAAAGTTGAGGGCGCCGAGGGGTTCGCGAGCGGATCGGCGGGCAGATTTTTTCGACTCGCGGTCGAAAATCCAGTCAAGCGGTCAAATACCAGGCGTCGCCCCCTGGATCGCAGCCAGCCGGCGCAGGAGAGTAGGGCGGACCCCGAGCGCAGCACAGCGGGCCCGCAGGGGCTCGAGGCGCCAGCGGCCGGGGTCGACCGGGGCGCGCGGGTGCCGGCGGTGGGCCTTGATCAGCAGGTTCTTGGGGGTGTGCTCGCCGCCGACGAACTCGAGCACGGTCACGTCGTAGCCGCAGGCCTCGAGCGCGGCGACCCGGAGGCTGTCGGTGAGGACATCCGCATAGGCGCGCCGCAGCAGCCCGTGGTCGACCATCGCCGCCAGCGGCTGGGCGCCCGCGTCGGCCCGCGCGAGCTGGGCCGCGAGCTCGGCCTGGCAGCAGGGCACGCTGAGCAGGGCCGGCACGCCCAGCTCGATCGCCAGCGCGATCGCCTCGTCGGTCGCCGTGTCGCAGGCGTGCAACGCGAGCACGAGGTCGGGCACACCGCCCAGCTGCGCGGGGGCCGTCCGCGCGGCCCCGGCGATGTCGGCCTGGGCGAACGACAGGCCGGCGCGTCCTGCCGCGGACGCGGCCCCGGTCGGCGTCGCCTCGCCCGCCGCGGCTCGCGTCGCCTCGGCCGTCGCGGACCGCTCGCCCGGCGTGCTCGCCGTCGCTTCGGTTGGCGTCGCCGCGTCCTTCGCAACCCCGGTCGGAGCGGCATCGTCGTCTGCCGCGAGGCCGAGGGCGCGGGCCCTCTCGCGGCTGCGGGCGACCACGTCGGCGCGCACGTCGACGCCGTGGAGGCGCAGCGGCACTCCGCGGAGTCGCAGCACCTCGGCCAGCACGAAGCTCAGGTAGGCGTTGCCGCACGCGAGGTCGAGCGCGCGCAGCGGCGCGGCCGGATCGATCGACCGCACGCCGGCGAGGCGATCGATCACCGGCTCGCACAGCGTGGCCAGGTGGCAGATCTGCTTGTACTTGCGGGCATGCGTCGCCGAGATGCTGCCGTCGGCGTTCATGATCCCGATCTCGCGCAGCAGCGCCGCGCTGGTGTCGGGCCGCAGCGAGCGCTCCTTGCCGCCCATCACCTTGAGCGCGGCGCTCTCGTCGAGCGTGCGCGTGGTGGCGCGGCCGTGGCGAGCGTCGACCTGCACGCGCCGGCGCGGGTCGAGCACCAGCGTCTGCTTCCACAACCCGGCCGCGGCGGCCTCGCCCGCGGCGGCCAGCAGCGCGTCGACCTGCGCGGCGGTCGGCGCGACGCCGGCGCCCGGCCCGGCGAGGACCCGCTCGGCGCGCTCGCCCGCCTCGCCGTCGCCGGTCTGCGGCGCGGCGAACACCGCTCGCTCCCATCCGTGCGCGAGGTGAGGCCGTAGCGCCCGCTGCAGCCGCTGAAGCTTGCCTTTGTCGAGCAAGAGGCGGACAGGCCTAGCAAAGACCGTGTGGCCGCGCCAGGCTGGCGCGCCCGCTCGCCCGCGAGTTTGCGCCGCAGAGATCGCGCTGACTTCGAGCGCCGCGGCGGGATCTCGTACCGCTGCTGTCGATGCAGCGCGGTCGACTCGCACCGGAGATCGCCCTCGAGTCGCCCCCGCCGATCGTGAAGAAGTATCGCGACACACGCGGCGCGGGAGATCGCCCTCGAGTCGCCGCCGGTCGATCGTGAAGAAGTATCGCGACACACGCGGCGCGGGAGATCGCCCTCGAGTCGCCGCCGGTCGATCGTGAAGAAGTATCGCGACACACGCGGCGCGGGAGATCGCCCTCGACTCGCATGCCGCTCCGACGAGGTCGGCTCGGACAGACGCGGCGCGGGAGATCGCCCTCGAGTCGCCCCCGTCGATCGTGAAGAGGTATCGCGACACACGCGGCGTGGGAGATCGCCCTCGACTCGTACGCCGCCGCGACGAGGTGGACTCGGGACGCGCGGCTCGCCTCCGTCATGCCCCGCCGCGGTCTCCGCCGGGGCCGAGGGCGAGTTGCGGCGACCGCGGGCCTCGGGCATCGTTCGCGCCGTGAACAGCCCGCACGCCCTGCTGCTCGAGAACATCCACCCGACCGCGCACGAGGAGTTCGCCCGCCGCGGCGTCGTCGTCCACCCCGTGCCGGGGGCGCTGGCGGAGGCGCAGCTGATCGAGGCGTTGCGAGGGCTGCCGCACGACGGGCCGCTGATCCTGGGGATCCGCAGCAAGACGCGGGTGTCGGCGCGGGTGTTCGCCGAGGTGCCGCAGCTCGAGGCCGTCGGCGCTTTTTGTATCGGCACCGATCAGATCGACCTCGCGGCCGCGCAGACGGGCGGCGTCGCGGTGTTCAACGCGCCGTTCAGCAACACCCGCTCGGTCGCGGAGCTGGTGCTCGGCGAGGTGATCATGCTGGCGCGCCAGATCTTCGCGCGCAGCGCGGCCTGCCACCGCGGGCTGTGGCACAAGAGCGCCGAGGGCAGCCACGAGGTGCGCGGCAAGACGCTGGGGATCGTCGGCTACGGGCACATCGGCAGCCAGCTCAGCGTGCTCGCCGAGGCGCTGGGCATGAAGGTCCGCTACTACGACGTCCTCTCGAAGTTGCCGCTCGGCAACGCCCAGCCGTGCGTCAGCCTGATCGAGCTGCTGTCGCTCAGCGACTTCGTCAGCCTGCACGTGCCCGACACCGAGCACACCCGCGGCATGATCGGCGCCGACGAGATCGCGGCGATGCGGCGCGGCGCGGCCCTCATCAACGCCTCGCGCGGCGGCGTCGTCGACATCGACGCGCTGCGCGACGCGCTGGTCGCCGGCCACCTCGGCGGCGCCGCCATCGACGTGTTCCCGAGCGAGCCCGCGCGCGCGGGAGACGTCTTCGACAGCCCGCTGCGCGGCCTCGACGGCGTGATCCTCACCCCGCACATCGGCGGCAGCACCGAGGAGGCGCAGGCCAGCATCGGCCGCGAGGTCGCCGTCGCGCTGTCGCACTACCTCGACACCGGCGCCACGCTCGGCGGCGTCACCCTGCCGGCGCTCGACGCCGGCCCGGTGCGCGCGGGCTGCCGGATCGTCAACCTCCACCGCAACGTCCCGGGCGTGCTGTCGAAGATCAACCGGGTGCTCGGCGACTCGTCGGTCAACATCACCGGCCAGAGCCTGGCGACCATCGCCTCGATCGGCCTGCTGCTCGTCGACGTCCCGCTCGGCCACGGCGACCCGCAGCTCCAAGAATTGGTGCAGGCGATCACAGCCCTGCCGACCAGCCTGCGCACCCGCATCGCGCGGCAGAGCGCCGCCTGACCCGTCGCAAACGCTGCGCCGGTGCGCCCGTGTGGGACACACCAGGCCCCGCGACTGCGGGCGCGTCGGCTGGTTTTCGCCGGCGGACTCGCCCGGCGTCCGGCCTTTCTCCCGACGCGACGCGAGAGGCTCGCGCGGCGCGGTCGAGTGTCCGCGTCGCGGGCGGCGGACCTGTCCGAACGAGCAGACCGTCTCGCAGCGCGAAAATAGTCGGTGACGCCGGCGGCACGCGAGGCGCGGCCGACGGTGATAGGCTGGGCGGTGATGCGAACGACCCTGATCCTGGCCGGTCTCGTGGGGCTCGCGATATCCCCGACCGCTTGCAAACGAACCAGCGATTCGAATGCGCCGACGGGCGAATGCGGCGGCATGTGCGGCCGCGGCACCCGCTGCGACGGGAACGCCTGCGTGGTCGACTACTCGCAGGACATCTGTACCTCGCAGGCGGTCGTGCAGGAGGAGGTGCCGATGCGGCCGCCGATCACCTCGTGGGGCGAGTGCACCCTCGACCGCAATCAGCTGCCGAAGAAGTTCCGTCCGGTCGACGACAGCCAGATCGCCCAGTTCGACCCCAACCGCCCCCGCGTGATGGACTGGAGCGCCGGCGAGGAGCAGCTCAACGAGCCGGTGCTCAACGCCAACATGCGCGAGGTCGAGTACGCGATCAACGAGTGCCTGGCGGTCGCCGCCTGTTACAACAACGGCAGCCTCAAGGGCGGCCGCCTCGACCTCATGATCAGCCTGGTCGGAAAGACAGGCAAGGCCGACGCCGTATCGGTGACCGCGTCGTCGGACCTGACGGTGTTCGGCATCGTGCCCTGCGTGCGCAAGGCGATCGCCGACCACCAGTTCCCGACCTACAACGGCCCGCCGATGACGGTGAAGTACAACATCGAGATCGGCGGCACCGACTAGCGCGGCGGCGGCGGCTCAGCGGTCGAGGTGGGCGCGGAGGAACCAGCCGTGCTTCTCGAACTCGGTGATGATCGCCGTGAACATGTCGACGGTGTCGACGTCGCCCTGCTGCTCGGCGACCTTGCGCCCGTCCTGCAGCCCGACCAGGTACGACTCGATGCGCTCGGCGAGCAGCCGCACGTGATCGAGGTCGCGGGTGGTGTCCTGCGGGTACTCGGGCAGGCGCGAGGTCTTGGCCACGTGGCGCGCGGTGCCGTGGATCTGCGCGCCGAGGGTCACCGCGCGCTCGGCCACGGTGTCGTTGTGGGCGGCGAGGCTGACCGCGAACGTCTCGAACAGCGGGTGCAGCGCGGCGAAGTGCATGCCCTTGATGTTCCAGTGGGCGACCTTGATCTGGCTGTGCAGGTCGAGGCCGTCGGCGAGCACGTTCTGGAGGGCCGCGGTGATCTTCTGACGTGCTTCTTGGGGCAGGTGGCTCGGGCTGGCGTACATCGTGTTCGTCCTTGGTGAGAGCGGGCGGAACTATGGGCGCGGTCGCGGGCGCGCGCCAGTGGGTCATCACCCCCGATCTGCGATCGCGGCGGCCCTGACACCGGACCCAGGCGCGTGAAGCAGCCGGGCGCCGGCGAATCAACCGGGGGCCGGACGCCGCAATCGTCAACCCCTGCGAGCGCCGTGACCGGCGAGGCGGCCCCTGTCGAGGTCGTCGCGCCGGTCGCGCATGGTTTTAAAGACATGCCTGAAGAGGCATGTGCGGCGCTCAGTGCCGCGACTGGGTCATTTCGAGCAGTCCTCGCGCCGGGCTTCGACGCGCTGGAAGGCGCGAGGAGGGAGCATATCGAGCGAATGTGTGGCCGGCGAGCAACGCAGCCGGCGTGGGGCTCGATCGCCGCGGCGGCGCCGGCGAGCCGCGAGAGAGCGCGCGAGGCGAATCAACACAGTGTCCCGAGGGACATGTCCAGGCGATCCGGGGCCGATCGGCCGGCTCGCGCGGGCGGGCGGGCCGGCCGCGACGAGGGCCGGCGCCGCCGGGTACTATGAATAATGTGGCACCCGCGACGACGTGTGTGATGAAATGACATATGTACATAGCGAAACGGCGGTCCCGGCGTTCGTCGCCGCGTCGGTGCGCGGAGCCCTCCGTGCGGTCCGCCGCGGCCGCGCCGCAACATCAATGATGCCCTGCACTTGCGCCGGCGGGCGAGCGGACGTCGCGACGGCGGCGGCGATTCGCCGCGCTATGCACAATCGTCAGCGCGGCGGGCGGCGGCGAAGAATGTCGCGAATATCGGCGGTGAGACGCCGCGGACGCCGCCACCGCCGGGATCCGGCGCGGAGCAGGAGAAACCGCGAATTCGGGCGAGCTGAAGCGGTTTGCCGGCGATCTGCGGCTGTTCGGCGCGGGCTCGACCATGCGATTCGCCACAACTCGGCATTGCGCCCGCTCTGGGCCCACTGAATATTCCGAACCGACGCGCCGCCGGAATCAGCCCGCGGTGCTCTCCGAGAGAAGAAAGGAACTCCCCATGTTTCGCAAGATCCTGATGCTGTGCCCCGCCCTGGCGTTCGCCCTGCCGATCATCGCGTCCTCGCCGTCGATGGCGCGCCCCCTCACCATCGAGCCGAACCCGGTCGGCTGGGGCGACCAGTGGAACCAGGGCATCGATGACGACCTGCTGCTCGCGGTCTGCGTCCAGACCCAGATCTTCGTCCAGACCGGCGAGAGCAACCGCGCCTACGACTGTGACACCCTGACGGGCCCGACCTGTCTCGCCAACTGCGCCGTCGCCGACGACGACGCGACCTGCCGCAGCCAGTGCGACGGCTCCGGCGCCCTGTTCTGCTCGCCCGCCCAGAAGACCCGCTGGGGCGGCTGGGGCCCGTGGGGCAACCAGGGGTTCGGTCCGGGCTGGGGCAACTGGGACGACGACGACCACAACTTCAACGAGGACGAGATGCTGTTCGTCGACACCCAGACCTGCCTCGAGCTCAACCTGGCCAGCGACGTGTGATGGCGCCCGGGCCTGATTGGAGCTACTGCGACCGGCGTTGCCGCGCCGGGCGGAGACCACACCAATCGAGGCCGCGAGCTGCGAACAAGAGGTCGAGAGCGGCGAGCCACCGCTCCGACCGCGGCGAGCCGGCCCCTGCGCGATCGAGGTGATCGAGGGGCGTGTGCATGGGCCCGCCGGAATTGAAAGGGACGTCTCCGCCGCCTGTCTCTCCTGGCCGTCTTGGGAGGGTGTGTCAGGGAGCAGGCGGCGGAGACGCTTGTTTGCCGCCCCGCCGGGCGAGAGACGCGCCGCCGAGAGTCGGCGCGGTCGATCATCATTGCATATGTCGTGAGCGCGCCGCCGTGTCGGCCGAGGAGGTCGTGGGTCGACGGCTGGAGGCGAGCATCCGACACGTCCATGCTATGACGGCGATGCTGCGGGCCCGCAAGTCTCGACCGCCTCCGCGACGATCGCAGCGCGGACTGCCGTCGATTCGTCCGCCGTCGCCGAACCAGCGTGCGCGGGTGACTCCGGCGCGAGCGACGACGAGGCGCGGGCATGCACGCTCGCACGCCCGGCCGGATGAACCGCGCCGATCGGCGCGGCGGACCCCGCAGCGGGTATGCACGCTCGCCGGCCCGGCGATCGAGCCGCGGCGATGACCGACGCGGCGGACCGCCGGCGGACATGCACGCTCGCCGGTCCGGCGATCGAACCTCACCGCGATGAGCAGAGCGGCCGCACGTTCGCCGGCCCGCCGCGTGGCGATCGCGGCGCGGATCGGCGAGAGGCGCAGTCGCGCGATCGACCGGGCGCACGCTCGCCGGCTCGCCGGCGGCGCGTGGCGATCGCGGCGCGGATCGGCGAGAGGCGCAGTCGCGCGATCGATCGGGCGCTGCGGCCGGCCCGGGGGGATGGATCGCGCCCGTGGACTCGCCCGGCGGCTCGCTCGATACGCGGCGACTGCGGCGCGGACGAAATGACGACACCCCGTCGCGCCGGGCCGAAAATCGCCGCCCGGCGGCCGCCCGGGCGCCGCGGCGAGCTCGCGGAGCGTGCCCGCCCGATCGCGCAGCGGTCGCCGGCGCCATGCGAACGGCCAGCTGCCGGCGCACGCCCGCCGGCCGGTCGAACGGCGGCGACGGCCGCGGCGCGGAATGACCATAGGACGTCGCCGCAGTCCTCGCGTGCCCCGCCGGGCGGCGTCGACGCGATCATTCGCGCGCGGCTCCTGGTCGCGGTATTCACCCGCGCACATGTTGCTCGCCCGGCGCTCTCGGCCGGATGGATTCGTGCGCGTCGAATATCGTCGCTACGAGTCATTGCGTACTCCGGCGGACTACACATGATTGCACACGAAGCGCCCCGCGGGAATTGGCCCGTCGGTGCGCCTCGCAAGAAAGGAACCTCTCATGTTGCGCAATCTTCTCGTGTTGTTGCCTGCGGTCGCGTTCGCAATGCCGATCGCCGCCTCCGCGGGGCCGCTGGCCTCGCCGGCCGAGGAGGCTTCGCACAAGCCCGGCAAGAAGCCGGGCAAGAAGCCCGCGAAGCCCGAGACGACGCCGGAGACGCCGGAGACGACGCCCGGGACGACACCCGAGCCGACGACGCCCGGCGACGGGGGTCGCGACGCGGCGATCGACATCGAGCTCGACCTCTGTCTGATGGTCGAGGCCATGGCCGAGGGCCGCGCGTGCCGGCTCATGAGCAACGGCGCGGTCGTCTGCGACACGGCGCGCTACAAGCCGGGCAAAAAGCCGGGCAAGAAGCCGGCCAAGCCCGACACCGGGCCGACCGAACCCGGCGGTGGTCAGCCGACCACTCCCACCGAGCCGACGAACCCCGAGGGCGGCAGCGGGGTCACGCCGGGCAACCAGCCCGATGATGAGGAAGGGCTCATCCTCGTCAGCCGTGAACGCTGTGCCTCGCTCGGCGTCGACCTCGAGTGAGCGACACAGCGAGCGCCGGCGGACGCAGCCGCGAGACCGTCGCGTCCGCCCCGAGCCGTCGCCGTGGTCTTGACATTGCGGCCGCGCGCGCTAATGCATCGTCGTGACGACGTCGATGATACCGCACCCCGGACATACGCCCGAGACCTTGACCAGTCTGTTGCGGGCCGAGCTGTCCGCGGTGGAGACATACCGCGGCGCGCTGGCCCGACTCGACGGCCAGGCCGCCGGCCCGCAATTGCGGCAGCTCTGCGTCGATCACAGCCGCTCCGTCCAGGTCCTGCGCGGCCTGCTGCTGCGCCACGGCGACGCCGCGCCGGCCTCGACCGCCGCGCGCGAGCCGGCGGACGCGGGCGTCGAGCTGGCGGTCACCGTGCGGGCGCTCCGTGAGGACGAGGCGCGACAGGTCGAGGCCTACCGCCGGGCCCTGGCCGACCACGAGCTGACGCCCCAGATCCGTGCGCTGATCCGCAGCGACCTGCTCCGCCGCAGCGAGACCCACGTTCCGGTGCTCGAGGCGCTCATCGACGAGTCCTGAGCCGACTGGTTCGCCGACGCGAGCGAGCTGTCGAGCTCGCGGGCGGATCGACGCGGCTCCGTCGAGCTCGCCCGTGCCGCTCAGGCGCGGGCGGTGAAGCCGCGGCGCAGCGCCTCGATCTCGTCGACGAGCTCGACCTCGGGGCGCTTGTGCATGACCTCGCCGATCTGGACCATCGCCGACGGGCTGGTGAAGTTGATCTCCGACAGCAGGTCGCCGATGAAGTCGAGGCCGAGCAGGTAGAGGCCGCGCGGCACCAGCTCCGCGGTGACGGCGGCGACGGCCGCGAGCTGGCGCGGGGTCGGCTCGAACGCGTGGAACGAGGCGCCCTGGTGCAGGTTGGCCAGGCGCGAGCCGGGGCGGGGCAGCCGCGTGACGCTGCCGAGGACGTGGCGGCCGATCGTCAAGATCCGCAGGTCGCCGCGGGTGGTCACCGCGTCCTGATACGGCTGGACCACGGCCTCGCCGTATTGTTGCCACCAGCCCCAAAGGACAGATTCAGGCGTGTCCGGGCGGAAGAAGCCGATGCCGATCCCGCTGCACTCGCCCATCGGCTTGACCACGGCCTCGCCCGGCTGGGCGCGCACCGCCTCGCGCAGCGCCGCGAAATCGCGGCAGTGCACGGTGGGGATCGCGTGCTCCGGGAAGCGCACCGGCAGCAGGTGCTCGGAGTGCCGCAGCACCTCGGCCGGCTCGTTGATCTGCAAGATCCGCCCGGCGAGCGCGGCGAAGCGGGCGGCCCAGCCGCGGTAGCGCGCGTCGACCGGCGGGTCCTTGCGGTGGACCAGGACGTCGTAGTCGGCGGCGGCGGCCCTGCGCGCCTCGCCGAGCCCGACGTACGGCGGCCGCGTCGGATCGCTCCACTGCACCCGCTGGACCGGCAGCGCGGCCAGCCACGCGTCTGTCCTGAGGGACATGTCAGTGAGCGTCAGGTCGCAGTAGTCGACCTCGACGCCGCGCGCCAGCAGCTCCGCCATCAGCCGCAGGCTGGTGTCGAAGCGCGGCTGGAACGTGGCGACCGGATCGGCGGTGACGAGGTAGCGCGGCATGGCGGACAATTCCCCGTGTAAAGGAAGTGGGCGCCCGAGTCACGAGCTGCGGGCATCGCCGGCGAGGGGCGCGAAAACACGCGCGCAATGTGGCGCAAATATCGCGCTTGCTCTCGCCGCGATCGACGAATCGATCGTGTTCGTGCGAATCATCGGACGTCGGGCTCGCCGCGCCATGACGGATTGTCGTTCGCCATGCCGCCCTGGCCGAGCTTGCGCACCACCAGGTAGCTTGTCGCGCTGCAGGTCACGCGTCGCGGCGATCTCGGCCCACGCGGGCCCGCGCGGCCGTGCGCGGCCGTGCGCGACGAATGTCGGCGGCGCGGCAGCGGGTGCCGTCAGTGAAATGACGGCGCTGCGTTCAGGTCATGTGGCCCGGGAGGAACAGGGAGATCGGGCGCACCTCGTACGAACCGCCGGGGTTGGCGATCGCCAGCTCGCGGGCGATGTCGAGGGCCTCGTCGTGGGTCTCGCAATGGACGATGTAGAAGCCGAGCAGCTGCTCCTTGGTCTCGGCGAACGGGCCGTCGAGCACCACCGGCGGTTGGGTCTTGCGCAGGGTCCTCGCGCTGGTGGTCGGTCGCAGGCGAATCGCGGGCCCGAGCTTGCCCTCGGCGGTGAGCCGGTCGTGCACCACCGCGAGTCGAGCCATGACCGCGTCGTCCTCCGCCTGGGTCCAGGAGGTGACGACCTTCTCGTCGTTGTAGCAAAGGATGGCGAACTGCACGGGGCGAGTATGCCCGCGCCGCGCCGCCGCGGAGCCGCCGCGGCGCTCGCCCCGGTGTGAGGACGCTCGAATTCGAACCGGAGCGGCCTCAGAAGCGGCCGGAGATCGACAGGCCGCCGAAGGTCGGGTTGACGCGCACGCGGGCCACGTCGGCGTTGGTCAGGCGCCTGACGCCGACGCGATAGATGATTCCGCCGATCGCGGTGACCAGGATGCCGCCGACGAGGATCCCTCCGCCCACCGCCGTCATGCGATCGGCGTTGAGGATGCCTTCGCGGATCTCGTCGCGCTCCGCGGTCAGCCCCTTGCATTCGTTCGAGTCGACGCGGCTGCAGTCCGACAGCTGAAAGCTGTCCTCGGCGCCGATCAGGTCGCGCTCGAGCTTGTTGCCGCGGACCGTGAAGCCGAGGGTGACCGCGAAGCCCGCCAGCGAGACGACGCCGCCGGCGATCATCGTGCCCACGCCGGCTGCGCGCATCTTCTTGGCCTGGGCGGTGTCGACCGGGGGCGCCGCGGGCGGCGGGGTCGGACCGGGCGGCGGGCCAGCGACCTCGGGCTCGGCGGGCGGGGCCGGCTCGGTCGGCGGGGCCGGCTCGGTCGGCGGGGCGGCCTCGACGGGCTGCGTGGCGGCGGGGTTCCACGCGCCGGGATCGGCGGAGGGCTCCGGCGCGGGCTCCGGCGCGGGCGGGGCCGGGCTGGTGACCGGTGCGGGCGCAGGGCCGGGAGAGGCGGGCGCGGGGCCGGGAGAGGCGGGCGCAGGGCCGGGAGAGGCGGGCGCAGGGCCGGGAGAGGCGGGCGCAGGGCCGGGAGAGGCGGGCGCAGCCGGAGGCGCAGGGCTGGCGGGCGCGGGGGCCGGCGGGGCCTGAGCGAACGCGGGCGCCTGGGCGAACAGGAAGGCGATGGCGCAGGCGGCGATCGGAAGGCTGCGCAGCGTGCTGTGATTCGGGCGTCGCATGGGTGGTCGCTCCGCGTTCGCTATTCGTAGGAGGGGATCGGTCGGGCGAGGACGCACAGGCCGAAGTCGGTGGTCTCGTCCTCGGGGGTCATGGGGTCGTCGACGACGTCCGGGTTCAGCGGGTCGTTGATGCTGTTGTCGCACTCGACCGCGAAGTCGGGGTTGATGCCGTTGCCGTCGAGGGTGCAGTCCTCGTCGGTGACGCAGGCGACGTTGGGCGAGACGGCGGTGACGTGGAATTCAGCGGTGCAGCCGTCCTGGGTGAACTTCAGGTCGGCCTCGAATTGCGTGCCCTGGGCGTCGGGCGTGTTGAGCCAGCGGGCGTTGCTCCACTCGTAGCGGACGGAGATCGCCGGGGTGGCCGGGACCATCGTCGTCTCGTCGACATCCTCGGTCGCCGGGTCGTCCTCGATGGTGTAGGCCGGCAGCTCGGGGCGCTCGAACGCCGAGACGAGGTCCTCGACGTGGCACAGGTCGTCGCCGTCGGGGTTGCCGCTCTCGAAGTCGCCGACCGCGTTGGGCCAGTGCTCGACGCCCTTCTCGCCGGTGAAGCCGGGCACGTCGACGGGGTACTCCTGCGCCTCGACGACCAGCAGCCCGGCGTACTGCGGGCGGATCGCCGCCGAGGGCTCGCTGAACTTCGCCGTGCCGTTGATGCCGCCGGTGGCGAAGTAGGTCTGCATGCCGAGGATGTCGCCCTTCTGCTGGGCGCACGGCGAGTCCTTGTCGCCGGAGGTGAGCTCGTACTTCGCCGCGTAGTAGAGGTGCGCGGTGGTGCAGTTCATCGTCGGCTGCGTGCAGCTGCCCCCGACGACGACGAGGAGAGCGCCGGTGGCGAGGACTCGGAGTTGATTGCGCATCGGAGACCTCATCGATCAGAAGGACAGACGAATGCCGAAGCGGAACTGCCGCGGCTGCTGGTAGATGGTCGGGTTGCCGAAGTTCGGGTTCACCGTGACCGGGGCGCCGGAGGTGGTGGTGAGCATCTTCAGGTCCTCCATGGTGCCGCCCTTGACGGGGTTGACCTCGTCGAAGGTGTAGCGCTCGTCGATGGCCAGGGCCTGCTGGAAGTTGGCGACGTTGAACACGTCCATCGAGACGGTGATGCGCAGGTCCTTGCGCAGGATCTTGGTGTAGCCGATCGTCGGATCGATCGAGAAGTTCCACGGCAACCGCTCGCCGCTGCCGCGCGGGAGGATGAACGACTCGTCGAAGCCGTAGAGGACGTGCGAGGCCAGGAAGTTGGTGGGACCGCCCGAACGGGCCCGGAACGCGCCGCCGAGCCGCAGGAACTGGCCGTTGCCGAGCACGATCTCGCCGGCGGCGAAGATCTTGAAGGAGTGGCGGGTGTCGCCCGGCAGGTAGCCCGACCGGTTCTCGAGCAGCGAGATGAGGTCGAAGTCGGAGGTGGTGTTGGGGTCGAGCTGGCCGGTCTCCGGGCGGAACAGGCCGGCGAGGTTGCCGCGCAGCCACGACAGCGTGTAGCTGCCGGTGATCATCCAGTGCTTGGAGAACCGCTTCTCGATGAAGATCGTGGCGGCGTCGTAGACGCGCTTGGCCTTGGGGAAGTCCTTGGCGATGCCGTAGCCGGGGTTGCCGATGAAGTAGGTGGCCGCCTCGTCGCGGCTCATGTCCTCGATCGCGCGGTGCAGCCACCGGTGGGTGTACTGCACGCCGAGGCGCGTGTCGGTGATGATCTCGTACTCGCCGCCGCCGACGATCTCGTCGCTCGACTGCGGCCGCAGCCGCGGGTCGATCGGGGTCTTGCCGGCGCTCGCCAGCGCCCACCGCTGGTCAGGGTCGGTGGGCCCGCCGATCGGGAGACGATTGGCGTCCGTGGTGCACGCGCCTCCGGGGTCGTTGGCGCCGGGGGCCAACGGGTCGTTGCACGCGCCGGGGCCGACGGCGTTGTGGAACGACTGCAGGCCGGGCTCGCCGGTGCCGGCGCGGTCGGCGAGGTTGAGCGGGACGCTCTGGAAGAAGCGGGCGTAATTGACGAACAGCTTGGCCTTGCCGGCGTAGGTCGGGTCCCAGATCAGGCCGACGCGCGGCGAGAACTGGTTCGGCAGCGCCATCGCCAGCGTGCGGTCGCCGCTGAACAAATGCTGGGCGTCGTAGCGGAGGCCCGCGTTCAACGTGACCTTGTCCATGATCGACCAGCTGTCCTGAAGGAAGCCGCCGATCGTGGTCGACATGACGTTCCAGTTCAGGTTGCGGATGACGTTGGCCTCGTCAGGCGCGCTGAGGAACGAGTACATGCGGAAGTCGGCGAAGTTGGTGCCGCTCGTCGACTCGCGGTAGATCTGGTTGCCGCTGTAGCCGCGGTTGCTGTTGTACTGCGTGTACTCGAAGTCGACGCCGAACTTGATGACGTGGTGACCGGCGCCGCGGGCGAGCCGGGTGACGATCTCGCGCGCCTGCAAGCGGTCGAGCCGCCGATCGTAAAGGAGACCGGGGCCGCCCGAGGTCCACTGGCGGATCGGGCAGATGACGCTGCGCGTCTGCGCGTCCATCGACGTCGGATCGACGAAGGTGTAGGTCATCGGGTCGCACGCGCCCCCCGGTGCCCCCGACGGCAGCGGCGTGAGGTCGGTCAGCGAGTGCACCTGGCGATAACGCGGATCGTCGACGGCGAGCAGGTTGCCGTCAGGGTCGTAGAAGTTGTTGCTCCGGCGATAGACGACGCTCGGCGTGCCGGCCAGGCCGGTGGTGTCACCGACGCCGGTGCCGTCGACGGCGTTGCGCTGGTTGAGCTGGTGGTGCCAGCCGAGGATCGTGTCGAAGTTCCACTTGCCCTCGTCGTCGCGCCAGTTCCACTTGAACTGCAGGTCGGTCGCGTTGTCGCGGTACTTGCGGGCCAGCGCGCCGTAGTCGCCGACGAGGTTCAAGACCTCCGGCTGGCCGGTCTGGGCGTTCATGCCGAACGTGCCGTTGCCGCCCGACAGGCTCGGGGCGTAGATCGCCAGCAGCTCGAGCGTGTTGCGCTTGTTGGGCGAGTAGGTCAGCTTGCCCAGCGCCTGGACGGTGGTCCCCTGGGCCTTGAAGCGCTGGGTGGTGCCGGCGATGCGCTCGGTGGCGGTGAACTTGGTGTCGGGGTCGATCAGCGCGTTGCCGTCAGGGTCGACGACCACCCGGTTCCACGAGCTGGTCAGGTCGTAGACGGTGCGCGCGAGGCTGACGCCGCCGTAGAACCACAGCTTGTCCTTGATGATGCGCCCGCCGAGGTCGAAGCCGGCGTCGCCGATCCAATTGAGGTTGCGCTCGGTGACGATCGCGTCACCCTCGCGGCGGGCGATCTCGCGCCGACCCTCGAGCTGGCCGGGCGTGTAGTAGGCCCAAACGTTGCCATGGAACTCGTTGGAGCCGCTCTTGGTGACCGCGTTGATGACACCGCCGGTCGACCGCCCGTGCTCCGGCATGTATCCGCCGGCCTCGATGCGCACCTCCTCGAGGAACTCCATCGAGAGACCGGTGCCGTTGAGACCGAAGCCGGGGTCGTTCACCGACAGGCCGTCGACGTAGTACTTGTTCTCCGGCGAGGTGGTGCCGGCGATGCTCGTGCCGTACGTGTCGTTGCGCGCGCCGGGGGTGGCCTCGGCGATGGCCTCGAACGAACGATTGGCGGCGCCCTTGCCGGTCGGGATGGCGATCGGCACCCGCTGCGCCATCTCGCGGTCGACCGACAGGCCGGTGGCGCTGCTGCCGACGTCGACCGTCGGCGCCGGCACGGCGACCTCGATCACCTCGCGCGTGCCCGACCGCACCAGCGTCATGTCGACGCGGATGGTGGTGCCGGCGCGCAGCTGCAGGCCCGTCCGCTTGTTGCCGGCGCCGTAGTCCTTGGCGAACACGGCGATGTCGTAGGTGCCGGGCGGGAGGTTGGGAATACGGTAGAGGCCGCTGACGTTGGTCGTCATCGTGCGCTCGCCCTGGATCTTCTCGCCCGTGACGATGACGAGCGCCCCCTCGATGCCCTCGCCGGTGCTCGCGTCGCGGATGACTCCGACCAATACCGCGTCACTCGGACCGGCCTCGGCCGTGGAGACGATCGCCGCCTGTGCAGCCACGGCACCCAAAATGGTGATCCAAGCACTCCTGCGCATGTTGCCCTCTTGCGGGTTCGCCGCGAATCGCCCCCGCCGCGGTATACGGACGTCATCCCATTCAGGCCCGATGGGGGCCCGTGACGACGGGTTGACAGCGTTCCTCAGATGCTACGTTTGTACGTACACCCAAGTCGGTGCATGAGCACGCACATAGCCTGCCCATCCGCTGCATGTCAACACAAACCGTGAAACTCCTGCCGCCCGCCTCAAGGTCTGAAATCGGCGGGGCTGGGCTGGGTTTACGCTGTTGTATTGTGAAGTAGCTAACAGGATTTACAGTCGGTGATGACGCGTGTCACGACCCGAGAGGGTGTGCCAGCGTTCACAACCCGAAGGGCCGATGCTGATTGCATGCACAGGGATGCTAATGTGCAGCAGCCTGTATGTGCAGGGAACGCCGGGCCCCAACAACCAGAGGCCGTTCGACCTGACATTCACCCGCCATCGAGCCGGCCGCTCGCCCGCTGTCACATTCATTGCGGCAGGGGGGATCGGGACAATGCTGATGCACTCGACGCCGCTGCCGCCGGCGTCGCCGGGGCGGACGGCAGCAGTGATCCTGGTACCGCGCCGGCGGCGGCACGAGGATCATGTCGGGCGGGTCGACGGTGACGACCTCGCTCGACAGCAGGAGCTCGGTGACTGCGACAATAAAGGAGGTGCCGGCGGTGACGGCGACGGTCTCACGAGCGTCGATGGACGACGGTGCGTCGAACGAGCCGGCGATCCGCACGCGGACCTGGTCGTCGCCGCCGCCGCACGCGCGCCGGCGCTATGATCATTGTCGGCGCGGGGCCCGAGAGGGCGGTGCGATGAATCGGCGAGAGGTGGCGGGGGCGCGGCGGATCGTGATCAAGCTCGGGACCGGGGTCGTGACCCACCCGGAGGCCGGGCTGGCGCTCGGGCGCCTGTCGAGCCTGGTCGAGGGCGCGTGCGACCTGCACCGCCAGGGCCGCGAGGTGATCGTGGTCAGCAGCGGCGCCGTCGGGATGGGCCAGCGGGTCCTCGGCCTGAGCAAGCGGCCAGATTCCCTGGGGCTGCGCCAGGCCTGCGCGGCGGTCGGGCAGGGCCATCTGATGGCGCTGTACACCCAGCTGTTCGGCCAGCTCGGGGTCAAGGCGGCGCAGGTGCTGCTGATCCAGGAGGACCTGGCCGACCGCGACCGGGCGCTGTGCGTGCGCACCACGCTGATGCGATTGCTCGAGCTCGGGGTGGTGCCGATCCTCAACGAGAACGACAGCGTCAGCGTGCGCGAGCTGATCGAGTACCGCCGCAATCAAGGCGCGGCCGGGCCGGGGCTCGAGTTCGGCGACAACGACGGGCTGTCGGCCCGCGTGGCGGTGGCGGTCGACGCCGACCTCCTGGTCATCCTCACCGACGTCGACGGGCTCTACACCGCCAACCCGCGCACCGACCCGGAGGCCCGGCGGATCGCCGAGCTCGCCGACGTCAGCGAGGAGGCGCTGGCGCGCACGGCCGGGACGTCGGCCGGCGGCACCGGCGGGATGACGAGCAAGCTCGAGGCGGCCCGCCTGGCCAGCAAGGCGGGGATCGGGGTGCTGATCACGAGCGGCCACCTGCCGGGGGCGCTGGTGGCCGCGCTGGCCGGCGAAGACCGCGGGACCTACGTGCCGCCGCAGCAGCGCCGCTCGGCCCACCGGCGCCAGATCGCCTCGGGCGGGCAGGCCCGCGGCGGGCTCGTCGTCAACGAGGGCGCGATCGCGGCGCTGCACCAGCGCAAGGCGTCGCTGCTGCCGATCGGGCTGGTCCGCGTCGACGGCGAGTTCGCGCGCGGCGACCTGGTCGAGATCCGCGACGGCAGCGGGCGCGTGCACGGGCGCGGGCTCGTCAACTACGCGGCCGAGGAGTGCCGCCGCCTGGCGGGCCGCCACAGCAGCGAGATCGCCGGGGTGCTCGGCTTCTGCGGCTACGACGCGGTGGTCACCCGCGACAACCTGGCGCTGACCGAGGTGTGAGCAGATGCCCGCGCGGACAGGTCGATCGGGACATGCTCAAAAGGACAGGGTGAGAGGGACATGACGCAGGCGACAGGTCACGAGGGACAGCCGGAGCGGGTGCGCGCGCTGGCGCTGGCGGCCCGGGCGGCCGGTCGGCAGCTGGCCGCGCTGTCCGGTCCGGCCCGCGCGGCGCTGCTGCGCGACGTGGCGGCGGCGCTCGCCGAGCCGCGCGAGCGCGAGCGGCTGCTGGCGGCCAACGCCCGCGACGTGGCGGCAGCCAGGGCGGCGGCCGCGGCGGGCGAGCTCGACCCGGCGCGGCTCAAGCGGCTCGGGCTCGACGTCGCCAAGCTCGACAGCGTGGCCGACGGGCTCGGCCAGCTGGCGGCGATGCCGGAGCTGCTCGGGCAGGCGCGGCTGCGCCGCGAGCTCGACGACGGGCTGGTGCTCGAGCAGGTACCGTGCCCGCTGGGGCTGGTCGGCGTGGTGTTCGAGGCCCGGCCCGACGCGGCGCCGCAGATCGGCGGGCTGTGCCTCAAGAGCGGCAACGCGGCGCTGCTCAAGGGCGGCAGCGAGGCGCGCGAGAGCAACCGCGCGCTGGTCGAGCTGATGCAGCGGGCCCTGCAGCGCCACGGCGTCGGCGCGGCGGCGATCACGTTGCTCGAGCAGCGCGAGGACATCACGGCGATGCTGGCGCTCGACGACGTGCTCGACCTGGTGATCGCCCGCGGCGGGCACGAGTTCGTGCGCCACGTCCAGCGCAGCACCAGGATCGCGGTGATGGGTCACGCCGAGGGCGTGTGCCACCTGTTCCTCCACGCCTCGGCGGAGCCGGCGATGGCGGCCACGATCGCGGTCGACGCCAAGTGCGGCTACCCGGCGGCGTGCAACGCGATCGAGGCGCTGCTGTGGGAGGACGGGGCCGAGGCGGCCCTCGCCGCGTGCGTGACGGCGCTGAAAGGGCGCGGGGTGGAGCTGCGCGGGTGCGACCGGACGCGGGCGCGCCACCCGGAGCTGGTGGCGGCGACGGAGGCCGATTGGGGCCACGAGTACGGGGCGCTGGTGCTGGCGATCCGCCACGTCGACGGCGAAGCGGACGCGCTCGCCCACATCGACCGATACGGCTCGAGGCACACCGAGGCGATCGTCGCCGCCGACGCGGCGGCGGCCGAGCGCTTCCTCGCCGCGGTCGACGCCGCCGACGTGTTCTGGAACGCGAGCACGCGATTCGCCGACGGCTATCGCTTCGGGCTCGGGGC
Source organism: Nannocystis pusilla (assembly GCF_020073745.1). Taxonomy (GTDB): domain Bacteria; phylum Myxococcota_A; class Polyangia; order Nannocystales; family Nannocystaceae; genus Nannocystis; species Nannocystis radixulma. The sequence goes on from NZ_JAIRAU010000001.1 coordinate 940,033, forward strand.
CGAGGTCGGGATCTCGACGGGCAAACTGCATGCCCGCGGGCCGGTCGGCGCCGAGGGCCTGCTGACATATCGCTGGCTGTTGCGCGGCCGCGGGCAAGTCGCGTCCGACTACGGACCCGGCAAGCGACGCTTCACGCACCGCAAGCTCGAGCCCTGAGCGGGCGCGGCCGCGAGTGAACGCAGACGTCGACGCGGGCCGCGCAGGCGAGGGGCGGAGCCGAGGAGCTGGGCGTCGAACCATGTTCGCCCGCGAAGCGCCGCCGACGGCGATGATTCGCCGCGGCGCCGTCGGTCGCGGCGAGACATGTTGCTGACGCCACAGCCCGCGGTGGAGCGCGAAGGCGAGCCGAGAATCACGACCGCAATTACAGAAGAGGAGGAGCGTCGTCGGTCGCAGATCCGCGCGAGATGCGAGTGAGGCCGGAGCGTGCGCGCGGGAGGAAGACGGCTCACGCGGGCGAGTCGAAGGGGCGAGAAACTTTTCGAGATCCGTTCGGCGATTCGTTACGCATATCAGGTGTTGCGAACGTCGAGGGCCACGCGCAGGCGATGGGCACGGTGCGTGGCCCCGCCATGTCGTCACGATCGCACGGCGTGCACGCGCACGCCGGCGAACGTGCACGCCGGCCCCACGGAGCTTGTTGCGGAAATACCGGAGAGATCGCTGTCGAGCCGGCTCGCGAATGTGGGCAGCGTCGGCCGTGAAGACAGCGCTTGCGGACGGACGGGTAGCCTTTCGAAGACGGAGGCTCGTGCGTGAGGAATCGTGCGTGAAGACCTGCGTACGCACGCCCGAGCAGATGCCCGCCGGGAAATGCATCTGACGAAGATCCGGCAAACTCAGGGCCCGTGGGGCGAACTTCAGGGCCCGTGGGGCGAACCTCGATTGTGGGCACCCGGGACGCGGCTTGACGCGAGGAGCGAGGCCGTGAGATGATCGAAGAATCACTCTTTTGAGCCGCGAGGCGTTCGCGGGCGAATCCTCGCGCGTGGGGCACGCGCGTTCGAAGTCTCACGAACAGGTGGCACATTGCCAGACAAGAGAACCCTGGCGCGCAGCCCGGCGGTATCGGGGCGGCGCGTCGGAATCCTGCTTGGGAGTATCATGCTGAAGCATCGTATTGTGGCGGTTTTGTCGATGTCGGTCATCACGGCCTTCGTGTGCGTCGCCGGGGAAGCGACCGCGCGCGCGGCGGGGACGACGAATCAGGAGCTGATCGGGGCCGAGGGGCTCACGGGCGTGCTCGCGCCCGGGCAGCTGCTGCGGAGCTGGCTCGTCGACGAGGTGCGCGACTTGATCGAGGAGAACGGGATCGAGCCGCTCGAGCTGCCGCCGCCGGTGTCCGACGAGCTGTTCGAGCTCGGCGAGGCGCTCTTCTATGACAAGATCCTCAGCGGCAACATGGACGTCTCCTGTTCGACGTGCCATCACCCGCGGCTCGGCACCACCGATCGCCTGACGATGAACCGCGGCGTCCACGGGGTCGGGATCGGGCCGGAGCGCGTCGGCGCGGCGGTGGGCGGGCGCACCACTCAGCCGCTGTGGAATCTCCACAAGCTGCAGCTGGGGCTGACGGTCGACCACAAGGTGCCGCTCAACGCCGAGGGGTACGTGACCCCGCTCGGCGGGCCGTTCATCCCGTTCGAGTGGCAGGACGACGCGTTCGACCCGAACATGCTGGTGGCCGCGGGGCAGGCGATGATGCCCGAGGTGACCGACCAGGAGATGCTCGGCTTCCCCGGCGAGAACGAGTTCACCACCGAATGTCCGCAGGACAACCCGCCGTTCGGGCTGGTCGTGTGCGCGTGGGGCAAGATGATGGAGCGGCTCGGCGAGATCCCCGAGTACGTCGACATGTTCGAGGCGGCCTACCCGGGCGTGGATTTCGCGGATATGCATTTCGCGTACGCGGGCAACGCGATCGCGGCGTACGAGTTCCGCGCGTTCTTCTCCAACGATACGCCGTGGGACCGCTTCGTCGGCCGCATCGACCCCGCCACCGGGGTGGTCGAGGCCGACGACGACGCGTTGACGCTGGCGCAGCTGGCCGGCGCGCGGCGCTTCCTCGACTCCGATCTCGGCAACTGCACGTCGTGCCACGCGGGCAACGCGTTTACCGACGAGGACTTTCACAAGACGCTGCAGCCGCAGTTCGGGCCCGGCGGCACGGTGCCCGGGGGCGACGGTCCGGGCGGGCTCGACGACTTCGGGCGCATGCGGATCTCCGGCGACCCGGCCGACAAGTACGCCTGGCGCACGCCGCCGCTGCGCAACGTGATGCTGACCGGGCCGTGGGGCCGGCAGAGCCACTACAACGACATCAAGGACTTCCTCCGCCACTACCGATTCCCGGTGCTGGCGCTGCTCGGCTACGACATCACCGAGAGCGTGGACGAGGTGGCGATGCACTCGCAGTTCCTCGAGAACCGGCAGGCGATCATCGCCGAGGGGGTCGACCCGCTGCTCTACACCGTGAACATCGGCGGGCCGCTCGCGCTCGACAATCTGGTCAGCTTCCTGCACGCGCTCAGCGACGACAACGGGGCCGACTTCTCGCACCTGATCCCGCTCCGCGTGCCGAGCGGGCTGCCCGTCGATCCGTGATTCACCGGTGACACGGAGCCGGGCCGGCGATGAAGGCGGCCCGGCGCGCGCGTCCGTGCGCTCACAGCAGGCCCGGGATGATGAGGCTCGTGCGCTCCTTCCACGCCGCGAACTCGGGGTAGCGGGCCAGCGAGGCGTCCTTCTTGAGCATGTTGGGCAGCCACACGCCGAAGAACATGACGCCGAGCACCAGCATCGGCGCCCAGTGGCGCGAGACCAGGCAGAAGCTGGTGTAGATCAGCAGCTCGCCGAGGTAGTTGGGGTTGCGCGAGCGGGCCCACAGGCCGCGGGTGAGCAGGGTGCCCGGGGTGAGCTCGAGGTGCATGTGCTTCTGCATGTCCGAGGCGAAGTGGAGGAACACGCCGAGGCCCCACATCGCCACGCACAGGGCGAGCAGCCACGGGGCGGTGTGGAGGTCGTCGCGGACGATGATCCACGGGCCGACCCAGTAGAGGGTCAGCGTGGCCCACGTGAGCAGGCCGTAGCCGAGGCCGACCTCCTGCTCCCATTGCTTGTCGGGGAAGCGCCGGCTCTTCCAGATCCACAGCAGGCCGTAGGTGCCGTGGAGGGCGAGGTAGATCCACGCGGTCTCGTTGTGCCAGGCGTCGAACCAGGCGATGAGCGCGAGCACGGCGAGGGCGTTGGCGCCCTTGTGGGTGTCGATATAGAACTTGTGCTTCATGGCGGCGTCGGCGAGGCGATGGTAGCGAAACGCGGGCGCTTGACAGGCCGCGCGGCGCGTGAGACTGCAACGGTTGAAAACGCGCGTGAGGTCGTCATGACGAAGCAAGCGATCGGAGCCGGCGGAGAACAGCTGCGTGCGCTGGCGCTCGCCTATCCCGAGGCGGTCGAGGAGTTCCCGTGGGGCCACACGGCCGTGAAGGTCCGCGGCAAGGCGTTCCTGTTCATGGGCGGCGAGCCCGGCACGCTCAGCCTGTCCTGCAAGCTGCCGGCCTCGCACGGGGCGGCGCTGCTGCTGCCGTTCGCGTCGCCGACCGGCTACGGGCTCGGCAAGAGCGGCTGGGTGACGGCGGTGTTCCCGATCGCGGCGGCGCTGCCGATCGCGCTGCTGGCGGAGTGGATCGACGAGAGCTACCGCGCGGTGGCGCCGAAGAGGCTCGGCGCGCTGGTCGGGCAGGGTGGCCCGAAGGGCATGGCGGAAGGGACAGAGACAAAGAGACAGGGCTCGAAGGGCATGGCGAAAGAGGCAGGTTCGGCCGGGGCGAAGAAGGCGGCGAAGGCGGCGAGCGCGAAGGCCGGGGCGAAGAAGACGGCGAAGGCGGGGGTGAAGAAGCAGGCGAAGGCGGCGAGCGCGAAGGCCGGAGCGAAGAAGGCGGCGAAGACGGGCGCGAAGAAGCAGGCGAAGGCGAGCGCGAAGAAGGCCGCGGGCCGGCGCGCCGGCTGATGGCGGTCGCTCAGGGGTGGACGGCCCTGCGATAGCCCCGCGAGGGAGGTCGCGGGACGCCGGCGCCCTCGCGGCGCGTCGTCGCTGCCGCCGACGGTGGTCGACTGATTGGCGCCGACGGAGACGGTCTGGTTGGCGCCGACCGTCTCGCTCTGATCGACGCCGACGCTGAGGCTCTGGCTGGTGCCGACGGAGATGGTCTGGTCGTTGCCGACGGTCAGCGACTGGTCGACGCCGACGGACAGCGTCTCGTTGTTGCCGACGCTCGCCTTGCGGTCGACGCCGACGTCGTCGGTCTGGTGGCGGCCGATCGTGCTCGTGTCGTCGCGACCGCTCTTGCGCGAGGTGTCGCGGACGACGTCGGTGTTCATGTCCTGCGTACACCGGGTGCTCGCCGGCCGCGTACGACCCGCTGTTGAACGCGACCTCGAGCGCCTTGAGGATCTCGTAATAATAGCTCTGCGACACCCCGCCCCAGCCGCGCTGGCGGCCGTAGAAGTTCGGGTCGCCGTTCGGGTCGACCGCGCGCCATATCTTCTCGAGGTCCCTGGCCCACGAGATCGGGCCGCTGAGGCGGCGCACGGTCTCGAACGGGGCGACGCTGCTGGCGCGGCGGATCCGCCACGTGCTCGACAAGCACGGGCGGGGTCGACAAGGTGGTGCTGGTGACGCACAGCATGGGCGGCCTGGTGGCCCGCTACGCCTGCGCGCCGGCCGGCTGCGGGGTGGCGAACCTGGTCAAGGGGGTGGTCCACGTGGTCCAGCCGTGCAACGGCGCGGTGGTGGTCTACCGCCGGTTCGTCGAGGGCCTCGCCAACGAGAGGGCGACCGGGCTCGAGGGCAAGATCTTCGCCGGGATCCTCGGCGGGACCTGGTGGGGCTACACGATGATCATGAGCGGCACCGAGGGCCGCTGCAGCTGATGCCGAACCACGCGTACGAGGGCTGGCTCACCGGTCCTTCGGGACAGGTGGTGCCGGCGGCGCAGATCTACGCCGACTACCTCAGCGGCGGGCCGCGCAGCGTGGTGCCCGAGCTGCCGGCGGCCGAGCTGGCGAGGCTGCTCGAGGAGGGCCTCGGCGACGCGCCGGACGCGATCACGCGGGCGTCGGAGGCGCGGCTGATCGAGCTCGACGACGAGTGGGACGGGCGCTTCCCGGAGTTTCACGAGCTGCGGCTCAGGGCGGACCGCGCGCGCGCGGCCCGGGCGCTGGCGCGGTGGGACGCCTACCGCGCGACGCTGCGGGCCGGGGTCGCCACGGCGCAGGCGTTTCACCAGGTCCTCGGCGGCTACGCGCATCCGCGCACGTTCATGCTGTACGCGGCGGGGATGGCGACCGAGACCGCGTACCGCTGGGACCTGCCGGCCGGCCGTCGCGCGGTGCCTGCGGCCGGCGGCGGCGACGGGACGGTGCCGATCGCTAGCGCCCAGGGGCTCGACGCCGGGGTCGGCGCGCAGTGGGCCGGCGCGGCGCCGCCGCGGTTGGCGCTGGCGGAGGACGTCGGGGCGCACGAGCACTCGACCTGCTTCGTGCCCGACGTCAACCAACGCGTGGTGCGGCGGGTCCAGGCGCTGCGCCTGCTGCCGTAGCGTGACGCGAGCGACAGGTGTCCGCGGGCCGCGTGAGTCCGTGCGCCGCGACAGGTGTCCGCGGCGCGCAGCGCTCGCTGTGATCCGATCGGCGGTGCTCGGGCGATCGTGACAGTCGCACGTGGACGGGCGGGGCCTCGCCGTGGCAGCCTTCGAGCACGCCATGGAGCTCACCGCGCTGATCGCCGCCCTCTCGGACCCCCGCGCCTTCGGGCGCGACGCGGGGGTCCGGGTCGAGGTGGTGCAGACGCACGTGTCGGTGGTGTTCCTGATCGAGGACGAGGTCTTCAAGCTGAAGAAGCCGGTCGACCTCGAGTTCCTCGACTACTCGACGCTGTCGCGCCGGCGGCACTTCTGCCAGCTCGAGGTGGAGCTCAACCGGCGGCTCGCCCCGGACGTGTACTTGGGGACATTGCCCATCGTTCAGGTGGGCGACGAGCTGCGGGTCGGCCGCGAGCTCGACGAGGGCGGCGACCTCGAGGTGATCGACTGGGTGGTGCACATGCGCCGCCTGCCCGACGCGGCCCGGCTCGGCAGCCGGATCGCCGCCGGCGAGGCCGACGCGGCGCTCCTGCAGCGGCTGGGGGCCACGATCGCGGGCTTCCACGCGCGGGCGCGGCGCGGGCCGGCGGTCTCGGCGTGGGCGACGTTCGCGGCGGTGGCCGGCAATTGCCGGCAGAACTTCGTGCAGCTGGCGCCGCTCGGGGTGGTGCCGGAGCTGCTGCTGACGCGGGTCGAGCGCGCGACCGAGGAGGCGCTCGGGCGGGTGCACGCGGCGATCGACGCGCGGGCGCGGCGGCACGTGCCGCGCGACACCCACGGCGACCTGCGGCTCGAGCACGTGTACTGGTTCCCCGAGCGCGAGGCGCCGGACGACATCGTGGTGATCGACTGCATCGAGTTCGGCGAGCAGTTCCGCTGCGCCGACCCGGTGGCCGACCTGGCGTTCCTGGTGATGGACCTGCGCGACGCGGGCCGGCGCGACCTGGCCGAGGCGCTGTGCGACGGGTACTTCGCGGCGGCGCCCGAGGACGAGGTGAGCGAGGGGCGCGCGCTGCTGCCGCTGTACGTGGCCTACCGCGCGACGGTGCGGGCCAAGGTCGAGGCGTTCAAGGCGTGCGAGCCGGAGGTGCCGGAGGAGCAGGCCGCGGCGGCGCGGGGGCGCGCGCGGCGGTACTTGCTGCTGGCGCTGCGCGAGCTGCAGGCGCCGGCGCTGGCGCCGTGCCTGCTGCTGGTGATGGGGCTGCCGGGGACCGGCAAGTCGACGCTGGCGCGCGCGCTGGCCGAGGAGGGCTTCGTGTGGGTCCGCTCCGACGCGGTGCGCAAGCAGCTCGCCGGCCTGCCGACCGAGGCGCCGGCCGACGCCTCGGTGTACACGCCGGCCTGGACCGAGCGCACCTACGAGGTGTGCCGCGAGCTGGCCGAGGCGCGCCTGTCGGAGGGCGAGCGCGTGGTCGTCGACGCCAACTTCAAGCTCGACGCTCAGCGCGCGCCGTTCGTCGCGCTGGCGGCGGCGCTCGGCGTGCAGGCGCAGATCCTGGTGTGCACCGCCGACGAGGCCACGGTCGTCGCGCGCCTGTCCCGCAGGACAGGCGACGTCTCCGATGCCGACGTGTCGGTGTATCAGCACGCGCGTCGCGCGTGGCAACCGCTGCGGCCGGAGCACGCGGCGATCGCCGCGGAGATCGCGAGCGAGGGCTCGCGCGAGGAGGTGCTGCAGCGGGCGCTGCAACACCTGCGCGCGGTCGGGTTGTGGTAGACGCAGGGGGGGCGTCTGTCCTTGCGGACATGTGCTCGCGCGCCTGCGCGCCCGGTCTGCGCGGCCGCGAACGTTGTCAACTCGCGGCTCGAGTGGTCTAGTTGGGCCATGCGAAGCGCATGGTTCGGGGTGCTGCTGGTTGCCGTCGGCTGCGCCAAGGGGAGTGAGCTCGACACCGGCGCGGTGGTGACCGAGACGACCGCTCCGGCGACGACGACGACGACCGAGTTGACGACGACCGCGCCCGCGACCACGACCACGAGCGGCGACGCGACCACGACCGACGACGGCACCACCACCGACGACGCGACCGCGGGCACCGGGAGCCAGAACACCACCGACGGGCCCAGGTGCGGCGACGGCAACCTCGACCCCGGCGAGGCGTGCGACGACGGCAACATCCTCAACAACGACGCGTGCACCAACTCGTGCGTGTTCGCCACCTGCGGCGACGGCTTCGTGCTGGCCGCCGTCGAGGAGTGCGACGACGGCAACCAGTCCGACGGCGACGACTGCACCAACGCGTGCACGATCGCCGAGTGCGGCGACGGCGTGGTCCACCTCGGCATCGAGGCGTGCGACGACGGCAACCCCGACGACGCCGACGCGTGCACCAGCCAGTGCACGCTGGCCGGCTGCGGCGACGGCATCGTCATGATGGGCGTCGAGGAGTGCGACGACGCCAACGCCGAGAACACCGACGCGTGCACCGCGAGCTGCAAGAACGCGGTGTGCGGCGACGGCATCCTGTGGATCGGCGTCGAGGAGTGCGAGGACGGCAATCAGATCGCGGGCGACGGCTGTGAGCCCGACTGCACGAAGACGGTGATCAACAAGTACACCGCGTTCGGGCCGCAGCAGAACGTGCCGACCGGGGCGCTGGTCGGCTGGGACGTGTGCCACATCGACCTGTTCGGCCACAGCGGCACGTCGTTCACGCAGATCTTGCAGCAGTGCTCGAAGGCCAACCTGATGCTGGCGTGCCGCCCGGTCGGCAGCGGGACGTACACGCTGCTGGCCCACGGACCGCGCGCCTCGGTCACCGCCGACACGGGGATGAGCAACACGCCGACCAACGCCAACGGGTCGGCCTGGTACTACAGCGACGCGTACTCGTGGGGCTTCGCCGGCGAGGGCGACCTGCTCAACCGCACCAGCTGCGACCTCAACGGCGACAACGGGGAGCGGCGGCTGTGCTTCCACTCCAGCGCCGGTAACCTGAGCGGCGGCTTCCGCTGCGGGGCGGCGCAGTATCTCAACAGCGACCTGACCTGGGAGCGCGTGATCCTCCACGCCGATTGAGCGTGGGCGCGCTTCATTCGCAGGCCCCGGGCGCCAGGGCCGCGGCGGGGCGGACAGAGCCGATCAGCCGCCCGTCCGCGGGCGTTTTTCGGTACGATGGGGGGGAGCGATCATATGGCCCTCTCCTCCTCGCGCCTCGCCCTGCTCGCCGCCGTCGCCCTGGGCGCTTGCGACAGCCACGCTCCCTTGCCGGCCAAGGAGGCCGCGGCGGCGCAGGTCCTCACCAAGCCGGCGGCCGCCCCCGCCGAGGTCGTGGACGACGGCCCGAGCGCGCCCCGTACCGTGAGGGTCGAGCTGCACCCCGTGGCGACCCGTCGCGGCCCGATCTCGCTCCACCGCCTCAGCGACGGCGAGATGGTGGCGGCCGGCGGGGTGATGCTGGCGCGCGCCGGGGCCGATGGTAACCTGGTCCAAGAGACAGCCTGGTTGCAGGGCCTCGAGCCGGCCGAGCCGCAGGCGGGCTGGCACGTGCGGGCGATCGGCGGCCGCGACGACGCGCTGTGGCTGACGACCAGCCGCGAGGGGGACGATCCCGCGCACCGGGTGTATCGCCGGCGTGAGAATTCGTGGGCACCGCACGAGCCCGAGCCCGACGCTCCGGGGGCGTACTACCTGGACTATGCAACATGGCCCGAGGGTCATGCGATCGCGTTGCGCAGCAGCGCCGCCGGCGACGCGGCGCTGGTGGTGCTCGACGACGAGGGGGCGCGCCCGGCCCGGCCGCGGCTCGAGGTCCCGGGCCTGAGCGAGGTGCTGCGGCCGAGCCGGGTCGCCGGCCTCGCCAGCGGCGAGCTGTTCGCGTCGGTGAGCGCGGGCGCGGCGGCGCCGTCGAGCGGGGTGCTGCGCTGGGGCCCGGAGGACGCGCTGGGGATCTTCGCGCCGCTGCCGGCGATCGAGTCGCGGGCGCCGCGGCAGATCGAGGCGCTGGTCGAGAGCGGCGGCCAGGTGCTCATCGGCGACGGGGTCGAGATCGACGACGTGCTCGTGCCCTACGTGGCCCGCTTCGACGGCACGTCGTGGCGCCTGCTCGACGCCCCGCCGGTGCGCGGCGCGGTCGTGGCGCTGGCCGAGACCGCCGAGCCGCTGATCTGGGCCGTCATCGACGAGGAGGGCCCCAGGGACAGCCTGTGGCGGATCCACGCCGGCGGCGACTGGGACATGTGGGAGCGCGTCGAGCTGGCGCCGGTGCAGCTGGCCGGCGCGACGTGGTTCTGGGACGCGGCCGCCGGCGCGTGGGCGTCCGAGCCGGCGCCGGCGGAGGAGCTCACGCCGTCGCCGCGCGCGATCGGCCTCGACGCCGCCGGCGAGCTGTGGGTCAGCGCCCAGCTGCTCCTGGCCGATGGGACAGCCTCGCCGCACCACGCGGCGCTGCGCACCCGCGCGGCCGCGGCCCCGCTGGCGCTCCACGACGACGGCCAGATCCACGCGGCCCAGCAGGATCTGCTGCCGCGCCGCAGCCCGCGGGCCGGGGACACCAGCTGTCCGCAAGTTTATGTCCAATTGTACACTGTCTCCGAGGACAGCCCGGAGGTCGGCACGCCCGAGCTGCGGGAGGCGCTGACCGGCCCGCTGGCGCCGCTGCTGCTGGCCGAGGTGCGCTCGCAGGGCGAGCGCCAGGTCGGGCTGCTGCTGGCGGCCGACGACTACGAGGCGCACAAGTCGGCGATCGCCGGGGTGGCCGGGAAGCTGCGCTACCGCTCGCGCGCGAGCTGCGGCCACCCGCCGGTGCTCCGCGGCTGGCGCGCGACCGGCTGAGGGCGCGAATCATCGCATGACCGTCGGGGCATGTCCTGCGGGACATGCGATGATTCGCCTCAGCGCACGGCGAAGCTGTAGGACGTCCAGAAGCTCTCCCAGTCGGCGCCCTCGCAGTTGGCGCAGCGCCGGATGTGGGCCGCGCGCAGCAGCCACGCGCCGCCGCGGTCGAGGCGGAAGGTGACGCGGCCGTCGCCGTCGGTGGTGGCCTCCTGGGCGGCGACGCGGCCGTCGGGGCCGCGCGAGAAGGCCTCGACGCGGGCGCCGGCCAGCGGCTCGCCGGCGAAGAGGAGCTGCGCGCCGAGGCGGTCGCCCGGGTGCACGCCGGCGAGGTCGCGCTCGGGCACGAGCTCGAGGCGATGGCCGAGCACGCGCGTCGAGACGCCGTCGACCGGGTCGCCGACGCGGACGAAGGCCTTGAGGTACCGGGTGTAGCGCTCGCGCCCGGGCTCGAAGCGCTCGCCGGCGCGCTTGCGTTCGGCCAACGCGGCGCCCATGCCCTCGTGGCGGAGGTAGCGGTTGAACTTGAGCGGCTTCAGCTCGACGTGCGAGGCGTCGCGCTCGAGCCCGAACAGGTAGCCGCCGGGGCCGCCGAGGCGCAGGCCCATGAAGGGGCGGTCGCCGTCGCGCGCCTGGCTCAGGAGGTCGAGCTCGCCCAGCGCGGTGATCTGCCGCAGCGAGACGAGCCGCCGCAGCTCCATCGCCTTCTGCGCCTCGGCCGCGAAGTCCTCGCCGACCCACAGGCTCAGCGCGATCGGGCCGCCGGCCGCGGGCGCGAGCGGCGAGAACTCGAGCCAGTAGTCGTGGGCCCGGGCGGCCGGGACGACGGCGAACGCGACGAGGAGGCCGAGGACGAGCGGGCGAGCGGACACGCCGCGCAGGATACCCGGTCCGGCGGGGAGACAAAGAAAGTCGGCGACGGCGCGGGAGCGCGGGCGCGGGCTGCGGTTCGGGACATGTCTTGAAGGACATGTCCGTGACCTGGTCGCGGCGCTAGCCGGTCGAGGTGTCGCCGGTGCTGGTGTGCTCGTGCTCGGTCTCGCCGTGCTCGTGGCCGGTGGTGCTGGTGGTCTCGGTCGGGTCGCCGCCCGTGCTCGTGTGCTCGTCGTCGGTCGCGTGCTCGTGGTCGGTCGCGTGGTCGTCGGTCGAGTGGGTCTCGCCCTCGCTGCCGTGGCCGTGCGGCTCCTGGCAGGTGCCCTTGCCGTCGTGGAAGTCGCAGACCTGACCCTCGGCGCACTGCTCGGCGTTGTCGCACGGCTTGCCGATGTCGTCGTGACCGTGACATCCGGCCGCGAAGGCCACGAGGAACGCGGTGGACAGCAGGACGGGGAGCGAGCGGGCGGCGCGGATCATGGCAGGGACCGACAAGATAGGCGCGGCGCGGCGACGGTGTACATGCGTCGGGCTGTCGCACGCGGCGCCGGTCGCGGCGATGCGACCCGATGTCGCAGGAGCGGGGTTTGCCGGCCGCTGCGGCGCAGGAGGCAGCGCGATCGGTTACACGGCAGAGATGGTGTCCCGCAGCGCCGCACGGCCGAGGCCGGCCAGGTTCGCCTCCGGCGGAGTGGCCGCGGCCGTGCTCGTGGCGGCGGCGCTGGCGGGCGCGAACTCCGGCTGCATCACGGCGTTCGCCCCCAACATCCGCGCCGAGGAGCACCACGGGGCGATGACGTCGCAGTCGACCCGCGGCGCCTGTCTCAAGTGCCATGAGCTCGAGTCGCACATGGCGAAGCGCATGGTGGGGATGGACCCGGCGACGCTCGAGCGCCACATGGTCGAGATGAACAAGGTGATCCGCCCGCCGCTGGTCGCCGACTGGATGGCGAAGGACCGCCGCGGGTGCGTCGAGTGCCACGCGATCAAGGGGGGGCGGTGATCGCTCGCGCGGCCGCGGCGTGGCTGCTGCGCCCGCTGGCGGCGGCGCTGCTGCTCGCGCCGGCGCTGGCGCGCGCGCACCACGTGCCGGGCCACGGCGCGTCCGAGGGGGTGCGCACGATCAACAGCCTCAACGGCGCCGGCGGGCGGGCCAACACGCGCCTCCTGCTGATCAATGAATTCGTGTACACCGGCTTCGGCCTCAATCCGGGCACCATGGATTCGCTGTCGATCGTCGGCGAGTACGCGCCGCGGCCGTGGCTGTCGATGGCGTTGCAGGCGCCGCTGTTGATGTTCCGCGCCGCCGACACGAACGGCGAGACGCGGGTCGGCTACGGCGACACGCGGGTGCAGCTGCGGTTCACGCCGCACGCGAGCAAGCTGATCCACCGCGTCTTCACGGTCGGGCTCAACGGGTCGATCCCGACCCGCACGGTCCGCTTCACCGTCGACCCGGGGCCGATCGTGGCGATCGCGCCGTACGCCGTGTTCACGCGCACGTACATGACGTGGTACTGGCAGACGCTGGCGATCTCGGCGGTCGACATCCGCCGCGCCGGGGTGGCGCTCGACTTCGGCGTCAGCGGCCAGGTCGGCGCGCGCCTGGCCGGCGGCAAGGTCAACCTCGGCTTCGGCCTGCTGCTCGACACGCGCCTGGCGGCCTGGTGCGCGGCCCCGGAGGGCGGGCGCGAGTTCTGCCCGGGCAACCGCGCGGGCGAGCTGTTCCGCGAGATCGGGACGTTCCGCGCCACCGCCCTGACGGCGGTGGCCTACAACTTCCACCCCCGCGGCTCGCTGGTCGGCTCGATTCAATTGCCGTTCACGCCGATCCGCGACTACACGATCGGCTGGAGCCTCGGGCTGCAGATGTTCTTTTAGACATGTCCTTACGGACATTCATCGGCCGACTGCAGGGGCCGGGGCGTCGGCGGGGTGGCGAAAGGCTTCGAAGAGCGAGAGGGCGATCGCCAGCACCACCGGCCCGAGCACCAGGCCGATGAGCCCGAACACCTGCAGGCCGCCGAGCACCGCGAAGAAGATGAAGAGCTCGTGCAGCTTGGCCCGCTTGCCGACGAGCCGGGGCCGCAGGAAATTGTCGACCAAACTGATGACGAAGATGCCCCACAGCGCGAGCAGGATGGCCTTGATCCACGCGCCGGACACGACGAGGTAGATCGCGGCCGGGATCCACACCACGAACGCGCCGGCGAGCGGGATCAACGACAGGAAGATCATCGCCACGCCCCAGATGACGGCCGAGGGCACGCCGAGCACCGCGAAGGCCAGGCCGCCGAGGACGCCCTGCAGGGTGGCGATGACGAGCACGCCGTTGACGCTGGCGTCCACGACCTCGCCGATCCGTCGCAGGACCTCCCGGGTCTGCAGATCCTGCAGCGGGATCGCGCCCGCCAGGGCGTCGCGCACCGTCCGCCCGTCGCGGAACAGGTAGAACATGACGAACACGACGAACAGCGCCCGAACCACCAGGCCGAGCACGTCGCCGAGGACGCCGAGAGTCGTGTTGGCGAGCTGCAGGCCGAGCGCCTGCAGCTGTTCGCTGATCTGATGCCGGATCTGCTCGAGGTCGACGTGTTGGCCCAACCACCGCATCGTCGGCCCGGTGAGCTCGGACTCGGGGTCGAGGAGCTGACCGATGGCCGTCTGCAGCAGCCCGACCGTCGGCGTGATCTCGCGGACGACCGCCCAGGTCACGAGACCCATCGGCACGCCGATGGCGACGATCACGAACAGGGTCGTCAACCCCGCGCTCAGGTTGGGCCGGTTCGTGCGCGCGAGGAGCCGCCGATGCACGGGGTTGAAGGTGAGCGTCAAGACTCCCGCCCAGAGGAGCACGTCGACGAAGGGCCTCAGCATCAACCAACAGAGATAGAACGCGGCCACGACCGCAGCGGCCAGGATGAGTCTGCGAGCCTGTTCTCGACGATCCGTGTTCGTTTCCATGCGACACCAGGCATGGATCGGATCGCCTCGTGCGAGGGGCCGAGCCACCCCCGCGCCGGCAGGCGGCTGCTGCGCGAGCAGGTCAGCCGCTGTCGGACTGCGGGCGATGTCGCCGCGGGAGGCCGGGAGTCGTCCGCCCCGGGCTCGGACATCCCGGAGGAGCCGACGACGAGGCCGGTGAGGACGCGGAAGCGGCCCGATGGAAGGGTGCGCGGCTGTTTGCGAGGTCGAGCTCGCCACGGGCGGCGCCGATTCCCGTGAGGTCGCCGGGCGCGTCGCTCGCCGTTCGGTCTCCGACGGCTCCGTCACCGGCTTGCGTTCGTGCTCACCCGATGGTTCGCCTCGGGCCGCTCGTCGTCGACTTCGCGGACCGGCGAGCCTGGCCGTGAGCACGTCCGGCGGGGCGCCGCGGTGAATGCACCCGCCTCGGGTTCCGCGGGTTCGCAGCGGGGTCGGGGCGGACGGCAGCGATGAGCTCGGCGAGCGCGTGCTCGCAGTCGCGGAGGAGCTCGTGCGGATCGAGGCCGACGTCCGGGCAGGTCACCGCGGCGAGATGTACCGTCTCGCGGTAGCTCCAGAGCGTGAGGTTGAGCCCGAGCTGCTCGACCAGCGGTCCGCCGAGGTACAGGCGCTCGAGCGAGGCCCCGATGAGGTACCGGGTGTCCGTGGGCCCGCGGAGGTTGGAGATCACGAGGTTGACCGGCGGTCGCGGGAGACGGGGGAGCACGCGGCTCATGAGCAGACGAGCCAGCCATGGGTGAGCGTACTCGGTCCATTGCTCGAGCAAGCCGCCGATCTCGAGGTCGTGCGCGTGCTTGGCCGACTCCGTGAGCGCGTGGATCTCCCGCAGGCGGACCAGCGGATCGGCGAGATCCGTGCGCAGCGAGACGAGGAGGCTCGACACCTTGTTCCCCCCGAGCCGGGCGTCCTCCGGTCCACCCGTGGCCACCGGGATGCAGGCGAGCAAGGGCCGGCGATGGACCTCACCGCGGCGATCCAGACAGCGTCGCAGCCCGGCGGCGGCGATGCCGAGGACCACGTCGTTGAGCGTGCAACCAAGCGCGGCCTTGAGCGCCTTCACGTCGGCGAGCGGCAGGTCGACGGCGGCGAAGCTGCGTCGCGGCGTGAGCCGGGCGTTGAACGAGGCGCGCGGGGCCGTGAAGGGGAGCGAGAGCCCCTGACCCCGCGTGCGCTGAAGCAGGCGCACACCGGCGCGGGCGGTTTGCGCGACGAGGCGCGGCAGCCGGAGCAGGCCGCGCAGGCGATCGCGGAGCGCGTCGACGATCAACCGGCGAGCGCCCGGGATCGGCTCGGAGGCCGATGCCCTGGACGCCGGCGTGATGTCCGGCGCGTCGTATTCGCTGCTCATCACCCGCTCGAGCACCGTGGCCATGGCCGCGCCGTCGATGACCGCGTGGTGCACCTTGCAGATGAGCGCCACCCGGCCGCCTCGCAGGCCCTCGACGACGGTGATCTCCCAGAGCGGGTGCGCGCGATTCATGTGCGTCGAGAGGACCTCGCCGACCAGGGACTCGAGGGCCCGCTGGTCGCCCGGGGGGGCGAGGGTCGCCCGTCGCAGGTGACGCGAGAGGTCGAAGTCCGGATCGTCGATCCACACCGGGTGATGGAGGTTCCACGGGACCTCGACCATGCGCCGTCGGAGCCCCGGCACGAGGTGGCGCTCGAACAGGCCCCTCACGCGCTCGAAGGCGTAACCGCCGCGCATGTTCGACACGTCGACGAGCATGACGCTGACGGCGTGCATCGACACGGACGGAGACTCCATGTACAGGAAGCTGGCGTCGAGTCCGGTCATTCGCTGCATCGGATGCTCGTCCCCTCACGGCCGCAGGTGAAAGCGTGGCCGCGAACGCGGCGTCCGCCAGCGGGCGAGCGGTCATCTTGAGCCCTGCGCCGTCGCTCGGCCTGCAGCCGCGCGATTGCCTCGGTCTTTCGGGCCGGCGGCACCTCCGCCAGGATCTCGTCGACAACACCGGCTACGAGTTCAAAACGGGCAGTACGACTGGTTCGTGGTCGCGTTCGAGTAGGCGGGGCGGGGGCGGTCATGGGGACATGGGGCCGAGGCCGCGCCGCCCGGCGGATCGGGCGGCGCCTTCGCGGGCGACGTGCTATGGATCGCTCATGTTCTGGCGTCTGCTTGGATTTGCTTGTGCCGCTGCCGTCGGTCTCACCACGGCGACCACCGCGTGCGTTCATGCCTGCGACGAGATCGCCTGCGGCGGCGGCTTCGAATGGACCGGTCGCCCCGCCGGCGACGCGACCGTGACGGCGGGCAATTACGTGGTCTCCATCGCGCTCGAGGACGACAGCTTCACGGTCGAGTGCCAGGTCGGCGCGACCTACGAGGACAGCGAGTGCGGCGAACCGACCCACGTCAGCGGGACGATCGCGTGGCAGCTCGAGCTGAGCCTCGTGCAGGCGGACGACGGCGACTGGAACCCGAAGAGCCCGATCGGCGCGTTCTACCTGCGGGCCGCCGATACGTCCGGGAGCGAGGCCGACGGCAGCTACAGCGAGACGCGTGGGCCGAGGGAGGTGACGATCGCCATCACTCGCGACGGCGCGGCCGTGACCGAGGTCGACTACACCCTCGAGTATGTCCGCGACGACGATTACCGCGGTCACCGTTCCTGCGGCTTCTGCGACGAGACCGAGGCGCGGACCCACGAGTGGTAGCCGGCCGTCGCGTCGATGTCGTCGTCATGTCGTTGGACGAACTCGCCCGCGCGGATGATGCACGTCGGCGCGGGCGAATCGACTGAATGTTTCTCAGGATATGTCTCTCAGGACATGTCCTCGGAGGCACAGCCCAGCGTATTCAGCAGTTCGCGCCAGGCGGGCAGCTCGGGGCGGCCGGGTTTGCGCTCGCCGAACAGGAGGGCGATGTTGTCGCCGTGGGCGTCGAACAGCTCGAGCGAGGTGACGGTGCCGTCGTCGGTGGGCTTGTCGACGACGAAGGCGCTGGCGACGTGGTCGCGGCGCAGGTGGAGGTTGAAGCCCGGGTCGAGGACGTTGATCCACGGGCCCATCGGCACGATCTTGCGGACCGGGCCGGTGTGGATCTGCAGGCAGCCGGGGTTGCCGACGAAGATCATGATCGGCAGCTCGCTGGCGGCGGCGGCGTTGAGGACGGTGTCGATGCTGTCCCTGGCGACGGGGCGGACGAAGCCCGCGGGGGCGAGGCGCATCGCTTGCAGTCGCGAGACGCCGTGCTTGCGCAGCAGGCCGAAGAAATCGTGGGTGTCGCGCAGGCCGCGCCAACCGGCCTGAAACGCGGAAACGTCGAGCTCGGCGTCGGGGGTGTCGGCCTTTCGCGCGGGCCGCGGGGTCAGGGCGATGCCGGGGCGCTGATCCTCCGAGCGGAAGATGTCGACGAGCATGCGGTACTCGGCCAGCTCGGTCTTCTCCTTGGCGTAGATCTTGTGCACGGCGTCGCCGTGGGCGTCGAAGAAGTGCAGGCTCAGCTTGCCGTCCTCCTCGACGGCGAACCCGTGGGCCCACTTCGACAGGAAGATCCGCAGGTCGATCGGGCCGGTGCCGTGGACGAGGCAGTGCGGGCCGCTGATCTCCGGCTCGGGGTACTCGCCGATCTTCTCGTGCACGGCGCTCTCGTTGCGGGTCAGCGCCATGACCTCGCCGAGCAGCGGCAGGCGGCGCAAGATCGCCGGCCAGTCGTCGACGAGCCGGACCGTGGTGGCGCCGCATTCGGTGGCGCGGAGCTCGGCCTCGCTGACGCCGAGGCGGGTCGCGGCGTCGCGGATCCGCAGCTTCGGTTCGCTGGCGCGGAGGTCACGCCAGGATTGGGCGAGGGAGGGCGTCTGGGGCGAGGTGGCGGGGTGCATGGGCGATTTCGTCCGGGGCGTGGGGAAGCTTGGATCGGATTCACGAGGCGGGCAGGGCGGCCCAGTGGAAGCTGACGAAGCCGGGGGTGCCGGCGTCGTCGTAGAAGCCGAGCATCTCGAGCTTGTAGTGATTGCCTTCGGGGGTGCGGACGACGTACACGCGATCGGCCTTGGGCGACAGCGTGTGGTCCATGATGTTGTAGTCGAACCAGTTGTCGAAGGCGTAGCCGGGCTCGACGTTGGCCATCTCGCCGCCCATGCCGGGGGCGCTGGCGTCGTCGCTGATCCAGCCGCCCTGCGGGACGGCGGTGACGGCGTCGAAGCTGGTGCCGTCGAGGATCGCGACCTCGACGCCGCCCTTGCCGCTGGTGCCGCCGTTCGACTTGACGTTGAAGCGCAGCGCGGCGAGGTCCCACACCGCGTCGTCGGTCGGGTCGGCGGGCTCGACGTGGCGCTTCGACTCGAAGTCGAAGTACGTCCATTCGTCCTCGCTGGTCGCCTCGACGATCGTCTCGTAGCTGCCGTCGCCGAGGTCCTCGGTGACGACGGGGCCGTCCTGCGGCAGCTCGTCGCCGCCCGTGGTGTCGGACGGCGAATCGGTGGTGCAGGCGGGCAGGGTGGCGGCGAGCGACAGCGAGAGGAGCAGCAAATGGCGGGTCATGGCTTGCGTGTCCTTTTGGGCAGGTCGGAGCGGATCCGGGCCGAGATCCCGCCGTAGAACAGGCGGGGTACGAGCGGGAGATAGGCGGCGTCGCCGGCGTTCAGCAGGTTGTCGACGCCGAGGAAGAAGGTCATGCGGCCGCCGAGGATCTCCTGGCCGACGCGCAGGTCGACGTTGGCGTAGGGGGCGATGCGCAGCGGCTCCTCGACGCCGTCGCCGTCGTTGTCGGCGTAGAAGAACTGCTTGCCGAACACGGCGGCCCGCAGCTGGGCGGAGGTGCCGGAGCGCGGGTGCTTCCAGCGCACGCGCGCGCTCGAGTGGTGCATCGGCCGCCCGGGCAGGCGCCGCTTGAGCTCGAGGTCCCGGGCGTCGGTGAAGGTGTAGCTGACCTCGGCGTCGACGACGTCGGTGAACTTGAGCGCGAGCGCGGCCTCGACGCCCTGGCTGCGGGCGGCGCCGACGTTGATGTACTGGAAGGCGTTGTCTGACCCGAGAGTCAGGGTGTTGGCGTCGAGGGCGATGAGGTCCTTGAGGCGGTGGTGGAAGTAATCGACGGTCAGGGTGCGGCCGGGGGAGAGCCGCCAGGCGACGCCGGCGGTGGCGCTGCGGGCGGTCTCGGCCTTGAGGTCGGGGTTGCCGGTGACGCGATAGCCGGCGGCCGGGTTGGCGAAGGCGAGGTAGAGCTCGCGGAAGGCCGGGGCGCGGAAGCCGAGGCCGGCGCTGGCGCGCAAGGTGAGGGCCTCGGCGGGGTCGATGCGCACGGCCAGGCGCGGCGAGCCGTAGCCGCCGAACTGCGAGTCGAGGTCGAGGCGCGCGCCGGGGACGACGACGACGAGCGGCTTCAGGGCGACCTTCCACTCGTCCTGGGCGTAGAGGGCGAAGCGCTGGCGGTCGCTGGCGGCGGTGGCGAGGCGCGGGGTCGAGAGGTGCTCGAGCTGGGTCTCGATGCCGGCGCTGAAGAGGTGCCGGCCGGCGATCATGTGGTCGTACTGGGCGCCGAACTGGCCGAGGGTGTCCTTGGTGTGCTGGCGCTGGTCGAGGGCGTCGGACTTGCGCTGGTCGAGGACGTAGTTGTCGTCGAAGTGGGCCAGGTGGGCGACGAGCTTGAGCCGCGCGGGCGCGTCCCAGGTGATCTCCGGCATCAGGGTGACGGATGTCGTTTGGGTCAGGTTGTTGCGATCGAAGACGGCGCCGGCGGCGTTGCTGTCGATGCCGTGGAGGTCGCGCCGCTGGTAGTCGGCCATGAGGCCGATCGTGACGTCGCGGCGCACCCGCACGTCGGTGCGCTGCGAGGCGTTGATCGAGTGACCGGCGCTGCCGGTGGTCGAGGGGGTGCTGCGGTCGCGGTCGAAGCCGGCGGTGTAGTGCCAGCCGGCGCTCCAGCGGGTGCTCCAGCGGCCCCGCGCGCCGCCGATGGTGGTGCTGAGGTCGGAGGTGTGAAAGCTGCCGTAGCGGGCCCGCGCGTCGAGCTCGAACTTCCGCGCGGCCCGACGCGTGATGATGTTGATGACGCCGGCGATCGCGTCGGCGCCGTACAGCGAGCTGCCGGGGCCCTTGACGATCTCGACCTGGGCGATGTCCTCGGCCGGAAATCGCGAGAGGTCGATGACGCCGCCGACCCTGCCGGTGGCCCGCTGGCCGTCGACGAGGATCAGGACGTACTTCGAGTCGAGGCCCTGCATCTGGACGCCGACGCCGCCGGCGCCGGCGAAGCTGCGGAGGATCTGCAGGCCGGGCTGCTCCTCGAGCACGCCCGCGAGGGTCTCGGCGCCCGAGGCCTCGATCGCGGCCCGGTCGACGACCCGCGTCGAGACGGCGACGTCGCCGATGGCCTGCTCGGTCCGCGCCGAGGTGACGACCACCGTCTTGCTCTCCTTCGGCGGACGCACGACGACCCTCGCCGCGCGCGGCGGAGCACCCTGGGCAGTGGTCGCGGTCAGCAGCATGAGGAGGACGAGCAGCGCCGATGGATATTGAAAACTGATTTCAAATTGATCGGCGGCGACGCCGAGGGCGTCAAGGGCGCGCGCCGTGATGTTTCTCAGCATTGAAAATCAAAATCATTTGGCGGAGAAGTTGGCGATGTCGGGAGCGCCGACGGAGCACGGGGCGGGCTGGGAGCGGTGGTTCGTGGCCGGGCTTGCGTCGCTGCTGGTGGTGGTGCCACCGATCGTACGCGAGCTGTACCCGTTCTCGCTGCCTTCGATGTTCTCGCGGGCGATCGCTCGTCTTGCCCACTACGAGGCGCGAGATCCGCGCGGGGCGCCGGTGCCGCTCGAGCGGCTGCGACTGCACGTGCCGGAGTGGCACGACCCGCCCGTCCAGACGCTCGGGCGCGACGGCTACGGCCGCCGTCGACCGGCCAGCGCGCACGTGCTCGGCGAGGTGGCGAGCGCGGCGGAGGTGCGGCGCGCGGTCCGCTGGGCGCTGCGCCGCGACCCGACGCTGCCCGCCGCGGTGACGGTGACGCAGACGGTGATGGGCCGCGGCGACGACGGTGCGCTGACGGTGCAGTCGCGGGCGGAGTGGACGATCACGCGCGAGGAGTGACGGGTCGCGTTGACGCGCGCGCGGGTCGGGTTCAGGACTTCGCGTCGATGGCAGCAGGTGTGCGAACAAGGCTGATCGGTTGGGCGCTGGTGGCCGGGGCGTGCGACGCGAAGGGCGAGGACTGTCCGGGGGCGAGCGCGTCGCCGATCGTGCTCGAGACGGCCACGGGCGACCTCGACGGGACGCTGCAGCTGCCGGCGGGCTGCGGGCCCTTCGCGGTCGTGCTGATCCACGCGGGCTCGGGGCCGACCGATCGCGACGGGAACAGCCCGCTGCTGCCGGGGGCCAATGATTCGTTGAAGCAGGTCGCCGCGGGGCTGGCCGAGCGCGGCGTTGCGAGCGTGCGCTTCGACAAGCGCGGAGTGGGGGCGAGCCAGACCCCGGTGTCGGAGGAGGGGCTGCGGTTCGAGATGCTCGTCGACGATGCAGCCGCGTGGGTGGAGAAGCTCGCCGCCGACGAGCGCTTCACGGGCGTGACGATCGCCGGGCACAGCGAGGGCTCGCTGATCGGGATGCTGGCGGCGAAGCAGAGCCCGGCGGCGGCGTTCGTGGCGATCGCCGGGCTGGGCCGGCCCGCGGGCGAGGTCATCCGCGAGCAGCTAAGCGCGCAGCTGTCCGCGGTGCTGTTCGCCGAGGCCGATGCGATCCTCGACGCGCTCGAGGCCGGCGTCGAGGTCGACGAGGTGTCGCCCGCGCTCTACGAGGCGTTCCGGCCCAGCGTGCAGCCGTATCTCATCTCGTATCTCAAGTACGATCCGTCGGTCGAGGTGGCGTCGCTGGCGATCCCGACGGCGATCGTTCAGGGCACGACCGACATTCAGACGAGCGTCAAGGACGCAAAGTTGCTGGCGGCGGCGGCTCCGGACGCGCAGTTGACGATCATCGAGGGGATGAACCACGTGCTCAAGGCGGCGACGCTCGAGCCGGCGTCGCAGTGGGCGGCGTACACCGACCCGAGCTTGCCGGTGGTCCCGGCGCTGTTCGACGCGCTCGTCGCGGGCGTGGCGGGGGCGCCGTCGCGGGCGCGCTGCGGCGGCGAACAGACGGGCGAATGCTGACAGCGCGGCGGACGGGCGCCGGTGCGGTCGATCGCTACAGTCGTGCGGCTCTGAACGCACGGCCAGTGGACGGGGACGCGCGGGGTCGCTACGACGAACGCTCATGCCGGGCGCGCGCGTGCTCAGCTTGCGGGGCCTCGCGGTCGCCCGCCACGCGGTCCGCTTCAGCTTCGTGTTCGCGGAGCTCGAGTTCGCGAGCACGTACTGGTACGCGGACGTCGACCTCCACGCGCTGGCGGCGAGTCACTCGGAGGAGTCGCTGCGCCGCTTGCTGTTCCACGTGGCGGCGTTCGAGGCGGCCAAGCTGTGCAGCCTGCGGCCGGACCGGCTCGAGCTCGGGGCGTACGCTCGCTTCTGGACGCCGGCATTGTCGAGGTTGTGGCGGGTGTTCTTCCGCGAGGTGTGGGCGCAGTGGCGCTACGAGAACGACGACCCGGCGTACTTCGGGCCGGAGGTCGCGGGGGGTGCGACGGAGGACGGCGAGCCGCTGGTGGCGGGGGTGGAGGCGCCGGTGGACACGCTGCTGTTCTGCGGCGGCGGCAAGGACAGCCTGGTGGCGATGCGGCTGCTCGAGCGGGCGGGCGTGAGCTACGACAGCCTCGGCTACTCGTCGTCGATCTACGGGCCGGCGGCGGTCCAGCACGCGCTGCTCGACGGCCTGGTGGCCCGCTGTCGGCCGCGCCGACACTTCCGCCAGTGGATCCTCGAGGACTTCCTCGATTCGCCGGTGCTGCGGCTCCACCCCGAGCTCGCGGTCGGCACGCTGTGCGCGGCCGAGACGCCGACTTCGATCTTCGCGGCGCTGCCGATCGCGCTGCAGCACGGGCATCGGGCGATCTCTCTCGGACACGAGCGCAGCGCGGACCACGGGCAGCTTTATTGGGAGCGCACGGGGGAGGAGATCAATCATCAATGGGGCAAGTCGGCGGCGGCGGAGTCGCTGCTGAATGCGTATATCCGGCGGCACCTGCTGCGCGGGTTCTCGTACCACAGCGTGCTGAAGCCGATCGACGATCTGGTGATCTTCGGGCTGCTGCGCGGCGACGCGGACGACGTGGCGTTCACGCACTCGTGCAACCTGCGCAAGCCGTGGTGTCTGCGCTGCCCGAAGTGCCTGTACGTGTGGCTGGGCTGCGCGGCGTTCTTGCCGCGCGAGGTGGTGCGGCGGACGTTCGGCGACGACTCGCTGCTGGCAAACCCGCGGCTGGCGGCCGAGTTTGCGGCGCTGCGGGCGACGGAGGGGCGGCAGCCGTTCGAGTGCATCGGCGGGCCGGAGGAGGCGACGATCTTGCTGGCGGCGTGTGCGGCTCGCGGGCTGCGCGGGCCGGCCAACGCGAGGCTGCCGGACGCGGCGGAGCTGCTCGCGCTGGTCGAGCGCCACGTCGACGTCGACCTCGAGCACTCCGCGATTCCTTGCGAGATCCGCGAGCGCATCGGGCCGAGGTTGGTGGCCGGGGCCCGCGAGGCGAGGACCTACCTGGCGAACGTGCTGCGGAGAGCGGCGTGACCGCGCGGTCGATGATCGCGCTCGAGCGGGTGCGCAAGGTCCACGGCGAGGTGGTGGCGATCGACGAGGTGTCGCTCGCGGTGGCGGAGGGCGAGCTGCTGGTGCTGCTCGGCGGGTCGGGGTCGGGCAAGACGACGGCGCTCAAGACGATCAATCGACTGGTGGAGCCGACGTCGGGGCGGGTGTCGCTGGCGGGCGAGGACGTGCGCTCGATGCCGGCGCCGCTGCTGCGCCGCCGGGTGGGCTACGTGTTCCAGCGCCTGGGGCTGTTCCCGCACATGACGGTGGCGGAGAACATCGGGGTGACGCCGGCGCTGCTGGGCTGGCCGAGGGCGCGGATCGAGGCGCGGGTGGACGAGCTGCTCGAGCTGGTCGAGCTCGAGCCGGCGAGCTTCCGCGGGCGCTCGCCGGCGGCGCTGTCGGGCGGGCAGGCCCAGCGGGTGGCGGTGGCGCGGGCGCTGGCGGCCGAGCCGCGGGTGATGCTGCTCGACGAGCCGTTCGGCGCGCTCGACTCGCGCACGCGCGCGCGCCTGCAGGCGGCGCTGGCGAAGATCCACCGCCGACTCGGATTGACGATCGTGTTCGTGACGCACGACGTGGTCGAGGCGTTGCTGCTCGGCGACCGGATCGCGGTGATGCGCGCGGGGCGAATCATTCAGGTCGGCCGCGGACGTGAATTGGCGCAGGCGCCGGCGGATGACGAGGTGCGGGCGCTCTTGACGGAGCCGCTCGAGCAGGCCGCGGCCGCGCGCGCGCGCCTGGCGGAGGGGCCGTGAACGAGCTGCTGGCGGCGTTGCCGACGTACCTGGCGGCGCACCTGCAGCTCAGCCTGGCGGCGCTGGCGGGCGGGGTGGTCGTCAGCGTGCCGCTCGGGGTGCTGGCGACGCGCCGGCCGCGAGCGGGGCGGCCATTGTTGGCAGTCGCGAGCGCGCTGCAGACGGTGCCGAGCCTGGCGCTGCTGGCATTCATGGTGCCGGCATTGGCGGCAGTCGGGGCGCCGAGCATCGGCTGGTTGCCGGCGGTGCTCGGGCTGTTCGTGTACAGCTTGCTGCCGATCTTGCACAATACGACGGTGGGGCTCTCGACGATCGATCCGGCGATCCTCGAGGCGGCCGACGGGGTGGGCATGGACGCGCGGGAGCGCCTGCGCCGGGTCGAGCTGCCGCTGGCGCTGCCGCTGATCATCGCGGGGATCCGCACCGCGGCGGTGTGGACGGTCGGGACGGCGACGCTGGCGACGCCGGTCGGGGCGAAGAGCCTGGGGTACTTCATCTTCGGCGGGCTGCAGACGCGCAACTACGCGGCGATCCTGGTCGGCTGCGCGGCCGCGGCGGCGCTGGCGCTGCTGCTCGACGGGCTGGTGCACCTGCTCGAGCTCGGGGCGCGGCGGCGCCGGCGAGGACTGGTGGTCGCGGGGTTGGTGGGACTCGTGGGGCTGGCGATCGCGGCGTCGCTCCCGACGCTGCGACAGGCGGCGCGCGGCGGGCCGCGGCCGCTGGTGGTCGGGGCCAAGCCGTTCACCGAGCAGTACGTGCTGAGCCGGATCGTCGCCGGGGTGCTGGAGCGCGCGACGGGGCTGCCGGCGACGACGCTCGATTCGCTGGGGTCGACGGTGGTGTTCGACGGGCTGCGCAGCGGGGAGATCGACGCGTACGTCGATTACGTGGGGACGCTGCGGGCGGTGATCCTCGGGCGCACCGACGTGCCCCGCGACCGCGCGGCGGCGACCCGCGAGGTGCGTGAGGCGCTGGCGCGCGAGGGGATCGCGGTGGCGGCCGAGCTCGGGTTCGAGAACACGTACGTGGTGGCGCTGCCGCGCGCGCAGGCGGAGGCGCTGGGGCTCGAGCAGATCGGCGATCTCGCACGGCACGCCCCGGGGTGGACGGTCGGCGGCGACTACGAATTGTTCCACCGCCCGGAGTGGCAGGCGGTCGTGGCGACGTACGGGCTGCGGTTCGCCAGCGAGCGCAGCATGGACCCGTCGCTGCTGTTCGAGGCGACCCGCTCCGGCGAGGTGCAGGTGATCCTGGGCTACTCGACCGACGGCCGCCTCGACGCGTACGAGCTGGTGCCGCTCGTCGACGACCGCGCGGCGCTGCCGCCGTACGACGCGCTGGTGCTGGCGGGGCCGCGCCTCGTGCACGAATATCCTGCGGCGCTGCAGGCGTTGCAGGCGCTGGCCGGGCGCATCGATGCGGCGCAGATGCGGAGGCTCAACGCGGCGGTCGATCGCGACGGGCTGGCGCCTGCGGCGGTCGCCGCGGGGTTCTTGCGGGAGCTGGACGCGCGGCCCTGAGCGCGGCGGGCTCGTAAGATGGCCTTTGAGACATGTTGTTTATGTCGTGAAAACGTCGGCTTAAGGCGCGGTTCCGCGCGATAGTCTGGTAAAACTAACCTGTGTTTTATTTCCTTAACGGCCGTTGCTGTGGAGGATCATCATGTATGTTGGTTTTGAGGCGCGCGGCGGGCGGGCCAGCGGTTCTGCGCTTTCATGCAGGTTCTTCGGGACATGTCCGGACGATCAGGGCGCTTGCTGGCGCTCGCGTGGCTCGGCGGGTGCGCCGGGCCGGACGATCTCGGAGGGGGCGGGAGCGCGGCGACGACGACGACGGGAGCAGGCAGCACCACGGGGGGGTCGGCGACGGCGGGCGGAGCGGTCGATGAGCCGACCACGAGCGGGAGCACCAGCAGCGGCGGTACGACCGGCTCGGTGTTCATCGAGCTGCCGGATGCCGGCGACAAGGAGCGATGCGACCAGTGGGTGCAAGACTGTCCCGAAGGCCAGAAGTGCAACGCGTACGCGGGTGACGGCCAAAACCACTGGGAGAGCCTCAAGTGCGTCGACGTCGTCCGCGATCCCGACGGGTTGTACGAGCCGTGCGAGGTGTTCGGCTCGGCGGCGAGCGGCGAGGATAGCTGCGACGTCGGGATGATCTGCTGGGGCGTGGACGACGGGATCGGCACGTGCATCGGCTTCTGCATCGGCAGCCCGGACGCGCCGGACTGCGCCGATCCGGGGGCTGGCTGCGTCGAGACGGCCAGCGGGATCATCACGCTGTGCCTGCGGATGTGCAACCCGCTGCTGCAGGACTGCCAGCCGGGCGATGTCTGCGTTCCCAACCCGGACGAGCCGAAGGACTTTTTGTGCGCCCTCGACGCCAGCGGGGACGAGGGGCAGGTGTTCGACCCGTGCGAGTATGCCAACGCGTGCGACCCGGGGCTGTATTGTTTGGAGTCGGAGCTGGCGAGCGAGTGCGACCCGCGGATCGCGGGCTGTTGCTCGCCGTTCTGCGACACCTCGCTGGCGAACACGTGCCCGGGGCAGGGGCAGGAGTGTTTGCCGTGGTACGAGGACGGCGAGGCGCTGCAGGGGTTCGAGGACGTCGGGGTGTGCGGGCTGCCGTAGGGGATGAATGAAGGGACATGCTCACATGAACAGGACATTCGTCTTCTTGCTCCCGCTCGTGCTCGTGGGCTGCGTGCTGCGGCAGCCGGGGGGCTCCACGGGCGGGGAGACCGACGGGGGGACGACGAGCGGCGGCGAGGCTTCGGCGAGCGGCGGTGGGCCGGGGACGACGACGGCAGCGCCCGGGCCGACGACGACGGGTGGGATCGACGCGACGTCGGCGGTCACCGGGAGCGAGACGAGCTCGTTGTTCATCGTGCCGCCGGACGGCGGTCATGGGACTCCGCACTGCGACCAGTGGGTGCAGGACTGTCCGCCGGGACAGAAGTGCATGCCGTACTCGGGCGACGGCGACTATTCGTGGGAGAGCCTGAAGTGCGTCGACGTGGTGCCGGAGCCTGACGGCCTTTATGAGCCGTGCGAGGTGTTCGGTTCGGGGGTCAGCGGCGAGGACAGCTGCGACGTGGGGCTGATGTGCTGGGACTTCATCGACGGCGTGGGCCATTGCGTGGGCATGTGCATCGGCAGCCCGGACGCGCCGGACTGTGCCGATCCGGGGGCGGACTGCCATATCGGCGGCGACGGCGTGTTGACGCTGTGCTTGCCGATGTGTAGCCCTTTGTTGCAGGATTGCTTCGGTGACCAACTGTGCATCCCCAATCCGCAGGACCCAAACCGGTTCTTGTGCGTCCTCGATGCCAGCGGGGAGGAGGGGCAGGTGTTCGATCCGTGCGAGTACGCCAATTCGTGCGACGAGGGCCTGTATTGCCGGAGCCCCGAGGTGGCGGCCGAGTGCGATCCGCGGGCCTCTGGCTGCTGCGTGCCGTTCTGCGACACCTCCTTGGCGAACACGTGCCCGGGGCAGGGGCAGGAGTGTTTGCCGTGGTACGAGGACGGCGTGGCGCCGCCCGGGTTCGAGAACGTCGGGAGCTGCGGGTTGCCATGACTTGTTTGAAGGGACATGTCCTCATGAACATTTCATCTCACCGCCTGCTCCCGCTGGTCCTGCTCGCCGCGTGCGTGTTGCGGCGGCCGGGGGATGTCGCGGACAGCGAGGGGGACGGGACGTCGAGCGCGGTCGGTGGCTGGACGGCCGCGACGTCGTCGTCGTCGGAGCCGGAGGTGTCCGGGCCGGGGCTCACCACGGCGGGGGAATTGACCACGGGGCCGGGGTCCAGCGCCACGACCTCGGGCGTGGACGCGTCCACGAGCGGCGGTGAGACGACGGGGTCGTTCATCGTGATCCCGGACGGCGGCGGCTGCGTCAAGGAGTGCGACCCCTGGGTGCAGGACTGTCCGTCGGGACAGAAGTGCATGCCGTACTCGGGCGACGGCGACTTCTCGTGGGAGAGCCTGAAGTGCGTCGAGGTCGTGTCGGAGCCCGACGGGCTGTATGAGCAGTGCACGGTGGTCGGCTCCGGCGTGAGCGGCGAGGACAGCTGCGATGTGGGGATGATTTGCTGGGACGTCGTCGACGGCGTGGGGGGGTGCGTGGGACAATGCACCGGCAGCCCCGACGCGCCCGGCTGCGTCGATCCGCTGGCGTCCTGCCACGTCGCGGGTGACGGCGTGCTGACGCTGTGCTTGCCGATGTGCAGCCCGCTGCTGCAGGACTGCCCCGGCGGCGATGACTGCGTTCCCAATCCGCAGGACTCGAGCAGATTCCTGTGTGTCTTCGAGGGGGAGGAGCAGGGGCAGGTGTTCGATCCGTGCCAGTTCGTCGACGAGTGCGCCAAGGGCTTGTTTTGTCAGAGCCCCGGGAGCGCGGTCGAGTGCGATCTGCAGGCTTCAGGCTGCTGCCTGCCGTTCTGCGACACCTCGCTGGCGAACGCGTGCCCGGGGCAGGGGCAGGAGTGTTTGCCGTGGTACGAGGACGGCGAGGCGCCGCCCGGGTTCGAGAACGTCGGGACGTGCGGGCTGCCGTGATGACGTCGGGCCATGCTTTCAACCATGACTTTTCGGACATGTTCTCTCAGACACAGAAGGTGATACCCGCCATGTCGATCCGTCTGCTCCCGCTCCTCCTCCTCGCCGGTTGCGCGCTGCGCGAGCCGGGTGACTTTCAGGCCAGCGCCACCGACGACGCGACCACGTCAGCCGGGCCGCCCGGGACGAGCGCGGAGCCGGAGACGACGAGCGGTGGGGGGACCTACCCGGGCACGTTCACCGCGACGACGCCGGCGGAGCCGACGACGGGCGTGGGGCCGACGAGCGGTGTGCCCGACCCGACGGCGACGGGCAGCGACACGACGTCGCTGTTCATCGTCGAGGGGGACCAAGGCGGCATCAAGGAGTGCGACCTGTGGACCGAGGACTGTCCCGAGGGACATAAATGCATGCCGTACGCCAACGATGGCGGCAGCGCGTGGAACGCCACCAAGTGCGTGCAGATCGTGCCCGACCCCGATCAGTTCGGCGAGCCGTGCCAGGCGATCGGCTCGGGCGTGAGCGGCGAGGACACGTGCGACAAGCACCTGATGTGCTGGGACATCGACCTGGACACGCTGCAGGGAACGTGCACTGCCATGTGCGTCGGCTCGCCCGAGGCGCCGGCGTGCGAGCCCCCCAACACCACCTGCGCGCTGTCCGGCGATGGAGTGCTGATCCTGTGCATCCCGAACTGCGATCCGCTGCTGCAGGACTGCCCCGAGGGCGACACGTGCATCTCCAGCCCGAACACGGGCGAATTCGTCTGCGTCCTCGACGCCAGCGGCGAGGCGGGCCAGGTGTTCGACCCGTGCGAGTACGTCAACGCGTGCGACCCGGGGCTCATCTGCGCGGACGCGACGCTGGCCGACGAGTGCGACCCGCAGGTGATCGGCTGCTGCCTGCCGTTCTGCGACACCTCGCTGGCGAACACTTGCCCGGGGCAAGGGCTGGAGTGCATCCCGTGGTTCGAGGAAGGGGCGGCGCCGCCCGGGCTCGAGAACGTGGGGCTCTGCATGTTGCCGCAGTGACTACAGATGTCCCGAGGGACATCTGTCGCACGACGTCGTGTGCGCGGCCGCCGGTCACATCGGGCCGGGCTGGGCCAGCCGCTGGGCCAGCTCGTGGGCGCTGCGCTCGACCCAGTTGTGCGCCAGCTTGCCGTCCCGCACCTCCCACACGGCGATGCCGGTGAACTCGATCGGCCGGTCGTCGGCAGGCGTGTTCAGGATGCCCTGATTGAAGCCGGTGACGACCCAGCGCGAGACGACGCGGGTGCCGTCGGCGCTGCTGAACATGTCGCGGCTCGTCAGCCGGAGGTCACGGATCTTCGCGCTGAACGAGCGCACCCAATTTTTAAAGGCGGCGCGCCCGACGACGTCCGTACCGGCGGTGGTGAGGATGAAGTCCTCGGTGCACAGGCGATCGATGGTGTCGAGGTCCTGCGGCGGGTTGTACACCCTGGCCCAGAACTCGGTGAGCAGCCGGATCCCGGGCGATTCATGCGAAGCGTCGCCGGCCCGGTCGCAGGCGCCGGCGGCGACGGGGAGGAGGAGGGTGGTCAGGACGTCTCTTCGGTGCATGGGCTGCGCCCGAACGCCTGTGCCGACCTGCGTGTTCCCGCGCCGGGCAGGAAGTTCCGCGTCGGCGTCGGCGGCGCGAGGGGCGCCGTGGGGGCCGTCGACTCGGATGTTTAAAAGGACATGTCCTGAGAGTCACTTCGGCGGCGCCGGGGAGGGGGCGGGCTCGGGGTCCTCGCCCTCGATGACGATCGGGCCGGTGAAGCGCGACTTCAGCGGGGTGCCGTCGGGGTAGTAGAAGAAGAACTCGACGCGGCGGTTGGCGGCGCGGCCTTCCTCGGTGTTGTTGTCGCCGGTCGGTTCGGCCTGACCGCGCGAGCCGATGTGGACGCGGGTGGGGTCGACCTTGCCCGCCGCCTTGAGGAGGATCGCCTCGCGCATCTCGCGGGCGCGCTGGAGGCCGAGCTCCATGTTCTGGTCGACCTTGCCGCGCGAGTCGGTGCGGCCGATCAAGAGGACGTGCAGCGCGGGGTTCTTCTCCAGCTCCTGCGCGGCCTGCTGGACGACGGGGCGGTCGTCGAAGGTGAGGATGTTCGAGCCGGCGGCGAAGAAGGCGGGCGGTACCTCGGGCGGCGGCGAGGCAGCGCCACCTGTCTGCTTGCACGCGACGAGGAGCAGGACGAGCGCGAGGGCGGCACGGACCATGCGCGCGAGGGTAACACCGCGGCCCGGGGCCGCGGTCGCAGCGAGGGTGCGCTTCCGCGCGACGCTGCGAAGCGCGCACGAACGCGAGGTGGTGGTGGCGTTCGGCGAACGCGCGGGCGCAACATCGTGAAGCGAACCGGCTGTTCGCAAGGTGATGGGGGCGCGACGGCGATCGGTGTGCGCGGAGCGTGACGGGGGTGAACGAACCGCGCCGCGTGCCGGGGTAGTCGTGCATGGCCGACGATCGGCTGCGCTCGCCGGGCGTGAACTGGCAGCAAGGGCGCGGGGTCCGCCCCGGCGAGCACGACTTGGACGATACGCCGACGGTGGTTACGAACCCGTGCGAATCGCTGGCGATCGAGCGAGTCGGTCCGCTGTCGCTGCTATGTCTTCGCGGTCCGAGGAGGAGGACGATGAGCGAACCCGGCAGAGACGAGGCGGCCACCAGGCTGATGCTGGATTTCGCCGCGCGGACCGGGCTCACGGGCGACCAGCCGGCGCGGCGGTACTTGTGGACCGATGCGTTCGCGGTCTGCAACCTGCTCGGGCTCGGCGGCGGCGGCGGGTCGGCGTCGCTGCGCGGGCTCGCGGTGCGCCTGGTCGAGCAGGTCCACCACGTGCTCGGCCGCCACCGGCCCGACGATCCGCGCACGGGGTGGATCAGCGGTCTGTCCGAAGAGGCAGGTGAGGCGCACCCGACCCGCGGCGGCCTGCGGATCGGCAAGCCGCTGCCCGAACGCGGGCCCGACGAGCCGTTCGACCCGGAGCTCGAGTGGGAACGCGACGGGCAATACTACCATTATTTGACGAAGTGGATGCACGCGCTCGATCAGTGGAGCCGCTTCACCGGAGACCCGAGCGGCAATCGCCAGGCGCGCGAGCTGGCCGTCGCCGCGCACGCCGCGTTCACGTATGCGCCGAGGGCGGGCGGGACGCGGCGGATGTACTGGAAGATGAGCATCGATCTGCGGCGTCCGCTGGTGCCGTCGATGGGTCATCACGACCCGCTCGACGGGCTCGTCACGTACCTGCAGCTGCGCGCCGGCGGTGGTGACCCGGGCGACGGCCCCGCGCTGGCGCGGGAGGTCGCCGAGATGGCCGCGATCGCCGATCGGCGCGACTGGGTCACCGACGATCCGCTGGGGCTCGGCGGGCTGATGACGGACGCGTGGCGCCTCGACCGCTTGATCCGCCGCGGGGCCGGGGGCGAGGCGCTGCTGGTCCCGGTGCTGGCGGCGGCGAGCCGGGGGGCGGCGGCGTATCTGCGCCAGCGACAGCTCGAGCGGCCGCTCCACGACCGCCTGGCGTTCCGCGAGCTCGGGCTGGCGATCGGCCTGCACGCCGTGGCGCGGCTCGACGCGGCGGTCCGCGAGGACCCACGGCCCTACGAGGCGATGCCGGCGGTCCGGCGACACCTCGAGCAGCTGGCCGAGCACCTGCCGCAGCGCGGGGTCATCGAGGCGTTCTGGTCGCGGCCGGAGCACCGGCGCGCCGACAATTGGCTGGCGCATCACGACATCAACGAGGTCATGCTGGCGACCACCCTGGCGCCGACGGGTTATTTGTCGTTGTCGTTGGTCGAGCCCGGCGAGAGCGTCGATTCGCACGCCGCGGCGTAGGCGACGCTGCATCGCAGGGTCATCGCATGGCCGCGCCGCCGAGATCGTCGATCTCGGCGGCGAGGTGGAGGCGAGGTCACGCCTCGCGGGTGCGACCGCCGGAAGTGATGGACGGCTCGGTCTGGCCGCGGCCGGTCGTGGTCTGGCCCTGCGTGGCCCTTTCGCCCTGACCTCGCGTCTCCTGTCCGCCCTGGCTGACCCGGACCTGGTTCTGGACCTCGCGGACGCCCGAGATGTCCTCGCACAGATCTTCGACGAGTCGCTTGGCCTGCCGGTCGTCGACCGTGCCGCTCAGGGTGACGACGCCCTGGACGACCTTGACCTCGATCTCGCTCGCGTCCACCGCGGGGTGCCGGGTCAAGGTCTCGCAGATCTCCTCGTTGATGCGGTCATCGGCGCGGCGGTAGCCCTTCGGTCCGCGGCCCGCGAAGCGCTCGCGCTCGTGCATGCCGCCGCGGTAGCCGCGGCCCTCTTCCATGCCCATGCCGCCGCGGTAGCCGCGGCCCTCTTCCATGCCCATGCCGCCGCGGTAGCCGCGGCCCTCTTCCATGCCCATGCCGCCGCGGTAGCCGCGGCCTTCTTCCATGCCGCCGCGGAAGCCGCCGCCTTCCTCGCCCATGCCTTCGTAGCCGCGACCGCCGTAGCCCTCGCGGCCGAACGAACCACCGTAGCCGCCGAAGCCGGAGCGCTGGCCCTGCATGCCCTGCCACGAGGTCTGCGGGCCGCCGTACTGGCCCTGGCCGTACGACTGACGACCGCGGCCCTCGTAATAGCCCTGGCCGCCGAAGCCCTGCTGGCCCTGGCCGCCGTAATAACCCTGGCCGCCGAAGCCCTGCTGGCCCTGGCCGCCGTAATAACCCTGGCCGCCGAAACCCTGCTGGCCCTGGCCGCCGTACATGCCCTGCTGGCCCTGGCCGCCGTACATGCCCTGCTGGCCCTGGCCGCCGTACATGCCCTGCTGGCCCTGGCCGCCGTAATAGCCCTGCTGGCCCTCATAGCGGCCATAACCGCCCTGTTCGCCGAATTCTCCGGCGCGGCGCTCCTCGTACTCCATGCCCTCCTCTTCTTCGAAGCGATGACGGCGGGGCTCGTCGCGGCCCGACCACGAGCGCATCTCCTCGCCGCGCTCGCGGCCCTCTCGCTCCTGGGGCCGCCTGCGGCCGTGGGTCTGCTCTTCTTGCATGTGGCGACGTTCGCTGGGTCTCATGGGATTGTCTCCTCGATCTGTGTGATGTGAATGACGGAATGGGCGGCCTTCAGGGCCGCCCGTGGCGCGCAGAGCATGAGAGCGGATCGGCGGCGGGCCACTGGCGACACCGCAGAAACGCCAACCTTTCGTGCCAGACATCGACGAGCGACGCCGGGCCCATCGGGGGTGCGCAGCGTCCGCCAATCATCATACCGGTCCCGGCCGAAAGATTCGCTCGAGTCAGGGTTGAGCCCGCAGCTTGAACACCCGTCCGGTGTCGCCGGTCGGCCCGGGCCGATCGCTGGCGAGGAGGTAGAGCTCGCCGGCGGGATCTTGCGCGAGGCCCCGCAGGAAGTGGCCGATATCACCGTCGTCGCGCCCGGCCGCGTCGATCCGTTGTATCGACCACAATTCGCCCCCGGCGTGCGGCACCGCATAGAACAGGACGCCGCTCGGCGTGGCCTCGAGGGCAGTCCAGGCGCCGAACACGTAGCGCCCCGCCAGCTCCGGCAGCGCCGAGCCGCGATAGACGTGGCCGCCGACGATCGCCACGCCCGGGCCGCCGTTCTTGGCGTTGGCGAATTCGACGACGGGCGGCACCAGCGGTTCGCCGTCGGCACCGACGCGGGGACATTTGGCGGGCTCCTTCAGCGGGTGGTCGCGGTCGAAGCAATGGGCGCCCTCGCGGATGTTCCAGCCCATGTTCTGCCCGCGCTCGACGATGCTCACCTCTTCCCAGCGGTGCTCGCCGGCGTCGCCGACGAACAGCCGGTGACCCTCGCCCTGGTCGAACGAGAAGCGGTAGGGGTTGCGGAAGCCGTAGGCGTAGATCTCGTCGGCGCCGGCCTTGCCGACGAAGGGGTTGTCGTCCGGCACGGCGTAGGGCCGGGCCCCGTCGACGTCGATGCGGAGGAGCTTGCCGAGCAGCGTGTCGCGCGACTGCCCATTGCCGATGTCGGGGTGGCCCATGCCCTTGTCGCCCGAACCGCCGCCGTCGCCCACCGAGATGTAGAGCAGGTCGTCGGGCCCGAACGCCAGGGCGCCGCCGTTGTGATTGAACTGCGGCT
Organism: Nannocystis pusilla; assembly: GCF_020073745.1. Classification (GTDB taxonomy): domain Bacteria; phylum Myxococcota_A; class Polyangia; order Nannocystales; family Nannocystaceae; genus Nannocystis; species Nannocystis radixulma. The sequence goes on from NZ_JAIRAU010000001.1 coordinate 975,358, forward strand.
TGTCGATGGTCAACAGGACGCGCTCGGACGCCGGGTCGACGCGATCGGGGTCCTCGTGGGAGATCCGGAGCTCGGACAGCGTCAGCGTGCTATTGTAGCCTTCGGGCCCGCCCTCGCGCAGCGGCGCGTTGTAGAAGACGTAGAGGCGGCCGTTGTCGGCGAATTCGGGGTGGAGCGCCAGGCCGAGGAGGCCGCGCTCGTCGTAGACGTCGTTGAGCTCGACCATCCGGTCGCGCAGGTCGAGCAGCGGCGCCGGCTCGCGCTCGCCGCCGCGGATCACGAAGACGAGACCGATCTGGTCGACGACGAACCAGCGATCGCTGCCGTCGTCGGGGAACGCGAGGGCGAGCGGCGCCGACAGGCCGCTCACCGTTTCGACGAGCGTCACCTGCGGCCGGGCGAGCACGGCGAGGGTGCCGGCCATGCCGCGGTGGCGGTGATCGTTGATCGGACAGTAATAGGCATAGTCGCCGGGCTGCTCCGGCGCGCGGAACGTCAGCGTCGCGGCGCGGCCGGGCGCCAGCTCGGAGAGGCGCTGCTGGCCGGCGGGCAGGTCGAACGCGATGGCGTGAGGTTCGGTGCCGTCGTTCGTCAGCGCGATCGCCAGCGGCTCGGCCGGCCCGGCGACGATGTGTGAGGGGGAGAAGGCGTGATCGTCGGCGCGGATGTCGATCTCGCGCGGGATCGTCTCCTCGGCGCCGACGGGCTTCTCGCAGCCGACCGGCGCGAGCGAGACGGCGAGACCGATCACGAGCGCGGTCGTGCGTGCGAACGACATGCCGGCGGGTCATGTCGCCGGGTCTGCTCGCTGTCAAGGCGACGCCCGGGGCGCACGAGCAAGCGGGGCAGTTGCGGTTCGTCCGCGCGGACAGGCGGTGCATTCGCCATGGAAGCGCACGCGCGGCGCGAGCACGGTCGTCGGTCTCTCGCGCGCGGCCGAGGCCGTCGGGTGTGTGGATTGATGATTCGAACGAGCGGCCGGGGCTGGTTGCGTGGCGGGCGGACGGCGGCCAGGTTTGAGGGGCATCGCGTGCGCGGCTGCCTCGCGCGAGGGGTTGGCACGGATGGGAGTGGATGCCATGGCCATCGGGAACGACGAACGCCTGCGCCGCGCGGTCTCTGCGATCGCCCAGCCCCTGACCGGCGCACCGACCGACTTCGACCGCGTCCTCGAGCGGATCGGCGACGCGAGCTGCGTCCTGATCGGCGAGGCCAGCCACGGGACGCACGAGTTCTACCGCCTGCGCGCGTTGCTGACGCGGCGCCTCATCGAAGAGAAGGGGTTCGCGGCGGTGAGCGCCGAGGCCGACTGGCCGGACGCCTATCGCGTGAATCGCTACGTCCACGGCGGCGGCGGCGACGGCGACGCGGTCGAGTCGCTGGCCGACTTCAAGCGCTTCCCGGCGTGGATGTGGCGCAACGCGGACGTGCTCGACTTCGTCGGCTGGCTGCGGGCGCACAACGAGGGCCTGCCGGCGGCCGCGCAGGTCGGCTTCTACGGGCTCGACCTGTACAGCTTGCACGGGTCGATCGCCGCGGTGCTCGAGTACCTCGACCGCGAGGACCCCGAGGCGGCCCGGCGCGCGCGCGACCGCTACGCCTGCTTCGAGGACATCGCCGAGGAGCCGCAGCGCTACGGGTACGCGGTGGCGTTCGGCTTCAGCGAGGGCTGCGAGGACGCGGTGGTGCGCCAGCTGGTCGAGCTGCAGCGCAGCCGCGACGAGCGGCTGCGCAAGGACGGGCTGGTGGCGGCGGACGAGTTCTTCCACGCGGAGCAGAACGCCCGCGTGGTGGCGAACGCCGAGCGCTACTACCGGTCGATGTTCGGCGGCCGGGTGTCGTCGTGGAACCTGCGCGACCAACACATGGCCGACACGTTCGCGGCGCTGCGCGTCCGCCTCGGCGAGCGGCGGGGCGAGCCGGCGAAGCTGGTGGTGTGGGCCCACAACTCGCACGTCGGCGACGCCCGCGCGAGCGAGGTCGGCGCGGCAGGCGAGCACACGCTCGGGCAGCTGGTGCGCCAGCGCCACCCGGCGGACACGGTGCTGATCGGCTTCACGACGCACACCGGGACGGTGACGGCGGCGTCCGACTGGGGCGGGCCGGCCGAGCGCATGCGCGTGCGGCCGTCGCTGCCCGGCAGCTACGAGCGGCTGTTCCACGAGCTGGGCCTGCCGGGCTTCTACCTCGACCTGCGCGACCTCGGCGAGGCGGCCGGCGGCCTGGTCGAGCCGCGGCTGCACCGGGCGATCGGGGTCATCTATCACCCGCGCACCGAGCGGATGAGCCACTACTTCGAGACGCGCCTGCCGCAGCAGTACGACGCGGTGTTCCACCTCGACCAGACCCGCGCGCTCGAGCCGCTCGAACGCACGGCCCGCTGGGACCGCGCCGAGGCGCCGGAGACGTACCCGAGCGGGGTGTGAGGCGACGAGCGGGCGCGCCTTCCGGGCCCGGGCCAGGCTCGGGTAGGCTGCGCGCGGTGCCGGGCGAGCGATGGCAGCGGCTGTTCGAGCGCGAGCCGGCGCTGTTCGCCGCCGGCCTGCGCGTGACGAGCATCGCGGCGGCGCTGTGGCTGTCGCTCGAGGTCGACCTGCGCTGGGCGTCGCTGCCGAAAGGGGCGGTGGTGTCGGCGGCAGGGCTGGTGGTGCCGAGCGCGTGGTGGTCGGCGCCGGCGCTGCTGTGGAGCGGGCGCGCGCTGCTGTGGGGCGGGGCAGTGATATGGCTGTTCGGACATGCGCGGAAGGTCAGGTGTGCGGCCGGCTGGGCGACGGCCCTCGGGATGCTGACGCTCGGCTCGCTGTACTGGGAAGACCTGCCGTGGTTCCGCCACAAGTTCGTGCCGCCGCTGTGGTTGCTGGTGCTGCTGGCGGCGGCAGAGCACGCGCCGGCGCGGCCGGGGCAGGCGCCGCGGTGGGTCCGCGAGGGCGCGGTGTTCGTGCTGGCGTGCTTCTACGCCGGCGCCGGGCTGCACAAGCTGCTGGCGTCGGGCTGGCGCTGGGCCGACGGGACGGCGCTGCAGCTGTGGTTGTGGCGGCTCGGCGACGGCGACAGCCTGGTGCGCGCGTGGGCGATCGCCGACGCGCGCGTGGCTGCCGCGCTGGCCGCGACGGCGCTGCTGCTCGAGCTGGCGGCGGTGCTGCTGGTGCCGCTGCCGCGGGTGCGGCCGTGGCTGGCGATCGGGCTGGTGGGGCTCCACGTGGGGATCGACCAGATCCTCCACATCGACTTTCGCCCGATGATCGCGCTGGTGCTGGTGGTCCTGATGCCGTGGCCCGAATGTTGGCAGCGGCTGCGTCGCGGCGCGGCGACAGCTGCCAGATCCGCGCGCCGGTGCAGCGCCTCGGCCGACGGTCGGGTCGAGAAGGATGCCCGAAAGGACATATAAAATGTCCCGAGGGACAGGCGCCGTTCAGGCGGCGCGGACCTGGGCGAGGGCGGTGAGGAGGTGGTCGCGGTCGATCGGCTTGCCGACGTAGGCGGAGGCGCCGAGGACGAGGGCGCGGGCCTGTTCGTCGAGCAGCGAGGCGACGATCACGGGGACGCTGCGCAGGCCGACGTCGCTGCGCAGCTGGACGAGCGCGTTCCAGGCGTCGTCGTCGGGGACGGCGATGCCGAGGACGATCGCCTGCGGGCGCACGGTCCTGGCCAGCTCGAGGCCCTGGGTGGCGCTGGTGCAGCTGACGACGGGGACCTGCTCGCCGTGGAGGCCGCGCTGGACCTGCTCGAGGGTGGCGGGGTCGTCGTCGATGACGAGGACGGGGCCCAGGGCGCCGGCCGCCTCGGCGGGCTGTGACGTGGTGGTGTCGAGCTCGGTGGGGACGGTGACGGTGAAGACGGAGCCCTCGCCGGGGACGCTGGTGGCGGTGATGTCTCCGCCCATGAGGCGGCAGAACTCGCGGGCGATCGAGAGGCCGAGGCCGGCGCCGCCGTAGCGGCGGGTGGTCGAGGAGTCGGCCTGGGTGAACTCTTGAAACAGGCGCGGCAGGGCCTCGGGGGCGATGCCGATGCCGGAGTCGGCGACGCTGATCTCCATGAAGTCGCGGTCGTCGACGGTCAGGCGGCGCACGCCGACGCGGATGGTGCCGCGCTCGGTGAACTTGATGGCGTTGCCGACCAGGTTGAACAGCACCTGGCGCAGCTTGAGCATGTCGGTGACCATGAAGCCGACCTCGCGGGGGATCCGCAATTCGATGCGGTTGCCGCGTTGCTCGGCGAGGGTCTCGAGCGCCGAGGTGACGCCCTGGACGAGGGCGCGGGCGCTGAAGCGCTCGGGCCACACCTCCATGCGCCCGGCCTCGATCTTGGTGAGGTCGAGGATGCTGCTGATGAGCTCGAGCAGGTGCACGCCGGCGATGCCGATCCGCTTGAGGTCGCCGACGCTCTCGTGGTCGCCGCGCGCCTCGGCGTCCTCGAGCAGCAGGTCGCTGTAGCCGATGATGGCGTTGAGCGGGGTCCGCAGCTCGTGGCTCATGTTGGCGAGGAAGCGGCTCTTGGCGATGCTGGCCGCCTCGGCGGCCTCCTTCTGGCGCAGGAGGAGCTCGGCCTGGCGCCGCTCGGTGACGTCGCGCAGGGTGACGCACAGGCCGACGAAGCCGCGCACCGGCAGCTGCAGCGGGGTGACGGCGATGTCGAGCCAGCGGTCGCCCGAGGCCAGCTCGGCGGCGAAGCGCTCGCGCGCGGCGTGGGGGCTCTGCAGGTGCTCGGCCAGCGGGTCGAGGCCGGAGCCGTGGGCGGTCAGCAGCGGCTGCAGCGGGCGCCCGCGCAGCGCCTCCTCGCTGAGGATGACGCCGTGGGCCGAACGGAAGCGCATGATCTCGAAGAAGGCGGCGTTCGAGTCGACGATCCGGCCGTCGGGGTCGAGGACGACGACGCCCTCGGTGCTGCGCTTGACGATGTGGGCCCACCGCTCCTGCGCGGAGTACAACTGATAGACGAGGTTGCCGTCGGCGGTCAGCGGCTCGATGCGGGCGGCCCACATGGGCCCGCGCGGGAACATCTGCAGGCGCGAGAGGACCTCCTGGCCGCCGACGTGCAAGGTGATGAGGAGGTCGAGGCCGGCCTCGTCGGCGCGGCTCAGGGCCTCGTAGAACAGCCGCTGGCCCTTGCGGTCGCGCGGCGAGAACAGCTCGTCGAGGCCCTCGCCGACGATGCCGCCGGGGTCGCAGCCGAGGCGCGCGCACAGCTGCGGGTCGGCGTGGACGATCCGCAGCTCGGCGTCGAGCTCGAGCTCGTAGGCCCACGACGTCACCCGCGCGGCGTCTCCGGTCATTCGCCGTACCCCAGCAATGCGTGCAGTTCGGCGACGTCGGCGGCGGTGCACTCGCGGCGGCGCAGGACGGTGATCGGGTTGCCGAGCACGGTGGCGCGCAGGGTGAACCGCGGGGCGGCGATCTCCATGGTCCGGAAGCTCGGGTTGTGCCGCGGCTCGCCCCAGCGGGCGGCGAGCCTCTGCCACGTCGAGATCACGGCGTCGCGGTCGAGGAAGTACTTGTAGGTCTCCGGATGTACGCAGGCGGGGACCTTCTCGCGGTGCATGCGCCGGCTACTCCACCTGCTCGACCGCGAAGTTGCAAGACGGCTCGCCGCAGCCGACGCAGCGCTCCTCGCGGGCGCTGAAGGTGCCGTAGCGCTCCTCGACCGTGCCCTCGCCGTAGACGAGCTCCATGACGCCGGCGGCCACACCGGTGAGCATGGCGCACTGCGGGGCCGCGGCCAGCCCGCGGTACTCGCGGTAGCCGACGGCCTCGTAGCCGTAGCGCGACTCGAGCGCCAGCGTGCGCGGGGTGTGGGCGGTGACGTGCCAGTCGCCCCAGCCGAGGGCGTTGCTGATGGCGATGATGGCGTGCAGGGCGTCGGCCCGGTCGCGCACCATGGGGGCGATGAGGCCGTCCCACTCGGGCGAGTGCATGATGCCGCGGAAGGTGTTCATGCCGCAGTGCTCGGCGTCGGAGACGAGCAGGCGGATGGCCGCCTTGTCGCGCCCGAGGCCGCGCATGGCCTCGACGAAGCCGATGCAGATCCGGTTGTAGAAGTCGGCCGGCATGTTGGCGAGGTAGACGCTGAAGGCGGGGATCAGGCCGGCGTCGTCGCCGATCATCGGCATGCCGACGACGGCGTCGATGATCGCCTGCTCGTCGACGTGGGCCGACTTGGCGTAGGGCCCGCCGGGCTCGCGCGGGCTGGCGATCGCGGGCTCCTTGTGATTGGCGGCGACGGCGGGGCGCTCGCCGCGGTCGACCTCGAAGCGGCAGCGCCCGGCGCCGCGGGCCATGCACTCGACCTCGCGCACGCGCACGGCGGCGCCGGTGACGGCGTGCACGGCCCCCTGCAGGTAGCCCTCGGTGAAGCTGCACACGTTGTCGGTGGTCTCGCCGAGCCCGGCGAGCCAGCCCTCGACGAAGTGCGACGAGTCGGCGGTGACGATGCCCTCGCCGATCCGCGACAGGTCGATGCGGCCGAAGCCGAGGTGGCGGTAGAGCAGCTCGGCGACGGCCCAGCGGGTGACCTCGTCGTCGCCGGGGCGCAGCGCGCGGGCCAGCTGATCGCCGAACACCACCTCGGCGGCGCCGACGAGGATGCCCTTGCCGTCGATGCCGCGCGCGCCCTCGATGGTCCGCTGCAGGCGCGCATTGTAGTGGTGACAGTGGATGATGACGTCGTGCCCGGCGATCCGGCGGCGATAGGTCGCCGGCTCGTACTGCATGGTCAGACGCGGGACCAAATCGCTGCCTGTCACCATCGGGTCGCTCCTCGCGCAGTGCGGCGCGCGCAGACGATGATACTCCGCCGGACATCTCCGCCGCGACTCCACACGTGCGGGCCCGCGACGTCGCGGCGTGAGCCGGCCCAGGCCCAGGCCGCGCGGATCAGAGCGTCAGCGTGACGACGCCGGTGATCACCAGCGCCGCGGCCCACACGACGTCGAGGTTGAACCACGCCTTGCGGAGGATGGCCAGGCCGACCTTCTCGTAGATGACGACGGCGACGAGCCCCATCACCAGCAAGTAGCCCAGCGTGTGCAGCGCCGTGGCCAGCAGGCCCAGCAGCGGCGTCGAGGCGGCCGCCCCGAGCGCGGCGGCGTGCTCGGCGTGACCGCCGGCGACGTCGACCGCCTGCTGCGCGTGGTGGCCCGCGTGATGCATGTGCTCGTGCATTGAAGCGTGGTCAACAGCGGAATCACCGCCCGCGCGCCAGCCCAGCAGCACGGGCGCGAGCATGAGGCCGGCCCCGTGGGCGGTCGCCATCAAGAAGCTCCACCACGTCAGGTCGAGCGAGCTGACGCGCATGCCGACCCACCGCGGGTGACGGCAGCGGACCAGCTTGTAGAGGCCGAACGCGGTGAGGCCGAGGCCGACCGGCCAGCGGACATAGGCGTCGGGCAAGGCGTCGTGCAGCAGGCCGATGACGATCAGGACCACGGCGATCGACAGCGCGTGGCCGAGGGCGATCGGCAGCAGCGCGCGCAGGACGGCGGCGCGGCGCTGCTCCTGCAGGCCGAGGGCGACGGCGAACAGCCAGCCCATGCCGGGGTTGATGCCGTGGAAGGCGCCGAGGCCCAAAAGGGCCAGCCATGCCTGGGCGTCGCTCATGGGTAGCAGTACGAGTCGGACGAGCTGTCACCGCCCTGCAGGCGGACCTGGTGGCCGCGCAGGCCGGGCTCGAACTGCAGGAAGAAGCGCGGGTCGAGGCTCATGCCCTGGCCGCTCTCCGGCACGTCGAGCTTGACCATCCAGCCGTCGAAGCCGCCCGGGTAGAACTGCTCGTCCCACGGGGCGTACAGCGAGTTGGTGAAGTAGACGCGGCGGCCGTCGCGGCTGACCTCGACCATCTGCGGGCCGCCGCCGAGCTTGACGTCGGGCCGGTCGGGGTGCGCGGTCTGGCGGACGATGCCGCCGAGGTGGATGCTGCCGGTCTTCTTCGGGTTGTGCGGGTCGGAGACGTCGTACTGGATGAACTCGCCGGTGCCCCAGCACGAGACGTAGAGGGTCCTGTCGTCGAGCGAGAGGTTGATGTCGGTGACGAGCGGCGGGACGGCGCCGAAGCCCTTGAGCAGCGGCGGCAGCAGGGCGGGGTCGGCCGGTTCGGCGGGGATCTCGATGACCTTCTTGATCTGCCACTTGCCGCCCTCGAGGAACCACAACCAGATCGAGGCCGAGAGGTCCTTGAGCGAGACGACGACGCTGGCGAAGCCCCACGGGCGGGTCGGGTTGTGGGCCGGGCGCAGCTCGAGCACCATCTGATACTCGGGGCCGAGCTCGAGCCGCTCGATGTGCTTGCGCCGCCGCAGGTCCCACACGTGCAGCGAATTGCCGTACTTGCCGCCGAGCAGCAGCTCGGGGACGAGGCCGTTCCGCACCATGTTCGGCGTGCCCCACTCGCTCGAGATCAGGGTGTCGTAGCCGAGGTGCCACCAGAAGTCGTAGTGCAGCTCCTGCGGGCCGCGATCGATCTCCCAGCGGCCGCGGATGTCGAAGCTCTCGTGGTCGAGCATGAAGATGCCGCCCGGGCCGCCGCCGTCGGGGCTGCCGAGCGCGCTGACGTAGATGCCCTCGGGGCCGCAGTGGGTGGTGTGCGGGCCGGCGTAGCCGGTCTTCTTGAACACCTCGTCGGGCTCGATCGTGCGGACGATCTGCGGCCGCCTGGGGTCGGGCTGGGTGTCGAGGATGTAGATCCGCGACGAGTTGATGCCCGGGACCACGAGGTAGCGCCGCTCGACGTGCGGGTGCGGGGCGTACGGGCACAGGCACGCGCTGCAGGCGTTCCAGCCGAAGTGGTGCAGCTCGTCGCCGATGTGCGGCATGTCGACCTGGCCGACCACCCTGGCGAAGCTCTGCGAGGCCGGGTCGACGTCGACCACCGCCATCGCGTCGGGTCGGGTCTTGCCGGTCGGGTCGAGCATCGCCACGTACGCGAGCTGCTCGGGCGGAGCCTGCATCGCCATCGTCGGCGAGGGATAGAAGGTCGGGTCGGGACGAAAGCGAGCCGCCATGTGTCCGCAGCCTGCCCCGCGCGGCCAGCGGTCGTCAAGGGTCCGCAGGTCGCCGCCGCCGGACTGCGGTGATATGGCCTTCGAGACAGGTCGTCACCTGGTGCAGCGGCCGGGCGCCGCGATCCTCCCCACGCCGGCTGGCGAGCCCGGAGGATCGCGTACCGCGGGCGATCGCCGCCGGCGAAACGGCGGAGTCGGCGTGGAGCTCGGGGCGTCGGCGCCGGCGGACCGGGTCGCGCGACCGGGGTGCAGGCATCACCTGTGCCCACATTGCTGCCGCGTGGGTCGCCGGGGATCGTCGCTCGGAACGGCGCGCGAATTGTGATCCAGGTCGAGAAGCGGGCGTGATATGTCCGTGCGGACATGTCCCTCGCGCCAGTTCAGGCGGCGCCGGCGAGCGGCAGACGGACGGTGAAGGTGGTGCCGACGCCGACCTCGCTGGCGAGGTCGATGGTGCCGCCCATGAGCTCGGTGAGGTACTTGGCGATCGTGAGGCCGAGGCCGGTGTTGCCGGCCTTGCGCCCGTCGACCGGGCCGAGCCGGGCGAACGGCCGGAACACGACGGCGAGCTGCTCGGGGGCGATGCCTCGCCCGGTGTCGCGGACCTGGAACACCAGGGCGGGGGCGTCGCCGCTGCGGTCGGCGCGGACGACGAGGTCGACGGCGCCGGCCTCGGTGAACTTGCAGGCGTTGGCGAGCAGGTTGATGAGGATCTGGCGCAGCTTGCCGGCGTCGCTGCGGAGCTCGGGCAGGTCGGGGGCGAGGTCGACGCGGATGGTGTTGTGATTGCGGGCGGCCAGCGGAAGGGCGGTGATGACGGCGAGCCGGCAGGTGTCGCCGACCACCACGGTGTCGAGGTCGAGGTCCATGCGGCCGGCCTCGATCTTGCTGAGGTCGAGGGTGTTGCCGATGAGGTCGCACAGGATCCGCGCCGACAGGTAGATCCGCCCGAGCGTCTCGCCCAGCTCGGGGCCCTCGCGCGCGGCCGGGCTCTCCAGTAAATATTCGCAGTAGCCGACGATGGCGTCGAGCGGGGTGCGCAGCTCGTGGCTCATGCTGGCGACGAAGCGGCTCTTGGCCCGGCTGAGCGCGACGGCGTCGTTGCGGTCGACCTCGAGGTCGACGAGCTGCTCGGCGGTCCGCAGGGCCTGGCGCGCGAGGGCGGCGAAGCGGCGCGCGCGGGTGATCCGGTCGGCGGTGAAGAAGCCGCGCCGGCGGTGGAGGCAGACCAGCATCGCCTGCGAGTGCAGCGCGTGCAGCGGGACGTGCAGCGCCGAGGCGTACTCGCCGCGCAGCTCGGGGTCGACGGCCTGCCACTCGGGGTGGCCGGCGAGGTCGAACAGGGCGATCGTCTTGCCGGCGAGGACGCGGTCGGTGAAGGCGCCGCCGGGCCAGGCGACCGCGTGCAGCCGCGGGTCGGTGGCCGAGACGATCTGCGGCGAGACGTCGGGGGCGAAGCCGACGACGAAGGCGGCGTCGAACTCGAGCACGTCGCCGAGCACCCGCAGCACCTCGGCGAACAGCGGCAAGGCGTCGCGCGCCTCGCCGAGCACCTCGAGGCCCTCGAGCAGGCGCTCGGTGTGGGCGGCGGCGACGCGGGCGCGCTCGCCGGTGTGGGCCAGCTCGACGCGCAGCTCGGCGACCTCCTCCTCGGCGGCGATGCGGGCCCGCTCGGCGAGCGCGAGCCGGCGCTCGAGCTCGCGTACGCGCTCGGTGTCGGGGTCAGCGTTCGTCATGGCGGAAGACGACGACGGAGATCATGAGGTTGCCGTGGTGGCTGCGGCGATTGACGAAGCAGCCCTGCTCGCCGAACGTGAAGGTGCCGAGGAAGGGCTTGCCGCCGAGCTCGCGCGCGACCTCGCCGGCGACGTCGCCGATCTCGCTCTGGATGGTGAGCATGCAGCCGGCGCAGTAGACGACCAGGGCCCCGGCGAGGTCGCTCGCCTCGAGGTTGCCGGCCCGCATGGCCGCGCGCGCGACCCGACCGGCGCGCGAGACCAGGCTCTCGCGCGTGCCGACCATCTGGATCAGCCGCTCGCCCTCGTCGATCTCGGTGAAGAGGGTGAGCGCGCCCTCGGCGGTGACCGAGTCGGGGTGCGAGAGGCGGTGGAACGGCAGGCCGCCGTACTCGCCGGCGACGCGGCCGAGCGGGTGCAAGGTGGTGCTGCGCAGGACGTTGCCGCCGCGCCCGAGCACGTCGGCGATCACGCCGCCGGTCCATTCGTCGTAGACCTCGGCGGCGGGGCGGCCGTCGATCTCGTGCAGGGTGCGGCCGTCGACGCGGGTGGCCACGCCGCTCCTGTCGCTCGGCGAGTAGCCGCTGTGGAATGCGACGTGGATCGAGCCGGAGGGGTACATGGCGGTGACGACGACGGCGCCGCGCAGGGCGTCGCCGTTGGCGATCTCCTGCCAGTGCCCGGCGACGTCGTTGTCGGCCGCGCTGCCGCCGGCGATCGGGACGTCGGGGCCGAGGACGTCCTGGATGCCGGCGATCACGGCCTCCTCGAAGCCGGGGTCGGCGGCCAGCCACACCAGCGCGGGCGGCTCGCCGTCGCGGCCGGCGGCGGCGATCGCCGCGGCGATGACGGCCCGGCCGGCGCCGCGCGGGTCGTCGCCGATCGTGCGCGCGGCGACGCCGTAGTCGCCGTCGTCGTCGCGGATGCCGAGCAGGCCGAGGCCGAGGCCGGCGTCGCCGACGAAGCCGGCCTCGCTCATGACGCCCTGGCAGGTGGTGGCGCCGTGCATCGGCACGTCGCCGGCGAGCTCGCGCAGCGCGGCGGCGACGACGGGGATGTCGTGGCCGACGGTCGGGAAGACGATCAAGAGGCTGGGCGGTCCGGCGAGCCGCGCGACCAGAGCCTCGTACGCCTCGACGGCCGCGCGCCGGGAGTCGCGGACGGAGGTCGTGCTGGTCGCAATGTCCACCGCGCGCATTGTAGCGGCAACGAACCGAGTTGGCGCATACGCTCCGCCCATATCGACCGGCGGACGGCCGTCCGATATGGTCTCGCTCGGAGCGCCCCCGTGCCGGGTTTTCGGAGGGCCCCCGACGAAGCGGGCGCTCGCACACGATTTCGCGCGATATCAGCGCGGGGGCGAGGTCAGGGGGCCACGAGCAACGCGTCGGCGAATTGCGGATGCGCGGGGACGTCGGCGAGGTGCGGGCCGCCGCCGAGGGTGAACGGGATCTCGAGGACAGGCCCCGGCGGGGCGCCCTCGTTGGAGTTGTCCTCGGTGAACTCGACGACGAGCTTGTAGGGCCCGGGCGCGACCGGCTGGCCGAGTCGATCCTTGAGGTCCCACGAGAGGTCGGTGGTGCGGTGCGAGCCGCGGGTGGCCGAGGTCATGGCGTCGGCGTTGTCGCCCCCCGACAGCGAGCGCCAGCGGATCAGGTGCTGCTCGCGGACCTCGGCCCACAGCGCCAGGGTGCGCACGAGGCCGCCGGCGCCCTCGATCCAGGCCACGCCGACGTGCTCGTCGGCGTACTCGCCGTTGTAGCTGCGCGTGCGCACCTGCGCGGTCATGGTGTCGGCTGGCTCGTAGGACATGTCCCAGACGTCCAACTGCAGGTCGAAGCCGAGGCCGGCGGCGCCGGACTGGTAGCGGCGGACCTCGACGGCGACGACGTTGTCGCCGGCCAGCAGGGCGGCGCCGGGGGCGGCGAGCCGGATGTAGCGCAGCGGCTCGTTGCCCTTGAGGTCGGACTGGGCCCGCGCGTCGGCGGCGAGCGGGTCGGGCGGGAGGTTCGAGCGCACCAGCGGGGCGCCGTTGAGCCACACGGCGACGCCGTCGCCGCGGCGCAGGTAGGCGCGCAGCAGGACGTCGTCGGCGGCCTCGGGGACGCTGAAGGTGTGGCGCAGGCGCAGGCCGAGCGGGACGGTGGCGGGGTCGATCGGGGTGGCGTCGCCGGGGCCGTCGCCGAACGCTGCCTGTCCTTCGGACCAGGTCGAATCGTCGAAGCCGAGGGCCTTCCAGTCGCCGTCGACGGCGGTCTGCAGCGGCTGCCAGCGCCAGGTCGCCCTGGCGGGGATCAGCGCGCCGGGGATCGGCGCGCCGGTGTCGCTGTCGCCGGTGCCCGCGCTCGGATCGCCGGTGACCGGGCCCGGCGGCGGCAGGCCGGGGCCGCCGGAGGTCAGCGGATCGAATTCGCTGGTGCCGTAGTGCGTGGTCGCGCCGGTGGCCTCGCTGCCGCCGGCGCTGCTCATCGGGTACTCGAAGCGGGCGCCGCCCTCGGGCGAGCAGGCGAGGACGAGCGCGGCGCAGCAGAGATTGGCGGGTCGTGTCAATTGCATCCACAACCTCCGCCGCCGCCGCCGAGGCCGCCGGCCGAGCCCTCGCGGTAGTCGAGGGCGTGTTCGGGGCCGGCGTTCAGGTCGCCGTCGCCGTTGAGCTGCATGTCGGGCTGGGCCAGGCGGCCGCGCTCGTAGGGCTGGACGCGGGTGCAACCTGCCCCGAGGGTCAGGACGCCGAGGAGCGCGGCGGCGCGGCGGCGACGGCGGGTGAGCAGCAGCAGGGCCCACCACGGGGTCGGGCCGGCGACGGCGCAGCCCTCGGCGGCGGGCGGTCCGATCGGGAACTCCCACGCGGCCGCGCCGTCGCCCGCGGGGGTGCCGTCGTCGTCGGCGGCGACGGCGGCCATGTAGATCGCGCCGGGGAGGTGGGCGTCCGGGGCGGTCCACTGCACGCGCAGGCGGTGCGAGCCGCACACGTTGACGGCGACCGCCTGGCGCGGGTCGCCCTCGGGGAACTCGATCCACTCGGCCGCGCGGCCGCCGGGGCATAGCTCGTCGTCCATCAGGATGTCGGGCGGCGGCAGGCGCAGGGCGCCGAGCGGGGCGCCGCTCGCGTCGGTGGCCTCGAGCACGATCCCGAACACGTCCTCGGGCCATGTCACTTCGAACATGTACGTCGAGCCAGGTTCGTAGGCGCCGCCCGGGCCGCCGCGGATCTCGGGGGCCGGCGCGGGGCCGCCGGTGTGGCACACGGCGCAGGTGAAGCCGTCGCCGGGGCTGCCGCTGAAGATCCGCCCGCCGGCGCCGCCGGTGCGCGCGGGGTCGGCGTTGTAGAGCGCGGGCGTGGAGTAGGCCGCGGCCGCGGCGGGGGCGAGGGCGGCGAGGGCGAGCAGGAGCGCGGGGAGCAGCCGGGCTTTGCGGGGCGGGGAGGTGACCTGGTCTTCGGGGCAGGTGGAGCGGCGAGGGAGGGATGAATGTGACCTGGTCGCCGGGACAGGTGGCTCGGGGGCGCGAGACAGCGCGGGGCGCCGGGTCGTGGACCTACTTGGCCTTCCGAGCAGGTGAGATGGGTCGCCGGTGATGGCCTGTCCTTCGGGGCATGTGATGCGGCGGGTGGTCGGTCGGCGGCTCACGGCGAGACCTCCTGGTCCTCGGCCCAGCCGCGCAAGATCGCCAGGCCGGGGGCGTCCGGGTCCTCGTAGACGTTGCGGCCGTGCTCGTCGCGGCCCTCGTGGGCGGCGCGCGGGCCGGGCTTGTGCAGCAGCGGCGGCGGCTCGTCGCCCTCGGCGAGCAGCCAGGCGCGGGACCGGTCGTAGGCGAGGTCGACCTCGGCGCGGGTCGGGGCGTCGAGCGGCGACTCGGGCGCGCCGAGGCGGGTGCGGCCGGGGCCGGGGACGAACAACGGGCGGCGCGGGTCGCCGTGGCAGGCCGGGAAGGCGCAGTCACGCAGCAGCAGCGGGTAGACCTCGGCGCCGAAGCGGGCGCGGTCGGGGGCGGGCACCACCCGCTCGGGGTCGTCGCAGCCGCCGAACAGCACGGCCAGCGCGGCCGCGGCGGCGCGCGGGCGGCGAGGGGCGAAGAGGATCGCGCCTGTCACGAGGGGCATGAACAAAAGGGCATGTCTTCCGAGGAAGGCGTAGCCGGCCGCGGCCAGCAGGGTGCCGGCGAGGAAGCCGTAGGTCTCGCGGGCGAACACGCGGCCGGTGGCGGCGCCCCCGGCGACCGCGGCGGCGAAGAAGGTGCCGGAGGCGAGGCCGGCGGCGGCCACCGCGGGCGCGAACCACCACGGGCTCGCCGCCGCGAAGTCGACGCGGGCGAGCGCGGCTGCCGCGGCGGCGTAGGCGACGAGGCCGAGCAGGAGGGCGCGCGGGAGGTCGCGGGCCGGCGCGCGCGACCACAGGCCGAGCGCGGAGCCGGCCAGCCAGGCGGTGAGGACGAGGGCGTAGGTGGTGTGCGCGGCCGAGATGGCGCGCGACAGCGTGAGCAGCAGCCCGGCCTGCAGCAGCCCGAGGTGGACGCCGACGATCAGGGCGGAGGGCAACGGGCGCGGCATGGCGATCACGAGAGGACGCGGGCAGAAGAGCAAATGAGGGGCGCGCGGTCGGCGGGACGGAGGGAGGTGGTGCGGTGATTCGCGAGGTGGGCGAATGCCGGCGCGGCGGGGCGGAGGGAGGTGGTGCGGTGATGCGTGAGCGCGGTGAATGCTGGCACCGCGGGGCGGAGGGAGGTGGTGCGGTGATTCGTCAGCTCGGCGAGTGCCGGCGCCGCGGGGCGGAGGGAGGCGGTGCGGTGATCCGTGAGCGCGGTGAATGCCGGCGCCGCGGGGCGGGAGGTGGTGCGGTGATGCGTGAGCGCGGTGAATGCCGGCGCCGCGGGGCGGGAGGTGGTGCGGTGATGCGTGAGCGCGGTGAATGCCGGCGCCGCGGGGCGGAGGGGGGCGGCGCGGTGATTTGCGAGGGTGGTGAGTGGTGGCACCGCGGCGAGGTGATGGGACGGGTCGCGGTGATTCCCAGCGCCGGTGAACGGGGCGCGATTCGTGAGTGCGGCGAATGACGACACTTCGGCGCGGCCGATCGGGCGGAGAGATGCGGTGTGGTGATTCGCGGGCATGGTGATGTTTAAAAGTTTTAAAAATAACGCTCGCGCAGGCGTTCGGCGCCGCGGCGGAGCACGAGGTCGAGGTCGTCGAGGGTGAGGGGGGCGGCGCCGGAGATCTTTCGCTCGAGTGCTTCGCCGGCGACGATCTGCAGGGCGCGTTCGCCGGGGGCCGCGGCGGCGCGCAGGGCGTCGAGGGTGAACGGCAGGGCGTCGCTGGCGTAGGCGAAGGCGCGCTCGGCCGACTCGCTGTCGACGACGACGACGGCCGGGAACTCGGCGCGCAGCGAGGCGACCAGGCGCGCGGGGGTGCGGGTCGGGGCGCCGAGGCGGCCGCTGAGCTGCACCGCGAGCACGCCGCCGGGGCTCAGGCGGGCGCGGCACAGCGCGTAGAACTCGCGGGTGTGCAGGTAGGCCTCGCCGAGGGTCAGCGGCGACGGCAGGTCGACGGCGATGAGGTCGAAGCGCTGGTCGGTGGCGGCCAGGAATTGCTTGCCGTCGGCCAGGACCAGCCGCCAGTTGGGCAGGCGCGCCAGCGGCTCGCCGGGTGTGAAGAAGCGCGCGCCGGCGTCGACCACCGCCGGATCGATCTCCACCGTCGTCAGGTGATCGGACATGGCCGAAAGTTCAGGCACCATCGACAGCGTGCCGTTGCCGACCAGCAGCGCGCGAGCCGGGCGGACCAGGCCGGCCGGGGCGCGCGCGAGGTAGTGGTTGAGGGTGCCGAGGTCGCGGTCGTCGAGGTCGCGCAGGCCGTCGAGGTAGAGCATGCGGCCGCGGCCCGGGGCGGTCACGACCTCGACCCGCTGGTAGGGCGAATCGACCGACCACACCACCTCGGCGCCGGCGATCTGGTGCTTGTGGCGATATACGAGGTCGGCGCCGAGGCGGGACAGCGGCAGGTGGGTGGCGCAGGCGATCGCGGCGGCGATCGTGCAAGCGACGGTGACGAGCGGGCGGCCGATCGCGGCGTGGACCAGGCCGACGAGGGCGGCGGCGAGGACGGCGAAGCGCAGGCCGGGGGCGCTGCCGAGGGCGAGGGCGGCGGCGCTGCCGAGGCCGAAGCCGAGCAGTTCGGCGGTGTAGCCGCGGCGCAAGGCGGCGAGGCGGTCGGCCGGCTCGCCGTGGCGGTCGAGCAGGGCCGGGACGATCGCGGTGAACGGGGCCGCGGCGGCGAATGTCAACACCGCGAGCACGAGCAGCAATTCGGGGCCCGAGCCGCCGCGCAGCAGGCACAGGCCGGCGACGGCGAATCGCGGCAGCGCCGGCGACAGCAGCAGCAGCGCGCCGCAGGCCAGCAGCAGGCGGGCGAGCGCGCGGGGCGACAGGCGGCCGCCGAGCTGATAGCCGAGCGAGGCGGCCGCGAGCGCGGCGGCGGAGACCACCAGCAGCACGACCTCCTCGCCGTAGAGGAGGCTGACGAGCTCGCGCACGACGACCTGCTGGCTCGCCCCGAAGCACAGGCCGGCCAGCAGCAGGGTCGCGACCTCTCGCACCGGCGAGGCGCGCGCTGGGGCGCGGACGGTCACAACGGGAGGGGCAGGGTGGTCGTGTCGGTGTCCTTGTCCTTGTCCTCGTCCTTGTCCTTGTCCTCGTCCTTGTCCTTGTCCTTGTCCTCGTCCTTGTCCTTGTCGGTGTCGGTGCCGGTGGTGAAGCTCGGCGGGAGGTCGAGCTTCGGCGCGCCGGACGGATCGGGCGGGGCGGTCGTCGAGGTCGACGTCGTGCCGGTGGTCCCGCCGGAGGTCGTCGGCGAACCGGTGGTCGCGCTGTCGCTGGCCGAAGCGCCGCTCGTGGTCGTGCCGGGGGCCGCGCCGGAGTTGTTGCCGTCGCTGTCGCTGTCGCTGTCGCTGCCCATCCATGGCGGGACCGCGGTCGTGAAGTTATTGGTCGCGCTGTCGCCCGAGTTACCGAGCCCGCCGCAGGCGGTCAGGCTGAGGGCCAGCGCGAGTGTGCTACGTGCCTTAATGGCCATGTCTTAAAACTCCGGAGTTGACGGGAAACGGCGCCAGGGATAGTCTCCGATCTGAAAATGGATTTCAAAATTAATTTCAGGGGTTCGCGCGTTTTGCGCTGACGTAGTTCGCCGGCGATGAGGTGGATCCCCCTGAGCGTGGCTCTGCTCCTCGCGAGCGAGCCGTCCCCGATTGGGGGTCAGTTGCGCGGCGGCATCTACGTGCGCACCGACAGCGACCGGACGACCGTCATTTCGCCGCGGGCGCACGTGCGGCAGCAGATCGGCAGCCCGCAGACGAACCTCGACGTCACGTACAGCCTCGACGCGTGGACCAGCGCCTCGGTCGACATCCGCACCGCGGCCACGCCGGTCGTCCGCGAGAACCGTCACGAGGGGGTCGTGGGGGTGGAGCGCGAGCGCGGCAACACGGCGTGGTCGGCGTCGTATCGCTTCTCGCACGAGCCGGATTACCTGGCCAACAGCGCGACGCTCGGCGGCAAGGTCGACCTGGCCCAGCGGACGATCACCCTGGCCGGCCGGCTGTTCGGCGCGCTCGACCGCGTCGGTCGCTCGGGCGACCCGACCTTCCGCGAGCCGCTGCGCGCCGGCGGGGCGCTGGTCAGCGCGACCTTCGTGCTCACCCGGACGACGCTGCTGCAGCTCGCCTACGAGCTGCGCGGCTCGCTCGGCTACATGGCGAGCCCGTACCGCTTCGTCGCCGTCGGCGGCGGCGACGGGCTGTGCAACGAGACGACCCAGTTCTGCCTGCCCGAGGTGCACCCGCGACGGCGCAACCGCCACGCGTGGGTGCTGCGGGCCCGCCAGGCGCTGCACCGCAAGGTCTCGCTCGGCGCGACCTACCGCTTCTACTACGATTCGTGGCAGCTGCGCTCGCACACCGCCGCGGCCGACCTGTCGCTGATGCCGGCCCGCGGGCTCACGCTCGCGCTCGAGTACCGGCTGTACGCCCAGTCGTCGACGTTCTTCTACCGCGCCCGTTACATGTCCCCAGAGCCAGGTGGTTACTTCACCCGCGACCGCGAGCTGTCGTCGCTCGGCAGCCAGCGCCTCGCGCTCCACAGCATCTACACCCGTCCGCTGAAGCGCGGGGCGATCGAGGCCGGGGCGCTGGTCGCCGGCTCGCGGATCGGCTACGACGACTTCGTCGGCCTGTCGCGGGTGTGGGCCCTCGAGCTGTCGGCCATGCTCGGGGGGCGCTACTGACACGGCCGTCGCCCGGAGCACACGCATGCGTTCACGACCTGTCCTCTTCGCCATGTTCATCCTCGCCGCCTGCGAGACCCAGCCGGCCACCAGGGCGCCCACCGGCGAAACCGCGGCCGCCGGCGCGCCGGCCCCGGCGCTGGCCGGCGAGTCGCTGAACGAGTCCGCAGCACCCGTCGACCTGGCCGCGATGCGCGGCAAGCTGGTGCTGGTCGACTTCTGGGCCTCGTGGTGCGAGCCGTGCCGGCGCGAGCTGCCCGAGCTCGAGGCGCTGTACCGGCGCCACCAGGCCGGCGGCCTCGAGATGATCGGCGTCAGCCTCGACGAGCAGCGCGCCGACGCCCAGGCGTTCCTGCGCGACGTCGTCGTCTCGTTCCCGATGATCCACGACGAGGGCCAGGCGCTGGCGAAGTCGTGGTCGCCGCCGAAGATGCCGACCCTCTACGTGGTCGACAAGGACGGCAAGATCGTCAAGGTGTACGAGGGCGAGGTCAAGGTCGCGGACCTCGAGGCCGAGGTGACGCAGCGCCTCGGCGCCGGCTGAGCGCGAGCAGCGCGGCGCGGCGGGCCCGGCCGTGAAAAAAATTCGATCGTCGTGTCGATCGGGCCGGAGCCCGTTCGACGTGGAGGTGTAGCCCGGACGAACCCGGTCCCGATGCGGACCGCGGGCCCGGGCGCCAGAACCACCCGCGAAGAAGGAGACACGACGATGCGATTCATGATCATCATTCATGCCGATGCTCGGTCCGAAGCCGGCGCGGCGCCGAGCAAGGAGCTCATCGAGGCGATGGGCCGCTACAACGAGGAGCTGGTGAAGGCGGGCGTGATGGTGGGCGGCGAGGGCCTGCACCCGAGCTCGAAGGGGGCGCGCGTGACGTTCAGCCGCGGCAAGGCGCCCGTGGTGCTCGACGGGCCGTTCTCGGAGTCGAAGGAGCTGATCGCCGGCTTCTGGCTGTTCCAGACCCAATCGAGGGAAGAGGCGATCGAGTGGGTCAAGCGGATCCCCGAAGACCCGCACAGCAGCGAGGACTGGACGGTGGAGATCCGCCAGGTGTTCGAGACGGCGGACTTCCCGGCCGAGGTAATGTCGCCGGAGGAGGCCGCCCGCGAGCACGCGCTGCGCGACGAGCTGGCCCGCCGGCAGAGCGCGAGCTGACGAGTTCGTCGCGCGCGCGGACGTCGGTCGCCGGCGCGGACGGGCCGTCGCGGTCGATGCAGTGAGGAGCATCGACCGCGGCCGGGCCGCGGCGCAGCCGGCCGAGCTTCGAGGACGAGGTCGCGGCGAGCGACGTCCGCGCGGCGAGCGAGCGCAGCGAGATCACGGCGACCGCGTCGCCGCGATCTCAGACGTCGCGGGCGCGCTCGATGGTGGCGCACCAGGCCCGCGCGCCCTCGGGGTGGAGGTGGCTGGCGAAACGCGCCGGCCGGATCGCGGTCACGCGCCAGCCCTCGTGAAACGTCGCGCGCAGCTCGGCCTGACTGACGCGCCGCGGGCCGCCCTCGCCGACCTCCTCGTCGCTGAAGCACAGGATGTGCAAGAGGCCGCCGGGCTCGATCGCCGCGGCCAGCGAGCGCTCGTACTCGATGCGGTCGCGGTCGGAGAACACGTGGAAGAGGCCGGAGTCGAAGATGGTGGCGAAGCGCCGGCCCAGCGCGGCCAGGTTGAGGGCGTCGTGGACGAGGAAGCGGACCTGCAAGCCGCGCGCGGCCGCCTTCGCCTGGGCGCGCGCGATCGCCTCGGCCACGAAGTCGACGCCCCACACCGCGTGCCCGCGCTCGGCCGCCATCAGCGCGTTGTCGCCGGGGCCGCAGCCGACGTCGAGCACGTCGCCGCGCACGAGGCCGGCGTCGGCTAGCTCGACGAAGGCCGCCTGCGGGGCGCCGATGTCCCACGGCGGGGTGCCCTCGTAGGCCTGCTCGAACAATTGCGGCGGGACGCCAGGATGAGGGGCCCGGTCGGAGCGGTCGGAGTCGGTCATGGCCAATTGCTAGCACGCGAGCGGCGGCGCGTCGTCGGGGCGCGACGGAGATCGCCGAGCCGGCCGAGCCCGGGCTGTCGGTGCCCGCCAGGGCCGCACCGAGCAGCGCGCCCGCCTCGAGGAGCTCGGCGAGTTCACCGTGGCGGCGCCGCACCGACGACAAGAGGAGGCGTCGATGACGGCGGCCAAGGCCGGCTGCACCGAGTGGCGTGGGGCTCGGCGCAATGGACGATGCGCGCCAGGCCGTCCGACGCCCGGGCCGCCGGTGGGATCGTGCGGGCGAATCGCCCGGCGCGCCGCGAGGACGTCGCGACGCTCGCCGGCCGCCGAGCGCGGCTCGCCAGGAGAGCGCCGACGTCGCCGCAGCTCGCTCCGCGGCCGCTGCGCTGGCCCTCGCGGGGCGTCCGCCCCGGCGCGCACGCGAATCGATGGGCCCGTCATCATGTCCGAAAGGACTGCCTGCCATTCGTGGCTGCACGCGCCACCGGGCAGATCGACGCATTCATGCTTTATGCTGAGTGTGTCGTCGCGCCCGCTGCGCCCGCCGATGCGATGTCTCGGGTAATGAATCGTCGGTCTCGGCGTACCCCGTGACGAATATCCCCGGGGTCGCCATTTTCACTCGCTGCGCCGTCGGCGAGCCACATGGTTATCGCCGGAGATCATCGAACATGCGCAAATCATCGTACATCACCGTGACGGCGCTCGCGCTCATCGGCTCCATCACCATTGCGGCCCCTCCGCCGATCAAGAAGACGCCGAGCTTCAACGACGACGGCGCCACGCTGACGGCCGCGGGGAACCTCAAGGGCATCGCCGCCGGCACCTACGAGGTCAAGCTCCTGGCCACGGGGACCGAGAGCGTGGTCTGCGGCGAGGGCGGCGTGAACCCGCCGGCGCAGCCGCTCGTGCTGACCGGTACGAAGGTGGTCTCGGTGTCCGGGGACGCGAACGTCGTCGCCACGTTCGAAGATCTGGTGTCGTCGGCTCCGCCGGCGCCGGCCTGCGCGCAGAGCGAGGACGTCGCGGTCGCCGTGCAGCAGGACGTCGCGTTCACGAACGCGGTGCTCGAGATCCGTCCGGCCCAGGCAGATCCCGCAGCAGCCCCGAAGAAGCCGGTGCGCTGCATCCAGTGCTCGTTCACGCAGCCCACCGTCGACGGCCCGGCGAAGCCGCAGAGCTGCCTGACCATGTTCTCGTGCTGATCGCAGGCGACCGCGAAATGGCCTGGGCCGGCCGGACCCGAGGGGCGCTCGCGCTCGAAATCGACAATGGGCGCACCTGGGGCGCCCTGGCCGTGATTTAACTTCTCGGCGCAGGGCCGGCGGGCGATTGCCAGGGCGCGGGTGTGCGCCTACCGTGCCCACACGAATAATGAGTGGAGCGTCGTTCTCGCTGTCGGTTCAAGGTATGGCAGGGCATCCCGGCGTCGTCCACTTCGAGGGGCGCGAGGCGGTCAGCTCGCTGTACGAATTCGAGGTCCAGATCGCCACCGACGAGCTCGATCTCGCCCAGGTGGTCGGCCGCGCGGCGGTGCTGCAGCTCGAGGGCCTCGGCCCGCCTCGCCTCGTCCACGGCGAGATCGCCAGCATCGAGTACACCGGCGAGTCGCGGCGCCATCAGCTCTACGCGCTGACGCTCGTCCCGCGGGTGTGGCGGCTGCAGCACCGCGTGGGCTGCCGGATCTTCCAGAACAACACCACGGCGGAGGTCGTCGCCGCGGTGCTGAAGGACGCCGGGCTCGGCAAGACGGAATTCCGCTTCGACCTGGCGGCGAGCTACGCTCCGCGGAACTACTGCGTGCAATACCGCGAGAGCGACCTCGCGTTCATCAGTCGCCTGCTCGAGGAGGACGGGATCTTCTACTACTTCGAGCACGGCGAGAAGCACGCGACTCTGGTGATGGCCGATCATTCGGGGGCGCTCCCCGCGATCGCCGGCGACTCGACGGTATGGTTCCACGACGGCGGTCAGCTGCGCGACCGGGAGCACGTCGGCGCGTTGCGGCTCGTCGAGCGCGTGCGGCCGGGGAAGGTGTCGCTGCGCGACTTCAACTTCCACAGGCCGACGGACGCGATGGAGGCCGACGCCAGCGCCAAACGGGACACCGACCTCGAGGTCTATGAGTATCCGGGGGAGTTCCAGGACGCGGGCGCCGGTGGGCCGCACCAGGGCCGCTCGCTGGCGAAGATCCGCCTCGAAGAGCTGCAGGTGACGCGACGCCAGGCGAAGGGCAGCAGCGATTGCATGCGCCTGGTGCCGGGCCACGTGTTCACGGTGGAGGGCCACCGCCGCGCCGACCTCAACGGCGCCCGCGTACTGACGCGCGTGAAGCACACCGGGACGCAGACGCAGGTCCTCGACGAGGACGGCGCCGACGGGTCGTTCCATTACGGCAACGAGTTCGAGTGCGTCGAGCGACACGTGGCCTTGCGCCCGGCTCGCGCGACGCCGCGACCGGTGATGCGCGGCGTGCAATCGGCGACGGTGGTCGGGCCGGCGCAGGAGGAGATCCACGTCGACGCGCAGGGCCGCGTGATGGTGCAGTTCCACTGGGACCGCCAGGGGACGCACGACGAGCGGTCGTCGTGCTGGGTGCGGGTCTCGCAAGGCTCGGCGGGGCTCGGCTGGGGCTCGATGTTCATCCCGCGCGTCGGTCACGAGGTGCTCGTCGATTTCATCGAGGGCGACCCCGACCGACCGATCATCACCGGCCGCGTCTATCACGCCGGCAACGCGCTGCCGTACCCGCTGCCCGACGAGAAGACCAAGAGCACGATCCGCTCGGAGAGCTCGCCCGGCGGCGGCGGCTTCAACGAGCTCCGCTTCGAGGACGCCAAGGGCGGCGAGGAGGTGTTCCTCCACGCGCAGCGCGACCTCAACGAGACGGTGCTGCACGACAACACCCGCACGGTCGGCGGCGATCAGACGCTCTCGGTCGACGGCGACCAGACGTTCACGATCGCCGGCCACCGCGCGGTGACGGTGGAGGAGGGCGACGAGTCGCTGACCGTCAGCGCCGGCAAGAGCACCACGACGGTCGAGCAGGACCGCAGCGTGACGGTGAAGGCGGGCAACAGCTCGCTGACGGTCGAGTCGGGGACCCACACGGTGACGGTCAAGCAGGCGATCGCTGCGACGTCGCAGACCGACAGCGTCGGTCTGACGGCGCACACGACGATGACGCTGACGTCGGAGACCGCCGACGTGAAGACGACGGCGGAGCGCTCGGCGGCGATCACGGCCAAGACGGGGGCGCTGGCGCTGACGGCCAAGGAGCTCGTGTCGCTCAAGTCGCAGGCGAGCGCGCTGGTGCTGTCCGGCAAGCAGGCGGTGTCGCTCGAGTCGACCAACTCGACGCTGACGATGGGCAGCAAGGACAAGGCGACGCTGACGTCGATCGACGCCGTCAACATCCTCGGGATGAACTCGGTCGAGGTGCAGGGCAAGACGATCACGGTGACCGCCGAGGAGGAGATCGTCCTGAAGGTCGGGCTGAGCTCGATCACGATCCGGGCCGACGGAATCACGATCTTCGGACCCAAGCTGACCAGCGTCGCGTCGGGCCCGCACGACATCGTGGGCTCTCCCGTGAAGCTCAATTGAGCGGCGCGCCCCTCGACTACGAGATGGCCCAGAGGAGGCCGAGCAAGATGGCAAGACCGAGCCCGGCGTTGACGACGAGCAAGGTCGTCGACAGCGCCGGCTTGGCGTCGCGAGCGGGCGACAGCTCGAGGGTCGGCGGCTGGGCTTCGAGTCGTTCGCGGCCCTTCGCCGCGGTCGCACCGTCAGCGCTGCTCACGATGACGGTGGGCTCGATCGGGGGTCGCACGGATTGCTCGCTCGGCTCCTCGTCCCGCTTGCGCACGGGCATGGCGATCGTCTGCCTGTCCTCGAAGGACTCCGGCGGCGCGACGGCTGGCGCTTGTCGCTCGCGCGGGGGCCCTCGCAGGACTTCGATCCGCTCGGGGGGCCGCGACTGGGGCAGCACCTCGGTGCGCTCGCGCGGCTGGGCTGCGCCGCTCGTGGGGGTCAGGACCTCGGTGGCTTCGGGCGGACGCGACGCGAGGTCGGCGCGCTTGCCCCACTTCGAGGTGCTCTCGTCCGCCTCACCGGCGCGTTCCTTCGCGGGCACGAGCCGGGGCGATGAATCGCGCGGGGCACGGGCGGGCAGGCGTTCGGTCGCGGGATCGCCGACCTCGGCGGGCGTGGCCGCGGGCGGCTGCGATGATGCGACGGGCGGGAGCCGTTCGGTCGATTCGACGACGGTCTCGAGCGGCGGCAGATCGGGCCGCGAGTGCGCGGGGGCGGTTCGCAGGGCACGATTCGGCGTCTGGGACAGGGGCGGCGCAGAGGGCGGCTGGACGGCCGCCTGGGGCGCGCTCGCCGGCAATGCAGGGAGTCCGAGGACCTCGCGCAGGGCCGCCCGCAGGGCGCCCGCATCTGCGAAGCGCCGATCGGGCTCGGGCGCGAGGGCCTGAATGAAGAGCCGTTCGACGGCCGGAGGCGCGTCGATGGACGAGCCCGGCGATGAATCGTCCGCGGGGCGTTCGCCGCAGATCGACTCGAAGAGGATGACGGCGAGCGAATAGACATCGCTGCGTGGATCTCCCTGGCCGCGGCGTTGCTCCGGAGCGCGATAGTCGGCCTCGTGCGATTCGCCGGCCGGCTCGAACACGGCGACGCCATGGTCGAGGAGCTCGACCTCGTCGCGCGCGTCGACGAGGCAGCACGACGGAGTCAAGGCCCGATGCGCGACGCCGGTCGCGACGAGGGCGCCGTGCAGGACGGCGGCGATCCGTTCACCGATGGCGAGGGCGCGTTGCCACGGGATTCGCCCGTCCTGCGCGCGCACGCGATCGAGGTCGCGATGGGGCGACAGATCGTGGACGATGTGCGGCGGATCGGGCGGCTCCGCCGGGACCTCCGCGGGGCCCAGGAGTCCAGGGACTTTGGCGGCTGCCGCCGCTGCGATGATCCGCGCGAAGTCCTGCCAGACGCCGGCCTGTACGCGAGCGGGATCGAAGAGCGAGAGCGCGCGCCGCTGCTTGGTCTGCAGGTCGCGCACGAGGAAGGTTCGCACGGCGCCCTGACCTCGCAGCGGGGCCAGGAGTTCGAAGCGACCGGCGATCCGGGCGCCGAGCGGCGGTGGGAACAGTTCGACCACGCGACGACATGCGAGACTACTTCCGAGTCGCGTGGGCTGTCCACGGGCCGAGGCGAGAGCGAGATTGCGCGCGTGTCCGCCTCGCTCCGCGGCGCGCCGCCGGGGCGACGCGCCGAGTCGGGCGCAGGCCGGGGCCGTTTACAAGCAGGCTGTGTAGTGTTCTCCTTCGTCGCGCAGACGACAGCGGTCTCGTCATCGAACTCACGGGAACGATGCAGTTCTTCAACGACACTCCGCTCGCCACCAGCCTCGTTCGGGCACAGCTGTTCTACCGTGATCTGCTGCAGGCCATCGTCGTCGTCAAGGGCACCTTCGTCGTCGCGTCGACGGGCGAGGTGAGCCTGTGCGAGGCGCAGCCGCCGGTGCTGCTCGAAGACACGGAGACCGAGCTCGGGACGCTCGACTGCGAGATCGTGCCGGTCAAGGCCGGCTGCGACGTCGCGGTCCTCGGGCACGCGCGCTGCCCGGACCCTCGCCAGCCGGTGGAGGCGCTCGAGGTGTCGCTGGCGATCGGCCGGTTCGCGCGGCGCGTGGCGGTGTCCGGCGATCGCGAATGGGTCCGGACGCTGGCGGGGTTCCGGCCGAGCCGCCCGCAGCCGTTCACCAGCATGCCGCTGACCTACGCGCGCGCGTTCGGGGGCCGCGCGATGACGAACCACAACGTGGTCGGGGCGTACTTCGACAACCCGGACGGCCGCGGCTTCGTCGTGCAGAAAGAGGCGGTCGCCGGGGCGCCGCTGCCCAACGTGGAAGAGCTCGACGACCTGGTGACCGAGTGGGACCAACGACCCCGGGTGGCCGGGATGGGCCCGGTGTCGCGGCATTCGACGCTCCGCAGCATGCGCGGCATCTCGGTGGACGTGGAGGCCCAGACGACCCGCATCGAGCCGGCGATGTTCACGTTCTCCCACCCGCGCATGGCGCTGCCGGCCTACCCGGCGGGGGAATCGGTGACGCTGACCGGGATGCGCCACGGAGCGCCGTGGATTTTTAAATTGCCGGCGTTCAAATACTGGATCGAGGTCGATCTCGGCGGGCGACTGTATCAATTGCCGATGACCGCCGATACGCTGTACCTGCTGCCCGACGAGGGCAAATTCTCGGTGGTGGCCCGGCAGGCGCTGATCTATCAATTCCTGCCGGAGCGCCTGCGCTCGCTGCGAGTGCTCGGCGCGAAGGCGGCCGCTCCGCGCGCCCGCACGACGACGATCCGGCAGCTGCGCACGGCGCCGTCGCACGAGGTGCCGATCTGCATCGAGTCGTCGACGGAGCTCGACTTGCCGCTGGACGTGCTCGTCGCCAACCACCCCATGACCGACATTCTCGAGAATTTGCCTCTCTGCCCGTCGGGATAACACGATCATGCTGTGCCTCGGTCTTCATCAAGGCTACGACCAATTCGGCCTATCGGCATTCACCATGCACGATCAGTGGCTTCCGCCGCCGCAGCCGGTGAAGTTCGTGCCGGGGTTTGTCGAGGGGCCGGCGTTCATGGGGTATCACCCGGGCCGGTTGCTGAGCCACAAGGTCGGAGTGAACACATATTTCGACGGTTGCCCGGCGATCCAGCAAGGGCACGACGTCGGTTACATGATCCCGCACACGGCGATCCCAAAGAACTGGATGATCCTGATCAACTCGATGTTCTCGAAGCACAAGGTGATGATGCCGGTCACCAGCGTACTCATCGAGGGCAAGCCGATGGGCACATACCTGGCGGCGTACCTCGGGCTCATCTGCGCCAGTCCGGTGTCGCTTCCGACCGGATTTGTGATTTGCTTGCGCGGGACGGTCATGTCCTACCTCACGCTCAAGGACATCATCCTCGGCCTCAGCTTCATCGCCGTCGACGTGACGCTTGATGCGATCTGGTCGGTGATCGTGAAGGGCGATCAATGGGGCAAGTTCGGGTCGGGGAAGCCGATGCCGGCCGCCTACAAAAACGCTCTCGAGACGATCTTTAACAAGAAGCTGAAGGGCGCGAACCCAGTCCTGATTGCGCGCAACGTCCTGAGCAAGCTGGCGGACCATCTGGTCAAGAGCTGGATCGTCAGCCCGGTGGTCTCGGGTGCGATCTACCAGACCGCTCAGCCACTTGTAGACGTGCCGCGGGGAGCGCTGCCCACCGTCTCGATCGGTCGCGGCAGCAACATCAAGTACACTTTCTTCCCCGGCAAGTCGTCGGGCAACACCGCGAACTGAGCATGCATCCGGCTACCGCGACCTTTCTGTTGGCGGCCGACGCCGAGCGGCGGCAGATCGTGTCGGTGCACGTCAAGCGAACGTACGACCTGTTGCCGAACGGCGAGTGCGTGCGCGCTGAGATCCAGCAGCCATTCCTCAACATGGTCAGCAACGAACTTGAGGAGGGAGCGCCGCCGGAGCTGGATATCATCCCCTACAAGGCCGCCACCGATCTCATCGTCATGGCGACAGCTCACGCTCCACCCGGGCGCAAAGCGACGCAGGTGGTGGCCAGCCTCGAGTTTGGCGACATTCGCCGCGAGTACCTGATCCACGGGGATCGCCGATGCCTCTATCGCGGGCCCGGCTCGGTAGCCTTTTCTCGGCCCGAGCCATTCGAGACGATCATGATGCGTCACGAGTTTGCGTTCGGCGGCTGCGACCCTACCGTGCCGGTGGAGCGGCCCAAGACTCTGCTCGAGGCGATGTCCCCACACCCGGGCATCTACCCGCGCAACCCTGCAGGGCGGGGCTACGTCGTGTCGGACGATGCGGCGCTCATCGACGGGCTGTTGCTGCCCAACATCGAGGACCCACGCGACCTGATCACGCCGGAGCGGCTAATCTCCCGGCACGTGGCGAACTGGTGGCGACAGCCGTTGCCATGGTCCTGTGACTGGTTCGATCCGGATTGGTACCCGCGAAGTGCGTTTCTCGGCGTGTGTCCTGAATTTCTCCCCGACGATATGCGGCTGCTCCCGGAGGCCGCGCGCGGGTACCTGCCGTTCGACCTGCATCAACAGCAGCGGGAGGCCACGATCGAGAAGCTGATTCACCCGCGTTGGGCTGACGCGGCTGCTCCCGGGCTGGTCGTCCCGCTCATGCGCGGCGACGAAGCGATCCGCTTCCGCAACATGACCCCGGACGGAGAAATCGTGGTCTGCCTGCCGGGTGAGCCGCCCCGCATTTCCGTGCGTTTCGAGGGCAAGCTGGTCGAGATCGAGCCGGTGGTTCATCGCGTTCTGATCAGCCTCGAGGAGATGGGCGTGTACGTGGTGTGGCATGGCGCGTGGCCGACACCACGTGGGCTGCCCGACAGCCCTCTGGCTCCCGACGCACCAGCGGGGGCCGATCTCGACGGAGTCACGGTCTTCGTCGATGGTCAACCGATCGCACCAATGCCCTGATCGCGGCTTATCGGATGAGGTCGAGCGCTACCTGAGCGGTGGCGTCGATGAGGACGCTCTGTCGTTGGGCATTCGTCAGGAAGGTCCGCCGGCCCGACGACGGATCGGGCAGAGACACGAACAGGAGCAGTTCGCGGTCATACAGACGTATGAGGCAATCCTGTTGAGCGAGTTGCAGCAGTCGCTTGCGCGTTTCCTCTGGTAGATCGTGCGCGCGCGCACCGCTAAAGTAGCGCTCGAAAACTTCAGGCGAGGTGAGGTCGATGTCGAAGGGCGCTGTTTTTCGGTAGCAAAGGCGCGGGGTCCGCCAAGCGCGTCCGGGCGGCAGAGCGACGGCTATTGCCGTGTACACGCCGTCATTGGGGCTGTTATCATGCTCGATGGAGACGCACACGTCCAGCCCGTTGCGAACGACATGAGCTTGGAGATGGTCGTGAGGGGGGTCGACAAGCCGTCCGCCGATCACGTCAGAGAGCTCGCGTATGGTCTGTTCGATCGCTCGGAGATACTGCTCTCGTGCGGGCCACGCATTATTAGCGGCCCTGACAGCTGTGATGAGTGTTGCAGCCAATAGGCTAAAGCTTATCACCATCATCACCGTCTCGAGGGTCGATGATTCCATGACGGCCCTCTACCGCTTGGGTTCGAGCTGGCCCGGCGCCTGTGCTTGTAACGCCGCGCGCGGCTGGATCCCGGCTTTTGGCGAGTTGAGGCGGACGCGTTCGCCGTCGAGGGCCACGTCGTCGTTGGCGGTGAGTTGGACGTCGCCGCGACGGGCGCGCAGGTGCTGGGCGTGGCCCTCGCTGTCGATGACGCCGCCGGCTGCCACGCGTACGTCGCCCTGGGCGACCTGCACGAGGTCGCCGCCGGTGTGGATCGCCACGCCGTCCTCGGCGTGGATGGCGAGGCGGCGGCAATCGAGCGAGAGGTCGCCGGTGGCGGCCACTGCCAGCGACACGCTCTGCAGCTCGACCGCCGGTCCCTCCGGGAGCAGCGAAATTTTTAAGAAGATCTTGCCGTCGGGGGCCTTGATGCTGAGCACGTCGCCGCGGGGGCCGGCGAGCGACTCGAGCGAATAACCGGCGCGAAAGGTCATCGACGTGGTGGTCGGCGCGGCGGCGGCGGGCCGCTCGTTGTCCTCGTCATGGCTGTCGTCTGCCGGCATGATCCTCTGAGGGTTCGATCGATATCACGGCTGAACAGGTCCGCCAAGCGGCGCGCGCTCGTCTTCGCCCGGGACCGCCGTTCTCGGCCGATGACCTGCAGCGCGGGCGTCGCTCACGGACAGGCCCGACCGGGAGCACGGCCGGCGATCTCGTCCGGACGCGATCGGACATCGCTTCGAGCCCGCATCGGACTTCGCAGAAAAGTGACAGCGGCGCGATGGATCGAATGCCGCCGTGTCGATCGTGCCTCGTCGTGATTCGGCAACCTGCCTCGCCGGCACGTCCCTCGCCGGGCGTCCTGGTGCAGTCGTCGCTGCGGCGCGACTCCGACCGCTCGGCTGCGCGGGCATGCGGCCCGAAACTCACATGGCTCGAAGTTCAGGTGATCGCCTCGCGGCGCCGACCATCGGCGATCATGGCCGGGCGAACGAATTGCGACCGGCCGCGGGCTCACCCGCGGCCGGCGCGGTCACGCAGGCCTTCACGCTCGCCGCCGCTGGCGGTCCGGCGAAGAGGGCCGTTCGTTCGCCAACAAGCGAGACGATCGGAGTAGAACAGAGATGGAGAATACGAAGAAATCGACTCGTCGCGCGCACCCGTGTGCGCTTGCGACGGTGCTGCACCTCCTGGCCACCGGCTGTGACGGTGACGTGGAGATCTCGATCCATATCACCAGCCCCGGGCCCGAGCTGCCCTGCGGCGACGGGCAGATCGGGCCCGGCGAGGAATGCGACGACGGCGAGGACAACGGCAACGACGCGGCCTGCAAGCTCGATTGCACCCTCAACGTCTGCGGCGACGGCCACGTCGGCCCGGGCGAGACATGCGACGACGGCAACGAGGTCGACGACGATGGGTGCAGCAACACCTGCGTGGGATCGGTCTGCGGGGATGGCGTGTTGCAGCCGGGCGAGCCCTGCGACGACGGCAACGACGTCGACGACGACGCGTGCAGCAACGATTGCGCGCTCGCGGCCTGCGGCGACGGTATCGTCCAGGTCGGCGAGGCCTGCGACGACGGCAACGGCGACGATACGGACCTGTGCACCGCCGCCTGCGTCCCGGCCGGCTGCGGCGACGGTCACCTCCAGCCGGCCGCCGGCGAGGCGTGCGACGACGGGGCCGGCAACGGCCCGAATGCGGCCTGTCGCGCCGATTGCACGATCAACGTCTGCGGCGACGGCGACATCGGCCCCGGCGAGGCGTGCGACAACGGCCCGAGCAACGCGAACCATGCCGCGTGCAAGCTCGACTGCACCGTCAATTTTTGCGGCGACGGCCACGTCGGTCCGATGGAGGGCTGCGACGACGGCAATGACGTCGACGACGACGCGTGCACCAATGCTTGCACCGTCCCCCCGTGCGGCGACGGCATCGTCCAGGCCAGCGAGGCGTGCGACGACGGCAACAGCGACAACACGGACGCCTGCACCAACGCGTGCACCGCGGCGGCCTGCGGCGACGGCTTCATCCAGGCCGGCGAGGCGTGCGACGACGGCCCGGACAACAGCGACGGCAGCGATTGCACGCTCGCCTGCGCCGTCGCTACCTGCGGCGACGGCCTCGTCCACGACCAGGGCGGCGGCGGCGAGGAGTGCGACGAGGGCCTCGACAACGGCCCCGGCCACGCTTGCCTCGCCGATTGCAGCCTCAACGTCTGTGGCGACGGCGACCTCGGGCCCGGCGAGGCCTGCGACGACGGCGACCTCGCGGGCGGCGACGGCTGCAGTCCGCTGTGCACCCACGAGGCGTGCGGCAACGAGATCGTCGACGCCGGCGAGCAGTGCGACGACGGCCAGGACGGCGATCCAGACGACGGCTGCACCGACGCGTGCATGCTGCCGGCCTGCGGCGACGGCCTCGTCCAGCCGGGCAAGGGCGAGCAGTGCGACGACGGGCCCGGCAACAGCGACGGCGGGGCCTGCACGAGCGACTGCAAGGTCGCGACCTGCGGCGACGGTCACGTGTGGCTCGCGGTCGAGCAATGCGACGACGGCCCGGGCAACGCCAACACCCACGCCTGCAAGCTCGATTGCACCCACAACTTCTGCGGCGACGGCTTCGTCGGCCCCGGCGAGGCGTGCGACGACGCCGACGCGCTCGACGACGACACTTGCAGCAACACGTGCAAGCTGCCGACCTGCGGCGACGGCCTCAAGCAGGGCGCCGAGGCGTGCGACCTCGGGCCGCTCAACAGCAACACCGGCGATTGCACCCTCGCGTGCACGCTGCCCGCGTGCGGCGACGGCTTCGTGCACGCCGGCGTCGAGGCTTGTGACGACGGCGACGCCGACAACACCGACGGCTGCCTGAACAATTGCGAGGTCGCCGTGTGCGGCGACGGCTCCGTGCTCGCGGGCGTCGAGGTCTGCGACGACGGCAACAACCTCGACGGCGACGGCTGCAACGCCGACTGCGTCCGGCCCAAGCGCGTGTTCGTCACCAGCACCACGTGGAACGGCAACCTGGGCGGGATCGCCGGCGCCGCGAGCAAATGCCAGACGCGCGCCGCCGCGGCCGGCCTGAGCGGCACCTGGGACGCCTGGATCAGCAGCGCGGTCAGCAGCCCGGCGACCCGCTTCGTCAAGTCGACGACGCACTACGCCCGCATCGACGGCCCGGAGATCGCGCAGACCTGGGAAGATCTGACCGACGGCACCCTCGACGCGCCGATCGACCACAATGAATTCGGCGCGCTCGTGCCTCAAGCCATGGTGTGGACCGGCACCGCCGCGCACGGGACTCCGCTCGTCGAGAACTGCCAGACGTGGTCGACCTCCAGCACCTTGCAGGAGGGCTACGACGGCCGCAACGACGCCACCGACTTCAACTGGAGCGCCCGCTCGCTCGCCCTCAGCCTGCACTGTGCGGCCGCGCAGCGGCTGTACTGCTTCGAGCAATGACGGGGCCTCACCATCGCCATTTTCTGGAGATCTCACTGCCATGTTCATGAATACCCGCACCATTTCTTCCGCGCGAGCGGCCCTCCTCGCCGCGAGCCTTCCGCTCCTGAGCCCGGGCTGCGACGGCGCCCTCGACGTCACCGTCGACATCCACGTCTCTGCCGGCGGCAGCGCCTGCGGCGACGGTCAGCTCGACCCCGGCGAGCAATGCGACCACGGCGAGGCCAACGGCCCCGGCCAGGCTTGCCACGCCGACTGTCGGCTCAACGTCTGCGGCGACGGCGACGTCGGCCCCGGCGAGGCCTGCGACGACGGCGAAGACAACGGCCCCGACGCGCCCTGCACCGGCCAGTGCCAGCACGCCGCCTGCGGCGACGGTTTCGTCGGCCCCGGCGAGGCCTGCGACGACGGCAACGCCGTCGAGACCGACCTGTGCACCTCCGCCTGTGTCCCCGCGGCCTGCGGCGACGGCATTCACCAGCCCGCGGCCGGCGAGCAGTGCGACGACGGCCCCGCCAACGGCCCGAGCGCGGCGTGTCGCAGCAATTGCATGACCAATGTCTGCGGCGACGGCGACATCGGCCCGGGCGAGGCCTGCGACAACGGCCCGAGCAACGCGAACAACGCCGCGTGCAGGCTCGATTGCGCCTTCAACGTGTGCGGCGACGGCCACGTCGGCCCGCTGGAGGGCTGCGACGACGGCAACGCCGTCGACCTCGACGCGTGCAGCAACACCTGCGTCGCGGCCACCTGCGGCGACGGCGTCGTGCAGGCGACCGAGGCCTGCGACGACGGCAACGCGA
The DNA here is from genome assembly GCF_020073745.1 of Nannocystis pusilla. Classification (GTDB taxonomy): domain Bacteria; phylum Myxococcota_A; class Polyangia; order Nannocystales; family Nannocystaceae; genus Nannocystis; species Nannocystis radixulma. Next base: position 1,009,744 of record NZ_JAIRAU010000001.1, read on the forward strand.
TCGACACCGACCTGTGCACCGCCGCCTGCACCGCGGCGGCCTGCGGCGACGGCCACCTCCAGCCCGGCGAGGCGTGCGACGACGGCCTGGCGAACAGCGACGGCGGCGGCTGCACGCTCGCGTGCGCGCTCGCGGTCTGCGGCGACGGCCTCCTTCACGATCAGGGCGGCGGCGCCGAGCAGTGCGACGAGGGCCTCGCCAACGGCCCGGGTCACGCTTGCCTCGCCGATTGCACCCTCAACGTCTGCGGCGACGGTGACCTCGGCCCCGGTGAGGCCTGCGACGACGGCAACGTCGGCGCCGGCGACGGCTGCAGCCCGACCTGCGCGCTCGAGGAGTGCGGCAACGCGATCGTCGAGCCGGGCGAGGCCTGCGACGACGGCCAGGACGGCGATCAGGACGACGGCTGCACCGACGCGTGCACCGTACCGGCCTGCGGCGACGGCCACGTGCAGGCCAGCCTGGGCGAGCAGTGCGACGCCGGTGCGGCCAACAGCGACGGCGGCGCGTGCACGCTGTCGTGTCGACATGCCGTGTGCGGCGACGGCCACGTATGGCTCGAGGTCGAGCAATGCGACGCCGGCGCGAACAACGGCGACGACAAGCCGTGCAAGCTCGACTGCAGCGGCGCGGTGTGCGGCGACGGCGTCGTCGGCCCCGGCGAGGCCTGTGACGACGCCGACGAGGACGACGACGACGAGTGCACGAGCGCGTGCAAGGCCATGACCTGCGGCGACGGCGTGGTGCAGGTCGGCGAGGAGTGCGACGACGGCCCGGCCAACGACAACGCCGGCGCCTGCACCCTCACCTGCCTGGTGGCGAGCTGCGGCGACGGCTTCGTCCAGGCCGGCGAGACCTGCGACGACGGCGACGACGACGACGGCGACGCCTGCAGGAACGACTGCCAGGCGGCCACCTGCGGCGACGGCGTGCTGTGGGCCGGCCACGAGCAGTGCGACGACGGCGGCAACGTCGACGGCGACGGCTGCAACGACGACTGCACCGTGCCCAAGCGCGTGTTCGTCACCGCCATCGGTTACACCGGCAACCTGGGCGGGATCGCCGGCGCGAAGGCCAAGTGTCAGGCCCGCGCGGACGCGGCCGACCTCGGCGGCGTGTGGGACGCGTACCTCGTGGCCTCGGGCAGCAGCCCCTGGACGCGCTTCATCCCCTCGGCCACCGGCTACCAGCGCCTCGACGGCGCGATCGTGGCCGACGACTTCGCCGACCTCAACGACTCGTCCATCGACGCGCCGATCAACATCAACGAATTCGGCGGCCAGGTCGGCAGCGAACGGGTGTGGACCGGCGTCGGGCCGGACTACCTCCCGCTCTACACCCGGTGCGGCGACTGGACCCAGGACGGCCCCGGCGCCGAAGGGTGGACGGGTCAGACCCATGCCATCGCCGGCGCCTGGAATTACGACTCCTACGAGACGCTCCCGTGCGACGAGCCGCGCCGTCTCTACTGCTTCGAACAATGACCCACCCGCGCGACCTCTCGAATCACAGGAGAACCGAAATGAAGTACCACACGATCTTCCACACTCTCGGCATTCGCGCGGGCCTGCTCACCGGCGCGCTGCTGCTCGCGGCCGCCGGCTGCGACGCCGACGTCAGCGTCGACCTCGATATCGACTCGCCGAACCTCACGGGCGGCGGCGGCGGTAACCTGGGCACGTGCGGCGACGGCCAGCTCGCCGTCGGCGAGGAGTGCGACCACGGCCCCGCCAACGGCGCCGGCCAGATCTGCCGCAGCAATTGCCGGCTCAACGTCTGCGGCGATTACGAGGTCGGCCCCGAAGAGGAGTGCGACCACGGCGTCGCCAACGGCGACCACAAGGCCTGCACCTCGCAGTGCTTGTTCGCGGTGTGCGGCGACGGGCTGCTCGGCCCGGGCGAGGCGTGCGACGACGGCAACGACGTCGACGGCGACGCCTGCAGCAACGCCTGCGTGCCCGCCACCTGCGGCGACGGCGTCGCCCAGCCGCCCGAGCACTGCGACGACGGCAACGCCGTCGACGACGACGCCTGCAGCAACGCCTGCATCGCCGCCGCCTGCGGCGACGCGGTCCTGCAGATCGGCGAAGAGTGCGACGACGGGCCCGCCAACGGCGCGAGCGCGAGCTGTCGCGCCAATTGCCGGATCAACGTGTGCGGCGACGGCGACCACGGCCCCGGCGAGCAGTGCGACAACGGCCCGGACAACGGCGACCACGCCGGCTGCAAGCTCGATTGCACGATCAACACCTGCGGCGACGGCGAGGTCGGCCCGATGGAGGGCTGCGACGACGGCAACGCCGTCGACGACGACGGGTGCACCAACGCGTGCACCGCCCCGACCTGCGGCGACGGGATCGTCCAGGCGACGGAGGCGTGTGACGACGGCAACGCGATCGACACCGACGATTGCACCTCCGCTTGCACCCTCGCGGCGTGCGGCGACGGCCTGATCCAGCCGGGAGAGTCCTGCGACGCCGGCGTCGAGAACAGCGACGGCGGCGACTGCACGCTCGCCTGCACGATCGCCCACTGCGGCGACGGCCTCGTGCACGACCAGGGCAGCGGCAGCGAGGAGTGCGACAACGGGCCCGACAACGGCCCGCAGAAGGGCTGCCTCGCCGGGTGCCACCTCAACGTCTGCGGCGACGGCGACCGCGGCCCCGGCGAGGGCTGCGACGACGGCAACCTCGTCGCCGGCGACGGCTGCAGCCCGTTGTGCGCGCTCGAGGAGTGCGGCAACGGCGTCGTCGATCCGGGCGAGCAGTGCGACGACGGCATGGATCACGACCAGGACGACGGCTGCACCGACCTGTGCCGCCTCCCGGCCTGCGGCGACGGCTTCACCCAGCCGAGCCTCGGCGAGGAGTGCGACACCAGCAACACCAACAGCGACGGCGGCGCGTGCACGCTGAGCTGCAAGCACGCGGTGTGCGGCGACGGCCACCTGTGGCTCGGCGTCGAGCAGTGCGACGGCGGCGACGACAACGGCGAGGACCAGCCCTGCAAGCCCGACTGCACCGGCGCCATCTGCGGCGACGGCTTCGTCGGCCCGGGCGAGCCGTGCGACGACGGCAACCTCGTCAACGAGGACGGATGCACCAACGTGTGCAAGCTGCCGACCTGCGGCGACGGCTTCGTCCAGGCCGGTGAGCCGTGCGACGAGGGCCCGGGCAACGACAACAACGGCACGTGCACCCTCTCCTGCACGCTGCCGGTGTGCGGCGACGGGTTCGTCCAGCCCGGCGAGGGCTGCGACGACGACGACCTCGTGCAGACCAACGACTGCCTCAACAACTGCCAGCTCGCCACCTGCGGCGACGGCTTCGTCTGGACCGGCCACGAGACGTGCGACGACGGCAACGCCGTCGCGGGCGACGGCTGCTACGCGTGCGAGCCGGCCAAGCGCACGTTCGTCACCGGCGGGACCTACAACGGCAACCTCGGCGGCCTCAGCGGCGCCGCGGCGAAGTGCCAGACGCGGGCCAACTCGGCCGGCCTCGGCGGCACCTGGGACGCCTGGCTCAGCACCGACGCCAGCAGCCCGCTGACCCGCTTCGTGCCGTGCCTCGCCGGCTACTCGATGCACGGGATCATCGTCGCCAACAGCTTCGCCGACCTCACCGACGGCACGCTCGACAGCGGCATCTACGCCACCGAGACCGGCACCAGTGTGTCCGGCTCGGAGGTGTGGACCGGCACCAGCCCCTTCGGCGCGGCCACCACCGCCACCTGCAACAACTGGACGTCGAACAGCTCCCTCGACACCGGCGAGTACGGCCGCTCGGGCCTGGGCACCTCGGCGTGGACCGACAACGGCGACCCCGGGACGTGCAACACGACCCGCCGCCTCTACTGCTTCGAGATCTAGGCGCCGGCGCCAGACAGCCCAGGGGCCGGCGCTCGCCGGCCTCTGGGCGTTTTTGTGGTCACGGCCGGATGGCCTGCAGCGCGGGCGTCGGGTCGGGCGATGCGGCGGTCATGGCGTCGATCAACGCGCGCGGCTCGCCGAAGCCGGCGGCGCCCGACCGCTGGATCGCGGACAGCCGGGTGAGCGCCCACAGGAAGGCCGCGGTCATCGGTGTGGGCAATCGGCTCGCCACCGTCATCGGCGCGGGAGTGATGACATTGCCGAGCCGGCGCACCAGGCGGAAGCCCTCGTCGACCGCGCGCGCGAGGGTCACCGCCTCGGACCAGGACACGCCGGCGCGGCGCTCGTGGGCCCTGGCGCTGGCGATCATCACCGGCGCGACGAACGCGGCGTGCGTGCGCAGCCAGCTCTCCATGTCGGGGTGCACGACGGAGGCGATGCCCGCGTCGGTGAAGACCTTCGCCCACGACGGATCGGTGACGGTCGTGCTCACCGGCCGGCCGAAGATCTGCGTCGTCAGCACGCCGTCGTCGAGGCTGGCCAGGATCGCCGGGAAGCCGAAGGCGAAGCGCGCCTCGCCGACGGTGTAACGCAGGCGGTCGAACGGCTCGAAGGTGTTGAACATGAACATGATCGTCCGCGCCGCGCTGGCGGCCAGCGCGGGCAGCACCGCCTCGACCTGCGACACGAGCACGGTGACGAGCACGAGGTCCCACGGCGTCGTCGGGTCGAGCGCGGCCGCGACCTGCACCGGCGCGCGCTTGCCCGTCGCGGTGACGATGGCGCCGTCGCGCTGCAGCTGCTCGAGCCGCCGCCCGCGGGCGACCACGGTGACGTCGTGCCCGGCCTGCTCGAGCTGAAACGCGAACGTGCTCCCGATCCCGCCCGGACCGACGATGGCGATCTTCATGCGCTGCGGATACCACACGCAGATCGGCCGAACAACTTCGCGCTCGCCGGCGGATGGGATGACGTCGTTCAGCGGCTCGTGGACCCGCCCGGGCGAACGCCGGTCCGGGGTGCGCAGCGACGGACGAGCGACCAGGCGGCGTCTGCCGCGATCTCGGGGCGCACGTCGTGCCGCCGGCGACGCCGGCTCAACCGCTCGAGCTCGTCTCTTCGCTGCACGGGTCCCAGCACAACCAGCAGGCCTCGGGCGACGGCGGGCCGCACGTGCAGTCCACCCAGCCGTCGGGGGGCGGCGTGGGTGTGTTGGGGAACACGAACACCCGGCCGGTCTCGACCTCGTAGTAGATCGAGGGCGTGTCCGCTCCGCCGCCGGCCTCGTGATAACAGAAGCCGACGCTGCCCTCGGTCGCGCCGGGGTTCTTGGCGCAACCGAGCGCGAGGAGCACCGCGGTCAGAGATGTCAACAGAGCTCTTGCTTCGACCATGAAGTTCTCCAGCAATAAGGGGATGGCTCGACAAGGTATCACGCGTGCGCGCGCAGGGCCAAGCCGAGGAACGTGCGGTCAGCCCAGAGCCGTCGGACACGTCCTGTCCGGGTCGCGAGCGTGCGTGGAACAAATTGTCGGGATCCACCCGACGCCGGGGCGATCGGCGGCCTCGCGGCCGCGATCGTTTCATGCGAGCGGCGGGGACCAGATCAACGAGAGGCCGTCCTGGAGGGCGAGAGCGACGGCGAGGTCGCCGGCGGGGCCGGCCGCGTCGCCGCACGCGTGCTCGCCCTCGCCGAGCACGGCGCCGGACGGATCGATGCAAGCGTAGGCGTCGCGGTCGGGCAGGCGCACGAAGAGGTGCATGCGGCCGTCGAGGTCGCGGGCGAGCGGGTCGCCGTAGCTCGGCCGGGCGCCGGCGACCAGCGGTCGCAACACCAGCGCGGCGGAGGGCGGAGCGGCGGGAGCGACGGGGACGGGCGCGGGCGCGGGCGCGGGCGCGGCTTTCTTGGCGGCTCGCGGCTTCTTGGGCTTCGCGTGCTCCGGCAGCGGCTCGTCGGCGTAGCGGCCGATCGGGCCGAGCAGCGAGAGGTGCAGGCGCTGGCTGCCGCGCGTGCCGTAGACCCACAGCGAGAGGTCGAGCTCGTCGCCCTTCACGCGGCACCACTCGACGATGTCGATGTGCCGGGCGTTGGCCGCGAGCACGCGGCTGACCAGACTCGCCACGTCCGGCGCGCTGCCGCGGCCGCCGACGAGGTCGGTCTCGAGCCGCTGCAAGAACGCCTTCGCGCCCGAGAGCACCACCGGCTTGCCGCCCTTCATGGCGCGCACGCCGTTGACCAGCCGGACCATGCTGCCCCAAGGGGCGCATTGCGAGGCGAAGGTGCGGGGGAATTCGGGGAGCTCGGTCCAGTCGGTCACGCTCGGACGCTCGCACACGCCCGGAAGGACGTCCACTCCGCGGGCGGCGCAGCGAGCCGCGGAGGCCGCCGCTTCGACGCGCCAGGCTCGGATTGCCGGGCCACCGCAGGAACCGGCAATATTTATACCATGGCGAAGATCGTCGACAGCCCGGCCGGCCATTGACGGGACGATCAGGAGCGTGGTGCCGGCATTCAGGCTGTCATGGTGCTCGCATTGACGGGTGTCGACATTTCCGGCGCCGCGGACGCGTGGGCGATTTCGCGCGCTGACCGCCGCGGCGGGGCGTGGTACCACCGTGGCCTCGTGTTCGCGGAGATCCTCGAACCCCTGCATCGCGCGGCGAGCCCGACGGCGTGGCACCGCGGACTGACGTTGGCGCGGCTCGGGGCGGCGCGAGTGCAGCGCTGCGACGCGGGCGGGTGGGTGTTCGCGATCGCCCGCCTGGCGGGCAGCGGGGTGCGGGCGGAGGTGCGCTGGGCCTGGGACGCGTGGCGCTGCGACTGCGGCGGGCCGGCGGCGTGCGAGCACGTGGTGGCGGCGGCACTGGTGCTGCACACGGCGGGCGGGCTGCTCGAGCAGATCGGGCCGCAGGTGACGGAGGCGCTGAAGCTCGGCTATCGTCTGGCGAGCGCCGGCGACCGCCTGCTGCTGCGGGTGGTGGCGGTCGGGGCCGGCGGCGAGGCGGTGCTGCCGGGGGCGGTCGACGCCGACGACCCGTTGCTGGCGGCGATGCCGGCGGGCGCCAATGCGCTGCAGATCTACCCCGACATCGCCGAATTCGTGGTCGCGCGCCTGGTGGGCGCGTTCGACGTGACGCTCGACGGGGCGCCGGTCGCGGCCGAGGCGGCGCCGCTGCGGGTGGCCTCGGCGGGGGTGATCGAGGGGCGCACGTTCGTCGGCGGGCGGGTGGCGCTGTGCGGGCAGGTGCTGCGATTCGTCGAGCGCGTGGCGGCGCCCGAGTCTGCACATTCGCCAGGCGAATCACCGCAGTCGCCGGAGTCACCGGAGCGCGAGCCGGAGCGGCGCACGCTCGAGCCGCGCTGGGAGCCGGGGGCCGCCGAGCCGGGCGGGGAGGCCGAGCCGGAGGTGACGTTCCGGGCGCCGAGCGGCGCGGGCGAGACGCAGGTCGACGCGGCGCGGGTGGTGCAGGCGTGGCGCTCGGGGCAGTACGCGCTGGCGGCCGAGGACGGCGGGCTGGTGTGGCTGCCGCGCGACTGGCTCGAGCGCTACGGGCCGATGCTCGAGCAATTCGTGGCGGCGCGGCGGGCCGACGGCAAGCGGCCGCGCTGGGCCCGGAGCGCGGCGGCGGCCCTGTGCGAGGCGCTGGAGGTGCCGCCGCCGCCGGAGCTGGCGGGCCTGGCCGGGCTGTCGCGCGAGGACTTCCTGAACAACCTGCCGCCGGCGACGCTGCCGGCGGACCTGCAGGCGCAGCTGCGCGACTACCAGCGCCGCGGCGTCGACTGGCTGTGCCTGCTGCGCGACGCGGGCATCGGAGCGCTGCTCGCCGACGACATGGGCCTCGGCAAGACGCTGCAGACGCTCACGGCGGTGCGCGGGCGGACGCTGGTGGTGGCGCCGACGTCGACGCTGCACAACTGGCTGGCGGAGGCGCGGCGGTTCCGCCCGGGCCTGCGCGCGGCGGCCTACCACGGACCGAAGCGCAGCCTCGACCCGGGGGCGGACATCACGATCACCAGCTACGCGGTGCTGCGGCTCGACAAGGAGAAGCTGTCCCGAGAGACATGGGACACGGTGGTGCTCGACGAGGCGCACGCGATCAAGGAGCCGACCACGGCGACCGCAGGCGCGGCGTTCGCGTTGCGCGCGGGCTGGCGGGTGGCGCTGACCGGGACGCCGGTGCAGAACCGCCTGACCGAGCTGTGGAGCCTGTGTCACTTCCTCAACCCGGGGCTGCTCGGGCAGCTGCGCGAGTTCGTGGCCGGCTACGGCAAGGCGGTCGAGCAGGGCCGGGCGGCCCGCACGGCCGAGCTGCAGGCCAAGCTGCGGCCGTTCCTGCTGCGCCGGCGCAAGGCCGAGGTGGCGCCGGAGCTGCCGCCGCTGACGGAGATCGTGCTGCGCTGCCCGCTCGACGCGGAGGAGCGCAAGGTCTACGACGGGCTGCGGGTGGCGGCCGAGCTCGAGCTGCCGAAGCTGCAGTCGAGCGGCGGGATGCTCGAGGCGCTCGAGCTGCTGCTGCGTCTGCGCCAGGCGGCCTGCCACAGCGCCCTGGTGCCGGGCCAGGAGGCGACGCGCTCGAGCAAGATCGAGCTGCTGCTGGCGCAGCTCGGCGAGGTCACGGCGGCGGGCCACCGGGCGCTGGTGTTCTCGCAGTGGACCAGCCTGCTCGACCTCGTCGAGGACGCGCTGACGGCGGCCGAGCTCGAGCACGTGCGCCTCGACGGTCACACCGAGGACCGCGCGGGGGTGGTGGCCCGCTTCCAGGCCGAGGACGGGCCGCCGGTGATGCTGATCTCGCTCAAGGCCGGCGGCACGGGGCTCAACCTGACGGCGGCCGATTACGTGTACCTGCTCGACCCGTGGTGGAACCCGTCGATCGAAGATCAGGCCGGCGCGCGAGCCCACCGGATCGGTCAGTCGCGGCCGGTGTTCCTGCACCGCCTGATCAGCGAGGACACGGTCGAGGAGAAGATCCTCGAGCTGCACGCGCGCAAGCGGGCGCTGGCGCAGGCGACGGTCGACGACGGCGATGTCTCGGGCCTCGGACGCGAGGAGCTGCTCGAGCTGCTGCGCTGAGCGCCGGCCCGGGGTCGCAGGTGCGGGCCGATCGCACCCGGCCGCGCGGTCCCAGGAATGTTTGCACTCGCGCGCGCCGGACAACCGCGGACGCGCGGGAGTATCCTCGCGTCCCAGCTGGCCGAATCAGCACGTCATTTCGGATCGCATATGTGCGAAGATACGCTGGCGGGTTCCTCGAACAGTCGTCGGATCATCCTCAGGGTTCGTATCAGGGCGGTGGAATCTCTTCGAGACAAAAGTTTGACGTAGCGCTCACACCAATGCAGCGCGTTCCCGGCATAATTTTGTCCTTCTCACAATCATCGTCGTTCTGGCAGGGCGCTACGCAGCTATTGATTCCGCTGACCTGAAGGCATTCGAATCCCGGGACGATGCAGTCGGCGTTGGTACTGCAGCCGCCCTGGGTGCACTTCGAATTCACACAGGTCCAGTTGTTGGGGTACCCCACCCCTGGGCAAGTTTGCCCGGGGACAAGCCGGCTCGGGCAGCAGTCCGCTGCGTCGACGCACGTTTTGGGCTCGCACGGCTCCGGGTCGGGCAAGACACCTGTCGTCTCGCCACCGCTTCCGCTACCGGACACGTCCGTGGTGGATGACCCGGTCGTCGTTGGGACGTCCGTGGTCGTGGGTGCCGTCGTCGTCGTGCTCGTGGGTCCCGTCGTCGTTGCCGTCGCACTATCAGACGCCGACGTGGCGGTGTCGTCGCCGCAACCACTCGCGCCGGCGCCGAAGAGTACGAGCCCTACGATAGAGATTCGATGGATCAGTCGCCCACTAGACAGAAGCATCCGAGCGCTCCTTCCGCGTTTCCGCAAACTTCGCGCTTATTCACGCCAAGCGCATTTAATTTCTCATGGACGAGAGTTTCAGAGAGCAGAGGATTGAATCGAATCCAAGTCTGTTCGAGCGGCATGGGGTCTCCGTTCGCCGCCAGAACATCCAACAGATCTGCGGAGAGGAGGGCCTCATTGCCATCGATCGTGAGCCGCTTGACCCTCGTCAGGCTGCTGAATCCCGAGAGATCGACGAGCTCGAAGTGGGATGCTGAAGCCATCTCGAATTGACAGAAACCAATCTTCAGGGTTTCGACATTCTGCAGAGAGTCGAGATTGATCTCTTCAAGTGCGGGGTTGCCGGAAATAATCACAGAAGCCAGGTCGCTGAATTGATCGAAGCCGGCGACAATGCGTAAATTTGCATTGTTATTGATCAGGAGCGCGCGAAGAGATGTCAAATTTGCCAGACCCTCGGTGGTCTCCAGTCGATCGTTCCAGTCGATGATCAACGCAGAGCCGATCGTGTGAACGCAGTTCAAGAAGGAGAGGTCCGCTTGATCCTGTGCGCCCATCGAAATGTACAGGCTGTTTGTCACATGGCCAATATTGGCGAGGGAGGCGAGATCGGTGTCTTCCCAGATGAAGAGATCACCCTCGTGAACATCGCTGCACGGTTCGGTTGCGTCTGTCGAGCTGTTTGTGGAGCTGTCGGTCAAGATGCTCGTAGAGGGACTGGTGGGTCCATTGGTGGAACTGCTGGTCGATGTATCGACGTTGCCGGTGGAGTTGCTGGTGGAGCCGACTGTCGTGTCCAGGGAGTTGCCGTCAGTTTGGGTACTATCCCCATCTGAGGGGGCCGGTGTACACGCCGCAAGCGCCACGACGATCAGGCCTCGTCTCCAAGAAGCTCTAGGGGCATGTATTCTCATTGAAGACTCCCATGTCGCAGTTAGCCTGGTTGAATCTTGAGACGAACGGCGACATCGTGGGCGAATCCCCCATGGCATCTCGGAGCTCAGGGAAGATGTTGACGTCGTCAAACGTATAGGGGCCAGTCGCAGCGAAATTGAAGAATTCGAGGAGCTCACGCAAGTCGGGGCGAGAGCCCGCTCTGGTGAGAAAGTGCCAAAAGAAACGCATCCAATCGAGCCCGGTACTCGTCTCTGGCTTGACCCAGTCTTGCCCACACTTGTTGGCCGTCCATCGATTCTCTCCCCCCAAGGGGTCTTGATTGGCGGCGCCTCCGAACAAGGATACAAGGGAGTTGTCCGCCAGAAAATCTGTGTATGAAGAGTGAGTAATGTCTTTGTAGTAGCGGAAGATGCCGTCGGCGTCAGCGCTAATCGCGTGATTGAATGCGATTGCCGCGATGAAGTGCGCGAAACCTTCTCTCATGGCCGTTGCGCTCCACTCAGCAGATCGCATGCCATGCCCATTGGCGTCGGTGTCATCAATTTCGATTCCCATAAGATTAATTATGGGAATCTTTGTGCTGAAGCGGCAGTCCGGATCCTCTGCTTGGAAGTTGTAATCGCCTAGGCCGAGCATTCCCTGCCATCTAAGCTGCAGCCAATGCCCCATCTCGTGCGCGATAAGGTACTTCTCTCGAAACGAATCTGGCCCGAGCTCAATCCCTGCCACTCCTCCACGGGCATTTCCCTTCCAATCCAGATACTCGACGAGCATCGATGCCGGCGCTGGTGGGAGAACGTCGAGTTCGCTGAAGCGGTGCATCACGTCTGTCGCAACCGCCATCAGGGGCGCGATCGGATCCAACGCTGTGCCGTGAATCGAGAACTCTACCACGTCGTTCGGTGACAAATTATGCAGATCGACGATCCAGATGAACTCGGTCTCGATAGCACCCTCTTGTACATCTTGCCGTTGTGCGTGAATCCTCACCGGGTCCGGCTCGCCGACCCATGCTTCGGCGAACACCACCAGTTTGTGCCCGTTGGCGTACTGTGTCTCGAAGGTGAGGCACCCCTCTTGATCAAGAAGCGTGCTCAGCGGTGGTTCGGGTGCCGGAGGCAGCAACAGGACTCGAGCGCCGCGGGCGCGAACCTTGTCCTCCAGCAAGAGATCCTCGCCGAACCCGTTGTCAATGATTTCGGTCTCCCAGTTGACACAGAGCGTCCTCGCTTGGCAGGCCGACGCGATGCTCGGGGCCGCGAAGGCAAGGCTCGCAATGAAGATGGGGAGGATTGTGCGAATGCGCGCCATGGTCGTCTATCGCTCCGCGAAAGGGTCAGAAGCCTGGAATGCCACGCGAGCCATGGGCTTCGATTCGGCCCAAGAGTGTCGCGGTACCGGTGTACGGAGCGGCATTTGCGCGCCAACTGGCGAGGTCGCCGTGGTAATAGGTGTCATGCAATGCACCCTCGCGATACAAGACCGCGATGTCGCCACCAGTGCCATCTTTATCAAGGTGGCCGAAGATAGTGGGAGCAAAGCTGTTCCCCACGTGCGCGCTGTTGGCGCTCAGCCGCGCCCGGACGGAGATCGATGCGGAAGTCGGCAACACCAGCAGCGCGGGGTTCACGCTGCTAGGGTTGACCCCGCCAGGGATGAAATCATTGAGGTCGAACGAAACCGAGGTGCTCGTGGCGGCCGCGAGTGTCTCGGGCCCTTGCTCAATCCGGAGTTCCTCGCCGCGCACTCGCAGCACGAACTCGAGATCGGCAACGATCGTGTTGGCGCTAGTGTTCTGGAGCTGCAGGGTGAGGAGCCCGTCCGACGAGTTCAGCACCGAGTTCGGCGTGGTCAAGCCGGACCACGACAACTTGACCGGCGGCTGCAGGTATGGGCCGTCGTCGATCGGTGTTGGCTCGCAGACGGTTACGCCCCTTGGATTCTCAGGGACGACCACAAATTGCTCGATCGAAACCATCGTGAGCCCAAGAGCGGCCAGTTGTGTCTGGTTGCGATGGCTGCGGATCGTGTCAGTGCCGGGGCCGCCGTCGACGACCTCACCCTCCAGTACCATGCAATCGAGGTCGATGAGGATCGTGTCGTCGCCGGCGCCTGCGATGATGATGTCGCGCCCTGGGCCACTCTGGAAGACGTCCGCGCCAGCGCCGCCGAAGAGCACATCGTTGCCCTGGTCGCCGAACAGTTTATCATTCCCTCCGCCACCCCAGACAACCCCGGTACTCGATCCGAGGGAAATCACATCGGCTGTGGACCAGCCATACACCGGGCTACTGCCCGCATGACAGCCCAGGAACCCGCCGTCGAGCACTGAGCAGCCGTAGGTGTCGCAACTGAGCGCGTTGTTGACAGTGGTGAGTCCGGTTGCGCTGCCGAAGAAGGTGTGCCGGCCCATACCGACACCACCGGAACAGGCGTCTCCGGGCACACCTACCAAAAGATCGTCGTAGGCGTCCCCGTCGACATTTGCAGCGGCCAGGTGCCAGCCGAATAAATCGCCCTGCTCCGCAGTATCTGCGACGCCGCCGCTATCTTGGTTGTAGCCCAAGTGGGTGGGAGGAAGCCCGGCAGGCCCGCCGCTGTAGCGGAAGATGGCACCCATGCTGCCGCCGTAAAAAGGTGCTGCGACGACGAGGTCCGCACAGCCGATGCCCGACGACTGGTCGCCGTTGAAGTTACCAGCGGCCAGCGTTGCGCCGAACCTTCCGGTGGGCGTCAGGATTGGCCCGCTCAACTGACGGTCACCGACGCTAGTGATGCCGCCGCTGCTGCCGTTGAGCACGTTTACCAAACCGCCCGACTGTCTCGGAACGCCGATGGCGAGGTCATCGTCGCCGTCGCAATTAAAATCTCCCACGGCCAAAGCGTCGCCGAAATAGCTGTTCGCTTGGGCGCCGCCTTCGACATCTGGGGTGTCCAGAGTCCAGAGTTGGTCACCCACCTCTGTCAGGCCGGTCGAGGAACCGTAGAGCACATGCACCGAACCGCTGGCTGCAAAGCCGGTATCATTCGCGCCCGGCGCTGCGATGGCGAGATCGTCGTATCCATCATCATTGAAGTCGCCCGTAGCGAGGGACGCACCAAACAGGTCGTTGCAGGCGGCCGTGCCCAGGACACCCGATGTATCTCGTCCCCAGGTGGTGAGATCGCCGGCAGAGTTGACGACGTATACAGCTCCCTTGCCGCAATCGGTCTCGGGCGAGGAGACCACGATCTCCAAGCTGTTGTCGCCGTCGAAGTCTCCCCATCGCACGGTCCCTGATATGTCGATGAGTGAGGCAGTTGCTTCGGGGGCGAACGCGAGCATCGCCAGCGACCCAGCTGCGAGCGCGGATATCTTTTTGGGTTTCATCTCAGCGCTCCTTTTCTGGTGTGGATCCTTCACCGAGCGCGCGGTCCAGCCTGGATTCGTGTTCATTGTGTTTCGCACGCCCCGATTCGGATTTGTACAGTTCCGACCGTAACGACGTGAGCGCGGATTGGGCGGCGTTCACATCCTCTTTTCTCGGGGGGCCTCCTGCTTCTATCGCCGCGAGGGCCGCCTTGAAGCGGGCTTCCAGATGCTGAACCCGTTCAGTGCTCTCCAGCTCGTTCGAGCCCGAGGGCAGGCTACCCTGTTCAACGGAGGGATGCTGGGACGGCCGTATGGAAACATGTGGTATAGGAGTGGTATTCACCAGTGCCTTCTCGGAGGTCGATGTGGGCGCCGCTCGTTCCGTCAGCGGCGGGGGTGACGACCGCTCTTTGGCAAGAGTTGCCTGGTGTGGAGGGGCTTTAATGTCCCGTCCTCCTCCATAGGTCAGCAAACCTCCGACCAGACCGAAACAGACAAGCCAGGCGGCCCCGCGAGCACGACCATTCTTCAGCCACATCTAAACCACCTCACCACTTCTTCACGATAAGTGAATGACACAGGCCGCCCGGACACGTCAAGCGGTATTTTGAGTGAAAGGACGGCCAACGTGGTGGCCGGCTCTCTGGTCGTTCGCGCGGTTCTCGCAGTCATGTTTCGCGTGGTAGAGAATTCCCTGGTATCGCTCGACCCGTGCGTTCTCTAATGCGCCAAGTGTGACATGTTTCAAGAAACAGGTTATTTTATGCACCGGCTCGCCCCTAGCAGGATGCTGAAAAAGGACGGCGTAACCACACGCCGGAGACCCGACTGAAGGCCTTGCGAGCGATGCGCGATTTCGTACATTGGTCGTATGCGCGGCACCAAGGCCCCTCAGTCCAGCATGATCTGCCTCGTTTCGCCCGAGTCGAGGATCCCCGAGCGGCACCCGCTGCGCGCGGTGAAGAAGCTGGTCGATGCGGCGCTGAAGGACCTCGCGCCGGTGTTCGAAGGCATGTACTCGAACATCGGGCGGCCTTCGATCCCGCCGGAGTCGCTGCTCAAGGCGACGCTGCTCATGGCCCTGTTCTCGGTCCGCAGCGACCGGATGTTCTGGGACCAGCTCGGCTACAACCTGCTCTTCCGGTGGTTCCTCGACATGGACATGACCGAGGATGCGTTCCACCCGACGACCTTCACGAAGAACCGCGAGCGGCTCATGGACCACGACGTCGCCCGCGAGTTCTTCGCGCTGGTCGTGGGCCAGGCGAAGGCCGCCGGCCTGATGAGCAACGAGCACTTCTCGGTCGATGGCACGCTGATCGAGGCGTGGGCATCGCTCAAGAGCTTCAAGCGCAAAGAGGAAGCCATCGAGGAGAAGCCGCCCGTCGACGAGACCAAGAACCCGACCGTCGACTTCCATGGCGAGAAGCGCGGCAACGACACGCACGAGTCGACGACGGACCCGGAGGCCCGACTCGCGCGCAAGGGCAACGGCAAGGAGGCCAAGCTGTCGTACGCGCAGCACGTGCTGATGGAGAACCGCAACGGGCTCATCGTCGACATGTGCATCACGCACGCCCACGGCCGCGCCGAGGTCGAGGCCGCGTATATGATGCTCGAGCGCAACGATCCGACGCGAAGCCGTCGCACCGTCGCCGCCGACAAGGGCTACGACACACGCGACTTCGTCGAGGGCTGCCGCAAGATCGGCGTGACCCCGCACGTGGCCATGAACACAGGCCGCAGCGGCGGCTCGGCGATCGATGGCCGTACATCGAGGCACGAGGGCTACCTGACCAGTCAGCGCTTCCGCAAGCGGATCGAAGAGATCTTCGGCTGGGAGAAGACGGTCGCCAACTTCCGCAAGACCCGATTCCGAGGCAAGCAGCGGAACGAGATGGCGTCGCTTCTCATCGGCGCCGCCTACAACCTTGTCCGAATGGCGAAATTGATGCTGCCGATCGCATGAGGCCCCGCGGGTCCGGGGTCGAACCCGGACTCGCAGAGGGCCGGCAGGCCTCCCGCGGGGAGGCGGCCGGCCCAACAAGTCCTCTCGGACAGGTGATTCGAGCCAGCGATGGGCTCAGATCCGAGCACCCGAGTCATTCTTCAGCATCCTGCTAGGTGCGAGCCGGCGCCTTAGGTGGCCTTGAAGCTCAGCACCGGACGCAGTCGACGGACGACGCGGGTCAGCTCGCGCTGGGCTCGCATGACGGCGCCGATGTCCTTGTAGGCCGCGGGCGCCTCGTCGCGCAGCGCGTCGGCGGCGCGGTGGTCGAACCACACGCCGCCCATCTGGGCCACGACGTCGGCGGCGCGGATCTGCCGGCGCGCCTCGCCGCGGCCGAGGACCCGCCCGGCCCCGTGCGCGCTCGAGCACAGCCCCGCGACCTCGCCGCGACCGCAGGTGTGGTAGCTCGGCGTGCCCATCGAGCCGGGCACGATCCCCGGCTCGCCCGCTTGTGCCGACACCGCCCCCTTGCGATGGACCCACAGCGCCTCGTCGCCGTGCTGCTCGCGGCGGACGAAGTTGTGGTGGCAGGAGATCCACGTGTCCACGAGGACATGTCCATTGAAACAACTTTTAAGGATGTCGGCGGCGCGGGTGATCATGTGCGCGCGGCTCTCGGCGGCGTAGTCGAGGGCCCACTGCACGTCGGCGAGGTAGGCCGCGCCGGCCGGGCTGTCGGCGACGAGGCCGCGCAGGCCGGCGCCGATCGGCTCGGCGAGCGCGTCGTGGTGGTCGCGGATCGCCGTGCCGATCGCCCGCGAGCCGCTGTGCACCATCAACCACAGGCGGTCGTCGTCGTCGGCCTGCAATTCTAAAAAATGATTGCCGCGGCCGAGCGTGCCGAGCTGCAGGCCGGCGGTCCGACGCTGCTCCGATTGAAGTGAGGGGGCCGACAGCGGGCGGTCGGCGAGCGCGGGCGGGAGCGGGTGCTCGCCGGGCGGGCCCGGGTGGCGCAGCGCCGGGATCGCCCGCTGCAGGCCGACGAGCACGGCCGCCGCGGTGCGTGGATCGGCGAGGACGCCGACCTCGACGTCGCAGGCGACGGCCGCCATGCCGCAGCCGATGTCGCCGCCGACGGCCGCGGGCAGCAGGAGGGTGCGGGTGGCGACGACGGTGCCGACGCACACGCCCTCGGCGAGGTGGACGTCGGGCATGACGGCGATCCGGGCGACGTCGTCGAGGTGCCGCAGCCGCTCGAGCGCGTCCTGGACGTCGCGCGGGGGCGGCTGGGCGACGAAGCGGGTGAGGGTCGCCGTCATGGATCCACCTCCTCGTCGTCGTCGCTGGCGCCGCCCGGGCCGCGCGGCGCGGGCACGACCCGGAACACGAGGTTCGGGGTGCGCTTGCGGTGGATGGCGCCGGCGATCTCCGAGCGCAGGTACGGGCGCAGGGCGTCGAGGCGGCGCATTGTCAGCTGCGCCTCCTCGCCGCCGGCGCCGATCGGCAGCGCCAGCACGACGACGAGGTTGCCGCTGCCGGGCTCGGGTTCGACGCCGAGCAGCGTCAGCGCCGAGACGTGCGGGTCGTCGACCTCGCCGGCGAGCACGAGCGCGAGGCGCTCCTCGACCTGCCGCGACAGCTGGTCGAGCTTGCGCCGCGCCTGCGCCGGCAGGGCCGCGCCGAACAGCACGGCGGGATCGACGGCGCCCGGGATCGATGGTGCGGACTGCGAATATTCAGTTGTGGCCGGCGCGCGACGGCGCCGGCGGTCTCGATGTCGATTCATGAGTGGCTCTTTGCGGACTCAATGCACACACACGGACCGGATCACCGGGGCGATCCGGAGCTCAGACGCGTGGATGTGGAGAGACACGCATGGCCGACTCCGAAGGGATCACGAAGCTAGGCGATCTCGCGGCGCGGCGCAAGCGGGCGGGCGCACGGGCGATCGGGCGCGCTCGGGAGCGCGTTCGCTGCGGACAATGAGGTCGCGGGCGCCGATGCTTCGCCGGGCGGTCACGGAGGTCCGGCGCGTGCGCGAGCGCGGCGAGGACGCTTCGCCGCGCTCGCACGAATGAGGCGCACTCAGGGCGCGGTGCAGATGCCGACGGGCTGCATCTGGTCCGGGACTTCCTTGCAGGTCGTGCCGGCCGGGCAGGCGGCGTCGTTGCCGGGCGGGCACAGGGCGGCGCAGTTGGTCGGGTCCATGCCCATCTCGAGGATGAGGACGCACTGAGCCTGCGCCTGCGTGCCGGTCGCGGGGCACGTCATGCCGTCGCACTGCGGCGAGCAGAAGTTGCCCTCGACGCCGGTCAGCGACACGCAGTCCGAGCCGGCCGGGCACCCGCCCATCGCGTCGCACGGGCCGTACTCGCCGCCGGGGCCGGCGGTCGTGTCGTCGTCGGTGGTGGCAGGGTTGGCGGTCGTCGTGGTCGACGTCGCCGGCTCGGTCATCGTCGTCGTCGTCGCCGGCTCGGTGGTCGTCGGGGACGGCGTGGTGGTGGTCGGGGCGACGGTCGTGCCCTCGGTCACCGCCTCGGTCTCGCCGTCGGTCTCGGTGCCCTCGGTCTCGGTGGTGGTGGACTGGGTGGTCTGGGTGGTCTGGGTGGTCTGGGTGGTCTGGGTCGTCGCGTTGGTCGCGCTCGTGAGCATCGGCTTGCCGTCGTCGCCGCAGGCCACGAGGCCGAGCGCGAGGACGGACATCAGGGAAACTGAGGTAAGGGAACGAATGGACATGTTCTCTCCGCGGGAATTGGGGCGCGCAGCGTGCGGCCGTGCTCGCACGCTACACAACCGCCCGTCGTCGCGGAAGCCGACTTGTCGTGCGTTGGCGGACGAGCGGTTACGTGCCCGGGGCCGCTGACCCCCGGGCCGCGAGGACTGGGCGGAACCGACCGGCAGTTTGCAGCGAACGGGCCGTCCCTCGGGTGTCCCGGGGTTCGCGCGGTGAGCTGTCTCCGGGGACATGTCACGCGGGGACAAGCCGCGGCGGCGGGCGGCCGGTCCTATGGTGTCCCGAGGAGGTCGTGATGTCCGCACAGACCCTGCCGGCGCGGCGCCGGCACGTGTTCGAGATCGAAGACCAGCCGTGGTTGCCGCAGGCGATCCGCGACGGCGTGACCGGTTACCTCAACTTCATCGGCAACCTCGACGCGCGGCCGTACCGGAGCTTCTGCGACGCCCTGGCGGCCGGGCTGCGGGCCACCGGCGAGCGCGAGCTGCTCGACCTGTGTTCGGGCTCGGCCGGGCCGCTGCCGACGCTGATCGGCGAGCTCGACCGGCGCGACGTGGCGGTGCGCGTGCGCCTGTCCGACCTGTTCCCCAACATCGAGGCGATGACGGCCGCGGCCGCGGCGGTGCCGGGGCGCATCACCCACGAGGCGCGGCCGGTCGACGCGACCGCGGTCCCGGCCGAGCTCGCCGGCTTTCGCCTGCTGTGCAACGCGTTCCATCACTTCCGGCCCGCCAAGGCGCGGGCGATCCTCGCCGACGCGGTCGCGCAGCGGCGCGGGATCGCCGTGTTCGAGGGCGTCGGCCGCTACCCGGCCTCGATCGCCGCCTGCGCGGTCACCAGCCTCGGCGTGCTGGCGACCTCGCTGGTCATGCGTCCGCGCCGGCTGTCGCGCCTGGCGCTGACGTGGCTGGTGCCGGCGATCCCGTTCGTGGCGACATGGGACGGGGTGGTCTCGTGCCTGCGCGTCTACTCGCCCGAGGAGCTGCGCGAGCTGCTGGCGAGCGTGCCGGGGGCCGACGGGTACACCTGGCGCATCGAGGCCGAGCGGCTCGGTCGCAGCCCGCTCCGCGTGACCTGGCTGGTCGGGTTCCCGCGGCCGTGACGGCGCGGTCAGACGGCCGCACCCGCGTGGCAGACTGAGGCGCGAGGAGATCCCCAGATGACGCCGCTCTACACCACCACCGCGCTCGCCACCGGCGACGGCCGCAACGGCCACGCCCGCACCGACGATGGCACCCTCGACCTCGACCTCCGGATCCCCAAGTCGATGGGCGGCGCCGGCGGGGCCACCAACCCCGAGCAGCTGTTCGCCGCCGGCTACGCCGCCTGCTTCCACTCGGCGCTCAAGCTGGTCGCCGGCCGCGCCAAGGCCGACGCCTCCGGCACCGAGGTGTCCGCGACCGTCAGCATCGGCCGTCGCGACGACGGCGGCTTCGGCCTGGCCGCGGCCCTCGCCGTGCGCATGCCCAACGTCGACCGCGCGACCGCCGAGGAGCTGGTCGCCAAGGCCCACCAGGTGTGCCCGTACTCGAACGCGACCCGCGGCAACATCGAGGTCGCGCTCAGCGTGCTCTGACACGATATGTCGTAAAGAGAATGTTTGAAAGGCCATGTCCGAGAGGACATGGCCTTTTAATAGTATGCCCGTGGTGACGCGCCCGATCGACGCAGAGGGGCGCCCGGCGTGCCGTCGGTGGTCGCGAGCTCGGGGGACGTCCGCTGTCGCGGGGGCGGACGGGGTCGAGGCGTGCGAGAGGTCGACGGCGCGCGCCGTGCGAGCGGCGGGCCGCGCCGCGGTCGGTCACGGGCGATCGTGCGCGCGGGCGCGGCCTCGCGGCGGGGTATCCTCGCCGCGATGGCGCCCGAGATCGTGCTGCTGACGACGAACGGCCGCAAGGCCGAGGAGTGGCGCCGCAACTTCGTGCGCTACGGAATCGCGGTGCGGGCGGTGGCGGCCTCGGCCTCGGCGGCGACGGCCCGGAGGCTGATCGACGCGGCGGCGCCGGGGGTCCGGGTGCTCGCGGTGTGCCGCGAGGACAGCGACCTGTTCGTGCGCGGCACCGACGTGCGCAGCGAGCGACACGACCTCGAGCTGGTCGAGCACGTGACGGCGATCGTCGCCTGGTTCGTCGAGGACGGCGAGCTCCGCGAGGCGCGTTACGAGCACCGGGCGGAGGGCTTCGTCGACCGCTCGCACGGGGCGAGCGAGGAGGCGGGCGGCTGGTGGGACGCGATCTTCCGCCTGCGCGCGACGGGGCTGACCTACGGCGAGATGCGCGAGCGCAAGCAGTCGTCGCGCGACATGGCGATCTCGCGGTTCTTGCTCGACCGGGTGTACTACCGCCGGCGCGTCGACCTGGCGACCACGCCGCGCCGGCCGACGCGGACGATCGATTTCGACGACGACGTGGCGGCGTTCGTGAAGCGCAGCCCGTGGCTTGACCACCCGGAGCTGGCGCGCTTCGGCCTCGACCGCGCGCTGGCGGCGGTGATCGACCAGGGCGTGTTCTTCCGGGCGGCGCAGAACCGGCGCGAGAAGGTCTACTGGTGGCCGGGCCTCAACGCCGGGATCCCCTACACGCCGAAGCGCGACGAGGTCCACGAGGCGACCTTCATGATGCACGACTTCGGGCACTTCCTGCTGCCCGACCTGGTGTTCACCGGGACGGTCACCGAGCTCGGTCGCCGGGTCTATGTCGCGTATCGCATGATCTCCGAGGCGGTGACGCTGGTGCTCGCCGACATGGTGTTCGTCGAGGCGCTGCGGCGCGGCGGGGTCGACTACGACTGGACCCGCCGGCACGCGCACCCGCTGCTGCAGGCGACCGGCGTCGACCCGGCCGAGCCGGCCGGGCTGCGCGCGCTGCTGGCGGCCAACGTCGGCTATTGCGTGCAGGGCGACGATTCGCGCTGGCGGGCGCTGCTGGCCGGCGCGGGGGCGTCGGACGCGGCGCTCGTCGATTATCAACAGAAGTACGCGCCGTACTTCGTCGAGGACCTGCGGTGGACGGCGCGCAACTGGGAGACGATGACGAGCCGCGCCGACGAGTTCGCGCGCTGGTGGGCCGACACGGCGCCGCTGCGGGCGCTGGCCGACCTCGGGCTCGAGACGGTCGACGCGTTCGCCGGCGAGGTGGCGACGGGAGAGGGGACGCTGGTCGACCGGGTGTTCGCGCGGGTGATGGCGACGCGCATCGAGCCGGCGCTGCGCGGAGCGGTGGCGACGGCGTCGCCGGCGGAGCGGCGCGAGCGGGCGTTCCTCCGCTGGCTGGTCGGGCAGTTCGGGGTGTTCGCGCGCCACCCCGAGGCGCCGGGGGCGAGGCTGGCCCGCGACCGCCTGACGACGTTCGTGACGGCGCACCGGGGACGCCTCGGCTCGCCGGAGATCGCCCGGGCGCGGGCGTTCTACGAGCGCTTCGTCGACGGGCTGGCGGAGCAGCACCTGGCCAGCCTCGACGACGCGGCGACGTGGCGCGAGGTGTTCGCGCTGGTCGAGCCGTTCTACGTGTTCTACGACGGGCCCCGCGAGGCCTACGAGCCGCTGGCGGAGGCGGCGGCGCGGGTGTTCGGCGACGAATGAGATGTCCTCCGGGACATGTCTTGATGTTGGTGTGATGCGGGCGAAAATGCCCGCGCCGGGCGCGCGGCCGAGGGCTTATGATGGGCGGCCCGCATGTCCGAAGATTCCGCCTCGAATCGACCGACCCTCGCGGTCGCGACCATCGGCCATCACCACAGCGGCAAGACGTCGCTGACCTGCGCCATCACCGAGCTGCTCTCGCGCCGGACGCAAGGAGCGATCAAGGCGGTGAAGCTGCTCGATCTGGAGCGGCGCGGCGGGTTGTGGTCGGTGTGGCACGGCGACGTGCACGACCGCGAGAACGGGTGGATCGAGACGCGCACGATCGCGGCGAGCGAGGTCCGCTATTCGACCGAGCGCCGCAACTACGTCCACATCGACAGCCCCGGCTGGCGGCCGTGGCTGAAGAACGCGGCGCGGGCCCAGGCGGTGGTCGACGCGCTGATCGTGGTGGTGTCGGCGCCCGACGGGGTGCAGGCGCAGACGCACGAGCACCTGCTGCTGGCGCGCGCGCTCGGGCTGTCGCAGCTGGTGGTCTTCTTGAACAAGTGCGATCAGGTGAGCGACGTCGAGTGGCTCGACATGGTCGAGCAGGACGTGCGCGAGCTGCTGATCCGCTGCGGCTTCGACGGCGACGGGACCCGCATCGTCCGCGGGGCGGCGGCGCCGCGGAGCGCGCCCGAGCGGTGGGAGGGCTGCATCGGCGACCTGCTCGAGGCGCTCGACGTGGAGCTGCAGATCCCCGAGCACCCGGTGGGCGGCCCGCTGCTCCTCTACATCGATCACGTGTACTCGCGCCGGCCGGGCACGGAGGGGATCGTGGTCGACGGGCGGGTGCGACGCGGGCACGTGCGCCCCGGCGACACGATCGCGGTGGTCGGCTTCGGCGAGCCGATCGAGCTGCAGGTGTCGAAGCTCGAGAGCGAGCGGCGCAAGGTCGAGGCGGCGCAGGCCGGCGAGTTCGTCGGGCTGCGGCTGGTGCGATCGGTGCGGCCGCTGCAGCGCCAGGAGCTGCGCACCGGCCAGGCGCTGGTGCGGCCCGGCAAGCTGCCGGTGCGGCGAGTGACGGCCCACCTCGACCTGCTGGCGCCGGAGACGAACGGACGCCGCACGCCGGTGCGCAGCGGTCACATCGGCTTGCTGTTGTTCGGGACGACGGTGGTCGCCGGGACGTTCGAGGTGCTCGGGCAGGAGACGGTCGCGCCGGGGGCCGGGGCGACGGTGGCGGTCGAGCTGGTGCAGCCGGTGTACCTCGAGGCCGGGATGACGTTCTTGCTGCGCGACGGCAACCAGGGGCCGCTCTTGCCCGCCGGACAGGCGGCGCGCTGGGCCGGGACGTCGGGGATGGGACGCGTGTTCGAGGTGAAGGCGTAGCGCCGCGACCCGCCCGTTTTGTTTTTTAAACGCCTGCGGCAGTGAGTGCCGCGGCGATGTCCTGGTCCTGGGGGCCGAGCACGCGCACCAACCGTCCGGTGGCGTCGAGCACCGCGACCGCGGGGATCTCCCGCACGCCGAAGGCGCGAAAGACCGCGCCCGAGGTATCGAGCGCGAGCGGGAGCTTCGTCCCGGTGGTCGTCCTGTATTCGTCCAGGTCGCGCTCGGACGCCCACAGATTGCTCGAGACCCCCAGCCAGTGAACATCGCCCTTCGCCGCGAGCGCCTCGACCTGCTCACGCACGCGGCGGCAGGCGGTCGCGGTCGCGGGCCGGCTCTCGGCGAGATACGACTCGCACCACGGCGAGAAGAACACCAGCGCGCTCGGCTTGCCCACGCCGCCCAGGGCCACGGTCTTGCCGCCGGTCGTGAGCGAGAGATCGCGGACGAGGTCCCCGGGCGCGAGCGGGCGCGCGTCCGGACCCGTCGCGGCGGGGCTCGCGGCGGGGGCCTGGCCGCCGTCGGCGAGCGCCGCGCGCAGCGCCTCGTCCAGGCGCGCGTCGGCGAGGTGACCGACGTGGGCGATGCGCCCGTCGCGGCCGATCAGCACGTGCTGCGGCGTGACGCGCAGGTTGAACGCCTCGGCCAGCCTGCCGTCGTCGATGACGACCGGCATGCGCAATCCGAACTCCTGACGAAAGGCGCGTACGGCCGCCTCGTCGTCGGTGAAGCCGGTGTTGACCGCGATGACCTCGAGCCGGTCCGCCATCTTCGCGTGGATCTCCGCGAAGCCCGGCATCTGCTCGCGACAGGGCACGCACCAGGTCGCCCAGAACTTGAGGTAGACGGGCTTCTTCCCGATGAGCTGCGCCAGGTCGATCGGCTGGCCGTCGATCGTCGTGAGCGTGATCGCCGGCGCGGGTCGACCGATCAGCCCGGCGCTCGCGGCCACCGCCCGCTGCTCGCCGTCGTCGTCCTGGGTCGACTCGGCGACCGCGGGCGCGGGCGCGGGCGCAGGCCGCACCTCGACGGCGTCGCCGAGGCCGGGATCCTGGGCCCGGCAGGCGCTCAGGGTGGAGAGCACTGCGAGGCCGAGTGTGCGCATCCGCGCCGCCTGCGTTCGTGAATTCATCGGTGCGATCATCGTCGTTCTCCCTCGTCGGTCAGGACAAGCGGGCGCGCTATTATGGCCCTTCAGACATGTCCTCGCGGTCACCAGCTGATCGGCTCGAAGTCCTTTAAAAAAATGCCGCGCAGGAATTCGCCGTCGCGGAGGCCGCGGACGATGGGATCGCACACGCGGGCGGCGGCGTCGACGAGGTCGAGCGGCGGGGTGAAGCCGCGCTCGCGCATGGCCGCGGCGATCGGCGCCGGGTTCTCGTTGGAGGCCCAGCCGGTGTCGACGCTGGTCATGTAGATCCGGTCGGCGGCGTAGTCCTCGGCGGCGGTGCGCGTCATCATGTTGAGGGCGGCCTTGGCCATGTTGGTGTGCGGGTGGTTCGGCGACTTCCAGTCGCGGTCGAAGCGGCCCTCGGGGGCGCTGACGTTGACGATGAAGGCGGCCCCGGCGGCGCGGGCCATGAGCCGGCGCAGGCGGGCGTTGAGGACGAACGGGGCGACGGCGTTGATCAGCTGGACCTCGACCATCTCGATGGTGCCGACCTCGTCGAGGCGCAGGCGCCAGCTGTTGCGCTCGCGCAGGTCGAGCGGCTGGCCGAAGCCGTCGTCGCTGCGCTGGGGGAACAGCGGGTGCTCGGCGGGCAGGATGTCCCCGGGGACATGTGGTTCGGGGAGCAGCGACTGCAGGGCGGGCGGCAGGGCGTCGGGGCGGGCCTCGTCGGCGAGCAGGGCGGCGTAGAACTCGGGCGGGCGGTGGACGGTCTGGGCGGCGTTGTTGACGAGGATGTCGAGCGCGGGCAGCTCGGCGGCGAGCCTGGCGGCGAAGGCCTCGACGCGGGGGATCTGGCGCAGGTCGAGGCCGAAGATCTCGAGGCGCTCGCGGAACTCGGCGAAGTCGGGGTGGGCGGCGAAGCGGCGGGCGGTGTCCCGCGGGAAGCGCGAGGTGACGAGGACGCGCGCGCCCCAGCGCAGCAGCCGCAGGGCGACGTGATGGCCGATCTTGATCCGGCCGCCGGTGACGAGGGCGACGCGGCCGCGGAGGTCGAGGACGTCGCCGCGACGCGCGTAGCTGCGGGCGGCGCACGCGGGGCACAGGCGGTCGTAGAAGAAGTGGAGGCCGGTGTAGGGCTGCTTGCACACGTAGCAGGGACGGGCGGTGTGCAGCTCGTGGATCGTCGGGTCGGCGGGCTCCGGCTGCGCGGCGGCGACGCCCTGCTCGCGCCGGCGGATCGCGGCGTCGTCGATGCGCCGGCGATCGTCGGCCTGCTGGGCCTCGCGGCGCCGGTGGTCGCGCCGCCGCTCGACGCGAGCGCTGCGCCGCTCGTCGCGCTGGAAGCCGAACAGGGCCCGGCGCAGCTCGGCGAGCCGCGGGTGGTCGGTGCGGACGAGCGATGGCCGCAGGGACAGGTGCGAGAGGACGCGCAGGGCGACGTCGAGGTCGGCGTCGGTCAGCGGGGCGGGCAGCTCACGCGGACGCTCGACGGGCGGGAGGGCGCGACGCAGGCGGGCGAGGTCGGCGACGGGCCGGCGCGCGGGCTGGCGATTGGCGTTGTGACACAGCCGCGCGACGAGCCGCTGGCGCTGGTCGGGCGCGAGGTCGCCGAGGTCGAGGGCGCAGAGGCTGGTGTTGCGGTCGAGGGCGGCGAGGAGGCGCTCGGGGTCGGGCGAGGCCGGGAGGGCGAGGCGACGCCAGCGGACGCGGGCGAGCAAGACGGCCCAGGCGTCGGTGGCGGGGAGGTCGAGGCGATGGGTGCGGCCGCCGAGCCGGAGGTCACCGATGGAGGTGTCCTCGAGGGCATGTCCGATGTGACAGATGGAGGTCGGGTCGAGGGCGGTGTCGCCGAGGTCGAGGCTGCGCAGCGCGGGGTGGGCGGTGAAACGGGGGAGGAGGAACTGCAGGGCGGGCCCGCCGAGCGGGTCGCCGCGCAGCGAGAGGTGCTCGAGGCGCGGGTGGCGGGCGAGCAGCTCGGCGAGGGCGCCGGCGGCGTCGGGACCGAGGGCGCAGACGCCGAGCCACAGGCCGCGCAGGGCCGGGAGGTGGAGGTCGGCGAGGCAGGCCGCGACCGCGAAGCCCTCGAGGTCGAGGTGCGCGCCGGGCAGGACGGCGCCGTGGACGAGACGCCGCGGCCGCGCGAGCTCGCGGTCGCGGTGGAGGTCGGCGAGGAGGCTCGCGCGGTCGATCGGCGTGGCCATGAACGAGCGCGCGAGGAGGATACACCAGCGCGGCTGGCCATCGGTGGCGCAAGGTTCGATGCGCGGCGAGGAGCGGCGAGGGCATCGCTGCCGGTGCGCGCTCGGGGAGCGGCGAGCGTGGTACGCTGCGGCGCGACGATGACTGCCGCGGCGACGATCGAGGTGGCGATGATCGTGCCGCGGACCGAGGCGGAGGGGCCGGGGGTGCGCTACGCGGTGTGGGTGCAGGGCTGCCCGCTGCGCTGCCCGGGCTGCTGCAACCCGGAGATGCTGGCGTTCGGGGGCGAGGACGCGGTGCGGCGGCGGGCGGCCGACCTGGTCGAAGAGGCATGTGATTCGGGGAGCGAGGGGGTCTCGCTGCTCGGCGGGGAGCCGTTCGCGCAGGCGGAGGCGCTGGCGCCGCTGGCGGAGGGAGTACGGGCGCGCGGGCTGTCGGTGATGATCTATTCGGGGTACACGCTGGCCGAGTTGCACGCGCAAGGACCGGCGGCGGCGCGGCTGCTGGCGGCGACCGACCTGCTGGTCGACGGGCGCTTCGAGGCGAATTTGCGCTCGCAGAAGCGGCGCTTCATCGGCTCCGACAACCAGGTGCTGCACTTCTTGACGGACCGCTACCGGCCCGACGATCCGAAGCTCGCCGGCGGCAACACGGTGGAGCTGCGGATCCGCGGCGGCGAGATCACGCTCAACGGCTGGCCGCTGCTCGGGCCGCGCACGCGGGTGGCCCGATGAACCTGTCGGTCAGCGTCGACGAGGGCCACGCGCTCGAGGTGCTCGACATGCTGTGCCGCGGGCGCTCGGTGCGGATCGTGCCGGCGCAGCCGATCTCGCAGCCGCGGCCGGAGCTGATCGAGGTCGCGGGGCGCAGGATCGCGGCGACCTGCCTGCGCGTGCTGGCAGAGTCGGGCCGGCGCGAGCGGGTGGTGCTGCGCCGCGGCCGGCGCGTGCGCGGGCGGATCTGGGACGCGGCCCGCAGCACGGGCTTTCGCCTGCGCTTCACCGAGGCGACCTACGAGCTGTGGGTGCAGGCGACGCAGCGATTGGCGGAGATCTCGCGCCCGACGGAGGTGGTCGAGGGCGAGGGCAGCTCGCGCCGCGCACGGCGGCAGATCCGTCGAATTATTAAAATTGCGGAGACGGACACGGGCGACTGGTTGGTCTACGCGCTGGCGGTGCGCCACCTCGGGCGCATGAACATGCCGCGGGAGATCCGCGAGGACCTCGGGCGCCGGTTGTGCCTCGGCTCGCCGCTGGCGACGTTGTTCGCGCTCGAGGACTGGTCGCACCAGATCGACGAGGGGGAGGAGCCGACGGGTCGCGTCGATCGCCTGCTGACGGGGCCGCAGGTGGTGCTGCTCGAGTGCCTCGAGGACCTGCTCGAGGAGCAGTGGGCGGAGCAGATCGTGGCGTGCATGGGCTGGTCGCCGGGGAGCGACCGCACGGCGCGGCTGCAGTCGGCGGCGCGCGTGCTCGAGCAATTCGTGGCGGCGCTCGACAAGCACCGCCGCCTCGATCTGGCGCGGCCGCTGTGTCGCGCGCTGGCGCGGCTGGCGGCGGGCGCGTGGGCCGATCCGCCGGAGGTGGTGTCGGCGCGGCTGGTCGCGGACTCGGGCCTGGCGCTGCGCAGCCAGCAGGACGCGCTGCGGCGCACGCTGGCGCGGATCGTCGGGCTGGGCGAGCGGCTGACGGAGCTGCGCGAGGCGATGGCCCGCGAGGCGTTCGGCGATCCGCGCTACGAGGAGTCGCAGCTGTACCTCGAGGTCCACGATACGCTGCTGCGGCCGCATCTCCGGCGCCTCGATGCGCTCGTCAGGGTGCTGACGGGTCGGCTGGGCTGAGAGATTTTGGTCGTAGAACAGGTGAAGGCGGGGCGCGAGGCGCTGCCGCAGATCCGCGCGGCGCGCGGGATGACTGGACGCGAGCCGGCGGCCTGAGCAGGAAGCAGGGCCGTTCTATGGGCCAGGAGACGGAGAGCGCGGGGGTTCGCGCCGCGAAGACCCTCACCCGTGGACCTTCAGCATCGTCGCACGCGCGGTGCACTCTGGCGCGAGCCCTCGAGGAGAGACCCCATGCGTGGATCCAAGGTGCTCGTATGTGCCCTCGCGTTCGCTGCCTGCGGCGACGACGGCGGTGATGGCAGTGGCGCCGGCAACAACGGTCAGGTCAGCGACGAGCTCGAGGGCTACTGCATCGCGACCTTCACGGGGGAGCACGACATCCTCAACCTCGGCGGCGACGTCGCGCTCCACGCCGAGGAGGGGCAGCGCTACTTGCTCACCGGCCTGCCGGACTCGCCGGCGCTCGTGTATCAGCATCAGGACGGCGCGTTCGACCTCGAGCTCGACGTGGAGGCCGCGCCGATCGACGCGCCGTGCCTCGCCGAGGGCGCGGCGCTGGACTCGGAGTACGTCGCCTTCGCCCGGATCGAGGTGTACTCGGACCAGGCCTTGCAAAACCTGGTGTGCACAATCGAGAAGTTCACGCGCGGCAGCCCGACGATGGGCTTCGGCTACGGCTACGTCGCCGACAATGTCTACGAGGTCTTCCTCGGCGGCGGGTTCTGCGACGGCCTCGCGTCGGGCTACGTGAAGGCGACGCGCATCACGATCGGCGACATGGGCCACGTCGGGGTGCCGGTCCTGCAGCTGTTCCGGCTTCAGGAGTGAGCCCGGGAGCTGTGCGCCGGGTCAGGGCCGTGCGCGGGCTGGCGATCGCCCGCGCGCTTCAAAAAGGAGCCCGGCGTGAGCCCGACGAGCTCGCGGAAGTCGGTGATGAGGTGCGCCTGGTCGTAATAGCCGGCGTCCGCGGCGATGCGCGCCCAGTCCTTCGAGGTCGCCGCCAGCCGCACGGCGCGCTGGAGGCGGACCGTCCGCGCGAAGTCCTTGGGGCCGATGCCGACGCTCTCGGTGAAGGCGCGGCGAAGATGTCGGGCGGTGACGCCGAGCTGCTCCGCCACGCTCTCCACGCGAGCCTCGCCTGCCTCGAACAATTGAACCGCGCGGCGCGCGAGCCGTGCCGATGACGGCTCCAGGGCGTGGTGCGTCCGCACAGCGACCGCGCGGGCGACCCGATCGACGACTTCCCGCAGGCTCCCTGCGGCGAGGAGCTCGCGGCAGAGATCGCTGCCCGGACGGCCCCAGATGTCTTCCAGCGGGACGACCCGATCCGCCAGCGCGCTCGCTGCCACGCCGAGGAGCGGCGCCGACCAGCCGGGCTTGAACTGAAGGACGATCGCCCGCGCGATGTCGGTGGGGTTCTTGAACATCGCGCGCATCCGCGGGCCGACGACGCTCACGTCGCCTCGCCGGCCCTCCTCGAGCACGCGAAAGACGATCGTCGTCCTGCCGTCGGGGAGCCGTTCGTAGCGGGCGCGTCCGGCGGCCGGCACGAGCACGTGAACGTGCTCGATGAAGCGCGAGAGCGAAAACGTCGCGGCGGCGTCCTGCGTGTGCAGCACCCACGGACTGTGGCGCACCGGCGGCGATCGTTCAAGCCGCTACGGCGTGGACGAGCGGAAAATGTCCGGTCCTTCCAATCGGAGGGCGGCGGCGGGCGCTACCCATCTACGCCATGAGCCAGCCCACTCAGGTCCTCTCGATCAGCCCCGTCGTGCTGCCGGCCCCCGGCCGCACCGTGGAGCTCCAGCTGCGCGTCTCGGCGCCCGTGACCGGAGGCGAGCTGCCCGTCCTGCTGCTCTCACACGGCCACGGCCCCTCCAACCACCTCTCGTCCTTGAACGGGTACGCCCCGCTCGCCAACTACTTCGCGGCACACGGCTTCGTCGTGATCCAGCCGACCCACCTCGACTCGAAGACGCTGCCCTTCCGCAGCTCCGATCACCCCGATGCGCCGCTCTTCTGGCGCGCGCGGGCCGAGGACATGAAGCGGATCCTCGACCGGTTCGAGGCGATCGAGCGCGCCGTGCCTGCGATCGCCGGGCGCGTGGACCGGAGCAAGGTCGCCGTCCTCGGGCACTCGATGGGCGGGCACACCGCGAGCGTGCTGCTCGGCGCGCGGCACAGAGATCCGCGCGACGGTAGCGAGGTGAGCCTGGCGGAGCCTCGCATCGGGGCGGGGGTGCTGCTCGCCGCGCCCGGCAGAGGCGACACCCTCAGCAAGTACGCCGCCGAGCACTACCCGTTCTTCTCGACGATCGACTTCTCGACGATGACGACGCCGGCGCTGGTCGTTGTCGGGGACAAGGACGGGTCTCCCCACCTGACGACCGCAGGGGCCGCCTGGCACGCCGATCCCTACTTCCTCGCCCCCGGCCCCAAGTCCCTGGTCACGCTGTTCGGCGCGGGGCACGGCCTCGGCGGCGTCTCGGGCTATGACGCCGCCGAGACGACCGACGAGAGCCTCGAACGCGTCGCCGCGGTCCAGCTCGTCACGGCGGCCTACCTCCGCAGCCGGCTCTTCCCCGGAGACCGCGCCTGGCAGGAAGCACAGGACGCGCTGACCGGCGCGGCCGAGCCGCTCGGACGGGTCGAGTCCAAATAAGCGGACATCGGGCGCGGCGCTCGGCGAGGGACGATTCTCAGGAGTGTTCGCAGACGCCGTCGCTGCAGACGCGGATCAACTGCCAGCCCGAATCGCAGACGTAGGTCTCCTCGCGGGTGTGCGCCTTGTTTCGCGTGCTCACGATCTCCCCGGCGTTGCTGGCAGTGCAGGCCTCGGTGGGCTGAGCGGCGAAGGCGAACGACAGGATGAATGCAAGCTGCTTCATGGTCGGCTCCTCGTGTATGCGGGCGTCGTGTCGCAGCGCGTCGTGATGTCATCGCGCCGGCTCGACGCGCGGAGCGAGCCCGCGGCCGGCGAGCGGGAGCGCGCGACCGGTGCTCCGGCGGGCGCCGCAGGGGTGGCGCGAGAAATATCGGCCTCGCCAGGGCGCTCGCGGGTCGGTTAGGATGGGCGTCCGCGAGGAGGCACGGTGAGCCGAGGTTACCGAGTTCGCATGGGCGCGCCGAGCTGGCGGCCGGTCACGTACCACGACGCGGCGAAGCAGGTCGAGACGGCCGACGCGATCGAGATGGACGTCGGGGTGCTGGAGATCCTGCCGGAGGCGGAGATGACGGCGCTGCTGCGCGAGGAGCTGGCGGCGGCCGGCTGGTCCAAGGGACAGGACGGGTCGATGACGCGCAATTCCGGGGCGGTCGAGGTGACGCTGTCGCCCGACGGGCGCACGGTGACGGCGCGGGCGGCGGCGTCGCGGCAGGTGACGTCGCGGGCGACGAGCGAGGCGCAGGCGGCGTCGCGCCTGGAAGAGGCGGGCAAGCGGGCCGAGCGCGACCTGGCGGAGGAGGTGGCGCGGCGGCTCGGGGCGCAGGAGGGCGAGATCCGCGGCGAGCTGCAGGCGGCGCTGCAGAAGGTGTACGTGCAGGCGCTGCGGCAGAAGGCGGCGTCGATGGGGCAGATCGAGAGCGTGCACGAGGGCCGCGGGGAAGGCGGCGAGCTCGAGCTGACGATCAAGGTGCGGGTCTAGCGTGCGGCGCACGGTCCCCATCGACACGCTGCCGGGCGAGGTCCGCGTCGAGGACGCGGTCGAGATGGCGTGCGCGCAGGACGTGACGTTCATCGAGGAGCGGCTGCGCCGCGGGATGAGCGTGCTGGTCGAGTGCGACAAGGAGCTGGCGCTGCACGTGTACCTGGCCGTGCGCGCGCGCCTGCGCCGCGGGGCCGGCAAGGAGCGCGGGCCGCAGATCGTGATCGTCGACGGGCGCCCGCGCGAGGGCGAGGAGAGCCGCGGCAACCTGGCGTCGATGCTGACGCAGCTGACGACGGCGATCCGCGGCAGCGTCGAGCGCACGATCATCGTATTGCTGCACCTCGACGTGCTGACGACGACGCACACGAGCCTGACGATGGAGGCGCGCGAGGCGATCCCGCTGCTGTACGAGAACCCGGAGGCGGTGCTGCTCGGCTTCCGCGACCCGAGCTTCCCGCTGCCGCGGGTGATCGAGGGCGTGTTCGCGGTGAAGCGCGAGATCGTCGGGGTGCCGCGCGAGTCGCTGGCGAAGATCGTGACCCAGCGCGAGGCGCGGTCGATCGACGCCGACAGCTTCGATCCGTTCGCGCTCTACAAATACGTGTCGGGGCTGAACCCGGTGCGGCTGCGGCGATTGATGCAAGCCGTCGGGCTGCGCCGCGAGGCGATGCCCGGGCGCCCGCAGGCGACGCAGGTGTACCGCGAGCTGCGTCGGCAGACGGTCAGCGAGGACGTCGAGCTGCCCAACGTCGACCTCGAGCGCGACATCGGCGGCTACCCCGAGGTGAAGGCGCGCCTGCGCGAGGAGCTGCTCGACCTGCTGAGGCGCAAGGACAGCCTCGGCAGCGAGGGCGAGATCCAGGCGCTCGAGGGGCTCCTGCCGCGCGGGATCATCTTCCACGGGCCCCCCGGCACCGGCAAGACGTACTTCGCCAAGGCGATGGCGACGGCGATGGACGCGACGGTGATCATCGTGTCGGGGCCGGAGCTGAAGTCGAAGTGGGTCGGCGAGAGCGAGGAGAACCTGCGCCGGGTGTTCCGCCAGGCCCGCCGCAGCGCGCCGGCGGTGGTGGTCTTCGACGAGATCGACGCGTTCGCCCACGCGCGCGGGACGTACGAGGGCTCGGGGGTCGAGCACTCGATGGTGAACCAATTGCTGACCGAGATGGACGGCTTCCGCGGCAGCGAGAGCGTGTTCGTGGTCGGCACGACGAATTTCCTGGAGAGCCTCGACGGGGCATTGCTGCGCCCCGGGCGGTTCGAGTTCTTGATCGAAATCCCGGCGCCGGGGGTGCAGGACCGGCGCGAGATCGTGGAGATCTACGACCGCAAGCTCGAGCTCGGGCTGTCGCGCGAATTGCAAGAGCACCTGGTGCGGCGCACGGAGGGGTTCGCCGAGCGGGCGCGCGGGCTGCCGTTCACGGGCGACCATATCTACGCGGTGTGCCGGGCGCTGAAGCGCCAGGCGATCCGCACCGGCGAGAAGAATTTCTCGCCGGAGGACATCGACCGCGCGCTGCAGCGCAAGACGCGGGCGGCGGTGGTGCTGAGCCCGCCGGAAGAGAGGGTAGTGGCGATCCACGAGGCCGGGCACGCGCTGCTGGCGATGCTGGTCGAGCACGCGACGCCGCCGGAGCGGATCTCGATCGCGGCCGACATGGAGGGCGCGCTCGGCTACGTGCTGCGGGCGGCGCGAGCCCGGCCCTACGCGATCACGGCGGCCGACATGCGCGCCGACATCTGCGTCGGGCTCGGAGGGATGTGCGCGGAGCGGCTGGTGTTCGGCGAGGTGTCGATCGGGGCGCACACCGACCTGCAGCAGGTCAACCGGATCGCGCGGGCGATGGTCGAGGAGTACGGGATGGGCGCGAGCACGGGGGTGCTGGTGCGCCTCGACGACGCGCCGCGCCACGGGACGCCGATGTCGGAGCGCCGCCGCGAACGCGTCGACGCCGAGGTGACGGAGATCCTCGAGAAGGAGCTGGCGCGGGCGCATGAGTTGTTGGCGGGCAGTCGCTCGCTGCTCGAGGCGCTGGCGGAGGCACTGTTGGCGCGCAAGGTGCTCGACCGCGCGGAGCTGCGCGCGCTGACCGGAGGAGAGAGCCATGGCTGAAGTGACGATCCGTCTGCGCCACAACCCGCGCACGGGGGAGCGCGAGGTGGTGATCCACTACGAGTCCGACAGCGACGCGCTGCCGCACGAGCACGAGCGCGACCACCGGGCGCTGGCCGAGCGGCTGATCGGCCGGCCGCTCGAGCAGGCGCTCGGCGGGATGGTGGTCGACCGCGTGGTGGTCGAGAAGGCGCCGAAGGCCGGCGCGGCGGCCGGCGAGGAGGCCGCGCGCGAGAAGGCCGGGGTCCGCAGCTGAGCGCGGAGAGCGAGCCGAGCGTGCGGTTCTGCCTGCTGCTGACAGGGACGGCGAGCGACGGCGCGGCGCTGGCGGTGCTGGTCGAGGCGGCGCCGTGGCTGGCCGAAAGGACATGGTCGGTGATGCTCGACCTGTCCGGGCCGGGCAGCGCGATCGCCTGCGAGGCGCTCGATGCTGTCCTCGCGGACAGGTTGCTCCCGCGCGGGCTGCCGCTGGCGACGCTGGTCGAGCAGGACGAGACGCTGGTGGTGACGCCGCTGCGCGAGAGCACGGCGACGCGCTGGCAGGTGTGGCGCGAGCGCACGGCGCCGCGCCTGGTGGAGGCGCTGCGGCCGCGCCGGATCGCGGGCGAGCCGCTGGTCGACGAGGCGCTGTTCGTGATGCGCAGCGAGTCGCCGGCGCCGCGGCTGCTGCTCGAGCGGCTGCTGCTGCTCGGCCGCGCGGACGCGCAGGTGGTGAGCTTCGTCGACGCGGCCGGGGCGGGCAGCTTCGCGGTGAAGGTGAAGTCGCCGCCGATCTACCTGATGATGGCGGCGCGCGACGGGGCCGGCGACGTGGCGGTGTACGGGCGCGACGGCAACAGCCCGCTGTGGGTCGCGTGGTCGTTCGAACACCCGACGCCGGGACCGGCGGTGGCGTCGCTGACGCGGGCGAATCAGTTCGCGCTGGTCGACCGCGACGGGGCGTGGCTGCGCACGCCGGCCGAGTGGCGGGTGCGGGCGATCCACGACGCGATCGCGCCGGCGCTGCAGGCCACGCAGGTGGCGCTGCGGCCGGTGGCGTCGGAGGTGCGCTTCCAGGTGCCGATCCGCCTGGCGCCGGCGGTGATCAGCGATCCGGATCTGTGGCTGTTGACGCCGGAGCAATTGCTCGAGCTCGAGCCGCTGATCGAGGCGAGCACGAGCGATGAATTGTCGCGGCTGACGGTGGCGCGATTGACGGGCGCGGAGGGGACGGTCTACCTGCTGCGCGAGCGGGTGCGGCCGGGGGCGGCGCGCATGGCGGCGCGGGTCAGCGACACGCTCGGGGTGCCCGGTTATTCGCAGGTGGCGGGGGCGGACAACCTGTACGTCCCGACGGGTCGACGACTGCTGCCGGTGCTGCGCCGCGACGACCTGCGGGCGCTGCTCGGGCTCGAGCGGGCGCACACGGTGGTGATCACGGAGGACCGCGACGGGCCGCGGGTGGTGACGATCGTGGAGGTCGACGAGCAGCCGCTGCAGCGGTGGATCGACTACGTGGCGACCGACCGCCGGCTCGAGCTCGACAAGCTGCTCGAGCGCAGCGTGTTCGAGTTCCCGGAGGTGACGATCGAGTGGCCGAAGGAGGCGCGGCAGCCGGCGCCGAAGAAGGCCGAGCGGCGCGAGGCGCCGGTCAAGCGGGCGGCGCCGTCGAAGCCGGTGGTGCAGGAGGAGGCGGCGAGCACGATCGACGCGGACGCGGCGGCGCAGCTGCGGGCGCTGCGGGAGCAGGTGCGGACGCTCGAGCGGCGGGTGATCGCCGGCGGCTGCGACGAGCCGGAGGTGTGGCGCGAGCTCGGCGAGGTCAAGGCGCTGCTCGGCGACGGGGACGAGGCGGCCGATTGCCTCGAGATGGCGCTGCTGCACGGGGGGCCGCCGTACGACGCGACGCTGGCGCAGCGGTTGATGGCGGCGACGCGCGGGAGCGAGTCGGACGACGCGTTGATGGAGTGGGTGGTGGCGGACCGGCGGACGCCGGCCGAGGCGAGCCGGCTGGGGGCGTCGCTGGTGGCCCGCGTGGCGACGCAGCGGCCGCCGGCGGACGAGGTGATGCAGCTGGCGCTGCCGATCTTCGCCGACCCGCGCCTGCCGGTGTCGCGCCGGCTGGCGTGGGCGGTGCTCGCAGGGTGGCATCATCACGCGCGCGACCGCCTCGGCGTCACGCGCGCGAAGGAGGCGATCCTCGGCGGGATCAACGAGCGCGGGCTGTCCGAATTGCACGACCTGCCGCGCTTCGTGCGGCACGCGCTGGCGCGCGAGGGCGAGGACGCGA
Organism: Nannocystis pusilla; assembly: GCF_020073745.1. Lineage (GTDB taxonomy): Bacteria > Myxococcota_A > Polyangia > Nannocystales > Nannocystaceae > Nannocystis > Nannocystis radixulma. Next base: position 1,046,550 of record NZ_JAIRAU010000001.1, read on the forward strand.
GCGACGAGGCGCCGGAGAGCCGCGACGACCGCCTGCAGCAGGGGCAGCTCATCGCGCTCGAGGCGATGTGGCACGAGGCGGCCCACGCAGGGCTGCCGGAGATGGACGCGAGCGCGAACTTCCTGCGGCTGATCTTCGCCGTCGGGTTCGCGCGCCTGGGCGCCCGCTCGCTGGCGCAGGAGCTCATCGCGCCGATCGAGCTCGAGATCGACGTGCACGAGGTGGCCAACCGGGCGCTGTTCCGCCTGTACATGGCCCGCCTGGCCCACGAGAGCTCGGGCGGCAGCGCGGAGGTGTGGGCGGCCGAGGTCGCGCGGATCGCCGGCGGGGTCCGCGAGGCGCGGGCCCAGCAGGCGGTGGTGTGGCTGCAGAAGCGCTCGATGTGGCTGCGCACGACGCCGGAGGAGGAGGCGCTCGCCGGCCGGACGACGCGCTTCAAGCTGCCGCCGGGCGTCGACGTCGGCGGGCTGGCCGAGGTGGTGGCGCGCGAGGTGTCCCACGGCTCGCGCACGTTCGATTACTTGATCGCGGAGGCGGTCGACGTGTGCGTGCGCCGGGCGCTGGCGAGCGGCAGCGACGCGGTGGTGGCGGAGGTGCTGGCGAGCGCAGAGCCGGGCCTCGGCAACATCCAGATCTTGAGCCACCGCGCGGAGGCGGTGGCGGCGTGCATCCACGGGGCGGCGAGCCTCGGCGACGACGCGATGCTCGGGCGCCTGCTCGAGGCGCTGGTGAACATCGCCCGCAGCGACAAGCTCGGCTCGGCGCGCGAGCTGGTGCGGGCGACCCAGCGCGGATTGACGGCGCTGCGCCGCTTCGGCGGGCTCGAGCCGGCGCGCGCGTTGCTGGAGGCGCTGTCGCGGGTGCACGCGTACACGTCGAGCGACCAGATCTCGCTGCTGGCGACGGTGGCGACCGGGTTCGTGCAGATCGGCGAGGAGCGGGTGGCCGACGAGGTGCTGGGCACGCTGTGCGATCAGGTGCTCGGCGGGTCGCTCGACTACGTGACGCGGGCGCAGGGCGGGCTGGCGGTGGCGGGGGCGCTGCGTCACTGGCCCAACGTGACGCGCATCGACCGGTTCCGCCGCTTCGTCGCCGAGCTGCATCAGTTCCGCGACACCTTCACCACCAGCCGCTGGTTCGACACGCACAAGATCCTGATCCTGGAGGCTGTCGTCGACAGCCTGGCGGACAGCCGCACCCGCCACAGCGACCGCGTGCAGGGCTTCCTCGACCAGGAGGAGCACGCCCTGCGCCGGCGCATCGTCACCGACTGGAGCGCAGTATGTGGACGCTAGAGGAGCTCGAGCCCGAGATCGACGACATCCGCGCGCGGATCCAGCAGCACCGCCGGGGCCTGAAGGAGTACTTCGTGGCCCGCGACGAGGAGATCGATCTGGCGATCCTGTGCGCGGTGGCCCAGGAGCCGCTCCTGCTGGTGGGGCCGCCGGGGACGGCGAAGAGCGACCTGGTGGTCAAGCTGACGGAGAGCCTCGGCCTCGGCGCCGGCGATTACTTCGAATACATGCTGACGAAGTTCACCGAGCCGAGCGAGATCCTCGGGCCGATCGACATCGCGGTGCTCAAGGAGGGGCGCTACCTCCGGCGCACGCGCGGGCTGCTGCCCGACTGCCGGGTGGCGTTCCTCGACGAAATTTTCAAGTCGAACTCGGCGATCCTCAACACGCTGCTGACGATCCTCAACGAGCGCAAGTTCTATCAGGACGGGCAGCCGACGCCGGTGCGCCTGGTGATGTTGTTCGCGGCGACGAACGACATCCCCGACCAGAGCGAGCTCGAGGCGATGGCCGACCGCTTCATCCTCAAGGTGGAGACGCGACCGGTGAAGGACCGCCACTTCGCGGAGCTGATCGACGCGGGGGTGATGAACGAGTCGTACCGCGCGAGCGGACACAAGCCGTGGACCCGCGGGGCGGCGTCGCTCGACGATTTCTTGAAGCTGAAGCGCTTCATGGACCTGAGCTTCGGGCTCGGGCGCGAGCCGGGTCGCGACCGCGAGCAGTGGTTCCCGCGCCCGGTGTTCGCGGAGATGCGGCGGATCGTGCGGGCGCTCGAGACCGAGGACAAGGTGCTGGTCAGCGATCGCAAGCTGGTCAAACTCTACAAGGTGATCCGCACGCAGGCGTTCCTGAACCACGGGGGGGCGGTGCAGACGCAGGACCTGGGGCTGCTCGCGTACGTGGGCAACCGTCGCGACGAGCTGCCGGTGGTGGCGAGCAAGGTCAAGGCGCTGCTGGGCCTCGGCACGGGCGGGTGATGGCACGGCGACTGAGCCGCGAGGAGCTGCTGCCGGCGCTGAAGGCGTGGGCGTACGTCAGCGGCTACGGCGGGCCGCTGGCCGAGTCGCTGCCGGTGGCGCTGGGGTGGCTGCGCGCGCTGTGGGAGGAGGGCTTCGACGCGCTGCCGCTCGACCTCGTGCACGACCTCGGGACGCTGCTGGTCGAGGGGCGCTCGTTCGCGTTCGCGTCGAGCCGCGACCTGGCCGACTGGCCGGAGGACGAGCGCGCGCAACGGCTCGAGTACGAGGATCGCGTGCTCGGGCGGTGGATCCTCGACCCGAGCGTGGGCGACGCGCACGTGGCGATCTCGGGGCTGTCGGGCGAGCTGCGGCCGCGGGCGCTGGCGCACGCGATCGGGCTGGCCCTCGGGACAGCTTCGCGGGCGACCGAGCTCGATGCCGGCAACCCGGCGATCCTGCGCTCGTCGTGGCGCGAGGCGCTGGCGCTGTTCGGGCTGTGGCCGGCGCGGCACGGGGCGTGGGAGGAGCCGCCGGTCGAGGCGAGCTGGCGAGCGTGGGCGCTGGCGATCCGGGCGGCGATCGTGGGGCGGCTCGGCGAGGGGAAGTTGTTCTCGGCGGAGGACCTGTGGGAGCTGGCGCACCTGGCCGACCTGCCCAACGAGTCGAGCCGGCTGGCGCTGCGTGAGCTGCACGCGGCGACGGCGGCGATCGGCGGGGTGAGCCCGGGCGTGGCGATGACGGTGCGCCGCAAGGCGCAGGAGGTGGCGGTCGACGAGGAGGACGCGAGCCACTACCCGGCCGGCGGCTTCGATGCGCTCAGCACCCGCGGGCGCTTCGAGAACCTGGTGCGCAGCGAGGTGGCGTATGTCGATGCCGGGCGCGAGGAGCTGGGGGCGATCGATCTGTTCGACGTCCGCTTCGCGCAGGGCGAGCTGCTGTTCTACACCCGCGACGAGAGCCCGCTGTTCGACCAGCGCCGCCGCGTGACGGTGGTGGTCGAGCGGCCGCTCGACCAGCGCCACAAACACCCGGAGCTGGCGGCGCAGACGCTGGTGCTGGTCGACGCGGCGACGCTGCGCCTGCAGGCCGACATGATGCAGGTGTTCGGACCGTCGGGGGCGGAGCTGCACCTGCGCTGGCGCACGAACGGGAAGGCGGACGCGGAGGCGGCGGAGGAGGAGGCGCGGCTGATGGCGATGACGCTGGCCGACGAGCTGGCGCACCGCCGGGTGACGCTCGGGACGATGAGCGAATGGGCGGAGGCTCCGCCGCGCGGGATGGTGGTGTTCGCGGCGCACCAGGAGGACCCGCGCGCAGGTGCGCGGGTGTGGGTGCGCGTCGGCGAGCCGCGCTGGGCGCTGGGCGAGGAGAGCTTCGCGGTCGGGGAGCCCGGCGGGCTGCGAGCGCTGCTCGACGCGCTGTTGCTGCGGCTGTTCGCGTGAGGGCGTGATGGGGATCGATCAGACCAGTCGGAGTACCGGGTTCATCTCCTGATCGTCGAGGCCACCATGCACGGTGGATCGGCGCCGGCACTCATGATGCGGCGATGTGGCGTGTACGGGAGGGGCCGCTCACGCGTCGCCGCAGGCTTCGTCGCAGGTGTCCTGGATCAGGCTGGGCACGAGCTGGACGGTGACGTCGGTGAGGCGCCAGTGGAGGGCGCGCGCGAGGGCGCCGACCTGTTCGATGCGCCGGAGCGGGGTGGACTCGTCGACGGGGACGACGAAGACCTCGCCGATGAACACGTGGCCGTGCTCGCGCAGGCGCACCGAGACGTCGCGGACCCAGGGGAGGGCGAGCACGGCGGCGGCGAGGCGCTCGGGCAGCGGGTCGTCGCACTGGCAGGCGACGTCGCGCGGGCGGCGGTCCATGAGGTCGCCGAAAGCGGCGATGAGGTTGCGGGCGCCGTCGCGGGTGATGTCGACGGCGATGGCACAGGCGGCCGCGGCGTCGGCCCACCACAGGCCGACGCCGATGCCGAGGACGCCGAGGACGCCGGCGAGGCCGGTCATCCAGTCGGCCTTGTTCATGAGGGCGTCGGTGTAGAGCGCCTTGTCGTGGAGGTCGTGGGCGAGCCGCAGCTTGATCCGCCCGAGGATGACGGTCGGCGCGGCGCTCCACACGAGGGCGGCGAGCATCAGCCAGCCGAGCCAGAGGTCGCGGCCGAACACGGTGACGCTGCCGATCGTCGGCCGCTCGGCGCGGAAGAGGGTGTAGAGGCTCTCGCCGAGCAGGTAGGTGCCGAAGCCGAGCAGGGCGACGGCGGCGACGAGGAAGGCGATGGTGACGGCGCGGTGGTAGCCGTAGCGGTAGGCGTCGGTGGCCTCGCGCCGGCGCAGGTGCGAGGCCGCCAGCACGGCGATCGGCGGGACCATGCCGAGCATGTCGTCGATCCACACGGTCTTCATCGCCTGCGACTGTCCCATCACGACGGCGGTGAAGGCGATCGCGCTGGCGAAGAAGAACAGCGAGACCACCTCGACCCGCACGGCGCTGCGCATCGCCGGCTCCTTGGCGCACGGGAGCTCGTGCGCGGGGGTGTGGCCCCACCGCTCGCTCACGGGTCGCCGCACTCCGCGGCGCCGCGCGCGAGGGCGCCGGCGAGGTCGGCCCCGGCGAGGAACGCCTCGAGCTGCATGGTCCACGCGTTCTCGCCGGGCGGGACGGCCAGCACGTGCTCGCCGGCGCCGTCCTCGTGGTAGGGGCGGGTGAAGCCGACGCGGTCGCTCCACGGGTTGTCCTCGACCAGGCCGCCGATCACGAGGTCGAGCTCGAAGCGCTGCAGGGCGGCGAGCAGGCGGGTCTCTCCGCCTGTCTCGAAGGACATGTCGATGCCGCGGGCGCGCGCGAACCGGCGGAGCAGCGCGACTTCGGCGCCGGCGAGCCGGCCGTCGCGCTCGCAGGCCCACGGCGCCTGGAGGACGACGCCGACGCGGGCGCCGTCGGCGGCGACGTGGGCCGCGGTGCCCTGGGGGTCGCGCGGGAGGCCGCAGGCGACGCCGAGCACGAGCGCCGCGATCGCGGTGGGGCGGGCCGGGCTCGTCCGAGCTCGCTGGGTCGATCGCTCATCGCCGACGCGGGGCTCCGCCGCGGTCGCGCGGGGCGAGCATGATCGCGGCGCGCGCCGGCGCGGCTCAGGCGTTGACGATCTCGCCGCCATTCGGGTGGAGCACCTGGCCGGTCATGTAGGAGGCGTCGGCGCTGGCGAGGAAGACGAAGCAGGTGGCGACCTCCTCGGGCTCGCCGGCGCGGCCGAGCGGGGTGTCGCTGCCGAAGGTGGCGACTTTCTCGCGGTCGAAGGTGGAGGGGATCAGGGGGGTCCAGATCGGGCCGGGGGCGACGGCATTGACGCGGATGCCGTCGCCGGCGAGGTTGGCCGCGAGCGAGCGGGTGAAGGCGACGATCGCCCCCTTGGTGGCGCTGTAGTCGAGCAGGGCCTGGCTGCCGCGGTAGGCGGTGACGGAGGTGGTGTTGACGATGGTGGCGCCGTCCTGCTCGCGCAGGTGCGGCAGCGCGGCCTGGGTGAGGAAGAACATCGAGAAGATGTTGGTGCGGAAGGTGCGGACGAGCTGGTCCTCGTCGATGTCCTCCAGCGACTTCTGCGGGTGCTGTTCGGCGGCGTTGTTGACGAGGATGTCGAGCCGGCCGAAGCGGTCGACGACCTTGCGCACGACGTCGTCGCAGAACTTCTTGTCGCCGAGGTCGCCGCGCAGGGCGAGGCAGGCGCGGCCCTCTTTCTCGACCTGGGCGACGGTCTCGCGCGCGTCGGCGTCCTCGCTGAGATAGACGATGGCGATGTCGGCGCCCTCGCGGGCGAACAGCACGGCGGTGGCGCGACCGATGCCGCTGTCGCCCCCGCTGATCAAAGCGACCCGCCCGGCGAGCTTGTCGCTGCCGCGATACTCGGGCCGGCGATAACGCGGACGCGGGGCCATCTTCTCCTCGTGTCCGGGCGGCTTCTGCGTCTGCGCGGGCCGCTGTTCGCTCTTCTCGTCGCGCTTGGAGGCGTTTCCCATGGCCCGGGGCTCTTGGCACGCGCGGCCTCGCTGTCAATGCGCAGACCAGGAGGCGAGCGCGCGAGCGGTCGATGCCGGCAGGGCTCGCTGTGACAGCGAAGGACGCGCAAATGGCGCGAATGCGCGCGGGCATTCGTGGCAGGCGTGACGGACGAGCAGAGGGGCGCGGGTTACACTCGCGCCCGTGAAGGGCACCCTGGGCGACAATCACGGGGTTGGCGAGGCCGCTCGGATCACCGACGCGACCGCGATGCAGCGCCGTCACGTCACCCACGACGACTCGATCTGGCGCGGCCGCCGGTCCGCGTGGACGAGCATCCGTCTGACCGGCGAGCCGCTGCTCACCCTGATGCGGGCCGGATGGTGAAGGCGTCGATGCGTGTGAACCGCCGCCTCACCCTGCTCGCCCTGCTCGCCGCTTCGACCGCCGTCGTCGGCTTGTACGCCGCTCGCCCCGGAGCGCACGATCCCGACGTCCATACATGCAACTTGTGTGGCCTCACGGGCCGGTTCGACGCCGCCGGTGGCCGTCCTGGCGCTGCTTGCCCGCGCTGCAAGTCGCGCGAACGCCACCGTTTGCTGCTCCATTGGCTCGAGAACGAGACGACGCTGCCGGCGCGAGCGTTCGACGTCCTGCACTTCTCGCCGATGCCGGGCGAAAAGGACGCCTACCGCCGGCGCACCCGTTGGCGCTACCGCACCGCTGATTCTATCCGCGGCAGAGAAGACCTCTATCTCGACCTGACCTCGCTGCTGTTCCTCGACGACGCGACCTGGGACCTTCTGATCGTCTACCACGTGCTCGAGCACATCGAGGACGACCGCGCCGCGATCGGCGAGATGTACCGCGTGCTCCGTCCGGGTGGCCTCGCCCTCGTGCAGGTCCCGCTCGAGCCCGGCCGCACGCACACCTACGAGGACCCGACGATCGTCGACCCGTACCAGCGACTCGCGCACTTCGGGCAGGGCGACCACGTACGCATCTACGCGGCGCGCGACCTCAAGTCGCGGCTCGAAGCGGCCGGCTTCGTCGTCGAGCCCGCCGACCCACTCTCGCGCCTGCCGGCGTGGCTGGTCGCTCGTCACGGCCTGTCGACCGGCGCCGCCGAATCACTCGACGAGCGGATCTGGCTGGCGAAGAAGCCGCGCCGCTAGTCGCGGCCGTCAGGCGAGTCGATGGATATGTCTCTCGAGACATGTCCCGAGGTTTCGATCTCGCCGGCCGGGGCGCGGGTCGCGAGATTGGAGGGCCGCTGCTCGGCGAATCGGTGAGACCGGCGGGCGCGATGATCGGCGAGGCGAGGGCGCGAAATTCGGCGCGGGTCCGGGGTGCATGCGCGCGAGGGGGCAGAGTGCGCTGGCGGCTCGGGCACGGCGCCGAGGCGCGGGCGGGGCCCAGGTGGTATCACCGCCAGCGAGCGACGTGCGCAGCCGGGACTCAGCGAGGACACGTGAGCGCGCGGCGCGGGCCGCAGGGTGCGTGCTGGCGGCGGCGCTCGGGCTCACGGCGGGGCGAGCGAACGCGCTGCCCGCCATCCGCTGGGAGGCGCCCGCCGGCTGCCCCGAGGCCCAGCGCGTGGAGGCGCGGATCCGCGAGGTCGTCGGCGCGCGGCCGGTCTCGCCGGCCGTGACGGCGGTGCACGCCCGCGTGAAGCGCCAGGGCGAGGGGTGGCTGCTGGCGGTGGTGTTCACCCGCGACGACGGCACGACGGAGCGGCGGCTGACGCTGCACGACTGCGAGGCGACGGCGAACGCGACGGCGCTGCTCGTCGGCATCGCGCTGGTCGAGGCGCCGGAGAGCAAGAGGGAGGCGATCCCGCTGGCGGTGCCGGTGCCGGAGGCGGCAGAGCGAGGACCAGGGGCGACGGGCGCGGGTGCGGCGAGCGGGAGCTCCGGTGCGGCGGCGAGAGGCGAGGAGACGATGGGCGCGCATGGGCGCTCGCGCGCGGCGGGGCCGGGCGAGGGCGGGGAGGACGGGCGCGGGCGCGCGTCGGCGGGGAGCGAGGGCGAGGCGAGTGGGCGCGAGCGCGCTGCGACGGGGAGCGGGGGCGAGGCGAATGTGCGCATTCGCGCGGCGACGGGCGAGGCGAATGGGCGTACTCGCGCGGCGGCAGGGAGCGAGGGCGAGGCGAATGGGCGCGGTCGCGCGGCGGCGGGGGGCGAGGGCGAGACGAATGCGCGCAGTCGCGCGGCGAGCGGCGAGACGCAGGCGGTGGGCCTGGACGGGGCGCGAGACGCTGCGCGGGGGCGTCCCTTCGGAGCGTCGGGCGGCGCGCGCGCGCGAGCGTTCGCGCAGGTGGGGCCGGCGGTGGCGGCGGGGATCGTGCCGCGGGTGACGCCAGCGCTGACGGCGGCGCTCGGCGTGGCGTGGCCGCGGCTCCGCCTGGCGCTGGGCTACACCCGGCTGTTCCGCAGCGAGGCGCGCTGGTCGGTGGAGCGCGACATCGGCGCCGAGGTGTCGGTGCACGCGGCCTCGCTGCGCGCAGGGCCGGTGCGCCGCGTCGGGCCGGTCGAGCTGCAGGCGGGGCTGGGGCTGGAGTTCGGGGCGATGCGGGCGCTGGGCTTCGGCAGCCCGACGAACCTGGACGGCCGCACGTGGTGGGGCGGGGCGCTCGGCGGCGGGGCGCTGGCCTGGGTCCCGCGGGCGCTGCGGGGCCACGGTGCGCTGGTGGTGCAGGCGGAGCTGGTGGTGCCGCTGCACCGGCCGACGCTCCTCTACAACGACGACCCGATCTTCCGCCTCGGCGCCGTGGGCCTGCGCGCGGGGGTGCAGCTCGAGGCCCGGCTGTTCTGATGGGCGTGGCGGTCAGGGGCGGGCGCGATTTCACCCGTGCAATCTCATTAATGCGAGCGGGCGGCCGCGGGAGAGCACGCTGCCATGATCCCCGCGCCTGAACCGCCGTACGCCAGCGACGGGCCGCCGCCCGCGGAGCCGCGCGTGCCGGAGCTGATGGAGATCTATCGCGCCCACGTGGACTACGTGTGGCGGATCGCGCGGAGCCTGGGGATCCCCGCCGACGCGGCCGAGGACGTCACCCAGGAGGTGTTCCTCTGCGTGCACCACAAACTCCACACATTCCGCCCCGGCGGATCGATGCGGGCGTGGCTGTTCGGCATCACCCGCAACCTCGTGCTCCACGACCGCCGCAGCCACGCCCGCCGCGAGCGCCGCCTGGCCGCGCTGTCGCAGCCGACGACGACCACGACGACCCGCGAACCCGACGCGACGGTGCGCGTGCGCCAGGCGGCCGAATTGATGCAATCGTTCCTCGACGAGCTCGACCTCGACAAGCGCCTGGTGTTTCAGATGACGGAGATCGAGGAGATGACGGCCGAGGAGATCGCCGAGGCGCTGACGATCCCGCTGGGCACGGTGTATTCGCGGCTGCGCGCGGCGCGGGCCAAACTCGAGCGATTCCGCCTGCGGCTGCACGCCCGCAGCGAACGGAGGCATGTATGAGCGACGAACCGGTGAGCACGCGTGAGCTCGTGGCCGCGTTTCGCAGCATGGAGCGGCCGTCCGATGCGGCGAAGGAGCGGATGGCGCGAGCGCTGGCAGCGGCGGTGCCCGCTCCGCGCGCGGCGACGGTGATCCGGCTGCGGCCGCCGCGTCGCCGTCGCACGATGCCGGTCGGCTGGCTGGCGGTGGCGGCGGCGCTGCTGCTGATCGCGGGGTCCTCCTATTGGTTGGTGAGCACGCAGCAGCGGCAGGCGCAGGGGCCGGCCGATCTGCTGATGGCACCACAAGACGCCGACCTGACGCAGGGGACGGCGCTGCCGCGGCAGGTCGAGCCGGAGCGAGCGACGAAGCCGGTGATCGAGGTGGCGGCGCCGGTGATGCTCGAGCAGGAGCCGGCGCCAGAAGCGGCGAGTGAGCCGGTGGAGCCGCCGGTGGCGGAAGCGATCGTCGAGGCGGCGCCGCGCAAGCCGACGCGATCACAGCCGCGTCCGCTCGCGGGGGAGCGGACGGCGGCGGGCCAGGAGCCGGCGAGCGATCCGGTCCTCGCCGAGCTGGTGCTGATCCAGAAGATCAAGGACGCGCTCGACGCGGATCGGCCCGCCGCGGCGCTGGCGGCGATCGAGGCGCACGCCCGCGAATTCGCCCGCGGGAGCCTGGCGGAGGAGCGCGAGGCGCTGCGGGTGGTGGCGCTGTGCGACGCGGGCGAGCGAACTCGAGGGGAGCGCGCGCGGGAGGCGTTTCTTCGTGCGTATCCCCGCTCGGCGTACCGCGAGCGGGTGCGCGCGACGTGCCCGATCGCTGCAGCGCCGGAGACGACGACGACGATCGATTAATGGCGAGGGCGGCGGGCGGGAAACACACTCGCAACGCGAGACGCGCCATGAATTACTTGTCCGCTTCCTCCTCCATGCGAATCCTCTTGCTCGCCGGGCCGGCGTGCCTGCTCGGCGCGTGCGTCGACGGCTTGCCGGTCGGCCAGACCGGCACCGACACGTCGACCGACGCGACGACGCAGCCGACGAGCGAGACCACCACGAACGAGACGCCGACGACGGAGTCGCCGACGACCGGCGAGACGACGACCGAGTCGACGGGGACGTCGGTCGAGCCGACCAGCACGGGGACGACGGCGGTCGAACCGACGACGGAGACGACCGCGAGCAGCGAGACGACGACGACGACGACCGGCGAGGCGACGACCGAGACGAGCACGGGCGACACGAGCGGTGATTCGAGCACCTCGGATTCGACGACCGGCCCGGGCGAGGGCTGGCAGCCGCCGAATTGCGAGTCGGTGACCGGCACCGGGGCGGTGACGTTCAGCTTCGATCAGGGCGCGACGCTGGCACCGATGGATCAGCAGATCTTCCCGGTGACGTACACCTTCGGCCTGGTGGCGCTCGGCAAGCCGGGGGCGATGCTGGCCGGCACGGGGCAGCAGATCCTGGCGTCGAGCGACGCAGGCTGCTCGTGGCACTCGATCGGGCCGGCCGGCAACCCGAACGCGCCCGCGGTGCGCCTCCACGCGGCCGGCGAGACGCGCGCCTACGCGTACGGCGACAACAACGAGGCGATCATGCGCGTCGACGACGAGGTGATCCACAAGTTGAGCTCGCCGGCCGGACAGGACGGGATCGTCGGCCTCGGCGTCGACCCGAACGACCCCGACCACGTGCGGATCGGCGACTCGGCCGGTCGCCTGTGGGACTCGATCGACGCCGGCGAATCGTGGCAGCCGAGCGGGATCCCGGCGTTCGCCGGCTCCCTGGCCTATCGCGTGGCGTTCGACCCGCAAGACATCGACCACGTGGTGGTCGGCGCGCTGGGCGAGGGCGTGCTGGTGTCGCACGACGCCGGCGAGGGCTGGCAATCCGCCGCCGGCCTCAGCACCGGCGACGCCAACGGCTTCAACCTGGTGGTGTCGCCGGTCGACGGCGACATCGTGTGGGTCGAGGGCCTCGACCTCGAAGACCCCAACGACCAGACGCAACGCCACGTGTACCGCTCGGAAGACGGCGGGCTGTCGTTCACGGCGGTGATCGAGGCCAACGAGGCCCAACTTTACAACGGCAACCACCTGTTCCCGCACCCGACCGACCCGGACATCCTGTACTTCGTGTTCGGCTCGAACTACCAGGCCTACGGGACCGACCTGTACCGCTACGATCACGGGGCAGACGAGATCACGCTGACGCACAACATGTGGCACGACACGGTGATCACGTTTCTGCCGGGCGACCCGTCGGTGATCTATCTCGGGCTGTCGATCGAGCCCGGGGGCGGGTGAGCCTGGAACGGGAGCGGCGGCCTCGTGGCGCCGCTTCGAGCGTCGGTCAGAAATGGTAGTCGATGTCGTAGGGGACGCACGCGTCGGGATGGCCGCGATCGACCCGCATGAAGATGTAGGCGCTCTCGTCGCCGCCGTCGTTGCCGCAATAGAGATCGATCGAGACGAGGGCGCTCACGCCCGTGTCACAGCAGCCGGGCCGGCCGTCCGGTGATTCGTCGTAGATGCTGTCGACGCAGGTGAACGGGACGGTGTTGCCGTCCGCGCACTCGACGAAGACGCAGAGCCGGATCTCCTGGTCGGCTGCGAGGGTGCTCGTCGGGTCGACGACGGCGAAGGCCACGTCCTGGCCCATGTAGGCGAACCAGTCGACGTCGACGTCGCCCGCGAGGATCGACTCGACGAAGTCTCCCGAGCTGTCGTCGTCCGTGATGTTGTTGAGGACGTACGCCTCGTCTTCGATCTCGTTGGGCTCGAGATCGTCGGCAGGGTTGCAGGCTGGACGATCGGCGGGCAGGCCTGTGCCTCCGGTCGGGTCCTCGGACGTGCTGCTGGTCGAATCGTCGCCGGCGCCGGTGGTCGCGTCGTCGGTCGAGGTGCCGGGAGGGGTACCGCTGGAGGTGCCGATGGGGGCGCTGAGCGTCGACAACGGATCATTGTCGTCGGAGCAGGCGGAGGAGCAGAGAAGGGCGACAAGTGCGATAGTGCGATACAGGGTCGCAGGACTGAGCATCTTTGAAGATTCTCCGGGATGAGATATTCGAGCGGTTGAATCACGATCTCTGGCGCGTCGCCCGCCAGGCCAGTGCGCCCGACGCACAGGTGCACAGGAACAGGATGGCGATGACGCCGAGGAGACCCAGGCGCTGATAGGGTAGGGGAAGGAATTTGAACAGGCTGCGCTCGACGGTGATCAGGGCCTTCGAGACGTCGAGCGTGGGGTACGCTCGAGTGAGCAACCAGGCAGCGGCGAAGCCGACGAGGAGGCTCCTGGTGAGTCTGAAGCGCTTGTGCCAGACGGAGGCGAGAGCCGAGTCGCCTGCCGGAGAGGGCTGGAACTGCGCCGCGCATGATTCATACAAGGAGCTGACACGGTCGATGTCGTCTTTCCGGCCAGGGCGGACCTCGTGCAAGGCCGCGAAAAGCGCGGGGTCGACACGCCCGCGGCGTAGGGCGAGTTGCACGAAATCATGGGCGAGCGTGGCGAATGCGACGTGCTCCCCCGGGAGTTCGTGTGCCTTGACAATCTCGGTGTGTGCCACCCACATTCGGAGTTCGGTGGCGGAGAACAGCTCGAGCAAGAGGTTCTCCAGGGCGACCATCACGGATGCTCGGTCAGTCATGCGCCAGACGACCCGAAGGGTGTAGAGCGTTTCCGACCATGCATGCAAGCGCCTGGATGCAGAGGTCGCGTGATCTAAATCCGAGCAATGTTCGACGGCGGAACGCGCCGTCGCGTGCCGGAATGAACGCGTCTTCGCGGACACGGTGCGAGACAGTGGTCAATACGTCCCGCGGCGAGTGGTGGCGCTCGTGAGGCCGCGGGCCAAGGCGCGAGGCGATGCCCGGGCGGGCATCAGTTTGGTCTGGAAAAATGGCAGACCACCGCGTCACGGCCGGACGATCGGCTCGCCGTCGGGGCGGCTCCACTCCGGATGCTCCGTGCCGAGGGCGAGGCCCAGCTCGGCGAGGAACTCCTGCAGCTCGTTCACGACCTTGCGGCCGGAGGAGGGCCGCTTCAGCGGCGGCCCTTCGATTCCGAATCAGGACAGGGCCGCGTCCTCGCCCTGGTCAATACATGTACACGGCGCCGACTTGCGTCCCCTGCTTGGGGTACTGGTGCCCGCCGATGCCGGTGGCGAGGCTGCGCTCGAGCGGGGCGGCGATCGCCAGCGTGCCGCCGTCGGCGGTGAGCGCGACGTCGGCGCCGAACGACTCGTGACTGCCCGAATTCGGCGCCTTGAGGTAGCTGCGGTGCGTCCAGGTGCCGGCCACGCGCGTGAAGACGTAGGCGGCGCCGGAGTCAGGCTTGGTCTCGTCGAGAGGGTCGGCGAAACTTCCGGCGTCGCCGCCGCTTTCGTTCGGCGCGCCGGCGACGAGGATGCCGCCGTCCCCGGACAGCGCGACCGAAGCACCGAAGGCATCCACGATATCTGCGTTCGGAGCCTTGACATAGGCGTCTTGCTGCCAGGTCTGGTAGCGACGAGAGAAGACGTAGACGGCGCCCGCGTTGAGCGCCCAGTCGTTCGGCTGTTCATCGTCCATCTCGTTGCTCGTGGAGGACTCGAGGGGCGCCCCGATGGCCAGGGTGTCGCCGTCGAGCGCGAGCGCGATGGCGTAGCCGAAGCAGTCTCCGGAGCCCGGGTTCGACGCCTTGATGTACGCCTGTTGCGTCCAGACGTCGTTCTTGAGGCTGAACACGTAGGCCGCGCCCGAGATCAGCGAGTCGTCGGATTGATCGCCGTCGATCCCCGGCGATCTGCTGCTCTCGTAGGGCGCGCCCACGGCGAGCGTGGTGCCGTCGGCGGACAGCGCGACGGCGGCCCCGAACGCGTCTTGCTGGCCCGTGTTCGACGCCTTCAGGTAGGCGCGGTGCGCCCATTCGCCGCCGTCATGCGAATAGACATAGACGGCGCCGGACTCGGGGGCGACGCCCTGCCCTGGAGCGCCGTCGACGCCGGTGGCGGCGTTGCTCTCGTCGGGAGCGCCGACCGCGAGGGTCTTGCCGTCGGCGGACAGCGCCAGCGCGTAGCCGAACTCGGCGCCCGGACCGGTGTTGGTGGCCTTGATGTACGCCGACTGCGACCATGCGCCGGCCTGGCGCTCGAACACGTAGACGGCGCCTGAATTGGCCGCGCTGTTGTCGGTGGACTGGCCGCCGATGCCCGTGGCTGCGCTGTCCTCGAAGCGGGCGCCGACGGCGATGGTGTCGCCGCTCGCGGAGATGGCGACCTCGCCTCCGAACCGATCGTCAGCGTTGACGTTGAAGGCTTTGAGGTACGCCTGCTGCTTCCACGCGTCGCCTTCGCGCACGAACACGTAGGCGGCGCCGCTCTTCGGGCTGCTGTTGTCGTATTGGGGGCCGTCGACGCCGTGCGCGCCGCCGTTCTCGTACGTGGCCCCGACGACCATCGTCGTGCCGTCGGCGGAGATGGCGAGGCCGCCGCCGAAGGAGTCGCCGCTCTCGGCGTTGCTGGCCTTGAAATAGCCGATCGCCTGGTCGACCGCGGGCTTGACCGGGATCGGCTGCGATTCGCTGCAGCCGGAGGCGTTGCAGGCGCGGAGCATATAGCTGGCTTCCATGCGCAGGTGGATCGGCATCGACCAGGAGGTCGCGGCCTCGACGAGATCGCCGCCGAGCTGCGACCAGCCGGGGACGCCGGGATAGGGGCGCTCGAACAATTGATAGTACCCGGCGCCGGCGACGGGGGCCCACGAGAAGTCGTATTGTTTGATCGGTGAGTAGCCGAGGGCGAGGGTCGGGGCGGCGGGAGGCGCCCCGGCCTTGGCGCCGGTGCCGTCGCCGCCGGTGGTGCCGCTCGTGGGCTCTTCGGTGGTCGAGGTGAGGATCGACTCGGTGATCGTCGGATCCTCGAGGGCCTCGGCGCTGGTCCCGGTGGTGCCGTCGTCCGTCGTGGTGGTCGTGTCTGCAGAGTCGGGAGGCAGCGTGCAGCCGAGCGTGCAGAGCGTGAGGAGCGGATAGATACGCGGGAGGATCGACATCGTGGCGGCGGACAAGGCAAGCGCCATGCCAGGGCCCGCGGGCCGCGATCCCGGGGTTCGGCGGCGGTCCCGGGGCAGGCCGAGTTGGGGACCCCAACCGTGGTTGGGTACTGCGTTTGGGCCCCCCGTCGCGACGTCTGTGGTTCGTTGAGTGATTCAAAATGTGTCTATTGAGACATGTTCAATGGGGCATGTTGTCGAGCTGATGACCTGGCTGAAGAGACATGTTGCTCCGCGCGGGGGCGGGCGGGGGCTGCCGACCTCGCCCAGGGCGGGGTTGCCGCGGTCGGGCTCGCGAGGTTGGCGGGCGCCGCGGAGCGGCAGGCGAAGCGGGCGCGAGGGGGCTGGAAGGACGGGGCCGGCGTGCGGGCGCGTCGAGGCGACGGGGCTGGAGGGTGGCGGGCTGCGTTGCTCGTCGGCCAAGCGCTGTCATCGTTGCGGCATGAACTCGTGGATCGTCGGGGTCGACCTTCGTCACCGCAGCGACGGCGCGGTGCGTTTCGGGGCGTGGTTGCGCGCGCAGACGGGCGGTGCGATCGAGCTGGTGGGGGTGCACGTAGCGCCCACGGACGTGGTCGACCAGCTCGACCAGTTCGAGGGGCGGGTGCGGGTGCGCGAGCGGCTGAAGACGGAGGCCGAGCTGGCGATGGACCGGGCGGGCGTGCGCGACGCGTACGCCGAGGTCGAGCTGATCGAGGCGGACGAGCCGGCCGAGGCGCTGGCGAACGCGCGGGCCGGGCGGACCGCGGTCGGGCTGATCGTCGGGCGCAAGGCCGCCAGCGACGGGCGCGACCTGGTGCGGCTCGGCAGCGTGGCGCGCCGGCTGCTGCAGCGGCTGGTGGTGCCGACCTTCGTGGTGCCTCCGGACCTCGCCGCCGACCAGCTGGGCAGCGGGCCCATCGTCGTCGCCGTGACGCCGGCGGACGCGAGCGCCGGCGCGGTCGAGGTCGGCGCGGCGATGGCGAGGGCGCTCGGCCGGCCGCTGGTGTTCGTGCGCGTGGTCAGCGTGCCGGAGGAGTACACGCAGATCTACTGGTCGACCGACGCGCTGGCGCAGTTCAAGGGCCAGACGATCGCGGCCGCCAAGGACCGCAGCGCCGAGTGGCTGGCCGACCACGGCCGCAGCGAGCCGGTGGTGGTCCGCTATGGCGACACGATCACGGAGATCCTCGCGGTCGCGGCCGAACAGGGGGCGCCGTTCCTGGTGTGCGGATCGCGGCTGCTCAGCCGGGTCGAGCGGGTCATCGCCCTCAGTACCTCGAGCGAGCTGGCGGCCCGGGCCGCGATCCCCGTGCTGGTGGTCCCGCCCGACGCGCGTGCTTGACGAGGCCGGTGGGGCGTGCGCCCGCCGCGAAAGTGAGATATAGACGCCGCGCCATGAAGTTCCGCGCTCCGTTCGCGCTCCTCCTCCCCGTCGTCCTGGCCGCTTGCACCGGCGGCGAGGCGCCCAAGACCGACACCACCAAGACGGAACCGGCCAAGGCCGAGCCCGACAAGGCCGAGGTCAAGGCCGAGCCCGCCAAGGCCGAGGCGCCGCCGCTGCCGCTCGAGCCGACCGACGCGATCAAGTACGAGCCGCCGTTCGACGGCAAGCCGCTCAGCAGCGACAAGACCGAGAGCGGGCTGACGATCGAGGACTTCGTGGTCGGCGACGGGGCCGAGGCGGTCAAGGGCGGCGAGGTCGAGGTCCACTACACCGGGTATTTGACCGACGGCGTGGTGTTCGACACCTCGAAGAAGCGCAACCGGCCGTTCACGTTCTCGCTCGGCGAGGGCCGCGTGATCAAGGGCTGGGACGAGGGCGTGGTCGGCATGAAGGTCGGCGGCAAGCGGCGCCTGATCGTGCCCGCGGCGCTCGGCTACGGTGACCGCCGGGCCGGCAAGATCCCCCCGGGCGCGACGCTGGTGTTCACCATCGAGCTGCTGTCGTTCACGCCGCCGCCGCCGCCGCCGCAGCCGCTCACCGCGTTCGAGGCCAAGCCGGTCGGCACCAAGACGATCGAGGGCGTGAAGATCACCGACTACAAGCTCGGCGAGGGCGCCGAGGCCAAGACCGGCGACACGGTCGCGGTCCACTACCGCGGCACGCTCAAGGACGGGACCGAGTTCGACTCGTCGCTGGCGCGCAAGCCGATCAGCTTCCCGCTCGGCCAGGGCCGCGTGATCAAGGGCTGGGACCTCGGCATCGCCGGCATGAAGGTCGGCGGCCTGCGCAAGCTCGAGATCCCGGCCAAGCTGGCGTACGGCGAGCGGGCCAAGGGCAAGATCCCCGCCAACTCCGACCTGACCTTCACCGTCGAGCTGATGTCGGTCAAGCCGGCCCCGACGCCGCCGGCCGGCGCCACCGCGCCGGGGGCGGCTCCGGGCCAGCCGGCGACGCCCGGCGCGGCCCAGCCCGCCGGTGGGGCGGCCCAGCCCGCCAGGCCCGACGCGAAGCCCGCGGAGAAGAAGGCCGAGTGAGGCCCTCCGCGGCGATCGTGGCGCTCTCCGTGGGCCTGTCCTGTCGGGCAGGTCCCTCGGAGCAGGCGCCCGGTGCCGCGAGGCCGGGGGTCGGCGCGGCCGCCGGCCCAGGTGACTCTGCGGACATGTCCGTGGGGGCAGGTGAGAAGGGCCCGGCGAAGCTGGCCGAAGGGGCAGGTACTCCGGCGGCCGACGCGGGCGCGCTCGCTGGCCCGGGCGGGGCCGCCGGGGCCGGGATGTCCGCAGGGACAGGTGGTGCGGGCGGCGACGCGAAGCTGGCTGCAGGGACAGGCGGCGCGGGCGGCGATGCAAGGCTGTCCGCAGGGACAGGTAGTGCGAGCGCCGATCCGCCGCCTCCCGGGGCGCCGGCGCCGATAGCCTGCCTCGACCCGCCGCCGCCGGGGATGGCGTGCATCCCGGCCGGGTGGTTCATCCGCGGCAGCGACACCGGGCCGGAGCACGCGCGGCCGCAGGCGCGGGTGTGGCTGCAGACGTACTACCTCGACCTCAACGAGGTGACCTACGCCGAGTACAAGGCGTGCGTGAAGGCCAAGAAGTGCGACCCGAAAGGTGGGCCGGCGTACACCGACTTCGACCGGCCGAAGCAGCCGATCAACGGGGTGAGCTGGTTCCACGCCGACGGCTACTGCAAGGCCCAGGGCAAGCGGCTGCCGAGCGAGGCGCAGTGGGAGAAGGGCGCCCGCGGGCCCGACGGAGCGCTGCACCCGTGGGGCGACGAGCCGGCGACGTGCGAGCGGGCGATTTTGAAGGACGAGACCGGGCGCGGCTGCGGGGTCAAGAAGCAGGGCAGCAAGCCGGAGACCGGGCGCCCGTGGGAGGTCGGCTCGCGGCCTCCGGGGCGATATGGCCTTTACGACATGTCCGGAAATTCATGGGAGTGGGTGGCCGACTGGTTCACCCGCAGCTACGCCGAGTGCGGGGCCGACTGCGAGGGCGTCGACCCCCTCGGCCCGTGCGCGAAGGACGGCGAGCCGGCCCGCGACTGCCCGGGCAAGCTGCGCAAGATCGTCCGCGGCGGGTCGTGGTACTGGGACGCCTCCTACGCGACCGGCGTGTGGCGACGGCCGCACTTCCCCAGCAATCAGCCGTTCCACCACTTCGGCTTCCGCTGCGCCGCGAACGCGAGCGAGGCGGCGGCGCTGCAGCGCGACCCGGCGGGGTGAGCGGGCCGGAGAGTCCCCCATCAGCCGTTCCGGCGCGGCGGCGTGGCGGGGTGAGGCGAGCGGGACGGCGCCCGAGCTCACGGCTCGGGGGTCGTCGTCTGCTGGCAGACTTCGCAGGCCGCGCAGCTTGCGCGGCGCGGTGACGGTGCGGCTCGCCGATGCAGCGGGGCCCCGAAGTGCGCGGGCGATGCAGGCGGGCGCAGGCGCGGTGCGGGGCGGTTGACGCGGGCGCGGCCGCGTGAAAAAACCCCCGGCGATGAAGTTCACGATCAGGCACCCGTACGCGATCGAGCCGGAGCCGTTCTGGCGCGAGGTGTTCTTCGACCACGATTACAACGAGAAGCTCTATAAAAAGGGCCTCGAGTTCGAGGCGTTCGACATCGTCGAGGAGACGAGCCCGCCCGACGGCCGCAAGACGCGGAAGGTGCGGGTGACGCCGAAGATCGACGCGCCGGCGGCGATCCGCAAGGTGCTCGGCGACTCGGTGTCGTACGTGGAAGAGGGACGCCTCGAGGTCAGCGGGCCCAACACGCCGAAGTGGTTCTCGAAGGTGCTGCCGTCCAAGCTGGCCGACAAGACGACGATCAAGGCCGAGATGTGGCTCGAGCGCACCGGCCCCGGTCAGTCCGACCGCGTCGCCGAGTTCGAGATCGAGGTCAAGATGTTCGGCGTCGGCGGGATGGTCGAGAAGTTCCTCGAGAAGACGATGCGCGAGAGCTATCAGAAGGCGGCCGACTACACGAATCAGTGGCTGCGGGCGAACGGCAAGGCAGGGAGCTGATCGCGCGGGCTCGCGGCTCCGCAGGCGCGAGCCTGCAGGGCGCGGGGGCCGACCTCGTCGGGCGGGCGCACGTCGCCGAACCTGGGGTCGCGGCGATCCTGTCGGCATGCGTTCGCGTTTCAGGGCGACGGCTCCGCCCCCGGGGACGAGCGTTGCCCCTCGCACGTCGATACGTCCTCCTCGGCGACGGAGCAGGGATTCGGCTCGCCCGCGACGAACGCCGAATACTCGGCGCATGACAGCGCCCCGGTGCACGCATGGAGCGCGGCGAACGCGGGGCGGCACTCGTCCGACGCGTCTCCCGCCAGCAGGAGATCCTCTTCACAGGAGGACGTACATTCATCGGCGGTCCAACCGGAGTCCGGATCGCACTCGGTATCCACCATGCACATGGCTGTGCACAACGTATTCACGTCAGGATCGTCCGCGAGGGTCAGAGCTTCGTCGATCTCGGGCTCGAGTTCGCAGCCGTTCACGGTGCGGCTGTACTCTTTCTCGAGCGGTACGAGACCCGGGGCCTCGATCCGGAGCGCCAATGTCCCGGCGCGGTAAGTTCCGGGCTCGCGGGCATAGTTTACGGTGACGATACACGTGTCGGCGTGCCCGGACTCCGGCTCTGCGGGGATACCGCATGAGAGCTCGAAATCTACCACGTGCTCGTCTTCACCCGTCCAGGTCACGGCGATGGTGGCCTGGGGCAGCAAGTTCCCACGGGTGTCTTGCAGCGTGAGGGTCGGCCACGATATGCCGAGATCACAGGGCTCTTCCCCGCATGCCGGCGCGAGCCCCAGCACGAGCGCGAGCCATAACCTCGGCGGGTGGGCGTCCGCGGAATGCTCAGTAGCAGGCATGGTTGTCCGTCGTTGGGGTGGTCTTGATCGCGGAGCAGATGAAGTCAAACACTCCAGTGCGGATCCGGGTGGCGAAGGTCCATGAGCTCGAGTTTTTTGTCAAGCAAGATGGCTCGTACCGTCTGATTCGAGGATTTGCAGATGGACTCCCGTTCTGGCTATTGACGGCATCGTGCCCAGACCTCACCGGTCTCACGTCAGGCTAGTTGGAGAGATTCCACTGGTGGATGCCGTCCCTGTCCGGATCGTCGATCGCTCCGAATTCCTGCATGTAGATGTTGAACTTGGTCGGATTCACGCATTCGTCGTCGGTGTACGTGAACTCGTCGCCGCGGTGGACGCAGAAGTATGCGGTATCATAACCGCGGTTGATCCACTCGACGAAGGTGTCGGCGTCGATGAGGGGGCCCTTGGCGACGGCGTAGAACATGCCGTTTCCGCGGTACCCGGTGATCGGGTCGCCGCACTGGCCAGGGTCGAGCACCCACCACCCCTCGGCCACCCAGACCCCGTCATCGCCCCGGTACCCGACGGCAAGGTTGGCGGAGTAGCTCGAATTGTTGCAGACCCTCAAGGTCCTGACGATCGGCTCGGTGGTGACCGACCAATCGACCTCGTTGCAGGCACAGTTGAGGAAGTGGCCCACCAGCTTGCTGGCGCCGGGGATGCCCACGTCCGCGACGTACTCGACGATCATGCCCGCGACGCTCGCGGCGAGCTCGGCGTTCGAGCCGAGGTTGTAGCATTCGCTGGCGGAGCTGATCCTCCCCTCGTCGCGCTCGTCCTCGAGCCACGCGATCAGGTCGCCGTTGAGCGCGGGGTAGGCGTCGCACAGGCCCACACCCGTCTCGCAGCTGATCCACTCGCGGAAGAAGCATTCCGTCTTGGCGAGCTCGTCGACCATCTCCTGCTCGCAGGTGCGGAAGGGGTCGTTCCACAGCGGGCAGGGGATCGTGTAGACGTTGGTGTTGCGCTCCGTGCACAGGTCGCCGATCGTGTTCCCGTCGCATGCGGTCGCGCCGGCGTGGTCGGACCAGGCGAGCGCCCCGAGCCCGCCGACGGCCAGCATCCGCGTGAGTCTTCCAATCGTCGTCATCTCTGCCTCTTTTCCACCATGTCTCGTTCGCGCTCGCATGCACGAACGCGTGCGTACAATGAATTACGCGGTCGAGCGGACCACTAAGAAATCCATTAAAAACCGGGACACCAGGAGCCACCGACTCCAGGCGAGGCTGGAGGCCCACTCGACGCACGTTCGTGGCCCGACGAACTCGCGGACCGGCGTGTGCCCATGCTTCGTAGCGACGCGCCGGCCGATGGGTTTGCTCGCCTCGACGAGCTCGCGCGCCGGCCTCGAACGTCACGCCGAACGGCACACCCAGGCAGTCCCCGCCAACCGCCGGCGGGTCGGCCGATGGCGGCGCACCGCGATGTGTCCCCGGGGACAGGTCCCCGGGAAGCGCGATCACGGGTCGGCGAGCAGGACGCTGACGGTGCTGTCGCCGTTGTTGGCGGTGACGAGGTCGACGGCGCCGTCCTTATTAAAATCGCCGGTGGCGACGACGTAGGGGGCCATGCCGACGGCGAACGGTTCGGGGGCTCCGAAGCCGCCGTTGCCGTTGCCGCGCAGGACGCTGACGGTGTTGGCGCCGCGGTTGGCGACGACGAGGTCGAGGGCGCCGTCGCCGGAGATGTCGTGGACGACGAGGCCGATGGGGTCGGCGCCGCAGGGGTAGGGGATCGCGCCGCCGAAGCCGCCGAGGCCGTCGCCCTGGAGGACGAACACCTGGCCGGCGGCGGGCACGGTGACGACGGCGTCGGTGTCGCCGTCGCCGTTGAGGTCGGCGAGGCCGACGGCGTAGACCTGGCCGCCGGCGGGCGAGTTGGTCGGCGGGCCGAAGTTGCCGACGCCGTTGCCGAGCGAGACGCTGAGGTTGCTGCCGCCGTAGTTGGCGCTGACGAGGTCGAGCGAGCCGTCGCCGTTCATGTCGGCGGCGGCGACCCAGGTCGGCCCCGTGCCGACGCCGACGGTCGCCGGCGCGGGGAAGCCGACGCCGTCGGAGATCAGCACGGTCAGGCTGTCGGCGCCGTAGTTGGCGACGACGAGGTCGTCGTAGTCGTCGCCGTTGAGGTTGGTGGCGAGGATGTAGCGGGCGCCCGCGCCGGCGGCGATCGCCGGCTGGCCGACGAGCATGCCGGCGCCGTTGTTCTGATAGACCGAGACGTCGTTGCCGGCCATGTTGGCGGTGACGAGGTCGGGCGCGCCGTCGTTGTTGAGGTCGGGCACGGCGGCGGAGTACGGACCCATGCCGACGGCGAGGGCGACGAGGGCGTTGAAGCTGCCGTCGCCCTTGCCTGTCCGTACGGTCATGTTGTTTGTCATGTTGTTGGCGCAGGCGACGTCGTCGTTGCCGTCCTTGTTGAAGTCGGCGACGGCGACGGAGATCGGGCCGGAGCCCATGCCGAGCGCGGTGAACGGCTTGAAGCAGACCTCGCCCGGGGCCGGCTGGCCGTCGCCGCACAGCGCCGGCGGGGCGTCGGTGGTGGCGCCGTCGGTGTCCTCGCCGACGCAGATGTCGGCGGTGCACACAAGGCCTGCGAGACATGTCGCAAGGGGCAGGCAGGGACAGCCCTCCTCGCCGTCGACGCAGGCCGGACCGGTGGTCGGCGCGACGGTGGTCGGCGCGACGGTGGTCGGCTCGACGGCGGTCCCGCCGGTGGTGGTCGTCTCGCCGGTCTCGTCGCCGGTGGTGGTGCCCGGCATCGTCATCGACGCCATCGTCATGGTGGAAGGGAGGCTCGTGCTGGTCGTCGCGCCCGTGTCGTCCCCGTCGCCGCCGCCGCACGCCGTGAGGGCGACGAGCGCGAGGCCGTACCGTGTCCAAGAGGCCATGGCGGGAGAATGGCGGGCCGCGGCCCGGGCCGTCAACGCTCACCGTCGCCCGTCCGGGTCGGCGTGAGCGGCAAAAGCGGAGGTGCGCGCAAGGCTTCGCGCACGCTGCGCGGCACGCTGCGTCGTGTGCGAAAGGACATGGCGAATGGGTCATGGCACATCCGCCAGGTCGCAAGGCGCCGCCGGTCGGGCGGACGCGCGACGCTCGAGCGGCGCCCGCCGCCCGGCGGCGCCGCAGGTCTGGGGCTCCACTTCTGCCGCCGAGCGCCGGCGGACCGCTGCGCGGCGGGCGTCAGCGGTCGCGGCGGAGCGGTGGCCGGGGGGCGGCTCGCAGCGGTAGAGCCGAGGGAAGGCGAGTTCGGAGAGCCTCCCGTGGGGGCGTGGAAGGCGAGTTCGGAGAGCCTTCGAGGGGCGCCCCGTGCAGCCGGTGTGGGGCGTGGAAGGCGAGTTCGGAGAGCCTTCGAGGGGGCACCGTGCGGCCGGTGTGGGCCGTGGAAGGAGAGCTCGGAGGCCCTTCGCGGCGCCACATGCGGCCGGTATGGGCCGTGGGAGGCGAGCTCGGTGAGCCTTCGGGGGCGCCGCGTGCGACCGGCGAGGCCGTGGAAGGCGAGCTCAGGGAGCTTTTCCGTGGCCCGCGGCGGGCCGACGCGGGCGGGGGACGGCGCGCGGCCCGGTGCCGCCCCGCGGCGATTTCAGGCTATGGTCGCGCCCTCGATGCCCGGCGACTCTCACGGCACCTGGATCCTCGCAATCAGCGTCGCGGCGCTGGTGCTCGGCCCGCTGCTCCACGCGGCGGCCCGGCGCGAGCGCGTGACGATGGCGGCGCTGGACAGCTTCGTGCTGGTGGCGGTGGCCGGATTGGTGGCGCTCGAGATCGTGCCCCGCGCGCTGGCGCTGGCCGGCTGGCCGGCGTTCGTGGCGCTGCTGGCAGGGCTGGCCGGACCGGCGATCGCCGAGGGCCCGTTGCGGATGGCGGCCGGTGGCACGCACAGGGCGGCGCTGACGCTGGCGATCCTCGGCATGGCGCTGCACGCCTTCACCGACGGCCTGGCGCTGGCCTCGACCCACCTCGAGGGCGGCGAGTCGCACGGGCTCGAGGTGGCGGTGATCGCCCACCAGCTGCCGGTGGCGGTGGCGGTGTGGTGGCTGCTGTCGCCGGCCGGGTTCCTGGTCGCCGCCGGGTCGCTGGCGCTGCTCGCCGCCGCCACGGTGGCCGGCTACGTGTTCGCCGACGCCTCGTTCGCCGCGCTCGACGCCTGGTGGCTGGGGCTGTTCCAGGCGGTGGTCGGCGGTCTCTTGTTACATGTCGTGGGGCACAGGTCCCAGGGGACAGGTGATCGCAAGGCCCGGATCGCGGCGGCCTGCGGCGGGCTGTTCGGGCTCGGGCTCCTGGTCGCGCTGGCCGCCGAGTCGCACGGGCCCGACGACCCGCTGGCGCGCACGCTGGCGGCCCTCGGCGAATTGGTGCGAGACAGCGCGCCGGCGCTGCTGCTGGCGTACGCGCTGGCGGGGCTGGTGTCGGGGCTGATGCCGGAGGCGCCGGTGCGCTGGCTGCAACGCGGAGGTCCGGCCGGGCAGGCGCTGCGCGGGATGGCGGTGGGGCTGCCGCTGCCGCTGTGCTCGTGCGGGGTGGTGCCGGTGTACCGCAGCCTGCTGCAGCGCGGGGTGCCGGCGGCGGCGGCGATGGCGTTCTTCATCGCCACGCCGGAGCTCGGGCTCGACGCGATCTTGCTGTCGTGGCCGCTGCTCGGGGCCGAGATGACGGTGCTGCGCGTGCTGGCGGCGGCGCTGGTGGCCTGGCTGGTCGGCTGGTGGGTCGGCGGCAAGGCGCGGCGGATCGGCGAGACGACGGCGGGAGAGACCGGGCCGCGCGGGTCGGCGCTGACGCGCCTGCGCGAGGGGCTGCGCGCCGGCTTCGGCGAGTTGGTCGATACGACGGCGCCGTGGATCGGGCTCGGGCTGCTGGTGGCGGCGCTGATCCAGCCGTGGATCGATCCGTCGGCCCTGACGGCGATCCCCGGGCCGGCGCAGGTGCTGCTGTTCGCGGCGATCGGGGTGCCGGTCTACGTGTGCGCGTCGGGGGCGACGCCGCTGGTCGCCGCGCTGCTGGCCAAGGGCCTGAGCCCGGGCGCGGCGCTGGCGTTCCTGCTGACGGGGCCGGCGACGAACGCGACGAGCTTCGGGGTGCTGGCGCAGGAGCACGGGCGCGCGACCGCGGTCCGGTTCGCCGCGGCGATGCTGGCGCTGGCGGTCGGGCTCGGGCTGGTGGTCGATCTGGCGCTGCCGCAATTGCGCGCGGTCGCAGGCGTGCAGCCCCACGCGGGCCACGGGCCGCTGGCAGAGGTGGCCGCGTGGGGGCTCGTGGGCCTGTTCCTGCTGTCGTTCGTGCGCCAGGGGCCGCACGCGTTCTTCTCGCGGCTGTGGGAGCGCGAGGGGCACTCGCACGCGCACGACGGGCACGACCACGGGGAGCACTCGCACGAGCATGGGGGGTGCTGCCACGAGCACGCGGGGCACTCGCACGAGCATGCGGGACACTCTCATTCGCACGAGCACTCGGGGCATTCACACGAGCACGCGGGGCACTCGCATTCGCACGAGCACGCGGGACACTCACACTCGGGGCATTCGCACGAGCATGCGGGGCATTCGCACGACCATTGAGGGCATCGCACCTGCGGGCAGCTGCGCCCGACGCCGTCGCGCTGGCGGACGGGGGCTGAACGGGCGAATGTCGGCGGCGGGGCGGCCTTGCGCGGCCTATTCCGGGGATAGCTGGCATGCCGCCGGTCGCGGGTGTTTCATTGCGGGCACGTCATAAAATGCGTATTTTGTGAGCGCTGACACGAGATGAAGACGCGGCTCGGAGCCGGGCGTCTTCGAGCCTTCCAGCGGGCGGGGGAAGAGCGGGCGCATTGGTGTGGGTGTGGCCCGGATCGCAGCCGCGAATGTGTCGGCCGGCACTCGCTTCGAGCGGCGCGGCAGGCGGGCGCGTCGTGCCGAGCCGGGGGCATGGGGGCGATCGCCCGCGGACCGCCGTTCTGCAGCGCACGTTCGTCGGGTGGTCGCGGGATCAGGGCAGTTCGTCACAGGTGGGACCGTGTGGCCGATGTCAACATTCTGCGATTGACGGTACCGCAGCCTGAAGCAGATTTCAGGCTGACGACGGGGGAGGACAGGCGTACGGCACGTCCCACCGGCGTAGAGGAGGAAAAAACCATGCTAGTTCATCCTGCGAGCGTCCTCGCGGCGACCTTCGTGTTCACCATTCCGTTCATTCAAACCTGCGACACGCCCGGGGGCGAGGTCCCCGTGGAAAACGACACCACCGAACCCGGTGTCGAGTGCGAGCCCGAGGAGGGCGAGCCCGAGTGCCGTTCGTGCCTGCGAATCGCCTGCTGCGACGGCCTGGCCGCCTGCGAGGACGACCGCACCTGCAGCTGCGTGGTCGATTGTATGTCCGACTCGCGCGTCGGCCTCGAGGAGTGCGCGCGGACCCGCTGCGACGCCTTCGACCTGACGGCGGCCCTCGAGCCGCTGAGCCGGATCTGCGCCATCGACGAGTCGTGCGGCGGGCCGCGGATCTGCGAGGGCACCCAGGAGCTGCCGCTGCCGCGCTGAACGCGGGGCACAGGACGCGGGATGCGACGGTGAGGCGGGATCGTTCGAGGGGGAGCGGTCCCGCCCCGCTGCGTCGCTTCGGCGCGTCGCAGCTCCGTGGGATCGATGATAGCAATGACGAATCGGCGGCGCTCGGGTTGCGACGATCGGCGATAGTGATGACGACGGCGAGCTGCGGACGCGACGAATGGGCGTGCTCAAGGCTCGAGGGGGGACGGGAGCAGGACCACGTGGATCCGGCGCTCGTCGTCGAGACGGATCGCCAGATCCTCGCGCCACGGGTCGCCGCCGTCCGGCCAGCCGCGCCGGCGCATTTCGGCGTCGTGGGCGTCGTGGACGGCGCGCGACCACACGTGCTCGACGCGGGTGGTCCAGGCGCCTGCCGGATCGCGCCAGGACAGCTCGTCGAGGATTCGCGGCGGGAAGCTCAGGCCGGCCTCGCGGCCGGCGACTTCCGCCTGGGCGGCGCCCAGCGCGATGAGGGCATCGCCATCGAGCAGCGGACCGCCGCGACGAGGGCGGAGCGCGAGCCGGCCGTCACGCACGAATGCGGCGAGGACGTCGGCCGCGGCTCGCTCGCGCTCGCGGCGGAGCTCGGCGTGGCAGGGCGGACAGTGGCGGAGGGCGATGCCTTCCCAGGAATCGTCGCGGGGCAGATCGTCGACGCGCTGGCCGGGCCTGTAGCGCTGGTCGCAGTCGTCGCCGGTCTTGAACTGAATCCGCGCCAGGTAGGACCGGCCGCAGCGCTGACACGCGAGGTCCATGTCGATGCATCGCGTCAGGCCCACGGCGCCGGAGCGTAGCAGGACCGCCGGCTCGGCCGATACCGGCGCGAGTCCGTCGTCGTGTCGATCGTCGCCGGCGACGCGTCGCGCCCTTCAGCGCCGCGGGCTCACTCGGGCGGCGGCTCGAACTGGATGCCCTTGCTGTGGGCGGCGATGATGCCCTTGAGGTCGGCCTCGCTGCCGACGGCGACCCAGGCCCAGCCGGGCTCGCTCTTCTCGAGGTCGAGCCAGCGCGTGATGAAGGCGGCGGCCTCGTCGGGGGTGGCGGCGAGCATGGTCTCGGCGTCGCGGGTGAGGGCGGCGACGATCTCGCCGTCGGCGGTGGAGATGTCGAGGGCCTCGCTCCACAGCGCGGTCCAGTCCTCGCCGCCGACGCTGGCGGCGACCATGCGCGCGCCGAGCCACAGCTGCGCGGCGCCGTGGAGGTCCTGGGCCAGCGGGCGCTCGCGCAGGTAGTCGCGGATGACGGTGAGCTCGCGGCGCAGGCGGCGGCTCAGCGGGTCGGCCTCGGCGGGGTCGGCGGGGGTCTCGGCGGCCTCGACCTCCTCGAGCGGGTCGGCGGCCGGCTTGCCGCGGCCGGCGGCGCCGAGGGGGACGTGGATCGTGAACAGGCCGACGGTGCCGGTGATGCTGAGGCGAATGTCGAGCTCGGCCTGGAGGTGGCGCTGGACCAGGCGGGCGAGGCTGCGGTCGCGCACGGTGGGCAGGGCGAGCGAGCGGCCGAGGACGAGCAGGCTGCGGTTCTTGGCCGGAGGGTCGATGCGCTCGAGCGGGGCGAGCGGGGGCCGCTTGAGGTGGTGATTCGGCGGCGGGGCGGGGCGCGGGCCCTGGCGCAGGCGCACGAGCGCCTCGGCCGAGGGCTCGCCGGCGGCGATGAGCTTGACGCGCTGGCGCCAGCGGGCGGCGAGGTCGCCGAGAGCGTCCTCGTGCTCGGCGAGCGGGTCGCCGGCGTGGACGACGAGGAGGGCGCTGCGCGGATCGGTGAGGGCCTCCCAGGCGTCGCGCAGGGCGGTCTCGGAGGCCTCCTGCACGGCGCCGGCGGTGATGAACTCGGCGCCGGGGGCGGTGCCGAGGAGGCGCGCGGTGAGGGTGCCGAGCGCGAGGGCCTCGGCGTCGGGCGGGCGCAGCTCGCCGGCGACCTGCTTGCGGGCGCGCGCGAGCGGACCGTCGAGGCCGGGGGCGGAGAAGATGTCGCCGAGGCCGGCGAGGACGGCCGGCAGCTCGGCGTCGACGCCGTGGATGGCGATCTCGTGGCGGCCGGCGCGGGGGGTCAACTCGACGCGGATGGCCAGGCGGGCGGCCAGGGCCTCGAGCTCGAGGGCGACGCTGCGCGCGGCGATCAGCGCGGGGGCGCCCTGCAGCGCGGGCTTGAGGTCACCTGTCGGAAAGACCAGGCGCAGGTGGACGGCGGGGGTGGCGTCCTCGCGCAGCCAGTGGACGAGCAGGCCGTCGGACAGGACGACCCGCTCGGGCGCGGGCCACGGCGGGGTGAGGGCGCCGAGCGCCTCGGTCAGCGCGGGCGGCGGGGCGTCGTCGAAGATCTCGACCTTGACGGTGTCCTTGCGCTTGCAACCTGGCCCGAAGGACAGGAGAGACAGGGCGCACAGCAGGGCGGTGCTCGGCAGACGTCGCGTCACGGCTTGGGCTCCGCGGGGCCGATGAGGAGGGCTTCCTCGACGGTGAGGGTGAGGGCGGGCCGGCCGCCGAGGCTGGCGAGGCCGAGGAGCTCGTCGCGGCGGCGGGTGACGGGGCTGTCCGGAGGGACAGGTCCCGGCAGCTGCGCGGGCGAGGCGGCGAGCAGGCGGGCGAGGCCGAGCGGGGTGCGACCGTAGAGGCGGATGGCCTGGGCCATGAACTGGGCCTGGGACGCGAGCAGGCCCTGGTCGGGGCCGCCGAGGCGGGCCAGGCGGGCGCGCACGAAGGCGACCGGGTCGTCGGCGCCGATCGGGCGCAGGACCAGAGCGGCGCGGCGCGGGTCGGGGTCGAAGTCGCAGCCGATCCGCGACTTGCGCGGCTCGTCGGCGGCGGGCTTCTGGCGGTTGAGCGCGCGGCAGATCGCGCCGGCCCAGGCGGAGGCGGCCGCGGTCGGCGGGACCGGCCAGGCGAACAGCGGCGGCTTGCCGGCGGTGGCCGGGGGCGGCGCGGCGGCCGGGGCGGGGGTCGGCAGGGTGGTGGGCCCTGCGGCCGGAGTGGCGGCCGGCTTGCCGGCCTCGGCGGGCGCGAGGGCGAGGAAGGTGTGAGCGGGGTCGCCGGGCGCGAGGAAATTGGAGGGGGAGGAAGGCGGGATGAAGCCGAGGAGGTTGCCGGTCGCGGCGGCGCTGCCCGCGGACCCGGCGGGAGTGCGCGGGGCGAGGCCGAGGAGGTTGCCGGTCGCGGCTGCGGGAGCGAGGGCGGAAGGACCGGGGGTCGTGCCGACGGCGGGTTCGACCGGAGCGCGCGGGGGCGGCGGCGGGCGGTTCGGCAGGGCGCGGGCGGCCGGCGGCAAGTCGCGAAAGTGGTTCCGGACCTGGTCGAGGATGGTGGCGGCCGGCTCGGGCGCGACGACGATCAAGGTGGCGCGGGCGTAGTTGAACTTGCTGGCGAGGGCGGCCGCGAGGGCGGCCGGGGTGATCTCGGCGAGCGAGCGGTCGACGGCGCGGCCGTCGTGGGCGAGGCCGGGTGCGCCGTGGAGCGCGGCGAGGTCGCGCGGGCGCAAGCCAGGCGGGCTGCGCACGTCGGCGGCGGCCCAGCCGAGGCTGATGTCCCAGCGGCGGGTGTCGACGGTGGGGAAGCGAAGGCGCTGCGACTCGGCGAACAGGACCTCGTCGAGGCGAGTGACCGGGACGAGTGATTCGAACCGGACCTGACCTGGCCCTGTGGACAGGAGGTGGACGCCGCCGGCGTCCTGCGCGGCAGAGATGGCCTCGCCCGGACGCAGCTCGCGGTTGCCCTGGTGGAGGTGGTAGGCGAGGGCGTGGACGAGGCCCGGATGCTCGGGCGGGTCGTCCTCGCTGCCGGTCTCGACGGCGAGGACGACGGCAGCGACAGGGAGGCTGAGATCCTGGGCCGCGAGCACGCGCAGGCCGCAAGGCAGCACGAGGTCGAGGACGGTGTCGGCGCTCGGCGCGGGGCTGTCCGCAGGGACAGGTTCGGGGGGCGGCGCGGCGGGCGGCGCGGGACTCTCGGGCGCGGCGTGGACCGCAGACCCGCCGACGACCTGTCCGACGAGGACGAGCGCCGCGCCGAGAGCGCGGAGACGGCGGGGGGCGAGCATGCTGAAGAGGTGGTATCCGCTGGCGCCGAGGAGGGCAAGGATCTGTCAGCGCAGGCGGGTTGCGCGCAGGTCCGCGGCCTCGTGCGACCAGACGACGCGCAGGCCGCCGAAACTCCATTTTAAGATTTTAAGGAGAGAACGAAAGAGTTGGGGGAGATCGGCGGTGCCCGGATGGTTCGGGCGGGCTCGAGCAGTCGATGCCAGGGGCCGGCTGGCGCGCCACCTGCTCGACCGGGGCCGGCTGCAGGGAGGGGAACGCGCGCGTGCGCCCCGGCCTCCGCGAGTCGGTTCGTGCGAGGGGATCGGTGGGGCGATCGTTCAGGGTGTAACGAAGGACATGTCCGAATGGACATGTAAAACGGCTCACTCGTGGCGAGGGCTCATCGCTACGGCCTGTGATTCCGGGGTCTTCGCGCGCCGTCGAGAGGATGTCTCAAGGGACATGTGCGGGCGGTGGGTCAGTCGACCGGGGTGAAGAGCGGCTCGCCGACGGTTTCGACGCCGAAGCCGCCGATCAGGCGGCGGCCGGTGGGAGAGCGGAGAAACTCGACGAAGGCGCGGGCGCCGACGACGTCGGTGCCGAGCTCCGGGGCGGGCTCGAGCGCGGCGTAGACGTTGTCGAGGTCGTCGCCGCCCTGAAAGAGGATGGCGAGGCCGAGCTCGCGGCCGCGGGTGAGGAAGGTGGCGCGGTCGCTGAGGGTGAAGGCGCGCTCGCGGGCGGCGAGCTCCAAAGCCTCGGCCATGCCGCCATGAAACGGGAGCGAAAAGGCGCTGTCGCGCGGGACCCCGGCGGCGGCCCACAGCTGCAGCTCGCGCTGGTGCGTGCCCGAGCCGTCGTCGCGCGAGACGAAGCGGCGACCCGAGCCGGCGGCGGCCCGCAAGGCCTCGCGGACGTCGCCGGCGCCGCTGACGATGCCGGCGAACTCGACGGGACCGACGAGCACGTAGGCGTTGCGCATGACCGGCGTGCGCGCAGCGATCCGCCCGCCGGCCAGCGCCGCGGCCTCCTCGACCGGGCTGTGCGTGATGGCGACGTCGGCCTGACCGGTGCGCAGCAGCTCGATGGCTCGCCCCGAACCAACCGCGCTGACCTCGACGGTGCGGTCGTGCTCGCCGGTGAAGATCGGCACGAGGACGCCGAGGAGGCCGCTGTCCTGCAAGCTGGTGGTGGTGGCGAGCCGCAGCGGCCGGCCGCGCTCGCCGCCGCCGCAGGCCGCCAGGACGGCGAGCAGCAGGATGAGGCAGCCGAAGGCCCGACGCGCGCGCATGACCCGAGCATGACCACACGCGGGGCGACCGACAAGCGGGGCGGCGGGCGCGGCGATGCGGGGTGAAACACGGGGCTTCGGCGCGGGTCCGGGCGCAGTTGTGACGCGAGACATGTCTCTTGGCTCAGGTGCGAAAGCGGGGCTCGTTGGGCGTCGGAGCGGGATGTCCTCTGGGACATGTGACTCGGCCTGACACTCTTCGCGGCAGGCGGTCAGCGACCTCGCCGCCGGCGCCGCAGCGACCACGCGCCGACGAGCAGCCACACCGCCGACCACCCCGATCCGCCGCTCGAGCAGGCGCAGCCCTGCTCGAGCGTCTCGTTCCGGCCGAGCTCGCGGCACGCGCGCGCGGCTTCGGCCTCGTTGCCTGCCAGGTCGAAGGTCCGCACGGTGACGCACACCTCCGAGCCCGCGTCCTCCTCGCGCCGCAGCAGCGCCAGCGCGAGGTCGGCTGCGCCGTCGGCCGCCACGTGGCGGCTCGTCGTCGGCTCGTCGCCGTCCTTCGGCCCCACGGTCACGTGATAGATGAGCGGCGCCTCGGCGGCCTGGCCGTCGACGACGAACGACCACTCGCGCGCAGGCTCCGTTCTGCTGCTGTCGCACGCGCCCGGCATGACGTCTTCGATCACGTAGTCGAAGTCGTGAAGCAGCGGCGCCGCGGGGGCCTTCTCGTCGCGGACGCCGGCCGTGAACGAGACGTCGACCTTGCCGTACACGTCGTCCCCGGCCTCCTCGCAGCTCGCATAGCCGGGGCAGCCCTCGAGCTGAACCACCGCCCCGACGCTCGGCTCCGGCTCGATGCGGAAGGCCAGGCCCGGCGGGCCGTCCGGGACCGCGACGAGCGTCGCCGGCTCGCCGTCGACGCGCACGTGAATGCTCTCGGGATCTCCGCCGCAATTCTTCGCGGTCGACATCCACACGAGCGCGTTCGCCGGCGCGACGTCGCCGGCGAGCGGCGCATCGATCGTCACGCCCGGCGAGCAGCTACAGGCGCTCGATCGTTGCGGCGTCGCCCATGCGGCCACGCCGGCCGTGGTGATGGCGATGAGGGGCGCGATACGAGAGAGGGAACTCCGTGGTCTCACGTCGGGGTCGCCGCGTGCACAGGCCGTGCCGCGTCGTGATCTCATGCGCTTGCGACGGCTGATGCCGACACGATTGCCCTTCCTCGGACACGCCGGTCACGCTCGTGGCACCGCGTGCCCTGAGGACGCAATTGGAAGGACCGCCGCGCGAGCGCTGCTCGGGCGGCGGTCTTCGAGGGGGAGCGGGGGCGTCAGCGGCGGCCGAACAGCGCGGGGCCGGGGTAGCGGGCGGCCTCGCCGAGCTGCTCCTCGATGCGGAGCAGCTGGTTGTACTTCTCGACGCGGTCGGAGCGCGAGGCGGAGCCGGTCTTGATCTGGCCGGCGGAGGTGGCGACGGCGAGGTCGGCGATGAAGGTGTCGCCGGTCTCGCCGCTGCGGTGAGAGATGACGGCGCGGTAGCGGTTGTGCTGGGCCAGGCGGACGGCCTGCAGGGTCTCGCTGAGGGTGCCGATCTGGTTGACCTTGACGAGGATGCTGTTGGCGACGCGGTCGTCGATGCCGCGCTGCAGGCGGACGGGGTTGGTGACGAACAGGTCGTCGCCGACGAGCTGCAGCTTGTCGCCGAGGCGCTCGGTGAGCAGGCGCCAGCCGGTCCAGTCGTCCTCGGCCATGCCGTCCTCGATCGAGACCAGCGGGTACTTGCCGGCGAGCTCGGCGTAGAGGCCGACGAGCGCGGCGGCGTCGAGCTCGCGGCCGCCCTCGCCGCTGAGCACGTAGACGCCCTTCTTCTTGTCGTAGAACTCGGAGGCGGCGACGTCGAGCGCGAGGCTGACCTGCTCGCCGGGCTTGTAGCCGGCGGTCTCGATCGCCTGCACGAGCACCGCCAGCGCCTCGCCGTTGCTCGCCATGTCGGGCGCGAAGCCCCCCTCGTCGCCGACCGCGGTGACCTTCTTCTGCGAGCGCAGGATCTTCTTGAGGTTGTGGAAGATCTCCACCCCGGCCCGCAGCGCCTCGCCGAAGGTGGCGAAGCCGTGCGGCACCAACATCGTCTCCTGGAAGTCGAGGTTGTTGTCGGCGTGCGCGCCGCCGTTGATCACGTTCATCAGCGGGACCGGCAGCACGTCGGCGAGCGGGCCGCCGAGGTAGCGGTAGAGCGGCAGCTCGGCGTCGAGGCTGGCCGCGCGGGCGACCGCGAGCGAGACGCCGAGCACGGCGTTGGCCCCGAGCTTCGACTTGTTGGGGGTGCCGTCGGCGGCGAGCAGGGCCTGGTCGACGGCGAGCTGGTCGAAGGCGTCGAAGCCGGTGACGGCGTCGGCGAGCGGGCCGTTGACGTGCTCGACGGCCTGCCGCACGCCCTTGCCGAGGTAGCGCCCGGCGTCGCCGTCGCGCAGCTCGTGGGCCTCGTGCTCGCCGGTGCTGGCACCCGAGGGGACGGCGAAGCGACCGAGGTTGCCGCGGTCGGTGACGACCTCGACCTCGATCGTGGGGTTGCCGCGCGAGTCGAGGATCTCCCGCCCATGGACGCTGAGGATGACGCTCATGGGCGGGGAAGGTAGCGCGCCGGCGCGGCCGCAAGCCAGAGGCGATCGACGCGGCGAACGAGCGCCGGGGCTGAACGAATTCGCAGACGCGGGCGACGGGGCGGGGGAATCGTCGCCGCCGCGCGGGTGCTCACTCGTGGCACCGTCGAGATCGCCCGCGCTCGAGCGCCCGGGCGCGGACCGGGCAGCCGGCAGGCGAGCGGGCTCTGGTGCCGGCAGGTCGCTGCGTCCTGGTGAGGCCGGCCGAGAGAGGTTCGTGCGTGCGAGACGGCGCGAGCCAGCGAGGGCGCGTGGGCCTGGGCCCGGGCCGGCGCGGGGCCAGGAGACGGGCGGCGGCGAGACTTTCGGGCATGTCCCGAGAGTCATGTGATTGGGATCGTGGCGGCGGTCGAAGGTCGTCGGGAACTTCACGCGGACCGCTCGGGGAATCGCGGCCACGCCTGCGTCGGCTGCGTGGACGGGCGGCGTGCAAACGGCCTACCATGCGGCATGCGCAGAGCGCTGGTGTTGTGGGCGGCGGTGATCGGTTGCGGCGGAGATCCGCCGGCGAGCTCCTCGGCGACGGAGACGACGACGGGGAGCGCGACGACGGACACGCCGACGGGGACGACAGCGACGGGGACGACGGCGACGCCGACGACCGGGGAGACGCTGGCGCCGGGCGAGTGCGCGAGCCCGATCGAACCTGTCCTCTTGACCAGCGCGCGCGTGTCGCTGGACGCGGCCGGGCGGATGCACGACGAGCTCGGACGCGACGTGCTGCTGCGCGGGGTCAACACGGGCGGGCGCTCGAAGTGGGCGCCGTTCGTGCCGTTCCCGATCGACGCGGACATCGAGCAGGCGGCCTTCGCAGCGGCGGCAGAGCAGTTCTTCGCCCGCCTGCCGCCGTGGGGGATCAACGTGGTGCGGCTGCTGTTCTCGTGGGAGGCGCTCGAGCCGGCGCCGGGGCAGTACGACGCGCGCTACCTCGACCGCTACGCGGCGATGGTCGACGCGGCGTGGTCGCACGGGCTGCGGGTGGTCGTGGACTTCCACCAGGACATCTACACCTCGACGTACTGCGGCGACGGGTTCCCGCCGTGGACGCTGCCGCAGGACCCGCCGCCGCAGCAGCACGCGTGCCCCGACGCCGACTGGGGGCTCAAGTACGTGTTCGACGGCGAGGTGCAGGCGGCGTTCGACCGCTTCTGGGCCGACGAGGACGGGCTGCAGGCGCAGTTCCTCGCCATGTGGGGACAGATGATCGCGCGCGTGGGCGACCACCCGGGGGTGGTGGGGCTCGAGATCCTCAACGAGCCCGGCTCGGGCTCCGCGACCGACATCGCGGCCTGGAAGCAAGACACGCTGAACCCGTTCCACTCGACGGTGATCGCGGCGCTGCGCGAGCAAGCCGGCGAGGAGCTGCTGATCCTGTTCGACAACCCGGGGGTCGACGCGGTCGGTCTGCAGCCCGTGGAGCACGTGCGGCCGGAGGGCCAGGGGATCGTGTACGCCGCGCACATGTACGACGCGGGGCTGGTCAAGGGCATGCCGTCGATCGGGATGATGCCGGAGCCGTACCTCGACCAGGTGGCCGACTTCGCCGCAGAAGAGGGGCTCGGGGTGCTGATCGGCGAGTACGGCGTCGTCGCCGGCACGGCCGGCGGGCCCGAGTGGCTGCGGCGCGCGCTCGACCACATGGACGCGCGCCGGTTGTCGTCCACGCTGTGGGAGTGCTCGCAGAACGAGGTCCTGTGGAACGAGGAGGACCTGTCGGTGCTGGCGGCCGACGGCAGCGAACGCGCGGAGCTCGACGTGTTCGTGCGCCCGTACCTGCGCGCGGTCGCGGGGACGGACAGCGCGTTCGCGTGGACCGAGCCGACGGCGACGGCCAGCTGGACCGGCGACGGCGGCGTCAGCGAGATCGCCCTGCCGCCGCGCCGGTTCGCCGACGCGGCGCTCGACATCGAACTGACGACGCTGGCCGGGCCGGAGGGCGCGTGCTGGACCCTCGACCCGAGCCGCGGCGAGCTGCGCGTCCAGGCCCCGGCCGGGGCCCAGGTCGAGGTGCGCGTGACGGTCGACGGGTGAGCCGCGGCGCCGCGGCAGACGAATGTCCGCGTGTCCTTCAGGGCATGTCCCGAGAGATAGATCGTGATCGCCGCCGGGGGCCGTCGCCCCGCGCGCGCGGCTCGCTTTCGCGCCGCGGCGGCGAGCCGCCCGGCAGGACGCCTGCGGGGGTTTCCGGTAAGGTGCCATGGCGGTGACGAACGGGGTCCTGGGGGTGCGAGCGGCGCTGTCGCGGGCCATCCGAGTCGGTGTCCGTTCGGACATGTCCCGAGAGGACGGTCGGCGGATCCGCCTGCAGAACGGGCTGGCCCTGGTCGGCGTCGTGATGAGCTGCGCCGGCCACTTCGGCACCGGGAGGCCGCTCGACCCCGAGCTGCTGGTCCACCTGGGGGTCACGGTCGGCGGGCTCTTGGCCGTGTTCGCCCTCCACGCCGGCGGCCGCCCGCGCGAGGCGGCGCTGGCGTTCCACGGGACGATCCTGACGTCGATCCTGATGGGCTCGTGGACGCTCGGGCTCGACTACGGCAACTTCTTCCTGCTCGTCCTGTGCGCGGCGACGCCGTTCCTGCTGTTCCCCAGCCGCGAGCAGACGGCGGCGCTGGGCACGGCGCTGGCGGCGTCGATCTGCCTGATCGTGGTGGTCTACGGCTGGGACCTCGACGGCGACCTGGCCCGCCGCGTGGCGGTGTACGGGCACAATCAATACCTGCACCAGGGGATGCTGGCGGCGGTGATCCTGCTGGTCGGCTACGGCTCGCGCTCGTTCAACGCGCTGGCCGAGGCGGACCTCGAGGGCGAGCGCGCCAAGTCGGAGCGGCTGCTCCGCAGCGTGTTCCCCGAGGAGATCGGGCGCCGCCTGCAAGCGGGCGAGCAGGAGATCGCGGAGCGCCACGGCGACGCGTCGGTGCTGTTCTGCCGGGTGATCGGGCTCGACCGGCCGGCCGAGGGCCAGACGCCGGAGGCCTGGCTGGCCCGCCTGCACGCGGTGATCGCCGCGATCGACCGCCGCTGCGCCGAGTTCGGGGCCGAGAAGATCAAGACGACCGGCACGAGCTTCGTCGCCGCGGCCGGGCTGCCGGTCTACCGCCCCGACCACGCCGAGGTGCTGGTGGCGCTGGCGCTGGCGCTGCGCGAGGAGTTCGCGCAGGCCCCGGGGATCGCGGTGCGGATCGGGGTGAACTCCGGGCCGGTGGTCGCAGGGGTGATCGGGCAGGTGCGGCCGACCTACGACCTGTGGGGCGACACGGTCAACACGGCGCAGCGCATGGAGATGCACGGGCAGGCCGGCGAGGTCCACATCTCGCCGCTGACGTTCGCCAAGGTCAACCACCGCTTCGAGTGCAGCGCCCGCGAAGGGGTCGAGATCAAGGGCAAGGGGGCGATGAAGACGTACTTCGTCCGCGGCGCGCGCAAGGCAGGGCCGCGGCCGTGAAGCTCGGGCGGCTGATGCGGCTGGGGCTGGCGCCGCAGGCGGCCCCGCTCGAGAGCCAGCACGTGGTGTTCCTCCGCGGGCTGTGCCTCCTGGCCGGCGGCTTCACGATGATGACGATGCTGCTCTCGCTGAGCTCGGCGACGACCTCGGCGGGCGGACTGGCGTACGCGCTGCTGGCCGGGGTCGTGCCGCCGATCGTGTCGCTGGTGCTGTCGTCGCGGGGCCACCACGCGGTCGCGGCGG
The DNA here is from genome assembly GCF_020073745.1 of Nannocystis pusilla. Taxonomy (GTDB): domain Bacteria; phylum Myxococcota_A; class Polyangia; order Nannocystales; family Nannocystaceae; genus Nannocystis; species Nannocystis radixulma. The sequence continues at coordinate 1,085,679 of NZ_JAIRAU010000001.1, forward strand.
TGCTGTTCGTGATCTACACCCTGCTGTCGACCGCGGGGGCGGCGTCGCTGTTCGGGCCGAGCTTCGGGCTGCAGTACTGGTACATGCCGGTGATCGTGCTGACGTTCATGCTGTTCCCGAGCGAGCGCCGGCAGACGGCGCTGGCGGTGGCGGGCCTCAACGCGGCGGCGTTCCTCGGCTTCTCGTTCGCGTCGACGCTGCTGCCGGCGACGGAGATGGCGCCGGGGGACGTGCGCGACAACTTCCACGTCAACATCTCGCTGGTGGCGGTCGCGACGGCGGTGGCGACCTACTACGCGCAGCGGGTGACGGCGCGGACGCGCGACGAGCTGCGGTCGCTGCGGGCCCGCACCGACGCGCTGCTCGGGGCGGTGCTGCCGGCCGAGTTCGTGGCGACGCTGCGCGAGGGCAGCGAGGGGGTCGGGCGCCGCTACCCGCAGGTCAGCGTGGTGGTGTGCGACATCGCCGGCTTCACCCGCCTGGCCGAAGAGGCAGCCGCGGAGGACATCGTCCGCGTGCTCAACGCGACGTTCAGCGCGTTCGATGCGGTGTGCAAGGAGCGCGGCGCGGACAAGGTGAAGACGGTCGGCGACGCCTACGTGGCGGCGGTCGGCCTGGGCGGCGGGGAGCCCTCGGCGCGCGCGGCCGTCGACCTGGCGCTGCGCATGCGCGCGGCGGTCGAGCGCTCGGAGGCGTGCCAGGCCCGCGGGGTGCGGGTGCGCGTCGGGGTCGGCACCGGCGAGGTGATCGCCGGGGTGGTCGGCACGAACAAGCTGGCCTACGACATGTGGGGCGCGGCGATCGAGGCGGCGTTCGCGATGGAGGAGCGCGCGACGCCGGAGCAAGTGGTCGTCGACGCGGCGACGTGGGCCGAGCTGGCCGCCGAGGAGCGCGCGGCGGTGGTCCGCGGCGAGCCCGAGGGCTACCGCAGCCCGGCCACGGCCAAGGGGTGAGGCGGTCGGGGCGAGTGTCGGAATGGTCATGGTCATTAGGACATGACCAATGAGTTATGTTCATGAGAGCATGACCATCGAGACATGTCAGGAATGACCTGGCGCGGAGCCGGGCGCTCGGCCTCGGCCGAGACATGCCAGAGAAAGACCCGCCGCGGAGCCGGGCGGCTCCGCGGCGGGCGTCGGATGCTCGTCAGGGCGCGACCGTGAGGTCGAGCGCGCCGAAGGGGCGGCTCAGCCGGCCTGGAGCTGGCAGGTGGCGCTGCAGCCGCTGCCCGGCACGCCGTTCTGGGCGCCCTTGTCGCACTGTTCCATCTGGCCGTCGCCGTTGGGCTTCTGGATGACGGTGTCGCCGCAGAAGGTCTTGGCGCAGGTCGGGGTGCACTGGTCGGTGTTGCTCTGGTTGCCGTCGTCGCAGGCTTCCATGCCGTTGTTGCCGTTGGGGCTCTGGGTGACGCCGTCGCCGCAGAAGGTCTTGGCGCACTGCGGGGTGCAGGCGTCGGTGTTGCTCTGGTTGCCGTCGTCGCAGTCCTCGTTGACGTTGTCGCCGTTGGGGGTCTGCTTGATGCTGTCGCCGCAGAACGTCTTCTTGCAGGTGGCGCTGCACGCCTTGTTGTTGCCGTTGTCGGCGCCCTGGTCGCAGGTCTCGTTGAACGGCGCGGCCGGCTGGACGATGCCGTCGCCGCACTTGGCCGCCTTGCACATGTTGCTGCAGGCGTCGTCGTTGACGGCGTTGCCGTCGTCGCAGGCCTCGACGCCGGCCTGGATGTAGCCGTCGCCGCACTTGGCCGGGACGCACATGCTCGTGCACGTGTCGGTGTTGACCTGGTTGCCGTCGTCGCAGAGCTCGCCGGCGCCCGCCTGCAGGAAGCCGTCGCCGCACTTGGCCGCCTTGCAGGTGTTGGTGCAGGCGTCGTTGTTGCTCTGGTTGCCGTCGTCGCACTCCTCGACGCCGATGTGCGTCTTGCCGTCGCCGCAGACGTTCGGCTTGCAGGTCGACAGGCAGGCCTTGCTGTCGCCGTTGTTGACGCCGTTGTCGCAGACCTCGCCGTTGCTCGGCTGGATGAAGCCGTCGCCGCACTTCGGCGGGAGGCAGGCGGTCGTGCACGTGCCGGTGTCGCTGTTGAGCGCGCCGTTGTCGCACATCTCGCCCGGCTGGATGAAGCCGTCGCCGCACTTGGCCATCTTGCACACGTTGGTGCAGCCGTCGTTGTTGTTCTGGTTGCCGTCGTCGCAGGCCTCGCCGGGGCCGACGTGGCCGTCGCCGCAGAACTGCTTGGTGCAGTCCGACTTGCAGGTGCCGGAGTCGGAGTTGTTGGCCCCGTCGTCGCACTCCTCGTGGTTCTGCCAGATCAGGCCGTCGCCGCACGTGGCGGCCGTGCACACGAGGGTGCAGGCGCCGGCGTTGTTGTTGCCCGGGCCGAGGTCGCACTCCTCGTCGATGCTCGGCTGGACGATCGCGTCGCCGCACTTCGGCAGGGCGCAGGCGTCGGTGCAGCCGTCGTCCTGGTTGCCGTTCTTGCCGTCGTCACACTGCTCGGCCGGGTCGACGACGCTGTTGCCGCACTCCTCGAGCTTGCACTGCGAGGTGCAGCCGTCGCCGCCCTGGTTGTTGCCGTCGTCGCACTGCTCGCTCGGGCTCTTGTCGCCGTCGCCGCAGGTGTTCAGCTTGCACTGGGCGTTGCACGACTGGCCCGGGCCGTTGTTGGCCCCGAGGTCGCACTCCTCGGTGCCGCTGCCGGTGTTGTGCACCAGGCCGTCGCCGCAGACCGCCGGCTTGCAGGTGAGCGTGCAGTCGCCGGTGTTCGAGTTGCCCACGCCCTCGTCGCACTGCTCGCCGTTGCTGTTCTGGACGAAGTTGTCGCCGCACTTGGCGGCGGTGCAGTTGTTGGTGCAGGCGTCGTCGTTGCTGGCGTTGCCGTCGTCGCACTGCTCCTGGGCCGAGACCACGCCGTCGCCGCAGGTGGCCAGGGCGCAGCTGTTGGTGCAGGCGTCGGCGTTGTTCTGGTTGCCGTCGTCGCAGCCCTCGCCCGGGCCGACCTTGCCGTCGCCGCAGAAGGCGTTCTTGCAGTCGGACTTGCAGGCGTTCATGTCGCCGTTCTCGGCCCCGTTGTCGCACTGCTCGCCGGGCCCGAGGTAGGTGTCGCCGCAGAAGTTGAGCAGGCAGCCGGGCTTGCACTCGTCGCCGCCGCCGAGGTTCGGCCCGCTGTCACATTCCTCGCCGGGGTCGACGACGCCGTCGCCGCAGCCGCCGCCGCCCTCGCCCGTGGTCGTGTCCTCGGGCGGCATGGTGTCGCTCGAGTTCGACTCGGAGATCCCCATGCCGCTGGTCGTCGGGATGCCCGAGTTCGACTCGGACACCCCCAGGGTGCCCTCGGTCGCCTCGCTCGCCGACATGCTCACGCTGCCGGCGGTCGGCTCCGTCATCCCCACGGTCGAAGTGTCGGTGGCGATACCGGAGTTCGACTCGCTGGCGGAGCTGTTGCTGTTGCCGTTGTCGCCGCAGGCGGTGAGACCCACGGCGGACAGACAGATGGGAGCGACGAGCTTCAACAAGAAATCGCGGGAGCGAAACATACGAGCCTCGGTGGACGAGAAGTGATTCAAAAGCAGGTGGTTCGAAGCGACCATGGCCCCGCGAGGCGGGTCCATGGCAGCAGTGGTAGCGACGCGGCCGATCCGTCTGGATCGTGGAATTAGGCGAACCGTACCCGAGAACGGGCACGGTTTGCGGCGCGAGCAAAAGCGCACGCGCACGCGCCGGGGCGACGCCGGCGCGCGGCGCTCTCAGTAACGCGACGGCGGCGGCGGGGCCGGGGGCGGCGGCGTGTACGGGGCGTAAGGTTGACCCTTGGGGTCGGGGCCCGAGGGCAGGCGCGGAACGACCATCTGGGCCTCCGACAGCGGCCTGTCGACGCGGCCGAGGTCGACGTACGCGCGGTCCTTCATGATGACGAACGGGTGTTCCATGAACGCGAGACCGCCCTTGCCGTCGTGCTGGACGGCCTGCAGCTTGCCCATGCCGTAACCCATGGGGCCGCGGCTGTAGTAGTGGGCCTGGAGGACGTACGGGAAGGCGGCGGCGTTGCCGGGGATCGTGAAGCATTCAGGGCCGTAACCCGTGGTCACGTCGGCGTACAGCCGGCCACCGGTGGGCAGCTGCCGCTGGCTGAAGAAGGCGTGTCCGCCTTTGCCGTCGTAAATGTGGAAATCGACGTCGTTGGCGTCGGTCTCCCAGTTGAGGACGAAGCGGAGCGAGGGGCTGCTGTCCGGGGTGACGCCGGCGGCGGCGATCGCCGACTGCGCAGCCGGGTCGCCGGGCCGGGCCGCGAGCCACGCGGCGGCGATCAGGGCGAGGTCCTCCTCGAGGATCTGCTGCACGCCGGCGAAGCGGCCGCCCGGGTAGCTGCGGCGGGCCCCGGCGAGCGCGGCCGCGAAGGCCTCGGCGTGACGGCCGGCCTTGACCAGCGCGAAGGCGTAGAGCCGGTGACTGGCAGGATGGTCGGGCCGCTGCGTCACGGCTTGCGCGTACGTGTCGATCGCGAGCTGCAAACCGACGTCGCCGAGCGCCTCGAGCCGCTCGCCGGCCATGCGCCGGATGTCGGCGCGCCCGGGGAACAGGTCGATCAGCGAGCCGTAGGCGCGCGCCGCGAGGGCCCGATCGCCGACCGCCTCGGCGGCCTCGCCGAGACCGAGCAGCGCGAGCTCGTCACCGGGATTGCTGTCGCGCCAGGCCCACGCCCTGGCCAACCCTTCGGCGGCGCGGCCGGCGCGAACCTCGACCATGACGTCGGCGAATCGCCCCTCCCACGCATCGGCCTGCTTGGGCTGCTCGTAGGTCGGCTGCGGGCGCGGGTCCCAGTTCGGCGCGACCGGGCCGCGGTGCCCGGGCAGGCCGCGCGAACGCGTGGTCGCGCGCCGTTCGCCGTCGCTGGCGATGGAATCGTCGACCTCGCGCATGGCCCGGGCGTCGGCTTGCTCGTTGGCCACGCGACGCGCCGGCGCCTCCACCGGCGCCGGCGGCGGCGGCGGTGCCGCCATCTCGGGCTCGGCGGCGGCCACGCGGAGTGCCTCGTCGCGCGGGGGCTCGAGCGCGGGAGCATCGGCGCTGTCGGGTACAGGCGCGCCGCCGGGAGCGCCGCCGCCGCCGAGGCTGCCGAGAGCTTCCTCTTCGACCTCGGCGTCGCCGCCGCGACCGCCCTTGGCGCTCAGCGCGTCGGCGGCCTTCGGCGGGGCGAGCGCGGCCGTGGCCGACTTGGCCTCGGGGGCCGGCTCGGCGGCGGCGCGGCCGCTGTCCTTCTTCTGCTTCGCCTTCGCCTTCTCGTCGCCGAAGAACCACCGCAGCGGCCCGTCGTCGTCGACGTCGCGGTTGTGCTCCTCGGGGACGATCGGCTCGGCGACGGCGACGGCGACCGGCTTGTCGGGCAAGCGCGTGCGGTCGACGACGGCGACGCCCTCGGGTCCGACGGTGAGGATCTCCGCCAGCGCGGTGCGGTCGATGCCGAACCGCTGGTAGTCCCAGTCGGTCTCGAGCACGAGCAGGGCGGTGTAGTCGGAGAGCACGCGGTAGCGGGTCGAGAGGTCGATGATCTGCTGCTTGAGATCGGCCTTGGCCCTGGCGTCGCCGGCGGCCTCCTGGCCCATCATCGCGCTCAGGCGATCGATGCTGGCGCGGATCCACGCCCGCTCGAGCAGCGGCCGCTCGCTCGGGGCGAGGCTGACCTCGCGGACGTCGTCGCCGCGCTCGCCGAGCTCGACGCGCATCGACTTGTCGACCGGGAGGTCGGCGAACACCAGGAACTGATCGCCGGGCTGCACGGCGCCGAGCGTCTGCGGCCACACCCACGTGGCCCCGGGGACATGTACTTTGACACCTGCCAGAGTGGCCCGCACCAGGCGCGAGGCGACCAGCGGCGCGGGCAAGCGGGCGTCGACGAGGATGCCGGCGTCCTGCAGGCCGGCGGTGGTGAGCTGGCGCAGGGCGGCCTCGTCGCGCAGGCCGCCGTCGACGACCGCGTCGAGGCGGCGCACGCCGGCGCGGCCGAGCTCCTGCACGGCGGTGCGCAGGACGTCGCGCTCGATGCCGCCGGCGGTGGCGACGCCGTCGCCGACGAGGATGACGCGGTCGTGGACCTTCGACTGGTTGGCGGCCCAGCGCAGCGCGCCGACGACGTCGGAGGCGCCGAGCGCCCCGCGCTTCAAGATCGCGTCCTGGGCGGCGGCGCTGAAGCTGCTGGCCGGGCCGGAGAACACCTGCTCGACGCCCTGGTCGAAGCAGGCGACGGTCAGCGGGAAGTCGACGCCGGCGGCGCCGCGCAGCTCGGCGACCAGGGCGCCGAGGCGCGCGACCTGGCCCTTGAAGTCGAGGGCCCGCGAGGCGCTGGTGTCGAACAACAGGGTGACGCCGGTGACCGGGACCTGCGGCAGCTTGACGTCGGGGGTGATGCGGGCGACGGCGAGGCGGTCGTAGCGGAGGCCGACCTCGGGGGCGCGCCGGCTGGTGGCGAGCTCGAGGTCCCGCTGCGGCATGAAGTTGGTCTCGTGGATCCGGGTCTTCTCGCGGACGCCGCCGCCCTTCGGCACGACGACCTCGACGTCGAGGTCCTGCAGCTGCGGCAGGCCGCGCAGGTAGACGCGGTAGGGCTCGCTGCTCGAGGTCAGCTCCTCGGAGTAACTGACGATGATCTCCTTGACGCCGCGGGCGGGGATCGGGAAGACGCGGGCGCTGAAGCGGTTGCCGGCGCTCTTCTCGAGCAGGGCCGGGTCCTGGCGGCGGTGGAGGAAGTCCTCGTAGGCCTGGCGCGCGGCCTGAAGCTCGACGACCTCGGCCTCCTGCCAGCGTCCGTCGATCAACATCGCGAACCGCGAGATCGCCGAGTTGGGCGGGAGGTTGATCTCGAAGCGACCCTCGATCACGCGGTCGTTCGGGTTCTGGAACGCGAGGTGGAGCTCGGTGAAGGCGAGCGGGTCCTCGACGACGGCGCGGCTCTTGACGCTGAGGAGCTGGAGGCCGGTGCCGTCCTGGGTGGTGAGCGAGAACGGGGCGACGCCGGCGCTCGGCTGCGGATCGGGGGCGCTCCACTCGAGCTTGCACTCGTCGGGGGACTGCGACTGCGTGGTGGTGGTGTCCGAAGCAGGGCCCGAGCGGCCGGTGCAGGCGACGAGGCCGGCGAGGCCGAGGCAGACGACGAGCGGGATGTGACGGCGCATGATCTCTCCGGTTGGGCGAGGGTATCGTTCGCCGGTCTGCAACGCGATCGCCGGCGCCGCGGGTCTTCCCGCGCACGCGCCTCCGATCGGCGTACGGACCGGCGATGAATGGCGTTCTCGCGGCGAGCCGCTCGCTCGCGCCGGACCACGCGGAGCGCTTACAGGGCCTTGCGAGCAGATCGCTCACGCCGGCCCGCGAGCGGGCGCACGCGCGCGGCTGCTTGCCACGGGCGGATCCGGCATCACCCTTCGCGCCCATGTCGTCCCGCCCGCTCCTCCCCGAGTCCTCGCTCGCGCCGCACGTCCGCGAGCAGATCCAGAGCTACCACCGCAACGTCGTCGACGCCGTCGTCGCCGCGATCGCCCGCGACCCCGTGGTCGTCGTCGGCATGGCCCAGAACCCGTTCGTCAAGAAGGCCCGCCGCGCGCTCGAGGCCGCAGGGGTGCCGTTCACGTACCTCGAGTACGGCAGTTATCTGAGCCAGTGGAAGGAGCGGCTGGCGATCAAGCTGTGGTCGGGCTTTCCGACGTTCCCCCAGGTGTTCGTGCGCGGGACGTTGATCGGCGGCTTCTCGGACGTCGAGCGCATGCTCGCCGACGGCAGCTTGCAGAAGCTGCGAGACACCACGCACTGAGCCGGGCTTCGTCGGTCGTATCCGCGCTCGTCCGCGCGGCTACACACGCAGATCGCGGGGCTCTCGGCCCCCGCAGCGTCGCTGCCAGTCCATCGGGGATCGCCCACGGTTGACAGCGCCGGCCGCTGCCGGGACATTGCGAGCGTATGGCTCAGCGACGACGAGCGCTTTGGTGGCGGTCTGTGGGGGCCTGGCCCTTGGGACTGATCCTGACGGCGGGGTGTTACACGGGTGCGCCGGCGCAAGAGACCGACGGTGAACCCACCGCGGGCACCGACGGCGGACCCGGCGGAGTGACCGAAGGCGGCAACTCCGATTCGACCCCGACCTCGGGCGACGAACCGACGGGCGGGACCAGCGACACCGGCGGGACCGAGATCCCCGCGCTGCCGGAGTCGTCGCGGGTGCCGCGGCTGTCGCATCGCCAGTGGGAGAACACGATCCGTGACCTGCTGCTGCTCGAGCAGACCACCGGCAAGTCGTCGCTGTTCATCGGCGACCCGATCAGCGGCGGCTACGACAACAACAGCGAGAAGCTGGTGGTGTCGGCGACGCTGTGGACCGACTACCAGCGCGCGGCCGAGGAGATCGCCGAGCAGGTGATCGCCGACCCGGAGCTGGTCGCGCTGCTGGTGCCGACCGAGGGCGACAGCGACGCGCGCGGGCGCGGGTTCATCGAGTCGTTCGGGCCGCGAGCGTACCGCCGCCCGCTGACGCCGGAGGAGATCGAGCGCCACATGCAGGTGTTCCAGGAGGGCGTCGCCCTCGGCGGCTCCGACCCGGTGCTCGAGGGCGTGCGCGTGGTGCTGCAGACGTTCCTGCAGTCGCCGTACTTCCTCTACCGCGTCGAGACCAGCGACGTGGCCGACGACGACGGGCGGATCCAGCTGAGCGGCTTCGAGGTGGCGTCGAAGCTGTCGTACATGCTGTGGGACACGATGCCCGACGAGGAGCTGTTCGAGGCGGCCCAGTCCGGCGGGCTCGACACGATCGCCGGGGTCGAGGCCCAGGCCGCGCGCATGCTCGAAGACCAGCGCGCGCGCGACATGGTGGCGTCGTTCCACTACCAGACGCTCAAGGTCGACAGCTACAGCAAGATCAACAAGAGCGCCGACAAGTTCCCCGAGTTCGCCGAGCCGATGCGCGACATGATGCGCGCCGAGACGATGATGTTCGTCGAGGACGTCGTGTTCGAGCACGAGGTCGGCGACGTGAAGACGCTGCTGTCGGCGCCGTACAGCTTCGTCAACGCGACGCTGGCGCCGCTGTACGGGGCGCAGGGCGAGTTCACCGACCAGCTCGTCAAGACCGACCTCGACCCGAGCCAGCGCGCCGGCGTGCTGACGCAGCTCGGCTACCTGGCGGCCAACGCGAGCTCGACCCAGAACGACCCGATCCACCGCGGCGTGTTCCTGAACCTGCAGATCCTGTGCACGGGGCTGCCGCCGCCGCCCAACAACGTGCCGCCGCCGCCGCCGGCGATGGAGGGCGAGTCGCTGCGCGAGCTGATCGACCGCCACACCGGCATCGGCACCTGCGGCGAGGCGTGCCACGGCTACCTCATCAACCCGCTCGGGTTCGCGATGGAGCAGTACGACCCGCTCGGCCGCTGGCAGACGATGGACGCCGGCAAGCCGGTCGACGCGACGGGCGACTTCAACTTTGTGCAGGGCAAGCAGAGCTTCAACGGCGGCGCCGAGCTGGCGAAGATCATCGCGTCGAGCGACGAGGCCCACCGCTGCTACGTCTCGCACCTGCTCGAGTACGGCTACGCGCGCGTGCCCAAGCTGCAGGACAACGCCGAGATCAAGCGCCTCGCCGAGGGCTCGCGCGACGGGCTCTACTCGATCAAGGAGCTCATCGTCGAGCTGACCACGAGCGACGCGTTCCGCTTCCGCGCCCCGGTGGAGGAATAAGCCATGCGACTTCCCAGCAACTTCTCCCGACGCGCCTTCATCACCGGCATCGGCGGCGCCACCGTCGCGCTGCCGTTCCTCCCGAGCCTCCTGCCCCGCGACGTCAAGGCGGCCACCGAGCGCCCGCGCTACTGCGTGTACGTGCGCCAGGCCAACGGCTGCGCCCAGGCCGACAACGGCGAGCCGGAGCGCTTCTGGCCGGTCAGCCTCGGCCAGCTCACCAGCGAGAGCATGTCGACCGTCGACGCCGAGCGCGCCGTCAGCGAGCTCGCCGACTACGCCGACAAGCTGCTGCTGGTCCGCGGCACCCGCTTCGGCTTCCCCGGCAACGGCTGCGGCCACTCCGGCGGCGGCAACCAGTGCCTCACCGCGGCCCGCGTGTCCGACGACCCGTCAGGCAACCTGTCGCTGGCGATGGGCGAGTCGGTCGACAACCGCATCGCCCGCGAGCTCAACCCGGCGAGCAATCCCGACCCGCTGACGCTCTACGCGGGCCGCATGGCCGGCTACATCAACGAGGTGCTCAGCTACCGCGCGGCCAAGGACCTGCGCGCGGCCGACCGCAACCCGTGGAGCGTGTACACCAAGATCGTCGGCATCACCGCGCTGCCCCAGGAGGTGGCGATGAAGATCAAGGCCCGCCGCACCAGCGTCAACGACCTCGTGCGCGAGCAGATGCAGGCGCTCATGAGCAAGCAGGACATGAGCAAGGCCGACCGCGACCGCCTGCAGATCCACTTCGAGGCGATCCGCGACCTCGAGATCGAGCTGCTGTGCGAGCTGCCGTCCGACGCCGAGATCATGGAGATGGAGGCGCAGCAGGACTACAACGGCGCCGACGAGCTGATCCAGACGGTCACGCGCATGCAGATGAACCTGATCGCGTTCGCGTTCTCGTGCGACTACACGCGCGCGGCGACGCTGCAGATCGGCGACGGCAACGACGGCACGCAGTACTGGATCGACGGGGTCCAGCTGCCGCGCTTCCACCAGATCTCGCACCGGATCTACGCCGACGGCTCGGAGGGCGACCCGATCCCCGACGCGCAGTCGAAGCACCACGTGATCGACCGCGAGCACGCCAAGCTGTTCAAGCACCTGCTCGACCGCCTGCAGGCGCTGCAGACCGACGTCGGCTCGCTGCTCGACGACACGGTGGCGATCTGGTGTAACGACCTCGGCGCCGGCGTCAGCCACACCTACAACAACATCCCGTGGGTGTGCGCCGGCAGCTGCGGCGGCTACCTCAAGACCGGCCAGTACATCGACGCCGGCGGCGTGACGCACAACCAGTTCCACAACACGATCCTCAGCGCGGTCACCGGCGACCTCGTCGAAGACTTCGGCGACCCGGAGCTCGAGCCGGGCGTCATCGACGCGATGATCGCGTGACGGCCTCTCGCGGCCGAGACGACGCGCAGGCGCTGCCGCCTGCGCGTCGTCGCGTTTGCGGCGGCAACGATCATCGTCCCGAGCGAGCGGGAGGGACGTCGAAGCCGATGTACCAGCGCTCGCCGGGCGCCGCGGTGAAGCTCCTGCGCACCGCGAACTCGTGGAGCATCAACACGTCGTAGCTGCCGGGCGGCAGGTCGGTAAACTCGTAAGGACCTCCGGTGGTGATGACCTCGCGCGGGCGTTCGAGGCAGTCACACTCGATGAAGACCAGGGCGCCCGTGATCGGCTCGCCGGTGTCGCTGCGGCGGACATGACCGCGGAGCGCCACCGGCCGCTGCGCATGCTCGTCAGCGACGCCGTCGGCGAGCGCGACGTACGGCGTGCATGCGGCGAGCTGCAGGGCGAGGCTCCGGCGCACCGGACGAGGATGCCGAGGATGGTTCAGCTCGGGGCGCCAGGTCCGTTCGCGGCGGGGTGGGCGGGAGCGCGCCGGCTCAGTCGCGGATCGGCGGGACGCCGAGGCGGCGGTGCTCGGCGAGGGTGCAGCGATCCTCGATGACGTCGATGCCAGCCTCGCGGAGGGTGCGCGCGAATTCGCCGTGGCGGATGCCGAGCTGCAGCCACACGAGCTTCGGCTTCACGGCCAGGATCTCGGGGACATGGTCCAGGAGGAACTCGGGGCGGCGGAACACGTCGACCATGTCGAGCTCGCCCGGGGCGAGCGGGCCCAGGTCGGTCAGCACGGCGACGCAGGGCGAACCCCACATGACGCGCCCGGCGAACACCGGATTGACGGCGCGGACGCTGTACCCGACGCCGTGCAGGTAGTCGGGGACGTAGCACGCGGGCTTGTTGGGGTCGGTGTGCGCGCCGAGGACGGCGATCGTGCGCGTGCGCGCGAGGATGTCACGCAGCTCGGAGTCGGTGGGCGAAGACACGCAGGCAGGGTGCCACGGTCGGAGCGTGTGGGCGAGGTCGAGTTCGTCGTGGGGGCCGACCGCCCTGTCCGGGTCGCATGGGCTCGCTGTACCCTTGGTTCCCCCACATGACTCGCTCCACGCCTCGACCGCTGCTCCGGGTCCTCGCGCTGATGATGCTGCTGTCCGCGGCCGAGGCCGCGGCCGCACCTCCACGGGCCGCGGCCGAGCCGGCCGCGGGGCTCCCCGCCGATATCCCGGAGGCGCTGCGTCCGTGGGTCCCGTGGGTGCTCCAGCCCCTGTCCGATCGGGCATGTCCGTACGTACATGCGAGTACGAGCGAGCGCCGCTGCGCCTGGCCGTCGCAGCTCGAGCTCGAGCTGACCGACGAGCGCGGGACGTTCGCCCAGCGCTGGCAGCTGTACGCCAGGGGCGTGGTGCCGCTGCCGGGCGACGCCCGCCGCTGGCCGCAGGACGTCGAGGTCGACGGCCAGCCGGCGGTGGTGGTGGCGAGCGGCGGCCGCCCGGCGGTCGAGCTGACGCCCGGGGCCCACCGGATCACCGGCGCGTTCCTGTGGGACAGCATGCCGGAGAAGCTCGGCGTGCCGGCCGAGACGGGGCTGCTGGCGCTCAAGCTGCGCGGCAAGCCGGAGTCGTTCCCGCGCCGCGACAACGACGGGACGCTGTGGCTGCAGAAGAAGGTCGAGGCGGCCAGCGAGCAGAACCTGCTCGACGTGGTGGTGCACCGCAAGGTGAGCGACGCGATCCCGCTGCGGCTGACGACGGAGATCTCGCTGCACGTGGCCGGGAAGAGCCGCGAGGAGCTGCTCGGCACGGCGCTCCTGCCCGACTTCGTGGCGATGGAGGTGACGAGCGAGCTGCCGGCGCGGCTCGAGCCCGACGGCCGCGTGCGCGTGCAGGTGCGCCCGGGCGCGTGGACGATCCGCATCGAGGCGCGCCACCCGGGCGACCTGCAGCAGATCGCCCTCGGCAGCAACGAAGGTCCGTGGGCCGCCGAAGAAGTGTGGGTGTTCGAGCCGGCGTCGGAGCTGCGCCGCGTCGAATTCTCCGGGCTGACCGCGGTCGACCCCCAGCAGACCCAGCTGCCCGACGCGTGGCGCTCGTTCCCGGCGTTCCGCGCCCGCCCCGGCGAGGCGCTGCAGCTGACGGTGACGCAGCGCGGCGAGGCCGACCGCGGACCCGACCGGTTGGCGCTGGCGCGCGACTGGTGGCTCGACTTCGACGGCCGCGGGTTCACCGTCAAGGACCGCATCGAGGGCCAGGTCCAGGGCACGCGCCGCCTCGAGGTGCAAGGCGCGGCCCGCCTCGGCGCGGTGGCGGTCAGCGGGCAGCCGCAATTCATCACGGCGCGCGACGACCCGGCCAGGGCCGGCGTCGAGCTGCGCGACCCCAACGTGTCGCTGACGGCCGACCTGCGCGTGCCCGCCGGCGGGCTGCAGCCGCAGGTGTCGGCGGTCGACTGGGACCACGACTTCGCGGCGGTGTCGGGCACGCTGCACCTGCCGCCGGGCTGGAAGGTGCTGCACGCGACCGGGGTCGACCAGGTCGACGACACCTGGCTCGGCCGCTGGACGCTGCTCGACCTGTTCATGGTGCTGGTGATCGCCATCGCCATCGCCCGCCTGTACGGCTTCGCCTGGGGCGTGCTGGCGGTGGTGACGCTGGGGCTGGTGTTCCCCGAGTGGATGGCGCCGCGCACGGTGTGGATCTTCGTGCTGATCGGCGAGGCGCTGCACCGCGCGCTGCCGGAGGGCTGGCTGCGCACGGCGGTCCGCGGCTACCGCCTGGCGTCGCTGGTGACGCTGGCGGGGATCTGCGCGGTGTTCTCGATCCAGCAGATCCGCCAGGGGCTGTACCCGGCGCTCGAGGAGCGCGGGCGCGACGACTTCGGCCTGGTCCTCGCGACCGACAAGATGGCGAACCAAATGGCGCCGCCGCAGACCGAGATGGCGCCCGCCGCGGCGGACTTCGAGGCCCAGCAGGTCGACTTCGACGGGGCGGCCGACTCGGCGCGCCGCGGCGGCGAGGGCCGCTTCCCGATGAAGGGCGGGAAGAAGGAGCAGTGGGACGAGTCGGAGGAGACGATCGACGTGCAGTCGATCGTGCAGTCGTCGCGCGCCAGCCTGTCCGGCGAGTACCGCCTGCGCCAACAGAAGAAGCTGCGCGAGTACGACGCGAGCACGGTGGTCCAGACCGGCCCCGGCGTGCCGCGCTGGTCGTGGCGCTCGGTGCCGCTGCGCTGGAGCGGGCCGGTCGAGCGCTCGCAGACGGTCAGCTTCTTGCTGGTGCCGCCGCACGTGAACCTGGCGCTCGCCGGGGTGCGCGTGCTGTTCCTGGTGGCGCTGGTGATGGCGGTGTTCGGGGTGTTCCGCCGCCGCCGCTCGGTGCCGCCGGCGCAGCGCCCGAACCCGGCGGTCGGGGCGACGGTGATGATGACGCTGGCGGCCGCGCTGCTGCTGCCGAGCAGCGCGGCGGCGCAGGTGCCCGACGCGGCCACGCTCGAGCAGCTGCGCGCGCGCCTGACCGAGGCGCCGGCGTGCCTGCCCGACTGCGTGACGAGCCCGCGCATGCGCCTGGAGGCCAGCCAGGCGGCGCTGCGGCTGGTGGTGGAGATCCACGCGGCCGCCCAGGTCGAGGCGCCGCTGCCCGGCTCGGCCGACCACTGGCTGCCGACGACGGTGACGGTCGACGGCTCGCCGACGACCGGCGGCCTGGTGCGCACCCCCGACGGCGCGCTGCGGATCGCGCTCGAGCCGGGCCGCCACGAGGTGGTGCTCGAGGGCCCGCTGCCCAACCGCGAGACGATCCAGCTGCGCCTGCCGGTCGGACCCCACCGCGTGACCGCCAAGGCCGAGGGCTGGACGGTGGCCGGCCTGCACGAGGACGGGCTCGCCGACGAGGTGCTGCAGCTGACGCGGATCAGCAAGCAGGACGCGACCCAGCCGGAGACGCTCGAGGTCGGCACGCTGCCGCCGTTCGTCCGCGTGGAGCGGGCGCTGACCCTCGGCCTGTCGTGGGAGGTGACGACCCGGGTCATCCGCGCCACGCCGCGCGGCTCGGCGGTGGTGCTCAAGGTGCCGCTCCTGCCCGGCGAGTCGGTGACGACCGCGGACCAGCGGGTCGAGGCCGGCGCGGTGCTCGTCAACATGCGCCCCGACGAGGACGTGGTCGAGTGGACGTCGGTGCTGCCGATCGCGCCGCAGATCGTGCTGGCGGCGGCCACAGGGGCGCCGTGGAGCGAGGTCTGGGAGGTGATGGTCGGGCCGGTGTGGCACGTCGAGGCCGGCGGGATCCCGCCGATCCGCCGCGGCGCCGAGGGCCTGCAGGTCTGGATGCCCTGGCCCGGAGAACAGGTCCTTCTGGACATCTCGCGCCCCGCCGGCGTGCCCGGCGAGACGCTGACCCTCGACTTCGCGCGCCTGACCCTTCGGCCAGGTATGCGGGCGGTCGACGCCGAGCTGGCGCTCGAGCTGCGCTCGTCTCGCGGCGGCCACCACACGGTCGCGCTGCCGGCCGAGGCCCAGCTGCAGAAGGTGCTGATCAACGGCTCGCAGCAGCCGATCGGCCAGGAGGGCCAGCAGGTGCGCCTGCCGATCGCGCCGGGGGTGCAGCGCGTGCAGCTCGAGTGGCGCGAGGCGGCGACGCTCGGCCAGCGCTACACCGCGCCGATGGTCGACCTCGGGGCGGCGGCGGTCAACGCCGAGGTGCACGTCGAGTTCCCGGCGAGCCGGTGGGTCTTGCTGCTCGGCGGGCCGCGGCTCGGGCCGGCGGTGCTGTTCTGGAGCTACATCGTGGTGCTGTTCCTGGCGGCGGGCGTGCTCGGCCGCCTGTCGGTCTCGCCGCTGCGCGCCCACCAGTGGTTCCTGCTCGGGCTCGGCCTGTCGACGATCCCGGTGCCCGAGGCGATGCTGGTGATCGGGTGGTTCCTGCTGCTCGGCTGGCGCCGCCGCCAGGTCGAGCTGGCGCCGGGGTGGTTCGCGCTGCGCCAGCTGACGATCGCGGCGTGGACGCTGGCGGCCTGCTCGGCCCTGGTCGCGGCGGTCCACGCCGGCCTGCTCGGCCAGCCCGACATGCAGATCGAGGGCAACGGCTCGTACGCGGGCTCGCTGCGCTGGTACCAGGACCGCATCGAGTACGTCGACGGCGTCGGCGGGCTGATGCCGCGCCCGTGGGTGCTGTCGGTGTCGCTGTGGTGGTACCGCGGGCTGATGCTGGCGTGGGCGCTGTGGCTGGCGTGGTCGATGATCCGCTGGCTGCCGTGGGGCTGGCAGAGCGCGGCGCAGGGCGGGCTGTGGCGCCCGCTGTGGCGCCCGTCGCCGAAGACGCCGCCGCCCGGCCGCCAGTCGGGGCCGATCGTCGGCCGCACGAGCCCGCAGCCGGCCGCGACCCCGCGCGCCAACCAGTCGGGGGTGTCCGAGGCGATCTTCATGAGCCAGTCGATGGACAGCGGCGGGATGGTCCAGGAGGACACGCCGCGCCCGCGGACGAAGTTCCGCACGACGGACACGATGGAGGCGGCCCCTCCGCCGCTCGAGGCCGAGCTCGACGCCCCCCGCGGGCCGACGATCGCGCGCCACAACGCCAGCGGACCCCAGCCGGTGCGGCCGGTGGCCGAGGCGATCACGCCGCCCGCGAGCAACCGCCCGCGCCCGCCGCCGCTGCCGACCCGCCCGCCGCTGCCGGTGATCAAGCTCGACGACGACGACAACACGCCGCCGCCCTGAGGCAGGGGCGCAGGCGACGAGAGGACATGTTCGATGAAGCATGTCCTCTGGTTTATGTTCTTCCGAATATGTTCTGGAGAGCAGGTCATCTCTGCCAGCCTTACGCTCGAGCCGGCGGCCTGGCCCGGCCGTCGAGCGCGAGGTCGCACCACGAACATCGGGATCGATGGACGGGGAACGGCGGCGACGGTGTCGTGGACAGTCTCACGACGCGCGCTCGACGCGTGGCATCATGCCCGTGCGAGGCCGCGTCGCGGCCTCCGAGCCCGGGGCTTCATCCTCGTGATCGTTCACGCGGGGCAATAGCGAGCGGCAGCCGTGGCCTGAAGGCATTCTCGCAGGCTGCGAGCCTGTACGTGCAGAGATGGCGTGTATAATCGAGGCCGGCGGAATGGGCGGGTGAGGCCGTGGAATCGAGCAGTATCCGGGCGCGGGGGTCGAGTCTCAGTAGACATGGCGGCGCATCGCCGCGCATGGCGCGTCCCTCGAATCCTCTGATTTCCCGCGTCCGTCGGCGCATTGGGCGACGCGGCCGCCGTCACGACGCCGCGAATCGAAGGAGAGCGACATGACAGCGGTCCGTGTCAGCGAAAACGTCACCTTCAGGATCAGCTATCCCCAGCACGAATGGCTGGAGTCCCTGCAGCCGTTCATCGCCGACGTCGGGGCGCGAATCGCGGAGACAGGCGATCTGCGGCGCTCGGTCCTCGCCGCCCACGCGGTATTTCCTCGCGCGGCGGAGTTCTTCGTCATCGACCCCGAGACGGTGCAGGAGTCCTTCGCCCTGCGGCCGGAGTTCCTGTTCGCGGAGTGGGAGGCGAGCGGGCTGCTGATCAGCGAGGGCGGGTCGCTCTCGGAGATCGACCTCGGCGAGGTCGAGGGCGGCTTGACCACGCTGCGGTCGGTCTTCAGCCTGGGCGCCTGCGGGGTCCACGACCGGGCGACGATCCGGCGGCGGCTCGACGAGCCGCAGCGGTCCGTCTTCGACATCCTCATGGAGGACGGCCTCTTCACCGAGGCGACAGGCCGACCTTCGCGGCTCGTGGGGCTCGCGAGCGGCGTGCACCGCCTGCAGCACGCGTCGCTGCTGTACCGCAGCAGGTCGACGGGGATCCTCGTCGATCCGCACCTGCACTCGCTGTTCGGCGCGCAGGTGACGGACTTCGACAGGCGCGATCTGGAGGGCAGCGTCGACGCGATCCTCATCACGCATCATCACGAGGACCACTGGTGCCTGTCGACGCTGCTGATGTTCCCCAGGGACACGCCGATCGTCGTGCCGAAGGTCCCGCGGTCGAGCATCATCTGCGGCGACATGGCGGCGCAGCTGCGCCGCTGCGGCTTCGTGAACGTATTCGCCGTCGATTGGTGGGACCCACCCCTCAAGTTCGGGGACTTCGAGGTGCACGTGCTGCCGTTCTACGGCGAGCAGCCGCTGCGGTTCGAGCACCCGTACGACGCGGACCTCCGCAGCTGGGGCAACACCTACGTCGTCCGCAACGACGACTACAGCTCGTGGCTGCTCGTCGACTCGGGGAACGACGCCAGGGGCTCGATGCGCGAGGTCGCGGAGCGCGTCCGGGAGCGATTGGGGCCGATCGACATGGTCCTGAGCAACCTGAGGTCGTTCAGCGTGTTCAGCCCGCTCTACATCGACAACGGGCTGTACTGGACGACGCTGTCGCCCGCGCAGATGGAGCGGCTGCCGTCGATGTGCTCCCACCTGCTCACCCTCGCCCCGTCGGGCGTCGCGGAGGTGTGCGCCGCCGTCGACGCGGCCTACTACCTGCCGTACGCGCACTGGTGGGGCGAGCTCGGGTCGGTCTCGGGTGAGCATGGCGCGCCGGACTCCGAGGGCGTGCTCCTCGGCGAGCTGGACGAGCACCTGAGGGCCGCGGGCGCCAGGACGCAGATCGTCTCGTGGTGCATCGGCGACGCCGTCGAGTGCAGCTCGCGGCGTGGCCCGGTCCGGCGGGCGTTTCGCGGGTGAGCGCCCGCGAGGCGCCACGGGGCGACCGGCGAGCCTAACGCGCGCCGCCGGCCGCGGCGACTTCCATGTGGTAGATGCCGGCGTCGTCTCGATAGAGGTCCGACTCCTGCGCGAGGACCCAGGTGTCGTGGTCGCGGCGCTGGAACCCTGCGCGCTGGAACACCGACCTGCAGGGCTCGTTGCGCGGACACTCGCGCAGCACGGCCAGCGGCTCGCGGTGCGCCAGCCCGGACGCCCGCAGCACCGCACCGATGAACGGCAGCTCGACGCGCAGGCCGAGCGCCCTGCAGCTCATCACGAACAGGCGCACGCCGGCCTCGTTCAACACGACGACGCCGGTGAGGCCGTACGACATGAATCGATCGGCGACGTGCATGACCCACACCTTGCCCTCGCGCACGAGGGGCTCGAGCGCGTCTCGACCCAACCGCTCGTGCGTGGTGTTGAACTGGTTGGTCCGCGCGAGCAGCTCGGCGACGCGATGAATGTCGTCGTGCCCGGCCGGGCCCACGCGCAACCGGACGTCGAGGCTGCGCAGGAAGTCCTGGTCCGACCGGGACTGCTCGCGCAGGGCCTCGCGCTCGAAGCCGGCCTTGATCGAGCTCGCCCGCATCCGCGCCTCGTCGGAGATCCTGGCGAATTGCAGGCGCGGGTGCTCGAGCAGAAACGCTCGCGCCGCGTACATCGGCCCGTCGAAGACCTCGATGTCCGGCACCGCGCGCTTGACCTCGGCGCGCTCGACCGGGTTGTCGTCGACGAACAGCGCGTCCCTGGCGGCCACGCCCAGCGTCTCCAGCAGGGCCCGAATGCGAGCACCCTTGGGGTCCCAGTCGATCGAATGCGCCACGAATTCATCGGGGTGCAGCGGGCCCACTTCGTCGTAGAGCTCCGCGCGCCGGCGCCAGTCGTCGAGGACGTGGTCGCGGTTGTTCTTGCTGCAAGTGGCGAGGAGGACGCCCCGGACCGCGGTCAATCGCAGCGCCTGATGGATGCCGGAGAACGGGTCATGCAAGATCCACCCCGTGTCGGCGTCGTGCCAGTTGAACCCCTCCTCGCCGCAGACGCCCGGCCACAGCGTGTTGTCCAGGTCGACGATGATCAGCTTGATCCGGTCGATGCCGGACCAGGCGTGGAACAGATCGAGGTACCGGTCGACCGTCAGCGCCAGGAATCGGTCCATGGCGCGGGCGTCGCCCCACGGCGGCATCACGTTGCGGAAGTTCGCGGCCGCGTAGCCGTGGTGCGCGTATACGGCGTATAAATGGTCCACGACGCCGCGCTTGTCGACCTCGGACAGCAGCTCGTCCTCGTCGAGGACGAGGACGTTGTCGGTGGCGTCGACCGCGTCGTAGATCGAGGCGTTGATCGCGTCCAGCGCCCTCTTGTAGACGACGTCGGTGACGCCCCACGGCGACACCGAGGCGCGGCTCATCGTGTGGACGATGCAGAGGCGGCTCCCGGCCGCGAGCGAGGCGCGTTGCACGGTGCCGGCGACGCGCTCGCGCAGGCGCTGGACCTCGTGGTCGACCTCCGCCCGCTCGCCGCTCTCGAACGCGATGAACAGGGGAAAGAGCTCGCGCACGATGAACATGTGCAGCACGAAGAAATCGCAGGTGTCGGGCAGGTCTCGGAACGGAGACTCGGCGTCGAACCAGGCGTAGCTGGTGGTCGAGCTGACCCCGCGGGCGGCCCAGCGCGTGCAGATGGCCCGCTCCAGCAGCTGAATCGTGCATTGACCGGACAGCCCCACGTGCAGCGCGCGCGAGGGGGCCTGGGCGGCGCCGCGACGCGCGAGCGCGACGGGCGGCGCGGCCTGGGGCTCGGGGGCCGCCGCCAGCGCCTCGAAGTGGGCGGCGACCTCGTCGGCGCCGCCGGGCACGAGCATGCCGGCCTCGGACAGCCGATCGAGCCACGACAGGACCGTCGGCACCGACTCGTCGTCCCAGTCGTCGCGCACGGCTTCCCTCGTGATCGAGGCGACGGTGCGCAACCAATGATAGACCGCGGCCGGCACGAGCGAGCGTCGCAGCGCTCCGCAATGCGTGAGCTGCACGAGATCACCCTGCTCGTGCGCCGCCACCAGACCGGACAGCCTCAGCGGTCCGGTCGGAGTGCCATCGATCCTCGTCATGTCCCCCCCCATTTGCTCAATGTCGCGCCGAGGCGCGAGAGTCGACGCATTCGGCCAACCACGCCGTGTGCGATGGAATGCATCATGCTCTGCATTCAGTCGCGGACAAACACCCTATCATGCACCTCGCATTCGCGAGACGGAAATGTCGAGATGGCGCGTGAGCGGTCGCACATGTCTGCGTGAGATCGGACAGCTCCGAATCGGCGCTCCCGGAGGGTGCGAATCAGCGCAGCCGGCGATCGAGCGAGCGTCATCGATGACCGCATATACGCGTCTCGGGCCGACCCGGGGCGGCGCTCGCTCCATTCTGCCACTCGACCGTCGCCGCCAGGGGTCGACGAGGACAGGCCGCGACCGCCACGGCGCTCGCCGTGCATGATTCCACGGCGCTGAACGGTCTCGTCCGCTCAGAAGCGCGACACGAGGAGCACCGGCGCCCTGCCGAAGCCTGGGACATGGTCTTCGGGTCATGTGCGGCGCGCGACCGTCGTGAGGACGGGCGGGGTGTCGCTCACGACATGCGCTGCAGGCTCGCGTGAAGGCCGGTGCGCCCGCGCGACGACGGTCTCGCGGAGCGGCGATGTCGCTTCCTCGCCGGCGCAGGCGGCAGTACGATCGCGGCATGGTGCGGACCCGAAGTTTCGCGGCGGCGCTGGTCGGGCTCGTGTGCGGCTGCGGCGGGGCGAGCCGCGAGGCGGACCGTCCGGCGTGCGAGGCCGCCGGCGCGGAGCTCGAGGCGACCTGGAACGAGGGCGCGCAGGGGCGCGTGCGCCAGGCGTTCGTGGCCGCCGGCGGACAGGACGCGGGCGCCACCGCCGACAAGGTGCTGCCGTGGGTCGAGGAGCAGGCGCGGGCGTGGCAGACGGCGAGCGTCGATGTCTGCGCGAAGGCGGAGTGGAGCGCCGAGCTCCGCGGACGCGCGGAGTGGTGCCTCGCCGATCGCCGCAGCGAGCTCGAGGTGCTGGTGGAAGAGTTCGCGCAGGCGGACGCGACGGTCGTGCAGACGGCGGAGCTGCCAGCGTCGGGCTTGCGGCCGATCGGGCCGTGCCTCGACGAGGCGTGGCTGGGCCGCCAGCCGGCGACGCCGAGCGACGGTCATGCGGCGCTGCGAACGGCCCGCGCAGAGCTGGCGCGCGCGCGGAGGCTGCACCTCGCCGGGCAGTCGGTGAAGGCGCTCGAGAAGGCGACGGCCGTGCGCGCGCAGGTGGAACAGACGCTGGCATGGCCGCCGCTGTGGGCCGCGGCGCGCGGCTTCGAGGGCGTGTTGCTCGCCGCGTCGGGTTCGTACGCGGACGGGGAGGCGGCGTGCGTGGCGGCCTATCACGCGGCCGTGAGCGCCGAGGCCTGGGACGTGGCCGCAGACGTCGCGAGCGACCTGATCGACGTCGTCGGCTTCGCTCGTGGCCGAGGTGAAGACGGGCGCGCGTGGGCCGGGCGCGCCGAGCAGGCGATCGCCCGCGCGGGCGATCGCCTGGGGCTCCGCGAAGCCGGACGCCTGATCAACCTCGGGATCGTCGAGCTGGCGGAGGGGTCGGTCGCGGCGGCCCAGGCCCAATTCGAGCGCGCGCTGGCGCTGCGGACGAGCGCGCTCGGACCGGAGCACCGCGCGGTCGCGTCGATCCTGGGCAACCTGGCGCAGGCGCGCAGGCGGGCCGGGGCGCTGCCCGAGGCGGCCGAGCTGCTCGCGCGGGCGCTGCAGATCGAAGAGCGGATGCTGGGCCCGGAGCACCCGCGCGTGGCGACGACGCTGGGCGCGCTCGCGGGGGTGCGCCAGGCCGAGGGGTCGCCGGCGGAGGCGCGGGCGCTGTTGGAGCGCGCCGCGGCGATCCGCGAGAAGGCGCTCGGGCCCGATCACCCCGACCTGGCCCGGACGCTCGGCAACCTGGCGATGGTGGAGAAGGCCCTCGGCGCGCATGCGACGGCGCAGGGGCTGCTCGAGCGCGCGCTGGCGATCCAGGAGAAGAGCCTCGGCGGCGAGGATCGCGAGGTCGCGGTGACGCTCGGCTACCTCGCGGCGGTCCACGTGGCCGAGAGACGGCCGCTCGTCGCGGTGCCCCTGCTCGAGCGACAGGTGGCGAGGCTCGCCGGCAAGCCCGGCGAGCCGGCGGCGCGCTTCGAGCTGGCCCGAGCGGTGGTCGGGCAGGACCGAGCCCGGGCGCTGGCGGAGGCGAAGAAGGCCCGCGAGGGGTTCGTCGCGGCCGAGCAGCGCGAGTCGGTCGCGGCCGTCGACGCGTGGCTGGTCGAGCAGGGCCCGACGTGAAAAATGTGTCCGGATCATTCGACGTACCATGATCAGAGCACAGGCGATTCAGCTCCTCGCTCGTGACCTGCGCGCCAGGCTCTCTCCGGTCGAGCGCGAGGCAGAATTGCGGGAATTATGGGCGACGGAAGGCGAAGGGCCGCTGTGGAGCGAGCTCCCGGAGGCCCTCCGCGGCGAGCTCCAGTCCGGCGCCGAACCGACGGATCCGCTGAACCCTCGCTACGATCCGCTGCTCGACCTCCATCTCGCACAGTCGTTCTTCGGTGTGACCAATGCGTATCTCGAGCGGCGGATCGTCGCCCTCGGAGTTCGTGAGGCGGTCGAGGGGGAGGCGGAGCTGCTCGCCCCGTGCCTGTGCTGCGGCTACCGCAGCCTCGGAGAACGCGGCCAGTACGCGATCTGCCGCGTCTGCTTCTGGGAGGATGACGGGATGGACGAGCCCGATCGACCCAGCAACGCGAACGGGATGACCCTCCGCGAGGCCCGGGCCAACTTTGCTCGCTGGGGCGCGGTCGCGCAGGCGCACCGGTCGCATGTGCTTCCTGACGGACCCGAGCGGTATGCGAGGACCTGAGCTCAGGCCGCAACGATGTCGAGCTCGGTCAGGCCGCCGGGGCGGAGCAGCCGTTTAATAAGCGGCGCGACGGGGCTGTTGCTCAGGCGGATGATCGTGGCGCGGAGGAGCCGCGGCAGCTCGCCGCTGGGCGTGAAGAGCTGGCGCATCGTCGTCGCCGTCTGCTGCAGGCTCGCGGTGAACGGGCGCAGCTTCGCCTCCCACTCGCTCAGCGCGCGCTGCAGGTCGCCGGGGTGTTTTTCGAGCATGTTGCCCAGCAGCTCGGCGCCGGCCATCCCGGTCGAGGCGCCCATGCCCGAGTACAGCGTCAGGCACCACGCCGCGTCGCCGAGCAGGACGACCCGACCCTCGTGCCAGCGAGCCATGCGGACCTGTTCGACCGAATCGAACAGGCGCTCGTCCGCCGCCGCGTAGTCGTCGAACAGCTGGCTGAGCACGGGCCCGGCGGGCTCGGGGCCGAACGCGGCGCGCACCGAGTCGACGGCGGGGCGGCGGAACTGCGCCGCGACGTCGTCCACGCGGTACGAGAACAGCACGGTGGGGTTGTGATTCACGAACGGGAACACCCACGCCGAGCGCCCGGCCTCGGCCATGACGAATCCGTCGCTGGTGGGGTGGCCGAGGACGGGGCGGCTGAGGACGCAGGCGCCGATCATGTAGTTCATCGGGTGCATGAACCGCTCGTGCGGGCCGAAGACCAGCCTCCGCACGGTCGAGCGCAAACCGTCGGCGCCGACCACGAGGTCGAAGCGTTCGCTCGCGGTCGCGCCGGTCGCCGAGTTGCTGGTCGTCACGTCGACGCCGCGCTCGTCCTGGGCGATGGCGACGGGGCTGGTGGCGAAGCGGATCTCCACGTCGGCGGGGAGCGCGGAGTACAGCGCGTTCTCGACGTCGCCGCGCAGCACCAGCCGCGGTCCGCTGGGCAGGTCGGGGAGGCCCATACCCTTGCGCCGGCGACCGCTGCGATCGATCTCGAACGTCTGGACTGGCGGGCCGAGGCGATTGCCCACCGCATCGAGCACGCCGAGCCGGGCCGCGGACGCGATGCCGGTGCCGAACAGGGCGACCGCGTAGCCGCCGCGGCGCCGGCCGGCGGCGCGCTCGATGATCACGGGCTCCCAGCCGAGCCTGTGCAGCCGCAGGGCGGTGGCGATGCCGCTGATCCCGAGTCCGACCACCAGGACGCGGCGGCGGGGTGTCGTTGCGCTGTTCGTCATGCCCCGAGGGTAGAGGCCGACCACGCTTGGGGTAGAGCGCGGCTTGGGGCGGAGATCGGCGCGGATTGGGGTCGGTGGAGAACGCGGTCACGGGGCGGCGCGCCGCCGCTCTCGCCATTCACGCGGGGTCATGCCGTGGGCCCGGCGAAAGGTGCGAATGAAGTGAGTGGCATCGGCGTAGCCGACCTGGCTGGCGATGCTCTCGACGCTCGCGTCGGTGTCGCGCAGGCGTCGTCGAGCTTCGGACATTCGGTGCTCGCGCAGCCAGTCGCCGACCGTCAGGCCCGTCTCGTGGCGGATCGCGTTGGCCAGGTGCGAGGGGGTGCGGCCGACCGCGGCCGCGACGTCCTTCAGCGAGAGGGGCTCGAGGCAGTGCGCCTCGATGAAGGCGAGGGCGTCGCGCACGAGCCCGCCGAGCAGCGGCGACGCGGTGGGCGCGTGCTCCTGCAGCTCGCGCATGAGCTCCGTGAGCAGCAGGGCGAGCAGCGCGTGCGCGGCGATCTCCGCGCCCCAATTGCGCCCGCGCAGCTCCGCGTCCATCTCGGCGAGCAGGTGCTCGATCCGCCCGACCCGGGCCGGCCCGGGTCGCAGGCACAGCAGCCCGCGCACCAGGAGGCTGCGCGCCGGAGCGGGGACCGCGTCGCCGCGGAGCCGCGACTGTCCCGGCAACCACGGCGGCCCGAGGGCGCGCAGCAGCAGTGGATCGACGCCGACGATCCAGCCCTGCAGGTCGCCGATGTCGAGCGGCTGGTGCTCGACGCCTTCAGGGACGAGGTGGACGTCGCCGGCGCGGAGATCGATCGCCTCGAGGTGCTGCCCTCGCCCGCTGCCCGCGGTGAACACGAAGAGCGTGAAGAAGGTCGAGACGAGCGGGCCGGGAGGCAGCGGCATCGGGGCCTGAACACGGGCGACGTACAAGCGCTTGTCCCCGGCGCCCATCTCGCCGAGGGTGAGCACGTGCGGCGGCCGGCGCTGAGACGTCCGGGTCACGGAGCGAGGCAGGGTCGGGGGGGACGACGGCGCATGTCCTGGTTGTCGCCGACCTGCGGCGCGATGTCCAGCGGCGGGCCATGGGCCCGGCGCGGGGGTTCGCGCGGTGCGCTGCGAGCTGTTCGATCGAACATGCCCTGAAGAGCATGTTTTAAAAAAGAGAGAACACCTCAGAAGTGCGACACGAGGAGGACGCCGGCCTTGCGGGGGTCGATGGCTTCCTGGGGCAGGCGGAGGGTGAAGACGGAGCCGACGCCGGGCTGGCTGCGGACGGTGATGTCGCCGCCGAGCATGCGTGCGTAGTGGCGGCTGATGGCGAGGCCGAGGCCGGTGCCGCCGAACTTGCGGGTGGTGGAGCTGTCGGCCTGGACGAACGGGGCGAACAGGCGCTCGAGCACGTCGGGGGCGATGCCGATGCCGGTGTCGCTGACCTCGAAGCGGTACCACGAGCGGCCGCCCTCGGCCTGGGTCTTGATCGACAGCTCGATGCGGCCGTTGTGGGTGAACTTGCAGGCGTTGCTGAGCAGGTTGCTCAGGATCTGGTGCAGCTTGGTGCGGTCGGTCTTGATCTCGCCGAGGTCGCGCGAGCAGCGGAGCTTGAGGGTGTCGCCGTTGCGCTCGGCCAGCGGGGCGAGGTGCGACATGACGCTGCTCAGCACGTCGCCGAGGTTGAACGCCTCGACGTTGATGTCCATCTTGCCCGACTCGATCTTCGACAGGTCGAGGATGTCGCTGATGAGCGCGAGCAGGTGCTCGGCCGAGCCGTGGATCTTGCCGAGGTCGTCGTGCAGCTGGCGGAGCCCGAGGCGGGTGGTGTCCTCGAGCAAGATCTCGCTGTAGCCGATGATCGCGTTGAGCGGGGTCCGCAGCTCGTGGCTCATGTTGGCGAGGAACGAGCTCTTGATCCGGTTGGCCTCGAGCGCCTGCTCCTCGGCCTGACGGCGCACGCGGATCTCCGACTCCATCTTGCGGTTGGCGCGGGTGAGCGCGATCGTCCGCTCCTCGACGCGCCGCTCGAGCTCGTCGTGGGTGCGCCGCAGCTGGTCCTCGATCTGCTGCCGGCTCTCCACCTCGCGCTCGAGCCGGCCGAGCGCGCTGCGCAGGATCTCGCCGCTGCGGCCGTGGTGCGCGAGCACGAGGTTGAGCGGGACGCCGGCGGCGGCGACGGTCAGCGCCGCGATCACGGCCTCGGAGGCGGGACCGCCGGCGACGAAGATGCCGACGGCGCAGGCGACGCTGAGGACGCCGACGACGGCGGCGGCCAGGCGCGGGGCGAAGGACAGCGGGGCGGCGCAGGCGGTGGCGAGGCCCAGCAACATGACCGGCGCGTCGGGGCCGAGCTGGCCGGGCAGCAGCACGAGCAGGCCGGCGATCGCGAGGTAGCGGAGGAGGTCGCGGGTGCGCGTGCGGGCGCGGTCGAAGGACAGCGGGTTGAAGAACGAGAACGCCTGGATCAGCACGAAGGCGCCGCAGCCGAGGATCGCCGCCGGCGTGTGGTCGGCGGCGAGGACGACGACGACCGCGAGCACGACGCTGACGAGCACGATGGCGCGACCCTGCGAGGCGAGCGACAGCGCGAAATCGAGGACCTGCGGCGGTAAGGTCGTGAACCGCGACTTGCGCCGCACGGAGGATTCGGCGGCGCTGGCGGCGGCAGCGATCACTTGGGCCGGTTGCATAGACGCGACCAGAGCATGCGCCGCGATCTCCGCCAGCGGTCTAACCGCCGAAGATCCGGAGCAGCCACTCGGCGCCGTAGCGGTAGCCCACCCGCTGCCACAGACGCGCAGCGAGCGCGCACACGATCACCCAGGCACCCACGATGGCGAGCGCGATCTCGGCGCTGAACGCCTGCCACGCGCCGAGGGGGCGCGTCAGCTCGCGGAAGACGACGACGTGCACCAGCAACAAGGTGAGCGAGGCGCGGCCGAGCGCGACGAGCCAGCCGCGCTCGCCGATCCGCCCGCGCCTCTCGAGGGCGAGCGCGCCGAGCAGCAGGAGGAGCGTGCCCGACTGGAGCAACAGGACGATCGCCGGGGTGGCCGGATAGAAGCTGAGGCGGATCTGGAACAGCCGGTCCCACACGCCCACGTGCGGGCCGGTGCGCAGGGCGACGGCCGCGAGCGCGACGCCGGTGACGAGCAGCACGGAGGCCATGCGCAGGATCGGGGCGGTGCGGCCCTGCTGCAGCCAGCGCCCGACGACGATGCCGCCGAGGAACAGGCCGAGCCAGGGGACGATCGGGAACTGGCCCTCGGCGAAGGCGAGGCGCAACGGACCGCCGGGGAGGTCGAGGCGGCGCATGCGGTCGTTGACCAGCAGCTCGGGGGTCCGCAGCCAGTGCTGCACGAGCGGGGCGGCGAGCAGCAGGAGCGCCTGTCCGATGAGCAATGCCCGATCGGACAGGCGCCGCCACAGCGGGGCGGTGGCCATGCCGAGGCCCATCAGGTGGAGGACGAACCACGAGCCGGCGGAGAACCAGCTCGGGGTGAGCAGGTTGAGCAGCCAGCCGAAGCCCATGACGATGAGGCCGCGACGGACGAGGATCGCGTCGACGCCGGTGGGGCGGGCGCGCGCGAGGAGGGTGGTGCCGGCGCCGGCGAGGGTGATGAAGGTCGGCGCGGCGAGGCCCCCGAGGCCGTTGAGGGCCATGAGCACCGGCGCCTGCGCGATCGGCGAGACGCCGGGTTCGGAGCGCCACAGCCACACGGCCATGTGCTGCTCCATCATCAGGACGACGGCGAGGCCGCGCAGGGCGTCGAGGCTGAGCAGACGGGCGGGCGTCACGGGGGAGCCCCAGGCTACCCGGACGGCCGCGCGGGGTGAAGGTCGGGGGCGGCGCGTGACCGGCAGCCCTGGCCAAAGCGCCCGGCGGCTGCGATAGTCGGGGGGCATGTCGAGCCTGTCCGATGCGATCAATCCGGCGACCGAGACGATCGGCGGCGGGCGCTTCCTGCGCCTCGTGCGCCGCGGCAAGTGGGAGTACGTGGAGCGCACCGGGGCGAGCGGGGCGGCGGCCATCGTCGCGGTCACCCAGGACGGGCGGCTGGTGCTGATCGAGCAGCCGCGGCCGGCGCTCGGCGGGGTGGCGATCGAGCTGCCGGCCGGTCTGGTCGGCGACACGCCCGGCGACGAGTCGGAGGAGGCGGCGACCGCGGCGAATCGTGAGCTGACCGAAGAGACAGGTTACGAGGCCGACAAGATCGAGCAGGTGGCCCACGGGCCGAGCTCGCCGGGGCTGACGAGCGAGTGCATCAGCATCTTCGTGGCGACCGGGCTGCGCAAGGTCGGGCCCGGGGGCGGCGACGGCAACGAGCAGATCACGGTGTTCGAGGTGCCGCTCGCCGAGGTCGAGGACTGGCTGGCCGAGCGGGTCGCCCGCGGGGCGCACGTCGACCTCAAGGTCTACGCGGGGCTCTACTTCGCGCGGCGGCTCGCCAAGTAGACCCGGGCCGCTCGCAGGCCGTGGCGGCGGGGCGCAGGTCGCGGCCCTTGTGGCACACTGACGGTCCCCCATGGCGCCCGTCACCGTCTTCCTCGTCGCCATCGCCTGCCTGTTGACCGCGGCCGCGGCGGTGCGACCGCTGGCGCTGCGCTCGGGCGTGCCCGAGGCGGTGTGGCTGATCTTGCTCGGGGTCGGGCTGCGGGCCACGGGGCTGGTGCCTCAGGCGACGATCGCCGCGCTGGCGCCGTTCTTCGCCGCGGTCGCGCTGATCATCGTGCTGTTCGAGGCCGGGCGCGACATGGTCTTCGGGGCAGGTGGCGAGCAGGTCGGGCGCGCGCGCAAGCTGGCGCTGGTCGGCGCCGCCCTGGTGGTGCCGCTGGTGGCGCTGTTCAGCCTGGCGCTGGCGGGGCTGCAGCTGCTGCCGCCGTCGTGGGGCTGGACGCACGCGTTCATGCTCGGGGCGCTGATGCTGTGCACCGCGCCGGAGGTGTACGCGCCGACGCTGTCCCGGCGGGCCCACCCCGGCCTGGTGGCGACGCTCGAGCGCGAGGCCGCGGTCACCGGGGCGCTGGCGATCGCGGCGACGGCGGTGTGCATCGACCTGCTGAGCCTGCGCGTGCCGGCGGGCAAGGCCTACGCGGCGATCGCCGCCGGCTTCGGCCTCGGGCTGGCGTTCGGGGCGTTCGCCGGGCTGCTGTGGATCGCCGCGATCCGCCGCGTCGGCCCCGGCCGGGGGGTCTACCCGTACACGCTGGCGGCGATCCTGGCGCTGTACGTGGTGACCGACACGCTCGGGGGGATCGGGGCGCTGGCGGTGCTGGTGTTCGGGGCGGTCGTCAGCAACGCGGGGCCGCTGGTGGCGGCGCTGTTCCGCCCGCGCGGGACGGTGGTCGAGGCGGCCGACGAGGACTTCCGGGCGGCGCTCGACGACCACGGGCGCACGGTCGAGATCACCCGGGTGCTGCTGTTCACGTTCATCGGCCTGGGCCTCGGGCCGCCGTGGGGCCTGGTGGCGATGGGCATCGTGCTCGGCCTCATGCTGGTGGTGCTGCGCCTGTTGGCGGCCCGCCTCGTGCTGCGCGGGGTCGACGAGCGCACGTTCTCGGCCCTGGCGCTCGGCTGGCCGCGCGGGATGCTGGTCGCGGGCCTGGCCGCGCTGCCCTGGGCGGCCGCGGTGCCGGGGACCGAGTCGCTGACGACGCTGGTGTTCGCGGCGGTGGCGACCACCTGCGTCGCCTTCTCGGTGGCGGTCTCGCCGCTGGGGCACGCGCACCTCGCTCAGGACATGTCAGGAGGGCAAGGTCCTGGAGGACAGGAGCCGAAGGACATGCCCCAAGGGGCAGTCGTGTCGGCGCGCGCGCCGGCACCGGCATCGACGGTCGACGAGGTGCTCGGCGAGGCCGGGCGCGCGGGCGTGGTGGCGGGGGTCGCAGGGGCGAGGCCTGCGGGCGGGGCGGCGGTAACCACCGCGACGAATGGCGGCTCGTCCGGGAATGCGGGCACGCCGGCGGCGAGTGATTCGGCCGCGGTCACGGCGAATGCGATGAGCCGAGAATCGCTCGAGAACGGGCTGCCCGGT
Source organism: Nannocystis pusilla (assembly GCF_020073745.1). Lineage (GTDB taxonomy): Bacteria > Myxococcota_A > Polyangia > Nannocystales > Nannocystaceae > Nannocystis > Nannocystis radixulma. The sequence continues at coordinate 1,116,639 of NZ_JAIRAU010000001.1, forward strand.
GTGGTGAGGGGGGCGTTCGCGGCGGAATTGCTGCCGAGCGGGACGGTGCCGGAGATGCCCGTGGTGAGCGGGCGGACGGCGGGGCCGGAAGGGCCGGTGGTGCCGGAAGGGCCGGTGGTGAGCGGGCGGGCCTTGGTGCCGGAGGAGCCCGTGGTGACGGGGCGGACGGTGGTGCCGGAAGGGCCGGTGGTGACGGGGCGGACGGTGGTGCCGGAGGGGCCGGTGGTGACGGGGCGGACTTTGGTGCCGGAAGAGCCGGTGGTGAGCGGGCGGACGCTGGTGCCGGGGGAGCCGGCGCCGTTGCCGAGGTTCGCCCCGCCGGGGGCGCCGCGGAGCGCGGAGCGGACGGTCTTCCGCGGGTCGGGGTCGGGAGCGCCGGAGCTCGTCCGCCACGTCTTCATCAGCGCGCCGGCTGCCACGCCGGGAACCTCGCCGACGACGAACGCGGTGCTGCCGGTGACGCGCGCGCCGGTGGCCGAGGCGGACGGCGAGCGTGGGTTGCGTGTGGAGCTGTTGCCCGGCACGCCGTTCGCGAAGCCGCCGGCGAGCGAGCCCGAAGACGCGACGGGTGCGGCGAGCGAGCCCGTGAGGCCGGCGGAGCCGAGCGAGCCGATCGCGACGAGCGCGCCCGCGGTGAGCGAGGCTGCGCTCGGCGTGGCGGCGGCGTTCGTCGCAGGTTCGGGGGAGTCGGCGGGCGCGCATGTGGTCGCGGCGGCGATCCGCGCGGAGCAGGACGTCGCGGCGGCGGGTCCGGGTGCTGCGGGGACGAAGGAGACGCCGCTGCTCGAGCTGCTGAACGAGGCGCTGCGACCCGCCGGCGAGACGAAGGAGGGCTGAGGCATGGGTTGGCGGGTGGTGGAGCGCCGGCTGGGCAAGGCCGGCGGGGTCAAGCAGCGCGCGGGGCGTCAGCGCGAGTGGGATCGCAAGTACGGCGAGGACCGGTGGGCGATCGGCTACGAGATCGACGGCGAATTCGTGCGCCAGGAGGAGGCGCTCGATTCGGTTTATTTAAAGAGTTACGAGGCACATTTTGCGGCCCACCCGGAGGATCTGCGCGAGCTGATCGGCCTGGCGAAGACGCTGCGGAACCCGCACGCCGAGGCGACGACCGGGGTCGACCTGCAGGTGCCGGCGATCCTCGACTACCTGCGACGCCACGGCCTGCAGCTGGCCGGGACCGAGGTGGTCGACATCGGCACGTGGGACGGCAAGGCGTCGCACCCGATCAGCGTGCGCCTCAGCCCCTTGACGATCGCCTGCGTGATCGACCCGGGGCGCACGCTCGAGCAATGGTGGCAGCAGCGCAAGGTGCTGGTCGTGTGGGAGGACTGAGGCGCCGCTGGCGCGAGAGGACATGTTCGTCGCGCAATGTCTGTACGGACATGCCTTGGTGGGCATGTCCATACGAGCATGTGCGGCCCGGTCACAGCCAGCGTTCGCCGCGGTGGCGGCCGCGGGCGGAGCCGCCGGCGGGGCGGGGCGGGGCGTCGAACACCTCGGCGTGGGTGGTGTGCGGCCGCAGCTTGTGCAGCGGGAACTCGGGCGGGTTGTGCGAGAACATCGTCGCGGCGGGCGGGGGCGCCGGTTCGACCGGCGTGTGCTCGACCGTGTCGCCGGCGACGCGCGAGCGTACGAGCCTGCTGGTGTCGGGCGGGGGCAGGTGCACGGGGGGCTCGGGGTGCCCGGTCGCCGCGGCGATGAACTGCTCCGGCGGGCCGGAGCGCCAGCCCGGCTGGGCCGCGGGGTGCGTGGCGTTGGCGGCGAAGACCGCCTGTCCGCGCGCGTTCGGCTGGATGTAGCCGTCCAGCTGCGGCCGCGTGAGGTCGCTGGCGGCGACGACGATCCAGTGCGAGCGCGGCTCCTCGCGCGCGCCGGCGACGACCGGCGGCAGCGGGGCCCAGCCGACGTAGCCGTCGTTCCAGCGCCAGTCGACCCACGCGGGGCCCCACACGTCGCCGGGGACCCACATCCAGCCGACGCCGGCGTCGAAGGCCCAGCGGCCGTAATGGAACGGCGCCCAGCCCCACGAGTAGTTGCTGTCGAACATCCAGCCGGCGTCGGTGTACAGCCACCGGCCGCCTGTCATGTACGGGAAGAAGTCGGCGCCGACGATCGCCGGCGACGGCAGCCACACCCAGCCGTACGCGGCGTCGTCGATCCAGGTGCCGTAGGGGGCCAGCGCGCCGTAGAAGCGCTCGCTCGGCCCCGTGGGCGCGGTCGCGGGCGCCGGCGCGGCGGTGTCGGGCTGCTCGCGGTGGCAGGCCAGGCCGAGGACGGCGAGGGCCGCCGCGGCTGCGAGGTGATGGACGGCGCGCATGGCTCGACTCAGGTGACGGGCTGCTGCTCGCGCAGGCTGTCGCGGATCTTCTCGGCCTCGCGGATGTCGCCCTGGACCTCGGTGCGCATGGTGGTGAGCTCGTCGCGCAGCTCGGGCAGGTCGACGCTGGGCAGGAGGACGCGGTCGATCGTGTCGACCATGTTGGTCATCACCTGGATCTCGTCGTCGATGTACGCGGTGTCGAACTCGCGGCCCTTCTTGGTGTTGTCGAGGTCCCCGTACGCCTCGACCACGGTGGTCTCGTAGTTCGTCACGTCGCCGCTGCGCTTCGGCTTGAACTTGTTGCGGGTGCGGATGGTCGTCAGGCGCTTCTTGGCGCCGTTGGCGTGCTTGATCCGGGTCTCGGCGAACTTCTTGACCCGCTTGTCCTTCATCGACTTGCGGTGCTTGCGGTTGTTGTCGAGGCCGACGTCGTTGTAGACCTCGAGGAACGTGACGATCTCCTCGTCGGTGAGCCCGTCGGTCGCCGGCGTGGTGGTGCCGGGGGCCGGCGTGGTGGTGCCGGTGCCCGGGGTCCGGGTGCCCGTTCCCGGGGGCTGGGTGCCGGTCGTCGGGGTCGACGGCTGCGGCTGGTCCGGCGGCATGGCGAACGCGGCGGCGCACGGCAGGGCCACGGCGAACGCGACCGTGAGCGGGAGGGAGTGCTTGATTCGTGACATATCCGCAGCGTTCGACGAATTCGCGCCGGCGCCAGCCGCCCCGCCAGCGCCGGTGAATCGTGGGACCGCGGTCGCGCGGGGGCTGCTACGAACAATGAGGGTGCGCGCCGACCGGCCGCCGCCGGCCTGGTCGCTGCATTGCTCGATCAGGCCGGTCGCGGCTGGGCCGGCCGCTCGCCGCGCGGCGCCTGCAGCTCGAGCCACTTGAGGATGTCGCGCCGGCGCAGCACGCCGACCAGGCGGTCGCCCTGGAGGACCGGCAATTGCTCGACGTCCTTGCGGCTGAAGGCGCGCATGGCGGCGGTGAGGTCGTCGTCGGGGCCGACCGTCTCGAGCGCGGCGACGGGGGTCATGATGGTGCCGACCTCGATCTCGTTCCACACGTCGCGGTCGACCACGCGCACGTCCTCGAGGCAGACGAGGCCGACCAGGCGGTCGTCGGTGAGCACGGGGAAGGCGCGCTGGTCGGTGCCCATCAGATAATCGTCGACGAGGCGGGCGACCGGCAGCGTCGGCGGGATCGCGGCGACCTCCTTGCGCATCAATCGCCGCACCGGCACGCCCTCGACGAGGTGCATGATCACGAGCTGGCGGTAGCTCATGGCGGCGGCGCTGGCGAGGAACCACCCGATCACGCTGATCCACAGGCCCGAGACCACGCCGGCGCCGAAGATCGGCAGGCGCGCGCCGAAGATCATCGACAGGCCGGCGAATACCAGGACCAGGCCGATCGCCTGGCCCGACAGCGAGGCCCAGCGCGTGGCGCCCTGGAGGTCGCCCGTGGCCCGCCACAGCAGCGCGCGCAAGATCCGCCCGCCGTCGAGCGGGAAGCCGGGCAGCAGGTTGAACAGGCCGATGAACAGGTTGAGCGGGCCGAGCCAGAACAGCAGCGTCGCCCCCGGGCCGAGGTCTCGAAGTATACGCGGCGCGGCCCGGCGCCTGACGCGGACGAACCAGAAGTTGCGCGGGCGCGCAGGCGCGCGCCCGGCCTGCCGCGCGGCTCCATGTGGGTGCGACGTCGGCGTCGGACCAGGTACGAGTCGAGGCTCCGGGCTGCGCGAGCTGCGAGTATGTCCTTCGGGACATTCTTATAAAATGTGATCTTTGGGACATGTTGCGTGAGACACGTGGAGAACGGCCGCGACGCGCGAGGCGGGGGGGGTGACGAGGCCGGCGCGCAGGCACTGGCGCTCGTGGTCGGGCCCGAGGCGGTGCCAGTGATGGGTGGTGCACCTGGTCGACAGGCCGGTCGGCAATGGCGACACTGCGCGCGCTCGTGGTAGCGTCGATGCTGGCGTGCCGCGGGCCAGCAAATTCATCGTCGTCGCGTATGTGCTGTTCAACCTGCTGATCGCGTACACGGCGATCGTCGCGCCGGGGCCGCTCGACGCGACGTATCGCGGCGGGGCGATGACGCCGACGCGCGAGTTCATGTGGTTCAGCATCGGCAGCTTCCACCTGTTCGTGGCGGCGGTGACGTCGATCGCGCTGCGCATGCGACGGGCGCGGGAGCGGCGGGCGATCGTGCTGGCGAACGCGGGGTTCTATCTGTGGGACGCGGCGACGCAGTGGCTGTACTGGGGGCACCACGTCGGCCTCGCGCCCGCGGACCTGCACGTCAACGCGGGGGTGAGCGCGGCCTGTGCGGGGTTGCTGGTAGTGGCGGTTTGGCGCGACGGCGATCCGTGAGGCCGGCGATCGTGATGCGGCGCGACGTGGGGGGTCAGAAGCTGACCTTGAGGCCGAGGATCGGCAAGATCGGGAGACCGACGACCGCGCGCGTGCTGGCGTAGGTGAGCGAGTAGAGCACGCCCTCGGCGTTCTGGCGGTTGTACAGGTTCTGCACGTCGAGGTAGGCGGCGACGATGCTGCGGTGCAAGATCCACGTGCGATCGATGCGCAGGTCGAGCTGGTGGAAAACGGGCATGCGGGCGCTGTTGGCGGCGCCGATGATGGGGATCGGATCGCCCTGGACGCCTTCGAAGCTGCCGACGTAGGGGGTGTAGGGCAGGCCGGTGACGAGGCGGAAGCGGGCGGCGATCGACCAGCGGCGCGGCAGCTTGTAGCCGACCAACATGACGAGGTTGTGGCGCTGATCGAAGTCGGCGGGGCGGCGGTCGACGTGGTCGAAGAAGGTGATGTGGGCGGTCGAGCGCATCCATGTGTAGGCGAGCCAGCCGTAGAGCCGCGCGGTGAGGTCGTGGCGCAGCATGACCTCGACGCCGTGGGTGGCCGAGCCGATGGCGAGCGCGGCCGAGTCGTTCTGGGGTGGCGTCGGGCCGGGGATGGCGGTCCCGGGTGGAAGCGGCGGGAGGCCGCCGCGGATCTGGCGATAGAAGAGGGTGGCTTCGAGGTCGAGCGAATCGGTGAGATCGAGGTGGAGGTTGGCGCTGTACTGGGTGGCCCGCATGGCGCCGATCCGGCCGGTGGGCTCGAACTCGAGCTGCGGATCGAGGAAGCGCAACGCCCCGGGGAGGACGACCTTGGGGAAGAGGAAGCTGTCGGTCGGGATCGAGTTGTCGGGTGAGATGAAGCCGCTGGACAGGATCGAGCGGCGCAGGCTCGGCTGGGAATAGACGCCGGCGGCGAGCTGGATCCGCACCCGCGGGTGCGGCGTGTAGCGCAGGAGCAGGCGCGGGTCGAACGCGAGCGCGTGGTTCTCTGCGCCGGTGAAGGCGTTGAAGCGCGCGCCGGCGATGAGCGCAAAGCGGCCGACGTCGAGCTGCGAGGACAGATACAGGCCGGTGGTGGTCAAGAGGTCGCGGCCGGAGTCGTCGACCGGATTCTCGATGTACGAGATATTGAGCTGCGTGGTGTAGCGGTCGAGCTGGGTGTCGAGGCCGAGGGTGATGTGGAGCGGCTTCACCGGGCGCACGCTGGCCTCGGCGCGCAGGAGGCCGACGACATCACTGCGGCGCCGCTGGTAGCTGTCCGTGCTGTTGATGGTCCGGTCGAGGCGGACGGCCGGGGCGAGCAGGAAGTCCCACGAGCCGTGGCGCTTGCGGTAGGCAAGGTCGACGCGGTGGAAGCCGTTCTGCATGCTGGAGAACAGGTGCCGCTCGGCTCCGCCCCAGAACATGTTCAGTGTGTCCTTGCCCCCGAGCAGACGGGCGGTGATGGTGGCGCCGCGGCCCGCGGGGTGGTCGATGATGAATTGATAGTCGTGGTAACGGGGGGAAACGAGGTCTCCGCGGGTGACGTCCTCGGGCAGGCTCCTGAGGACGAGGTCGAGGTAGCCGGTCTGGGCGGCCAGCAGGACCGAGCCGCCCTTGCCGAAGGGGCCCTCGACGAGCGCGCCGGCCGAGGTGATGTCGAGCTTGGCGTGACCGTGGACGCCGTCGCGCCGGCCGACGCGCGGGGTGAGGTGGACGAGGCCGCCGACGGCGTTGCCATAGTGGGCGGAGAAGTTGCCGGGCACGTATTCGAGGCCCTGGAGGACGCCGGGCTGGACGACGCTGGCGAGGCCGGGGATGTGGAAGGCGCGCGGCAGCGGGTGCTCGCCGAAGAACACCTGCGATTGATTGGGGGCGGCGCCGCGGAGAATGAGCAGACCGAGGCCGCCGGGGACGCGGGCGACGCCGGGCAGATTTTGCAGGGCGCGCAATGGGTCGCCCTGGCTGCCCGGGAGGTTGGCGATCTCCTCGGGCGAGAGGCGCGTGCTGGTCGCGCTCGGCCGGGTGACGCGCTCCTGCTGGACGATCGTGCGATAGCCGCCTGCGCCTGCTGGTTGCAGATAGATCACCGGCGGCTTGCGGCGGCGCCAGAAGCTCGCGGGGGTCGGTTGCTCGAGACGCTGGTGGCCGGCGGCGACGATGACGAGGTTGAAGTCGTGGCTCGGCAGGTCCTCGAGGACGAAGCGGCCGTCGGGGCCGGAGACGGCCGAGCGCTGCCACTGCAGGCCGCGACGCGCAGTGGCGATGATGCGCGCGCCGGCGACGGGGGTGCGCTCGCCGGCGCTGCGCAGTTGGCCCTGGGCGACGGCGCGGGCGGGCCGCTCGACGGCCGCGGGCGCGGCGAGCGTGGCGGTGACGGCGAGGTGGGCGAGGAGGCCGAGGATCATGGCTCGGAGCCGTCGGCGACGAAGCGCAGCTCGGCGAAGTCGACGCCGCTACGGTCGTCCCTCGCGTCGACGTAGAGCGTTGTCGGCACGATGTCGTGCGGGACGGTCCATTGCAGGGGGGTGGACCACTCGTCGTAGGTCGGCTCGTAGCCTTCGATTGGAGCGCTGAACCAGCCGCGCCACTGGAGCTCCTCGAACTCAAGCGACGGCTCGCCGGACCAGGGCACGTCCTTGTCGCCGCCCACCATGATGTAATACGATTGCGCGGAGCCGGCGGTGAAGATCGGCTCGACGGTGATTCGCTCGCCGCGGCGCACGGGGACGTCGTCATCGAGGTCGGCGACGAGCTCGATGCGCGTGTCGCCGCGCGCACGCGTGACGGCGAAGCCGGCGATCCTGGGGTTGGTGTCGACGTCCTGCTCGCGGATCTCCTGCGGAATGACGGACTCGGAGTCGAACGGGAGGACGATCCATCGCGGGCCGAACCGGATGCCGTCTGCGGTGAACAGGCAGGAGCCGGCGGGGGGGACCGGGTTCGAGGCCAGGAATTCGAGGCAGGTCGCGGAGGCCAGGTCGGTGCGCCGGGAGCCGACGATGACGAGCGGGACGTAGAACGGAAAATCGTCGCTGGCGGAGAACGCCCCGCCGAGGCTGACGCGGATCTGCCGGCCCTCGCCGAGGCGGCAGGTTTTGCTGGGAGAGAGCGGCAGCGGCACCGGGCAGTCTTCCAGCGACGCGAGGTCGAGCTTCTGAAGGACGAACTTGTTGCCGGACACGAAGAAATTAACGGAGGAGGCGAGCCAGATCGGCGGCGGCAGCTCGGCCTCCGGGGCGGTGGCGTGCCAGGTGAGCTCGATGGTGTCGAGCGGCAGCGCGGTCGCCCGGTACTCGCCCTCGGGGACGTTGAGCAGCGAGGCGTAGCCGCCGGGCTCGACGACCTCGACCTTGAGGCCGCGGAAGCGGGCGTCGGTGACGACCCATTCGGGCTCGACGGGGATGCAGGCGCCCACGAGGCAGGGCGAGACGCCGAGGAAGAGGCGGAGGCCTGCAGGCCGCATGCGAGCGTCACGGTAGCGCACGCGACCGGTCGAGGCCAGTGCGCTCGCGCGTGCGCGACGCGTCACGAGCGCGCTCTGCTCGGGTAGCGGAGATGCGTGGGCTCATGTGCGTCGCGTGGCTGGCGCTCGGGGCATGTCCGAGAGGACATGCCGCATCGCTCAGCCCGGGCAGATGTCGAGGGCGTCGGCGCCGAGGTTGTTGCCGGGGTGGCAGTCGGCGATCTTGTCCTCGGGGTCGACGTCGACGTAGACGGTGCCGCCGCCCTGGAGGTTGGCGGTGCAGGTGACGGTCTCGCACTCGCCGGGCTTGAGCAGCTTGGTGGTGGTGGCCTCGCAGACGACGGTGGCCTGGTCGACGGGGGCGTTGGGGTCGGTGTTCTCGAGGAACTGGACGACGACGCCGTCCTGGACCGGGTTGGTGCCGCGGTTGCACACCTCGGCCTGGAGGTCGATCATGCCGCCCTGGTTCTGGCACAGGGTGCCGAGGTCGGTCAGCTCGATGGTGAGGTCGGCGATGTTGAGCTTGCCGGTGTCGCCCTGGTCGTTCTGGCGGAAGTTGTTGAGGCCGGGCTGCTGCCAGTTGTTGAGGAAGGCGGCGGCGGAGGGGATGCGGGCGTCGTCGGTGACGTGGGTGATCGAGTATTGATATTGGTTCCACACCGGGCGCGAGTTGGCCCAGCGGTCGAGCGGGTCGCGGTAGACGACGAAGCCGGGGCGCGCCACGAAATCGGCGGCCATCGGGTAGAGCGGGTCCTTGGCCGGGCAGGAGTTGTAGTTGGTGCGCGGGACGACGATCTCGGTGGCGAAGTCGCCGTCGACGTCGGCGATCGACGGGTACTCGTTGCCGGTGCCGCTCGAGGCCGGGGCGCTGAACAGGACCACGCCGCTGCGGCCGTCGTAGACGCGGAGGTAGCACTCGTCGCGGTAGACGGCCTCGGCCGCGCCGTCGCCGTTGAAGTCGAAGATCGACGAGCCGGTGATGTTCGACGACAGGTCCTGCGAGGGCTGGACCCACAGCACGCCGTCGGGCAGGTTCTTGGCCATCTGCTCGGGGGAGCGCTCGCACTTGCCGCCGGGGCGCTCGGGCGGGCTCTCGCCGTTGAGGGCGGCGACGCAGTCGGGGTCGTAGACGGCGTAGTAGGTGGCGGCGGCGCTGGCGAACTCGACCTGGCCGTCGCCGTCGAAGTCGCTGATCGTGACCGGGCCGCCCTGGCCGATCACCTCGTTGGGCTTGGCGTACAGCTGGATCGGGCCCCACACCGTCTCGCCGGTGATGCTCTGGATCCGCAGGCGGCCGATGCTGTTGCTGACGCTGAGCACCACGACCTCGGGGGTCTGCTCGGGGTCGACGCCGTCGACCACCGAGTAGAGGCCGGCGTTGGCGACGGCGACGTAGCCGCCGGGCTGGTTGGCCGCCATGAACCACGGCTTGGTGACCCACTCGCCGGCGACCGGGTCCCAGCCGGCGACGCGGCGGTGGTTGACGAAGTCCATGCCGCCGTCGAGGTCGACGTCGGCGATGACCGGCATGTGCGTCGCTCCGCTGGCGGCCCAGGTGGTGAGGAGGCAGCCGTCGCCGTCGAACACCTGGTCGCCGACGACGATCTCGGGGAACTCGTCGCCGTCGAGGTCGTAGATGCTGGGGCCGTAGGTCGCGCCCGCGCTGCCGAAGTTGAGGACGGTGTCGGTCTCGCAGTCGCGGCCGTACCACATGCGCTCGAGCTTCGGCGTGTCGCCGTCGTCGACGATCCGGAACGCGTAGACGTTGAGCGGGCCGTTGTCGGCGTTGCTGGTGACGCGGTGGTAGCCGACCAGCTCGGGCCGGCCGCCCTGCGGGACGTCGCCGTCGAGGTCGCCGATGGCCCAGTGCGCGGAGTAGCCGGGGCGGTTGGAGTCGTCGGGCTCGTCGGCGCCGCCGGCCTGCAGCTGCAATTCGCAGGTGCGGCCGTCGAAGATCCGGAGGGTGCCGATCCGGCCCATGTTGCCGATCGTGGTCCAGGTGTTGAGGATGATCGAGGGCTGCAGCTTGTCGGGGTCGTTGTCGAGGTTGAGGTCGGCGACCATCGGGGTGGTGTAGACGTACGTCGACTTCGCGGTCGGGTCGTTCATCGGGTCGGCGACGCCGCTCCACTCGCACTGCACGACCGGCGTGATGCCCTCGGGGATGTCGTCCTTCTGACACTCGGGGTCGTTGATGACGCCCTCGGGGACGCCGTACGGGATGCACTCGCCGTCGGGGTCGCAGTAGGAGTCGCCGGGGCAGTCGTCGTGGGTGGTGCAGGTGCCGAGGTCAGGGATGCAGGTGTCGTACTTGCACTTGAAGTTGGCCGGACAGTCGCAGCCGCCGGTGGTCTCGGTGTCGCCCTGCGTGGCGCTCGGGTCGACCGGCTCGGTGGTCGAGTCGGTGCTCGTCGGGACGGGCGTGGTCTCGCTGCCGTCGCTGGCGGTGCCCGCCTCGCTGGTGGTCGGCGCGGCGGTGCCGGTGAGCGTGCCGAGGGTGTCGGTCTCGGTCGGGCCGGGCAGCGTGGGACCTACCATCTCGGTCGCCGAGCCCGTGCCGTCGTCGCTGCAACCGACCGTCGCCGCGACGGTCCACACACCCACCAGAGTCAATCGCCGTGTACGCATATCGGCGGGACTGTACAGCAAACCCGCGGCGGCGCGGGCTCGCAGGCGCGCGTGCCGGCGAGCGCGTGCCGGCGCGACGCCGACGTCTGGTGGCCGCCCCGACCTGCGCCGGCGACGTCCGCGGGTGAAATCACCGGCTGGCTTTTGGGGCAGGTCGATGGGTCGCGCGACCGCCGCGAGGCGCGCGGGCGCGCCTGGCCTTGGGGACATGTGACAGCCGGGCGCGGGAGGAGACGGGAGACGGCTGTCCCCAGGGACAGGTGGGCGCGGCGACGCGCGGGAGGGGCGCGCCGGGATTCGTGAGCCGCGCGGCGGATGTCCGCAGGGACAGGTCGCGCGGCGGCGCGCGCGGGCGCCGGCGGGCGGCCGGGGCGTCCGAACGTCGTGGTCGGATGTCCGAAGGGACAGGTCGAGCTCGGGGCTCGGGCGCCGCACCGAGGATGTCCGGAGGGGCAGGTCGTGCGGCCGCGCGGGCAGGCGTGTGCACGGCCGTGCGCAGGGCGGGACCGGGCCTGTCCGGAGGGACAGGCTACAAGACGACCATGCGGAGGGTGTCGGAGAAGCGCACGGGGGCGCCGCCGGGGGGGGCGACGAGCCGGCCGTCGCGGGCGAGCAGCTCGCCGCGCAGGACGGTGGCGACCGGCCAGCCGTGGTAGCGGACGCCGGCGTGGGTCTGCTCGGCGCCGAGGTCGACGAGGACGAGGTCGGCGTCGTAGCCGAGGGCGATCCGGCCCTTGCGGGCGACGTTGTAGATCCGGGCTGGCCCCGAGGACAGGAGCTCGACCAGCTGCGGCAGGCCGAGCCGGCCGGCGTGGACGTGCTCGAGCATGGCCGGCAGCAGCAGGTGCGGACCGCCGGGGGCGGCCTCGGGGCCGCTGCCGAGGGCGTCGACGAGGCCGCCGGCGACGGCCCGCCACAGCGCGGCGGCGGTCGGCGCGTCGGGGTCGAGGTCGGCGGCGGCGAGGCCGACGGTGGCGAGCTCGCGGTGCTGCGTCAGCAAGGCCAGGGCCTCGTCGCCGTCGACGCTGGAGGCGTGGACGCGGCGACCTGCCCGTTTGGCCATGTTGAGGAAGCGCTGGAGGGCGCGCGCGGCGTCGCCCTCGTCGCGGTAGAGGTCGACGGCGGCGCCGGCGGCGACCGGCTCGGGGTGCGGGTCGGGCTCGCACGAGACGGTGACGCGACGCTGACCGCAGAAGAGGGCCCGGTGCAGCGGCTCGTCGTCGGTGCCGAGCGAGAGGACGACGCCGCTGCAGCCCGGGAGGCGCTCGAGCCGGTCGAGGTCGTCGAGGTGGTCGGTGGCCGCGGCGATGAAGAAGGCGTAGTCGCAGTGGGCGCGGCCGCGCGCCCGCGAGAGCTTGTCCTCGAGGCCGGCGGCGGTGGTCGGGTGCGGGTGCGCGTCGAACACCGCGGTGACGCCGGCCAGCACGAGGGCGCTGCCGCCCTCGTCGCGCAGGTAGCCGCCGGTGTCGAGCACGCCGGGCAGGACGTGCAGGTGACGCGCGTCGAGCTCGCGCTCGGCCTCGGCCCCGGCGAGGTCGCCGATCGCCACGACCCGACCGCCGGTCACCCCCAGGTCGCAGACGGCGACCGAACCGTGGAGCGCGCATGTCCCGCCGCGGACGAGGAGGTCGAAGGGGGGAGCCATGGCGCGCCGGGGACTATGCCAGGAGCCGCCTGGCCCGTCGAGGCGAGGCCGGCGCAGGGGCGTCCCCCGGGCCCCGACGAGGGGCCGCTCGCAGGGGCGGGCGATGCGGGGGAGACGTGCGCGGGGAGGCGGCGGCGCTGCCGCGTCCGCAGGCCCGAGAGGCCGGGGAAATCGGCCACCGCCGCGCGAGGTGGTGCGTCGGTGGAGGCGTCGATGCCGCCGTCACGGGACGACGCAGACCGCGGCGACGGCGACGTCCCACGGCCAGGAGGGATCGTTCGGGTTGCACGCGAAGTTCTGGACCCGCTGGAACTCGAACAGGTACGTGCCGGGCGTGTCGGGGGCGACGAAGTCGGTGACGGCGTGGTCCATTTGACCGTCACAGCCCGCAGGACCGCTGTAGAAGCAGGCGGCGGTGGTCTCGTCCGGGATGCCGATGTAGCCCTGGTTGATGCAGCCGGGGCACGGGCAACTCTTGATGGTCCAGTCGAACTGCAGCTGGATGGCGGCGCCGGGGCTGACGACGATGACCGGCTTGTCGGTGGCGGTGAAGAACACGTCGGCGATCGTCACTTCGTCCGGGGTCATGGCAGGATCGGGGAACAGGACCGCCTCGGGGCCGTCGTAGGCGCAGAGATCGCAGGCGTCGCCCTGTCCGTCGCCGTCCGCGTCGGCCTGCTCGGGGTCCGGATCGTCGGGGCAGACGTCGCAGGCGTCGCCGATCAGGTCGGCGTCACCGTCGAGCTGTTCGGGATCGGCAGCCGCGGGGCAGAGGTCGCAGGCGTCGCCGATCAGGTCGGCGTCACCGTCGAGCTGCTCGGGGTCGGCGACGGCGGGACAGAGGTCGCAGGCGTCGCCGATCAGGTCGGCGTCACCGTCGAGCTGCTCGGGATCGGCAGCGGTGGGGCAGAGGTCGCAGGCGTCGCCGATCAGGTCGGCGTCGCCGTCGAGCTGCTCGGGGTCGGCGACGGCGGGACAGAGGTCGCAGGCGTCGCCGACAGTGTCCTCGTCGGCGTCGGCCTGATCGAGGTTGGACACGCCCGGGCAGTTGTCGGCGTCGTCGCACAGGGTGTCGCCGTCGCCGTCGGCGCAGCCTGTGGTCGTGGTGGTCGTCGTGTCGACGGTGGTGGCGGTGCCCGTGGTGGTGTCGCTGGTCGTCGGCTCGCCGCCGGTCGACGTCGAGGTCGTCGATGGGGCGTGGGTGGTCGGCTCTGCCGTGGTCGGCTCGGGGCCGGACGTCGAGGCGCCCGTGGTGGTGCCCGTGGTCGTGCCGGTGCTCGTGCCGACCGTCGTGTCGGAGGTGTTGCCGCCACACCCGACGAGCGCGACGAGTACGATCCACTTCTTCACTCGCGTGTCACTCATCGGTCCATCATAGCGGAGCTTTGCGGGCGAGGGTCACGAGGCGGGGCGGCGGGGCTTGCCGGCGACGAGCAGCTCGAGGCCGTCGAGGACGCGCTCGAGGCCGAAGGCGAAGGCGCCGGCGGGGTCGTGGGCGCCGTAGGTCTCGCCGGCGACCTGGCCGACGCGCGCGGCGATCGGGAAGCGCTCGGCGTCGAAGACCTCGGCGAGGAAGGGGCCGACCTGGGCCCACCACTCGCGGTCGGTCATGCCGGTGCGCTCCTTGACGGTGCGCTCGCGGGCGGCGCCCCGCACGGCGCCGGCGACGTAGTCGAGGACGAGGGTGAGGGCGCGGTCCATCTCGAGGTCGTCGAGGCCGATGCCCTCGAGGGCGGACAGCTCGAGGTGATACTTGGCGATCGAGTTGGGGCCGAGGCCGGGGCGGTGGGTGACGACCTCGATCATCCACGGGTGGCGCAGCACGAGGGCCCAGTTCTGGCGCGCGACGTCGGCCAGGCGCTCGCGCCACGTCGCGCCGGTGGGAGCGCGGATCTCCCCCATCAGCGCGTCGAGCATCAGGTCGATCAGCTCGGGCTTGCCGGGCACGTAGGTGTAGAGCGACATCGGCGAGACGCCGAGATCCTCGGCGACGCGGCGGGTCGTCAGGGCCGCGAGGCCCTCGGCGTCGACCAGCGCGATCGCGGCGGCGACCACGTCGGTGACCGAGAGGCGGGCCTTCGGGCCGCGCGAGGGGCGAGGCGCCCGGCCCCACAGCAGCTCGAGGGTCTTGCGCGGGTCGCCGCGGCCGGAGATGTCGTCGCTCATGAGGGGCCTCGCGGGGGAGAAGAACTGTTGGCGGTGGACGGCCGGGGCTGCCTCTCGGGACAGGTGTCACTCGCCGAGGTGGCGGCGGTGGAACTCGCGCATGCGCTGGCGGTCGGGCTCGCGGGTCTCGAGCTCGAGGGCGCGGGCGAGGACCTCGCGGGCGGTCTTGCGGTCGCCGGCGCGGGCGGCGACGTGGGCGCGGAGCTCGAGGGCGCGGACGTTGTCGGGGTCGAGCTCGAGCGCCTTGGTGACGGCGCGGGTGGCGGCTTTGGGCGAGTCGCCGGCGTCGAACAGGGCGCGGGCGTGCAGGCGCCAGGCGTCGCCGTGGAACGGCAGGGCCTCGGTGAGCTCGCGGGTCATGCCGAGGGCGAGCTTGTGCTGCTCGGTGCGGAGGAAGATCTCGGTGGCGAAGTCGACGGCGGCCAGCAGCTCGACGGTGGGCCGCTGCTCGCCGAGCATGCGGTTGAAGGCGGCGCGGGCGTGCAGCGCGGCCTGCTTGCGCTTGCGCTGCTTGAGGGCGATCTCGGCCCAGGCCATGAAGAGGCGGGCGGTGGCGACCTCGTCGCGCCCGGGCTCGGCGGCGTAGAAGCCCTGGCGCACCAGGGTCTCGGCGGCCTCGAGGTCGCGCTGGGCGACGAGCACGCGGGCGGCGAGGATCCGCGCGTCGATGTCGTACGGGCGCCGGCGCAGCAGCTTGTCGAGCTCACCGCCGGAGCGGGCGAGGCCTGTCCCGCGGGCCAGGTTGAGGCGGGCGCGGGCGCGGGTCAGGGCGTCGGGGTCGGCGCCGAGGGTCGCGGCGGCGGCCAGCCAGTCGTCGGCCTCGGGCGGCGGGGGGGCGTCCTGGTCGGCGGCGCGGGCGAGGGCCAGCTCGAGCAGGGCGAGCGGGGTGGCGGGGTCGATGCCTGGCTCTTTGGACAGCTCGCGCAGCATCGCCTCGGCGCGCGCGCCCTGGCCGATGTCGGCGAGGTAGCGGGCCAGGGCCTCGCGGTAGCGCGGCAGGCGGAGGCCGGCGGCCGCGGCCTGCTCGTACCAGGCGAGGGCGTTGCGCTCGGCCTCGGGGACCTTGAGCCGGCGCTTCTGCCACACGTCGCCGAGCAGCAGCATGGCCTCGGCCGGGCGCGGCTCCTTCTCGACGGCGCGGGTCAGGGCGCGCTGGGCCTGGCGGAGGTCCTTCGAGTCTGTCCCGAGAGACAGGTAGGCCTCGCCCAGGCCGGTGTAGGCGCGCGGGGCGTAGTGCTCGGCGGCGGCGATGCCCTCGAGCTTGCGCAGCGCGGTGGTGCCGGCCTGGGTGTGCGCGGCGACGCGGGCGCGCGCGACCTCGACCTCGACGCGGCCGGGCAACATGCGGTCGGCCCGCTCGAGCCACGGCTCGGCCTCGGCGAAGCGGCGCTGCTCGACGAGGGCGAGGCCCTGCAGGTAGGCGACCCGCGGGTGGTCTTGCGGACAGGCGGACAGGGCGACGAGGCTGGCCATGACGTCGCCCTCGGCCAGCAGCGACCAGGCGCGCACGATCGACGCCTCGGGCTCGGGCACGCCGAGCTGGGCCAGCAGCTCGCGCGCGCGCTCGGCATCACCTGCCTCGAGAGACAGCTCGAGCGCGAGCCGGCGGGCGTGCGCGTCCCACGGTGCCAGCGCCGGCCAGGCGGCCGCGGCCCGCCCGAGGCCGGCCGCGGGCTCGCCGGCGTGGACGTGCACGAGGGCCCGTGCGAGCGCGGCGTGGGCGAGGTCGCGCGCACCGAGCGCGGCCGGGTCGAGCGCGAGCAGCTGATCGGCGAGGTCGGCCACGCCGCTGAGCTCGCGCCGCAGCAGGGCGTGCAGCAGCGCCTCGTCGGCGGCGAGCCCGAGGTGGGCCAGCCCGGCCGTGCGCGCGCGGGCCAGCGTCTGCAGCGCGGCGCCGAAGTCACCTGTCTCGAATTGCAGCCACACGAGGGCCCGCCGCGGGGCGATCGCGGCCGGGTGGGCGGCGAGGGTGGCGTCGATCTCGGCGATCGCGGCGGGGATGTCGCCGCGCCCGGCCAGCGCCAGCGTGCCCTGCAGCCAGGCGCGCGCGGGTCGAGACAGCGAGGTGGTCGGCAGGTCGAGCGCGGCGGCGGCGGCGGCGAGGTCGCCGTCGGCCAGGGCGAGCAGGCCGTCGGCGATCGCCAGGTCGCCGCACTGCGGCCGCTCGAGCTCGGCGCGGGCGATCGCCGCGCGCGCGCCCTCGCGATCGTCGTCGTACTCGGCGGCGGCCTGGGCCCGCACCAGCGCCTCGGCGGTGAAGCGGCAGGATGTCCGATAAGACATGTCCGCAAAGGCATCCGCGGCGGCGTGCAGGTCGGTGAGGCCGCCGCGGGCGACCAGGACCTGGGTGGCGTCGAGGTTGGCGGCCCGCCCGCGGTCGACGTACCAGCGCGCGCCGACGCCGAGGCCGATCGCAAACAGAATCACGAGCAGCCAGGGGATCCGCGGCGGCGGAGGCGGGGGCTGCAACAGCCGCGGGCGCGCTGGCGCGGGGAGGTCGCGCGGGGTCACGAGCGCCCGCGTTGTAGCGCACCCGGCGGGCGAGCGCGAGCGTCGCAGACGCGGAGCTCCTTGCGCTCTCGGCGACGAAAGATCGCGCGCGCCGTCGGCGAAGTACGGCCGAGCTCGCAAGCGCCGGGCGCGACGCCGGAGAAATTCTGCGAAAATTCGCCGCGCTCGCGGATGCGGCGAACGGCTCGCCGCGGTCTGCAGCGCCGGCGCAAGGCGTGACGGCGCGGAAAGGTCGTCGCGGCTCGTCGCGCGACGGAGGGGCGAGGTCGGCGGCGATCGGCCTCCAGCAGTTCCGCCCGGGTTGCGCGGCGGACCGCGCGGGCGTACGCGAATTTCTCGATCACCGATTCGCTCGACGACTCGCCCAGGTCGGCGAGCGGGCGAGCCTGGAAGGCTCGCTGAACTCGCCGTCCGTGGCCCATACGGGCCGCGACGGGCCGGGACGACCTCGCCAATCGTGGTGGCGAGCGCGGCCTGACGTGCGGGCGGCGAGGCTAGCGAGCCACCGGATGGAGCGTGAAGCCCGGGCGGCGCGGCGGCGCCGTGTCGGCGACGAGGCGAGGAGTCTCGGTGCGGTCGGCGAGGCAGAGTGCGAGTGACGCGGACCACTCGCTTTCCCTCGCGCCGATGCCATCCCGTGCGGCGCCTTTGCAAGGAGGGTGAATCGTGAAGCTCGCATCCATCATCATGCCCGCATGGGTCTCGGCGTCGCTGTTCGCCGTCGCCCCGGCCGCTTCGGCCGCGCCCGCGAGCGTCGAGCTCGGCGTCGACCGACCGGGCGCCGACTATTTCAGCGTCGAGATCGCCGCCGACTTCAACATCTGCAAGACCATGTGCGAGGAGGACGCGCGCTGCCAGGCGTACACGTACGTCCATCCCGGCGTGCAAGGGCCGAGCGCCGTGTGCTGGTTGAAGTCCGCCGCTCCGCTGCCGCAGGCGTCGGGTTGCTGCTACTCGGGCGTCAAGCAAGTCACGCGCGAGATCGCCTGGGATCGGCCCGGCGGCGACTACTCCGACTTCGACCTGCCGTGGTGGGCCGGCTCTGCCGAGTGTGAGGCCGCCTGTTGGAACGATCCCAGGTGCGTGGCCTTCACGTACGTGCGCCCGCACTACCAGGGCCCGAACCCCCGCTGCTGGCTGAAGGACGTGATCCCGGCGCCGGTATCGACCTCCTGCTGCGATTCGGGCACGATCAATTGGCGCTGAGCCGAGCTTCTCGGCGTTCTGGGCGCGGATCGGGTACCCTGGGGCTCGATGCCGCGACGATTCCTGCTCGCAGCGCTGCTCGGGTGCGCCTGTCAGCCGGTGCCGGTCGAGAGGCCGCCGGGGTGGCACGAGGCCACGGCGGTGTGCGCCGCGGATGCGCCGCCGCACGTGATCGCCAGGCGTCAGCCCGACCTGCGCTTCAAGGAGGCGATCGCGGCGGCGGCGAGGGTCGCCGTCTCGCGGGACCTGAAGATCGCCACCGACCCGGACACGCCGATGGACCTGGAGCTCCGCGCGGTGTCCGTCCGGATGGCCGCCATGGTCCAGGGCGTGACGAATTGTCCGCTCGCCGACGCGCTGCAGGCCCAGGTCGACGCGACGCCGGGGCCGCTCGACGTCGCCGACGCGGTCGTGGTGCTCGAGGCGGCCGGCTCGGTGGCGCCGGAGGCCCTGACGCCGATCCTCGCGGCGGCCTGCGCCGAGATCCCCGCGTGCGGCCGCGAGTGCGCGCCGGGGCTGGCCGCCATGGCCGCGGCTGCGCCGGGGTGGCGGTTCGAGGCGCTGGCGAAGGGCTGCGGGGCCTTCAGCAAGCAGCAGAGCCTCGGCGAGGCGGGCGCGGTCTCCTTCACGCACGCGCGCGTGACCGATTTTTTAAACGAGTGCGCGCCGAAGTTCGACCCGGCCGCGGCGGCGCGGGTGCAGGAGCTGCGGGCGCGGCTGCAGCTGTGACGGGTGTCCGTGCGGGCATGTCCTCGCGGGCATGCCTGCACGGACATGTGCTTTGCAGCATGCCCCGAGAGGCAGATTCAGCGGGCGCGGAGGCCCTGGCCTTCACGCCGGCTCCGTGCGGGTCTACTGGACCCCGAGCGTCACGGTGTAGCTGCCCGAGCCGCTGTACGCGACCACGTCGTAGGTGTAGTAGCCGGCGGTGCCGGCGTAGCTGATCGACTCGCTGCTGGTGGCGGTCTCGGACTTGGCGACCAGCGCCCACGTGCTGCCGTTCCACTTGTACAGGTACAGGTCGAAGTCCGAGCCCGCCGGGCCCGTGAGGCACGCCTTGTGGGTCTTCGAGCTCGCCTGGTAGTAGTACCCCCCGTTCGGCTGCGCCTGCGACTGGCCCTGGCTGAGCGTGCCCTGGTACGGCGTCCCGCTGCAGCTCCCGCCGCCGCCGCCGCCGCCGCCGCCGCCGCCGCCCGGGTCGCCGGGCACCCCGACGGCGGTCCACGCCGCGTGGACGGCGGCCAGCTCGGCCGAGCCCGCCCCGTGGATCGCCGTGGCCGCCTGCGCCGTCGCGTTGCGGGCGCCCTGGAACGTCGAGTTCGCCGACAGGTACGTCGCCAGCGCGTCGTAGAAGATCTTCGACGCCTTGGTGATGCCGATGCCCGTCACCTGCGTGTTGGTCTTGCCGCGCGGGTGGGTCCCGCCGGTCACCAGCAGCTTGAACGCCAGGTTGGCGATGCCCGAGTTGATGTGCACGCCGCCGTTGTCCTGCGAGCCCTGGTAGCGCGTCGGGTAGTAGTCGTACGACTGCCCGTCGGCGATCGGGTCGGCCATGTAGCGCATCGCGTCGCCGGCGGTGTTCGGCGTCCACGACGCCTCCGCCAGCTTCCACGTCGCGTCCGACACCGCGCCGCCGTTGACGTGCGCCTGCAGCGAGGCGGCCATGATGTCCGACCAGGCCTCGTTGAGCGCCCCCGACTCGTTCTGGTAGACCAGGTTCGCCTCGTACTGCGTGACCGCGTGGGTCAGCTCGTGGGCGACGATGTCGAGGTCCCGCGCCAGCGACGAGAAGTACTGCCCGCTGCCGTCGCCGTAGACCATCCGCTGGCCGTCCCAGAACGCGTTGTCGTACTTGACGCCGAAGTGCACCGTCGAGTGCAGCGTCGCCCCGGCGCCGTTGAACGAGTCGCGCCCGAACCGGTCCTTGTAGAAGTTGTAGACCGTGCCCGAGTAGTTGAACGCGTCCCTGGCCGAGAGGTCGTTCGAGTTGGCGGGGTCGGCGATCTGCTGGCCCGGCAGCGACTGGCCGTTGTTCGCGGTGTACACCTTGCGCGACAGCGCGTGGTGGATCTGGGGGTGCCGCGCGACGATCGCCCCGGTCTTCGCGTCCGCGAACACCAGGTCGCGCTCCGGCCCCTCCGCGCTCGTGTACTGCACCTCGGCCATCCATGCGAGGTGCACCGACTCCGGCGTCACCACGTAGACCAGGTCGGGCACGTCGGTGCTCACCGCGTCCGCCGGCAGCGTCGCCAGCGCGGTCGTCAGCGCCGCCTCGCCCTCGATCTCGGGGTCGCGCGCCAGCGCCTCGCCGGCCACGAACCGGCCCGACACCGCGGTGACCCGCCCGCTCACGCCGTCGGCGTGGACCGTCAGCTCGCCGCCGACCACCGGCAGGTCGTTGAGGTACTGGCGGAACTTCACGTGCACCTGGCCGAGCGCGTCGTCCCGCGTGCGCACCGGCTCGAGGTCGGTGCCGCCGTGCATGCGGAACACCGGGGCCATCTCCTGCAGGTACGCCTGCGCGGCCGCACGCGGCTCGCCTTTCGGCAGGAACCCGAGGTCGCCGGCCACGAACTCCGGCGTCCCCTCGTTCGCCAGCACCACCTGGTCGACCCGCGGCAGCGCCTGCAACGCGGCCTGCTGGGCCCACAGCAGCCTGGTCGGCGCCTGCTTCAGCGCCGCCGCGACCATCCCGGCGTCGACCACGAAGCTGTCCTCGAGCCCGGACTTGGCCGGCGCCACGCCCCACGCCTCCGCGTGCGCGGCCAGCAGGTCGTGCATCAGCGCCCGCCGGCCGTCGGCCCCGACCACCACGACCCGCGTGAAGTCGATCGGCCCGGCCTCGAACGAGAACCGCACCGCCTCGCCCCCGAGGTCGACCTCCAGCACCGCCGCGCCGGTCAGGTCCGCCACCTCGTCCGCGGTGACCACCCGCTCCCGCGGCGCGAGCGGGTCTCCCTCACCTCCCCCCACGTAGCAGGCCGACAGCAGGAAACACGAGACGATCGACGAGACTCCAGCGGCGCGAAGCATGCGAATTCCTCCTCCAGAGGCGTTCAGCGCCACGAAGGCGTGGCCTGGCCCCTGGAACATGTCTGAAGAACCCTTGCCCTCGGGCAAGGTGGGATCATTTCATCCCGAGGTCAGCGGCACCATATCCACAAGTCAACTGCCGCGACAATCCCCCGATGCTGACAAAGACACTGTTTCGATAATCCGCCGTTCGCTCCGCGGAATCCTTCACCTGGCGATGGCGCTCACACGTTTGCGATTGCTCGGACCCCTGACGACCGGGCACAGCAGCGTCCGGCGAGCTGTATCCGGGTATAAGGGGTCGATGTTCGTTTTGGCATTTTTAATAGAAATACAAGTTCTACGGCAATCTCGGGTCAATGTCTCGCCGGTTGGCATTTGCATCAGAGCGCGCGGGTTCCTGGAGAGATCTCTCCTGCCATCCTCGGACCTGTCCTCTGCACATACCGGAATGCTCGATCGATCCGCGGCGGGTCGCTCGAGCTGCGGCGTTTTGGCCACACCCGTGTGGTGTGGACATTCGCCCCCGGGCGTGCCCGCGCGGACGGCTTCAATGCGCGTCTTCGAGGGGATGTCCGTCCGGGCATGTGGTCATGGACATGTCTTCACAGGCATGTCCGTGCAGACACGCGCTCACAGCGTCTCGGCGAGGGCGCGCAGCAGCGCGCGGGTGCCGGCGACGTCGGACACGCGGCTGGCGGCCGCGGTGGCGCCGGGGCCGACCTTGACGGTCACGGCGCCCTCGGGGGCGGCGGCGAACATGTCCTCGTCGGTGCGGTCGTCGCCGACGCAGAACACGAGGTCGCCGGGGCGGATCAGCTCGCGGGCGATGAGGCCCTTGTGGACGCCGCGCGGGCGGACCTCGACGACCTTGTCGCCGAGCAGGACCTCGAGCGAGGTGCCGACCAGCAGCTCGCGCAGGTGCAGCCGCAGCTCGCGGGCCTGGTGGGCGCCCTGCTCGCGCTCGGCCAGGCGGTAGTGCCAGGCCAGCCCGGCCGCCTTGAGCTCGACGTGGCTGCCGGGGGTGTTGGAGGCGACGCGCTCGAGCGTGGCGAGGACCTTCTCGCGCAGGTCCTCGGGCACCGCGCCGCGGGCCCGCCACTCGCCGCCGATCCGCGAGTACATGCCGTGCTCGGCGTGCAGGCCGATCGCCAGGGCGCCGAGCCAGCGGTCGACGTCGGGGCACGGCCTGCCCGACAGGACATGGATCGAGAGCCATGGCTTGGTGGACAGCTTCTCGAGCAGGCGCAGCAGCTCGGGGTCGGGCGCGGCGAGCTCGGGGCGGGGGGCGATCGGGACCAGGGTGCCGTCGTAGTCGAGCAGCATGACGACGCGGCGGCCGGCGAGGGCGGCGGCGCGGGCGGCCTCGGCGGCGGCGCCGAGCGCGAGGAGCGGGGTGGGCTCGAGGGGGGCGCCGATCTCGGCGTCGGCGAGCGCGGCCAGGAAGTCCTCGGCCCAGCGGTGGACGTCGAAGCGGAGCACGCGCGCGCGCAGGCCGGCCATGCGGCTGCGGCGCTCGCCCTCGGCCATGTCGACCGCCTGCTCGATGGCCTGGGCCATGCCGTCGACGTCGAACGGGTTGATGTGCAGCGCCTCCGGCATCTCCTCGGCGGCGCCGGCGAATTCGCTGAGTACGAGCACGCCGTCGCCGTCGGTGCGCGAGGCGGCGAATTCCTTGGCGACCAGGTTCATGCCGTCGCGGGTGGGGGTGACGAGCATGACCGAGGCGGCGCGGTAGAGGCTGATGAGCTGCTCCTGGGGGAAGCCGCGGTACATGTAGTGGATCGGCGGGGAGTCGGTGAGGCTCGAGCAGCGGCCGTTGATCGCGCCGACGATCTCCTCGACGCGGCGGCGGTAGTCCTGATAGGCGGTGACGCTCTCGCGCGAGGGCACGGCGATCTGCAGCATGCGCAGCTTGCCGCGCAGGTCGGGGCGGCGGGTCAGCACGCGCTCGACGGCGGAGAGGCGGCGGCGGATGCCCTTGGTGTAGTCGAGGCGGTCGACGCCGAGCAGCAGGTGCTCGCCGGGGCGCGGCTGGAACTCGCCGGCGTGCGGCGGGCTCGGGGCGGTGAAGGTCTCGGTGTCGATGCCCATCGGAAACGCCCGGAAGCGGACCTTGCGCCCGGCGACCGCCAGTTCGTCGACGACCGGCTCGTGGCCGAGGAGGCGCACGACGGCGGAGGCGAAGTTGCGGGCGTACGACGGCGTGTGGAAGCCGATGAGGTCGGCGCCGAGCATGCCCCGAAGGACATCTTCGCGCCACGGCAGCATGCGGAACACCTCGGACGCGGGGAACGGGATGTGGAGGAAGAAGCCGATGCGCGCGCCGGGCAGCTGCTCGCGCAGCATGCCCGGCAGCAGCAGGAGCTGGTAGTCGTGAACCCAAATCGTGTCGCCGGGGCGGTACTGCGCGGCGACCGCGGCGGCGAACTTGGCGTTGACGTGGCGGTACATCTCCCAGCCGCCGGAGTGCAGCGGGATGCGGTCGAGCAAGTAGTGAAAGACCGGCCACAGCACGCCGTTGGCGAAGTCTTCGTAGTAGCTGCGGAGCTCGTCGGCGGTGAGCTCGACCGGCAGCGTGCGCAGGGCCTGCAGCTCCTTCATCACGGTTGCGCGGCCCGCGTCGTCGAGCCCGGACAGGTCGCCGGGCCAGCCGATCCACAGCCCCTGCGAGCGCTCGAAGGGTCCGCGTAGCCCGGTCGAAAGGCCGCCCATACTCGGGGTCACGATGGCCTCGCCCTGTGCGGCGCCCACGGTGACGGGCAAGCGGTTGGAGACGACGAGCAGGCGTGACATGGTCCCGAGTTTGCGCTTACATCCCCGGCGGGCAACTCGCCCCCAGACCCCCGCCGTGCCATCGAACGTCGTCCGCTCCCCCTCCCGCACCCCTGAACGGATCATCATCGAGGCCGTGTCGCCGGCGCTCGACGACGGTCGCCACGCCGTCAAGCGCATCGTCGGCGACGAGCTCTCGGTCGAGGCCGACATCTTCAAGGACGGCCACGACCGTCTGGCCGCGCAGGCGCGCTGGCACGGCCCCGACGGCGCGTGGCACACCACGCCGCTGCGCTACGACTACGACAGCGATCGCTGGTACGCCCGCGTCGCTCTCGACCGCATCGGCGCATGGGGATTCACGATCGAGGCGTGGACCGATCGCTTCACGACCTGGCGCGTCGAGCTCGAGAAGAAGTTCGCGGCGGGTCAGGCGATCCACTCCGAGCTGCTCGAGGGCGCGGCGATGGTGGACGCCGCCGCGCGCGCCGCCGGCGACGGCGAGCGGAGGTTGCTCATGCGGCTCGCCGCAGAATTGCGCGACCCCGATCGCGGTCCGGCCGAGCGAGCCGTCACCGCGCAAGACGCGGAGCTGCGGGCGCTGATGGCGCGACACCACGCGCCCGAGGACCTGACCGAGTACGGGCGCGTGCTGCCGGTCCACGTCGACCGCGTGCGCGCCCGCTTCGGCGGCTGGTACGAGTTCTTCCCGCGCTCGTGCGGCGAGCCGGGCGTGCACGGCCGCTTCGCCGACGCCGAGCGGGCGCTGTACCGCATCGCCGCGATGGGCTTCGACGTGGTCTACCTGCCGCCGATCCACCCGATCGGCCGGACCTCGCGCAAGGGCAAGAACAACAGCCTGGTGGCCCACCCGGGCGACGTCGGCAGCCCGTGGGCGATCGGCGGCGAGGCCGGGGGGCACACCGCGGTCGCGCCGGAGCTCGGCACGCTGGCGGAGTTCGACCGCTTCGCCCGCACCGCGAAGAGCCTCGGCCTCGAGATCGCCCTCGACTACGCGCTGCAGTGCTCGCCCGATCACCCGTGGCTGAAGGAGCACCCCGAGTGGTTCTTCGTCCGCCCCGACGGCACGATCAAGTACGCCGAGAACCCGCCGAAGAAGTACCAGGACATCTACCCGCTGAACTTCTGGTGCGACGACCGCGAGGCGCTGTGGCAGGCGTGCAAGGACATCGTGCTGTTCTGGATCGCCCACGGGGTGACGATCTTCCGCGTCGACAACCCGCACACCAAGGCGCTGGCGTTCTGGGAGTGGATGATCGCCGAGGTGCAGCGGCAGCACCCCGAGGTGCTGTTCCTGGCCGAGGCGTTCACCCGGCCCAAGCGCATGCGCTGGCTGGCCAAGGCCGGGTTCTCGCAGTCGTACACCTACTTCACCTGGCGGACCACGGCCGAGGAGCTGCAGGAGTACTTCACCGAGCTGACGCAGGGGCCGATGAAGGAGTTCTACCGCGGCAACTTCTTCATCAACACGCCGGACATCCTGCCGGAGCACCTGCAGAAGGGCGGGCGCCCGGCGTTCCGCATCCGCCTGCTGCTGGCGGCCACGCTGGCGCCGACCTACGGCATCTACAGCGGCTACGAGCTGTACGAGAACACGCCGCTGCGCGCCGGCTCGGAGGAGTACCTCGACTCGGAGAAGTACGAGCTGCGCCACCGCGACTACGCGGTCAAGGACAGCCTCGCGGCCGAGATCACGGCGCTCAACCGGCTGCGCCGCGAGCACCCGGCGCTGCAGCGCTACGACAACCTGTCCTTTCATCCATGTGACAACCCGAACATCCTGTTCTACCTCAAGCGCGCGGCCGGCCCGGTCGGCGACGTGCTGGTGGCGATCAATTGCGACCACTCGCAGGAGCAGGACGGGTGGGTCGAGGTGCCCCTCGAGGTGCTCGGGATCGCCGCCGACGAGGCCTACCTGGTCGAGGACCTGGTCACGGGCGAGCGCTACGAGTGGCGGGGCAGCCGAAACTACGTTCGCCTCGATCCCGCGGGCCAACCCGGGCACCTGTTCCGTCTGGTGCGCAATTACATCGACGTGGAGGTCACATGAGCGAAGAAGGCCCCCTCTGGTACAAGCACGCGATCATCTACCAGCTCCACGTCAAGTCGTTCCACGACAGCGACGGCGACGGCTACGGCGACTTCCCGGGGCTCACGGCCAAGCTCGACTACCTGGCCGAGCTCGGTATCACGTGCCTGTGGCTGCTGCCGTTCTACCCGTCGCCGCTCAAGGACGACGGCTACGACATCGCCGACTACGAGTCGATCAACCCGCGCTACGGGACGATGGACGACTTCAAGCGCTTCCTCGCCGAGGCGCACCTGCGCGGGCTCAAGGTCATCACCGAGCTCGTCATCAATCACACCTCCGACCAGCACCCGTGGTTCCAGCGGGCCCGGCGGGCCCCGAAGGGCTCGCCCGAGCGCGAGCTGTACGTGTGGAGCGACGACCCGACCCGCTACGCCGGGGCGCGCATCATCTTCACCGACACCGAGAACTCGAACTGGGCCTGGGACCCGATCGCCGGCCAGTTCTACTGGCACCGCTTCTTCAGCCACCAGCCCGACCTCAACTTCGACAACCCGACGGTGCGCAAGCTGGTGCTCGACGTCATGCGCTTCTGGCTGGCGCTCGGGGTCGACGGGCTGCGCCTCGACGCGGTGCCGTACCTGTGCGAGCGCGAGGGCACGAGCTGCGAGAACCTGCCGGAGACGCACGCGGTGCTGCGCGAGCTGCGGGCCGCGCTCGACGCCGAGTTCCCCGGGCGGGTGTTCCTCGCCGAGGCCAACCAGTGGCCCGAGGACGTGCTGCCGTACTTCGGCGGCGACGAGGGCCCGGAGTGCCACATGGCGTTCCACTTCCCGCTGATGCCGCGCATGTTCATGGCGCTGCGCCGCGAGGACCGCACGCCGATCGTCGAGATCCTCGCGCGCACGCCGCCGATCCCCGAGCACTCGCAGTGGGCGATGTTCCTCCGCAACCACGACGAGCTCACGCTCGAGATGGTGACCGACGAGGAGCGCGACTACATGTACCGCGAGTACGCCAAGGACCCGCGGATGCGCATCAACATCGGCATCCGCCGGCGCCTGGCGCCGCTGATGGACAACGGCCGGCGGCAGATCGAGCTGATGTGCGCGCTGCTGATGTCGATGCCCGGCACGCCGGTGATGTACTACGGCGACGAGCTCGGCATGGGCGACAACATCTACCTCGGCGACCGCAACGGGGTGCGCACGCCGATGCAGTGGAACGCCGACCGCAACGCCGGCTTCTCGCGGGCCGACAACGCGGCCCTGTTCGCGCCGGTGCTGGTCGACCCGCCCTACAGCTTCTCCGACATCAACGTCGACGCCCAGGAGCGCACCGGGACGTCGCTGCTCCGCTGGATGCGCCGGCTCGTGCGCGTGCGCCGGCGCTTCATGGCGTTCGGCAGCGGCAGCTTCGAGGCGCTGCACCCCGACAACCGCGCGGTGCTGGCGTTCTTCCGCCGCCAGGACGACGAGCTGCTGCTGTGCGTGCACAACCTGTCGCGCTTCGCCCAGTTCGCCGAGCTCGACCTGCGCGCCTACGACGGCTACACCCCGGTCGAGCTGTGGAGCGACCGCCCGTTCCCGCGGATCGGCCAGCTGCCGTACCTCCTGACCATGTCGCCGCACGCGTTCTTCTGGTTCGCCCTGCAAGCGCCCGGCTGGCGCCCGGAGGGGCCGTGACCCCGCCGACGCTCGACCTCGCGGCCCTCGGCAAGCTGTCCTCCGGGACATGGCTCGAGTTCCTGGCCCGGCGGCGGTGGTTCCCCGCCGGCGCCCGCTCGGTCCGCCTGGTCGGCGCCGCCAGGGTCGGCGCCGACGCGGCCCTGTGCCTGCTGGTCGCCGAGGCCGAGCGGCCGTGGACCACCCAGGTGCTGCTGCGCACGATGATGGTCGATGGGGCAGGTCCTCACGAACATGTCCCAAGGAACAGCATTCGCCTGCGCGCCGACGGGGCCGAGATCGCGCTGGTCGAGGCCAGCGACGCGCCCGAGGTGTTCGTCGCCCTGGCCGCCGGGCTGCGCGCGGGCGCCAGCTTCGTCGGCGAGGGCGCCAGCTGGTCGACGCGGGTCGGCAGCCCGCTGTGCGCCGGCGCGCTGACGGGGGCGCGGCTGGTCGGCGGCGAGCAGAGCAACACCGCGGTGGTGCTCGGCGAGGCCGGCGTGCTCAAGCTGTTCCGCCGGGTCGAGGTCGGCCGCCACCCGGAGATCGAGCTCGGCCGCTTCCTCACCGCGCGCGGGTTCCGGCACGCGCCGCCGCTGCTGGCCGAGCTGACGGTCGAGACCGGCGAGGGCTCGGCGGCGGCCGGGGTGCTGCACGCGTTCCTGCCCGGGCGCGTCGACGGCTGGACCTTCGCGCTGTCGCGCCCCGACATGATCGAGCCGGCGCGCGCGCTCGGGGCGGCCACGCGGGCGCTGCACGAGGCGCTGACGACCGACGACGAGTCGACCGGGCTGGCGACGCGCGCGGTGGTGGCGGCCGACCGGGCCCGGTGGGTCAAGGGGCTGCGCCAGACCGCGGCCGCGGCGCTCGGGCGGCTGGCGCACCGCTACCGCGAGCTGCCGCCCGAGGCGCGCAAGCTCGCCGAGCTCACGGCGACCCGCAGCGAGGCCCTGCTGGCCGACGCCGAGGAGCGGCTGCGCGGCGCCGCGGGGGTGCAGATCCGGATCCACGGCGACTATCACCTGGGACAGGTCCTTTACGACCCGTCCTCGGGGTCATGGTCGATCCTCGACTTCGAGGGCGAGCCGACCCGCCCGCTGGTCGAGCGCAGCCTGCGGCAGCTGCCGCAGCACGACGTCGCCGGCATGCTGCGCTCGTTCGCCTACGCCGCGCTGGTCGGCGGGGCCGGCCCGGACTGGGAGGCGGCGACGTCGGCGGCGTTTTTGGCCGGCTACGACGCGGCCGGCTCGCCCGGCTCGCCGCTGCCGGCCGCCCAGGCGTCGCCGCTGCTGCGCGCCTGCGTGATCGAGCGCAGCTTTCACGAGCTGGCGTACGAGCTCGACTACCGGCCGCAGTTCGCGTGGATCCCTCTGACCTCGCTGGCCGCGCTGAGCGAGGCGGTGGCCCTGCCGCCGTGGCCGAGCGCGTCGCAGTTCTGAGCGAGATGGAGACAGCGCGGCGGGTCGCTGGCGCGCATCGACCGGCTACGCCGTCCGGGACGATGTTCCGCCGCGACTGCGAGCTTTCGCGGCGGCCCGCGGAGGCCGCAGGGGCGCCGGGACTCGTGAATCCGCCGCCGCCGTGGTCGCCTTGACGCCGTGAAGTCGCGCCGTGTTAAAGTGCCCGCGTGGCAATGATACGCGCGTACTCGCTCACAATCAGTGCATTATTTCTGTTCGCCTGTAACGACTCCGAGCCGCAGTTGACTGGCGGACCGGGTCAGTTGACCGGGCCGTGCATTCAGGGGCAGTGCCTCGCGGGGCTGCAGTGCTTCGTCGACGAGTGTGTCCCCGGCGCCGGTAGCAACAGCAACAGCAACAGCAACAGCAATGGCAACAGCGACGGCGAGCCCGAGGACCCGACGACCACCGGCGGGACCACCGGCGTCAGCGACGGCGTCACCGAGGGCGGCGTGACGCAGACGACGACGGCGAGCTCGAACGACCCCGGCACGACGACCGGCGGCGACCCGTCGACGACGAACGTCTCGAACGCCTCGAACGTCTCGAACCCGATGACGACCGTCGACCGCACGACCGGGGTCGAGACCGACACGTGGGACGACAGCGCCAGCGACTCGCGGGGCTTCATCCTCCCCGACACGGACAGCGGCGGCGACGACCCTTGCGACGCGATCACCTGCGGCGTCGGCGAGACCTGCGCGATCGTCGGCGAGGATCCGCAGTGCCTGGAGCACTGCTATCCGCTCGACTTCGACTACTGCGGGTTCGAAAACCTGTGCGTGCCGTACGGCGAGGTGTTCGTGTGCGCCCCGGACGCGTCAGGCGACGTGGGCGCGGTCGGAGACGGCTGCGCCTACAGCAACGGCTGCGACCCCGGCCACACCTGCCTCGACAGCCAATTCGTCGCCGGCTGCAACGACCTGTACTGCTGCTCGATCTTCTGCGACCTCGACCTCGCCGACTCGTGCCTCGCGTACGATATGCAGTGCGTCGGCTGGTGGGAGCAGGGCATGGCCCCGCAGGGCTTCGAGGACGTCGGGATCTGCGTGGTGGTGTGAGCGCGAGGTCGGGGCGACTCGCGCCGGCGATGGCTCAGGGCGCGCAGCCGCCTTCGATCCACTGGCCGATCTTCCCGAGCTCGGCGGACGAGAGCTGCGCGGCGGGTGGCGGGGGCATGGCCGTGCCGGCGCCGCCCACCTCGAGGTGGGTGTCGTTGATCTTGTGCCACAAGTAACTGTTCTCGACGTCGCCGGGCTGGACCAGGACCATCGAGGCGACCTCGAAAGAGCTCTGGAGGACGATCTCGTCGTAGGCGGCGCCGACGTCGAGGACGAACCAGGAGGCCGCGGTGCCGCCGGCGGTGTGGCAGCCGGTGAGGCAGTTCGCGTCC
Organism: Nannocystis pusilla; assembly: GCF_020073745.1. Classification (GTDB taxonomy): domain Bacteria; phylum Myxococcota_A; class Polyangia; order Nannocystales; family Nannocystaceae; genus Nannocystis; species Nannocystis radixulma. The sequence continues at coordinate 1,147,285 of NZ_JAIRAU010000001.1, forward strand.
CAGATCGGCTGGATGTCGAGGTCGTGACTGAGCTCCACACCGGAGGTCGGGTCGCCGGTGGCGGTGGCGGCGTCGTCGTCGGTGGTGCCGGTGGTGGTGCCGCCGGAGGTCGGCTCGGGGTCGGTGGCGGTGCCGCCGGTGGTCGGCCCGGTGTCGGCCGTGGTGCTCGAACCTGGCCCTTCGGTCATGTCGCCGCCGGGCCCCGCGGACGGGTCGGTGACGGCCGTGGGGTTGGTGGCGGAGTCGAGCGGGTCCTTGCTCTCGCAGGCGACGAACAGGACCGCGGCGACGGTGAGACGGGGCAGGCGCGAAACCAGGGGCATGATCGCGAACGTAGTCGGCCGCGCGGCGGCTGGCAAGAGACGGCAGAGCGGCGGAGGCGGCCGCTCACGGGCACAGGCGCAGCAGGTAGCCCTGCCAGGTATCCGAGGGCTCGAGCAACTCGTCGCCGGCCATGAAGGGCGCGTTGAAGACGCCGCCGAGCCAGATGCTGCCGTCGTCGTTGATGCCGACGACGTCGCCGTGCTGGTTGCCGGGCCCGCCGAACGAGCGCACGTGGTCGTCGACGCCGTCCGGCCCGAAGCGGCCGAGCCAGGCGTCGTAGGCCCAATCCCACTGGGCGCTGACGGTGCCGCTGGTGAACTGCATCCAGTCCTCGAAGTTGCCGGCGAGGGCGAATTGACCGGCATCGTTGCCGGCGACGTCGCTGGCGAACTGCCAGCCCTTCGTGCCGGCGCCGTAACGGTCGCTCCAGCGGTGCTCGCCGGTCGCGGTCAGCGAGGCGATCCACAGGTCGTACCCGCCCAACCAGACCAGGGGGGGGCCGCCGAGGTCGAAGCTCCCGCCGAACCAGCCGGCGAGGTTGATGTTGCCGTCGAGGTCGGTCTTCGCCCCGACGACGAAGGCCTTGCCGTCGACCGCGAAGCCGCCGCTCCGGCGCATCCACAGGAATTGGCCGTCGGCGTCGAGCTTGACGACGTAGACGTTGCTGAGGTCCTCGCTCGCCTCGGGCCCGCCGCCGAAGTCGACGGTGCCCGAGAACTCGCCGACGACGACGATGTCACCGACCGGGTCGACGGCGACGTCATGGCCGTCGATGTCCCCCGAGCTGAAGCTGCGGTGCCACAGCAGCGCGCCCGCCGGGTCGAACTTGACGACGTGGACGACGTTCAACGCGTCGCCCTGCGGTCCGGCGCCGAAGTCGACCGGCGCCTTCGAGCGCGCGAGCAGGACGATGTCGCCGTCGGCGTCGAGGGCCACGCGGACCCCCGTGTCGATCTTGGGGCTGCCGAAGCTGCGGCTCCACAGGTGCTCGCCCGCGGGCGAGAACGCGGCGAGGACGATGTCGTCCTTCCCGACGCTCGTCAGCGTGCCGCCGCCCATGTCGATGGTGCTGCGGAACTCGCCGGCGACGACGATCCGCCCGTCGCCGTCGACGGCCACGCCGTACAGCTCCTGCGCATCCTCGTCGCCGAAGCTCTGGCTCCACAGGTGCTCGCCGTCCGGGCCGTACTTGGCGATGAACGCGTCGTCGTACCCCTCGAAGTTCAGGTTTCCGCCGCCGAAGTCGGTCTCCCGCTCATAGAAGTGCCCGACCGCGATCGCGTTGTCCTCGGCGTCGATGGCGAGGTCGTTGAACATGTTCGTCTGCGTGGCGCCGGCGATGTGCCGGACCCAGGCGACGCCGTCGTCGCAGGCGCCCGCGACGCCCGTGTCGGTGGTCTCGCCGGTGCTGGCGGTCGTGGTCGTGGTCGTGGTGGCCTCGCCGGTGCTCGTCGCGCCCGTCGTCGTCGTCGGCAGGGCGCCGCTCGTGGTCGTGTCGTCGCCCGTGGTGGCGGTCTCGGTGGCGGCGCCGCTCGAGCTGGTCGGCGGGGCGTCGGCGGTGGTGCCGGTGCTCGGGCCCGCGGTGGTGCCGGGCGCGTCGGTCGAATCGGTGGTGACAGTGTCGTCGCTGCAACCTGCTGCGGGTAAGGCGACGGCGAGAACGGAGAGCGCGACCACGATCTTGTGGGACATGAGACAACCTCGACGGATCAGGGGTATAGATGCGGCGCGATTCGTGGCGCGCCGGTCGTGCATATCGAACACGACGATGCATGCTACCGCAGCGGCGCGACGATGAATGGTAGGGGTCGGCCGGAACGAGCAGTTTGCACCGCGTGGGATGTCATCACCGCGACATCGGCCGCTCGTCCACGTGGACGTCGGCCGCGGCCGTCCCGTGAGAAACCGCTTGACCCCCGCGGCCGGGTGCGGTCTCGTCCTCATACCCCCATGCCAGTCAAGCTGATCGTCGCTCTCGCGCTCCTCGCCCTCGCCACGGTGATGCAGGTCATGCACATCACGGAGGGCAACTACACGATCCCCAACTACGTCAACCTGGCGCTCAAGCTGTTCCTGGTGATCGGCCTCGTCCGCGGCAGCGAGGGCGCGCGGTCGCTGGCGCTGGTGGTCGGCGTGCTCAACATCCTGGTCGGGATCCTGGCGGTGTTCCAGGTCGGCGCGCTCATCAGCTACCTGCCGCTGTCGCTCCAGCTGCAGCTGGGCGTGCCGCTGGTGTTCGGCGGCTACCTGCTGTGGTGCATGAGCCAGGAGGACGTCAAGACCTGGCTGTACAGGCGCGCCTTCGCCGAGGTCGGCGGCGACGAGTGAGATGAACTCGGGAGCATGTCGCGAGGAACATGTCTCTCGCAACAAGCTTTTCAAAGCATGTCTGAAAGATCAGCTGGCGCGCAGGCTGGCGCGGGCCAGCTCGAGCTCGTCGCGCATCGCCCGGAAGCGGGCCTGCAGCTCGCGGCTCTGGGCGGTGACCTCGGCGGCCAGGGCTTCGGCGGACTGTCGGGCGGCGCGCTCGTTGGCCTCGCTGTGGCGGCGCAGGGCCAGCGCCTTGGCGTAGATGCCCTCCATGCGGCGGATCGATCGCCGCAGCACGGTGGTGGTGAAGCCGATCAGCGCCAGCGCGACGGCGGCGCCCACCAGCGTGGTCGCGCGCGCCCAGCCGCCCTGGGTCTCGGCGGCGCGCAGGCGCTGCTCCTCGGCGTCGACCAGCTCGCGCACCAGCTGGCGCACGTTGTCGAGCTGGGCCTCGCGGGCGGCCAGCTGCAGCCGCGACGCCTCGCCCGGGCGCACCAGCGCCGCGCCGGTCTTGCCGGTGACGGGCGCGAGCCCGGTCGCGGCGGACCAGCGGGCGTACGCGCCCGACAGCGCGGCCACGCGGGCCTGCTGCTCGCCGTCGTCGGCCGCCAGCTCGGCGAGCCGGCGCAGCGCCGCCGGGACCATCACGTGCCCGAGGTGCAGCGGCGGCAGGAACATGTCCTCGTGGTCGATCACGTAGCCGCGCAGGGCGGCCTCCTGGTCGATGACGAGCCGCTGCACGCGGTTGGCCTCGGCGATCACGCTGCGGGCGCGGGTCGACTCGGCCCCGTCCGCGGCGGTGGCGACGACCTTGAGCGCGAGCAGGCCGCACAGCAGCAGCATCGCGGCGAGCGGCAGGACCAGCGCCTTGAACATCAGCCGGCGCAGGCGCGGCACCGGCAGCTCGTCGGCCACGGCCGGCAGCGCCTGGGTGGTGCGGAACAGCGAGCGGTGGAGGTCGCGCGCGGCGCGACGGTCGTGCGTGCCGGTCATGAGGCGCCCCCGGCGATGTCGTCCTCGGAGCGCAGGCGGTAGCCGACGCCCGGCTCGGTGGTCAGGTAGCGCGGCCGCGCCGGGTCGCCCTCGAGCTTCTGCCGCAGCTGGGCCATGTAGACGCGCAGGTAGTGGGTCTGGCTGACCGCCTGCGGGCCCCACACCTCCTTGAGCAGCTGCTTGTGGGTCACGACCTTGCCGGCGTACTTGAGGAGGGTGGTGAGCAGCTTGTACTCGTGCGGCGTGAGGTGCACCGGCTTGCCCGCGCGGGTGACGAGCCGGCGCGCCAGGTCGACGGTGACCTCGCCGAGCGACACGATCGGCTCCTCGGTCGGCGTGCGCTCGGCGACCCGCCGCAGCGCCACGCGGATCCGCGCCAGCAGCTCGCTGGTGCCGAACGGCTTGGTCAGGTAGTCGTCGGCGCCGGCGTCGAGCGCCTGCACCTTGTCGCGCTCCTGCCCGCGCGCCGACAGCACGATGATCGGCACGCGCGTCCACTCGCGCAGCCGCGAGGTGACGTCGAGGCCGTCGCCGTCGGGCAGGCCGAGGTCGAGCAGGACGATGTCGGGGTTGTGCTCGGTCGCCCGTTGCAGCCCCTCGGCCGCCGTCTCGGCCTCGACCAGGCGGTAGTTCTGGGCGACCAGCGCCGCCCGCAAGAACCGCCGCAGCGGCGCCTCGTCCTCGACGATGAGTACCAATGGCCCCTGTTCGCTCATGTCGTCGTCTCCGCCTCCAGCCCCGCGGGCTGGAGCAGGATCTTCGCCGTGTTGTGTAGCACGCCCTGGGGGCCGCTCATCGACGCGAGCGAAGTGTCGGGGCCGGGCTCGGGCGGGCCGACGCCGATCGGCAGGCTGATCCGGAACACCGCTCCGCCGCCGGCGCGGTTCTCGGCCGTGATTTCGCCGCCGTGCGCCGCCGCGATCGCGCGGCAGATGGCCAGGCCGAGCCCGAAGCCCTGGGTGTTGGCCTTGCTGCCGCGCACGAACTTCTCGAAGATCGTCTCCTCCTCGCCGGCCGGCAGCCCCGGCCCGCGGTCAGCGACCTCGACCACGACCCGCCCGCCCTGTACCCGCGCGACCACCCGCACCGGGCTGCCCGCGGGGGTGTGCTTGCACGCGTTCTCGAGCAGGTTGAGGATGAGCTGCTCGAACAGCACCTCGTCGAGCGGCAACAGCGGCAGGTCCGGCGGCAGCGTCACCTGCACCTCGCGCCCGGCCAGCCGGCGGTCGAGGCGCGACAGGGCCGAGCCGATCGGGTCCTCGAGCGAGACCCAGTCGGTCCGCAGGGCCACCGCGCCGGCCTCGAGCCGGGTCATGTCGAGCAGGTTGCCGACCAGGCGCCCGAGCCGCTCGGCCTCCTCGTAGATCGTCTGCAGCAGGTCGCGCCGGGTCTCGGGCGCGATCGCGTCGCCGCTGTCCATCATCGCGCTGGCGGCCCCGGTGATCGAGGCCAGCGGCGTGCGCAGGTCGTGGCTGACCGACGACAGCAGCGAGCCGCGCAGCTCCTCCTCGCGCGCGCGGACCTCGGCGATCTGCGCCTCCTCGGCCAGCCGCACCCGCTGCAGCGCCAGCGCCACCGGCCCGGTCATGGCGTCGAGCAGCTGGCGCTCGGCCGGGCTGGCCAGCTTGTCGGGGTCGTCCGGGGCGACGCCCAGGACCCCGATCGTGCGCCCCGCGGCGGTCAGCGGCAGGTACAGCGCCTGCGCGGCCTTCAGCGTGTCGGTCCCGCGCCCGGCCGGCCCGTGCTCGAAGGCCCAGCGGGCCACGCCCTCCTCGCGCGCGTCGGTGGTCAGCTCGATGTCGGTGCCGGCGACCGGCGCGAGCTGGTCGTCGTGCCCCGGCAAGAGGATGACTGTCCGTGCGGACATGGTCTTTTTGACATGTCGGATCGCACACTCGGCGATGTCGACCTCGCTGCGCAGCTGCGACAGCTCGCGGCTCAGCAGGTACAGGGCGGTCAGCCGCCGCTCGTCGATGCGGGCCGCCTCGGCCTGGCGACGGCTGAGCTCGGTCAGGCCCGAGACCCACAGCGCCAGCAGCAGCATGCCGAGGTAGATCGCCCCCCGCTGCAGGTCCTCGATCGGCGTCGCCTCGGGGCCGATCCGCATCGTCACCTCGACGGCGAGGATGCTGAGCAGCGCGGCCCCGAGCGCCGGCCCGCGGCCGAGGCGCGAGCCGACCAGCGAGATGCCGACCAGCAGCAGGACGATCACGTAGAACAGCGGCAGGTGCAGCAGCCGCGTGGCGGCGATCGCGGCGACCGTCAGCGCGGCCCAGAAGTAGGCCGCGACCCGGATCGGCGAGCGCAGCGCGGGCACCGGCGCGACCTCGTGCGGGGCGATGTCGCCGGCGATCACGTGCACGTCGAGGTCGCCCGAGCCGCGCACCAGGGCGTCGACCAGCGAGCCGCGCAGGAGGTCGCGCCAGCGGTGCTGCAGCGGCTTGCCGATGATGAGGCGCGTCGCGCCGCGGGCGCGGGCGAAGCCGAGGATCTCGCGGTCGATGCGGGCGCCGCTGATGTGCACGACCTCGGCCCCGAGCTGCTCGGCGAGCCGCAGGGTCTCGCCGACCTGGGCCCGCGCCGACTCGCCGGCGAGGGCCAGCCGCGGCGTCTCGACGTACAGCGCCAGCCACTCGGCGCGCAGGCCGGTGGCCATGCGGAAGGCGGCGCGGATCAGCCGCGGCCCGAGCGGGCTGGGGTCGATGCACACGAGGATCCGCTCCGACACCGGGCCGGCGCCGAGCCGCGGGGCGCTGCGGTAGATCAGGTTCTCGCGACCTGTCCGTTGCGACATGCGCCGCAGCGCCAGCTCGCGCAGCGCCAGCAGGCTGTTCTTGCGGTACATCGCCGCGGCCGCGCGGGCGTCCTGCTCGGGGATGTAGACCTTGCCGTCCTGCAGGCGCGCCAGCACCTCCTTGTTGGGCGGGTCGATGAACTCGACGTGGTCGGCGCGCTCGAACATCGCGTCGGGCACGAGGTCGCGGACCCGCATCGAGGTGATCTGCACGACCACGTCGTGCTGGCTCTCGAGCTGCTGCACGCACAGGGTCGACAGCACGTCGACGCCGGCCGCCAGCAGGTCGATGGCGTCCTGCCAGCGCTGGGCGTGGCGCGAGCCGGGCGCGTTGCCGTGCCCGAGGTCGTCGAGGATGAGCATGCCCGGGCGGCGCACCAGGGCCGCGTCGAGGTGGAACTCCTCGACCAGCTTGCCGCGGATCTCCACGGTGCGCGACGGCAGGCGCTCGAGCCCGACCAGCAGCTCGGCGACCTCGGGGCGCCCGTGGGTGTCGACCGCCCCGACGACGATGTCGACGCCCTGGCGCCGCAGCCGCTGGGCCGCCTCGAGCATGGCGTACGTCTTGCCGACCCCGGGTGCCGCGCCGAAGTACAGCGTCATCCGCCCGCGCCGCGCGTCGGACACGCTCTTTTCCTCGATGGGGTGGATCAGGCTCATAGGTCTGGCGCGAACACGGCGAACAGCAACAGGTCGAGCGACTTGACGGCCACCAGCGTGACCGCGGCGCCGATCAGCGCCGCGCCGAGGCGGCTGCGCGCGGGGCCCCGCCAGCGTAGCGCCAGGGGCGCCACGAAGGCCAGGGTCAGCGCGTGGACGATGAGGCCGGCGAGCACCGCGCTGCGCGGCGAGTGCAGCGCCAGCGGGTCGAGCAGCGACAGTCCTTCGGAGCATGTCCCGAGAGACATCTGACCCGACGCCCGCACCATCGCCTCGGAGATGACCAGCGGCACGAGCGCGAGCGCGAGGGCGAGGTCGCTCGCGAGGCACCAGGCGGCGAGCGTGCGGCCGACCGCGCGCTGCTGGCGGCCGAGCTCGACGGCCTCGACCAGCTTGGTCGGGTCGCCGTCGAGGTCGACGAGGCCGCCGGCCTCGCGGGCCGCCAGCGGGCCGGCGTTGAGCGCGACCGCGACGTCGGCCTGGGCCATCGCCGGGCCGTCGTGGTTGCCGTCGCCGACCATCGCCACCTTGCGACCCGCCGCTTGATGGCGGCGGATCAGCGCCAGCTTGCCCTCGGGCGTCGCCTCGGCCAGGAAGTCGTCGACGCCCGCCTCGGCCGCCAGCGTCGCCGCCGCCGCCGGCGTGTCGGCCGTCGACACCACCGTGAACACGCCGCAGCGCCGCAGCCGCGCCAGCGCCTCGCGGACCCGGCAGCGCAGGCTGATCACCCCGAGGATCCGCGCCCCGTCGGCCACGCCGATGGCCACGCCGCCCTCGCCCGCGACCGCCTGCACCGCGGCGCGGAACTCGTCGGGGGGCTCGACGCTGCTGTGCTCGCGCACGAATTGACGGATCGCGTCGGCGTCGCCCTTGCGCAGCTGTCGGCCCGGCAGGTCGACGCCGGTGAGGCGCCCGGGGCCCGAGCCGGGCAGGAAGCGGGCGTGCTGCAGCCCCGCCGGCACGAGGCCGTAGCGGCGCTCCGCCAGCGCGACGACGCTGCGACCCTCGGGTGTCTCATCGGCCAGGCTGGCGAGGAACGCCGCGCCGGCCAGCTCCTCGACCGCCACGCCGGGCATCGGGATCAGCTCGTCGGCCTCGCAGTTGCCGCGGACCGCCACGCTCGCGCGCTCGAGCAGCAGCACGTCGACCTGGCCGAGCGCCCGCACCACCGAGCCCGCGCCGGTCACCACGTTGTGCCGCAGCAGCCGCTTGAAGGTCGCGACGTCGAGCGCGGCCTGCAGCCCGGCGAAGCTCGTCGGCACCGCGCAGGCCAGCAGCGCGAGCAGGTCGACCAGCGCCGCCGGATCGCCGCGGGTCGCCAGCGCGGCCCACGGCTGCAGCGCGGCGCCGGCCGCCAGCGCCGTGGCCGTGAGCGCCAGCACCAGCACCGCCAGACCTTGCGGCTCCTGGCGCGCGACCAGGCGGGCCCGCTCGGCCAGCGCCAGCAGGCGCTGGCGGAAGTCCTCGCCCGGGTTGCTCCACACGTCGACGATCAGCCAGCCGGTGAGCACCGACGAGCCGGCCACCAGCGCGCGGCGATCGGCCCCGCTCTCGCGCACCAGCGGGACCGAGCGCCCGCTCAGCGTACTGCGGATCACCGCGCTGCCGGCCACCACCACGCCGTCGGCCGGGATGTCGTCGCCCGCGGGCACGTGGACCAGGTCGCCGCGACGCAGGCGCGACGCGGGGATCACCTCGGCTTGCGCGTCGCGCTTCAGCTCTCGCAGACGTCGCGCCGTCAGGTCGCCGGTGTGCTGCAGACGAATCGTGAGGCTGCTCGCCCCCATTCGCACCACCACGGCGCTGAGCGCCAGCACCATCACCATGACCCAGAGCGCGATCGACGTCGCGACCGAGAAGGCGTCGGGGCGGAGCAGCGCCAGCGCGGTCGCCAGCGCGGCGGCCAGCGCCACCCCGAGCAGCAGCGGCCGGCGCACGGTCACGCGCGGGTCGAGCTCGCGCAATGCGTCGAGCACCGCCTGGCGGACGAATTGACGGCGCGCGGGGGAGTGGAGGCGGGTGGTCACGGGTCCTCGGACACGTCACCGTCGACGCACGCGTGCGACGGCGCAATTCAGGAATACGCGAAGTCCTCCGATCATGCCGCAGCTCGCCGGGGACGGGCAGGGGGAGCCCGCACCCTGCTCGCGAGCACGAGCCGTCGCCGATTCGGCGGCGTCGCACCCGGGGCGATGCGAGAGGATCAATGTTCTGAGCCGACGACCGCGGGTGTGCGCAACTCGCTCACCCGCGGTCGACCGATTCAGAGCAGCGCGCGCTTCTCGAATTCGCTGCGCAGCTTGCTCAGCGCTTGCTCTTGCAGCTGACGGATCCGCTCGCGCGACAGCGAGTAGCGCTCGCCGATCTCCTTCAGCGTCATCTCGGGCTCGTCGTCCATGCCGACCCGCTTGCGGAGGATGTCGGCCTCGATCGGCGCGAGCGTGGCGAACGCCTCCTGCAGGCCTTCCATCAGCAGCGCGCTGTCGATCTGCTCCGAGGGCAACACCTGATTGTCGTCTTCGATGGTGTCGAGGATCGTCAGGCCGCTCTCGTCGGACAGCGGTTGGTCGAGGCTGATCGGCGCCTCGACCAGAGCCCAGCGCATGCGGCGGATCCGCTCGACGCTGACGCCGGTGAGCGTCGCGATCTCCTCGTCGGTCGGGCGGCGGCCGTGCAGCGCCTCGAACTCGCGGCGGGCCCGCTTGACCTTGTTGTAGGCGTCGGTCATGTGCACCGGCAGGCGCACGCTGCGGGCCTTGTCGGTGATCGAGCGGCTGATCGCGTGGCGGATCCACCACGAGCCGTAGGTCGAGAAGCGGAAGCCCTTGCGGTGGTCGAAGCGGTCGACCGCCTTCATCAGGCCGATGTTGCCCTCCTGGATCAGGTCCTGCAGCGGCATCGACCCGTGGTTGAAGCGGCGGGCGATCGTCACCACCAGGCGGAGGTTGGCCTTGACGAACGCGTTCTTGGCGGCGACGAGCGCGACGTGGTTGGCGCGCACCGTGGTGAGGTACTGGAGGAACGGCACGCTGCCCTTGCGCGGCAGCTTGAGGCGCATGCTCAGGCCGTCGTTGTTGCCCTGCTCGACGTTGGCGAGGTCGGCGAGGATCCGGTCCGACACCAGGCTGTCGACGTCCGCGAGGCCCATCTTCTCCGACAGCGCCTCACGGGCCGCCTCGAACGCCTTCTGGTGGCTCAGGAGATCGCGGTCGCGGAGCGCTCGCGACGTCCGCTTCATGGTGTCGAGCGCCTCCGCCGGGGATACCTCCGCGGGCAGCACCTCGCGCGCCAGATCGCAGATACCGTCGATGAAGGGCGGATAATTCAGGATCGAGCGCCAGAAGGTGGCGCGCAGGCTGGCGATCCGCACCGCGGCGGCCAGCTCCTCGTCCTTGTTCATCACCTCGACCGCCGATAGCCCGCGGAAATAAGCGGCGAGCAGACCCTGCGCGTCGCTCACGTCGACGGGGATGGTCGGCAACACGGTCTCTTCGAGTTCAGCCGGACGCGACGGCTCCTCGGCGGCAGCCGCGCTGCGGCGCCGGCGAGTGGCGGTGGGTCGGGCAAATGCGACGGTCGAAGCGTGTCGATTCATGGCGCAGCATTTCCTTGAAAGAGAGGGTGGTCCGGCCCACATTCGCGATGTCGCGGTCGGGACCCGGAGTGTCGGCCGATGCGTAATCGGCCGACGGCGAACTCGACGCCTTCAAGCCTAAGGGCACCGATGATCAAGTGGGTATCAGGACTTCGAGACCTGACCTCAAGAACCTATCAATATCGGCGTTATGCTCGCAGAACGCCGGCTGCGAGCACGTGATGCACATTCCACGGTGATCGTGGCCACGCCCGCCCAGCGATGTCGCGCGCGGGTTTTTGATGTGGTGTCCGCGAGCGTCAGCGTGAAGCTCGGGCCGTGTCGCACATGTCCCGAAAGACTTTCACGACACCCTGGCTCGGGCGCGCAGCTCCTGCGCGACGCCCTCGATCAGGCGCAGCCACGAGATGAACATCGTCACGCCGACGACGAGCGCGACGGCGCCGAGGCCGAGCAGCGCCAGCGGGGCGCGAGCCAGCGCCTCGCCGAACAATCGCAGCAGCGCGAAGCTCGACGCGATCACGGCGACCAGCGCGACCGCCAGCCTCGCGGCCCTTCGCCGCAGCGCGGCCGACTCGAGGCCGGTGGCCGCGCGGCGCAGCGAGATGAGGAGGGCGACCGCGGTGACGAGCGCGACGCCCTGGCCCCACAGCCCGAACGATTGCAGCACCTCTTGCTCCCCGCGGCCGAACCTCGCCGCGGATTCGGGCCACACGGCCGCGTGGAACAGCGCCAGTGTCAGGATCTCGAGCGTCAGGCCGACGCCGCTGCTCAGCAGCGCCACGCCGAGGGCGCCGCGACCGATCTTGATCGGAGCGTCGGCGTAGCGGGTGAGGCCGGCGACCTGCGCGACGATGGTCGGCACCGCCAGCGCCAGCGCCGCGAACAGCAGCTTCGCCCGCATCGCCGGCGAGGTGAGCCCGAACGCGAGGGTCACGACCCCGCCGACGACGACGATGGTGACGCGAGCGACGAGCGCCCGGAAATAGATGTCGAGGCCGGCGGCGGCCGCGACGAGGCGCGCGCGCGCGGGCTCGTCCGGGGCCGCGCGCGCGTGGGCGAACAGGGCGGCGATCAGCGCGCCGGTCCAGCTGGCGACGAACGCGAGGTGCATCAGCTGATGGCGCACGAAGCCGGCCTGGTCGACCTGGGTCGGGCCGAGGAACGCGAAGCCGAGCACGAGCGCCAGCCGCAACCCGTAGAACAGCGCGGCGCACGACCACGCCAGGCCGATTCCGCTGCCCCAGGCCCGCCGCGCCCGCCACAGCGCCGCCAGCAGCAGCGCGTCGCCCGATTGCTCGAGGACGGTGGCGACGACGCGGACCGTCGCCGCGCTCGCCTGCGCCGCCTCGGCGTCGGTGGCGAACACCCAGCCGGACCACGCGGCCCACCCGGTCGCCAGCGCCGTCAAGGCACCTGTCCCGAGGAACATGGCCCGTGCGCCAGCATCGGCTGTCCCTCGGCGCAGGCGCAGCAGCGCGACCACGGCGATCGCGGCGACCATCGCCCGCAGCGGCAGGCTGGCGTCGCCGAACCACTGCAGCCAGCGGAACCATTCGACGGCGCCGGGCTCCTCGGCGCCCATCGCCCGCATCGGCAAGAGCCGCCCCAGGACGGAGAACACGAGGTCGATGGTCAGCGCGACGATCAGCGCCCACGCCCCGGCGCGGGCGGCGTGGGCCGATGGGGCAGGCGAGGACATCGCCGCGAGTATACCGCTTGACGCCGGCCCGGGGGCCGCGCGAGCGTGGCGGTGATGTCATCCCCCCGCGACGTCCTCCGTGAGCTCGAGGCCCTCGGCAGCGAGCAGACCCGCAAGACCTATCGCCGCCACGGCGCCGTCGACCCGATGTTCGGGGTCAAGTTCGGCGACCTCGACAAGCTGCGCAAGCGGCTCGGGCGCGACCAGGCCCTGGCGCGGGCGCTGTGGCAGAGCGGCAACCACGACGCGCGCGTGCTCGCGGCCATGATCGCCGACCCCGCCGCGTTCGACCTCGAGGCCCTGCGCGCCTGGCAGGCCGAGTCCGCGTGCAACCTGCAGACCGACACGCTGATCGGGCACGTCGGCGTGCACGTGCCGGCGGCGTCCACGGCCGTCGCCGCCTGGCTCGACGACGCGGACGAGTCGCGGCGACGGGCCGGCTGGGTGCTGGTCTCGCACCTGGCCAAAGAGTCACAGGACCTCGAGGACAGCTTCTTCGCCGCCCTGCTGCCCCGTATCGAGCGCGAGATCCACGGCGCCGCCAACCGCACGCGCGAGGCGATGAACTGGACGCTGATCGCCATCGGCGCGCGCAGCGATGCGCTGGCGAAGCTGGCCACCGCCGCTGCCCGCGAGATCGGCCCGGTCGCGGTCGACCACGGCGACACCGACTGCAAGACGCCCGACGCGGTGACGTACATCGCCAAGGCGCGCGAGCACCGGGCCCGGCAAGCGGCGAAGAAGCCGGCGGCGGCGAAGACGAGCACGGCGGCGAAGAAGGCGGCGGCGGCGAAGAAGGCGGCGAAGCCGGCGGCGACGAAAAAACCGGCGACGAAGACGAGCGCGACGGCGAAGAAGCCGGCGGCGAAGAAGTCGACGGCCACGAGCGCGCGGGCCCGCTGAGGTTGCGTGGTGGCGCTGGAGCGCGACTTCTTCGCGCTCGTGTTCTTCGCGCTCGTGTTCTTCGCGCTCGTCGTCTTCGCGCTCGTGTTCTTCGCGCTCGTCGTCTTCGCGCTCGTCTTCTTCGCGCCGGCCCGCGCCTGGTGAGGACGGCCGTCCCCGTCGCAGTCGCCGACCAGCCGGCTACGTCCTCGACCTCCCACGATCGCGGGTCGTCGACAGCCCAGCAGCGAGCATGCGGTTCGGCGACGCGGCCCGAGTGGAGCGAGCGGCGAACCTGGCCGCGGCCCGCAGGCCGGCGGAGCGCTTCGGCGCCGCGCGCGAAATTGTCACGCTGCTGTCCCCATTCCAGGCGGCCGGGCGCGTCGCCCCGTTCCGGCGCGCCGCGGCGTCCGTCCGGCGGCGATCGGGCTGCCCGGACAGGCTCGCCGCGCTCCGGAGATCACGGCCTGCGCCCCGCGGAATGCCGTGACATGTCTTTAAAAACATCCATGCATTCGCCCGCGCGCCCCCGTGTGTGGCGCGAGGGCGACATCACGGAGATCGGTGCACCTTGCCCGGCGATCGTTGGCCCGGGGTCGGGCGACCACGCGGCGCCGCTCCACGCCTGCGCGCTCGCCCGGCGTCGCGTCGGCGTGACCCGGACCCCCGTCGCGAGTGCGGCGCCGTCGATGCGCGATCGTGGCGGCGCAGGCCCGCCTGCATCCGCCGTCGTCGCCGCTCCTGATTGTCTCCGGCGGCCGCCGCGGGCTACCTTGCCGCGCACGGGTGAGGGGGGCGTACGCGATGGTCGAGAACACGCGGCTGAGCCGACGAATGGTCTACCTGCCTCTCGGGGCAGCTCTCTTCGCGGCAGGGTGTCAGGACCCCGACGCGCAGGTCGACACCGAGGGGTCCAAGACGAGCGGGGCGGAGACCGGCACGACCGGCAGCGCCGGCGACACGCCGACCACCGACGGGCCGACCAGCGCCGGCAGCGAGGGCACCACCGGCGAGCCGGGCGACTGCTACTCGACGCGCGACTTCTTCGCCGACAAGGTGTGGTCCAAGGGCATGGGCACGCTGTGCGTGCAGTGTCACGAGCCGACCGGCTCGGCCGCGGCCAAGGGCGCCAAGTTCCGCCTGCTCACGCCCGTGTACCCCGGCTTCATCGAGGCCAACCTGGCCAACATCGAGAGCCTGGCCGGCTACGAGTTCGAGGACACGCCGCTGATCCTCGCCAAGCCGAGCGGCGTCGTCGAGCACGGCGGCGGCGCCGTGCTGCCGCCCGAGAGCGAGCTCTATAAGAACATCCAGGCGCTGCTCGAGCAGCTCGAGGACCCGATCGAGTGTCCGCCGCCGAGCGCCGACGAGAGCTTCCCCGACGTCGTCATGCTCGACGAGGTGCAGACCCTGCGCAAGGCCGCGCTGCACCTGGTCGGCCGCCTGCCGGCGGACGACGAGGTCGCCGCGGTCGAGGCCGACGGCGAGGCCGCGCTGGTGGATGTCCTCGAGGACATGATGACGGAGGACGCCTTCTACGCGCGCCTCACCGAGATCCTCAACGACACCTTCTTGACCGACATGTACTACGGCGGCGGCTCGCTCAACGCGATCAACTCCGGCAACCCGGACTGGCCGAACGTCGCCAAGTACTTCGACAAGGAGAACCCGATGCCGGACGACCAGAAGCAGCGGATCTACCGCGCGGTCGCCCGCGAGCCGCTCGACCTGATCACGTACATCGTCCGCAACGACCGCCCGTTCACCGAGGTCCTGACGGCCGACTACACCGTGTTCACGCCCGACTCGGCCTTCCTCTACGGCGTGGCCGCGGAGTTCGAGGACCCGAGCGACCCGACCGAGCTGCAGCCCGGCGTCCTCAAGGTCACGCGCAACGGCAAGGAGATGACCTATCCGCACGCCGGCGTGCTGACCTCGCCGATGTGGTTGAACCGCTTCCCGACCACGCCGACCAACCGCAACCGCCACCGCGCGCGCAAGGTCTACGACCAGTTCCTGGCCACCGACGTGCTCGCGCTGGCCAGCCAGGCGATCGACCCCGACGCCGGGGCGGCGTTCGCCAACCCGACGCGCGACGACCCGACCTGCGCCCAGTGTCACATCACGATCGACCCGATCGCCGGGGCGTTCCAGATGTTCGACCGCAACAACCAGGAGTTCCTGCTCGAGAAGCCGGTGTGGTTCCCCGAGATGTTCGCGCCCGGCTACCAGTTCGAGCTGATGCCGACCGACCTGGCGGCGACCGGCGTGCAGTGGCTGGCGCAGAAGGTCGTGGCCGACCCGCGCTTCAGCCTGTCGGCCACCTACAAGATGTACCAGGCGCTGACCGGCGAGGAGCCGGCGCGCTACCCGACCAACGCGCAGGCGCCCGACTACCAGCAGCAGCTGGCGGCGTGGCAGACCCAGGACGCCTTCATGCGCGCGGTCGCGGCCGCGTTCGTGGCCGACAATCACAACCTCAAGGCGATCATCGTCAAGCTGATCCTGAGCCCGTACTACCGCGGGGTGCAGGTCGCCAACGAGCCGAGCGAGGCGCACAAGGCCGAGCTCGCGCACGTCGGCACCGGCCGGCTGTCGACGCCCGAGCTGCTGGCGCGCAAGGTCATCGCCACCACCGGGGTCCGCTGGGGCGGCACCGGCGACCTGCTGAACGGCGAGTTCAAGCTGCTCTACGGCGGCATCGACTCCAACAACATCGTCCAGCGGCTGTCGTCGATCAACCAGCTGATGGCGAGCGTGGCCCAGCGCATGGCGGCCGAGGTGTCGTGCAACGCGACCGCGTTCGACTTCAGCAAGCCGGCCGACGCGCGCCTGCTGTTCCCGCTGGTCGAGCCGGCCGACACGCCCGACTTCAAGGCGGCCGAGATCAAGGCCAACATCCAGTACCTGCACGAGCGGATCCTCGGCGAGGTGCTGGCGAGCGACGACCCCGAGCTCGAGCGCACCTACGAGCTGTACCGCGAGGTCTGGCTGGCCGGCGCGCAGAACATCGCCGACGACCTCGAGGGCACCGGCCTCGGCCCGTGCGGCGCGACCAAGGACCCCAACACCGGCGTCGCCCTGCCGGACGAGCAGAAGCTCACCCAGGACGAGCTCTACACCATCCGCGCCTGGCAGGCCGTCGTCGCCTACCTGCTGTCGGACTTCGCCTTCCTGTACGAGTGAGCCCACCCAGCGAGATCGGAGACTACGACCATGCATCGCCGCAGCTTCCTCAAGATCGCCGCCGGGACCGGGCTCGCCGTCGCCCTGCCCCGTCACGCCCGCGCCGCCCTGCCGCCCTACAAGGGGCCGTTCTACGTCATGATCAGCGCGCGCGGCGGCTGGGACCCGGTGTACCTGTGCGACCCCAAGCCCAAGGGCACCTTCAACCGGCTCTACGACTACGACCCGGTCGACCCCACGGCCGTCGGCGACATCCACTACGCCGACATCCAGCTCCCGGCCAACCTGGTGACCGACCCGCTGTCGCCGCAGTACTTGATGAAGAACGCCGACTTCTTCGCCAAGTACGCCAGCAAGCTGGTCGTGATCAACGGCCTCAACATGCAGACCAACAACCACGACCGCGGCGTGGTGACGATCTGGTCGGGCCGCCACGACGGCGGGTACCCCAACTTCGCCGCGCTGGTGGCCGCCGAGCGGGCGCCCGAGCACCCGCTCGCGTTCATCTCCGGCGGCGGCTACTCGGGCACCGGCAACCTGATCCCGGTCACGCGCCTCAACTCGGTCGGCTCGTTCCGCAAGCTGGCCGAGCCCAACCGCACCAACCCGGCCGACCCCAACAGCACGTCGACGTACATGCACGCCGACACGTTCGCGCGGGTGGCCGCGGCCCAGCAGGAGCGGCTGGCGGCGTTCAAGGCCAAGCAGAACCTGCCGAAGATCGAGCGCGCCGCCGGTGAGCTGTACCTCGCGCGCGGCAACCTCGACGCGCTCGCCTCGGTGGCGCTGCCCGACGCGCTGATCGACCTGCCGAACGAGATGGGGGACCTCGAGCGCATGGCCCAGCAGACGCAGCTGGCGATGGCGGCGTTCTCGGCCGGCCTGGCCGTCGGCGTCAACCTCGAGCTCGGCGGCTTCGACACCCACGCCAATCACGACACCGTGCAGGTGCGCCAGCTGGCCAAGCTGCTGTGGGGCATCGACTACGTGATGAGCCAGGCCGCCGCCGCCGGCCTCGACTCCAACCTGATCGTCATGGTCGGCTCCGACTTCGGCCGCGGCAAGGGCTACAACGGCATGGACGCCGGGTCCGGCAAGGACCACTGGCCTGTCTCTTCGGCCATGTTCCTGAGCGGCAACCCGGGCCTGCTCGGCGGCGGCGGCCGCGTCATCGGCGGGACCACCGAGCTCGAGCAGCTGCCGATCGGCGTCGACCCCGACACGCTCGAGCTCGACGAGTCCGACGACGGCATCGTCATCACCGCCCCCCACGTCCACGTCGCCCTGCGCGAGATGGCCGGCCTCAGCGAGAGCGCGGCCGCCAAGAAGTTCGGCATCATCACCGACATGCTGCCGCTGTTCGGCTGAGAACCTGCCTCCTTTAAAAGAACACGAACACGGCGGCGTCGATGCGCCGCCGGTCGTGTGTGGTGAGCTCGACGCGAGATGGCGGCGAGCGCCGCAGCCGGGGCACGAATCGCTACTGTCCTTCACTCGCGGGACTCGGCGAACTCGCGTCGGGGCGGCACGCCCCCGGAGCTATGTTCATATGGCTTCCGAGACAATGCCGCCGGCAAATGTGAGGACCAAGAGCGCAGACCGCTCGCGCGTCCTCGCCACGCGCCGGCGCGCGCGCTCGGTAGCGCCCGTGAGGCGGCCGACCGCGCCGCGAAGGCTGTCAAGTCGCGGGGGGCCGCGCCTGGGTTGAAGATGACAGGGCAGATCTCGTACGCCTCGAAGCGCTGGACGTCACATCGGGCGCTGTGGGCGCCTGGGAGCGCCACGAGGGCCGTCGGGCGCCGAACAACGGAGAAGTCTGTCGGCGGGATGGCCGCCGTTCCAAGATCAGAGCGCTGACGGATGAGGCTGCCCCGTTGAAAAAAGTCACGTTCTTGCGGCAGGCTGGGTGACCTCTTCCGCAGACTGCGTCGGGGCCAGCGCGCCGACCGCCGCCGCGCATGTACCTGGAGACATCACTCACGCCTCGTGGGTCCTTCGTGACCTGCCTGGTAGGACATGTCTCGAAGGGCATATGTGCAATCACCGCCGCGCGCGCAATTGCGAGCGCGGAGGACACGCATCATTGACGGATTGTTGATGGGACGAGATCGTCGGCCTCGGAGGTGTCTCGATGATTCTCGCAAGAACCCTGGCGAAGTCGACGATGTGCGTGGCTGTGCTCGCTGTCGGATGTGTCAACGAGACGTATGCCCCCGACGAGCAGGAGAGCAAGAATTGGCCGAATTTCCCGATCGCGGACTCGGACGGTGGTGCTGACAATGGCGGCGGCGGGGGGCTCGATCCCGACGCGGAGATCCTGGGGGTTGAGACCCTCGATGTGACGATCCCGGCGTCGTTGCACGCGCAAGGGCTGAAGATTCCGGCCAAGCTGGTGCGCCCGGTGTGGTCGAAGCCGGTGGGCCCGCGGCCGGCGATGATGGTGCTGCACGGCTCCGGCGGCCTGCTGAAGGACGGCAAGAGCAACAACGGGCCGTGCAGCGACCAGATGGAGTCGCAGTTCGCCACCTGGTCGACGCGCCTGGCCGAGCTCGGCTACCCGGTGCTGCTGCCGTCGAGCTACTCGGCCCGCGGCTTCTGCGACAAGCACTCCCAGGCCGACAAGATGCCCAAGACCTTCGACGCCAACACCGAGCAGATCCTCGGGCGGATCTACGACCTCGACGCCGCGTCGCGCTACCTGTGCGACCTCCCCGAGGTCGACTGCGACCGCATGGGCCTGCTCGGCTTCTCGCAGGGCGGGACGATGACGATGCTCGGGCTGCACTGGCAGGTCGAGCACGCGCTGCAGTACTTCCGCGAGAACAAGGCCGGCACCGTCGACATCGAGATCCCCGACATCAAGCCCGGGCGGCCCGAATTCAAGGTCGGGATCGCCTACTATCCGGGCTGCGGCTTCGACGGCACGGTGCCGCTGTCGACCAGCAACAGCGCCGCCGTCGAGAACAAGTACCTGGCGACCGCCCCCCTGTTCGTGCTCCACGCCAGCGACGACCCGCTGGTCGAGCACTGCAGCACCGAGTACGGCACCGGTTCGCGCCAGATCCAGGCCGGCCAGGTCGCGACCAAGATGAACGTCGAGAACCTCTACGACATCACCGTGTACCCCGACGCCGGCCACAGCTTCGACAGCGCCGGCGGCAAGGCCGACGGCGGCACGCCCGCGGGCAACGAGGCGGCCAAGGAGAAGGCGCTGAAGGTGGCGCTCGAGAAGATCCACCTGCACCTCGACAATTAGCGGCCGCGCCGGGGAGTCGGCCTCGACGCCCCGCAGCTGCCGGGTGCCGTGAATGCGTCGGCACCGTCGAGGCGCCGGCTGGCGCCGCAGCGCCAGCCGGGTCTCGGGGCCGCGATCGCGGCACATTCCCCTGATCAATTACTCGTCGCACTCCCAGGTGTCGGGGGCGCAGGCGAAGCTGCCGTTGGACAGGTCGCAGCATTCCCAGAACGACTGGCCGATCTTCGACGACGAGCAGTCGGTCCAGTCGCTGCAGACGACGGTGCAGATGCCCTGGACGTCGTCGCCGTTCTGGACCACGCAGATCGTGCCGCCGGCGCAGTCCCCCGGGACGGTGCAGGGGTTGCCCACGCTGGACTCGTCGCCGGTGTCGTCGCCGGTGGGGTCGGTGGTGGGGTCGGTGGTGGGATTGGTCGTGGGGTCGCTGGTGGGGCCGCCCGTGGGGTCGCCGCCGCTGGGGTCGCCGCCGTCGCACGAGCACTCGCCCCATTCGCCGTCCTCGCACGCTTGCGCGCCCATCTTGCCGTTGGTGCAGGCGCAGGCCTGGGTCTCGCCCTCGTCGCAGACGGACGCCTCGTCCTTGCCGCAGCCGATCGGGGCCGCGAACGAGAAAAGGAGGGTGGCGAGCAGGGCAGACAACTTCTTCTCGATCGACATTGGTTCTCCTGGATTTCGCTTCACCGGACAGATGCCGGCCGATCGGCGCTGTCGCGCCGCGTCGCGGACCCGTTCGCTTGTGCGAGCTCACATCCGGGAGCGCGCGGGGGCAGGTCGCAGGCGCGCTGGAGCGAGCCCGGACGCCGGGCTGCGATC
The DNA here is from genome assembly GCF_020073745.1 of Nannocystis pusilla. Taxonomy (GTDB): domain Bacteria; phylum Myxococcota_A; class Polyangia; order Nannocystales; family Nannocystaceae; genus Nannocystis; species Nannocystis radixulma. The sequence continues at coordinate 1,167,800 of NZ_JAIRAU010000001.1, forward strand.
GAGGTGTCTCGCGGGACAGGTCGCGCGCGAGCCGGGGCGCAGGACCGGCATGTCCTTGAGGACATGTCGTCAGGCGCTCACTGCGTCGGCGGCTCGAGCGAGCCGGCGAGGCTCATGTCGATGCGGCTGCCGATCGCGCGGATCAGCGACTCGATCTCGGCGCCTTCGAGGTTGAGGGCGCGGGCCAGCTCGGCGCGGGTGCTGGCGTGCAGCTTGGCCTGCAGCGCCTTGAGCCAGCGGGCCGCGGTCGAGCGGTGGACGCGGAACAGCGCGCCGAGCTGGTCGACGGTGAGGCGGTCGCGCAGCGACAGGCGCAGCAGGGTGCGCTCACGGCTGTCGAGCGCGGCCACGGCGGCCTGCAGGGCCGCGCGCAGCTCCTCGCGGCAGCGCTCGCGCAGCAGCCAGATCTCCGGGTCCTCGGCGACGGCGGCCTGCTCGAGCAGCTCGCCGTCGTCGTCGATCTCGTGGGCCGCGCGGCGGCGGGCCGAGCGGACCAGCATCAGCGCCTCGCGCACGGTGGCCACCCGCAGCCACGCGCGCAGCGGGCCGCGGCCGGAGTAGCTGGCGAGGCGCGGCGCTTCACCTGTCTCCCGGACCAGCAGGCGCAGCCGCAGCCGCTGGCGCGCCTCGGCCCGCTCGTCGGCGCCGACGCCGACGGCCCCGAGCGCGGCGTCGAGGGCGTCGCCGTGGGCCGCCTCGAAGGCCGCCAGCGCGCCGGGCAGCGCGCGCAGGCAGGCGTCGGCGAGCGCGAGGTCGGGCCACACGATCGCCGCGACCTCGGCCTGCGGGGCCAGGCGCGGGGCGACGCGGGCGAAGAACGCGGGCGGGTCGTCGGCGAATTCCGGCCATGCCTCGGCGATCGTCTGCCACGCGTGGGCCAGCGCGGCCGCGTCGGTCTGCTCGCGCAGCGGCGGCGGAATTTCGCTCCAGCGCGCCGTCAGCAGGTCGAGAGGCCCGGACATGGGAGGCGGATGCTACACGGCGTCGGGGCGGCGGGGTATAAGCGCCGGCCGACGTGGATTGCCCCGACGACAGCACGTTCGTGGCCTACACCGAGGGCGCGCTCGATGTCGCGGCGTCGAGCGCATTCGAGGCTCACCTCGACGCCTGCGCGGCGTGCCGGGAGGCCCTCGCGGCGCTCGCTCGCGTGGCGATGCCGGCCGGCGCGGACGAGCCCGGGCCGGCGGGGCCGCGCCTGCGCGCGCGCGGCTCGACGTGCGGCCGCTACCTCGTGCTCGACGTGCGCGGCGCGGGCGGCATGGGCGTGGTCTACACCGCCTACGACCCCGAGCTCGACCGCAGGGTCGCGCTCAAGCTGGTGCGGCCGCAGGCCGGCGCGACCAACCTGCGCGAGCGGCTGGCCCGCGAGGCGCGGGTGCTGGCGCGGATCTCCCACCCCAACGTCGTGCCGATCTACGACGTCGGCGAGTCGGACGGCGAGGTGTTCATCGCCATGGAATTCGTGCCGGGGCCGACGCTGGCGCGCTGGCAGACCGAGGCGGCGCGGCCGTGGCGGGCGATCCTCGACATGTACCTGCAGGCCGCCCGCGGCCTCGCGCACGCCCACGCGGCCGGGGTGGTGCACCGCGACTTCAAGCCCGGCAACGCGCTGGTCGGGCCCGACGGGCGCGTGCGGGTGGTCGACTTCGGCCTCGCGGTCGCGCCGAGCGAGGCGAGCGCGGGCGAGCCGGCGTCGCTGGCCTCGGCCTCGCTGACGGCCACCGGCGCGCTGGTCGGCACGCCGGCGTACATGGCCCCGGAGCAGTGGCGCGGCGCGGCGGTCGACGCCCGCTCCGACCAGTACAGCTTCTGCGCCGCGCTGTGGGAGGCGCTGGCGGGCGCGCCGTACCGCCTGCCGGAGACCACCTGGCGCGGCCCGCCGGCCGCCGAGCCCGCGCCGGCGGCGAGCGGCGGGCGGGCGTTCCCCCGGTGGCTGCGGCAGCTGCTGCTGCGCGGCCTGGCCGACGCCCCGCAGGCGCGCTTGTCGGGGATGCAGGCGCTGATCGACGCGTGCGAGCGCCGGCTGCACCGCGGCCGCCGCGGCACGCTGCTGGCGGCCGCGGGCCTGGTCGTGGCGGCCGCGCTGGTGGTGCTGCTGGGCGGCGGCCGCTCGCCGCCGCCGCAGCTGTGCCGCGACGACCCGTCGCTGCTGGACGGCGTGTGGGACCGCGAGGCCGCGCGGGCGCTGCGGCAGGGCTTTGCCGCCAGCGGCTTGCCGTTCGCGGCGACGGTGGCCGGGACGGCGGTGAGCGCCCTCGACGCCTGGGCGGCGCGCTGGCACGACGAGCGCCGGGCGGCGTGCGAGGCGACCCGGGTGTACGGCCACCAGACGGAGGTCGAGCTGGCGCGGCGGACGGCCTGCCTCGACGAGCGGCGCGCGGCCCTGCGCGAGCGCGTGCGCCTGCTGCAGACCGGCGAGCGCGACGTGGTCGAGGCGGCGGTCGCCATCGCCCACGAATTGCCGGAGCCGGCGACCTGCCGCGACCCGGCGGCGCTGCTGCGCGACGGCGAGGGCGACGACGACGAGGCCCGCCGCGGCCGCGCCGAGGTCGACCGCGCGGCGGCGCTCGTGCAGGCCGGGCGGTTCGCCGTCGCCGAGACCGACGCCGGGGCGGCCGGGGCGGCGGCGCGCGTGCGCGGCTGGCAGGCGCTGGCCGCCGCCGCCCAGCGCGTGGTCGGCGAGGCGCGCCAGGGCCGGGGCGCCGGCGCCGAGGCCGAGGAGGCCTACTACCAGTCGCTGTGGGCGGCCGAGGCGGCGCGAGACGACCGCGCGGCGACGCGCGCGTGGACCCGGCTGGCGGCGCTGCTGGCCGACGAGCTGGCCCGCCCCGAGGAGGCGCGGCGCGCCGTCGCCCACGCCCGGGCCGCCTACGCCCGCGCCGGCGACGACCCGCTGCTCGGCGCCGAGCTCGAGCTGGCGGCGGCGCTCGGGGAGCGCAGCTCCGGCGACTGGCAGGCCGCGAACACGCGCCTGCGCGCCGTCGTGGCCGCGCTGGCCCAGCACGCCCCGCCGGCCGACCCGCGCCTGCTCACCGCGCTGCGCCAGTACGGCCGCAGCTTCTTCGACCTCGGCGAGCACGAGGCCTCGGCCGCCGAGTACCGACGCGCGCTCGCGCTGGCCGAGCAGCACCTCGGCGCCGACCACCCGGTCGTCGCCGACCTGGCCAACAACCTCGGTACGACGCTGCTCGATCAGCGCGACGTCGCCGGCGCCGAGGCCGAGCTGCGCCGGGCCCTGGCGATCGACCTGCGCGTGTACGGGCCGCTGCACCTCAGCACCGCGGCGGCGTTCGGCAACCTCGCCAACTTCGAGGCGACGCGCGGCGACCTGGCGCGCGCCGAGCAGGCCTATCGCACGACCCTGCAGATCTACGCCAGGCAGCCGAAGCCGCACCCCGACGCGGCCAAGGTCGCCTACAACCTGTCGTCGGTGCTCATCAACACGGCCCGCCCGGCCGAGGCGAAGGAGCAGCTCGAGTGGGCGCTGGCGCTGCAGCGCGAGACCCTCGGCGAGGACCACCCCGACACCGGCGCCTACCTCACCGGCATCGGCATATCGCTGACCGAGATGGGCCGCCCGGCCGAGGCGATCGCGCCGCTCGAGGCCGCGATCGCGCTGTTCGAGCGCCGCCCGCGGGACGCCCGCTACCTCGGAGCCGCGCGCAACGAGCTGGCCCGCGCGCTGTGGGACAGCGGCGGCGACCGGATACGCGCCCGCGGCCTCGCCGAGTCGGCCGCGGCGATCTTCCGCGCCCAGCCCGAGGCCGAGCGCCTGCTCCGCGAGGTCGAGGCCTGGCTGGCGGCCCACCCGCTGCCGCGGGGTTAATTCCAAACAGCCGTTCGGGCATGTTTTTAAAGACATGCCCTGATGGACATGTTCTACCGGGCATGTTCTGAAAGACGCCAGTCCGAGATCGACTTCTATTTCGCCGGCGCCCGCTTCCCCGCGGCTGCGCGGCTCGTCCGGCCCCAGCGCACGCCGAGCTCCGCCACCGCGGCGAGCTCGACTCCGCCGATTCGGAACAGCGGCGCGCCGGCCGAATCGACCAACTGCACGGCGGCGCCGGCGGCCGCGTGTGCGCTCACGGCCGCCTCGATGCGCAGTCCGACGTCCAGGCGCACTGCGGGCGCGAGCGGGAGCGACAGCCCCGGCGTCAGCGAGAGCGCGGCGCCCAGCAAGGGAGGGCCGCTCTGGGGGCGCGCCGCGCCGCCCCGCGTGACGACCCACCACGGTTCGACGAGGACGGCCGCGCGCGTGCGCAGCTCGAAGCGCCCGCGGCGGAGGCTGTGGCCGAGCGCGACAGCCAGGCGCAGGCGCGCGAGTCGGAGCTCGTCGGCGCGGACTCCGAGCCCGCGCGCTTCGACGCCGACGATGAAGCCGCTGCGATGGCGCACCTCCACGCCGACGAGGCCGCCGCTGCCGACCGAGCCGGCGAGGGCGACCGGTGGACCGACCCCGAAGGCCGTCACGAGCCCGACCGTCGGGCCGAACTCGAACCGCGGCGGCTGCGGCGAGGGCTGCTCGGCGAGCGGACGCGAGGCGACCGGCGAGGGTGACACCTCAGGCGCGCTCGTCGGACTCGCGGACGCGGGCACCGTCGTCTCCACCGCGGGGGGCTCCTGCTCTGCGGTGCCGTCGGCGATCGCCGCCAGGAGGTGCGAGAGCGAGGTCGCCGCGGCGCGCTCGGGCTCCGCGGGCGTGGCCGACCAGGATCTTACAAAGACCCGTCCGTCGTCGAGCCGCACGGAGATCCGCAGGCTCCCCGTCGGCTCGCGCTCGATGCGAACGAGCGTGCAACCGGGCTGCTCGTCGGTTCCATCTCGTTGCCGGTCTGCCGGATCGCGGCGCGAGGATCGACAGGACGGCTCGCCCTGCGCGTCGTCGTGCATGTGGATCCCCGGCTCGCGCAGCGCGAGCGCCTCGTGCAGCGCCTCCGGGTCGAGCCCCGCGCCCACGCTGACGACGATCGCCGCCCTGTCGATCGCCGGGGCCTCGTCTCGCCGCATCGACGCGCGCGCGGTCGTCCCCGCGAGCAAGCCCGCGAGGCACACGACCGAGGCATGAACTGCGAGCCGCACGCGTGCTGCGTCAGGAATGCGTCAACCGCTCGACGAGCTCGAGCTGGTATCGACGCCGGTGCTGGTGCTGGAGGTGGCCTCGCCGGTGTCGGTGCCGGTCTCGAAGCCGGTGCTGGTGCTGGAGGTGGCCTCGCCGGTGTCGGTGCCGGTCTCGAAGCCGGTGCTGGTGCTGGAGGTGGCCTCGCCGGTGTCGGTGCCGGTGCCGGTGCTGGAGGTGGCCTCGCCGGTGTCGGTGCCGGTGCCGGTGCTGGAGGTGGCCTCGCCGGTGTCGGTGCCGGTGCTGGTGCTGGAGGTGGCCTCGCCGGGCCCGGTGCCGGTCTCGAAGCCGGTGCTGGTGCTCGACGTGCCTTCGCCGGGTCCTGTCTCGATACCGGTGCCGGTGCTCGACGTGGCCTCGACGGGACCGGTGGTCGCGCTGGTCGAGGAAGTCGAGTCATCCAGCTCGCCGTCGGTCGCCGTGTCGTCGTCGTCGTCTCCGTCGGAGATCTCGATGTTGATCACGTCGCACGCGATCAGCCCGTGAGAGACCACCAGCGCCATGAGGGCGCGAAAGATCGAATTCAACATCATCTTTAATTCTGCTCCTGGCCGCGCTCACGGCGGCTCGCCCCTGAGTACCGGTGGCAAACACCGGCATTACAGGCGAACTTCATGGCCCCTCGCCTCCGCGAGCCGCGCGGGCCTCGTCGGCGTGTGCGCCTTCGGGCCATGTCCCGAGGTACAGGTCCCAGCACGCGCTCGCCTCGACCCCGGTCGCGCGGCGGCACAGACCGACGCGCGCGTCCTCGGCGTACAGACCGCGCGGAAAGCGGGCGAGGTAGCGCTGCCACAGCCGCGCCAGCGCCTGCTGGTCGCCGGCCTTGCGCGTCAGCACGAACAGGTCGCCGTACGCCAGCTCGACCGTGCTCGCCGCCGCGTCGGTGCGGACGAGCGCAGACAGCAGCGCGCGCGCCTCCTCGGTGTCGCCGCGCCGCCACGCCTCGCGCGCGGCCCGATCGAGCGCGACCCATGCGGCCTCGTCGGTCGCTGCCTCGGCCGGCGGCTGTTCGGCGCGCCGTCGGGAACTGACCCCGCGGCGCCGCGGCGGCTCGTCCGCGCGATCTGCCGCGACCTGGCGCTCCGGCGTCGCCTCGCCGCGAGCTCCGTCGCGCCGCGACGCCGAGCCGTGTCCTGTCTCGCTGGGCATGCCCTTTGAGGCATGTACGTGATCATCCGCGGCGAGCGGCGCGGAGCGCTGATCGCATGTCCTGACGGGCATGTTCTGTGAATCGTGAGAGTGCTCAGCCGCGGGGTGCGGCGCGGGGTCCTCGTCACATGTCCTGACGGGCATGTCTTCGGAGGCATGTCCGCGTTCCCCGCGGGCGGGCGGCGCGGTGCGCTCGTCTTCTGTCTTCAAGAACATGTCCTCAGAGGCATCTCCGTCTTCATACTCGGGGGGCGATGTTTCGTCTCCTGTCTTTAAAAAGACGTTCCTTGAGACATGTCTGTGTGCGCCGGCGCCGGGCGGCGTCGCGGTCGTGCTGGGCCGATCCGGCTGCGGAGCGACGAGCGGCGCCGCGTTCGCCGTCGCCGCGCCGTCCCGCCGGGCCTGGGTGGCAGCGCCCGCGAACGCGCCCGCGAGCAGCAGGCCCGCGGCCGCGGCCATCAGCCAACCGAGCCTGCGCCGCGGGGCCGTCGGCGCCGGGCTCGAGTCCTCCTCGCGCGCCGGGGCCGGTGCGAGCCGCGGCCGCGGCAGCGCGACCACCGGGGCGAATCGTGCCGCCTCGGCGACCGCCTCGCGGGACACGCCCTGCGAGTCGATCGCGTGCGCCCGGGCGATCATCGCCGCGAAGTCGCGCCGGCGACCGCCGCGGTCCGCCTCGGCGCGCACCGCCTCGCGCGCGTCGCCGAGGAACCCGTCGAGCGGATCTTCCAGGTGCATCAACCCGCCTCCTCCGTCGGTGTCGTCAACCAGCCGCCGCGGATCAACGCCTCCCGGACTTTTTCACGCGCGCGGAACACCCGCACGGCCATGTTGTTCGCCGACACTCCCGCTCGCGCGGCCGCCTCGGCCATCGACAGCTCCTCGAGCTCGCGCAGCACGAACGCCTCGCGCAGCGGCTCGCTCAGCTCGGCGAGCGCGGCGTACAGCGCCTGCTTGCGCGCCTGCTGCAGGTGCATGCGGGCGACGTCCGGCCCGTGGCGCAGCGCCTCGACGTCGGCGAGTCGTCGCTCGGCGCGGCGCTGCGTCTGCCGCTCGCGGATGAAGTTGCGCGCCACGTTGAGCGCGATGCCGAACAGCCAGGTCGAGAACGCGGCGCGCCCGTCGAAGCTCGGCAGCACCACGACCGCGCGCGCGAAGGTCTCCTGCGTGAGGTCCTCGGCGACCGACGCCTCGCCGAGGTAGAAGCACAGCCGGTTGAAGATCCGCTCGTAGTGCCGGTGGTACAGCTCCGACCACGCGCGCATGTCGCCGCCGCGGGCCAGCTCGACGAGCCCGCCGACGCTCTCCACGGCGGACGCGCGTGCGGCTTCCGGGTCACGCGGCGCAGGGGAGAGAGAGCGCGAGGCCATCGCGTCCCCTCCGTAACGCGAGCCAGCCCGGATATTACAGCGAATGCCGCCAGCGGCACCGCGCAGTGTGCGCGGGTCCGCGTGTTCGGCGCTCGAGTCACGAGCCCACCCGGCGCCAAGGTCGGCGACTTCCCGTGACCTGTCTCTTCGGACATCCAGCGAATCGGCGCGTCAGGTCGCGGTCGTGACGGTATGACGTTCGTGCCGCGATCGGGGCGAGACGCGAGGACGAGCGAGGGTTCGGCGGGTTGAACGGGGGCGGCGTCGGGGTATCCTGGTGAAGATGCGGGCGTTCTTCTGGCTGGTCGGGTCCGTCGCCGTGCTCAACATCGTGCTGAGAGTCGGTCTGATGCTCGACGTGCTCTGGTACGTCCCGTTCGACCCCGCCGCCGAGATCTCGTGCCTCGTCACGCTGGTGCTGCTGCTCGGCTCCGCGGTCCACTACGCGCGGCGCCGGACCCTCCTCCCGCCGCGCCCGCTGGTGTGCCTGGCGGTCGCCCTCGTGTGCGCGCCGGCGCTGGCGATCGCCCTCGCCGGGCCCGCGCTGGCGCTCGGCGGCACGTCGATCGGCCGGCTGTTCGACCTCTGTTTCGTCGCGTTCGCCGCGCTCGGCGTGCCGCTGCCGGACGGCCTCGCGTTCGAGACCGCGTTCGTGCTGTTCCAGGCGGTCGGCCTGTGGATCGTCGGCGGCGTGCTGTTCGGCGGGCCGTTCGCGTGTCCCGATGGACATGTTCCAGGGGACACGCCGGAGCATCAGGTGGCGGTCCGGGACGGCGGTCGACTCGACGGTTGAGGCCTGTCCTCACGGACAGGCGACCAGTCGCCGTGCGGGGTGGCCGGAGGCGCGACCTGTCCTCGCGGCCAGCCGAGCATCCGCCCCCGGGCGCGGGTCAGCGGGCGAGGTGGCCGGAGAGCCAGCCGACCGTCTCGCCGACGACGTCGCCGCGACAGGTCTCGTGGAACATCTCGTGGCGGCCGCCCGGCCACAGGCGCAGGTCGACCTGGAGGCCGAGCTTGCGCATCATCGTGACGAGGGCCTCGACCTGGCGGCCCTTGCCGCCGACGGGGTCGAGGTCGCCGCCGATGACCGAGTAGGGCACGCGGGGCAGGCGCTCGAGGAAGGGGGCGGTCTGCAGCCGGGCCTGGCCGCCGACCAGGTCGCGCCACAGCGAGGTGGTCGGCAGGAAGCCGCACAGCGGGTCGTGGATGTAGGCGTCGACCTGGGCCTCGTCGCGCGACAGCCAGTCGAACTCGGTGCGGTTGGGGCGGAAGGCGCGGTTGTAGGTGCCGAACGCGGTGGCGTTGAGCAGCTTGCTGCGCCCGCGGACGCCGATCCGGCGCAGCTCGACCTGGATGAGGCCCTGACCGATCCGCAGCAGCGCGCCGACCTTGCCGGTCGCGCCGGAGAGGACCACCGCGGCCGGCCTGGCGCCGCTGGTGGCGAGGTCGTGCAGGGCGATCACCGAGCCCATGCTGTGGCCGAGCAGCGCCCACGGGACGTCGCCGAAGCGCTCGCGGGCGTGGGCGCGCACGCGGGCGGCGTCGAGGAGGACGGCGCCCCAGCCGTCGCGCTCGCCGAAGAAGCCGAGCTCGTCGGGGCCGGCGGCGCTGCGGCCGTGGCCGCGGTGATCGTGGGCCACGACCGCGAAGCCGGCGTCGCACAGGCCGCGCGCCAGGCCCTCGTAGCGGCCGGCGTGCTCGGCCAGGCCGTGGAGCACCTGGACCAGCCCGCGGACCGGCTGGCCGTCGTCGGGGGTCCACACGTGGACGTGCGTGGTCACGCCGTCTCCGGGGAGGCTGAGGGTCTCGTGCTTCACCGGCGCACACTACCACGCCCCGAGGTCGGATCGCCGTCTGCCCGTGGAGGCCCGGGCCGGGGTACGCTCGCGCCCATGGCCAAACCGCGTCTCCTCGCCGTCCTCGCGCTGCTCGCCGCCGGCTGCGTTCAATTCGAGATGGGCCCGATGACGACGACCGACACCGCCGACCCTCCCGACTCGACCGGCGAGAAGGAGCCGGAGCCGTCGGTCGCGTGCGACCCGCTCGCGCAGGACTGCCCGGACCTCCAGGCCTGCTCGCTGGTCAGCGGCGACTTCGCCTGCATCGAGGTCGTGGTCCCCGGCGGAGCCGGCGACCCGTGCCAGGGGGTCGGCGAGTGCGGCGCCGGCCTCGTCTGCGTGTCCGCGACCGCGCTCGACGGCTGCGACGGCGCGAGCTGCTGCTCGTCGCTGTGCGAGGTCGGCGACGGCTCCGCCCAGTGCGGCAGCGCGGCCGAGACCTGCATGCCCGTCTACGGCGCCGACGCGCCGCCGATGTGGGCCGACTACGGCGTGTGCCGGCTGCCGGACTGACAGGGCCTTCAGGCCATGTGCAATGGGACATGTTGAAAATAACATGTCCTGTAGAACATGTTGATTGCGTCATCTGCGACAGGCCGGCTTCGCCGAGACGCCCGCGGCGCTTCGAGCACGTGCCCGTCAGTCGTCCACGATCAGCTCGACGGCGCCGATCGCCTCGGCGCTGCCGTCGTCGGCGCGGACCTTGACGTGATAGCGGCCGCGGGGCAGATCGGCCGGCACCGCCAGGCTGACCTGCGCCGCGCCGCCGACCAGCGCGGCCTCGGTGCCGAGGACGACCTTGTCGTTGGCGGCCTCGTAGTTGGCGACCAGCACGGCGTCGCGCTGCGGATCGCCGTCGGGCGGGACGGGCACGAGCTCGCCGGGGATCTTCGAGCGCACGGTCTCGAGGGTGATGTGCGCGAGGCCGTCGCCGAGGCCCGCGGCGGTGATGTCGACGTCGACGCTGCCGCCCGGCGCGACGGCGGCCGGAGCGACGCCGACGGCGGCCGGCTCCGGGTAGCCGATCCGCAGCGCGGGGTCGCCGAACAGGGTGTAGAGGTGCAGGTGGCTGCGGCGCAGCGCGTCCATGTCGGCGTCGGACAGCGAGAGGCCGAAGGCGTTGTCGATCTGGGCGCGGAAGCCGTCGACCTGGGTCATGACGCGCTGCTTGGCGCGCACGAACGCCTCGCCGATGGTGGCCGGACGCTCGGCGGTCATGACGAGGCCGAGCTCGCGGATGAAGATCGTGTTGGGGTAGACGTACGAGAGCTCGGTCGAGGACAGCACGGCGACCGGGCCGTTGGCCGCGGCGAGCAGCGAGGCGCCGACGCTGTCGTCCGGGCCGGCGAACGAGCCCATGGCGCAGGCGATCAGGGTGACGATCGGGCTGCGACCGGTGATCGCCAGGTCGCCGAGGGCCTCGACGTCGAGCAGCGGGTGGAGCTGGCCGTTCCACTCGAGCGGAGGAAAGCTGGTGGGGCTGCCGTGGCCGATGTAGGTGACCATCAACGAGCCCTCGTTGATACGCTCGACGACCTTGTCGCTGAACTGCTCGGGGACGTAGACGTAGGGCGAGCTCTGCAAACCGTACGTCATGGTGATGTCGAACTCGTAGGGGATCTCGTCGAGGGCGGTGTTGACGAGCTTCTCGACCAGGCTGTCGACCAGGGCGCCCTGACCGAGAGCGCTGGCGAACATGTTGATCCGCCGGTTGTGCGGGCCGACGCTGCGGACCTGCTCGTGGCGGATGGTTTTTAAGAGGGCGGCGGTGACGGCGGCAGGGTCCCGGGCGGGGATCCGTCCGACGGCGAGGTCGGTGATGTCGTCGTCGTCGAGGTCGGCGTAGAGGTGGTCGGAGGGGATCGCCATCGGCGGCTCGATCTCCAGCACCTGGACGACCTCGCCGAGCGGGACCGTGTCGGCGTCGACCGGGCCGCCCGGCTCGGCGTCGCCGACGAGCAGGACGAACAGCGGCCGGTCGGGGTCGCGCGCGGCGTGGTAGCCCCGCAGGCGCTCGCGGATCGCCTCGACCGGATCGCCGCCGTCGGCCAGGATCTCGCTCATGCGCACGAGCGCGACGGTGTGCCCGCCGGCGCTGCGGTGCTCGCCGAATTCGCCGGCGACGTCGGCCAGCTTGTCGGCGGCGATGATGACGTAGTCGACCGGCGGCGGGCCGACCTCGCCGGTGGTCGAATCACTGGTGGTCGGCTCGACGGTGGTGGTCGGGACCGCGGTGTCGGAGGTCGAGGTGCCGGTCGCGTCGTCGGTGGTGCTGCCGGTGGTGGTCCCGAGGCCGTCGGTGGCGCCGTCGGAGGTGGTGTTGCCACAGGCCGCGAGGACCACGAGCAGCGACGATGCGACCGATACGAGCGCCGATTTGACCATGCGCGCAGTCTAGCAAGAGGTCTGTGATGACAAGGCCGAGCGCTCGCGCGAGGACGAGAGCCGGCTCACCCTTGGGGCGATGATGGCCCGACCCTCCATCAGGGCTTCCATGGGCCATCGGGTCGATTTGCTGCATGACTCTCATGGCATGTTTGAAAGGACATGCGAAGAGGGACATGCCCTTACGAGCATGTCCCTCGCGCTATTCACGACAGGGCTCGGGATCAGGGCCCGACGTGGGTGGCGGTGCCGCCGACGAGGTCGGTGACCCAGTCGATCAGCGCGACCCCGTCGGACTGGGCCGAGTAGAGGCTGCCGCTGAGGAACGTGTGCTGCTCGCTGTTGTCGACGAAGAAGCTGCCCCACACGCCGGCGGGCTCGTTGTAGTAGTTGTCGCGGGCGTCGATCAGGGCGTCCTCGAACGCCTGCTGCGGGGTGTTGGGGAGCAGGGCGGTGCAGTCGTTGCCGCCGAAGCCGAAGAAGAAGCGGATCACCGAGTCGCCGGTCGAGGAGATCAGCGCCAGGCGCTGGGTGCTGTGCTTCTTGGCGATGTGGGCGCCGATGTTGACGATGCCGCCCCCCTGGCTGGGGAAGCAGTCCTCGCAGCCGGCGGGGATCGTGTCGTCGAAGCCCCACAGGTCGCTCCACTTCTGCTGCAGGCACAGCGGCGCGACCTCGAAGCCGAGCGGCGGGCCGGAGTCGTCGAGCAGGGTGACCCTGGAGCCGGGGAAGGCGTCGGCGATGCGGTCGTAGTTGAAGGCGGCCCCGAAGCCGCCGGCGCTCTCGCCGGTGACGAGCACGTGGCCGACGCCGGTAAACGTCGGGACGATGCGCTCGAGGTAGGCGGCGACGTTGCGGAAGCCGACGAACTGCTGGATGCCCGCCTCCGACATCTGATCGGGGCGGTCGCCGGCGTGGACGTCGCCGGTGCAGTACGGCACGAAGATGTGGGTCCAATCGCCGACCGGGTTCATCGGCCCGGGGTCGAAGATGCCGTTGTTGCTGCCGTCGAAGCCGGCGCCGTTGAAGCTCGACGGGTTCTGGGCGCAGGTGAGCGCGTTGAAGCAGGCGCCGCCGCCCTGGAAGTAGATCACCAGGCCGTCGCCGGTGCCGTAGCGGACGCCGATGCCGGCGCTACTGCCGTCGCGGCACATCGAGTCGGGGAAGTCGATCCAGTTCCACTCGCCGGGCGGCGCGTCGGGCAGCGGCTCGCCGTCCCACGGCGAGGGCGGCGGGTCACCGGTGGGGTCGGTGGTGGTCGTCGTCGGGTCGGGATCGTCGGTGGTCGGCGCGGGGCCGTCGGTCGTCTCGACGGTGGTCGTGGGCGTGTCTTCGGTGGTCGTCGGCCCGGCGCTGGTCGTGTCGTCGGTGGCCGTGCCGTCGCCGCTGGTGCCGTCGCTGGTGCCGGCCTCGGTGTCGCTGGCGGCGGGGGTGCCGTCGTCGCCGCAGGCGGGGAGCAGGGTGCAGAGACAGAGCGGCGCAGCGACCAGGTGACGAACGGAAGTCAGCATTGCGGCATGCTAGCCGCTTGCGAAGGACCGGGGGCGGCACCGCCGCCGCCTTCGCGCCGGGCTAGACTCACACGCTGCGAGCGCTCAAAACCGCCCCTGGACGAGGAAGCCGGTCTGTCCGCCGAAGAAGGTGGGCGCGAAGCTGACGCGGGACGGGCGGAGATGGAAGCGCTGGACGATCAGGCCGGTGGCGGCGCCGACGATCGTGCCGGCGCCGAGGCCGAGGAAGAAGCCGCTGGCGAGGCGGTGGGCGGTGAAGCAATCGACGCCCTCGTTGTTGTTGCAGACCAGCGTGGACGTGGAGTTGGAGTTCCAGCGCGAGGTGCTGACGCCGCTCCACACGCCGCCGGTGAGCAGGGCGGCCGCGCCGACGCCGAGCTCGGTCCACCACACCCACGGCTTCACGTCGAACTCGGCGGTCAGGCCGGTCGCCCACAGGCCGATGGCCCCACCCATCAATCCCGCGCCGGCGGAGCGCATGCGCATTGCGGGCACCAGGTCGCCGTTGGCGACCTTGGTCAATTTCTTCTCGTCGTAGACGTTGCTGCCGTGGACCGCGACGGCGAGGCCGGTGATGAACACCGGCACGCCGCTGACGATGAGGCCCGTCGACAGGCGCATGCGCGCCTTCTTCGGCACGCGCTCCGGCACCGGCGGCGGCGCGGGGGCCTCGGGCGTCGGCGCGGCGCCGGCCTCCACCGGCGCGGGCGTGGCGGGCGTGGGTGGCGTCAGCGAGGGCGCGAGCGCGACGGCGAAGGTCGCCGTCGGCTGGGCGCCGAGGGTGACCTTCTCGACGTAGCGCTGGTAGCCGGGCGCCTGCACCGTGACCTCCCAGTCGCCGGGCTCGATGCGCACCGCACACTTGCCGTGGCCGTCGAGCGGGCAGGGGACAGGCTCGGCGTTGAGCACCATGCGCTGCAGCGTCACCGTCGCCCCGGCCGCCACCGCCTCGCCGGGCTCGACCTGGAACGTCGCCGAGCGGAACGCCGGGTCGCTGGCCAGCGCCACCTCGAGCACGAAGCCCGCTCCACCTGGCTTGATGGTCAGGTCGCGGGTCGAGGTCCCGTAGGTCGGCGCGCCGATCTTCAGCTGCCACTTGCCGGGGTCGACGTAGATCGTCTTGCCGCCCGAGGTGAACTCCGGGGCGTGCGGCGGCAGCTCGAACACCAGCGGCGGGCGCCTGTCTTTGTCGTCGTCGACGCGGGTCAGCGTCAGCATGGCGCCGAGCTCGGCCACGCTCGACGGGGCGATCCGCACCAGCACGCCGGTGGCGGCCGCCTGGGCCTTCTTGCTGCGGCTGACGGCCTGCTCGCGCCCGTCTTCGGGGATCCCGGGCTGCTGGAGATAGAGCTCCCAGTAGCGGATCGCGTGCGCGCGGTGGCCGAGGGCCAGGCGCGCGAGGCCGGCGTTGAACAGGTCGCGCGGCTCGTGCACCGAGTTCCACAGCTCCTCGAGCATCTGCGCGGCCTCGAGGTACTTGCGCTGGCCGTACAGCGCCGCGGCTTGCTCGGCGCGGGCGTCGGCCTCGCTCGCGGAGGTGGGCGCCGGCGCGGGCTCGGAGGCGGCTGCCGGCGCGGGCTCGGAGGTGGCCGGTTCGGAGGTCGAGGGCGTGGCCGCGGGCTCGGCGGCCGCGGCGGTCGCGAGGGTCAGGATGAGCCACGAGAGGCTGACGGGCATCGACATCTCCGAGCGTCGGGGGTCGTCCGGCCGCGGCCGGCCGCGCGATGATACGCGCCGCGCCGGGCAGCGTCAGCAATTGTCGCGCCGCGGCTGCACCCCGGTAAGCTCATGTGTCATCCTCGCGCGATGCATCGTCGGTGGCGGCGCTGGGCATGTCGGGGGGCGGCGCTCGTGGCCGTGGTGTCGGCCGGCGAGGCGCGAGCGGCGGGCGCGCGGACCACCGCACCGACGCCTCCGGTGCCGATCTTCGGCGGCGCGGAGGCCGAGATCTGCGCCTTCCCGGGGGTGGTCGCGCTCGACGGCGTCGACACCCGCTGCACCGGCACGCTCGTGCATCCGCGCGTCGTGCTGTACGCGGCGCACTGCGGGGACGCGATCGGTCAGGTCCGCTTCGGCCAGTCGGCCGACGACCGTGACCACGCGGTCGAGCCCGATCTCTGCCGTACGAACCCCGACTACGCGGGACTCGGCGACGAGGGGGCCGACTGGGCCTTCTGTCGCCTGAGCGAGCCCGCGCCGGTGCCCGTGGTGCCGATCGCGTTCGGCTGCGAGACCGCGCTCGTCGAGCCCGGGGCCGAGGCCGTGATCGTCGGCTACGGCGAGAGCGAGTCGGGCGCGGGCGACGGGCCCAAGCGCTGGGCCGCCGCGCCGGTGCGGCTCGTGCTCGCCGACTACTTCGAGGTCGGCGGCCTCGGCGAGCCGGGCGTGTGCGCCGGCGACTCGGGCGGCCCGGCCTTGATCCAAACCGCCGACGGCACCTGGCGGGTGTTCGGCGTCGCCTCGGTGCACGCGGCCGGCTGCGGGGGGATCGGCCACTACGCCTACGCGTGGGACGCGATCCCGTGGATCGAGGCCGAGGCCGACGTCGACCTCACGCCGTGCCACGACGACGACGGCAGCTGGCGGCCGGACTTCCGCTGCAGCGGTTTCGCGCCGGCCGACAGCGTCGGCGCCGGGGCGTGGGACGACCTCTGCGCCGCCGCCCCGGTCGGGCCGGCCGGCACCAGCTGCGGCGCCGCCTTCGACGCCGAGCCCGACACCACGCCGCCGACGGTCGCGATCACGAGCCCGAGCCCGGGTGCGTATCCGGGGCCCGAGGTGAAGCTCGAGATCGAGGTCGAGGCCGAGGACGTCGGCTGGGGCGTCGCCGAGGTCGCGCTCGAGATCGACGGCGAGAGCCCGGGCCACGACGACGAGCCGCCGTGGAAATTCGGCACCGCGGTGTTCCCGAGCGGCAGCTACACCCTCGTCGCCGTCGCCGAGGACGCCGCCGGCCACGTCACCCGCTCCGAGCCGGTCGTGATCGAGGTCGGCGCCGAGCCCGACACCGACACGGACACCGGCGAGCCCGAGGCCGGGTCCGCGGGCTGCGCCTGCGCGACGGGGCGCGGCGGCGGCGGGCTCGCGTGGATGTTCTTCGGGACATGGTGTCTGGGCCATGTTCGAAGGGGCAGGCGATCGCGGCCGTGAACGAGCGCTGACTCACCGCCGGCGCGGGCGCCGGGGCCCGGGTTTCGCGCTACACCATCGCGGCCATGTCCGTGCGCAAGCCCGAGCCCGACCTCCAGCCCCTCGCCCTGTTCCAGGAGTGGTTCGCGGCGGCGGTCGCCAGCGGGATGGCGATGCCCGAGGCGATGACGCTGGCCACCGCCACCGCGAGCGGCCGCCCCTCGGCCCGCATGGTCCTGTTCAAGGGCCTCGACCCGGCCGGGCGCCTGCGCTTCTTCACCAACTACGACAGCCGCAAGGCCGGCGAGCTCGACGACAACCCGCGCGCCGCGCTGCTGTTCTGGTGGCCGACGCTCTACGTGCAGGTCCGCGTCGAGGGCCGCGTCGTCCGCCTGCCGGCGGCCGAGTCCGACGCCTACTTCGCCTCCCGCCCGCGCCTCAGCCAGCTCGGCGCCGTCGCCTCGCCGCAGAGCCGACCGATCATGGACTTCCAGCAGCTGCTCGACCGCGTGTCGACGCTGGCCCACGAGATCGGCGACCACCCCGTGCCGCGACCCGACAACTGGGGCGGCTACGCCGTCGAGCCCGACGCCTGGGAGTTCTGGGTCGGCCACGACGGCCGCCTGCACGAGCGCTTCGTCTACATCCGCGAGGGCGCGACCTGGGCCTTCAAGCTCCTGGCGCCCTGAGCGCCGTGCTACGCTGGCGCCGTGGACGCCCCGATCGACCTCCGTCCGGTCTTCCGCGCGCACTGGCCGAGCTACGGCCCCGACTGGGACCGCGCGATCGAGCTGGGGATCGACGTGGCCCTGCTCGAGCGCAACCTGTCGCTCACGCCGGAGCAGCGGATCTTGCAAAAGCACCGCACGCAGCAAGCGGTGGCGCTCCTGCGCGCAGGGCTGAGCCGTGCAAGACACGCCTGACCTGTTGCAGCGGCTGCTCGCCGCCGGATTCGACTTCGTGATCCTCGGCGGCGTCGCGGCGGTGGTGCACGGCTCCGCGTACAACACCGACGACCTCGACGTCGCGGCCGTGTTCACCGCCGACAACATGGCGCGGCTGCTCGCGGCGCTGCGACCGTTGCATCCGCGCAACGCCGCCCGCCCCGATCTCGGCGAGCTCGACGTCTCCCCGGAGCAGCTCGCCCGTCATCGCAATCTCTACCTCGTCACCGACAGCGGCCGGCTCGACGTCCTCGGCGAGGTGCCGCCGATCGCCAGCGTCGCCGAGCTCGACAGCGCCGCCGAGAAGGTGGATTTCCTCGGCGCCACCTGCAAGGTCATCGCCCTCGATCACCTGATCACGATCAAGGAGTCGGTCGGTCGACCCAAAGATCTGCTGGTAGTGGCCGAGCTCAAGGCGATCCGCGACCGCCTGCGCAATCCACCCCGGCCGCCGAGCGGCGGCGATTCCGGAGCTTGAGCGCCCGTTCGCCGGCGCGTGTCTTGACTCGCAGATTCGCGGCGATTCGGAGCGCGAGCGTCGGCGTCACGTTTTCGCGGTGGCGACGATTGTCCTCATCACGGTGCCGCGGGTGTGAATCGTCCCCGTGCGGTCATTGTCGCCACGTGCGCGGCGCAACGGCGATAGCTGCAGTCGCCATCGCAGCACAGATTCTCGCCGTGAGCAAGCGTGCGGCGGACATCGCCGCCGCGCACCGCGAGAGCGTTCGCCGCGGACCGAGGACACGCCGGTAATGATTTGAGAGAGCGTCTGTTCGGCGGCCAGCCCTGGCCGTCGAACAGGCGCAGATAACCTGCCCCATGGGACATCCGCCATCGAAGCCGAGGACGGCGTGTCGGCCCCTCACGGCTGCAGCCGTGCCAGGGGTCCGGGGAAGGGTCGGCGGCGAATACGAGGCCAAGATGACCCCGACGCAGGAGGGGTCATCGGGACGCTGAACTCGCCGCCGACCCTTCCCCGGACCCCCCGCGAGGCGCAGTCGGCAATTCGCGAAGCACCACACCGAGCCCCGCGGGCGACCCGAGTCACAGCGCCTCTTGATACTCCGCGACCGCGGGAAACTTCGCCTGCAGCTCCGCGAAGTTGTCGGCCGCGTCGGTGCAGCGGAGCACCGACTCGAGCGCCGCCGACGACGCGAACTGGGCGATCTCCCAGCTCGTCGCGTCGGGCGTGTAGTCGGGGCTGCAGTCGAACAGCAAGCCGGCGAACTGGGCCCCGCACACGTCGTTGGCCTCGGCGATGGCGAGGAAGTCCTGGCCCTGCGCGTTCTTCAGCGAGCACAGGCTCGAGAAGGCGAGGTGGCCGGCCTCGGCGATGCCGACCAGGCGCTTCGGCGCGGGCGAGTTTTCGAAGCCCGATTGTTGCTCCGAGTAGGCCACCACCTGGTCGCTCAGCGCCCCGAGGATCAGCGTCGACTCGAGCGCTGCGCCGGCCTCGACGCCGCCGGCGGCCATCGGGATCAGCACGCGGGCCGAGGCCCCCGCGCCGGCGATCGCGCTGCCGCCTGCGCTGTGGCCGGCCATGCCGATGCGGTCGGCGTCGACGTGGTCGGCGAGGAACGCCAGCTCGCCGGCCGGCGCCTCGATCGCCGCGAGCATCTGAGCGAGGTCGCCGGCGAGGTCTCGTGGGACGTTGGGCCCGCCGCACAGCGACCCGAGCAGGTCCTTGAGCCACAACCCCGGGTGGTCGGCGGCGAGGACGACGAAGCCGCGGCTGGCCCAGTGGACCATGTGTTCGAGCGACTGCGAGCGGAACCCGGCGGTGCCGTGGACGAACAGCACCGCGGGGTAGGGCCCGTGGTCTTCGTCGAGCGGGAGGTCGCGCCAGCACTCGCAGGTTTGCCACGGGTTGTCGGCGTCGGGCACCTTGCCCTGCTCGGCGTCCGGGAGGCCGGAGCGGATGTCGTAGCGGATCTGCTCGTGTCCGGCCTCGCTGCCGAGGGCGGCGGGGTACCACACCTCGACCGTCAGATCGCCGACCGACACGGTGCGGGCGCCGACCGGCCACGGCCCCGGCAACGATGTGTCTTTCGGGACAGGTATGAAGGAACCGCCGGCGCAACCGGGCACGTCTGCGCTCGCGCCGGTCGAGTCGTCGGTGGTGGTCGTCGGCGCCTCGGTGGTGGTCGGCGTCGTGGCCCCGGAGGTCGTCGAGGTGTCAGCCGTGGCGGCGGTCTCGCCGGCCGCGTCGGTGGCGGCGGTCTCGCCGGTCTCGCCGCTCTCGGAGCCGTGGCAGGCGGCGATGATGAGGGTCGAGGCGAGGGCGGCGTGGCGACGCATCGGGGGACTCCTGGAGCGCATGTCAAGGCACCACAGGTGCGCCGTCGCTGTCAACGTGGCATCCAGGCGACAACCTGTCTCCGCGGACAGGTTGGACAGGTTGAATTCATGGCTCGATTCACGCTTCGATCGCAGGAGAATTGCGGCGCGGGTCTCCGCCCGCGGACCGCGTGCACGCGTGCCAGCGCGCGAACAGCCGGCGCAGCGGGCACATGCGCACATTCGACCTGATGCATGATTCAGCTTTGCGGTTGAAGGTCGAGGGGGCGGCGCGTAACCATCGCGGTATGCGTCGCAAAAATAGTCTGTCCACCACTACGGCTCTGTTGTGCGTGAATCTGTTCGCGTTCGCCTGCAACAACGACGACTCGGCCACGGCGTCGACCGACACCGACAGCGGGTCCGGCAGCAGCGGGACCGACGCGTCGTCGACGGCGCCGTCGACCGACACCGTGCCGACGACCACCAACATGACGTCGGTCACCGAGGGCAGCTCCACGCCGACGACGACGACCGTGGGACCCGGGTCCGCGACGGACACCGACTCGACCACCAACCCGGCGACGGACACCAATACGGACACCAGCAACACGGCCACCGACTCGACCAGCAACACGGCCACCGACTCGACCAGCAACACCACCGATTCGTCGACCGATTCGACCAGCAACTCGGGCACCGACACCGACACCGCGGGCACCGACACCGACACCGCGGGCACCGACACCGACACCGCGGGCACCGACACCGACAGCACGACGGGGGTGATGCCGGCCGTGTGCGGCGACGGCGTCGTCGCGGGCGGCGAGGGCTGCGACGACGGCCCGGAGAACGGCCCCGGCAAGGCCTGCAAGGCCGACTGTTCGCCGAACGTGTGCGGCGACGGCGACCAGGGCCCGGAGGAGGCGTGCGACAACGGCCCCGGCAACGGCATGCCGGACAACACGTGCACGGGGGCCTGCGCGCTCAACGTGTGCGGCGACGGCATCCTCGGCCCCGACGAGACCTGCGACGACGGCGCCAACAACGGCGTCGGCAAGCCGTGCACCAGCGCGTGCGAGCCGAACGTGTGCGGCGACGGCGTCCCGGGCCCCGGCGAGGCCTGCGACGACGGCAACGACGACGACATGGACGAGTGCACCAACGCCTGCACCGTCGCCACCTGCGGCGACGGCATCGTCGCCGCCACCGAGCAGTGCGACGACGGCAACGCGATCGACACCGACGCCTGCACCGCCTCGTGCACCGCGGCGGCCTGCGGCGACGGCTTCACCCAGGACGTCGTCGGTGAGGCGTGCGACGACGGCAACCTCAACTCCGACCAGGCCGACTGCACCTCGTCGTGCCAGGAGGCCGCGTGCGGCGACGGCCTCGTCAACACCCTCGGCCTGAACCCCGAGCAGTGCGACCTCGGCGACGGCAACGGCCCCGGCCAGGCGTGCAACGCCAACTGCGAGCTCAACGTGTGCGGCGACGGCGACGTCGGCCCGGGCGAGCAGTGCGACGACGGCAACGTCGCCAGCGACGACGGCTGCAGCGCCACCTGCGTGCTCGAGATCTGCGGCAACAGCATCGAGGACGGCGCCGAGCAGTGCGACGACGGCAAGAACGGCAACCAGGACGACGGCTGCACCGACAAGTGCCTGCTCCCGTTCTGCGGCGACGCCTACGTCCAGCCCAGCAAGGGCGAGCAGTGCGACGCCGGCAACAACAACAGCAACACCGGCGCCTGCACGCTCGCCTGCAAGACCGCCGTGTGCGGCGACGGCTTCATCCGCGCCGGCGTCGAGCAGTGCGACGACGGGGCCAACAACGGCAACACCAAGGCGTGCAAGGCCAACTGCACCAAGCAGATCTGCGGCGACGGCTTCGTCGGCCCGGGCGAGGCCTGCGACGACGGCAACTTCATCAACAACGACACCTGCACCAACGCGTGCAAGATGGCGAGCTGCGGCGACGGCATCAAGCAGCCCGGCGAGGAGTGCGACCTCGGCGCGAACAACAGCAACACCGGCAGCTGCACCCTGGCCTGCCTCCTGCCGAAGTGCGGCGACGGCTTCAAGCAGGGCACCGAGCAGTGCGACGACGGCAACGGCTCCAACGCCGACGCCTGCCTCAACACCTGCAAGACGGCCAAGTGCGGCGACGGCGTGCTCAAGACCACCTCGCCCGCCGAGCAGTGCGACGACGGCAACGTCGCCAACGGCGACCTCTGCAACGCCAACTGCACCAAGCCGAAGCGCGTCTTCAACACCAGCACCAGCTGGAACGGCAACCTCGGCGGCATCTCCGGCGCCAAGGCCAAGTGCCAGGCCCGCGCCAACGCGGCCGGCCTCGGCGGCACCTGGGACGCGTGGGTCAGCAACAACACCAGCAACCCGGCCAGCCGCTTCATCAAGTCGACCACCCGCTACGCCCGCCTCGACGGCCAGGAGGTCGCCCAGACCTGGGCCGACCTCGTCGACGGCACGATCGACGTGCCGATCAACATCAACGAGTTCGGCGACATGTCGCCCCAGGCCGACATCTGGACCGGCACGTCCGCGAGCGGCCTCTCGCTGGAAGAGGATTGCAGCGGCTGGACCGCCAGCGGCGGCTTCCTCGTCATCGGCTACGAGGGCCGCAACAACGCCATCAACGGCAACTGGACCAGCACCGGCCTCGTCAACGCGTCGAACTGCTCGACCGCGCAGCGCCTCTACTGCTTCGAGCAGTGACACGCGAGCCCGGACGACCGCCGGATCGCGCCGGTGATTCGCCCGGAAGCCCGCGAGTCCCCAGGACTCGCGGGCTTCGACCGCGAGCGGCCGGCGATCCGTATGCCATGCCAGCCCCGCAAGCGGGCTCTCGACATTCACCGGGCGGCTCGGCGCCGATCTTTATCAAAAACTCTTGCCGAGGCGGAACCGGAGCTCGCCTGTCTTGAGGGACAGCACGTGGAGCTCGGTCCACGTCGCGTAGAACACGTCGTCGGCGGTCACGGCGATCCCGCTGCTGACCTGGCTGCCCTTGTGCACCTGCACGTCCCACAGGCGCGTCCCGGTCCTGGCGTCGAAGCAGGCCATGCGGACGCCGCCGCCGGAGTCCTTCATGTTGTAGGGGATCACCAGGCGGCCGTCGGCGTAGGCCGCCTGCTGCGTGGTCACGTTGACGGTGGTCGTCAGCGGGTCGACGCCGGGGACGACGTCCTTCCACAGCACGTCGCGCTTGGCGACGGCGCCGACCATCGCCACCGACGTGCCCTTGTCGCGGCTGCCGAGGACGAAGCGCGGCGCCTCGGGGTCGGCGGGGATCAGCGCGCGGTGGGCCGACAGGCCGTCGACCTCGTTCTTGTCGAGGCGGTGCTTGTCGAAGTCCCACCAGCCGATCATCGTGTAGCCGGGCGTCTCCTCCTCGTCCGACGAGAACACCGGCGTGCACGGGGTCTTCTTGTCGAGCGTCTGCTTCTTGCCGGACGGGGGGTCGAGGCCGTGGCGGACCTCGTCGGCGGTCTCGACGACGATCAGCGACTCGCCGGCGCAGACCCGCTGCGCCTTCTCGCCGAGCAGCGTCGACCACGCCGGCGTGCCGGTGCGCAGCTCGTAGGCCTGGACCTTGCCGAGCCCGTCGATCGACAGCAGGCGCCCGTGCACGATCGCCCGCTTCGCCGAGCCGTCCTGCGCGTCCTTCGTCAGCGGCTCGGTCTGCCACAGGATCGCGCCGTCGCGCCCGTTGAACGCCGCGATCGTGTACGGGTCACCCGTCTGGTCGACCTTGCCGACGACGTCGATCGTCCCGTCGCCGTCGACGTCGGCGAGCATCGGCTGGTCGCCGAAGCGGAGCTTGTCGGGGACAGCCGCCGCGCTGCCCTTGGCCGCCGTCGCCGGCGCGCCCGGTGGGGCGATCGCCGGCAGGTCCACGCTCGCGGTGTTGACCGCGAGCGCGACCCCGGCCCCGATCGTCGCCAGCCCCGCGAGCGCCCCCGCGAGCACGAGCGGCGCCGTGTTCGGCTTCGGCGCCTGGACGACGGTCCCGCCGCCCGCCGGCCTCGCCGCGCCGCGGTCGATCACCGAGGTCCCGCCGCAGTACTTGCACGTCACTTGCTGAGCCCCCGGCGTGATCTGCAGCGGGGCGCTGCAGGTGGGGCACTTGATGTCGATGACCCTGGCCATGGCCGCGATTCTACAGGCTCCGGCGGCCGTCCTTCACGCCCGCCGCGTGGCCGCTACCGCGCATGCCTCCGCGTCTCCTGCGCGCTGTCTTTGCGGACAGGTTTGCGCGCACCGGGCATTTGTCCGTGCCCCGGGCCGTCGCTGGGCCTCGGTTCCGCGGTGCGAGCTCGGGGACGTGAAAGGTCGCGCGTCGGTCCCGCTCACCGGCGAGCGGCCGATCGTGAACGGGGAGACATGTGCATTCAATCATGGCCTGAAGGACATGTTGTTGCTTCGCACCCGTCGGGACGGCGGAAGAATTGCCCGTGGATCGGCCGGGCCGGCCGGGCGCGCCGGCGCGCGGTGGGGGGCGCGAAAAAAGTTCGAAGAATCGGCAATTGATTCCGCGGCTCCCCGACTTGTCCGCCCGAGACGTCATGCAACCACGAACCGCCCTCGCCGCCGGCCTCGCTCACGAATAGCTCCGGCGTCGAGATGCACGCGCCCGCGATCGGTCGCCCGTGCGTTGCGACCGCGCGCGCTCGAACGTCCCGACAATCGACCTTGATTCCGCTCGATCATCGATCATGCATCACCGTCATCATCGCCTGTTCATCCATTCGCTGACCCTCGCCGGCGTGCTCGGTTGCGACGCCCCGCCGGGGGCTGCGCCGACCGTCCGCGAGGAGCTGCTCGAAGAAGGAGAGCTGCTCGCGCTCTCGCCGGCGAGCTGCTTCGACGATCTCAAGCTCGTGCTGCACCACGAGGACGGGACCACCGACGTCAGCAATTCGCTGGGCGAGGGCCTCGGGGCGCTGGCTCGCCCGAACGACCTCGTCGAGCTGAGCTTCGGCCTCGATCCCGGTTGCGCCGCGGAGCACGGCTCGCGGGTCTCGCTCGTCTCCTACACGACGGCGGGCATCACGCCCGCCGTGCTGACGAAGAAGCCGCTGCCGCAGGCTTTCGACATGCACACCGCGCCGATCGGGCCCGACGGCGGCCATCTGTGGGTCCGCCTGCCGCCCTGTTTCTTCGAGGTCGACCTCGTGTTCGGCGAGCCGCTGCAGCGACTGTCGAGCTCTCAGAACCCCTACGAGGCCGACGGCAGGTTGGTCGTCGCCGGTCACGGCGGCCACTCGTCCTGCGAGGACGTGCCGCGCCTCGCGGTCGAGCGCTTCGACCCGGCCGAGCAGGGTTGGGGGGAGGCGCCTGTCGCGGCGCACTTCGGCTGGAAGCTCGCGGCCGCGCCGGACACCAAGCCGAGCTGCGCGCTCGACCTCGACGGCGACGGCCAGCCCGAGCAGACCTTCGATCCGTGCCCGCTCGACACCGGCGGGATCAAGGTCGCGGCGCTGCCCTCCCACACCTTCGCGGCCGTCGGCGAGCACCGGCCCGCGCTCCTCGTCAGCGACGGCGAGCGGCGGATCTGGGCCGCCACCTCGATCTTCGCCAACCACCTCGAGTTCAGGCCCGAGGTCCGCTTCCCCGAGCAGGCGAAGGGCTTCGTCGCGGCCGTGGTCGATCCGGTGGAGCCGCCGGAGCTCGCGACGGTCAAGCTGAAGTTCGCCGGCGCCGACGACGTACCCAGCGTGGCGCCCGGCGAGGTGATCGTCGGCAAGGGCGGGGCCGGCGGTTACATGGTCCGCGCGGTCGAGGTGGTGCACAATGGCGAGTCGCTGGTGGTGATCGGCGAGGCGGTGGGGCTCGAGGGCGCGAT
Organism: Nannocystis pusilla; assembly: GCF_020073745.1. Lineage (GTDB taxonomy): Bacteria > Myxococcota_A > Polyangia > Nannocystales > Nannocystaceae > Nannocystis > Nannocystis radixulma. The sequence goes on from NZ_JAIRAU010000001.1 coordinate 1,193,384, forward strand.
CGCGGGCGGCTTCTTCGGCGCCCGCGACGTCCAGATCGACACCACGAACGCCGGCTGTCCGGGCGGCAGTTGTTCCGGCGTACTGACGCCCGTGGCCGCGCCGCCGGGCGCCGGCTCCGGCGGGCCGGTGAAGGACGCGCTGCTCGCGGCGGAGGAGGACGAGGAGTCCAAGTTCGGGGTGAAGATCGCCGCCGACGTGCAGGGCGGCCTCGCCGAGGTCGAGGTGTTCGCCGGCGTCGTCATCGAGCGCTTCGTCCTCGACTTCGGGTGGTTCGGCATGGACGCGGTCGAGGTCAAGGGCAAGCCGATGGCGGAGGTCGCGGTGGCGGTGAAGCAGGAGTTCGAGAGCGACCCGCTCGAGCTCGGCGAGTTCTACCTCGGCACCTTGCCCCTGCCGGTGCCGCTCAGCGTGTGGCTGCTGCCGAAGGTCTCGTTCTCGGCGGCGCTCAAGGCGGCGCTCAAGGGCTCGCTCAGCGCGCCGTTCGAGATCGTCAAGGACGCGGCCGGCTGGCGTACGTCCGTCGATCCGCAGGCCAGCGGCGACGCCCAGGGCCTCGAGCCCGAGGTCGGCCTCGAGGTCGAGGGCGAGGTGAAGGCCACCCTCTCGCTGGAGAACGAGCTCCGGCTCGCGTTCCTGACCGGCCCCTACGCCGCGCTCAAGGGCAGCCTCGGCGCCAAGGCGACCAAGGAATTCTGCAAGGGCTGCCTGACGGCGTTCATCGAGGGCGGGGCCGAGGTCGGCTGGCACTCGGACGTGTGGCTGGGCGGCGAGCTGTTCGAGCCGCAGGAGGTGACGCTGCTCGAGGTCGAGCTGCTCAAGAAGTGCTGGGAGCTGCCGAGCGTGCCGGAGCTGTGCGAGCCGGAGCCGGAGCCGCCGCCCGGCGGCGCGACCTGGGGCGACGTCCACCTCGTGTCGCACGACGGTCTGTTGTTCGACTTCCAGGCCGGCGGCGAGTTCGTGCTGACGCGCGCGACCGCGGGCGCGCCGTTCGAGGTGCAGACCCGCCAGGAGCCGGCCGACGGCAACCTGGGGCTCTCTTTCAATACGGCGCTGGCGACCGTCGTCGATGGCCGCCGCGTCGGCATCTACACCCGCCGGCAAGGAGGTGAGCTGTATATCGACGGCACCGCGAGGACGCTGATGCCCGGGGAAGACGAGGAGCTCGGGAGCGGGCGCATCGAGCGGACAGACGAGCAGACCTACGTGATCGACTACCCGACGGGCGACCAGGTCGTGGTGACCCGGGTCGGCGCGCAGGTGGTGGAGCGCCGGCACCTCGACATCGCCGTCCGCCTGGTCGGGGGGCGCGCCGGCGCGGTCGAGGGGCTCCTCGGCGACGCCGACGGCGACCGCGCCGACGACATCGGCCTCGGCGGCGGCCAGTTCATGGCGCACCCGGTGAGCTTCGAGCAGCTGCACGCCAAGGGCCCCGGGACCTTCGACGCGGCGTGGCGGGTCGACCCGGCGGCGTCGCTGTTCGACTACGACGGGGGGACCAGCGCCGCCACCTTCCGCGGCGAGCCGTACATCCTGATGCCGACCTCGCAGGTCGGGACGAACGGGCAGTACAACGAGCTCGCGCAGACGGCGTGCGAGACGTGCCCGGCGATCCTCCGCGAGACATGCCTCCTCGACGTCGCCCACTCCGGCGAGGTCACGTTCGCCGACGCTTGCCAGTCGCCGCCCGCCGCGCCCCTCGACGTGCTGCCGCCCAGCAACGACCCCGTCCTCGTCTACCCGAACGGCCACGCCTTCACCGACTGCGACGATCAGAAGATGATCTTCCGCGCCCCGGGCGCCGGCCACGCCGACCAGTACCCGGGCGGTGACGACTTCAAGATCGAGATCCAGGGCTTCGAAGCGCCGCCCTTCCCCAACTTCCCCGGGAGCTGGCTGCACTTCCAGACCTTCGACACCACCCAGGCGCCCGCCGGCGGCGCGGACTGGGGCGAGCAATTCCAGTGCGAGCCGCTCGGCGAGGGCTCGTGGGGCGAATGCACGCTGCGGATCGAGCCGCGCGGTGAGACCTGCGCCGACGACTTGTGGATTCAGCACTACCGCTGGTCGGTCAAGCCGCTGACGCAGCCCGGCTACACGATCCACGCGTACTTCAACGCGCCCTGAACCACTCGTCCTCCGTGATCCATCATGATCCTCCTCCCGGACCGCGGCCATGCGCGGTCATGCCGCCGTCGGCGGACGTCGCCGACGGGCAATGCCTGAGGCTGCTGGACGAGCGCGGAGGGCGATGTGGGGCAGGCTGGCCGGTGCACACACGACGGCGCTCGAACCGTGTTCTGTTAGAGTAGGCGCGGAGATCGAGGATGCGCCTGCCCTTCGCGGCCGCGGCGGCGACGCTGCTGGCCGGGTGCTTGAGCCAAAACCCCGCGTACGACGGCCAGGAGGCCGGCAGCGACGGCACCGGCGAGTCGGCGTCGACGACGTCCGCCGCCGCGACGACGGCCGGCACGAGCACCGGCGCGCCGACCACGGGCGCGGTCGAGGCCACGAATGTCCTCATGGGCATGTCCGAAGCGACAGTGACGACAGAACATGTCGGAACGACCACGACCGCCGACGCGCCGCCGACCTGCCCGGGCGAGGAGGTGCAGCTCGGGCCGCTGGCGCCGGTCCGCGACGCGTTCTTCATCACCAGCGCGGGGAACCACTGCCCGTGGCAGGACAGCGACCTGACGGTGATGAACCCGGGGCTGCCGTGCGCCCAGCAGAACTACGGCCAGACGATCTACGCGACGGTGGGCGCGACCGCCGAGGGCCGCAGCGAGTACGTGGTCGAATTCGGGGTGGCGGCGGCGATGCAGGCCCACCCGGACATGGCGATCGCGTCGGCGACGCTGGCGATCGTGCCGTGGTGGGCCAGCGACCGCCAGGACATCGTGTTCGCCGTCGGCGTGGTGGCGGCCGAGGACGTGTGGGTCGAGGGCAACAAGAACGCGGCGGCCGCCGCGGTCGGCGACTCGAGCTGGGAGTACCGCTGGATCGAGGGCGCGGAGGCGAAGCACCCCTGGTCGAGCGGACAGGGCCCGGCGAGCGGCAGCACCCCGGCGGCGACGATCGAGCTCGGCCCGCTGATCGCCGGCTCGCACGAGTACCGCGCGAGCACGCCGATCGCCGGCGCCCTGCTGGCGAGCTGGCTGGCGGACCCGGGCGCGGAGCAGGGCCTGGTGCTGTCCACCGCGGCGGCGCCGGTGCTGGTGAAGAGCATGCAGGCCGATCCAGGGTACGTGCCCCTGCTGTCGCTGACGCTGTGCCCCGCGCCCGCAGGCGGCGGATGAGCGCGGCCTCGCCGAATAACATGCGTTCCTCAGGGCATGTCCTTGAGGGCATGGACGTTGTGCGTCTCGTTCCGGAGGATGTCGCGTGTTCAAGCGACATGAGCGCGAGAGGTCGCCGCGCCGGCGCGTGCTCGCGGAACAGGCGCGCGACCGGGTTCGCGCGTGCGAGCGACATGGAGCGCGAGACACAGGCCGCGCTCCGCGCGGCTTCGGCCGCGGCCCCCCGGGCTGCTCGTCCGGTGCCGGCGTGTCGTATCAGACATGTCCTTCAGACAATGTCAGAAAAGACATGCTCGATCGGGCATGTCCTTGCGACAAGGCTTATTAAATCACGTCACTCGCGCTCGAGCGCGCGGCGGCTGGCGAGGATGTCGGCGATGGTCGCCTCGAGGCGCTGGCGGCCGGGGCCGGCGCCGACGCTGGCGAAGTTGTGGCGGGCGATGTCCTGGCTGAGCTCGGGGTCCGACTGGATCGCGCGTTCGGCGAGGATCAGGAACTCGGGGCCGAGGCGGGCCATCTCCTCGCGGAAGCGGGCCTCGGCGGCGGTCTGGGCCTGGCGGCGGATCTGGTCGAGCAGATCGGCGCGGATGCACTGGATCACGGGGTCGGGGGTGCGGCGCAGCAGCGGGACCAGCGAGTCGGGGGTGAGCGGGCGGCCGGACTCGACGCGGGTGTACGCCGGGTGGAAGGCGACCATGTAGAAGCGCGCGGGGACGCGCGGGAGGCCGGCGTAGACGTCGCGGACCTCCTTGACGAACTCCTCGAAGCGCTCGGTGTCGGCGAAGGCCCGCTCGCCGGCGGTCGGCGCCGGCGGCGTCCCGGGCAGGGCGCCGCGGGTGACGAAGGTGAGCAGCACGACCTCGGCGTCGGGGTGCGCGGTCACGAGGTCGGCGAGGCGCCGCGCGGCCTCGTGCGGGCTCGGCGGGTTCAAGAACGTGGGCCGGTGCAGGCGCCCGAGCTCGCGGCACTTGCGGGCGAACGGGCACAGGCTGAGGTCCTCGACCACCTCCTGCACGTAGCGCGCGTGGAGGGCGTCGAGCTGGGGCCGGGGCGGCCACGGGCCGGGTTTCTCCATCGCCGGCGAGAGTGTATCCTGACCGCCCGCATGCCAGGGACACGCTCCGCGCTCGCCTCGACCCTCGGGTGCCTCACGTTGGTGGCCGCGCTCGGCTGTGCACGCTACGTGGTCCGCGTCGAGACCGACCCGGCCGGGGCCGAGGTCACGGTCGACGGCAACACCAGCCGCGAGCAGCGCTGGTCGGTGTCGGGGAACGACGAGCCGACGGCGCTGCTGGCCAGGTGGCCCGACGGCAAGCAGGTCGCCGCGCAGGTCTACATCGACCGCGACTCGACGATCGTCATGCGCCGCGACGGTGAGGCGGACCAGGTGGTCGGCGCGCGGGTGGTCGGCATGGCGCCGGGCCTCCCGCCGGGCCCCCCGCCGGTGGCCGAGCCGGGGGCCGCTCCGCCGCTCACGGGGCCGCTGCCGCCGCCGCCGTCGACGATCACGCCGGGGCCGGGCGACCCGATGGCCAAGGCCCGCAAGCTCTACGACGAGGGCCAGAAGGCCTACGAGCTGACCGACTTCGACGTGGCGATCGAGAAGTTCCGCGCCGCCTACGAGCTGATCCGCAGCAGCAACGACCCGGCCGCGCCGGAGGTGCTCGGGGCGGTGATCTTCAACCTCGCGGTGGTCTACGAGCGCAGCTACGAGGTCACGCCCGACCTCGAGCGGCTGCGCCGCGCGCGGGTGATGTACCGCCAGTACGACGAGCAGATGGCCTCGATCCAGGCCAACTGGGCCAAGTCGTCGGAGCACGCCGACGTGCTGGCCCGGATCCGGGCCCTCGAGGCGCGGCTGGAGCCGAAGCAGTAATCGTCCGGCTCGGCGGCTGCGACGATTGCCGGGCCGCAAGGATGGCCGCGCGAGCCGCGGTTTCGGTCCGCTGCGAGGATGGCCGCGCGAGCGGGTGCGCAGGACGTCGCGCTGTCACGGTCGGCCGCCCGAACGGCGAGTGAACCGGTGTTTGCCGGAGCCTGCGACCGCGGCGGTCGCCTCGCTCGCGGTCGCTTCGCTCGAGCCGTGAGCCTGCGCCGCTGCGGGCGCGCCGCGACCCGGCCGCCGGGCCCCGGATCGGGGCTTGTCGCCCGGGCTTGTCGGGCCCTATCGTGAGCCGGATGTTCAAGAACCACCCGCGCGGTCTGCCGGTCCTGTTCTTCACCGAGATGTGGGAGCGCTTCGGCTTTTATCTCATGCTCGGGATCTTCTTCCTGTACATGACCGAGGGGCCCAACGCGATCGCGGCCAAGTCGGGGCTCGGTCTGTCGGAGGAGCAGGGCAGCGACATCTACGGCACGTACATCGCGCTGGTGTATCTCACGCCGTTCATCGGCGGTCTGCTGGCCGACCGCGTCCTCGGCTATCGCCGCTCGATCGTGATCGGCGGCTTGCTGATGGGCCTCGGCTACTGCGGTCTGGCGATCCCGGGCTTCGGCCCGACGTTCTTCCTGTCGCTGCTGCTGATCATCCTCGGCAACGGCTTCTTCAAGCCGAACATCTCGACGCTGGTCGGCAACCTGTACAACGACGAGCGCTACCGCGACTACAAGGACGCGGGCTTCAACATCTTTTACATGGGCATCAACATCGGTGCCTTCATCTGCAACTTCGTCGCGGCCTACCTGCGCAACACCTACGGCTGGGGCTACGCCTTCATGGCGGCCGGCATCGGCATGTTCCTCGGCGTGGCGTGGTTCCTCAGCGGCATGAAGCACACCGCCGAGGCGGACGTGCTGAAGCCGGCCAAGCCGGGCGACCAGCCGGTCGGGCAGATCCTCGCGGCGGTGTTCGGGCCGGCGGCGGTGTTCGGGGCGCTCGGGTGGTTCTTGCCCGAGATGGTGCTGGGCGCCGGCAAGACGGTCTTCCTGTCGAAGTCCAACGACGCGTTCCTGTTCGCCTGCATCCCCGTCACGTACTACTACTTCACGCTGTGGCGCCGCGCCGACGGCGAGGACCGCGAGCGCATCGGCGCCCTGCTGCCGCTGTTCGCCGCCGTGATCGCGTTCTGGGCCATCTTCCACCAGAACGGCGCCGCCCTGACCAAATGGGCCAACGAGTACACGCGGCGCGAGATCCCCGAGGTCGTCGTCCCCGTGGCCGACGTCGTCGGCGCCGTCCAGCGCGTCGACACCAGCCTGCGCGAGGTCATCATCCGCGACGGCCACGGCGACCCCGTCAAGGGCCCCGACGGCAAGCCCGCCAAGGAGCTCGGGCCCGACCCGTACTTCAACAACATGCCGCGCGACCAGTGGCCGAAGCCGCCGGCCGCGGAGTGCACCGCCGAGGTGATCCCGCCCGAGACCCAGGCCAAGTGCAAGGACGCCCAGACCAAGCTGGTGTCGACCGAGCTGTTCCAGTCGGTCAACGCGTTCTTCGTCGTGGTGCTCACGCCGTTCGTGGTCGGCCTGTTCTCGTTCCTGCGCCGCAAGGGCAAGGAGCCGTCGACCCCGGGGAAGATCGCGCTCGGCCTGTTCATCACGGCGCTCTCGACCCTGGTGATGGTGGCCGCCACCTTCGCCACCCACAACGGCGCCGACAAGGGCTCGGCGATGTGGCTCGTCGCCACCTACGGCGTCATCACCCTCGGCGAGCTGTGCCTGAGCCCGATGGGCCTGTCGCTGGTGTCCAAGCTCAGCCCGCCGCGCCTCACCGCGCTCATGATGGGCGGCTGGTTCCTGTCGACGTCGATCGGCAACAAGCTGTCCGGCATCCTCTCGGGCCTGTTCTCGCTGTTCGAGCACAAGTCCGGGGTGTTCTTCCTCAACTTCGGCGGCGCGCTGCTCGCCTGCTTCATGGTGCTCCTGATGCTCCCGCGCCTGCGCCGGGTCATGAACAAGTACCTCAAATGACGCGCCCCGCCCCCGACGCGGCCGACCTCGCCCGCGCCCTCGCGCACTACGCCGAGCTCGCGGGCGGCGTCGCCAGCCCGCTGACCGGTGGGCTCATCAATTCGACCTTCGCCGTGCGCAGCCCCGCCGGCGAGTTCGTGGTCCAGCGCGTCAGCCCGATCTTCAGCCCGGAGATCCACGACAACATCGCGGCGGTGACGGAGCACCTGCGCGGCCGCGGCGAGGCCAGCCCGCGCCTGTTGACGACGACGAGCGGGGCCCGCTGGGCCGACCTCGGGCCGGCGGGGATCTGGCGGGCGATGACGCGGGTCCCGGGGACCAGCTTCGACGCGGTGGCGAGCCCGGCCCAGGCCCGCTCGGCGGCGGCGCTGGTCGGCCGCTTCCACTCGACGCTGGTCGACCTCGACCACCCGTTCGCGGTCCGCCGCACGCTCCACGACACGCCCACCCACCTGCGCACGCTGGCCCAGGCGGTGGCGGAGCACCGCGAGCACCGCCTGTTCGCCGAGGTCGAGCCGCTCGCAGCCGCGGTGCTCGCCGGCGCGACGGCGCTGCCTCCGCTGGCGGCGGCGCCGCTGCGCGTCGGCCACGGCGACCTCAAGTTCAACAACATCCTGTTCGATGCGACAGGTCCCGAAGGACAGGCCGAAGCGCGCTGCCTGATCGACCTCGACTCGGTGGCGCCGATGCCGCTGCACCACGAGCTCGGCGACGCCTGGCGCTCGTGGTGCAACCCCGCCGGCGAGGAGCGCGGGGCGGCGAGCTTCGACGCCGCCATCTTCGCCGCCGCGCTCGACGGCTACCTCGGGGCGCTGAGCTTCGCGCTCGAGCCGGTGGAGCGGCGCAACCTGGTCCACGGGGTCGAGTGGATCGCGCTCGAGCTGACGGCCCGCTTCGCCGCCGACGCGCTCAACGAGCGCTACTTCGGCTGGGACCCACAGCGCTTCCCGGGCGCCGGCGAACATCACCTGCACCGCGCGAAGGGCCAGTGGGCGCTGCACCAGGCCTGCCTGGCGACCCGCGAACTGCGGGCCGACCTGCTGCTGCGCCAGGCGAGTTGAACGCATGAGCCTCCAGTCCCGCGGCAGCCGCACGGTCCGGATCGCCGACGAGGAGTGGGTGTGGAAGATCCGCCGCAAGGCCACCGCGAGCCAGGCGGCCGGCATCACGCCGATGCTGGTGGCCGTGCAGCGCGTGGCGCCGCCTTCCCCGGCGGTGCTGATCGTCGACGTCGGCCTGTCGCGCCCCGACAACACCGCGTCGCCGCACCAGACGTCCGTGACGCCGATGCTGGTGCGCCTGATGGTGCGACGGGCCCGAGAAGAAGGCTGGCAGCCGGAGAGCGGGCGCGGATATCGGCTGCTGTTTCGGCTGATCCGCGAACGGGCGTGAAGGTGTCCTCGGGGGCAGGTTCGGGGCGGCGAAGCAGCCATGCGGAAAAGTTCAATGGGATTTAACTTTTCTGTTGGCGTGACATGCGTGATGGAGCCAATTTGCAGAAAAGTAAAATGGGATTTAACTTTTCTGTATGAGGCGGCGCGAAAATGGGCCCGATTGGGATCGGGTCTTCGAATTCGCATCGGCGCAAGACGGCCACTTCTCGGTGGCTCAGGCGCAGGCCGCCGGTATCTCGCGGCCGAATCTGCAGGCGCATCTCAAGCGCGGGCGCGTGTTGCGGGTGCATCGCGGGGTGTACCGGTTGGTGCGGTATCCCCCCGGCGAGCATGAAGATCTGACGGCGATCTGGCTGCAGTCCGATCAGGAAGGCGTGTTCTCCCACGAGACCGCGCTGGCGCTGTACGAGCTCTCCGACGTCCTGCCCGCGCGGGTTCACATCACGCTGCCGCCGAGCTGGCGCCGGCGGGAGCTGCTCGACGGGCTCGTCGTGCACTTCGACGAAGTGCCCGAGGCGGACCGGGCATGGCACGGGGCCGTGCCGATCACGTCGGTGCGTCGTACGCTGCAGGACTGCGCAAAGGCTGGGCTGTCGCCCGAGCACCTGCAGCAGGCGGTCGCCCAGGCGCTCCGACGAGGCCTGGTCGCCCGCAGCGAGATCGCGGACGTCGAGCGCACGCTTCAACCCTTCGGCGGCATCAAGTCATGACCATCAAGACCTACCACTCTCCTGAAGGGTTCAAGAAGGCGCTCGAGGATCGGATGCGGGCGGCCGTGACGACCAGAAACTCGCTTCCACGACAAAGACAGCGGCTGGTGTTCGAACGGTTTCTCGCCAGAGTCTTCGCCGGATTCAGTGAGGCGGTCACGCTGAAGGGGGGCGTCGCCCTGGAACTCCGCATCGAGCGCGCGCGGGCGACGAAGGACGTGGACCTGCGCTGAATGGGGGAGCCGAGGGACCTGCTGGCAAAGCTACGAGGGGCCGTCGCCGCCGAGCTCGGCGATTTTCTGCGATTCGAGATCGACGATGACCCTGATCATCCGGAGATCGACAACGACGGCGCCGTCTATGGCGGACGCCGGTTCAGGGTCACGTGCAAGCTGGCGGGCAAACCGTTCGGAAACCCGTTCGGCGTCGACGTCGGCTTCGGCGAGCCGACCTTCGGCGAGCCGGATCTCGGGGTCGCCGAAGACTCACTCGCCTTCATCGGCGTGCAGGCGCCGTCGCTCCGGTTGTATCCGCTCGAGACCCATATCGCCGAGAAGCTGCACGCCTACACGTTGCCGCGGAAACACATGAACTCGCGCGTCAAGGATCTCCCGGACATCGCGCTCCTGGCGAGCATCCGCGCGCTCGACGGGTCTCGCGTCCGGTCGGCGCTCGAGTTGACGTTCTCGTTTCGCCGCACGCATCCGGTACCGGTCCTGTTCCCCGATCCGCCGGACGCGTGGGACAGGCCGTACGCGGCGCTGGCCAGGGAGCACGATCTGCCGTGGTCGACGCTCGCCGAGGTGAGCGACGCCGTGCGGGCGTTCCTCGATCCGCTGCTGCGCGGCGGTGATGCGGCCGCCGGGTGGGATCCGGCGGCATGGCGCTGGGCCGGCTAGAACCCGAACACGTGGGTGTGCGAGCCGCCCTTTTGGGTCTCGTTGAAGCGGCTCGATTCGACGAAGTTCTCGACGCAGTTGCCGAGGGTGGTGCCCTTGGCCTTGTCCTGCGCGGTGGCCTTGACGTTGCCGTTGACGTCGACGGTGATCTTGACGGTCACCTTCGTGCCGGCCGCGGCCGGATTGCCGCCGCAGGCCTTGACGACGCGCGGCGCCATCGCGTTGAAGTAGGACTTCAGGCGGGTCGGCTCGATGCGCAGCGGCAGGTCGCTGTTGGCCGGCTTGGGCTGCTTCGGCTTGGTCTTGGCCGGCTCGGTCTTGGCCACGGGCGGCGGCTCGGTCTTGGCGACGGGCGGCGGCGTCGGCTCGGGCTTGGCGACGGGCGGCGGCTCGGGCTCGGGCGTCGGGGCGACCACCGCCGGCGTCGGCTCGGGGACGGGTTGCGGCGGCGGCTCGGGGATGGCCTCGGGGGCAGGTTGCGGCGGCGCGGGGATGGCCTCGGGGACAGGTTCCGGCGCGCTCGCCCCGGAGGCGCCGACGACGATCGGCTGGGCCTCGTCGACGGTCTTGGCGGAGCGGGTGTCTCGCGTCGGCTTGCGCGGGCGCGGGGTGTCCTTGGCGCGCCGCGGGGCGTCGACGACGGGGTCGTCCTTGCGCGCGGGCGTGGGCTGGCGGCGCGACACCATGAGGACGAGGGACACCAGCGCGGCGCCGAGGATGACGGCGAGGCTGACGTTGCGGACGAAGTTGGGCGAGGCCGCGGGGGCGACCGGCGGGGAGACGACGATGACCGGCAGGGGCGCGGTCTTCGGCCGCGGCAGGACCGGCTCGGGCGCGCGGATCGGCGGGGCCAGGTGCGAGAGGATCATGCTCGGCTCGGGCCGGGCGGCGGGGCCCGAGGGCGCGGCGTTCCGGACCTGCGGGGCGATCGGGATGGCGCGCGGTTCGGACGGCTGCGAGACCCGCGGCTGCGGGACGGGGGTGCTCCGGACCGGCCGGGCGGCGGGGGGCGGCGGCGCGTCGAGCACGGCGGCGGCCAGCGCCGGGTCGCGCTGGCGCAGGTCGGCGGTGAAGGTGGCCAGCGGCTGCGGCTCGACCTGGGCCGCGGCGGCCCGCACCTCCGGCGGCTCGGCCCGGCGGGCGTTCTCCTCGTCCCAGTCGGTCGGGTCGAGGGCGAGGATCGCGGTGGCGCGGCGCAGCTCGCCCTCGCGGGCGCGGGCGGCCAGGACGGCCTCGTGCAGCTCGCGGATCGAGGCGTAGCGGCGCGACGGATCCTTCGCCAGCGCGCTCAGCACCACCTCCTCGAACGGCTCGGCGATCTCTTGCTGCGGGACGACCAGCCGCGGCGCGTTCGGCTCGTCGTACATCTGCTTCTTGATGATCGAGAGGAAGCTGTCGCCGCGGAACGGAGTCCGGCCGGTCAGCAGCTCGTACATCATGACGCCGAGCGCGTAGACCGAGGTGGCCTCGCCCGGGATCCCGCCGCTGGCGAGCTCGGGGGCCATGTACTCGGCCTGTCCGGGCGGGGTGCCCTTCGATTCGACGAGGCCCTCGGCCGAACGGTAGGTGCTGGCGACCGGGGCGATGCCGACGCCGAGGACCTTGATCGGCTGGCGCCGCCGGGCCTCGTCGTCGCTGGTGTGCAGGCGGACGACGGCCCCGAGGTTGAGGTCGGTGGCGACGATGCCCTTGTCGGCGGCGACGGTCAGGGCCTCGCAGATCTGGGTGAAGAGGATGGCGACCTGCTGCCACGGCAGCGGACCCTCGGCGCGCAGCACGGCGGCCAGCGAGTCGCCCTCGACCTTCTCCATCACGTAATACGTGAGGTGGTCGGCGGTGATGCCGGCGTCGAGGACCTCGACGATCGAGTCGTGGCGCAGCTTGGCCAGCTGCTGGGCCTCGTACAAGAACTGACGGCCGCGCCGGCCGGTCGGCGAGTGCATCGGGCCGAGCACGCGCACGGCGACGTGGCGGCCGTCCTCCTGCTCGTCGACGGCGGCGTAGACGCGGCTGGTGATGCCGTGGGTGAGCGGCTTGACCAGGCGCCAGCGGCCGATGTCGCGCCCGATCAGCTCGTCGGGGTCGCTCCACAGGTCGAGCGGGAACGGCTCGCCGAGCGGCTCGCTGGGCGGCGGGGCCAGGTGCACCGGGGCGACGATGCTGTCGCCGCTGTCGTCGTCGTCGTCATCGATGTCGGCGACGCGGATCGGGGTGAGCACGGATTGACGCGAGCTGTCCTGAGAGACAGCCAGGGCCGAGAGCGGCCGGGTCGGCTCGGACTCGTCGGGCGGCGGGGCCGGCTCGTCGGCGAGTTCGCCCGTGACGTCGGCGCGGGTGAACGCGACCCCGCTCTGCGCCGCGTGGGTGGCGATCAGCGGCGGCAAGGTCTCGTCGTCGGCCAGCTGGGCCATCGGCGGCGGCGGCAGCGGGGCGTCGTCGATCGGGTGGAGCGTGACCTCGAGCGCCGGCGCCAGCCCGGATTGATCGATGGCGGCGCCCACCGCCGCCGAGTCGACCCGCCGCTTGACCGTCGGCGCGTCGCGCTCGGGCCCCGAGGGGCGCGGCTTGGCGGCCGGGAACGCCCGCGACGGCTCGTTGAGCTCGCCGAAGTCGTCCTCCTCGCGCGCGGGCCGTCGCCCGCTGCGCGACAGGTCGGGCATCACCAGCCGCGACTGCTCGTTGAGTTCGCCGAAGTCGTCCTCCTCGCCGGGCGCAGGTCTGGCCTTGAGGACAGGTTCTTTGGACCAGGTCGTGGTCGGGGCGTCGGGGCTGCTCGCGGACGCGAGCGCCTGCGTCGGGGCGTCGTCGTCGTCGTCGGCCCACGGCGGGGCGGGCTCGTCGTCGGCGGGGGTCAAGGCGGCCCCGAGCTCGGCGTCGTCGTCGTCGACGACGTCGCGGAAGGGGAACCGACTGGCCTGGCTGCGCACGACCTGCGAGAGGCCGGGCGGGAGCGCGATCTCGCCGTCGTCGAGGAAGGCGCCGCGGCGTTCACGCAGGGGCGAGGGCGGCGGCTGCCGCTGCTGCTGGCCCTGGTTCAGCCCCGAATCGCCGAGCTCGCCGTCCTGGGCGGCGGCCTCGTCGTCGACCAGGTCGGCCGCGAGCTCGGGGAAGCTCTCCCCCGGACCCTGGGGGCGCTGCGGGGCCGGTTCGTCGTCGTCGTCGGTGAACTGAAACGGCGCAGCGCGGCCCGGAGGCGAAGGTTGGCGGCCTCCGTTGCGCGGGGGCGGAGGAGGACCGGATCCGTTGCGCTTATTGTCCACGGGGGCGCTCAAGGGTCGCACATCGCGCGGCGGCTGGTCAAACTAGGCGCTTTCCTGCGGGCCCTGCCGCCGCCTGCGAGGCGCTCAGTCCGGAGTACCGCGATTCGCTCCCCGACCCTGCGCAGGCGCCGTGGCCGGCGCCGGCTCGAGCTGGGAGCGCACCTGCGCGATTCGCCGCTCGAGGGAGTCCATCTCCTCCGGCTGGATGCCGCGGATCGCGTCGCGGTAGCGTTCGAGGAGGACGAGCGCTTCCGCACTTCGCCCCGGGACCTGCGACAACAACACGCCGGCGTCGCGGAGGTACTGCAGCTTGAACGGGTCGCGCTCGAAGGCCCGCTGCAGCCATTCCGCGGCCTCGGCCTCGCGCTGCGGGACGCCCTGCAGGACCTCGGACAGCCTCGCGTAGTCGGCGGCGCCCGGCTCGGGCAGGCGGGTCAGGCGCCGCTGCAGCGCGACGGCCGCCTGCTGCTGCATCGACTGGCCGAGCAGGGCGTCGGCGAGGCGGGCGTAGAAGTCGGCGTCGGCGGCGGGATCGTCGTCGGCGATCGCGTGGTCGAGGAAGTACTGGACCTCGGCCTTGCGGCCCGGCGACTTGGCCAGGGCCATCGCCAGCTCGCCCTCGCAGCGGGTGCTCTTGGGGATCTTGTTGGCGCACGGGAACAGGACGCGCGCGACCTCGGCGTCGTCGCCGGCGGTGCGCGCGGCGGCGGCGGCGGCCAGGGCGGCGTCGAGCTCGGCGGCCGGGATCTGCGGCTCGGACCGCGGCGGCGGCGGGTCGCGGTCGGGGCGGCGGAACGGGTTGTGCGGGTCGCGGGCGATCGGCTGGTGATCGACGGGGTGCGTCGATTGCTCGACCTTCGTCGGCGCCGGCGGGGTCGGCGTGCCACCGCAGGCGGCGAGCAGGACGGCGACGAGGACAGCCGGTGCGGGGCGGAGCATGCGGGGGAGTATACTGCGCCGGTGTCCGCACCCGACCCCGGCTCGTCGACCGACCTCCCGCGCCCCCTCACGGCCGTGTACGCCGGCTCCTTCGACCCGATCACCAGCGGTCACGTGGAGATCGTCGAGCGCGCGCTGCGGCTGTTCGACCGGGTGATCGTCGCCGTCGGCCGCCACCCGACCAAGACCGGCTACTTCAGCGTCGACGAGCGCGTGGCCCTCATCGCCGAGTCGATCGCCCACCTGCCGCGCGCGCGCGCCGACCGGTACGACGGCCTGATGATCGACTTCTGCAGCCAGCAGGGCGCGCGCGTGATCGTCCGCGGCCTGCGCGCCCACGGCGACTTCGAGCCCGAGTTCCAGATCGCCTCCGCCAACCGCGACCTCCGCCCCGAGATCGAGACCGTGTTCCTCATCCCCGGCCCCGAACACCAGTTCGTCTCGAGCTCGCTGGTCCGCGAGATCGCCGGCCACGGCGGCGACTTCGCCCGCTACGTCCCCGCCCCGGTGGCCGCGGCGATGCGCCGCCGGCTGCAACGTGCCTGAAGGGACATGTCCGAACATGACTGACTCGAACGACACGGTGCAAGAGACAGGTTCCAAGGGACAGCTGGCGCGCGCCGGCCAGGGCTGGCGCGGCGACGAGCACGCGCTGCAGGTCGCGGCCGCGCGCGAGGCCGGGCTGCCGGCGGGGCAGGCGGCGATCGACCTGTACACCGAGGGCTTCCGCCGCGGGCTGCAGGAGCGCGACCCGGCCGACGGGGCGATCGTGCTGCGCGGGCGCACGGTGCTGCGCGCCGACGAGATGATGCGCAGCCTCAAGCCGATGCTGCGGTTCTTGCGGATCGGGCCCGACTACATCGGCCTGCGCGTGGTCGAGGGCGAGTTCGAACTGCGCGTGGCCGGGCAGGTCGCCGACGCCAGCGAGCCGGTGCAAGGCGCGGCGCGGACGGTGCTGATGATCTGGATCTTCAGCGCGATCATCGGCTACCTGCTGCTGGAGAACTCGCAGGTGGCGGCGCTGCTGGCGTGGGGCGTCGGTCTGCTGGTCGGCGCGTCGGCGCTGCGCCGCGGGCAGCTCAGCGGGCGCACCATGCTCGCCGCCCGCCTCGCGGTCGGGCTCGGGATCCTCGCGCATGAAGAGCAGCTCATCTTGCCGCCCGCGGGCGGCGGGGACGGAGGCGCGTGACCCCCGTCTCGCCCGACCCCGGGCTGTGCGCGCGCTGCGTGTCGGGGCGCCGCATCGACTCGGCCAGGGGGTCGACGTTCTGGCGCTGCGCCGAGCACGACCGCGATCCGAGCTGGCCGAAGTACCCGCGGCTGCCGGTGCTCCGCTGCGCTCGGTTCGTCGCCGGCGAGGTTCCCGCGGGCCCGGGGCCGGAGTAGATTGTCGGTGATGCGCCCCGTCCGACTGTGCACTCTCGGGCTGCCGCTGGTCGCGGCGGCGCTGCTCTCGCCGGCGACCGCGCGGGCCGGCAACGGGATCCACGAGCGGACGCCGGTGCAGTGGCCCGGGGCCACCGCGTGCATGACGGTGATCGACCGCAGCGTGTCGCCGATCGTGCACTTCGACTACGAGATCCCGTTCGAGGACACGATGGTCACCGCCGACGAGGTGGCCGACAGCCGGCGCCACCAATTCGTCGCGTTCTGCCGCAATCACACGCCGCAGGAGCCGCTGCCGGTGTGGCTGGCGTGGAAGGACGTCGAGCTCGCGGAGGCGGCGGGGATCGCCGACAAGACCGACTACACGGACGAGGAGGTCCTCGAGACCAACGCGATCTACAAGGATTGCTTCGTCCGCGTCACCGCCGACGAGGCGCGGCGCCCGATCACCTTCGCCGAGGCGGCCAAGGGCTTCGACTGGGACACCACCGCGCTCGCGCCCGGGCCCTACATCCTGCAGGGCTACACGTGGGAGCCGGCGTTCAACATTTGGAGCAAGCGCCCCGGGGTGGTGCACGTCGTCGACGGGCCCGACCTGGCCGCGGTGCCGCCGGCGGCGGCGCTGACGAACACCGAGGACCTGCTGTTCGGCGAGGACACGCTGATGCTGCAGGGCTGCGCGCGGGCGCTGCCGGGCTCGACGATGACCGGCTACTGGTCGCTGACCGGCCAGTCGGGGCTCGAATGGCACGTGTTCGCCGAGGGCGTGCCGCTCGAGGGCGAGACGATCGCGCTGCCGTTCAAGCCGCCGTTCGAGGCCGTGGGGCAGACGGTGGCGCTGCGGGTCGACGTCGTCGATCCGATGCAGCGGTCGTTCTCGGCGTTTCCGCGGGCGCTGGTCGTCATCCTGCCCGGCAACGGCGAGACGACCACCGGCGAGGATTGCAGCGACACCAATAACTTCATCGGCATGATGAGCTGCGGCGACGACAGCAGCGCGGGCGACAGCAGCGGGCCCGACAGCAGCGACGGTCCGGAGCCGACCGGCTCGACCGGAGCGGCCGGCTCGTCCACCGGCTCGACCACCGGCGAGACCGGCGACGCCGCGACGACGACGCCGATCGACGGCACGTCGCCGGGCGCGTGCGGCTGTCACAGCGGCGGGCTCGCGGGCTCGTGGGCATGGACGGGGCTGGTGCTGCTGGGGCTGCGTCGGCGGCGGACGCGGGCTTTCGCACCCCCGCGCGGATGAGCGGGCCCGGCCGCGCGCGGCGCCGGCGTCGACCTCGCGGTATAGTGGAGCCGTGCGAGGTCGTGTTCGCGTCGCGCTCGTGATCGCCGGTCTGACCGCGCCCGGGGCCGCCTGGGCCGGCAACGGGGGCCATCCCCGCACACCGGTGGTCTGGCCCGAGGGCATCGCCTGCATGACGGTGGTCGATCGCAGTCAGGCGAGCACCCTGCAATTCGAGTACACGATCCCCTACGAAGACATCGAGCTGACGCCCGACGAATTGCCGAGCAGTCGGCGCCACCAATTCGTCGCCTTCTGCCGCGACGACAGCCCGCAGACGCCGCCGCCGGTGTGGCTGTCCTGGGCCGACGCCGAGGTGTGGCTCGATTGGGCGGCGCAGACGATGATCGAGCCGGCGCCCATCGACGACGAGGATGTCCTCGAGACGAGCAGCGTCTACAAGGACTGCTTCGTGCGGATCACCCCCGACGACGAGCGCCGGCCGATCACCTTCGCCGAGGCGATGCTGCCGGTCGTGTGGGACACCGCGGGGCTGGCCGCCGGCGCCTGGCGGATCGACGGCTACACCTGGGAGCCCGAGCTCAACCGCTGGTCGCGCCGGCCGGGGGTCGTGCACGTGGTCGACGGCCCGGACCCGGCCACCGCCCCGCCGGCGGCGGCGCTGACCAATGACGACGGCGCGTTCGTGTTCCCCGGCGAATCGTACGTGCTCGAGGGCTGCGCGCGGGCGATGCCCGGCTCGACGCTGACCGGCTACTGGGCCCCGGTCGACACGCTCGAGTGGCAGGAGTTCGCCAGCCAGCCGCTCGAGGGCGAGACGATCGCGCTGGCCTTCACGCCGGCGCTCGACGCGGTCGCGCAGAGCGTGGCGCTGCGGGTCGACGTCACCGACCCGATGCAGCGGACCTATTCGGCCTACCCGGTCTCGCTGCTCGTGGTGCTCGAGAAGAACGACACCGACACGGGCGGCAGCTGCAGCGACGGCGGGTCATTCCTCATGGGCGGTGATTCGGGGACCTGCGGGGACAGCGGGGGCAGCAGGGGGTCCACGGGGGACAGCCCGACGACCGGGACGGACACCGAGGCGACGAGCACCGAGGCGACGAGCACCGGCGACGCGGCGACGACCACGCCCGAGACGGAGCCGGGTTCGACCGGTTGTGGCTGTCGCAGCAGCGGCGGCGCGGGGTGGGCCGCGCTGGGACTGCTGCTGCGGCCGCGCCGACGACGGGCCGTGCGGTGATGCCGGGCGCGGCGATCGCGGCGGTCGCGGTGCTGTTGCTGCCGCAGACGCCCGTCCACCACCCGCGCACGCCGGTGGTGTGGCCGCAGGACACGCCGTGCATGACGGTGGTCGATCGCAGCCAGAGCACGCTGCTGCACCTCGACTACGAGATCCCCCACGAGGATACGATGGTCCCGCCGCCGCCGATGGAGGTGGCCGACAGTCGGCGGCACCAGTTCGTCGCGTTCTGCCGCGGCCACAGCCGACAGACGCCGCTGCCGACCTGGCTGTCGTGGACGGACGTGGCGGCGGCCGGCGAGCTCGGGCTCGTCCCGGACGAGCTCGGCGACGCCGACGTGCTCGAGACCAGCGAATGGGCGCCGTGCTTTCATCGGATCACCGCCGACGACGATCGCCGGCCGATCTCGTTCGCGCAGGCGGCGAAGGGCGTCGATTGGGACACCGCGTCGCTGCCGGCGGGGCCCTACGTGGTCGAAGGCTACACCTGGGAGCCGGCGATCAATGTGTGGCAGGTGCGTCCGGGCGTGGTCCACGTGGTCGATGGGCCAGGTCTCGACGTGACCCCCGCGGCCGCGGTGACGACCCGCGACGACTTCATGTTCGCCGACGCGTCGCTGCAGCTGGAAGGCTGCGCGCGGGCGCTGCCGGGCTCGACGCTGAGCTTGTGGTGGTCGATCGCCGACGGCGGCGAGCTCGACTGGCAGCTGGCGTCGAGCGGCGCGCCGCTGGTGGGCGAGACGTTCGCGCTGCCGTTTCGCGCCCCGCCGGAGGCCGTCGGGGAGAATGTGGCGCTGCGCGTCGATGTCACCGATCCGGCACAGCGCACGTTCGCGGCCCACCCGCTGCAACTGGTGGTCGTATTGCCGGCCCAGGACGACGACCCGGGCGAGTGCGGGTCGCTCCTCGGCTGCGATGACGGCACCACGACGGCAGATCCGGCGACCGGCCCGGACGCGGACCCCGGCGGCTCCGAAGCGCCACCGACGAGCTCCGAGGGCCCGATGCCCGGCGGCTCGCCGGACTCCTCGGAGTCGTCGTCCGGGCCGCCGATGGAGGATTCAGGACTCGGCGGGCGTGGATGCGCGTGCGGGGTCGAGGGCGCCCCGGCGCCGGCGGCGCTCGGGCTGTTCGCGCTGGTCGGTCTGGCGGTCCCGGGCCGGCGCCGGCCGGGATACCCGTGAAGTCCCGGCATATCGTCGGGCAGTGGCGCGATTGCGACAGTGTCGCCGATCGCGGCCGCGCCGGCGCGCACGCCGGTCGGCTGGGCGAGCGACACGCGGTGCATGACGGTGCTGCAATTCCCTCGCGAGATCTCGCAACGTCCGCAATCGTCGCGGTCCGCCGCGCAGCTCCCAGAAGTGGTTGCTCGGTGGATCTCGCAGCGCGACGTCACCGACTGGAACGGGTGTCAGTCGTCTCTCGGCAATCTGCCGACGGAGACCGGCCTCGAAGATGTCCTCGAGACCAGCAGCGAGTACGGCGATTGCTTCCGTCGGATCCCCGATGACGCGCGTCGGTCGATCGCCTTCGCGGGGGCGCCGTCGGGGGTCGCGTGGGACACCAGGGGGTCGCCTGCGGGCCCCTACGGCGTCCTCGGCCACACCTGGCACCGCCGTTCGCCACCTGGGCCCGCCGCCCGGGGTGGTGCACGGCCCCGATCCGGCGACGGCGCCGCCGGCAGCCGCGGTGACGAACCGTGAGGAGTACATGTTCGTCGGCGAGACGCTGATGGTGACCGGCTGCGCGCGCCGGAGCTTCGAATGGGTGGCGTTCGTCACCGGCGCGCCGCTCGCGGGCGAGGCGTCCGCGCTGCCGCTCGCGCCGCCGCCCGCCGCGAGAGGTGCTTTCGCGGGTCGATGTCACCGATCGGCAGCAACGCACATTGCGCGCCGATCCGGGGCAGGGATTGACGATGCTGGGCACCGTCGGGTCGTGCGACCACAACTTCGTCGACTGCGGCGGCGGGGCCGGCGATGCGGACAGTGAGGGTCCGACGGACCCCGACGATTCGGCGACGACGACGGCTGCATGCGACGGTTCCCCCGCGGGGGACGAGGCGGAGGTTGCAGCTGCGCGGCGCCCGCGAGCGGCCTCGCTCGGGCCCTGGTGTGACGCCGACGGCCGGGCGCGCTGCGAGGATTTCGTCGCGGCAACAGATGTCCCGAGAGACAGCTACGAATACGCCGGAGCCGGCGCCCGGTCGAACGTCCGCCGGGGCTGACAATCGGGAGCGGCCGACCACGGCGATGAATCACGTCGGCGGCGCGGCGTACGTAAGGTTTCGCCGGGGCCGCGGGGCCGCGCGGCGGGCGGCGCGAACGATGTGGAACGTCGCTGGGGCCGGCGCGGGAAGCGAGGATCCACACTCGGCGCGGTGTGACGGGCCTGGGGGCAGGGGGTAGACTCCCGCCGCCTCGATGTCCGCAGCGCCCCGCGAAGACGCGTCGAACCAGTCGATTCCCGAGCTCATCTGCGAGCTCTGTCGGCTGTTTTATCAGCTCGGGTGGGTCAGCGGCACCGGCGGCGGCATCTCGATCCGCGGCGCCGACGGCATTTATATGGCGCCGTCGGGGGTGCAGAAGGAGCGGCTGCGCCCGGAGGACATCTTTCTGCTGAGCGCGGAGGCCACCGGCGAGCACGACTGCGAGGTGGTGCGCGGGCCGCAACATGGCCTCAAGGTCAGCGAGTGTCGGCCGCTGTTCTTCAACGCCTACCGCCTGCGCGGCGCCGGCGCGGTGATGCACTCGCACTCGGTGTGGGCGGTGCTGGCGGCGCGGCTGTTCGCGCCCCAGGGCGGGCCGGGCGAATTCGTGTGCCAGGGCCTGGAGATGCAGAAGGGCCTGCGCGGGTTCGGCTGCTTCGACACGCTGCGGGTGCCGATCATCGCCAACACGCCGCGCGAGTCGCAGCTGACGGCGAGCATGGCCGAGGCGATGCTGGCGTACCCCGACGTCGACGCGGTGCTGGTGGCCGGGCACGGGGTGTACGTGTGGGGCCGCGACTGGGTGCAGGCGAAGA
The DNA here is from genome assembly GCF_020073745.1 of Nannocystis pusilla. GTDB lineage: Bacteria > Myxococcota_A > Polyangia > Nannocystales > Nannocystaceae > Nannocystis > Nannocystis radixulma. The sequence goes on from NZ_JAIRAU010000001.1 coordinate 1,214,694, forward strand.
CGCAGGCGGAGAGCTACGACTATTTGTTCCGCGCGGTGGTCGAGTCGCATCGGCTCGGCCTGCCGCTCGGCGCCAAGTGACGCGGAGGAGGGGACCATGCAGCTCGGTTGGCTCGAGGACTCGCTTCACGGCCCTGCGGGCTCGGACGCGCGGCGCGAGGGGCCGACGCTGGCCGACCTCGCGGCGGTCGGGGTGCTCTACGAGCGCCTGCCGGACGACGATTTCCAGGGTGCGCTCGACCGGCTGCGGGAGGCCCGCGGCTACGTCACGCAGGACGTGATCGAGCTGCGGCCGGACACGCCGAACCTCGACGGGCTGCTGGCGAAGTTCAAGGACGAGCACCTGCACCGCGACGACGAGGTCCGCTTCGTGCTCGAGGGCGAGGGGATCTTCGACATCCGCGGCGCCGACGAGCGGTGGATCCGGGTCCAGGTCGAGCGCGGCGACCTGATCGTGGTCCCGGCCATGCTCTACCACCGCTTCTTTTTGACCGAGCGGCGGCAGATCCGCTGCGTGCGTCTGTTCAAGGACGCCGCCGGCTGGGTGCCGGAGTACCGCGCTTGACGAGACTGGATTCGCATTGTTCGCGAGAGGATCAAGGTAGACGATGACTGCAAGCACTGTGAAGGTTCAACCGCCCACCACGCCCGACTACAAGGTCGCCGACATGGGCCTGGCCGATTGGGGGCGCAAGGAGATCGCGCTGGCCGAGAAGGAGATGCCGGGGCTGATGGCGCTGCGCGCCAAGTACGGGGCGGAGAAGCCGCTCAAGGGGGCCAAGATCGCCGGCTGCCTCCACATGACGATTCAGACAGCCGTGCTGATCGAGACGCTGACGCACCTCGGCGCCGAGGTGCGGTGGTCGTCGTGCAATATCTTCTCGACGCAGGACCACGCGGCCGCGGCGATCGCGGCCACCGGCGTGCCGGTGTTCGCGTGGAAGGGCGAGACCGAGGAGGAGTACTGGTGGTGCGTCGAGCAGACCATCCGCTGGCCCGACGGCAGCCCGCCCAACCTGCTGCTCGACGACGGCGGCGACCTGACGCTGGTGCTGCACCGGCCGGAGCACATCGGCTCGCTCGAGCACTGCCTCGGCGTCAGCGAGGAGACCACCACCGGGGTCCACCGCCTGTATCAGATGGCGGAGCGCGGCGAGCTGAAGATCGCGGCGATCAACGTCAATGACTCGGTGACCAAGAGCAAGTTCGACAACCTCTACGGCTGCCGCGAGAGCCTGGCCGACGGCATCAAGCGCGCGACCGACATCATGGTCGCCGGCAAGGTCGTGGTCGTGGCCGGCTACGGCGACGTGGGCAAGGGCTGCGCCCAGTCGATGCGCGGGTTCGGGGCCCGCGTGCTGGTCACCGAGGTCGACCCGATCTGCGCCCTGCAGGCGGCGATGGAGGGCTTCCAGGTGACGACGATGGACGAGGCGGCCGGCGTCGCCGACATCTTCGTCACTGCCACCGGTTGCTGCGATGTCATCACGCTCGAGCACATGCGGCGGATGAAGGACGAGGCGATCGTCTGCAACATCGGCCACTTCGACAGCGAGATCGACGTGGCCGGGCTCACCTCCGACAAGTCGGTCCGCGAGATCAACATCAAGCCGCAGGTCGACCGCTTCGTGTTCTCCGACGGTCACGCGATCATCCTGCTGGCCCGCGGCCGCCTGGTGAACCTCGGCTGCGCCACCGGGCACCCCAGCTTCGTGATGAGCAATAGCTTCACGAATCAGGTCCTCGCCCAGCTGTCGCTCTACACCGAGCAGAGCCGCTATGCCCGCGGCAAGGTGTACGTGCTGCCGAAGCGCCTCGATGAAGAGGTCGCCCGCCTCCACCTCGGAAAGCTCGGCGCCAAGCTCACCAAGCTCACCGAGAAGCAGTCCGAATACCTCGGGGTCTCGCAAGAGGGCCCGTTCAAGCCCGAGCACTACCGCTACTGACCCGGACCGCCGCACCGGTCGTCTGGTGCGGCGATGTCCCGACTGTGAGGGGGGCGGCTGCGACCGTCCCCCTCTTCGTTTTGGCCTCCTTACTTAAGGTGGTCACGTAGCGAGTCACCTCAAGAGAATGTCTGCGCGCGCCCGCGCATACGCTGCGCCGGCGGACGAGCGTCCGCTGAAAACGAAGTACGGGCGCAGCTAATATCGGACCGACGCCCGTTTCGCGGCATACAGTAGAGGGGGCGCGCGAGCGTTCGCGCAGGTAGCCGCCCGATGCCGACGAGTCGGGCCGGCGTCGCCGCCGGTATGAACAGTGTCGCCGGACGGCCGTCGCCGAATCCGGGGTCCCGCGCGAACCGGGCGAGCGCCCCAAAGCGCCCGCGCAGGCCGCAAAGCGCTCGGTCGACGGTCGGGGGCGCAAAGACGCGGGTCCGACGAAGCGGGCGGGCAAACGAAACGGGCGTGTAAACGCGGGACATCCAATCGTTCCGCATGGGCCGATCGGTTGGGGGATGCCCGTTCTGGGGACCCGGGCCGCGGGGGGAAATCGAAGTGGGCGGGGACTGGCGCAGCAGTACCGCGTCGAACGGGTCGACTGGCCGGAGTGGTAGCAGCCGCCAAGTGGTGGGACTGAGCGAACGAAGATTTTTGCCCGGAACTGACGAATATGGATTGACCTGGGATCTCGGGTCATGCAAAAAGCTAAGACGATGTCTAGGTTCGAGACGACCTTCCGCAATGCCGTCGCGAATGCCGAGCGCGACGTGATGATCGAACAGATCCGTTCAAATCCCCAGATGAGCCTCGCTGAGCTCGGCAAGCTCGCGACCGGCGAGCTCGGCTCGCTCCTGAAGGGGATCACGATCGGCGAGCTGCTGGGCCAGGGCGGCGCAGCGCCCCCGGCGGCCCCGCGCGGCCGTGGCGGCGCGAAGCCCGTCAAGGTCCCGCAGGCGCTCGCCAAGGCCCCCACCGGCCGCAAGGGCCGCGGCGCCGCGGCGCCCGCCAAGGAGGCGCCCGCGCCGGCCGCGAAGCGCGGCGGCTCGAAGGCGGTCGTCGACACCCGCACGCCCGCGGGCCGCGACGCCTACGACCAGGCCATGCTGAACGCCCTGAAGGACGCCTCCGGGCCGCAGGCCGCGCCGGACCTCTCGGCCGTGGTCGGTGGCACCCCGCTGCAGGTCCGCACCGCCCTGGCTCGCCTCATCGAGCGCGGGGCCGTGACGTGGACCGGCCAGGCGCGCGGCACTCGGTACACCGCCGTCTGAGCCAATCACCGGCGTCGCTCGCCGGTGGCCACCGGCGCCTCCCGGGCGCCGGGTCCGCCATTGCTGTTCTGCTGTTCGGGGGTCGGCTGTCCGATCTCCTGCCTGGTCCCGTGTGAGGCGAATTCGCGGGCCGTGCGGTGGATTCGTCGGCGTCGGCCGAAAGAGTCCGGCGTTCGGTCACGTCGAGGTCCCGGGGCCGGGCCGGCCTGCGCCGGCGCAATCGTGATAGGCACCCGCCATGCCCGCCGTGCCGCCCCGCGAGTTCCCCGCGACCTCGAGCCCCGATCCCCGAATTTCGGGGCTCCTCGTCGACACGATCAAGACCCTCGCCATCGACGCCGTGCAGAAGGCCAACTCCGGTCATCCGGGGATGCCGATGGGCGCGGCGGTGATGGCGTCGGTGCTATGGACGCAATTCCTCGTCCACGACCCCGAGCATCCGCGTTGGCCCGACCGCGATCGTTTCGTGCTGAGCGCCGGCCACGGGTCGATGCTGCTCTACGCGTTGCTGCACCTCACGGGATATGACCTGCCGCTCGACGAGCTCAAGCAGTTTCGTCAGTGGGGCAGCAAGACCCCGGGCCACCCCGAGTACGGACATACCATCGGGGTCGAGGTGACCACCGGTCCGCTCGGTACGGGATTCGCGGCTGCCGTCGGCATGGCGCTGGCAGAGCGTTTCCTGGCCGCGACCTACAACCGGCCGGGTCACGACATCGTCGATCACTTCACCTACGGCATCTGCAGCGACGGCGACTTGATGGAGGGGATCGCCTCGGAGGCCGCGAGCCTGGCCGGACACCTCGGACTCGGCAAGCTCGTCTTCCTGTATGACGATAACAAGATCTCGATCGACGGCTCGACCGACCTCGCGTTCACCGAGGACGTCACGGCCCGCTTCGCCGCCTACGGCTGGCACGTGCAGCACGTCGACGGCAGCGACCCCGAGCAGGTCGCGGCGGCGCTGACGCTGGCCCGCGGCGAGACCCGGCGGCCGAGCCTGATCGCCTGCCGCACCGTCATCGCCGCCGGCAGCCCCAACAAGGCCGGCACCCACGGGGCCCACGGCGCGCCGCTCGGCGACGCCGAGGTCGCGGCGACCAAGAAGGCGATGGGCTGGCCCGAAGACCAGACGTTCCGCGTGCCCGACGAGGTCCGCGCCGCCCTCGCCGAGCAGCGGCGCGGGCTCGGCGAGCAGCGCAAGGCCTGGGAGGCCCGCCTCGACGCCTACCGCAAGGCCCACCCCGAGCTGGCAGCCCAGTTCGAGGCGCTGCAGAGCGACGCGGTCCCCGCCGAGGTCCTGCGGGCGATCCCGAGCTTCGAGCCCGGCACCGCCGTGGCCACCCGCAAGGCCGGGCAGAAGATCCTCGAGGCGCTGGTGAAGGCCCACCCGACCCTGATCGGCGGCTCGGCCGACCTCGCCGGCTCCAACGGCGTCGAGCTCAAGCTGCCGGCCCAGAGCCGGACCCGCCCCGACGGCCGCGTGATGCACTTCGGCGTGCGCGAGCACGGCATGGCCGGCATCTGCAACGGCCTGGCGCTGCACGGCGGCGTGCGGGCCTACGGCGCGACCTTCCTGGTGTTCTCGGACTTCCTGCGCGGGGCGCTGCGGCTGTCGTCGCTGATGAAGGCGCCGGTGGTCTACATCTTCAGCCACGACAGCTTCTGGGTCGGCGAGGACGGACCGACCCACCAGCCCATCGAACAGCTCATGAGCCTGCGGCTGATCCCCGACCTGTACGTGGTGCGGCCGGCGGACGCGCGCGAGACGGCGGCGGCGTGGCGCCTGGCGCTCCAGCGCGGGCACGGCGACGGCGCCACGGCGATCCTGCTGACCCGCCAGGACCTGCCGATCATGGCCGAGACGCGCGAGGCGATCGACGAAGGCGCCTACGTGCTGTGGCAACCGGAGGGCGAGCTCGACGGGATCATGATCGCGACCGGCTCCGAGGTCGCGACTGCGCTGGCCGCGGCCAAGACGCTCCAGGCCGACCACGGCCAGCGCGTGCGGGTGGTCTCGATGCCGTGCTGGGAGGCCTTCCTCGCGCAACCGAAGGCCTACCAGGACAGTGTCCTGCCGCCGGGGATCTCGCGCCGCCTGTCGGTCGAGGCGGGCACCACGTTCGGCTGGGACCGGTTCGCCGCCCACCAGCACGGCCTCGACCACTACGGGGCCAGCGCCCCCGGGAAGCTGCTCGCCGAGCGGTTCGGCTTCACGCCGGCGGCGCTGGTGAAGCACTGGCTCTCGCTCCCCTAGGCGCCTGCGGCGCGCCTGAGGGGTGCGGACGATCACGCCCCGGCGGGCGGCCTCAAGCGGCCAAGCGAGGCACCTTGTGGCATGCTCCGCCCGCTCAAAAGCAATCCCAAGGGGTTGCCTTTCGAGCTTCAGGGCAAAACTTCAACCTCTCGGCCGCGGGCCATCCAGGCGCGGGGCCGCGGGGTTGAGCAGCACAACAGGCTCGGAGGGCCAGGCGGCGGACTTGTTCGCGCCCTTTTGCCGGGAACGCCCGGACCCCCGACTCCTGCACACGTCATCGGCAAGGTCAGCAGAGCACTACCATGGAACTCGCAAAGGTCCGAAACATCGGGATCTCCGCGCACATCGACTCCGGCAAGACGACGCTCTCGGAGCGCATCCTGTTCTATTCGGGGAAGATCCACAAGATCGAGGAGGTCAAGGGCAAGTCAGGCGTCGGCGCGACGATGGACTCGATGGACCTCGAGCGCGAGAAGGGCATCACGATCCAGTCGGCTGCCACCTTCCTCGAGTGGAAGGACCACTTCCTCAACCTGATCGACACCCCCGGACACGTCGACTTCACGATCGAGGTCGAGCGCGCCCTCAGCGTGCTCGACGGCGCGATCCTCGTGCTGTGCTCGGTCGCCGGCGTGCAGTCGCAGTCGATCACGGTCGACCGCCAGATGAAGCGCTACAACGTGCCCCGGCTGGCGTTCATCAACAAGATGGACCGCTCGGGCGCCGACCCGTTCAAGGTCACCCGCCAGCTGCGCGAGAAGCTGCGTCACAACGCCCACCTCGTCACCTACCCGATCGGCGCCGAGGACCAGTTCGAGGGCGTCGTCGACCTGCTCACCCGTGAGGCGCTGTACTTCGACGGCGACAACGGCGAGCACATCCGCCGCGAGGCGTGCCCCGAGCACCTCAAGGAGGCGGTCGAGGAGTACCGCCTCAAGCTGGTCGAGGCGCTGGGCGACTTCGACGACGGCATCATGGAGCGCTTCCTCGAGGGCGAGGGCGCCAACGTCACCGCCGAGGAGATCGTGCCGGTGCTGCGCAAGGCGACCCTGTCGCTCAACTTCACCGCGGTGTTCTGCGGCTCGGCCTACAAGAACAAGGGCGTGCAGCACCTGCTCGACGGCGTGGTCAAGTACCTGCCGGCGCCCTTCGAGGTGAAGAACGTCGCCTACCAGATCGCCGGCGACGGCAAGGAGACCGAGGTCCAGCTCAAGAGCGAAGAGGCCGCGCCGCTGTGCGCCCTCGCGTTCAAGCTCGAAGAGGGCAAGTACGGCCAGCTGACCTACATCCGCATCTACCAGGGTCACGTCAAGAAGGGCGACACGATCTTCAACACCCGCACGGGCAAGAAGAACAAGGTCGGTCGCCTCGTGCGCATGCACGCCGACGAGATGGTCGACATCGAGGAGGTCGGCGCGGGTCACATCGCGGCGTTCTTCGGCATCGACTGCGCGTCGGGCGACACCTTCACCGGGTCCGACGTCATCTACTCGATGCGCTCGATGTTCGTGCCGGCGCCGGTCATCAGCTACGCCGTCACCCCGCAGAAGAAGGAGATGCTGGCCAACTTCTCGAAGGCGCTCAACCGCTTCTCGAAGGAGGACCCGACCTTCCGCGTCCACCGCGACGAGGAGTCGGGCGAGACCATCATCCAGGGCATGGGCGAGCTGCACCTCGACATCTACATCGAGCGCATGAAGCGCGAGTACCAGGTCGAGACCACCGTCGGCGAGCCGCAGGTGGCGTACCGCGAGACCATCACGCAGGAGGTCCCGTTCGTGTACATCCACAAGAAGCAGACCGGCGGCTCCGGTCAGTACGCGAAGATCGGCGGGGTGATGCGCCCGCTGCCCGAGGACGCGCCCGACAAGACCTACCGCTTCGTCGACAACGTCGTCGGCGGCAAGATCCCGCGCGAGTACATCCCGTCGTGCGACAACGGCTTCCGCCAGTCGCTCGACCGCGGCGTGCTCATCGGCTTCCCCGTCGTCGGCGTCGAGATGGAGGTCAACGACGGTGCCGCCCACGCGGTCGACTCGAGCGACATGGCGTTCCAGATCGCCGCCCGCGCGGCCTTCAAGGAGACCATGCCCAAGGCCTCTCCGCAGGTGCTCGAGCCGATCATGAAGGTCGCCGTCGAGACTCCCGAGGAGTTCCAGGGCGGCATCCAGGGCGGCCTCGTCCGTCGCCGCGGCAACATCATCAACTCGGAGTCGAGCATGGGCATCAGCGTCATCGAGGCCCACGTCCCGCTGGCGACGATGTTCGGCTACTCCACCGAGCTCCGCAGCATGTCGCAGGGCAAGGCCGAGTACACGATGGAGTTCGAGCGCTACGAGGCGGTCCCCCGCCAGGTCCAGGACGAACTCATCAAGAAGTACGCCGGCAACAAGAAGGGCTGAGGCCCGCGCGGCGACGGTCCGCGAGTCGAGGGCGGTGCGAGCAATCGCGCCGCCCTCGGCGCTTTCTCGGGCAGGCACATGACCTGTCCGCCGGGACAGCTGGCACGAGGGTCGGCGCATTCTCGAGCCCGCACGTGACAAGCTGCTGCGAGTCCACATGGCGCCGTCGGCGGCGCCTTTGTGATCACCTGTCCTAGCGGCCAGTCTTGGCGAGCGCCCGCTCGAGCGCGTGGCGGCGCTGCAGCGCGGCGCGGTCGCCGGGGCGGGCGAGCAGGCGGGGCAGCAGCTCGCGGGCGCGGGCGAGGGCGTCGGGCTGGCCGTCGCGGAGGAACGAGCCGAGCAGGGTCTCCTCGATCAGGGCGACCTGGGCCGGGTCGGTGACGAGGCCCTGCGACAGCGCCTCCTCGAGGTCGCGCTGCAGCTCGCGCTCCCGCGGGATCCGCTGGCTCTCCAGCGCGCGCGCCAGCAGCAGGTGGCTGTGCACCTCGTGCGGCGCCAGCATGCGCAGCAGGCGGGCGTAGTGCAGCGCGAGCGACGGGTTGTCGAGCGCGAGGGCCAGGCGGACCTGCATGTGCAGCACCGGCGGCTCGCGGCCGTCGACCTGGCTGCGCGCGGCCGCGAGGATCGCCGCGTAGGCCGGGGCCTCGGCGATCAGCGACTCCATCACCACCGCCCACGGCGCCAGCTCCTTCGGCATCAGCGGCGCCAGCTCCTCGGCGTTGGGGTAGCGGACCAGCAGGTAGCGCGTGAGGTCGAGGTCGGGCGGGTGCCGCATCGTCGCCAGCGTCCGCGCCAGCGCGCTCGCCGACTCGGCCGCGTCGCCGAGCTCGCGCGCCGCGTGGGCCCGCCGCAGCCACGCGTCGGAGTTGGCCGGCTGCAGCTCGCTCGCCACCGTCGCCCGCGCCCGCGCCTGGGCCCAGTCCTCGATCTCGAGCGCGCGCTGGGCCAGCAGGATGTGCAGCGACGCGTCGAGCGGGCGCATGCGCTGAGCTGCCTCCGGGGACATGTCCCCGGAGACGATCGCCTCGTCGCCGGCGGACCGGTTCTGCCAGGTGTAGGGCTGGGCCCACAGCGCCAGCGACCCGGCCACGGCGAGCACGAGGCCGCCGACCAGCAGGGCGGCGCGGGCCGGCGCGCGCACGAAGCCGCGGCGCTCCGACAGCGAGCCGGCCAGGGCGCACAGCGGGGCGGCGACGCCGAGGAACTCGAGGTTGAAGTCGGCGAGGTTGTGGATCGCCAGGGCCAGCGGGCCGCACAGCGCGACGCGGCGGGCGTTGACCTGCCGGCCGCTGCCGGTGGTGTACATGGCGGCGATCCACCACCACAGCAGGCCGAGCGCGATAAGACCGCCGCCGAGCGGGCCCCACTCGACCAGCATCGCCGCGGGGGCCGACTCGAGGTGGGTGTGGACGACGCCGAGCGGGCGCGAGTCGACGGCCGGGAACAGGTCGAGGAAGGCGCCGCGGCCGACGCCGAGCGCGGGCGACAGGTCGATCAGCGCCACCGCGTCGGAGGCGATCCGGAACTTGGTCTCGGCCTCGTCGACGTGCCACAGCGTCGCCAGCTCGGCCCACGCGCCCTGGCGCGCGACCACCAGCGCCAACATCCCGAGCCCGACCGCCAGCGCGCCGCGCTGCAGCCACAGCCGGTCCTGCGGGTCGCGGCTCGACCTGCTCGAAGGGGCAGGTCCCTTGCGCCAGGCGAACATCAGCGCCACCGGGGCGACCACCGCCAGCGCGACGATCGCCGCGCGCGACAGCGACAGCAGCAGCGCCGCGCCCTGGATCGCCAGCGCCGCCAGGGCGGCCAGCCGGCGCTCGCGCAGCCGCCCGACCAGCCCCGGGTCGGTGGCCGTACGGCCCTGCATCCGCATGTGCACCGCCAGCGCGCCGGCGCTGAAGACCCCGAGCAAGAACAGGCCGGCCTGATGGTTGGCGTTGACGAAGGTCGTCAGCAACGCGGGCGTGACCGTCGGGTCGACCTGCAGCGGCTGGTAGAGGCCGTAGATCGCCTCGACGCCGAACGCGGCCTGCGTGAGCCCGATCAGCGCCACCAGCGAGCCGGCCAGCGCGACCATCCCGGCGCTGATCCGCCACGACATCTGCGCGGCGGCGACGAACAGCGCGGTCAAGGCGAGCAGCCGCGCGGCCTCGAGGGCGCTGTCCCCGGGGACAGGTGAGAGGCCCGGCCACGGCGTCGCCCCGCTGCCGGCCAGCGCCGCGGCCACGTGCGCGGTCAGCCCGGGCGCCATCAGCTCGCGCAGGAACAGCGGCAGCGGCATCCACTGCAGCAGCGTCAGGCCGGCCGCGAACAGGCCGATGTACGCGCCCGACGGCACGCGCAGCGGGCTCTCGCTGCGCGTACACAGCCGCACCCACAGCGCGAGGACCATCGCGCAGAACAGCGGCACCACGATCGACGGCACCCCACCCAGCCACAGCGCCGGCCCGGCGATCGCCAGCCCGAGCGAGATCCGCGACCACGGCGGCTGGGACGGCCGGTCGCGCGCGATCGAGCTGACCGCGGCCTCGGGCTCGAGGCCGCGAACCACCACGGACGGGATCTTGGGAGGAGACATCGACGAGGAGCCGCGAACGGGGGGATCGGGCGACAAGGTCAGTGGCAAGAACGCGCGTCAGATCGGTTCGGCGGGGCCTGACGCACCGGACAAGGATACTAGCCCGAGCTCGACCTGGCCTGTCGGGCTGCCTCGGGCCTGCTCCCGGGGGCGAGCGAGCGGCCTGCCCCCACCTCCGTGGCCGCGCCCGACCGGAGATCTACTCCGTGGTCCCCGGCCGCATTTCCCCCGCGAAAAGCCCGCCCGCTCGACATCGGCCCGGGCGGCGGCGCCACCCGGAGCCAACGCCACGAGCGGTCTCGAACCTCGTCGACTCCGCAGCCGCCGCCGAGGCGCGGTCGCCAGGGCGGATGTTTGGATGGCTTAAAGGACATGTCCGATGGAAAATGTTTTAAAAAACATGTCAGAAGAGATATGGCGATCGGTTCGATGCGCGCGGACGTGAGAGATTTACATGTTTTTTCGGACATATTGCGAGGAGTGAGCCGCAGGTGCGGACGTGGTGGTGTGCCCCCAGGCGCCCGCGGCTTGTCGCCTCCCCATGCGGCTGATACTCCTCCCGCATGACATTGCGCGAGAGCCTCGTTCGCCTGGGATGCATGGCCGTGTCGGGCGCGCTCGCGGCCTGTCCCGCGGGCGGCGACGCGACGACCACCAGCAGCGGCAGCGAGGGCGCGAGCACCGGCGAGGCGACGACGACGACCACGGGCGCGACGCCGACCGAGCCGACGACGGGCGCCGGCACGACCGAGGGGGTCGGCACGACCGGCCCGGGCGCCACCACGCTCGTGCCGGACCTCGGCGAGGCCAGCAGCACCGGCGACGACACGACCGGCGCAGCCCAGTGCCCGCCACCGCTCGAGCAGCCGCCGGGGAGCTGGACGTCGCAGATCGTGCCGGTCGAGGGCGACGCGCTGACCTACGTCGCCGACGATCAGGGCAACCGGATCGCCGACTTCAGCTACGCCGGCTACCACCGCGGCGAGGCTGCGATCCCCGACGTGCCGATGGCCCTGGGGATCGGTCCGGTCGACGGCGACAACACGGCGCAGATCCAGCAGGCGATCGACGAGCTCGGCGCCATGCCGCTCGGGGTCGACGGCCTGCGCGGGGCGGTCCTGCTCGCGCCGGGCGAGTACCCGATCCACGGCACCGTGCTCCTGCGCCACAGCGGCGTGGTGCTGCGCGGCGCAGGTGACGGCGACGATCCGGCCAGCAGCACGATCCTCCGCGCCGTCGGCGACGAGCCGCACCAGCGCGTGGTCATCGTCGTCGGCAGCGGCGACAATCACAAGTGGCAGCCCGAGCTGCCGAACACGCGCAGCGACATCGTCAGCGAGCTGGTGCCGGTCGGCGCGCGCAGCTTCGACGTCGCCGACCCGTCGCTCTACGCGGTCGGCGACCACGTGGTGATCGTGCACCCGTGCACCGACGCGTGGCTGGCGGCGGTCGACCACGGCGGGCCGGGGATGGACGCGCCGTGGGCCGGCAACACCCTGCCGCTGGTGTTCAAGCGCCAGGTCCTGGGCCTCGACGGCGCGACGCTGACGATCGACGCGCCGGTGTTCAACCACCTCGACCGCGCGCTGTCGCAGTCGTACGTCTACAAGGCCGACCGCGAGGGGCTCGTCACCGAGGTCGGCGTCGAGGACCTGCGCATCGACATCGAGACGCTCGGCGGCGACGACGAGGATCACGCCTGGTCGGCGATCGCCATGCGCGGGCTCGAGGACGCGTGGGTGCGCCGCTTCACCGCCCTGCACTTCGGCTACGCCGCGGTGACGATCCAGACCGGCACGCAGATCACCGTGGCCGATGCGCGGGCGCTCGACCCGGTGGCGCAGATCACGGGCGAGCGCATGTACAACTTCGACGTCAGCAACGCCCAGCAGATCCTCTTCACCCACTGTCACGCGACCGGCGGGCGCCACCACTTCGTCTCGAACGGCACGAGCTACACCTCGGGCGTGGTGTTCCACCGCTCGACGTCCACCGGCCCGAACGCGTCGAGCGAGGGCCACCGGCGCTGGAGCATGGGGCTGCTCTACGACAACATCGTCGAGTCCGAGCCGGCCAAGGCCGGGCTCGTCGTGCTCGGCCTGTACAACCGCGGCGACTACGGCACCAGCCACGGCTGGTCGTCGGTGCACTCGGTGGCCTGGAACTACGACACCGGCGAACAGGGCGTCGGGGTCATCCAGCGCCCGCCCACGGCCCAGAACTACGCGATCGGCGGGGCCGGCACGTTCTCGGGCAAAAAGCCGCCGGCGCCGTTCGACCAGCCCGAGGGCTACATCGAGGGCACCGGGCAGCCGGGCCTCGTCCCCGAGTCGCTGTACGAGCGTCAGCTGGCCGAGCGGCTGTGCGGCCGCTGAATCATGACATGTCTCGAAGGACATGTCGGACGCGGCGCTCAGCAGGCGTCGCGCACGTACTCGGGCTCGCCGGGGGTGGTGAGGTCGAGGTCGCGGAGGACGATCGACATCCCCGGGTAGGCGGCGCACCCGGCCGCAAAGTCCTCGGCGACATACTCGATCATCAGGACCGCGTCGCCGTAGGTGCCGATGTAGTCGCCGCACTCGTCATAGGTGCTGCACTCCTCGGCCACCGCGAAGTCGGTGCCCATCTCGTCCGCGCGATCGAGGAGCTCCGTCGAGTTCTTCTGCGCGATCGCCAGGCCCTCGGCGTGGGCCGCGGCCGACAGCAGGGCCATGTAGGCGACGTTGTCGTCCTGCGTGAGCAGATCCTGCGAGCGCGAGTAGGAGTCGAGGTTGTCGATCTCGATCGCCTGGTAGCCATCGGCCTTGCAGCCGGAGATCCATCCGCCGACGATCTCGGCCAAAGCGGCCCGCTTGTCCGGCGTGCTGGTGTCGAGCAGCATCTCGTCCCAGTCCTCGTCGATCACCGGGTCGCCCATGCCGTCGCGCAGCACCAGGTCGGGGTGGTCGTCGAGCCAGAAGCTCTCCTCGTCGGGCTGGGCCTGGAACCCGTTGACGTAGCAGATGCTGTAAAGGCCCGCGGCGGGCGGATCGTTGCGGTCGCGCGAGACGATCTGCACGCCCTCGGGCGGGTCGTAGGCGCCGCCGAGCTGGTAGTCGAAGCCTCCGTCGGGCGGCGGCAACTCGACGCCCGGGTCCCCGGTGGTCTCGCTCGTGGCAGTCGTGGTTTGGCCCGTGGTTTCGCCGGTGGTGGTGCTCGTGGTCGGGGCAGTCGGGTCGGGCTCGGCGGTTGGGTCGGGCTCTGCGGTGGGATCGGCGGTGGAGCCTGATGGGGTGGTGCCGGTCGGTGCGCCGGTCGAATCGTCGGTCGCGCTGCCGGTCGAATCGGCGGTGTCGGTCGCCGACGCGGTCGACCCGGAGGTGTCGTCGGAGCCGCCGCCGCCGCACGCTCCGAGGAGCAGCGCCGACAACGACCAGACCTGCGAACGTCTCGTCATGGCGCGACGGTACCACGCGGGCGCCGACGAAAACGCGCGGCGAGCGGAGCACGTGACGCGCGGGTCGCGGGCGGGGCCCCTCGACCCGCCGCGGCCCGCGGGCCTCGCTCGATCGGTTATGTCCAGGCGGACATGTCCTTGGGGGCATGTCGCGCGGTAGCGATCGCTCAGGCCGGGCCGCGCTCGGCGGCTCGCGCGGGATCGGCGTGGTACGAATAATAACCGGCGCCGTAGCCGGCCTCCTCGCGGCGGGCGTCGACCTCGTTGAGGACCACGCCGAGCAGGTTGGCCTCGCTGCGGCGGAGGGTGGCGAGGGCGCGCTGGAGGCCGGCGCGAGTGGTCGCCTGGCAGCGGGCGACGACGACGACGCCGTCGGCCAGGCGGGCGAGGATCAGCGGGTCGGTGACCGGCAGGACCGGGGGCGTGTCGAGCACGACGAGGTCGAAGCGCTCGCCGAGCTCGGCCAGCAGCTTGCGCGTCTGCGGGCTCTCGAGCAGCTCGGACGGGTTTTGCGGGATCTCCCCGCACAGCAGGAGGGACATGCCCTCGGGGACATCTCCGCCGGTGATGATCGCCTCGTCGAGCGTGCACTTGCCGGCCAGCACGCGCGCGAGGCCGTCGGCCTCGCGGCCGATCGGCGGCTCGAACACCTGGTGGAGCCGCGGGCGGCGCATGTCGGCGTCGATGAGGACGACGCGCTTCTTGGCCTGGACGAAGCTCATCGCCAGGTTGACGGCCGTCGAGCTCTTGCCCTCCGACGAGTTGGGCGAGGTGACGACGAGGGTGCGCAGGCCGTCCTTGCCGGCGGCGAAGCCGAGCGAGGTCCGCACGCCGCGGACGCGCTCGGCCATCAGCGACTGGGGGAACAGCAGGGTGTGGAGGTCGCGCTGGCGTCGCTGGGCGCGGAGGTTGCTGACGCCGATCCGCGCGTCGGCGGGCAGGAGCGGCAGCTGGCCGAGCACGGGCAGGCCGAGGCCGGCGAGCGCGCGCTCGAGGTCGAGGAGGCCGCGGATCCGGTTGTCGCGCACGTCGACGCCGAGGGCCAGCAGCGCGCCGAGCGTGAGGCCGCTGACCAGGGCCACGGCGACCAGCAGGGCCTTGGGCGGGAACACCGGCTTGCGGCCCCGGGTCGCGCGGTCGAGGATCTCGATGTCCTCCGACTGCACGCGGCCGAGCATCTCGATCTCGGTGTCGCGGCGCGACACCAAATCATAGGACTCGGCGGCGCTCTTGGCCTCGCGCTCGAGCTCGCGGTACTGCCGCTCGAGCAGGGTGAGGCCGAGCGCCTTCTCCTTCTCGCCGTCGAGGGAGCCGCGCAGGCGGCTCTCGGTCTTGCGGGCCGCGTTGGCGCGGGCCTTGAGCGACTCGAGCAGCTCCTTCTCCTCGCGGGCGATCCGGCCCTGGATCACGCGCAGGCGCTTCTTGGCCTGCTGCAGCTCGGGCATCTTGTCGCCGTACTTGATGGCGAGCTGCTCGACCTCGCGTTCGGCCTCGAGCTCCTCGGCGCGCATGTCCTCGAAGACACGTCGCTCGAGCGGCGGCAGCAGGCCGGCGCCGGCGATGCTGCCCTGCTTGTGCAGCCGCTCGGCCTCCTCGTGGACGGCGCTGGCGGCGAACGCCTCGGCCTCGGCGTCCTTGAGGTTGGCGGTGGTCTTGATGATCGCCTCGGTGATGACGTTCTGGCGGTCGGCGAGGGAGATCGAGCTGATGCCGTGCTCCTGCTTGAAGTCGGACAGGGCGCGCTCGGCCAGCTGGAGGGCGGCGAGGGCCTTGGCCCGCTCGGTCTCGACGTTGGCCTTGGCGGCGTCGCCGGTGCGCGCGCGCGAGGCGTCGACGTGGGCGAGATAGGCCTCGGCGAGCGCGTTGGCGATGTCGGCGGCGATCTGCGGGTCGGGGTAGTCGGCGGAGATCTTGAGCACCCGCGAGCCGCGGACCTCCTCGACGAACACCATCCCGCGCAGCCGCTCGATCGGGTCGACCTCCGCGGCCTGGGCCACCCGCTCGGCCTCGGAGGTGATGTCGGCGATGCCGAGGAACACCGGGTCCTGCGCGAGGCCGAGGGCGGCGAGCGCCCGCTCGGCGACGGTGCGGCTGCCGATGATCTCGCGCTGGGTCTGGTAGTACTCCTTGTAGGCCAGCAGGCGCGACTCGCTGTCCTCGGTGACGTTCTTGACCTTGTCGAGCACCTGCGGGCCGCCGAGGTGGAGCACGACGGTGGCGCTGGCCCGCCAGCGCGGCTGCAGGGCGGTGATCGCGATCGCGGCCCCGGCCAGCGCGACCACCGTCATGACCGCGACCACGAGCCAGCGCCGGCGCAAGATCGCAAGGAAGCGCATGAGCTGCTCCATCGCCCGGTCGGCCTCGTCGGGGCCGGGTTGTTCGGGCGCGGGCGCGGGCGCGGTTCCGGACGGGGCAGTCACTGCCGGGCTAGCTTAGGCCGACCGCGCCGCAGCGCCAAGAGAGCGTCGCGGAGCGAAACCCGTGCGCGGGCAGTGACGGATCGCCCGCGTGCCGGCGACCACCCGCGGCGCGTGCGGCGACGCGGTTCGCCTCCAGGACCGGCGTCGGACGTCGCCGAGATCTCGGGCCGCTGGGGCCGGGCCATGAGCCACCGCTCGGGTTCGGCGTCCTCGGTCAACAGCGGGCGCGAGCCGGGTGATCGAGGGCAATGCCGACCTCACCGATCAGCACACCGCTCTCGAGTGACTTGTCTGAAAAGACATGCGCTATTCAATATGTCTCAAGGGGCAGGAGGCGGCAGGGGCGGGAACAGGCGCCCGACGGGCAGCTCGATCGCCTCGAACGGCGGGATGCGGGCCAGCGCGGTGTCGTCGTAGCTGCCGGCGACTCGCCACTGTGTGCCGTCGAGGACGAACGCCTCGAGGACGCGCGCGGCCGGGTCGACAAGCCAATAGTAGGGGACGCCGTGGCGGGCGTAGAGGTGCAGCTTGCGCACGCGGTCGACCTTCTCGGTCGATGGCGAGAGGACCTCGCAGATCCAGTCGGGGACGACGTCGATCGGTCGTTTATCCCACGGATCGGGCAGGCGGGCGCGCCGCCAGCCGACGACGTCGGGCCGGACCACGTCGTGGGCTTCGAAGCGGACGTCGATCTCCTGCAAGATCCACCAGCCGTCGGGCCCTTCCGTGTCCCCGTCGAAGGGGCCGCCGACGAAACGGCCGAGGGCGAGTTGGGCTCGGCCGTGGCCGGGGAGGGGGCTCGGCTGGGTGTGGATCTCGCCGTCGAAGATCTCCGTCTTCACCTCGGAGGGGTAGGCGAGCAGGTCGTCGTAGGTCGCGAGCTTGCGAGCGGTCGCCATGTCGACAAGATAGCACGATCACGGCGGCGCGGCGCGCAGGCCCAGCAGCACCTGCAGGGCGGCGACCACCAGCAGCGCCCCGCCGACCGGGACCAGCAGCACGCCGAGGCCGGGGTCGCCGGCGTAGTGCCACAGGCCGCCGAGGAAGAAGCCGAGCGGGAGCAGCAGGCTGGCGAGGTCGAGGCTGTTCGATGCGACATGTCCATGAGAACATGTCGTGAGGGACGGGTGGGCGCGGGCCGTCGCCGCCAGCCCGAGATGGACCAGGCCGAGCAGCGCGCCGTGGGCGTGGGCGAGCGTCCACATGTGCCTTCGCACCGCCTGGTCGAGGTCGAGGTAGGCGCCGACCTTGAGGCCGTGCAGCGACTCGAGCGCGAGGCCGGCGGCGAGGAACACCAGCAGGCACAGCCAGCCGCGGCGCAGGTGCCTGGCGGCGTAGTCCTCGGGGGTCCGCTCGCGCGTCGTGGGCATCGGCTACTCCTTCAGGTCGATCGGCCGGTCGTCGCGGCGGTCGGCGAGGGCCCGCAGCGCGGCGATGTCGTGGTCGCGGGCGCCGTCGACGAGACGCGCGGGGTCGGCTGCGGGGCGGGGACCGGCGCGCCAGTGGGTCAGGATCGCGGCCGCGGTCGCGTCGCGGACCGCGGCCGGCGCGAGCGGATCGACGGCGACGCCCGCGGCCGCCGGCAGCCCGCGCAGCCCGCGAGCGGCGATCTGGCGCACCGCGTCGTAGGGGTCGGCGAGCAGGTGAGCGAGGATCGGCGCGCGCCAGTCGGGCCCCGCGTCGCCGCCGCGGCCGAGCGCGTCGGCTGCCAGCGCGCGCTGGCCGGCGTCGCCCGAGATGGCCCAAAGGACAGCCGCCGAGACGGTCCGCTGGTCGGCGTCGAGCTCGGGCTCGGGCTGGCCGTACCAGGCCCGCAGGTGGCCGGCGGTCCACGCCAGCGGGCGATCGACGTGGCACAGGCTGCAGGCGTCGGGGCGGCCGGTGGCCAGGGTGGTGGCGAGGTCGGGGCTGTCGATCACGTGGCTGCGGATCGCCTTGAGCAGGCCGTAGCTGGTCCGCGGCATGTGACAGTCGTAGCACGACACGCTGCCGGCCGGGTGGCGGGTGTGTGCCGGGATGTCCGCAAGGACATGGCACGAAGCGCAGGCTCCGTCGCCGCCCGCGGCGGCGCTCAGCTGGTCGTCGGGGTCGGCGCCGTGGAGCTGGTGGCACGACAGGCACGACAGCTCGCCGCGCTGGAAGCAGGGGGTCTCGAGCAGCGCGGTGTACTCGCGCCCGGTCACGCGCACGTGGCCGTCGGACCACATGCGACCGGCGAGGTACTCCGGGTCCTCGTCGAGGACGGCGTCGAGCCACGGCTGGGCCTCGCGGACGGGGTGGCGGACCAGCTGGCGGTGCGGCGCGAGCGGCTCGCCGGGGCGGAACGGGTCGCCGCGGGCCAGCCAGGCGTCCTCGTCGGGGAAGCGGGCGACGCCGTGGCACTGGCCGCACAGCTCGGCGCTGCGGCGGTGGTCGAGGCGGGCCGGGTGGACGATCGATGGATCTGGTCCGGGGGACAGGTGCGAGGCGTAGCGGGCCAGCGGGCTGCGGCGGGCGTCGACGTGGGCGCGGCCGGGGCCGTGGCACGACTCGCAGGCGATCCCCAGCTCGGCGACGCGGGTGTCGACGCCGGCCCCGTCGATGCGCGGCTGGCCGGCGACCGCGTGGCACGGCACGCAGGCGCGGTTCCAGGTGTAGACGACGTCGCCCTGCGGCGGCCGCAGCAGCGTGCTCTCGACCGGGACCCACGCCTGCTCGTCGGTCAGCCACGCCGAGGGGAAGGCGTGCAGCCGGCGGTCGCGCGGGCTCTCGACCCAGTAGACCTGCATGTGGTGGGCGCCGGTGGTCATGACGACTCTGCGCATGACCGCCGAGACATGTTCGATGGGCAAGCCGGCCGCCGCGCGCGCGAGCTTGTCCTCGGGGTCGGGCAGCTCGGCCCAGAACTCGTCGCCGCGGCGCAGCGGGCGGTGCGGGCCGCCGGGGCCGCTCAGGGTGCGGCCGTCGAACGGCGCCAGCACGCTGTCCGGCCCGGCGCGCTGCGTCATGGTCCGGTGGTAGGTGGCCGCCCAGGTGGCGTGGGCCGCCGGGTGGCACGGCGCGCACGCGGCCGAGCCGACGTAGCCGGCGCGCCCGATCGCCGGGGTGCGGCGCACCAGCTCGTCGTGGCTGCGCGCGCGCTCGCGGTGCTGGACCGCCCGGGCCGCGATCGAGGCGATCGCGGCCGCGAGGGCGAACGCGACCACGGCGAACAGCGGGGCGCGGCGCGACGGGTGAGCCACGGGGGCGCCAGGGTAGCCCAACCGGGCGTGAGCGCGCCAGGACCGCGGCGAGCCCGGACCGGCGGCGCCCGCGGCGGGCGCGGGGCGGAGCGTGGACATGTCTATCAGGTCATGTCGAAATGGACATGTCGTGCGCGAGCCGGAGCGCGGTCCCGCCCGGGTCGCGCGGAACAGCCCCGGGCCGGCCGGGCTCGTTGCGCCGCCGTGCGCGCGCGTGATAAGAGCCGGGCTGGAGGGCGGCGATGGATTCGGAGCTGCTGCTGGTCGCGCGTCAAGCAGATCGCTCGTGCACCTTCGAGATCGAGGGGCTCGCCGACAACTTCTGGGTGGTGCGCTTCAGCGGCAGCGAGGCGATCTCGTCGCCGTACGAGTTCCACCTCGACGTGGTCGCGCGGCACATCGCGGTCGGCGAGCTGGTCGGCCGCAGCGCGGCGCTGAAGATCGTCGTCACCGGCGAGCCGCGGCTGGTCCACGGCATCGTCCTGCGCGCCGAGTACACCGGCGAGATGCGGCCGCGGGCGATGTACCGCATCACCCTGGTGCCGCAGGTGTACACGCTGCTGCTCCGCACGAATTCGCGGATCTTCCAGAACAAGTCGACGCCGGACATCCTGCGCCAGGTGCTCGAGGAGGCCGGGCTCAACCCGCGCCGCCAGGTCTCGTTCGAGCTCACGGGCACGTACCAGCCGCGCGACTACTGCGTGCAGTACCGCGAGAGCGACCTCCACTTCATCAGCCGATTGATGGAGGAGGAGGGGATCGTCTATTACTTCGAGCACGCGGCGACCCGCCACGTGATGCGGATCAGCGACCGCGCCGGCGGGGCGCTGATGATCCCGGGCGAGGCGACGCTGCCGTTCCGCATCGACGACATGGTCCGCGACGAGCACGTCGGGGTGTTCCGCGTGAGCGAGGAGATCCGCCCCAACCAGGTGGCGCTGCGCGACTTCAACCTGCACAAGCCCGACGTGCTGCTCGAGGCGACGCAGGGCGCCGGCAGGCCGCCGCTCGAGCTCTACGACTACCCCGGCGAGTTCCAGGAGGCGGCGCTCGGCAAGCGGCTGGCGAAGACCGAGCTCGAGGCGGCCCAGGCGCTGCGCCGCGTCGGCCGCGGCACCAGCGACTCGCCGCGCCTCCTGCCCGGGTTCGCGTTCACGCTCGCCGACCACCCGCGCGCCGAGCTCGACGGCGAGTACCGCCTGCTGCGCGTGCAACACTTCGGCGAGCAGCCCGGCACCATCGACCACACCGCCGAGCAGGAGCTCGTCTACCACAGCGAGTTCACCTGCATCCCCAGCGACGTGCCGTACCGGACGCCGCGCGTGACCCCGCGGCCGGTGGTCCGCGGCGTGCAAACGGCCACGGTCGTCGGCCCCGAGGGCGAGGAGGTCCACGTCGACGAGCACGGGCGCGTCAAGGTCCAGTTCCACTGGGACCGCCTCGGCGAGTCCGACGACACCTCGTCGTGCTGGGTCCGCGTCAGCCAGGCGTGGGCCGGCAACGGCTACGGCGCGATGTTCATCCCGCGCGTCGGCCACGAGGTGATCGTCGACTTCATCGAGGGCGACCCCGACCGCCCGATCATCACCGGTCGCGTGTACCACGGGCTCAACGCCACGCCCTACAAGCTGCCCGACGACAAGACCAAGAGCACGATCCGGACCGAGACCTACACCGGCGCCGGCTTCAACGAGCTGCGCTTCGAGGACGCCAAGGGCGTTGAGCAGATCTTCATCCACGCCCAGCGCGACGTCGACGTCAGCGTGCTGCACGACCGCCGCGAGACCGTCGGCAACGACGAGCACCACAAGGTGCTGCACGACCGCATGTCGCAGGTCGTGAACGACGAGCACCGCACCGTCGGCGCCGACGCGCGGACGCAGATCGGCGGCGCGGCCCACACCGAGGTCAAGGGCGCGGTGACGACGAAGGTCGGGGGAGCGCTGGCCGCGAGCTACGGCGGGGCGGTCGACGTCTCGATCACCGGTCAGACGACGCTCGGCATCGCCGGCGGCCTCGACCTCAAGATCGACGGGGCGCAGAAGGTCTCGGTCGGCGGGGCGCACAACCTCACCACCTCGGGCGACAGCGCCGTGAGCGTCGGCGGCGACGCCAGCGCCAAGGTCACCGGCACGGTGGTGGTCGAGGGCGCGACGCTGATCTTGAAGGCGACCGCCGGCATCACCCTGCAGGGCCCCGGCGGCTTCGTCACCATCGACGCGAACGGCGTCAGCATCCAGGGCACGATGATCCTGCTCAACAGCGGCGGCGCGGCGCTGGCCGGCTCGGCCTCGCCGGCGCTGTCGCCCGGCACGCCCGCGGACGCGAGCCCGACCGCGCCGACCGCTCCCACATCGGCCGAGCAGGCCCCCACCTGAGCGACAGGAGGACGTCACGCCATGCCACCCGCAGCCCGCGTCACCGACCTTCACACCTGCCCGCTGCCGTATCACGTCGGCGGCCCGATCAACAAAGGCGAGGCGACCGTGATGATCGGGTACCAGCCCGCGGCCCGCGTCGGTGACACGGCCGTGTGCGTGGTCGGCGGCATGGACACGATCGCGCTCGGCTCGGCGACGGTGATGGTGGGGGGCGCCCCCGCGGCCCGCATGGGCGACGCGACCAGCCACGGCGGCGTCATCACCGCCGGCTTCCCGCAGATCATGATCGGCTAGGACGCAGGCCCGGCGCGGACCCGTTGCTGTCTGAAGAGACAGCGAACATGGTCGCAAGGACAGGCGGTTAGCCGGCGCGGCGCGGCGCGGCGGCCTCTTTCTGATAGGTGCCGACGAGCTCGGCGCGCGCGAGGATGTGGCCGGCGACCGCGGCCTCGAACTCGTCGCGGGTCGGGGCGTGGAGGTCGGGCAGCCGCGTGTCGAGGGCGTAGAGGGCGAAGAAGTAGCGGTGACGGCCGATCGGCGGGCACGGGCCGGCCCACGCGGCCTTGTTGTAGTCGTTCTTGCCGTGGCGCGCGCCGGGCGGGAGCTTGGCCGCGGCGCCGGCAGGCAGCTGACGCACGTCGGGCGGCAGGTCGACGACGATCCAGTGGACGAAGATCCGGCGCGGCGCGGCCGGGTCGGGGGCGTCGGGGTCCTGCACGAGCAGCGCGAAGCTGCGGGTCCCCTCGGGGACGTCGCTCCATTCGAGCGGCGGCGACAGATCGTCGCCCTCGCAGGTGTGCTTGCGGGGGATCGAGCCCATCGATTCGAAGGCGGAGGAGCGGAGCTGCATGACGCGCGAGTGTACGCAGATCGGCCGGCGCGCCGCGTCCGTGGCACCTGCCACGGTTCTTCGCCGCTGCGGTACGAGCGCCCGGCGATCGGGCGCGGCCGTCGCCGAGCGCACGACATCCCACCCGCGGGAGGGCCGGCGAATCAGTAGGGCCATTCGCCGGTGATGTTGCCCGGCGGGTCGTAGTTGCAGATCCAGACCTCCTGGTCGCCGCAGACGGCCATGCCGCAGCCGAGGCGTCGGCTGTCGCGCCAGACGACCTGGGTGTAATGGCCGCACACGCCGCTGCACGTATTGGTCTCGTCGTCGTAGTCGGCCTCCTCGGCGACCCATTTGGCGACGACGTCCTCGGCTCGCGGCGGGTAGCCCCAGCTCTTGAAGATGTTCTCGCCGTACTGCTGCGCGTCGGGCCCGTCGTCCGGCCGGTGCTTCATGACGCAACCCTGGGCCTCGAGCTCGTCGGCCCACGCCTGGGCGAACTGCGCCACCGCGGGCGACCAGGTGAGCCCCGGGATCCCGAGCGCGGCGCGGACGCTGTTGTGTGCGCCGGTGATGCCGGCGAGGCGGCCCGGCTCGGAGTCGGCGCGCGGCTCGAGCTCGGCGGCCGGGGTCGCGGCCGCGGCATCTGTCTTGACGGACATGGTCGCCTGGACAGCTGCGGTGATCATCAGGATCGCGGCGCCGAGCGAGCCGAGGGCGCGGCGCGCGGCGGCCCGATACGCGGAGGTGTGGCCGGTGCACATGGAGATCGAGCCTGGCTCGAGCGCCGGGGCGCGCCGGGAGCCGGCGCAAGGCCGCGATGTCGGTGGAGTCGCCGGGACGTCGCAGGGCGGGCGCGAGGTCGAACGGACCGAGGCGCGCGGTAATGTCGCGGCGAGCAGGCACCTCGCGCGGTGGCAGGCGGGCGAGCGGCCGCGGTGTGGCGGATGGCGACGGGCCCGGTCAGCCCGGCGGGACGAACTCGTCGCAGGCGTAGTCGATGACGCCGACGGCCTCCTGGAAGAACGGGCTGTAGTCGGGGGCGCAGATGCTGTCGATGATGCCGCGGTCGCCGAAGTAGCCGACGAACTCGACCATCTTGGCGGTGGGGATGCACTCCTGGCCCATGGTCTCGGCGTCGCCGTTGAGGGACAGCATGACGATGGTGGTCTCGTTGCCGCCCTTCAGCGCCAGCAAATCGTCGTACCAGCTCTGCGGGGTGCCCGGCGAGCCGTTCTCCTGTTCGTCGGAGATCATGGTGACGACGAGGACGGCGTCGTCGCGCAAGAAGCCGGGGTGGCAGCCGCCGTCCTGGGTCTGCGGGCCGAGGGCCTGCAGCAGGGCCTCGGCCGGGCGCTCGTTGGAGTTGCCGGTCGCGCCCATGTTGGCGACGCAATCGAAGGTGCCGGGCAGGTCGGTCTGGTCCTGCGTCATGTAGCGCAGGCCGTCGTCGATCGGGCAGGCGATCGGCGGGCCGCCGGCGCCCTGGCTGCGGCCGGCGCCGAGCGTCTGATCGCACGGCTCCGGCGCCGGCGGCTCCATGCCGCAGATGATGTCGGGGAAATAGACGGTGAGGCAGCCGTCGCCCGGATCGTCGGTCATGCACTTCTCATGGCACTTGTCCCACTTCTCGCCCCACTTGTCCTGGTCGTCGGTGTCGATCACCATGATGTGGTAATCCTGGGCCTGCACCTGCGATTGGATGGTGCTGATGAACCCGGGGAAGCTGTTGGCGAGGTTCTGCTGCTCGTCGCCCATGGAGATCGAGTTGTCGAGCACGAACAGGAAGTCGACCTTGGTGCAGCCCTCGCCGGGCGGCGGGGCGCCGAAGTCGGCCATCGCCAGGTCGAGCTTGGGGCTCGCCGAGTCGTTGCCGGTGACGCCGGCGGTCGGCTCGTCGGTGGCGTTGCCGGGGCCGCCGCTGGTCGGCACACCGGAGTCGGACCCGGTGCCGCTCGACTCGCCGGTGACGCCGGTGACGCCGGTCATCGTCATGCCCTGGGTGACGCCGGTGACGCCGGTGACGCCGGTGGCCCCGCTCGCGCCGTCGGTGTCGCCCTCGCTCGGACCGCAGCCGCCGCCCCAGCCGATCGCCCACACGAGCGCCCCGATCCGCACGCTCCGATTACGCATGACTCGCTCCATCCGCGCAGGATCGCCAAGCCCGGCGACGACGTCAACCTGACCCGAAGGACATTTTTTTGACGCGCGGCGACCGGGGTCTCCGGGCCGCGGTCCGGAGCGGACACGTCGGTATCCTGGCGACGAACTCGGTCGCCGCGGTCGACATGGGGGCGCTCTACGTGATCGGCGCGGCGGACCGGTGGCCGGGGTTCTTCGCGTTCACCGTCGGCGCGCGGCTGTTCATGGGCCCGGGGGCTCGCCGGGTTGATGCTGGCCGGCTCGGCCCCGGGGTCGTTCATCGGCGCGGTCGCCTGGGAGTGGCTCGGCGCGCTCGTCACCGCGGCGGCGCTGCTCCGCGACCGGCGCGGCCGGCGGCCGGCGATGGCTGCCTGAATCGACATGTCCGAGAGGACATGCTGAAAAGAACATGTGCGCAGGGGCATGCGCCGTCGCGCACGGCCCGGCAGGCGGCGCTCAATCGTCGCCGGCCGGCAGCGCGCGGGCGCTGCGCTCGGCCAGGGCCTTGTGCTCGCGCTTGCGCCGCTTGCGGGCGCCCCAGGCGTTCTCGCCGGGCAGGCGCTCGTGGATGGTGAGGCTGCTGAAGATGACGCGACCGCGCAGGCGCAGCACCTGACGCGGCTTGCCGGGCGGCGGGGGGCCGCTCAGCTGCTCGACGGAGCCGAGGAGCGCGCCGCAGTCGTTGTCGAGCTGCCAGCCGGGCGGGATGATGAGGTCGAGGTTGCCGCACACGAGGTGGACGTCGAGCTCGATCGGCCCGCCCGGGAGGACGGCCTGGCGCAGGTCGATGGTGGCGTTGCCGAACACGACCCGCACGTGGGTGCGCGGGCTGACGTGCCACGCGCCGGTGCGGTCGATCGAGCTGAACAGCACGCGCATGCGAGCGGCCGGGCCGGACACGGCGACGGCGGTGCTCGCGGGGACCAGGGCGGTGGTCTCGACCGGGCGCAGGTCGGCGACGATGGCGTCGATCTCGGCGACCGTGGCGGCGCGCTCGACGGCCTCGAGGCGCTCGTCGAGGGTGTCCTGGTCGATCAGGTCCTGCGCGTAGCCGTCGCCGAGGCGGCCCCGGGCCTGCTCTCGCGCGCGTTGCAGCTGTCCTGCCGGCGAATCCACGAGCGGCCTTGTACCATGACGGCGGGCGCCCCAGGAGCGCGGCGATCGAGTACGCTCGCGGGGCGTGCGGATCGGCGTGGCGATGGTGGCGACGGCGCTGACCGGGTGCGGGTCCGGGTGGGCCGGCCGCGCGCCGGCCGAGCCGGGCGACGAGGCCGCGCAGACCGCAGGGGAGCCGTTCGTCGCCGAGCTCGCGGTCGGCTCGTTCCACACGTGCGCGCGCCTGCGCGGCGGGACGATCCGCTGCTGGGGGATGGGCGCGAGCGGGCAGCTCGGCGACGGCGCGGCGGCGCAGCGCGCCCGGCCCGTGGTCGTGGCCGGCATCGACGACGCGGTGCAGGTGGCGGCCGAGGGCGATCGGTCGTGCGCGGTGCGGGCCGACGGGAGCGTGTGGTGCTGGGGCTTCAACGCGGTGCCGGAGATCGAGGAGGAGGTCCGGCGAGGTCGCGCGCTGGCGCAGCCGGTCGCGGGCTGGCGCGAGGTCCGGCAGCTGGCGCTGGGCTTCGATCACGACTGCGCGGTGGTCGGCGACGGCAGCGTGGTCTGTCGCGGTCAGGGCACCCGCGGGGCGCTCGGCGACGGCGGGCTGATGGCGATCGGTCCGGTCACGGTGGTGCGCCTCGAGGCGGTCGAGGAGGTCGCGGTCGGCTACGCGTTCAGCTGCGCGCGCACGACCGCCGGCGAGGTGCTGTGCTGGGGCTGGAACGAGTACGGGCAGTGCGGCGAGCCGTCGGGCCGCGACCACCTGACGCCGAACCGGGTGCCCGGGGTCGCCGGCGCGGTGGCGCTGACGGCCGGCTTCGACCACGCGTGCGCGCTGCTGGCCGATGGGACAGCCATGTGCTGGGGCGGCGACACGTTCGGCCAGCGCGGCGACGGCGGCGAGGCGACCGTCGGCCCGGCGGCGCCGGTGGTCGACCTGCGCGACGCGGTGGAGCTGGCGGCCGGGCAGTACCGGACCACGGCGCTGCTGCTCGACGGGACGGCCCGCGGCTGGGGCCGCGAGTGGGGCCGGGAGCGCGCGCTGTGGCCCGAGTGCGCCGAGCCGCGCGAGCACGTGAGCGTCGCGGCGCCGACCGAGCGCCGGCAGGCGCCGCCGGAGCCGTACTGCCCGGTGCCCACGCCGATGCCGCTGACGGGGGCCAGCCAGGTGGTGGTCGGCCAGCTCCACGCCTGCGTCCGCACCGACGACGGACGCGCGCTGTGCTGGGGCAGCAACGCGTACGGCGGCCTCGGCGACGGCGGCGTCACCGACCGGGCCCAGCCGACGCCCGTCGCGTGGTGAGAAAATTTCTGTCCCTATGGACATGCCCGTAAGGGCATGACCGTATGGACCTGCCCGATACGGCATGTCCAAAGGTGCGTGATTGTAATTAAAATTCGACGCGGAGCGAGCCGGGGCCGAGGGCCAGCGTCGCGGCCGGGCGGTTGCGGTTGTGGCGGGCCAGGGCGACGCCGTTGATGATCGTCGAGACCAGGGAGATCTTGGTCATGATGACGGCGCTGATGCCGAGGATCGGGCGGGCGAGCGGGCCGCAATCGCGACAGTCGTCCGGGGGGAAGGCGGCGATCATGCCGAGGGTGAGGACGCTGAGGCCGAGGGTGATGCCCCAGCCGATCTGGCGCCGGCGCAGGGTATCGTGGCGGCTGGCCCACTTTTGCCAGGCGTCGTCGGCGAGCACCACCGGCTCGCGCGGGATCGGCAGCGGCGCGGGTAGACCGGCGGGCGGCATGTAATAGCCGGGGGGCGGGTCGTACCAGCCGGGCGGTGGATCGTAGTACCCGGCGGGCGGATCCTTGTAGACGGGCGCGCCGCCGGGCGTGTCCGATTCGTAGTACGCGGGGGGCGGGTCGTAGTAGCCCGGCGGCGGGTCGTAGTGGCCCGGCGGCGGGTCGACGTAGACCGGCTGCATGTAGCTCGGCGGGCTCGCGCTGTCGGTCGCCGCGGTGGACGGCTCGTCCCCGGCGGCGGCGAGGAGGCTGGACGCGACCACGAGCGCAGAGAGCGGTGCCAACATCGCCTCACGATATCGCGTTCCCCGGGGCCGCGCTCGCGGCCGGCGGCGGGTCGGCGTGGGGACCGGAAGAGGTCGCGAGATCGCCGTTTTTGCCGCGGATCACAGCGAGGCGGGGCCTGGCGGGCGGGCGAGGTCGCGCCGCCGGGAACATGGAGGGGAACCCCGCGCAGGAGGCGCGGCGACGGGGCGAGGAGCCGACCCGTTCGCCGCAGGTCGCACAGGCGCGGGCGCGGGCGAGGGGGCGCTCGTCCTGGTCAAACATAGGACGTGTCCAAACGGACATGTCCTTCTCGTCATGCGCGGATCACAGCAGCTTCTGCGGGCCGGACGGGCTGAGCGTCAGCAGCGGCTGGATGAGGCCGTCGGGCAGCGAGTAGACCCACGCGTGGAGATACGGGTAGTTGTACTTGGCCCAGGCGTTCTCGATGACGTCGGTCTGGGCGAGGCGGTGGACCTGGGCGACGGTGTTGAGCTCGACGAGCTTGGCCCAGCGCTCCTCCTCGCTCAGGAGATCGAGCTGCGCGCGGTGCTGCTCGTAGATCTGGGCGACCGGATCGAGCCACTCGGACAGGCGCCCGGGCGGGGCGCCGTTGATGGCCGCCTTGACGCCGCCGCAGCCGTAGTGGCCGCAGACGATCACGTGGCGCACCTTGAGGGCCTCGATCGCGTACTGCAGCACGCACAGGACGTTGCGGTCGTCGGCGCGGACGAGGTTGGCGACGTTGCGGTGGACGAACAGCTCGCCGGCGTCGGTGACGGTCAGCTGGGTCTCGGGGACGCGGCTGTCGGAGCAGGAGATCCACAGGAACTCCGGCTGCTGGCCGGAGGCGAGGCGGGCGAAGAACTCGGGGTCGATGGCGCGGCGCTCCTGCGCCCACGACTTGTTGGCGAGGAGCAGGCGGCGGGCGGGGTTCATGCGGCGGCCTCTTGCTTGAAGTGGTTGTTGAGGCTGGTGGCGCTGCGGCGCAGCTCGACGGTGATGTTGCGGGCGCGGGCGGACACCAGGAAGTCGTCGATGGCGTCGACGATGTCGTGGTCGATGAACTGGGCCCGCGTGCCGTCGATCAGCACGGTGGCGCCGTTCGGGATGGCCGAGAAGGCGCGCAGCAGCGACGGCTTGTTGAGGAACGAGACGTCCTTGGCGAACCGGATCATGTACTCGTCGCCCTCGTGGGCGACCACGATCGCCGACGTGAAGTTGCTGCGGATGACGAAGTAGATGCCGACGAGGACGCCGATGGCCACGCCGACCAGCAGGTCGGTCAGCAAGATCGCCACCAGGGTGATGCAGAACGGCACGAACTGGGCCTTGCCGCGCTGGTACTGCTCGTGGAACACCCGCAGGCTGGCCAGCTTGATGCCCATGACGATCAGCACCGCGGCCAGCGCCGACAGCGGGATGTGATTGAGGATCGGCGCCAGCACCAGGACGCTGAGCAGCAGCAGCACGCCGTGGAGGATCGCCGACATGCGCGTGCGCGCGCCGGCGTCGATGTTGGCCGACGAGCGGACGATGACGGCGGTGATCGGCAGGCCGCCGAGCAGGCCGGAGGCGATGTTGGCGGCGCCCTGGGCCTTGAGCTCGCGGTCGGTCGGGGTGATGCGGTGGAACGGGTCGAGCTTGTCGGAGGCGCCGATGCTCAGCAGCGACTCGACGCTGGCGATGATGGCGATGGTGGCGGCGATCCGCCACACGGCCGGGTCGGCGAGGCGCGAGAAGTCGGGGAACGGCAGCGCGAACAGGATGCCGTACAGGCCGTTGAGGTCGGGGATGGCGACCAGGTGCGTGGCGTCGGTGAGGTACAGGTCGGGCGCGTATTGCTTGAAGAGGATGTTGGTGACGGCGCCGACGAGCACCGCGACCAGCGCCGGCGGCATCCACGAGCCGACCAACTTCTTGCCGAACTTCTGCCACAGGAGCAGGGCCGCGAGCGCGGCGGAGAAGATGATGAAGGCGCCGAGGTCGGCGTTCTGGACCGCCTGGACGATGTCGGAGAAGGTGTTGCCGCCGCCCTCGGTGGCGAAGCTCTCGTCACCCTCGAAGTCGAGGTCGTAGCCGAGCGCGTGCGGGATCTGCTTCAGCACCAGGATGCAGCCGATCGCCGCCAGCATGCCGTGCACCACCGAGACCGGGACGAAGTGGGCCACCGCGCCGGCCCGCAGCAGGCCGAAGCCGAGCTGGAGGGCCCCGGCGAGGACGACCGCGAGGATGAAGGCGGAGTAGGCGCCGAGCTCGGTGATGCCCGCCGCGACCACCACCGTGAGGCCGGCGGCCGGCCCGCTGACGGACACCGACGAGCCGCTCAGCGCGCCGACGACGAGGCCGCCGATGAACCCGGCGAACAACCCCGACAGCAGCGGCGCTCCGGAGGCCAGCGCGATGCCCAGGCACAGCGGCAGGGCGACGAGGAAGACGACGAGCGCGGCCGGGAGGTCGGCCGCGAGGTGCGAGTGCCAGGGTTGTTTTTCTGGAGTCAAGGGCGCCATCGATGATGAAAAGAGCTTAATCGTTCCGGGGCCGGATGTAGTGGCAAGAATCGGGACTAGCGTCCACCGATAAGAAATACAGGAAGATAGGTTCAGATGAAGATAGCATCATGTGGTGCTAAGAGCCCGTCGAGGGCCCCATGGGATTCATCGACCGCCTCAAGACGCTCGGCAGCCACACCTTCGGCAACCACGGCGAGGCGATCGCCCTGAGCGGCCTGCAGAGCGCTGTGCGCGCGGGTGACGATCTCCACGCCACCCTGGAGCTGGTCGGCGGCGAGCATGACGTGAACCTCGACGCCGTGCTCCTCCGCCTCGACGAGGAGCGGCTCATCTACGACAACCCGCGGCACGGCGACTTCGACTTCTGGCGCGAGGCCGCCGCCGTCACCATCCCGCTGGCCGGCCGCCACCTGGCCCGCGGCGAGCGCCTCAGCGTCCCCCTCGTGCTCAAGCTGCCCGCCGACCTCGAGCCCTCGGCCAACCACCGCCGCTACCGCGTCACCGCCAAGCTGCAGGCCCCGGGCCGCCACCCCAGCGCCAGCGCCCTCGTCGACGTGCTCGACTGAGCCGCGGGCCCTCCCGCCCGATATCTGTCCCTCGGGACATGCGCGAGGACCGGCCGGCCGGATACACTCGTCCGGTCGTGTCCGTCCTCGCCCGCCGCCTCCGCCGCCTCCGGTCCATCGCCCCGTTCGTGCTCGCGCTCGCCTGCGACCGCCGCGAGACCCCGCCGCAGCCGGCGGCGGTTGCGCGGCCGGCGAAGGCCGCCGAGCCGGACGCGCCGCCCGCCACCGCGATCCCGGAGAGCCCGCCGATGACCCCGCCCGACCTCACGGCGCTGACGACCGAATTGCTGCGCAAGCACGGGGAGGGCCAGCGCGCGCGGATCGAGCGCGGAGTGGCGCAGGTCGCGGCGCTGTGGCGGCCGGAGGACGGCGACCTGGCGGCGTTCGTGCGCGAGCAGTTCATCAGCGACCAGGCCCAGCTGGACGCGACGTTCGCCCGCCTCGAGTCGGTGTTCGAGCAGATCGACGGCCACACCCACGAGGTCGGGCGCGAGGTCCGGCGCGCGACCGAGGTCGACGTCGGTCCGATGCTCGCGGTCGACCCGCTGCTCGCGACCTACGACCCGTTCGCCCACGTCACCGAGGACCTGTTCCAGGCCAAGGTCGGCTTCGTGGTCCTGCTCAACTTCCCGCAGACGACGCTGGCCGAGCGGCTCGAACATGGCCCGAAGTACAGCCGGCGCCAGTGGGCCGAGGCCCGCCTCGGCTCGCGCTTCAGCCGCCGCGTCCCCGCGGAGGTGCGTCAGGCGGCCACGCGCGCGGCCGCCGACGCCGACCTGTACATCGCCCAGTACAACGTGTGGATGCACCACCTGGTCGATGAGACAGGCGCCCGCCTGTTCCCCGCGGGCCTGCGCCTCATCAGCCACTGGAACCTGCGCGACGAGCTCAAGGCCCGCTACGCCGACCCCGACGGGCTGAAGAAGCAGCAGGCGATCGTCAAGGTGATGGAGCGGATCGTGACCCAGACGATCCCGGCGGCGGTGATCGACAACCCGCACGTCGACTGGAACCCGTTCACCAACGCCGTCACCGCCGCGCCCGCGGGCGAGGTCGAGGCCGACGCGCCGAACCGCGAGGTGGTCACCGACGGCGCGCGCGAGGACGACGTCCGCTACCGCAAGCTGCTCGCCAACTTCCACGCGGCCAAGCGCGAGGACCCGTTCGTGCCGATCGCCCCGACGGCGATCGCCCGCAGCTTCGAGCTCGGCCGCGAGCTGCCGGAGGCCCGCGTCAAGGCGCTGCTCGAGCAGGTGCTGACGTCGCCGCTGGTGGGTCGCACGGCGCGGCTGATCGAGCAGCGCCTCGGCCGCCCGATCGGGCCGCAGGACCTGTGGTACGCCGGCTTCCGCGGCAACGCGTCGCTGCCCGAGGCCGAGCTCGACGCGCGCACGAAGGCCCGCTACCCGACGCCCGAGGCGTTCGCGCGCGACATGCCGCGGCTGCTCCAGGGCCTCGGGTTCGCGCCGCCGCGCGCCAGGTTCCTCGCCGAGCACATCCTCGTCGACCCCTCGCGCGGGGCCGGCCACGCGCTGCAGTCGCTGCGCCGCGGCGACTTCCCCCACCTGCGCACCCGCGTCGGCGCCGAGGGCATGGACTACAAGGGCTACAACATCGCGGTGCACGAGCTCGGCCACAACGTCGAGCAGGTGTTCTCGCTGTACAACGTCGACCACACGCTGCTCGCCGGGGTGCCGAACAACGCGTTCACCGAGGCGCTGGCGTTCGTGTTCCAGGCCCGCGACCTCGAGCTGCTCGGCGTCGGCAAGCCCGACGCCGCCAGCGAGCGCGAACGGGTGCTCGCCGACTTCTGGGCGACCTTCGAGATCGCCGGCGTGGCCCTCGTCGACGTCGCCACCTGGCACTGGATGTACGACCACCCCGAGGCGAGCCCGGCCGAGCTGCGCGAGGCGGTGGTGAAGATCGCCCAGGACACGTGGGACCGCTACTACGCCCCGGTCCTCGGCAGCCCGGGCACGCCCCTGCTCGGGATCTACAGCCACATGATCTCGTACCCGCTCTACCTGGCCGACTACCCGCTCGGCCACCTGATCGCGTTCCAGATCGAAGAGCACATCCACAAGGCCGGCAAGCTCGGCCCCGAGTTCGAGCGCATGGCCTCGCTCGGGGCGCTGACCCCCGACCTGTGGATGACGCAGGCGACCGGGGCGCCGGTGGCCGCAGAGCCGCTGCTGCGCGCGACCGAGGCCGCCCTCGCCAGCGCCGGCGCGCCGCCGCGTGACGCGGGCGAGTGACCGATTGGACATGTTCGTGAGAGCATGCTCATAAGAACATGCTCATAAGAGCATGTTCTTATGAGCATGTTTTGAGAGATGGTTTGCGCGAAGTGCGCGATTTGTTGCACGGGGGGCGGGGCCGCTGGCCGAGATCGGGCGCGGCGGCGGGAATGTTCGCCGCGGGCGGGGCGTGGCAGCCGGTGACGATGTCCTCGTCCAGCGGAGAGCACGCAGGCGCCCGCGCCTGGCTTGCGGACGTCGGCCTGGCGCTCGGCGTGTTCGTCGCGCTCAACGTGGCCGGCGAGCTGCTGGTCGGCGGCGGCTTCGACGTCACGGGCGCGTGGATCAGCCTGCCCCAGGGACCAGGTACGACGCTCCTCGAGGCGATCCTGGCGGCGGCGCTGATCGCCCGCGGGCTCGGACCGCTGCGGCGGGCGCGGGTGACGGCGGCCTGCGCGTTGCTGATCGTCGCGGCGGCGGCGGCGTGGGACACGATCGTCTACTTCGCCCTGCTGACGGCCGGACGGATCGCCACGCCGCTGCCGTTCCCCAGCTCGGTGCTGGTGCTG
Organism: Nannocystis pusilla; assembly: GCF_020073745.1. Taxonomy (GTDB): domain Bacteria; phylum Myxococcota_A; class Polyangia; order Nannocystales; family Nannocystaceae; genus Nannocystis; species Nannocystis radixulma. The sequence continues at coordinate 1,248,566 of NZ_JAIRAU010000001.1, forward strand.
GCGCTGGCGCTGGCGCTGGCGTGGACGGCGGCGCGCCCGGGCCCGCCGCGGACGTGGTCGAAGGGACAGGTCGTGCGCAGCCTGGCGGTCGCCGCGGTGGTGGCGTGGACGCTGCCGCTGGTGCTGATGCTGACCTTCGGCCCGACCCGCTACGCGCGCGAGGCCGACGCGATCGTGGTGTTCGGCGCGCGGGTGTACGCCGACGGCAGGCCGTCGCACGCGCTGGCCGATCGCGTGGACGAGGCGATCCGCCTGTACCACCGCGGGCTGGCGCCGGTGATCGTGATGAGCGGGGCGCTCGACGAAGTCCACGGCGGCTCGGAGCCGGCGGCGATGAAGGCGCGGGCGGTCGCGGCCGGCGTGCCGGCGGCGGCGATCGTGCTCGACGAGCTCGGGGTCGACACGGCGGCGACGGTGGACGTGACCGCGGCCTGGCTGCGCGAACGCGGCGAGCGACGCGTGCTGGCGGTCAGCCATTATTATCACCAGCCGCGCGTCAAGCTGCTGTTCCAGCGCGCCGGGGTGCTCGCATACACGGTGCCGGCGACGATGAGCCGGCGTTTATTAAAGGAGCCGTGGTTCGTGGCGCGCGAGGTGCTGGCCTACTACGCGGCCTGGCTCGCGCCGGTGTTGCCGATGAAATCGTAGGCGCGGGGCGCAGCGCGTCGGGGCGGATGCGCGCGGTCGCGGGCGTGACCGAAATTGCTGGGATGTTCGCCCATCCCGAGGCGCGGTCGCGGTGCATGGCGGCGATGCACTGGACCGCCGCGCCGTTCGAGCGTAGGACTGTCGCATGCCCATCTGGCTGACGCTGATCTGGCTGGTCATGTTCGGCGGTCTGGCCGCATTCTTCCTCCGTTCGATCATCCGACAGCAGGCCGCGATCCAGGCGTGGAACCGGTCGCCCGCAGGCAAGCGCCACCAAGAGGCGCTGGAGTCGTGGCTGCTCTGCAAGGCGCGCGTCGAGCGGGCCGAGCCGACCGGCGAGCCGCCGGTGATCCGAGTGGCGATCGAGTCGCGGAGAGTAGGCGGCGGGGGGATCAAGCATGTTCATGTCTCCGAGGAGCGACGACCGATGCACGTGCAGGTCCGCTTGCTGCCGATCGGCGGCGGGGAGGTGGTGGCCGAGGCGGTCCTCCCCATCATCACGGCCGAGATCGGTGACTTGACGCCCGGGCGGATCTTCAGCGTGCTCTACGATCCCCGCGACCCGCAGCGCTTCTGGATCGATTCGACGCGGCGCGACGAGACGCTGATCGACGCGGTCACGATGCGCACGCGCGCGGCGGAGGAGAACCTCCGCGCGGCGCAGGCTTTCTCGAAGGGCCAGGGCTGAGCGGCGGACCGTCGATCAGTCGATCTGCACCTCGACGGCGCCGCTGAGCTCGAGCTGCCACAGCTCGTGGGCGTGATCGGGCCAGCCCGCGCCGTTCGTCGGATCGACGACGAGCTCGACGCCGTGGCGGCACGCGACCTGGTAGGTCCCGCGCTCGAGCGCCGCCCAGGCGCGGAGGTCGACGGCCAGGGTGATCGGGGCCCCGGGGACGACCTTCGCGTAGGTCATCGGTCCGCCGAAGTCGTGGGCCTCGATCTTTGGGAGCTTCGTGTCGCCGCGGCGGACCTCGAATTCGAAGCGATTGTCGCGAGGCCCGCGCTGACGACCGCCGACCGAGACATGAGCTGCACGGGCGTCGGTGTTCTCGATGACGAGCTCGATCTCGATCGGCTCGCCGGCCTTGAACGGGCGCTTGCGCGGCCGCCAGCGCCCGATCAGGCCCTGGCCGAGCGGTGATCGATCGCGGACGGGCACACCCCAGAGCGCCGCGAGCCCGCGCGCCGAGGCGGCGTCGACCTGGAAGGTCACGGTGTCGGTCCCGCCGCTGCCACCGCCCGGGCCCCAGCTGCTCGCGGGCGCCGCGGTGCCGTCGGGCAGGACGAGGAACTGCGCCCGGGTCGCGGCCCCGGAGCCCTCGAGCCACACGCTGTAGCGATCGTTCGCGTTGGCGATCGAGAACACCCGCGGGTGCCGCGTCCGCACCCGACGCGACAGGGCAGCCCGCTCGCCGCGGGAGGTCGTCACCGCGAGTCGACCGCGCGGGACGGGCGGATCGAGCCGTTCGTCCCCGCGCCACGCGGGGGCGAGGAGCTCGCCGTCGTAGACCTCGCCGGGCTGGCTGCTCCGCGCCGGACGGGCGAGGACCCGGCGGGCGAGCGTCATCAGCGGGGTGGCGGCGAAGATGTGAAGCGCACAGCGGCGGGACGGCATGCTGTCCTGGAACGATATGCGCGCTCCGAGCTTTCATCCGACGACGCCCTGCGTCGCCCCGTGCCGCACGCGCATCCGGTTCTCTGCTAGGACGCGGCGATGCAGGACGCGATCGCTCCCGCCCTCCGCCTCCACGATCGTCTCGTCGCGCCGAGGAACTTCTGGTCGTACGTGATCGACGGCGAGGCCGTGACGATGACCCAGGGCCGTGTCGGGACCGACGGCAAGAGCACGAGCAAGTCGCTCGAGAGCGAGGACGCGGCCCGCGCGTTCGCGCGCAAGAGCCTCGAGCAGAGAGTGGCGAAGGGCTTCGTCGACGCGTCACTCCGTTACGAGATCGCGGCCTGGGAGGATGTCGCGTCGGCCCTCCGCGGGCCCGGCAACGGCGAGGAGCCGACCGACCGCGTGCTCGTCTTGCCCGGTCCGACGCGCCTCCCGCACTCGCTCTGGATCGAATTCCGCGAGGGCATCCTGAGCTGCGAGGACGACGACGGGCGGCCGTTCGCCGGGATCCTGGTGCGCGGCGACCTCGACATCGACGGCGCGCTCTACGGCTACGAGGACGACTTCGGCCCCTTCCTGCAGGTCGAGGGCAACCTCCGCGCCCGTGCGATCGCCACCGGCGGGGCGCGCATCGACGTCGCCGGCGACATCGTCACGGAGGAGCTCGTCGGCGCGTACAACCACGGGCTCGTCAGGGCGCGCGGTCGGCTCTCGGCGCGCGTGATCGCGAGCGAACACACCGTGCAGGCCGATGGCGGGCTCGACGGGCTGCGCTACCTCGGCTGGGGCGGCCACGTGCTCTCGGTGCAGGGCGGCGTCGCGGACGAGTCCGACCCCTACGACCCGGCGGGCGTGTTCGTCTCGTCGGTGCGCCGGAACGAGAGCGTCGACCTCCAGCAGGCGCGGCGCTCGGTCGCCGCGGGCGGTTCGATCCTGGTGGCCTCGCCGACGAGCATCCGCCAGGAGTTCGCGCGGAAGATGGCGCCGAAGCTGGCGAGCCGGGAGAAGGTCAAGACGCTCTCGCTCGCCGGCAAGGGCCTGACGCTGCTGCCGGACGAGCTGTTCGCGTTCCGCAACCTCGTCAAGCTCGACCTCACCCACTGCCGGCTGCGCGCGCTGCCGGACCGACTCGGCGAGCTGACCGGGCTGCGCGAGCTCGTCCTGAGGGGTAACGGCCTGCAGCGGCTGCCCGACTCGATCGGCGAGCTGGCCGAGCTCCGCAGCCTCGAGCTCGAGGCCAACTGTCTCGTCGACCTGCCGCCGAGCCTCGAGCGGTGCACGAAGCTGCAGCGCCTCGTCCTCACCAACAATCCGTACTCGTACGTGCGGCGCTCGTTCGGCGGATGGCACCGGGTGGCGCTGATGTGGCAGCTCCCCGACGTGGTGTTCCGGCTCCCGGCGCTCGAGCACCTCGAGTTCGATCAGACCTTCGTGCGCAGCCTCCCCGAGGGCAGGCCGGCGAGCGAATCACTGCGGGTGAAGGGCGTGCGCGGCACGTTGCTGCCCGAGCGCGAGGCGCAGCGCTTTCCCGGGTGGAACATCGACGCCGCGTCGAGCGTCGGGCATGCGCTGTTCTACGCGCGGATCTGGCTGCACCGGGAGAACATCCCGCTCGAGCGGTTCTGGGACCCGACCTCGGGCCGCTACGACTTCAGCGAGACCGACGCGCTGCTGCGCCTGATCCTTCGCATCCAGATCCCGACCGCGGCGCCGTACGACGATGTGCTGGCGGTCCTCGAGAAGCAGTCGGCCGCGCTCGCAGGCGAGCTGAATTGGAGCGGCAAGTTCGAGGAGCAGGTGCGGCGGCTGTTCCAGTCGTTCGTCGCCGTGCTCGACGTCGAGGCGCAGGAGCTCCCCGGTCACCCGCTGATCACGCGGTTGCGCCCGATCTTCGAGCGGCACGCGGCGGGGTGAGGCCGAGTGCTTCGTGGGACCTGCGAATCAATCGTCACGCGGGCGGGCGGGGCTTGCCGACGAAGTAGCGGATGATGTCGGCGAGCGTGCCGACGCCGAGGCCGACGGCGCCGAGCATGAGGAAGGTGGCGACGCCGGCCAGGTCTTCGAAGCCGCCGGTGTTGGGGCCGGCGAAGGCGCGCAGCATCAGCACGTAGCCGACGACGAGGCCGAGCTGGGCGCCGAGGAAGCCGAGGCGGGCGCCGAGGAAGCCGAACGCGACCGGCAGGGCGACGGTGAGCAGCAGTGACAGCGAGGCGCCCTGCACGGCTTCGAGCGTGGGCGGCTGGCCGGTGTTGAGGGACGCGGCGAGCAGGGCCAGGCCGATCCAGAGCGCGGCGGTGACGAGGAGGACGACGAGCCAGCGCGGACTGAAGGCGGGCGGGACCATGCGATGATTGTAGCGAAGGTCACCCGGGCGGTTGGTTGATCTCGCCGAGGCTGAGGCCGCCGGGATAGGCGTAGCTGATCCGGCAATCGTAGCCGTAGACCTCGATGCCGAATTTGACGGTCTGACTGCGGATGTCGTGGGGGCCGTCGGGGATCAGGAAGCGCGCGTAGCCGAGGCCGCCGACGCCGAGGTCGGTGGCGGCCGGCAGCGCGGCGCCGTCGAGCTCGATCGTGTCCCAGCCGGCCAGCGGGCCGACCACGGTGATCATGTCCCAGCCGTAGGTCTCGGGGGTCAGGAAGGTGTAGTTGTTGCGGTACTGGGCGGTCGGCGGGATGAAGGTGATCGCAGGGTCGCCGAGCTCGGTGGTGTCGTCGGAGGGCACGTCGCAATTGCTGGAGATGAATTCGCCGGGGTACTCGGCGTCGTTCTTCGGCCCGCTCGACTGGTCCTGGCTCAGCATGTAGTGGGCGACCATGAAGGCCTCGCTGCCCTCGACGCGGAACGAGGCGGGCGTCAGCAGCTCGTGGAACTGGCCCTCGTCGAGGACGACCTCGCCCTGGTGGTCGCCGGTGAACGTGAGCACGGTGCCGTCCTTGTCGGCGAGGAAGCGGTAGAGGTCGGGCTCGTCGCTGCGCGGGCGGAACTTGACGACCGCGTAGTCCTTGCCCCACGCGGTGCGCGGCGGGACCTGCTCCTCGAGGTAGTCCTTGTAATAGTTCATGCCGGGGCCGGGCAGGCTCATCGCCGGCGAGCCGGTCATGACGGCGACCGGGGCGGTGCTGCTGACCCGCATGCCGGTGAAGTCGGCGACGCTGCCGCTCGGCGAGACGATCCGCAGCGCCTGCTGGGCGTCGACGGTGTGCGTGGTGCTGGCCCCGCCGACGAGCCCGGGCACGCCGCCGCCGCCCTCGGTGCCGCCCTGCATGGTCGCCGGCATCTCGACGGTGACCTCGTTGCCGTCGACCATGCTGATGATGCTGACCCAGCTCGCCGAGAAGTCGCTGTTGTGATAGCTCGGCACCAGGTAGTCCTGGCCCCACGCGTGCGCGGGCAGCAGGATCGAGGCGTCGGCGGTCGCCACCTGCGAGCTCGAGTACGGGCTGAACTGATAGGCGACCACCGGCACGTCGCTCTCGAGCCGCAGCACCTGCGGCAGCACGCCGGTCGCCACCGGCATGGCGTGCTGCGACAGGGCGGCCGAGAACTCCGGCAGGATGAAGGTGTGGAGCTGCTTCGGCGGGACGACCGCGGCCTCGAGGAGCTCGCCGGCGGCGCCGTACAGGGTGACGTTGGCGTCGACGTTGCCGCTGGTGTTGGCGGCCACCACGGCCCACGGCAGGTCGGTGCCGTCGTCGCCGACGGTCGGCGCGAACAGACAGCCGGCGCTGGTGAGGTTCATCGCCGCGAGCTCGCAGGTGCTCTCGTCGACCGGGCCGGTGTCGCCGACGTCCGGCATCGCGCCGAGGTCGAACTTGGCGCCGTTGGTGGTGGTGCTCGGCGAGGTGGAGCCGGTCGGCGAGGAGTTCGAGGCGTCGGTCGTCGAGGTGGTGGCCGGCGCCTCGGTGGTGGCCGGACTCGTGGTCGCGTCGGTGAGGCCCACGGACGCGCTCGTGCCGGTCGTCGAGGCGCCCTCGGTGCCCGCAGGGGGACTGGCCGCGCAGGCGCAGACGAGGACGAGGAGGAGCGGGAACGGGCTGCCGCGCATGTGAAGATGGTAGGCCGGAACCGAGCCTGGAGGCGATCGCCGGGGGGCAGTTTTTCACCTGACCCTTGGACCATGCGCGGTGGCGAGCACGCGAGCTGCCTGCGGGCCCCCGTCGGCCCTCGACGCAGCGCTCGGATGGCTGCTGCTCGCGCCTCACCCGTGCGAGCGATCTCGGGGATGCCCCTGCGGGTCGCCGAACTCGGCCTCTCCGGGCGACCCGCGGGCTGGACGCGAGCGTGAGGGGCGTGGGACGACGGCGCGGACGTATCGACACGGCGACGAGCGCGGTCGATAACGCCAGCGAGGACGGCGCTGTTCCGTCCCCGGCGAATTGGTGTGATGATGTGTTCTTTCAGTCATGTTGCTCGAAGGACATGTCGCGACGTTCATGTCCCTGGCATGGTGGCCGGTCGAGCAGGGCGCCGCGGCGGTGGGGCGGAGCGCGACCTCGCCGTCGCCGTGAGGTCGAGGGCGAGGGTTGGCGCCCGCGGCGCCCGGATGCGAGGTTCCCTCACGAACGGCGGGCCGATGGCGTGGCCGGCGGTCGGGCGCCGGCGAGAGGAGAGGGGCGGGGCGGCGCGCTACGCCCCGCGTCGTGCTCGTGGTACTCTGCGCCGCAAATGCGCGCTCTGGCCGTCGTCGCTGTCGTGTTGCTCGGAGGAACGACGACGTGACCTCGCTGCGGCTCTACCTCCTGCGTCACGGCGAGCCGGACCTGCGCGGCGAGTTCTACGGCCACGCCGATGTGCCGCTGTCGCCGCGGGGGAGGGCGCAGGCGCAGGCGCAGGCGCGAGCCCTGGCCGCGCGACCGCTGGTGGCGATCTACAGCTCGGACCTGGGGCGCGCGGCCGACGGCGCGCGGCTGCTGGCCGCGCACGGCGAGGCCCGCCCGGCTCCGGAGGCCCTGTTCGCGCTGCGGGAGATGCACCTCGGCGTGCTCGAGCGGCTGGCCTTCAGCGAGGCGGGCGCGCGCTACCCCGAGCTCGCGGGCCGCAGTTACGACGACATGCTCGAGTTCCGCATGCCCGAGGGCGGCGAGAGCGTGCTCGACGTGGCGGCGCGCGTGGTGCCCTGCATCGAGGCGATCATCCTCCGACACGCGCGCCGCGGCAGTCCCGAGGGACAGGTGCCCGCGGTGGCGCTGGTCGCCCACAACACGGTGGTGCGGATCTTGCTCGCCTCGGCGGCGGGCCTCGGCCCGGCCGGCTATGTCCGCTTCGAACAGGCGTTCGGCTCGATCAGCAGCATCGACGTCGGCGACCGCTGGGAGCGCGACCCGTGGCCCTCCGCACGCATCAGCCTGTGCAATTGGGTGCCGGAGCCCGAAGCCGCCGGTGCGCCCCCGGTCGGCGGCCCGCAGGTTCATGCTAAGGTCTCCGCGTCGTGAACCTTCGCTGCTCCGCAGCCCCCCCGAGGAGTGTCTCGTCATGAACCAACGCACGGGCGACACCGTGTACTGCAACCAGCTCGCGCTCGACATCGAGATCGGGTTCCACGAGGTCGAGCGCGGCGTCCAGCAGACGGTGCTCGTCGACCTCGAGCTCACGACCAACTTCGGTCGCGGGCCCGCGAGCGACAACTTCGCCGGCCTCGTCGATTACTACGTGATCGCCAACCACCTCACGGCGCACGTGGCGGGCCGGCGATACGCGCTGATCGAGGCGCTCGCCGTCGACCTGGCCCGCGAGATCGTCAAGCTCCACCCCGAGGTCACTGCGAAGGTGCGCATCGTCAAGCAGCCGCTCGACATGCCGCGGGTCCGCTCGGTCGCCGTCGAGTGCGTGCGGACGGCGGCCGACTTCGCCGCGGAGCCCCGGTAGTTCGGTCGTGGCCGCGCAGTACGACCTGCTCATCGTCGGCGCCGGACCGGGCGGGCTCGCCGCCGCGATCGCCGCCCGCGCGCTCCACCTGCGAGCGGTCGTCCTCGACGCCGGAGCGCGCCCCGGCGGCCAGCTGCTCGTCAACGACACGCCGATCCTCGACTGTCCGGGGCTCGACGTCGCGACCGGCTCCGAGCTGGCGGTCCGCCTGCAAGAGCACCTCGAGCGGCTCGGCGGCGAGGTCCGCGTGGATGCGCGGGTCGAGCGGATCGATGTCGACGCGGGCGTCGTCGAGCTGGCCGGCGAGCGGCTGACCGGCACGGCGGTGCTGCTGGCGACCGGCGCGAACCGCCGTCGCCTCGGGGTGCCCGGGGAGGCCGACCTTCCAGGTCGCGGGCTGTCGCCGGCGGCGCGACGGTTCGGCCCCGCGTTCGCCGGTCGCCCGGTGGTCGTGGTCGGCGGCGGCGACGTGGCGCTCGAGGAAGCGGCGCTGCTGGCCCGGCTGTGCCCGCGGGTCACGCTGGTCCACCGCGGCCCGAAGCTGCGGGCGCGCCCCGACTTTCGCGCGGCGGTCGCCGCCGAGCCGCGGATCGACCTGCTCCTCGAGACACAATTGAGGGCCATCCTCGGCGACGCGGACGTCGAGGCGGTCGTGCTCGCCGGACCCGCCGGCGAGCGCCGGGTCGAGGCGGCGGCGGTCGTCGTGTGCGTGGGCATGGCGCCGTGCAGCGGGCTCGTGCTCGGCCAGGTCGCCACCGACGAGGCCGGGTTCGTGCGCGTCGACGCCCGCCAGCGGACCTCGGCGCCGCGCCTCTACGCGGTCGGAGACGTGTGCGCCGGCGCCTGGTGGACGGTGAGCGCGGCGATCGGTCAGGCCGGGATCGCGGTCAAGGACTTCGAGCGGCGCCTGTCCGCCGACGAATTCTCCGCTCTGCTCGCGCCCGGCCCGACGTTCGCGCCCGTGAGCTGGGAGGCGTGACGGCTCGGGCGCCCTGTCGTCGCGTCGCGGGCGGCAGCGCGTACGCGTCGATCGCTGCGCGCAGCGTCATGACATGTCTTTTTTAAAGATGTCTGAAGGGACATGTCGTTGTGGACATTCGTCACGCCGGCGCGACGGTCCACGCGTGGGCCATGGCCGGGTGCATGACGTCGCTCGGCGGGGCGAGGCCGCGGAGGAAGGTGTCGAGGTGGAGGACGGCGACCTCCCAGCCGCTGCCGGTGCCGCGGGCCTCGTCGGCGGTGCGGCAGGTGAAGTGCTCGAGCTCGAGCAGGGTGCCGACGTCGCCGCGGGTGAGGCGGAGCTCGACCTCGCTGTCGCCGAGGTCGCCGTAATTCCAGGTGGTGCGCAGGCGGGTGGGCGGCTCGCACGCGAGGATCTTGCAAGTCGTGGGGTGCGGCTGCGCGAGGTCGAGGACGACGGTGCCGCCGACCGCGAAGGTGCCGGCCGGCTTGCCGAACCACTTCGGGATAATTTCGGGGTCGGTCCACGCCGCCCACACGCGCTCGATCGAGGCGTCGAGGCGGCGCCGGATCGACGACGACCAGCTGCCGCCGTGATCGCGGACCTCGCGGCCGACGCCGGCGGACCAGCGGAAATACTCGTCCATCACCTGCATGCGCCGCTCGTAGCCCTGCTCGGCGACCTCGTGGGTCGACCAGAAGCCGCGCGGGGTCTGTTCGGCGAGCACGTCCTCGAGGACCGCCAGGTGGGCGTGCCAGCCGGCGGCGGTGCCGAGCAGCTCCTCGCGGCTGCGCAGGCGCCGGGTGGTGACGACGAGGCGCACGCGCCCGTCGACCGGCGTGAGCTCGAACAAGACGTCGGCGGGCTCGTCGGGGCCGCCCCAGGTGAGCCGGAGCAGCCGCGGCGGGTCGCAGGCGAGCACGGCCTCGGTGCCGGTCGCGCCCTCGCTGCCCTTGTGGCGCTCGGGGGTGAGCTTCTCCGCCGAGAGAGAGGCGTGGTCGAAGCGGAACTCGGCGCGCCCTCCCGGTCGCAGCTCCCACTCGCCGGCGGCGAGCCAGCGCGCGCGCTTGTCGGAGTCGACGAGGTAGCGCCAGACCCGCTCGATGGGGCCGGGGAGCATGCGCTCGAGTCGTACGGTGCCGGGGGCGAGGATCTGTCCGTGTTCACTCATGGCTGTTCCTTGTGATCGTGGTCGTCTTCGGCGACGAGCAGGGCCTCGAGCGCGTCGAGTCGCTTCGACCAGAACGCGCGCGTCTGTTCGACCCACGCCGCCACCTCGTCGAGGGGCCGCTGGTCGAGGGTGAGGAGGTGTTCGCGGCCCGCGACCCGCCGACGCACGAGGCCGGCCCGCTCGAGCACGCGGATGTGCTTCGACACGGAGTTGAGGGAGATCGGGAACCGCGCCGCGACGTCGGTGACCCGCGCCTCGCCGCCGCTCAGCCGCTGCAAGATGGCCCGACGCGTCGGGTCGGCGAGGGCGGCGAGGGTGTGGTCGAGGCTCATGCGTGGAGATATTCACCCGTTTGGGTGAATGTTGCAAGCGCGTTTCTGAGCCGGCCTCAGAGGGGCCTGGGGTCGGCCAGGCGGGTGAATGCGCGAAATTGCGCGGTCGGGTCCGAGGCCTCGCCTGGCTCTTCGGACAGGCCGTCGCGGGCCGCCGCGCTCGCTTGTCGGGCGCGGGAGGTCGCGCATGGTCTCCGGCGAGGAGAGGAGCGCTGCCATGCCACGAGGAGCGAGCGCCAAGCGCGAGCGCGAGTACGAGGCGCTGAAACAGGAGTTCAAACATGAGGGCCGCTACAAGGGCCGCGAGGAGGAGGTGGCGGCGCGGATCGTCAACAAGCAGCGGCGCGAGTACGGCGAGACGAAGGCGGCGAAGGCGAAGGACCGCGCCGGTCGCTCTCCTGACCGCGGGCTGGCGATCGCAGACTACGAGCAGCTGACGGTGCCGGAGATCGCCGGCGAGCTCGACGAGCTCGGCCGCGACGAGCTGCGGCAGATCCGCCGCTTCGAGGAGCACCACAAGGCCCGCAAGGGGGTGCTCGAGGCGGTCGATCGCAAGCTCAAGGCGGCGTGAACGCAGGGACATGTCCGAAGGGGCATGCGAAGCTCCGCGGCGCGCGCGTGGCGCTCGGGGAGCAGGCACGCCCATCGGGCATCAGGCGGCGCATGGGCGCTGGAACTCTTCGGCCCTGGTCAGGGCGCTCGCCAGCGCGGCCTGCCACGCCGCTTCACGCTCGAAGCGAAGGGCCATGCCGTGGGCTCGTCGCACGGGGCTGTTCGTGGTGCCGTGCATCGGGGCGGGATGGTCGATGAGACGGGCGGCGGCGCGGGTCACCGCAGCCCGCACCGGCTCACCGCCGACGGCGAGGCACCACGCCAACACGGCGTGGGACAGGGCCGCGTGCTCGGCCTCGTCGCGGGCGATGACGGCGAGCGTCTCGTGCACCGGGCCGACGGTGCTGCGAGCACGCACGAGCGCGGCCGCCTCGGCGGCGCCCGTGCCCTCGGCCACGCAGCCGTCGACCAGCGCCTCGACGGCCAGGGTGACCAGCGTCGGTGGGCCGGCGTCGGGGAGCGGGAGCTCACCGGCGACCAGCGAGCGGCCGGCGTAGGCGCTCGCCAGCGCGAAGCAGCGGGCGGCGTGGTCGGCCTCCTGGCGGGCGGCGACGGCGGCGGCGTCGATGAGCGCGCGAGGAGCCCGGTGATGCCGGAGCGCCGCGCCGAGTCGGACGAAGGCGCCGATCGACGCGTGCTCCTCACGCGCGACGCGGGTCCAGTGGTTCGCCAGCGCCAGGCGATCGGCGGGTTCGAGCGCGCCGATCATCGGCGGCGGGGGCCCGGCGAGCACGCGCACGGGCGGCAGCACGGGCCGGCCGCGCCAGCGCAACACGCGTCCGTGCAGGCCGTGGCGCAGCGCGTCGACGACCGACGCCACCAACGCGATCTGCGCGAGCGAGGCGATCGTGGCGAACCACGCGCGACCGATGCCGGGGAGCTGCGGGCTGCGGAAGTGCTGGATCAGCGCGGCGATGCCGAGGAGCAGCCCGACCGGCAGGCAGGCGAGGAGCGCCACGCCGACGATCTCCTGGCCGACGGGCACGATGTCGAGGACGAACAGCCCGACCAGCGGCGTCAGCGTGACGACGACCGCAGCGGTCGACAGCCGCGAGGGATCGGGCGGAGGGCCCGGGATCGGTGTCTCGCTGCGGGGGGCGTCACGCATGGCCGCAACGACAGCACGACCGCGACGAGAAGTCACGCGCTGTCGCCCGCCCGCCTCGCGGCCGCGTCGCCCGGAGCGGCGGATCGCTCGCGGGGCGAGGTGTCCGAAGAGACATGTGCACCGCCGCGCGAGGGATGATATGTCCAAATGGGCAGGATCGCGAAGATTGTTGATATGCCTGAAGGGACAGGCTGCGATCCGCGCCGCGTTCGTGTCGGGGCGGCGCTCAGCCCGGGTCGACGCGGGTCTGCTGGTGCTCGTGGAACACCCGCGCGAGGTCCTTCGGCGAGACGGGCTTGGTCAGGTGGTGGTCGAAGCCGGCCGCGCGGGCGGCCTTGCGGTCGCCCGCGAGGCCGTAGCCGGTGAGGGCGATCAGCAGCGGGCGCGGGCCGTCGTGCTCGGCGGCGCGGACGCGGCGGGCGACCTCGTAGCCGTCGAAGCCGGGCAGGCCGATGTCGACGAGCGCGACGGTGGGGCGCCAGCCGAGGATCTTCTCGACGCCGGTGGGACCGTCGGCGGCCTCCTCGACCTGGTGGCCGACGAACTCGAGCAGCTGGCGCAGCATCTCGCGCCCGTCGGTGTTGTCCTCGACGAGGACGATCCGCTGCGGCGCGAGCCGGGCCGCCGGGGTCGGACGCGGCGAGCCGACGGCGATGTCGGCGGTCGACAGCGGCATGCGCACGACCAGGCGGCTGCCCTGACCGAGCCCGGGGCTGAAGGCCTCGACCGAACCGCGGTGGAGCTCGACGAGCTGACGCACGAGGGTGAGGCCGAGGCCGAGGCCGCCCTCGGCGCGGTCGGGGAGGCGCTGGCCCTGGACGAACAGGTCGAACACGCTGCGCAGCAGCTCGGGCGACATGCCGATGCCGCTGTCGGCGACCTCGAGCACGGCGTCGCCGCCGTCCTTGCGCACGGCGACGGCGATCGTGCCGCCGGGCGGGGTGAACTTGAGGGCGTTGCCGAGCAGGTTGTCGAGGATCTGCTGCAGGCGCTGCGGGTCGGCGCGCACCAGCAACGACGCGACGTCGCACGAGACGTGGTGGTCGGCGAACTTGCCGGCGGCCCGCAGCGCGTCGAACTGAGCGCAGACGATCGCGCCGAGGTCGACGGTCTGCAGGTCGAGGCGGATCTTGCCGGCGACGACGCGGCCGACCTCGAGCAGGTCGTCGACGAGGTGCTTCAGGTGCTCGGTCTGGGCGGCGATGATCGACCGCACGCGCGCGGCCTCCTGCGGGTCCTGCTCGAGCTCGAGCACGTGCACGGCGGTGGTGAGGACGCCGAGCGGGTTGCGCAGCTCGTGGCCGAGCATGGCGAGGAACTCGTCCTTGGCCTGGTTGGCGCGCTGCAGGTCGAGGAGCAGCCGGGCCCGCTCCTGCTCGGCCCGCATGCTCTCGGTGATGTCGCGGGCGATCTTCGAGGCGCCGATGATCTTGCCGTCGAGGTCCTTGATCGGCGAGATGGTCAGCGAGATCGGGATGAGCTGGCCGTCCTTGCGCCGGCGCATCGTCTCGAAGTGGGCGACGACCTCGCCGGCGCGGATCTTGGTCAATACCATCGTCTCCTCGGCCAGCCGGTCCTCGGGGATGATGAGGGTCATCGGGCGGCCGATCGCCTCGCTCGCCGTGTAGCCGAAGATCCGCTCGGCCGCGGCGTTCCACGTCATGATCGTGCTGTCGAGCGATTTGCTGACGATCGCGTCGTGCGAGCTGTCGATGATCGCCGCGAGCCGCGCGCGCGAGTCCTCGTGGTCCGGTCGTCCGCTGTCCATCCGCTGTCACATGCTAGTGGCCGTCCGCCCGATCAGCCAGCGCTCGCATTCGACGCCGGATACTGTCGAGTTCGCTGATACGGTGCGATATGTCCGCGAAGACAGGTTCCTCCGGCCAGCCGCGCTGCGCGGAAGCGCTCCAAGAATGGCGCGAAATCGGACATTTGACTTTAGCAAACAATATTGAATATCGTCCGGCATGTCCAAATTTCCGGGTGTGCGGCGCGGGTCGCTGGAGCGGGGAGGTGCGTCGTGACGAAGAAGCTGGTGGTGTTCGGGGCGACGGGCGGGACGGGACGCGAGCTGGTCGAGCAGGCGCTGGCGGCCGGGCACACGGTGACGGCGGCGGTGCGGCGGCCCGAGGCGGTCGCGCTCACGCACCCGCGGCTGACGGTGCGCCGCGCGGACGTGCTCGACCCGGCCGGCGTCGAGGCGGCGATCGCCGGGCACGACGCGGTGCTCTCGGCTCTCGGGGCGACGTCGACGCGCGCGCCGACGACGATCTGCCGCGACGCGGTCGCCCACATGCTGGCGGCGATGGAGCGCTGCGGGGTGCGCCGGATCGCCTGCGTGTCCGCGCTCGCGCTCGGCGACGCCGCGCTGCTGCCGTGGCCGATGCGTCTGTTCGTGCGTCACATCCTCAAGCCGTTGTTGCGCCACCCATTCGCCGACCTGCTCGCAATGGAGGAGCGGCTGCGGCAGAGCCCGCTCGAGTGGACGATCGTACGACCGCCGCGACTGACGCAGGGACGTCGCAAGGGTCACGTCCGCTTCGCCGTCGACGCGCCGCTGCCGGGGGCCGCGACGATCTCCCGCGCAGACCTCGCCGATTACATGCTCGCGCACGTCGACGACCCGGCGCTGGTGCGCAGGCTGGTCGAGGTCGCGTATTGAATCCGTGCCGAGGTCGGCCGCGCAGAGACGACACGATGGCGAAGCCGCAAGCCCGCCCGTATCACTCGCCGTCGCGCCGGCGCCAGGCCGACGCGACGCGCCAGCAGATCGTCGCCGCGGCCCGCACGCTGCTGGCGACGCACGGCTACGAGGGCACGACGATCGACGCGATCGCCCGCGCGGCCGGGGTGGCGGCGCCGACGGTGTACGCGGCGTTCGGCTCGAAGCGCGGGATCGTGGCGGAGCTGATCCACCAGGCCCGCTTCGGGCCGGTCTACGACGCGACGGTGACGGCCGCGCTGGCGACCGAGGACCCGCGGCAGCGGCTGGCGTTCGCGGCGAAGATCGCTCGCACCGTGTACGAGGGCGAGCGCGCCGAGCTCGAGCTGCTGCGCGGGGTCGGGGTGGTCGCGCCCGAGCTGGCGGCGCTCGAACGCGAGGGCGAGCTCGATCGCCGCGAGGCGCAGCGCGGGCTGGTGGAATTGCTGGCCGCCGGCGGGCACCTGCGCGAGGGGCTCGACGTCGAGTCGGCGCGCGACGTGCTGTGGGCGATGACCAATCGCGAGCTGTTCCGGTCGCTGGTGCTCGTGCGCGGCTGGCCGGCGGAGCGCTATCAGGAGTGGCTGGCGGGGATGCTGGCGGGCGCGCTGCTCGGGGCGGACGGTGAGGCGCGCAAGCCGGCGAAGAAGCGGCGTTGAGGCGGCGAGGACCGGCGATCGCGGGGCGCGGGCGCAGGGTCCCGCGAGGCCGACGGTGATACGAATGGAGCGAGGACCGGCGAGCTTCACCGTCGTCGACCAGCACGTCATTCGCGGCGTGGTTCCGGCCTGTTCGCGCTCGTTGCGGTGATAGGAATGGACGGACGAGGTCGAGCACCGGGAGGCCGCTGACTGCGGGTGAAGAGGTCACCGATGGCACGACCGGAGCGATCACGTGCGCGAGTTCGAAGACGAGCCGCGGAAAGTGTTCGCTGTGCACCGCCTGCGGGGCGCTCGACGCTGTCGCGAGCTCGTGGTAGACGCCCGCGCATGAATCTAATTTCTTCACGGATTGCGCGCGCCTGGATGTTGAGCCTGACTCTGGTCGCCTGCGGGGACGGCGAGGGCAAGACCACGGACACCGACACGCAGGACACGACGACCGGCGGCGCGAGCGACCCGACCGGGGCCACGGACGGGGACAGCACCGAGGGCACCGCCACGGACACGGGCGGGGACACCGAGGCGACCGCCGGCGAGACCACGGACGACGGCGACACGACGGCGCCGCCGACGACCGCCGTGGGCTGCGAGAATTTCTTGCCGCCGATCATGCCCGAATCGCTCGAGTCGGTGGCGATCGACACTCCCCTGGAGGTGAGCTTCACGGTGCCGGGGCTCGAGGGCAACACGTTGTGGGAGCTGAGCTTCGGCGAGCTGCCGCCGGGGGTCGAGTTCACGGCGGAGACGGGCGTCCTCGCCGGCACGCCGACGGCGGCGGGGATGTTCGCGTTCACGCTGTGGGCCCGGCCGGCGCTGGACAACCCCGATTGCGGGACGGTGCCCACCACCACCGATTACGTGCTCGTCGTCACCGAGTAATCCGTCGGCGCCGGCGCAGCAGCCCGAGCCCGAGCAGCACGAGCGCCCCGGGCGGGCCTGAAGACGGGCGGTCGTCGCACGCGCAGCCGTGGCCGAACGGCTCGTCGGCGCCGCCCGACGCGGCGCTGTCGCTGCTCTCGCCGCCGGGCCCGTCGGACGACGACCCCTCGGTCGGCTCGCCGCCCGTCGCCGCGTCGGCGGGCCACGGCGAGCAATTTGCGGGGTCCCAGCGATCGCCGTCCTCGTGGCGCTCGCAGGTGTAGGCGCTCTCCGAGCACTGCATCGCCAGCGCTTCGCCGGGATCGACCGCGTGAATGCCGAGCTGGGCGGCGGTCTCGGGGTCGTCGCCGTGGCAGGTCTCCTCGGTCTCCACGACCTCGCCGGTGGCGAGGTTGGTCAGCCGCACCGCGGTGCAGAACGGCTTGGCTTCGCCGACCGACTGCAGGTCGAGGAAGTCGCCGCCCTGCGGCTCGCCGTCGACCAGCATCTCGCGCACGACCAGCGCGTCGGTGGCCGGCGGCAGGTCGGTGGTGATCGACACGTCGACGCGCAGCACCCCGAAGCCCTGGCGCGACGCGCAGAAGCCCTCGCTCCACTCGATGCGCTCCTGCGACGGGCAGTCGAACACGGCGGTGAACGGCATCGCCCCGTCGCAGCACACCAGGTCCTCAAAGGTCGTGGTGCCGCGGACGCTCAGCACCGCGGAGGTGTCGACCTTGGGCGGGGACAGCGGCTCCGAGGGCTCGGCCGCGACGGAGAACTCGAAGTCGAGCGCCAGGTGGGTGCCGCACGGTTCGGGGTTGTCGAGGCTGCCCACCACCGCGTATTCGCCGGGCTCGAGCGGCGCGGCCGGGCGCCAGAGCAGGACGCCGCGGATCCCCGGCGCCTCGACGCCGCCGGCGATCGGCTGGCCGTCGCGTGTGACGGTGACGGTGATGGCGTCGAGCCAGTCCGCCTCCGAATCCAACACGACGCTGTACCTCAGGCCGTACAGCACGAGCACCCCGTCGGTGGGGATCGCCGCGGCGTTGAGCGGCGCGAGCTCGCGCCAGACGTCGACGCCGGCGCACTCGTCCGGCGTGCACGCCTCGGCGTCGTCCGGGAGCAGGGCCGCCGCAGCGCCGGCCAGCGCGAGGGTCGTCGCCTGGAGAGAAGAAGCGTGGGCCAGGGGCACGGCGTGACGTTAGCGCAGGCGCGCGTCGCGTGCACCCGGAAGCGCCCTCGCGCCGCGGAGCCGGAGACGCGAGCTCGGGCTCGCCCGCCCGCACCTGGCTCAGCCGGTGAGAGTCGCCCGACCGCTGCACATATGCGCCGCCGCGACTCGCCGTCGATCTCGAGCGATGCCGGGCGTATGCGCGGTGTCGTTTGCTCGCGCCGGACGGCCCGCTGCGGGGTGCTCGTGAGGCCGGCTCGCGCGGCGTCAGCCGCCGCCGAGGTGGGTGATGTCGACGACCACGAGCAGCATGAGGATCGCCAGCAGGATGACCGACACGAGCGCGACGACGCGGGTCGCGGCGGCCTCGCGCGCGAGGTGCATGAAGAACGCCGCGACCAGCAGCGCCTTGACGGCGGCGATCGTCATCGCCGCCGCGACGTGCAGCGCCGGCGCGAGGGCGACGAAGGCGAGCGCGACGGTGGTCGCGGTGAGCAGCAGCAGCGCGAGCAGCACCAGCGTCGCGGTGCCGAGCTTCGGCGCGGGGACGTCGTGTTCGTCGTGATTCATGTCAGCCTCGCCGCGAGGTACAGGGCCGGGAACAGGAACAGCCACACGATGTCGACGAAGTGCCAGTAGAGGCCGACGGCCATGGTCGGCGTGGCGCGCAGGCGGGCGGCCGGCGTGCGCCAGGCGACCAGCCACAGCGACGCGAGCACGACCAGGCCGCCGAGCACGTGCAGGGCGTGGAAGCCGGTCAGCACGAAGTAGAGGCCGAAGAAGCTGTGCGGGCCGGGGCCGGGGCCGTTGCCGGCGAGGTCGACGAACGGGGTCTCGCCGCGCGCGAAGTGGTGCGCGTACTCCCACAGCTTCATCGCCAGGAACGCCGCCCCGAGCGCCATGGTCGCCGCGAGCGCGACGAGCAAGGCCCGGCGCGCGCGGGTGAAGGCGAAGCGGACCGCGAGCGCCATGGTGAAGCTGCTGACCAGCAGCGTGGCCGTCATGATCGTGGCGAGGCGCCAGTCGAGGCGCGGCCCGTAGGCGGCGAACAGCTCGGGGTGACGCACGCGCAGGCTGGTGTAGAACACGAACAGCACGCCGAAGAACAGCACCTCCTGGCCGAGGAACGCCCACATCCCGAGCGCGACGGCGTCGCGCTGGTGCTGTGAATCGGCGAACGGCTCGCGCACGTCGTCAGGCATCGAGGGCCTCCGCCGTGGGCTGGGGGGCGCGCGGGTAATCGTAGGGGTCGACGAGGACGAGCGGCGGGACGGCGAAGTTGTGCGGCGGCGGCGGCGAGGTCGTGTGCCACTCGAGCCCGGTCGCGCCCCACGGGTTGTCGCCGGCGGGCCGGCCGCGCACCAGCGAGAGCAGGAGATAGACGCCGGGCAGGACGTAGCCGAGCGCGAGGATCGTCGCGCCGGCGGAGGAGAGGCTCTGGAGGAACTGATACTCCTCGGGATACGAGGCGGTGCGCCGCGGCAGGCCCTGGGTGCCGAGCACGAACTGGGGCAGGAAGGTCAGCAAGAAGCCGACGAACAGCAGGTAGGCGGCGATCCGGCCCCACCGCTCGGAGTACATGCGCCCGCTGATCTTGGGCCACCAGAAGTGCAGGCCGCCGAGGTAGGCCATGAGCATGCCGCCGACCATGATCGTGTGGAAGTGGGCGACGACGAAGTAGGTGTCGTGGAGGTGGACGTCGACGGCGAGCATCGCCAGCGCGAGGCCGGTGCCGCCGCCGATGGTGAACAGGCCGACGAAGCCGAGCGCGTAGATCATCGGCGTGGTCAGCCAGATCGCGCCGCGCCGCATCGTGCCCAGCCAGCTGAACACCTTGACCCCGCTCGGCACGGCCACCGCGAACGACAGGAACGAGAACACCACGCTGGCGAAGTACGACTGGCCGGCGACGAACATGTGGTGGCCCCACACGAGGAAGCCGAACACGGCGATCGCCAGGCTCGAGGCGGCGATGAACCCGTAGCCGAACGGGCGGCTGCGCGAGAAGCAGGGGATGAGCTCGCTGACCACGCCCATGCCCGGCAAGATCATGATGTAGACGGCGGGGTGCGAGTAGAACCAGAAGAAGTGCTGGAACAGCAGCGGGCTGCCGCCGACCCCGGGGTCGAAGATGCCGATCTGCAGCCCGCGCTCGACGGCGATCAGCAGGAGCAGCATCGCCAGCACGGGGGTCGCGAGCACGAGGATCAACGAGGTCGCGTAGAGCGACCACACGAACAGCGGCAGGCGCATCCACGTCTGGCCGGGCGCGCGCAGGCGGTGGGTGCTGACGATGAAATTGAGGCCGGTGAACACCGACGAGACGCCGGCGAGGAACACCCCGAGCACCGCGAGCACCACGTGCGAGTCGCTGAAGGTGGTCGAATACGGGGTGTAGAAGGTCCAGCCGGTGTCGATGCCGCCGGCGATCATGGCGCTCAGGGTGAGCACGCCGCCGGCGACGAACACGTACCAGCTGGCGAGGTTGAGCCGCGGGAACGCCAGGTCGGGCGCGCCGAGCATCAAGGGCAGGAGGTAGTTGCCGAGGAAGGCGGGGATCGAGGGGATCAGGAAGAACCACACCATGATCACGCCGTGCAGCGTGAACAGGCGGTTGTAGGTCTCGGCGGTGACGAGGTCGGAGGCGGCGGTCGCCAGCTCGAGGCGGATCACGGTGGCGATGAGGCCGCCGAGGACGAAGAAGAGCGTCATCGTCCCCAGGTAGAGGAGGGCGATCCGCTTGTGATCGGTGGTGGTCAGCCACGACCTCATGGGCTCACCCCCTCGGCGTGCGCGAGCGAACGGATGTAGGCGACGAGCAGCAGCAGCTCCTCGTCGCTGACGAGGCCGGCGTAGCTCGGCATGACGTCGCCCTGGTAGTCGGCGACGACGTCGGCGTCGGGCCGGAGGATCGATCGGCGCAGGTACTCGTCGTCGGCGATGACGCTGCTGCCGTCGCGCAGGGCCACGGGGCGGCCGTAGAGGCCCTCGAGCGGCGGGGCGCGGCGGCGCAGGTGCGATTCGTGGCAGGCGCCGCAGTCGAGGCGCTCGAACAACCGCCGGCCGGCGGCGGCCAGCGGCGGCCCGTCGACGTCGCCCTGCGCCAGCCAGCGGTCGTAGTTGTGGGCCTCCATCACGACGATGTCGGCGCGCATGCGCGCGTGCTCGCTGCCGCAGTACTCGGCGCACGCGAGCGCGTAGGTGCCCGGGGCGGTCGCGCGGAACCAGGCGGTGCGCAGCCAGCCGGGCACGACGTCCTGCTTGAGCCGGAACGCGGGCACGTAAAAGCTGTGGATCACGTCCTCGCTGGTGAGGTGGAGGCGGACGACCCGCCCGGCCGGGACGTGCAGGCGCGACAGCTCGCGCTGGCCGTTCGGGTGCTGGAACGACCACATCCACCGCTTGGCGGTGACGCCGATGTCGAGCGGCTCGCCGTCGTCCGGCAATTGTTCGATGCGGCCGAAGCCGAGCGCGCCGAGCAGGAACAGGCCGAGGAACACGACCATGGTGACCCCGCACCACAGCAGCTCGGTGCGCCACATGACCCCGGACGAGTGCTCGGCGCCGGTGAGGTGACCGGGCCGCCGCCGGTATCGGACGGCGAACACGACCATCGCCACGAGCACGCCGAGGCTGACGGCGCCGATGATCGAGAACACGAGGATGATGAGGAGGTCGACGGCGCCGCTGGTGGTCGAGGCGGCCGCGGGCAGCAGGTCGAACGGCTTGGCGATCATCGCAACCCCCGCGCGGTGACGGGCCGCGGCGTGTCGCGCCGGGTCGGGAGCCCGCGGGCGAGCGCGAGCTCGGCGGCCCGCCACACGGGGATCCGCGCGACGCCGTGGGCCTCGTCGACCCACTCCCAGGCGGCGGCCCGCGCGGCCCACTCGGCCTCGACGGTCGCTCGCAAGGCGTTCAGCTCGTCGGTCGGGAGCATGCCCTCGACGCCCTCGGGCGGCGCGCCGCCGACGAGCCGCCCGGCCACGGCCGAGACGACGAAGCCGAGGGCGATAAGCCCGCCGACGACGCCGCCGGCCCCTGCCAGCGCGCGCCGGTGGTCGGCCAGATCTTCGTGTTCGTAGCGACGCTCAGACATGATCGATGTCCTCCGCGGGCAGGGCCACCAGTGATCCGCCGGCGGCGAGGAGCCGCCTGAATGCGAGGACCCACCACGCGCCGACGCCGAGCGGGACGGCGACGTCGAGCCAGCCGAGCGGCTGCGGGCGCGACGGCACGATGAACCACACCAGCTCGACCGCGTGCATCAGCAACAGCAGGCCCGCGACGCCGGCGAGCCGGGCGGCGTCGCGCTTGATCGGGCGCATCAGCAGGGCGATGAACGGGACCGCGAAGTGCAGCCCGACCAGCGCCCAGGCGACGACGCCCCAGTCGCCGCGGATCCGCCGGACGTACCACTGCGCCTCGCGCGGGAGGTCGGCGCCCCACACCAACAAGAATTGCGTGAAGGCGATGTAGCCCCACAGCATCAACGCGACGAACAGCAGGGTGCCGAGCTCCTGCAGGCGCGCCGGCGGGATCAGCGGCGCGTGCGAGCCGCGGCCCAGCACGAGCGCGACGGCGATGACGACGACGCTCCAGCCGGCGACGGCCTGACCGGTGAGGACGGCGAGGCCGAAGGCGCTGGTGCTCATGTCCGGGTCGAGCGAGAGCACCCAGTCGACGGCGGCGAGCGTGATCGTGAGGAAGTAGACGACGAGCGCCAGGGCGGCGAGCCCGGGTCGGGGCCGCCGCGCGTGCGCGAGCCGCCACGCGAGCACGCTCCACGCGACGAGGATGACGACCGCGCGCGCGAGGAAGAACGAGGCGTCGAGGTAGGCCGCCTTGGCCGCGCGCAAGGGCCCGGCCATCAGCCACGCGGTGTCCATCCACGGATAGAGGTGATGCAGGCCGAGCGCGATCGGCAGGAACAGCAGCGCGAGCAGGGGGATCGTGCTCGCGGCGGCGCGCAGCAGCGGGCCGACGACGACGCCCCAGCGGCTGCGCACGAGGTGGGCGAGGCACAGGAAGCTGAAGGCGCCGAGAGCGACGCCGAGCCACAGCAGCCAGGCGATCAGCCACGCGCGCAGGAACGCGGGCGAGGCCTGCCCGGCCGCCGCGGCGAGGGTGGTGAGGATGAGGGTGGCGCCGAGCATCAACCTCATCGCCAGGCCTCCACGAGGTGCATGCGGTCGTCGGCGCTGAGCACGGCGGCGGGGGCGTGCTGGCTCAATTGCAGGACCTGGACCCAGGCGACGATCCGCCAGCGGTCGAACACGTCGATATGATCATAGTCGGGCATGGTGGCGCGGCCGTGGCTGACGACGTCGAAGAGGTACCCGGGGGAGGCGTCGCGCAGCCGGGCGGTGGTGAACCCCGGGGGGGCCGGGTAGCCGCGCCGCACGGCGATGCCGTCGCCGTCGCCGAGCCGGCCGTGGCAGGGGGTGCAATGAATGTCGAAGCGCTGCTGGCCGCGCGCGAGGTCGGCCCGGTCGAGGGCGAAGGGGTAGGTGACGACGAACTGGTCGTCGGCGGCGCGCCCCTCCCACAGGTGGCGATCGAGCCGCGCCTGCCCGCGCGGCACGACGCCCGGCGGGAGCCGCCGCGCCTCCATGTCGTCGGCGAAGAACGGCGCCTCCTCGAGCGGGTCGAGCCGCGGCTGGTCGCGCATCTTCTGCTCGCACGCGGCGAGGACGAGGAGCACGGCGATCGCGTCAGCGCGGGACATCGTGGACCTCCAGCGGGGCGAGCGACTCGAGGAAGGCGCGCACGTGCCCGGCGTGGAACCGCGGATCGCCGGCGCCGATGAACAGGAAGAACCGATCCTGGCTGGCGCGCGCGAACGCGGGCACGGCGAACAGCGGGTGGTGCAGCCGCGGCAGGCCGTTTCGCCACAGCATGGCGAAGGCGGTGAGCAGCGCGGCGCTGAGGATCGTGATCTCGAAGGTCGGGACGATGAAGGCCGGGGCCGCGAGCGCCCGCCGACCGCCGATGTTCAGGTGCCACTCGATCGCGTGGACCCACACCTGAAACAGGAAGATCGCGGCGCCGCCGAGCAACCCGGCGACGAAGGTGACCCGCGGCAGGCGCGTGCGGAACGCCAGCACCTCGGCGACGCCCTCCACCGGGCAGGGTGAGTACACCTCGAGCGCGACGTAGCCGGCGAGGCGCGCGGCGCGGGCGGCGGCCAGGACCTCGTCGCCGGCGGCGAACTCGGCCAGGAGCCCGCGCAGGCCGTTCACGGGGCCTCCGGGCGCCGGTGCGCCACCAGCTCGCGCAGCTCGGACATGGCGATCACGGGGACGTAGCGGATGAACAGCAGCATGAAGAAGGCGAAGAAGCCGAGCGTGCCGGCCAGCGTGAGCCAGTCCCAGAAGGTCGGGAAGTAGGCGCCGCCGGTGGTCGGGAGCAGGCCGTGCTCGAGCGAGCTGATGACGATGAGCCAGCGCTCGAGCCACATGCCGAGGTTGATGGCGATCGACAGCACGAACAGCCAGGCGATGTGCCGCCGGGCCCGGCGCCACCACAGCGACTGCGGGAGGACGACGTTGAGGGCGATGATGGTCCAGAACAGCGGGGCGGAGCGGCCGTGGAGGTGGCTGGCGATCAGCGAGCGCTCGTGCGGGTCGCCGCTGTACCAGCCGAAGAACAGCTCGGCGAGGTAGCCGTAGGCGACCACGAGGCCGGCGGTGAGCATGAGCTTGGCGCAGTGGTCGAGGTGGCGGATCGTGACGAAGTCCTTGAGGCCGAGCCAGGCGCGCACCGGGATCAGGAACGTCAGGACCATGGCGAAGCCGCTGAAGATCGCGCCGGCCACGAAGTAGGGCGGGAACACGGTCGTGTGCCAGCCGGGGAGCTGCGCGACGGCGAAGTCGAAGCTGACGATCGTGTGCACCGAGACGACGAGGGTGGTCGCCAGGCCGGCGAGCATCAAATAGGCGGTCTGGTGGCGCTCCCAGTGGCGCGCCGAGCCGCGCCAGCCGAGCGCGAACACGCCGTAGACGCGCGCCCGCAGGCCGGTCGAGCGGTCGCGCATGGTCCCCAGGTCGGGGACGAGGCCGATGTACCAGAACACCAGCGAGACGGTGCCGTAGGTGGCGACGGCGAAGAAGTCCCACGCCAGCGGGCTGAGGAATTGCGGCCAGTAGCCGTAGGTGTTGGGATAGGGGAAGAGCCAGTAGAAGAACTCCGGCCGGCCGAGGTGCAGCAGCGGGAACATGGCGGCGCAGGCGACCGCGAACAGGGTCATGGCCTCGGCGAAGCGGTTGATCGAGCGCCGCCAGGCCTGATTGGCCAATAGAAGGATCGCGCTGATCAGCGTGCCGGCGTGGGCGATCCCCACCCACCACACGAAGTTGGTGATGGCGATGCCCCACATGACCGGGACGTCGACGCCCCAGACCCCGATGTACCACCAGAACACGCCGAACACCGCCACGGCCAGCGCGCCGAGCCCGACGGCGGCGACCGCGAGGGCGCGCAGCCAGGCGCGCCGGTGCTGCGGCGATTGCACGGTGTCGGCGATCGCGTCATTGATCGAGGCGATGTCGTGATCGCCGTCGATCCAGCGCGTCTCGTCGGTCGGGTACGGCACGTCAGTCCTCCTCTGCGTGCGAGCGGCCGCGCAAGGCGGTGTTGGGGTGGTGCAGGCGGGCGAGGTAGCTGGTGCGCGGACGGGTGCCGAGCTCGGCCAGCAGGGCGTAGGCGCGCGGATCGAGGCGCCGGGCGCGGATCGGGTCGTCCTCGCGGGCGAGGTCGCCGAAGTCGATCGCGCGGGCCGGGCACACGCCCTGGCAGGCGGTGACGACCGCGCCCATGCTGCGGCCCTCGCGGTGCGCGGCGATCTCGGCGCCGCGGATCCGCTGCACGCAATAGGTGCACTTCTCCATCACCCCGCGGGTGCGCACGGTGACGTCCGGGTTGCGCTGCAGGCGGAGGGTGACGGCGTCGCCGGCGACGTAGTCGAAGAAGTTGAAGCGCCGGACCTTGTACGGGCAATTGTTCGAGCAGTAGCGCGTGCCGAAGCAGCGGTTGTAGGTCATGTCGTTGAGGCCGTCGTGGCTGTGCTGGGTCGCACCGGTCGGGCACACGACCTCGCACGGGGCGTGCTCGCATTGCATGCACGGCACCGGCTGGAACCGCCAGCGCGGGCCCTCGCCGCGCTCGTCGGCGTAGGTGTCGATGCGGATCCAGTGCATCATGCGGTCGCGCGCGGCCTCGGCGGCGCCGACGGTGGGGATGTTGTTCTCGGCCTGACAGGCGATCACGCAGGCGTTGCAGCCGATGCAGGCGTTGAGGTCGATGGTCATCGCCCACGCGTGCTCGTCGAACTCGCGGGTCGGGTGCAGCGACACCGGCCGCAGCTCGGGCGAGGGCAGCTGGGCGACCTCGCCGCGGGGGAGCCAGCGCGCGTAGGCGTCGCCGGGCTGGTCCTCGCCGCCGCGGTGGCGGTCGACGACGAGCGGCCCCGATCGCCCGAGCGGCTCGACCTCGACGTCGCGCGCGGCCCACAGCGCGTCGCGGGTGCGCAGGCGGTAGGCGTCGAAGCCGGCGCCGGGCTCGGGGGCGCGGCGGCCGTGGCCGAGGTGGACGGTGAGCTGCTGCTCGGGGTGACCGGGCAGCACGTAGACGGGCGCGTCGACGCTGCGGCCGGCGACGGTGAGCCGCGCGAGCTCGCCGTGGACCAGGCCGCGCGCGACGGCGGTCGCGGGGGCGACGAAGGCGGCGTTGCCCCACACGAGGCGGGTGATCGGTCGCGGCAGCTCCTGCAGCCACGGGTCGAGGCCGAAGCGCCCGTCCCAGGCGGCCGGGTCGGGGCGGAACGCGAGCACCAGCGAATCATCGGAGGTGTCCCCGGGGACATGCTCCGAGAGCAATGTGGCCAGCACGGCCGGCGCGACGGCGGGGCTCACGGTGGGGGCGGCCCCGGGCAGGCGGCCGTCGTGGATCGCGGCGCGCCACCAGGTCGCGACGTCGCCGCCGGCCGGGGTCAGGTCGCTCCATGTCCTTTCGAGCAGGTCGCGGCCCTGCGCCGGGTCGTCGGCGAGCGCGGCCAGCAGCTCGGGCGCGCTCAGGCCGTCGTACAGCGGGCGGATCGTCGGCTGCGACAGGGTGACCTCGCCGTCGTCGGCGGCGGCGTCGCCCCAGGCCTCGAGCGCGTGCGCCAGCGGCAGGTGCCAGGCGCAGCGCTGGCCGGTCTCGTCGCAGTAGAGCCCGAGGTGGGCGGTGAACGGGACGCTGGCGAGCGCGGCGGCGACGTCGAGGTCGGCAGGGGCGTCGTAAACGGGGTTGCAGTCGAGGACGAACACCGCGTCGAGCTCGCGGCGGGCGATCGCGTCGACCAGGGCGGCGAGCGAGTGCTCGGGGCCGCTCGGCTGCCGCTCGAGCCGCGCGGTGTAGACGACGGTCCGGCCGGCGGCGCCGAGCAAATGGTTGGCGGCGTGCACCATCGCGTGGACCTGCGCGGGCTGGTGCGGGCCGGCGGTGACGAGGGCGTCGGGCCCGGCGGTCTTGAGGTCGGCGATCGCGGCGGCGAGCCACGGGTCGTCGACGTGATCGCCGAGGAGGCCGCGCAGCAGGTCCCGCGCGCGCGCGGAGATGTCGACGACGCGCGCGGCCTGGCGGTGGTCGGCGGCTGCGCCGACGAGGCCTGGGAAGCTCTCGAGCGCGTACAGCCGCAGGGCGTCGTCGGGCCCGAGCTCGGCGCGGCGGCGCTGCGCGAGCGCGCGAGCGTGGCGCAACCGGCCGGGGTCGGTGAACAGGAAGTCGTCGTCGAGGCTCAGCACCACGCGCGCGCGGTCGAGGCGGAGGTGACAGGCGAGCGGGACGCCGAACAATTGGTGCAGGCCGGCGTGCACCGGCTCGCGCGCGAGCGAGCTCCACGTGTACCAGCGCAGGCCGGGGCAGCGCGCGGCCAGCCGCGTCGCGCCGAGCTGCAGCATGCGCGAGCTGGTCGGCGGCGTCAGCACGGCGACGCGCCGGCCGGAGGCGAGCTGGGCTCGGGCCGCGCGCAGGAACGCCGGCCAGCTGCTCGGCGCGCCGCCGTGGCGCACCCCGGTCGAGCGGCGCGGGTCGTACAGCTCGCGCACCATCGCCTGGCCGAAGGGACATGTGGCGCCGAGGCTGGCGCGGTGCTCGGGCTGGCCCTCGATCTTGGTCGGGCGGCCCTCGTGGGTCTCGACGAGGATCCCGTAGGCGTGGGCGTCGAGGGTGAAGGCGGAGGCGAAGAACAGCGGGACGCCGGGGACGATGTACTCGGGCTGGCGCGCGTAGGGGACGATCCGCTCCGGCGGGTCGCGTTGCAGGCAGCCGCCGAGGCCGGCGGCGGCGAGGCCGGCGAGGGAGCGCTGCAAGAAGGCGCGGCGGCCGGGGTCGTGGTCGGCGCTCATCGATGACACTCCGAGCAGCTGGTGCGGGCGTCGACGTCGTGGGATACGGGCGCGGCGTCGGGGTCGGGCCGCCAGCCCATGACGAACACCGCGTCGGGCGGGCGCAGGTGCGGCGTCGGGTCGCGGTGACACTCGAGGCACCACTTCATCGACAGGTCGGCGAACTGGCGGATCCGCGGCATGCGGTCGACGCGGCCGTGGCAGGTCTCGCAGCCGACGCCGGCGTGGATGTGAATACTGTGGTCGAAGAACACGAAGTCGGGCAGGTCGTGCACGCGCTGCCAGCGGATCGGTCGGTCGGTCGACCAACTGTCGCGCACCGGCGCGAGCAGGTCGCTGTCGGGGAACAGGTGGGCGTGGCAATGCATGCAGGTCTCGGTCGCCGGGACGCCGGCGAACGCGGCCCGCTCGGCGGTCTCGTGGCAATAGCGGCAGTCGAGGCCGACGCCGCCGACGTGGTGCTCGTGGCTGAACGGGACCGGCTGCTCGACGGCCCGTCCGGCGCCGGTGCTCCACCCGGAGCGCGACAGGGCGTAGCCGACGCCGCCGACCAGCGAGAGGCCGACCGGCAGGCCCCACAGGACCAGGCGTACGCGGCGATCGGCGGATGGGCGAAAGAGCTGTGCCACGATTCTCCGGGCGCGCGGGGATCACGCTCGATTGCGAGCAGTGGTCCTGCTATGCCGGTGAATCGTGGCGCTGCAAGCGACGGCGGTGATTCGTGCGCGGCTGTCGGTTCCGCTCGCCTTCTGCGCGGCCGACGAGCGCGAATCGCATGGCCCACGTCACTCCGGCCGAGGAGCGGGCGGGGCAACCGCCGCGAGGCTCAGCCCGTGGGGCGCTGGCGCGACTCGGGTCGCAGGCGCTCGTCGACGTCGACGGCGCCGCAGGCTGCGAGCAGGCGGGCGACGTTGTCGGCGTCGATCTCTCGCGTGCGCACCGTGACGACCGCGCCGCCCTGGTTGAACGCGTCGGAGTACTTGCGCGCCTCGGGCTCGGGGACCCCGATCTTCACCAGCGCCTTCGCCAGCCAGTCGGGCTGATCGATCTCCTCCGAGCCGACGCTGCCGAGCGCGCCGAGCAGCGGCCCGGCTGCGAGCACAGGGCCGGCGTAGGGGACCGAGAAGGCGACGGAGCCGAGGATCGCGCTCAGCGCCCCGGCGGCGATCTGGCCGGCGTGCGGCGGCGCCTCGTGCAAGGTGGCGAGGTCGTTGGCGACCACGCTGATGTCGCTGCGGTCGTACTTGCGGAGGAGGAGGGCGTCGTGCGCATACTTGGCGTCGGCCGCCGTGTCGAACAGGGCGATCACCGTTTTCATGCCTATCGGGCTCATCCGCGGGCCTTTCGTCGGGGGTGTCGGGATGATGGAGGTATGCGCGAGCCGGCCGGGAAGGCGAGCAGAGGCGTGGAACGTGCGGTGAAAGCAGGGCCCGGGGCGCCGAGCGCACGCAAACCGGCGGGCGCGGCCTTTGCTCGCTTCGCGGGCCGCGCCGAGAGCGAGAGCGGATTGTGCGCAGCACGCATGACGGCGAGCGGCCTCGACCGGATCGGGCAGGCGCTCCGCAGAGGCCGAGCGGTGCGATTGGATGGCGTCGAGCTCTCGCTACTGCTTCGCGGCGCAGGCCTTGCCCTTCTTGGCGATGGTGAAGCTCTGCGTGAAGCTCTGTCCGGCGTAGGTCGCCTCGAAGGACCAGGTCCCGGCGGGCGCGTCCGCCGGCAGCTGCCAGGATTTCCAGTAATAACCCTTCGCCAGGTGGCGAGACACGTTCAGTTGCCACTGGAGCGCGACGGTCGTGTCGGGCCGGCGTACGACCATCGTGGCGGGGGTGTCCGGCAGGAGGTCGCGGAAGAATGCGGTGAAGACGGCGAGGTCGCCGCGGCAGAACTGATGCTTGAGATGAGGCTCCTCGAGCTCCGGACAGGCCGGCATCTCGGGGGCAGCGGAGCCCGTCGTCAGCTTGACGATCGCCGGATCGTAGTAGGGGCGGGGCGACACCCAGCGGCTCTCGGTGATCGTGGGATTGCAGGCGCCGACGAAGGGATCGATGACGTTGTTGGCGGCGTCGCGGACCTCGAAGTGCAGGTGCGGGCCGGTCGACACGCCCGAGCTGGCGACGACTCCGAGGCGCTCCCCGGCGGCGACGGGGTCGCCGACCCGCTTGCTCGTCACCGAGCCCGACTTCATATGATAATAGTACGAGGTCGAGCCGTCGACGTGCCTGAGCGCCACGAAGTTCGCCTTCGCGCCCGAGATCCACGAGCACCGCCGGTCGAAGTTCCCGTCCGCGCGGCTGACGATCGTCCCCGGCGCCGCGGCGAGGACCTCGATCTCCGAGGTCTCCACCTTGAGCCACGGGAACGGCCACGAGCTGATGTCGATACCGTGGTGCCCGTCGTAGCTGCGCTTGCCACAGGCCAGATCGAGGACCTCACCAGGACCGGCGTGATCGACGTAGTTCGAGATCGCGTGGTACCCCGGATCCGCGCCGCCCGCCTGCCGCAGCGGCCACTCGAACCGGACCGCCGCCTGCCGCGGGCGCGCGCCGGAGGACATATCGTCCAGACCGAGCGCGGCTGTGTTGCGCGCCACGTCGGCGAACAAGACCGCATATTCCTCGGGGGTGATACACGGCTGCGAGGAGTCCTCGTCCGCGGCCCCGGGCTCCGCGAACACGACGAGTTCTTCCATGTCGCCGCCGGTCGTGTCATATGCGACGTCGGCGTCGGCGGGCTCGCAGGCGATCACGGCAAATTGCGCGAGTAGCAGGCCGATACGGCAATAGCGGTCGTTTCGTCGGCTCGACATGATGTTCTCCTGATAGAGCCGGTCGCGCGCGATAGATGGCCGACCGGGGAGGGGAAAGGTAGGACAGGGCCCGCGCTGACGATCACCGAGAGTCTCTCGCCACGATTCGTGGCTGTCGGCCGCCAGGGACGCGGATCCTGCCGCATCGGTATTCGTAAACCGATCGCGGCGCGGCGGCCGGTGATCCGGGCCGTCCGTCAAAGTTCACGTGGTGACGGTGTGGTCGACGTTACAATCGTAGGAGCCGGAGATGAGAAGCTGCGCAGAATGTGGGATGTCCGCGCCTGCGGCGGGTAGCGTGTAGCGACATCGCTGACCGCTACCTGGATGTGTTGTGCAGGACATGCTCCGAAGGGCACGACGGGCAGCGCAGGGCGAGGATCGGGCAGAACGAGACGTGGTTGCCCTCGAGCGAGCGCACGGTCAGCTTGATCTCGGCGCCCTTGAGCGCGGTGACTTTGACGGAATGAATGGCGGTCGACATGCCGGGGGCGGCTACAGCACCCCGCGAAGCACGGGGGCATCGCGAGGTACGAAACCGGCGTGTCGGAACGCGAGCATCCACGCGACGTTTGCCGCGATGACGGCGAGCACGAGCGCGTTGCGCTTGGACACACGACCGGTTTACACGGCGGCCACCGCTGTCGCAACCGGTCACTTGTCGGTCCGGAGGAGGGCACGAGGCGAAGCAGGACGCGAATAGGCACGCGCCGACGATCACGACCATGCCGAGCAGGCCGCCGCCAGCCTTCACCGCCGGTCCGGGAGTGCCGGATTCGCCGACCGCATTCCCAAGCGCGCACGGCTCGAAGTCACCCCAGCGCCGGTAAGGAGCGCGGTCAGGGCCAGCGTGCCGCAAAGCGCCGGTACTGGACTCCAGGCCACCGCTATCCATATCAGCAGCAGGCTGCTGACGATTCCAATGCAGGCGAGCCAGATCCAGTCATGGGGCCGGAGTGCCTCGGATGATGGCAGCGGCCGCGCCCCTCCGCGAAGGAGCTCCCGGCGCACTCGTCGCTCGACGAGTCCACAGAACAATTGTGCGGACAGGAGGCCATATAGAGGCAAGAGCCACGGGACGTCCAGCCACATGCAGAGAAATATAACCAGCAGTGACTCGGGCACGGAGACCGCCAGGAGGAGCGGCATGACGAGGCGTTGCCGTTCCCAGTCGTTCCAGAACCTCCACGTCGGCAGAAAGCCAAGGGGCTGTCTGCGAGACAGATGATGATTTGCGGGGCGCTCGGGCACGACTAGTCCTCGCAGGAGAACACCGCGCAGCCGACTGCGGTGACGATCATGTCGCCGCAAATGACGCTTTCTTTGACGCACGGGGGCGCAAGCGTTGGAAACCAGGTCGCTGCGAGCGTGCACGTCACGGCAGAGGTTCCGCAAGCTGCCCCCATCGCGAGGATGCTCTTGGTGCCGCGCGGATCTGGCACCACGGCCGTAAGCATGAGCTTGGCCATCGATTGGGCCTCGGTGCCGCCAGTCGTGCCGGCGAGCGCGAACATCAAGACATGGGCGTCAGACCAGCCTGTAGACGTGGAGAGAACGGGCTCAAACTCGGCGTTCAGAAGCCGTGCATCTCCGGATTCGGCGACGACTGCGCCGGACAAGTCGAGCTCCACGAAGGCCGATTCGCTGGGCGTCTCGGCGGCGAACAGGGTGGACCCCGTGAGAGGCTCGGCGCCGAAATCATCGACGATGGAGACGCGGGACACAGTGCCGATCTCGGGGTATCTGCCGACGAGCTCCAAGATTGCCCGCCCGTTCTCGTGGTTGAAGTTGATGTGCAGGGTGCCGCCCGCCGCCTCGGCGAACTCGAGCGCGACATGGTGGTCGGTGCATCTGGCCTTGAATCGAGCTGTGCCCTTGGTGCCGCTGAGCGCCTGACCGTCCATGTCGACGGAATAGCCGTGGCTCATCGCTGAGTCCAAGAGTCGGGACAGAGCCACACCGCACGGCGGTGTCGGTGCGGGAATTTCGCCGGAGGCGGCAGTCGGTTCCAGGAGTAAGAAGGAGAGGATGGAGACGCCGAGCGACATCTCGCCCTTGTACGAAATGGAACCGGGCGGACACACCGCACGGCAAGCTGAAGCCTAAGGGTGCTTCTGCGGAAGATGGTGGGGATCAACGCAGGAACATGCGCGGGCGGCGACAGGATACCAGCGGGCGACGGTGCGGCGACGCTTCACAGGTGATGCGCTGCGCTCGCAGCCCCTCGACATGTGCCCGTCGCCGATGCGGGGTCGACGACTGAATATCAAGCGTCATCACGTTTCGCGTGTGTACCTCGGCGAGGTGCTACTTCCCGTACCGTCACGCCGCGAGTCTCGACGTGCCCGCGTTCGGACGTCCGTTCGACGGGGCGACAGACTCTGGCCGACAGGGGCGAGCGCGGGGAGGCGACCGTCGTGCGAGCCGCGCGAGCGAGCCCCGGTTCTGTTTTGTATCCAGGGTTGCGCGTATCCGCGCCCTCGCGCTAGCCTCCGAGAGATGTCGACGCCTCGACTTCTTTGCCTGTACATGCTCGCGGCCTGCCAGGGTCCGGGAGCGGCTGCGTCGTCCTCGTTCGGGACGTCGATCGCGACGACGCTGCCGAGCACGACCGACGCAGGGAGCACGAGCGACGCGGCGGCGTCCGCGAGTTCGTCCGGCACGACGACGGCGACAGGCAGCAGCGGAGAGGACAGCGTCGCGAGCGTCGCGGGCTCGACGACGCTCGTGCTCGACGTCGGCACGGAGCAGGACGTCGAGAGCCCGCAGCCGGCGGGTTGCAAGGGGAAGATCGACTTCCTGTTCGTGATCTCGCGCGACCAGGTCATGGCGGAGGGGCAGGCGAAGCTCGTCGCTGCGTTCCCGGACTTCGTCGAGACGATCGAGACGAAGTTCGCCGAGTTCGACTACCACATCATGGTTGTGGACGCGGATAATCACTGGGGCTGGCCGACGTGTACTGCGCAGTGTCCGGAACTGGAGGGCCTGTGCGGGACGATGGACTATCCATGCGATCACGCCCCGTCCGCGTGCGATGGGGATATGGGCGCAGGCACGATCTTCAACGCCGGGCTCAACGCGCCGAACAAGCCGTGCGAGCTGGCGAGCGGGCGCCGCTACATCGAGAAGGGTCAGCCCGAGTTGGTCGAGACCTTCACCTGTCTCGCGCAGGTCGGCACCTCGGGGTACAACCGCCTCGGGGATGCGGTGGCGGCTGCGGTGAGCTCCGCGATGACGGAGTCTGGGGCTTGCAACGAGGGTTTTTTGCGAGACGACGCGCTTCTCATGGTGACGATCATCGGACCGCCGGATCAGGATTCGCTGGGCAAGCCGAAGGAGTGGGCGCAAGCCTTGCTGGACGCGAAGCACGGGGACGCGGACTCCGTGGTGATGTTCCGGATCTGCGACGCCACGTGTCCCGTCTATGATGCGGCCTGCACGTTGACGAAGTACTACTTCCCGTACCACCACATCGAGAGCCTCAACGTGCCGGCGTTCGGACCCGCGTTCGATGTGGCGACCGACCTGGTCGAGACGGCGTGCTCGGCCTTCATCCCCGGTTGAAGCTAGCCGCCGATGTAGGCGATCGCGGGGTAGCCCAGCGCACCCATGCCGCCGGCGATCACATGCCCATAGGGACCAACGGCGACGGCGTATGCGATCTGCAACGTCACGGCGTCGCTGTGCTCGGCCGTCCAAAGCGGCTGGTTGCTCCCCGGGATCCACGCCTGAGCCCAGAAGATGGTGGACAGGGGATCGGTCTCGCGAGCTCCCACCACCACGGCGTAACCCGCAGGGTGCCATGCGACGGCATGCGGGCGTTTGATGCCGAGCCCCAGTGACACGGGCCACTCGAAGCCCATGCCCGGGGTGAACATCCGCAGCGCCCCCTCGGCCTCGCAGATGTCGCCGCAAGTGTAGGCACTGAGGATGAGGCGCCCCTGATCGTCCAGGGCCACGCCGGTCGCACCACTCTGCGTGCCCGGCCCCGCCGGTGCCACGGTCCAGGTCGGCTGAAGCGCGTCGGCCGCGAGCTCGAGCACGAACAAGCGGCTGCGCTCAGGTTGCATGTCGCCGTCGTGACGTCCCTTGGCTTCGCCGACGAGCGCGAGCTCGTCGCCGACGAACACGCAGTCTCGCGCCGTCTCGTCGATGGCGTGCTCCATGGTCGCCACGTAGTCGAACGCCTTGACGAGGCCCGGCGCGTTCGGGCGGAAGATCGCCACGAACGCGTCGAGGTCGAGGGTCGGCTGCGGGCGTGCGCCGCAGACCGCGACCATCTCCGGGTGGATCGCCAGCGCGTACGCGTCCTCCTTCGCGATGCCCTGGCCGATGTGCTCGAGCGGGCTGCCCCAGCTCGTCAGCTTGCCGAGCGTCCAGCGGGTGTCGTTGTTGTCGGTGCGGCTCGCGAGCGTGAAGATCTCCCCCGTCGGGGCGACCTTCATGTCGATCGCCGCGCACGTCGTGTCGGGCAGCGGGACGACCAGGTCGTCGTCGCTCCACGCGCCCGCGAGGTCGCGCCGGCGCAGGTAGCAGCGCGGCTGGTTGGCCGGGTAGTAGGTCCCGAATTCCAGCACGTCGCCGGCGGGGGTGACCGCGAGCGCGGCGATCGAGCCCTTGCCGATCAGCCCCGCGCTCTCCCAGAACAGCTCGGTGCCGGGCTCCGGTAGCGCGACCGTGAACGGGACGACGAGCGGCTCGCTCTCGAGCTCGGCGCGCCAGGCCGTGAAGATCGCCGAATGTGTCCCATTGGCCAGGCCCGAGACCATCACGATCTCGCCGGCGAAGGTGCCCGAGCCCAGGGCGGTGAGCTCGAGCGGCGCCTCGTCGTCCACTTGCATGCGGACGCCGTCGGCGTGCTCGGTGGCGATGCTCACCGCGATCGCTCCGCCGCTCGCGAGCGGATCGGGGCCGAAGATGTGTCCGACGATGAGCGGATCGAGCAGGGCTCCCGTGGTGCCGGCGGTGTCGGTGACGGCGTCGGTGCTCGTCGGGTCCGGGTCGATCGTCGTCGTCAGGATGCCGCCTCCGCTGCCGGTGGTGAGCGAGGGCCACTCGCCGCTGCTGGTCGACGAGTCGGCCGCGGTGGCGGAGCTGCCCGGTTTGGGGAAGTCCTTCCAGGCGGGAGCGTCGAGGCAGCCGCTCGGCGCGAGGGCGGCGAGAAGGACGGCGAGGCGAGCGTTCGTCATGAACTTGTCCTCCTTTGTTCTCTTCCTCTTCTTTTTAAAAGTGGCCGCGGAGCGTGAGGCCGGCGCCGGTCGGGCTGGCCCAGGGCGCGGCGGCGGTGGTCGTGCGGCGCTGTTTCACCGCCAGCAGCGTGATGCCGGTGACGAGCCCGACGAGCGCGACGGACCCGGTGGCCCAGGCGGCCGCGGTGAGGCGCTGGTGGCTCTGGTTGAGGCTGTATGCCTCCGCGTACTCCGCGGGGGTCGACTCTCCGCGCGCCTCGGCGAGGCTCGCCAGGCCGGCGATCTGCCCTGCTGCCTGACCTCGATAGTGGAGGCTCACGCCGAGCGCCGCCCCCGCCGCCGCTGCCACCGACAACGAGGCGATTCCGCCGCGGGCGCGGGCCGTCAGACCGCGGTCGTCCTCACGCTGC
Organism: Nannocystis pusilla; assembly: GCF_020073745.1. Classification (GTDB taxonomy): domain Bacteria; phylum Myxococcota_A; class Polyangia; order Nannocystales; family Nannocystaceae; genus Nannocystis; species Nannocystis radixulma. Next base: position 1,285,073 of record NZ_JAIRAU010000001.1, read on the forward strand.
GACGGCACCGCCGGCGAAGTGTCGCGGACCGGACGCGCGGGTCCCTCGGCTCGCGCGTTCTCGCCGGTCTCTTCGGACATGTCGCTTGGAGCATGTCCCACGGGTCGTCCTCCGACCGCGACGAGATCGTCCTGCGCGGGCGGCGGTGGTGCCGCCGCGGGCTCGGCGGTGCCCGGCTGGCCCGTGGGGGCCGGCTCGGGCGTCGCCGCGGAGCTCTCGGTCGCGGGCGCCGGCGAGACGGCGGTCTCGGTCGAGCTCGCCGGCGAGCGCGACGCGAGGGCGGGCCGGGGCGTGGTCTTCGCGCACTGCTTCTCGCCGCCGCCCGCCGCCAGCAGCTTCGCGGTCACCTTGGCCAGGCGCGCCGCGGTCGAGGCGTCGTCGGCGAGGCCCGGGTCTCGTTCGACGCGACGGAGCAGACGGCGGGCGCGGCACAGGTTCGTCACCTTGCCCTCGCCCTCGTATACGCCGTGGAGGCCGCGGATGGCGAAGAAGGCCATCAAGCGGCGCTGCGACGGCTCGAGGTCCCGGCGCTCGAAGCCTCGCTCCGCCGCGTCGGCGAGCGCCTGGTAGCTCTTCTGCGCGGCGAGGTCGGAGACGAGCGCCTCGAGATCCTCGAAGCGCTGGGGGAGGCGGGCAGGAGCGGGGCCGAGGGCCAGCGCCGCCGAGACGAGGACGCCGAGAGCAGTGCTCACCCTCGCTGAGTACCACGAGCGCAGCCGGGTCAGGTACTCCAGGTGAGCGGCGGCCATGTTTACATCGATCCGTCAAGTCGCCGAACGCCGTGATGCGGCGGTGTCCGCGTCGCTCCGTGTCGACATTCGCCGGGGCCCACTCACGACTGCGTGCAATCGGGTAGGGCTCGGTGCCGACGCTCGCAGGGGCCCGTACGCGAGGCAGAACGCAAGTCGGTAGTGGCGAGGTCGGCCGGCTCTCTCGCGGCTGAAGGCAAGCTGGTAGGGCCCGACGTCGGCCGGGCGTACGCGAGGCGGACACAAGGAGGAGCGTACCTGCGACGTGCCTCACGCGAGGCAGAAGGCAAATCGGTAGTGCGGCGGTTGGGCGGGCGGCACGCGAGGCAGAAGGCAAATCGGTAGTGCAGAGGTTGGGCGGCACGCGAGGCGGAACACAACCCGGTAGGAGCGTCCGTGCGGACCGCGAGGCGGAAGACGGGCAGGGGAGGAGCATCCGGTGTGTCGAGCCTCACGCGAGGCTGCACGCAATCTCGTGGGACGGCCTTGCCGGCGTCGGCCGGGGCGTCGCCTCAGATGAACGCAAGCCGGTAGGACTTTCGTGCGACGACGCCAGGGGTCGCAAGCGTGGCTGAAACGCAAACCAGTAGACCTCCGACCCCACGTTGCGTCGAGCCTCACGCGTGGCTGAACCCGAACCAGGAGAGAGTTCGTTGATGATGCACGCACCGGCCGGACCCTTTGCCTCGGTAGCCTTTTTTGCGTCACCCGCCATTGACCGGACCCGTGCTCGACGGGCACGCTGGCGAGGCGATGGTGGATCCCTGGACCAGCCACAATGCACCGGCGGAGGCGCCGCCCGAGAACTTCACCGGCAGGACGCTGGCGGGTCGTTTTCGGCTGGACGAGCGGGTCGTCTACACCAGGACCTCGAGCCTGTACCGCGGCCGTGATCTTCATGGGCGAGCGGCGGTCGCCGTCAAGATCCTCCGGCCCGAGCTCGACGGCGGGCGTGAGGAACGATTCCGCCGCGAGGGCCAGATCCTCGCCAACATCCGCCACGCCAACATCGCCGACTTCATCGATTGCGGTCGCACCGGGGACGGGCTCTGCTACCTCGTGACCGCGTTCGTCGACGGGCTCTCGCTGGCCGAATGCATCGACGCCGAGCCGCTGCCGCTGGCGGAGGTGTGGCAGGTGGGCCTCCAGCTCGCGGACGCGCTCGACTGTGCGCACGAACGGGGCGTGATCCATCGCGACATCAAGCCGTCGAACGTGATGCGGACCGCGAGCGGTGTCGTCAAGCTCATCGACTTCGGGATCGCCAGGGTCGAGGCGAACGCGGAGCTCGAGGTCACGCCGGTGCGCCACCCCACGGCGATCGGCGTCGCCGTCGGCACGCCGGGGTTCGTCCCGCCGGAGGCCGGCGTGCAGATCGACGCCCGCACCGACGTGTTCGGCCTCGGGCGCACGCTGTATCGCCTGCTCACGCGCAACGCGGCGAAGGACGCGCCGGCGGGCCTCGAGAAGGTGCCGGAGCCGCTGCGACGCGTGGTGCTGCAGGCCATGCTCGACGAGCCGGCGGCGCGGATCGCCAGCGCGAGGGAGTTTCGCGGCCGCTGGCGCGAGGCCGGCGCGCAGGTGTGGCCGCTCGCCGACGTGCTGCCGCTCCGTCCGGCGCCGCAGGTGTGGCCGCCGCCGTCCAGTCAGGCGCCGGCGCCCGACCTCGTCGAGAAGTGCTCGCGCGCGAGCGCCGGCGAGCCGTGCACCACGACGGTCCCGCCGCGCCTGTTCGAGCGGCGCCTCGAGCTGCGCACGCTGCTCGGAAAGGGCCGACGGGGCCAGACCTGGCGGGCGTATCACCACACCCTCGGGCGCGACGTCGCGGTGAAGATCGTCCCGCGCGCGCTGCCCGACGGCGAGGTCGCGGCGGCGCTGTGCCGCGAGGCCATGGCCCTCGACAAGCTCAGGCACCGCGCGTTCCCGCGGGTGCTCGAGTGCGACTACGCCGAAGATGGCTCATGGTACATGGTCGAGGAGTACATCGACGGCGAGCCGCTGGGCGAGACGTTCAAGCGCGCCCCGATCGACCCACTCGTCGCGGTCGAGCTCGTGGGTGAGGTCGCCGAGGCGCTGGCAGAGGCGCACGCCCGCGGGATCGTCCACGGCGACATCCACGGCGGCAACATCCTGCTCGAGCGCGGCCTGCCTCCGCGCCCGCGTATCATCGACCTCAGCGAGTGCCGCCTCGCGGCGGCGTTCTTCGCCGCGACCGATCAGCGGTATGCCTCGATTCCCCTGCTCCGGCCGGATGTCGGCGCGATCCACGGTCATCCGTCGTTCTGCGCGCCCGAGCTGGGACGCGGCGCGCACCCGTCCGAGGCGGCCGACGTGTACGCGCTCGGCGTCGTCCTGTTCGTCCTCCTCACCGGCGAGCAGCGCGGCAACGGGGCCCTGCGCGAGCTCTTCGCCGAGGGCGAGCGCGAGGCGGCCGGCGAACGCCTCCGCGAGCGCGTGATCGCCAGCGCGCCCGAGCTCGCCGACACATTCATCGCAGCTGACCTTCAGGACATCCTCGCGCCGGAGCCCGAGCGCCGCACGGCGACGATGGCCGGGCTGCTCGAAATGCTGCGCGTCGAGGCCGAGGCGCTCCGCGAGCTGCGGAGCCCCGCCGCGGAGGTTCGGCCGGCCGCCGGACACGTCGAGCGGAACGCTCCGCCGTCGCGTGCGCTCCGAATCATGGCTGCAGGCGCGCTCGTCGTCGCGGCGCTCGCAGCGGCGACGGCGGCGCTGTGGCCGGCGCCCGCGCTCGACCCGACGGTCGCGACCGAGGACGACACGGAGCAGAGTTCTGACGTTGCGCCCACGCCTCCTGCACGAGCGGCGATGATCCCGGTGAACACGGCGGCCTCGCCGAGGCGGGCGGCGACACCGGCGACGCGCGCCGACGTGCACGCGGCTGTCGCGGCGCACCTCGCCGAGCTGCGCCGCTGCCCCGATGCGCCAGGCCGGCTCACGCTGGCGCTCGATGTCGGGCGAGGGGTCGCGCTGGCGGAGATCCAGCACGTCGAGGTCGATCCGAGTGAGCCGCTCGATCGCTGCGTCCGCGCGATCGTCGACAGCATCCGGCTGCCGACCTCCGCGACCTCGATTCGCCACACCCTCTCGCTCGATCTGAGCGACGGCGAGCTGTGATGATTCGAATCGCCTGAGGACCGGGGGCGGCTAGCCGCTCCAGATCGCGTCGACGATGGCGTCGGCGCGGCTCTGGATCTGCGCGCGCACTCTGGCGAAACCTGGCTCTTGGTGCAGGTGCAGCAAGAGCGGGCAGCGGTCGAGCCACAGCAGGTCGAACACGCCGGCGGCCGCGGCCCGGTCGAGCAGGTTCAGCGCGGTGGCGTCGTCCTTCACCGCGCCCGCGAGCTCGACCATGAGCTGCAGCAGGAACTGCTGCTGGCGCGTGCCGTGGCCGGCGCGGCCGAGCTCGAGGTCGACGGCGGCGAGGACCGGGGCCAGGGGCATGCGGCCGTCGTAGACGCCGAGCAGGGCGAGGTACAGCTCGCGGAATTGCACGTCCGGATCGTCGCGCAGCTCGGCCTCGAGGCGGGCGAGCAGGGCCGGGTCGCCGCGCCAGGTGGCGAAGCGGACGAGCACCGCCCAGGGGGCCCGCCGCTCGCGGTCGGGCCGGTCGGCCACGAGGCGGTCGTGGCGGTCCCAGTCGCCGTCGAACGCGGCCAGGCGGACCAGCTCCCAGCGGGCCACGCTGAGCCGCGGGTCGAGCTCGAGCGCGGCCCTGAGCCGGCGCTCGCCGTCCTCGACGTGACCTGCCTCGAGGAGCAGGCGACCGAGCAGCTCGTGCGCGTCGGCCGAGCTCGGCGCGCGGGCGATCGCGTTGCGGGCGTGGCGGGCGGCGGTCACCTGGTCGCCTGTCACGAGGGACAGGTTGGCGAGGGCGAGGTAGGGCTCGCCGAGCTGCGGGGCGCGGGCCAGGGCGCGCTCGGCCGCGGCGCGGGCGGTGGTGAGCAGCGCGGACGAGGTGTCCATCTGCACGAACGACAGGCGGACCGCGGCCATGCTGAGGCCCGAGGCGATCATCGGGCTCTCGGGGTCGAGCGCGGCGGCCTCGTGGAACAGCTCGACGGCGCGGAGGGTGTCGGGCGGGGTGAACAGGTGGTAGTGATGGCGCGCGCGCAGGTAGAGGTCGAGGGCGGCGGGGTCGGTGGGGGCCTCGCGGTCCTGGCCGTGCTCGTCGAGGGTCAGCGCGCCCGCGATCGCGCGGGTGGCCGGGCCGGCGAGGGTGAGCACCTGCTCGGGCGCGACCTCGAAGCGCTCGGACCAGGTCTGGAAGCCGCTGGCGACGTCGACGAGGCGCAGGCCGAGGCGCAGGCGGGGGCCGAGGCGGCGCAGCGAGCCGTCGACGACGAAGCCGACGGCGAGCGCGCGGCCGACCTCCTGCGGGTCGCGCTCGCCGTCGACGCGGGTGCGCGCGCGGACCCGCAGGCCCTTGAGCGCGCTGAGCGAGTCGATCAGGTCCTCGACCAGCGCGTCGGCGACGTAGCCGTCGATCTCGGGCCCGGCGACGAAGGGCAGGACCGCGAGCGTGCGCGCCGGCGTGCCGGCGACCGGCGTGTCGCGCCGCGACGGGGCCTGGATCGCCAGCAGCGTCGACGACGACGGCAGCGCGGGGTCGATGTCGGCCTCGAGCAGCGCGGCGCGCAGGGCCTCGGCGACCGCGCGGGCCGAGGCCGGGCGCGCGGGGGCCTCGCGGGCCAGGCAGCCGGCGACGATCGCCGCGATCGCGGGCGGCAGGCCGGGCGCCGCGGCGAGCACGTCGGGCGGCGGCTCGTCGAGGCGGCGCATCATGCTGGCGATCGCGCTGTCGGCCGGCCATGGCAGGGCGCCGGTCAGGACCTCGAACATCATCACGCCGAGCGCGTAGAGGTCGGTCTGCAGCGTGACCTCGCCGCCGGTGACCTGCTCCGGGGCCATGTAGGCCGGGGTGCCGCCGCCGTCCTGCGACTCGTCCTTGAAGGCGGCGACGCCGAAGTCGGTCACGACCACGCGCCCGCGCGGCTCGACGAGCACGTTGTCGGGCTTGATGTCGCGGTGGACGACGCCGGCCTCGTGGGCCGCCTCGAGCGCGTCGCACACGGCGATGAAGATCGGCGCGGCGCGCTCGACCGGCAGCCGGGGCTGGCGCTCGAGCACGTTCGCCAGCGGCTCGCCGTCGACGAACTCCATCGTCAGGAACCGGCTGCCCTGGTGCTCGCCGAGCTCGAAGGTGCGGGCGACGTTGCGGTGGGTGATCCGGCGCGCCAGCTTGACCTCGCGGCGGATCCGGTCCTGCGTCCCGCAGCTGAGCGACGGGTGCAGCATCTTCAGCGCCACCACCTCGTCGAGCTCCCGGTCGCGGGCGCTGAACACCATGCCCATCCCGCCGCGCCCGAGCAGCGCCAGCAGCTCGTAGCGGCCCGCGATCACCTGGCCGCGGATCCCCCGCAGCTCGAGGTCGCCCCAGTCGCCGGTGCCGCGGGCTCCGGGCACCTGGGTGTCGCCGATTTCGGTGGGCGTGCCGCTCACCGGCGCATCTTGCCGCGCTCGCGCAGAGACGTCCATCGGGGCCTCCTGTGGCCGTGCGCGGGCCGCTGCGGGCGCTTGCGCGAGCTCGCGCCTGCGGCCGGGACCGGCGGGGGACTGCTATGATTCGCCGATGTACGCCGGCTTCCTCGACCTGACCTGCCCGCTGTACTGGACCGTCGACGACGCGCTGTCCGCGGCCGACTGCGCGAGCTACGTCGAGAAGATGCGGACCGGTCGGGCCGAGGTGGCGCCGATCGTCGGGGCCGGCGGGGGGCCGGTGGTCGAGCCGGAGACGCGCAACAACACCCGGGTGATGTGGGACGACGCCGCGGAGGCGGACGCGCTGCTGGACCGCGTGCGCGAGCGGGTGCCGGCGCGGCTGTCGGGGCTGGCGCTGGTCGGCGCCAACCCGCGATTGCGGCTGTACCGCTACGGCCCGGGCGAGCGCCACGGGGCCCACTGGGACACGGTGGTGGAGCTGGCCGACGGGGTGCGCAGCATGCTGACGCTGGTGTTCTACCTCAACGACGGCTTCGACGGCGGGGCGACCGACTTCGTCGAGCTCGACGCCTGCGTGACGCCGCAGCGCGGGCGGGCGCTGCTGTTCCAGCACCGCGTGATGCACCGCGCCTGCGAGGTCACCCGCGGCGAGAAGTTCGTGCTGCGCACCGACGTGCTCTACCGGCCGGTCGAGGCGTAGCAGGTACTCTCGGACATGCTCCGAGGAGCATGTCCGCGAGGGCATGTTGTACTGGACATGCTCCGGAGAGCATGTCGTGAAGCGCATGGTCGCGGTCTGCGCCGCCGACGCGCCACCCGCCGCTTCGGCCGGGACGCCGGCGCTGGGAGGCCGGCGCGGTCGAGCGGGTGGCGCGCCGGCTCCGGCCCATTATTAAAAGCGCCGGGCATGACGCACGCGAGCGGGCGACGCTCCGAGGAGGAGTGAGGCGAGGTGCCCGGGCGGGGCGGGTTCGACGCGGCGCAGCTGGCCGACGCGGTGATCATCGCCGACGCGGAGCTCGTGCGCCTGCGCCAGGCCGCGCGCGTGACCCTGACGGCGATCGTCGCCGCGGCGCTGCTGCACCGCCTCGCCGCGGCGCTCGGCCAGCCGACGAGCATCGCCCTGGTCGGGATCAACGTGGCGATGATGGGCGTCGCCGTCGTCAACGACCCGACGCCGCGGGCCCAGCGGATCACCACCGCCCTCGTGCCGTTCGTCGCCGGCGCGGCGCTGGTCGCCGGCGCGCTGGTGTCTCATCAGCCGGGGCTGCGCGAGGTGCTGTTCCTGGCGCTCGCGTTCGTCGCGGTGCTGGTGCGCCGCTACGGCCCGCGCGGGCTGGCGCTCGGGCAGATCGCCTTCCTCGCCTACTTCTTCGCGCTGTTCTTCCGCGCCGACCTGACGCGGGTGCCGCTGATGCTCACGAGCGTCGGCATCGCCTCGACGCTGGCCTACGCGGCCCGCTTCTGGGTCGTGCGCGAGCGGCCGGAGACGCGGCTGTCGCTGCGCCAGGCGGCGCTGCGGCGGACCATCGCGGTTGCGCTGCACCAGGTGGCGGCGATCGTGGTCGAGGGGCGCGAGGCGCCGCGGCGCATGCGGGCGCTGCGGCGCACGCTCGGGGCGATCAACGAGTCGGTGCTGGCGATCGACGAGCAGATCGATCGCGTCGACCCGAGCGGCCCCGGGGGGTGTGCGCTGCGCGAGCAGGTGTTCGCGCTCGAGCTGGCGGTCGAGGAGGTGGCGGCCGCGGTGGTGCCGACGACGGCGCGCGACCGGACGACGCGCGAGGCGATCGCGGCGGCGCTGCTGGCCGTGCGCCAGGCCGTGCGCGCGGGCGGGGACGCGGCCGTGAGACCGGCGATCGCGGCGATCGACCGGCTCGCCCGCAGCGACGGCCGCGACGTGGAGCTGCTGGCGCAGATCGCCGCGCTGCTGCGCTCGCTGCTGGTGGCGCTGCGCCCGGACGTCCACCTGGCGCCGGCGTCGGGGCGGCTCACGGCGCCGGCCGAACCCCGCGCGACGACGCCGCGGCCGACGTGGCGCTGGTCGCTGCGCCTGGCCGCGCAGGCGACCCTGGCCGTCGGCCTGGCGCTGGCGGCCGGTCACGCGGTCGCCAGCTCGCGCGCCTACTGGGCGGTGATGGCGTCGTTCATGGTGTTCAGCCGGGCCAACACGCGCGGGGCGGTGCTGGTGCGCGCGTGGCAGCGCCTGGTCGGCACGCTGGCCGGCGTGATCGTCGGCCTGCTGGTGGCGCACGCGGTGCAGGGCCACGTCTACCTCGAGCTGGTGGTGCTGTTCGGGTGCATGTTCGTCGCCTATTACACGCTGCAGTTCGCCTACGCGTTCATGGTGGCCGCGTTCACGACGGCGATCGCGGTGCTGTACAGCCTGCTCGGCATGTTCTCGACCGAGCTGCTGTACCTGCGCGTGGTCGAGACGCTGGTCGGCGTCGGCGTCGGCGGGGCGGTGGCGATGCTGGTGTTCCCGGTGTCGACGCGCGCGACGATCCGCGGCCACATGGTCGAGGGGCTGCACCTGCTCGCCGGCGACCTCGAGGCCGCGTTCGCCGTGCCCGGACCCGATCGCCCGGCCCGCCGCGAGGCCGCGCGGGCCCGCGACCGCAAGCTCCGCGACGTGAGGAGCGAGGTCCAGGGCGCCGCCGGCGGGGTGCCGCTGCGAGCGACCCGCGAGACAGCGCAGCTGTTCTTCGCGTTCGCGGCGGTGTTCTTCCACGCGCGGCCGCTGCTGATGCTCGACCCGCGGGCGCTCGACGAGGCCGCGCGCGCGCGGGCCCACGCGGAGGCGATGCACCTGGCGAGCCGCGCCCGCGCGCTCGCCGACCGGCTCGTCGGCGCGTCGCAGCTGCCGCTGCCCGCGGCGCTCCCACCGGCGGAGGTGGCCGCCGATCCGGCCCAGCGAGGGCTGCGTCGCCTCGACCGCGCGCTGTCGACGTTGGCCCGGGTGCTCGGCCAGACGCGAGCGCCGCGAGGCGGGCGGTCGCGGCCGATCGATCATTGACTGTCGTCACCCACTGCTCGTGATGCTTCGCGCCGGTTCCGACGGAGGCGGCAGCGCGCAGGGCCGTCGTCGCTTGAGTTTCCGGCGAATGTAGCGCTCGAACAGCCCGAGTGCGAGCGTGTTGCCGGCGAACAGCAACGCCATCTTGGCGAGAAAAGGCAGCGCGACCAGCCCCAGAGCCGTGCTGAACGTCGCAGCGAACAGCCCGAACCAGGGGCCGACGACCCGCCAGACTGTGCGTCGATGCCAAAAAGCGAGGGTCGGAATGACCCACCACCGCTGGGGCTGGGACAGCCTTGTTCGCTCGTCGCCGGTCCCGGCCGGGACCAGCAGAGCTCTCAAGGAATGGGGCATTCTGGCTTACACTTTCGCGGACAGGCCCCACTTTGTGAACCCGCAGGCGCCCCTCTGCTCTTCCTCCAAGGCCTGCACGAGCGACTCATCCGCAAGGGCGGCGAACATGGTCGCTATCAGCTCCGAGGATTCCAGAACTTCGTCGGGGATCACACTACGGCTTCCGGCCTCGGTGCCGTCGGAGGATGCCAACACGACGAGGTCGTCAATCCGCATCTCTATCTCCGCGACCGCGGGATTCGCCGAGACCGCCAAGTGCACGCGTACGCGGTGTCCGTTCACCTCGCCATCGGTCTCGAGGGTATGCTCGTCAGCCGGAGCGCCGGTACCCGGAGCCGGGGTTGTTGCGAGAACACCGGCGAGAAGGGCGTGCTTCATGCCAATCGCTTATGGATTGGCGATCGAATTCCGCAAGGCGGATCAAGAAGAATTGACCGCGACGGCCCCACTCGCCGCTCGAGCGGCCAGATCGAGGGTCAGCTCCTCGAGCAAGCGGCCTTCCACATGCAGCCACTGCACATGTTCGATTCGCGGGCGCTCGACGACGTCGCGCTCGCGCGGGCCCACGAACGCGAAGGACCTGCCGCGCCGCGCTCGCGCGGTCGCCTGGCCGGTGGCGCCGAACTGCCGTTGCTCGGCGCGCTCCCGCCGGCGGAGCCTGCCGCCGATCCGGAAAGCGCGGGCCGCGTTGTCGACGTGGCCTGGGCTAGCGAGCCGGGGGGCCGCGAGGCGGCTGCCCGCGGCCCATCGATCATGGATCGACGATCGACAGCGAGCTCGGGCGCACCCGATCGGGCGAAATCACCGCAGGGTGCGTGGGTCGAGCACGCGCAGGCTGGAGCGGGCCGGGCCGGCGATGACGTCGCCGAGGCGATCGAAGCGCGAGCCGTGGCACGGGCAGTCCCACGTCTTTTCGAGGTGGTTCCACGACACCGAGCCGAGCAGGTGGGTGCAGGCGGCCGAGCAGGCGTGCACCTCGCCGTCCTCGTCGCGGTAGACGGCCACGCGCGACAGGCCGGAGCGGAGGATCGCGCCGCAGCCGGGGGCGACGTCGGCGACCGAGTCGACCTCGCCGGGGCGCAGCCAATCGGCGTACTGGGCGGCGACGTTGGCGTTCTCGCGCACGTACTCGTTGGCGCTGCGCAGCGGCCGGCGCTTGGGGTCGTACAGCCCGCCCCACGGGCTGTTGTCGCCGACGATCTGCGCGCTCAGCATCATCGCCGCCGCGGTGCCGTGGGTCATGCCCATGCCCGAGTCGCCGGTGGCGACGAAGACATTGGTGGCACCGCCCGGGTCGGCGCCGATGTACGCCAGGCCGTCGAGCGTCTCGAACACCTGCCCCGACCAGCGGTACAGCCGCTCCTGGGCCGCCGGCACGCGCGCCCGGGCCCACGACTCGAGCACCGCGAAGCGCCGCTCGCCGTCGTCGGCCTGGCCGGTCTTGTGATCCTCGCCGCCGACGATCAGGACATCGCCGGCCAGCGTCGCCTGCAGGCGGATATAATGATAGGGGTCGCCGGTGTCCCAGTACAGCGCCGGCGGCACGCTGCCGGGCGGGACCCGCAGGCCGACGACGTAGGTGGTGTACGAGGCCTGCTTGCTGTGAATGGCGAACAGGTCGCAGATCGGCGAGCAGGTGGCGACGATCGCCGCGCCGCTGCGCACGTGCACGCCCTGCGAGGTCCTGGTGACGACGACGGCGCCGCCCTCGACGTCCTCGACGCGCGTGTCGCCGTGGATGACGCCGCCGCCGCGCACGATCGCGGCGCACAGCCCGGCGAGGTACTTCAGCGGGTGGAACTGGGCCTGGTCGGGGAAGCGCAGGCAGGGGCCGTCGAACTGCGGCGCGCTCGCCAGCAGCTCGACCCCGCGCCAGCCGAACTCGTGCACGGTCTGCAGCTCGCGGCGCAGCAGCTCCTCGGTGTGCTCGGGCGCGAGGAACAGGTAGCCGTCGCGGCGGAAGAAGTCGCAGTCGATGCCCTCGTCGCGCGCGATCGCCTCGATGCAGTCGATCGCGGCGGTGTGGCTCTCCCAGGCCTGCCGCGCCGCCTCGAGCCCGCGCACGCGCGCGAGCTCGCAGTAGCGGTCGTCGAGCTCGTTCGACAGGTGCGCGGTGGTCCGGCCGGTGTTGCCGCCCCCGGGCTGGTGACTGTCGAGCACGACGACGCGACGACCGGCGCGCGTGAGCAGCAGCGCCGCGGTCAGTCCGACGAGCCCGGCGCCGACGATGCACACGTCGGCCTCGATGTCGCGGGTGAGCGGGACGAAGGTCGGCAGGTCGCAGGTGTCCTGCCACAGCGAGCGGGTGCCTTCGGGGAATTCGTCGTCGGTCGCCATGCCGACAATGCTTGGCGATCCGGCGCGAAGGTCAAGGGCGGTCCGCGCTTTGCGGGGTGCTCACATTCCCATGTGCGAGCGACGGACGCTCGGCCCGGCGAGCCGGGCCGGACGTCCGTCGCTGCGAGCCTCGTGCGCGGCGCTCAACGGTTGCGCTCGCCTCGCTCGCCGCGGCCCTGGCCGCCGCTCTGCGAGCGGGAGCGGCGCTCCTCTTCCTCCTCGCCGCGCCGCTCGCTGCGGGAGCCCTCGCTGCTGCGAGAGCCCTCCTCGCCGCGCGAGCGGCCGCCGTGCGACGCGTGGCCGCCCTTGGCCCCGATCTCGGCCATGTGCTCGCGGTCCTGGCTGACGGCCTCGCCGCCCTTGCGGCCGGCCGCGCGCGCCTCCTCCGAGGTGAACTCGTGGGCCGTGCCCTTCTCGTGGGCTGCGTGGCCGCCCTTGCTGGCGATCTCGCGCTGTTTCTCCTCGTCCATGCCGGCGAACCCGCGGCCGCTCTTGTGCTCGCCGCCGCGTCCGTGGCTCTGGTGCTTGGGGTCGTCCTTGTTGGTTGCCATGACGTGTCTCGCTTTCTTGCTGTGACGAATCGAGCCCGTCGATTCGTCCGTCGTCGACGGGCGACGTCGAGGTCAGGCCGTCGAGCCTGAATCCAAGTAGCGATGATTGTTATGCTCTCGGCGCCGTGGTCGGTTGCAGTATGGATCGGGGGGGCAAGGCGGCAAGCGGAACCGCGCGGCCCCGCGGTCGCGGTCGCCGGCTCACTCGGCCGCGCCGCGCTCCTCGCCGAGCATGCTCTGCACGATCTGGTCGCGCTCGGCCTCGTATTGCCGGGCCAGCTGCTGCGCCTCCTTCGCGCCCAGGACCTGCTGCGCCAGCGGGAACAGCTCGCCCTCCTCCTCGTCGACGTGGTGGCCGACCATGTCGGCGAGCACGCGCGCCTTGGCCGCCCAGTCGGCGTCGCGGGTGGTGGCTGCGTCGAGCTCTTCGAGCAGGAGGTCGACCTGACGGTGCTCCTCCAGGCTCTCGCGGATCTTGTCGCCGGTGGTCTTCTCCTCGAGCAGGCGCGAGTAGAAGACGGCCTCCTCCGCCCGCGAGTGCGGCACCAGCTTCAGGCGGATCTGATTCAGCAGCTCGCCCGCCTCGCTGCCCTTGGCCTCCTCGAGCTGGTGAAACAGCTCGCCGACCTCGTCGTGTTCGAGCTTCAGGATCTCGTAAATCTGGGGCTTGTTCATGGTGATTCCTCCCGCGGTGCCGGGAGCGTGGGCGCGCTCGTGCGAGCGGCAAGCGCGGGGCCGCTGTACCTCACGGGTCGCGCCGGCGATTCGATGCCGGCGACGACTCGCACGACCGTCACTCTGCAGAGACCGCCGCAGCACCGGCGCGGCTCGAAGGCGGCGGCGAGGCCGGCCCGGCGCGTGCGCAGAGGGCGGCCGCCCGTGCGGGCCTCAGCCGGCCGGAACGCCCTCCCGGCGCGCGTCGCAGTGGTATTTCCGAGGGTTGCACGATCAGGGAGCTCGTCCATAGACCGCGGTGACGATGCGCGACGAGGGCAGCGCCCCTGGCCGCGACGGCGCCGCCCCGGCCGCCGTCGCCGACGACTACGACCTGCTGTGCGTGTCCGGCCGCCCCTGGGGCGCGCCGTGGTGCCGCCAATTGCTGGCCCGCTGCGCGCGCCGGCGGCGGGTGTTTTACGTCGAGGCCGCGCGTGCCACGGCCGGTCCGCCGCGGCTCGACTTCCACCGGCCCGAGCCGCGGCTGGTGGTGGCCACCCCGTATCTGCCGCGCGGCGACCACCGCGCCGCGGCGCTGCCGGGGCTGCTCGAGCGGCTGATCGACGCGCACGCGGTCCGGTCATTCGTGCTGTGGCACGATTCGCCGCAGGTGGCCCGCGACTGCCGACAATTGCGCCCGCTCGTCACCGTCTACGATCGCACCGACCCGCGCTGGGCGCCGTCCGGCGGCGGGGGATCGACCTGCCCGGCCGATCTGGTGTTCGTCAGCGGCCACGAGGTCGCCGTCGCCGAGGCCGACCCGCCGGCGTCGACGCACGCGTTCCTCGGCGGGGCGGACATCGAGCACTTCCGCCGGGCCCGCGGCCGCCTGCCCGAGCCGCTCGACCAGGCCGCGATCCCGCGGCAGCGGCTCGGGGTGCTCGGCCCGATCGACGCGGACCTCGACCTCGAGCTGCTGGCCGGCATCGCCGACCTGCGGGCCGACTTCCAGCTCGTGCTCCTCGGCGGCGTCCGGGTCCGGCCGGGCCGCCTGCCCCGGCGCAGCAACATCCACTACCTCGGCGCCAGGCCGCACGCCCGGCTGCCCGCGTACCTGGCCGGCTGGGACGTCGCGCTGCTGCCGTACACCCGCGTCCGCGAGCCCGAGCGACCGCTCGAGTACCTCGCGGCCGGCAGATCGATCGTGGCGACGCCGCTGCCCGGGCTCATCGATCCGTACGGCGTCCAGGGCCTGGCGGCGATCGCCGACTCGCCCGAGGAATTCGTCGTCGCGGTCGAGTGCGAATTGCGGCGCAGCGAGCGGCGACGGTGGTTGCAGCGGGCCGACGCATTCCTCGGCGAGCGCTCGTGGGACCGGACGTGGATCGCCATGGAGAGGTTGATCTCGGCCGCCGTCGACAATCGCAGCACCGCTGTCCCGTGAGTCGCGATTGTCGAGACCGCGGCGGAGGGCCCGCCGCTCGCGGCGGCACCGACGGGGCCGGCGACGCCACCACGGCAGCGCCTGCTGGCGCGGGCTCGTAGATCGGCGCGCCGACGCGCGCCGCGATTCTGCCGCTGACGAATTCGTAAATCAGCTCACCAAAATCTCCGATGCGCATCGGCAGACGACGCCAGGGACTTGCCTGTTCGTCGCTCGCGGTGATAAAGGAGGATGATGGTGCCGGCGGCCTACACAATCGTGGTGCTCGCGCTTCGGGACGTCGGCGAGCGCGAACTGACGGGTGAGGATTGACGGCGAGACCGCCGATGGCCGGGGCGAACAACGCCGAGCAGCACGCCGAGGTCGACCGCCTCGCCCGGCTGATCGACGAGATGGAGGCGCAGCACCTCCGCGGCGGCGAGATGCCCGTCGTCCCCGACGAGCCGCTCGACGCTCACCGCGACGCGACCGCGACGATGCTGGGCAGCAACGCCGAGTCGGCGCTGCAGCTCGAGCACAAGCGCCTGACCCTGGCCCTCGCTGCCAGCGGCGCCGGGCTCTACGAGTACACCTGGCCGGCCGCGGAGCTGCGTCCGAGCCCGCGCTGGTCGGAGCTCGTCGGTCACGACGTCGACGCGCCGGTCGAGGGCGCGGCGCTGTGGGAGTGGTTCGACGCTCGCATCGCCGCCGGCGACCGGCCCGCCCGCGAGGCTGCGCGGGCCCGCTTCGTCGCCGGCGAGAGCGCCACCTATGTCGCCGAGTTCCGCCTCGACCGCGGCGACGGCAAGACGGTGTGGCTGCGCGAGCTGGCCCAGACGGCCGAGCGCGAGCCGGGCGGCCAGGCCCGCCGCGTCGTCGGCGTGCTGATGGACATCAGCGCCGAGCGGCGCCGCATCGAGGCGGCCGCGCGCCAGACCGAGCTGCTGCGCGCGCTGTCGGCCGCGCTGTTCCGCGTCGAGGAGAACGAGCGGCGCGAGCTGGCGACGCTGCTGCACGACGTGCTCGGCCAGCACCTCGTCGCCGCCAGGTTGCAGCTCGGCGCCCTCGCCCCCGCCGCCTTCGCCCCGGAGGGCCGCGAGAACCTGAAGAAGATCGCCGAGATCCTCGACCAGGCCCACCAGGCCGTCCGCTCGGTCACCCTTCAGCTGCGGCCGCCGATCCTGCAGGACCTGGGCCTGGTCGCCGCGCTGCGCTGGCTGGCCCGCGAGACCACCGGACAGTTCGGCCTCGCCATCACCGTCGCCGCAAAGGAGCCGCTGCCGCGGCTGGTCGGCGAGCCGGAGTACCTGCTGTTCCGCTGCGTCCGCGAGCTGCTGCTCAACGTCGTCAAGCACGCGGGTGCCTCGGCGGTCCGCATCGAGGTCGGCGACGAGGAGGACGAGCAGCTGGTGATCCGCGTGATCGACGACGGCCGCGGCTTCGACCTCGAGCGGGTGAGCGCCGAGCGCATGACGAACCGCAGCTTCGGCCTGCTCAGCGTGCAGGAGCGGATCGTCGGCCACGGCGGGCGCGTGCGCATCGACAGTGGCGTCGGCCGCGGCACGCGCGTCGCGCTGTGCGTGCCGATCGCCGGGCCGTGAATCAGTCGCGCTTCCTCTCGTGCACGAGCCCGCGCTCGATCGCGTAGCGGGTCATGGCGGCGGTCGAGTTCAGCCCGAGCTGACGGGAGATCCGGCACTTGTGAAACTCGACGGTCTTGAGGGCGATGCCGAGGTCGGTGGCGATCTCCTTGCCCGCCATGCCGGCCGCCACGCGCGCCAGGACCTCCTGCTGGCGCTCGGTGAGGTCCAGCGAATGACGCCGGCCCGGGGCGCTCGCCTCGCGCCTCGCCAGCAGCGCCTCGATCTGCGGCGAGACGTGGACGCCCCCGGCCGCGACGGTGCGCAGGCCGGCGATCAGCTCGGCGGGCGAGGCGTCTTTCAGCACGTAGCCCCACGCCCCGGCGGCCAGGCACTCGCGCGCCCGCACCGGATCGGCCCGCTGGGTGACGAACACGCAGCGCACCGCCGAGTTGCTGCGCCGCAGCTGTCGCACGAGGTCGACGCCCTGCCGCCCCGGCAGCTCGACCTCGAGCAACAGGAGGTCGGGGTGCAGCCGGAGCGCCGCCGCCAGCGCCGCGGCGGCGTCGGTGAACAGCCCGAGGACGCCGAATTCGGGCCGCAGCAGCGCAGCGAGGGCCTCCAGTACCAGAGTGTGATCATCCACGAGCATCACGCTGGGGCGCATGCATCACCTCGTATCGAGGTTACACCATCGCCGACGTCGTTCAAGCGCGGTTGGTCGGCGGGGCCGCCCGGCCTCAGCCCCTTCCGACGAGGCCGTGCTCGAGAGCATAGCGGGTGAGCTCGGCGATGCTGCGCAATCCGAGGACTCGCATCATGTTGGCCTTGTGGAACTCGACCGTCTTGCGCGAGATGCCGAGCACCTCGGCGATCTCGCGGGCCGGTCTGCCCTCCGCGACGAGCTGCAGGACCTCGCGCTGGCGCGGCGACAGGCTGTCGGTGAGGGCCTCTCGCGGGGCTTCCACGAGGTCGGCGAGCGACACGCCGAGCGCCGGCGACACGTACGAGCCGCCCGCCAGCACCTGCCGGATGGCGAACAGCAGCTCGGCCGAGGCCGCGTACTTGCTCACGTAGCCGCGCGCGCCGGCGCGAAACGCCTCGTGCACGTAATCCGGCTCGGCGTGCATCGTCACGAACACCACGCTGCTGCGCGGCGCGATTCGTCGCAGCTGCCGCGCCGCCTCGAAACCATTGAGCAATGGCATCGACACGTCGAGCAGGACCACGTCCGGCCGACATTGCTCGATCGCCCCGATCAGCGCCCGACCGTCGGCCACCGCCCCCACGATCTCGAGCTCGTCCGCCAGCAGCTTGAGCAGGCCCTCGCGGACCAGCGTGTGGTCCTCCGCGAGCAGCACGCGCGGCCGCCCGAGCCGCGAGACCGGGCCTGCGGGCGAGGTTCGCTGCGTGGGGGGAGGTCCGTGCAATCGTTCTCCGCGGCCGCGCCGGCGGGCCGGGAACCGGAAGACTATCGGCCGGTGTGGACCTCGCCAACGCGGAAAAACCCCTGCACGGCCTTCCTCGTGCGCCGAGAGCCGCGTCATTTGTTCGCGGTGACCGGCTCGGTGTCGCCGCCGCGCAGACGAATGACGCCACAGGCGATGCGGGCGCCCGAGTTGCCGGCCGGTTGCGAGGTGTAGTCGTCTGGGGCGGCGTGCACCACCACCGAGCGGCCGAGGATCCCCCGCGGCCCGCTGTCGAGGGTGAACCCCTCGATGTTCATGTCGAGGGTGGTCTGCTTGCCGCTGCCGGCGCCCGCCAGGTTGCCGAGGTCGCCGGCGTGGTGCCGGGCGGCCCTGGGCGCGCCGTGGTCGGTCTTGTCGGGGTTGAAGTGCTCCCCGGCCGACTTGCCGTCGGGCGCCGAACAGTCGCCGAACTCGTGGATGTGGAACCCGTGGTCGCCGGTCTGCAGGCCGTTGATCCGCGCCTCGACGTGGACCTGGCCGCTGCTGGTCGGCGTGAACGTCACGGTGCCGTCGACGGAGCTGGACCCCAGCGGCGCCAGCTCGGCGGTGGCGGTGGCGTCGGTCTTCGACCCGCCGCAGGCGGCCGCGACGGTGGTGAGGAGGATGATCGAGGCTGTCGCGAATTCGTGAGACATGGTTTCACCAGAGGGCGCAAGGCCCGGTCGGAGGGAACTTGAGGGGGCGAGGTCGGCGCAACTATGATCGATCATGACGGGTGAGCAGGCCCCTCGCAGCCACCGGCCCGAGGCAGAGCGCCCGCCGGGGAGGCGAATCGCCGCGCCTCGGCGCCGTTGTGCCGCGGCCCGGGCGAGTGCCGCGATTCCGGGGAGATCCCCAGGCGTTGCGCAGCTCGCGGCCGCGCCGGGCGGCTGCCGCGGCGAGGAGGACGATTCGCAGGATCGAGGCTCGCCGAACTCGAATGCAGGCTCAGGGACGCGAGCGCGGCGAGCCCGCGAGGGCGGCCGCCGATTCGCTGAGCCCGCTGATGTCGCGGAAGATGCGGGCCTGCTCGGCGACGAAGCAGGCCCCGAGCGCGGTCGACTCGCGCTCGTTCAGGGCCCCGCGCGCCAGCGTGAACAGGCTGCTCTCCTCGTCCTGCAGGTGCTGCTGGATCGCGTCGCACAGCCCCACGATCGTCGAACGCCAGCGCGGGTCGTCCGGCGCCACGCTCTCGGCCTCGCGCAGCCGCGCGTCGAGCCGCTGGTGCTCCTCGAGGCCCAGGAGCGCCCGCTGCTGCACGCCCTTCACGTGGATCATGTAGCTGTAGAAGACGTGCTCCTCGGCCCGCGCGTGGGCGGTGTAGCGGCGCAGCAGCTCGTGCAGCAGCGCCACCGCGGCCTCGCCCCGCGGGGCGCTGCGCAGCCGCAGCAGCGCGCGCTTGATCTGCTGGTGGTCGTCGCGGAGATGTTCGAAGAGCGAAGCCATGGTGTTCGCCGCTCAGGGTCTTGCCGGCTCATTCGTGGTGGGAGGTCGCGCGAGCATCCTCATGGCCGTCACGGCGGCGTGGGCGTGGGCGGAGGCTGGGGCGAGGGGGTCGGGGGCGTCGGCGGAGAGGGCGCGGGCGGGGTCGGAGAGGGCGCGGGCGGGGTCGGTGCAGGCGGTGCGTCGGGCGGCTTGGGGCCCGGGCTGGGCGGCGGCGGCTGCTTGGGCGGCGGCTGCGGCTGCGGCGGGGTGGGCCCCGGATCGGGGTTGGGGATCGGCGAGGGCGCGGGCGGGGTCGGTTGCTCGGCGCTCGCGGCCGTCACCGCGGCGGCGGCCGCGGGCGCGGCCAGTGAGACGAACGCGAACGCCATCGCCGTGGCGCTCGCACACAGGTGAGTCATCAGGCGAGTTTGCATGGAAAGACCGTAGCAGCGCGAATCAATGCGTCCAGCGCGGCCATCGGCGTCGGGGTATTCGCGACCGGCAGCGGCCGCGACCGCCGCGCGACCCTCGCCGCGTCGCGCGGGTCCACCGGGGCCATGCACACGCCATCCGGTGAGGTCGCCGCATTCGCCGGACGGCCGCACTATTTTGTGGCCCCGCCGCCGGCGTCGCTCATGGACTGGGCACCCGAAGGAGGACCCCATGGACGAACAGGGAAGCAAGAAAGAGCCGCTCAGCGATCTCGCATACGACTGGGTGACGATCATTCAGCACAAGTCGGAGGCGCTGCGCGCCTACGAGCAATACATGCAGGACGCGAGGCAGGCGAATTCGCCGGAGTGCCTGGAGCTGCTGCGCCAGATCCACGAGCAGGACTCGAACCACGTGCGGGAGGCCACGCGCCACCTGGTGGAGGTGCTGCAGCAGGGCCGAATGGCGGGCCAGGGCGAGGCGAGTCAGGGCGAGTCCCAGCGCATGCGCGAGGGCGGGGCCCGCTCGACCGGCACGACCCAGGGCATGGGCAGCCAGGGCGAGGGCGGCCAGCGCATGCAGCAGGGCACCCGCTCGACCGGCGCGACCCAGGGCATGGGCAATCAGGGCGAGCGCATGCAGGAAGGCGGCGCGCGCCAGACCGGCGGGGGCACCCAGATGGGCCAGGGCGAGGGTGGCCGCTCGATGGAGGGCGGCATGCGCCAGACCGAGTCGGAGCAGGGCCAGACCAGTCAGGCGAGCGGGCGCCAGGGCGAGCAGCAGCGGAGCCAGGCGCAGGAGCGCGAGGTCGGCCGCGGCCAGGGGCGGACGCCCCGGTCCGGCTGAACCCCCGCCGCGGCGATTGTGGGCACCCTCGCTCGCGTCGCCCGAAACAGCAGTCACGGACCCGCGTTCGGCCGCTCGCCTGCGGCTCGAACGCGGGTCTTGCGCGGAGTGCAAGGCGTCGGCTCGCCCGGGCGAAATCGCTACACCGAGCGCGACAGCGGGGCGCTCGCGGGGCGCTGTTTCGCCGCGGACGCCGGCCGCGAAGGCCCAGGGTAATTCCCAACATGATCGTCGTGCATGCATTCGTCGCTCGGCCCGGCTTGCGCGCGCGTCGGCCTCGATCACGGCTGCCTCGCAGTCGTCGGCCCTCGCCGGGTCTGCGGGAGTGACGCCCGACGCTCATTATTGGGAGGAGCATCGCGAGGGCCGACGACTGTGTATTCACCGACGCGGGCCATCCCCACGCGCGAGCCCGCGTCGGTGGCGGACGGCCGCGGCGACGCGCCCGCGGTCGCGGTCGTCGACCTGGAGACGGGCCTCGCGGTCGGGCTTGCTCGGCCGGCCGACGAGCGGTCTGAATCGTGTCCGCCGCGCGGTTCCGCGAGGCCTGCGATCGCCGTCCGTGTCGCCCGCCCGCGCCCACCGGCCGCGGCCGATCGCTCGCAGAACGCCGTACAGAGGGCTTGACGCGGGCGAGGACTTTTCATAACTTGCTTGCTGCCAGCAAGTAAGAGTCGCCTTCGCCCCGAAGGCTTTGACAACGCGAGGCTTTGACAAGAAACAAATCTCAATGATCTCCGAGGCAAGAAGGCGGACGCAGGAGGAGCGAACGGCGATGTCCGAGCAGTTGATGACCGAGGCGGCCGTGAGCCTGCTGGTGGAGCGAGGGATCGCCGGCACCACGCTCGCGGGCATCGGCGAGCGCTCGGGTTATTCGCGCGGCCTGGTCACGCATCGCTTCGGGTCGAAGGCGGGGCTGTTGGCCCACGTGCACGACAGCATCGCGGCGGAGTGGCTGCGGCGGGTGCAGGGGGTGGTGGGTCGGGCCACCGGGGTGGCGGCGCTGCAGCGGGTCACCGACGCGCTCTACAAATTCATCGTCGACGAGCCGAAGGGGCTGCGGGCGATGTACTTGCTGCGCTACGCCAGCATCGACCCCAGCGCCGAGTACCGGGCCAACGTGGCCAAGCTGAACAAGGCGCACGTGCGGGCGTTGACGCGGTGGGTCGAGGAGGGCCAGGCCCACGGCGAGATCGCGGCCGAGGTCGACCCCGGGCTCGCGGCCGAGCTGTTCGCCAGCGTCGTCGACGGCCTGCTCTACCGCTGGCTCGTCAACCCCGACATCCCCGTCAAGGAGCTGCACGGGCTGATGCGCCAGCACATCGCTCGCGCGCTGCGGGCGGCGCAAACTTGAGCTCTCGATCGACCCCGCAATGGGGGTAGTCCACCACATGTCGTCTCTCCCTCCGAACCTCATGCCATCGCGTGCCGACGTCCGGCGCCGCTCGGCTCGTGGTTCGGCGGGCCGCGCCTTGCCGGCCGCGACCGCGGCGGGGCATCCTGG
This sequence comes from Nannocystis pusilla, assembly GCF_020073745.1. Lineage (GTDB taxonomy): Bacteria > Myxococcota_A > Polyangia > Nannocystales > Nannocystaceae > Nannocystis > Nannocystis radixulma. The sequence continues at coordinate 1,306,912 of NZ_JAIRAU010000001.1, forward strand.
CGTCGATCACGGGGTCCAGGCCGAGCTCGCCGCGGGCGGGTGTTCGGCCGGTGTGCGGCGATTTGTCCGTCGACGCTCCGAGCGGAGGCGCGACGGTCCAGGAGAAGGAGTGACGCGATGGCTGCGATGACACAGAGAGTGATGATCGGAGTGACGTGCCTGGCCCTGGCCGCCTGCGGCGACGCCGGAGCGCCGGGGCAGGCGAGCGACGGCGGCGACACCGGCACCGGCACGGGTACCGGCAATGACGTGACCACGGGGTCGGGGACCGGCGGCCCCGGCACGAGCCCCACCGATACGGGCGTCGAGCCACCGACCACCGGTTCATCTCACGGCGACTCGACCACCGGTGACGAGGACCCGCCGCCCGCGGCCTGCGTCATGGGCTATCCGATCCCCAAGGGCCCGCAGGTCCCGGGCGACGCCGAGGCCGGCTATTACGCCCTGCTCAACGAGGGCTACGTGACCTGCGGGATCCCCTTCGCCCTGTTCCCGATCGCCGCCCCGCTCCTCGGCTCGTTCAGCGAGGGCGATCCGCTGCCCGGGCGCACCGGCAAGAACGCCCAGGTGCCCTACAACTGGACCGTCC
>NZ_JAIRAU010000001.1:1312500-1550770 GCF_020073745.1 Nannocystis pusilla
ATGGGCAGGCTGAAGCGCGGGTAAGACTGCGTGGAGGGCCGAACTCACCATAGTTGAAAATATGGGGGATGACCTGTGGATAGGAGTGAAAGGCTAATCAAACTGGGAGATAGCTGGTTCTCGCCGAAACATATTGAGGTATGGGGTCAGCCGATTTGCATCGGGGGTAGAGCACTGGATGGGCTAGGGGGACCACAATCTTACCGAACCCAACCAAACTCCGAATACCGATGACAACAGGCTGGCACTCAGGCAGTGAGAGCTAAGTTTCATTGCCGAGAGGGAAAGAACCCAGACCGGCAGCTAAGGTCCCCAATTCATCACTAAGTGGTAAAGGATGTGGGAGCACTCAGACAGCCAGGAGGTTGGCTTAGAAGCAGCCATCCTTTAAAGAAAGCGTAACAGCTCACTGGTCGAGTGAACCTGCGCCGAAAATTCAACGGGTCTAAGTGATGAACCGAAGCTCCGGGTCTGCCGAAAGGCAGGCGGTAGGCGAGTATTGTCTGTGCGGTGAATGCGTACGGAAACGAGCGTTGGAGCGCAGACAAGAGCTGATGTTGGCATGAGTAGCGATAAACCGGGTGAAAAACCCGGTCGCCGTAAACCCGAGGGTTCCTGGGTAAAGATCATCTTCTCAGGGTTAGTCGGTCCCTAAGGCGAGGCAGAAATGCGTAGTCGATGGGAAGCAGGCGAACATTCCTGCACCAGCACGGATGGTTTTGTAAGGTGGGACGGAGGAGGATAGCCGAGCGACCTGTTGGATGGTCGTTCAAGCCGGTAGGCGGCTCGCGTAGGAGGCATCTGGCCACAAACGCGCGGGCAACGCCGAGAGGTGATGAGGGTCGCCGCAAGGCGGACAACTCGGTGAGTCCAAGCTTCCAAGAAAAGCATCGTACAAGTGTACCGCTGTGCTGACCGTACCGTAAACCGACACAGGTGGGTGGGGAGAACATCCCAAGGCGCTTGAGAGAACTCGGGTTAAGGAACTCGGCAAATTGACACCGTAACTTCGGGAGAAGGTGTGCCCTTGAGGGTGACGGGCCTCGCGCCATGAGCCTTTGGGGGTTGCAGAGAATCGGGGGTAGCGACTGTTTACCAAAAACACAGGACTCTGCGAAGTCGCAAGACGACGTATAGGGTCTGACGCCTGCCCGGTGCCGGAAGGTTAACAGGAGATGTCAGCGCAAGCGAAGCATCGAATCGAAGCCCCGGTAAACGGCGGCCGTAACTATAACGGTCCTAAGGTAGCGAAATTCCTTGGCGGGTAAGTTCCGTCCTGCACGAATGGCGTAACGACTTCCCCACTGTCTCGACCCGGGACTCAGCGAAATTGAAATCGGGGTGAAGATGCCCCGTACCCGCGGCAAGACGGAAAGACCCCGTGAACCTTTACTGCAGCTTGGCACTGGTTTTCGGACTTGTCTGTGTAGGATAGGTGGGAGGCTATGATGTGGGGCCGCTAGGTTCCACGGAGCCAACGTTGAAATACCACCCTGAGAAGTCTGAAAGCCTAACCGTGACCAGTGAGCCTGGTCCGGGACACTGCCTGGTGGGTAGTTTGACTGGGGCGGTCACCTCCGAAAGAGTAACGGAGGCGCGCAAAGGTTCCCTCAGGCTGATTGGAAACCAGCCGAAGAGTGTAAAGGCATAAGGGAGCTTGACTGCGACTCATACAAGAGGAGCAGGCACGAAAGTGGGCCTTAGTGATCCGGTGGTTCTGAATGGAAGGGCCATCGCTCAACGGATAAAAGGTACTCCGGGGATAACAGGCTTATCACGCCCAAGAGTTCACATCGACGGCGTGGTTTGGCACCTCGATGTCGGCTCATCGCATCCTGGGGCTGTAGTAGGTCCCAAGGGTTTGGCTGTTCGCCAATTAAAGCGGTACGCGAGCTGGGTTCAAAACGTCGTGAGACAGTTTGGTCCCTATCTGCCGTGGGCGCAGGAATCTTGAAGTGGAGCTGTCCCTAGTACGAGAGGACCGGGATGGACAGACCCCTGGTGTTCCGGTTGTTTTGCCAAGAGCATCGCCGGGTAGCCATGTCTGGAACGGATAACCGCTGAAAGCATCTAAGCGGGAAGCCAACCACAAGATGAGGATTCCCTGAAGGTCCGTCGTAGACGACGACGTTAATAGGCCGGGTGTGGAAGCGCGGCGACGCGCGGAGCTAACCGGTACTAATCGACCGTTCGGCTTGACCTTGGGCACCGCTCCCGTGTGGCGGTTTGCAGTCCGAGGTTCCGAGCGACACACGCACGAAGGCCAAATGGCCCGCTCCGAACCGGAGCCCCGTGCACAGCGCACAATCTCTTTGCGAGTACGACTCGGCCACCCCTCACAGGGCGGCCGCCGGACCCGCAGCTCGTCGAACAAGTTTTGCTGGTGGCTATGGCGGAAGGGCCACACCCGATCCCATCCCGAACTCGGTCGTTAAGACTTCCAGCGCCGATGGTACTGCAGGGGCGACCCTGTGGGAGAGTAGGACGCCGCCAGCGCTATGCCCCCTTCGAAAGAAGGGGGCTTTTTTATTTGGTTTCGCCGTGGCCGGGCGCGTGGAGAGCCAGATGGGCGGTCTCGCCGGGGAGGGCTGGTCGCTGCCATTGCTCGGTGACTTGATGGGTTCGCCGAGGCGAGCTGGTCTCGCCGCCGGGGTAAGGGCTGGGCAGCGAAGTGTGAGTTAACAGGCTGGGCGAGACGGGCCGGTCCGAGCGGGGTTGCCTGGCGACTTGACCCAGGCGTTCGCCGGCAATCGGATCGCCGCGACCGCCCAGCTGCTCCTGCGGGGGTTGGACGAACCGACTCGAGGGCGACCGGAGAGTCACACAGGCTCGCGCGACGGCCCGGCCGGCGGGTCGAACGACCACGGCTGCAGCTCGCGGAGCTCGGCGATGCCGATCTCGCCGCGCGCGAGCTCGCCGCCGGCGGCGTCGTGGATCCGCCACTGCATGGTCTGGCGGTGCAGCGGCTGCGACTCGACGATGATGCAGCGCAGCTCGCCGGGCCCGAAGCCGCACTGCGCCTGCACGCCGGCGATCAGCTGTTCGTCGTGGAGGTGGCCGTCGCCGAAGTTCCAGCCGAGCACGAGGCCGGCGACCAGCTCGCCGTCGACCCATTCGTACTCGGACGGATCGGGGACGGCGCGCGGGACCAATCGACACAGCGCGCGCCCCGCCAGGTGCATCAGGCGAAACGCGATCACCTTGCCGACGAGGCCGACGGAGATCTTGCGCTCGTAGAACATGTCGAGCTGGTCGTACAACCACTTCGAAGACTTGCGCAGGCGCTCGAGCTTTTTGTGGCTGTCGCCGCGGAACAGCCACACCGAGTAGGGCCAGTTGCCGGCGTAGTAGCGCATCGCCAGCAGGAACGACATGCGGTGGGGCACAAGGTTGCCGTAGAGCGGCAGGCCCACGGCGAACAGGCCGACGAACAGCGCCAGGAGCGGGGTGTCGGCGAGCGCGAGCACGCTGGCGTCGGCGTGCGCGCCGAACAGGAAGAACCCGCCGTACAGCACGGCCACGTTCCACTCGATCGGCACCCCCATCGGCACGGTGCTGAGGATGAAGCCGTGCAGCATCACCATCATCGCCAGGCCGACGGTGGTGAGGACACCGCCGTCGCCGAGGAGCAGGACGATCGGCACGGAGAGCTCGAGCGCGGTGCCGGCGTGAGCCATCACCGTGGCCAGCCGCGACGGCCGCAGGTCCTCGGGATAATTGCGGTAGACGAGGCGGCGGATCCACGCGAAGCGCGTGACCGGCGAATTGCTGGTCATCACGCACACCACGGCCGGGAAATGATGATTGAGCTTGGACACCCCGGCCCAGAACCACAGCGCCGCCTGCACCGCCTTGGCCCCGGCGAGCCACGGGCTGGCGAACGCGAACACGACGAGCATGACCCAGTAGTGCTCGGCGCGCGCCGCCAGGAAGACGGTCCGGTCGAGCAGGCCGCACAGCGGCACCAGCGCGACCAGCGGCAGCAACAGCGCCGCGTCGAGCTGCGGGGCCACCAGCGCGCGCACCAGGCTGATCAACAGCACCGCGTAGAGCGCCACGTCGAGCGCGCCGCGGGTCGCGCCGCCGACCAGCGGGAGGCCGCGCAGCAGCGGCAGCTTGGTGGTGCCCGGGCGCAAGAAGTGGAGGAACCCGCCGATCGGCGGGAAGTAGCGCCCGGTCAACGGCCCGCTGCCGCAACCGAGGCCGAGGACCTCGAACAACAGGCTCCACACGATCGCCTTCTGAAACGCGACCGGCTCGAGCCACCATTGCCCGATCGCGCCCAGCTCGCCGATGCCCGGGGTGAACCCGCAGAAGAAGATCCACCCACCGACGTAGAGCCCGACCTTGAGCAGGTAGACGAAGTAGACCGCGACGGGGGTGCCGTAACCCTGCAGGGCCCACGAGCGACACACCATCTGGCTCTTGTCCGGCAACGGCCGGGTGGCCCACTCGAGCGGGTCGTACGGCGGGGGGATCGGATCGAGCAGGCCCATCGCGATCCGACGATCATAGCCGCGCGCGCGTCACGATTGGAAGACCGCCGATTCACCGGACTGCAGAGACTGCCGCGAACAGCCACGGTGTGAAGGCCGGAGACCTACCGGCCTTCTCGCTGCTCGAAAACGCACCTCCCCCGGGCCGCTTGACGGTCTGGTGTGCGATCTGTATACTTGCTAGTCGCCAGCAAGTAAATGCAGGCTGATTTATTTCATGAGGAATTTCAAAGCTATACGCGGGATTCCGAGTGGCGCCATGAATGGCGAAAACTGCGAAGTTCAGTTCGCAGGATGCCACGAGAGCGGTCCGCGGCCCGGTCGACGCGAGAGGTGAGCGCACGCGAAGAGAGGGAGGCACCATGAGGACGGGGACTTCACGGATTGTCGGCGCCGCCGCGCCGACGGTGGCAACATTGGTGGTCTCGTCGGGCACAGCATTGGCGGGATCTTCCGCAAGGCCGGCGAACAGGGTTACTTGCTGATGTGGGCGCCCGAGCAGTACGGCGGGCTCGGGCTCGACGATATGCGATACGAGCAGATCGTGCAGGAAGAGAACTTTCTGCACGGCGACCCGGGGCTGTGCCTCACCCTGCACTCGCGCGTGGTCGCGCCGTACATCGGTCAGCACGGCACCGAGGCGCAGAAGCAGCGGTTTTTGCCCCCGGCAGTGCGCGGCGAGAAGATCCTCGCGGTCGCCATGTCCGAGCCGGCCGCCGGCTCCGTCCTCGCCGGCATGCAGGCCCGCGCCGAGGAGCACGCCGACCACTGGGTCCTGCACGGCTCGAAGACGTACATCTCGAACGGGCTGCTCGCCGACCTCGTCGTCGTCGCCGCCAAGACCGGGAGCGGGTCCGGGGCCAAGTCCGGGGGCGGGTCGCACGCGATCGGCCTGTTCGTGGTAGAAGAGGGAATGGCGGGCTTCAAGCGCGGCCGCAAGCTCGACAAGCTGGGCCTCGACGCCCAGGACACCGCCGAGATGTTCTTCGACGGCGTCGTCGTGCCGAAGGCGAACGTCCTCGGCGACCCGACTCAGGGCTTCCGTTACCTCGCCCAGGCGCTGGCGGTCGAACGGCTGCAGATCGCAATCGGCTCGATCGCCCACGCCCAGGTCGCGTTCGCCGTCACCCTCGAGTTCGTCAAGGAGCGCACCGCCTTCGGCCGACCGATCGGCACGTTCCAGAACTCGCGCTTCCGCCTGGCCCGCATGCGCGCCGAGATCGACGCCCTCCAGAGCCACGTCGACCACTGCGTGATGCTGGCCAACGCCGGCGCGCTGACGGCCGAGGTCGCCAGCGGCGCCAAGATGCTGGCGACCGAGCTCGAGGGCCGCGTCATCGACGAGTGCCTGCAGCTGCACGGCGGCGCCGGCTACATGGAAGAGTACCGGATCAGTCGCATGTACCGTGACGCGCGGGTCACTCGCATCTTCGGCAGGACCAGCGAGATCATGGCCGAGATCATCGGCCGACGACTGGGACTGGACGAACGCAGGCTGACGAGATGACGGAATCAGCGCACAGCGAGAGCCCCGAACAGGCGGCCTACCGCGCCCATTGCAAGGCGTGGCTGGCCGGCAACCTGCCGCCCCGGCCGAGCTTCCGCCTGCCGCTCGGGCCGCTCGAGATCGCCACCGAGGAGCAGCTCGAGTACCTGTGCGCCTGGCAGAAGGCCGCGTACTCGGCCGGCCTGGTCGGCTGCGATTACCCGGGCGAGTACGGCGGCGGCGGCCTGCGCGATTGCCAGCGGATCGCCAACCACGAGCTCAAGGCCGCGGGCGCGCCGTTCTTCCCCAACATCGTCGGCCTCGGCATGGCCGCGCCGACGATCGTGCACCACGGCACCGAGGCGCAGAAGCGGCGCCTGCTGCCGCCGCTGCTGGCGGCCGAGGAGATCTGGTGTCAGGGCTTCAGCGAGCCGGGCGCGGGCTCCGACCTGGCGAATGTCCAGACCTTCGCCGAGCGCGACGGCGAGGGCTGGCGCGTGCGCGGGCACAAGGTGTGGACCACGCTGGCGCACTTCGCCACGTGGATGATCCTGCTGTGTCGCACCGACCGCGGGCGCAAGTACGAGGGCATGACCTACTTCGTCGCGCCGGTGCGCGCGGGGGTCGGCAAGGGCCTGACGATCCGCCCGCTGGTCAAGATGACCGGCGAGCTCGGCTTCAACGAGGTGCTGTTCGACGACTACCCGATCGGCGACGACCTGCGCCTCGACGAGGTCGGCCGCGGCTGGCAGGTGGCGATGACGACGCTGCTGCACGAGCGCGGCGCGGGCTCGCTGGTGACCCCGTCGTCCGGCGGCGGCGTCGGCGACGACAACGCGGCCACGCTCGGCGCGTCGGGGCTCGTCGAGCTGGCGAAGCGCTGCCATCGCGCCGGCAAGCCGGCGAGCGACGACCCGCGGCTGCGCGACGCGATCGTCGAGATGCTGATCCGCGAGCGAGCGTTCGCGCAGAACGAGCGGCGCGCGGCGGTCCGGGCCCTCACCGACCACCCGCTGCGCCTGCCGCTGCAGCACAAGCTGACGCTTTCGGAATTGTTGCAGGACACCGCGCGGCTGGCCTGCGAGATCGAGGGCGCGGCAGCGACGCTGCACCAGACCGACGCGCACGCGCCCGCGGCCGGGCGCTGGCCGCACGCCTACATGAACTCGTACGGCTTCACGATCGCCGCCGGGTCGAACGAGGTCCAGCGCAATATCCTGGGCGAGCGCGTGCTCGGCCTGGCCAAGTCGAAGTGACCTTTCCATAAACAACAATGACCCGACCGCACGACTTCGGCTTCGACGAGACGGCGCAGATCCTCAAGGACACTGCGCGGCGACTGTTGCAGGATCATTGCTCGCCCGAGCAGCTGCACCGGCTGGTGGCCGCCAGCTCCGAGCCGGCGCGCGCGTCGGAGTGCGTGTGGGACGAGGCGCTGTGGCGCAAGATGCTCGACCTCGGCTGGACGGCCGTCGCCGTGCCCGAGGCGCTCGGCGGCTTCGGCATGGGGCTGGTGGCGATCGCCGGCCTGGTCGAGGAGGTCGGGCGCGCGGCGGCGCCGTCGCCGCTGATCGCGACGCTGTGCGCGACCTACGTCGCGGCCGCGTGCGACAGCGACGCCGCGCGGCAATTGCTGCGGCGGATCGCGGCTGGTCTTTCGGTCAGCCTGGCGATCACCGATCGGCGCGGGTCGTGGGAGGCCGGGGACTGCGACGTGACCGCGAGCGACGCCGGCGTGCTGAACGGCACCGCGTGGTTCGTGCAGGACGCGCGCAAGGTGGGCGTGTTGCTGGTCAAGGCGAGGTCGTCGCGCGGGGTCGGGCTCTACGCGGTCGACGTCGACGCCGCGGGCGTCACGATCGTGCCCGACGCGATCGTCGACCTCACCCGCGACCAGGCCCACGTCGAGCTGCGCGACGTCGCCGTGCCGGCCGAGCGAGTCATCGTTTCGCCCGGGGACGGCGCGCGGGCCCTGGCGGCGGCGGAGCCTGCGATCTTGACCATCCTCGCCGCCGACATGGTCGGGGCGGCCGAGTGGCAGCTGCAGACCACCGCCGAGTACGCGCGCACGCGGGTCCAGTTCGAGCGGCCGATCGGGTTCTTCCAGGCCGTCAAGCACCCGCTCGTCGACATGATGGTGAAGATCGACGCGGCCCGCTCGCTGCTGTACGACGCCGCCTGCGCCTTCGACCACGAGCCGGGCGCGGCCGAGGTGGGCGCGCGCATGGCCAAGTCGGCGGCGAGCGACGCGGCGTCGTATTGCTCCGGGCGATCGGTGCAGCTGCACGGCGGCATCGGCTTCACCTGGGAGTGTTTTGTGCATCTGTGGTTCAAGCGGCAGAAGCACAACGAGGTCTTGTTCGGCGACGCGGCCCATCAGCGCGCCAGGCTGGCGGATCGGCTGCTCGGGCGGATCGGTGAGACCGCATGAAGATCCGCGCCGCCGTCGCGCGCGAGCGTGAGCCGTTCAGCATCGAGGAGTGCGAGCTCGACGGCCCGCGCGCGGGCGAAGTACTGGTCGAGGTCGAGGCGTGCGGGATCTGCCACACCGACCTCTCGGCCCGCGATCGCTACTACGGGACGCCGCTGCCGGCGGTGCTCGGGCACGAGGGCGTCGGGCGGATCGTCGAGCTCGGCGCCGGCGTCAGCAAATTCGCCGTCGGCGAGCGCGTGGTGATGAGCTTCGGCGCGTGCGGGCAGTGCCCCAATTGCACCGCCGAGCTGCCGGGCTATTGCCGGCACGCGCGCGAGTTCAACCTGTTCGCGCGCCGCCTCGACGGCTCGTCGCCCATCTCGCGCGGCGGGCAGCCGATCACCGGACATTTCTTCGCGCAGTCGGCGTTCGCCAGCCACGCGGTGGCCGCCACCACCAACCTCGTGCGGCTCGACGACGACCTTCCGGGCGCGCTCATGACGTCGCTCGCGTGCGGCGTCCAGACCGGCATGGGCGCGGTGATGAACGTGCTGCAGGCCGGGCCGCGCGACGTCATCGGCATCTTCGGCTGCGGCACCGTCGGCCTCGCGGCGGTCATGGCGGCGAAGATCGCCGGCTGTTCGCAGATCGTCGCCGTCGACGTCCGGCCCGACCGCCTGGTGACGGCGCGCGCGCTCGGGGCCACCGAGGTCGTCGACAGCGCCTCCGAAGGCCTGGGGCCGGCGCTCAGGCACCTCCGCGGATTGACGCTCGCGTTCGACAACACCGGCAACCCGGAGGTCATCGAGGCCGCCTATTCGCTGCTCCGCCCGCGCGGCCGGCTCGCGCTCGCCGGGCTGAGCCCGCGGGGGGCCAAGCTGTCCCTCGACCTCAACGCCATGATGGTGAGCGGCCGCAGCGTGCGCGGCACCGTCGAGGGCGACGCCGACCCGCGCAGCTTCATCCCGCAGATGATCGCGTGGTACCGCCGCGGCGAGCTGCCGCTCGAGGAGCTCGTCACCACCTATCCCTTCGAGCAGATCAACCAGGCCGCGGCCGACATGCTGGCCGGGCGGGTCATCAAGCCGGTTCTGCGAATGGCATGACCGCGACGGAGAGTCCATGAGCGCCACGAACGCCCTTCTCGAGCTGATCGCCGGCGACCGCGAGAGCACGGTCGACGCGCTGCACCAATTGTTCGACGCGCTGGCGCCGATCGACACCGCGTTCATGCACGGCGAGTGGGAGGGCGGGGTGTTGCGCACCGGGCACCCGGGCGAGCAGCAATTGGCGGCGGTCGGGTGGGTCGGCAAGTCGTTTCACGACGACGACGACGTCGACCCGATCGTCACCCGCGACGAGGGGGGCCGGCGGGTCGCCAGCCCGATCCTCGGCAAGGCCTCGCTGCGGCTGGTGCACTACCGCGGCGCCGCGACGGCGACGATGATCTACGACAAGCACCCGATCTTCGATCACTTCCGCAAGATCGACGACGACCGAGTGTTCGGCGTCATGGACCGCAAGGGCGACCGGGCGCCGCTGTTCTTCCACCTGCGCCGGCTGCGTCCGCTCGAGCAGGGGGCTGCGTCATGACCACCGTCTCGTCCGTGATTCGGACCCACGCCGCGGAGCGCCCGGACGCGCCGGCGCTGGGCCCGTACTGGCACGGCCGCGAGCGCGCGGTCCGCTGATTCAATTCGTAGCACGATCGCCGCACCGAGGAGCACGACCATGGACAATGAGCAGACAGCCACCGACGAGGCCCAGATCGCGCGCATGCGCGAGATCCTCCGCCGCCAGCGCGAGACGTTCACCGCCGAGTTGCCGGTCGGCGCGCCGATCCGCAAGCAGCGGCTGCAGCGCGCCATCGACCTCGTGGTCAGCAACAAGGATCGCTTCGCCCAGGCGCTGTCGGCCGACTTCGGCCACCGCTCGGCGACGCAATCGATGGTCACCGACATCATGTCGACGGTGAAGTCGCTGAAGCACGCGCTCAAGAACGTCGATCGCTGGATGCGGCCCGAGAAGCGCAAGCTCGACTTCCCGCTGGCCCTGCTCGGCGCGCGCGCTCACGTCGAATACCAGCCGAAGGGCGTGATCGGCGTGATCTCGCCGTGGAACTTCCCGGTCTACCTGACCTTCGCCCCGCTCGCGCAGATCTTCGCCGCCGGCAACCGGGCGATGGTCAAGCCGTCCGAGTACACGCCGCGCACCGCCGAGACGATGCGCGAGCTGGCGGCGCAGTACTTCCCCGAGCACGAGCTCGCGTTCGTCCTCGGCGGCCCCGGCGTCGGCAAGGCGTTCGCCGGCCTCGCGTTCGACCACCTGATCTTCACAGGCGGCACCGGCATCGCTCGCCACGTGCTGCACGCCGCGGCCGACAACCTGGTGCCGACGACGCTCGAGCTCGGCGGCAAGTCGCCCGTGATCGTCGGCGAGAGCGCCGACCTGGCCCGCACCAGCGAGCGCGTGGCCATGGGCAAGATGCTCAACGCCGGCCAGATCTGCCTCGCGCCCGACTACCTGCTGGTACCGAAGGCCAAGGAGGCCAGCGTCGTCGCCGCGCTGCAGCAGGCCGTGGCCCGCCTGTACCCGACGCTGCTCGCCAACGACGATTACACGTCGGTGGTCGATTCACGCCACCGCGAGCGCCTGCAGGGCCTCATCGACGACGCGAAGGCCAGGGGCGCCGAGGTCATCGCCGTCAACCCGGGTAACGAGGACTTCGCCGCCGCGTCCGGCAACAAGATGCCGCTCCACATCATTCGCAACACCACGCCGGAGATGCGAGTGATGCGCGAGGAGATCTTCGGGCCCATCCTGCCGATCATGACGTACAATCGCACGGAAGAGGCGATCGCTCACGTCAACGCCGGGGAACGCCCGCTCGCGCTGTACTACTTCGGCACGGACCCCGACGAGGAGCGCCGGGTGGTCGAGCGCACGGTGTCGGGCGGCGTGACGCTCAACGACGTCATCTTCCACGCGATGGCCGAGGACCTGCCGTTCGGCGGCATCGGCCCGTCCGGCATGGGCAGCTACCACGGCTTCGACGGCTTCAAGACGTTCAGCCACACGAAGGCGGTGTACCGCCAGCCGAATCTCGACCTGGCCGGGCTCGCCGGGCTGAAGCCGCCGTACGGCGAGAAGACCCGCAAGGCGCTCAAGCGCGAGATCGAGGGGTAGGAGCCTCGGCTCGCGTTCAGGCGGGCAGCCGCTCGAGGCCCGCGCGCAGCAGGGGCAGCACCGCGTCGCCGGTGGTGGCGAAGCCGTCGCCGACGGTGAGGCCGGCGCGGTAGCGCTGGTGGATGCCCTCGGCGATCACGGCCAATTTGAAGAAGCCCAGCGCCATGTAAAAGTCGAGGTCCGTGAGCGCGCGACCGGACTGCTGTGAATAGCGGGCCGCCATGTCGTCCGCATCTAAAAAATGATTGGCGGTACCGCGAATGTGCCTGACCCCGAGGACAGGTTCGGTGAGCGGGTCCCAGTAGACCAGCGCGAGGCCGAGGTCGGCGAGTGGGTCGCCGAGGGTGCACATCTCCCAGTCGACGATCGCGGCGATCTCGACCCGGTCGGGCGCGAGGATCACGTTGTCGAGGCGGTAGTCGCCGTGCACGATCGAGCGGTCGCTGCGGGCGGGCAGGGCCAGGCGCAGGCGGCCGCCCAGCTCGACGGGCTCGGCGATGTCGCGGGTGTGCACGCGCTCCCACTGGTCCATCCAGCGGCGGATCTGCCGCTCGAGATAACCCTCGGCGCGGCCGAAGGTGTCGAGGCCCACGGCCGACGGGTCGACCGCGTGCAATTCACACAGGCGGTCGACGAGCTGGTGCCCGCATTGTCGCTGCTCGTCGGGGCTCAAGGTCGCGGCGTCCTCGGCGCTCTGAATCACGCGACCCGCCACGAATTGCGTGACCGCGAACGGCACCCCGAGCACCGAGGTGTCGTCGCACAGCAGCACGGCCGGGGCCACGGGCACGCGCGTGGGTCCGAGCGCGGCGACGACGCGGAACTCGCGGGCCATGTCGTGGGCGCTCGGCGTGAGCGTGCCGAGGGGAGGCCGGCGCAGCACCCAGTCGTGTACGCCGTCGCGCAGGCGATAGGTGAGGTTCGACTTGCCGCCGGCGAGCAGCTGCGCCTCGAGCTGGCCGCCGTAGTCCGGCACGCGCCGGGCGAAGTATCGGTGCAGCGCCGCGAGGTCGAGCCCGGGCGGGTTCACGCGCCGTCTCGCTTCTTGAAGGCTGCGACGCTGCGCTTGGCGATCGACCAGCGGTGCGTCTCGTTCGGGCCGTCGTAGATCCGGAACGGTCGCATCTCGCGCCAGTAGCGAGACAGCAGGAGGTCGCCGGAGGTGCCGACGGCTCCGGCCATTTGCATCGCGCGGTCGGCGATCCGTCCGACGGCCTCGGAGACGAAGGTCTTGGCGATCGACGAGGCGGTGCCGGGGTCGCCGCCGTGGGTGTCGAGGACCCACGCGGTGTGATGAATCAGCGCGCGGCTGGCGGCGAGGTCGATCTCGTTGTCGGCCAGCTGCTGCTGGATCATGCCGAGCTCGGCGAGCTTGCTGCCGAACCCCTCGCGGCGGGTGACGTGGCCGAGCGCGAGGTCGTGGGCGCGGCGCGCCAGGCCGAGCCAGCGCATGCAGTGCGTCAGGCGAGCGGGCGCCAGCCGCACCTGGGCGTATTCGAAGCCGCGGTCGACCTCGCCGAGGACCGCGTCGTCGCCGACGATGCACTCGTTGAAATAGACCTCGCTGTGGCCGGCGAACAGGCCGTGGTCGAGGGTGTCGAGGTCGCGGACGATGTGCATGCCGGGGTTGTCGCCGGCGACGAGGAACATGGTGGCGCCGCCGCGGTCGCCGGGCGCGCCGGAGGTGCGGGCCATGACGATGGCGAAGTCGGCCCCGCGCGCGCCGGTGATGAACCACTTGGTGCCGTCGATGCGCCAGCCGCCGGCGACGCGCGTGGCGGTGGTGGCGAGGGCCCGCGGGTCGGAGCCGGCGCCCGGCGGCGGCTCGGTCATGGCGAAGCACGAGCGCACGCGACCGGCCGCGAGCGGCGCGAGGAACTGCTCCTGCTGCGTCGGTGTGGCCACGCGCTCGAGCAGGTGCATGTTGCCCTCGTCGGGCGCCGAGATGTTCAGCGCCAGCGGCCCGAGCAACGAATAGCCGGCCGCCTCGAAGACGATCGCCTGCCCGCGCACGTCGAGGCCGCGGCCGCCCCAGCGCTCGCCGACGTGCGGCGCGAGCAGACCGGCGGCGCGCGCTGCGGCCTGCAGGCGCGCGCGCACGGCCTCGGCGTCGCGTGCGTCGTGCAGCGAGCCCTTGATCTCGAGCTCGACGGGGATCACCACGTCACGCACGAACTCGCGGGTGCGCTCCGCCAGCGCCGCGATCTCCGGCTCGATGTCGAAGCGAATGGCCATGTCGCCCCCTTGATCGGAGATCAGAGGAGAAACCACCTCGGGTCCGTGAGTCAAGCATCGTCACGGTGATTTTTTAATTCGTTGTAAAAATTATCGCCGTCGTCTAGGTTGCTCCCATGGCGAAGAGCGCGTTCATCTACGACGCGATGCGCACCCCCCGGGGCAAGTTGAAGGGTGGGGCGCTGAACGGCACCAAGCCGGTCGACCTGGTCGTGGGCCTCATCCACGAGCTGGTGCCGCGCAACCCGGGGCTCCTGCTCGAGCGCATCGACGACATCGTGCTCGGGGTGGTCTCGCCGGTGGGCGAGCAGGGCGGCGACATCGCCCGCACCGCGGCGCTGGTGGCGGGTCTGCCGGAGACGGTCGCCGGGGTGCAGATGAACCGCTTCTGCGCCTCGGGGCTCGAGGCGGTCAACACGGCGGCGGCCAAGGTCGCGTCGGGGTCGGACGACCTCGTGGTCGCGGGCGGGGTCGAGTCGATGTCGCGCGTGCCGATCGGGGCCGACGGCGGGGCGTACCACCAGGACCCGACCACCGCGTACGACGCCTACTTCGTGCCGCAGGGCATCGGCGCCGACCTCATCGCCACGCTCGAGAAATTCAGCCGCGAGGACGTCGATACGTTCGCGGTCGAGTCGCAGCGCCGGGCCGAGCACGCGTGGAAGCAGGGTTACTTCGCGCGATCGATCGTGCCGGTCAAGGACATCAACGGCGTGACGATCCTCGACCGCGACGAGCACCGCCGGCCGGAGTCGACGGTGCAGTCGCTGGCGGCGCTGCCGGCCTCGTTCGTCAAGATGGGCGAGCTCGGCGGCTTCAACGCGGTGGCCCTGCAGAAGTACCACTGGGTCGAGAAGATCGAGCACGTGCACACGGCGGCCAACTCGTCGGGGATCGTCGACGGGGCGGCGTTGATGCTGCTCGGCAGCGAGCAGATCGGGGCCAAGCTGGGGCTGCGGCCGCGCGCGCGCGTGGTGTCGATGGCGGTGACCGGCAGCGAGCCGACGATCATGCTGACCGGGCCGACGCCGGCGACCAGGAAGGCGCTCGCGCGGGCGGGGCTGACGGTCGACGACATCGACCTGTTCGAGCTCAACGAGGCGTTCGCGTCGGTGGTCCTGAAGTGGATGCGTGACCTCGAGATCCCGGCGGAGAAGGTCAACGTCAACGGCGGCGCGATCGCCATGGGCCACCCGCTCGGCGCGACCGGCTGCATCATCCTGGGCACGCTGCTCGACGAGCTCGAGCGCCGCAACCTGCGCTACGGCCTCGCCACCCTGTGCGTCGGCGCGGGCATGGGCATCGCCACGATCATCGAGCGCGTGTGAGCACGTTCCGAGAGGGTACCGAGATGACGAGCGAGTCGAACACCCACAAGTCTCCTGCGATCCGCTGGACGCGCGACGACGACGGGATCGTGATCCTCACGATCGACGACCCGGCGGCGAGCGTCAACACGATGAACGACGCCTACACCGAGTCGATGGCGGCCAGCGTCGCCCGCCTCGAGGCCGAGCGCGAGTCGATCAAGGGCGTCATCCTCACCAGCGCCAAGAAGAGCTTCTTCGCCGGCGGTGACCTCAATCGCCTGCGCCAGTACGACACGACGCGGGCGGCCGAACAGACGGCCCACATCGAGCGCGTGAAGTCCGACCTGCGCAAGCTCGAGAAGCTCGGCCGCCCGGTGGTCGCGGCGATCAACGGCACCGCGCTCGGCGGCGGCCTCGAGGTCGCCCTCGCGGCGCACCACCGGATCGTCGCCGACGTTCCGGGCTGCCAGATCGGCCAGCCCGAGGTCACGCTGGGCCTCCTGCCCGGCGGCGGCGGCATCACCCGCCTGGTTCGCATGCTCGGGCTGCAGAAGGCGCTGACGCAGGTGATCCTGCCCGGTACCAAGTTCGGGCCGCGCGAGGCGCTCGAGGTCGGCGTCGTCGACGAGATCGTCGAGTCGGTCGACCAGCTGATCCCGCGGGCGAAGGCGTGGATCGCCGCCAATCCCAACGCGGCCAAGCCGTGGGACAAGAAGGGCTTCGAGATCCCCGGCGGCAGCGCGGCCAGCCCGGCGATCTCGAGCGTACTCCCGGCGATGGCGGCCAACCTGCGCAAGCAGCTCAAGGGCGCGCCGATGCCGGCGCCGCGGGCGGCCCTCGCGGCGGCGGTCGAGGGCTCGCTGGTCGACTTCGACACGGCGTCGCTGATCGAGACGCGCTACCTCGTCAGCCTCACCACCGGCCAGGTGGCGAAGAACATGATCGGCGCGTTCTTCTTCGACCTGCAGAAGATCAACGCCGGGGCCAGCCGACCGGCCGGCTATCCCAAGTACCAGGCGAAGAAGGTCGGGGTGATCGGCGCCGGGATGATGGGCGCGGCGATTGCCTACGTCGCGGCCAAGGTCGGCATCGAGGTCGTGCTGAAGGACGTGACCCTGGCCGGCGCGCAGAAGGGCAAGGGCTACGCGGTCAAGCTCGAGCAGAAGGCGCTCGAGCGCGGCAAGACCACGCAAGAGAAGGTGGACGCGCTGCTGGCCCGGATCACGCCGACCGACGACCCGAAGGACTTCGCCGGGGTCGACTTCGTGATCGAGGCGGTGTTCGAGAGCGTCGAGCTCAAGCACAAGGTCTTCAAGGAGATCGAGGGCTTCGTCGAGCCCACGGCGGTGCTGGGCTCGAACACGTCGACGCTGCCGATCGCGCTGCTGGCCGAGGGCGTGCAGCGGCCGGGGGGCTTCATCGGCATCCACTTCTTCTCGCCGGTCGACAAGATGCAGCTGGTCGAGATCGTGCGCGGCAAGAACACGTCCGACGCGGTGCTCGCCAAGGTGTTCGACTTCGTGCTGCAGATCCGCAAGACGCCGATCGTGGTCAACGACGCGCGCGGGTTCTTCACCTCGCGCGTGATCGGCAAGTTCATCAACGAGGCGGTCGCGGCCGTCGGCGAGGGCATCGAGCCGGCGACGATCGAGCAGGCGGCGCTCCAGGCCGGCTACCCGGCCGGCGCGCTGCAGCTGCTCGACGAGCTGACGATCACGCTGACGCAGAAGATCCGCCAGGAGACGCGCAAGGCCGAGGAGGCGCAGGGCAAGACGTGGGTCCCCCACGGCGCCGAGGCGGTCGTCGACCGCATGATCGACGAGCTCGGCCGCAAGGGCCGCTCGACCGGCGGCGGCTTCTACGAGTACGACGCATCGGGCAAGCGCGTCGGCATCTGGCCGGGCCTGCGCGCGGCGTTCCGCTCGGGCAGCAAGCAGATCCCGTTCATCGACATGCAGGAGCGGATGCTGTTCGCCGAGGCGATCGACACCGTCCGCTGCGTCGACGACGGGGTGCTGACGTCGACCGCGGACGCGAACATCGGCTCGATCTACGGCATCGGCTTCCCGGCGTGGACCGGCGGGGTGCTGCAGTACATCAATCAGTACAAGGGCGGGCTGCGCGGCTTCGTCGCCCGGGCGCGCGAGCTTGCGGCCGCGTACGGGCCGCACTTCGAGCCGCCCGCCTCGCTGGTGGCGAAGGCCGAGCGGGGCGAGCGCTACGAGTGACGGCGTCCCCGCCGTCCGGTGGGGCTGGCTTTGGGACATGTCCGTCGAGTCCTGCTCGATGGCCGAGCAGGCTGCACTCTTCACCGACGCGAGCGCCGGCGCCCGAGCCACGGCAGCAGCAGCGCTGCGAGGCCCCACCCGTCGCCGGCCGGCCCGGACGCGCACGCGCAGCCGGCCTTGTCCGTGTCCATGCCGGCGGTCCCGGAGTCGCTCGCGCCGCCGTCGCTGCTCGACGTGCCGTCGCTGCCGGACGAGTCGCTCTCGCCCGAGGAGCCGGCGCTCGTCGTCGGCGTCGAGTCCTCCGGCCACGGCGTGCAGGCGTTCGGGTCCCAGGTTTCGTCGCCGTCGCTGATGCTCTCGCAGGTGTACGGCTGCCCGGCGCAGGCGGCCAGCGTCGGCAGCGGATCCATCACCTGCTCGCCCAGCATGGCCTGAAGGTCCTCGCCGAAGCACACCTCGGGTCCGAGCGTCTCCTCGCCGGTCGCCAGCCGGGTCGCCCGCACCTTGCCGCACAGCGGCTGGTCCAGGCGCACGGCGATCGTCGTCGACCCGGCGACGAACGCGTAGGTGCCGGCGTTCGACTCGAAGACGTAGCCGACCTGGTGATTGGCGGCCGCGACGGCGTCGGCGTCGAGCGTGAGCGCGACGTCGAGCCAGCCGGTGCCCACGAGCGAGGCGCAGGTCCCCTCCGACCAGTCGAAGGCGAGCCCGCAGTCGTCGACCATCGTCCAGGTCGGGAAGGCGCCGTCGCAGCAGATCAGGGTTTCGGCCCGGGAGTGACCGATGAGCGCCACGCTGGTCTCGCCCGTCAGCTCCGGCGCGACCACCGGCGGCGCGGTCTCCGAGCCGGTCGAGACCGTGAACTTGCGGGTCAGCGTCGGTTCAAAGTCCCCGAAGCAGAACAGCTTGCTGTTGTCGAACGTCACCTCGACCTCGAGGGTGGTGTCCGCCGGGAGCTCACCGGTCGGTCGCCAGACGATCGCCTGTACGCTCTGAATCCCGGTCACGGCGCCCTGCACCTCGGCGCCGCCGCCCATCGGCGTCACCACCACCGTGGCCCCCGACTCGACGGCGAACTGGCTGAAGCTGCCCGCCTCGGGGTCGGTGAACACCGGGCGCCACACGAGGGCGCCGTCGAGCGGCAGCGGGCCCTCCGTCATCAGCTCGAGGTCGGCCAGACACTCGTCGAATACGGGATCGCAGGCGCGCGCCTGCGTCGGCACGAGCGCGCCGCCGATCAGCACGAGCGCGCCGAGGCCCGTCGTAAGCAAGGAGAAGAAGTTCTTGCGCGTCATGGGCCGGAGCTTCGCACGATTCGACGCGCGCGGGACGGCGAGGCTCATGCGGTCGCGGGGTGGCTCGCGGACCCCACCGCGTCTTCACCGATAGTTCATGTCTTCGGGGACATGTTCGAGCGAGGGGCGGATCGGAGCTGCTCGGGGCCGCCCATGCCGCGGCGGAGGAGGTCCCGCGCGGGCATCCGCCACCCGGCGGATCGGTATCAGGGGCGAACCGTACGCGCTCGTGCGCGGTGGTATCCGCGGTTGTACAGGTCGGCCACCAGCGCGACGAGGTTGCCGTCGCCGTCCTCGCCCCACCAGGAGCGGCAGGGGCTGCCGTCGTGCGCCGCGAGCACGAGCAGCTCCGGAGCTGGGTCCGCGTCACCGAGCCGTAGCGCCTGGTCGGGCGCGGCCGCCGTGGCGTCGAGCACGGATTGTGGGAGCGTGTCCTCGTGCTCGCGGATCGACGTCATCGCGTCCGCGTCGCAAAGCGCTGCAAAGCCGCGGCACTCGTAAGCAAACGGCGCCTCGGGCGGAGTGTTGAAGCGCGACGCGATGCGCAGATGATCCGCCGCGGGGACGCCGGCGACGCTCCACCGCGCGACCGGCCGATCGGCGAAGCGAAGCCTCACCGCGCACACGCGCCCGGAGCCCACGTCGAGGCAGACCCAGGACGGGTACAGGCCGGGTGCGACGGTCCGCTCGTAAGCCGCGTAGTCCTCGTCGAGGAACGCCGCGTTGGTCGGGTCGAAGCCGAGGAGCCGTCCGCTCGTCAGGAGCAGCGCGGGTCCGGGCCGGACCTCGACAGCACCGGGTGGATCGAACACCGCGTCGGGCGAGGTGAACAGCTGCTCGTAGTCCCGCGGTGGTTCGATCGCGCGGATACGGACGGAGGGCGGCGGCGGCGGCTCCAGGCCGAGGTCGACGTTCGACACCACGACCTCGAAGGGACGGCCCAACATGGCGACCCGCGCGCGCCAACCTGCGCCCTCCGGCGCGAGCAGCTCGGCCTCCATGTTTACGAAGGGTCCTGCCTTGACGACGATGCGACCGTGGGGGCTTGCCATGGTTTGTTTTTAAAAAGTTTTAAAAGTGCTCGGGGTTGCCCATGCCGTAGCGGACGAAGTCCTGGGTGGCCTTGACGAGGTCGGCGAGGGAGCGCATGCGCGGGTTCCACCACTCGGCGGCCCAGTTCATCGAGCCGAGCAGGAGGAGGCGCGAGACGTTGATGTCGAGGCCGGGCCGCAGTTGGCCGGCCGCCTGCGCCTGGGCGAACAGGTCGCGCCAGAGCCGGCTGTAGGTGGCCTCCTCGGCGGCCGGACGGGTTCGCAGCTGCTCGGGCACCTGGTTGGCGTTGCGGATCGACGCGGTGGTGTAGTCGCTGATGTGCAGCTCGTAGCGGAGGTGCGCCGCGACCGCCTCGAGGATCTTGGCGAACGGGCTGGTGTCGGGCGGCAGCGCGGCCAGCACCGCCTCGACGTGCATGCGCACGCGGTTGGCCCCGACCCACATGACCTCCTCGATCAGCGCGTCGCGCGACTCGAAGTAGTAGTAGATGGCCGGCGCCTGGACCTCGGCGGCCTCGGCCACGTCGGCCAGGCGCGTGCCGGCGTACCCCTTGCGGCTGAGCACGTGCGCCGCCGCGTCGAGGATCCGCTCGCGGGTGCGCGCCGACTTGGTGTCTTCGCTCGCCATGTGTCGCTCGCAGTATAGCCCGCCGCCGGCCGCCCCGGCACGGGGGCGGTCGTGCGCTGACGCGCGAGATGTTGCAAGGGACATGCTGAAAAGAGCATGTCCCGATAGCCAGATCATGGGGTGCTGACGTAGATCATGCCGAGGCACATCTCGTCCTCGGTGCCCTCGCCCCACTTGAGCGAGGCGTCGCCGGAGGAGTTGTCGAAGTGGCACTCGAGGCGGACGACGTCGCTGGGCTCGATGGTGATCGGCTCGGCGAACTCGTAGATGCCCTGCCAGTTGAAGTCCCAGCGCGGCACGTCGATGAGGCAGGCCTCGGGGGCGCCGCCGCTCTCGACGACGAGGCTGGCCCGGGCGCCGCGGGTGTGCATGTGCACGCCGGCCATGTGGGCGAGCAGCGGCTCGCCGACGCCGACGGCCTCGTCCTTGTACAGGTAGGAGATGACCGAGCCGAGGTCGATGGTGAACGAGTGCATGACGTCGGCCTCGCCGGCGGGGATCGTCATCGCCGGGGCGTCGACCATCCAGCCGGGGTGGGCGAACGGCAGCAAATAGGCCGGGCGCGCCACGCTCTCGGCCGTGCGGACCATGATCGTCGACTGGTCGGCCACGGGCGCGCCGTTGGGGTGGTAGTGCATCTGCATGGCGATCTTCGAGCCCGGCTTGACGAGGATGCCGGTGCCCTCCGGCAGCGCGCCGGAGCTGGCGCCCGGGACCCATGCGCCGAGCCACTGGGCGCGCGGGCTGGCCTCGCCGCCGGGGCCGCCGTAGCACGGGTAGCCGGGCCCGGGGTCGGCGGCGTCGAGCGCCTCGAAGTCCGCGAGCTCGTCCGGCGGGATGATGAAGGCGATCACGTGATGCACGACCTCGCGCGCGCCCGGCTCGATGGTGAAGGCGGTGGCGTAGGTCGGCTGGTCTTTGGGCCAGTCTAGCAGGAAGCAGCGGTAATCGTCAGGCAGCTGCGTCGGCGTGAACGGCTCGGAGAGCCCGATCTGCACGTCGTAGGCGATCGACGGGGCGTCGTCGTCCGGCGCCGGTGGAGCGTCGTCCGGGTCGCCCTCGGGCGCGCCGGCTGCCACCCACTCGAGCACGCGCGCGCGCTCGTCCTCGGTCAGCGCCCGGTCGGAGGCGAAGTCGTTGCAATCGGCGCCCGGCGGCCACGGGGGCATGGTCCGATCCTCCACGGACGGGGCGAAGATCGGCGCGAACATGCTGGCCTCGTCGTAGTTCGTCAGCGAGAACGGCGCGATGTCGCCAGGGCGATGGCAGGTGGCACACTTGCCGTCGAGGATCGCCTTGATGTCGCGGTAGTAGGTGAGGCCGGACGGGTCGCCGGTGGTGCCGGTCGGCACGGTGGTGGTCGGGTCGTCGACGGTGGTCGTCGGGGCGGGATCGGTGCTGGCGTCGTTCGTGGCGGTGGCGGGCGTGTCGGTGCCGGCCGTGGTGGTGCTCGCGTCGCCCTCGGTCGAGGGTGCGCCCGGGGAGCCGTTGCAGGCGGCGAGAGCTGCGAGGGTGAACACGAACGAGCGCGCGCGGGACATCGGACCCGAGGATATCGCGCGGCCTGGCGGCGGGGGAACTCGGGCGGCGGACGATCGTGCGCGAAGTCGCCGGTGATGCTCGACGCGGGCGAGGACGTCAGCGCGCCTGGCGTGCTGTTCTTCGCCGGCCGACCCGCGCGGTCATGGGCGCGGCCCGGCCACGCGAGGGCGCTGTCGCGGTCCGGAGCGGCGGGCGGGTCCGGGCGCCAGGGCGATCTCGGTGAGGCACTGAGGCGGGGCGGCGGTGGTGTCGTTCAAGGTCGAGAGTGCGTTTCTCCGATCGCATGGCCGGCCCACGGGCGGCGCCGGCGAGGAGCGCGACGTCGTCCGGCGTGATCCCGTTCGTGAAGTCGCCCGGGAACCGTGTCCATCGACGGTCCTGATCAGCCGGCCATCGCCGGCGCAACGCGATGATCAGGAAGCACGAGGCTCCGCTAGTTGCCGACGAGCAATCATCATTGCTGGTTCGAGCAAAGCGACGTCGTGCGCAGGATCTCCGCGGCCGCCAGCGTGACGACGAGTCCGTCGCACGACCGTACAGCGACGTCAAGCGTGCCGGCCAACAGCCACCGGTCGCGGCTGCAGCAGGCGCTCGAGCGGCGACGCATGGGGCTTGAACGCGGGGAATAAGGCGTCCACCGCCATGGTTGCTGGCCCGATGTCCGACTCCTGGGCGATGCTCCCTCTACACGTCTCTCTCTTGCTCTTGAGCGCCTGCGCCGCCGGCGAGGACGCGGTGGAGCGCGACATCGACGTATTGCTGGCGGACGCGTCGTTCGTCGACGACGGGATCCACCCGAGTACGGTCAAGGATGGCTGGGTCGTCACCTTCTCCCGGCTGCAGGTCTCGATCGGCGATGTCGTGGTCGAGGAATCGTCGCTCGACGAAGCTTCGCAGCGGTATCGAATCGTCGACCTGGTGGGGGCAGATGATGGCTTTGTCCTCGGCCGTGCCCACCGGACGAGCGAGCACCCTCACGCGCTGATCCGGGGCATTGGGTTCACGATCGCGTCGGCCGCCGGCCCGGTCGCCGGTAACGTCGACGAGTCGGACGTCGAACGGATGCGCACCGGCCTGTACTCGATCTACGTGGAGGGCACGGCGCAGCGCGGTGAAGAGACCAAATTCTTCTCGTGGGGCCTGACCGCCGGAAACTCATACGTGGGCTGTATCTCGCAGGCCAGCTTCGCCGACGAGGAGCCGCGGGTCACGATCAGCGTGCGCGGTGACAGGTTGTTCGGCGACGAAGAGCTCGTCTTCGATCCGTTCGCGGCCAGCGATGCGAACGCGGACGGCGAGATCGAGGAGGCGGAGCTCCGCGACTCCCAAATCACGCTCGGAGGCAAGAATTTGTGGACCTGGCTGGAGGCGCACGCCGGCACCCTGTTCTCCGTCGAGGGGTCGCCGTGTACGATCGAGCCTTCGTGATGCCGCTCCGATGAATCGCGGCGTCAGGCGGCAGAGGCGGAGGGTGCTGCGCGCAGCCAGCGGGACAGCATGGCGACCATCTCGTCGACCAGCGCGCCGGAGCAGGCATCGGTCGAGCGCTCGAGCACGCCGTGGTAGACGACCGACCTGCAGACGGTGGCCAGCATCCAGCCGGCCAGCTCGAGCCGCGGCGAGGTGACGCCCGAGGCGGCGAGGAAGGCGGTGACCTCGACGGCGCACCGCTCGCCCGCGCTGGCGCTGCGGCGGCCGCGGAGGCGCGGGACCTCCTCGGCGAACACGCGCTGCAGGGCCGGATCGATGGTCTGCGCGGCCATGTAGGCGCCGACGAGCGCGCGCAGGGTCGACTCGAGGTCAGGGCCGCGAGGGCGCGCCAGCGCGGCCATCATCGCCGCGTCGGTCCGCTCGCCGTGACGCCGCTCGAGCTCGACGACGATCGCCTCCTTGTTCGGGAAGAACTGGTAGAGCGAGGCGATGTTGACGCCCGCGCGCTCGGCGATCCGGTTGGTCGTCAGGCGCGCGTAGCCGTCGCGTACGAGAATGTAAGCCGTCGCTTGCAGCACCGCCTCGACCGTGGCCTGCGAGCGGGCCTGCAGCGGGCGGCGACGGGGCTCGATGCGGCGCTTTGAGGGCATGCGGGGGAAGCTTCGCGAACGCAAGCTGACGATGCAAGTGTTTGCTTATATTTTTATAGGGCGATGGAGACGATGCACGACGAGCGGCCGCTCCGCGGCCTCAACTTCGTATTCTCTGGCGGTACGGCGGGGATCGGGCTGGCGGCGGCGACGGAGGTCGGGCGCCGCGGAGCAGCGGTGCTGCTGGTGGGACGCGACGGCGAGCGCGGGGCGCGGGCGGTGACGTCGGTGCGCGCGGCGGGGGCCGGCGAGGCGGCGTTCTGCGCGGCCGACCTGACGACGATCGCCGGGGTGGCGCGGGCGATCGAGGCGATCGCGGCCTGGCGGCCGCGGCTGCACGGGCTGGTGCACACGGCGATGACGGCGTCGCTGCAGCGGGTCGACACGGCCGACGGCTTCGAGCGTGCGTTCGGGCTGCAGTACCTGGCCCGCTACGCGCTCAACCGCGGGCTGCTCGCGGCGCTGGCGGCGTCGGGCGACGGTCGCATCGTCCACGTCGGGGCGAAGGCGCCGGCGGGTCTCCTGCCCGACCTCGACGACCTGCAGTTTCGCCGCCGCCGCTGGTCGCTGCTGCCGGCGCTGATGTCGTCGCAGGTGCTGGGCTACCTGCACGTGCAAGAGGCGGCGCAGCGCTGGCGCGAGCTGCCGGTCACGACGAGCGTTGTCTGCGTCGGCATGACCCGCACCGAGACGGCGCGCGGCTGGCCGTGGTACGTCCGCGGGCTGTATCGCCTGTTCGGGACGTCGCCGGAGCGCTCGGCGGGCAACGTGATCGGCCTGCTCATAGCCCGGGACGTCGAGCGCGCCGACGGGGCGATCTTCTTCGACCCGCGCCGCTTCGAGCCGACGCCGCTGGCCCTCGACGCCGCGCTGGCGCGGCGCACGTGGGCGCTGTCCGAGCAGCTGGCGCGCGAGCGCGGGCTGGTGTTCGCGGAGCCGGATCGCGGCGCGCGATGAATGCGGATGACCGTCAGGACATGTTCGGAGGGTTATCTGCGTGGTGCGTCACGGCTGGTATTCGTAAGCCCCGGCGTCGCAGGCGCCGGCGCGCGGCAGGCCGCGCTGGTCGTACGGCGGGCACTCCTCGGCCACGTCGACGGCAGGGCTGCCGGCGGCGATCGCCATGGTCGGGGCGGCGCCGCCGTTGTCGGCCAGCGGCGCGAGCATCGGGTCGGCGAACACGATGCCGTCGGCGCACGGGGTGTCGGGGCTGCCGTTGTTCCTGTGGTCCGGCCATTGAATGTTGCCGCCGGCGTCGGCGAAGGTGGCGTGGCAGGCGAGGGCGCTGAACTCGTTGGCGGTGGTGTTGTCGGCGAAGATCGTGTTCTTGAGGGTGACGACGCCGGCCTCGCCCTTGAAGATGACGGGGCCGTAGTCGGCGCTGTTGCCGGAGAAGGTGGTGTTGGTGACGTCGACGACGCCGTCGCCGGCCCACAGCGCGCCGGCGTTGCCGGGGGTGCTGTTGCCGACGAAGGTGCAGTTGACGATCTCGGCGTCGGTGCCCCCGCCGAGGAACAGGCCGCCGGCGTGGCCGCCGGTCGAGTTGCCGGCGAGGGTCGAGTCGAGCAGGCGCAGCGGGACGCCCTGGTGATAGACGGAGCCGCTGCCGCCGCCGGGGCTGCCGTCCATGTCGTTGTCGGCGAAGACGCTGCGGTCGAACACGGCGCCGGTGCCCTCGAGGTTGTAGGAGAAGAAGGCGCTGCCGTGCTGCCTGGCGTGGTTGCCGGTGAACACGCCGCCGCACAGGACGAAGTCGACGGGCGCGTCGAGCCACATGCGATCGATGTAGAGGCCGCCGCCGTTGCCGTACTGGCCGCCGTCGGCGTAGGTGGTGGCGGTGTTGTCGGCGAAGACGGTGTCGACGACCCGCAGGTTGGTGCTGCGACTCAGGACGCCGCCGCCGATCGAGCCGCTGTTGCCGATGAAGCGCGCGCCGGACAGCACACATTCGGTGAGGCCGCCGGCGTAGATCGCCCCGCCGCCGACGTCGGCGGCCTCGCTGGCGCTGTGGTTGTTCTCGAAGGTGGCGTCGATGATCTTGAGGGTGCCGAACCACGGGCTCAAGAGGCCGGCGCCGCTCTCGTTCTCGCTGCCCGCGGCGACGTGGCCGTCGCGGATGGTGATCCGCTGGACGACGAATTCGAGGTGATGATCGAGCTCGATGACCCGCACGGCCCCACCACCGCTGAGGGTGATCTCGCCGTCGCCGTCGACGATCGCGCTGGCGGTGAACCGCGCCGACTGGGTGAGGGTGATGGTGTGCGCACCGCCGCAGGCGAAGGTGAGGGTGCCGCCGCCTGCAGCGTTGAGCGCGGCGACGGCGTCGTGTACGGCCTGCTCGCTGCAGGAGGCTGCCGTGCCGTCGCCCACGACCACGATCTGCCCGGCGTGCGCGACGGGCTCGAGCCGCCCCTCGCAACCGCTCGCGGGCGCCGGCTCCCCACCGGTGTCGGTGTCGCCCGCGGTGTCGGTGGTGGCCTCGGTGGCGCTGGTGGGGCCGTCGGTGACGGCGCCGGTGGTCGTGCCGGTGGGGCCGTGGGTGATGTTGTCGGGGCCGCCGCTGGTGGGGCCGTCGCCCTCGGTCTCGGTGGTGGGCTGGGTGGCGGGTGGCTCGCCGCCGGAGCTGCCGGCGCCGCTGTCCGTACTCTGCGAGCCCGAATCACCGCACGCGACGACGACGAGCAGGCCGAGGTGGATGCGCGATCTCGAGGGCGACATCCGGTGATGGTACCGCGAGCGCTGGCGCGAGGAGGCGAGGCTCGTCGGCCCCAGGTTCACACGCGCGCACCGTCGACGACCGACAGGCTCGGGTCCTCAAGACCTGTGTTTAATAAACGTGGGGCTGGCGAGCCGGCACGCAGTCCGCCGATGGCTCGCCCGTGCGCGAAACGTCTCATTCCCACCGACCCGCGGGGCGCGGAGGACCGGGCGAATGGGATGTCTCTCGGGACATGTCGTTGCTACGAGGGGAACAGGGCCGACCGCCGCCGAGCTCGGCGGGCGTTGCCTTGAATGTGGCGAGGTGCAGAGCATGTGCGCGTCCGCATCCACCGGGCGGTGCTCTCGACCGCGACGAACGCAATGCGCAAAAAGGCGGTTCGCCTGCGCAATCCGGCCGCTGGTGCCCGATCTGGCACGGCGACCCTGCGGGCTGGTGGGGCGCGGCATGAGCGCCGACGACGACCGCGGGCGGACGCCGCCCGAAAAGCAGGCCTCCTGCGGCCCGTACGTCGGCGCCTGGAGCACTTCTGCGGCCTAGTCATGGGGGCGAGTTCGGCAAGCGCGATCAGACTGTCGACCAGGAGAATCCGAGATGAACCGCGATCAAGTTCAAGGCAAGTGGGAGCAGCTCAAGGGCAAGGCCAAGCAACTGTGGGGCAACCTCACCGACGACGACTTCCTGAAGGCCGAGGGCTCGGCCGACAAGCTGTGCGGGATCATTCAGGAGCGCTCGGGCGAGCGCCGGGAAGAGATCGAGCGCAAGCTCGACTACAAGAACTACAACAACCTGTGATCGCCAGGGGGGGCGGCCAGCTCGGCGACGAGCTGTGACCGCCTCCGTTGTGTCTGGTCAATTGCTGTCTTGGTTTATTATAAAAATGGAGAGACTCGTCGGGTGAAGGTCGACTGTGCGTGCGGGCGATCTTCCACCCGGCGACCTCGCGCCGCAGCTGCACGTCTCCTCGCTTTCGTCCGCCGGTGCCTGTCGCGACGTTTCGGCCCTGCCATGATTCGCTGGCGGCGAGGGCTCGAGGCGCCGCTTCATCGCGTCGCACGAGCGGCTCAGGCGGCGCGGGTGAGCTCGACCTGGTCGATGGGATAGGTGGCGTGCAGCGGCGCGAGCACGTTGTCGACCAGGCCGTGGACGTACGGCACGATCCGGTGGTTGCGGTACACCGGCCGCTTGTTGATGCGGATGCCCGTGGCGCCGGAGATGAGGCCGCTCTGCAGCAGGTAGATTTGGCCTCCCTCCGGGCGCACGACCGGGTTGGCGTCGATGACCCCGAGCACGCCCTGGACGAGGTCGGGGGGGGGCACCTCGCCGGCGAAGCGGACGCGCGTGAGCAGCAGCGCGCCGGAGGTCGGGGGGTGCTGCAGCGCCTCGAAGTAGCCGGTGACCGGGAAGGGGCGCGTGGCCAGCCATTCGCGCTCGCCGGCGATCCGTCCATCACCGGCGACCGGCTCGATGAACGCCGCCCCGAACACACCGAACATCATGGGGGCCATGCCTGCGCCGAGCCAATCGACCGGCAGAAAACCGGCGGCGGTGGCCGCGACGAAGCCGGCGCCGACGACGAGCGGGACGAAGAACAGTCGCTGGCGCAGACTGCCGTAGTGAGCGCCGAGAGCGACGCGCATGTGCCTGTCGGCCCTGGCTATCTGGGTGCGATCGGCGGCCTGGATGTTGCGCGCGCCCTGCTCGGCCAGGCGCAGCAGTTCGGCCGAGGGAGCGCGACCCGGTTGGTGTGCGTTGCGAGACACCGGCGGACGATAGCGGCGCGCCCACCGCCCGGCAACCGCGCGCAGATCCACGCCCGGGGCGGGCGAGTACGATGACATGTCTCTCGGGACATGTGTGTGGATAGCGAGTCGTGGCGATCCGATGGGCGGGGCCTGCGCGAGGGCTCCCGGGCCCTGCGAGGCGCGCTCCTGCAGGTGTCCGCGCGATCTTGCGCCGGCCCGTGCTACGGTCCGGCATGAGCTCGACCCGGATCCGCCATCACGTGAACGCGACGCGCGCGGAGGTGTACCGCGCGCTCCTCGATGCCCGGGCGATCGCCGCCTGGCGGGTGCCCACCGGCATGAGCAGCCACGTGCACGTGTTCGAGCCCCGCGAAGGCGGCGCGTTCCGGGTCTCGCTCACGTACGACGCACCGACGGGCGCGGGCAAGACGACGGCGCACACCGACACGTACCACGGCCGCTTCGTCAAGCTCGTGGCCGATGAGCAGGTCGTCGAGGTCGTCGAGTTCGAGGCGACGGACCCGGCGTTGCGCGGAGAGATGACAATCACGACCACGCTGGTCGACGCCGACGGCGGCACCGACGTCGTCGCCGTCCACGACGGATTGCCGCCGGGGGTGTCGCCCGCGGACAACGAGGCCGGCTGGCGCGATTCGCTGGGCAAGCTCGCGGCGTTCGTCGAGGCGCGGCGGGCCTGATGTGATTCGTCGGACCCGCAACGGCGGGCCGATGCAGCGGGGCCGGTCAGTCGACCATGCGCACGACGATCTTGCCCTTGGCGCGGCCGGACTCGAGGTGGGCGAAGGCCGCGCCGATCTGCGCGAACGGGACCACGCGGTCGAGCACCACCTCGAGCGCGCCGTCGTCGATGCGGCGCGCCAGGTCGGCCAGGTCGGCGCCGCTCGGGTGCATGAACAAATAGCGGTAGCGGGCGCTCCGGCGGCGCGCTCGCAGGCGCAGGCCGAGGCTCGCCACCCAGAACAGCGCCGCCAGCCCTGGGCCGCGCCCGAGGTCCTTGCGCGCGGTCAGAGGCTCGGGGAGGCCGGCGATCGACAGCACCATGCCGCCCGGCTTGACCACCGCGAACGCGCGCGCCAGCGTGTCGCCGCCGACCAGGTCGAACACGCCGTCGTAGTTCGACAGCACCTCCTCGAAGCGCTGGGCGGTGTAATCGACGACCACGTCGGCGCCGAGGCGGCGGACCAGCGCCTCGCCGCGCGGCGAGGCCGTGGTCGCGACCGTGGCGCCGAACTGCTTGGCGAGCTGCAGCGCGAACGTGCCGACGCCGCCGGCGCCGCCGGGGATGAAGAGCCGCTGGCCAGGGGCCGCGTGCAGCTCGTCGCGTAGACCCTGGAGCGCCGTCAGCCCGGCCAGGGGCACCGCGGCGGCGCCGGCGAAGTCGAGCCGCGCGGGCATCGTTGCGACGAGCGCCTCGGCCACGCACGCGTAGTCGGCGAATGCCCCCATGGCGTCCTTGTCGACCCGCGCGAACACGCGATCGCCGGGCGCGAAGCGGGCCACCCCCGGACCGCACGCATCGACCACGCCGGCGAGCTCGTTGCCCAGCACGATCGGCAGCGGGTAACGGCGAATGACCTTCAGCTGGCCCTCGCGGATCTTGTAGTCCACCGGGTTGAGGCCCGCCGCGTGCACGCGGATCCGCAGCTCGCCCGGCCCGGGCGCCGGCACCGGCACCTCGCGCAGCTCGGTCGCCTCCGGGCCGCCGTAGCGCGTCAACACGTGGGCTCGCATGGTCGTCGTCATGGCGGGCCGAGTGTACGCCGGAAGCTCGGCGGCGCCAGACGCGGGCGCACGGCGAGGGCGTCACCTGTCTTTCGGGACATCCGATTTGCGGCCGCTCGGAACGGCGGCTCGGCCGGGGTCGGGTTGCCGCTCGCCCGACACGCGGGTCACCTTGCGGGTGTTCCAGCCGCGGAGCTCGAGGTTGCACTCCCGCAGACTCCTCCGCTTCGCGCCCCGCCGGCCCGAGACATGTCGGCGACGCGTAACCGGACGCCGCGCGCGAAAGCGGACAAGCGCGCCCAGGTGGGCCGCAGGAGGGCCCGGGGCTGCGCTCGCGTCCGCCGCGCGGGGGGACTGTAAAGCGACGGTAATCCGGCGTGCGCCGGGCCCGGGAGCGACGAATATCAAAGGGCGAGCCGGGGTCTTGACCCTCGCGGCGATGGCCGCCCCCGGTACGAGGAGAGACACCATGACACGCATGACCAAGGCCGCCTTCCTGTCCCTTTCCCTCCTGTTCGTCGCCTGCGACAAGGAGGAGACCGCCGAGCCCGAGCAGGACGGCGTGGAGGTCGAGGGTGAGCACAAGCGGGGCGGCTTCATGGCCAAGTTCGACGCCGATGGCGACGGCGCGATCTCCCGCGAGGAGGCCAAGGGGCACCGGTTCGAGGCGAAGTTCGCCGAGCTCGACGCCGACGGCGACGGCAAGCTGACGCGCGCGGAGTTCAAGGCGATGCGGGGCCACCACGGCGACCGCGGCGGCTGGCACAAGGACCCCGAGGAGCGCGCGGCCAAGCTGCTGGCCAAGTTCGACGCCAACGGCGACGGCGCGCTGGCCCGCGACGAGGTCGCGGGGGGCAAGCTGGCCGACAAGTTCGACGAGGCCGACGGCGACAAGGACGGCAAGCTGACCCGCGAGGAGCTGAAGGCGCTCAAGGGCCGCGGCAAGCACGGCGAGGGCCACCACGGCGAGGGCCACCGCAAGGACCCGGCCGAGCGCGCGGCGATGATGCTGGCGAAGTTCGACGTCAACAGCGACGGCGCCCTGTCGGCCGACGAGGTCGCCGAGCACCGCTTCCTGGCCGAGAAGTTCGCCGAGGCCGACGGCGACAGGGACGGCAAGCTGACCCGCGACGAGCTGGTGGCGTTCAAGCAGGCCCACCACGGCGGCAAGCACGGCGACAAGCACGGCGACAGGCGCCGCGGCGGACCGCGCGGCGAATGAGGGCCGCGCCCGCGCGCCGGCAGGCGTGAGCGCGGGTCGAGAGGAGAACGCGACGCGCCGCTGCCCCAGGGCAGCGGCGCGCTTTCGTTTTCGCGGTCACGACGAACGCGGCCGTGGTGATGCCGCGAGCGCGCGCTCGTCAAGACGCTGCAGCTCGCCTGCTTCTTGAGGCATGCCTTTCAGGGCATGTCTTATCGGGCATGCCGTTGAGAACATGTCCCGAGACGGCGCGGCGGGCGGCGTCGACCTCGGCGAGGATGGCCCGCGCGTGGGCGAGGAAGCGCTCGCCGGCGGGGAGGAGGCGGACGCCGCGGGGCGTGCGGTCGAACAGGCGGGTGCCGAGCTCGTCCTCGAGCTGGCGGATCTGGCGGGTCACGGGGGGCTGGGACACGTGCAGCCGCTGCGCCGCGCGACCGACGTGCTGCTCCTCGGCGACGGCGACGAAGTAGCTGATCTGGGTCAGGCTCACGCCCCCAGGCTACGCGGGGGCGGCGGCGCGAGGCAAGCCCGCGGTCAGCGGCGGCGGACCACCGGGACGCCGCCCCTGGGGCCGATCGTGGCGGCGCGCACGGACGTCCGCGCGGGCGCGGCGGTGAGCTCGAGCTCGAACTCGAGGATCACGGTCGCCAACACGATCTTCATCTCGTGCAGGGCGAAGGCGGCGCCGAGGCAGCGCCGCGCGCCGCCGCCGAACGGCAGGTACTCGTACGGCGACGGCTGCTTGCCGGCGAGGAACCGCTGCGGGCGGAACGCGGTGGCCTGCGGGTAGCGCTCCTCGCGGAGGTGCGCGAGCAGCAGGCAGGCCCCGAGGCCGACGCCCTCCGGCAGCACGTGTCCGCCGACCTCGAACGGCCGCAGCAGCTTGCGCGTGACCAGCGGGATCAACGGATGCAGGCGCAGGGTCTCCGCGCACACGGCGTCGAGCAGCGGCGACCCGGCGAGGCGATCGGGGTCGACGCCGATCGGCCTCAGCTCCTCGCGCAGCTGCCCGAGCAGCTCGGGCTGGCGCAGCAGCTCGTCGACCGCCCAGGTCAGCGCGGTCGCGGTGGTCTCATGGCCCGCGATCACCATCGTGAACAGCTGCTCGACGATCTCCTGCTCGTCCATCGCCGCCCCGGACTCGTCGCGCGCGGCGACCAGCAGGCTCAGGATGTCGTCGCCCGGACGCGCAGGGTCGCGGGCGGCGATCTCCTGGCGGAGGAGGTCGTGCACGCCGGTCAGCAGGCGGCGGAACCTGGCCCACGGGCCCCAGCCGCCGAACTCGCGCTGCAGCGAGGTGAAGGTGGCGAGCAGCGGGCCGAACGCGGCGATCGATTCGCGCACGCCGCGGCGGCAGGCGGCGATCCGCTCGCCCGTGGCGACGCCGAAGATCGTGCGGATGATGACCTCCAGCGAGATGTCCCGAAAGACATCTTCGACCGGGAACGTGCGGCCGAGCGGCCGCCCAGCCAGGTGGGCGTGCGAGCTGTCGCGCATGGTGGCGCCGTAGGCCCGCATGCGCGCGCCGTGGAAGGGCGGCTGCATCAGCTTGCGCGCGCGCCGGTGCGCTGCCCCGTGCTGGATGAGGATCGAGCCGCGCCCGAGCACCGGGGCCATGGCGTCGGCGGCGAGCGGGGCGAAGGTGTCGGGCTCGGCGGCGAAGATGGTCCGGATGGCCTCGGGCGCGGCGGCGACCACGATCGGGCCGGTGAGGCTCGGAATGGTGAACAGGTCGCCGTGACGCCGACCGAGGTCGACGATCGACCCGACCGGGTCGCGGAGGTAGCGGAGAGTCTGCCAGAACTTGCTCTTCGGCCCGTCGGGGAGTCGATGCGTGCGCTCGTCCATCACCCGTGGGAGTGTGGCCCGAAAGCGAGGCCCGGGCGAGCGGGCGTGAGGACCAGCGCGGCCTGCGGCGGTGGGGGCCCGTGTGGACGTGATGCGAAACAGTGAACCGGAGGTCCGAGCATTGCCTGTCCTTCGCCGCGAACATCGTCCCCGCGGATTCGCATCATAAGGGCGGCGGGACGTCTCCTCGCACCCGCGGTTCGACCTCGGGAGAGCGCGTGACGAGGCAGGCGAGCCGATCGATACGATCGGCGAACTCGAGCGCCTGGCGGACGTCGGCGGCCCCGCCCTTGACGGTGCGGGAGATCTTGCGACCGTCGCCGTACACGGTGAACACGACCTCGCGGGTCATGAAATAGGCGAGGACGAGGGCGCCGGCGAGGAGCGAGCCGACCTCGACGTGCCGTGAGGCGAGCCCGCCGACGCCGACGACCGCCGCCGCGACGATGAAGATCGCATGGGCGGACTTCGATACGCTCGTTCCATTGACGGTGTGTAGGAGGATCGAGCGCGAACCGGAGATGTCGCTGTCACCCTGAAGCACGCGATGGGTGGTGAGACTCACCGAGTTCCAGTTGCAGAGCTCGTGTTCATTGGGGAAAGTTCGTCGTACGGCCATGACACGACGATAACCGATCATGGGCGAGCCCGCGCGTCTCGCAAGTGGGGGCGGCGCCCCCCTCCGCGGAGAGACCTCTCTCGGGCGTTGCGAGGGCGTCGGAACGCGCGCTATCCTCGCGCGATGAGTGAACGACCGGTGGGCGGGCGTGTCCCGTGCCCGAAGTGTAGCGGGTTGAATCCGGAGATAGCGAAGTTCTGCAATCGTTGCGGGGCCGAATTGAGCGGGGCGGGGGCAGCGGCTCCGGCTTCGCCGGGGAATGCGGTCGGCCGGAAGATATGTCCCGGCTGTCATCGATTCAATGCGGCGGCCGCGGTCTACTGTGCCGATTGCGGGGTGGCGTTGCCGGCCCACGCCAGCGTGCCGCTGTTCGGCGGTCCGGCAGGTTTCTGGCACCGAACCGCGGCGTTCGTGATCGACGGAGTGTTGCTGGCGGCGGTCGTCTATTTCGTGGCCCAGCGGCTCGGCCTGCCCGATGTCGACTACGAGCGACTGCCGCTCAAGGAGGCGCTCAAGCGCGACCTACCCGCGAACTTGTTGACGGGCGCGGTCACGTCCATCTATGCGATGATCATGGTGGGCACCTGGGGCGGCACGGTCGGCAAGCTGCTGCTCGGGCTGCGGGTCGTCCGTCACGGCGACGGCGGCAAGGTGCCGTACGGGCTCGCGCTCGGGCGCTCGCTGGCCGAGGTCCTGTCGCTCCTGCCGCTCGGGCTCGGCTATCTGTGGGTCGCCCTGACGCCGGCCAAGCGGGCCTGGCACGACTATCTGTGCGACACCCGGGTGGTCCGCGTGCGGCCGGAATGAGGAGACTGGCGCCGTGCACCCGCTGACTTTCGTCCTGCTCGGGTTCGCCCCGGGCTTCTTCTGGTTGGGGATGGTGGTCCGGAGCAATCGCCAGCGCCCCGACCCCGTCGCGCTGGTCCTGCGGACATTCCTGCTCGGGGCCGTGGTGGCGCTGCCGATCGGGTTCGTCGGCCAGGTCGTCGGCGGCGAGGTGTCGATCCGCCCGGGGATGAGCGCGAGCGAGGCGGCGTTCGTCGCGTTCGTGCTCGCCGGGCTGATCGAGGAGCTGGGCAAGTTCCTGGTCGTACGCCTCAGCCTTTATGATTCACCGTACTTCGACGAGCCGCTGCGCGGCATGGTCTACTCCGGGGCGGTGGCGCTCGGGTTCGCGTCGCTCGAGAACGTCCTCTACATGGTGGGACACGGCTCCGAGGTGTTGGGGGTGCGCGCGCTGACGGCGACCCTCGGGCACGTGTTCTTCTCGGCGCTGTGGGGCTACGGCCTCGGCGCCGACCGGCGGGCCAAGCTGCGCGGCGAGCCGTCTCGCGGCTACGCGTTCCTCGGTCTGCTCGGCGCGCTCGCAGCCCACGGCCTCTACGACTTCGGCCTGTTCACCGACGACTTCGGCCTCGCCATCGTGGTATTCGTGGTGTGCGGTGCGGCGTCCGTGCGATTGCTGGTGGTCGCCAATCGCAAGTCGATGCACGCGGGGCGCACCGCCGCGCCGTTCGTCGAATGCGCCAAGTGTCGCGCGCCCTCGGCCGTTCGCGCCAGGTTCTGCTCCGCCTGCGGCGTGGCCCACGTCCGCGGGCTCGAGCGCCGCTGCGGCGGCTGCAAGGCCCCGCTCGTCGCCAATCCGGCGTACTGCCCGGGCTGCGGGGTGCGCGTGGCGTCGTAGGTGTTCGCCGGACGCGATACCCAAATGGTATTGGACCGCGGCCGTCATCCCGGCGCACCCTGGCGGGCATGTCGGTGACGATCTACGGGCCGCGCGAGATCGCGGCGATCGAGCGCGCGGGGGCGGCTGCGGCGGCGACCCTGGCGTATGTGGGGGGGCGGCTGCGTGCGGGGGTGACGACGGCGGAGATCGACGGTTGGGTCCGCGAGGACACGGCGCGGCGCGGGGGACGTCCGAGTCAGCTCGGGTACCGCGGCGCGGGGCCGGGGCCGTTCCCGGCGAGCGTGTGCACGAGCCGCAACGAGGTTGTATGCCACGGGGTCCCGCGGGCCGACGTGGTGCTGCAGGACGGCGACATCGTCAACGTCGACGTGACGACCGAGCTCGACGGGTTCCACGGCGACACGTCGGCGACGTTCTGCATCGGCGCGGTGTCGGAAACGGCGCGGCAGCTGGTGACGACCACGCGGGCGGCGCGCGACGCCGGGATCGCGGCGGTGCGGCCGGGGGCGCGGCTCGGGGACATCGGTGCCGCGATCGTCGAGGTGGCGCGGCGGGCCGGGTACGGGGTGGTCAGCGACTTCGGCGGCCACGGGATCGGCCGCCACATGCACGAGCCGCCGCACATCGCCCACGTCGGCCGCGCCGGCACGGGGCTGCGGCTGCGCCCGGGGATGGTGTTCACGATCGAGCCGATGCTGACCCTCGGGACAGCCGAGATCGAGGTCCTCGGCGACGGCTGGACGGTCGTCACCGCCGACCGCAAGTGGAGCGCGCAGTTCGAGCACACCGTGTGCGTGACCGAGGACGGGGCGCGCGTACTGACGTGACCCGGCGGGCATGTTCGAAGAGACATGCCTTGAATGGACGGGAGGACGTGCTCCCGGGGGCATGTCCTCGAAGGCAGGAGATCCGCGCGGCGCGGCAGGACCGACGCGCCGCGTCAGCCCTTGGCGATCAGGGCGGTGAGGTCCTTCGTCAGGTTCTTCTG
The DNA here is from genome assembly GCF_020073745.1 of Nannocystis pusilla. Taxonomy (GTDB): domain Bacteria; phylum Myxococcota_A; class Polyangia; order Nannocystales; family Nannocystaceae; genus Nannocystis; species Nannocystis radixulma. The sequence goes on from NZ_JAIRAU010000001.1 coordinate 1,349,003, forward strand.
GTGGGCCTCGAGGGTGCCGCCGCCGATCTCGAGCAGCTTGGCGTCGCGCCACAGGCGTTCGACGGGGAACTCCTTGCAGTAGCCGGCGCCGCCCATGACCTGCATGGCGTAGTCGGCGACCTGCTTGCCGACCGGGGCGGCGAACAGCTTGGCGGCGTCGGAGCCGACGCGGTTGCGGACCTCGGGGCCGATGTCGCGGGCGACGTTGTACACGAGGCACTTGGCGGCCTCGGTCATCGCGTAGCCGTCGGCGACGTAGCGCTGGATCTGCCCGAAGCGGTTGATGCTCTGGCGGAACGCGTGGCGCTCCTCGGCGTAGCGGACCATGATGTCGACGCAGCGGTCGGCGATGCCGACGCTCATCGCGGCCAGGGTGGTGCGCTCGATCTCGAGGTTGCGCATCATGTGGGTGAGGCCGCTGCCGACCTCGCCGAGCACGTTGGCGCCGGGCACCTTGCAGTCCTCGAAGATCAGCTCCGACATCGTCGAGGCGCGCATGCCGAGCTTGTCGATGTGATTGCTGGTGCGGAAGCCGGGGCAGTCGCGATCGACGACGAAGGCGGTGATCCGGCCCTCGACCTTGGCGTAGACGAGGAAGCAGTGGCCCTCGCAGCCGTTGGTGATGTACGTCTTGGTGCCGTTCAGGACCCAGCCGTCGCCGTCGCGCACGCCGGTGGTGGTCATGCCGAGCACGTCGGTGCCGGCGCCCGGCTCGGTCATGCCCATGCCGGCGAGCCACTCGCCCGACAACACGCGCGGCAGGTAGCGGCGGCGCTGCTCGGCGTTCGAGCAGTGGTAGAAGTTGTTGACGAACAGCATCGCGTGGGCGAGGTACGCCAGCGTGAAGCCGGGGTCGTACTTGGCGAGCTCGTGGTGGACGATGACGGCCGCGACCGCGTCCATGCCGGCGCCGCCGTCGGCCTCGGGGATGGTGATGCCGAGCAGGCCGAGGTCGCCGAGGCGGCGGAACAGCGGGACGTTGAGCTCGCCCCTGGCGTCGTGCGCGGCGGCCTGCGGCTCGACTTCGCGGACAGCGAAGTCGGCGACCATCTGCCGCAGCATGCGGTGCTCTTCGGTGGGGTTGAACAGCAGGTCCGAGGCGAGTCGCTCCATGTCGAACAAAGGGTGGCACTGCTCGCCGCGGACGCATAAGCCCGGCGGGCGTGCGATGGCTCATCGCTGCGGCTGCACAATGGGCTCGTGAGTCGTGTCGCCGGGCGCCTCGCGCGTCGACTCTGCCAGCCTGGCGCGCACGTAGGCGTCGTAGTCGCCGCGCATCGGCAGCGCGAGGTCCGGGGAGATCCGCGGGCGCTCGTCGCCGATGTGCACCCACACGAGGCCGACGCCGCGGCGCTGCCAGAGCGGCAGATCGGCGAAGTTGGTGCCGCTGCGGAACAGGAGTTCGTGGCGGCCCTCGGGGCCGAGGCCGGCGAGCGCGGCGGTCGCTTCGCCCTCGCTGCGACCGGCGGCGCGCAGCGCCCAGTAGCAGTGGGCGCCGAGGCAGTTGCGGGCGGCGTCGTCGGCTCGCCAGCGGAAGTACTCGACGACGCGATCGACATCGGGCAGCTCGGCGACGCGGCAGTCGAAGCACACCGGCTCGCCGAGCAGCAGGCTGAACTTGGCGCTCGCCTCTCCGGCGAGGATCGAGTGGTACTTGCGCAGCAGGCGGCCGAACGCGCGCTCGCGCGGGTGGAACAGCAGCGAGATCTCGTCGCTCTGCGTGTAGCCGTAGACGACCGAGAAGCCGCACTGCATGAGGTGGCGGCAGGTGTCGATCATCATGTCGCGCACGCGGACGTCGAACGGCCGCTCGAGCCCGGGCATGCGCTCCTTCGTCAGCCTGCTGAAGCCGCGGCCGTCGAGCCGCGCGACCATGTGGAAGCCCGGCGGGACGCGGCGGTCGCCGGCGGTCTCGAACGGCCGCAGGCGCGCGGACAGGTCGTCAGACTTCATCGCGCCAGCCCTCCGCGACGAGCTCGCCGGCCTCGTCGATGCGCACGTGATGGAGGGCGAAGAGCACGAGCTCGGGCGGCGGTGCGGCGGTCATGATCGGGACCCCCGCTGGTCGGTGCTCTCGAAGATCTTGTCGGCCGAGCCCTCGATGAAGCCGCGGAACGGCCGACCGTCGGGGCCGGGCCAGCGGCGCGCGAACTCGTAGTAACAGCCCGGCACCGCGGCGACGCCGTCGCTGAAGGCGACGTCGACGAGGTCGGCGAGGGTCGACGACTGCTCGAGGCCCTGCGCCGGCGAGCCCTTGATCTCGCCGCCGGCGTCGTTCAGGCGCAGGCCGTGGCCCTTGAGGAAGTCGTTCAGGCGCGCGAGGTCGCCGAGCCGCGCGAGCGCGTCGACCGAGACGGTGAAGTGGTTGGCCCGCCAGCCGAACGCGGCCAGCCAGCCGGCGTACTCGCTCTCGCGCCGCAGCGCCTCGGCGGCGGCCCTGGTGAGCTGCCACGGCCGGCCGCGCGCGCACAGGTCTGGCGCATCGAACATGTCCTCGGGGACCTGTGCGATGAGACCGGCGACCGCGGCCCGCAGCGCGGGCGAGCACTCGGCCAGGACCAGCTCGCTGATGAACACGAGCGGGAGGCCGGGGTCGTCGTGGGCGAAGTGACGGGCGACGAGGCGCTTCTCGGCGAAGCGGTAGGCGCCGGCGGGGCGGTAGCCGGCGCGCACGAACGGGCGCGCGAGCACGTCGATGCCGCAGCGCGGATCGCCCCAGGTGCGCAGGGCGAGGTGGTCGTGGACGACGACCTCGCCGGCATCGGCCAGGAGCGCGTGGATCCGGGCGACCTGCGGGTTATGCCCGGCGTAGTCGCGCCACAGGCGGGCGAGGATGTCGTGGAGCTCCCGGATCGCGCCGTCCATGGCGGGCAGGATAGCGCTTGCGGCGGCGTCGCGGACGCGCCAAAGTTCGCGGCGCGTGGACCTCCGATCGTTCAAGCTCCACCGGCCCGATCAACACGTGCGCGCCGTCGTCGTCGGCGCGCGCGGCGAGCAAGGGCGCGACCTCGAGGGCCCGGCCTACGCGCGCGTCGACGCGGTCGCCGGGCCGATGTGGGCGGCGTTCGAGCGCCACGCCGGCAGCCCCGTGCGCGCGGTCGCGGTCGACGCGTTCGCGCGCCACGCGACGCTGTCGCTGGCCGACGCCAGGCGGCCCGGGCTGAAGCTGCCAGGCTCGGAGTTCGAGGCGTTCGTCGACGTCGTCGCCCCGGTGGCCCGGACGATCCGCGGCGAGCTGATCGCGCGCGCGCCCGACGTGCCCGGCGCCGGGCCCGGTGAGGCCAGGTTCTGGGACCCGATGTTCGCCGCCGACACCGGCGGCTGGGAGCTCGGACGGGCCGCGCCGCCGCTCGTGACATGGTTCTCGGAGCATGTCCCGAAGGGCATGCACGCGCTGGTGCCCGGGTGCGGCCGCGGCCACGAGGCGCGCCTCCTCGCCGCGCTCGAGGCGACGGTGACGGCGATCGACCTGGCGCCGACGGCGATCGCGCAGGCCCAGGCGATGACGCCGCCCGGCCTGCCGATCACGTTCGCGGTGCAGGACCTGTTCACGCGCATCGGTCAGCCGCCCGCGTTCGACCTGGTGGTCGAGCACACCTGCTTCTGCGCGATCGACCCGGCCCGCCGCGACGACTACGTGACGGCGGTGGCCGACGCGCTGCAGCCCAGAGGGACGCTGGTCGGGCTGTTCTACGCCCACGGCCGCCCGGGCGGCCCGCCGTTCACGACCGACCGCGCCGAGGTCGAGCGGCGCTTCGCGCGGCGCTTCGCCATCGAGCAGCTCGAGGTGGCACAAGGCTCGACGCTGATCCGCCACCGCCAGGAGCTGTTCGCGGTGATGCGCCGCCGCTGAGCGTCACGCACGCTCGTCCTCCATGGACATAACGAGCACCCGGAGGCTCTTTCGGGTCATTGTCCTTACGAACGATACTTATCGGCCTGCGGCCATGTCGCCGCGCAGGATCATGCAGGTGCTGGCGAGGCGGGCGACCAGGCTCTGTTTGTCGTCGACGACGTCGCACTCGATGTAGCAGATCGTGCGGGTGCGCTTGACGATCCGCGCGTTGGCGGTGAGGAGGGCGTTCCACACCGGTTTAAAATAGTTGGCCTTGAGCTCGAGGGTGGTGAACGATGCGCCGCGCTCGAGGATCGAGCCGACAGCGGTGCCCATGGCGAGGTCGGCGAGGTCGCAGAGGATCCCGCCGTGCATGGTGCCCATGGGGTTGCCGTGGCGCTCGGGGTCGGCCTGCAGTTCGGCGACGGCGACGCCGTCCTCGGCGCGGATCATGCGAATGCCGACGAGCCGGGCGATCGGCGGGTGCGGGAGCTCCCCGGCCATCACCCGCGCGAACCACTCGCGCGGGTGAATGACGGGGGTCTCGCTCTTCTCGGGTGGCGGTGCGGCGGTGGTCATGAGCGCGACTCCTGTGATCTCACACGCGCTCGACGATCACGGCGATGCCCTGACCGCCGCCGATGCACATGGTGACGAGGCCGGTGACGAGGTCGCGCCGCTCGAGCTCGTCGACGACGGTGCCGAGCAACATCGCCCCGGTGGCGCCGAGCGGGTGGCCGAGGGCGATCGCGCCGCCGTTGACGTTGACGCGCTCGGGGTCGACGCCGAGGCTGCGCGTGGTCTCGAGCACGACGGCGGCGAAGGCCTCGTTGATCTCCCACAGGTCGATGTCGCCGACCTGCAAGCCGGCCTGCTGCAGCGCCTTGCGCGAGACCGGGGCCGGGGCGGTGAGCATGAGCACCGGGTCGCTGCCGATCGTGGCGATCGTCTTGATGACCGCGCGCGGCCTGAGGCCGTGGGCGCGGGCGAACTCCTCCGAGCCGATCAGGACGGTCGCGGCGCCGTCGGTCAGCGGGCTCGAATTGCCGGCGGTGTGCAGGTGGTCGATGCGCGGGGTCTCGGGGAATTGGGCCAGCGCGATCTGGTCGAGCGTGCGGCCGTCCGGGGTGACCGGCAGCTTGCCGAGCTCGACGAACGACGGCGCGAGCCTGGCGAGGCCGCCCAGGCTGGTGTCGGGGCGGACCAATTCGTCGCGCGCGAGCACGACCTGGCCGGTGGCCGGATCGACGACCGGGACGAGGGCGCGGGTGAAGCGGCCCTGCTCGACGGCGATCGTGGCCTTGCGGTGCGAGTCGACGGCGAATGCGTCGAGCTCGGCGCGGGTGAAGCCCTCGCGGGTGGCGATCAGATCGGCGCTGATGCCCTGGGGGATCTGGAACACGCGCTCGCGCAGGCGGTCGTTGTTGCCGTCCTGGCCGCCGCCGTCGGAGCCCATCGGCACGCGCGACATGCTCTCGACGCCGCCGGCCACGAGCAAGTGCTGGAACCCCGAGGCGGCGCCGTAGGCCGCCATGGCGACGGCCTGCAGGCCCGAGCCGCAGAAACGATTGAGCGAGACGCCGCTGACCTCCTGCGGCCAGCCGGCGGCGAGCACCGCGTTGCGGGCGATGTTGGCGCCCTGCTCGCCGACCTGCGAGACGCTGCCGACGATCACGTCGTCGACCGCGGCCGCGCCGACGCCGGCGCGCTGGACGATCGCATGGAGGCTCTGCGCGAGGAGTTCTTGCGGGTGAATGGCGCTGAGGCTGCCCTTGCCGGCCTTGCCGCGACCGCGCGGGGAGCGAACAGCGTCGAGGATGAGTGCCTTGCCCATGAAACATGTCCTCCGGGACTAATCGTTGTGGAACGCCTGGCGCGCGAAGTCGCGGCAGGCCTTGAGGAGCTCTTCGGAAGCGGGGGTGCCCTTGAGGGCGCGCGAGAGGCTGAGACCGCCGTACATGAGGGCGATCAGGGCCAGCGCGCGCTGGCGGCTGGCCGGCGAGTCGTCGGCGATGCACTCGCCGAGCGCGCCGGCGTAGTCGCCCAGCTCGCGCGCGAGGGCGTCACGCACGGGCTCGCCCGCCTGGGCGACGTCGGCGACGACGGCCGGCAGCGGACAGCCCTCGCACGGGTGGTCGCGATGGCTGCGCGAGAGGTAGCGCCGGACCACGAAGGAGACCGCCTCGACGCCGCGCAGCTTGCCGGCGGCGGCGACCAGGCCGCTCCACAGCTCGCGCAGCGACTCGCGCAACGAGGCGGCGACCAGCGCCTCCTTCGATTCGAAGTGGGCGTAGAATCCACCGACCGTCAGGCCGGCGCCCTTCATCACCTCGGCGACGCTGGCGCCGGCGATCCCGCGCTCGCGCAACAGGCGGTTCGCCGAGGCGAGGATGTCTTGCCGGGTTCGCTCTTTCTGCTCGGTCCTGACGGTCACGGCGGGCCTCCTCTCGGCCGGGTCGGTATGACGGTCGTAATATGACGGGCGTCATCCGAGATGTCAAGCGTGCGCGGCGCCGAATGCCGCGGGACGTGGTCGCCCATGTGGGCGAAGGAGGGAGGCGGGGCCTGGTGTGCGGCGTGCGAGGCGGAGATGGATCACACGGACGCGCGCCGGTTCGTCACGACGAGGGGCCGGGCGGGGTGCGGCGCGGGTCTCATCGCATAGACAACCATTCGGGTGCGCCGGAGGCATGTGCGCGCCGGGAGAGTCGTGCCAGACGCGCCCGGGCCAGTGCGACGCGTTCGAGCGGGTGTGCGGCTGCGACGGCAAGACCTACGGCAACGACGGGGCGCGCGACGAGGGCGCATGCAAACTCCCGTCGTCGGAGCGGCGTTGATAAACATGGCTTCATGGACATGTTGTCACGGACATGCGTCCACCGGCGCATGTGCGTGTCCGGTCGCCGCGTGTCGCACGGGCGACCCGACCTGCGTCGCGGAGGTGGGCGGCGGATCGCGCGGGCGATGCCTCGTTTCGTCACGAGGGCAGGCGGCAAAAGGGGTATTGCATCGCCGGGCTCATGGCATAGAACTCCCGCGCCTCCGCCAGAGGCCATTCATCGTCATGCACCATTCATCGTTCGTGTTGTTGGCTTGTGTCTCTGTTTTGTCGCTCTCGCCGGCCTGCGACAGCCCCGCCCCGAAGAATCCCGAGGAGGCCGGGGAGCAGAGCGGGCCCGGCGCCGCCGAGCAGGAGACGTTCTACATCGTGACGCGCCGCGACGTCCGCAAGTGCGCGGCGCCGATGTGCGGCGGGTTCTACGTCCAGCGCGTCAATCAGGACACGACGACGTGCGCCGACGGCAAGGCGGAGAAGGAGTGTTATGTGGGCACCGTCGATCTGGCGGCGCTTAAGCTCGACCCGGCGGGCGAGGACGCGTTCCGCGAGGCGTTCGGGCAGCGGCACGCGCTGGTGCGCGGGGGGATCTCCCTGGGAGTAGACCCCAAGTTCCCCGAGATCGGGGCGCTGGTCGCCAGCGAGGGCTGGAGCGGGCGCGCGGGCGTCGAGCCGAAGGGTGAGTTTTTGCGCGTGCGCGGCATTCATGCCAAGTGCGCCGGGCTGCCGTGTCCGTCGGCCAGCGCGTTCCGCCTCAACACCGACTGGCAGGGGCTGTTCGCCGGGATCGACCTGGCCGCCGGCGGCGCGCCGCAGGAGGTCCAGGACGCCGCCAATCAGACGATGTACGAGACGCCCGAGGGCATCCTCGCGGCGGCGACGACGTCGGAGGTGACGGGGCCGAACGGGACGATGAAGGCGCTGGTGGCCAGCGAATTCTACACGCGGGCCACCGGGGCCGCCGCGGGCGGTCCGGAGTGCGGAGGGATCCGCGGGCTCGCCTGCGGCGAGGGCCAGTTCTGCGACCCGAGCCAGTGCGGCGGGGCCGACATCGGCGGGACCTGCCGGGCCAGGCCGGAGGCGTGCACGTTCGAGTACAGCCCGGTGTGCGGCTGCGACGACAAGACCTACGGCAACGACTGCGCGCGCCAGTCGGCCGGGGTCGGCCTGGCGTACAAGGGCGAGTGCAAGCCGGCGGGTTCGTGAGCGGCGGGCTGCGGGCGTGTCCGTGAGGACATGCCTGAACAGCCCTGGTCTCGGGGGCATGTCTTGACAGACATGTCCCTTCGTCAATTTCTCAAGACCGGGCGCGGAGGACGGTGCCGAAGCCGCGCTCGCGGCCGAGCTCGGGCGCGAACGCCCCGGCGCTCCAGGCGGTGCGGCCGGCGACGAGCACGCGGCGGACGGCGGCGTCGTTGCGGCGGACGAGCCGGCGCAGGCTGCTGAAGGGGCCGCCGACGCCCTCGGGGGCGACGGGCTGTTCGTGGAGGGCGTCGAGGCTGTCGTCGAGGGCCTCGGGGTCGATGACGGCGAGGTCGGCGCGGGCGCCGGGGGCGAGCACGCCGGCGTCGAGGCCGAACCACTGCGCGAGCTCGCCGGTGACGCGGTGGACGGCGCGCTCGGGGCTCATGATCGGGCGCCCGCGCGCGGCGGCGGCGCGGACCATTCGCAGCAGGCGCAGCGGGAAGTTGTAGTAGGCCATGTTGCGCAGGTGGGCGCCGGCGTCGGAGAAGCCGATCAGGGCGCCGGGGTGGCGCACGATCCACTCGAGCACCTCGGGGCGGTCGTTGGCGACGATCGTCTGCCAGCGCAGCGCGGTCCCGTGCTCGGCCACGAGGTCGAGGAGCGTGTCGATCGCGTCGCGCCCGCGCGCTTCGGCGACCTCGGCGAACGACTTGCCGACCAACTGTCCCTCGGGACATGCGAGGATCCGGGTGCGGCGCAGGTCGCGGTGGTAGGCGCGGCCGCGCAGGCGATCCTGCCACTGGCGGCGGAACCGCCGGCGATAGGCGGGGTCGCGCAGGAGGGCGGCGCGGGCGGCCGGTTGCTCGAGGTGGAGCGCCTCGGTGCCGGCGGCGAACTCCTCGAACACCGGGACCTCGATGCCGTCGACCCACATGTCGAACGGATTGGGCAGGGCCTGAAACCGCAGGTCGCCGCCGAGCAGGCGATTGACGAGCCACGCCAGCCCGCCCGCGACCCGGTGGACGCCGCGCGCGGGCGGGGCGTCCATCATGGCGATCAGGGTGGTCTTGAGGGCGGCGCGGCGCAGGCCGGCGCTGAGGGCGGCGAACAGCAATACGTTGACCTTGGTCGATACGTTGGGCACGCCCTGCAGCACGCGTCCGCGCGCGCGCAGGACAGCGGCGAGGGCCCGGTACTCCGACCAGGAGGCGAACACCGAGGGGGTCGGCCGGCTGCGGAATTGCTCGCCGCCCATCTTGTCCCACGGCAGGGTGTTGATCGACAGGCCGAGGTATCCGGCGTCGAGGGCCTCGTCGAGCAGTGCCCGCATCCGCGCGAGCTCGTCGGCGCCCGGGCGGGCGCGCGCGTCGAGGCTGCGGCCCAGGCCCATGGCGGCGGCGCGGATCGCCGAATGGCCGAGCAATGCTGCGACGTGCGGGCCGAGCGGGAGCCGCTCCAGGTGCTGCAAATACTCGGCCGGCCCGTTCCAGTCCTTGACCCGCTGCAGCAGCGGCTCGACGCAGGCCCGGGGGATCCCCTCGACCCGGCAGAACATGTCGGCCAATTCATCGGGGGCGCCGATCGCCAGGCTCAGGCCACAGCTGCCGAGGAACACGGTCGTGACCCCGTGCCGCAGCGATTCGCCGAGGGCGGGCCACAGCTCGAGCTCGGCGTCGTAATGGGTGTGGATGTCGATGAAGCCGGGGGTGATCCAGCAACCGCGGACGTCGATCGATTCGACGTGTTCCCCGACGGCCGAGTCCGGCGGGAGCAGGGCCGCGACCGCGCCCGCCTCCACCAATACGTCGAGGGCGCGGGGCGGGTTGCCGAGGCCGTCGAACACAATGCCGCCGCGGAGGACCTGGGAGCGCATGGCTCAGCGTATCAGGCGGGCGGGGGAACGGACAGCGCGCGGGCCGCGACTGCGATGATGTCTCGAGGGACAGGCGAGGGAATCTACCAGGGGCGAATCATGCGTGGCACGGCGGCCGCGCCTGGGTGCTGGGGGCGACGCTCACGCGACCGGTGCGGCGGCGGCGGCGGTGAGGACCTGATAGACGGTATCGGGGCCCTCGCCCTCGCGGCGGATGGCGCCGGCCTTGACCAGGCGATTGAGCACGGCCCGCAGGTCGTCGGGCTGGAGGCCGACGCGGGGGCGCAGGTCCCTGGCCCGAATCCACTCGCCGGTGGTGCGCAGGGCGTTCATGACGAGGGTGTCGGGATCGAAGCGATTGTGCTGGGCGAGCGTGCGGGACATGGCGCTGCGCACGACATCGACATTGCTGCGATCGGAGGCCGGCGCGATCTCGAGCTGGGCGGGCTCCGGGCGCGGCCGGCGAGGGGCCGGCGGGGTTTCTTCGCCGCTGCCGCCGCTGCGCACGCTGCGTATGTTCGTCAGCGACGACTCGCGCCGCACGTCGAGGTCGGGGGCGGCGCTCTCGGCGGCGACGGCGGCAGCAGCAGCCTCTTCGACGAGATCGCGGACGGGGACCTCCGCGCGCGACACAGGCCGCAATCGCGGGCTGGGCGTCGGGGCCGCCGAATCGACGGACTTGGCCGGCTTGTCGGCGGGCTTGTCGCTGGCACGAGCGCGGCGCGGGCTCTTTGTCGCGGGCGCCTGGGTGACCACCTGGGCCGCGGTGCCGGAGAGCAGCGAGGACACCGGAAGGGCGCCGACGCTGCGTGCGGCGGGGCTGGTGAGGATCTCGCCGAGCTCGCGCAAGGTGAGACTGGGTAGTTCGTCCTGGATGAGCTGTAGAAAGACGCGGCGCTCGTGGTCCATCAGGGAGTCCCAGAGCTGGCGTTGAATCTGCTCGATCGTGGTCACACCTCCACTTTACACGATCCGTGTAGAAACATCCATCGCAATCGTACGAGCACAGTGATGCCGATGCGGGCGATCGTCCACTTGTAGCGAGCAAGTGTCCGCGACTGGCCGAACGGCCAGAGGAAGCCGTCCACGCCCTGCAGCGAATCGACCGCGGCGCCGCGAGCGTCGCCGGAATTCCTCCATTGTGGTCAGCGGCCATTCGTCCATTCGCGGGCCGCGAATGCGAGCCGTGCGCGGATCCGCGCCGGGTTTCGCTGGCACGATGAGGTATGATGATTGCCGACCTCGTTCAGAACGCGGTCCGCTCGAGCTCGAAGTCGGCGAAGGCCCAGGCGTCGAGGTAGTCGCGCTCGGCCTTCCGCGCGGCGACCCTCTTCTTTTGCGCGGCGAGCGACTTCCACAGGCCGAAGTGGGCCCAGCCGTTGTTCGGGTTCCTCGCCAGGTCGGCGCGGTAGACGGCCTCGGCCTCGCGCGCCCGGCCGGCGTCGAGGAGGGCGGCGCCGAGGTAGTGACGCAGCGGATAGAACCAGTCGGCCGGCTCGTTGTAGGCGAGCGTGTCGGCGAGGGCGACCGCCCGCTGCCAGCGGGCCACCGTCTCGGGCGAGCGCTCGGCCTCGGCGGCGCGTGCCTCGACGACGTCGGCCGCCAGCTGGAGCACGCGCCTGCCGTTGTTGAGGCCCGCGAGCTGGTCCTCGGGCAGCTGGCGCATGATCTCCCGCACCGCCATCGCCTCGGCGTAGGCGCCCTCGATCTCGCCGGTCGCCGCCAGCGCCATGCCCCGCGCGTGGTGCCACAGCGCGACCAGGGTCTGGTGTTTCGGGTCGGGCTTGGAGGCGCCGAAGACCTCGTCCCAGCGGCCGAAGCGGACCATCACCAGCAGCGGCTCCGACAGGAAGAAGTCCATGCCCGGCATGCCGCACACGACGTCGCGCGGCATGTGCTCGGCCGACTTGCGCGCGGCCTCGAGCGACTCTGCGCTGCGGCCCTGCATCGACGCGGCGTAGGCGAGGAAGCCGTAATTGTGGGCGAGGTAGAGCGGGTAATAGCCGATCGGCTCGACGCGGGCCAGGTAGCGCTGATCGACCTGGATCGCGCGGCGGTTGGCCTCGGCGGCGTCGCCGTAGCGGCCGACCCGCTGGTAGATGTGGGCCGGCATGTGGACGATGTGACCGGCCCCGGGCATGAGCCCGGGCAGCCGATCGGCGGCGGCGACCGCCCGCTCCGGCCGCGGCGAGGCCTCGACGGCGTGGATGTAGAAATGATTGGCCCCGGGGTGCGACTCGTCGCGCGCGAGCACCGATTCGAGGGTCTCGACGATCTCGCGGGTCCCGGGCGCGGGGACGCCCTCGCTGCTCCACAATCGCCAGGGGTTGGCGTTCATCAGCGCCTCGGCGAACAGCACCTGGACGTCGAGGTCGTCGGGGAAGCGCCTGGCGACGTCGCGCATCTCGCCGGCGTAGATGCGGTTGTAGGCCTCCATCTCCTCGGGAGGGGCGTATTCGGAGCCCTTGAAGCGCCGCGCCAGCGCGGCCACCAGCGCGACCTCGACCGGCTGGCCGTATTGCGCGTGCTCCTGCGCCCGCGTGATCGCGTCCCAGGCGGCGCGCGCGCGGTCGGGCAGCATCGGGATGTTGTAATTGGGCCCGAGCGCGTAGGCGACGCCCCACAGGCACATGGCGCAGCTGGGGTCGAGCTCGACGGCGCGGGCGAACGAGCGCGCGGCCTCGTCGTGGTTGAATCCATACAGGAGGGCGAGGCCCTGATCGAAGAACGCCTGCGCCTGTGGTGATTGGGTGGTGACCTTGCGCCGGTGGTCGCCGAGGTCGTCGAAAAGGATGGCGCCGCGGGCCAGCGCGATCAGCGTCCACGACTCGCCGCGCGTCGGGTCGGCGGTCGCCGCGGCGCCGGAGCCGGTGCCGCCGGCCGGCGGATCGGTGGACCCGTCCCCGGCGTGCCGACCGCAGGCGAGCAGGGCCAGGACGGCGATCGTTCGAACTCGAGACATGACAGCGAGGCTCCGCTGCTCAAGGTACGCCGAGACGCGAGCCGCGCTCGACGGGCGCCGGAACCCCACCCGGGGGTTCACGCCGGGGGCCCCCGGACGGCTCCGCGGAGTAGACTGCCGTCGGCGCCAGCTTCTGCTGCGGGGGACGCGCGCCAGTGCCATGAATCACCGCCGCGACCGTCGAGGCCGCGAGGCAGGCCGTCGCGGCCGGGCGAGGCGTTCGCCGCATTCACCGGCGCCGGGCCGAGCGGCAGAGCGGGCCGTCCACCGCCCACAGCAAGGAGGCCGCGGACATGCTTTTAAAAACAACATGTCCTTTGGACAATGTATGGAGCGAGGCGCGGCCGGGGCGAGCGCGGCCGGTCCGCTTTTTGGCGGGTCCGCGACCGGTCAGTTGCCGCCGCGGGGGCGGGGTGCATGGCGTCGTCGCTGGCCGCCGTCGTCGCTGCCCTTCGGGGACTGCATATAGACATCGCCGGCCCCGAGGCTGGTTCGGGTGCGCATCACCGCAGCTCAGGGGACGGCCGGCCGGCCGGCGACGCGCGGCGGCGCGAGGGCGCCGGACACCAGGCCCGGGAGCAAATGATCGCGGAGCTCGGCCAGCGCGCGCGACTCGTGGCGCGCGTGGTCGATGCGCACGAGCAACGGGCGCGTCACCTCGGCGAAGGCGGCGCGCAGGCGCGGCGGCGGCAGGGCGATCGCGTGGTCGAGCACGGCGTCGCGCGGCAGCGACAGCACCGTCGTGCCGGCGGCGAAGCCGGCCGCGCGCGCGCGAAACTCGGGCTGCTGGAGCGCGAAGTACACGAAATCGCGCCACTCCTCGCAGCCGCGGCGGAAGCGGACGGCGTAGACGTGGTGCGTGAACAGCAGCGGGCCCTCGCCGAGCTCGGGGACCCGCAGCGGTACGCCGATCAGCTCGCGCCGCTGGGTCAGGTCGGTGTTGGCGATCATGAGGTCGCCGGCGCGGACGAGGTGGCGCTCGCTGTGACGGCCGCCGTAGCGCCGCGGGAGCTCGTCGAAGCCGAGCTCGGGGCGCGGGGCGAACTGACCGAGGCCGAGCAGGCGCGGGCCGGCGTCGCCGAGCAGCTCGCCGCGGTACGACAGGCCCTTGTCGAGGTCGAACAGATCGCCGAGGCGGGCGGCCTTCCAGTCGCGCCCCGGACCGCCGGGGAGGTCGACGAACTGGGCGCGGAAGCGGGCCCGGGCGATCTCCGCGAGGGTGAGGCACAGGCGCTCGTTGAGCTCGACCTTGTCGTCGAGGGCCCCGAGCGCGTCGACGATCGCGCGCTGCCGGGTCGGCGTGGGCATGGCGATCGGCGTGCGCAGGAGCGCCGACTTGGTGAGGATCGGCTGGGCCGAACCCCCGGCGGCGGCGCGCAGCTCGCGACGCCGGGCCCGCAGGTCGTAATAGACATAGCGGGCGCTGTTGGGCGGCTCGACGATGATCGCGGCCAGCTGCTGATTGATGGCAGTGTCGATGCCGGCGCAGGCGGTGCGGCCGAGGTCGGCGCCGATGCACACGAGGAGGACGCAGCCCCGCGGGGCCCGGGCGGCGGCGATCAGGCCCGCGCCCTGCTCGGTGAGGCTGCGGGCGGCGCTGTCGACGATGCGGCGGCCGTCGAGGTCGGCGGGCGTGACGAACGGGACGGGCCCGCCGAAGTGCGTCGGGTCGTCGCCCGGGGGCGTGCTGCCGATGACGATCCTGCCGAGCGCGCCCAGTGTGGTGAGGCGGCGCTCAGTCAACGCCGAGCCCCCGGACGAGCTCGCGGAGCTTGCGATCGAGCTCGGCGGCGGTGACGAGCTGGGCGGCGAGGGTCTCGGCGAGCCGGCGCATGCGCTCCGCGTACGGCTCGGTCGGGGTGGGCTCGGCGGCGGCGCCGACGTAGCGCCCGGGCGTGAGCACGAATTCCTGGCGCGCGATCTCGGCGAGGTCGACGGCCCGCGCGAATCCGGGGACGTCGACCCGCGACGAGGCCTCCGCGCCGCGCCGACTCGCGCCGGTCCGACGTCGTTCGCCGCGCCAGGTGCGATAGGTGCCGGCGATCGTGTCGATGTCGTCGCGCGAGAGCTCGCGCATGGTGCGGGTGACCATGCTGCCGAGGTGACGCGCGTCGATGAAGAGGGTCTCGCCGCGGCGGTCGCGGCCGTCGCCGCCGCGCTTGTCGGCGGCGAAGATCCACAGACAGGCCGGGATCGACGTCGCGTAGAACAATTGCGCGGGCAGGGCGACCACGCAGTCGAGCTTGTCGGCCTCGACGATCGCGCGGCGCATGTCGCCCTCGCCCGAGCGGCGCGAGCTCAGGCTGCCGCACGCGAGCACCACGCCGGCGACGCCCTGCGGCGCGAGGTGGTGGAGGACGTGCTGGACCCACGCGAAGTTGGCGCAGCGCGGCGGCGGTCGACCGTAGCGCCAGCGCGGATCGTCGGGTTCGGCCTCGCCCCACGCGCTGGCGTTGAAGGGCGGGTTGGCGAGGATGTAGTCGGCGCGCAGGTCGGGGTGGAGGTCGCGGCGCAGGGTGTCGCCGGGGCCGGGGCCGAGGTCGCCCTGCAGGCCCCGCAGCGCGAGGTTCATCTTCGCCAGGCGCCAGGTGGTCGGGTTCGACTCCTGTCCGAAGAGACAGATGTCGCGCGTGCGTGCGCTGTGTACGAACATGCCGCCGCTGCCGCAGCACGGGTCGTAGACCCGGCCGGCCTTGGGGGCCAGCATGGCGACGAGCAGCTGGACGACGCCGCGCGGGGTGTAGAACTGACCGCCCTTGCGCCCCTCGGCGCTGGCGAACTCGGCGAGGAAGTACTCGTAGATCCGCCCGAGCAGGTCGCGGTCGCCGTCGATGTCGACGCTGCCGACGAGCGCGACCAGCTCCTCGAGACAGGCGGGCTCGAGGCCCGAACCTTTATAGCGCGCGGTCAGGACTCCGGTCAGCGAGGCGTCGTCGCGCTCGATCTTCTCCAGGGCCCGGTCGAGCTTGACCCCGAGGTCGGAGCTGCCGCGCGAGGATGCCAGCTTCGACCACTCGCGCGGGCGGCAACGCAAGAACACCAGCCCGAGGACGATGTGCTTGTAGGCGGCCGCATCGAGGTGATGGCGGAGCTTGTTGGCCGCGAGCCACAGCTGGCGCTCGAGGGTGTTGTCGTCACGGCGCACACGCTGGCCCGTCATCGTTCGACGCGAGGATACGTCAGCCCGGACGCGGGGGGCGCGCAATCGCGCATGAGCCAAAACACGCCAGAACGGCCCCAGACGCGGGGTGACTGCTGGGGTGAAGTTGCCGATGCAACGAGAGCGGGTGTTCAGGTCAACGCCCCCTGCCCGCTGCCAGGCGCCCGCAGGCGTGAGGGGCCCGGACCGCGGGCGTGTCGTCGATCGCGGAGGCGGAGACGTGAACGCCGTCATGCCGGACGTCGACGCGCCACCCGTGCCGACCGGCGTGATTCGCGCGAGCGATCGCGCGGACGAATGAACAGAGGTCATTCCAACACAATCGACAAACGAAACTCGTTTCGACCTGTTCCTCGAGACATCTGTGCGAGAGGTCGATGGCGGCGGCGACTCCGCATGTTCGACCGACGCGACGCGAGGAGGGCGCACGTGTTTCAACAGCCGGGGTTTTCGCGGGCGCCGGCTCCGCCGAGGCCCGAGTCGGCGCCCGTGACGCCGATTTGATGGTTTATTGATGGCGCTTGATGGAGTCCACTTCATGGTGGGTTCATGGCGAAAAAGATGGTCATCGCGGTGGGGCTATTTCTTGCGGGCTGCGGCGAGGGTAACCCTGGTGATTCAGCGACAGTCGGTGCCACCAGCACCGGTAATCTGAGTACGGATTCGACGGCCGCGACCGCCGACAACCCGACCTCGGGGATCAGCGATTCCAACGGGCTGACGACGACCGCGCAAGGGACCGAGTCGATGAGCGATTCGGCGACGGCCGGTGACACCGCGAGCGCGACCGACAGCGCGTCGGGCAACCCGAGCGGGACGGACAGCGCGAGCGCGACGGACAGCGGGAGCGGGACGGAGAACGCGAGCGCGACAGACAGCGGGAACGGGACGGACAGCGCGAGCGCGACGGACAGCGCGAGCGCGACGGACAGCGGGAACGGGACGGAGAACGCGAGCGCGACGGACAGCGGGAACGGGACGGACAGCGGGAACGGATCGAACAGCGGGAACGGATCGAACAGCGGGAACGGGACGGACAGCGGAAACGGGTCGGACAGCGGGAACGGATCGAACAGCGGGAACGGAACGGACAGCGGAAACGGGACGAGCAGCGGAAACGGGACGGACAGCGGAAACGGGACGGACAGCGCGTCAGAGAGCGGAGCGGAGAGCGTGAGCGCATCAGAGAGCGGAGCGGAGAGCGCGAGCGCGACGGAGAGCGCGAGCGCGACCGACAGCGGAGCGGAGAGCGCGAGCGCGACGGACAGCGGAGCGGAGAGCGCGAGCGCGACGGACAGCGCGGGCGACACCGGAGGAGTGGCCGAGACCGACACGGCCGGGATCGAGTGCACCCCACAGATTTGTATGAACGACGGCCAGATCCACCAGTGCGGCGATTGCCTCAACAACGACGGCGACGAGGGGATCGACTGCGCCGACCTGGAGTGCTTCGGACCGTGCGACGACAGCGAGGAGCTGTTCGGCTCGCCGCTCGAAGACAAGGATCCGTGCAAGCAGGACTGCTACTTCGACGGCAACGGCGGCCAGGGCGGCGCCGATTGTCAGTGGAACCTCAAGTGCGACGAGCTGGAGCCGGGCGGCCCGGTGTGCAAGTACAATCCGGGCCTCTACCCCGCGAACCCCGTGGGCCCCTGGGACTTCGGCAAGTGCGTCGACGGCAACGCGGAGACCTGCAAGGACAACTGCGATGCGCCGAACGGCTGCGACTGCTTCGGCTGCTGCACGATCGGGGCGGATGACTACTTCATCGGCAGCCCGAATTGCAGCACCGACACCCTCGAGAACTGCAATCCGTGCACGAAGCAGGAGTGGTGCAATAACCCGTGCGACGACGGCGAGGTTTGCTACCCCGAGATCGATGCGTCGGAGTGCGCCGGCTGACCCACCGAGGCGCCGCGATCCGCGGCGCATGATGCCGTGAATCGTCGACGCGGCAGGCCGGGCGCGCGCCCGACCTGCCGCCGAGTCGTGCGAGCGCCTTGATGATTCGATCCGCGTGTCCGCGCACGGGGTCCTTTGTTAAAGAATCAACAGGCGAGGAAGGTGGCGAGGAAGCGCGGCCTGTCGTAATCGACGATGATGAAGGTCCGCGTGCCCTCGGCGAGGCGGGCGCCCCACTCGCCCTTCGCGCGGTAGACCTCGACCTCCGCCCAGGCGCCGATCGATCCGTCGATCGCGCAGCAGGCGGCCAGCGGGTCGTGGATGATCTTGCCGGCGGGGTGCTTGCGCAGATAATGATCCATGCCGCGCCAGATCAGCGCCAGGCTGGCGCTGCGCTGGCGCAGCTCGGTGACCTGCGCGTGGACCCCGGCGTCGTACACCACGCCGTGGCACACGTTCTTCGAGACGAAGCGGCGCGAGCGGATGCCGGGATGCGCGAGCGCGGCGAGCACCGCCTTCGGATCGCCGTTGAGGTTGAAGCTCGGGCAGGTGACGAGGCCGCGGAATTTCTCGAGCTGCCGCTCGGCCGGGACGACGCCCTCTCCGGCGAATCCGCCCTGCACGACGAGGCGGTCGAGCACGAATTCGTCGGCGTGCGGGCCGCGAATGACGCCGCCGAGGTTCTTGAGCGCGGCGCCGGTGACGAGGGTGACGCCCGGTCGCAGGGCGCGGCGCAGCAGCTCGGGGCCGGGCTCGGCGTCGCGCGAGGGGGCGATCGCGCCGTAGGCGTCGTAGTGCCATTGCGAGACGCACGGCTTGTCGCGGCCGAGGTCGTAGGCGCCGACCGGGATGTCGTCGCGGCCGAGCTCGCGCAGGGCCCAGCGGACGACGCCGACCTGCTCGGCGGTGCCGGGCGTGACGGTGACGGCGCGCAGGTCGACCCGCGGATGACCGAGCAACATCAGCAAGGTGAGGAAGTCGTCCGGGTCGCTGGTCTCCATGTCCCAGACCAGCGGGATGCGCTCGTCGTGCTGCACGCGCACGAGCGTAGTCGCGGGGCGGCGCGGACGGAAGTCGATCGCGGGCGCGCGAAGTCGCGAGCGCGACGGCTGCGGTCACGACACGAGGCGCGCGCGCGGCTCGTGCGGTGCGGTCAGCGGCCCGGCAGGCGCACCGACAGCAGGTGCTCGACGAGGGCGCTCTGCTCGGCGGGGGTGAAGCCGGCGCCGGGGTCGACCCAGAACTCGTGGCCGACGCCGCGCACGTGGAGGGCCCAGCGCGTGGCGTCGGCGTGGTTGGCCGCGATGACGCGGGCGCGCAGCTCGCGATCGACGAGGGCGCGCAGGCTGGCGCGCGGATCGATGGGGAGGCCGCGGGCGCGGATGTTGCCGACGCCGACGACGCTCTCGGCGGGCGCGACGGCGACGCCGCCGTCGTGAAGATAGGGCGCGCTCCACCACAAGCCGACGAGGCCGGGGATCTTGTAACCACTCTGGCCATTGGCGCGCGCGGGGTCGGTGCCGACGCGGGCGTGCGGGAGGACCGATTGCGTGGTGTAGGCCGGACCGGCATGACAGCGCTCGCAGCCGGCGCGGACGAACACCTGGCGCCCGCGCGCGGCGGCGGCGGCGTCGACGACGACCTCGGGCGGGCGCAACGCGTCCTGCCAGGCGGCCATGGCGACGATCCGCTCCCACTCGGGCGGGGGGACGTAGGGCGCGCTGACGGCGTGGAGGCTGGTGGGGCCATTGATGTAAAGCGCGAGGCCGCCGAGCGGGCCGGCGCGCGAGGAGCCGGTCCAGCCGTAGGGCGCCTCCTCGTGGACGAAGACGTCGGGGATCCGCGTCGGGTTGGCGGCGCCGTCGAGGGTGGCGTCGAAGCTGCCCGGAGGCCAGGCCGCCAGCGTGCGATCGACGGCCTCCTCGAGCGCGGCCTCGTCAGGGTCGGGGCCGATGTCGGTGTGCCCGCGGTAGGCCGCGCTGTTGGGCGCGAGCGCGAGGAGCAGGCCGATCTGCAGGTCGCTGTTGGCCGCGCCGTGGATCACTTGCCTGGTCTCGGGATCGACGGTCGAGTGACACAGCGCGCAGGTGATGCCGACACGCAGCTGATAACGGTCCATGTGCACGACCACGCCGAGCGGCAAGATCGAGCCGGCGGCGACGTCGAGGCCGGTGTCGACGGTGGTGCCGCGCGCGTAGGTCTGACCGCCGATCGTGACGTCCTCGCTCAGCTCGATCGCCAGGTTGGTGGTGCCGGCGCCGTGCAATCCGATCAGGGCCTGCGCGACCGGCCACGTCCTCATCGGGCCGCGCAACACGCCCATGACGTCGGTGAAGAACACGTCGTTGCCGAAATCCTCGCCGTAAAAGTCGCTACGACCACGGTCGAGGTCGGCGGGGTCGACGGCGGCGGCCTCGATCTCGGGGTTGAGCGAGGCGCTGTCGCCGGGACGCGACGCACACTGCCACGGAACGAGCCCCACGACCGCGACGAGGGCGGCGAACGCGATCGCCGCGATCGCCACCCGACGGCGCCAACGCGCCCGGCGGACGTGGAAGACCCGAACTGCGGCTGCCATGAACCCTCCCTCTTGCGCGTCGCCTGTCCCCGGGGACTGGTGACGCCCGGTAGAACCATGGGGCAGGCCAACGGGCGTTCAACCACATCGGTGCAGGCGTAGAAGCCGCCTCATGCGGGGCGCGGAGGATCTTGGCGGGAGATGTGGGAGCTTCGATCGTCGCGGTGACGCAGGAATCGCGGGCGCGGGTTCCGCCCGCAATAACCCGCGCCGCGAGCCCACCGCCGCGAGCAGACCCGCGCCGCAGGACCTTCAGCGCCGCTGCAACGTGGCCCGCATCCCGCCCGCGGGCCGCAGCGTGATCGAGAACTGCGGGCGCGGGCGATCGGCCGGGCGCACGATCGGCCGCCAGCGGCGAGCGAGCGTGGC
Source organism: Nannocystis pusilla (assembly GCF_020073745.1). Classification (GTDB taxonomy): domain Bacteria; phylum Myxococcota_A; class Polyangia; order Nannocystales; family Nannocystaceae; genus Nannocystis; species Nannocystis radixulma. The sequence goes on from NZ_JAIRAU010000001.1 coordinate 1,369,703, forward strand.
GAGCACCAGCACGAGCTCGAGCGTGGCGAAGTTGTTGCCGATGCACAGGCGCGGGCCGCCGCCGAACGGGAAGTAGGCGAAGCGGGGGATCCGTCGCGCGAGGTCGCCGTCCCACCGCTCGGGCTCGAACGCGTCGGGCCGCGGGAAGTGACGCGGATCGCGGTGCGCGGCCCACTGGAACATCCAGATCTGTGCCCCGCGCGGGACGGGCACGCCGCCGAGCTCGAGGTCCTCGAGCGCCTCGCGGCCGACGCTCCACGCCGGCGGGTACAGCCGCATGCTCTCGTGCACGACCCAGTCGGTGTAACGCAGCGCCGGCACGTCGGCGAGCGTCGGCGGGCGATCGCCGAGCACGCGGTCGAGCTCGGCGCGCAGACGATCCCACGCGGCCGGGTTCTGCGACAACAACATCCACGTCCACGACAGCGCCAGCGCGGTGGTCTCGTGACCGGCGACGAACAGGATGAAGGCCTCGTCGCGCAGCTGCTCGTCGCTCATCTGCCCGCCCTCGTCGTCGCGCGCGCGCAGCAGCATCGACAGCAGGTCGCCCTCGTCGCGGCCGCTCGCGCGCCGGGCGGCGATGATGCCGCGGATGGCGCCGTCGATGCGGGCGCGGGCCTCGGCGAAGCGGCGGTTCTTGGGCAGCGGCAGGCCGGCGAGCCAGGGGAAGAAGGCGTAGGTCGGGTCGGAGAAGCGGGCCATGATGAGGTCGAGCGAGCCGCCGATCGTGTCGGCGATGGCGCGGTCGACCCCGGAGGAGAACAGGGTGGCGGCGACGATGTCGAGGGTGAGTCGCATCATCGCCGCGTGGATGTCGAGGACCTGTCCCTCGCGCCAGGTCGATGCGAGGCGCTCGGCGTGCTCGACCATGACGTCGGCGTAGCCGGCGATCCGCTCGCGGTGGAAGGCCGGCTGGGCCAACCGCCGCTGGCGGCGCCAGAACTCGCCGTCGCTGACGAGCAGGCCGTTGCCGGTGACGAGCGCGAGGTCGCGGGTGATGCGATCCTTGATGAAGAGCTTGCTGCGGCCGACGAGGACGTCGTCGATGATGTCGGGGTCGGCGGTGAACCAGGGCGACGAGCCAGGCATGTGGACCTGGTGGATCGGCGCGGCGGCGGCGTGGCGAGCGATGAACTGCTCGGGCCGGAAGAACATGTGCAGGAGGTTGCTCGGGGCCTGCAGCCGGCGGGGGAGCGGGAGTTCGATCATGACGACGGGCCGACGATAGCGGAGAGATCTCGACGCGTCCACGCGGGGCCGTCGCGGCCGCGCAGGGACGCGGGGGCCCCGGTGCGCGAGCGGCCTGGTCTTGAGGTCATGCGTGGACGACCGTCCGCGGCCCCTCGCGCGTCGCGCTCGTCGCGGGCGCGGTGGTTTCGACATACGATGCCGCCATGGACCCACTCCACGCCGCGTCAATCGCGTGCCTCGGCGCCGCCTCCCTGTGCTGGCTGCTCGCCGTCGTCACCCGCGAGTACTCGTGGGTCGACCGCCTGTGGTCGATCCTCCCGCCCGCCTACGTCGCCTGGTTCGCGTCGCAGTCGCAGGGCGAGGATTGCCGCCTGACGACGATGACGATCCTGGCGGGGCTGTGGGGCGCGCGGCTGACCTACAACTTCGCGCGCAAGGGCGGCTACGCGCCGGGCGGCGAGGACTACCGCTGGATCGAGCTGCGCCGCCGCCTGCCGCCGCCGGTGTTCGCGGTGTTCAACCTGGTGTTCATCGCGTTCGTGCAGAACGTGCTGCTGTTGCTGCTGGCGCTGCCGGCGTGGGTGGCCGCGTCGCCGAGCGCGGCGCCGTGGGGCCCGCTCGACACGCTGGCGACGCTGGTGTTCCTGGTCCTGCTCGCCGGCGAGACGATCGCCGATCAGCAGCAGTGGCGCTTCCAGTGCGCCAAGCGGGCCCGCGGCCAGGCGTACGGGCCCAAGTTCCTGACGCAGGGGCTGTTCCGTTACTCCCGCCACCCGAACTTCTTCTGCGAGGTGTCGATGTGGTGGACGTTCTACCTGTTCAGCGTGGCGTCGGGCGCGGGCTGGCTCAACGTGGCGATCGCCGGCCCGCTGCTGCTGACGGCGCTGTTCCACGGGTCGACCGCGTTCACCGAGCAGCTGACGCGCGCGAAGTATCCGACCTACGCCGACTATCAGCGGACCACGTCGCGCCTGGTGCCGTGGTTCCCGCGCCGCTGAGCGCGCGAGCCGGCGTCCGCCGCGGCGCGCCGTTCGTGGCGCGCGCCGCGGCGAGCGCGGTGGGGTGATTCATCGCCGCGAGCGCGCGCCACGTGTGTGCATCACCGTCGCGCGCGCCGGACTGCGAGCAAGGTTGTCCTCGCTCCGAGGTCCACCATGCGAACTCTCGCCCTCGCCTCATTCCTGTGCGCGGCCTGCCCCGGCGGTTCGAGCGGCACCAGCGGCTTCGGCGTCGGCGCCTCGGCCAGCGAGACGGCCGGCGCCCCGGAGCCGGCGGCCACGACGACGAGCACCAGCACCGGCGAGGTCACCACCTCGGCGGGGTCTTCGGAGACGAGCTCGAGCTCGACGACGTCGACGACATCGACCTCGACGCCGGTGGGCGTGAAGTTCGACCTCGGCGCTCCGCCCGACCTCGGCGCGCCGGCCGGCTGCAAGAGCGGCGACCTCGAGTTCAGCTACATATGGATCTCCAACTCGCCCGAGGGGACCGTGTCGAAGATCGACACGAAGACGCGGACCGAGGTGGCGCGCTACCGGACCGGCCCGGAGAGCGGACCTGACCCGTCGCGCACGTCGGTCAATCTGCGCGGCGACGTCGCGGTGGTCAACCGCGCCGGCAGCATCACGAAGATCTTCGCGCGCCACGCCGATTGCGTCGACCTCGACAACAGCGGGACGATCGAGACGTCGTCCGGCGCCGGCGACGTGCTGGCGTGGGGCGCGGACGAATGCGTGGTGTGGAACACGCCGCTGCAACCCGCGGCGCGACCCGCCGCCTGGACGTCGGGCACGCAGACGGTCGACGACGACGGCTGCACGACGCACGTCGATCCGGAGGTGTGGACCAGCGCGCCCGACGGGCTGGGCAACGCGATCGTGTACCTGCTGCGCGGCGACGACGGCACGATCATGGCGTCGACGATGCTGCCCGGCGTCGACGGCGGCTTCGGGGTCTACGGCGGAGCGGTCGACGCGAACAACGACTTCTGGGGCGCGTCGTGGTCGACGGGCCCGCTGGTCCACGTGCGCAAGGCCGACCTGAGCTACGAGATCATCCCGGTGCCCGACCCGACGCAGTCGTTCTTCACGGTGTACGGCTTCACCGTCGACCACGCGGGTCGACCCTGGGTCGGCGGCCAGAACACGCTGCAGCGCTACGACCCGGCGACGGCGACGTGGACGCAGGCCGACCTGCCGGCCGACTACACGTCGCTGAGCCGCGGGATGCAGGAGGACGCGAGGGGCCACCTGTGGGTCGCGGCGCTGGCGCAGGGGATCTTGCGCGTCGACACCGACTCGGCGACGTTCGTCGAGCTGATCGATTCGTCGACGCTGGTGGACCTGCATTACCCGGCCGGGATCAGCGTGGACGTCGACGGGCACGTGTGGATGGTCGATACCGACGCGAACGGCGCCCACGTGGTCGACCCCGACACGCACGCGGTACAATTCGTCGGCGGCCTCGACGGGCCCTACACGTATTCGGACATGACGGGGTGGGCGCTCAAGAACGTGGTCGGCGCGCCGGAAGGGTGAGGTCTTCAGGACATGTCCCTCCGAGCATGGTAGAAAGGGCAGCTCAGTGGATGGGCGCTCGAGTCGGAAGACCGCCGCCGCCGGCCACGCCCGCGCGACGTCCATCGGCGTGTCGCGGCTGACGGGCCGGACGCGCAGGCGGCGGCGAGCGGGCACGGGCAGGAGCCACTCCCAGGCCCTCGTCGCCGGGGATCCGCGCGGAATGCGAGCCCGCCCGCAGGCTGCATCGACGAGGCCGGCGCCTGGGGTCCTGATAGACTGCTCGCCCTATGCGTTCATTTTCGCTCGCTTGCTTCGCCTTCCTCCTGCTCGCCTGCCCGTCGAAGTCGTCCGAGACCGACAGTGACACCGGCGGCGCCACCGAGACCGGCACGGGGACCAGTGACGGGACCGCGCCGACGTCGACGACGACGACGTCGACGACCGCGAGCTCGGTCACCGAGGGCGCCGACACGACGACCGTCCCGACGCCGACGACCGGCGAGCCGCTCGAGCCGCTGCCGGCGGCGTGCGAGAAGCTGTGCGCGGCGATGGACGCGTGCGGCTTCGGGGGCGGGCCGCAGTGCGCCGAGCAATGCGTGGAGGACGAGGCGCCGGCGAGCGAGTGCGAGGGGCGGCTCGCCGACCTGTGGAATTGCGTGGCCGAGCTGTCGTGCGCCGACCTCGAGCACCAGGTGATGGTCGAGCCGCACATGTGCACGGCCGAGGTCGAGGCCTACGATCAGTGCAACATCCCCGATTGCGCGATCCAGTCCAATGGCGACGCCGAGTCCTGCTTCATCAAGCGCGACTGCGAAGGGGTGGTGCAGGAGCTCCGCTGCGAGGGCGACACCTGCACGTGCCTCGAGGACGAGGTGCCCGGCAAGACCTGCCCGAGCAAGGACATCTGCGCGTCGATCCCTCCCAGCACGCCGGAGGTGGACGCGAAGCAATGCTGCGAGTGGGACTGGCAGTGAGGCGCCGCGCCGCTCAGTGCTCGAGGTCGCGGCGGAACAGCAGCATCGCCCCGAAGGCCCCCGGGAGCTCGCCGTGGCGCGAGAGGCCGAGCTTCTCGAGCACGCGGATCGCGGCCCGGTTGGGCTCGTCGACGACGGCGAAGATCGCGGGGAGGTCGGCGTGGGCCCGCGCGAACTCGATGCAGGCGGCCGCGGCCTCGCAGGCGTACCCGCGACCCGTGTAGGCCTCGCGCAGGGCGTACACGAGCTGCGGCTCGCCTCCGAACGCGTCGAAGCCGGCGAGCGTGACGAAGCCGCAGAAGCCGAGCGGCTCGGCGACGCCGGCGGCGTAGAGCAGCCATACGCCGACGCGGTGGACGCGGTACAGCTCCTCGCTGGCGGCGATGGTGGCGACGGACCACCCGGGCGGCATCCTCTGACCGTGGAACAGGTAGCGCTTGATGTGGTCGTCGGTGATGAGCGCGTGCAGGGCTCCGGCGTCGGCCGCGACCGGGCGGCGGTACTCGAGGTTGGGTGAGCGCGGGCCGGGCTCGGAGGACATCGCGGCGATCGTGGCCCGGCGGCGCGGCGCTGACAAGCGGCGGCGATGTGCGCGATGAGCCGCGAATGAGCGGTGGGGGCGGCGAGCGAAACGACGCGAACACGGATTCGTCGCTGGGAGCAGGTGGCGGTGGCTCGTCCGCGGCGTCGGCGCGCGGACGGGGCGATCGGGCCGCAGGTGCGGCGAGGGCTGCACGACTCAGCCGGCGGGGCGCTGCGCGCGTGGTCTTACGCGCCGTCGGTGGCGGCATGACGTGAGGCCCCGCGGAGCGATCAATCGGTCGAGCGCGGCTGCTGCCGCCAGAGATAGGCGAGGAACTCGATGCGACGTCGTCCGCGATCGAACGCGGGCGAATCGGACGGGGAACGAGCGGATGATCCTTCAAACTATCAGGCGCCGGAGCTCGGGTCTCGACCGACTTCGTGTTCGTGATCGCTGTGGGCTCGCAGGGCCCGTCGTGACGCGCAGGCACCGCGCAGCGGCCTGGCGCGTGGCGGGCCGCGTCGAGCCGAACGAGACTTGCACGCGGTGAGGCCGGCGTACACCTTCTGCGGGCTCATGGTGCCTCGCAATTCCTGGCTGCTTCGCCTGTGTTCGGTTTCGCGCGTCGCGTCGGTGGCAGGGGTCGCGGCGGTCCTGGCGGGCAGCTGCGGGGCGAATGAATCGGAGTGCGGGTCGCTCGCGGCGCTGTGCGCCGACGAGGGGCGGGTCGTCGATGTGGCGACGGTGGTCCGCGCGGCGGTCGAGGTCGACGTCGACGGCGACGGTCTGACCGAGGTGTTCGCATTGACGGGCGAAGGCAGCCAGCTGGCGTTCGGTACGCGCGACAGGCGGCGGTCCATGGTGTTGTTCGCCGAGCCGCCGGTGTCGCTCGCGGGGCTCCATCGCGAGGTCGCGGTGTCGTTCGCCGAGTCGCCGCTGGTGGCGATCTACGGGATCGACGGCGAGGGGCGGCTCGAGCGGCGGCGCGACATTCCGCTGTCGGGGTGGGCGCCGGCGCTGGCCAGCGGCGATCTCGACGGTGACGGGCAGCTCGAATTGGTCGCGTCCGTGGTCGAGCACGGCCGGGTCGCGGTGATCGATCCACGGACCGGCGCGGTGCGAGAGCATCGCGCCGGCAAGGCGCCGGTTCGGCTCGCGCTCGGCGACGTCGACGGTGATTCGCGGCTCGACGTCGTCGTCGTGGATGCGGGGGAAGCGTTGCAGGTGCTCCGCGGCGCGGGGGACGGGACGCTGAGGAAGGCCGAGGCGAGCGCGGCGCACGTCGATATGTGGGCGCTGACGCTCGCGGATTACGACGGCGACGGCGACCTCGACGCGCTCACGCGTGACCTCGCGAGCAACGTGCGGGTGCACCGCAACGACGGCGCGGGCAGGTTCGCCAGCCCGATCGCGCTGCCGTTCGGCGAGCATTCGGCGAGCGGCTCCGGATTGGTGGCAGGGCCGATTGCGAATGGTGGCCTGGCGAGCGTCAGTGTGCCGCAGGACGACCGCGTCGGCACGTGGTTCGGCAAGGGCGCGACCTGGCTCGGGCACGTCGAGGTGGCGTTCGACCGGGTGGTGACGTGGGTCGGCGGCGGCACGGACAGCGGGCTTTTGGCGGGCGGCGAGGGGTTCGTGGTGCCGTTCGCGTGGGCGGCCGGGGTGGCGCCGATCGAGGTGTGGAGCTCGCCCATTTTGAGCACCGACTCCTCCGAATCGGCGCTGGCGACCGGCGACCTCGACGGCGACCATCTGCTCGACGTGGTGGCGGCGACGGCTCAGTGGTTGATCGTGTTCCACGGCCGCGCGGACCTCGGGCTCGAGCAGGGGGTCACGCTGGCGATCGAGGGGCCACAGTCGGTCGCGATCGCCGAGCTGACCGGCGACGAATGGCCAGACGTGCTCGTCGCCGGCGAACAATCGGTGTTCGTCGCGGTGGGGAGCGACGGCGGCGGACTGCTCTCGGTGCGGCCGGCGACTTCGACGACGATCAAGCCGGCCGGTCTGATGCCGCTCCGCACCGGAGCGGGTACGGCCGGCGTAGCGATCGCAACGGCCGCGACCGAAGTGACGACGGAGGCGGCATATTTCCCGGCGGCGCTGCTGCGATTCGCTGCCGACGGCGGCCTGCTCGAGGAGCGCGTGTTCGGCGAGGAGCTCGGCGTGGGGCGGGTGATCGCGGTCGACTTCGACGAGGACGGCGTGGACGAGCCGCTGGTGCTGGCGGAGCGCGACGGGACGCCGGTGCTCGTGCACGCGGTCCCGGACGGCGACGGCTACGCGCTCGGCGTGGAGCACGACGTCGCGGCGCTCGTGGAACTGCTACCCGAGGAGATCCGGCTGAGAGATCTGGCGGCGGGCGACCTGGACGGCGATGGCGCCCCCGAGGTCGTGCTCGGCGCCGATGCGGGCGCGGTCGTGGTGTCGGGGATGGTCGACGACGCGCCGACGGCGACGCTGCTGGCCCAGACACGGGCGCCGTCTCACCTCCGCGACCTCGACGGAGATGGCCGGCTCGACGCGCTCGTCGCCGATCGAGAGGGGATCTTCATCTACCAGCGCGGCCGCGGGGACGCCACCTTCGAGGCCGAGCAGCTTCACGAGTTCCCGCGCTACGACCGGGCGGCGCTGGCGGCCCGCACCGACGCGCAGTTCGATCTGGTGACGCTCAACTCGGACAAGCTTCGGGTCCATCTAACCCGCGAGGTCGCGCGGCCGGCCGCCGTCGCCGCTCCGCTGAACTTCCACGGCGACGTGGCCGAGGTCGCGGTCGCCGACATCGATCAGGACGGTTACGACGACCTGGTGACGCTGTGTCGCCAGCCGGGCGGCGGCGTGGCGGTGTTGTGGGGCAGCGAGGACGCGGCGCTCGATCGCGCCGACGGCTTCGGCAGCGTGGGCGAACACAGCGGGCTGGGGCTCGGCGATCTGGATGGGGACGGCTTCGCCGAGGTCGTGGCGGCGCTTTTCGGCTGGGCCGTCGAGCCCTATCGCTTTGCTCCCGAGCGCGCCGCCGAGTGGGTGAACCTCGACTTGCTCGGCTCGCTGCAGAAGGCCGAGGACCTGGCGATCGCCGACGTCGACGACGACGGATTGCCGGACATGCTGGCGCTCGCGGCCGTCGACGCCCCCGATTGGAAGAAGATGAACCTGTATGTCGCGTACGGCACCGAGCCGCTGCGCTTCACCCCCTGGCACGACCTCGCGGAGGTGCCGGAGCTGGTGTGGGCCGCGCTCTTCGTCGGCGACGTCGACGGCGACGACGATCTCGACCTGCTGATCCGGCCGGGCTCGAAGATGCCTGGATTCCTGGTGCGGAACGACGGGCCGCGCGAGTGGGCCGCGGCGGAGGCGATGCCGGGGACCACCGCGCTGTTCGGGCCGCCCGACGCCGAGGGCCGCGTCGACCTGATCACGCACGAGGGGACCACGGTGTATCGCCACATCGACGGCGACCCCGATCGGCGCGAGGCGATCGTGAGCCACGAGTCGCTGACGGAGGGCGCGCTGCGGCAGGTCGGCGACGCCGACGGCGACGGCCGCTACGACCTCGTCACCTTCGACGATCACGGCACCTACGTGTGGCTGCGCGGCGACGACGGGCCGAGGCAGGTCCGCGTCGCCGAGGACAAGCTCGCCGCGGTCCAGTTCCCCGACCTCGACGGCGACGGCCGCCCCGACCTCGTCGGGATCAACAACCGCGGCAAGCTGTTCGTCCGTCACACGCGCCGCTGAGCAGATGTGGATGTTTTTTGGGGCATGTCTTGATGGACATGCCACGAATCACTTGCGGCGGGCGAGGAGGCTCCACAGCATGGCGACGAGGCAGCCGAGCGCGAGCGCCATGACCCACAGGGCGTGCAGCGCCACCACCCCGCCCGCGTGCATCGTCGCCAGCAGCGACGCCACGCTCCACGCGGCGAACACCAGGAACGCCGCGGCGGCGCGCGGCCAGGCGGCGTGATACGAGGCGGGTCGCAGGATCGCCAGGGCCACCGCGAGCTCGAGCACGGTCAGCGAGAGGACGACGGCGAGGGCGCCCTCGCTGTTGTGTCCGTACTGCGCGGTGCCGATCCGCGACGGGTCGGGGGGATCGAGGGTGGCGTCGCGGATCGCCAAGATCACCGTCGCCGCCCACGCGCCGACGAGCGCGAGGTAGCGGGTCCTCGTCCACGCGCTCGCGCTCGCTGAGGTCGACATCGGAGGCGGCCCGTCAGTTGGTCTTGCGGACGATCATGATCGGGTCGAGGATGAGGGAGCCGCGGACCGCGTCCTCGATCGTGACCTCGACGCGCCACGAGTACTCGCCCACCGACGAGACGGGGAAGGTGGCCGACCACACGCCGGAGCTGTCGGTGTAGCTGACGGACGGCGAACCATTGAGCGGGGTGGCGGTGACGCCGGTGATCCCAGGGGCGCCGGTCGCCGCGGTGACGGTCGACAGGACCGAGCTGCCGCTGGTCTCGGCGGTGACCTTGTCACGCGGCTGCAGGACCGGCGACGTGGCGCTGCTGGTGCAGGAGCCGAGCAGCAGCTCGTGGGCCGCGCCGTTGACCGCCTCGATCATCTGGACTGGAATGCTCGTCGTGTAGTCTGCCATCGGAGTTCTCGCGTGCGACTGTATCGCAGTCGCGTGGGGCCCGGGTAGCACGCGCAGTTCCATCGCGTGATACCGCCCGCGCGGACGTCGGCCTGCGGAACAGGACCTTGTCACGCCCGGGGGGGCCGTGATACCCGACTTGCATGACGAGCGCGGGCTCTGCGTGACGCGACGAAGGCGGTGACGTGGAGGCGAGCACCCGCGAGAGCAAGCCGCTCGTCGAGCGCGACACGGTCGACGCCCCACGAGAGCCCCACGACGAGCCGGTCCCCGAGGAATTCGAGGGGTTGTCGATCGCCCGCTACCGCGTGCTCGAGCGCATCGGCGCCGGCGGCATGGGCACGGTCTACGCGGCGCTCGACCCGACGCTCGGGCGCGAGGTCGCGGTCAAGCTGGCGCGCGTGAGCGGGCCGCGGCCGTCGCTCGGCGACGAGAGCCGGCTGCTCCGCGAGGCGCGGCTGCTCGCCCAGGTCTCGCACCCCAACGTGGTGGAGATCTACGAGGTCGGCGTGTTCCGCGGACACGTGTACATCGTGATGGCCCGGATCCGCGGCCAGACGCTGCGGGCGTGGCAGCGCGAGACGCCGCGACCGTGGCGCGAGACGATCGCCAAGTACGTGGCTGCGGCGCGCGGGCTGCAAGCGGTGCACGCGGTGGGGCTGGTGCACCGCGACTTCAAGGCCGACAACGTGCTGGTCGGCGAGGACGGACGCGTCTACGTCGTCGACTTCGGGCTCGCCCGCCCGAGCGGTGCCACTCCCGAGGGCGCGCCGCCGACGACCTCGCGCGCTGCAGTGAATAGCGAGACGCCGCTGACGAGCACCGGCGCGGTGGTCGGCACGCCGGCCTACATGGCCCCGGAGCAGAAGGCAGGTCGTCCGCCCGATCTCCGCAGCGACATCTTCAGCTTCTGCGTGTCGCTGTACGAGGCGCTGCACGGGCACCGGCCGGAGTACAACATGACGACCACGCGCGCGCGCGACCCCAAGGTCCCGCGCCGCATCGATCGCGTGCTGGCGAGAGGCCTGGCGCCGTCGGCCGCCCGTCGCTACGCGTCGTTCGATCCGCTGGTCGCCGCGCTCGAGTACGATCCCGCGCGGCGATGGCGTCGCGTCGGGCTGGCGGCCGGACTGCTCGGCGTGGGCGGGCTGGGGGGCCTGCTGGCCCCTGGCCCGGGTGACCTGACCGAGGTCTCGTGCGAGACGGCCCAGCGGCGGATCGATCGCGCGTGGGGGGCCTCCGAGCGCGAGGCGCTGGCGGCGGTGTTTCGCGCCCCGGACAGCGAGTATGCGCGAGGGGTCGGGCGCCGCGTCGAGGCGGCGCTCGACGCCTACGCCGATCAATGGAAGCTGGCGCGTCGGCGCGCCTGCGAGGCGACGGTGGAGCTGTCGGCGCGCTCGGCGTTGCAGCTCCAACAAGTGCTCGAGTGCCTCGAGCGCGCGGCGCAGGCGCTGACGGGCGCCACGCGAATGCTGGCGTTCGCAGGCGCCGGCGAGATCGAGCAGGCGATGGCGGTGGTCGAGGCGCTGCCGCGGATCGACGACTGTCGCGACCGGCCGGGCCGCGGCGAAATTGAGGACATGCTCGAAAGGTCAGGGCAGGTCGACGAGCTGCGGCGGGCGCTGGTGTCGGCGCGCGCCCACGCGGCGGACGGCAGCCGGCGCGAGGCGCTGAGCCTGGCGGAGCAGGTCCGGGCGCGCGCGCAGGCGCTGGGCGAGCCGGCGATCGAGGCCGACGCGCTGCTCACGGTCGGCCGCCTCCGCGCCGAGGACGGCGAGATCGCGGCGGCCGAGACCAACCTGCTGGCGGCGATCGACATCGCCGAGGCCAATCGCCTCGACGACACCACCGCGAGCGGATGGGTGACCCTGGCGACGGTGGCGGCGCGCCTGGAGGTGAACCCGGAGCGGATGCGCGAGCGGGCCCGCCGGGCCCAGGCGCTGCTCGACCGCCTCGACGACAGCGGGCCGCGCCGCGCGATCCTCCTCAACGCGCTCGGCGTCGCGGCCGTGGCGGAGGAGCGCCACGCCGAGGCGGTGCGGCTGCACCGGGAGGCGTTCGAGCGCCTGCACTTCGGCGGCGGGCCGGCGATCGAGCGCATCCGGTCGCTGCAGAGCCTGGGCAACGCGCTCGAGGCGCTCGGCGAGCGCGACGAGGCGCTGGCGAGCTTCTCGCGGGCGCTCGAGCTGTGCGCGGCGCACCTCGGGCCGCGCCACCCGCAGCTGGCACGCGTGTCCCACGACCTCGGCGTGCTGCTGGCGCGGACCGGCGAGCAGGCGCGGGCCCGCGAGCTGATGGAGTTCGCGCTGTCGGTGTGGACCGACACGTACGGGTCGGTCTGCGTCGAGTGCGGTCGCGTCCACACGGCGCTCGCCGACCAGGCGGGCCGCGTCGGCGAGCTCGGCCGCGCCGAGCACCACGGCCGCCGGGCGCTGGCGATCCTCCGCCAGGTCCTGCCCGAACATCACCCCGAGGTCGCGGCGGCGCTGGTGAACCTCGGGGTGATCCTCCACCTGCGCGGCGACTTCGCCGGCGCGGTGAAGACGTACCGCGAGGCGCTCCGGCTGCAGGACCGCATCTTGCCCGAAGGACATCTCGAGCGCGCGATCACGGAGAGCAACCTCGGCGAGAGCCTGGTCGCGCTGCAGCGCCACGCGGAGGCGCTCGAGCTGTTCGCGGCGGCCGAGCCGGTGGCCCGCGCGGCCGCGGAGGCGGGTGAGGAGCTGCTGCTGCTGCTGCTCCACAACAAGGCGCAGGCGCTGGTCGGCACCGGCGACGTCCGGGCGGCCCGCGTGGCGCTGGAAGAGCGCCGCGCGCTCCTCAAGCGCCGCGGCGACGCGCCGGACGAGGTGGAGCAGGCGCTCGCGCAGCTCCAGGGCCGCACCGGTTAGCCAGGGCGCGGCGACTGCCACGAATGGCATGACCCGGGCGGACGGGCGATTGCCGCGAGTCACTCACGCCATGAAGCCGCCGTCGACGGCGAGCGTCGTGCCGGTGACGTAGGACGCCTCGTCCGAGGCGAGCCAGAGCACCGCGCGGGCGATCTCCTCGGGCGCCGCGAGGCGGCCGAGCGGGACGCGCTGGGCCATGATCTCGGGGTGACCGCCGGTGAAGCGGTCGAGCATCGGCGTGGCCACCGGGCCGGGGGCGACGGCGTTGACGCGGATCTTCGCGGTCGCGAGCTCGAGCGCGGCCGAGCGCGTGAGGCCCTCGACGGCGAACTTGGTGGCCGCATACACGCTGGCGCCGGGCATCCCGCGCATGCCGGCGACGGAGCTGAGGTTGACGACGGCGCCGCCGCCCCCGCGCACCAGCGCCGGGATCTCGGCGCGGAGGGCCCGCCACAGGCCCTTCACGTTGGTGTCGAAGGCGCGGTCGAACGCGGCCTCGTCGCCGCCCTCGATCGGGCCGGTGACCTCGAGGCCGGCGTTGTTGACGGCGACGTCGAGGCGGTCGAAGCGCTGCAGGCCGGCGGCCACCAGGGCCTCGACGCCGCGCGGGGCGGTGACGTCGGTGGCGACGAACAGGGCCTGGCCGCCGCGCCCGCGCAGCTCGTCCGCCAGGGCCTCGCCCGCGGCCGCGTCGCGGCTGCCGAGCACGAGGTGCGCCCCCGCGGCCGCGAACGCTCGCGCGGTCGCGCGGCCGATGCCCGAGGTGATGCCGGTGATGAGTACGATCTTGTCGGTGAAGCTCGTCATTGGTTCGTCTCGCTGTGTGCGGCGAAGATGACGGCGACCGCGTCCGGGCAGTAGACGGCGCCGGCGCAAGGTACTCTTGCGTCGCGCGCAACAATCGAGGAACCTGCACCGCATGGACCTCCTGGCCCAGATGACGGCCTTCGTGCGGATCGTCGAGAGCGGCAGCTTGTCGGCCGCGGCCCGGCGCCTGCGCCTGTCGACCCCGGCGATCAGCCGCCAGCTGCGCGCGCTCGAGGAGGAGCTCGGCGCGACGCTGGTGCTGCGGACGACGCGGCGCCTGACGGTGACGGAGGTGGGCCGCGCGTACTACGAGCGCTGCGTCCGGATCTTGCGCGAGGTCGAGGAGGCGCAGTCGTCGGCGCGCCGGGCCGACGCGGTCGAGGGCCGGCTGGTGGTGGCGGCGTCGGTGACGTTCGGCGGGCTGCGGGTGGCGCCGACGCTGCCCTCGCTGCTGGCCGCGCACCCGCGCCTGCGCGTCGACCTGCGCCTCGAGGATCGCCTGACCGACCTGATCGGCGACGGCATCGACGTGGCGATTCGCGCGACCACGCTGGTGCCGCCCGACAGCGACGCGCTGATCGCCGTGCCGCTGCTCACCGTGCCGCGCGTGGCCGTGGCCGCGCCGAGCTACCTGCGCCGCCGCGGCGAGCCGAAGGAGCCGGCCGCGCTGGCCCGCCACGACGCGCTGGTCCAGATCTACGGCTCGGGGGTGCCCGCGACCCGCTGGCGCTTCTCCCGTCCGCCGCGCGAGGAGACGGTGCTCGTGCGCGAGGTGCTGGCCTGCAACGTGCTCGCGGTCCTCCGCGACGCCGCCGTGGCCGGCCTCGGGGTGACGCTGCTGCCCGACTGGCTGGTCGCCGCCGAGCTGGGCGCGGGCTCGCTGCGGACGATCCTGCCGCAATGGAGCACCGCCGGGGCGTCGGTGGCTGCCCTGTATCGCACGGAGCTGCGCGGGACGCCGCGCGTGCGCGTGTTCGTCGACCACCTGCGCCGCGCGCTGGCCTGAGCAGGTCGGCCGATATCGCGGCCGCGGCTACCTGCCGCCGCCGGCGAGCTGCATCAAATGCTCGACGTCGTGGTATTCGATCGCCCCGGCGGCCACGGCGTCGTACTTCTCCACCGGGATCCACAGGAAGTCGGGGTGCCGGCGCTGCGAGTCGCCGAGCCACTCGCCGCCGATGATCTCGCCGTCCTCGTCGAGCTCGACGATGTAGTCGTAGGTGTCGATGACGGTGAAGTACTCGAGGTAGGGCGTGAGGGCGCCGTCGATCTCGCTCGGCGAGGCGGAGACCCACGCGAGCTCGGTGCGGAGCCGTCGCAGCGCGACGGCGCGGTCGTTGAACGCGTAGTCCGACGCCTCGACGCCGAGCAGCAGGTTGGCGGCGGCGGGCGAGAGCGGCTCGTCGTGAGCGACGCGATAGGCGACGACCGGGTGGTTCCACACCTCGGCGTCGTAGCTGCGATCGTGGATGAACGCGGTGCTCCGCAGACCGAGGAGGTTGGTCACCGCGACGTGGAAGGTGCCGGGGTTGGTGTCCCGGCACTCGTCGATGTCGTCGAGGTCGTGCTCCTCGCCGTCCTCGTCGCAGCGCAGGGACACCATGCGGGCGGCCAGGCCCTCCGTGTATGCCATGCTGATCAGGGCCTTGAGGTCGTTGATCTCGAACCGCACGCCGCGGTAGGTGACGGGCCGCCTGGGCTCGCGCTCGAACAGGGCGGCCGGGGCCCAGGCGTGGCAGATCCCGACCCAGGTGGGGGCACAGCGGCCGAGCTCCTCGCCGCGCCGGCGGGCACACACCAGGTCCTCATCGCAGTCCAGTTCGTCGCGGCAGGCGGCGGTCGGGAGGCTGTCGACGCCGTGGTGCGCCGAGACGGCGTCCTCGACACCGGCCTTGCCGAACGCGAGCTCGTACTTCTCCGCGGGCGAGCGGGTGTCCGGTCCGGCCCACCGATCATTGATGCCGTCGCGGTAGGACGGCCAGTAACTGCCAGGCCACGGCATCCGCTCGGCGAGGCCGGAGGTCGGCAGCTCGGCGTACGCGTAGGTGAATGAATCGTCGAGGAGCCGCGGGTCGTCGTCGTCCGACCAGGCTTCGCGCGGGGCCATGTCGGGGTGGGGTGGGCGCTCCGCGTCGGCGTCGTCGCCGCACGCGCCGAGGACCAGAACCATGGAGAGGGCGGGGGTCCAGGGGATTCGATGCATCATGGCGAACTCCGCTGCGAGCCGCCTGGGAACGGCCCCGGGAGCATGGGCAAGGGCGCGCGAGAGTCAAGGCATGTCCGCGCGAACCGGCGATATAGAATTCGCTAAATAGATAGAGACGCGGCCTGAACGGCCGCGACCGCGCTGAAGCATACGAGCATTCACGATACGGCCCGGAGGCGAGCCCGACTGCGGGGCGCGGCTCGATCGTCGAGACTCGCCGGGCGCCCGCCCCGCGAGCGCTCTGGAGCGAGTTGCGAGGCTCATCCCAGCGCCGCTCGATGCACCCCCGCCACGGCGCGTCCGGACGGATCGGCCGCCGCGGCGAATGCCGCGTCCCAGGCGAGCGCCGTCGGCGACGAGCAAGCGATGGACTTGCCGCCCGGCACCGACTCCGCGCACGCCTTCCCGGGGAAGCAGCGCTCGAAGATCCAGCGGTAGAAATACGCCTCCTTGGTCTGCGGCGGGTTGATCGGGAACCGGCTCGCCGCGGCGGCGAACTCCCGGTCGCTGACGTGGACCTCGGCGTTCGCCTTGAGGCCGTCGATCCAGCCGTAGCCGACGCCGTCGCTGAATTGCTCCTTCTGTCGCCACAGGATCGAGTCCGGCAGGTAGCCGGCGAACGCCTCCCGCAGCAGCGCCTTCTCGATGCGGCCCTGGCCCGCCATCTTGTGCCGCGCGTCCATCCGCATCGCCACGTCGAGGAATTCGACGTCCAGGAACGGCACACGCGGCTCCACGCCCCAGGCCATCATCGCCTTGTTGGCGCGCAGGCAGTCGTATGTGTGCAGGGCGTCGAGCTTGCGCACGGTCTCGTCGTGAAACTCGCGCGCGTTGGGGGCCTTGTGGAAATAGAGGTAGCCGCCGAAGATCTCGTCCGAGCCCTCGCCCGACAGCACCATCTTCACGCCCATCGCCTTGATCCGGCGCGCCAGCAGGAACATCGGCGTGGACGCGCGGATCGTCGTCACGTCGTAGCTCTCGATGTGGCGGATCACTTCGGGCAGCGCGTCCAGCCCCTCTTCGAAGGTGTACTCGAAGCCGTGGTGGACCGTGCCCAGCGCCTCCGCGGCGATCTTCGCGGCGGCCAGGTCGGGCGAGCCCGCGAGCCCGAT
The DNA here is from genome assembly GCF_020073745.1 of Nannocystis pusilla. Taxonomy (GTDB): domain Bacteria; phylum Myxococcota_A; class Polyangia; order Nannocystales; family Nannocystaceae; genus Nannocystis; species Nannocystis radixulma. Next base: position 1,386,526 of record NZ_JAIRAU010000001.1, read on the forward strand.
GGCGAACGAGTGCAGCCGCGGCCACCAGGCCTCGGCGCGGTCGTCCTCCTCGACTCGACGGCGAGCGAAGCGCGCCGCGCAGGCCGCGACCAGCGACGAGTCCAGGCCGCCCGACAGCAGCACGCCGTAGGGCACGTCGGTCATCAGCTGGCGGTGAACGGCGCGCTCGAGGGCCTCGCGCAGCTCCGGGAGCGGGACCTCCACGCCCTGCGTGGCGGCATGATCGCGCCACGGCCTGTCGTAGTAGCGGGTCAGCCGGCCGGTGGTGCTATTATAGTAGTGGCCAGGGGGAAACTGGGCGACATCGGCGCAGACATCGGCGAGCGCCTTCATCTCCGACGCGATGCAGACGCGACCGCTGGCGTCATGGCCCCAGTAGAGGGGGCAGACGCCTATCGGGTCGCGCGCGATCACGTAGCGCCGCCGTGCCCGGTCCCACAGCGTGAACGCGAAGATGCCGTTGAGCCGGTTCAGCCAGGCCGACAGGTCCGCGTCCTCGCGGTACAGCGCGTTGATCACCTCGCAGTCCGAGCCGGTCTGAAACGCGTAGGGCCGCTTCAGCGACTGCTTCAGGTCGCGATGGTTGTAGATCTCGCCGTTGACGGCGAGCACCAGCTCGCCGTCGGCCGAGCGCAGCGGCTGCGAGCCGCCCGCGGGATCGACGATCGCAAGCCGTTCGTGGACCAGGATCGCGCCGTCGTCCTGGTGCACGCCGCTCCAGTCCGGCCCGCGGTGCCGCTGGCGTTGCGACAGCTCCAGCGCCCGCCGCCTCAGGGCGTGGACGTCGTCGCCGGGTTGCAGGTCGAAGATGCCGAGGATTGAACACATGAGAGGCTCCTTTGGCTGGTGGTGGGACGGCGGATCGTTCAAGGTGCGAACACGAAGAAGCCCGCGCTTCGCAGTGCGGGCTTCCTGGGCGATGAGCGTGGGTGCGCGCTAATCGCCGGCCCGCAGGAGGCAGGTCCGATTGCGATTGTTGCGATTGCCGTTGTTCGCGCCGGCCACGACCGCGCGCCCGCCAGGGGCGGCGCAGCGATGGTGGGAGGCGGCGGAACCGGAGGTCACGGTTCGATGGTGCGGGAGGTGGCGGCCGTTTGCAAGTCGATTCGCCCCGGCGCACGCGGGCATGGTGGGCGAGATCCCTCGGCGGCGCCGCGGCGGAGCCGGCGCCTGCGGCCAGCGCCTGCGCGCTGTGCATCACAGTCTGTCCGATGGGACAGATGCATCCGAGGGGCGGCCCCGATGGAGCCGCCCCCCGCGTGGCTTCACACGCTCACGTCATTACTCGCAGTGCGTCGCGCCCAGGTTGCCGCTGTTGAACTTCTCGAGGGTCGACGCCCACCCGGTGAGCACGGCCTTGTCCTTGTGGGCCTGCCACTCCGAGGGTCCGTACTTCTCGAAGAACGACTTGACCAGGTCGAGCAGCTCGTGGATCTGGTAGATGTCGGCGTCGGCGAGGTCGTTCAGCACCGCCGCCATGTACTGGTGGGCGAGGATGTAGTACGCGTTGCCCTGCGGAGGCGTCTTGAACACGTCGAGCCACGATTTCCCGCTCTTGAAGAACTGGGTGTCGGGGCCATTCGGCAACAGCAGATCCCAGACCGCGTCCCTCGGCGCGGGGCCGTGCTTGGAGTGGGTCTTCCAGTACCCCTGCGTGCGCGTGCAGCCGTTGGGGCACTTGACCTTGATCTTGACGGTGGTCGAGGCGTGGCCCTCCGTGTGGGTGTCGTTGGTCTTGAACGTGGCGATGTTCTTGAACTCGTGGTCCCACTCACTGCACTCGAGCGGCCCGAAGGTGTGCCAGTACTGGATCGTCTTCGGCGTCTCGCCGGCGCACACGTAGTCGGTGGGGAGCGTCTGGGCGACCCCGTCGAGCTTGTCGGTGACGGTGACGCACTTGTCGATCTCCTCGCTCGGAGACGTGAACTTCACCTCGGCCCTGGCGGTGTCGCCGCCGACCTTGCTGTCGCTGTGGGTCTTGACGATCGCCTTGTTCTCGACGGTGTTGGCGTTGGGACGCGAGGCCCAGTACGTGCACACGAGCTTCTGGTAGGGCTCGAGCGTGTACGGGAACTCGACACCCCCGCAGTCGACCGGGACCTCGACGCCGTCGAGGATGTCCTTCACCGCGGTGATCTTCGCCTCGAACTTGGTCGGGTTCCAGATCTTGATCTCGCCCTTGACCGCGAAGTCCTTGTCGTGCTTCTCCGCGTCGAGGCCGATCTCGTAGGAGACGTCGGCCTTCTCCCACCGCCTCAGCTCGATGTACGACGGATCGGCCTTCTTCTCGATCTTCCAGTCCCACTTGCGCTTGAACTTGGTCTCCGCGGTCTTCTCGACCTTGAGGTTCAGGTCGTAGCAGAACTTGATCCGCTTCAGCTTGTGCGGCTTGTAGGTCTTGGGGTCCATCGACGCGTGCAGCCCCTTGCCGCCGTAGGCCTCCGGATCGTAGGCGTACTTCTCCCCCGACCACTCGCCCTCGGCGATGACGGCGTCCATCCCGACCTTCGAGCTCCAGTCGAAGTACATGCCGTCGGTCTTCACCTCGACGTAGTCGGACGTCCCGGGGATCGGGTACGACTTCGACACTGGCCAGTCGATCTTGTATTCGAGGGTGCCCTCGGGGCAGGAAGGAACGGTCGGGTAGTCGCCCGACGCATGGGCGGTCGAGGCTGCGAACACGGACAGCACGGCGCAGACAGGGGCCCATAAGATCAGTTTCATGGTCAAAGGTAATTCTCCTTCGGGGTCAAGCCTGCGTGGAATCCCCCATCGAACCAGTGATCCGATCACACACTTCATTCGGCCGGAGCGAGACCTCACAGTCGAGACGGGTTATGCGCAATGCGTCGAAAGGTGCGACACGGCGCGTCGCTCATGCGGAGGCATTCGTTCGCATGGTCTCGGGGACATGTCGGCGGTCCCGCCGCCGCGGCGAGTGCGATGATTCTCGCAGCGTGGACGTCGGGCGTGGCGGCCGATGTCCGCCCATGCGCACCCGCCCCTCGCTCGCGCGTCCGCGCGCGCGGGTGCATCCGGGCCTGCGCAGCGGCGAATTCGCGCGCCTTGAGGGGTCTCGACCCCATCTGCTAGCGTGCCCCGCAGTGACCCGCATTGAATTGTCGCGCCTCCTCGCTTTCATGCCGATCGTCGCCGCCTGTGCCAGCGGAGAGGATCCGACCACCGGCTTCGGCCCGCCGATGGCGACGACGATGCCGGCGACGGCGACGATGACGACGCCGACCGAGGGGTCGACGGAGCCGACGACGGGGCCGGGGTCGGACATGAGCAGCGGCGCGATGGAGCCGCCGGTGCCGATGTGCGGCGACGGCAAGGTCGAGGGCGACGAGGAGTGCGACCGCGGCGGCGACAACGACGACGCCGGCGAGTGCACGGCCGGCTGCAAGCTGGCGGTGTGCGGCGACGGGCTGGTGCTCGCCGGGGTCGAGGCGTGCGACGACGGCAACCTCGACGACGACGACGACTGCACCAGCGCGTGCGAGGCGGCCGGCTGCGGCGACGGGATCGTCGGGCCCGGCGAGGCGTGCGACGACGGCAACATGACCGACACCGACGACTGCACCAACGCGTGCGCGCTGGCGGTGTGCGGCGACGGGATCGTCGGCCCCGGCGAGGCGTGCGACGACGGCAACGACGACGACGACGACGCGTGCACGGCGATGTGCAAGAGCGCGACGTGCGGCGACGGAACCCTGCAGCCGGGCGAGGAGTGCGACGACGGCAACGCGAACGACGGCGACGCGTGCCTCGACACCTGCCTGAACGCCGAGTGCGGCGACGGGTCGGTGTACATGGGCGTGGAGGAGTGCGACGACGCCAACCTGAGCAACCTCGACGACTGCACGGTCGAGTGCAAGGTGTCGACGTGCACCGACGCGATCCAGAGCGGCGGCGAGACCGACATCGACTGCGGCGGGACCTGCAAGGCCTGCAACAAGGGCAAGAACTGCGTCGCCGACAAGGACTGCGTCACCGGGGCGTGCGTCAACGGCTCGTGCAACCTGCCGACCAATTGCAAGCAGCTGAAGAGCGGGCTGCCGAGCACGCCGAACGGGGTCTACCAGATCGACGTCGACGGCGACGGGCCGCGGGTGCCGTTCGACGTCTACTGCGAGATGACGATCGACGGCGGCGGCTGGACGCTGGTCGGGCGCTCGCGCAACACCCCGAGCGCGCCGGGCTGCGCCGACAGCGACGGCGGCGGCAGCTTCGGCTGGCGCGCGGCCCAGGGCTCGCTGGCCGACGACGCCAGCGCCTACTCGCTCGACGCCGCCGGCAAGGGCCTGCAGTTCACCCAGGTGCTGTTCGGCGACCACGCCGGCAGCAAGGCGTTCGCCGGCACGATCTACCGCCACACCGTGATCGCCGACTTCGTCGACGCGCACATCAACACGCACTACTACATCGGCGAGCCGACGCCGATCCAGGGCGCGTGCGCCGGCGGGGCGTCGATGCTGAGCTGGATGGGCTTCACCGGCAACGTCGACACGTTCCACTTCCGCGACGTCGACGGCAACGGCTTCGGCCTGACCGGCAGCGGCTGGCGCACTTGCTACGATACGTGCGTCGGCGGCGACCTCAACGGCAAGCCGGGGCAGATCTTCGTCCGCTGAGATCGCCGCGGACACTTCGCCGCGGACGATGGCCCGCCGCGAACACGCGGGTCGGCAGTCCGTCTCCTCGCCGGCGCGCACCGACCCCCGGCGGGCGCGACGCAGGCGCACCGGCGTGACGCCGCGCCCGCGTGGGCCAGGTGCGGAAGCTCCGGACGCGCCGCGGCCGCGGCCGGATCGCGCTGCTAAGCTCGCCCCCGTGTCGAGGCCGCATCACGAGGTCGATCCGACCCTGCGCGGCGACGAGGTCCCGCGCGACGAGACACCGCACGAGACGCCGCGCGGCACGCTCTACGCCAACCGCTACCGGATCGACGCGCTGGCCGGGCGCGGCGGGATGGGAGCGGTGTACCGCGCGGTCGACGTGCTGGTCGGCGACGTCGTCGCGCTCAAGGTGCTCGGCAAGGCGGTGACGCCGAAGCAGCTCGACGGCTTCCGCCGCGAGGTCCGCCTGGCGCGCCGGATCAGCCACCCGAACGTGGCCCGCACCCACGACATGGGCGAGCACGACGGGGTGCCGTTCCTGATCATGGAGTTCGTCGAGGGCACCACGCTGCAGGACCTGCTGCGCAACGACTCGACGGCGGACGGGCTGGCGCCGGCCCGCGCGGCCCGGATCGCGCTGTCGGTGTGCGAGGCGCTGACGGCCGCGCACGCGGCCGGGGTGGTCCACCGCGACCTCAAGCCGGCCAATATCCTGCTCGAGGTCGAGGGCCGCGTGGTCCTCACCGACTTCGGCATCGCCCGCCCGCTCGACGACGGCCAGCACACCCAGGGGCTGCTCGGGACGCCGGTGTACATGGCGCCGGAGCAGGTCGCGGGCGCGCCGGTCGACGCCCGCACCGACCTCTACGCCGTCGGCCTGGTGCTGTTCGAGATGCTGACCGGGCGCCTGCCGTTCGCCGGCGACACCGCGTTCGCGGCCGCGCTGGCGCGCCTGTCCGAGCCGCCGCTCGACGTCCTGTCCTTGCGGCCAGACGTGCCCGAGGCGGTGGCCGAGGTGGTGCGCCACTGCCTGGCCCGAGAGCCAGGTCACCGGCCGACCAGCGCGGCGGCGATCGCCGAGCGGCTGCGGGCGTGGCTGCTCGGCAGCGGCGAGACGATCTCGAGCGGGGCCGGGCCGCTGGCGACGCTGCAGTCGACGCGCTCCGGCCCGAGCACGCCGACCAGCGGACTGAGCGCGCCGACGGTCGCGGTGCTGCCGCTGCGCTACCAGGGCCCGTCGGCCACGGCGTACCTCGGCGAGGCGCTGACCGACGCGGTGATCGACGTGCTGTCGCAGACCGGCGGGATGCGGGTGATCGGCAGCGGCGCGACGGCCCGGTTCCGCGAGGCCCGCGACCCGCGGGCCGTCGGCACCGAGCTCGGCGCGGCGATGGTGGTCGACGCGACGCTGCAGGTGACGCCGACGCTGCTGCGCGTGCAGGCCCGCCTGGTCGAGGTCTCGAGCGGCGTGCAGGTCTACAACGAGCGCTTCGAGGCCCGCGCCGACGACCTCCTCGACGCCCAGGAGATCGTCAGCAAGAAGATCGCCGAGGGCCTGCGCGTCGAGCTGACGACGGTGGCCCACCGCCGCACGGCCACGCCCGAGGCGATCGCGCTGTACCGCCGCGCCCGCCGCAAGATCACCGGCGGCCACATCATCGGCCCCGACGGCGCGATCGAGCTGCTCGAGGAGGCGCTCCACGCCGCGCCGGTGTTCCGCCCGGCGCTCGCCAGCTACGCGGTCGCCTGCGCCCGCGCGTGGTTCTTCGCCGACCGCCTGCAGTCGGCGCGCGACTTCGCGGCGCTGTCGCGCTCGGCCGTGACCCGCGCGCTCGAGCTGGCCCCCGACCTCGCCGAGACCCACTTCGCCCGCGGCATGCTCGAGGTCCAGGCCGGCGAGTGGCGCGACGCCGTCAAGGCGTTCTCCAGGGCGCTCGAGCTGGCGCCGACCTACGCCCACGCCCACGAGTACCTGTCGCAGCTGCAGTGCGAGGCCGGCAACATCGAGGAGGGGGTGGCGCGGGCCCGCCTGGCCGCCGCGCTCGAGCCGAGCCTGCTGCAGGCCTACGCCCACGTGGCCCGCGTCCACGCGCTCCGCCGCGATCTCGCCGCCTACGACGAGTTCGTGGCCAAGCTCGAGCACCAGCCGCACTTCCAGTTCCAGGCCCTGATCACGCGCGTGCGCGTGGCCGGGTGGTTCGGCGACCTCGACACCGTCCGCGCCTGCCTCGAGCGCTCGCAGGCGCTGTTCGACGGCGAGCGCGAGAACTCGGTCGGCTTCTCCGCCCGCGGCCTGATCGGCGACCTCACCCGCGAGCAGCTGTGGGCCGGCTTCGACCGCATCCACGGCAGCGGACCGAGCCCGCGCATGTACACCTCGACCTGCCAGGTCGGCGCCGAGATCATGGGCCTCCGCGGCTTCCCCGACGACGCCCTCGAGCTGATCGAGCGCGCCTGCAACGCCCGCCTCATCGACCTCGAGTGGCTCGACCTGTGCCCGGCGCTGGCGTCCGTGCGCAACCACCCGCGCTTCCTCAAGGTCCGTCGCACCGTGGCCCACCGGGTCGAGGCGATGTGGATCCTCTGAGCATGTTCTGATGGGCATGCCCGAACGGGCATGTTCATGAGGACATGGCCCATGGGTCAGCCGTCCGGCGCGTCGACGAGGCGGAAGAAGCGGAAGCCGCCGCCGCCGGGCCAGCCGGTCGCCGCGGTCGCGCCGCTGCGGTCCTCGCCGTCGACGACGGCGCGCAGGCGCGGCAGGCAGTGCGTCTCGGCGTGGGCGCCGAGCTCGACGGCGAGCCAGCGGCGCCGCATCTTGTGCGCGACCGCGGCGGTGGTCCCCGAGCCGGCGAAGCAGTCGAGCACGAGGTCGCCGGGGGCGGTGGCGACGTCGAGGCAGCGCTTGAGCAGCAGCTCGGGCTTCTTGCCGTGCGAGAACTCGACGCCGCCCTCCTTGTGCAGGTTGTTGGGCAGGAGGTCGTCCCAGATCGTCGACAGCGCCTGGGCGGTGACCCGCCGGCCGTCGACCTCGCGCACCTTGCTCGAGTAGAAGATCAGCTGCTCGCCGCCGAGGAAGTACATGTCCTCGCGGCCGGGTCGCTCGGCGCGCAGGACCACGCCCGGCTGCGCGGCCGAGCGGGCCAGCACCTCCCGCGCCGGCTCGCCGACGTCGCGCGCGGCGATCCGCGCGGTGCGGACGACCCGGTGCGCCGAGGCCAGCACGAACGCCTCGAGCTCGGCCTCGCGGGCGCCGCCGCGCAGGCTCCGGAGCTCGAGCCCGTGGGCCCGCGCGAACGCGTGGCGCAGCGGGACCAGCCGCCAGCGCTCGGGCGGGTCGTCGATGTTGTCGACGTAGCGGGTGTAGCGAGCGTCGCGCGCGGTGGCGGCGTGGACCCGCGAGGCCCGCCAGGCCGCGCGCCGGCGGGCGTAGACGACGATGAAGCTGGCGGTGCTGACGAACCCGGCGTTGACCGCCTTCGGCCCCGAGACGGAGCTCTGCTTGAAGGTGATCACGGCGATCCGGTTGGCCCGCCCGAACACCTCGTCGGCGACGGTGATCAGGTAGGCCAGCTCGTTGTCGTCGATGTGCACGAACAGGGTGCCGGAGTCGGTGAGCAGCCGCCGCAGGACGACCAGCCGCTCGCGCATCTCCGCGAGCCAGCGCCCGTGCTCGACGCCGTCGTCGTAGTGCGCGAACACCTGGCCGGTGTTGTACGGCGGGTCGATGTACACGCACTGCACCCGACCCGCGAACTCCGGCTCGAGCAGGAGCAGCACCGCGAGGTTGTCGCCGCGGATCAGGCGATTGTCGCACAGGTCGTCCGGGCCCGCGGCGGCGGCCCGGTGACCGAGCGCGGGGTCCTCGACGAGCACCGGCGAGGCGACCTCCGCGAGCTGCGGCCTTCCACGTGCCGGCATGGGTCGCGAATGTAACATCGCGGTCGCCGGCGGTGACGCCGGACCCCGCGGCCGTGCGAGCGCCGATCACGGCCCGGGGATGACCTGCAGGGCGACGAGGATGGCGCGCAGCTCCTCGACGCGCTCGCTCGCCAGCGGCCGGAGCGGCGCCCGCAGCGGGCCGACGCGCGTGCCCATCAGCTCCAGGGCGGCAGAGATCGCGCGCGGCAAGCCGTGGGCGACGATGAATTGCAGGAACGGCAGCTGGCGGTAGAAGAGCCGGCGGGCGCCGGCGAGATCGCCGCGGGTCACGGCGTCGTACAGCTCGACGTTGAGGCGCGGGATGACGTGCGGGGCGGCGGTGCACCAGCCGCGCGCCCCGGCGACCAGCGCCGCGAGCGCGAGCGGGTTGCTGCCGTTGTAGAAGGCGACGTCGTCGCCGCACAGCTGCACGAGGCGGTGCATGCGATGGACGTCGCCGGTGCTCTCCTTGACCATCGTGACGTTGGGGATCTGCAGCAGGCGGGCGATGGTGTCGGGGCCGAGGTCGAGGCCTCCGGTGGCGGGATTGTTGTAGAGGGCGATGGGGATGGCGATCGCGCGCGCGACGGCGTCGAAGTGGGCGACGATCTCGGCGTCGGTGAGCTTCCAGTAGCTCATCGGGATGATCATCACGGCGCTGGCCCCCAGCTTCTCGGCGTGCCGGGCGTGATGCACGGTCCGCTCGGTGGTGAGGCTCGAGACGCCGACGAGCGTCGGCACGCGCCCGCCCACCCGCTTCACCACGAGCTCGGCGACGGCCTCGCGCTCGTCGTCCGAGAGGTACGGGAGCACGCCGGTGCTGCCGAGCGGGGCGAGCGCGTGCACCCCCGCGGCGAGCATGTCGTCCACGAGCTTGGCGAGCAGGCGCTCGTCGACGCGGCCGGCCGCGGTGAACGGGGTGATGGGGTAGGCGACGATCCCCCGCAGCGGCGCGCTCATCGGCCACCTCCATCGTGGTCGGCGTCGAACAGCCGGTCGCCGCGCTCCGGGACCTCCTCGCGCAGCGCCACGCCGCCCATGTTCTGCAGCATCGGCGCGTTCTCGCAGGCGAGGTAGCGCGCGCGGCCGGTGCCGGTGTTGACGTGGTTGTGCCAGGCCCACACGGGCACGTAGACGGCGTCGCCCTGCCTCCACTCGACGCGCCTGCCGCCGATGTACGAGTAGCCCTCGCCCTCGAGGATGTAGATCAGGGTCTCGTAGGTGTGGCGGTGCCGGTTGGAGGATTGCCCCGGGTCGAGCCAGCCGATCGTCATGCTGATCGCGTGCGAGGGCAGGTCGACGAAGAAGACGGGGTGCTTCCTCGCGCGCGAGTAATCACCGTGCTGCCCGGCCGCCTCGACGGCAGGATGGGCGAGCCGCTCGGGCATCACGACCCGCGGCCGGGGCGGGGTCTTGTCGAAGTCAGCTGAATGGAATGTCTCGGTCATGGTCGCTCTCCTCAGCGTCACCGGCACCGCCGGCTTGCATGGTAAAAGTGATAGCGCCAGACTGGACCCGTGAGGGGAGCCAGAACGAACATACCGACGGGTCCAGATCGGCGACCGTGGCGCTTCGACCTGGTGCTCGACACGAGCGCCGCGGTGCCGCGACAGACCCAGCTGGCGCGGGCGCTGGTGGCGGAGATCCAGCGCGGACGCGCGACGCCGGGCTCGTTCCTGCCCGGCAGTCGCACGCTGGCGGCGCAGCTGGGCGTGAACCGCAAGGTGGTGGTCGCGGCGGTCGAGGAGCTGGTGGCGCAGGGCTGGCTGGAGGCGCTGCCGGCGAAGGGGATCCGCGTGGCGCTGAACCTGCCGCGGTTCCCGGTGGGCGACGCGGAGGCCCGACGCTCGCGGGTCCCGCGGGCCGCGGAGCCCTGCTCGACGCTGCTCCGCGTGAGCGACGGGCTGCCGGACGCGCGCATCGCCCCGGTCGACGCGCTGGCGCGGGCGCAGCGGCGGGCGCTCCGTTCATTGGCCCGCGCTGCCGGGCTGGGCTACGGCGAGCCCGCCGGCGACCCGGTGCTGCGCGAGGTGCTCGCGGGCTTCGTCAACCAGGCCCGCGGGCTGTCGTGCTCGGCTCACGAGGTGGTGCTCACCCACGGCAGTCAGGGCGCGCTCGGCCTGTTCGCGCTGGCGCTGCTGCGGCCGGGCGATGTCGTGGCGGTCGAGCACCCCGGCTACGCGCCGGCGTGGCGGGCGTTCGCGCTGGCCGGCGCGTCGGTGGTGCACATCGGCGTCGACGCGGAAGGGCTGCGCACCGACGAGCTCGAGGTCGCCGCCAAGAAATTGCGAGGGCGGCTGAAGGCGGTCTACGTCACGCCCCATCATCAGTACCCGACGACCGTGGCGCTGTCGCCGGAGCGGCGCATGCATCTGCGAAAGATCTGCGAGGAGCACGGCGCCTGCATCGTCGAGGACGATTACGACTACGAGTACCACTTCGACGGCGCGCCGCTCCTGCCGATGGCCGCGACGGCGACGCCGGGCGGCCCGCCGTTCGTCTACGTCGCGTCGCTGTCGAAGCTGCTCGCCCCGGCCGTGCGGCTCGGCTACGTCGTCACCGACCGGTCGATCGTGTCCCGCCTGCAGGCGACCCGCGAGTGCCTCGATCGCCAGGGGGACGTCGTGCTCGAGCGCGCCATCGCCGAGCTCATCGAAGACGGCGAGCTGCAGCGCCACGCCCGGCGCGCGCGACAGATCTACATGCAGCGCCGCGACCACGTGCTGCGGCGCTTCGCGGCGAGCCCGGTGCTGTCGGCGAACCTCGCGTGCGAGCGCCCGAGCGGGGGCCTGGCGCTGTGGGTGCGGCTGCGAGGAGCGGCGGACATCGACGAGCTGGTCGCGCGCGCGAGGTCGCAGGCGCTGGTGCTCGCCCCGGGCTCGGTGCACCTCGCACGCGGCAAGGCGGCGGCGTTCCGCTTCGGCTTCGCGGGGCACACTCCCGAGGAGCTGTCCGGCATCTGTGCGACGCTGGAAAAGTGCCTGACGCCGGAGTCGCGGGCGAGGAAGACAGCGACCGGGCGACCACGAGGCGGTTGACGCCGACCCTGTCGGGCGGACGACGGGCGGCCTGCTCGACCGTCTGGGCGTGAGGCGCTCGCCGTTGCCGCGGAGGGCCGCTGCGTGTAAGTTCGACGCGCATGGCGCCCGAAGACATCGAGGCCCTGTTCCGCGGGGAGACGGCTCACGTCGAGTGGAAAGAGTCTCACGAGGCCAAGGACCTGCTCGATGCCGTGTGCGCGTTCGCCAACGACCTCGCGGACAGCAAGCGTGCGGGGCACGTGGTGATCGGCGTGCACGCGCGGTCGGGCAAGCCTTGCGGCAAGTACCCGCAGGCGACGACGAACGCCGACGAGGTGCAGCAGAAGCTGGTGAGCCTCATCAGCTCGACGAAGATCATCCGCACCCCGTGGTTCACATCGAGACGCTGGAGCGCGAGGGGCACCTGGTGTTCGTGCTGCGCGTCGAGCCGTACGCGGTCCCGCCGGTGGTGAAGGTCAACGGGACGCCCTACGTGCGCGTGGGAACGGTGACGCAGCGGGCCAACGAGGCGCAGCTGCGGCGCCTGGAGGAGCGGCGACCGATCCACCACCAGCCGTTCGACACCAGGCCGTGCGACGCCGACGGCATCACGGGTTCGCAGCGCCAGAGCGTCGCGCGCGCCACCCGGGCGTTCGAGCAGCTCGCTGCCGCGATTGTGTCGCGACTCGATACACTCCAGGCCGAGTCGTCGGGGTGAGCCGAGGTCGCGGCTCGGATGCGCGCCGAGGGCTCGTCGTTCACATGGTTCTTGGGACAGGAAACGGCATGACGACCCGCGAGCCGCGGGGCTCGGGGGCGTAAAGCCGCGCCTGCGCGTGCGGGTCGTGGGTCGGCGCAGGCTCCGCCCGGGTCGGGGCGGGTTCGTTTACTTGCGCGCGCGGTTGATGCATCTTGCACGCAGATGCAGCGGCTTGTGGACGCGTTTCGGGCCCGGTTGAACGACAACGTGGCGGAGTCCGCGGCCCGGATCCGCAGGGCCAAGCTGCCGTTCTACGAGGGCCTCACCGACGCGCAGCTGTCGGCCACGCTGGCCCGCGCGTTCGAGGCCGCGGCCGCGGACGTGGCCCGCGGCGAGCCGCACGCGCTGCTGCAGCGCATGCGCGACATCGCGGTGGTCCGCTCGCAGCGCGGCGTGGCGGTGATGGACGTGGTCACGGGCCTCAACATCGGCTTCCAGGCGGTGTCCGACGACCTCGCCGCGCTGCACCCCGACGACCTCGAGCTGCGTCTGGCGTGGGAGCAAGCGCGGGCCAAGATCGCCTACGCCGGCGCGGCGGTGCTCGCCGACACGTACCTCGAGGCCCGCGAGGCGGTGGTGCGCGCCAAGTCCGAGGCGCTCGTGCAGCTGTCGCTGCGCGTGCTGCCGCTGTACCCCGGCGTGGTGGTGCTGCCGCTGCTCGGCGAGCTCGGGGCCGAGCGCGCGCAGCAGATCACCGAGGCGCTGCTGGCGGCGGTCGCCCACCACTCGGCGTCCTACGCGCTCATCGACCTCTCGGGCGTGCCGACGCTCGACACCGACGAGGCCGTGCAGCTGCTGGCGCGCGCGACCCAGGCGATCGAGCTGCTCGGAGCGACGCCGATCCTGGTCGGGATCCAGCCGGCGGTGGCACAGTCGATGAGCACGCGCGGGGTGTCCGTCCGCGTGCCGACGCTGGCCGACCTGGCGAGCGGGCTGCGCCACGCGCTCCGCGGCCTCGGCGTCGAGCTCACGTCGAAGCGCTGACGCGGTCGCTCGCGGCGACGAGGACCGGCAAGGGCCGCACGAAGATCTTCGGATGTCCTTCGGGACAGCTCAATCCTCGCGCTCGCCCGCCAGTTCGGCGAGCAGGCGCTCGGGCGTGATCGGGAGGTCGCGGACGCGGATGCCGGTGGCGTGGTGCACGGCGCTGGCGATCGCGGCGGCGACGCCGGTGATGCCGATCTCGCCGGCGCCGCGGCAGCCGAGCGCGTTGAAGGCGGGGTCGGGGGTGTCGAGCCAGCTGACGTCGATGTCGGGCACGTCGGCGTGGGCGGGGATCACATAGCCGGCGAGGTCGGCGCCGACGGGCACGCCGCGCGCGGGGTCGTGGACGAGCCGCTCGAGCAGGGCCTGGCCGAGGCCGAAGAGGATCCCGCCGATCAACTGATTGCGGGTGGCGGTGGCGTTGACGACCTGGCCGACGTCGAACACGCCGACGACGCGGGTGACGCGGACCTGGCCGAGCTCGGGGACGACGCGGACCTCGACGAACTGGGCGCCGAACGATTGATAGGCGTACTGCCCGGGCACGCCGCGCGGCTCGGCGGCGCCGACCGCCTCGATGGGGCCGAGGCCGGCGCGCGCCAGCAATTCACCCCACGCCGCGAGCTCGTCGGGGTCGCGGCGAAAGCCCAGGAGGCGCCGGCGCAGCTGCAGACAGGCGGCCCGGGCGGCCGGGGCCAGGCTGGCGGTGAGGTTCGAGCCGCCGGTCACGGGCGCGGGCGGCAGGCGGCTGTCGCCGAGCTCGACGTGGACGCGCTCCAGCGGCAGCTCGAGCGCGTCGGCGACGACCACGGCGAGCGCGGTGTAGAGGCCGGTGCCGAGGTCGACGCCGGCCGTGGCGACGCTGGCGTACGCGCCCCGGCTGTCGCGGTCGAGGCGCACGCGCACGCTGGCGTCGTCGCTGTTGCCCGGGTGCGTGGCGGTGGCGAGGCCCCAGCCGACGAAGGCGTCGCCCTCGCGCATGCTGCGGGGCCGCGGGTCGCGGCGCGCCCAGCCGAACCGCTCGGCGCCGCGCTCATAACATTCGCGCAGGTGCTCGCCGGCGTAGGGCTTGCCGGTATGTGCATTGTGGGCAGTGTGATTGCGCAGGCGCAATTCGAGCGGGTCGACGCCGAGCCGGCAGGCCAGCTCGTCCATCGCCCCCTCGAGCGCCCACAGCCCGGTCGCCTCGCCGGGGGCGCGCATCCAGCCGGGCTTCATCAGGTGGAGCGGGACGACGTCGTGGACCGCCTCGTAATTGGGGCAGGCGTAGAGCATGCGCGTGACGCCGCTGGTCGGCTCGTGGAACGGGTCGCGGTCGGGGAACCCGCTGTTCACGGCGCAGTGGCTGCGGGTGTGGTGGCGCAGCGCGACCAGCCGGCCGTCGCGCTCGGCCCCGAGCTGGATCCGCTGCCGCGTGGCCGCGCGCGGGCCGATCGTCGCCAGCACCTGCTCGCGGCGCAGCACCGATTTGACGGGCCTCCCGAGCCGGCGGGCGGCCACGGCGGCGAGCAAGGTGTGGGCGGCCGTGCAGACCTTGCTGCCGAAGCTGCCGCCGACGAAGGGCGCGCAGATCCGGACGCGATCGTCGGCCAGGCCGAAGGCGCGGGCGAGCAGCGCCCGGTCGCCGAGGACCCATTGCGTGGAGTCGTGGACGACGAGGTCGTGGCCGACCCAGTGGGCGACGGTGGCGTGGGGCTCGAGCGGGCACGGGTGCTGGACCGGGGTCGAATAGAGGACGTCGAGCGCGACCGGAGCGGCGCGCAGGGCGGCGGCGCAGTCGCCCCGGCGCGGGTTGTCTTCGAGGCGGATCGCCTCGGCGTCGTCGATGTCGACGAGGCACGGCGCGGGCTCGTAGGTGACGCCGATCAGCGCGGCGGCGTGAGCGGCCTGCTCCGGTGATTCGGCGACGACCATGGCGACGAATTGTCCGTGGTAGTGCACGCGCGCGTCGGCGAGCGGCGGCCGCGGATCGGGGGCGAGGGCGGTGCCGTCGCCGTTGGGGAGGTCGCCGAGCGGGCCGCGGTTGTGATGGGTGAGGATCAGGAGCACGCCGCCGACCTGCTCGGCGCGGGTCGTGTCGATGGCGAGGACGCGGCCGCTGGCGATCGCGCTGCCGAGGTAGGCGGCGTGGGCGAGGTCCGGGAGGGCGACGTCGGCGGCGTAGCGGGCCTGGCCGGTGACCTTGAGGCCGGCGTCGACGCGCTCGCCGGGTCCGCCGATCCGCCTGCTCGCCGTCGCCATCGCCCGGGCTCCCGTGAATCTCGCTCGCGTCACCGGGGGCGGGCGGCGAGCTCGGTCAATGCCCGCACCAGCACGTGGCGGGCGAGGTCGATCTTGAAGCCGTTGTGACGGCCGGCGACGGCGCCGGCGAGCGCGACGTCGGCGGCGGCGCGGAACGAGGAGAGCTCCGCCGGCTTGCCGCGCAGCGCCTGCTCGGCGTCGGGGCAGCGCCACGGCCGGGTGGCGACGCCGCCGAGGGCGATCCGCGCGTCGCGGACGATGCCGCGCTCGAGGTCGAGGGCGACCGCGGCCGAGGCGAGGGCGAACGAGTAGCTCGAGCGGTCGCCCACCTTGAAATAATGCGAGCAGCGGGCGATCGCGAGTGTGGGCAATTCGAGGTGGGTGACGAGCTCGCCGTGGTCGAGGATCGTCTCGCGCTCGGGGGTGTCGCCGGGGGCGAGGTGAAAGCCGTCGAACGGGAGCCGGCGGGCGCCGCCGTCGCCGCGGCGGGTGTAGACGATGGCGTCGAGGATCGCCAGCGCGGTGGCGAGGTCGGACGGGAATACGGCGATGCAGCGCGGGCCGGCGCCGAGGATCGCGTGGTCGCGGTCGTGGCCGCCGATCGCGGCGCAGCCGGAGCCGGGGACGCGCTTGTTGCAGGGGCTGTGGCCGTCGCGATAATAGGAGCAGCGCGTGCGCTGGAGGATGTTGCCGGCCACGGTCGACATGTTGCGCAATTGCGGCGACATGCCGGAGAGCAGCGCCTCGCCGACGACCGGCCAGCGGGCGCGGAGCTCCGGGTGCTCGGCGAGCTGGGCGTTGCGCACGCAGGCGCCGATCCGCGCCCGGCGGTCGTCGAGCTCGATGTCGCCGAGCGGCAAGCGATGGACGTCGACGAGGAGGTCGGGGGCGAGCACGCCCTGGCGCATGAGGTCGACGAGGGTGGTGCCGCCGGCGAGGAACATCGCCCCGGGCGCGGCGTGCACGGCGGCGGCCGCCCCGGCGACGTCGCGCTCGTCGACGTAGGCGAACGGCCTCACGGGCGCACCCGGCGGATCGCGGCGAGGATGTTGGGATAGGCGCCGCAGCGGCACAGGTTGCCGCTCATGCGCTCGCGGATGCCGGCGTCGGTGAGCCGCCGCCGGTCGTCGACCTCGACCAACATGGCGACCGCCGACATGATCTGTCCCGGCGTACAGAAGCCGCACTGCAGCGCGTCGCACTCGACGAAGGCGCGCTGCATCGGGTGCAGCCGCTCGCCGGCCGCGAGGCCCTCGATCGTGGTGACCTCGTGGCCCTGCTGGGCGACGGCCAGCGCGAGGCACGAGAGCACGCGGCGGCCGTCGACGTGGACGGTGCAGGCGCCGCACTGGCCGTGGTCGCAGCCCTTCTTGGTGCCGGTGAGGCCGAGGCGCTCGCGCAGGGCGTCGAGCAAGGAGGTGCGCGGGTCGAGGTCGAGCTCGTGGCGGGCGCCGTTGACGGACAGCAGGACCATCGCCTCAGCCCGCCCGGGGGAAGCGCGCGGCGAGGGTCATCGCCGCGAGCAGCGAATCGAAGTCGAACGGCCCCTCGTGGCGGATGCCGTTGATGAAGAAGGTGGGGGTGCCGGCCACGCCGCTGATGGCCCCGCTGTGGCGGTCGCTGCGGATCTTCTCGAGGTGGCGGTGCGCCTGCAGGTCGTCGACGAAGCGGTGCATGTCGAGGCCGAGCTGCTCGGCGTAGCGACCGAGGTGCGGGACGTCGAGCGCGTGCTGGTTGTCGTAGAGGAGATCGTGCATCGCCCAGAACTCGCCCTGCGCGCCGGCGGCCTCGGCGGCCTCGGCGGCGATCTGGGCGTTGGGGTGGGCGCCGACGATCGGGAAGTTGCGGAAGCCGAAGCACAGCTGATCGCCGAGGGCGCGCTCGAGCGCGCGGACGACGATCTGGGCCTGGCCGCAGAACGGGCACTCGTAGTCGCCGAACTCGACGAGGTGGATCGGGCGCGAGAGCTCGCCGCGCAGGTGGTCGCGCGGGCCGAGCGGCGGTTTGAGGGTGCTCATGGGCGGGCTCCTTGCTGCGGCTGCGACCGCGGCGCCGAGGCTTCGCAGCGCAAGGCCTCGAGCGCGCTGAGGATGCCGTCGGCGCCCGGGTTGACGCCGATCGGCGCGAGGTAGCTCCAGGTGATCGTGCCGGCGGCGTCGACGACGAACAGGGCGCGCCCGCTGATGCCCTCGGCGGCCTCGTAACAGCCGTAGCTGCGGGCCACCTGGCCCTTGGGCTCGAAGTCCGAGAGCAGCGGGAAGTTGAGCTTGCGCTCGCGCGCGAAGGCGAGGTGACACCACACGCCGTCGCACGAGACGCCGAGCAGCTGGGCGCCGTGGTCGCGGAATTCGTCGATGATCTCGCTGTAGACGCTCATCTGGTCGCTGCACACCGGGCTCCAGTCGGCCGGGTAGAAGGCGAGCACGACCGGCTTGCCGCGGAAATCGGCCAGGGCGAGCTTCTGGTCGGGGGTGACCTTGAGCGCGAAGTCCGGGGCCTTCGCGCCAGGCTGGAGGATCGACGGCGCCGGCACGCGCCAAGGCTGGCCCGAGGCCGCGCGCTGTCAAATGACCGGCGGCCGATTCGGCGGGCCGTCGCCCGTACCGCGATGAATCACGGCACCCGACGCTGGGCCCGCTGCACGGCGACGCGAGGCCGGCGCCCCCGCGCGGGGGGTCGCGACGCCCGCCCGCCCGGACCATCGACGCGACGGACGACCTTCAGCCGCGAATACCCGCCGGCGCCGGGCCGGGCTTGGAGAGGACATAGGGGCCGATCACCATGCGATCGAGGCCGGTGGTGACGAAGACCGTGAGGGCGTCGGCGACGCTGTGGACAATCGGCTTGCCCATGACGTTGAGCGATGTATTGACCAGGATCGGGACGCCGGTGCGCGCGTGGAAGGCGGTGAGCAGGCGGTGAAACAGCGGGTTCATGCCGCGCGTGACGCTCTGCAGCCTGCCGGTGCCGTCGAGGTGCACGACCGCGGGGACCCTGTCCTTCACCTCGGGGCGGAACGGCAAGGCCCGCTCCATGTAAGGGCTCTCCTCGTAGGGATCGAAGTACTCGGGGCCGTGCTCGTGCAGGATGGCGGGGGCGAGGGGCCGGTACTCCTCGCGGAACTTCACGCGGCCGTTGATGGCGTCCTTCATGCCGGGGGAGCGCGGGTCGGCCAGGATCGAGCGGTTGCCGAGGGCGCGCGGGCCGAACTCGGCCCTGCCCTGCATCCAGCCGACGATCTCGCCGGCCGCCAGCATGGCCGCGACCTCGGCGGCGAGCTCGTCGGGGGATTCGTGCTTGCGGAACGGGAGGCTGCCGAAGGTCAGGATCCGCTCGAGCTCGGGGATGTCGACGGCGGTGCCGAGGTAGGGCGTGAGCGGGGCGGGCAGGCGCGGCTCGCCGCGGACGGCGTGCTTCTCGTACAGGACGCATCCGAGGGCGTTGCCGTCGTCGGCGGGGGCCGAGGGGACGTGCAAGCGCGTGAACCCGGAGGCGCGCAAGATCCGTCCGTTGGCGGCGGAGTTGAGGGCGCAGCCGCCGGCGAGCGCGAGGTTGTTCGACAGGCCGAGGGACGACGCGGCGGCGGCGAGGCGGCAGACGACCTCGGAGAAGTACTCCTGGAAGTTGTGGGCGAGGTCCGCCGATCGCAGGACGTCGGGGCCGCCGGGCTGGCGCGACGGGCCGGTGATGGCCTCCAGCTCCTCGGGCCAGGTCGGCGAGAACGAGAGCTTGACGCGCAGGCCGTCGATGCTCGTGCGGGCGCGGAAGAATTCCTGGATCTCGGGGCGCGGCCGGCCGTAGGCGGCCATTCCCATGACCTTCCACTCCTCGCCCTCCCACAGGTCGAAGCCGCACAGCTGGGTGACGGCGGCGTACAGGAAGCCGAGGCTGTCCCCGGGCGGGCTGGCGGCGAGGACCTCGAAGCGGTTGTCGCGGAAGTGATAGACGGTGGTGGAGTCGCGGTCGCCGGCGCCGTCGATGACCATGGCGATGCACTCGTCGAACGGCGAGGAGTAGACGGCGTGGGCCGCGTGCGCGAGGTGGTGCGGGACGGCGCCGGCGCGCACCTCGGGCGCGGCCGCGAGGCGCATGACCGGCTTGAGGAGCGCGTCGTCGCCGGGGGCGCCGGGCGTCGCCTCGCGCGGGCGGTGCAGGCCGGGACGGCGCCCGCGCACGATCCACGGCAGTTGGATCTCGGTGGTGGCGTCCATCGCGGAGGCCGCGGCGCCGGGCGGCAGAAAACCCTCGAGGGCGCCGCGGTCGGCGGTGATCGCCGCGCGCATGGCCTCGAGATCGGCGGGGCCGTGGGCCCAGCTGGTGCGCAGGGTGATGTCGTGGATCGCGGCCGGGTCGACGCCGAGGTCGCGCAGCGCGGCCTGGATGGGCCGCGAGGAGTAGAAGAGGCCGAAGGAGCAGAGGGCGCGCTTGTTCTGCAGATGGCGCTCGAACGCCTCGGCGAACAGGGCGTCGCCGGCGGCGATGGCGATCGCGGGGTCGTGGATGCTGTTGCCGTGGCCGATGATCAGGCCCGGGGAGGCGGAGCGCGCGGTCATGATGTCTCCGTGAGAGCTCGCAGCGCCGCGGCGTCGCGCGCTTCGCCGGCCGCGGGCGGGCGTCGCAGGACGTGGAACTGGTTGTTGAGGCTCAGCAGCGAGAGGTCGTGGCGCGCGGCGAGGCGGCGCAGGCTGGCGTCGGAGTGGATGCTGACGTGACCGTTGCGCGGGCCGATGTAATTGTCGTCGACCGGGGCGTCGGGGGCCAACAGCACGGTGCTCATGACCAGCAGGCCGCCCGGCTCGACGTGGGACACCAGCCCGTCGAAGAAGGCGATCTGGTCGCGGTGCGGGATGTGCTCGATGACCTCGAAGCAGGTGACGACCTGGTAGCGCCGCGGCTCGGGCGGCTCGCCGTAGAAGAGGTCGCAGCTGTCGCAATCGATGCCGAGCCGGGCGAGCTCCGCGGCGAAGGCCCCGTCGCCGGCGCCGTAGTCGAGGACCCGGAGGACGCCCTTTTCGTAGTGCCAGATGCCGGCGAGGATCTGGGCGTTGCGCAGCGGACGCTCGATCACGAAGGGCGGATCGGCCCGCGTGTAATCGTTGTTGTAGATGAATTCGCGGTAGTCGCCGGCGGTCCAGGCGTCGAATGCGGTGGTGAGGGTGAAGGCGCAGACGGGGCAGCGGTGGTACGGGATGGCGATGCCGTAATGGGGGAAGGTGCGGCTGCCGGCGAAGGCGTCGTTGCAGCTGTCGCCGAAGTCGCGGCTGCCGAGGAGGCGCGGACCAGGCTCGCCGCAGATGGCGCAGGCGGCCGGCGGGGTGGTGGTCAGTCGGGGCAGGACGAGCACGCGGGTGGCGAGAGCTTCGCACAGTCGCGGGTGCGAGGTGAACCTCCGGATCTTTCGTATGTCGCGGGCGCTCTCGACCGCACGCGCGAGTCGCACGGCCGGCGCGGGAGGACTGTCAGAAGAAGCGCGTCGCCCCGGTGCGCCGCAGCAGCTCGACCGACACGTCCACCTCGATCTCGTCGGTGGGAATGAAGGCAGGCCGATCGATGCAGAGGAAGCTCTGCTGGCGGTCGGTGGGGTTGTCGTAGCGGTGCGGGAAGGCGCGCGGCCAGGTGTGGGCGGTGCCGGCGAGCACCGGCGCGCCCTGGAGCAGCAGGCCGTCGCCGAGCACCAGCTCGGTCTCGTCGAGGTGGTGGTGGACGTGCGTCGGCAGGACCGAATGCGGGTGGAGCCGCTCGCGATAGACGCCGCACTCCTCCGCCTCGAACACGACGTCGACGAAGCCGAACGCCTTGGTCTCGGTGACGAACTCGAAGTCGCGGCGCGTACGATGGAGCTCGAGCGTCCCCGCGGCGCGCGTCGAGAGCCGGACCTCGACCGCGTCGACCTGCGGGCGCGGCACGTCGGGGCTCGGCGGCAGCAGCAGCCACGCGGCGACCGCCTCGGCGGCGCTCTCGAGCCGGGCGAAGCGCGCGGAGACCAGCACGAACCGCAGCTCGCCGAGGAGCCGCGAGCCGTCGCTCGACAGGTGCACGTCGGGGGTCGCGGCGTCGAAGCGCAGCGTGACGTCGAGCCGGAGCGGCCGGGGCGCGGCGCGCTCGTGGTCGAACAGGTCGAGTTCGCACGCCAGTTGCAGGTCGTGAGGCGAGCGGCGAGCGAGCGCGCGAGTCATGCGATCGAGAGCCCTCCGTCGACGCGCAGCGTCTGACCGCTGACGTACGGCGCGGTGGCGAGGAAGACCACGGCGCGGGCGACGTCCTCCGGCGATCCTTCGCGCCGCAGCGGGGTCCGCCGGAGGATGTCCTGCCGCTGCTCGTCGGTCGTCTCGTCGGCGATCGCCACGGGGCCGGGAGCGACGGCGTTGACGCGGATCGCCGGTCCGAGCTCGAGCGCCCAGGCGCGGGTGAGCTGCTCGAGCGCGGCCTTGCCGGCGAGGTAGTGCGAGAACGCGTGCGTGGCGGTGTACGGGCGCGTGACCGCCATGTCGGTGATGTTGACGACGCAGGCCGCGTCCGCGGCGCGCAGGCTCGGCAGCAGCGCCTGGGTCAGCAGGAAGGGCGCGTGCAGGTTGACGGCCAACATCGACTCGAGGCGCTCGCGCGTGATCGCCTCGAACGCGAGGTGCTCGTAGCTGGCGGCGTTGTTGACCAGCAGGTCGAGCGAGGGGTGGCGTCGGCGGACCTGCTCCGCGAGCTCGAGGGGGCCGTGCGGCGTGGCGAAGTCGGCAGGGGCGACCCACGCTCGTCGGCCGGCGTCCCGCAGCTCCTGCACCAGCGCGTCGGCCTGGGAGAGCGAGCGGCGGGCGTGGACGACGACGTCGAACCCGGCCGCGGCCAGGGCCCTCGTGATCGCGGCGCCGACACGCACGGCGCCGCCCGTGACGAGCGCGAGGGGCATCGGACCCGTATACACCGGCCGCCCCGCAGGAGAAAAGTGCGTCACGGTGCGCGCAATCGTGTCCGAGCGCGTGCGCCACTCGCAGGACCGGGCTCGCGCGCACCTGTCTATGCGGACAGGTGCGCCCGGAGCTCGGCGGGGCGCAGCGAGCGAGGCGCTGCTACGGCACGAGCGTGCGCAGGCTGTCGACCGCGTGGACGGGCGCCATGTCGCCGCTCATGAGGTGCGCGATCGCGCCGTAGACGAGGCGCTGCTGCGCGACCATCGACTTGCCGGCGAACTCGCCGGAGACGACGACGATGGTGTAGTGGCCGCCGCCGCCGCTGACCTGGACGTCGGCGCCGGGGATCTTGGCGAGGATGGCGTCGCGGATCGCGTCGGTGACCGAGCCCTGGAAGTTGGTCGGGTGGTGACTCATGGGCCGGAGTTATACCGCCTCGCCGGCGATCTTGACCTCGAGCTCGAGCTCGACGCCCGCTGCCTGGCGCACGCGCTCGCGCACGAGGTCGATGAGGGCCAGCAGGTCGGCGGCGCGCGCCTCGGGGACGTCGGGGCCGGGGCGCTCGACGACCAGCCAGTTGGCGTGCACGGGGCTGACGACGCAGGCGCCGATCCGCGTGCCCTTGAGGCCGGCCGCCTCGATGATCCGCCCGGCGAAGTCGCCCGGCGGATTTTTGAAGGTGCTGCCGTTGTTGGCCACGCCGGTCGGCTCGCGCTGGCGCCGACGCTCGCGCAGGCCGGCGACGTCGGCCTCGATCTCGGCGCGCGGGCGCGGCCAGCAGCGAAGTTCGGCGCCGACGACGATCTCGTCGGGCGGCAGGTCGGAGCCGCGGTAGCGGAAGCCGCAGGCGGCGTGATCGCGGACGCGCGCGCTGCCGTCGCGGTGCAGGCTGCGCACGCGCGTGACGACCTTGGTGAACTCGCCGAGGTAGGTGCCGGCGTTCATGATCAGACCGCCGCCGACGCTGCCGGGCACGCCGCCGAGGAACTCGAGGCCGCCGAGCTCCCACGCGGTGACGTGCTGGAGTAGCCGCCCGGTGGTCGCGCCGGCCTCGACGTCGACGCGCACGGGGTCGGCAGGGTCGGGCCGCTCGACCCGGTTCATGCGCGCGAGGTTGATGACGACGCCGCGGATGCCACCGTCGCGCACGAGCAGGTTGGAGCCGCCGCCGACGAAGGTGACGGGGACGCCCCGCACATGGCAGGCGGTCAGCAAGGCCTGCAGGGCGCGGGCGTCAGCCGGCCTGGCCCAAAGGTCAGCCGGGCCGCCGAGCCGCAGGGTGGTGTGGCGCGCCATCGGCTCGTCGAGCCGCAGCTCGAGCGCGCCCTCCGGGAGGTCGAGGTCGCCGAGCTCGCCCAGGAGCCGCTGCCCGCGGGTGCCGCCGCTCATGAGGGGTTCACCGCGCGGCGGCCTCGAGCTCGAGGCTGGCCGGTGCGCGGGGGGCGTCGAGGTGCGCCGCGAGCTCGCGGCTGACGCGGGTGATGCTGCCGGCGCCGAGGGTGATGATCAGGTCGCCGGGACATGACTCTCGGGCCAGGTACTCGGACAGGCCGGCGACCGGCTTGTGGATGACGACCGGGCGGTCGGGCCGGCGCGCGCGCACGGCCGCCTCGAGCGCCTCGACGGTGGCGCCGGCGATCGGCTGCTCGCCGGCCGGGTAGATGTCGGTGAGGACGACGAGGTCGGCGGCGTCGAGGCTGGCGGCGAAGCCGGCCAGGTGGGCGCGCACGCGGGTGTAGCGGTGGGCCTGGAACACGGCGACGAGGCGCCGGTCGGGGTAGCTGGTGCGCGCGCCGGCGAGGGTGGCCCGCACCTCGGTCGGGTGATGGCCGTAGTCGTCGACGACCATGACGCCGCCGGCGGTGCCGCGCACGGTGAAGCGCCGCTGCACGCCGCCGAAGCCGGCCAGCGCCTCGGCCACGGCCGCCAGCTGCAGCTCGTGGAACTCGCACACGGCGATGGTGGCGAGCGCGTTGAGGACGTTGTGCACGCCCGGCATGTGCAGCGTCCAGGCGCCGAGGTCGCGGCCCTGACCGACGACGCGGAAGTGCGTGGCCGGACCGTCGTGCACGACGTCGACCGCGCGGTAGTCGGCCGCGGGCGAGAAGCCGTAGGTGACGTAGCGCTTCGACAGGCGCGGCAAGATCGCCGCGGCGTGCGGGTCGTCGAGGCAGACCACGCACAGGCCGTAGAACGGGACGCGGTTGAGGAACCCGACGAAGGCGTCCTGCAGCCGCGCCATGCTGCCGTAGTGGTCCATGTGCTCGTCGTCGATGTTGGTGACGACGGCGACCGTCGGGGTGAGCAGGAGGAAGCTGCCGTCGCTCTCGTCGGCCTCGGCGACCAGCAGGTTGCCGCGGCCGTTCTTGGCGTTGCTGCCGAGCGCGTTGAGCTTGCCGCCGATGACGACGGTGGGATCGAGGCCGGCCCCGTGCAGCGCGGTGGCGACGAGGCTGGTGGTGGTGGTCTTGCCGTGCGAGCCGGCGATGACGACGGCCTGCTTGAGCCGCATGAGCTCGGCGAGCATCTCGGCCCGCGGAATGACGGGGATCTTGTGCCGGTGCGCGGCGACGACCTCGGGGTTGTCGGACCGCACGGCGGAGGAGATGACGACGACGTCGGCGTCGCCGAGGTGAGCCTCGTCGTGCCCGCGGTGGATCACCGCGCCGCGTTCGCCGAGCCGCCGGGTCGTCTCGCTCTCGGCGAGGTCGGTCCCGGTGACGCGGTAGCCGAGGTCCAGCAGGATCTCGGCGATCCCGCTCATCCCGATCCCGCCGATGCCGACGAAGTGGATGTGGGTGTCGCTCTTGCGGAACATGCGGGGCTGGCCGGCGAGTGTACTGGTTCGCCGGTAAAAGGACACAAAAACGGCCCGTCTCCGGCGGGAGCCGCGCGTGGCGGTCCCGATCGTCAACGTGGCGAGGACGGGGGGTTATTTCCGGGCCGGACGTGTTATAGCGGCGCCGTGCTCGATCTCGCGCATCGCCTCGCCAAGCCGCTCGGACCGTGGTTCCTCAAGCACCAGCGCGACCTGGCCTGGCGCCGGACCCGCGACCCGTACTCGATCTGGGTCAGCGAGATCATGCTGCAACAGACCAGAGTCGATACGGTCGAGGCGTACTACGGGAAATTCCTGGAGCGCTTCCCGGACGTCGGCACGCTCGCCGCGGCCGACGAGTCGGAGGTGCTCGCGGCGTGGAGCGGCCTCGGTTACTACCGCCGCGCGCGCCTGCTGCACGCAGGCGCCCGCCACGTGGCCGCGCAGCACGGCGGCGCCGTGCCCGGTGACGCCGAGACGCTGCGCAAAATCCCGGGCGTGGGGCGCTACACGGCGGGCGCCATCACGTCGATCGCGTTCGACCGCCCGGCCGCGCTGGTCGACGGCAACGTGGCCCGCGTGCTGTCGCGGATCCAGGCAATCTCCGAGCCGAAGCTGCAAGACGCGGGGGCGGCGGGCCACTGGACGCTGGCGCAGAAGATCGTGGAGGCCGGCTCGCCGCGGGTGCTGGCGCAGGCGCTGATGGAGCTGGGCGCGACGGTGTGCACGCCGGTGGCGCCGAAGTGCGGCGAATGCCCGGTGCGCAGCGAGTGCCAGGCCCACGCGAAAGGGCTGCAGGCGTCGATCCCGGCGCCGAAGCAGCGCGGGCTTTCACCCCGCGAAGACCTGTGGGCGGTGGCGGTGCGCCGCGGCGGGCGCATCCTGCTGGAACGACGGGCGAGCGAGGGGCTGCTGGCCGGGATGTGGTGCCTGCCGCTGATCGAGCGCAAACAGGAGCGCGCGGGGGCGTCGCCGAAGGCGATCGCGGCGGCGACAGGGGTGAAGGTGAAGGCGATCGAGGCGCTGGCCGAGCCGGTCAAGCACGTGTTCACGCATCGCGTGTGGATGCTGTGGCCGTGCCGCAGCGAGGCTGTTCCTTCAGACATGGTGAATGCTGCAGGTGATTCGGGACAGGTGGACGGGCGGCTGTGGATCGCGCCGGGCGAGCGGCCGCGGGTGGGGATTCCCAAGGTCACGGAGAAGCTGCTGGCGGCGCTCGGGTACTGACAGTGCTGATACGACTGCGCGACAGCAGAGGTGCTGAATATATGTCCTGAGGAGCATGTGGTGATATTTGGGCTATTTCGTCTCGATTACGACGCGCGGCAGCTTCACCACGAACACCGAGCCCGTGCCTGGCGCGCTGGTGACGGTGATGCTGCCGCCCATCGCCTCGGACACGTGGCGGGCGACCCATAGACCCAGGCCCAGGCCGCCGTAGTGGCGCTCGGACACGGCGCGTTCGAAGCGCTGGAAGATCCGCGCCTGGTCCTTGGTGGAGATGCCGATGCCGTGGTCGCGGACGGACAGCAGGATGTGTTCGCCGGCCTGCTCGAGCGCGAGCTCGATCGGCTTGCCGACGCCGTACTTCATGGCGTTGGCGAGCAGGTTGCTGACGATCTGCTCGAAGCGGGTGCGGTCGGTGCGGCCCGAGGCGTAGAGCGGGGCGGTGATCCGGACCTCGCAGCCGGCCCGGGCCAGCGGCACGCTGAAGTTCTCGACGGTGGCGCGCAGGAGCTCGGCGTAGTCGACGTCCTCGACCTCGATCTTGAGGCGGCCGCCGGTGATCCGCGAGACGTCGAGCAGCTCCTCGATGAGGCGGTGGAGGCGGTCGGCCTGGCGCTGGATGACGCCGAGGCGCGGGAGGACGGTGGCGACCGAGAACTCGCCGTCGCCGCGGGCGCGGCGGATCAGGCGGTCGGTCTGCAGGACGATCGGGGTCAACGGGGTGCGCAGCTCGTGCGAGGCGACGGCGATGAACTCCTCGCGCTTGGCCAGCGCGAGCTCCATCTCGGTGTAGAGGCGGGCGTTCTCGATCGCCTGGGCGGCGCGCAGGCCGAGCTCCTCGATCAGCGAGAGGTCGTCCGGGCCGAGGCTGCGGCCGCGCGTGGCCACGAGCATGACGCCGAGCGGGCGGCAGCGGGCGACCAGCGGCGCGAGGACGACGGCGCGGTAGCGCAGGCTCGCGGCCAGGTGCACGTCGCCTTCGGGTACGCCGGGCAGCGGCAGGAGCGGGGCGTCGGGGCGCGCGGTCGACAGGCGGACCTCGTCGCGGCGCAGGACCTCGAGCAGCGGGCCGTCGGCGGAGATCGGGAGGCGGCGGCGGAGGTCGATGTAGCAAGCGTCGTGCTCGCGGTCGCCGGTGGCGACGGCGACGCGGTGAGCGGTGCCGAAGCCGCCGTCCTCGTCGAGCAGCTCGACGGCGGCGAAGTCGGCGAGCTCGGGGACGAGGCGGCGGACGAACTCGCCGAGCGCGGTGTGGATGTCGCGCGGCGCGACCAGCAGCTTGCCGGCCTCGGCGAGGAGGACGGCGCGCCGGCGGGCCCGCTGCTCCTCGCCGAGGAGGCGCTCGCGCTCGGCGTCGGCCCGCTTGCGGTCGGTGATGTCGAAGAACGAGGCGACGACGGCGTCAGGGACGGAAGTGCCGGAGCGGAACAGCGGCTGACAGTTGCAGGAGATCCACACCAGCTGGCCGTCGGGGCGGTGGATGCCCATGATGACGCCGGTCTGCCGCTCACCTGTCCTCAAGGCCACGATGGCCGGCCACGACTCGTGCGGGAACGGGCTGCCGTCCTCGTGGACGACGCGGAGCGGGTTGCCGGGGCCGAGCGGGTCGTTCAACTCGTCCCTGGCGAGGCCGAGGATCCGCTCGGCGCTGGCGTTGCAAGTGACGATCGTGCCGTCGCCGGCGACGACGATGATGCCCTCGGCGAGGGTGGCGACCAGCGAGCGGTAGCGTTCTTCTTCGCGGCGCAGCGCCTCGCCGGCCTGCTTGCGCGCGGTGATGTCGACGACGCCGCCGAGCATCTTGACCACGCGGCCGGTGTCGTCGCGGACCGACTTGCCGCGGACCATCAACCACGCGACGTCGCCGCCGCGGCGGACGATCCGCTGCTCGAACTCGACGAACTCCTCGACGTCGGCGACCTCGCGGGCGCGGGCGGCCAGAGCCGGGCGGTCGTCGGGGTGGAGGGTCTCGAGCAGGGCGGCGAAGTTACGCGGGACCTGGTCGGGCGTGAGGCCGTGGATCTGGCACATGACCTCGTTCCACACGATGGTGTCACTGTCGATGTGCCACTCCCACAGCCCGAGGCCGCTGGCGGCGACGGCGAGCGCGAGCTGCTCCTGGCTGGCGCGCAGCTGGGCCTCCATCTCGACGCGCTGGCTGATGTCGTGGGCGATGAGCAGGAGGGCCACGACCTCGCCGTCCTCGCTGATCGCGCCGACGCGCGACTCGTAGCGGACCTGGGCGCCGTGCGGACCGTGGCCGATGCACTCGTAGCGGCCCGCCTCGCCGGTGGCGACCACCCGCTCGATGCAGGCGCGCGCCACGGCGTGCGACTCCGGAGCCATGTAGTCGAACATGCTGCGGCCGATCGCCTCGAACATCGACAGGCCGGCGACGGTGCGGTTGGTGTAGCGGATGACCCCGGTCGGCGACAGCAACAGCACGAACTCCGGGGCGTTCTCCAGCAGGGCGAACAGCAGCGGCGCCGCCCGCTCGAGGTCGTCGTAATTGAAGCCGCGCTGGACCATGGTGCTCGCGGACGTCATGCCGGCCCACACACACATCACTATGAAGCGCGGCCGCGCGGGCCCCAGCCCCCGGCGACGGATAACCCCCAGCCCGGCGCCCGGCCGGCGTGAGGCGCACTCACGCGGCCGCGGCGCCGCGACCGGCGGACGCTCCGCCGTGCGTCAACGCAGCTTCTTCACGAAGGCGGCGACGGCGTCGATCTCGTCGGGCTTCAGCTTGGCCGCGAACGATTTCATCATCGTGCCCGGCACGCCGACCTTGATCCCCTTCGCGACCGCGGCCTTGGAGTGCTTCTTCTGCCAGTTCTTGTCGGCCATGTCAGGAATGCCCTTGCTCTTGAGCCCGGGCTTGCCCTTGCCGCTGACGTCGTGGCACGCCGCGCAGTGCTTGACGTAGAGCCCGCGGGCGTCGATCGCCTTGGCCGGCTTGGGCTTGGCGGCGGCGGCCGGGGCGGCCGGCGCGGCCGGGGCGTCGTCGAGGACGACGTCCGGCTCGGCCGCGGGCGGGCTGTCCTGCGGGGCAGGCTTGCTGTCCTCGGGGACAGGCTGGCTGTCCGCGGGGGCAGGCGCCGAGGCGACGGCGACGGCGGCCTGCACCTCGGCGCCGACGGCCGCGCCGAGGGTGGCGGGGGCCGAGGCGACCTCGTGCGCCGCGTACTTGCGGATCATGAAGGCGTAGCAGAGGTCGAGCTCGCCGGCGGGGGCGGCCATGCCGTTGTCGGCGACCATGCGCTCGATGATCTCCTTGACCTCGCGGGCCGAGGTGGGCGGCTTCTTGTCGACCTCGGCGAGCTCGTGACACTCGCTGCAGCGGGTCTCGAACGCCTTCTGCGCCGCGGACTCGTCGTACGCGGGCGCCGGCGCGGCCGGGTCGGCGGGGGCGATCGCCTGCTGCTGCTTGAGCTTCTGCTCGCGCTGCTGCCGGGCCGAGCGCTGGAGGTCGCCGGTGATGGCGATCAGGTAGGCGGTGACGTCGTAGAGCTCGCGCTCGGTCATCGGGTCGTCGAAGGTCGGCTTGTCGGCCATGCGCTCGACGGTGCGCCACCACCCGGCCGGCGCTCGCGGCTGCACGAGCACGGTCTTGAGGTCGTGGCAGACGACGCACTTGGTGGCGAGGATCTCGCGGCCGTGGCGGAGCGACTCGACGGTGGTGAGGTCGGCGAGCGGGGCGTCCTCCGGCATCTGGGCCAGCGGCAACAGGCGGGCCACGCGGGCCCGGTTCTCGACGCTGTAGACGCCGCCGCCGACCTGCCCGCGCGCCAGGCCGTACTCCCGCAGGCCGCCCGGGACCGACAAACCGAGCAGCAGCACCGAGCAGCCGAGCACCACGGTGGCGAGCGGGGGGACCCAATCCTGGAGGTGGCGGAACACGCGGTAGAACGCGAGCTCGACCAGCAGCAGGATGCCGATCAAAAAGCCGAGGGTGACGTGGACGGCCGAGCGCGGCGGCAGCTCGACCTGGTAGTTCCACAGCCGCGGGACCATCACGATCATCATCACCACGTAGAGGGCGACGAAGATGGTGAGGAAGATGTCGTGCAGGCGCACGAGATGCCGCGGCGCCTTCGTCATGCCCGGCTGATCTCCGTCGGGCCATCCCCACAGCTTGAACATCAGGAGCACCGATGCGAAGCCGGAGAGCAGGTACAAGAGTCCGAGGGTCACGCTCGCTGCGATTTCCATGGCCGTCCTGGCGATCGCGACCGTATCGCAAGTCGCGCTAGCCAGCCAGGGTGCGGTCTACCCGCCCCGGTCGGTCTCTGGTACACCCAGACGCGATGGCACCCGGGCCCACACCGGCTCGCGCCGAACACGCGCCCGCGGGCCGGCGGGAGATCGGGCCGCAGGTGGCGCTGCTGGCCGCGCTGCCGGACATCACGGTGACGCGCCACCTGTGCCACGCGGGGCCCCGCGACCGGCCGTTCCCGGAGCAGCATCGGCAGGCGTCGCTGGCGGTGGTGCTCGGCGGCAGCTTCTGTTACCGCTGCCGCGATCGCACGCACGCGCTCGTGGCCGGCTCGGTGCTGCTCGGGGAGGCCGAAGAGGCATTCGTGTGTTCGCACGAGCACGGGGTCGGCGACGTGTGCCTGTCGCTCGCGCTGGCGGAGCCGCTGCTGGCCGCGGCGGCGTCGTCCGAGGCGGCCCCGGGGCGCCTGTTCGCCGCTCCGGCGCTCGCTCCGCGCCCGCGGATCTCCGCCCTCGCGCGGGCGCTGGCCGGCGCGGCCGAGTCCCACGCCGCCGACGCGACGCGGGCCCCGGAGGTCGAGGCGCTGGCGCTGGCGCTGGTGGCCGCGGTGTTCGGTGAGCTGGCCCTTCAGACAGGTTCTCCGCGGCGCGCCGACCGGACGCCGAGCGCGAGCGACCGCGGGCGGGCGATCGCCGCGGCGCAGTTCCTGACGGCCCGCAGCGCCGAGCCGCTGCTGCTCAAGGACGTGGCCGCGCACGTCGGCCTGAGCCCGTTCCACTTCTTGCGCCTGTTCCGCGCGGTGTTCGGGGTGACGCCGCACCAGTACCTCGTGCACGCCCGCGTCGAGCAGGCCGCCGCGCGCCTGCTCGAGACCGAGGTGCCGGTCACCGAGCTCGCGTTCGCGGTCGGCTTCGGCGACCTGTCGAACTTCGTGCGCACGTTCCACCGCCTGGTCGGGCTGTCGCCGGGGCGCTACCGGCAGCACCACCGAATTCGCAAGATCCGCCAAGTGCGGCGGTGAGGCCGGCGCTACATCGGTGGCCATGCTCGACCACCTGAGTCTCCTCGTCCGCGACCTCCCCCGCAGCACCCGTTTCTATACGGCCGCCCTGGCCCCGCTCGGCGCCGTGGTCGGCTACTCCGACGAACACACCGCCGGGCTCGGCCTGCCCGACGCGCCGCAGCTGTGGCTCGCCGGTGGCGCCCGGGAGGTCCAGCCGATCCACCTCGCCTTCCGCGCCAGGAACCGCGAGCAGGTGCGGCAGTTCCACGCGGCGGCGCTCGCCGCCGGCGCCCGCGACAACGGCGAGCCGGGCCTGCGCACGCACTACCACCCGAACTACTACGGGGCGTTCGTGATCGACCCCGACGGGCACAACATCGAGGCGGTCTGCCACACGCCCGAGTGAGCGACGCTCCGGGATCGCATGGTTGAATGGACATGTCCTTATGAGCATGTCATGAGAGACATTTCG
This sequence comes from Nannocystis pusilla, assembly GCF_020073745.1. Lineage (GTDB taxonomy): Bacteria > Myxococcota_A > Polyangia > Nannocystales > Nannocystaceae > Nannocystis > Nannocystis radixulma. Next base: position 1,418,709 of record NZ_JAIRAU010000001.1, read on the forward strand.
TCAGCAGCGACCTCAGGCCGTCGCCGTCGGCCTGTGGTGTGCCGCAACGAACAAACTGTGCAGGAGCCTGGAGGGCTCCGGCTCAGGCGGCATCCCCCAGCTGGCGATGTCGGCGCTTGGGCGGACGGGGGACGGGCCTCGCTGAACTCTAGTCGACGAGCACCGGCGCCTCGCCCTCGACCACGCGGTATTGTAGGACCACTCCGTCCTTGGACTCGAAGCGAAACTCGCGGGTGACCAGATCGCCCTCGAGGCCGATCGTGGCCACCAGTGCGATCGTGCCCGCGGACTCGCACTCGGACACCCGGCAGATCGACGAGCGAGAGACATCCGCCTCCTCGAGCCCAGGGAGCGCCGCGTATGCATCACGGACCGCCTCGCCGTAGGCGCCGTCCAGTCGCAGGAGGAAGCCGAAGCCGTCGATCGGCTGCGGATAGCTGCCGCCGTAGTGCTCGTTGAGGCAGTCCCACGCCCGGTACTTGCCCGCCCAGATCGACTCCCACGCCGGCAGTCCGCCGCCGAGGAACCACAGCTCGAGCGCGTCGAAGTATCCCGGCGCGACGTGCACGTCGGCGAGCGGCGGATCGATCGCGCGAATCGCCTCGAGATCCGCGCGCACGGTTTCATAGTGCGTCTGCGCGGCGACCGCGAGCGAAGGATCGACGCTCAGCGCCAGCACCTCCGCGTCGCGGTCGGGCCGGGGCGTCGCGGCCAGGTCCGCCGGATCGCCGGGCAGCTTTGGCCCCTCGCAGTCCGGCGCCTCCTCCCACGGCGCGCCGGTCGAGCCCGCCGTCCGTGTATCTCCCGTCACTGCGTCGCCGGTGCTCGATGTACCACCTGGCGCTCCCGCGTCGTCGCCCGCGGGTCCTGACCCGCAGGCGGCGACGAAGACCCCTGAGAGAAGATGCCGTAGGTCAGCAGGCATCCTGGCACGATGACACGTTGCGGGCGCCCCGTCGACTCCGGCTCCGAGTCCGGGTCCACGGCGCCATGGCAGCGGAGGCGCGAAGAGACGGATGCCGTGGCGCGGCGGCGGGAGCGTCAGCGACAGGCGAGGGCGTGGCAGCAATCCGTGTCGCTGTACTTGAGGCAGATCCCGAGGCCGCCGTCCTCGTCGTCGCACTCGCCGTCGTCCGTCCACGGGCACGGGTCGGCGGGCGGGCCGCAGTCCTTGTTGCCGGCGATCTTGCGACCGAGGGCGATGGTCATCGGATCCGACCAGTCGAAGACGTCGCTGCACGGAAGCTGGGGATTGTTGACGACGACGAGGCGACCGCCGATCTCGGTGAGCGCGACGATACCCGAGACGGTGGTCAGAGCGTTATTGCCGCGGATGTCGAGGGTCCCGGTCATCATCACGAGGGTGGACAGGTCGGACAGGTCGGCGAGGGCGGGGTTGGAATCGATGGTGAGCGAGCCGAGCGTCGTGAAATTCGTGAGGCCCGAGAGACCGGCGAGCTGCTCGTTGGACCGAAGATGGAAGTGGCCGATCTGCGGTAGCGAGGTGAGTCCGTCGAGGTCGGTCAAGGGGCTCGAGAGGATCGCTAGTCGCTCGACGGTCGTTAGCGCAGCGAGGGGCGCGAGGCCGGCGAACGGCTGATCGCCCTCGAAGGTGAGGTCCTTGACCGAATTCAGACCGGCGAGGCCGCCGATGTCGGCGAGCGCCTCGTTGTGGCGGAACTCGAGCTCGTGGGACACGACGGCGAGCGACTCGAGGCCCGCGAGGCTGGCGAGCGCCGGGTTGTGGCTGACGCTCAGGGAGCGCAGCTCCCCGGTGCCGGCGAAGTCGCCGAGATCCGAGACAAGGGTCGCCGACAGCGTGACGCTGTGGCTGGCGAGCCAGGCGAAGGAGCGACCGGCGAGGGAGGTGAGCTGGGGCAGGCTGTCGAGACGGACGCTCGAGGGCATGTCCGGGGTGCCGACCTCGGTCAGTGCTTCGAGGCCGTGGAGGTCGACGAGCGGCAGTTTCCTCAGCTCGAGGCCGCCGTCGATCCTTTTCAGGCCGCGCAGACCGTTCAGGTCGACGAGCTGGGGGATGTTGTAGAGGTGGAGCGATCGGCCGATATGCTCGAGGTTGTGAAGCCCCTCGAGCGACTCGAGTCGATTGAAGTTGCCGAGGTGGACCGGACCCGGGATGTCGGTGAGGCCGGCGAGCGGCTCCAGGCTGGTGATGCCGTCGTAGCCGTTCATGTACAGCATCCCGACCGACTCGAGCGCTTCGAGCCCCGCCAGGGAGGTCAGCTGCGGGCTGTAGATGCCGAGGTTGCCGACGACGCTGCGCAGCTCGGCGAGCGGGGTGAGGTCGGTGACGCCGTCGAGGATCATGAGCTCGCCGAAGATATGCGTGCAGCCGGCGAGGGCGTTGACCTCGTCCTGATTGTGCAGGGCGACGTGTCCGGTGGGACAGCCGCCGGGGAGCGCCTCCGTGTCGGTGAGCGCGCCCGTGTCGGTAAGCGCGCCCGTGTCGGTGAGCGCGCCCGTGTCGGTGGTGACCGCGGTGGAGCCGCCCGGATCGAGGGTGCCGCCGGTGGTGGTCTGGCCGCCGGCCGTCGCTGGGCCTCCGGACTCCGGCCATGGGCATGCGAGCGAGAACACGACCAGAAACAGCCACCAGCGCATGAGTTCACGGTACCGCATGGTGAGGCCGGTGCCCACCGGCCGGGGGGCCGGGGCTTGGGGCGTCCCAAGGGGGTTCACTGCGGACAAGGCATGGGAAGTGGCGCGCTGGCACTCCTCCTCGGCGCGTACGAGGACGCCGGTCGCGTCCGGGCACAGGTACGGCGCCTCGAGAGCGGACGGCCTGAATTGTGTGAATGCAGGACAATCGCGCCGCCGCCTACCTGGACAAGAGCCGCCCTCGATGCGGTATTACTGGCATCGTCGGGTACCGTCGATGCGCCTGCGCCTCTCATCTGGTCTCGTCCGCGTCGTCGGGGTGGTCGCGCTGGGTATGATCGTCGCACCTGAAATCTCGGCCGCTCCCGCCCCGCCGGCTGCGCCCGGCACGCCGCCCAAGAACATGCGCGCCGCGCTCTCCGACGTCGCCCTCGAGCCGGACGGCGACGGTCGTCTGCGCCACCGAGGTGACGGCTTCACCGCGATCATCCATCCCGACGGCACGTTCGAGTTCCGCGATCACGGCGGCACCGCCGAGCTCAATCTCTTCGGCCTCGACATGTTTCGCCGGCGCTTCCGCGAGCCCGAGCCCGAGCGCCACCCGCCGATCTGGATCGGCGTCCGCGAGGAGCTGTTCTTCCCCCAGGGGCGATTGCCGGTCGCGGCGGGCTTCATCGCCCACTTCGGCGGCCTCGCCGACGGGCCGCGCAAGGACCGGCACAAGAGCGCGAAGCGACACTTCCTGGCCGCGACCGAGCGCCTGCGCGCTCACCTGGCCAATCGCGCGTACCGGGAGCGCTTGCAGCGAGAGCTCGCCGAGCTTGGACTTCACCTCGTCGAGATCTGGCACGACGAGACGCTGGCGCTGGCCGAGCGCAAGCGGCAGATCTTCGAGCGCTGGGCCGATTGCGAGGACCCGTCGACGCCCGCCCGCAGCGAGCGCGACGTCCTGCGCCACGCGTTCGCAAACGCGGCCCGCGCCAAGATCGAGGCGTTCGTCCGCCAGATCGCTCCGCAAGGCTCGCAACAGGCCTACACCCGGGCCGAGCTCGCTCGCCTCAATCGCGGCCGCACCGGCGAGTCCCGCTTCCGTCCTTATGATGTTTCCAGGCCGCCGCAGGTGCTCGCAAACTTCGAGGCGGTCCCCGACGTCGACGCGCCGCTGCTCCCGCCACAGTCGAGCGCTACCCCGCCTGCCGCTCCCGTATTGCCGGAACCTCCGCCACGCACGAACGTGCCGCCGGCTTCGCCGCGTATCAGCCCCCCTCCCGACATCGGCCGGCCCATCACTGCGCCCGAACGCAACGTGCCAGGACGGAAGGGCATGACGTTGCCCCTCTGCTTGTTCACCCGCAACTGTTAGGCGAACCCCGCCGAGTACGCTCGCTCGTTCCGCGTGGGTTCACGGCGGGAGGCCGCGGGTTCGAATCCCGTCGGGGTCGTCTCTCTCGCCGCTCGAGAGCAGACGGTTGCGGCGGGCTGCCCGCGGTGCGTCAGTGACATGCACCCAAGAGCATGTCACCGAGAACATGTCTCGAGAGACCGCCAATAGCCCGGGCCGAGTCTCGAAGGGGCGGTGCCCGCGGCCCGAAAGCGACGAGCGCCGACCTCAAGTCATGCGCGGCGACAAGCGGGGCCGGCGATCCACTCCGCGGGCGGACGAGGGGCGGCGCAGCCGGACGCAGCCGGGCCACGCCTGGAGCAATACACCAATCGTGAGTGTCGCGTCTACACGGATTCGGCCCGAGCTCCACCGCGAAACGCGACGCCGACCTGATAGTCTGCGCGCCATGTTCTTCCGTCCCCTGCCGGCCGCTGTCGCAGTCGGCCTCGTCGTATTCGTCCTACCACCCGTTCATGCCGCGCCCGCCGGCGACGCCGCCGATCCGTTCGCCGATGAAGGATCCACCTCCCCGAGCGCAGCCGCGCAGGCCCCGGCCGAGCCCGCCGGCGCCGCCGAGCCGTTGGCCGACGACGTATCCGCCTCACCCGACGCAGCCGTGCAGCCCCTGGCCGAGCAGCCCGCCCCGGCCGAGACGGACTGGGCGTCCTTCCTCGGCCGGCCCGTCATCCTCACCGTACGCGGCCGGGAGATGCGTGGTCGGGTGCTTGGCCACGACGCCGCCACCGTGGCGATCAAGGAGTCCAACGGCGCCATCTCCGACCTGGCCAAGGCCAACATCTCCGCCGTGCGCCTCGACGAGGTCGCCAGGCGCAGCGACCCCAGCCTTGACGACGCCCCGTTGCGGCGCTCGGAGACCGCCAGAGCCGCGCGTCGGGCCGAGCAGGCCGAGGACGATGCCGGCAGCTTCCATGACCGCGGCGCCTATCTGCTGGTCTCGCCCGGCCTCCTCGCCGTACCGTTCCGCTCCCCGGGTGCTCTGTTCTACCGCTGGGGCATAGGCGTCGGCGGCATCATCCCGGCGCAGAGCTCGAGCTTCATCGGCGCCTACGGCTTCACCCTCGAGCACTTCGTCAACCAACAGAAGGTCACAGTCCCGGGCAAGAGTTTCGTCCCCGGCGAGAGCTTCACCACCTCTTCGGAGAAGCTCCGCACCCATGTCTTCCGGGCGCTGGGCGAGGTCCGGCTCGGCAGCGGCAGCGACAAGCTGTTCGGCTACGTCCTGCTCGGTGCCGGCCTCGCGGTGATCCGCGTCCACAGCGACACCTCGGGCAGCGCCCTCGACTCCACCGCGGCCGCCTTCGCCTTCCCGCTCGGCGCCGGCCTCCAGGGCATGCTCGGCGACCACTTCCTCCTCGGCTTCGAGCCGCGCGTGACCCTCGACATCGGCCGCGCCGGCGTCGCCGCCATGTTCGACGCCCGCGTCACCCTCGGCGCGAAGTTCTGAGTTTCCCACCGGCTCGCGCCTCCTCCGCCGCGCCCGCGATGCGTGCCGGTCGTCACCCGAGCTTGGCGTCGACCCTGCGTACTGAAGCAGTCGGAATGCGCGCCTCTTGGGCATGTCCTCGACGCCGGGAGTTCGCGAGCAAGGATACGACTGCGCGCCCCGAACGGCCATGATCCGGGATGACGGGCGCGCGCGACGCCCCGCACGTCGCCGACGAGAGCGCCCGCGCGTCTCGCCGGGGCGCTACTCGGGCCGGTGCGTCGAGGCGGTGGCGGCGGTAGGTCGTCTCACCGACCGGGCGACGCCGTCGCTCGTCGCCAGGGCTCCAATCCAGGACTGCACGGGGCCGGGTGTGGGCAGGATCATTGCGAACGTACATCGGGTGGATCATCTCCCACATTCGGAGGATCGCGTGATGCAGCTCAAATACATCATCGCCCTGTTCGCGCTCGTCGCTTGCGACATCGACATGGACACGTTTGCCAGCTCAAACGCCGGCGACGACGAGAGCGCGGCGCAGGCCGTGAACGACGGCAACGTGGACGACTCCGCCGAATTCTCGCCGGCCGACGACGACACGGTCGACGAGTTGGAAGCGGATGCGAGGTCAGCCCGAAGCTTCGGCTGCCCCTTTAACTCCAACACGTGCCATAACCACTGCAAGTCCATTGATGGGTACAAGGGCGGGTATTGCAAGGGGCTGCTCCAGCAGACGTGCAAGTGCTACTGAGCGCTCTGCTCAGCCCTACGATCCCGTAGTGGTGGTGGATCTGGGCCGTCCCTCGTCCGCCTTCGACGATGCCTCGAGCGCAGACGATCGTCGCTGACCTGGTACCGCCATGAGCGGATCTCGCGGGTAGGTGACATGTTCTCGGGAGCATGTCGCCGAGAACATGTCCTGAGAGACGTCCTGCATCTCGGCGCGGCGGGGGCTCGGCGAGCTCGGCGGCGGTCGGGGGGGCGGCGCCCGCGGCCGAAAGCAGCGAGCGCCGCCCGGGGTTCGGGCGGCGCTCGGGCCGGCGCGAGTGGCAGGAGTCGAACCTGCGACCTTTGGCTTCGGAGGCCAACGCTCTATCCAACTGAGCTACACCCGCAAGTTGCGGGACGGGATGTCTACCCCAGGAGGGGTCCGCTTGCAAGCCCCTCGCCGGGTGCGCCCACGCCGGGCGCCCGCCCGGTCCCGGCGCGGCCGCGGACCTGGACGGCGCGCCCGGGGTGGTACACTGACCGGTGATGCGCCCGTTGTTCGCGCTGCTCCTCCCGCTCGCCGTGTTCGGTTCCACTGTCCTCGAGGGCCTCGACCGGGCCTTCGGCGGCCTCGACCGTCTGCGGGAGATCTTCCGCCGCGCCCAGGAGCTCTTGCTGCTCGGCGGGGTGGCCCTCGCGCTGCTCGGCAGCCTGGTGTTCATCGCCTCGTGGGCGCTGTCCCACGCCCGCCGCGCCAGCGACAACTCCCGGCCGTGGTTCTCGCGCGCGGTCCTCGCGCTGGCCTACGTCCCGCTGCTGCTGACGGCCGTCGCCGCCGGCGGCCTGTTCGTGCCGGGCCTGGCCCCGTTCATCCTCAAGGCGTTCGCCCTGGCCGTGGCGATCGCCGCCGTGGTCTGGTGCCTCGCCCTCGGCCTCCTCATCGCCGGCGGCTCGCGCCGCGACCTCGGCCGCGGCCGCCGGGCGCTGATCCTCGCCGGCACGCCGTGGTACTGCCTCGTCGTCTACATGGCGACATTCTTGTAAGAGGTCGAGCCGCTCGCCGGAGTGTCCTTCGGGACATGTGACTCGTGCCGGTCGGCGAACCGGGGCGCTCGACAACGGGGATCTCGTGGCTCTGGTAAGGGCGGGTCCGCGGCGTCTGGCATCGCCCGCCGGGACGCTGCGAGCGAAGACGACCGCGATCGCGGGCCCCTCGTCCGTTATGCTGGCGCGATGGCGAGTGCGGCTTCGCGGCGTGGAGGCGAGCGCTGGTGGTTCGTGGCCGTGACCCTCGGGCTCGCGTGCGGACCGGCAGCGCCGGGTGATACGACGGGGTCGACGGGCTCCGCGACGACGGGCGGCTCCGCGACCGCCGAGGTGACCTCGGGCGCGAGCGCGACGAGCACCGGCGAGGCGACGACGACGAGCCCCACGAGCGCAGCGACAGCGGACGCCGGCGCGACCGCCGAGGTCACCGGCACGGCGGGCGCGTCGGCGTCGACCGGCGAGGCGTCGACCACGGGCGAATGCGCCATCGACTTTGCGCAGGGTCTCTGCTCCGCGGCGTGCGACGTGTTCGAGGACTGCTGCAAGTGCTCGGGACAGACGCTGCTGCCCGGCGCCACCGAGTCGTGCGCGATCGAGACGGGGATCGTCGACGACCTGTGCTGGTCGGTGTTCCGCCTCCGGTTCGACGGGATGCCGCTCGTGGAAGGCGGCGATCCTTGCGGCGAGCCCGACGTACAGTGGGTGCAATACGGGCAGGACGGCCAGCGAATCGTCGAGCTGTGCGGCGAGGCCTGCGCCGCGTACCTCGCCGGGGCCTTCGGCGAGCTCACCCTCGAGATGTTCTGCGAGGCGGCTTAGCCAGGCGCGCGGCGGCGCTCGCCGGTGAGGTCGGCAGGCGAGGGAGTCCAGAACTGGACCACCCGGTGTCCACGTCTCGCCATCGCTCGACGACGGACTCCGCTAACCTCTCGAGTCGGTGGGCGAAAAAACCCGGAGGTTGGCGATGCTCGAACTGCGCGTGTCCTTTTTCCTGTGTGCCGTCTCGCTCGGCGGTTGTGATTCGCGGGCCGAGGCCCGGACCTCGGCCGAGTCGCAACCGACGCCGGTCGCCGCGGCGACAGCGACGCCCGCAGCGCCGACGACGACCCCGGCGCCCACGAGCCCGGCGCTGGACCCGAGCCGTGGCGCGGAGATCGGCGCGGTCTACGAGGCATTCATGACCCCGCACCAGGAGGGCGACGAGGAGGAGAACACGCCGGCGAGCACGCCGAAGCAGTTCCGCTCGACGACGCCGTCGCAGAGCCGCGCCGAGCGCGAGGCGGCCGGCCACCGCGGTCACGGCCAGCTGCGCTTCAGCAACGACTTCAGCCGCGTGTTCGTCGACGTCAAGATCGAGGGCATCGATCCGAAGACGATCAACATGTTCCACATCCACTGCGGCAAGCCCGGGATCCTCGGCCCGATCCTCGTCGACTTCGCCCACGCGACCGACCTCCAGAGCAACATCGCCGACAGCACGTTCTCGGTGGAGATCCGCAACGAGCACCTGACCCAGACCGTCGAGCACGCGCACGGGCTGGTCGGTGCGTTCACCACCGGCTGCATCATCCCGAGCCCGTCGCTCGGGGCCATCGCGCCGACCAAGGTCTCGACGATCGCCGGCATGGCCCAGCTGGCCCGCGACGGCGAGCTCTACTTCAATCTGCACACCACCGGGCAGACCTACTTCGGCGATATCCGCGGGCAGATCCACCCGGCCGGCGCGCATTAGCCGGAGCGGAGCGCGGGCGAGTCGACACGGCCCGGCCGCGGCGCTCGTGCCGCGACCGGTGGCCGCGTCGGCCGTCGGGCTCAGGGGCGGTTCGGCGAGAAGTTGACCGAGCCTTCGGACCGGCTCGACCCGGCGAGATCGGCGAGGCCGTCGCTGTTGAGATCGACGATGTGCAGGGTGTCGAGGTCCTTGCCGAGCCCGACGGTCAGGAGGCCACCGAAGCCGCCCTGGCCGTCACCGGGGCGGATCGAGACGCTCTTGCTCTCGCTGGCGCCGCCGGCGGTGGCGAGGTCGGGGATGCCGTCGGCGTCGAGGTCGCCGATCGCCAGGGTGACGGCGCCGCAGCGGACCGGATAGCGGGTGTCGGTGAAGCTCTCGCCGGAGGCGTCGAGCTCGAGCACGGCGACCTCGCTGGTGCCGTGGATCGTGTCGGTGAGCAGCGCGACGATCTCGCCGTCGCCGTCGCCGTCGAGGTCGGCGATGGCGAGGTCGAGCACCTCCGCGTCGGGCCCGAGCTGCTCGTCGAGCATGGTGTCGCCGGGGCCGATCAGGTGGATCGACAGCTCGCCGTCGGGCCCCGCCCAGGCGAGGTCGTTGACGGCGCCGTCGGCCTGGATCGCGCCGACGACGTGGCGCTCGACCGCCCCGGACCAGCCGAATTGCGGTGAGACGGTGAACTGGCCGGTGCCGTCGCCGCGCAGGGCGATGACGTTCTCGAGCTCGCCGGGCGCGACCACGAGGAGGTCGAGGTGGCCGTCCCCGTCGGCGTCGTAGATGCTGGGGCCGAACAGCTCGGCCCCGGTGTACGCGACTGACCCGGCGAGCAGGTTGCCCGCGCCGTCGAGCAGCAAGAGCTGGATCGTGTCGGTCGGGCCGTCGATGTGCGCGGCGACGTCGAGGATCCCGTCCTCGTTGAAGTCGCCGACGGCGCGCAGCGACATGGCTCCGTCGGGGAAGGTCTGCGGCCAGAGCAGGCTCGAACCCTGCAGCCAGGGCGCGACCGCGAACAGCTCCGCCCGGACGCCGCCGTCCTCCTGCGAGACCAGCAGGTCGCCGCCGGTCGGGCCCTCGAGCGGCAGCGCGATCGACGAGACGACGCCGGCGGGACTGAAGGAGCCGCCGGACCCGACGACGAAGCAGAGCTCGCCCGGATCGACCACGTCATTGAGACAGGACTGGGGCGCGACGATGGTGTCGACGAGGTCGCAGGTGGGCGCGGGCTCGCCGCCGTCGGTGTCGCCGTCCGTGGTGTCGCCGCCCGAGGTCGACGGTTCGCCGGGGAGCCAGTCGATCCAGTCGCAGCCGGGGGCCGCGGTGATCAGGAAGAGGGCGATGGAGTGAGGTCGTAGTTGCATGCGGGGTGGCCTTTCAGTGGTGAGTCACCCGGGGCCATGGATTCCGTGTGGCGATTTTTCGGCGCGTCCGCCGCGTCGCTGGCCCGCACACCTGCGCGGCGTTGCGCGCGGGCGGCTCGACGAATTACGCCTGCGCGGCGAACCACGCGTACGCGCGCCGCAGGTCGGCCTCGCGGTCGCAGCGGTCGAACGGCGGCACGTAGACGCCCTGGGCGTCGCGCGCCCACTCCGGCAGCCGGTCGCCCGCGCCGGCCCCGGCGATCTGCTGCCATCGCCGTCGGGGCAGGCCGAGGCCCGACAGCAGGACGTTGTCGGAGAACACGACCTTGCCGCGGCGATCGTACCAGGTGCCGCGCTCGTTCTGCTGCAGCACGGCGAACTGCAGGCGGTAGATCGACAGCAGCTCGTCGAGCGAGAGGCCGAGCGCGAGCGCGGCCAGGGCGTCGAGCTCGACCAGCGCGTGGCGGCGGGCGAACGGGGTGCGCAGGGGCGTGTCCGGGGTCCAACGCGATTGTAAACAGTCGAAGCCGGGCAGACGCGGATCGGCGGAGGCGAAGCGGTCGCGGCGGAACTCGTCGGCGAACAGCGACCGCCACAGCCCGGCGTAATGGGCCGTGAGGCAATTGAGAAGCAGGGCGCGCAGGACGAGCTGCGCCCGCCGGGCCGGCGGCAGCGGCAGGAATTTGATGACGTCGTTGCTGAGGTTGGCCTTGCCGGTGATCTTGAGCCAGAAGTCGTAGGGCAGCGAGGCCGACAGGCCGGCGAAGTGCATCAGCGTGGCGTCGTCGATGCAGGCCAGGCTGACGCTGGCGCCGATGTGCGCCGGCCCGGGCGGGAGCACCGCGGCGATCAGGGTCCGCTCGCCGGTGGGCGCCAGCATCTTGCGGCCGATCCACCGGTGTCGTGTGGTGATCGCGGCGCCGCGCCAGCGCGGCGTGCGGGCCTCGTACTCGGCGGGGCTGCAGGTCGGCCGGTAATTGGTGCGCGGCAGCCAGTCGGCGGCGATCGTCGTCAGATCGACGGTGGTGTAATCCATGTGGCTGCGACAGCCCTCGTTGGGGTCGCGGGCGAACGGGGTGGCCACGTAGTAATGCGGGCCGGACACGATCCACTGCGCGAGGTCGGCGGGCCGCCGGGTCTCGCGCACGATCGTGCCGTCCTTCTGATGATTGGTCTCGTGGAAGTGCTCGGTGGTCGTGTAGGCGTCGGCGAGGTCGAGCATGCGCCGGGGGGAGCCGGCGATCTTGCGCAGGATCGACAACACCTCGACGCTGTGGACGATCGGCAGCCGCGCCTCGGCGAGCGGGGTGTCGGGGGTGTCGAACACGGCGCGGAAGACCTCCAGGGCGGCGACGTCGACGCGCACGAGGCGGTGGCGATGACCGCGGAGGTCCCATTCGCCCTGCTCGGTCTTGACGCCGGGGGTCTCGCCGCGGCCGTCGTGCACCAGCGATTCGTCGATGGTGCGCGGGTGGAACAGATTGGCGGCGTAGAGGAAATCGGGGGAGTCGCGGCGCTCGCCGCTGATCGTGAAGGCGTAGGGGCGGGTGTGGAGGACCGCGGGGAACAGGTTCAGCTTGTTCTGGAAGCGGGCGGCGAAGCGCAGGCGGTGGTGCAGCTCGGCGCGCAGCGGACCGCCGGCGGGGTCGTCGAAGATGCCGGTCTGGTGGAACAGTCCGACGCTGGCGCGCGGGCCGGCGAGCGACCAGGCGCGCACGAGGAAGGCCTTGTACAGATTGGAGGCGGTGCCGCCGAGGAGGGCGTACAGCGACCGGCAGGCGAGGAAGTTGCGGGTGCCGACATCTCCGGTGAAGGCCCGCAGATAGGCGCTGCGGGCCGTGGGGTCGACGAGGGCCCGTTCGCGCGCGGCCCGGGCCGTCGGGGCGGAGGCGCGGTCGATGGCGAGGCGCGGCTGCAGCTCGGCGAGCACGCCGGCCTCCTCCCACACCACCTTGGTCCACGGCGGATTGCCGAGGATGATGTCCATGCCGCCGCGCCGCGCGAACACCTCGGGGAACGCGAGCTCCCAGTGGAAGAACCGCCGCTCGCCGGCGGTCCGACGCGCGACCGCGAGGGCCGGGTGCGCGGGGTCGTCGGTCGCGCCGGCGAGGTCGGGGGCGTCGAGGAGCGCCTCGACGTCGGCGAGCCACCGGTCGCGCGAGGGCAACAGCGCGACCTGTCCGATGGGCCAGAACCACAGGGCGCACCAGTAGTCCATGATCGCCGCCAGCCGCTTGCCGGGGGCGTCGGGGCGGTCGAGGGCGGCTGGCGGCGAGGCGACGGCAATGGTGGCAGTGGGCTGGCCCCACAGCGGCACCGGCTGGCGCGTCGCGAGCAGCGCGGCCTCGCGTTCGGCGAGGTGCTCGCGCCACAGCGCGTCGATGCGGCGCGAGATCGCCGCGAGGCGCGGCAGCTCGTGCGATTCGTCGTACGGCGCGGCCATCTCGCGGCGCCACACCCTGATCTTCGCGGCGGCCGCGGGCTCGAGGCTGCGGAGCGAGGCGTCGTCGTCGAAGCCGAGCATGCCGGCGTCGGCGACGAGGAAGTGATAGATGCCGGATCCGGGGGGCTCGGCGGCGATCGGCACCGGCGTGGGCTCGAGCGCCGACCAGCCCTTGCGCGCCAGATCGGCGGCGGTGAACACGGCCTTGCGGGCGCCCAGGAGGCTGTTGCCGGCGGCGATCCGCAGGTCGAGGCGAGGCGCGGGGGCGCCCGGGTGGAGGACGTGGAGCGCGAGGGCGATCTTGCCGAGCTCGGCGGCCAGCGGATCGAGGTCGACGCCGTAGCAGTTGTGGACGGCGAGGTGGAACTTGACGCGCTGGCGCTCGCGCGCGAGCTCGTCGGCGGCGATCTTGCGACCGAGCTCGGTCTGCTTGCGCGCGAGATAGGCGTCGGCGAGCTGATCGAGCGCCTCGACGAGGAAGGCGCCCGAGCCCATCGCCGGCTCGCATATCGTGAGTTGCAAGAGATCGTCGGCGCTCGCTGCATTCGCCTCGCCGAGGCGCTCGGCCAGGGTGTAGCGGGTCAGGCATCGCGTCAGCAGCTCCGGGGTGTAGTACGAGCCGCTCTTCTCGCGCTCGCGGCCGGCGAGGCGGTAGAGGAACTTGCCGCGCGGGTGGACGACGGGGCGACCGGACGCCTCGCGGACCCGCTGCGCCGCGGGGTATGCGTCGATCTGCGCGCGCGGGACGAAGGTCGTGCGCGCGTCGTCGTCCTTCACGTCGGCGGCGGCGCGGACCTCGTACACGTCCTCGCGCGCGAAGAAGCCGGTGTAGCCGAGCAGGCCCTCGTGGACGGCGCCGAGCTGGTGAATGCCGACACCGGCGCCGGTGAAGCATTCGCCGAGGCGCCGCACGACGGCCTGGAGGACGTCGTTGCGGAGCGGCGCCGCCGTCAGCAGCGGGGTGCGAGCGGCGGCGAACAGGTCGCTGCGCAGGCCGGGGAAGCGGCCCGACTCGACGCGGCGGAACAGGTCGCGCAGGGCGAGATCGAGGTCGTGGCCGGCGGGCGCGGCGAGGGCCCCGGCGAGGGCGGTGATTCCCACGTCGACGCCGCGGGCCTCGACGTGGAACAGGCACAGCAGGCGATGGAGGTAGACCACGCATTCGCGGGCGAGCCGGTCGGCGAACGTGTCGTCGGCGGCGAACGGCGCCTGGTGGTGCACGACCTCGTCGGCGAGCTGCTCGATCGATTGGCGGACGCGCCGCTTCAGCTCGGTGGCGACGGCGAAGGCGTGGCGGTGCGAATCGTCGGCGTCCGGCAGGTCGCCGGCAGCCGAACGAGGCGCGCGAGCGCGGCGGTCGCGGGCGGGTCGCGGCATGCGAAATCGCGGCCGCAGGGTAGCGAAATCCGAATCCATCGACCAGCAGATCGCGCGATCTGCGGGCGATATCGCGCTGGTGGCCGGGGGTAGCGAACTCTGCACATTGCGATCGCGGCAGGTCGGCATTTACTCGAGGGCGAGGTGGTAAAGCGGTGAGTGGGGGATACACTGAGAGGATGGGCCCTCGTTCGCTCGGTCGCGCTGTCGTGCTGGTATGGTCGCTGTCGCTCGCGTCTGCGTCCGTCGGGCCGGCGAGCGTGCCGGAGCCGTCGTTCGAGCCGCCGCCGCCGCCTGCCCGCATTCCGCCGCCGACCCCGATGGCGCCGCTTCCGGAGGCCCCCGACCCGCCGCCGCGGCCGAAGTTCGTGCCGCCGGAGCCGCCGGTGTCGCCGCCGCAGCCGCCGATGCTGTCGCCGCCGACGATTCCGCCGACGATCCCCCCGCCCCCGCGAATGCTCACAGCAGCTTCTTCTTGAAGCGGAACGCGGCGCTGGCGATGAACACGGCGACGATGCCGGCCAGCCAGGCGACCTCGTAGTTCATGTCCTCGAGGTGGGCGCCCTTGAGGAGGATCCGGCGGGCGACGCGGAGGAAGTGGGTGAGGGGCAGGGCCTGCGCGAGGTGCTGCACCGGCAGCGGCATCGACTCGAACGGGAACACGAAGCCGGTGATCAGGATGTTGGGCAGGAGGAAGAAGAACGACATCTGCATGGCCTGCTGCTGGGTCTGGGCGACGGTCGAGAACAGCAGGCCGAGCGCGAGGTGGGCGGCGATGAACAGGGCGGCGACGGTGTAGAGCAGCGGCAGCGAGCCGGCGGTCGGCACGTCGAAGAACCACCAGCCGGCGAGCAGGATCAGGGTCATCTGCAGGTAGCCGATGGCGATGTACGGGGCGATCTTGCCGACGACGATCTCGAGGCGGCTGGCGGGCGAGACGATCAGCGCCTCGAGGGTGCCGCGCTCGCGCTCGCGGGTCAGCGCCATGGCGGTGAGCATGACCATGGTCATGGTCAGGAGCACGCCGATGAGCCCGGGGACGATGTAGACGGCGGTCCGCTGGTCGGGGTTGTACATGATGATCGGCTCGAAGCTCAGCGGGGCGGGGGCGGGACGCGTGCGGCTGCGGGTGACGCCGGGCGCGGCGAGCTCGGCGGAGCGGGCGGCGGCGAGGCCGGTGGCGGTGTCGATCGCGGTGCCGACGATCTGCGGGTCGGAGCCGTCGACGATGAGCTGCACCCTGGTGGGGCGCCGGCGCTCGAGGTCGGAGGCGAAGGCGGCCGGGACGACCACGCCGACGGTGGCCCGCCCGCTGCGCAGGGCGCGGGCGATGTCGTGATAATTCTCGACGGCGCCGACGACGTCGTAATAGCCGGTCGCGCGCATCTGCACGATGAGCCGCCGCGAGGCGGCCGAGCGGTCGCGGTCGAGGACGACGGTCTCGATGTGGCGAATGTCGGTGTTGATGGCGTATCCGAGCAGCAGCAATTCGCTGACCGGCATGCTGATCATCATGGCCAGGGTGAGGCGGTCGCGCCGCAGCTGGCGCAGCTCCTTGAGGCTGATGGCGAGCAGTCGTCTCATGCGCGCCGCTCCCGGCGGACCATGGCGACGAAGGCGTCCTCGACGGTGGCCCGGGCCTGGCGGGCGTCGCGGACGGCCAGGCCGGCGCGCGCGAGGTGGTCGCGGGCGCCGGCGAGGACGTCGGGGCCGCCGTGGACGGCGAGGCGGAGGACGTGGCCGTAATGCGCGCACTCCTCGACGCCGGGCAGCGATTGCAGCAGCGCGGTGGCCTGCTCGACGTCGTCGACCTCGAACTCGGCGATCGCCAGGCCGGCGCGCTCGACGATGTCGCCGGGGCGGCCGCTGTCGAACACCTCGCCGCGGAAGATGAAGGCGAGCCGGTGGCAGCGCTCGGCCTCGTCCATGTAATGGGTGGTGACGACGATGGTGGTCCCGGCGGCGGCGAGCTCGTGGATCCGCTCCCAGAACTCGCGCCGGCTCAGCGGGTCGACGCCGGCGGTCGGCTCGTCGAGGAACAGGAGCGGCGGCGCGTGAATGGTGGCACAGGCGAGGGCAAGCCGCTGCTTCCACCCGCCCGACAGCTCGGCGGCGAGCTGGCCGGCGCGCGGGGCCAGCTCGGATTGATGCATGACGACGTCGATCCGGCGCCGCCGCGTCGCGCCCTCGAGGCCGTAGAGGCTGGCGTAGAAGCGGATGTTCTCGGCGACGGTGAGGTCGGCGTAGAGGCTGAAGCTCTGGGTCATGTAGCCGATCTTCGCCTTGACGCGCTCGGGCTGGCGGGCGACGTCGTGGCCGACGACGATCGCCTGGCCGCCGGTGGGGTCGAGGACGCCGCACAGCATGCGCAGGGCGGTCGACTTGCCGGCGCCGTTGGGCCCGAGCACGCCGAAGATCTCGCCGCGCCGGACCTGCAGGCTGACGTCGCGCACGGCGACGAACGAGCCGAAGCGGCGCGAGAGGTGGCGCGCGTCGACGACGAGCTCGTCCGCGGGGAACATCAGACGTCCTGCAGGGTGACGAAGGCCGGCGCGCCGGCGCGGAGGGTGGCGTCGGGGTCGTCGACGCGGACGCGCACGGGGATGACGAGGTTGGGCAGCTCGCGCTCGCTGAACAGAAAGCGCGGGGTGAACTCCATGCGGTTGCCGATGTACTCGACGTGTCCGGGCAACGGCGCGACGGCGGCCTCGACCTCGACCGTGGCCGGGCCGCCGAGCCGGGCCTCGTCGATGCGCGACTGCGGGACGAAGATGTCGACGTAGGGCCGCCGCACGTCGCCGACGGTGACCACCGGGGTGCCGACGCCGGCGAACTCGTACGGCTCGAGGTGGACGTCGAGCACGAGGCCGGGCCGGTCGGCGCGCAGGACGTGCCGGGCGATCCGCTCGTCGGCGGCGCGCACCTCGGTGGCCGCCGCCGCGGCGCGAGCCTGCGCCGCCTCGATCTCCTGCTTGCGCGCGCCGCTGCGCAGCAGGGCGAGCCGCGACTCGGCCTCCTGCCGCCGCGCGGTGGCCTGATCGCCGGCCGCGACGGCGCGCTCGAGCTGGACCGGCGGAATGGTGCCACTCGCCGCCAATCGCCGTTGTCGGCTCAGTTCGCTGTGCGCGAGCGCCTCCTCGGCGCGCGCGGCCGCGAGGACGTCGCGCAAGCTGTGGATCTCCTGCCGGCGCGGACCGACCCGCAGGAGGTCGAGCTCGGCCCCGGCAGCGCGGGCCTCGGCGGCGCGGGCCTCGCGATACAGCCGCTCGAGCGTGTCGTCGAGGCGGGCGATCTCGTCGCCCGCCTCGACCCAGCGGCCCTCGACGACCGAGACGCCGAGGACGCGGCCGGGGACCTCGAAGGCGAGCACGCGCTCGTCGAGCTCGACGACGCCCTGAAACTGCCCGGCGTGCGGGTCCTTGCGGGCGGCCGCGCAGGCGAACGCCCACAGCCCCGACAGCAGGGCGATCCGCGCCGCGACGGCGCGCGCCTGGGCGCGCCACACCATGCTCGAGCGTGCCATCGAGGCCTCGCGGTGGCTGTTTTTAAGCGAGACGGGCGCGGCCGCAAGCGGGCGAGCAAGGAGCCGCGCCGCCGAGCTCGGCGGCGGCTGACGACAGTACAGATGTCTGGAGGAGCATGTCTTGAATGACATGTACGATGGAGCTCGTCACCGCCGGCCGGTGTTCATGCGGACATCACGGTGTTGAGGCTCTCGGCGAGGGTGGGGTGGGCGAACACGCCGTCGCGCAGGGCGGCGGAGGGGAGCTGGCCCATCATCGCCACCTCGATCGCCGACATCAGCTCGCCGGCCTCGACGCCGAGGATCGTGGCGCCGAGGATCTGGTCGCTGTCGCGGTCGATGACGACCTTGATGAAGCCGTGGGCCTCGTCCATCTCGAGGGCCCGGGCCACGCGGTTCATGGCGATCCGGGCGACCCGGAAATTGCGCCCCTGGCGGCGCGCCTCGCCCTCGGACAGGCCCACGCGCGCGAGCTCGGGGTCGGTGAAGACGACGTAGGGGACGAGCCGGCCGCGCGTCGACGCGTGCTCGCCGTGCAGCAGGTTGGCGCGCAAGATCCGGTGGTCGTCGTACGAGATGTGCGTGAACGCCGGGCCGCCCTTGACGTCGCCGGCGGCGAAGATCCCCGGCGTGGTGGTCTCGAGCCACTCGTCGACCTGCACGTGGCCGCGGGCGTCGACGGCGACGCCGGTGGCCGCGAGGTTGAGCGCGTCGGTGTTGGGGGTGCGGCCGGCGGCGACGAGGAGGTGCGAGCCGGTGAGGGCGCGCGCGCCGGCGGCGGTGTCGCAGACGAGGCGGAGGCCGCCGCTCTCGGGCACGACCTGGCGCGCCTCGGTCGAGAGCAGGATCTCGACGCCCTCGGCGGTGAGGATGTCGCGGAGCGCGGTGGCGACGTCTTCGTCCTCGCGCGGGAGCAGCTGCGCGTGGCGCTGGACGACCGTCACGCGGCTGCCGAAGCGGCGGAACATCTGCGCGAACTCGAGGCCGATGTAGCCGCCACCGAGGACCAGCAGGTGGTCGGGCAGGACGCCGAGCTCGAGCATCGCCACGTGGTCGAGCCAGGGCACCCGGTCGAGGCCGGCGAGCGCGGGGGCCCGGGTGCGAGCGCCGGTGTCGATGATGATCACGTCGCCGGAGAACCGGCGCACGCCGCCGCGGGTCAACGCGACCTCGATCGTCTTGGGGCCGACGAAGCGAGCCGCACCGAACACGAGGTCGATCGTCGGCTGGGCGGCGAGGGCGGCCTGCGACGACTCGCGGAACTCGCGGACGATCCGGCGCGTCCGCTCGCGGACCTGGGCCATGTCGATGCTGACGTCGGACGTGCGCACGCCGTAGTCGGCCGCCCGTCGCGCGAGCCAGGCGACTCTGGCACTGGCCACCATCGTCTTGGTCGGCGTGCAGCCGGTGTTGACGCACGTGCCGCCGATCCACGCCCGCTCGACCAGCGCGGTCCGCCGGCCCGCCTCGGCGAGCGCGAGGGCGAGGGGCTTGGCCGCCTGCCCCGAGCCGAGAATCACCACGTCGTAGCGGTCCATGGCGTCGGAGGGTGACCGGGAACGGCGCGCCGACAAGCTCGAGGCGGCGCGGTGGTTCGCGTCGCACGCGAGAGGAGCGACGGCGGAGGTGCAGGCGTGCGAGCGCTGCCGCCGCGGCGGGTCGAGGGATCTGCGCGAGTCGCCGGCCGGCCGTGGGGGGCGCGGGCGACATGGCCCCGCCGGAGGATCGGCCGCGCTCCGGCCTCAGCCGCGGCTGGCGGGGCCAATTCGCCCTCCTGGCGGGCGATCCGCGGCTTGCTCGCACGCTGACCAGCCTGACAAAAGATTGTCATTCTGCCAATCCAACAACTCGGGCGATGCGGGGGGTGCGGCGATCTGGTAAGGCATCGGCGCTTCGAACAAGGAGAGGACCATCCGATGCCGTTCACACTTCCCGATCTGCCCTACGCCAAGGACGCGCTCGCTCCTCACATCAGCGCCGAGACGCTCGAGTATCACCACGGCAAGCACCACGCGGCCTACGTGACCAACCTGAACAAGCTGCTCGCGGGCAAGCCCGAGGCGGACCTGTCGCTCGAGGAGGTCATCCTCCGCAGCGACGGCGGCGTGTTCAACAACGCGGCCCAGGTCTGGAACCACACGTTCTACTGGCACTGCATGAAGCCGAACGGTGGCGGGCAGCCGACCGGCGAGCTCGCCGAGGCGATCAACCGCGACTTCGGCTCGTTCGAGCGGTTCCGCGAGCAGTTCTCCGAGGCCGCCGCGACGCAGTTCGGCTCGGGCTGGGCGTGGCTGGTCGTCGACAGCGCCGGCAAGCTGGCGATCAGCAAGACGAGCAACGCGGACCTGCCGCTCAAGCACGGCCAGAAGGCGCTGCTGACGATCGACGTGTGGGAGCACGCGTACTACATCGACTTCCGCAACCTGCGCCCGAAGTACATCTCGACGTTCCTCGACTCGCTGGTGAACTGGGACTTCGTCGCCGGCAACCTGCGCGGCCGCTGAGCCCGCGGTGCGGTGAGCACGACGTTCGCCGGCCGCTCGCGGCGGGCGAACGTCGCGTCGTTCGTGGGATCGATCGCCGCGGCGGTTCGGGTCCCCAGTGACGAGCGAGACCGGCGCGATGGTGTGGTTCGCGGCGGCGTCACACCGAGCTCGCGGTCCACGTCGCGCACCCCGGGGGTCGTCGCCAGCAAACTCGGCGGCGAGGTCTCCGGGTTCGCGCGTACGGTCCGCGACATGGTGATGATCGACTGTGCGGCGGGTATGATCATAACACCATGGGTCACGTGATCCTCCCCGAGGGCGACCCGGCCGCGAGCATGCAAAGGCGGCGGCGCTGTGGGAGCGCATGAGGCGGCGACCGAGTTCAGGCTCTTTGCCGCTCGCGCTCAGCCCCACAGCTCGGCGAGCGGGCCCTCGGCGATGCGCGTGGCCGGGTTGCCGTGGCCGAAGTCGTCGGTCGGCAGGCCGGCGCCGTGGAGCATTGAATTGAACACGTTCGACGTCTGGCGATTGTTCTCGTGGCCGGCCTTGGGGTAGGTGACGCTGCGGCCGTCGGTCTTGAAGCCCATGTTGTTGCCGCCGATGAGCAGCATCGGCCACTCCTCGGCGTTCGAGTGGTGCATCTCGCCGTTGTCGGACATGTAGAGCAGCAGGGTGTTGTCGAGCATGGTGCCGCCGGCCTCGGGCTTGGCCTCGAGGGCCCGGGCGACGCGGGCCATCTCGGCGACGCCGCGGCTCGTCAGCTCGTGCAGCGTCTCGTAGTTCTCGGCGCTCTCGCCGTGGCGGAGGTCGTGGCCGGCGATGACCTGGCCGCCGGGGTAGAAGTCGGCGAGGCTCGGGAATTCCATCGACCAGTAGTAGCTGCCGGAGCCGATCGAGACCACGGCGACATTGGTCAATCCGCTCAGCAAGGCGGCCTGGACGACGTCGACCTGCAGGCGCAGCTGGTCGAGCGGGTCGGTCGAGGCGTACGGGTCGGGGTCGAGCTCGCCGGGGCCGGTGGGCTTGACGGCCAGGAGCGCGTCCTTCATCCCGAGGATCTGGTCGTTGCGCGCCAGCATCGCCAGCAGCGAGGCCTCGTAGGTCTCGAGCTTGACGCGCCCGCGCGACGAGCCGGAGAGATCCTTGAGCTCGCGCCCGACGTCGTCGATGGCGAACTCGAGCAATTGCTTGCGCGACTGGAACTCCTCGCCGGCCTGGCCCGAGGCGACCGAGCCGAACAGCGAGGCGAACGAAGCCCTGGGCGTCAGCAGGATCGGCGCGGGCTTGCCCTTGGCGAACGCGCAGCTCGAGTAGTTGAGCGGGGAGGTCGCGGCGCCGACGCCGACGCGGACGGCGTCGAACGGGGTGTTGCCGCGGACCTCGGCGATCTGCGACAGCACCGTCTCGATGCTCGCGCTCGCGGGGCCGCCGGACGAGTTGCTGGCGCTGAGCGCCCCGAAGTCGGTCGAGTGGCCGCCGCCGAGGTAGGTGGCCGACAGACCGAGCACGAGGGCCGAGCGCTCGACCAGCGAGATCGTGCCGTCGCCCGCGGCCAGCGAGCCGAGCGCCCGCGCCTCGCTCAGCGGCGGCGCGGGGATCAGCACCGGGTCGTCGTGGCCGTAGTCGCGGTTGCTCTCGATCGCCTTGCCCGCGTGACCCTCGAGGGTCTCGCGCGTCTGCGGGTCGAACATGCAGGCCGGGCGGATCCCGTTGCCCTCGAGGAAGATGACGACCCGGCGCGGGTAGCCGTCGGCGGCCTGGCCGCGGCGGCTGCCGAAGGTGAGGCCGCCGAGCATCCCGGCGCCCGCGAGCAGACCGGAGGTGGTGAGGAAGTTACGACGCGTGATCATGGGGTCTCCTCGCCGGCGCCGCTCAGTCGGGCACGCGCGTCTGGAAGCTGTCGCTGTTGAACAGGGCGATGAGCATCTCGGTGAACGAGCCGCCGCTGTCGTCGTAGGCCTTCTCGATGGCGACCATGGTGCACGCGTCGTGCATGGTCTCCTCGCGGCCGGTGAAGTAGCGGAACGCCTGGCGCATGAAGCAGCGCTTGGCGTACCGCGAGTTGGCGAGGCGCTGGCTGAAGTCGATCGCGCTGGTGACCGGGCCGTCGAGCTCCGGCGACGGCATGCCGACGAGGTTGGAGGTGCCGTCGGGCGGGCCGCCGTGGTCCTCGACGCGGAGGAAGCCGGCGTGGTTGTAGATCTCGAACGGGTAGCCGAGCGGGTTCATCAGCGCGTGGCAGCCGGCGCAGTACGGGTCGGCGTCGACCTGCTCGGACATGCGCTGGCGCGCCGACTGCGACTTCGACGCCTCCGACAGCTTGGCGTCGACGGTGATCGGCAGGTCGGGGACGTTCTGGCACAGCAGCTCCTCGCGGATCCACTTGCCGCGGTGCACCAGGTTGGGGTCGTTCTCGAACGACAGCGCGTGCGCGCCGAGCCAGGCCGGGTGGGTCAGGACGCCCGCGCGCTCGTTCTGCGGCAGCTCGATCCAGCGGGCCTCGCGGGTCTGGGCGGTGATGCCGGGGACGTTGTAGACGCGGTTGGCCTCGGCGGTCGACTTCCAGATCGAGGTCTCGTTCTCCTGATAGCCGGCGGTGGCCGGGGTGTAGAACATGCGCGAGGTGAGGAGGTTGGCGAACACGTCCTGGTCGGCGTCGAGGATCCGCGCGATCATGTCGTCGAGCTGGTAGTCGAGGGTGCTCTCGTAGCCGTAGAAGCCGACGATCTGGTTCTGATAGCTGTTCTCGACCGCGTAGCCGCTCCACGCCGAGGTCGCCGCGACCTCGACCTTGGGCGTCTGGGCGGCGAGCACGCCGTAGTCGAGCCATTCGCGGAAGAACTCGCGCACGCCGTGGGCCATCCAGTACTCGCTGTGGGTCTCCCAGTAGCGCTCGTCGTGGGGCTCGAACAGGAGGTCGCGCCGCTCCTCGTCGATGCCGCCGATGTGCTCCTCGACGAGCTTGGCCACGACCTCGGGGTCCTTGATCGTGCCGTCGCGCGCGGCGTCGAGGATGCTGCCGAGGTCGCCGTCGACGTCGCCCTTGCTGAAGCCGGCGTTGTAGCTGCGGTTGACGCTGGGGACGCCGGCGGGCGTGCGCGTGAGGGCGTAGGCGATCGCCTGCGCGAGCTCCCAGTCGCCGAGCTGCAGCCGCCCGTGCTCGTCGGGCTCGCCGGCGCCGAGCTCGGGGCGGTGCAGCGCGCCGGTCGACATCCACGCGGCGGCGCCGAGCCGCTTGATCACGGCCGGCCGCGACTCGACGTCGGGCGCACCGGCGAGCGCGCCCTCGGTGAATGCCAGCAGCGCGTCGAACTGGGCCTCGCTGGCCGGGCGGAACAGCGCGCCGAACTCGAGGTAGCGGCGCACGAAGTAACGCACGCAATCGCTGGACGGCGCGGCGTCCTCGAGGAAGCACTGACACTCGGGGTCCTCGTGGACGGTGCGCAGGCGGCCGCCGTCCCACTTGCCGATCGTCCACGAGTCGGCGGCGCCGCCGACGGAGTCGAGGTAGAGCCCGAGCACGCTGGGGTCGAGCGCCTCGTCGTCGCTGTAGGTCGAATAGCGGTGCTCGGGCCGCGGGTACAGCGGATTGTTGGCGAGGTCGGAGCTGAGCCAGCTGCCGACGTTGCGGGTCCACTCGTAGCGGTCGAGCAGGCGCAGGTCGGCGGGCGGCAGGGCGGGCTGGTCGCGGCAGGTGAACAGCGCGTTCTGGTCGAGGTCGTTGCCCGAGGGCTCGCCGGGCGGCTCGCCGGTGTCGCCGGTGTCCCCGGTGTCCCCGGTGGGGTCGTCCGTCTCGCTCGAGCTCGTCCCCGCGCTCGTGGTCGGGACGGTCGTGTCCGTGCCCGCGCTCGTGCCGTCGCTCGTGCCCGGGCCGCCGTCCGACGCCGTGCCGCCGTCCTGCGGGCAGCCGAGGGCCAGGAGCAACGGCAGGATCGACGCCCGCGTCCTCATCGCCGTGGTGATCACGGTCCCACGATATCATCCAGGTGGACGGGCGTTGCGCGGCTGACCGAGAGTTTACCCGGGGGCTCGACGCGGGTCGCGATCGCGCAATTGTGGTGGTGTGATGGCATTTCGCGCGCGCGCGTGTGCGGGCGACGTCTGCACGGGGCGTCGCCGATTCCCGAGGGTCCTATCGGTGGTGCCCGTACGGGCCGCGGGCGTCCGGGGATTCGTGACAGTCGGCGATCGGCGTCGAATGGTGGCACCACGGGGTCAATCCGGGGTCAGGCGCAGCGGCGCGGCGACCGGGCCGCGCACGGTCATGGTGCGGTTGTAGACGACGGGGCCGGGCAGGCGCTCGACGGCGGCGAAGCGGCGCACGAACACGTCGAGGGCGATCTGGGCCTCCATGCGCGCGAGCGCGGCGCCGAGGCAGAAGTGGACGCCGTGGCCGAAGTTCAGCGCGGCGGTGTTGCGCGCGAGGTCGAAGCGGTCGGGGTCGGGGAAGCGACGCTCGTCGCGCCCGGCCGAGCCGACCAGCGCGAGCACCAGCGAATGCGCAGGAATGGTGACACCCGCGAGGGCGACGTCGCAGGTGGTGAAGCGCGGCAGCGATTGACTGGGACCGTCGAAGCGCAGCATCTCCTCGACGAACGCGGGGACGAGGCCGGGCTCGGCCCGCAGGCGCGCGAACATGTCGGGGTGGCCGCCGAGCCACAGCGCGGCGGTGGCGATGAGGTGCGTCGTCGTCTCGAGCCCGCCGAGGAGGATCGCGATCAGGAACTCGACGATCTCCAGGTCGTCGAGGCGCTGGCCGTCGACCTCGGCGCGCACGAGCTCGCTGACGGTGTCGTCGAACGGGGCGCGGCGGCGGTCGGCGATCACCGCGGAGAGGTAGGCCGAGAGCTCGGCGATCGTGGCCCTGACGCGCGCGGCGTGGGCGGCGTCCAGCGGCTCCGGCGTGACCGAGAGGAGGTCGTCGGCCCAGCGCTTGAAGCTGGCGGCCAGTGACTCGTCGAGCCCGAGCAGGTTGGCGATCACGAACGCGGGCAACGGCGCGGCGTAGGCGGCGACGAGCTCGACGTCGCGGTGCAGCGGCGCGACGAGCCGTTCGGCGCGGGCCCGGATCGCCGGGGCGAGGCGGGCCACGGCGCGCGGCCCGAGGGAGCGGCTGGCGAGCGCGCGCAGGCGGGTGTGGCCGGGGGCGTCCATCGCCAGGATCGAGCGCGCGAGCGGGTTGTAGCCGAGCCACGGCGGCTCCCACACGGCGCGGAAGCCCTGCGAGGAGAAGCGCACCGGGTCGCGCAGGACGGTCATGATGTCGTCGTGACGGCTGACGAGCCACATGCCGGCGGGCTCCGACAGGCAGACGGGGCTGTCGCGGCGCAGGGCGGCGTAATGAGGGTAGGGATCGGCGCGGACCTCGGGGGCGAGGATGTCGATGCTGGTTCGCATGCCGCGCCGCCTCGCACGCGGCGTGCCGGCCGTGGTTTCGCCCACCTGGACGGGCGGCGCGGGGCGATTCGGTCAGGGTGACCGGCGGGGGTCGGTCACAATGACGGCACCATGCGAGCCGAGGACCTCGACATCACCACGTTGCTGTCCGCCGACGCCGAGGCGGGGGCGCTGCACTTCGCCGGGTTGCGCGCGCTGATCGTCGACGCGGGGGCCCTGGGCGCGCTGCGCCGCGACGTGGTCGATGCGCTCGGCGTCGCCGGCGGGCGCTCGTTGCTGACGCGCTTCGGCTACGTGCAGGGCTGGCGCGCGGCCGAGGCGCTGCGCGGGCGGTTCGCGTCGGCCAGCGCGCACGCGATGCGCGACGCGGGCGGCCGACTCGGGGTGCTGCAGGGCATGCTGCGCATCGCGCCGGGCACCGGTCCGATGACGCCCGAGGGCGCGACGGTGGCGGCCTCCTACGAGGCCGAGCAGCACCTGCAGCACTGCGGCCGGGCGGACGCTCCCGTGTGCTGGACGCTCGCCGGGTTCGCCAGCGGGTACCTCAGCTGCGTCGAGCGCCGCGACATCGTCGTGCTCGAAGATCGCTGCGTCGCCTGCGGCGATCGATCGTGCCGCTTCGTCGCCCGCCCGCGCGAGGCGTGGGGCGAGACGCTGACGCCGCACGCGGCCTACCTGCCGCCGGCAGGGCCGCCGCGGTCGGAAAGGGCCGCGGTGACGCTCGAGGACGAGCTGCAGTCGCGCAGCCCGGCGATCCAGCGGACCCTCGAGCTCGCGCGCCGGGTGGCCGCGGTCGACAGCAGCGTGCTCCTGCTCGGCGACAGCGGGACCGGCAAGGACCGGCTCGCGCGCTTCATCCACGCCCGCTCGCGCCGCGCGGCGGCGCCGTTCCTGGCGGTCCACTGCGGGGCGATCCCCGAACCGCTGCTGGAGAGCGAGCTGTTCGGGCACGCGCGCGGGGCCTTCACCGGGGCGACGCGGGACCGCGTGGGCATGCTCGAGGCGGCCGGCGCCGGCACGCTGTTCCTCGACGAGGTCGGCGAGATGTCGCCGGCGATGCAGGTCAAGCTGCTGCGCGCGCTGCAGCAGCGCGAACTGCGGCGCGTCGGCGAGAACCACCCGCGCCCGCTGCACGCGCGGATCGTCGCGGCGACCCATCGCGACCTCGCGGCCGCGGTCGAACAGGGCGGCTTCCGCCGCGACCTTTATTATCGCCTGCGCGTGGTCGAGCTGCGCCTGCCGCCGCTGCGCGCGCGCCAGGAGGACATCCTGCCGCTGGCGCGGGCGCTGCTGGCGTCGGCGTGCGCGCGCGTGGGGCGGAGCGAGATGTCCCTCGGGACAGCCGCCTGCGAGCGCCTGCTGCACCACAGCTGGCCCGGCAACGTGCGCGAGCTCGAGAACGCGATGGAGCGCGCGGCGGCGCTGGCAGCGGGGCCGCAGGTCGAGGCGGACGACCTGCCCGACGACATCGCCGCGGCGCCGGTGAAGCGCACGGGGTCGCTGCAGCAGCTCGAGCACGCGGCGATCGTCGAAGCGCTGGGCCGCCACGGCGGGCACCAGCAGCGCGCGGCGGCGGAGCTCGGGATCAGCCCGTCGACGCTGTACCGGCGGCTGCGCAAGCAGCGTGCTTGAGACTGTAGATGTCTAAAAGGACATGTCGCCGAAGACGGAGCCGAACGCGGCCTTGCATCTGTCCCTCGGGTCAGCGGCGTTGCGCTGGCTCGCCTTCGTCTTCACCAGCTTCGTGGCAAGTTCATCGCGGAATCAGCAGACGCCGCCATGCCATGAGCAGCAGCCGCGGAGCGAGCGACCGTACGTGCAGGTGGGCGAGAGGGTGCCGTCACAGCAGTGGACTCGGTTCGACGACCAAGACTCGGCTCGTTCGCGGCGGCGAGCGGCCTCTGCCTGACGCTGCGCGTCGGCCTCCTCCTTGCGGCGACGGTCGGCCTCGCGCCGGAGGCGGAGCTTGCTCAATCTAGGCTCGATGACGTCGGCGAGCGTCCGTGCTTCGGTCGCCAGCGTCTTCATGCGCGGCGTCCCCTCGAGCTTCGTGCCGCGGAACGCGGCGAGGTCGGAATCGATCGACTGTAGCAGTTCCGAGGCCTTCTCCCAGCGTCGGGCTTGTTGATGGCGGCGTGCCTCCACGAGGCGCGCGGCGGCGGTCTGCTCGGTCGTGGCGAAGCGTGCGTGCAAGCGAGACTCGTCGCGGTCATGTTGCGCGAGCGACTGCGCTGCCTGGGTCGCCGCGTATCGGCGAGCCTTTTCGTCGTCGACCTGCTGCGCGCGCTCGGCCCGCGCGTCGATGTCGCGCAAGCGTATCGCGGCCTCTTCGGCCCGGTCGCCGGTGCAGCTGACGGCGGCTCGTTGGTAGGCGGTCCGCGCCGAATCCAGCGCTCGAGCGGTCCAGGCCGAGGTCGCCGCGCGGTTGGCCTCTTCACACGCGTGCATTTGCTCGATCGCACGCTCTCGCAGGATGTGGTCGTGGACGCGGAGGCCGAGCAGCGCCACGCTCAGGCCAGCCACGGCAGAAAACGCAGCCAATGGTCGTGAGGCGCGCCGGACGAGCAGGAACCCCGCGAGGCAGAGGCCGAGCGATCCCACAACGTATGCGGCTGGTGGCCACAGGGCGATCACGAGGGTCGCGGCCGCTGCGGCCCATGCGATGCACGACGACCACGCCAAGAATACGGCGGCCCTGGTCAGGCCGGCGCCCGTGAAGTGACCGTGGTTGTCGGCGATTTGGCGCCGCACCCGCCGCGCGAACCGCAGCGCGGGCACGCTGAGCAGCGGTCCCAGCACGATGCTGCTCAGACTCAGTTCGAGGGCGAGCCAGGCGGACGGGTGGCGGCGGGGGAGCAGGGACCTGGCGTTGACGACGGGTAAAGTGTCACGCATCGTACGGACCCTCGAGATCGTTCGCTTTGGCCGATGTAGTCTCCTTGTGTGCACGGGAGACGCACGTGGAGGATGTTCGGCCGCCCCGTGGGGCGGGCATCCGCCAGATGAGCGACCCCGCAGTGATCTCGCCTGTCATGATGCGGCCTCGATGTCTGCGAGGGAGCGTTCGAGAAGGGCGATCTCTTGCGTCTGCAAGTCGTCAGGCACCTCATCGGTGCGCAACGCCGCCAGTGCGTCCTCGAGGTGGCGGCGCTTCGCCCGGGCCGTCTTGAGCGTCGACGCCTTGAACAACACGGCCTGGACGTCTGCTCTTGCTGCCTCGACGAGCAGCCCCTGCCGGAGGTGGGGGGAGGTCAGCTCCGCGAGTCCGGATTGCAGCGCAGAACGCCGGCCCCCGGGGGTTTTCGCGGCTTGAATCTTGGTGGTCCAGCGCACGGCGGCGTCGTGCTCGCGCTGTGCCTCCTCCCGGGCGGCGCGCTCCCGGGCCGCGGCGCGCTCTGCCTCGCGGCGGGCGGCCTCTTCGAGCCGGCGCGCTTCCGCCTGCTGTCGTTCGAGCTCGCGTTCGGCTTCGCGACGTGCGGCTGCTTCGCGCCGAAGTATCTCCGCCTGCTGTCGTTCGGCTTCTCGTCGCGCGGCCTCGTGGCGCGCGCGTGCATCGGCCTCTCGGCGCAGTTGCTCCTCGAGTTCCGCACGAGCGCGTTCTTCGGCCTCGCGTCGGCGCTGCTCCTCACGCACGCACTCGGCCAGCCGCGCGCATACGGCGTGCAGGCGGGTCTCCGCTGCCGCGTCGCCATCGAGTGCGAGCAGTCGCCATTCCTCGGCGGCGCGCTCGAGCTCACCACGGGCCTCGTACGCGTCGGCGAGCGCCGCGCGCAGCGGTCGGGCCCACGCAACTGGCGGTGGCGAGACTGCGTAGACGGCCCGTCGCAGCGCCTCGGTCGCGTCGCCGTGGCGTGACAGGGCGGCATGGGCTTCGGCGAGGACCCACGCGGCGAGCGGCGCGAGTGCGGGGGAAGCGGCGGGCCGCGCCGCCGCCACGACTTCGCTGGCCCTGCCGTAATGAACGAGGAGGTGCTCTCGCAGCAGGCGCGCGGCTTCTTGCGCGCTCGGCAGCTCTGCGACCGGGAGCGGGGCCGGCAGGAGGGGGAATTGCAGCACGAGTCCGTGACCCTCGACGACTGCGCCGACCTGGTTTTCGATCGACTGCAGGAGCCCGATGGCGGCGTCGAATTGGTTGCGCTGTGCGTGATGGGCGGCGAGCAGGAAGCCAGCTTCGACGTCTTCGTCGGCGTGCGCCATGAGCCGCGAGAGGCATTGGTCGAGCCGTGAGTGGTCGCCGGCAATCTGGGCCGAAACGACCTCGAGCACCGCGAAGCTCCTCTGTTGCCGCCGGATCGCGGCCCGCACTCTGATCACCAGCTCATACGCGCCGTAGAGCCCGAGAGCGATCCACGGCCATGGGGTCATCAGGAGCCTCACGACGAGCGACAAAGCTACGAGGGCCCCAAGGACGAGCAAAATGGCGAGGCAGCCGCGACCGTCCGACGGCGCGACGTTGCCGCTATGTGTCCGGGTGCTGCGGGTTCGCGCGCCGCGGGAGCCCGGACCGATCCGGACTCTAAACCCGCCCACCCCCCACGAGGTGCTCACGCCACGCGATGAGACGTTGATCCGGCCGCCTCCAGGGAGCCGAAAGCTCTTCCGCAAGCGCATGAATGACGATTATCGAGCGACCCGCAGCCTGTCAACGTCACTCACGCTCGGAGCCGACGGGCACCGCGCCACACCCAGCTCCCGCAAGAAATGCGGCGAAGACGTACTGTAGGCCTAAATCGGAGCACGGGCGATTGTGCAGGGAGCTGGGGTCCCTCGGGGTGGTTGATGTTGTTACGGTGTGCGATTCAAACCTGGGGTCAGGAGGGGGCCCTCTCTCCACCGGGGAGAGGCCGCGGCGCGGGAGAGAGGCATGTCAATAAAGACATGTACATCCGGACAGGTTTTATCCCCACGACGGCGCGCGGTCAGCGGACCTTGCGCTTGCTGCTCTTCGCCTTCGCGGGCTTCGGCGGGGCGATCGGGGTGATCACGGGCGCGGGCGGCATCTCGTAGTCGTCGCCGTCGTCAGTGGCGGCGTAGCCGGTGAAGGTGATCCACGTCGGCGCGTGGTCGCTGGTGCCCTCGAGGCCGCGGACCCACCGGTCGACGCCGGCGTCGAGGAGGCGCGGGGCGAGCTCGGGGTTGACGAGCAGGTGGTCGATGCGGAGGCCGGCGTCGCGCTGCCAGTGCTGGCGGAAGTAGTCCCAGAACGTGAACATCGGCTGGTCGGGGTGGCGCGCGCGCAGGGCGTCGGTCCAGCCCTGGCCGAGCAGGCGGGTGTAGCGGGCGCGGGCCTCGGGCTGCAGCAGGGCGTCCTTCAGCCACGACTTCGGGTTGTAGATGTCGAAGTCGGTCGGCACCACGTTGTAGTCGCCGGCCAGCACCGCGGGGATGCCGGCGTTGCACAGCGTGGCGGCGTGGGCGATGAGGCGGTCGAACCACGCCAGCTTGTAGTCGAACTTCGGGCCCGGCTGCGGGTTGCCGTTCGGCAAGTAGAGGCAGCCGACGAGCACGCCGTGGACCGCGGCCTCGAGGTAGCGGCTCTGCGTGTCGTCGGGGTCGCCGGGCAGGCCGCGCCGGCTCTCGAGCGGGACGCTGCCGCGCGCGAGGATCGCCACGCCGTTCCACGAGCGCTGGCCGTGCCACAGCGCGCCGTAGCCGGCGGCGCGCAGCTCGGCGACGGGGAAGTCGGCGTCGACGGCCTTGAGCTCCTGCAGGCACACGATGTCCGGCGTCGCCTCGGCCAGCCACTCGAGCAACACGGGCAGGCGCGTGCGGATGCCGTTGATGTTGTACGTGGCGAGCTTGAGGACGGACATCGTGGACTCGCCCGAGCTTGACCTTCGTGGCGACGGGCCGCAACCGGGCCCAGGCGGCGCGAGGCGATGGATCGGGACGCGCGCGCTCGCGCTCGCGCGGGCCGCCGGTGGTTTATGCTGCGGCGGTGAGCAAGCGGACCGTGAAGCGGATCGCCGTCGCCGCGCTGGTGGTGGTTCTGCTGGCGATCGCGGGGCTGCTGCAGTCGTTCCGCGCCCGCTGCCCGAGCCGCCGGCGCTGACGGGCGACCTGCCGCCGGCGTCGCCCCCGGCCGAGATGGCGCTGTTCCACCTGCCCACCGGGATCACGCGGCGCAGCGCCGGCTTCGCCTACCGCGGCGGGTCGTTCAGCGATCGCCGCGAATTCACGATGAGCGCGGTGCTCGTGCAGCACCCACGCGGCGATCTGCTGATCGACACCGGCTTCGGGCGCGACATCGACGCGCACTTCCGCGCGATGCCGCTGTTCTTCCGCGCGACCACGAGTTACGCGGCGGAGCGCCCGGCCGCCGACCAGCTCGAGGCCGCGGGCTACCGGCGCGAGCGCACGACGCCCGCGGCTTCGCCGGCCTGCCGCGGATGTGAATTGTAGTCGCTGTCCGAAGGGACAGCTCATGGTCCGGCGGAGATCAGTCGATGTCGGGCAGGCCGGCGGGGCGGGCCGGCGGGGGGCCCTGGGGGGCGTTGGCCTGGGCGATCGCGACGCGGCGCTGCATCTCGGTGAGCTCGGGGAGGAGCGCCCGGTTGGTGGCGTTGAGGTCGCGGAGGAGCGACTCGGGGAACGGCTTGGCGGCGGCGACGGCGGCGTAGAGGTCGTCGAACACGCGGGCGAGCTTCGGCGGGACGCTGTCGGAGCTCGGGCGGAGCTGGGTGCGGAAGGCCGGCTGGATGGTGGGCAGGGCGGCGGCGAGGTCGCCGCGGCCGAGCCAGGCGAGCACGCCGGTGAGGGTGCCGACGGGGTCGTCGAGGACCTGGTCGTAGGTCATGAGGCGGGCCGGGTAGCGGCGCAGGCTGATGTCGCGGACGAGGGCGAAGTTCTCCATCCACCACTCGTATGCCGGGGGGAAGTAGGAGTTGTCCTCGGGGACAGGTTGGCCGGCGGCCGCCATGCCCTCGCGCTCGATGGTGTAGAGGCGCAGGATCGAGGCCTCGTACTCGCGCCACTCGCGGACGTTGGCGAGCAGATGGGTGATGTAGGCGCGCTCGCTGCGGATGACGCCGGGGACGAACACCTTGACGACGTAGCCCTCGACGTGCTCGGGCAGGAAGTACTCGCCGGTGACCGGGTGCGGGTTGGTGCGGAAGTAGATGCCGTGGCGCAGGAGCGACTCGTAGAAGCCGGCCGGGTTGGCCTGGTGGAGCGCCTCGTTGAAGCCGCGCGGGAAGGCCTCGCCGAGCACCGGGAAGCCGGCGGCTCGCAGGACCTGCATCCACATCGAGGTGCCGCTGCGCTTGGTGCCGGAGACGAACAGCATGTGCTTTCTTCTCGAAGAAGAAATTCAGGGGTCGAAGCCCGGGCAGAGCTGGTCGATCGTGGCGGCCTGACCGAGGCAGAGCTGCGGGTTGTTGAACTCTTGCTCGATCTGGCGGCAGTCGAGGTTGGTGATGCAGGCGTACCAATCCTCGAGCGCCTCGCCGCACGCGGGGCCGTCCTGCGCGGTGCCCATCGCCACCTGCCCGCTGCAGTAGGCGACGATCTCGTCGACGAAGCGCATGGACCGCGGATAACACTCGCCGTACTTGGCGCCGTACTGCACGCACACCTGGCCTTCGGGGCCCGGGCCGGTGGCGCCGGTGGTGGTGCCGCCGTCGCTCGTGAGGTCCGTGGTCGCGGTGGAGGTGAGGGGCTCGCCGGTGGTGGTGGTGGTGGTAGAGGTGAGGAGATCGCCGCCGGTGGTGGTGCTGGCGCCGGTGGTGTCCTCGCCGGTGGTGGTGCCCGCGGGCTCGCTGGTCGCGCCGTCGCCGGTGGTGCCGCCGGTGGTGCCGCCGGGAGTGCCGGCCGGCAGGCCCTCGTCGCTGAAGCAGCCGGCCCACAGGCCGCCCAGCGACATCAGGAAGGTCAGGTTGCGCAGGCGGCCCGGGTCCATCGCGGCGCCATCGTAGTCGAGATGGCCGGCGACCGCGAGGGCGGGGGTTCGCGCGCGCGGGAGCGGTGGTCGTGCAGCCCCACTCGTGGCGGATCGGCGAGGAAGGGGGTCGGCGAGGTCATCCAGCGCGAGGACCTCGCCCGCCGCTCACGCGGGTGCCGGTGCCGACGTCATGTCGGTGGTCAGGGCGGGCATGAGTCGGCGGGCCGGGACCCGGGGGCGTGGTTGACGCGGCGCGGAGCGCTCCGTCGCGGGGCGTCGGCCGGCGCGGAATCAGATGTCCTCATGCGCAGGTCTTTGAGGACATGGTGGAAGAGACAGACGGGCACGCCTCGCGGGTGCCCGCCGTCGTCCCGTCACGGGCGCGGGACGTGCTCGCTCGCGGCGCGGTGGAACGGGTTGGCTCGGCCGGAGGTGTCGCGGTCGGTCTGCCAGCGCGGCTCCCAGCGGACGATGCAGCGGGCGGCGTGCTCGCCGGGGAACAGCGCGGCGAAGCGGTCGCGGTAGAGGTAGGCCTCGGCGGTGGTGGGGGTGGCGTACGGGAAGCGCTCGGCGGCGCGCGCCAGCTCGCGCGGGGACACGACGCGCTCGGCGTGGGCGCGCAGGGCCTCGACCCAGCCGTAGCCGACGCCGTCGGAGAACTGCTCCTTCTGCCGCCACAGCACCGAGGCCGGGAGGACCGGGTCGGCGTCGTCGGCGAAGGCGTTGCGCAGGAGCCACTTCTCGACCCGCGCCTCGCCGCCGCGGCCGGCGCCGCGCGGCTGCTTGAGCTCGGGGGGCAGCGACATCGCCAGGTCGAGGAACGCGCGGTCGAGGAAGGGGACGCGCGCCTCGACGGCGTGGGCCATCGTGCTCTTGTCGGCGCGCAGGACGTCGCTGAGGTGGAGGTTGGCGACGCGCGCGACGGTCTCGCGCCGCAGCTCCTCGGGATCTTCGGCGTAATAGAAATAGAGATAGCCGCCGAAGATCTCGTCGGAGCCCTCGCCCGATAGCACGACCTTGACGCCCTGGTCGCGGATATAGCGGCTCAGGAAATACATCGGGATGCTGGCGCGGATCGTCGGGATATCATAGGACTCGACGTGGCGGATGATGTCGTCGAGCGCGGCGATCCCGTCCTCGACGCGGAACGACACCTCGTGGTGGGTGGTGCCGAGGAACTGCGCGACCTCCCGCGCCGCGCGCAGGTCGGGCGAGTCGTCGGCGACGCCGATGGCGAAGCTGTGGATCTGCGCCGCGGGGTCGCGCGCGCGCATCAGCCGGGTCGCGAGCGCGGAGATCAGGCTCGAGTCGAGGCCGCCCGACAGGAGCAGCCCGAGCGGGACGTCGCTCATCAGCCGCTTCTCGACCGCGTCGGTCAGCCGCTGGCGCAGCGCCGCCGGCTCGCCGGGCTCGACGGGCTCGCCGCTGAGCCACGGCGGCGCGTACCAGCGGCGCAGTCCGCCGCGCCGGGTCATGAGGTGGCCCGGCGGGAACACCTCGAACGAGACGCAATTGTCGATCAGGGCCTTGAGCTCCGAGGCGAACCACAGGTTGCCGGCGCGATCGCGGCCGTAGTAGAGCGGCTTGATGCCGATCGGGTCGCGCGCGACCAGCCAGTCGTCGCCGTGGACGGCGGCGAAGGCGAAGATGCCGTCGAGGGCCGGGACGAGCGCCGCGCCGCGCTCCTCGTAGAGGTGGGCCAGGACCTCGCTGTCCGAGCCGCTGACGCAGTGACGACCGGCGGCGGCGAGCTCCTGGGCGAGCGCGCGGAAGTTGTAGATCTCGCCGTTGTGGACGACCGCGGCGCCGTCGCGCCCGCGGATCGGTTGCTTGCCCTCGGCCGGGTCCATGATCGCCAGGCGCCGGTGGCACAGGACCGCGCTGCCGAGGCGCATCCACAGGCCGCTGCCGTCGGGGCCCCGGTGGGTCAAAAGGCCGGAGGCCGACTCGGCGGCGGCCGCGACGTTGCCATCGATGTCACCGAACACTGCAATGATTCCGCACATGGTTCACCTCCGCTGCAGGTCACGCAGCGGGCGCTGGAAGAAGAATTCGGGCTCGCCGCCGGCGGGGCGCAGCTCGTCGAGCCAGGCCGCGCGCTCGTCGTATTCGGCGAGGAAGGTGCGCCCGACCCACGCCGGGTCGCGCCCCTGCAGCATCCGCAGCGAGAAGCACTGCTTGCCGCCCACCTCGAGCACGCCGTCGACGACGACCTTGCCGGGCGTGGCGGACATCGAGGGCCCGCGGGCGGTGCGGCACAGGCCGGACACCTGGCGCTGCGCGTCGCCGTAGATGGCCAGCGCCCGCGCGAGCGGGACCTTGAAGTACTCCTTGGGCCCGGTGTCGCGCTCGACGAACATGTAATAGGGCACCGCGCCGAGCCGCACCTGCGCCCGC
This sequence comes from Nannocystis pusilla, assembly GCF_020073745.1. Classification (GTDB taxonomy): domain Bacteria; phylum Myxococcota_A; class Polyangia; order Nannocystales; family Nannocystaceae; genus Nannocystis; species Nannocystis radixulma. Next base: position 1,454,497 of record NZ_JAIRAU010000001.1, read on the forward strand.
CACAGGTCGGCCCACACCTGCGCGTCGTCGTTGACCCGGCGGATCAGCGGGGCCTGGCAGCGGACGACCGCGCCCGTCGAGCGCACGCGCCGGACCGCGGAGGCGGCGGCGGTGGTCGCGAACTCGCGCGGGTGCGACGCGTGGGCCATCAGCGCCAGCTGCATCCCGTGCTCCGTCACCTCGTCGAACAGCCGCAGCAGATCGTCGGCGTCGGGGTCGGTGGTGAAGCGATACGGCCAGTAGGCCAGCGCCTTGGTGCCGATGCGGATGTTGGTGAGCCCGGGCAGCCGGGCCGCGAGCAGCGGCTCGATGGTGCGGCGCAGGGCCGCGGTGCGCATCACCAGCGGGTCGCCGCCGGTGATCAGCACGTCGGTCACCTCCGGGTGCCGCCGCAGGTACTCGACCAATTGCTCGGACTCGCGGGCGGCGAACTTGAGATCGTCGAGGCCGACGAATTGCGGCCAGCGGAAGCAATAGGTGCAGTACGCGTGGCACGTCTGCCCCTGGGCCGGGAAGAACAGCACCGTCTCGCGGTACTTGTGCTGCATGCCGCGCACGGCCTGGCCGCCGAGGGTCGGCACGTTGAGCGTGACCTGCCCGGCGGGGTGCGGGTTGAGGCCGCGCTGGATCCGCCGCACCGCCGCCTCGAGCTCGTTGGCCGGCGCCGCGACGCGCAGCAGATCGGTGACGATCTGCAGATCGGCGGAGTCGAGCATGTCGGGCTGGGGGAACGTCAATTGATAGATCGGGTCGTCGGGGACCCGCGACCAATCGATGAGCTCCTCGAGGACGTAGCGATTGACGCGGAATGGCAGGACCCGCGCTACCGCACAGAGCTGCAGGCGAATCTCGGCGGGGAGCGCGGCGATCTGCGGGATCGTCTCGAGATCTCGCAATGTGATCGGTGAGTACGTGGACCGTGGCGGCGTGGAATCAAGCACGAGACCTCGAGCACGCGTGCCTCGACGCGTGTCGGTTGCTTGAGCAAGCGATGTGCCAAGCGCCACAGCGGGGCCGCCGCGGGCCGGAGCGGGCTGGAAGACCCAGTGTCGAGCGGCCCGGGGTTCCGGCGACGCGGGCGCACCGCACCGGCAGGGAAAAATTCCCGGCACCCCGACAAGATGCCCGGCCCCATCGCGGTCGCCGCCGCCGCGACGGGATTTCACATTTGGCGCGGAGCGTGCTTGTCTAGGCCGCGCATGACCGCGTCCTTCCCTCGCTTCAAGCGCTGGCGCACGGGGTTGCTGGCGATGGCGATGGTGTTGGCGATCGGCGTCATCGCCGCGCTGGGCGTGATCGACGAGCGCTCGCTGGTGTGGACGACCCGCATCGAGAGCTCTCGCGAGCCGCGCGTCATCGCGGAGGTGCTGGCGGCGGAGTTCAGGGCGGGCCTGTCGGCCTTCGGGGGCGAGGAGCCCGCCGGCGCAGCCCGCGTGGAGGGCGGGACGTGGCACTTCGCGGACACGTCGCTGGTGATCGAGCCGCGGGTGCTCCTCCACGAGGACGCGATCGCCAACGACGCCGATCACACGCTGCTGGTGTGGACCAGCGCCACCGGGGACCTGCGGACGATCGACGGTGAGCCCGTCGACATCCCGAGCGTGATCCATGCGGCGGCGGCCGGTGAGACGAGCGCGTGGTTGACCCCGAGCGAGGCGTCTCGACTCGGGCTGCCCGAAGAAGTGGCGGTCGCGGGGCTGTCGCGCGTCGAGGACCCACGCTTCGGCGCGTGGATCTTCGCCGTGGTCAGCTCGAGCGAACGTCAGCGCGCCCGTGAGTCTCGCCGCTACGCCCGCACGATCGTCATGGTCGGCCTCGCCAGCCTCGTGGTCCTCGGCTTCGGCCTGGTCCTCCTGCGCACCCAGCGGCAGGAGCGAGCCTTCGAGCGCATGCTCGCCCGCGAGTCGCTGCGGGTCCAGCAGGAAGTCCAGCTGGCGCGCGAGGGGCGAGCGGCGACGATGTTGACGTTCGCCGCCGGCATCGCCCACGAGCTGTCGACGCCGCTCGGGGTGATCGCTATGCGCGCCGAGCAGCTCGAGAACAACGCGGAGGACGACCGCGCCCGCCGGGGCGCGAGGGCGATCACCGAGCAGGTGGCGAAGATCCGGGAGAACGCGCGCGGCTTCCTGGCGATCGCCCGCGGCGCCGCGCCGCTGCGCGAGCGGTTCCCCGCGGGGGACGTGCTGCGCAGCGTGGTCGCCCGCGTCGGGCATCGCTTCGACCGCGCCGGCGTGACGCTCCGCGTCGTCGCGCGGCCCGACCTGCCGTGGATCTACGGCGACGCGCGGCTGCTCGAGCACGCGCTGACGAACCTGCTGATCAACGCGTGCGACGCGTCGCCGGAGCGCGGGGTGGTCGAGCTGAGCGCGGAGCTCGACGACAAGATGTTGACGTTCGCGGTCCGCGACCGCGGCGCGGGCATCGACCCCGCGGTGCGCGCCCGGATCCAGCCGTTCTTCAGCACCAAGGCGGAGGGCACGGGCCTCGGGCTGGCGATCGCCAGCGAGGTCATGCGCATGCACCGGGGTGAACTCAAGCTCGAGGAGCGCCCCGGCGGCGGAACGAACGCCGTGTTACGCTTGCCGGCCGAATCGATGTCCGACGATGCTGTCGCCCACGAAGCACAAGACGCGCATCCTGTTGGTTGACGACGACCTCGACATGCTCGAGGCGCTGACCGACGGCCTGAACGAGAAGGGCTTCGAGGTCGCGGCGGCGCGCTCCGCCGAGGCGGCGCTGGTGCGCCTCGCGGAGGCGAACTTCGACGTCATGGTGACCGACCTGCGCATGACCGGGGCCGACGGGCTGACGCTGCTGGCCCAGGCGCGCGCGCTCAACCCCCAGCTGCCGGTCATCGTGATGACGGCCTACAGCGCGCTCGACACGGCGATCGAGGCGGTGCGCCGCGGGGCGTTCCACTACCTGGCCAAGCCGTTCCGCGTCGACGAGCTGCTGATCTTCATCCGCCGCGCGTTCGAGGACGCGCAGCTGCGGCGCGAGGCCGAGGTGCTGCGCCACGCGCTGCGCGTCCAGCCGGGCCCGCCCGGGCTGCTCGGCGCCAGCGCGGCGATGCAGGAGCTGTTCCGCATCATCGACCGCGTCGCCGGCACGTCGGCGCCGGTCCTCATCACCGGCGAGACCGGGACCGGCAAGACGCTGGTCGCGTCGACGATCCACCAGCGCAGCGGCCGGGCGTCGGCGCCGCTGGTGGCCCTGAACTGCGCGGCCCTGCCCGAGAGCCTGCTGGAGAGCGAGCTGTTCGGCCACGTGCGCGGGGCCTTCAGCGGCGCGACCTCCAGCTCGGCCGGCCTGTTCTCCGCGGCCGACGGCGGCAGCATCCTGCTCGACGAGATCGGCGAGATGGCGATGCCGCTGCAGGCCAAGCTGCTGCACGTCATCGAGCGCGGGGCGGTGCGGCCGATCGGCGGCACGAAGGAGCGGCCGATCGACGTCAGGATCCTCGCGGCCACCAACCGCGACCTCGAGCAGGCCGTCCGCGAGGGCCGGTTCCGCGAGGACCTGCTCTACCGCCTCAACCTGGTGGTCCTCGAGCTGCCGCCGCTGCGCGAGCGCAACGCCGACCTGCCCGAGTTCATCGATCACTTCCTCGCCAAGGCCCGGGCCCGCTACCCCGACAGCCCCGTCCGCAACTTCTCGCGCGCGGCGCTCGAGCGGCTGCTCGCGCACCCGTGGCCGGGCAACGTCCGCGAGCTGTCCCACACGATCGAGCGGCTGGTGCTGCTCGGGCACGGGGCGGTGATCGAGCTCGACGACCTGCCGCGCAACTTTCACGCGCCCCCGGACTCGCCCCCGGCCTTCGACGCGATCCTGCCGATGCGCGAGATGCAGCGCCGGTACGCGGCGTGGGTGCTCGAGCAGGTCGATGGCATCCGCGCGCACGCGGCCAGGCGCCTCGGGATCGACGTGAAGACCCTGGGTCGCCTGCTCGGGACGGCCGAGCCGGCCGACGTCGAGGCGAAGGAATCATAGGAACGGGCGGGCACCGGCGAATCGTCGATGCGGGCGGAGAGCGGCGGGCGCTGCGGACAGGGGTGCGGTGATTCGCGCCGGCGGCGGTGAATCGCCGGAGGGCGAACTGCTATGATTCGCTGGTCGCGCGGGCCGCGGACGAATCGGCGTAGCGCTCGGCGGACAGGACCGGGCGGGGTTCGCCGGTGAGCACGCCGAGGAGCTCGTCCCACAGGCGTTCGGTGGGGCCGGGGCGGAACGGGCCGAAGTGGCCGACGCGGCGCAGGCCGAGGTCGGCGGGGGCGATCACGCGGTGCGTCGAGCTGGCGTGGGTGTACCAGCCGCGGAGGGCCGCGGCGGCGCGCGCGGGGGCGTAGGAGTCGTCGGTGAAGTCGTAGAACCACATCGGCGCGGTGATGCGGTGGAAGAAGGTCGACTCGGTGCCGAGGGCGCCGCGGGCGTAATCGGGGGTGCCGCACCACTGGGCCCACTGGCGGACGACGCCGACCGGGAGGTCCTCGCCGAGGCCGAGGCGGCCGGGGACGTAGCCGAACAGGGTGGCGATCACGTTGGTGGCGAGGCCGAGGCGGACCTTGAACGACTGGCGCTGGCCGCTCGGGTACAGCGACATGTCGCCCGAGCCGGCGGCGACGACGAGCACGCCGGCCAGGTCGAGGCCGCGCGCGGTGAGGCCGAAGGCCTGGCCGCCGAAGCTGTGGCCGAGACCCCAGACCGGGACGTCCGGAAAGCGCTCGCGCGCGCCGTCGATCGCCGCGGCGGCGTCGAGGCGGGCCCAGTCGAGCAGCGTGGCCGGGTCCTTGCGCAGCGGGACCGACCGCGAGCCGCCGACGCCGCGGTAGTCGAAGGTCAGGACGGCGATGTCGCGCTCGGCCAGCCAGGAGGCCAGCGGGGCGTAGTAGCGGCGCGGGACGCCGAGCGCCCCGAGCACCACGAGGACCGCCTGCGGCGCCTCCCGCGGGGCGTGCAGCGTGGCGGTCAGGGGGCGCCCGTCGAGCGCCTTGAGGGTGAAGTCTTCCGACGGCATGGATACCTCCCGGGTCCCTCGAACCGTACGGGCTCGCAGTGGCTGCGCCAACGCAGTATGATGCAGTCTCCAACTGCATCCATGCAGCATCACCTCGACTGGCGCGACCTCCGGATCGCCCTCGCGCTCGCGCGGCACGTCTCGCTGAACGAAGCGGGTCGGGCCCTGCGGCTCGACCCGACCACGATCAGCCGCCGGATCTCCGCGCTCGAGGCGACCACCGGGACGGCCCTGTTCGTGCGCGACGCCGAGGGCTGGCGGCTGACCGAGGCGGGGCGGCGGGTGGTCGACGCGGCCGGGCGCATGGCCACCGAGGTGCGCGAGCTCGCGCGCGACCTCGAGGCCGCGTCCGAGCGGGCCGTCGGCACGGTGCGGCTGACGACGCTCGACTACATCGCCGCGTCGTTCCTGGCGCCGCGCCTGCCGCTGCTGCGCGCGCGTCATCCGGAGCTGGTGCTCGACCTGCGCTGCACCGAGCAGGTGCTCGACCTGGTGGCCGGGCAGGCCGACGTGGCGCTGCGGGTGCTGCGGCCGACCGAGGCCGGGGTGCGGGTGCGGCGGCTGGCGCAGGTGTCGCTCGGGCTGTTCGGGCTGCGCAGCTACGTCGAGCATCACGGGCTCGACCCGCTGCCGCCGGCGGCCGAGGCCGAGCTGGTGATCCTCGGGCCGCCCGACAGCCGGCTGCCGGAGATGCGGTGGATGCGGGCCCTGGTGCCCCGCGGCCGCGTGGCGGCTGCCACCAACGACGTGCCGACGTCGTACTCGCTGGTGCGCGCGGGGGTCGGGCTCGGGGTGATGACGCTGGCCGCCGCGGAGGGCCACCCGGAGCTGGTCCGCCTCGACCGCGACGCGCCGCCGCTCGAGCGCGCGCTGTGGCGCGTGGTGCCGGAGGCGCTGGCCGACGCGCCGAAGATCCGCGCGGTGGTCGACTGGATCGACGAGGTCGCCGAAGACGTCGGCGTCGGGTCGTGACAATCTTCTTGGGGCATGTCCTGAGAGACATGCTTCATAAAGCATGTTCTTTGGGAAATCATAGCAGCGCGCGCAGGGCGTCGAGGTGATCGGCGTCGGCGGGCGACTTGTCGCGGCGCCAGCGGAGGATCCGCGGGAAGCGGACGGCGACGCCGGACTTGTGGCGGCGCGAGCGGGCGATGCCCTCGAAGCCGATCTCGAACACCAGCTCGGGGGTGACGGCGCGGACCGGGCCGAAGCGCTCGAGGGTGTGGCCGCGGACGAAGCGGTCGACCTCGGCCAGCTCGGCGTCGGTGAGGCCGGAGTAGGCCTTGCAGAACGGGACCAGGGCGCCGTCCTCCCACACGGCGAAGGTGTAGTCGGTGAACAAACTGGCGCGCCGGCCGGAGCCGCTCTGGGCGTAGACCAGCACGGCGTCGACGGCGAGCGGGTCGAGCTTCCACTTCCACCAGTCGCCGCGTACGCGGCCGACGCCGTAGGGGGCGGCCTTGCGCTTGAGCATGAGGCCCTCGACGTTGCGGGCGCGGCTGTCCGCGCGCAGGGCGGCGAGCTCGTCCCAGCCGGCGGCCGCGACGATCGGCGACAGGCGCAGGGCGTCGCCGGCGAGCGGGGTGACGAGCTGCTCGAGCAGGCGGCGGCGCTCGCCGAGCGGGCGCTCGCGAATGTCACGACCGCCGTGCTCGAGCAGGTCGAAGGCGAGGAAGCCGGCGGGCACCTCGGCGAGGATCGTGCGGGTCAGGTTCTTGCGGCCGATCCGCCGCTGCAGCTCGGCGAACGGCAAGATCTGGTCGCCGCGCCAGGGCAGGAGCTCGCCGTCGAGGACTGTCCCTTCGGGCAGGCGGCCCGCGACCGGGGCGAGCTCGGGGAAGCGCTCGCCGATCAGCTCCTCGCCGCGCGACCACACGAACAGCTGGCCGCCGCGGCGGACGATCTGGGCGCGGATCCCGTCCCACTTCCACTCGGCCTGCCAGGCGTCGCGCGGGCCGAGCTCGGCGGGCTCCGTGTCGAGCGGGTGGGCGAGCAGGAACGGGTAGGGCCGCGAGGCGGCGGGCTCGGACGACTCGGCGGCGACGAGGCCGCGAAACTGCGCGGCCGAGGGCTGCCAGGCGCCCATGAGGCGGTGGGCGACGGTGGCGGGGGCGATGTCGCCGAGCTCGGCGAGCGCGGCGATCACGAGCCGCTGCGACACGCCGACCCGGAAGGCGCCGGTGATCAACTTGTGAAACACGAGCCGCTCGCCGCGCTCGAGCTCGTCCCAGAATTCGCGGAGGGCGGCCCGCTGCGCGGCCTCGTCGAGGCCGGCGAGCGGGAGCAGGCGCTCCTCGACCCACCGGTGCAGCGGCAGGGTGGTGGTGCGCGTCGGCGGCGGGAGCAGCAGCGCCGCGGTCTCGGCGAGGTCGCCGACGGCCTCGTGACACTCGTCGAACAGCCACTCCGACACGCCCGCGGCGTCGCCGACCCACGCGCGCAGCTTGCGGGTGCCGACGACCTGCCGCGGCTTGCGGCCGATCAGGAAGTAGACCGCCCAGGCGGCGTCCTCGGGCGCGGCCGCGGCGAGGTAGGCGCGGATCGCCGCGACTTTCTCTCCCGTGCGGGTGGTCTCGTCGAGCGCGGCGTACAGGGCGGCGAACGACCTCATCGCCGGCCTCGCTCGTCGGCTGGCGATTCGAGCATGTCCTGAAGGTCATCTGATTCGCGGGTGTCGTCCGCATCGGGAGCGGCGTCGTCTGGCGATTCGGACATGTCCGGGTGGACATCTTCCTCGCCGCCGGCCTCGCCGAGGAAGCGGGTGGCGAGCGGCTGGGCGTCGAGGCCCTGCTCTCGCAGGTGGCGGGCCAGCGCCTGGGCGTAGCCGTGGGTCAGCAGGACCCGCTCGGCGCCGCTGCCGGCGATCGCGGCGAGCAGCTCGGGCCAGTCGGCGTGGTCGGACAGGGCGAAGCCGCGGTCGACGACGCGGCGGCGACGGGTGCCGCGGATCTGCATCCACCCGGAGGCGAAGCCGCGGACCGGTCGCTTGAACCGGCGGGTCCACGGGGTGTTCTGCGCCGAGGGCGGGGCGAGGATCAGCGCGCGCTCGAACGCGGCGGCGCGGGCGGCGTCGAGGACGGGCGGGGCGGGCGGCAGCGGCACGCCGGCGGCCCGGTAGACGGCGTTGCAGCGCTCGACGGCGCCGTGGACGTAGATCGGGCCGCGCTCGGGGTCGAGGCCGGCGAGCAGGCGCTGGGCCTTGCCGAGCGCGTAACACAGGAGCAACGAGGTGCGGCCGGCCTGCTGGTTGGCCTGCCACCAGGCGGTGATGTCCTGCATGGTCGCGGCCGGCGGGGCCCAGCGGAAGATCGGCAGGCCGAAGGTCGATTCGCTGATCAGGCAGTGACAGCGCACCGACTCGAACGGGGCGCAGGTCGGGTCGGGGCTGAGCTTGTAATCGCCGGACACGAGCCAGACCTCGCCGCGGTGCTCGAGCCGGACCTGCGCCGAACCGAGGATGTGCCCGGCCGGATGCAACGAGACGCCGACGCCGTGGTGGACGATCGGCTGACCGTAGGCGAGCGGCTGGATGTCGGCGCCCTCGCCGACGCGCAGGGCCAGCAGCTCACGTCCGGGCGCGGTCGTGAGGTAGTGGGCGCATTCGGGGACGGCGTGGTCGGAGTGCGCGTGGGTGACGACGGCCCGGTCGACCGGTTGCCAGGGGTCGATGTAAAAATCGCCGGCGGCGCAGTAGAGGCCGCGCTCGGTGCTTTTAATGAGGGGGTCGCGCATCGCGGCGCGGTGGAGCGTAGCGAGGGCCGGCTTGGAGGCGCGGCGGCGAGGGGCTCAGGCGGCGAGGGCGGGTGAATTCGCGCGGCGGGGAGGTCGCGCGGGAAACGGCGGCGAACGCGTGGCGGGCTCGAGCGTGGGAGGCGGGGCTCCGGCGGTCTGAATGAGCATTCGCCATTCGAGATGGGACGGCGAGCGCGAACGAGGCGGCCACGGATTCGGTATGCGCCGTGGTGTTCAAGATGTTTGAAAGGACATGTCTATTGAAGGGCGCGCCGAGGGTGATATGTCCGAATGGTCATGTCACCCGAGACGCGCCTCGATTTTGGATGTCCGAGAGGTCGCATCACCGGAGGGGGGGGCGCTCCGATGAGATGTCCGAACGGACATGTCTCCGGGAGGAGCGCTGTTCCTGGGGATGAGATCGGGGCATCAGGGCGTGGGCGGGGTGGTGGCGTCGGCCGGGGTCTCGCCGGGTGGGGTCTCGCTGGGCGGGGTCTCGCTGGCCTCGCCTTCGGGAGCAGCAGGGCAGGGGGCGAACTCGCAGTTGGGGCCGGTGCGGCCGACGGCGCTGCCGTCGGGGCAGATCTTGGCGTCCATGGTGCACGCCCTGGGTTCGTCGGCGGGCGGTGGGTTCGACTTGCCGGCGCAGGCGGACACGAGGCAGGCGACGAGGAGGGCGAGGACGGATTTTGTCGGCATGGGCCGCCAGGATGATCGGCGTCGCGGCGGTGCGGTAGTCGTTTGTCGTGAGCGGCGTTGGGTCGGGGAAATGGGCGGTCGGGCGACGACGATCGGCGGATCGCGGACGACGCGCGCAATTGGCACGAGCGCGAGTCCGCTTCACGGCGCGCCGTGACGGCCGCGCCGGGCGGCGTCGCAGCGGGCGAGCAGGGTCGCGTCCTCGAGGGCGTGGGCGATCGTGCGGGCGCGGGCGAGGGCGTCCTGGGCCTCGGGGCTGCCGGGCGTGGTGACGCGGACGACCATGAGCAGGGCCATGGCGCGCAGGCGGACGTGGCCGGCGTCGCCGGCGTGGCGGGCTGCGAGGCGGGCGTGGTCGAGGGCGGCGGCGAGGTCACCGTGGCGGAAGCGGCCGTAGGCGAGGCCGTTGGCGCGGCGGCTGCGGGCGAAGGGGTGCGTGCCCGGGGTGTCGGGGAGGGCGGCGTGCAGGGCCTCGGCCTGGTCGATGGCGCCGGCGTGGTTGAGGGCGTGGCTGACCTGGCCGACGTAGCGGGCGCGCAGGCAGTCGGCGTCGGGGCCGCCGAGGGCCTGCAACAGCTCGGGGACCTCGGCGAGGGCCGCGGACACGGCGGTCGGGCGCGCGGGGCTGTCGAGCAGCGACTCGCCGAGGGCGAGCTCGATCTGCGCGGCCGGGTCGCCGGGCGCCAGCGTGCGCGCGGTGGCGAGGTGCGTGGCGGCCTCGTCGGGCTGGCGCGCGCGCAGGGCCAAAGTGGCGCGCGCGAGCGACAGCCACAGTCGCCCGGGACGGCTCTCGCTGGTCGGCGGCCGGTCCCACAGCTGGACCAGGTCGGTGCACAGCGGGACCGGCAGGTCGACGAAGCGCGAGTGATAGCTGCCCATGAAGCGCAGGCGGGCGTCGACGCTGGCCGGCAGGCCGAACGTGCGGAGCAGCCTGTCACCCCACTTGCCGCCGGGAAGGCTACCTCGTGTCCGTAGCCGGCGCAGGGCGCGGGTGATGCTGTCGACGTCGTCGCGCCAGCCGTGGAGGGCGGCCAGGCGCTCGCTGACGGCCGCGAGCGAGCCGTGCTCGGCGACCAGGCCGTCGAGGTAGACGGCCCACGTCGGTTGTCCGGAATTTTGTCCTCGCGCGGCCACGAGGTCGCCTTTATACCCGGACGCGGCGCGGCGACGGAGTCCGGCGCGCGTCCTGGGAGCTCATCGTGTGTGCGCGCCGGTAAACGGCGGCGCGCGGGGGCGGCGTCGTCCAGGTGCGGCGGCTGCCCCCGGGGAAAGGGTGTCATGAATTCCACGCTCATCATCGGCGACATTCACGGCTGTCACAGCGAGCTGCTCGACCTGCTCGAGCGCGCGGGGATCGGCGACGACGACCTCGTGGTCAGCGTCGGCGACCTCGTCGACGGCGGGCCCGATCCGGGCGCGGTGGTCGAGCTGTTCCGCGCCCGGCCCAACTCGCTGGCGCTGTGCGGCAACCACGAGCGCAAGCACGTCCGCGGGGTGCTGTCGTACTCGCAGCAGGTGACGCGGCTGCAGCTCGGCGAGCGCTACGACGACGACGTGCGCTGGATGGCGACGCTGCCGTACCACTGGGAGCGCGACGACGTGCGCGTGGTCCACTGGGGCCTCTACCCCGGGGTGCCGCTCGACGAGGTGCCGGAGGACGTGCGCGCGGGCACGACGTCGGGCGACGCGCGGCTGCGCGAGCGCTACGGCGAGCGGCCCTGGTACGAGTTCTACGAGGACGACAAGCCGGTGGTGTTCGGCCACTCGGTGGTCGGCGCGGAGCCGCTGGTGCTGCGCGACCGGATCTTCGGCCTCGACACCGGGGTGTGCCACGGGATGCGGCTGACGGGCCTGCTCTTGCCGCAATTCCGCATCGTCTCGGTGCCGGCGCGCGCCGACCACTGGGAGCGGGTGCGGGCCGAGTGGCAGGCGCCGGTGCTGCGCACGCTGCCGTGGTCGACGATGACGTTCGAGCAGATCGAGAAGAAGATCCGCTCGCTCCGCGACCCCGAGCTCGACGGCGCGGTGCTCGACCGCGTCAACGCGTGGGTCGGGACGCTGCGCGGGGCGCTGCCGCGGCTGCGCGAGCGCCTCGACGGCGAGGTGACGCGGATCGCCGAGACGGCCGGGGAGGAGTTCGGACGCGTCGCGGCGGCGCACCCCGCGGGGTCGTGGCTGATCCGCCGGCGCGCCGGCAAGCTGTCGCCGGAGCACCTCAACTGCTCGTCGCCGCAGCAGCTGCTGGCGCTGGCGGCGGCGCTCGGCGAGGCGCTGCCGGCCGACCCGGTGTGACGCGCGACGGGGTATGGCCTTCGGGACACATGATGTGTCCCGAGGGGCATGTCTTCGGGTCCTGCTTTACATGTCGGAGAGGACATGTCCTTCGGCGCTAGCCGGAGACGCCGCGGGCGCGCAGGACGAGGACGCGGACGTCGCCCTGGTCGCCGAGCGGGGCGAACTTGAGGCCCTGGGCGTCACCGATGTCGGCGACGAGGTCGTCGGGCCCGAGGCGGCCGTCGGCCGGGCCGCCGCCGGGGCCGCGGTCGACGGCGAGCACGACGATGTGGTCCCACGGGCGCGGGAGGGCGGCGACGTCGATGTAGTCGAGGGCGAGGATGTCGCCGGGCTGCGGGGCGTAGTCGGCGAGGGCGTCACCGCGGGCGTGGACCACGAGCGGGCCGGTGACGCGCTGCAAAGAGCGGACGAGGCCGCCGACGCTCGAGTAGGCGAGGTCGCGGCGACCGGCGCGGCGCAGGCCGGCGACGATCAGATCGGCACAGTCGGCGCCGACGCGGCGCTCGGCCTGGCTGCGCGCGCCGACGCCGGCGCTGCCGAACACGTAGGGGACGTTGAACCAGGAGGTGAGCCAGCCGAACAGGCCGTCGCCGCTGCGCACGCTGTAGCGGAACACGTCGCCGGCGATCTCGCCGCGTGGGGTGTCGTCGGCGTCGGGGGTGGGGCGGGCGACGGCGTCGGGGCCGGTGACGGTGGCGGCCAGGCGCATGGTGCCGAGGTCGCGGTACTCGGGGAGGCGGGCGTCGGCGAGGGCGAGGTCGCTGGGCCGGGCGTCGCGCACGGTGAGCGTCCATCGGTCGTCGCCGGCAGGGACGGGGGTCTCGAAGTACTCGAGGCGGTCGTAGCCGAGCCAGGCGCCGTGCGAGGGGCCGAACACGACGGCGTTGGCGTAGATGGCGATGTCGGGGTTGGGCGGCGCGGTGGCGACGTGCTGCATGCGCGGCTCGACCCGGCGCCAGCGGACCCGGGCAGCGGGGCAGCCGGCTGTCCTCCAGGACATGTGATGGGCGGCGCCGGTGTCGGCGAAGAGCACCGGCTTGCCGTCGAGGCGGCCCGGGACGACCAGGTAGACGTCGATCGCGGTGCCGCGGAGGACGTCGACCTCGCGCGCGAGGACGTCGCTGCCGGCGGCGCGACCGAGCAGCGAGGGCGCGCCCGTCAGCTCGCAGCGGGCGGCGCGGGCGAGCTGCGGGGCGAGGAGCGCGAGGCAGGCGAGCAGCAGCGCGAGCGAGGTCGACCGCGAGGGCATGGCGGTGATCGTGAAGGTCCGCAGCAGGCGTTGCAAGCGCAGGACGCGGGGCGGGGCTGTGGCGATCGCCTGGAGCGCGGGCGCGCCGCTTTTGATGGGACCTTGAGGGCGCGTGTGCCACGATTTAGGGTGATGAGCGTGGCGCACGACAGACGCGCGCACGAAGGGGCGATCCACACCGCGCGCTGGAACGACCCGGCGCACCGCGGCGACGGCACGCGGATCCTCGTCTGTCGCTACCGCCCGCGCGGGGTCCGGCACGAGGACGAGACCTGGGACGAGTGGATCAAGGACGTGAGCCCGAGCCCGGAGCTGCTGCACGCGTTCCGCGGCAAGGGCCAGGTCGCCATCGGGGTGCCGATGTTCCGCCGCCGCTACCGCACCGAGATGCAGGCGGAGCCCGCCCGCTCGCAGGTGCGCGCGCTGGCCGAACGGGTGGCCGCGGGAGAGACGATCACGCTGCTGTGCTCGTCGTCGTGCGTCGACGAGCAGCGCTGTCATCGCACGATGCTGCGCGAGCTGCTGCTCGAACAGACAGGCGGGTGAAGCGCCGGCGTCGAGGTTCTCCGAGGGACAGGCCGTAAGATGTCCTGAAGGTCATGTAGTTCTCGTGGAGAACATGTCCTGGAGGACATCCGCGCAGAAGGCTCAGACCCCCTGCCACACCGGCAGGTAGCCGCGGCGGCGGATCATCTCGGCGACGGCGTGCGGCGGGCGCTCGTCGGCGATGTGGAATTGCTCGCCGGGCTGGGCGCGGGCGGGGCTCCAGGCCTCCTGTTCGAAGTCGCTGTAGCCGCCGGGCTCGGTGCTGGCGCCGGCGCTCATGGTCGTGACGCCGAGCGACACCATGCGATCGCGCAGGGCGGCCGACTCGCGGGTCGAGACGATGATGTCGGCCTCGGGCAGGAACAGGCGCAGGGCGCAGATGAGCCCCAGGAACTCGGCGTCGCCGGGGACGTGGCGCGGGTCGGGCTGGAACTCCCCGGCGGCGGGGCGCAGGCGCGGCACGCTGATCGCAAGCTGAACGTCGGGGCAGGTGCGGCGCAGGTGGTCGGCGTGGGCGGCCAGCGACAGCGCCTCGAAGCGGAAGTCGTGCAGGCCGTAGAGCGCGCCGATCCCGAGCCGGCGGAAGCCGGCGGCGAGGCCCCGCTCCGCGGCGTCCATGCGCCAGCGGTAGCGCTTCTTCGGGCCCGCGGTGTGGACGGCGCGGTAGGTCGGCTCGTGGTAGGTCTCCTGGTACACCACCAGGCCCGCGCAGCCGGCCGCGACCATCGGCACGTAGGCCGGGGTCTCGAGCGGGCCGATCTCGATCGAGACGTCGGCCATGATCGGCAGCACGGCGCGGATCACCGCCTCGACGTAGCCGTTGGACACGAATTTGGGGTGCTCGCCGGCGACGATCAGCAGGCTGCCGATGCCGCGCGCGCGCAGCAGGCTGGCCTCGCGCGCCGCGTGCTCGACCGAGATGGTGATCCGCGGGATCTGGTTGGTGCGGGAGAAGCCGCAGTAGGTGCACACGTTGACGCACTCGTTCGACAGATAGAGCGGGGCGAACAGGCGGATCGCGCGGCCGAACCGGCGCTGGGCGAGCTCGCCGGAGCGCTCGGCGAGGGCCGGCAGCTGCAGGGCCGCGGCCGGGGACAGCAGGGCGGCGACGTCTTCGAGGCTCGTGGCGTGGCCGCGGCGGAGGATCGGGGCGAGCTGCGCGTCGGTGGTGGCGAGCGAGCGCTGGACCAGCTCGGCGATCGGTAATTGGGGATAAACGGTGGAGAAGGTCGACATGGCGGGGTTCTGCGACGATAGCAACCGGGCGAGGGAGCGGCCACTCGCCGGGCGTCGTCGTCGCGAGCGGGTCAGGATATGTCTCGAGGGACATGCATGGGCGGAGGCGCGGTCGGGACATGTCCCGAGGGACATTTGTGCAGAGAACGCCTGGACATCGGGTCAGCGACGCGCGGGCGGTGGTCCGTCGCAGGTCCGAGCGCGCGGTACGCTCGGGAGGCGCCGGGCGACCCGCAGGTCCGACGGGCCCGGGGCGCGGCGCCGCGTCGCCGCGACGCAGCAGGCCCGGGGCCGCAGCGGCGCGCGCGCTGGCCGGAATCGTGGCAGCAGGGCGCGATGACCCAGACTCCCTCGCCCTCTCCGGCACAGACCTTGATGCACCTCCTCAGCGGCAAGTTCGTCGCCCGCAGCCTCGGCCTCGTCGCCGAGCTCGGGATCGCCGACCTGCTGCGCGACGGCCCGCGCGCGATCGAGGCGCTCGCGCGCGACACCGGCTCGCACCCGCGAGCGCTCTACCGGGTGATGCGCGCGCTGGCCGGGATCGGGGTGTTCGCCGAAGCGGCCGGGCAGACGTTCGCGTTGACGCCGCTGTCGCAGGCGCTGCGCAGCGACGCGCCCGGGTCGATGCGCGGCATGGCCCGCTGGCTCGGCGCCGAGCCGGAGGCGTGGCGGGCGTGGGGCGACCTCGGGCACAGCGTGCGCACCGGGCAGCCGGCCAGCGCCGAGGTGTTCGCGTACTTCGCGGCAAATCCGACGGCCGGGGCGATCTTCGACGCGGCGATGGCCTCGGGCACGCACGTGACGGCGGAGGCGGTGGCGGCCGCGTACGACTTCGCGTCGGCGGGTCGCGTGGTCGACGTCGGCGGCGGGCAGGGCACGTTGCTGCTGGCGATCCGCGCGGCGCACCCGACGATCAAGGCGACGCTGTTCGACGTGCCGCACGTGATCGCCCGCGCGAGGGCGGCGCTGACGAGCCAGTCGAGCTGGCTCGAGCTGGCGACCGGCAGCTTCTTCGAGCGCGTGCCGCCCGGCGACACCTGCCTGCTCAAGCACGTGGTCCACGACTGGAGCGACGAGCTGGCGGGGGTGATCTTGCGCCGCTGCCGCCAGGCCCTGCGCCCGGGCGGGCGGGTGCTGGTGATCGAGCGCCCGATCGGCCCCGACGATCGGGCGGTCCACTGGATGGACCTCGAGATGCTGGTGATGACGTCCGGCGGCCAGGAGCGCACCGTCGGCGAATTCGCGGCCCTGTTCGCGCGCGCCGGGCTGACGCTGGTGCGCACGATCGAGACGCGATCGCCGGTGGTGATCCTCGAGGCGGCGGCGGCGTGAGCGAGGAGCGACGATATGCCCGATTAGACATGTCCTGAGGGATGTGTCCTCGGGGCTCGATCAGGGCGCCGAGCCTCGATCGGTGTCGCCAGCGGGACGCCGCAGCCCTGGGCCGCCGACGAGGCTGACCGCAAGGATATGCCGGAAAGGGCATGTTCAAAAGGGCATGTCTTGGAAGACATGCCCAATGAGGCAGGTGGCCGTCAGCGGCGGGCCTCGGCGACCTGGCGGCCGCCGGGGAGCTGGAGCTGGGCGGCGAGCTGGAGGGCCGGCGGGTACTCGGGGCCGAACGCGAGGGCGCGGGCGCTGCTGCGGCGGGCCGCGTCGACGTCGCCGAGGCGCAGCTCGATCTCCCCGCGCGTGGTCCAGAGGTGCGGGTCGTCGCGGTCGTAGCGGAGCGCGAGGTCGATCTGCTGCAGCGCCCGCGCGAGGTCGGGCGGCTCGGCCTCGAGGGCCACCCTCGCCTGGATGTAGGCCCCGTAGGCGCGGTGGTCGACGGGCGTGCTGCTGACGAGGGTCTTGTCGATGTAGTGCAGGGTCCGCGAGCTCGGGCCGCCCTGCGCGCACGCGCCGACGAGCGCGAGGGCGAGGACGGCGCGGCGGGGCTGCATGCCGAGAGCTTGACACATTTCGCGCCGATGCGGGTTCACGCCGGCGCGCAGGAGTCCGTGCGCAGCCGCAGGGGGCGATGCGCACGGCGCGTTCGTCGGCGGGGCTGCCAGGGGGGTCCTGGTGGCCTCGTGGGCACAATTTGCAGGCTCGCCGGTCGGGCCTCGGCCACGCGCGCCAGGCGTCGGCCGCGGAGGCGAGGCACGACGCGCGCTCGTCCGCGTGCTCGGCCCGCGCGCGAGGATCGGACAGGTGGGCGACGGAGCGGGCGCTCGTGCAGCGACTCGCGCGCTGGCGGTCATCGAACGGGTGGGCGGCGGAGCAGGGCGCGAGCAGGCGCTCGTGCAGCGACTCGCGCGCTGGCGGTCATCGAACGGGCATGCCTGTCCTTGGAGGCAGGTCACTCCGGCGGGCTGAAGCGGCCGGCGGACGGGACCTGTCTGTGAAGACAGGTCCTGCCGGCGGGTCACAGCGGGATGTTGCCGTGCTTGCGCCGCGGGTTCTCCTGGCGCTTGTTCTGCAGCAGGGCGAAGGCGCGGGACACGTGGCGGCGGGTGTCCTCGGGGCGGATCACCTGGTCGATGAAGCCGAGCTCGGCGGCCTTGTAGGGGTTGGCGAACAGGTCGCGGTAGTTGTTCAGCAGCTCGGTGCGCTGGGCGGCCGGGTTCTTGGCCTCGACGAGCTCGCGGCGGTAGATGATGTTGACGGCCCCCTCGGCGCCCATGACGGCGATCTCGGCGGTGGGGTAGGCGAGGTTGACGTCGGCGCGGATGTGCTTGCTGGCCATGACGTCGTAGGCGCCGCCGTAGGCCTTGCGGGTGACGAGGGTGACCTTGGGGACGGTGGCCTCGACGAACGCGTAGAGCAGCTTGGCGCCGTGGCGGATGATGCCGCCGAACTCCTGGTCGGTGCCGGGGAGGAAGCCGGGGACGTCGACGAGGGTCCACAGCGGGATGTTGAAGGCGTCGCACATGCGGACGAACCGGGCGGCCTTGATCGAGGCGTTGATGTCGAGGCAGCCGGCGAGCACGAGCGGCTGATTGGCGACGACGCCGACGCTGCGGCCGTCGATCCGGCAGAAGCCGATCACCATGTTGCGGGCGAAGTGCTCCTGCACCTCGAGGAAGGCGCCGTCGTCGGCGACGGCGCGGATGATGGTGCGGATGTCGTAGGGCCGCGAGGCGTCGACGGGGACGAATTCGGCGAGCTCGGGCGTGGTGCGGTTGGGGTCGTCGGTGGTCGGGCGGCGCGGCGGGTCCTCCATGTTGTTGGAGGGCAGGTAGCCGAGCAGCTCGCGCGTCATGGCGGCGGCGGCGGCCTCGCTGGGGCAGGCGAAGTGGGCCACGCCGCTCTTCTCGTTGTGGGTGGCGGCGCCGCCGAGCGCCTCCTTCGTGACCTCTTCGTGGGTGACGGTCTTGATGACGTCGGGCCCGGTGATGAACATGTACGAGCTCTGCTCGACCATGAGGACGAGGTCGGTGAGCGCGGGCGAGTAGACGGCCCCGCCTGCGCACGGGCCGAGGATCAGCGACAGCTGCGGCACCACGCCCGAGGCGAGGACGTTGCGCTTGAAGATCTCGGCGTAGCCGGCGAGGCTGGCCACGCCCTCCTGGATCCGCGCGCCGCCGCTGTCGTTGAGGCCGATGACCGGCGCGCCGACGGTGGTCGCCATGTCCATGACCTTGCAGATCTTCATGGCGTGGGCCCAACCGAGGCTGCCGCCGAACACGGGCGCCTGCTGGGCGAACACGAACACGGGGCGGCCCTCGACGGTGCCGTGGCCGGTGACGACGCCGTCGCCGTAGACCTTCTTGCCCGGCATGTCGAAGTCGGGGCACTGATGGGTGACGAAGCGGTCGAGCTCGACGAAGCTGCCCGGGTCGAGCAGCAGCTCGATGCGCTCGTGGGCGGTCTGGCGGCCGCTCTTGTGCAAGCGCTCGACGGCCCCGGCGGCGTTCTTCTCGGCCACCGCGAGGTCCTTCTCGCCGCCGCCGACCAGCGCGGGACCGGCGTAGCTGTCGGCGAGTCGCTCGCGGTGTTCGAGGGCTGCGCGCGGATCGGGGGTGCTCGGCCGCTTGGGTGCGTCGGACATGGCGGGGCGGAAAATAGCAGGAATTGCGGGGAGCTCGCGCGCCGATGTAGGGCCGGGCGCACGTGACGACGCCGACGCCGCGGGCCGTGGTGCGCGGGGAGAGGCCGGGCCACGAGGCGCCGCAGCGTCGCGGAGGGGCCTGCGGAGAGAGATCCCCGGGAGGCCCGCGGGGCTGCTCTCGGCGGCAGCGAGCCGCGTCGCGTGGGTCGAGACGCGAGGTCGCAGTCGCGGGACGTGCGCTGTCACCCGTCGCCGACTTCGATCTGCAGACAACGCGTCGATGAAGCCGTGCTCATGCTTCGCGGCTGCTGGTTCATGGGACATGTCGATGAGGGCATGTTCCGAGAGCGCCGCGCGCAGGACCGTCGAGGCCGGCGCGTCCGGTGCGGGAAAGCCGCGGGCCGGCGGGGGCGGTGTGGCGCCGAGAATGTCGTACGATCGGGCCATGCGAGAAGAGCGCAAGAACATCCCGATGATGTCCGTGTTGTGGCTGGCCGCCTGCCTCACTGTCCCGGCGTGCGGCGGCGGCGGCGAGGCGGCCCCTAGTGCGGGCACGCCGGCGAGTCCGAAGACGGAGTACCGCTGCAGCATCGACGTGGCCAGGGCGGGCGGCGAGTTCACCGGGAAGGGCAGCGGCGAGGATCCGGCGAAGGCCGACGAGGCGGCGTGGACGGACGTGTGCGCCAAGCTGCCGGAGGCCGAGCGCCCGACCTGCCGCGACGAGACGAAGTGGACTGTGACGAAGTCGTCGATGTCGGCCGGCGGCGGCGGGTCGACGACGCACTCGACGACGCTGACGCTGGTGGCCATCGCGCCGACGTTCGCCGGCGAGGCGACGACGGAGGTCAGCAGCGACGAGGCGTGCAAGGCGGCGCTGGCCGACGCGTGCAGCAAGGCCGGCGCGCCGGGCGACTGCCTGGCGGCCGGCTACGAGAAGAAGGGCGAGGCGCGCACCAAGAAGACGGTGATGCAGAAGTGACGAGAAGCAGGGCGAGGCGCACCACGAAGACGGTGATGCAGAAGTGACGCGGGGAGCTACCGGCGCGCTCAGCCGATCGTGCCCTTGGTCGAGGGCACGCCGACGTGGGGGTCGGGCGCGCAGGCCTGCCTCAGGGCGCGCGCGAGGCCCTTGAAGCTGGCCTCGACGAGGTGATGGGCGTTGCCCCCCTCGCGCTGGTGGATGTGGAGGTTCAAGCGCGCCTGGACGGCGAAGGCCTGGTAGAACTCGCGCACGAGGTCGCAGTCGAAGGCGCCGATCCGCTTGCCCGCCACGCCGGGCAGGTCGTAGACGAGGTAGGGCCGGCCGCCGAGGTCGAGGGCGACGTCGACCAGGGCCTCGTCCATGCACAGCGAGAAGTGGCCGTAGCGGAAGATGCCGAGGCGCGGGCCGAGGGCCCGGTCGAACGCGCTGCCGAGCACGAGGCCGACGTCCTCGACGGTGTGGTGGTCGTCGATGTGCGTGTCGCCGCGGGCGCGGACCTCGAGCTGCATGGCGCCGTGACGCGCGAGCGCCTCGAGCATGTGCGACAGGAACGGCACCGGCGTGTCGATGTGATGGCGCGCGGGCGCGTCGCACGGCAGCGTCAGATCGACGGTGATCTGGGTCTCGCGGGTGACTCGCTCGACGCGGGCGGTGCGTACAGGGTTCACGGGGCCTCGCTTGGTTCGCGGAGACTATATCCGGGTCTCGGGGACGAACACGATGTCACCTGGCCGCAAGACCAGGTCCTCGGCGCGGCCGTCGACGATCGCCGTCAGCGAGATCTCGAAGGTCACGGTCTCCTCGCCGCGACCGGTGCGGCGGGTCAGCTTGACCCGGGCGGGCGCGGCGAACGGCGTCAGGCCGCCGGCGAGCGACACGGCCTGCACGAGCGTGAGGCCGTCGCGCCAGCCGAGCGAGCCGGCCTCGTTGACCTGCCCGAGGATGCTGACCTCGCGGTTGCCCCGCTCCTTGATCTGGACGACGACGTGCGGATGGTTGAGGTAGCCGTCGGCGAGCTTGGCCTCGATCTGGCGCGCGACCTCGTCCTTGGTGAGGCCGGTGACCGGGACGCCGCCGACCATCGGGAAGTCGATCGTGCCGTCCTCCGCGACCGCGTAGGTGCCGTTGAAGCGGTCCTCGTCGAACACGCGGATGTCGAGCTCGTCGCCCGGGCGCAGGCCGGCGTGCGGGGCGAGCACCGGCGCGTCGACGCGGACCGGGCCGCGGTTGCAAGCTGTCCCGAGAGACAGCAAGACGCCGAGGCCGGGGGCGAGCAGGGAGAGCGCGCTGCGTGGACGTGCGGGCATGAGCAGTCGCGGCCGACGGCTAGAATCTCACGGCGCCGAGGACCATGGCAACATGCTTGGCGAAGCCGCCGTAGTCGGT
Organism: Nannocystis pusilla; assembly: GCF_020073745.1. Lineage (GTDB taxonomy): Bacteria > Myxococcota_A > Polyangia > Nannocystales > Nannocystaceae > Nannocystis > Nannocystis radixulma. The sequence continues at coordinate 1,475,669 of NZ_JAIRAU010000001.1, forward strand.
GAGGCCGCCCTGGTAGTGGGCGACGAAGTCGGTGCGGTCGACGATCATGTCGTAGCGCGCGCCGACGACGAAGAAGCGGCCGAACGGCTGTTCCACCCTGGCGCTGACGGCGATCAGGGTGTCGGAGCGGACGAACCCGGGCGCGTTCTCGTACGACTGGATCCGGGTCTCGCGGCCGGGGATCGGGATGCCGGCGTAGCGGCGGCCGATGACCGAGAAGCCGAGCTCGGCGTACATGCGCCAGCGGAAGGTGTGGAAGCCGCCGAGCCGGCCGGCGATGTCGTGGAAGTAGTTGCCGAACAGCGAGTCGCTGAACTGACGGTCGATCTGGGCGAAGAACTGGGTGCGCAGGGTCGGGTAGAAGGCCGCCCGCACGCCGCCGATGAAGCCGCGGAAGTTGGGGCCGTTCTCGTCGTCGTAGTAGAGGCCGGCGCCGTAGCCGGCCATGGCGTCGAGGGTCCAGCGGCGGGCGATCTGGCCGCGGAAGCCGAGGTACACGCGGTGGGCGTTGTTGTCCTCGTTGCAGTCCGGGTCGATGTTGGCGTTGCAGCTGAAGTAGTACGAGTGCGCGAACGAGTAGTTGACGAGGATCGCCGAGCGCGGGGCGATGCGCCACTTGACCTCGGCGGCGGCGCCGTGGATGTAGCGGTCGCCGCTGTACACGTCGGGCGCCTCGAAGTAGAGCACCTCGTTGAGGTAGTTGGCGCCGATGCTGAAGCGGCCGCCGCCGGGCCGGTAGATGAAGCCGAGCGAGAGGCGGTGGTCGATGCGGTTGTAGTTGTAGCCGACGCCGGCGTCGTAGTTGCGCGGGTCGCCGAAGCGCGAGAAGAACTCGGTGATGTTGAAGCTGAAGCGCCGGCCGGGGGCGACCACCAGGTGCGCGTTGAGGTCGACGCTGAAGCGAGGGAGCCGCCGGATCTCCTCGGCGCGCGCCATGAAGGCCCGGTAGCCCGCGGTCAGCCGGATGTTGTAGTCGATCTTGCGGTCCTGCTGCGCCTCGGCCTCGCTCTGCAGCACGCCGTCGCGGACCTCGCGGTTGCCGATGCCGAGCCACGCGACGGGCATGACGAGGGCGGCGGGGCGCAGGCCGCCGACGTCACCCTTGCGGTTCCAGAACACGTTGTTGTCGGCGCCGACCATCAGCGCGAACCCGGAGTGGAGGGTCGAGCGCTGGCCGAGCTTGACGCCCGCGCCGTCTTCCGTGCGCGGCACGCTGCCGACGAGGTTGCCGGTGGCGTTGGAGCCGGCCGCACGCGCCTCCGGGATCGCGAGGGCGACGCAGATCGTCCACACCGCGACGAGGCCGCGGAGCGCCCACCTGGGGGCTGGCTGGTTAAGGCGACGCAAGGGAGGCTGAGGGCTACAGCCTAGCGAATCTCAGCCCAGAGGCGAGAATTGTGGGCGCCAAGTCCGAACCTCGAGCGCCGTGTGGCTTGTCCTCCGCGTCGAAACCGCGGGAGGAGACAGACCGAGGCGCGGGTGGCCAGTGGCCCTGGAGACGGCGCAGCACGGGCGCTGTCAGATCACGGGGCTTGCCACGGGCGGCCGAGGGTCGATGCGCGGCGGCAATCGCTGCACGCCCGGGGCGCTCGACGTCGGGTCGGTGGGGATGACCGTCTTCGGCTGATCGGCGGTGTTCCGGGCGTCGGTGCGCTTCTCGTCGTCGCCGCCGGAACAGGCTCTGGCCTGGCCGACGAGGCCGGAGATGCGGTCGGCGGCCTCGCTCAACTTCTCGCCGGCGAACGCGCGGCTCTGCCCATCGGCCGATGGATCTTGCAGGACCAAGATCTCGCCGGTAGCGACCTCTAGCACGATTTCGGCGCGGTCACGCTTGTCCTGGACGCAGGCGGTCCGGGCCATGTCGCCGCTCTGGCGGGCGCGCGTCAGCAGGGTGCCGAGTTCGGTCATGCCGCGTTCGATGGTGCCGCGCGCGCTGCCGACTCCGGCCGCGCTGATCGGCGACGACGGCGCGTCGGTCGGCGCGGCATTTGGAGCGGCGCTGTCCGTAGATCCGGCGGTGGTTCCAGTGGCAGATCCCGGGGTGGATAGAGCGGCTGGTGTCTCGGCCGATACGGCGACGCCCGCGTCGGTCGGCGCGGGCGCGGGGCTCGAGCTGGCCGAAGGGGCAGCTCCTACCGGGCTCGCCGCGAGCAACGTGGCGGACCCCCAGACAAGGACGACGCGCTGCGAATACGTGCTCATGACCCTCCAGAAAATACCACGGAGAAGGTCACGTCCGAAGCCTGTTCGGCCCCCGGCGTGGTGGGGAAGCGCCACCCCTTGATCTTGGCGACAGTGCACGTCTGTACACCGGGGTCCTGGAGGGAGTCGTCGTTGATCCGGACCTCGGTGACGGTGCCCATGACACTGATGGTGATCGTGTAGGAGATCTTGCCAGCCAGGCCAGGATTGGTCTGCAACGCCTTGTTATAACAAGCCTGGAGCGCGCCCGTGCGCTGGCGGATCGTGGCTTGCACGGCCTTCTTGTCGGCGTCGCCGTAGACATCGGCGCCGGAGCTCTTCACGGAGGAGTTGATCTTCCGCTCCTTCTTCTCGAGCTCGGCGAGTTCGGGCCCCTGGGCCTCGAACCCCTTGGTGCCGACGATCGCCCCCTGCGCGCTGATGCCCTCGCCGCCGGGGACGTAGGGGCTGACGACGGTGCCGTCGGGCAGGACGGTGGCGGTCATGCCGGCCGCGAACAGCTCGCCGAGGTTGTTCTCGGTGCTCTGGATGACGTCGAACACGGTGCCCGGACCGTCGCCGCCGTAGGTGCCGAGGACCCGCGCGATGCCGACGCCGCGCGCCTTGTCCATCGACTCCTTGGAGTAGGTCTTCTGGGTGATGACCGGCTTGTCGATCACCTTGTCTTCCTTCTTCGGCTTCAGCTGCTCGTCTTCCTTGGCGAGCACCTCTTCGTCGTTCTTCTCCTCCTCGGGCTCCTCTTTCTTCGGCTTGACACGCTCGAGGTTCATCACCCGCAGGAAGCGTTCGTCGATCTCGGGCTCGATCGTGTAGTCGATGTGCTTGCTCGAGGCCCACATGAAGTAAGGGCCGAACAACATGAACGCCGCGAACAGCGTCGCCATGTCGGAGCGCGTCCACATGTTCGACGGCCGCGCCTTGAACTCGGCGGGGAACGGCGGCTTCGGCGGGACGGGCTGCGGCGCGGCGAACTGGAACAGCAGCGTGGTTTCGCCGACGTCGAGCTTGCCCCGCGTGCTCGGGTCGAGCGCCACCCGCAGGCTCCGCGCCCGCGGGTCCTCGCGCAGCCGCTTGCGCCACAGCTGGCCGATGTTGACGGCCCGCCCGCGCATGACGAGCTGACCGCCGACGCGCTGCGGCAGGTCGAGGACGTAGCGGCCGTCCTGCACGACGAAGAGGACGTGTCGCTGCGGGACCGCGGCGCCGAAGCACAGCAGCTGGTTGCCGACGTCGGTGCCGGCGGTGACCGATTCGGCGGCGCTCTGATGCAGCTCGTCGCAGACCAGGCCGTCGACGATCGAGGCGATCCGCAAAACCTTGGACCGGGCAGCCACGCGTGAGAAGTCTAGCGGATGTAGTTGATTTGTGGCGCCTGCGCCAATTTTCCCGGACCCGCCTCGATCGGACCTGGGGACAAAGGGCTCGAACTTCGGCGCGGCCGTCGACGCTCGCCACGACCGAGCTGCGCCGACGGAAACGCCGACGCACGGCCACTGCATCAGTCGTGGCGCCGCGACGTCCCGCCGCGCAGTCACGGGCGAGAGGACGGACCAAAACAACAAGGGCCAGCCGCTCCCGCAGGAGTTGCTGGCCCTCGTCCGTGCTCGCGCGCGATCAGCTCTTCCTGATCACGCAGAACGAGTACTCGGCGAACTCGGCGCGGCCCGTCGTGTACATGACGTCGACGAGGACGCTGAACTTGAGGTCCTGGTCGCCGACCAGGATCACTCGCGCGTTCCACGGCTTGTTGGTCCGCTCGGCCAGCTGCTTGGCCTTGTCGACCTCTTCGGCCAGCTGGTCGTACAGCGGCCCGATCAGGTGGTTCTGCACCTGGGACGGGTCGATGTCGCCGTCGGGCGTCATCGTCACGATCTTCTTGTTGTCGAACGTGATGCCGCGGGTGGTGACGAAGATCGGGACACCGTCCTGGACCGGCGCGTCGGCCGAGGACATCGGGATCTTCTGGCCCGCGGTCGGGTTGATGACGATCGGGTCGGACGCGTAGCTCTTCAGCAGATAGACCACGAGAATGGACACGATGTCCATCAGCGAGGTCATGCCGAGCTCGCCCTTCTCTTCGGGCTTGGCGCGGCGAGCCGCGGCCTTCTCCTTCTTTTTGGCGAGGAACGCCTCTTGCTCGGGAGACATCAGCCCGCACCCCCTTCCACGATGGGCTGCCAGAAGTAGCAGTCGTCAGGGAGCTGCTCGCCCTTGAGCGCCTTGGCGATCTTGCAAGTACGGCCCGCCAGCGCGTCCATCGTCATGATGATCGACTGCATCGGGATGTTGGCCTCGGCGCTGATCGTGACCACGGCCTCGTTCGGGAACAGCTGCTTGTAGCCCTTCGCCTTGGCCTCGAGCTGCGCGTAGTCGTAGCGCTCGTAGTCGTTGAGCGGCGCACCTTGCTTCGCGAGTCCGATCGTCGGGGCCTTCGAGTCTTGCGACTTGCCGGCCTCGGCTCCCTCCTGCTGGCCATCCGCGCTGACGCGGAAGCCGTCCTCCATGACGAAGACCTTGAGGTTGAGCGGCTTCTCGTCCTTCTTCTGCTCTTCGTCCTTCTGCTGCGCCGCGGCGGCGAACTTCGGCGGCGAGACGTTGATCGACGCCATCGAGGCGAACTCCATCGCCATCAGCAGTGCCGGGATGAGCAAGAACATGATGTTCATGACCGGCAAGAGGTTGGCCTGGATATCCTCTTCTTCCATCTTCTTACGGGGCATCGCTCACCTCCTTTCTTTCGTTCGGGTGGATTGTCGGCGTGCGGCCGGCTCGTGGGTCGCCTCAAAGGCCGTGGCCTCCGGTACTAGCAACGAGCCGAACCGCCTTACCCCTGGCGCACCCGCGCGGCGAGGAGGTTCTCGAGCTTGACCGCGTAGAGGTCGGCCTCGTCGGCGATCTTCTTGGCCAGGCTCTGGATGAAGACCTGCGCCGAGAGCAGCGGGATCGCCACCATGAGGCCGAAGCCCGTGGTGTTGATGGCGATCGAGATGCCCTTCGCGAGCGCCTGAGACCGCTGGTCGGCGGCCGCCACGGCCACGGCGTCGAACGCCTCGATCATGCCGAAGATCGTTCCGAGCAGACCGAGCAGGGTGGCGATGTTGGCGACCGCGGCGATCATCGAGATGCGCTTGCTGATCGCCGGGCCGATCTCGAGCATCGCCTCCTCGATCGCGGCGGCGATGTCCGACTCGCTCTTGTTGGCGCGGGTCAGACCGGCCTTCATCACGCGGGCGAGCGCGGCCTTGTCAGCCGCGTTGCACAGCTTGATGGCGCGGTCGATGTTGTTCGCCATCACCAGCTTCTGGATCTGGTTGAAGAACTGAGCGCCGTTGATGTTGAAGCGGAAGAACAAGAAAATGAAGCGCTCGATCATGACGCCGGCGCCGAGCACTGCACAGAAGGCAATGGGGTGCATCCATGCGCCGCCCTCCTGGTAAAATCGCGCAAAATCCATGGCCGCTTATCCTCCTCAGAGACCGGGGTGTGAGTCCCGACTGTGTCGCTTCTGGACCGGGTTCGTCCCGGCTGTGGTGGTTGTTGTTGGGTTCGGACTCGGGTGCGGGAGCTGTCGCGCGCCGATAGCGCCCCGCCCCGGGTGATCTTCTCAGGCCCGCAGGCGCCTGAAGCTTTTTCAGGGTCGATTAGAACAAAGGATCCCAGACACTTTCAAGCACCAACGGCGTCATGGTCGCGTCGAGCCGCGCCCAGTCGTAGTCGGTGGACGAGCGCCGCAGCACGTAGAACGCGCTCGGCTTCTCCAGCTGGCCCTCGACGAGGAACTCGTCGTCGAGCGAGATCACCTTCTTGCCGCCGCTCGTGGTGCTGCTGCCTCCGCTGCCGGAGGACGACTTGGCCGGTGCCTTGGCCGCTGATTTGCCCGCCGTCGCTTGCGCGCCCGTCCCTGAAGCGGGCGCCGGCGGAGCTGCGGTCGCCGAGGGCGGGGCCAGGAGGGCCGGGGCCAGAGCGACCAGAAACATGAGGACCTCCCACGCCCGTGCGCGGCTCCGACCTGAAAGCAGGCGAGCGGGCGCAGAACGGTGTGAGCGGAGCACGACCGCCTTATACAGCGAATGCCGCGGAGATTTCCACCGGCGAGTTTTTGCGGCGAAGCGGCCCGGACAGACGGGCCGGGGACACTCGCGGCTGCAGCGGATGGCGCCGGCGACCGCGAGGTCGTTCGTTTCGCCGGCCATCGTCGTGATCCGGGGGTCCATCGCCACGGTCTACGCCAAACGGGCGGAGTGAAAAGGCGGTCTCGATCGGCGACACCGGTTCGCGAATTTTTTCCGAGGATCGGAGATCGCTCCCGCCGATTTTTTCATGGCGCGCTCGCGCCCCCACCGCCGGGCTTCTGAGGGGGCGAAGCTGCACCTGCGGAGGCAGAGGGCTTCTGACCCGGTTTCTGCGCCGAGGGCGGGGTCGTGGCGGGCGGAGGAGCGGCTGCCCCGGGCTTGGCGGCGGGCGGCGGGGCGCCGGCGGCCGGGGGAGTGGAGGCGCCGGGCTTGGCGACAGCGGGCGGGGTCGAGGCCGGAGGTGGCGTCGAGGTGGGGGGCGATGCACCCGGCTGGGCGGCGGCGGGCGGCGAGGTCGGAGCGGTCGCGCCTGGCTTGGCGGCCGCGGGCGGAGAACCAGCGCCGGGCGTGGCGGCGGGGGGCGAGGCGCCGGGCTTGGCGGCGGGCAGAGGACCGGCCGATCCGCCGGGATTTGGGCCCGTCGCGGCGGGTGGCGAGCCGGCGGGCGTCGCAGCGCCGGGCTTGGCGGCGGCGGGCGGCGAGCCGGCGGGTGTCGCAGCGCCGGGCTTGGCCGCCGCGCCGGCGGGTGCAGCGGACTCGCCCGGCCTGGTCGGCGAGCTGTCCTTGGGGCCAGGTGCGCCGGGGCTCGTGCCGGTGCCGGCCCCGGTCGGCGAGCTGTCCTTGGGGCCAGGTGCCGTCGCGGTCGGGCCGGGGCTGTCCTTCGAGGCAGGTGGAGCCTTGCCCTCGCGCTCGAGGCGCCGCTTCTCGCGCTCGAGGCCCTTCTTGGCCAGGTCGATGTAGAGATCTGCCTGGGCGACGGTGACGGACTCCTTGCCCGGGGTCGAACGCGGTTTATTGGCGCCGGTCTCGCGCTTCATGTCGGTGAAGCGATCTCCCTTGGCCGCGCCGCCGCCGGTGGCGAGGGCGAGGTCGCGGTACTTGCCGAGGTGGATCAGCGCGCGCTGCAGGCGGGTCGTGACGTCGAGGCCGGGGAACTCGGTCGCGTCGAGGTAGAGGACGCCGAGGTCGAAGTGGGCGTCGGGGTAGTCGGCGCGCAGGCGGAGCGCGGTCTGGTAGGCCTTCTCGGCCCCGACCACGTCGCCGAGGGCCCGCAGGGAGCTGCCGTGGTTGAGGTGCGCCTTGAAGAAGTTGGGGTCGAGCTTGAGCGCGTAGACGAAGCACTCGCTGGCGGTCTTGAAGTTGCCGGTGCGGAGGTACTGCGCGCCGAGGTTGTTCCACGCGGTGGCGTTGCCGGCGTCGGACTCGGCGGCCTTGCGGAACGACTGGGTGGCGAGCGTCGGCTTGTCGGCGGCGAGGTAGGCGAAGCCCTTGAGGTTGTAGGCGCGCGAGGTCTCCTCGGGGGTGATGACCTTGGCGTCGACGGCGAGCGCCGAGCTGGTGACGGTCTGGGTCAGCTCGTGCTTGCCCTGCTTGTAGAAGGCCTCGGCCATGACGAGCATCGCCTCGACGTTCTGCTCGTGGATCCGCAGCGCCTCGCGCGAGAGGTCGAGCGCGCGGCCGATGTCGCCCTGGCGCAGCGCCTGCTGGGCCATCTGGCTCTGCTGGTGCGAGGCCGCCAGCTTGCGCCGCTCCTCCTCGGGGTCGCGGTCGCGGTTCTTCTTGGCCGGCGGCTTGTCGCCGGCGCCCTCCTTCGCGGCCGCGACGGCCTCGGGCTGCGCCGCCGCGTCGGGCTCGGCCGCGGCGGTCTGCTCGGGCGACTTCGTCTGCTCGGCCGGCTTGTCGCAGGCGAGGACAATGACAAGACCCCAGAGACAGGTGCGAAGAGACATGTCCCGAAGCACGGTCATCGGCGCCGGTCCTCCACCTGCAGGTCGACGCTGGCGTCGTGCAGCAGCGGGTACTGGTCGGGCTTGTAGATGTTCATGCGCTCGAGGGCTTTCTTGGTCCACTCGCTGGCGACGCCGTACTCCTTGCCGCGCTTGATCGTCTCCTCGTACAGCTGGATCGCCTTGACCTCGAACTTGGCCGCCTCGGTCTCGACGATGTCCTTGTAGGCGAACCAGGGCTCGCTGTACTCCTTGAGCTCGCGCGGGACCGGGGCCTCGCGGATCTTGATGGCGGTCACCTCGAAGGCGTAGCCGCGGCGGAACATCGCCGCCAGCACCCACTCGATCCGGCGGTACGGAAACACGGAGTCGTAGGACTTGCTGGCGGCGACGACCTTGTCGAACAGGACCTTGGCGCTGTCGGCGAACTTCTTGCCGGTGCCGGTGAGCTTGAAATCGAGCAGGTCGGCGAGGCTGTACTCCGAGAGCAGGAACTGGGCCTCGGACGGGAAGTCGGCGGCGTCGGAGGCGGCCTGCAGGCCGCGCGCGGTGTAGAGCGCGACGCACTCGCGGTAGGCGACCTCGGCGCCCTTGCGGTCGCCGCGGGCCGCCCGCGCCTCGCCGATCCGCAGGTGCGCCTCGACCGACTTGGCGGCCTGCGTCGGGTCGGCGCCGAACTTGGCGAGGAAGCCGGCGAAGGCGGTCTCGGCGGCCTTGTGGTCGTCGGTCTTGCCGAGCACCGCGGCGGCGCGGAAGCTGGCGTCGGCGGCCTCCTTGGGGTCGGTGGTCTTGGCCGCGTAGCGGGCGAACAGGTCGGACGACTTCCTGTACTGCTGGAGGTTGTCGAGCAGGTCGGCGGCGTTCTTGAGCGCGAGCAGGCGGTGCTCGCTGTCCTTGTAGCGCTCGTCCTGGGCCAGCACGAGGTAGCTGGCGACGGCGTCGTCGAACTCGAAGAAGCGGACGTGGTTGAGGCCGGAGCGCAGCAGGGCGTCGTCGGCGAACTCGCTGTCGGGGTACTGCTTGTAGATGCGCTCGTAGGTCTTGGAGGCGCTGCCGAAGCGGCCGATCTTCTCGTAGGCGACGGCGGCGTTGTTGAGCGCGCGGTCGGCGTTGGGGTCCTTCGGGGCCTGGTCGACGAGCGCGGTGTAGCGGTCGGCGGCGGCCTCGAACTCGCCGGCCTCGAACAGCTGGTTGGCCTCCTGGAAGCGGACCGCGTTGCCGAGGGTCTTGAGGTCGCCGGCGAACTTCTCGCTCTGCTCGGCGTCGCCGCAGCCCTTCTGCAGCAGCTTCTCGGTCCACTCCTGCGCGGCCTTGAGGTCGCCGCGGATGACCTTGCCGTCGATGATCGAGAAGCCGGCGTTGATGGCGACGTTCTCGCCGCAGTAGTCGTCGATGACGCGGGTGAAGCGGGCCTCTGCCTCGTCCCAGTGCATGTAGCGCTGGCTGATCGCGCCTGACTTGAAGGCCAGGCTGCCGGCGGCCTTGGCGTCGGGCCTGATGGCGACCAGCTTGTCGTAGGCGGCCTGCAGCGCGACCAGGGCCTCGGGGACCGGCTTGGGGCCGAAGGGCGGCTTGACCTGGTCCTGCTTCGGCATGTCCGGCAGCGTCAGCTTGCCGGCCTTCTGCTCGCCCTCGACGTAGTCCTCGAGCGAGAACACCACGCCCTCGGCGGCGTCGACCTGGCGGCTGGCCGAGGTGTTGCTGTCGCGCACGGCGATGTACTCGCGCGCGGCCTCGAGGTACTGCCCGGAGTAGTAGAGGCTCTCGGCGTAGTCGTAGCGGTACTGGTACGACGACGGCGTGTCGGGGTAGCGCTGCAGGTAGGCGGCGTAGGCGGCGGCGGCCTTCTTGTACTCCTCCTCGGCCCGCGGGTCGCCGGCGGCGCGCAGGCTCTGGGCGTAGGCGTGGCGCTCGACCGCGCTGGCGACCAGCGCCTCCTCGACGAGCTTCATCGCGGCGTCGATCGCCTCGGTGTCGGCCTCGTTGGCGTAGAACCACGGGGTGCCGCGCAGGTAGTTGTTGGCGAGGGCGTCGCGGGCGACGCGGGCGCCGCTCTTGTCGCCGAGGGCGACCTGGGCGTCGAGGATCTTCTTCTGCAGCAGCGGCGCGGCGGCGGCGGTCGGCCAGCGGGCGAGGGCGCTGTCCCAGATCTTGATGGCGAGCTTGAAGTCGGTCTGGAACGCGTAGAGGTCGCCGAGCGCGGCGTAGATCTCGGGGACGTGCTTCTCGCCGCCGCGGCCCTTGTAGTCGCGCTCGAGGCGGGCGAAGCCGATCGCGGGGTCGGGGTTGCCGTCGAGGTCCCAGTCGTCCTCGATGTAACACTTGGCGATGTAGCGGATGGCGTCGTCGCGCAGCGCCATGGCCGAGTCGTCGCCGGCGGCCTTCATGCTCTCGGCCAGGCGCACGTACTCGTCGAGGCGGGCGGCCGCGCCGGGGAAGTCGCGCTGGAGGTAGAGGGTCCAGGCGATCCGGATGGTGGCCTCGTCGAAGTACGGGCCCTGGGTGTCGCGCGCGGCCTCGGTGTAGGCCTCGAGCGCGGGGCGCATCTCGTCGAGGTCGTAGTGGATCTCGCCGATCCGCAGCCAGGTCTCGGCGACGTACTTGCTGCCGGGCTTGCGCGGGTTACAGCCGCTGTAGTCGCCGGCGCGGAAGTTCTTGGCCGGGACGACGCCGCTGCCGTCGGGGCCGGGGACGCCGTAGCGGTCGGCGCACACCAGCGCGAGCATGGTCTGCCGGCTCTCGTCGAAGCGCTCCTCCTCGAAGCGCAGGATCGCCATCAGGTACAGCGCGGCGTCGGCGTGGACGTAGCCGGGGAAGCGGGCGGTGAGGTCGTAGAGGAGGGCGACGCTCTTCGAGTAGTCGACCTTCGGCGGCTCGGGCGGGACGTCGGTCTTCTTTTTGTCCTTGCGGTCCTCGAACTCGAGCAGGGCTTTCTCGTAGTCGGCCTCGGCGCGGGCGAAGCGCTCGTTGTCGGCCTCGAAGTGGAGCTCGGCCAGGCGGAACAGGATCTCCGGGGTCCAGCTCGGGTCGGTCGGGTTCTGCTTGAGGAAGCCGTCGTAGCGGGCGATCGCGGCCTCGCGCAGCTGCAGCGCCTTGGCCTTGTGGGCGGCGATCTGGCCGTCGAGCTGCTTCTGCAGCTTGCCGCGGCCGCGCTCGGCCTCGATCACGGTGACGATCGCGAGCGTGTCGGCGGCGATGGTGGCGGCGCGGCGGTAGCGGGCGAAAATTTGCTCGAGGTCGGCGAGCGCCTTGTCGTCCTCGGGGGTCTTCGGCAGGCGCGCCGGCGGGACCGACAGCGCTCGCCGGTCGACCGCGCCGCTCGGCTCGCGGGCGACGCCCGAGCCGGGCTCGCCGAGGATGCCCTGCCAGCCCGAGGGCGCCGGCAGCTCGCCGCGCGGCAGGGCGGCCGCGGTGGAGGCTGCCGCAAGAGATATGGCCCATGCGACAGGTATGAGCAGCCATGACCGAGAGGACAGGCGCTTCACTCGCTGTCCTCCAGCGCCTCGGTGACGGCGCGGTCGATGTTCTTGACGCTGCGGTCGCGGGTGCGCTCGAGGTCGCGGGCCAGCTCGAGCTCGGCCTCCTTGGTGGCCCAGGCGACGTCGAGCAGGCCGACGTCGGCGCGGATCGTCCAGTAGCGGAGGTCGGCGGCGACGTCGCGGATGCCGGCGTGGACGGCCTCGGCGGCGGTGACGTCGGCGCGCGGGCGCAGGGCCTCGAGCTCGTCGCGGTAGCGGGTGAGGTTGTCGCGCTCCTCGCGGAGGACGTCGAGGGCGCGGGCGAGGCGGGCCTGGGCGGCGGCGGCGAGGCGCTTGCGGCCGGCGTCGAGGCGGACGAGCAGGCGCTGGCGGCGTTGCCACTGGCCGCGGAGCTCGTCGCCGCCGCCGCCGGGCCAGCTCTGGCCGACGAGGGCGTTGTAGGCGGCGATCGCCTCGCGCCGGGTGGCCGGGAGCGGGTCGGTGAAGCGGAGGGTCGCGCGCGCGACCTGCAGGCCGCGGTGGGCGTCGGCGAGGCTGTCCTCGAGCGCGCCGAGCTCGCTGCGCAGGGCGGCGCCCTCCTGGAAGAACGGGTCGGGCGAGCCGCGCCGCGACGACTCCCGGTGCGCGTACTCGAGGCCGTAGAGGCGCGCGCGCACGGCCCCGGCCTCGGCGCGGGCCTGCGCGAGCGGTTCGCCGAGGTCGGAGACGCGGCGCAGGTGCTTGGACGGGCGCTCGAACAGGGTGTCGACGGTGCGGCGCATGTCGACGACGGCGCTGTTCGGGCGGCGGCCGGCGGCGCTCAGCAGGGCCTCGCCGGCCTCGCCGAGGTCGCGGGCGGCGCGGTCGAGCGCCTGCCAGTGGGCGCCGAGGTCGGTGAACAGCAGCGCGCGCTCGGACGAGGCGGCGGCCAGCTCCATGCGCTCGAGCAGGGCCAGGGTCTCGCGCAGCAGGTGCTCGGTCTCACCTGTCTCTCGGGCCAGGCGCTCGGCCTGCACGGCGCGCGGCAGGTTGCGGGCCAGCGGGATGGCGGCGCGGGGGACGAGGCTGTCGAGGGCGAAGTGACGCGGGTCGGAGCGGATGACGGCGCCGACGTAGTCGAGGGCGTCGCTGCCGACGGCCAGGGCCGGGGCGACGGCCTTGTACTGGTCGTCGAAGTGGCGGCGCAGGGCGGCGAACTCGTCCTCGGCCGCCTTCCAGTTGCGGCGGCGGATCTGCAGCTTGCCGCGCAGCGACTTGGCCTCGGCGGCGGCCGGGCTGTCGGGGGTCTCGCGCAGCAGCTGGTCGAGGGCGGCGAGGGCGGCCTCGTGGCGGTCGGCGCGGAGCAGGGTCCAGGCGATCTCGTACAGCGCCGACTGGTACAGCGGCGAGGCGCGGCCGATCGAGCGGTACGACAGCAGGGCGCCGTCGTAGTCGCCGCGGTCGTGGAAGATCCGCGCGCGGGCCATCCACGCCAGCTCGCGGATCTCCTGCTCCGCGGGGCCGGGCAGGCTGCGGGTGGCGACGATGCGGTCGAAGCGGACGATGGCGTCGTCGGGGCGGCCGAGCGCGGCCGCGGCGGCGCCGGCGACGTAGGTGGCGCGCAGCAGGGTGCGCCACGCCGGGCCGGATGTCCCGAGAGGCAGGTCGGCGGGGGCGAGGCCGTCGAGCTCGGCGAGCGCGGCGTCGTAGTCCCTGGACAGGAACAAAAAGCGGCCCCAGGCGTAGCGCAGCTCGGCGATCCGCTGCTCGGGCGGGACGGCGGCGACCCAGCCGCGCAGGCGGGTGATGTCGAGCGCGCTGAGCTCGCTGCCGGGGCCGCGGTCGCCGTCGAGGCCGACGGCCTGCATGCGCGCGCGCAGCTCGGGCATGACCGACAGGCCCTGCTTGCGCGCGTGGCCGCGGGCGCGCGCGGGCGCGGCCAGCTCGAGCAGGCGGGCGACGCTGCGCTGGTGGAGGCGGCGGCCCTCGGGGCTGGCGTCGGCCAGGGTCAGCGAGAAGCACTCGCTGGCCCACCGGCGCATGCGCAGCAGCAGCAGCGCCTCGCCGAGGTAGTAGCGGGCCTGCACGGCCGCGGGCGTGCCGCCGGCGTTCTCGAGCAGGTCGAGGAAGACGATCGCGGCGCCCTCGGCGTCGCCGCCCTCGAGCTGGACCTGGCCGGCGACCAGGCGCTCGGCCAGCTCGGCGGCGCTCGGGGCCGGGAGGGCGGCGGCGACCTGCTCCGCGGCCTTGATCGCGTCCTCCGCGTCGGCGAGCAGGCGGGCCGCGTCGCCGCCGGGGGCCGGGTCGGCCGCGGCGTACACGGGGGTCCGCAGGGACATGGCGGGAAGGACAGGCTCGATCAGGGCCGCCGGGGCCCGCAGGGACATGGCCGGAGGGGCAGGCGCGAGCAGGCCGGCCACAGATGGCTGGAGGGACATGCCACCGGGGACAGGTGCGAAGAGACCTGCCCGCATGGGCATGTCCCAGGACGCAGCCGAGGCCGCCGCGGGGGCGAGCAGGGCGGCGGCCAGGGCCAGGCGGGCGAAGGCGCGCGGCATGGGGTCACTTGCCCGCGGGCGCGGCGGCAGGCTCGGCCTTGGCAGCGGCGGCGCCGTCCTGGCCGACGACCTGGAACTCGACGGCGGGGCGGTCCTTCATCTCGGTGGTGAGGTTGCCGCGCTCGTAGCCCTTGCTGACCAGCTTGAAGCTGCCGCCCTCGGTGACGTTGAAGCTATGGGTCTGCGGCGACTTGAAGGTGTAGCCGCGCAGGTACGTGAAGACGCCGTAGCCCTGGCCCTGGTAGGTGAGCTCGACGCGGGCCTCGTGCGGGCCGGGCGGCAGGGTGCCGTCGAACACGAGGATCTCGTCCTCGGCGTCGAGGCCGCCCGAGTCGTCGCTGCGGGCGAAGATCTGCGCGCCGTCGAGGGTGTAGACGATCCGCACCAGGCGGAAGCCGACGCCCATGAGGTTGCGGTGGGCCAGGACGACGCGCCCGCCGGCGGCGACGCCCGCCATCACCGTGTCGCGCAGGACGGCCAGGCGCGCCTTGCTGCGGAAGATCTTGTCCTTGAGGCTGTTGACCTCGGCCTCGATGCCGTCGAGGCGGTCGCCGTAGAGGTCCGAGGTGCGCGCGCCGGCGGCTGGATCTTCGCCGAGCAGCCCGCCCTCGCTTTTGCTCGGGGTGGTGGTCTGCGTCGTCGGCTGGGCCGGCGCCGGATCGGCAGACGCAGGCGCCGCGGCCGGGGCCGCGGAACTCGTCGCAGGCGCCGGCTCCTTGGCCTTCTTCGGGGCGGGAGCGGCGTGGGCCCACGTCCCCGCCCCGGCGAGGGCGAGGACGAAGACAGCAGAGGAGAGCCGACGCGACGGCGAGGCGACCATCGGAAGTAGGCTACCAAGGCGCGTAATTCTGAGCCAGTCGGGAGACAATTCGCGGGGCTCCGGGAGCGTGGGCACGTGGAGGGCGGGATCGAACCAGCGGCGAACGCGCCCGAGATCTTGCTGGGGACGACGAGTCGCTCGTGCGACTCATGAAGTAAGTGGCCAGTTCGCGGCGGTCCTGGTGGAGCTGGAGCGATGGTCGAGAAGTACGAGCCGTACTGGCGAAATTCGCCGAGCCAGGTGGTGCTCGAGCGGCGTTGAGGCCGTCGGCGACGAGTTGGTCACGGAGCTCGAGGCGCGGCGGCGTTCACTCGGTCATGGCGCCGAGCCAGATGGTGGTGACCTTGTCGTCCTTCAAGAAGAAGGCGAGGCCGTGGTCGCCGGTGGTGACGATCTTGTGGTCGTCGCTCGAGTCGATGTGGAACAGCCCGCCGTAGGCCGCCTCGAGCTCGGCCCGCGTGGAGCCAGGACGGATCCCCCGCGCGGTGGCGGAGTCGCCCGGCGCCTTGACCTCGATGCCGCGGAGGATCTGCGGCTTGCGGGCGGGGGCGGCCATCGTCAGCTGCACGCCGAGCGCGGGGAAGTCCCACTTCTGCTCGTACTCGTCGAAGATGTTCTTGCGCGACTTGCTCTTGCGCTGCGGCGTGGCGATGAGGGCGACCTCGTCGGCGGTCAGGCCGAGGCGGAATTTGCCGAGGGTCTCGGTCAGCGCGTAGTCAGCGGCCGCGGGGTTGATCGGCGGGGTCGGGGGGCCGTCGAGGCGGCAGGCCTTCGCGTCCTCCCAGCTGTCGGGCGCGCTCCCGGCCTTCCACTCGTCGCGCGCGCCGAGCCGATCGCCGGGGTGGGCGGCGCTGACGAGGCGGCAGCCGTGCGTCAAATGATCGTTGGCGGTGGCGGCGGCGAGCTGCAGCTCGCGCGCCTCGCAGGCGGAGCGCGTCGGCAGGCAGACGGTGTGGGTCGCACGGCTGGCGTCGTAGCGGTCGAAGCAGGCGCACCACCAGTCCTTCGCGGCAGGTGGTGCGGGCTCTGCGACGTCGGCGGGGGGCGGTGCCGGTGCGGCGGGGGGCGTGGACGGCGGGGCTGCGGCGGGGGCCGGTGCGGAGCGATCGCAGGCGCAAGCGAGTGCCAGGAGGACGGCGACGAGCGTCGGGCGCATGGGGCGACGATACCAGCGCAGCGGGCGAGGGCGCGGCGGGGCGCGGGCGCGACAGTGACAGTGATGTGTCCTTCAGGACATGTTTAATTAGAAGTCGGAGCGAGCTCGCGCGTGTCGGTCGGAGCCTGCCGGACGGGTCGCGGCGGGATTTCGCCGCCCGGGGGCACGGGGCCGCGGGTCAGCGCTGCCGCTTCGGCGCGTCGGGGTGCGTGCTTCGGGCTCCGGAGCCCGGTGTGGGTCGGTGCCGCGCTCGCGGGCGAGCGTCGGGTTCGACCAATCTGGATAGCTTTTCGGGCATGTTTTTGAAAGCATGGCCGATAGGGCATGCCCTGACGGGCATGTTTAAAAAGACATGCCCAGAAAGACAGCGCGCGACCGCGGCACGGGGCCGGGGTCGCGCGAGGGCGGCGAGGAGCCGGGGGAGCCGGGCTCAGTGGGCGGCGGCGGCCGCGAGGGCCTCGGCGCGGTCGGTGCGCTCCCAGGTGAATTCGGGCTCGCTGCGGCCGAAGTGGCCGTAGGCGGCGGTCTGGGCGTAGATCGGGCGCAGGAGGTCGAGCTCCTTGATCAGCTGGGCGGGGCGGGCGTCGAAGTGGGCCTCGACGATCTGGGCCAGCTTCTCGTCGGCGAGCTTGCCGGTGCCGAAGGTGTCGACGGCGATGCTGACCGGGCGGGCGACGCCGATCGCGTAGGCCAGCTGGATCTCGGCGCGGCTGCACAGGCGCGAGGCGACCAGGTTCTTGGCGATGTAGCGGGCGTAGTAGGCGGCGCTGCGGTCGACCTTCGACGGGTCCTTGCCCGAGAAGGCGCCGCCGCCGTGGCGGCCCATGCCGCCGTAGGTGTCGACGATGATCTTGCGGCCGGTGAGGCCGCTGTCGCCCATCGGCCCGCCGACGACGAAGCGGCCGGTCGGGTTGATGTGGAACTTGGTCTTCGCGTCGAGAAGGTTGGTCGGGACGACCTTCTTGATCACGTTCTCCATGACGTACTCGCGCAGGTTGGCCTGCGAGACGTCGGCGCTGTGCTGGGTGCTGATGACGATGGTGTCGACGCGGACGGGGCGGCCGCCGTCGTACTCGACGGTGACCTGGCTCTTGCCGTCGGGGCGCAGGAAGCTGCTCTTGTCGGCGCGACGGGCGTCGGTGAGCTGGCGGGTCAGCCTGTGCGCGAGGCTGATCGGCAGCGGCATCAGCTCGTCGGTCTCGGTGCAGGCGTAGCCGAACATCATGCCCTGGTCGCCGGCGCCCTGCTCCTTCTCGCTGCCCTCGTCGACGCCCATGGCGATGTCGGGGCTCTGGCCCTCGATGGCGACGAGCACGCCGCAGCTGTCGGCGTCGAAGCCCATGTCCGAGCTCGTGTAGCCGATCGTGCGGACGGTGGCGCGGACGATCCGCGGGATGTCGACGTAGGTGCTGGTGGTGATCTCGCCGGCGACGTTCACGTAGCCCGTCTTGACCAGCGACTCGCAAGCGACGCGCGCGCGGGGGTCCTGGGCGAGGATCGCGTCCAAGATCGAGTCGCTGATCTTGTCGCACATCTTGTCGGGGTGACCTTCGGTGACGGACTCACTGGTGAACAGTCGGCTTGCCATGGGGACTCTCGGTGGCGTGTACGGCGGTTGACGTAAGGATTGGCACCCGCGGGCGCGGCGCGAGCATATGCGCGCCTTTTGCGCAGGGCAAGCGTTTTACGGGCCATCTGCGGCGATCTCACGCGGACACGTGACGTGCGCGCCACATGCCGCGGCGAAAACCTCACACGGGCCGGCGAGGGCGTCACGGTGCGCCGGGCATGCCCCAGGGCGAAGGCTCGGGCACGAGGCGCAGGTCGAGGGTGAAGGTCGGGTCGTGCTCGCTGTCCGCGGGCAGCTCGATGAACAGGTACGGCTCGATGCCGGCGGCGCGCATGGTCGCGAGGCGGCCGAGCACGACGCGCGCCGGACCACCGGTGCCGGCCGCGCAGGCGAGTTCGTCGGCCGCGAGGCAGGTCGGGGTGCGCACCGCGAGGCCGACGTCCGCGCGACTGACGGTGATCTCGAGCGCCCGGCCGGGCGGGGTCGCGGGCAGCCCCAGGCGCAGGACTCGCTCGCGCAGGCCGTCGCCGCCGCAGCCGTGGGCGTGGGCGTCGGTCTGCGGCGCGGCCGGGTCGACGACCAGCGCGCCCTCGCCGGCGTCGTCGAGCACCACGGGCGTGCGCATGGCGGTGCTGCAGGTGTCGGCCGGCAAGGTGGTGCACTCGGGCGCGTCGCCGGGCTTGCTCGCCAGGCACATCGTGCCGGCGACGCAGCGCCCGCGCGAGGCCGGCTCGCACACCTCGCCGGCCTCGAGCACGCGCGTGAGGCCGATGTCGAGCTCGAAGCTCAGCGGGTCGGGGCCATCGTCGGGGGCTGGCTTTTGTTTCAGGTCCGAAAAGACAGCCTCGTCGATGCCGACGGCGAGGCGCAGGACGGTGCCGCCGGCGAGGTCGCGCAGCTCGAGCGGCGCGCCAGCGACGCAGGCGATCTCGCGGCCGCCGAGGCAGTCGTCGGGCGCGAGCGAGAGGTGCGGGGCGAAGCCGACGCCGCGCGCCGCGACCCGCAGGTCGGCGCGCACCGGGACCTGGACGCGCAGGAAGCCGTCCGGACCGCCGCCGCCGCACACGCCGCCGATCGGCGACTCGGCCGAGAGCTCGCGCAGGCCGCCGAAGTAGCGGCCCTGAGTCACGAGCAGCGCGTTGTCGCAAGCGTCGGCGGGGGCGGGCGCCTCGGCCCACACGCCGGAGGTGCTGCCGTCGCCGGTGTCGCCGTCCTCGGTCGTCTCCGCGCCCGGTCGGGTGCAGCCGAGGGGCGCGAGCGCGAGCGCGACGACGAGCCGGACGAACGTCGCACAGCGCGGACGGACGAACGCCGCCCGGCGCGGACGGACGGCGCGGCGAGGCGCGAGGGCGCGAGCGATGCGGAGCGCGGCGGGCGACATCTGCGCAGCAGGCAGGATAACCAAGATCCGGGCGAGTTTCACTTCCTTCAGGGGCGTGAGCGCTGTACCTTGCGAGCCATGCGAGACCTCGGCTTTCGCACGCTCGACCTCCGCGGTGGGGGTAGGGCCGAGGACCAGGCGACCTGGCAGAGCCTTTGCTCCCGCGCGGCCGGACTCGAGGGCGAGGCCGACACGGCCGCGCGCGCAATCATCGCCGAGGTGCGGGCGCGCGGTGACGCTGCGGTCTGCGAGCTGACGAGCCGCTTCGAGCAGCGCACGCTGACGCCCGAGCAGTTCGAGATCTCCCGCGAGGCGCGGGCCGAGGCGTGCGCGCGCGTGTCGCCCGATCTGCGGGCCGCCCTGACCACCGCGGCCCACGGGATCCGCGTGTTCCACGAGACGCAGGTCCGCGGCGACAGCGGGCTCGAGATCGAAGATGTCTCTTTGTACAGCCGCGTCGCGCCGCTGCGGCGGGTCGCGGTGTACGCCCCCGGCGGCACCGCGGCCTATCCGTCGTCGGTGCTGATGGCCGGGATCCCGGCCAAGGTCGCGGGCGTGCCGGAGGTGATCCTGGTGACGCCGCGCGCGCCCGACGTGGTCCTGCTGGCGGCCGAGATCGCCGGCGTCGACCGGGTGCTGCAGATCGGCGGGGCCCAGGCGATCGCCGCGCTCGCGCTCGGTACGGCGACGGTGCCGCGGGTCGACAAGATCGTCGGCCCGGGCAACGCCTACGTCACCGCGGCCAAGCGCCAGGTGTTCGGCCTGTGTGCGATCGACGGGATCGCCGGGCCGAGCGAGATCGTGGTGGTCGCCGACGCGGCCGCCGACCCGGAGCTGGTGGCCGCCGATCTGATCGCCCAGGCCGAGCACGACGTGCTCGCGTGCGCGATCCTGATCACCGACAGCGAGGCGCTGGTGCCTCGGGTGAGCGCCGCGCTGGCCCGCCAGCTGGGCGATCTGCCGCGGGCGGAGATCGCCTCGCAGGCGCTGCGCGAGCACGGGGCGGCGGTGCTGGTCGACGACGTCGCGGCGATGGTCGCGGCGGTCAACGCCTACGCGCCCGAGCACGTCGAGCTGCTGCTGGCGGACGCCGAGGCGGTCGCGCGCGAGGTGACGACCGCGGGGGCGATCTTCGTCGGGCCGTTCACGCCCGAGGCCGCCGGCGACTACACGGCCGGCCCGAGCCACGTGCTGCCGACGGCCGGCGCGGCCCGCTTCGCCTCGCCGCTCGGGGTGTGGGACTTCGTCAAGCACACCAGCGTGCTGCGGCTCGGCCGCGCCGCGCTGGCGGCTCAGGGACCGGCGATCGCTCGCCTGGCCCGCGCGGAGGGCCTCGAGGGCCACGCGCGCGCGGCCGAGCTGCGCCTGCGCGAAACGACATAGCTCTTACGACATGACGCGGAGGACATGTTCATGACGACATCTGAGTGGACCCGCCACCTGCGGCCCGCGCTAGCGGGACTCGACGTGTACGACATCGAGCCGGTACCGGTGAAGGCGCGCCTGGCCGCGAACGAGCTGGCCGAGCCGTGGCCCATGGAAGTGATGCAGGAGATCGGCAAGCGCGTGGCGCAGGTCGAGCTGGCCCGCTACCCCGACACGTCGGGGCGCAAGCTGCGGGCGCTGCTGGCCCAGCGCCACGGGGTCGAGCCCGACGCGGTGGTGATCGGCTGCGGCAGCGACGAGATCATCGGCTTCCTGCTCACCGCGCTCGGCGGGCGCCCGAGCGAGCCGAGCTTCCTCGTCGTGCCGACGCCGACGTTCCACATGTACGGGCACGCGGCGCGCTGCCGCGGGATCGGCGTGCTCGAGGTGCCGCTCACCGAGGAGCTCGAGCTCGACGAGACGCTGATGCACGAGGCGCTCGACGTGGCCACGGGGGCGGCGCTGTGCTTCCTGGCCCGGCCGAACAACCCGACCAGCAGCCTGTGGGACGCGGCGGTGATCGAGCGGCTGATCGCGCGCCACCCGGGGACGGTGTTCGTGCTCGACGAGGCGTACATCTCGTACTCGCCGGGGTCGTCGCTGTGGCGCGCGGGGCTGCCCGACAACGTGGTCTACATGTCGACGCTGTCGAAGATCGGGCTGGCGGCGCTGCGGGTCGGCTACTGCGTGGCCCCGCCGGCGCTGCGGCGGCCGCTCAACGTGGTCCGCAACCCGTACAACGTGTCGGCCACCAGCCAGGCGATCGCCGAGCTGGTGCTGACCAAGTTCGAGAACGTGCAGAAGACGCTGCTGAACCGCAGCATGGCGGCGCGGCAGAAGCTGGTCGGGATCCTCGGGCAGATCCCCAGGGCCAAGGTGTTCCCGGCCGCGGCCAACTTCGTGGTCGTCCGCCTCGACCCGGCCGGCGAGGCGACGCGCGTGGCCGAGGCGCTGGCGCAGCGCGGGATCCTGGTCAAGGACGCCTCGGCGCTGCCGCGGCTGGCCGGCTGCCTGCGCGTCGGCGTCGGCACCAACGCGGAGCTCGACCTCCTGGCCAAGGCGCTCGCCGAGGTCGTGCCGGGCTTCCCCGCGGCGAAGCCGGCGACCTGATGCGCGGAGGACATGGCGAAGAGGGCATGTCCTGCAGGGCATGTCCTCTTCGGCATGTCCTTTGTGACATGCGGGCCGCCGGCGCTCAGCGGCGGCGGCGGAGCGCGAGCAGGGCGAGTGTCCCGAGGGACATGACGAAGAGGCCATGGCCTTCGGCGCTGGACGTGCAGGCGCAGCCCTCGGCTTCCGAGGGCAGCAGGTCCGGGAGGCTCTCGTCGGGGGTGGCGGTGACGACGTGGGCGTGGGCGCGCGGGTTGCCGACGAGGTCGTGGGGGACGAGGACAAAGTTGTAGGTCTTGCCGTTGTCGAGGCCGTCGATGACGACGGAGGTGGCGGAGAACGGGATGTGGTCGCTGCAGACGTGGGCCCAGTCGAGGGCGTGCAGGCTCGGGCTGACGCGGAGGTTGCAACTGCGGTCGCACAGGCCGTCGTCGGCGTTGTCGAGGCCGTCGTCGCAGGCCTCGCCGGCCTCGACCACGCCGTTGCCGCAGGTGTTCGGGTCGGTGACCTCGGGTGCGACGACGTCGACGGTGGAGAACGGCTGGTCGCCGCACAGGTTGCCGGCGGTGAAGTAGGCCTGGCCGTCGGGCGCATCGGTGGCCGCAGGCGCGGGGAAGTCGAGGCCGGGCGCGGCGCCGCCGTCGACCTCCTCGCACAGCACGCGGTAGCCCTGGATGTCGCCGGAGGTCGGGACGTTCCAGCTCAGCTCGACGGCACCGTTGCCTGGCTCGACGGTCAGGTCGGTGGCCTGGACGAGGGGCGGCTGGAAGTCGAACGCGAGCCTCGGGATCCCGGACAGGCCGGACAGGGCGTCGGTGGGGCCGATAAAGAATTCGTCCTGCTGGCAGCCGCTGAACGCGTTCTCGCTGGGTGAGCACATCCACAGGCCGGCCTCGCCCGTGATCGGCGTGTCGCAGCTGGCCGAGGAGAGCCTGGTGTCGGAAAGGTGGATGCCGCGGCTGGGGCTCGTCGGGTCGACGCCGCTGGCCAGGAACAACGGGTGGAACGCGCCGGTGACGCCCGCGGCGAGGGCGGGGATCAGCTCGGCGAAGAGCTCGCCGCAGCGCCGGAACTGGCCGGCCAGCGCGGTCTCGGCGACCGCGCACTGGGTGCCGATGAAGCCACGGAGTTGCCGGGCGTTGTCCTCGGACGGGTTGACCATCCGGAGGTCGATGCCGACCTGCTGGCCGCACTGGCAGCGAGCGCGGTTCAGGAACTGCAGGTGGTCCTTCTCCGTCATGGTGCGGACGCGATCGCCGGCCTCGTCGGTGACGAAATACTCGACGGTGAAGTCGGCCGGCTCGGGTAGCTCGGCGCGGGCGGTGCCGGGCAGGCACGGGGCGGCGAGGAAAACGGAGAGAGCCAACAGTCGCGAGCGAGCGGGAATGTCAGGCATGTCGGCGAAACCGTAGCCGCGCCGGCGTTGTTCCGCGAGCGAGGACGGTCGGGAGGCGAGCGTGCGACAGGTGGGATCGTGCGGGTCGCTCGCGCGGAGCGACGGAGCTCGTCCGCGCCCGGGCGGACGGCGCGGGAGCGGTCGCACGGGCGGCAGCAGGTCGAGGAGGACGCGGGGGGATCGCACGGAGGCCCCGAGATTCAGGGGCCGGAGGGGCGGGCGGCAGCGCCTCGGACGCGCCTGGCGGCGGCAGGAGTGAGCAGGGGGAGTGTCCCGAGAGACGTGGCGAAGAGACCGTGTCCTTCGGGATCGATGATCCGGTGCGCGGTGCCGAGGAACATGTCGAAGAGGACATGTTCCTCACAACATGTCCTCCTAGACAGCAATCAATCGCGGCGGCGGCGCAGCGGGCCGAGGAGGAACGAGTAGAGGGCGATGCCGACGACGCCGAGGCCGGACACGCCGGCGAGCCACTTCGGGTAGCTGGTGTGCGGGCGGCCGCAGACGGTGTACCACTCGGCGCCGTCGCTCGGCGGTTCGGTGCAGGCGAACGAGTAGTCCTCGTCGAAGTCCTCGGCGCAGACGTACAGCCAGCGCGTGTGGCCGGTGATGTCGGTGGCCTCGACGTGGCACTGGCCGTAGGTCTGATGCATGCTCGTGCTGACGTGGTCCTCGGGCGTGAAGGTGGCCATGATCACGGCCAGGGTGGTGAAGTAGAGGACCGCGGCGGCGTGGAGGATCCGGTCGGCGCGCCGCGGCTCGGCCGGGGCGGCCTGCTTGCGGCCGCGCCAGATCAGGAGGCCGTACAGGGCGATCACGGTGACGAGGCCGATCGGGCCGGGGACGCCGCCGTCGAGCTGCTGGAGGACGTTGAGCTGGAGCATCATCAGCAGGGTGCTGAGGCCGCACACCAGCGCGAGCCCTTTGAAAAGGGTCTTGCCGCCGACGGTGGGGTCGCGGTCGGTGGCCTTGCCGAGCAGCCACGAGAAGGCGGCGACGAAGGTGATGACCCACATCGTGCTGCCGATCGGGGCGCCGAGCAGGCGGCTGGCGATCGGGGCGTCGCTGTCGTGCCAGGTCCACCACAGGAACTTGGCGCCGGTGATGTCGTAGGGGGCGTAGAACAGGCTGCCGGCCAGGCCGGTGAGGGCGGCGCGGGCCAGCGGCGGCAGGCCGAGGCGCCACACCGACACCGTCGGGAAGTACATGAAGCAGACGTAGACGCAGGGGATGTACAGCGGCAGGCGCGGGGTGATCATGATCGTCCCCTGCGCCTGCCAGAAGTTGTCGACCAGCGGCAGGGCCATGAAGATCATGTCGTTGGCGGTGCCGGCCAGCAGCGCGCCGAACCACGCGAGGAGGTGCTTGCGCCGCTCGGCGCCCTGCTTCCACGCGTGCGTGAAGGCCAGGGCGGCGCAGGCGTAGAAGAGGTACTCGCCGAGGAGGAACGACGGCATGGTCGCCCAGTGGTCGGCGGGGCTGGTGAAGACGTGCCAGGGGATGTGCGGGGCGAGGTCCCAGGGGGCGAGCATGTGGTGCCGATCGTGGCTTCGTGATTCTGGCGGAGGTGAGTCGCGTCGTCGCGGCCGAGGTTACTTGTACTCGACGAAGCCGTCGTCGGTGTTTCCACCCCCGTCAGACCCGGAGGGTCGTGAAGACAGGCCGCGGCCGCCGTAGACGTCGGCGCCGTAGCGGCGGTTCTTGCGGCGCAGGGTGCCGTGGACCCGGTCCCAGAACAGCAGGCACTGGCCGAAGTTGCAGTGGAAGTGGGCGTGGTGGTCGTCGTGGAAGGTGGTCGGGCCCTGCCACGGCCAGCGCGAGCTCAGCTTCACGCCCGAGTGGTCGATGATGTTGAAGACGAGGATGTAGACGAAGACGGTGATCGCCGTGAGGTAGTAGATCGGCAGGACGAACATCGGGACGAAGGTGACGCTCTGGAACGTCAAGAACTCGACCGGGTGCATCGCCGTGACGACGAACGGGGTGGTGGCGACGTAGCGGTGGTGCCACGAGTGGACCTGGCGGAACACCAGCTTGTGGTGCATCAGCCGGTGGGCCCAGTAGGCCAGGTAGTCGACCGTGAAGAAGAACGCGACGCTGCTGACGATGAACGACAGCCAGCCGTGCTCCGCGAACTCGAAGTAGATGCCGGTCGGCAGGCCGCGGTCGAGCGCCCAGATGAACGTGCCCGACAGCAAGCCGCCGAGGGTCATGTTCATGGTGGTGAGCCGCATCGCCTGGCGCTGCTGCTCGGGCCGCAGCCAGCGCTTCGGCTGGCACTTCCAGGTCTCCGGCTCGTGGCGCCGGAGGACGTAGTAGCGGACGTGGTAGTAGCCGGCGACGCCCCAGACGATGACGAGGCCGCCGACGATCGACCAGAAGACGAGGACGAGCCAGCGCAGGAACTCGTCCATGTTCAGACCGCGGCGTCGAGGGGGAACAGGCGCTGCATCTTCATGGCCAGGCGCACGGGGCCGCGCAGGCGGCCGCGGCCGGTGGAGAAGGCGCGGGCGCCGTTGAGCTCGCCGTTGATCATGAGGAGGTAGTCGTCGGCCGACATCTCGATGGTGATGGTCGGCGCGGGGTGGGTGCCGGCGACCGACTGGACGCTGCCGTCCTTGATCTCGGCGAAGTAGGCGCAGGCCTTGTCACCGGTGAGCACCCACTGGATGACGGCCTGCAGGTCGCCGGCGGCCGAGGGGTTGAAGCGCCGCTCGAGGCTGTCGAAGTAGTCGCCGACCGAGGCGAACTTGCTGGTGGCGGCGACGGGCCGCGGCTTGCGCGGGCCGAGGTCGATGAGGTGCGCGTCGAGGCCGGCGTCGTTGTTGTTGCTGTTGTCGTCGCTGCCGTTGCTGTTGGCGGCGGGGGCCTGCGAGCGGGCGCGCAGCCAGCCCTTCAGCTTGGCGATCGCGGTGATCGGCTGGGCGGCCGGGGCCGGGCCGGCCGCGGGCTGGGCGGCGGCCTCGGGGTAGTCGTAGAACTGGCGGCACCAGCGGCGGTAGCGACCGATCGGTCCGTCGCCGCCGGCGAGCATCGGCTTGTCGAGGTAGGCCTTGTTCTCCCAGATCGGGAAGTCCTTGGGGAAGTCGGCCAAAAACGCCTTGTAGAAGATGTCCTCGATCTCGCGCGTGTAGCCCTCGTCGGGCATCTGCCGGATGTTGCTGACGCCGAAGATGGCGATCGTGTCCTCGTCGATCGGGGTCGGGTAGA
Organism: Nannocystis pusilla; assembly: GCF_020073745.1. Classification (GTDB taxonomy): domain Bacteria; phylum Myxococcota_A; class Polyangia; order Nannocystales; family Nannocystaceae; genus Nannocystis; species Nannocystis radixulma. The sequence goes on from NZ_JAIRAU010000001.1 coordinate 1,501,953, forward strand.
TCCGCTGGCGCGTGCGCATCTCCGAGGTCAGCACGGTGGTCTGCGAGACGATCTGGCCGATGCCGTGCAGCTTGACGTCGAGCTGGACGTCGTTGAACTCGTCGGGCATGTCGATCGGCGCGCCCGAAGCTTCCATGTGGAGGACGACGCGCATGAAGTGGCCCTCCTGCTCGACCGAGAGCACGTCGGTGCGGCCGACGTGGTGCACGGGGCCGAGGTGCGAGCAGTCGACGGTGTTCTCCGCGACCTCCTGCGGGTGCGAGCGCACGACCCAGCGCACGGTCTTGTTGCCGGTCCAGCCGTCCTCGTCGAGCACGGGGATCTCGTAGGTCGGCGCTTGTCCTTTGGGGCAGTACCAGGCCAGGATGACGCCGTTCTGCTCGCGCACGTGCCAGGTGCGCACGGCGGCCTTCGGCGGGATCTTCGGCGCGTAGGGGACGTCGACGACCACGCCGTCGCTGCGGAAGCCCCAGTCGTGGAACGGGCAGCGCAGGCACTCGCCCTTGACGTGGCCGCCGCCGAGGTGCGCGCCGAGGTGCGGGCACACCTTGTCGACCGCGGCCAGCACGCCAGACTCGGTGCGGAACAGGACGATGTCCTGGCCGAAGTAATGGAAGGTCTTGACCTGCCCGGGGGCTACATCCTCAGGGAAGCCGATGACGAACCAACCACGCGGAAACGAGGGGAAAGGAAAACGAGCGCCCACGGCCGCACACGGTACCGGCGCGCGTCTCGCGAATCAATGCGGCGATCGTCCGAGGATGGCGCGTGGGCGCCCGCCCCCATTCGGGGGGCGTCCGCGGGGCGCTGCCGCGCCTAAACAAAAGGCCAGGTCTCGAAAGACCTGGCCCAAAGATCCTGGCTGAAAAGACCGGCGCGGACGGCCGGGAGACCGCTCAGGCGCGGAGCCAGCGGCCGAGCGGGCGGGCGAACGCGAGGGGGACCAGCAGCATGAGCGAGGCGAGCAGGGCGAAGCCGGGCCCGTGGAGGATCAGGCTGCCGCCGGGGGTGGTGAGGAAGTAGCCGTGCGTGGGGGCGCCGAACAGGCCGAGGCCGTCGGCGAGGGCGATCGCGCCCGCGCCACCCGCGGCGAGCAGGCCCCAGGTGCGGGCCCGGACCAGGCCGACGATGCCGGCGACGCCGAGGCCGAGCGCGACCAGGTGCAGCAGCTCGGGCCGCGGGCCGAGGGTGAAGAGGATGAGGAAGGGCAGCGACATGCCGGCCGACTTGATCGCCCGCCGCATGAGGATCAGCGACTCCTCCTGGAAGTTGTAGCGCTCGACGCAGGTCTCGCTGCGCTCGTAGCGGGCCGCCATGCCCTCGCCGCCGAGGAACAGCGCGACCAGCACGTGCGAGATGCCGAACACCAGGAGCGTGGGCTCGGGGCCGGTCTGCGGCAGGGCCAGCAGGGAGAAGGCCCCGAACTGGCCGAGGCCGATGGCGAACCACCGCGCCCAGAACCACTCGGCGGCGACCCCGACGAAGGCCACGCCGTAGACCGCGGCGAGCGCGGCGTAGCAGGCGTACAGGTCTTCCGGGCCGACCAGGGCGACGAGCAGGAAATTCCAGAAGTAGAGGCTCAGCAGGAGGAGGGAGATCGCGCGTCGGATGCCGAGGAACATGGTGGAGTGTCGCAAAGCCTACGCCCGCCGCGGGGCCGGTGCAACGACGGCGGAGGCCGCGCGCGAGCCGGCCGGCCGCTCCAGGCCGGGACCGGTGGCTCCGGAGGGACCAGGGAGATGTCTCTTCAGACAGGTGAGTGGCCGGCGCGCGGGCGCGCAGGTCACGGGCAGACGCCTGCGGGCGGGCTCGGCCGCCGGCGAAGCGCCCGGCCCGTCGCGGCGTGCGTGAGCGACGGGCGCTCGGAGAGGGCTCCAGGTCGCAGATCCCGACCGCGGCCTGGCGCCGGCCGGGCGGGCAGGCGAGGACATGCTTTTATAGACATGTCCGCATGGTCATGTCGTTGCGGCGAGCGGCGCGGCGGAATGTGTCACTGTCACGAGAAGCCGTGAAAGGCGTGTCACTGGCACGAGAGGTGGACGTCGATGACCTCGCCGACGCGCTCGTGGCCGCGGCTGTCGCGGAAGCTGAAGGCGGCGCGCTCGATCTCGCAGTTGGAGCGGGCGTCGCAGCGGGCGTCCTTGCGGTAGGTGAGGCCGATGGCGATGACGCCGGCGTCGGCGACGGGCGTCAGCTCCCACGGGGTCGAGCGCCGGTCGGCGTTGTGGTCGGCCCAGAGGAGGAGGCGGGCGAAGCCGGGGTCGCTGGCGGAGATCCGTCCGTCGCGGTCGTGGTCGAGCTCGGCGAGGGCGGTGAAGCCGTTGTCGGCCAGGCTGCCGCGGCGCAGCACGGTGGCGCTGCCGAACAGCTCGCGGCCGGCCTCGATCGCGCCCGAGCCGTCGCGGTCGAACGCGAGCCACGGGGTGGCGGCCGTCGGCCAGTCGGTGGCGCCGCAGGCCGGGCCGAGGTCGAAGCTGGCGGCCGAGCTGTCGTAACGGACAGGTTCGCTGCCGAAGCTCAGGACCAGCGGCGTGGTGGTGCCGCCCTCCTCGCAGTTGTCGACCCACTGCGGCCGGCCCTCGCTGTCGAGCTCGCAGACGACGCAGTCGTCGCTGGGCTCCGGGGTGCAGACCGGCTCGTCGAGGCACGGGCCCCAGAAGAGCTTCGGCTCGGGGTAGGCGTCGTCGCTGGCGCAGTACTGGATGCCGCCCTCGCAGGTTCGGCTGTGGCCGTAGAGCTCCCAGGTGCACTCCGCGTCCTCCGGGGCCGCGTCGGTGGTGCTGACGACTTCGCCGTGGTCGGTGGTCTCGGCCTGCTCGGTGGTCTCGACCTCGCCGTGGTCGGTGGTCTCGGCGTCGCCCTCGGTGGCGCCCTCGGTGGCGGCCACGTTGCTGCCGTTGCTCGTGTCGCCGGGCTCGGGCTTGCTGTCACAGGCGATCAGGGCGGGGGTGAGCGCGAGGGCGGCGAGGGTAAGGACGGTGCGAGTCATGCCCGGGTCGAAAAGCGAGCTCCGTGCCATGGCGAGATCGTTGAGGAATTATCGCACGACCGGGCGACCGGCGCCCGCGGCGCGACAGCGCTGTCGTGCATGCGGTCATGAACACGGCGAGCCTGACGCAGAGGCCGTGGTGCGGCGCCAGGTCGGGGGAGTCGAGGCGCAGCGACGCGTGACGGCGAGCTCGCGCGCAGCGTCACGCGTCAGGCCGCAGGCCGTCGAGCGGGGGCCGAAGGACGAGCTCAGCGCTTGAGCGGGAGGAGGGCGCGGAGGCGGGGGTCGCGGAGGTAGAGGCCGGCCCAGGCGAGGACGCCGAGGATCACGGGCGTGAGGATGTTGCCGAGGGTGTCGTCGATGCGGACGTGGACGTCGACGGCGCCGCCGAGGTAACCGGTGACGAGGATCGCCCCGAGGACGCTGGTGGCCGGGACGGCGTAGAGGATCGTGACGATGAGCTCGACGATGCCGATCTTCAGCAGCGCGCCGTCGGGGTAGCCCATCTGCTTGAAGCCTTCGACCGCCTCGGGGTTGCCGGAGAGCTTCATCGACGCGCTCATGAGCAGCATGAGGATCGGGAGGACGGTGAGGCCGATGCCGACGCGCCGGGGCCAGGGGTTGGGGGCTTGAGACTGAGTCATGGCCCCGAGAGCTTGACCAGACGCCGGCAGCCGCACAAGAAGGCACACGCGTGTGACCATGGGGTCATGGATCGATCTCCGGCAGCTCGACGTCCTGGGCGACGACGACGCCCGGCGGCAGCTCGAACCCCTGGATCGCGCGACGGACGGCGTCCACGTCGGCGGCGCTGCGCAGGCGAACCTCGACGGCGGCGGTGGGTACGCGATCGATTCGGTAGAGAGGACCTCCCGCGGAGGCCTCCACACGGACGAGTTCGGCGAGCGGGACGGGGCCGGTCGGCGAGCCGACGTGGAGCTCGCGCAGCAGCTGTTCGAGGGGACCTGTCCGATCGAGCACGTCGATGTCGACCGCGAGCTCGGGCCCCGGCCGCAGGCCGCCGGCCGCGAACGGGCCGCGGACGGTGAGGGGGCCGCCGGCGAGGCGGAGGACGGACACGACGGCGTCGGCCGGGACGCCGCGGGCCGCGAGGTCGTCGCGGCGCAGCTCGATGTCATGGGCCTGCTTGCGGGCGCCCCGGAGCTGGACGCCGGTGACCCCGGGCAGGCCGCGGACGAGCTCGGCGAGGCGCCCGGCCAGCTCGGCGCGGGCCGCCGCGTCGGGGCCCTGCACGCCCAGGCTCAGGCCGTGGTCGGCGTCGGCCCGCGGGGCGAGCACGGCGACGCGGCTGACGCCTGCACACCGGGACATGGCGTTTCGGACATGGTCGATGGGGAATGTGGTGGAGCGGCCGACGAGCACGCGGGCGCGCGCGACGGGGTCGGTCGGGTCGTGCTCGGCGACGGTGAGGGCCCACGCGGGCAGGTCGGGGACCGCGGCGAGGCAGCCGGCGAGGAGGCTGCCGAGGTCGTCGCGCGGCTGCACCTCGAGCGCGAGGAGGACGAGGCCGGACGCACCCTCGGCGGGGACGGGGTCGGCGAAGAATTCGACGGTGGGCGAGACGAGGTCGACGGCGTGGGGCCGGGCGCGTGCGGCGACGTCGGCCGGATCGGCGCCGGACTGGGCGAAGACGGTGACGAGGGCGGCCGGGCCGCGCGCGGTCCAGGCGCGGCAGGGGGGCGGGCGCATGTCGTTCCTCAGCGCGGCGACGTCGCGGAGCTGCAGGGCGCCGGCGATCGGGCGGGCGGCGAGGCGCTCGTGCAGGGGGGCGGCGCCGTCGTCGGCGAGGGCCGCGGTGACGGCGGCGAGCAGGGCGTCGAGCGGGACGCCGGCGAGTCGGGCGCGATCGAGGAGGACGGCGGTGCGCGGCTCGCCGACGCCGCAGATGTCGGCGCGGCCGACGCCGGTGACACGCTCGAGCGCGGCGGCGACGGTGCCCGCGAACTCGGGCAGGGTGGCGACCGCCAGCGCCGGCTGGACGTCGTCGATGCGGTGGAGGACCGGCGGCTCGGCGTCGGACGGGAGCTGGGAGGCGATGCCGGACAGGGCGTCGCGCACGGCCTCGAGCGCGCCGGCGTGACTCAGGGTGGCGACGACGTCGACGCGGTCGTCGCTGCTGCGGGTGTAGAGCTGCCGGACGGCCGGGAGCCCGGCGAGCGCGGCCTCGACCGGCTGGGCCACCGAGGCGTCGAGGTCGACGGCGCCGCCGCCCGGGCTGGCGACGCCGACCCGGACCTGCACGGGCGGAGGCGGCGGGGCCGGCTGGGCCTGCGGCGGGGGCGGCGGGGCGGTGCAGGCGGCGAGGACGAGGAGGATGATCGCGAGGACAGGGCCTGATGGCCATGTCCTCTGTGCAATGTCTTCAAAGACAGGGCGCGATGGGCGATCGCGGGGCCGGGGCAGCGCCTGTCTCGATGGCCAGGTCGCGCGGGGCATGGCCGGGCGGTCAGCCCTCGACGGCCTCGTCGGTGAACGCAAGGCCGCGGTCGATGATGGCGAAGCCCTCGCGCAGCTCGGCCTCGGTGATGCAGAGGGGCGGGTTGCACATCAGGGTCCACCAGTGCGAGATGGTGAACAGGCCCTCCTGCTTGAAGAAGGCCATCATGCGGTCGATGGCCGGGTGGGAGCCGTTGTAGGGGGCCATGCGCGTGCCCTGGCGGTCCTTCTGCAGCTCGATGGCGCCGAACAGGCCGATCGCCCTGTAGTCGCGGACGCTGGGGTGCCTGGCCTTGAGCGCGGCCATCTCGGCGAGCATGACGTGCTGCATGCGCGCGGCGTTGCCGACCATGTCCTCCTCGAGCATGACGTCGAGGACGGCCTCGGCGACGGCGAGGCAGAACGGGTGGGCGTTGTAGGTGAGGCCGCCCCAGAACACGTTGTCGCGGAAGTGGGCGGCGATCTTGTCGGTCACGCCCATGGCGCCGAGCGGGACGTACGAGGACGTGAGGCCCTTGGCCATGGTGAGGATGTCGGGCTGGGCGCCGAAGTGCTCGAAGGCGAACAGCTTGCCGGTGCGGCCGAAGCCGCACATGACCTCGTCGCACACGAGGAGGATGCCGTACTTGTCGAGCAGGGCGCGCAGGCCGGGCAGCCAGCCGGCGGGCGGCGGCTGGATGCCGTTGGTGCCGATCACGGTCTCGACGAACATCGCCGCGATCGTGTGCGGGCCCTCGTACTGGATGACCTCCTCGAGGTAGCGGAGGTGATTGGCGGTGCGCTCGGCGTCGGTGGTCCCGAAGGAGTAGTCGTAGGGGATCGGGTCCATGACGCGGACGAAGCCGGAGGCGCCGGGCTCGTTGGCCCAGCGGCGCGGGTCGCCGGTCAGCTGCATGGCGGCGTGAGTGGCCCCGTGGTAGCTGCGGTAGCGGCTGAGGATCTTGTGCCGGCCGGTGTAGAGGCGGGCGGCCTTGATCGCGTTCTCGTTGGCCTCGGCGCCGCCGAGGGTGAAGAAGAACGAGTTGATGTCGCCGGGCACGAGCTCGGCCAGGCGCTTGCCGAGGCGCGCGCGCACCGGGGTGGCCGCGCTCGGGGCGGCGAACAGCATGTGGCCGTCGATGGCCTGCTTCATCCGCTCCAGCACCTTGGGGTGGCTGTGGCCGATGTTGACGCTCATCAGCTGGCTGTTGAAGTCGAGGTAGCGCTTGCCCTCGGGGGTGTAGAGGTACACGCCCTCGGCGCGCTCGAACGCGAGCGGCTGCAGCGGGCCGCTCTTCGACCACGACCACATGGTGTGTTGCTTGCTGAGCTCGATGATGGTGCGGCTGTCCATGGCGGGATCCTCGGATCTTGCGGAGGGCGTTTTTTCAAAAAACATGTCCCTCAGGACATCCAGGTGGCGTCCTTGCTGAGCTGCCAGCGGGTGGTCAGCTTGCGCGGGCGGGTCCAGAAGCGCAGGCCGTCCCAGCCGGTCATGTCGCCGGCGCCGAACAGCGACTGGTTCCAGCCGCCGAAGTGGAACGGCTCGCGCGGGACCGGCACGCCGATGTTGACGCCGCACATGCCGGCCTCGAAGCGCTCGATGCAGTAGCGGGCGACGGCGCCGCTCTGGGTGAAGATCGAGGCGGCGTTGCCGTAGGGGCTGGCGTTCTCGATGGCGATCGCCTCGTCCACGGTGCGTGCGCGGATGATCGAGAGGACGGGGCCGAAGATCTCCTCGCAGCCGGCGGGCATGTCCGGAGAGACATGGTCCAGGATGGTGGGGCCGACCCAGTGGCCGGCGCCGCCCGGCGCGACCGCGCCGCGGCCGTCGAGCAGGACCCTGGCGCCGCGGCGCTCGGCGTCGGCGATGTAGTTGTGGATCCGCTCGACGGCGGCGGCGGAGATCACCGGGCCCATGTCCTCGCCGAGGCGCAGCTTCTTGGCCTGGACGACCACGGCGTCGACGATCGGCTGGACGTCGCCGATGGCGACCATGAGCGAGGCGGCCATGCAGCGCTGGCCGGCGCAGCCGTAGGCGGAGGCGACGACGGTGGTGCTGGTGAGCTCGAGGTCGGCGTCGGGGACGACGAGGAGGTGGTTCTTGGCCCCGCCGAGGCACAGGGCGCGCTTGCCCGCGGCGGCGCCGCGGGTGTAGACGGCCTTGGCCACCCTGGTGCTGCCGACGAAGCCGACGGCCTTGATGTCGGGGTGGTCGGCGATCGCCTCGACCGCGGCCTGGCCGCCGTTGACGGTGTTGAACACGCCGGCGGGCAGACCTGCCTCTCGCAGCAGGTCGGCGAGCTTCATGGCGCCGTACGGGACGAGCTCGCTCGGCTTGAGGATGAAGGTGTTCCCGGCCACCAGCGCCTGCGGCAGCATCCACAGCGGGACCATCACCGGGAAGTTGAAGGGGACGATGCCGGCGCACACGCCGAGCGGCTCGTGGGTGACGCTGCAGTTGATGCCGCGGCTCACGTCCATCTGCTCGCCGGCGATCATGTTCTGCAGGCTGATGCCGTACTCGAGGCACTCGATGCCCTTGAGTACGTCGGCCCGCGCCTCGCCGATGACCTTGCCGTTCTCGTGCGAGATCAGCCAGGCCAGCTCCTCGAGGTCGCGCTCGAGCAGGGCCTTGAGGCGGAACAGCACCTGCACGCGCTCCTTGATCGGGGTGTCGCGCCAGCCGGGGAAGGCGGCCCGGGCGGCCGTGACGGCGCGCGCGACGTCGGCGGCGGCGGACATGGTCACCTGGCCGAAGGCCTTGCCGTGGCGCGGGTTGCCGATCGGCAGGCTGTCGCCGGCGGCGGACGGGGTCCACTCGCCGCCGATCCAGTTGTGGCACGGGACGTAGGGCGTGAAGTCGTAACTGCGGGCGGGGAAGCGCAGGTCTTGGGTCATGGCGCGGCTCAAGGTGAGGGATATCCCAGGCGGCGCCGCGGCGAAAGGGGGCCCAGGACGGGTTTAATGAGGCCGCAAGCGGGGTGACGGTCGCCCCGGCCGCCGGTGCGGGGGGCGCACGGGCAGCGCGGGCGGTGGCGGGAGGTCGCCGGTGTCGCGACTGGGCCGCGGCGGTCTGGGCGACAGTCGCGGATAACTGTCAGCGGCGCCGGTCGATCGGGCAAGCGGGGTGGACAGCCGTGTCCGAGCGCAGGTGTGACGGGGGCGAACGTGGATGATATGTCCGGAGAGACATGTCGCTCGCTAGGCCGTCAGGCGCCGCCGCAGTGGTCTTCCTCGAGGACGCAGGCGACGCGCTGCTCGAGCAGGCCCTCGGTCATGCAGTCGAAGCGCTCGCGGCCGATGACGAGGTCGAGGCAGCCGGCGAAGTGGGCCGGCTCCGCGAGGATGTGGATGCTGTCGGGGCCGGTGTAGCTGCACAGGTCAGCGTCGCCGCTGCGGCGGACGACGGCCTCGCCGCTGGTCTGGATGTACACGTCGGAGCGGTCGGAGAACTGGCCGCCGTACGTGCTGGTGTACCAGCCGATCCGGCCGGGTGTGCGGTCGCGCAGGGCCTCGAGGGCGCACTTCAGCCAATCCTCGCCGGTGACGGACTGGTGGTTCAGACAGCTCTCGTCGCAGTCGAGGCCGACGGGCTGACACAGCGGGGCGCCGCAGTCGTCGGCGGCGATGCAGCTGCAGGCGGGGTCGACGGGGTCGCCGGAGGTCTCGGTGGGATCGGTGTCGGTAGAGCCGGTGGAGCCGGTGAGGGCGCCGTCGGTGCCGCCGCCGTCGTCGGGACCGCAGGCGCACAGAGCGAGGAGCAAGGCCAAATTAAGCGTGCGTAAGTGCATCGGCGAAGGGTGACACGAGGAATTGCGATGAACAAGCGGCGAGGCGCAGGCCGTGAGGCATTCGTCGCTCGCAGATGGCCGAAGAGACAGGGGATCGTCGGCACTCGCGTGTGCGACGCTGTCGGTCGCCCCGGTGCCGGCGAACGCGGCGGCCCGCGGCCGGGCGGTCGCTCGGATGGCCTCGAGGACATGTCGGGCGGGGTGCGGTCACGGGCCTGGTACGCGGGTGGCGGCCGCGCAGGCGGAGGCAGGCGCGGGGCGCTGCGCGAGCGGTGACGCGCGGGAGGTGAGCTGAGACGATCAGGGCGCGAGCCGTCCGGTCGGCCCAACCTTTCGTCATGTCGAGGCGAGGGTTTGTCGTCGCGGTCCCGCTCGCGGGGGTGCTCGCAAGTTCGATGGTCGCGGCCGGGTCCGCTCCGGCGTTGCCGGCCGCGGCCGTGCCGCGCGAGCCGGCGACGGACGCGGAGATCTTCGGGCTGCTGACGACGATCCACGCGATCCTGCTCGAGACGGCGCAGACGGGGCGCAGGTCGGCGACGGACCGGCGGGTCCAGGCGCTGGCCGACAGCGTGGCCGGGCACGCCCGCGCGGGTCAGCGACGCGCGGCGGCGCTCGGCCGACGCACGGGTCTGCGGGCGATCCATGGCGATGCCGACGCGGGGCTGCGCTTCGAAGCGAGGCGCGGGCTGGCCGGGCTGCCGGGCCCCGGACGCGAGTTCGACCGCGCGTGGCTCGACGGCCAGATCGAGGCGCTGATGCTGGCGATCGGACGGCTCAACAACGAGATGCGACCGCACGCGCACGTGGAGGCGCTGCGCGACGAGCTGACGGCGGTGGTCGAGCAGGCGGCCGGGGACCTCGCGCAGGCGCAGGCGCTGCGCGCGGCGCTGGCGGAGCGGACGAGCTGAGCATGCGCGCGGAGATGGGTCGTGCCGGCGGCGCTGCAGCGCACGCGGTCGCTGTGAGACGCGCGAATCGCCCGCGGCCCACGCGGCTGCCCTCGCCCGCGCGGACTCAAACGGGTGCGAGCTGGGCCAGGAGAAAGGCGAGGATGTCGACCTCGAGGTCGATCCTCTGCTGGAGGTGGTCGGGTCCGCAGTGGCCGGCATTGCTGGTGACGCGCAGCAGGGCCGGTCGCCGGCTCACGCGCTGGAGGGCTGCCGTGAATTTGCGGGCGTGCAATGGGGCCACCCGGTCGTCGCCTTCCATGGCGATCATGAGGAGGGCCGGATAGTCGACGCCTGCCTCGATATGGTGATAGGGCGAGTAACGGTGGAGGAACGCAAAATCGCGCGGATCCGCCGGGTCGCCGTATTCGCCGATCCACGTCCTCCCGGCGCTGAAATGCGTATAGCGCACCATGTCCAGGAGTGGGACCGCACAGACCGCGGCTCGCGCGAGCTCCGGAGTGTGAACCATGGTGGCGCCGACGAGTAGCCCGCCGTTGCTCGCGCCGAGGAGGGCGAGGCGGTCGTGGCGGGTGTAGCCGCGAGCGACGAGCGTGCGGGCGGCGGCGGCGAAGTCGTCGAACACGTTCTGCTTGCGCTCGCGCGTACCCGCCTGGTGCCATTCCTCGCCGAATTCCCCGCCGCCCCGCAAGTTCGGGACCGCCAGGACCCCGCCGCGCTCGACCCACACGACCGCCTGGGCCGAGAACCTGGGCGTCATGTTCACCGCGAAGCCGCCGTATCCGATGAGCAGCGCCGGCGCTTCGCCGTCGAGCTCGAGGTCGCCACGACGCACCACGAACATCGAGATCGTGGTGGAGTCCGCCGACGCGTAGCGGAGCCGCTCGACGACGAAGCGGCTGGCGTCGACAGGCGCTTCGATGCGGCGCCACAGCCGGCTGACGCCGCTGGCGACCGAGACCTCGAAGATCTGGCCCGGCTCCGTGAACGACGAGAAGCCGTAGTACGCGCGGTCGTCGTCGGGCGCGCCGAGGAGGCCATTGACGGTGCCGAGGTGCGGGAGGGGGAGCTCCCGGACGAGGCGGCCGTCGAGCCCGCGGATCTCGACGACGCTGGACGCGTCGCGGAGGTAGCTCAGGATCAGACGCTCTCCGACGATCTGGAGCCGCTCGAGGACGGCGTCCGATTCGGGGACGAGCTCGAGCCAGGCGTCGCGATCGGGACGGTGCGGATCGACCGAGAACGCGCGGAAGCGGTCCGCGCCCTCGTTGGTGTGGACGTAGAATCGTCCGCGCCAGGCGACGACGTTGTAGAGCGCCGAGCGCCCGATCACGAGCGGCCGGAGCGCGGGGTCGTCCTGCCGGAGATCGAGGAAATGGACGTCGGTGCTGTTCCAACCGTGATGATGGGAGACGAACAGCCAGTGACCGTCGTGGGACACGCTGACCTCGACGCTGCGCGACGCATCGAGCGTGGCGGGCACGACGACGCGGTCGTGCGCGGCCGGGTCCCCCACCCGGTGAAACCGGACCTCGGCTCGGCCCGGCAACTCGACCGGTGAGATCGCCTCGTCGATCGGCAAGCCGACGTAGTAGAAACCGCGTCCGTCATGAGTCCATTGCGGAGCGGCGTATCGCGCTGCGTCGATGACATCCGTGAGAGCATGGCCGGTCTCGAGGTCGAGGATATGAAGCGTGGCGTCGTCCGTATTGTTGCGGCTGACCTTGTAGGCGACGAGCCGCCCGTCCGGAGCGGGGAAGACGCCGTGGACGGTCGCGCTGCCGTCGGAAGCGAGGCGATACGGGTCGAGGAGGAGCTCCTCCGGGCCGGACTGACCGCGCCGAAAACAGTAGATGAGCTTCTGCGCGCCTTTGGGCCGACGGCTATAGAAGTACATGTTCCCCCGTCGCTCGGGGGCCGATATCTCGTCGAGGTCGAGGAGCTCGATGAACCTGCGCGCGAGCGGCTCCCGGGCCGGAAGCGCTTGAAGCTGCTCGCTCGCGTACGCGCCCTGGGCTTCGACCCAATCCGCGACCTCCGGGTCGTGGTCTCCTTCGAGCCAGCGGTAGGGGTCGTCGACGAGCACTCCGTGGATGGCCTCGACGACGGGCTCGCGCCGCGTTCGCGGCGGCGGCTCGTCGGGGCGCGGGAGATCGGGGCAAACGGGCGAATCATCCGATATCGCGTGTGTGACCTTCGCGTCATCGAGTTCGGTCATTGATCCCCTCTCCGTCGATTCCCTCGATCCGACATTTTGCGCCGGTTTTTGTGGTTCCCGCGGTCCGCTCCGAGCGACACCGCGCTCGCGTGCGATCGCGCGGGTCCAGAGGCGCGAAATCAGAGCAGCGAACGATGAGGTCATACTACTATAAATTAGACATGCAGGTGTCGGGGCTCGAGCGAAATTGGGGGACACAGACGGCACGCCAGACACCGGGGGGGCGCCGATGAATGGCGCGGCGCATGGAGTGTCCAGTTCAGTTCACGGTGCATAAGCTCGAATGGGGCCGTTGTTCAGTTCCGAGAGCGGGGTGTTCCAGCCCCTCCTGACGCCGCCCCGCAGCCGTGCAGAAGCTCACCGCTCTTCTTGTTGGGTTCTTCGAAACAGTGTTGCCGGCAAATGCATGGTTTGATACCATGGGTGCGCAATGTCCCCCTGGCGAGGGAGGAGCGAATTGCCGCATTCTCAGGATATGCATGAGGTGCGGGTATTTAAGGCTTGATGTGAGACTATTTTCATAGGCTTCGAACGCGATCTCGAGACGACCAGTTCGCCCGCTGGCGCGCTTCGATGCGTCGAAGCTCGATGTTCTCGCAATGGCTCGATTGCGATGCGCCACCTCGGTCGCGGAGGATCGATGTCGTGTCGTAATGGCGTCGGTTGTATTCGTCGGATGGAAACGGCGCCGCGGTGCCGTCTGCGGGTAATTCGATTCATAGGAGCGGCGGGCGCCTTCGAGGGCGTCGATGCTCGTTCGAAGTGGTGAAGCGTCTGAGAGAGGCATTGGCATGGATCAGCGTTGGTGGCTCGCAGCGAATCTACAAGAGCGTCTCACGCACGGCCCGCCCGCAGCATCGCCGGGCGGCGCTGGATTCGACGAGCTCCGGCGGCTGGAAGTCGAGGTGTTCGAGGAAGGCGATTACGTCCACGTGTTTCGCGCGCTGGGGTTCACGCGGGGCGCGCTGGCCGGACTGCTCGGCGAGGCGCCCGAGGCCCTGGCGTCGCGCCTGCCTCCGCCCGCGTGGGCGCGGGAATTCACGGAGATCTTCCAGACGGGCGGCTCCTGCCCCGAGTGGATCGATGCGCTGCTCGACAGCGGCGACTGGCGGCGCCAGGCGGCCTGGCTCGGCTGGCCGCTGTTCGCGGGCGCACGCCGGCAGATCGACGAATTCGTGCGTTCGACCGTCGAGCACCTGCGGATCCCCCACGACGGCCTCGCGCTGCGGACATCGCTGATCGACCTGTTCAGCGCGAGAGTGGCGAACTTGTGCGTGCGCGTGCTGGTCTACGAGGCCCACGAGGCCGGCAAAGACTTCCCCGCGTTTGCTCGCGAGCTCAGATCCCGCGAGGCGGTGTGGACGTTGCTCCGCAAGTACCCGGTGCTCGCGCGGGACCTCATGCGCGTCTATCGTCACTCGCTGCAGATGATCGGCGAGGTCCTGCGCCGCCTCGCGAGCGACTGGGCGAGCCTGCCCTGGGCGCGCGGGCGGCTCGAGCGGGTGAAAGGGCTGGCGAGCGACCCGCACCACGAGGGCCGCGAGGTGCTGTGCGTCGAATGCGATCCGACGACGCTCATCTACAAGCCGAGATCCTGCGCCGCCGACGATCTGTTCGCTCGCCGCCTCTTGCCGTGGATCGAGCCGGACTTCGACCCTGCGCTCGTGGCGTGCTCCGTGCGCGAGGGGTACTCGTGGATGCCGTTCGTCGACAACGCGCCGTGCGACTCGGAGGCGGAGCTCGACGCGTTCTTCCGCCGCTCCGGACGCTTGCTCGCGGTCGCGTACTTCATGGGGGTCACGGACCTGCACTGCGAGAACATCATCGCCAGGGCGGGGATGCCGGTGCCGATCGACATCGAGACGATCCTGCACCCGGAGCTCGTGACGAGCGGGATCGGACACAACCGCGCGGACGCGACGTTCTCGCTGTTCGACACGATGCTGGTCCCGGGCGTGAGGCGGACGTCGCCCGTCGACATGGCGGGACTCGCCAAGACGGATCGATGGCCGAGCGCGCCGCTCCCCAACTGGGAGCAAGTCGAGGACGAGGCGCCGCGCATCGTGTGGAAGTCGAAGATCCTCCCGGCACGGAAGAACTTGCCCCGGCTCGCGTCGGCGGAGCAGGGCCCGCCGGAGCGGCACCACCGCGCGCTCGCGGCCGGGCTCGCGGAGGGTTATCGAGAGGCGCTGAACCGGCCGGGGGTGATCGAGGACATCCTCCGCGACTACGCCGATGCGCCGACGCGGGTCGTGGTGCGCGCGACGGCGTTGTACATGGAGTTGCTCGCGGATACTCGTCACCCGTCGCTCCTCGGCGACGCCCTGCAGCGCGACTGCTGGCTCCTGCAGCTCGGGACGTCGGACGCGGAGGAGCCGACGCTGTTGTCGGTGCTGCCGGCGGAGTGGCGCGCGCTCACACGAGGGGATGTTCCCGTCTTTTGGACCCTCGGGGGCGGGCGGGACCTGTTCGTGTGGGGAGAACGCCAAAGGATCACGAGCTTGACCGTCTCGGGCGCCGAACAGGTGCGAGCCCGACTGCGCTCGCCAGCGCCGCTGGAGCGGCTGCAGTGGCAATTACGGTCGGGGCTGGCGGTCGGCGCCCGGGCGCCGCTCGAGCCCGCGGGAGCGGCTCCCAGGTCGAGCGGCGAGCGCCTGGACCCGCTCGCCAAGGCCGCCGCGATCGGCGATGTGTTGCTGGGTCTGGCCGTGGCCACGGACCGGGGCGGACTCGACTGGTTCACGCTGAAGCGCGAATCTACCGAGCACGAGTGGGACATTCATGTCCTCGACACCGATCTTTACGGGGGGCTGGCCGGGATCGCGCTGTTCTTGCTGTATCTGGCGAGAGCGACCGGGAAGCAGGTTTACAGGGAGAACGGAGAGCGGGGCCTGTGGGAGGCCTACCTCCGGTGGAAGAGCGCGCCGGGGCTGCGCGGCGGCGGGTACGTCGGCGCGGGCTCCCTCCTGTACGCGATGATGCACGCGCACGCGCTGGGGATCGCCTGGGTCGGCGGGGCGATCGACGAGGTCGTCGACGCCATCGTCGCCGCGCCGGTGGAGGAGCCGGGCACCCGCGACGTGTTGTACGGAGACGCCGGTCTGCTGCTCGTCGTGCTGCGGGTGATCGTTTATCGTCGGAGCACGGGCGCGCCGGAGGACGCGCGCCTGAACACGCTCGCGTCCGCGTTGACGGAGCGCCTCACGCAGACCGCGATCGAGGGCGAAGCGGGCGAGCTGACGTGGCAACCCGGCAAGGACTTCGGGCATGTCTGGCTGTGCGGCCTGTCCCACGGCGCCTCGGGCGTCGCGTTCGCGCTCGCGCAGGCCGCCCGCGTCCTCGACGCGCCGGCGCTGCGACCGTACGTCCTGGGCGCGCTGCGGTACGAGGAGCGCAGGTTCGACGAGGCCGAAGAGACCTGGCTGAACGTGATCTCGGAGGACGCTGCCGCGATCGGCGACGGCCTGAGACGGGACGTGTGCAGCTGGTGTAATGGCGCTCCCGGCGTCGGCCTCGTACGCCTGGCCTTGATGGCCGACGGCAGCGACGAGGCCGTGAGCGAACAATTGTCCCGCGACGTCGAGCGCTCGCTGCGTGCCATCGAGCGCGGGCTGCCCGCGCTCGTATCCGACTCGCTTTGCCATGGCACGGCGGGCACGCTCGAGGTCGCGTTCCGGCTGTCGGAGGCGCTGGGATCGCCCGCGTCGCCGCCGTGGATGGCCGAGGCGCTGGCGCGGCTGGCGAGCACGGAAGTCGTCGACTACCGCTGCTCCAATCCGTACGAGATCACCACGCCCGAGCTCATGACCGGGATCGCCGGGATCGGGATGTTCTGGCTGCGCGTGGCGCACCTCGATGCTGCTCCCTGCGTGATGACTCTGGAGGGCCCATGTTGACCCGCGAGCAATGCGGTTTCCTCGATTTCGGCAGCACCTGGCAGCGCTCCGTCCCCCAGACCGTGGCCAACGTCGTCGAGTGCGCGCGGCGAGCCGATGAGCTCGGGTTCGGGCGTTACTGGCTCGGAGAACACTACGGGCCCCATTGTTGCTGGAGCCGGCCCGAATGGGTGATGGGCTTCCTGTGCTCGCAGACGCGGCAGATCCGCGTCGGCGCCGGGGCCGCCCTCGTGATGCTTCGCCGCTCGGAAGACATCGGTTACGAGTATTCACAACTTCGGCTCCTCTACGGCGAGCGGATCGAGATCGGCCTGGGGAGCGGCGGTGGTCGGGCGCGGGCGGTGCACGAGGACTACTCGGCTGCGCTCGCGAGCGTGCTCCCGGCGTTACCGACCGGCTTGTCGGTGTGGCAGCTCGGCAGCAGCACGACGTCCCTCGAGGCGGCCGAGGGCCACGGACTGTCGCTGTGCTTGGGGCTGTTTTTGCGGCACGCGACGCCGGAGCTCGGCGCGGCCTGTCGCTCCCGCCGCGACTGGGGCCCTCGCCGGCTCGCCGTGGCGATCGCAGGCTCGGTGACGGGGAGCGAGTGCAACCCGGATATCGAGGTCTACCGCAACTTCGACGGGCTGCGCGAAGGGCTGGCGTTGATCGAGCAGATCGACAGGGAGTTCAGCCCCGACGACGTCATCATCCTCGACCTCGCGCTGGACTCGCAGGCGCGACTCGAGGGGATTCAGGCGCTGGCAGAGGCCCTCCCGGCCGCCGGATCGGCGACATCGACATGACCGACGCGAACGAGACATCACCAGAATACGGCAATTCCGTGCGCGACCGGGTCATCGCGCTCACCGGCGGCGCCGGCGGGCTCGGGACCGTGATCGCCGCGAGCGGTGCGGAGCGAGGCGCCCGCATCGTCGCCTTCGATATCGACGAGGCCGCCCTCGCGGCGTTGCAAGCGCGGACCGGCGGCCGGGTCCACGCGATTCGCGGGAGCATCCTCGACGAGCAGGACGCTGCCCGCGCCGCCGCCTTCATCCGCGCCGAATTCGGTCGGCTCGACTGCTTGATCAACCTCGCCGGAGGCAGCAGGCTCGCGGATGGCGACATCGTCAGCTCCGATCCCGCCGAGTGGCGGCGCGTCATCGAGCTCGATCTCATCGGCGCGATGCTGATGTCCAGAGCGATGGAGCCGCTGCTTCGCGCGGGAGATCGGCCGTCGATCGTCAACGTCTCGTCGGTGGTCACGCGGCGCAGCGTGCCCGTCACCGGCTACGCGGCCGCCAAGGCGGGGCTCGAGGGATTCACGCTGAGCCTGGTCTCACAGCTGCACGCGGACAAGATTCGCGCGAACGCGGTCTGCCTCGGGCCATTGGCGACGCCGCGTCTCCTCCACCGGCGCGCGACGTTGAAGCAGACGGCCGCCGATCTCAAGTCGCCGGAGGAGATCGTCGAACTGTTCCTGTTCCTGGCCAGCGCCGGCGCCGCGTGCCTCAACGGTGCCGTGATCCTCGCCGACGGCGGCCGCTCGCTCATATGATCGAGGCGCCCGCCATCGACCCGGCCGCGTGCCTCCATCTCTTGCGCGCGGTCGAGCGACCCCGCTCGTGGGTCATTCGACGGCTGTGCGCGCGCGGAGGATTCGTGCGTGAGCGCCGGGCGATGTCGTCGGTGTCGATCACCGATCAGTCGCTTGAATTGTCTGGTTGTAGTCATGTGAACATGATACAGTGCCGCTGGGCAGATTGCCCAAAGGAGTTAGACATGAAAGATCAACAGGATAACAAGAGCACGACCCAGACCTTCAAGGCGATCGGCGAGCTGCGCAAGCTTCGCAAGAACTCCCAGAAGGACGCTGCGCCGGTGACGTTCTTCACCGGTACGTGCACCAACACGACCACCTGCTGCATCACCTGATGCATCAGCGGGGTGTAGAAACACTACGCCCCGTGTCTCCGGGGCGAGGCCTGGGCGATGCCCGGCTCGTCCCCGGAGACTGCGCATTGTCGAGTCGGCTCGGCAATGCGCGTGAGCCATTGTCACAGTCAAGTCGAGTCGGCCGAGACGGAGACGAGCCCATGTCCGACACCCAGTTTGCGCTCCCCAGTGACGCGGTGCCCAGCGTCTACCTGCCCGTCCAGATGACGCCCGTGCTCTCGTGGGAGGTGCTGCAGCGGGTCGTCCGGGCGTTGCAGGCCGAGGGCCGTCCGACAGCCCTCGAGTCGCTGTTCGACGACGACGTCGCGCCCGGGATCCGCGAGCTCTTCGCGCGTGCGCGCGAAGAGACGGACTCTCCGTATGTCCTGCCGCAGGCCCTCATGTTCCCGGAGGACCTGTACCCCATGTGTTTTCGGCTCCCCCATGCCGACGACACGATCGAGCTCGAGATCACCGAGGACGAGGAGCTCCGGGCGCTCCGCAGCGTGCTCTCCGGCGAGTGGCAGGAGGCCGAGCCCGGCGATCCGGGGGCCGCTCTCGGGCGAGAGTTCGTCGAGGAGGGCCTGCTACGCCCCGCCGTCCCCGGAGCACGAATCGTCGACTTCGAGCGGCCCGGGATCTACCGCCTGCAACACGCCAGCCTGATGTTTCGCTCGGAGTCCTCCGCGGTGATCTGCGATCCGCAGTTCAGCTACGCCACCGAGCACTCCTGGCTGCCTCGCGAGCACTATCCGAACATCGACGCGATCCTCGTCTCTCACTCACACACCGATCATTTTTGCCTGGCGAGCCTCATGCGGTTCCCGAGGGACACGCCGATCGTCGTGCCGCGTATGCGGCGCGCCTCGCTGCTCTCGCCGCCGATGGCGGACATTCTCCGCGCGGCCGGCTTCACCCGCGTGTGCGACGCCGCGTGGTTCTCCACGCACGTCTTCGGCGACATCCGGGTGACCATTTATCCGTTCTATGGCGAGCAACCATGGTTGACGTTCGCGTCTCCCGACGAGGATCTGCGCAACTGGGGGAACACGTACGTCGTCGAGGCGAACGGCGTGAAGACGTGGTTTCTGGTCGACTCCGGGCGGGAGTTCGGGCGCTCGATGCAGGACCTGTGCGGGCGGGTGCGCGAGGAGCAGGGGCACATCGACGTCGTCATGAGCAACCTGAGAGAGTTCGGCTGGAGCCCGGGGCAGATCGACGGCACCGGGCGCTACCTGTACTGCTTCCCCGAGGAGATCGTGATGGACCCGCAGCGCTGGCCGACAGGGGAGCTCATGACGTTCGGGGTGCACCGGGCGCGCGAGCTGCTCGACACGCTCGAGCCGAGCTGTTTCCTGCCGTACGCGCATTGGTGGCACCCCATCGAGACGCGCTCGCACCTGGTGGACGGGCGCGTCAGCGAGCGACAGATGCTGGAGGCTCTCCGAGAGTCGCCGCGCGCGAAGGGACGGATGGCGACGCAGCTCCTGGAATGGCATGTCGGAGATCGGCTGCAACTGACACAGGAGCGGGGGCTGGTCTTCCCCCCGGGGACGTGAGCATCCGTGGCTCGCCGGCTCCGATCCGAGAGGTCTGCCGAGCTCGAGCGCTGGGGCCCCGCCGCGCTGCTGGCTCTGCTTTGGGGGGGCTCGAGCGCGGGCGGGCTGGTGGCCGGCGCGCATGGGTCCACGCTCTTCCTCGACGACGCATACTACTATATCGTCATATCTCGGGAATTCCTCGAGACGGGGAGCTTCAGCTTCGACGGGGTCAACCCGACCAATGGGTTTCATCCGCTTTGGTGCCTGATGCTCGTCGGTCTTCACGCGCTGATCGGGGTCGATGCGGCGCCCACGACGGTCGTGTTCGGTGTCGTCGTGCTCGAGCGACTGTGCATCGGGGCCGCGCTGTTGCTGATCGCCCGGGCCTGGTCTCGCCTGCGCGCGGCGGCGCCGATGTTCGCGGCAGGGCTGTGCACGCTCGCCATCTTCCTCCTGCTGCCCACGGTGGCGCCGTTTCGCCTGGGTATGGAGTGCAGCCTCGTGGCGCTGCTCTGCACCGGGGCGTTGATCGCCTTCGGCGAGCGCCGTGCCCGCGCTCTCGGCGTCTGGTTGGCGCTGCTGTGCCTGGCCCGGTTGGATACCCTGGTCTTCGTCATCGCGCCGATCGTGGCGTGGGCGTCGCTCAATTGGTGTACGACGTGGCCCCAGCGGCTGCGCCTGGCGCTTCCGACCGCGCTCGCCTTCGCGGCCTACGCGGCGGTCAATCTCCTCGAGACGGGCCATGTGATGCCGATCAGCGGCGCGCTGAAGTCCTCCTTCCCGTGGCCGTCGCCGAAGAACTATTACCTCGACGAGCTCGCGTGGACCGAGGTGGAAGGGTGGGGTCACTTCCTGTACGCCGTGACCATGACGGGCATCACTGTGGCGGTGGTCGTCGGCAGCGCGGCGATGCTGTTGGCGCGGCGGAGCGACGCTCGGCGAGCGCTGGTCCCGCTCGTCGTCGTGGCCTGGTTGCTCATCCTCAACATCCTCCTGTTCCAGCGCTGGGACAAGGCGCTCCCGCGCAACTACCTGGCGCTGCCGGGGATCCTGGGGGCCTTCGTGCTCGGGGCCGGCGTGTGGTTGAGCGCGCATCGCCATGCGGCGACCGTGACCGCGTCCAGGGCGCTGCTCGCTGCCGCGGCGCTCGGCGTGGGGTGGAGCTACGTGCGCGACTATTCCGTCAGCAGCTCGTTGCGGGTCGAGAACGATCCGGTGTGGCAGATCGCCACGTACGCCGAGGAGCACAGCGAGCCGTCGACGATGTTCGCCACCACGGACTCCGGTCTCCTCGCGTTTTGGAGCGACCGGCGCTGGATCAACCTCGACGGCCTGGTCAACGACTACGAGTATCAGGACGTCCTCCGCGACGGCCGCTTGCAGCAGTACTTGCGCGAGCACCGGGTGCAATACCTGCTGGTGACGCTGTTCTCCGAGCAGCCGTCGATCAGCCGGCGAGCGGAGAAGATGTACGCCCCGGGCATGCAGCCGGACGCGAGCCGGGGCACCGACTATGCGCCGTTCGAGTACCGGGTGTACTCGTACCTCCACGACCGTTACTCCGACCCGATCCTCCTCGGGCCGGAGCAGGAGTGGTATCGGTACCCGTTCGGCAAGGTCTTCGGCGTCGACGCAGCTTGCGTGATCTACGCGCTGGATTGGGACGGACGACGGAAGTAGCGATGCGATCGCCGCGTCGATCCGCGGTCCCTACGAGCAGAATTCGTCGCCCTTGGCCGGCACGCCCACGCCCCCGGCGAACGTGAGCGGGAGCGACTGGCACCAGCCGCTCGCGTCGCTGCAATCTTGCTGGCGCGCGACGTGGAGGTGCGGGGCGGACGAATAGCCGGTGTTACCCGAGTGGCCCAGCACGGTGCTCGTGGTCACGCTCTGGCCCTCGGTCACGGCGACGCTGCTCAGGTGGGCGTAGATCGACTGCGTACCGTCGGCGTGGCGGACCGTGACGAGGTTCGCCGCGGCCTTGCAGTCCTCGCCGCCGCCGTCGTAGCAGGCCTCGCCCACCGTCGTGTCGTCGTGCACGACGACGACGGTGCCGCCGGCGATCGGGTGGATCGGCGTGCCGGTCGGCATGCCGATGTCGAACGCGTAGTACGACTTGGTGCCGGTGCCGTGGCTGATCCCGCCGCCGTTGCCCTGCGCGACGGTCACCGGCCCGGAGAGATCGGCGCACGCGAATGGCAGCGAGAATTCGACGAACTGCTGGAAGCACGCGACGGCCCCGCCCCACACGTGGCCGATGGTGCCGCCCCCGAGATCGAGGGCGTACCAGTTGCCGGTATAGGTGGGGTCGGTGCAGCGCGCCACGTCGCTCACCGCGACCTCCTCGCCGTAGCCGAGCGTACCGATCACGCTCGAGCTCGCGGTCGGGCGCGAGCGGACGTTGATGGCGCCGGCCGCGTTCTTCTCGGTCACGCGCACGTAGGGGCAGTCGGCGTCGGGCCCGGGCGGGTAGGGAGCGCCCGTGACGATCGCGTCGGTGATGGTCGCGCCCGCGTCATGAAGGCTCGTGTCGAGCTCGAGCGGGCAGGCGGTGGTCACGGTGCTCTCGTAGAGGAGGGCGCCGTTCCTGTAGTAGCGCGCCCGGCCGTCGACCATCTCGATGCGAAACACGTCGCCGGCGGTGTAGGAGCCGAAGCTGCCCCTGAGGTTGCCGCTCTCGTAGATCTCGAGCTGCCCGTTGTCGCGCAGGTAGAACGCGAAGCCGATGTCCCAGTAGCCCTGGTGGGCGTCGCCGTGGCCGAGGCCGGCCATCTTTTTGCGATCGGTCTCGGCGGTCGAGAACTGCACGGAGCCGTCGATGGGCGCGATCGCCTGCACCGAGGAGGCGCCGGCGTGCCAGCCCGCGCCCGGGCCGGCGAGGCGCCTGAGCGCGCCCGGGGTCGATTCGGTGAAGCGGACGTTCTTCCACATCTCCGCCGGCATGCACGCGGCGTCGCCCTCGGCACAGGCGTGGATCGCAGCGCCGGTGATGGTCGCGCCCGCCTGGTACAGGCTCGTGTCGAGCTCGAGCGGGTACTCGAACGGAGCCGAGCTCGAGTGGATCACCACGTCGTTGCGGCGATAGCGGATCTGACCGCCGGCGACCTCGATGCGGAGCACGTCGGTGGTGGCGTAGGGGCCGAAGCTGCCGCGCAGGTGGCCGTCTTCGTAGATCTCGAGGTCGCCGCCCTGGCGCAGGTAGAACGCGAAGTCGAGGTCCTCGTAGCTCTGGTGAGCGTCGCCGTGGGAGAGCCCGGCCATCTTGGCGAGGTTCAGCTCGGCGGTGCCGAACTGCACGAAGCCGTCCCCGCCTTCGATCGCCTGGGCCGAGGAGGCGCCCGCGTACCAGCCGGTGCCGTTGGCCGCGAGGCGCGTGAGCGTCCCCGGGCTCGCGCTCGCGAAGCGGACGTTCTTCCACGTCTCGGGCGCGATGCAACCGCCCTCGCCGCAGGCCTGGACGACGGGGTCGGTGATGGTCGCGCCGGCATGGAGCAGGCTGGTGTCGAGCTCGAGCGGGTACTGGAACGCCGAGGTCGTGTTGGTGTGCACGACCACGCCGTTGTGGCGATAGCGGACGTGGCCGTCGACCACCTCGACGCGGAAGGTGTCGCCGGCGGCGTAGGTGCCGAAGCTGCCGCGGAGGCCGCCGTCCTCGTAGATCTCGAGGCCGCCGCCCTGGCGCAGGTAGAAGGCGAAGTCGATGTCGACGTAGCTCCGGGTCGCGTCGTCGAACGACAGGCCGGCCATCTTGGCGAGGTCGGTCTCGGCGGTGGAGAACTCGACGAAGCCGTCGCCGCCCGCGATCGCCTGGACCGAGGAGGCGCCGGCGGTCCAATCGGTGCCGAGGTTGCGCGTCAGGGTGGTGCCGGCGGCGGTGGCGAAGCCGACGTTCTTCCACGTCTCGGCCGGCATGCAGTCGGTCTCGCCCTCACCGCATTCGTGAACCCTGGGGTTGGTGATGGTCGCGCCGGCATCGAGGAGGCTGGTGTCGAGCTCGAGCGGGTACTGGAACGCCGAGGTCGTGTTGGTGTGGATGACCGCGCCGTTGTGACGATAGCGGATGTCGCCGCCGGCGACCTCGATGCGGAACGTATCGTCGGGGCCGTAGGTGCCGAAGCTGCCGCGCAGGTGGCCGTCCTCGTAGACCTCGAGCTCGCCGTTTTGACGGAGATAGAAGGCGAAGTCGATGTCGACGTAGCTCCGATTGGCGTCGTTGTGCGACAAGCCGGCCATCTTGGCCAGGCCGGCCTCGGCGGTGGAGAACTCGACGAAGCCGTCGCCGTCCGCGATGGTCGCGACCGAGGAGGCACCGGCGGTCCAGCCGGAGCCCACGGTGCGCTTCAGCGTGGTGCTGCCCGCGGCGGCGAAGCCGACGTTCTTCCACGTCTCGACCGGCATGCAGGTGGTGTCGCCCGCCGTACAGCTGCGGAGCCCCGCCTCGGTGATGGTCGCGCCGGCGTCGAGGAGGCTGGTGTCGAGCGCGAGCGGGTACTGGAAGGGCGAGGTGTCGTTGGTGTAGATGACCAGGCCGTTGTGGCGGTAGCGAATCTGGCCGTCGGCCACCTCGACGCGGAACCTGTCGCCCTCTCCGTAGGCCCCGAAGCTGCCGCGCAGGTTGCCGTCTTCGTAGATCTCGAGCTCGCCGTTTTGGCGCAAGTAGAACGCGAAGTCGATGTCGACATAGCTCTGATTGGCGTCGGAGAAGGACAGTCCGGCCATCTTGGCCCGGTCGGCCTCGGCGGTGGAGAATTCGACGAAGCCGTCGCCGAGCTCGATCGTCTGCACCGAGGAGGCGCCGGCGGTCCAGCCCGAACCAGGGCTTCGCGTCAGCGAAGCGCCGGCGGCCTCGACGTCGACGAGGTTGTCCCACTCGACCGGGACGCCCGGCGCGAGCGCCTGCTCGCGCAGCTCCACTGCCGGCTCGATGTCGTCAGGGCCGGCCTCGCAGGCGATGGCGAGCGCGGCGGCGCCGGGGAGCAGGAGCTGGAACCGAGGGGCCAGGATCGATGCACGCGTCATGGTCGAATCTGCGGCGCACGGTACCATCGGGCCCGCGGGCCGGGGCAATGGTCAGCGGCCGGGAGCGGGATCGATCATCGTCGAGTCGCAGGGGATCCGGAGCGACGCCGCCGAGAGAAACCCTCGCACGGACGAGGTGAATGAACTCCTCCTCGCCACCGCAGAATGGGCGGAGATCGGACGTTCGCTCGCTCGGCCTGGATCGGGGTCGAGGGTCGACATGCTGGGGTTGCTTCACTACGACGAATTGGCGGCCGGCGGCCGAGCTCGCCGATCGCTCGCCTTCCATGCCAAACTCGGCCCACCGGTTCGCCCGGCCAAATCCTCAGTTCAATGTCTCAATCACGGGAGAAGCGACCATGAATCGACCGATGACCTTCCTCGGCCTCCTGCTCGCGTGGACGGCGGCCTCGCCCGCGCGCGCGCAGGGCTTCGTCGACGTGAACGGGCTCGCGGCCCTGGACGAGCGCCCGGCCACGAATCCGCGGCTGTTCGACGTGAGGTTCGCGACGGCGGCGATCGACCCGAAGGATCCCGTCCTGCCTTCTACCAGTACGATCGAGCAGCCCGAGGCGCGCGCGCGGATCCTCCTGCCCGCGAGCTACGACGACGGCCAGGAGAGCTCGTACCCGGTGCTGTTCCTGCTTCACGGCGGGACGGGCTCCTACGTCGACTGGACGGGGGACGGAGACGCCGACGCGCTCGCCGCGGACCTCGACCTCATCGTCGTGATGCCCGAGGGCGGCGGGAAGGGCTGGTACACCGATTGGTTCGTGCGCGAGGCGGACGATACGCCGCGCTACGAGACCTTCCACATCCACCAGCTCGTGCACTGGATCGACGCGAACTTCCGCACCCACGGGGCGCGCGAAGGCCGAGCGATCGCGGGGCTCTCGATGGGCGGCTTCGGGGCGCTGTCGTACGCGGCGCGGCACCCCGACCTGTTCGTCGCGGCCGCTTCGTTCTCGGGCGGCCTCGACATGACCTACTCGCCGCAACAGATCATCGTCTGGGCGTCCGGCATCGGCGCGGCGGCCAACGCGAACGCGATCTTCGGGCCCTACAACAACGAGCCGTCGTGGGCGCACAACGCCCAGCAGCTCAACTACCGCGCGCACAACCCGGTCGACCTCGTGGGCAACCTCGGCGCCGTCGACCTCACGTATTACAGCGGGACGGACAACGACGCACAGATCCACGCGGTGAACCAGCGCTTCCACGCCGCGGTCGAGGCGGCCGGCTTCGATCCGGAGCGATCGCTGTGCACGAGCGGCGCGTGCACCGTCGTGGTGCCCGGCACCGGCCCGCGCTACATCGAGGAGACGCTGGCGAATCACAGCTTCACCTGGTGGAACCCGTGGCTCGCCGACTGGCTGCCGCACCTGATGGACGTGTTCGCAGATCCGCCGCCGGCGCCGAGCGCCTTCGAGTACACCAGCGCCGACGACGAATTCGCGGCGTTCGACTACGAGGTGAGCATGTCACGCGCGGTGGCCGAATTCGCGACGCTCGTCGTCGCGGGGCCCGAGGGCTTCACGCTCGACGGGAGCGGCGCGGCCGAGGTGACGACGGCGCCGATCTACGTCCCGAGCGCGCCCTACCGCGTCTCGATCGAGGACGGCGCGGGCGTGGCCACCGAGTACACCGTCCTCGCCGATGCGAGCGGCCGACTCACGACGCCGCTCGTGCTCCTCGGCCCCGACAATCCGTACCAGCAATACCAGGGCGCTTCGTCGCTGTTCTCCACGGCGAGCGTGGCGATCACGCCGCTCTGACGCTCGCGCGCCGCCGTCGCGCGCGCGAGAGCGCCTCCGCCTCCTGATCGAGCGCGATGCCTGCGATCGACCCGGACGCGCATCTCCCGAGCCACGAGGGTCGGGGCGCCGGCGAGGATTCGTGCGCCCGGGCGTTCGTGTCGCGGGCTCCCTCACGCGCTCGCGGACAGCGATGAAATTCGCGTCGGCGAGGTTGGCACGCTCCCTGCTCATGGTGGCCGCGATGCTGTCTCGCAACCGGTTTCCTCTTCATGCGCTCATCCTCGTCTCCGCGATCCTCGCGCCCGCTTGCAAGCCCGAGGAGGGGGCCACGACCGATACGGACGCGACCGACTCGGCTGCGACCGACACGACTGCGAGCGAGCCGACCACCGGCGACACCGACACGGCCGCGAGCGAGCCGACCACCGGCGACACCGACACGGCCGCGACCGACACCGACACCGACACCGACACCGATACCGGCGGCGAGGCCTGCATCCCGCCCGATCCGGCAGTCACGGCCTCCATCGCCATCGACTTCGGCGACTGGCCGATCATCGACGGCGAGCAGCAGATGATCGAGGTCGCGGCCGCCTGCACCGTCCAGTCGGCGACCCAGGCGGACGGCGAGATCCACGTCGCCCTGCTCTGCAGCCAGGACGAGCAGGTCGACGTGGCGATCGGCATCACCGTCACCGCCCCTGCGGACTTCACCACCGACATCAGCGACGGCCGGTCGGTGACGCTCGACGCCTACTGGCAGGGGGAGGGCCACCACGTCGGCGAGGGCGAGTGGTTCGTCCTCCGTGCGTCCGACGACGACGCGGTCCTGCTCGCCGGCGTCAGGCATGACAGCAACTACGGCGTCAACGAGGCGCTCGGCGCGATCACGATCAACACCGTCGAGGGCGTGTGCCCGCTGCCCTGCGGCGACGATTGCTTCGACACCTCCGACCCCGAGCGAGTCGCCTTCCAGTTCGTCCACGACGAGGGCCCCTCGATCGAGCTCGTCGACGGCAGCCGCGGCCAGTTCCTCGCCCTCGGCCGCAAGTTCGACGCCGTGGTCTCGACCGCCGAGAAGTACTACTGCCTGAACTGCTGGAGCTGGTACGTCTGGGTCGTCGGCTCCGTCCCCGCCTGAGCTCGAGCCGGCGGCGTCTCGCTCAGACGAGGCCGAGCTCGGCGTCGGTCGCGTCGCGGCCGTACTTCCCGCGCGGCGGCATCGGTCGCCGCGACCAGTGCGGCTCGAACGCGACCGACGAGACCGTGCGCCCCTCGGGGAGCGCGCCGTTGCCCACGCCGCGCGAGTAGTCGTAGTAGATTTTGACGATCTCCTCGCGCGTCACCTGCTGCGCCGAGGGGTGGGCGCGACAGGCGTCCTGCCAGCGCCGGACACGCGCGTACCTGGGCTCGTCCGGGAGCTCGAAGCCCTCGTAGTACTCGACGAACCAGAACCGCATGAACATCGGCGTGAACACGGCCTCGGCCCAGCCGAATTCGCCGTGGAGGAACGTGCGGTCGGGGCTGTGACGGCAGAGGAACGCGTCGATGCCCGCGTACTGCGCGAGGAGCCGGTCCCGCAGCGTCTCGCGCTTGGCCGGGTCCTGGTTCATCACGTAGCCGTAGCCCGCGTTCACGAAGTCGCTGCAGAGCGCGGTCAGCATGTTCTCGACGGCGCGCGCGAACGGGTCGCTCGCGGCGATGCGCGGCGCGGGGAAACGATCCTCGATGTACTGCATCAGGACCAGGCTCTCGCGCAGGACGCCGCCGGTCTCGGTCTCGAGGATCGGCAGCGTCGTGTGCCCCGGCGTCTTGGCGAGGAGCGCGGGGTCACGCGGCTTCGTGACGTCGACGACCTCGAACTTCAGCGGGCCGGTGAGGCCCTTGAGGGCGAGGAGGATCTCGAGGCGCTGGCTGAAGGGGCAGACGGGGATGTGATAGACGCGGAGCTCGCTCATCGAGGCCCGAGCTTATCCGTGATCGCCGGAGCGGCGCAGACGCGGACGCGTCCGTCGCGTCGACCGAGGTCCTGGCACCGATGCGCGCGCAGTTCGAGCACGTCGTCGCCACCGAGCTGCCGGCGCTCTCCGACGACCTCGGGCTCTCGTCACACGCTGGCGAGGGGCTCGAGGGTACGTCGGACAGCTCCAGAAGATGAGGAGCGGCACCCTCCACTGGTGCGGGAGACGGGTCGCTTCAAGGAGCTCGAGCGCCGGGAGATCTCGCCGCCGGTGCACTTCGCGGGCCCTCGAGGGCTCGGCACCTCGGCGGCACGGATTGCGTCATTGCTGAGGAACAATCGGACCGGGTGATCCCATCAGCTCCCCTCCACGAGCCCGTCGCCGATCACCTGGTTCGAGTCGGCTGCGCAGCCGTGGCAGGCGCTGATGCGGAGGTCCCGCTCACCCTCGTCTCGTCCGCGCGCTGCAGGCGCTCAAGGAGGAAGGGCTCGATCGCACGTGGGTTCTCCCTCGGCGCACCGAGCGCAATCCCGAGCCTGGAGGCACCCACAGCGACGAGCGCTACCTCGCGCGCCTCGTCACCGGCCTCCCTGGATCCGCCACTCCAGATTGACCCACCTGGCCGAGAAGGGCCTGCCTCTGCGGGCCCTGCAGCACCTCGCCCGTCACCAGGACGAAGCGACCACCGCGCGGTACTACATCCACCTGGACAAGATGAAGTTGGCGGCGATGGCGGTCGACGCGAGCGCCGCCATGACCGAGCCGCCCCCGCCGCCGTCTGGAAGCGGCCTGGAAACGAAACGCAAAAAGCCCCGGATTGCCCTTGTAGCGTGAGCTACGGGGGTACGGAAGTTTTGGGGGAAAGTTTCGCGTTCTCGGGCCGCGCGGGTAGCGTGAGCGCCCGACGTCGGCGGCACCGATGCTCTTCGTCAGCTTCGATTTCCTGGTCTTCATCGTCCCCGTGCTCCTGATCTCGTGGGGGCTGTCGCACGTGCCGGTGCTGCGGGTCCTGTTCCTGACCGCGGCCAGCTACTTCTTCTACATGGCCGGGCCGGAGACGGACCCGCTGCAGCCGCCGTGGTACTTCGTCGGGCTGCTGGCGCTGTCGACGATCCTCGACTACGTCTGCTCGCACCAGATCTGGCAGCAACGCGCGGCCTTCGAGTCGACGGACCCGCGCCAGAAGGCGGCGGCGACCCGCAGGCGCAACTTCTGGCTGGGGATGAGCCTGGTCGGCAACCTCGGTCTGCTCGGCTACTTCAAGTACACCAACTTCTTCCTCGGGGTGTTCTCCGACGTCGCCCACGCGCTGGGGATGTCGGTGGTGGTGCCGCACCTCGAGCTGGTGCTGCCGATCGGGATCAGCTTCTACACGTTCCAGACGCTGAGCTACACGATCGACGTGTGGCGCGGGCGGCTGACGCCGGAGCCGAACTTCCGCAAGTTCGCGCTGTTCGTGGTGTTCTTCCCGCAGCTGGTGGCCGGGCCGATCGTGCGCGCGCACGAGTTCCTGCCGCAGCTGCACCGCCCGCCGCGCCTGTCGGCGGAGACGATGACCCGCGGGCTCTACCGGATCATGATCGGCGTGGTCAAGAAGGCGGTGCTCGGCGACTGGATCGCGGCCCAGTTCACCGACGCGATCTTCAACGCGCCCGAGAACTACACGTCGCTCGAGATCCTGCTGTCGCTGTACGCGTTCACGCTGCAGCTGTACGCCGACTTCAGCGGCTACACCGACATCGCCATCGGCGTGGCGCTGCTGCTCGGCTTCACGCTGCCGGAGAACTTCGAGCGCCCGTACCAGGCCAGGAACCTCGGCGAGTTCTGGCGCCGCTGGCACATGACGCTGTCGACCTGGCTGCGCGACTACGTGTTCTTCCCGCTCGGCGGCAGCAAGGGCTCGCCCGGGCGGGTGTACTTCAACCTGTGGCTGACCATGTTCCTGGTCGGCATGTGGCACGGGGCCAGCTGGAACTTCGTGCTGTACTCGAACATCCACGCGCTGGCGATGGTGTTCAACCGCTGGAACCGGCTGCGCAAGCGCGGGGCTTCGACGGCGAAGACGCGGGCGATGTGGGTCACCGGCCTGCTGATCCTGTTCGCGGTGGTGTACGGGCTGTCGTCGGCGGTGCTGCAGCTCGGCCAGCCGGAGAGCCTCGGCCTGGCCGGGTTCGCGGTGGCGATGTTCCTGATCGTCGCCCGCCTGCCCGAGACCGGGACGGCCTGGAACACCGCGCTGCACGTGCTGCTGACGTTCCACTTCACGGTGCTGTCGCGCGTGTTCTTCCGCGCCGACGACCTCGACACCTCGCGCAAGATGATCGCCGGGCTGCTCCGCTTCGACGCCCACGGGATCCGCGACGGCCTGATCTCGCCGTGGGTGTGGACGGCGCTGATCGCCGGGCTCGCCTACCACATCCTGTCGCCCAAGGAGCTGGTCGACCGCTGGAGCTACGCGGTCTTCCGCCGCGTGCCGGGCGTGGTGATCGGGCTCGCGCTGGCGCTCCTGGCCCTGGCGGTCCACCTGCTGCTGTCGAGCGGGCCGCGGGCCAACATCTACTTCCAGTTCTGACGGGCGCGACGATGACCGCAGTGGTACGAAGGAACATGTCCCCATGAGCAGCAAGAAGAGGACCCACGAAGAGGGGCTGCTCGACGTCGAGGAGCGCAAGGTCGCGGTCGACCTGTCGCACGACGAGGAGCACGCCGCGGCCTACCCGCCGGGGACGTTCCGCAAGGTGGTGACGGCGATCGTCGGGCTGATGATGGCGCTCGCGGCGACCTACGTGGTGCCGCAATTGGCGTGGGCGCGGCCGTGGACCCCCGAGATGGAGTACGTGCCGTTCTGGAACCTGATCGGCCGCGAACTGCTGGACCGCGGCGCGGCCGCCGAGGCGGCCGACGCGGAGGTCAAGGAGGCGCTGGCGGTCGCGCGCGCGGAGGCGGAGCTCGAGGAGACGGCCGAGGCGTCGTTCAAGGAGGTCGAGGTCCGCGCGGCGCCGGTCGAGGAGGACGAGAAGGTGCCTCCGCTGCAGGCCGAGGCCGAGGACGCGGCGCCGGTCGAGATGCCGCTCGAGCGACCCGAGGCGCTCGACCGCTTCTACGCGTCGCTGACCCGCACGCACCTCGGCCTGCCGGGGGCGATCACGCGGGCGATGCACTACGGCGATTCGGCGATCGGCAACGACGGGATCACCGGGGCGATCCGCAGCAAGCTGCAGGCCCGCTTCGGCGACGCCGGCCACGGGTTCCACCTGCTCGGCCAACCCAACGCCAGCTACCGCCACCAGGGCGTGCGCTTCGACGAGCGCAGCCCGTGGCAGCACTGCTTCATCATCTTCGACTGCAAGAAGGACGGCTACTACGGGGTCGGCGGCACGACCTTCGAGTCGGCCGGCGGGGCGGAGATCCGGCTGTCGACGGCGCAAAAAGGGCCGATGGGCCGCAAGGTGGCCCGCTACGAGGTGTGGTACGCGGGCATGCCGAAGGGCGGCAAGCTGCGCCTCAAGCTCGACGAGGAGGAGCCGGTCGAGCTCGAGACGGCGGCCGAGCAGCTCGAAGACCGCTGGCACGTGATCGAGACCGAGGACGGCGAACACACGCTGTCGGTCCGCGCGGCCGGCGGCGGCAAGGTCCGCGCCTACGGGGTGGCGATGGAGCGCACGGTGCCCGGCGTGGTCTACGACGAGATGAGCCAGATCGGCGCGCTCACCCGCCGCATGCTCAACTTCGACGCGGACCACCTGCAGCGCCACCTGCAGCGCCGCGACCCCGACCTGCTGGTGCTCATGTTCGGCGGCAACGACATGAACACGCAGGGCACGATGGAGAAGTACAAGACCGAGTTCTCGGCGGTGATCCAGCTGTTCCGCAAGGGCGACCCGCAGCTGCCGTGCCTGGTGATGGCGCCGCTCGACCACGGCGAGCGCGACGGCTCGGGCAAGATCGTGACGCGACCGATCGTGCCGAAGCTGGTCCAGGCCCAGCGCGAGGTGGCCGAGGCCGAGGGCTGCGCGTTCTTCGACACCTACGAGGCGATGGGCGGCTCGGGCTCGATGGGCCGGTGGGTCCGCTCGTCGCCGGCCCTCGGCTCCGGCGATCTTTCACACCTGACCCACCACGGGCACAAGGTCGTGGGGGCGATGCTGTACCGCTCGCTGATGCAGGGCTACGCCGACTATCGCAAGCGCATCGCCGGAACGCCGGTCAAGGCGCTGACGGGCGATTGACGAAGGCGAGAGACGCGGGCGATCTCGCGCGCCGACGCCTTGCGAAGCTGATAGCATCGCCGGCGTGCGAACGACGGTGACGTGGGGCGTGGCGCTGGCGCTGGCCGGCTGCGGCGGCAAGGGTAGCATCCTCGACGAGCTGACGGTCAGCGCCGGGCCGGCGACGAACGATCCGTCGTACGGGCCGTCGGGGGAACCCGACGACTCCGGCGACGAACCGACGAGCAGCTCGACGATGGGCTCGACGACGGCCGACGAGCCGACCACGAGCGGGCCGCCCGGGACCAATCCCATCGATGTGTTGTTCGTGATCGACAACACCGGCACGATGGCGGACGAGCAGACGCTGCTGGCCAAGAACATCGCCGCGCTGGTGAACACCGAGCGCGACCTGCGGATCGGCATCACCTCCACCGACGCCGGCAATCCGCGCTGCCCCGCGGCCCAGACCACGCCGGAGCGCGGAGCGATGGCGACGGGGAACTGCATCACCGCGGTCGCCCAGGGCGACTTCTCCTTCGACATGGAGGACTTCTCGTACGCGTGCTCCGATATCTGCGAGATTGGGCCCGTCGAGATCGCGCCGACGCCGACGAGCGAGGAGCCCGAGCCGGAGGTGCGGCCGTGGTTCGAGCGCACGAGCGGCGTCACCAACATCGCCGACGACGGCGTGAGCCTGGTGCAGGCGCTGCAGTGCGCGCTGCCGCTGGGCGTCGCCGGCTGCGGGTTCGAGTCGCCGCTCGAGAGCATGCGCCTGGCGCTGGTCCGGGCGATGGACGCGAGCACACCCGAGTACGGGTTCTTGCGGGCCGAGGCCGACCTCGTGGTGGTGATCCTGACCGACGAGGTCGATTGCAGCTACAACCCGGCGTTCGACGAGATCTTCACCTCCAACAAGACCTTCTGGGAGGACCCGGACCGGCCGGACGCGACCAGCGCGGTGTGCTTCAACGCGGGGGTGAAGTGCGAGGGGCCAGGGCCGACCTATCCGGCCTGCCCGGCGGCCGACTGGGGCATCGACGGCGCGCCCACCGATGACCCCGACGCCGCGGTGCTGTGGCCGGTGTCGCGCTACACGGAGCTGCTGGCCGAGATCCAGGCGAGCAAGACCGGCGGGGCGCGGGTCCGGATGCTCGCCATCGCCGGCGTGCCGGTCGGCTTCGAGACCGGCGACAGCCCGCTGGTGTTCGAGGACGACCCGGACCCGGAGACGAACGACCTGTTCGGCATCGGCCCCGGCTGTGTGCTGCCCAATCCCAATGATCCCGAATACCCGCAGATCGCCAGGCCGCCGGTGCGCATGCTCGAGGTCGGCGCCAGCCTCGGGCCGCTCGAGTTCCATTCGATCTGTCAATACGACTTCTCCGCGGCGATCGCTACGATCGCCCAGCCCTGAGGGCCCTCCGCCATGTCTGCACGCCAGCACCACCTCTCGTTCGCCAAGAAAGTCATCCCCGCGGAGACGTTCCGCTCGCCGGACCGGATGTTCGCCGAACTGACGGGGGCGAAGCGCGAGGCGTTCCTGTTCTTCCTGTGGACCGAGTCGAGCAAGGGGATGGTCGAGGCGCTGCCGCACGTGGGCCTGGCGCCCAGCGGGCGCGAGATGGCCAAGCTCGACGTCGTCGGCCACGTCAAGTCGGGCGAGACCGAGGTGGTCGTGATCTCCATGCCGCCGGCGCTGAACGCCAACGAGGCGCTGTTCCTGGCGCTGGTGCGCAAGGCCGGGGCGCCGAGCGTGTTCTTCTACGAGCGCTGCGCCGACCTCAGCACGGGCGAGGTCCACCCGAAGGAGGCCGTGCTGGCGGAGGTGCGGCCGGACGGCAGTCGCAGCAATTACGGGTTCCACGAGGGCCTCGACCTGCCGGCGTTCAAGGCCCAGCTCGCGCGGATCCTCGAGGTCTCGCTGGATGGCCTCGAGGACAGCCTGGCGCCGGTGACCGCGGAGGCGTTCGTGGCCGCGGGCGGGGCGCGCACGGGCAGCGCGCGGCCGACGATCCGTCGCCCGCCGGAGGCCCCCGGCCCGAAGTTCGGCGGACTGCTCGAGCAATTGCTGCTGGTGCGCGCGGGCTTGCCGCTGGTGATGTTCGCGATGGCCTACACGGTGCCGTCGCTGTCGTATCAATTGTGGCCGGTGATCGGGCCGATCTACACGCTGCTGTCGGTGGTGATCGCGGTCGCGCTGCTGGTGTTCCTCTACAAGGTCTACGCCGCGCGCCCGGGGCGGACCCCGTTCGGCCCGGGGATGGCGGTGGTCGGCTGGATGATCCCGGTGGCGCAGCTCTTCATGCCGCCGCTGATCGTCCGCGGGGCCCACAAGGCGGTGGTCGGGACGGGCGCGGGCCTGCTGGTGCTGGTGTGGTGGCTGGCGTGGCTGGTGCAGATCGTGAACGAGATGATGCGCGGCCTGCAGGCGCAGCTGAGCCGCTCCGAGGGGAGCGACTGGTACGTGTCGTTCCCGGCCGGCGGCGGGTTTCACCTGCCGGATCCGCTCGGCGACGTGTACATCGCGCTGAGCTCGGGCGTCGGCTCGGTGCTGGTGACGCTCGCGGCCTACGGCCTCCTGTGGCACTTCGTCCGCTCGATCCGCGCCAAGCTGTGACGGGCGGGATCCGCACGCACGCTCGTCGCGGCGACCCGCCTAGGAGCCTGCCTGAGAAAACGCGCGCCAGAAGGCGCGGGGCCGTGGAGATCTGGGTGACGGCGGGCACGGAGCGGCGGAGCGGGTCCCTCGCGACGGCGGGGCCCTCCCAGGCAACGTGCTCGGCGCCCTTGGGCTTCGATGATGAGCTGTCGTTGAGGACAGGTTCGTTCGTGCTTCGCGGACGATGGCGCCTGCGCGCGGTTGCCTGCGGCCCCTCCCGCCTGCGTCCCACTCCGCCGCTCCGTGCCCGCCTGCGGAGAGCGTCGCCGGCCCCGCTTGTCGCCGTGCGGGTTCATTCGCCCAGGCCATGCGCCCGGATGTCTCGAAGGACATGAGAATCCTCGCGACGAATCAACGATGTTCACAGCTCGATTTCGCGCGAAGGTATTTCATGAAGGACGGCATGAGCAAGGCATTCCGCCCGTGGGAGATCGACCAACTCCAGCTCCTGCCGCCGTCCGTGGAGGCCGAGGGGATCGAGGAGCCGACGCGCGAGGACCTGGCGCGGCTCGATCGCAAGCGCCCGAAGAAGGGCTCGAACGAGGAGTGGGTGCACCCGCACGATCCCGAGGCGCAGATCATGAAGATGAAGGACGGCAGCACCCACCTCGCGCACAAGCACGAGCAGGCGGTCGACCTCGAGACCGGGGCGATCGTCGGCGTGACGGTGCACGGCGGCGCTGCGGGCGACGCGAAGACCCTCGAGAAGACGCTGGAGGTCGCCGACGCCAACCTCGCGGAGGTGCGCCAGGAGGGCTCGGAGAAGGCCAAAGAGCAGCTCGCCGAGCGCGTCGAGGAGGTCGTCGCCGACAAGGGCTATCACAGCAACGACGTGCTCACGAACCTCGAGGAGGTCGAGCGAGGTCACCGGCGGTGGGAGGGCAAGCAGGCCGAGCGCGACGCAGTCCGCCGGAATCGCCGCCGCATGAAACGGAGCTTCGATCAGCTCTTTTTAAAGTCCATCCTCGGGCACCCGGCCGTCCATTGCCCGCTGCCGGCGACGAGCTCGGCGAAGCACATGGCCGACAACGTGCGCGCGGGGTTCGGCCGCCTGCCCGACGCGGCCGAGCGCGAGAAGATCGCGGCGCTGGTGGCCGAGTGAGCGGGCGCCTTTTTCTAAAAGGTGTTCAGGCGAAGTTCCACGCGCGCGGCAGGCAGACGTACCAGTCGTCCTTGATCAGGTTGATCTGCGCGCACCGATGGCAGCGGCGAAACACGAACGCGCGGGTGAACGCCGGCGGGGCGGGGATGTCGGCCGCCGCGAGGGCGGCGGCCACGGCCGGCCAGCAGTCGGGGTCGGGGCAGTAACCGGTCGACTGATTGCTGATCTCGACCACGCGCCCGCCGCGAAACCGCAGCTCGCCGGCGGCGAGCACGACGTCCCCGCCGGCGCAGTCGATGTGCTCGGACCGGCGCGGGGCCAGGCGCAGCCGGCCCTGCCGGTCGACGACGTAAGTCGCGCCCTCGTCGCGGGCGTCCGGGTGGGCGACGAGCCACTGCTCGAGGTCGCGGCGGCTGCCGACGACCGCGCCGGGCTCGCCGCGCGGACGCTCGCGGATCGCGGGCGGGCCGATGTATTCATAAAGGGTCATGTGCGATAAGACATGTCGCATGGAGCATGTCGAAGAGGACATGCTGCGACGATCAGGCCGCGGGGCGGTCGCGGGCGCTGACGAGGCGGATCGGGGCGTCGGGGACGAGCTCGGCGAGCGGGTCGTCGTCGGTGATCTCGGCGCCGTCGGGGAGGAAGGCGCGGACCATGCGGGTGTGGAACAGGCCGCTGGCGAGGCCGAGCAGGCTGGCGAGGTGGCGCTTCTTGAGGAAGGCGCGCTCGACCCGGTCGCCCCATTGCAGCTCGAGCGGGAGCTCGGGGTAGTAAGAGGCGGCCAGCTTGCCGGTGATCTCGAACCTGGCCCCGCGCCCGGCCAGGGCGAGGGCGATCCGGGCGATGTTGTGACAGTCGTCGATGCCGCGGTGGTGGGTGCCGACGAGCTCGAGGCCGAGCGCCTGCAGCATCGCCGGCATGCCGGTGGTCCTGGCCTTCTTCATGCTGTCGAGGAAGACCTTCTTGACGTTGATCCACCGGCGATAGACGCGGGGCAGGGCGGTGATCGGCAGGCCGGCGGCGGCGCACTGGACCGGCAGCATGGTCTGGAGGTCCCAGTCGCCGCAGGTGACGAAGGCGAACCGCTCCGGGCCGCCGGCGGCGAGCAGACCGTGGCCCGCCAGCCAGGCCTGATGCGCGGCCAGGACGGGCTGGCGAGGCGGCGCGGGCGCGGCTGTCGTATGGACGCGAGCGGCACCCGGACCGACGCGGGAGCGCGACGCTCACGAGGACCGCGAGCCGCCTGAGCGCTCGTGGGCCGTGCTCCCGAGAGGGACGCACCCACGCCTGCGCCCGCTGGTGCTTCGCCGGCCGGACGGTCCGACACCTCGCCGCGGTAGCGCGACTCGCGAAACTCCGGCAAGCCCGCGCCGAAGAACCGCTCGCGGTAGCAGATTCGCGTGAGCCCCTGGTGGCGAGGGAGACGCCGCTGCTGCGGCTGGTGCTGCAGGGCGAGCTGCCCAACGAGGACACGTGGCTGCGCGAGTCGCAGCTCGAGTGACAGGGTGGCGTAGTGGACAGGTCGACATCCGGCCGCCTCGGCGCACGGCGCAGGAAGGGATCGGGACGCTCGCGTGCGCGTCCTGCTCCGTCGTCGGGCGGGCATGCGCAACAAGGCCTCGTCGCAGGCGCGGGCGGCCCGCGCTGTCGGCGATCCGCAGCCGAGATCGCCGACAGTGTCGGTCGGAGCCGACGCGTGCGTGCCCCGCGAATGCGCTCGAGCGGCGCGAACAGCCGCGCAGGGGCTGCGGGTCGCTGGCACGGATCGTGGATATGCACCCGCGTCTTCCGATGCGCGCGTGGAACAAAGCCGAAGGACTGTCTGGCGTCGAGTACTGGCGAGAGTCGGTGGCCCTCACCGCGAGCTCGCTGCGATCGGCGCTCACGACGCGGGTAGGGCCGAACATCGCCGCCGGGGTCACGGTGGCCCTGGTCGCGCTCCCGCTCAACATGGCGCTGGCGATCGCGTGCGGGCTGCCCGCGTCGGTCGGGCTGGTGACCGGCGCGGCCGCGGGCGTCATCGGCGCGGTGTTCGGCGGCTCGTCGTTGCAGATCACCGGCCCGGAGGTCGCGCTCGCCCCGATCACCTTCGAGATCATCTCGCGCCACGGATTCGACGGACTGCTGGTCGTCACGATCCTGGCCGGCCTGATGCAGATCGCGCTGGGCGCCCTGCGCGTCGGTCGACTGGTGCACGCGATCCCGGTCCCGGTGGTCGGGGGATTTCTCGCCGCGGTCGGGCTCATGGTGTTCGACTCGCAGCTCCCCGTCCTCCTCGGGCTGTCCGAGGAGGCGCGCCTCGTCTCGGAGATGACGCCCGCGCAGCTCGCCGGGCTCAGCTGGCCCTCGGTCCTGCTGGGTCTGCTGGTCGTCGGGATGATGATCGGCCTGCCGCGG
This sequence comes from Nannocystis pusilla, assembly GCF_020073745.1. Lineage (GTDB taxonomy): Bacteria > Myxococcota_A > Polyangia > Nannocystales > Nannocystaceae > Nannocystis > Nannocystis radixulma. The sequence goes on from NZ_JAIRAU010000001.1 coordinate 1,540,758, forward strand.
CTCAATCGGCGCCTGCCGGCCCCGCTCCTCGCGCTGGCCGTGGCGATGCTCCTGGTCTCGGTGTGCGCGATGCCGGTGGTGACGATCGATCACTTCGATGGGGGGTGGCCGGCCTTCGGGCTCCCCGCGTTCGACGACAGCCGGCTCGGCGAGTACCTCGCCGAGGCCGTCGCCCTCGCGCTGCTGGCCTCGATGGATTCGCTGCTGTGCATGGTCTCGATCGACGCGCGGACCGGCGGGCGCAGCCGCACGGATCAGGACCTGGTCGCGCAGGGCCTGGCGAACATCGGCAGCGCGTGCTTCGGCGGCATGCCGGTCGCGGCCGCGGTGGTGCGCTCCGCGGCGGCGGTCGAGGCCGGGGCGACGTCGCGGCTGGCCCCGACGGTGCAATCCTTCGTGCTCGCGCTGGTCGTCGTCGCGTTCGCGCGGTTCGTCGGCCACGTCCCGCTGGTGGCGCTCGCCAGCATCCTGCTGGTGGTCGGGTGGCGGCTGTTCGACTGGGACGGCCTGCGCCACATGTGGGGGACGGCGAGGTTCGAGGTCGGGATCTTCGTCGGGACCGCGGCGGGGATCTTGCTGACGGACTTCGTGATCGGGGTGCTGATCGGGGTGCTGCTGGCCCTCGTGTTCTTCGCGCACCGCCAGCGCGAGCTGGTGAGGATGCGCCGACGCAACCTCGAGCCCGACCAGCACGCGCTGTACGAGAACCTCGACGGGGTCCGCGTGATCCACCTCGAGGGCCCGCTGTTCTTCGCCTCCCAGGCGAAGATCGACTCCCTGTTCGACGACCTGGACGGGGGCCGCCCGGTGGTCGTCGACCTGGCCGAGGTGCCGACGCTCGACACGTCGGGCGCGCGGGCGCTCGTCCGCGCCGCCGAGCGGCTCGCCGGCAGCGGCACCGACGTGTGGCTGAGCTCGCTCTCCGGGGAGGCCTCGACGATGCTCGCGCCGATCATCGCCGAGTCGAAGGCGCGGCTGCAGGTCAGCGACACCCTCGACGACGCGCTGCGCCGGGTCGCCGCGCGCATGGCCCGACCTAGCCGGGGCGCGCCGGGGCGCGCCGGGGGCCCCGAGGCGTCGACGACCGCGTCGAGCTGAGGGGGACGCGGGCATGCACGCTGTATTGAATCGAGGACGGCGCCCGGACGACGACCGCGCGGCGAGGTGTGTCGGGATCCCTCGACGCGGCGCGCCCGGGATCGCCGACAGGTGTCAGTCGCGCCCGACAGGCGAGCCGGAGCCGGCGCCGCGTGGTCGCATGATTTCCGGTTGGCACGAATCGTGGACGGTGGTCCGCACAATGCCGCGGGACCTACAATTCAGCCATCCGCCACCGAATGACGGGATCGACCGGGCGCGCTCGACGGGCGGCCTCGCGCCGGACGTCGCGCCGTCGCGGCGCGCACGACCCTTCGACGGGGGTCGGTCGCAGGACTACGCGACGGCGATGGCGGCGCTGCTGTTCCTCGGCGCCGGGGTCGCTTTCAAGGCGAGCGTCCTCCTCGGCGGCTCGTCCCACGTTTTCATGGTCGGCGCCGTGTGCCTGTTCCTCTCGCTGGACCTGCTGCTGGTCTTGCGGCTGCGCGCTCGCTCGCGCCGCCGCGCCGACGCGGGCGTGGCGGCCGCGCCGAGGCACGAGGCTCGACGATGAGTTCGAGCGGACCGCGCCGGCGCCGCCTGGCGGCGTTCGTCGAGCCCGCGCCGCGTGCCCCGGGAGCCGGGCGCGGCTCGCCGCGCGCGGCCCGGGCGGCGTCGCGGCCGGGCCCGGTGTCGCGGCGCGCCGCGGCGATTCCACGGCCACCTCCACGGGCGATACGCTCTTCGTATGCTGCAGGCCCCACGCACGGCTGACGAGCCTCGACCGCTCAACCCGACGCGCGGGCGGCTGCTGACGCGCCTGTCGCTGTCGCACGTGTTGCCGGTGCTGCTGGTCACGGCGGCGCTCGCGGTGCTGCTCGCCGCGACGGTGAAGGTCACGGCGGTTCTCAGCGCGCTCAACGACACCGAGCTGGTCGCGCTGCGCCACGAGGGTCGGCTCCATCGCGCGATGTGGGACATCGACGTGGCGCTGCGCCACGCCCACGACGCGTGCGCGGAGGGGGCCGAGCCGCCGGGGGCCCGGCTCCGGCTCGGGCCGCTCGTCGAGGTCCTGCGGCAGGCCGTCGCGTCGGCGCCGCCCGACGCGGCGATGCGGCCGATGGCAGAGGATTACCTCGCGCTGGCCGGTGACGTCGACGCGAGCGTCGTGTGCGACCGGCTGCTCGGCCGCGAGGCCGACATGCGCCGCGAGCAGCTCGACGAGAACCTGACGAACCTCTGGGTCACCCGCCTGCACGAGCTGCACGACGCCGTGACCCGGCGCGAGGAGGAGGCGCGCCAGATCGGCACCGCCGCGACGTGGGTCGGTCTGGCCCTCGCGCTCGTCTCGCTGCTGCTCGCGCTGCTGGTCGCGCGGCAGATGGCGCGCTCGGTCAGCCTGCCGCTGGTCAGCCTCGTCGAGGCGGCGCGGCGCGTCGGGACCGGCGACTTCGCCACGCCGGTCGCGGTCGACGGCCCGCTAGAGGTCCAGGTGCTCGCCGACGAGCTCGAGCGGATGCGCCAGCGGCTCGCGCAGCTCGACTCGCTCAAGCAGGGCTTCCTCGCCTCGGTGTCGCACGAGCTGCGCACGCCGCTGTCGAAGATCCGCGAGGCGCTCGCGTTGCTGAGCGACGGCGTGGTCGGCCCGCTCGAAGCGCGGCAGAGCCGGGTCGTCGAGATCGCGCGCGTCGCCTGCGAGCGGGAGATCCGGATGGTCTCGACGCTGCTCGACCTGTCGCGGCTGCGCTCGGGCAGCCCCCTGCGCCCGCGCGCGGGCAGCTCGATCGACGCGATCATCGACGGGGCCGTCGCCGACGAGTCGCAGGAGGCCGAGCTGCGCGGCGTCGAGATCGAGGTGGTCCGGCGCGGCGAGGCGCCGCACTTGCAGCTCGACCCGGTGCTGCTCGAGCGGGCGGTCGCCAACCTCGTGCGCAACGCGGTGTCGGTGTCGCAGCGGGGCCAGCGCGTGCTGGTCGCGCGCACCGTGGAGCTCGCGGAGGACGGCCGCGGCGAGGCGCGCATCGTCGTGACGATCCGCGACGAGGGGCCCGGAGTGCCCGCGGCGATCCGCGAGATCGTGTTCGACGCGTTCGTCACCCACGCGGTGCCGCAGTCGGGCCGGGTCCTCGGCGTCGGACTCGGCCTGGCGCTCGCGCGAGAGATCGCGCGGGCGCACGGCGGGGATCTCACGCTCGACGACGGCGCGAGCGCGGGCGCGACGTTCCGCCTGTGGCTCCCGGCGCAGCGACGGAGCGAGGGCCCGGCCGCGTGAGGCGGGCCGGCCAGACTCATCACCGAGGCTATCATGTCCCGAACCGAGCTCGACCCCTCGACCATGCCCTCCGGCCCAGCCCGTCCGCACGTCGTCGTCATCGACGACGAGAAAGACCTCTGCGAGCTGATCGCGCTGCGGCTCGAGCACAACGGCTATCACGTCACCTGCGAGCAGACGGCGCGCGGCGGGATCGAGGTGCTCGAGCGCGAGGTGGTCGACGCGGTGGTCCTCGACCTGCGCCTCGACGGCGAGAACGGCCTCGACCTGCTCGCCGCCATCCAGCAGCGCTCGCTCGATCTGCCGGTCGTGATCTTGACCGCCCACGGCACCATCGAGACCGCGGTCGAGGCGCTCCAGCGCGGCGCCTACGGCTTCCTCACCAAGCCCTTCGACGCCCACGAGCTGCTGCAGAAGCTGGCCCACGCCGTCGAGCGCGTGCGGCTGCGCCGCGAGATCGCGAACCTGCGGCGCATGCTGGGGAAGCCCGGCATCAGCGAGCGCCTGCTCGGCACCAGCGCGCGCATCGCCGCGGCGCGCGACCTCATCCAGCGCATCGCCCCCGCCGAAGCCACCGTGCTCGTGACGGGCGAGTCGGGCTCGGGCAAGGAGGTCGCGGCGCGCAGCATCCACGCCCACTCGTCGCGGCGCGACGGCCCCTTCCTGGCGATCAATTGCGGGGCGCTGCCGACCGAGCTGCTCGAGAGCGAGCTGTTCGGGCACGTCCGGGGGGCGTTCACGGGGGCGCTGCGCGACAAGGACGGGCTGTTCGCCGCGGCCGAGGGCGGCACGCTCCTGCTCGACGAGATCGGCGACGCGCCCCCGGCGGTGCAGGTCAAGCTGCTGCGGGTGCTGCAGGAGCGCTGCTACTACCCGGTCGGCTCGACCGAGGCGCGCAGCACCGACGTGCGGGTGATCGCCGTGACCAACAAGGACCTGCAGGCCGAGGTCGACGCCGGGCGCTTCCGCGAGGACTTGTTCTACCGCCTGCACGTGGTGCCGATCGTGCTCCCGCCGCTGCGCGAGCACCCGGAGGACATCCCGCTGCTCGCCGAGCTGTTCCTGACCCGCGCGGCCACGCAGTACGGCCTGCCGGCGCCGCACCTCAGCCACGAGGCGCTGCGGCTGCTGATGAGCCACGACTGGCCGGGCAACGTGCGCGAGCTGGCCAACGTCGTCGAGGGCGCGGCGCTGCTGACCACCGACGGGGTGCTGCGACCGGCGCACGTGCTCGCGGTGCTGTCGCGGCGGCGGTCGCCGGCCGGCGAGCACGGCGCCGCGGTCGCGGCCGCGCCGCCCGACACCCACGTGATGCCCGACGCCACGCGCTCGCTGCTCGCGGAGCTGCCGCCGTTGCGCGAGGCGCGGGACGCCTTCGACCGGGCCTACTTGCAAGAGGTGCTGCGCCGCTGCGGCGGCAACGTCAGCGCCGCCGCGAAGATGGCCGGCCGCAACCGCACCGATTTTCACGAGCTGCTGCGACGGCACGCGATCGTCGCGGCCGATTACCGCGGTTGAGCGCCCGGCGCCCCCCGGTCCGGCGGTCGACTCCCCGACCTCGCTCGGATCGGGAGGCTCGTGGGATCTCAGGAGAAAGACAGAGCGCCCGACAATCAGGGCCGCGCCGCGAAGCACACCACGCGCAACCCGGGCCCCCACAGATGCAGCAAGCCCCGTCCAATTGCAGTCATCAAAGTCACCTGTTCGCTCGCGGCAGCGCCCGGAGCGGGTATTGGCCATAGCGAGATGCATATTTCGAGAGACGATAATCGTCCTCTCCTTGACCGGTATTGTCGGGCGGGGCGCGGGCGTCACGTGACCTTGCATTGATTCTGATCGGCGGATGAGCCGCCCGTCGCGGACGGGGCCGCCGCACGATCGAGACCACCGGATCGCACGGCTTCCGCGCGGTCCGATCATCCCTGGAGGACCATGACCAAGCAAATCGTCCCGCCTCTCGAGGCACTGCGCCGGCTGATCGCCGGCAACGAGCGCTACTCGAACGACACCCGCAGCGTCCAGGTGCTCGCCAGCCAGCTCTCGCGCGAGGACCTCGTCGCCGGCCAGAGCCCGTTCGCGATCGTGCTGTCCTGCTCGGACTCGCGGGCGCCCGCGGAGATCCTGTTCGACCAGGGCGTCGGCGATCTGTTCGTCATTCGCGTGGCCGGCAACATCGTCGCGCCCTCGATCGTCGGCAGCGCCGAGTTCGCGGCCGCGACCTTCGGCACGCGCTTGCTGGTAGTGATGGGACACTCGGGCTGCGGCGCGGTCCGGGCGACGCTCGACGTGCTGCACGGCGTCGGCGAGATCGGCAGCGACAACCTGCGCGACATCGTCGACCGCATCCGCCCGATCGCGCAGACGGTGATCGAGCTCGCCGGCGGCCGCTCGCGCGAGGAGGAGCTCGCCGAGGCGATCCGCGCCAACGTCCGCCAGGCCGTGGCGCAGCTGTGCCACGGCAGCCGGATCCTCGAGGACCTGGTGCGCAGCGGCGAGCTCGTGATCGTCGGCGCCACGTACGACATCGCGTCCGGGCGCGTCGACTTCTTCGGCGTGCCCGAGGAGCTGCGCGCGGCCCTGTCGGCGCCGCGGCGCGCCTCGTGACGGGGCCGCGCAGGCGGAGCCGCCGCCGCGAGCGCACGCCGGGCGATCGCGGCGATGCGTCGGACATGCGGCAGAACGTCGGGTCGCCCGGCTGGCCGAGTGTCGGCATGAGGCGGCACTCGTAGCCGTCGCGCGGGCACTCGCTGTCGTCGGGGCACTCGACGGCGCAGGCCTCGAAGTCGCCGTCGGCGCTACTGCGTCATGAATTCGTCTGTCATGAGGCAGAACCTGGGGTCGCCCGACAGGCCGAGCGTCGGCATGAGGCGGCACTCGTAGCCGTCGCGCGGGCACTCGCTGTTCGCCTCGCATTCGACGGCGCAGGCCTCGAAGTAGCCATCGGCGCCGATACAGACGACGCCGCGGCCGCACGTGAGGTCGTCGAAGACATAGGGGGTTTGCGGCGGGAGCTCGCACAGCTTGCTGCAGTAGCCGCCCGGGAGCTCGTAGAGGCCGAGGACGTCGGTAAGGCACACGGCCCCGGCGCCGAGGATGGCGACGCATTCGTCGTCATCCGCGCAGGCGTGGCCATATTCGGACATCTTGCCTTGATCGGCGCCGGTGGTGCTGTCGGTGGTCGCGGCGTCGGTCGTGGTGGTGGTGGGCTCGGTGGTGGTCGGGCTCGCTGACGTGGTGGGCGGGGTCGTGCCCACCGAGGTCGCGCCGTCCGTCGTGGTGAAGGGTTCGGAGGTGGGCTCGTAGGCGGAAGTGGCGGAGGTGGCGCTGGTGCCTGGCTCGGAGAAGCTCGGGCAGCCGGCGAGCACGAGCACGAGCACCGCGAGTCGCGGGCGGGAGACGAGGCGATGCGACATTGGCCCTGGTTGTACCCCGGCGGCGGTCGCGGGTCACACGCCGCGGCTCACGGCGTGTGTCGATCGCCTCGCGGGCGGAGGCGCGGGCGTCGAGGAGCGCCGGCTCGACGCCCCGAGGGCTCCCCTGGCCGTGCGGCCTGTCGGGGCGCTGTCACCATTTCCGCCGGGATTTCACGCGACGCGGCGGCTCAGGCGCTGCGCTCCTCGTTGCGGGCGATCGTCTCGGGCGGGGGCGGCATGCGGCCGGCGGCGCGCAGGCTGCTGACCTTCTTGAGCACGTCGAACCAGAACGGGGCGCCGAGCGAGGCGGCGAGGCCGGTGAGGAGGAGGCCGAGGACCTTGTTGACCCACCACCACACGCTCTGCTGCGGCGGGTTGTCCTCCCAGCCGACGGGGATGCCCAATTGATTGATGGTACCGATGTCGGTCTGCAGCTGGCGCAGGGCGCTGGCGGTGGCCGAGGGCGCGGTCTCGGGGGCGGGCTCGGGCAGGGCGGTGTTGGTGGGCGCAGGCGCGGCGGCGGGGATGGTCGCGCGCGGGTCCTCGCGCTGGACGGTCTCGGTGGCCTGGGCGATGAGCGAGGCGCGGAGGACGGGGTCGTTGGCGAGGGAGCGGGTGATCCGGATGGCGTCGAGGTTGAGGGCGGCGACGAAGAAGATGGCGAGCAAGCTGCTCCACAGCTGGGCCCGACGGCGGTAGACCTCGCTGACGCGGTCCATGCCGGCGTTGAACCAGCTCTCGACGTCGCGCTGCAATCGATCGAGCTTGCCGAGCGCGCCGCGGGTGTCGGTCTCGATGTGGCTGACGAATGTCAACAGCGCGTCGGTCACGCGATCGCCGAGCTCGCCGCGCTTCGACTCGATCTGCGCCCGCATCTCGGCGGTGCTGCTCGTCACCAATTGCCCGCCCTTGTCGGCCGGGCGCAAGGCGATGTCGAGCAGCGCCATGGCGAACAGCCGCGGCGGGATGTACGAGGGGGCCTTGCGGTCGCCGCCGGTGCCGGCGTCGCGGTGGAGGCCGCGCAGCAGCGGGTGCTGATACAACGCGCCGGTGATGTCGGGCTGCCCGGCCGCGCCGGCGTCGCCCTCCTTGCCGACGAGCAGTCGCAGGCCGGCGGCGAGGTCCCTGGCGCGCCACTTGAACAGCGAGGCCAGCAGCTCGTTGCCCGCGGTGATGGCGAGGCTGGTGGCGAGGAACACGAAGATCAGTCCGATGGCGATGTCGAGGACGACAGAGTCGAACACGGCGGCCTCCTGCAGGCGAGCTCAAGGCTGCCAGGAAGGGGGGCGCGACGAAAGGCCGGCGCCCGGGGGCGCGGACGCGCGGGTCGGCGAGCGGTGTGCACATTCGCGGTGAATTCGCGCGGCGGGGGGCGACGGAGGTCGTGCGCCGCGAGTGGACGGCGTTCGCGGGGACGGCCGCGAGAGGGAGCGGTTTCGACTCCGGAGGCGGCCGCGGGAGCGACCTTCGTGGCCGAATTCAGGCTCGGTGCATCACGTGTCAGGCGGGCTGCGCTCATGGGCGCCGCGAGGCTCGGCGACTTCGTGACTGGGGTCCGGCTCAGAGTCGGCCTCAGGGCGACTTGTCGCCGCGCTTCGGCGGGCGGCGCTGGTGCAGCCAGCCGCGGTAGGCCTCCATGCGGGCGTGCTGGTCGGCGGGGGCGCGGAAGCTGCAGGTGGCCAGCTCGTCGCTGCCGTCGGGGGCGCCCCAGCGCAGCTCGGGGCAATCGTTGGGGTTGTAGGCGCGCTCGAGGGCGGCCTCGCGGTCGACGAGGTCGTGCAGGCTGACGGTCCACGGGCTGCCGTCGCTGCGGGTGTAGGTGATCGCGTGCTGGGGGTCGCGGAGCAGGGCCGCGAGTTCGTCGGCGAGCGCGGCGGCGCGGGCCTCGGGGTCGCCGTTCGTGACGTAGAGGTTGGGTCGCTCGCGCACGCGGTCGGGGAGGCGGCGGACGGCGTCGAGGGCGATCAGCAGGCGGAGGTCGCGGCCGGGGGTCGAGTAGCTCTCCCACGCGCCGGTGGCCTCGAACACCTCCCAGCCGCTCGGCATCGTGATCGGCCGCTTGCGCTCGCGGGCGTATTCGACGCCGCGTGCGACCGGCTCGACGCGGTCGCGCGCCAGTTCGGCCAGCGCCGCCACGGCCTCGCGCTGGATCTGCGACGGGTCCCACGGCGGCGCGTCGACCAGCGCGACGACGGCGTCGTAGAACGAGACGCCCGGCAGCTCGGCGTGGCCGGTCCAGATGTCCCCGAGGTCAGCCGACTCGAGGATCTCGGCGTCGCTCAGTTGCACGAGTTTGCCGCCGTCGCGCCGCACGATCGGGCGGAAGCGCTTGAAGCCGGTGCCGCCGTGCGCGGGGTCGGGGTCCCACAAGAAGGCGCCCTCCCAGAAGCGGCGGCGGGCGATGCTGCCGTCGGGGTTGCCGTCGACGGCGAGCAGGGTGCCGCGCTCGTCGCCCTCGGCGGGGAGGAGGTCGACGACGAGGAAGATGTGGCCGTGCGGGTCGGTGTAGACGGCGCCGGGGCGGAGGCCGCGGAGGTCGAGGCGCACGGGGTAGAGGTCGGCGGACGAGTCGCCGAGGGCGGTGCGCGCATTGCCGGCGTGGACGCCCCAGCCGATGTTGCGGAACAAAAATCGCTGGACCCGCGCGAGCTCGGTGGCCTGCATGGTGAAGCCGGGGCCGGGGTCGAGGTTGGTGCGCGCGTCGCCGCAGCGTGGGGCCTTGCCGTCGCCGCCGCGCTGGCACTTGCGATAGGCGAACGGGAGCCGGCGCTTCCACGACCAGTAGGCGCGCACGACGTACGGGAGGTCGGCGCCGTCGGGCTTGAGGCGCAGGGCGACGGCCTGGTCGAGGTCGTCCTCGCGCAGGCCGAGCGCGTCGTGGAGGAGGTTGCGCGCGGGGTCTCCGGTGGCCTGGTCGAGGCGGGCGAAGCCGGCCGCGTCGCCGCGCGGGGCGGCGAACAGCTCACGCAGCCAGGCGCTGTAGAGGGCCTCTTCGGCGGGGGTCCAGGCCCGCTCGACCGGCCACGCGCGGCCCTTCGGGGCGAAGGGCGGGCGCTCGGGCGGGGTCGTGACGACCTGTACTTTGCGACAGGCGATGGCGACACCGTCGTGCACGACGGCGATCGTGTACTCGCCGGCGGCGTCGGGGGTCCAGGTGGCGGTGGCGGACGAGGGCAGGCCGAGGCGCGCCCGGGTGGCGAGCGGCTCGTCGTCGTCGCCGAGGATGTGGAGCGAGAGCGGGACGTCGTCGG
>NZ_JAIRAU010000027.1:0-77500 GCF_020073745.1 Nannocystis pusilla
TGCCGAGTGTGGTCGCCCGGCCGCGGCCCGGCGTCAGGCGAGCTCGGTCCAGGGGCTGGCGAGCTCGGGCAATTCGACGCCGCCCTTGCCGGCCTGGGCGCGGGCGTAGGCGATCGCCTCCGACCATGTCCCGCAGACCAGGTAAGGGCACGGCATGGGCCGGATCAGGAAGATGGCCGCGAGCGCGAAGCGAAAGCCGGTCGACTGGCTGATCATCGCCACGCCCAGGCAGTGCTCCCGCGTCAGCTCCTCGGTGTCCTTGATCCAGCGGCCGATCCGCTCGGTGTGCTCGGAGCCGCGAGCGTAGCGGCGCATCCAGGTGATGCTGACGTACGGCTGACGCCGCGCGTGAACCTCGTCCATCCGGCCGATGTACTCCTCGACCTCGTCGAGGGTCTGCTCGCCGTCGAACCGGGTCAGCACGAGCGGCAGATGCGAGAGGTCGAGCGTGATCGCCATGGCGGCGACCCACATTGTACGCGGGGCTGCGCCCGGGCGCTCGCGCCAGACCGGCCCGAGCGGCCCGTACACCACCCGGGACGATGTTCGCGGTGGCCCCCGGGTTTCGGGCCCCAGACCGGGCCACGGGTGTGCCCAGGGCGAGCTTGCGCGCTCGCGCCCGCGGCGGCGCAGGCTCCGATGGCTCACGTCGGCGATCCGGCGGGCGCGCGAGCGACGCTGCGCGACGGCCGAGATCCCCGAGGCGCGAGCGGGCTGCCGGCGCCGCGATCGCCAGACGACGGTGCCGTAAGGAATTTGGATGTACTTGAGAACATGTCGTGAAGGGCATCTCGCTCGTGCGACTGGCCGCACGGCCGCGGCGCCGTCGCGTCGGCGAGGGCGAAGGGTCGCGGGAGGTCGCCGGCGAGCTCGGCCGTGCGCGAGGGGCCGGGCGAGGAAATCGCCGCGACCGCTGGCGCGGCGGGGCGATGGCGGCCATGTACTCGGCGGAGGCCCGCGATGGAGAATTCGAGCTCATGCGTGCGTGGCGCGGACACCGTCTGCGCGGAGAATGTCGGTCAAAGCGAGCGTGTCGCCTCGTTGCTGGCGGGGGCGTGGATGGTCGCGTGGGGGCTCGTGCGGGCGCGCCGGTGGCCGCTGTCGCTGCTGGTCGCGCTGGCCGGCGGCTCGCTGATGCGACGCGGGGTGACAGGGCAGAGCGTCTTCTACAAGGTGATGCGGATCGACACCGAGCGCCGCGGGGCGCCGTATCCGGGCGTCGATCCGGCGCGCGCCGTGGTGGCCGAGGCGTCGGTGACGATCGACCGGCCCGTCGGCGAGGTGTACGCGTTCTGGCGCCGATTCCAGAACCTCCCGCAATTCCTGGCCGACGTGATCCGCGTGTCTCGGCTCGATCGCGGCGGCTGGAGCTGGCTGATCGACGGACCGTTCGGCCGGCCCGTGGAGGTGGAGATGGAGGTGACGCAGGACATCGAGCTGCAGCGGATCGCGTGGCGCTCGCGCGAGGGCTCGGCCCACGCCTGCGAGGGCTGCGTCGAGTTCCACGAGGCGATGTCGGGCGGGACCGAGGTGTGGGTGCGGCTGTATCAGGAGCCGGTGGCCGGCGAACTGGGGGCCTGGGCGGCGCGGCTGATCGGCCGCGACTCGCAACGGACGCTGTGCCGCGACCTCGCGCGCTTCAAGCAGATCCTCGAGTTCCGCACCGACCGCGCGGTCGAGCAGTACGACACGAGCGAATTGTCGGCCGACTGGAACCCCGAACCCGCGCTCGCGCAGGCGCGTCAGCGGGTTGACGACGAGCGGCGCGCGTCGTTTCAGGACCGGGTGGACATCGAGTCCGACGAGTCGTTCCCGGCCAGCGATCCGCCGGCGCGCTACTGATCGACCCGGGCCCCAGCGGGTCGCTGCCGGTCCGGAAGGACATGTCCAAAGATTTAGGGACATGTCCTTTTGAACATGGGCGAGCGCGGCACGGATCGAGGACTGGCGGCAGCCCGCGGGCTGGTCGGGCTCGGGCGCGCTCGTCCGGGTGCTCGGCGTCGGCGGGCGGCGGGCCGCCGAGGGGCGATGATCGTGCACGGGGTCACGGGTCCGGACCGGGCGCCGAGGCGCGGGGGCGCGCGTCGCAAGTGGTAACAATGGTCCGCGGCCGGGGTGATGCACCGAGGTCGAGTTCGGGCCTGTGGGAAATGGCATGTGTCGCGAAATTTTGATGCACTGTGCTTGACAGGGTTGTCGTGGTGCTGGTACTGTTGCGGTCATTCATGAGGTAAGCGCCATGGGTTCCGTCCACTACATCCTCATTTGCACGATCCCCCAGAATCTCACAGCCGAACCGATCATGCCGGCGGTGGAGCTTTCGGCGGGTCTTGCAGCCGATCGCAAGGCCGATCGCGCGGGGTGGACTGGACGTAGTTTCCCGCGCTTGTCCGCAAAGAGTGCCTGAACCCGCCTGGGCCCGTCGAACCCGGCTGCCGAAGCGAAACGGCGGGGTACGGGGGGTCCCGATCCGACGCCGGCAAGCGATGGCGCGGTGCGTGAGGCTCGAATCGCGCGACGGTTCACTGCGATTGCGGTGATCCGGCGAATGTCGTGACATGTCCGAACGGGCATGTCGGCGATGCGATTGAGCGTGCCGATCGGCGCCGGTGAATCGATGGACCGCGCGCGGCCGACGGGCGTTCGTCGGCGCGGGTGAAGGACGGTGCGGTGACGCATCGAGCATTGGGGCTGTGGCTCAGTGGGAGAGCGCCTGCTTCGCACGCAGGAGGTCGTCGGTTCGAGTCCGACCTGCTCCATCGAGAGAGTGGTTCGTTCCGGGCATGTAGCTCAGCTGGGAGAGCGCCGCGCAGCGCGGAGGTCGCGGGTTCGAGTCCCGCCCTGTCCATCGAGAGTGTTCGTTCTGGGCATGTAGCTCAGCCGGGAGAGCGCCGCGCTGGCAGCGCGGAGGTCGCGGGTTCGAGTCCCGCCCTGTCCATCGAGGAGGAGAGTATGCGTACGATCGAGGCCAACCTGGACGACCGGACTCTGGATCATTGCATCCGGATCCCCTTGACCATCCACCGGCTCGGCGAGCTGTGCATCCGCGCCGGTGACCGCGTCCGCCTCACGGGCGAGACGATGGAGGTCGAGGCGAAGGTCGAGTTTCGCGCGAGCGAGGCGGTGGCGGTGCCGACGTGGAGCACGCTCGCCTACGTCGATTGAATCCACGTGGTGACACACGAGCGGTGAGAGGGGGAGGAGCGCCATGCAGTCGCTGATCAAGAACCACTACGACACCTTGTGTACCCGCCCGGAGCGGGGCCCCGATTTCTACCTGGCGCGGCACCTTCGTCGGAAGGCGCGCAAGGGTGACGGGCGTCTGGGCCGGTTCCGGGACATGGGCAAGTTCGTCAAGGCGTCCGTCGCCGACGTGATTCGCGGTCGGCTCGACCCGTGCTTCACGCGTGAGTTCCGCTTCTACGAGTGGAACGTGCTGCTCTTCTGCGCGTACTGCAACGCGCGGCTGAGCCGGCGCAGCGTGACCCGGGACCACGTGATCCCGCGCTCGCGCGGCGGCAGCAACGAGCCCGACAACCTGGTGCCGTGCTGCCGGCCGTGCAACGCGCGCAAGAGCAACAAGCCCCTGTGGAAGTTCTTGCTCGAGCGCGAGCTGCAGGTGGCGTGAATGAGTCGAGGTGAGCGGGCGGAGGCGATGCCTCCGCCCGCTCGCGCTTTTTGCGGAGGATGTGCGACCCGGGCGATGGACCGGGCCGACCTCTTCGTCGGGAGGGGCGCTCAGGCGGCGCGGGCCTCTTCTTCCTCGGCCTGTTCGCCGGAGGAGGGGACGGCGAGGTCGGTCATCGCGCGGGTGAGCAGGCCGTCGCGTTCGCCGGGGTGGGTGCGCAGCCACTCGAGCGCGGCGGCCCGACCCTGGCCGATGCGGATGTCGCCGAACGAGAACCAGCTGCCGGCCTTGGTGATCACGTTGCGACCGAGGGCCCAGTCGAGGACCTCGGCGTCGCGGGCGATGCCGGTGCCGAACGCGATCTCGAACTGCGCCTCGGTGAACGGCGGGGCGCACTTGTTCTTGACCACCTTGACGCGGCAACGCGAGGCGACCGCGTCCTCGCCGTCGCGCACGGTGGCGATCCGGCGGATGTCGAGGCGGACGCTGGCGAAGTACTTGAGGGCGTTGCCGCCGGTGGTCGTCTCGGGCGAGCCGAAGGTGACGCCGATCTTGTGGCGCAGCTGGTTGATGAAGACCACGAGCGTGTTGGTCTGGAAGGCGATGCCGGCGATCTTGCGCATCGCCTGGCTCATGAGCCGGGCCTGCAGGCCGAGGTGCTGGTCGCCCATGTCGCCCTCGAGCTCGGCGCGCGGGATCAGGGCCGCCACCGAGTCGATGACGATGAGGCCCATGCTGCCGGTGCGCGCGAGGGTGTCGACGATGTCGAGCGCCTGTTCGCCGCAGTCGGGCTGGGAGATGAGCAGGTCCTCCAGGCGCACGCCGAGGCGCTGGGCGTACTTGACGTCGAGCGCGTGCTCGGCGTCGATGAAGGCGCAGGCGAGCTTCTGGCGCTGGGCCTCGGCGATGGCGTGCAGCATGAGGGTGGTCTTGCCCGACGACTCGGGGCCGTAGATCTCGACGATGCGCCCGCGCGGCAGGCCGCCGACGCCGAGCGCGCGGTCGAGGTTGAGGGAGCCGGTCGAGACGACCTCGAAGGATTGACGCTCGCCGGGGTCGCCCCCCAGGGCCATGATGGCGCCCTTGCCGAAGCGCTGGACGATGCTGTCGATCGCCTTTTGGAGGGTGACGCGGTGCTCGTGGATGACGAGAGGAGTGGCGGAGGTTCGTTGGCTTGCCATGCCTGCCTCCAATGCGCTCGCCGTGCCGCCGCCCGCCGCAAGAGTTCCGAGTACTTGAGGTCATGCCCTCGGGGACATGACCCATCGGTTGGACACCGGCGCCGGCCGCTGTCCCGCGGGCTGGCCAGGTTAATCTACGGTTTTTATCCGTGGGTTGACGCTTGTGCCCGGCGAGCGATCTTTGCGGCGGCTTCATGAGCTGTCCGAAAGGTCTGGCGCGGATCGCGGGTGGTAGTTGCAGGTCGGGGATTGTCCCCGCAGGTCTCCGCGAGCCCGCTTCGTCGGCGCTCGAGCGAGCTGCCGAGGAACTGTGTCTACACGGGTCTCGGAGCCCCCAGACGGGCACTGGCAAGCCATGTGCAGACCGGTCGGGGGCGCGGTCGCGATGCCCTGGAATTCACCGCCTTTTCGCGTGGTCGACGATTATGTGCGACAACCTGACGCCGACCGGTGGGTCTTGCGACGCCCAACGGGTGGTTCACAGCCGGGGCCCCTGTGTGCCATAAACGACAAAGCCGAGGGCGACGCCCTCGCGGTGAGTTGCCCGACCCCCCAGTTCAACGCGTGAGCGACTCGACCCACAGCACTCGACCCACCACCTTGCGGTCCCCCACTCCGAGCACGCGCCCGGGTCGCGCGGCGTGTTCCGGTTTTCCCTCGAGGAGAGACGACAGATGAATCGCTTTTCAATCCGACTCGGAGCTGCCCTGGTCGCTGGGCTCGTAGCGACGCCCGCGCTGGCAGCTCAGCCGGCCGGTGAGGCCGCGGCTCCCGCCGCCGAGCCTGCCCCTGCCCCCGAGGGTCCCTCGGCGGGCGCCTCGATCTCGGCCGACACGACGTCGGGCGTGAAGACCGATGCGAAGGCGAGCGGCGGGTCGAGCGGCAAGAAGGCGAAGAACAAGGACCGCTGTCAGAACGACACCAGCGTCAAGTGGATCCGGCGCTGTCGTCCCGAGCGCAACATGTTCGAGCTCGGCATCTTCGGCGGTATCTTCATGCCGGGCGGGTCGGCGCACGAGCTGTTCGACCCGGTCCGCCAGCTGCAGTCGCTGCAGATGGGCGGGGAGGAGTTCTGGAAGCCCTACCGCAAGGTCGCGCCGGAGATCGGGGCCCGCTTCGCGTACTACCCGCTCAGCTTCCTCGGCGGTGAAATCGAGGGCGGCGTGATGCCGACTCACATCACCGGCACCGACTCGCCCGACACGCGGGCGATCCTGTTCAACTTCCGCGCGCACCTCATCGGCCAGATCCCGTTCTGGCGCATCACGCCGTTCATCCTGGTCGGCGGCGGCGCGATCGGGACGACCGGCGCGCTCGGCAACGACATCGACGAGTCGACGCACTACGGCGCCGGCGTCAAGTACTACATCTCGCATTACGCGATGCTGCGCCTCGACGTCCGCAACGTCGTCGCGGCCCGCCTCCGCGTCGACAACGGCGCCGTCATCTACCCCGAGGTGCTGCTCGGCCTGTCGCTGACGCTGAACCGCAAGAAGAAGCCGGCCCCCGCCGACAAGGACAGCGACGGCGACGGCTTCCTCGACAACTCCGACTCGTGCCCGTTCGAGCCCGGCATCGCGCCCGACGGCTGTCCGGAGCGCGACCGCGACGGCGACGGCTTCATGGACAGCCAGGACGCGTGCCCGGATGTCCCCGGCGTCGCGCCCGACGGCTGCCCGCTCAAGGACCGCGACGGCGACGGCTTCCTCGACATCGTCGACAAGTGCCCCGACGACCCGGGCGTCGAGCCGGATGGCTGCCCGATCCCCGACACCGATGGCGACGGCATCCTCGATCCCGACGACAAGTGCCCGACGCAGCCCGAGACGCGCAACGGCTACCAGGACGAGGACGGCTGCCCCGACGAGATCCCGACGCAGCTGGCGAAGTTCACCGGCACGATCAAGGGCATCTACTTCGACCTCGACAAGGACACGATCAAGCCGAAGTCGCGGCCGGTCCTCGACCGCGCGGTCGCGGTGCTCAAGGAGTTCCCGTCGATCCGCATCGAGATCTCGGGCCACACCGACAGCACCGGTTCGCCGGAGTACAACAAGGACCTCTCGGGTCGCCGCGCCAAGTCGGTCAAGAACTACCTGGTCGAGCACGGCATCGACGCCGGTCGCATCGAGTCGCGCGGCGCGGGCATGGACGAGCCGGTCGACACCAACAAGACCGCGGCCGGTCGCGCCAAGAACCGCCGCATCGAGTTCACGATCCTCGTGCAGTGAACCCCGCGAGTCGGCCGCGCCGACACGCGAAGGAGGAGGCCGCCCCGAGCTCGCTCGCGGCGGCCTTCGCCGTTGTGGCTCGCCGCGCGTGGAGAAGGCGAACGAGCACGGCTGGACGCGCTCGTGATCGCCACGCCGGTGAGCGTCGGGGCGCGAATCCCGGCGCGTTCGCGCGCCCGCGGGAACCTTGTCGCTGCCACGACGCTTCGGTACGATTCGCGGCCCTGGCCCCGCGGGCCGACGAAGGAGCGAGAACATGTCCCTGAAGACCGTCCTGAGAATCACCCGCAACGTCGGCCTCTGCGCCGCGGTGACGCTGGTCGCCTGCGACAGCGGCGCGAAGGCCGAGGAGAAGAAGGTCGAGGAGAAGAAGGTCGAGGCCACGGCCGACGACGCGAAGGCCGCCGCGGACGCGAAGGCCGCCGCGGACGCGAAGGCCGCCGCGGACGCGAAGGCCGCCGCGGACGCGAAGGCCGCCGAGGACGCGAAGGCCGCCGAGGACGCGAAGGCCGCCGAGCCGCCCGAGGGCGACGCGAAGGCTGCGGAGGGCGACGCGAAGGCGGCCGAGGGCGAGGCGAAGGCGCCCGAGGCGAAGAAGACCGAGGCGAAGAAGACCGAGGCGAAGAAGACCGAGGACACCTCGGCCAAGATCGACGCCAAGGCGCTCTACGATCAGAAGTGCAAGGTCTGCCACGCGGCCGACGGCAAGGGCGCGGAGAA
This sequence comes from Nannocystis pusilla, assembly GCF_020073745.1. Lineage (GTDB taxonomy): Bacteria > Myxococcota_A > Polyangia > Nannocystales > Nannocystaceae > Nannocystis > Nannocystis radixulma. Next base: position 7,761 of record NZ_JAIRAU010000027.1, read on the forward strand.
CCAGAAGAAGAACAACATCCCCGACATGACCGCGAAGGACTGGCAGGGCAAGCACAGCAAGGCCGCGGTCGTCAAGGCGATCGCCGACGGCGTGGACGGCACGAAGATGAAGCCGTTCAAGGAGAAGCTGTCGAAGGAAGAGATCGACGCGGTCGCGGCCTTCGTGAAGAAGATGTAGTCTGTCCGAAGGAGCATGGCGCCGAGGGCATGTCCCGAGCGCCATGTGTCTTTCGAGGTGCAGGAGAAGTGAGCCGGCCGCGTGCGCCGGCTTTCTTCATGGCGGCGGCCGCGGTGCGGCTCAGGTGTCGATCCGCGGCAGGCGCAGGGTGAAGCGCACGCCGAGGCCGGCGTTCTCGGCGTCGATGCTGCCGCCGTGCTGATCGGCGACGCGGGCGGCGATGGCGAGGCCGAGGCCGGTGCCGTGGGCGTCGCCGCTGTAGAAGGGCGTGAACAGCTGCGAGCGCTCGGCCTCGGTGAGCGGTGGACCGTCGTTGTCGAGGACCAGGAGGGCGTGGTCGGCCTCGATGCGCGCGGCGATCCGCAGGCGTCCGGGCCGGCCGGTCGAGGCGATCGCGCGCAGGGCGTTGACGGCGATGTGAAGGCCGAGGCTGGCGAGCTGGTCGCGGTCGCCGCGGATGTCGACGGGCGCGTCGGGCAGGTCGAGCTCGACGTCGACGCCCTTGCCGCGGGCCTCGGCGACGCACAGCTCGGCGACCTGCTCGGCGACGCGGCGGAGGTCGAGGGCCACCAGCTCGCTCGGGCTCGGACGCGCGAACGACAGGAACCGCTCGGCGAGGCGCGACAGTCGGCCGAGCTCGGCGACGTGGATGTCCCACATGCGCCGCTCGTCGGCGTCGCGCGGGATGAGCGGGTCGACGACCTCGGCGGTGCCGGCGAGCGCGTGCAGCGGGTTCTTGATCTCGTGCGCGAGGCCGGCGACGACCTCGCCGAGCGCCGACAACCGACCGGCGCGCACGAGCTCGCGGGTGAGCCGCTGCTGGTCGGCGAGGGCGCGCTGGAGCTCGCGCCGGCGGCTGCGCTCGCGGTCGGCGAGCAGACCGGCGGTCGCGCCGACGAGGTTGTAGAGCAGCACCTCGAGCGCCTTGTCGACGCCGCCGCCGGGGTCGTGGTGGTGCCCGGGCGACAGCGAGAAGGCGTGCGGCAGGTAGACCAGCGAGGACACGGCGGCGGCCAGCAGACCGCCGCGCAGGCCGTGATCGAAGGCGGCGAGGACGATCGGCAGGTAGTACATGCGCCGCAGCACGTCGTGGGCCCAGTCGTGCTCCATGCCGGTGCCGTAGTGCAGCGCGGTGAAGCAGGCGATCGGCAGCCACACGCGGGTGAAGGCGCGGAGCGACAGCATCGATGGCTCTTCGGGCATGTCGATCGGGACATTCCCGGAGAGACCGGTCCGATCGGGCATGTCCGGGGGGACACGGCCGGGCTCGGCCGGCCGGTCGACGGCGCGCGGGCGATCGGGCTCGGTCACGCTCGTCCTGGTGTCCCCGGCCCGGGCGGAGAAGTCAACTCCCGGGCGCGGGCGCCGGCCACGAGCCGGGCGCCGCCCGCGAGCGGCGCCCGGTGGTCCGCGAGGTCGCGCGGGGCGCGGGCGAGCGGCCGCTGTCGCGGTCGGCTACGCTGCGCCGACATGTCCGCGGCGACGCTGCTCTTCATCGAGGACGACGACTCGGGCCGCGAGCTCGGGCTGTTCAACCTGCGCAAGGCCGGCTACGCGGTCGACGGGGCGCGCGACGGGGCCGAGGGGCTGGCGCGCTTCGACCCCGAGCGGCACGCGGTGGTCATCACCGACGTCAAGATGCCCAACGTCGGCGGGCTCGAGGTGCTGCGGGAGGTCCGCGCGCGCAGCCCCGAGACGCCGGTGCTGGTGATCACGGCCTACGGCGACGTCGACCTCGCGGTGGCGGCGATGAAGGCGGGCGCGTTCGACTTCATCGGCAAGCCGTTCCACCGCGAGCACCTGCTGCTGACGGTGGCGAAGGCGCTCGAGCGCGGGCGCATGCGGGCGGAGCTGCTGAGCCTGCAGCGCCAGGTCGCGGGGATCGAGCGGCCCATCGTCGGTCGCTCGCCGGCGATGGCGCGCGCGCTCGACCTCGCCGATCGCGTCGCACGAGCCGCCGCGCCGGTGCTCGTGACCGGCGAGAGCGGCACCGGCAAGGAGCTCATCGCCCGCCGGATCCACGCCCGCAGCCCGCGGCACGCCGGGCCGTTCGTGGCCGTCAACTGCGCCGCGATCCCGGGGGAGCTGCTCGAGTCGGAGCTGTTCGGCCACGTCCGCGGGGCCTTCAGCGGGGCCACGCGCGACCGCCCGGGCCGGTTCCGCCAGGCCGACGGCGGCACGCTGTTCCTCGACGAGGTGGCCGAGCTGCCGCCGCCGCTGCAGGCCAAGTTGTTGCGGGTGCTGCAGGAGCGGGTGGTCGACGTGGTCGGCAGCGACGTGCCGGTGCCGGTCGACGTGCGGGTGATCGCGGCGACCAACCGCGACCCGGGCGACCTCCGCGGCGACCTGCTGTACCGCCTGCGCGTGGTCGAGATCGCGTTGCCGCCGCTGCGCGAGCGGGTCGACGACATCCCGCAGCTGGTGCGTCACTTCGTGGCTCGCTTCGCCGGCGGGCGGGACGTCGAGATCCCCGAGGATGTCCTGGAAGACATGTGCTCACGGACATGGCCCGGGAACGTGCGCGAGCTCGAGAACGCGTGCGAGCGGGCGGTGATCCTGTGCGCGGGCGACGTGCTGCACGTCGACGACCTGCCGCCGCGGGCCGCCCAGGCGCCCGCGATCGCGGCCGGCGGCGACGAGTGGTTGCCGGCGCTGCCGGAGGACGGGCTGTCGCTGGTCGATCTCGAGAAGCGGGTGATCGAGCGCGTGCTGGCGCTGAAGCGCGGCAACATCACGCAGGCGGCGGCGTACCTGCGGGTGCCGCGGCACGTGCTGTCGTACCGCATGGAGAAGTACGGGCTGCGGCGGAGCTCGTAGCGCTGCTCCATGATCGGCCTCGGCGTCGGGCGTACGCTGCGCCGGGATCTCGACGCGGGCCTCGCTGGCGCACACTTGTCCGCGTCGGCCGAGCGACGGCGCGTGGTGCTCACGAGCCCGCGCGCCAGCCGTCGCGGCGCCGCGAGTTCGTCGCGGACGAGTGCCCAGCGCGACGACTCGGCGCGAGGGTAGCTCACGGCGGTCCCGCACGCGCGCCGGGATGCGCGCAAAATGCGCGAAGGCGCGCGCCGTGCTACGTTCCGCCGCATGAGCTCGATGATCATCGGGATCGCAGGCGGCAGCGGTTCGGGCAAGACGACCGTCGCGCGCAAGATCGCCGACTCTCTTCCACCCGAAGGCGTCACGATCATCGAGCACGACGCGTACTACCGCGACCGCGCCGACCTCACGTACGAGGAGCGCTGTCACATCAACTTCGACCACCCGGAGTCGCTCGAGACGGAGCTGCTGGTCGAGCACATCATCGCGCTCAAGGCCGGGCGGCGGGTCGCGGTGCCGGCCTACGACTTCAAGACGCACCGCCGGCTGCCCGAGCCGCGGTGGGTCGAGTCGACGCCGGTGGTGGTGGTCGAGGGCATCATGGTGCTGGTCGACCCGCGCCTGCGGGCGGAGCTCGACATCAAGCTGTTCGTCGACACCGACCCCGACATCCGGATCTTCCGCCGGATCCGCCGCGACATCGAGCAGCGCGGGCGCACCTTCGAGGCCGTGCGCGAGCAGTACTACCGCCACGTGCGACCGATGCACCTGCAATTCGTCGAGCCGTCGAAGCGCCGCGCCGACCTCATCATCCCCGAGGGCGGGGACAATCGGGTCGCGCTCGATCTGGTGGTGTCGAAGCTGCGCAGCGTGATCGAGCAGAGCCGCCGCGACGCGCGGTAGCGGCGAGGCGCGAAATCGGCGGCGAGTGAACGCTGTTCGCCCGCCGGCCCGTCGTCGACGTCGCTGCGGCCGCTGTGCCATCCTGCACAGCCGTGGCGGGCTTCTTCGCATCCTCTCGTAACAAGCGCTGGCTCGGTCTCGGTGTGCTCCTGCTGGCGGTCAGCTCGGCGACCGCGGTGGCGATCGTCAAGCCGTGGAAGAAGCCGCCGCCGGTGCAGTCGGAGCGGCTCGGGGCCACCCTGGAGCTGGCGGCCGGCGAGGTGCTGCTGGCCACCGCGTCGGGCAGCGCGCGGCTGCTGTCGCGCACGCCGCTGCCGGAGACGGCGGAGCTGTCCACAGGGCCAGGTGCGCGCGCGCTGGTCCGCCTGAGCGACGGCTCGCGGGTGTTCCTCCGCGACGGCACGAAGGTGAAGATCGCCGGCGGCGTCGCCCTGGTCGAGGGCCAGATCTGGGTCGAGGCGCCGCCGCTCGAGGAGGGCCAGAAGGCGGTGGTGCACACCGTCGGCGACACCGAGGTGTCGCTGTCGGCGGGCGGGGCGAGCCTGTCCTTCGAGTCAGGTCAGGCGCAGGTCTACGTCGCGGAGGGGCTGGCGATCGTCAGCGCCGCGGGCGGTCGCGCCGAGGTCGAGGCCGGCGAGCGGGCGACGGTGCAGGCGGGCGCGCCGAGCGTCGAGCCGGTGGCGTTCTGGGACGACTGGACCGGCGGGATGGGCGATCGCGCGGGCGGAGGGATCCGCGCCGGGGCCGGCTCGGGCGCCCTGTACGCGGTCGATCGCGCGGGTCCTGCGGGCGCGCCGGCGCTGCCGCTGTCGATCCAGCGCCAGACGGTCAAGGTGGCGCTCGAGGACGACATCGCCGAGACCCTGGTCGACCAGCGCTTCTTCAACCCGTCGAGCACGGCGGTCGAGGGCTGGTACTGGTTCACGGTCCCCGAAGATGCTCAATTGGTCAGCTTCGCCCTCGAGACCAACGGGCAGCTGGTCGAGGGCGAGATCGTCGAGCGCAAGAAGGCGGCGGCGACCTACGAGGCGGCGGTGCGCCGCGACAACGACCCGGCGCTGCTCGAGTGGATCGACGCGCGCACGGTGAGGGCGCGGATCTACCCGGTGCCGCCGGCGGGCGAGCGGCGGGTGGTGCTGCGCTACCAGCAATTGATGGTCGAGAGCGAGGGCAAGCGCCGCTACAGCTACCCGCTGGCGGCGCCGCGCGGGCGCGAGGCGGCCAGCATCGAGGAGTTCTCGCTCGAGGTGCAGCTGCGCCGCGGGCTCGAGAAAGACTACGACCTGGCGACGCTCGGCGAGGCGCGGGTGTCGACCGACGGGCGACAGGTGACGATGCGCCGCTCGGGCTACACGCCGCGCGCCGACTTCGAGCTCGAGCTGACGCGCAAGGCCGAGCGGGCCCGGGTGCCGCTGCGCGTCAATCGCTTCAACGCCGGCGGCGACCAGGCCAGCTACGTGATGGTCCGCTTCGCGCCGGACCTCGACCTGGCGAAGCTGCCGGCGCCGCGCGGCGATGTGGTGGTGGTGGTCGACACCTCGGCGGCCGGCGACCCGTCGGAGCAGCAGAGCAAGCTCGCGGTGGCGGAGGCGCTGCTGCGCAGCCTGTCGGCGGGCGACAAGTTCGCGGTGATGAGCGCCGACGTCACGGCGAAGGTGCTGTACCCGGAGGAGGGGCTGGCCGAGGCGACGCCGGAGGCGATCAGCGCCGCGCTCGAGCGGGTCGCGGCCCACGCGGCCGGCGGCGCGACCGACCTCGGGGCGATCTTCGAGCAGGCGCTGGCGCGCGTGCACGGGCTCGAGCAACCAGCGGTGGTCTACGTCGGCGACGGCCTGGCGACGTCGGGCGAGCGCAGCGGCGACGCGCTGGCGGAGCGCCTGCGGCGGTCGATGACCGGCTCGCGCGCGCGGCTGTTCACCGTCGGCGTCGGGGCGGAGATCGACGCGGCGATGCTCGGCCGTCTGGCCCGCGTCGGCGGCGGCGAGGCGCTGCGCGTCGAGGGCCCGGAGCAGGCGGTGGTGCGCGCGCTCGAGCTGTCGGGCGCGCTCAAGACCCCGACCATCACCGACCTCGAGCTCGGCCTCGGCGAGGGACTCGACGACGTGTTCGTCAGCGCCGGCGGCAAGCTGTCCCGCGGGCAAGAACTGGTGCTGCTCGCGCGCACGCACCACGACCTGCCCGACAAGATCACGATCTCGGGCCGGCTCGGCGGCGAGGCGTTCACGAAGGAGTACCCGCTCGCGTACGTCGGCGGCTCGCTCGACCGCCTGGTCCCGCGGCTGTGGGCCGCGGCCTACGTCGAGCGCCTGCTCGGCGACAGCCGCGGGCTCGAGGCGGTGCGCGGCAAGATCCTCGCGCTCGGGCTCGAGTACGGGCTCATGACCCCGTTCACCTCGTTCCTCGCGCTCGACAGCGAGGCCGCCTACGCGCAGCAGGGCATCCAGCGGCGCCGCCGCGCGCTCGGCGGGCTGCAGCTGATCGCCGACGCGACATGGCTGCAAGAACAGGAACCAAGGACCAGCTCAGTGATCGGCGTGATCGCGGCGATCGCGGCGGCGCCGATCGGCTGCAACTCGAGCGGCGAGATGGCCCCGGCGGTGCGCGAGGAGGAGCGCGTCGCCGAGCGGCCGGCGGCGCAGGCGGCCCCGGCCCCGACGGCCGTGTCGACGCCGGGCGAGATGGCGAAGGCCGAGGCGGCGGCGCCGGTGGCCCCGGAGCCGCCGCCGCCGCCGGCCGACGCCGCCCCTGCGCCCGGCGGGCTGCTCGGTGGGCTCGCCAGCGGGACGGAGGAGGAGAAGGCGGACGAGCCGGCCGAGCCGCGCGCGGTCGACGACTTCAAGGACTACGCGCCCACGCGGGGTTCAGGGGTCTCGGGCGGCGGGAGCAAGCCCAGCCCGGCGAAGGCGCCGCAGCGCGACGTCGATCGCAACGCGCCGGCAGGCCGCGCGCCGCCGAAGACGCCGCCGCCGGTGGTCTCGCCGGTGCCGCGCGGTCTCCGGCTGCCGTGCTCCGACGTCGCGGCCCGCAGCCTGGCCCACCGCCGGATCCTGTGGCAGAAGCGCCTGGCTGACCGATCGGACATGTTCTCCGCGCTCAACGCCTACGAGGCCGCGGCCGGCAGCTGCGAGATCGCAGGGTGGAAGGACCAGCGGGTGTTCCTGCAATTGCTGCACGAGCGCGCCGCCACCGAGGCCGACATCGGCCTGCTGCTCGGGCACTTCGCGGGTGAGCCCGACGCGCGCAACTACCTGGCGCGCGGGCTGCTGCGCCGGCTGGTCGACCAGGGGCTGATCGGGGCGGTCGAGCGGGCGATGTTCGGCGCCGGGGTCGACTGGAACGACCTCGATCGTCAGCTGCAGCTGGTGGTCGGCGACGACGCGGCGACGCGCAAGCTGCAGCTGGTGCAGGCGGCGCTGCAGCGCAGCCCCGGCGATCCGCAGGGGGAGCGGCGCCTGATCCAGCTGCTGAGCGAGCAGGGCAAGCTCGAGGAGGCGCTGGCCCGCGGCCGGGCGCTGCGCGAGCAGGGTCTGATGACGCCGGTGCTGGCGCAGCAGATCGGCGAGGTGTTCGTCGCCCACGAGCAGGTCGACGAGGCCCAGCGGATCTTCTCGGAGATCGTCGAGTTCGACGCCGACAACCCGCAGAGCCGCGCGCTGCTCGGCGACATCTTCCTGCGCCACGGGTGGTTCGAGCGGGCCTATCGTCAGTACGAAGATCTGGTGGCGATCCGGCCCGACGATCCGAGCGCGTCGATCCGGCTCGCGCGGGCGGCGGCTGGCGCGGGGCGGGTCGACGAGGCGCTGCGGGTGCTGCGGCAGGTGGCGGCCGGCGAGGGCCGGCCGGGGGCCGACGATCCGCGTCGGTTCGCCCGCCTGCACGCGGCGGTGCTGCTGGCGCGGCTGCTGTCGACACCCGACGCGAAGATCCCCGAAGCGAGCGTGGCCCGCGAGCTCGGGCGGCTGCAGCTGTTCGCAGGCGCCGCGAGCTGGACGTTCCTCGTGTGGGACGACCTCGGCGTGCGCCTCGCGCTCGCCGCCGATCCCTCGGCGCCGCTCGCGGGGGACCTCGCCGACGCGGGCGCCACGGGGCTGTTCGCGGTCCAGCTACCGGCCGGCGGGGGGCCGCCGCTGCAGGTCCGGCACCAGGGGCACACCCTCGGCAGGCCGGTGAGCTACGAGCGAATCACGGTCCACTTCGACGGCAAGGCGTTCAAGGTCGAGCGCGAGAGCGGACGGATCGCCGCCGGAGACGCCGCAGCGGCCGCGATCGCCGGCTGACGGCGAGTCCGGGCTGGTGAGCACGGTCGCACCCGGCCGCCGGACAGGTCGGGCGGGGTGCGTGGTATACCGCGGGCCCCGGCGACGGGCCACAACGGTCCTTTTGGGCAGAACACCTCACGGAAAGCGACAGGGCGATGGCTGAAGCGATCAAAATGAGCGACAAGGGCCTGCAGGTCCCCGACCAACCGATCATCCCGTTCATCGAGGGCGACGGCACGGGCCCCGACATCTGGGCCGCCTCGGTGCGCGTGTTCGACGCTGCGGTCGCGCGGGCCTACGGCGGCAAGCGCCAGATCGCCTGGCGCGAGGTGCTGGCCGGCGAGAAGGCGTTCAAGCAGACCGGCAACTGGCTGCCGCAAGAGACCCTCGACCTGTTCCGCGACTACCTCGTCGGCATCAAGGGCCCGTTGACCACCCCGGTCGGCGGCGGCATCCGCAGCCTCAACGTCGCGCTGCGGCAGATCCTCGACCTCTACACCTGCCTGCGCCCGGTGCGGTACTTCGCCGGCGTGCCCTCGCCGGTCAAGCGGCCCGAGGCGACCGACATGGTCATCTTCCGCGAGAACACCGAGGACATCTACGCGGGCATCGAATTCCAGCAGGGCACCGAGGACGCGGAGAAGTTCAAGAAGCTGTTCTCCGAGGCGTTCCCGGCCCTCTACAAGAAGGTCCGCTTCCCCGACACGGCGGGCTTCGGGATCAAGCCGGTGTCGATCGAGGGCACCGAGCGGCTCGTGCGGGCGGCCATCAACCACGCGCTGCAGTACAAGCTGCCGAGCGTCACGCTGGTCCACAAGGGCAACATCATGAAGTTCACCGAGGGCGGCTTCCGCGACTGGGGCTACGCCCTCGCGCGCAAGGAGTACGGCGCGGTCGACCTCGACGGCGGGCCGTGGCAGGTGATCCAGCGCGGCGACTACAAGCTCGTCATCAAGGACGCGATCGCCGACGCGTTCCTGCAGCAGATCCTCACCCGCCCCGACGAGTACTCGGTGGTCGCCACGCTCAACCTCAACGGCGACTACATCTCCGACGCGCTCGCGGCCCAGGTCGGCGGCATCGGCATCGCCCCCGGCGGCAACATCAACTACGTCAGCGGCCACGCGATCTTCGAGGCCACGCACGGCACCGCGCCGAAGTACGCCGGCCAGGACAAGGTCAACCCGGGCTCGGTCATCCTCTCGGGCGAGATGATGTTCCGCTACATGGGCTGGGACGAGGCGGCGGACCTCATCATCCTCGGGGTCGAGCGCGCGATCGCGGCGAAGACCGTGACGTACGACTTCCATCGCATGATGGAGGGCGCGACGCTGAAGAAGTGCAGCGAGTTCGGCGACGAGATCATCAAGCACATCCAGGACGCGCCGAAGTCGGCCGCCTGATCGGCCGCAGCGGAGCGCTCACAGGTCGCCTCCGATGTCCTCCGCGCTCGCGGGGCATCGGGGGCGGTCGCGCTTCACGGCCTCATGCGGGCGGCCGCGGGCCCGCGGGGGGTTCGCACGCGGCGCCGGCCTCGGGCGGGGCTCCGGCGGGGCGCGGGCGCGACTTGTGGCCGGCGCGGCTGCGGTGGCGGGCCTCCTCGATCGAGTGGGAGCGGCGGATGTCGCTCTCGTGCTTCGCGATCTCGGCGAGCTTGTGATAGTGGCGGTGGATGACGTCGAGCTCGGCCTCGGACAGGTTCTCGATGTCGATGAGGCGGTTCGACGCGCCCTCGAGGGCCGCGACGATCTCGTTGAGCTTGAGCTGCACCGCCAGCGACTCCTTGTTCTGGGCCCGCTGGATGAGGAACACCATCAGGAAGGTGACGACGGTGGTGCCGGTGTTGATGACGAGCTGCCAGGTGTCGGAGAAGCCGAAGAACGGGCCGGTCACCACCCAGACGACGATCGTCAGCAGGGCCAGCGCGAACGCCCACGAGCTGCCCGACCAGTGGGTGATGTAGGCCGAGCCGCGCTCGAGCATGCGGCCGATCGCGCTGCGCGGGCGATGCGGGTGCGTCATGCCCGGCTCCGGGCCAGGCCGGCGAGGAAGCGGGCGAGGTCGTCGGCCTGCCGGTCGCGGTCGTGGTGGGCGAGCACGTGGGCGCGGGCCGCCTCGCCCATGCGCCGGCGGCCCTCGGGCCCGAGCTCGATGAACCTGCGCAGCTTGGCGACCGCGTCGGCCGGATCGCCGGGCGTGAACGCGAGGCCCGCACCTGACCCTTCGACCAGGCGCTGGGCCTCGCCGCGGACGCCGAGGAGGATCGGCTGGCGCATCGCCATGGCCTCGAAGATCTTCGAGGGCAGGTAGCGGGCGAAGCTCGGCTCGTCGCGCAGCACGACGGCGCTGACGTCCGCGGCGGCGATGAGCCCGGGCACGTCGCGTCGGGGCACCGGCGGCAGCACGTGGACGCGCGCGCCGACGCCGAGGGCGGCGACCTCGTCGACCAGCGCCTGGTGGCCGACGCCGTGGCCGACGACGACGACGTGGAAGCGAGCGCCGGCGCCGGCGAGCGCGGCGGCGCGGGCGAGCAGGCCGACGTCCTGCGGCAGGCCGATCGTGCCGATGTAGAGCAGCAGCAGCTCGTCGCGCGGGATCGCCAGCTGCTCGCGCAGCGGGGCCGGGATGACGTCGGGGTCGAACAGGGCGGCGTCGATGCCGTTCTTGACCACCGCCACGCGCTCGCGCGCGACCCCGCGGGCGACGAAGTGGTCGACGAAGCCGTCGGTCACCGAGACGATGCCGGCCGCGCCGCGGTAGAGCGTGCGCTCGACGAGCTCGAGCGCGCGGACGATCGGGTGGCCGCCCGGCAGCGCGCCGACGGCGACGATGCCCTCGGGCCACAGGTCGCGCACCTCGAGCACGAACGGCACGCGGCGCAGGCGGGCCAGCGCCAGCCCGGCGACGCCGGTGAGGATCTGCGGCGAGGTCGCCAGCACGAGGTCGACGGCCGGCAGGCGGGCCGCGCCGAGGGCGACCTGAGCTGTCGGAAGGGACATGTACCCGAGGCCACGTTCGAGCAGGCCCCGGCTGGCGACCGGCAGCGTCGGCACGCGGTGGACGTCGATGCCGTCGACGCGCTCGCGGCGGTACTCGCCCGCGCGATAGCCGGGGTAGATCTTGCCGTGCGGGTGGTTCGGCTGGCCGGTGACGACGTGGACCTCGTGACCGGCCCGCGCCAGCGCGCGCGACAGCTCGTGGACGCGCGCGGCCGGGGCGTTGGATTCGGGCGGGAAGTAGTGCGAGAGGTAGGCGAGCCGCACCGCCCGGCGATGCTATCAGATCGACGCTCGCGCCGCGGGCGACCGGGCTGGACGGGGTGATGCGGCCGCACGACGTGCGGGACGGCGAGCGCGACGACTGTCGGCGCAGCGGGCGGTCATGGTGCGCCGCGGCGGGCGAGCGGGTGCGAGGCCGACGATCCGTGGGCACGACGTGGCAGAGGCCGGGTCGTCGACCGGCCTGGCCCGAGGGACAGCTTCGTCGGAGCGGTCTTGCTGATCGGGACATGGCCTGTTGGCTGCGTGAAAACGCGCGTCGGGAGCGAACGGCGGTCGCCATCACGGTTGGCATTGGGGTGGCGGTCTGGCTGCATCACCGGCTCTTGTGCGACCAGACCGGCGACTGTGCGTGGGGTGGGGGCTGCAGGCTTCGCTCGGCAACCAAGTTGCCATGGCAACCGGGTTGGCCAATCGAGTTGACCGACGTGACCGTGCTCGACGGCGATTTTCTTCAAGGAGATCAACGCGGCTATCCGCTTGCAACCGGGGGGAACCGACCACGGAGCGAAGCATCATGAAGTCCCCCGCAGCCGTATTGCCCTTCCTCTCTATCGCCCTCACCGCCTGTCTCGAGCACCCGATCACGCAGGTCGAGCTGTGCAAGCTCGAGAACCCCGACGTGCCGATCCGGCTCGACGTGGGCGGCGACGTCGACATCCTGTTCGTCATCGACAACTCGGGCTCGATGGCCGAGGAGCAGGCCCGGCTGGCGCGCAACTTCGAGGCGTTCGCGCGCCGGCTCGACGAGATGGGCGCGCACTACCGGATCGGCGTGACCACCACCGACAGCGGCAACCCGCGCTGCGACGCAAGCATGACCACGCCCGAGGGCGGCGACCTGGTGCTGCGCAGCTGCCTCGACCGGCTCGACGAGGGCGCGTTCAAGTTCAACGACATCGACGCCGCGTTCGCCTGCACCGACGTGTGCGGCCTGGCGAGCGCTGACCTGGCGATCGTGCCGACGAGCACCGACCTCGATCCGGAGCGGCGGGCGCGGCCGTGGATCGAGAGCATCGACGGCATCACCAACCTGCCCCCGGACGTGGCGGTCGCCGACGCGTTCGCCTGCTTCGGACCGCAGGGCATCAATGGCTGCGGCCACGAGCAGCCGCTCGAGTCGATGTACCTGGCGCTGAAGAAGGCGCTCTCGCCGAAGGAGGGCCACTACGGGTTCATGCGCGAGGACGCGTTGCTGTCGGTGGTGCTGGTCACCGACGAGGCCGACTGCTCGTTCGAGCCTGCCTTCAAGGACATCTTCATGACCGACAAGACGTTCTGGGAGGACCTGGACAGCCCGGCGCCGACCAGCGCGGCCTGCTGGAACGCGGGCGTGGCCTGCAGCGGCCCCGGCCCGGTCTACGCCGCCTGCGAGCCCGAGAACTTCTCGATCGACGGCGAGCCCGGGGCGGCCGACGGCGAGGCGGTGCTGCGGCCGATCTCGCGCTACGTCGACCTCCTGAGCGAGATCCGCGCCGACAAGCAGCGCATCGATGCGACCCGCGAGGTGCTGGTGTCGCTGATCGCGGGCGTGCCGGCGGGCTACGAGGACGGCTCCGCCGAGATCCCGTACGCCGAGGCGGAGCCGGGCTCGGAGCAGGACCTGAACTTCGGCATCGCCCCGGGCTGCGTCAACAACAGCGACGGCAGCGGCAGCACCGCGGTCCCGCCGGTGCGCGAGCGGGCGGTCGCGGAGGCGTTCGCCGGCGACCGGCGCAACCTCTACTCGATCTGCCAGGACGACTACACCTCGGCGCTCGAGGGCATCGCCCGCCAGATCGAGCTGGCGATCGCGCCGGTGTGCGGCTCGACGATGGTGGCCGACCGCGACCTCGAGACGGAGGAGCTCGAGGCCGACTGCAAGGTCCAGCAGGTCGTCGACGGCGAGGCCTCGAACGTGCCGGCGTGCGAGCCGGTCGGCGAGGACGAGTGGGCTGTCCCCGCGGGCAGCTCGGTGTGCGCGGTCATCCTCACCGATCCGAGCGGGCTGACGCCGAGCAAGCGCGACGACATGACCATCGTGAGCGACCCGGAGTCCGGGGTCGCGGTGCCGTGCGCCGACCGGGGGACCAACGTCGAGTTCAAGCTGCACCGCCAGGGCCCGCGAGTCCGCGGGGCCACGTACACGGCGACGTGCCTGAGCCAGGAGGCGGAGGCGTGCCGGTGAGCGTCGACGTCTGCGCGCCGAGGTCGCGAGACTCGGGCGCGAGCGGCGAGCCGGCGGTGCCGGCCGGGATCGGGGACGCAGGCGTCGGGACCGGGCGAGGCGCTGCGTGACTTGCCGCGGTCGCGGGCGGCGGAGCGACCGAGCGGCCCGCGTGACCGGGCGGACGCCGCGGGGTATCGTCGGCGGGCGTGACGTACTCCGAGCGCCCGTGGACCGAGCGCGCGAGCGGGGCCCCGGGCGGCGCCAGGCCGGGCCGTGCGGGCCAGCTGGTGCTCGGGCTGCGGGCGCTGCGGGCCGGGCAGTGGGCCCACTTCGTGCCGCTGCCGCTGGCCGGAGCGCCGCTTCAGGACATGTTGTCGGGGACATGCCCGATCGGACCTGTCCTCTGGGCTTGTCTGGCCGGCGCGCTGTGCCTGGCCTGCGCCTACGGGCTCAACGCGCACGCCGACCGGGCCAGCGACGGGCGCGGCAAGAACCCGCTCGCCGGCGCGGCGGTGGGGCCTGCGGCGCTGGTGCCTGCGATCGCCTGCGGGCTGCTGGCGGCGGTCGCGGCGGCCCGCAGCGGCGGGCTCGGGCCGGCGGCGCTGAGCCTGGCGGCGGGGGGGTTCTATAGCGCGGGTCCGCGGCTCAAGCGCTGGCCGGGGGTCGGGACGCTGGCGAACGTCGCCATCTTCGCGCCGCTGCTGGCGCTGGTCGGCGCGCCGCGAACGCCTGGCTTTTGGGGCATGTCGGCCGTGTTCGCGGGGCTGCTGCTGCAGAACCAGCTGGTCCACGAGCGCGCCGACGAGGCCGAGGATCGCCGCGCGGCTTCTTACACGACGGCGCAGTGGCTCGGGCGCGCGGGCGTGGCCGCCGCGGGCCGCGGGCTGGCGCTGGCGGGCTCGCTGGCGGCCGCGCTGTTGCTCGGGCCGTGGGCGGCCCTGTGCGGGGCGGCGGGCCTGGTCGTCGGGGCCGGGCAGATCGGGCGGGCGGACGCCGCCGCGGCCCGCCGCCGCCACCGGACGCTGGCGCTGGTCACCGGCGCGGCGATCTACGCGCTGACGCCGGGAGGGGCAGGGTGAGGACATGTCCTTGAGAGCATGGCGGGAGGCGCAGGGTCGGATCTGCGGAGCGAGCGGCGACATGTCCTCGAGGGCATGGCGGAGCGGACATGTGCGCGCGGGAGGGGCGGGGTGACGGCGTTGGCGAAGGCGCGCGACCTGGTGCGACTGGGGGCGGCGCGGGCGGTCGGGCGGGCGCTGCCGTTCAGCGTCACGTTCATCCTCACGCACCGGTGCAACTTCCGCTGCGAGTACTGCGAGATCCCCGAGCGGGCGGCGGAGGAGATGAGCGACGCCGAGTTCTGCGCCGCCATCGACGAGCTGCGGGCGGCCGGGATGGCGCGGGCCAGCTTCTCGGGCGGCGAGGCGCTGCTCCGCCGCGACGCGCCGAGGATCGTCGGCCACGCCAAGCGGGCCGGCTGCTTCACCTCGATGAACACCAACGGCTGGCGTACGGGCAATGTCCTGAAGGACATGGCGGGGCTGCTCGACATGGTGGTGCTGTCGCTCGACGGGCCGGAGCCGGTGCACGACCTGGTGCGCCGGCGCTCTGGCTCGTACGCGCGGGTGATCGCGGCGATCGAGCAGGCGCGCGGGCTGGGGATGTCGGTGGCGACGATCACGGTGGTCGGGCCGTGGAACCTCGAGCGGATCGAGGAGGTCGCGGAGCTGGCGGGGTCGCTCGGGGTGTGGGCGTACTTCCAGCCGGCCCACGAGGAGTGCTTCGACGCGGAGGCCGGGCTGCACCCGGCCCTGACGCCGACGGTGCTGGCCGAGGTGGCCGACCGGCTCGAGCGCCTGCGCGCGCGCGGGCTGCCGATCGGGGCGTCACCTGGCTTTTTGCGCAGGTTGCGACGGGCGCCGCGCTTCCACGACTGCGCGGACTGCCACGCCGGGCGCTACTTCGCCACGGTGATGCCGGAGGGCTGGGTGGTGCCGTGTCACCTGACCTCGGGGGCAGGTCCGTACCTGAACGGGCGCGAGGTCGGGTTCGCCCGCGCGTTCTTCGAGATGCCGCACCCGCGCGCGGGCGACGGCTGCGCGATCAGCCCGTACGTCGAGACGGACCTGATCTTCCGCCTCGATCCGCGGGCGATCGCGGCGGCGCTGCGCCGGGGAGGCGGGACGCCGGGGCGCTCGGCCGGCGGCTGAGCGGGTCAGAGCTGCGCGCGGATCCTGCGAGCGCGGTCAGTGTGGAGATGTCCCGGGGGACATGTGATTGCATTCGCCGGACTCGGGCGAGGCCGAAAATGTCACTCGTCGTGGCCGGTCTCGTCGAGGTCGAACTCGGGGGGGCGTTCGACCTCGTGGCGCTCGCGGATCCGGCCGTCGCGGTCGAGCCGCGCGTACACGTCGTCGTCGGTGTGGAGGAGCCCGTCGAAGCCGCGAGAGCGCACCTCGACCCGCCACGGTCCGTCGAGGCGCGTGAACACCAGCGGGCGGTCCCAGCCGTCGAGGCTCGCCAGGCGGGAGTGCGTCGGATCGACGCTCGCCAGCCGCAAGGTGGGGAGCGGGCTGGCGAGGACGGTGTCGATGGTGCCGGGACGCTCGGACTCGAGGCGCTGTAGACGCTCGGCGACGTCGACCACGACGTCCTGGGTCGCCGACAAGTTGCTGGGGCCGAGGCAGCCGGAGGTCGTCACGGCGTGCCAGCCGGCCGAGGCGAGCGCGAGCAGGAAGACCAACAGGCTGAGGCCGTCGAGGACGGGGCGGACGAGGCGGGGGAGCACCGGAGACACGTGCGCCAGGTCGTTGCAGCAGGCGTGCCAGCGAGAAAGCGTGGCAGATGGGCGCGCGCCGGGCCCGGCTGAGACAATTTGGCGCGCGGGCGGGCGAGCACGCGACGGCGCTGTCACAGGTCGCAAGCGACGGGCGTCACGGACCTGTCGCGCCGATGACCTCAGTGTCGCCGCGCGGCGCCATAGAAGGTCGGCGGCGTAGCGAGCGCGTCGGCGTCCGTGTCAGGTCGCGACTGGTCGGCGCTCGCGGCTCACTCGTAGGCGGCGCGGGCGGCGGCGAAGACGAAGCGGGCGCCTGACTTTTCGGACAGGCTCCAGATCCGCTCGCCGTCGAGCATCACGGCCTCGGGGGTGTCGATCCAGCCGTGGGCGACGGCGGGGCCGGCGGAGGGCACGACGTAGAGCGCGCCGAGATCGCCGGGCGGGGAGGAGCTCGACAGGTAGTAGGTGCCCTGGCGACGGGCGGCGCCCTGGATCTCGCTCTGGCCGGTGTAGGCGGCCGAGTTGGCCCAGGTGATGCCGTAGGGCAGGCGACCGGTCGCGGGGTCGAGCGGCCAGGAGAAGACACGGCCGGCGGTGGCGTCGTCGTACTCGGCGACGACGAGCTCGGGCGGGCTCACGCTGCGGTCGAGGGCGAGGGTCGAAAAGCGCGGGGCGCAGGCGGAGGCGTGCTTGTAGGCGCCGATCTGCATGGCCGCGTAGGAGTAGAGACCGCCGTACCAGACGTGGGCATCGGCGTCGTAGCCGATCTGATCCTTGGCGGCGTTGACGTCGAGCAGGCGCGACAGGTCGAACACGCGCAGGCCCTGGTTCGGATCGGTGACGTAGAGCAGGTCGCCGTACCAGGCGACGCCGCCGGGGCGGATCGGGATCGGCTGGAAGTCGACCGGATCGCCGTCCACGGGCTCGACGAGGAGGATGTGGCGCAGGCGGAATTCGGGGGCGTCGGTGACGTCGATCAGGCTGACGCGCGTGCCCTTGTCGACCGGGAACTGGGCCAGCTCCTTGTCGAACCACCAGCTGACGAGCAGGGCCTGGCGACCGTCGAGGACGCCGTCGTCGAAGCCGTCTGCAGTGCCGGTGACGCCCTGCGGGAGCCACCAGTACTTGTCGAAGTCGTCGTCGTCCCAGCGGAACGCGAGCTCGAGCGACTCGACGTCGCCGGGGACGGTGGGCGCGGCGAGGGCAGTGTTGTCGAGATCGGTCAGGACGTCGGCGATGGAGACCGTCGGCAGCGCCTCGGCGAGGGCGTCGGCCAGCGGCGCGAGGTTGTCCCACTCGGGGGCGCGCGCGAGCGGGAAGTTGCAGCGATCGATCTCCTCGAGCCCGCCGCCGGGCATGCCCGTCGGGCCCGCGGGGCACTCGGGGTTGGCGGCCTGACAGGGGTCGTCGTTCGGCTCGCCGGTGGTGTCGGTGTCGCCGGTGGTGTCGGTGTCGCCGGTGGTCGTGGTCGGGTCGACGGGCTCGGTGGTGCCGGTGGTCGTGGAGGTGGTGGGCACCTCGGTGGTCGGCTCGGCGGTGGTCGGCGTGACCGTGGTGGTGCCGCTCGTGGAGGTGGTGGTGCTGTCGTCGCCGGTGGCGGTCGCGGTGAGCTGCGGAGGATCGTCGGAGAAGCAGGCGGCGCTCGTGAGGGCCAGGAGCAGCAGGCGGCGGGACATCCCGCAAAGCATTAGCACCGCGATTCGGACTGCGCACCGGGCGAGGCGCAGGGGCGCGAGATGCGGGATCGCTCAGACCGGGGCGGCGAGCGCCAGATCGACGCGGAACGCCGCCTCGCCTGCGCTGGTGAGCAGCAGCGGGATCCGCAGCCAGGCCTGCGAGGGGGCGCACACCTCCGGGTCGCCGCCGCACAACATGCTGTCGACGCGCACGAGCAGCTCGCTGCGGACCTCCGCTGTCGGGAGTTCGGCGACCTCGAGGTCGATCTCGACGGACATGTCGGATCGGTCCTGTCCCGAAAGCGTGATGCGCTCGGCGGTTGTGACCAGATCGGAGCGGCGCGACACCTCGAGCGTGAGGCGCTGCGGGGCGCCCGCGTTGAACTTCCAGCCCTCCGGCGCGAGCAGGCGCAGGGTCGCGGTCGCGCGGCCGGGGGCGAGGGTCGGGGCTCGCTCCAGCACGAGGTCGAACCACCGCGTGGCCGGGGCCGCGGCGAGCGACGGGGGCGGCGGCTCGTCGGGCTCGGGCACGGCCGGCGCGCCGCGGACCTCCAGCTCGGCCTTGAAGCGGCCGTCGGCGGCGAGGCGGACGAAGCGGTGGTGACCGGTGTCGGCGACGAGGAGGTCGCCGTCGGCGAGCACGGCCAGGCCGCCGGGTTCGCGCAGGCTCTCGTTACATGTCTCGAGAGACAGGGTCGAGACGAGGCCGGCGCGGACGTCGAGGCGGCGCAGACGGTCGTTGAAGGTGTCGGCGACGAGGACGTCGCCCGCGGCGGTGACGGCGACGCCGAGCGGGTGCTGCAGGCGCGCGGCGGCGAACGGGCCGTCCTCGTTGCCCCAGTCGAACAGGCCGGCGCCGACGAGGGTGCGGGTCTCGCCGCTGCCGAGGTCGAACTCGCGGATCGCCGAGGTCTCGCTGTCGGCGACGTAGAGGCGGTCGCCGGCGCGCGCGAAGCCGGACGGCTGGGCGTAGCAGGCGACCCGCGGCGAGCCGTCGACCAGCGCCTCGCGGCCGTCGCCGGCCAGCGCGTCGATCGTGTACTCGCCGCCGCCGGCGGGCGCGAGCACGCCGAGCTGGTGCGAGCCGGCCAGGCACACGAGCACGCGCTCGCCGACGACGGTGAGGTCCCACGGCGAGCGCAGGGCGGTGGTCCGGGCCGGCGATGGGCTGGCGATCGGAACATGTCCCATGGAACCTGTC
The DNA here is from genome assembly GCF_020073745.1 of Nannocystis pusilla. Lineage (GTDB taxonomy): Bacteria > Myxococcota_A > Polyangia > Nannocystales > Nannocystaceae > Nannocystis > Nannocystis radixulma. The sequence goes on from NZ_JAIRAU010000027.1 coordinate 27,001, forward strand.
CCGGCGACCGTGTCCAAACGGCCCCGTGAAAGGTCGGCGCGGCGGACGGTGTGGCTGCGGGCGTCGCAGATCCACAGGGCGCCGTCGTCGGCCCAGGCGAGGCCCTGGGGGTCGTCGAGGCGGGCGTCGGCGAAGGCGGCGTCGCGGTGGCCGCGGCGGCCGGAGCCGATGCTGAGCTGGACATCGCCGTCGGGGGCGAGGACGAGGACGCGGTGGTGGCCGGAGTCGGCGACGGCGATCCGGCCGTCGGGCGCGACGGCCAGCTTGCCGGGGAAGGCCAGCGGACGCGGCGGCGGTGGGTCGCCGCGGGGGATCGCCAGCGGCGCGGCGGCGAGGGTGCCGTGGGCCTCGGCCTCGGCCAGGAGCCCGCGCACGAGGGTGTCGAGGGCGACCGGATCGGGCTCGCCGGGGGCGACGGCGGCGATCGTGCCGTCGGGGCCGACGACCACGAGGGTGGGCCACGAGCGGATCGCGTAGCGCTCCCAGATCGCCAGGCCGTCGTCGACGACCACGGGGTGCTCGACGTCGTGGCGGGCGATCGCGTCGGCGACGCGCTCGGGGCGGGCCTCGCCGGGGAACTTGGCCGAGTGCACGCCGATGACGACGACCGGGCGACCCGCGTGGCGCCGCTCGAGGTCCCGCAAGATCGGCAGCACGTGCATGCAGTTGACGCAGCACGAGGTCCAGAAGTCGAGGATGACGACGTGACCGCGGAGCTCGCGGAGCCGCAGCGGGCGGGTGGTGCCGAGCCAGGCGCGGGCGGGCTCGAGCTCGGGGGCGCGGAGGCGTTCCATGCCGGGACGCTAGCCGAGTCGCGCGCTCGCACGCGAGGGTGAGGCGCGGACGCGGAGGCGTGAGGAGGAGCGCACGTCCGACGCGGGCGACGTCGCCGCGGATGCTCGCGGGCGAAGGTTGAAACACACGGGTCGGGGCACTACGCTGTGCCGGCGATGCAGCCGTTTCCCTCGCTCGTGCTCAGCGCCGGCGGCGCGACCGCCCAGGGGGCCTTCGCGGAGGCCCAGGCGGCCTTCCTCGACCCCGATCCTGCCACCGTGCGGCGGCTGCGCTCGCTGCTCGAGGCCAGCGGCGCGGGGATCGTGGCCCACTTCTACATGGACGCGGAGCTGCAGGGCGTGCTGTTCGCCTGCGACTGGCCGCACATCCACATCTCCGACTCGCTGGTGATGGCCGACCGGGCGCTGCAGATGGCCCGCGAGGGGGCCCGCGCCATCATCGTGCTCGGGGTCGACTTCATGTCGGAGAACGTCCGCGCGGTGCTCGACGCCGCCGGCTTCGAACATGTCCCGGTGTACAGAGTGGCCCAGGAGCCGATCGGCTGCTCGCTGGCGGCGGCCGCCGAGGCGCCGGCCTACGCGGCGTACCTGCGCCGCGCGGCGCAGACGGCCAATTCGCTGCACGTGGTGTACATCAACACGAGCCTGCGGACCAAGGCGTACGCGCAGTCGCTGGTGCCGACGATCACCTGCACGTCCTCGAACGTGATCCAGACGGTGCTGCAGGCGTTCGCGCAGGTGCCCGAGGGCCACGTGTGGTTCGGGCCCGACACGTACATGGGCGAGAACCTGCGGGCGCTGCTGACGAGCCTGGCCGAGATGGACGACGCGGCCGTGCGGGCGCTCCACCCGGCCCACGACCGCGACAGCATCCGCGCGCTGCTGCCCCGCTTCCATCACTTCGAGCAGGGCTCGTGCATCGTCCACCACATGTTCGGCGCCGAGGTGGTGCGCAGGGTGCAAGAGCACTACGCGGACGCGCACGTCACGGCCCACCTCGAGGTGCCGGGCGAGATGTTCGCGCTGGCGCTGGCGGCCCAGCGCGCCGGTCACGGGGTGGTCGGTTCGACGTCGAACATCCTCGACTACATCGCCGCGCAGGTGAAGCAGGTCGGAGCTGTCCCCGGGGACATGTCGCCGGTGCGCCTGCGCTTCGTGCTCGGCACCGAGGCCGGGATGGTGACGGCGATCGTCCACCAGCTGCGCGCGCTGCTGCAGACGCTGGCGCGCCCGGTCGAGGTCGAGATCGTGTTCCCGGTGGCCGACGCGGCGGTGGTGGCCACCGGCGACGTGCACCTGCCGCTGGTGCCGGGGGTCGCGGGCGGCGAGGGCTGCTCGACGGCCGGCGGCTGCGCGACCTGCCCGTTCATGAAGATGAACTCGCTCGACGCGCTGCTCGAGGTGCTGGCCCGCGCGCCCGAAGAGGGCGACAAGCTGGTCGCGTTCGCGCCGCGCAAGTACGTCGAGAAGATCGGCGAGCAGACGATCGCGGCGCTCGGCGAGCTGCCGATCCGGCACATGCGCGAGTTCTCGCGCACGAAGCAGCTGCCGGCCGCGCTGGTCGCCGACATCCGCGGGCGCGCGCTGTCGGCGGCGTCGTGAGCCGCGCTACCAGCCGAGGTGCTGGCCCAGCGCGGTCACCAGGTTCTGCGCCATGCCCTCGTGGGTGGCGACGCTCGGGTGGCCGTCGCAGCCGGAGCCGACCGGAGCCGCGTTGATGTCGACGAAGGCGACATCGAGGTCGCCCTCGGCGTGGCGCTGGTCGACGACGCTCTGCAAGTAACCGGCGACCATCGTCGCCTCGTCGCCCCACAAGAGCGGCGCGACCGGGAGGATGAAGGCGTCGGGGTAGACGTCGCGCAGGTGGCTCAGGAAGGCCACGTAGGCCGGTACGAACACGTCCTCCGGCGGGTCGTCGTCGGTGCTGAAGTCGTTGGTGCCGAGGTTGATGACGACGACGTCGGGCTGCCACGCGGCGTGATCCCACTGCGCGCCGCCGTCGCCGGCGATCGTGCGGTCGTAGATCTGCGGCATCGGCTCGAACACGTCGTCGCCGTAGTTGTTGACGACGCCCTTGCCGGACCAGGCGATCGTGTGCAGCTCGGCGCCGACGGCCCGCGCCGCGATCGCGCCGTAGGTCCTGTAGTGATTCTCGGTCTCGGCCGAGAAGTTGCACGGCGACACGCCCTCGTTGCCGTAGCCGCACGAGATCGAGTCGCCGATGACCTGGATCCGCCGCGTCACCGGCGGCGGCGACAGCAGCTCGCCGGTGACGTCGAAGCCGAGGATGGTGGTGACGCCGAAGGAGCCCTCGGTGCGGCGGTACAGCTCGACGGTGTGCTCGCCGGGGGCCAGGCCGGTGGCCAGCGGATAGGTCATCGGCCCGGGCGCGGTCATCAGCGGCGGCTGGACCTGGCCGTCGACGACGACGGTGAACCACCGGCCGTTGTCGTCGAGGTCGGCGTGGAGGTCGGTGCCGTCGAAGCGCACCACCGCGCCGACGCCCGACCAGCTCATGCGGATGTTGTTCGGGTCGCTGGCGTCGTGGCGGCCGACATAGTGGATGCCGGGCGGCTCGAGCGGCTCGCTGGTGGTGCTGTCGTCGCCGGAGGTGGTGGTCGTCGGATCGGCGGGGCCGGTCGTGGACGTGGCGGTGGAGGTGGTGGTCGCCGGCGCGTCGGTGGTGGGTTCGCCGGTGGTCGGATCGCTCGCGCCGGTCGTGGTGGTGGTCGAGGGCGCGTTGGTCGTCGACGTGGCGCCACCGGTGTCGTCGGCGTCGCCGCCGGTGCAGGCGAGCAGCAGCAGCAAGGAGAGCGAGAGCGTCCGCATGGCCGGCGAGTCTAACAAGCTCTCGCCGGCGGCCGTGCGCGCGGGGCCGTGGACGGTGCAGACGGGGGCTCGCCGATGTCGTCGCGCGGCGTCAGAAGATCTCGGCGATCATGCAGCGCAGGCTGCCGCCGGCCTTCTCGAACTCGTCGACCTCGACCGCGTGCAGGTGAAAGCCCCAGCCCTCGAGCGCGGCGCGCGAGGCCGGGCGGAGGGCGCGGAGGGCGGTGGCGCTGAGCATCAGGTCGCGCTCGGTGACGGCGATGCAGTTGGCGGCGAAGGCCTGCTTCTCGGCGTCGTCGAGCTCGAGCGTGCGACCCTCGTAGGCGCGGGCGATCGCGGCCGGGACCTCGGGGTCGACGAACGAGCCGGGGTGGAGGACGCAGGCCCGCCCGGCGAGCACCGCGAGGACGACGTTGGTGTGGTACTCGCGCGGCTGGAGGGCGAAGCGGAAGGTCAGGCGCAGGCCGAAGGCGGCGTGCATCGAGGCGCACCCGAACTCGTCGGCGCGCTGGCTGAGGCCGCACAGGCCGAGGCCGCGCGCGCGGTCGATCACCAGCGGGCCGGTCAGCTCGGAGATACCTGGCTTGTGCGACAGGTCCGTCAGGGCATGTCCGAAGGTCCATGTGAAGAGGTCGCGCACGTCGTCGCGGGCGGCCTCGGCGCGGCGGACCGGGTGGCGCATCGAGCCGACGATCAGGCGATCGGGGATGGTGGCGAAGGCGTTGTTGGGGAAGACGGCGTCGTCGAGGCCGTCGCGCCCGGGGACGACGAGGACGGGCAGGCCGCAGGCGCCGAGCGCCCGCACGAGGCCGTGGTGCTGGGCGAACGCGCGTTCGGGGTCGATCGCGCTCGATTGCATGTAGTGGTTGTCGACCGCCTCGGGGCTGATGCGGAAGCCGATCGGACTGACGACCATGGCTGCCGACATGGTCGGCTTGCCCCACGCGCCCCGGGCCTCGATCTGCTCGGGGAGGGCGGCGAGGAAATCGGCCGGGCTGGTGACGATCATGGGGCGGGCATGCTACCACCCGGCCGCCGGCTTCAGCCGGGCGAGACGCTCAGCAGCCACTCGTGACGGGCCGGCGCGGCGCACTCGCTCGGGACGACGGCGCGCACGAGCGAGATGTCGCCGTAGAGGTCGCTGCCCTCGGGGGTGCCGAACGCGAACAACGGCACGGTCGTCCCGGGATCGACGGGGGCGCTTTCGATCTCGGCGTTCCACAGCCGGGCGATGAAGCGGAGCCGGCGCGCGCCGGGCTGGTCTGCGCAGCAATCGCCGTCGCACGGACAGCCGAGCTCGCCGGGGCCGTGGAGGACGCCGACCAGCTCGAACGGGCCGAGGACGTCGGTGCGCGGCAGCGTCTCGGTGTAGCGGTAGATGAACTTTGGGACAGGTTCCGGCTGGGCCTCGATGAGGCCGACCAGCGACACGCCGGACGGTGTGCACGTCTGTGGATCGGCGCCCGCGCGGTTCCAGTCGGCGCCGAGCTGCAGGCAATCGCCCGCGGCCAGCTGCGCGGGCAGGCCGGCGACGCCGTCGGGCAGCGCGAGCGAGAGGGTGAGGTCGTCGGCGGGATCGCAGGCGCCGCAGCTCGCGTCGGCGCAGACCGCGAGCTCGAGCTGATCGGGCGCGGCGCTGATCACCTGGCCGGAGAATTGCTCGGCGGCGCCGCAGTCGCGCGCGGTGAGGTCGAGCGGCACGCCCTGCTGCACGCGCGAGAGCGCGACGTCGACGCCTCCGGGGGCGTACGGGCAGTGGCCGAATTCGGGCTCGGTGGTGCCGGTGTCGCCGTCGGTGTCGATGCTGTCCGAAGAGACCTGTCCTGAAGTGGAATCCAGGCCCGTGGAGGTGCTGGCAGGCCCGGTGTCGGTGGGGTCGGTCCCGGTCGTGGGGACGTCGCTCGCGCTCTCGCCCGGTGCGACGGCGCCCGTGGTCTCGGTGTCGCCCGGCGAACCCGAGCCGTCGTCGAGGTCGGGGTCGTCGGGCTTGGGGCAGGCGGTGAACAGCGATGCGGACGCGAGCGCGGCCAGAGGGAGGAGGCGGGGGGTCGGAAGCGCGAGGGCCATGGCGCCAGTCTCGGGTTCGCGCACGATCTGGGGCAGAGCACGCGGAACCGCCCGTCCCGGCCGGGCGAGCGCACGCGAGCGAGGCTCGACTTCGTGCGATGTCTACCGCCGGGCCTCTCTCGAGTGTAACGGCGACGTCGCCCCCGCGCCCGTCGTCGGGGCGCCGCGGTCAGTGCTGGCTGAGCGGCGCGGGGATCTCGTGGACGGCCGGGTTGATGATGTCGGCGATCGACTCGCAGCTCGAGGTGTCGATGCGCGCGGTCGCGGCCTCGCGCCCGCACGCGTCGTGTCGGTGGACGAGACGCAGCGCCGCGGCTCCAGATGATGGTTTCGCGCGTCGTCGGTTCGAGTCGGGGGTCCGCGCCGACGGGTTCGCTGCGCGGACCTCAGGCTGATGCTGTCTGTGCGCGCGGGCCTGATCGAGGGGCAGTCACGTGTCGTGGATTCACCGCTTCGTGAATGCCGCCCGGGTCTTGAAGGCGTCAGAGCATCAGAGTCATGTGACGCCATACATTGGTCGCGGCCGCGATCGAATGGCGATGGTGCGTGGGTGGAATACGCGTCGATATTGGTGAGAGCCGCAAGAGACAGCCATTCAATGTCGCGTGTCAATGCGGGGGTTCCCGGGGGGCGCGCCCGTGGGGTGCCGACGACTCGGGCCTCGCCGGACGCCGCACAAAGGATACGCCGCCGTCTCGGGGCGTTGGCGTGAGCTTGGCTCCGCCGTGACAATTCGCCGCGAGGGCTCGTGGTATGCACGCCGCCGAACTGCGGGAGCAATCACTTATGAGAGCGAGTCTGGCGAATACCCTGCGCGGGCGAATGTGGGCGCTCGCGCTCGTCCTGGGCGGCTGCAGCGGATCGGACACCGGCGATACGGCGACCATGTCGTCGACCAACGACGACACGGCCGCGAGCACGACCGACGAGGCGCCGACGACGGGCGTGCCGACCAGCACCGATCCGACGTCCGGCACGACGACCACGGGCCCGGACACGACCGGCCCCGACACGACGGGCACGGACACGACTGCCACGGACACGACGACGACGACGGGCGGCACGGAGACCACCGAGGGCGTCGAGACGACGACGGAGACGACGAGCGAGTCGACGACGACGACGACCGGCGACACCGACACGACGACCGAAACGACCGGCGGCGACACGATCGTGAAGGTCCAGATCGTCGCGTTCAACGACTTTCACGGCAACCTCGAGCCGCCGGCCGGCAGCAGCGGCAAGATCAAGCTGCCCGACGCGACCTCGGTCGACGCCGGCGGGGCGGCGTTTCTCGCCAGCCACGTGGCCGCCCTGCGCGAGCAGAACCCCAACACGATCGTCGTCTCGGCCGGCGACCTGATCGGGGCGTCGCCGCTGGTGTCGGCGCTGTTCCACGACGAGCCGACGATCGAGCTGATGAACCAGATCGGGCTCGACTACAACGCCGTCGGCAACCACGAGTTCGACGACGGCGCGGCCGAGCTGGTGCGCATGCAGGAGGGCGGCTGCCACCCGGTCGACGGCTGCGCCGACGGCACGCCGTTCGCCGGCGCCGAGTTCCAGTTCCTGGCGGCCAACGTGATCGTCGAGGCGGACCCGCTCGAGACGCTGTTCCCGAGCTACGCGCTGCGCACCGTCGAGGGGGTGCAGATCGCGTTCATCGGCCTCACGCTCGAGGCGACGGGCAAGATCGTGTCGCCCGGCGGCATCGTCGGGCTGACGTTCGCGGACGAGGTGGAGCGGGTCAACGCGCTCGTGCCCGAGCTGCAGGACCAGGGCGTCGAGGCGATCGTGGTCCTGATCCACGAAGGTGGGCTGCAGGGCGCGACCTTCGACGAGTGCCAGGGGATCTCCGGCCCGATCGTCGACATCGTCAACGGCCTCGACGAGGCGGTCGACGTGGTCGTCAGCGGCCACACGCACCAGGCCTACAACTGCGTGATCGCCGACAAGATCGTGACCAGCGCGGCCTCGTTCGGCCGGGTGCTGACCGACATCGACCTCGAGATCAGCGCGGCGACCGGCGACGTCACGGCGGCGACGGCCGCGAACGTGGTCGTCACCCGCGACGCGGCCGACCCGGTGATCCAGGCGTTCGTGGCCATGTACAAGCAGCTGTCGGCGCCGCTGGCGAACGAGCAGATCGGCACGATCACGGCGACGCTCGAGCAGTACCCGTCGGGCGACGAGCCCGGGATGTCGACGATGGGCGCCGTGCTCGCCGACGCGTACCTCGACGCGACCGCGCCGGCGCTGCTCGGCGGGGCCCAGCTCGCGTTCATGAACCCGGGCGGGGTCCGCAACTCGCTGCACTTCCCGGCCTCCGGCGACGAGCCGGCCGACGGCATCGTCACCTACGGCGAGGCGTTCTCGGTCCAGCCGTTCGGCAACAACCTGGTGGTCTTGACCCTGACCGGGGCGCAGATCGACGCGCTGCTCGAGCAGCAGTTCATCGAGGGCGTCGAACCCTACATCTTGCACGTGTCGCAGGGCTTCACCTACAGCTACAGCGAGAGCGCGCCGATCGGCGCGAAGGTCGACCCGGCCAGCATCGAGATCGACGGGGTGGCCATCGACCCCGCGGGCGAGTACCGGGTGGCCACGATCGGCTACCTCGCCGACGGCGGCGACGGCTTCACCGTGTTCATCGGCGGCACCGACCGCGTCGGCGGGGTGACCGACATGCAGGCGCTCAAGGACTACTTCGCCGCTCACTCGCCGGTGTCGCCGCCGGCGCTGGACCGGGTGACCGCGCTGCCCTGAGGGGCGCCGGCGCGACGAGGGACATGCTTGAAAGAGCATGTCCCCTCGTGCATGTCCCCGAGAGCCTGCTCTCGAGGACATGCCCAGACGCTCATGTGCCGGTGCGGGCCGCGGGGCGGGCGGCGAGCGCCTGGATGCAGCGCTGCAGCGCCTCGTGCAGGTTGCGGTAGGTGACGACGCCCGCGAGCTCGACGCCGATCCCGGTGAGCGACTCGGCGACCGCGGGCTGCACGCCGCACAGGACGCCGCGCGCGCCCAGGAGGCCGACGGCGCGGACCAGCCGCAGCAGGTGGTCGCCGGTGACGTCGTCGATGGCGTCGACGCCGGTGAGGTCGAGGATGGCGTAGCGGGCGCGCAGGCGGCCGACCTCGGCGAGCAGGCGCTCCATGATGTGGGCGGTCCGCGCGGCGTCCAGGGTGCCGAGCAGCGGCAGGGTGATGATGTTGTCCCAGACCTGGATGATCGGGGTCGAGAGCTGGCGGATCGCGCTGTCCTGGCGGGCGATGATGTCGATCTGCGCGCGCAGTTCGTCCTCGCGGCGGCGCTGCTCGCTGATGTCGCGGAAGACGCCGTACAGACGCGTGAGCCGGCCGTCCTCGTAGTACGGCAGGCCGGCGGCCTGGACGTGGCGCCGGTTGCCGAGGTGCGTGACGATCTCGAGCTCGAGGTCGTAGGGCTGGCCCTGCATGCAGCGCTCGACGGCCGCCGAGATGACCGGCACGTGCTCGGGGGCGTAGAAGTCGATCGCGGTGGCGAGGTCGGGGACGAAGCCCGGCGGGACCTCGTGGAGCCGGTGGGTCTCCTCGGTCCAGTAGAGCGTGTTCTCGGCGAGGTCGACCTCCCAGCCGCCCACGGCCCCCGCCGCCTGGGTCTGGCGCAGCAGCTCGGTCGCGCGGCGGGAGACCTCCTGCTCGGCGCGCTCGTCGGTGATGTCGCGGACGACGGCGACGACCGAGCCGCGCCCGGGCCCGGTGACGACGACGTCGCTGCGCTCGTGCCACCAGCGCGCGACGCCTGCCACCAGCACGCGGTACTCGATGGTCTGCTCGCCGGCGCTCAGGAGCTGCTCGTGACGCGCCGCGGCCACCCGCTGGCGGTCGTCGGGGTGCACGGCGGCGAGCCAGGTGCCGAGCACGGGCGGGGCGTCGGCGCCGCAGCCGAGCAGCGACCGCACGCGCGCGTCGTAGTGCGCCGGGGCGCCGGCGGCGAGCGGGTCGCCGGCGTCGAGGTCGGTGAATTCGAGGACGGCGGCGCCCGAGAGGTGGAGCGCCCGGGCCATGCGGTCGAGCGATGCTCGTTGCGGTTCGGTGGACATGTCGAGGAAGGTCTTGGAGCGAGCGCAGGCCAGTTCGTTCGTGATCTGGCCCGAAGGACAGATAATCGCCGGTCAGGGCGCCGGCGACTCGAGGCGGAGGAAGCTGATCAAGTAGAGGGTGCGCTTGGAGATCCGCCAGCCCTGCGACGTGCGGACGATGTTGTCGACGTAGGTGCCGTGAGCCAGCTCGACCGCGCCCGCGGGATCGATGACGTGCGTCGCGCTGAGGTACGAGGTCATGGTGCCCGAATTGCCGTCGAGGTCGATGCGGATGTTGCTCATGAGGTGCTGGGTCGAGATGTAGCCGTTGGTCTCGAACACGCCCTGCACGGCGACGGCCCAGGCGTCGGTGCCGACCGCCAAAAGCCCCGGGGGGCCGTTCGGATCGGCGCCGGGGAAGTAGGCGGCGACCTTGGCGCCCGTCGTGAAGCACTCCTTGTAGATCGCCTTGCCGACGGCCAGCTCGCCGCGACCGATCGCGTCGGTGCCCTCGGCGTAGCAGTAGGTGAGGTCGGCGATCTCGGCCCGGTCGGAGAGGCGCTGGCCGGCGTCGCTGCCGCCCTTCTTGGCGTCGGCGACGGGCGTGACGGCGACGGTGGCGAGACAGCTGAGTGCGACGGCGAGGGCGCGTATGAAACGGCGGCGGAAAAGGGTCACGGCGGGCTCCTTGCGGCGATTGTAGCGAGGGGCGGCGGGCCCGCCGATGTGCGCACGAGAGGCGGCGCGTCGCCTGGATCGTCACCTCGTCGCACACGCGGTCCACGAGCTGTGGCACGGCACATGCGGACGGTCTCGACCCGGCGCTCCGGCACGCTCAGTAGGGCTTCTGCCCGAGGAAGTTGCCGGGGGGATCGTAGTTGCAGACCCAGACCTCGCTGTCACCGCAGGTGACCATGGCGCAGCCGAGCCGCTGACTGTCGCGCCACACGACCTGCGTGTAGTGGCCGCACACGCCGCGGCAGCGGCCGGTCCTGGCGTCGTAGTCCGCGACCTCGGCGACCCAGCGCTCGACGACCTGCTCGGGGGTCGCGGCCTGACCGCTGCCGGCGTAGAGGTTCTCGCCGTGACGCTGGGCGTCGGGGCCGGAGCGCGGGCGGTGCTTGAGCGCGCAGCGCTGCTTCTGCAGCTTGTCGGCCCACTTCTGGGCGTAGCGCGCCAGCTCGGGCGACCAGGTGAGCGGGGGGATGCCGAGATCGGCGCGGTGGCGGTTGTGCGCGGCGGTGATGCCCGCGAGCCGGCCGGCCTCGGGATCGGCCGGCGCGGCGGCGGGCTGCTTCGCCGGCGGTCGGCCCGAATCTGCCGGTGCAGGCGGGGTGGACGGAGCATCGTGCGGCGGCGAGGATGGCTCTCGAGACAGGTCGGGCCGGCAGGCGAGCACGAGCGCGACGACGAGCGCGGGCGAGCTGCGGGGCGGGGAGGTCGCGGGCGACACGGCGGGATTGTAGATCGAGCGGCCGGCCGGGCGCGCGGGTGGGCGAGGGCGGCGTCGCCGCGCCGAGGGGGCACAAAATGATTCAGGTGTATCAGAATGATGCACATGAGTAGATCGAAACGATGCACGCGCGGGACGCGGGTGCAGCCGCGGGGCGGCGCGGGGAGTGGCACGCGGCGTGCTCTTCGACCGGGGCATGACCGCCGTCGACTTCTCCACCCGCATGTTCGCGCTCGCGACCACGCTCGAGCGCTCCCCCGCGGACGCCCTGCCGCTCGCGGAGGCGCTCGAGCGCGACCTCCTGGCCGCCCCGACCACCGATCCGATCGAGCTCGGCTGGGTCCGCGACTACCACATCCGCGCGCTCTACCGCCTGGGACGCGACGCCGAGGGGGTGGCGATGCTGATGACGCCGCCGCCGCGGGCGATGTCGATCTCGGCCAAGAACGCGGCGTGGCTGCACTCGGTCGGGGCCGAGATGGCCTTGCGGTCAGGTGCGAAGGCGCAGGTGCGGGCGCTCATCGGCCGCGCGCTGTCGCTGCGGAGCGCCGGCGAGGACGCGGAGGGCTGCAAGATGGCCGTCGGGACAGGTTTCGCGCTGCTGTTCCACGCCGGCGAGCCGGCCGAGGTCGACGCGTGGCTGAGCCACGTCGAGGCGCAGATCGAGGCGACGGCGGGCCGCGAGATCGGCCGGGCGATGGCCGAGGCGCTGGCGGAGGTGGCCCGCGCGCCGGGCTTCCTCGAGGTGCTGCCGAGCGCGGACCGGCGGCGCGCCGAGTGGGCGCTGCACCGCGCGGCGCTCGACGGACAGGTCGAGGAGGTGCGCCGCCTCCTGACCGAGGGCGTGCGGATCGAGGCGCGTCACCCGGCCTGGCCGGGGCTGCCGACGGCCTTGCTGGCGGCGAGCTTCCGCGGACACGCGGCGGTGGTCGAGGAGCTGCTGGCGCGCGGGGCCGACGTGCGCGGTGTCAACGTGCAGGGGCGCACGGCGCTGCACCTCGCGGCCGATCAGGATCACGCGCCGATCGTGGCGATGCTGTGCCGCTCCGGCGCGCCGCTCGACGTGATCGACTCCTGGCGCCAGACGGCGCTGCACGTGGCAGCCTGGCAGGACCGCCGCGACAGCGTGCGCGTGCTGCTGGCGGCCGGCGTGAACACCGAGCTGCGCGACGTCAACGGCGACACGCCGCTGGCGCTGGCGGCGACCGAGCCGGTGCCCGAGGTGGTGCGCGCGCTGTGCCTCGCGGGCGCCGACGTCGAGGCCGTGAACGCGTGCGGGCAGACGCCGCTGATGCGCGCGGCGATGGAGGGCCAGGCGGACACGGCGGCGGCGCTGCTCGAGGTCGGGGCCGATCCGTCGCTCCGCGATCACGCGGGGCGGACCGCGCTCGCGTGGGCCCGCGCCGAGAAGCACCGCGACGTGGCGTCGCTGCTGCGGCGACAGCCCCGCGCCAGTTAACGGCGCGACCGGCGGGCGAGGGCGGATCGAGCTGCCCTGGAGCGCCCGGGTCGGGGATGACGCGGGGGGCGCGAACGCGACACGGCTGTCACGGCGGATCGCGCGCGGCTCGGCGAAGTCGTTGAAATTGCAACGCGCCCTGTCCTTGCATCCGCCGCCCGCCGAGGACCGATGCCGACGACTAACCTTAAAACCCTGTCTCGCCCGCGCACGCTCGCGGCGCTCACCTTGCCTCTCCTCGCCGCGCTCTCGGGCGCGTGCAGCTCGGCGGCCGACCAGTCGGGCGGGGGCGCCACCGCGGCCACCAACCCCGGCACCGACGGCGCGCCGGGCTCGGGGTCGTGGAACCCGGACGAGAGCGGCGGCGACACCGAAGGGGGCTGGGACTCGCAGGGGGCGTCGACCGGCAGCGAGCCCGCGACCACCAGCGCGAGCGGGGGCGACCCGAACGGGACGGGCACCGGCGAGGAGCCGCCGCCGGACGACGGCGACAGCACCTCCGACGCGTCGACCACCGGCGACGACAGCACCACCGGCGAGCCCGCCTGTGACGATCAGACGCCGGTGGTGCTCTACCTGTCGCCCGACGACTCGAACTCGACGTCGTCGCCGGTGCAGGTGCGCGAGGCGGTGCTGTCCGGCTGGGGCTCGCTGTCGTACGTGCCGATCCGGACGTGGGAGTTCCTCAACTACTACTCGTTCGGCTACGACGCGGCGCAGCCGGGCATGGTCACGGTGTTGCCGGAGATCGCCCGCCTCGCCGGGGCCTCGGCCGACGAGTACGTGGTCCAGATCGGCGTCGCCAGCGAGAAGATCGCCAACGCCGACCGCCCGCTGATGAACGTGACCCTGGTGCTCGACGAGTCGGGCTCGATGCAGGGCCCGCCGATGGACCTGCAGATCGAGGTGTGCCGCACGATCGCCGGCAGCCTGCGCGCCGGGGACGTGATCTCCGCGGTCGGCTGGGACACCACGAACGCGATCAAGCTGACGAAGCACAAGGTGACGAAGGCCAACGACCCGGTGGTCCTCGACCTGTGCGACGGGCTCGCCGCGGGCGGCGGCACCGACCTGAACGGCGGGCTCAAGGCCGGCTACGAGCTGGCGCACGCGCAGTTCGACGCGGCGCGGATCAACCGCGTGGTGCTGATCAGCGACGGCGGCGCCAACGCGGGCGTGACCGACATCGACATCATCGCCGGCGGCGCGGGCAGCCAGAACGAGGACGGCATCTACCTCGTCGGCGTCGGCGTCGGCACGCCCGAGACGTACAACGACGAGCTGATGGACACGGTCACCGACGTCGGCCGCGGGGCGTCGCTGTTCATCCCGTCGGTGAACGAGGCCCACAAGATGTTCGGCGAGCGGTTCGTCCAGACCATGGCGGTGGCCGTCCGCGACGTGCGCGTGCGCCTCGACATGCCGCCGGGCTTCTCGATCGTCAAGTTCAGCGGCGAGGAGTACTCCGCCGACCCGGCCGAGGTCGAGCCGCAGCACCTCGCGCCCAACGACGCGATGGTGTTCCACCAGACGGTCGCCACCTGCGCGCCCGCGCTGGTCGACGAGGCCGCCGAGTTCAAGGTCGCCGTGCGCTGGAAGGACCCGATCACGTTCGAGGACCGCGAGACCGAGGTGATCAAGAAGATCCAGGAGTCGGTGGCCGCCGAGTCGCCGCTGCTCAAGAAGGGCGCCGCGGTGTTCGCCTACGCCGAGGGCCTCAAGGCCTGGCGCGAGCAGCCCGAGGCCGCGTCGCTCGACGCGGCGCTGGACGCCCTCGTGGCCGCCGAGGCGGCCCTGCCCGGCGACCCCGACCTGGCTGAGATCCGCTCGGTGCTCGAGGCGCTGAACGGCGTCTGAGCCGGCGCGGCCACGACGGGCCCCGCGGAGCGCGCTCCGCGGGGCCCGCGCTGTCGGCGGTTGTCGCGAAGGACATGACTCGGAGGGCATGGCCGATCGGGCATGTCCCATCAGGCATGCCCTTTCAGGCATGCTCGGAGGGACCTGTCCTGCGCGGCAGGCGGAGCAGGCCGACCAGCACCAGCAGGGCCGTGAGCCCGTACACCGCGAGCGCGGCGCCGAGGCGCGGGGGGCGGTACTCGAGCTCGACGACGTGCCGGCCCGGCCCGACCAGCAGGCCGCGGAACAGGTAGTTGGCGCGCAGCACCGGCGCCGGCGCGCCGTCGACCCGGGCGGTCCAGCCGGACGCCCACGCCTCGTGGACCACCAGCACGCCGGCCGCGGGGGCGTCGACGGTCAGGGCGACGCGGTTGCGCGCGAACTCGTCGAGCGTGGCCGCGACCGGCGCGTGGTCGGGGCGCAGGCCCGCGAGCGCGGCGCGGACGTCGTCGGCGAGCGCGGGCGCCTCGAGCACGGCGGCGCTGCCGGGGGAAAGCGCGGCGAGGCGATCGAGGGCGTCGCCCTCGCGCTCGACCTGCTCGACCCGCGCGGTCCAGTAGGCGAACGGCGCGGCGTCGAGCAGCTCGACCGGCCGCCCGGGGGTCCAGCGCGAGCGCCCGGCGGCGGTGCGCTGGACGGCGAGTCGATGCCCGCCGACGTACCAGCGCACGTTGGCGGCCGCGAGCAGGCCGGCGTGCTCGCGCGCGCGCGCGCGGAAGGCCCGCCAGCGGCGGGTGACGAGGGTGCTGTCGCGGCCGAAGATGTCGCGCACGCCGAGGCGCGCGCCGACGCGCCAGCGCCAGTGCTCGTCGTCGGCGACGCGCCAGCCGAGGGTGTCGTCGAGGGTGGCGATGGCGGCGTCGCGCGCGAGATCGGGCGGCTTCTGGGCGATGGCGTGGATCGATCGCGCCTGCACCTTGAGCTCGAGCAGGACGACGCCGAGGAGGACGGGCGCGGCCGCGCGGCGCAGCCACGGGCGCGCGCTCAGCAGGCCGCCGAGGCACGCGCCGCCGAGAGCGACGAACAGCGCGGCCAGGCCGGTGCTCGCCGGCGCGCGGCTCCACGCCAGCGCGACGAGCAGGCCGAGGCACGCGGGGGCGAACACGAGCGCGAGCCGCCGCGCCAGCGCGCGCCGGCGCCCGGGCTCGGCGCGCACGAGGTCGTCGAGGCCGTGGGCGGCGAGCACGGCGACGAAGAAGGCGAAGCCGAAGAAGTACTGGGCGGGGATCCGCCACAGGCCGAAGCCGGGGACGCGGCGGGCGAGGAACGGGAGGAGCGGCGAGCCGTCGCCGCAGGCGAGCAGGAAGAACAGCAGGGCGCAGGCCGCATGGGTGATCCGCAGGGCGTCGCGGCGGACGGCGAACACCGCGAGCAGGAGGACGACGGCGCCGAGGTAGTGGACGGGCGCGCCAGCGCGCCAGGTGCCGGGGGCGAGCGCGTCGAACAGGTGCAGCGGGGTGGCGGTCGAGAGCACGACCTCGGCGAAATCGAGCTGCTCGCGCACGGTCTCCGGCAGCCAGGCGAGGGTGGCGACGATGTTGGGCAGGGCGAGGCCGACGACGACGCCGAGGGCCAGCGCGCCGGCCCCCGCGACGCGCGCGAGGTGCCGGCGCGCCCGGGGCAGGCCGCGCACGACCAACACGAGCGCGACGAGCAGCACCGGCGCGAGGCCGACGAGGTCGCGGAAGAAGTTGGGCGGGTAGCCGGAGAGGAAGGCCATGGCGGTGGCTGCCCCAAAGGCCAGGCCACTGCGCGGCGAGGCCCGGCGCACCAGCTCGAGGCCGGTGAGCACGAGCCACGGCAGCCACACCGGCGACCACAGGCCGGCCGAGTCCTTGGCCTTGGCGACGCGACCGGACAGGACGAAGGCGCAGCCGCCGAGCGCCTGCGCGGGCGCGGACAGGCCGAGGCGCGCGAGCAGGAGGTGGGTGCCGAGGCCGCCGATGGCGACGTGCAACAAGGTCTTGAGCAGCACGACCCACGGGCCCTCGCCGAACAGCGCGGCCGCCAGCCACACCAGCCAGTTGAACGGGTAGAGCACGCCGGTCTGCGGGTCGGCGAGGAAGTCGTAGCCCCCGCGCTCGTGCGGGTTCCACAGCGGCAGCTCGCCGGCCTGCAAGGCGTGCAGCGGGACCAAAAGGTCGCCCCAGTGCTCGTTGACGGCGTCCCAGCCGAGGAACACCTCGCCGCGGACGATGGCGGGGTGAAACGCGAGGAACACGGCCGCGTACAGGCACGCGAGCCCCAACCCCGCGAGGACCCGCCGCGCCATGATCACGGCTCCGGCGGCGAGGCCGGCGGCGCGGCGCGGTGCGGCTGCAGGGCGAGCTCGCGGACGAGGATCGTCATGCGATCCTCGAGCGTCTTCTGGCCCAGGTAGAGGTTGAAGCACAGGAACAGCAGCACCAGCGAGCTGAGATAGAAGACGAGGTCGACGCCGCGGCCGACGCCGACGGCGTGGGCGCACCAGGTCGAGACGTCGGGGAAGATCACGAGGAAGATGATGCCGGCGAACACCACCGTCATCGCCAGCTTCTGCACCGGTCGCCGCCGCGCTCGCACGAAGAAGTGGAACAGCAGGGCGAGGCTGCCGCCGATGAGCAGGATCTGGATCGCCATGCGGTCGCCGGAGGATCGACCGCGATGCAGCGGATGTCAAACCGCGTCGATTGCTTCGCGACCGGCGGAGCCCGACAATGCCGCCCGATGGCGCCGCCCAGCCCCGCGGACGTGACGATCGTCGTGCCCTGCTACAACGAGGGCCCGGTGATCGGCGAGGTGCTGGCCGAGCTGCGGCGCGCCTGGCCGCACGTGATCGCGGTCGACGACGGCTCGGGCGACGACACGTACGCGCGCCTGCAGGGCACCGGCGCGACGGTGGTGCGCCACGCGGTCAACCTCGGCCAGGGCGCGGCGCTGCAGACCGGCATCGAGCTGGCGCTCCACCGCGGGGCCCGCTACGTGGTGACCTTCGACGGCGACGGCCAGCACCGCGCCGCCGACGTCGCGGCCCTCGTCGCCCCGCTCGCCGAGGGCCGCGCCGACGTCGCGCTCGGCTCGCGCTTCCTCGGCGGCACCGAGGGCATGCCCGCCAGCCGCGGCGTGGTGCTGCGCCTGGCGACCGCGTTCACCCGCGTGGCCGCGGGCCTCGACATCACCGACACGCACAACGGCCTGCGCGCGTTCACGGCCGAGGCGGCCCGGAAGCTGCGGATCACGCAGAACCGCATGGCCCACGCGTCGGAGATCCTGCACGAGATCCGCCGCCTGCGCCTGCGCTTCGTCGAGGTGCCGGTGACGATCCGCTACACCGAGTGGTCGCGCCGCAAGGGCCAGTCGGCCCTCGACGCGCTCAGCATCCTGTTCGACCTGCTGGTCCGGCGGGTCATGGGCTAGTCGAAAGGACATGTGTGAAGGGGCATGTTCGGACGGACATGCCCCTTCGCGCAGACGCGGCGAGGGCCCGAGGGCGGTTCAATTGCCGATCTTGATCCCGGCGCCGGCCTTGGCCTTGCCGCTGCCGCCGCCGCCGACCGAGGCGCCGGCGCTGCCGCCGAACGAGACGCCCGCGCTGCCGCCGACCTTGATGCCGCCGCTGCCGACATTGACGCCGCCGCCGGAGCCGACCTTGATCGCGCCCTCGCTCTTGGCGGAGTGGCTGACGTCGACGCCGGCCTTGGCCTTGGCGCCGGCCTTGGCGGCCGCCTTGACGTCGACGTCGGGCGGATCGACGGCGGCGAGCACCAGCGCCTCGACCTTGATCGCGCCGCGCAGGGCCGCGAGGCGGGCCGCGTCGAGCGAGGCCGAGACGTCGCCGGCGAACTGGGCGGCCCCGTCGGCGCCGAGCTGGATGTCGGCCGGCGAGAGGTGGACGCTGACGTGGGCGGGGCGGGCGACGTCGACGGCCCAGCCGAAGAAGGCGCCGGCCTTGGCGTCGGCGAGGACGACGGCGTCGGCCTTGAAGTCGGCCTTGAAGTCGTGCTCGAACTTGAGATCGGCGGCGCCCTCGACCGCGGCGGAGTAGGTGGCCACGACCTTGATCGCGCCCTCGGCCTCGGCGCGCACGGTGGCGAGGTTGGCGACGAGGACCGCGAGCGAGGCGTCGAGCTTGCTCGAGGGGATCGCCCGGATCTCGAAGTTCACGTCGGCGCCGGCGCGGACCTCGACGACCTGCAGGTAGTCGAGCTTGCCGTCGATGTCGAAGTCGACGCGGTGCGCGGCGCCGCCGGGGGCGTTGAGGAACAGCTCGAGCTCGGCGGCGGTGCGGATGTCGCCCTTGGCCAGGAGCTCGACGACGCCCTTGAGGTCGAAGTCGACGGGGCGGATCGAGACCTCGGTGCCGAGCGCAGCCTCGACCTCGGCGACGGGCTTGAGCGGCACGATGGTGGCCTGCGCCGCAGCTCCGAGCTCGGCGTCGGCGTCGGCCTTCATCTTGGCCGCCGCGTCGGCGACGGCCTTGGTGTCGAGCTGGATGTCGGCCTTCGCGTCGGCCTTGATGTCGGCCCTGGCCTCGGCCTTGCCGCCGCCTTCCGCGGGCTTGGAGTCGCAAGCGAGCAGGAGGACCAGGAGCGCGAGGGGGGTGCGTGTGGTGGCCTTCATGGCCGCAGTATCGCCGAGCCTGCCCATGGGCGCTACCAGGGGTGGATGCGCCGCGCATGGGGCCGCGAGGCCACGAGATGGTGAATTGGACATGTTGATAAGGACATGTCTGAAAGGCGCGTTGCAGCGGTGACGGGGAGCGCGTCGGTCGCTCGCGTGCTCCGAGGGGCCGCAGGCAGACCCGCGAGCGCGGCGTCGGGGCGGGCCCGTGTCGCGGACGAGAATGCATCGCCGCACATCGCAGCATTCGTACTAGACTCGCGGCCGATGCGTCGTGCCCTCGTCTTCGTCGCCGCGTTGTCGTCCGCGAGCTGTGAGCGTGCGAGCGAGACGCGGTCGCCGACGACGAGCGCGCTCGAGGTCGTCGAGCTCGATCTGACGGAGGCGCAGCGCCGCATGCAAGCGGGGACGCTGTCGTCGGCGGCGTTGACGGCGGCGTACCTCGAGCGGATCGCGGCGCTCGACGACGCGGGGCCGCAGCTGGGCGCGGTCCTCGAGCTCAACCCGCGAGCCCGCGAAGAGGCCGAGGCGCTCGACCGCGAGCGCGCGCAGGGGCGCGTGCGCGGGCCGCTGCACGGGGTCCCGGTGCTGATCAAGGACAACATCGACGTCGCCGGCATGGTCAACTCGGCCGGCTCGCTGGCGCTGGCCGAGCACCGCCCGCGCGCGGATGCGCCGCTGGTGACGCGGCTGCGCGCGGCCGGGGCGGTGATCCTCGGCAAGACGAACCTCAGCGAGTGGGCCAACTTCCGCTCGACCAACTCGACGTCGGGCTGGAGCAGCCGCGGCGGACAGACGCGCAACCCGTACGCGCTCGACCGCAACCCCTGCGGCTCGAGCTCGGGCACCGGCGCCGCGATCGCGGCCAGCCTCGCCGCCGTCGGGGTCGGGACCGAGACCGACGGGAGCATCATCTGTCCCTCGGCGATCCACGGGCTCGTGGGGCTGAAGCCGACGGTGGGCCTGGTGAGCGGCGCGGGCGTCATCCCGATCTCGGCCAGCCAGGACACGGCGGGGCCGATGGCCCGCACGGTCCGCGACGCGGCGATCTTGCTGAACGGGATGACCGAAGAGCCAGGTGCGATCGATTACACGGCGGGGCTCGACCCGGCTGCGCTGCAGGGCAAGCGGATCGGGGTGCTGCGCCAGGCGATGGGCGACGACGCGCGGCTCGACGCGCTCACGGAGGCGGCGCTGGGGTCGCTGCGCGCGGCCGGGGCCGAGGTGATCGATCCGGTCGAGTTGGCGACCTGGGGGCAGTGGGGCGAGCACGAGTTCGAGGTGCTCCTTCATGAATTCAAGGACGGGATCGAGCGCTACCTGCGGGACTCGGGGGCGCCGGTGTCGTCGCTCGCGGGGCTGATCGCGTGGAACGAGCAGCACGCGCGCGCGGCGATGCCGTGGTTCGGGCAGGAGCTGTTCGAGCAGGCGCAGGCGAAGGGCGGGCTCGACTCTCCGGCGTACGTGACGGCGAAGGCGGCGGCGCGGCGGCTGGCGTGGGACGAGGGGCTCGGCGCGGCGCTCGAGCAGCACCGCCTCGACGCCGTGGTCGCGCCGGCGATGGGCCCGGCGTGGCCGACCGACCCTGTCCTCGGGGACAGGATCAGCGGAGGCGGCGGCTACGCGGCGGCGGCGGTGGCCGGGACGCCGAGCCTGACGGTGCCGATGGGGCAGATCCACGGGCTGCCGGTCGGGCTGGTGTTCCTCGGCAAGCCGCGCGGCGAGGCGGCGCTGCTGGCGATGGGCTACGCGTTCGAGCAGAAGACCCGCGCCCGCCGGCCGCCGACGTACCGGGCGACGGTGACGCTGGACGAGTGAGCGAGGCGAGCGCGCGCTGACCGGCGGCGCGTGCGACCAGGCGGGAGGGCGGCGCAGGCGGACGGCGAGCGCGCCGTCGAGGCCGGCGATGCGCGGTAGCGCCGTCAGGAGGCAGTTAGAGGCCGATCTGGCGGGCTGCGCGAGATCGCGCTGCGTGCGCGTTCGGAGGCGCGAAAAAAATCCGATCCCTCCGGACGGGTCGCGACACCTCTGGGCGAACGCGCAAGACCGGCGCCTGCGACCCGGGCCGGCGATCGCTGTCGATCGCCTGGTCTTGGGGTCAGGTCAGGTGCGCCTTGATGACAAGTCTTTTGAGACAGGAGCAAACGAACATGTCCATTTCTATCTTTTCCCGCTCTATCCTCGCGCTCGGCCTCGGCCTGCTCGCCACGGGCTGCATCGAGAACCCGGCCGCCGAGGCGTGTGGTCTGGGCTGCCCGGCCGAGGGGATCGCCGAGGGCAACGCGTCGATCACGGGGGTGGCCAGCGTCGACAGCTTCTTCGCGGCGGTGGTGCGGTTCGACAAGGCGGCGCTCGAGGTCAAGGCCGGGGTCGACGCCGAGCTGCGGGCGATCGCGGTGTCGCTCGGGCTCGACGCGGGCGCGAGCGCGGCGGAGATCCGGGCGGAGCTGACGAGCAAGTTCGGGGAGGCGATCGAGGGCGGGCTGAAGGTGACGTACGCGCCGCCGCGCTGCACGGTGGACGCGAAGGTGGCGATCGACGCGACGGCGAAGTGCGACGCGGAGGTCGATCCGGGGATGGTCGCGGTCGAGTGCAAGGGCACGTGCACGGTCGACGCCAGCGCGTCCGCCAGCTGCGACGCGTCGGCGACGGTGGTGTGCAAGGGCACGGCGCCGGAGCTGAAGTGCGACGGGAGCTGCACCGGGACCTGCGAGCTCGGGGGGAGCCTGCAGTGCAACGGCACGTGCAACGGTACGTGCAACGGCGATTGCTCGGTGACGGGGCCCGACGGGTCGTGCGCGGGCGAGTGCATGGGCGAGTGCGAGGGGACGTGCGAGCTGAAGGCCGGGGCGGAGTGCGACGGCAAGTGCCAGGGCTCGTGCGAGTACAAGCCGGCCGACGGCCAGTGCGAGGCCGGCGCGGAGGTGCGCTGCGAGGCGTCGGCCGAGGCGAGCGCCAGCTGCGACGGCTCGTGCGACGGCGAGGTGGTGCCGCCGAAGGCCAAGGCGGAGTGCGAGGCGAGCGTGGAAGCCGAGGCGAAGATGCAGGCCCAGTGCACGCCGCCGTCGCTCGAGATCCTGTGGCAGTGGCGGGGTGATTTCGCCGACGCGGACGCGCGCGCCGAGTTCAAGGCGTGGGTCGAGGGCTTCCGCGGGCGCTACGCCAGCCTTTTGGCCGCCAGCGCGCGCGCGAAGCTGGTGCTCGAGGCGGGCGCGGGGATCGGCGACGCGGCCGTGGACCTCGTGCCGGCGATGGAGGCTGCGATCACGGCGAAAGGCGAGTTGCTCGCGGCGATCCGGCTCAGCTGCGCGGTCACGGAGATCGACAGCGTGGGCGCGCTCATCCAGAGCGGCACAGGCGCCCTGAGCGGCAGCGTGACGGCGGTGGGCGAGATCAGCGCGGCGCTGGCGGGCGGCTGAGGACGGCGGCGCCTCGCGGGGGGCTTGCGTCGAGCGGCCCGCCGCGAGGCGGGCCCTTGGAGGTGGGCGCGGGTCGTGCGATCCTCACGACCCGCGCCGCATGTCGAAGCCGACCAGACCCGAAGACCAGGTCGAGGCCGCGGGGCCGCGCGCGGCGGCGATGGCCCGCAACGACGAAGACCTGGCGCTGCTGGCGGCCTGGCGGGCCGGGGACGCGCGCGCGGGCGACGGGCTGGTGCGCCGCTACGGGCCGCACGTGGTCCGCTTCTTCGCCGACAAGGTCCGCGACTTCGAGGTCGACGACCTGGCGCAGCAGACGTGGGAGGCGCTGATCCACGCGCGCGACCGCTTCGTCGTGCCGGGCGAGGAGGTCACGGCCGGCGAGCCGATCGCGGCGACGTTCCGCGCCTACCTCTACGGGACGGCGCGCTTCGTCCTGTTCGCGCACTTCCGCAAGAAAGCCCGCGCGTCCCAATTCGACCCGAGCCTGTCGTCGCTCGAAGACCTGTCGCCGTCGCCGAGCCGGCAGGCCTCCATGCACGCGAAGCTCGAGCGGCTGGCCGCGGCGCTGCGCAAGCTGCCGCTCGACCTGCAGATCTTGCTCGAGCTCCGCTACGCGCAGGAGATGACGAGCGTCGAGATCGCCGCGGTGTACCAGATCCCGAAGAACACGGCCAAGAGCCGCCTGCGGGTCGCCAAGGAGCGGCTCGACGCCCAGCTGGCGCGCATGGGGCTGGGGCCGGCGCCGGGGTGAGGCGGAGCGCTCGTCGATCGGGATGTCCTCGGGGACATGTGAGTGCCGGCGGTGTTCTCCGCGGGGAGGAACGGGCGGGCGCGGAGGATGTCCTTGGGGACATGTCGAGCCCGCGGCGGCGGCTCACAGCAGGAACGTGTAGGCGAACTCGCCGCCGTCGGCGCTCGGGCGGAAGCGCAGGCGGGCGACCAGGCGCTCGAGGCAGGGGCTGACGTCGTAGCCGGCCGGCAGCGCGACGGTGGCCTTGCCCCGCGGCGAGACGGTGACGGTGCCGGCGAGCCGGACGGTCGCGGCCATGTTGCGGAAGCTCGAGTCGGCCTTGCAGGCGCGCACGTCGGCGGTGCGGCGCTCGAGCACGGCGCGCGCGGCCGCCGGGTCGAACGGCGGCGCGGGCTTCGGCGGGCGCGATGGGCTGGCCTCGGGGACAGGTGCCCTGGGGAATGTCGAATCGGACATGTCCTCGAGTGCTGGTGAATCGGGGGCGCTCGCGGGCGGCGTCGGAGGGGCGGCGCTGGCGACGTCGTGCGGTTCGGCGGGCGCCGGGGCGGGGTCCGGCGGCGGGAGGGGCTCGGCGGGACTGGAGGCGGGGACTGATGGGGCGACGGTGCCGGACGGCGCGGCGACCTCGGCGGGCACGGGCTCGACGGCGTCGCCGGCGGCCTCCCGGGTGAGGGCGACGGCGAGCGCGGTGGCCAGCGCGCCGCCGAGCGAGGCGGCGACGAGCAGGCCGCGGCGGGCCGGCCGGGGGCGTGGCCTTTCGGGCATGTCCTTGGAGGCAGCATGCGCGGGAGGGCTCTCGAGGGCGGCGCGGGCCCCGGCGAGCGCGGCCAGCAGGGCGTCGGCGGAGGGGTAGCGGCGCTCGGGATCCTCGGCGGTGGCGCGCTCGATGACGGCGCGCAGCGGCGCGGGCAGGTCGCCCGGGTGCAGCACCGGCGCCTGCGGCGGGAGCTCGACGTCGCTGGGCTTCTGCGCCGGCAAGCGGCCGAGCAGGAGCGTGTGCAGGACGACCCCGAGGGCGTAGATGTCGACGCGGTGGTCGGTGCGGCCGCCACGGTAGATCTCGGGGGCGATGTAGCCGGGCGAGCCGCCGACGGTCCAGGTGCTCTTGTTGGTGCCGGAGAGGATCTTGGCGAGACCGAAGTCGAGGACCTTGATGAAGTCGGGGTCGCCGTCGCGGCCGACGCGGAGGCAGTTCTGCGGCTTGATGTCGCGGTGGACGACGCCGCGCTGGTGGGCCGCCGCGAGGGCGCGGGCGATCTGGGTCGTGATGTGGAGGGCGCGCGGCCACGCCAGCGGGCCCTCGCGGGCGAGCGTGCGCGCGAGGTCCTCGCCCTCGAGGTACTCCATCACGAAGAAGGTGGGGCCGGCCTCGGGCGGGCCGAAGTCGGTGATGCCGACCACGTTGGGGTGGTCGATCTTCGAGGCGGCCTGGGCCTCGAGCAGGAAGCGACGGCCGATCTCCGGCTCGTCGAGGTAGCGGGCGCTGATGATCTTGAGCGCGAACAGCTTGTCGAGGTGGACGTGGCGGGCCAGGAACACCACGCCCATGCCGCCGGCGCCGAGCCGCTTCACGACCTCGTAGCGGCCCTGCAGGACCTTGCCGACGAGCTCGTCGTAGGTGAACAGGCGCCGCAGCTCGGGCCAGTTCGGGAACGTGCTGTCGCCTGCCTCGTCCACGCGTCGCCTGCGGCGGGCGAGTCTAGCACGCGGGCCGCGCGGACCGTCAGAAGCGGCCCTGGAGCCCGAAGCCGAGGGTGCCTCCGCCGAGCCGCGGGGCGGCGGTGACGGGCGGACGGGCGCGGCCGGTCATGGCGAGGCTCAGCAGGATGATGCCGGCCATGAAGCCGACGCCGACCAGCGGGGCGGTGATCTTGACCATTTGTTCGTAGTCGCGGCCGTCACTCAGGATGTCTACGATCTTCGGATTGCTGAAGTCGCAGGCCTCCGCCATGCTCCAGCACAGGGACCGTCCCTCGCGCGTACGGGCGCGGGCGAGGCCGATCCCGACGCTCATCGGCACGAGGGCGGCGACGCCGATGGCGAGGCTGGTGAGGCCGGCGATCCGGAGGCCGCGGACCAGGCGCGGCGAGCGACCGTCGGGGGTCGTGGGGGGCTGGGGCATGTCCGTGGGGACAGGTCGCTGGACGGCCGGCGCAGGGGATCGCGGAATCGGGTCGGAGGTGTCCGAAGGGACAGGTGGGTCGGCGGTGGGGGTGTCGGGGGGAGCCGTCGAGCTGTCCGTGGGGACAGGTGGGTTCGCGGCCGGGACGTCGCAGTCGATGCCGCCGAGGTCCTGCTCGACGCGCGCGAGGCTGGCCCGCTCGCCGGCGAGGGTGCCGTCGCCGGCGCCGGCGAGGTGGTCGCGCAGGAGGGCGCGCGCCTGGCACAGGTGCTCGCGCGGCTCGCCGCCGCCGTCGCGGGCCCGCAGGCGCGCGGCGACGCTCTGGCGCAGGAACAGCAGGCGCGGGCCGCTCTCGCCGGCGGGCGTGAGCTGGTAGGCGCGGGCGTACTCGGCGGCGGCGCGGGCGTGGTCGCCGGCCTCCTCGGCCTGCACGGCTTGCTCATAGGCCAGGTCGCGCGGGGAGGGAGCGGCGTGGACGACACCTGTCTCGCAGGACAGGATGAACGCGAGGCCGGCGGCGACGAGGCGCGTGCGACCGGGGACGAGGGCGGGGAGCGATGCGGGGAGCACGGTGACGGCCGAGCGCGCGAGCGCGTCGCGGGGCGGCAAGGGGTTCGCCGCAGGCGCGAGGTCGCGAGCGGCGAGCTCGAGGTGCGTGGCGATGACGTCGCGATCGGTGTCGGCGGGGCGAGGGGGCGTCGCGAGGGGGCGCGCGAGGTCGCGGGCGGCGAGGTCGAGCGGAGGGCACGCGACGGCCGGCGCAGAGCCGCTGCGAGGCCGTCGTGCGGGGGGGCCGATCACGACCCGTCCTTCGGCACGCACACGTTGTCGAGGCACTCCATCTTGCCCGGGCACGGATCGGGGCAGTCCGTCTGGCCCGGGCACAGCGACTGGCCGGTGTCGGGATCACAGCCGGCGCTACAGCACAGCAGGGCGCAGTGGCGCTGGCCGTCGAGCTCGATGCAGGTGCGGCTCGATGACTCGGGGTGCATCTCGCAGTTCTCCTCGACGCCCTGACACAGGTCGGCGCAGAAGCCGTCCTTGACGCCTTCGAGGCGCACGCAGTGCGGCATGCCGAGCTTGATGCACTCGTCGTCGTCGTGGCAGGACCGGTATGCTTCGTCGTAGGCGGTGTCGATGCCGGCGCCGCGATCGCAGCCCTCGGGGGACGGCCGGCAACGCTTGCCCGAGCAGCACTGATCCTCGCCGCACTGGACGTCGTTGCCACACACGGCGCCGAGCATGAAGTCCTCGCGGAAGCACCCGGCGGCGGCGCCGAGGCCGAACAGCACCACGCACGACACGAACCGCGACGCGCCTCGCACGGCGCGGAGGATAGCGTGCGGCCGCGACCGCGCACAAGCGGCGCTCCTGGTCGGACGAGGCCGCTGCGATGGACGGAAGGCTCGCGACGGAAGGCTCGCGGTCGGGCGAACGGATCGAGGTCACGCTGCGGGGCAGCGCCGGACGTCGTCGCGCGGGGTGGACCGCCGCGCGACGTCGACGTCGCGGGTGGAGTCACGAGGTCGCAGAACAGCACCGTGGGGTCGTGGGCCCGCTCGTGCACGCAGGCTGCGGCGGTGCGTCGCACGGGCGCGGGCGCGGACCCGCGCCGGGTCGCAGCGGCGGCGCGTCGTGTATCCTGGCCGCGATGGTGGTGCGCAGGACCGTGATCCTCCCGTCGCGCGGCGCGCTGATCGTCAGCACCGATCTCCACGGCTGCTGGGACGACTTCGTGGCGCTGCGCGAGCATTTCCTCGCGGCCGTCACGGCCGAGCCGGCGACGCACTGGGCGATCCTCGGCGACACCGTGCACGGGCCCAGCGAGGAGGCGCGCGGGCGCCGGCCCGAGCTGTATGACTATTCGGACATGTCCGCCGAGATCGTGGCGGCGATCCTCGAGCTGCAGCGCGCGTACCCGGGCCGGATCCACTACGTGCTCGGCAACCATGACCACGGCCACGTCGGCGGGCCGCGCACCGCCAAGTTCCACGCCGACGAGGTCGCGGCGCTCGAGCAGCGCTGCACGCCGGCGCAGCTGGCAGACCTGCGGGCGCTGTTCGAGCCGGCGCTGCTGGCGGTCGCGGCCCCGTGCGGGGTGCTGCTGGCCCACGGCAGCCCGGACGACCGGCTGCAGCAGTTCGACGACCTCGACGGGGTCCGCCTGCAGCCGCGCGACAACGACCCGTACCGCCGCCACCTGCTGGCGACGTTCCTCGGCAGCTATGGCCAGCGCGACGAGGTCACGGCCCGCTTGCTGGCGCGGGTGTCCGCCAGCGCGGTGCCGGTGTCGCTGGTGATCCATGGCCACGACCGCGACGAGGAGGGGTTCTTCGCCGGCGGCCAGCGCCAGGCCTGCCCGGTGATCTTCGGCGCGCCGCGGACCCACAAGCGATATGTCTTTTTAAACCTGTCCTCGAGGTACGATTCGGTGGCCGACCTGCGCGACGGGGTCGAGATCCGGCGCGTGCACGGGCCGTGAGCCGCGGGGCCCGCGGGCGTGTCTGAAGGGATATGGGATGGCGCGCAGCGCGGGGGTGTCCGAAGGGACATGTGAGGGCGCGGAGCGCGGGCGTGGCTGAAGGGACATGTGACGGAGGGTTTGAACGGAGACGGCTGGTCGGAGCGCGGATGTCTGAAGGGACACGTGATGGAGGATCCGAACGGAGATGGCTGGTCGGCGTCCTGATGTGTCTGAAGGGACATGTGACGGCGCCGGGCGCGTCCGGACGGACATGCGGTGATTCGCGGCGCTGATTGTCCGCCGGGACAGGTTCGGATAGACTCGCGCGCGTGCCGAGGCGAGCGCGCGCGAGCGAGGGGGCCGGCGCGCTCGTGGAGCTGCTCGCGGCCGAGGTGCGGGCGCTCCGGCCGCTGCTGGCGCGGCAGGTCGAACCCGGCGAGGTCGAGGCGCGGGCGCAGGCGCTGGTGGCGGCGCTGTTCGTCGCGCGTGGGCTGTCTGAAAGGTCATGTGACGGGGCTACGCTGGTGACCGCCCGCTCGCTGGTGCGGGCCGCGGGGCTGCGGGGGCAGATCGGTGTCGAGGAGGGACCGCTGGCCGACACGCTGGCGGGGCTGGCGGGCCGGCTCGACGCGCTGGAGCTGCCGAGGGGCGGAGAGGAGCCGGCAGAGGCGTTCTTCGAGCCGCTGCTGGCGGCCCTCGATCCGGGCGAGCGGCGGCGTCGCGGGGTGTTCTACACGCCGCGCGCGCTGGTGACGGCGATCGTCGCGGGCGTCGACGACATGCTGCGCGCGCAGCTGGGGCTCGCCGACGGGCTGGCGGCCACGGAGACGTGGGCCGAGGTGGTCGGCGGCGCGCCCGCGGGCGTGGCGGCGAGCGAGCCGTTCGTGGCGATCCTCGACTTCGCGTGCGGGACGGGGGCGTTCGTGCTGGCGTGCGTGCGGGTGATCGAGCGGACGATGAAGGACCGCTGGTGCCGCGAGCTCGGGACCTCGTGGGACGCGCCGGAGGTGCTGCGGCGCTGGCAGGCGTACGTGCCGGCGCACCTGCTGCCGCGGCTGCACGCGTACGAGCCGATGCTGGCGCCGCTGGTGGTGGCGCGGCTGCGGCTGGCGGACGCGCTGATCCGCAGCGGCTACGCGCCGAGCGGCGAGGAGCAGATCGGGCTGGTGCGGCGCGACGCGCTGGCGGAGGCGCCGGCCCGGCGGTTCACGGTGGTGGTCGGCAACCCGCCGTACGCGTCGTCGTCGTCGGCGCCGGCGTGGCTGGTGGCGGAGCTGCGGCGCTGGCGGTCGGGGCTCGGCGAGACGAAGAGCGACCTGCTGCGCGACGAGTGGAAGTTCCTGCGGCTGGCCGAGTGGCTGGCCGAGCAGGTGCCGCGCGCGGCGGTCGGGCTGGTGATCAACCGCGACCTGCTGGTGGGGATCGCCAAGCGCGGGCTGCGGGCCAGCCTGCAGGCGACGTTCCCGTGGCGCGCGATCGTCGACCTCCACGGCGATGTCCGCGGCGACGTGGTCGACGAGAACGTGTTCGCCATCACCCAGGGGGTGGCGGTCGCGTGGCTGTGCCGCGGCGGCGGGGTCGGTCACTCCGGCTGCTCGCTGCGCGGCAGTCGGGCCGACAAGCTGGCGCTGCTCGCCGAGCCCTCGCGCCTGACGGCGCGGCTGCGGCCGCAGGCGCCGGCGGAGCCGTATTACCGCTGGGACATGTCCGAAGAGACTTGTGAGGCGACGGCCGCGGAGTACGCGGGGTGGTGGCCGCTGCCGCGGATCTTCGCGGTCCACAGCTCGGGGATCCAGAGCAAGAACGACCCGGTGTGCGTCGGCTTCACGGCGGGGGAGGTGCGCGCGCGGGTCGAGATGCTGGCGCGCGCGAGCGAGGCGGAGGCGCGGGAGGCGCTGGCGCTGGGCGAGGACGGGGCGTGGTCGCTGGCGGCGGCCCAGGCCGAGCTGCGCGCGCTCGGGCCGGCGCCGGAGCGGGTGCGCCGGATCCTCTACAGGCCGTTCGACTGGCGCTGGACGTACATGTCCGAACGGTCAGGCGGGTTCCTGGGCCGGCCGCGGGTGGCGGTGATGCGTCACATGCTCGCCGGCGGCAACCTCGGGCTGATCTACAACCGGCAGATCGTCGGCCGGTCGGTGTCGCACTTCGGGGTCACGCGCGAGCCGATCTGCCACGGGACGTTCTACCTCGGCAACCGCGGGCAGGACTTCCTCGCGCCGCTGTACGTGGTCGACGCCGCGGGGGCGCGGGCGGCCAACGTGCGGCCGGAGTTCGCGGCGGCCGTGCGCGCGGCGACGGGGCTCGAGCTCGAACCGGAGGCGCTGCTGCACTACGTGTTCGCAGTGGTGCACAGCGCGACGTACCGCGCGCGCTACGACGCGGCGATCCGCGTCGACTTCGCGCGCGTGCCGATCGCGGCGAGCCCGGCGTTGCTGCGCGGGTTGGCGGCGCTCGGGGCCGAGCTGGTCGGGCTGCACCTGCTCGAGGCGGCGCGGCCGATCGCGGGGCTGGCCGAATGGACAGGTGCGATCGAAGGTCCGATCGAGGCGGTCAGCTGGTCCGGGGGACATGTGTGGATCGATCGCCGCAGGTCCCGCGGGTTCGCCGGGGTGCCCGCGGCGGTGTGGGGCTTCGAGGTCGGGGGCTACGCGCCGTGCGAGAAGTGGCTCAAGGCGCGGCGCGGGCGGGCGCTGGCGGCCGAGGACGTGGCGCACTACCGGACGGTGGTGGCGGCGCTGCAGGCGACGATCGCGGTGATGGAGCGCGTCGATCGGCTGATCGCGGGCCACGGCGGCTGGCCGGGGGCGTTCGTCACGGGTCGCCCGGCTTGAGCGCGGTCCGAGCCGCGGCGGCGGGCAGGGCCTTGCGGGCGTGGCCGATCTGCCGCAGGAGCTCGTCGGCGTGCGGGCTGCCGACGCAGGTGACGCGACGCTTGCCGCGTGCGTCGTGCCAGACGATCCGCACCGCGCGGCCGCCGTCGCCGGGCATGTTGTACATCCACTCGCCGTGCCGCGAGTAGCGGATGCCCCAGCCGCCGAAGTCCTTCCAGTCGTACTGGATGACCTCGGCGTGCTCGATGGCGGCGATCGGGATCCTGGGCCCGAACAGGCCGTACTGGACGTTGACGTGGCCCTCGGACACGGTGACGCGGAGGACGGCGAACAGGATCCACACGAGCGCGAGCAGCGGGGCGCCGGTGGCGATGCCGATCGCACCAGCCGCCGCGCCGCCGGCGAGGAGGGCGAGGCTGACGTGGAGCGCCATCGCGGCGGCGAAGATGGCGTGCAGCTGCCAGGGAGCGCGGTGCTTGTCGCGGTAGAGGACGGTGCCCTCGCCGGCCATGTAGCGCTTCTCGTAAGGATCGGGGGGGCGCGCGGCCTCGGCGGGCACGAGCGCGTTGGACTCCTCGGCCATGAGGCGAGGGTGTCGGCCGCGGCCGTGACTGTCAACGCGAGGGATCGGCGGGGCCATTTCGAGCAAGGCGTGGCTCGTTCCGCCAGGATGCCAGAGCCGGCGCGAGGCGAATCGGGGCGAACGCAGCGCGCGGCGCCGGCGGAGGCGAGCGGAACGCGGGACGTCTGCGGGATCGTCGAGCGCGGCGCTAGCCGGACTGACGCGCGGCCACGAGGGCCTGGATGTCGAGCAGGAGCTTGGCGTCGGCGAGCGGGCCGAGAGCGCCGTCCTCGCCGACGAGGTGGACGAACGCGAGGTTGGTGGCGAGCCCCAAATTGCCGCGGCGCGACCACCAGCGCTTCGCGGTCAGACGATCGCGGATGGCGATCACGGTGGCGACGAGCCGCTCGACCGGGAGCGCGAGGAAGCAGAGGATGGCGAGGTCGTCGTACTCCTGCTGGCCGATCTTGGCCCCGGCGGCGCGGAACTGGCGGACGATGAGGGCGAAGCGCTCGGCGATCTCGAGCGCGTCGAGGCCGCCGAGGTAGAGGATGTTGGCGGCCGTCTGCAAGGCGTCGCCGGGCCACAGCGCGGCGCGCTCGTGCAGCGCGCGGTAGATGGCCTCGATGCCGGCGCCGATGGCGACGGGATCGCCGGGGACGCCGACCAGCATGGCGCAGGCGGGGAAGTCCTCGGGACCGGTCAGCCACCAGTGGTGGCGCTTCATCTCGGCGTAGATCGCGGCGAAGCGCTCGACGTGGCGGCGCAGGGCCGGGGCGCCGCCGAGAGTGCGGCGCAGCACGAGCACGGCGAGGGTCTCGTAGACGCCGCCGCGGCGCACGCCGACGGCGCGGAACAGCTGACCGACGCGGTCGACCTCGGCGACGAAGGCGTCGGCCCGGTCGCCCGCCTTGACGAGCTGCGAGGCGAGCACGTGCCGGGTGTCGCTGGCGGTGCTGCTCCACCAGCCGAACCGGGGCGCGAGCTCGCGGTCGCAGGCGCGCACGCGCTCGACGATGTCGTCGGGCTCGCCGGGCATGCCGAGCAAGCTGATGGCGACGAGGCGCAGCGAGTCCGGGTCGCCGCCGCGGGCCTGGAGGGCGGCGAACAGCGTCTGGAAGCGATCGAACGGGTCGACGGCGGGGCCGGGCTCGCTGTGCTGGTCGCGGAACGCCATGCCCCAAGCGTTAGCACGTCACTGGGCGATGATCGTCTCGCAGCCGAACTTGATGTTGATCTTGGCGTCCTCGACGCCCTGGATCTTGGTGCAGGTCTGCGGGCAGACGAAGATCTTGCCCGGGTTCTGCTCGTCGTCGTAGTACCAGCCGTCGCCGACGTTGGCGCACTCGGCCGGGCTCGGGACCTTGCCGAAGGTCTCGGGCGTGCCGTCGTCGAACTCGACGTTGACCTTGTCGAAGTCGATCGGCTCGCCCATCGGCGCGGGGATGGCCCACTCGCAGGCGAGGGTGGCGCCCATGATGACCTGGGTCGAGAGCTCGTCGAACACCGGGGTGAAGTTCTGCAGGCACAGGTCGCCCCACTTGCCGCCGGTGTTGGCGATGAGGTCGAGGTAGACGTCGCCGGCCTCGGCCGTGAAGGCGCAGCAGGCCGCGTTCTGGATGCACCACAGGAAGTCGTCGGAGTCGTTGGCGCCGCAGATCGCGTGCAGCTTGTAATCGGCGAAGCCGGGGTCCAGCGCCTTGAACTGGGTGTCGAAGGCGTTGGCGCTCATGCTCGAGTTGTCGTCGGTGACGACGACGACGTGGGTGGCGGCGTCGGGCCGCAGCTTGTCGGCGTATTGCGGGTAGGTGCTGATCGCCAGCTGGAGCGCGTTGCTGCTGCTGACGCCCTGATTGATGCGGGTGTAGGTCGGCGGCTTGCTGTCGGCCGGACAGTTGCCGGAGCCGAGCGGGGCGCCGACGCAGATGCTGTTGTCGGAGATGACGATGACGTGCACGTCGATGCCGCTGGCGATGATCTTCGCCGAGAACTGGTTCATGTTCGCCTGCACGCTGGCGATCTCCATGTCCATCGATCCGGAGTTGTCGATGACGAAGATGATGTCGGCCGGCTGCTTCTTGTTCGTCGCCGTCTCGCTGACGGCGGCGCACTCGCCGGTGGTGCCGTCGGTGGTCTCGCCGATCGACGTCGAGGTGGTGTCGTCGCTGCTGTTGGTGGTGGTGCCGGTGGTGGTGTCCGGGCCGACGGTGGTCGTCGTGGTCGAGGTGCCGGTGGACTCCGACCCGGTGGTGTCGACCGGCGCGGTCGTGCCGGTGGTCGGAGCGCCGGTGGTCGGCTCGGTGCCGTTCGACTCGGTGCCGCTGTCGCCGGAGGTGTTCTCGCTGCCGGCAGTGGCAGTTGCGGTGGTCGTGGCCGTGACGGGGTTGGCGGTCGTCACGTTGGTGGTGGCAGACACGCCGCCTGTGCCGCCGCCTGCGTCGCCGCAGGCGGTGAGGAGGAGCGAACAAGTACAGAGGAGCTCAAGGCTACGATGCGACATCACACAATCTCCGACCGGCTCACGGAACCACAGGTGGCCCCCGCGTTTCAACACCCGGCCGCATGACGAGGCCGAAATGCGAGGTCAGGCGCCGTCGCGAGAAAGGCCCCGTGCGGGGCCCAATGGTGGCTCGGAGCGCGGGCCCGAGGCGCTGATTCTGAGGGCCACAGGCCTCACGGAACGCGTCGGGCTCGCCTGGGCCGAGGTTTCAGCGATAGGCCGTCATCTGGGCC
This sequence comes from Nannocystis pusilla, assembly GCF_020073745.1. Taxonomy (GTDB): domain Bacteria; phylum Myxococcota_A; class Polyangia; order Nannocystales; family Nannocystaceae; genus Nannocystis; species Nannocystis radixulma. The sequence continues at coordinate 61,043 of NZ_JAIRAU010000027.1, forward strand.
TTCATGCGCGCGGCCTGGCCGGCCGTAAAGTTGTTCATGCAAGCATCGTCGGTGTAATCCATGTAGTTGTGGATCGGGTCGACGCCGGCGGCCGGGCAGGTGTTGCGACCCTCGGGGCAGCCGAACGCGGCCGACTTCTCGGCCGGGGTGTCGTCGACGAGATCGCCCTGCTTGGCGCAACCGCCCTGGAACGTGTGATAGAGGCCCATCCAGTGGCCGACCTCGTGCACGCCGGTCATGCCGAGGTTGTAGGGCGCCGCCTTGCCGCCGGGGAGGCTCTCGTTCAGCAGCACGACGCCGTCGTACGTCGGGTTGCCGGCGTACGACGAGGGGAAGGTGGCCCAGCCGAGCAGGCCGCCGCCGGGGTTGGCGGTGTAGATGTTGAGGGTCTCCTTGCCGCCCTTGCGCAGGGCTTTCTTGGCCTGGGTCTCGGCCGAAGCACCCATGCCGTACCAGCTGGTGTTGTTGGTCCGGTCGACGCCGGCCAGGGCGAACGAGAAGCCGGCCGATGCGTAGGTCGAGTTGAGGAGGTTGATCTGCTGGTTGATCTGCGCGTCGGTCACGTTGCCGACGCCGCTGTTGTTGCGGATCACGTGGAACCACACCGGAATGGCCGCGCGCGGGGTGGCGTCGGACGGCATCGGCCCGGCGGCGAAGCGATACAGGAAGTCGGCTTCCATCGCCGCGACCTCGAAGGCGGTCGGGTGGACGCCGCAGCGGCCGTGGCTGAAGCCGGGGTCGGCCGCGAAGTCGTCGATGCAGGCGTCGTCGTCCATCTCGCACAGGTCCCACGCGTCGTCACCGGCGACGAGGACGTCTTGGTCCTCACCGCGGGCGGAGTCGTCGGAGACGTCACAGGCGAGCGCGCACGCGCCCAGGATCATCGTGCACCATAGAGTCGTGGTCTTCATGCGTTCCTTCGGCCCGATCGCGGGCCCATCGTAGGGTATGCAAACTCTGGCCGGCGGAGCCAGCAGCGAACGCGCTCTCGTCTGCGCGGCCACAATCCCTGCCAAATGTGAGCACGGCTCTCGGGGGGTGATCGACCGCGACGAATGTGCGAAGCTCGCACGGATGCAGGCGCGACTCCGGTGGATGACGGCAGGGCTGTGGGTGTCGGCGTGTGGTCCTCTACCCCCGGAGAGCGAGACCGCGGGCGAGCAGACGTCGACGGCGACGTCGGCGACGACGGGAGATCCGACCGAGCCGGTGACGACGGGTCCGACGACCTCGACGAGCGAGACCACGGGCACTTCCGGGCCGCCGCCGGAGTGCCAGTCCGACGCCGATTGCGGGGGGTTCTGCGAATATTGCGTGGAGGGCGAGTGCTACGACGCGATCGGCTGCTGCGGGGTGGTGCCGAACCCGCAGGGCGAGCTCGAGCTGCGCTGCCAGGGCTACGAGTGCTACGCCGACGACGAGTGCGACGACGGCTATTTCTGCGAGGCGGAGCCGGGGTGGTGTCAGCTGATCGACCCGATCCCGGTGTGCGAGCGCCAGCCGTTGATGCTGTCGGCGATCCCGCTGCAGGGCAGCCCGTCGGCGGTGGCGCTGGCGGACCTCGACGGCGACGCGGCGCTCGACCTGGTGGCGGTGCTGCCGGACACGGGGCAGGTCGAGGTGATGCTCGGCGACGGGCTCGGCGAGTTCGCGCCAGGACAGCTGATCCCGACCGAGCTGGGGCCCGGGTCGCAGCGGCTGGCGATCGCCGACTTCGACGGCAACGGCTCGCCGGACCTGGCGATCACGCAGCACTCCCCGGTGGGAGAGCTCAGCCTGGTGTTCGGCGAGGACGCGGTGTTCGCGGCGCCGGTGAAGGAGTCGATCGGCACGAACCCGACGCACCTGTGGACCGGCGACTTCGACGGCGACGGCGCGCCCGACCTGCTGACGCGCAGCGACGACCCGAGCCAGCCGATCGCGCTGCGCCTCGGCGACGGGATGGGCGGCTTCGGCGAGACGCTCGGCGCGCCGGCGCTGAGCGGGGTGACGTTCGCGGCGGCGGTGGGCGCGGTGGGCGGCGAGGCGACGCGGGCCGACCTGGTGACGGCCGGCGCGGGCGAGCAGCAGCTCGGCGTGTTCGAGCTGGTGCCGGGCCTGGGTCTCGAACCGGTCCAGCAGATCGGGCTCACCAGCGACGAGCCGCCGACGAGCCTCGTCGTCGGCGAGGTCGACGGTGACGGCGCGCCGGACGTCGTCGGGCACTGGGCGCCGGGGTTCGACCTGCTGACGATCTGGTCGCTGGCACAGGCGAGCCCCACGCTGCGGGTCGAGGGGCCGGTTCAGCTGGGGCCCGTGGCCGACGTCGACGGCGACGGCGCGGGCGACCTGGTGACCGGCTCGTCGGCGGCGATGCGGGTGATCTTCGTCGCCGGCGGGACGTGCGTGCAGAGCCATCCGCTGCCCGGCGAGGCGGCGCCGGCGCTGCTGGCCAGCGGCGACGTCGACGGCGACGGCAAGGCCGACGTGCTCGCCGGGGCGGCCGATCAGCCCGAGCTGACGCTGCTGCGGTCGGGACCCTGATGGCCTGCAGTCGGGGGCATGTCCCGGAGGACATGTGTGATGCTACATGTCCTTGGCGGCAGGTCTTTTGGAATAGGTACGAAAGACCAGGTCCCACAGCGGGCTGGAGATGCCGAAGTCGGCGCCGCGGTCGGTGAAGTGGTGGCGCAGGTGACGGCGGCGGAGGGCCCGGCCGAGGGCGGTGCGCGGGCGGCCGTGGTGGGCGCGCAGGTGGGCGAGCTCGTAGAAGAGGTAGCCGACGAGGCTGCCGGCCAGCAGCGGCCAGCGGGCGGCGGGGCCGGCGGCGACGGTGTAGACGCCGAGCAGGAGCAGGGCCAGACCGCCGCTGTGGAGCGGGGTGGCGACCAGGCGGTCGCGGTCGTTGGGGGCGACGTGGTGGTGGCGGTGGACGATGAAGGAGGTGACGCGGCGCGCCGGGGTGGTGGGGGCGAGGTGGAAGAAGCCGCGGTGCAGCCAGTACTCGACGAAGGTCCACACCAGCCAGCCGCCGGCGACCAGCAGCGCGAGGCGGGGGAGGTCGTGGGCGCGGGCGCCGAGAGCCAGGCAGGCGGCGATCGGCGCGGCCCAGAGGAGGTAGGGGCTGGCCCAGTGGGCGCGGGTCAGCCGCTCGAACAGCGGGCGGCGGAAGAACGGCGGAGAGCTGGCCTTGAGGTCAGGTTCGGCCTCGGGCCCGAGCGCGGCGTCGAGGACGGCGTCGGTCAGGACCGGGTGGCTGGCCACGTTCACTCCGCGGCGCGGTGGCAGCGCCAGAACTCGCCGAGCACGACGGCGGCGGCGCAGGCGACGTTGAGGCTGTCGAGCGCGCCGGTGCCGGGGATCTGGACGGTCTCGTCGGCCATGTTCAAGAGGGCAGGTGCGAGGCCGTCGGCCTCGGCGCCGAGCATGATGACGGCGCGCGGCGGCAGCGGGGCGCCGTACAGCGAGCGCTTGCCGCGGGCGGCGGTGGCGATCAGGCGGTAGCCGGCCCGCCGCGCGGCGACGAGCGGGCCCGTGCCGTCGGCGACGGGGACGACGTCGACGAACTCGCCGCCGCCCTCGGCGGTGCGCAGCATCGCCGGGGAGACGTGCGACTCGAGGCCGCCGGCGAGGACGGCGTCGACGTCGAAGTGGGCGCACACGCGGACGATGGCGCCGAGGTTGTGCGGGTTGCCGACGCCGCCGAGGTAGAGGAGGCAGCGCGGGCGCGTGGGGTCGCGGCGGTTCAGGGCGGTTTGCAGGCCGATCGGCGGGCGCTCGCGGGCGATGAAGCACACGCCCTCGTGGTGGACCGACTGGGTGATCCGCTCGAGCTCGTCGTCCTCGACGACGTGGTAGGCGATCCGGCGCTCGGCGCAGCGCTTGAGGAAGGGGCCGAAGGCGGGCAGGCGCGAGGGGTGGATGTAGACGCGGCGGACGTCGTCGGGGCGACGGGCGGCGATCGCCTGGCAGGCGTTGACGCCGCAGACCTTCATCTCGGGGACGGCAGGGGCGTTCGCCTTGGGGCTGCGGAGGGCGCGTTGCATGCGGGCGCCGCAGGTATAGCAGGAGCGCGCGGGCGCTCCGGGGCGGGCCGTCGTGAGTCGGGGCGCGTCAGGCCGGGCGCACGGCGAGGTGGTCGTAGACGACGCCGTACTGCCGCTCGAGCTCGCCGAACAGCACCGGCGCGGCCAGCAGGTCGCCGGCGCGGCTCTTGGCCTCGAGCGCGGCGGCGATGGCGTGGATGCTCATCAGCCGCAGGCCGCCGGAGCTGCCCTTGAGGCTGTGCGCGGCCTCTCGCACGCCGTCGTGGTCGCCGTCGGCGATGGCGACGCGCAGGCGGGCCATCAGCTCGTCGGCCTCGCGCAGGAACAACGCGGCGATCTCGTCGGCCGTGGCCGCCCCGAGGAGGTCGCGCAGCTGGCGGTAGCCGGCCGTCGCCTCGCGCTCGATCTCGGCGCTCGTGGCGATCAGGGACGGGTCGAGCGTCGGCGGCGGGGGCGGGACCTCGATCGGCCGCCGCGTCCGCTCGAGCGCGGCCCGCAGCTCGCGGATCTGCACCGGCTTGCTGACGTAGTCGTCCATGCCGGCGGCGAGGCAGGCCTGGCGGTCGCTGTCCATGGCGTTGGCGGTCATGGCGACGATCCGCGGCTGCGGCCCGCCGCCGCGCCGGATCAGCCGCGTCGCCTCGAGGCCGTCCATCTCCGGCATCTGCACGTCCATGAGGATGATGTCGTAGGCGTGGCGGCCGACGGCGTCGAGCGCCTCGATGCCGTGGAAGGCGCAGTCGGCCCGGTAGCCGAACCGCTCGAGCATCAGCAGCATGAGCTTCTGGTTGGTGGCGTTGTCCTCGGCGACGAGGATCCGCAGCGGCAGCCGCTCGGCCAGGGTCGGGTCGAACTCCGACGCGCCGAGCTCGATCCGCGGGCTCGGCTGGGCGTCGGCGTCGCCGAGCACGGCGGCCAGGGCGGCCAGCAGCGAGGCGCCCTTGATCGGCTTGCTGACCAATGCGTCATGTTCTTCGAGACCTGTCCCATAGGACCGCCTCGCCATCGGCGCGAGCAGGACCACCGGGACCTGGGCGCTGCGCAGCGCCTGGAGCAGCTCGCGGTGGCGGGGGTCGGGCAGGAGGGTGTCGACGACGGCGACGTCGACGGCGACCTCGCGCAGGCCGGCGAGCGCGTCGGCGGCGCTGGCGAAGGTGAGCGTCTGCAGGCCCCACGAGTGGGCGTGGCCGGACAGCAGGCGCCGCTGCGGCTCGCTGGCGTCGACGATGAGCAGCTGCTTGCCGCGGAAGCGGCCGTCGTGGTCGGCGACGACGGCCTTCGGGGTCGGCTCGCTGGCGGCGTCGATGGTGAAGTAGAAGGTGGAGCCGCGGTCGACCTCGCTGACGGCCCACATGGTGCCGCCGAGCATCTCGGCCAGGCGCTTGCTGATCGCCAGCCCGAGGCCGGTGCCGCCGAAGCGGCGGGTGGTCGAGCTGTCGAGCTGGCTGAAGCTCTGGAACAGGCGATCCATGCGGTCGGCGCGGATGCCGATGCCGGTGTCCTCGACGGCGAACAGGAGGCCGTAGCGCGGGGCGCCGTCGCCGGGGCGCCGCACGCCGCGGACGCTGACCTCGAGGCTGATGTCGCCGTAGGCGGTGAACTTGACGGCGTTGCTGAGGAGGTTGAGGAGGATCTGCCGCAGGCGGGTCGAGTCGGTGACGAGCCGCCGCGGGACGTCGGCGGCGATCGAGACGGCGATGTTGAGCGGCTTGTCGCCGAGCTTGCTGGCGGCCACGAGGTCGACGACGCCCTCGATGAACTCCTGCAGGCTGAAGGCCTCGCTCTCGAGCTCGAGCTTGTTGGCCTCGATCTTCGAGAAGTCGAGGATGTCGTTGATGATGGTGAGCAGCGACTCGCAGCTCGAGCGCAGGGTGTCGACGAAGTCGCGCTGCTCGGCGCTCAGCGGAGTGTCGAGCAGGAGCCCGGTCATGCCGATGATGGCGTTCATCGGCGTGCGGATCTCGTGGCTCATGTTGGCGAGGAAGGTGCCCTTGGCGGTGTTGGCGGCCTCCGCGGCCTCCTTCGCGGCCGCCAGCGCCTGCTGCGCCCGCTTGCGCTCGGTGATGTCGGTGACGCTGGCGCGCACGAGGTTGCGGCCGCTCGCGGGCATGCGCACCAGCCGGACCTCGCACGGGATGTCGTGGCCGGCGCTGTTGCGGTGGACCCACTCGAACGCCGGCGCCTCGCCGGCCAGGGCCGCCTGCACGTGCTCGGTCGCCCCCTCGATCGAGTTGCGGCCGTCGGGCTGGATGGGCGGGCTCATGGTGCCGGGGCCGACGTGCAGCAGCTCCTCGCGCGTGAGGCCGTACAGCCGGGTGGCGTTGGCGTTGGGGTCGACGAACAGGCCGGTGTCGGCGTCGACGACGAGGATGGCGTCCGGGGCGTACTCGAACAGGGTCCGGAACCGCTCCTCGCTCTCGCGCAGCGCCGCCTCGGCCTTGCGGCGCTCGGCCAGCTCCTGCCGCGCGGTGATGTAGAGGCCGGCGTTGACGACGCTGATGGCCAGGAGGCCGGAGAACGGCGTCATCTCGGCCAGGGTCATGGTGTCGACCGCGGCGCTGCCGGTGAGGCCGCCGACGACCATGACGCCGAGCCGACGGTCGTGGGTCTCGACCGGCGTCAGCGCCAGGCCGATCGAGCTCTCCTCGTCGGGCGGCACGAGCAGCGCCTGGCCGGTGCGCCACACCTGCATGACCGGGCCGGTGTCGCCCTCGATGTTCTCGCCGAGCGAGCGGATCACGGCGCTCGAGCCGGCGATGGCCCGCAGGCCCTCGGGCTGGGCGAGGTAGAAGGCCGCGCCGCCGCCGTCGAAGAATTGCTCGGCGTGCCACAAGATCGAGCCGACCAGCGCGGGCAGGTCGACCTGCTCGCCGAGGCCCCGGCGGATGTCGTGCATCGCCGCGAGGTAGTGGTCACGCCACGGCAACGCGAACCCCCGTGTGCCCCTGCGTCGTCATCACCGGCTTCTGCGGCAAGACATACCAAATGTCGCCGCGTGCACGCGCAGCGGCGCGCGCGCCGGAGGCCCGCTGCGTCGCTTCGTTACGCTGTTCAAGCGCCTCACCCCAGCACCGCACGCGGGGAGATCTCCAGGACCGGATCGGGCCCACAACGGCGCGCAGGGGCCGCTGTGCGCTGTTCGGGCGTAGACCGGCGATGCGGACCGGATTGCGCCTGACTCGCGGCGGTGAACTGCGGCGCCGACGTCGCGCGCGCATGCCGGTGCGCAGACCCCGTGCGCGGACACCGGGCGGAGTTGCGCGGGCGGCCGCGCCGCGCTGCACAGATGTCCCGGAGGACATGTGACTGCGAGGCGCAGCGAGGGCGCGCCTGTCCCATCGGACACGCGATGAAGGGCCAGGTGGGTGCGCCGCGGGGGCATGAGGCAGCGAGCGCGAGCGCCGGGCGCGGCCGGCGAACGGCTGACCATTCGGGCATGAGCGAAAGATCATGTCCACATAGACATGTCCGAGTAGACATGTCCTCGCGGGCAGGCCGCTTCAGCCCGGTCGGGTGTCGAGGGCCTGGCGGACGCGGGCGGCGAGCGCCTCGAAGCTGCCGACGACGACCACGCCCTCGCCGCCGAGGTGGCGCGACAGGACCAACACGCGCAGCTCGGGTTGGACCTTCTGCAGCGCGCGGGCGGCCTCGCCGGAGCCGGCCGCGAGCTCGGAGGAGATCAGCGCCAGCGCGAGCGGGGGGCGGACGTTGCGCTGCACCGCCAGCGCCTCGTCGAGGTGCTCCGCCTGCTGGACGGCGTAGCCGAGCTGGCGCAGGGCGGCGGCGACGGCCCCGCGCAGGTGGAGGTCGTCGTCGAGGACGAGCACCGACTCGACGCCGCGGGTGTCGGGCGCGGGGGTCGGGTCGACCATGCGCGGGATGCTGAACACGCGCGGCAACACGACCTCGATCGCCAGCGAGTCGATGTTGCTGCGGAAGTTCGACTCGCCCTCGCGCTGGAAGCGGAGGGCGCCGCCGCCGTGGCGGGCGATCGCCTGCGCGAGGACCAGGCGGGCCCGCAGGGCCTCGTTCATGTCGGCGCCGCCCTCGACGGGGTAGGCGAGGAAGCGGATCCGCACGTACTCGCCGGCGGGCAGGCCGAAGCCGAGCGAGCGCTCGAGGCCGAGGGTCTGCGGGGCGACGTCGATCGCCAGCTTGGAACCTTGGGGCATGTACCCGCGGACATGTCGCACGATGGCGACGACCATCAGCTCGAGCTGGCGCGGGTCGACGCGGACGGCGCTGCGCAGGCCCTCGACCGGGAGGTCGAGCGCGAGGCCGTCGCCGAGCACGCGCCCGAGCAGACTGCCCATGCGGGAGATCAGCGAGGCGGGCGCGACGTCGATCGGATCGGCGAGCTGGCGGCGCGCGAACGCGGCGAGCTGGCGCACCAGGTCGTTGGCGTTGCGCGCGGCGCTGCGGATCCGGTCGTCGGTGGCGAGGTTCTCGATCTCCGACAGCGGGGTCTGGAGGTCGGCGGTCATCGCCGCGGCCAGGCGGGCGACCGCGCCGGTGCGCTCGGCGTGGCGCAGCAGGGACGCGGCCTGCAAGCGATCGCTGATGTCCTCGCTGACGACGATCACGCCCGAGGGCTTGCCGTCGCTGCCGGTCAGCGGGATCCGGCTGACGGCGAGCCACTGCTCGCGCCCGGCCGCGACCTGGGTCGCCTCGATGCGGGCGATCTGCGGGCGACCGCCCTGCAGCACCTCGCGCTCGTGGCGGCGCGCGACGTCGCCGCCGTCACACAGCTCGGGGCGGAGGACCAGCTAGCGATCGCTGCGCCCGGCCAGCTGCGCGCTGGTGAGGCCGGCGGCGCGGGCGAAGGCGCGGTTGCAGCCGCGGTAGCGCAGGCGGCTGTCCTTCCAGGCGATCCGCTGCGGCAGGTGGTCGAGGACGGCCGCGGTCTCGTCGATGCGGACGAGGGCGGCGGCGAGGGCGGCGGCCAGAGCGCTGGCCGCATGGGCATGTCCTTCGGACCAGGTGAAGCGCTGGCCGAAGGCGGCGAACAGCAGCACGCCGACGAGCCCGTCGCCGCGCGCCGGGGCGGCCAGCAGCGCGGGCGCGCCGAACAGCCGCAGCGGCTTGAGCTCGGGCGGCGAGACCTCGCCCGCCGGGGCGCTGACGACCCGGCCCTCGGCGAACGCCTCGAGCCAGCGCGGGGGCAATCGCAGTTCGTCGCCGCGCGGGGCGCCGCGCTCGCGCATCCACACGCCGCGCGGGGCGAAGCCGAGGCCGCTGGGCTCGAGGAAGGCCCCGAAATCGAGCCCCAGCGGATCGGCGAAGGCCGCGAGCGCCCGCTCGGCAGCACCGGCACCGGGGAGCAGGAGGCTCCGCAGGGCCGCTGCGAGGGCGGGAAGGCACCGTTCTTCGCCAGGCTCGGGCATCTAGAGCGACAGTGTATCAGGGCCGGAGGTCGGTTAGCCTGTCGCGGCATGATCGGCCTGCCGCAAGCGCTGCTCCTCGACCTCGACGGGACCCTCATCCGGAGCGAACACATCCATACCGAGGGGCTGGTCCGCTTCTGCGCAGGTCGCGGGCTGGAGCTCTCCGAGGCCGAACGGCTGTTCGTGATCGGCCACGCCTGGCAGGAGATCTACGCCGAGCTGCGGCTGGAAGCGCGCCTGGGCGCCTCCCTGGCCGAGGTGCTGGCCGGCACCACGGCCGCCAAGGACGCGATGTTCGCCGCGGGGCTGAGGCTTCCCGTCCTCGAGGGCGCGCGCGAGCTGGTCTTTTTGGCGCACGCCGCCGGGATCCCGGTGGCGATTGTGAGCGGCTCGGCGCGGGCGGAGATCGTGCAGGCGCTGGCGGAGCTCGAGGTGGCGGAGCTGCTGCGGTTTTACCTCGGCGCCGAGGACGTGGTCCACGGCAAGCCCTCGCCGGAGGGCTACGCGACGGCCGCCCGCCGGCTGGGGGCGGCGCCGGAGCGCTGCCTGGTGGTCGAGGACAGCGAGGCCGGGATCGCGGCGGGGCTCGCCGCCGGCATGCGGGTGCTGGCGACCGCGGCGGCCAACCCGCCGCCCGACCACCCCGGGCACCAGCGCCAGCACGCCGCCCACCGCGTGGTCCCCGGGCTCGCCGGGCTGCAGCTGGCCGACCTCGCGGCGGTGATGACGTCGTGAGCCCGCCCGTGCTCGTGCTGATGCCCGACGGCGAGGCCCGCGTCGACCTCGCCCGCCCGGTCCTCGGCACCACCACCGCGACCCGCCTCGCCGACGCCGCTCGCCGCGCCGGCTTCGCCGACGTGCTGATGGCCCCGGGGACATGTTCGATCGTACATGGCGCGAGAGTCGTGTCGTCGGGCGAGCCGATCGCGGCCCCGGCGCTGCTGGCGTTCGAGAGCGCGGTGATCGCCGAGACGCTGCTGCGCGCGCTGGTCGAGCGCCCGCCGGCGAGCGACGAGGGCTACTCGCTCGCCGACGCTCTCGGACGTCCGAGTGCGTGGTTCACCGGGCACCTCGCCAGCGTGCCGGCCGAGCTGCCGATCGCGGAGCAGCTGCCGTGGCCTCCGCAGCGCGGGCCCGAAGACCTCGCGCGCTACGTCTACGGCGAGGACCGGGCGCGGCTCGAGGCGGTGATCTGGAGCGATCACGCCGGCGCAGACGAGGGCGCCGTGGGCGCGGGCGGCTGGCTGCGCGCGATCGTGAATCGACTCGCGGATGGCGGTCGTCCGCTGGGACAGATCGAGCTCGCGGCCACGACGACCGCGGTGCTCGCCGGGCCCGCGGCTCTGCTCGGTGGGCGGCTCGGGATCGTCCTCGGGGCCGCGCTGCTCTGCATCGGGGTGCAGCTCGCGGCCGTGGTGCCCGCGCTCGCGCGACTGGTCCGCGGGCGCGGGGGCGCGGCGGACGTGCAGTGGCTCGCGCCCGCGGTGCGGCCGTTCGGGCACGCGGCCTACGTGTCCGCGTTGACCTACGCGCTGGTCGCCGAGGCGGGCCGCTCGAGCGTCGCGGGGCTCGTGCTGCTCGGCTTCGGCGCGGGTGCGGCGTTCCTGTCGCTGGCACACGCGCGCGACGTGTTGCGCGGCGAGCGACCGCGGTTCGAGTTGCCGAGCGCCGACGCGTTCGCGGCGCGACTCGGCGCGCAGCTGCCCCGCTGGTCGCACAGCGACGTCCGCGTCGAGGTCGTGGCGCTGGCGCTGGCCGTCACGGGTGCGCCCGGTCTGCCCTGGGGTGTGCTCGTCGGCGCTGCGCTCGCGCGGCTGTGGCGGTGGTTCATCGCGCCGCGAGGGTGAGCGGCCCCTCACAATAACGCCTGACCGATCGGACTCGTTGGAGACAGACACTTTTCGGTCTCGAGTCGCGCCGAGCCGTGCCGCGGGGGGCAGCGCACGCGCGGTGTTTGACCCCACCTGGCCCGGATGCTAGGTTTGCCGCCAGGCTCCTTCATGGCACGCAAGATCCCGCTTCTCCCGCTCCGCGAGCTCATCGTCTTCCCGCACGAGGTCGTGCCGCTCTTCGTCGGGCGCGAGAAGTCGATCAACGCCCTCGAAGAGGCCATGGCCAGCGACCGGAGCATCCTGCTCTGCGCGCAGAAGAAGGCCAAGGTCAACGATCCCCGGCCCGACGGCATCCACACCTTCGGCACGATCGGCAGCATCATTCAGCTGCTCCGCTTGCCCGACGGCACGGTCAAGGTGCTGGTCGAGGGCAAGAGCCGGGCGAAGATCGGCCGCTACCTCGACCACGACAAGTACTTCCTGGTCGAGGTCGACGTCATCGAGCCGAGCGCCGTCACCGTCGAGGAGGAGCCCGAGCTGGCGGCGCTGATGCGCTCGGTGCAGGCGACCTTCGAGAATTACGTCAAGCTCAACAAGCGCGTGCCGCCCGAGCTGGCCGCGAGCGTGGCGAGCATCGACAACCCGTCGCGCATGGCCGACACGATCGCGGCGCACGTCAACTTCAAGCTGTCGGCCAAGCAAGAGCTGCTCGAGACCGAGTCGGTCCGGGCGCGCCTGGAGAAGCTCTACGAGCTGATGCAGAACGAGATCGAGATTCTCCAGGTGGAGAAGAAGATCCGGACGCGCGTCAAGAAGCAGATGGAGAAGAACCAGAAGGAGTACTACCTCAACGAGCAGATGCAGGCGATCCAGAAGGAGCTCGGCTCGCAGGACGAGTTCAAGAACGAGATCGCCGAGCTCGAGGAGAAGGTGCGCCGCAAGAAGATGTCGGCCGAGGCGACCGACCGGCTCAAGAAGGAGCTGCGCAAGCTCAAGATGATGAGCCCGATGAGCGCCGAGGCCACGGTCGTGCGCAACTACATCGACACGGTGCTGGCGCTGCCGTGGGACGAGCGCACGGTCGAGAAGCTCGACGTCGACGAGGCGGAGAAGATCCTCGACCAGGACCACTACGGGCTCGAGAAGCCGAAGGAGCGCATCATCGAGTACCTCGCGGTGCGCTCGCTGGTGCCGAAGCTCAAGGGGCCGATCCTGTGTCTCGTCGGCCCGCCCGGCGTCGGCAAGACGTCGCTGGCGAAGAGCGTGGCGCGGGCGACCAACCGCAAGTTCGTCCGCGTGTCGCTCGGCGGCGTGCGCGACGAGGCCGAGATCCGCGGCCACCGGCGCACCTACATCGGCGCGATGCCGGGCAAGATCATCCAGGGCCTGCGCAAGGCCGGCTCGAACAACCCGGTGTTCCTGCTCGACGAGATCGACAAGATCTCGATGGACTTCCGCGGCGACCCCTCGGCGGCGATGCTCGAGGTCCTCGACCCCGAGCAGAACCAGGCCTTCGTCGACCACTTCCTCGACCTCGACTACGACCTCTCCGACGTGCTGTTCCTGTGCACCGCGAACTCGCTGCACTCCATCCCGCTGCCGCTGCAGGACCGCATGGAGATCATCGAGCTCACGGGCTACACCGACGAGGAGAAGGGCAAGATCTGCCGCCAGTACCTCATCCCGAAGCAGCTCGAGGCCAACGGCCTGGCGACGGTCGAGGTCACGTTCACCGACCAGGCGGTCGGCGAGCTCATCCACCACTACACCAAGGAAGCCGGCGTCCGTAACCTCGAGCGCGCGGTCGGCTCGGTGATCCGCAAGCTGGCCCGCGAGTACATCAAGGAGGGCAAGAAGAAGCGCGCGTACAAGGTCGACGTGCGCACCGTCCAGCGCCTCCTGGGCCCGCAGAAGTTCCGCTACAACGTCGCCGAGACCAACGACCAGATCGGCATGACGAACGGCCTGGCGGTGACCATCTTCGGCGGCGACCTGCTGCCCGCGGAGGTCACGGTCTCGGCCGGCAAGGGCAAGGTCACCCTCACCGGCAAGCTCGGCGAGGTGATGCAGGAGTCGGCCCAGGCGGCCGTCACCTACGTCCGCTCGCGCTCGCTGTCGTTCGGCCTCGAGCCCGACTTCTACGAGCACATCGACTTCCACGTCCACTTCCCCGAGGGCGCCGTGCCCAAGGACGGCCCCTCGGCCGGCGTCACGATCGTCACCTCGCTGGTCAGCGCGCTGCTGCAGGTGCCCGTGCGCAAGGACGTGGCCATGACCGGCGAGATCAACCTGCGCGGCAAGGTGCTCCCGATCGGCGGCCTCAAGGACAAGCTGCTCGCGGCCTTCCGCGGCGGCATGAAGACCGTCATCTGCCCGCGCGACAACGAGAAGGACCTCCAGGACGTGCCGAAGAACGTGCTCAAGGCGCTCGAGGTCAAGCTCGCCGACACCATCGACGACGTGCTCCGCGTCGCGCTGTCGATGCCGCCCGAAGACCACCCGAACGCGCCGTTCCGCAAGTTCATGTCCGGCGAGCTGGTGGCCGGCCCCGCCGACTGGCGGGCGGTCGCGCAGTACCTCGACGAGCGCCGCCGCAAGGAGCGCGCGACCCACGAGAGCGAGCACGGGCCGCACTGAGCCTCGGGCTCGAAGGAGCGAGGAGCCGCCGGGACCGTCGTCTCGGCGGCTTCGTCGCTCTCGGCGAGGAGCGTCGACTCGTGAACCGACGTCGGAGCGAGGCGCGGCGTCGGGATCTGCCGGAATTGACATGGCCGCCGAAACCTGTCGAAATGGACAGGTCTCAGCGGCCATGTTCTTGAAGACGGGTCACTTCTTGGCGCGCTCGAACGTGATCTTGTTGATCTTCACGTCGTCGAGCGGGCGGTCGGCGCGGGTCTTGACCTTGCTGATGGCGATCGCCGTCTTGCTGTCGCACTTGCCGAACACGGCGTGCTTGTCGTCGAGGTGCGGCGTGGCCGCGACGGTGACGAAGAACTGCGAGCTGCCGGTGTTGGGCCCGCGGTTGGCCATCGACAGGATGCCGGGGCCGGTGTGGCGCAGGGTCTTGTCGAACTCGTCGACGATGAGGTAGCCGGGGCCGCCGTTGCCCGAGCCGAGCGGGTCGCCGCCCTGCAGCATGAAGCCGGGGATGACGCGGTGGAACAGGGTGCCGTCGTAGAAGTTGCCGGTCTTCCAGGCGTCCTCCTTCTTGACGTAGTAGGGCCGCACGCCGCGGGCCAGGCCGACCCAGTTGGCGACCGTCTTCGGCGCCTGCTCCTCGAACAGCTCGCAGCGGATGGGGCCCATCGTGGTGTCGATGGTGGCGAACAGCTTGCCCTTCGACTTGTCGGCGAGCGCCTCGTCGCCGGCGAGCGCCTGCTCGAGGCTGATCTCGCCCATCGGGTCGCCCTGGGCCTTGTTGTATTCGAGCACCTCGGCCGGGGACAGGCCGGGGCGCGCCAGCTGACCCTTCTTGAACTTCGACGCGGGCGGCGGCGGCTCGGTCGGCGCCGGCTTGGTCTCCGGAGTCTTGGCCTCCGGGGCCTTCGCTTCCGGCGCCTTCGCGTCGGGCTGCTTGGCCTCGGTCTTGGTCGGCGCGGCCTTGCCGGCGTCGGTCTTGCCGGCGTCCGGGGCGCAGGCGGACAGCGCCAGCGCGCAGGAGAGGGAGAGGATGCGGACGTGCGAGATCTCGGGCATGGTCGTAGGTCCGTGGACGGCGAGGGTTTTCCCACGACCGCGCGCCCAGGCCAGCGAATCGGCGGTCACAGAGCCGTGAGGAAGATCGCGGGTCATGGCTCGCGGCGAATCGTGACCGTCTGGATCGCCGGTGGACTCGCGGGATTGGCGAGGGCCCGCCGCGCCAGCTCGCGGACCACGTCCTCCGAGTCGCACGAGCCGAGGATGGTGTGCTTGCCCTTGAGCTGGTTCAGCGGGGCGCTCGAGATGAAGAACTCGGCGGCGCTGCTGTGCGGCGCGCCGGAGTTGGCGAGGGCGAGCAGGCCGGGGCGATCGAACACGTGTCCGGCGGACATCTCGTCCTGGAGGGTGAAGCCCGGACCGCTGCCGCGGCGACCGGTCTGGATGAATTCGCCGTCCTGGACGCGGTGCACCGGCAGGCCGTCGTAGTACGGCCCGGTGTGCCAGGGCCCCTCGGGAGCGTCCTGGAACGGCCGGAGCCCGCGCGCGAGGCCGACGAAGCTGGCGACCGCGATCGGCGCCTCGCTCGGGTCGAGCTGGCAGCGGATCTCGCCGGCGTCGGTGGTCAGGACGGCGAACAAGCGCGAGCCCTCCGGGAGGCCGGCGACCGCCTCCTCGTAGGCGAAGCGCCCGGCGTGCGGATCGCCGGCGGCCTGGTTGCGGGCCAGGACCTCCGAAACCGGCGGCGGGAAGGGGCGGGGCCCGCTGGCACAGGCGCACAGCGCGGCGAATGCGAGCCCGAGGCCGGAGCGGGGAGGGGTGCGCACGGGCGTGAGCATACGTTACTCTCCGCATCGATGGACGTTCGTCGGGCAGCGCGTAGACCTGGCCCTTGGGCCAGCATCGCGCTCGGCCTGTCGCTCGCGTCGGGGTTCGCGTTCGCGGGGTGTCGTCACTCGCAAAGCGGCGAGCTCGGCGCACCAGCAGGCGCGAGCGCATGGGACACCCGGCTCGACCAACTCTTCGACGACCGCTTCACGCCGTCGACGGTCGAGTTGACGGGGCGCGCGCCGGGAGATGTCCTCGACCAGCGGCGCTTCAGCCAGCGCCTCGGTTACGCCGATGTCATCGCCCTGGTGAGCGTCGAACAGGTGTGGAGCCGCACGCTGTTCGGCGGCCAGCCGCAGCAGCGCGTGGAGGTCTCCCTCGGTCGCGTCCTGCGCGGTAGCCTGCCGCGCAAGACGACCCCTGCGCAGGTGCTCGTGCTGCGCGGCGCCGAGGAACTTCCGGCCGACGCGGTCGGACGCGTCATGTTGATGTTCGTCGCCTGGGCGCCGGGAGAGATCCCGGCGTACCACCACCACCTGATGCCCGCCGACGAGAAAGTCATCGAGCTCATCGAGGCGATGGTGCGGCATGCCCGCAAGGCCGGGAAGCTCGACGAGTCGCAGGGCAAGAAGAAGCGGCGCAAACGCGGCGCCGAAGTTGGCTCCTGAGGCCGGTCGGCCGCCCGTCCGGGAGATCTTCTCCGGCCCGGGGGACCGGGCCGGCGAAAATCGACCCGCGAGGGGAGGGCGGCGA
>NZ_JAIRAU010000027.1:80000-690592 GCF_020073745.1 Nannocystis pusilla
CGCGGGTGTACGGTGCCTGGCGGCACGCGCGAGCCCCTGCGAGGGGGCGAGCCGGCCGCAAGGTTAAGGTAGAAAGAGCACACGGTGGATGCCTTGGCACCAAGAGGCGACGAAGGACGCGGCTACCTGCGAAAAGCTACGGGGAACTGGAAGCGAGTGTCGATCCGTAGATGTCCGAATGGGGAAACCCGGCAGGCGTCATGGCCTGTCATCCTCTGCTGAATCCATAGGCAGACGGAAGCGAACGGAGGGAACTGAAACATCTAAGTACCTCCAGGAGAAGAAATCAATTGAGACTCCGCTAGTAGTGGCGAGCGAATGCGGATTAGCCCAAACCTGCAGGTTTCCTGTAGGGGTTGTGGGGGCCCGACATGGGACCGTAAGAGCTAGCAGAACGGCCTGGGAAGGCCGGCCATAGACGGTGATAGCCCGGTATGCGAAAGTTCGAGCGGCCCTAGGGATTCCCCGAGTAAGGCGGGACACGAGAAACCCTGTCTGAAGCTGGGAGGACCATCTTCCAAGGCTAAGTACTCCTTGGTGACCGATAGCGTACGAGTACCGTGAGGGAAAGGTGAAAAGAACCCCTGCGAGGGGAGTGAAAAGAATCTGAAACCGTGTGTTTACAAGCAGTCGGAGAGCTATGGCCGCAAGGCAAGGCTCGACGGCGTACCTTTTGTATCATGAGCCAACGAGTTGTGGTCAGCGGCAAGGTTAAGCCGATAGGCGAAGCCGAAGCGAAAGCAAGTCTGAGAAGGGCGTCTAAGTCGCTGGTTACAGACCCGAAACCTTTGTGATCTATCCATGAGCAGGCTGAAGCGCGGGTAAGACTGCGTGGAGGGCCGAACTCACCACAGTTGAAAATGTGGGGGATGACT
Organism: Nannocystis pusilla; assembly: GCF_020073745.1. Taxonomy (GTDB): domain Bacteria; phylum Myxococcota_A; class Polyangia; order Nannocystales; family Nannocystaceae; genus Nannocystis; species Nannocystis radixulma. The sequence goes on from NZ_JAIRAU010000027.1 coordinate 80,876, forward strand.
TGTGGATAGGAGTGAAAGGCTAATCAAACTGGGAGATAGCTGGTTCTCGCCGAAACATATTGAGGTATGGGGTCAGCCGATTTGCGTCGGGGGTAGAGCACTGGATGGGCTAGGGGGACCACAATCTTACCGAACCCAACCAAACTCCGAATACCGATGACAACAGGCTGGCACTCAGGCAGTGAGAGCTAAGTTTCATTGCCGAGAGGGAAAGAACCCAGACCGGCAGCTAAGGTCCCCAATTCATCACTAAGTGGTAAAGGATGTGGGAGCACTCAGACAGCCAGGAGGTTGGCTTAGAAGCAGCCATCCTTTAAAGAAAGCGTAACAGCTCACTGGTCGAGTGAACCTGCGCCGAAAATTCAACGGGTCTAAGTGATGAACCGAAGCTCCGGGTCTGCCGAAAGGCAGGCGGTAGGCGAGTATTGTCTGTGCGGTGAATGCGTACGGAAACGAGCGTTGGAGCGCAGACAAGAGCTGATGTTGGCATGAGTAGCGATAAACCGGGTGAAAAACCCGGTCGCCGTAAACCCGAGGGTTCCTGGGTAAAGATCATCTTCTCAGGGTTAGTCGGTCCCTAAGGCGAGGCAGAAATGCGTAGTCGATGGGAAGCAGGCGAACATTCCTGCACCAGCACGGATGGTTTTGTAAGGTGGGACGGAGGAGGATAGCCGAGCGACCTGTTGGATGGTCGTTCAAGCCGGTAGGCGGCTCGCGTAGGAGGCATCTGGCCACAAACGCGCGGGCAACGCCGAGAGGTGATGAGGGTCGCCGCAAGGCGGACAACTCGGTGAGTCCAAGCTTCCAAGAAAAGCATCGTACAAGTGTACCGCTGTGCTGACCGTACCGTAAACCGACACAGGTGGGTGGGGAGAACATCCCAAGGCGCTTGAGAGAACTCGGGTTAAGGAACTCGGCAAATTGACACCGTAACTTCGGGAGAAGGTGTGCCCTTGAGGGTGACGGGCCTCGCGCCATGAGCCTTTGGGGGTTGCAGAGAATCGGGGGTAGCGACTGTTTACCAAAAACACAGGACTCTGCGAAGTCGCAAGACGACGTATAGGGTCTGACGCCTGCCCGGTGCCGGAAGGTTAACAGGAGATGTCAGCGCAAGCGAAGCATCGAATCGAAGCCCCGGTAAACGGCGGCCGTAACTATAACGGTCCTAAGGTAGCGAAATTCCTTGGCGGGTAAGTTCCGTCCTGCACGAATGGCGTAACGACTTCCCCACTGTCTCGACCCGGGACTCAGCGAAATTGAAATCGGGGTGAAGATGCCCCGTACCCGCGGCAAGACGGAAAGACCCCGTGAACCTTTACTGCAGCTTGGCACTGGTTTTCGGACTTGTCTGTGTAGGATAGGTGGGAGGCTATGATGTGGGGCCGCTAGGTTCCACGGAGCCAACGTTGAAATACCACCCTGAGAAGTCTGAAAGCCTAACCGTGACCAGTGAGCCTGGTCCGGGACACTGCCTGGTGGGTAGTTTGACTGGGGCGGTCACCTCCGAAAGAGTAACGGAGGCGCGCAAAGGTTCCCTCAGGCTGATTGGAAACCAGCCGAAGAGTGTAAAGGCATAAGGGAGCTTGACTGCGACTCATACAAGAGGAGCAGGCACGAAAGTGGGCCTTAGTGATCCGGTGGTTCTGAATGGAAGGGCCATCGCTCAACGGATAAAAGGTACTCCGGGGATAACAGGCTTATCACGCCCAAGAGTTCACATCGACGGCGTGGTTTGGCACCTCGATGTCGGCTCATCGCATCCTGGGGCTGTAGTAGGTCCCAAGGGTTTGGCTGTTCGCCAATTAAAGCGGTACGCGAGCTGGGTTCAAAACGTCGTGAGACAGTTTGGTCCCTATCTGCCGTGGGCGCAGGAATCTTGAAGTGGAGCTGTCCCTAGTACGAGAGGACCGGGATGGACAGACCCCTGGTGTTCCGGTTGTTTTGCCAAGAGCATCGCCGGGTAGCCATGTCTGGAACGGATAACCGCTGAAAGCATCTAAGCGGGAAGCCAACCACAAGATGAGGATTCCCTGAAGGTCCGTCGTAGACGACGACGTTAATAGGCCGGGTGTGGAAGCGCGGCGACGCGCGGAGCTAACCGGTACTAATCGACCGTTCGGCTTGACCTTGGGCACCGCTCCCGTGTGGCGGTTTGCAGTCCGAGGTTCCGAGCGACACACGCACGAAGGCCAAATGGCCCGCTCCGAACCGGAGCCCCGTGCACAGCGCACAATCTCTTTTCGAGTACGAATCGGCCGCTCCTCACAGGGCAGCCGCCGGACCCGCAGCTCGTCGAACAAGTTTTGCTGGTGGCTATGGCGGAAGGGCCACACCCGATCCCATCCCGAACTCGGTCGTTAAGACTTCCAGCGCCGATGGTACTGCAGGGGCGACCCTGTGGGAGAGTAGGACGCCGCCAGCGCTATGCCCCCTTCGAAAGAAGGGGGCTTTTTTATTTGGTCTCGGCAGAGCGCCCCCGTGGCCTCGGATTGGAGAGTCACTGGGCGGTCTCGCCGGGGAGGACTGGTCGCCGCGATTGCTTGGCGGCTTCATGGGTTCGCGGGGGCGAGCTGGTCTCGCCGCCGGTGTAAGGAGTGGGGCGGCGAGGTCTGAATTTTACAGGCTGGTCGAGATGAGCCGAGTCGAGCGGGATTGCCTGGCGACTTGATGGGCTCGCCGAGGCGAGCGGGTCTCGCCGCGGATGGGGACTGGGCGGCGAATTTTACAGGGTGGCCGAGACGAGCCTGGGCGAGCGGCCTGGCTGCGGAGGACCGGCTCGCCGGCATGGTCACTTGGCGACCGGGACGAACTTCACGGCATCGCCGGAGATCTCGAGGACCTCGGCTGGACCGCTGGCGTCGCCCGCAGCCGCCCCGACCCGCACGAGCTTGCCGTCGCACATGACGGCGTCGATCTTCTCGGCGGCCGGGCGGGCGATCACCAGGCGCTTCACGGCGAGATCGGTGACGACCTGCTCGACGACCTCGCACGCGGGCTCGTTGCCGCGGAGACGGGGCGTGCGCGCAGGCCCGGGGGTCGCGAGCATGTCCGGCATCATGGCGATCTCGCCGAGCATCCACTTGGTGCCCTCGTCGTTGATGTTGTCGATGCCCTTCTGCACGTGCTCGCCGAGCAGGCCGGCATGGGCGAACACGCTGTCGCCGGCGACGAGCACCAGCTTCTGCTCGGACAACTTCTTGGCCGCGGGGCCGCCGGAGGCGAACACGGCGGCCCGCCCGCGCTGATTGGCCGGCAGACTCTCGACCCGCGGGTCTTCGCTCTTCTCCTTGGCGTAGTCCTTGAAACCCTGGGCGTGGACGATGTCCTTGAAGTTGAGCGCGACGTTGAGGATCTCGTTCTCGCCCGTGAGGCGGTACAGCGCGCCGCCGGCGGCCTGCGCCTGCACGGCGAGATCGTCGAGCAGGGCGAGGGTGGCCTTCTCGTCCTTGCTGGGCCCGAACTGATTGCCGAGCTGGACGACCACGAGGTCGCCGCCCGTCCACTTGCCGGCGTCATCGATCGCGCCTGCCGCCTTGAGCGCGGCCTTGGTGGCCGCGAGGTCGCCGCCCAGAGAGCCGATGACGGCCGTGCGACCCTTGGGATCTGCGACGCGCGACTTCTCGCTCGCGGGCGCCCGGGGGCGCGGCTTCTTGCCCGCCTTGTCCGCCTCGCCGGCGTCTTCCTTGGTCTCGGCCTTGGCCTCGACCTTCTTCTCTGCAGTCTTGGGAGCAGTCTTGCTGTCGCCCCCGCACGCGGCGAGGACGAAGGCGAGGGCGAGGGCGGAGCGGTGCAGGAAGGCTGACATGGCACCCGAGACTACACCGGGCGGGTGGGCGACGTCACGAGCCGCACGGCCCGGGGCGCGGCGGCCAGTCCCGGACGGACGGCGTGTCTTGGCTACGGGGCGCGGAGCGATGGGGTGTCGAGGCGACGGCTGTCTGTTCGGACCTGTTCGGCGACGAGGCCGGACAGCGCCTCGGCGGCGCAAGGGCTGGTGAATCGCGAACGGGAGTTCGTTGCGACTGACGGGGTCGACGTCGGTGCTGCCGGCGGTGGCACGCGGCAGGGGGCTCGCGATCCCGCGCTCGTGGCCCGCCTCGCCGACATGGGCGGGTGACGTGATGGCGTGGGCGGTTGCCGTGGCGTCGAGGCGAGGACGGCGGCGACGGGAGCTCGAGCGGTTGGATGAGCCAGGATACGCGAGGTGGCGTGGGGGCGTGAGCTCTCCGCGTGGCTCAGGAGACCGCGGCTCGGCTCGAGGACCTGGGCAGTGACGTGGTGGGATGCGGCTGCCGACGGCATCGGGAGTTCGAGCGAGCTGTGCGCGGAGCGCGGTGAATGGCCCTTTGAGCATGTCTTGAAGGACATGTCGGTCAAAGGCGGCGGGGGGCGGCGATGGGTCGCCTGTCCGCGGCGCGTCGACGGCCTCGGTACCGGTGAGCGAGGGACAGGAGTCGGCGCACGGCGAGGCGATGGGGGGTCACGGTCGAGGTTCGTGTTAGTGTGGCTTGAGATCTTCGGAGGCGACCATGCGCAGTTGGGCGAGCATCGTGAGCGGAGCGCTGCTGATCGGGGCCTGCAACGGTTCGGGGAACGAGACCGGTGCGGCGAGCGAGACATCGACCGGGACGAGCTCGACGGGCACGACGACGGGCACGACGGGCACGAGCGCGCTCCCGACCGAGCCGACGCCGACGACGACGGCGGACGAGACGTCGACGAGCAGCGGGACCACCGGCGTCGAGGGCGGCTGCGGCGAGACGTCGCCGCCAGCCGAGCCGATCGCGTGGGACAAGGGCCAGCCGGACATCTCCGGCTGCGGGACGATCCGCGGGCTGCGCGAGGTGCGGGCGATCATGCACCTGCACTCGCATCACTCGCACGACGCGTGCGACGGCGATCCGCAGCCGGGCGGGGTGCCCGACGAGGACTGTCTGGCCCATCTGCGCGAGGGCCTGTGCACGCCGCGGATCGACGTGGCGATGCTCAGCGACCACCCGGTGCACGCGAGCGAGGCGGCCTACGAGGAGCTGCTGCTGATGCGCGGGATGGACGAGCCGATCCTGGGCGACGGCGGTACGCCGATCGCCAGCTGGCTCAAGTGCCCCGACGGCCACAAGGTGATGGTGATGCCGGGGATCGAGACCGCCGAGATGATGCCGCTCGGGCTCGAGAAGCACGTGACCGAGGTGTACGGCACGAGCTCGCCGGCGGCGTTCGCCGCGATCAAGGAGGCCGGCGCGCTGGCCTGGGTGGCGCACACGGAGGGGCGCGACGTCGCCGAGCTGGCGACGCTCGGGCTCGACGGGATCGAGCTCTATCAGCTGCACGCCAACCTCGATCCCGACATCCGCATGGAGGACCTCGGGCTGCCGAGCAACGACTACCTCGCCGCGATCATCCCGTTCTTCTTGACGGAGGGGCGACAGCCAGATCTGGCGACCCTCGGGTTCCTGCTGCCCAACGAGCCGTCGATCGTGGCGCTCGAGACGCTCGGGCAGTCCCAGCGCCTGACGATCTCGGCCGGCACGGACGCGCATGAGAACGTGTTCACCACCATCGCCACCGACGGCGAGCGCGGGGACTCGTATCGCCGCATGATCCGGTGGTTCAATAACCGGATCCGCACGACCGAGCTGACGCCGCAGGCGGTCAAGGCGGCGCTGCGCGCGGGCAACAATCACATCGTGTTCGAGTCGCTCGGGACGCCGGTCGGGTTCGACTTCCACGCCGAGGGCGCGGAGGTGGTCGAGATGGGCGCGGAGACGTCGCTGGCCGGCGGCCCGCTGACGCTGCGGGCGACGCTGCCGACGCTCGACCCCCGCAGCCCGCAGGGCGCCACGGCCCCGACGACCCGCGGGGTGCTGTACCGCGCGACCGAGGGCCAGCGCGAGGAGCTGATGACCTGGTCGAGCGGACAGATCGAGTTGGAGGCGCCGGGGCCGGGGGTGTACCGCGTCGAGGTCTGGATCACGCCGAAGCACCTGTTGCCGTACCTCGGCGACGCGCCCGAGTACGCCGACAGCGAGGCGCCGTGGATCTACAGCGGCGCGCTGTTCGTTCGGCCCTGATTGTCAACACATGGCACATGAGACAGCCGGAGGCCCAGGCGCCTCCGGCTGAATCGTCGGGTCAGAAGTTGTACTCGCTGTTGTTCGGATCGAAGTCGACGTCGGCGAGGCCGACGTTGATCTTGGTGTTCTGGAACCCGTAGTCCTCGAGCAGGGCGCCGTCGCCGTCCCACACCTGGATCCGCGTCGGCATCTTGGTCTTGACGTCGAAGCAGATCTTGGCGCGCGCGGCGTAGTAGACGCTGAATACGCCGGTGCTCGGGGTGCGGGCCTCGACGCAGCGGCTGCGGGCGCCGTAGACGACCTTCTCGCCGAGATCGAGGTAGCGGACGCCGTCCTGCGGGCGCGACTCGCTGAGCCGCGCGTCGCGGGCGATGACGCCGATCGCGTGCCCGAAGTGAGCCTCGGTGATCTTGTGCCGGTTGCCCTGCATGGCGAGGCTGGCGTCAGGGCGCAGGTTGACGGTCATGTCCGGGAAGGTGCCCTTGTGGGCCCGGATCTTGTCGTCGTTCCAGCCCTTGACGTAGAGGACCTCGCGGGTGTTGTTCACCTCGCCGGTCCACTTGAGGTAGATGCCGAGCGGCTTGCGGAACTTGACCTGGATCTCCTCGCGCGGCAGGAGGTGGCCCTTGACGCGCTCTTGCTTGTACATGGTCGTGGTGTAGTCGTCGATCTGCTCGAACGCCTTCTCCATGTCGAACACGAGCTGGCGGATCTTGGCAGCATCAGCCTCGACGCCGGCGACCGCGGCGACGGGCTCCTCGGCGCGAGCGACGACCGCTGCACCGGCGACGACAGCGAACGCCGCGACGAGCGACGGCGCATGACGCGTAAGCCATTTCATGGGGTGGAGCTTTTGCATGGCTTTCTTCCTCTCGTCAACCGCGGCAGGCCCGCGCGGGCAGGAGCGAGCGTTGCCGCGGTTGGACGTTGTTCGGGGGGCCGCTGCGACGCCGGCCCTCAGGCCCTATTCACGCGCGGACGGGCGCCCGTGCGAACGCGCCTTATGTCATTTGTGGTTTATCCGGTGCGGATCATTCGAATGCGCGATGTCGTGCTCACGCGCGAATCGGCGCGATGCGTATCGCGGCCCCGCGGATTGTCAGGCGGCCCGCGTGTTCACCGGATGGCGACAATCAGCGCTTCAGCACCTGCAGCAGGTTGCTGTACGCGTCGGTCCACAGCGGATAGGGCGCCTCGGGATCGAGCCTGGGCGCGAGCGCATTGAGCAGGTCGGGGCTGTCCATGTCGGACTCGCGCCGGGCGAGCAGCATCCAGTCGCTCTGCCACACGACCTCGTCGTTCTCGAGGGCCTCGACGTACTCGACGTGGAGGCCGAGCTTCTCGCCGATGCCGCGCACGACGGGGTCGAGGTCGAGGTAGCGGTTGGAGATGTGCACCGCGAGGATGCCGCCCTCGCGCAGGTGGCGGAAATACAGCTCGACGGCCTCGACCGTGAGCAGGTGGGCGGGGATCGAGTCGCTGCTGAACGCGTCGATGGCGAGCACGTCGAAGGCCTGCGGCTGCTCGCGCTCGAGCGCGACGCGGGCGTCGCCGATGACGACGGCGACCTCGGCGGGGCTGTTCTGGAGGTAGGTGAAGAAGGGCTCGTCGCCGCTCGACAGCGCGACCACGGCCGGGTTGATCTCGTAGAAGCGCACGCGGTCGCCGGCCCGCCCGTAGCTGGCCATGGTGCCGGCGCCGAGGCCGACGACGCCGATGTGGAGGCGCTCGCCGGCCAGCCGGCGGGGGTGCTTGTCGACCGCGAGGCCGACGCCGCTGGTGGGCCCGTAGTAGCTCGTGGGCGCGGCGTTCAGCGGCTCGCCCTCGAACTGGATGCCGTGGGTGATCCGGCCGTGGCGCAGGCGCGTGTACGTGAGCGTGCCGCCGCTGGCCCGGTCGACGCGGAGGACGCCGAAGAAGTTCCGCGTGACGAACAGGTTGTCGTCGAGCTGCTCGCTCATGTGATACCCGAGCGCGCCCGCGAGCGCGACCGACCCCACGAGCACGCCGAACCCCGCCAGCGCGGACAGCCACAGGCGCCGCGGCCAGGCCCCGCGGTAGAGCACGTACATCGCCAGCGCGAAGCCGACGAACAGCGCGATCGGCAGCTCCCAGAACTCGGGGAAGGCCAGCGGCGCGACCACGCCCGTGAAGATCCCGCCGGCCGCGCCGCCGGCCGAGACGATCAGGTAGAACTGCGTCAGGTACTTCGGGTCAGGTTTCTGGCGCACCAACTCGCCGTGGCCGACCATGCAGTAGGCCAGCAGGGTCACGAGGTAGATGACGAGCTGCAGGACCATGCCGGCGTAGACGCCCGCGAACAGGGCGTAGGTGGCCCCGCCGGCGCCGAGGACGAGGAGCGGCAGCCACAGCGCGCGCGCGTAGCTGCGCTCGTACTCGAAGCAGAGGATGAAGCTCAGCAGGTAGAGCGCGAGCGGCAGCATCCACAGGAACGGGATGACGGCGACCTCCTGGCTGATCTGGCTGGTGGTCGCCAGCAGCATGGTCGACGGTACGGCGGCCAGGCCGAACCACAGCAGGCGCCGGCCGGCGCCGGGCTTGCTGTCCGAAGCGACATGTCCCGAAGGCTTGGTGAGCGCGGGGGCGCTGCCGGCCAGCACGGCGCAGGCGGCACAGGCGACGGCGAACGCGAGGAAGCCCACCGACCACACCCAGCCCTGGCCGGCGATCGGCAGCGCGGGCTCGAGCGCGAACGGATAGGAGAACATGCCGAGCAGCGAGCCGAGGTTCGACAGGGCGTAGAGCCGGTACGGCGAGACGCCCGGGCGCACGCGGGCGAACCAGCTCTGCAGCAGCGGGCCGGTGGCCGCGAGCACGAGGAACGGCAGGCCGGCGGTGAAGGTCAGGAGGCCGAGGATGGCGAGGATCGGGCTGGCCTCGGGGTCAGGTTTCCAGGCGTCGGAGGGGCTGATCGGCGCCGGCCACACGAAGGCGCGGACGAGCAGCAGGACGGCCGCCAGCGCGAGCGCGGCGAGGTGGATGTCGCGCTGGCGCGCCGGGCTGAAGCGGTCGGCGAGCAGGTGGGCGTAGCCGTAGCCGCCGAGCAGCAGGACCTGGAAGAACAGCATGCAGGTGGTCCACACCGCCGGCGCGCCGCCGAACCACGGGAGCAACTGCTTGCCGAGGATGAACTGCACGAGGAACAGCAGGAACGCGCCGAGCCCGATCGCGACGGCGAACAGCGCGGAGGAGGCGGAGGTGCGGGCGGCGGCGGTCACGGTCGCGCGAGACTACTCCAATCGCGCGCGCGTCGGTCGTGTCGTCCTGTCCCGGACGAACGTGCCCGGGCGCGCCCTACGCCGGACCGCTGCCGGCATGCATGGCCGATGTCGCGGCGCCTCGAGACGGCCGCGTCACCATCGTGCTGGTCGTGGTCGAGTTCGCCGGCCGGAGGGCTTGCGTGGCCCGGCTGTCATGGCTGCGAGCCCGAGACGCGCTCGAGACCACGGGCCTCGACTTCGTGGTCGCGCACGTCACCGAGGCCGCGGACGCGAGGCGGGCGGACGTGCTGGCCGGGGCGCGCGTCGAGGGGCGGGTGCTCGCGCTGGTGAGCGAGCGGCTGCCTGCGGCGGTGCCCGAGTGGGGGGCGTACGCCGGAGGTCATCGGTGGCGGGCGACGCCGGGACCGGCGAATGATGGGAGTGCCGCGATCGAGGCATTTCGCGGTGCCTCGGTCGCGTCGCGCACGGAATCGAGCGAGCGGCGATTGATCGGTGTGCCCGCCAGCGACGCGGGCCGGGGGCCGCGCGTTGGGGCCTTTCGGCCGCGATCGTGCAATCATCACAGTCGGCTGGATCGGGAATTGCCGCGGTCGCCAGCGCGGCTCTTCTCCAGGGGCGCTTCGCCGGCGCGCGCACCATGTGCACAATCGAGCGCGGCCGTATGAGGGCCCGAGCGCGCCCGCCGGCGGTGATTCCGGCGCTCCGTGCTGTGAGTCGCATTGCGGCACACAGCACCCGCGCTACCCCCGATGATATGCGCACTGCAACGATCACCGGAACGCTCATGGCATTGTTGCTCGCTCCCTTCGTCGCCGCGCCGCGCGCCGACGCGGCCGAGGAGGCCGCCCGCGCGCCGAAGGCGGCGTCCAAGAGCCAGGCGCGGCAGCGCGAGCGCGAGTACGACGGCGGCGTCGTGCGGACGTCGCGATGCATGGCCGCGTGCCACGATCGCGGCTCGGGTCGCGAGGCCTGCCTGCAGACGTGCGCGAAGCGAGCCGAGCGGGTCTCCCACCCGCCCGCGACGGCGACGCTCGAGCAGCTGTCGGCCTGCCTCGACGACTGCTACTCCGACACCACGCTGCGGCGGACCGACCGCGAGACGTGCAAGCTGACCTGCGAGCAGATCGCGACGCTGGCGGGCCCCAAGAGCCGTCAGTCGCGCGAATAGGGGCCGGCGAGGATGGCTCAGGCGAACGGCGTGACCAGCGGGGCCAGCTCGAGGCCGTCGAGGGCGATCCGCGCCGAGTCGCCCGGCCGGAGCGCGGCGACGCCCTCCGGCGTGCCGGTGAAGATCAGGTCGCCGGGCATGAGCGTCATGCAGGCGCTGATGTACGCGAACAGGTACGGCACGTCGAACACCATGTCGGCGAGCGGCGCGGATTGCTTGACCTGTCCGTTGAGCCAGCCGCAGATCCGGGCCTCGGCCGGCGGGACGAACCCGGGCGGGGTGAGGCGGACGAACGCGCCGAGCGGGCCGAAGCCGTCGAAGCCCTTGGCGCGGGTCCACTGCTTGTCGCGCTTCTGCAGGTCGCGGTTCGACACGTCGTTGCCGACGGCGTAGCCGGCGACGTGCTCGAAGGCCCGCTCGGCGGCGACGTGGCTGGCCTTGCGGCCGACGACGAGCACCAGCTCGCTCTCCATGTCGATGCGCTCGTAGCCGCGGGGCAGGTGCACGACCTGGCCCGAGGGCACGAGGCAGCTCGGCGGCTTGAAGAACAGCAGCGGCTCGCTCGGGACCTCGTTGCCGAGCTCGGCCGCGTGGGCGCGGAAGTTGCGGCCGACGCAGATCACCTTGCTCGGCCGCACCGGCGCGAGCAGCTCGAGCTCCGCGACGCGCGCCCGCAGGTCGCCGGGGCGCGCGTCGACGGCTCGCTGCCACGGATCGCCGTCGTCGTCGGCGAACGGATCGTCGATCTCCTCGGCGATGTCGTCCGGGCCGGGCGCAGCGCCGCGCGTCCGCACTCGCACCGCCCGCGCGCCTGCCGCTCCGGGCGCCCGGGCGCGCCCGAGCCACAGCACCTCATCGTTGCCTGCGCTGGTCATCGCCGCGATGCTGCCCGCCTCGCCGCCGGCGCGCAAGTCGGCGCGCGGCCGCCAGCGGCCTTGTCTCGCCGGCCGGGGCCGCTATCCTCGGCGCCCATGCCGACCGCCGCCGCCCGGGAGCCCGCGTGAGCCGCTTCGTCCGGCGCGCCCTCGTCGGCGTGGCGCTCGGCGTGCTGGTCTACGCCGTGGCGGTGCTGTGGGTCGACGCGGGACGTGTCCAGGAGGCCATGTCCGAATATGCATGGTCGATGGTGCTGGCGGCGCTGGCGCTGTCGAGCGTCAACTACCTGCTGCGCTTCCTCAAGTGGGAGCTGTGCCTCGGCTGGCTCGGGGTCCGCGGCGATGGTCCGGGCGCGGCGCCGGAGCTGGGCTACGGCCGCTCGCTGCTGGTGTACCTCGCGGGCCTCAGCATGTCGGTCACGCCGGGCAAGATCGGCGAGGTGCTGCGCAGCTACCTGTTGCGCGAGACCGACGGGGTGCCGTTCACCCGCACGGCGCCGGTGGTGGTGGCCGATCGGTTGACTGATCTGGTGGCGCTCGTGGTGCTGAGCCTGGTCGGGATCGCCGAGCACCGCGAGTACCTGCCGGTCGCCCTCGTCACGCTCGCGCTGGTGTTCACGGGCGTGGTTGTGCTCGGGAGCCCGCGCCTGTGTCGCGGGCTCCTGACGCTGCTCGGCCGGCTGCCGCGGCTGCGCCAGCTGGTGGCCCGAGCCGAGGGGCTGGTCGACAGCAGCGCGGCGGTGCTGCGGCTGCGCGCGCTGGTGGTGCTCAGCGCGATCAGCGTGGTCGGCTGGGGCCTCGAGTGCGTCGGCTACTGGCTGATCCTGCACGGCTTCGCCGGGGTCGAGGCGAGCCTGTCCCTTTGTACATTCTTGTGGGCGACGACGACGCTGATCGGCGCGCTGAGCTTCCTGCCGGGCGGACTCGGCGCGACCGAGGGCTCGCTCGCGGTGCTGGTGGCGCGGCTGGCTCACGGGGTGACGCAGCCGATCGCGCTGGCGTCGACGATCCTCATCCGCGCGTGCACGCTGTGGTACGGCGAGGTGGTCGGCGGGGTCGCGCTGGCCGTGCTCATTCGCCGCGGATCGATCACGCCGGAGGCGAGCGCAGGGACCGACGGCGAGGCCGTGGCGCCGGCCGCGACGCGATGACGGAGTGCGGACCGCGACGGACGTGCGGGTCGCACGGGCGCGGTTGATCTGTCCGGGACAAGGCAGGCCGAGGAGGAGGCGCTGCGCTCGCCTGCGCGCGTCTCCGCGGGTGCCCGCGAGTACGCGGGCACATGCCGCGCGAGGCGGCGAGCACAAGCCGGTCGCTGTCCAGGCCCCGCGCGCTTGCTCTCCGTTGGATCAAGCGGGTGTTCTAGGTTGTCGTCATGCAGATCGTCCTCGACAGCTTCAACCTCACCAACGCCGAACGCCTCCTCTGCGAGACCGCCCTTCACACCGCCGGCAGCATCGTCGAAGCGGCCAAGCTGCTCGGTATCACCCGGCACGCGCTCAAGCGGCGGATCATCAAGCACAACATCCGCTGGATCCGCGACGCGGGTGCGCGCCCCGGCCTCGGCGACACCTCGCCGCGTTCGACCGCGAGCGCCACCAGCGTCGCCGCGATGAGCGTGTGACCCATCGAAGACCGGGGGCGGCTCCTCAACGCCCCTCGCGCGGCTCGTCGCTCCCAGCGGCGGGCCGCTGGTCGTTTAAGCGCGCGCGGTCGGCGTCGTACGTGCTCGATCGGACATGTCGTACACGAACATGCCCCCAGGCGCAGGTCCTTCGGGGCATGCCCGCAGGGTCAGGTCTTGAGCGCCTGGCCGAGGGCGGGCTGGCTCTCGGCGCCGCCGATCAGGCGCTTGCCGAAGGTGCGGCCCATCTCGAACTCGAGCTCGATGACCTGGGTGGCGCCGACGGCCTGGAGGATCCGCGACTCGCGGGCGGAGCGGGAGCGGGCGACGATGTCGCGCACGCCGACCTCCTTGAGCGCGGCGAGGGTGAGCACGGTGGCCTCGAAGTTCTCGCCGATGGCGACGATCGCGGCGCGGCACTTGAGGGGGTCGACGGACAGGAGGGCCTGCGGGTCGGTGGCGTCGAGCTCGATCGCGTAGGCGACCTTCTGCTTGACGGCGTCGACCATGGCCATGTCGCGGTCGACGGCGATGACTTCGGCGCCCTGCTCGGCGAGCGACTCGGCCAGGGCGGCGCCGAAGCGCCCGAGGCCGATGATGAGATAGCGGCTCTGTGCCATGGCGACAGCTTACCCGACCGGGAGGTCCTCGCGGGCGAGGCGGTGGCGCGAGCGGGGGGCGGCGTTGTCGGCGACGGCGAGGGCGATCGTGAAGGGGCCGACGCGGCCGAGGAACATGGCGGCGGTCAGGATCAGCTTGCCGGCGACCGAGAAGGAGCTGGTGATCCCGGTCGACAGGCCGACGGTGGCGAGCGCCGACACGGCCTCGAAGGCGACGTGGAGGAAGGGCAGGTCCTCGGTGAGGCTGAGCAGGAGGATGAAGGCCATCAGCAGGCCGCCCATCATCACGAGGACGGCGGTGGCCTTGCGCAGGACCTCGGGGGCGAGGGCGCGGCCGCCGAGCTCGGGCTCGCGCCCGCGCAGCTCCCCGCGCAGGGCGGCGATGACGGTGGCGAAGGTGGTGGTCTTGATCCCGCCGGCGGTCGAGGCCGGGGCGCCGCCGATGAACATCAGCAGGCACAGGAACAGCAGGGTGGCGTCGCGCATGCCGCCGACGCCGACGGTGTCGAGGCCGCCGCTGCGGGTGTTGGCGGAGATGAACAGCGCGGACCACAGGCGGTGGAAGATCCCGTGCTCGCCCGCGGGCCGCAGGCCCGACGTGAACTCGAGCGCGAGCACGGCGACGGTGCCGGCGACGAGTAGCGCGAGCGTGGTCGACAGGACCACGCGGGTGGCCAGCGACAGGCGCGGCGGCGCGGGCGTGCTCGGCTTCACGGCGCGGACGAAACGGCGCCAGCCGTGGCGGACGAGCTCGACCATGACCGGGAAGCCGAGGCCGCCGAGCATCATCAGGAGCATGACGACGGCCTGCACGCCGATGTCGCCGACGAACGCGCCCATGCCGCCCGGGAACAGCGAGAGGCCGGCGTTGCAGAACGACGACACCGCGTGGAACACGGCCGTCCACAGCGGCGAGGCGTCGCCGATCCGCGGGTCGCCGGCGAGTATGAGCCACAGCAAGGAGGCGCCGATCGCCTCGACGATGAAGGTGCCGGCGACGATGCCGACGACGATCTTGCGCAGGTCGGCGACGGTGCGGGCGTCGAGCATGGCGGCGTAGCGCAGCTGACTCTGCAGCGAGCTGTTGTTGCTGAACGCCAGCGCGAGCGCGGCGACGGTCATGATCCCGATCCCGCCGAACTGCACGCCGGTGAGGATGACGCCCTGGCCGAACACGCTGTAGGTGGCGCCGATGTCGTTGACGGCCAGGCCGGTGACGCACACCGCGCTGGCCATGGTGAACAGCGAGTCGACGAAGGAGGTGTTCGCCGCCTCGGTCAGCGAGACCGGGAGGGTGAGCAGCAGGCTGCCGAGCGAGATCAGCGCGGCGAAGCTGCCGATCAGCATCATGGCTGGCCGCTGGGACATGGTCAGAAGGACACGTCCCGTGCGCTCGGGGGCGATCACCAGGGCGCCGGCGAGCGCGGCGAGGCTGGTGAACACGAGGTCGTAGGTCTCGGCGGCGGCCTGGCGACGGGCGGTGAGCGGGCCGTCGAAGGCGTCGCCGAGGATGAAGGCGCGGGCGATCAGGAAGCCGAGCAGCGCGAGCAGCAGCGCGACCTCGAACCACATGACGCCGCCGAGGCCGGCGTCCTTGCGGCGGGCGGCGAGCATCTGCCGCACCTGCTCGGCGACGGCGAGGGTGACGATGCCCATGCCGAGGACGACGAGGAGGCCGGTCCACGGCGAGGCGACGGCGACGTCGAGCGCGACGACCCCGACGGCGGCGAGGAGGACGAGCAGCATGCCGAGCGACACGCGGCCACTATACCCGCGCCCGTGGCCCGCGGGCCGCGCCCTGGTGGGACATCAGCCGACCGGGAGATCCTCGCGGGCCAGGCGGTAGCGCTGGTGGGCGGTCGCGGTCTCACCGACGGCGAGGGCGATCGTGAAGGGCCCGACGCGGCCGAGGAACATCGCCGCCGAGACGATCAACTTGCCGGCGACGGTGAGCGAGCCGGTGATCCCGGTCGACAGGCCCACGGTGGCGAGCGCCGAGATGGCCTCGAGCGAGAGCTTGAGGAACGGCTGCTCCTCGGTGAGGGTCAGCAGGAGGATGATGACCAAGGCGATGCCGCTCATCATCACGAGGACGGCGGTGGCCTTGCGCAGGACCTCGGGGGCGAGGGCGCGGCCGCCGAGCTCGGGCTCGCGGCCGCGCAGCTCCGCGCGCAGGGCGGCGACGACGGTGGCGAACGTGGTGGTCTTGATGCCGCCGGCGGTCGAGGCAGGCGAGCCGCCGATGAACATCAGGGCGCAGATGACGAGGATGGTGGCGTCGCGCAGCGAGGCGTGGTCGATCGAGTTGAAGCCGGCGGTGCGGGTGTTGATCGAGGCGAACAGGGCGGCCATGAAGCGGCGACCGACGCCCTGCTCGGCCGCCGGCGCGAGGGCGTTGGAGAACTCGAGCGCGAGCACGGCGACGGTGCCGACGACGATGAGCATCAAGCTGGTCGAGAGGACCACGCGGGTGGTCAGCGACAGCCGCGCCGGGGCGGGCGCGCTGCGCTTGACTGCGCGGACGAGGTGGCGCCAGCCGTAGCGCACCAGCTCGACCATGACCGGGAAGCCGAGGCCGCCGAGGATGATGAGGCCCATGATCACGGTCTGGACCCCGAACTCGCCGGCGAACTGGGTGATGCTGCCGGGGAACAGCGAGAAGCCGGCGTTGCAGAAGGCCGAGATCGAGTGGAACACGGCCATCCACAGCGCCGAGTGCTCGCCGAGCCGCGGGTCGCCGACCAGCAGGAACCACAGCAGCGCCGCGCCGATCGCCTCGACGACGAAGGTGCCGGCGAGGATGCCGACGACGATCTTGCGCAGGTCGGCGACGGTGCGGGCGTCGAGCATGGCGGCGTAGCGCAGCTGGCTCTGCAGCGAGCTGTTGCGGCTGAACGCCAGCGCGAGCGCGGCCACGGTCATGATGCCGACGCCGCCGAGCTGGATGCCGGCGAGGATGACGCCCTGGCCGAACGGGGTGTAGACGGTGGGGACGTCGTTGACGGTCAGGCCGGTCACGCACACCGCGCTGGCCATGGTGAACAGCGAGTCGACGTAGGAGGTGTGGGCCGCCTCGGTCAGCGACACCGGCAAGGTGAGGAGCAGGCTGCCGAGCGCGATCATCGCGGCGAAGCTGATGATCAACATCATGGCTGGCCGCTGGGACATGTTCAAAAGCACACGGCCGGTGCGCTCGGGGGCGATCACCAGGCCGCCGGCGAGTGCGGCCAGACTGGTGAACACGAGGTCGTAGGTCTTGGCGGCCTCGACGCCGCTGGCCTCGAGGGTGCCGCCGAACGCGGCCGTGAGCGCGAGGGTGCGCGCGAGCAGGAAGCCGAGCAGGGCCAGCAGCAGCGAGACCTCGAACCACAGCACCCCGGCGAGCGCCTCCGCCTTGCGGCGGGAGAAGATCATCTGCCGGACCTCCTCGGCGACCGCGAGGGTCACGCCGGCCATGCCGAACACGATCACGAGGCCGGTCCAGGGCGTGGCGACGGCGACGTCGAGGGCCACGACTCCGAGGGCGACGAGGAGGACGAGCACGCTGCCGATCGACACCGCGCCACTATACCTGTCGAGACCGTTAGACTGGGGCCGCATGCTCTCTCGTCCCGGCGCCGTCCTCGTCCTCGCCCCGCTGTTCCCGCTGCTGCTGGCCTCCGCCGGCTGCGCGAGCTCGGTCTGCACCAGGGTGCGCAGCGACAGGGACGCCTTCACGCGCCGCGCCGCCGCTCCGGGGCCGCACCTGGCGCTCGCCGTGCCGTACGCGACGCTGAGCCAGAGCGTGCAGCGCTCGTTGACCCGCCTGCCGCAAGTGCGGCTGCCGCTGCCGGACCTCGGCCCCGTCGACCTCGGATCGCTCGCGGTGGCGATCCGCAGCGTCGCGTTCCGCCCGGCCCCGGCCGGCAGCGTCGGCGCGCGCGTGAGCGTCGCCCTGACGAACGGGGGCAAGCAGGTCGCGGCGCTCGACCTCGACGCCGTGATCGCGCCGCGCCTCGACCCACGCGCCGGCAGCGTGCGCCTGCAGCTCGGCGCCGAGGACCTGCGCGAGGTCAGGCCGAGCCTGCCGCCGGCCGAGCGCAAGCGGTTCGCCGAGTTCCTGCTGTCGCTGGTGCCGGGGGCCGCGCGCGGGCTGGTCGGGCGCGAGCAGGTCGAGGCGCTGGCCGACGGGTTCTTGAAGGAGGTGGTCGGCGGGCGCTGGCCGCAGATCCGCGACCAGCTGCTCCAAGGGACAGGTGACCTGGTCGACGTCGAGATCGACCTCGGCGACGTCCCGCTGACGAAGATCGAGCTGAAGAGCGGCGCGGCCGACCTCGAGCTGTGGGCCCACGCGGCCCTGCCGGCGGCGGCCCTGTCCGCGGGGACAGCCCGCCCTGCGGGCAGCGACGCCCGCCTGGTGGCGCTCAGGATGTCCGGCGGGGTCGCGGCGGCGCTGGCCAACCGGGCCATGGCGAGCGGCCAGATCCCCGACCGCTACAACCGCGACGGCGCGCCCGATCCGCGCGGCGAGCTGGTCGCGGGCGTCGACTGGCGGGCCGGCGAGCGCCCGCTCAAGGTCCACGCGTGGAGCACCGAGGGCACGTGCGCCCGCCTCACGTTCGGCGGCACGCCGCAGGTGGCGGCCCGCGGCGGGCAGCTCGCGGTCGACGTCGGCGACGGCACGCTCGAGGAGGTGACGGGCTCGCTGCGCGTGCGCGCGGCGGTGTGGTTCTCCGGGCTCGGCCGGCAGACCTTCAGCGTCAGCGAGTCGGTGGCCGACGCGATCGAGTTCGAGATCCTCGGCGTCGACTACCGGGCGAGCGTCGTCGCGGCCGCGGTGAGCCGCAGCGAGCTCGAGTTCTCGCTCGCATTGGCGGAGGCCCCGCAGCCCGCGACACGACGTCCGTGATCCGGAGGAGGGAGCGATCCACCGTGAGCCGCTGCACGTACCGCGTAGGCGAGCGCAGGCGCGCCGTTGGCCGCTGCCGTGATTGTGTTGCGCCTTACAAAAACTACAAAGTGACAGTTGTCCGAGGGACGAAACCGATCTCTGCTGGCAGATTTATCCACAGATCGGATCCTTGCGAATTCGTGCCTTGAGGGGCTGTTAGCGCGCATCGGACGTGATGTCCGTCCACCCCCGAGCGGGCTCGTCGCCAGGCTCGCGGTCGGTGCCGGCGGGGTCGGCGACGCCCTGCGCTTTCCCGGTACCGAAAGCGGATCAGTGTGCATATAGTCCGGCCGTACAGCCGCTCGCGGAATCGACCGCGGCGTCACCATGGAAGCTGCTCCATGAAACAGCCGATGCGAACGAGAAGCCGCCGCTGCCCCCCCAAGATCCTGGGCAACACTGCGCGGGCCCCTCAGCCGCTCCGCTCGCTCGGCGGTCCGAGCAACACGCTCGGGGCCGCTCCTCCTTCCGGCCGTCCCGGAGTCAAAAACTTCCCCCGGCAGCGTCACGCCGCCCCGCTCGGCGAGTGCCACCGCTCGATCGCGGTCGCCAAGTACCTCGCCTCCCGGCGCACCGAGGCCGCCGCGAAGCCCGAAGACGCGCCTCGCAAGGGCGCAGGAGCCAAACCGCGCAAGGGCTGGCGGGGCCGCCCGGGGCAAGAGTCCCCGGGCCTCGAGCACAGCCCCGCGGTGGCGCGCCCCGCCACGCCGCCGCGCGAGGCCGGCGCAGGCGCCTCCGACCTGACTCCGTGGACAGCTCGTCGCAATGCCGCGCGTCTGAGCGGGCGCGACCGCGTCCTCACCGCGCGCCCGCGCCCGTCCCGGGTGCTGGCCGAGATGGCGACCGACGCGACGCCCTGATCAAGTTTTTTGGACGAGGCGCACCAAGGGCGGCCCGGGCAATGGTGCTCGGGCCGCCCCGTCCAATTGTAGGCCGTGCATTTTCGGACATGTCCTGAAGAGCCTGTCCCACACAACATGCTCCCAGGGGCATGTTCGAACGATCAGGTCGGGGTCGACCGCCCGGGCACGAAGCGCAGCGACAGGCCGAGCAGCACGGCGGCGGCGGCGAGGACGGTGCGGCCGTCGAGGCGCTCGCCGTGCCACAGCGCGGCGGTGACGGCCGCGATCACGAACTGGACGTTGATGAACAGCCCGACCAGCGAGGTCGGCAGGCGGCGCAGGGCGTAGAGGTTGAGCAGGTAGGCGAGGGCGGTCGGGCCGACGATCACGAGCCCGCCGAGCAGCCACACGTGGCCCGGGACGGCGGCGAAGTCGACGGCGAGCAGCGCCGGCGCGCCCACGGCGGCGATCATCGGCAGGGCGCAGGCGTAGATGGCGGCCGACAGGGGCAGCGGGTCGAGGGTCTGCGACACGCGCTTCGACAGGGCGAGGAACAGCGAGTAGGCGCCGCTGTTGAGGAACATCAGCAGGTCGCCGAACAGGACGGTCTCGCTGAAATGGTCGGCGAGTCGGCCGTCGCGCGTGCGCAGCCAGGCGCCTGTCCCGACGGCCAGCTCGTCGACCTCGAACAGGGCGGCGATGCCGAGCGCCCCGAGCGCGACGCTGACGAGCTTGCGCCGCGTCAGCGACTCCTGGCCGAGCAAGACGCCGAGCGCGAGCGTCTGCGCCGGCACGGTGGCCATCACCAGGGCGCCGTGCACGGCCGTGGAGCGCTGGATGCCGGCGTTGAACAGGAGCTGGTTCAGGACCACGCCGAGCAGCGCGAGCACGCTGAAATGGCCCCAGCCGCGCCGCGGCCACGACACGCGCAGCAGCAGCGCGCCGCCGATCAGGAGGACGGCGCCGCCGAACTGGCGGATCGTCGTCCACGCGATCGGGTCGAGGTGAGCCGTGATCTCGCGCGCCGCGCTGTAGTGGGTGCCGAACAGCAGCTGCACGCCGAGCAGCGCGGCGACGGCTCTGGCGGTGTCCTGGCCGGAGGGGGCTTGCAAGCGGCGCGACGGTAGCGGACGCGCCGGCCGCGGTCGATGGGCCGAGCGGTCGCGGGTCGAGCGGCGGCGCCGCCGCCGAGCGTGTCGGCGTCCGTGACCGGCGGCTGAATCGCTACGGGGCGAATGTCGGCACCCGCGATCGCGCGGATCGGCGAATCACGGGATCATGAACCCGGCCGCTCTCGCCGCGCTACGGGTGGGCGCGGCGGGCATGTCGAAAGGGACATGTCCCTGGCGACTACTTGTGCAGCTCGCCGCGACGCAGCCGCTTGTACAGCTCGAAGGCATCCCGGATGACCACCAGCGCCTCGGCGGTGCCGAGGATGTCGTCGATGACGACGGTCTTGTTCTCGAGGATCTTGTAGTCCTCGAAGAAGCGCCGGACCTCGCGCATGACGTGGTGCGGGAGCTGCGACTGGTCGGTGTACTCGTTGAACCAGGGGTCGTGGGTGCTGACGGCGACGATCTTGTCGTCGATGCCCTTGTCGTCGCGCATGCGCATGACGCCGATCGGGCGGGCGGTGACGATGCACAGCGGGTGGACCGGGCTCTGTTGCAGGACCAGGATGTCGAGCGCGTCGCCGTCGTCGCAGTAGGTGCGCGGGATGAAGCCGTAGTTGGCAGGGTAGTGCACCGCGCTGAACAGCACGCGGTCGAGGCGGAGGAAGCCGGTCTCCTTGTCGACCTCGTACTTGTTCTTGCTGCCCTGCGGGACCTCGATCACGGCCGGAACGTGAGGGAGCTGGCCTTCGTCGACATAGATGTCGTGCCACGGATGCATCGCGCGGGGAGCGTGGTGCCGACCCCCGCCGGCTGTCAAGCAATCGCGCGCGGACGGACGTATGGCCGCCCCGGCGAGGCCGGGCCTGTCGCGCGCCGCCGGCGCTCGGCGGCTGCTTCGTCGGGGGGATGTGCCGACGTCAGCCGCGGATCTGCAGCCGCTTGAGCGCCTGTCGCAGACCCTCGCCCGACATCTCGGCGGCGCGGGCGGCCTTGGCCTTGCTCGGGTGCTGCGCGAGCAGACTCGTGAAGTAGAGCCGCTCGAACTCGTCGACGGCGCGGTCGTGCGGCAGCAAGAGCAGGCCGTCGTGCGCGACGGCCCGCCGCGCGCTGGCCTCGGCCTGCAGCGACAGATCGTCGGCGGTGATCTCGGGGCCGTCGGCCATGACGTGCGCGCGCTCGATGACGCTCTTCAGCTCGCGCACGTTGCCGGGCCAGGCGTGGGCCGTGAGCGCGGCGCGGGCCTCGTGCGAGAGGGAGCGCGCCTCGCCGGCGCCGGCGCAGCGGCGCAGGAACAGCTCGGCGAGCAAAAGGACGTCGTCCTCGCGCTCGCGCAGGCTCGGGATCTCGACCCGCACGTCGGCGATCCGGAAGAACAGATCCTGGCGGAAGCGGGCCTCGGCGACCATCGCCCGCAGGTCGCGGTGGGTGGCGCACAACACCCGCACGTCGACCTTCCGCGGGCTGCGCTCGCCGACCCGCACGACCTCGCCCTCCTGGATGACGCGCAGCAGCTTGCTCTGCAGGTCGAGCGGGAGCTCGCCGATCTCGTCGAGGAAGATCGTGCCGCCGTCGGCCTCCTCGAAGCTGCCGGGGCGGTCGGCGACGGCCCCGGTGAAGGCGCCCTTGCAGTGGCCGAACAGCAGGCCCTCGGCGAGCTCGCGCGGGATCGCGGTGCAGTCCTGGACGATGAACGGGCCGTGCTGTCGCGAGGAGCGGTTGTGCAGCGCGCGCGCGACCAGCTCCTTGCCGGTGCCGGTCTCGCCGCCGATCAGCACGCGCAGGCGGTCGCCGCGGGTGGCCAGCCGCTCGAGGGTGGAGAACAGCTCGCGCATGGCGGGGCTGCGGCCGTACAGCGCGTCGAACTGGTCGATCGGCGGCAGCGCGATCTGGACGTCGTCGACGCCGAGCAGGCGGAAGGTCGACTGCCCGGCGCGAAAGACGGTGTGCGCGGTGAGCCAGACCTCGCGCACGCGCACGTCGCCGACGACGACGCCGTTGGTGCTGTCGAGGTCGCGCAGCAGGAGGCCGCGCGGGGTGACGGCGATCTGGAAGTGGTTGCCGCTGACGTGCGTGTCGGTGAGGACGATGTCGTTGACGGCGTCGCGCCCTGCCGTGATGAGCCGCCGGTCGGACAGGCCGATGTGGAACTCCTTGCCGCGATCGGGGCCGTCGAGCACGCGCAGGTTGACCCGCCCGATCCGCTGATACGTGCGGGTGAATTGGGGCACGGCGGCGGTCGGATCGAGCTGCTTCTCGCGGGGAGTGCTCACTGCGAAAACGATGACTCCGGCCGGCAAGGTAGCACGCGGAGGCGCGGGGCGGCTAGCAGCTTTGCGCGTACGGAAGCGCGGGGCCCGGGAGGTCTCGAGAGGGCGGACGAGGGGCCGTGCGGCGGGTCCCTCGCGACGGGAGACCTGCCATGCCAGATGCTCGACGGCGATGCCTGTTCGGGCATGTCCGAAGTTTGCCTCGCCGTCTGCGCGTCAGGCATGGGGCCCCTCCCGGCGTCCCACCGCACGGCCCCTCGTCCGCCCTGCGGCGGTCGTCGCCGGCCCCGCTTGTCTCCGGACGAATGACATGTCCTTCGGGGCATGTTCGGAGATGGGGTAGAGAGTGGCTTTGACATGTCCGAATATACATGTCTACTCGGGCAGGCAGAGAGCGCCGATCAGGCCGGGACGATCAGCGCGGGGTCGGGCGGGCTGGCGTAGAGGCGGGCGACGTCGGCGGCGCGGCGGCGGAGCACCGCGCGCTGATTGATATAACCCTTGTCGGTGATCTCGCCGGCGTCGATGGCCGGGGGCTCGCGCAGGAGCACGGCGCCGGCGATCGTGCGGCTGCTGCTGCCGGCGTGGGCGGCGTTGTGGGCGGCCAGGGCGGCGGCCAGGTGGGCGCGGATCCGCGGGTCGTCGACGAGCCTGTCCGAAGGGACATCCGGTGCGAGGGTCCGGCAGCCGTCGAGGTTGAGGAACACCAGCACGCCGGCGGCGCGGCGGCCCTCGCCGGCGACGACGACGTCCTGGACGACGGGCGCGGCGGCGGCGATGAAGGCGACGCGCAGGGCGCCGACGCTGACCCACGTGCCGCTGGTGAGCTTGAAATCCTCGGCGACGCGGCCGTCGAAGACGATGCCCTTGCGCGGGTCGGTCGGGTCGGCGAGGCGGCCGGCGTCGCCGATGCAGTAGTAGCCGTCGGGGTCGAAGGCGGCGGCGGTGAGCTCGGGCTCGCGGTGGTAGCCGGGGGTGACGTTGGGCCCGCGCACCCGCATCTCGAGCTTGCCCTCGCGCGGGACCAGCTTGAGCTCGCAGCCGGGCGCGGGCAGGCCGATGATGCCGGCGTGGGCGATCGGGAAGTGCACGTTGGTGACGAGCGGCGAGGTCTCGGTCGAGCCCCAGGCCGAGGTCATGAGCACGCGCCCGGCCGCGCCGGCCCGCTCGGCGACCGCGGCCAGGCGGGCCCACAGGTTGGGCGGGAGGGCGGCGCCGGCGTAGAAGATGACGTCGAGGCGGGAGAAGAAGCGCTCGCGCAGGGCCTCGTCGCGCTCGAGGTAGGGCAGCAGCACCTCGAAGCCGCGCGGGACGTTGAAGTAGAGGGTCGGCGGGACCGCGCGCAGGTTGTCGACCGTGCGCTCGATGAGCCCCGGCGCCGGCTTGCCCTCGTCGACGTAGAGCGAGCCGCCGTGGTAGAGCGCCATGTTGAAGTTGTGGTTGCCGCCGAAGGTGTGGTGCCACGGCAGCCAGTCGACCAGCACCGGCGGGCGCGCGCGCAGGAACGGCCAGCACTGGGCGATCGCCTGCTGGTTCGAGCACAGCATCCGCTGGGTGTTGATCACGCCCTTGGGCCGGCTGGTCGAGCCGGAGGTGAACAGGATCTTCGCCACGGTGTCGGGGCCGGTGGCGGCGTGGGCGAGGTCGGCATGTTCCAGAGAGCATGTCTCGGAGAGCATGTCGGAGAGGACAGCGTGGCGGTCGCCGGGGTCCCGGCCGACCAGCGCCGGCGCGCCGACGGCCGCGAGGGCGCGGGCGAAGCGGACCCCGTCGGCGGCGAACACCAGGCCGGGCTCGACCTGGGCGGCGATGTGGCGCAGGTTCTCGAGGTCCTGCGAGACCAGGCTGTAGGCCGGCGAGACCGGGACCGCGGGCACGCCGACGTACATGGCCGCGAGCTGCAGCAGGGCGTTGTCGACGCTGTTGTCGGACAGGAGCATGAGCGGGCGCGCGGCCGACAGCCCGCGCGCCAGCAGGGCCGCGCCGAGCCGGCGGATCCGCGCCCAGGCTGACCCGTAGGACAGCTCGAACAATTGGCCGTCGCGGCGCTCGCCGAGCAGCACCCGCTCGGGCGCCTCCTCGGCCCAGCGGCGCAGCGCCTCCGCCAGGGTGGCGGGGTAGGGCTGCAGCGGCTGCGGCGAGCGCAATTCCATGACGCCGCCGGCGCGGTAGGTGACGACGACCTCGGCGGGGGCGAGCTCGAGGGACAGGTCCTTCGGGTCAGGCTCGGCGTCTGGCTTCATCGACATGTCCTCGGGGGCAGATGAACGCTAGCCGCACGACCAGCGGCCGAGGGTCTCGAGGCCGCCTCCGCCGCGCGACTCGAGCGACAGCGAGAAGCCGTCGTCGCCGTAGGTGTTGAGGTAGAGCTCGCGCGCGCCGTCGCCGTCGAGGTCGACGGCGCCGAGCAGGGCGTAGCGCTCGCGGGTGTCGGCGCGCGAGCGCAGCAGCACCGGCGCGCCGGCGGGCGGGACCAGGAAGAAGCCGCTGAAGCGGAAGTTCGCCTCCTCGTCCTTCGGGTCGCCGGGGACGACGGCGGCGACCATGTCCTCGCCGACGCCGTCGCCGTCGAGGTCGACGCTGACGCGCTGGTCGACGCGGACCTTGATCGTCTTGAGCTCCGGCACGGCGGCGCGGACGGCCTCGGCGATCCGGCCGCGCAGCTCCTTGGGGGCGTCGCGGTCGACGTCGGCGGGCACGGCCGGGGTGACGTAGACGAGCGCCTCCTTGAGGCTGGCCGGCACGACCGCGTCGCCGCGCAGCGCGTCGGGCGGGGCGTCGATCGTGAGGGTCGGTTCGGGGGTGGCGGCGTCGGAGCAGTTCGCTACTGCGCGGCCGACGACCTTCGCGGCCCCGCCGCTCATCAACCACACCTCCGCGCCGGTGGGCGCGAGCGCGAGGCAGTCGGCGCCGCTGGCGAATCGCTTGCCGGCGTCGAGGAAGCAGGCGAGCGGCGACAGCCCGAACTCGCTGGCGACCAACAGCGCGCGGCCGGTCGGCGGCGGCGGCGGCTCGGGGGCGGGTGCCGGCGCGGGCGCGGGCGCGGGCGCGGGCGGGGGGGGAGGCGGCGCTTCACCGCCACAGCCGACGAGGAGCGAGACGAGCAGCGCGAGCGGGACGGACCTCATGGCGGCCGCACGATACCACGTCCGGCGATCGGCCCGCGGCCCGCGCGGCGACGGAGGCAATGCGCGCGGGACTCGCCTGTTCTCCCGCCACGCTGGTCGCGTTGCTCGTCGGGCCCCAGGTGCTCGCTTGCCCGTCTGTCGGAGCTCGGCGCGAGGACGGCGAGATGCGCCACGCTGGCCGCATGCTCGTCGGTCACGTATGGGCCCGGCACGCTCGCTGGCCGCGTCGTATGCGGCGCGCGGCGAGATGCCGCGTCGCGGTGTCCGCTAGAAGCCGGCCTGCAGCTGCAAC
Organism: Nannocystis pusilla; assembly: GCF_020073745.1. Classification (GTDB taxonomy): domain Bacteria; phylum Myxococcota_A; class Polyangia; order Nannocystales; family Nannocystaceae; genus Nannocystis; species Nannocystis radixulma. The sequence goes on from NZ_JAIRAU010000027.1 coordinate 107,053, forward strand.
CGCAGCTGGTCGGCGACGCCCGCGGGCAGGCCCGGACCCCACTGGCGGAAGTAGTCGAGCTGCAGCTTGAGCGAGTGGCGGTAGAAGTAATAGTTGACGCCGGCGCCGTACTCGTCGAGGCGGGCCAGGCTGGTGTCGACGCGCCGCGACGGTCGCACGCCGGACGAGCGGGCGGTGAGCTCGACGCGGGTGCGCGGGATGAACAGGCCCATCTGCGCGGTCCAGCCGACGCCGTTGCGGGCGGTCTCGACCGGGGCTGGCATTCCGGACATGTCCAAAAGGCCACCCGGGAGGCGCCAGCCCTGGCGCCAGTAGAAGTCGAGCAGCAGCGACATGCCGGCGATCTTGAACATCAGATCGACGGTGACGTTGTTGCTGCGCATGGTGCCGCCGTCGGCGAAGGCGGTGCCGCCGATCGCCCGCGTGCGGTGGTCGCGGTCGCTGAAGGCGTAGGCGGCGCCGATGCTGAGGCGCGGCCTGGCGCTGCGCTCGTGGTCGGCCTCGCTGTAGTCGTCGAACATGCCGAGCGGCAGGTAGTCGACGCGGGCCATGTACGTCAGGCCGAAGTCGCGGGCCTTGTAGAATTCGTAGCCCTCGCCCATGAACACGCCGGCGAAGTAGCGCAGCTTGCCGAGGCCGGCGACGTCGGGCGAGCTCACCTGCACGCCGATGTCCTGGTCGAGCGTGAACTCGTAGCTGGCCGACGAGTTGTCGACCATCTGTAATTTGGCCAGCGGCTGCATGCGCTGGCGCGCGTAGGGCACGAAGAAGAAGCCGGCCTGGAGGTTGACGTGGCGGTAGCGCGTCCAGGTCGTGTACCACTGGAAGATGGGCGCGCGCCGCGGGGTGCCGTCCTTGAAGCCGAGGTCCTTCGGCGCGAACATCAAGTGGACGTAGTAGCCGACGTGCGGCGTGAAGATGTTGCCCGAGAGGATCAGGCGCGCGCGCCGGAACTCGAGGCTGTTCGACCACGGCTCCATGCCCGCGGCCGGGATCGCCTCCCGCCGCGCGGTGTAGAGCAGCTGCGCCCACATGTTGATGTTGAGCGTGAAGCGACGGTTCGGCGTGGCCAGCTCGATGCCGCGTCCGGGCCTCCACAGCGCCCGGCCGACCGGCACCTCGGCGGTCCGCTGGGCCTCGTTCCTCGGCATCCACGGCGGAGGAGCGGGCGGCGGCCCGCTCGGCTCGGGCAGCACCGGCGCCGGCGGGTTGGCCCACGCCGGCCCCGCGACGCCGAGCACGAGCAGCGTCGCGACGCACCGGAGCAGGACGAGGGGACGCATGCGGGCGCCAGGGATGACACCCGAAGCGGCGCGCGCGTGTCAAGGTCCCGCTTAACGCGTGCGCGTTCGCGGCCGTCCCGGGCCTGCTCCGGGCCCACGTGGGGACATGGCCTAAAGGCCAGATCCGCTGTTCTGCGCCTCGGGCTCGTGCGGCTCGTCCTCGCGCTCGCGCACGCTGTGGGTCGGGCTGCCGTGCGAGTGGTGGCCGCCCTCGCGCCCGATCTCGGCCATGTGCTCGCGGTCCTGGCTGACGGTCTCGCCGCCGCGGCGGCCGATCATCGCCATGTGCTCGCGGTTCTGGCTGACGGCCTCGCCGCCGCGGCGGCCGATCATCGCCATGTACTCGCGGTTCTGACTGACCGCCGCGCCGCCACGGCGGCCGATGTTCGCCATGTGTTGGCGGTCCTGGCTGACGGTCTCGCCGCCGCGGCTGGCGATCACTCGCTGCCTGTCCGGGTCCATACCTGCGAAGCCGCGGGCGTCGCCGCGGCCCTTACCTCGATTGCTCGACATCGCTTTTTACTCCTGCGCATGCGAGGGGGCGCGGCCGGACAGGCCGATGGTCTCGTCCCTCGCGGGTCGCCTCGCAGCGTGTGCGATGTTGACCCAGCCGCAAGTGCAGCGGTGCGGCCGCCCGGCGGCGGCGACGCCCGCTCGCGGGCGGCCGAATCATATGTCCTTTTCGACATGTCCGAACGGTCGGGTGTCAAGCCCGCGCGCCCGGGAACTTCGGCCCGTCCGCACGGTCCCAGGCCGGTCTCATGGCCCCGCGCATCTCGTCGTCCGCAGCCCTCGTCGCCGCGCTGTTCGCGTGCAAGAACTCTGGCCCGGCCGACCCCGAGCCCGGACCTCCGGACGCGGACATGCTCGCGGCCTTCGACCCCGCGGCCCTCGCCGATCGTCCGGGTGCGCCGCCGCAGGTGGTCCCGGGCGCACCGCTCGCCGTCCTCGACTACGCGCCGCAAGGAAGGACCGCGGGCGGCGCCGCGTTCAAGGTCCGCTTCAACCAGCCGGTCGTCGCGCTCGGCAGCGAGGAGATCCCCGACGCCTCGCGCTTGTTCAGCTTCGACCCGCCGCTGAAGGGCGTGGCCAGGTTCGAGACGCCCGACCTGCTGGTCTTCCGCCCCGAGGAGGAGCTGCAGGACGCCACCCGCTACACCGTGCGGTTCGCCCCCGGGCTGGTCGGACTCGACGGTCAGCGATTGGCGCAGGGCGTCGAGTGGACGTTCGAGACGCCCCGACCGCAATGCACGGGCGCGGTCGACCTGCACGTCAACCGCGACGCGCCGCCGGACACGCGCCGCGACACCCCGTTCGTCGTCACCTTCGATCATCCGACCACGGTCGCCGAGGTCCGCGCCCGCCTGAAGGCCGTCGCGCGCCCGCTCGCCGGCGAGGATGCGAAGCCGGCGCCGGTTCGCCTGCAGATCCGCGAGGCCACCGCCGCCGAGGCGGAGCAGGCCGAGTACCTGGGCTACCGGCACAAGGAGGATCGCGGGCGCCACTACACGGTGCGCCCGCAGGGCCTGTGGCCGGCCGCCAGCGAGATCACGTTGGCGGTCGAGCCGGGGCTGGTCGGCAGCCGGGGCGCCCTCCCGCTCGACACGCCGTGGGAGATGTCCTTTCAGACATATGAACCGCAACGGGTGGTGGCGTTCGGCTGCGGCGGCGAGACCCGCTGCGAGCTCGAGCCGATCGGGCTGTCCCTGCTCAACCCGGTGCGCGAGGCCCAGGCGCGTCACGTGTCGGTAAGCCCGCGGCCGAAGTCGCTGCGCATCGAGGTCGCCGACGCCTACGGCGACGAGGCCGGGCGGGAGATCTCGATCCAGGGCCAGTTCGTGCCCGGCACCACCTACACGGTCACGGTGGCACCTGGCCTGAAGGACATCTACGGCCAGACCCTCGGCGGCGGGTTCCAGCGGACCGTGGTGTTCGAGCGCCGGCCGGAGCTGGCGCTGTCGAGCGACCACGGCACGCTGCTGCCGGGGCGCAAGCAGACCGTCGGGGTCGAGGCGCGGTTCGTGGAGTCGCTGCGGGTGCGCGCGGCGGTGGTCGAAGCGGCCGACCTGATGCGCGGGGCGTGGAAGACCGAGCCGATGCCGGCCGGCGCGCGCGAGCGGACGGTCGCGCTCGAGCCGAAGGGGGCGGGCGGCTGGGCCTCGATCGCGCTCGACGTCGGCGAGCTCGTCGGCGGGGCGCGCGGGCTGGTGCTGGTCGAGGTCGCGGCCGCCGGCGTGGCGGCGAACGCCGAGCGCGACACGCCGTCGGCGGTGCGCGGGCTCTACCGCCTCACCGACCTCGGGCCGGTGGTGATCGACTCACCGGCCCGCGCGGTGGTCCAGGTGCTGCGCCTGTCCGACAGCACGCCGGTGGTCGGCGCCACGGTCTCGCGGGTGGTGACGACGGACGGCCGGACGACGCTGCGCCCGCTCGGGGTGACCGACGGCGACGGCGTGCTCGCGCTGCCGCCGGTGGCCGAGTACGTGGCGAAGGGGATCGTCAAGGCCGGCGAGGGCTCGCAGGCGCAGCGGTTCGTGATCGCCGATCCGGTCACCAGGGACAGCACGGTGATCACGGCCGGCGAGGTGCCCGACGCCGCCAGCCTCGACGCCGATCTGCGGCCGGGCGAGCGGGTGATCGCCCGCGTGGTCGCCGACCGCGGCGCCTACCGCCCGGGTGAGAAGGTCAAGGTGGTCGGCTGGTCCGCGGTCGAAACGCCGCACACGCCGAGCGGCCTCAAGCGCCTGACCCAAAAGACAGAGGTGAAGTTGACCCTCAGCGACCCGACCGGCGCCGAGGTGGCGGCGAAGACGGTCAAGACCACCGCCGAGGGCAAGTACTGGGCCGAGCTCGCGCTGCCGGCCGAGGCCCGGCTCGGCGGGTACACGGTGCGCGCGGCGCTGCCGGGCGGGCAGGCCACGCAGTCGGTCAAGGTCGAGGACTTCCGCGTGCCCGAATTCCAGGTCACCGCGACGGTGGCCAGACCCGACGTGATCGCCGGCGACAAGGCGGCGCTGCGGGTGGCCGCCAACTACTACTTCGGCGGCGCGGTGCCGTTCGCGGCGCTGGCGTATCACTCGAGCTGTACGGCCAATCGCTACCGCCCGCCGGGGCTCGACTCGAGCTGGTGGGTCGGCGAACCGCTCCACTATGGGGCTCGCTACCCCGGTGGCGCTCGCTCGCTGGCGTCCGCAGATCCGAACGCCAAGCCCGGGCTGCGCGAGGTCGAGGTCCCGCTGACGCTCGGCGACGCCAGGGATCCGCACCGCTGCACGATCAGCGCCGAGGTCCGCGACGCCAGCAACCAGGCGGTCGGCGCCGAGGCGCAGCTCCAGGTCCACCCGGCGAACTTCTACATGGCGCTGGCGCTGCCCGCCGGCCACCGCCGCGCCGGCGATCGCGTCGGCGTGCCGATCCGCGCGGTCGACCTCGCGGGCGCGCGCGTGGCCGCGAAGGGCGCGAAGGTCATGGTCGAAAGGACATGGTACGAAGTACAGGAGCGGGCCGAGGGCGGGCGCATGGTGTTCGACGGCCACGTCGAGAAGACGGAGCGCGTCAAGACCTGCGAGCTCGACGTCCCGGCCGAGGGCGCCGACCCGCGCTGCGAGCTGCCGGCGCTCAAGGAGGGCAGCTACGAGGTGCGCGTGGCGGTGACGACGGCGGACAAGCGGCACGTCGGCGCCGCCGCCAGCTTTTGGGTCGCGCCGGGGGACCGCGCCAAGAAGAAGCGGGTCGTGATGCCCGCCGTCACGAAGCTGTCGATCGAGGCCAGCACCGCCGACGTGAGCCCCGGCGATCCGGTCGACGTCGCCGTGCACGCGCCGTGGAAGGGCGGGCGCGGGCTCTTGGTCGTCGATCGCAAGGGGCTGCGCGAGGTCCAGCCGTTCGCGTTCACCGGGGCCGACAGCGGCACCGCGAGCTTCAGCTTCGTCGCCGACGACAGCTGGAGCCCGCAGGTCCACATGCGCGCGTTCGTGGTCGCGCCGATCGGCGCAAAGCGGCCCGAGCGACCCGAGGTGCTGAGCACGCGCACGACGATCGAGCAGGGCGTCGAGCACCGGCGCCTGCAGGTCCGCGTCGAGGCGCCGGTCAAGGCCGGCCCCGGCGATCAGGTCGAGCTGGCCGCGTTCGTGCGCGACGCCGCGGGCGAGCCGGTCGCGGCCCGCGTCGCGCTGTGGGCGGTCGACGAGGCCGTGCTGGCGCTGACCGACTACGAGGTGCCCGACCTGCTGCCGAGCTTCCTCCCCGGCGGCGACGTCGGCACGAGCTCCTACGACGATTATCGCGCGGTGCTGTGGCCGTACACGCCGGTCCCCGACGATCCGTGGCTGTCGGGCTCGTGGGGCTACGGCCGCGGCTACGGCCTGGGCAGCGGCCACGGCGGACGCAGCGCGTCCCTCAAGACGGGACAGGCCAGCGTGGTCCCGCCGGCGCGCGAACGCTTCGAGACCACGCCGGTGTTCCTCGCCGACCTCGCGGCCGACGCGAAGGGCGAGGCGCGGGTGAAGGCGCGGCTGCCGGAGAACCTGACGACGTTCCGGATCTTCGCGCTGGCCTCGGCGCGCCTGGCCGACAAGACGTCGCCCGGCCGCTTCGGCGTCGGCGACGCGCGCACCACCGTGACCACGCCGTTCATCGTCCGCGCCGCCACGCCGCGCCAGCTCCGCCCCGGCGACGCCGCCGAGGTCGCGGCGATCGTCCAGAACTTCACCGACGTCGCCGGCCGCGCGGCGGTCGAGCTGGTGGTGCACGACGACGCAAGTACGAAGGGACAGGGCCTCGTAGTCATGTCCGATAGGACAGCCGATGTCGAGGTCCCGGCCGGCGGGCAGGTGCGGGTGCCGTTCACGATCCGCGCCGACGCGGCCGGCGAGGCCAAGATCGAGGTGCGGGCGGTGCTGCGCGCGGGCGGGGCCGCGGCCGGCCGCGACGCGGTCAAGCTGGCGCTGCCGGTCGAGCCCGAGCGCACGCTGACCGAGAAGGTGGCGATGTACGGCAGCCTGGCCGACGATCGCGCGATCGCCATCCCGGTGGTGATGCCGGGCGCGGTGCGAGCGGACGTCGGCGGGGTGTCGGTGTCGGCCAGCTCGAGCCTGCTCGGCGGGCTCGAGGACGCCGTCGACGCGCTGCTCACCTACCCGTACGGCTGCGTCGAGCAGACGGCGAGCCGGCTGCTCCCGGTGGTCTCGCTGCTGGCGCTGCACTCGACCTATCCGCTCGGGCTGGCCGAAGATCCGGCGCTGTTCGTCAAGGCCGGGGTCGAGCGGATCTTGAGCATGCAAACGTCGTCGGGCGGGTTCGCCTACTGGCCCGGAGGACAGCAGGTGCACGCGTACGCCAGCGCCTACGCGACCTGGGTGCTCGGGCTGGCCGCGCGCGCAGGGCACCCGGTGCCGGGCGCCGCGCTCGAGCGGGCGCTCGACGACCTCGACGCGCGCCTACGGGCGCCGGACCCTTCGCAGAAGGGCTGGGGCGCCGCCGATCTGGTGCGCCAGGCGCTGGCGCTGCACGTGCTGGCCGACGCCGACCGCCACCACCGCGACCGCGTCGACGCGCTGTTCGTCCGCCGCGCCGAGCTGCCGGCGTTCGGACGCGCGTTCCTGCTGATGGCGATGCACCGCGGCGACCCGCAGCGGCCCGAGGTCGCGACGCTGGCGCTGGAGCTGCTGGCCGACCTCGAGGAGCTGCCGGCGACCGCCCACGTGCTCGAGCGCGACGACTGGGGCGGCGCCGCGTTCTTCCACTCCGACGGCCGCAGCGACGCGATCATCCTCGCCGCGCTGCTGCGGGTGAAGCCCGAGCACGCGGTGATCGAGAAGCTGGCCCGCGGCCTGCTCGAGCGGCGGATCGGCGGCGCGTGGCGCAACACGCAGGAGAACGCCTACGCGCTGGTGGCCCTGGCCGACTACGCGCGCGTCCGCGAGGCCGAGCCGCCCGACTTCGTCGGCCGGGCGTGGGTCGGCAAGCGACCTGTCTTCGAGGCCAGCTTCCTCGGGCGCGACCTCAAGGCCCAGGAGGCCACGGCGAAGATGCCGGACATCCTCAAGCCGGCCGGCGCGAGCGCGCAGGCGACGGCGGCGCCGCTGACGGTGATCCTGCAGCGCCAGGGCCAGGGCCGCATGTACTACCGCCTCGGGGCCGAGTGGGCGCCGGCCGAGGCGAGCCCGCCGGCGCGCGAGCACGGCCTCGACGTGCAGCGCTCGCTGCGGCTGGCCGACGGGGCGCTGGGCTCGCGGCCGATCACGATCGGCGACGCCGTCGCGGTCGACCTGACGCTGACCTCGCGCACGCGGATCCGCTACGTGGCGCTCGAGGTCCCGCTGCCCGCCGGCCTCGAGGCGGTGCAGATGAACCTCGGCAAGGGCCAGGCGGCCGGGACGCTGAGGGGGCCGCGCGGCTGGTGGGCGTCGTTCGAGGAGCTGCGTCGCGATCGCGTGGTCGTGTTCGCCGACGACCTGCCCCCGGGGACACATCATCACACCGTGTTCCTGCGCGCGACCAGCCGCGGCGACTATCAGCTGCCCCCGGCCCACGCCGAGGCGATGTACATGCCGGAGGTGTGGGGCCGTTCGGAGGGCGCGAGGGTCACGGTCCGCTGAGGTCCGGATCCCTCAGCGCCCTCCGTGCCGCAGCGGTCGGGGCGCGCCGCTTGTGGGCCTCGCGCGCTCGAGGTAGATGGCGGTGTGACCCCAGCCCCCCGGCTCCTCTCCGCGCTCCTCGCTCTCGGCCTCGCGCTCGGCGCGTGCAAGGATGACGATACCGGCCTCGACTCCGGGATCGACGGCGCCAAGAAGGGCGACCAGCTCACCGACGACGAGCGCAAGCAGTTCTGCGAGGCCGCCGACGCGTACGGCGAGCGGCTGCTGCCCGACTCCGAGTCTCGGGCGGGGATGTGCACCTTCAGGGCCATCAAGGACGCGCTCGCGGCCGACGGCAGCCCCGAGACCTGCGACGTCCTGCGCAAGAGCTGCCTCGCCGGGGACGCGCCGGACCCGGAGCCCGGTGACGCGACCTGCGACCTCGGCATCGACTGGGGCAGCTGCCAGGCGACGATCGCGGAGATCGAGGCCTGCTACGAGGAGTTCGGCGAGAGCTACTCCGCCCGCGTGTGCTCGTTCACCTGCGCGAAGATGGCCGAGTACGCCGACAACCCGCCGAGCCTCGACATCGAGGCCGGGCCCGACTGCAGCATCGCCCGCGCCGAGTGCCCGACGGTGATGGGCCCCGGCAAGTGAGCCGCGAGCGCCTGTCCCTCGGGGCAGGCGAGCATCACGGCGTCTGTCCCTGGGGCCAGGCGAGGTCGCAGCGCACCGGCAGGTCACCCGAGCCGAGCACCTGTTCTTTCGGGGCAGGCGAGCATCACGGCGCCTGTCCCGGGGGCCAGGCGAGGTCGCAGCGCACCGGCAGGTGATCCGAGCCGAGCGCCGGCCCGAGCGCGCGGGCGGCGGTGACCAGCGCCGGGTCGTGGAGGCAGTGGTCGATGGCGACCGGCGGCAGCGGGTGGCCCACCGGCCAGCTCGCCTGCAGGCCGAAGCCGCGCTGCGAGTCGACCAGCCCGGCCGCCAGCAGGCCGCGGAACGGGGCGCTGAACGGGGAGGCGTTGAGGTCGCCGACGACCACGGGCACGCGCCCGGCCGCGCGTTGCTCGCCGACCCACGCGGCGGCCCGCGCCAGCTGGGCGTCGCGGCGCCCGGCCTGGTCGTGGCCGACCGGCGGGAGGGTGTGGACCGCGAGCACGGCGATCCGGCGCCCGCCGACCGCGAGCTCGGCGGCCAGCGCCGGGACGCCGGGGATCAGGTCTTCGCGCCATGTTCGTACGACCATGTTTGATGCGTCATGTCGTACGAGCAAGGTCATGCCGAAGTTGTCCTGCCGCGGCGCCGACTCGATCACCGCGTGGCCGGGCATGGCCGCCAGCGCGGCCGCCCAGTCGGCGTCGACCTCCTGCACGACCACGAGGTCGGCCCCGGCGTCGGCCAGCCAGGCGACCGCCTCGGCCTTGCGCGGGTTGCTCGACAGGCCGTTGAACAGGAGGAGGCGCAGCGCGGGTTCGCCGGCCGCGGCCGGGCGGGCCAGCCACAGCGGCGCCACCTGGACCAGCTCGGCCGCCAGCAGCGCGGCGGCGACGACGGCGACGCGCCGGAGCCGGAGCGCGAGCGTGAGGCCGAGCGCGAGCGCGGCGAGCAGCGCGTACCACAGGCGGAAGTGGCTGGCGAGGTCGAGTCGCCAGTCGAGCCCGCCGAGGTGGCCGGCCAGACTGAAGAGACATGTCCCGAAGACCAGGACGACGGTGAGCCCGGCGAGCGCGCGGCGCGGGGCGGAACGAGGGCGGATGTCGGACAGGGGCGGACTCCTGGGCGGCGGCTGAGCCTACTTCGTCCGGGGGGTCGGCGGCATTCCACGCGCGCGACGAAGGTCTCCCGCGCGGGGCCGCTCACGTCGCGGCTGTCGGCGGCAGCCCGCGCAGCAGGGCCGCGGCGTGGGCCTGGAGGGCGGCGGTGAAGTCGAGGCGCAGCGGCTCGATCGTCGGGCAGGCGAGGGGGGCCGCCAGCTCGGGGGCGGGGTGCGTCATCTGGTGCAGCCCGATGGCCGCGGCGTGGAGGTGCAGCATGAAGCGCAGGCCGTCGCCGGGCCGCAGGGCAGCGCAGCGCCGCTCGAGCAGCGCCGCCGTTTGCAGCGTCTGTGCCAGCATGCCGCGGCGCCACGCCAGCACCACCGCCGGCGCGACGTTGTGCTCGAGCACCGCGTGCTGCAGCGCCAGCAGCCGGGCCAGCCGCACGCGCGCGGCGAGCGAGCGGGCCAGCAGCTCCGCCAGCGCCTCGGGGGCGGCCGGCGCCTCGTCGCCGGCGAGGGCGACCTCGACGTCGCCGAGCCACTCGCCGAGCTGCTCGAGCGCGAGCTGGAGGAACAGCTCCTCCTTGGTCGCGAAGTAGAGATAGACTGTCCCTTTGGCCAGGTTGGCGCGGCGGGCGATGTCGGCGACGGTGACCGCGTTGTACGGCAGCTCGTCGAACGCCTCGGCCGCAGCGCGCAGGAGCACACGCCGACGCGATTGCTTGTCCGCGTCGGCCCGCGCGCGTCGCTTCGGCGGGACATCTACCATCGATCTTTCGGGAGCACCCCCACGGTGAATGAGACACTCGCCGGAGTCAACCTGCGTAGGTGCGTTCGCAGCGCCTCGACGTGATGTCTCAAGGGCCAGGTCACTGGCGCACACGTGGTCGGTTTGCGCCCGCCGAGTTGCGTTCAGCTGCCAATTCGGACATGGTCCGGCGCATGCTTACACCTCGCGGCGAGCGGCTCATCGACATCGGCGGCACCCGGCTCGCGGCGCTGTGCTTCGGCCCGGAGGACGGCGTTCCGGTGCTGGCGATGCACGGTTGGCTCGACAACGCGGCGAGCTTCGAGCGGCTCGCGGAGCACCTGCACGGCGTCAACCTCGTCGCGCTCGACCTCGCCGGTCACGGGCTGTCGCAGCGGCGCGCCGACGGTGTCTACGTGTTCCTCGATTACGTCGCCGACGCGTCGCTGGCGATCTCGGCGCTCGGCTGGTCGCGCTGCGTCGTCGTCGGCCATTCGCTCGGGGCGGGCGTGGCGGCCCTGCTCGCCGGGACATGTCCCGAACAGGTCACGCGGCTCGTGCTGCTCGAAGGGCTGGGCCCGCTGACGAACCCCGACGACGCCGCGCCGCGGCAGCTCCGGGACGCGCTGCAGGCCGAGGCGGCCGCCCGCGCCCGCGACGAGCACGGTGGTTACGCCGGCGCCGAGCAGGTCGCGGAGCGCCTGGCGAGCGCGACCGGGATGCGCGTCGACTCGGCGCGGATCTTGCTGCGCCGCGGGCTCGAGCCCCACGGGGGCCGGGTGCGCTGGCGGGCCGATCCCCACCTGCGCTTGCCCTCGCGGCAGCGGCTGACGGAGGCCCAGGTGCGGGCTTTCTTCACCGCGATCGCGTGCCCGACTCTGGTGGTGCGCGCCGTCCCGGGGATGGCGTTCGACGAGGCCCTGATGCGCGAGCGCCTGGCCATGATCGGCGGCGCCGTGCTCGCCGAGGTCCCGGGGGGGCATCACGCCCACCTCGACAACCCGGCGGCGGTCGCAGCGATCGTCGGACCGTTCGTATCGGCAGTGTGACAGCGTTCTCCGCGCACTTCGCGCTTGAGCCCGCCGGAAACCGCACGGCCGAATTTGGCCGCCGATCCGAGAGCGGATACCCTGCGACCAAATACGCCCATGGGTGAACAAAACATCGCGACGTCCGACGACGACCAGCTGCGCAATTTCATGAAGAAGCTCCTCGACGACGTGGTCGCGCTCGAGCGGCTGCTCGAGACCGATCGCTTCGAGACCGGCGTGCGCCGGGTCGGCGCCGAGCAAGAGATGTTCCTCGTCGACCGCAGCCTGCGGCCGGCGTCGGTGGTCATGGAGGTGCTCGAGCGGGCCCAGGACCCGCGCCTCACCACGGAGCTCGCGCGCTTCAACCTCGAGGCCAACCTGTCGCCGCAGGTGTTCAACGCGTCGTGCCTGCGCCGCATGGAGGACGAGCTCAACGAGGTCGTCGGGGTCGCCCGCGACGCCGCGCGCCACTGCGGCGCCGACATCCTGCTGACCGGCATCCTGCCGACGCTGCGCAAGGCCGACCTCGGGCTCGACAACATGACGCCCAAGCCGCGCTACCTCGAGCTGAACCGCACCCTGCGGCGGCTCCGCGGCGACGACTTCCACGTGCTGATCCGCGGCATCGAGGAGCTCGAGACGACGCACGACAACGTGATGCTCGAGTCGTGCAACACCAGCTTCCAGGTCCACTTCCAGGTCAGCCCGAGCGAGTTCGCCAAGTTCTACAACCTGGCCCAGGCGGTCACCGGCCCGCTGCTGGCCGCGGCCGTCAACTCGCCCGTGCTGCTCAAGCACCGCCTGTGGCACGAGACGCGGATCGCCCTGTTCGAGCGCTCGGTCGACACGCGCTCGCAGGTGCGGGTCGACCGCGCCGCGCGGCCGCGCGTGCACTTCGGCGACGGGTGGATCCAGCAGAGCGTGCTCGAGATCTTCCGCGAGGACATCGCCCGCTTCCGGATCCTGATCGCCAACGCGATCGACGAGGACCCGATGCAGGTGATCGAGCGCGGCGGGATCCCGCAGTTCGGCGCGCTGCGCCTGCACAACGGCACCGTGTACCGGTGGAACCGCGCCTGCTACGGCGTGTCGGCCGACAAGGCGCACCTGCGCATCGAGAACCGCGTGCTGCCGTCGGGGCCGACGGTGCTCGACGAGGTCGCCAACGCGGCGTTCTTCTTCGGCCTGATGGCGGCGCTCGCCGAGGACGAGCGGCCTGTCTTCAAGGACATGTCCTTCGAGGACGCCAAGGCGAACTTCTTCAACGCCGCGCGCGACGGCCTCAAGGCGCAGCAGACGTGGAAGGGCCGGACGATGTCGGCGCAGGACCTGATCCTGACCGAGCTGCTCAAGACGGCCCGCTGGGGCCTGCAGCACGTCAAGGTCGACGGCAGCGACATCGACCGCTACCTCGGCACCATCGAGGAGCGCGTCCGCAAGGGCACCACGGGGTCGCAGTGGATGTTGAACTCGCTGCACGCGATGGGCGAGCAGGGCACCTCGGACGTCCGCTACCGCACGCTGTCGTCGGCGATGCTCAGCAACCAGAAGAGCGGCGCGCCGGTCCACACGTGGGAGACCGCGCGGCTCGAGGGCGAGCCGAAGACCTGGCGCGACTCGTATCAGACGGCCGGTCAGTTCATGTCGACCGACATCTTCACCGTCCAGCCGAGCGACATCATCGACCTCGCGGCCAACATCATGGACTGGAAGAAGATCCGCCACATCCTCGTGGAGGACGAGGAGGGCCGGCTGGTCGGCCTGCTGTCGCACCGCGCGCTGATCCGCATGGTCGCCCGCGGCGCCCGGAGCGTCCAGGACAACGCCACGGTCGCGCAGCTGATGGTCAAGAACCCGCTGACGATCGGGCCGGAGATGCCGACGCTCGAGGTGATGAAGCTGATGCGCGAGCGCGGCATCTCGTGCCTGCCGGTGGTCGAGGGCGACAAGCTGGTCGGCGTGATCACGGAGCGCGACCTCATTGACGTCTCGGGCAAATTGCTCGAAAGCTACCTGCGTGACGCTCAGCAGTAGCGGCCCGCCGACCACGCGACCCCCCGGCCCGGGCGCGCACCCGCGCGTGCTCGGGCGCTACAGCAGCGGGCGCCCCGGACCCACGGTCGTGTGCATCGGGGCGCTCCACGGCAACGAGCCGGCTGGCCTTTCGGCCATCTCACGCGTGCTCGCCCGCCTGCAGGACGGCGGCGTGCCGCTGCGCGGCGAGCTCGTCGGCGTGACCGGCAACCGCCGCGCGCTGATCGAGGAGCGCCGCTTCGTCGACCGCGACCTCAACCGCCGCTGGACCCCGGACAACATCGCCCGCATCGTCGCGGGGACGATCGAGACCAGCGAGGATCAGGAGACGCGCGAGCTGCTGGGCGTGTTCCTCCCCCTCTTGCGGCGCGGGCCGGTCCACTTCATCGACCTCCACAGCACCTCGGGGCTGTCGACGCCGTTTTCGTGCATGGCCGACGTCCTGCGCAACCGCCCGCTGGCGCTGGCGCTGCCGATCCCGGTGGTGCTCGGGCTCGAGGAGGTGATCGAGGGCTCGATGCTCGGCTACCTGTGCGACCTCGGCCACGTCGGCGTGGCGATCGAAGGCGGGCAGCACGACGACCCGCGCACCGTCGACTTCCACGAGTCGGCGCTGCTGCTCATGCTGGTGGCGGCCGGCTCGCTCGAGGCGCGCCACGTGCCCGACCTCGCGGCCCATCGCGCCCGCCTCGCGGCCGTCAACTCAGGCATGCCCGCGGTGTGCGAGATCCGCCACCGGCACGTGATCAAGGCCGAGGACGAGCCGTTCGTCATGCTGCCCGGCTTCGTCAACTTCCAGATCGTCGAGCGCGGCCAGGCGGTCGCCGGCGACCGCCGCGGCCCGGTGCGCGCGCCCGAGACCGGGATGATGATGCTGCCGCGCTACCAGGGCCAGGGCGACGACGGCTACTTCATCGCCCGTCCGGTCTCGCGCACGGCGCTGCGGGTGTCGGCGGCGCTGCGGACGTTGCGGCTCGACGTGCTGGTGCCCTGGCTGCCGGGCGTGTCGCGCCACCCCGAGCGCGCCGATCACTACGTCGCCGACCCCGCGATCGCGCGCGTGGCGGTCGAGCAGGTGTTCCACCTGTTCGGCTACCGCCACGTGCGCGCCGACGCCGAGCGGCTGGTGTTCAGCCGCCGGCGCCCCGCGGCGCGCCCGATGCTGCCGGCCGAGCTGCAGCGGCTGCGCGAGGGCGACGAGACCGTCGAGGGGTGAGTTCGAGATGTGCGAGAGCAGCGGGGCGCCGAGCCTGCTCGCACGGTTGCTGGTGCTCGGCATCGACGCTAGGCTCCTGCGGTGTTCGTCGAAGCGCTCCGTCGGCATCTCGAGCTGGCCCGACAGGGCTTGCTGACGACGCGCAGGTTCCCGACGTGGATGGACGACGCGCGCCGCGAGGCGAAGGTCCTCGAGATCTTCGACGCTGCAGAGAAGCAGGCTGGTGAGAAGGGACCTTGGCCCGGCGAGGACCGTTGGCAGGGATTTTGGAGCCTCCTCCAGCGTTGGGGCGATGGGCACGCGCAAACCCTGGTCGAGCACGCGGTCGCTCACCTCGCAGAGTCGGGCCTCCTGTCCGGTCAGCCCGACGAGGACGAATGGCTGATCGCGTGGGTTCTACGCAAGGAAATCGTCGCTCGGGGAGTCCATCGTTCGGACGAACTACGGAGTTTTCCTTCTCAGGTTCGGGGCTTGCGTCTTCAGGCGAGCGCCAGGCGGGCGGCTGCAGAAGCCGTCGCCGTGGTGACAGCGTTGGGCGACTTTCCTACGCGCCGTTATGCCGAAGAGCTCCAGTTGACCAAGACGACGGACTCGACGACCACCTTGCGACCGGCTGGGGCGGTGTTCCTCGGTCTGCGAGGGCGAGATGCGATGCGCTGGTTATTGGCGCTCGAAGTGTCCGCGGCGTTGGGAGACCAGGACCCTTGGCGGATCAGTTCGGAGCGAGCGCAGCCCTCCTCGGTGCTCGGCGAGCGGATGTATGGAGTGGGGAAGAGAGGCAGTGGCCGTGGGATTTCGACGAGCGACGCTTCGCCTCGAGCGGATTGATCGAGGTCGTGGCGGAGCAATATCTCGAGATGTATCGCGTCACTCCGATCGGCGTCGAGCTGTTCGGCGAGCTCGAGCAACCATCCGGAGAGGCGCTGCGGTCGCTCGCGCGCGCGACCCTCGCCGACGAGGCACACGAGGCGTTGCACGGGCGGCCACCGGCGGTCTCCGAGGCAGCGGAGCTCGGGCGGCACACGCGGATGGTCGCGCACGAGCTCCGCAACATCCTGGTTCCCGTGCAGCTCACGTTGAAGCAACTGCGGCGCCAGGGGAGCGGTGAGGGATTCGTGACGGAGAACGCGGGCTCGCTCGACAACATCGCCAGCGGGCTCGAGCGGGCGCTGCGGTTCGCCACCGACACCGCGCGCGTGACGAGTCAGGGCACCAGTCGCGACGAGCTGTTCGCTGCGGAGGCGGCGGTGCGGGACGCGATCGTGGCGGTAGAGTCAGACCTGCGTCATCCGGTCGAGTTCGAGTCGACCGCGGGCGTCGAGCGCGTCTATCTCCGCGGGCGGCGGGAGCGGTTCGTTCTGGCGATCCTCAATCTCTTGCGCAACGCGAGTCAGGCCGGCGGTGTCGAGGTCAGGATCTTCGTCCGCGCCGAGATGACGGGCGGGACAGGCGCTCGCCTCGTCGTCATGGTGGAGGACGACGGACCGGGCGTGCCGGTCGAGCAGCAGGCCGCGATCTTCGCCGATGGCGTGTCGTTTCGCGCCGGTGGAAGCGGCCATGGGCTCGCCCTCGTTCGCGGGGTCGTCGAGGACGAGCTGCGCGGGTCGATCCACTACGAACCCAGCCAGCGCGGCGGAGCGCGGTTCGTGCTGCGGTTGCCGATCCCGCTCGAAGGAGTCACATGATGCTGAGCCCCAAGATCCTGGTCGTCGACGACGATCCGAGCTTCGTCCAGATCTACCTCGGCATCCTGAAGGCCGAAGGGTACTCGGCCGAGAGCGCCGCGTCGCGCGACGAGGCGCTGGCGAAGCTCGACGCGGGCGACTGGACGGCGGTGCTCTTCGATCAGCGGCTGCGCGGCCCGGATGGCCCCGACAGCGGGCTCGATCTCCTGGAGGAGGTCTCTCGTCGCTCGCCCGGGGCGAAGACGATCGTGGTCACGGGATACGCCGACAGCCGGGCCGTGGAGCGGGCCTTCGAGCTGGGCGCTTACGATTATCTCGAGAAGAACGAGGTGCTCGACGCGTTGCTGCGGATCAAGCTGCGCAGCGCCTGGGAGAGCGTCCGGGCTCGCGACGCTGCTGCACTCGCGCGCAGCGAGCTCGACCGCCAGTTGCGCGAGACCTGGACCGCGTGCCTCACCGAGGTCGACAAGAACCGCAAGGGGGCGCTCCTCGAGGAGGTGCTCGACACGCTGTTCCGCACCATGCCGGGTTTCGTCGTGTTCCAGCGCAATCGTCGCAACGACATCGAAGAGATGGATCTCGTGGTGCGCATCGAGTCGACCGATCCGTTCTGGCGCGACGAGGGGCAGTACCTGCTGGTCGAGTGCAAGCACTGGAGCGCCCCGGTGCCACGCCACGAGTTCGACTCGCTGCGCGGGAAGATGAACCGCAAGCATCGTCGCTGTCGGCTCGGTGTGTTCGTCGCGTTGAACGGCTTCACGCAGCCGTTCCGGGCGATGGCGACGCTGGTATCGAGTGAGAGCCATGACCTCGTGCTGCCTGTCGATCGCGAGCGCCTCGAGCGCTGGATCGCCGCGAGCGATCGCGTCCAGTTCCTGAAAGACCTGCACGGCGAGGTCACGACGGCAGCCGACGCCAAGTAGCGGCGACTACTTGCGCGGCTGGATCATCTGGAAGTAGCGCTTGACGCGGCGGCGCTGCTCGGCGGGCAGGGCCTCGCTGTCGAGCGTGCTCTGGGCGAACGCCTTGTAGTCGGTGTACATGGTGCGGTAGGGCGCGGAGGCGAAGCCCTCCTGGCTGGCGGTCTTGATGATCTCGGCCTTGGTCGTGCCCTTGCCCTGCTTGGGGTCGACGCGGACGTCCTTCGGCTTGACCTTGAGGCCGGTCGGATCGCCGAGGGCATCGGCCGAGCCCTGGCCCATGCCGTCGCCCTGGGCCTGGCCGTCGCCGGACGAGTCCTGGCCCTGGCCGCTGTCCTGGCCGTCGCCGTCGCCGCTGTCCTGCGGGTCGCCGCCGTCGCCGCTGTCCTGCGGGTCGCCGCCGGAGTCGCCCTCCATCTGCATGCTCGGCTCGCCGTCGCCGAGGTCGCCCTCGACCAGCAGGGTCGGGCCGTCCTTTTGGCCGGGCTTCTTGCCCTTGGCGGCCTTGGCGAACTTCTGCATCTGCTGCTTGCGCTTGTCGTCCTGCTCGCCGCCCTGGCCGGCGCGGCGCATGAAGCTCTTGGCCTCCTCGAGGTCGTCGCGCGCCTGGCCGAGGCGGCGCGACTGCGAGGCCTTGCGGGCGGCGTCACCGGCTCCGCGGCGCAGCTGCTCGAGCGCGCGCTTCTTCTGCTGTGAGCCCTTCTGGCCCTTCTGGGCGTCGTTGGCCTGGCGGCGCAGCTCGTCGAGCTTGCGCTGGGCGGCCTTCTCGCGCTCGTGCTGGCGGCGCAGCTCGTCGACCTTCTCCTGCTGCTTCTTGAGCCGGCGCTCCTGCTCCTGCGGGTCGGCGGCGGGCTGCTCCTGCTGGCGCTTGAGCCGACGCTCGGCCTCGGCCAGCTGTGACGCGGTGTCGGTGTTCTCGCCGGCCGCCTTGCCGAGCGACTTCTCGGCCTGCTGCATGGCCCGCTGCAGCGACCTCTCGGCCTCGTCGCTGGCCTCGGCGGCCGCCTCGGCGTCGGCGAGCGACCTCTCGGCCTCGTCGCCGTCGCCGCGCGCCAGCGCCTCGGCCGCGTCCTGCGTGATCTCCTCCTGCTTGAGCGCCTCGGCCAGCTGGCGCACGCCCTCGGCCAGCACGGCCGGGTCCTCCTCCATCCTGGCCTCGAGGTCAGCCTCGGCCTCGGCCAGCGACTTCTCGAGCTCCTCGAGCTGGGCGTAGGCGGCCTCGCGGTCGAGCTCGCCGCGGCCGTAGGCGTCGAGGATCTGCAGCATGCGCTCGGCCAGCGCGGCGGCCCGGTCCTCGCCCTCCTTGAGCGCCCGCAGGTCCTCGCGCAGCGGCTCGGTCAGGGCGCGGTCGGTCGGCGCCTTCCTGGCCGCGGCCTTGGCTGACTCTTCGGGCATGTCCGGAGGTTCAGGATCGTCGGCGACCGGCGGCGGCGGGCGCGGGACCAGCATGGCGAGCACGAGCAGCGCCGCGGCGGCGAAGTCGTGCGCGCGCAGGCCGGGCGGGCGCAGCGGGACGACGGGGCGCGGGTCGATCGCGGGCGCGGCCGCCTCGGCGTCGGCGACGTGCAGGGCCAGCAGATCGGCGGCCTGGGCGTCGCCGGCGGGGAGCGGGCGCCCTGCGATCTCGAAGGCGTTGCCGATGAGGTCGTGGAGGCCGTAGTGGGCGTCGATCCTGCGGGCGGCCCGACGCGGCCGGGCCGGGCGCACGACGGCGTAGACGAGCACGAGCACGACCGGCACGAGGCCGAGCCAGCCGAGCCAGGCAGGGGCGTCGAGGCGGCGCGTGGCGAGGACGCCCGCCGCGGCGAGGACACAGCCGAGCGGCAGGGCGACGCGGGTGAGCAGGGCGGCGGCGTCGGCGACGCGCTCGCGCCGGCAGGCGGCCCGCACCAGGCGCTCGACCTGCGGGGCGGCGGGGCCTGGGCGATCGGACATGCCGCCGGGGACCTGGCTCATCGGTCACCTCGAGAGCGTTCGCGGCCTGCCCGGGGCCGGCGGCCCGATGCCGTGGGGCGCGAGGATGCCTCTTGGGACATGTCGCAGGAGACCTGGCTCATCGAACACCTTGATCGGGACGCCCGCGATGATCGGTGGGTCGGCGACCGCCCGTCGATGCCGCGGCGCTCAAAGATGCCTTTTCGAGCATGTCGCGAGAGACATGGCGCAGCGAGCACCTCACGCGAGGGGGCCCGGGCGAGCGCGGGCGAACGGGGTGGGGCGGTCCCGGAGGCGCAGGCGAGCGGCACGTCGGCCGATTCTAGCCGCAGCGACCGGGCTCGGCGAGGCCCCGGGCAGAGAACGGGCCAGGGAGGGCAGCGGCAGCCCCGCCGGGCGCGGGCCGGGTGCGCCCGGTTTTGCGCGGCGTCTCGGTCCGAGGCGGCGAAGAGGACGCGCCGATCCGCGAGCTGCGGCCCGGGCAGGTCCTCCTCGCCCGGGCGCCGTGTGCGAGCCGACATGGTGGCGCGGCGCAGCTCCCCGGCGCCAGGTCGCGGGCTGCTGGACCGCTCATCTCGAGCGATGCGCGCGCATCGATCCGGATGCGCGCGCATCTCGGTGCTCGCGCCCTGTCGTCGCCAAAGCGAACTGCGGAGGCGAATCGGTCGGCGGGGCCGACCCAAACGCGCTGGCACGCGGGTTGCTCAGGCGGGAGGCATCGCGGACTCAGGAGCCCAACTATGTCTCTCCGTAATTCCCATCGTCGTATCGTCACTCCTCTCTCCCTCTTCTCCCTCGCGCTCGCCCTCGCGGTCGTCCCCGGCTGTGACGAGGACGCGGCCGACCTCGATGTCGTCGAGGACGACGAGCAGCTCGCCGACGCCGACGAGCCCGGCGAGTCGGTCGTGGCCGACAGCGAATTCACCTGCGAGGTCGACGAGGCGAGCGCGCACCTCGACCGAGCGCGTGCGGCCGAAGATGTATGGCCCGGAGGCGCCGTCGATCTCTCCGCCGTGGGCAGCGACCCGCCCGCGTTCGAGCTGAGGGTCGAGGCAGAGGCCTCGTCGCCGGCGCCGCGCAACGTCTTCGGCGTCGCGACCACGCGTTATTACCACCAGGCGCAGCTGCGCCCGATCAAGCTGTGCAACGACAACGGCACCACCTGCTCGGCGCTGACGCAGGCGAACATGCAGGCCGCGATCGACTGGGCCGACCGGGTCCAGTACCGCAGCGACAGCATGCTGCGCTTCCGCATCGACGCCGGCACCAACTTCAACGCCTTCGTCAACAACAGCGGGATCAACAACAGTTGCACCCCGGTCGCCAACCTCGCGTCGTACACGACCCCCGATCCCAACGGCGACGGCCAGGACGACACCCCCGCCGACGCGGCGTTCCTGTGCCCGCCGTCGTTCGACGACGCCGACGCCACCGACCTGGGGCAGGACATCGAGGCCGAGGGCGCGGTGCCGCTGTTCGCGCGGGCCGGCATCGGCACCGTCGTGTGGGACGCGGCGACGAGCTCGTGGAAGACGAAGGCCATCTCCGGGGGCAGCTCGTGGTGCACCACCCACTACGTCAACTTGACGGGCAACTTCTGGGGCAGCAGCTTCCTCGCCCACGAGCTCGGGCACTACTTCTGCCTGCCGCACACCTTCCTCGAGGGCAGCACCAAGCCGAAGACGCTGTCGGACTTCACGAGTCAGATCATCGGCAAGGTCGTCGGCGGGCACACGGCGTGGGACACCGCCGGGATCGTCAACGCCCTGTACGACGTCGACAGATCGGTCTCCTGGCTCACCGGCGGCCTCGCGTACCTGGCGAGCTACCCGATCAACGACACGCCGGCCGATCCGGGCGAGACGCTGTTCGCCGCGGTGCACGGCGACGAGTGCAACCCGAACCCGCTGCTGTCGATCTACACCAGCATCTTCTTCGGCGCGCCGTACAACGCCTCGATCCTCTACTTCGCCAACCCCGACCGGCGCAACGTGATGAGCTACTTCAAGCACTGCTTCGGCGACCGCCAGCGCCTGTCGCCGCAGCAGCGCGGGCGCATGCTCGCGGCGGTGACCGGCCATCGCAGCGGCGTCGTCGACTGGGTCAGCGTCTCCGCGTGGGAGAACTGGACCGACGTCACGATCCCCTTCCGGCCGCTCGGGGGCGATCCCGTGTACGTCGACAGCAAGATCACGACGACGGGGGTCGGCAACGCGGCCCGCGTGCGCGTCCACGTCGACGTCGAGCACGAGATCAGCGGGCTCCACATCAAGCTCGTCGACCCCAACGGCGTCGAGCACTCGCTGCACGGCCCGGGCGACGCCAACGGCATCACCGGCGACGTCAAGACGATCTTCTACCTCTCGAACCTGCCCCGCGCCGGCCTGTGGCAGCTCAAGGTCGCGGCCGCGTACTCGCAGCTCGACGGCGACAACGGCCGGATCGACGAGTGGCGCATCGAGTTCGAGTGACGCGCGGGCGCGACGTGCGGGCGAGGCGACCTCGACCGGCTCGTCGCGCTTGACCGGTCCGGAGCCGCGCCGCGGGCATCACTCGTCCGCGGCACGCGGCGCGATCACGCTGTCTCCTCGCTCGCAGGCTCGCACGGCGTGAGCTCGGTGAACAGGAGCTGCTGGCTGTCGCCGCCGGCGCCCTGGTGGGCGCCGCGGTGGCGGACGCCCTGGAAGGCGAGCCAGAGCAGCGGGAGCACGCCGCCGAGGATGAACAGGAGGTCTCCGGGGAGCCGCAGGACCTCGATCCACCAGTTGGTGTCGGCGGTGATGAACTCGAGGTCGCGGGCGGCGTGATAGCCGGCGCTGACGGAGTGGTGGAGCTGGAGGACGCCGAGCGGCAGGAGGGTGACGAAGGCCATCCACGCGAGGCCGAGGTTGAGCGACCAGAAGCTGAGCCTCGCCAGGCGGTCGGACCAGCGCTCTTCGGGCACCAGGTAGCGCAGGCAGAACAGCATGAAGCCGACGGCGAGCATGCCGTAGACGCCCATCATGGCCGCGTGGGCGTGGTTGGCGGTGAGGGCGGTGCCGATCTCGTAGTAGGAGACGATCGGGAGGTTGACGAGGAAGCCGAACACGCCGGCGCCGACGAAGTTCCAGAAGCCGACGGCGACCAGGAACATGACGGCCCAGCGGTGCGGGAACGGGGTCGAGGAGCGGGCCTCCTGCTGGACGCCGAGCTGGAGGAAGTTCCAGGCCTCGGCGGTGAGGAGGGTCAGCGGGATGACCTCCATCGCCGAGAAGAAGGCGCCGAGCGCGAGGACCTCGGCCGGCTCGCCGTTGAAGTAGAGGTGGTGCGCGGTGCCGATGACCCCGCCCGCGCTGTAGAGGACGATGTCGACGAAGATGACGGTCAGGGCCACGCGCTCGCGCACGACGCCGAGCAGGACGAACATGTAGGCGACCATCACCGTGGTGAACAGCTCGAGGAAGTCCTCGACCCACAGGTGCACGACGATGAAGCGCCAGAAGTCGGCGACGACGAAGCTGGCGCGCGGGTGGGCCAGCAGGCCGACGGCGTACCACGCCGGCAGCGCGAGCGCGGCGAAGAAGAACAGCCACGGCATGTTGGCGGCGTGCTCGACCGCGAGCCGCCGCCGCAGCGAGCGCCACAAGATCGCGACCCAGAAGAACATCCCGCCGGTGAGCAGGACCTGCCAGAACCGGCCGAGGTCGAGGTACTCGAAGCCCTGCATCCCGAACCACAGCCACGCGTCGCCGAACCAGCCGTGGATCCCGGCCAGCTCGCCGAGCAAGCTGCCGCCGACCACGACCGCGAGGGCGCCGAGCAGCGCGTAGGTGAGCACGTGCTGGCCGCGCGGCTCCCGGTGCCCGGCGATCATCGGCGCGAGGAAGATGCCCGCGGCGAGGAACGAGGTCACGACCCAGAAGATCGCCAGCTGGACGTGCCAGGTGCGGGCGATGTTGTACGGCAGGAAGTAGTCGAGGCGGAGGCCGAACACGCCGCCCAGCTCGGTGCGGTAGTGCTGGGTGAGCGCGCCGAGCACGGCCTGCAGCAGGAACATCGCCGCCATGACGAAGAAGAACCCGGCCGTGGCCCGCTGCGACGGGGTGAGGGCGACCGCGTCGGGCGGACGAAACGACAGCTTGTAGCGCTCGCTGCCGTGCCAGCCGAGCCAGTCCCAGCGGCCGAACGCGGCCATGACGGCGCCGATGCCGGCCAGCAGGGCGATCAGCGAGAGCACGCTCCAGACGATCGCGTCGGCGGTCGGTCGGTTGTCGACGAGCTCCTCGGGCGGCCAATTGTTGGTGTACGAGTAGTCCTCGCCGGGTCGCTGCGCCGCGGCCACCCAGGCGCTCCAGGCGAAGTAGGCGGTCAGGCGGCGGGTGTCGTCGGCGTCGACGATCGCGGCGGGTCGCAAGCCGCGGCCGCCCGCGGCGTCGGTGAAGAGCTCGTGATAATGCCGCTCGAGCCGGCGATGGGCCGCCGTACGCGCGGCGGAGTAGGCCAGCGTGCCGCTGTCCGGGTCGTAGTGATTGGCGCGGAACTCGGCGACGGTGAGGCGATGGGCGTCGGCGTGGTCGCTGCGGTGCTGCTGCTCGACGTCGGCGGCGGCGCGGTGCAGATAGTCGGCGGTGAAGTCGGGGCCGAGATAGGCGCCGTGGCCGAAGATCGAGCCGTACTGCATGATGCCGTTGCGGAGGAACACCTCCTGCCCGGCTCGCACGTCCTCGCCGGTGAACACGAGCTCGCCGGTGGGCGAGACGACCCGGTCGGGGATCGGCGGCTCGGCCTGGTAGGTGCGGGCGGCGATGAAGCCGAGCACGGAGAAGCCGAACAGGGCCACGAGGGCCACGGCTTGCACCCAACCGTGGGAGATCAGGGGTCCTCGTCGTTGCATTTGCATGGCCGGTGCGCGCACGGTAACACCTGCGCGCGCCCGGGCCGGCGGCAACGCTTGCGCCGGCGCGCCGGCGCGTCCATCCTCGGCGGGCCGCCTCGAAGCCCGTCATGCGCGACATGCGACAAGCCATGGCCGCCTGCCTGTCGCGCTCCCGCGGCGCGGGAGGGCGATGAAGCGCGATCCCAGGCTCAGGGGGCTGTCGTCGGAGCACCACCATGCGCTGGTGCTCGCGCGCACGGTGACGGCGCTGGTCGCCGCGGGCCGGGCAGACGACGCGGCCAACCACCTGATCGACCGCTTCGAGCACGAGCTCGAGCCGCACTTCCGCGTCGAGGAGGCGCTGCTGCTGCCGGCGCTGCGAGGCGCCGGCGAGGTCGCGCTGGTCGAGCGGACGGAGGCCGACCACGCGTCCCTGCGGGCCCTGGCGCTGGCCGCCAGGGGCGGTCGCCGCGACGGCCTGGTCGCGTTCGCCGAGCGCCTGACCGACCACGTCCGCTTCGAGGAGCGCGAGCTGTTCCCGTGCTGCGAGGCGCGGCTGCCGGCCGCCGTGCTCGACGCGGTCGGGCAGCGCAGGTGAGCGGCGTCTCGCGGCCTGGACCACGAGCGGCGAGGTCGGCCCGGCCCGTGGCGGCCGGGTGGGCCAGGACGGTGAAGCCGAGCTCAGGTCTTGAGCATGTCCCCTGCGGCATGCTCCCGGGGACATGCTCAGGCGGGCATGTCCTGTCGGACCTGTCCTAGGTGCCCTGTCCCTTGGCGCGGATCGGGGCCGGGAAGGCGTTCCAGGCCGCGGGGTCGAGCGCGGCGCCGGCTCCCTGGGGGATGCCGGTGGCGAACAGCACGCGGTCGCCGCGGCGGCGGACCATGGACGTGGTCGGCATGCGGTCCATCAGGTACTTGTTGAAGGCGGCCTCGAACTCGCGGGCGTCGGCCTCGCTGTCCCAGGCGACGAGGCCGACGACGAGCGGGGTGACGTCGGGGCCGGCCTTGCGGTCGAACACCAGCAGGCGGTCGCCGCCCCAGCCGGCCGCGGCGGCGCGGGCGTCGCTGGTCGGCACCGAGTCGGCGAGCATGCACAGGAGGGTGGCCTCGCCGAGGGTGTCCTGCCACACCAGCGCGTGCTCGGGCAGGGCGGCCGCGAGGGCCTTCGGCTCGGCGGCCACGGCGATCGCGGGCTCGCGGGCGACGAGCTTGTCGACGTGCAGCATCTGCTCGCTGGTGGTCGGCAGGTCGCGGTACAGGGCGTCGACGGCGGCCCAGCCCCTGGCGCGCACGAGCGCGGCGACGGTGGCCGCGCCGTCGGCGTAGGGCAGCTGCAGCGAGCGGTTGAGGATCGGGTGGTCGAGCATCGAGGCCAGGCTCAGCGCCTGGTCGCCGACGGTGGCGAGGACCTCGGGCGGGATGGCATTGAGGCCGTCCGGGCCCGAGACCCACGCGAGGTAGGCGGCCTGGGCGTCGCCCTCGACCAGGAAGGTGCGCGCGGTCTCGGCGTCGCTGTCGCCGGGGATCGGCTGCTGCAGCCGCAAAAGGTCGAAGTGCATGTCCTGAAGGCCATGTGCGATCTCGTGGCCGACGACCATGTCGAGCTGCGACTCGCTGACGTGGGTGCCGATCAGCATGGCCTTCTTCTTGGGCTCGTAGATGCCCATCACGCCCAGCTCGAGCATGTCGAGCAGGATCTGCTCGCCGTCGGCCCCGGGCGGCAGGACGCCGAGGCTGGCCTCGATGCGGGTGAACAGCCGGATCTCGTCGCGGCTGTGGTGCTCGTACATCGACTTCTCGGCGAACAGCCGCACGTCGCCGCGGCTCAGCACCTCGACCGCGACGCCGCCGGTGATCGGCAGGCCGCGCGCGGCCGCCACGGCCTCCATGATCTTCCTGGTGATCGCCTCGGCCCGCGGCTGCGACACGCCGCCGGCGCTGGACTGTGAGCTGTCCGAAGGGGCATGTCCGGAAGGACTGGTGGTCTCGGGCCCGGCCGCGACCGCGGGGCCGCTGGGGGCGCCGTGGCTGCAGGCGAGGGCGAGGCTCAGGGGCAGGCCGCGGAGCAGGGCCCGGCGTGCCCGGCGCCGCGGCGAGGGCGGCGAGGCGTGGGAGCCGGTCGAGGCGGACGCTCCCGGTTCGCGGTGGGCGGCGAGGGTCACGGGGTCCGCGGCGGCGAGATCGGTGATCTTCCCGCGGTCGGGGTCGGCCTGGCGAGGTGCTTGCCGCATGAGTCCGGTCGCGCCCGACGAGCGCAGCTCCGACGCCGACGTCAGCTCGCGGGGTGGTGCGCCGAGGCGCGGCGCAGACTCACGGCGGGCTCGCGGGACAGTGCGACGCAACACGACGAGCAGGGTAGCGGGGGACGGGCGGCGCCGCTACCCTCCCGCGGCCTCGTCGTGCCTGCGCGTCCCGTCCAAACCGCCCCGCTCCGCGCTGCGAGTGCCGCGTCGGCGGGCCCCGGCGATCCGCTGCAGCGCGTGCTCACGGCGCTGCGCGAGGGCTCCGACGTGCGCCTCGTCGGGGCCGTCGGCGGCTTCCGCGGCTACGCGCTGGCGATGGCGGCCCGCGGCGCCGATGCGCCGGTGTTCACCGTCGCGCCGGACGAGGCGAGCGCGCGGGCGCTGGCGGGCGACGCGGCGTTCTTCCTCGGCGCCCCGCTGCGCGACGCGAGCGACGGACCGGTGCTGGTGGTGCCCGAGATCGACACCTCGCCGTACGCCGACGCGGCGGCCGACCCGCGGGCGATGGCGCTGCGGCTGGCGGCGCTGTACCGCCTCGTCGACGCGCAGAGCGAGCCGCCGAAGCTGATCGTCGCCAGCGTCCGTTCGCTGCGCCGGCGGGTGATCCCGAAGGACGCGTTCCTCGGGCTGTGCACGCGCTGGAGCGAGGGCGACGAGCTGCCGCGCGAGGCCGCGATCGCGGCGCTGCAGCGGGCTGGCTACACCCGCGTCGACGTGGTCGAGGATCCGGGGACCTACGCGGTCCGCGGCGGCGTGATCGACCTGTTCGTCGGCTGCTCGCGCTTCCCCACCCGCGTCGAGTTCGACGACGACCTCATCGAGCGCCTGCGCCTGTTCGACCCCGAGTCGCAGCGCAGCCTGCGGCCGGTGACCTCGGTGTCGATCCACCCGGTGCGCGAGACGGTGCCGACCACCGCGGCCTCGCTGCGCGCGCGGGTGCTGGCGCTCGCCGACGCCGCGCTGGCGCCGTCGAGCAAGAGCCGCCAGATCGTCGACAACCTCGAGCAGAACCTCGAGTTCTTCGGCGTCGAGGCGCTGACGCCGATCTTCCACGACGCGATGGCGCCGCTGTGGGACTACCTGCCGCGCGGCACCCGCTGGGTGATCGAGGAGCCCGACGCGCTGCTCGAGGTGGCCGAGGCGCAGGGCCAGGAGCTGGCCGAGCAGCACGGGCGCGCGCTGGCCGAGCGCAGCGTGGTCGCCCCGCCCGAGCAGTTCTTCGTCCCCGACGCCGACCTCGGCCGCCGCCTGCGCCACGCGCCGGTGGTGCTGAGCCGGCTGCTCGTCGAGGGTGAACCTGAGGACAGGTCCGAAGAGGAAGGTCCGAAGGAGCATGTCCGAGAGGGCATGTTCGAAAGGGCAGGCAAGCTCGACGCCCGGCCGGCGGTGTGGCTGCAGGTCAGCTCGAACAAGCCGCTGCGCACGGCGCTCGAGGCGTCGCGGGCCGACCGCGGCAGCGAGCCGATGCGGCCGCTGGTCGACCAGATCCGCGCGCTCCAGGCCGAGACCCCGGCGGCCGCCGGCGACCTCGGCGAGCTGCTGCCGTGGACGGTGCTGCTGGTGGTGCCGGGGCGGGCCCAGGTCGACCGCCTGATCGGGGCGCTGCGCGGCCACGGGCTCCAGCCCGAGGCGCTGCTCGTCGACGAGGCGCCGGTCGACGCGCGCGCGCCGACGACCGGCGGCACGCGGGTGCACGTGGCCGTCGGCGAGCTCAGCGAGGGCTTCGACTACCCGGCGGCGCGGCTGATGGTGCTGTCGGAGTTCGACCTGTTCGGCAAGTCGACCCGACGCGCGCAGTCGCGGCGGCGCACCGGCCTGTCGAGCCTGTCGCAGCTCGGGGTCGGCGACTACGTGGTGCACCTGCAGCACGGCGTCGGCCGCTACGCGGGGCTGGTGCAGCTGCAGCTCGGCGGGGCGCCCGGCGACTACGTGCAGCTCGAGTACGCCGGCGGCGACAAGCTGTACCTGCCGGTCTACCGCCTGTCGGAGATCGAGCGCTACGTGGCGGCCGAGGGCAAGCCGCCGAAGCTCGACAAGATGGGCGGCAGCACCTTCCTGGTCAAGGCCAACAAGGTCAAGACCGAGGTGCGGCAGATGGCCGAGGAGCTGCTGCAGATCTACGCCCAGCGCGAGTCGACGCCCGGCACCGCGTACCCGGGGCCCGACGAGTTCGACCAGTCGTTCGCCGACAGCTTCCCGTTCCAGGAGACGGTCGACCAGGAGGCGGCGATCGACGCGGTCCAGGGCGACCTCGGCCGCGCGCGCCCGATGGACCGCCTGATCTGCGGCGACGTCGGCTTCGGCAAGACCGAGGTGGCGCTGCGCGCGGCCTTCCGCGTGGCCCAGAACGGCAGGCAGGTGGCCGTGCTGGCGCCGACGACCGTGCTCGTGCAGCAGCACGGGATCACGTTCCGCGAGCGCCTCGCGCCGTTCGACCTGCGCGTCGAGGTGCTGAACCGCTTCGCCAGCGACCGCCAGCTGAAGCGCACGATCGAGGGCGTCGCCAGCGGCGAGGTCGACGTCGTGATCGGCACCCACCGCCTGCTCGGCAAGGACGTCCGCTTCAAGGACCTCGGCCTGCTCATCATCGACGAGGAGCAGCGGTTCGGGGTGGCCCAGAAGGAGCGCTTCAAGAAGTTCAAGGCGCAGGTCGACGTGCTGACGCTGTCGGCCACGCCGATCCCGCGGACGCTGCACATGTCGCTGCTCGGCCTGCGCGAGATCAGCATGATCCGCACGCCGCCGATCGACCGCCTGGCCGTCCGCACAGCCATCGTCCGGATCGGCGACGCGGTGATCGAGGAGGGCATCACCCGCGAGCTGGCGCGCGGCGGGCAGGTGTTCTACGTCGTGCCGAAGATCCTCGGCATCGAGGAGCACGCGGTCCGGATCCGCGAGCTTGTCCCGAACGCCCGCGTGCTGGTCGCCCACGGCCAGATGCCCGAGGAGATGCTCGAGCGGACGATGCTCGAGTTCGTCGAGCACCGCGCCGACGTGCTGGTGTCGACGACGATCATCGAGAGCGGGCTCGACATCCCGCGCGCCAACACGATGTTCATCGCCCACGCCGACCAGTTCGGCCTGGCCCAGCTGTACCAGCTGCGCGGCCGCGTCGGCCGCAGCAAGCAGCGCGCGCACTGCTACCTGATGGTGCAGGCGCTCGAGCGGCTGTCGCCGGAGGCGCGGCGCCGGCTCGAGGCGATCCAGCGCCACGCGGAGCTCGGCTCGGGCTTCGGGGTGGCGGTCCACGACCTGGAGATCCGCGGCGCGGGCGAGCTGCTGGGGGCGCGCCAGAGCGGGCAGATCCAGGCGATCGGCTTCGACGCCTACGCCCGGATCCTGCAGGAGGCGGTGGCCGAGCTGCGCGGCGAGCCGATCATCAAGGAGACCGACCCGGAGATCGCGTTCGACACCCCGGCCTACCTGCCCGAGGCGTACGTGCGCGACGTCGGCCAGCGCCTCGATCTCTACCGCCGCCTGTCGGCCGCCCGCGACCGCGACGCGGTCGACGACGTGATGAGCGAGATCATCGACCGCTACGGCGAGGCCCCGCTCGAGGCGGAGCACCTCGGGCTGGTGATGATCTGCAAGACCTACGGCCGACGGCTCGGCGCCCTGGCGGTCGAGCTCAAGGGCACCCGCCTGGCGGTCCGCCTCGGGCCCGACACGCCCCTGTCCGGAGAGACAGCCGGCCGGCTCAACGCGACCACCCATGGCAAGTTCAAACTGCAAGGCGATCGCGTGACCTCGAGCGTGCCCGAGGCGCGCGGGCCCGACCGCCGCACGCAGCTCAAGGTGGCGGTCGCGGCGCTGGCCGAGCTGACGCAGATCGCCGAGGCCAGGCCGGCGGCGGGGCGCAAGCGCTGAGTCGCGAAATGTCAGCAGTCGCCTGAGCGGGCGCGTCGGGGGCTGTACGCCGCGATCTCGCGGCGGTCATGGCATTGCCGGCGCGCCGTTATACGCAATCCGACTCGTTGCATTGACATGCGCCCGCATCGGCTGGTGCCTGTGGGCCACGCGATCGAGGGGGTGGGATCGTGTGCGCACGCATGGGTGTTCGGACCCGCGCTCGTGGCCGCCGGGGCACACGTGGACGGCAGATCGTCCCGGTCGGCGCGCGGCGCGAGGTGGACTCCGCGTCGTCTGCGGCGGAGGGTCCGGGATGCGCCGGTAGGGTCGTACCCGGCGCCCGGGGCCGGACACGTTGGTATACAATCCGCGGCGATGCTGCCGAGCTCACCCGGGCCCCCGTTGCGTGTGGGGGCGTCCCTCCCCGGGGCCGCACCGCAGGCGTTCGGCGTCGCTCGTGCGCGCGAGGGCTCGACGTCGTGACGCACATGTACCCGCAGGCGCGCGACTCGCTGCAGTGCCCGTATTGCGCCGAGATGCACGCGGAGGACGTCGAGGTCTGCCCGTCGGCGGGGCAGGTCATTTTGCTCGACCAGAAGTACCGGCTGAAGCGCCTGATCGGCGAGGGCAGCTTCGGCCTGGTGTGGGACGCCCGCAACATCGACACGCAGAAGGAGGTCGCGGTCAAGTCGCTGCGCGCCGAGGTCATCAGCGATCCGGCGGTGCTGGCGCGGTTCTTCTGGGAGGCCACCGCGGCCGGACGGATCCACAACCGCCACGTGTGCGACGTGCTCGACCTGGTCAAGAGCAGCGCGCACGGGCCCTACATCGTGCTCGAGCGGCTGTCGGGGCGCTCGCTCGAGTCGCTGATCCTCGAGGAGCGCACGCTCCAGCCCGAGCTGGCGGTCCACCTGGTGCGGCAGGCGCTGATCGGCCTCGAGGCGGTGCACCGCGCCGGCATCGTCCACCGCGACATCAAGCCCGAGAACATCTTCCTCCACGAGGTCGGCGAGGACCGCGTGCTGGTCAAGCTGCTCGACTTCGGGATCTCCAAGTTCTCGGCCACCGGCGCCAGCAAGACCCGCACCGCCGCCGACCTGTTCATGGGCACGCCCGAGTACATGTCGCCGGAGCAGGCCCGCGGGGCGGCGTTCGTCGACCCGCGCACCGACATCTGGGCGATCGGCGCGATCCTCTACCGTGCGCTGTCCGGCGCGCCGGTGTTCACCGGGCCCGACGTGCCGTCGGTGCTGACGGCGATCCTCCACTTCCCGCACGTGCCGCTGGCCGAGCGCGCGCCGAACGTGCCGATCGGCCTGGCCGCGGCGGTCGATCGTTGCCTCAGCAAGGACCGCGAGGAGCGCTACCCGTCGTGCGCCGACCTGAGCTCCGCGCTCGAGCCGTTCGAGGGCCACTACGCGCAGCAGGCGGGACCCGACTCGTCGGTCCGGGTCGAGCGCTCGGGCCTGCTCACGGTGATCGAGGCGTCGGCGTCGGCGTCGCTGCCCGAGGTCGAGGCGCGCCGCGTCGAGGTCAGCGGGCCGCGCCCGCAGGCCCTCGGCGAGCACGTGATCGTGGCCCACGGCCGCGGCGAGCGGCGGTGGTTCGAGCACCTGCGCGAGCACCTGCGCACGCATCGCGACACGGCGCAGCTGCCGATCTGGAACGCCGGCGACTCGTCGTCGCGGGCGTCTCGCATCGACATCCTGGCCGACGCGTTCGCGCGGGCGCGGGCGGTGATCCTGTTGATCTCGCCGCGCTTCCTCACCGAGGAGCTGGCGCCCGGCGGAGAGCTGTACTCGCTGGTGCTGATGGCCCAGGAGCGCGGCCTGCCGGTGCTGTGGCTGATGATCGCCGAGACGCCCTACGAGGGCACCGACCTGCTCGAGTTCCGCGCGCTCGGAGACCCGTCGCAGCCGCTCGATCGCCTGCCGGTCGCCGACGCCGACCGCGTGCTCGAGGAGGTGTGCGAGCAGGTCGTGGTCCACCTCGGACTGCCGCAGACGGCCCCGCCGCGCGGCGGCACGCGGATCGGGGTGCCCGTCGGCGACACCCGGCTCGACGGCATCCGCGACCTCGAGCAGCGCATCGAGGCGGCGCGGGCCCGCAAGGCCCGGCTCGAGGCGCTCGGCGAGGACACGCGCGAGATCCACGAGGAGATCAAGGCGCTGCGCCGGTCGCTGCGCATGGGTCGGCCGCTGCACCGCGGCGACGTCCTCGACGAGCGGTTCGTGGTGCTCGACCAGCTCGGGGCCGGCGGCTTCGCCACGGTGTGGCGCGCGCTCGACCAGACGACCGACACGCCGGTGGCGCTGAAGGTGCTGCACGCGCAGCACGTGCACAACGCCGAGCGGCGCGAGCGCTTCTTCCGCGGCGCGCGGATCATGGCGCAGATCGATCACCCCAACATCGTCAGGATCATCGAGCCCTCGGCCAGCGACGGCGAGTACGAGTACTTCGCCATGCAGTTCGTGTCGGGCGGCAACCTGCGCGACGCGGTGATGAGCGGCCGGCTGTCGGTCAGCAAGCGCCTGCAGATCCTGCTGACGGTGGCCGACGCGCTGGCGTTCGCCCACGAGCGCGGGATCTTCCACCGCGACGTCAAGCCGAGCAACATCCTCGTCTCCGACGACTTCACGCCGTACCTCACCGACTTCGACCTGGTGCGCGCCGAGGACACCACCGGCGGGACCGCGGGCGGGCTCGGGACGGTCATCTACGCCGCGCCGGAGATGATGGAGCGCGCCAGCGAGGCCGACGCGCGCGCCGACGTCTACGGCCTCGGGATGACGCTGGCGTTCCTGTTCTACGAGCGCGACCTGACGATGGACGTCATCCGCAACACCGACCGGCTGATCGGCGAGCTGAGCGTGCCCGAGTCGATCCGCATGGTGATCCGCACCGCGATCACGTGGAACCGCGAGCACCGCTTCCGCACCGCCGCGGAGTTCCGCGCGGCGCTGTCGGCCGCGGTCGGCGGGCGCGACGGCCTGCCGGCGCTCGGCGGCCCGGTCGTCAAGGCCGGCGGTCCGCGCGAGGCGGTGGTGGGCGAGGGGCCCTCGGCCCTGGCGGCCACGCTGCGGCGGGTCGGCGGGCCGCAGCTGCCGCGCAAGACCTTGCCTCTGGGACATGTCGACTCGTCGGTCGAGATCGTCGAGATCTCCGACATCTCGGACGTCTCCGAGGCCGAGGTGATCGCGGACGACGTCGAGGTCGTCGACATCTCCGACGTCGGGCTCGCCGAGCCCGTGCCCGCCGCCGCGCCGGCGCCGGTCGACGGCGGGCCCAACGTGTCGCTGGTGAAGGCGTTCGCGGCGTTCGCCGAGGAGTCGGAGGCGGACAGCGAGACGGCCGTGTCGGAGGTGTTCTCCGCGCTCGAGGTGCACGAGGTGCCGGCGTCGGAGAGCGAGATGCTGTCGATCGAGAACGCGGCGGCGCGCTCGATGGCGCTGCGGCCGCTGCCGGTCGAGGACGAGACGCTGCCCGACACGCTGCCGGGAGACTCGACGCGCGTCGTCGCGGCGGTGGTGCTCGGCGCGGCGGTGCTGGTGACGATCCTCTACTTCATGTTCGTCGCTTGACGCGGACGGGGGGCGACGTGGCGATCACGCGGGACGAAGTGGTGGCGTATCTCGGCGCGCTCGGGCCCGGCGAGCTGCAGGAATTGATCCTCGAGCTCGAGGACCTGTGGGGTCTCGAACCGCCGTACACGGAGCCGGGGCGGCCGACGATGGGTATGCCGCTCGATTACTATGTGTTGCCGGGGATGCCGGAGGTCGAGGTCGTGCTGCTGTCGACCGGCCCGCGGCGGGTGCAGGTGATGAAGGTGATGCGCGAGGCGGTGAAGCTGGAGCTGGCGCAGGCGAGGGACCTGATCAACGCGACGCCCAGCGTGGTCGCGCGAGGCCTCTCGCGTCACGACGCGCGCGACCTGCAGCACGAGCTCGAGGCCGTCGGCGCGAAGGTGGAGATCCGCGAGCGATAGGAGCGCGCCATGGCGTCGATCCGCAGCCTGCGCCTCAAGTTCGCCTGCGGCGAGGACTGGCACGCGTTCGCCGGCGACGGCGGGGTGCGCCGCTGCGAAACGTGCAAGACGGCGGTGCACGACCTGTCGACGCTGACACGAAATCAAGCGACGGCGTTGTTCCGCCGGCCGCCCGCGAGCGGGCTGTGCGTCCGCTACCAGCACGACGCGATGGGCCGGATCCTGTTCCGCTCGGAGACGCGGGCGGGACAGCTCGTGTGGCAGCGCTTCGTCGTGCCGACCGTCGAGGCCGGCGCGCCCGCCGATGCGGGCGAGGACGAGCCGCGCGGCGATTGAGGCGCACGCCCGGGGACGGCGCGGGTATAGTGCGGCGCCGTGAGCAGTTCGCGCGACGCGCGGTCCGACGAGGTCGCAGGCGCATCGGCGCCGACGCTGCGCCTCGGGCCGCAACAGGACGAGTCGACCCAGCCGCCGCGGACAGGGCGAAAGGGACATGCTCGTCCGGACATGTCCTCGGAGCCACCCATGCCGGCCCGGCTGGGGCGCTTCGCCATCGAGGCGCGGATCGGCGCCGGCGGGATGGGGGTGGTCTACAAGGCCGAGGACCGCCAGCTCGGGCGCAAGATCGCCCTCAAGGTGCTGCGCGCCGGCGGCGAGGGCGACGACGCCCGCGACGGCGCGGCCCGGCTGCTGCGCGAGGCGCAGGCGCTGGCGCGCCTCGACCACCCGAACGTCGTCGCGGTCCACGAGGTCGGCGAGCTGGCCGACGACGTGTTCGTGGCGATGGAGTTCATCGAGGGCGAGACGCTGCGCAAGTGGATGGCGCGCGGCGGGCCGCGCCCGTGGCCGGAGGTGACGGCCGCGTTCGTGCAAGCCGGGCGCGGGCTGGCGGCGGCCCACCGCGCCGATCTGGTGCACCGCGACTTCAAGCCGGAGAACGCGATGATCGACGTGCAGGGCCGCGTGCGCGTGCTCGACTTCGGGCTGGCGCGCACGGCGGGCCTCGGGCCGCCGTCGTCCCTGGTCGCGCGGATCCTCCACGCCGGGGCGCCCGGGCCGCAGACGTCGATGATCGCCGGCACGCCGCCCTACATGGCGCCGGAGCAGCACCTCGGCCTGCCGTGCGACACCCGCTCGGACCAGTTCAGCTTCTGCGTCGCGTTCTACGAGGCGCTGTTCGGCGTGCGCCCGTTCCCCGACGGCGACCCGGCCCACCGCTTCCAGGCGATCATGGCCGCCGAGCTGCGCCGCCCGCCGCGACCGGTC
Source organism: Nannocystis pusilla (assembly GCF_020073745.1). Taxonomy (GTDB): domain Bacteria; phylum Myxococcota_A; class Polyangia; order Nannocystales; family Nannocystaceae; genus Nannocystis; species Nannocystis radixulma. The sequence goes on from NZ_JAIRAU010000027.1 coordinate 142,437, forward strand.
AAGGTGCCCGGCTTCATGCGCGCGGCGCTGGCCCGCGGGCTGGCGGCGGTGCCGAACCGCCGCCACGAGTCGATGGACGCGCTGCTGCACGCGATCACCGAGGCGCCGCGGCTGCGCCGGCGCCGGCTGATGGCGAGCGCGCTGGTGCTGCTGCTGGCGATCGCGGGCGGGCTGGCGTTCTCGCTGTGGCGAGAGACCCGCGGCGGGTGCTCGGACCACGCCGATCGCGTGGCCCGGCTGTGGGCCGAGCGCCGCGAGCCGCTGCGCGCCGCGATCACCGGCGTCGATGCGCCCTACGTCGACGAGACCTGGCAGGCGCTGGCGGCGGCGATGGAGGCCCGCGCCGGGCGCTGGAGCGAGCTGTACACCGGCGCGTGCGAGGCCTACCAGAGCGCGGCGCCGGAGGAGCAGGCGGCGCTGGTCGGGCGCATGACCTGTCTCAGCGGACAGGCGCGCGAGCTGGCGGCGATGCTGACCGCCCTGTCCGAAGAGCCAGATTCGGCGGCGCGCCACGCGGTCAAGGCCGAGGGCCAGCTCGACCCGGTCGAGGCCTGCGTCGACGTCGCCGGGCTGCCGGCGTGGCTGCGCCAGGCGGACGTCCACGAGACGATGCGTGGGGCGGAGATCCGGCGCTGGCTGGCCGAGATCAAGACGGCCAACGAGGTCGGCCGCTACAAGCCGGGGCTGGCGCGCGCGGAGGTGGTGCTGGCGGCCGCGCGCGAGCTCGGCGACGCGGCGCTGGTGGCCGAGGCGCTGCTGCGGATCGGCAACCTCCAGCGCTCGCTGGCCGACCACGAGCGCGCGGCGGCGACGCTGGGCGACGCGTACTTTATGGCCCTCGGGACAGGTGCCGACGACACCGCGGCGGAGTCCGCCGGCGCGCTGCTGATCGTCGACGGCTACCACCGCAACGACCGCGTCCGCGCGGCGCTGTGGGAGCGCAGCGCCGCGGCGCTGCTGCAGCGCGTGCGCGACCGGCCGCGGATCGCGGCGGCGTTCTACAACAACCGCGCGATCGTCCGCGCCGCCGAGGGCCGCCAGGACGAGGCCGCCGAGGACTACGGCCGCGCGCTGGCGATCTACGAGGCGGAGGACATCGCCGACAACCCGAAGGTCGCGCTGGTGCTCGGGAACATGAGCCGGGTCGAGTTCATGCGCGGCGACCTGGGCGCGGCGATCCGCCACCTCGAGCGGTCGCTGGCGATCCGCGAGGCCAAGCTCGGCAAGGACCACCCCGAAGTGGCGATCGCGCGCAGCAACCTGGCGCTCGTGCTGACGGAGGTCGGCGAGCTCGAGCGCGCGGCGGGGCTGCTGCGGCGGGCGCTGGCGGTCGAGGAGACGCTGTACGGGCCGCGCCACGTGAAGCTGGCGCCGACGCTCGACAACCTGGCCAAGACGCTGGCGCGTCAGGGCCAGTGGGACGACGCGGGCCAGCTGTCGCAGCGGGCGCTGGCGCTGCTGACGGGCGGCGAGCGGCCCGACCTGGCGACGACCGCCGACGTGCGCGCCGGCATCGGCGCGGCGCTGGCCTGGCAGGGCCGCTTCGACGAGGCGCTGACCGAGCTGCGCGAGGCGCTGGCGCTGCGCGAGCGGGCCCGCGGCGCCGACCACCCCGACACCGACTCCGCGCGCGCCGAGCTGGTCGAGGCGCTGCTGCTCGCCGGCGACGCGGGCGCCGCCGAGGCGATGCTGCCGCGCCCGCGCCGCGGGGCCACGGAGGCGCAGACCGCCGCGGTGCAGGCGCTGCGCGGGCGCGTGCTCCTGGCCCGCGGCTTCGCCGAGCTGGCCGAACCACTGCTGACGCAGGCGCTGCCGCTGCTGCCGGCCCCGCTGGCCCGCGGACGCGCCCGCGCGGCCCTGGCCCGCCTGCACGCCGCGCGCGGAGAGGCCGACGCGGCGACGCTGGCCGGGCAGGCGCAGGCCGACCTGCAGGCCGCCGGGGCGGGGTTCGAGCGCGAACGCTTGGCGGCCGCGGCGCTGCGCGAGGGCGCGAAGTAGCGGCAGACGAGCTCTGTGTCCGTGGGGGCATGTCGTGCGCGACATGTTGTCCAGAGCATGTCGATGTGGACATGTCGAAAAGGGCATGTCTGAAAGTGCTGGTCGGAGGGTCGCCGAGCGGCGGAGGCGCACTGCGGTAGCGATCGGCAGGGCAGTGTCGCCCGAGAGACGACGGGCCAGGCGCCAGGGACAGGACGGCCGCCCGTGCTCGTGCTGCGAAGGATGCGCCGGCGGCGGGCGGGACGGTCCGGGCCAGGCACGCCCCGGACTCGGCGCTGGACAGGGCGCGCGGGCGTGATACGTTGCCGCCCGCATGACCCGCGGCTCGTCGTTCGTCTTGTTCACGCTCTCGGTGGTCCTCGGCGTCGCCTGTGCCGGGCGCGGCGGCGGCCCGGCGCGCTGCCCCGGCGAGGGCTGGTGCGGGCCGGCCGAGGTGGCTGAGCGCATGGCCGAGGCGGCGGCGGGCTCGACCTTGACCTGCCCCATTCACATCGAGTCGGCCTACGCGACCCAGCCGCCCGCGGCGGCGGAGGGCGCCGAGGCGCCGCCGGAGCAGGGTCTGCCGCCGGGCGTGCCCGCGGGCGCCCACGGCACGCTCGACGAGAAGGGCACGCGCAAGCTGCGGGACGACGGCGACGCGGCCACGTGCTGCTACACGTGGGTCGCGCCCTGTCCTGCCTGATCGCGCAGGTCGTACGGGCATGTCTTCAGAGACAGGGCTTTCAGGGCAGGGCCCGTTCGTCCTCCACCGCGACGACGATTTGCTGATCGTCGCCAAGCCGGCGGGGCTGATCGTCCACCGCGGCTGGGCCGACGACGAGGTCGCGCTCCTCGACCTCGCGCGCGAGGCGGCGGGGGCGTACGTCTACCCGGTCCACCGCCTCGACCGCGGGGCCAGCGGCGTGGTGGTGTTCGCGCTCGGATCGGCGGCGGCGCGGGCGGTGCAGGAGAGCTGGTCTTCGGGACAGGTCGACAAGCGCTACCTGGCGCTGGTCCGCGGCAACCCGCCGGCGACGGCGACGATCGACCACCCGATCCCGCGGGCCGAGGACGGGCCGCGGGTGCCGGCGGTGACCGAGGTGACGACGCTGGCGCGGGCCGGCCGCTACGCGCTGGTCGAGGCGCGGCCGCTCACGGGTCGCCTGCACCAGATCCGTCGCCACCTCAAGCACGTCAGCTGCCCGCTGATCGGCGACGTGCGCTACGGCAAGGGCGAGCACAACCGGCTGTTCCGCGAGCGCCACGACCTGCACCGGCTGGCGCTGCACGCGTGGTCGCTGACGCTGCCGCACCCGCGCACGCGCGAGCCGCTGCGCGTGGTCGCGTCGCTGCCGGCCGATCTGGCCCGGGCGCTCGCGGGCCTCGGCATCACGGTCGAGCTGTCGCCCGTCGCCGGACAGGGGGCGAGCGCGCGCGTGCATGGTGACGCCGGCGACACGGCGGGCGGCCCCGGCGACGCGGGTTGATCCACCGCGCAGGGCGGCCCGTCCGCCGGCCCCGGCGCTGGCAGCGACCGCGGCCGGTGCCATGAACTGGCCGTGGCGAAGTCGATTCGAGTCTTCTATGGCAAGGAGCACGGGCTGGTCGGGCGGTCGCGGCTCGACTTCAAGTGGGGGATCCACCCGCCGATCACGCCGCTGTCGATCGTCCACGTGTCGGCCGCCGAGGCGACCGAATACGGCACGGCGTACGTGATCGGCCCCAACGGCAACCCGCAGCAGGAGTTCATCTTCTCGCTCGGCGACGCCGACGTGTGGGTGTCGAACGTGTCGCCGCACACCGGCGGGGTCGCGTTCATCCTCCACGTGAACGCCCCGGGCCCGGTCGCGGTGGTCGTGACGATCACGGTCGAGGAGGGCGCGCCGGCGCAGTTCCGGGCGCCCTGACGCCGCCGCGCGCGGCGTGCGACGAGTGTCCTTCAGGACATGTCCTTGAGAGCATGCATGGCGTGGGCGGCCGAGCGCTCGCCGACATGTCCTTGAGGACAGAGGATCACGCGGCGGCGCGCTCGAGCAGGACGGCGCGGGCGTCGACGTTCAGGACCTGGGCGCCGCCGGGCAGCTCGGCGAGCGGGTCGTGCCAGTGGCAGTGGCCGCAGACGACGAGCGCGCCGCGGCCGTCGACGGCGTCGCGCACGTCGGGGTTGCCGCGCTGGCGCGGGCCGCCCTCGGGGCCCTCGTGCAGCACGAGCAGGTGCGGCCGGGCCGGCAGGAGGCGGCGGATCGCGGCCACGAACTCGTCGGGCGGGCGGCGATTGGGCTTGCCCGAGCGGCCGCAGATCCCGCCGACGCCGGCGACGCGCAGGTCGTCGAGCTCGACCTGCCGGCCGTCGAGGAGGTGGATCCCGGGCTCGCGGACGAAGCGGGCCTGCTCGGCCGGCTTGCCGAACAGATCGTGGTTGCCGGCCACGCCGCTGACCCAGCGGAAGCGCGCGGCGAAGGCCCGCCAGACGTCGCGCACGTCGCCGGTGGCACCCAGGCGATCGGCGCAGGGCGCGGCGAACAGGTCGCCCGCGAGCACGACGCCGGTGAACGCCGGGTCGGGCGCGAGGTCGAGGTCGGCGAGGGCGGCGTACTCCTCGGCCAGCACCTCACCCAGCAGCCGCAGCGCGCCGTCGGCCTCGGCCAGCGCGGCGCGGCCCTGCAGGTCGGAGGTGACGAGCAGGGCGTCGAGCTGCGCCGGCAATCGATCGACGCGCGCGCGCAGCAGCGGCAGCTCGCGCGTCTGCGAGCCCCCGCCGGGGGCGGCGTCGAGGTACGCGAGCGTGTGCAGCGGCTCGCGGTCGATGTGCACGATCCGCACGCCGGCAGGGTAGCCGCGTTCGCCGGCCGCGACCAGGCGGTCGCGCGCTCGGCGAGCGAGCGCGGTTCCGGCCGCGTGACCGCGATCGTGCGCAGGCTCGGATTGTCACGACATGTCTTTGGAGACATTGATCTGCGGGCGCATGCCCGCGGGGTCGGCGAAGGCGAAATCACCCCAGCGGCAGGCGGACTGTGAAGCAGGTGCCGCGGCCGGGGGCGCTGTAGACGGCGATCGTGCCGCCGAGGAGTGTGCACAATCCGCGGCACAGGGTGAGGCCGAGGCCGGTGCCGCCGGCGCGGCGGGCCAGGCGCGGATCGGCCTGGCGGTAGGGTTCGAACAACTGTGCACATTGCTCTTCGGTCATGCCGATGCCGGTGTCGGCGACCGCGAGCTGGAACCACGGGGCGCCGGACGGGTCGGTCTGGCGGGCGGCGGCGATGGTGATGGTGCCGGCGTCGGTGAACTTGGCGGCGTTGCTGATCAGGTTGAAGAGGATCTGGCGCACCAGCGTCGGGTCGGTCTCGACGTCGAGGAGGTCGCCGGCGAGGTCGAGGCAGGCGACGTTGTTGCGCCGATCCAGCAATGGTTTGAGCAGATCGGCGGTGTCGCGGATCAGGGCCCCGAGGTCGAAGCGCTCGCAGATCACGGGCATGCGCCCGGCCTCGACCTTGGACAGGTCGAGGATGTTGTTGATGAGGCCGAGCAGGTGCTCGCCGGCCTGGCGGATCCGGACGATGTCCCCGCGCACGTCGCTCGGGCCCTGCTCGTCGAGGATCTCGTGCACGAGGTCGGCGTAGCCGAGGATCGCGTTCAGCGGGGTGCGCAGCTCGTGGCTCATGCTGGCGAGGAAGGCGCTCTTGGTCCGGCTGGCGCCCTCGGCGACGTCGCGCGCGTGGGCGGCGGCCTCGTCGGCGCGCAGGCGGGCGAGCACGCGCCCGATCTCGGCGCCGATGGTGGCCATGGCGAGCATCAGCGCGGTCGCGGTGCCCTCGCCGGCGGTGCCGAAGAACTCGACGACGGCGATGACCTGGCCGCCGACGACCACCGGCAGCGCCGCGCCGCCGCGCAGGCCGAGCGCGGCGGCCCGCTCGATCCACGGGGCGTCGAGGCGGGCCCGCAGATCCGGCGCCCACACCGGCTTGCCGCCGCGCAGCGCGTCGAGGCCGAGCGAGGTCGGCTCACCGTCGACGAGCAGGCCGGTGAACTCGCCGGCGAGCCGGTCGGCGACGTGCCAGCGGCTGCTGCCGCCGCTCGCGGGGGTGAGGCGCGCGAGCGACCAGCCGGACGCCGAGCAGACCTTGTGCATGCAGATCCGGTAGACGTCGGCCTCGCTCTCGGCCTCGTTGGCGGCGATCGTGATGCTCGAGATCATCGCCAGCAGCGCGTTCTTCTGCAGGACCTCGCGCGTGCTGACCTTTTGTACACGTTCGAGGTTGGCGATCCGCTGCTCGGAGCGGTCGACCTCGACCCGCAATTCGGCGAGCTCGCGCTCGGCCTGGCGCGCCCGATTGGCGGCGCGGCGCAGGTCGCGGGCGCTGCTGCGCAGGCGCTCGAGCAGGACCCGGGCGGGACCCGACTGTACTTCCGGGCATGTCCCGCAGCGCTCGAGCTGCTCGATCACCTCGTCGTCGCCGAGGCCGGCCAGGTCGGCGCGCCCGAACACGCAGTCGCAGTCGTCCATGGCGGGTTCAGCCGTCGATGACGACCGCGGTGAAGGTGGCGTCGTGATGCTCGGTCTGCCCGGCGACCGGCGCGAGCTGGCCGTAGCTGTAGAAGCCGACGCGGGTGGCGGCCGGGGACAGGCGCGAATAGGCGGCGGCCACCTCTTCCTTGTAGCGGGCGCCGAGGACCATCTTGCGGGCGAAGCAGTCGAACACGAGGGCGAGCCGGCCGCCGGGCAGCGCGCGGCCGAGGTCGGCGGCGGCCTCGGCCGCGCCGCGGATGAGGTCCTCCTTGGTCGCCCGCAACATGCGGATCTCGGCGCCCTCGGGGATCTCGCGGTTGCACCGCAGGCCGCCGCGGGCCTCGTCGACGCCGTAGACGGCGCGCACGACGTGGACGTGATCGTCGCCGCGCCACGGCCGGTCGGGCGTGCCGACGATGCCGAGCGGGAACTCGATACCGGCGGTCTTGAGGTCGCGGCCCTGGGCCCCGAGGTACTCGCGATAGATGTTGAGCGCGGGCTGACCGTCGAGCTCGAGCACGAGCCGATCGCGCTCGACGCGGGTGCAGCGACGGGTGGCGCCGATCGGCTCCCAGCCGCCGCGCGCGACGGTGGCGTGCCGCAGCGGCCCCGCCAGCGCGAGGCCGACGGCGGCGCCCTCGAGCACGTCGCGGCCGCAGAATTCACGGATCCGCTCGAATCGGACGTCGTCGGCCGCGAGGCCGCCGACGATCGGGAATTCGGGCCCGAGCACCGATTGCACGCCGCGCAGCACGTCGCCGCTGTGCAGGCGCACGCCGTCGACGAAGAGCAGCAGCAAGGAGGCGTCGCGCTCGCGCGCCTGCTCTCCCAGGGCGAGGCCAACGGCGAAGCTGTCGCCGCCGGCCGGCGTGGCGTGCAAGGCGTGCGCGGCGAGGTCGCGCGTGCGCACGCCGAGCGCGGTGACGGTGCCGCTGACGGCGCCCTCGTGGTTGATCTCGGCGAAGCTCGTGCAACCGACGAGCTGCACGCCGGGCGCGAGGCGACGGTGCAGGCCGGCCAGCAAACCGTGCGGATCGTAGGTCGGAGCGGCGAACAGGAGGACGACGTCGGGCGAGGCTCCGAGCGCGTCATTCAGCTCGGCCGCGAGGTCGCGGCCGGCCTGATACGGATCGTCGTGGGTGATCGATGCGGTCGTCGCGGCGAGCATAAGAAGCGGGACCGTCGCGCATGGTAACGCAGGCCCGCCGCGGCGCACGCGTGAGGGCACGGGTCGCCCGCAAATCGGCTGATCGCCGCGGATCGTCAGAGGGCGTCGCGGAGGTCCGCGGGGTGCACGGCGGGATCGAGGGTGACGACCCATAGTCCGCGCACACGTGCGAGGTCGACCAGTCCATCGCCTCGCGGCGGTCCGCCGCCGAGGTGGAGGTCGGCGCCCCCGCCCTCGCGATCGAGTTCGACACCGATGAGAACGCCGTGTCCGGCGGCGGCGATGTGCAGCGAAAGCGCCTGGAACGAGCACTGACCGCGGCCGCGGCCCGAGGGCACCACGCGCGCGAAGCTGTGACCCCAGGGCGCCAGCAGCTGGCCGTAGACGCGGGCAAATCCGGGGATCAACACGCTTTGAAACAAGAAATAGGCCCTCAGGTTCTCGGTGCTGTAGACCTGCACGCGCGAGACCCCGAGCGCGGCGTAGCGCTGGCGCAGCCGATGCGCGAGCTCGGCGTCGACGAACTCGGCGACGATCCGCAGGTGGGGCGCGACCGGCTCATTACGGCTCAGCAAGGCGTCGAGGGTCATGAGGGTCTGCGCGCCGCGAGCGTCGGAGTCCTGGCCGGCGCTCGAAAGCAGGTATACGAGGTCGTATTGCGAGACGTGGCCCGAGCCGCCAGGCAAGTCGACGAATTGCAGCGGCGAGGTGGCGTCGCCGACGACGATCCGCACGCGACCGATCGGGGGGCCGCCGCCGCGCGGCTCGTAATGATGCGAGAAGTCGCCGTCGGGCCGGGGGGCGAGGGCGCCGTGGTATCCGCGCAGCAGTCGCCGCTGGACCATGTCCCGATGGACATTGATGCGATCGAGGGCGGCCCGCCGCTCGGCCTCGGTCGGCACGAGGACCAGCACGTCGGCGTCCGGCTCGGCCAGGATCAGGGCCTCGCACAGGGCGATCGTCACGGGCCTGAAGCCGCAGATGAGCACGCGCCGCAGCGGCAGGTGCGGCTCGCGCGTGAACTCGGGGGCCTCGGCGACGCTGCGCCGCGCGGCGGCCTCCTGGTCTTCGGACCAGGTCGCCGCGTCCGGCCGGTGGCGCAGGTCCTCGGAGAATTGACGCACGTGCGCGAAGCTCGGGGCGAGCGCGACGAAGCCGCTGCAGGTCGGCGACTGGGCGTCCTCCGCCCGCTCGTCGCCGCCGATGGCGACGCCGAGGTCGGGCATGCCGAGCTCGTCGGTCTCCTCGTATAGCAGGCCGATCGGGACCAGCCGCTGGTGCGGCGGCAAGGCGCGCGCGCGCCGGGTCAGCCGGTCCATCGCGGCCCGCGGCTCGTGCGGCAGCTGCGGCGGCGTCTCACAGGCGTAGCTCAATTCGGGCAGGTCGAAGAAGCAGGTGTAGATCTCGTGGCCGGTGCAGGTCAAGAGCTCGGCCAGGAGCGGGCCGATGCCGGCGCTGCGGCCGACGCAGGCGAGGAACAGCGCGATCATGCGGTCGACGACGACGATGAAGGCCCGCAGCTCGCCGCCGCCCGAGGCCAGCGCGGCCCAGGCGGCCGGGACGTTGCGCTCGTCGAGGATCTCGGCGATGAGCAGCTTGCCGCGCCCGCGCTGGTGGGTGAGGTGGCCGTCGGAGACACGAGCTGTCCGCTTGGACCTGTCCCTCTGGACCTGTATGTTCGACCCGGTGACCGCGCCCTCGTCGGGGTGGGCCGGGCTCGGGTCGCGCAGGCCCTCGACGATCGCCAGCGAGGCGCGGATCGTCTCGGCGTCGGGCTCGTCGGCGGCGGTGTCGGCCAGCAGCACGACCCGCTGGGCCACGGCGATGTCGGCGCGGTGCATGAACGCCTCGTCGTTGGCGCTGCCGTGGCGGTAGACGATCCGCGCGAGGTCGCTGCGGCGCAGGAAGTCGGGCCGGTCGGGGCTGGTGCCGACGACGACGTAGCGCGGCCCGGCGAGCGCCCGCCGCAGGTTCTCGAGCAGGAGGCCGAACCACCAGCGCGACAGCGGCCTCACGTCGCGCGGGAGGAGCTTTTGATAGTAGCGCATCAGCTCCTCGAGCAGCTGGTGGGTGGCGGCGGTGATGTTGACGATCACCGTGTGCCCGTGCATGCCCGGCGGCCGCAGCTGCGACAGCTCCATCATCTCGCGCACGACGTCGCTGCCGAGGCCGATGAGGAAGCTGACGAGGAACAGGCCGGCGACGGTGAGCCACAGGCTGACGAACACCACGCTCGTGGCCGTCGGCGCGGTCATCATGTTGCCCGGGTCCTGGATCTGGCGGAACGCCCACCACAGCTTGGTGAAGAAGTCGCGATCGGCGGGGTCGACCTGGCCGTTCTCGTCGTAGTCGACGCCCTGGTCGTCGAACTCGCTCTGCTGCAGGATCAATGCGCCGGCGAAGGTCAGGAGGCCGACGATCATCGCCATGACCACGACCTGCCGCGCCCGCTCGCGCCGCAACATGACGGTCCGGAGGTCGCGCATCAGCGGGGCCCAGTAGCCGAGCAGCACGGCGAAGCGCAGCAGGCGGAGGCTCCGCATCCACGGCGAGGCCCGCGGGTCGATCGGCAGGAAGCTGACGAGGGCGATGAGGTCGAGCGCCAGCAAGGCCAGCGCCCCGGGCCGCGGCCAGCGCCAGCCCCGCTGCCGCGGGTCGTCGTCGGTCTCGCGCCGCAGCGCCAACACGAGGCGCAGCGAGAACTCGAGCGCGAACAGCCCCAGCAGCACCGGCTCGTAGCGCTTGACCGACGGCTCGGGGATGAGGCTGAAGATGATCGCCGCGCTGAGCAGCAGCCGCACGCCGGCGCTGCTCATGATCCGACTCATTCGCGTGAGCAGCGGCGCGACGGAGGTCCGGTCCGGCACGCGGAGAAAGATAACCGAGGGGCTGGCCGAGCGGGCGGTCTCGCGCGACACTGAAGTCATGTGCGGCCGCTACACGCTGACGACCCCCGACCTCGAGGCGCTCGCGCGCGTGGTGCAGGCGGAGATCTCGCCGCAACTGCGCGCCGAGTACCGCCCGCGCTACAACATCGCGCCGTCGCAGCCGACGACGATCGTGTGCGAGGAGCCCGACGACGGCGCGACGATCCGCCGGCTCGAGCTGGCCACGTGGGGCCTGCAGCTCGGCTCGGGCCGCGCGGGCCAGATCAACGTGCGCGCGGAGACGGTGGCGACGGCGCCGAGCTCGCGCGAGGTGTTCGCGCGCGGCCGCTGCGGGGTCCTGGCCGACGGGTTCTTCGAGTGGTCGGGCCCGAAGGATCGCCGCCAGCCGCACTGGTTCCACGCGCCGAACGGCCGCCTGCTGGTCCTCGCGGGCCTCTACAAGGATGTCCGCGACGAGTCGACCGGCGAGGTGCGGCGCCACTTCGCCATCCTGACGACCGGGGCGAATCAGGTGGTCGCGCGCCACCACGACCGCATGCCGGCGATCGTGCCGCGCGGCCAGCTCGGGCGCTGGCTGGCCCCGCTGCCGCGGACGGCGAATATGGCCGAAAAGACAGCCGTGGCCCACCTGCTGGGGCCGGCGCCCGACGACCTGCTGATCGACACTCCCGTGTCGACGCGGGTCAATAGCCCGCGCTTCGACGACGCGGCGTGCCTGCAGCCCGAGCCGTCGCTGCTCGAGTGAGTCCGGCATGGGCTGACGCGCACCCACGAGGGATGAAACTGGGTCGCGGGCGCGGGTATAATTGCCCGCACATCGGCACCGAGGACGCCGTGCGCCGTGGTGCAGGGTAAGCCCGTGAGTGAGTCTGTCCCCGAGATCTCGAGAGCACCCTTGAGTGTCGCAAGGCGCCCGTTTAGGGGCGCCGAAGCACGTTTGGTAGATTTCTACCGTCCGAGATCTCACGCCGATGCCTCATGGAGGAGGTTGTCATGCAGGTCCTTCACAGCAGTTGTGCGGGTCTCGACGTCCACAAAGACGTCATCGTCGCTTGTCGCCGGGTCGCCCGCGGCAAGAACACCATCAAGGAGGTAGAGAGCTTCGGCTCCACGACCCGCGAGTTGCTCAGGCTCTCGGCGTGGCTCGAGGAGACGGGGACGACGCACGTCGTGATGGAGTCGACGGGCGTGTTCTGGAAGCCGGTCTGGAACATCCTCGGCGACCAATTCGAGCTCATCCTGGCGAACCCGCGACACGTCAAGAACGTGCCGGGGCGCAAGACGGACGTGAAGGATGCGGAGTGGCTCGCCGACCTCCTCGCGCATGGGCTCGTCGAGGCCAGCTTCGTCCCTGACGCCCCGATCGCCGGGCTGCGGGATCTGACGCGGACGGCCAAGCAGCTCACCCGCGAGCGAGTTCAGCACGTGCAGCGGATCCAGAAGCACCTCCAGGCCGCGAACGTCCGTCTCGACTCGGTGCTCTCCGATATCATGGGCAAGAGCGGCCGGCGGATCATCGACGCGATCGTCGGCGGACAGACCGAGCCCCGCAAGCTCGCGGCCCTCGCCAAAGGGGTCAAGGCGACGCCAGAGCAGCTCGCGGAGGCTCTCGAGGGGCGAGTCAGTCTTGCGACCCGGAAGCTGATCCGTAGTCACCTCAGCATCATCGATGCCCTCGAGCGGACGCTGGCGGACCTCGAGAAAGATATCGACGAGGCGTTGCTCCCTTTCGCTGATGCTGTCGCGCTCCTGAAGACCATCCCGGGTCTGGGCGACGGCACCGCGCGGGTCGTCGTCGCGGAGGTTGGCGCCGACATGAGCCGCTTCAAGACGCCGGGCCACCTCGTGTCATGGGCGGGCTTGTGCCCGCGCATGGACGAGAGCGCCGGCAAGCGGCGTTCGACGAAGATCCGCGACGGCAACAAGTGGCTCAAGTCGGCTCTGTGCCAGGCCGCTTGGGCGGGGGTCCGGTGCAAGAAGCGCGGCTACCTCCACGCCCAGTTCTGGCGGCTTCGTGCCCGACGCGGACCAGGAAAGGCCATCATCGCAGTCGCCGCGTCCATCCTCACGGCCGTCCACGCCATCCTGTCGACGCAGTGCCGGTTCCGCGATCTCGGGAACAACTTCTTCGAACGCAAGGACCAGACCCACACCGTCGCCAAACTCACCAAACGCCTGGCCAGCCTGGGTTATGAGGTCGAGCTCCGGCCGGCCGCATGACCCCGACGACCGGACGTCCCTCCGACCGAAGGCCAGTTTCTTGGTAGCGCAATTCGGGTTGCGGTCGGTGCGATGATTCGGGGCGGCGGCCCGTGGGGCGCCGCTCCCGGGATTCCCGTGCGCCGACTGCCGTGGTTGTGGTCCGCGGTCGCCTGTGACGCGGCGTTCGTGACCGCGCGGGGCGGCGCGGACAGTGTGGGACGATCGGTGCGGACGGGAATCAGATGTCCGTTCGGACATGTCCGGTCGGGCCGGCGATCGGGATCACGGGGCGCGAGATCGGAGGGCCGCGGCCTGCGTTCCCGCCGGGATATGCCGCGCGCACGCCTGCTCCTCCGCGCCCTCGCGTTCACGCTGCCGTTGTTCGGGGCGGCACTCACCCCGCCGGCGATCACGCTGGGGACGTGCGGGGAGCAGGTCGAGCGGATGCGCGGGAGCTTCGCGGAGCTCGAGCGGCGCCTCGCGCATCCGCACGCGCAGCGCGAGGGCTGGCCGCTGCCGGTGTCGTCGGCCGGGCAGCCGATGCACGGGGCCGAGCCCGGGGCGATCCTCTACGGTCCGCCGTCCGACGACGAGTGGCCCGATCTCGCGCGCGACGTGGAGCGGCTCGCGGACCAGCGGCGGATGTGGGGCGGCGCGCACCCGCGGGAGCCGATCTATCTCGCGCTGCGCAGCGACGTGAAGCTCGACAGGCACTGGCCGGCGCTGCGGCGATTGGCGCGGGAGTGGGAGCTGCGCCTGGTGGTCGCATCGCCCGAGCCGGCGCTGCCGCGGCCGGCCGCCCCGGAGGCGCTGCGCGGGGCGCTGGAGCGGCGCACGCTGACGGCCGAGGCGGGCTTCGATCGCCTCGAGGAATTGCGCGACGTGTGGGCGGCCGCGGATACGTGCCCGGTCACCGTCCACGTGTGCACGCAATTCGGGTTCGGGCCGCGGCAGATGCTGGGGCTGTGGATCGACCGGGCCGAGGCGTGTCACTGCTTCATGATCGACGAGGAGGCGCTGATCGCCGTGGCGTGGCGGGCGTTCGCGCCGCAGGGCCCGCCGCAGCGGTGGTTGCCGCTGAAGATCGCCGATTCGTACGAGGAGCAGCGCCGGGCCGAGCGCGAGTACGGGACCTCGCCGGCCGACCTCGACGATCCGACGGCGATGCTGCTGCCGGGCGCGGCGACGGTCGAACGCCTGGTCACCCTGCTCGCTCGCGGCACGGCGCCGACGATCCACTTCGGCACGCCGAACCGCGGGCCGCTGTTCAACCCGCTCGTCGACTACACGGCGTGGGCCAACGGCAAGGGCCGGCGCTGACGCGGGTTCGCGGCCATTCGCGCGAGCGCGGGGCTCAGCGGTCGCGGCGACGTCGGGTCAGGGCGAGCGCGGCCAGCAGGAGGAGGGCAGGGGAGCCGTCGCCGCCGGTGTGGCAGCCATGGCAGCCGAGTTGCCTCACCGGGTCGCCGGCCGGGGCGGGTTCGGCGGGACCGCCGGCGCCCGCATCGCCCGTGTCATTCGCGGTGTCGCTGGTCGGCGCGGGGGGTTTGGCGCACGCCTTGACCGACTTGCACGTGCCCTTGGTGCAGGTGTTGTCGGGGTCGCACGGCCCGAGGACGTTGTCGACGTCGAAGCTGTCGCCGGTCCACCCGCCGCCGCCGCACGTGAACGACTCGACGCACATCTGGAGGTCCTTACAGACATGTCCTTCGGGACAACTCGCGTCGACACACTCGCGCAGCTTGCAGTACGGACCGCTGTGGCACCCGTCCGGCATCGCGCCCTCCGGGCAGCTCGGCGGGATCTCGATGGCATCGGCGCGGGCGGGGCCGCTCGCGGCGACGACGAGGGCGAACAGGGCTGCGGCGGACCAGCGCCGCGTCGCACGACCGACATGGAACGAGGGCATCGGCCAAGGATACCGCCGTCTCCCGCGGCAGCAACCGCGCATCGCGGGCGGGGTGGCGCGCGCATGATGCGAGGCGGGGCGTGCTCGCGCTGCAACAGCGTCCTCACGCCATTCTGTCCGCTCGCAGCGAGGGAGCGAGGACGAGGGCGGGGTCCGGCCGGGCCGGCGCTGTCCGCATCGGCGCCACGGTCGAGCCCGCCGGCGACGCGCCGCGAATGGCGCGAGATCGGCGGGCAGGCCCATTCGTCGAGGCGCTCCCGGAAGGCCCGCGGCGAATGACGGGAGGCGGCGTCCGTGCAAACTCGGGATATGTCTCATGGGACATGTGGCGCCCAAGCCGATGGCGGTGCGTCGGCCCGTCACGGCTGCGGCCAGGGGTCCGGGGAAGCGGACGGCGACGAATTCGAGGCGAGACGGGCGCGAGGCGCGAGCGCCCATCCAGATGCCGATCCGTCGCCGACCCCTCCCCGGACCCCCCGCTCCGCCCCCGAATCACGGGGGCGCGATTCGCGAATGGAAGCAGGGGTCCGCGGCGCGCAAAAGTGCCGCGCGCCGCGGTCGGTTTCAGTTGTACTCGGTGCCGCCGCTGCGGAGCAGGTACTTCTCGGACACGCTCTTGAGCTGGACGCGGCCGAGCTCCGGGTGACGGCGCTCGAGCTGCGGGCGGATGACGATACCCTCGCGGACGTGGAGGCCCTGACCGGACACGGTCTCGCGGCCGTCGGTGTGCTCCTCCATCACGGCGCGGGTGAACGGGCCGCGGTAGAGGACAGGCACGCGCGGCAGCTCGAGGGCGGCGCAGGCGGCCTGGAGGTCGGCGTCGGACAGGAACTCGCCCTGGCCGAACCAGCCGGCGTAGACGTCGAACACGCGGAACCCGAGGTTGCGGTCCTGATCGGTCTTGGAACCATAGGACAGGTCCTGAACGCCGGCCCCGAACACCTCGCCGAGCACGAACACCGGACGGCCGGCGGCGAGTTGGTCGGCGAACACCCGCGCGACCCGGGCCTCGAAGTCGAGGTGACGGGCGACCCACAGGTAGAGGTTGTGGGCGTTCTCGGGCGCCGAGGCGGTGAACGCGAGGCCCTTGGCGGCCAGACCCTTGGAGCTGACGATCAGCGGGCCGTGCTCGCCGGCGGCGTCGCCCGGGATGAGCCCGAGCTGGCACCACGTGCCGTGGATCTTCTCGGTGAAGACCACCGGCTCGCCCTCGACCAGGACGTCGGGGTAGCGCTTGACGTTCTCGATGTCGTACTTGATGCAGCGGTCGGGGCCGGCGCCGTAGACGTGGCCGCTCATGTGCGACGGCACGGCCGGCTCGTACTTGACGATGCCGAGCTCGGCGGTGACATCCTGTCCCTCGGACCAGGTGGCGCGGGCCGGATAGACGAGGCCCTGCGACAGCACGCCCCGCAGCTTGATCGCCTTGACCCGGTTCGCCTCCTTGCCCGCCAGCCGGCCGCGCAGGCCGAGCTCGTCGAGCAGCGGGTCGGGGACGATCGCCTGCTCCGGGATGTAGGCGACGAGGTCCCCGTCGGCGAACTGGCCCTTGCGGACGATCGATCGGTAATCGCCGACGCGGGCGATCTCGAGGGCGTCGGCGTTGCCGTGCGGCTCAATGACCACACGAACGACCTGAACAGCGAAGCTGGACATGATGCACCTGTACTTTCGTGGACCCAAAGGTCCCTGCAATCGACGGACACGCCGATACCCGGACACGCCCATCCGCGCGGCCGTCCTCGCCGGACGGTCGCGCACCCTGATGATTCGGCTAATCAGCGAACTGTCGCCGATGCCGCTTGGTACGCTCCTGGCACGCGCGCTGCGGCCGGGGAGGCCGGGGCGTACGAGGAAGCGCAGGGGAGATCGCGGGCGTCGAGCGACATGGGGATACCCAGGGAGGGCAAGCCTACGCGAGCGGCGGGGCGAAAGTCAATCCACTATTATCGCGCGACCGTCGATTGACCATGGGACGTGACGAGCGCGAACTCGACCTCCGGGCGCGCGAGGACGAGGTGTGCAGCGTGTGAATGCCTATCGCCGCGGCGGCGATGCATCGCTCGCGTCGGCAGAGGAGGTCGGCGGGGTGCCGCGGCGGTGTGATGATTCACCGGCCGCGACGAGCCGCCGCGCCGTGCGGGCGGCGAATCACAGCAGTTCGACGCAGCCGTCGGGGCCGGGGCGACCGAGGCCGGGCGCGAGGGCGGCGGCCGACACCGTGGGCACGACGAGCAGGCCGTCGAAGGCGGCGGCGAGCGACTTGTACTGGTCGGTGTAGCGGGCGGCGTCGGCGGGCTCGTACGCGCCCTCGATCGCGCGAATGGCAGGTTTGCCGCCGAGCGCCCGCGCGAGGTCGGGGCTGTCCAGGAGCTCGGGGACCGACAGCAGCGCGGGGCCGGCGAGGTCGGCGAACACGGCGTCGAAGCTGCCCGAAGGGGCAGGTGGTAGATCGAGCGGGCACAGGCGCGAATCGCTGCGCTCGAGCAGGGCGCGGCCGCGGACGAACAGGCCGCCGAGTCCGACGTAGCCGCGGCCGTGCCACTGCCGCAGGTACTCGCCGACCGAGGGCGCGCCGCCGGGGACGTCGGCGGCGGCGCGCCGATTCTCGCCCCAGAAGAACAGCTTGTTGCCGGCTCCGCCGAGCTGCAGCGCGAGGTCGAGGTTGCGCGCGCGGTGGAATTCGGGGGCGTCGAAGGCCCAGCTCTCGGCCTGATCGAGCAGCTGGACGGCGGCCTCGGCCTGCATGCGCGCGCGCGCGTAGGCCGAGGCGGAGCTGCGCTCGACGTAGGCGGGGCGCTGCTCGTCGAGCCGCTTGAGCAGGGCGGTCAGCGCGGGGCCGTCGCCGCCGCGGAGGATCGCGGTGGCCGGCGCGGCGTGATCGGGCTCGACCTGCTCGAGGTAGGCGACGAAGCCGCGCGCGACCGCGTCGAGCTCGCCGGGGTCGGTGCCGTGCACGCGCAAGATGGTCTTCGGGACAGCCGCGTTGTGGGCCCGCACGGCGGCGATGAATTCGCGCAACTCGGCGGTGCGCAGCGCGGGCTCCTCGAGGTCGAGGAGGATGGCGTCGAGCGCGTCGAGGTCGGGCTCGCCGGCGGCGGTGGCCCAGGCGTCGAGGGCGAAGCCGGACTGGATGCTGACGTCGAGCGCGAGGCCGGTGACGCCGTGATCGCGGACGAGCGCGAGGAAGAGGTCGCGCGCGAGGACCACGAACTCGTGGCCGCCGGCGAGCGGACGTCCGAGGCCGATGACGCGGGCCTCGGTGAAGCGGGCGGCGAACGGAGCGAGCACAGCCGTCGTCACCGGCGCTCCGGGCTGCACGGCGCCGCGTCTGGCGAGCGCGTCGAGCTCGACGCGAGCGTCGGCGCGGAGGCTGCGAGCTCCGGCGCAGCCGGAGATCATCGTGAGGGCGAGGGCGGAGACAGCGAGGGAGATCCAGCGCACTGATCCAGAAGATAGCACGGCCCCGTGGTTGACGGGCCGCAGCAACCGTGGTCCAGTCCCCCGCGATGCGACTCATGCGATTGGTGATTCTTGCGAGCTTGACCCTGGCGTTCGTGGCCGAGAGCGAGGCGAAGGCCTGCTCGTGCATGCTACAGGTGTTCGGCGGCGGCCGCCTCTACGTCGGCGCGAACGGGGCGCTGCCGGCCGACGCGACCGGGTTCCCGTGGACCGGGCCCGAGCCGCTGGCCGGCTCGAAGGGCCGCGTGACGGTGGTGCGCGTGGACGGCAAGAAGAAGGTGCCGGTGAAGCACACGATCGAGGCCAAGGGTCCGCTCGAGATCATCATGCCGGCGGCGAAGTTCAAGCCGGGTCAGGTCTACGAGGTGACGGTGCGCGAGAGCGAGGCCGCGGCCAAGCAGCGCAAGGAGCTCGGGGCCGACGCGCCGGCCGACCTGCCGCCGGCCGAGGTGACGACGACGGTGACGATCGGCGCCGAGCCGCTGAAGCTGGCGGAGGCGACGCTGCAGGCCGGCGCGCCGGAGCAGAGGGGCGTGACGGTGGCGCACGGCGCCAGCTGCGAGGCGGAGATCCGCGCGTCGGCGGCGGCGATCAAGGTCGAGCTGCCGCCCGAGGCGGAGCCGCTGCGCGACTACCTGGTCTATGAGACACGCGTCGACGGCCAGCCGTGGACGCAGCTCAAGAACCTGTGCGCGCCGATCGAGCCGGGCCGCACGTGGGCCGGCGCGGCCGGCGAGGACGTGGTGTTCGCCACCTGCGAGCAGGGCGAGTCGGCCGGCGGACACCCGCAGCCGGGCAAGCACAAGGTCGAGGTCGAGGTGGCGTCGCCGGACCGCGCGGTGGTGATCACGACGCCGGCGGTCGAGCTCGAGTTCGCCTGCGCTGCCCCCGAGCCGCCGCCCAGCGAGGAGCCGCTGCCGTCCCTGCCGCCGCCGCCCAGCGAGGAGCCGCCGCCGGTCGCCAAGAAGGGCTGCTCGGTGGGTGACCCCGGGTTCGCCGGGGTGCTCGGCCTGGCCGGTCTGCTGGCCTGGCGCCGCCGCCGGCGCGCGAGCTGACCCTCCGGACATGACGTTCCGGGCATGTTCCGAAGGGCATGCCCGGGCGCCCGGTCTGGTGGGGTCGGGGACATGCCCGTGTGTTCGTGGTTGACGCGCCCGGGAGGTCGTGCTGCCATCGCGGGGTGCGTGCGGCGTGGATGGTGATCGTGGCGAGCGCGGCGCTGGCGGTGATCGGCGAACGCGAGGCGCAGGCGTGCTCGTGTGCGGGGACGCGGCTCGGTACGGGCCGGCTGTACCTCGGGGCGGACGGGAGGCTCCCGCCGGAGGCGCGCGGGTTCGCGTGGACGGGCGCCGAGCCGCTCGCGGGCTCGACCGATCGGGTGACCGTGGTGCGGGTCGAGAAGCAGCGCAAGGTGCCGGTGAAGCACTCGATCGCCGGCGGTGAGGGCGGCATCGAGTGGATCGTCCCGGCGGGGAAATTCAAGCCGGGGCAGGTGTACGAGGTGACGGTCCGCGAGGGACCGCTGGCGACCGAGAAGCGCAAGGTGATCAAGGCAGCGGACCTGCCGCCGTCGGAGACGACGACGGCGGTCACGATCGCAGCGGCGCCGCTGAAGCTGACGCAGGCGACCTTGCAGGCGGGAGCGCCCGCCGAGCAGGAGCTGTCGATCGCGGCGCCTGGCATCTGCGCGGAGGGGGTGGGGGCGACCGGGGTGGCGCTGCGGGTCGAAATTCCGCCCGAGGTAGAGCCGCTGCGCGACCACCTGGTCTTTGCGACCCGCGTGGACGGACAGCCGTGGGCGCCGCGGCACGACAACTGCGAGCAGATCGATCCGGGGCGCGCGTGGACCGGGGGCGCCGGCACCGATCTGGTGTTCACGGTGTGCCAGCGCAGCCCCGAGGCGGAGAAGATCGTGACGAGCCAGGGCGGGTCGGTCGGCGGGCTGGCGCCGGGGCTGCATCGCGTGGAGATCGAGGTGGCGACGCCCGATCGCAAGCAGGTGATCACGACGGCGGCGATCGACGTGATGCTGGCGTGCGCGGCGAGCCCGGCGGAGCCTGTCGCGGAAACCGAGGCGCCCGCGAGCGAGCCACCTGCGAGCGAGACGCCCGCGCCGGCGCAGCCGCAGGAGCCGCCGCCGGTGGCCCAGCGCGGCTGTGCGGTCGGCGAGCCCGGGTCCGCGTGGGTGATCGGCGCGTGCTTGCGGTGGCGACGGCGGCGACGCGCGAGTGGATGTCGCTGAGGACATGGCGAAAGGGACATCCATCCTCGCGCCTTGCCGGCCGGTCGAAGCCCGGCGCGCGGCCGCAGGTCGCCTGTTGCCTTGAATTCCTGATAGGAGGGGCCGGCCGTCCTCGGCCCGCTGTTCGAATGCGAGTCCTACGCGGACGAGTGCACCATCGTCGGGCCGCTGATATGTTTGTAGAGACATGTTTACTTGAACATGTCTAAAGGTGATGGCTCCGATTCGCGCGAGGGAGTGGGCCGGCGGGACCTGTCCTGCAAACGGCGAGGAGGCGAGCGGCGGGCGCGGGCGTGCGGCGCGAGTTTGCGCATCGCGGTCCGGCATGACAGCGCGCGACGGAGCCGGTATCGTCGCGGGGCGCCATGATCGGGCCGAGCTTCCTCCTCGCTGTCGCGCTCGCCTCGCCGGCCGAGGCGCCCGCGGACTCCGGCGAGGGCGCGGGCGCGGTGGTGCCGGCCCCGGCGGCGACGGCCGACGTGACCGGGGCGGACGGGGCGATCGCGCGGCCGCCGGCGACGTCGCCGGCGACGCGGGCGAAGACGGGACGCGGGCTGCTGATCGCGGGCGGTGTGCTCACGGGGCTCGGCGTGGTCGGGCGGATCGGGCTCGAGGTGTACTGGTCGACCGCGGCGCAGATCGTGCCGACCGATCCGTTCGCGCGCTGGAGCACGGCCAACCTGGTGTTCGTGACCAACTGGAACAACCTGATGTTCTTCGGGCCAGGTCTCGGCCTGCTGACGGCGGGGGCCTACCGGCGCGGCGGCCACGAGGCGCGGCTCGGGAAGGTGCGCGACGCGAAGCGCATGCGCCTGGTCGGGATCGGGCTGTTGTCCGGCGGGCTCGGGCTGTGGGCGCTGTCGCGGGCGCTGTTCCTGCCGATCGCCGAGGCGTGCCCGAGCAATCGCTGCGCCTACACGACGCTCGAGACGACGTTCTGGATCGGGACCGGGGCGATCTTCGCCGGTGCGGCGCACCTGGCCTACGGGACAGGTTGTTCGAAGGCCGCGGCGAAGGTCAGCGTGGCGCCGAGCCTGGGCCCGGGCTTCGCGGGGCTGGGGCTGGCCGGAAGGTTCTGACGGGAGGACACGATGCACGCGCACCGCCTCACGATCGCCGCCCTGTTGACGCTCGCGCCGGCCTGCGCCGACGACGAGATCCCGAACGACCTCGGCAGCCGGCCCGAGGACGACGTGCTGCTGATCGACAGCCCGATCCTGCAGCACCTGGCGGCGGCGCTGGAAGACGGCGACACGCTGCGCGCGAGCGACCTGTTCTTCGCCGAGCGGCTGCGCTTCACGACGGCGCCCGATCCGTCGGAGCTGCTGGCGGCGCAGGCGAGCGAGCACGCCGCGTTGCCGCCGCTGGCCGAGCCGACGACGCTGAAGGTGCTGACGTACAACACCGGGCTGCTGAGCCGCTGGTACCCGTTCACGCACGTGGGCGTGCCGAAGTACCGCGAGCGGCGGGCCGAGACGGCGGCGCGGCTGCTCGGCGACGGCTGGGACGTGCTGTTCCTGCAAGAGGTGTGGGAGTTGGTCGACGTCGAGCGCTTCGCGGCGGAGGCGAAGGCGCAGGGCTACGCGATCTACGCCGGCAGCGAGGAGAAGCACGCGCAGCACGGGGTGGTCCTGCTTGTGCGCGAGGCGCTGATCGCCGAGGCGGCGCAGGAGTTCGTGGAGGAGCAGTACGAGGCGCAGCGGGAGATCGAGCTGTTCCCCGGGCCGGGGATCAAGCGCGGCCTCCTCGGCTGGAGCTTCACGCACGCGGCGACGGGGCGGCGGATCCACCTCTATGCGACGCACTTCACGGCGTTCCCCGAATTATGGCAGGAGCGCGACGTGCAGGCGCGGGTGCTCGGCGGGCGCGCGCGCAGCCACGCGGACGAGGACGTGGTGCTGGTCGGCGGCGACCTCAACGCGGGGCCGTATTACCCCGAGGACAGCTTCGGCAGCGACGGCGAGGCGACGCTGTCGGGGTGGTGGCACAACGCGATGATGTACCCGCTGTTGCTGCACTACGGCGGGCTGTACGACAGCCACAGCGCGCTGGCGCCGGCGCAGGACGTGGCCCGCATGCAGCAGTTGTCGCTGCCGTTCGAGTTCGGGCCGTACAAGAAGGATCCGCTGGCCGGTCGCTGCGCGGAGATCCCGGTCGACACGTTCACGGGGACCGACTGCAATTCGCTGTACTTCGGGCAGTACGGGGCGACCGAGTACCCCGCGCGGCTCGATTACATCTTCGTCCGCGACGTCGGGCAGCACGTCCGCGTGGTCTCCAGCGCGCTCGAGTACACCGAACCGCTCGACTTCGGCGCGGCCGGTCGCTTCGAGCTGTCCGATCATTACGGGCAGTCGGCGACCCTGCAGATCGAGTGAAATAGCGCGGCGTTCGCGGTGGTTCTCGCCCCGCGCATGCGACTCGCCGGCACGATCTCGGAGCAGCGCCAGGCCCGGCGCTTCGCGGACTACCTGCTGACGCAGGGGATCGCGGCGCGGCTGGGCCCGTCGCGCGAGGGCTGGACGGTGTGGGTGATCGAGGAGGACGCGCTGCCGTGGGCGCGCGACGAGCTGGCGTCGTTCCGCCGCGAGCCGGGCGCGGCCCGCTTCGCGGTGTCGCGCGAGGCGGAGCGGATCCGCGCCGAGAGCCGGGCGGCGGCTTCGCGGCGCGGGGCGGTGGCCGCCGCGCTCCCGCCGGCGCCGAGGGCGGCGATGCCGTGGTCGCTGAGCTCGCCGACGCCGCTGACGTGGGCGCTGCTGGTGCTCTGTGGGGTGGTGGCGCTGATGACCCGGGTCGGCGATCCGGACGCGCCGCTGCTGGCGCGGCTCGTGATCGCGGAGGCGGGCGAGGCGGGGTCGTTCGCGTCGGCGCTGCGCGAGCCGTGGCGCTGGGTCACGCCGGTGCTGCTGCATTCGGGGCCGCTGCACCTGCTGTTCGTGGCGGTCGCCTGGCCCGAGTCGGCGCGGCGGGTCGAGGCGCGCGCCGGCACCGCCGCGCTGGCGGCGATGGTCCTCGGCGTCGGTATCTTCGGCAATGTCGTGCAGAACATGTTCGATGGGCCAGCATACGTCGGGCTGTCGACGCCGGCGTTCGGGCTGCTCGGCTTCGCCGCGGGCGAGGGCGGGCGCGGGGCGAGGGAGGCGGAGGTGGTGCTGGCGGCGGCGTGGCTCGGCGCCTGTCTCTTGGGACTGGTCGGCCCGGTCGGCGGCGCAGCCCACGTCGCCGCGCTGGCGGCCGGGCTGGGGGTCGGCGCGGCGACGCGGCGGCTGCGGGGGCGGCGTCGCGTGGCCTGAACACGCACCGCCGAGCTCGCGCTGCGAATGGCGACAGGGCCGGTCCTGCCGCGGACCTGGCGAGAATTCGCTGGCGAGGGGGCGGCCCAGGACCTATTGTCCGGTCGCAATGGTCAAGTCGGCGGAGACCAGCCTCGACAACGTGCAGGAGAAGATCGCGGGTCGTTACGCCGAGGGCGCGGCGCTGGTCGCCCGGGCCCACGAGGTGGCGGCGGCGGGCGACGCGGCGGCGGCCGAGCGCGGGGTGGTGGCGGCCGACATGCTGACCGATCTGCGGCTCGACCCGCCGGCGCTGGCGGCCGCGATGGTGGCCGACGCGGCGGTCTCGGGGGCGGTCAAGGTCGAGGCGATCGGCGAGGCGCTCGGGGCCGACACGCAGGCGATCGTCGACGGCGTGCGCCGGGTGGCGACGATGCGCTGGGACCGAACCGCCGGCGACGACGGCGAGAGCCTGCGCAAGATGTTCATGGCGATCGCCGCCGACGTGCGGGTGGTGATCGTGGCCCTGGCGTTGCGCCTGCGCGACATGCGAGCGCTGCGGAGCCGCGCCGACGAGGCCGAGCGGCGCCGGATCGCCCGCGAGACGCTCGAGATCTACGCGCCGCTGGCCAACCGCCTCGGCATCTTCCACCTGAAGTGGGAGCTCGAGGACCTGTGCCTGCGCGAGCTCGAGCCGGACATCTACCGCCAGATCGGCGCGGCCCTGGCGTCCAAGCGAGACCAGCGCGACGCGATGATCCGCGACGCGATCCTGACGCTGCAGGCGCGCCTCGAGGAGGCCGGGATCCACGGCAAGATCAGCGGCCGACCCAAGCACATCTACAGCATCTACAAGAAGATGCAGCGCAAGCGGGTCTCGTTCGAGGAGATCTACGACGTCAGCGCGGTGCGGGTGCTGGTCGATTCGGTGCCCGACTGCTACGCGGTGCTGGGCATCGTCCACGGGCTGTGGACGCCGATCGCCGGCGAGTTCGACGATTACATCGCGCGCCCGAAGCCGAACGGCTACCAGTCGCTGCACACGGCGATCGTCGGGCCCGGCGGGCGCTCGCTCGAGGTCCAGATCCGCACGGCGGAGATGCACCAATTCGGCGAGTACGGCGTGGCCGCCCACTGGGCCTACAAGGAGAGCCGCAAGGCCGGGCGCCTGGCCGACGCGAAGTTCAACTGGTTGCGGCAGCTGATCGACTGGCAGAAGGAGGTCACCGACCCGCACGACGTGGTCGAGTCGCTGAAGACCGACATCTTCCAGGACCAGGTCTACGTGTTCACGCCGGGCGGCGCGGTGATCGACCTGCCGGTCGGGGCGACGCCGGTCGACTTCGCCTACCGCGTGCACACCGACGTCGGCCACCGCTGCCGCGGGGCGCTGGTGAACGGCCAGATCGTGCCGCTCGACCACAAGCTGCAGACCGGCGACCGCGTCGAGATCCTGACGCAGAAGACGGCGCAGCCGAGCCGCGACTGGCTCAGCCCGCAGCTCGGGTACGTGATCACCTCGAGCGCGCGCCACAAGATCCGGCAGTGGTTCCGCCAGCAGGGCCGCGACGCGGCGATCGTGCAGGGCCGCGAGTCGCTCGAGCGCGAGCTCAAGCGCCTCGGCGTCGAGCGCCCGCGCTTCGACGAGTACGTCAAGCTGTTCGCCAATCACAACACGCCCGAGGAGCTGTTCGCGGCGGTCGGGTTCGGCGACATCGCCACCCAGGCGGTGGCGACCAAGATCCTCGACGCCGAGCGGGCGCAGCAGGAGGCGGCCAAGCTGGCGGCCGAGGCGGCCCGGCTGGCGGCGGCCGCGGCCTCGATGCATTCGGCACCTGTCCCCGAGACCAGCCCGAAGCGCACCCCGAGCAAGCCGCAGGCGGCCGGCGGGGTCAGCGTCGAGGGCCAGAGCGGGGTGCTGAGCCACCCGGCTCGCTGCTGCACGCCGGTGCCCGGCGACGCGGTGATCGGCTATATCACCCGCGGCCGCGGGATCGCGATCCACCGCCGCGATTGCCCCAACATCGTCAGCAGCCCGGAGCCGGAGCGGCTGATCGAGATCGCGTGGGGCCACGAGAACCGCCGCC
The DNA here is from genome assembly GCF_020073745.1 of Nannocystis pusilla. GTDB lineage: Bacteria > Myxococcota_A > Polyangia > Nannocystales > Nannocystaceae > Nannocystis > Nannocystis radixulma. The sequence goes on from NZ_JAIRAU010000027.1 coordinate 168,151, forward strand.
GCTATCCGGTGACGATCGTGATCCAGGGCAGCGACCGGATCGGGCTGCTGCGCGACGTGGTCGAGGTGTTCGCCGACCTCGGGATCAACGTCAGCGGGACGACGGTGACGACGAACAAGAAGGAACAGACCGCGCTGATCTCGGCGACCCTCGAGGTGTCGAGCAACGAGCAATTGGTGCGGGTGCTGGCGAAGATCGAGCGAGTCCCCGGGGTCGAGCGAGCGCGACGGCAGGCCGGCTGAGCGGGCGGAGAGATCCCCGGCGTCGGGCCCCGATTGGTGGCAGAATCGGTGGCGAGCTCGTGACCGAAAGGTCAGGTCGACCGGCCGTGCCCGAGACGGGCGCGGGTCCGAGGTCCGGCGATTCGTCGTTCGTGCGGTCGCTGGGCGCCGTCGGGCGTCGTTGTGGTGATCTGGCCCATGGCGCAGCCGATGGATTGGCGCGGGCGGGCTGACGCGCTTGCGGTGCGGGCGAGGCCGCGTGTATCACAAGTCCAACGAGGTGACCCGAATGGCGAAGAAGACGGCGGGGGCGAAGAAGACGGCTGCGAAGGCGAAGGGACAGTCGAAGGCCACGGGCAAGCCGGCGAAGGGCGCGGCGACTGTCAGCACCCCGGCGGCGAAGGTGAAGCCGACGGCGAGCGCAGGCGCGGCGGCGAAGGCGAAGGCCGGGAATGCGGGCACGTCGGCGGCGCCGGCGAAGAAGCGCGGCAAGCTGGCTCCGCCGCGGGCGGCGGCGGCGGCGACCGCGGCGAATGCTGCGACGGCGAATGCGAAGAAGGCGGCCAAGAAGGCCCCCGCCAGGGCGACGGACGCCGGCGCGACCACCAAGAAGGCCGGCAAGACGGCCGGCAAGAAGGGCGCGGCGAAGGTGGCGGACGTGGCGACGGCGTACGCGAAGGCGGGCAAGGCGGGTCGCGTGAGCGCAAAAGTGGCGGACGTGGCCGCGGCGTACCAGGCGAAGGTGGCGAAGGTGACCGGGAAGAGCGCGGTGGGCCGCAAGGCGGCCGAGGTCGCGTCCACCTACAAGGCGGGCAAGGCGGGCGCGGGCAAGGAGGAGGCCGCCGCCGCGTACGGGGCGAAGAAGGCGAAGAAGGCCGACAAGAAGGCGCAGAAGGCCGCCGCCAACATCGTCGAGGCGTGGACCAAGGCGGCGGGGCAGCTCGGCGAGGCGCCGGCGAAGCCGACCAGGAAGGGCGCGGGCAAGAAAAGCGCCGGCGCTGCCGGGACGGCGACGCTCGCCAAGGCGGTGAAGCGGGTGGCCACGGCGACGAAAGCCGCGGTGGAGGCGGCGACGTCGACGGTGAAGGCCGTGCTGGCGAAGGCGACCGCGCCGACGGCGAAGAAGGCGAAGAAGGCGGCCGCGGCTGGCGCGGAGGCGGCTGCGAAGGCGAAGAAGGGCGCGGGCGCGAAGGCGAAGAAGGGCGCGAAGGCGACCGGGCCGGTGAAGGCCAAGGCGAAGGCGAGCAAGGCCGTTCCCGCCAGGGCGACGAAGAAGGGCGCGGCGAAGGCGAGCAAGGGCGGGGCGGCGAAGGCGACGCCGGCGCCGGCGCAGGCGCCGAAGAAGGGCAAGACGGGGCGGGCGAAGAAGGCGGCGCGCAAGGCGAGCAAGAAAGGCACCGCCGACGCGAGCGACAGATCAGATCCTGCTGTGCTCGGCAAGGGCGAGTACGCCAAGCTGATCGCCCAGATCGAGGCAGGCGCGCGCGCGGCCGGGGTCGAGCTGCCCGAGGGGGCGAGCCCGGCCGCGATCGCCGAGCTCGAGGACACGCTGTCGCTGACGCTGCCCGACGAGGTGAAGGCGTGGTTCTTGGCGCACGACGGCGGCGGCAGCCAGTTCGCGCTCGAGAACCGCGAGCTGCTGTCGCTCGAGCGGATCGCCGACGAGTGGAAGATCTGGAAGGACCTGCTCGACAAGGGCGTGTTCGGCGAGAACGCCCACAGCGAGCCCGGGCCCGGGGTCCAGCAGAAGTGGTGGATCCCCGAGTGGGTGCCCCTCACCTACGACGGCGCCGGCAACCACGACGTGCTCGACCTGGCGCCCGCGAAGGGCGGGCGCTACGGGCAGATCCTGTCGTTCTGGCACGACGATCCGAGCCGCCGCGTGGTCGGGCGCTCGTTCTTGAAGTGGCTCGCGGCCGGCGAGTGGCACCTCGACTGAACCCGCGAGCGCGCGCCGCGAGTCGCGGGTGAGCCCGCGGCTCGCGGGCGACCTGCCTGCAAGGACAGGTGTATCGGCGCGGGCGACAGGCCGCCGCCGCGCTCGCGGGGGCGGGTCGGTCGGGCGAGCGAGTGTCGATTCGGACATGCTCTGAGGGACATGCCTCAATAGGCATGTCCCGATGGACATGTCCCTCAGGCGGCGCGGGGGCCGAGCTTGATCTCGACGTCGGGCGGCGGCTCGGCTCGCGGGCGGCGACGGGCCAGCCTGGCGCGGGCGCGGGCGACCAGCGGGGGGCCGACGACGGAGGCGGCGGTGGCGGTGGTGGCGGAGGTGGCGGCGATGCCGAGGCCGATCGGGCCGAGCGGGCGGCAGCCGAACAGGTGGCTGAGGCCGGGGGTCTCGACGACGGCGAGCATGACGGCGAGCGAGCCGAGGCTGGTGACGACGACGTCGCGGGTCAGCTTGCCGGCGACGAGGGTCTGGCCGAGCTGGGTGCCGACGAGGGCGAGGAGGCCGACGGTGGAGGCGCCGCGGCGGCCGCCGGGGAGCACGTGCGCGGCCATCCAGGCCGCCGCGGCGCCGCCGGCGGTGGTGATCGCGCGCAGGGTGATGTCGCGGTCGAGGGCCTCGCCGAGGGCGACCTCTGGCCCTTCGGACAGGAGGTGGCGCAAGCTCTCGGGGTCGGGCGGGCGCAGGGCGATCGCCATGGTCGGGGCGACGTCGGTGAGGAGGTTGATGAGCAGCAGCTGGCGGGCGTTGAGCGGGGCGCCGCCGAGCAGGCCGGACATCAGCGAGAAGCCGATCTCGCCGAGGTTGCCGCCGGTGAGGATGGCGACGGCGTCGCGCACGGCGGTCCACATGGCGCGGCCCTCGGCGATGGCGTCGACGATGGTGTCGATGCGCTCGTCGACGACCAGCAGGTCGGCGGCGTCGCGCGCGGCCAGGGTGGCGCGTGCGCCGACGGCGATGCCGACGTCGGCGAGGCGGATCGCGGCGGCGTCGTTGGCCCCGTCGCCGGTCATGCCGACGACCCGCCCGGCGCGCTGCAGGGCCTTGACGATCCGGACCTTGTGCGTGGGGGTGGCGCGGGCGATCACGCCGAGCTCGGGCAGGACGGCGTCGAGTGTCTCGTCGGACATGTCCTCGAGTTCAGGGCCGGTGAGGACCTGGCGGCCGCCGAGCAGGCCGAGCTGATCGGCGATCCGGCGGGCGGTCCGCGGGTGGTCGCCGGTGATCATGATGAGGTCGACGCGGGCCTCCTGCAGGCGGGCGATCGCGGCCGCCGCGGAGGCGCGCGGCGGATCGCTGAGGGTGATGAAGCCGCAGAAGCGCAGGCGATCGATGCGGGCGTCGTCGAGGTCGCGCTCCTCGCTGGCGGGCCGCTCGGCGATCGCCAGCACGCGCAGGCCCTCGCCGGCGAGGTCCTCGGCGCGCGCGAGCACGGCGGCGCGCTGCTCGTCGGGCAGGTCGCAGCGGCGCAGGACGACCTCGGGCGCGCCCTTGACGGTGAGGCGCAGGCCGGCGTCGGTGACGCCGAGGACGGCGTGATAGCCACGACCTGGCTCGAAGGGCATCTCGTGCAGGCGCCGCCAGCCGGGCACGTCGAGCTCGGGATCGACGCCGGCGTGGCGACCGCCGTCGACGACGGCGCGGTCGGTCGGGTGCGGGAGGACGTCGCGGCCGTTGCTCGGCGGCGAGGCGCGCAGGGCCGCGGCCAGCAGGGCGCGGGCCCACCCCGGCAGCTCGCCGTCGTCGAGGGTGGCGCTGCGCTCGGCGTCGGCGAGGCCGTGGAGGTGGATCTGGCCCTCGGTGAGGGTGCCGGTCTTGTCGGCGCAGAGGACGTCGAGGCGGCCGAGGGCCTCGACGGTCCGCGGGTTGCGGACCAGGGCGCCGCGGTGCGACAGCCGGCGCGAGGCGGCCAGCTGGGCGACGGTGGCGAGCAGCGGGAGGCCCTCGGGGACGGCGGCGATGGTCATGCTGACGCCGAGGTCGATGAGGCCGTGGATGTCCTGGTGGCGGAACAGGCCGGCGCCGACGAGCAGGGCGCCGCTGAGGCCGGCGATCGGCAGGGTGCTCTCGGTGAGGCGGCGCAGGCGGGCCTCGACGCCGGTCTCGGGGCTGAGCTCGCGCAGGGCGAACAGGCCGCGGCGCGCCTCGGTGTCGGCGCCGGTGGCGACGACGACGGCGCGCGCGAGCCCGGCCGCGATCGCGGTGCCCTCGTACAGCATGCTGTTGCGGTCGGCGATCGCGGCGGCGTAGGAGGGCGCGGGATCCTTGGCGATGGGCAGTGATTCGCCGGTGAGGCTCGACTCGTCGACCTCGAGATCGTCGGCCGCGAGCAGGCGGCAGTCGGCGGGCACGACGTCGCCGGCGCGCAGCTCGACGATGTCGCCCTCGACGAGGTCGTCGGCCGCGACGTCGCGCTCGCGGCCGCCGCGGAGGGTGCGGACGGCGGGGCGCTCCTGGTCGGCCAGGGCGGCGATGGCCCCCTCGGCCTGGTAGCGCTCGGCGCCGCCGATGACGGCGTTGAAGCCGAACACGGCGGTGATGAGGCCGGCGTCGAGGAAGGAGCCGGTGACGGCCGAGAGCGCGGCGCCGGTGACGAGCACGGGGGTGAGCGGGTTGACGATCTCGTGGGCGACGGCGCGGGCGAGGCGAACGGGCCGCGAGGCCAGGTGCGGCGGCTCGTGGCGGCGCTGCTGCGCCAGCGACTCGGGCAGGCCGGCCTCGAGGGTGGCGCCGAGGCGCGCGAGCACGATCTCGGGGCTGAGCCGGTGCCACGGGGTCGGGTCGACGGCCGGGGGCGGCGGTCGCCTGGCCAAAAGGACAGCTCGACGCAGGCCGTTGGCGAGGGCGATCACGCTGGCGGCGTAGGTGGCGAGCATGACCTGCTGCGGGCGGGTCTTCTTGAGGCCGCCGAGGGCCAGCGCGGCGCCCAGCGCGGCGCCGACGCCGGCGAGCACGACGCTCTGCTCGGCGACCTGGCGGGCGACCATGCATGCGTCGACGACGAAAGTGGCGTCGGCGAGGTCGTCGCGCAGGAGGATGTCGGCCGTCCACGGCGGGCAGGCGCGCGTCAGCGCGAGGCCGAGGCCGACGTCGGCGGCGGCGAGGGCGGCGGTGTCGCCGGCCGACAGCACGGCGACGACGCGGCCGTGGCGCTGGAGGTCGTCGACGCTGTCGGCGAGGTCGGTGGTGGCGACCCGGTCGTGGGCGGTGAGGACCCGCGCCAGCGCCGGGTCGTCGCAGGCGAGCACGAAGTGGAGGCGCGAGTGCCGGATCGCCGCCAGCAGGGCGTCGGCGCCGCGGCGCAGCGCCGGCCGCAGGTGGACCGCGGCGACGATCTCGCCGCGGCGCGCGAGGACCAGCGACTCGCCCGACCAGTTGTCGACGGCGGCGCGCAGCGGGCCGCCCCAGCCGGGCGGGGCGAGGGCCTCGGGCGGGCCGATCGACCAGTCCTCGTGGACATGTACGGAAGACCAGTCTGTCTCTTCGAACAGCATGCCGGCGTGGTGGACGACGGGCTCGCGGGCGACGCCGGGCGCGGGGACGACGACGGCCATGGTGCGGTCGGCGGTGAGCAGGGCGTCGGCGTCGACGACGAGGGTGTCGACGCGGTCGAGCAGGCGGACGGCGGCGTTGCGCAGGACGAGGCAGCCCCGGCGCCCGAGCGCGACGCCGAGCTCGGCGGCGAAGATCGTGCGGCCGTAGAAGGCGGCCTTCGGCAGGCCGCCGAACAGCGGGGTCAGGGCGGACTCGAGGTTGTGGGTGTCGGCGATGCCGACGACGAAGCCGCCGAGCGAGGCGAACAGGGCGTCGTCGGCGTAGCGCTCGATGATGCTGTCGGGCAGCGGGACCGGGCGCTCGCGCGGGGGCAGCGGGACCAGCCGGGCCGGGGCGCAGCCGTCGCCGCACAGCTCGGGCTCGCGCTCGGTCCAGGCGGCGCAGCGGGCCCGTTCGGACCGCAGCTTGACGGTCTGCACGACCATGTCGACGAGCAGGCCGATCGGCCCGACGCCCACGGCCTGGACGACGGCGTTGGTGAGGCCGACGCCGACCTCGGTGGCGGCGGCGCCGAGCCGCTCGACCAGGAGCTTGCGCAGCCGCGGGGTGTTGTCGACGACGGTCATCAGCGCGGCGAGGTCGAAGCCGGCGCGGCTGGGCGAGAAGTCGACGAGCCGCAAGGCGCTGCCGAGGACCACGCCGAAGGCGTCGGCGCCGAGGTCGACGGCCTTGCGCAGCAGCGGCTCGCGGTCGCCCGGGTAGTCGGGGATCGTCTCGGCGAACGGGAGGTCGTGCAGCGAGAGGCGCAGCTCGATGGCGTCGACGATCCGCACCAGGACGTCGGGGCTCCACACGTCGGCGTCGTAGTCGACGAGCAGGCGGCCGACGAGGCCGTTGATCCGCACGCCCCCGATCCCGCCGAGGCCGGCGAAGGTGGCCTCGACGGCGTCGGCGAAGCGCTCGAAGTCGTGGCGGTCGAGCGCGCGCAGCTCGATGTGCGCGCGCGCGCCGTCGGTCCAGAGCCGCCGGTGGCGGTGGCCGAACAGGTTGACCGCGGTGCGCAGCCACGACGGCGGGCGCAGCGACGGGATCGAGGCCAGGCGATCGAAGAGGCCCACGCCTCGAAGGTGAGGCCGCACCGGCCCGCAGGCGAACAAAAAACGGCCGCGCCGGTGTCGACGACCGCGGGCGACGGCGGCGGCGACGGCGACCGCGGCCGCCATCGCCAGGCGCGCGGCGGGCTCGACGGGGGCAGAGAGAGGGTGTCTGTTCGGACAGGTGAGGGGGGCTCGGCGCGGTGTAGAGAGAGGGTGTCTGTTCGGAAAGGTGAGGGGGGCTCGACGTGCGCAGAGAGGGGTGTCTGAGCGGACAGGTGAAGGGCGGCTCGGCGGGACGCAGAGGGTGTCTGTTCGGACATGTGATGGGCGGGCCGACGACCGCGCGCGGGGGCGGCCGGGGACAGTCGTATGTCCCTGGGGTTGTCGACGAGTGGACGCGTGCTCATGTCTCTTGGGTCATGTCGCCGGGAAGATGCGAGGACCGGCAAACGAGCGCGGCGCGCCGAGCCGCGCCGCGGGCTCGGGGCCGCGGTTGGGGGCCCACGGCGACCCGTTGACGAGCGGACTGCGGGTCGGAAACCCTGTTCTTCATGATCGGGACAGGTCGCGGGGCGAGGGCGTGGTGGTTGGTGCTGGCGACGTGCGGCGGGACGCCGGCAGCGACGACGGACACGGCGGCGACGAGCGAGGCGAGCGGCGACGAGACGACGACGACGAGCTCCGCCACGACCGAGAGCAGCAGCGCGGCGACCGTCACCGGTGAGCCCACGACGACGGGGACGAGCGAGACGTCGATCGGGTCGACGGCGCCGACGACGACGACGGACACGACCACCGGTGGGCCGGAGCTCGGGCCGCCGGTGCTGCGGATCAACGTCGGCGGTCCGGCGGTCGGCGAGTTCATGGCCGACGACGGGGAGGAGTCGCCGTATCGCGCCAGCCCGGATACGCAGATCTTCGCCGCCGACGCGGTGGTGCCGGGGCCGAGCGTGCCCGCCGACGTGCCGCTCGAGGTGCTGGCGAGCGGGCGCGTCGAGCCGGCCGAGCTGGCAGGCGGGACCGGACAGCTGCGCTACAGCGTGCCGGTCGAGCCGGGGTCGTATCAGCTGCGGCTACATTTCTCGGGGCCGTCGCAGGGCGCGAGCACGCGGCTGACGCAGCTGTGGATCGACGGCGCGCCGGTGGGCGAGCCGATCGACGTGTCGGCGCTGACGGCCGGCGACGCGGGCGCGGCGGTGACGTTCGCGATCGAGGCCGACGAGTGGCTCGACGTCGAGCTGGTGCGGGTGCCCGGCAGCGAGATGCCGATGCTGTCGGCGCTCGAGCTGTTCGGGGACGGCGGGCTGCGCGACGGGCCGGCGGGGACGGTGCGGCACATCGCACCGGAGGGCGCGGGCAGCGGCGACAGCCTGGCCGACGCGGCGGGGCTGGGGCAGCTGCCGGCGCTGATCGCCGCGTCGGCGCCGGGCGACGAGGTGTGGATCCACGCCGGCGACTACCCGATCGGCGGCGAGCTCGTGATCACGGCCGGTGGGACGGCGGAGGCGTCGGTGGTGGTGCGCGGGGTCGGCGACGACTGGCACTCGCCCGGGCGTCCGCGCTTCATCGGCACGCGCGCGAGCCCGTGGGTGGCCGAGGGGGCGGTCGGCGGGACCGTGTTCCGCCTGGCGAGCGGGGCGGACCACCTGCAATTCGTCAACCTCGGGTTCGTCGACCAGGGCAACGGCTGCTGGCGCGTGGCCGACCCGATCGCCGGCCTGCGCCTCGACAACATCGTCGCCACCAACGTGCACCGCCTGCTCGAGAACTTCGTGGGGGGCGACGGCACCGACGCGTCGATCGCCGGGCTGGTGCTCAAGGACGTGTCCGTCCGCGGCTACGCGCGCGCGGTGGCCCGGCTGCAGTACGAGTCGCACGACGCGCTGCTCGAGGACGTGTTCGGCGACTCGGAGGCGCAGCCGTTCGAGTCGTTCTCGACCGGGGTGACGCTGTACGAGGCGGCCCACGACGTGGTGATCCGGCGCGCGGTGATGCTGAACCACCAGCAGGTCGACGTCGCGGGCTACTGGAACGCCGACGGCTTCTCGACCGAGCGCGACAACCACGCGATCCGCTTCGAGGACACCTACGCGGCCGGCAACACCGACGGCGGCTATGACCTCAAGTCGACCGACACGACGCTCCTGCGCGCGGTCGCGGTCGACAACAAGCGCAACTTCCGGATCTGGGGCCAGGCGACGCTGCAGCAGTGCAGCGGCCTCGACCCGCACCTCCGCGGCGGCTCGGGCACGCAGGCGCAGGTCCACGGCAACCCCCAGGCGGTGTTCACGGTCGAGGGCTCGCGCTTCGTCGACGCCGACCCGGACACGATCGTGTTCGACATGGACGAGGACGCCGTCGCGACGGTCATGGGCGGCTGCGCCGAGCGCCACCCGGACGCGACGCTGGAGACGGTCGAGCCGGCGGCCAGCCTGATGCTGGTCGACGTCGCCGACGGCTGCTGAGCGCCGGATGTCCTCGGGGACATGTGCTGGCGGTCAGACCTCGACGATCCGGCCCTGCACCGGGGCGAAGCAGCGGATGCGCAGGGCGTCGGCCTGGCCGCGCCGCTCGGGCGACAGCGGGGCCTCGGAGATCAGCCACACATGTCCTTCAGGCCAGGACTCTTCGGTCAGGCGCTTGCGCGCGTCGCCGGCGAGGGCCGCGAGCTGGTGGTCGTCGAGCTCGGCGCCCTTGGCGGCGCACAGCACGGCCAGAGCGGGGGCGCTGCGGTCGAGGCGGCGGCCGGCCGCGTAGGCGGCGAGGCTGAGGCCGCCGATCGTGTAGCCGGCGATGCTGCGCACGGAGGCGGTCTGCGGGGCGTTCGCGTCGGCCTTGGCCGGGCGCGCGCCGGCCATCAGCGCCATCGCGGCGGCGAACAGGCCGGCCATGCCGCCGAACTTGAGGCCGAGGGCGGCACGCCGCGGGACGCGGGCCCGCACCTCGTCGACGGCCGGGGCGACGGCCTTCGGCTCGCCCTCGACGCGGACGCCTGCCTGCGAATAGAGCCACGGGACGCAGCGCTCACCGGAGAATGACCTGGACATGCCCGCATGTTTAGCAGACCGTCGAGCGCGACTGACCTTTCATGCGCGACAGCACGGCGGCGGAGCGGCCGCTGTTTCGCGGCCGCCTCGCGGCGAGCTCGGCGGTGAGGCCCGCGCCGCGCATGCAAGGCGCGACGCGGGCCCGATTCAGTACAGTTCGAGGACGGGCGGCATTCTCATGATCGCCGTCACTCGACGATCCGTCGCGCGGGCCGGTGACCGGCCTTGACGGCGGCGGTCTTGAGCGGCTTCGGGGTGGTGGTCTTCGGCTGCGCGTCCTGGAGCGCGAAGCTGAAGTCGGAGGGCAGGGTGGTGCTGCCCGAGATGGTGGCGTACTTGTGGCAGTCGATGCACTTGCTGCGCTGGTCGTAGGTCTCGAGCACGGTGTTGGCGACGTTCGCGTCGGGCGATGGGCTGTTGAACAGCTGCGGCACGCTCGCCGGCTGGCTCGACTGCTGCGGCGGGTTGGTGCTCCACTGCACGGCGACGACCTGGTAGTTGAGCCACACGGAGTCCGGGTAGGCGGCGCGGATGGTCGCCCACGCGGTGTCGTTGACGGTCTGCGCGTCGCTGCCGATCGGGCTCAGGCGGGTCACCTGGATCGGCGTCGGCGCCGGGCAGCCGTCGCCGATCCAGTACTGCGGCGGTTGATTGGGCGTGCAAGTGACGTTGACGCTCGCCTGCTTGTCGAACTGGCACGCGGTCGGCACCTGGACGGTGCGCGGCTGACAGGCGGGGTCGTAGAAGTTCCAGGTCTTGGTGGTCGCGGCCGCGTCGGCGTCGTTGGGGGCGTTGTCGACGTGCTCGAAGGTGGCCCACACCCAGGTCGGCTGGGCCTCGGTCTTGTGAATGATGTGCAGGCCGACCAGCGCGACGGTCAGGGCCTGGCACTTCTGCGTGCTCGGATCGACGACGACCGCCTGCGACAGCTTGTAGCGGTTCCACTGGGCGTCGCTCGGGTTCGGGACCTCCATCCAGGCGGCCTTGAGCTCGAGGGCGCCGACGAACGAGGGCCGGAACGTGCCGATCGGCAGCGCCAGCGCGGTGTTCGGGTTGCTGCGGTAATAGGCGGCCTGGCCCTCGCGGTTGTAGTAGGAGCCGGCGACGATGGCATCGTACTCGTCCTGGTCGACGCGGACCTCGTACCAGACGTTGTTGCCGCGGGTGTCGCCGAGCCACGCGGGGGCGTTGCGCGGCGCGGCCTGCTGCCCGTCGCCGGACTCGAACTCGCTCGAGAATTTGGTTGACATGGTCAGCGGAACCGCGGCCCGGGCGGCGGCGGCGGTCAGGCCCGCCTCGGCCAGACAGTCCGGGGTGATCGCCGGCGGCGTGCCCCATGGCGGAGGCGCGCTGCCGTCGGGCCGGAACAGCTGGTGGGTGCTCATGTAGCCCTGCCAGGCGACCGCGCCCGTGTCGCCCGGATCGCCGAAGCCGACGCCGGTGGCGACGGGCCAGTTGAGGGCGATGAACTCCTGCCAGCCGAAGCAGTTGGCGTCCCGGTCGTTGTTGTGCGGGTAGATGTCGGGGGGCACGGTGCCGTTCAGCTGCAGCGGGACGGCGCACTGGTAGGCCGAGGCCGCGCTCTTGGGAGAGGCGTCCTCGGTGGCGGCGTCCCTGGCGGCGCTGTCCTTCGCGGTCGCGTCGTCCTTGGCGGCGCCGTCCTTGGCGGCCGCCTTGGTGGCGGTGACGGGCTCGGCGGGCTCCTGCCCGGCGCCGCAGGCGAGCGGGCCGAGCAGGAGGAGCAGAAATGTCTTTGAAGACATGTCTGCTAAACCATGTCCTTGGCGACAGGGTCGACGACGTTGAGCAGCGCGGGCACGGCCGCCTGGGGGGCCTGGCCGGGGTTGGTGACCGTGACGTCGCGCAGGCCAGGGGCGGCGTCGCTGTCGACGCTGACGAGCAGCGACAGGGCGTAGCTGGTCGAAGGGTAGGTGTTGCCGGGGATCGCGTAGGTCACCGGGCGCATGGTGCCGCCGAATACGTGGACCCCGGGGCCGAACGAGATCGTGGGCAGCTGGGGCGGGTCGAGCAGGCCGGTCACGACGAGCGTCATCGGCCGCCGCTGGGCGCCGGGCTCGATCTGCGGCGCGATCATGGTGCTGTTGCTGGCGAGGTTCATCGGCTGGCCGACGGGGTTGGCGATCGGGGTGGCGAGCATGGCCTCGAAGACAGGTGTGTGGAACAGCTGCAGCGCCTGGGCGAACGGCACGGCCGGGCTGCCGGCGCAGGCCTGCGCGGCCGGTCCGGGCTGCTGCGGCAGGGCCATGGCGGCGATCTGCATGTTGAAGGTCTGGGCGATCTGGGCCGCCCACTGGACCGGGACACCCTCGACCTCGAGGTCGGAGATCGTGAAGCCGAGCTCGGCCGGGACCTCGAACACGGCGTGGAGGATGAAGTTGCCGGGGAGCTCCCGGCCCTGCGGATCGGTCAGGGTCTCCCGGCCGCGCTTGACGGTCCAGAACGTGCTGGGGTCGATGCCGCGCGGCGCGGTGATCATCCCGAAATCGGGCTTCTGGATGTAGAGGCCGGGGGGATTGGCGATCGTCGCGCGAGCGGACGGGACCACGGGGTTGGGCGGGGTGACCGTCTGGTTGACGGCCTGGCCGATGTGCGGATCGGAGTTGCGCCCGATCTGCCCGTATTGCGCGCAGCAGATCAGGGTCTCCGCGTTGGAGTTTCCGCTGGTGCGCGGGGTGGTGGCGGTCGAGCCGAGGCCGATCTCGGTCTGCAGGGTGTTGGGCGTGCTGGTCAGATGCATCGCGCCGCCGGCGCTGGCGGTCGAGGCGGTGCCGCGGTTCCACTTGTTGAGCGGGTCGTAGGCGGGCCGGCCGGTCGAGGCGTCGATCACCGGCGCGCCGCTGACGTCGCGCAGGTACAGGTCCTCGAGCGCGATCTGCGGCTTGTCGAGGGTCTCGCGGTACAGCTCGACGACTCGCTGCGGGCTGACCATCCACAGCGTGTTCCAGTACTCCGGGTTCTCGCAGGTGAAGTCGATGCGGACGATCTGGTTGTCGGCGTTGCGGGTGATGCTCCACTCGCAGTACTCGTCCTGCCAGCCGCGCGGGCCGTACGGGCCGTAGGGGATCTTGCTGGTGTCGCTGGGGTCGCACGGGTCGGCCGAGATCCGGCCGAAGGTCACGCCGTTGGTGTCGTAGCCGGTATCGGCCAGCGACCACATGTCGGGGTTGGAGATGTTCGGGAAGTAGTATTTGATCCGCCCCGGCACCGGCGACCAGGTGATCGAGGCGTACCCGCCCTCACTGGTGTCGGTGGTGGTCGGGTCGAAGTACCAGGTCTGATCGCTCGAATTGGTGGCGGTCCACGGGTTGCCCGTGATGCCCTGACGCGTGAATCCGCTGAGGTTGGTGTTCCACAGCTGGTTCATGCGACCCTGCAGCTTGCTGTCGCTGAAGTCGACCTGGCAGGCGGGGGTCTGAAAGGTGGTCCATTGCGTAGACTTTGAGGTGGTCATGGCAGCTCCTGGGCGCGCGCATCCAGCCGCGCGGGTGGCGGGTTTCATCGCAGCAGGTCGCTTCGAGGGGCGTCGACGCGACAGCCACGAGTCCGTCGCTCACGCACGGCGGGGCCGTGGTGATCGCGGGGTCGATCTCGTCGCTCGCACCATACGCCGAAAGTGAATCGTCATGGAGTTAAAAGTGGTTGCGACACGAAATGCACTGAGAGCGAAATCGCCAGGTATGACCGCTTGAACAACCCGTGTGCCGCGACAATCGGCGGTGAACCAACGATCACGGGAACAACCCCGATCGCCTTTTCTGCGCGATTGTGAACGTTATCGATGTTGCATGATTGGGCGGTGCGCGCTTAACGTCATTCACCCGTGACGCCCGGGAACACCGCCGGTTCGGCGGGGGGCCGCGGCGACCGGCGGGCTCACAGGAGATCTCGGAGCAGACCGAGTGGCAGCGCTGCGACCGGGCATTTCGCCGGTCGCGGCAGTGGGCGAATGCGGTGAGCCGCGGCGATCGATCGCGGCTCGGTGACCGAGCGGAGGACGAGGAGGATTCACCAGACGGTGGGGAGCGCGTCGATTCGAAGAGACGCGCGTCGGCGCGGTCCAGCACGGCCTGGTGAGCCGAGAGGCGGGTCCCGGGACGGGTAGCGACGGGGCGGGGGCGACGTGATACGGTGCTCGGTGGCATGCGTGGTCGCTGCGCCCTCGTTCACCTCCTCGCGCTGGTCTGCGGCTGCAACGGGCGTACGGTCCCGGAGCAGACCGACGGCGGCGGTACGACGACGACGACGAACACCGGCGCGGACGAGCCGCCGGCGACCACGACGACGGACGCGCCGACGACGAGCAGCGGCGAGGCGCCGACGACGGGCGCGCCGCCGGTGCCCGGGACGTGCGGCAACGGGATCGTCGAGCCGGGCGAGGTGTGCCTGGGGACGCCGGTGCAGATCGACGCGACGCCGGTCGAACGCGTGTCGACGGCGGACCTCGACGGCGACGGCCGCAGCGACGTGCTGACCGGGGCGGGCGTGTGGCTGCAGCGCGAGGGCGGGCTCGAGGCCGGGACGGTGCCGGCGATCGGCCCGGCGTTCAAGGTCGGCGACTTCGACGGCGACGGCCACGGCGACCTCGTCGCTCACGACGGCGAGGCGCGCACGCTGGCGCTGAGCCGGGGCGACGGGATGGGTGGGTTCGCGGCGCCGATCGTCACGGTGGTGTCGAAGCTGAACGGGATCTTCGTGGTGGACGTCGACGCCGACGGCCGCGACGAGATCGTCGGCCAGGCGCCGGAGCTCGACGCGCTGCGCACGTACGCGGCGGGAGACGACGGTCTGTTCGTGCCGCTGGCGATCCAGCCGATGTCGGCCTGGAATGGGGTGCGAGGCGACGGCGACGCCGACGGCGACGGCTTCGCCGACCTCCTCGTCGGCGAGTCCCAGGAGACCAGGATCTGGTGGGGCCAGGGCGACGGCAGCTTCGTCGCGGCGGAGGAGCCGCTGCCGTCGCAGATGTACTTCAAGCTCGCGGACCTCGAGGGCGACGGCACCGACGAGCTGCTGTTCGCGTTCGCCGATGTGTGGTGGGACTTCGCGACGTACTCCGCGGGCGCGCTGTGGCTGGCCGGCGCGCAGGCCGAGTGGCCGCGGGCGGAGGTGGCGCTCGAAGACTTCGCGGTCGAATTCCTGGCCGGCGACATGAGCAACGACGGGCTCGGCGACGTGATCGTCGCCCACCTCGGCGGGCCCGAGGAGCCTGTCCTCGAGGTCCTGTGCAGCGCGCCCGGGCGGGTGTTGAGCCGGTGCGCGACGCTGGCGCTCGACGTGACACCCGCGGCGCTGGCGGCGCTGGACGTGAACGCCGACGGGGCGCTCGACGTGGTGCTCGCGGCCGGCGAGGCCGGGCTGTGGGTCGTGCCCGCCGAGCCCTGAGGGGCCCGTTATGCACGTTCAGACATGTCGATGAAGACATGTCATCGTAGACATGGCGGGAAGGACATGGCTCATCGTGCGCCCGCGAGCGCGTGGTCGACGGTTTGATAACATGTCACTTCGGACAGGTCGAGGCCGGCGCCGACGATCGCGCGGGCGAGGTCGGGGCGGACGCCGCTGAGCGCGGCGGTGACGCCTTGCAGGCGCAGCACGCGGACGATCCGGAGCACGCCGGCGGCCTCGTCGGCGTCGGCCGCCGCGGCGCCGGTGAGGTCGAGGACGACGCGGTCGACGCGAGCGCGGCCGGTGTGGGCGAGCACGGCCGCGAGGGCGATGTCGACGCGCTCGCGGTCGAGGGCGCCGATCAGCGGCAGGGCGAGCACGCGGGCGCCGACGCGGATCACCGGCGCAGCTCGTCGGCCTGGGCGGCGAGCTGCTGGCGGTTGCGCTCGAGCTCGGCGAGGTGGGCGCGGCGCTCGTTGATGTCGGTCTGGGTGACGAGCAGCGCCGGGGCGCCGGTGATCGGGTCGAGGCTGCGGCGAACGGCGGTGTCGTACCAGCGCTCGCCGTCGCGGGTGCGCACGGCGACGTCGAGGCGCAGCGTGCCGGCGTCGAGGCGAAGCCGGACGTCGCGAGCCTGGGCGGGGTCGGCGAAGCTGGCGGCGAAGGCGTCGCCGGGGCCGCTGTCGCCGAGCACGCGCACGGCGGCAGGGTTGCGCATCAGCGTCTCGCCCGCCTCGGTGTAGAGGGAGACGAGCTCGCCGAGGTAGCGCAGGGCCTCGATGCCGCGGCGATCGTAGAGATCGGCCTCGCCCTCGCCGAGCACGCGGGCCTCGACCAGCATGGCGAGGCGGCCCGGGTCGCCGCGACGCTCGGCGATCCGGATGCCCTGCTGGCGACACTCGGCGACGAACGGTCTGGCGTGATCGGGGTAGAGGGTCCAGCGATCGACGGCCCGCTCGCCGCGCTCGAAGCGGCGCCGCAGGGCGTCGAGGCGGGCCAGCGAGGTCTCCGACGGGCGCGGACCCGCGGCGCTGTCGGCGAGCAGCCGCTCGCGGTCGAGGGCGCCCCACATCGGCACGCAGGCGAGGTTGGCCCACCATTGATGGCCGCGATCGAGATCGACGATCCACACCGGAGTGCTCAGGACGTCGAAGACGACGAGGTCCTCGGGGACGTAGACGGGGTGGTCGGCCATGCGGCGACGTGAGGCTAGCGTGTCCCTGCTTCGCTGCGGGCGGACGTCGGCGACGCCGGAGCGGCGCGGGGACGCGCCCGCCCGGACGCGGCGCGGCCCCGGAACGACCAGGCTCCAGGATGGACCCGCGAGACGCTGCGGCGCTTCGGGGGGTGAGCGCGAGCGGTCCGCGCCCGCTCGCGCAGAGGAAGGATCAATCGCGGCGACGGCGGCGGGCGAGGGCGCCGAGGGCCAGCAGGGCCAGCGTCGAGGCCGGGGCGCCGGCGTCGCTGCTGCACGCGCAGCCGCCCGCGTCGCCGGCGTCGGCGCCGGCGGTGCCACCGGCGGTGTTGCCGGCGGTGTTGCCCGGGTCGGTCGAGGTCGTGCCGGTGCTCGAGTCGCCGTCCGAGCCGGTGGTCGGCTCGGGGTCGCCGTCGCTGGTGGTCGGCGCGGGGCCGCCGGTCGGATCGCCGCCGGTGGTCTCGTCAAGCTGGCACTCGGGGTCGAGGCTGTCGGGCCAGCACTGGCGATCGTCGAGCTGGTAGACCTCGGGGCCGGGGCCCTTCACCAGCAGCGGGGCGTCCCACACCGGGGTGCCGATCGGCAGGGCGTAGACCTCGGCGGCCGGGAGCGTGACGACGGTGCCGAGGTCGAAGCCCCAATTGGCGGCGACCTCGGGGTTCGGGATGTGGCGACGGCCGGGGCCGTCCTTGAGCCAGACCTCGGGGGTGCCGTCGTCGGCGCGGATCATCTGCGGCGCGGGGTCGATGGCGTCCCACTGGGGGATGGCGAGCAGGGCGGGCTCGTCGACGTTGACGAGCTGCCAGAACAGGTCGAACTTCCACGCGGTGAGGACGTCGGGGTTGGTGACGTGCCGGCGCACGCCGGGCAGCTCGGGCGGAGGGCAGGTGAAGGCGAGCGGGCTCTGGGCCAGCTGCGGGTTGTTCTGGCCCTCGATGTCGATGCCGTAGACGTGGACCGGGTGGCTGGCGTTGTCGCGCAGGCTGTTGGGGATCCCGAGCGAGTAGCCGTGGGCGCACGAGCCGATGACCATGCACAGATCGTCGCGATGCTGGTTGGCGGTGACGGGCTTGCCGACGGCGTTGGGGTCGCCGGCGGGGCCGTTGAAGTAGACGTGGACGTCGATCGCGGCGTCGGGCGCGTCGGGGTCCTGGGCCCAGCCCCACACCCGGTCGCAATCGACGGTGTCGAGGTAGCCCTGCGGCGGCAGGCTGATGTCGCAGATCCCGCCGCCCGGGCCGCCGCCCCACCACTCCCAGTGCCACGGCTCGCCCTGGACGGTCTCGGTGAACCCGTAGGCGCCGCCGTTGGCCGCCAGCCAATTGTACACACCGGGCGTGGCGGTGTTGATGTCGAGGGCGTGGCCGCTCTGGTGATTCGAATAGCCGGGCGAGGCCGCCTGGTTGCAATTGTTGCAGTTGCAGGTCTGATAGCACATCCAGAAGTACTCCTGCTCCTGCATGGTGCGGAAGCCGCTGTTGATGTGCATGTCGACGCCGGCGGCGGCCGCCGCCTCGCGCATGACCCAGTAGGCGTTGGCGGTGCTCTTCTCGACCGGGAGCCCGTCGATGTGGACGACGGTGATCTCGAACGGGTTGCCGCTCATGTAGCCGGTGTCCTTGCTCTCGCCGCAATCGACCGGCGCGGGGTGCTCGCCGACGTCCGGCGGGATTGCGAGCTCGCAGACGTCGGCGGGCAGGTCGTGCGGCCCGTCGCCGCGGGCGGCGGTGGAGGCGAGGGACAGCGCGGCGAGGACCGCGAGGCGAAGGCTGGGCGCGAGCGGCATGGACGCCCACGGTATCACGGGGACGGGCGGGAACCGCAACCCGTGATACCGGGGGCTGGAGACCCCTTCTGCATTCGGGGGATGACGGGGGCGAAATGTGGCGACAGCGGCGGCCTGGCATGATATGTCTTTTGAGACATATCATGAGACTGCGAGAGGGTCGTCACGGCCGTCGATCGGGGTGGTGAGGCCGGCGATCGGCGCGACGAGCGAGGCGGCGAGCAGCCATGAATTCATGGCGAGGAGATGGAGGCGGTGTCACGATCGATCGCGGTCGCCCGGATCTGCGCGCACGCGGGCGCGGCGCAGGCAGGATCGCGGAGGTCGGGGCGAGCGGGTCGCGCGCGACCGGCGGGGCGTCGAGGTCGCGCTCGCGCGCTCATGCGCGGGTGCTCCGTGTCATACTCGGGGCCACGATGCGCAGGATCCATAGGCTTTCCATCGTGACCCTCGTCGCCGGAGCGGTGGCCGCGTGCGCCGGCGGAGAGGGCTCCGACAGCCGTGACGGCAGCGCCACGCAGGTGAACCCGGGGACGCAGGCGACGACCGACACGACGGGGATGTCGACCGTGACGCCGACGGGCACGGAGACGGCGGCCGGCAGCGAGACGGAGGGCGGGAGCGCGTCGGCGACGATGGGGACGACCGAGGCGGTGCCGACGACGGGGCCGACGCCGGACTCGACGACGGGCGAGCCGACCACGGGGGAGCCGTGCGGCGTGCCGCTCGAGTGCTCGGCCGACCTCAAGGGCCTCGAGTGCGAGGGGCAGCCGGTGTCGATGTGCGAGGACGGCGCGTACTGCATCGACGGCGCGTGCGCGCCGCTGTCGCCGTGCGAGGCGGCGGCGCTGCTGCAGGGCAGCGAGGGCTGCGAGTTCTGGGCGGTGAAGACGCAGACGACCAAGACGGGCGGGTGCTTCGCGGCCTTCGTCGCCAACACGTGGGACGAGCCGGTGCACATCGAGGTCGAGTACGACGGGCAGAGCCTCGACGTGGCCGGGTTCACGCGGATCCCCGAGGGCCAGGGCGACAACATCGGCTACGCGCCGTACGACCCGGTGGCCGGTCTGCCGGTCGGACAGGTCGCGCTCGTGTTCCTGTCCCGAGGGCCAGGTGACAACCCGGACTGCCCGGCGCCCGCGGGCGTGGCGAGCGAGACCGAGGTGGCCGGGACCGGGCGCGGGATGGCGTTCCGGATCGCGACCGACCGGCCGGTCGCGGCCTATCAAATGCTGCCGTACGGCGGCGGCTCGGTGGCGATCACGTCGGCGACGCTGATGCTGCCGACGAGCGTGTGGGACACCAACTACGTGGTCGTCAACGCCTATGCCCAGAGCGTGGCGGTGCCGGCGGCGCGGCCGCTGTGGGCGGTCGTGGCCGGCGAGGACGGGACCGAGGTGACCATCGATCCGAAGGTGGCGATCGACGGCGGCCCGGGGGTGGCCGCGGGCGCGGCAGGGGTGCCGATCAAGTACAACCTGGCCCGCGGCGAGACGATCCAGTTCGCGCAGTCGGCCGAGCTGACGGGCTCGCCGCTGCAGGCCAACAAGCCGGTGGGGGTGTTCGGCGGGGCGAGCTGCTTCAACGTGCCGGTGAACGCGTCGTACTGCGACGGGGCGCACCAGCAGATCCCGCCGATCAAGGCGCTCGGCAGCGCGTACGTGGCGGTCCGCTACAAGAACCGGGTCGACGGGATGGGCGAGGAGACGCCGCCGTGGCGGCTGGTCGGCACGGTCGACGGCACCTCGCTGTCGTGGCAGCCGGCCAAGCCGGCCGGGGCGCCCGACACCTTGTCTTTCGGACAGGTGGCTGAATTCACGGCGGCGGGGCCGTTCACGGTGCGCAGCCAGGACAGCGCGCACCCGTTCTACCTGGCCGGCTACATGACGGGCGGGCAGCTGCACGACAACCGCGGCGACCCCGAGTGGGTCAACGTGATCCCGTCGGAGCAGTACCTCGATCGCTACATCTTCTTCACCGACCCGACGTACTCGGAGACCAGCCTGGTGGTGGTGCGGCGCAAGCAGGACGGCGCCTACGCCGACGTGACGCTCGGCTGCGCCGGCAAGCTCGACGGCTGGGCGATGGTCGACGACGAGCACGAGTACACCCGCGTCGACCTGGTGACCGGCGACTTCGAAGACGTCGGCAACTGCTCGAACGGGCGCCACGAGATCGCGAGCACGGGGCCGATCGGGGTCACGGTGTGGGGCTGGGGCTCGAAGGATTCGGCGTTCTACACGCTGAACGTGTCGTACGCGTACCCGGCGGGCGCGGCGATCCGGCCGATCAACGACGTGATGATCATTCCCCAGTGAGCGGCTGCGGCCGCGGGCGGGCGAATGAACCCGAGTTCCGGCGTATGCAGTGACCCTCTCCGTGCGAGCGAGATCGGCGAGGGGCGGGAGCGTCGGTGCGATGTGGGGTCGACGAAACACGTTCTACGCGCGCGATGATTCGAACATGCCGGAGCCAGCTCGGGGCGCCGGCGTCGGCGATGGCCGACTGGAGGTCCTTGCTGGCGAGGCGGGGCTGGCGGCCGGTCATGGCGGGCCGAGGCCGCCGGCGCGATCGGCCGATCGCACCGGTGTGTGTGGCTCGCACCGGCGAAGGGGCGTCGGCCGGCGCCGCTGTCGCGTGCTGTGCAGGCGGGAAAAAGGCGCTATGAATGGGTCCGTGATCCCCGCGCGCGCCGTGAGCCTCGTGCTGGCGAGCCTGGTCGGTTCGACCGGGTGCTGGATGTCGATGCCGGTGCTCGAGTCGTCGGCGGGGATGGTGCCGGCCGTGATCGCACCCGAGTCCGACGCGGCGGTGGCGGTCGGCGAGGTCGACGAGTCGCTCGACGACGTCGACGGCGGCGATCCGTCAGGGCTGCGCGAGCCGTCGGGGCAGCTCGAGGTCGAGGCGGAGCTGGTCGAGGCCCGCAGCGCGCCGCACTGCGGCAAGAGCAAGTTCGTGGTGGTGATGCGCTACGCGGTGAAGCGGGTGCTCGCCGGCACGTACGACGAGCGCGACCTCTACGTCGCCCACATGTGCCCGGAGCTGGGCCTGCCGCTGTGCGGCGGCGGCAAGGGCGAGCGGGTGCGCCACTTCCGGGCCGGCGAGGTGCACCGGCTGTCGCTGGCCCGCGGGACCGGCAGCGGCGCGATCGTCGACAAGTTCACGGACGGCGACGCCGACGAGCTGCCGCGCTACCGCGCCCGCTGCGGGGCGCTCGTGGCTCCGTAGGGCGGGGCGGCGCGGGTGTCCGAAGGTGCATGCTCGTGGGGGCATGCCTGTCGGGACATGCTCGCGGGGACATGTCCGATGCGACGGTCAGGACGCGTGGCCGGAGGCCATGGGCTGGGTGGCGGCGACGCCCCAGCCGCCGCGGTCGACGGCGATGAGGCCGACGTCCCAGCGCGGATCGAACGCGGCCGCGGCCCGGCGGACGGCCTCGCGCGCGGGGGTGCCGGCGGCGAGCGCCTGGTAGACGGTGCGGGCCAGTGCCTCGCGGATGATCTCCTCGCCGTGGCCGGTGCAGGCGACCGCGCCCGCGGGGCCGGCGAACAGGCCGGCGCCGTAGATCGGGACGTCGCCGACGCGGCCGTACAGCGTCACGGAGGTGCCGCCGGTGGAGAGGGTGGCGGCGAAGCGCTGGTCGGCGGTGCGGGCGACGGCGCCGACGGTGTCGCCGCCGTGGCGCCAGGCGACCATGTCGGGCGGCATCTCGCCGGGGTAGTTCCAGTAGAGGCGCCAGTCGGGCTCGGCGGTGCCGGGGGCCTCGACGAGCTCGCGCAGGCGCTGCATGCGGGCGCGGTACTTGGCCTCGGCCTGGGAGGAGCGCGGGACCTCGTCGGGCAGGCCGAGCTTGTGGGCGAAGCGGGTCGCGCCCTCGCCCACGAGCAGGACGTGCGGCGAGTCGAGGACCAGGCGTGCGGCGCGGATCGGGTTCTTGACCCGCTCGATCGCGGCGACCGCGGCGAAGCGCCCGTCGTCGGTCATGAGCGCGGCGTCGAGCTGGATCGTGCGGCCGTCGAGGCGGATGTTGGCGCCGGTGCCGGCGTTGTAGCGCGGGTCGTCCTCGAGCACGACGGCGGCGGCGATGGCGGCGTCGAGGGCGTCGCCGCCCGAGGCGAGGACGTCGCGCCCGGCGGCGGCGGCCCGCTCGGCCCCGTCGGCGTCGGCCAGCGCGGTGCCGACGCCGGCGTGGGTGACGACCAGCGGGCCGGTCGGCGCGTCGGCCCCGTCCTGCACGGGCAAGGCGCGGGCCGGGGGGCTGTCCTTGGGGTCAGGCGAGCTGTCTGCAGGGACAGGCGGGTTGGAGGTGTCCGCACGGACATGTGAGCTGTCCGTGGGGACAGGAGCGGTGGGGCCTTCCGGGGGGGTCCTGGAGCTGTCCTGCGGGGCAGACGGCGCGCCGCAGGCGAGCACGGCGGCGAGGGCGAGGAACGGGCGGAGCTGCACGCGAGGAGCATGCCGCGGCCGGCGTCGGTTGTCGCGCGACAGGTGCCGATGCGGCGGGGGGTCTTTCGATCGCAGCGGCCGGAGGCGCACGGGTCGCCGGGCCCGGTGGGCAGCGGCACGGTTCACCGGGCGCGAGCGTCAGTTGTCGCCGCGACAGGCGTCGCTCCGCTCCGAACGGGCAGGCGGGCAACGGCAAGGCGCTGACGACGGTCGATGGCACCGCGCGGACCGCATCACGGCGGCGCGGCCTGGCTGACGGCGGCGGCGGCGGCGAGGCGATCGTGGTAGGCGAGCGAGTGGGTGGCCATCTCGGCCATGCGCAGGGCCATGACGCGCTCGGCCATCACGGCGCCGTCGGCCCCGTGCTGCAGGAGGTGCTGGACCTCGGCGTCGGAGTGGCCGCGGGCGATGATCGTCATGTCGGGCTTGGCCTCGCGCAGGCGGGCGACGATCTCGCCGGCCTCGAGCGGCTGCGGGATGGCGAGGAGGGCCAGGCGGACCTGGGCGGGGTTGGTCTCGGCGAGCACGCGGGGGTTGGCCGCGTTGCCGCAGATCGCCGGGATGCCCTGCGCCTGGGCGCGGTCGACGAGGTCGGGGTCGTTGTCGAGGACGAGCAGCGGGACGGCGCGCTCGCGCAAGATCTGGGCGATCGCGCTGCCGACCCGGCCGTAGCCGATGACGAGCACGTACAGGCCGGCGGGCGCGGGCGGGCCGGAGGCGACGATCGCCCGCTTCTCGCCGTCGCCGGTGTCGTGGTGCCGCGACCAGCGGTCGAGGGCGGCGAACAGCAGCGGGTTGCAGATGATCGAGAGGATCGCGCCGGCGAGGATGAGGTCGCGGCCCATCTCCGGCAGGAGGCCGAGCTCGAGGCCGAGGCCGGCGAGGATGAACGAGAACTCGCCGATCTGCGCCAGGCTGACGGAGATCGTCAGCGCGGTCGAGAGCGGGTGGCGGAACGCGAGCACGAGCGCCAGGGCGGCCACCGACTTGCCGATGACGATGATGACGAAGGTGGCGAGCACGGGCAGCGGGTGCTCGAACAGGATGTGCGGGTCGAACAGCATGCCGACCGAGACGAAGAACAGCACGGCGAAGGCGTCGCGCAGCGGCAGCGAGTCGCTGGCGGCCTTGTGGCTGAACTGGGAGTCCGCGAGGAGCATGCCGGCGAAGAAGGCGCCGAGGGCGAACGAGACGTCGAACAACAGGGCCGCGCCGAGGGCCACGCCGAGGGCGATGGTGAGGACGCACAGGGTGAACAGCTCGCGCGAGCCGGTGCCGGCGATCCGCTCGAGCATCCAGGGGATCACGCGCCGGCCGACGAGGAGCATGATGGCGACGAAGCCGGAGACCTTGAGGACGGTGAGCACGAGCGAGAGCCACACGTTGCTCGGGACGCTGCCGTCCTCGGCGGGCGCGCCGGCCATGGCGGGCACGAGCACGAGCGCGAGCACCATGGCGATGTCCTCGACGATGAGCCAGCCGACGGCGATCCTGCCGCGCGGGCTGTCGAGCAGGCGCCGGTCCTCGAGCGCGCGCAGGAGGACGACGGTGCTGGCGACCGACAGCGCCAGGCCGAACATGAGGCCGGCGCTCAGCGGCCAGTCGAGCAGCCACGCGAGGCCGGCGCCGAGGCCGGTGGCGAGGACGATCTGGGCCACGGCGCCGGGGATCGCGATCGACTTCACGTCGAGCAGGTCGCGCAGCGAGAAGTGGAGGCCGACGCCGAACATCAGCAAGATGACGCCGATCTCGGACAGCTGGGTGGCCAGCGCCTGGTCGGCGAGGATGCCCGGGGTGTGCGGGCCGACGACGACGCCCGCGGCCAAATAGCCGACCAGCGGGGACAGCCGCACGCGCGCGGCCAGGGCACCGAGCGCGAACGCGAAGACGAGGCCGGCGGCGATGGTGTCGAGCAGGGGGGTGTGATGCAACATCGCTGCCTCGCATGCTAACCGCGGCGGACCGGGCCGCTGACGTGGTGATTCGCGGCAGCCACGTTTCATGCTTGCCACGATTCCGAATGCGCGCGAGCCGGCGGCCTGGCGAGGGCGGCCGTGGTGCTACGAATCGCGGTCGAGCCCGCTGGGACGAGCGGCGCTGACTCGCAGCGCGTGGCGCGAATCGCCGGTCGGGCGCGACGAGCGAGCGTACGCGGGCGAAAGGTGTGGCCGGCCTCGCAACGCCGCGAGGTCGGTGGATCGCCGGGCCTGCCGCGCAGCGGCGGCGAGCGGTCGCGCGGATGTCCTTACGGTCATGTCACGTGCCGGCGTCGGCCGCGGCGCGGAGGCCGATGCGAGGACCGTGCGACGATATGCGTGGGTCGGCCAGCCCTGGCCGTGGCGATCGTGTGCGAGGGGATCGCCACGACCTTCCTGCGCGACACCAGCGGCGAGCGCGCGGTGTGGTGGGCGGTTCCGGTCGTGGCCGGCGGCCACGAAGAACATGTCCGTGGGGACATGTCCGATGGAACGAATCAGCGGGCGAGCGGGAGGGTGAACGAGAACACGGTGCCGGCGGCGGGGTCGCTGTCGACCCACATGCGGCCGCCGTGGGCGTCGACGATGCTGCGGGCGATCGAGAGGCCGAGGCCGAGGCCCTTCTTGCCGCCGCGCGTCGCCGACCAGAACGGCTCGAACACGTGCGGGAGGTCGGCCTCGTCGATGCCGGGGCCGTGGTCGGCGACGGCGAAGCGCAGCTCGTGATCGACGACGGCGCCGGTGACGAGCACGTCCTGACCGGAGGCGCTGAACTTGATGGCGTTGTCGAGGAGGTTGCCGAACAACTGGGCGATCCGGAGCGGGTCGCAGAACAGCGGGGCCTCGGCGAACTGCAGGTCGACGACGAGCTTGACGCCCTTCTTGTCGGCGAGCGGCCGCTGCAGCGCGAGCGCCTCGTCGACGAGCTCGCGGGCGTCGGCGATCTCGCGCTCGAGGACGGTGGTCTGGCCGGCCTGGGCGCCGGCGAGGTCGAGCAGGTTCTCGGTGAGGCGCTCGATGCGGGCGGCGCTGCGCTGGATGATGGCGACGTTCTCCTCGGCGTCGCGGATCTTCTTGACGAGCACGGTGGCGCCGAGGGTGATGGCGCTGAGCGGGTTGCGGAGGTCGTGCGAGACGACGGTGAGCACGTCCTCGCGGGCCTGGCTGGCCCGCAGGGCCTCGGCGTGCTGGCGGGCGTTGTCGAGGGCGAGGGCCATGCGCCCGGCGATCGCGGCGACGAGCTCGAGGTCGCGGTCGTCGAGGCGACGGGCGGCCAGCAGGCGCAGCACGCCGAGGGCGCGCCCGCGGGCGATCAGCGGCGCGAGCAGGCCGGCGCGCAGGCCGAGCCCGCGGACGGCGGCGGGCGCCGCGGCGAGCGCGGAACCGAGGTCGCCGACGAGGACGGGGCGGCTGTCCTGAAGGACATCCCACGCGCGGTCGAGGAGCGGGAAGACGTCGTGGAGCGGACGCTCGCCGGCGAGGGCGGTCGGGTCGGCGAGGGCGAGGGCGCGAAGTCGCAGGTCGTCCTCGCCCGCGACGGTCGAGACGAGGCAGACGTCGCCGAGCCGCGGGACGAGGAGGTCGGCGCCGAGCTGCAGCAGGTGGTCGCCGTCGAGAGACTCGAGCAGGACGTGGCCGGCGTCGGCGAGCAAGCCGGCGGCGTCGCGCCGGCGGCGCTCGGCAGCGACGTCGGTGAGGACGGCGACGGCGGCGATGACGGCTCCGCCGCCGTCGCGCACGGGGACAGCGCGCACGTGCACGTGGGTGACGGCGCCGCCGGCGGCGGTGTGACGCAGGTCCTCGTCGACGACGGCGCCGGCGAGGCTGCGCGCGAGCGGGTGGCGCCGCGGGTCGTCGGAGAACGGCGCGAGCAGCACGGCGGCGGAGCGGGTGGCGGCCACGATCGCGCCGTGCGGCGGGGCCGCGACGACGACCTCGAGGGCGGCGAGAGCGGCGAGCGCGTCGACGATCCGGCGCGCGGGATCGGAGAGGAGAGCGGCGGGCTCGCGCATGTCAGCCCAACGTAGCACCCGTCGTCGACGCCCTCGCCGCCGGTAGACAGCGCCGCACGCGGAGGCGTCGCCGACGATCGGCGCGAGCGCTGCGGAGCCGGCGCCAGCCCCTGCGCGGCGCGCCGCGCCCGGCGAACGCCTGCGAGGCGGTGGGCGAGACGAGGTCTTCAACGCCGATCGGCGTGCGCATCGCAGCGCTCGCGCGCCGACGTCGGCGATCGTGCAGCGTGGCGATCGCGGTGCGACAGGCGTCACTCTCGCAGAGCTCGTCGAGGTGCGCCGATGTCGACAGTGCGACGGTCATCACAATCGTGACGACGCAGATCGATCACGGGGCGATGGTGACGAGGCGGGGAGACGGCTCGTCGTGCGCACGACCCGGTGCGACGACGACGGCCCCGATGGTGTCAGCGGCGATCGTCGCAGTGCTCGGGCGGGTGCGCGTCGCGGGCGGCGCGGGGGGCGGGCGCGTCGGTGTCGGAGGGCGGCAGCGGCGGGTCGTTCAGGGCGAAGGCCTCGAGCACGTGCGCGGTGGCGCGGGTGTTCTCGAGCAGCGCGTCGCGGCTGTAGTTGTCGCGGTCGTCGCAGGCGGCGTGGTAGCAGGGGTCGTAGGCGACCTCGGCCTCGCCGCCGAACAGCGCGGCCTCGTGGGCGCTCTTGCGGGCCTCGGCGCCGGTGAAGAGGCCGCCGGCGGCGATGTCGCGGCGGATGAAGGCCCAGTAGTCGGAGCGGCCGTCGAAGGGGGTCTCGCGGGTGGGGACGGCGAGGCCGGCGAAGTAGTCGGTGAACGCGGCCTCGATCGCGGCGGAGCCGGCGGGGCCGGCCTGCTTCCAGGCCGAGCCGTCGCCGTCGTAGATGAAGCGGACGGGGTTGGGCGAGGCGATCATGTCGAGGTTGAGGTAGAGCGCGAGCCGGGCCCGCTCGGCGGCGGTCAGCGACTCGACGTGGAAGGTCGAGCCGAGCAGGCCGAGCTCCTCGGCGCCCCAGAAGGCGAAGCGGACCTGATGCCGCAGCTCGCAGCGCGGCAGGGCGCCGGCGATGCCGAGCAGGGCGGCGACGCCGGAGCCGTTGTCGTTGACGCCGGGGCCGGCGAGCACGGAGTCGAGGTGCGCGCCGAGCATGACGATCCGGCCGCTGGCGGTCGGCGGGGTGTCGGCGATCACGTTGACGGTCTCGCGCACGACGGCGGCGCCGTCGACGACGAGGTGCAGCTGCAGGCCGCTCTGCCGGGCGAGCGCCTCGCCGAGCGCGTACGGGAGGGCGACGACCGGGATGGTGCTCCGCGCCAGGCGCGGGGCGAACAGCGGCAGGCGCTCGGGGATGTCGCCCTGGTTGAAGTAGACGACCGCGGCGGCGCCGGCGAGGACGGCGTTGTCGACCTTCCGCTGGTGGGTGCAGCCGCCGCGCTGCACGAGGGCGATGCTGCCGGGGAAGAAGCCGGCGAAGTCCTCGAGGGCGCAGGCGCTGGAGGATTCGTTATCTGGCCCGAAGGACAGGTCGACGGGGATCACCGGGCCGGCGATGTCGCCGCTGGCGGAGAAGAGGGCGACGCGGAAGTCGACGCCGGCGACGTACTCGCGCGCGGTCGGGCTCGCCTGCAGCAGGCGCGGCGGGGCGAGCAGCTCGAAGTCGTCGAAGGTGAACGACTCGCGCCGGACGTCGAGGCCGGCGGCGGCGAGTTGCCCGGCGACGTAGTCCGCGGAGGCGGAGAAGCCGGGCGAGCCGGCGGCGCGGGTGCCCGCGTGCTGCTGGCCGAGGTCGGCGAGGGCGAGCAGGTGCTGCTCGAGCACGGCGAGGTCCATCGACGCGGCGAGCGGCGCGGGGCAGCCGGCGGGGCCGTCGTGCGGGGCCGGGCAGGCGAGCGCGCTCGCGGCGAGGACGAGCGCGCAGGCGGAGCGGCGGACCCGGGGTTCGTGGGGCACGCGACGAAGATAGCCGATCCGGCGCGCGCGACGGCGGCGAGCGAGGGCGCGCGTCTCGCTGTGCGGACGCCGCGTCAGGCCGGGCAGGAGCTGCGCAGGGGACTCGGAAGGGACCGGTCTCTCGCAGGGCCGGCCCCTTCCGAGCGCGTGCTGGTCACGCGGGTGGGGAGTGCGTGCGGATATCGAAGTCGTGGTCTGGCGGGCAGATCCAGCGGTACTCCTCTTCTTCGTCCTCGTCGCCGACGTCGATGTGGACGCAGTCGACGAACGGCACCGCGATCGCCAGTCCCATGAATGGACCGAACATGAGTCTTGTCGCCATGCGAGTGATTCCCTGCGGGAGACAACCTAGCGGGTGCCGCCGGCGCGGCAATGATCGATGATGACCTCGGGCACAGTGTCTCCACGCGGTCGACGACGCTCGCGGCGCGAGGTCGGCGGCCTCGCGCCCGAGCTCGCGGCGCGGCGGCCGGCGCGGTGATTGTGGACATGCTCCTTGGAGCATGTCCGTTCGGTCATCCAGAAGCGGTCGCGCGCTCCTGGCGGACGGCGTAGCCGAGGTCGCGCAGGCAGAAGCGCAGGCCCTCGCGCAGGCTGCGGAGGGTGACGACGCCGGGGAGGCCGAGCCCGAGGCTGACGATGATCTGGGCGACCGAGGGCTGGATCCCGGTGATCACGCAGCGGGCCCCCAGGAGGTGGACGGCGCGCATGACCCGGAGCAGGTGGTCGGCGGTCGCGGTGTCGACGATGTCGACGCCGGTGAGGTCGACGATCGCGAACTTGGCGCCGGTGCGCGACACGGCGGCCAGGAGGGCGGTCTTCATGTCGGCCGCGCGGACGCTGTCGACGAGGCCGACGACCGGCATGGTGAGGATGTCGTCCCACACCTGAATGATCGGAGTCGACACCGCGGCGATCAGGGCCTCGCGCCGGATCTCGCCGAGCCTGGCGTCGACGGCGTCGGCGGCGTCGGCGGCGACGATCGGCCGGGCGACGGCGCAGATCGGCTCGCCGGGGCCGTGCGGGGCCAGGGAGGCCCACTCGAGCGAGACGTAGGAGCCGTCCTTCTTGCGGTAGCGGTTCTCGAAGCGGACGATGTCGCTGCCGCCGGCCAGGCGCGCGGTCGCGGCCAGGGTGGCCTCGCGGTCGGCGGGGTCGACGAACTCGATGAACGGGGCGCTGCGCAGCTCGTCGAGCGTCCAGCCGAGGACGCGCTCCCACGCGGGGTTGAGCTCGACGAAGAAGCCGTTGTTGTCGGCGGTGCACAGGAGCTCGTCGCTGAGGCTGAAGAAGCGGCGGTGGAGGTCAAGCATGGCGGCGGCTCCTCACGGGCTCGGCGAGGCAGGACTTGAGGGCCTCGCGCAGGTTGGCGAAGGTGCGGATCCCTGACAGATCGATGCCGAGGTCGACCAGCGTCTGCGCGACCGCAGGGACGATGCCCGACAGCACGCCGTGGGCGCCGAGCAGCTGGACGGCGCGGATGATGCGGACGAAATTGTCGGCGGTGGCGGCGTCGATGGCCTCGACGCCGGTGACGTCGAGGATGGCGAAGCGCGACTTGGTGTCGATGATGGTGGCGAGCAGCTTCTCCATCAGTCGACTGGCCCGCTCGGCGTCGATGCCCCCGACCAGCGGGACGGCCAGCACCTCGTCCCACAGCTGGACGATCGGGGTCGACAGGGCGACGATGGCGACTCGCTGCTGGGCGATGATGTCGAGCTTGTCCTGCAGCTCGGTGAGCATGCGGTCGCGCTCGGCGAGCGCGCGCTCGCGAGCGCTCGCGCTGGCCTTGAGGTCGGCGAGGAGGCGGTGCAGGTCGGCGTTGGTCGCCAGGCCGGCGTCGGCGAGGGCGGCGAGTTCGTCGGACACGGTGCGCGGCGACGGCTCGACGACGAGCTCGTCGTGGGGGTCGCCGTCGGCGATGAACCGCGTCTGCCGCGGCCAGCAGGTGCAGCCGAACAGCTTCTGGCAGAAGCCGGTGAACTTGCCGGCGACCAGGCCGATGCCGTAGTTGAGGGAGGTGGTCCGCTGGATCGCGCCCTCCCAGCCGTTGTGGATACGGAACGTCGCTCTCCGCGCCTCGCGGTCGAGCGCGACGAGCTCCCACCGGCCCCAGCCCGCCGAATATGCGTACTTGGCGAGCTGGGCGAAACCGGCCTCGAAGCTGGGTTGCGCGGCGATGATCCCCCAATCGTCGTCGATGCTGCGCTGGCCCTCGGCCAGCATCATCAGCGAGAATCGATGCGGCCCCAGGGTGGTCAAGAACCCGATAAGGAGGCGCGCGAGGGAGGAGTCGCGGAAGAAGGCGACGCTGGGTACGTCAGCGATCGTGAAGCTGCCGCGTTCGAGGTCCCAGCGGTATTCGAGGCCGCATACTTCAAGCGTTGGTGTCTCGATGAGGCGATGGGGGTGAGTGTCCATGGCTAGGTTCTCCTGATTCGGACAGGGGGGGAGCGAGCGCTTCGAAGTCGAGGTCGTGCAGCCGGGGCTCGACCCCGAGGAGCTCGAGCGCGTCCTCGAGGGTCAGGGCGGTGCGCAGCAGGCGGAAGTCGATGCCCATGGTCTGCAGGGTGATGGCGATCGAGCCGCTCATGCCGCAGAGGACCGTGGGCGTGCCCATCAGCCGCGCCGTGGCGGCCAGGCCGGCGACGACGTGGCAGAGGTGGCTGTCGATCGTCCACAGGCCGGTGACGTCGATGACGAGCCCGACCGCCGCGCTGTCGCGGATCGTCGCCAGGACGTCGTCGACGAGCGCCGCGGCGGCGTCGTCGGTGATGTCGCCCTGCAATGGGAGGACGAGCCGACCCCACAGGCGTATGACCGGCGTCCGGTATTCGATGCGCATCCTGTCGTCTTCGGCGATGGTCATGTCCACCTCGATGTCCGGCCGACGACGGCGCTCGCCGGCCCATTGCGCCGCCGCCGTCTCGACCTGCGATGTTCGTCCCAGGGCAGATCGACCGCGGTGAACAACTCACCGCATTGACACCAATGTGGCAGACGGCGGGCCCAGGTGCAATCGGAATCATCGCGGCGAGACGCGGCCGTAGCGGCGACAGGGCGCAAATCGTTCGGCCGCGGCCGTGATCGTGGTCCCCGGAATGCGCGGTATTCGCAACCGCGGAACAATGGACAATCACCGTACTGCACTGTCAGGAGCGCCGACTGCGATCGTGCAATGTTGCAACGGCGGCGAGCGATGAGGGTCGGAGGGGACGGGCATTCGCCAGAGTTGGGTGCCGCGAGGGCTCAGGGTGGTACCCAGCGCATTTTCAGCCCGCGGGGAAACCCTCGTGGGAATGCATGGTGCAAGTGCATCGGCCGGGCGGGATCACGGCGAGGTGAAGCGTCGCGGCGCACCACGAGGTCGCGAGGTCGCACGCGAGCGCGGGGGCGCGGTGCGAGCCGCGACGCGGTCGCGCCGGCGAGGCGGCGCAGGCGGGTCGAGGAGGCGCGACACGGGGCCGGCGAGGAGGCGACGCGGGCGGGCCGGCGAGGCGGCGCAGGCGGGTCGAGGAGGGCGCGACGCGGCGGTCGGCCGGTCCGGACGCCAGCGCGGGATCAGCCCGGCGCCGCGGCGCGAGCGATCACGGGGCGGCCCACACGTAGCCGGCGACGGCCTCGTACTGGTAGCCGAACATGGCGACGGCGTTGTCGCGCTCGGCCTCGCTCGTGGTGTAGAAGTGGTCGCCGCTGCCGTAGAGGCGGAACAGCGGCACGGCGCCGCACTGCGGGTCGGTGGCGATGTGGCCGAGGGCGCCCTCGGGCGTGGCCGCGTTCTCGCAGGTGCCGCTGGTGGTATAGAAGCGGCGGCCGTCGCCCTTGAGGCAGCGGTAGAACGGGACCAGGCCGGCGCCGGGGGCGGCGTACAAATAATAGAAGTTGAGGAACTCGGGCACGAAATCGCCGGACATGGCCTCGGCGGCGTCGACGGTGTAGAAGTGGCCGAGCGTCGGGCTCGCGGCGCGGTGGACCCCGACGCGGCAGCCGGGCAGGGCGCCCTCGTCGCACTGGCCGTCGCAGTTGTCGTCGAACAGGTTGCACAGCTCGGGCTTGTCGGGCTTGCAGACGAGGCCGCACATCTGCCCGGGGGCGAGCTGCTGCTCGCAGCCGTTGTTCGGGTCGTCGTCGCAGTCGAACCAGCCGTCGTCGCACTTGCCGATCGCGCAGGCGCTCGCGCTGCAGGCCGCGGTGGCCTGCGGGATCACGCAGCTCACGCCGCACTGGCCGCAATTGGCCGGGTCGGTGGCGAGGTCGACGCACTGCACGCCGCAGATCGTCAGCGGGTCGCACTCGAGCGGCGGGTCGTCGCTGCCGGCGGTGACCGGCTCGGCGGTGGAGGTGGGCGCGACGTCGGTGGTGGCGGGGTCGCCCGTGGTGCCGACGTCGGTGGTGGAGTCGGGGGCGGCGGTGGTGGTGTCGGCGGCGTCGCTCGTGCCCGGGGCGGTGCCGGGCGAGACGGTCGCGCTCGAGCTCTCGGTCGCGGCCTCGCCGCCGGCGCAGGCGGGCAGGGCGAGGGCCAGCGCGGCGAGGCATGCCCGAACGGACATGGCCCCGAGACCAGGGTGATGAGGCCAGGTGTTTTGGGGCATGGCGCTCAGGCCAGGATGCCGGTGAGGTGCTCGGTGGTCTCGCCGCCGTTGAAGCCGTAGCTGGGCGTGTCGATGCCGAGCGCGCGCAGGATCGTGACGTGGACCTTGCACAGGTTGCCGCCCTGCTCGCGGTAGTGGTAGCCGCGGACCAGGGCGCCGCCGCAGCCGCCGGCCAGCACCACCGGCATCTCGGCGGTGCTGTGCTTGTAGCCCTCGCCGTACTCGGACACGCCGTAGACGCAGGCGCGGTCGAGGACGCTGACGCCCATCGGGTCGACGGCGGCGGCGAGGTGGTCGAGCAGGCGGGCGAAGGCCAGCATCTGGTACTCGGTGATGCTGCGGACGTACTCCCACTGGCCGTCGTGGCAGACCTGGTGCATCCCGTTGGGGACGCCGAGGTTGTTGAACACGTGGGTGGTGGCCGGCGAGCTCAGCATGAACGAGAACACGCGGGTGAGGCCGCAGTTGAGCGCGGCGGCCAGCAGGCCGGCCATGATGTCGGTGCGGGCGATCAGGTCGGCGGAGTCGCCGGGCGCCGCGGGAATGATATCACATGTCCCGGAGGACAGGTCGAGGCGGCGCTGGACCTCGCGCAGGTGGTCGAGGTGGGCCTCGAGCCGCTGCTTGTCGGTGCCGCCGAGGCGGCCGCGCAGGCCCTCGGCGTCGGCCAGGACGGCGTCGATGAGGGTGACCCGGCGGGTCAGCGCCATCAGGTCGGCCGGCACGTCGAACAGCATCGAGTAGAGCTGCGCGGGGCTGTGCACTGCGGCCACCGGCGAGTCGGGGCCGGTGAACGAGATCGCGTTCCAGTGGCCGTAGTCGTGGAAGCGGGCCTCGCTGACGCCGAGGCACAGCGAGCGGAACCGCGACGGCGAGTTGCCGTAGAACTGCGCGTGGGTGGCGACGTACTGGTCGAGGGTCGGCCGCAGGCAGGTCAGCGTGTGCGACGGGTGGTCGAAGCCCTCGGGGCGGATCCGGTCGCCGGTCATGGCGACCATGAAGCCGCGCATGTGGCCGTCGCTCTGGCCGTTGTCGGGCTGCGGGACCTCGGTCTTGGGCTCGAGGCCGGTGGCGACGCTGACCTTGTGGGCGGCCAGCGGGGCGAGCAGCGGCGACGGGGTGAAGTCGGCGCCGACGGTCGGCGGGGTCCAGACGTCGCCGCCGGGGCTGTTGGCGCCCTGGTCGGCGCCGTGGCCGGCGTGCCACGGGACGCCGTTGGCCCAGTAGAACAGGCCGAAGATCGGGTCGCCGGTCGGATCGCCGGCGTGGGCCTCGCCGAACATCGCCTCGAGCGGGGGCAGGGCGAGGGCCACGGCGGCGCCGCCGATGGCGCCGCGCAGGACGGTGCGACGCGAGAGGGGCGGTTTGCGGATCACGAAGCTCATGCGTCGGTCTCCTCGGCGACGGTGCGGAACGCCTCGCTGACGACGAGGTCGAGCAGCAATTGCTTGAAGCGGTGGTCGGCCGCGATGAAGCGCTGCTCGAGCGCCTCGAGGGCCGGCTGTTCGGACGGTTCGGCCAGGCGCCCGGTGGCGTGGCGGTACAGCTGGTTGACGATGCAGCGGCCGACGCGGGGGTCGGTCTTGAGCGCCTCGGCGAGGTCGCGCGCGCCGTCCAGCGGGATGTTGTCGAGGTTGCCGCTGGCGTCGATCGGGTAGCCGTTGTCGAGCGTGCGGTAGGCGCCGATCGAGTCGAAGTGCTCGAACAGGAACCCGGGCGGGTCGATGATCGAGTGGCAGCCGGCGCAGGTCGGGTCTTTCTGGTGCTGCTCGAGCTTCTCGCGCACGGTCTGGGCGTCCATGGTCTCGTCGTCGCCGAGGTCGGTGTCGACGTCGCCGGGCGGCGGCGGGATGATCTGGCAGAGGACGCGCTCGCGCAGGTACTTGCCGCGGTTGGTCGGCGAGGTGATGGTCTCGTGCGCGTTCATGGTGAGGAAGGCGCCGAGGGTGAGGATGCCGGCGCGGGGGCCGTCGGCCGGCATCTCGACGGGGACGAAGGTGATCGGCGAGGCGCCCTCGGCGGCGACGTCGTAGAGCTTGGCCAGCTCGGCGTTGACGAAGGTGCGGCGGGTGCTGAAGAGCTGGCGGATGTCGCTGTCGCTGCGGTGGATCAGGTCGTCGACGAGCAGCTGGACCTCGGTGCGCATCGACCTCGTCATGGTCGGGCTGAACATCGGCCAGCGCGTGGGGTCGCGGGTGACGTGGTCGAGCCGCGCGAGGTCGAGGTACTGGGCGAAGAACTCCTGCAGCGCGACGCGGGCGCGCGGGTCGTCGAGGAGACGCTCGGCCTCGGCGAGCAGGCCGGCGTCGGTGTAGAGGTCGCCGTTGCCGGCGGCGTCGAGCAAGAGGTCGTCGGGCGGGCCGTTCCACAGCAGGAAGGAGACGCGGGTGGCCATCTCCCAGCCGGTGAGGCGCAGCCGCGTGGGGTCGCCGGGGTCGGGCTCGCCGAGCTCGACGCGGTAGAGGAAGTGCGGCGACTGCAGGATGCCGGCGACCGCGAATTGCAGGCCGCGCCAGGCGTCGCCCTGCGACAGCTGATTGGCCACGTCGGTCCAGCGGGTCAGCTCGTCGGCGGTGAACGGGCGGCGATAGGCGCGGCGGCCGAAGGCGCCGAGGAAGCCCTGCACGCAGGCGTCGCCGGGGGCCGCGGGCACGCAGCCGACGAGGGCCTCGCGCCGCGCGGGGTCGTCGAACACGGCCCGCGAGAGGTGGTCGGCGGCCTCCTCGTACTGCTGCACGCCGAGCTCGGAGATGAAGGTGCTGGTGGCGCCGATGTTGTAGAAGAGATACGGGTTGGTGTCGGGCTCGAGCGGGGTGCCGGGCAGGCCGGGGCCGAGCAGGTGCTCGATCGCGTTGCGGTACTGCGACACGGTGAGGCGCGGCAGGACCGGCTCGGCGGGGGCGAACGGGTCGCCCGGATCGCCGTCGCTGTCCGATTCGCCGTCGGTGCCGGTCGGCGCGCCGGTGCCGGTCGGCCCGTCGCTGTCGCCGGTGTCGGCGGTGTTGCTCGCGGCCTGGTCGCTGTCCGCGGCGGGGTTGTCGTCTTGGCAGGCGCTGCCGAGCAAGATCAGCGCGCCGGCGATTCCGAGCCGAGGGAGCCTCACCATACGACTCGAGGTTCTAACACGGATCGCCACGGGCCCGCGGGCCCGCGCGTGCGGACGATGCTGGCCTCGCGGACAGGTCAGGCGCGGGCGAGAGCGGGCCCGGTTCGTCTGCGCGTGGTGGATGGGCCCCATCAGGTGGGTCCCGAGCGAAGGCAGGGTCGCGGCGAGCTCGGGACGGATCCCCGCGAGCAGGAGGCGTGCGCCGGCGCGGCGACGCGGACCTCGCGGGGGTCAGGCGCGAGAGCGGACCAGGGTCGCCTGCGCGTGGCGGATGCCGTCCTGCAGGGTGCCGCGGGTGACGAGGCCGGCCAGGTCGGCGGCGAGCGAGGCGAGCGTCGCGGCGACCTCGGGGCGGATCCCCGTGAGCACCACGCGCGCGCCCAGCAGGCCCACGGCCCGGGCGGCCCGCACGAGCGCGTCGGCGACCGCGTCGTCGACGACCGCGACGCCGGTGACGTCGAGGATCACGACCTGGGCGCGGGCCCGCTGCACGCCCTCGAGCAGGGTCTGCATGACGTGCTCGACGCGGACCCGATCGAGCCGGCCGACCAGCGGCATGACGACGATGGCGTCGCTGATCGGGATCAGCGGGGTCGAGAGCCGGAGGAGCGCGGCCTCGTGGGCGCGCAGCAGCTCCTGCTGGCGCAGGCTCTCCTGCAGCAGCAGCTCGTTGCGCTTGCGCTCGGTGACGTCGCGGCACACGAGCACGACGGAGTCGGGCGACAGCGGCGAGATGTTGGCGGAGAACCACACCTCGCGGTCCTCGAGCGGCATGCTGTAATCCATGCTGACGACGCTCTGGCGCTCGAGGGCCTGGCGGATGTGCGCGAGGAAGAAGTCGGCGGCGGCGGCGGGCATGACCTCGTGCATGCGCCGGCCGATCAGGTCCAGCGAGGGGCGGTAGAGCAGGTCGGGCGCGGTGTCGCCGATCCGCAGGTAGCGGCCGTCGCGGTCCATCACCAGGACGACGTCGGTCATCGCCCGGAACATCGCCCGCAGCTCGGCCTCGGACGGCCGCAGGACGGCGAGCTCGGCCTCCAATTCGGTGACGCGTCGGCGCAGGTGCGCGAGCTCGGCGATCGGGTCACAGGCGGATTCGGGCGCGGTCACGCGGCGATCTTACCGCGTCGCAATGCGCGAGCTCGACGGACGCTTAAGCAGAGATTGGGGTGACGGTGACGAAGTAGTCGCGGGCGATCGGCTCGATGGCGAAGCCGGCGCCGGGGACCGACTGCAGCAGCGCGCGCAGGCGCGCCGGGGTGTACAGATAAAGTGGGCAGCGATTGCGGTAGCGGAGCCGGCGCTGCCAGGCGAGCAGGCCGCCGGCGGCGGGGAACGAGAAGAAGGCGCGGCGGCGGGTGAAGCCGACGATCTTGCGGACGAGCGCCGCCGGGTCGGCGACGTAGTCCATGAATCCCATGACGACGACGTAGTCGAACGGGGAGTCCGGCTGCCAGCGGTCGACGTCGCCGACGAGGAACTCGCAGCGATCGGCGACGCCGGCGCCGGCGCCGTGCTCGCGGGCGCGGGCGATCATGTTGTCCGCGAAGTCGATGCCGACGACGCGGCCGGCGCCGCGGCGCGCCAGTTCGACGGCGTAGTGGCCGGGGCCGCAGCCGATGTCGAGGACGCTGGCGCCCTCCACCGGTTCACAGCCGGCGAGGGTCCGCTCGAAGCGCAGGCGCATGCTGGCGCGGAAGAAGCGGTTGACGAGGGCGTTCCACGGGGTGTGCTCGTTGCCGTAGATGGCGTCGAAGCGGCCGGCGTAGCCGTGGAAGAAGTCGCGGGTGCGAGCGGTCGAGTCAGTGGAAGCGCTCATCGGCGAGCTCGGCTCCGTGGCGCGACAGGTAGTCGCGGAACGTGGTGAGGGGGAAGTCGCGGAAGATCCGGCGCAGCTTGGCCTCGGTGGTGGCGAGGTTGACGTACGACTTGAAGCGGCGCACCGCGCTCATCGGCAGGCGCGGGTGGTCGGGGTCGACCTCGCGCGGGTGGACATAGAAGACGACCGGCCGGCCGTCGCGCTCGACCCGGCGGGCCATGTGGTGGATCGCGGCGTAGGGGAACAGGCGCAGGTAGCCACCGCCGAAGAAGCACATGCGCCGGCCGAGGGTCTCGGTGACGGAGATCGGGAACTCGCCCAGCCGCCCGGACGGGTAGCTGCGCCAGTGCGGGGCGGTGCGGGCGGTCTTGAGGCCGCCGTGGCCGTGGGCGGCCGGGAACACCGAGGAGTCGTAGCGGTAGCCGGCCTCGAGCAGGGCCTCGAAGAACCAACCTGTCCCTTCGGACAGCGAGAAGCCGGGCGAGCGGTAGCCGTCGACGGCGGCGCCGATGGTGTCCTCGAGGACATGTTTTGCGCGGGCGACGTCGGCGAGGAACTCGGCGCGGGTCTGGCGGTGGACGAGCTGGTGGTCGTAGCCGTGCGAGGCGACCTCGTGGCCGCGGCGGGCGGCCTCGCGCGGCAGGTGGGGGAAGCGGGCGGCGACGTAGCCGAGGAAGAAGCAGGTGCTGCGCACACCTGTCTCGTCGAGCAGGTCGAGCAGGCGCAGGAAGTTGGCCTCGACGCGCGAGGGCAGGTCGTCCCAGGCCGCGGGCGGCGGGGTGGCGGGGACGTCGAGGATGTGGAACCAGTCCTCGACGTCGATCGAGAAGATGCTCGCGCGCGGGGCGGTCGACGGCGACGGGCTGGTCATGCGCCCCGGCACGATAACACGCCGGGCCGCGCTCAACTGGTGTAGCTGAGGAAGGTCGGATCGACGGCGGGGCCGCTCTGGAGGATGGCGGTGGCCTTGTCGACGGCCTCGCGCGAACCCGCGAGGGTGACCACGTCGCCGACGGCGAGCTTGTGGCGGTGGACGGGCTGCGGGACCTCGGTGCCGTCGGCGCGGTGGATGGTGAGGACGGCGACGCTGGTGCGCAGGCGCAGGTTGAGCTGGGCGATGCTCTTGCCCAGGCCGGCGTGACCCTCGACGATCTGCACGGGGGTCATGCCGGGGAGGCCGGGCAGTATCTCCTCGACGGTCGGCAGCGGCTCGATCGGGGTGCCGTGGTGCGACTCGGTGGCCTTGCGGCTCTGACGGCCGAGCATCTCGACCACCAGCTCGGCGCCGGCGCGCACGTGGCCCTGGAGGTTCTTGAGGCTGCGCCACACGTTGACGACCAGCGCGAGGATGATGAGGACGAACACCGCGAAGGTGGAGCCCGGCGGGACGAACGGCTGGGTGATGGCGACCAGCGGCAAACCGACGGCGAGGCCGAGCGCCAGCTGGAAGACGACGATGATGAGGTTGCGCGGGGCGGCGCCGAGGTCGGGCCTGGACGCGCCGTCGGCCGGGCGCTCGGGCAGGACGATCCGCGCGAGGATGTTGGCGAGGTTGACGCTCTGGCGGATGACGCCGACGAGGAAGATCGCGGCGACGAGGAGGGTGGCGATGGTGAAGGCCGGCTCGACCAGCCAGGTCGGCAGGGTGAAGCGGTCGTGCAGCGCCTCGATGACGCGGCGGTGGACCAGCCGCGCGCCGGCGAGGCTGGCGATCAGCAGCGCGACGTCGACGCCGAGCAGGATGATCGTGCGACGGATCCGCTGCCAGGTGGACACCGGCCCGCGGGCGCTCTTGAGCTGCTCGATCCACGCCTCGTAGAAGGTGACGAAGGTCTGGAGGCGCGCCGGGAGGCGGCGATCGACGGCGTCGGCGATCCGCTCGGAGTTGCGGACCATCCACGGGGTGGTGAGCGAGGTGAGCAGCGAGACGGCGACGGCGACCGGGTAGATGAAGCTGCCGGTGGCGCCGCGGGCGATGCCGAGGCCGGCGATGATGAACGAGAACTCGCCGATCTGGGCCAGGCTCATGCCGGAGCGCACCGAGTGCTTGACGCCGTTGCCGGTGAGGAAGGCGCCGAGGGCGACGCCGACGGTCTTGCCGATCAGGACGAGCACGGTCAGTACGACGACCGGGACCCAGTGGGTGACGACGTCGATCGGGTTGATCGAGAGGCCGACGGCGATGAAGAAGATCGCGGCGAAGATGTCGCGCAGCGGCTGCACGAGGTGCTCGACCTTGCTGCCCTGGCCCGACTCGGACACCAGCATGCCGGCGAGGAAGGCCCCGAGCGCGACCGAGTAGCCGGCCTCGGCGGCCAGCGTGGCCATGGTGAAGCACACGGCGATGCCGGCGATCAGCGTGGTCTCGTTGCGGCTGAGGCGGACGACGCCGCGGATGAAGCGCGGGACGACGAGCAGGCCGATGGCCAGGAGCGCGAGCAAGAAGCCGAGCAGCTTGCCGATCTCCAGCGCGAACTCTCCGGTGGTCAGGCCGTTGCCGGACGACACCGCGGTGAGCACCGCGAGCAGGAGGATGGCGATGATGTCCTCGAACACGAGGACGCCGAACACGACCTCGACGAAGCCGCCGCGCAGCTTCTGCTCCTCGAAAGCCTTGGCCACCAGCATGGTCGAGGAGATGCCGACGCAAGCGCCGACGAACAGCGACTCGATCGAGCTGAAGCCGAGCAGGCGCGAGGCGACGAACCCGAGCGAGAGCATGAGGCCGACCTCGACGACGGCGGTGAAGCCGGCGACGGGGCCGATCCGGGCGATCTTGCGCAGGTTGAACTCGAGGCCGATGGTGAACATCAGCAGGATGACGCCGAGCTCGGACAGGCTGTGGGTGAGCTCCGTGCTCTCCTCGCCGCCGAGCGTGATCCCCGGGACGTGCGGGCCGAGGAGGATGCCGGCGAGCAGGTAGCCGAGCACCGGCGGCTGTTTGAGGCGCTGCGAGATCAGGCTCGTGACGGCGGCAGTGCTGAGGACGATGCTCAGATCGCGGATGTGGTCGGCGAAGCCGGCTGCGCTCATCGGTCGGCGAGGATAACCCAGGATTCGGGCGCAAGCGGCGGTCCCGCACCTCGCGCTCGCCGCCGGCCCGCGCGCGGTCGGTCGTGGTATGGTCGCCGGCCGGTCGCCCCCCATGTCGTCGACGCCGGCCCCGCGCCCGACCCGCCGCCTGCAGGCCGCTCGCCTCATCGGCCTCGCGGTCGTCGGCGTGCTCGGCATGATCGTGACCGAGGCGCCGCGCGGGCACTTCGGCGCGGCGAGCCAGGTGACGCTGCTCGGGGCGATCTACGCGGCGGCGCTGGTGCTGCTGGCCCTCGTGTTCTCGCTCGGCGCGCTGCAGGGCCGGCGCTGGGCGGCGCGGGGATCGCTGATCTTACTTTCCGTTAATGTCAGCGCGTTCCTGCCGGCGTTGGTTCACGACTTCCCGGTCGCGGGCAGCGTGATGCTGTGGAGCGTCGTCCAGGTCGCCAACGAGTTCTTCGTCGACGACACACGGGCGCAGCGGGTCCGCCGCCACGAGCAGAAGGCGCCGACGCCCGCGTCGGTGTGGATCCAGCGCTACGGGCCGGCGGCGCGCCACATCCTGGCGGTGTCGCTGATCGCCAACCTGTCGATCGTGGGCTTCGAGATCGCGGCCTCGTGGGTGTCCGACCTGACGTGCCTGCTGCTCGGGCTCGGGGTGGTGGCGCTGACGGGGCCGTTCATGCTGGCGGTGGTGCGCCAGCAGCCGCGGCACCTGGCGTGGCTGGCGCTGGTGCTGCTCGGGGCGCCGTGGAGCGCGACGCTGAGCGCGGGGCTGGTGGCGCTGGCGCTGTACCAGGTGGTGGTGTTCGGGTTCGTGCTCGCCCGCGGGCCGCTGTTCGACGACCTCGTGCAGAGCTTCCTGCACCGCCCGGCGCTGCTGCTGCTGTCGACGTTCGGGTCGATGGCGGTGACCGGCGCGCTGGTGCTGAGCTTCCCGGCGTCGGCCCGCGGCGAGCCGCTGTCGTTCCTCGACGCGCTGTTCACCGCCACCAGCGCGGCGTGCATCACCGGGCTGGCGGTGCTCGACACGGCGAGCACGTTCTCGCCGTTCGGCCAGGCGGTGATCCTGATCCTGATCCAGCTCGGCGGGCTCGGGATCATGGTGCTGTCGACGTTCGCAACCATCCTGCTCGGCGGCCGCCTGGCGCTGCGCAGCGAGCAGGCGCTCGAGGAGATCCTCGACATCCAGAGCCCCGGGGCGGCCTACGAGCTGGCGAGCTTCATCGTCGTGGCGACGCTGGCGCTCGAGGCGCTGGGGGCCGGGATCCTGGCGCTGCGCTTCTCACAGCACGGGATGGAGCCGCTCGACGCGATCTGGTACGGGATGTTCCACGCGGTGGGGGCGTTCTGCCACGCCGGCTTCGCGCTGTGGCCCGACTCGCTGGTCTCGCAGCAGAGCGACCCGGTGGTGCTCGGCGTGATCATGGCGCTGGTGGTGGTCGGCAGCGTCGGGTTCTCGGTGCTGGCGGCGCTGTGGCTGCGCGCGCGCGGCGAACACCGCCGCTTCTCGCTGCAGACGCGGGTGGTGCTGTGGATGACGCTGGCGCTGACCCTGGTCGGGACGCTGCTGTACGCGCTGCTCGAGTGGAACGCGACGCTGGCGGGGATGACGACGCCCGAGAAGTGGATGAACGCGCTGTTCCAGTCGATCACGCTGCGCTCCGGCGGGTTCAACACGGTCGACTTCGCGACCGTGGAGCAGGCGACGATGGCGGTGATGATGGTGTGGATGTTCATCGGCGC
Source organism: Nannocystis pusilla (assembly GCF_020073745.1). GTDB lineage: Bacteria > Myxococcota_A > Polyangia > Nannocystales > Nannocystaceae > Nannocystis > Nannocystis radixulma. The sequence continues at coordinate 211,001 of NZ_JAIRAU010000027.1, forward strand.
GGCCCCCGGCGGGACCGGCGGCGGGATCAAGGTGACGACCCTGGCGGTGCTGGCCGCGGCCCTGCCGGCCCTCCTGTACAACCAGCCGCGCGCGGTGCTGATGCGCCGCGCGATCCCCAACGACATCGTCTACCGCGCCGCCACCATCGTCACCGTCGCCGGCTTCATCACGGTGATCGCGGTGGTGATCATGCTGGCGACCCACAACCTGCCGTTCTCCCACGTGCTGTTCGAGGTGGTCAGCGCGGTCGGGACCGTCGGCCTGTCGCTCGGGATCACCGAAGACCTGCACGCGATCGGCAAGTGGGTGCTGATCGCGCTGATGTTCATCGGCCGCGTCGGCCCGACGTCGCTGGCGCTGGCGCTCGGGGCGCAGAAGACCGGGCGGGTGACGTTCCCCGAGGGCCGCCTGATGGTCGGATGAACATGCCTGCAGGGGCATGTCCTGGAGGGCAGGGCGATGGGAGCATGTCCGGAAGGGCATGCCCCTGGGGGCAGGGCGCTCAGGGCAGCCGACACTGGCCGAGGTGCGCCAGCCCGGGCGGGGGCGGCGCGTCGCCGAAGAACGGCTGGCAGGTCTGCATGGCGCCAGGGCAGGCTACTTGGCGGTGTCGAGCGGTTTCTCCGAGAACATCGCCACGCCGCCGAGCGCACCCGTGAATGCCACGCATTGAAGTCGGTTCGAAATACGCTGCAGAATCTCGGCGCGAAGGGTGTCGTACTCCTTGAACAAGACCTGAATTCGCTCTTGATCGGTCATGACGGCGCTCCGTGGTGGGATAGCCTGGCCGACTATCCGGGGTCTGCCGGCGACCGTCCGGGCGGCGGTAGGTCCTTGCGTACCAACAGGAGAGCGCGGCCGAGTTCGGACCAACCCGGCGCTCACAGGTCGGCGGCCGTGGGGGCGCCGCAGGCGAGCCACTCGCCGAGCTGGGCCCGCTCGTCGGCGGGGGGCGGACCGACGGGGGGCATGGTGGCGTTCTGGTCGGCGGCGCGGGCCCAGATCTGCGCGGCCTGGGCGCGCACCTTGTCGAGGCTCTCGAAGTCGACGCCGAGCGGGGCGCCGGCCCGGCCGCCCTCCTTCAGGGCGACGTGGTGACAGCCGGTGCAGTGGGTCAGCATGAACGGGGCGCCGAAATTCTCGGCGGTGAGGATGCTGTCCTCGGGGCAAGGTCGCTCGGCGAGGCTGGGATAGTCGGCGGTCGCGTCGCCGGTGGTCGGGACGGCCGTTGCGCTCGCGTCGGTGGTGGTCGCGGCGGCGGTGTTCGTGTCGCTGTCTGAAGGGACAGGGTCGCCAGTACAGGACGCAAGGGACAGGCAGAGGAGGGCGAGCAGGCGCGGGTCAGGCCGAGAGGGCATCGAGGGGCGCTCCGGTGGGGATGAACTCGGACGGATCGACGCCGACGTGCTGCAGGAGGCCGGCGGCGAAGTCGGCGTAGGCGATCGGGCGGCCGCCGGGGTCGATCGCGCCGGTGGTGAAGTCGACGGGGGCGGCGTCGAGGGCGTCGGTGGTGGCGCCGACGACCCGACCGCCGGCGACGCCGGCGCCGAGGACGAGGGCGCTGGTGACGGGCCAGTGATCCTTGCCCTGGGCGGCGTTGAGCCGCGGGGTGCGGCCCATCTCGGAGGCGACGACGACGACGGTGTCGTCGAGCAGCTTCGCGGCCGAGAGCGACTGCATGAGGGCGGCGAGGCTCTTGAACAGGGCGTCGTGCTTGGGGCCCTGGGCGTCGTTGCCGGTGTGGGTGTCCCAGTCGCCGCTCTCGAGCTGGACGGAGTGACAGAGGCCGCGGGCGAGGGCGTCGACGGCGAGTTTAATTTGGGTGTCGAAGGTGCGGGTCAGCTCGAGCTCGCCGACCTCGGCGAGCTCGCGCAACATGTCGCCGCGCGGCAGCGAGTCGAGGAAGTCCTGGACGCGCCGGCTGCCGGCCGCGGCCGCGAGCTCGCGCTCGGCCCGGAGCTCGACGTGGGCGCGGATCAGGGCCTCCTCGGCGTCGGTGGGGACGAGCGGGAGCAGGGGGGCGCCCATGGCCGGGAAGGTGACCTTGGGATCGAGGAGGGTGACGATCTGGTTGGCGGAACCTGTCCTCGCGGACAGGGCGCCGTAGGGGCCGCTGAAGGCGGTGCGGCCGAGGATCAGGTAGGGGGCGGGGAGATCGGGGGCGAGGCGGGCGGCGGCGATGGCGGCGACGTCGGGGGCGGTGTCGTCGAGCACGCCGGTGAGGATCCGGCGGGTGCAGTCGGGGTGGGCGACGGAGGCGACCGAGACGCCGCGGACGATCGCGCAGCGGTCGCCCCAGGCGGCGAAGAAATCGCCGACCGACGGGCGCGCGGCGTGGGTCAGGACGTCGAGGCCGTGGAACTGCTGGACGGCGCCGTCGGGGCCGTCGACGCCGCCGACCCCCGGCTTGGGGTCGATGGCGTAAGTGGTGTCCCAGCCGCCCTGGACGAGCACGAGGACGAGCCGGCGGGCCGGGCCGACCTGGGCGGCGGCGCTGCCGTCGACGAGCGCGCCGGCGGCGGCGAGGGCGTAAAAGCTGCTCTTGAGCCAGGTACGTCGGGACAGGGCGTTCATGACATGCTCGTTAGGACAGGGTGGAAGGAACATGTTGGAGTGGACATGTTCACCGGGTCAGTAGAAGGCGATCCGGACGTCCTGCAGGAGGGCGGTGAGGGTGACCTTCCACGCCCGCTTGACGTCGCCGGGGGCCAGGGCGAGCGCGGCCTTGAACAGCTCGAGGGTCTCGCCGACCTCGGGGTGGTCGTCGGCGAGGTCGCGGCCGAACAGGCGCCGGTGCAGGAGGGCGATCTGCGGCCGCAGCTTGGCCTGGCCGGTGTCGACGACGGACACGAGGGTGAACAGGCGCCGCGCGGCCTTGTCGTCGACGGCGAAGTCGTCCTCGACGACGTCGCCCGCGGCCTGGCGCGCGAGGGCCCGCAGGACCAGGCTGGTGGTGGCGCTGTAGGTGTACGAGGCGGCGGTGACGAAGACCGCGTCGAGGCCGCCGGCGAGGACGTGGTAGCCGATCAGGCTGTCGTCCATGAGGTCGAGGACGCCGGCGCCGAACGCGGAGAGGTCGGTGCGCCAGCGAAAGCCGGTGAGGTCCTCGACCAGGCGCGCGAGCTGGTGCGGGCGGGCTCGCTTGCGCCCGAGCTCGCCGTCGGCCCGCGCGAAGTCGTCGGCGAGCACGAGCGCCTTGATCATGGCCTTGTAGTCGTCACTGTCCTGAAGGACAGCTTGCAGCTCGCTCGCGCGTTCGAGCGGGACGGCGCCGAGGTCGGTCTGGTGGAAGTAGGCGTGGGCGCGGCGGGCGGCGCACAGGCTGAAGCGCGGGTCGACGCTGAGGAGGGCGCCGAGGTCGGCCAGCGAGTCGCCGACGCTGCCGAAGTAGTGCGGGTCGCGGCGCGGGACGCCGAGGACGGTGGTGAACCAACCCTCGGCGTAGTGGTCCTGCGGGTAGCCGACGAGCAGCGGGACGAAGCCCGGCTTGTAACCCCAGAAGAAGGCGGCCAGCGGGTCGAGGATCTGATGACAGGCGGCGCAGGTCTGGTTGTCCTGCACGGCGCCGGCGACGGCCTCGGGATCGGCGAGGTTGACGCTGGGGTCGATCTCGAGGTCGCGGTCGTTGAAGTCGACGCAGAGGAATGCGCGCGCGACGGCGTTGGCGCGCCCGCGGTTGGCGTTGGTCCGGGTGGAGCCGTGGCGCTGGAACAGCCACGAATCGGCGAGCACGCCGGCGTTGCGCAGGTCGCTCGGCGGGTCCTGGACCTGCCAGGCGTCGCCGGCAGGATCGAAGGGCAAGCCCCACGCGGCGGCCGAGGCGGCGCTGACGAGGGTGTAGTCGGCGGTGACGATCTCGCTGTAGGGGCGATCGCTGGCGACGACGTGCTCGATGAGCCGCAGCGGGGCCTCCATGATCGCGCGGTTGGCCGCGACGAGGTCCATGCCGGCGAGGCCGTCCTTGGCGAGGAAGCCGGCCGGGGGCGCGGCGAAGTCGGCGAGCACGAGCAATGCGTCGTTGTGGAGGTCGCGCACGGTGGCGCCGAAGTCGGGCGAGTCGAGGTAGACGTCGACGAGCTTCGACATGGCCTTCGGGTCAGCCGCGAGGGCGGCGTAGTCGGCGTCGCTCGGCCGCACGCCGCGGAGGGCCATGGAGATCCGCAGGAGGCGGTCGCGCGGGTCGAGCAGGATCGGCTCGCCGCCGGTGTCGCCGGTGGTGCCGGCGGTGGGGTCGTCGCCGGTGGTGCCGGCAGTCGTGGCCTCGGTCGCGGGGCCGTCGCTGTCGCTGCCCGCCGGGAGGTCGCCGCAGGCGAGGAGTAAGAGGAGTGGGAGCGCGGGTGCCCGGGTCACGAAGATCCTCCGCCGCGCACGATTCAAGCGCCGTTCCAGGCCCGGCGCGAGGTCGGCGCTTGCACGCGGCGCGGACCGGGGCGAGGAAGGCGAGCGGGCCAGGCGTCATTCACAGGCGTGGCAGGACGCGACGTGGCGTTGTGCGACAGCGCGCGCGGCGAGGCGGACGATCATTCGCCGTCGAGCAGGCCGCGGAGGTCGGGATCGTCGCGCGCGACCGGGCGGATCAGCTGGTCGAGGCGCTCCCGCCGCCACCACGCAGGGTCGCCGAGCGGGGCGAACCAGTAGCGGTAGATTTCGACGCGGACGAAGGTGGGGGCGCCGCCGCGGAACTGCGGCGGATCGGCGAACAGGCTCAGGACGGTCGGCTCTGCGGCGAGCAGGCGATCGAGGAGGTTGAAGAGCCATGTCTCTCGGGCCAGGGTGCCGTGGGCGGCGACGTCGAGCGCGGCGAACCACATCAGCCAGTCGAGGCGGCGGTGGTAGGGGGAGATCCAGCACGGCCGGCGGTCGACGGGACCTGGCTTGCAGGGCAGGTCGTAGGGGCGCCAGGTGGCGGAGGCGTCGGGCGCGGCGGCGTCGGTGCCCTCGATCTGCAGCTCGAGGCGGATGGTGCTGATGCTGCCGAAGGCGCCGTAGGTGTTGACGAGGTGTAGGCGATCGAAGGAGGCGTTCATCTGCTGGCGCCGTCCGGCCAGGTTGGCGACGACGTCGATGCTGAGCCACAGCACGACGAGGGCGTAGCAGGCGGCGGTGACGGTGGCCGCCCGGGTGGCAGGCGCGGTGCCGTCGCCGGCGCGCGCGCTCAGGCGCGCGGGCAGGAGGCGGCGCAGGAAGGCGTCGTCGAGGCAGGCGAGCAGCGGGACGAGGGTGAGCCAGTTGAGGAAGGAGAGGTTGCCGCTGACGATGAGGGTCAGCTGAAACGCGATCATGCCGAGGGCGGCGGCGAGCCGCAGGCGCCGCGGGCCGAACACGAACCATGGGAGGACGAGCTCGGCGATGTGGTTGAAGACGACGCCGGCGCGCAGGACGACGGGCGGGAGGTGGTGAAAGTAGAAGCTGACGGGGTTGGGGATCGGCTGGGTCTCGAAGTGACTCTCGAGACAGGTGAGCTCCGTCCAGCACGGGTCGCCGCGCAGCTTGATGAGGCCGGCGCCGAGCATGATGCGGAAGGCGAGCCAGCGCAGCAGGACGACGGCGACGTACGCGGGCGGGCGCTCGGCGGCCAACGGACGCAGGCGGGCGAGCGGGCCGAGGAGGGCGCACAGGACCGCGGTCTCGAGCAGCTGGATCTCCCAGCCGAAGGCGTACCAGCGGCCGCCGACCTGGACGATCGAGAGGTAGAGGGACCAGAGGACGAGGAGGAGGAAACCGTTCTCGCAGCCGATCAGGAGCAAGCACGAGAGGACGACGCCGATGAGGCTGACGGTCCACAGCGCCGCGTCGGTGGCGCTCCACCAGAAGAGCGTGGGGCGGGCGAAGAAGTCGTCGATCGGGACGAGCGGGGTGATGCCGTGGGCGCCGACGAGCGGGACGAGCTGCGTGACCGCGGTGGCGAAGGCCGCGACGCACACGAGGCCGAAGACGCGGAGGACGACGAAGCGCGTGAGGACGTAGTTGCCCTCGGGGCGGTCGCCGGCGACGAGGCGATAAAGCCGCGACACGCCGCGCTGGGTCGGGGTGCGCAGGTCGGGCTCGGGCTCCATCGCGGAGGCAGGTTAGCGCGGGTGAGGCTGGCGCGAGCAGGCGGCGAGGGCTGCGTCGTCGCGGGCGCGGAGCGGCTGCGCCGGGCCGCTCGCTCGCCGTCGGGCGAGCGCGGGGACCGCGAAGCAAAGGGCCGGCGAGCGAGCGTCGAGGACATGTCTCAAGGGACATGTGATGAGGCGCTCGGGCGGTTCCGCGCGTGCAGACCGATGGCCAAGCGCGGGCGCTTGGGCGTAGTGTGAGGCCAGCGAGGGGACGTATGAGACTGAAGGACAAGATCGCGGTCATCACGGGCGGCAACAGCGGGATCGGGCTCGCTATCGCCAGGGCGTTCGTGCGCGAGGGGGGGAAGGTGGCGATCGCGGGGCGCAGCGCGTCGTCGCTGCACGCGGCGCAGCAGGAGCTGGGGCCCGACACGCTGGCGGTCGAGGGCGACGTGACGCGCGTGGCCGACATCGAGCGGCTGTACGCGGCGGTGAAGGAGAAGTTCGGGCGCGTCGACGTGGTGGTCGCCAACGCCGGGCGCAGCGTGATGGGCCCGGTCGACGCGATCGACGAGACGTCGTTCGACATGCTGCTGGACACCAACATCAAGGGGGTGTTCTTCACGGTGCAGAAGGCGCTGCCGCTGATGTCGGCGGGCGGGTCGGTGGTGTTGATCGCGTCGGGGCTGCATCAGAAGGCGACGCCCTATATGTCCGTGTACGGCGCGACCAAGGCGGCGGTGCGGCACTTCGCCCGCACGTTCGCGGCCGAGCTGGCGCCGCGGAAGATCCGCGTCAACTGCCTCAGCCCCGGCCTCACCGAGACGCCGATCCTCGTCAACATGGGGCTCGACGAGGCGACGGCGAACCACGTCAAGAATTCCACACACGCCGCGACGCCGCTCGGCCGCAGCGGGACCCCGGACGAGATCGCCAGCGCGGCGGTGTTCCTCGCGTCCGACGAGTCGTCGTTCATGACCGCGGCCGACGTCGTGGCCGACGGCGGCTACTCGCTGGTCTAGCTGTCCTTCGAGACAGGCTGGCGCGGATCGAGGACCTGGGCCTCGAGGGCGCGGCCGATCGGGCCCCGGCGGTCGCCGAGGGCGGCGTCGACGAGGCCGCGGCCGTCCGGCTGCGAGAGGTGGCGGGTGCGCAGCCGGACGTACTCGCCCTCGAGCTCGCGGTGGAGGTAGACGGTCAGGTCGGCGTTGACGAAGGTCCAGCGGGCGATGTCGAGGGCGAAGCCGACGCCGTTGATGGCGTCGGCGGCGACGGCGACGCGCTGGGCGGGGCTCGGCGCCTCACCAGCGACCAGCCGGCCGCGCAGGCGGAGCCACCCGTCCCCGGAGCCAGGTTCGAAAGGACCTGTCCCGAGGCGCAGCTCCATGGCGCTGTGGTAGCCGACCGGATCGGGGAAGAAGTCGAACACGTGCTCGCGCAGGCGGGTGGGGTCGACGGGCTCGTCGGCGAGCAGGAGCTCCGGCGGGACGGGGACGGCGGCGCGGCGGATGAAGAGGGCGCTGGCGCGGGCGCACGCGCGGCCGTCGACGGCGAGGGTGCACTCGAGGCCCATGGCGCGCCGGCCGGGGCGCGTCAGCGCGACGTCGAGGTGGCAGCGGTCGATGGGGATCGCGCGCAGGAAGTCGGCGGTGACCCGCGACAGCTGAAAGTCGCCGAGCTCGGCGGCCCGGCGCTCCATGGCGCGGACCATGAGCGCGGTGGGCGGGCCGCCGTGCTGGGTCCGCATGTCCCAGGGGCCGCGCGTCCACGGGGTGGCGATGAAGCGGACGGCACTGTCCGGATCGCCGTCGGGGAGGTAGAGCGCGTCGTCGGGCCGCATGCACGGCGACGGTAGCTCAACCGAGGCCGAGGATCCGCGTGAGGTGGCCGATGAACTGCTCCTCGGTCGCGGTGATCTTGCCGTCGGCGCGGGCGAGCTCGATGAGGTTGACCAGCACGGCGCTGCGCTGCTTCTCGCTCATCTGCTCCTTCATCAGGTGGGCGTAGGTCTCGGCCTGCGCGAGCCGCTCCTCGTCGCCGTCGATGCCGTTGACCCACGCGGCGGTGTCGACGATGACGCGAGAGATCGCGTCGTTCGTGGCCTCGGGCAGCCACCCGTGCAGCACGCGGGCGATGGTGTCGATCTCCTCGTCGCTGAGCTCGCCGTCGGTGACGTGGCTGAAGGTCAAGTACACGAAGGCGAGGATGTGCAGGGCGGACGGGTTCTGCGGCTTCATCGCGCCGAGAATACCCGGAGTCGCGGCGCGAAGATGCGCGCGAGGCGAGGCTCAGTGATGATGATGCCCGAGGACGTCGCCCTCGTGGGCGCCGGGCGCGAGCTCCATCGGCCGGTTGCTGCTGCGCGCGAACTGGACGGCCTCGCGCAGGCGCTCGAACAGCTGGCGGTGGTTCGGCAGGCCGTAGAGCAGGAGGTTCGGGTGGGTCTGGTCGGTGCCGATGAGGGTGATCTTGGCGTTGTCGAAGATGCGGTCGAGCAGGTTCTGCTCGTAGCGGACGTCGAGGACGCGCCACAGCTCGAGCGAGTCGAGCCGACGGGTGACGACGCCCTTCTGGAACTCGACGCGCCGGCGCGAGATCTTGTAGCGCGTGGTGATGTGCTGCAGGTACGACCACAGCAGCATCGGCGTGCCGATCAGCGCCAGCAGCCACAGCGGCTTGCCGTGCAGGGCCTCGATCTGCAGCAGGCCGAAGGCGATGCCGCCGCCGAGGATGCAGACGCCCACCCACCAGAAGTAGGTGCCGATGTTGGCGCTGTGCTTGGCGATGCCCTCGAAGAAGAGCTCGTCGGTGGCCTGCGTCGGCGAGGAGCCGACCGGCGGCTGGGCTTGCGGAGGCCCGACCGGACCGGGCGCGGCGGGGTTTGCCTGCGGCTCTTGCATGGGCCAAGGTTGGCACGACGACCGGGGCCGGCGCAATCGCCCGCCCCAGGTCCGGCACTCGGCTGGTCTTCGGGGCAGGTTCGAGGTCGAGCATGGCGGCGAATCGGCGCCCGTCCGCCAGCGTGACGGCGGTCGGGCGGGGGCGACGCCGTGCTCCCGCGAGGCGTCGCCGACGTGCCGGGCGACCTGCCCGACCAGGCGGTGCACAAAGCCGTGACGCGCGGGCCTAGGGAGGTCGCGCCGGCGCGGATCATGGTCTAGCTTGCTGCCATGTCCTGGACCGACCCCCGCGCCGAGATCGCGGCGCTCAGCGAGCGCCTGCGAGAGATCCGCCACGACATCCACCGCCACCCGGAGCTCGGCTTCGAGGAGGTGCGCACGCAAGCGCTGGTGCGCGCGTGGCTCGAGGAGCGCGGGTATCAGCCGCGCAATTGCGCAGAGACGGGGCTGGTCGCCGACCTGCACCCGAATCACCCGGGGCCGACGATCGCGTTGCGGGCCGACCTCGACTGCCTGCCGATGCACGAGAGCACCGACCTGCCGCACCGCTCGGTGCACCAGGGCAAGGCGCACAAGTGCGGCCACGACGGTCACACGGCGATCCTGCTCGGGGTGGCCGACATCCTCGCGCGCCACCGCGAGTCCGTGCGCGGCAACATCCGCCTGCTCTTTCAGCCAGCCGAGGAAGGGGTGCGCGGCGGCGGGGCGAAGGTGATGATCGAGGAGGGCGCGCTCGCAGGGGTGCGCGAGATCTACGGACTGCACAATTGGCCGGCCTACCCGAAAGGCGAGCTGCGCGTGCAGCCGGGGCCGATGCTGGCGCAGGTGCACATGCTGGACATCACGATCCGCGGCAAGGGCGGTCACGGCAGCCAGCCGCAGCTGTGCCGCGATCCGATCGTGGCGGGTGCCCATTTGATCGGCGCGCTGCAGACGGTGGTGTCGCGGGGGCTCGGGTACGCCGGCGGCGGGGTGGTGTCGATCACGCAATTCTCGGCGGGCACGACGCACAACGTGATCCCCGACGTCGCGCGCATGAAGGGCACGATCCGCACGTTCGCGCCGAGCACGACCGAGCGGGTGCTCGAGCGCGTGCGCGAGGTGGTCAGCGGGGTGGCGGCGACCTTCGCGGTCGACATCGACCTGCAGATCGAGATCGGCTACCCGGTGCTGATGAACGACGCGCGCTGCGTGGAGGCGGTGGTCCGCGTCGGCGCCGCCGTGCTCGGGGCGGAACGGGTGTCGAACGCGGAGCTGCCGCTCGCGGGCGGGGAAGACTTCGCCTACTTCGCGCAGGCCGTGCCGGCGGCGTACTTCTTCCTCGGGGCCCGCCGCGGCGACGAAGACACGCCGGTGTGCCACCACCCGGACTTCGATTTCGACGACGACCTGATCCCGACGGGCGTGGCGATGTTCCTCGGCATCGTCCGCGATCGCCTCGGCGCACCGGCATGACGGGGCGATCGATCGCCGTCGTGACGGGGGCGTCGTCGGGGCTCGGCGAGGTGTTCGCGCGGGCGATCGCCGCGCACCCGGCGTTCGCCGACCTGGCGCAGATCTGGCTGATCGCCCGCCGCGAGCGGCGCCTGGACGCGATCGCGCGCGAGCTGCCGCGCGAGCTCGGGGTGCCGATCGCGGCCGACCTGGCCACGCCGGCCGGGGTCGAGGCCGTGCTCGCGCGAGTGCGAGAACAACGGCCCGTCGTGCGCATGTTCGTGGCCAGCGCCGGGGTGGGTCACCTCGGTCCGTTCGCCGACCAGGACGCCGAGTCGCTGGCGCGCATGCTCGACCTGAACATTCGCGCACTTTCCTTGCTGACACACGGGCTCTTGCCATCGATGTCGCGCGGGTCCCGGATCGTGCTGGTGGCGTCGGCGGCAGGGTACGTGCCTTCGCCCTATTTCGCGGCCTATGCCGCCAGCAAGAGCTTCGTGATCTCCCTGGCCCACGCGCTGCGCGAGGAGCTGCGGTCGCGCGGGATCGAGGTGTGCGCGGTGTGTCCCGGACCGGTGGCGACCGAGTTCTTCGCGGTGGCCGGCATGCGCGGGCCGATCTCCGCCGCCGCGACGCCGGAGCAGGTGGTGGCCCTAGCGTTGCGCGACGCGCTGGCAGGACGGGCCGTATCGCACGACGGCGCGGCCTCGGCTCTGGTGGCGCTGGTCGCCCGCGCGTTGCCGCGGCGGACGCTCGCCTGGCTCGCAGGCCGCCGCAACGTGCGACGTTCTGCTCCAAGGTCTGGCACCAGCGGCGAACCGGATGGCGCATAAATCCGGGGTCGGGCGAGAAAGCGAGCGGGCGATATCCCCAGGATTGCCAAGCGCGAGGGCCCGTGCAAAAACCATAACCCCTGGCTTTCCCATGTCTTCGCTTCCCCAACTCGACGCGATCGCGACCCTGCTGAACCAGGGGGCCGCGGATTCGGCGGTCCGTTTGTTGCGTAGCTGTTGGGAGCCCGACCTCCCGCCCGATGACCTCGTGCGGATGTACTGCATGTGGGTCCGCGGGTTGTGTGAGACGGGAGAACTCGATCACGCGCTGACGCTGGCGCGCAGAGCCGCCAACGAGTTCCCCCGCGAGGTCGACGTCCTGATCGCGCTGGGCAACGTGCAGGACCTGGTCGGCGACCTCGAGCGCGCGCGCGAGGCGTTCGAGGCGGCGATCGATCAGGACCCGGGCGGCGGGCTGCAGCACTACAACCTCGGCGCGGTGCTCGAGCGGCTCGGACGCGAGATGGACGCCGAGGTCTGTTACCGCCGCGCCAACGAGTGCGACCCGCACGGCGGCATGTTCGAGGCGATCGCGGCGCTGGGGGCGTTGCTGCGGCGCCAGGGCCGGCTCGAAGAGGCCGAGCAGATCTACGAGCTCTACCTCAGCGACGACTCGATCAACGTCGAGATCCTGGTCGAGCACGGCATCTGTCTCTCGGACCTCGACCGCCTCGACGAGGCGATCGATCGCTTCGACTTCGCGCTGAGCCTCGACCCCGAGAACGCGGGGGCGCAGTACAACAAGGCGATCACGCTGTATCGCATCGGTCGCTACGAGCAGGCCCTCGCGGCGCTCGAGCGGGCGCGCCAGCTCGACAAGGGCAACGCGCTGACGCTGGCGGTGCTCGGCGGCTGGCGCTTGTCGGCGGCCGACTGCGACCTCGACGAGGCGCTCGGGCTCCTGTACGGCGCGCTCGAACTGCTCGAGCGGCGCTACGCGCAGGACCCGGGTCAGCTCGGCTACTGCAGCCTGGTCGCCGAGGAGATCTTCGAGGCGTTGTGGCAGAACGGCCGCCAGGGCGAGGCGCGCGAGGTGGCCCGGCTGGCCGGTCAGCGCGAGTGGATCACGCCGCACATCCTCGACTGTCTCAACGAGGCCGACCACGGGCGCTCGCCGCAGGTCAGCATGTACACGGTGGTGGCCCGCGCCGAGGCCGGCGAGCGGCCCGAGCACTGGCCCGAGAACACCGACGGCTACACGACGGGGCTGACGGTGCTGGCCACCGACGAGAACGAGGCGCGCGAGTTCTGCCTGCAGTACTTGCGGTCGATCGAGCCGTCGCCCGACATCCGCTTCACGCTCGACGTCGTGCCGCCGCAGTCGCCGAGCGACCCGAGCCCGACGCTCGAGATGATGGCGGAGCTGCGTGGGGCGATGCAGCCGCGGCCGCGCGGGGTCGCCCGAGTACACGGTCAGCGGTCTTACATCTTCCGCACCTGAGCACCGCTCGCGCGTCGCCGAGGCGACGGTCGCGGTGGTGCAATGGAACGCGTTTCAAGGGTCTGCACACGTCCTCGCGCCGTGGCCTTCAGGCCTCGATCCGCGGCTCCTGGCGTCGTGCTCGAGCTTGTGCGACGCTGTCGAGGTCGACTGCTTAACTTGCGAGATCGGAGATTGGCGATGCGAACCTGGACGATGATGGGACGAGCCCTGTGTGCAGCTCTCGGCGCGGCGTCTGTCGCGGCGATTCCGCGGACGGCCGAGGCGTGCGGCGGCACGGCGTGCGACGGCGGGATCCCCAACTCGATGCCCGTCAACCAGGACGGCGAGAACGTGCTCTTCGTCCTCAATCAGAACGAGGTCGAGGTCCACATCCAGATCAGCATCGACCCCGACACCAACGCGCAGAAGTTCGCGTGGCTGATCCCGATCCAGGAGGTCCCCGAGTTCGAGGTCGGCTCGCAGCCGCTGTTCGACGCGCTGCTGCAGTCGTCGGTGCCGGTGTACCAGCTCAACCAGAGCTTCGAGCAGTGCGGCGAGAACGGCATCTCGGGCGGGCTCACCACCAACGCGACGGGGACCGGTCAGGACGACAGCGCGGGCGGCACCGGCACCGACGGCGGCGAACCGGCACCCGAGGATCCGGTGCTGCTCAAGACGGTCGCGGGCGCGTTCGAGATCGTGGTGCTCGAGGGCGCCAACATCGATCCGATCAAGACGTGGCTGCTCGACAACGACTTTCAGTGGATCGAGGGCTCGGACGAGGTGCTGCAGCAGTACCTGGACGAGGGCCAGAAGATCGTCGCGCTCAAGCTGGCGTCGGGGGCCGACGAGGGCGACGTGCACCCGATCGTGCTGCGCTACCCGTCGAACGAGAACTGCTTCCCGCTCCGCCTCACGCGCTTCGCGTCGGTCGAGAACATGGACATCCGCGTGTTCCTGCTCGGCAACGCCCGCGCGGCGCCGAGCAACTACCGCCACGTGCTGGTCAACCCGCTCAAGATCGATTGGCTGAACCTGGCGGCCAACTACAAGGAGGTCATCACCAAGGCGGTCGACGAGCTGCAGGCCGACGGCCTCGCGTTCGTGACCGAGTACGCCGGCCCGTCGGCGGTGCTGCAGCAGTTCTCGTTCAACGTGTTCAACCCGTCGTGGAACGAGGCGGTGTTCGTCGGGCTCGAGCCGCAGTCGGTGATCGACACGCTCAACAACCAGGGCCTGACGAGCTGCTGGGAGCCGGGGTTCTGCTTCTACAACCACCCCCTGATCGAGGGCATCCTGGCCGACTTCCTGCCGCCGCCCGACGGCGTCGCGCCGGAGGAGTTCTACGGCAACCTGGCCGCGTACGCCGACCAGATCGATCTGATGCTGTGGGGCGACGGCAGCGGCTTCGCCACGGCGCTGAACGACCGCATCATCGCGCCCGGCGTGCACGCGCAGGAGCTGATCGACAGCTACGAGTACCTGACGCGCATGTACACCGTCATCTCGCCCAACGAGATGATCGCGGACCCGATCTTCCACATCAACCCGGACCTGGGAGACGTCGACAGCTTCCGCCCGGCCACCGAGTACAACCTGTGCGACGGCAACAGCGTGGTCACGCTGCCCGACGCCCGCGAGATCTTCGTGCCCAACGGCGCGCCGTGGCCCGACTTCATCGGCGAGATGTGGTGGGCCGAGGAGATCCAGCAGGTGGCCCTCAAGGGCAAGCCGATGCACCTGGTCAACAACACGGCCGCGATCAACAAGAAGATCGAGGAGTGGAACCTGGCGCACGGCTGGCCGCGCTTCCCCGACGACGCGCCGACGACCAGCGCGAGCGACAGCGACACCGACACCGACAGCGAGGGCGTCGACTCGGCCACGAGCGGGGGGCAGGAGGACGCCAGCGGCTGCGGCTGCCGCAGCGACGATCAGCCCGGCGCGGCCGGCCTGCTGGCCCTGGCCGGCCTCGGGCTGCTGGCCGGCCGCCGGCGCCGGCGCTGACGGTCGTCCCCAGGGACATGTCCTCGCGGGCATGTTCCCCGGGACATGGCCCTGGCGGCATGTCCTCGCAGCCAGCTGCTCAGCCGACCGGCGCGTTGGCGATCCGGTGGACCAGCCAGAAGAGGTTGGGGCCGTGGCGCTCGGGCAGCTCGCGACGGACGGCCCGCAGGCCGTCGCACAGGGTCTCGAGGCCGCGGTCGAGCACGCCGGCGCGGCGGGCTTCGAGGCGCTGGCCGACGCCGATCGGCTGCCAGCTGGTGCCCCACGGGATGGTCCAGGTCAGCACGCGGTCGCCCGCCCGCAGCACCTGCGGCATGTTGGCGTCGGTCAGCGTGACCGGCTCGTCACGCAGGACGTCCTTGCCGCGCACGCGCTGCTTGCCGACGTGCACGTCTTCGACGGCGACCAGCAGCAGCCGGGCCTGCAGGCAGGCGTCGAGGGCGGCGCGCTGGCGGCCCTCGAGCGGCAGGCCGGCGCTGGCGAACATGTCGACCAGGCGGATGCCCTTGGGGTCGCGGTAGCCGTAGAGGCAGAAGGTCTGGGCCGCGGCGCGCAGGTCGGCGTTGTTCTTCTCGGCCGGCGTGCTGCCGCCGAAGAAGCCGTTCATCACCTGGGCGACGAACGGACCGAAGCGACGGGTGGCGAAGCTCGCCAGCATGTTCTCGACCTGCTGGAAGTCGGCGCGCTCGTAGCGGCCGAACTTCGGGGTGATCGGCCGCTCGGACGTCAGCGGGGCCGCGGGCGCAGGGGTGCGCGCGCGGGCGGCCGCCTGGGCCTGGGCGATCTCCTGCTCGCTGGTCAAGAACGGGCCGGTGCCGCGCCGCTTGCGGCGCGAGTCGGTGCGCGAAGCGGGCGCGGCGGGCGGATCCGCGGGCGGCGGGGCGGGTTGTTCGGGCGTGTCGGTCATCGGTCTAGGGGGCGCAGGCGCCCTGGTCGGAGAGCCGCGGCAGTTTGAGGGCGAGGCTGGCGTTGGGCGCCGCCGGAGCGGGATCGTCGGGGTTGCCGAAGCAGGGCGTGTCCGAGCCGGCGGCGAACGCCTCGACGCGCAGGTACAGCTCCTCGTGGCCCATCGGCGCGTCGTCCCACACGAGCGGCTGGACGTCGCGGAGCTGGCCGAGAGCCTCGCAGGCGATCGTGGTGACGCCATCGAGCGGGATCGGCGGGTTGGCGCCGTCGCGCAGCGTCGCCGTGGGCACGACCTGCAGATCGGCGTCGAGGACGGTGATCCGCGCGCGGTCGAGCACGAGGTTGCCCTGGCCCGGCGTACATGTCGTGAGGGCCAGCTCACCCGGAGCCGCGATGTAGGCCAGCGTGAACGAGAAGCCGGCCTCGATCGGGGCGAGGAAGCTGGCGATCGTGAAGTCGGCGACGATGTCGAGGCTGCGGAAGCCCTCCGGCACCAGGTTGAAGCTGGCGACCGCGGGGTCGAGCGTGGGCACGGCGACCGGCTCGCCGTCGTAGCCGATGCCGGTGACGGTGAGCTGGTAGTCGCCGGGGTCGAGCGACTCGGTGAAGGTCTGCGCGGTGGTGGTGCAGGAGAAGCGGCGCTTTAGCGCCGTCGGGCCGGCGATGGCGAGCTCGATCTCGGCGATCCCCAGGCCCGCACAGTAGGCGCGCGGGTTGCCGCTCATCAGCTGCGGGCGCACGACGAGCTGCGCGCCGGCCGAGTCGCCGACCTCGACGCCGCGGCGGTCGCCGTCACACGACGGATCGGCGAGGTCGGTGAAGCCGTCGCGGTCGTTGTCGACGCCGTCGCTGCACTCCGGCGCGCCGACGATGACGAAGCCGGGGACCGGCTTGCCCTCGCCGGTCTCGCGCACGACGACCTCCTGCGCGTCGGCGGCGATCACCTCGCTGCACTTCGGCACGAAGGCCTCGCCGCCGGTGTCGGTGTCGGCCTCGACGACGGGCTCGTCGGCGCAGAACGGGACATCGCGGCGGCCGAGCGCGGTGAGCGTGACGCTGTAGTTGCCGGGCCCGACCTGCGGCCCGGGCATGAGGGCGTCGGGGTCGGCGAAGGCGCGCGGGAAGCAAGGGAACTCGCGCTCGTCGACGATCGTGTCGGCGCCGTCGCGGGTGGTGAGGCGGACGCGACCGATGCCGAGCTCGGTGCACTGATCGACCGAGACGAGCGGCTCGGCGTCCTTGCTGGCGACCTCTTCGTCGGTGTACGGGTGCAGACGCCAGCGGACCTGAAAGCTCGGATCCTCCGCACAGCCGGCCGCGGCGACGGACGCGAGCGCGAGAGGGGCGAGACGAGCGCGGAGCATCAGGGCCGGTCTATCCGTCACAGGCGGGGTTTTCAAGGTCCAGCGTGAGCTTGACGGGTGAGTCTTCGACAGTCACGGGGCGCGAGCAGGTTCGGCCGTCGATCACGAGATCGAGGCGATAGCGGCCCGGATCGACGTCGGCGACGCGGTGAGCGCCTTCGAGGCCGGCGCAGGCCTGGGTCTGGCCGCCGAGGCGCAGGCCGCGGTCGCTGGCGAGGGCGTCGCGGTACACCGCCGGCGGCTCGTCGCCGTCGCCGAGGAACAGGTCGGCGGCGGGGTCGGCGTAGCGGAGCGCCGCCACGAGTTCGCCGCAGGCGCCGGTCAATTCGAGGTCGAGCGGCTGGGTCGGGCGCGCGAGCTCCAGATCGACGGCGGTGACGACGTGCTTCTCGAGCTCGGCGATGGCGACGGCGAAGGCGCGGGGCTCGTCGCCGGCGGCCCGGCCGCTGGCCGTCAGGGCGTAATTGCCGGCCCGGAGGTCGAGGAAGATCTCCGGGGCCTCGATCGCGCGGTCGACCGGGGACATGTTGCCGGCCTCACACCCGTAGGCGAACACCCGGTCGCGCGCGGCGTCGGCGGTGTCGACCACCCGCACGGCCACGCGCGACAGGCCGGCGCCCTCGCACGTGCGCGCGCGCCGGAGCTCGGGGCCGTCGACCTGGTTGGCCTCGCGGGCGGTCCAGGTCAGCTCGACGCCGGTGGCGCCACCGACGGGCAGGACGCAGGCCGGCCCCAAGAGCCAGGTCCCTACGAACAGGCGTCGCAGCATCCCACGAGATCCATGACGGTGCGCCCCTGCTCGGGCGCGGGCTGCACGCAGGCGTCGAGGCCGGTCAGCACGAACTGATAGACCTGCAGGTCGGTGAGCAGGCCCGGCTCGACCTTGCGGGTGCGCGGGCCGGGGGCCAGGGCGCAGGCCGGGCCGAGCTCGCAGACGCACTGGTCGTCGTCGAACCGGGCGACGACGCCGACCTCGAAGTCGTAGGGCTCCTCCTCGCGGGCGGCGACGATCGAGAACCCGCGGGCGGCCGCGCAACCGTACTGCAAGGTGTCGATCCGGCAGCTCTCGTCTTCGCTGCAGGCCTGCGGGCAATCCGGCTCGCAGAGGCGCAGCTGCGCGTGCAGCGAGTAGGGCCGGCGGGGCCCGTCGGGGGTGGTGCGGCCGATGAAGCCGCAGAGATCGTCGAATCGGTCGGCGTCGGCGTTGCACTCGTCGATCTTCTTCAGCTCACCGGCGGGGAAGACGGAGCGGCCCGCGGCGTCGACGACGATCCAATTGAGCTCGACCTCTCCCTGGTCGCGGACGCAGGCGAGGGCGGCGGCCAGCGCGAAGGTCGCTCCTGCCGCCGACCTCGGGCGCC
Source organism: Nannocystis pusilla (assembly GCF_020073745.1). Lineage (GTDB taxonomy): Bacteria > Myxococcota_A > Polyangia > Nannocystales > Nannocystaceae > Nannocystis > Nannocystis radixulma. The sequence goes on from NZ_JAIRAU010000027.1 coordinate 229,268, forward strand.
GCCGCAGGCGCGAGGCGGGCGCGGGCGCGAGCGCGGGGGCGGTGGGGCGAGGCACGGCCGGGAGGATAGCAAAACCGGCGCCTTCGGGGGTGGCTCGCGGTTTGACGGGGCCGGGCGGGGGCGTGTAGCCTGCCGGCGTGTTGCTTCCCGCGCCCAGCTTGCTCGCCGAGATCGACATCGTCCACCTGCTGTTCGGCGCCAAGGGCCTCGTGCTCGTGGTCGCCGTCCTGCTGGTCACTTCGATCTTCACCACGATCTTCGTGATTCTCTACAAGCTGATCCACATCAGCCAGGCGCAGTCGCAGTCGATCACGTTCCTCGACCGCTTCTGGGAGTCGAAGCGCCTCGACGACATCTATCGCGTGGCCGAGCAGCTCAAGTACAGCCCGCTGGCGGCGATGTTCCGCGCCGGCTACATCGAGCTGTCGAAGGTCAAGAAGGGCCAGACCGAGTCGACCGGCTCGATGCACGAGAAGATGGACGGGCTCGAGAACATCGAGCGCGCGCTCACCCGCGCCAAGGTCAGCGAGACCACCAAGCTCGAGAACCTGATGCCGCTGCTGGCCACCATCGGCTCGGCGGCGCCGTTCGTCGGGCTGCTGGGCACGGTGTGGGGCATCATGGAGGCGTTCTCCGCCATCGCCGCGTCCGGTTCGGCCGACCTGGCGACGGTCTCGGGCCCCATCGCCGAGGCGCTGGTGGCGACCGCGACGTCGCTGATGAGCGCCATCCCGGCCGTCATGGCCTACAACTACTTCAACCGCCGCATCAAGGTGCTCGGCGCCGAGATGACCACGTTCGGCAGCGACTACACCAACATCGTCAAGCGCCACTTCTTCTAGTCAGTCGCCTGCTACGATCCCGGGGCACGCATGAGCGACAAGGTCACAGCAGACGCGATTCAGGGCGAGGGCCCGGTCTCGGCCATCAACGTCACGCCGCTGGTCGACGTGATGTTGTGCCTGCTCATCATCTTCATGGTGTCGACGCCGATGATGGCGCCGAAGCAGCCGCAGAAGATCGCGGTGCCGAAGGCCAAGGCGCAGGCGATCGCGCAGGAGCAATTCCTGCTGGCGACCGTGTCGGTCGACGCCAAGGGCGACGTCTTCATGGGCACGGTCGCGCTGTCGCGCGACGCCGCGACCATGGCGAACGAGCTCAGCAGCAACGCGCGCCTCAAGCAGGACGGGGTCGCCTTCATCCAGGGCGACTCGAACATCGAGTTCAGCCGGATCGTCGACGTGCTCGTCGCGTTGCGAACGGCCGGGGTCTCCAAGGTCGGCTTCCTGACCGACCCGAAGGTCCCGCCGCGCACCTGAGAGGGAAACGAGCATGTCCGAGATCAAGGTCCGCTCCGTGCCGATGCTGCTCTCGCCCTTCGTCGAGCTGGGCCGGCAGTTCGGCGACATCCTGCGCAACCCGACGGCGTTCTTCGGCAGCCTGCTCGGCTCGGCGCTGCTCACCGGCGGCGTGGCGGCGCTGGTGATGTTCGGCCCGACCTTCGAGGTCTCGGCCGAGGAGGACGACGAGCTCGAGATGGAGTTCATGCCCGGCGAGCTGGTCCGCCTCGGGCCCAAGCTCGACCCGACGCAGATCCCCGAGAAGATCATCGTCGAGAAGACGGTCGCGGCCGAGGCCGCCGCCGAGACGACGGTGACCACCGACGAGAAGGCGAAGCCGACCCAGGAGCCGAAGAAGAACGAGCCGAAGAAGACCGACGCGAAGTCGACCGAGAAGCCCGACCCGAACAAGAAGGGCGCCAAGGAGTCCGACAAGAACCAGGACTCGAACACGCCGCACAACGACCTGCCGACGGTCAAGGAGCTGCCCGGCGACCCGTTCGGCGACGCGGGCGGCTGGTCCGACACGTTCAAGGCCGGCGACCCGTGGGCCACCGAGGTCATGAAGGTGCTGAACGGCATGAAGGTCGGCACCTTCGGCGCCGAGGGCAAGGACGCCGAATTCAAGTTCCGCCTCGAGGTCTGCCCCGACGGCAAGCTGTCGGCCCAGCAGAAGAAGGGCACCGGCGATCCCACGCTCGACTCGCGGATCAAGAACACGATCGAGGGCCTCAAGGTCAGCGTGCCGGCCGGCGTCTCCGACCTGCTCAAGGGCAAGTGCAAGAAGATCCAGTACGAGTTCACGTGGCGCGGCAAGGGAGCCGGCGCGGGCTCGGTCAAGTAGTCGTCGCGTCGGTGACAAATTGTCCACTGCGGGGCTCGCCGCCCGTCGCTCGGCCGCTTGCGGCCGACGGCCGGTGGGGCCGGCCCCCAGCGCGGCCACGGGCTCCTGCGCCACAATTCGCGCTCCGGGGGGGTTCCCCCGGCCTTGACGGGCATGTATGGTTAGGCCGCTCAGAAGGTGCCATCGCCCATGAAGCGGACCCTGCTCGGAACTTCCTTCCTCGCCACCCTCCTGCTCGCCGCCTCGTTTTACGCGGGCAAACAGCCGGCCCTCGCCAACGCGGCTCCGGCCGCGGGCTCGGAGGTCGACCTCGGCGGCGGGTTCACGCTGCTGCGCCTCGCCGTGCCGGCCGACGGCCGCATCGGTGACATCCTGCGCAAGAACGCGTTGATCTCGAGCGGCTTCGAGGTCATCGACCGGCGCAGCATCCCGGCGGCGCTGATCAAGGCCAACGACTTCGACCAGAAGGGCTGGCAGGACATCGGCGCCCAGGCGGTGATCCTCGCCGACGAGGTCGGCGGTCAGTTCAAGTTCCGCCTGTTCGACCTCGGCGCCGGCGGCAAGCCGGTGCTGTCGCGCGGCTACGCGGCCAACGACCCGCTGAAGGCCGCCAACCGGTTCATGAACGACGTGATCGAGCACTACACCAAGATCCCGGGTGTGTTCGGCTCGCGCATCGCGTTCGTCCGCACCAACCGCACGCCCACGGTCACCAAGAACGTGTTCACGATCGAGATGAACGGCGAGTCGCCGGCCTCGATCACCAACAACCGCTCGCTCAACATCTCGCCGTCGATCGGGCCGGGCGGGCAGGTGCTCTTCACCTCCTACGCCAAGCGCAACCCCGACCTGTGGATGAGCTCGGGCGGCTCGCTGAGCCGGATCAGCACCCAGCGCGGCCTCAACCTCGGCGGCGTGATGAGCCCCGACGGCTCGAGCATCGCGCTGACGCTGTCGAAGGACGGCAACTCCGAGATCTACCTGATCGACAACGGCGGCACGATCAAGGCCCGCCTCACCAACAACGCCGCGATCGACGGCTCGCCGACGTGGAGCCCGGGCGCCAACCAGCTGGCGTTCGTGTCGAGCCGCTCGGGCGGCCCGCAGGTGTTCCGCATGGGCTCCAACGGCGCCGGCGCGGCTCGCCTGACCAAGCAGGGCAGCTACAACCAGACGCCCGACTGGAACCCCGGCCAGGGCGCGCGCGGCAACCTCGTCGCCTACGCCGGGCGCGACAACTCCAACCGCTACGACATCTTCGCCATCGACGTCGGCAGCGGCAAGCTGACCCGCCTGACCCAGAACCCGGGCCGCAACCTCGACCCGACCTGGTCGCCCGACGGCCGCATGATCGCGTTCCAGTCGACCGTCGGCGGCATCGTCGTCGCCAACGAGAAGGGCAACAACCAGCAGGTCATCGCCAAGGCCGGCACCACGCCCGACTGGGGCCCGCGCAGCGAGTAGGTCCTTCGGGACATGTCCTCACAGACTGGTGAACCTGGGCCGCGCGCCGCGGATCCGCGAGGATCCTGGCGCGCGGTCATCGACATCGGGACCAACAGCGTGCTGCTGCTGGTCGCGCGGTGGGGCGAGCGCGGCCTGGAGATCGCGCTCGACCAGGCGACGATCACGCGCCTCGGCAAGGGCGTCGCTGCCACCGGCGTGCTGGCGCCGGAGTCGATCGGGCGCACGCTCGCGGTGCTCCAGGACTACCGCGTGACGGCCGAGCAGTACGGTGCGAGGCCGCTGGCGGTGACGACCGAGGGCGTGCGCCTGGCCAAGAACCGCGACGAATTCCTGACGCTCGCGGCCGGGGTGCTCGGCTCCCCGGTGCGGCTGCTGAGCGGCGCCGAGGAGGCCGAGCTGTCGTTCCGCTCGGTCGCGCAGGAGGCCGGGTCGAGCGGGCCGCTGCGCGTGCTCGACATCGGCGGCGGCTCGACCGAGCTGGCGGTGGGCGAGGGGCCGCGGCTGATCTCGTCGGTGTCGCACCGGATCGGCGCGGTGCGGCTGCACGAGCGGTTCGTGAAGCACGATCCGCCCGAGCCGGCCGAGGTCGTGGCCATGGAGATCGAGGCGCTGGACACGTTCCGCCGCGATCAACCGCTGGAGGCGTTTCCCGTGCTCCACGGGCTCGCGGGCACGGTCACGACCGCCGCGGCGCTGCTGCTCGAATTGCCGAAGTACGACCGCGAGCGCGTCGACGGCAGCGCGTTCACGGCGGCGCAGATCCGCGAGCTCCGCGACCGCCTGGCCCAAGAGACAGTCGCCGAGCGATGCCGCCGACCGGCGCTCGATCCGGCGCGCGCCGACGTGGTGGTCGCGGGTCTGACGATCCTGGTCGCGGCGATCCAGCACTGCGGGGCCACCAGCCTGGTCGTGCGCGACCGCGGGCTGCGCTACGCGCTCGTCGAGAGGGATTGATGCGCGTCGACCTCCACTGCCACTCGACCTGCTCCGACGGCAGCCTGACGCCGGAGGAGGTGGCGTCGCGCGCGGGCGCGGAGGGGGTCGAGCTGTTCTGTCTGACCGACCACGACTCGGTCGCGGGCTACGAGGCGACGGCGCGGACGCTCACCGGCGCCCGCGTGCTGCGCGGGGTCGAGCTGAGCTGCCGTTACGCCGGCAAGACGGTCCATTTGCTGATCTACGGGGTCCGCGAGGGCACCGGGCTGGCGGCGCTGCAGGGCCGGCTCGAAAGTGTCCTCGAGGACAGACGCACGCGGCTCAAGGCGATCATCGCCCGCCTGCGCCGTCTCGGCGTCAAGCTCGACGGCGAGAAGATCCTCATCGCCACCCACGGTCACACGCCGGGGCGGCCCGACATCGCCCGCGCGCTGGTCGAGGCCGGGGTGGTCCGCTCGCAGCGGGAGGCGTTCGAGCGCTACCTCCACGATGGCGGGCCGGCTGATGTGGCGCTCGAGCGGGTGTCGCTCGACGAGGGGCTGCGGCTCGGCCGCAACTCCGGGGCCAGGATGTCGCTGGCCCACCCGCACACGCTGCGCTCGCCGCAGCTGGTCGACGAGATGTTCGCGCAGTACCGCAGCGCCGGGCTCGAGGGCATCGAGGCGTTCTACGGCCGCTACGGGGCGCAGGAGCGCAATTTGTGGCTGAACGTGGCCAAGCGGCGCGATCTCGTGGTCACCGGCGGCTCCGACTTCCACGGCGCGGCGGTGCCGGAGATCCGCCAGCCCGGGATCGAGCTGCCCGAACGCCACGCCGAGCGCCTGAGCGCCTGGCTCGCGGAGTGATCGGGGACGTGATGGCGGCGGATGAGCTGCGCATTGCGACAGGAATGAAAAGACAGGGTGAAACAGACAGGTCGGTCCTGTTGCGCGTCGAGGGGCTGACGATCGCGCGGCCGGACGGCTCGCCGCTGGTCGAGGGGCTGGCGCTGACGCTGCGGGCCGGCGAGACGGCGGCGGTGTTCGGGGCCAGCGGGGCCGGCAAGTCGACGCTGATGGCGGCGCTGCACGACGTCGACGGCCTGCGCGCGCGCGGCTTCGCGGTCCGGGCGGCGAGCTTCTCGGCGGCGGGCGCGGTCGGGATCGTGCCGCAGCGCGGGGCGCTGCTCGACCACCTCAGCGCGGCCGGCAACATCGCCCTGGCGCTGCGCAACGCCGAGCGGCCCGAGCCGGCCACCCCCGCGGCGGTCGAGCGCTGGATCGCCGCGCTCGATCTGCCGCGGCGCTGGATCGACGACGGGCAGGCGGTCGCCCACGTCAGCGGCGGCGAGGCCCAGCGCCTGGCGGTCGCGCGCACGCTCGCGGGCGGGCGCCAGATCCTGCTGCTCGACGAGCCCTCGGTCGGCCTGGACCCGCTCCGCGTCGACCGCCTCGCGGCGGCGCTGCGCGGCCAGATCGCCGGACAGGGCGCGGCCGCCCTGGCGATCACCCATGACCTCGAGTTCGCGGCGGGCTTCGCCGATCGCTTCCTGTACCTCGACTCGGCCGCGGGGCGGCTCGTCGAATTGTCGATCGCCCCCGGTGACAGCCCGGCGGCGACGGTGGCGGCGCTCGGAGCGGCGCTGCGCGAGCTCCTGGCCAAAGAGACAGGTCAGGCGGGCGGGCGTCCCCGGCGGCGCCTGGCGGCTCGTCTGCGAGCTGTCCTCAGGGACATGTCGGCGCCGTTCGCCGTGCTGGCCCGCGCTCTGGCGGCGGCCCCGGCGGCGCTGGCACGCCCGCGCGACTTCCTCGAGGTCGCGCGGGTGTCGTTCGCGCAGGGTCTGTGGCGCCCGGCCGGCTTCATCGCCGCGGTGTCGCTGCTGGTCGGGTTCACGCTGCTGTACATCTTCCACCGCGCGTTCTCGGGCGGCGGGGCGCCGGTGCGGCCGGACAAGATCTTCGCGCTGATCGGGTCGATGCACGTGCTCGCGTTGGCGCCGCCGCTGTCGGGGATCCTGTTCGCGGCCACGTCCGGCAGCGCGGTCGCGGCCTGGCTCGGCGGGATGTCGCTGACGCGCCAGACGGCGGCGCTGCGCGGGCTGGGGATCGCCGAGGCGCGCTACTTGTGGCTGCCGGCGGTGCTCGGGCTGGCGCTGGCGTACGTGGTGCTGGCGGCGGTGTTCACGGCCGGGATGGTGCTCGGCGGGCTCGTGTATCTGAAGGTGCAGGTGCCGGCGATCGCCGATCCGTGGGCCGTCGTCACCGCCGACCTCCTCGATCCGCCGGCGGCCCGCGCGCCCTTCCGCGCGCGGGCGCTCGTGCTCGTCGCCCTCTACGCCGGCGGGATCGCGGCGGACGCGGTCGCGAAGGGGGCCAGCGACAAGGCCAGCGCCGACGCCGTGACCGCGGCGATGGTCCGCAGCGTGATGGCCTGTACGCTCTGGATCGTGGCGCTCGAGCTGGCGTCGCTGGTCGTGCTGTATGGCGCTCGCGGAGGATAAGTGGCGACTCGCGTCGATGGCCGGGCTGGCCGGGATCGTGCTCGCGGGCGCGTTGCTGGCGTCCGGGCGGCGGGCGCTGATCGACGCGGCCGCGGTCGAGCCGTTCCGCGTCGAGGTGGCGACGCCGCACGCGCCGGCGCCGGACGGGCGCTGGTCGGGTCGGGTCCTGCCGCCGGAGCTGGCCGCCCGGGCGGTGGTGCGGATCGACGGGGCCGTTCAGACAGGGCCTGAAGGACATGAACTAGAAGACATGTCCGGCGGGGCATGGTCGATCGCGCTGGGCGACGCGCCGGGGCTGCGGCTCATCGAGGTCGAGCTGCCGCGCCGGGGCGGGACCGAGGTGGCGACCGACGCGGCGCTGGTCGGACCGTTCTCCGAGCGCTGGGACGGCGCGCCCGCCTGTGGCGCGGCGGTGCGGGTCGCGGGCGCGGCGATCGACCGCCTGGTGCTGCCGCCGCTGCGCGAGAAGCTGCTGGCGGCGGCGTCGACGATCTCGCTGCTCGGGCCGGAGACGGCGCTCGAGGAGGCGAGCGTGCGGCTGGAGGGCGACGCGCTGTGGGTCCGCGTGGCGCTCGCGGGCAGCCACCGGATCGGCGTGTCGGCCAAGCTCGAGGTCCGCGTGGCCGGGCCGCGCCAGCTCGGCGTGCGCCTGGCGGCGCTGGGGCCGGTCGAGTTCACCGGCTCGCTGCGGACGAAGACGACGCTGGGGGCGGCGGCGCTGGGGGCGGCGATCACGGGGCCGCTGGCGCCGCTCGGCGGGCTCGCCGGCTACGCGCTGGCCGACGGCTACATCGATCGGCGGGCGCGGGAGGAGGTCGAGACCCAGCTGTCGGCCGCGCTGGCGGTGGCGAGCGCGATCCCGCTGATCCCCGAGCGCGCCGAGTTGATCGTCGGCGAGCCGCGCTCGCGCGCGAGCCTGGCGTTCTGCGCGGTGGCGATCGAGTCGGGCGGGGTGGCGGCGCACCTGTCTTTGCGGCCAGATAAACCTGACCCGAAGACCAGCGAGGAGGCCAGCCGGGTGCGCACGCGCCTGGCGGCGATCCCGGGGCCGGTGCAGCACGGGGTCGCGCTGCCGCCGCTGCGACCGGTGGCGCCGACCGGCGACGCGGAGGTCGAGCTGACGATCGACACGATCGACGCCCTGCTCGACGCGTGGACGGCCAACGGGCTGCTCGGCGACCTGATGGGGCGGGCGCAGTGGGTCGAGCGGGTCGACGCGGCGCTCGGCGAGTGGACGACGCTCGGGCTGGCCGGGATCGAGGTCCGCCTGCCGCCGTCGCTGTCCCCGGGGACAGGTGACGGCTGGGCCCTGACGGTCGCGGGGCTGCGGCTCGGGCTGACGGGGATCGAGAGCGAGGACCCCGGCGAGGTGCTGGTGGCCGGGCGCGGGTTCGTGCGCCCGCACTACGACGCCGCCCGCGGACGGATCTCGCTGGCCGGGTCGATCGATCGCCTGCGCCTGTCCTGCGCCCGCGCGGGGGCGCTGTGGCCGTGCTTCGGGGCGCTGCTCGAGATGGGCGACGTCGCGGCGAGGCTCGACGCCCAGCTCGCCCCGGGCGCGGCCGGGCTACCGGGCATCGAGGTGCGCGCGCTGCTGCGCGAGGGCACGCAGGCGGTGCGCGCGGGCGGGCTGGAGCTGGCCGACCTGGCGATCAGCTACCCGACGCCGGGGGTGCTCCGCGTGGCCGCCGAGGTGCGCTAGCCAGTGGTGTTCCGCGCCTGCGGGTGGCCGCGGTCGGGCGTCTCGAGCGGGCCTGTGCTCCGCCGGGCTGCCGACTGCCCTCCACGACATGGAGCATCGGACATGTCCAATCGGCCATGTTCGGGAGGGCATGGTGAAAGAGACAGGTTCAATCGGTCTGCTCGTCCCGGTCCTTGCGGTCGAAGCGAGCGCGGGCGTGGGCGATCTCGACGCGGTGGCCCGCGGCCCAGGCCGCCAGCGCGAGGACGGGGTCGAGCAGGGTCCGACCGAGCGCGGTCAGCTCGTAGTCGACGCGCGGCGGGACCGTCGGCGTGACGGTGCGCATCACCAGGCCGTCGCGCTCGAGGTTGCGGAGCGTCAGGGTGAGCATGCGCTGGGAGATGCCCTCGATCGACCGGCGCAGCTCGCTGAAGCGCAGCGGGCGCTCGCTCAACATGCTGACGACGAGCACGCTCCACTTGTCGCCGACCCGGTGCAGGACGTCGCGCACCGCCAGACAGGTCTCTTGCTCGTGCATGGTCGCGGACTCGGCTCTCTTCATAACGCAGGTGACGGTTGGGATGAACACGGCGCAGGTGGCGACCGCCGCGGCTTCACGTCGGCCCGCCGTCGACGCGGGCCTGGGCGTGAGGGCCGAGGGCAGGGTGCTCGCGGATGCGGCCATGGCGGAATTATGCCCGCCGCCGCGGTCCGGCGCCGATCAGCGGCGGCGCGATCGCTTGCTCGCGGTCGCGCCCGGGAGCTCGGCCTCGGCCGCCACGGCGTCGAGGCGGCGGCCGATGTCGCGGATCGTGGCGGGGTCGACGTCGACGGCGCGGGCCTCCAGGGGCCAGCGCTGCAGGGCAGCGCGCACCTCGTCGACGATCGTACGCGCGGTCTTCTCGTCGATGCCGGCGCGCCGGGCCAGGCGCAGCATGTGCTGCCAGGTCGGGCGGCGGCCCTCGCCGTCGAGCGTCATCGTGTGCTCGCCGCCGGGGCCGGCGACGAAGTTGAGGTCGTACGGGGGCGACATGCGCCAGGAGCCGTCCGGGTCCATGATGAAGGAGAAGTTCTTGCCGTGATCGTCGCGGTTGTGCGCGAGCACGTTGAAGACCATGTGGCGGAAGGCCCGGCGCACCTCCGGTTGCGCGCGCGTCAGGTGGGCGGTGACGCGGAGGAGCATGTCGTAGTCGAGGTTGGGCTCGCGGAAGTCGGCGTCGAGCAGGCCGGCGAGGGTGTGCACGTGCGTCCTCGCGTCGGCGTCGCGGTCGAAGCGGCGCACGCCGAAGAAGCGCTGGCCGGCGCCCGACACGAACAGGCGCGTGTCCGGCACCTCGAGCCCGGCGAGGCGGCCGAGGCGGGCGTAGACGTGCTCGATCGCCCCCGCGTCGCGCTGCTCGGAGCCGGACCAGAACTTGATCAGCCACGGCTCGTGGCCGGGCGGCGGTACGGCTGTCCCATAGACCATGCTGTCCCCACGGACAGCCACGAGAACCTTCGGCCGCGCGCCGCCGGGCGAGCCGCCCGCGTGCTGCAGCACCGGCAACAGCTCCGAGGGGTGGCCCTGATAGACCTCGTCGGCGGCGGCCGCGAGCAGCTCGAGGGCGATCGACTGGTCGGCCACCGGCTCGACGTCGGTGCACGGGTGGAAGGTGAGCGCCCCCATGGTGCGCGCGCCGAGGTGCGCCAAGCGGTCGAGCGGCGACAGCTTCTCGGGCGAGAGGCCGCGCCTGCGGAACAGCCGGTCCATCAGGAGCAGGCCCCAGCCGTCGGGCAACGCGTCGGCGAACACGCCGTGCAGGCGCGTGGTCGCGGGGGCCTTGAAGATACCTGGCTGAAGGGGCAGCTTGAGCGGCGAGATCGACGGGCCGGCGGCCAGCCAGGTCGAGGCGTACTCGAACCAGATCGCCCGCTCGTGCAGCAGGAGGTGGCCGACGACCTGCGCGTCGCCGGCGGTGCGCTCGAGGCGGACCTCGAGCTTGCGGCTCGTGGCGATCATCGGCGACCTCGCTGGCGCACCGGGCCCTGACCGCGCTGCTCGAGCTCGGCGAGCGTGCGCGCGGGCGGCGGGGCGAACACGGACTCGAACTGCTCGAGGCAGCCGAGCGCGAGAGCCAGCTTGAGCAGGTTGTCGAGCGCGATCTGACCGGTCGCCTCGAAGCGCTTGACGGTGCTCGCGCTGATGCCCGCCCGCTCGGCCAGCGTGTCCCGCTTCCAGTCGCGCGCCAGCCGGAGCTGCTTCATCCGCGCGGCGAGGCCCTGCGCGACCTCTTCGGTGGTGAAGAGCACAAGGGGTATTATGTGAGCTTTTGGGGGCGAAGCAAGGCGATTATGGTCAAGATACTGTCTCTTATTTTCTCCCGAGCCGTCGAGCTCGTCGGGCCGTACAACGCAGGCCGGCGACGTCCTCCGCAGGCGGGTACGGAGCGGCGGACTCGGACGCAGGCGGGACGGAGCCGCGCTTCAGCGCGTGCAGGCGCACAGTCCGTCGCGCTAGCGATTCATCTCGCAGTCACCGCCGCACGGAGACAAGCGGGGCCGGCGACGTCCTCCGCAGGCGGGCGCGGAGCGGCGGACTGGGGCGCAGGCGGGACGGAGCCGCGCTTCACCGCGCGCAGGCGCACAGTCCGTCGCGCTCGCGGTTGATCTGTCTTTCGAGCCAGATCATGCCCGAAGCGAGGCGCCGAGCACGTGAAGCGGGAGGGGCCCGCCGTCCGCGAGGGACCCGGTCCGCCGCTCCGTGCCCGCCGTCACCCAGGACTTCACGGCCCCGCGCTCTCAGCCGCGAGCGGGACCCCTAACCCTCTAGCTGCGCAGCTTGCCGAGCAGCGCGTCGACGTTCTTCTTGGCGTCGCCGTAGAGCATCCGCGTGTTCTCCTTGTAGAACAGCGGGTTGTCGACACCGGCGTAGCCGACGCCCTTGCCGCGCTTCATGACGATCACCGTCTTCGCCTTCCACACCTCGATCACCGGCATCCCCGCGATCGGGCTCGACGGGTCGTCCTGGGCGCCGGGGTTGACGATGTCGTTGGCGCCGATGACCAGCACGAGGTCCGTGTTCGGGCAGTCGTGGTTGATCTCGTCCATCTCGAGGACGATGTCGTAGGGCACGTTGGCCTCGGCGAGGAGCACGTTCATGTGCCCCGGCAGGCGGCCGGCGACGGGGTGGATGGCGAAGCGGAAGTTCGCGCCCGCCTTGCGCAGGATCTTGGCGATCTCGGCCACCGGGTGCTGCGCCTGCGCCACCGCCATGCCGTAGCCCGGCACGACCATGATGTTGCGAGCGGAGCGCATGAGCTCGATCGTGCCGTCGAGGTCGACCTCGCGGCACTCGCCGACCGGCTGGGCCGCGGCGCCCTTGGGGGCCGGCGCGCCGCCGTCGGAGCCGAAGCCGCCGGCGATGACGCTGAGGAACGAGCGGTTCATCGCCCGGCACATGATGTACGAGAGGATGGCGCCGCTGCTGCCGACCAGCGCGCCGGTGACGATCAGGAGGTCGTTGCTCAGCATGAAGCCGGCGGCGGCGGCGGCCCAGCCGGAGTAGCTGTTGAGCATCGACACCACCACCGGCATGTCGGCGCCGCCGATGGCCATGACCATGTGCACGCCGATGACGCTGGCGATGCCGGTCATGATGAGGAGCGGCGTGAGGCCGTGGTGTGGGTCGGCGAGGAACTGGTAGCCGAGGACCACGCAGCCGAGCACCAGCGCCAGGTTGAGCAGGTGGCGGCCGGGCAGGGTGAGCGGCTTGCCGCCGATGCTGCCGCGCAGCTTGAGGAACGCGATGATGGACCCGGTGAAGGTGATCGCGCCGATGAACACGCCGATGTAGACCTCGACGTTGTGGATCGCGTCGGCGTGGTTGGTGGCGCCGAGGTACGACGACAGGCCGACCAGCACCGCGGCGGCGCCGACGAAGCTGTGCAGCACGGCCACGAGCTCGGGCATCGCCGTCATGGCGACGCGCGCGGCCAGGACGGCGCCGATCAGCGCGCCGGGGATGATGGCCGCGGCGAGGATGGCGAAGCCGCTGCCGCTGATGTTCATCAGCTTGTCGGCGTTCATGCCGACGGCGGTGGCCACCACCGCGAGCAGCATGCCGATGATGCCGTAGAGGTTGCCGCGGCGGGCGGTGTCCTGGCGCGACAGGCCGCCGAGGCTGAGGATGAACAGCGCGCTGGCGGCGATGTAGATGACGGTGAGGAGGCTGTACGACATCGTGGTGGTCCCCGCCGCTTACTTGCGGAACATCTTCAGCATGCGCTGGGTGACGAGGAAGCCGCCGGCGACGTTGATCATCGCCAGCAAGATGGCGGCCGCGCCGAGCAGGGTCGCCGCCGAGGTCGGCGCGCCCGAGATCTGCAACATGCCGCCGATGATGATGATGCCGCTGATCGCGTTGGTGACGCTCATCAGTGGGGTGTGCAGCGCCGGCGAGACGCTCCAGACGACCTGGTAGCCGATGAAGCAGGCCAGCACGAACACGGTGAAGTGGCTGAGGAAGCTCGACTGGTCGTCGACGCCGAGGCCGATGCCGACCAGCGCGACGCCGGCCAGCAGCAGCGGCCACGGGCTCGACTCGCCGGCGGGCGGACCGTGGCCGTGGCCGTGGCTCTTCGGCGGCGGGGCCGAGGGGCGCGGCGGCTCGGGCGCGGCGGCGGCGGGCGTCGGCTTGGCGGCGGCAGGCGCAGGCGCGGGCGCGGCCGGGGCGGCGGGCCGGGGTGGCGGCCACTTGATCTCGCCGGCGTGGGTGATGAGGCAGCCGCGCACGACCTCGTCGTTCTCGTCGATGCGGAAGCCCGTGGCCTTGCCCATGTCGTCGAGCAAGTGACACAGGTTGGTGCCGTACAGCTGGCTCGACTGCGCGGCCATGCGGCTCGGCAGGTCGGTGTAGCCGATGATGGTGACGCCGCCGTGCACGACCTTCTCGCCGGGCGCGGTCAGCTCGCAGTTGCCACCTGTCTCTGCGGCCAGGTCGACGATCACCGAGCCGGGCTTCATGCGCTCGACCATGTCGCGCAGGATCAGCTTGGGCGCCGGCTTGCCGGGGATCAGCGCGGTGGTGACGATGATGTCGACCTCTTCGGCCTGGCGGCGGAACAGGTCCATCTCCGCGGCGATGAAGGCCGGGCTCATCTCCTTGGCGTAGCCGCCGATGCCGGTGCCGTCCTCCTTGAAGTCGAGCTCGAGGAACTCGGCGCCCATGCTCTCGACCTGCTCCTTGACGACGGGGCGGGTGTCGAAGGCGCGGACGATGGCGCCCAGGCCGCGGGCGACGCCGATGACGGCGAGGCCGGCCACGCCGGCGCCGATGACGAGGACCTTGGCCGGCGGGACCTTGCCGGCCGCCGTGATCTGACCGGTGAAGAAGCGGCCGAAGCAGTTGGCGGCCTCGATGACGGCGCGGTAACCGGAGATGTTGCCCATCGACGACAGCGCGTCGAGCTTCTGCGCCCGGGAGATCCGCGGGACGGCGTCCATGCCGAGGACGGTGGCGCCGCGGCTGCGCAGGCGCTCGACCAGGTCGGGGTTCTGCGCCGGCCAGACGAAGCCGATGAGGACCTGGCCGTCGCGCAGCAGATCGACCTCGAAGGCGGTCGGCGGGCGGACCTTGAGGACGATGTCGACCTGTTCCCAAAGACCGGCGGCATCGGCCGCGATCCCGCAGCCGACGCTGGCATAGGCGTCGTCGCCGAATTCGGCGGCCGCGCCGGCTCCGGACTCGACCACCACGGCGAAGCCCTGGCTCTGCAGGCGCTTGGCGGTGTCAGGGGTGGCGGCCACCCGGCGCTCGCCCGGGTAGATCTCCTTCGGAATGCCGATCTTCATAGCGTTGCGGGACTGCTGACCAGGTGCATGACCTGGCCGCGGCAGCCGGCCCGAGAGATATCACGAGGACGTGCGCGGCTCTAGCGTTTCCTCGCCGAATTCGGCAAATGTCGCGGCGCTCCGCCCGGCCGCGCGAGGCAGGTCGCTTGAGCGGTCGCACGGACGCACCGCCTGGCAGCGCCGGCGCGCCTCGCTAGCCTCGCGGCCATGGCCGAGCCCCTGACCCACTTCGACCCCGCCGGGGCCGCGCGCATGGTCGCCGTGACCGACAAACCGGAGACGGCGCGCGCCGCGGTGGCCGAGGCCCGCGTGCGCATGGCCCCGGCCACGCTCGAGCGGATCCGCGAGGGCCAGATCGGCAAGGGCGACGTGCTCGCGGTGGCCCGCCTGGCCGCGATCGCGGGCGCGAAGCAGACCCCGCAGCTGGTCCCGCTGTGCCATCCGGTGCGCCTCACCGGGATCGACGTCGAGTTCGTGCTCGAGCCCGACCTCCCCGGCGTGCGCGCGACGGTCCGCGTCACCGCGGTCGACCGCACCGGCCCCGAGATGGAGGCGATGACGGCGGCCACCACCGCGGCGCTGACGATCTACGACATGTGCAAGGCGATCGACCGGGCGATGACGATCGAGTCGGTGGTGCTGGTCGAAAAGTCAGGCGGGAAGTCGGGCGTGTGGCGCCGCGGAGGCGCGGCGTGACGTCGTGGCCGGTCGAGGGCTTCGCCGGCGCGGCGAAGGAGCTGCGGGGGCTGCTCGGGCGGGCGTTCTGCGACAACCCGGGCATGATGGCCGTGCTCGGCGACGACCGGGCGCGGCGGCTGGTCCGGGCGACCCGACTGATGGGCGGGCTCACCGGCGCGGCGCTGGCGGCGGGCACGGTCGAGGTGGTCCGGGTCGAGGGACGCCCGGTCGCGACGAGCCTGTCCTATGGGCCAGGCCAGAAGCCGCGCGGGCTGGCGCTGCTGCCGATCTACCTCGCGGGCCTCAGCGTCGCGTCGTGCCTGCCGCGGCTGCTGCGGCTCGACGAGTTCCTGCGCACGCACCACCCTCGCGCGCCGCACTTCTTCCTCGCGGTGCTCGGGGTCGAGCCGGACATGCAGGGGCTGCAGCTCGGCTCGGCGCTGCTGCGCGCGCTGTCGGCCCGCGCCGACGCGGCCGGGCTGCCGTGTTACCTCGAGACCGACCGCGAGCCGGCGAAGCGGTTGTACATGCGCCACGGCTACGAGGTCGTGGGCGAGCACGACCTCGCCAACCTCGGCGGGGTGCGGTTCTGGCGGATGCAGCGGCCCGCTACTCGACGGTGACCGACTTGGCGAGGTTGCGCGGCTGGTCGACGTCGGTGCCCTTCAAGTCGGCGAAGTGATAGGCGAGCAGCTGCAGCGGGATGCTGGCGAGGATCGGCTGCAGCTCGCCGGCGACGTCGGGGACGAGGATGAGGTCGTCGGCGAGGTCGCCGATGGTGTGATCGCCGAGGGTGGCGACCGCGATGATCTTGCCGCCGCGCGCGCGCACCTCCTCGAGGTTGGACAGGACCTTGCCGTAGCCGGGGCCGCGCTGGGCGAGCACGACGACCGGCATGTTGCCGTCGACCAGGGCGATCGGCCCGTGCTTCATCTCGCCGCTGGCGTGGCCCTCGGCGTGGATGTAGCTGATCTCCTTGAGCTTGAGCGCGCCCTCGAGGGCGACCGGATAGCACAGGCCGCGGCCGAGGAAGAGGCAGTCGCGCGCGCCCTGGTGCCGCCGGGCGACGATCCGGATCGCGGCGCTGGCGGCCAGCAAGTTGTCGATGTGCGCCGGCAGGTCCTGCAGGCCGTCGACGAGGGCCTTGGCGCGCTCGGCGGTGAGGTGGCCGGTGCGCCGCCCGAGGTGGATCGCCAGCAGCACCATCATGGTGAGCTGGGTGGTGAACGCCTTGGTCGAGGCGACGCTGATCTCGGGGCCGGCGTGGGTGTAGAGGACCTGGTCGGCGACGCGGCTGAGAGAGGCGCCGAGGACGTTGCAGATCGCCAGCGTCTGGGCGCCGCGCTGCTTGGCCTCCTTGAGCGCGGCGATGGTGTCGGCGGTCTCGCCCGACTGACTGATCGCCAGCGCGAGGTCGGTGGTGCGCACGATCGGGTCGCGGTAGCGGAACTCGCTGGCGATGTCGACCTCGACGGGGATCCGCGCGAGGCCCTCGATCAGCGAGCGACCGATCAGGGCGGCGTGGAAGCTGGTGCCGCAGGCGAGCATGACGATCCGCGCGCACGCGCTGACGTCGAGGCTCAGGCCGTCGAAGCGGACGTCGTCGGCGCCGACGCCGGCGCCGAGCATGGTTTCGCGGATGGCCCGCGGCTGCTCGTGGATCTCCTTGAGCATGTAGTGGCGGAAGCCCTGCTTCTCGGCGGCGGCGGGGCTCCACTCGACGCGCCGCCGCGGGCGCTGGACCGGCTTGCCGTGGGCGTCGACGACCTCGTAGTGGTTCGGCGTGATGCGGGCGAGGTCGCCGTCCTCGAGGTCGACGACGACGCGCGTGTGCTGCAAGATCGCCGAGACGTCGCTGGCGACGAAGTTCTCGGCGGCGGTGCTGTCCTCGCCGACGCCGGGCCCGCCGAGGCCGAGCAGCAGCGGGGCGCTGTGCCGCGCGGCGACGATGGTGTCGGGCTGCTTCTGATTCACCGCCGCGATCGCCCACGCGCCCTCGAGCTGGGCCGCGGCGCGCACGACGGCCTGCAAGAAGTCGGAGTCCTTCGTCAGCTCGTGGGCGACCAGGTGGGCGATGACCTCGGTGTCGGTCTCGCTGGTGAAGTGGCTGCCGGCCGCCTGCAGGCGCGCGCGCAGCTCGGCGTGGTTCTCGATGATGCCGTTGTGGACGACGGCGACGTCGCCGGCGCGGTGCGGGTGGGCGTTGACCTCGGACGGCTTGCCGTGGGTGGCCCAGCGCGTGTGCCCGATCCCGCACGGGCCGGCGAGCGGGGCCTTGTCGAGCGACGCCTCGAGCGCGGCGATCTTGCCCTGGCAGCGCGAGAGCTGGACCGGGCCTCCGGTGGTCGACGGGACCGCCACACCGGCCGAGTCGTAGCCGCGGTACTCGAGGCGGCGCAGGCCGCCGAGGAGGAGCGGGACGGCGGAGCGAGCGCCGGTGTAACCGATGATGCCGCACATGATGGAGTCTCCTGAACAGACGGGGCCGCGAACGCGGCCGGAGGGCGATTCGGGGCCCTTACGCGCGAAGGGGCCCTCGCGCTTCCGCGGGGCCCCTGCGGGTTATCACGAGCCGCGACGGCGGTCGACTAGTTGGCCGGAGCCGGGGCCGGCGCGGGCGCGGCCAGGTCGGCCTTGTTGGCGGCGCAGAAGGTGGTGTCCTTCTCGACGCAGTTGAGGTCGGTGTCGTAGTGGACGATGGTGGCGTCGGGCAGCGCGTCCTTGATCTGCTGCTCCGTCTTGTCGGCGCGGCCGACGACCACGACCACCGGTACGTCGTTCATGAACTTGCGCGCCATGGTCTTCATGTCGGCGAGCTGCGCCTTGCGCACCTCGTCGCGGTAGGTCTTGTAGTAGTCGTTCGGCAGGCCGTAGGTGAGGATCGTGCGCACGCGGCCGGCGACCTGGTCGGCGGTCTCGATGCTCAGCGGGAAGCTGCCGATCGCCTCGCGCGTGACGTCCTCGAACTCCTTCGCCGTGACGTCCTCGTCGCGCATCTTCTTGATGTGGCCGAAGATGGCCTTGAGCATCTCGCCGGTGGTGGCGGTCTTGGTCTTGGTCCAGATCCGCCAGGTGCCCGGGGCCACGCCCGGCTCCATCTTGGTGTAGATGCCGTAGGTCAGGCCCTTCTCCTCGCGCACGTCGAGGAACAGGCGCCCGGTCGAGCCGCCGCCGAGGATGTCGGAGGCGAGGTCGAGCTTGATCCACTCGGGGTTCTTGCGCGCGAGCGCGAGGTTGCCGACGCGGATGTCGCTCTGCGCCGAACCTGGCCGATTGACCAGGTGGACGATCAGCTTGGGCGGGTGCTTGTACGACTTGAAGGCGTTGAGCGGGTTGATCGGGGCGTTGCCCTCGATCGGCTTCCACTTGCCGAACACCTCGTTGCCGAGCTTCTCCGCCTCGGGCACGGTGATGTCGCCCGAGAGGATCAGGTAGGCGTTGTTCGAGCGGTAGAAGGTGTCGTGGAACTTCTTGACCGCGTCGACGGTGACGGCGTCGATCTGCGCCTCGCTCGGGATCGGGCGCCCGTAGGGGTGACCGACCGGGTAGGCCGCCATCTGGAACAGGTGGTCGGCGAGCACGTCGGAGTTCGACTTCATCGCCTTGAGCCCGGTCTTGGCCTTGTCCTTGAGCTTGGCCAGGGCGTCGGGCGGGAACGCGGGGTTCATGACCTCGTCGGCCATCAGCGTCAGCGCGAGCTTGATGTCGCGCTTGAGCACCTGCGAGAACACGCTGGTGTCGTGGATGCCGGCGCCGGCGCCGAGGCTGCCGCCGACGAACTCGATCTCCTGGTCGATCTTGGCCTTGGTGCGGGTCTTGGTGCCCTCGCCGAGCATGCTCGCCGTCATCTCGGCCAGCTGCTCGTCGTCCATCGTGCCGGCCTTGATCACCAGCTGCGCGGTGAGCAGCGGGACCTCGTGGTTCTCGACGACGTAGATCTCGAGGCCGTTCCTGGTCGTGATCTTCTGCAGGTCGGGGAACTGGACCTCGCGCGGCTCGGTCGGCGGCGGCGGATCCTGGTAGACCCGCGTCGGCTTGGCGGCCACCTCCTGGCCGTTGTCGGTCGGCTGGCCGGCGTCGGGCGGCGTGGTCTCACCCTTGGGCTTGCCGCAGCCGGGGGCGGCGAGGGCGGCGACGACGAGGGCAGTGGCGAAGTGGTGCGTGGTGCGCGTGAACATGGTCTTTGGCTCCTGTCCTTGAGGTCAGCTCGGTCAGCCGGCGCCCATACCCATCGGCGCGCCGCCGCCTCCGGGGTTGATCTCGAGGGTCAGCCAGTTGGGGCCCAGGTACTCGTTGGCGACCCGCTTGATGTCGGCGGGCTTGACCTGCTGGTACTTCTCCAGGTCGGTCAGGACGTGCTTGGGATCGTTGTGGAACAGCGCCCCCTGAGCGATCTCGTTGGCGCGGCCCTGGTTGGTGGCGAGGGTCTCGACGGTGTTCATCACCTGGGCGTTGATCGCCTTCTGCAGCTCCTTGGCGGTGATGCCCGACTTCTGGACCTTGGCGACCTCGTCGCGCACGACCTGCTTGATCGCGTCGAACTTGACGTCCTTGAGCGGCATGGCGTTGATGAACACGAGGCCGACGTCGCGCAGGGCGAAGTGGGTGCCGCCGCTGAACGCGACCAGCTTCTTCTCGTCCTGCAGGATCTTCGGGATCCGCGCCGACTCGCCGACGAGCAGGATGTTGCTCAGCAGGTCGAGGGCGTGGCGGTCGGGGTGGTTGGCGCCGACGGTGTGCCAGCCGAGCAGGAACAGCGCCTGCTGGGCCAGCGGGTCCTCGACCACCGACTCCATCGGCTTGCTGCGGTCGACCTGACCGACGGCCGTGGGCGCGCGGTCGGGGCCCTTCTTGATGTCGCCGAAGTACTTCTCGACCTTGGCCTGGAGGTCGGCCAGCTCGACGTCGCCGACGAACACCAGCACCGCGTTGTTGGGCGCGTAGTACTTGTCGAAGAACGCCTGCACGTCGGGCGTCTTGGCGGCGTTGAGGTCCTCCAGGCTGCCGATGACCTCGTGCCCGTAGCCGGTGCCGGCCCAGGCGGCCGACAGCCACTTCTGGACGGCCGCCGCGTAGGGCACGTTGTCCATGCGCATGGCCTTCTCTTCCTTCACGGCCGAGCGCTGGTTCTCGAAGTTGGCGTCGGTGATCTCGAGCGAGCGCAGGCGGTCCGACTCCAGCCACAACCCGAGCTCGAGATACTGGCTCGGCAGGTTGTTGTAGTAGACCGTCATGTCGTAGTTGGTGCCGGCGTTGTTGTTGCCGCCCACACGCTGCACGAACGTGAGGTGGCCCATCGGCGGCACGTTCTTGCTGCCCTCGAACATCATGTGCTCGAACAGGTGGGCGAAGCCGGTGCGGCCCTGGACCTCGTCGCGCGAGCCGACGTCGTACAGCAGGGTCATGTTGAACGCGGGCGTCGAGTGGTCCTCGACCACGTACACGCGCAGGCCGTTGGCCAGCGTGAACTCCTGGACCGGGAGGTCGAAGCCGAGGCCGCCCTTGGCCGGCTTCTTGGCCGCGGTCGCGGCCTTCGCAGGCGCAGGATCCGCCGCCGGCGCGGCGTCAGCGGCGATCGGCGCGATCGAGAGGCCGCCGCAGAGGGTGAACAGGGCGAGGGTGCGTCCGGCGCGGCCGGCGAGGGCACGGCGCGATCGTCCGTGAGACTTCAGCGTGGGCGACATGGGATTGGTCGTCTCCTGCGAGGGCCGCAACCTAGCACATGGGTAAAGTGACGGTGGGACAAAGCGGGACCCTCGCACCGCACGGAGACCCTCGGCTCCACCTGCTTTGTGCCCCGCTCCCGAGCAAGAGAACTCACGCGATTCGAGCGACGTCCGCGAAGCAGGCCACGGGCTCGTCACCCCCAATTCGTCGTACCGAACTCAGGTTCGCCGCCGGGCCCTCGGGCCAGGTCGTGACGGGCAGGCGCGGGAAGCGCGCCGACGGTCGCGGCGTCTGCCGGCGCGGGACCCGGCCTGCGGACGCGAGGCCCGCCTGGGCGCCAGGGGGACGGTTGACAGCGCCTTTGGGCTAATCCTATAAAGCGCGCGCCCTGGGGGCCGCCTCCGCGGTCCTCAGAGCACAGCCAATTCCATTCCGGCCCTCCGGGGCTGAACATCCGCCTGGGGCGTCGGCAAGTGGTAAGCCAGCGGTTTTTGGTTCCGCCATTCGTAGGTTCGAATCCTACCGCCCCAATCTTTCCCTGCTACCTCCTTCGCCTGGACCCGAGGAACCGCGCTTGAACAAGACCTTCACGATCTTCGGCGGCAACTCGAACACGGCCCTCACCGCCGAGCTGTGTGACCACCTCGGCATCTCGCAGGGCAGGGCTCGCGCCGAGCGCTTCTCCGACGGAGAGATCTTCGTCGAGATCGGTGAGAACGTGCGTGGGGTCAACTGCTTCATCATGCAGTCGACCTGCTCGCCGCCCAACCGCAACTTGATGGAGCTGCTCATCATGATCGACGCGCTCAAGCGGGCGAGCGCCGGGTCGATCGTCGCCTTGATGCCGTACTTCGGTTACGCCCGCCAGGACCGCAAGGTCAAGCCGCGCACGCCGATCTCGGCCAAGCTGGTGGCCGACCTGCTGACCGCGGCCGGGGCCGATCGCGTGCTCGCGGTCGACCTGCACGCCGGGCAGATCCAGGGCTTCTTCAACATCCCGTTCGACCACCTGGTGGCGACGCCGGTGTTCCGCGACCTGCTCAAGCTCGAGGGTCTGCGCGGGCAGGAGGTCGTGGTGGTCTCGCCGGACGCCGGCGGCGTCGAGCGGGCGCGCCTGTACTCGAAGCTGCTCGACTGCCCGCTGGCGATCATCGACAAGCGGCGCGACGGGCCCAACGTCAGCCAGGTGATGCACCTGATCGGCGACGTGTCGGGCAAGCGGGCGATCCTCGTCGACGACATCATCGACACCGCCGGCACGCTGTGCAACGCGGCCGAGGCGGTGCTCAAGGCGGGGGCCACCGAGGTCTACGCGGTCGCCACCCACGGGGTGTTCTCGGGCCCGGCGATGGAGCGCATCAACAAGTCGGTGATCAAGCGGATCTGGGTGACCAACAGCTGCCCGCAGGAAGATCGGCTGGCCCGCTGCGACCGCCTCACGGTGGTGAGCCTCGGGCCGCTGCTCGCCGAGGCGGTCAAGCGCATCCACCACGGAGACTCGATCTCGAGCCTCTTCTATTGATCGCACCGACCAAGACCTCTGCCCAACCGGCGGCGAGCCCCGATGGTGTGGCTCCCACCCGGCGGCGAGACGAGGGGTCCCGAACCGGGGACCCGACAGAAGCGAGACAATCACCATGAACCAGCAACGTGAAATCACCGTCCAGGCCCGCACGGGCACCGGCAAGGGCGCGGCCCACAAGCTGCGCGCGACCGGCAAGATCCCCGGCGTGGTCTACGGCCATGGCGGCGAGCACCTGACGATCGCCCTCGACCCGCTCGCGCTGCGCAAGGCCGTCGACCCGGCCCGCAAGCGCAACACCTGGTTCTCGGTGCGGATCCAGGAGGAGGGCAAGGCCGATCGCGTCGAGTCCTGCATCATCGTCGACCGCCAGCTCGACCTGGTCCGCGACGACATCCTGCACGTCGACTTCCTGCGCGTCGACCCGGAGCGCGAGCTCGAGGTCAAGCTGCCGCTCGAGTTCACGGGCCGCGCGGCCGGCGTGGCCGTCGGCGGCACGCTGAAGACGATGGCGCGGCAGATCCGCGTCGCCGTCAAGCCGGCCGACATCCCGACCAGCTTCGTCATCGACGTGACGCCGCTCGAGGGCGGGCAGACGCTGCGCGTGCGCGACGTGACGTTCCCGGCGGGGCGGATCCTCGACAACGGCAACCTCCCGCTCGTCCTCGTCGAGGCCGCCAAGGCCAAGAAGGAAGAGACGCCCGGCGAGGCCGGCAAGAAGGCGGCCGCGGGCAAGGGGGCTGCGAAGGCGGCTCCGGCCAAGGCCGCCGCGCCGGCCAAGGACGCCAAGAAGAAGTGAGCCTCCACCGCCGATGTTGAGGGCGCGCGCAGATGGCCGACCAGGCGCCATGGCTCCTCGTGGGCCTCGGGAACCCCGGGGCCCGGTACGCGCGCACGCGCCACAACATCGGCTTCATGGCGGTCGACGCCTGGTGCGAGCAGGCCACGACCTCGCCGAGCTGGTCCGAGAAGTGGAAGGCCCAGGTCGCCACCCTCGGCGCCGGCTCGGCCCGCGTGGTGGCCTTGAAGCCGCAGACCTTCATGAACCGCTCGGGCCAGAGCGTGGTCCCGGCGGCTCAATTCCTGCGCGTGCCGCCGGCGCAGATCCTCGTCGTCCACGACGAGGTCGACTTCCCGCTCGGTCGCCTCGCGGTCAAGAAGGGCGGGGGTCACGGAGGGCACAATGGCCTGCGTGACATCCTGCAGCTGCTCGGCAACGGCGACTTCCTGCGGATCCGCCTCGGCGTCGGCAGGCCCGTGCACGGCGAGGTCGCCGATCACGTGCTGTCCGACTTCTTGCCCGACGAGCGCGTCGTCGTCGACGAGCTGCTCGCGCGGGCCGTCAAGGCGATCACCTGCGTGACCCGCGAGGGCGTGGTCACGGCGATGAACAAGTTCAACACCACCTGACCCTGGCGCCCGGCGCCAGCTCTCCCATCCAGCTTCGGGCGCGCCCGAATCAGTTCCCGGCCCTTCGGGCCCGAGCAAAGGACCTCCCCCGTGGACATGCCGATCCAAAACTTGCTGTACGCCGTCCCGGCCTGCGGCGCTCTAGCCTTGCTGTACGCGGCTTTTACGACGGCCTGGATCTCCCGCCAGGACGCCGGCAACCAGCGCATGCAGGGCATCGCCGAGCAGATCTTCCGCGGCGCGATGGCCTTCCTGGCCGCCGAGTACAAGGTGCTCGCGCTGTTCGTGGTCGTCATCGCCGGCCTATTGGTGCTGACCGCCGACCCGACGACGTCGTCGCCGATGATCGGCCTGTCGTTCGTGTCGGGCGCGCTGTGTTCGGCGCTGGCCGGCTTCTTCGGCATGCGAGTGGCGACCCGCGCCAACGTGCGCACCGCGGCCGCCGCTCGCAGCGGTCTGTCGCCGGCGCTGTCGGTGGCGTTCCGCGGCGGCGCCGTGATGGGCATGTGCGTCGTCGGCCTCGGCCTGGTCGGCTTCGGCGCGCTGTTCCTGTTCTACCTCGGCCAGTTCGACGCGCTCGCCGACGTCGACGGCTCGGCGCAGGAGCTGACCCGCGTGGTCAACCTGCTCGCCGGCTTCTCGATGGGCGCCTCGTCGATCGCGCTGTTCGCCCGCGTGGGCGGCGGCATCTACACCAAGGCGGCCGACGTCGGCGCCGACCTGGTCGGCAAGGTCGAGGCGGGCATCCCCGAGGACCACTTCCTCAACCCGGCGACCATCGCCGACAACGTCGGCGACAACGTCGGCGACGTCGCGGGCATGGGCGCGGACCTGTTCGAGTCGTACATCGGCGCGATCCTCGGCACCATGGTGCTCGGCGCGGTCGCGGCGTCCGGCAAGCTCGAGGCGGCGATCCTGCCGCTGCTCATCGCCGGCGCGGGCATCGTCGTGTCGATCCTCGGCACCTTCTTCGTGCGCACGAAGGAGGGCGGCAACCCGCAGGTGGCGCTCGACACCGGCTCGTTCGGCGCGGCCTTCGTGATGCTGCCGATCTCGTGGCTCATCATCGACTACTGCGTGAAGTCGGCCGCGGCCAACGGCACGCCGATGATCCTCACGCACGGCGCGGCCCCGATCACGACCATGGCCCTGATGTGGGCGATCGTCGCGGGCCTCGTGGCCGGCGTCGCCATCGGCCTCGTCACCGGTTACTACTGCTCGAAGGGCAAGCGCCCGGTGAACAGCATCGTCGCGCAGTCGAAGACCGGCCCGGCGACCAACATCATCGCCGGCATCGGCGTCGGCTTCGAGTCGACGGCGATCCCGATCGTCCTCATCGCCGGCGCCATCTACCTCGCCAACGACTTCGCCGGCCTGTACGGCGTGGCCCTCGCGGCGCTCGGCATGCTGTCGACGACCGGCATCCAGCTGGCGGTCGACGCCTACGGCCCGATCTCCGACAACGCCGGCGGCATCGCCGAGATGAGCGGCCTCCCGCCGGAGGTGCGCGGCCGCACGGACAATCTCGACGCCGTGGGCAACACCACCGCCGCCATCGGCAAGGGCTTCGCCATCGCCTCGGCCGCGCTGGCCGCCCTGTCGCTGTTCGCCGCCTTCCGCAACGTCGGGTTCCGGCCGGGCGAGGAGCTGATGCTCACCAACCCCGAGGTCCTCATCGGCCTGCTGATCGGCGGCATGCTGCCGTTCCTGTTCTCGGCGATGGCGATGAAGGCGGTCGGCAGCGCCGCCATGGACATGATCACCGAGGTCCGCCGGCAGTTCCGCGAGATCCCGGTGCTCCGCTCGGCGCTGGGCCTGGTCACCAAGGCCGAGCACGAGAACCGCGACCTGACCGCCGAGGAGGAGCGTCAGGTGCTCGAGGCCGGCAGCAAGACCGAGGTCGAGCGCTGCGTCGCCATCTCGACCCAGGCGTCGATCCGCCGCATGATCGCGCCGGGCCTGCTGGCGCTCATCTCGCCGGTGGTGGTCGGTCTGTGGTCGCGTTTCGCGCTCGGCGGCCTGCTCGCCGGCACCCTGGTGTCGGGCGTCATGCTGGCGATCTTCATGTCGAACGCCGGCGGCGCCTGGGACAACGCCAAGAAGCAGGTGGAGGACCAGAAGAAGGACAACTCGCAGGAGGGCAACAGCGGCAAGGGCTCCGACCGGCACAAGGCGGCCGTCATCGGCGACACCGTGGGCGACCCCTTCAAGGACACCGCGGGTCCGAGCCTCAACATCTTGATTAAGCTCATGACCATCGTCGCGGTCGTGATCGCCCCGACCCTGCTGAAGATGGCTTCGGGGTCCTGAACACCTGCGCGTCCCTCTTGCGGGGGCGCGCGTTCGGGGCTACACCTTGCGGCCCGTCCGGATGCTCCGGGCGGGCCGTTTGCTTTTGCTGCCGCTCGGCGGTCGAGGCAGACGAGGGCCCCGCGGGGCCACTCCTTGCTCCCATGGTGGGGGCCAGCAAGTCCACAAGGAGACTTCCATGTCCGAAAGTACAGTCGGCCAGGTCGTGTCGGTCCAGTCGCGCAAGGGCACCAAGCGCGAGTACGAGACCGTCATCATCCTGCGCCCCAACGTCAACAAGAACGGGATCCTCGAGCTCGTCCACAAGATGCAGGGCGTGTTCGAGAAGTACGGCGCGCGCCTGATCAAGATCGAGAACTGGGGCAGCCGCACGCTGGCCTTCCCGATCAAGCGCTCGCCGACCGGCATCTACCTCTACTGGCGCTTCCTCGGCGGCAGCGACATCGTCCACGAGTTCGAGCGCAACCTGCAGATCTCGGAGTCGGTGCTGCGCTACTACACCGTCCGGCTCGAGGACGACGTCGACCCCGACGCGCGGCCCTCGGAGATCACCGAGGACCTGCTGCAGGCGGTGGCCGAGCCGCCGCCGGAGCCGGAGCCGCAGCCCGAGCCGGTGCGCGAGGAAGAGGATCGCTTCGTCTCCGACGACGACGGCGACGACGACGAGAGGAGGCGCTAAGTCATGAGCGAAGAGAAAGCACCCCGTTCGAGCAAGGCCAGCCGGGCTTCGCTGCTCGCCAGCGACAAGACCCTGGTCATCGACTACAAGAACCCGCAGCTGCTCCGCGCCTTCCTCACCGATCGCGGCAAGATCGTCCCGGCCCGGATCTCCGGCGTGACGGCCAAGCAGCAGCGCCAGATCACCAAGGCGGTCAAGCGCGCCCGCATGCTGGCGCTGCTGCCGTACACGGTGGCCTGACCCCGAGGACAGAAAGGTTAACCGCTCATGTTGGAACTCATCCTCCGCAGCGACGTCCCCGGCCTCGGCCGCGCCGGCGAGGTGGTCAAGGTGCGCCCGGGTTACGGCCGCAACTACCTCATCCCGCGCGGGCTGGCGCTCGCCGCTACCCGCGGCAACATGGCCCAGCTCGAGCACCAGAAGCGCCTGATCGCCGCCGAGCAGGCGCGCGTCCTCGCCGAGCACAAGGCGATGGCGCAGAAGCTCAAGGGCGTGTCCGTCTCGATCGCCCGCAAGAAGGGCGCCGAGGGCAAGCTGTTCGGCTCCGTGTCCACCAAGGACATCGCCGAGGCGCTGGCCAACCAGAACATCACGATCGACCGCAAGCTGATCAAGCTCGACGAGCCGTTCAAGAACATCGGCACCTACGAGGTGCCGGTGCGCTTCAGCGGCGACATCACCGAGACGATCCGCGTCAACGTGGTCGGCGTGTGATCACCAGGCCGGGCCCGCGAGGGTCGGCCGCGTGAGTCCGAACGAGAGGGGTCCGCAGCGCGGGCCCCTCGTCGCTTTCTCGCGGCGATGGACTGCGGGCGCTACTCGCCCTTGAGGCGCTGGGCGCTGCAGTCGCCCATCAGGCACTGGGCCGAATAGACGCCCTTCTGGCCGCAGCCGGCGACGTGGTACTTGCCGTAGACCTCGTCGCCGCGGACCTTCAGCTTGTCGGCGTCGCAATTGAAGTCGGCGGCGGCCTGGGTGCGCGTGGCTGTTTCCAGCTTGCCGGCGCAGGCGGGCAGCGCGAGGACGGCGAGGGCGACGAGGACGGGGCGCATGCGGTCACCTTGCCACGCCGGGCCGCGGCGTGAAAGTCTGGCGGGCATGCAACGCCGCTACCTCGCCGACTACGACGCGCTCGGTCTGCCGCCCGACGAGGCGCTGCGCCGCGTGATCGCCCGCGCCGACGCCGACCCGCAGTTCTGCGAGGACCTCGAGCGCCTGATGTTCGAGCTCGCGCCGATGTCCGCCGACCAGCTCGACTGTCACGCGCCGAAGTTCTTCGTGGTGGCGATGGACGGCGGAGGCAGCGCGTACGGGCGCTACGTCGACCCCGCGATCGCGCGCACGGTCGGCACGCCGTGGGTGCTGTGGGATCACGAGGAGGACGCGCTCGTCTACCTCGCCGACGACACCGCCGCTTTCTTCTCCGGCATCCTCGATCTCCGCTGCCACTTCAAGCCCGACGACCCGAGCGCGCGACGCGTGCGCGAAGTGCTGACGGCGCTCGGGCTGCAGCTCGCCGCGCCGGGCTCGAACATGCCGGGCTTCCTCGCCGGCAAGCCCGCCCCGTGGTTGCCGGCGGGCCCGCTGTCGCACTAGCGCCGGATCGACAGGCCTGGTGCGAAGGGCGGCGGGCCGCGCGTGCCCTCGACAGGAGGCGCGCGGCTCGGGCATCCTCCCGGGCTGGCGATGGCAGGACGCACTCTCCCGCACAACAGCGAGGCCGAGGCGGCGATCCTCGGCGGAATCATTCTGCGCGGCGATCAGGCGCTGCTCGACGTGCTCGACGTGGTGCGCGAGGAGGACTTCTACGTCCCGGCGCACCAGGCCGTGTTCCGGGCCATGCGGGCGCTGTCGGAGAAGCGCGAGCCGATCGACACGGTCACGCTCGAGGCGCAGCTGCGCGCCAGCGACGAGCTCAAGCTGGTCGGCGGCATCGAGGCGCTGACGCGGCTCGCCGACCGCTACGCGACCAGCCGCAACATCGCCCACCACGCGGAGATGGTCCGCCGCACCGCGACCATCCGCAACCTCGTCGTCGTCACCAAGGAGATCGCCGAGGAGGGGATGGGCGACCTCGAGAGCCCGGACGAGTTCATCGACCAGGCCGAGAAGCGGGTGCTCGAGGTCAACGAGCGCGGGCGCAAGACCGGCTACGTGTCGTCGCGCGACCTGCTGATCCAGGTGTTCAACAACATCTCCGAGCGGGCCAAGCGCAAGAACCCGATCACCGGGGTGCCCACCGGCTTCACGCAGCTCGACCACATGACCGGCGGGCTCCAGCCGGGCGACCTCGTGATCATCGCGGCGCGCCCGTCGATGGGCAAGACGGCGTTCGTGCTCAACCTGGCGCAGAGCGCCTGCATCATGCCGCAGCGGTTCGACGGCCTGCCCGACGCCGAGAAGCCGGTGATGCACCCGGTGCTGTTCTTCTCGCTCGAGATGGGCGCGAGCCAGCTGGTCGAGCGCGTGCTGTGTGCCGAGGCCCGCGTCGACGCCGGCAAGCTGCGCACCGGCAACTATCTCGAGGAAGAGTGGATCCGCATGACCAGCGCGGCGTCGCGGATCGCCCAGAGCAAGTTCTACATCGACGACCAGGCGGCGCCGTCGATCCTCGAGATGCGCGCGCGCGCGCGTCGCTTCAAGGACGACAAGAGCATTTTCCCCGGCATCGAGGGCCAATTCGGGATGATCATCGTCGACTACCTGCAGCTCGCGCGCGGCGGCAAGAGCCGCTACGACTCGCGCGAGCAGGAGATCAGCGAGATCTCGCGCGGCCTCAAGGCCATGGCCAAAGAGCTGCGGATGCCCGTTCTGGCGCTGTCTCAGCTCAACCGCGCGGTCGACACGCGCGCCGATCACCGGCCGCAGCTGTCGGACCTGCGCGAGTCCGGCGCCATCGAGCAGGATGCAGACGTCATCATGTTCATCTACCGCGCCGAGCGCTACGCCGCGACCGACGAGGAGAAGAAGAAGGTCGAGAACCAGGCCGAAATCATCATCGGCAAGCAGCGCAACGGGCCGATCGGCGAGGTCCCGCTGATGTTCATCAAGCACATGACGCGCTTCGAAAACCCGGCCGAACCGGGCTTTCATCGCGACTGATACGCGTTCCTTGCGGCCGCCTGCGGGCCCGATCGCTTCCCCGGCGCTGCCGGCGTGATTGCAGGTCGAGGACTCGAGTTCGCGGTCGCAGCGGCGCGCAGGGCGGGCTGCGCCGCCGCCGATCGCGGCCGGCAGGGGGCTGCTGGATCGCCAGGAAGGCGCGTAGGGGCCTGTTGTCCGCAACGTAGCGGGCCCGGCGCGGTCCGTGCTAGGTTGGACGGGCGATGTCGTCGGTTCCGACCCAGATCGGCCCCTACAAGGTCAAAGGCCTCGTCGGCAAGGGGGCCATGGGGGAGGTCTATGAGGGCGTCGACGCCGGTCTCGGCCGGCGGGTGGCGATCAAGATCCTCGGCAAGAAGC
This sequence comes from Nannocystis pusilla, assembly GCF_020073745.1. Taxonomy (GTDB): domain Bacteria; phylum Myxococcota_A; class Polyangia; order Nannocystales; family Nannocystaceae; genus Nannocystis; species Nannocystis radixulma. Next base: position 259,572 of record NZ_JAIRAU010000027.1, read on the forward strand.
ACCGCGAGTCGGAGGAGTTCAAGACGCGGTTCCTCCGCGAGGGCAAGGCCCTGGCGCAGATGAACCACCCGAACGTGGTCGCGGTGTACTTCATCGGCGAGCACGAGGACCGGCCGTTCCTGGCGATGGAGTTCCTCGACGGCGAGGACATCGGCGCGATGCTGAAGAAGCGGGGCGCGCTGCACCCGGGCGACGCGGCCGAGGTCATCCGCCAGGCGGCGATCGGGCTCGCCGAGACCCAGCGCGTGGGCGTCGTACACCGCGACGTGAAGCCGTCGAACCTGGTGGTGACGTCGACCGGCATCGTCAAGGTGACCGACTTCGGCTTGGCCAAGGCGTTGCAAGAGGACCTGTCGATCACGGCCACGGGCGTGTTCGTCGGCACGCCGGACTACCTCGCGCCCGAGCAGGCGATGGGCAAGGAGGTCGACGCGCGCGCCGACGTCTATGCCCTCGGCTGTTCGCTGTTTCACATGTGCAGCGGGCACCCGCCGTTCCGCAAGGGCGGCCAGGACGACCACTACACCGCGGTGGTGCGCCGCCACCTGCGGTCGGAGCGGCCGGAGCTCAAGTACGAGATCAAGGGCTTCGACGAGCCGCTGTCGGACCTGTGCCGGCGCATGATGAGCCGCCGCCCCGACGTGCGACCGTCGTTCGAGGAGCTCAAGGTCGGCCTCACCGAGATCTCGAAGCGGCTCGGCGGGCAGGTGCCGCCGCGCCACGCCGACGTCGAGCTGCGCTCGCCGGAGGAGATCAACGAGAAGATCCGGCAGGAGCAGAAGAAGACGCCGGCGGGCGCTCCGGCCGGCGCGCCGGCGACGGGGGCGACGCGGACGACGATGATCGCGGTCGGCATCGGCGTGACCATCGGCATCGCGCTCGGCGTTGTGCTGGCGGTGATGAGCCTGTAGAGCTCTGGCCTGCATGCTCCACACCGAAGACCCGCACCACCACCGCGCCTCCGAGCTCCTGCGTGAGCGCCTCGAGGGGGCGACGATCGACTGGGTCGTCGTGTCCGGCTCGGGCTTCGTCGGCATCGCCGGCGAGGGCCCCGACGGCCTGGGGATGGCGATCGAGGGCTCGATCCCGCTGCGCGGCCTGGGCCTGCCGGTGCCGACGGTCGCGGGCCACGGCAACGCCCTGGTGTTCGGCACGATCGGCGAGCTGCGCGTGTGCGTGCAGACCGGGCGGATCCACCCGTACGAGGGCCACCCGATCGACGTCTGCACCGCGCCGCTGTTCGCCATGCTGGCCAACGGCGCCCGCGGGGTGTGCCTGACCTGCGCCGTCGGCGGGCTCGACCCGACCCTGCGCACCGGCCAGGTGGTGCTGCTCAAGGACCAGATGAACCTGTTCGGCCCGACCCCGCTGGTCGGCCCCCGCTTCATCGACATGAGCCAGCTCTACAGCCCGCACCTGCGCGCGCGCCTGCAGGCCCTCGACCCCGGCCTCGGCGCCGGCAAGCTGGCCGAGGTGGTGTACGCCCACGCCCGCGGACCGCAGTACGAGACGCCGGCCGAGACCGCGGCGCTGCGGACCCTCGGCGGCCAGGTCGTCGGCATGTCGACCACCTACGAGGCGATCCTCGCCGCCGCCCACGGCGCGGCGGTCTGCGGCGTCGGCGTGGTCACGAACGCGGCCAGCCAGGTCGGCCTCAGCCACGACGAGGTCCAGGTCCGCACCCGCGCGGCCCGGCCGCAGGTGGCCGCGCTGCTGCGCGGGCTGCTGGCGCAATCGCCTGTTTCTTGAGGCATGCCGGATGAGGCATGTTCGAAAGGGCATGTCCCCGGGGGCATGTCCTCCCGGGCATTTCCGTTGAGGCAGGGGCGCCCGGTCCCCGCAGAGCGACGATGGTGCCAGGCGCAAACGCAGAGCGGGCGCAGGGGCGCTCGCGTCCGAGGGCCGCGCTCGCGGGCGTGACGGCGGCGGCGCGCGGCGTGGTATAGCGGGGTTTCGTGAGCCTCAAGCCGGAACGGATCGCCGCCGCAGCGCGGGCGCGCCAGGTCGCCTTGCTGGGGCTCCTGGCGGCGCGGGCCGACGCGATCGGCGAGGCGCTGGCGCGCACGCACGGGATGGTCGCGTGGGACAGGCACAAGGCGATCGGCAAGGTCCAGCGCGAGCTGTGGGCGCTCCGGGAGCGGCGCTTCCACGGGCTCGGCGGTCGGCAGGCGCGGGTGTGCGAGCGCCGCGACCAGCCGCTCGAGAGCCTGCCGATCGTGAGCACGCTGCTGCGTCAGGGCCGGCGCGTGCACCTCGAGGTCGAGGCGGGCGCGAGCGCGGTGGTGCCGGAGCTGCTGGCCGAGCTGCGCGACGAGCTGTCGCGCGAGCAGGCCGGCGAGGCGCTGACGATCGGCGCGGCGGGCGAGGCCTGCCCCGCGGAGGTCCGGGACTGGGAGTTCGTCGGCGTGACGCCGGCGCGGCCGCGGGTGGCCGCGGTCCACGCCGACGCCGACCGCGAGCTGGCCGCGTACGCGCTGGCGCTGTCGGGTCTGCGCCGCGGCGGCGCCGACCCGCGGCGCATCGTGCAGGCGTTCGTGGCCGGGCCGCTGGAGCGCCTGGAGCGGCACCTGCACCGGCTGTGGGTCGGCGCGCGGTTCGGGTCGCCCGACGACCCGGAGATGTTCGCCGGGCCGGTCGACCCGGCCCTGGCCGAGGTCTATCGCGCCGCCCTGGCCGCGTGGTCGGCTGTCCCGGGGGCCAGGGTGCTCTGTCCCGGAGGACAGCTCGAGCGCCCGGGCGATCCGCGGACCTACCTGGCGCCGGCGCTGCTGCGCGCGCCGCCGATCGAGCCGCCCCCCGCGCACGCGGGGGCGATCGGCCCGCTGGTGGTGCTGCACCCGTGCGAGCCGGCGACGCTCGACGCGGCCCTGGCGGCCTGCAGGGCCCGCGGGGACGTGATCCAGCCGCTCGGGCCCGAGGCCTGGCGCCAGCGCGTGGGCACGCCGCCGATGGCGCCGCTGCAGCCGCTCGCGCTCGGCCGCCTGCCGCCCGGACTGCCGGAGCCGCGGCCGACGTGATCCGGCGCGCAGAGGCGCTGTCCGAAGAGACATGTGTGAGCGAAGGTCGTGGGGCTCCTGTCCGAGGAGACATCCGTGAGCGGTCGGGCCGAGGCTGTCCGGAGAGACATCTGCTGGAAAAAGGGCGCCGGCGCGGCGATCCGCGCGGCCGCCCTCGGGAGCACGCCTGGCGAGGCGCGCGGCGCGATAGGCGAACTCGAGCTCGTGCTCGCGGTGTCCCCGATTGTTTCGCGTGGCGTCGCGTTGCGTGGGAGTCGAGCGCGCCGGGCTCGCCTGTCGGCGCCGCGGCGGCGAGCGCGGGCTCGTCACGGAGAGGCCGACAGGGCTGCTCTGGCGCGGGCGCGCGGGCGGACGGCTGACAGCGCCGCGCGGTCGTGCTAGGCGACCGCCCCGTGCGAGCCCTCCTCGATGCCGTGCGCGCCGCCTGCACTCCGCGCGACTGGTCGCGAGGGGTCGAGCTCGCGCGGGTGGGGGCGGTCGCGGGGGTCCGGCGCGAGCGCGACGAGGTCGTGCTGCGGGTGGCGGTGAAGGGCGCGGGCAAGAGCCCGACGGTCGCGCTCTACCCGGGCGACGCCGAGTGGAGCTGCGACTGCGACGAGGCCGGCGAGTGCTGCTTCCACGTCGCGGCGGCGGTCATCGCTCTGCAGCGCGCGGTCGAGGCCGGCGAGGCGCTGCCGCGCGGCAGCGAGCGCTCGGGGCGGGTCGGCTACCGGCTGCGCCGGGTCGAGGGCGGGCTCGAGCTGGTGCGCGTGCGTGTGTCCGAAGGGACAGGTCCTGAAGGCAAGGAGACGCCGCTCGGCTTCAGCCTGCTCCAGATCACCAGCGGCAAGGTCGAGGGTCCGGGGATCGTGGCGACGGCGGCCGACCTGGCGGTCGAGAGCGCGCTCGGGATCTACAAGCGCGGGCCGCTGGCGCCGGTGATCACGCGCAAGCTGGTGCCGGCGCTGGCGATCTGCGAGGACGTGACGCTCGACGGCAAGAAGATCACGGCCGCCGCCGAGCCGGCCGGCTACCACGGGCGGGTGGCGGCGTTCGAGGGCGGCAAGGGCTTCCGCCTCTACATCGTCCGCGACCCGACGATCACCGAGGTGTTCTCGGGCAGCGGGGTGGTGCTGTGCGGCGACGTGCTGCGCTGCTTCGACAACGGCGGGATCGGGCCCAAGGAGGCGGCCGAGCTGCGCGCCGGGCTGCAATTCCCGCCCGAGCGCGCCGGCGAGCTGGTGGCCGAGGCGATCCCGGCCCTGCGCGCGCGGGTGAAGGGCTTCAGGGAGAAGACCGACCGCCTGCCGGTGCTGTCCGACGCGCGGCCCCGGGTGGTGTTCGAGGTCGGCCGCGCGGGCACGGGCATGTCTGTCCTTCCGGTCCTGGTCTATGGGACACCCGAGACGGCGCGGGTCGAGGCCGGGCGGCTCGTCATCCACGGGCGCGAGGTGCCGCGGAGGGACGCGATCGCCGAGGCGTCGCTGGTCCGCCGGCTCGGCGACCTCGGGCTGCAGTTCGGGCGCACGACCAGCGCGGTCGGGCCGCTCGCGGTCGGGCTGGCCGAGGCGCTGCGCCAATTCGAGGGGGCGGAGATCGCCGGCGAGTCGCACCGCGAGTTCGTGCGCAAGGGGCCGCTGCACGCCCGCATGGTCGCGGAGGCCGGCGGTCGGCTCGGTATTGCCTTTGAGACAGGTTCTTCAGGACATGTCTCGACGGCGGACGCGCGCCGGGTGCTCGAGGCGTGGCAGGCCGGCGCGGGCGAGGTGGTGCTCGACGACGGCGGGGTCGCGCCGCTGCCGGTCGACTGGCTATCCCGCTTCGGCTCGGAGGTGGCGCTGCTGCTGGCGGCGCGCGAGGCGGGCGGCGGCGAGCCGGCGCCGTGGGCCCGGCCGGCGCTGGCGGAGCTGTGCCGCGCGCTCGACTACCCGCCGCCGCCGGAGCTGGCCGGCCTGGCGGCGCTGGTCGAGGGCTTCGAGGCGATCCCGGAGGTGCCGCTGCCGGCCGATCTGCGCGTCGACCTGCGGCCGTACCAGCGGCGCGGCGTCGACTGGCTGGCGTTCTTGCGCGAGGCCCGGCTCGGCGCGCTGCTCGCCGACGACATGGGCCTCGGCAAGACGCTGCAGGCGCTGTGCGCGGTGCACGGGCGGACGCTGGTGGTCGCGCCGACCAGCGTGCTGCACAACTGGGCCGCCGAGGCGGAGAAGTTTCGACCTGGCCTTCGGGTCAGCGTGTACCACGGGCCGAAGCGGCGCATCGATCCCCAGGCCGACCTGACGCTGACCAGCTACGCGCTGCTGCGGCTCGACGCCGAGGCGCTGGCGGGCGAGCCGTGGGACATGGTGATCCTCGACGAGGCGCAGGCGATCAAGAACCCCGAGAGCCAGGTCGCGCGCGCGGCCTTCGGGCTGCAGGCCGCCTGGCGCGTGGCGATGACCGGCACGCCGGTGGAGAACCGCCTCGACGAGCTGTGGAGCCAGATCCACTTCATCAACCCGGGCCTGCTCGGCGGGCGCGCGGAGTTCCAGGAGCGCTACGGCCGGCCGATCGGCGACGGCGACGCGGCGGCGGCCCGCGCGTTGCGGCGCCGGATCGCGCCGTTCGTGCTGCGCCGGCGCAAGCAGGAGGTCGCGCGCGAGCTGCCGCCGCGCACCGAGGTGGTGCTGCGCTGCAGCCTCGACGCGCGCGAGCGGGCCGTCTACGAGGCGATCCGCGCGGCCACGCACGAGGAGGTGGTGGCCCAGCTGCAGGCCGGCGGCGGGGTGCTGGCGGCCCTCGAGGCGCTGCTGCGCCTGCGCCAGGCGGCCTGCCACGCGGCGCTGGTGCCGGGGCAGTCGGCCGCCCGCTCGTCGAAGCTCGAGCTGCTGCTCGAGACGCTGGCCGAGGCGATCGCGGAGGGCCACAAGGCGCTGGTGTTCTCGCAGTGGACCAGCCTGCTCGACCTGTGCGAGCCGGGGCTGCAGGCCGCGGGCCTGCCGTTCTGCCGCCTCGACGGCTCGACCCGCGATCGCGGCGGCGTGGTCGCTCGCTTCCAGGACCCCGACGGCCCGCCGGTGATGCTGATCTCGCTCAAGGCCGGCGGCACCGGCCTCAACCTGACCGCGGCCGATCACGTGTTCCTGCTCGACCCGTGGTGGAACCCGGCGGTCGAGGATCAGGCGGCCGACCGCGCGCACCGGATCGGCCAGGAGCGCCCGGTGATCGTGCACCGCCTGGTCGCCGAGGACACGGTCGAGGAGCGGATCCTGGCCCTGCAGGCGCGCAAGCGGGCGATCGCCGAGGCGGCTCTGGAAGACGCGGCCGGGGCGGCGGCGATCACCCGCAGCGACCTGCTGGCGCTGCTCGAGTGATGGCACGAAGGACATGCCCTTGAGGGTATGTCCTCGGAAATATGGTTGTTTGGCCATGTCCGAATGGGCATGCCTCGATGGACATGCCCTCACGGTCAGTCCACGCTGGCCGAGAAGAGCAGTCCCCCGGTGGCGATGCTGGTGCCGGCGAGGTCGCCGGTGCCGTCGGCCTTGAAGTCGGCGACGAAGAAGGAGTCGCCCTCCTGCAGCCCGCCGAACGAGATGCTGCGGACGGCCGCGAAGCCGCCGGCGCCGTCGCCGCGGCGGAAGGTGCTGAAGGCGTTCGTGCCGGTGGTGATGATGTCGAGCCGGCCGTCGCCGTCGAGGTCGGCGAGGGCGAGGAGGCGGGCGTCGCAGTGGACGGGGTAGCGCACGGGGTCGATGAACTCGCCGCTGTCCCGCTGGAGGAACACGGCCGCCTCGCTGCTCTCGAACTCGGTGTTGGTGGCGACGCCGACGAGGTCGCCGAGGCCGTCGCCGTCGAGATCGGCGACGGCGAACTCGTGGAACCACAGCTCGGCCGGCATGCCGGGGGCGGTGACGATCTGCTGGCCGCCGGCGTGGCGCACGATCCGGCCGCCGGCGTCGTCGGTGAACACGAAGTCGTCGGACCGGCCGTCGGCGTCGAGCGCTGCGAGCACGTGGGTGGGAACCGGCCGGGCAATGACGGGACCGACGGTCTCGGTGAACTCGCCGGTGCCGTCGCCGAGGAACACGAACAGGTTGTCGACGCCGGGCGCGGGAGGGGTGACGGCGACGATGTCGAGGTGGCCGTCGCCGTTCCAGTCGGCGGCGTCGAGGGTGACCACGCTCTCCACGTTCTTGACCAGCCGGACCTCGGCGAGGCCGCCGGCGCCGTCGAGCAGCAAGGCGCGGATCAGCCGGCCCTCGGTGAGGGTCCGGGTGGTGGCGACGACGTCGACGGCGCCGTCCTCGTCGAAGTCGCCGGCGGCGTGCAGCACCGGCGTGGTGGCGAGGGGATCGGGCCACGCCTGCGAGGTGAAGAAATTCCCCACGTTGAACAGCTGCGGGGTGACCGAGTCGTTCGCCTGGGTGATCAGCATGTCGACGCCGAACCTGTCGTCGAGCGGGAGGACGATGCTGGACGTGATCGGCGACGGAGGGTCGACGCCGAGCGTGCCGACGAAGCAGAGCTCGCCGGGCTGGGAGACGCCGTCGTGACACGTGGTGGGCTCGAAGAGGTTGTCGACGATCTCGCACGAGCCGATCTCGCCGCCGAGGCCCCCGCCGCCGGGCCCGCCGTCGCCGATCGCGAGGCAGTCGCCGATGCACTGCTTGATGTCGAGGTTGCACGCCGGGAGCAGCGCGACGAGACAGACGAGGGCGAGGAGCGATGGGGTGCGCATGGGGACCTTCAGCGAGTGAGTGCCGCGCGGGTCCGGGTTCCGTTCGCCGATCTCGGCTCACTCCCGGCAGAGCGCGTCGACCCGGACGGCGAGGGCGGAGGTCGGCCAGCGGGCGACGAAGGCGTCGGCGTCGCGGCGGGCGCGGGCGTGCTGGCCGAGCCGGCAGCGCGCCTCGATGCCGGCGGCGGCGGCCTCCTGCGCGAACACGCCGGCGGGGAAGCGCTGCTGGTGACGCGCGGCCAGCTCGAGCGCGGCGCGATCGTCCTCGGCGAGGAGAGCGGCGCGGATCGACTCGACGAGCGCGAGCTCGGCGGCCAGCGAGGGCTCGTCGGCGGCGGGGCGCGGGGCGTGGCGTCGCGGCGGCGGCGCGGTTGCGGGCGCGGGAGCGGCTGGAGACACGGACGCGTCGGCGATGACGATCGGCGCCGGGGTGACCGCGGGCGTGGGCTCGTGGGCGGCAGCGTCGACGACGGGCGGCGCGGGCTCGGGCGGCGGCGCGGCGCGGCCGGCCACCAACACCGTCGCCAGGCCGAGGCCGACCAGCGAGAGGCCGGCCACGGCGTTGCTGCCGGCGACGGCGCCGATCGTGCTAGCGACGGGTTCGATCGACCATGTGTACAGGGACATGTCTGCAAGGACAGTCGGGTCGCGCGGCGGGCCGAGGCGCCACGGCGCGGGCCACGGCGGGCTGGTGACGACCAGCGCGGCGAGCACCTGGGCGCCGCGGCGGGGCCGATGGCGGCTGTCGCGGGCATCGAGGCGGCGGACCATGCGGTCGAGCTCGCGGCGAGCGGCCCGCAGGCGCGAGTAGACGGTGTTGAGGTTGACGCCCAGCTCGGCGGCGATCTCGGGGGCCTGCCACTGCTCGAGCTCGGTCATGACGAAGACGACGGCCTGGTCGCGGTCGAGGCCGTCGAGGAAGCTCTGGAGGATCGCCGCGGCCTCGGCCTGCTCGATGGGCATCTCGGCGGGCGCCGCGGCGACCTCGACGTCGGACAGCGGGCAGCTGCGGGGCGCCTCGCGGGCGGCGCTGCGGCGGTAGCGGCTGGCGATCCGGCGCGCGATCTCGAACAGCCAGGTGCGCAGCGCGGCCCGACCGGCGAACTCGGGGAGGCGGCGGTAGACGACCAGGAAGGCGTCCTGGACGGCGTCGTCGACCCGGGCCGGATCGACGCCGAGCGACCGCACGGTGCGCCAGACGAACCCGTAGTGGGTCCGATAGACGGCGGCGAAGTCGAGGGAGCCGGGCGGAGGGAGCTGCACGATCGGGTCTGTCTCCGCGGGTCAGCGGTTCCGTGGGCCGAATTGCAGGTCCACGCCGAAAGTCGCGCGCACGCCCGCGCGGCCGCTCTGGAACACCTCCTGGTCGGCGCCGACGGTGAAGATCGGGCGGCCGAGGGCGAGGACGCCGTCGACGCCGAACCACAGGCCGACCGGGCCGGAGAGCTGCCAGCGCACGGCCGGGCCGAGGAAGAGGCCGAGCCAGGGGGCCCACCGCGGGTTCGGGACGGCGACCTGCAGGCCGACGCCCTGGATCGCGCCGGCCTCGCCGCCGACGCACAGGGCGAGCAGGACGGCCGGGCGCGGGCGCAGGAGCGGGCAGATCCGCAGGGCGCCGACGAGGCGGTCGAAGCGGCCGCCGGCGACGTTGTCCTGGGCCGGCAAGATCCGCAGCGGGACGCCGATGAGGCCGGCCTCCAGGCGCACGCGCGGGAGCGTGACGCCGGCGAACAGGCCGGCGTGGCCGCCGAACCCGGGCAGGACGCCGTAGTCGAAGCCGCCGTCGACGCGCACGTGGGCGACCAGCGGGGGCACAGGGGCGTCGCCCGGCGGCTCGCGCGGGCGCAGGGCGACGAACTCGGCTGTCTCTTCGGCCATATTGACAGGCGGCGGCGCCGCGGCGGCCGGCGGCAGGGGGCCGAGCGGCTGGAGGAGCGGGGCCGTGGCTGTCCCCGGGGACAGGTCGAGCGGAGGCTCCGCGGCTGGCCGTTCGGACAGGTCGGGTGCGGCCGGGCCGGGCCGGGCGGTGGCTGTCCGATCGGCCAGGTCGGGCGGCGCGGGGGGCAGGGGCGGCGGCTCGGGCGGGGGGACGACGGCGGCCGGCGGGTCGAGGCCGCGGCTGACGGCCAGCGGGTCGAGGTGGACGGCGAGCACCAGGGCGGTCGCGCGCGCGAGGACCTGGCAGCTCTCGGCCTGGACGGTGCGGCGGAATTCCCCGCGCGTGGTCTGCAGCTCGAGCCGCAGCTCCCATCGGGGGCCCTCGCGGGTGACGCCGGCGCGGGCGACGGCCCGCTCGGGCTCGGCGTCGGTGGGCGGCCGGCGCAGCAGTCCGTTCACCATCTCCAGGACGGCGGCCTGGTCGGGGCAGCCGGCCGGGACCTGCCAGGTCAGGTCGATCGGCGGCGCGGCAGGTCCGACCGCCACGAGCAGGAGAAGGGCGATTACCGGCACGACGGAGAGGAACGGGCGGAGGGCGGCGTCGGCTGAATGTGACCGGGGCCGTGTGAGGCGTCAACTCCGCAGGCCGCGCGCCGAGGCTGGCGGAAAGGCCAGGTCGCGTGGCCGGGCCATCCCTGTCGACCACCCCGAGCGCGGGCGAGTCGGCGTGTCGCTCGCGCGAGCTCCTCGACCAGGCGCTGCGTCTCGGCGTCCGAACGGGGGCCGATGTGAAGGGGTGTCGTGAACGCGCGCGGGTCGGCGAAGTCGCGCGGCGACAGGGCGGCGGACCGGTGCCTGCCGGAGACGAGGCCAGGAGCGAGGGCGTGCCGCGGCGACGCGGCTACCGCAGTGGCAGAGTGACAGCGGTGCAGCAGGACGAGAGCGGCGCGAGCGAATGAAGTGGTGCGGTGGACATGTCGCAAGAGACATGCATAAAAGAGCATGTCGTTTGTGGCATGGCCCTCGGGTCATGTGTAAGGAGCGGCGCGCTACTCGCTCGGCTTGACGAGGTCGAGCCGGTAGGCGGCGGCCGGATCGACGGCGTCGGGGCCGAGGAGGCCGAGCTCGACGAGTTGGTCGGCGAGGGCCTTCCAGCGCGCAGGGTCCATGGCGCCGGGCTTGGTGCCCTCGGGGGCGGCCAGCGGGGCGAGGGCGGTGGCGCCCTTCGCCAGGACCTCGGGGCTGAGCTCGGTGTTGCGGGCGCGGATCTCGGCGTTGGTGGCGCTCGGGTCGCGCAGGTACTGCTCCCAGCCGCGTACGGTCGCGGCGGCGACGCGGGCGGCGAGCTCGGGCCTGGAGGCGAGCAGCGACTCGGAGGTGACGAGGACGCTGGCGTACGGGTTGAAGCCGAGGTCGGCGAGGAGGATGCAGCGGACCTTGGCGCCCTGGGCCTCGGCGATGATCGGCTCGCTGAAGACGTAGGCCTGCTGGGCGGCCCGCGGGTCGAGCAGGAAGGGGGCGACGCTGCCGCTGTAGGGGACGATCTGCAGCGTCTCGGGCCACTGGTAGCGGGCGCGCAGGAAGGTGGCGCACGGCTCGCGCACGCTCATGTGCAAGCTGCCGCTCTTGAGGTCGGCGAGGTCGGTGATGCCCGAGGCCTCGTGGACCATGATGCAGCGCGGGCTCCTCTGCAGGCCGGCGACGAGGGCCACGACCGGGGCCCCCTGAGCGCGCGCGAGCAGGATCTCGGAGCCGTCGGCGACGCCGAAGTCGACGCGGCCGGCTGCGACCTGCGGCAATACCGGAGCCTCGGGCCGGCCGGACACGAGCTCGACGTCGAGGCCCTCCTCCTTGTAGTAGCCGTGCACGAGCGCGGCGAAGTAGCCGCCGTGCTCGACCTCGGGGAACCAGTTGAGGGCGATCCGCACCTTGGCCGGATCTTGCTCGCGCGCGCAGGCGACGAGCAGGAGGCAGGCGACGACGAGGTGGACGAGGGCGCCGATGCGCTCGCGCGGCAGGAAGGATCGGGGCGGGGCGCGCATGCCGGGAGCGTACAACGGAGCGCCGCGGACACACCAGCGGGCTGCGCCGCGGCGGCCGATCCGCGAAGGTATGCCGGGACATGTCGGAATGGACATGTTCCGATGCGCATGTGAGGCGGGTCGCTGCGGGCGAGCACGGCGGGGGCGAATCAGGCGACGGGGATCACCGGCCTGTCGAGCCGCTCGAGCTGGCCGCCGGCGATCCGCGCCCGGCTGCTCACGACCTGGTCGTGCGGGGTGCCGAGGGAGATCGCGCTGGCCTCGTCGAGGCGGGCCAGCTGGGCCGGCGAGAGGGTGAGCTCGAGCGCGGCGAGGGCGGCGTCGAGGTGCTCGCGGGTGCGCGGGCCGAGGATCGGGACGAGGGCGGTGGTCGAGGCGGCGCCGCGGGCCAGCGACCACGCGAGGGCGATCTGGATCGGGGCGACGCCCGCCTCGGCGGCGACGGCGACGACGGCGTCGAGGATGGCGGTCTCGCGCGCGGTCTTCTCGGTGTGGACGAGCATGCCGAGGCCGGTGAGCCGACCTTCGTCGCTGGTGCGGTACTTGCCGGTGAGGAAGCCGCCGCCGAGCGGAGACCACAGCGCGGCGCCGAGGCCGAGCGCCTCGGCCATCGGCAACAGCTCGCGCTCGCCGGTGCGCTCGACCAGGCTGTGCTCGATCTGGATGCCGGCGAGCGGGGTCCAGCCGCGCAGCTCGGCGATCGCGTCGGCCCGCGCGACCCGCCAGGCGGGGAAGTTCGACAGGCCGCCGTACAGGATCTTGCCGGCGCGCGCGAGGTCGTCGAGGCCGCGCACGATCTCGTCGATCGGGGTGACGTCGTCGGGGAAGTGGACCCAGTAGAGCTCGAGCCGGTCGGTCTTGAGCCGGCGCAGGCTGGCCTCGAGCGACTGGATCATCGCCTTGCGGCTGTTGCCGGTGTGCGACAGGCCGCCGGTGGTGCCGAGGGTGTACTTGCTGGCGACGACGAAGCGGTCGCGGTCGGCCGCCAGGAACTCGCCCAGCAGCTCCTCCGACTGGCCGACCTGATAGGTGTCGGCGGTGTCGATGAAATTGCCGCCCGCCTCGGCGTAGGCGTCGAAGATCCGCCGGGCCTCGGCCGGCTCGGTGCCGTGCCCCCAGCGGGTGCCGAAGTTGCCCGTGCCGAGGGCGAGCTGAGAGACGCGCAAACCACTGCGACGACCGAATGTCCTGTACCGCATCGTGTGCTCCTGGATGGGTTTCAGATTATGTCTGTCATATGAGATCAGCAAGAAGCGAGCACGTGAGTTCGGTTGCGTCGCGGTGAGCGTAATCGCTCGGCTTCGGCTTGCGGGCGGACAATCATACGTTCAATCATTGAACGCATGGAGATTCGACTGTCGCCTCTGCTGGTCGCGAGCCTGGCCGTGTTCGCGGTGTTCCTCGACACGACGGTGCTGTTCGTGGCGTTCCCGTCGATCACGGCGACGTTCCCGACGGTGCCGGCGGCCGAGCTGTCGTGGGTGCTGAACGCGTACACGATCGTGTTCGCGGCGGCGCTGGTGCCGTTCGGGAGGCTGGCCGACCGCTGGGGTCACCGGGCGATGTTCCTCGCCGGCTCGCTCGGGTTCACGGCGGCGTCGCTGCTGTGCGCCGCGGCGCCGACGCCGTGGTCGCTGGTGGCGGCGCGCGTGCTGCAAGCGGCCGGCGGCGCGGCGCTGGTGCCGTCGTCGCTGGCGCTGGTGATGCGGGCGACGCCGCGCGAGCGCTGGCCGGTGGCGCTGGCGGTGTGGGGCGCGACGGGGGCAGTGGCGGGCGCGGTCGGGCCGACGCTCGGCGCGGCGCTCATCGAGGCGCTCGGCTGGCGCTGGGTGTTCGTCATCAACCTGCCGGTCGGGGTGTTCACGCTGCTGCTCGGGCGGCGCCGGCTCAGCGAGTCGCGCGACCCGGGCAGCGTGATGCCGGCGCCGCTCGGGGTGCTGCTGCTGGTGATCGGCGCGGTGCTGGTGACGCTGGCGCTGGTGCTCGGCGAGGCGTGGGGCTGGACGTCGAGGAACACGCTGGGATCGCTGGCCGCAGGGGCGGCGGTGCTGGCGATGTTCGTGATCCATCAGGGCCGCACGCGGGCGGCGACGATCGACCTGTCGCTGTTCGCGTCGAGCAACTTCCGCTGGGCCAACGCGGCGGCGGTGATGTTCGGGGCGGCGTTCACGGCGATGTTCCTGGCGAGCGTCCTGTTCCTCACCTCGGTGTGGCGGTGGTCGATCCTCGCGGCGGGCTTCGGGGTCGCGCCCGGGCCGCTGCTGGTGGCCGTGCTGGCGCCGCGGTTCGGACGGCTGGCGGCGCGGATCGGTCAGCGCCCGCTGCTCGTGACGGGCGGGCTGCTGTTCGCGCTCGGGGGGCTGTGGCGGCTGTGGCTGCTCGGCGCGGAGGTCGACTACGTGCGCGATTACCTGCCGTCGATGCTGCTGACGGGGACCGGGGTGGCGCTGTGCCTGCCGCAGCAGGCGAGCGTGGTCGGGCAGGCGCTGCCGCCGAACCGCCTCGGCGTGGGCAACGCGGTCCACCAGGCGCTGCGCCAGTTCGGCGGCACGCTCGGGGTGGCGCTGGCGATCGGGCTCACGGCCGGGGCGAGCGGGCCGCCGGCCCTGGCGAGCTTCGATCGGGTATGGTGGGTGATGGTGGTCGGCGGGCTGGCGACGGCGCTGTGCTCGCTGCCCCTTCGGACAGGTCCGGCGCGAGGCTGAGGCAGATCGTGCGACGCAAACGACTCGACCGCATGGAGTGCTCGATCGCGCGGGCGCTCGACGTCGTCGGCGACCCGTGGACGCTGCTGATCGTGCGCGACGCGCTGCTCGGGGTGACCCGCTTCGAGGCGTTCCAGGCCCGCCTGCAGATCCCGCGGGCGACGTTGACGGCCCGCCTGGAGCACCTGTGCCGCGCGGAGATCCTGGCGCGCCGCCGCTACCAGGAGCACCCGCCGCGCGACGAGTACACCCCGACGGCGAAGGGCCGGGGCCTGCGCCCGGTCGTGATCACGCTGATGCAGTGGGGCGACCGCTGGGCCCGCGAGGACCCACCGCCGACCCGCCTCGAGGACGCGACGACGGGCCGGGCGATCGAGCCGACGCTGGTCGACCGCGTCAGCGGAGCGCCGCTCGAGGCGCTGGCGGTGCGCGCGGTCGGCCGGCTGGTGCCGCGCCGGCGCTGAGACGCGGCGCGGGTCGAGCGGAGCACGGCGCCGTCGGCGAGGGGAAATTGGAGACATGCTCTCACGAACATGCTCGATGGGGCATGTTCGCGAGGGCATGCTCGTACGGGCAGGTCAGTGGAGGGTCTGCTCGCGGCCGCGCCAGCGGCGGAGGGCGAGCTCGCCGAGCAGGGCGACGGCGCCGAACAGGACCAGGCCGAGCAGGGTGGCGGCGAAGATGGCGGCGAACAGGTAGGCGGTCTGCAGGCGGCCGGAGGTCTGGAGGATGACGGCGCCGAGGCCGAGGTCGTCGGCGCCGAAGCCGGCGAAGAACTCGCCGACGATCGCGCCGATGACGGCGAGGCCGCCGCTGATCTTGGCGCCGGCGGCGAAGTAGGGCAGCGAGCCGGGCAGGCGCAGCTTGAGCAGCAGCTGCAGGCGCGAGGCGTCGCTCATGGCGAACAGCTCGAGCAGCTGAGGGTCGACGCGCACGAGGCCGGTGGTGCCGTTGGTGATGATCGGGAAGACGCTGAGGATCGCGGCGGTGAGGATGACGCTCTGCAGGCCGGTGCCGAACCACACGACGATCAGCGGGGCGACGGCGACGATCGGGACGGTCTGCAGGAAGATCGCGTAGGGGTAGAGGCTGCGCGCGGCCACCTGCGACTGCGAGAAGAGGACGGCGACGAGGCCGCCGACGACGAGGCTGAGACCGAGGCCGCCGAGTGCCCCCAGAGCGGTGAGCAGCGCGGCCTCGGCCAGCTCGCCGGCGTGGGCGACGGCCTCGCGCGCGACCTCGGCCGGCGGCGGCACGAGGTAGGCCGGCAGCGCGAGCACGGCGCAGGCGAGGTGCCACGCGCCGAGGAAGGCGAGGAAGACGAGGAGCGGCGGCAGGGCGGCTCGAGCGGCCGAAGCGAGGGACATGCGGGGAGGCGAGCGGGAGGGGCGGAGGTGCCGGGCGGAAGGAGTGCGAGCGAGGGCCGAAGGGGCAGGGAGATCGAGCGGGGAGAGCGGAGGCGGAGGGAGCGAGGGGCGGGCGGCAGGCGTCGCGGGCCAGGGGCGCGCGGCGAAGAGCGGGAGGATGGAAGGGACAGGCGCCCGGGGACAGGGTCGATCGGGCAGGTCGGTCGAGGCAGGGTCGATCGGGCAGGTCGGAAAGGGCAGGGTCGATCGGTCAGGCGGCGACGTCGGCGGCGCGCAGGCGGGCGCGGACCTCGGCGGCGGCGGCGGCGAACTCGGGGGTGCCGACGAGGGCGGCCCGGCGCGGGCGCGGCAGGTCGATCGGGAGGTCGGCGACGATGCGGCCGGGACGGGCGGACAGGACGACGACGCGATCGCCGAGCAGGACGGCCTCGCCGACGTTGTGGGTGACGGCGAGGCCGGTGAAGCGGTCGCGCTCCCACAGCTGCAGCAGCTCGTCGTTGAGGCGCTCGCGCGTGAGCTCGTCGAGGGCGCCGAACGGCTCGTCGAGGAGGAGCAGCTCGGGCCGGGTGACGAGCGCGCGGGCGAGCGAGGCGCGCATCTTCATGCCGCCCGAGAGCGCGGCCGGGCTGGCGGCGGCGAACTCCGACAGGCCGACGAGCGCGAGGGCGGCGTCGGCGGCGGTGTCCTGCTCGCTCCGGGGGACGCGCGCGAGCTCGAGGGGGAGGCGCACGTTGGCGTGGACGCTGCGCCACGGCAAGAGGGTCGGATCCTGAAACACGAAGGCGACCGCGCGGCGGGCCCGGACCCGCTCGGGGGCCTCGCCGGCGACGGCGATGGTGCCGGCGCCGGCGGGCGCGAGGCCGGCGACGACGCGCAGGAGGGTCGACTTGCCGCAGCCCGAGGGGCCGATGACGGCGACGAGCTGGCCGCGGGGGACCTGCAGGTCGAGGCCGCGGAGGGCCTGGACGCCGCCGGGGAAGCGCACGTCGAGGCCGCGAGCGTCGATGTGCGGGGCGCTGGCCGGAGCGGTCACGCGGCGGACGCTAACACGAGTCGGCTCGCAGGGCGGGCGCGGGCGCAGCGACGCGCGGAAAATGGCCGGGAGCCGATCCGGCGGCCGTCGTCGGGTCGCGGCGGATTCGCAGCGGAGCGCGGGGGGGCTCACGGAGCACGAGCTGCCGGCGCGGACATCACGTGCGCGATCCTGCGGGGCGGGCTGTCGAAGTGCCGGGGTCGAACGGGGCGGCGCTAGCCCTTCTTGCGGCGCGGGCGGCGGGCGCGGGCCGAGCGGACGGAGTGCGCGGGGGCGGGCCCGGATCCGGCTGGCTCTTCGGGCATGTCCTGGAGGCCCTGGTCTTCGGATCCGGTCGATTCGGACATGTCCCCGGATTCCGCCGCCTCCTCGCGCTCGGGCGGGTCGGCGGGGGCCTCGAGGCCGTTGCTGCGCAGGGTGCGGGGCGGCAGCAGCTCGGGCTCGCTGACGACTTTCTTGGCCAGGAAGATGGCGGCGTCGATCTGGGAGAAGCTGCGCGCGCGGTAGAACTGGAGCGCGCGCTTGTTGTTGGCGGCGACCTCGAGGACGAGGTGGGTGCAGCCGCGGACGCGCGCGAGGTGCTCGAGCTGCTCGATGACGAAGCTGCCGATCCCGCGGCCCTGGTAGTCGGGGTGGATGGCGATCTCCTCGACGAACAGCGGGCGCATGTCACGGCTCTCGAAGTAGCGCTCGTTGATCCAATTGTCGGAGCCGATGACCTCGTAGGCGCACTCGGCGTAGCCGACGACCACCGGGGCGTCGCCCTCGTGGATCTCGAACAGCAGCTGCTCGATGCCCTCCTCCTCGTAGATCTCGAGGAAGCGGGTCTTGGTGCGCGGGCGCTGGTACTCGACGGTCTCGCGGTTGACCGAGCGGAACACGCGCTTGAGGAACTCCCACACCTTGTTGAGGTCGCGGCGGTGGATCCGGCGCACACGGATGGTCGGTTCCGTGACGACGGGCGCGGGTTTGCGGGAGGCCACGGCCGAAGTTTAGCACCGCCGGCGGCGCCGTTCGTGCGCCTTGCGGGGCCGCGCACGCGCGTGGCATGCTCGGCCGATGCGTCCCCGCGCCGTCGCGTCCGCTGTCGCGCCCATGCGCCGGCTCGGCCTGCGCGGGCCGGCGCTCGCCTGGCTGGTCGCCGCGCTCGCTTGCGGGGCCGGCGAGGAGAAGCCGCAGAAGGCCGAGGCGAACCCGAACATGCCCGACCGGGTGCAGGCACCTGCGCCCGCGCCGCGCCGGCCCTCGGTCACGAGCTGTCCCGAAGCGCTGAACGAGCCGGAGCAGCTCGACCGCGTGATCGATTCGACGTGCAAGACGGTGACGGTGTACCCGGGCTACCGCATCGAGAACGGGACGCTGACGATCGAGGCCGGGGTCACGCTGCAATTCATGCCCGGCGCCGAGCTGGCGGTCGGGTTCGAGCGGGCGGCGCAATTGCTGGTGCGCGGCACGCCCGAGGCGCCGGTGCGCTTCACGGCCGCGGGCGAGCAGGCCAGGCCGGGGGCGTGGAAGGGGGTCGCGCTGTACGACCACGCCGACGGCTCGGAGATCCACGGGCTCGTGCTCGAGTTCGCGGGCACCGACCTGCGCGGGGCGATCTACGTCCAGGCCGAGGACGTGAAGATCGACAACTCGACGGTGCGCGACAGCCAGAACGTGGCGGTCCACGTGACGTCGAAGGGCCACCTCAGCAGCTTCAAAGGCAACCGGCTCGAGCGCGTCAGCTCGCCGGCGCTGCTGCTGCCGGCCCGCTCGGCCGGGTCGGTGGCGGCCGATAACACGTTCCCGCCCGACTCGGTGATCCACGTGCTCGGCGGCATGATCCGCGAGCGCGCGCGCTGGGACGTGCCGAAGGTGCCGTTCGTGATCGGGGGCGTGATCGAGATCGAGGGCGCCGACGACAAGCACGAGGCGCTGCTCGAGCTGGCCCCGGGGATGGTCCTGAAGTTCGACGACGACGCCTACTTCACGGTCGGCTACGACCACCCGGCGGCGCTCATCGCCGAGGCCGCGGGCGGGGAGCCGATCGTGCTCACGTCGGCGACGCGGCAGACGTCACACGCGTGGCGCGGGGTCAACCTCTACCGCTCGGCGACCGCGAGCTTCAGCAACGTGGTGTTCGAGTACGGCGGCCAGCGGTCGGACCGCGGGGTGCTGTACGCCAACAACGAGGCGCGGTTGACGGTCAAGGGCTGCACGTTCCGCGACAACAGCGGCGGGGTGACGCTGCAGGGCGCGAACGTGCGGCTCGGCGAGCTGCGCGGCAACACGTTCGAGCGCTCGCACCCGGCGTTCGACGTGAGCCCGCAGCTGTACGGGATGATCGCGGCCGACAACAAGCTCGACGCCGCGACGACGGTGCAGATCGAGGGCGGGGAGATCGGCAAGGACGCGGTCTGGCACGACTTCGGGGTGCCGATCGAGCTCAAGCGGCCGATCTCGGTCGACGGCGAGGCGACCCTGACGATCCGCCCCGGCGCGAAGATCCGCGTGCACGACGGCTTCGCCCTCGGCGTCGGCGAATTCGACGGCGGGACGCTGCGCATCGAGGGCACGGCCGAACAGCCGGTCGAGATCTTCGGGCTCGCCGACCGCCGCGGCACGTGGGACGCGATCCGCCTGTACGAGAAGGCCCGCGGCAACCTGATCGAGCACGCGACGCTGCGCAACGCCGGCGGCGAGGGGGCCATCAACGTCGCCATGGGCGTCGACGCGATCGTCCGCGACGTGTCGTGCGTGCGCTGCTTCAGCCCGACGCTGACGTGGGCCTGCGGGGCGCGCGTGACCGCCGAGCGGGTCAAGGCCGGCGCCGAGACGCCCGCGGCCACGCTGCCGCCGTTCGGCTGCGACCCGGCCGGGTGAGCGGCGGCGCCGCCGCGCTCGCGGTCACGGGACATGTTCGATGAGATAGGTGATCGAGGGCATGCCCTCCAGGACATGCTGGAGAGGGCATGTCCTCGAGGTCATGGCCTGGAGGGCAGCTTCGGGCGGGCCGGGCCGCGGGCCAGCAGGCGCTCGCTGGCGGCCAGTTGGCGGGCGAAGCTGGCGCCGGCGTCGCGGTAGAAGTTGATGGCGGCGGTGAGGTGCGGGCGGGCGGCGGCGACGGCCGGCGGCGAGGCGGAGAGCATGGCCTCGGCGAGGGTCCGGTGGGCGCGGGCGAGGCGCGGGGCCCAGTGCGGGTCGTCGGCGGCGAGCGCGGTGAGCTCGGCGACGGCGGCGCTCAGGGCGGAGCGGGCCTCGACGGGTCGGCCGCGCGCGAGCAAGTTCTGGCCGAGGACGAGCCGCAACTCGGCGATCTCCTCGTTCGACCAGGTGGCGTCGGGCATGCGCAGGAGCGTGGCCTGCAGGTGGTCGACGGCGCTGTTGTCGTTCGCGGGGCCGGCGAGGCCGCGGTAACCGGCCAGCAAGGTGGCCTCGGGGCCGAACAGGCGCGCGCCCGACATCTCGGACAGCTCGGCGGCGGCGCGGAAGACCGAGGCGGCGTCGTCGTCGTCGCCGATCTCGGTGGCGGCGCGGCCGAGGTGGAACAGGCAGCGGGTGCGACGCACGAGGTCGTCGGGCAAGAACCGCTCGAGCGCGACGCAGCCGGTCTGGAGGATCGACCACGCCTCGCCCGGCTCGGCCAGCTGCGCGGCGGTGATCCGCGCCTCGATCGTGGCCGGGTGGACGACGCCGAGCTCGGCGTCGAAGATCTCGAGCGCGCGCGCCAGCAGGTCGTCGCGCGCGGACCCGGGCTCGGTGACCGAGGCGAGGTTGAGGAGGGTGTAGCCGATGTCACGATGGCCGGTCGCCAGCGCGGCCTGGCGCACGCCGAGCGCCTCGGTGAAGTAGCGGCGCGCCTCGGTCGGGTTGCGCTGGGCGAGGTGGGCGACGCCGAGGTTGTGCAGCACGAGGCCTCGCAGGGCCTCGGGGGCGGCGCCGCGGGCGGCGAGGGCGAGCGCGAGGGGCTCGTCGGCGAGCGCGCGACCGACCAACTCGGGCCGGCGGCTGACGGCGACGAGGCGCAAGGCCACGGCCTCGGCCGCGATCGCGTCGCCGCGCGACTCGAGGCCGGTGCGCATGGCCCGGGTGAGCCACTCGATCTCCTGACCTGTCTCTTCGGACGTGTTGAGCGAGAGCCGCCCGCGCAGCAACGCGCTCTCGGCGCGCAGCGGGGCGTAGCCGAGCTGCTCGGCGGCGGTCTCGACGTCGCCGGCCTCGTCGACGGCGTCGTGGATCCGGCCGAGCTTGGCCAGGGCCTCGGCCCGGGCCATGTGATTGCGCAGGTCGGCGACGCGCTCGCCGAGCTCGGCGTCGTCGGGCCCCGGCGGCTCGGCCTTGAGGAAGGCGAGGTCGTGGCAGGCGGAGGGCGGCACGAGGTCGCTGGCGGCGCCGAGAGCCCGCGGCGCCATGTCCATGTCGGCGATCGAGAGCGCCTTGACGGTCTCGTCGAGGGCGGCGCGGCGGCGGTCGAGGCAGCGGCGCTGGCGATCGATCACCGACTCGGTGTAGCGGCCCTGGTGCTCGGCGAGGCAGGTGTCGCGGTGGTTCTCGGTCCACGCGGCGGCGAAGCGGTCGAGCTTGTCGGCGACCTTCGGCCACAGCACGGCGGCGTAGTTGGGGGCCGCGTCGCGCAGGGCGGTGGCGACCGCGTTGCGCTGGGCGGGGCCCCACACGCGCTGGATCTGGGCGTCGGAGTCGGTGCACGGGCTCTCGGCCGCGGCCTCGGGCACGACGGCGAGGCCGGCCGCTCCGGCGGTGACGGCGAGCGCGAGGCCGGCGCCGACGAACCGCCAGGCCCGCCCGCGCGCCGGCGCGAGCGCGCCGAGCAGCGCCTCCATCGAGGGGTAGCGCTCGCGCGGCTCGGTCTTGAGGCCGCGCATGATCGCGGCGACGAGCCAGGCGGGCACGCCATGGTTGCGCGGCGGCGGTCGCAGCTCGCCGTTGGTGATCGCGTGCGAGAGCGCGAGGATGTCGTTGCCGGCGAACGGCGGCAGGCCGAACAGCGCCTCGTAGAGGGCGACGCAGAAGCTGAACTGATCGGAGGCCGGCTCGGCCGGGCCGCCGCGCCAGCGCTCGGGCGCGAGGTAGGCCGGCGTGCCGAGGATGTCGTCCTCCTCGTCGGCGCTGACGCGGATCCGCATGCTCTGGCTCGCGCCGGAGGACAGCTCGAGCAGGCTGCGATCGGGGGTGGCGCGCACGAGGCCGAAGTCGAGGACGCAGGCGCGGCCGGTGGCGTCGATCATGAGGTTGCCGGGCTTGAAGTCGCGGTGCAGCAGGCCGACGTCGTGGGCGGCCGCGAGGCCGCGCGCGGCCTGGGTGAATACGTCGTGGATCTCGCGCCAGGTCCGCGGCCCGGCGGCGAGCCATGCCGGCAGCGCGGCGCCCCGGATCAGCTCCATGGCGACGTAGACCTGACCCTTGACGACGCCGGCCTCGAGCACGGTGATGACATTCGGATGGGTCACACCCGCCATCGCCTGGGCCTCGCGCAGCAGCCGGATCTGGCCCTTCGACCCGGTGTCGGGCAGGACCTTGATCGCGACCTTGCGATCGAGGAGCTCGTCGTAGGCGGCGTAGACCACGGCCGTTCCGCCGCCGAGGCGCTCGAGGATGGTGAACCGACCGAGCCGCGGGGGCAGGGTCGCAGGGACCGTGATCGTGACACCAGGCAGCGACTGCGAGATGTCCACCGAGATCCCCGACGCGTCCGTATCGGGAATGATGACGCTCATGGGACCCGTCCAGTCTTGCACCGCCGCCCACCCGCGCAGAGCCGTGAGGCTCGCGACGGCGATGAAGCGCGGTCAAGCGGCGCCGCCGGCCGATCGCGCGTGTCCGCCCGACGCTGACGCGCAGCGAGCGCTAATCATCGGCTGTCCCAAAGTTCTAAAGGCGATATCCCAGGTGTAACAGCAGCAGAGGCGAGCGCAGCGCGGTCGTGGCGGCGTCCTCGGCGATGTCGCCGAGCGCGTCGTTTGTGCGCGGGATCAACTCGGGGTCGTCGCTCGAGATGTCCGAGATCCACATCCGCGCGGCCAGACTGTGGACATAGCCGATCGCGGCGTGCACGAGGAAGTGCTCGCGGATCACCCAGCGCCAGCCGACGTCGACGTGCACGCCGTACAGCGCGCCACGTACCGGCACGCGCCCCTCGGCGCCGAGCTCGGCGTCGATGCCGTCGAGGCCGACGAGGCTCTGGCCGTGAGTCACGACGGTGTAGCCGCCGCGCAGCTCGAGGCCGCGTCGCCGCAGCGGGCGCACGCCGACCGCGGCGCGCACGACGAGGGCGTTGCGACCGACGTCACGCATGAGGCCGGCGGCCGGCGGATCGCGCGGCGGGGCTGTGGCGTCGAGCACGTCGACGTAGCGACCGAGCAGGCCGCCGATCTCGAGCTGAGCCAGCAGCCGCGGCGGCGCCTCGACCTGGAAGGCGGCGCCGAGAGCGAGCGGCACGGCTGTCCCTCCGGTCAGGTCGAAGGCCCAGCCGCGAGGGAGACGCGGGCCCTGCTCGACGCGGGTCCGCGCGGGCGGTGGGGCGACGATCACGGTGCGCGCGGGCGCAGGCGCGGGCCGGGCCGGCGCGAGGCTCGTGGGCGTGAACTGGAGGGTCGTCGGCGCGGGGATCGAGGGGCCCGGCGGGGCGACGAATTCGCGGGCGACCCGGGCTCGGCTGCGGGCTCGACGAAGAGGCGCGAGAGGCCGACCGCGAGCACGAACACGAGGGCCACCTGAGCAAAATAGACAAATCTCGTGCGCGCCGGGGAGCGATCGTGCGGGCACTTTGGCGCCGCGATGGATTGCGCCCGGCGGCCGCAACGGGCACCTTCGGGGCCGGATGTCGACCACCACGGACGCTCCCGTCGCGAGCGGGGGCCACAGAACAACGTCACGCGCCCGCGTGTTGCGCGGGCGCCTGCTGTGCCCCGATCCGGCGCGGCCGAAGATCGAGCGGATCGCCGACGGGCTGCTGACGATCGGCGACGACGGCCGGATCACGGCGGTCGGGCCCGCGCCGGACGATTGCGCGCTGCCGGAGTCCTACCCGGGCGCGGTGATCCTGCCTGGCTTCGTCGACGCGCACGTGCACTTTCCGCAGACGCGGGTGATCGGCAGCGCCAGCGGGCCGCTGCTGCGCTGGCTCGAGCGCTCGGTGTTCCCCGAGGAGCTGCGCTTCCAGAGCGTGCGCTACGCGGCCGTGGTGGCGTGGGAGTTCTGCGAGGCGCTCGTCCGCCACGGGACCACGTGCGCGGCGATCTACGGCTCGAGCCACGAGGCGGCCACCGACGTGCTGTTCCAGGAGCTGGACCGCCGCGGGCTGCGGGCGCTGGTCGGCATGACGCTGATGGACCGCGGGGCGCCGCCGGGGCTGCTGGTCGGCGCCGACGAGGCGATCGCGGCGTGCGAGCGCCTGGTCGACCGCTGGCACGGGCACGACGGCCGGCTCGGGTTCTGCGTCACGCCGCGGTTCGCCCTCAGCTGCACGCCGGAGCTGCTGCGCCGGGCGGGTCGGCTGGCCGACGCGCGCGGGCTGTATGTCCAGACGCACCTGTCCGAAAATACAGATGAGTTGCGGCACACGGCGGCGGCGTTCCCCGCGGCCCGCGATTACCTCGAGGTGTACGAGTCGCACGGCCTGGCGGGGCCGCGCTCGTTGTTCGCGCACTGCATCCATTTGTCGGACGGCGAATGGGACCGAGTGGCGGCCGCCGGCAGCGCGGTGGCACATTGCCCCGACAGCAACTTCTTCCTCGGCAGCGGCTGCATGCGCCTGCGCTCGGCGAGCGAGCGGTGCGTCCGCGTCGGGCTCGGGACCGACGTCGGCGCCGGGCGCAGCTTCTCGCTGCGCCAGGTGATCGCCAGCGCGTACGACGCGAGCCTCATCGCCGGCGCGCCGACGACGGCCGAGGAACTGCTGTGGCTGGCGACGCGGGGCGGAGCTTGCGCGCTGGGGATGACGGCCGGGCTCGGTTGCCTGCGCCCGGGCTTCGAGGCCGATCTGGCGGTGATCGACGCGCCGGAGATCGCGGGCGCCGAGGGCCTGTTCGACGCGCTGGCGTTCCGGCGCGACGCGGCGCCCGCCCGCGCGGTGTTCGTGCGCGGGGCGCTGCTGCGGGGAGCGGTCGCTGCGGGTCCCGAGGTGGTGTAAACCGGAGCATGCTCCGCGAGACGTACCCCCTGTTCCTCGGCGGCCGGGCGGTGCAGGCGAACTTCGACCTGCCCGTGTACGACAAGTTCTCCGGCGAGGAGGCGGCTCGCGTGGCCCAGGCCGACGTGGGCACGCTCGACGCGGCGATCGCCGCCGCCGCCGGGACGACGCGGGCGATGGCGGCGCTGCCGATCTACGCCCGCCAGGCGGCGCTCGAGCACTGCGCGCGGCGGTTCGAGGAGCGCGCGGCCGAGCTGGCGATGGTGCTGTGCGTCGAGGCCGGCAAGCCGCTCCGCGACGCGCGCGGCGAGGTGGGTCGTCTCATCGAGACGTTCAAGGCGGCGGCGGCCGAGGTGACGCGCCCGATCGGCGAGGTGCTGCCGATGGGCACCAGCCCGCGCCTGCAAGGCTACCGCGGGCAGTGGAAGCGGGTGCCGATCGGGGCGTGCTCGCTGATCTCGCCGTTCAACTTCCCGCTCAACCTGGCGGCCCACAAGATCGCGCCGGCGATCGCGGCCGGCTGCCCGTTCGTGCTCAAGCCGGCCAGCGCGACCCCGATCTCGGCGCTGCTGATCGGCGAGGTGCTGGCGGAGACGAACCTGCCCGAAGGGTCATGGTCGATCGTGCCGTGCCCGCGCAGCGGGGCCGACGCGCTGGCCAGCGACGAGCGCCTCAAGCTGCTCAGCTTCACCGGCTCGCCGGCGGTCGGCTGGGCGCTCAAGGCCCGGGCCGGCAAGAAGCGAGTGGTGCTCGAGCTCGGCGGCAACGCGGCCTGCGTGGTCGACGAGACGGCCGACCTCGAGAAGGTGGTGCCGCGGCTCGTCACCGGGGCGTTCTATCAGTCGGGGCAGAGCTGCATCAGCGTGCAGCGGATCTTCGCCCACACGTCGATCTACCCGCGCCTGCGCGAGGCGCTGGTCGCCGCGACGGCGAAGCTGCGCGCGGGCGACCCGCGCAACGAGGAGACGTTCATCGGGCCCATCATCTCGGAGAAAGAGGCGCGCCGGATCTCCGAGTGGATCGAGGCCGCCGTCAACGCCGGCGGGCGCCTGCTGTGCGGGGGCCAGCGCGACGGGGTGATGGTCGAGCCGACGCTGCTCGAGAACGTGCCCCGCGAGCAGCCGATCGTCGCCGAGGAGGCGTTCGGGCCGGTGGCGGTGCTGCAGGAGTTCGCGAGCTTCGAGGAGGCGCTGTGGCAGGTGAACGACAGCAAGTTCGGCCTGCAGGCCGGCGTGTTCACCCGCGACATCGACCGCATGCACCAGGCCTGGGACACGCTCGAGGTCGGCGGCGTGATCATCGGCGACGTGCCCTCGTTCCGCGCCGACCCGATGCCGTACGGCGGGGTCAAGGAGTCGGGGCTGGGGCGCGAGGGGATCCGCTTCGCCATGGAGGACATGTCGGAGATCCGGATGCTCGTGGTGCGCTGAGCGGGTCGTTCTCGTCTGTCCGATCGGTCATGTGCGACGAATGGCGGCTCACGCCACCGGGATGGTGCCGCCGTCGATGGTGACCTCGGTGCCGTGGATCGAGGCGGCGCGGGCGGACACGAGGAACGCGACGAGCTCGGCGACCTCCTCGGGGTGGCCGGGGCG
This sequence comes from Nannocystis pusilla, assembly GCF_020073745.1. Classification (GTDB taxonomy): domain Bacteria; phylum Myxococcota_A; class Polyangia; order Nannocystales; family Nannocystaceae; genus Nannocystis; species Nannocystis radixulma. The sequence goes on from NZ_JAIRAU010000027.1 coordinate 286,036, forward strand.
GCCGATGGGGATCCCGCCGAGCGAGGTCATGAGGCCGTTGCGGGCGGTGGCCTCGTCGGTGCCGGCCTCGGCGGCGAGGCGCACGACGAGGGCGTGGGCGGCGGCGGTCTCGATGTAGCCGGGGGCGATGCTGAGGACGCGGACGCCGCGGGGGCCGACCTCCTTGGCGAGGCCCTTGCTGTACGTGCTGAGGGCGGCCTTGGCCGCGGCGTAGGCGAGGGTGGCCTCGTACAGCGGCAGGCGCCGCTGGATCGAGGAGACGTGGAGGATGACGCCGGAGCGCTGCGCGAGCATGCCGGGCAGGAAGGCGCGGTCGAGGCGGACGGCCGCGAGCAGGTTGAGGTCGAGGTCGTGGTGCCACTGGTCGTCGTCGAGGGCGAGGACGCCGCCGCCCGGCGCGGACGAGCCGCCGGCGTTGTCGACGAGGATGTCGAGGCCGCCGAAGTCGTCGATGACGGCCCGCACGACCCGATCGACGCCGGCGCGGGTGGCGATGTCGGCCTGGACGAACAGCGCGGGTGTCTGTCCTTCGGGCAAGGTGGAGCGCGCGGTGGTGGCGACCGTGGCGCCGCCGGCGACGAGCCGCTGCACGATGGCGGCGCCCATGCCCTGGGTGCCGCCGGTGACGAGGACGCGCTTGCCGACGAACTCGCGGGGGTCATAGAAGGCGGGGGTCGTGGTGGTCATGGATCGATCTCCGGGCGAGCGAACGCGTGACCGCGGCGCAACAGGCGTCGCGGCGGCTCGCATTGCCCGGGCTCGAAAGATGGGACTAGTCTGAGTGGGTGACAAGTACGCACGAAAAAGTGAGTCACTCACCCGCGCGGAAGTCCGTGCCCGACACGCCCGAGGCGGCCGCCGAGGCGGTCGGTGAGGCGCTGGCGATCCTCGAGGGCCGGTGGAAGCTGCGGATCTTGTTCCACCTGTTCGGCGGCAAGGTGCTGCGCTACTCGGAGCTCGAGCGCGCGATCCCGGAGGTGTCGCAGAAGATGCTGGCGCAGCAGCTGCGGCGCATGGAGAGCGACGGCATCGTGCAGCGCGTGGTCCACGGGCAGGTGCCGCCGAAGGTCGAGTACCGCCTGACCGAGTGGGGCCAGGCGCTGTGCCCGACGCTCGACTCGCTGCTGCGCTGGGCGGCCGGGCGCGAGGCGGTCGCGGTCGCGACGGGCGAGGCGTCGCTCGAGCCGTGAGGCCGCGGCCTCGCGGTTCGAGCGAGGGTGTCCTTCAGGACAGGTCAGTCTGTCCTCGGGGACAGGGTCGGCGGCGCACGGGAGAGATGGCCTTCAGGACAGGTGGAGAACGTCCGCGGGGACGGCTGTCCTGGGGACACGTGGAGATCCGGTCGCGACAAACCCGCCCGGAGCCGCGGAGGACCGCCGGGCGGGCGCAGAGCCGGCGCCGCTCAACGCAGCGAGTTGCGCAGGCGCGGGATGGAGTCCGGGAGGACGACGCTGACGAGGATGCCGAGCGGCGCCTTGACGCAGTCGACCGCCATGCCGAGGCGGTACTTCTCGGTCAGGTCGACGACGACGATCATGACGTTACCCTCGTCGCCGAGGCGGAGGAGCGTCTGATAGACGAAGTCGGGGACCGGGAGCTGGGACTTCTTGAGCGCCTCGGTGATCCGCTCGCACAGGATGTTGAAGAGGGCGCACGCCTTGGGCGAGCTGCGAATACCGGCGACCGACATCCCGGAGGTCTTGCTGAAGACGTCGATGGTGGCGAGGCCGCCCATCAGGCCGTCTTCGATCTCGGTGAGGGTCGTGTTCACGTCTTTCAGGTTCATCTCGGTGTGCCTCGGGCCGCGATCAGCGAGCGTGGCGACCACACTACATGGAGCCGGAGCCGTTGCCCCATCGATCGCGCGGGCGCCGACGAAAAACCGGGGCCGGCCGTCCGCGGGCGCGAGTGCGTCGCGGCCTGCGCACCTGAGCGCGAAGCGGGCGGGAAAGCCCCGGCGAACCGGTTTGGCGCATGGCGGGCATCGCGCGCGGCGCGCGAATGCGGCAGAAATCCCGTTCGGTCTGGGGGCATCGACCGGACAGGCGACCTGGGCGCCGTAGATCACCCCCGGTCGCGTCCAGACAGCCGCGCCGCGAGGGGGTCCGGATAGACAGGACGGCGGGGCGGGGACGGGCGGTCGGGGGGGCGTGGCCGACAGGTCGTCCGCTGCGAACTCGCGGCGCGCGACGGCCGGTGCGGCTGTCCTTCGGGTCAGGAGGCCGTCCTTCGGGTCGGGGCGGGAGGACGAGTGAGATGTCCTCAGGGACATGTTCTACGGACCCAACGAACAGCGCGGCCGGCGAGGACGCTGGCCGCGCGGTCGGGAGAGCCGGCTGTCCTTCAGGCCAGGAGGGCGGCGCACGGGGTGTTCGAGTAGCCGTCGCCGTCGGCGTTGGTCGCGCCGACCTCGGTGGCCTCGGGCACGACCGACTGCAGGCAGGCGAGCAGGATGTCGGAGGTGTTCTCGCCCGACGGGGAGTGGTAGTGCTCGGCGGGGTAGCGGAGGGCGCCGCCGCCGCGGCCGGCGACGATGCACGGCTGGTCGAAGACGCTGTGGGTGTAGCCCGAGGCGGCGTCGCTGCCGAGGATCACGCACGAGTTGTCGAGCAGGTTGCCGTCGCCCTCGACCGTCTCCTTGAGGCGGTTGAGCAGGACGGCGAAGCACTCGACGGTCTTGATGGTGGTCTGGTCGACGAGCTCGTTGTCGGCGGTGTCGTGGGTCATGTCGTGGTGACCCTTGGTGTGGCCGAGGCTGCCGAAGATGTGGTAGCCGACCGAGCCCGAGAACTGGATGCTGACGATCCGGGTGAGGTCGCAGCGGAACGCCTCGATGATGATCTCGACCATGGCGGCGTTGACGAGCTCGATCGGCTCGACGCCGTCGATGTCCATGTTGGTCTCGACCGGCATGCCCGGGAGGGTGCAGGCCGGCGGCAGCGTCTCGATCTGCTTCTTGATCTGCTCGACGCTGGCGAGGTGGGCGTCGAGGCGCAGCTTGTCGGCGCTGCCGACCCGCAGCTTCAGAGCCTTCACGTCCTCGCGCACGGCGTCGAGGATGTCGACGCGCGGGCCCTTCGACGGGTCGTCGGGCGGGACGAAGCTGTCGAACAGGGCGGCGAATGCCTCCTGCGGGTTGAAGAACGGCGGCAGCGGCTGGTCCGGGCCCTTGTGCGACAGGTACTGCAGCGTCGGCCCCTCGCCGCCGATGACGCGCTTCGAGATCGCGAGCTGCAGCGAGGGCATGAAGGTCTGGGCGCCGACGGCGGCGGCGGCGACCTGGTCGATCGAGGGGCCGCCGAACTTCGAGGAGTAGCTGTTCTCGGCGTGCGGCAGCTCGATGAACGGGTAGCCGGAGAAGAACCCGGCGCAGCCGTCGTGGTGGCCGCGGCGGTGCTTCGACGAGGCCTTGATGTCGAAGCCGGTCAGCAGGTTGCAGTACTCGCGGACGTTCTCCAGCGCGGCCAGCTGCGGGGTCAGCGGGTAGCTGGGGCCGGTCTCGGCGGGAGCCCAGCGGTTGCCCTTGCCGACGTCGGCGGGGTCGACGAGGGCGACGCCGTTGCCGAAGTGCCAGGTGATCATGCGCCTCGGCAGGGCGGTGCCGTCGGCCAGGGCGGTGCCGTTCGAGTTGAGCATGGCCTCGAGCAGCGGGAGCGCGAGCGCGACGGTGCTGCCGCCGGCGACGCCGCGGAGCAGGGTGCGACGGCTGAGATGATGGCGCTTCATGACTCGTGCTCCTTTCACTCGGGGGTACCCACGCGCAGGAAGGCGGGGCTGGCGACGAGCTCGGCGAGGAGCTCCTTCATGCGGTATTCGTTGTCCTCGAAGCTCGCGTCGAGGTCTTCGAGCGCGCCGAGCTCGCCCGGCAGCTCGAGGTGGCCGGTGGCGTGGCGGAACAGGTTGCGCACGAGGCAGCGGGTGACCGCGGGGCTCTGGCGCAGCAAGCTGCCGAGCTCGCGGGCGCCGTCGAACTCGCCGAGGCTGTCGAGGTTGCTCTTGGTGTCGAGGTCGACGCCGTTCTCGACCAGGCGGAACACGCCGATGCCGTCGAAGTTCTCGAGGCCGAAGCCGATCGGGTCCATCAGCTCGTGGCACGGCTTGCACGACGGGTTGGTCATGTGCTCGGCCAGGCGATCGCGCATGGTCGGGTAGTCCTCGCCGACCGGGAGCTCGGTGACGACGTCGGGCGGCGGCGCCGGGATGCCCTGGCACATCATCACCTCGCGCACGAACTTGCCGCGCAGGGTCGGCGAGGTGCTGCTGATGTGCGCGTAGGCGGCGAGGAAGCCGCCCATGCCGAACAGACCGCCGCGCTTGCCCTCGGCCGGGAGGTCGAACTTCTGCCACACGTCGCCGAGGACGCCGGCGTCGGGGATGAGGCCGTAGAGCGCGGCGAGCGGGCCGTTGGCGTAGGTGTACGGGGCGTCGAGGTATTCGCGGAAGTCGGCCTCGCGGGTGAAGGCGATGTCGTCGATGAGGCGCAGCACCTCGTCGCGCATGCTGGCCCCGAGCGCGGGGGTCCAGGCCGGGTAGGTGCCGGGATCCTTCGGCAGGGTCTCGAGCGTGCGCAGGCGCAGGACCTCGGCGAAGAACCCGCCGAGAGCGGCCCGCGCGGCCGGCGTCTCGAGCATGGTCCAGGCGACAGCCCGCACGTCGTCGGAGGTGACGAGGCCGTCGCCCTCGCCGAGGTCGATGAGCTCGCGCGTCGGGGTGGTGTCGAGCAAGAAGAAGCTCATGCGCGTGGCGAGCTCGACGCCGGTGAGCACGCGCTGGCCGGGCTGGTCCGGATCGGGCTCGCCGACCTCGACCTGGTAGAGGAAGTAGGGCGACTGCAGCAGGCCGGCGACGGCGTACTCGCGGCCGAGCTCCCAGCTGCCGAAGGCGAGCGCGGCGTCGCGGGCGACGGCGCCGTAGCGATCGATCTCGGCCTGCGTCAGGCTGCGGCGCCAGGCGACCCGGCCGAAGTTGGCGACGAACTCCTTGTGACAGGCCTCGTCGTCGCTGCCGGTCGGCGCGCAGGTGTGGTAGCCGGCGAGGGTGGCGGCGTCGGCGGCGGCAGCGACGGCGCGGGCCGACTTCTCGTAGGTGTCGATGGCCTGATCGTTGAGCGCGAGCTGGGCGGCGCCGATCGACTCGAAGCCGTTGATGGCGCTGTCCGGCGGGGTCTGGACCTTGGCGGCCGCGGCTTCGCCGAGCAGGTAGGCGACCGAGCTCCTGTACTGGCGCGCGAGCAGCAGGCGCAGGCGAGCAGGCGCCGGGGCGAACTCGGCTTCGCCGCCCTCGGTCGGGTCGGTGCCGTCGGTCGGATCGCCGCCGTCGGTGGGATCGACGCCGGTGTCCGTGACGTCGCCGCTGGACGGGGCGGTGGGCGGACCGGCGGTCTGATCCTGGCCGATGCCTTGATAACAACCGCCGGCGAGGCTCGCCGAGAGGGTGAGGAGGGCCGCGATCCCGCCGGGGCCGAGTGGCCGGGACGGGGCGCGGGCGAAACGACGCTGCCTGGGCATGGGCGGCTCCTTGCTGAGGAGCCACCATATAAAAAGGTCGAGATCTGCGTCCACGGCGCGCGTCGTGAGGGGGACTGTCTGCTGAGTTTCCCTGTCCGCCGAAGACCCCACACCTCGCGGTCGGGCAGTGACGCGCTTGCGAAAGCGTTGTATTACCGATCTTGGAGCGATGAACCTCGTCCCGCCGACGTACATCTGCCTCGATCTGCCCGAGCCGCAGGCGTCGGAGGTGATGGCGCTGCGCCGCCGCTACTGTCAGCGGCTCAAGGACTTCCCGCCGGAGATCACGATCACGGGATCGAGCGGGGTCGGAGCGATGCTGCCGCAGCTGCACTGGGACCGCGTCGAGCCCAGGCTCGAGGCGCTCGCGCAGGAGTGGGCGCCGATCCGCGCGAGCCTCGGCGGGATGGTCCGCTTCCCAGACACGGACATCTTCTGCCTGAGCATGTCGGACCCGATGCCGTTCATGGCCCTCCACGAGGCCCTGAAGCACTCCGGGATCGCGTTCGAGGAGAGCCAGTTCCCGTTCTTCCCCCACTGCACGATCCGCATGGCCGGGCCGCTCTCCGACGCGGACATCAGCGCGCTGTTCTCGCTGACGGTCCCGGGCGAGTTCACGATCGCCGAGCTCGCGCTGTACCAGCGGACACCCGACGACCGCATCGTGCGCGTGTGGTCGCGACCGCTCGCCGGCGCGTCGACCTGAGCGCCTCGCGAAGTCAGTTGCCGGCCAGGTCCCGGCCCGGTCGCGTGCCGCGATCCGGCCGCGGCAGCGCCAGCGACGACGCCTCGACCTCCAAGGCGACGATAAAGATGTCCCCGACAACAGGTTCCATGGAACATGTCCCCACGACCTCATCGGGGCCGTCCGGATCCACAGCCGCGCCCGCGGCGTGCGACGGCTGCGCGGCCGACGAGGCGTGCGGACATCGAGGCTGACCGAAGAACACGCGAGAGACGGAGTTCCCGGCCCACGACCTGCTCGACGGTTCGCCCGGTGCACGCCCAACGCCACGGCGACGCCGAACGGCGGGCCGTCGCTGCCGCCGAGCAACGACATCGGGCGCTGGCCGAGGAGGCGCCGATCGTGCTGCTCGCGCTCGACTCGGGGGAACGCTGGCCGTACTTCGCGGATGTCGATACGACCGGCGTGGCAGGTGAACCCCAGACGATCTTCATTCGACCGATGCGTCGCCTGCGAACAGGCACGCGCGACGTGGTCGCCGTTCGTGGGCTGCGCGATAAAAACGGCGAGGAGATCCCGGCGTCGCCGCTGTTCCGCGCGCTGCGCGATGAGTGACGACGGACGTTACGCAGCTCGAGGCCGAGCGGGGCTCGCCGAGGCAGAGGTCGGACTTCACGACGAACACCCGCCGCACTGTCTGGGCTTCGACAGGAGATGTGCTGAGGAGCCGGTCACGAGCGGCAGTTCGACGGCCAGGGCCGGCCGCCGGGCTCGCGCCACCTCGCGTCATTCACGACGTGGCATCTGCCGCGGCGCGTCCGGGACGCGCAGGGGGTGACGAGCACGGGGTGTCGCTGATCGCTATGGACATGCCCCCGATAGCATGTCGTCAGGGACAGGTGATCGAGGGCATGCCCTTCGAGACATGCTCAGGGCGAGGCCTGCAGGGCGGGCTGCAGCATGCCGGCGAGGCAGTCGAGGGCGGGGGTGTAGTCGGCGTCGCAGACCGACTCGATGCAGCAGCGCACGGCGCGTTCGTCGACGGGGGTCTGGGGGTCGTCGGCGATGTCGAGGGCCTGGCAGACCTCCTGGATCCGCCCGGGCGGGACGGCCTGGCCGGCCGGGCCGACGCAGCCGGGGCCGACGCCGAACTCGAACTGCTTCTGCGCCGGCGAGTCGGTGTCGCCGGGGAGGATGTCGCCGGGCTGCCAGTCGCGGTAGACGAGGCCGGCGACGCCGCCCTCGAGCGGCTCGAACGGCGGGTCGCTGTTGTGGACGGTGACCTGCGGGACGCCGCCGAGGACGAGCATGACGACGTCCTTGTCGTGCACCTGCTTGAGGCCGGCGAGGAACTTGTGGTAGCGCTCGACCGGGTAGAGGACCTCCTTGTCCTCCGACATGCACCACTCGTAAACGCCGTCGTCGTCGTCGTCGGCGCAGGTCATGCCGGCGTTCCAGCAGGTGGCGCTGGTCGGCTCGGTCTTGTGGCCGTTGCTGGGGTCGGTCGGCCAGTACTTGTTGAACTCGGGGTCGTCGACCATCTTGGGGTCGAAGTAGGAGAAGTTGAGGGTCGAGCAGTCGGTCTCGTCGGTGACGAGGACGATCGCCAGCGGCGCGCCGGGGCGCAGGAACGGGCGCTCGCCGCGGTTCCACCGGGCGTCGCGGTCGAGCGCGCGCAACATGGCCTCGAGCGGCGCCTCCATGCCGCAACCGTCGATGCCCTGCGGGCCGATGCACGCCAGCGCGTCGGCGGCCGGGTCACCCTCGCCGTCAGGGTCGATGACGTTGTGGGCGGTGGGGCTGAAGTGGATGAACGGGTCGGTCGGGAACGCCGGGGCGGCCGAAGAGCAGCGCGAGGTGCAGATCTCCGGCATCACCGGCGGGTCGGCGCCGAGGCCGGTGAACCGCTCGAGCCGCTCGGTGCACGGGGTGTCGATCGGCTCGCCGTCGGCGGCGTCGTAGTCGGGCTTCTCGAACGGGGTGCACAGGGGATGCGGCACGTCGGTGGTGGTGACCATGACGTGGACGTCGACGCCGACCAGCTTGCCGTTGGCGTCGGTGAGGTTGCGCAGCCGCGAGACGAAGGCCGGGAAGCTGTCGGCGAGCTGGCTCTGCTCCTCGCCCATGGTGCCCGAGTTGTCGATGACGAACAGGACGTCGAGCTGATCGCAGGCGCCGCCGTCGGTGCAGCCGGGCACCGGCGGGAGGTCCATGGTGGTGGTGCCGGGCCCGCCGGTGGTGGTGTCGGGCTCGCCGGTGGTGGTGGTCGCGTCGGCGGTGGTGGTCGGGAGCGGGTCGAGGGTGGTGTCGTCGACGTGCTGCGAGGTGAAGACGAGGGTGTCGGCGCCGCCGCTGTCCTGGGTGTCGCTGTCTTCGGGGAACTCGCCGAGCGGGCTCGGATCGAGCCAGCAACCGACATGAACCAAAGAACAGGCTAGCGCCACGGCGAGGCACACGCGCGCCGTGGTCGCGGAGGAGGTGCGAGGGGTGGATAAGTTAAGCACGGGTGGTCTCACCCGCCGGGGCGGGTCACGGCTGCGTGGCCGGTGCGGTACAGAGCGCCGCCGCGCGCTCGACCAGTGGCGAGCCCGGGAAGCGCTTGGGATAGGTGGCGGCCAGCTGGCGCGCGGCGTCGCGTTGGCCCATCGCACAGCGGGCCTCGATCTCCAGCAGGCCGCGCTCGGCGGCGAGGATGCCGGTGGGGAACCGCCGCGCGTGCTCCTCGAGCAGCTGTAGCCGCTCGTCCGGCTCGGCCAGCTTGGCCCGCCGCAACAGGTCGACCTCGGCGGCGACGCTGTCCTCGCGCGCCGGCTTGCGCGACTTGGAGGTGTCCGAAGAGACAGGTTTGTCCGCGGGCGCCTCGACGGCGGTGGTGTCGAGCGGGGCCTCGACGACCTCGGGCGGCGGCGCCGGCCGGCCGGGGGCGCGCCCGGGCTCCGCGGTGCGCGGGACGGCGCCGCCCTGGGCCTGGTACGGGGCGGCGACGTGGGTGGTCGGCGACTCGCCGCCGCCGCCGTGCATGACGGCCCAGGTGAGCGCCAGCAAGACCCCCGCGGCCAGGGCGAAGCCGGCGAGCACGCGCGGGGCGAGCCGCGGACGACTCGGGGCCTCGTCGTCGAGGTCGTCGCTGCCGACCTCGTCGAAGCGCTGCTCGAGCGCCGCGAGGCAGCGGTCGGCGATCACGCGGCTCGGCGACTCGGCGCTGCGAAATGCGGCCAGACGCGCCCGCGCCTCCGAACTCAGCGGTTCCATGCTGCTTGCCTCCCATCCGCCTTCTCGGTCTCGGCGATCGCCCGCTCGAACTCGGCGCGGGCGGCTCGTAGACGCGAATACACGGTGTTCAACTTGACATCGAGGGCCTGGGAGATCTCCGGCGCCGTGAAGCCCTCGAGGTCGGCGAGGATGAAGACCATGCGCTTGTCCTGGTCGAGGCTGTCGAGGAAGCGCTGCACGAAGTCGGCGGCCTCCGCTCGCTCGGCCACGCGCTCGCGCGGCTGGTGGTTGTGGACGACGGCGAACGCCTGGATCCGGCGCTCGTGACGCCGCAGGCCGCGGCGGAAATCGCTGGCCACTCGCCGCGCGGTGCCGAACAGCCAGCTCCGCAGCGAGATCTGCGGGTCGAGCCCGGGCAGGCGGCGGTGGAGCACGAGGAACACGTCCTGGGCGGCGTCCTCCAGTTGGTCGTAGGGCACCCCGAGGCGGCGGAGGATCCGCCAGACGAGGTCGAAGTAGGCGTAGTACACGGTGACGAACCCGCGCTGCGCGTGCTCTTCGGGGCCAGAGGTGGGCGGCTGAACCTTCAGCACGGCAGTTACTTACTCATCGTGGCCGGGCCGGAGTGGATCCGTCACGCCGGGCCCCGGGGCCGAAGCGAATCTCGAGGCCGCCGCCGACGCGGACCCCGACGGGCTGGGTGATGTGGACGAGTTGGTCGCTGACGGTGAAGGGGGCGCGCAGGGGGGCGACCACGAACTCGGAGCGCAGGCCGAGGCCGACCCGCGGGTGCGGCGACCAGACGAGACCCAGGCCGAGGAGGATGGCGAACCACGGCGGGCGGGCGCTCCGGGGATCGACGGTGATGCCGTCGCCGACGGCGAGGAACTGTCCGCCCTCGAGCCCGAGGCACAGCGGGATCTCGAGGACGCTGCGGACGAAGCGGACGCAGCCGCGTACGCCGAGGGCCCAGCGAGCGACCACGCCGACGCGATCGCCCCGGAAGGTGAGCGGCCGCGGGGGCATGTAGAGGCCGACGGCCTCGATCCGCAGGCGGCGGTGGAGGACGCCGAGAGCTCCGCCGACGTCGCCGGCGACGGTCTGGGTGGCGCCGGCGTCGATGCCTCCGTCGACGCGCACGAACACGCTGGTGTGGCGCGGGCGGGCGACGGGCGCCGGCGTAGGCGGCCAGGGCCGGTCGGGGTCGGCCTTCGCGGGCTCGTCGGGCGCGGGCCCGGGGACGGGCTCGGGTTCGACGAGCTCGGGCGGCGGGCCGGGGACGTCGACCGGCGGTGCGGGGACGGGCGGAGCGGGCTCGGACTCGGGCTCGGGTGCGGGTGGCGCCGGCGCGAGCGAGCCGGCGAACTCGAGCGGGTCGATGGCGATGGCGATGATCAGCGCGGCGGCGCCGTCGAGCGAGTCGCAGGCGTCGGCGCGCTCGACCCGGCGCTGGGTGAGTCGGCGCGTGTGGATGTCGAGCCGCAGCTCGTAGCGGCCTCCGACCCGCCGGACGACGCCACGCACGCGCACGCCCTCGAGGTCGGGCGGCCGCGTCAAGGCGGCGAGGGCGTCGAGGACGTCGGCGCGGGTCGGACAACCCTCGGGCGCGCGCCACTCGATCGCGGGGGGACCGGCGACCGCCAGCAGGAGCAGCGCAGAGGTCGGGCCGAGCATGATCGCAGCAGCCTCGGATGATAGGCGCGGCCCCGGCCGGGACGCCAGGGGCTCGCAGCGAGAGCGGCGGTGAGTTGTCCGCGCGCGCGCGTGGCTGTCTCTTGGGACATGTGATTCGCCGGCGTCGGGCGGATCCGCCCACCCGCTCGCACCCGTGACCTCGGCAATTCGCGTCGCGAGCCGCGCGAAACATGCCGGCCGCGGCCTCGCTCGCGCCCGCGCGCAGGGGGCCGTGCGTGGCGTGTCCGCCGGGTGTCAGGACCAGCCCCGCGGAGGCGTTGAGGGCTGCACGCCGAGGCACGAGGCTGTCACAGTGGCCGGTGCCCGGTTGAAGGAGACGCGCATGAACCCGTGGATGAAGTGGATCCTCCTGGCGACCCCGCTCGCGCTGACGCAGTGCCGCTCGAGCTCGGTGGCCCCCATCGGCACCGTGACCCCCGACGGCAACGACAACGGGAACCTGGCCCATGGGCAAGGGAACGTGGCCTACGAGGCGCCGCCGCACACGTTCTCGCCGCGTCCGCACCCGCCGCGGAGCCGCGGCGACGCGCCGCCGCCGAACCTGGCGGCGCTGCCGAAGATGGTGCAGCGCATGGACCAGTGCTACGGAGGCAGCGGCGGGGCGGTGGCCACGGGCGGGTCGCCGATCGCCAAGGCGCCGAGCAAGCCGGCGCCGCCGAAGCCGGCGTACAAGCAGGTGAAGTACAACCAGGGGACGTCGACGTCGCCGTCGTCGCCGTCGCCGGTGCAGACGAAGGGCGGCGGCGGGATCGCTGCGGGGCGCGGCAGCAGCAGCGGATACGACGGGGACGCGACGGCCCGGCCGTCGCCGCCGGCTCCGCCGGCGACGCAGACCAAAGTCGCGAGCGCCGAGCGGGCCGAGGCGCCCGGTGACGCGAGGATGTCCCGGACCGAGAAGAAGAAGAAGGACCGGGGGCGCGACAGGGCGCCCGAGGAGGCCCCGGCCGCGGCCGCGCCGAGTATGGCCGAGGGGCAGGTGGCCTACGGCGGGGCGGAGGACGAGAGCTCCGTGGCGTACGAGCCGATGCCGCAGCCCGACGCCGAGCAGTACAGCGACTGGGGACAGGCGACGTACCTGTCGAACGACGACACGATGAGCCTGTCGTCGGCGCAGCGGGTGATCTTCGCCATCGACAAGTTCTTGCCGGTGCCGCTCGAGCACATCCGTCCGCACGAGCTCCTGAACTACTTCTCGTTCGAGACGGCCGAGGTGGCGGCGACCGACGACTTCTCGGTGCTGCCGGAGATCGCCAAGGATCCGAAGCAGGAGGGCATCTACAACCTGGCGCTGGCGATCCGCGGGCGCCCGGTCGACAAGCAGGCGCGGCGCAACGGCAACCTGACGTTCGTGGTCGACCGCTCGGGCTCGATGAGCGACGAGGGCCGCATGGACTACCTCAAGCGCGGCATGCGGCGGATGATCGGCGAGCTCAAGACCGGCGACCTCGTCAACGTGGTGCTGTTCGACCACGAGGTGTGCGTCCCGCTCGAGAACTTCGTGGTCGGCCGCGACAAGCCGGAGACGCTCGAGCGGGCGATCGACAAGATGAGGCCGCGCGGGTCGACGGACGTGCACGCCGGGCTGACCCGCGGCTACGAGCTGGCCGACCGCGGCTACCAGCCGACCTACAACAACCGGGTGGTGCTGGTCACCGACGCGCTGGCCAACACCGGCAACACCGACCCGCGGACGATGGCGATGGTCGCCAGGTACTACGACGAGCGCAAGATCAGGCTGTCGGGCGTGGGCGTGGGCACGGAGTTCAACGACGCGCTGCTCGACAAGCTGACCGAGCGCGGCAAGGGAGCGTACGTGTTCCTCGGCTCGGAGGCGGAGGTCGACGCGGTGTTCGGGCCGCGCTTCATCTCGCTGCTCGAGACGACGGCGATGGACGTGCACTTCCAGCTGCACCTGCCGCCGTCGCTGCGCATGAACGTGTTCTACGGCGAGGAGAGCTCGGCGGTGAAGGAGGACGTGCAGGCGATCCACTACTTCGCCAACACCTCGCAGCTGTTCCTGTCGGACGTGATGGCCCGCGGCGGCAGGCTGCGCCCGCAGGACCAGATCATGCTGACCATCGAGTACGAGGACCCGGAGTCGGGGCAGAAGATGCTCGAGGAGCGGGCGTTCTCGCTGGCGGAGATCGAGCGCGAGGCCTACAACATCCGCAAGGGCCGGCTGCTGATCGCGTGGGCCGACCGGCTGGCGCTGATGGCCTCGCGGCCGCAGCCGATCGGCACCCGGCCGGTCGCCGGGGCCTGGATCGACGCCGACGGCTGGCAGCAGTGCGAGCAGGGCAAGGCTGACCTCCGGGACATGTCCCAGGGGATGAACGACCCCGAGGTCACGCGCGTGGTCTCGCTGTGGGACAAGTTCTGCGCCCGCTACGAGCAGCCGCGCAACCCGGTCCGCCGCACGCCGGCGGCCCAGCCTGACGGCTGGCCCTCGGCCCGCTGAGGACGGACGGGGCCGCGGCGGCGCCCGGGCGCCGGGCCGCGGCCCTGGTCTTTGAGTCATGGCTCGTGGGCCATGTCTCTCGGGTCACATGCAGACGGGCGAGCCGACGAGGGTGTGGCCGCAGTGGACCTCGGCGTCGCCGGGGCTGGTGGCGGCGATCATGAGGTGGTAGATCCGGCAGGCGAGCGTGTCGCCGGCGGCGTCCTCGGTGTTGTAGGGCTCGGTGTCGGGGAAGACCTGGCAGTTCCCCAGGCACTCGTCGACGGTCGGGTGCTCGGCGGGGCAGATCGAGTTGGCGATCGCGCAGAAGCCCTCGCAGTTCTGGCCGCACGCGCCGGCGCCGCTGGGGCCGGCGTGGACGCAGTGCACGACCGGATCGATCGAGGCCATGCCGGCGTGGTAGATCCGGCACGACAGCGAGTTGCCCGAGGTCTCGCCGGGGTTGCCCGGGGGCATGCCGCCGCAGGCGCCGAGGCAGCTCTCGACGCTGGTGTACTGGGCGTTGGTGCCGCCGCAGGCGGCCATCATCGCCGAGCAGTACATCTCGCAGCCGGGGTTGCCCTCGCCGGTGGTGGTGGTGGTCGTGGCCGGCGGCTCGCCGGTAGTCTGCGTCGCCGGGCCGGTCGAGGTGGCCCAGGTGGTCGGCTCCTCGGTGGTCCAGCCGGTCGAGGTGGAGCCGGTGGTGGTGGTGGTCGAGGTGTCGTCGCCGCTGACCTGGCTGGCGGACCCGGTGGTGAGCACGGTGGCGCTCGAGGTCGAGTCGGTGTCCTCGCCGCGAGAGTCGTCGAAGCAGGCGGCGAGCAGGAGCGAGGCGAACAGGGGGACGAGGGCGCGAGAGATCATGCGGAGGCCTTGCGTGGCGGCGTGAACCGGCGTGGTTGGAGGGACATGTCTTTACATACAGACGGGGAGGTCCTGGGCGGTCGAGGCCGCGTCGGTGCCGGTGCCCTCGTCGCCCGGCCCGGCCTTGCGACCGACGGGCGTGAAGGCGAGGACGAGCGCGGAACCGGACCTCACCATGACGACCGCAGTCTCGCGCCCGGCCGATCGCGTTGTCAACCGGGGCCGGTGGGGCCCCGCGCCCGCAGAGGTCCGGGATAACCTGTCCGAAAGGACATCTGCGATCGATCACCGCAGGCAGACGTGGCTGATCTCCTCGGCGGAGACGGCCCTGGCGACGCACTCGCGCGCACCTGGCGGCAGGGACAGGCCCTCGCAGCGCTGCAGCTCGGGGGCGAATCGGCGCGCGAACTCCTGCTGCTTGCGGCGCGCGAGCTCGGGGTCGCGGTAGCCCTGCTCGGCCAGCTCGAGGGCGACGATCCGGTCGAGGATGAGCGCGCAGTCGTCGGCGTCGGCCCGCTCGGAGCGGCAGGTCAGCAGCGCGAGGGCGAGCCCCAGCGGGGCCAGCCGAGGCCGTGTCCTTGCAGACATGTCCTGAGGGGCAGTCATCGGTCGCGCGTGAAGTGGACGCGGATGGCGGGCGAGCGGGCGCGGATCGGGCGGCCGTCGCGGTCGAGGGCGGGGCTGAAGCGGGTCGCGCGGGCGCACGCGAGCGCGGCCCGGCCGAAGCCGTCGCCGGGATCGTCGACGACCTCGGCGGTCTCGACGACGCCGCGGGCGTCGACGACGACGCGGATGACGGCGACCTGCTCGTCGAGCGCGAGACCGTCGGCCTCGGCCGGCCACGGGCAGTTCCACTCGGCGCTGGCGAGGGCGACCGGGCGCGAACGATCGACGGTCGGCGGGGCGGCGGAGGGCGGCTGGGCCGGCGGCGGAACGGCGGGCGGGGGGGTCGGCTGCGAGCTGGCGTTCGGGACAGGTTTGCTGCCGGTGCCCGTCGAGCTGGTGGCGCCGCCGACGTAGGCGCTGGCGCTGCCGACGACGACGACGTCGCCGGTGAGATCGAGGGCGCCCGGCGGGGCGGCGACGACCCGACCGGCGCGCGCGGGGGCGGGGCGAGGCGCGGGGGCGGGGGTCGGCTCGGCGGCGGCGACGGCCGGCGCAGGTTCGGCGGCCGGGGGCGGGGGCTCGGACGGCGGGGGCTCGGGCGGCGGCTTCGGCGGCTCGGCGGGCTCGACGTCGGCGAGCTGCAGGCGGGTCAGCTCGTCGTGCACGCGCGCGGCCATGGTGGCGCTCCAGGTCTCGAGGGTCGGCTGGGCGCGGAGGATCAGGACGGCGACGCCGAGGTGCAGCAGGACGGCGACGACGATCGCGTGGTGCCGCCGCGAGGCCGGCGGGGCGGCGGCGGCGAACACCTGGGCGGCGATGCCGGGCCGGGTCACGGAGTCGCCTCCTGTCCTGAGGGACCTGGCGCGGGGGACAGGGTGGCGAAGGCGACGCGGTAGACGCCGCCGCGCTGGAGGGCGTCGATCGTGGCGACCACGCGGCGGTGCGGGACCTCGCCGTCGGCGTGGATGACGGCGCGGACCTGGGGGCTGCGGGCGCGGACGGCGGCGGCGCGGGCGACCAGATCGTCGTCGCCGGCGATCGGGTCGCCGTCGACGAGGGTGGCGCCGCGCTCGGGGACGATGACCGACAGCACGACCTGGACCTCGCCGGCGGTGCTGGCCTCGGGCAGGTCCATCTCGACCGCGGGGGTGACGATGATCTTGGCGGTGACGATGAAGATGATGAGCAGCACCAGGACGATGTCGACCATCGGCGTGACGTTGATGCCGACGATCAGGCCGCCCTGGTCGCCGCCGCTGGTGTGGCCGGCCATCAGGGCGCCTCCTGATGTCCTTCGGGACCTGTCGTGTCGGACATGTACGCGAGGACGAGGTTGGTGAGGGCCTCGCTGCCCTGGCACAGCGAGGTGATCTTGCGCTGGAAGGCGTTGTAGGCGGCGACCGCGGGGAGGGCGACGAGCAGGCCGACGGCGGTGGCGACGAGGGCCTCGGCGATGCTCGACATGACGGCGTTGGAGGCGACCTGCGAGGCGGCGCCGGTGCCACCGCCGTGGCCGGGGGCGGCGTGGCCGAGCTCCTCGAAGGCGGCGATGACGCCGATGACGGTGCCGAGCAGGCCGACGAAGGGGGCGTTGTTGCCGAGCGTGCCGAGGAAGATAAGGCCGCGCTCGAGCTGGCCGCGCTCGAGCGCGAGGGCGCTCTGCATGGCGTACTCGGCGGCCTTGGGCCCGCGCTCGCCGAGGCGCAGGCCGGCGGCGGCGATCGCCGCGGCGACGCTCGGCGAGCCCTCGAGCAGGCGGAGCGCGCCGTCGCGGTCGCCGGCGTGCAGGAGGACGCCGACGCGGGCGGCGAGCAGGCGCAGGTCGCCGCCGCGGGCGCGCAGGACCAGCCAGCGCTCGACGGTGAGGGCGACGCTGACGAGCGAGAGGATGCCGAGCAGCCACAGCACCCAGCCGGCGCCGGCGCGGAGGAAGAGCTGCTGGAGGGCGTCGATCGGGGTCATGCGGTCATTCCTCGGCGGTCCAGGCGAACCGGGGCGGGACGGCGATCATGGCGAAGCGGACGGCGGCGAGGGCGTCGGCGGCGGGCGAGGCGGGGTCGTCGGCGGCGAGGGCGGCGAGGTCGTGCGGGCCCGGGCCGAGAGCGGCGAGGGCGTCGAAGTCGACGCCGGCCCACCACGCGGCGGCGTCGATGGTGACGTCGAGGGCGCCGCCGGGGGCGAGGTCGAACGGGCCGATCCGCAGGCCCTCGACGGTGCGGCTGCCGCGGAGCACGGGGACGACGTCGAGGTCGGCGGTGAACTCGAAGGACATGTCCCCGGAGACAGCCAGGCCGGCGAACCGGGCCGCGCGACCGCCGGGGGCGCCGTCCTGGGCGCCCGGCTTGGCCTGCGTCTTGAGCCAGGTGACGCCGTAGTCGAGCATGGCCGAGCGGACCTGGCCGGGCAGGACGTCGAGCTCGCCGAGCGGCTGCGGCTCGGGGTCGGTGAGGTCGACGGCGGCGACGGCGGCGTACTCGGCGGCCGCGGTGGCGCACAGCTCGGAGGAGGCCGCCGCGGTGGCACACAGGTAGAGCGGGCCGAGGCCGACGTCGGCCCGCTCGAGCGTGACCGTCCAGGCGCCGACCGTCACCTCGGACGCGGCCCCGCGGGCCCGCAGGGGGGCCTGGAAGGCCGGCTCGCCGGTGGCGCCGCAGGCGGCGGCGCAGAGCAGCAGGGCGGTGGCTGGGCGGAAGGACATGGCGCGATGAACAGGTTGGAAGGGACAGGGCGGAGAGAACAGGGCTGAAAGCGCAGGTGCGCGGAGAGGACCGCGGGAGCGAGCGGGAGAGGGGAAGGCGAGGGGGAGCGGGTGCGGAGAGAGGGAGGGAGGACGGGAGGTGTCCGTGAGGACAGGTCTAGAAGTGCAGGGCGAGGGTGCCCATGACGCTGAGCGGCGGGCCGGCGGCGAAGTGGCGGGCGGGCAGGAGCGAGGGGACGGGGCGGGTGCCCCAGTCGGACACGAAGTTGTACTCGGTGGCGGCCCAGCGGCGCGCGAGCAGGTTGAACGCCTCGACGCCGACCTCGACGACCGACCAGCGCACGGCGGCGCTGGCGTCGAGGAGGTGGACAGGGTCGGCGAACTGTCCGTAAGGCAAGGGCCGCGGGGACAGGTAGGAGTAGCCGAGGCCGACGCGCAGGCCGAGCGGGCGGCCCTTCAGCTCGACGAGGTCCTTGTCGACGCCGACGTCGGCGCGCACGACCACCGGCGGGACGTAGGGCAGCAATTGGCCGGGGACGTAGGGCGGGGACGGGTTCTCGGCGGTGGCCGGCGGCGGGGCGCGCAGGACGGCGTGGACGTAGGTGACGCTGCCGGCGGCGACCAGCCACGGCAAGGGCCGCGCGATCAGCTGCACGGCGGCGCCGGCCCGCCGCGTCGGCCCGACCTTCTCGAGCCGGCCCTCCTCGGGGTCGAAGGCGAGGTCCTGCGAGAGGAAGGTGGCGAAGCCGGCGGCGCTGAGCTGGAGGCGGCCGCCCCAGGGGCTCATGCGCACGCCGCCCTCGGTGCTGTGGACCTTGGCGAACGGGGCCCGCTCGCCCTCGTCGAGCTGGCGCGCCTGCGGCGAGCGGTAGCCCTGGCCGTAGGCGGCGAACAGGCTGACCCATGGGACAGGTGCGACCTCGAGGCTGGCACGCGGGCCGGCGGCCACGCCGGTGGCGGTGCGGCGGTGACCGACGAGGTGGCTCTCGATCTGGTAGGGGGCGATGAAGTTGCCGAGGCGATCGTCGATGTCGTAGTGAAGGACGTCGGCCCGGCCGCCGCCGCGCAGGCGGACGCGCTTGCCGAAGCGGAGGTCGAGGTCGCCGTACATGCCGACGTCGCTGGCGAGCACGGTGGCGTCGACGCGGCGGTCCCAGGTCTCGTTCTGCGGCGCCTGCAGCAGGTTCTGCGCCTGCTGGACGTTGTGGATCCGGGCCGAGGCGCCGACCTCGAGGGCGGCCTGGAACCACCGGGCGGGGCGCCAGGCGCCTGTCCGATGAGACAGGCGCATGCCGCCGCCGAAGTCGCGGTTCTGCTGCTCGATGAGGTCGCCGCGGCCGACCCACTCGGGCATGACGACGCCGCGCTGGGTGTAGCCGGTGAAGTTCTCGCGGCTGTGGAAGTCGACGAGGGCGGTCCACACGGCCATGCGCGTGACGGCGCCCCGCTCGCCGCGGCGCTCGAGGTCGAGGGCGAGGTGGCCGCGCGCGGCGGAGGCGGACTGGCTGTTGGCCGAGGGGTCGCCGTAGCTGTCGTGGAAGCCGACGACGCCGGCGGCGACGTCGTCGCGGCGCAGGACGCCGGCGAGGCCGGCCCGCGCGGCGTAGGCGGCGACGTGGACCTTGCCGCGCCAGCCGCCGGCCGCGAACGCGAACTGGCCCATGGCCATGCCCGAGAGGCCGCCGCGGTTCATGCCGAAGCCGCGGGTGCGCCGGACCGTGGCGGCGGCGAAGGTCTCGTCGTCCTGGCCTTTGGGCGCCCACAGCACGAGCTGGCGGAAGGTGGCGAACGAGCCGCCGGTGCTGCGCAGCTGGATGCCGCGGCGCGGGACGGCGAGGTCGAAGTCGATGCTGCCGGCGACGGCGAAGTCGCCCTGCCGCGGGTCGTAGACGCCCTCGGTGACGCGGATCGATCGCACGGTCTCGGGGATGATCCAGTTGAGGTCGGCGTAGCCCTGGCCGTGCAGGTGCGAGACCTGGTTGAGCGGCAAGGAGCCGGCGGTGATCTCGATGTCCTGGCCGTGCGCGGCGTTGAAGCCACGCAGGGTGATCTCGTGGGCGACGGCCTCGCCCTCGGCGCGGGCGACGTAGACGCCGGGGGCGCTGCTCAGCATGTCCGCGGCGCTCTGGCGCGGCGGGGCGGCGAGGACGTCGCGCTCGACCACGAAGTCGCTGGCGGCCCGCGGCGGCGGCCGGCGGCTGCGCGCGGCGACGTCCAGGACGGGCTCGGGGGCGGCGGGGCTGGCCGAAGGGGCAGGTTGCTCGGGGGTGGTCGAAGGGGCAGGTTGGGTCGGGCCGGGCGCAGGCGCGGCCGGGCTGGCGTCGGGGGCCGGGGGTGTGGGGCTGGTCGAAGGGACAGGTGGACTGTCGGTCGGACCAGGGGGCTCGGCGGGCTCGACCGGCGGGGCGAATTGGAACGGCACGCGGATCTTGGCGGCCACCGCGACGTCGCCGCGGCGCGCCGGCTCGAAGCGCCACTGCTTGACGGCGGCCACGGCCGCGTCGTCGAAGGCCGGGCCGCCGCTCCGGGTGACGTCGACGGCGCCGACGCGACCGTCGACCTCGACGGTGACGGCGAGCTCGACGGTCACGAGCTCGCTGCGGGCCTCGGCGAGCGGATAGACGGCGTCGACCTGCTGCCGCGGGCTCGGCGGGACCACCGCGGGCGAGGCCCGGCCAGGGGCGGCCCACAGGCACGCCGCGAGGCAGGTGCAGAGGGTGACGCGCGCGCGTGGCACCGGGACCGAACGGTTAAGAGATCCAGGCCGAGGCCGTCAAGCGAGCGAACTACAGGCGCACTCGAGTCGCTGTTGTCAGCGAGCTGCAATTGCAATGCGAGTGCATGTGCGCCGGCTGCGCTAACGGGCGCCGGACGGCGGCAGGCGGCCTGGCGAGCCTCCGGGGCCCGCGAGGAGGTGGGACGATACGCCGGCCGGACGAGGAGGTCGGAGTTAGGTCACGGGGGTCGACGCGCGGGCGGTGACGGTCGCGCGGTGTCGGTCGGCTCGCCGCGGGGGCCGGCGGTCTCGGCGGTCCCGGTCGGAGCGCCGCTGCCCGTCGGGCTGAAGCTGGCGGCGAGGAGGGCTGACCCGAGGGACAGGGAGGATGTCTTCTCGGACATGCTCAGCGGGACAGGGTCATCCGGTCATGACTATTCGAGCACGTGCGCGCCGGCGAAGTCGGGGCTGCCCGGCGCGCTCGGGCGGGCGAGGCGGTCGATGTCGGTCGGCGGGTCCTCGGCCTCCCACACTGCGACGCCGGCCAGCGCGCTCTCCTGGACCGGGCGCAGGTCGTGGGCGGCGTAACCGACGAACTGCTCGGCCACGGCGTCGCCCGGGACGAGCACGACGCCGGCGTTCGACACCAGCTCGGTCTCGCTGGTGACGCTGGTGGCGGCGGTGAGGATGGCGTTGCACTCGACCTGGTCGCCGTCCTGGTCGGACACGACGACGGAGTTGCGGATCGCCGCCGAGCCGCCCATGCAGTAGAGGAGCCCGCCCGGCACCGGATCCTGCAGCGTGACGGTGCTGTAGGCGAGGTCGAGCGCGCCGCCCTGCACGAGCAGGCTGATCCCGGTGGTGATGCCGCTGACGATGCTGTTCTCGAGGCGGAGCCGGCCCGCCGTGTTGGCGGTGAGTCCGCCGAGGTTGCCGAGGAAGCGCGAGCGCCGGATGGTGGTGACGCAGTCGGTGGCGTACACGCTGTTGCCGACGAAGGCGCTGACCGTGACGTCGTCGAGCCAGGCCCCCGTGGCGTGGGTGCAGTCGAACGCGACGTCGCCGAGGCCGGACAGCTGCAGGCCGGCGACGTAGAGCTTGGCGTCGATCTCGGTGGGACCGCCGGTGCCGACCCGGACGCTCGACTGGCCGGCGGCGGCGACCATCAGCTGCGCCTTGGGTGCCGCGAGCAGGGCGACGCGCCTGGCGATCTCGAGGCGGACCGGGACGATGTATGCGCCGCCCTCGACGTGGACGACGTGGTAGTCGCCGGGCGCGCCGGCGAGGGCGGCGAAGGCGTCCTGGATCTCGCAGCACGGGGTGTCGGGGCCGCAGACGCCGCCCTGGCAATTCTCCGGGGTGGCGTCGACGTACCAGTGCTTGGTGTCCGCGGGGAAGCAGCTGCCGAGGTCGAGCTCGCAGGCGCTCTCGGGGCAGTCGCTGTGCTCGCGGCAACGCACGCAGGTGTGCGTGTCGGGATCGCAGGCCAGGTTGTCCGGGCAGTCGGCGGAGGCGCTGCACTCGACGCACTGCTTGCTCTCGAGGTCGCAGGTGCCGATCGAACAGTCGGTCGGCAGGAGACAGCCGACGCACTGGCCGCCCGGGTCGCAGACCGGCAGGCCGGGGGCGACGTCATGGCAGCTGGTTCCCTGCGCGGCGAGGCCGAGGCAGTCGACGCACTGGCCGTCGGGTGCGCAGTACGGGGCGCTGTCGGGGCACTGGTCGCAGTCGCTGCTGCCGGTGGTCGGCGCGACCGTGTCGGCGGTGGGATCGATCGAGGTGACGGTGCCGGTCGGCTCGCTCGTCGGCTCGACGGTGGTCCCGAGCGTCGTGCTCGCGTCGCCGCTCTCCTCGGTCGTGGTCACGCTGGTCTGCCCGGTCGGCGAGAAACAAGCGAGGGCCAGGGTCGACCCGATCAGGGCCGTCGTCGAGGCAAGGCTCATCGCGCTTGAACATGTCGACATGGACAGGCGCCCTCTCGCGAGTCGTTCGGTGACACGGTAGCTCTAGAGATCGATCTTGAGCCCGAGCTTG
This sequence comes from Nannocystis pusilla, assembly GCF_020073745.1. Classification (GTDB taxonomy): domain Bacteria; phylum Myxococcota_A; class Polyangia; order Nannocystales; family Nannocystaceae; genus Nannocystis; species Nannocystis radixulma. Next base: position 308,491 of record NZ_JAIRAU010000027.1, read on the forward strand.
AGCTGGGGGGCGAACTTGGTCGCCTTGACGGCGTCGGCGAGGCACTTGCCGAGCGCGTCCTGCTGCGAGGGGACGGCGCGCGTGACCGAGCCGTCGCTGCCCGTCGCGTAGTCGACGGTGATCTTCGGACCCTTGGTCGCCTTGTGCTTCTTGCGGCAGGCATCGGCGGCGCGCCGCAGCTTCGCCAGCGGGTCGGCCGGCTTGTCGCCGGTCTTGTCGCCGGTCTTGACCGGGGGCTTCTTGACCTTCGGGTCGTCGTCCCTGGCGTCGCCGGGTGTGTCCGAAGGAACAGGTTCGGCGCCGGCGGTGTCGGTGCTGTCCGAAGGGACAGGCTCGACCCTGGCCTCGACCGGCGGCGGGACCGGCGGCTTGATGACCTCGGGCGGCTTGACCGGCTCGACGACCTTGGCGGGCGGGGCGGCGACCGGGACCGGCGGCGCCGGCGGGTCCTCGCCGCTGAACACGAACGCCAGCAGCACGACGAGCGCCAGGGCGCCGCCGAGCAGCGGGAGCAGGAACCTCGGCCGCGGGGCGGCAGGGCGCGGCGGCTCGGCGTCGAGGTGGATCTCGACGGTGGCGGCCTGGGGGCGCTGGTTGTCGAGGTTGGTGCGAGTGTCGACGCGCGGCAGGCCGGACGCCGGGGTCGAACCGGCGATGACGGTCTTCTGCTGCGGGTTCGAGACGGCGGGCGAGCCCGAGGCGGAGGCGGTGAGCAGGCTCGAGTCGGGGCCGAAGTGATTCGGCGCCGAGTCGTTGAGGCCCGCGCCGGCCATCGGGACCGGGCCGGTGATCGGGCGCGCGCCGACGTTGTGGGCCGGCAGGAAGTCGTGGAGGAAGGCCTCGATGTCCTCCATCGTCTGCGGGCGAGCCTCGCGGTCCTTCGCCAGCATGCGCTGGATGAAGGCGTCGAGCTCGGCCGGGACGCCCGCGTCGGGGTTGACGGCGGCGATCGTCGGCGGAGGCACGTTGCAGTGCTGCATCGCGACCTGGATCGGCTCGCCGATGAACGGCATGCGCCCGGCCAGCGCCTCGAAGAACACCACGCCGAGCGAGTAGATGTCGGTGCGCGAGTCGAGCGCCTGCGCCAGGATCTGCTCCGGCGACATGTAGAACGGGGTGCCCAGCGCGGCGCCGGTGCTGGTGAGCGCGGCGTGGTGGGCGGTCTTGGCGATGCCGAAGTCGAGCAGCTTGACGACCTCGCCGCCGCCGCGCTTGGCGGTGAGGAACACGTTCGACGGCTTGAGGTCGCGGTGGATCATGCCGGCGGCGTGGACCGCAGACATGGCGCCGGCGACCTGCTCCATCCAAACCGTGACCTGCTGCCACGAGACCGGCTTGCGGGCGCGCTCGAGCAGGCGCGTCTCGAGGTCCTTGCCGATCAGCAGCTCCATGGCGAAGAACACGACGTTGGCGTTCGCGTCCTCGCCGAGGTGGTAGACGTCGACGACGTGCTCGTGGTGGATCTGGGCGATGGCCTGAGCCTCGCGCAGGAATCGTTCGACGCAGTCCTTGTCCTCGGTGAGCTCCGGGAGCAGGACCTTCAGGGCGCAGCGACGCCGCAGGCGCAGCTCGTCGGCCACGTAGACGCGGCCCATGCCGCCTTCGCCGAGGAGACGCTCGACCTGGAAGCGTCCTTCGAGCACGGTTCCGACGAGCGGGTCCTGGGGGGACTCGAGAGGCATGCCTGGTCTCGCTTACCTACACCAGCCGTCGCCGTTCTGCACGCGAGAACGGAGTCCATTCTGGAGCGACGCCGGGAGCGGGCGGGCCTGCGCCGGGCGGGCGGATCTGCAATGAGAACGATGTTCTCGGCGGCTTCGCGGTGAAAGTGAAGGCTCGCTCGAATATCGTCGGCGGCGATGCTGCGGTCGATGGGTCAAGTGTCCGGGATCCTCCCCGACGGCGAGTGGCGTGTGGATCCTCGGCGTCGCGCTCGTCGGCTGATTCGCCGGGGCAGCGATAGGTGAGCAGCGAAAGGACGGCACGACACGACGACCATTCGCCGGGACGAGCGGACTCACGGCGGCACGGACCATCGGTCTGACCGAGACGCGCGGGTTGACTGCGACGACGCTGCTCGACGGACCGTCGAGCTCGACGAGGTGGGCGACGACGGCGACAGCCACGACGGCGACGCACGTGCGAGCACCGGTCATGAGGGGTGGAGCGGCGGGCGACGCCCTCGGGCGGATCGTCGAGCAAGGCGACCGAGACGCACGCGGGCGGCGCGGATCAGCGCGCTCGTGGCGGGCCCAGGTGTTGTACACTCGCGCCGAATTTTCCCGATGCCGCGCCGCCGCTTCGCCCCCACGCCGTCGCTCGCCCTCGCGGTGTCCGGCTCAGTCCGCTGTGGCCGTGGCGTGGGGCCTGCGGGCCACAACGGGCGAGGCGGTGCGCACGGTGGCGGTGATCGATCCGGTCGCACCCGCGGCGACGACCGTCGAGGTGACTGCCCACGGCGACGCCTCGCGGTGGGCGGCGCGACGGGTCGCCGCGAGGCCTCCCCGCTCTTCAGCACCGCCGCCCGCGCGTGAGCGAGGCGGCGGCTCACCGGTTCGAACATCCATGTCTCTTCGGACATCCCCCCACACGACATGAAGCACGCCACGCGTCCCCCCCGGGTCCTGTCTCTCTTCCTTGCGCTGGCGATGCTGGCGCCGCCGCCGGCGTTCGCGGCGCCCGCCGAGGACGCGACGGCGCTGGCGGCGTTCGAGGCCGGGTTCAACGAGGGCCAGGCGAAGTTCGACCGCGGCGAGCACCTCGAGGCGGCGCGCACGTGGATCGCGGCGGCGGCCAACTTGAAGGAGACGACGGCCAACCGCGAGAACCGGGCCGCCGTCTACGAATACGTGGTCGACGCGTTCACGCGCGGGCTGCAGGGCGAGAAGCGGTCGGAGGCGCTGCGCGAGGCGGCCGAGGCGCTCGACGCCTACTGCGAGGCCTTCACCCGCGCGTACGGGACCGAGACGCCGATCAGCGGCAAGATCACGGCGGCGCGCGACGACTTCAAGCAGCGGCTGGCGGCCGCGGAGGCGGCGGAGGCCGAGCAGGCGCCGCCGATCGAGCAGCCGCTCGAGGGACCGCGAGACGACACGCCGGAGCCGCTGCCCGAGCCGACGCCGCCCAGGCCGTGGAAGGGCCTGGCGATCGGCGGCGGGGTGATGATCGGGCTCGGCGTCGGCGCGGCGGTGGTGGCCGGGGTCGGCGGGGCGCGCGGCAAGTCGCTCGAGCAGCAGTTCGACAGCCCGGCCAACATGTGCAGCCTCGACATGCCGTCGCCCGACTGCCAGGGCCTGCTCGACCGCGGCAAGGGGGCCAACTCGATGGCGATCGCGGGGGCCGTGCTGGCGCCGCTGCTGGCCGGGGCCGGCGTGGCGCTGCTGGTGGTCGGGCTCAAGCGCCGCGGGCAGGCCGACAAGACGTCGTTCGCGCCGGCGCTGGGGCCGGGGTTCGCCGGGATCAGCCTGCGCGGCTCGTTCTGAGTCCGATGGGACATGTCCTTGGGGGCATGTCTCGCAGGGCGTGTCCTTGAAGGCATGTCCGTCGGGACATGTCGATTCAGTCGCCGCCGAGGCAGACGCCGTCGCGGCGGGGGTCGCCGAAGCCGGACAGGCGGCCGCTCTTGTCGCGCTGGACGGTGTGGACGCCGCCGAAGAACATGTTGAGCCCGGGCCAGGCGGTGGTGCGGGCGAACAGGCCGGCGAGGGTCTCGGCGGCGGCGGGGGCCATGCCGGCCTCGAAGCTGACGTGGTCGTCCTCGACGTGCACGCGCGGGGCGGCGATCGCCGCGGGCAGCGGCAGGCCGAAGTCGAGGACGTTGGACACGACCTGGAGGACGGCGGTGCGGATCCGCTTGGAGCCGCCGCTGCCGCACACGAGCAGGCCGCCGTCGTCGCCGACGATCGCGGTCGGCGACATCATCGACGCCAGCCGCTGGTCGAGCGGCCAGGCGTGCGGGCCGGGCGGGTTGACGTCGTCCTCGCCGAGCATGTTGTTGAGCATCATGCCGGTGCCGGGGACGATCTCGCCGCAGCCCTCGCCGTTGCTGACGGTCGCCGAGGCGGCGTTGCCGGCCGCGTCGATGACGCTGACGTGGGTGGTGCCGCGGCTGCGCAGCGGGCCGGCCAGGGCGGCGGCGTGGGCCCGCAGCAGCTCGCCGTCGAGCCAGGCGGCCTCGACGCCCTCGCGCGGCGGGCCGGCGGAGGCGCGCGCGCGCACGGTCTCGGCCTGGGCGCGGGCCAGCAGGGCCACGTGCTCGGCTGTCTGAAAGCCCATGCCCCGAAGGTCATGTCCCGAGAGCAAGGCGAGGGCGAAGGCGATCATCAGGCCGCCGGCGGCCGGGGGCGGGTTGGTCAGCAGGGCGGCGTCGCGGTAGCGCAGGCGCAGCGGGGCGCGGGCCTCGACGCGGTAGGCGGCGAGGTCGTCGGCGGTGATGTGGCCGCCGGCCTCGCGGCTCTGGCGGACGATCGCGGCGGCGACGTCGCCGCGGTAGAACAGGTCCTCGCCCTCGCGCGCGAGCGCCTCGAACATGTCCCCGAGGACAGGATTGACGAGGCGCCCGCCGGCGCGCACCGGGGTGGGGACGCTGGCGCGAGGGTCGCCGAAGATCGCGCGCGCGGCCGGCTGCTCGAGGTAGATCGGCGCGACCAGGCCCATGAGGTAGGCCATGAACTGCGACACGGCGATGCCCTCGCGGGCGGCCTGCACCGCGGGCGCGGCGATCACCGGCATCGGCAGGCGCGCGAGCTCGCGGTGGACCGCGAACATGCCGGCGACGAGGCCGGGCGTGGCGGCGCAGCCGAGGCCGATGTGAAACGCCTGCTGCGCGGTGCCCCAGTCGGTGACCACCTCGCGCGCGCTGGCCTCGGCGCCGGGTCGGCGCACGCGGGGCGTGTGCACGAAGGCGTCGTAGAGCCGCGGCTCCTGGCCGGCGGGGAGCGCGAGGATGAAGCCGCCGCCGCCGGGCGAGGCGAGCACGGGCTCGGCGACGCACGCGGCCATGAGCGCCGCGAGCACGGCGTCGAAGGCGTTGCCGCCGGCCGCGAGCGCGTGCATGGCGGCCGCGGCGGTGACGGGGTGACCGGCGGCGACGCAGCCCCGGCGATCGTGATGTAGCTCGGGTGGCGTGCTGGCTGTGTAACAAGCGTGAGGGGTCGCGCGCAACGGCGCTTGGCGCGTGCAGGGGGCGTCGGTATCCTCCCGCCGATGTCTGCCCCGCACCCCGCGTCGCCCGAAGCTCGTGATCGTCTCGTGCTGGGCGTGGTCGGCGGATCGGGGCTGTACGAGATCGAGGGGCTCACCGAGGTCGAGAAGGTCGCGCTCGAGACCCCGTTCGGACGACCGTCCGACGCCTACACGGTGGGGGTGCTGCCGCGCGAGGGCGGGCTGCCGCCGGTGCGCGCGGTGTTCCTGCCGCGGCACGGGCGCGGGCACGTGCTGTTGCCCTCGGAGATCAACTTCCGCGCCAACGTCCACGGCTTCAAGCAGCTCGGCGTGACGCACCTCGTGAGCGTGTCGGCCGTCGGGTCGTTGCGCGAGGGCATCGCCCCCGGGCACGTCGTCGTCCCCGATCAGTTCATCGATCGCACGAACGGTCGGGCGCAGACCTTCTTCGGCGGCGGCCTGGTGGCGCACGTACAGATGGGCGACCCGGTCGACGCCGGCCTGCGCGAGCGGCTGCTGCGGGCGGCCGAGGCCGAGGGCGCGAACATCCACGCGCGCGGCACCTGCGTGGTCATGGAGGGCCCCGCGTTCTCGACGCGCGCCGAGTCCAACCTCTACCGCGCGTGGGGCGCGGACGTGATCGGGATGACCGCGCTGCCCGAGGCGAAGCTCGCGCGCGAGGCCGAGATCGCGTACGCGCTGCTGGCGATGGCCACCGACTACGACTGCTGGCATCAGAGCGAGGAGGAGGTGAGCGTCGAGGCGGTGGTCGCGGTGCTCAAGGCCAACGCGGCGCTGTCGCGGCGGATCGTCCGGCGCGTCGCCGCCGCGCTGCCGCTGACGACCGCCGAGCTGCCGTACCCGCAGGCGCTCACGCACGCGCTGATCACCGACCCGGCCAGGGTCCCGGCCGAGACGCGGCGGCGCCTCGACCTCATCGCCGGCCACCTGCTGCCGCCCGTCTGAAACTGTCCCCGGGGGCATGCTGCTAGGAGCAGGTCCCGAAGCGCCTGGCCTATCAGGCATGTCTGAACGAACAGGAACGAAGAGAGAGCCATGACCGTCAACAAGCCCCACCTCGTCGTCGTCGGCAGCGTCGCCATCGACTGGATCATCACGCCCCGCGCCGAGCGGCCCGAGAGCGTCGGCGGGTCGGCGACCTTCTTCGCGATGGCGGCGTCGTACCTGTCGCAGGTGCGGCTGGTCGGGGTGGTCGGGCGCGACTTCCCCGACTACGCGGTCGCCGACCTGCGCGCGGCCGGGGTCGACGTGTCCGGCCTCGAGATCGTCCAGGACGGGCTGACCTTCCGCTGGAAGGGCCAGTACCACGAGAACATGAACGACCGGACCACGCTCGAGACGCACCTCAACGTGTTCGAGAAGTTCCAGCCGCGCCTGCCGGCCGAGTTCCGCGGCAGCGAGTACCTGTTCCTCGCCAACATCCAGCCGCGCCTGCAGTCGGACGTGTTCGCGCAGATGCAGCGGCCGCGCCTCGTCGGCCTCGACACCATGAACCTGTGGATCTCGATCGCCAACGACGACCTCAAGGCGGTGCTCAAGAACGTCGACGTGCTGACGCTCAACGACGAGGAGGCCCGCCAGCTCAGCGGCGAGCACAACATCGTCAAGGCGGCCCGCGCGGTGCGGGCGCTCGGCCCCCGCAACGTCGTCATCAAGCGCGGCGAGTACGGCGCGCTGCTGTTCGACGCCGACGGCGATGTGTTCTCCGCCCCGGCGCTGCCGCTCGAGGACGTGGTCGACCCGACCGGCGCCGGCGACAGCTTCGCCGGCGGCTTCATGGGCTGGTTGGCCCGTCCGGGCGTCGAGCCCACCGGCGCGTCGCTGCGTACCGCGATGATCTACGGCTCGGTGATGGCGTCGTTCTGCGTCGAGGGCTTCTCCTACGACCGCCTCAAGGGCCTCGACGCGGCCACCATCCAGCGCCGCTTCGAGACGTTCGCGTCGCTGACGAACTTCGACCGCGCGAGCCTGACCTGATGCGGTAGGCGAGGGCGCCTGGCCTGAGAGACAGGTCGGGCGCCGCGGCCCCGGCGATGATCGGGCCTGTCTCGTAGGACAGGTCAGGAATTCTTCCGGCGGGCGCCGGCGTCGCCGATGGCGGCGAGGATCAGGGCGCGGAGGTACTTCGCGCCCGGGTCGGCGTCGGTGCGGTCGTGCCACTGCAGCGCGATGTCGAAGCCCACGGACGGGAGCGGACCGGCGACGGTGCGCAGCGGCAGGTGGCGGCTGACCTCGGCGGCGAAGCGGCGGGGCAGGCCGGTGATCCAGTCGGTGCGCGAGACGGCGACGGCGGCGGCCATGAAGTGCGGGACGGTGAGGACGACGCGGCGGCGCAGGCCGGCGCGGGCGAGGGCGTCGCGGGCGACGCGGTGGCCGTGGCCGGCCTCGCCGAGGATCTGCACGTCGACGTAGGGCGTGGCCTCGAAGGCGGCGCGGTCGAGGCGGCGGCCGACCGTGCGGTTGTCGCGGCGGACGACGAGCACGCCCTCCTCGGTGTAGAGCGGGGCCTGGTGGAGGCCGGGGCCGGTGACGGCGGCGGGCGCGAGGGCGACGTCGACGAGGCCGGCGGCGAGGCCGTCGCTGGTGACGAGCCGCTCGACGGTGACGACCTGCAGCGCGGCGGCCGGCAGGCGCTGCTCGAAGCGGGCGACGATCCGCGGCAGGTCGGAGACCTCCTGGTTGTCGGTGAGGGCGATCGTGAAGCGCCGCGTGGTGGTGGCGGGGTCGAACGCGCGATCGCGGGCGAGGGCGGCCCGCAGCTCGTGCAGGCCGGCGGCGACGCGCGGGGCCAGCTGCAGGGCCACCGGCGTGGGCACGAGGCCGCGGCCGCGGCGGACGACCAGCGGATCGCCGACGACCTCGCGCAGCCGCGCGAGCGCGTTCGAGACCGCCGACTGGGTGACGTGCAGCCGCCGCGCGGCCGCGGTGGCGCTGCCCTCGGTGAGCACGGCGTCGAGGACGAGGAACAGGTTGAGGTCGATCGCTGCCAGGTCCACGGACATCACGCCTGGTGATGAAATGTATCAGGAACTATCACTGGCTGTCATCGATGGGCGGAGCTATCCGAACGGCATGCATCACGGCGACGAGGATGAGGCGGAGATCCGGGACCACGTGCTGCGGACCTGGGAGGCGTGGGGTCGCGGCGACGCGCGGGCCTACGCGGCCCTGTTCGCGCCCGAGGTCGACTACGTGGCGTTCGACGGGTCGATCGCCCGCGGGCGCGCGGAGGTCGAGCGCTCGCACGCGGAGCTGTTCGCGTCGGTGCTGCGCGGGACGTGCCTGCGCGGCGAGATCACCGACGTGCGCCGGCTCGGCGCCGAGGCGGCCGTGGCCCACGCGATCGGCGGGGCGGTGTGGCCGTGGCAGCGCGGCGTGTCGGCCGAGCGGCTGTCGCGGCAGACGTACGTGCTGGTCCGCGAGGGCGAGGGGTGGACGATCGCGGCGTTCCACAACACGCGCGTGCGCCCGACGCCGCCGCCGGGGTCGCTCGGGTTCAAGCTGTTCGCGTGGTTCGTGGCGCTGCGGCTGCGGCTGGCGGGTCGCTGACAAGCTCGCGCGAGCGGGTGGAGGGATGACCCGCGGAGTCATGACATTCGCCGCCGCGAGGTCATGACATTCGCCGTCGCTGCGGGGATGGGTTCTCCTCGAGTGTCGAGCGCGACCCTTGAGCGGGGTGTTTGGTGTCAGCGCGGCTGCGATTTCATTCGGGCTCCCCGGTGGTGTGCCCCTATGCGACCAGGATGCGTTCGCGGATCTGTCAGTGCGGCAAATCACGATCGTAGCCCTGCAACCGACCGAACGGCGCGCCGCTCTCATTCTTACTTCGTAGGGCCTACCATGCGCTTATTATCCTTGACCATTTCACTGGCTTGTCTCGGCCTGCTCGCAGCAGACGCGCGGGCGCGCGACCTCCCGAACCTCGATGCCGCGATGTCCGTCGTCCCGGCCCGACCCGCCCCGGTGGCCTCCGGGGTCGCGCTGGCGCGTGACCCGGGCCGCGGCGCGCCCTCCCTGCTGTGGACCCCGCTCGCCGAGGCGCCGTCGCAGTCGCTCTCGCTCGAGGCGGCCGCGCGCCAGCACCTCGAGCGTCATGCGCCGAGCTACGGCGTTTCGCGGGCCGCGCTGGCGGCCGCGCGTCACCTGTACACGCACGACACCGGACGCGGCGGGATCATCGTCGCGCTGCGGCAGACAGTCGACGGCGTCGACGTGTTCCACGCCGACGTCAAGCTCCTGCTCGATCGCACGCGCCGATTGACGGCGATCTCCGGGACCCCGCACCCGGCCGCGCTGTCCGGCCGCGTCCCGGCCTTCTCGCTCGCGCCCGAGCATGCCGTCGGGGTGGCGCTGCGCGACCTCTACGGCGACCTCGGCGAGGTCACGCTGGCGGCGGCCGGGACGCGGGACGGGTGGCGACGTTACGCGCTCGCGTCCGGCGGGCGGCTGCGCTTCCGCGAGCCCGCGCGCGTGCGGCCGACGTACTTCCCGCTCGGCGATCGGCTGGTGCCGGGGCACTTCGTCGAGCTGCAGGCCTCGCTCGGCGGGCGCACGGACGTCTATCAATACATCGTCGCCGCCGACGACGGGCGGCTCCTGTACCGCCGCGACGCGACGGCGTACGACTCCTATCAATACCGGACGTGGGCCGAGGAGGGCGGCGACAGGCGGCCGTTCGACGGCCCGCTGGCGGATTACACCCCGCACCCGACGGGCGTCCCGGGCAAGGGCCCGACGGCGCTCGCGGAGCCCCCGCTGGTCACGATGGAGGGCTTCAACACCAACCCCGACGGCGAGCCCGATCCGTGGCTGCCGCCGGGCGCGACGACGACCCGGGGCAACAACGTCGACGCCTACGCCGATCCGCACGGCGTCGACCCCACGTTCAACAACCGGCAGCGCGCCGCGTCGACCTCGCCCGGGGTGTTCGATCACGCGTACGACCACGCCCTGGCCCCGCGGGCGAGCGAAGAGCAGTGGATGGCGGTGCTCGTCAACCTGTTCTACGTCGCCAACTGGCAGCACGACTGGTGGTATGATTCCGGGTTCACCGAGGCGACGGGCAACGGGCAGGCCGACAACTTCGGGCGCGGCGGGCTCGACGGCGATCCGATGCTCGTCGAGGCGCAGGACGGCGCGCTCGACGGGCTGCGCAACAACGGCTACATGTCGACGCCGGTCGACGGAGAGTCGCCGCGGATGGAGATCCTGCTGTTCGACCCGGCGGGACGGGCGGACCTCGAGCTGATGCCGCTGAACCAGCCGTTCGCGGCCCGGGTGGCGAACTTCGGCCCGGAGAGCTTCGACGTGACGGCAGACCTCGCGCAGGTGATCGACTCCGGCGGCGTGAACCCGGGCGACGCGTGTGACCCGCCGCTGAACGATCTGAGCGGGAAGATCGCGCTGATCAGCCGCGGCATGTGCGACGACGAGTTCAAGGTCGCGGCCGCCGAGGCCGCCGGCGCGGTGGGTGCCGTCCTCGTCAACCTCCAGGCCGTCTACAACCCGCCCGTCCTCGTCGACGCCGACGACATCGTCGATCCGTCGATCCCCAGCGTCAGCACGACCAGGTCGGCCGGTGAGGCGATCGCGGCCGCGCTGGAAGCCGGCTCACAGGAGGCGCGCATTGCCGCCATCCCGAGCCGGGAGCGGGACGGCGCGCTCGACAACATGATCTTGACGCACGAGTGGGGGCATTTCCTGCACCACCGGCTCGTCCTGTCCGGCAGCCCCGCCGGCCGCGCCGAGAGCGAGGGATGGAGCGACTTCAACGCGCTGTTGATGACCCTGCGCGAGGGCGACGACCTCGGCGGTTCGTTCGGCTACGGTCAATACGCCACCTTCGACGCGACCGGCTACTTCGGCATGCGGCGCGTGCCGTACTCGGTCGACCCGACGCGCAACGCGCTGAGCTTCCGCCACATCGCCGACGGCGAGCCGCTGCCCGACGACCACCCGATCTCGGGGCCGGCGAGCGCGAACAGCCTGCAGCACAACGCCGGCGAGGTGTGGGCGACGATGCTGTGGGAGGCCTACGTCGCGCTGCACGAGGCCCACGCGGGCGACCTCGCGTTCGACGACGTCCGGCGGCGCATGTCCGACTACGTGGTGGCGGGGATGATGCTCGCGCCGCCGGACCCGACCTACACCGAGCAGCGCGACGCCCTGCTGATGGCCGCCGCGGCGACCAGCGACGCCGACGCGACGACGCTCGCCGCCGCGTTCGCGCGCCGCGGGGCGGGCAGCTGCGCCGTGTCGCCGCCGCGCTTCTCGGAGGACTTCAAGGGCGTGAAGGAGGACTTCGAGCTGCGCGCGCGCGGGGTCCCGCTCGCGGCCAGGTTCGCGGACAGCCTCGAGTCGTGCGACGACGACGGCGTGCTCGACGTCGGCGAGGTCGGGCAGGTCGAGGTCGAGGTGTTCAACGCCGGGATGGCGCCGCTCCCGGCCGGCTCGACGGTCGAGGTCGTCGAGCACGATTCGTCGCTGGTGTTCCCCGACGGCCCCGCGGCGGCGCTGCCCGAGCTGGCGCCGCGCGAGACGGCGACGGTGAAGATCACGGTCGTGCTCGCCGACAAGGTGAACAAGCCGCAACCGGCGGCGCTCCGGCTGCGAGTGAACGGGGCGGACGGCTGCGAGGCGCCGGGCGAGCTGCTGGTGCGCGGGCAGGTCGACTCCGACCTCGAGCCGGCGAGCTCGTCGAGCGACGACGTCGAGGTCGAGGCGACGGCGTGGACGATCGAGGGCGAGCTCGGCGAGATGGCCTGGTCGCGCGTGGGCAGCGGACCCGGCCACGTGTGGCACGCCGCCGACCTGCCGACGAACAGCGACGTCAGCCTGGTCTCGCCGCCGCTCGTGGTGGCGAAGGGCGAGGACTTCGTATTGAGCTTCGAGCACGCGTTCAGCTTCGATGACTACTACGATCACCCGTGGGACGGCGGGGTGATCGAGCTGTCGAACGACGACGGCGCGACCTGGCACGACATCGCCGAGGTCATCCCGGAGCCCGGATACAACGCCGTGATCAGCGCCGGCGGCAACGTGCTGACGGGTCGCCCGGGGTTCGCCGGCACGAGCGCGGGCTACCCGACGCGCAAGCCGTGGAGCGTGAACCTCGGCAAGGCGCTCGCGGGGCTGACGATGCGCCTGCGCTTCCGCGTCGGCACCAACGGGGCGTACAGCGCGGCCGGCTGGGACATCGACAACATCTCGATCAGCGGCATCACCAACTCGCCGTTCCCGCGCTGGGCCCCCGACGCGAGGTCGTGCGCCCTCCCGGGGGACACCGGCGGCGAGGAGCCGACGACCGGCGGCGAGGCGCCGACGACCGGCGTCGACTCTACCACCGAGGGCAACACGGAGTCGGACGCGGCGTCGGACGGCGGGCCCGAGGCCGAGGGCGAGGCCGGCTGCGGCTGCGTCGCCGACGCCGGCGGCCCGAACCCGCTGGCCCAGGGGCTGCCGTGGTTGGCGCTCCTGGGCCTGCGCCGGGGCCGTTCGCGAGCGAATGCTCGGCGGTGACGGCCGGCCGTGAATGACATTCGGGCGCAGCGAGGACCCGCGCCGCCGAGTCATGAGATTCGCCGGCGCGGGGTCACGACATTCGCGGTCACTGCGGCAGGACCAGCTTGAGGCCCTGACCGGTCATGTCGGAGTAGGTGTAAGGATTGACGAGGCCGGTGACGATCAGCTTGATCTCGTAGGTGTCGGGATCGACCTTGTAGGCCTTGTTGGCCTTGTCGACGACCCACACGTAGCCCTCGTTGTCGATGCTGACGCCCCACGGCGAGCCGCAGTCGGGCAGGACGATGTTCTGGTTGGTCCAGGTCTTGGTGTCGCCGTCGAGCTCGATCAAGCGGCACGGACCGTTGGCGGCGCCCCACACGCGGTTCTCGTTGTCGACGGCGATGCCGAGCGCGCCGCCGCCGGGGTTGCCGCCGTTGCCCAGGCCCTGCCACTGCTTGGCGACCGGATCGTAGAAGTACATGTGGTCGGCGCCGGAGAAGGCGCCGACGTACATGTTGCCGTTCTGATCGACGCCCATGCCGTACTTGTAGTTGCCGGGCGAGAGGCCGAGCTCCTCGATCTGCAGGGTGACGGCGTCGACGCGGATCGAGACCTCGTTGTCGTAGCCGATGACGAACAGGTCGCCGGCGGTATTGACGGCGCCGCCGTAGGGGCCGAACGAGTTGGCGTTCCAGTTGGGGCGCTGGACGTCGTCGAGGATCGCGCCGGTGTCGCCGTCGAGGCGGGAGAAGTGGGCGATGTTGTTGACGTCCTTGTAGCCGACCCACAGCCGCGGGACGGGCGTCTCACAGCTGACCGGATCCTGGGCGACGCCCTCCCACGCGGTCGGGCGCGCGCCGCCGGAGTAGCCGTTGGCGAGCGGGAGCGGGGTGTGCCACACCACGCATTCGTCCTGACCCCACGGGCGGATGTCGTTGGGGCCGGTCGAGGTGTCGATCATGCCGTTGCCGTTCTTGTCGACGCACTTCTCCGGCAATGCCATGACCTTGGTGACGCTGCCCGGGTTGCGGTTGCTGACCGCGACGTCGCCGAACTGGTTGACCGAGGTGCGCGACGGCTCGCCGCCGTTCGGGACCGGGTTGGTGTAGTAACGCCCGACCTCGACGCCCGTCATCGTGTTGATCTTGGAGACGGTGCCCTGCGTGGTGTTGGCGATCCAGATGTAGTCGAACGTGACGGGCTGATCGTCCGGCGGACAGCCGGGCGGGCCGCCCATGTCGAGCTTCATGCCGCCGGTGGTGGTCGTGGTGGTGGTGCCGGCCGTGGTGGTGTCGGTCGTCGCGGTCGGGTCGGTGGCGCTGACGCCGTCGGTGGTGTCGGTGGTGCTGGTCGGCGTGCCGGTGGTCGGCACCGTGCTGCCCTGCGTCTCGCCCTGCGTGCCGGTCGGCCCCTCGGTGCCCGTCTGCGTGGCGGTGCCGGTGCCGCCGTCGCTGGTGCCGGTCGGCTGGGTGCCCTGGGTGGCGGTGCCGCCGTCGCTCATCGTGCCGCTGCCCGCGTCGCCGCACCCGTGGATCGCTGCGACGGTGACCAGGGTAACTGCGGCGGATCGCCAGCGGAGATGGGTAGAGTTACGCATCGCTCGATGAGAGCAGAAACCCTCGATCGAGACAAGCGCGCGCGGAAGCGATAGCGGCGAGGGCCCCTCGGTCGCAGAGTCGGGCCGGCTCGCAGGCCTGGATCGGGCGCGCGACGGAGGGCGGCTCGCGGCTCGAGGACGTCATGGCGAGAGCTCGCTCCACACGCGCGCGACCGGATCGATGTCCTTCACCCGGTAGGGTCGGTCCTGACGCAGTCGCTCGAACAGCTCGGGGCCCAGCTGGCCGTCGCGCTCGAGGAGCGCGATGAGCTCGGTGGCGAGCGCGTGCAGGCTCACCGAGCTCCCCGGCAGGGAACGGCTCAAGCGCTCGCCGTTGGGGCCGTAGGCGACGAAGCGGCGCAGCTCGTCGGCCGACATCAAGCTGACGAGCAGGTCGAGGAGCTTCGCCTTGGCTTGTTCGCGGGTGACCGTGGGCTTCGTCGGCGCGGGGCTCGCCGTATTCGTCGTCCCGGGCGCGCCGCCCTCGATGCGTGCGGCGAGGTTCCACGCGGGATCGAGGGTCGGGGCAGGCTTGGGCTGGATGACCCGAATCTCCGGATTCACCGGCGGTGGCGGCGAGGTCTGACCAGTGAGGTGCCGGTACAGGTCCGGGAACCCGACCGGCAGCGTATGCCGATGGAACTGTTTCATCATCAGCGGCACCGAGTCGTCAGGCTCGGCGTCGAAGAGCACCGGGACGAACTTGCGAAGGTCGCTCTTCGCGTCGTACAGCAGGTTGCGGATGAGGTTCCCCTCCCAGGCGACGCCCTTGCCCTTCTCCGGCGCCTCCAGGCCGTCGATGCGGCGACGGTAGGTCGCCGAGCACACGCACACGACATAATTTGCGGCCTGCAGCTCTCTCTCCATCCAAAACGGCCAGCCGACGCTCGGCCCGGGAGATTCGTACTGATCGAGGACCGCCAGCAGGCCGAACGCGCGCAAGGTGTCGGCGAGCCGACGGACCTTGGCGGCGTGTTCGTCGCTGTCGTGGGTGTAGCTGATAAAGATACGTGCTGCGGGTGCAGGTTCTTGCACGGGTCGAGGGTGCCACGGCCGGGTACGGGTGTCGAGAGCGACGGCGGTCCGCTCGAGCCTGCATTTCGCAATGTGCACACAGAAAATGTGTAGACCCGAATGGAGCGCTCCTCGATTCGCGTCGGCCCCGTTTCGATGAACTCGGCGGGCGCGGAAGACACTCCGGCGTCAGCCTGACCGGGTCGCCCGTGGTGCGAGATCGCGCCTGTCGGACGGTAGCGCAAACGCCGCCGATGGCCATGCAGGGAACGGGCATGCGGCGGCGGAACGTTGCCCATCGGGTGATTTTCGGGCATACAGCCGCCGCACGGGCGACGGAGCGATGCGCGACTCCGCTTGCGAAGATACCGACCGGACGGTATGTTTCCCGGCCCGTGTCGCTCGCCAACCAGCGCAAGAAAGAGCCCGATGTCGTGCGGCAGAAGCTGCTCGATTGTGCTGCGCAGATTTTGGTCGACCGGGGCCTCGCCAATTTGACGGTGCAAGCAGTCGCCGAGGCCGCGGGCGTGACCAAGGGCGGCCTTCTGCACCATTTCACCAGCAAGCAAAAGCTGACCGAGGCGCTGTTCGCCGAGCAGCTTCGCGTGCTCGACGCGGAGATCGACGCGGCGATGGCGGCCGATCCTGTCGCCCACGGACGATTTACCCGGGCATATGTCCGCAGCACCCTGCGCGCCGATCACAGGGGGCCCTGTCCGTGCGCGGCGCTCAATGTCTCGACGCTGATCGACCCGGCGCTGCGGCAGGCGTGGGGCGACTGGTACAAGGCGCGCCTGAGCCGTCACCGTGACACCGACGGCGATCTGGCGCTGCAACTCGTCCGCTACGCGGCGGACGGGGTATGGCTGGAGGACCTGATGGCTCAAGCCGGTGAACCCCCGATCGATCGCAAGGCATTGCTCTCGCAAATGATCGAACTGACCCGAAAGCGGTGACGACGGGGCCTGCGGGGCTCCCCGGCGCTGCGATCGTCCTGACCATTTCCTACCCATGCGCGCTGCGCCTCGAACCGGACGTCGTCCGGCCGACGAGTGCGAATGCGACAGGTGCCGAAATCATGCAATCCTGTTTCCTCTCCCCGTTCGTGAAGCGCCTGGCGCTGTTCGCCCTGCTCGTCGCGTGCCAGCCGCCGCCGGCCGACGCCGCCCCCACGCACGAGCCGCCGGCGCCGGAGGTGTCGACCGTGGTCGTGGCGACCCGCGCGGTCCCCCGCGTGCGCGAGCTGCCGGGACGTGTGGCCTCGTCGCGCGTCGCCGAGGTGCGCGCGCGGATCTCCGGCATCGTCCTCGAGCGCGTGTTCGAGGAGGGTAGTCACGTCCGCAAGGGCGACGTGCTGTTCCGCCTCGAGCCGACGGTCTACCGGGCCGAGCGCGACGCGCAGTCGGCCGCGGTCGAGCGGGCCGAGGCGACGCGCGACCAGGCTCGCCGGCACGCGAACCGCACCCTGACGTTGCTCGAGCGTCAGACCGTCAGCACGGCCACGAACGACGTCGCCGACGCGGCGCTCAAGCAGGCCGAGGCGGAGTACGCGTCGGCGAAGGCGCGGCTGGCCCGGGCGCGCATCGATCTCGATCACGCCACGGTGCGCGCGCCGATCAGCGGCCGGATCGGTCGCGCCCTGGTGACCGAGGGCGCGCTCGTCAACGAGGTCGCGGCGACGCACCTCGCGACGATTCAGCAGATCGATCCGATCTACGTCGACTTCGTGCAGCCCGTCGACCTCCTCGACGGGAGCGACGACGACGGCAGCGCCGAGGTCGAGCTCGTGCGCCCCGACGGCAGCGTGTACGGCGAGGTCGGGAAGCTCCTGTTCACCGACGTCAACGTCGACCCGGGCACCGCCCAGGTGACGCTGCGCGCGACGTTCCCGAACCCCGACGGCGCCCTGCTGCCCGGCACCTACGTGCGCGTGCGTCTGGCCCGCGGGCGCGCCACCGACGCGGTGGTCGTGCCGCCGCAGGCGATCCAGCGCAGCAGCGCCGGCGAGGCGCAGGCGTTCGTGGTCGACGGCGCCGGCAAGGTCGCGCTCAAACCACTTCGCACCGGACCGCTGATCGACGTCGGCTGGGTCGTCGAGGACGGGCTCGCGGCGGGCGAGATCCTCATCGTCGAAGGTTTCCAGAAGATCGGCCCCGGGGCCAGCGTGAAGCCGATCCCGTGGAGCGAACCCAGCCTCGCGCCGGCGCTCGCGCCGACCACCGCGCAGCGCTGAAAACGATCCATCCGCCCGGGGAGGGCATTGTCATGATCTCCTTCTTCATCGATCGCCCGATCTTCGCCTGGGCCATCTCGCTGTTCATCATGCTGGCGGGCGCGATCTCGCTGACCTACCTGCCGGTCTCGCAGTACCCCAGCGTGGCGCCGGTGACGGTCTCGGTGACCGCGAACTACCCCGGCGCGCCGCCGGAGCGGCTCTACGAGGGCGTCACGCGGATCCTCGAGGAGGAGCTCAACGGCATCCCGGGGCTGATGTACTTCGAGTCGACCAGCGACGCCTCGGGGACGACGCAGACCATGGTGTCGTTCGCGCCCGGGTCCGACCCGGCGCAGGCGACGGTGGCGGTGCAGAACCGGCTCAAGCGCGTCGAGGCCCGGCTGCCGCGGGTGGTGGCGCAGCAGGGCGTGATCATCGAGGAGGCGACGACGGCGATCATGCAGTTCGTCACGGTGCGCTCGACCGACGGCAGCATGACGGAGATCGAGCTCGGCGACCTGGCGGCGCGGCGGATCGTGGGCGAGCTGCGGCGGGTGCCCGGGGTCGGTCGGGCGACGCTGTTCTCCACCGAGAAGGCGCTGCGCGTGTGGATCGATCCGGCCCGCCTCGTCGGCTACGGCCTGACGGCCGGCGACGTCACGGCGGCGATCGAGAGTCAGAACGCCCAGGTCGCGTCCGGCATCGTCGGCGCGCCGCCGGCGGCGGATGGCCAGCGGATCGCCGCCAACGTGCTCGTCAAGGGCCAGCTGAACACGGTGCAGGAGTTCGAGGAGATCGTCCTGCGGGCCAACCTCGACGGCTCGCTGGTGCGCCTGCGCGACGTCGCCGACGTCGAGCTCGGCGGCCAGAGCTACTTGATGCAGTCGCGCCTCGACGGGAGGCCCGCGGCCGGCATCGGCATCCAGCTCGCGCCCGGCGGCAACGCGCTGGCCACCGCGACCGGCGTGCACGCGAAGATCGCCGAGCTCTCGCGGACGATGCCGGCGAACGTCGAGATCTCGGTCCCCTACGACACGACGCCGTTCGTCGAGGTGTCGATCCGCCAGGTGCTGGTCACGCTGCTCGAGGCGATGGGGCTGGTGTTCGCGGTGATGTTCCTGTTCCTGCAGGACCTCCGCTACACCGTCATCCCGGCGATCGTGGTGCCGGTCGCGCTGCTCGGGACCTGCGCCGCGCTGCTGCTCGCCGGGTTCTCGATCAACGTGCTGACCATGTTCGGCATGGTGCTGGCGATCGGCATCCTCGTCGACGACGCGATCGTCGTGGTCGAGAACGTCGAGCGCATCATGGCCGAGGAGGGCCTCCCGCCGAGAGAGGCGACGCGCAAGGCGATGGGCCAGATCACCGGGGCGATCGTCGGCATCACCGTGGTGCTGGTCGCGGTGTTCCTGCCGATGGCGTTCTTCCCGGGCTCGGTCGGGGTCATCTATCGCCAGTTCGCGGTGTCGATGGCGACGTCGATCGCGTTCTCGGCGTTCCTGGCCCTGTCGCTGACGCCGGCGCTGTGCGGCACGCTGCTCCGGCCGGTGCAGGCGGGGCACGGGCACGCCCGTCGCGGGCCGTTCGGGTGGTTCAACCGCGGCTTCGAGGCGGCGACGCTGGGCTACCGCGCGGGCGTCGGCGGGGTGCTGCGTCGGCCCGCGCGCTTCCTGGCGATCTACGTGGCCCTGCTCGGCGCGCTGGCGTGGAGCTACGAGCGGCTGCCCTCGAGCTTCCTGCCGACCGAGGACCAGGGCTACCTGATCGTCGACGTCCAGACCCCGCCGGAGGCGTCGCAGCAGCGCACCCTCGAGGTGATCGAGACGATCGAGGCGCACTTCGCGGGCGAGGCGGCGGTGGCGAGCGTAGCGACGATCGCCGGGTTCGGGTTCTCGGGTCAGGGCCAGAACGCGGCGCTCGCGTTCGTCATGCTCGACGACTGGTCGCAGCGCGGCCCGGAGGACTCGGCCGACGCCGTGGGCGCGCGGGCCAACGCGGTGCTCGGGGGGGTGCCCGACGCGCTGGCCTTCGCCCTCGCGCCGCCGGCGATCGAGTCGCTCGGCAATTCGAGCGGGTTCAGCTTTCGCCTGCAGGACAAGGCCCAGCGCGGTCACGCGGCGCTGGCGGCGGCCCGCGATCAACTGCTGGCGGCGGCGGCGCAGAGCCCGATCCTCGCCGGCGTGTACGTCGAGGGCCTGCCGACCGCGCCGCAGATCGTGCTCCGCATCGACCGCGACAAGGCGAACGCGCTCGGGGTCGGCTTCGCGGCGATCAACCAGACGCTGTCGACCAACCTCGGCTCGGCGTACGTCAACGACTTCCCCAACCAGTCGCGCATGCAGCGGGTCATCGTCCAGGCCGACCCCGCCAGGCGGATGCGCGCGGAGGACCTGCTCGACCTGTTCGTGCGCAGCGGCGAGGGCAAGATGGTGCCGGTGCGCGCGTTCGCCGAGGTCGAGTGGACGATGGGGCCGTCGCAGGTGGTCAGCTACAACGGCTACCCGAGCATCAAGTTCAGCGGCAGCGCGGCCGCCGGGTACGCCAGCGGCGACGCGATGGCGGAGATGGAGCGCCTGGTCGCCCAGCTCCCGGAGGGCTTCGACTACGCGTGGTCCGGGCAGTCGCTGCAGGAGAAGCTGTCGGGCAGCCAGGCGTTCTACCTGCTGGCGCTGTCCCTCGTGTGCGTGTTCCTCTGCCTCGCGGCGCTCTACGAGAGCTGGTCGATCCCCCTCGCGGTCCTGCTCGTGATCCCGACCGGCGTGCTCGGCTCGGTCCTCGCCATCTCGTGGCGCGAGCTGCCGAACGACGTCTACTTCAAGGTGGGACTCATCACGATCATCGGCCTGACCGCGAAGAACGCGATCCTGATCATCGAGGTCGCCAAGGAGCTGGTCGCCCAGGGGCGCTCCGTCCGGGCCGCGGCGATCGAGGCGTGCCGGCTGCGCTTCCGCCCGATCGTGATGACGTCGCTCGCGTTCATCCTCGGCGTGGTGCCGCTGGCGATCGCCACCGGCGCGAGCTCGAACAGCCAGCGGGCGATCGGCACCGGGGTGCTCGGCGGCATGCTCGCGGCGACGGTGCTGGCGATCTTCGCCACCCCGCTGTTCTACGCGCTGATCGCGTCGGCCTCGCGCAGGCGAGGCGAGCCGGAGCGGCATTGACACCGGCGACCGAATCGCAGGTGTCATCAATGACGCGCCGACCCCGGGCGGCCCACCACGACGAATGCGATTCGTCGGAGTGGGTCGCCCGCAGCCGGCGCCAATCGTGGGCCCTACGGCAGGCGATCAGGGCACGTAGTTGAGCGTGAAGCCGACGAGGCAGCGCGAGCCGCCGTTGCCGGTCTTGTACGACGGCACGATCTCGACGGCGGGCCGGTTGTGCAGGGCGTCGACGAGCAGCTGGATCATGTCCGGGGCGAGCTCCCGCCCCGGGCACAGCGAGGCGCCCCACACGTAGTTGCGGAGGGTCCCCGTGCCGGACTCCACGACCTGTAGGATGCCGTGCTGGGCGCCGTAGTTGTCGGACGAGTCGTCGTAGACCGTCACCTTGTTGACGAAGCCGGTGACTCCGGTGGAATCCGCGGCGGCCGGGGTCGAGACGAGGGCCGCGCAGGTCGCGGCGGCGGTGATGGCAAGCTTGCGAATGAACATACTCTACACTCCAATCGAGATGGATGCGGCACGGGGCCGCGCGAGCAGTCTGCTGGGCCGATTCATCGCCGGCAAGCGCCGTTCATGCGGCGATCGATCACGCGTCTCCTCCGATGTTTCGTTCGCGCAATCGCCAGAGGACGCTCGCGCCGGCGGCCCTCGTCGGGCATGCGAGAGATCGGGGGTGAGACGCAGGATCGCGCGTGCGCGCGAGTCCACGCGCGCACGAGACAATCGCGCGGTAGATCTGTGAATCTATCGATTCGCGGGCCCCGAGCCGGCCCGCGGGCCAGCGACGCTCGCAGATGACGGAGCAACATTTCGCGGAGCGACCGGGGGCGGAGTCAGCGATCGACGCTCGGGCCAGGTGCTCGAGCATCGCGGCGTGCTCGTCGCGAACGGTCGCGCCCGCGTGCTCGTCGTGACGAGCAGCGGCGGAACGGGGTGCTGCGGACCGCGCGCCGAGGGTCCGGCCGGGGGGCCCACATGTACGAAAGTGCAGGTCGGAGCGGTTCCGCGCGATGCACGCGGAGGCCGTCCAGAGGCCGAAATTTGCGGCTTGACGACTTACTACACCTGTAGTACTACGGTTGTCGTTCATGGGCGAGACACACCAGCTCAGCGATCTGCAGCTCGGCCTGCTGCGGATCTTGTGGGACCGCGGGGAGGCGACGGCGCTCGAGGTGCACACGGACCTGGTCGAACAGGATCGTGGGCTCGCGCCGACGACGGTGTCGACGATGCTGTCGCGGCTGGAGAAGAAGGGGACCATCACGCACCGGGCGGAGGGGCGGCAGTTCATCTACCGCTCGCTCGTCAGCGAGGTGGAGGTGCGGCGCTCGATGTTGAGTCGCGTCACCGACTACTTCTTCGGCGGCGACGTGGGGGCGCTGGTCAGTCACCTCGTCGAGGGCAAGGGCGTCGATCCGGACGACGTCGCGCGCCTGCAGCAACTATTGGCCGAACGATCCGGCGAAGCTGAGGAAGACGACGATGCTTGATCCTGCGATCGATCCTGCCGGCCTCGCCGGTGTCGCCGGGCCCGCGGCTCACACGATGGTGAGCTGGCTCGGTACTTACTTCGTGCACAGCTCGCTGCTGATCGGCGGGGTGTGGGCATTCAGCCGGTTCTTGCCGCTCGACGCGCTGACGCGCAGCCTGCTGTGGAAGATGTCGCTGGTCGGCGGGCTGTTCACGGCGACGCTGCAGACGGGGCTCGGCGTCGAGCCGCTGTTCGGCCGGGTGACGGTCGCCGCGAGCGCGCCGGCCGTGGCCGCGCCGCCGACGGTGGCCGCTCCGCTGCCGCCGGTGGTCGAGGAGCAGCCCGAGCTGCTGGTGCCGTTCACCCGCGCGTGCGTCGGCTGCGAGTCGCACCTGGTGGTGGTCCGCGACGACGACGTGACGGCGGTGTTCGCCTCGCCGCCGGTGTTCGTCGATGCGCCGGTGTGGTTCGGCGCGCCGGCGCCGATGGTCCCGACGCCGACGCCGACGCCGACGCCGACGCCCGTGCAGGTGGCGACGGCGGGCGCGAGCGGGGGCGTCAGCACGGCGGTGTGGGTGTTCGCGGGGCTGTTCCTGCTCGGCGCGGGCGCCTCGGTCGGGCGCCTGGGGATCACGTTCGGCCGCCTGCGCCGCGGCCTGCGCGGCCGCCGGGTCCTCGGCTCGGGCCCGCTGCGCGAGCGCCTGACGCGGCTCTTGGCCCACGCGCGGCTGTCCGGCGACAGTGTCCTCTTGACCATGTCCGAGAAGATAGGTTCGCCGATCGCCCTGGCCGGGCGCGAGATCGTGGTGCCGGAGCGGGCGCGCGAGCTGCCGCCGCGGCAGCAGGAGGCGATGCTGGCCCACGAGCTGGCCCACGTGCTGCGCCGCGATCCGGCGTGGCAGGTGCTGGCGGCGGTGATCGAGGCGGCGATGTTCTTCCAGCCGCTCAACCGGGTGGCCCGCCGCGGGATGCAAGAGGCGGCCGAGGAGCTGTGCGACGACTACGCGGTCCGCCACACCGGGTCGGAGCTGCACCTGGCGCGCTGCCTGGCCGAGGTGGCGGCCTGGCCTGGCCATCGGGACATGTCGGCGTTCGCCAGCCCGATGGCGGGCCACGGCTCGCAGCTGGTGCGCCGGGTCCAGCGGCTGCTCGACGTACAGCTGCGCGACCGCGGGCGCTGGGCCCGACGCTGGCGCGGCCTGCTCGGCGCGGCGCTGCTGATGCTGGTGGCCCTCGGCGCGCCGGGGCTGGCGATCGCGGAGGCGTCCGAGCCGGCGGCATCCGAGTGGCCGACGTCGCCCGACAACGGGCCGTCGCCGCAGCCGCTGGTCCACGTGCCCGAGCTGCCGCTGGTGGCGATGCACGGGCACGGGCACGGGCACGGGCACGGACACGAGGTCATCGTCGTCCACGAGCCGCCGAACTACGCGGTGCACGGGCATGACGTGGTGGTGGTGCAGCAGCAGAAGGAGCTGACCCGCCGGCAGAAGCGGCTGCTCCGCCGCGCCGAGCGGCACGCCCGCAAGGCGGCCAAGCTGCGCAACAAGACCGGCCTCTACAACACGGCGCTGTACGTGCCGGCGACGTCGCCGACGCCGACCACGGCGCTGTACGTGCCGACGCCGCCGACGCCGCCGACGCCGCCCACTCCGCCGACGCCGCCGACGCCGCCGAGCTACCGGGTGGTCGTCCACGATCACGACGACTGCGACGACGACGACGGCGCGCACGTGATGGCGGGGCCGCGGGTGCACGTGATCGACACGGCGGCCATCGAGGCGCAGGCCGAGGCGCTCGAGGCCCAGATCGAGGCGCAGCTCGCGGCGCTCAACCTCGACGACCTCGACGAGCAGATCGAGCGCGAGCTGGCGAAGGTCGACTTCGGCAAGATCTCGGCCGATGTCCAGCGCGGGGTCGAGGCTGCCCTCCGCGGCGCCGAGCGGGCCCGCGAGGGCGCCGAGCGGGCGCACGAGCGGGCCGAGCGGGCCCACGAGCGGGCCGAACGCGACGCCCGGCGCCAGGCCGAGCGGGCCGAGCGGGATGCGGCGAAGGCCCGGCGCCGCGGCGAGGCGCAGCAGCGCAGCGCCGACGCGGTCCGTCGTGTGGTCGACGAGGCGCTGCGCGACGGGGTCATCGACGCCGCCGAGCAGCGCAAGATCGGCGAGGCGGCCCGCAAGGCCCACGCGAAGTGAAGCGCGGCGCGGGCCGGCCGCGCGGGTGCGAACGGACATGCCCTCTCGGGCATGTCCGTTTTTTTATGTGCGATTGAACATGCCGCCGCGGACATGTCCCCGGCGCCCGGTCAGCGGCGCGGCGTTACGCGCCGGTCCACGTGCACGGGTCGGGCGTGGTCTCGCCGCCGCTGGTGGGATCGGCGGGGAGGTCGAGGCTGACGACGACGCGGTCCTGCAGCTTGATCGCGCCGGCCAGCGCCTTGTACGGCGCGATGCCCCACTGCGAGGGGACGAGCGTGAAGTCGGCGCGCAGGCGGTCGCCCTCGACGCGCACGGGGGCGCGCACCGGAGCTGACTTTCCGAGCATGGTCAATCGGCCATCCAGGAGGCCGCCGGGGGTCAGCGCGCCGGCGAAGGTGACCTCGGGGTGGCGCGCGGTCAGGAGGATCTCGTCGGTGATGTTGCGCTGGATCTTGGCCTTGTCGGCGGCGGACAGGCCGTCGACGTCGACCCGCCCGTCCTTGCCGACGACGCCGTCGACGCGCAGCGCGTCGGGCCAGAAGCGGCCGCTCAGCGCGGTGCCCTCGCGGCGGATCTCGAAGCGACCGAGCGACAGCCGCAGGTCGTGGGCGAGCCGGGCGAGCAGGCCGTCCTTGAAGGTGAAGACCTTGATCTGGGCTGGTTGCGGGGTGCTCATGGTGAGGTCGCGGTCAGCTTGCCCACAATGTCGAGATGGCGCCAGCGGGCGACCACCGCGAGGGACGGGGCCGGAAGGTCGGCCGTACTGCCGGGCGCCGCGGGGCCGTCAGAAGTTGTGGCGCAAGTGCCGCAGCGGGCTGAATCGCAGGGTCGGGTCGCGTGCAGCGACGCGAGCCCGCGCCTTCGGGACGCGGGCTCGCGGGTGCGATGGTTCACGGGGCGAAGTAGTTGTGCGCGACGTAGGGGCTGCCGAAGCCGCTCGCGCCGTTCGAGAGGGCGACCCACACGTCGGCGTTCTGATCCTGGGTGAAGGCGATCAGGTCGTCGCGGTTGTCGCCGTTGACGTCGCCGACCATGAGGGTGTCGTTCCAGTCGCCGAAGCTCGAGGTCCACAGTGCCGAGGCGAAGCTGTTGACGCCGTTGGAGGTGCCGACGTAGACGTTGCCGTTGCGGACGAAGGTGGCGATGTCGGCCCTGGCGTCGTTGTTGAAGCGGCCGACCGCGGGGACCTCGCCGGCGGGGGCGAACCAGTCGTGCCACACCGCCGCGGCGCCGAAGCTGCTGCCGTTCGAGAGGGCGACGATGGCCAGGGCGCCGTTCATGCCCTGGGTGAAGGTGATGATGTCGGCCCGGGAGTCGCCGTTGACGTCGGCGAGCATCGGCGTCTCGCCCTCGGGGGCGAAGTACTCGTGCCATTTGGTCCTGGGGCCGAAGCCGGTGCCGGTCGAGAGCATGACGTGGACGTCGCCGGTGCCGTCGGCGGCGAACAGGACGGCGTCGTCGCGGCCGTCGCCGTTGACGTCGGCGACGCGGCCGATGTCGTCGCTGTCGGCGCTGCCGTGAGGGCTGACGTGGACGCCGCCGTTGAAGTCGTAGCCGCGCGAGAGGGCGACGTAGACCTCGACCTCGGTGAAGGCCCAGATGTCGTCGCGGCCGTCGCCGTTGAAGTCGCCGACCATCGGCACATGGCCGCGGTGAGCCCACCAGTCGGCCCACAGCTGACCGGCGCCGAAGCTGGTGCCGTTCGAGAGGGCGACGTAGACGTCGAGCGGGCCCGCGCCCGAGTCGCCGTGGGTGAAGGTGACGATGTCGTCGCGGCCGTCACCGTTGACGTCGCCGACGGCCGGGGTCTCGTGGATGACGCTGCGCAGCCACTGGTGCAGGCGCTGGCTGCCGATCCGCGTGTAGACGCCGGGCTTGCCGGGGCGGGCGCAGCCCTCACCCCAGCTGACGACGCCGAACTGCTGCCAGCCGTAGGCGGTCCAGGCCATGAGCGGGCCGCCGCTGTCGCCCTGGCAGGAGTCCTTCATGCCCGCCACGGGGCCGGCGGCGACGTGGACGGCGGGGTTGAAGCTGCTGCCGTAGACGCCCGGCTGGGCGGCGTAGCTGTCGGCGAGCACCGGCACATCGACCTCCTGCAGGATGTTGGTGGTCGGCCCGCCTTCCCACAGCGAGCCCCAGCCGATCACGGTGGCGGTCATGCCCGGGAGCCACCACACGCGGTCGCTGGCGGTGTGCGGCCCGGCGAGCTCGATCGGCGTGCGCGTCGACGGCGACGACAGCTCGAGCAGCGCGAGGTCGTTGTCGTAGGTGCCGGCCTCCGTGTTGTAGCGCGGGTGCACGACGATCCGGGTGACGTTGCGGACCTCGCCGGTGGCGGCGTTGTGGAGGTCGGTCCGGCCGATCTTGGCGGTCAAGCTCGCGGGCGTGCGGCCCTGGACACAGTGCGCCGCGGTCAGCACCCAGCTCGGCGCGACCAGGCTGCCGCCGCAGTGGTGCCCGCTGCCGGTGATAGCGACGGAGACCATGAAGGGATACTCGCCCTCGGAGGCCGGGCCGCCGCCGATGATCGTCTGCGGCCGAAGCGCCGCGGTGAGGTCGAGGCCCCCGGTCGAATCACCGGCGGGCTCGATGGCGTCGTCGAGGATGACGTCGTCGATCTGGCCGGCTTCGAGATCGTCGGGATCGTCGCAGGCGGGGAAGGCGAGCAGGAGGGCGGCTGGGAGATAGATGCGGGGATTCATGGTGCGTGGTCTTTCACACAGGTCGTTGCGGACATGCTCGATAGGACATGTTCGTCCCGGCGCCGCCGAACGCCGCGCGGACGCGCGGGTCGGTCGACGAACAGGGCGGATCCGCGGCGCGGAGGCCCGTTCCCGGCCGCCGACGAGCGCGACGCGGGTCGGCGTCGGCCCGGCCGGCGAGGCGGCGGGAGCTTCAGTCCTGGTTCGCCGGGACAACGGCGGGCGCCCGGCATCTTCCCGCGGCGGTGAAGAAAATTTTTTGCGGGGCGAGCAGGCACGCGAGACTCGCGAGGACGGGCGCGTCTGCGCCGGGCCGCTCGTGCTTGCCGGCGGGTGAGGAGTGACCTCGAGAGGTCGCGGGGTGGCTCGGCAGGCCGCGAGTGCGACGCGGCCCGATCTCGAAGGAGGCCGCGTGAGGGCGCGGCACGTGGCGGGCGATCCCTCGTGAACCACTTCGTCGTCTTGTGAATTGCGTCGTGCGCTCGTCGGAGGTGCCGGCGGCGCCGTGCGCGTTCCTGCCTCGACAGCGGGCGCGTGTGTTGGCACAGTCCCGCGCAAGATGGCCGAGACGCTGACGCTGGCGCCCACCGCCGATCCGCAGGTATTCGTCGCGCCCGACGGGCGTCGTCTGTCGCCGCCGCCCGGGTGGGCCTGTCTGCCGCCCGGCGACGCGGCGCTGACGCGCAGGGTCAAGCTCGCAGGACCGTCGTGGGCGGTGGTCGAGAAGAAGGGCCGCAAGCTGTTCTCACGCGGGTTGTGGGCCCCGGCGGCGACGATCGAGCAGCTGCGAGAGGCGCTCGCGGCGGAGCGCACGACCGAGACCTACGCGAAGAAGCGGGTCGCCGACGCCGCGCGCCGCGAGCGGACCCAGGCGGCGTACGTGGTGACGTTCGAGGAGGCGGTGCTGCAGTACCTGCGCTTCGCGCCGCGCTGGCAGGCGCTGGCGCGCACGGTGGCCGCGCGG
The DNA here is from genome assembly GCF_020073745.1 of Nannocystis pusilla. Lineage (GTDB taxonomy): Bacteria > Myxococcota_A > Polyangia > Nannocystales > Nannocystaceae > Nannocystis > Nannocystis radixulma. Next base: position 336,500 of record NZ_JAIRAU010000027.1, read on the forward strand.
GTCACGGCCCACGCGACGCCGGTGGGCAGCGGCACGGTCGCACGCACCGAGCGGATCCCCGTCGAGGAGCGGGCCAGGGCGGCGGTGATCGCCTGGATGCGCCACCAAACCACCGGCTATGACGAGATGCACATCGCGCGGGTGAAGGGGGCGCGCCGCGAGGTCCGGCGCGAGCTCGCCGACATCTCGCGCGCGGTGCTCGACCTGCACCGACGCGACGAGCCGCACGCGGCGCAGCGCTGTCCGCTGTGCCAGGCCGCGGCGGGGCCGGCGTGAGCGACGAACGGCTCCGGCTCGTCACGGGCGAGCGCGCCGCCGAGGCATGACCCGGCGCGACGTTGTAGACTGCGCGCGTGCGCGTCGCTGCCTGCCTCCCGCTGTCCCTCCTGCTCGCGTGCGCGGCACCGGCGACGCACGCGGGCACGAGCCCCCCGGCCAGCGAGACGGTGGCGCCGGTGCGCGAGGCCAGCGTCAAGCCGGGCATCAACGACACGTGGCGCGACGGCGACACGAAGCGGCTGGTGCGGCGGCTCCAGTCGGAGTCGCGCGAGATCTGGGTCCACCGGGCGCGCGTCGTCGCGGCGGTCGCGGCCAGGCCTGGCATGGTCGTCGCCGACGTCGGGGCGGGCTCGGGCTTCTTGACGCTGATGCTGGCGCAGGCCGTCGGCGCGAGCGGCAAGGTGTACGCGCTCGACATCAACGCCGGCTTGCTCGCCAACATCGCGGCGGAGGCCCGCGAGAGCGAGCTCGCCAACGTCGAGACGATGCAGACGCCGGAGGATCACACGCCGCTGGCGCCGGGCTCGGTCGACCTCGTGTTCATGTGCGACGCGTACCATCACTTCGAGTACCCGCGCAGCATGATGCGATCGATCCGCGCGGCCCTCCGCCCCGGCGGCGAGCTGGTGCTGGTGGAGCTCGAGCGGATCCCGGGCAAGACCAGCAAGCACATGCTCGACCACGTCCGCGCCGGCAAGGAGGTGTTCCTCGCCGAGCTGCTCGCCGACGGCTTCGAGCTGGTGCGCGAGGAGAAGGTGCCGGAGCTGGCGGAGAACTACGTGCTGCGGCTGCGCAAGCCGGCGGACGCCGGCGCGGCGACGGCTGCTCGCTGAGCGAGCGTCGTCGTGCCCGGGCGGACCTCGTCATCCGCCGGGCAGCACTCCCTGGCCGTGGCGATCGAGCCCGATCCGGGCGACGTGCGGCAAGACCCGGTCGACGTCGAGGCGCCGCTGTTCGCGCCCGGGCTCCTCGGCCTGCACGTGCTCGACTACAACTTCGCGCTGCAGGAGCTGCTCGACCTTAGCGCGGCGAAGGCCGAGGCCGCCGGGTTGTGACATGTATTTTAGGGCATGTCTAAAAGGGCATGTCCTCGGAGATCGGTCGCCGGCGACCGCGCGGTCGTCGCGTGCGAGCGCGTCCGGCGCGAGAGCGCGCGGCGACGATTTTTGAAATTTTCTCTGCGACATCGGCCGCGGGCGCGGGTCCTCCGGGCGGAAGGGGTGCCATGTCGAGACAGAGATCGAGGGCGCGGCGCGCGCTGGCGGCCGCGGCGGTGCTGCCGCTGCTGCTGCCGGGCGAGGTGGCGGCGCAGCCGGGCGGGGACGCCGAGCTGGCCGCGGAGGCGCCGGTGCTGGAGTGGACGCACGAGGGCGGGGGGACCGGGGGGCGGACCGGGGGCGACCCGCACGCGATGAACAAGAAGATCCGCCGCGCGGGCGCGACGACGATCGCCGGCGCGAGCCTGGCGATCGCGGGCGGGGTCACGGCGATCGCGGGCGGGGTCCTGGGCTACCTCGGCTCGCCCGGGCGACTGAAGCAGCTCAAGCAGGACAACGACTACGTGCTGCCGGTCGACGATCCGAAGCGGCAGCAGATCATCGCCAACGCGCGCATGGCCACGTTCGTGCTCGCCAGCGGGGTCTCGGTCCTGGTGGTCGGGGTGATCATCACCGCGGTCGCGCGCTCCCGGCTCAAGAAGCTGCGCGAGCAGCGGCGCACGAGCATGGCGTTCGGCGCGGCGCCGACCCGCGGCGGGGCGGCGCTGCACTGGGAGGTGAGGTTCTGATGCGACGTACACGCTTCATTCACACGGCGCTGGTGTCCGCGGCGCTGGCGGGCTGCTCGCTGGCCGACGAGCTCGACGGCGAGCCGTGCGCGGTCGAAGAGGACTGCTGGCACACGCAGGAGTGCGGGCGCACGGCCGAGGAGGAGCAGCTCGCGCTGCCGGGCGTGTGCGTGTCCAAAGGGACAGGTTGCGTGCCCGGCCGGCAGCTCGGCTGCGCGTGCGATCCGCTCGACTACGACCGGGACTGTCTGATGGCGGCGCTGCCGGTCGCGATCGACTACCCGGCGATGATCTGCGACGAGGTCCGCCGCGTGTGCGTGCTCGAGTCGGACGAGAGCGGGGTGCAGCCGTGATCATGCGCGCGACGATCCGGAGGTTGGCCGCGCTCGCGCTGACGGCGACGAGCGGCTGCGCCTTCTTCACCGAGCTGACGAGCGCGGGCGGGGCCGACGCGTCGGCCTTCACCGTCAACATGGAGAAGTACGAGGTGCACAGCATCGACCTCGCGTTCGCGGACGCGGGCGAGCTGTGGTGCCCGGGCCAGAGCGGCCCGTTCAAGGTGCTGGCGCAGGCGATCGACAAGAAGAAGCCGGGCGAGGCGTTGACGCTCGAGACGGTGGCGCCCACGGCCGAGGCCAAGGAGGCGCGCGGGAAGATGGACCTGACGGAGTTCGCGCTGGCGGCCCGCGGCGGCTCGGTCGAGCGCGGGGTGTTCCGCGCCACCGACGACTCGTTCGCGACGCTGCTCGGCTTCGACGTCAAGGCGACGTACCGTCTCGACAGCACCAAGGAGGTGGTGCGTCACTTCGACCCGGAGTACTCGTGCATCACGGCCGTCGGGGCCGCGGGGTCGACCGGGGCCCAGGGCCAGGACGGGCCGTGGGGCGAGGACCGCGGCGGCGCGGGCGGCCAGGGCGGCGCCGGCGGGCCCGGTGCCCCGGGGCCGCGGCTCACGGCCCACGTCACGATCGTGCGCACGCCGAAGTACGAGAAGGCGGGGCTCATCCGGATCACCGGCGACCGCGAGCAGATGACGTTGTTCGATCTGGCGAAGGGCGTCACCGTCGTGGCTCGCGGCGGCGAGGGCGGGCGCGGCGGCGTCGGGGGCCAGGGCGGGGCCGGCAGCGATCCGGGGGGAGCCGGCGGCGCGGGTGGCAACGGCGGCGAGGGCGGACCGGGGGGCGCCGGCGGCGAGGTGTTGCTGATCGTCGACGACCGCTATCCCGAGCTGGCGCGGATCGTGGGGATCGACGTCGCGGGCGGGCCTCCGGGCGCGGGCGGGGACGGCGGCTACGGCGGCGTGGGCGGGCCTGCGCCGTCGGTCTGCAGCAAGTGCGAGACGCGGCCGCCCGGGGCGGACGGACCGGGGGGGGCCGCGGGACGCGACGGATCGGTGAGCGGCCGCGCGGGTCGCAGCGAGGTGCGCGCGGAGGACGTCTCGCGGGTGTTCGCGTCGCTGCCGCCGGGGCTGCGGCTGCGCGGCGAGGCGCGGGTGATGAGCCCGCCGCCGGGGCCGCCGGGCCCGCCGGTCAAGCCGCCGAAGCGGCGGCGGTGACGGGGGAAGGGAGGATGCCTGTCCGTTGGGACATGTCCCGGAAGGCGGGGCTCGCCGGCGCGGAGGGGGCGGAACTGTCCGTGGCGACATGCGCCGGAGCGGCGGCCGGAGACGAGCGACTTGCGGCGGCCTCAAGTGAGGCGAAGGACATGTTCATGGGGGCATGTGCGAATCGACTTGTCGCCGAGGACATGTTCTATGGAGCATGTCCGATGAGCCGCTCACCGGGGCTTGCCGGGGGCGGCGGGCGTGCCGGGCTCGCGCAGCAGCGTCGGCAGGGTGATGTCGAGGCGGCTGTCGATCAGCCGCATGATGCTGTCGAGCTCGGAGGCGGGGACGTGGAGGCGGCGGCCGAGGGCGCGGCGGGTGTGCTCCAGCACCGACCGGCGGGCGCCGTCGATCCAGCGCGCGGTGGTCGAGCGGTGGACGCCGTAGAACTCGGCGAGGCGGTCGATGCTGAGGCCGTCGAGGGCGTGCTGGCGCAGGAGGACGCGCTCGCGGTCGGTCAGCGCGGCGACGGCCTCGCGGAAGGCCTGCTTGAACGCCTCGCGGTAGTGCCGCTTGAAGTGCTCGAGCTCGGGGCCGGCGTCGGCGGGCATCAGGGCCGCGATCGCGTCGTCGTCGCCGGAGACCTCGCGCTGCGGGCGGCCGAGGAGGCGCAGCGTCTCGCGCGTGGCGACCACGCGGATCCACGCGCGCAGGCTGCCGCGGCCGGAGTACTCGGCGAGTCGCGCGTGCGACTCGTCGGCGGCCGAGGGGCGCGGCATGAGCAGGCGCTCGCGCACGATCTGCTGCAGGTCGGTCTGCTGCGAGGCCGTGGCGCCGCGCCGGGCGGCCGCGCGCTCGACGATCGGGACGAGCAGGCGATCGAAGCCGGCGAGGGCCCTGGGGTCGCCGTCGACGCAGGCGCACGCGAGGTACAGGTCGCCGACGCAGAGCTCGGCGAGCGCGGCCTCCGCGGGCCGGTCCGCGGCGAGCCGGGGCGCCAGGGCGGCGACGAACCGGGGCGCCGGCAACGACAGCCCCGGCCAGGCGCGCTCGGCCGCGGCGACGGCGTCGGCCAGCGCGCGGCCGAGACCGGGCGTGAATTTCAGGTCGGGTCGGGCCGCGGCGAGCTCTGCGGCGAGCGCGTCGGGGCCGGGCGCGTCGCGTTCGCGCGCACCCGCGCCGGTCTCCTCGCGCCCGGTGACCATGTCGCCGGTGATATCGTGCCCGGGTCGGGCGAGCAACGATGCCGTCGCCACCGGTGAGCGCCTGTCTGGGCACGGAGACGCTGCTCGAGCTCGTCGAGGGCCGGGCCGCAGAGGCCACGCGCGCGCGGGTGGAGGCCCACGCGTCGCGCTGCGAGGCGTGCCGGCAGCTGCTCTCGGAGCTGGCGAGCGACGTCACCGAGGCGCCGACGCGCGACGGCGGCGCGCCGGCGCGCACGCCGACGCCGACGCCGCAGCGCGAGGGGGAGGCGGCGAGCGAGGCGAGCCTGCCGCTGCTGCCGGGGGCGCGCGTGGGCCGCTACGTCGTGATGTCGCTGCTCGGCGCCGGCGGGATGGGGGTGGTCTACGCGGCGCACGACCCCGAGCTGGGCCGGCCGGTGGCGCTCAAGCTGCTGCGCCCGCACCCCGACGGGCCGCGCCGCGAGCTCGAGGATCGCCTGCGCCGCGAGGCCCAGGCGATGGCCCGGCTGTCGCACCCGAACGTCGCGGCGATCCACGACGTGGGCCGGATCGGCGACCGGATCTTCATCGCCATGGAGCTGATCCGCGGCCAGACGCTGGCGGCCTGGTTGCGCGCGGGGCCGCGATCGCGGTGGGAGATCCTCGCGCGCTTCCTGCTCGCCGGCCGCGGGCTGGCGGCCGCCCACGCGGCCGGGCTGGTCCACCGCGACTTCAAGCCCGAGAACGTGCTCGTGACCGACGACGGCCAGGTGCGCGTGGTCGACTTCGGCCTCGCGCGCGCCAGCGGCGACGAACCACTCGCGATCACCGAGCCCGCGGCCGAGGGGACGCCTCTGGCCGATCTGACGGCGACGGGGGCGGTGCTGGGGACGCCGAGCTACATGGCGCCGGAGCAGCACGCGGGCCGACCGGCCGAGGCGCGCTCGGATCAGTTCAGCTTCTGCGTCGCGCTGTACACGGCGCTGTACGGCCAGCGGCCGTTCGCGGGCGACACCGTCGAGTCGCTGGCGCTCGCGGTCCGCGACGGCCGGCTGGCGCAGGTGCCCCGCGGGGCCCGGGTGCCGCGACACCTGCGACGGGCGCTGCTGCGCGGGCTGGCGGTCGCGCCGGCCGATCGGTTCCCGACGATGGACGCGCTGCTGGCCGCGCTCGCGCGCGAGCCCGGTCGTCGGCTCGCGGCGGCGGCGCTCGTCGTCGGCGCGGCGGGGCTGCTCGCGGGCCTCGTGTACGCCTACGCGGCCGAGCCCGGGCTGTGCCGCGGCGCCGCGCGCCACCTCGCGGGCGTGTGGGACGGCGAGCGCCGCGAGCAGGTGACGCACGCGCTGACGCAGGCCGGGGCGCTGCCGGCCGCGGTGGCCGAGCTGGCGGGCAGCCTCGACGACTACGCCGCGCGCTGGGTGGCGATGCGCACCGAGGCGTGCGCGGCGACGTGGCTGCACGGCGAGCAGACCGAGGCGCTGCTCGGCCTGCGCACCTCGTGCCTCGACGCCCGCCTGCGCGAGCTGCAGGCGCTCGGCGATCGCCTGCGGACGGCCGATCGAGCGACCGCCGAGCAGGCCGTGCGCGCGGCGCATCGCCTGTCGGAGCTCGATGGTTGCGCCGACGTCGACGCGCTGACGGCCCCGGTGCGGCCTCCCGCCGACCCGCAGACGCGCCGGCAGGTCGAGGCGCTGCGCAGCCGGCTCGCCGAGATCAAGTCGTTCTGGGACGCCGGCCGCTACCGCGAGGGGCTGGCGCGCGCCCAGGCGCTGACCCCGGAGGCGCGCGCCGTGGGCTACCGCCCGCTCGTGGCCGAGGCGCTGTACTTCGAGGGCGTCCTCGCCGACGAGCTCGGCGAGTTCGACGCGGCCGTGCGCGCGCTCGAGGCCGCGGTCTGGTCGGCCGAGGCGAGCGGCCACGACGTCGTCATGGCCGAGGCGCTGATCGCCCTGATGTGGATCAAGGCGATCGAGCAGGCCCGCCACGACGAACTGCCGGCGATCGAGGGTCGCGTGACCGCGGCGCTCGAGCGGCTCGGTCGCCCGCGCCGGCGCGAGGCGTCGTTCCTGTCGATGCGCGGGCGCGTCGCCCTCGATCGCGGCGATTTCACCGCGGCCGAGGCCGACTTGAAGGAGGCGCTGGCGATCCTCGAGCGCCGCTTCGGCGCCGACGATCTGCGCACCCTCGAGATCGTGTTCTTCCTCGCCGGCGTGGCCATCCAGCGCACCGACGCCGGGACCGCCTTGCCGCTGCTCGAGCGGGTGCTGGCCGGGCAGCGGCGGGTGTACGGCGACGAACATCCGGACGTCGCCGTCACGCTCGAGACCTACGGCGCGGCGCTCTACGGCGTCCACCGCTACGACGAGGCCGAGGCGGCGTACGAGCAGGCGCTGGCGATCTACCAGCGCGAGCTCGGCCCGAACCATTTCAGGATCGCCACCGTGCTGCACAACCTCGGGCTCGTGCACGCGTGGCAGGGCCGCGAGGAGGACGAGATCGATCGCCTGCGCCAGGCCGCGAGCCTGAGCGAGCGCGAGCTCGGGGCCGATCACCCGCACACGGGCGACGTGCTGGCGGGGCTGGCGGGGGCGCTGTCGCGGGCCGGCCGGCACGGCGAGGCGGAGGCGATGTACCGGCGGGCGCTGGCGTCGCTGCGGGCCAGCGTCGGCCCCGAGCACTACATGATCGGCGACGCCCTGTTCGGGCTCGGCGAGCTCGAGGTCGAGCTCGGCCGCTACGAGGACGCGAAGCGATCGATCACGCAGAGCGTGGTGATCTCCCGCAAGGCCCGCGGCGACGCCTACAGCGGGGCCGACGAGCTGCGCGTGCTCGGCGACATCGAGTACCGCCTCGGCCGGCCCGAGCGCTCGGTCGAGCTGCTCGAGCAGGCGGTGGCGCTGCAAGATCCGAACGCCGACCCCGGCCTGGTCGCGTGGACCCGCGGGCTCTTGGCCCGCGCCCTCCACGACGCCGGCCGCGACCGCGCCCGCGCCCGCGCGCTCCTCGACGAGGCGTGGCGTCACATCCGGGCCGACGAGCGGATGGAGGACGAGCGCGCGACGCTGGAGCGGTGGATCCAGGCCCGCGGCCTGCGACCGCCGGCGTGAGCGGGCGTGTCCCTCAGGGCATGTTTAACAGGGCATGCTCGGGAGGGCATGTGCGAGAGACCATGGCCCCAGCGACATGTCCCCGGCGACATGTCTTGCGCGCGCCGGGCTCACACGTACTCGATCTCGATCGCCAGGCCCGGGCCGGAGGGCAGGCGGGTGACGAGCGCGCCGGTCGAGTGCCAGCGGGCGAAGCCGTGACACAGCGACTGCACTGCGCGCAGCCAACGGGTCACGGCCTCGCTGCGCGGGAACTCGGCGCGCAGCAGCTGCGACGCGCCGGTGAGGCCGCACAGGCTCTCGTCGTGCAGCGCCTCGATTTCGGCGGCGGCGGCGGCGGGGCTCAGGCCCTCGTTGCGGAGCATGCAGCCGAGCAGGTTGGGGCGGTGCGAGGCGAGGTCCTCGGCGACGCCGACGAGGTCGTCCTGGACGGCGACGAGGCGGGCGGCGTAGCGGCGGACCGCGGCGTGGGCGGGGTGGCTACGCACGGCCAGCGGGAGCGGACAGTCGCCGACGTACTCGAGGAAGTCGATCGCCGGGGCCACGCCGACGCTGGCGACGCGGGTCGGCAGCAGGTCCTGGCGGGTCGGGTAGGCGACGTCGGCGGCGATCTTGGCGCGCCAGTGGGTCTCGCAGCGGCTGGCCTCGAGCCAGTCGGCGAGGTGCTCGGCCAGGCGGCCACACCAGGCCGGGCCCATCGCGGCGCGACAGCGGCGGGCGACCTCCCACCAGCCGCGCAGGGCCGCGGGGACGCTCTCGGGCAGGTTGTCGCTGCCGCGGACGGCGGCCAGGAGGTCGGCCTCGGCGAACCCGCCGTCCTCACCGAGGACGGCCCAGAAGGTCAAGAACCGCAGGGCGGTCGCGGCCCGCTGGGGGTCGCCGGCGATGGTCGGCCATCCGCCGAGGCGGGCCACCGCCAGTCCGCGGAAGCCGGACGCCCCGAGCAGGCGCGGGCCCGGGCTCAGGACCTCCTGCAGGCCGAGGTCCCCCGGCGAGAACCAGGGCAGCGGATAGCGCAGCGTCACCTCGATCGCCAGCTCGGCCGTCATCCGTGATCGATCGTCGCGTGGGAATTTCATGCGAGGAGGGGAGGGAGAGGGGTCCGCCCCGGGCGTCGGACCGGCGGTCTCCGGCCCGACGCCCGAGACCGGCGCTCCGGGGTCAGGAGCGCCGGCGACTTGTCTGCGGTTGGTCGATGGCCAGGAGGTCGTCGATCCCGTGTGCGAGCCGGGGTCTCGCCACGAGTCATCCTGCCGATCGACGAGTGAGCGGCGCCACAAGGTCGATCGGATCACAGTGATCGTGCGCCCACGCGACGAGCCCGTCGCGCGAACAAAATGCGGCTCTTCGACCCCAAATCAGGCCCGCAGGCGCTGAATCAGGGTGGTGGCGGTTGAGACCCCGCGGGGGTGGCCGTGGTGTCGGCGGTCGCGGAGGTCATGTGCACGACCCGGTGCGGGACCGGGATCACCACGCCCTCGCGACGCAGGCGGTTCAGCACGCGCTTGACCATCGTCGAGGTCAGGGGGTTGCGGTCGACGAAGTTGCGGATCGGGACGTACAGGCGGATCTCGAGCGCCCACTCGCCGACGCGGAAGCGCGGCAGCGAGGGCTCGTCGCGCAGGCCGGGCAGCTCGGCGCGGGCCAGGCGGACCTCGTCGAGCAGGAGCGCCTCGATCGCCTCGGGGTCGACGTCGAGCCCGACGCGCAGGGCGACCTCGATCCACATCGAGGGGTCGGGCCGGCTGTAGTTCGTCATCATCGCCTCGGCCAGGCGCTTGTTGGGGATGTAGATGAGGAGCTCGTCGAGCGTGCGCAGGGTGGTGGTGCGCCAGCCGATGTCGGCGACGAAGCCCTCCATCTTGGAGCCGTCGATGCTGACGAAGTCGCCGAGGCGGATCTGCCGCGAGGCGCTGAGGTTGACCCCGGCGAACACGTTGGCGAGCGTGTCCTGGAAGGCCAGCGCGACCGCGAGGCCGCCGACGCCGAGGGCCGTGAGCGCGGGGAACACCGAGACCCCGAACATCCCGAGGATCGCCCCGACGCCGAGCAGCAGCAGCAGCGAGTTGATGATGTACTTGACGAGGGTCGTGCCGCCGCCGGACGGCGACTGGTTGCGGCCGACGATCTCAGACACGATCCGCATCAGCGTCAGCGTCACCGACAGCGCCAGCACGGCGGCCGCGATCTTCTCGCCGGCGGCGATCGAGCGCGCCTTCCACGGCATGTCGGGCATGGCCGCGAGGACGCCGGCGAGGATCGACCACAGCAACGCGCGGTCGCGCAGGCGGGCGGTGACGATGTCGTCGATCGCCCAGTCGTTGCGGGCGCTGGCGCGGACCAGCAGCGGCAGGACGACGAACCGCAGCACGAGCCCGAGGAGCAGCGCGAACACCAGCTCGGCGGCCACGTCGGCGTAGCCGCGCGCGGCGCGGGGCAACAGCTCGAGGGCCAACCAGTGCAGCTGCGGCAGCGGAAAGACCGCGTCGTCCATCGGTGCTGAAAAGAACTCGATCACGGCGAAACGAGCGCGGCCCACAGGGCCTCGATGTGCTCGCGCAGGAACATATACTCGAAGGCGGCGAGCGCGAGGAAGGGCCCGAAGGGGACGCGCGCGCCGAGCACCCCGGCGTCGGGATCCTCGTCGCCGAGCTCGGGGTCGTCGCCGTGGACCTCGGCCAGCGCGGTGTTGGCCACGCGGCGGCCGAGGAGCAGCATCGGCACCGCGACGAGGAGGCCCTGGATCGCCCCGGCCGCGAGCGTCCACATCAGGCCGCGGGCGCCGCCGAACGCCCCGACCATCGCCAGCAGCTTGCCGTCGCCCAGGCCGAGCGCCTCGATGCCCCGGTAGCGGAGGTATACCCAGCGCAGCCCGGCGATCAGCAGGTACCCGCAGGCCGCCGCGAGCCCGGCCTCGACCACGCCGACGCCGAGCGTGGCGGGGCTCGCCGCCGCGACCGCGATCCCGAGGCCCGCGATCGGCAGCACGACCTCGTCGGGGATCAGCCACAGATCGAGATCGGTGTAGGTCGCGATCAAGAGGCCGAGGCCGAACACGAACCACAACAGCCACGCGAGCAGGCCGGGCGGGCCGCCCTGGACCATCGGCCGCAGGACGTACTGCAGATAGAGCGTGAAGCTCAGGATGCCGCCGAGCAGCTCGACCACGAGGTAGCGCAGGGCGAACGGCTCGCCGCAGCGGCGGCAGCGCCCGCGCAGCAGCAGGTACGAGAGGACCGGGATGTTGTCGTACCAGGCGATCGGCGTCTCGCACGCCGGGCAGGCCGAGCCCGGACGGACGACCGATAGCCCGCGCGGCAGGCGCCAGATCGCCACGTTGGCGAAGCTGCCCCACAGCGTGCCCCACAAGAAGGCCATCCAGGGCGCCCACGGAGCCATCAGGGCCTTCACCAGCACCGGATCGATCTCGACGAGGTCGAGGGTGGGCTGGCCTTGCAGGAACGGCTCGAGCATCGCGTCGGCCCGATCCTACGCGATCCGGCGCGCGCTTGTTCCTGATATCCTGCGCGCGTGCCAGCGCCCTCGATCCGGCCCGTCCGCGGCCTCGCCCTCGCGGTCCTGCTCGCGTGCGGGCCGGCGGCCTGCGGCGACGACGACGCCGCGCCCGCCGTGGAGCCGACCAGCCTGCCGCCGCGCCCCGGGGCCGCGCGCCAGAGCCAGGCCGAGGTCGCCCGCGCCGGCGTCGACGCCCTCCTGGCCACGCCGACCCCGGCGACCCTGCTCGCGGTCCTGGCCCAGAGCCACGCCACCGCGCGCGAGCTGCTCGGCCGCCACACCCTCAAGTACACGGCCGAGTTCAACCTCACGCCGGTCGAGCCGGTGCGCCCGGCGGTCGACACGCCGGTGCTGCCGGCGCAGAAGGTCGTCGACGAGCTCGAGCTGCAGTGGGCCGCCGGTCCCGAAGAACCTGTCCGTTTCTACCTGTCCCAACATACCGATCAGCACCGCGGGCGCGAGGTCATGGTCCTCGACGAGAAGGCCTACACGCGGCTGATGCACCGCGGCTGGCACGTGCGCCCGCTCGACGCCGACCTCCACCTGCGCTGGCTCGACGAGGCCCAGCGCAGCGTCCACGACGTCGTCGAGCTGGCCGCGCCGGCGCTGGCCGTGGCCGCGGTCGAGGAGGGCGAGCTGGTGCGGGTGACACTGTCGCTGGCCGAGCCCGGCGCGCGCGCCCCCGTGGCCGCGAGCGCCGCCCCCGGCCGCGCCTGGCGCGAGCGCGCCGAGGTCACGGCGGTCGAGGGCACGCTGACGCTCGAGCGGGCCACCGGGTTGTGGCAGTCCGCGGAGGTGCGGGTCGGCTACGGGGTGCGGGACGAGCTCGAGCGGGCGCTGGTCGGCGAGACCCACCTCACCGGCACGGCGGGGCGGGCCCCCGATCTGCAGATCCAGGCGCCGGAGCACGTCCAGCCGCTGCCGGAGCGGGTCCGCTACGAGAGCGAGCGGCGGCGTCTGCTCGACGGCCTCGCCGGCACCTGAGCGGGCGCCCGAGGCCGCGGTCGCGCGAGCGGGCGAGCGAGCGGAGGTCGGCGAGTCGAACCGCGCTCGTGCGTGAGCTGACGCGCCGGGGCGGACCCCGGGGGCCTTTGCCTCGCCGCTCGCCCGCGCTAAAAGGCCACGCGTGACGAAGCCTGCCCTTACGCGCGCGGATCTGCCGCCCGCCCTCCAGCGTGCGCTCGACCTCGCCGTCGACGCCAAGGCCGCCGCGCCCGTGGTCCTCAAGCTCACCGACGTGGCCGGCTACACCGACTGGGCCCTGGTCGTGTCCGGCCGGTCCGACCGCCACGTCGGCGGCATCACCGAGGCGATCATGGCTGGCCTGAAGGACATCCAGACCACCCCGATCGGCACCGACGGCCTCGAGGAGCACCTGTGGGACCTCCTCGACTACGACGACTTCCTGATCCACGTGTTCTACCACCCGGTGCGCAAGCACTACGACCTCGAGAGCATGTGGCGCGACGCGCCGCAGGCCGAGCTCGGGCTGCCGGCGGAGGTCATGGACACCGCCGGGCTCGAGGGCCTGGCGCCGCCGGCCGACATGCCGCCGTTCCGCGGCGGCACCTTCGGCGCGTTCCCGGGCGAGCTCGAGGACGAGGAGGAGCTGGCCGGCGCGCCGGGTGAGCTGGCGCCCGACGAGGACGACGAGGGCGAGGACCTCGACGCCGCGGACGACGAGGCCGCCGAGTACGACGAGAGCGACGAGAGCGACGACTTCGCCGACGAGGAGGGCGACTACGCCTACGCCGACGACGAGGACGACGAGGACCTCGCCGACGAGCCGGCCGACGAGGCCGCCCCGGCCGAGGCGACGCCACCCGCCCCGCGGCGCAAGTGAGACCGTGAAGATCAGCGTCGTCGCCGCCGGCAAGCTCAAGGACACCGCGCTCGTCGCGTTGTGCGCCGACTATTTGCGGCGCGTGCAGCCGTTCGTCACCGTCGAGGTGCTCGAGGTCCGCGACCTCGCGGCGATCCGCACCCACTGGTCGCGCTACGAGGGCGCCCGCGTGCTCCTCGACGAGCGCGGCGAGCAGCTGGCCACCCGCGAGCTCGCGCAGTGGATCGACCGCTGGCGCCGCGACGCCCGCGACGTCGCGCTCTACATCGGCGACGCCGACGGCTTCACCGTCACCGACCGCACCCAGGCCGACCGCCTGCTGGCCGTGTCGCGCATGACCCTGCCGCACCGGCTCGTGCGCCTGATCCTGCTCGAGCAGCTCTACCGCGCCGGCTCGCTGCTCGCCGGGCACCCGTACCACCACGGCTGAGCTGGCCCGAGGGGCATGGCCTCGCGGGCATGTCCGATCGGGCATGTGCCATTGGGCATGGCCGAACAGGCAGGTTGCTCGCGCGGGCCCGCCGGTGCGAAGGGGCCACGACGTGGCGGCCCCGCTGTTCGTGGCGGTGTCGGCGTGCTCGCGCGAGGCCTCGCTCGGGCGAGGCCGTCCGCGCCGGCCCCAGCGGGCGCCGGAGCGTGCGGCCGATGCACGACATGTCCGCGGGCCGGCTGGTGTCGGCGGCGCCGGAGACCCCTCCGCGGGCCGTGGGGCCGCTCCTGCGCCGCCCGTCCGCTCGCGGCGCGCCTGCGGTATCCTCGGCCGCGTGGACCAGCCGCCGCGCGGACACGCCGACCTGCTCGCCCTCGTCGCCCGCCACGCGCCGGGCGAGGGCCGCATCGACACGCCGTACCCCGGGGTGTGGTTCTGGCGCGCCGACCGGCCGTTCGCCAAGCGCAAGTCGGAGGCGCTGACGCTGCAGCTGGCGGTGGTGGTGCAGGGGCGCAAGCAGGCCAGCTTCGGCGCCCACGCGCTCCCCTACGATGCGTTCAACTACCTCGTGCTCACGGGCGAGGCCGAGTTCGAGAGCACCGTGCTCGAGGCCAGCCCGGAGCGGCCGTACCTCTCGATCGGCGTGGCCATGCCGCCCGACGTGGTCGCCCGCACCCTGATCGCGCTGGCCGACAGCGAGGTCGGCGTGGTCGAGGAGCCGGTGCCGGCGTTCGTCTCGCGGCTCGACGCGCCGATCGTCGGCGCGCTCGTGCGCCTGGTCGAGGCGGTCTTCGATCCGGCCGAGCGGACCGTGCTGGCGCCGCTGATCGTCGAGGAGATCGTGTTCCGGCTGCTGCGCTCCGACGCCGCCGCGGTGCTGCGCCGCGCCGTCCGCCGCGGCGACGAGGCGCGGATCCAGGAGTCGATGGCGTTCATCCGCGCCCACGCGGCGACGCGGCTGACGGTCGAGGAGCTGGCGCGGCGGGTGGCCATGAGCCCGTCGCACTTCGCCCACCGGTTCCGCGCGGTCGCCCGCGTCAGCCCGATGCGCTACGTCAAGCACGTCCGCCTGCACGAGGCGCGCCTGCTGCTGCTGCGCGGCGCCCGGGCGAGCGAGGCGGCGGACCGGGTCGGCTACGCCAGCGCCTCGCACTTCACCCGCGACTTCAAGAGCTACTTCGGCGTCCCGCCGGCGGAGTACGCCCGTCGGCTGACGCCGCAGGAGCCGGCGAGCGCGGCGACGAGCCCGGGATAGGGACCTGTGCGCGCGGGCCTCGACGGCGCGGCGCAGGATCGGGCAACACGGGCGCAGCGCCCGGCAAGGGCGACCGAGCGGCGCGCCGCGGGAGCGCGGGGACGTGCCGCGGCCCGGGCCGAGAAGCGCCTCGCAGGATCGGGCAAGAGAAGCGCAGCGGCCGGCGTGGCGGCGCGCCGGGGTCATCGCATACACAGGACGGCATGAAGACACGCAAGCTCGGTACCACCGACCTCGACCTCTCCGCGATCGGCCTCGGCTGCATGGGGATGTCCGACTTCTACGGCGCCGCGGACGACCAGCGCTCGATCGCCGTCATCCATCACGCGCTCGACCACGGCGTCAACTTCCTCGACACCGCCGACATGTACGGCTCCGGCCGCAACGAGCAGCTGGTCGGCAAGGCCATCCAGGGCCGGCGCGACCGCGTCGTCCTGGCCACCAAGTTCGCCATCCGCCGCGGCCCCAACGGCGAGTTCCTCGGCGTCTCGGGCAAGCCCGAGTACGTCAAGGAGGCCTGCGACGCCAGCCTCAAGCGCCTCGGCGTCGACGTCATCGACCTGTACTACCAGCACCGCGTCGATCCCGAGGTCCCGATCGAGGACACGGTCGGGGCGATGGCCGACCTGGTCAAGGCCGGCAAGGTGCGCCACCTCGGGCTCAGCGAGGCCGCGCCGGCGACGATCCGCCGCGCATACAAGGTGCACCCGATCGCCGCGCTGCAGACCGAGTACTCGCTGTGGAGCCGCGACCCCGAGGACGAGATCCTCGGCGTGTGCGCCGAACTCGGCATCACCTTCGTCGCCTACAGCCCGCTCGGCCGCGGCTTCCTCACCGGCCAGATCAAGACGATCGAGGACCTCGCCGCCGACGACTTCCGCCGCCACTCGCCGCGCTTCCAGGGCGAGAACTTCCAGAAGAACCTCGACCTCGTGCGCAAGATCGAGGAGCTCTCGCGCGCCCGCGGCGTCACCGCGGCCCAGCTCGCGCTCGCCTGGCTGCTGGCCCGCGCCGACAACATCGTCCCGATCCCCGGCACGCGCAGCGAGGCCCGCCTCGCCGAGAACATCGCCGCCGTCGACCTCGTGCTCACCGCCGACGAGCTCGCGGCGATCGACGCCATCGCGCCCCGCGGGGCGGCGGCCGGCGAACGCTACCCGGCGGCGAGCATGCGCCAGGTCAACGGCTGAGCGCGGCGCCTCTGTCTATCGGGACATGCTTTTAAAAGCATGTCCCGACGAGCTCGTCTTACGGCGCGCTTGGGCGCAGCGGGGAGACATTGCAGGACATGTTTGATCCAACATGTCCCATGCATAATGTCAGACTCGGCATGTTCGATGAGACATGTGCGCGCGAGGCAAAGCGAGGCCGCCCGACCCGGGTTTCTCTACCTTAGGACCGTTTTAGTTACGACCGCCGTCTACCGGATTTGCGTCCGGCACTGGGCTGTGACCTCTCCCGAGATCAACTTTGATATCCCGGGCCCACGTGGCCGCCTCGCCGCCCGAGCGTAACGTGGGCCGGTCGCTGGGACAAGCGGGCGGGGCTGTAGCTCGCTCGTCGGCTGCCGTCGCGCGCGGGCGACCGGCGTGTCACCGCACGGTGTCGAGTTCGCTGCGTTCGCGCGAGGCGGTGCGTCGAGCCGCACGCGTGCTGCGGCAAACGCGGCGCGGGCTTCCCTCGGCTGGAGGGACGCGCTAGGAGGACCGCCATGTCCATTCGTCCCTGCCTCCTCGCCACGTTCGCCGTCGCCCTCGCCTGCAGTCCCACCGAGCCCGCGACGACCGACGGCACAGGCACCGACGCGACGACGACGACCTCGACGACCGGCCCGACCACCGGCGAGCCGACCATCGGGGACGGGACCGTGAGCGCGACCGGCGACAGCACGACGGACGCGAGCACCACGGGCGACAGCACCACCGAGGCGATCACCTCGAGCGCCGAGACGACGACGACGACGGGGGACGAGACCACCACCACGACGACCGGCGACGACACGACGACGACGGGCGACGACACGACCACGGGCGACACGACGACGACGGGCGACACCACGACGACGGGCGACACTGACTCGACGACCGGCGACGACGGCCTGGGCGCGGCCGCGCAGGCGGCGATCGACGCGCTCGAGGTCGCGGTCGACGGCGTGCTGTGGACGAGCGAGTCGGACTACCCGTGGACCGTGTTCGGCCTGGCCGACGCCGCGCCGGTGACCGTGGACAACTTCAAGGAGCTGATCGGGCCGCTGATCGTGGTCGAGGACTGGGAGGCGCCGCTCGAGGAGCAGGTGATCGAGGAGGAGCCGTGGCAGGACATCTTCCTCGACATGACGACGCCGCAGGACTGGTGGACCGACTACGAGCTGATGCGCGCCGAGCAGTACGAGGCGATCCAGGCGGTGCTCGAGGCGCACCTCGTCGACCTCAAGATGTTCCGGATCGGCGAGCAGTCGGGCATGTGGCTGTCGGGGGCGATCGACATGTTCGTGATCGGCGAGACGGCCGACGGCGACCTGGTCGGGATCCAGACCATCACGGTCGAGACCTGAACCAGCCTGCTCTTTCGAGCATGTTCGGATGGGCATGTCGCATCGAGCATGCCGAAACGGACATGCTCGAACGAGGGCTCACTGCTTGTGGACGCGGCCCTCGGCGTCGACGGCGAAGGTCAGCTCCTCGCGCAGCAGCTGGTTGCTGTCCTGCGAGCGCGACAGCATCACGGTGGCGCTGGCCTCGTCGAAGCCGTCGGCGACGGTGAGGAGCACGCGGAAGGTCTGGGGCGTGCGCGGCGGGACGAAGCCGTCCCAGCGGGTGGCGCCGCTGCCCTCGACGTTGAAGCCCTGGATATAGACCTCGGCGACCAGCTTGTTGGTCTCGACGATCCCGCCGACGCGCATCTTGAGCACGAGCTCGACCTGGCGCGGGCCCCTGGGCTCGTAGGTGAGGTCGAGGAACAGCTCGGCGTCGTCCTCCTTGACCGACTCGCTGCGCACCGACACCGGTCCGCCGACCGACTTGTGGGCGCAGCCGAGGAGGAGCGCCGCCAGGGCCAGGGGCATGGCAGATCGCATGGCCGCAGTCTGGCACGAGCGCCGCGGTCTGGCCATTTCGCGTCGTGTCGCGCGGGGAGCGGGCAGGCCATGGGGAGACCGACGGGCGATCCGGCCGAAGCACCGGCGAGGGCCGCCCGAAATGGCCCGGTCGTCAGCGGGACGGCAGCCCGAACTGCAGCGCGACCTCGAGGCCGAGCGAGAGCTCGAGGCCGCCGACGCGGAAGCGCGGCACGCCGATCGCGTCGGCGAGGGCGACCACCCGCGGGCCCTCGTGCTCGTCGACGACGAACGCGCCGCCGACCTCGAGGCGCGGGCCGAGGCGCAGGCCGAGGTCGCGCCGCGGCTGCAGGCGATAGCCAGGCGACAGGCGGAGGAACCCGCCGAGCAGCGGCGGCTGGGCCACCACGTCGTCGCCGGCCAACAGCGGCGCGCGCTCGCCCTCGCGCGTGACCCACCACGGCTCGATCGCCAGGCCGAGGAGGATCGGCAGCTCGAAGGCGCCGCGGCGCAGGGCGTAGCCGGCAGCCACGGCGATCCGCAGCCGGCCGAGACCGACGCCGGCCTCGGTCTGGCCGATCGCGCGGGCCTCGAGCGCCGCGGCGAAGCCCCGGGGGCTCCGAACCTCGAGGCCGATCCCGCCGCCCGCGCCGGCGAACGGCCCGCCGTAGACCTTCCGGCCGGCGCCCAGGACCGCCGCGCCGTGCAGGGCGAGGCCGAGCTGCCACCGCGGGGCGTCGGAGCTGTCCTTCGGGACCTGTATGTTGGGACCTGTCGGTTCGGCCTGGCTCGGCGGCGGCGGGGCGGGCTCGGGCTCGGCCTGCGGCTCGGCGGCGGCCGGCGGCGGGATCGCGACGTCCTCCTCGTCGGGGGCGACGGCGCCCTGCTCGACGGCGAAGATCAGGTTGGCGGCGGTGCTGGCGGCGACGCGCACCTCCTGGCCGATCTCGACCGGGAAGCTGCGCTCGTAGGCGCGGCCGTCGGAGGTGATGATCCGCAGGGCCCCGCGGTCGTCGGCGGGGCGCGAGAGCTGGAGATAGAGGTGCGGCGACTCGCTCGGGGCGGGGCCGCCGTGGCGCTCGATCGGCAGCCGCGGCAGGCGCAGGCGCAGCGCGGCGAGCACGGCCGCCTCGTCGAAGCCGCCGATGTCGACCCGCGCGGCCCGGAACTCCTGCGGCTCGTCGGCGGTGGTAGTGTCTGTCTCCGGGGACATGTCCGAAGGCGCAGTCGATGCAGCCGCGGGAGCGGCTAGCAGGACGAGCGCGCATGTCGAGGCGGAGAGCACGGGGCGAGCCTGGCAAGTTTTAGTCGCAGCCGCCGTCGACGCACAGGGCCGCGCCGAGGTAGGCGGAGTCGCAGCAGAATTCGAGGTCGCCGAGGCACGCGTCGGGGCAGGGGCAGGTCAGGCACTCGCCGGCGTAGGCGTAGGGCCGACAGTCGCCGGCGAGGCACATCTCGTCGCCGGGGCAACCGTTGCCGCAGCCGTCGCAGTGCAGAGGGTCGCTGGCCAGCACGACGCAGGCGCCGTCGCAGGCGACCCGACCGTCGCCGCAGCCCTCGACGCACTTGCTGTTGTTGCAGAAGCCCTGGTCGCCGCAGTCGTTGTCGCACTCGCCGCAGTGGCGCGGGTCGCTGCGGGTGTCGACGCATGCCTCGCCGCAGCGGACCAGGCCGTCGCGGCAGCGGCACTCGCCGCCGTCGCAGCGCTCGCGCACGGGGTCGCAGGCGGGGAGGCAGCACGAGTCGGCTTCGATGCAGTCGCTGCCGCACAGCATCAGGCCGTCGGGGCAGGTCGGCTCGTCGCAGCTCGTCGGCCCGTCGGGGCAGGTGCCGGATCCGGCCTCGGACTCGCCGGCGGAGCCGTCGTGCTCGCTGTCGTGGTGGTCGTCGCTGCTGTGATCGTCGCCGTGGCTGTCGCCCGCGCTGCCGCCGATCGTGTAGGTGACCTGACAGGCCGCGCCGACGACGAGGAGGGCCGCGAGGGCGGCGAGGCGCGAGGTCGTCGCCGGGCCGGCCGGGGTTGCGTCGATCCGCGGCGAGGCGATCACGGATGCGGCCGCCGGAGACGACGAGCGCGACATGTCCTGCAGGACATGTCGTAACGCCGGCGCCCGGCCGCGGCGGATCACGGGGCCTCCGCGGGGCGGTCGCCGGCGAGGGCAGCCTCGGCTTGCTTGCGGTGGACGCCGGACGGGTGATGCTCGAGGTAGTCGCGCCAGCAGGCGGCGCGGGCGTCGACCGGACGGCGACGGCACAGACCGGCGCGGGCGTCGTCGGCGAAGCGGCCGTCGGGGAAGCGCTCGAGGTACTCGCGCCACACGGCGCCCTGGCCCTCGCCGCCGCGGAGCTGGCGGGCCAGCGCGAACAGGTCGCCGTAGGCCAGCTCGGCCCGCAGGCTGGTGCCGGCGACGGCGAGGATCTCCCGGTACTTGCGCTCGGCGGCCGCGAGCTCGCCGCGCTGCCACAGCTGCTGGGCCTCGTCTTCCAGCGACGGGCCGGCCGGCGCCGGCGCCGCGGAGGCGGGCTTGCGCGGGCGCGGGCCGTCCTTGGCCGCCGGCTTGCGCGGGCGCGGGGCGGCGTCCGGGGCGGCCTCGACGGCTGGTGGTTGGGGCATGTCCGTGGGGACAGGGTCGATCGTCACTGGCTGTTCGATCATGTCCTCGGGGACAGGTGCCACGCGCGGCTCGGCGATCGCGTCGACGTGGGCCTCGGTGGTGCCGCCGCTGCGCGCTTCGCCGGTTGGCCGGCCGGCGCCGTCGAGGGCGGCCGCGACGCCGCGATCGCCGTCCTGACGCGCGACGAGGTCGGGGCCGAACACCGCCAGGAGGACGGCCGCGGCGAGGGCGGCGGCGACCCCGAGCGCGACGCCGACGCGCCGGCGTCGCGGCTGCGGGGGGGGCGGGATGCTGGCCATGCGCCGCTCCGCGAGGCTGGCGTCGAGCTCGGCCCGCAGCGCGTGGGTGAAGGGCGCGAGCGCGGCGGCGTCGTTGCGCCGGTCGACCGGGGCGAGCGGGACCACCGGCGGCAGCGCCTCGGCGCGGGCGACCGCCTCGGCCGACACGGCGCCCTCGTCGAGCTCGCGGGCGCGAGCCAACATGACCGCAAAGTCAGGTATGAGCCGGGCCTGCGCGATCATGCGGTCGAGGTGGCGGGCGGCGTCGCGGGCGATCGGCGCGAGCTCGGGCGAGATGCCGTCGGGATTATGCGCCGGCATGGTCGCGCTCCTCGGCGTGAGAGTCGTCGGCGAGCCAGCCGAGGCGAACCAGCTCGCCGCGGATCCTGGCGCGAGCCCGGGTGGCACGTACCCGCAGGTTGCCGGGCGAGACGCCCAGCTCGGCGGCCGCCGCCTGCACCGGCATCTCCTGCAGATCGCAGAGCACGAAGGCCTCGCGCAGCGGCGCCGGCAAGGTGTCGAGCACCGCGAGCAGGACCTCGGCCCGCTTCTGCCGCAGATGCGCGCCCTCCGGGTCGGCATCGGTGCCGGCGCTGCGCTCGGCGCTGACGACCTCGAGGCGATCCATGGCCTGGTCGCCACGATAGCGCGAGCGCCAGTGCTTGCGCACGATGTTGACGGCGATCCCGCGCAGCCAGCCGGCGAACGAGCCCCGACCCTCGAACTGCGCCAGGCCGACGAAGGCCCGCGCGAAGGTCTCCTGGACCAGATCCTCGGCGGCGTGAGTGTCGCCGGTGAGGTACGCGAGGTGGCGGAAGACCCGGTCGAAGTGCTCCTGATAAAGACGCGACCACGCCTCGAGGTCGCCGCCGCGGGCGCGGGCGACGAGCTCGGCCTCGCGCGCCTCGGGATCGGCGGCGCTCGGCGCGGGCGCAGGGCGGAGAAGTTGAAGGAGCGAACCCACTCGGACCCCAGGTACCCGATCGAGCCGAGGTGTTACAGCGACCGCAGCGAAGTTTTATAGAGGTTCGGATGTGTGCAAAACCGCGCGGCGGCGGGCCCGCAAGAAATTGTGCGAGCCCCTGTAACAACCTCGCAAGCCCGGGGACTCGGGGGGCGGAGTTCAAAACATCATGCGCATCCTCGGTACCACGATCCTTTCCCTGTCCACCACCCTGTTCCTGTTCGGCTGTGACATCGAGCTGAACGGCAAGATCGACGGCGACGACCAGTCCGAGAACAACGAGGGCGAGGGCGACGGGGATGGCGATGGCCAGGACGGCGAGGGTGACGGCGATGGCGACGGCGACGGCCAGGACGGCGAGGGTGACGGCGATGGCGACGGCGACGGCCAGGACGGCGATGGTGACGGCGACGGCGAGGGCGAGGGTGACGGCGACGGTGATGGTGACGCCGACACCCAGGGCGACGGCGAAGGCGACCCGCAAGGCGAGGGCGACACGCAGGGCGATGGTGGCGAGGGCGACACGCAGGGCGATGGTGGCGAGGGCGACACGCAAGGCGATGGTGGCGAGGGCGACACGCAAGGCGATGGTGGCGAGGGCGACACGCAAGGCGATGGTGGCGAGGGCGACACGCAAGGCGATGGTGGCGAGGGCGACACGCAAGGCGATGGTGGCGAGGGCGACACGCAGGGCGATGGAGGCGAGGGCGACACGCAGGGCGATGGAGGCGAGGGCGACACGCAGGGCGATGGAGGCGAGGGCGACACGCAGGGCGATGGTGGCGAGGGCGACACGCAGGGCGATGGTGGTGAGGGCGACACGCAGGGCGATGGTGGTGAGGGCGACACGCAAGGCGATGGTGGCGAGGGCGACACCGGTGAGGGCGAGGGCGACACCGGTGAGGGCGAGGGCGACACGCTCTGAGCTCGGGATGATGTGAAGTCGAGGCCGTCGTCTGCGAGGATGACGGCCTTCACGCGTCGCCTCGCGACGACGCGCCGGGACCGAACGCGAGGGCGATCGGCTCGGCGCGAGCACCGTTCACGGGACTGCCAGGCTCAGCGATCCTGGCCCTGGCGGTTGCCCTTGCGCATCGGCTGATCGGTCTCGATGTCGGTCCGATCGCCCATGTCGGTGCGATTGCGGTTCGGATTGTTCTCGCTCGGATCTCGATCGGTGCGCGGCGTGCTCGCCGGCATGTCCTGCTGCTGACGGCCGCCCTGCTGCTGGCTGCGTTGACGCTCGTCCTGCTGCACCTGACCGGTGCCGCGATCCTGCCTGTCTCGTTGATTCGGGTTCGTCATGGCTGTTGCCTCCTGAGTCTGTCCCTCGGGACAGGACGGTCATCCGCCCGGTCCGGGGTTCGGCGCCGGGAGCATGGTCGGCCGTGGACGTGCGGCAAGTCGCGGGCGTCGACCACGGTGAGGCGGCGGGCGCGGCGTCGCCAGCGTTCGGCGTTCGCGGGCGCGTCGCGGTCGGCGGCGCTGGCAGGGTTCGCTCGCGGCGTGGATGGGGCTGATCACGATCGCGGCCGCGGCGGTCGAGCCGCGCGTGCCGGTCGCGCGGCCCGCGTGGCGTGCTGGACCGCGACGTGCGGGCTCAGGCGACCAGCTCGGCGAAGATCCGCAGCATCGGCTCGGTGAACAGCGGCGAGGGCAGGATGGTGCCGCCCAGCGCCCACGCGCGCGCCGCCGGCGAGGGCCAGCGCCGCACGCGTAGCGGCCCCTCGACGGCCAGCAGCACGCCCTGCAAGGAGAAGAACGCGGCTGTCCGCAAGACCATGTCGAGGTCGAGCGCGGCGGCGATGATCCAGGTGTGCAGGACGACGCTGACGGCGAACGCGAGCGCGAGCCCGGCGCCCGCGCGGCCGCGGCGGGCCAGCGGGACGAAGCAGTGCTGGCGAAGCCAGCGGTTGACGACCAGGTTCCAGCGCTCGCCCCAGAAGTCGCGCAGGCTGCGGGCGAGGATCGGGTGGCGGTGGACCGGCGGGACGCGGGCGCCGAGCAGGCGGCCGAGGCCGTGCAGCAGGCCGGCGGCGGTCTCGGCGAAGCAGTACACGAACACGCAGCCGGCCAGCCAGCGCAGCGGCAAGCCGCCGTGGTGCGGCGACAGGACGACACCTGTCCACAAGGACAGGAGCATGAAGACAGACGCGAGCGCGACCCGCGACCACGCGGCGACGTCGATGCCCGGCGGGACCCACTCGCACTGGCGGCTGTCGACGATCGCCAGCACGTGGACGACGCGCCGCAGCGGCCCGAACCCGCGCCGCTCACGGACGAGGTCGACGAGGCGCGCGAAGCCCCAGAACGCGGCCGCGGCCAGGAACGCGCGCGCCATCGGGCCCTCGGCGACGAACGGGGCGGCGAAGGCGGGCAGGGCGACGAGCAGCCCGAGCGCGCGCCGGGACGGCGAGCCGGCGGTCACCAGAGCGGCGAGCACGAGGATGGCGAGCATCGTCGCGCGCAGTGTACCCGCCCGGAGGCGAGCTCGACCAGCTGGCTCGTGGGACAGGTCACAATCGGAGCGCGCGGCCGCCCCCCCGGCGAGAGATGCGCGGCGTGCACTCGCAGACGCACCGCGATGGGCGAGAGCCGCGAGCCGACGCGCTGCATCGCTCGCGGAGCGAGGTCCGTACCGGCGACACGGACTCGTGAGGTGGCGGAGCCGCGACCTCGACGCCTGCAATCCCGAAGACCAGGCTCACGGGCAGAAGTCGCCGGCCGGGTTCTCCGAGTTGGCACGCTCGAGGTGGATGTGCGGGCCGGACGAGCAGCCGGAGTTGCCGCTGTACGCGACGAGCTGGCCCTGATCGACGTGGCTGCCGTTCGGGATCGCGGGACCGAGGCCGTCGATGTGGAAGGTAGTACACGAACAGATCGCGGCTCGCGTCGTTCGGGTCGCCGCAGTCGGACTTGAGCTTGACGGAGTTGCAGGTGTCGAGGCGGGATGGATGGAGGCTGTTCGAGACCGCCGAGCTCGCTGCCGCAGGGCGGACGGATCGGTGGGCGGATCCGGCTTCGTCGCGGTCGTGCTGGGGTCGGGGGGCTCTGCGTGGTGCCGTCGCGGTGGGATCGCCGGGTTCGGTGGTGCCGAAAAAGGGGGGTCAGCTGCTCGCACGGCACATCGCTCGGATCTTGGCTGATGGCGGTCGTCGTCGCGTCACGGGCGCGCACCACCGGCGGAGTCACCGCAACCGATCGCGAGCGTGACAGCGAGGACAGACATGAGCGCGCGCGAGCGATCCATCGCCGCTCGCGACACTCGCGCACCGCGCCGCGCAGCAATGCAGGGCTGGGCGAGTCGCGGTGAATTCGCGAAGATTGGCCGATGCGCTTGACACAATCGCTCGCTCGCTTCGTCGCCGTGTCGTTCGCAGCCAGCATGACAGGGGCCTGCGGCGACGACGGCAAGCAAGCGACGAGCGGGTTCGGACAGACGTCGACGAGCTCCGCGAGCGACGGCTCGACGACGACGCCGACCACGGACGAGCCGACGACGACGAGCGCGTCGACGACGTCGAGCTCGACGAGCACCACGACCACGCCGACGACCACCGAGCCGGTGACGCCGACCGAAGGCACCTCGACGACGAGCACCTCGAGCGGCGAGACGACGACGTCGACGGCGACGACGGACGAGACGACGGGCACGACGGGGACGGAGGAGTGCGGCGCGCCGGGCATCCTGCTGGTGTGCGACGGCGGCGACGACACCGACCCGTTCCACGCGATCGGGGTCGGCTGCGCCGGGGCCCCGGAGAACACCATCCCGATCGCCGACCAGGTGTTCATGTCGCAGCCGATCGCGTGGCGAGCGGCGCGCGGGTTCGGCAGCGCCGAGGACCCGAACACGCCCGGCGAGCTGCTGTTCCGCCCGCGCGAGGGCGAGAAGTTCCTGGTCTTGAGCACAGGTCGCGTCGCCAACCTCCAACCCGACGGGGTGCTGCTCGAGGATCAGTCGCAGTACGACAACGACAACAACTTCAACCCCGACCTGCCGAACGAGCTGCCGGCGCCGATGAGCCCCCTGGTCGGATCGGACGGCGGTCAGGGCGGTACGCCGTTCGAGGGCTGCGACGGCCAGAACGACTGCTCGGACAGCATCGCGCCCAACTGGGCGCTCGGCCAGGGCGACCCCAACGACGTGCTGTTCGGCTCGTTCGCGGTCCAGGTCCCGCCGGGGGTCGACGGCTTCCTGTTCGACGCGGTGTTCTTCTCGTCGGAGTACCCCGAGTTCGTCGACGACCCGTTCAACGACATGTTCATCGGCTGGTCGACGAGCGAGGCGTACACCGGCAACGTGACGTTCTTCGACGGCCAGCCGTTCACGGTGACGTCGCTGGCGGAGGCGATGGCGAACGCCGGCTACGTCGAGGACGCGCCCGAGCTGGCGGGCACCGGCTTCGAGGGCCACGGCACCACCGGCTGGGTCACGATCCAGGCCCAGGTGGTCCCCGGCGAGACGTTCACGTTCGCGTTCGCCATCATGGACATGGGCGACAGCAGCAAGGCGACGGTGACGGTCGTCGATCACTGGCGCTGGGACTGCAAGGGCTGCGTGCCGCTCGAGGTCGATCCGCTGTGCGGCACCGAGGGCCACCCGAAGTGCTGCGGCCTGTGCGTCGACGTGCTCGACGATCCGCTGTGCGGCACCGAGGGCCACCCGGCCTGCTGCACCGCGGGCTGAGCACGCGGCGCCTGCCCGCGTGACGCCGCGCGCGGGCGCCAGCCGACGTCGGGTGTCGTCTCC
Source organism: Nannocystis pusilla (assembly GCF_020073745.1). GTDB lineage: Bacteria > Myxococcota_A > Polyangia > Nannocystales > Nannocystaceae > Nannocystis > Nannocystis radixulma. The sequence goes on from NZ_JAIRAU010000027.1 coordinate 363,087, forward strand.
GGGAGACTCGGCGAACCACCGACGCTCGACGACGCGTCGACGCGGGATCGAGCCGGGACGATGTTCTCGAGGGTCGCAGAGGCGCGGCTCGACGCGGCGATCCACGACATGCCCTTCGGGACATGTCCCACGCGCGCCGCCGCCGGCCCGGGCGCCGGCGCTCCGCGAGCGCGGGCAGGCGCCGCGTCGATCCACCCGGCCTCGGTCCGCGCGGAGGTCTTCACGTCCGTCGCGCGCGGCGACAGTGGTTCTCCCGCAGGCGATCGGATACGGTGGCCCCCATGTCCGTGTCTCCTGGCTTTCGTCACGTGTCCTTTGGTGCATGTTCGATCGCGCTCGTGCTGGCAGGCTGTTCGACGGCCGCGAGCGGCACGGGCGGCTCGACCGACGGCTTCACCGACGGCAACAACAGCACCATCGATTCGACCGGCGCGCCGATCACGACGACGGTCGACTCGCCGACCTCCTCGGCCACCGTCGGGACGGCGGCGCCCACCACCGGCGACAGCGATACGAGCACCACCGTGGCGACGCAGGGCGTCGACACCGACGACGGCGTCACGACGAGCACGGCCGGGCCGCAGACTACGACCGACGCGACCGCGAGCGACACCGAGGATACGAGCACGACGGGCGCGACGACCGACGACACCATGTCGACGTCGACCGAGCCGGTCGACGACGACGACGACGACGACGACAACGTGCCCGACGACGGCGACAACTGCCCGGCCGACGCCAACGCGGGGCAGGAGGACGCCGACGGCGACGGCATGGGCGACGCGTGCGACGAGGACGACGACAACGACACGATCCCCGACGACATGGACAACTGCCCGCTGGTGCCGAACCAGGACCAGAAGGACGGCGACGGCGACGGCGTCGGCGACGTCTGCGACGAGGACCTCGACAACGACGGGATCCCCAACGCCGACGACCCGTTCGCCAACGACGGCGGCCTGCCCGGGGTGACGACGCCGTTCAAGATCTACGCCCACTCGTCCGGCAACCTGTACACGGTCGACGTCAACGACCCGTACGCGGTGACGATGGTCAGCAACTTCAAGTTCCCCGCCGACGGCTGCGACCACTCGGTCACGGACGTGGCGATCGACCGCTACGGGGTGCTGTACGCGGTCACGTTCGGCTGCGGCTACGTGGTCAACCCGCAGACGGCGCAGACGTACTACCTCGGCACGCTGCCGCAGAGCTTCAACGGCCTGACGATGATCCCGAAGGGCATCCTCGACCCGAACAAGGACGCGCTGGTCGGCATCGCCAACTCGGGCCAGTGGTACCGCCTGATCCTGCAGAACGGGATGTTCAACATCCAGCAGATCGGCCAGTACGGCAACGGCTACTCGTCGGCCGGCGACGCGTTCTCGATCGAGGGCGTCGGCACCTTCGGCGCGGTCAACAAGGTGGGCGTCGGCGGGACGGTGATCGTCGAGGTCGACCCGGCCACCGGCGCGGTGATGAGCGAGCTGGCGACGCTCCCCGCGTACCCGGCGGTCTACGGCCTGGCCGGCTGGGAGGGGCTGATCCTCGCGTTCGAGTCGGGCGGGTACATGGTCCGCATCGACCCGGTGACGAAGGTCGTCACGCCGATCGAGGACAAGAACATCACGTGGTGGGGCGCCGGCGTCGGCACCGTGATCCCGATGTGAAGAGCAGGGCGAGGGCGGCCCAGCCGCCGGCCTCGCCCGCGCTGGCGCAGCCGCACGCCTCGTAGACCGGCGGCATCGTAGCGGTGTCGCCGGTGGCGTCGCTGTCGCCGGTGGTGCCGGTGGCGTCGGCGGTGCTCGCGTCGGCCGTGGTTCCGCTGCCCGAGGTGTCCGTGGTGGTCGGCGTGGTGGCCCACGCCGGCTCGACCTCGTCCGCGAGGGCGCCCGGGACGGCGACGGCGAGGGGCGCGAGGAGGACGACGGCGAGGGCGAGCGGACGGATCATGGCGCGAGGATAGGCGCGCGCGCGGCCGGCTGTCCACCGCGCGGCGAGACTTCGGGACATGTCTCAAGAGTCAGATGAATCGACGCGCCGGCGCAGCGGGTGGTTCAGGCCGGCTTGCGGATCGCCCAGTGGGCGTCGAGCGGGGCGTCGCACAGGCCGCTGTGGTGCGACTCGAAGTTGATGGCGTTGCGCTGGCCGAGCGCGGCGCTCTCGCCCTCGGACAGGGTGACGTCGGCGCCGGCGAGGCTGAACTGCAGGTCCCACAGCTCGGCCGGCTGGCAGCAACCCATGCAGTCGCAGGTGTCGATGCTCTGCGGGGTGATCGTGAGCTCGGCGCTGCCGGCCTGGGTCGGGGTGAGGCCGTGGCCGGCGTGGTAGACGGCCGGTTCGCCGGGCGCGGCGAGGTCCCACACCGAGATGGCGACGAACTGACAGCCGCCGAAGCCCTCGGCGCGGTCGACGACGATCCGCGGGCAGGCGGGCAGCAGCGGCAGCCAGGGGGCGGGCGCCTGGACGTTCAGCGTCCAGGGATCGGGGACGAGGCAGTTGTCGCCGCAGGCGCAGCCGTCGAGCTGCCAGACCGGGCCCTTCTGGTCGCTGATCCGGGTGCCGGTGAACTCGAGCGGGCCGCACGCGGCCGGCTTGCCCACGTGCACCAGCTCGGCCGCGACCGTCTCGCCCGCGACGCCGCAGACGCCGCTGCCGGTCGTGGTGTCGGAGGTGTCGGTGGTGGCCGGCTCGGTGGTGCTCGGCTCGGTCGCCGACGGATCGGAGCTGACGGTCGGATCGCTGGTGACCGTGGCGGTGTCGCTCGCGGTGCCCGGCACGGTGGTGGTGCCGTCGGTGGCGGTCGCGGTGGTGATCGTGCTCGCGGTCGGGTCGGGCGCGGTGGTGGTCGGTGAGGGCGTGTTGCTGTCGGTGCCGGCGTCGGTGGCCGTGGACGTGGTGGTGTCGGCGGTCGTCATGGCCGTGCTGTCGTCGGCGCACGCGACGGCCAGCGCGGCCAGCATGGGTAGGGCGAGTTCAAGGCGAGGCATGTGCCAAGGGTAGCGAGTCCGGGCGCCGATGGCCCGTCCACGGCGCTGCTCCGGCGATCGAGAGCGGGGCACGTCCGCTCCGGACCGCGAGCCGGACGGCGCGCAGGCTCCGTGCATGGCCGGCGACGGGCCGATCCGTCGCGCCGCTACGGGGCCTTCTCGCCGGCGTGGATCGCCAGTGGCAGGCGGTTCTCGGCCAGCGGGACAGGGCAGGTGGCGAAGGCCGTGAAGGCGCAGGGAGGGTTGTGCGCGCGGTTGAAGTCGAGCACGACCTCGTCGCCCTGCGGCGGCTCGGCGAGGAGGAAGCGGCCGCCGTGATAGGTCTCGTGGCCGCTGGTCCGGTCGCTGAAGACGAACAGCAGCGCGTCGCCGTCGGGGGCGTGCTCGAGGATCGGGGTCAGGCGGTGCTCGCGACCGGCGATCGTGAAGACGGCGACGCCGGGGACCTCGGCGGGCTGCACGGTGCCGAGGACGGTCGGGTGCTCGATGGTCCGCGGGGTCGCGAGCGGCTCGAAGCGGGCGCGGATCACCCAGGCCGGATCGAGGGCGAAGGTGGCGATGCCGGCGAACTCGCGCCGCTCCTCGGAGGCGCTGTCGTAGAGCCGCAGGCCGAGGCGAGCGCCGCGGGCGATGATCAGGAAGGTGAAGCGATCGCCGAGCTCGACGCGGTCGGCCGGCTGGGCCGCGTCGAGGTCGGAGCGCAGCACGAGGTCGGTGACCGGCTGGCCGCGCACGCGGGCGTCGACGCTGGCGGCGACGCGCAGGCGCACCTGCCGGTCGGCGAGGGTGAGGGTGCCGACCGCCGGCGGGGCGCCCTCGGGGAAGACGATGTCGGCGGCCGGATCGGCGCCGAGGCGGTAGTCGCCGTCCTGCAGCCAGTAGAGCCCGGCCAGCGCGAGCCAGCCCTGGGGGGCCCGCAAGGCCGCGATCCGCTCGGCGTGCCAGCGGGCGTGCTCGGCCGCGTAGGCCGGCTCGACCACCGCGAGCGGCGCGGGGTGCCGGTGGCATGCGGCGGCGGCGATCAGCGCGAGGCTGATGTCTCGAAGAACATGTCGCATGGGTCAGGAGCCACGGGGAGCGCGGATGGCTGGCGCGGAGGACATGTCTTCAAGGTCAGAAGGTGATGCCGACGTCGAAGATGAAGCGGCCGTTGCGGTCGTCGATCGGCTTGACGTTGCCGGGGGCGATCGAGTTGGGCAGGAGGATCGCGTAGCCGAGCGCGAGGGTGACCAGCTTGATGTCCCACTTGATGAAGTTGATGCCGACGCTGCGGCGGAAGTCGCGGGCGAACTGCACCTGCGACCACTTCTGGGCCAGGATGCCGAAGTCGAAGAACAGCGAGTGGTGGATCTTGCCGCCGAGGAAGTCGGTGAGGGAGGTGACCTGGAGGGCGATGCTGGCGAGGGCGCGGATGTGGCCGCCCTGGGCGGTATAGTGGAGGCGCTTGAAGCCGTCGCCGGTGTCGATCTCCTCGATGTCGACGAGCATGGTCTCGGGGAAGATGCCGCGCAGACCGAGGTCGGAGGTGCCGCCGCCCCAGTAGCGCCAGATCTCCGGCACGCCGTCGGCCCCGCGCTCGCCTCGCAGGCCGCGCAGGCCGGGCAGCGGGATGGCGTGGCCGTAGCGCAGGGCGTAGCGGAAGCTGAGGCGGTTGTTGGTGCGCGGGATCGGGATGAACTGCTGGTACGCCAGGTCGGCGCGGAGGAACCAGTCCTGGCCGCCGAAGTAGGGCGAGGCGAAGCGGAGGTCGCCCTGGATGATGATGCCCTTCTCGGGGTTCGAGGGGTTCTCGGTGTTGTTGTAGGTGAAGCCGGCCGTGAGCGCGCCGGTGCGGTCGGAGACGATGGCGTCGCGGCGGTTGACGACCTCGGGGATGCCGAGGTCGGTCATGGGGGTGAACGCCGGCTTGGCGACGTCCTGCGAGATGTTGCTCTTCTGGATCAGGTAGCCGACGTAGAGCTGGAGCTCGCGGCTGCGGCTGTAGCTGAGGGTGATGTTGCCGACGGCGAGCTCGATCGGGCCGCGCGCCGGGGTGACGCGGTACTGGTACTGGCCGTTGATCTCGAGCGTGAGCGGGGTGGCGAAGATCCGCGGGCGCGCCAGGCGGCCGCGGACGCTGCGCTCGTAGCAGCTCTGGCCCGCGCAGTCGCCGAGGAACGGGACGTTGGAGGAGAAGCGCTTGGTGTCGAAGCCGTAGTGGCCGAGGACGTCGAAGTCCCACGCGGTGCCGAACACGTTGGGGAACTCGGGGTGGAGGAACACGTAGAACGGGTCGAGGGTGGCGAGGCCGACGCCGCCCTGCAGCTTGACCGAGACGTCCTTCGACTCGCGCATCTCGAGCACCTGGTGGACGGTGCAGCGCTCGGCGGGGTCGTCGTCGAGGTCGCAGCCGGTCGGGTAGGCGGTGAGCTCGGTGCTCTCGGCGACGTCGAGGCCGTCGACGTTGGCGCGCGACTCGTCGGCGCGAGCGCGCGAGTAGACGCCGCCGGCCTTGTGGGCGAACTGGCGCCGCAAGATCCACCCGTGGGTCTTGAAGTTGCCGCGGATGACGGTGTCGCCGAACACGCCGGGCCGGCCCTCGTAGACGCTGATCTGGGTCCCGACCTCGACGGCGGTGCCGCTCGGGTGGGCCTGGCACAGGCCGATCTCGGGGTCGACGAGGCGCCTGGCGTTCGGGACAGGTTTGACCTCCTTCGTGCGCGGGTCGGTGTACAGCCAGTGCAGCTCGGCGTCGGCGACGGGGAAGCCGTCGTTGCGGTAGTTGTCGATGATGCCCTGCTCGGCGTCGCGGTCGAGCGAGATGGTGAGCGGGATGTTGCCGGGGCGGTCGTCGCCCTTGCGGCGCAGGGCGGTGCCGCGGAGCATGCGGGTCGCGCCCCACTCGCCGCGGTCGTTGTGCGGCAGGCCCTCGACCTCGCGGTCGCCGGGGATCATGGTCTCGAGGTAGCGGACGACCTCGGGCTGGCGCGAGGTGAACACCCGCGGGCCCGGCTCGACGGTGACGCGCACGTACAGCTCGGCGCGCTGGAGCTTGAGCAGCGAGGCGAGGCCGTCGGCGTCGAGGTCGCGGGTGGCCCACGCGGGCCAGGGGTCGCGGCGCAGGATGGTGTCGACGTCGACCTCGGCGTACTGGCCCTTCTTGTCGAGGCCGTCGGGCCAGAAAGCGACGCGCACGCTGCCGGTGGCGCACAGGTAGCCGGCGTCGGCGAACCGGGCGAGCAGGGCCGAGAGGTGGTCGACGACGCCGGCCTCGGTGAAGGTGCCGGGGGCCCGCAGGACGCGCTCGTCGGCGAACTCGCGCTCGATCCGCTCGCGCACGCCGCGGGGCACGCCGCGGCCGACGCGGAGGTCGAGCTTCTTCATGCGCACGACCGGGCCCTCCTTGACCTGGAAGGTCAACGAGCCGGGAGCGGTGCTGCCGAACTCGTCGTAGCGGCCCTTGACCTCGGCGAGCAGGAAGCCCTTGGTCTGGTAGAAGGAGCGCAGGTTGGCGGCCTCGCGCAGGGCCGTCTGGGCGCTCGGGGCCTCGCGGCGGGAGAACAGCTGCAGCTCGCTGCGCAGGCGCTGGTCGGTGTAGCTGCGGTTGCCGATGAACGAGGTCTTGACGCCGCGGCCGAGGTCGACGGTGACCTTGAGCGGCAGCCTGCCGGTCTTCGGGATGTCCTCGGGCTTGAGGTCGTCGAAGCTGGTGTCGATCTGGATCTGCGGGTACGGGAGGGTCAGCTGCGAGACGGCGGTCTGGCGCACCAGGCTGTCGCGCGGCTCGGCGTACTGGCGCTCGGTCCGATCCTTGCTGTCGTCGATGCGCTCGCGGGTGATCCGCGCCGGGAACGGGGTCGCCTTGACGCGCGGCCAGAAGGCGCGCCGGATCCACCGCTTGTCGGCCTCGGGCATGTTGCCGACGATCTCCATCTGCCGCAGCGGGACGCGGAAGGCCGGGCCCTTGTCGAGGTAGACGTAGAGGTCGACCTCGTCGCGCGCGCGCCCGCAGGCCAGCGACAGCGAGGCGCGGCCGCGCAGGTAGCCCTTGTCGTAGAGGTAGCGGCGCAGGCGCTCGGTCTCGTCGCGCTCCCACTGCATGCAGGCGGCGTCGCCGGGCTCGCACGGCGAGGGGTGGACCTCGGCCCGCCGCAGCTGCCGGGGCCCCATGCAGCGGCCGCGGGCCAGCGCGCCCGGGCGCGAGTTGATGCTGAGCTCGCGCTGGACCTCCGTCTTGGACAGCGGCAGGTGGCCGCGGATCCGCACGCGGCGGATGCTCTGGCCGGGGTCGACGCGGATCGTCAGCTGACCGGCGCCCTCGGGCTCGAACTGGGCGCGGTAGCCTAGCTGCTGCAGCTGGGCGCTGATGGCGGCCGGGAGCAGGTAGGTGCCGCGGCCGAGGTCGAGGATCTTGCGCAGGCGGACGCCGTCGTCGCCGCTGAGGAACTCGCCGACGACGCGCACGCGCTCGACGCCGCCGAACACGACGCCGCGGTCCTCGCCCTCGAGCACGGTCCGCACGGTCAGCTCGACCTCGTCGGCGCCCTTGGGCTCGAGGACGATGAGGTAGCCGCCCTCGTCGGCGGTGTGCTCGAGCTGGTAGTAGAGCAGGGCGTGGTCCTTGCCCGTCAGCCGCACGGCGCAGATCGTGCCGCGGATGCTGGTCTCGCGCTCGCGCGGGCCGACGGTGAAGCCGCCGGCGTCGCGCAGGTTGTCGATCGCGTTGTCGATGAGGACCAGCGGGTCGGCGGCGCCGTCGAAGCGGGCGCAGGTGTCGCCGGTGGAGGTGCTGATCGGCGGCGCGGTGCCGACCGGGACCTCGTCGGTGGTGGTCGGCGCCGCCAGCCCGCTGTCCTCGGCCGGCGGCGGCTCCGGCTCGGCCTCCTTCGCCGGCACGTCGTCGATGCCGGCCGGGGCGGCGGGCTCGGCGGGCTCGGCGGGTTCGTCCTGGATGTCCTCGGGAGCAGGTTCTTCGGTACCTGTCCCGAAGAGACTGCCCTTGGGGGCAGGGTCGATGGGACCTGGCGCGGAGTTACTGGCTTTCGGGGCAGGTGCGAGGGCGTCGACGCGCGCCGGCCACAGCGCGGCGAGGGCGAGGGCGAGGGCGAGGCGGCGCGGGGCGCGGCGCTCAGCGCAGGCTGGGAAGCTGGTATTCAAGGCGCAGCTCGAGCGAACGCTGGCGGAGGGGGTCGAAGATGATGCGCTCGTTGAAGTAGGAGCGGCGGTTGTCGCGGAACTCGAGGCTGGCGGCGTCGAGGAGGCGGAAGCGGACGCGCCAGTTGTAGCTGTTCCGCAGCAGGAGGCCGGGGTAGCCGCGGGTGTAGCCGGCGCCGATGGTCATGTTGCCCCAGTCGGTGCGGAACCACGGGCGCGGGGTCTCGGCGTTGACCTCGACGCCGAGCTGGCCGAGCTGGGCGCCGATCTGCGGCAGGTAGGGGGCGAGCCGCGGGACCGACTTCTCGACGTAGCGGTTGAGGTTGATCTCGGTGAGGTTGCCGACCAGGCCGAGCGGGCGCCCGAGCAGGCCGCCCGAGCCGTAGCGGCGCACGTTGGCGTCGGCGACCTCGCGGTTGCCGCTGCCGAGGATGGCGTAGTCGACGCACTCGCGCTGGGTCCGGCTGCGCGTCCGCGTGTCGCCGACGACGATGCAGCGGAAGGTGATGGCGTCGAGGGTGCCGCCGAGGCGGAGGATCATCTGCCGCGGCTGGTTGTCGAGGTAGACCGGCTCCTGCCGCTGGGCGCTGACGTTGACGGTGCTCGAGGACAGGTTGCTCTCGAGCAGGACCTTGCCGTACTGGATGTCGTAGGCGCCGTTGAGGATGGCGATGTCGAGGACGCCGGCGGTGACGTCGACCTTGCCCGACATCTCGAGGTCGGCGATCGTGCCGCCGAGCGCGATCGAGACCTGACCCTCGACGCCCTTCATGATGTTGTTGTCGACCCGGAAGGGCGAGGTCGTGCGGAGCCGGAGGTCGAGGTTCATGTCGCGCAAGATCTCGGGCGGCGGGGCGGACGGCGCGGAGGTCGGATCGGCGAAGGATAACACCTTGACCCCCTGCTGCGCGTCGCGCACCCAGCGGCCGCGCGCGATCTGGATGTCGCCGCGCAGGGCCTGGACGTCGCGGCCCTCGAGCACGATGCCCTTGCCCGAGATCGCGGCGTACAGCTGGGGCCGGCCGGAGTTGTCGAACATGCGGTACTGCACGTCGTCGAGGTCGACGCGCATGCTGCTGCTCTCGAGGCGCGAGAAGTCGGGCGCGAGCACGACGCTGCCCCACAGCGAGAGGCGGCCGTTGTCGCCGACCCGCGCGTATGCGGAGCCGTCGGGCGGCTCGAGGTCGTCGATCGAGGCGTTGCGGCCGCCGACGAACACGGCGAAGCCGTCCTGCTTGGCGGGGCAGGGGTCGGTGTCGCTGCAGCGCTGGACCTCGATCACGCCGCGCTCGAGGTCGATCTTGTCGATGCCGAGGCCGGCCAGCTCGACGCCGAGGCCGCCCGGCGCGGGCTGGACCTTGGCGCGCAAGGTCCGGAGGTCGACGCTTTCGCCGACGCGGCCCTCGGCGTGGAGGTCGGCGATCTCGAGCCCGCCGGAGCTCTGCGCGAAGGTGTCGGGCAGGAACTCGCGGAACAGGCGGCCGTCGAGGCGGCCGCGCGCGGCGGCGGAGAAGCTGCCGCCGCAGTCGCCCCCGAGCACGTAGAAGGTCCGGTGATCGTTGAGGTCGCCGAACTGCAGGGTCTGGCCGCGCACGGTCAGCTCGCCGCTGGCGAGCAGCGCGTCCTGGGCCCACTGGAGCGACAGCTTGGGCACGGCGAAGGTGGTGCCGGCGGCCTTGGCGGTGATGGGCTGGCGCGGGTCGGGGACGCTGAAGCTGCCGCTGATGATCGGGTCGCCGATGTGACCGTCGAGCTGGACGTCGAGGCCGATCTTGCCGGCGAGGCCGCTGACGCTGGTGCCGGCGAGGAAGGGGTGGAGGCCGGCGAGGTCGAGCTCACCGGCCAGGCGGGCGCTGCCGCCGGTGGCCGGCGGGGTGCGGGCGACGCCGAGCGGCTCGCGGCAGTCGCGGGCGGGCTTGTCCGACTTCTCGCTCCTGTCGGCGACCGCGGCCTTCGCCGACTTCTCGGGCTTCTCGGGCTTCTCGGGCTTCTCGGGGGCGGGGGCGTTCGGCGAGGCCGAGAGCTCGACGTCGCCGGAGACGGTGAGGGTCTTGCCGGTCGCGGTGCCGCCGGAGCGCAGCTCCCAGCCGTCGCGCAGGCTGAGGCGCGAGCCGGCGAGGGTGGCGACCAGGCGGTTGGCGCTGCACAGCGAGTCGGAGTCGCGGCACGGGTCGCCGGGCTGGTTGCTGCCGGCGGGGACGCCGGAGCTCGGGGCCTTGCCCGCGGCCCACAGGCGGTCGAGCTCGACGAGGATCTCGAGGTCGCGGCTGCCCTGGTCGTCGCGCCACAGGCACGAGGTGATCATCGGCTGTCCCGGAGGACATGTCCTTGCGCTCATGGTCAGGCCCTCGGCCTGGCCGTGCAGGCCGTCGCCGGGCTCGAGGCCGGCGGCGCCGAGGAGGTTGCGCAGGGGGAGGTTGGCGAAGCGGACCGCGAGGTCGGCGGCGTACGGCGGCGCGGCCTTGCTGCCGCGCGGCTTCTCGCCGATGGCGACGATGGCGTCGACGTCCCACTCGTAGGGGGCGCGGCGCCGGCGGCCGCCGTCGTCGCCGAAGCGGCCCTTGATGACGATCTCGCGCCGCGCGGCCAGGCCGTCGCCGGCGAGCCGGTCGTTGCTGTCGAGCTGGAGCTCGCCGGAGCCGAGCGGGATGCCGATGGCGTTGATGGCGGTCAGCGCGACGGTGCCGTGCACGCTCGGGCGCGTGAGGGTGCCGGTGATCTTGAGGTCGGTGCCCTTGTCGATCTGCGCGCCCGCGGGCAGGTCGCCGAAGCCGGCGATCGCCGTGAAGGCGCTGACCGGCAGGCCGCGGCCGGTGATCTGCAGGTCGAGCTGGGGGTCGCTGTCGAAGCTGACCGAGCCGTGACCGCGCAGGTCGCCGACCGGGACCGACAGCTCGGGCGCGGAGTACGGGCTCGGGCGCCGGTGCTGGCGGGCGATGAACTCGTCGATGGTGACGCCGTCGCGGGTGAGGCTGAAGCGGGTCTCGGTGTCGCGCAGCTGGCCGTGGGCGACCTTGAGCTCGGGGATGGACAGGGCGCCGCGGGCCTGGAACTTCGACAGGGGGACGGGCCGCTTGGCGTCGTCGCCGATCTCGAGCCGGACGTCGCCGCGGCCGCCGACGCTGTCGCCGCCGAGCCGGTCGAGCTCGACGCCGGTGAGGTCGATGGTGGCGCGCAATGTGGGGTCGCTGCTGATGCCCTTGCCGTCGAACAGGCCGACGTCGACGTCGAGCGCCCCGGCGCCGCCGAGCACGGTGGCCCGCTGGCTGCGCAGGCTGAGCACGCCGTCGTGCAGGCCGAGCGAGACGTCGCGGATGTTCTGCACCGCGAACTGACCCTGGCCGACGTCCGACAGCTGCAGCGAGCCGTTGCGGCCGCTCGGGCGCCCGACCGGGCCGTAGACGGTGAGGCCGGCCGACAGCCGCTCGACGAAGGGGCTCTGACCGATGCTGGCGAAGAAGCTGGCGCCGTCGGTGATCTTGAGCTTGATGTCGGTCGGCTTGAGGGTGGCGAAGGTCTTGTCGAGGCCGCCGTCGACGCGCAGGGTGGCGCCGTCGACGGTGACGAGCAGGTCGGCGAGGTCGAGCCCGTCGTCGCGGTCGAGGACGACGCCGCCGTCGACGCGGAGCCGCCGCGGGAGGCCGTCGTTGCCGCGCCGCCGCTCGATCTTGAGGCCGCCGATCTCGAGCACGATGCGGTCGAGCGGCGAGCTCTCCTCGGCCGGCGGGACGCCCTCCGCCGCGGCGGCGAGGGCGTCGGCGACCGGCTCGGCGCCCTCGCCCCGGGCCTTCGGCCGCGTCTTGCCCCCGGACTTGGCCGGCGGAGCGGCGGGCGCGAGGGCGTAGGTGACGTCGGCCGGGGTGGTCGAAGGGACAGCTTGATCCTCTTCGCTGGTGGTCGGCGCCGGCGCGCCGAGGTCGAGCGCGAACTCGCGGACGTCGAGCTTGCCCGAGGCGGTGCCGGCGAGCATGGCCCGGGTGCCGCCGGCGGCCACGAGCTCGCCGGGGTCGATCCCCTGCAGCTCGGTCTGCGCGGTCAGGAGCATGCGCCGCTCGGGGCCGGTGCCGAGGACGAGGTGGTTGCGGGCCTCGTGCTCGCGCAGGTGGAACCTGCCCCCGAGGACATGTCCTTCGAAGCGGGCGATGTCGAGGATCCACCGCTCCTCGCCGGCCGGGATGTAGTTGGCCCAGGTGTCGGGGACCGGATCGCGGGCGAGGGTGGCGTCGATCGCGGCGTCCTTGATCGCCCAGTCGACGCTCGGGTCGGTGAAGAAGTCGAGGTCGACGCCGGAGGCGGCGAGGCCGATCCGGATGTCGTCGAAGGGGCCGCGGAAGGCCAGCTGCGCCGGGGCCCCGAAGGCGTCGATCATCGGGTCGGCGAGGCCGTGGACGCGGGTGATGAGGCGACCGATCGGACCGGCGTCGGCGAACAAAGCGGTGACGTCGACGGTGCGCTTGCCGGTGGTGAAGATGTCGCGCAACCACCCGCGCAGGATGCCGTGCGAGCCGCCGATCTCGCCGGCGGCGCGGATCCGGATGTCGCCGAGCGGGCCGTCGCCGCCGGACGCGAACTCGTCGAGCTTGAGGTCCTTGATCGGCAGCTCGTATCCCAGCGCGGTGATCCGCGCGACGCCGGTGGTGGCGAGGGCGTTGAGGTCGAACTGCAGCGGCTTCTTGAGCGGCGGCGGCTTCTTGGGGTGGAGGCCCTCGAACACGAGCACGGCGCCGACGTCCTGCAGCGCGAGCTGGGTCTGCCAGCCGGTCTGGCCGCGGAAGTCGAGGTCGAGCGCGAGGCTCCGGAGGTCGGTGTGATCGATGCGGATGCTGAGCGCGCGCGTGCTGAGCACCGGATACGGGCCGGGGCCCGGCCCGAAGGCCTCGACGAGGTCGACGACCCAGGCCTCGGTGCCGTCGGCGTAGTGGGTCTTGATCTCGGACACGTCGAGGCGCATCGGCGCGTCGGTCCAGATGTCCGTGAAGTGCAGCACCCACGGGACCTCGAGCACGGCCGGCACGAGGAAGCGGTTCCACGGGATGATCTCGTGGAGGATCAGCTCGGCCTCGACCGGACCGTCGCACTCGGCGATGACGGTGTCCGGCTCGACCATGTCCTGCCTCATGTAGCCGCGCCACAGCTTGATGCCCGTGACGGTGGCGTGGTGCGGCTGGCCGGTGATCAGATCGATGATGAGGTCGGGCCGCCAGTGGACGCTGCCGAGCTCGAGTCGGCCGTTGACCTGCTTGTCGATGACGACGGTGAGGATCCGGCCGAGCGTGGCGTCGTTGACGAAGAAGTAGGCGACGACGTAAGCGACGGTGAAGAGGCCGAGGAAGCCGAGGACGAACGAGATCGGCAGCTTGACGAAGAGGAAGCGGAGGAAGGGGTGCTGGCGCCGGGTCGGCTGCGGCGTGCCGGCGAAGCGGACGAGCTGGGGGTGCAGCGCGCCGATCTCGTCGGGGTGCGAGAGGGCCTGGAAGACGAGGGCCTCGCGCAGCTGGCCGAAGCCGTGATGCAGCCGCGGGTCGACGTCGGGCCCGGGGATGTCGCCGGTGACGCGCCCGAGGACGTGATCGCGGACCCGCGGCTCGACGTCGTCGTCGACGGCCTCGAGCGCCTTCTCGACGATCGGCGGCAACCTGGCGAGGAGGGGCCGCGGCCGGGCGACGGGGATCCGGTAGGCGAGCCGCAAGGAGCGCTCGATGGCCTCCTCGCGGACCCGTCGCTTCAGCTGCTTGCGCAAGTAGCGGCGCGCCCCGCGCAGGTCGTCGGGGGCGATCCGCCCGACGAGCCGCTGGCGCTGCAGGTCCTGATAGGCGTCGAGCAGGAGCGCGAGGCTCGGGCCGCCCGGGAAGAGGTGGCGGAAGCGGGCCGCGTTGCACAGCCGTTCCAGGCGTACGCGCCCGTCAGCGAGGAGATCGGCCTCCCGCTGCCATGCGCTGCCCGTTCCCCCGGCGTTGGCCACGTTTCAGGGCTCTAGCCTATCATCCGCAGGCCCACCAGGTCCGGGGGACGCCGGAGAAGTTGAGTCCACGGATGACGCGGCCGGACGGCCCCAGGCGGGGTGATGGAGCCGAACCTGCTCCCGGGCCGCCGGCAGCGCGACCTGACAGGCGAGGCGACGCGCACCCGTGAAGCCGAACCGCGCCTCGAGGGCGCTCGGCTGCGGGAGCGACGCGAGCCCGATCTCGATGTCGACGGCGCAAGAGCGACACACGCCCTCGCCGCGGCAGCTCTGACCGATCGGCAGCTTGGCCGCCCGGACGGCGTCGAGCAGCGTGGGCTCCTGGCCGTCGACGCCCGCCACGTCGGCGACGTCGAGGACGATGAGCCGCCCCGCGGTGAGGAACTCGAGCGCCACGGCCCGTCGAGTGTGGCCCAATCCCGCCGTCCGGACGGCGAAAAAGACGAAGGGCCCGTTCTTGCGAACGGGCCCTTCTTTGAGTAGCGGGGACGGGATTTGAACCCATGACCTCCGGGTTATGAGCCCGGCGAGCTACCTGGCTGCTCCACCCCGCAGCGAGGTGTTGCTTTTACTGCCCCCCCGGCGGCGCGTCAATGAAAATGTGCGGGCATGCGTACGATTCGTGGCGAGGCTGTGCGCGGAGTCGCGCGTTTGACCGAGGCGGCGGCGCCGCCGAGAGCCCGAAGCCGCGCGGATTACGGTGTTTCCGCCGGATCGGGCTCGCGCGCGAGGTCGGCGAGGGCGATGCGGGCAGGGGGACGATCTCCCTCGCCGTCGGCGCGGTCCCACAGCGTGGCGAGCACGGCGAGCGGCTGATTGACGGCGTCGAGGCGCAGCACGCTCTCGCGTGGCGGGGGCCCCGAGGTGAAGTTCAGGGGACAGTGATCGACGCGCGGGGCAGGGTCGGCGACGGCGATCGGCAGGCCGTGCGAGCGACAGATCAGCGGCCGCTCGCCGTAGACAGCGCAGGCGCCGTCGACGAGGAGGGCGCAGTGGTGCTGGTGGGCCGGGTCGTCGGCTTGCTTTCGAATTCTGGCGCGAAGGACAGGTGTCCGGAGGGCCAGGTCGGCGAGGGCGCGGCGGATCGGCTCGGCCTCGGCGGCGAAGACGCCGAAGCGCTGGTGGCAGCAGGTGTCGCAGCCCGAACGGCAGGCGAAGGCGGCCGGGGTGCGCGCCTGGGCGGCGGCGAAGTGGGCGTCGACGCGGCCGCGCAGCTGGACGAGGATGGCCGCAAGGGCAGGTCGGTCAGGGTCGCTCACGGAGACGACGAGATATCAGAGTCGCACGGCGACGGCCGCTCAAGCGGGAGACACGGCGGCGGAGGCCCGGGCGGCGTGGTTTCCGCGGAGCACGGCGGCGATGGCGCGCTGGACGGCGACGGCGCGGTCCTCGTCGTCGGCGGGGAAGGTGCAACCGGCGACGTACGGGTGTCCGCCGCCGCCGTAGGGCTCGAGCAGGGCGGCCATGCTGTGCTCGCGAGCGTCGCGCGGGAGCCAGGGATTGTAGCCGGCGGTCAGCTTGATCCGGCGGTCGGGGCCGCGGGTGAGGGCGACGACGTAGCGGACGCGTGGGTGGTGATAGTAGGGGATGAACTTGTTGTAGGCGCGGACGGGCTGGTCGATGAGGCTGTAATGAAGGACGTCGCCGTCGAGCACGGAGGCCTCGGCGATCAGCCGGATGTCGTGGCGGTTCTGCTCGAGGCGGGGCCGGAGGAGCCGCTGGACGTAGTCGGCCGCGGCCAGGACGGGCAGCGGGTGGCCCAGGAGGTCGCGGATGAAGCGCTCGCCGAGCTCGAGGTCGTGGTTGCTCTCGACGAAGGTCATCAGCAGCAGCGCCGGTTCGGTGAGCTCGACCGGCATGCGCGGGTCGGGGAACGCGGCGGAGTCGATGATCTCGGCCCAGCGGATCAGCTCCTCGTGGGCCGAGAGGTCGCAGGCGAACCGCTCGCGCACGAGCCGGGCGATGTAGCCGGCGCAGCTGCCGGCGGTCGGGTCGTGGAACTTCTGGCCGCTGGTGTCGGCGAGGAAATGTTCGCGGTCACCGGGCAGCTGGAAGGCGCTGGCGTGGTGGTCGAAGTACCAGGCGAGCCGCGGGTGCTGGCTGTAGCGGAAGTCGACGCTGGCGACGTCGTCGGCGTCGAAGTCGGCCGGGTCGTAGGGGTCGCCGGGGCGGTGGTCCTTGGGGATGTAGCGGCAGGCGCGGGGGCCGTGGCGCTGGCGGTCGAAGGCGGCGAACAGGGCGGCCGACGCGGCGCCGTCGAAGCACCAGCCGTGATGGAGGATATGAACCGCCATGCGGACGCTCCTTATACAGGCGGCGTCCGACGCAGTCTCCAAAGCGGCTTATTCGCGCTCGATCTGGCCCAGCTGGCGGGCGCTGAGGGTGAAGATCCCCTCGGGCAGGCGGCGGATCTCGGCGCCGTCGCAGGCGGGCGGTAGCTCCGCCGGGCCGTCGTCGTGGATCACCAGCGAGGCCTGGACCCGCTGCTCCGGGCCGTGAGCGAAGGCCCGGCGCGAGCCGCTCGGGATGGGGGCGTCGACGAGGAGGAGCCGGCCGCCGCGGTGGATCACGCCGAGCGTGCGGCCGTCGCAGACCAGCAGGTTGAGGCGCGCGGGCCGACCGAGCAGCTCGTCGAGGCTGGCGAGGGCCCGGCGGATCTGCGGCGGGCCGACGTAGGGTTTGTTGAGGTCGCCGTTGGCGTGGAGGGCGGCCAAAAAGCCGAACACGGCCAGCTCGCGGTCGCCGGAGTGGCTGAGGGCGCGGGTCAAGAAGTCGGGCATCGTCGCCTTGAGGCGCTCGCGCACGGCGTCGTCGCGGTCCTCGGCGGCCAGGACGCTCTCGGCCCGTACGCCGAGCCAGCGCTGGAAGCGGGCCAGGCCGAGCCGCGGGACGGGGATGTCCTCGGAGCCATGTCCCGAAGGCGCGACGGCGTGGGCGGCGAGGGTGGTCTGGCTCGGCGCGCGCAGGAAGTCGGCGATGAAGTCGGCCCGCAGCTCGCGGACGACCGGCCGCGACTGCACGAGGGTCTCGCTGCCCTGGACGCCGCCGACGCTCCACGCCCGGACGAGCGTCGGGTCGACGGCGGCGCCGTCCTCGGCGGCGAAACCGTGGCCCTCGCAGCAGCGCGACAGCACCCGGGTCAACCAGCTCGCCTCGACGCCACGACCGTCCGGATTGCCGTGCACAAGCGCAAACAGGGCTACGTTATCCACGTTCTGATCATAGCGAGGGGGGCCGGTAGGGACCAGTGCACGGCGGTGCGTCCGCGTCACGGCGAGACCACGAGCACATCGGTGGGCCCGTGGGTGAATCGGCGCAGAGTCCGATCACATCCGCAGGGCGATCACGCGGGTTTTGCAGAGGTCGCCGAGGGGCTGGCGGCAGCGTCGGCCGCTCGCTGCCGGGGTGATGCAGGCCAAGGGCGAGATCGCCTGTCGCAGACGGGAAAAACACCCTGCATCGCTGCGGGAATTGTCGGGGGCAGCGACGTACAGGCACGAATTCGCCTGTTGCGGCCGCTGGCGAGCCTTGCGCCGGAAAATCGCACGGAGGTAGGTCCCGGTGTGAAAATGCTTGCCCGGGGGGTTGCCGCCGAACGCGGCTTGATCTCAGAATGTGCGCGCATGCGAGTTCCCACGGGCCGCCTCCGGATCGTCAGCACCCAACCCACCGAGGGCGCCGAGGTGCATGAGGGACCGCCGTCGCCGGGCCGTTACATCCGGGAGGCGCGACAGCGCCGGGGGATAAGCATCGAGCAGCTGGCGCTCGAGACCAAGATCCCTCGCCCCAGCCTCGAAGCACTCGAAGAGGATCAGTTCAGCACGTTGCCCGGGCCGGTGTTCGTCCGCGGGTTCTTCCGCTGTTGCGCGCGCTCGTTGAGCCTGGATCCAGAGGTCGTCGCGGGGTTGCTCCACGATCATCTGCAGGCCCAGAAAGCCGGTGCACAGCGGGCGCCTCGGCGCCCCACCGCGTATCTGGCCGCCAAGACGCACGCTGCGCCGGTGCAGGCGGTGGCAGGCCCCCGCAAGCCGGCTCGCACCGAGGGAGCGAAGTCGAAGCCGGCCACCGAGTCCGCGAATCGTCCCACCGCGCTGGCCGCGGCGCCGGCGGCGGCTGCGGAGGAGAGCTCGAACGCGGCGTTGCAGGCGGTTTATCGCGTCGGCGCCCAGTCGCTCGACATGCTGCGCGCGCTCAACCGGATCCCGCAGAGCCGCGCGCTGATGTGGATCGCGGTGTGCCTGGTGATCGCCGTGATCGCGGTGACGGCCTTCGCGCTGTCCGGCGGACAGGTGACCCCGCCGCACTCGTGATCGCGATCGCTTCCTTAAGTAAGGAAGGGTCGCGGCGAGTGAAGTGAGTCGCAGGTGATCGCGCGTACTCCGGCGATCGGCGGTGAAATGGGGCCGCGGCCCGTGGGCTCGCGGTTTGGGCCCGGATGTCGGCCCGCCCGCCGGTGGGCGCGTATAGTGGCGCCCGCATGACGCCGGCGCTCAACCAAAACGATCTGGCGCGCCTGGTCCACGCCGGCGATCCGCGGCGGGTGGCGCGGGCGCTCGCGCGGCTCGATGCGGTGCAAGTCGCGTCGTACCTCGACAACTTCGAGCCGCACGAGCAGGACCTGGTGTTCCAGGCGCTGCCGGCGGAGCGACGGCCGAAGGTGCTGGCGGCGATGCGCTACGAGGTGGCGGCGGAGGTGATCAGCCGGCGCGCGCCCGAAGAGGCGGCGGGCCTGCTGGGGAACCTCCAGGAAGATGACGCCGCCGACATCCTGGGGCGCGTCGACGAGGCCAAGCTGCGCGAGATCCTGGCGCACTACGACGTCGAGGACGCCCACGCGCTCGAGGAGCTGCTGGCCTACGGCGAGCACACCGCCGGCGGCATCATGTCGCCGGACGTCTTCTCGATCCACCACGACGTCACGATCGCCGAGGCGACCCGGATGGTGCAGACGGCCGACGATCTGCCGCAGCACGTCCACTACCTCTATGTGGTCGACGAGCACGACCGCCTGGTGGGGGTGATCGGGCTGCGTCAGCTGGTGCGCAGCAAGCCGGACATGCCGATCCACGCGGTGATGACGACCGAGATGGTGTCGGTGACGGCCGAGACAGATCAGGAGAAAGTCGCCGAGCTGGCGAGTCGCTACGACCTGGTGGCCATCCCGGTGGTCGACGATCAGCGGCGGCTGCTCGGGGTCGTGACCATCGACGACATCCTCGACGTCGTCCGCGAGGAGGCGACCGAGGACATCCTGAAGATGGCCGGCGCCGGAGAGATGATGCTCGACACCCGCAGCTTCGGCGCGAGCTTCCGGGCCCGCATGCCGTGGCTGCTGGCGGCGGCGGCCGGCGGACTGCTGGTGGCGGCGTCGCTGCAGGGCTTCGAAGGGGCGCTCCAGGCCGTGCCGGCGCTGGCGCTGTTCATGCCGGTGGTCGCGGGGATGGGCGGCAACGTCGGGACGCAGAGCTCGACGATCGTGGTCCGCGGGCTCGCGGTCGGCTACGTCGAGACCAATCGGCTCGGCAGGCTGGTGCTCCGCGAGGTGGCGCTCGGCGCGGCGCTCGGCGCACTCTACGGCGCGGGCATCGCCCTGGCGGCGCCGTTGCTGGGCACGACGAGCGACGATCCGTTCCACCTCGGCGCGGTGATCACCCTCGGGATGATGGGCAGCATGATGATCGCCGCGGCGGTCGGCACGAGCGTGCCTCTCCTCATGCACCGGCTCAACATCGACCCGGCGGTGGCGACGGGGCCGTTCGTGACCACGTCGGTCGACATCCTCGGGCTCCTGTTCTACTTCTGGCTGGCGACGGTGCTTCTCGGAATCACAGGCTAATTGGCGTGGTACTCACCCTTCGTCCGCGTCATGCAGTCCCAGCCCACGCCCGCCGTCATCCTCCGCACGCGCCCGCTCGGCGAGGCGGACCTGATCGCGATCGTGCTGACGCCGGAGCAAGGCAAGCTGGAGACGGCGGCGGCGCGGGCCCGTAACTCGAAGAAGCGGTTCGCCGGCGGGCTGTCGCCGGGGATGCGCGGGGTGGCGGCGATCGCTCGCGGGCGAGGGGCGCTGCTGCGGCTCGAGAGCTTCGACGCGACGGCCGCGCACGCGCCGGTCGGCGCCGACCTGACCCGCTTCGCTTACGTGGCCTATCTGTGCGAGCTCACCGATGAATTGGTGCTCGCGCGCCACCCCGATCCGGAGCTGTTCGCGGCCCTGTGCCTCGCGCTCGAGCAGGTGATCGGCGGGGCGCCGCAGGCGCTGCACCTGCGACAGTACGAGCTGGCGCTGCTGCGCTGCCTGGGGTTGTCGCCGGCGCTGACGTGCTGCTGCGTGTGCGGGGCCGAGATCGCGGGCGACGCGACGGCGGCGTTCGACGGGCCGCGAGGCGGGGTGCTGTGCCCCGAGCACGAGCGCGGGGCGCCGCGGCTGCCCTCCAGCGCGCTGACGGCGATCCAGCACCTCGAGGCGGGCGGCGATCCTGGGGCGCTGGCCATGGCCCCGGCGGCGGTGCGGCGGGCCGTGCGGGACGCGATCCAGTCGATCGTCCGCTCACACTTGCGGCGGCCGCTGCACGCGCAGGCGTTCTTCGCCGCGCTGCCGCGCGACGCCGGCGCGGAGGGGGTGTAGGTGCCGCGCGGCTGTGTTAGGGTCCCGCCGATGTCGCGCCCCAAGTCTGCGTTCGCGTGTGCGCTGGCGGTGCTCGCCGCGCTGAGCGCTTGCGAGCGGCGCAATCAGGGCATCTCGGCCGAGAACGCCGGGATCTACTTCCCGGCGGCGCTGACGCTCGACCCGCGGGTGCCCGAGACCGAGACCGCGCGCTGGCTGTTCGTCGCCAACGCCAACAGCAACCTGGCCTACAACGCAGGTTCGCTGGTCGCCGTCGATCTCGACCGCTTCTTCGCCGCGTGGATGAACTGCTCGCAGATGTGCCTGCACGGCGTCGACGACGGCACCTGCTCGGCCGCCGCCAAGGCCGATGCGTGCGGGATCCGGGCCAGCGTGCGCGACGTCGGCGAGAAGGTCGACGCCAAGGCGCCCTGCCGCCACGCGGCGTTCCGCCCGCAGGTGATCGAGTGCGAGGACACGGCGGTCATCGCCCACATCGACGACGACAAGGACGGCGAGGCCGACAGGCCGCTGTCGGTGCGGATGGGCAGCTTCATCACGGCGCTGGCCGGGTGGATGAAGACCGAGGAGACGGCCTACCTGCTGGCGACGGTGAAGGCCGACCCGAGCATCACGTGGGTCGAGCTCAGCGGCGGCCTCGACACGCCGTTCGACCCGAAGAAGCCGCAGGCGCCGACCGACCTGCGGTTCGAGTGCGGGCAGGGGACCACCGACTTGTTCGACGAGGGGCGCTGCGCCCGCTCGGGCGACCAGGCCCACGCGCTGCGCTACCCCTTCGACGACTCCGACAACTACCGCATCGGGCCCGAGCCCTCGAACATCCTGATCTCGAAGCTGCGTCACTGGGCGTTCGTGACGTTCGCTACCACTCCCGAGGTGGTGCTGATCGATCTCGCGGTGCCGGTGAGCGGTGAGTTGCCGTCGAACCCCGACGCGACGGGCGGCGACACGGGCACGAGCACGACGACGGGCGACTCGACGACGACGGGCACGACGACGGGCGACTCGACGACGACGGACGGCACGACGACGGACGGCACGACGACGGACGACACGACGACGGGCGACACCAACCCCGACACGACGACGGGCGGGGTGATCGAGCCCGTGCCGCTGCCGCTGGGGCCGACGAAGCCGATGATCGTCGACGCGCGGCAGGTGTTCCTGATCGGCGACTCGCTCGGCGGCGGCGGGTGGGGGATGGCCGAAAGGCCATGTGTGCCCGGCAGCTCGCAGGTCCCGAACGTCACCAAGGTGCCGGAGACGGCCGACGGCGAGCCGGTCGACTGCGGGCGCCCGCTCATCTACAGCAGCTTCCGCACCGGGCTGTTCTTCGCCCGCTTGACGCCCGACGAGCCGCTGCCGACATCGGACCAGGTGTGCGTCGGCGAGGCGCGGCTCGACGCCGAGGGCTTCCCGATCGACATCGAGGGCGAGCGGATCGCCGAGCCCGAGCCGGTGCAGGAGGGCGAGCCGGGGGCGCTGCTGTGCACGCCGCAGATCTTCTCGGCCGGCTTCACCTCGGCGGTCGGCTTCACGGTGCCGCAAGGCTCGGGGCAGATGGGCGACATCGCCTTCTCGCGCGACGGCCGGCGCCTGTTCGCGGTGCAGAGCAGCCCGGGGGCGCTGCTGTTCGTCGACACCAGCGTCGACGAGCGCGGCGAGACCCGCGACGAGTCGGCGGGGTTGGTCGAGCTGTGCAGCGGGCCGAGCCGCATGGCGCTGTTCGAGGACGGCGCCAACGAGTACGCCGCGGTGTCGTGCCCGACCCCCGGCGAGGTGTTCATCGTCGACCTGTCCGGCTTCCGCGTGGTCGCCAACGTGGCCACCGGCGCCGGGCCGCACCCCATCATCGTCGACCGGGCGCGTCGGCTGCTCTACGTCGGCAACACCCTCGACGCCACGGTCAGCGTGATCGACGTGGCCCGCGACCGGCCGACGCGCTTCGCCGAGATCGCCCGGATCGGCCTGCAAACGCCCTACAAGCAGTAGTTCGATGACCCGCCGCTCCGCCACCACGCGTGTGAACCTCACGGCCACAGCCGCGCTCGTCGTGCTCGTCGCGGCCGCCGCGGGCTGCGGCAACCGGCAGAACCAGGTGATCCCCAACCGCGTGCTCGACCGCCCGCTGGACGTCGCGCTCGCGTGCGTGCGCCACGAGAACGGCACGTACACGCCGCAGTCGCTCGAGCAGTGCTCCGACGCGGTGGCCGAGTCGGTGTGCGGCGACCTGCGGCTGGTCGGCTTCGTCGCCAACTCGGAGCGCAACGACATCGCGATGTTCAGCCGCTGCGCCGGCTCGGTCATCGACATGAACATCTCCGCGCCCGGGCCCCAGCTCATCAGCGCCGGCGAGGTGCCGTCGAGCATGACGGCGACCACCGGGCTGCAGGCGGGCTGCTTCGCCATCTCGGGCAACCTCGGCAGCTGCGACCTCAGCGTGCTCGACGTCGGCGGGCTGGCCGCGTACGCGTTCGAGGAGCCGCCGGAGGACGACCCGGCGGCGTACGTGTCGACGGTGGTGCCGCGCCGGGCCGACGGCACGCCGCTGGGGGCCAGGCCCGGGCAGGTGCTCGCGGTGCCGCCCGACCTGAGCAACAGCGGCGAGGCGACGCTCGGCTGCGATCCGGCCAACCCGGGCAGCGTGTACGTCACCTTCCCGTCGTGCCAGCTGATCGCCGAGGTCGACCTGCGGACGCAGCGGATCCTCCAGAGCCGTCAGTTCGTCCGCGACCCCGACAACGACGCGATCACGGTGGTCGACAGCGGCGCCGATCCGGTGTGCCCGGTCGACTGCGCCGAGCAGTTCCTCGACCCGGAGTACGCCGAGGCGCTGGCGAGCGCGCCGGCCGGCGACCCCGACGGCATGTACCCGCTGGCGATGGCGCTCGTCAGTCCGCCGGCCGATCTGACCGGCTGCGTCGACGAAGCGGACAAGGCGATCGAGGACCACTCGCTGTACGTCGGCGGGCTCGGGTCCGACACGATCTACGAGCTCCGCTTCGACGGCAAGACGTGGACCGACGACCCGCTCGAGTTCGAGTTGCCGGCGGCGCAGGGCATCTCGGCCATCCGCCCGACGCCGGCGATGGAGATGCTCAGCGGCGCCGACGTGCCCGAGCCGTATCAGTTCCTCTACGTGCTCGCGGGCGACGGCTCGACGCGAGTGATCCGCCGCGAGCTCAGCGCCAACCGCACCGAGCTCGGCAGCGAGTGCGACACGCAGGTCGATCCGACCGCGGTGACCAATACGGCCTGCCATCCGGCCGAGTTCCCCGGGGAGAACCCGCCGGACCGGCGGCCGTTCGCGCGCGGGCCGGGCATCCGCGGGCCGAACGGCTCGCTGATCACCGACTGGACGTTCCAGAAGTGGTACGACCCGACGGCGGTCGAGATGGCCGGCGGCAGCTACGGCCGTTGCCCGTCGGGCAGCGCCGACACGGGCGAGGCGGTGTCGGACAACCGCGTGATCTCGTCGCCCTTCACCGGCAAAGGCGTGGTCGGCGTGGCCACGACCAGCTTCGGCCGCCTGATCTTCGGCGTGTTCGATCAGTTCCAGGGCCGCAGCGGCGTCAGCGACACGTACGACTACCTCGGCGTGCTCGACGCCCAGGTCCCGCCGCACTCGCTGTGGCCGAACGTCGACCCGACGCTGCCGAGCACCAGCATCGAGAACCTGCCGCGGATGGACGACAAGGAGCCGGAGCGCCTGCTGCCGGGCGGCCTCACCGACGCCACGGTGACGCGCACGCTGGCGCCGAGCCTGCGGCGGATCGATCGCGCGTATCAGACCCGCGTGTCGTGCGAGAACGACAACGACTGCGACGACGTCAAGTGCATCAAGAGCGACAACGAGGAGACGGGCTACTGCGAGCAGATCGGCCCGGCCCTGTCGCCGCCGGTGTCGACGATCGATCAGGATCGTCTGGCGCGGGCCGAGGAGCAGGACGACGTCATGACGTCCGGCCTCTACGCCAACGACGTCGTGCGGGCCGTCGTGCGCGACTACCCGACGTGGGCGAGCGGCACGTGGAACTTGTTCTGGGAGGGCGAGATCCCCGGCACCACCAGCTCGAGCGGGCAGCTCGTGTGCGAGGAGCCCGGCTGGGAGGCGGGCACCTGCCTGAGCACCGAGGCGGGTGACACGCGGCTGGTCGACAAGACGGCGCAGTTCTGCGAGCGCGGCGTGCTGGGCGGCGACAAGCTGTTCATCCTCGGCTGCTCGGCCGACACCGACTGCGGCGCGGGTCAGTACTGCCTGCTCGACCCCGATGCGCCGGCCAACTCGCCGGGGCTGTGCGTGTCCGAGATCGCGTACGACGCCTCGCGCGAGCAGCTGCTGCAGATCTGCCGCCCGTTCCTGCGCGACGACTGCGGCGGGGCGCGGCGCGAGTTCGCGATCACCCGCGCCTTCCAGCAGGAGCTGTGGCTGCAGGTGCTGGACAAGCCGGTCGAGTCGTACGTGATGATGCGCCCCGAGGGCGCGTCGGCGTCGACGCCGGCCACCGACGAGGAGCTCGAGGCGCTGTGCCGCGGCGATCACGTGGCGGGTCGCACCGTCGACGGCGAGCCGACCTGCGCGCGCCCGGACGACGAGCCCGACTGCGGCCAGGACGGCGCGCTGCCGTGCTGCTCGCCGGACTACGGCTTCGTCGGCGACCCGGGCTTCGTCGAGTGCGAGGCTCGCCTGTCCTGTGGGCCAGCTCAGCCCGACAACGGCTGCGCGAGCCACAGCGACTGCGCGGTGCTGTCGCCCGACTACCCGCTGTGCATCGACGGCCAGTGCACGCGCCCGTGCGGGCCCGACGAGGACTGCGCGCTGACGCCGTTGCCCGGCCCCGCGTGCTTCCGCGAGCTCATCCGCTACCAGGTGCTGGCGCGCAACAGCTTCGTGGTGCGCGGCACGACGGGGGCGTTCGATTTCCTGCCGCAGAAGGTCAAGGCCGATCCCGACACGGGCGAGTGCCTCGAAGATCCCGAGGTCTCCAACCTGCTGACGAGCCGGATCCGCCTGGGCGCAGATGAGGAGGACACGCGGCACAACCCGCTGTGGCCGATCCCCAGCTGCCCGGCGGAGGCGGAGCGCCCGGACGGGGGGGCCCCGAACCCCTGCTTCATCGACATCGAGCGGCCGAAGGCGCTGCGGCCCGACACCTTCAGCGCGCTGTACCATTTCTTCAGCTACGGGCCCGCAGACGACGGTCAGCGCCCGGTCCCGGCGATCCGCTACAGCAACCCGATGATGAGCTTCGTGCTCGATCTGACCAGCCTGCTCGACCTGGCTGCGCCGATCCCGGGCACCGAGGACGCGCTGTGGCCGGCCGAGTTCGCCGAATTCAGGCGCTCGCGGATCCCCGGCCGGGCCCGCGAGTCGTTCGGCACGAAACTGGGTTATTCGCCGTACGACGCCCAGGTCACGACCGCCAGCGTCGTGCTGACCGGCCCGACCCGGATCGTAAACGCGCCCGAGCTTTCGACCGTGTTCGTGGTGGACAGCTCCGGCGGCACCACGCGGGGCCAGGTCGTCCGCGTGACCCTCGCAGGCGGCCAGGTTCAGCCCGACGTCAAGTTCTTGGTCCGCTAGCCGGCCGGGCCGGCGGGCCCCGCGAGCGGCCATGGCGGGCTTCCCGCCGCTACGGGGACGGGCCTGGGGGCGTGGAGCAGCGCGGTGAGGCTTGGGGGCGCCCCGGCACTTGCGTTACCATGGGCGCCGCGGTGCCGCAGTTCAAGATCAAGTTCGGGGGGCGCACCTTGTCCCTCCCCACTGGGTCCCACCTGGTCGGGCGCATGAGCGACTGCTTCTTCACGCTCGACGATGACCTGACCTCGCGCTACCACGCGCGCCTCCACGTGTCCGCGAACGAACTGCAGGTCGAGGACCTCGACAGCAGCAACGGCACGTTCCTCAACGGTCAGCGGCTGCCGGGTCGCGTGAAGACGCAGCTGGTCCACGGCGACAACCTGAAGATCGGGCGCGAGGTGATAGCGATCATCAGCGACGGCAGCCAGGCGCCGATCGACGATCCGATGGACAGCCTGCGCAAGACCATCGGCCCCCACGAGGAGACCCAGTTCCCCTCGCTGATCAGCCAGCTGGTCCAGAAGAGCCTCAACATGGGCAAGATCAAGGAGGCCGAGCGCTACGCGCTCGCGCTGACCAATCAGCTCATGGGCTCGAGCGTGCCGGTCGATCACCCCACCGCCAAGTCGTGCGTGGTGTGCCTGATCGCCCTGGCCCAAAAGTCATCCTCGGGCGTGTGGCTCGACCGCGTGTTCCGCCTGCACGCGGTCCACGGCTGGTTGATGTCCGACGAGATCATCGAGCAGCTCCGCGGCGCGCTCGACCGGATCACCCGGATCCCCGGCACCGGCCTCGAAGACTACGAGCGCACGCTGCGAGAGATGGCCCGCGACGGCGTCGACGTGCCGCGCGGGTTGATGTCGACGATCGCGGAATTCAGCGACGCGTTCGGCGGCCCCTGAGCCGGGTGCGTCGCCGCGAGGCGAGTGACGCTGGCGGCGAGTGAGTGAGTCGCATGTGCGAGCGCGGCGATCGTGACGCTCGTGGCGAGGGAGCGCGGCGTGTTGATGATCGCGAGGCGAACGAGCGCGAAGGACCGGCGACGCGGACTCGTGATGCCTGCGACGTCGCTGCGCGACAGCTGCTCGCGTCGAGCGAAGCCGAGAAGCGCGAGCGAGCGGCGCGACGATCGCCGGCGAGGATGACCCGCGCAGCGTGTCGCTGCGCGAGCGATGCTCGAGCCGCCTGAAGGCGCGGCCCGAGCCTTCGGCTCAGGAGTGCATGCGCTTCTTCTTGCGCCGGCGCCGACGCGGGGCCGAGGGTTCGTCTTCTTCGACGGCGGGCGGGGGCGGGGGCAGGGGCTCCTCGTCGACGTAGTCGAGGTCGCCGGCGAGGGGCGGCAGGCCGAGGCGCTCGCGACGGGCGTCGCTGAGCTGAAAGAAGTTGGCCAGCTCCTCGAGCACGGCGAAGCGCAGCTCGTGGTCGAACTGCTCGGCCGAGCGAGCCAGGCGCACGAGGTTGCGGCGGTAGATCGCCAGGCCGGTGAGCTCGGGCGGCTCGTCGTCGCCGCCGCCGCGGGTGGCCAGGCTGAGCGCGCTGATCCGCGGATCGACGCCCTCGAGCACGAGCTCGAGCGAGGGCACCTCGTGGACCAGCAGCACCAGCGCCGCGCGGCGTTGACCGAGCTCGCGCAGGGTCTCGTCGGGGCAGCTGCTCAAGATCTGGACGACCTTGCGGTGCAGCTGCGCCGGGCTCGGCAGCCACTTGGGCGGGGCGTGCTGTTGATCGAGGCGGTACACCCGGAGGGCCGCGTGGCAGGCGGCGCGCGCGTCGCCGCGGGCGTACTCGGCCTCGCTCAGCAGGTGCCAGGCGTCGCCGTTGTTGGGGAAGCGCTCGGCCGCGGCGCGCAGGGCGGGCAGGGCGGACTCGGGCGCGCCGAGGTCGAGCCACAGCCTGCACATGCGCAGGATGAACTGCAGCACCCGCTGGACCTGGGCGCTGCGCTCCTCCTCGTCGAGCGGCTCGCCGTCCTCGTCCTCGTCGAGCTCGGCCACTGCGGCTTCGGCGGCCTCGGCGGCCTCGGCGGCCTCGGCGGCCTCTGCGGCCTCGGCCTCGTCCCCGGCGTCGTCGTCCTCGTCGTCGTTGCGCGCGGGCGCGGGCGCGTCGTCGCGGACGATCGGCCGGCGACGGCGCCGCTTGACCGAGCTGTCGAGGTCGACCTCGGACTGCGACGAGGATGAATTCAAGGACATGTCCTCATCGCCAGCTTCGAGGTCGCCCGCCTCGAGCGAGGCGCGCAGGATCGCGGCGAACAGCGGGTGCTCGCGCAGGGCGTCGAGGCGGGCGCGGGCCTCCTCGTCGCGGCCGAGCGAGACGAGGCACTCGGCGCCGAGCAGCTCGAGATCGAGGGCGTCGATGGCGCTGACCGACTCGACGCCGAGGCCGTCGTCGCAGAACTGCAGGGCGCGGGCGGCGTCGCCGAGGTCGAACAGGGCGATCTGGGCGGCGGCGGCGTAGGGCTCGAAGTAGTCGGGATCGAGCTCGATGGCCTGGTCGTACCAGCGCAGGCTCTCGACCGGATCGCCCTCGGCGAGGGCGATCGCGCCGAGGAGGACCGCAGCGTCGGGCGCGTCGGGGCGGATCCGCTGGGCCTGCAGCGCCGACTGACGCGCGGCTTCGTAGTCGGCGCGATCGAGCAAGGACCACCCGCGGTCGAGGTGGGCCGCGTAACGGCTGGTCTCGCCGAAGCCGGAGTCGTCGAGGTCTTCCCCGTCGCCGATCGACATGGTCCGCTTCGTATAGCACGGCGTGCCATGGTTCGGACGGCGCTCGCGCGCGGCCGAGTTCGTCGCGGACGCATGGCCGATTGCTTGGGCCCGTCGAGGCGGCCGGCGTATGCTCGCCGACCATGAGCCGACTGCCCGTACGATTGCGACCGGGAGCGCCGGGTCGCGGCCCCCACAAGACGCTCGGACACCCGCTCGGTCGGGCGCTGGTCCACGCCGCGGTCGTACTCGCCGTGCTCGGCGCCTGTCGTGGATCCCAGGCCGTCGGTCCGGCGGCACAGACGATCCGCGCCGTCGATCCCGGGCACGTCGACCCCGCCTTCCAGGGCGAGTGGGACGCCGTGCAGGCCGCTCGCCAGAAGGACCCCTCCGGCGCAGCCGTGGTCGAGGCGGCCGATCGCCTGCTCGCCCGCGACCCGCCGCTCAACCTCCGGCTCGCGGCGCAACAGGTGAAGGCCGGCGCGAGCCTCGATCGCGGTGACTACGCGGCGGCCCTGGCGTCGGCCCGCGCGGGTCTCGAAGACGTCACGAAGGCCCGCGCGCAGGGGATCGATCTCGCCCCGCCGGAGCGCGAGCTCGCCGAAGACCTCGGTCGCACGCGTGCCCTCGCCGAAGCCGAGGTCGGTGATCCGCAGACGGCACTGCAAGCCATCGCGGCGGCGACCCGCGGCGACCGCGGTCAAGATCTCCTCTTCGCCACCGCGCGGGCGCGCGAGCGACTCGGCGATCGGGCGGGCGCAGCGCTGGCCTACGCGCAGTGGCGCGAGGTCGTTCCCGACGGCAGCGCCGCGGCCGCGCTCGCCGAGGCCCGCATGCGCGAGCAGTGGCGCGGCCTCGACGCAGCGACGCTCGAGGAGACGGCGCGCAAGGCCGCCGGCACACCGGCGGCGCAGTGCCTCCTCGTGCGCGCGGGTCGACGCGCGCCCGCCGGGGCGCCGGCGTGGGTCGGCGGGTGCCAGGTCGCCGGCGCGGGCGGTCCGCCGCGGATCGGGCTGCTGCTGCCGCGCTCGGGCAAGTTCGCCGGGCTCGCCGATGTGCAGCTGGCGGCGGCGACCGCGGCGGTGCGCGTGCTCGCCGGTGCCGCCGGCAGCAATTTGCAGGTCGCCTGGGAGGACTCTGGCTCCAGCCCTGCCGAGGCCAAGCAAGCGGCCGCGACGCTGCTGGCGTCGGGCGCGTCGGTGCTGGTCGGCCCGGTCGGCCCCGGCAACGTCGAGGCCGCCGCGGAGGTCGCCGCCGCGAGCGGCGGCCGGGTCCGGCTGGTGGTCCCGGGCGAGGGCACGGGTCCGCAAGTGCTCGGGGTCGCACCGACGCTCGAGGCCCGCGCCGCCGCGCTCGCGCAGGCCGTCGGTCGCGCGAACCGCACCACCGCGGTGATCCTCGCGCCCGACAACGCGTACGGCAAACGCGCCGTGGCCGCCTTCGAGAAGTCACTTCCGAAAGTAGGAGTGAAGTCTCTGAAAACAATCTATTATCCGGCCAACACGACGAGCTTCAGCAAGGTCCTCGGCCCGGTCCGCTCGAGCCTCAAGACGGCGGCGGTGCTCATCCCGGATCAGCTCGGTCGCGTCGAGTTGGTGGTCCGGCAGATGGTCCGCGACGGGGTCGTGATCGACCGCCCCAAGCAGCCCGGGGTGCCGGTGCTGTCGACCGCGGAGGGCAGCTCGCCGGAGGCGATCGGGCCCGGGCACGAGGTGCTGGAGGGCGTCCTGGTCGCGCCGGTCGGGTGGGAGACGCCCGAGGCGGCCGGCTTCACCGAGGCGTACACGGCGCTGGAGGGCTCGGGTCCGCCGGACCAGGCCTGGCTGGTCTACCGGGCCGTGGCCCAGGCGTGGGCCGGCGTCGAGGCGGCGCCCCCTCCCGCGGCGGCCGTGCTCAGGGTAGAAAGCGGTCGCTTTGTCGCGACCGAACCGGCCGTCTCGCTCACCCCTGCGGAGCGCCCCTCGGGCCGCTGACGCGCCCTCCAGCCCCGATCGACGGGCCCGCGGCGGCGACGGCCGGCGCCAGCGCCCGCCGGCCGGGCAGGGCCGTCCGCAAGCGCGAGACGAGGGCCGGCCCGCGCGCGGCCCGGGGAGCGACGAGGCGCGGCGGGGTTCGCACGGCCGGGACGGGCGCGGACCGCAGCGTCCCGGGCAGCCGCAGGTGACGCGCGACGACTACCTCGTGCCCGGCGAGCGGGCCGTGGTCGAGCTGCTGCGCGGCGCGCCGAACCGGGTCCGCCGGATCCTCGCCTTGCCCGGGCACGAGCTCGAACTGCGGCGTCATGTGCCGCCCGGGGTGGCGATCGATGTCTGTACACCGGACGCCATCGCCGCGGTGATCTCGCCCGAACTGGCGCGCGGGGTCGTCGCCATCGCCCGCCCCCCGCGCGCGTGGGACCTTCAAGAGTTACTTGAAGGATCGCCACCCGAAGGTCGGAAACATTTGCTGGTTGCGCTCGACGGTGTGCAAGATCCGCACAACCTCGGAGCGATCGTGCGGAGCGCCGAATTCTTCGGTGCGAGCGGGGTCTTCTGGGCCCGCGACCGCTCGGTCGCGGTGACGCCGACGGTGGTGCGGGCGTCGGCGGGCGCGACCGAGAGGTTGCCGCTGTGTCAGGTGACCAACCTGGCTCGCGCGCTGGCGCAGGCGAAGGAGGCCGGCTTCTGGGTGGTCGGCACGGTTGCCGAGGACGGCGCGGACCTGCGCCGGCTGGCCGCGGACGGCATGCCGGACGCACTCGTGGTCGTGCTCGGGAGCGAGGGTCACGGACTGCGCCGGTTGACTCGCGACTCCTGTGATTTTCTGGCGACCATCCCGGGCGCGGGCGGAGTCGCGTCGCTCAACGTCTCGGCCGCGGCCGCGGTGACGCTAGCGACCCTCTGCACGGCGAGCCCGGCCGAGGTCGCGAAGGCGGCCCCGATCGAGCCGGACGACGGGTGAATCCGGGGGCGTCCGAGTCGCGCCGCGATCTCGGGTCGCGACTGCATTAGGACCTAGCGAAGGCCGCAAATCTTCGCCACCCTATGGCAGCCTTCGCATGCCGCTCGCTCGGCGGACGCGGCCCCGCTGCGTCGCCTCTCGAGGCTTTCTATGTCCGAACTCCGCTCCGTCCTGTTTCAGTTCCTGACCCAACCGTCTGACCCGGCACGGCGCAGTGAACTCGCCGCGTCGCTGGCTTCGGTCGACCTGGCGGCGGCGCGCGCCGAGGCCAAGCAGGAGCCCGGCTCCGGGGACGCCGCCGCGAAGGTGATGGGCCGGATGATCCTCGACGGTGCCAGCAACGAGGAGGTCGTCGAGGCCGCGAAGCTGGCCGCGCAGAAGGCCCCGCGCGAGGGCGCCGGCAACGACGTGGCCCTGCTCGCGGGCGTGGTGGTGTGGCGGCTGTCGGGCCAGTCGACCCAGGCCGAACCTTACTTCCGCCGGGTCCGCCGCAACGAGCCCGCCAACCCGCAGATCCTCGCCTTCTATCGCGAGATGTTCTCGGCCGACTCGGACGCGAGCCAGCTCATGCAGGTGCTGGTGCAGGCGCGGCGGTCGCTGAAGAAGGAAGAGACCGACCAGCGCTTCACGCTCGCGCACGAGATGGCCGACCTCGCCGAGAAGAAGCTCGGCAGCATCGACCGGGCGATCGAGGTGTGGCGCTCGGTGCTGCGTGAGGACGGCTACGACCCGCGGGCCGCCAAGGCGCTCGAGCGGCTCTACCGCGAGGGGCAGAAGTGGACGGCGCTGGTCGAACTGCTGAAGGAAGAGTTCGACCGCGTGGCCGACCGGCCCGAGAACCGCGACGAGCGGATCGAGCGGCTGCTCGAGATCGCCGAGCTGTACCGCGACCACCTGCGCCTCGACGCCATGGCGCTGGCGACCCTGCAGCGGATCCTCGACATCAACCCGCGCCACGGCGCCACCATCAAGGCGCTGGCCGACACCTACGGCGCGTCGGGCCGCTGGAACGACCTGCTCACCGTCTACGGCCGGCTGCTGGACGCCGCGCGGGCCGAGAAGGACGTGCCGCGCCAGGTCGACATGCTGCGCCGGATCTCGAGCATCTGGGTCGACCAGCTCGACAACAGCACCAAGGGCATGGAGCCGCTGCACGAGGCGCTGCGGCTGGCCCCCGACGACCGCGAGACCCGCGACGCGCTGGCCCGGATCCACGAGCTGCGCAAGGACTGGCGCGCCCTCATCGACCTGCGCAAGGAAGAACTCGCCACCGCCACCGGCGAGCGGGCCTGCGAGCTGCGGATCGCCCTGGCCCGGATCGCCGAGGAGAAGCTGGGCGACCGCGCAGAGGCGATCGCGGGCTGGCGCGAGGTGCTGGCCCAGCACGGCGACGTCGAGGAGGCCTTCGTCGCCCTGATCGGCCTCTACGAGCGCGAGGGCCAGTGGCCCGAGGCCGCCGACGTCCTCCGGCGCCAGATCGACGCCGCGGCCGCGCCGGTGCGCAAGGTCGAGCTGCTGGGCCGCCTGGCCCACCTGCAGGCCGACCGCCTGCAGCAGCCCGAGGCCGCGATCGAGACCTGGGCCGCGGTCGCGCGGCTCGATCCCAGCCACGTCGAGGCCGGCACGGCCTTGCGCGCGGCCTACGTCGCCGGGCGCCGCTGGGACGACCTCGTGGCGCTGTACGAGGCGCAGGGTCGCCTCGGCGAGGTGCTCGACGTGCTCTACGAGGCCGCCGAGCAGCTTGCCGACGAGGACGAGCGGATCGCCCTGTACCAGCGGATCGCCGGCCTGGCCCGCGACCGCCTCAACGCGCCCGAGCGCGGGCTGGGGGCGCTCGAGAAGGTGCTGGCGCTGCGGCCCACGGACCTGGCGGTGGCGCGTGAGCTGCTGCCGATCTACCGCGAGCAGGGCGCCTGGACGCGGATGCTGCAGACCTACGAGGTGCTGCTGGCGGGCGTCAGCGACGACGACGACCGCCTCGAGCTCATCGCGGTGATGCGCGACATCGCCCTGCAGAAGCTGAACGACCCCAAGCTGGCGCTGCAGTGGGCCGCGCGGGCCTACGAGCTGCGCCCGACCGACGAGGTGCTGCGCGCCGGCCTCGAGGCGGCGGCCGAGCGGGCCGACGGCTGGGAGGCGCTGAGCAAGATCTACGAGCGCCGGATCGCCGCGCCCGACTGTGAGACCGGCGAGCGGCTCGAGCTGCTCGACAAGCTGGCGACCATCTCGCGCGAGCGCCTCGGCGAGCCGCTCGAGGCCCAGCGGTTCTACCGTCAGGTCGTCGACCTCGACCCGGCCAACAAGGTGGCCCACGCGGCGCTCGAGGAGATCTACACCGCGACCTCGCAGTGGGCCGACCTCGCCGCCGTGTTCCTCAAGCGGCTGTCGGTCACCAAGGAGAACAACGTGCGCCTGCCGCTGCTGCGCCGCGTCGGCGCGCTGCAGGAGCACAAGGTCGGCGACTTCGACGCCGCCATCGAGACCTACCGCGAGGTCCTCGGCCTCGCGGCCGGCGACAACGAGGCCCTCGACGCGCTGACCCGGCTGTACCGCGCCCGCGGCCGCTGGGCCGAGCTGGCCGAGGTGCTGCAGCGCCGGCTCGACGCGGTCGAGCTCGGCAACGACCAGATCCCGGTGCTGTTCGAGCTGTCGCAGCTGCACGCGACCCGCCTGCTCAACTCGCAGAAGGCGATCGCCGGCTTCCTGCAGATCCTCGATCTCGAGCCCGACCACCTGCCGACGATCGACGCGCTCGAGGTGCTGCGCCGCTTCGACCCGTCGAGCGCGCTCGCCATCATGCGCGGGCTGCTGCCGTACTACCGCAGCATCCACGACCACGGCCGCGAGGCCGAGGCGATGGAGGTCATCATCATGGCCGAGCCCGACGCCGGCGCGCGGGCGACCCAGCTGACCAGCCTGGCCGGGCTCTACGACCAGATGGGGGGCCGCCGCGCCGACGCGCTCCGCGTCCGCCGCGAGCTGTTCGTGATGAACCCCGAGGACGCGGCGCTGCGCGGCGAGGTCGAGCGGACCGGTCGCGAGCTGCAGCGCATGGACCTGGTGGCCGGCGCGTACGGGCAGATCCTGCAGAACATGCGCAAGGCCGAGGAGGCCGCCGAGGCCGCCGGCCAGCAGGTGTCGAAGGAGGCCCAGGCGCTCTACAAGGATCTGCTGCTGTCGCGCGCGGTCGCGCTGCGCGACGACCTGCAGCAGTACGACGAGGCCGAGGCCGCGTTCGCCGAGCTGCTCGACCGCGACGAGACCCACGAGGTCGCCTACCACGCGCTCGACGAGCTGCTGACCCGCCGCGAGGCGCACGAGGAGCTGATGAAGCTCTACCGCCGCCGCGCCGACATCATCTTCGACGCCGGCGAGCAGAAGCGCCTGCTCGAGAAGATCATCGCCATCGCCCGCGACGTGCTCGATAACCGCGAGATCGCGACCCGCACCGCGGAGGAGCTGCTCGACCTCGTGCCCGAGGACCTCGGCGCCGTCGCCACCCTGGCCGGCATGTACGAGTTCAGCGAGCGCCAGGACGACCACTACGCGCTCGAGGAGCTGCTCGGCCGCTGGGCCGAGCGCGTCGACAGCGACGCCGAGCGCCACGAGCTGGCCTGCCGGCGGGCCGCGCTGCGCATGGACAAGCTGAGCGACGCCTACGGCGCGGTCGACCTGCTGCAGGGAGTCATCGCCGCCGACCCCGACAACGAGGCCGCGCGCAAGCTGCTCGAGCGCCTGCTCGATCACCCCGACGTGCAGCTGCAGGTCGCGAACCTGCTCGAGCCGATCTACCTCGCGGTCAAGGACTACGCGGCCCAGGTCCGGGTGCTGCGCGTGCGCCGGCAGCAGGCCGAGTCGCTCGGCTCGACCGACGCCGCCACCGCGCACTTGTTGGAGATCGCCCGCATCGAGGAGAACGAGCTCGGCGACTCCGAGGCCGCGTTCGCGGCGGTGCGCGAGGCGTACCTGCTCGACCCGCGCCGCGCCGACGCGCGCACCGAGCTGCAGCGCCTCGGCGTCGAGCTCGAGAAGCAGCGCGAGCTGGTCGAGGTGTGGCAGCAGGCGCTGGGCAAGCTGCCGGACGCGGGCGCGAAGATCGAGCTGCTGTCGCGGATCGCCGTCGTGCTCGACGCCCACCTCGACGACCGCGACGGCGCGCGCAAGGCCTACGCCGATCTGCTCGCGCTCGAGCCGGCCGACGTCGACCTGGCCAAGCGGGCCACGCTGGCGCTGACGCGGCTGCACCGCGCGGCGGGCGACTCGCGGGCGCTGGTCGAGGGCCTGCGCGGGCTGCTCCGCTACGTCGACAAGGACGCCGAGCAGGTCCGGATCCTGCTCGAGATCGCGGAGCTGCACGCCGACAAGCTCGAGGACCTCAAGGGCGCCGCGGCGACCTACGTCGAGGTCCTCGACATCGACCCGGGCAACTTCCAGGCGCTCGACGCCCTCGAGCGGATCTACGTCGAGGGCGGCGAGTGGGAGGCGCTGTGCCGCGTGCTCCGTCAGCGCGTCATGAGCACCGACGACCCGTTCGAGCAGGCCCGCCTGTGGCGCAAGGTCGGCGAGATCCAGCGCGACCACCTCAGCGATCCGCACCAGGCGATCGAGGCGTTCCAGTGGATCGTCGACCTCGCGGTCGCGCCGAAGGAGACCCAGCTCGCGCTCGACGCGATCGTGCGCCTCAACATCGACCTCGAGCGCTGGCCCGACGCGGAGGAGGGCCTGCGCCGCCTGATCGCGCTCGCCACCGACGACGAGCGCAAGGCCGAGCTGCTCGGCCGCGCCGCCGAGGTCGTTGGCGACAAGCTCGGCCGCTACGCCGACGCCACCGACCTGCTCGAGGAGGTGCTGCGCCTCGACCCGCGCGACCAGCGGGCCCGCGCCACCCTGACCGAGTACCTGTCGCAGGACGAGATCCGCGAGCGCGTGATCAAGGTGCTGTATCCGCTGTACGAGGCGGAGCAGAACTGGCGCGCGCTGCTCGACCTCGAGGAGCGGCAGGCGCGGCACCAGGCGCCCGGTCGCAACCGCATGCTCGGGCTGCTGCAGGTCGCGCGCACCCACGAGGAGCGGCTCGGCGATCCGCAGCGCTCGTTCGAGGTGCTGATCGAGGCGCTGGCCGAGGCCGGCGAGCAGGCCGAGGTCGTCGAGGTGCTCGACCGCATCGACCGCCTCGGCAACGAGCTCGGCCACCACGAGGCCGTCCACGACACGTACCTCAAGAACGTCGACACCCTCGGCGACCCCGCGGTGCAGCAGCGAGTGCTGCGCTCGATCGGCCAGCTCGCGCGCGTGCTCGGCCGCAACGACTCGGCCCGCCGCGCCTTCGAGCGCCTGTTCGAGGCCAGCCCCGAGGACATCGCCGCCGCCGAGGCGCTCGAGCAGGTGCTGGTCGAGGAGAACGACTTCACCGCGCTGGCCGAGCTGCTGGTCCGCCGCGCCGACCGCAGCGACAGCGAGCTGGTGCGCGACGCGTTCCTCGTCCGCGCGGCCGAGCTGTACCGCACGAAGCTCGAGCGCCCCGAGGACGCGATCGACCTGTACGAAAAGACATCTGCGTCGGCGCAGCGCGGCGACGAGGTGCAGGCGGTGCTCGGGCCGCTGTACGAGAAGACCGAGCGCTGGGGCGACCTGGCCGAGTTCCTGCGCCGGCGCCTCGAGGGCCTGTCGGGCCGCGAGCTGGTCGACACCCACCTGCGCCTGGCCCAGCTCTACCGCGAGCAGCTCGGCGACCTCAGCGAGGGCCTGCAGCAGTTCGCCGAGGCGCTCAAGGCCGACCCGGACTACGTCGTCGGCACCGAACAGCTCGGCCGCTACATGAGCGACGAGGATCTGCGGCCGCAGGTCATCGCCCAGCTCGAGCCGGTGTTCACGGCCGTCGGCGACTGGCCGCGGCTGATCCAGATCCAGGAGCTGCGCCTGCTCGAGGCCGGCGACGACACCCACGCCCGGATCCCGATCCTCCTGAAGATCGCCCGGATCTACGAGGACCAGCAGGAGGACCTCGAGGGCGCGTTCAACACGGCCCGCCGCGCCTTCGCCGAGGACCCGAGCGACCCGAGCGTGCGCGAGCTGCTGCCGCGCCTGGCCCACGGGCTCGGCCGGCTCGAGGGCCTGGCGCAGCTCTACACCGATCACGTCGAGGCCGCCGCTGGCGACGAGCGCGACGAGACGCTGGTGATCGTGCGCGACGCGGCCGAGCTGTGGTCGCGCGCGCTCGGCCAGCCGCGCCGCGCGGTGCCGCTGTACCAGCGCCTCATCGAGGCCCGCCCCGACGACCGCACGGTGTTCCCGGCGCTCGAGAGCGCGCTGGCGCAGGCCGAGATGTACACCGAGCTGGCGACCGCGTACTGGCACGAGGCCGACACCTCGCTCGACGAGGCCCAGCAGCTCGAGGTGCTGCAGCGCCTGGCCGAGCTGTCGCTCGGGATCCTCGACGACGCCGACCAGGCGATCCGCGCCTACCGCCGCGTGCTCGAGGCCCAGCCCGATCACGAGGCCGCGCGCTCGCGGCTCGAGCGGGTCTACGCCCAGCGCGAGCGCTGGGACGACCTCATCGAGCTGCTGCGCGAGCGCCTGGTCCGCACCGAGTGGCAGGCCGACCGCGAGGTCGTGCTGCTCAACATCGCCGACCTGCAGGAGGAGCGGCTCGGCAACGTCGACGCGGCGCTCGACACCGTCGAGCTGCTGCTCAGCGAGCAGCCGGGCAGCGTCGGCGCGGTCGGGGCGCTCGAGCGCATGGCCGAGTCGCACGAGGCCCAGCGCGTGCGGATCTTCGCGGTCCTGCGGCCGATCTACGAGGCCACCGGCAACACGATGCGCCTCATCGCGG
This sequence comes from Nannocystis pusilla, assembly GCF_020073745.1. Taxonomy (GTDB): domain Bacteria; phylum Myxococcota_A; class Polyangia; order Nannocystales; family Nannocystaceae; genus Nannocystis; species Nannocystis radixulma. The sequence continues at coordinate 401,855 of NZ_JAIRAU010000027.1, forward strand.
TCGACGAGTGGCAGCTGACGCAGACCGAAGACCCGGCGCAGCGCCACCAGATCTACCGCGAGATCGCGGCCTACTACGGCGGCCTCGATCAGGGCCAGGCGTACGCGTTCCGCACGCTGGCCCGCGCGCTCGCCGAGCCCGGCCCGGCCGGGGTGCTGGAGGCGCTCGACGCCGAGATCCAGCAGATCGCGCGCACCCACGGCTGGCTCGACGAGCTGCGCCAGGCGCTGCTGCAGGCCGCCGAGGCGGAGACGCTGCAGACCGACGCCGACCGCCGCGTCGCGCTCGAGCTGCAGGCGGCCCAGATCGCCATCGACATCGGCGACAACGACGGCGCCGCCCGCACTTTGCGACATGCCCTCGAGGTCATGCCCGATCAGCCAGAAGTGCTCGCGCTCCTCGACGAGGCGCTGGCCGGCCTGGCCGACTTCGAGGGCCTGCGCGGGGTGCTCGAGCGGCGGGTCGCCGTCGCCGAGGACGACGAGGACCGCATCGTCCTGCTGCGCCGCCTGGCCCGCCTGGTCGAGGAGGGCCTCGGCCAGCCGGAGGCGGCCGAGGGCGTGTGGCAGCGGATCCTCGACATCGAGCCCAACAGCACCGACGCGATGAACCGCCTGCGCCGGCTGTACGCCGCCCGCGGCGCGTACGACCTGCTGATCGCGGTGATCGGCAATCAGATCGACTCCGCCGACGACCCGGCGGTCCGCACGTCGCTGCGCAAGGAGCTGGCGCGGATCCACCGCGAGGCCCGCTCCGACCGCGAGGGCGAGATCGAGACGCTGCGCGCGCTGCTGCTGGACGCGCCGGAGGACGACGAGGCGCTGGCGATGCTGGCCGCGGCCCTGCTGGCGCAGGACCGCCACCGCGAGGCCGGCGACGTGGTCCTCGAGCGCGCCGCGATCGCGCCGAGCCGCGAGCGGCGGGTCACGCTGCTGCTCGAGGTGGCGCGCCTGCACATCGGCCCGCTCGCCGACTCCGTCGGGGCGATGGCCCACTACGAGTCGGTGTTCCAGGTGACGCCCGGGCACTCCGAGGCGATCGGCGACCTGCTGCAGCTCGTCCGCGACAAGGCCAGCTCCGACGCCGCGGCCGCGCTCGTCATCCCCCAGCTCGAGCAGATGGGCCGCTGGGCCGACCTCGCCGAGGTCTACAAGGCCCGCTCCGAGCTCACCGAGGATCCGGCCGAGGCCGCCGAGGCGCTGCGCCAGCTGGCGAAGATCCGCTACGAGCGGCTCAACGATCCCAGCGGCAGCCTCGTCGCCTCCAACCTGCTGCTCGACCGCGTCGCCGCCGACGAGATGCGACCTGTCCTCGAGTACACGGCGCGCCTGTCTGTCCTTTTGGACAGGGCCGAGGAGCACGTCGAGTCGCTGGCGCGGCGCGCGGCCAACGAGTCGCTCGAGCCGGCGGCGCGGCTGCTGATCGCCCAGGCCGCGGCGGGCGTGGCCGAGGAGATCCTCGGCGACCGCGCCCGCGCGCTCGGCCTGCTGGCGGCGATGCTCGACGCCGGGATCGCCGACGAGGCGACGGCGCGGCACATCGAGCGCCTGGCCCGCGCCGGCGGCGAGAAGCGCCTGCTGGCCCGCGCCCTGCGCGAGTCGGCCAAGCTGGCCGTCGGACAGGCCGGACGCGCCGATATCCTGGTGCGCCTCGGCGACGCCGAGTTCGACACCGGCGAGCTCGCCGGCGCGACCGAGGCCTACCGCGACGCGCTCGACGAGCGACCCGGCTTCGCCGGCGCGGTGGCCGGCCTCGAGCGCGTGCTCGACCGGGCGCAGAAGACCGGCGTCGAGGTCGGCCAGGCGCTCATCGAGCCGCTCGAGAACGCGTACCACCTGGCCGGCAACCGGCCTGGCCTGGCCAAGCTGGCGCGGCTGCGCCTGCAGAGCGCGACCGGGGACGACCGCGCCGCCGCGCTCGAGAACCTCGGCCGCCTGATCGACGAGGGCGGCGGGTCCCCCGACGAGGCGCTCGAGGCGTGGGGCAACCTGCTGCAGCTCGACGCGGCCCACCCGGTCGCGGTCGAGCGGGTGGTCGCGCTGGCCGGCAACAAGCAGCTGCTGATCAAGGCGGTGCAGTTCATGGCGGGGGCGATCGACGCCGCCCGCGAGGAGTCGCGCTCGTGCAGCCAGCTCTGCATCGAGACGACCAAGATCCTGCTCCGCGACCTGCGCCAGTACACCGCGGCCCTGCGGGCCCTGGCGCCGGTGCTGGCCGAGAACCCCGACAACCTCGAGGCGCTCGAGCTGCAGATCATGGCCTCGCGCGCGGCCGGCGAGCTGCCGACGCTGCACGACTCGCTGGTCCGCTACGCCACGCTGGCGAGCAACCCGGACCTGTCGATCCCGCTGCTGCAGGAGGCGGCCAACGTCGCCGAGGCGCAGGCCGAGCCGACCACGGCGATCGCCGACCTGCGGGCGCTGCTCGAGTTCGACCAGGGCCACGAGCAGGCGTGGGGGCGGCTGCTGCAGCTGCTCGAGGCGACCCAGAACGTCGACGGCCTGATCACCGCGCTCGATCAGCGGATCACGATCACCGCCGACGACAACGAGCGCCGCACGCTCCGCCTCAAGCTGGCCCACCTGCTGGTCGAGACCGGCAAGGTCGACGACGCGATCACGACCTACAACGACATGCTCGGGGCCAGGCCCGACGACCTGCAGGCGATGCAGGAGCTCGAGAACCTGCAGCGGCGGCTCGGCCACTGGCGCGAGGTCCGCGACGTGCTCGAGCGCAAGCTCGACCTGCTGCAGGCCGGCCAGCGCGTGCCGGTGCTCGAGGAGATGGCGGTGCTGTCGGAGGAGAAGCTCGGCGACGTCGACGAGGCGATCGAGCGCCACCGCCGGCTGCTGCTCGAGGCGCCGCGACACACGCCGAGCCTGGTCGCGCTGTGGCGGCTCTACGAGGGCGCCGAGAAGTGGGAGGACCTGGCCGAGCTGCTCGAGCAGTTCCTGGCGGTCCTGCGCGAGGTCGGCGGCGTCGACCAGCGGCGCGAGGTCGGCCTGCGGCTGGCCGAGCTCTACTCGGAGCGCCTCGGCGAGTCCGAGAAGGCGCGCGAGCTGCTGACCGAGCTGCTGCAGACCGACCCGAACTCGGTGCCGGCGCTGATGGCCCTGGCGGCGGTCGAGGAGCAGCAAGGCAACGACGAGGCGATGCAGGAGCTGCTGAACCGCGCGGCGGCGCTGCAGCCCCAGGGCACGGTCGGCGCCGACCTGCAGCTGCGCCTGGCCCGGCTGGCCGGCACGCCGGAGAAGCAGCGCGAGCACCTCGAGATGGCGCTGCACCTCCACCCGGCCAACATCGAGGCCGCCCGCACGCTGCTCGAGCTCAGCCGCAAGGAGGGCTACTGGGAGCAGGTCGCGTACCTGCTGGCGCTCCTCGCCAGCTACGCGGAGGGCGACGAGCAGCGCAAGCTGATCATCGAGCGCGTCGACCTGCTCGTCGAGAAGGTCGGCGACGTCGAGGAGGCCCTGCGCGCCCTGGCCCCGGTCTACGAGGTCGTCCAGGACGACATCGAGATCAACCGCCGGATCGCCGACGCGCTGTTCGTCAGCGGCCGCTTCGAAGACGCCAGCGGGATGTACGCCTGGCTGGTGCAGGTGGCCTCGGCGCAGCCCAAGAAGACCAAGCTGCTCGCGCACTACCTGACCCGCATGGCCCGGATCGGCCTCGCCAGCGAGACGCCGGACATGAAGACGGCGCTCGACAAGCTGAAGGACGCCTACAAGATCGACACCACCAACGCCGAGACGATGGTGCTCCTCACCGACGTGTACGCCCACCAGAACGCGTGGGAAGACTCGCTCAAGCTGGCCCGGGCGATGCTGCTGCAGAACGTCGACCAGTCGGGCATGGTCCGCCGCGGCGACATCTACCTCCGCCTCGCCAACGCGCACCTCGGCCTCAAGGAGACGTCCAAGGCGCTGTCGATGCTCCGCCGCGGGATCGAGGAGGACCCGGAGCACCCGGACCTCGGCCCCAAGATCAAGGAGATCCAGGCGGCCAACTGAGGCGGCGGGCCCGGCGCCCGTCGGTCACCCCTGTCCCTGGGGGCATGCTCCCGGGGACAGGGTCTCGAGGACAGGAACTTTCGCACATGCCCGTACGGATCGGCGACCAACTCCTCGCCGCTGCCAAGGGCCACACGGCCGGGACGCACCGCACGCGCAGCCCGGCCGCGACGCTGCAGGCGTTCCGCCCGCTGATGCCGGGCCTCGGGATCACCCGCCTCGCCGACGTCACTGGCCTCGACGTCGTCGGCATCCCGGTGGTCCAGGCGGTGCGCCCGAACGCGCGCTCGGTCAGCGTGTCCCAGGGCAAGGGCGTCGACCGCGAGGCCGCAGCCGCGTCGGCGCTGATGGAGGCGATCGAGGCGTGGCACGGCGAACACGTGGCGGTGCCGCTGCGATACGAGCGCGCGACGGCGCTGCGACGCGAGGGCGAGGCGGTGGTCGACCTGCACGGACTGCCGCGTCGCGCCGACGCGGAGGTCCGCGAGGACCTGCCGCTGCTGTGGTGCCGCGGGTGGGACCTGCTGCAGGATCGGCCGACGTGGGTGCCGCACGCGTGCGTCAGCGTCGACTTCGTCCGCGACCCACGCGAGCCGCTGCCGCCGTTCATCGAGAGCACGAGCGGGCTGGCGTCGGGCAACCACCTGCTCGAGGCGATCGTCCACGCGCTGTGCGAGCTGATCGAGCGCGACGCGACGGCCCGCAGCGCCGGGACAGCCGAGGAGGCGAGCGGCGTGGACCTGGCGGGGGTGACCGATGCGAGCTGCCGCGCAGTGCTGGAACGCCTGGCGGCGGCGTCGATGCTGGTCGGCGCAGTCGAGATCACGTCGGAGGTCGGGGTGCCGGCGTACGCGTGCCGGATCGTCGACCGACCAGGCGCGCCGCGCTGGGCGGCCCGCGGGGCCTGCGGCGGCTACGGCTGTCACCTCGACCCGGCGGTGGCCCTGCTGCGCGCGCTGACGGAGGCGATACAGACGCGGCTGACGCTGATCGCGGGGAGCCGCGATGATCTGTCTTTCAAGACATACGAGGCGTTCACCGACCCGCAAGGCAGCGCGGACGAGGCGGCGGCGCTGGCGGCGGCGCCCGGGCGGCGGAGACTCGGGGCCACGTCGGCGACGGACAGCTTCGAGGGAGACCTCGAGCTGCTGCTCGGACGGCTGCGGGCGACCGGGTGCAGCAGCGCGGTGCTGGTCGACCTGACGCGGGCGGAGATCGGGGTGCCGGTGGCGCGGATGATCGTACCTGGCCTCGAGGGCAGGTTCTCCGGGATGGCTCCGGGGGCCCGCGCTCGCGCTCGCGCTCGTGGGGGGGTATGAGATGCGCGGTGCGGGGAATGCTGGCCGAGGCGTCGGCGCGGGGCGGCGGAGAGCTGGGTGGGGCGGCCCGGGGGCGGCGAGCACGGGTCCCTCGCGACGCGAGACCTGCCATGCCAGGTGCTCGCCGCCGATGAAGGATTGGCGCGTGTCCGCGGAGTGGCTCGGCGTCTGCGCGCCAGCAGCCCTCGCTGCGTCCCCTGCTCGCCGCCCCCGGGCCGCCCCGCGACGAGCGTCTCGGGCCCCGCTCGTGTCGGTGCGGGGAGCGTGGTGCCGACGATTACGGGGACTCGTCCGAGTGGTCGGATGGTCATGTCTTCAGGGACATGTCTTCGAGGGAGGGCAGGACGATCGACTGTTTGATAGGGCATGTCTTCGGGGACATGTCTCCGAGGGAGCCCCGGCGAGAAACGGGGCGTGGGGGAGGGGGCTGCGCGGGTCATGAGCGGCATGGTCGTGTTCCTCGGGCCGACGCTCGCGGTGGCCGAGGCGTCGCTGCACACGCCGGCGAACATCTTGCCGCCGGCGCGGCTCGGGGACGTGTACGACGCGGTGACGCGGCAGGGGGCGCGGGCGATCGGGCTGGTCGACGGGCTGTTCAACTCGGTGCCGGCGGTGTGGCACAAGGAGATCCTGTTCGCGCTGTCGCGGGGGGTGCGGGTGTTCGGGGCGGCGAGCATGGGGGCGCTGCGGGCGGCCGAGCTGCACACGTTCGGGATGGAGGGCGTGGGAGCGGTGTTCGCGGCGTTCGCCAGCGGCGAGCTGACCGACGACGACGAGGTGGCCGTGGCCCACGGGGCGGCGGAGTCGGGGTTCAGGCCGCTGTCGGAGGCGCTGGTCAACATCCGCCACGGGCTCGAGATGGCCGAAGGGGCAGGTTCGATCTCGGCGGCGACGGCGAGCCGGCTGCTGGCGCACGCGAAGGCGACGTTCTACGCCGACCGCTCGTGGCCGGCGCTGTTCCGTGCGGCGCCCGGGCTGGGGATCGGCGAGGACGAGCTGGCGGGGCTGCGCGCGTTCGTCGGGCGGGTGCGCCCCAACCGCAAGCGCGACGACGCGATCGCGCTGCTGCGGGCCATGACCGACGCGGGCGGCGAGGCGATGCCGCCCCACGTGCCGACGTTCGAGTTCGAGGCGACGAGCTTCTGGGAGTCGATGGTCGCGACGACGGCGCGCGCGGAGGCGACGGCGCCGCGCGAGGAGGCGCTGGCGCTGCACGCGTTGCTGTCCCCCGGCGGCGAGGAGCGCGGGCGCGGGGCGCTGCTGCTGGCGCTGGCGGAGGCGGAGGCGGAGCGCCGCGGGCTCGAGGTCGAGGGGGCGGCGATGAGCGCGGCGGCCGAGCGGATCCGCCGCGCGCTCGGGCTGCGCGACAAGCTGGCCATGAGTACATGGCTCAAAGAGCAGGGGCTCGATCTGGCCGGGTCGCAGGCGCTGCTGCGGGCGGAGGCGATCGTCGAACTGCTCGGCCGCGAGTACGCGACGGCGGTGCGCAGTCTGGTGACGCTCGAGCTGCAACGCCGCGGCGAGCTGGGGCGGGTGCGCGAGGCGCTGGCGAGCGCAGGGGAGAGCGGCTGGTCGGAGACGGGGCTGTCGCGCGAGGCGCTGCTGCAGTGGTACGAGACCGAGGTCAGGTGGCTCGGAGCCGACCTGCCGACAGCGCTGCGCTCGCTGGGGCTGTCGACGCTCGATCAGCTGCTGACGGCGATCGCCCGGGTCCACGCGGTGCGGTCGCAACGAGGCTCCTGAGGGAAAAAATCGGCGTGGCCGCGAGGTGCGGCGATCGAGCACCGCGGAGGAACGATGAGCGTCCCGTGGTCATCACCGACCACGAGCAGCGATGGCCCGGCGACTTCGCGTACGCGGCGACCCGTATCCGCGACCTGGCGGAACGGGTCGGCTGGCAGCACGACGCGGTGTGACGCGGCGCGGACCGGCGGATATAGCGACCGCGCCTGGCAACGGTGACGGCTCAGCCGCCGGAGAGGACGCGGGTGGCGACCTGCTTGAGCAGGTCGGCGTCGACGTCGTCCTTGTGATTCTTCATGACCATGCCGACGAGCTTGCCGACCTGCTTGGGGTCGGTGATGTTGTTGGCGGCCACGGCCTCGCGCACGAGCGCCTCGGTGGCGGCCTCGTCGAGGCGGCTGGGCATGAATTGCTCGCAGAAGCCGAGCTCGAACTTCGCTTCGCCGAGCAGCTGCTGGCCGCGCTCGCCGAGCTTCTCGTACTCGGCGATGGTCTTCTTCAGCTGCTTGACGTACGACTTGATGGTGTCGAGCCACAGGGCGTCGTTGTCCTCGGCGCCGGAGCCCGACTTGAGCTCGAGCAGGATCTTGCTCTTGAGCATGCCGATGACGTTCTTGGTCGCCTCGTCGCGGGCGAGGCGGGCCTCGCGCAGCTTGGCTTCGATCTGGTCTTTGACGGACATGAGGCCGCGGAAGATAACAAACAATTGTTCCGCGGCGCTTCAACCGCCGCGAAAGCGCGGCGAACGACGCTCCCGCGCGGCCGCTCGACCTTCGCGGAAGTCGTCGCTGGTGTAGGCGACGCGGCGGGCTCGCTCGTGCGCGGCGAGCTCTTCGGCGGTCGGTCCGCCGCGGTCGAGCGCGCGCAGCAGGTCCCGATGGGCCCGCAGGCTCTGCGGCGCGCCCCGACGTAGTCGGGCGGCCAGCTCCTCGCCGGCTCGCGCGAGCTCGTCCTGCGGGTGCAGCCCGGCGAGCGCGCCGGCGCGGTCGGCCTCCTCGGCGGTGATGCCGTCGGCGGCGAGCAACATCCGCCGCGCGAGCGCCGGACCGAACACCCGCCGCAGGAGGGCGACGCCGGCGGCGTGGTAGACGACGCCGAGGCGCGCGGCGGGGACGGTGAAGCGGACGCCGGGCGCGGCGATCCGAACATCGCAGGCCGCGACCAACTCGACGCCGGCGCCGAACACGTCGCCGTGGACGACGGCGACGACCAGGGCGTCGCAGGTCTGCAGGGCGGCAGTGGCGGTGATGAGCGGGGCGTCGGGGGCGTCGGCGTCCGCGGCGTCGACCTGTCCTTCGGGCAAGGCGTCGAGGTCGAAGCCGGCGCAGAAGCACGGGCCGGCGGCGGCGTCGAGCACGACGATCTCGCCGCGGAGCGCCCGCGCCCCGGCCTCGATCGCGGCCAGCATGGCGGGCGTGAGGGCGTTGCGCTTGCGCGGGTGGCTGATCGTCCAGCGGACGATGCCGGGCGCGAGCACGGTCTCGATCAGCCGGCCGGGTTCATCGCGCATGCGCGGCGACCTCGTGGACGGGCGAGCGAGCGAGGACGAGGCCGCGCGGTGCGAGCGGCTCGCGGTCGGGGGTGCGATCGAGGTGCAGGGCGCCGGCGCGAGCCATGGCGGCAGCGAAGCGCGGGCCCGCGGGGCGAGTGAAGGCGTGGCCGCGTGACCGATGCGAGCCGCGATCGCCGGACGCGACGAGACGCGGCCCGCGATCGCGGCGGGCGCACGCGGAGGCGCGACGAGCGGCGGGGCTCATGGCGCGGGCGCGGGGACAGGAGCGGACTTGACCTTGCCCTTCCCCTCGGGGGCGGACAGCACGAGGTCCTTGCCGCCGGAGCTGGACGGCAGCTCCGGCCTCACCAGACCGGCCTCGACGTCGCGGCGCAACCGCTCGAGTTCCTGCGCCTGTGGACTGTCGGGGTTCTGCAAGATCTTGCGGCGTAGCGCGTGGGCTCGCGCGCGCCGCTGGTCGGGGGTGAGGGTGTTCGGGTCCGACTCGATGAGCGCGATCTCTTCCGCGGTGAGCGGCGGCTCCTTGGGGATCTCGAGCTTCTCGGGCGCGGCAGCCGGGGCGGCCGCAGGCGCGGGCGCGGGGCTCGGCGGAGGGGCCTTGGCGGCCTCGGCAGGAGCGCTCTTGCCGGCCTGGACCGGCGCGGGGGCCGTGGGACCGCAGGCAGCGAAAAGGAGCGCGGCGATGAGCGGGCGTCGCATGGGGCGCAGCATACCAAACCGAACGGGCGCCGCAGCAGCGGTGGGGCCGCGAGTCGGCGGTCCGCGGGCGGCGCGGGGCCGCGGGAGGTCAAGGCTCGACGGGCGAGCCGGTGCGGGCGAGAGGCCTTCGGGGGCCCGGGCGAGCCCCGATCACGCCGGCCGGAGGGCTGGAGAGAAGATGTCCCGAGGGACAGGTTCGTGCGGTCGCGCTCGACGGCGGGCGGGGGATGGGCTGAAATATCGGCGGGTGCGGCGACGTTCGTCGCCCGACGAGCATGCGGATCGACCTGCGGAACCTCGGCAAGACCTACGACGGCGACCGCTGGGCCATCCGGGGGCTCGACCTCACCATCCCGAGCGGGTCGATCTGCGGCCTCATCGGGCCCAACGGCGCCGGCAAGTCGACCACGCTGCGCATGCTGGCGACGGTGATGCGGCCGAGCGAGGGCGAGATCCAGTTCGACGGCCGGCCGCCCGAGGTCGACGACGCCGAGCTGCGGCGGGCGATCGGCTTCCTCGGCGACGGCAACCCGCTCTACAAGCACATGAGCCCGGCCGAGTACCTGCGCTTCTTCGGCGAGTGCTTCCGAGTGCCGGACAAGGAGCTCGCGGCGGCGGTCGAGGACATGCTCGTGACCTTCGACCTGGTCGACAAGCGCGACGCGCCGGCCGGCTCGCTGTCGAAGGGGATGCGCCAGCGGCTGCTGATCGCCCGCTGCCTGCTGCACAAGCCGCGGCTGCTCATCCTCGACGAGCCGGCCGACGGCCTCGACCCCCGCGGGCGCAGCGAGCTGCGGACCATCCTGCTGCGCACGCGCGAGCGCGGGACCACGGTGCTGATCTCGTCGCACATCCTGCGCGAGCTCGACGACCTGTGCGATCAGCTGGCGATCCTGCAGCAGGGCAAGCTGGTGGTCGCGGGCGACGTCGCCGACATCATCGAGCGCTACGAGGTGCGCCGGTTCGTCTACGAGCTGCGGATCTTGCCGCCCACCGGGCCCGAGGGGGCCGGCAGCGAGCGCGCGCGCGAGGTGCTGGTGGGCCATCGCGCGCTGATCGAGTCCAGCGGGTTCGAGGACGGCTGCGAGACGATCACCGCCCAGATCCCGGGGGGCGAGGACCGCATGGCCGACACCCTCGCCGCGCTGGTGGCCGCCGGCGTCCGCGTGGTCACCTGCAGCCGCGTCCGCAGCCGCCTCGAAGACGTCTATAACCGCCTGTCCGAAGACCGCGTCAACTAGCCCAGGAGCCGCCCATGTCCCGCCGCCTTTCGATCCGCTCCGCCGCCCGGCCCTTCGTCGCCCGCGCCCTCCGCGGCCCCCGTGGCCGCCGCCTGCTCGCGCTGTCCGTCCTGCTGACCGCGATGTCCGGGTTGCTCGGCGTGTGGCTGGCTCTCGGGACAGGTGAGTTCGAGCGCGAGCTGCGGACCGCGTTCTCCCTCGAGGAGAACACCTTCCGCCAGGAGCAGGCGCGCTTCGTCCTGATCGCAGACTCGGCCGACGAGGCGGCGGCGCTCCGCACCGCGCTGCAGCGCCGCGCCGCCGGCCTGCCGCCGGGATACGACGACGCCGCCAATCGGGTGCAGAACATGCTCGACACGGCCGAATTGCGCCTGCGCCAGGCGGCGGTCGGTGAGCCGCCGCGCGGGCTCCGCGAGCTGCAGGTGGCGGCGGTGCGGACCCTCGAGACATGGACGAAGAGCCATGTCCCTTCGGGCAGCTACCGCGCGGGCGACTACTTCGCCTGGTACGACGCCGACGAGGTCCGCGCGTTGCGCTCGGTGGTGGCGCGCGAGATGACGCCGGCGGTCGAGATCTACGCCTCGCCGCTCGGGCCGCTCGACGCCCTGCGGATGGCGGGGGTGTTGGCCGGCGGGGCGCTGATGATGTTGTTGCTGCTGGCGGCGCCGGTGCTGGCGGGCACGCAGATGGCCCAGGAGACGCACGAGAACACGCTGCAGCCGCTGGCCGGCAGCGCGCTGCGGGCCCAGGAGCTGGCGATCGGTCTGACGGCCGGGCCGCTGGCGGTGGTCGGGGTGTTGGCGGCGCCGCAGCTGCTCCTGCTGCTCGCGGCCGCGGCGGCCGTCGGCCACGTCGGCTCGGCGCTGGCGCTGGTCGCGGTGACGATGGCCGGCGGGGCGTTCCTGCTCCTGCTGGCGCAGCTGGCCGGGCTCGCGCTCGGCAAGGTCCGCTCGCCCGGCCTGGTCGCCGGCGGCCTGGCGGGCATCCTCAGCATCCTCGGCGGGATCGGCGTGGCGCTCGCGGCCGAGATGTCCCAGAGGACAGCCGGCACGCTGGCCCTGCTGCCGCAGGCGGCGGCCAGCCACTCGCTCGCGCAGGCGTTCGGGCTCGGCGGCGAGGGCCCGGCCTTCGGCGCCGAGATCGACACGACGATGCCGGTGATCGTCGGCGCGCTCGGCATGCTGACGCTGGCGTACCTCGGCCTGCGCGCGCTGGCCCGGCGGGTCGGCAACACCGACATGGTGACGCTGCGCGGCGGCGAGGCGCTGGTCGGCGCGATCGCGGCGATGGTGCTGGTGACCACCGCCAACCCGCCGCTCGACGAGTGGCGCAGCGAAGAGTTCTACCTGCTGAACCTCGGCATGCTGTCGATCCCGCTGGCGATCCTGCTGATGATGCGCGCGCCGACGGGGGATGTCCCGCCGGCCCTGCGGCGCACGCCGGTCGGGCCGCTGGTCGGCGAGTTCATGGCCTGGGCCGCGCTCTACCTCGCGCTGGCCGCGACGATGCTCCCGCACGGCGCCATGCACGTGTTCGGGCACCCGGTTGCGTTCCTCCACGCGCTGTGGTTCCTGGTCGTGACCGCGCTGCTGTCGCTGCGCGTGGCCGTCGCGCCGATGACCTTCGCCTCGCGCCTGTGGACCATGGTGTGCATGGCGATGCTGGCGATCGCGTTCGGCGAGACGGCGGTGTGGTCGCGCTCGGCCCAGAACCTCTACGCCAGCCACCCCGCCGTGTTCGCGTTGTCCGAGCTGAGCCCGCTGCTCGGGTTCGTCCAGGCGGCCCTGACGATCGCGGTCCCGTGGACGCTGCTGCGCGCGCTCCGGCGCCCGGCCTCGGTCGCGCCGGTGACCGTCGAGTAGGAGGGTGGCCCGAAGGGCATGTCCTTCGGGCCATCAGGCGAGAGAGGCCGCGGCCCGCGCCGCGGCCTGTTTGCGCGGCGCGACGGCGGCCCGGGGGCGCGCGAATGGCCCGGAGGACATGTCCTTTGGGCCATCACGCCGCGCGCCCGGTGCGTCGCCGCTCAGCCGCGGCTCGGCAGGGCGCCGTGGAACGTCGACTTGAGCTCGGCGACCCGCGAGGTGTCGTTGAGGTCGATCGGCGGGATGGTGTCGTAGGCCTCGTAGAAGGTGTGGGCCGGCATGTCCTCGGGGATCTCGAGGGCGCGGCGGATCTTGCGGTTGTCGGGCACGAAGCCGCGGTGGAGCAGGCGCTCGATGGTGGCGCCGATGGTGCCCTGGAGGCCGCAGATCAGGATGCCGACGCGGTCGGGGCGGAAGGTGTTGCGGTCGAGGCCGAGGCTGTCCTCGAGGCCAGGCAGGCGGTCCGCCAGGAAGAAGTCCTCGGCGCGGCCGACGTGTCCGGTCCAGTTGGTCTCCTCGCGCGGGCGGCTGACGGTCGGGAGGTAGCGCAGGCCGTGGTTCTTGGCCAGCGCGTCGAGCTCGTCGCGGTAGCCGAGGTCCTTGCTGTAGCTGGCGCCGTGGATGATGGCCCAGTCGTCGAGCCGCACCAGGGGGTCCTGGTTGACCTTGCTGCGCACCATCGACAAGAACGGCGCCAGGCCGGTGCCGGCGGCCACGCACACCTTGAGCCGCGAGTCGTGGCCCATGGTGTCCTCGACGGTGAACTTGCCGACCGGCTGCGAGCGCAAGAACATGCGGTCGCCGGCGCGGGTCTTCCACAGCAAGTGGGTGAGCGGGTTGTCCGACTCCGGCTTCTCGACGAAGCGGATGTAGAACTCGACCAGGTCGCGCCGCTCGGGGGCCGAGGCGATCGACATCGGCCGCCGCACGCTGCCCAGCTCGGGCTTCTCGCGGTTGTTGAGGCCGATCGTGAGGTACTGCCCGGGCACGAACCACGAACCCTCTCCGGGCAGCGCTTCGTCGGGGCGGATCCGGAACACCGCGAGGGCGGGGGTGAGGTCCTCGCGCTCGGCGAGGGTCGCGTTGTACACGAGCTCTTTGGCCATGATGTGACTTTACCCGGGCGGTGTGCGGCGGAACAAGCGCCGGCGCGGCCCGCCGCGTGGAGCCGCGCCCATCGAATCGGCGCTCATTATACGGGATATCCTGGGGTCAGTCCGCCGCGAAGGCGCGGACCCACACGTTGAGGTCTTCGCCGAGAACATTGGACTGGCCGGCGAGGACCAGGAAGTCGGGCCCCCAGGCGGCGGCGATGCCGTCGTCGTACAGGTCGATGTCGTCGTTGTTGTAGGTGTGCGTCCAGATCTCGGTCCCGTCGCCGGCGAAGAGGCCGGCGAAGGCGTTGTCGAACTGGCCGGGGGCGACGAAGAAGCCGGAGGCGAAGATGCGCTCATCGGGGCCGACGACGACGCCGTTGCCGAGGCCGAACAGGAATTCGTAGTCCTTGGTGACGGTCCACTTCTCGGCGAAGTCGGGGCCGACGCGGCGCAGGCCGAAGTCGACGCCGGTGACCCCCTCGGGCGCCCGCCGGCCGACGAGCACGAGGTCGCCCGCGTCGCCGATCGGGACGGCGTCGAGCCAGCCGCCGCCGGGGTGGTCCTCGATCTGGGTGTCGACGATCGCGCCGTCGGTGTCGAGGGTGATGAGCACCGGGCGGGCGGTGTTGTCCTCGTCGACGGAGAAGCCGCCGGTGAGCAGGCCGGCGTCGGTCCGGACGAGGAGGTAGCCGAGCACGCGGAAGGTGTCGGCCTGCGTGACGGTCTTCCACACGGCCTCGCCGTCGGCGAGGTCGTGGCGGCGTACGGTCATCTGCGTGCCCATGTCGAGCAGGTCCTCCTGGCCGGTCGAGTAGAGCGCGCCGTCAGCCAGCAAGAGGCGGCGGTTGAGCGCGTAGTCCACCACCGGCGAGCCGTCGACGAAGCTCCAGCCCTCGTTGCCGTCGGCGTCGAAGCTGCGCACCACGGCCATCGCCGAGTTGTCAGGCCCCTCCTCGTAGCCGGCGGCGTAGATGTTGCCGTCGTCGTCGACGACCACGTGCTCGAAGGCGTTGCGGTCGCCGAGCATGTCGGGGTAGGTCTTCCTCCACAGCTCGGTGCCGTCGGGGTTGAGCGCGATGAGCAGCGCGTCGGTGTCGGCCGGGCTCACGCCCTCGACGCCGGCGAGGATGATGCGGCCGGTCTTGTCGATGGCGACCGCCCTGGCGCTGTCGAACTCGTCGGCCGCGCCGTTGTGGGTGTAGGTCCAGAGGACGTTGGCTGTCCTCTCGCACTTCGAGTTGCAGCCGTCGTCGGGCTCGTCGTTGCCGTCGTCGCACGCCTCGGACTCGGCGACGACGGCGTCGCCGCACACGGCCGGCGCCGGACCGGTGCTCGTCGAGGTCGGCGCGTCCGTGGTCGCGTCGGTGGTCGTCGGCGTGCCGGTGGTGGTGGTGATGTCGGGATCGGCCGTGTCCGAGGTCGTGGTGGTCGGATCGGTGTCCGTGCCCGAATCGGTGGTGGCGGTCGAGTCGGAGGGGCAGCCGGTCGCGAGCAGGAGCCAGGGTCCAAGAGACAGGACCGCGAGGCGTGCTGCACGGTCAGGGCGATAGAGGTTCGACATGACTGCATGATCGCACGTCGATGGCCCTCGGTCTGCGAAGGCCGCATATCTCGCTTTCCGTCACGCACGGGCGACCGGGTCGGAAAATAGTTGGTGGTGCACCGGCCAAACTCCGTGCTCGCGTCCGCACGCCCGGGGGCGGATCGCCACAAAGGTTTGACAGGTGTGCGCCCTTTGGGGGACGCTTCCTGCATGCGACGTGCCTCGCTGCTTGCGCTCTCGGGGATCTTCCTGGGACTGCCCCTCCGCGCCGCCGCGGCGGAGCCGCCCCCGCTCCCCGCGGACGCGACGACGCCACCGCCGGCCGGCGCCGAGGCGCCCGCGGATGCGCCCCCGGCGTTGCCGAGCGGCGATCCAGGGGCCGTGGCGCCGCCCGCGGGGGCAGAGGGCGCGGTGAGCGGCGAGGCGGACGGAGCTGTCTCCGGGGACCTGTCCGGAAGTACACCTCCGGTGGTCGACGCGTTCGAGACGCCGACGCCCGGGCCCGCGGTCGAGGTGCCGGGGCCCGCCGCCGCGCCGCCGAGCACCGACAAGCAGCCGGGGATGGTGCAGGGGCGGCGCGAGCCGGCGGTCAACAGCCTGCGCGGCGGCCTCGGTCTGTACCACACGACGCTGGCCGACGTCGGCGGGCGCCACACGGTCCGCGTCCGCCTGCACACCGACTTCTTCCGCAAGAGCGGGTTCATCTACGACAGCTCGGAGCACGGGGCCGACGAGCAGGGCCGCGTGCGCGGCACGGTCAACATCGGCTACAGCCCGTTCAAGTGGGGCGAGTTGTTCCTGGCGGTGCACAGCCAGGCGTCGCGCAACGCTCGCGCGCAGCCCGGGCGCCAGGACCCGGTCAATCAGTTCGCGCTCGGCGACCTCGACTTCGGCATCAAGGGCGCGCACCGGTTCGTCAAGGGCGGCGCGATCGGCCTCGGCGGTCAGCTCGGCCTCGGCCTGCTGTCGGGCACGAGCCGCCTGCTCACCGACAAGGTCAACTTCAACATCGACTTCCTGTTCACCGTCGACGTCCGCTACCTGACGAAGAAGCAGGTGCCGGTGCGGTTCAGCACCAACATCGGGTGGATCCTCGACAACTCCGGCAAGCTGATCGACTTCGAGAAGTTCACCGACGCGACCAGCCGCGAGGTGTCCCGCTTCGCCCTCGGGGTGGCGCCGAGCCGGGTGCGCATGCGCTACGGCTTCGACTTCCCGGTCCGCCTCGGCAAGGAGGGCAAGTTCGGCCTCGACCCGATCGTCGAGCTCGCGTGGGACGTCGCCACCGCCGAGATGACCGCGTTCCGCCAGGAGGGCGCGACGCCGTCGCCGCTGCCGCGCTCGAGCCTGTGGGGGACCGTCGGCCTGCGCGCCAACGTGATCGCCGGGCTCCACCTCGACGCCGCGGTCGACATCGGCATGGTCTCGCCGAACTTCGAGTACGGCCCGCCGGTGGCGCCGTGGCAGGTGATCCTCGGCCTCGGCTGGTCGATCGATCCGAACCCGGTGGTCAAGGAGGTCCCGGCGCCGGTGAGCAACGAGCTGCCGCCGGCGCCCGTGGTGGTCGAGGGCCGCGTGGTCGGCCAGGTGCTCGACAGCACCGGCGCGCCGGTCCCCGGGGCCAAGGTGCGCTTCCCCGGCGCGGCCAGCAATGCGATCCTCACCGACGACCAGGGCAACTTCACCAGCTACAGGTTCCCCGAAGGACAGGTGGCGATCCAGGTCGAGCTGGCCAACAAGGCCACGAAGGACGCGACGGCCGACATCAAGGCCGGCGAGGACACGCAGATCACGATCACGATGGACGTCGCCAACACGCCGCCGGTCGGGATGCTCGACGGCGCGTTCACCGACGAGGCGGGCGCGCCGATCCTGGTCACGCTGTCGGTCTCGGGCCAGGGCGTCGACGAGCCGTTCACCAGCACCGAGGGCGGGCTCATCCGCCTCGAGCTGCCGGCCGGCGATTACTTCGCCATCGCCCGCGCGCCGGGCTTCGAGGACAAGTCGCTGCGCTTCACGGTGGCGGCGGGCGAGCAGATGACGACGGTGAAGGAGTCGCTGCGGCGCGCCGTGCCGGTCGAGACGCCGCTCGTCAGCGGCAAGGGCAAGACGCTGCGGCTCAAGAAGGCGATCAAGTACACCTCGGCCAACGGCGTCGACGACAAGAGCGCGCCGCTGATCGAGCAGCTGGCGGCGTTCCTGGGCGCGCACCCCGAGTACGAGGAGATCGAGATCGGGGTCCACACCGACGACCGCGGCGCGCCGAAGCAGCGCAGCAGCGAGCGCGCCGACGCGGTCCGCAGCGCGCTGCTCGCCAAGGGCGTCAGCCCCGATCGGGTGACCGCCAACGGCTACGGCGACAACAGCCCGGTCGCGGTCAACCTGACCGCGGCGGGCCGGGCCAAGAACAACCGCACGGTCATCAAGGTGACTCGCTACAAGGGCGAGGCGGCGAAGCCGCCGAAGGCGAGCAAGAAGAAGGCCGACGAGCCGGCCGCGCCGCCGCCCTGACGGACGCGCAGAGCCGGCCTGGACGCGGCCGCGGGCGGTTCACGCTCGCGGCTGAATCGCTAGCGGCGCCGGCGGTTCGGCCGTGAGACCGGGGCAGTGCATTTGGGACATGTCTGTTCATGCAGGTTGGGCGACCGTCCGGCGGGCGCCGGGGGTCACGGCTGATCGGCCGAGAGATGTGGCGAGAAGCATGTCCGTTCGGACATGTGCTCAGGTGCAGGCGCAGGTGCACTCGGGCGGCGCGTCGGCGCCGGCGCACAGGCCCCAGCCGGCCGGCGTGCCGCACAGGCCCTCGCTGGGGCCGGCCATGATCAGCTCGACGGCGCCGTCGCAGCCGCGCCGCCCGAACACGCCGAGGCCGATCTGGTCGCACGAGGTCGGGACCGGGCACTCGCTCTCGTCCGGCACGAACACGCACGTGCGGTAGAGCTGGGTGATGTCGCAGGTGCCGGGGTAGACCGGGACGACGTCGAGCCAACGGCACACGCCGCCGCCGTGGGCGACGCCGTCGCAGGCCGGGGCGGAGGTCAGGGCGGCGCAGTAGGCTTCACCTTCGGACATGTCCTCGGGGACCTGCCCCGAAGTTCCGGTCGGCTCGACCTCGCCGGTCGAGGCGCCGCCGTCGGTGCCGCACTCGGGCGGGTCGCCGAACTCGGTCGGCGAGGTCTCCGAGACGACCACGAGGCCGCCGGTGTTCGACCCCGTGGGCTCCTTGCAGGCGCACAGGACGAGGCCGAAGACGAGCGCGGCGCGGATCATCGCCCCGATGGTGTAGACAAGCCCGGGGCCGCGCGGCAGGGGCTCGGGGCGAGCGCTTGCGCACGCTCCTGCGCGTGGCGGGCGCGCCTCGCGGTCTTGCAAGGGGAGGAGGTCCCGGCTGGTGTTGAGCGTGGCGAGGTCGGAGTCGCGGGCTTGTTGTTGCGAAGGGCGTCGCGGGGTCGGAGTCGCGGGGCTTGTCGATGCGAAGTCGCATGGTCGGAGTCGCGGGGTTGTCGGTGCGAAGTCGCGGGGTCGGAGTCGCGGGGCTTGTCGATGTGCAGAGGGTCGCGGTCGGAGTCGCGGGGCTTGTCGGTGCGAAGTCGCGTGGTCGGAGTCGCGGGGCTTGTCGGTGCGAAGTCGCGTGGTCGGAGTCGCGGGGCTTGTCGGTGCGAAGTCGCGTGGTCGGAGTCGCGGGGCTTGTCGGTGCGAAGAGCGTCGCGGGGCCGGAGTCGCGGGGCTTGTCGGTGCGAAGTCGCGTGGTCGGAGTCGCGGGGCTTGTCGGTGCGCAGAGCGTCGCGGGGCCGGAGTCGCGGGGCCGTGGGGTGTGGGGGGGGCGGCGAGCGGGGGGCATGGGTCCCTCGCTTTCGTCGGGCACCCCCCCAAGGCACGTGCTCGGCGCGACTCCTGCGAGAGACTGCTGCCTCGATGCAGCGGGACTCGCTTCGATGACGGACTGTGCGCCTCCGCGCGAGCCTTGGGCTCCGCCCCGCCGGCGTCCCATGCCCCCCGCTCGCCTTGAGAAGGGTTTGGCGGCCCCGCTCGTCCCCATGCGTCGGGTGCCGCGTTGCACCGGATGCCCCGCTCGTCGCCGTGCCGTCGTCGCCTCTGCGCATGAGGCTCTGCGCGTCGCTGCTCTTCATCGAGATGTAGAGGCTTGCTGGTGCAACGAATGAGGGCGGGCGACGAGCGGGGATCGTGGTCGCACGACGAATAAGAACGGCGCGAGCGGGCATCGGGGTCGCGCGATGATCGAGGGCCGGGGACGAGCGGGCATCGTGGTCGCGCGAGGGACGAGGGCGGGCGACGAGCGGGCATCGTGGTCGCGCGAGGGACGAGGGCGGGCGACGAGCGGGCATCGTGGTCGCGCGAGGGACGAGGGGGGCGACGAGCGGGCATCGTGGTCGCGCGATGAACGAGACCTGGGGACGAGCGGGCATCGGGGTCGCGCGATGAACGAGACCCGGCGACGAGCGGGGCCGCCAAACCCTTCTCAAGGCGAGCGGGGGGCATGGGACGCCGGCGGGGCGGAGCCCAAGGCTCGCGCGGAGGCGCACAGTCCGTCATCGCAGCGACAGCCGCTGAATCGAGGGAAAGAGCGACTCGCAGGAGTCGCGCCGAGCACGTGCCTTGGGGGGGTGCCCGACGAAAGCGAGGGACCCATGCCCCCCGCTCGCCGCCCCCCCACACCCCACGGCCCCGCGACATCTTCGACTCGACGACGAAGGCACCGAGAGCCCGCGACATCTTCGACTCGACACACTATCGCATCAAGAGCCCGCGACATCCTCAACTCGACGATTATGGCACCGAGAGCCCGCGACATCTTCGACTCGACACACTATCGCATCAAGAGCCCGCGACATCTTCGACTCGACACACTATCGCATCAAGAGCGCGCGACATCTTCGACTCGACGATTATGGCACCGAGAGCCCGCGACATCTTCGATTTGACGACGAAGGCCCTGAGAGTCCGCGACAACTTCGAGTCGACGCACTATCGCATCAAGAGCGCGCGACAGCTTCGAGTCGACGACGAAGGCACCGAGAGCCCGCGACATGTTCGAGTCGACGACGAAGGCACCGAGAGCCCGCGACAGCTTCGAGTCGACGCACTTTGATTCGACGACGAGATGCATCAAGGCTCGACGCTTGGACATGCGTCATCGGACATGTCCTGAAGAGCTGGCCGTCTCCGTGCGGATCAGGCCGAGCCGGCGCAGGGCCGCGCACACGAGGACGAGCACGAGCACCGCCGCCTCGATCAGGACGAGGTCGCGCGGGTGGCGGATGAAGCCGAGCGCGACGATCAGGGTGGTCGCGCCCGCGGGCGCGTGCTCGGCGTCGAGGAGGACGGCGAACGCCGCGGTGGCGGCGATGGCGAGGGTGGCGGCGCCGAGGTGCGGGAGGTCGAATTGGGTGAGCACGGCCGGGATGTCGGCGACGTCGAACAGGCGCACGGCCGCCGCGCCGCACACGACGGCGATGGCGTGACCGACGAGCACGCGGCGCGGATGGTTGGCCGGGGCTGCCGGGGCCGCGAACGCGAGGAAGGCGGTCGGCCCCAGCGAGGGGAACACCCACGGCAATTCTGTCCACAGGGCCGCGGCCGAACAGACGGCGATCGCCAGGCCGGCGCCGAGGCCGACGCGCGCGGCGCGGGCGAGGCGGGATGGGTCCGGCACGGGCACGGCGAGAGCATGACGCGGCGGGCCGCGCGGCGGAAGTGGATCCGCGCGCCGGCCGATCACATGAAGCGGGGTTCAGGGGCCGGCCCGGGGGCTCACGGGCAGTTCGCCTCGTCGGTCATGTCGTCGCAGTCGGCGCTGCCGTCGCAGATCCAGGACTTGGGGATCTCCAGGCCTTCGTCGCACGAGAAGTAGCACAGCTCGGGCGACTCGTCGGACGAGTCGTCGCAGTCGACGGTGCCGTCGCACTTGTTGAACACGAGGATCTCCTGGCCGTCGTCGCACACGAACGTGCACGTCGCCTTGGCTTCGTCGGACATGTCCTTGCAGTCAGGTTGGCCGTCGCAGGCGTAGTGGGCCGCCACGGGCTCGCCGGTGCTGCAGGTGAAGGCGGCGGCGCCCTGGCACTGGACGGCGAGGGCGCCGACGCTGGCCTTGGCGGCGTCGTCGCAGGCGGTGACGGCCTCGACGTAGGTGGTGTTGCAGGTGAGGCGGGCGTCCTCGTCGGCGCACGCGAGCGGCTCGACGCAGGTCTGGTAGTGGACGTCGGCCTCGGCGAGGCAGGCGAGGTAGGCCGCGTGGGTCGGGTCGGCCTCGAGGTCGCACTGGCAGGGGATGTTGGCGGCGGCGACGATGCCGGCGACGCAGGCGTCGGCGCCCGCGGCCAGGCCGTCGCCGACCGAGCACGCGCAGTCGAACGTCGCGGTCGCCTCGATCGCGGCGGCTCGCTTCTCGCAGACGGACGCGAGCACGGTGTCCGGGCCGGTGGTCGGGGCGCCCGCGGTGCCTTCGGTGGTCGTCGCGTCGGTGGCGGTCGCGTCGGTGGCCGAGGCGCCTGCGCCCGCCTGGTCGTTCGGACAGGCGCACAGCAGCAGCGCGCCCGCGAGGAGCGTTCGATAGGTCATGCCTCGAGCGTAGCGCCGGCCGGCGTGTGCTCGATCCGGAACAGCGCGACGAAGGTGGTCAGCAGCGCAGGGTCGCCGTGGATCTGGACGGCGCCGCGGGCAAGCGCGGCGGCGGGGGCCAGCTCACCGGTCATCAACGCGCGCAGCTCCGGGCCTGTCTCGAGGACCAGGTCGGCGCCGGGCAGGGGGCCCGCGCCGGCCGTGAGCCGGCCGTCGTCGACGCGGGCGTGGGCGACGAGGTCGCCGAGGTGCAGCTCGTAGCCGACGTGGAGGCCGCGCGCGGCGTCGGGGTGGAACGTGGTGCGGATCGCCATGACCAGCGAATCGGTGGTGACGATCTCGCCGGCGCCGGGCTCGCCGAGCAGCGGCGCGCCCCAGCGACCGAGGGCGAGCACGGCGGGCTCGAGGGCGCGGCCGCGGTCGGTGAGCTCGTAGACGATCGCGCCACCGGGGCGGGGCAGGAGGCGCCGGTGGATCACGGCGGCCTGCTCGAGCTCCTTGACCCGGGTCGACAGGACGTTGGTGGGGATCCGCGGCAGGCCGCGCTGGAGGTCGGTGAAGCGCCGGGGCCCGACGAGCAGGTCGCGGACGATGAGCAGGGCCCAGCGCTCGCCGACGATCTCGAGCGCGCGGGCCAACCCGCAGTAACTCCCGTAGCTGCGCGCGGCCATGGCGGGCGAATTTAGCCCAAATTTGTCCTGCTGCACCGAGCTTGTTCTTTGCAAGCGCGGGCGGGCGAGCTCGCGCAGGCGCCGTGAGGCGCGGCGCACCGGCAAATTCTCGCGGAGAGGCGGGCTGCCTGGCGCGGCAGCGGGCGCAGGCCGGCGGGTGCGCGGCGAGCGGTCGCCGAGTCGGAGCGGGGCGACGACCCGTCCTCGCCTGGATCGGCGAGAGGCGGGCTGGTCTCAAAGACATGGCGCGAAGGACATGTCGATGGGGCGCGGGCGCAAGAGGGTTCTGGGGGCAGGCGGACCGACGGACGAAGACACGGGATTCGTCAGCGTCGGGGGCGTTCCGCAGGGCATGCCGGCCGCCGCATGTGCGGAGGACACGTTGCCCCCGGGTCGACACATGTGCGGCGGGCGCGAGCGCTCCGATGGGGCATGTTCCCGCGGACATGCCCATGGGGACATGCTCTGGCGGGCATGTCCTCTCGTGCAGGCGCTGCTACGCGGCCCACAGGGCGGCGGCGCAGCGGTCGAACAGGAGCTCGGCGACGGGACCGGTCGGGAGGCCGCTGCGGCGGGCGAGCTCGGGGTCGGTGGCGTCGGCGGCGACGGCGGCGCGCAGCTCGTGGACGCCGGCGGCGCGGGCGGCGGCGACGCGCTCGCGGGCGGCGGCGTCGAGCTGTCCTTCGAGCCAGGTGTGGACGTCCCAGGCGAGCTCGGCGTGGCGGGTCTCGTCCTCGGCGATCGCGGCGAACAGGCGGCGCAGGGCCGGGTCGTCGGCGACCTCGGCCTGGTAGCGGGCGACCAGGGCGCCGTAGGTCTCGCGCACGCAGCCCTCGACGGCGTTCTCGACGGCGAGCCGCTCGAGCGGGCGGATCGCGTCGAGGTCGGGCAGGGCCGCGGGCTCGCGCGGGGGGGCGCCGTGGCGCTGGCGCAGGCCGGCGAAGGCGGCGGCGTGGCGGACCTCGTCGTCCGCGGCGGCGCGGGCGCGCGCGATCAGGGAGTCGGGGGCGCCGTGGCCTTCGAGCTCGCGGGCGAGGCGCTCGAAGGCGGGCACGCTGGCAGCCTCGAGCTCTTGCATCTGCCCGAGCCAGGCGACGAGCGGGTCGCCGGGTTGCGGCCGCGGGCCGGCGAAGCCCTCGGGGCGGCGGCCGCTGGCCAGGCAGCCCTGGGTCGGATCGGTGAGGTCGACGGTCGAGCTGACGGTGGTCTGGCCGCGGACGACGTCGATCAGGACGCCCTCGAACTGATTGATGCAGGTGCTCTGCGGGCGCTTGCCGATCACCTGGAAGCCGCCGTCGATGGCGCGCACGCTGTCCTCGGCGCACAGCGGCTGGATCCCGAGCGTGGCGGCGAGCAGGCGCGCCTCGCCGGGCGTGTCGATGGCGCCGAGCAGCGTGAGCAGCTGCGCGCGGGTGGCCACGGTCTTCACGTTGGCGTCGTGCTGCAGCACGATGTAGCGGGCCAAATTCGGGTCGGGGGTGGGGAACAGCGAGGTGGTGCTGACGGCGGTGGCGAGCTTGTAGGCGCAGGCCTGCTTGTTGTCGGCGGTCTGACAGGCCAGGCCGGCGGTGGCCAGGCTCTGCGACTGCTGCGGCTTGGGGCCGGTGTCGGTGGGGCGCAGGGTGGTCTCGCGCAGGATGACGTGCTCGAAGCGGGCGTTGGTGTGGGCCGTGTCGAGGCCGAGCAGCAGCTGCTCGTGCGTGCAGGCCGGGGCGCTGAAGGCGGGGGTGCCGGGCGGCAGGCCCTCGCCGTCCCCGGGGGTCGGGGTGCCGGAGGTCGGCGGACGCGGGGTGCTGTTGCAGGCGAGGCCGGCGGCGACGGCGGCGGTGAAGACGGCGCGGAGACGGGCGGCTGTCACGGTGCCGAGGTTACTACGCGCGGCTTTCTTCGCGAAAGTCGTGGCGAATTCGCGGCGTGGCGATCGCCGGCGAGCTCGGAGATCGCGGTGCGAGGCCGGCAGCGGGCGCGGGACGATGATTCGTGCGTCGACGGGGGCGCGCCGCTGTGCGGGCCGTGAACGTGGTCCTGCGTCGATGTGCGTCCGGTGCCGGCGCTCACGGGCGCGGCGGGGCCGGCAAGATCCACGATTTGGGCGCGAGGCCGTCGCGCTCGCGGGCGAGGTCGACGTCGGGGTCGACGAGGCGCGCGGCGGGGCGGCCGTTGTAGGTGACGAAGACGTCGGCCCGGACCTCGGCGCCGGGGTTGTGGGCCGCGAGGTGGTGGGCGTACTCGAGGATCATGTCGGGCTGGAAGGCCATCTGCTTGGCCTGCTGGGCGGTCAGCAGCGGCTCGGGGTCGACCTGGCGCACGCGGCCGCTGTCGGGGTCGCGCACGCGGTAGCCGACGCTGCCGACCTTCTCGACCAGCATGACCTGCCAGGCGAACCGGTAGCCCTCCTCGGTCCAGGCGGTGTCGCCGGGGTAGGCGAAGCGGCGCAGCGGCAGCGCGAGCTGGACGGCGAAGTGCAGCGCGAGGGCGGACAGCAGCAGCGGGCGGGCCGGGAACGATGTGGCGGAGAGGACAGGTCCCTGGGGGCAGGTCCTCGGGGACAGGCGGTGCCGCAGCCGCCGCGGCCAGTCGGGCGGGAAGAACACCAGGGCGGAGGCGGCCATGATCCACGGGAACATGCCGATCGCGGGGAACAGGGCGCCGGTGAGGCCGTGGAAGGCGAGCACGCCGGCGTAGGCGAACGGGCGAGTGCGCGGGTGGAGCAGGAGGAACGGGACCGTGAGGTCGAAGGCGGCGCCGGCCCAGCTCATGGCGTACGCGGCCTCGGGCCGGCGCAGCAGCGGGCCGAGCACCGGGAAGTCGGCGCGCGCGGCCAGCCACAGCTTGAGCGGCTGGGCGTGCAGCAGCCAGTCGGGGCGCAGCTTGGCGAGGCCGGCGTAGAAGTAGACGAGGCCGACCTGCAGGCGCACCGCCCACAGGGCCCAGGTCGGGGCGACGGCGACGCGGCGCTGCAGCGGCAGGGCGATCATCAGCAGGGCGACGACGCTGACGAAGTAGTAGTGGTTGAGGTAGGTCGCCTTGTCGAGCAGCTCGACGTAGGTGAAGAGGACGAAGAACAGGGCGACGGCGGGCCGGTACCACACGCCCGCGGCGACCAGCAGCGACAGCGCGCCGAGAGCGACGAACACGGCGATCATGCCGGCCGCCGGCAGCGGCTCGAGCCAGTGGAAGCCCCAGTATTTGAAGTGAAAGCTCGGCTCGACGTAGAGCTGGTGGATCCACCCGCGGGCGGCGAAGCGGACGGTGCCGGCGAACATCAGCAGGCCGAAGGCGATCCGGAACGCGTGCAGGCCGGCCGCGTCGACCGGGGCGAGCAGGGCGCGCAGCAGGCGGGAGCGAGGAGGGGAGGCTGCGCGTTCGGACATGTCCGTTCGGACGGCAGCGGTCGGCGAGTCGGGGCGTCGGTCCACCGTGCCTGCGCTGTCGGACATGTCCGTCGGGGCGGGGCGCCGCGGGCCGGTCGCCGTGCCTGCGCTCTCGGACATGTCCCTCGGGTCAGTCGCCGTCGTTGTCGCTGAGCGCCAGGGTGACACCGAGGGCGCTGGCGACGTCGAGCTTCAGCATGCGGCGGAAGGTGTCGAGCTCGTCGCGCGCGAGCTGGACGGCGGCGCGGTCGGCCAGGAGCGTGGCGGTCAGCGGCTCGGGCACGGCGGTCAGGACCTCGCGGGCGCGGGCGTACTGGGCCCGCACGCGCTCGTCGAGCTTGGCGTCGATCTCCTGGACCAGGACCGAGATGCCGGCCGCGGGGGCGTCGAGGTCGGCGCCGTGGTAGACGGCCCACACGCCGGCGAGGTTGGCCTCGAGGTCGGCGCGGGTGTGGCCGGAGAAGCGCGACTCCATGAGGGTCGGGTCCTCGGCGGCGCCGGTGAGGTTGCCGAGCGGGTTGTCGAGCTTGCCCTTGACCATGGTCAGGCAGGCGTCGATCGACTTGTTGACGACCTCGTCGACGCCGGCCTTGAGCGAGTCGTAGACGGTGCTGCCGCGGCCCGCGGTGGCCAGCGCGTCGGCGTACTCGTCCGTCCAGGCGCTGTTCAGGGCGCCGGTGCGGGCGGCGATGTCGACCGCGAGGACGCGCGCGTAGCTGCAGCGGCGGGGGTCCTGCAGCGGCGCGAGGGGGTCGCCGAGCCCGTCGCCCCACAGCAGGTACTCGAGCGCGGGCATGCCCTTGGCGCTGACGCCGAGGGTGCCGAGGTAGGCGGCGTCGGCCGTGGCCGGGGCGCCGGCCACCGCGGCCTCGACGCTGTCGACGCGCACGGGCCAGAAGTCGAGGGCGTTGAGCTCGGGCGGCAGCGGGCCGAAGCCGAACGGGAGCACGCGGGCCCAGGCGTCGCGCTCGTCCGACCAGGCGGCCTGCGCGGCCGTCAGGGCGAGATCGTCGGGGGTGGCGCACAGGGCGTCCATGGCGGTCACCAGCGCCTCGGCGCGGTCGTGCAGGGCGGTGAAGGCCGGGACGGCGACGCTGCGGGCGACGTGCTCGAGCACGGCCGGGCGGGAGTCGTCGTCGTCGCCGCCGCCGCAGGCGAGGCCGACGATCGTCCCGACGCCTGCTCCGAAGAGCATGGCCGTGAGGACATGACGAGAGAGACCGGCGCGGATCATCGGGACCTCGGCGGGGTGAGGAGGGCGGGGAGCCGGGCGGCTACGCCGGCGCTCGCGCTGCACATGGACGCGGGACGCGGCGAGACGACCGGGCTGGATGCGGCGGGCGGCAGGAGCAGCGACGCGGGGCACGCCCGGCGCGGCGCGAGGTGTGACGCAGGGCGTCGTGCGACGGGCGGCAGGACCGGCAGCGACGCGGGGCAAGCTGGGCGCGGCGCGAGGTGTGACGCGGGGCGCCGTGCGACGGGCGGCTGGAGGAGCAGCGACGCGGGGCAAGCCCGGTGCGGCGCGAGGTGTGACGCAGGGCGCCGTGCGACGGGTGGGGCTTCGGCGCGGCGCGGCGGGCGGAGGCGCTGCGTGGCGGGTGGCGCGAGGTGTGCTCGGGGACATGTCCGTGCGGGCATGTCTTCTGGCACCGGGCCGAGGGGACATGCCCGGGCGGCCAGGTGCACGGAGATGCTCACAGCGACTCCAGGAAGGCGACGAGGGCGTCGCGCTGGTCGCGGGGCAGGGCGCGCACGGCCTCGCGCGCGGGCTCGGCCTCGCCGCCGTGCCACAGGACGGCCTCCATCAGCGAGCGGGCGCGGCCGTCGTGGAGGAAGGTGGTGTGGCCGTTGACGGTCTCGACCAGGCCGATGCCCCACAGCGGCGGGGTGCGCCACTCGTTGCCGTCGGCGAGGTAGTCGGGGCGGCCGTCGGCGAGGGCGTCGCCCATGTCGTGCAGGAGCAGGTCGGTGTAGGGCCAGATCGTCTGGCCGCGGGTCTCCTCGATGGCGGCGTCGGCGGCGGTGACGTGGCGAGGGACGTGGCAGTCGGCGCAGCCGGCGTCGCGGAACACCTGCTTGCCGCGCAGGACCTCGGGGTCGTCGGCGCCGCGGCGGGCGGGCACGGCGAGGGTGGCGGAGTAGAAGACGACGTCCGCGAGCAGGTCGGCCTCGACCTCGGGGGCGCCGCCGTTCGGGGCGGCGGTGCAATCGACCTGTTCTTCGGGACAGTTGTCGAGCGGGAACATCGCCGTGGTCAGGCCCATGTCGCCGAGGAAGGCGCCGGCCGTCTGCTGGGCGACGGTCGACTGGTTGGCCTTCCAGCCGAAGCGGCCGACCACGGCGGCCTCGGCGGTCAGGTCCCACACGCGGTTGGCCCGGCCGGAGATGCCGTCGCCGTCGGCGTCGTCGGGGTCCTCGCGCGCGAGCAGGTCAGCCTCGGGGATGGCCTCGAGCAGGCCCATGCCGATCATCACCGGGGCGACCCGCGGCGAGATCAGCAGGTCGGGCGGCAGCGGGCCGTAGGCCGGCTCTTCGAGGCTATAGGTCGGGGCGCGCAGGCTGTAGGGCTCGCCGTCGGCGAAGGTGCCCGGCTGCTCGACCCAGCTGACCTTCGGGACAGCCTCGCCGGGGACGCCGTCGATGCCGTGCGGCTGCAGCTGGTCGCCGTAGCCGGGGACGTCGCGCGGGCCGCCGTGCAGGCCCTCGCCGGGGACCGACAGGCGCAGCAGCATGCTGGCGAACGCCTCGTCGCCCTCGGGCGGGCGGCCGCGGCCGTCCTTGAAGTGGCAGGCCGAGCACGAGCGGGCGTTGAAGGTGGGCCCGAGGCCGTCGCGCCCGGCGGTCGAGGCCGGGGCGATGACCCAGTTCTTGTTGAAGAAGGAGTTGCCGACGACGAACCGCTGGCGCCGCTCGAAGCTCATGTTGCGGGCGCTGTACGAGAACGCGTTGGGGCTCTCGTCGCGGATCGTGGTGTCGCCGCCGGCCAGCTCCTCGCCCGGCTCGAGCGCGGGGGCAGGATCCTCGCAGGATGTCCCGAGGACCAGGGCCAAAAGGACAGGCAGGCGGCGCACGTCCAATTCTACTCCAGGTTGAGCTCGATCTCGAGCGCCTCGGCGACGCCCACCAGCGCCTCCGTCGCCTCCTTCAGGCTGTCGATGGCGGCCTTGACGCTCGCGCGCTCGGGGCTGCCGTCGGCGGCCTGGATGGCGGCGTCGAAGGGCGGCGGGATGGCGGCGACGGCGGCGACGGCGGCCTGCAGCTTGGCGGTGGCGAGGGTGTCGGCATCGGCGTCGATGCGGGCGACCAGGCTCGACAGGCTCGGGCCGGCCTGGCCGTCGATGCGGCCGTGGTACACGTCCTCGATGCCCTGGATGTTGGCCAGCAGATCCTTGTGGGTGTTGTCGCTGAAGCAGGAGTGCTCGTCCTCCTGCTCGCGTGTGTCGTAGGCCACGGTCATGCGTTCGCCGGCGAGCTCGGCGCCGCTGAGGCTGGCCATGCCGAGGAGGATCTTGCCGATCGCGTCCTTGGGGTCCTGGGCGACGAACTCGGCGCGGTAGTTCTCCTGGCCTTCGGACCAGGAGTCGGCGACGCGCGCGAGGTCGTCGAGCAGCAGCTCGCTGGTGAGCGTGAGGTACTGGCGGCGGCGGTCCTGGTTGGCCGCGGTGCCGCCGTCGACGAAGTCGGTGAACGGGCGCGCGCCGGGGCCGGCCGGGTCGAGATCCTGGCCCCACAGCAGGAACTCGATCGCGTGCCAGCCGGTCGAGATGCTGTCCTCGCCCTCGGCGCCGTTGCGCTCGATCAGGACGTCGCGGCTCAGCTCGGGGTAGGCGGCGAGGTCGTTGATGATGCCGACGTCGGGCATGCCCTCGACGTAGTCGATGTACGCCTCGTCCATCGGCCAGGCGTTGATCCGCCCCTCGAGCTCGTCGGGCGCGGCGTCGATCGGGCCGTTGTAGAAGCGGAACACCTCGGTCAGGCCGTAGTCGTCGCGCGCGCCGAGCCAGGCGGTCCTGGTCGCCTGCAGCGTGTCGGCCGAGGGCGCGGCGACGAAGTCCTGCAGCGCGCTGTCCATCTGCTCGGCGCCGCGGCTCGACTTCTCGTAGGCGGCGGACACGAGCGCGGCGTAGCGATCGACCACGTTCTTGGCCTCGGTGCGGAAAGCGTCGTCCTCCCAGCCGGTGGTCGAGGTGGTGCAGGCGGGGAGGAGGCAGAGGGCGAGGAACGTGCGGCGCATGCGGGGCTTCCAGTCCGTGAGGCGGGCGCCAGCGCGAGGCGCGGTGGCGTGCTCGGAATCGGATACTGAAAGTCGTTTTCATTGTCAACGCCGCCTGGGAGTGCCTGGACGCACGCCAGGGCGGCGGCTATGGTGCCGGCCATGGCGGCGACCGCCGATACTTCACAGAACCGTAACTATTACGACGCTTTCTCGGCCGGGTACGACCACGGTCGCGATCGTGGATACCACAAGCTCATCGACGACCAGGCGGCGGCGGTGGTCAGCCGCTACGCCCAGGGCAAGGACGCGCTCGAGGTCGGCTGCGGCACGGGGCTCATCCTCCAGCGGGTGGCGACGGTCGCCCGCAGCGCCAAGGGCGTCGACCTGTCGCCCGGCATGCTCGAGCACGCGAAGAGCCGCGGGCTCGACGTGCAGGAGGCGAGCGCGACCGACCTGCCGTTCGCCGACGCGAGCTTCGACGTGACCTACTCCTTCAAGGTGCTGGCGCACATCCCCGGGTGGGAGCGCTGCCTCGAGGAGATGGCGCGGGTGACCCGGCCCGGCGGCCACATCATCTTCGACATCTACAACCGCAACTCGCTGCGCTACCTCATCAAGCGCGTGTGGGGCCCGCGCAAGACGTCGCAGACCTTCGACGAGGCCGCCATCTCGACCCGCTTCCTCACCCCGGCCGAGGCCGCGGACGTGCTGCCCGCGGGCACGAAGGTGGTCGCGCGCGCGGGCATCCGGATCACCACGCCGCACCCCGTGGTGTGCCGCCTGCCGGTCGTCGGCAAGCTGCACGACCGCGTCGAGTGGGCGCTGATGGAGAGCCCGCTGGCCGCGCTGGCCGGGTTCTACGTGTTTGTGGCGGAGAAGCTGTGAGGTCGCTGGTCGTCACGACGACCTTCCCGCAGTGGGCCGGCGATCCGCGCGGCCGCTTCATCCTGCGCCACTGGGAGGCGCGCGCGGCGGCCGGCGAGACGGTCCGCTTCCTGGTCCCGCGGACCGCGTGGGTGCGCGGCGCGCTGGCGTCGCCGTGCGAGGTGGTCCGCTTCGCCTACGCGCCGACCGGCATGTCGTCGCTGACGGGGCACTTCGGGATCCTCGAGAACATCCGCGACCGGCCGTGGCGCGCGCTGCTGGTGCTGCCGTTCGTGGCCGCGCTGCAGCGGGCGCTGCAGCGCGAGATCCGGGCGTTCCGGCCCGACAAGATCGCGGCGCACATGCTGCTGCCGTGCGGCTGGCTGGCGGCCGAGGCGGCCCGCGCGGCCCGCGTGCCGTGCGAGCTGTACGGCCACGGCACCGACGTCGACCTGCTGCTGCGCCTGCCCGGGCCGCTGCGCGAGGCGGCCCTGGCGGCGCTGGCCCAGGCCGAGAGCGTGGCCCTGCCCTCGGCCGAGAAGCTGGCCCGCGTGGCCGCGGCCTGGCCGGGCGGGGCGCCGCCGCTGCGCGTCGAGACGATGGTCGGCAGCGTGTCCGATGGGGCAGGTCTCGAAGGACATGCCGTCGCGGACATGCCCGCACGGACAGGCGACGAGGTGCTGTTCCTCGGGCGCCTGATCAAGCAGAAGGGCGTCGACGACCTGCTGCGGGCGGCGGCGCTGATGCCCCGGCGGCCGCGCCTGGCGATCGCGGGCGACGGGCCGGAGCGGCGCCGGCTGCAAGGGCTGGCGGACGGCCTGCAGCTCGACGCGCGCTTCCACGGGTTCGTCGAGGGCGCGGCGAAGGAGGCGCTGTACCGCCGCGCGGCGCTGCTGTGCGTGCCGTCGCGGGAGATCGGCGGGCTGTCGGAGGGGGCGCCGCTGGTGATCGCCGAGGCCAAGCGCTACGGGCTGCCGGTGGTGGCCACGGCGGTCGGCGGGATCCCCGAGCTGATGCGCGACCTGTACCCGGAGACCACGCTGGTGCGTCCGGGGGCGCCGCAGGCGCTGGCGCAGGCGCTGGCGCAGGCGCTGGCCCAGGGGGCGTGAGCGTGAAGAAGTTCGTACGGCGGATCGCGGTCGGGTTCGCGGTGCTGCTGCTGGCGTCGCTGGGGGTCGGGTGGATCTGGCTCGGCGACATCGTGCTGGCCGTGGCCGCGCCGGGGGTGGCGTTCGATCCGGGCGACACGCCGCCGCCGCCGAATTACGCCGAGCCGTCGGCCTGGACCGCCCGGCCCGAGCGCGCCGACGCGGCCGACGTGGCGGTGAACGGGCTCGCCGCGAGCGAGGCGCCGGCGGTCGACGTGTTCTACCTCCACCCGACGTCGTTCCTCGGCGCCGCGTGGAACGCGAGGCTCGACGACGTCGCGGTCAACGAGGCCACCGACGCCGGCTCGACGCGGATCCAGGCCAGCGCGTTCAACGGCTGCTGCGCGGTCTACGGGCCGCGCTACCGCCAGGCCAACATGACGGCCTTCACCACGGCGAGCGCCGACGGGGCGCGGGCGATCGGGCTCGCGGGCGACGACGCGATCGCCGCGTTCCGCCACTACTTCGAGCACGACAACCACGGGCGGCCGTTCATCGTCGCGGCCCACAGCCAGGGCTCGGTGATCGGCCTGCGGCTGCTCCGCGAGGTGGTCGCGCCCGGGCCGCTGCGGCGACAGCTGGTGGCGGCGTACCTGATCGGCGGGCCGATCACGGTCGAGGCGCTCGGCGACCTGCCGGTGTGCGACACGCCGACGGCGACCGGCTGCGTGGTGGCCTGGAACGCGCGCGGCCCGGAGTTCACGACCGGCATCGACTTCGTCGAGAACCCGCCGCCGCCGGCCGACGCGCCGCCGCGCACGCGGGTGTGCGTCAATCCGCTGACCTGGCGGGCCGACGCGGCGCGGGCCGAGGGCGGGCTCGGGGCTGTCTTTTGGGACAGCAGCGGAGCGACGCCGACGCCGACGCCGGGCTTCGTGACGGCGCAGTGCGCGACGGGGACGCTGCGGGTCGAGGTGCGCGGGTCGGTGCCGCGCGACTTCATGAGCCGGCTGCTCGACCGCGCGCTCGGGGCCGGGAACTACCACGCGATCGAGTACGGGCTGTTCTACGCCGACCTGCACGCCAACGCGAAGGCGCGGGTCGAGGCGTTCCTGGCCCGGCGCGAGTGAGAGGCTGAAGCTGGCCCGAGAGACAGGCGATGCGGCGTCGGCGTCGTTACCGAGATGCCCGAGGGGCCCGGTCGGGCCCCGTGCACCGCGACGATCCACCGCGACGCCGCGGTCGGCCGTGGTCACCTCGTCGTGCTCACGACTTGAACCACAGCGACTTGTTGATGTTGCGGGTCCCGGTGCCCCAGCGATAGATCAGGCGGTAGAAGTGCCGGGCCGTCCCATACGAGTACCAGTAGTTGTAGTAGGTGCCGGCATCGGCCAGGGTCCGATTGAACAGCAGGGTGTAGTCGGGGTCCGCGGGCAGCTTGCCGGCCATCATGAATGTGACGTACGTGTCGCCCGTGCGGGCGCAGGCGGACGCGCGGAACTTCTTCTGGTTGGTGAAGAACTCGGTGCAGGCGAAGCCGCCGCAATTGGAGCTGAGAGGCGGCGACCAGTTGGAGAGGCACTGATAGTACGACGTCCCGGCAGATCCGGGGCAATTGGCGCCGATCTCCGTCTCCTCGCCGTAATCTTGCCAGGCCGAGACGTCGGTGCAATCCGAGAACTTGCGCGCCTGCGGGAACTCGTAGAAGCCGGCCAGCTGATCGACGTGGAAGTCCTCGGGGGTCCCGGCCGCGCCGGTCGACGCGCGCTCGGCCAGGGTCTCCTCGTAATCCTCGAGGAGCTCGGCCGGCGCCGCGCGGTCGCGCGGCGCGACCGCACGGAACACCTCGTAGGGGCTGGCGTCCATCAGCTCGGGCAGCGAGGCCAGCGAGTTGGTGAGCGCGTGTCCTTCCTCCTCGGCGACCACGCCGCCGCCGGGGACGGCGAAGAACCGCAGCACGTTGCCGTTCGGCAGATCGAGCTCCACCAGCAGCTCCGACTCTGCGCCGATCTCCTCGGCCGCCACCGGCGCGGCGTCTTCGCCGGGGTCGCAGCCGGCCGCCGCGATGATCAAGGCACAGGACACATGTCGTACGATATTCTGGATCTTGCTCTTCATGACGTTCCTCGGGCGGGGGCTCCTCGCGCCTCCGCACCCGCGACCGTCAAAGCAGCGTGCGTGCCACGCTCGATGCGTCGAGATCCTTGAGGATTCTCGTGCCCGCCGGCACGAGGCGGGCGGCCGCCGCGAGTGTCTCCGGGACACTGTCCCCGGAGACACTCGCCTCGTGGCCCGCGAGCGGGGACGAGACGGCCTGTCCGTTCGGACATTGATCAATGCGGGAATGCATATTGTCCTTCCAGGCAGATCGGCGAGGCGTCACCCCGCGATCGCTGCCTGCAGCGAGCGGACCCGCTCGGCCCACACCGGCAGCAGCGCGTCGGTGTGACCGCGGCTCAGCTCGGCGATCAGCGTCGCCGCTCGCTCGAGCGTCACCCGAGCGTCGGTCGTCCGGCCGAGGGCGACCAGGGCCCGCCCGCGGAGGACCTGGAGCTCCGCCACCTCGAGCGCGACCCACCACATCGCCTGATGCGGCTCTGCCCGCGCCAGCGCGTCGTCGGCCAGCGCGAGCGCCTCCGCGGGCCGGGCCTCGATCCACGCGATCGCGGCCCCCGACCGCGCGCCCAGCACGGCGAAGTGCTCGGCCTGCATGTGGTTGCCGGGCGCGCCCAGGCAGCCCGGTACGGCGCGGAAGGCCGCCAGCGCGGCCTCGTCGCGCCCGAGCTCGGCCTCGGTCAGGCCCAGTCGCTGGAAGCAGCTGGCGCAGCTCGAGTGGACCTCCGGGTACAGCGCCCGCAGGCGCGGGCAGACGGCGGCCAGGATCGCCGCGCCCTGCGTCAGGTCGGCCTCGTGCAACCCGTGGCGCAGGCGCAGGTGCAGCGTCTCGAGGTGGTCCATGCCGAGCGCCCCGGAGAGGACGGCGATCGCCCGCGTGAAGCCGTCGTGTTTGGCCGCCGGATCGCGGGTGCTCAGGGCCAGGTTCGCCTGGTAGTTCGCCAGCTCGATCCGATCGGGGTCCTCGACGCGCGCGAGCTCGGCTGTCGCGCGCTCGAAGTACGCGCGGGCCTCGTCGAGCTCGCCGGCGTGGAACGCCAGCGTCCCGAGGTTGTTGTCGAGGCGCGCCAGCGCGGCCGCGGGGGCGACCAGCCGCTCGGCCAGCGCGCGGGCCATCGGCGCGGCCGCCAGGGCCTTCGCGCGCGCGTCGAGCTGGCCGTCGAGGAACAACTGCACCGCCAGCGCCTCGGCCGCGAGCGCGTCGCGGCGGGTCGCCAGCGCGTGCACGACCGCCTCGCGCATCGCCTCGCGCGCGTCGTCGAGCTGGTCGACGGCCGCCAGGACGTGCCCGCGCAGCAGCAGCGCCTCGGCGAGCAACGGGCGCAGCTCGAGCCGGCGCGCCTTCGCCACCACCGTCGCCGTCATGCGCTCTGCCGCGACCTCGTCACCGCCGTGGTGATGCGTCCGCGCGGCCGACAATTCGTCCGCGAGCGCCGCTGCGGCGCGGGCCAGCAGCGGGTCGTCGGGCCGCGCCGCCTCGGCCTCGGCGATGCCCGCGTCGGTGCAGGCGCCGACCGCCGGCAACCGCGCCACCAGCCGCGCCGCGTCGACGCTCGCGTGGTCCGTCACCAGCAGGTCGACCGCGCGGTTGAGCTCCTGGCGGCGGCGGTCGAGGCAGCGCGCGTGCGCGTCGTACAACGTCGGCGAGCGCCTGCCGGCGTGGTGGTCGAGGCAGGCCTCGCGGCGCGCCGTCACCCAGGCGGCCGCGCGTCCGTCGAGCCCGGCGAGCACGCGGGCCGGCAGCTCCGGGTCGGCCGCGCCGGCCAGGGCCGCCGTCACCGCCGCCCGGCGATCGGCGTCCCACACCCCCGCGAGCTCGCGCGCGGCGCCGCTGCACGCCTCGGCCGCGTCGTCGCGGGCGAAGTAAGCTGTCCCGAACATCATGCCCGCGAAGACAGGAACAAGGAGCCATCTCCTGCGCGACCGCGCGGGGTCGCGGGCGAGCGCCGCGAGCAGCGCGTCGACCGTCGGGAAGCGCGCGCCGGGATCGACCTGCAGCCCGCGGCGCAGCGCCTCGAGCACGTGGCGGGAGAGCCGGCGGTCGGCCGGCGGGCTGCGGAGTTCGCCCGCGACCACCGCCGCCGCGGTCTCGGACGCCGTGTCGCCGGCGAACGGACGCTGCCCGAACAGCGCCTCCCACAGCGCGACACAGAAGCTGAACTGGTCGCTGCGGGCGTCGGACGGCCGCCCGAGGTGCTGCTCCGGAGCCATGTAGGCCGGCGTCCCGAGCAGCGCGCCGCTGTCGGTCAGCAGGAGGGCGAGGGCCGTGCCTCGGCCGCCCATCGAAGCCGACCCGACCTCGACGCGCGCGAGCCCGAAGTCGGCGACACACACACGCCCGTCGTCACCGACGAGCACGTTCTCCGGCTTGAAGTCGCGGTGCACCACCCCCTGCGCGTGCGCGGCCGCCAGCCCGCGACCCGCGGCCAGGAACACGCGCATGACCTCCGCCTCGCCGCGCCTCGCCGTGCCCAGCCACGCGCGCAGATCGACGCCGCGGATGAACTCCATCGCCAGGAACACCCGCTCGTCGAGCGCGCCGGCGTCGTGGACCTGCACCACGTTCGGGTGCGAGAGACGGGCCAGCGCCTGGGCCTCGCGCAGCAGCCTCACCTGGGAATCACCGGAGTTGCGATCGGGTCGCAGCAGCTTGACGGCGACCTTGCGATCGAGCTCCGGATCGTAGGCCGCGAAGACGACCCCCATCCCGTCGGCGCCGAGGCGCTCGAGCACGTGGTAGCGGCCGATCCGCGCCGGCGCCGGGCCGAAGCTCGCCGCCGATGTACGCGCCGCGCCGTCCTGCGTCACGCTCTCCGGCCCGAGCGGGCTGCTCCGCGTGTCGATGTCGTCGCCCGTCGTCACGGGATCGGCAGCCAGGTCATCCACTCACCGACGTCGGCCGCGGTGCACGGCACAGGGTCGCAGTTGGGCACGAGGGTCGACCTGTGGGTGTTCCAGCACACCGCACCGTTCTGGTCCCACACCGCCTCGGGCAGCGCGCCCGCCTTGCGCCAGTCGACGTTGCCTACCTGGTTGGCCCACAGGATCTTCGTGCCCTCTTGCGTGTAGCTGGTAAAGTTTTTTGAGTGCCCGCAATAAGTCGCGGTGATCATCCTGAGCGTCGCATTGCGCTGCTCGACCGTCGACGGTTTTGGGGTGTTGGCGAAGTTGATGTGGGGGCCGTACCCGAGCCGCTTCATCTTG
The DNA here is from genome assembly GCF_020073745.1 of Nannocystis pusilla. GTDB lineage: Bacteria > Myxococcota_A > Polyangia > Nannocystales > Nannocystaceae > Nannocystis > Nannocystis radixulma. The sequence goes on from NZ_JAIRAU010000027.1 coordinate 438,996, forward strand.
TACACCGCCTGTCCCTCGCACGCGAGGGTGATCCAGCCCGCCTCGTTCGGCATGACCGACTTCGTCGTCCCGTCGTAGCGCTCCCCGTCGATAATGGTCACGACCGTCGCGTAGGGGTCGGCGTAATAGTCGGGGCAGACGTTGACCAACCGGCCGGTCTCCGTGTCGGCGTACGCGAGCGCGTAGGCGGACATCGGCTTCGTTCCGACGGCCCACGACTCGATCAAGGACGTGTAGCCGAGGACATGAATGTACTCCGTTTCGCCGAGGGCGTTGCCGAGCTCGATGCGCAGGCCGGTCAGGCCTTGGCCCGCTTTCGACGGGTTACCCTGGGCATCGAGGAGGATGAGCTCGTCGTCCGTGGCGGTCAGCTCGTAGAAGTTGTCGGCCCCGTCGCGGAACCCGACGAGCGTCACGCCGTCGAAGTTCGGTAGGCCGTCGAGGTTGAGCTCCGGTACGTCGTACTGGTTGGCGTGCGGCGAGTTGGTCGGGCAGCCGCTGCCGCAGCCCCAGCTGGTGTCGCGGAACTCGACCCCGGGGTCGGTCTCCTCCGTGGTGCATGCAGGGGCGACGAGGACGAGCGCGAGAGCGGTGGAGAGCCTGGGAATGGTGGGTGTCATGGAAAGCTCGCTATGCGTGGGTGTCGAGGCGCGGATGCGTCCCTCGAGGTCAGCGTTCGACGCCGACATTGGCAAACCGCGGGCCACCGCCATTACTGTTGATTTTACTGGAAATTATCGGTCGACCCCGGCACTCCTGTGTGCTTGTCCCCGGGGTGTCCGTGAGACACCATCGGACACCCGATGCGGGCCAGACCCGACAAAGTGCCATCGAACGCGCAGGAAACCACGATCTCGGCCGAGCCGCCGCGGCGGTCCGTCGAGGCGCCGCCGACGGCCCGGCTCGTGATCGTCTATCCGCGCGCGCTGGCCCGGGTCATCGACCTCGACGACGGTGCGATCACGCTCGGCCGCCATGCTGGCGGAAAGGACATGCGAGCCGTCGAGCACCCGACGGTCTCGCGCCGGCACGCCGTCGTCCGCTGGGACGCCGGTGCCGCGTCACACTGCATCGCCGACCTCGGCAGTCGTAACGGCACCCGCCTCGACGGCCAGGCGATCGCGACCTCGCCGCGCTTCCTCGTCGATCAGACCGTGCTCCGGATCGGCGACGTGCTCGTGGTCTACGAGCGCGGCGCCGTCCCGGGCCCCGCCCCGCACGTCGACCTCGACGCGCTGCCGGGCGAGTCCCTGGCCGCCCGTCGTCTGCGCGCCGCGGTCGCCCGCGCCGCGGTCGACCGCGCCCCGGTGCTGGTGCTCGGCGAGACCGGCGCCGGCAAGGAGAGCGTGGCCGCCGAGCTCCACCGCCTGTCCGGGCGCCGCGGCCCGCTCGTCGTCGTCAATTGTGCCGCCCTCAGCGCCCAGCTGGTCGAGAGCCAGCTGTTCGGCCACGTCCGTGGCGCCTTCACCGGCGCCACCGGCGAGCACGCCGGCATGTTCCGCGCGGCCGCCGGCGGCACCCTGTTCCTCGACGAGGTCGGCGAGCTGCCGCTCGATCTGCAGCCCAAGCTGCTGCGCGCCGTCGAGCTCGGCGAGGTCGTCGCCGTCGGCAGCACCCAGCCGCACCGCATCGACGTGCGCGTGATCGCGGCGACCAACCGCTCGCTCGCCGCCGAGGTCGCCGCCGGGCGCTTCCGTCGCGACCTCCACGCCCGCCTCGCGTTGTGGGAGGTCGAGGTCCCGTTCCTGCGGGCGCGCCGGGCCGACATCGTCGACTGGATCGATCGCCTCCACCGCCAATGGTGTGCCCCCCGCGGTTCGGTGGAGCCGCTGGAATTCGCGGTCGAGGCCGTCGAATCGCTGCTCCTCGGGGTATGGACCGACAATCTGCGCGCCCTCCAGCGATTCGTCCACGGCTGCGGCAAGGACCTGCGGCGGGTCGAGCGAGACGCGCTCCCGCGCTGGATCCGCGACGAGACCCCGGCCACGCCCGACAACGCGACCCCGGACGGCGATGCCAGCCACCGACCCCATATTCGCCCGCGTCCGACCCGCGACGAGCTGCTCACCGCGCTGGCGGCCCACGCCTGGAGCCTGCGCGCCACGGCCCGCCACTTCAGCCGCGATCGCAAGCAGATCGCGCGATGGGTCGACATGTACGCGATCGAGATCCCCGGTCGTGTGGCCGATTGAACCGGGCTGTGGCTCGATGGTCGGCGCTGGAGGAGCCGGTGTCACGCGTCGGCGGCGGGCTTGCGGGCGCGCAGGTCCCAGACGAGCAGGAGGACGCCGACGACGAGGGCGGCGTCGGCGACGTTGAAGCTCGGCCAGCTGCCGCCCCACGGGTAGTTGAGCTTGATGAAGTCGACGACGCCGTGGCGGCCGAGCTCGTCGACGCGGAACAGGCGGTCGTGGAGGTTGCCGAGCGCGCCGCCGGCGACCAGGCCGCCGGCGACGAAGCGCAGGCGGGTGCCCTCGGCCGCGCGGGCGGTGACGACGATCCACACGAGCATCGCCGCGGTGATGGCCGCCAGCACCAGCGGGTAGTCGAGCCGGCGGACCAGGCCGAACGCGCTGCCCTGGTTGTAGGCGAAGGCGAGCTCGAGCAGCGGGTCCCACAGCACGAGGGCGCGGCCGCCCGGGCGCAGGGTGTCCCAGACCCATTGCTTGGTCCATAGATCGAGCGCGAGCGCGCCGGCGCCGGAGAGGGCCAGGAGGGCCCACAGGCGCGGGCTGGCGGGGATTTGCTGGTTTTTTAGCATGGTGCTAGAAAAACAGCACACGGGATGACGCGACGCAAGTCCGACCTCGATCCGCTGAGCCGACGCGAGCGGCAGATCATGGACATCGTCTATCGCCGCGGGCAGGCGACCATCCGCGAGGTGCTCGACGAGCTGTCCGACCCGCCGTCGTACTCGGCTGTGCGCGCGCTGGTGAAGGTGCTCGAGGACAAGGGCCACCTGCGGCACCGGCAGGACGGGCCGACGTACATCTACACGCCGACGCGCCCGCGCGACCGCGTGGCCACGTCGGCGCTGGCGCACGTGGTCGACACCTTCTTCGGCGGCTCGACGAGCGAGGCCGTGGCCGCGCTGCTCGACCTCGACGGGCGCGAGCTGTCGCCGGGCGAGCTCGACGAGCTCGGGGCGATGATCGAGCAGGCGCGCAAGGAGGGCCGCTAGCGTGGAGGCGGCGGCGCTGTGGCTCGGCGCGCTCGAGCTGGTGGGGGCGCTGGTGTTCGCCCTGGCTGTCCTTTCGGACATGTTCTCGCGGCGGCGCAGCGCGGCGGTGCGGCGGCAGATCTGGGCCCTGGCGATCGCGGTCGCGCTGGTGCTGCCGCTGCCCCGGCTGGCGCTCGCGGCCTCGACGCTGCGCCTGCCGCCCGGGGTCGCGCCGGCGCTGCTGGCGGTGTGGGGGCTCGGGGCGGCGCTGCTGCTCGCACGGCTGGTCGTCGGGCACGCCGCGGCGCATCGTCTGGTGCGCGCCGCGGCGCCGATCGCCGAGGGTCCGTGGCAGGAGACGGCGCGATCGCTGTGGTTCGGCGGAGGTCCGCGGGTCGAGCTGCGGGCGTGCGCGACGAGCCGCACGCCGCAGGTGGTGGGGGTGCTGCGGCCGGTGATCTTGGTGCCGCGGACGATGCTGGCGGCGCCTGCGGCCGAGCGGCGGGCGCTGCTGGCCCACGAGCTGGCCCATGTGGCCCGCGCGGATTGCCTGCTGCTGCTCGCCGGGGCGGTGGCGCGTGCCATCTACTGGCCCGATCCGTTGGCCTGGTGGGCGCTGCGGCGGGTGCGGGTCCACGCGGAGGACGCGGCCGACGACGCGGCCCTGCACACGGGGATCCCGTCGTCGAGCTATGCGGCGCAGCTGGTCGCGGTGGCGCGGGCGCAGCTCGAGCGGGCCGGGAGGGTCGCCGCCGACGGGCTGCGGGCGCGCGTGCGTGGGGTGCTCGATGTCGGCCGGATCCGCAGCGACGCGCCGGCGCGGGCGGCTCGCTGGGGCGTGCCCCGGCTGGTCGGCGCGGCCCTGGTGCTGGCGACGATGGTGACGGCCTGCGAGGCCCGCTCGGCCGAGGTGCCCGGGGCCCCGGCGAGCGGCGAGCGCGGCGTGAAGTGAGCTGTCCGAAAGGACAGGCTGTCGGTGGCAGGGGGACGCGCAGGTGCGGGGGCGGCGAGCGGGCGAGTCTTGAAGCTGGCCGGAGGGACAGGCGGCCGGTGGCAGGGGAACGCGCAGGTTCGGGGCGGCGAGCGGGCGCGAATTGAGCTGGCCGAAAGGACAGGCGGTCGGTGGCATGGGGGCGCGCAGGTGCGGGGCGGGCGAGCGGGCGAGTTTTGAGGCTCGCCGGATGGACAGGTCGGTGGAGCCGTCTGGAAGCTGTCTGCAGGGACAGACGGTCGGCGCGTCGGGGCTTCGGGGGGGCGCCGAGGCGGACAATCTGGCCGGAGGGTCAGGCGAGCGCCGCGCCGGCGCGCCTCGCTGCGGCCGCGAGGGTGTCACGAATCACAGGTCGTCTCGGTGATTCGGCGCGATAGCGGGCGCTGGGCCGGCGTTGGCGGCGCGCACCGATCCGTGCGCCGGCGGCCGGGACAACTCGCGCAACCTCCTGCGCCCATGAACCCACGATCCACGAAATGGCTCCTGCTGCTCCTGGTGTCCGCTTGCTCGCGCGGGAGCTTCGGGGGCGAGGTGACGAACCCCGACACGGCCGCGCCCGAGAAGACCGGCGGCGCGGCGACCGGCGGCGACGCGACAGGCGCCGCGGCGCCCGCGGTCAAGCACGAGCGCGTCGTGTTCCACTGGACGTCCGGCGACGATTCGCTGTCGGGCCGGCTGAAGACCAAGCTGCCGGACGGCGAGTCGTTCGAGGGCAGGTACCACGAGATCACGCGCACTGCGACCGTCGATCAGTACGACGAATTCTACAACGCGTGGTACGCCGATCCGTGGATGGGCCCGCGCTGGTACTGGGGCGGCACCTGGCCGTACTACGATACGGTCGAGGAATTCATCACCCGCAACACCGGCAAGGTGGTGGCCACGCTCGACGGCGACCGCGGGGACAAGATGCGCTGTCACTTCACGCTCGACGACCCGGACCGCGGGATCAAGGGCGGCGGCACCGGCGAGTGCCAGCTGTCGAACGGCGACCGGATCACGTCGCGCTTCGAGCCGCAGTGAGGGCTGGCGCGACCCTGGCGACGCACGGGGTGAGGCCGAGCGGAAGGCTCGGGCATCACGAGGCTCGTGGCGAGGGCGAGCGCTTCGAGGCGCAGTGAGGGCGAGCGGGGGTGGTGAGGCCGAGCGGGAGGCTCGGGCATCACGAGGCTCGTCGCCAGTACAGCCGCTCCGAAGTTCTCCAGGGGTTCATGCGAGTTGCTCGGTCCGCGAGCGGCACCTCCTCGTCGCGCCGACGTGCCCGCGCTTGCCGCGGACGGCGCCGCGGGGCATCGTGCTGGGCATGAGCAAGTTCGAAGCGCTGCGTGACCCCGCGCTCCGGCTCGCCGTCGTCGAGACGCTGAGCAAGGCGCGGAAGCTCGACCTGGCGAAGATCCCAAAGGCGACCAGCCAGGACCGCGTCAACACGAAGACGCTGCAAGCGCTCGTGTCGCTCGCAGTGCCGGACCAGGCGCTCGCCAAGATCGCGGAGCTGTGGTGGGAGGGCGGCGGGCACAAGGTGCAGCACCAGGTGTGGCCGCTGTGGCACGGCGAGGACGACACGTTCTACGTGCACTCGCTCGCCGGGATCGAGGGGCTCGCGGGGCTCAAGAAGCTGACCTTGGCGACCGACGCGGACCTGCAGCCGTTGCTGCAGCTGCCGGCGCTCCGGTGGGCCAGGCTGCTGCTGGCGGGCGGCCAGGCGAAGTCTGCGGTGCTGGGCGAGCTGCGGGCGCGCAAGGTCGAGGTGATCGTCGAGCGGATGGACGCGGTGCCGAAGTCCGCGCGGCCGCTGACAGAGAGGGTCTAGCGAACCCCTGGAGAACTTCGGGCCGATGCGTCGTCCAGGCCTCGTGGACGGCCGAGTTCGGGAATACGCCGAGTTGACCTGGATTCAGGGCCGCGGCTCGGGTGTTCCATTGCAGGCAGCACGGGGGCCTTGCTCGCAGTGCCGGGGCGCCGGCGCGCGCGTCCGCGTGATAGCATGGGCGAGTGTCGGTTCGCCGGTTCGTTCTCGGGTGCGCGCTCGCGGGGGCGTGCACGGGGATTCAACCTGTCCTCGAGGACATGCCGGAAGTGGTGGCGGAGGACGAGGATGTCCCCGGGGGCAGGTCGCTCCACGGTCGGCCGCTGCAGCTGGCGGCCGTGACCGACACCTGGGTGAACCTCACCGTGCTGGCCGACGGCATGATCGCGGTGCACGGCCCCGGTGTGCTGGCGCTCGCGCCGGCCGGCTTCGGTCAGCTCGAGACCAAGCCCGCGTGGCTGCGCGAGTGGCCGCAGTGGCCGGGGGCGATGGGCGGGCGCTGGCCGGACGACGTGTTCGTCACCGCCCAGTGGGCCCTCACGCGCACGGGCGTCGAGTTCGCGGTGTGGCGCTGGCGGAATCGGGCGTGGGCCAAGTGGAGGATCCCGGGCGCGCCGTTGCGGTTCGACTTCTACAGCGACTACGCGGTCGGGCACGACGGAGCGATCCTCGGCCTGCGCGGGTTCGCGGGGCCCGGGATCGGCGAGGACCCGGACGTGCTGCGGGCGATGCAGGCCCGAGATCCGGACCTGCGGACGACGATCGACGTGCTGGCCGGCGGTGGGCCGCCGCCGTGGCCGCCGCTGCCGCCGGGGCGCGAGGGGCTGCAGCTGGCGGCGTTCGCCGACGGGACGATGGTGGTGCTGCGGCGGGAGTCGTCGCTGCAGCGCTGGTCGCCGGGGGCGGGCGAATGGGCGGACTTGCCGGCGCTGCCCGGGCACGCGCCGGGTGTGAACGGGGGCGAGTCTGCGGTGATGGTCGGCCGCGATCCGGCGCGGCTGTACGTGCATCGCTGCGTGGAGAAGGACCGCCCGGTGCTCGAGCGGCTGACGGCCGGGGCGTGGCGGCCGGTCGCGCTGCCGCCGGGCGGCTGTGTGCGGTCGCTGGCGGAGGCGCCCGACGGGACGCTGTGGCTCGTCAACGACCGCGGGCTGTACCGGCGGGCGCCGGGGTCCGACAGCGCGCCCTGGGAGGAGGTCCCGCTGGCGCCGGTCGATGCGCCGGGCAAGCCGGTGGCGACGCTCGACGGCTCGCCGCTGCCGCCGCAGGGGCCGGAGCCGGTGCGGGCGCGCCAGGTGGTGGCGCTGGATCGCGGGGAGGTGTGGGTCGTCGCGGAGCTCGGCAGCGGGGACGGCGGGTCGTCGCGCGAGGTGGTGCTGACGAACCGCACGGTGCTCGCGCCGCTCGTGCTGCGGTCGGCAGGCCGCTCGCCCGGCGGTTAAGGGCATGCCCCGAAGGGCAGGTCGTGAGGGGCAGGTCGTGGAGGGCATGTCCTCGGGGACATGCCTCTAGGGGCATGCCCGTTCAGCCCACCAGCAAGGCGATCGCGCCGATGACCGCGAGGGTGAGGACGAGGACGAGGACGATGGTGCCGACCGACGCCGCGGCTGGGGCGGCGGCGGGCTCGGCCTGGGCGGCGGCTTGCGGGCGGGCGGGCGCTGACGCGGGCTCGGGCGGGTGGACGGAGACCTGCACCATCCAGCGCCGGTGCTCGCGGCCGGGGTGGGTGTCGGTGCGGTGGAGGTCGCCGTTGCCGAGGTCGAACTTGTTGCCGTCGCCGCCGTCGAGGCCGACGGCGAGCCACGGCTCGGGGCCGAACTGCACGCCGGTGACGAGACGGTCCATGTAGCGCAGCTGGCCGATGCTGTCGCGGCCGGGCCATGACAGGACGATGACGAGGGCCTCGCCGAGGACCATGGCGATGGCGTCGCCGGCGAGCGAGCAGGCGACGGCCCGCACGGACAGGCCGGACGGGCAATTGGTGAGGTGGTGGACGGCGCCGTGCTCGAGGCGCAGCAGCTTGCCGGCGGTGGCGACGACCCAGAAGCCGCGCGCGTTCCAGGCGGCGGCGACGACCGGGTCGTCGATCTGGACCTCGTGCACGAGGCCGGCGGGCCCGAACACCCCGACCTTGCCGCGCTCGTCGGCGACGAGCAGCTGGCCGCCGACGCCCCACGCGACGACGGTGGCGTCGGGCCAGGCGTGGCGCCGACCGGGGCCGCTCGGGGTCAGCTCGACGACGCCGTCCGAGGTGGCCACGAGGACATGTCCCGAAGGCGCGACGGCGGCCGCGCGCGCGAGCTCGCCGGCGTCGGCGGTGGCCCGCTGGACGTCCTTGTGCGGGTCGTGCCACACGGCCTGGCCGTCCTCGTCGACGCTGACGACGCTGTCGGTCGTGGCGCCGACTGCGACGAGCGGGGACTTGCAGTCGCGGCGCCAGCGGGGGCCCTCGCTCGGGCCGTCGTGGACGAGGAGCTCGCCGTCGTCGGCGAGCACGAGGTTGCGGCCGCTGCTGTCAAACGCGATCATGCGCGAGCGCCGTAACACGGGGCGCGCCGGCGCGCAACGGGTGCATGACCGCAGCTACGGGGGCGTAACGGCGGTTCGAGGCGGCAGGGTCGGGCGGCGGACGAGGGTGAGCGATCGTTCCCTGTCGGGGTGAGCTGTTCGGGGCGTGCCGTCGTGCAGGTCGATGCATTGCCGGCATCGGTGGCCCTGACTCACGCGGACGTTCGCGTCGCTGTCGCGACTCCGCCGGGCCGCGTTGTTCCTGTCGTCGCGCCGCTCGTCGGCGGCGGTGCGACTCACAGGGTGAACGGAAACAGCAGGTCGGCGGGGCTGTCGACGCGGCAGGCGATGACGAAGTCGTTGCACCTGCCCTGCTCGCAGGTGAGCGCGGCGCACTCGCGGTCTCGCTGGCACGCGGCGCCGTGGGCCTTGAGCGGGAGACATTCGCCGTCCTGGCTGCACCAGGCGTCAGGGCTGCACTCGGCGAAGCGGCCGCACTTCTGGCCGAAGCCGACCTCGGGCACGCACACCCGGCTCGCGGCGCTGCACCACGAGCCTGCCTCGCAGGCGAAGAGGGTCTTGCCGTCGGCGGACAGGCACACCTCGCCGCGGCCGACAGTGGGGATGGCGCCGCGCTGCTCGCAGCTGGCGGTGCCGAGGACGCCGCAGGCCATGTCGACGCCGGCGCACACGTCGGCGAAGGCGGCGACGTCGAGCGAGGCGAACTCGCCGCAAAGGCCGCCGGGCGGGACGTCGCCGCGGAACACCTCGCAGCCGCGGCTGCAGGCTCCCTGGTCGTCGTGGTACTCGGACCGGGTCGCGCAGCCGCGCGCGGCGACCTTGTCGTGGAGGACGGCGGCGGCGCAGACGGGGTCGTAGTGCGGGGCGCCCCCCCGCGCGGCGCTGCGCACGGCCTCGAACAGGGCGCTGAAGCGGGTGACGCAGCGCGGGTCGAGGTCGCAGCCGCAGGCGGCCTTCTCACCGCAGACGGCGGCGGCGAAGCGAGCGGCGAACTCGTCCTCGGCGATCGGGACGAGGTCGGGGCAGGCGTCGAGGACGGCGACGTCGATCGGCGCGGTGGTGACGACGGCCTCGGTGGTGCCGGTGGTGACGCCGGGCTCGGTGGCCGAGGCGCCCGGGAGCGCCGGCGGGCCGTTGCAGGCGCAGACGAGGGCCGCGAAGACGATGACGAGACGACGCATGCTCGACCTCCTCGGCGATCAGTGTCCCCCGTCGCCCGCGCCCGGCAAGCGGCCGGGGCCGTGCCCCGCGGCCGCTCGCCTGTCTGGTCATCAGGACATGTTCATCGGAACATGGCCGATCGTGCATCTTGCCGTCGACGAGCGACCGGGGCCGTGCCCGCGGCCGCTCGCCTGTCTGGTCTTCGGGACATGGGCGCCGGCACATGGCCCTTCGCGCATGGCGAACGGGTCAGGAGCCGATGGCGAGCAGGACCTTGCCGCCGCGCTGCTGCTGCTCGGCGTGGCGCACGGCCTCGCGGACGCGCTCGAGCGGGTAGGTGGCCTCGATCGGGGTGGTCAGCTCGCCGGCGGACAGGAGGCCGATCAGCTCGCCGAAGGCCCGGGCGACCTCCTCGCGCGGGGTGTGCTGGAACCAGTTGACGAGCCAGAAGCCGCGCAGGACGATGTTGCGGAACACGAGGTCGACGCCGGAGATCTGGCACGCCTCGCCCGAGAGCAGGCCGTAGTTGACGACGACGCCGCCGGGGCTGAGGGCGGCGGCCAGGCGCGCGGTGGCGCTGCCGCCGATGGCGTCGACGGCGTAGCGCAGGGCGCCGTCGCCGACGAGCGCCTTGACGCGCTCGGGCAGGTCGGGGCCGTCGACCAGCACGGCCTCGGCGCCCCAGCTCTTGAGCCTGTCCTCGAGGCCAGGTCGACGGACGACCGCGATCCCGCGCGCGCCGGCCTTTTTGGCGAGCGTGAAGAAGCTGCGGCCGACGCCGGAGTTGGCGGCGTTCTTGATCACCCACTGGCCCGGCTGCAGCTGGGCGTCGTGGATCAGCGCGCGGGCGGTCAGCGGGTTGACGGTGAGCATGGCCAGCTGCTCGCTCGGCAGGCCGGGCGGGAGGGCGAACAGGCCGCCGGCGCTGACGACCTGGCGCTCGCGCCAGGTGCCGCCGCCGAGCAGGACGCGGTCGCCGACGCGGATGTGCTCGACGCCGGGGCCGATGGCGGTGACGACCCCGACGCCCTCGAGGCCGGCGATCGCCGGCAAGGTCGGGACGATGCCGTACTGGCCGCGCAGGTTGAGCAGGTCGGCCGGGTTGACCGGCGCGGCGAGCAGGTCGACGGCGGCCTGCCCGGGCCCGGGCGGTGGAGGTGCGGGGAGGTCGACGACGTCGGCGACCTCATCGGGGGCGCCGAAGCGGGAGAACTGAACGGCTCGCATGGGCGGAACTTAGCACCGCCAGGGGCGGAATCTTACGCAGTTGCGGTCGAGATCGCCGTCCGCGATCGCAGCGGCCGACCGCGAGGGGGACGAGGGCACGCCGGCTGTCGCTCAGAAGCGGCCGGACAGGGTCAGGCCGGCGTAGTTGAAGCTCAGGGTCGGCTGCAGCCGGATCTGGTTGCGGGTGATGTAGTGCATCAGCTTGAGGTCCCTCCTGTAGACGGCGCCGTGGGTCAAGAGGCCGACGCCGACGACGCTCATCGTCTGGCCGATGCCGATGCCGGCGAGGTAACCACCCATGCGCCGGCCCATGCACCCGGTGAACTCGGGGATGTTGCCGTCGTCGCCGAGTTCGCCGCCGGTCATGTCGATCACGGGGTGACGATCGTTGCAGGTGGCGAAGCCGAGAGCGTCGGCGAACGAGCCGATCCGGACGCCGAGGTAGGTGATGATGCCGGCGGTCAGGAGGCCGGCGCCGAGGCCGATCTGCAGGCCGGCCCGCTGCTGGCGTTCGCCGGCGAAGGCGGTGCGGTGGGCGTCCCAGCGGCCGCGCATGGAGCTGCCGCCGGCGGCGAAGGCGAACGCGGCGGTGTTGGAGAGGAGGCCGATCGGGGCGAGGATCCCGAGCGCCGCGCCGCCGAAGGCGCAGTCGTCGAGGGCCGAGTAGTCCTGCGATTCGGGGTCGTAGCTGGCGCCGCGGCACAACCGGCTGGCGACGATCACCCGGCCCAGGTTGGCGCCGAGGCCGATGCCGCCGAACACGCCGGCGGTGGCGAGCAGGCCGGTGCCGCGCCAGCGCGGCTCGGGCGGGCGGGCCGAGGCAGGGGCCGGCGCGGTGAGCGAGGCGCTGTCGGTCGCGGGGGCAGGCGCGGGGCCTTCGGGCGACGCGGGCTGGGCGGCGAGGACGACGGAGAGGGCGAGGGATACGCTGGAAACCATGGTAGTGCTTCCGATCGGATGTCCCGGAGGACATGTGTTGCGATTCACCACGGGGCCGGCGCGAACACGTCGCGCTGGGGCGGTCCGGTGACCACGGGCGGCGGTTCACCGCGGAGCGGGCGCGAGGGGGTGGCGCCGCGCGGTCCGTTCGGTGACCACGATCGGGTAGCTACCAATTCGGTGGCGACGGATCACTCGCGCCGGACCGCGACCTCACCGCGCGCGGGTGCGGCGGCGTGAAACCCGGCCCCGCGCGGCGCTCAGGCACGCACGGAAGTGATGGATTCTGCAACGACGTCGGTCAGCAGGTCGGCGACGATGTGCGCTTCTTCCACCGTGAGGCACAGCGGCGGGCAGATGAAGAGCAGGTTGTCGCGGCAGGGGACGTAGGCGCCGCGCTCGAGCAGGCGCGCGGCGATCGGGGCGGCCGGGCGGTCGAGCTCGAGGCAGCGCATGAGGCCGAGGCCGCGGGCGTCGCGGACGGCGGCGCGCGTGGCTGGTCTTTGGGACATGTCCGAAAAGCGCTCGGCGAGCACGGCCCCGACCTGGTCGGCGCGCTCGGGCAGGCGCTGCTCGGCGTACACCTCGATGGCGCCGAGCGCGGCGGCGCAGCCGACGGGGTGGGCGTAGTGGGTGACGCCGCACCACAGCTTGTGCTCGTCGAAGTGGGCGGCGACCGCCCGCGAGACCATGACCGCCGACAGCGGGGCGTAGCCGCTGGTGAGGCCTTTGCCCAGGACCATGAGGTCGGGCGTGACGCCCCAGTGCTCGCGCGCGAACCACCGGCCGGTGCGGCCGAAGCCGCTGAAGATCTCGTCGTCGACCAGCAGGATGCCGTGGCGGTCGCACACGGCCCGCACGGCCGGCCAGAAGTCGGCGGGCGGGTGCTGCATGCCGTTGGTGCCGGTGAAGCCCTCGAGCACGATCGCGGCGATGGTGTCGGGGCCCTCGCGCTCGACGACCTCGTGCAGGCTCTTCACCCACGCCGAGGGCTCGCCGGCGGGCACGGGGTAGGGGTCGTCGATGTAAATCGCGGGCGGGAGGTCCCTGGCGAACGGGGCGCGGCGCGGGTCGCCGCCGATGCCGAGGGTGGCCAGGGTGGCGCCGTGGTAGCTGCGGCGGCGGGCGACGATCTTGCTGCGGCCGGTGTAGAGGCGGGCGATCTTGATCGCGTTCTCGACCGCCTCGGCGCCGCCGGAGGCGAGGAAGGCCCGCTCGAGGCCGGTGCGCTCGGCCAGCGCGGCGCTCAGCTGCTCGCGCACGTCGAGGCGCATGTTGGGGCCGGCGACCGGGAGCTCGCGGATCTGCGCGATCATCCGCTCCTGGATGTGGGCCACGCCGTGGCCGGCGTTGACGTTGTAGGTCTGGCTCTCGAGGTCCCACAGCCAGCCGTGCTCGCGCGTGCGGAAGCGGGCGCCCTCGGCGGCGTCGACGGTGAGCGGGTGGGCGTGGCGCTGGGCGGTCCAGGTGTAGAAGATATGGCTCATGGGACATGTCCTCCGCGCCAGCGATCGAGCTTGACGACGGTGGGCGGCTCGACCTGGCCGCAGCCGCGGCCGACGAGGACCTCGCCGCGGGTGAGGTCGACGATCATGCGGCCGCAGGTCCTGGAGGCCGAGGGGTCGCCGCCGGCGTCGTCGATGTGCGAGCAGACCGAGCGCGGGTAGCCCTCGTGGCTCGAGAGCATGGTCCACAGCGCGCGCGCGTCCTGCGGGCGCTGCTGGACGTAGAGGGTGGTGGCCAGCTCCATGCGGCGGAACGAGGTGCTGGCCTTCGGGACAGCTTCGTGGCGGCGCAGGACGGGGTCGAAGCAGTGGTTGGTGTGGAGGTGGGCCGCGCGCGCGCCGTGCTGGGTGACGACCTTGAGCTGGCCGGAGGTCTCGACGCCGAAGAATTCGCGGCCGTCGGCGATCATGTAGTGGTGGCCCGAGGACAGGCGGGTGCGCAGCAGCAGGTCGCGGGCCTCGCGGGCGCCGGCGCAGGCCAGCATCGCGCGCACGAGCGCCGGCCAGACGACGCCGACCTGGCCGTCGGTGCTCGACAGGTTGTTGATGGTGACGGCGACGCCGCGGGCGCTGACGCCGGTCATGCCGAGGCAGCCGGTGAGGGTGAAGCAGACGACCTCGTCGTCGCCGCCGCGCGGCTTGATCCGGATCGCCCGCACGTACGGCTCGGCGGTCCCGTGCATGTCCCAGGTCTGGCCGAGCACCGGGGCGCCCTGCCCGGGCAGGTAGACGGCGGTGCAGCCGCCGGGGTCGTCGGCGGTGTTGAGGTCGTGGAAGGTGTCCGAAACGACAGGGTCCTCGGGACATGGCCCTTCGAGCACGCTCGGGGGGACGTCGCGGAGGTCGGTGTAGTGGTTGAGGACGACGACCGCCTCGGGCGCGACGGCGGCGCCGCGGGCGATGCCCCGCAGCTCGGCCGCGAGCGGGGCGGAGAAGTTGTCGAGCAGCGGCAGGTGCAGGCGGGCGATCGCGTCGAGCTGGCCGCGGTCCTTGAACGAGCCCTTCTTGAGCGCGAGTGCGGCGCGGATCTCCGCCAGCTCGCGGATCTCGGCGCGCCACATCTCGCCGTGGGCCTCGCCGCGGCGTGCGGGGTCGTCCTGATCGAACAGGACCGGGTCGAACGGGGTCGAGGTGGTCACGCGGGGCTCCTGGCCTCGTCGATCGCGGCCAGCACGCGGCGGCGCAGGTCGCCGGTGATGGTCGCGGGGGTGATGGTGAGCGGCGGGGCGAACACGAGGGTGTCGGGCAGGCCGTTGCCGAGGTAGAGGCCGCGGTGCAGGCAGGCCTGGTCGACGGCCTCGGCGAGGGCGACGCTGGGGAAGCTGATCGTGCGGTAGAGGCCGGCGCCGCCCAGCCGCGCGCCGGGGCACGCGGGGAGGACGTCGCTTTGCAGCAGGGCGTCGAGGGCGGCGATCGAGTCGGCGAGGTCGAGGCGCCGGGCGGCCCGCAGGTGCTCGTGGGCGCGGATCGCCGACAGCTCGTCGCCGTCCCAGGTGGAGATCAGGACGAGCGGCTTCTTGATGAAGTAGCGGTCGCCGACGAAGATGTGGCCGAGCTGCCCGCCGGGGTACCAGAGCACCATGTCGGGCACGACGTCGGCCGGCAAAGCGTCGACGCCCCACGGGCCGGCGCCGCTGCGGTAGCAGCCGCTCGCGGCCTCGACGAGCACGAGCGGGATGTCGTGCTCGCGGCAGGCGGCCGCCAGCGCGCTCGCGGTGGCGCCGGCGAGGACGCGGCCCGAGCGCTCGCCGACGACCTCGACGAACAGGCCGAGGATCTTGTCGGCGCCTGTCTTTTCGACCAGGTTCTTCAGGCCAGCCGTGAAGCCGGGCAGGTCGGCGTCGGGGTGCGGCAGGCGCGGGAACTCGAACAGCGCCAGGCCGTCGCCGAAGCCGGCGGGGTCGGACAGGCTGCGCGCGGCGGCGGTGACGTGGCCGAGGTAGCCGCCCTCGAGGCCGACCGCGATCTGGCCCTGCGGGCGGCTGAGACGCAGGCAGCGCAGCGCCTTGTCGACGGTCTCGTCGCGCGACGAGGTGAAGTACATGTGGCCGGTGCCGCGCGGGGCGAGCAGGCGCAGGTGCTCGCTGTAGTGCACGGTGTCGATGGTGGCGTAGTTGCTGAGGTTGATCTTGCTGGCGGTCGGGCCGACCAGCTCGTGCCCGGCCATGAACGCGGGCGCGGGCCCGAACGGCTGCTGCAGGCCGCTGGCGAGGTCGAGGATGCCCTCGTCGGTCGGGGCGCGCGGGGCCGGCGGCGGGACCAGCGGGATCCGGTAGTAGTCGGCGAGCGCGTTGCCCTCGTACTGGTGCGTCAGGCGCACGACCGGGAAGGCGCCGTAGGAGCGGTTGAGGGCGGCCATCGCGTCGGTGGTGCCGACGCGGTTGCGGCCGGAGATGTACGAGAAGCCGTGGACCTTGGCCCACTGGACCTGGGCGCGCTTGAGCAGGCGACCGACGCCGCGGCTGCGCGCGGCCTCGGCGACGGTGACGTCGGCGGAGTAGAAGGTGTCGCCGAGGCCGAGCCGCTCGTCCTGGCTGGCGCCCGAGACGCCGCGGAAGTCCTCGAGCGGGCCGCCGAAGCAGAAGCCGAGGATGTCGCCGCTGCCGGTGTCGACGGCGCACAGGCCGAGGCCGGTGGCGGCGGCGCGGCGCAGGTAGGCCTCGCTGTCGCGCCGCGCGGGCTCGTAGGTGGCGTTCTCGATCGCCATGATCTTGGGCCAGTCGCGCTCCTCGATCGGGCGCACGATCACGGCCGGGTCGCTGTCGGCCGACTGACCCTCGGGGACCCAATCCCTGGCTGTCTTGTCGGACAGGCGCGCGAGCGACTCGTGGATCCGCTTGAACAGGTCGTCGACGACGCGCTCGTCCCAGCCGGCGCTGAAGCGGAAGCGGATCGTGCGATCGCCGGCCGGGTAGGTCATCAGGCCCCGCTGGTAGCGCTGGTCGATGAAGGCGGTCTGGGCGGCGCCGTCGGGCAGGTCGAAGGCGAGGGCGGTGCCGGCGAGGCGGACGTCGCCGACGAGGCCGGGGAAGGCGGCGGCGAGCGCCTCGGCCCGCGGGCGCAGCAGCGGCTCGAGGGTGGCCTGGTCGCGCGAGGTCTCGAGCTGGATGAGGCCGCGCAGCGCCGAGGCGACGTGGACCTGGTTGCTCTCGGGGTCGGGCCAGCGCGACAGGACGACGCCGAGGCTGGCCTTCTTGGCGCAGGTGAGGATGTCGGGCGTGGTGGCCTCGTCGCCGCCGAGGCCGAGGCGCGTCCACCAGAAGAACGGGCCGCCGGTGGCGAAGCCGGTCTGCACCTCGTCGACGACGAGCGGCAGCTTGCGCGCGCGGGCCAGCTTGCACAGGCCGAGCAAGAACTCGCGGCGGAGGTAGACGTCGCCGCCCTCGGCCTGCATCGGCTCGACGATGATCGCGTAGATCTCGTGGCCGCGCTCGTCGAGCAGGCGCTCGACCTCGGCGAGCTCGGCGCTGCTGAACACGGCCTCGTAGCCGGCGAACTCGAACGGCGCGCGCTTCGCCGGGTTCCACGTGGCGGCGAGGGTGGCGAGCGTGCGCCCGTGGAAGCCGTCGCGGAAGGCGAGCACGCGCCGGCGCGGGCCGTTCACCGGCGGGGGCGCGTGCAGGCGGGCGATCCGCAGCGCTTTCTCGTTGGCCTCGGCGCCCCCGGCGCAGACGAAGCTGACGTGCTCGAGCGCAGGCGGAGCGAGCCGCTCGAGCGCCTCCTCGTAGGCGGCGAGCTCGGGGACGTGGTGCACGGTGGTGTCGGGGTTGCTCCACAGGCAGTGCTCGAAGCGGCCGGTGTAGAGCGCCTTGACGATGCCCGGGTGATAAAAGCCGTGCGTCTGGGTGGCGATCTGTGAGCAGGCGTCGAGCAAGGTGAGCGGCCGGGCGTCGATCGAGACCATGTAGGGGCCGACGCTGCGGCGGGTGTCGACGACCATCGGCTTCTTCTCGCGGACGGTGAATTCGCCGCCGTAGAAGCGCTCGAGCAGCGCGGCCGACTCCGGCAGCTCGCCGCCCGGCGGGATCCGGACGCGCCGCGTCTCCCGCTCGAAGATGGCCCGCGGGCGCGGCGCCTCCGACCGCTGACGCGCCTCGAGCACGTCGAGCTGGCCGTTGAGATCGAGGTCGCGGCTTGAATCAGGTTCAATAGACACGTCTCAAAGTGTATCGCCGAGGTCGCAGGCACGCTGTGCTGTCCGTGCGGTGGGCGGGGAGGCCGCGCTCACGTGGGCGCGTGCACGCGTCCGCAGCCGGGCGGCGCCGCGCGAGGTGGTAGACCGCACGCCGCGTCGGGAGTAGGCTCGCGCCATGGCCCGGGCCGATCTTCACACCGCGTTCTTCGGCGGGCGAGGGTTCACGCTCTACCACGCCTCCGGGGCGCACGGCAGTCGCCCGCTCACGCCGCACTTCCACGACGAGTACCTGATCTGCGCCCAGCTGGCGGGGCAGGAGGAGTGCCACGTGGCGGGTCGACTGTTCAGCTTCGAGCCGGGCGACGTGGTGCTGATGAACCCGCAGCAGGTCCACACCGGCAACGCGCGCGGCAGCAGCGACGTCGACTACATCTCGCTGTACGTCGATCGCCGGATCGCGCTCGGGTTGGTCGAGGACGTCGCGGGGCCGCGCTGCGCCCCCGAGTTCACCAGCGTGCGCGTGACCGGTCGCGTCGAGCTGGTGGCGGCGATCCAGGCGCTGCACGACCTGGTGCGCAGCGACGGCGCGCCGGGGCGCACGCTCGACGTCGAGGCCGCGCTGCAGCACGTGGTGAACCAGGCGTTCACGGAGTTCTCCAACCTGCGCGAGCCGCTGCGCCGCTCGACCAACCGGATCGCCCACCGCAAGATCGCCCGCGTGGTCGACTACATCCGCAGCCTCGACCCGCGCATCGACCCGACCACGCTGTCGCTCGACGAGCTGGCCAGCGTCGCCGAGCTGTCGAAGTACCACTTCCTGCGGCAGTTCGCGCAGGTGGTCGGGATGACGCCGGGGGCCTATCTGCGCACGCTGCGGCTGTGCCAGGCGGCCCGCGAGCTGCGGTCGTCGCGGCGCTCTATCCTCGAGATCGCGCTGGGCGCCGGCTTCGCCGACCACCCGAGCTTTTCGCGGGCGTTCGCCCGCCATATGGGGATGACGCCGAGCCAGTACCAGGCGCTCGGTCCGCTGTAGGCGGCGGCTCCGGCCTGGCCCGGGCGGCCACGCGCTCGGCGTCGTCGTCGCGCAGGGCGGGGTCGACGTCGGCGTCCGGGTCGTCGTCGCCCTCCTCGTCGCCTCCCTCGTCGTCTTGGGGGCGCTCGCGCAGCTCGGCGAGCGCGGGGCGCAGGCTGAGCAGGCCGAGGTGGCCGGGGACGACCGCGAGGCCGAGCGCGAGCTGCTCGTCGGCGGCGGCCAGGTCCTCGCCGGCCAGGGCGTCGCGCACGGCGGCCTCCTGGGCGGCGGCGAAGTTGGGGTTGGCGGCCAGGGCGGCGGCGGCCAGGGCGGCGCGCTCGGAGCTGGCCTTTGCGTCCTGTTCGGCGGGACCTGTCTTGGAAGACATGGCCTTTTTGCCCTGGGCCGAAGGACCTGTCGCCGAGGGCATGTTCGAAAGGGCGAGGCAGGCGAGCGCGAGGCAGTGAGCGCGCAGGCCGGGGTCGGCGGCCAGCTCGGCGGCGCGGCGGAAGGCGGCGACGGCCTCGACGGGCCTGGCGTCGCCGAGGCGGACGCGGCCGAGCTCGAGGTGGCCCCACACGAACTCGGGGGCGCGCCGCAGCAGCTGGCGCAGCTCCTGGGCGGCCCCGCGCAGCTCGCCGGCGCGGCGCAGCGACTGGGCCAGGCGGAAGCGGGCCAGCGGGGCGTCGGGGTCGAGGTCGAGGTGACGCCGCAGCAGCCGGCGCTCGGCGGCGGGGGTGAGCTCGCCGTCGTCGCCGAACAGGTCCTCCTGGTACTCGCCGTCCTCGTCGAACAGGACCGAGAATTCGCCGAGCAGGGCCAGGACCAGCCGGTCGACCGAGGAGGCGCAGGGCAGGCGCTCGCCGTCCTCCTCGACGAGGACGACGTCGGCCCCCTCGGCGTGCGGATCGGCGGCGAGGACCAGGAGGTCGCGCCCGCGCTCGCCGATGACGCGGTCACCGGGGCGCAGTCGGCCCTCGGCCTCGGCCGCGGCGGTGGCCTCGGCGTGGTCGGCCAGCGGCAAGATCCGCGCCTCGCCGCCGCCGAGCTCGAGGCCGTCGTAGGCGCCCCACAGCAGGGCGACGTGGGGGGCGAGGCCGCTCGCGGCGAGGTCGTCGTCGCCGGCCGGCTCTCCGACGTCGTGGAGGCCCTCGGGGGCGTCGCGCAGGCGGTCCTCGATGCGGTCGAGGTTGTTCAGGACGCGCCGGCGCTCCTCGCTCATGGCGGGGGCTCCTAGCACGGCGGGCGATGGTGCGCCAGATGCGGCCGGACGCGCCGAGGACGCCGTCACGCCGGGCGCGGGGTACGGCGCGGTTCGGGCGCGCGAGGGCCTTGCGGCGAGGCTGTGCGGAGGGGCTCGCGGCATGATCCGGCTGGGAGAGCCGGAGCTCAATGCGCATACCCGTGCGGGTGGGCGCGGAGCCAGGTCCAGGCCGATTCGACGATCGCGCCGAGCTCGCCCTGCAGCGGCTGCCAGCCGAGCTCCTGGCGGATCCGGTCCGAGCTGGCGACCAGGATCGCGGGGTCGCCGGCGCGGCGCGGGCCGAATTGCACGGGGATCGGCGCGCCGGTGACCTCGCGCGCGGCGTCGACGACCTGGCGTACGCTGTAGCCGACGCCGCCGCAGCCGAGGTTGTAGATCCGGCTGCCCTCGGCGAGGGCGGACAGGGCGAGGACGTGGGCCCGCGCGAGGTCGACGACGTGGATGTAGTCGCGGACGCAGGTGCCGTCGGGGGTCGGGTAGTCGTCGCCGAAGATCGTGACGTGCGGGACGCGTCCGGCCGCGGCCTGCAGCACGAGCGGGATCAGGTGCGTCTCGGGGTCGTGGTCCTCGCCGGCGCGGCGGCTGGCGCCCGCGGCGTTGAAGTAGCGCAGCGAGGCGTAGCGCAGGCCGTGGGCCCGCTCGTACCAGGCGAGGGCGTGCTCGAAGGCCAGCTTGGTCTCGCCGTACGGGTTGGTCGGGCGGGTCGCGGCGGTCTCGTCGATGGGCTGTTGCGCGGGCTCGCCGTAGACCGCGGCGGTCGACGAGAACACCAGCCGCTCGACGCCGGTGACGAGCATGGCGTCGAGCAGGCGCAGGCCGGCGACGAGGTTGTTGCGGTAGTACTTGCCCGGCGCGGTGACCGACTCGCCGACCAGCGAGTCGGCGGCCATGTGGACGACGGCCTCGATCTGGGCCGCGCGCAGCAGCTGCTCGACCAATTCCTGCTCGTGCAGGTCGGCGCGCACGAGGTCGACGCCGGGCGGGACGGCGTCGGCGTGGCCCTTGCTCATGTTGTCGAGGACGGTGACGAGGTGGCCGGCGGCGAGCAGCTCCTCGACCACGACGCTGCCGATGTAACCGGCGCCGCCGGTGACGAGTACGCGCATGTTGGCTCTCCTTGCAGATCAGTCGCTGCCGACGACCTCGACCTCGGGGCGGGACGAGGGGCGCCGCGCGGGCGTGACGGGCGGGTGGAGCAGGCGGGCCGGCAGGCGCCACCAGCCCGGGCGATCGAGCGCGGGGTGCGAGGCGTTGCCGCGCGCGACGCCGGCGAGGAAGCGCGCGAGCTCGGTGGGCCGCGGGGCGCCGTCGCTGACGTCGAAGGCGCCCGGCTCGTAGCGGCCGATGGGGCGGGTGACGAGGCAGTGCCAGTCGTGGGCGCCGAGCAGCGACCAGGCGGTCACGGCGCGGACGTCGACGCCGAGCCGGCGGCAGCGCTCGGCCGCCCGCCACAGCTCGTGGAACCACCGGATCTGCTCGTCGACGGTGCAGGCGAGGTGGACCTCGGTGATCGCCAGCGGGAGCGGGTAGCGGCGCCCGAGCTCGAGCAGGAGCTCGTGCGGCCGGGGCCACTCGTCGGCGCACACCCGCACGGCCTCGACGTCGACGTAGCGGTGGCGCCCGTTGCCGCCGACGAGCAGCGGGGGGTAGTGCTCGACGCGGTCGTCGAGGAAGCGGACGCTGGTGATGTAGTGATTGACGCCGAGCAGGTCGGGCGGCGGCTCGTCGCGCATGGGGGCCAGCTCGGCCTCGGTGACGCCGGCGGACTGCAAATAATCGTACAGCGGGTGATCGCGGCCGACGCGGCCGCACAGCAGGTCGTGGGAGAGGAACCGGCGCTGGTTCTCGAATTCGGCCTGGTAGAGCAGCGCGGGGGTCGACAGGGTGGCGCCGAGGTCCTCGGTGTGGACCAGCCGGGCGCGCGGGTGGACGCGGCGGATCGCCCGCATCGCCAATTGCGTGGCCCGACATTGATGCACGAGCGCGCGGCAGAACGAGGCGTCGCTGCGGTGGTGCGGGTACCAGTGGCCGTACAGGCCGCTGAAGCGCGCGGTGGTCAGCGGCTCGTTGACGGGCGTGTAGAGGTCGACCCAGGGGTAGCGCCGGGCGACGAGGCCGGCGTAGTCGGCGAGCAAGCCGGGGAACCGCGGATCGAGCAGATGGGTGTGCCGCGGGCCGCTGCCGTGGTGCACGAGGCCGACGATCGGGGTGATGCCGTGGGCCCGCAGGCGCGCCAGCCGACGGTCGGCCCACGCGAATTCGTGGCGGCCGGGGGCGACCTCGGTGCGCTCCCACAACACCGGGTAGCGGAGGGCGGTGAGGCCGAGCCCGGCGATCGCGTCGAGGTCGCCGTCGCGCTCGTGGTGGCCGCCGGCGCGCAATTGATCGTACACGCGATCACCGACGCGGTTGACGGTGCATTCGATGCCGCCCCACAGCTCAAGAGGCGGCGGAGAGGACACGAGGGTCTCGTCCATGGTCGTCGGTCCGCGGGGCGTCGGCGCCGGATCGCTGGCACAGCCGGGCGTAGAGCGTGAGCGCCTGCGCGACCACCTGATCCATGTTGTAATAGCGGTAGGTGGCGAGCCGGCCGGTGAAGTGCACGCCGGGGGTGGCGTCGGCGAGGGCCTTGTAGCGGCGGTACAGCTCGGCGTTCTCGGGCCGCGGGACCGGGTAGTACGGGTCGCCGTCGTCGCACGGGTACTCGTAGACGACGCTGGTCTTGGCGTGCTCCTGGCCGGTGAGGTACTTGAATTCGGTGACGCGGGTGTAAAGGTGCTGGTTGGGGTAATTGACGACCGGCGCCGGCTGGTACACCGCCTGGTCGTAGGTCTCGTGGTGAAACCGCAGCGACCGGTAGGGCAGCTTGCCGTGGCGGTGGTCGAAGAACTCGTCGACCGGCCCGGTGTAGATCATCTCGCGGTAACCGATCTCGCCGGCGATGTCGCGGTAGTCGGTGTTGAGCATGACCTTGATGTTGGGGTGGGCGAGCATGCGCTCGAACAGGCGCGTGTAGCCGTGCTTCGGCATGGCCTGGTAGGTGTCGTCGAAGTAGCGGTCGTCGCGGTTGCAGCGGACCGGCACGCGCGCGGTGACGGAGGCGTCGAGCTCGGCCGGGTCGAGGCCCCACTGCTTGCGGGTGTAGTTGCGGAAGAACTTGGCGTAGAGCTCGCGGCCGACGCGGCTGACGATCACGTCCTCGGAGGTGCGCACCGGCTCGACCTTCTCGGCGCGGGCGGCGAAGAACTGCTCGAGCTCGAGCGCGGTGAGGCCGAGGCCGTAGAGGCGGTTGACGGTGTCGAGGTTGATCGGGATCGGCAGCAGCTGGCCGTCGACGCTGGCGAGGACGCGGTGCTCGTAGGGGCGCCAGGCGGTGAACCGGCTCAGGTACTCGAACACCTCGCGCGAGTTGGTGTGGAAGATGTGCGGGCCGTACTTGTGGACCAGCACGCCGGCGTCGTCGTAATGATCGTAGGCGTTGCCGGCGATGTGCGGGCGGCGATCGACGACGACGACGCGCTTGCCGGCGCCGGCGGCGAGCCGCTCGGCCAGGACGCTGCCGGCGAACCCGGCCCCGACGATCAAGTAGTCGAACATGTCAGTGCTCTCGCGCTCCGGCGGTCGACCGGGTGAGGACGGCGTCGAGGAGGAGGGCGTCCATCTGCCGCCAGGTGTCGTCCCACGAGCTGCGGGCGAGGAAGGCGTCGACCTGCGCCAGCCAGTCGCCGCCGCGCGGCCGGCGGAGGGCCCGCTCGACGGCGGCGACGAACTCGGCCGGCTCGTCGGCGATGGCGACGAGGCCCTGCAGGCCGTAGGGATCGACGACGTCGGGGATCGAGGTGGCGACGACGGGGCGCCCCGCGGCCAGGTACTCCGGGGTCTTGGTCGGACTGATGAACCGCGTCGAGGCGTTGCGCGCGAACGGCATGATGGCGGCGTCCCAGCCGGCGATGTAGGCCGGGAGCTCGGCGTAGCGCTTGGGGCCGAGCCAGTGGATGTTGGGCCGCCGCGGCAGGCTGGCCGGGCTGATCTTCGCCACCGGTCCGATCATGACGAAGCTGAATTCGGGCCGCAGCTCGGCGGCCGCGGCCAGCAGCTCGCGGTCGAACCGCTCGTCGACGACGCCGAACCAGCCGAGCCGCGGGGGCTTGAGCCCGGCCTGATCGGCGGGCTGGGGCTGGGGCGCGCGGGCGCGGCGGAAGTGCGCGGCGTCGATGCTGCTGGGGAACAGATGCGCGGTCGGCCGGACCTCGCGCTTGGCCTCACACAGGCTGCGCCCGCCGGTGAACACGAGGTCGGCGGTGCGCAGCAGCTCGAGCTCGCGCTGCCGCAGGGCCGCCGGCGCGCCGAGGAAGTTCGACAGCTCGTCCATGCAGTCGTAGACGACGGCGGCCGGGCGGAGGTGGCGCGTGAAGCCCAGCGCCATCGGAGTGTAGTACCAGAGGACGTAGTTGCGCAGCTCGTGGGCGCGGACCATGTCGTCGAGGAGGACGCGCAGCAGCGCCTCGCGCTCGGCGTCGGCGAGGTCGTGCGGCAGGTGCGGGACGGCCACGGTGACGCCGCAGTCGCGCCGCTCGCACTCGAGCCGCGGGGGCCCGTCGTCGTGCCGCGGCTCCTCGACGAAGAAGACCCGCCGCGCGCGCGCGCAGCGGGTCAGCAGGTGCTGCGGGCGCTGATAGACGAAGTCCCAGCGGAGGTGCGACAGGCACACGAGATCGTACTGCAGCGGGCGCGGCATGAGCTCGCGGCCGCATCGATCGGTCGGCTCGCCAGGTTGGAGCAGGTTCATGATTCGACGTCCTTGGGTCGGGTCGCGGAGGCGCGCAAGCTCGGGAGTACGATCATTGGCCGCCGCGACGTCTTCGCGTGGTACGCGGCGGCGACGTCGCCGGCCACCCGCGCTGCCCCGGCGGACTCGGTGATCGCGACCACGGCGCCGCCGAAGCCCCCGCCGGTGAGGCGGGCGCCGAACACGGCCTCGTCGGCCTGCGCGAGGGCCACCAGCAGGTCGATCTCGGGCAACGAGACCTCGAAGTCGTCGCGCATCGATCGGTGCGACTCGTCGAACAGGCGCCCGAGCCGGGCGAGGTCGCCGGCGGCCAGCGCCCGCGCGGCGTCCAGCACCCGCTGGTTCTCGCCGACGACGTGTCGCACGCGCCGCGGCAGCGGATCGGGCAGGGCGGCGATCCGCGGGTCGTCGCCGGCGACGTCGCGCAATTGCCTGACGCCGAGGGCGGCCGCGGCCTGTTCACATTCGCCGCGGCGGACGCGGTAGTTGTTGCTGGCGAGGTCGTGCGGCAGGCCGGAGTCGATGACGACGAGGCCGAGGTCGGGCGGCAGCGGGATCGGCTCGACGACCCGCGTGCGGGTGTCGATGAACAGGGCGAGGCCCGGATGGCCGCGGCTGCAGGCGATCTGGTCCATGATGCCGACCGGTACGCCGACGAATTCGACCTCGGCGCGGTGGGCCAGGGCGGCCACGACGTCGTCGTCGAGCGCGAGCGAGAACAGGTCGCGGAGCCCGCGGAGGAGCGCGACCTCGAGGGCCGCGCTCGAGGACAGGCCGCCGCCGACGGGCACGGTGGAGTCGATGTGCAGGTCGAAGCCGGTGATCGAGCGCTGGTCGGCGAGCAGGGCGGCGGTGATGCCCTGCACGTAGTCGAGCCAGCTGCCGGTGCGGGCCTCGGCGCCGAGCTCGTAGTCGAGGACGTCGGGGCGCTGGGCGCTGGCGGCCCGGACGCGCCGGTCGTCGCGGCGCGCCAGCTGGACCTGGGTCCGCTGCGGGAGCACGGTCGGGAGCACGAAGCCGCCGTTGTAGTCGGTGTGATCGCCGATGAGGTTGACGCGGCCGGGCGCGCTGGCCACGACCTGGCGCGGGCGCCCGTACAGGGCCATGAACTCGTCGCGCTCAATCATCGAGGCGCACCTCCACGGCCCGCAATTCGCCGGCCTTGTCCTCGGGCAGGGTCTCGGCGGTGAACACCCCGGCGCCGAGCTCGGTCCCCGCGAGGTACTTGAGGCGGCCCGGCATGCGATACGGCGGATAGAACTCGATGCGCAGCTGCGACTCGGGGTGGCTGTCGCCGTCGCACGGGGCCTGATGGCAGGCCATGACGTACGGGAACGGCCGGTTCCACAGGCCGTCGTACTTGAGGAGGATGGTCTTGAGCGCGCGGGCGAGGTCGCGGCGGGTCGCCTCGTCGAGCGCGAGCAAGGACGGGCAGGGCACGAGCGGCGCGACCCACACCTCGTAGGCGTAGCGGGCGCACACGGGGACGAGGGCGACCGCGCGGTCGCCCGCGTAGACGATGCGCTCGCCCTCGGCGATCTCGGCGCGGAGGAGGTCGAGCAGGAGGTTGCTGCCGCGCGTGGCGTGGTACGTGCGCTGGTTGGCGAGCTCGCGGGCGACGAGCGGCGGCACGAACGGGTAGGCGTAGATCTGGCCGTGCGGGTGGTGCAGCGTGACGCCGACCTCGACGCCGCGGTTCTCGAACGGGAACACGTGGGCGATGTCGTCGCGCGCGCCGAGCTCGCGCGTGCGGTCGGCCCAGACCTCGAGGATGAGCTCGATCTGCGCCAGCGGCAGGCCGCCCAGCGAACCATGCGGGTCGCGGGAGAACACCACGACCTCGCAGGCGCCCACGCCCGGCGCGGTGTCGACGATGCAGGCAGGCGGCTCGACCCGCGTGCTCGACAGCGAGGGGTAGAGGTTGTCGAAGACGGCGACGTCCCAGGCGCAGCCGGGCACCTCGGTCGGCTGCGACGGGTCGCTCGTCGGCAGCAAGGGGTTGTACTCCGGCGGCGGCAGGAAGGTTCGGGTCTGCCGGTGCGTGGCGTAGACCACCCATTCGCCGCGCAGCGGGTGCCAGCGCATGTGCGAGCCGCCCTGGCCGCCGCGCGGGCCGTCGGCCACGCAGTCGGGGGGGAGCTCGCTGCGGCCGTAGAGGTGGAGGCGGCGGCCGTCGGGCTTGGTCAGGCTGCGCTTGTACACCGATCACACCTCCTGCCCCTGCTGGCCGTGGTCGTCGTGCGGCGTGGGCGAGCCGAGGCCGTTCAACACGGCGATCCGCTCGAGCGGGACCTTGGGCGTGCGGTCGGCGTGGAGCAGGCCGTTGGCCTCCTGATAGGTGTCGGCGAACTGCGTATAACAATAGCCGGCGAGGATGTCCTGGGCGCGCACGACCTCGAACAGCGCGTGCAGGCGGCGCTCGAGCTCGACGGCGTCGTCGCTGCGCGCGTAGCCCCAGGTGCCCTGGCGATCGGGGGACAGCGCGATGCCGCCGAACTCGGACAGGACGACCGGGTGGACGAACTCCTGGAAGTTGCCGAGGACGAGCTCGCGGCCGCCGAAGCGCTCGCGCTCGTAGAGGTTGTGGCGCACGTTGGGGGCCTGGTAGCGACGCATCATGCGCTGCGGGTCGCACTCGTAGTCGTGGATCCCGACGATGTCGGTGGCGACGCTCTCCCACCCGTCGTTGCCGACGACCGGGCGGTTGGGGTCGAGCGTCCGGGTCAAGTGGTAGAGCGCGGTCACGTAGTGGCGCTCGAACGGGTTGTCGGGCAGGTTGGGCACGCCCCACGACTCGTTGAAGGGGACCCACGCGGCGATGCACGGGTGGCTGCTGTCGCGCAGCAGCACCTGCATCCATTCGTTGGTGAGCGCCTGGACCGAGCGGCCGTTGAAGCGATAGGCGCTCGGCATCTCCTCCCATACGAGCAGGCCGAGGCGGTCGGCCCAGTAGTGATAGCGCGGGTCCTCGATCTTCTGGTGCTTGCGCACGCCGTTGAAGCCCATGGCGAGGACGAGCTCGACGTCGCGGCGCAGGGCGCCCTCGTCGGGGGCGGTCATCCCGGTCTCGGGCCAGTAGCCCTGATCGAGCACCATGCGCAGGCGGATCGGGCGGCCGTTGAGGAGGATCTGGTCGCGGTGGACGCCGATCGTGCGCAGGGCGGTGTAGCTGCGCAGGGCGTCGACGACGCGGCCGTCGGGCGCGAGCAGCTCGATCTCGGCGTCGAGCAGGTTGGGCGAGCCGGGGCACCACAGCAGCTCGTTGCGCGCGTCGTCGATGCCGGGGTCGGACAGCGGGATCCGGCGGTGGATCTCGTTGTGGGTGCAGACGTAGTGATCCTCGGCGAGCAGGCGCTCGCGGCTCGACAGGCGCAGGCGCAGGGCGACGGTCGGCGGCACGGGGCCGGCGATCGTGGCGGAGAAGCCGATCTCCCAGCGGAACAGGTTGGAGGTCCAGCGCAGGTAGGCGATGTGGACCGCGGGCACGCGCTCGAGCCAGACGGTCTGCCAGATGCCGGTGGTGCGCGGGTACCAGATCGAGTGCGGGTGCTCCTGCCAGTCCTGCTTGCCGCGCGGCTTGGCGAGGTCGTGCGGGTCGTCGAGCGCGCGCACGACGACCTCGACCGAGCCGCCGGCGCGCAGCTGCGGCGGGAGCTCGATCGAGAACGGGGTGTAGCCGCCCTCGTGCACGGCGACGTGGACGCCGTCGATCCACACGGTGGCGGCGTAGTCGACCGCGCCGAAGCGGAGGAACAGCCGCTCGCCCGCGTCGGTGCGCGGGAGATCGATGGTGCGCCGGTACCAGCAGGCGGCGAAGTAGGACTTCTCGCCGACGCCGCTGCGCTCGGTCTCCGGCGCGAACGGGACCAGGATCTGGTGCGTCCACGCGACCTCGGTCGGGTGCACCCAGACGGCCGCGCGATCGATGGCGAATTCCCAGATCCCGTCGAGGCTGACCCAGCTGTCGTCGGCCCGCCGCAACAGCGGGCGCGGACAGATCGGACCGCGGGTCGTGGTGCTGGGGTTCGTCATGGCCGAAGATCGCTGGGAGCCGGACAAACGCGGGCGCGCGGTGGGCTGAGCATGGGCGAGGCTGTATTGTTGACAAGCGCGCCGGGGCGTAAAAATCACGTCAGTGCGAGCGGGCAGGGTGAATTCCCAGGGCGCGCGAAATGTGGGCACCGCCACGCGAGCTCCGCCCGCCCGGTCGCCCGGCGGCGGGCTAGAGATCGAGGTGACGCCGGCGCACCGCCGCGAGCGCGGCCTCGGCGGCGGCGAGGGTGTGATCGATGTCGTCGTCGCGGTGCGCGGCGCTGACGAACCACAGGTGCCGCGGGTGCAGCAGGACCCCGCGCTGCAGCATGGCGCGGTAGAAGGTGCCGGCGTGGGCGTCGCGGACCTGCGGATCGGGGTGGGTGAAGCGGAGGAACGGCATCGGCGGCAACGGCTCGCCGTAGGCGAGGGCCGGGACGGCGAAGCGGTCGGCGGCGCGCTGCAGGCCGGCGATGAGGCGCTCGCCGAGGCGCCACACGTGACCGGTGACGTCGCTGCGGTCGAGGATGTCGAGGGTGGCGAGCGCGGCGGCCAGGCCGGTGGTCTCGCCGTGGTAGGTGGCCGACATGTGGAGCTCGGCGCCGTGGCGCAGGATCTCGCGCTTGCCGACGATCGCGGCGACCGGCCAGCCGTTGCCGAGCGCCTTGCTGAGGGTCGTGAGGTCGGGGACGACCCCGGCCCACTGCTGAAACGAATTCGGGCGGATCCGCAGCCCGGTCTTGATCTCGTCGAGGATGAACACGGCGCCGCGCTCGCGGGTGAGCTCGGCGAATTGCCGGGTGAGCTCGGGGCGGGCGGCCGGCATCATCTCGGGCGCGAGGATCACGGCGGCGATCTCGTCGCCGTGGGCCCGCAGCAGCTCGCGCAGCGAGTCGGGCTCGTCGGGGCGGAATTCGAGGACCTGCCGATCGAGGCCGGCGGGGACGAAGTCGGCCAGCGGGAGGCACCAATCGTGCCACCCGTGGTAGCCGCAGCGGGCGACGCGGCGCCGGCCGGTGGCCCGCCGCGCCAGCCGCAGGGCGGCGGTGGTCGCGTCGGAGCCGGTCTTGAAGAATGCCCCCATCTCGGCGCCGGGGAAGCGCGCGACCAGGCGCTCGACGAAGCGCAGGTGCAGCGGATGATTCAGGCTCAGCAGGTTGCCGCGCCGGGCCTGGTCGAAGGCGGCGCGGTCGACCTCTTCGTGGGCGTAGCCGAGCAGCGGCGGGCCGTAGGCCATGATGAAGTCGATGTATTCGTGGCCGTCGACGTCCCACACGCGACAGCCCTCGCCGCGCTCGAAGTACATCGGCGAATCGCCGGGGGACAGCAGCGGGCGGCCGGACAAATGATAGCCCCCGGGGATCAGCGAGCGGGCGCGCTGCAGCAGCGCCTGGGACGCCGGGTAGGCGCGGGACGGCGATTGGAGGTCGGGGAGGTCCACGGCGCACGGCTGTGATGCGACTGCTCGCGCCGCGCCGCGGACGAGCCGACATTCGCGGCAGCGCGGGCGAAGACGCGCAGGCGCGCCCGCTGGCGGCGGCGCCGGCGGGTCCGACGCCGGAGACGAACGTCGAGGTCGGTGGTCGCGGGGTGCGAGGATTTCCGGGTCACGGCTCCGGCGGCCGCGCCGGGCCCGGACGGCCGCAGCGAGGGCGCCGTCGCTGTCGCGCCCGCGACGGGCCGCGCGCGACCTCGTTGCCGCTGCAAGGAATCCGCGCAGCCTGATCCGCGGAGGTCGCCGTGCGCATTCATCACCTCAATTGCGGAACCATGTGCCCGGTCGGCGGGCGGCTGATGGGGCGAGCGCCCGACGACGTCGGTCGGGCGCGGATACCCTGCCATTGCCTGCTGATCGAGACCGATCGCGGGCTCGTACTGGTCGACACCGGCCTCGGCCGCGAGGATATCCAGGCGCCCGACATCCGCCTGAGCCGCTTCTTCGTCGGCCTCATGCGACCGCGCCTCGACGTCGACGAGACGGCGGTGCGGCAGATCGAGCGGCTGGGCTTCTCGCCGCGGGACGTCCGCCACATCGTGCTGACGCACCTCGACTTCGACCACGCGGGCGGGCTGACGGATTTCCCGCACGCGCAGGTGCATCTGCTGGCCGACGAGGCCCACGCGGCCCAGCAGCGCGCGGGGCTGATCGCGCGCGGCCGCTACCGGCCGCTGCAATGGTCGATGGCGGGCTCGTGGCAGACCTACGGGCCGGCGGGCGACGAGTGGTTCGGGTTCGCGTGCGTGCGCCAGCTGGTCGGGCTCGGGCCGGAGATCCTGCTGGTGCCGCTGGCCGGTCACACGACCGGACACGCGGGGGTGGCGGTGCAGGCGGACGACGGCTGGCTGCTGCACGCGGGCGACGCGTACTTCTTCCACGCGGAGATCAACGTCAACAACCCGCACTGCCCGATCGGGCTGCGCGCGTATCAGGCGATGATGGAGGTGGATCGCCGGGCCCGGCTGAGCAATCAGCAGCGGCTCCGCGATCTGCTGTATCAGCACGCCGACGCGGTCCGCGTGCTGTGTGCCCACGACCTCGCCGAGTTCGAGATGTGGGCGGCGCGTGGTCCGCATGGCTCGCCGCCGGAGCGGCGCGAGTCGACCGGGATGAGCCCGGGGTGAATCGCCGCGTCCGGCGAATCGGCGGAGCGCGCGATTGGCCGGGAGCGGCGCGAGAGCGCGTCGATTCGGCGACGGCGACGAGCGGCCCGATCCTGCGCTCGCTGGCCTGCGGCGGGCTTGACGGTGCGGCGACGGACCCGAGTCACGACGACGGCGCGGACGCGAGCGGTGCGATTCGCGGCGGACGGCCCGGTATGAGCATTCGTGGCATGGCGACCCGAGGGGCAGGGCGATGACGCGGGAGCGCGACGAATGCGAGGAGGCGACGGGGCAGCCGCGATTCGCGACGCGCGGCGAGTGGATCGCCAATTTGGCGACGCGCTTCGTCGTCCACCCGGTGTCGCACTGGCTGGCGGCGGCGGTGGTCGTGGCGTGGCTGGTGGCCGGTCCGCTGGTCCTCGGCTGGACGGAGGCCGCCGACGCCATCGAGCAGGTGGTGGCGGGCCTGTCGTTCCTGATGCTGTTCCTGCTGCAGCGCTCGCAGAGCAAGGACACGCTGGCGCTGCAGCTCAAGCTCGACGAGCTGATCGCCAGCAACCCGGCCGCGTCGAATCGCGTCCTCGACGCGGAGGACGTGTCGGAGGAGGAGCTGGAGATGTTCCGCCGCCACTTCGCGCTGCTGCAGCGGCTGTCGCGGGAGGCGAGCCCGCTGACGCAGGAGGACGCGTACCGCCGCCACGAGGAGGAGCAGCGCGTGCGCCGGCGGGGCCGGTCGGAGGAGTGAGCCGGCGAGCTCGACGGCGAGGCGCGCGGCCTCCGCGAGAGGCAGGGCCGGCCCCGCCGAGTTCAGGCGCGAGCGCGGCCCGGTGGTGGCGATCGCAGGTGTGAGCGGTCGGAGGCGGACGAGGCGTCAAGATCGCCGCACGAGGCGATGGCGCGGCGTCTGAAGAACCCCGGACCGACGGCGGACGCGGAGGCGGGCGGCCTCGCGGGGCTCTACGGGCTGCCGCTGGCCGAGTTCACGCGGGCGCGCGACGAGCTGGCCGCGAAGCTGCGGGCCGCGGGCGACAGCGCCGGGGCGACGCGGGTGAAGTCGCTGCGCAAGCCGAGCACGGCGGTGTGGGCGATCAATCAGCTGGCGCGGCGCGAGCCGGGGCGGATGGCGGCGCTGCTGAAGGCGGGCGAACGCATGCGCGAGTCGCAGCGCTCCGGCGCGACGGGGCTGCGCGAGGCGAGCGAGGCGCACCACCAGCTGGTGTGGGAATTGCTGCAAGCCGCGACGAACGTGCTGGCAAAGGCGGGGATCCGCGCGCCGGGCGATCACCTCGACCCGATTCGTATCACCCTGCAATCCGCGCCCGCGGCGGCGGAGCACGAGCGGGAGATGCTGCGCGAGGGGACGCTGACGCGAGAGCTCGAGCCGGCGGACATCGGCGACGTGATGCGAATGATGGCAGGGGGCGCGGACGAGGAAGCGCCGCCGGCCGCGGAGGTCGAGACGCCGACGCGCGAGCGCAAGCCGACGAAGCGGAAGGTGAAGCGGAAGGCGACGCGTGAGCGCGCGAAGCCGTCGCGCCGGATCGATCGCGCGGCGAAGCAGGAGGCGGCTCGCGAGCAGCGGGAGGCGGAGCAGGCTGCGGCCCGTGAGGCGAAGGCGGCGGCTCGTGAGCAGCGCGCGGCCGAGCGGGAGGCGGCTCGCGCGGCGAAGGTGGCGGCGGCCCGCGAGGCGCGGGAGGCAGAGCGGGAGGCGGCTCGTGAAGCGCAGGCTGCCGCTCGCGAGGAGCGGGAGGCGGAGCAGGCCGAGGCGCGGCAGCAGGCCGCCGCTCGCCGGGCGTACGCGAAGGTCAGCCGCGAGGCCGAGCAGTGGGCGACGAAGGCCGAGCGCGCGAAGGCGGCGGCGCGCAAGGCCGACCAACTGGCGCACAAGGCCGAGGAGGCGGCGAGGACGGCGCGGGAGCGGGCCGACGCGGCGGAGCTGGCGGCGGAGGCGGCGGAGAGCCGGGCGGAGGCGGCCGAGGCCGCGCGCGCGGCCGCCGAGCAGGAGGTGGACACGCCGCGCGGGCGAGGCAAAGGCCGGCGCACGAAGGGGGGCGGCGATTGAGTCATCGCTGCCATCGGCGTGAAGAAACTTCGGCGGTGGTAGCCGTCACGGACAGATGATCGAGAGAACATGTCCTGAAGGACATTCCCGATCGCGCAGGCGCGGCCGGGCTCAGTCGGTGGTGGCCGCGCAGGCCGAGGCCTTCTCATCCACGGCCGGCGGCAGCTCGGGGCAGTCGTCGAAGTTCTGCTGGCAGTCCGACACAGACTGCGCGTCGTTGCAGTCGAGCCGGTCCTCGAGGCAATCATTGTACTCCCGCGCGCGGTCGAGAAAGCACTTGAGGGTCGTCTTCGAGCCGTCCTTGTCGATCTCCAGGGCATTTTCGAGGCAGTCGCGGTCGAAGAAGCTGAGGAACGAGTTGAACATGCCCTCGCACATGGCCCGGTCGGGGAACACGTTGCTGCACGAGCAGACGATGTCGACCGACTTCTCGCTCTCGGCGTCGATCTTGTCGAGGAGCGAGGGGACCCCGCAACCGGTGGCGATCAGGGCGAGCAAGGCGAGCGGACGGACGCGGCGCTTCATGAGCGCATGATAAGGGGGTTCTCCCGGGGGGAGGGCGGCGATCTGGCACGACAGGTCGCGGCGTGGGCCGCGCGAGGCGCGAAATGGCGAGCGAACGCGGAGAGGCGGGCCGCTCGTGCGCGGGCCAGGGCACCATCGGCGGACGGGCCAGCGAGCTCGACCTGAGCTTGAGGGCGGCGGCACACTCGATCGCGAGGCAGGTCGAGGGGCGTGCGGCGGGGTCGTGGACGATCGTGGCGGCGACGCTGGTCGCTGGCTGTCCTTCGGGCCAGGCGATCACGACCGATGCGACGGGTGACGCGGTGGCGCGGGGCGCCGCGTCGACGTGGAACCATGGGCTATCGTCGGCGACGCCGTCGTCTCCGCGCGCGTGGTGCTCGTGCTGCTCGTGGGTTACGTACAACTGCGGCGGCGGCTGGAGCGGGCCGGTGGTGGCCGACCTCGGCGGCCCCGGCGCGTGATAGCGTCGGCGGGCAATGACCTGGAAGAACCTCGCCCTCGTCCTCTCGGGAATCCTCATCGGCTGCGCCGGCGGCACCGTCGGGCACGCGATCGCCCAGTATCCTGCCACCGCGCCGCGCTTCGAGCACATGTGCATGGGGCCGAGCTCGTCGGTCAGCGGGATCAACGACGACGTGACCCAGGCGGCGAATCAGGGCTGGGAGCTGGTGACGATGACGCAGGGCATCGTCTGCTTCAAGCGGCCGCGCGTCTGATCGCGGGCGGACCACGATGGCCGTCGATGCCGAGGTGCCCGTCCGCGCGCCTCGTCGCCGACAGGTGATCCACGAGCGCGGTGAGGCGCGTCTGCGCACCTCGGGTCGCGCTCGCTCGCCGCCGTGGCAATCGCCTACAATGCGCCTCCGTGTCTCGCAGCATCCACGACACCCACGGCGTGCTCCAGCGGATCCTCGCCGACGACTACGCCGACCTCGACGCCCAGTCGGAGCTGGCCGACGAGGTGCGGGAGAACATCCGGCGGCAGCGACGGATCAAGCGGCGGATCCGGGAGCAGCGCGGGCGCGACGGCCGTCTCCCGCTGGCGATCGTCGATCCCGACACGGCGCCGGTGCTGGTCGAGGACGGCGGACCCTACGTCCACCACGCCGCGACCGAGGCGGACGTCCGGGAGATCTTGCGGCGCATGCCCCCGGGGTCGCTGGACGGGCTCGGGCCGATTCGCCTGTGTGTCGGCGACGAGCGGCGCGCGACGGAGGACGAGTCCGCGGATCCGTGGACGGGGCGGCCCGGCTCCGAGGTGCTGCCGGGCGCATATGGCCCGGATTTCGCGGGCCTGTACGACGGGCAGGACGCCAGCGTCCGGCTCCACGCGTTCGTCCACGAGCCGGGCGCCCCCGGGCCGTTCGGCGTCTACCTCAAGCTCCGGGCGCTCGCCGTGCTGGTGCACGAATTGTCGCACCACTATGATTATACGTTCCGCACCCGCGGCGATCGCTGGCGCATGGATCCCGGCGACAAGACCGAGACCTACGCGGATACGCGGGCGTTCGGGCTGGTCGAGTCCTGCGTCGTGCCGTACTTGCACGAGCGTTATGGCGACGAGTGCGCGGCGTTTCGCCGCTGGCAACTGCAGCACGCGGGCTGCTCGCTGCCGCTCGAGGTCCTCGCCGACGAGCGGCGGGAACACACGGGGCCCGGCGATTCGTTCGTCATGCTGGTGTTCAAGCTCGCCGCCGGCCGCGATCCGCTGGACGCGCGCGCCGATTATGCCGAGTGCCTCGCCTTGCACAGGCGCGACGAGGAGGCGCGGCAGGTCGCCGACGGCGTGCTCGGCGAGCGGCCGGAGCACGCCGGGGCGCTCCTCACCCGGGCGGAGGTCGCCTTCCGGCGCGGGGACGACGACGTCGCGGAGCAGAGCTGCCGGGCCGCGCTGGCCAGCTCGCCGGACGCGGAGCTGCTGCTCGCGCGCCTGCTGTGCCGCCAGGCGCGCTGGCAGGAGCTGGCGGACGTGACCACGCACGCGCTCATCAAGCGGGAGCGCCAGCGGCTGCGGGCCCTGCGTGCGCGGGCGCGGGTGGAGCTGCTCGAGCTCGACGCGGCCGCCGAGGATGTGGCCGTGCTGCAGCGCTCCACCGATCTGTTCATGCAGAGCGAAGCTGCCATCATCGAGGCGCTGAGGCTGTGCCGCGGCGGCCGGTGGGAGGAGGCGCTCGCGGCCGGCGAGCGCCTCCTCGACGCCGGGCGCCTCGGTCCGGTCCGCCGCGCGGAGGTTCGGGCGCTGGTGCTCGAGTGCGCGCTGCGGCTCGAGCGCGACGATCGCCTCGTGCCGCTCGAGGCGGCCGAGGTCGCCGGACTGCGCGGACGCGGCCATGACGCGTGGATGAATCGGCTGATGGCGGAGCTTCGCGGTTGGAGCGCTCGGGTCGGCGAGGGGGCCGCGGATCCGGGCGCTGTCCCGTGATCAGCCCGGGTTCTGGGCCCTGGCCGCGGTGGCGAGCAGGACCGGGGCACCGCCGCGGACGCCCATGATCACGAGCTCGGTCATGGCTCTGGGCATGGCCGCGAACACGGGGCCGGTGGCCGAGACGTCGGCGGGCAGGGCGACGCTGCGCCACGCGCCCGCGGGGTCGCGGTGCAGCAGGGCGTCGGCGGTCTGGGCCCACAGGCCGCCGTCGGTGGTCGGCCACAGGCCGGCGAAGCGGGCGCCCGCGGGCAGGGCCTCGAGCTTCCAGCCGCCGGTCTCGTAATGGAGGATGTGATCGGTGGCGCCGGTGGCGGGGTCGCGCAGCGTCATCGAGACGCTGTGCTTCTGGCGCGGGATGGTGTGCTCCCATTCCCAGGCGCCGGGCGGCAGCGGCGTGGCGTTGGTCTGCACGCAGTCCGCGTCGGCGCAGGCGATCTGCACGTAATAACCATTGTCCTCGGCGAGGGTGTAGAGCGCGCCGGCCTTGCTCTCGACGATGTCGCGGAGCGAGCCGCGGACCATCGGCAGGTCCGGGTCGGGGGCGCCGTTGCCGGCGACGCGCACGAGGCCGTTGTCGAGGATGGCGAGGAAGCCGACGTTCCAGCTCTTGCGCACCGGGCCGAGGCGGTCGGTCTCCACCCATTGATCGGTGCCGATCGCCTGCGGGACCCACCGGCTGCTGCCGCGCAATCGGTGCAGTCGGAGCCGCGGCAGCAGGGCGCGATCACGGGTCTGGCCGTGCTCGACGGCCCAGACCTCGTCGGGCCAGTGGCCGACCAGATGCCCCGGCGGGGCCCCGATCCCGGCGGCGACCCACGCGCCGGCGGCGTCGAGGGTGTAGAAATCGGCGCCGGCGCCGGCGAGCACGCCGGTGGCGAGGTATTGAAAGCCCTTCAGGGCCGGGGTGGCGGGCAATGTGACGACGTCGCGCCACGCGGCCTGGTGCTCGGCGGCGACGATCGGCGCGGCGACGAGCGCGGCGGGTGTGGTGATTTCGTCGGGCGGCGCGGCGGCGGGATCGACGGGTGGTGCGTCGCCGGCGGGCTCGGGGGGCGCCGGTTCGCCGGACGGCGGGGGCGGCAAGGACGGCGGGGCAGGTGCGGGCGCGGGCGGCTCGACGCGGGCGACGGGAGCGGGCGGGGCGTCGGGGGCGGGCGGCGCAGCCACAGGGGCGGGCGCCGGGGCGGCGTCGGGCCCGGGCCGGGCGTCGACGGGCGGATTGGCGGTACAGGCCGCGGCGCCGAGGAGGGCGGCGAGACGGAGCCACGGGCGGGAATGGGGCGAATGCGGGGTGGTCATGGTCGTGGACTCGCGGGTGACAATGGAGGGAGGTGCCCGTCGGCGAGGCGAACAGTATCGGCGATGGTCGATTGTTCAGGGCGGTCGGGATCGCGGGCGTCGACGCGCTCGAGGTCGATCCACCACACGAGCGCGGCGCCGTCGATCGGCGCGTCGGGGCGCAGATCGAGGCGCAGGCTGGCGGCGCCCTGCAGGCGATCGTCGACGAGCGGCCGGGTCGAGGCGTGGCGGATCCGCCCGTCGGGGTGGTGCCGCGGGACGAAATGGCGCGCGAGGTACCGCGACCGACGGGCGAGCTCGCGGCCGTCGGGGCCGACGAGCGCGGCGTGGACGGCGAGGCGCCGGAACAGATCGCCGGTCGGGAAGGCATGGCCGACGTCGCGGGTGCGCAGGTCGAGCAGCAGGACGTCGCCGTCGCGGCGCGCGGTGACGTCGAGGGCGCGCCGCATGGCCGAGGGATCGCGGGTGGAGGCGAAGTCGTGGCGCGGGTGGGTCGTGAGATCGGGGCGCGGCATGTGACAGTCGGCGCAGCTGCGATCGGCGTGGGCGGAGGCCCGGTGCTCGCGCATGGTCGTCTGCATCATGGTGCCGGGGGCGCGGCCGCTGCCGGGCGGGAAGTCGAACTCGTGGCAGCGGGCGCAGCTGTCGGTGGCGAACCCGGGATCGCGGCGGAGCGCATGCGGGGCGTCGCCGGTGCCGGTGCGGCGGACGCCGCTGACGATCGCGGCGCCGTCGCCGTGACAGGCGAGGCAGCCGACGCCGAGCGCCTCGGCGTCGCCCGCGGGCAGGTGCGCGTGCCCGGGGGCGTGGCAGTCGCGGCAGAAGGGGGTCGGCTCGCGGGCGTAGGAGCGCTGGAATTCGCGGTTGGTGAACGATCGATGGTGCCGCGAGCGCGCCCACTCGTCGGCGATGTCGTCGTGGCAGGCGGCGCACTCGGCCTCATCGGGCAGCCAGGTGCTGGCAGCGCCGCGGACGGCCGCGCCCGCGGGGTTACCCGGGCCGTCGGTGCACGCGGGCAGCAGCGCGGCGAGCAGGGCGAGGAGCGTGCGCCGGGGCACGGCGGGACGATAGCGGGTCGGCGTGCCTGCATTCAAGGAGGCGCGCGAGCCGGGCGGTCGCGCGCGGTCCTGGGGCCAGGTGTGCGGGAAGAGGCGGCCTGGCCGGGCGGTGCGTGGAGATGCGTGTCGCGGCCGGCTCATGGAGCTGTCCGCGACGGCGCTGCGCGTCGGGGCGAGGGTGAGATGAATGCGGATGTGGCGATATGTCTCTTGAGACATGCCATGGCGAGGGCGTTGCCTCACCGAATCATGCGTCGCGGATCCGGGGGTGGAGATTGTAGCCGCGCTCGCCGAAGGGGGAGGTCCGCTCGATCCACACCTGCTCCAGGAGCCACAGCTCGTCCTCGTGCGGGCCCGCCTCCTCGTCCTGCGGGGTCACGATGTCGGCGATCGCGAATTCGAAGGCGTCGGGGCCGAGGCGCCGCCAGTCCTCCTGCAGCGCGCGGTTCGGATGACCGCCGATGTCGAGCATGAAGCGGTGGCGGTTCAGCGGGCCGTGCAGGTTCATGCTGCTGCCGAGCAGCACCTTGCCGCTGACGGTGTTGCGAATGAGGTAGACCCCGGCGCGCCGCGGCTGCTCGCGGTATTGTCGCTTGTGATCGGCGCGGGTCCGGTGCGGGGTGGCAGAGGTCATGGGTCGTCTCCTGAAGGAAATGCGCGTTCGACCATGCGCGCGAGGTGATCGCGGATGTCCGCGGGCCAGCGGCGGATCTGCCGCGCGAAGCGCTTCGAGTCGCGTGCGAACAGGGCCCGCGCGGCCTCTTCGTAATTGGGGAGGTCGCCGGCGAGCGCGGTCATGACCCGATGCGCGGCCTCTCGCGCCAGACGGGCCCGCTCTTCGTCGGGATCGCGCCGGATGGCCTCCTCGACGAGCCGGCGCAAGGCCGCCGAGATCCCGCTCGGCTGCTGCTCGAGCCACTCCCAGTGGCGCGGGAGCAGCGAGACCTCGCGCGAGACGACGCCGAGCTTCGGGCGGCCGGGACCGGCGCGCACGGGCGGCGCCTCGGCGGCCAGCGTGGCGTCGAGCTCGACCTGGTGCCCGCTGGCGTCGTCGAAGACGAGGACCGTCCCCGCGCACGCGCCGGCGTCGCGGAGGCGCTGCAGCACCTCGCGGGCGCTGCCCGAGGCGAGACGCCGGGTGCCGGCGAAGGCGGTGTAGGTGCGCTCCGGGTCCACGCGGCAATAATACCCGGGGAATATTGCCGGTCAATATCCCCCGGGTAAAAACGACGGCGCAGGGGGCGCATCGAGGCGGGGCCCGAGCGCCGGGACGCGCGGGGCTTCCTCGAAGGACATGTCCTGGCGACCAGGTACCGGCCGCGCTCAGCCGGGCTGCTCGTCGGGCGTCAGCAGGCAGGCGAGGCGGGAGCCGACGAGGCCGTCGCGCATCTCGGCGAGCACCTTCTGCACGGCGGGGTCGCGCTGGGTGCGGGCGTGGTAGGCGGCGATCCGCGGGTGCTCGGCCAGCAGGTCGCCGCGGCCGTAGAAGCGGGCGATCCGGCTCTGGAAGGAGAGGAAGGGGACGAGGGCGCAGTCGGCGGTGGTGATCGCGTCGCTGACGGCGAACGGGGTGTCGACCATGAAGTGCGACAGGTGGCGCATGCCCTCGTGGATCTTGGCGAGGGCGGCGTCGAGGACGGCGTCGTCGCGCGAGGGGGCGAACAGCTGGCCGAACAGGCCGCCCCAGCCAGGGGCCATCACGTACTGCTCGAAGATCCGCGCGAGCAGCCGGCCGCGGGCGATGTCCTGCGGGCGCGAGGGTCGCAGGCCGGCCTGCGGGAAGGCGTCGGCGAGGTACTCGACGATCGTGTCGGACTCGGGCAGCGCGGTGCCGTCGTCGAGGATCAGGGTCGGGACCTTGCCGATCGGGTTGAGCGCGAGGTACTCCGGCGATTTCTGGCCGTCGGGCGTCCACATGCCGGACGGGGCGAGCTCGACCGGGAGCGACTTGGCGTGGATGGCGAGCCGCACGCGGGCGGCGAAGGGCGACAGGGGGGAATTGAGGAGCTTCATGGCGCGGCGACGGTAGCTCCGCGCGGCCGAGGATCACAAGCGCGCAACAGGGAACGCGCCGAATATCTCGATGAGCCGCTGCGACGGCGCGGACGATGCGCCGACCACGAGCGTTTACAGCTGCGCCCGGGGTCGGCCGTGGACGCCGCGAGACAGCATCCCGGGAATACTCAATCGTCAATGTCAGGGGTCGAGCTCACGGCCGGGTGCGGTGGGTTACACTGGCGTGGTGTGCGTCGGCGCGAGACCTCTCGAGGGCGTCCCCTCGGTGTATCACCAGACCACGCGCGGTCAGTGGCTCGTGTTCGTCGGCGTGGTGCTGGCGGTGATCTACAGCCCGACGAACGCGACGGTGCAGGAGCTCCAGGCCCGCGGGCTCGCGGTCGAGGGCTGGCAGATGTTCGCCGTCGCTCTGGCCGGGGCCGCGGTGTACGTCGCCTCGGCCTGGCCGCTGTGGTGGGTGCTCGACGCCCTGCCGCTCACGCCCGGGCGGCGCGCGCGACACAAGCTGCTCCGCGTGCTGCTGGGCGTCGGCTACCTCGCGCTCGACGCGGCCGTGACCGCGGCGTTCCTCGCCCTGGCGGTTGTGTTGTTGGGCGTGGACTCGGGGGTGATCGCGGCGCAGATGCAGCCGGGCGAGGTCGTCGTGCGCGGGGCGGGCGGCTTCGCCGTGCTGGTGCTCGCCCACGCGGTGCTGCAGCGGGCCCACGAGCGGGTCGAGCGCGAGGTGCTGGCGCGCTCGCTGGCGCGGGCCAACCTGCGCGCGCTGTCGCTCGAGCTGCGCCCGCACTTCCTGTTCAACGCGCTCGACGGGATCGCCGCGCTGGTCCGCGACGATCCGCGGCGCGCCGAGAGGATGCTGGTCGGGCTCGGCGACCTGCTGCGGCTGACGCAGCAGGCCGGCGCGGAGGGGCAGGTGCCGCTGCGCCGCGAGCTCGAGCAGGTCGACCTCGACCTCGAGCTGCAGGCGATGCGCTTCGGGCCGCGGCTGACGGTGGTCCGCGACGTCGATCCCGCGGTCCTCGGCGCGCGGGTGCCGGGCATGCTGCTGCAGCCGCTCGTCGAGAACGCGCTGGCCCAGGGGATCGGGCCGCGTCCCGGACCGGGGCGGCTGAGCCTCGGCGCCCGCCGGGAGGGCGAGACGCTGGTGGTCGAGACCGTCCTCGTCGAAGCCGGCGCACGCGCTCATCCATCGCCGACCAGGACGTGACCCGGCGTGCGCTGCACCCGAGCGGCGCGGAACCAAGCAGGTCGCGATGCGGCTCTGGACGCGGACGCCGCGCACTGGTCGCGCGATTCCACTCGACCGCTTCAAGGAGTCGCCTCGAGCCAGGAGGTATGTCGGCGGCGGCACCGTAAGAAGGTCCCGGCACCATCTCGGCGTCGACCGGACTCACGGCGACGGAGGAGTGGGTATGACCGCCCCAATGCGTACGATCATGCGAATGGCCGGGATCGCCGCCGTGTCCGTCGCCGCCGGCGCGATGCTGTGGTACGGCGCCGGCCCGGCGCAGCAGACCCGACCGGCGGTCGAAGGTTTGCGGCGGCCGTTCCTCCGCGGCGACGCGGCCGCGGGCCAGGAGGTGTTCCGCTTCGAGACCTTCGGGAACGAGGGGTTCTGGACCGACGCCGTCCGCCTGCCGCAGGGGATCATGGACGAGCAAATATCCCCGCTCGGGCTGCTCGAGCTCGGCATGCACATCGACATCGAGCACATCGACAAGAAACTGCGCAAGAAACTCGAACACCAGTTCCAGACCGACCTGTCGAAGCAGCAGGCGCCGCTGCTGCACGACTCCGACGTGACGATCGCGCTGATCGAGGCCAACGCGGTCGTCGGATTCGCGGCCAAGGACATCGACGGGGACGGCAGGGTCGACCTGCGCAACGGCGACAAGATGGGCATCAGCTGCGCGATCTGTCATACCGTCGCCGACGGGTCCGTCTATCAGATGCCGGGCAACCGCGGCGCGGTCGGCAAGCGACTCGACGGCCTCGGCACCTGGTCGATCGACGTCGGCGGGATCATCGCCGCGGGCCTCAACTCGCGGGCCTACTACCCCAATTTGCAGCTCGAGCTCGGCGGAATGACGATCGGCCGCGCCCCGAAGGGGATCCGCCGCGAGAGCAGCGAGGCGGAGGTCGACGCATACCTGCGTAACAAGGATTATTACCCGCGCGGCACGTTCGACGAGACCAACGACGGGGTCGGCAATTCGGTGCAGAACACGCCGCTGTTCCGCCAGGATCTCGCCGACCCCTTCGGTTCGGCCGGCGAGTTCGAGCGCCTCCAGGACATCAGCAGCGCCTCGTTCTCGCAGAACCTCGACCCGACCGCGCTGGTCACCGCGCCGGGGCGGCAGTTCTTGACGTTGCGGGCCGGCCCGCTCGGCGAGGAACTGGCCGCCAACTACGAGGCGATCTTGAAGGAGACCGGCGTCACGGGGTACCCGTTCGTCCACGTGACCGAGCACGGTCTGCCGCCCGGGCACGCGACCAGCCCGACCGGGCGGCGCGTCGACGCGAAGAAGCTGGCCGACATGAACGCGTATTTGGCCGACCTGCCGATCCCCGCCGGGGCCAAGGTCGATCCGGCCGCGGCTGCCCGGGGCAAGCAGGTGTTTCTCGCCGAGAACTGCACCGATTGCCACAACGTCGACCCACTGGAGCCGCTGCCGTACATGCTGGTCGATCTGCGCGCGCTGTGGCCGGGCTACCTGCCGAAGGAGCTCCTCGTGCGCAAGCCGCCGCTGGTCCCGATCGCCGATTCGCCGGGCACCTACGACGACAAGCTGGTGATCGTCGACGCCAGCGACCGCTCCTCGCTCCGCGGGATCCCGCCGGTGTTCCTGGTCGACCTCGCCCGCAAACCGTTCTTTCTTCACGACG
Source organism: Nannocystis pusilla (assembly GCF_020073745.1). Lineage (GTDB taxonomy): Bacteria > Myxococcota_A > Polyangia > Nannocystales > Nannocystaceae > Nannocystis > Nannocystis radixulma. The sequence continues at coordinate 482,419 of NZ_JAIRAU010000027.1, forward strand.
CCTCGGTGCCGACCCTCGACTCCCTGTTCGACCCGGGGCGGGGCGAGCAGGAGCCGCATCCGTTCTACGTCGAGGACGCCGAGGAACGCGCCGACCTGATCACCTTCCTGAAGTCGCTCGGCGGTCCCGGCGTCCAGCCGCCCGGCACGTGAGAACGCCGCACGTGCTGCGCGTCGAGCACGAGAGCGGCTTGAACGAGACCGAGTGGCGTGCGGCCGCCGAGAGGGTCGCCGCCCGGGCCGGGATGGCGTTGCCCCTCTGCCTATTCACCCGGAGCTGTCGTTTCCGTGGATCGCAACGCCGGGGTGCGCCGGGGCCGAGAAGGCCAGGATCAGCTGGGCCAGCACCATCGGCTGCTCGACGTTCGGAGCGTGGCCCGCGTCCGGGATGAGTTGGGTCTGTGACCTCGTGACCCCGGCGTATGCTCGCAAGGCCTCGCGGGCGGCGTAGATCTGGTCCTGCTCGCCGAACACGGCGAGCAGCGGCACGCCGGTCTGCTCCAGACGCTCGTTCAACGGCTTCTCATCCGTGTAGCGCACTTGTTCGGCGACCGAGTGGTCGTACGAGGTGAACGTCATGCGCTGGAAGTCGTCGATGAAGGTGTCAGGTATGTCGAACCCGGGAGCGAATGCCTGGCTCAAGCCTTCGCGGATGGCGAATTCGGGCGCGGTTCGCCAGAGCGCCTGGCCGATGACGGGCGAAGTGCTGAGCTTCGCCGGGAAGTCGAGGCCACCGTAGCTGTTGTCGGGCGCCTGGTCGACGATCACAGCGCGCTCGACGAGGTGAGGGCTCTGCTCGGCGAGCGCGGTGGTGACGGTGCCACCGAGCGAGTGCCCGACGACGGTCGCGCCCTGGACGTCGAGCTGATGAAGGGTCGCGGCGACGAGCAGGCCGCCGAGGGAGAGGTGATGCGCCGGTGCGCGCTGCACGGACTCGACGCCCGCATCGTCCGCCCGGGGATCGTCGTCGGCCCGCACACGACCAAACGCAGCGGCGGCAGCGACACCGGCATGTATGGGTTCATCCGCGAGGTCCACCGCATGCGTGAGGCCCTGCGCGCGGTGGGTCGCCCGCTGCGGCTGCGCGGCGAAGCCACCACGCCGCTCAATTTCGTCCCGGTCGACTGGATCGCCGACGAGCTGTGGCAGCTCAACACCGAAGATTTCCCCGGCGGCCCGGTCCACCACCTGACGATCCCTCGCGGGCCGAGCGTGGGCGAGGCGCTCGCCAGCCTGGCCGAGCTGCTCGACCTGCCCGGCTCGAAGTCCGCATGTTCGAGGACGCCGAGATGACGCCGCTCGAGCAGCTCGTCAACCGACGCACCGTGTTCTACTCGAGCTACCTGCGCGCCCCGAAGACCTTCACGCCGGCCCGGCCCGCGACCGGGGACATCGGCGCCGCGACCTGCCGCGAGTACGTCCGCATGTCCCTGCGGGAGCTGGAGGGCGAGGCGTGCGACGCGGTCTACACCCGCGACACACTGCGGTCGTCCGACGACTTCCCGCTGGTCGTGTTCCGCAGCGGCGCCGCCAGCCCGCGTCCGCCGATGGTGCTGCGCCGCCGCCGCCGAACACGACGCGGTGGTAGAAGCGGGCGGCGTCGAGGCTCGCGGCGATCTTGGGCATCAGCCCGCGCGTGACCAGGTCTCGCACGTGCTCGGGGTGATCGACCCTTCGCTCGTCCACCTGGCGAGCATGCCGTTCCGCAGCCCGGTCGCGCTGCACCGCCATGCGATCCTGCTGCGCGAGTTCTTCGCCGAGAGCGCGAGCTGCCCGCCGCCCTCGATCACCGCGCCGACTCTGGTCGTGACCGGCGCCGCAGACGAGGTCGCTCACCCGGCCGCAGCCGCGGCGATCGGCGCCGCGATCCCCCACGCGTCGAGCATCGTGTTGCCGGACGGCGACCACTACAGCATGTACTTCAATCCAACGATCGCGCAGTCGATCCACGATTTCATCGCAGCAGCCTCCTGAACCGGGCCTGTCCTCTGGGTCACGTCGAGGAATTCGCCTGCCATCCACCGAGTGTCGGCAGCCCCCGCCGCGGGGGCGCAGGTCCGCGGCCGGCGGGCGTCGTCGGGGGCGACGTGGCGGCATCCATGAGCCCCCGGTCCGCACGCGGCGTCGGGCACGTTTCACCTACATGGCAGCGTCATGCGCAGGTCGCCGCTCGGGGGCGGGACGATTGACGCGCCGCGGGGGTGTCGGCCTAATGGTTCGCTGGGTTCGGAAGCGGAGGTTTGGACATGCGCAAGTTGATCGTGATCGGTGTGTTCGCGGCGTGCGGGTTCGGGGTCGTCGGGACCGCGGTGGCCAATTACTTCTACCCGGGCAAGGTGATCATCGGCACCGGCATCGGCGGGGGCGGCGGGACCACGACCGGCAGTACGCTCGGGCAGGACGGGAGCAAGATGGGCGGCGAGAAGCCCTGTACGGTCGACCCGATCGCGTGCGAGTGCTTCACCGGCATGCCGGTGTGGGAGGCGTGCCTCAAGAGCGGCGCCGATCTCCAGTGCCTGACGCCGAAGACCAAGTACGACGCGATCGAGCAGGAGGGGGACGTCATCGTCGGAGACAAGACGATGACGATCGGCGGGCTGGTGTGCGCCGGCAAGTCCGACGGGACCGCGTACGTCAACCTGCCCTAGCGGACAGCCAGGCGTCGACCTCGGCGGCGGCCGGCTGGAACGCCGCGCCGACGCCGAGGAAGCCGGTCTTCGCCTGCGAGGCGAGGTCGCGGCTGCGCGCGGCGTTGGCCGGGTCGAGCCGGACCAGCGCGCGGGCCAGCGCGAACTGGGCCTCGGCGATGTCGTACGGGGCGACGAATGCGTTCTGCGGCAGCAGCGGGAGCGCCTGCTCGAGCGCCTCGGCGGCGGCGGCGTGGCGACCGGCGGCGAGGTGGACGCGGCCGAGGCCGGCGAGCGGGACGCCGCGGGTCGGTTCGGCGGGGTCGCGCTCGAGCTCGGCGAGGGCGCGCTGGAAGGTGCGCTCGGCGTCGCCGAGCCGACCGGCGCGCAGCTGCGCGGTCGCCATGCCGGCGAGCGCCTGCGTGGTCCGCGGGTGACCTGTCCCGAAGGCCTGGTGGAAGATCGCCAGCGCGTCGGCGAACGACTGCTCCGACGCGGCGAATTCGCCGGCGAACAGGTGGGTGTTGCCGAGCTCGATCAGGCAGTCGCCGCGGCTCGGGTGGGCGGGCGGCAGGTGGGCGTCGTAGATCGCCAGCGCCTGCCGGAGCGCGGCCAGTGAATCGGGGTAGCGGGCCTCGAACTGGGCGATCATGCCGAGGTTGAAGTGGACCGTCGCCAGCGCGGGGTGGCTGTCGCCGTAGGCGCCGCGGACGATCGCCAGCGTGCGGGTGAACGTCGCCTCGGCGTCGTCGAGGTCGAACAGGCTCAGCTCGGCGGCGCCGATGTTGTTGAGCACGTCGCCGAGCACGGGGTGGCGGGCGCCGTAGGTCTGCTCGAAGATCGCCAGGACGCGGCGGTACTCGGCGATCGCGGCCGGGTAGTCGCCGCGCAGGAAACTGAGCGTGCCGCGGGAGATCAGGGCCTGGCCGTGGGCGATCGAGGTCTCGCCGTGGAGCTGGGCGCGCAGCTCCACGGCGCGGTCGATGTGCGGCGCGGCGCGATCGAGGTCGCCGCGGGTCAGCAGCAGGTCGCCGAGGCGGCCCTCGAGCAGCGCCTCGGCGGTGCCGCCGTCGGACAGGCGGCCGGTGGCGCCGCGCGCGAGCTCGGCGAGGTGCAGGCCCTCGTCGAAGCGGGCCTGCCGCACGCCGACGGTGCGGACGAGATCGATCGTCGCGGCGGCGCGGGTCTCGTCGTCGCCGGCGCGGTCGGCCGTCGCCACGGTGCGCAGCAGCGCCGCCTCGGCGGTGGGGTAGTCGCCGAGCTGGTCGTCGATCTTGCCGGCGAGGTGCAGCGTCGCGGCGAGCGTGGGCGCGTGCGCCAGCGCCTCGGCCTCGGCGCGCAGCGGCTCGAGCTCGGCGCGCGCGGCCTTGAACTGACCGACGTCGAACTTCGCCTGCACGCCGGCGAGGCGGGCCCGCAGGTCGTCGACGGCGCGCGCGACCGCGGGGTCGTCGGGCGCGGGGCTGCGGGCGAGCAGGGCGCGGGTGTCGGCGCAGCGCGCGAGCGTCGGCAGCTGGTCGGCGGCCTGCACGGCCTTCTCGAGCACCGCGGCGTCGGCGGTCGTCAGCACGCCGACGAGCGCGCGCAGGGCGGTCTTGCGGTCGTCGAGGCAGGCGACCCGCAGGTCGTACAGCGAGTCGGACTGCTCGCCGCGGCGGTGCGACTCGCAGGCGCCGCGGCGCATGTCGATCCACGCCCCGGCGTATTCGCCGAGCCGCTGGCCGACGCGGGTCGCGACCTCGTCGGCGTAGGCGGCACCGGTCGCGGTCTGGGCCTCGCGGACGGCGCTGGCGACGGAGGGATCCCAGACGCCGGCGAGCTGCTCGTCGGCGCCGACGCAGGTCGCGGCGGCGCGGGCCGGGATCGCGTAGGCCGCGTAGCCGCCGGCGCTGGCGAACAACATGACGCCGGCGGCGGCCGCGGCGACGCCGAGGCGGCGCCGGCGGGCGCGGTCGGGATCGGCCGACAGCACCTGCAGGAGCGCGTCCATCGTCGGGAAGCGCTGCGCCGGATCGATGCTGAGGCCGCGGACCAGCGCGGCGTGGACCCAGCCCGGGACCTCGGTGTCGCGCGGCGGGTCGAGGCGCCTGTCCTCGAGGACAGCCTTCGAGATCTCCGCCGTCGTCGCGCCCTTGAACGGGCGGTAGCCGTACAGGCCCTCGAACAGCGCGACGCAGAAGCTGAACTGGTCGCTGAGCGCGTCGGCCGGCTCGAGCAACAGCTGCTCGGGGGCCATGTACGCGGGGGTGCCGATGTACGTGCCGACCTGCGTCAGGTCGACGCCGCTGGCGCTCGGCGGCGGGGCGCCCTGGGGGATCAGGGCGTGCTCGTCGTGGCGGGCGAGGCCGAAGTCGACGACGCGCACGCGGCCGTCGTCGCCGACGAGCACGTTGTCGGGCTTGAAGTCGCGGTGGACGAGGCCGGCGCCGTGGGCCGCGGCGAGGCCGTGGCCGGCTTGCAGGTACACGCCGAGGATCGCTCGCCACGGCCGGTCCTCGAGCTGCAACCAGCCCTTGAGGTTGCCGCCGCTGATGAACTCCATGGCGATGAACACGGCGTCGCCGAACGGCCCGACGTCGTAGACCTGGGCGACGTTCGGGTGCGACAGCTTGGCCATCGCCTGCGCCTCGCGTAGAAGCCGAGCCTGGCCGACGCTCTGCTGCTGGCCGCGGAATTCGCCGCGCAGCAGCTTGAGCGCGACCCTTCGCTCGAGCTGCTCGTCGTACGCGGAGTACACGACGCCCATGCCGCCCTCGCCGAGCTTGCGCAGCACGACGAACCGGCCGATCTTCGCCGGACCGGGGTCGTCCGGCTCGGCCCGCCTGCCGCGCTCGGGCACCTGCGCGAGCGCGTCGACGCGGGTGACGAGCTGGCTCGAGTGCGTGGAGTCGTCGGGCATCGGCGCCTGTTCCAGGTTCACGGATGCCGGCGAAGCGTGCAAGCTGCGGGGCGGGCGATCCCGAACGCCGGCGCTCACGCGTGCAACGGCGATGCCATCACCCGGTCGATGCGGCGCTCCGTGCGACCCCGCCGCCGTCCCGAGGCGGCCCGCCCCCGGCTGCCCGAGCCTCGGGGCGTGGCGGTCCGACATGAACGGACATGTCCCTGGGGACATCGGCCTGCGACCGCCCTCGGCGGTCCGCGACGCCATCCCGTCGCACTGCGGTCCGGCTGTCGCGGTTCATGTCTCTTCGGTCATGTCTGAAACGACATCCGCCGAGCCGGGGTCACCCGGCGAGCGCGCGCTCGTAGGCCTGGCGATCGAAGACGAATGGCCCGAGGTCGTAGACCCAGTCGCGGTGGAATTGCTCGAAGTCCGACCAGACCACGAGATCGTCGAAGAGGGTGATGCGGACCAGCAAGAACCAGCACTCGAGGATCCCGCAGGTGCACTGGAGGACGGTGGTCTTCGCGTGGACCGGGTCGTCGGCAGCGACGGCGAAGCCGTGGCGGACGTCGTCGGAGGGCCCGAAGAGGTGGCGGCTCGGGAGGGCCAACTCGCGGCGCGTGAGGTGGAGGTAGTCGCCGGCGAGGTGGTCGACGGTGAGGTCGAGCTCGGGGTCGTCACGGCGCCGCTCGGCGATCTCACGGGCGGCGTGCGGGCGCTCGACGTCGCGGACCAGATCGATCAGGTCGCGGTCGTTGATGAGGATCGCGCACGGCTGAAACCCGCCGCCGCCGGGCCAGGAGACGTACGCCGGATCGTCGGCGAGGCGGAGGCGATCGCGGGGCTCGCGGGCGCGGGCGAGCGCGAGCAGCTGTTCGCGTGAATGATGCATATGTCCTCGGGGCCAGGTTCTCGGGCCGCGGGCAGCGGCCCGCGGGACGAGGATGAACTGCCGGCCGGGCCGCGTGGGCTGCCAGCCGGCGCGCAGACCCTCGCGCACGAGCTCGGCGACCTCGCGCGGGGTGACGGCGGCGGAGGCGAGACCGACCTGGTTGCCCGGGTGGGGGCGATGGAGGCGGACGAGCATGGCGGGGCCGTCGACGCCGCGCGCAGCGACGGCGAGCAGCAGAGGCGTCCGGCCGCTCCGCTGATCGGGCGTCGGCCGCCGGCGGAGCTGCCAGACATACTCCTCACCGTCGACGACGATCCGCCTCGCTCCGCGCTTCGAGACGCTCATGAACCTGCTCGCGCCGCAGGATAACCGAGGACGAGAGCGGCGACGCCGGCGGGGGCTGATCACGGCCGGCGTTCGTGCGACCATCGCCGCGTGAAGCACTTCATCAACGAGCGGGCGGACATCGTCCGCGAGGCGATCGAGATTGCGGTGACGCTCGGCGAGGGCAAGCTCGCCCGCCTCGACGGCTTCCCCGCGATCAAGGTCGTGGTTCGCGCCGACTGGGACCGCGGCCGGGTCGCCGTGATCTCGGGCGGCGGGGCGGGACACGAGCCGGCGCATGTGGGCTTCGTCGGCGACGGGATGTTGACCGCCGCGGTCAGCGGCGAGATCTTCGCCTCGCCGAGCGTCGACGCGGTCCTCGCGGCGATCCTCGCCGTCACCGGCGCGGCCGGCTGCCTGCTCGTCGTCAAGAATTACACCGGCGACCGCCTCAACTTCGGGCTCGCTGCCGAGAAGGCGCGCGCGCTCGGCCTCGAGGTCGAGATGGTCGTCGTCGGCGACGACATCGCGATCCCGGAGGCACCGCGGCCGCGCGGCGTCGCCGGCACTCTGTTCGTGCACAAGGTCGCCGGCCACCTCGCCCGCGAAGGGGCGCCGCTCGCGGAGGTGAAGCGCGCCGCGGAGCGCGTCGCCGGAGCGGTGTGCTCGCTCGGTCTGTCGTTCTCGTCGTGCACGATCCCCGGCCAGCCGGCGGAGCTGCGGCTCGGCCCGGACGAGGTCGAGCTCGGCCTCGGGATCCACGGCGAGCCCGGCGCGGAGACGATCCGCTACGCGCCGGTGCGCGAGCTCGCCGAGGTCCTCGTGTCGCGCCTCCACGCGCGGCTCGGCGACGCAGGCTCGCCCGTCGCGCTGATGATCAACGACCTCGGCGGGGTGCCGCCGATCGAGATCGCGGTCGCCACGGGATCGCTGCTGGCGTCGATGCGGCGCGAGGTCGGTCTGGTGTTCGGCCCGGCGCGGCTGATGACGTCGCTCGACATGAAGGGCCTGTCGGTGTCCGCGCTCGCGCTCGACCCGGAGCTCGAGCGCGCGCTGCTGTCCCCGGTCGGCCCGGCCGCGTGGGTGCCCGGACGTCGCGTCGCCCGCGTCGCGCCGGTCCCGTTGCCCGCGGGCCTGCGGCCGGAGACACCCTCGCCGTCGGTCCACGTGGCGCGCCGACGCGTGCTCGAGGTGGTGTGCGCGGCGGTGATCGCCCGCGAGGCCGAGCTCAACGCGCTCGATGCGAAGGTCGGCGACGGCGACACCGGCACGACGTTCGCGACGGCGGCGCGGGCCGTGCTCGCCGAGCTCGATCGCCTCCCGTTCGCCGACGCGGGCGCGCTGTGTGCCGCGATCGCGGGGCAGCTGTCGAGCGTGATGGGCGGATCGAGCGGGATCTTGCTGTCGATCGGGGTGTCGGCGATGGGCGTCGCAGCGAGAGCGTCGCAGGCCTGGCCGGCGGCGCTGCGCGCGGGGGTGCGGCGGATCCAGCAGGTCGGCGGCGCCGGGGCGGGCGATCGCACGCTGCTCGACGCGCTGCTCCCGGCGATCGCGGCGCTCGAAGCCGAGGAGGGGCTCGCAGGGGCCGCCGCGGCGGCGCAGCGGGGCGCGGAGGCGACGCGGACGATGACGCGGACGCACGCCGGTCGCGCGAGCTACGTGCCCGAGAGCGCGTTGCGCGGGGTCCCCGATCCGGGGGCCGTCGCCATCGCGGCGATCTTCGCCGCGCTGGCGGCGGCGTCGCCCGCGTGACGCGCGACGCACCTGTCCTGTCAGTCATGGCCTGAAGGCCATGTGTCGAGATTGACGGAGATGTCGACGATCGGTCGCCAGCAGGACCCGAGGTCGAGCACGCGCCCTGGGCCGGGACATCGCGCGGGGCATTGTCGACACCGCGGCGATCGGCCGTCCGCGGCCCGCTCGTCCTCGGCGGGGCGTCACAGCGCGGCGAAGAATTCCCAGATCGCGGGACCGGCCCAGGCGGGCCAGCCGTGGCCGCCGAGGTCGGGCTCGTCGTGCTGGCACCAATGGACGGGGAGGGCGTCGGCGCAATCGTCATAGGCGACGCAGGGGGCCGGCTCGACGGGGGCGGTGGTGTCGCCGCATGAATTGGTGGACAGCCAGTGATCGCGCGCGCCCTCGCCCTGGGAGAAGGGCACGGTGGTGTCGCCGGTGCCGTGGGCGACCCAGGCGGCGACCTGGCCGGTGCAGGGGAAGAACGGGCCGCCGCCGGCGACCGGGGCGATCGCGCGGACGATGCCGCCGCGGGCGCAGCCGAGGGTGTTGGACATGTAACCGCCGAAGCTGTGGCCGGTGCTGAAGACGCGCGCGCCGTCGATGCAGAGCCGGCTCGAGACGTCGGCGAGGATGGCGTCGAACAGGGCGACGTCTTCGTTGGCGGGATCGAGGTCCCAGCCGGTCTGGCCGCCCATGTCGGCCAGCGGGAGGGCGTCGGGGTAGACGAACACGGCCTGGCCGGCGCTGGCCTCCTCGACCTTGAAGTCCGACTGACCCCCCGCAGAACACCCCCGATCCCCGGCCCCTTCGTTTCCTGGCCCAGATCGGTGTTCTGCAGGGGGGCGGCGTGCCCGCCCGAGCCCGCTGATGGTCTGGCAACCGGACCTTTTGGCAACGGGTTGGCAACGCTTCTTGACGACTTCGCCCAGACCACACCGCGGCGAGCACGCGGGGTCGCTAGCAGCCCGTGGTGGAAGTCGCGGTAACCACGCCGCGAGGAATCTCGCGAACAGCAAAGCGGCGCGCGGTATCGCGCGCCGCTCGGAAACCTGATAGAGTGGCTCTGCCATGGCAATGGGGCACGACAACGGGGAGCAGCCGACGCTGTTCATCACCTATGACAAGCTGCAGGGGCTCGGGCACCCGTTCTACGAGGCGCTCGACAATCTGCTCCGGAAGCACGGCTTCGACCGCTTCGCGGAGAAGCAGTGCGAGCAGTTCTATGCCGAGGTGATGGGGCGACCGGGCCTCGCGCCGGGGGTGTACTTCCGGTGCTTGCTGATCGGTTACTTCGAGGGGATCGGCAGCGAGCGGGGCATCGCCGGGCGGATTGCCGACTCGCTGAGCCTGCGGCGTTTTTTGGGGCTCGGCCTGGAGAAGCAGCCGCCGGACCACTCGACGATCTCGCGGACGCGACGCCGGCTGAGCACCGACGGGCACGAGCGAGTCTTTACGCGGGTGCTCGAGCTGGTGGCGGAGCACGGCCTGCTGCGCGGCAAGACGCTGGGGATCGACGCGACGACGCTCGAGGCGAACGCGGCGCTGCGCTCGATTGTTCGCCGCGACGACGGGCGCGCGTACAAGGAGTACTTGACCGACCTGGCAGAGGCCGAGAGGATCGAGGAACCGACGCGCGAGGACGTGGCGCGGCTCGACCGCAAGCGGCCGAAGAAGGGCTCGAACGACGAGTGGGTGCACCCGCACGATCCCGAGGCGCAGATCATGAAGATGAAGAACGGCAGCACTCACCTCGCGCACAAGCACGAGCAGGCGGTCGACCTCGAGACCGGGGCGATCGTCGGCGTGACGGTGCACGGCGGCGCTGCGGGCGACACGAAAACCCTCGAAAAGACGCTGGAGGTCGCCGACGCCAATCTCGCGGAGGTGCGCCAGGAGGGCTCAGAGAAGGCCAGGGAGCAGATCGCCGAGCGCGTCGAGGAGGTCGTCGCCGACAAGGGCTACCACAGCAACGACGTGATGACCTCCCTCGAGGAGGTCGACGTGCGCGGCTATATTCCGGAGCCCGCGCGAGGTCGGCGGCGGTGGAGGGCAAGCAGGCCGAGCGCGACGCGGTCCGCCGGAGCCGCCGCCGCATGAAACGGAGCAAGGGCAAGGAGCTGCAGAAGAAGCGCAGCGAGCTGGTCGAACGGCCCTTCGCACACATGCTCGACTCCGGCGGCATGCGCAGAGTCCACGTCCGCGGTCACGACAATATCCGCAAGCGGCTGGTCATCCACGCCGCCGGATTCAACTTGAGTCTGATCATGCGAAAGGTCCACGGAGTCGGGAAACCGAGGGCCCTCCAGGGCCTTCGGGCCGCGCTTTCTGCCGTACTCGTGGCTGTCCTCACGCTTCTCCGGTGGCTCGGAGCGCTCTTTGGACGCGACTCGCGTCAGTCTCCGCCGATGCTCGACTTTCAGAACACACCCGCTCATGCGAACCCCACATGAGCGATTTCGTCCCGGCGATTTCTACCTCGGGCTCCTAGCGATCGACCTGGCGCGCGCCCTGGCAGCGGTCGGGCGGAGCGACGAGGCGCGCCCGCTGGCGGCGCGTGCAGCCGCGTTCTACCGCGGCGGCGGCCCGGCGCTGGCCTGGCGGGTCGCTGCGCTCGAGGCGCGGCAGCGCCCGTCACCGGGGCTGAGGTATACTCGCGCGGATGTCCGAGCCGAGTGACTGGGAGCTCGCGGCGGCCTGGCGGGACCGGCAGCCGGGCGCCGGCGATGCGCTGATCTCCAGGCACTACCGCGAGATGTCGCGGTTCTTCTGCAACAAGGTCGCCAGCGGCGACGACGCGGCCGACCTCGTCCATCAGACCTTCCTCGGCGCGCTCGAGTCGCTGCCGCAATTCCGCGGCGAGACCAGCTTCCGGCGCTACCTCTACGCGGTCGCCCGCAACGTGCTCCACGGCTACATCCGCAAGCGATACAAACGCGAGCGGGAGCACCTCGACTTCTCCGCGGTGTGCGTCGACGACCTGGCCCCGGCCTCGCCGAGCTCGATCATCATGAGTCGACGCCAGGCGCAGGCCCTCGTCGACGCCCTGCGCCAGCTCCCGCTCCACGACCAGGTGGTGCTCGAGCTGCGGTACTTCAGCGGCCTGACGAGCCGTGAGTCGGCGCTGCTGCTCGCCGTCGCCGAGCCGACGCTGCGCAGCCAGCTCGCGCGCGGCAAGGAGCGCCTGCGCGCCGCCGTCGCCGCCCGCCTCGCCGCATCGCCGATCGCTACTCCTGTCTCCGTCTCGCTCGCGGACCTCGAGGCGTGGGCCGCCGAAATCCGCGCTCAGCAGGGCTGGAAACCCGCCGGACCGCTCGCCGACGGCACCTGAACCCCCCTCAGGGCTATCGATACACGCGGCGCCCGAACCCGATGCGCTCGCTGTGCCGCTGCCCTGGCTTCGGCGTGGAGGCCGAGCTTCGACAGCGCCCAGCTCAGGTTGACGTGGATGCGCGGGCGCTCGGGCTGCAACTTGGCGGCGGCCTTGAAGAGCTCGACCGCGGTCCGCGGGTCGGAGTGCAGGAGCGCGACTGCACGCTCGTACGGCTCGTTCGCCGGCCGTTCGCCGCCGACGCGTTTGGAGATCGGCGACGCGGCCTTCGATGACGGCCTCTGCCGCCTTCCGTGAGTCACGCGAGGCAGCGCGACCAACGGCGCGTAGAACAGGAGGCGTCCGCGAGGAGCGGCCACCATGGGGCGGCGTGAGACCGTCAACGCGGGGCCCGGCCGCGGATGGGGGCGCCAGGGGGTCCCCGCGGCCCGCGAGGTCTCCGCGGATGCTGGCAGAGGCCGAGGCGGGACCCTACCGCAGTCGGTCGCCGTGACTCCCATGACAACACCTCACTGAGCTTCGATAAGGGAAGCGATAGGGGAGCGTCGTGGGGCTCGGACTCAAGCCGACTGCCTTCGGCGCCGGAGGCCCAGCATCACGATGCTCCACCAGGCGGCGGAGGCCGGGGTCGTCGTGCAGCCGCATCCACCGTCGTCGGCAGCGTCGTTGCCGCCAGCGGTGGCGCTGGCGCCGGCGGTGTCGCTGACGCCGGCGCCTGTGCTCGTCATCGCCCCGCCGGTGCCAGCGCTCCCCGTCGGCTCGTCCCCGTCCGTGTTGCTCCCGCCCGTCGTGACATCACCGGTCTCGGAGCTGCCGCCGCTGCTGCTGCTCTCGGAACCTCCGCCCATGAAGCACGAGGCCGGGACCTCGCCGGTGACGGCGGCGCCGCCGACGCGCCAGCCCTCGCGCCCGAATTCCACGCGCACCGCGTACGTCGGGTCGTCCGGCGTGAGGACGATCGGGCGCTCGTGCGTCGCCGCGAATTCCGTGTCCCAGGCCCCGTCGTAGTCGTCGTCCCAGCGGAAGGTCGACGACGGCCAGTCGACGTCGAGCACGCGCACCACGGCGGTACACGTCCCATCGCCCTCCTGCAATTCGACCTCGAGGCCGCGTGTGACGAAATCAGGCCGCGCCGGGGCGTCCGCGTCGTAAAGCGCCTGGTACGCCCGGAGCTTGCCATAGCCCCAGCCGTCGTCCGGGAAGTCGACGACGTCGACGAACTCGTCGACGCCGGCGCTCGCGCGCAGACGGTCGCGGATCTGCGCGCTCGTCAGCCCCGGTTCGGCTTCGAGCAGCTGCGCGACCGCGGCCACGACGACCGGCGCGGCCCCACTGGTCCCGCCCGGCATGGTGTAGTACACCGAGGAGTCAGGCTGGTCGGGCGAAGGCTCGGGCCCATAGGCGTCCCGCGGCGCGGCGATGTCGATCGTCCGACCGCCGTCGATGCGCGGCCCCCGACTCGACCAGGGGCCGAGCTCCCCGGCCGGCACCGTCCACGGCTCCTGGAACTCGTAGCCGGCAACGCTGATGCAGCTGTCCGCGGTCGCAGGGACGCAGATCGTGGTCGTCGGGTCTGGCGCCGGCTGCAGGAAGCGCGTGAACGTGTCCCAGAACGTCATCGGATCGCGGAGGTACGCATGCACGGTGACGGGCTCCGCCGAGCCGTGCGTGCACTCCAGGGTCCACGCTCCGACGCCGGGGTGCTGCGCGATCTTCGACGTCATCCTCATGAACAGGACAGAGGTGCCGCCGAGGCTGTCGAATCGATCGACCGCGACGTCGTTCGTTCCGAACGCCTGGACCGTGTTCGGGACGAGCACGTGCTCCTGCTCCTGGGGGTTGCGCAACACACATTGGAGCTCGGCGACGGGGTCGCGCCAGTGCAACGTGATCCGGAACCACGTGAGCGGACCGTTCGGGACAAGGAATTGGAACTCGGCCGGCTTCGCCGATGTCTGCGTGTGCCTCTCGGACGCGGCGAGATTGCCCGCGGTGCACACGTGGACAACCCCTGCCTCGCTCGACTCGTCGATCGCCGCTTCGACCAGCGTCGATCCGTCGAGCTCGTGGCCGCTGTAGGTGTTGTACTCGCTGAGCACGACGTCGACGGCCTCTTCCTCGATGCCCCACGCGTAGGCCTCGACGTAGTCCGCCCAGCCGGACCACCCGAGGCGGGACCCCATGACGATGTCGACGTCGCCGGCCAGCCCCCGGTGCGAGCGGAACAGGCGGTCCTGCCCGCCGGCGAGGATCCCCACCGTCGCCGTGCCGTGCCAGGCGGTGTAATAGGAGAATGCGGGGATCTCGATGAGATCGACGCCGCGGCGCCACACCTGGTCGCCCTGGCGAAAAGCGGAGATCTTCGAGGTCGACAGGAGGAGGACGCGCTCGTGAACGTCGATCGATCCGTCGCCGTTCGCGTCGTCAGGCAGGTACATCGGCTCGCCGTAGCCCGGAGTCGACTCGTCGAACCCGACGCCGCGGTCGCGGAGACCGTTGCCGTCGAGGTCCAAATAGAGGTAGTCGACCACCGGGTCGAAGAACCCGTCCGCGGAGGCTCCCGTGGTCGTGTTGGCGTGGTCGAGCAACGCGATCACCTCGTGTGCCTCGATCGCTAGGTCGGCGTTCAGGTCGATCCCGTCGACGCCCGGGGTGAGAATGCCGTCGCCGTCGACATCGATCCACGGGTGGGCCCCGCCGTCAGCGCGGAAGAAGTGAGGGTGGAACAGATCGATCGTCTCGTCCAAGCTCATCACCTTGACCCCGCGGCCGGTGGGCCCGTCGAGCGGCGTCGGGCCGTGCGCCTCGACGGCCCACGTCCCCGCCTCGGTGCCGGTGGCCTGCGTGGGCGCGCCGACGTCCGGCGCGCCCACCTGGACCTCCCACCCCATCGCCGCGAGCATGGCGAGCGCGCGCGCCGGAGCGTCGACGGGGTAGATTGTCCCGACGTGGCGCGCTCGACCGTCACGATCGCGGCGAAAGCGGATGCCCGCGGCCTCGAGGCCCGGCACGGCCCACGACGGATCTCGCAGCCGAATCAGGGCAGCGATGACCTCGTCAGGCGCGCGACGGACGGCGCAGTCAAGGGTCGGACACTCCATCGCAAAGGCCGGAGCCGCCGACGCGACATCGGTTGCACTCGACCCTGAGAGCATGATGAGATTCTGCAGAACCAACAAGAACATGGCTGTACCTACTATCTATGCGGCGACCGGCCGCAGCGAGCGCTCAGGGCGCCCGGAAGGACAATTGGAACGGGCGAGGATGGCCCCGGTGGTGGGGGTCATGGCATCGGTCGCGGTCGACGTCACCGACCCGGTCGCGGTCTCGGTGGCGGTGGGCCGTCGCTCGTCGAATTCTCGTCGGTCACGGCTTCCTTGAGTTCGCACGCGACGAGGCACAGCATCCCGCCGAGCAGCGCGGCGGTCCCAAGACAGCGCGTCGCAGGCGAGGGGGGGAGGGGCGAGGAGAATGAGAGGTTAAGCATGGTCGGCTTGAGGAGCGGTCATGGGTGCGGCAACGCGATCGCTCGTCCGACGAGCGCCCTGGCTGCGGACTGACGAGTGTCGACCTCCCGGCGCTTGATCGGCGCGCGCGAACATTTTTTTTGCGGCGCGCGGCGCGCGGCGTTGTCCACGCACACACGGGCGACACCTTCGCCGACCAGGGCCGCATCGTGCCCGGCGCCGCGCTCGGCGAGCACCGCGGCGGCGCAGCCCAAGGACATGCTCACCCGATCCTCGCGCGGCGCGGCACTGAGCGTGTTGCTGGCGCGGCCTCACGCAAGCCCCACGACCCTCCCCGGCGAGCAGTTCGATGCTCGGCATGTCCTCCGCTTCGCAGTTGGCGTTCCGCTCCAATGGAGCGCTTGCGAGCATGTCCTTGTTCGAGGTCATCGTGTGGAGCCCCACCGGCGAGAAGCTGGCGACCCTCGAAGGAGACATCGACGAGTTGCGCACCTGGTCGCGGGGTCAGGAGCGCGAAGCGCCGCGCTCATGCCGGTGCAGGTCGAGGTTGAGGCGGCGGACCGGCGGCGGGCCGCCCTGTCCACGCCGCCGGTCATCCAGACGTCGCCAACGCTGACCCGGTCGAGGCTCCCGAGCATGCCCCCGTCAACGCGGCCCCGGACGCCCAGTCGATCAGGGCGTCCGAGCTCATGGTCTCGCCGTTCTCCTGGGTCAACGTGAACATGCCACCGTCCCTGACCCTCGCGCCCCGGTAGACCACGTCGGGTGCGTAGAGCTCGATGACCTGTCGATCGTAGTCGATCCGAACTGTGTGGTTCGCCATGAGCGACGGCCCCACGATCGCTTCGAAGTGACACGCCAATCCATGGATGGCGGAGCCGACGCGCGGCACAACAATCTCGAGCGCAGGGTTGAATGTTTCGAAGCTCGTGGTGACCGGCGCGCTCACGTCGGCGATATTTGGCGCGAGCGCACCTTCTCCGGAGTGGCGGCGATCCAGCGATCCGACCCTGGACCACCATCAGCCCGCGGTCGAGCGTGAACGGAATGGCGTGCAGCGGACGGAGACCGGGCTCGTCTGTATTGGCTCAGCGTGAATGCAACCGAGGGAGGGCGGCTTACGGACTTGCGGGTGGGCAGGTCTCGCTGGGATGATGGTGGGTTTGATGTTGGCGAGCAAGTTCTCGGCGTTGACGGCGAAGCTCTCGAGCAGTCTCGAGTTTGCGGTCACGCTCGGCGAAGATCGCGTGCTCCCGGCCGGCGAGCTTGTCGCCGGGCGCGATGTAGCCGATGGCGCTGTGGAGACGACGGGCGTTGTAGTGCTCGACGAAGTCGGCGGTGACGCGGCGGGCCTCGTCGATCGTCGAGAGTGCTGCGGGTCGCAGGGCGGTGGATTTGAAGGTCTTGTGCCAGCGCTCGAGCTTGCCGTTTGACTGGGTCTTCGATGGGCCGCGATGCCAGCGATCGAGGCGGCCTGCCGCACTCAGGACCCGGTAGACGGTCGCGGGGCTGACCGCGACGATGTCCTGGTCGAGCATCATGTACGTGAGCCGGCGGTAGCCTTCCAGCGGGTGCTTGTCGAAGAAGTCGAGGATCGCCTGGGCTTCACCTCGAGGTGCTCGACCTTGCCGCCGAGCTCGCGCTTCACGGTCTCCGCCGGGGTCACGCGGGATTCGACGAACACCTGCGGCGCCCGCTCGAACAGCGCCCGCTGCCAGCCGTAGAACACGCTCGGCTGCAGCTTGTACTTCTCGCACAGGTCGGACACGGGCACCTTGTCGAGGTGGTGCTCGCGCAGGATCTTGGACTTCTGCTCGGGGGTGAAGTGTCGGCGTTCTTGCTTCTTCATGCGGGCCTCCTGGCCACGCCTCTACCAGATTTCAGGTTCGTTGCAGCTCAGCCGAGGCAGTACACGCCTGTGGGCACTGACGGCGCGGCGGTCCGCGGCTTGGCGTCGTCGACCGTCTTCTTGGCCATCTGGGTCCAGTCCTTCATGGCAGGGCCGCCGAATGTTTGTATCTTCTCTACCCCTGACCTTGCCAGGTTGGGCTTGAACCTCGGACTTCCGCGGCACCGGCCCAGTGCTCTCGGCACTGATCCCGGTTGCCTCGATCATCATCGCCAACGACGGCAACGACGCTGATCTCGAGAGCGACGCGGCCCGCTGCATCGCCGTGCCCGGAGGCCCACGCTCAATCGGGTGCGGTGGCGCACTGCTCGATCACCTCGTCGGTGGTCGCGGCCCTCAGGCACGCGATCTTGGCCTCCACCGAGTCGGTAGCCTGGCAGTCGGCGAAGGAGCCGGTCGGTTGGAGCGGGCGGTGCGAGACGTCCGCCGAGCTGGAGCTGTCGACAAACTCGCGCGCGGCCACGAAAGCGGTCCCGTCGTCGCGGATGTAATACGAGAGCGTGTCTCCCCAGAATCCGAATTGGGAGGAGTGGCGAAGCTCGAAATGCAGCGAGCCGGGCTTGCCGGCCGCCAGCGCCGCCAGGGCGCAGTCGAGCGCCGCCTCGTCGCTCGTCGTGGTGCACGGCTCCGAGCTCATGCCGTCCTCCGGGTCGCCGCAGAAGATCTCGAAGCTCGAGCACAGGGGGCTGTCGCCGCAGCCGACCTCGATCGTGGGCGGCGTGGGCCCCCCGTCCCCGGGGGTGAGGGCGAAGCAGCAGCAGGCGTCGACGATGTCGTGTCCGGCGCACGCGCCGGCCGTGTCGGTTCCGGTGTCGTCGCTCGTGCTGGTGCTGGTCGTGGGGTCGTCGCCGGTCGATTCGGTCTGGCCCAGCGGCTCTTCGCAGATCATCGTAGTCGGATGGGCCACCAGCCCTTCACAGCATCCGCCGTCATCCACGGATCGTGCCTGGCCCTCCGGCACACACGGCACGCAGGTGTTCGAGAAATCGGGGGCCAACCCCTCGCAACACGCCGCCTCGGCACTACTCGCCCCCTCGGGAGCACACTCCATGCTGGGGCTGTCGTCGCCGTCGGTGGCGTTTTCCTTCGGTTGGCAGGCGATGAGGAACAGCAGCCCGCCGAGCACGGCGGCGGCGGGCTTCGCGGGTGAGAGGATCGAGGAGAAGGCGGTGTCGAACATGGTCAGTTCCGAAGTAGGTTCAGTTAGTGGAGGCGCGCGGTCGCTCGTTCGGTGGGCGCCGCGGCCGCGGACCGACGAGTGCCGACCTCCCGGCGCTTGATCGGCGCGGGCGAACATTTTTTTTCGCGCGCCGCCCCGCGCACGGTGCGCGACGTTGTCCGCGCGCACGCGGGGCGATACCCTCGGCCTCGCTTCGGGTCCGGATGCGCGACGTGTCCAGCGAACGGCCGAACCTGCTCGAGCGCATCGACCAGGGCCGGGTCAAGTTCGAGCTGCTCGGCACCCCGCAGTCGCTGGGCCGGCTCGGCCGCTTCGTCGTGTTCGCCCGGCTCGGCGCCGGCGGGATGGGCGTCATCTATCACGCCTATGACCCGGAGCTCGACCGCGGCGTCGCCATCAAGCTGCTCCACCCCGGCGTCACCGCCCGCGGCGGACACCGCAGGCTGTTGCGCGAGGCCCGGGCGATGGCCCGGCTCGCCCACCCTCACGTCATCCAGGTGTTCGAGGTGGGCGAGCTCGAGGACCACGTGTTCCTCGTCATGGAATTCGTGCCCGGCCAGACGCTGCGGGCCTGGCTGACCGGGGCGCCGCGGACCTGGCGCGAGGTCGTCGCTATCTTCCTCCAGGCGGCCGACGGCCTCGCCGCGACCCACGCTCACGGCCTCGTGCACTGCGACTTCAAGCCCGAGAACGTGCTGATCGGCGCCGACGGGCGCGCGCGCGTCGGCGACTTCGGACTCGTGCAGGCCGAGGCCGACGCCCCGCCGGAATCGGGCATCGAGCGCATGTGCGTTCAGGAACGCCCGCCCGAGGCGACGTCGACGAGCACCAGCCTGGGCGGGGGCACGCCCCGCTACATGGCGCCGGAGCAGCACGGCCGGGGCGTCGCCGACGCCCGCAGCGACCAGTACAGCTTCTGCGCGGCGCTGTACGAGGCGCTGGCGCCCATGTCCTTCGAGGCGTTCGTGCGCGACGGGCCGTTCGGCCTGCGGGCGCTGCGCGGCGAGCTACCTCCGCCCCTCGCGGTCACAGGGGCATCGCCGGAGCTCGGCCGCGTGGTCGCCCGCGGCCTCGATCCCGACCCCGAGCGCCGCTGGCCCTCGCTGGCCGCGCTGCGGGCGGAGCTCGGCCGCCTCGCCGCGCCGCGGTCGCGCGCTCGGGGTTGGCGGTGGGGCCTGGCCGCCGGGACCGCCGTCGGGCTGCTCGCCGGCGTCGGCTACGGTCTCGGCGCGTATGCGGCGACCTGTGACGACGGCGCGGCCCAGATCGGCGCGGTGTGGGGCGAGTCGGAGCGCCAGCAGCTCCGGGCCACGATCACGGCGACCGGCCTCGGCTTCGCTGCCGATACCGCGGCGCGGATCGAGGCACAGCTCGACGGCTACGCGCGAGCGTGGCGCGAGACCCGTCGGGCCGTCTGCGAGCAGCACCGCGGCGGGCAGATCTCGGACGCGCTGCTCGATCGGACCACGCTGTGTCTCACCGCAGCCCACGGCGCGCTCGCCGGGTTGGTGCAGCAACTCGTGGCGATCGAGGCCGCCGAGCTCGAGCGGGCGACGCAGGCGGCGCTCGGGTTGCCGGACCTCGCGCGCTGCCGCGACGCCGGGAGCCTGCTGGCCGAGGTCGCGCCGCCGGCCGATCCCGCGACGACCCGGGCCGTGCTCGCCGTGCAATCGCAGCTTTCGGCGGCGAGCTCCGAGTGGACGCTCGGGCACCTCGACGACGCCGCGCGCCACGCCACCGAGGCGCTCCAGCGTGCCCAGACGATCGGTCATGCGCCGCTCATCGCCCAGGCCCTCTATCACCTCGGCACGATCCACCAGGCCCGCGACGCGCGGGCCGAGGCCGAGTCGATGTTGACGCGGGCGGCCTGGCTCGCCGCCGAGATCGGCGACGACGAGCGCCTCGGCCTCGTCGCCGGGGCGCTGGCGCAGGTGATCGCGTTGTCCGGCAGCCGCGGGCCCGAGGCCCGCATGTGGGTCCGGCTCGCCCGCAGCATGTCCGTGCGAACCGCCCCGCGCGGCGGCTCCCACTTCGAGGCGCTGTTCGACAGCGGGCAGGTCGAGTACCGCGCCGGGCGCTTCGCCGAGGCCGAGGACTGGTTCGGGCGGGCCCTCACGCACGCCGAGCAGCACCTGGGGCCGCACAGCCGGGATACATCCCGGGCGCTGGCCATGGTCGCGACGCTGCAAGGAGAGCTCGGCCAGTACGACGCCGCCCTGGCGAACTTCGACCGCCTCGCCGAGATCCGGACGAACGTGTTCGGCCCGTCGCACCCGACGATCGCCGCGTATCACAACAACCAGGCCACGGTACTCCGCCGCGCCGGGCGCGAAGACGAGGCCCTGGACAGATTCACGCAGGCGCTCGAGATCTGGCGCGCGGCCTACGGGCCGGACCACCCCGACGTGGGTATGGCCCACGCCAACATTGGCTCGGTGCTGCTGAGCCGCGGCCGACCCGGCGACTTCGAGGCGGCCGAGCCGCACCTGCGCCGCGCCATCGCCACGAGCGAGCATAACTTCGGCCCGGACGACCTCAACCTGATCGTGGAGGTCGTCAACCTCGGCCACCTGCACCTGGTCCGCCTCGAGCTCGACGAGGCCGAGCGGCAATTCTCCCGGGCCCTCGCCATCGGCGAGCGGACGGTGGGTGGCGAGCACCCGCTCGTCTCGCTGCCGCTGGTGGGGCTCGCCGAGGTCGCGGGGCTCCGCGGCGACGTTGCGGCGCAGCGGCGGGACGCCGCGCGCGCCCTGAAGATCGAGGAGTCCTCGCTCGGGCCGAATCACCCGGACATCGCCTGGACCTTGAGGGTCCTCGCCGAGGCCGATCTCCTCGACGGCGCCCTCGCCAGCGCCGAGCGCCTCCTCGCCCGCGCCGACGCCCTCGACGCCCGGGCCAGCGAGGACGCAGAGCGGGAGCTCACCTCGCTCGCCGCGCATGGCCGGCTCGCGCTGGAGCGTGGCGACGCCGCGACCGCGTGCGACCTGCTGGCGCGCGCGCTTCACGGTAGCGAGCACCGCGAATTCGACCCCTTCGGCGCCGACCTCGCTAGCTCGCTCGCGCGCGCGCTCGTGGCGGCCGGGCGCAGCGACGAGGCCCGCCCGCTGGCGGAGCAGGCCGCCGCGTTCTTCGGCCGCGGCGGTCCGGCGCTGGCCTGGCGGGTCGACGCGCTCGAGGCGCTGCAGCGCGGCGCGCAGGGGCTGGGCCATACTCGCGCGGATGTCCGAGCCGAGTGACTCATCGAGCGTGTCCACCAGATCGGGGCAGCTTCACGGCTTCTCGCGTGAGGAAGATCGTGCGATGGACGAGTTCGGTCTTGAGGGTGCTGTTGAAGCTCTCCACGACCGCGTTGTCCCAGCAGTTGCCCTTGCGGCTCATGCTGCATGTGATGCCCGCCCGGCGCAGGGCCTCCCGGTGATCGTCTGCGGCGTACTGGGAGCTGCGATCGGAGTGAAAGAGGAGCCCCTCCGGGGACGGCTCACGATGCCCCAGCGCGGCTTGTAGCGCGCCGAGGGCCAGCTCGGTGCGCATGTGGTCGGCCATCGACCAGCCGACGACGCGCCGCGAGAACAGGTCGAGGAGCACCGCGAGGTAGAGCCAGCCCTCAAGGGTCCAGACGTACGTGATGTCGGCGACCCAGGCCTGGTCCGGCTTGCTGGCGGTGAAGTTGCGGTCGAGGATGTTGTCGGCCACGGGGAGCCTGTGGTTCGAGTCGGTGGTCTTCCTGAATTTCGGCCTGCGGCGGCCCTGGATGCCCTCCTGGCGCATCAGCCGGGCGACACGCTTGCGGCTGACCTTCCGGCCACGCTCGCGCAGCTCCCGACGGATCCTCGGGCTCCCGTAGGTTTTCCTGCTCGCCTCGTGGATCGCCGCGACCTCCTGGGCGAGCTCCGCGGTCTCCCGCGCCCTCTCCGACGGTTCTCTCGTCTTCCACGCGTAGTAGCCGCTCCGCGAGACATCGAGGACCTCGCACATCATGCTGACGGGAAAGTGGGCCTCCTCCGCCGCGATCACCTCGAAGATGGTCACGTCTCCTTGGCGAAGAAGGCCGCCGCTTTTTTTAAGAAGTCGCGCTCCATCTCCACCCGCTTCAGCTCCTTGCGGAGCCTGGCGAGCTCCGCACGCTCGTCCGTCGTCAGCGGCCCGCCCGGTGCTGGATTGCGGTCGTTCTCATCCTTCTTCACCCAATTCCTCAGGGCGCTCACCGTCAAGCCCATCTCGTGAGCCACCTGCGCGACCGTCTTCCCCGAGGTCCTTACGATCTTTACCGCCTCGGCCTTCTGTTCTTCCGTGAACGCTCGGCGCTTCTTCTTGCTCATGGCCTTCACCCTCTCTACTCCTGACTCATCGAGGGTGTCCACCGGATCGGGGCAAGTTTAGTTCCCTGACGCCCGACCTCGCGTCGTCACCGACAACGGCCCGCAGTTCATCGCCCGCGACTTCAAGGAGTTCATCCGCGTCGCCGGCATGACCCACGTCCGGATCTCACCCGGCTACCCGCAGTCCAACGGCAAGCTCGAGCGCTGGCACAAGACCTTCAAATCCACGGCCCTGCGACCCGCAGCACCCTCGACGATCGACGAGGCCCGCCGCGTCACCGCCGACTTCGTCGAGCACTACAACGCCCGCCGTCTCCACAGCGCCATCGGCTACATCGCGCCCAGCGACAAGCTCGCCGGACGCGAGACCGTCATCTTCGCCGAACGCGACCACAAACTCGAGGCCGCTCGAGAGCTCCGTCGTCAACGCCGAGAACTTGATCGCCAACGTCAAACCCACCATCATCCCAGCGAGACCTGCCCACCCGCAAGTCCGTAGGCCGCCCCTCCCTCGGTTGCATTCACGCTGAGCCAATACAGCCGCCGCGGCCGTGCCAGGCGAACACCAGCGGATAGGCGGTGTCGGGATCGTAATCGGCGGGGATGACGAGGTCGTAGTCGCGCTCCATGCCGGCCGCCTCGATGGTCTGCGCCATGGCGCCGGTGAACGGCGGGGGCTGACCGCACGGCCCCGCGGGCTCGCCGGTGGTCGGCTCGGGGCCGGTGGTGGGGACCGCGGTGGTGGTGGTGGTGACGGACGGCTCGTCGGTGGTCGCGGCGCTGCCGGCGGTCGTCGTGGCGGCCGTGCTCGTGTCGGTCGATTCGCCCTGCGTGGCGCCGATCGTGACATCGGCCCCGCCGTCCGCGGCGGTGGAGCAGGAGGCGAGGAGCAGGGCGAGCGCGATGCGGCGAAGCATGCCGGCACGGTAGCGCGAGCGCGGCCGCGGACGCCAGGGACGGCGCTCGGCGAGCGAGGGGTCCGCGTGCGAGGAGCGCGCGCGCGGATCGTCGCACACGGGGCGCGGCGGGGCAGGCATGTCTCGCAGGACATGCTCCATCGAACATGGCGAAAAAGACATGCCCGTATGGGCATGTCCTTTCGCGCATGGTATCGCCGTCACGCGCGGTCGAGCTTGCCGACCAGCGCCAGCTCGACCGCCACCCCGTCGAGCGAGAAGTGGGGCTCGACGGCCAGGTCGCAGCGGAACCACTGCTGCTGGCCCGGGACCTCCTGGACCGTCACCCGCGCGCGGCGCAGCGGCTTGCGGGCGCGCGTGTCCGGGGGCGGGTCCGGCATGTCGGACACGTAGCCGCGCAGCCAGCCGTTGAGCTCGCGCTCGAGGTCGGAGCGGGTCTGCCACGATCCGATCTGCTCGCGCTGCAGCACCTTCATGTAGTGGGCGATCCGGGCGATCACGAAGGTGTAGGGCAGGCGCGAGCCGACCTCGTCGCTGCGCGCGGCCGCCTGACCCTCCGGGGTGCGCGGGTACAGCTTCGGGCGGTGGGCCGAGTTCGCCGACACGAACACCGCGTTGGCGCTGTGCTTGCGGAACACCAGCCCGATGAGCCCCTGCTCCGACAGCTCGCGCTCCCACTGATCGTCGAGCGCGACCTCGATCGGGCTCTTGGTCTTGAGGTGGCCGTGCTGCTCGTAGATGTGCAGCGGGAGGTCGTGGATCGCCCCGCCGCCCTGCGGCCCGACGATGTTGGGGCACCAGCGATAGCGCGTGAAGCTGTCGGCGATCCGCGCCGTCATCGCCAGCGACGCCGGCGCCCACAGGTAGCGCTCGTGGCGGTCGATGACGTCCTCCGTGTACGCGAACGCAGTCACCGGCACGTCGGGCCGCTGCGCCGCGGGCACGTACTCCGACGAATCCTCCGGCACGTGCACCGGCTCGCCGTAGGGGTAGCGCAGCAGGAAGCGCGGCATGCACACGCCGACGAAGCGCGCGTCCTCGCTGTCGCGGAACGCGTTCCAGCGGGCGTACTTGCCGCCGTCGAAGAGCGCCGGCAGGTCCTTGATCTTGGTCAGCTCGGTGAACGACGACAGCCCGAACATCGACGGCGCCGCGTTGACGAGGATCGGCGCGTGGGCCATCGCCGCCACCGCCGCGCACTGCTTGAGCAGCCCGACGTCCTCGCCGTCGAGCCCGAACTCGTGCGTCGAGCAGAGCACCGCGTAGGGCTTGCCGCCGAGCGTGCCGAACTGGCGCCGATACACCAGGTCGTAGAGCCCCGAGCCGGTGATGTCGGGCGCGTCCTCGAAGTCGAGGCGCAGCTCCTCCTTCGTCACCTGGACCAGGTCGAGCCCGATGTTGTGATCGAAGTCGATCTGATCGACCAGGTACCGCACCCCGCGCCACGCCGACTCGAGCTGCTGCACCCGCGGGTGATGCAGGACCGCGCTGATCTGCGCCGACATCCGCCGATCGATCTCGCCGATCATCTCGTCCACCAGCTGGCGATCGAGCTTCGGCGCCGCCTCGGCCTTGCGCAGCAGATCGTCGAGCAGCTTGTGCGTCCCCTGGCGCACCAGCTTGTAGGGTTCGCTCCCGCGCGGCCCGATGTTGGTGACCGTGAGCAGCTCCGACAACAGCGTCCCGCCCGGCGTCCCGCCCTTCGGGCCCTGATCATCCCCACTACCATTCGTCATTCTGTCTCCCCTTCGCGCGAGACGAGCGGTCCGCGCCCCATGCCGGGCATCGTAAAAAAGCGCGGCTGCGCTGTCCAGCGCCGCGACCACGTGCTTCGGCTCCACCCCACGTCACGCGCATCGGCATCGTCGTCGGTTCGTGCGGCGCAGCGCGACGGATGGCGCGTCCACAACCGCGCCGCTCCGCCGTCATGCGCCCGCGGTCGAGCTCGACGAGCAACGTGTGCAACACCGGTTCGTCGACAGCGAGCCCGGGCGCAGGCGGCACGATCGACGTCGCCGGGGCCTTCGCGGATGGGTCCGCGACAGCGACAGCGCCTCACCTCCGCGGTGATGGCCCACCTGGAGCGCCGGCGAGGCCCCGCTGCCGTCCTCGATCTCGTGGTGCGGCGGCTCCTTCGCAGCGAGCTCCGCCAGTCCGGGTCCGCGCGCGACCTCGGCCGGCGCGGCGTCAAAGCACTGGCAGATCGGCGCGGCCCCGAAGTAGAGACCAGCGATATGCGGAACCATGCCGCGGGCGTGCGCGCGGCGATGGCGTCGAAGGTCGCGCGCGGCCGATCGCGGCGGCGGGCCAGCTGTTCCAGAGGTCAGTCGCTCCAGGCGACCCGCATCGGCATCGTCTCGAGCTCCTGCGGCAGGTAGCTGCGCAGCGCGGGGGCCGAGCCGCGCCACACGAGGGTCAGGCGGCCGGCCTCGGGGTCGAGCTCGAGGGTGTGCATGATGGCCTGGACCCGGGTGACGGTGCCGTCGCGGGCGTCGACGGCGAGCGCGGGGGCGTACGGGACGGCGAGCTTCCACTGCGAGCGGCGCGGGTGGATGTGCGTGAGCGTCACGGCTTCGCCGCCGCGCAGGTGGGGGAGCTGCAGGGCGAGCGAGGCGCCGCTGGCGGCCTCGAAGGCGTGGTTCGCCGGTTGCTTGCCGTCGCCGGGGCCGAGCGCGGCGGGGACGAGGCCGCGGGTGACCTCGGCCGCCGGGGCGTCGAAGCGCTCGCAGATCGGGACGACGCCGAAGAAGGCGGACCGCGGGTACCAGCCGTAGTCGATCCAACCTGTCCCCTGGGGCAGGGGCATCTTGTACCACTTCTTGAAGTCGCCGACGGCGAGGCGGGTCGGGGTCAGCGGATCGAGCAGGTCCTCGAGCTGGGGCAGCGACAGGCGCTCGACGGCGTCGCGGGTCGCGGCGATCAGGTAGCCGCGGCCGCACGGGTTGCGCGGGTAGAGGTACGGCGACGCGGCGGCGAGGTCGGCCTCGGTCATGTCGGCGAAGCGCGGGTCGCCGCGCAGCGGGTGGCCGTGCACCTCCTCGAAGACGGCGTCGCGTCCGCCGTAGGCGTGGCTGTAGCGCAGCGGGATCCGCTCGATCGGGGCAGGGGTGGAGAACACCGCCCGGTTGGTGGCGTCGAGCGTGCATCGGCGCTCGCCGAGCGCGAGCAGGCGGACCTGATGGTCGCCGACCTTGACCTCGGCGACCAGCTGGCGCGCCGTGCCGTCGCCGTAAACGTGGCCGTGGACGACGACGTCGGTGCGCAACTTGTGGGTGAACAGGTCCGTGTCGGCGAGCAGCTGCTCGGGGTCGGCGGGGTCCCACTCGGGCTCGGCGCGCAGGGCCGGCTGTTCGGCGGCCGGACTGATTCGGCCGGCGTCGTCGATCTCGTAAGTGCGCTTGGCGAGGATCGTCAGGGTCCACTTGCCGTCGAGGCCGTGCGCCGACAGCTGCAGCGCGGTCGCGGAGGGGGCTGTCTGTACCTGTCCCAAGGGTCAGCTCTCCTCCTGCTGCTCGGGCGGGGCGCCGAACTCCTCGATGCCGGTCAGCGGCAGCAGCTCCATCGCCATCTGGTGCGGGATCGACAGCGGCATCGAGGCCAGCATCTCCAGCAGGGCGTCGTAGCCCGTCTGGCGGTAGTACTCGAGCGGGGTCAGGTGCTTCTCCGGCGGCGGGCGGTGCGAGCCGAGCGTCGGCCGGGCCTGCGGGCGCTGCTGCGTGCTCGGCTTGCCGGGCTGCCATACGTTGGCAGGGGGCTTGTTCGGCTGCGAGGGCCTGGCGGGCTGCCACGGAGGGGGCCGCTGGGCGCCGAGCTGAGGTCCGCCGGCGGGACGCGGACCCGAGGGGTTGGCGGGGGTGAAGCCGGGAGGACGGTGGCCGCCGGGCTGGGGTCCGCCGGCGGGGCGGGGGCCCGAGGGGTTGGCGGGGGTGAAGCCGGGAGGACGGTGGCCGCCGGGCTGGGGCCCGCCTGCGGGGCGGGGGCCCGAGGGGTTGGCGGGGGTGAAGCCGGGAGGACGGTGGCCGCCGAGCTGGGGCCCGCCTGCGGGGCGCGGGCCCGCGGGTTTGCCGGGAGTGAAGCCGGGAGGGCGGTGACCGCCGAGCGTCGGGGCGGCGGCCTTGCCGGCGGCCGTGCTCCCCGCGTTGGCCGACGCCTTGCCGGCCGTCTTGGCGGCGGTCTTCGAGGCGAGCTTGGTGGACAGCTTCTTGCTGATCGGGCCGACGACGCGCTTCTTGACGACGGCAGTCGCCGCGCCGGTCACCTGCTCCATCACGACGTCGGCGGCGTAGCTGACGACGCCGAACAGGATGTCCATCAGCGTCATGCCGGTGAAGTGGGTCGTCGGGCAGAGCACCCGTCCGGTCGGGACCGGGCCGACGGTCCAGCAGTTCGCGTTGACGCCGATCACCAGCGTCAGCGCGGCCGCGACGGACACGCCCTCGACGGTGTAGGCCGAGGGGCCGAAGTACGAGACCGAGGAGCTCAGGAGGATGTCGAGCGGGGTCAGCTTGCTCGGAGGCCCGATGTGCGGGATCCCGGGGCCGATGTCGGTGCCGCGCTGCATCGTCATGCCAGACAGCGTCAGGCACGTCGGCGCCATCATCGGCGTCAGCGGCTGGAGCCCGTGGAGGAACATGATCGTCAAGTACGGCGCCGGGCCGTTCGGCTTGGGGTCGGGCGGCGGCCAACAGGTGTGGACGTCGATCCCGATCATCAGATCGAAGTGCTTCATCACGGCGAACACGGCGCGCTCCTCATCCGGGCTCGACGAGCCCGAGCATGCAAGTTCGCCGCTGGTGCGGCGTCAGGTGGTAGGCGAAGGAGTAGCGGTAGGTCAGGAACACGCGGCGGGCGTCGGCCTCGACGCCGATCTGATCGATCGCCGGGGTGCGCTCGCCGATGTCGTCGCCGACCTCGACGCGGACGCGGATGTCGTGGACCGGCAGTTCGAACGCGAGCGCGCCGTCCTCGCAGACGCCGGTGATCGAGACGCGCTCGCCGGGCTCGGCGCGCGGGACGATCATCTTCGGGAAGGCGTCGTTGAAGAACTCGGGCTTGAGGCGGCGGATCTGCTGGCCGGTCTCGTCGAGCTCGACGCCGCGGCGCACCCGCGGAGCGAAGGTCTGCGGGCACGGACCGGTGCCGACAGGCTCGGGACGGTCGCTCCACGCGCGGATCGGGGCGTCGGGATCCTCGAGGTTCGGCAGCAGGTTGCCGCGGGCGCGGTCCGCCTCGAGGTAGAAGCCGCGGCCGTCCGGGTTGTCGACGTACGCGACGTCGACGCCGTCCCACCTGTCCTTGCCGCCATAGGCGCGGGCGAGGGTCAGCGGGACCTCGCGCGTCGGCTCGGGCGCGCCGGGGGCAAGGCCGGTGAGGCCGGGCCGCCAGTGGCGGTCGCCCCACGCGAGGATCCGGGCGCGCCACCTGGCGCCGACCTGCGCGACGACCTCGATGCTCGGGACCGGCCTGGCGCTGCGAGCTGACCCAAAGACCAGGAGGTCGACGCCGCCGCGGACGTAGCGCTGGTCGGAGGGCATCGGCCCGTACGGCCCCTGCCAGGGCGCCGGCGAGACGCCCCACGGCTGGTCGTCGGCCGGCTTCAGGCGGCCGTCGACGATGTCGTAGGTGACGCGGAGCATCGCGCAGGCGAGCACCTTGCGCGCCTCGATGCACCCGCGGAAGAGGTACGCCGGGTACGGGGTGTAATTGAAGAACTGCATCGCGCCGCGGGGGACCGACGCGCGCTCGCCGCTCGGACGTCGGGGCCCGTCGAAGGACGCGAGTCTCGCACGAAGGCGGCGGCGTTTGTACGCGCACAAGTGCGCCAGAGGGATCCGCGCGCGCGGTGGTGCTCGCGGCGACGACTTGCGTGCGGAGAGGAGGCCGGTGATGCTCGTCGTCGGCGCGCGCCGTGCCGGCGTGCGCGAGGGGCGGGGCATGCCGGTGTTCAAGGGAGGGATCGGGGGCGGCAGCGACGTGACGCCGGACGTGACGCCGAACGTGTCGCCGAAGGTGTCGTCGAACGTGTCGCCGAACGTGTCGCCGAACGCGTCGCCGAACGTGCCGTCAGCGAAGCCGCCGAGGCCGGCGAAGCCGCCCGGCTCGCCGTCGTCCTCGCCCGGGTCGAACCCGAGGGGCGGCGAGGCGAGCGGAGAGGGCGGGCTGCCGCTCGCGCTCGTGGGCGGGCCGCCGGCGGCGTCCACGGGCGCGAGCTCGCCGGGCGGCGGGTGGACGATGGGTCAGGCGGTCAGCCCCGGAGGCGCCGGGACCGCGCCGACGATCATGCATCCGCAACTGGCCCCGCCGACGCCGAGCCCGTTGACGCCGGCGACTCCGTGGAAGTCCGCCCGGCCGAGCGCGCCGAGACCCGCGACGACGCCGACCCAACTGGGCAGACCGCAGGCGGGCGCGTCGGGCGGGGAGCAGACGGCCAAGACGGAGTCGCCGCCGTCGACTTCGGACGCGAACAACGAGTCGGACGCGCACGACGGGCCGGAGGCGAACGACGGGCCGGAGGCGAACGACGGGCCGGAGGCGAACGACGGGCCGGAGGCGAACGACGGGCCGGACGCGGACGCCGGGCCGGACGCGGACGACGGGCCGGACGCGAACGACGCGCCGAACTGGAAGCCGGCCAAGCCGAACAAGGACGACGGCTCGCGGAGCCCGTTCGGGTCGCGGAAAGAGTCGTCGGACCCGTTCGCCACGAAGCATATGCCCCCTCGGCTGGCTGGCGACGGGCTTGACCCCTTCGGGCGCGGTCGGGTCAAACCGGAGCGCCCGAC
Source organism: Nannocystis pusilla (assembly GCF_020073745.1). Classification (GTDB taxonomy): domain Bacteria; phylum Myxococcota_A; class Polyangia; order Nannocystales; family Nannocystaceae; genus Nannocystis; species Nannocystis radixulma. Next base: position 512,787 of record NZ_JAIRAU010000027.1, read on the forward strand.
GAAGTACGATTACGAGTACTTCCAGAAGATGTCGAAGCCGGCCCTAAAAAATGACGCAAGCTGGCTAGAGTGGGAACAGAAGATCATCAAAGAGGCCAGGAGAAAGAATCGGAAGGTCTACGGGCGCCTCGACGACCCCGAGATGCTCGCCCTCGTCCGGTACACCCAGGGCGACTACGAGGCCCTGAACTGGACGCTTCGTAACGGCACGCCTGGGCAGAAGAACGAGTGGGAGGGGTACAAGAAGACCCTGAATTCGGCCCTCTCGAAGCTGCCTCCATACCAGGGCATCGTTTGTCGAGGAGCCAAGGGCCTCGGCAGTTATGACTCGGCCTACCAGGTGGGCAAGGTCGTCTCCGACAATGCGTTCGTGAGCACGTGCGCCGGCAGCGACCCGCCTTCGAAGTTCAGGGGGCAATACGAGTTCTTGATCAAGTCCAAGACGGGTCGTTACATCGAGAACCTGTCCGTTTTCGGTTACAAGGGGAAAGATATCAATCAGCCGGAAACGGACAAGCTCAACCAGGACCGCGAGGCCGAGGTGCTGTTCGCGACCGACACGAAGTTCCTGGTGACCGGGCGAGAGAACACCACGATGTGGGTCCCGTACACCACCGATTTCAGGCGTCCGGCCGGTTCGACCGCGGACGGCGAGTACGTGCCGAAGACGATCATTTACATGGTGGAGATCTGAGCATGGCGAACCTGACATCGGCCGAGATCGCAAGCGCCACCGCGCAGCTCCAGCGCGAGTTTCGGGCCCGTCAGGCCCAGATCGCCGCCGCCGAAGCCGCCGGCGAGGTCGTCCCGTACGCGCCCGAGCGCACCGACGACGACGGCGGCTTTGAGGTCGTCGGGGGGCACACGCCGATCGCCCCCGCGGGGCTCGTCCGGACCAAATAACCGGCGCACCGGGGCTCAGAAGAAGCCGCCGCCGCCCCCCGCGCCCATGTTGGTGGTGACGAGCGAGCCGTTGATGCTGACCACGCCGGCGCTCGAGATGTCGATGCCGGCGGGGGACAGGGTGATGGTCGAGCCGCCCGCGGACAGCACGATCGTGGCGGCGGAGACCGTCAGCGCGCCGGTGACGGTGAGCGTGTCGTTGGCGCCGACCATGGTGACGCGCTCCGCGCCGACGACGAGGTTCTGGGTGGCGCCGATCGTCACGGTGTTGTTCATGCCGACCGTGACGAGCAGGTCGGTGCCGACCGAGGCGCTGACCATCATCGTGACGTCGCACATGACGTTGCCGAGCACGGTGGTGGTCTGATCGAGGCCGACCTCGAGCGTGCGGGCGCCGAGGACCTGGACGTGCTGATTGCCGCCGACGGCCAGAGCGTTGTCCATCCCGGCGACGGTGAGGACGTGGCCGTGGACGCTGAGGCTGTGGTCGCCGCCGACGATGTTCTCCTGGGCGCCGCCGACGGTGGTCGCCTGGTTGGCGCCGATCGTGGTCGACTGGTTGAGGCCGATCGTGTTGATCTGGTTCTGGCCGATCGTGTTGGTCTGGTGCTGGCCGACGTCGAGGCGCTGATCGACGCCGACGAACATCGTCTCGTTGCTGCCGACTGTGGCCGAGCGGTCGACGCCGACGTCCTCGGTCTGGTTGTTGGCGACGGTCAGGTGGTCGTCGTTGCCGACGTCGCGGGTCGCGTCGTGCAGCACGATCGTGTTCATGTCGTACTGCGCGTGGATGAAGATCTCCTCGGTGCCCTTGGCGTCCTCGAAGCGCAGCTCGTTGAAGCCCCCGCCGCCGGGGCTCGAGTCGGACTTGATGGTGCTCTTGGTCTTCTCCTCCGGCAGCGGGTAGGGCGGCTGGCGCGTGCCGTCGTAGATCCGGCCGGTGACGATCGGCCGGTTGGGGTCGCCCTCGATGAACTCGACCAGCACCTCGTGGCCGATCCGCGGCAGGAAGAACGAGCCGTACGACGGGCCCGCCCACGCCTGGCTGACGCGGACCCAGCACGAGCTGAGCTCGCTGAACGGCGCCGCGCGGTCCCAGTGGAACTGGACCTTCACCCGGCCCTGCTCGTCGACGTAGATCTCCTCGCCCGCGGGGCCGACGACGGTCGCGGTCTGCACCCCGCGGATCGTCGGCACCTTGGTGACGCGCGGCGGGCGGTACGGCGTGGTCACCGGGATCGCGACGAAGTCGTTGTCGTAGACCAGCTCGGCGTCGGCGTAGACGATCCGCGGCTGCTCGCCGCGGTGGATCGTGCGCAGCACGTGGTACTCGCCGTCGAACTCGTGGCGCATGTGGTCGGCGAGCAGGAACGAGTGGCCGGGGACCAGGCGCGGGCAGTCGCTGGTGCCGGTGGCGACCACGCCGCCGACGCGCGCCGCCTCGAGCCGCAGCTTGGCCTGCATGGTCGCTATCGCCGGGTCGCGGGCGCCGATCGGCGCGTCGTAGAGCTCGAGCTGGGCGGCGCCGCGGGGGGCCTGGTCGCGGGCCTCGACGTTGCGCGAGACGTAATGATCGTGGTCGCGCACGACCGTCGCGCCGGGCGTGATCTGGTGGCCGAGCGAGAACTTGCGGACATGTTCGCTGCCGCGGATCTTCTCGTCGACGCGGAACGGCAGCGCCGGGTCGCCCTGGATCCGCTCGCGCCCGGTGTTGATGTCCGACAGCACGAGCGTGTGCGCGTCCTCCTCGTGCTCGAAGTAGAAGGCGATGCCGTCCTCCTCCATGAGGCGGCGGATGAAGCTCAGGTCGCTCTCGCGGTACTGCACGCAGTAGTCGCGCGCGCTGTACGAGCCGGCCAAACGCAGGCGGTAGCGGATGCCCGACTCGCCGAGCACGGCCTCGAGGATCTGCGGGGTCGACATCCGCTGGAAGATCCGGCTGGTCGTGCGGAACTGCATCTTCCACACGTCGGGTACCAGGCAGACGCGGTAGGTCGAGCGCGGCGGCAGCTCCCCCGTGTACTCGGCGCGGCACAGCAGGCCGTGGATCGTCCGCGCGGCGCGGTCGGTGCCGGCGAGGCGGAGGCTGGCGTACGCGCCGACCATCTCGTCGACCATCTCGAAGCGCGCCGTCAGCTCGATCTGGAACTCGTAGAGCTCGGAGACCGCCTCGACCCCGGAGAAGCGGAGCACCCAGAATTGATTCGCCGAACCTGCGACCTCGAAGCGGGCCGAGTTCCCGCCGATCATGCTCGCGACAAGCAGCTCCGACTCCACGTCGCCCCCTCGAATCCCAACCCCAGGATCTCGGGGCCGACGCTAGCAAGCGCGGCGCGAGCGAACAAGGCGCGGCCCCGCGCCGGGACCCCGCGTGGGGCCTCGCGCGTCGACGCACCGGGCTTCGTCCCATGGGCGAGCTGCGAGATCCCGCGACGGGGCCGGTGTCCCGGCTCGGCGTGAACCGGACAGGTGGTGGGTCGACGAACGGAAGAAGGTGGTTGACGGGAGGTTCGCGGCGGAGCTCGCGCGTCGCCTCGAGCTTGCAGTCGCGTTCAGCGAAATTGATGCGGCGGCGGAGGTGGCACCGTGAGGCTTTCAGGGCATGTTCATAAGGACATGTCCTCAGGTATACGTGTGCGACCCGCGGGTGTTCGGCGCCGTCGCGACCACGGCACCGACTCCGCGAGGTCGCCGGCGAAGCACCCGGCGCTTCGTCAGGAGGAGTGAGACTCGAGTCCACCGGCGCTGCATCTGCAGGCCCGAGACGTCCTCGCGCCGGGGCGGGGCAAGATCGCCCGAGCGAGGTTAGCGACCGCTTCCGGCAGGCGCGCGGCGGTTCGCCGAGAGGCGGGATTTCGGCTAGGATCGCGCTTCAGCGCGCAGATGAGCGATTCAACGCCGCGGGCGAACGCCTCCTCGGGTGCCGGGGAGCTCGCCATGACCATGCGGAAATCTCTCGACGCCGATGGGCCGACGCTGCCCTCGGCGAACGGGGCGCTCGTGCCTGCGGCCCTCGCTCCGGGCCGGAGCCTGGCCGAGCGCTACACGGTGCTCGACTTCCTGGGGCAGGGCGGCATGGGCCTCGTGCTGGCGGCCTACGACGCGCGGCTGGACCGCCGTGTGGCCCTGAAGCTGCTGCGGACCCGCGCCGACGGCTCGAGCGGACGCGAGGAGAAGGCCCGCCTGGTCCGCGAGGCGCAGTCGATGGCCCGGCTCAGCCACCCGAACGTGGTGGCCGTGTACGACGCGGGGACCCTCGAAGACGGCTCGCTCTTCATCGCCATGGAGTTCGTCGAGGGGCAGACGCTGCGCCGGTGGTGCGCCCAGCAGCCTCGCTCCTGGCGGCAGGTGCTGGCGACGTACCTCGAGGCCGGGCGCGGGCTGGAGGCGGCCCACGCGGCGGGCCTCATCCACCGCGACTTCAAGCCGGACAACGTGCTGGTCGGCAAGGACGGCCGCGCGCGGGTGACGGACTTCGGTCTGGCGCGGCTCAAGCAGTCGGAGGCGCTGCCGGCCGCTCCCGAGCCGGCGGAGGGCTCGTCGCCCGCGGGCGCGTCGGCCCCGGCCGACGAACTCACGGTGACGGGCTCGGTGGTCGGCACGCCGCGCTACATGGCGCCCGAGCAGCTGCTCGAGGGGCGCCGGGGCGACGTCCGTACCGACGTGTTCTCGTTCTGTGCCTCGCTGTACGAGGCGCTGTACGGGCAGTTCGCGTTCGACGGCAAGACGTTGATGGAGCTGATGGAGGCCCACGCGGCCGGCAGGGTGAAGCCGCCGCCGTCCACGTCCGAGGTGCCGGCCTGGGTGGCCCGGACGGTGCTGAGCGGGCTGAGCCGCGATCCCTCGCGGCGTCCGGGGTCGATGGCGGCGTTGCTGGCCGAGCTCGCCGACGACCCGCAGGCGCGGCGACGCGGGCGAGCGCTCGCGGGGGGGCTGGTGGTGCTGCTGGCGCTCCTGGCCGGGCTGGTGGTGTGGGGCTGGCTCGACGAGCGCGAGCGCGGGTGCGGAGGGATGGAGCAGCACCTGGCGGGCATCTGGGACGCGCCGACGAAGGCCCGGGTCGACCAGGCGCTGCTCGCCACGGGCGTGTCGTACGCGCCCGACACGGCCCGGCGCACGGCGGCGCAGCTGGACGGCTACGCGGACGCGTGGGTGAAGATGCGGACCGAGGTGTGCGAGGCCGCCGGTCGGACGGCGCAGGCGGGCACGCTCGCGGCGCTGCGGGAGTCGTGCCTGGAGCGGCGGCGCAGCCGGCTGGGGGCGCTGACCGAGCTGCTGGCGCGCGGCCCGGACCGGGCGCTGGTCGATCGGGCGGTGGACGCGGCGCAGTCGCTGCCTCCGCTCGATGACTGCGCCGACGCGGAGGCGCTGACGGCCGCCGTCCCTCCGCCGGAAGACCCGTCGGTGCGAGCGCGCGTGGAGGCCCTCGAGGCGCAGGCGGACCGCCTGGAGGCGCTGTACGAGGCCGGCAAGTACCCCGAGGGGCTGGAGCTCGGGGAAGCGCTGCTGCGGGAGGTGGACACCGTGGCGTACGCGCCGCTGAGAGCGCGGGCGCTGTACGTGATGGCGGAGCTGCAGGAGCCCGTCGGCGACTACGAGGGCTCGAAGGAGCTGGCCCGGCGGGCGATCGTCGCGGCGGCGCAGGGCAAGGACGCCCGGCTCGGCGCGCGGGCGTGGAGCCAGCTGCTGTTCGTCCTGGGCGCCAGGCAGGGGCGCGGCGAGGAGGCGCTGACCCTGTCGCTGGCGCTGGAGGCCGCGGTGGAGCTGGCCGACGATCCGGTGAGCCGAGCCGACGCCGACAACACGCTGGGCATCATGTTCGTGACCCTCGAGCGCCACGAGGAGGCGCGCCAGCGGCACGCGCGAGCCCTGGCGGTCCGCGAGAAGATCCTGGGTCCCGAGCACCCGCACACCTCGCTGTCTCTCGGCAACCTGGGCCGCGCGTTGCTCGGGCTGGGCCGCTACGAGGAGGCGCGTCAGGTGCACGAACGGGCGGTGGCGCTGCGCGAGAAGGTGCTGGGACCGGAGCACCCGGTCACGGCCTTCCCGCTGACCCACCTCGGCACCTCGCTGTCGGCCCTGGGCCGGTACGAGGAGGCGAAGGACGCGTTCGAGCGGGCGCTGGCGCTGCGCGAGAAGGGCGTCGGGCCCGACGATCCCGTCGCCCACGCCGTCTTCGTCGGCCTGGGCAACGCGCTGTCGGCCCTGGGCCGGCACGACGAGGCGAGGATGGCCCACGAGCGGGCGCTGGCGCTGGGCGAGAAGGCGCTCGGCCCCGAGTCGTCCTACCTGGCGCTCGCCCTCAACGGCCTGGGGCGGGCGCTCCGGGGCCTCGGCCGCCACGAGGAGGCCCGGCTGCGGCACGAGCGGGCGCTGGCGCTGCAGGAGAAGGCGCTCGGTCCGAATCACGCCGGCCTGGCCGCGACCCTCCTCGGGCTGGGAGAGCTCGAGCTGGCCCTCGACCGGCCGGCGCAGGCGCTTCCGCTGCTCGAGCGCGCCCTGACGCTGGCTGGCGTGGAAGATCGGGCCAACGTCCAGATGGCGCTGGCCGAGGCGCTAGGGGCCTCGCCACCGGAGCGCCCCAGAGCGCGCAGCCTGGCCGCGCAGGCCGAGGCGTACTGGCGCGAGCTGGGGCACCAGCCGAACCTCGACCGCGTGGCCCGCTGGCTCGCCACGCATCCAGAAAGATGACCTTCGGGACATGTGAGGCGCGCGACCGGGGCCCGCTCGACGTGGTCCGTCACCGCCACGCGCCCGGGCGAGCGCTGCCCGACGCGCGCTCCGCGGCTCGCTTGTGGTCTATGCTGGCGGCGATGCCCGAGCGCGACGTCGAACGCAACTGCAGCACCCAGACCTTCGTCGAGACCCTGCGCCGCCTGGCCGACGCGCTCGAGCGCGGGGAGGCGTTCCGGATCCAGGTCGCCGGCGCCCGCTTCAGCGTGCCGCGCGACGCGGCGCTGTCGATCGAGCACGAGGCCGCGGACGACGAGGAGGAGCTCGAGCTGCAGCTGCGCTGGCGACGCTGAGGCTCGCGGCACATGTCGCTACGAACATGTCACTGAGGACCTGACGAAAGGGGCATGTCTCGGAAGACATGACCCCACGAACACCCCCGTCGGGCGTCAGGGCTTGACGGCGATCCGGCCGGTGTAGTCGATGCGGTGCAGCAGCGGGGCGCCGCCGTGCTCGGCGAAGTAGCCGTCGACGGCCTCGCGGGCGCCGCGCCAGTGGCCGTAGTCGTCGACGATGAGGACGCCGCCGCGGGCGAGGCGGGGGTAGAGGTGCACGAGCTCGTGGCGGGTCGACTCGAACCAGTCGGTGTCGAGGCGGAGGATGGCGATCGCGTCGGGCAGGGTGGCGGGGATGGTGTCCTCGACCTTGCCCTTGACGAAGTGGATCTTGTCGCGCGGGTAGCCGGTGGTGGCGAGGCTGGCGGTGGCGTCGGCCAGGCTGTTGGCGCAGAAGACCTTGTGGTCGGTGCCGCGGATCCTGTCCCAGTCGGCGAGCGGGGCCTGGTCCTTGAACGAGACGTCGCGCGCGGTCGGCTCGCTCATGCCCTCGTAGGTGTCGTAGAGGAACAGCTCGCGCGCGCGGTCGCCGAGCTCCTGGAAGGTCAGCGCGGCGACCATGGCGCTGCCGCCCTTCCACACGCCGCACTCGACGAAGGCGCCGGAGACGCCCTCGCGCGCGACGTGACGCACGGCCTGGTAGAGCGCGTACATCCGCTCGGTCGAGGTCATCGTGTACGGCCGGGCGCGGTCGTGGATGGCCCGAAAGCCAGGTTCGAAGTCGGGGTACTGCCGGCGCCAGCGGCGGTCGTCGCGGAGGCGGCGGAGGCGGTCGATGAGCGTCACGGGTGGCGCGAGGGTACCAAAGCGCGGTGCCTCGCGCGCGGCCGCGGCGCCGCGACGCCGCGCCGAACAGCGGGCGGGGCGGGCCGCGACGCGCAGGCGCGCCGGGCGATGCGTTATGTCTCTTCGACCAGGCGCAGCCGGGGACCGCGCTCCATCAGCTCGCAGAAGCGGCGGACGGCCCCCTGCAGGGCGGCGATGCAGCGCTCGAACACCAGGCGGAAGTCACCCTCGGCGGCGAGGAACAGCTCGGTCGCGGCCTGCATGTCGTCGTGCTGCGGGTAGACCTTGACGACCTTGAACTCGGCCGTGACCTCGGCGGCGGCGATCCGCGCCCAGTGGCGCTCCGCCTCGCTCTCGAGGCCCCAGAAGTTGGGGAACACCAGGCGGAAGTACAGCGGGTCGTCGTCGTCGACGGTGACGCAGTAGTAGCGGCCCTCGCACTTGAACACGAGGTCGCCGGCGTCGTCGACGATCGGGCGGAAGCCCTCGGCGCGCAGGAACTCGGCGTAGACCTCCGCCTGGCTCATGAGCGCAGGATACCCCGGCGCGCGCGGCCGCGGCAACGCTCGCGCGAGCGCGCCGAATTGTGGGCGCTCATGCGATGGCGCGAGCGGTAGTGCAAGCCGTCGGCTCGGGCAAGATCTGGCGCAGGTAGGCGTCGGCGAGCATGCCGGGCCGTTGTTCGCGCGGATAACCGAGCGAGACCTCTTCGAAGCGCACGCCGTCGATCCAGTCGGTGCGCCGCGTGTGGAGGTGGCCGCTGACGACGACGCGCGCGCCGTAACGCCGGTGCCAGTCGCGGGTCGCCGCGGTGCCGCACCACGGGCGGTATCGCGGCACGCGCGGGATGAAGATCAAGTCGTCGCGCAGCGGCCAGTGATTGACGAGGATCGTCGGGCGCGCGCGCGCCTGCTCGAGCCGCGCGGCGGCGCTGCGCACGCGCGCGGCGGACCAGGCGACGATGTCGGCGAAGGGCGAGGGATCGAGGCGCACCTCGTCGGCGGCCACGACGCCGTCCTCGGCGGCCCAGGCGACCGCGGCGGCCCGCGTCATGCCGGCGGGCGCGAAGGTGTAGTCGTAGAGGAGGGCCATCAGCGCGATGGTGTGCGGCCCGCCCTCGCCGGGCCACACCGGCCACTCGTCGTCGACGCCGACGACCCCGCGCTCGCGGCACAGCTCGCCGAGCGCGGCCAGCTTGTCGGCGCCGCCGAGGCGCGCGCCTCGTTCGTCGCCGGTCCACAGCTCGTGGTTGCCGGGCACCCACAGCACGCGGGCGAAGCGAGGCTGCAGCAGGTCGAAGGCCCAGCGCAGGTGATCGCCGGTCTCGCCGACGTCGCCGCCGACGATCAGCCAGTCGTCTGTCCGCGGGGACAGGTGCGAGAGGAGCTCGCGGTTGCGGGCGTGGCCGACGTGGAGATCGCTGAGGGCCCAGAGCTTCATGCCGGGTCCGCCAGGCTAGTGCGGCGGCCGGATGGTTTCAACCGCGAGGCGCCGCCGTGCGGGCGGTCGCCTGCGGGGCCGCAGGGACGGGGTCCGCGACCCTGCCGAGTTCGGGTGCGGTGCGACGAGCGCGAGCGGGGCGAACGTGCGCGTTCGCGGTAGACTGGGCGGCGCATGACGACCCTCCCCAACGACCCGTCGGCCCAGCGGCGCGAGGCGACCTTTCCGCGGCTCAGCGAGGCGCAGCAGGCCCGGCTGTGCCGCCACGGCCGGCGCAGGCCGACGCGGGCAGGCGAGGTGGTGTTCGATCAGGGCGACGTCGGCACCAACTTCTTCGTCATCCTGTCGGGCACGCTCGAGGTGGTCCAGCCCGGCTACGACGGCGTCGAACACCCGGTCGTGATCCACGAGCCGGGCCAGTTCACCGGCGAGATCACGATGCTGACCGGCCGCCCCAACCTGGTCCGCGGACGGATCGGCGAGCCGGGCGAGCTGCTGGAGATCGATCGCGACGGGCTGCGCCACATCGTCCAGGTCGAGGCCGAGATCGGCGAGCTGCTGATGCGCGCGTTCATCCTCCGCCGCGTCAGCCTGATCGCTCACCACGCCAGCGACGCGGTCCTGGTCGGCTCGGTCCACTCGGCGGCGACGCTGCGGCTGAAGGAGTTCCTGACCCGCAACGGCCACCCGTTCTCGTACATCGACGTCGAGCGCGACGCCGGCGTCGCCGACCTGCTCGAGCAGTTCCAGGTCGCGTGCGACGAGGTGCCGGTGATCATCTGCCGCGGCAACGTGGTGCTGCGCAACCCGACGACGGCGGAGGTGGCCCGCTGCCTCGGCTTCAACGCCGACGTCGACCCCGAGGTGCTGCGCGACGTGGTGGTCATCGGCGCCGGGCCGGCCGGGCTGGCGGCGGCCGTCTACGCGGCGTCGGAGGGGCTCGACGTGCTGGTCGTCGAGCGCAGCGCGCCCGGCGGGCAGGCCGGCTCGTCGTCGAAGATCGAGAACTACCTGGGCTTTCCGACAGGTATTTCGGGACAGGCGCTGGCCGGCCGCGCGCTGACGCAGGCGCAGAAGTTTGGCGCCCACGTGGCGGTGGCGATGGAGGCGGTCCGGCTCGACTGCTCGCGCACGCCGTACGTGATCGAGCTCGGGTCGCAGGGCTCGGTGCGCGCGCGCGCGATCATCCTCGCCACCGGGGCGCAGTACCGCCGGCTCGGGGTGCCGAACCTGCACAAGTTCGAGGGCGACGGGGTGTACTACGGAGCCACGCAGATGGAGGCCCAGCTGTGCGCCGGCGAGGAGGTCATCGTGGTCGGCGGCGGCAACTCGGCCGGGCAGGCGGCGGTGTTCCTGGCCGAGGCGGTCCGCCACGTGCACGTCCTGGTCCGCTCGAGCGGCCTGGCCGACAGCATGTCGCGCTACCTGATCCGCCGGATCGAGGAGCACCAGAAGATCACGCTGCGCACGCACACGGAGATCGAGGCGCTGCTCGGCGAGACGAGCCTCGAGCAGGTGTGCTGGCGCAACCACCAGACCGGCGCCCGCGAGACGCGGCCGATCCGCCACGTGTTCTCGATGGCCGGGGCGCGCCCCAACACGCAGTGGCTGGCCGGCTGCGTGGCCCTCGACGCGGCCGGGTTCGTCAAGACCGGGCCCGACCTGACGCCGGAGGAGCTGGCCGAACGCCCGTGGCGGCGGGCGCCGTACCTGCTCGAGACGAGCCTGCCCAACGTGTTCGCCGTCGGCGACGTGCGCTCGGGCAACGTCAAGCGCGTGGCCTCGGCCGTCGGCGAGGGCTCGATCTGCGTGCAGATGATCCACCGCGCGCTCGCCGAGTGAGCGCGCCACACCACGGAGGAGCTCGATCATGGCGAAAGAGAGCTGTTCCCACCTCGACCAGATCCACGACGTCCACCCGCACACCCGCGGCTGCGAGGATTGCCTCGCGCTCGGCGACGAATGGGTCCACCTGCGCCTGTGCATGACCTGCGGCAAGGTCGGCTGCTGCGACTCGTCGAAGAACAAGCACGCGACGCAGCACTTTCATGCGACGAAGCACGCGATCATCCGCTCGCTCGAGCCGGGAGAGCGGTGGTTCTGGTGCTACGTCGACGAGGTCGGCTTCGAGCCGGGGTGAGGGCGACGGGCATCCGCGTCGCTCGCGTCCGCCGGCGCCACGAGGGGCGCGGCGTTCAGCCGGGCGAAGTCCTCGGCGGTATCGCGGCGGTGGAAGGCGTACTCGATGCGGTCGGGGTGGACCGTGACGGCGAGCGGCAGCGGACGCCGGTGCTCCCAGGCGATCAGCGGGAGCAGGAGCAGCACGAACGTCATGAGGTACAGAAGGCCCGACGCGAACCCTGTCGTGTGCGGGCGGACGATGCACTCGGTGAACGCGAAGCACCCGGCGGCGAGAGCGACCGTGCCGGCGCCGCGGAGGGCCCGGCGCAGGTGGAACATGGCCGCGGGGACAGGCCGGCCGGGCACGGCGAGGCGGACCCATCCGCGCCAGAGCGAGGCTCCTTCTCGGTGATCACGAGCCACGACCCAGGTGCTCCGCGTGGGCATCGGGTGACGCGAGAACAGACAGTAGCCCGGCCAGCGCGGACGCACGCGGCGCGGGAGCGTCACTCCCCGGCTCGACGAGGCGAAGATCCGCAGGAACCAGGGCAGTCGCCCGTCGCGGCTCGTGACGCGCGTCATGAGGCGAGGATCGTCGGCGACGCGGCGGGTTGCACCTCGGGCGCGAAGCCGCGCCGTTCAGGCGAAGGAGTCGCGCACGCCAGGCGACTCACAGGGCGAAGACCTCGAGGTTGTCGAAGGCTACCTTCGCCTCCCAGCCGCCGAAGGCGAAGTGGCGCTGCGCGGGGCCGGTGAGCGGGTCGGGGTCGTCGTAGACGAGCGCCTCCTGGCCGTCGAGCTCCCACCGGATGGCGCCGTCGCGGCGGGTGATCGCAAAGTGATACCGCTTGCCGGCCTCGACCTTGAGCGACTGCGTGGTCTTGCGATCGCCGCCGTGCTCGTCGCGGCGGACGATCGCGCTGGTGCTGTTGTTCCAGCCGCCGAAGATGATGACGTAGCCGGTGGCGGTGTAGCTGGCGCTGCGCGCGAAGCTCTTGCCGTCGCCCGCGAGCTCGATCTTGATGTCGCCCTCGTCGGTGGCGGCGCGGGCGTCGAACTCGACGCGCACGTTGTCCGGCAGCGGCAGCGTCAGCCACAGCGGGTGGTTGCGCAGGCCCTCGACCACGAGCTCGCCGCCCTCGAGCCGCGCGCCCGGGCCGGTCGACTTCCAGGAAGGGCCGAGCTCGGCGCCGTCGAAGCGGTCGGCGAAGAGGAGCTGGGCCGGGCCGGCGCTGCTGTAGGTGCGCGGCAGCTCCTCGCAGGCGAGGACGAGCAGGAGGAGCGGGGCGAGGCGGTGCATGGTGCGAAGGACAGGTGCGACAGAGCAGGTCGGAAAGGACATGTCTGGAGAGGCCGGTCAGCCGCGCGCCGCCGGGTCGGGGCCGAGGAGGCGGACGAGGCGGTCGGTCCAGCCGTCGGGCAGGTCCTTCGGGACGTGTTCTTCGGGATCGAAGGCGGCGGCGCCGATCTGGTCGAACACGGCGGGCAGGGGCTGCGGGTGGAGGGCGAGCTCGAGGAGGACGACGCCGGCGCTGAACAGGTCGGAGGCCGGGGTGGCGCGCGCGGCGGGGCCGGGGCTGCGCAGCTCGGGGGCGAGGTAGCGCAGGGTGCCGGCGTGGCCGCTGCCGGAGCGCGGGTCGGCGAGGGCGAGGCCGAAGTCGGCGAGGGCCACGGGGGAGCCCTCGCGGGCCTCGCGGACCAGGATGTTGGCCGGCTTGATGTCGCGGTGGACGGCGCCGGCGGCGTGCACGGCCCGCAGGGCGGCGACGATCTGCGAGCCGACGCGCGGCAGGTCGGCGGGCCCGAGCAGGCGCTTGCGCACGGCGACGCGCAGGTTGCCGCCGCGGCACAGGCCGAGGGCGACGAAGCGGTGGGCGGGCTGGACGTCGAGGAGGGCGATGACGTGCGGGCTGCGGACGCGCGCGAGGGTGCGGGCCTCGGCGAAGAAGCGGGCGCTGACGAGGCGGCCGTCGCTGCCCTCGGCGACGAGGCGCTTGATGGCGACGTCGCGGCCGACGCGGCGGTCGAAGGCCTGGTAGACGACGGCGTGGCGGCCGCGGCCGAGCGGGCGGCCGAGCTCGTAGCGATCGACGCCGAGGCCGGCGACGAGCTCGGTGGCGTCGAGGCCCTCGAGCAGGGCGAGGCCGCGGCTGGCGTGCGCGCCCCCGCGGCCGAGCCGGCGCTGGGCGGTGCTCCAGCCGCGCAGGGCGCGGGCGTGGTCGATGTCGACGGCGAGCAGGGCCTCGAAGTGGCGCAGGGCGCCGAGCGGGTCGCCGCGATCGAGGAGGGTGTCGCCGAGCAGCAGGTTGGCGGCCGCGTACGGGCCGGTGGGCTGCCAGCGGGTGTCCTCGACGTCGGGCAGGGCGAGGGCGGCGCGCGCGAGCTCGACGCCGAGGTCGGGCGCGAGGGCGTCGCACAGCTCGCGCGCGAGCACGAGGACGAGGTCCGGCCGCGGCCGCAGGCGCAGGTGCGCGGCCACGCTGACGAGCGCGCCGCGGACGTAGCCGGCGTGGCTGAGGTCGCGGATCAGGCGATCGATCTCGGCGGCCGGCGCCCCCTCGACCAAACGCCGCGCGAGGGCGGCGATCCCCGGCAGCTCGCGCGGCAGCTCGGCGCCCTCCGACAGCCGCGCGAGCACGGCCCGCAGCTGGTGGTCGAGGGCAGGATCGGCGCGGATGTCACCGCGGAGGGGCTCGATCGGCATGGCGAAACGGACAGGTGCGAAGGGGCAGGTGCGATGGGGCAGGCGGGGCGGCCGGAAGACTTGGTGCGGGGAGAGGCGGCGCGAGGAGCAGGCGAATGGCGAAGGCGGCGCGAGGAGCAGCGGTGGCGTGGGGAGGGTTGGATGCGCCGAGGGACGAGGATGGCCGAGAGGGCAGGCTCTGAGGGGCAGGTGCGATGGGACAGGTGCGCTAGGGCAGGTCGCCGGGGACAGGTCCTCGGGGGCAGGTCGCAAGGGTCAGGTCATCGAGATCTCGAGCGTCAGGCGGCCGTCGGGCAGGTCGAGGTGGAGGCGGTCGCCGTGGAGGACCTCGATGCTGGCGCCGGGGCCGAGCGGCTCCTGGCCGAGCTGGGCGCGGATCCCGGCGGCGATCCGGACGGCGATGAAGGGCGGGCGCAGCTCGAGGGTGGCGGGGATCGGGCGATCGGGGGCGAGCCACAGCGGGCCGCCGCCGGGCAGGTAGAGGGTCCACGGGTGCGCCGCGGCGCCGGGGCCGAGCGGGCGCAGGAGGGCCCCGAGCTCGCCGCGCTCGCGCGGGAGCGGGTGGACCTCGATGCGGGCGGCGGACAGGCCGAGAGCGAGCTCGCCGGGGCCCTCGAGGGCGACGGGCTCGCCGGGCGCGAGGGCCTCGCCGCGCCAGAAGGTGCCGGCGCGCGAGCCGAGGTCGACGAGGGCGACGGCGAGCTCGACCTCGTCGGCGCCGAGGCTGCCGGAGGCGGCGATCGCCTCGAGCCGCAGGGCGGCGTGCTCGCGCGAGAGGCTGGCGCCGGCGAGGTTGATCTCGACGTCGGGCGAGCGGCCGAGCCGCAGATCGGAGCGCAGGACGACGCGCGTGACCTGACCGGGGCCCCAGCGCAGGTCGAGCCGCTGGCCGCGCGGGAGGGCGCTGCCGAGGTCGGCGAGGACGCGGGCGAGGGCGGCGCGCAGCAGCGGGGCGCCGCTGTGGGCGAGCGGTCCGCGGGTGATCCGGACGTCGTGCAGGTGCTCCTGCAGCAGGCTGTGCGCGAGGAAGCGCCGGCCCTCGCGCAGGGCGACGTCGATCTCGTCGCCGGCCCGCTGCAGCGTCGCCTCGATGTGCTCGATCTGGTCGATGAGGCCGAGCACGTACTCGAGCTGCGTGACGGCGCCGGCCCGCTCGTAGGCGACGGCGGCGCGCCGCAGCATGTGCAGGCGCTCGTAGATCTCGCCGGCGATGGCGCCCTGGTCGGCCTCCTCGAGCGCGCGCGCGGCTTCCATGAGGATCGCGCGCCGCGGGGCGCCGTCTTCCATGAACTCGGCGTGGCGCAGGAGGGTCTCGGCGAGGGCCTGGTGGAGGCTGCGGCCCTCCTCGGTGGCGCCGGTGTGACGCGCGGCACCCTCGCGCAGGAGGGCGATCCGCTGGGCCGTGCCGCACAGGGTGTGGGCGTACTCGAGGCGCAGGGCGGCGGCGCGGGCGTGGTCGCCGGTGTGCTCGAGGGCGCGAGCGCGGGCGAGGCCGTCGCCGGGGCCGGGGCGGGCCGGCGTGTCGAGCGCGGCCGACGGCGGGCGCAAGGCAGGCGGAGGCGGCGGAGGCGGCGGACGCGGCTTGCTCGGGCGGGACAAGCAGCGCCCATGCTAACACGCCGCCGCCGGGGCGCCGCCGGGCGGCTCCTGCGGGCCCCGAGCGGGGCTGCGGGGTCTCGATGGCGGCGGTCACGGGCGGTCGATCACTCGCGGACGCCGGGTGATGCGGTCGATCGAGCGATTCGCCGGTCCGGCCTCGCGTCGCATGGGTCGTGGCGGGCCGCGGGGCGAGGTCGCGGTGACGCCGCTGCGGGCGGCGGCGCGATCCTGCCGCTTGGCGAGGGATGCCGGGCCGGATCTGGGCCGTAGATGGTCCGCAGGGGAGCGGCTACACTCCCGGTCCCGATGCCTGCCCTGCTCGAGCCGATCGCCGCCGGACAGACGCGCTTTCATCTCCAGGGTCTGGCGCCGGACGCCCGCGGGGTGGCGTGCGGGCGCGAGACGCTGGTGGCGTTCCCGTCGCTCGACCGGCTGGTGGCGTTCCTCGGCGCGTACAGCGAGGAGTGCAGCCTCGACGAGCTGATCCCGACGATGACGATCGAGCGAGCCCGGCGCGACGGAGGCGGGCACGCGCTGCTGATGCGCTGCGCCGGGGCCGACAGCTACGCGCTCGACCGCCTGGGCCGGCTGTCGCTGGCGGTGCACGGGCAGCTGTTCACGGGCAGCGGCACCGTGTTCGTCCGCTACCGCGATCGCATGGCGCCGTTCGGCTACGACCTCGCCGGCGGGACGGCGACGGCGGCCAGCCCCGAGGAGGTCGTGGTCGTCGATCACGACGTCGCGGCGCGCTACCGCGCCCTCGATCGGCTCGACCCGGTCGAGCTGATCCAGCGGCTGTCGCTGCGCCAGATCCCGCTGCCGCTCGGGGGCATCGCCGGGGATCCGCAGCTGTGCGGGCTGCACGAGATCGCGCTGGTGCTGGTAGCACCTGGCCTTTCGGACAGGATCCTGAGTTACCTGTGGGGCAACCAGGTGCCGCTCGCGGGCGTGCGCGTGGCCCTGGCCGGCGAGCGGCGGGCCAGCCTGCTGCTGCGCCTGCGCCAGCCGAGCGGGCAGGTGCTCGACGTGCTGCACGGGATCCCCGGCGTCGAGCTGCTCGCGCCGGTGTCGCAGCGGGCGGCGGTCGAGATCGGGTATCGCCACCCGATCCACCTGGCGTCGGCGTCGTCGTGCCTGCCGGGCGACGAGATGTACCTGTTCCGCGGCCGCGTCGGTCGGGTCGAGCGGCTCGACGGGGCGCCGCAGTTCATCGACGGGGCGCACCTGGTGCGCAGCGACGTGGCCGCGCGGGCGCACGAGCCCGGCGACGCCCGCGGCACGGCGGTGCAGGCGCTCAAGGTCGAATTGCGGCTGCGGCCGACGGCGTCGATCCGCGAGCCGCGAGGGGCGCTGATCCGCTGGGAGCAGGCGGGGCTGCTGCGGCGATTGATTTATCTGATCCCGCCGATGGCGCTGGCGGCGGCCCGGCTGGCGGTGCTGCCCCAGGGGATGCTGGTGCTGACGGGCTCGTCGCTCGGCGGCGCGGCCGGGCTGGCGGCCGGGGTCGGGGCGGCGGCGATCATCCCGCTGGGGATGCGCATCGTCGAGGTCGCGCCCGGGGTGCTGGTGCCCGACGGCTTCGAGCTGTGGCCGCACGTGCGCCCGCAGCTGGTGCGCGAGCTGCTGGGGCTCGAGGCGGCCGATCACGCCCTGTTCCTCGGGACAGATCAGAGCCCGCTGCGGCTGCGCCCGGACCACCTGGCGCCGCTCGACTCGGCGATGATGAGCCGGCTCGAGCTGGCGGTGATCGAGGCGAGCCCGTCGGAGATGCCGCCGTCGGGGCCGGCGACGCTGCTCAACGAGCGGCTCGGTCGCTTCGCGCTGTGGGGCTTCGGCGAGGCGGCGCGCGCGGGCCGGCCGGCGGCCGAGGAACCGAGCGGGACGCCGGAGCTGCCGCCGGGGCGAGAGTCGTGACGCGCAACCTCGGCGAGTTCTGCGCGCGCTTCGTGGCGCCCCTGCTCGGCGGCGGGACGGTGCACGTGGCCGCACCGGTGCGGCCGGCCGACTTCCGGGCGATGGCCAACGAACTGGCGACGCTGCGCAACAGCGACGTGGCGGCGCTCCGCCTGCAGCGCGCGCAGCAACTGGTGGCCGAGCCCGACCTGCACGACCCCGGCGCGGAGGAGCTGGCGCTGTGGGTGGCGCTCTACAACCTGCTCGTGCTCGACCACCCCGACCGCGGGCGGGTGTGGGCGCGCCAGGCGACGTGGCGGCGGGTCGAGTCGGCCGCGCGCTACTGGCTGCTGTTCGCCCGCCCGGAGGGCTTCTCGGCGGCGCTGGCCAATCACGCGGCGGTCGGGGCGTTCCTCGAGCTGTCGCGCCGCGACCAGATCCTGAGCGGGGCGGAGGGCGAGCTGCGCTTCGTCGGCCAGGAGATCCCGCGCCGGCGCCTGCGCTGGACGGTGCCGGGGGCGCTGTCGGTGCGCGAGGAGACGATCGTGTGGTGGTCGTCCGCGCACGTGCCCGAGGTCGCGGCGCTGCAACAAGATGTCCTTTGGGCCAGCCCCGTGACCTGCCTCCTGCGCCCGCTGACGGCCCCGCCGGGCTACAGCCCGCTCGAGGGCGCGAGCTTCCTGCGCCACCGCGCGTTCGCCCGCGCGGTCTGCCACGCGTGGGCGTCGTCGCGGCACTGGATCGAGATCGGGGGCACGGTGCTCGGGTCGCTGCTGTTCTCGCTCACCGGCCGTCCGCTGTCGGGCGCGGCCCCGGCGGCCCAGGGAGCAGGCGCGCCGTCCGCCGGGGCCAAGCCGATGCTGGCCCTGCCGGCGCCGGTCGACACCGCCGGGCCGGAGGACGTGGCGGCCCTGGTCGCGGCCCTCATCCACGTCCACTTCCTCCGCGTGCTCGAGCTCGGCGCCCGGCTCGGCGTCGCGCCCACCAGCCGCGACCGGCCGGTGCAGATGTTCCTGGCGCTGCCGCTCCTGCTGCCCACGCTGGGCGACGTGCTGGGCTCGCCGCTCGGCGGGGCCTCGGGGCTGGGCTTCGACGCGGCAGTGGAGCGGCGCTGGATCGAGTATATCGATCATCTCGGCGAGCTCATCCCGCGCTCGGTCGTCGAAAATCTCCTGGCGACGCTCGTCCCGCGCGTCGTAAAAGCCGAAAAATAACCATGAGCACCACCCCGGCCACCTTCTCGATCAGCGACCTCGCCCGCCGCCTGCAGGACGGGGCGCGCCAGCTCGAGCAGCAGTTCCTCGGCAAGGAGGAGATCATCCGTCTCCTCTTCATCTCGGCCCTGGCCGGCGAACACATGGTGATGGTCGGGCCGCCCGGCACCGCCAAGAGCGCGATCGTCCGCGCGTTCGCGCAGGTGATCGACGCCCGGTTCTTCGACTACCTGCTGACGCGCTTCACCGAGCCCAACGAGATCTTCGGCCCGGTCGACATCCAGGCGTTCCGCCAGGGCACGTACCGCCGGCGCATCGAGAAGATGCTGCCCGAGGCCGAGGTCGTGTTCCTCGACGAGATCTTCAAGGCCAACAGCGCCATCTTGAACAGCCTGCTCACGCTGGTCAACGCGCGCCGCTTCACCCACGGCACGCACACGGTGCGGGTGCCGCTCATCTCGCTGTTCGCGGCGAGCAACGAGGTGCCGACCGACGAGGCGCTGTCGGCCATCTTCGACCGCTTCCTGCTGCGCGTCCGCTGCGACTACCTCGACAGCTATCACTTCCGCGGCCTGCTGCAGAAGGGCATCCAGCTCGAGGTGCAGCAGATGGCCGACGTGCAGGTCGGCCGCAAGGTCGCGACCGCGGCCGAGCTGCTGGCGGTGCAACGCGACTTCGGCCAGCACGTGAAGATGAGCGAGGAGTTCCTCACCACGTTCAAGGGCCTGGTGTTCCAGATCCGCTCGGAGGGCATCGGCCTGTCCGACCGCCGCGTCGTCAAGCTGCTCAAGATCTTCGCCAGCTCGGCGCTGTTCGACGGCCGCGACCACGTCAACGACGCCGACCTGTTCATCCTCCGCCACGTGTGGAACACGCCGGAGCAGGAGGAGATCCTGCAAGAGATCGTCGGGCCGGTGCTCGACCGCTGGTACGAGTCGCACCCGGACCACGGCCGGATCGGCGCCACGCCGACGAGCCTGCAGGACCTGCTCGAGGAGCTGCGGGTGATCCGCGAGACGCTCACCGGCAGCCAGGTGCTGTCGGACATGCAGCTGTTCAGCCAGCTGCGCAACCTCGGCGACATCAAGGCGGCGCTGCTGCGCATGCAGGACAGCCCGACGGCCCAGCGCATGGTCGGCGAGGTCGACAAGCTGCTCGAGACGATGTTCGCGTCGAGCCGGTTCGCATGAGGTAGCGAATGGCCGACGTCCGCAAGCCTCCGGCCCCGCCGCGCGCCGCTCCGCCTCAGCCGCAGGCGCCGCGGCCGTCGCGGCCGTCCGCGGGCGCGCAGGCCCAGGCGCCGCGCGTGACGCCGAACATGGCCGAGCTCGAGCGCCAGGTCGGCAGCCTGGCGCTGTCGCAGATCGACGGCGCAGGCGCGCTGGCGATGATGCGCGCGCTGGTGTGGCAGGGGATCCTCGCGCGCCTCGGCGTGGCCGCGCCGCTGGTGGTGCTGCACGACCTGGGCTGCCTCATCACGGGCCTCGGCGGGCCGGGTCCGGTGGTCAAGGGCATCGCCGAGTCGGAGCTGTGCGAGGCGTGGCGCGGCCTTCTGGTCGAGCTCAGCGAGAGCGACCTGGTGCGCGCGCAGGCCGGCTGGAAGCACCGCGACCAGATGATCGGCGTGGTCCTGGCGCGGGTGTTCGCGCCGGTGGTCCCGCAGCTGCCCGACGACGTGCGGGTGCTGCGGCCGATCGAGCTGCCGGTCGACGCGATCCACTACGCGCGCGTCGAGCCGAGCTCGGCGTACACCCGCTACGACCAGCGGCAGACGATCGCGTGGCTGCAGACGCTGACGCAGCACCGGCTGCTGCCGCTGCTGGCGGTCGAGCAGATCGACGTCGACGCGCTGCGGCTGTTCGGCCTGTTCCGCGGCGGGCCCGGCGAGGCGGCCGCCGGCGTCGACCTGGCCGACCTCTACAACGTGATGGTCAGCCCGGCGCTGGCCGACGTGATCGACTTCTCGATGGAGCTCCTGCCGTCGATCCTCGAGGTCAAGCGCGAGGCCGGGCAGCAGGTGTTCTCGATCGACGGCTACGCCTCGATCGAGCGCTTCGGCGGGGTCGACGACCTCGAGCTGTCGCAGCTGGCGTACGACGAGGACATCTTCGAGCAGAAGTTCATCGACGACGAGCTGTTCTACTTCACCCACGAGAAGCAGGTGGAGAACGAGCACCGCACCCACTACGTGCTGGTCGACGGCTCGGCGTCGATGCGCGGGGTGCGGGAGGTGTTCGCCCGCGGGCTGGCGCTGGCGCTGTGCAAGCGGCTGGCGCTGCTCGGCGAGCACGTGATCCTGCGCTTCTTCGACAGCCGGCTGTACGAGGGCGTGCGGGTCGGCGCGCAGGGCCACGCCGAGGTGCCCTACGTGCTGCAGTTCCGCGCCGAGCACGGCCGCAACTACGCCCGCGTGATCCGCCAGATCAACGCCGAGCTGTCGGCCCCGCGCCGCTCGGGCGCCGGCGCCGGCAAGGTCCTGGTGTACCTGCTGACGCACGGCGAGTGCCAGCTGCCGCCCGACGACGTCGCCGCTCTGGCCGCGCGCGCGCCGATCTACGGCGTGTTCATCCTGCCGAGCTCGGGCGTGCTCGACCTCGGCTACCTCGACCTGTTCTACCGCGTGCACGTGATCGACGACCAGGCGATCAGCCACGGCCGCCGGGCCCAGCGCGCCCGCCAGATCATCAGCGACGTCGAGGCCGGTCAGCGCCAGGCCCAGCCGATCCGCCGCAAGACCGGCAGCGTGTCCGTTGGGACAGGTCTGAAAGGACATGGTCGGAGGCGCCGGTGATCGACACCAACGTGCTGTGGATCCGCGCCGAGGGGGCGCTGCGGGCCGGCCGCCACGCCGACGCCCAGATCTACCTGCGCCAATTGGTGCAGGTGGTCGACCGCATCGACTTCGAGTACGAGGAGTGGCTGCGCGCCTACGTCGACTCGCTGCGGGCCACCGGCAACTGGGGCGAGGGGATGGCGTGCCTGTCGTACCTCGGGGCGCGCGAGATGCCGGGCCCGGACATCATGCGGCTGTACGCGCAGCGGGCCCAGGCCGGCGACGCCGACGCGATCCGCACCGTGCGGCTGTACGCGATCTACCTGTCGCGCGCCGGCCAGCACCGCCCGGCGGCCTCGTGGTTCGAGCTCGGCGGGATGCCGGTGCACCGCGCGATCGCCCTCGAGCGCGCCGGCGACGACGCGGCGGCCTCGCAGCTGTGGGCCCGCATGCTCGCCGGCGACGCGCTGGTCGACCGCGACTACGAGCGCGCGCTGATGAAGATCAACTACGCGCTGTGCCTGCGCCGCCTCGGCCACGAGCGGGCCCGCCAGGCCATCGCCGACGCGACCACCAGCGTCGAGGAGGTCGCCGACGCGTTCGAGAGCGAGGGCCTGCGCGAGCGCGCGTTCGACTGCTATCAGTTGATCGCGCGCCTCGGCTCGGAGACGCGGGCGTTCGAGAACGTCGCCGAGGGCTACCTCAACAGCGTCCGGATCCTCCGCGACGACGGGCTCAAGCTCGACGCGCTGCGCCTGTACGAGACGTTCATCGCCATGGCCCGCGAGGCCGGCGAGTTCCACGCGGTGGCGTCGATCCTGCGCGAGGCCGCCGACTACTGCACCCGCTCGGGCCTGCCGTACGCCGACGACCTGCGCTGGCGCAGCGCCGAGGCGTGGATCAAGGCGGCCACCGAGGCGCTGGCGGCCGGGCACCCGCCGCAGATCATCGAGAACGCGTGCCTCGCCGCCGCCGAGGCGTTCGCGTCGGTGCGGGCGTTCCGCCAGGTGGCCGAGGCGTACCGCAAGATCACGACGCTCGACCTGCCGGCGAAGAACCGCGAGCGGGCGCTGCGGCTGATCCGTCGCCTCGGCGACCAGCCCCAGGAC
Organism: Nannocystis pusilla; assembly: GCF_020073745.1. Classification (GTDB taxonomy): domain Bacteria; phylum Myxococcota_A; class Polyangia; order Nannocystales; family Nannocystaceae; genus Nannocystis; species Nannocystis radixulma. The sequence goes on from NZ_JAIRAU010000027.1 coordinate 535,397, forward strand.
GCGCCGCGGCCGATGCCGGTGCCCGAGTTCCTGCGCCAGCTGCCCGACTACGAGGAGGTCTGGTACGTCGACCTGGCCGAGTGGGAGCTCGGCGGCGACCCGGCCCTGGTGGCCGCCGGCGTGATGGCCGACCGCCGCTTCCCCGACTACGTGCGCCGCCACGCGCTGCTCCTGGTGCTCGAGCTCGAGCGCCGCGGGCAGGCCTACCCGGCCCTCGACATCGTCAAGGCGCTGTCGGTGGTCCGCGCCTATCCGGTGATCGCCGGGCTCGAGGCGATGTACCGCCACGGCGACGCGTCGCTGCGCGAGTCGGTGGCCGCGGCGATGGGCGCGCTCCGCTTCAAGCGCAGCTTCGGGCTGGTGTCGCAGGCGCTGCGCGACCCCAGCCCGGGCGTGCGCAAGGCCGCGGCGGCCTCGGTCGAGCGGCTGGTGTTCCCGCACGCGTTCGAGCCGCTGCGCCGGATCTTCGAGGCCCGCGACCTCCCAGACCCCGAGGCCGCCCGCAAGGCGGCGCTGACCGCCATCGGCAAGATCGGCAGCGTCGAGGCGCTCGACTTCCTGTGCGACCGCCTCCGCGAGGGCGAGCAGCCGTTCGTCAAGGTGGCCAGCACCGCCATCAGCGAGCTGCCCAACTCGGAGCTCCTGCCGTACCTGCGGCGCCAGATCGAGTTCGTGCCGGCCGAGCACCGCGCCGTGCTCGAGGACACGGCGCAGCGCCTCGAGCACCGGCTCCGTTGACGGCGATGTCTCTCAGGACAGAGGACTGTCCGGCGCGGCCGCGGCTCCCGCATCGGCGGACGCAGATCGTGCGGGAGGTCGACGCGCCGGCTCCGGCGGGCTCGCGCCGCGGCCGCGATGTCGCGCCGGCGCGCGCGTGGTAGGTTCGCCCGCGGGTCGGCGCGGCCCGCGGGCGAGGTCATGCACGACACGGTGTACTGCAGCGGGCTCGAGCTGACGGTCGGGGTCGGTTTTCACGAGGCGGAGCTGGCGATCACGCAGACGGTGCTCGTCGACCTGGCGATCGACTGCGACTTCAGCCGCGGCCCGGCGCGCGACGAGTTCACCGGCCTGGTCGACTACTTCGTGCTGGTGCAGCAGCTCGAGCGCCATGTGGTCGGGCGCCGGTACGCGCTGATCGAGGCGCTGGCGGTCGACCTCGCGCGCCAGGTGGTGCGCCTGTACCCGCCGGTGCAGGTGCGCGTGAAGGTGACGAAGCGGCCGCCGGCGATGCCCCAGGTCGCGGCGGTCGCGGTCGAGTGCGTGCGCTCGGCGGCCGACTTCGCCGGCGAGTGAGGCGCGGGCCCGCGAGGGGCGGCGCGGCGAGGCTGGCGGGATGGACATGTCTGATGTGCCATGTGCAAGGGGACATGCCATTCGCAACGGGCGCGGCGCCCGACCGGCTCCGCGCCGGCGGGGCCTCCGTCGCGGGGGGCGGTCGCTGCGTTCCGGACGATCGCGGCACCTCGGTGCCGCCCGTCACGGCGCGGAGCCGCGCGACGAACGGCCGCCAATTCGCGGCGGAACGGTCGATCCGCGGCCTCGCGGGGCTCCGCGCGTCGTACATCGTTCCACTGCCATCAATGGAAATTGATGCTGCCGCCTGCTCGAGTGTCGCCATCTTTCTTCAGCGAATATGCGGCACACCGTCGTTCTGTACCTCGCCTTCGCGCTCTCGGCTTCGTGCGTCGACAAGGAGATCCAGGGGGTGGGCGCGACCGACACGGCCGCCGGGCCGCAGATCCCGGCGATGCAGACGACCGGCACGACCGGGACGACCACGGAGGGGACGACGGAGGGGCCGTCGTCGGTGACCACGGGCCCGGCCGTGCCGACGACGTCGACGACGACGACGACCGACACGACCACCGAGGACACCCAGAGCGCGACCGGGCCGGAGACGACCGGCAGCGAGCCGGCCCCGCCGGCCGACACGGAGGGGCTGATGTGCCAGTTCAACGGGGACTGCCCGCCCTCGGCCCCGTTCTGCGCCAGCGCGGAGTGCCACGACGGCAGCGAGGGCGACCCGTGCGACTTCCACGCCGAGTGCAGCGCGAGCGCGCCCCGCTGCATGAACGGCACCTGCTACGACGGCAGCGAGGGCGACCCGTGCGTCACCGACACCGACTGCGGCGAGATGTCGAAGCACTGCGTGGTCGGCGTCTGCTACGACGGCAGCATGTTCGACCCGTGCGAGTTCGCCAAGGACTGCGCGCCGCTGTCGGACTGCGAGAACAACCACTGCGTGTGAGCCGGCGACGAGGTGTCCCCGGCGGCATGCCCGATCGAGCATGCGCGCGAGGGCATGTTCTCGGCGACATGTCCGCGGTGACATGTCGCGCGTCGCGTCAGGCGCGGGCGGTGACGATCCAGGCGGCGGCGCGGAGGAAGACGCCGTCGGGCCCGGCCCGCTCGGCGAAGGCGGCGCGCACGGCCGCGAGGGCGCGGCGGCGCAGGTCGTCGTCGTGACCGGCCAGCAGGCGCGTGAGGGGGCCGACCTCGGCGGCCTGGGCGAGCGCGTCGTCGAGCGCGGCCTCGCGCGAGTCGCCGCGGCCGAACCGCAGCGGGGCGTCGAACGGGGCGAGCGCGACGTCGCGGAAGCCGGCGGCCTCCAGGATGGCGAGCACGCGCCCGCGGTCGGCGAAGGCGAACGGACCGGGCGCGGACGGATCGGTCGGCGGCAGCGGCGGGAGCAGGTCGCGCAGCGCCCGGTGCGGCAGCGCGCCCCAGTCGTTGTCGGCGGCGGCGCGCCAGCACATGAAGGCGAGGCGCCCGTCCGGCTTCGCGGCGGCGCGCAGGTGGGTGAACGCGGCCACGGGGTCGGCGAAGAACATCACGCCGAAGCGCGAGAACAGCAGGTCGTAGGGGCCCCCGAGCGGCGCGTCGGCGGCGTCGGCGAGCCGCAGCTCGACCGCCAGGCCGGCGGCGTCGGCCCGCTCGCGCGCGCGCCCCAGCAGCGGCGCCGACACGTCGACGCCGACGACCGCGCCGCCCGGCCCGACCATGCCGGCCAGCGCGAGCGTGGTGGCCCCGGCGCCGCAGCCGACGTCGAGCACGCGCTCGCCGGGGCGGACGGCCGCGGCCCGCAGCGCGGCCTCGCTGAAGGCCGCGAACATGTCGTCGAGCCGCTCCTGGTGGCGCCGCCAGCTCGCGCCGCCGGGGCCGTTCCAGTGCTCGATCTGCTGCTGGTTCGCCCCGCTCATTGCGGCATGCCGTCCAGCAGGAAGGTCTTCATGAACAGGATCGTGGCGTACATCTGGTAGTCCTGGTTGCGCTTCTTGGCGAAGCCGTGGCCCTCGTCCTTGCCCTCGAGGTACCACACCGGCGTGCCGCGCTCCTTGAGGTTGGCGACGATCTGGTGCGCCTCGCTGGCGGGCACGCGCGGGTCGTTCCGGCCCTGGATGACGAACAGCGGCTTCTTGATGTCGGCGGCGCGGGTGAGCGGCGAGATCTCGAGCAGCTTCTTGCGGATCTCGGGGTCGCGCTCGTCGCCGTACTCGGCGCGGCGGAGGTCGCGGCGGTAGGCCTCGGTGTTCTCGAGGAAGGTGACGAAGTTGCTGATGCCGACGATGTCGACGGCGCAGCGGATCCGGTCGGCGAAGTGGACCGAGGCGGCGAGGGTCATGTAGCCGCCGTACGAGCCGCCCATGATCATGACGCGCTCGGCGTCGAGCTCGGGCCGCCTGGCGATCCAGTCGAGCGCGGCGCCGAGGTCCTTGACCGAGTCCTCGCGCTGGACGCCGTTGTCGAGGCGCACGTAGGTCTTGCCGTAGCCGGTGGAGCCGCGCACGTTGGGGTAGAGGACCGCGACGCCGAGCTCGTTGAGGTAGTAGTTGTTGCGGCCGATGAAGCCGGTCTGCGACTGACCCTCGGGCCCGCCGTGGACGATGACGACGACCGGGCGCTTGCCGGTGAAGCGGGCCGGCGGGCGGTAGTAGAACCCGGGGATCTCGCGCTCGTCAAAGCTCTTCCACTGGACGAGCTCGGGCTCGCTGAAGGTCGCGGGGTTGAGGGTGCCGACCTCGCTCTCGGTCCAGCGCTCGATCGTGCCGGTCTTGACGTCGAGCACGTAGCTGTCGGCGGGCGAGCGCGCCGACGACAGGGTGAAGGCGAGCAGGCGGCCGTCGGAGTGGAAGTTGAGGCCGCCGATCGTGCCCGCGGGGAGCTGGGTCTTGATCGGCCGCTCGCGCCCGCCCGGCAGCTCGTGCACGCGCAGCTTGCCGATGCCGCCCTCGTTGACGACGGAGGCGACCAGCTTGCGGTCGCGGCTGACGGCGAAGTCGCTGATGTCCCAGGGGACAGGTTGGCCGACAGGGGTGAGCTTCTTGTCGGCGAGGCCGAGGGTGACGAGCTCGCGGAACTCGCCGTTGCCGTCGGTGGTGGTGATGACCGCCTTGCCGTCGGCCGTGAAGGCGCCGCCGTCCCACGAGACCGGGGTATCACCTGTCTTTTCGGTCAGCAGCGTGCGCGTGCCGGCGGCGAGGTCGAACAGCCACAGGTAGCTCTCGTTGACGGAGACGTAGTTGAGCGCGAGGATCCGGTCGCCGTCGGCGGAGAAGTCCTGCGGCGCCCAGCCGCCGCCGTCGACCTCGGCGACCAGCTTGTCGGTGCTCGGGTCGCGCGGGTCGACGACGTAGAAGTCGGTGTCCTTCTTGTTGCGCCGGGTCGAGGTGTAGGCGTAGCGCTGGCCGTCGCGGGTCCACGGGCCGAGGCTGTTCTTCGAGGCGCCGTCGGTGAGGAGGGTCAGGGTGCCGTCGGCGCGATCGAAGCGCCAGTTCTGCGCGAACTCGTTGCCGCCGATGTCCTTGGAGAGGACGAAGAAGTCGCCGTCGCCGACCGGCGGGTAGGTGGCGCGGCCGACCCTGTCGCTGAAGAAGGTCAGCTGGCGCCGGTCGCCGCCGGCCATCTTGACCTCGTGGATCTGGTCGGTGTCGGCGAAGCGGGTGCGGATCAGCAGCGAGTGATCGACGGGGTGCCAGTCGATCGCGCCGGCCGAGCGCGCCTCGGAGTAGGTGCCGACGCCGTCGGCGATCGCGCGCGGGATCGCGGGGATGGCGTCGGCGAGCAGGCTGTCGGGCATGACGACGACGTCGGGGTCGCTCGCCGCGGCCGCGGGTCCGGTCGCGGTGGTGGTGTGCGGGGCCTCGGCGGGCTTGTCGGCGGGCCTGTCCGCCGGCGGCGCGCCGGTCTTGGCCGGGGCCGGGGCGAGCTCGGCGGGGCGGGACGCGGCCTTCTGCGGCTGAGAGGGCGCGCTGCAGGCAGCGGCGGCGAGGAGGAGCAGGCACACCCGGTGCGAGGTCGGCATGGCGAGCGACTATAACCGAGCGGCGCCGGCCCGGGACGCGCGAGCAGCGGAGCGCGCAAGGTGCCGCGGGGGACGAAGTCTGGGAGGATCGGCGGCTGCCTGCACGAGACGGACAGCGGGGCGGACGCGACGCCGGAAGCGTGCGTTCTTGGCCTTGTTCTACGTGGCTACCAGGGGAAGACGGGCTCGCGGAGGTAGTCGATCCCCTGCATCGCAGTAGGTTTTTCAGGCCTCGTGTAAGCGGAACTCGTCGAGGCGGCAGAGGTTGGGCGAGCCGATCTGCGTGGCCCACTCCCACACGAGCGCGCCGAGCCGAACGGGGGGAAAGCCCTACGCTCTTCAGGCGTTCGCACGCCATGAGGGCCTGAAGTCGACGAACTATCACCGCCGCGCTGGCCCGCGACAGCCCGACCGGGCGGGCTGCTTGCGCGGACGTCTATGGTGTGCGATCGACCACGCCATGCTAGGGTCCTTGGGACGGTCCAAGTCGGAACCAACCCAGGGCACTGGCGAAGCTTTCACACTTCCGCTAGGTTAGGCGATCGATGCTTCAGAGCCTCACTCTCCAGAACTTCAAACCGATTCGCGGTCCGATCGCGCTTGACTTTGGAGAGGTTACCCTCCTCGCCGGGCTGAACAGTTCAGGGAAGAGCAGCGTATTACAGGCGATCCTCATGCTGTCTCAGACCTTTGGACACTCGGATTACGAGCGCTCACTTGTGCCGAACGGCAATCAAGTCCAGCTTGGCCTATTAGCACAAGTGAAGAATGAGAATGCCAAGCCTGAAGATCCGGTCTCAATCGGGTTCCGCCTCTCATTTCACGAGACCCCACGGTATCGCCGACACCTTAACGGTAATCGCTCTCGAATCACCGAGATTACCGTCAACGCGAGTTTTCAGCCCACCGAGGTCGATACGGGAATCTTGCGTTCTGAAGGAGGCGCAACTTTGACCAGTCTTAATATGAATATAAAGACAGTCTACCGGCGCTCGCTGCAGCTTCACGCTGAACCGATGTCGACCGGAGAGTCCGAGTTGTATACTGAGAATGTCTCGGGCCTAGATAAGCAACGCTGGCGCTTCGGGCAGGGAATTTCCTATAAAACGCGCATCACACAGCTCGGCCCAATCTGGGAAGATCCGACGACTCAAGCTGAGGAGTCTATCCAAGGTGTGGCGCGAATGCGTCACTTCATGCCCGAGCGGATTGTGGTTAGACAGAAAATGAACTTTGACGGACGGATGAGATATGTCGCCAACGCGCTCGTGAGAATGGCTTTCAACTATTCCATGAGCTCGCTATACATGAGCGACGCTGAATCGAACGTATTTCCGCTGCCCGAGGAGATGATCACAGGATTTTATGAATATGTTCTAAAAAACGAGCAATTCGGCCGCAATAGACGCGTCCAATCCCTGAAACGCAAGGACGGATCGTTTGCTGGCTTCATTTCTTGGCTCCGCGAGGCTATGTCCATCACTGGGCTGCATGGGAGGGAAAAGGAGAATTTTCGGAACAATCTTCTTCGGAAGATAACTCGTGATGGCGAGAAATGGGCCGAATCGAGCAATGTCTATGAGTTGTCGACTCTGCAGACGATTGAAGGCGAACTTCTTGAAGAAGCAGTGAAGGCAGCGACAAACTTCTTCTTTGGAAAAATTCGCTATCTTGGACCTCTTCGAGTTGATCCACAAGCCATGCAAAGCTTTTCACCCTCCAGTGAACTCGATGACGTTGGATCAAGAGGGCAATATGCAGCTGCTGTATATGATGCGAATAGGCTTAAGCTAATTCGTTGGTGGAATCCAGACAAAAATGCGGAGGATTTTTCAACGCTTGAGCACGCTCTCAACGTTTGGATCCAACATCTGAGCGTCGCATATCGGGTACATACAAGTGAGGCGAGGGAAACTGGTGTCGCTTGGCGTGTACTCCATCGACCTGGTGCCAAAGATCGTCCGCTCTCAGCTGTAGGCGTTGGCGTTAGTCAAGTGGTCCCCATTCTGGTGGCGGGCCTTCTCGCGCCGGTCGATTCACTTCTTCTACTTGAGCAACCCGAGTTGCACCTGCACATGCGGGCCCAAGCGCGGCTAGGTGATTTTTTCGTTGGGCTTGCGCGGACGGGGAAGCGCTGTCTGATCGAGACGCACAGTGACTGCCTCGTGAACCAAATGCGATTGTATATCGCCCAGTCAAATGACGAAGACACTACGCCTTCAGTACGCGTGCTGTTCGCGCAGCAAGACGAGGCTGATGGTCGCACAACATTTTCCCCCGTGGAGATTTCGGAGTCCGGGAACATTCTGAACTGGCCTGATGGATTCTTTGACCAAACGATTCGGCAGGAAGAGGCGATAACGAAGGCGTCGCTGCGAAAGCGAATGAATCGACGGAGGTGACCCGTGCAGAGTGTCGGCATTCGCGTTTACTCGGATCCTTATATCGTCACAGTTCCGGATGACCAAGATGAAGGCTCAGTCTTGAGATGGCTAGCCTCCTTCGAGGCATGGATTTCAGAAATCGAGTTCTTGCCCGAAGTTTGGTACTGCTTCGCGGAGTGCGCACTTCAACTGTTGGAAAATGATCTCTTTCCCAGCTTTGATAGGCTCAGAATTCTGCAGCGGAAGCATAACCTAGACATAAACATCAAGCGTCTCGCTGCTGCCGCTTTGAAGTTCTTCCAGACGCATTCGCGTGATTATCTGAATGCCTGTGCGATCCGTGAAGTGCTTGCGGATCTGCAAAGCCAGCCCGCAGTACTCGTTGAGCGAAATCCGACTTGTACGCGAAGGAAGTTCATGGATGCGCTGGAAGTAATTGCTGTTGATGAGCATCTGCGTGGTGGGGGCGGATTAATTGCTACCATGTGCTCACCTGAAATTTCAGATCTAACTTCAATCTCAGCCGTGGGTTACGTTGATAGTTGTTCCCCGGAGGATGTTGGATCAAGTGCGTTCGCTCGTGAGATTAGCGTGACGATTCCAGTCGTCCAGAGTCCGACGGGGATCGGAGCGGCATTCTCTTTTCGGGCCGCTTTCCTGCTTGGCGCGAATTTTGTTGCCCGAGTGATTGCTTCATGCGTGGCAGACGTTGAAGGTCAGCCCCTTGAATTTGTGGTGTACAACAATTTTGCGAATTCTGTGCGCGGCTTGGGATTGCTTGCTAACGACGGTCACCTGGTTAAAATCGTCCGAATGTGCGTGGCCGTGGTTGTTGACGATACCAGGAGGCTTAGTAACTCTTATAATTTGAGGCCTCTTAGAGAGAGCGCGGCTGCGAATGCTGCGCAGAGGCGACGAACGTTTGATAAAGCATCAGCGTGGCGCTTGACGGTGATAGCGGAAGGGATAGGCATTCGGGCGCACTACTGGCGGGGGTACAATGCAGTCACAAAGAGGTCTTTCATCGAGTTCGTCAGTCTGCTCCGAAAACATGACCCAGAAGATATTCTGGAGTCAGATATTTGAGAGTGCGCGTGCGGCGAACCGCGTCGAGTGATCGCTGCTGTTCGTGGGTCGAGGAGTTCGGGTCAACATGTGACCGACGAGCAACGAGCAACGTGGATAGTGTGGCGGAGAATTGGGAACTAGCGAGGGCTGCTCGAAATTGTCCGATCGTGGCACTGGTGCGCACGCGGCGTGCGATTCGGTCAGGTGTCGGCGCGCCGCCGGCTCAGGCGACGCCGAGGGAGCGCAGCAGCAGCGTGCGGATGCCGACGAGGTCGGCGTCAATGCGCTCGCGCGGGTGGGCGGCCGCGGGGCCGTGCGGGACGGTGCGCAGCTGCCCGGCCGCGGTCACGTAGGTGACGCAGGTCGAGGAGCGGTTGCCGCGGAGCATGACGAGGGCCTCGGCGAGGATCGATGTCTGGTCTTCTAGACAGGGTATGAAGGACATGTCCCCCCAGACAGGTAAGTTTCGGGCAGCGGCGGCGTCGGAGACGAGGCCGGGGGCGTGGCCGCGCAGGTGGTCGAAGGCGCGGGCGAGGCCGGCCGCGTCGCCGCGGGCGGCGTGGACGAGGCCGAGCTCGACCCACGCGCCGGCGCGGGCGGGGTGGCTGACGACGGCGTGCTCGAGGTCGGCGAGGGCGCCCGCGAGGTCGCCGGTGGCCGCGCGGGCGCCGGCGCGGTGGGCGTAGACGGCCGGGCCGACGGTGCCGCGCATCCGGGCGATGCCGGCGGCCGACACGGCGAGGGCGCCGGCGGAGTCGCCTGTCCGATGGGCCAGGAGGGTGAGGCCGACGTAGGCCCAGCGGGTCCGCGGGTTGACGGCGATCGCGGCCTCGAGGTCGGCGCGCGCGCCGGCGTCGTCGCCGAGCCACAGCCGCAGCTCGCCGCGGTGGGCCAGCGGCAGCGACGAGCGCGGCCAGCGGGCGCAGGCGGCGTCGAGCAGGGCGAGGGCGCGGGCCGGCTCGGCGCTGCGGATCGTCTGCAGCGCCTGGCGCGAGGCGTGGCGCACACCTGTCCTCGTGGACACGCGCTTCAGGACATGTCCGTCGTGATAGGTGGCGAACGCGGAGCGGTTGCAGCCCATGCGCGCGAGGGCGTCGCGCGTGGCGGCCACCAGCGGGCCCTGGCGGTCGTCGGCGAGCGCGGCGGCGCCGAGCGGCGAGACCTCGGCGAGGGCCTCGGCGAACTCCTCGATCTGGCGCGGGTTGACGGCTGCGTCGGGGGCAGGGCGCTCGCCGGCGGCGGCGAGGAAGCGCAGCATCCAGGCGGCGAACAGGTAGCCGTCGCCGATCGCGGTCGCGCGGGTCAGCGCGGCGTGGGCCGGCTCCCAGGCGCCGCGGCGGATCAGCGCCTCGGCGCGCGACAGCTCGGCGGCCGGGTCGGGGGCGCTGCAGGCGGCCTCGAGCTCGGCGAGGGCGCGCGCGACGTCGCCGTCGGCGAGGGCGATCTGGCCGCGGAGCCGGCGGGCGCCGGCGCGGCCGAGCGCGCCAGGGGCCGCGTCGGCGCGGGCCAGCGCGGCCTCACGATCGCCTGTCCACAGGGACATGTCCGCGAGGGCGAGCGCGACGGCGGCGTCGTGCGGGGCCGCCTGCAGCGCGAGCTCGCCGTGGCGCTGCGCGCCGGCGAGGTCGCCGGTCTCGAGCAGGGCGAACAGGGCGGCGCGGTGGTAGAGGCCGGCGTCGGCGGCGGGGGCCAGGCGGACGGCGGCCGCGACCTCGGCGGCGCAGGCCTCGTCGTGGCCGGCGCGGGCCAGGGCCGCCGCCAGCTCCATGCGCAGCTTGGCCGACTCGGGGGCGCGCTGCAGGCCGCGGCGGGCGGCGGCGATGGCCGGCTCGAGATCGCCGCCGCGCAGGTGCATCTGCGCCTCGAAGGCGTCCCACGCCGGATCGGTGGGATCGGCGGCGCGGCCGGTGGCGATCGCCGCCGCGACCTCGCGCTCCCACCCGAGCGCGCTGGCGTAGCCGATCGCGCGGGTGGCCGCGGCCCGGGTGGCGGCGGGGGCGGCCCGCGCGGCGGCGGCGAGGGCGTCGAGGCTGCGCTGGTAGTCGTGGGTGGCGCGCAGGACGGCGGCGGCGGCGAGGGCCACGGCGGCGTCGTCCGACCTGTCCTTGAGAGCAGCTTCGGCGACGGCCCGGGCCTGGGCCAGCCGGCCGGCTCGCGCCAGCGCGGTGGCCCGCAGCAGGGCCCCGCGGGCGCCGAGGCGCGGCTCGTCGGCGTCGAGGTCGCCGGCGTCGAGCGCGGCTTGCAGGCGGCGGGCCAGCGGCGGGCCGGGGCGGCGCGTCACCACGACCGGCGGCTCCTGCTCGACGAACGCGGCGGCGAGCACATGGCTCAGGGGACAGGTCGCATGGCGGCGAACCCGTGGGCGCGCACGTAGTTGATGTGCATGCCCTTGCAGCCATGGTCGAACGAACATGTCTTGCAGCGCAGGCTCTTGACCTGGAAGCCGTCGTCGATGAAGCGGCGGGCGTAGCGGAAGATCTCGAGGCCGCCGTCGGGGCCGAGCTGGGCGGCGTCGAACACCGCCGGGCGGGCGCGCGGGGGCCGGCCGAGCACGCAGGCGGGGACGCCCTCGACGGGGACGGGGGGGCGGAAGGCGGCGAAGAAGGCCGGGAGGTCGAGGTCGAGCGCGGCCGACTCGGTCAGGCGCTCGCGCGCGGGCTGGCGCAGGACCAGGCGCGCCGGGGCCTGCGCCAGGGCCAGCAGCCACGGCTCGGCGGCGCGCGACAGCAGGAGGACGACGTCGAGGTCGAGCTCGGCGGCCAGCAGGGCCTCGGCCGCCGCCGGGTCGGCGACGACGACGCGGGTCACGCGCTTGCCGGCGAGGGTGAGCGGCTGGCCTTCAGGACCTGGTGCATGGGACATGTCCGAAAGGCGGGCGAGCAAGGCGGTCGGGTCGGCGAGCTCGAGCTCGATCTCGGGGACGGCGGGGAACTCGGCGGCCAGGGCCTCGGCGGCGGCCAGGTCGGGCGCGACCAGCCACAGGGCGCGCGGGCGGGCGGCCGCGGCGAGGGCGCGAGCGTCGAGGCGCGGGCGGGCCGGGGCCTGGGGCACGGGCGGGCCGGCGCCGAGCAGCGGCAGGCGCAGGCGGCGGGGCGGGGCGGGCTCGGTCTCTTCGGACATGTTGTCGTGGACATGTCCGGAGAGACCGGTCGTTCGCGCGGCGCGGGCCTCGGCCATGCCGGCGGCGGCCTCGTCGGCGGTGCCGTCGGCCGCGAGGTCGGGCATGTCTTTCAAAGCATGTCCCGGGGGATCGGCGGCGAGGGCCCGCTCGGCCAGGACGCGGCGCAGGCGGGCGGCGGCGTGCTGGCGGCTGGCCGGGTCGCCGCCGTAGGCGACGGGGGCGTGGCTGTCGGCGCCGGCGTCGACGCGGAGGACCTCGAAGGTGCGGCCGGCGAGCTGGGCCCGGACCTCGTCGAGGCGGTCGCACAGCGGCTCGAGGTAGCAGTGCTTGCACCGCTCGGGGGCGCGGCAGTCGAGCGGGATGTCGTGCTCGAGCAGCAGCGCGTACTCCTCCTTGCGCCCGCGGACCTCCTCGATCAGCTTGTGCGGGTCTTGAATGAGGTCCTCGAAGCCCTCGAGGTGCTGCGGCGGGAAGCGGTTGAGCCACACGTGCACGCCCGGCTTGCGGGCGTAGGCGAAGGCCTCGAGCAGGTAGGGCCGCATGGCCTCGAGGTCGTAGAAGAGGACCTCGCGGCCCTCGCTGTAGGCGCGGCCGAACGGGATGACGTGCAGCAGGTCGAACTCCCGCACGCCCATGGCGGTGAAGGTGGCCATGAGCTCGGGCAGCTGGCGCACGTTGCCGCGGTTGACGCAGACGTCGATGTTGACGACCGGGCGGCCGTCGGCCAGGGCGCCGCGCAGGCCCTTGACCTCCTCGTCGAAGGCGCCCCTGGTGCCGACGAGGGCGTCGTGGATCCGGGCGTTGGGGCCGTGGATCGAGAACGTGATCTCGCCGAGGCCGGCGTCGAGGGCGGCCCGCAGGAACTCGGGATAGGCGAACATGCGCCCGTTGGTGACGGTCTGGATCTTGCGATACCCGGCCCGCCGCCCGAGGCGCACGAAGTCGACGAAGTTGGGGTGGATGGTGGGCTCGCCGCCCGAGAGGATCAGGCGGGTGGCGCCGCGCCGGCGACCGTCGAGGATCTGGGCCTTGATCTCCTCGCGGTCGCGGTTGGTGCCGTCGTGCGTGTGCGCGTCGAGGCAGAACACGCAGCGGTCGTTGCAGTCGAAGGTCAGCCGGACCCAGTTGCGCCGCTCGTGCGCGGCCTCTTCGTGCTGCACCGCGGTGGCCGGGAGGGCGTCCATTCCCGGCCAGGGTACCCGTCGCCCCGCGCGCGCCGCAAGCGTGCTATCGTCGCCGACCGTGCGCCCCGGCCGCGTCCTCGTCGTCCATCCGCCCGTGTCGGTGGCGCGAGACTTCATCGATTACCCGTACTTCATCGACCTCGGGGCGGTCCAGCTGGCGGCGGTGCTCGAGGCCGAGGGCACGGCCTGCGACCTCGTCGACGCCTACGCGCTGCCCGGGGCGGGGCTCGAGTGGCGCAGCGACGGGCGCGCGCACCTCGGGGCGTCGGTGGCGGCGACGCTGGCCGCGTGCCCGCGCGAGGCGGCGGCGATCGTGGTGGCGGTCACGCCGTTCCACCGCCCGCCGGCCCGCGACGACCTCCTCGGCGACCTCCTCGCCGGGCTGCGCGCGCACCACGGGCCGGAGGTGCCGATCGTGCTGGCCGATTGCTACCAGTCGGGGCAGCACTACGTGGCCGCGCCCGCGCTGCTCGCCAGCTACCCGGAGGCCGACGCGTACGTGCAATTCGAGGCCGAGCGCACGGTGCCGGCGCTGCTGCGGGCGTACCTCGCCGGCGGGCCGGCGCCGCGCGGGCTCCACCGCGGCGAGCAAGCTGTCCTCGAGGACCTGCCCGTTCCGGCCTGGTCGAAGGTTGACCTCGACGCGTACCACGAGTTCCGCGCGGCGGTGGTCCGCGGGCTCGGCCGCGGCGGCTGGGCGTTCCCGATCGACGGCCGCACGCTGCCGGCGGTGACGAGCCGCGGCTGCCCGTTCACGTGCGCCCACTGCAGCTCGAACCCCGACACCCCGCCGGGGCGGCCGAAGACGCAGCGGCGCCACTCGCGGGCCGGGCTGCGGCGGCTGCTCGGCGCGCTCCGCGGCGAGCACGCGGCCGAGCGGGTGTTCGTGCTCGACGAGCTGATCAACGTCCACCCCGCGCACTTCGACCATGTCCTCGAGGACATCCGCGAGCTCGGCCTGCGCTTCGAGCTGCCGAACGGGCTGCGCGCCGACTACCTCGAGCCGCGCCACCTGGAGGCGATGCGCGGGCGGATCACGACGCTGAGCGTGAGCGCCGAGAGCGGGGTCCAGCGCGTGGTCGACGAGGTGGTCGGCAAGCGCCTCGACCTGGCGGCGATCGTGCGCGCGGCCGAGTCGGCGGCGGCGGCCGGGGTGCCGCTGATGATCCACTACATCATCGGCCAGCCCGGCGAGTCGGCGGCGGAGATCAACCAGACGCTGAGCTTCGCGCTGGACCTGTGGGACAGGTTCAAGGCGTGGCCGGCGGTGCAGTTCGCGACGCCGCTGCCGGGCACGCGGCTGGCCCGCTCGCTGCCGCTGGCGCCGCCGCCGGCCGATCACGACTGGGGGCCGCGGTTCCAGCGGGCGCCGACCGGGGCGACGGTGCCGGCCGAGCTGCTGGAAAAATTCCGCTGGACCTTCGAGCAGCGGCTGCAGGCGTCGCAGGGGCCGCGCAAGCTGGTGATGAACGCGACCTACGCGTGCAACAACCACTGCAGCTTCTGCGCGGTGGGCACGCGCTCGCAGCTGCACGGCGACGGCGAGCGACTGCGCGAGCAGCTGGCCCACTACCGCAAGCAGGGCGTCGAGCTGCTCGACATCGACGGCGGCGAGCCGACGCTCCACCCCGACCTGCTGGGGCTCATCCGCCACGCGCGCGCGCTCGGCTACCGCGCGGTCAACGTGACGACCAACGGCCGGCTGTGCGCCTACGAGGCGTTCGCGGCCCGCCTGGTCAACTCGGGGCTGTCGTCGCTGCTGTTCAGCGTGCACGGGGCCGACGCCCGCACGCACGCGCAGAACGTCGGGGTCGCCGAGGCCTTCGAGCAGACGCTGGCGGGGGTGCGCAACGCGGTCCGCCTGGCGCCCCGCGGGGTCGAGCTCGGGATGAACGTGACGATCACCAAGCACAACGAGGCGCAGCTGGCGGGGATCACCGAGCTGGCGTGGTCGCTCGGGCTGCGCTGGGTGAACTATCAATTCTTGACGCCGTTCGGCCGGGCGACGGCGATGCTGGCCCCCGACACGGCGAGCGCGGCGGCGTCGCTGCGCGCGGTGATCGAGGCGTGGCAGGCGCGGATGAAGCTGCAGATCATCAACCTGCCGTTCTGCTTCATGCCGGGGCACGAATCATTGATGCAGGGCGACCTCGGCAAGCTCGAGCGCCACATGGCGTTCGTCAACAACGAGACGGTCAACCTGGCGCAGTACCTGGCCGAACGCCGGGTGCGCAAGCCGGTGTGCGCGTCGTGCCCCCACGCGTGCTTCTGCGGGGGGTTCTACGAGCTCGACGAGGTGCCCGAGCCGCCGTGGCTGATCGCGCCGGAGGACCTGGTGCGGCCGCTGGCCGATCCGCGGCGCCACGAGTCGGTGCCGGCGGAGCTGCGCGAGCGCCTGCGCAAGCGCGCGGAGTCGACGTGAACGCCGAGGGCGAAGGGCTGGTGTGCCCGCGCTGCGGCTGTCCGGAAGTGCAGGTGACACCGGGCCGCGCGAGCGCGTGCGCGCCGCTGCCGGCGCCCGAGCTGCTGCGCTGCCCGCAGTGCGAGAACACGGGGACGCGGCTCGGGCTGCGCGGGCGGCCGATCGTGCGCTGGGACCACGATTCCTGAGGCGCGGGCGGGCACGACGTCGTCCGCTTCACAGCCACGTCACGCCGAGGAGCGCGTCGACCCGTTGCCCGAAGTCGCGGGCTGCGGCGTGGTAGTCGGTCGCCGCGAGGTGCGGAGCGTAACATCGCAATTGATAGATCCCGCGCCCGTCCGGCTCCGCGTGGATCAGGCCGCCCTCGAACTCGAGCAGCTCGGTGGCGCCGATCTGCGACGCGACGAGAGCGCCGGCCGATCGCGTGCACGCTCGATCGAGCGTCGGCTTCGAGGCGCGCCGCTCGATCTGCAGGCTCCTGCTGAGGCGCAGGTAGCTGATGATGAACTCGATCGCCCAGGTCGAGACGCGCGGGGCGACCTGGCGACGGCGCTTGAATCGTCGCTCGTCGCGCTCGTAGTCGGGGACGAACTCGCTGGTGGGCGGGTCCTCCTTGCCGAGATCGCGGAACAGCGGGCCCCAGTGACGATCGCCCTCGCCCGCGGTCAGCAACGAGAACGCGGCGCAGTTCGGCACCTGCTTCAGGCCCCAGCAGTCGCGCAGGACGTGCTTCCAGCCGTCGATGCGGTGGAGGTCGTCGAGCAGGACGATCCACTCGCGCACCGCCAGCGGGAGCGACTTGCCGACGCCCGCCTCGGCCTCGCCGACGCGGTCGACGGTCCGCCCGACCGCTCCGGTGTCGAGCCCGTGCCATCGCAGCAGGAACTCGCGGATGAGCTGGAAGCGGCCCGACGTGTCGTCCGGGAGGCGGTGGAGCGTCGGCGGATAGGGCGTCACGAGCTTGGGATCCACGTCAGTCGTCTTCATTCGGTGCCAGGGACGTCGGAGGGCTGCAGCTCGGCGAGGGCGCGCTCCAGGACCTCGTCGCGGCCGGCGCGGAGGCCGGCGAGCGTCGGCGTGACGGCGACGTCGGGGGCGAGCGGCGTGAACGGATCGCGGCCGACGGCGAGGGGTTCGCCGTGGGTGTAGTCGACGACCAGGCCGCCGGGGAGCTTGAAGGCGCGCACCTCGGCGGTGGCGCCGGCCGTGGGGCTGCCGACGAGGCGCGCGCCGTGGTCGGTCCGCAGGGCGTGGAGCAGCGGCTCGGTGTGATGCACGGCGCCGGCGTCGGTGAGGACGACGAGCCGCGAGGGCAGCGCCATGGGCTCGCGGGGAGCGGTCGGAGCCGCGTCGGGGTCGCGCCAGGCGTGCTGTCCTTCGGGCCAGATCGTGTGTCGCTCGGGCAGCGGCGCGGGTGGGACCAGCAGCTCGACGATCTTGCGGGTGACGCCGCCGCGGGTGTCGAGGATGGCGGCGTCGGCGGCGGCGATCCGCTCGGCGGCGGCGCGCAGGTCCGCGGGGTCGAGGCCCGACAGATCGACGTGGAGGAGGCCGGGGGCGAGGTCGCGGATCTTCGGGCCCGGTCGCACCGCGGGCGCGAGCCGGACCGGGACGGTGGCGACGGCGACGGTGTGCTCGCCGTCGTCGCGGCGGACCGTCAGCGCGCGCGGCTCGTCGGTCTGCCCGCGAGACAGCCGCGACAGCGCCCACAACATGCGCCGCGCGTCGGTCCGGCCGGGGGCGTACTCGAGGACGTCGCGCAGCGCGAGCTCGACGGGCACGCCGTCGAGGGCGAGGACGACGTCGCCGACCCGCAGGTCGGGGGCGCGCGCGGGATCGACGGCGGTGACGACGACCTGGTCTTCGAGCCAGGTCCAGCGCAGGGCCAGGCGGTGGACGAGCTCGACGTCGTTGTCGACGTGGGCCTGGGCCGGGGTGTCGCCGATCGCGGCGAACAGCCGCCACGCGACCTCGCGCAGCTCGAAGCGATCGCGGGCGACGGCGGCGCGGGCGAAGCTGTCCCGCAGGACATGTTCCCAGGCGTCGCGGTCGCGGGCGACGTGGGGCGAGAACTGGCTCAGGCGCGCGCCGAGCACGGCGATCGCGGCCAGGCGGGTGAGGCGGTCGCCGGCGGCGGGGGTGAAGCCGGGCGGCTTGGTCAGGGGCGGGTCGCTGCGGCCGGGTAGCGGCAGGCTCGAAGCGGCGGCCCACACGGCGTACGGCATGCTGGCGACGAGGCCGCGGGCGAGCGGGACGGCGTGCGGGACGCCGGGCTCGGGCACCGAGATGTCCTCGGGGACATGTCCCACGAGGCTGTCACGGTCGACGCGCTGGCTCTTGTCGCCGTGGCGCCACACGAGGGCGCGGGTGGCGTCGGTCGGGCGGGCGAACGGCGCGAGCGTGGGTCGGCCGACGGCGACGCGCACCAGCGGGGCGCGCGGCTGGAACACCCGCTCGAGCGCGTCGGCGAGGGCGGCCGGGCTGTCGGCGGCCAGGACGGTCTGCACGCCGGCGAGGGCGAGGTGGTTCCAGTCGCCGTGCTCGACCTGGTCGGCGGGATAAAACCAGCGGACATGTCCCAAAAGCCTGGTGTAGGCGAGCAGGTTGTCGAGCTCGCGCTCGCCGAGGGGCGCCGGCGGGTCGCAGCCGGGGCAGGCCGGGCCGACGCGATCGAGGGTGACGCCGTCGAGCTCGACGCGCGCGGCCTCGCCGAGGTGGACGGCCAGCTCGATGGTGTCGGCGTCGCGCGGGACGTCGAACTCGACGCCGCGCAGGGCCCAGGCGCCGTCCTTGAAGCGGATCGCGGCGCCGTCGACGACGCGCCGGCGCTCGCCGGCGCGGGCGTGCACGGCGAGGCCGGGCCGCGAACCACCGGTCGTCTCGGCGCGCACGTAGGCGTTGAGGCGCACGCGCTGGCCGCGGACGGCCGCCGCCGGCACGACCTGGGTCAGCTGCGCGCTCGCGGCGAACCGGTCGTCTGCCGGCGTGAGGGCGATCGCGGCGCAGCCGTCGAGGCCGGCGAGGCGCGTGACACCGGTGCCGGAGGCGTCGCGCAGGCTCCAGCCGGCCAGCGGATCGTGGAGCGCCTCGAAGCTGCCGTTGACCACGGGGACGGTGCCGACCGCCGTCGGGCCGCACGTGGCGTCGATGCTGGCCAAAGGGACAGGTACTTCGGGGCAGGTGTCGTCGCAGGCGAACACGCCGAGCGCGCCGGTGAACAGGAAGAGACAGGTCGTGCGAGAGGTCGGCATAAGCTCTATCCTTTTGCTAAGGCGCCGCGAAGGCAGGCGACGAAACCACGATATCAGAGGTGCGGCGGCCGGGTCGCCTCCGGGCGAGGACGTGGTGGCCCGGAACTGGAGCCAAAACCGCGACGAGCGGCTCCCGGACCGGAACTCGCGCTGCGGCGAGGCGGATCGGCGCGAGCGGGCCGGGGGCCCTGTCGCTCGTGGCCGCAGGGCGCGCGACTCGGCATCGGGTGGCGCATACGGAGCCCACCGGGGAGGCGATGGTCGACGAGGCGCTCGAGCTGCGCGTGCTCGACGACGCCTCGTCGCGCCCGGAGCGGCGGGCGTACCTGTTCGCCGTCGTGCTGCGCGGGACGACCACGGAGGTCGGGCGGATCGTCCTGCGCGTCGATCATGAGGATCCGGGCCTGGTGGCCCATGCGGGGCACGTGGGCTGCGAGATCGCGCCGGAGCACCGCGGCCGCCGCCTGGTGCTGCGCGCCTGTCGATTGTTGGCACCGCTGGCGCGACGCACCGATTCGCAGAATTGTGGCCGATGACGAGCCCCGACAATGCGGCCTCGCTGCGCACCATCGAATTGCTGGGAGCGACCTATGTCGACACCGTCGACGTGCCTGTCCATTCGGACATGCGGCTCCTGGGGCTGACGCGGGTGCGCCGGTATCGCTGGTCGCTGTAGTCCGCGGCGCACCGGGCTGGTGAGTCGACGCGCGGCGGCTCGCCTGGAGGGCCGGCGGCGTCGACCGTGGGCAACGGCGCGGCCGCTCGCCGACGGCGAATGCGCGATGCACTGTCACATTCTCGGCGCCGCCTCGGCATAATGCCACCACCGCGCGGCGCGGCCGACTCCGGCGCGGGGGACGACCGCGGGCGGGCGAGCGGCATTGATAGGAGTCGGCGAGGCGGTCGCAGCGGCGGCCAGGAGGCGTATTCGAGCGGCTCTTCGCGCGCCCCGCCGAGGCCGCGGGAGCGGCTTATTTCGCCGAATTTGGCGGCGGAGACGGCCCTTCCGGCGGGTTCTCGCCACAATTGATCACACCCGTGTTTGCGCTCCACCACACCGTAGCTTTGCCTACCCGGTGCTACCAACCAATAGTTCGACCGGAGCGGCTCCGACGGGATTGACCTGCCGGCTGCTTCAGACAGAGAAAGGAAACCCTCCCATGTTGCGTACCATTCTTGTGTTGTTCCCGGCGCTCGCGTTCGCGCTGCCCGCCACCTCGTCGGCCGACGAGCCCCGCTGGGGCGGCCAGCAAGGCTATGGGCAGAACGTCGGCAAGGACATCGAGCAGGAGATGAACTTCTGCGTGGACCTGCTGCAGGGCGTGACCCAGAACCGCTCGTGCGAGGTCCTGAGCGCCGACGAGTGCCTGGCGGCTTGCGACATCGCCGCGACCGGTGACGACGCCGCTCGCTCGTGCCGCAGCTCGTGCACCGCCGGGGGCGCCATGTTCTGTAGCACCGCCCGCTGGGGCGGCGGCTACGATCAGGGCTTCGGCAAGCCGGGCGTCGGCAAACCCGGCTTCGGCAAGCCGGTCGGCCCCGGCCAGGGCCTGACGCCGCTCGATCAGGATCTCGAGCAGGAGCTCCTGCAGGATCTCGAGCAGGGCTTCGGCAAGCCCACCGTCGGCAAGGACCAGAACGTCGTGCAGGAGCTCGAGCAGCTCGAGCAGGGCTTCGGCAAGCCCACCGTCGGCAAGGACCAGAACGTCGTGCAGGAGCTCGAGCAGCTCGAGCACATGGTGCAGGACGATACGCTCCTCGAGCAGGAGATGGTCCAGGAGCTCGTGCAGGAGCTCGAGCAGGGCATGACGCAGGACCTCGATCAGGACCTGATCCAGGACCTCGAGCAGGAGCTGATCCAGGATCTCGAGCAGGGGATCGGCAAGGACATCGGCAAGAACATCGGCAAGGACCAGAACATCGGCAAGCCGGGGTTCGGCAAGCGCTGGGGTAAGTACGACCAGGGCTTCGGCAAGTACGACCAGAGCCTCGAGCAGGAGATCCTGCAGGAGCTCGAGCAGCACTTCGGCAAGCACGAGCAGGGCATCGGCAAGCACGAGCAGGGCGTCGGCAAGTACGAGCAGGGCATCGGCAAGTACGAGCAGGGCATCGGCAAGTACGAGCAGGGCATCGGCAAGCCGGGCTTCGGCAAGCGCTGGGGCAAGGGCTTCGATCAGGGCATCGGCAAGGGCGAGCTGATCTACCTCGATGTCACCGAGTGCGAGATGCTGGTCCAGGATCTCGAGCAGGGCGTGGGCAAGCACACCTTCGGCAAGTGACCCACGGCGCGCGCGCGGTCCTCGAGGCTCGATGACCGCGCCGCACGGCCCGCTCCGGGCCGCATGAGGCGGAGCGCCCCGAGCCTCTCGGGCGCTCCGCTTCGAGCGGCGAGGCCCGCCTCGCCGCTGAACTCTCCTAACTGTCACAATCCGAGTCGCGCCCGAATCAGCGGCGCAGCGCGAGACCGGCAGATCGAGCGCTCCCCCCACTCGGCGGCGAATACGTCGGCGGCCCTGGCCCCGCGCATCGTCGATACCTCGACCGGCGACCCGTCACGCTGACCTCGACCCGATGGATTGCCCGCCGGTCACTCCGTGCGACCCATGCACCGCGCTCGCCGTCGTCTCTGCGAGCGGATGCCGTGAAGCGGTCGCAGCTGCCGTCGGTCAGGACCGCGCTCACGCAGAGGACCGCTCCGGCGGGCCTCCATGTCGCCGCGAGACGAGAGGAGAATCATGCGAGGCTGTCGATCGACGCTGCGTGACGATCGCTCCGCCTCGAAGTCGCTCCCGAGGACCCCGCCGCGATCCTGCGGCCGGCGACGACGGAGAATGTGCGAATGGTGCGCTCATTGTTCGAGGTGTATCATGTCTGTGTTCATTACTACATCATCATTGTCCGCGAGCCGACTCGCGACTTCGTTCACGCTCCGCGCCGCGCTGCTGCTCGGCGTGCTCTGTCCGGGGCTGTCGGCCTGTGACGAGCCGGTCGACGAGGCCGAGGACGAGGAGGCCCTGACCGAGTCGCAGGAGGAGGCGCTGCTGTACCGCGAGGGCTGGTCGAAGGCCGACGACCCGCGCCTGCTCGGCAAGGACTTCAACTTCGAGTTCCACGAGCTGCCGACCAACGGCTGGGCGGAGCGCACGCCGTGGCCGGGCTATTACTGGCCGACCTACAACGACAGCATCAACTACCGCTGGGCGGGCTCGAAGGTCCGCTCGCCGGCCGAGAAGTACGGCGCCGCGTTCGGCCGCGCCGGGATCGCGGCGGCCGTGTCCAACCAGTTCGGCGTCGGCAGCGTCGGGGGCTCGCGCGCGTGCAAGTACGACTCGCAGTGCGGAGGGGGCCGCGCGTGCGCCCGCCGCCACGGCCAGGCGCGCGGCCGCTGCGTCGAGACCTGGATCGGTATCTGTCACGCGTGGGCGCCGGCGGCCATCATGGAGCGCGAGCCGAAGCAGGGCATCACCTTCAACGGGGTGCGCTTCGAGATCTCCGACCTCAAGGCGCTCGTCAGCCTCACGTACACCGAGGGCCTGTCGGTCCGCTTCATGTCGCTGCGCTGCAACTCGAAGGGCTGGCCGGGCAGCGCGCCGTGCAAGGACACCAACCCCGGCAGCTTCCACGTCGCGCTGACCAACCTGCTCGGCCTCCGCGGCAAGTCGTTCGTGTTCGACCGCACCTACGACCGCGAGGTGTGGAACCACCCGGTGATCGGCTACAAGGTCACGCGCGACCAGGAGGTCTCGGCCGCGACCGCGAACGACATGCTCAAGGTGGGCGGCTCGAAGTACCGCTTCAACAAGAACGCGGCGGAGCTGCGGCGCATGCGGACCGAGGTGTACTGGATCAACGAGGCGGGCCCGGGCTATAACCAGCAGCTGGTCGACAACGTCAAGACCTTCACGTTCACCGAGGTCTACGACTACATCCTCGAGCTCGACGGCTCGGGCCGGGTCATCGGCGGCGAGTGGGTCGGCGGGTCGCGGCGGCGCCACCCCGACTTCGTGTGGCTGCCGATGTCGAAGAAGAACAGCACCACCGCCGGGGTCCGCTACGACGAGGTCGAGCAGCTGATGCAGAAGGCCGGCGGCGGCATCTGATCGAGGTCGCGCGGGGCGCTGCGATCAATCGGGGAGCGGCCGCCCGCTCGCTCGATTCACGCAGGTCCGGCTCGCCTCGTCGAACGACCCCGGATGACCGAGGTCCTTCGATTGGACAGGCAGCGACGGATCGTTCGAGCACGCTCGGATCGATCCGTCGCTGTTCGCGTGCGTCGAACCGGTACGGGCGGGCGACGCCCGCGCGCGTGCGGACCGCGTGGCGTGCATCAGCGCCGCGGCGTGTGCGGAGCGCGGGCGGCGGCCGGGAAGACCCCTCAGGGCGAGGCGGAGGCGCACCGGGCCCTGTCGTGAGGGCGCGCGCGATCGTGCCCCCCGAGCGGCGGGGGGGTCGCGGCGATTCGCACGGCGCCGCCCTCGCGCGATCGGGTACGATGCCGCCATGTTGAGAATCTGCCCATTGAATTTCCTTCGATCGTCGCTGCCGTTGCTGCTCGTCTCGCTGTCGGCGGCGGCCTGTGAGAATGGCAGCGGCACGAGCACCGGGACGGCCAGCGACACGTCGACGGCGACCGACGGCGCGACCGACCCCACGACCGGCAACGTGGCGCCGACGACGACGCAGACGACCGAGGAGCCGACGGTCGGCACCGGCACGGTCGGCACCGACAGCACGGCGACGACGACTCCGGAGCCGACGTCGACGACGACGCAGGGGGTCGATACGACGACGTCGGAGGCGACGAGCACGAGCACGAGCGATCCGTCGGAGACGACGACCGGGGAGACGACGACGACGACGACCGGGGAGACGACGACGACCGGCGACACCAGCACCGGCACGACCGGCGAGCCGGCCAGCGACATCGAGATCGTGATCACGGCCGACAACGCGTACGGGTTCGCGTACGGCACCGAGGACGACATCTCGATGTACTGGGGCGGGATCGAGAACACGACGGCGGGGCAGATCTTCAACTGCGGCGAGGGGCCGGAGCTGTACGTGGTGCCGTACGAGGAGGCCGACAACGCCAGCTTCCTCTACATCGTCGCCTGGGCCGATTCGTCGGTGACGCAGGGCGTGCTGGCCCGGTTCCGCCGCAAAGACGGCGGCGGGAACTTCGGCGAGGACGTGTTCACCGGCACGGAGGGCTGGGAGGTGTGCGCGACGGGCGTCGATTACCAGCCGGGCAGCGGCGGGCCGACGCTGCAGGTCATCAACGAGCACATCGGCAAGTGCAACGCGGGCGCGCTCGATCCCAACACCACGAGCGTCGGCTGGGTCGACGACGTCGGGACGCAGTACGGGGCGGTGGCGTTCGGCGAGGACAACACGACTCCCTACAACGGCGGGCCGATGGCCGGCAACGAGTTCCCGCTGGTGTGCCCGATGGACATGCCGGCCGAGGCGAAGTGGATGTGGTTCGACTGGGACCCGGGCAACGTGCAGCCGCCGCAGAGCCCCTTCCTGTGGCCGGGCGGCGGGGGCAACCCGGACCACCAGTTCCTCATCTTCCGCTTCGCCGCCGAGCTGGTGCCGATCCCGATGTGAGCGGGCGAGCCTCGTGCAGGATCGCGGGGCCGCCGCGGCGGCCCGCGCCGGCCTCGACGCGGCAGGGCTTGCGCGGGCGGGCCGGATTGACTATACCGCAGGCACGTCTGGCGGACGCAAAGTGCCCCCATTCGCGGCAGGGTGAGGCCGCAGGGAGGACACATGCGGAGCACCGATATCGTCTCAGGTTATGACTTGTGGGCGCGGTCGTATGATCGCTGCGACAATCCGCTGGTGGCGATGACCGGCGTGGCGATGCGGCGCTGGCGGCCGGAGGGGCGCCGCGCGATCGAGCTCGGCTGCGGGACGGGGCGCAACGCGCCGTTCTTCCTGGCCCGCGGGTTCGAGGCCTACGTCGGCGTCGACGTGTCGCCGGGCATGCTGGCCCAGGCGGCCCGCAACGTGCCCGACCCGCGGGTCCGCTTCGTCCACGCCGACGCCGCCGAGGTCCCCGGCCTGTGCGGCTTCGACGGCGCGCTGCTCAGCCTCGTGCTCGAGCACGCGGAGGACGTGGCGCCGCTGCTGGCGTCGGCGGCCCGGGCGGTGCGCCCGGGCGGGTGGCTGCAGATCTTCGAGATCCACCCGCGCTGGCGCGCGCAGGGCGGCCGCGCCCACTTCGAGCACGAGGGCGAGGACCTGTACCTGCCGAGCTACCTGCACGAGGCGGCGGCGATTCACGCGGCGATGGCCGACGACTGGTCGCTGGTCTCGGTCACCGACTGGTACGCCGATCCGGCGGCGAGCCCGAAGCTGGGCCGCCGCCGCGGCCAGCCGGCGCTGCTCGAGCTGAGCGCCGTGCGGGCGTGAGCCCGCCCGAGGCGCGCTCGGGCGACGGGTGATAGGCTCCTCGGCGATGCGCTCTCGTCTGCACCCGTTCGCGCTCGTGGGATTGCTGGCCGGCTGCGGGCTCGACGAGGAGCAGATCTGGGCCGGCGTGCTGACCAACGCGCCGTTCATCTACGCCGCGGGGCTGGTGGTGCTGTACTCGCTGTACCCGCCGTGGTCGCGGGCGCTCCCGGGCCTGAAGTTCGGCCGCAGGAGCCACTGGGCGACCTTCGCCGGGCTGGTGGCGCTCATGCTGTGGGCCTGGCCGCGGGCGCGCTTCGACGGCATCGGCGCGTACTGGGGGTTCTTTGGCAGCGCGACGGGGGCGTTGTGGCTGCTGCTGTGGCGGATCGGGCTGATCTGGCCCAAGAGCCAGCCGTTCCGCTGGACCGGGCCGGCAGCGTTCGCGATCTCGACGAGCCCGGCGATCGCCGGGCTCGCCAGCCCGACCTTCGCCGACTACGGGAATGCCGGGATCGGCGCGTGGATCGTGGGCGGCATGGCCGGCCTGACGTTCGTGCTGGTGCTGCTGGTCGTCGGCATCGAGGCGTGGCGGGTCGGCCAGCACGCCGAGCGGGCGCGCCCGGCGAGCGAGCAGGGCGCGACGGCGGCGCAGCCGGAGCCGTGACGTCACGATTCGAGGAGGCGAGCGGGGTGCCGCGGCCGCGGCCGCGACGATGCGCGCACGGGCCGGCGCCCCGGTGATGCGAGCCTGCGGGTCGAGAGGTCGGCGCTCAGGCGCGCGTGCGGTCGCGGGCGGGTACGTGCATGCCGTCGACGACGACGTCGGCGAGCGCGTCGGCGAAGCGCTCGATGCTGAGGCCCTGGCGCAGCGGGTCGTCGCGCAGCAGCGGGGCGAAGCGGGTGAGGGCCTCGACGACGACGATCCGCGCGCGGCGCTCGTCGTTGGTCCACCGCTGCGGGGCGACGGCGGCGTCGAGCAGGGCGCCGATGAATTCGCCGGCGTCGGTGATGGCCTGGGCGGTGCGCTCGGGCATGCCCTCGAGCAGCGCGGAGATGATCTCGGGGTCGCCGATGGCGGCGCGGCTGAGCAGCGGCGAGGCGGCGACCATGAGGATCGAGGCGCGCACCCACTGGCGCAGGCGGTCGCGCGGGCCCAGCGTCGGCGCGTCGATGCCGTCGAGCTGGGAGAACAGCCGCAGCTTCTCGTAGGCGCAGGCGGTCATCAGGACGTCGACCTTGGTGGCGAAGTAGAGGTAGACGGTGCCCTTGGCGATGCCGGCGGCGCGGGCGATGTCGTCGATGCCGGTCTTGCGGTAGCCGTGGGTGACGAACAGCGCGATCGCGGCCTCGAGGATCCGCAGGCGCTTCTTGCCCTTCGGGCTGTCGGGGTCGACGTCACCCACCATCTCCTCGAGGATGGTCCGCATCTGGGCGAGGCTCTCGTAATTCATCGCTGACCAGTTTGACAAATCTGGTCAGTTAGTCAATATTGGTCTGGAGCCCGCCGGAGGAGCGGTTCGGAGCCGATGTCGGCGCGAGATCGCGCCCGCTCCGGCGCCCGCGCGGGTTCGAGGAGCCACGAAGATGAAGTGGAGCGAGATGCGCGAGATCAATCGCTTGCACCGCGAGGGCAAGTCGCTCGGCGATGTGGCGGCGCTGAAGTTCGCGGTGCTGGCCGGGCCGCGGCACACCGGCAACGATCGACTGCACACGCTGCCGACGCCGTGCCTCGAGGTCGACATGGCCGAGCTGCGGGCGCTGCCGGAGGGCACGGTCGGCCGCGAGTTCGCGCGCCAGCTCGACAGCAAGGGGCTGGAGCCGCTGGTGATCAGCGACGAGATGAAGGCGCGCCTGTCCGACAACCCGCTGGCGCTGCGCTACACGACCACGCACGACCTCGTGCACGTGCTGACCGGCTTCCCGACCACGCCCGCGGGCGAGATCGGGGTGTTCGCGTTCATGATCGGGCAGGGGTTCGGGTCGAGCGCGGCGATGCTGTGGTCGAGCGCGCTGATCTACTCGGTGCTCATGCCCTTGCACATCCCGGGGGTGTGGCACAACGTCCGCGTCGGCCTGCGCATGGCGAAGGAGGCCGAGCCGATGCTCGAGGCGCCGCTCGAGGAGCTGCTGGCAGTGCCGCTGGCGGAGGCGCGCGCGCGGCTCGGGCTGCGCCCCGCGACGATCGCCGCGATCGCGCCGGGGCGCGACAGCCTGCTGGCCAACTGGATCCTGGCGAAGCAGGCCAAGGCCGCGGCGTAACCACGCGCCGCTGCCGGGGCCAGCGTCAGCCGGCCGCGAGGCCTTCGAGGAAGGCCTGGACTTCCTTGCGGCGCTTCGACCGGGCGTGGGCCGCGGCGGTCTTGCCCTTGCCGTCGACGGCGTCGGCGCGGGCGCCGGCGGCGAGCAGCCGCTTCACGAGGGCCATGCTGCCGAACGCGGCGGCCTTCATCAGCGGCGTCTCGTCGGCGAAGGGGACGTTGGGGTCGGCGCCGGCCTCGAGCAGGCTCTCGAGCATCGACAGGTAGTCGGCCTCGGGGGCGTGGTCGGAGAAGTTCGCGCCGTAGAGCATGTACGCGATGATGCTCTCGGGCGCGCCGTGCCTCTCGATCAGCGGGATGGCGCCGCGCTCGAGCAGGAGCGCGACGCTCTCCGCGGCGGCGGCGCTCATGGCGTAGCCGAGGATCCGCCCGCCGGAGGGCCCGCAGGCGTTGGCGTCGACGCCGGCGTCGAGGAAGGCCCTGACGACGTCGGTGTGCTTCTTCTGCATTGCCGGGATGATGAGCGGCTCGTCGTACTGGTTGCGGAGGTCGAGGAGCGACTTGTCGGCGGCGAGCAGGCGAGCGACCGTGGCCCCGTCGCCGGCCTCGACGGCGGCGAACAGCTCCTCCTGCGTCTCGGTGCCCCGGGGGCGCAGCTTCCGGTGCTCGAGGAAGCCGTTGTCGTCGAAGGCGAGCGAGCCCTCCTCGAGCGCGTTGCGATAGTTGACGAGGTACATGCTCAGGTTCTCGTCGAGGGGGCCGAGCGGGCCCTCGGTCTTCTCCCACTTGATGATCTGGCCCCTGGTTCCACCGGGGCCGGGATCGATGTCGGCGCAGATCAGGTTGCCGCCGCCGTCCTCGGCGAGAGGGATGAAGCCGCGGCTCCACCAGACGAAGCGGATCGCGTCCTGATCGTCGGCGAGCGCGCGCGGCTCAGCGTCCTCGAACGCGCCCTCGTCGACGAGCTCGTTGAGGCCCTGCCAGCGGCTGCGGGCGAGCGAGAGGTCGAGCAAGGTGTACTCGAGGAAGGAGCGGCCGGGATGGGCGAAGCCGTTGCCGAAGTGCACGCGCAGGCCGTCCTCGAACGCTTCGCCGTACTCGTCCTCCCAGCGGGCGAGCGCAGCGCTTTGGTCCCTGCGTTCCTGCGGCGGCTCGGGGCGGTAGTTCTCGGTGTCGTTGTCGGCGAACCAGGCGTCGATGAATTTCCAGTGGTCGGCGGCGATCTCGGCGAGCGCGTCGAGGTGATCGTAGCCGCCCGACGCCTGCTTCTTGGCGGTCTTCTTGGCGGGCTTCTTCTTGGCGGCGGGCTTCTTGGCCGCGGCTTTCTTGGCGGGCTTCTTGGTCGCGGTCTTCTTGGTCGCGGTCTTCTTGGTCGCGGTCTTCTTGGCGGTCTTCTTGGTCGCGGTCTTCTTGGCGGTCTTCTTGGTCGCGCTCTTCTTCGCGGGCGACGCCTTCGCGGCTTTCCTGGCGGTCGCCTCCGCCGGTCGCCCCCTGGCGGCGGCTTTCTTGGCGGTCTTCCTGGCGGCGGTCTTCTTGGCGGCGGCTCGCTTGGCCGACGCCTTCGTGACGGACGGCTTCTTCATCGAATCTCCCGAGTACGCGGTGCGGTGAATGGATCGACGCCGAGCGGCAGACCGGTGCGATGCGACCTCGGCACGTTTCTACGTACGCGATGAGCCGCGGGGATGACAAGCCCGCTGCGCTCGCATCGACGGTGCAGGTCGTCGCGGTGCGTCCGTGTCCCGGGAATCCTGTCGGGCGCCTCCCGATGGCGGCAGGCCGCTGTGTCAGTTCGCGGCGCCGGATCGATCGACGAGGGCGAGGTCGAGGAAGGCGTGGCCGTGGCGCTCGTACACGGCGCCGGTGCGCAGGGTCAGCGGGCGCGCGAAGCCGGGGAGGTCGGTGACGAGGGTGTGGAACTCGCCGTTCTCGCCGCACGGGTCGGCGCCCTCGGGCAAGTCGGCGAGCAGGTCGAGGTCGAAGGCGCGGCCGAGGAAGCCGGCCGACAGGCGCGCGAGGTCGACGGCGACGAGGGTCGCCCGCAGGCCGCCGGCGATCATCGTCCGCGCCAGCGCGCCGGTGTCCTCGCCCCACAGCGGGAAGGCAGGGCGCAGACCTGTCCCTCGGAGCATGTCCTCTCGGTAAGCCCGGATGTCGGCCAGGAACAGGTCGCCGAAGGCGATCGCGTCGACCCCCTCGGCGCGGGCGCGTTCGACGACCGCGCCCATCTTCGCGGCGTAGATCGGGTTGGGGCACGGGTCGGGCAGCTGGGTCTCCCACAGCGGGAGACCGAGCGCGTCGGCCTGGGCGAGCAACGCGGCCCGCGGCGTGCGGTGCATGACCACGCGCTCGTCGTCCTCGCGGGTGGTGGTGAGCAGGCCGACGAGCTCGACGGAAGGATCGCGCGTGAGCACGACGGACGCCCAGGCGGAGTCCTTGCCGCCGCTCCAGGCGAGGAGGGTTCGGGCGCGCGTGCGCGTCATGGCCGGGATTCGTAGCAGAAGATCGCGGGCGCGCGGTCGTGCCCGCGCGGAGGCGACGAGCGGCGAGGTCAACCGAGCGACCCGGGACGCGCCCCGACGAGCGCCGCCGGCGCGGCGGGCCGCGGTGAACGGCGGGCGCGAGCGGTCGAGCGAACGCGGCGGTGCGGTGCCGCGTGCGCGTGCCCAATCGGGGCCCGGCTGCTAGCCTCGGGAGGTCGATGCGTGCGCTCGCAGGATCGGACCGGCTCGCCCCGGAGCCCTACCGCAGCTTCGTGGAGACGGCGCTCGAGCAGGCGCTCCGCGAGGGCGTGCCGGCGTGGGCGGAGCGCGGGCCGCGGGACGAGATCTGGGGGGCGACCCGCGTCGCTGCGCTGTTCGCCGTGCTGTTCCCCGCGGGGGCGGTGGGGATGGCGTTCGCGCCGCAGCTGCTGGTCCTGCTGCTGCTCGGCAACGTGATCGCGATGGTGCACCACGCGAGCGAGCGCGAGGTCGCCGAGGTCCGCTGGCTCCGCCGCCGGATCGCCCGTTACCCGCTGCCGGTCGGGGCGCTGGCGGCCTGGGTGAAGCGCGGCACGCTGTGGCCGGGGCGCGTCGAGCTGGTGCTGCGCCGGCGGAGCGAGCACGTGGAGGCCGCGGTGCTGCTGGTCGAGCCCGATGCGCGCCTGTCCTGGTCGGGGCCGACGCGGTTGCGCGTCGAGGTGCCGTGGTCGCATCACGGCCGCGATCATCTGCGCTTCGATCGCCTGATCCAGTTCGTCGCCACCCACCGCGCCGAGCTGAAGCTCGAGCGCGTGGTGCTGCTGCCGCCGGAGGCAGCTGTCCCCAAGGACATGGACGGCGCCGCGCCGGGCCGGCCGGCGACGGGGCCCGCCGAGCCGCGGAGACCCACGCTGCCCTCCGGTCCCTGGTGAGCGCGGTCGTCAGCCGCGCGCGCGCCAGTCGGCCAGCGCCCGGGCCTCCTGCTCGGGCTTGATGGCGAACGCGGGCGCGTCGCGGCGCTCGGCGGGGACGCTCGGCCACCAGGCGAGGGTGTCGCGCACGGTGTCGGCGAGCGGGCGGAACCGCAGGCCGGCGGCCACGGCCCGGTCGTTGCGGACCGACATGTGGCCGAGGTCGTTGCCCTTCAACATGACCCATGGGACAGCATCGACGATTTCGTGGGCCTCGAGGAACGCGTAGTCGTCGACCCACACCAGGCGCGCGGCGGGGTTGACGGCCGCACGGGCGGCCTCGAGGAATTGCGGCATGGTCAGCGGCTCGCGCGGGCCGGCGACGTTGTAGACGCCGCTGCGCCCGTCCTCGAGCAGCTTCAGCATGAACTCGGCGAGGTCGCGGACGTCGACGAGCTGGACCGGGTCGTCGCGGCGGCCGGGGGCGAGGACGTCGCCGCCGCGCTGCAGTCGTACCGGCCAGTACGGGAAGCGATCGGTGGTGTCGCCGGGGCCGACGATGTAGGTCGGGCGGACGACGAGGCCGCGCTCGCCGAAGGTCTGCAGGACCTCGCGCTCGCAGCGGGCCTTGGCCACGCCGTAGGCCTCGGAGCCGTCCTCCGGATCGGTGGGGTCGAGCCGCACGGGCCACGACTCGTCGGCGCCGCGCTGCAAATAGGGGTAGTAGACGCCGGTCGAGGAGGTGAAGAGATAACGCCCGACCTGGTCCTTGAGCAATTGCGTCGACTGCTCGACCCAAGCCGGGCGAGTGGCGGAGTCGTCGACGACGACGTCCCAGCGCTTGCCGGCGAGCGCGCCCAGCTGGCCGTCGCGGTCGCCCACGAGCCGCACGACGCCGTCCGGCAGCTCGGCCTGGCGGCGCCCGCGGGTGAAGATCGTGACGCGATGGCCGCGCGCGACGGCGTGGCGCACGAGGTGCGGTCCGATGAATCCGGTGCCGCCGAGGACCAGCAGCTCGAGCGGGCGCGCCGGCGAACCGGGCGGGACGGCGCGCGCCCGTGAATTGCATGCAGTGGCGGACAGGGCCGCGGCGAGCGCGAGGAAGCGACGGCGGGTGGGCATGGGGATCGACGAGCGATCGTAGGAGATGGGCCGCGCGCGACCAAGCTGCACGCAGCCGGCGGTCGAGGATGGCGGCGGCGCGACGGACGACGGGCATGCCCTGAAGGACAGGCGCGATCAGCGGTAGGCGTCGCGCGGGACGACGCCGGTGGTCGGGTGAATGACGGGAGGGACACCCTCGGGGGCCGAGGGCCACTGCAGCTCGTAGACGGCGCCGGGCTCGAGGATGGCCTCGAACAGGTCGAACTGGCCGTCGACGAGGATCGCGCTGCGCCGGCTGCCCAGCGATTTCTGCAGCTGTTTCAGACGCGCGATGGCGTCGAGGGTGGCTCCGCCCCAGACCATTCGCCCAGGATAACCGAGGCTCGCCGGCCCGGGTAGCGGCGGGCGGCTGCGGGCAATTCCGCCCGGGTGCGGTCACGACGGGACGTCCGATCGCGGGGGGAGTTCCCGGGTTGGTGCGCGCGTCGGCGGCTGCCAAACTGCGAGAATCGAGGGCATGACATGATGATTCGTATCTGTGGCACCACGTTGACAGCTCTGTTGTTCGCGGCCTGCGGGCTCGAGAAGAACGACAGCGATTCCGACACCGACGACGGCCCGACCTCCGGGCCGAGCTCGACCGAGGAGGGAGGCTCCGACTCGACTGTGGGCGGGCCGGGCGAACCGACGACCACGGTGGACGAGCCGACGACGACGCCGCTGACGATGACGAGCGGGGAGCCCGAGCCGGCGACGGCAGGCGACACGACCACGAGCGGCGACATCCCCGGCAGCGTGTGCGCCGAACACTGCGCCACGCTCGGCGCCTGCTTCGGAGAGACGCCCGCCGAGATCGCGGCGTGCACCTCGGACTGCAACCAGGGGCTCGGGGAGCTCGAGGAGCCGTGTCACTCGGCGACGGTGGCGGCGATGGCGTGTCAGTCGAGTTTGACCTGCCAGCAGATCGACGAGATCGAGGCGGGCGTGGAGGGGCCGTGCCTCGACGAGATGATGGCGCAGCAGGAGGTGTGTGGCTTCGGCAACGAGTGCGGGTTCGGCAGCGGCGGCGACTTCGAGGGCACCGAGTGCTTTTACATGCGCCAGTGCACCGGCGAGCCCAAGCTCGAGATGAAGTGCACGACGGAGGTGTGCGAGTGCTTCTCGGACGACGTGAAGTTCGGCGAGTGCGCGCCCCAGGACGCGTGCGCCGACCTCGAGACGGTGCACGAGAAGGCGCTGTCGTGCTGCGGGATCGAGGGCGGCGCCGTCCCGTAGCTGAAGAGGCCGCGACGATCGTGGTTGGCCTCAGGCGGGGTCGAGCTCGGGGTAGTGGCGGAAGATGCCGTACTCGTTGAACGCCTGGCGCCGCGGCGAGGCCAGGTAGGCGGCGAGCCGCGGGCGAGCGGCGACGCGGTCGCGCAGGCCGAGCAGCTCCGGCGTGGCGGCGCTGGCCCGCGCGAACGCCCGCGGGAACGCGTACTCGAGGCCGAGCAGGGCCTGCAGCAGCGAGAGATCGGCGTGGCAGCAGGCGTCGCCGAGCAGCCACGGGCCGCCGCTGCGCCGGAGGACGCGCTCGAAGTAGCCGAGGAACTTGGGCAGCCGCTCGTCGCGGAAGGCGGCGGCGCGCAGCTTGGCCGCCGGCTTCTGATCCTCGTAGTACTGACTGACGGCGATGGGATGGTGCGTGTCGTGGACCTCGGCGACGAGGTCGGTGACCGTGAGCTGCAGCTGCATGGCCTCGGCGCGGCCGCCATCTGTCCCCGGGGCCAGGTCGTGGCGCTCGCCGAGGAAGCGGCAGATGTTGGCGGTCTGGGCGATCACCAGCTCGCCGACGCGGAGGATCGGCGGGGCGAACGCGGGCAGGCCGGGCAACGACTCGAGCGCGCGCACGACCGCCTGCTCGCCGCCGCCGTCCTCGACCGGGCGGCGGGCGACGTCGAGGTAGGGCACGCCGGCGTCCTCGCACACGAGGCGCACGAATTCGCCGCGCCCCGGGATACCTGGCCAATAGTACAGCTCGTAGTGATCGGCGGCGCTGCTCGGCGTGTGCATGGGGGCCCTTTACCGCAGTCGGTCGCGGATCTCGGCGGCGATCTCGTAGGAGCGCAGGCGGGCGACCGGGTCGAAGATCTGCGAGGTGATGATGAGCTCATCGGCGCCGGTGCGGGCGAGGAAGCCCTCGATCCCGGCCTGCACGGTCGCCGCGGCGCCGATGAACGAGCACGACAGCACCTCGTCGAGGATCGCGCGCTCGTGCGGGGCCAGGCGAGCGTCGTAGTCGTCGATCGGCGGCGGCAGGAGGCCCGGCCGGCCGGTGCGCAGCGAGACGAACATCTGCTGCAACGAGCTGAGCAGGCGCCGCGCCTCGGCGTCGGTGTCGGCGGCGATGACGTTGGCGGCGACCATGAGGTGCGGCCTGGCCAGGCGATCGGACGGGCGGAAGTGGTGGCGGTAGACGTCGATCGCCCGCATCAGCGCGGCCGGGGCGAAGTGCGAGGCGAAGGCGTACGGGAGGCCGAGCATGCCGGCGAGCTGGGCCCCGTAGAGGCTCGAGCCGAGCAGCCAGACCTCGATGTCGGCGCCGGCGCCCGGGACGGCCTGGACGGCCTGGCCGGGCGCCGCAGGGCGGAAGTAGGCCATGAGCTCGGCGACGTCGTCGGGGAAGTTGTCGACGTCGCCGGCGAGGTTGCGCCGCAGGGCGCGAGCGGTGCGCATGTCGGTGCCCGGGGCGCGGCCGAGGCCGAGGTCGATGCGGCCGGGGAACAATGCGTCGAGCGTGCCGAACTGCTCGGCGATGATCAGCGGGGCATGGTTGGGCAACATGATGCCGCCGGCGCCGACGCGGATCGTGCTGGTGCCGGCGCCGACGTGGGCGATGACCACCGCGGTCGCGGCGCTGGCGATGCCCGGCATGTTGTGATGCTCGGCGAGCCAGAACCGGCGGTAGCCGAGCTTCTCGGCGTGCTGGGCGAGTTCGAGCGTGCTGCGCAGGGCCTGGCCGGCGTCGGTGCCCTGGGCGATCGGTGCGAGGTCGAGGACGGAGAACGGGACCACCGGCTCACCTTACGCGATGTGCCGGCGCGAGGCCCGAATCGAACGGGGTGCCATGAAAACGGGAGAGTTCGCCGTGGGCGAGCGCCCGAGGGTGGTGCATGCTGTCGGCAATGACGAGAGACGTACGGACGAGCGCGCTGGTGACGAGATGGCCGATCATTCAGGCGCCGATGGCCGGCGGCGTCGACACGCCGGAGCTGGCCGCAGCGGTGTCGAACGCGGGCGGGCTCGGGTCGCTCGGCTGCGCGTACATGACGGCGAGCGAGATCGAGGCGGCGGCGGCGAAGTTGCGGACGCTGACGGGCGGCCTGTTCGCGCTCAACCTGTTCGTCCGCGCCGATGCGCCCGACGATCCGGCCGCGGCGGCGCGCGTGTCGCCGATCCTGAGCGCGTTCCGGCGCGAGCTCGGGCTGGCCGAAGCGCCGCCGCCGGGCCGCGCGGCGCCGTCGTTCGAGGCGCAGCTCGAGGCGGTGCTGCGGATCCGACCGGCCGTGTTCAGCTTCACGTTCGGGGCGCCGACGCGGGAGCAGGTCCTGGCCCTGCACGCGCGCTCGATCGCGGTGATCGGGACGGCGACGACGGTCGAGGAGGCGGAGCTGCTGGTGGCGCTCGGGGTCGACGCCGTGTGCGCGCAGGGGGCCGAGGCGGGCGGTCATCGCGGGACGTTCATCGGCGATTTCGCGGACGCGCTGATCGGGACGATCACGCTGGTGCCGCAGATCGCTGCGCGCGTGCGCGTGCCGGTGATCGCGGCCGGCGGGATCATGGACGGTCGCGCGATCCGGGCGATGCTCGGCAACGGCGCGGCGGCGGTGCAGCTGGGCACCGCGTTCATGGCCTGCCCGGAGGCGGCGACCAGCGCGACGCACCGCGCGGCCCTGGCGACGGCGTATCGCACGGTGGTGACGCGGGCGTTCAGCGGGCGCTGCGCTCGCGGCATTCGCAACCGCTTCAGCGACGCGTTCGCGGCGGTCGAGGCGGCCCCGTTCCCGCAGCAGCAGAGCGCGACGCGGGACCTCCGCGCGGCCGCGGCTGCGCAGGGCCGGGCCGACCTCATGCAAATGTGGGCAGGGCAGGGGGCGCCGATGATCCGCGCGCTGCCGGCGGCGGCGCTGGTCGAATTGCTGGTGCGCGAGGCGGGCCTCGAATCGTGAGACCGTGAGCGGTGGATCGCCGGCGAGCCGAATCAGGCATGCGAATCGTGAGACTGTGAGCGGTGGAGCACGTGGGGCGAGATCGAGGCGGCGTCGCGGCGCTGGGTGTGGCGTTGGAGTACACGCGACCACGCGGCACCGGCAGCGGCGGTAGAACGAGTTCTGGCGCGGATCGTGATGGCCGGCGATACCGTCAAGCACGCGGATCGCTGTCGTCTGCGGGCTCCCCTGAAGGTGCATCAGGGGAAGTATGCTGGGCGGCCCGTCCGCCGACTCCGGTCAATTGAAGATGGCTACATCGCCGCTCGCGATGTCACCGCAGGCCGGCGACCTGGACAGCCGGGCGCGGGCCGCGGTATACGGCCAAGGATCGTGCGCGGCGTCCGAACCTCGTTTCGCCGGGTACGCCGGAATTTCGGCAGGGGCGCGCCGAGGGGCGGAGGACGCATGCGACACAGCAAGACGAAGGGTGAATACAACGGCGCCGCCCTCTATTCCTTCCTGCTCGGATTGGGTCACTCCGAGGCGCTGGTGCAGAAGGTGCTGCGCGACGCCGGGGTCGATCGCATCGACCCCGACCGCTGGTACGAGATCAACTGGGCGATGGACGTGTACTTCGCGATCCTCGAGAAGATCGGGCGCGGGGCGATGATCGCCGTCGGCAAGAAGATGATCGAGACGGCCCCGTTCCCGCCGGGCCTCGACGACGTGAAGAGCCTGCTGATGGGGCTCGACGCGGCCTATCGCATGAACGCGCGGGCGGGCGACCTCGGCAGCATCACCTGCGCGTTCGATGACGACCACAGCGCGACGCTGGTGTGGACGACGCTCGGTCCGTGTCCGCTCAACATCGGCATCATCGAGGGCTGCTGCTCGCGCGTGGGGGCGCCGGCGCTGGTCGAACACGGCGCCGGCGGCTGCATGGACGAGGGCGGGACGTCGTGCACGTATCTGGTCAGCTTCTAGCGGCGGGCGGACGATGAGCGGGCACGTGCACTGGATCGAACGCGAGGCCCCGGGCCTGACGACGGCCCTGGCGGAGCGCCTGGGTCGCCGCGCGGGGAGCATCTTCAACGCCATGGGGGCGACGGCCTGCGAGGCGGTCGCGGGCCGCATGATCGCGGCGCTGGCCGCCGACCTGCGCGCGGGCAAGGACACGGCCGGCCGCGAGGCGATGCTGGGGCTGATCCAGCAACACGCGGGAGCAGGCCTCGGCTACGCCGATCTGCGCAACCTGGCGACGACGCTGCGCGCGCTGGTGCTGGCGTCGCTGGCGGCCGCTCCGGAGGTCGAGGCGGCGGAGCGCCAGCGCGTCGACGACTGGCTGTTCCAATTGGTGCTGGTCGGCGCGATGCGCTTCGTCGCCCACCGCGAGCAGGTGTTCCAGGAGCAGGCGGCGCAGCTCGAGGTGCGCCAGCTCGAGTCGCAGCTCGAGGAGCTGAAGGCGGCGTACGACGAGAAGACGCACCTGCTCGAGACGATCCGCCAGGCGTCGACCCCGATCGCGCCGGTCTACCCGGGCATCCTGGCGCTGCCGCTGGTCGGGATGTTCGACGCGCAGCGCGCCCAGCTGCTGACCGAACGGCTGCTGCAGGCGATCACCGATGCGCGCGCCAGCGTGGTGATCCTCGACATCTCCGGCGTGCCGGTGTTCGACACCGAGGCGGCGCAGCTGATCCTCCGCACCGCCGGGGCGGTCAGGCTGCTCGGCACGGAGATGATCCTGGTCGGAGTGTCGCCCGCGATCGCGCAGACGATCGTCGGGCTCGGCGTCGACCTGGCTGGGCTGAAGACCCTGAGCTCGTTGCAGGACGGGCTGGCGCACGCGCTGGCGCTGCGCCGGCTGCAGATCGCGCCGATGGCGGCGAGCGGCAAGCGCTGAGGCGGTCGGGCGTCCGGGGGCCCGGCGACCCGGGGGAGACCCCTGGACAACGGGGCGTCGATCTTCTCCACTGGCGGCGACGATGCCCCGCCTGACCGACCTGCTCCGCCCCGCCGCCGACGCGGCCGTGTTCTCTCCGCATGGCCGCGGCTTCGCGGGCGCGGTCGACCGCGCGGTGGTGGTGATGGCGACGGTGGCGGGGATCGCCTGTCCTTACGGACCTGTCCTTTGGTACAAGTCGATGCTCGTGGCGTTCGCGGCGATCGGCGGCCTGGTGCTGCTCGGCGCCGGGGCGGCGACGATCGCGGCGATGTTCCGCGGGGCGCGGATCCAGGGCCCGCGGCGGCGCTCGGCGCTGGTCGGTCGCAGCGCCGGCGACACGGCGCTGGCGGCCTGGATCGCGGCCTGCTTCGCCGCCTGGCCGATCGCGCGCGCCGAGGCGGGCGAGCCGATCGGCCTGGTGTGGTCGCTGGCCGAGGCCGGCGGG
Source organism: Nannocystis pusilla (assembly GCF_020073745.1). GTDB lineage: Bacteria > Myxococcota_A > Polyangia > Nannocystales > Nannocystaceae > Nannocystis > Nannocystis radixulma. Next base: position 573,840 of record NZ_JAIRAU010000027.1, read on the forward strand.
CTGTCGGCGGTGATCTGGCAGACGCTGCTCGGGGTGCTGGTGCTCGACGCGTGGCTGTACTGGAAGCACCGCCTGCTGCACACGCGGTTGCTGTTCCCGTTCCACCGCGGCCACCACGTGTACCGCGATCCGACGCCGTTCGCCGGGTTCGCCGTCGGGCCGGTCGAATCGCTGCTGACGTTCTGGCCGATCCTGCTGGTGGCGTTCCCGTGGGCGACCCACTTCGGGCCGACCTACGTCGCGCTGGTGGGCGGGTTCGTGCTGCTCAACTACTACCTCCATTGCGGGGTGACGTACGCGGCGCTCGAGGCGACGCTGCCGCGCCTGTTCGTCAACACGTCGGCGTTCCACAACCGCCACCACGCCAACGCCGAGGTCAACTTCGGCGAGGCGCTGACGCTGTGGGACCACATCTGCCGCACGCGCGCCGAGGACCGCCGCAAGTAGCGGCGCAGTGTCACGGCTTCTCGCCGGCGAGGGCGCGGTCGCAGGCAGCGACGCGCTCGCGCAGGAGGACGCGCTCGCGCTCGTTGCGGGTCAGCGAGGCGGCGCGCTCGAGCTCGACGCGGGCCTCGGCGAAGCGCCCGAGCTTGAACAGCAGGTCGCCGCGCACGCCGGGCAACAGGTGATAGCGGGCGAGGGCGGGCTCGGAGACGAGGGCGTCGACGATCTTCAGGCCGGCGGCCGGACCCTCGGCCATGGCGACGGCGACGGCGCGGTTGAGCTCGACGACGGGCGAGGGCGAGAGCTGATAGAGGGCGGCGTAGAGGGCGGCGATCCGCGACCAGTCGGTGGCCTCGGGGGTGAGCGCGCGGGCGTGGCAGGCCGCGATCGCGGCCTGCAAGGCGTAGGGGCCGCGCGCGCCGCCGAGGGCGTCGATCCGCTCGAGCGCGGCGAGGCCGCGACGGATCAGCAACCTGTCCCAGAGAGCACGGTTCTGATCGTTGAGGAGGACCGGCTGGCCCCCGGGGCCGACGCGGGCGCGCGCGCGTGAGGCCTGGATCTCCATCAGCGCGACGAGGCCGTGGACCTCGGACTCGCCGGGCATGAGCTCGGCGACGATCCGGCCGAGGCGCAGGGCCTCCTCGCACAGCGCGGGGCGCATCCAGTCGTCGCCCGAGGTGGCCGAGTAGCCCTCGTTGAAGATCAGGTAGATGACCTCGAGCACCGAGGACAGGCGCGCGGCCAGATCGGGGCCGCGCGGCACCTCGAACGGCACGCCCTCGTCGGCGAGCGTCCGCTTGGCCCGCACGATCCGCTGGGCGATGGTCGGCTCGGGCACGAGGTAGGCGCGGGCGATCTCGGCGGTGGTGAGGCCGCCGAGCAGGCGCAGGGTCAGCGCGACGCGGGCCTCGCTCGACAGCGCCGGGTGACACGAGGTGAACACGAGGCGCAGCAGGTCGTCGCCGACGTCGTCGTCGAGCGCGGCGTCGAGGGCGGCTGCGGCGGTCTCCTGACGGGCGTCGATGGCCTCGCCGATCTCGGCGTGCTTGCGGCCGTGCCGCTCGAGGCGGCGCAGGTGATCGATGGCGCGGTGCTTGGCGGTGGCCATCAACCACGCGCCGGGATTGTCGGGCACGCCGGTGATCGGCCACTTCTCGAGGGCGATGACGAGGGCGTCCTGGGCCAGCTCCTCGGCGACGCCGAGGTCGCGCACGTATCGCGTGAGGCCGGCGATGAGCTTCGCGGACTCCAGCCGCCAGACAGCGTGGATGGCGCGGTGGGCGTCGGGGGGCACGGGAAGGGACTAGACCAACTCCGCGGGCCGGCGCAAGAGCGCGCGCGCCGACCCGCCGGACTTCGCGGCGAGCATGCGACTGCAACTTTGCAAGTGATGCGGCGCCGCGGGTGATCGCGACGAATGCGCCTGTCAGGGCATCCCGGCCGCCGGGCCGCGGCGGAGCACCGCGAACGCGAGGTCGGAGGCGAACGGGTCGACCATGCCGACGACGGCGTGGCGGATGTCGAGGACCCAGGTGTGCCCGTCGGCGGTCAGGGTCGACCAGCGCTCGTGCGGGACGGCGACGGTCTGACCGGCGTGCGTGAATGCGATCTGGGCGTCGCCTTGTTCGCAGCCGGGCTGGAGCTCGACGGTGAAGGGGGCGACGACCTCGGCGACGAATTCCTCGGCCCAGCCCTCGGAGCTCTGCGAGCCGCCGCCGGCGACGGCGAGCACGAGGCCGTCGTTGTCGGTCAGGCGCAGCCAGGAGTCGGGCTGATCCTCGAAGGCGTTGACGCGGCGGAAGGAGAGCTCGACGGGGTCGCCGACGGCGAGGTCGATGGCGAGGTCGACGGCCTCGAGGTCGATGACGTCGGTCGAGGGGCCGAGGTCCGGGTATTCGCAGTCGAGGATCAGCTCGAGCGCCTCGGCGGTGACGCCGAGGGCGTTGACGATGCAGGAGGCGCTGCGCTCCGTGACGCACACCTCCAAGTCGCACGACGGGCCGGGGACGCCCCATTCGACCTCGAATTGGGCCCTGGCGCCGGTCGGCAGGTCGCAGCCGGAGACGCCGCCCTCGCTGGTGCCCGCGGTCGGTTCGTCGGGGCCGGTGTCGGTGCCGGCCGTGGTGTCGGTGGTGTCGGTGGTGTCGGTGTCGCCGGCCTTGCCGGGAGCGCAGGCGCCGAGGACGGCGAGGAGGAGCACAGGACGTACGTAGTTGATGTAGACAGGCATAAGGAAGAGGCCGAGCTTAGGCGGCGCGGGCGTGGCTCCGCAAGACCGCGGCGATCGGTGGTGTCATCCCGTGCCCTGTGATTCATCCGTGATGCCGAGTTGAGGGGTCTTGCGGCCCCTCCGCGTCGTCGGCGACCCGTTGGCGGCGCAAGTAGAGGTCGCGCGGATCGAGCGGCGCGGCGAGGATGAACAGGTTGCCGGGCACACCGGCGAGCGGTCGGTCGCGCTGCCGGTCACGCCTTGGCGTCGGCGTCGCCCTCGCGGATCATTCGCAGGAAGGACTTGATGCCGGCGATGATCTCGCGGTTGTCGGTCAGGCGATCGAGGCTGTCCTCGAACTTGCGGGCGAGGGCGCCGATCTTCTGCTCGAGCTCGACGCGCTGGCGGTCGGTGCGGGCGGTCAGCTGGTCGTGCTCCTCGCGCAGCTTCTTCAGCTCCTCCGCGAGCTTGTCGACGGCGGCCTCGTGCTGGGCGACCTGGCCGCGCAGCTTCATGACGTCGTCGCGCGGGTAGCGGGTGTCCTCGGCGAGCGCCTCGAGGCGCCGGCGGACCTGCTGGATCGAGGCCATCGCCGGGCGCACGAGGCAGGACAGCAGGTAGAAGCCGGCGAACGGGTAGCCGAGGTCGCTGTCGGTGAGCAGGGCGAGCGCCAGGGCGACGCCGGCGGAGACGATGTGGATCGTCAGGCTGGTCATCAGGGTCCAGCGCTTGACCCGCTCGGCGAACGCGAGCTGCTCGTCGGTGACCTTGATGCCGGCGTCCCGCGAGCGCCGCATCTCCGCCAGCACCTCGCGCGCCCGGAAGTGCAGGTTCCACGGCAAGGTGATCAGGACGACGAGCCAGATCATCGCCGCGCCGGCCGCTCCCCAGGTCAGCAGCGTGCCCGGCGGCACGCCGCTCCACACGGCGACGCCGAGCGCGGCGAGGTAGGCGACGATGAGCAGCGCGAGCCCGGAGCCTTGCATGCGGCGAGCATAGCCGGGCTCGCCGCTGCCAGGCGGCGCGGCGTGCTGGGCTGGGAGCGGTGCGAGGGCGGACACGCGCGTCCGCGACGGGGCGTCGGCGGGCTTGAGGACGCGCGGGGCGTCGCGGTCGCGCGCGCCGCAGGGACGAGCGGGCGACCGCGTGCGGGCGCTCGAGCGGGCCCTTGCGAATGGTCGCGGCCCCGCGGGCGAGCGGCGCTGTCGTGCGCGCGGTCCGGCGCGTATCCTCCCGCGGCGAGGTGAGGGCATGAACTCCGGCGAGCACACGGTCTTCCTGATCGACGTCGACAACACGCTGCTCGACAACGACGCGGTCCAGGCCGACCTGTGCGCCCACCTCGATCGCTCGCTCGGGGCCTGCAACTGCCGCGAGTACTTCGCGGTGCTCGAGGAGCTGCGCGCGGAGCTCGGCTACGTCGATTACCTGGGGACGCTGCAGCGCTACCGCGCGCGTCACGTCGACGACCAGTCGCTGCTGGCGGTGTCGCACTTCTTGCTCGACTATCCGTTCCCCACGCGCCTGTTCGCGGGCGTGCTCGAGCTGCTGGCCGGGCTGCGCCGGCGCGGCGAGGTGGTGATCCTGTCCGACGGCGACGTGGTGTTTCAGCCGCACAAGATCCGCCGCAGCGGGCTGTGGGAGGCGGTCGACGGGCGCGTGCTCATCTATGTCCACAAGGAGCTGCGCCTCGACGACGTGGCGCGCCGCCACCCGGCCGACCACTACGTGCTGATCGACGACAAGCTGCGGATCTTGAGCGCGTGCAAGCAGGCGTGGGGCGAGCGCCTGACGACGGTGTGGGTCCGCCAGGGGCACTACGCGCGCACGCCGGGCCACACGGAGGGGCTCCCGGCGCCGGACGTGGCGGTGGAGGCGATCGCGGAGGTCCTCGACGGGCTGCCCGGGGCCTCGACGGTCCGTTGAACCGTCCTCAGGGGGCCGGCCACGGCACGAGCTGCGGGTCGGGCCAGCGGAACGGGTTGCCCTCGGCGTCGGCGTCGGCGAAGTGCGTGGTGCAGCCCTGGATGTTGCCGGGCTGGTCGAGCAGGGTCCAGAACGAGCCGCAGACCTGCTCGGAGATGAAGGCGCGGCACTCCTCCATGCTGTGCCCGCCGATCTCGGGGTCCGTGTAATAGTCGCGCACGAATTCCCACGCCAATTGTTGCAGGTCGCCGGCCGGCTCGGCGGCGACGCCTTGCGGCACCGGGGCGCCGACGGGCGAGCCGCGGAACACGGCGGCGTGGGTGACGAGCGCGGCGTAGTAGACGCCCAGCGGGGTCAAATGGACGTTGTCGTTGAAGATCAGGTCCATCTTCTGATTCACCGTACCGCTGATGCCCGCGACCTCGTCGGCGAGCGCCGCCTCGACCAGGCGGACGAGGGCGGCGCCGACCGGCAGTGTGGTGATTCGGTCGGGCCGGCCGTCGGCCTCGAGCGTGTGATTGACCTTGGCGGCCACGCACTCCCAGGCGAACAGGGCGTTCTTCTCGTGGGTGATCCACGCCTCGGGGGCGCTCTTGTCGATGTCGAGCCAGCTGTGATAGAGGAGCGTCTGCCCGGCCGGATTGCCGTCGATGAGGCGATCGTGGTAGTGCCGCAGCAGGCCGGTGGTGTCCTCCCACTGGATCGTGCCGAGGACGTCGTGCCGCTCGGTGATCACGAGGGTGTCGTACAGCTCGCCCGGGCCGAGGGTCTGCGGCGCGGCGAGCTCGGCGATGACGTCCATGTCGCTGCCGTCGCGGTTCTTGCCGGTCCTGTAGCCGGGCCAGTCGAGGTTGTCCCAGCCGCCGCCGAGCGTGCGCACGCGGATCGGCGAACCGATGCCGATCTGCTGGTTGTAATCGAGGTCGACCCCGAGGCCGGCGGCGATCTCGAGCATGTGATCGGCGAGCGGGTTGTCGGTCAGGCTGTGCCCCGAGATGAAGACGCGCGCGTACTGCCGCTCGCTCCAGCCCGGGTCGACCGGCGGATCGCCGGTGGTGTCGTCGGGGCCGGTGCTGGTGCCCGGATCGGTGGTGGCAGCGGTGGGGTCGACGCCGGTGCTCCCGGTGGGGTCGACGGCGCCGGTGGTCGGAGCGCCGGTGGTGTCGTCGGTGCTCGAGCCGACGGTGGCCTCGCTGCTGCCGGTCGGGTCGCCGCCGGTGGGCGCGTTGCCGGTGGGATCGCCGGTCGAGCCGGTGGTGTCGCCGGCTCCGTCGCCGGGGCAAGCCGCGAGCGTCGTGCACACGGCGAGGCCGAGGATCCGCAGGCGCGGGTGAACAGGGACCGTAGGAGAAGACATGCCGGCGACGCTAGCGGAACCGGCCGCCGGTTGGCAATCGCTGCGCCTGTCACGATCATTCCCGATCTCGTGGACGGGTGATGATCGTCGCGCTGCTCACAATCGAGCCGGCGCATCACGGCGCGCGGGCGAATGGGTATTCCATGCGACGCGGGGCGGCGGCGTCCGCAGAGGCGGTGGGCGCGGGATCACCAGCACGAGCGCGGCTCGAAGCGCACGGCGAAGTTGTTGCCGTAGTCGCTGTCCCATTCGCCGCCGGCCTCGGCCGCGAGCTCGATGTCCCACGCGTTGAGCCCGCCGAGGCCGTCGAAGGCCCAGTAGAACAGGTGCTGCTCGACGGCAGTGGGCTCGCTGCACAGCCACTTGCCGCTCTGGTACGGATCGAAGGTCACGTCGTCGCAGTAGTCCGGCGCGTGCGGGCCGTTGGGGCACCAGTAACAGCCGCGGGGGCCGGAGTCGAGCAGCACGTAGGCGTCGTCGTGGGCGCCCGGAAAGGCCTCGAGCATCGCGTCGTGGCCGTTGAGCGCGACGTAGAGGTTGATCTCGTCGTCGGCGTGGTCGTCGCGCAGGTAGCCGTCGTAGGCGATCGTGAGCTTGTAGTGCTGATCCCACGGATCGACGAAGTCGCGGATCACCTCGAACGGCCCGGAGTAGAGGGTCTCGGTGAGGCTGCACATGTCGTAGTCCGGCGGGTAGTTGGAGGCCTGCGCGGAGGTCGAGGCGAGGCCGAGCGCGAGGGTGCAGAGGATGAATGCAGACGAGCGGGCTTTCATGCGGCACGGACCTTACACGCGGCGGGGCGCAGGTCCAGCCCGAGTCGTGGCGCGGGGCAATGGGGGCAGCGTGCGGTTCGCCGCGACTCGCGGGCCGGTGGCGGAATCGTGCGCGCAGGCGCGGTGGGTCGTCGGGTTCGACGAGCTTCGCGTCGCAGGTGGACTCCTGCGGGGAAATCCGTGCGTCCGTGCGGCCCCACCGCGGGGGGCTCGGACCCGATGCGTCGCCGCGCGTGCGCGGGCGCGGCCGCCGAGGCGGGCACAGCATTGGCGGTCGAGCAAGCGCTCCGAGCCATGCCGGGCCTCGCCGACCGCGGCCCTCATCACAAATGTCTCAGGAGGCTGAAGAATATTCTCATGTCGGGCCTGCGTTGGCCGCGCGTGGCCTCGCTTGCGCAACGATCTTGCCGGGACCCTGACTGGCACGTCTCGTGCTTATCTATACAGTTCAACGCATGCGTGCCTCCGACATCGTGATCGTGCTGAGCGCCCTCGCCACCAGCGGCCTCGCCTGCGCGTCAGCCCCCAAACCCGAAGCGACGGAGGTCCCCGCCGGGCCCGCTCCACGAGGGGAGGCCGCCTGTCGCCACGAGCTCGGCCGTTGCGGCGGGCACACGCCCGGCGACGGCAAGTGCGGTGGTGCCGCTGCGGATTCTTCCTCAATCGTAAAAAATGGGCTCGAGGAGGTCGTGCTCGAGCCCGGGAAGTTCGCCGAGATCAACCTCGAGATGGCCGAAGGGACCTCGACCGAGGTGACGTTCACGGCCGCGGGTGGACCGCTCGAGTGGAACGTCCACAGCCACGACGGCGACCAGGTCGTCATCCACAGCCAGGGCACCGGCACGGAAGGCAAGGTCCGTTTCGTGGCGCCGCGCGCGGGCCTCTATTCGTACCTGTGGACCAACGCCAGCGCGGCGCCGATTCGTCTGACGGCCCATCTCGCGGCGAACGGTCAGGTCCGCGTGCATTCCATCGAACCCGGCCAGTGATCTTGGAGTGACGCATGCGACATCTCTTTAACATAAAGAAGGCTGCATGATGGGCGTCCTGCAGGTGGGAGCGTCGCCGTGAGCGCCGATCGCGTCCGGCCGTGAAGACCCGCTCGTGGCGAGCGCGACAACTGCGCGGCGTAATGCTCCTTCGCCCTCAACGTCCTGTGAATGACCAGTCCATGCGACACCGACCCAGCACCCCGATCGCCATGATCTTCACCGTCCTCCTCGCCGCCTGCGGCGCGGACCACAAGAGCACCGACGCCGCGACGCACGCGGGTACGCACGGCGGCGGCGACACCGCGGACACGACGACGGCGACGACGGGCGAGAGCACGACGCCGACCACGGCGGCGGCCGTGATGGCGGGCACGCGCCACGTCTACCGCGTCAAGGCGGTCAACGCGGGCGGTGAAGGCGTGTCCGCCGAGCTGACGGTCCAGGTCCCCTGATTCGGCCGAGGCCGCTGGGGTGGCATTTTTGCAGCGCCGCGCCCGGCGTGTCGCCATCGTCGGCTCGCGTCGCGGGGCGCACTCAGGATATCGTCGGCCTGACCGGCAGCTCATGATGCCGGCCGGGACGGACTCGAGGGCTCGCGCGGGCGTGGTCAGTCACCAGCCAAATTTCGAGGACAATCATGAAAGACGTGAAACTCAGTCGAAGGCAGGCCCTCCTGGCCAGTGCCACCATCGGCGGCGCGGCCACGGCGCTGGCGAGTCGCCAGGCGCATGCCGCGGCTCCGGTGCACAGGTGGGAGTCGAGCTACAGCGGCGGAGCGGCCTCGGCCGCCCGGGCGCCGGGACAGCCGGGGCGCGACTATCAGCCGACGATCACGCCCGGGGGCGCGACGCTGCCGTGGAAGATCGTCGACGGCGTGAAGGTCTATCACCTCGTCGCCGAGGAGGTCGATCACGAGTTCGCTCCCGGCCTCCGCGCGCTCTGTTGGGGCTACAACGGCAGGGTCCACGGGCCGACGATCGAGGCGGTCGAGGGCGATCGCGTGCGGGTGTACGTCACCAACAAGCTGCCCGCGCCGACGACGGTCCACTGGCACGGCATCTTCCTGCCGAACGGCATGGACGGGGTCGGCGGCCTCAATCAACGCTCGATCGCGCCGGGCGAGACGTTCCGCTACGAGTGGACGTTCAAGCAGTCCGGTACCTTCATGTACCATTCGCACCACGACGAGATGACGCAGATGGCACTCGGCATGCTGGGCATGATCGTGGTCCATCCGCGACCGGCGCCGCCGGGGTACCGCGTCGATCGGGACTTCGTGATCATGCTGAGCGAGTGGAAGATCGTGCCGGGCGCGAAGCGGCCCGACCCCAACGAGATGACGGACTTCAACGTCCTGACGATGAACGCGAAGGCGTACCCCGGCACGGCGCCCCTGGTGTGCCGCACCGGCGAGCGGGTGCGGATCCGCTTCGGCAACCTCAGCGCGATGGATCACCACCCGATCCACCTGCACGGGTACTACTGGAAGGTGGTGGCCACCGACGGCGGCCCGCTGCCGGTGTCGGCGCAGTGGCCGGAGACCACGGTGCTGGTGCCCGTGGGCAGCACGCGAGACGTCGAGTTCGTCGCCGACGCGCCCGGAGACTGGGCGATGCACTGTCACATGACGCACCACGTGATGAATCAGATGGGGCACGACCTGCCCAACATGATCGGCGTCGATGCGCGCAAGGTCGGCGCGCTCGGCGGGCGCGTGGTCCCGGGCTACATGCCGATGGGGCAGCACGGGATGGGCGACATGGCGGCGATGGGGATGGCTGTCCCGAAGAACAGCATCCCGATGGTCGGCGCCAGGGGGCCGTTCGACGACATCACGATGGGCGGGATGTTCACGATCGTGAAGGTGCGCGACGAGGACATCGGCGACGGAAGTCAGGACCCCGGCTGGTACAAGCACCCGCCGGGCACGGTGGCCGATCTGGCGCGGAAGGAGGACATGGATCGTGACGGCATCAAGGCATGACGCTCCCGCACGCGCGCGGCGCGGTGCACAGATCGTCTTCGCGGCGTTGCTCGCTGCGCTGCCGGCCTGCCGCGCAGGTCTGCCGCCCGAGCCTCCCGGGGCCGATCCGGCGGACGCGAACGCAGCCGCAGCCCCGTATCAGGCGCGGGCGAACCCCTACGAGACCTCGGCGTTCACCGAGGCGCCGGACGGCGGGCATTCCGGGCACTCCGGGCACGAGCACACGGGGCATTCGGGGCACATGAACCACGGGGCAGCCGCCGATGAGCACGCCGGTCACGGACATGGGGGCCATGAGGGCGGTGCCACGAAAGCCAGGTCCGAACATGCAGGCCACGAAGACGTGGTGAACACGAAATCTCCGCGAGGCGAGGTCGCGCCGGCGACCGCTCCGGAGCAGGAGGGTGCTCTGCGATGAAGGCTCGTGCTCTCATCATCTCGGCCGTGACGGCGCTCCTGGGATGTGCGTCGGTCCAGCCGACGAAGGCGCGGCGAGACGTCGCGGAGCTCGTCGAGCGCCGCGTCGGACTGGCCGACGTGGTCCCCGCGAAGCAAGACGCGGAGAGCCGCGCCCGGGTGCGTGACCGCGTCGCCGAGCTCGTGTCCGCGCCGCTGACGCTGGAGCGCGCGCTGCAAGTCGCGTTGCTCAACAACCGCGAGCTCCGGGCCGTGTTCGAGGAGCTCGGGGTCGCCCAGGCAGAGCTGGTCCAGGCGGGATTGCTGGAGAACCCGGTGATCGCCGGTGACCTCGTCAATTCGACGCGGGGTTATGGCCTCGGCGGCGGGCTGTCGCTGACGCAGAGCCTGCTCAGCGCGTTTCTGATCCCGGCCAAGCGGCGCCTGGCGAAGGCCCGGCTGAATCACGCGATCGTGACGGTGGGACAGGCGGCCCTCATGCTGGCGCGGGACGTGAAAGTGGCGTTCGTTCGCGCGCAGGCGGCCGAGCAGATGCTCGAGCTGTACCGCGGGCGGGCGCAGGCCGCCGAGGTCGCGCACGAGCTGGCGCAGCGCCAGCTCGACGCCGGCAACATCTATCCGCTCGATCACGAGCTGTTCGCCGCTGCGCTGGACCGGGCCCGGGTCGAGCTGGCCGACGCGGAGCTCGCGTCGCTGGTCGAGCGCGAGGAGCTCACGCGCTTGCTCGGGCTGTGGGGCGAGGACGCCGCGTGGAAGATCGCGGGGCCCCTCGCGGAGGCGTTGCCGACCGAGGTCGACCTCGGCCGACTCGAGCAGCAGGGGATCGCCGACAGGCTCGATCTGTCCGCCGCTCGCGTCGAGGTCAAGTCGATCGCCCACGCGCTCGGGCTCCGTCGCCGCGGCATCGTGCCGGGGATCGAGGCCGGCTTCGTGATGCGCAACGAGGTCGGCAACGACGCGGGCCACGAGCCGGTCCTCGGCGGGTCGCTCGCGCTGCAGCTGCCGATCTTCGACCCCGGACACGCCGACATCGCGCGTATTCAGGCGTACTTGCGACAGGCACAGCACCGGCTGCAAGACGCGGCGATCCACGCGCGCTCGGAGATCCGGGTGCATCGGGCCGAGCTGGTCGCGGCGCGCCGAAAGGTCGAGCACTACCAGAAGACGGTGTTGCCGCGCGCCGAGTCGATCACCGATCTGACGCTGCTGCAGTACAACGCGATGCTCGTGGGGACGTACCAGCTGCTCGAGACCCGATCGGACCAGATCGAGGCGCATCGCCAGTACGTCGAGGCCCTTCGTGACTACTGGATCGCCCGCAGCGAGCTCGAGCTCGCCGTGGGCGGGCGCCTCGCGCCGGAGGGCAGTTGATGCCCGTCGGGTGAACGATCGGGCGCGGGCGCTCGCGCCCGCCGGGGCGACACAGCGCCTCGCAGGGCTCGGTGCTCTCTACCGGGCCGGCGCAGAACTTGAACAGGAGATCGGGCCGGCGCCGCGCGCGACGCCAGCGGCTTCAGGACGCGAGGTCCTCGCGGCTCGAGCGATCGGCAGCGCGGACGCGATGCGGCTGCGCATCACGTCCGCGCCGGCGATTCACGCGGCCGGGGCGAGGCTCGCCTCGTAGCCGGCCTCGCGCAGCGCCGCGAGCAGGTGATCCACGGTCGCCCTGTCCTGGTGGTGGCGCACGAGCACCTTGCCGTCGCGCAGCCGGACCTCGACCTCGTCGACGCCGTCCAGCTCGCGCAGGGCGTCGTGGATGTGGCGGACACAGGACTGGCAGCTCATGCCGGGGACGGCGAGGATGGCTTGGTGGGGCGTGTTCATGGCAGGTCTCCTTGCGGCGCGGCGTTTCGCGGCTCGCATCGCGGAGACGCGGCGGGTGGGTGGGCATTACAGCTGTAATGCGGGGCGGGTCGCGGCGTCGGCGGGGCGAGGAGGAACCATGTCGAGCACCGCCACCATCGCCAGAACCGCGACGCCCGAGGACGCTGGAGCCCACGCCGAGCTGCCGATCGAGGGCATGACCTGCGCGAGCTGTGTCGTCCGGGTCGAGCGCGCCCTCAAGGCCGTCCCCGGGGTCCAGGCGGCGCACGTCAACCTCGTCACGGGGCGCGCTCGCGTGGTGTTCGACGGGGCGGCGGTGACCCAGGCTGCGCTCACCCGGGCGATCGAAGGCGCCGGTTATGCCGTGCCGGGACCCGCGGCCGCGGAGACGACGAGCATCGAGCTGCCGATCGCCGGGATGACCTGCGCGAACTGTGTGCGCCGGATCGAGAAGGCGCTGCGCGCGGTGCGGGGCGTGACCGAGGCGAGCGTCAATCTCGTCACCGGGCGCGCGACGGTGAGCTTCGCCCCGGGCGAGGCTTCGCCGCGTGCGTTGGTGGAGGCGATCACGCGGGCCGGCTACTCCGTGCCGGAATTCGCGGCCGCTCCTGCGGCGCGCGTGGAGGCGGCTGCGCGGGCCGAGGCGCTCGCGCAGTCCGAGCAGCGCGAGCAGCGAGGGCTCCGCCGCGACTTCGTCGCCGCGGCGGCGCTCAGCGTGCCGCTGCTGGTCGTGGCGATGTCGCACGGCGCCATCCCCGGCACCGCGGGGACGTTCGGGCGGTGGCTGCAATTCGTGCTCGCCACGCCGGTGGTCTTCGGTCCCGGCCGCCGGTTCCTGCGCCTGGCCTGGAAGGCGCTGGGCCACGGCGCGGCCGACATGAACACGCTCGTCAGCATCGGCACGCTGGCGGCGTGGGTCTACTCGACCGTGGCGCTGACGCTGCCCGGGCTGTTCCCGCACGCCGAGCACGGGGCGCTGCCGCACCTGTACTTTGAGGCAGCCGCGGCGATCGTCAGCTTCGTGCTGCTCGGCAAGCTGCTCGAGACGCGGGCGCGCCGGCGGCTGTCGGACGCGGTCCGCGGGCTGGTGGCGCTGGTGCCGAAGACGGCGCGGCGGCTCGGCGAGGGGCGCGAGGACGATGTGCCGGTCGAGTCACTGGTGCCCGGCGATCACGTGCTGGTGCGGCCCGGCGAGCGGATCCCGAGCGACGGCGTGGTCGTCCGCGGCGTGTCGGCGGTCGACGAGTCGATGCTGACCGGCGAGAGCATCCCCGTCGACAAGGCGAAGGAAGCGCAGGTGTTCGGCGGGACGCTGAACCAGAGCGGCGCGCTGGTGGTGCGGGTGACCCACACGGGCGGCGACACGGCGCTGGCGCGGATCGTCGAGGCGGTCGAGCAGGCGCAGGGCTCGCGCGCCCCGATCGCGCGCCTCGCCGACGTCGTCAGCAGTTACTTCGTGCCGATCGTGCTCGGGATCGCGATGATCACGCTGCTCGCGTGGGTCGCGGTCGATCCGACGGCGGGAGGCTTCGCGGCGGCGATCGAGCGCTTCGTCGCGGTCCTGGTGATCGCGTGCCCGTGCGCGCTCGGCCTGGCGACGCCCGCGGCGGTCGCGGTCGGCACGGGGCGGGGCGCGGAGCTGGGGATCCTGGTGAAGGGTGGGGCGGCGCTCGAGGCGGCGAGCCGCGTCGACGCGGTGCTGCTCGACAAGACCGGCACGTTGACGGAGGGCAAGCCTGCCCTGACCGACGTGGTGCCGGGCGCGGGCTGGAGCGCGGCGGAGCTGCTGGCGCTGGTCGCCGCGGTCGAACGCGCCAGCGAACATCCGGTCGCGCGCGCGATCGTCGAGGGCGCCGAGCAGCGGGCGATCCGGGCCGCGCTGGCGAGCGAGTTTCGCATGGAGCCGGGCTTCGGGATCGCGGGGACGGTGGACGGCCGGATCGTGCTGGTGGGCACGAGCGCGTGGCTCGGCCGCAACGGGGTCGACGCGGCGAGCCTCGAGGCCGAGGCCGAACGCCTGGCGGAGCGCGGACGGACGCCGTCGTTCGTCGCGGTCGACGGCGTGCTCGCCGGCCTCGTCGCGGTCGCGGATCGCCCGGGCGAGGGCGCGAGGCAGGTCGTGGCCGACCTGAAAGCGCTGGGGATCGAGGTGGCGATGTTCACCGGCGACCGCCGACGCACGGCGGAGGCGATCGCGGCCGAGCTCGGGATCGGGCGCGTGATCGCGGAGGTGCGCCCGGAGGACAAGGCGCGGGTCGTGGCCGACGAACGGGCGCGCGGTCGAGTGGTCGCCATGGTCGGCGACGGGGTCAACGATGCGCCCGCGCTGGCCGGCGCGCACGTCGGGGTGGCGATCGGCACGGGCACCGACATCGCCGTCGCGGCCGCCGACATCGCGCTGCTGCGAGGCGGGATCTCGAGCTTGCCGGTCGCGCTGCAGCTGGCGCGGCGGACGCTGCGGACGATCCGGCAGAACCTGTTCTGGGCGTTCGTCTACAACGTGATCGGGATCCCGATCGCCGCCGGGGCGCTGTACCTGTGGACCGGCTGGCTGCTGTCGCCGGTGCTGGCGAGCGCGGCGATGTCGCTGTCGAGCGTGTCGGTGCTGGCGAACTCGCTGCGCCTGCGGCGCTTCGCGGCGGGCGGGGTGTAATGCCCGGCAGGCGGCGGCGTCAGCCCTCCGGAACGAGTCGCATCATGCCCAACGTCATCCTCCGAGTCGTCCTGTCCACGTGCGTCACCGCGGTCGCCGGCGTGCTCCCCGCCGCGGCCGAAGCGGCGAAGGTCGAGCGCGCCCCGGCCGTCCGCGAGATCGAGGTCGTCGTCGACGGCTCGTATCGGCCCGACCGGATCACGGTCGCCGAGGGCGAGCGCGTCCGCCTGAATTTCGTCCGCCGCGACCGCTCGCCGTGCACGCGCGAGGTGGTGTTCGCCGCGCTCGGCATCCGCCGCGAGCTGCCGACCGATCAGCCGGTGACGATCGAGTTGCCGGCGCTCACCGCGGGCGTGTACGAGTTCAATTGCGGGATGAACATGACGCGCGGCGTGCTCGAGGTCGTGGCGCGCAAGCCGTAGCCGCGGGGTTCGCCCGCGCGTCCGGTCGGCGCGGGCGAGCGCTACACTGCCTGGCGGCCGCAGCACGTACGAGGAGAACGAACATGAGCGCCCGAGAGACGTACGCCGAGCCGACGCCTGAAGCGGTGAACCGGCTCGTCGCCAACCACCGCGAGTTCCTCGCCTTCCTGCAGGCGCGGGTCGGCAGCCGCGCCGCCGCCGAGGACATCCTGCAGGACGCGTTCGTGCGCGGCCTCGACAAGATCGGCGACCTGCGCGACGACGAGGCGGCGATCGCCTGGTTCTACCGGCTGCTGCGCAACGCGGTGATCGATCGCCACCGGCGCGACGCGGCCTCGGGTCGCCGCCTCGACGCGCTGGCGGCCGAGCTCGAGGAGGCGGTCGAACCCGCTCCGGAACTGCGCGGCGCGGTCTGTCAGTGCGTGGCCCGGCTGGCCGACACGCTGAAGCCGGAGTACGCGGAGGCGCTGCGGCGCATCGAGCTCGACGGGCTCGCGGTCAAGGACTACGCGGCCGAGGCGGGCATCACGCCCGGCAACGCGGCGGTGCGGGTGTTTCGCGCGCGGGAGGCGTTGAAGAAGCAGGTCGTGCGCTCGTGCGGGACGTGTGCCGAGCACGGCTGCCTCGATTGCACGTGCGGCGGCGGCCGCGGTGGCTGCGGCTCGTGAGCCGGGAGCGACGCGTCGATCCTGGATCACGAGCTCACGGTCGACCGTGCGGCGGTCATGTCCTCGGGGACTTGTTCTTGAAGACATGTCCATCAGGACATGGTCTCTCGGTCATGTCGGCTGAATGCCGACACGCCTGCGGCTAGAAGCGGACCTGCAGCACGCCGGCCCACCCGCCGTAGGGGGTGCGCGCCACCGAGGGGGCGATCCGATGCTCCTGGATCGCCCTCTGGAAGGCGTTCCGGCGCTGAACCCCGCGCGAGATCATCGGGATGCCGCCGCCGAGGGCGCCGCCGCCGACGAGCAGCATCGGCAGGTGGAGCTCGACGCACGACGGGCAGAGGCCGAGGAACACGACCCCGGTGATGAAGACCGGGCCGCCGATGGCGGCGAGGATGGTGCCGCCGGCGATCAGACCGGTGCCGGTCTTGCCGGGGATCGGCGGCGGGACGTAGGCGCGCAGCGAGGCGACCCCGCTCTTGGGGATCACGAGGATCTGCCCGGTGGTGCCGTCGATCAGGGTGAACGTGTCGGTCTGGACGGCGCCGACGCGGCCGCGGAGGACCTTGCCGCCCTTGAGCTCGGCGATGACCTCGAAGCCGTCGACGCCCTCCCAGGCGGCGTCGGTCACGGCCGCGGTGGCGTTCACGGCGGCGACCGCCGGGAGAGGCTCCGGGGACGGGGCGACGGCGGGCTCGGACTCGGGCGAGGCGGCGAGCGGGTCGGGGACGGCAGGCGGAGCGGCGGGTGATGGCGCAGGCGCAGACGCAGGCGACGGCGCGGGCGCTGCCGCCGGCTCGAGCTTCGTCGGCTGCTGCGGCGTGGGTGGGGATGGGCTGGCCGGCACCTGGGCGGGCGGCGGCGGGATGGCGGGCGCCGCCGCGAGGGCGTCGGTCGGCAGGGCGAGGGCGAGGCAGCCCGCGAGCACCCGGGCGGCGCGGCGAGGACCCGGGCCGCGTGTCGCGGGGACGTGGGCGATCCAGCCGAAGGTGGTCGGCCGGAGCGCCCAGCTGCCGAGATCGGGGACCCGGTGGTCGTATCCCGGAGCCGGGATCCCGAACTCGGGCTGTCGCAAGAAGATCGTGACAGGGCCGTCCGGATCGCCGGTGCCGGCGCCGGGCAGCACGCCGAGTTCGTCGTCGTGCAGCGGGCGCGGGTCGGCGCCGGCCGACGAGGACCGCGAAAACGCGGCGACATCGGGCGGCGCGAGCGGTTCGGAGGCCACGTCGTCGCGGAAGCGCAGCTGGAGCGCGGAGGGCTCAAGCACCATCATGCGGATCGTATCATCGCCGCCCGAAAATGTCGGCCATCACTTTGGCTTCGACGCCGGCCTGACGCTCGAGGACCATCGGGCGCAGCGCCCGGTCGACGGCGTTGAGCCGGTCGATGAAGCCGGCGCTCAGCGGCCGACCGGCGTCGATGGTCGCGTAGAGCTCGTCGAAGACCTCGAGGTGGGCCGCATCGACGCCCTCGGCGAGGGCGCTGTCGGCCGCGCCGACCGGCTCGCGCTTCCGCTCGGGACGGACCACGCGGGCGGCCGCGGCCGGATCGCCGCGGCCGATCCACGCCACCACCTCGGCGGCGACCTTCTCCGGGTCGCGGAGGAAGCTGTCGTAGGAGAGGACGTGGGCGGGGTAGCCGCGGATCGCGAGGTCGCGGATCAGCGCGAAGTTGGAGCACCACCAGTCGAGCGCCGGCGGCAACGCGGTGTCGTCGATGCCGATCCGGCGGACCGAGGCGACGTACTCGCGCCAGTCGCGGACGGTGGCGATGCAGCGATCGAGGAAGGCGACGTCGCTGCGGACGAGCCCGGGGATGAAGACCTTGACCGCGTGGTCGCGGGTGGCCGCCGGCGCCAGATAGGCGCCGGTCAGCGGGTGCGGATTGGTCCGATAATTGATGCCGCCCATCAACTCGGACTCGAAGAAGCCGTCGGGGTTGGCGTCGCCCAGCAGTTCGCCCCAGCCGCCCGGGAAGCGCTCGCCGATGTACGGCAGGCCGGCCGCGACCAGCACGTGCATCCACATCGACGTGCCGGAGCGCTTGGTGCCGGTGACGACGATCATGCGCGGCTCGGCCTGGCTCCGCGGTCAGAGCTGGCGCAGGTAGGCCGCGATCGCCTCGACGTCGCTGTCCGGGGCGGCCGTGGGGCGGGTCGTGGCGATCATGTCGCGGATCGCCGCCTCGAGGGTGCGGGCGCGGCCGTCGTGCATGTAGGGCGGGTGCAGGGAGATCCGCCGGAGCGACGGGACCTGCTTGGCCACGCCGGCGATCCGCTCGGTCCGCTGGCCGCCGAAGGCGGGGCCGTCGTGGCAGGTCGCGCAGCCGTAGCTGACGAAGAGCCCCTCGCCGGCGGCCGCGAGCGTCGGCTCGTCGACGCCGGCGGCGACGGCCGGGCGCTGCTGCTCGAACATCCAGCGGGTGAACGACTCGCCGCGCTCCGGCGATTGACGCTTGCCGCCCATGCGATGGGCGAGCACCTCGGCCATGAGCACGTCGAAGTCGGGCATGTCGCCGTCCCAGTGGTACGGGGCGGTGTCGGAGAGGCCGACGTCGAGCGCCTGGGTGCGCCGGGGACCGAGGTCCGCGAAGTCCCAGACGTGGCCGTCGTCGGTGCCCTCGGGGTGGCACGAGGCGCAGCTCAACCCCGAGTCGGTGGCGCGATGGAAGATCTCGTGGCCGGTGTCGAAGCGGGCCTCGCCCTGGAGCGGGATGGTGTCGAACTGGCCGCCGGGAGCGCCGTCCATCACGAGGATCTGCGCGGGCTCGCGGCTCTGCATGACCAGGTGGCCGAGCGGGGTGTAGGCGACGGCGGTGACCTGGCCGTAGTCGTTCTCGTCGAAGCTCCCGCATGTGGGCTGGTCCGGGCGATCGACCCGCACCGTGCTCGCGCGCGGGGCGATGGGGCCGAAGTCGAACTCGTCGCGACCGCGGCGCTTGGACTCGACCCGATCCTCCGGCCTCGCGGCGCCGGGGACCGCCATCGCCACCCAGCCGTCGAACGGCGAGATGGCGGCGTCGACCGTGAGGTTGGAGCCGAGCAGCGGCGTGGTGGTGCTGGCGTCGGCGCTGAACGTGGTGATCGCGGCGGCGACGAGCCCGAGGTCGCAGGAGCTGCCGCCGCCGTAGGGCGAGCCGCCCTCGGGGAGGTCGCCGGGCTCGGGATCGATCGGCACCTCCGCGGTGCTGGCGACCTGATGGAGCATCGCGATCTCGCCGCTCTCGGTGACCCAGGTGCGCCAGGCGACGTGGGGGATGAAGTCGGTGGAGGACGGGACCTCGATGCGAGAACCGTCGAGGCCGAGGATCGTCGCCGAGCGGAACAGCGAGACCTTGACCTCGCCGTCGACGATGAGGACGTCGCGGAGGTCAGGCTCGAGCTCCCGCCGCTCGAGGACGCCGCCACCCTCGGTGAGGTGCAGCAGCGAACCACCCGCGCAGGCGACGTAGAGCGAGCTGTCGACGTCGTGGAAGGCGATCCCGCGGGGCTCGGGGCAGACGGCGTGGCGAGCGGCGACGGTGCCGGCGATCGGATCGATGGTGGCGATGCTGCCGCTGCCGCGCAGGACGACGTGGGCCCGGCCGTCGCTGCCGAGAGCGATGCGATGCGGTTGATCGCCGGGGGCGAGGGCGATGGTGTGGCGGACCTCGCGAGCGTCGAGGTCGACGATGTGGACGAGGTCGCGGTCGGGGTCGGCCGCGATCGCCAACCCATCGTCGGTCAGCGTCAGCGTGCCGCCGAGGATCGGCGGCGGCCGAACCGTGGACTCGACGACGGGCGATCGATCCAGCGGATCGAGATCGACGGTGTCTTGACAGCTCGAGAGGACCAGCGAACACACGGCGAGCAAGCGAAGATAAGTCATGGTTACTCTCTACCTCGAGCGGCGCGGTCTCGCCCGGCCGACTCCGACGTCGAAGTGTAGCCCAATCGCGAGGCCGATGCGGTAGGGGATCCGCTTCCAGACCTCGACTCCCCGGCGCTCATAGGTCCGGGTGCGGACGCTGAAGCCCTGGAGGAGGGCGACGGTGAGCCCGACCCGACCGGCGGTCCAGGCGAACTTGAGGGGGAGCTGGAAGTCGGGGTCGACGCGGCGCACGACCCCCAGATCGGTGTCGGCACGGTGGACGAGGAGGCCGGCGGTGAGGCCGACGCTGCCGTACAGCGAACGCTGGCCCAGCCGCCGCCGGGCGACGAAGCCGCCGCCGATCGGGAAGTCGTTGGCGCCGATGATCTGGCGGTCGGGTGCGACGATCATACCGACGTGGAAGGTGCCGGAGAAGCCCTGTAGGCGCCCGGCCTCGAGGCTGGCGAGCACCATGGACTCGGTGGTCCGGATCCGCCACACGGGGGCGACGAGGATGTCGATCCGGACGGCGCGGAGCGTCCGCGGATCCGGAGGAGGGGTGGCCGGCGCGGGGGGCCCGGAGCCGAAAGGTGCGATGGGCGACGGCGAGCCGACCGGAGGGCGCTCGCCCGCTTCGAAGGGGTCGGCGTCGAGAGGGGCGATGCCGTGAGGCGGGGGGAACGGCGGGAGGTCGCTCGGCGCGGCGATCGCTGCGTCGAGCGGTGCGGCGCCATCCTCGGGCGAGGGCGACGCGGGCGCCGAGGTCCCGCCTCCCTGATCGAGGGGGGCGACGCCCTGGCTGGGGAGCCACGCGGATCCGGGCGGGGAGGGTCGATACGGGAGCGGGCCGCCGAGGGGCACGCTGGCGCCGGCCGGTGTGGCTCCGTCCTCGCGCGCCGAGTTGTCGTCCGTGGGAGCCGACGCCGGCGACCCGAGCACGAGCCCGACGAACACGATGGAGGAGAGACAGAGCAAGTGCACCCGGCGACTCGAGGTCGCTCGTCCACTGTACCGGACCTTCAGGGCGATGTGCCTGCGAAGCTCGAGCCCCGACCGGGGGGGTGCACCGGGTCCTCGCGCCCGGAGCCGAGAGGCCGGGCCGGGTCGGGCCGGGGATCGGATCGGCCGGACCGCGGGGCGCGGGGGGCCCCATCCCGGCGAGACCGGGGGAGCGCTCCCGCCCGAGGGCTGGGTCGGACGAGTGAGGCCGCCGCTGGCTGCCACGATTTCCCGGTGCGCACCCGGCCGGACGTCCTGGCCCGTGAGGAGGTCAGGGCGTGGTGAACAGCTTCACGTGCCCGACCGGGACGAAGGTCGTGGTGGAACTCCGGGTCAGGTTGATCTGCACATAATAAAAATAGTCGTCGTGGTCGAACGTGAACGTCGACGCCAGCGCCTGCACCTTGTTGTTCCACGCCGTCGTGGCGTACCAGTTCGACTCGAAGATCACGTACGGGGTGCTGAAGACGGCGCTGGTCTTGTCGACGGCGTTGACGATGACCTCCACCGACCCCGTGTTGCCCGTCCCGTCGGAGTCGCGGTACGACAGCTCGATCGTGTCGAAGCTGGCGAGGTTCACGTCGACGGGGCACATCAAGGTCACGGTCCCGGTGCTGCCCGCCTTGATCCCGACGTTGGAGCCGGTGTAGATGATGGTCCCGCCGGCGGTCACGGCACACGCGGTCACGGCGGTCTGCTGCTTGTCCGCGGCGGCGGCCTCCGGAGCCTCCCCGATGAACGCGCTGGCGAAGGTCGTGGCGATTAGAAAAAACTTCTTCATGGCTGTCTCCTGTGATTTGATTTCAACGGTGGTGCACGATTGAGCGACGCCAATCCTACGATCGTCGGCGTCTCGAACCCGCGGGGGCCCCTTGCCTGGTCATGCGCGGCAGAACGGCCGCGCGGGCCGGCGATACCGAAGCCAGGGCGGCAGTGACCGGCATGGCGTATGGCACGAGATTCCGCTGACTGTCACGTCGGTGTCGGCGATTGCCGCCGCCCTCCTCTTGCGAGAGTGCTCGATTCGGACGATTCAATTGCGGTGACTCGTCTTTTTTCCGCAGGGCGCCCTGGGGCCCGAACCGCCGCCGGAGCGCGCGACGTCGATGTGCGGGAAGTCCCGATGGGCTGTACGGGGCGCACCGAATGGGTGGTTGCCGGAACGACGGGATGGCCAACGTCGATATGGATGCGCATTCACGAAGACGTCGATTGGCGGCTTGCCGACCCGGCGGCGGTGCCCCAGGCGCCCAGCGCCTCGTCGTGCGGCGCCCATGACGGCGGCCGGGGCGGGGAGGTCGACCCCCCTGTCGGTTGCGGCGAGGATGCTGTACACTTGCGCAGCCTCAAGCGGGACACGGAACGTCATGACCAAGAGCGCAGAGCAGCCAGACGGTGACAACGAGGGCGACGAGCGCACGTGGGTCGCCAGCGGGTTCACGGCCCGGGTGATCAAGAACGAGGACGACGAGGGCTGGGCGGTGACGATGACGCGGGACGGCGAGTCCGAGCCGGTGCTCGTCAGTCCGTGGACGATGGGGCGCGACAAGAAGAACCCCAAGCCGCTGAATCACGCCGACTTCAAGACGCTTCTGAAGGGCGCGCAGGACGTCGTCACCCGCCACGAGGCGCACGCCCGGGCCCAGCGCCACCGCAGCGTGACGATCATCGACGCGGAGGGCTGCCCGATCCGCGTCGATCTGGACATCGCGGCGGACGAGGACGATCCGCACGCGATGCTCTCGGCGTGGGACGCCGCCGGCGAGAAGCTCGCCGAGCGGCGAGTCGCGCCGAACTTCAAGCTCAGCAGCGCGAGCGCGGGCCGCTGGGCGGCCGGCGGTTTCGGCGACGTCTGAGAACCGAGGAGGTGCGCCGGGCCTCTCATGCCCTGGTGCGTCGGCCGAGCTGGGGCCCGTGAAGCGCTTGAAGTCGCGAGGCGCGCTCCGTCGGCGCCCCAATCGTCCGTGGCGCGGGTCCGCCGGAGTCGTGCTCGCTGGGTGAAGGATGCCCGCCGGTGCGGCGCGTGCGACTCCTCGCGTCTGTCTCAGGTTGACCTTGTAGTCGCTACAGGGCCTAGCCTCCCCGGCGAGGCCCATGAGCAACTGTTGCGCCCACGAGCTGCCTGCGGCGCCCACGCGCGCGTACCGCCGCGTGCTGGTCGCGGCTTTATGGATCAACTTCGTGATGTTCATGGTCGAGGTCGTCGCCGGCTGGTTCGCCGAATCCGCGGCGCTGCAGGCCGACGCGCTCGACTTCCTGGGGGATGCCGGCAGCTACGCGGTGAGCCTGCTGGTCCTGGAGCGGAGCCTGCGCGCGCGCTCCCTCGTGGCCCTGGCCAAGGGCGTCACGATGGGTCTGTTCGGGGTGGTCGTGCTGGTGCGGGCGCTCGTCCACGCCTTGTGGGGCAGCGTCCCCCAGCCGGAGACGATGGGCGTGGTCGCCGTGGTCGCGCTGATCGCCAACCTCGCGGTCGCGCGGATGCTGTACCGCTACCGCGACGGCGACAGCAACATGCGCTCGGTCTGGCTGTGCAGCCGCAACGACGCGCTCGCCAACCTCGCGGTGCTGCTCGCCGCGAGCGGGGTGTTCGCGCTCGGCTCCGGCTGGCCCGACCTCCTCGTGGCCCTCGTGATCGCCGGCCTCGCGCTCTCGGGGGCCGCGCAGGTGGTGAGCCACGCCCTCCGTGAGACCAGGCGGCCGGGCTGCCGCGCCAGATCCTAACCTGCATGCGACGAGTCGAACGATGGTCCTTCGCGCCTCTCTCCTGCTCCTCACCCTGACCGGCTCACCGAGCGACGCGCCCGCGCCGGCGTGCTCCGGCGTGTTGACGCGCGCGCGCGTGGTCGAGTGCGCCCTCGAAGCCAGCCCCGCCGTGCAGTCGGCGGTGCTCGGGGTCGAGGCGCTGGCCGGTCGCAAGCGGGCGGCGCGGACGATCCTGCCCTCGAACCCGATGGTCGAGGCGACGGTCGCGTCGCGCCGCGGGCTCATCACCAGCGACCGCGACATCAATGTGTACGGGCGCCTGTCGCAGGAGCTCGAGATCGCGGGGCAGCGGCGCAAGCGGGTGGCCATGGTCGACGCGGAGACGCAGGCGCAGCAGCACCGCGTCGATGCGACCCGCCGCGAGGTCGCGGCCGAGACGCTGCGCGTCTACTACGAGCTGCTGGCGGCGCGCGAGCAGCAGGCGATGCTGGGGCGGATCGCCCAGGCGACGCAGACGCTGGTCGAGCTGGCGGCCCAGGGCGAGAAGGCCGGGCTCACGTCGCGGCTCAACGCCGACGTCATCGGCACGACGGTGGTCAAGATCCGCCAGCAGCAGGTGGAGGCCGGGCGGCGGGTCGCCACGGCGCGGGCGCTGCTGGCCAACCTGCTGGGCGCCGATCCGGCGGCGGCGACGTTCGAGGTCCAGGGCGATCTGTCGCCGCTGGCGATCGAGGGCGAGGCGGCGGCGCTGGTCGAGCTGGCGCTGGCGCGCCGCGCCGAGCTCGGGGTCGCGGCGGCCGAGCGGGACGCGCTGAAGCGGCAGATCGAGTTCTACAAGCGGGCGCGCGTGCCCAACCCGTCGCTGGTCGCCTACGCCCAGCGCGACGGCTTCGCCGAGCAGGTGCTGGGCGGCGGCGTCGCGTTCCCGATCCCGCTGCCGAGCCCGCTCGGTCGCACGTACGCCGGCGAGATCGCGGAGTCGAAGGCGCGCGTGCGGCAGGCCGAGGCGGACATCGAGCGCGTGCGCCGGCAGGTCCGCGCCGAGGTGATGACCGCGTTCGAGGCCGTGCGCGCGCGCCGGTCCGAGGTCGCGCTGTTCGACGCGGAGCGCATCCGTCAGGCCGAGGGCCACCTCGAGGCCCTGGCCCAGGAGATGGCCGCGGGGCGGCTGCCGATCCGCGACGCCGTGGTGCTGCAGCAGGCCTTCCTCGACCTGCTCGCGTCTTACATCGAGGCGAGGCGGGCGCTCGGCCTCGCCTCCGTCGATCTCGCGCAGGCGACCGGCCTGCTTCCGCCAGGAGCGACGCCATGACCGGACGAATTGGTTGGGCCCTCGCCGCGCTGCTCGGCGCGTGCGGCCGCCCGGGGGCCTCCGCCGGCGAACACGGCGAAGCGGAGCGCGGGCACGAAGACGGCGGGCACGAGCACGGCGAGGGCGAGCACGGCGACGAGCACGAGCACGGCGGGATCCCGACCGAGGTCCGGCTGAGCGAGCAGGTGATCGCCGACGCCAAGATCGCGACGGAGCCGGTGCGCCGCGAGACCGTCGCGCCGACGGTGACCGCGACCGGCGAGATCGCGGCCGACCCGGCTCGCACGGCGCAGGTCGCCGCGCGCGTGGCGGGGATCGTCGAGGCGGTCGAGTTCCGCGAGGGCGATCTGGTGGCCGAGGGCCAGGTCCTGGCGAAGATCCGCGCGCCGAGCCTGGGCGGGCTCCGGGCTGATCTGGCGGCGCTGCAGGCCCGGGCGGTGTCGGCGAGGTCCAACCTGACGCGGCTCGAGACGCTGGCGCAGCGCAACATGGCGTCGCAGCAGGAGCTCGCGGCGGCGCGGGCCGAGGCGGCGGCGCTCGACGCCGAGTCGCGCGCGGCCGGGCAGCGGCTCAAGGCGCTCGGGCTCGGCACGCGCGGCGGGACGTCCGACTTCATCCTGCGCGCGCCGGCGGCCGGCTTCATCACCCGCCGCGGGATCGTCGAGGGCCAGGCGGTGATCGCCGAGGACAACGTGGCGACGATCGTCAACCTCGACCGCGCGTGGTTCATGGCGCGGGTGTTCGAGCACATGCTCGTCGACGTGAAGGTCGGCGCGCCGGCCGAGGTCGAGCTGAACGGCTACCCCGGGCAGTTCTTCGGCGGCAAGATCGACTTCCTGTCGCCGCAGGTCGACCCGGACGCGCGCACGATCGTCGCGCGGATCGTCGTCGACAACCGCGACGGCCTGCTCCGGATCGGGCTGTTCGGGGTCGCCAACATCGCCGTCGACCGCGGCGAGGACGCGGAGCCGCGGCTGGTCGTCCCGCGCACGGCGGTGATCGACGTCGCCGGCAAGAAGGTCGTGTTCGTGAGGCGCGAGTCGGGCGAGTTCGAGGTCCACGAGGTGGTGCTCGGCGTCTCCGCGCCCGGCAAGATCGAGGTCGTGCGCGGCCTCGAGGAGGGCGAGCAGGTGGTCGTGCACGGCGCGTGGACGCTCAAGAGCGTGCTGCTGAAGGAGACCTTCGGCGAGGACCACCACTGACATGTCGCTGCTCACCGCCATCGTCGCGTGGTCGCTGCGCAACCGGAGCCTGGTGCTGGTGGCGACGCTGCTGTTCATCGCCGTCGGCCTGCGCGCGGCGCTGCAGCTGCCGATCGACGCGGTCCCGGACGTCACCAACGTCCAGGTCCAGATCATCACGGCCGCGCCGGCGCTGTCGCCGGTCGAGATCGAGAAGTACATCACGGTCCCGGTCGAGCGCTCGATGCTGGGCCTGCCGAAGATGGAGCAGGTCCGCTCGGTCTCGAAGTACGGGCTGTCGGTGGTGACGGTGGTGTTCGACGACGGCACCGACATCTATTTCGCGCGCCAGCTGATCAACGAGCGCATGCGCGAGGCGACGGAGGCGGTCCCCGACGGGTACGGGACGCCGGAGATGGGCCCGATCTCGACCGGCCTCGGCGAGATCTATCAGTTCACGGTGCGCGGCGAGGGCCACTCGCTGATGGAGCTCGAGGAGCTGCTCGACTGGTACATCGGGCCGCAGCTGCGCACGGTGCCCGGCGTCGTCGAGGTCAACAGCTTCGGCGGCGAGAACCGCGAGTACCAGGTCGTCCTCGACCCCAAGCGCCTGCAGGCCCTCGACCTCTCGGTCGGCGACGTCGCGGCGGCGCTGCGCGTGTCCAACGCCAACGCCGGCGGCGGGTACATCGAGCACAACCAGGAGCACTTCGTCATCGGCTCGAACGGGCTGGTGCAGTCGCGCGAGGACCTCGAGCGCGTCGTCCTCGGCTCGACGCCGCAGGGGGTCCCGATCACCGTCGCCTCGGTCGGCGAGGTCCGCTTCGGACCCAAGCTGCGGCGCGGCGCGGCGACCCAGGACGGCGAGGGCGAGGTCGTCGTCGGGGTGGCGTTGATGTTGATGGGCGCGAACTCCCGCACCGTCACGCAGGGCATCATCGACAAGCTGGCGGAGCTCGAGCCGACGCTGCCCGAGGGCGTGCGCATCGAGCCGTTCTACGACCGCACGCGCCTGGTCGAGCGCACGATCCGCACGGTCGCGACCAACCTGCTCGAGGGCGCGGCGCTCGTCATCCTCGTGCTGTTGCTGCTGCTCGGCAACCTGCGCGCCGGGCTGGTGGTCGCGTCGATCATCCCGCTGGCGATGCTGTTCGCGGTGATCGTGATGAACGCGGTCGGCCTGTCGGGCAACCTGATGAGCCTGGGGGCGATCGACTTCGGCCTGATCGTCGACGGGGCGGTGATCGTGGTCGAGAACGCGGCGCGCCGGCTGTCGGAGGCGAGCCGCGACGCGGGTCGCGTGCTGACATCGGAGGAGCGCACGCGGGTGATCCAGGCCTCGACGGTGGAGGTCCGCGGCGCCGCGGTGTTCGGCGAGCTGATCATCGCCATCGTCTACCTGCCGATCCTCGCGCTCGCCGGCATGGAGGGCAAGCTGTTCCACCCCATGGCCTACACGGTGCTGTTCGCGCTGGCCGGGGCGTTCGTGTTCTCGCTGACCGTGGTGCCGGTGCTGACCAGCTTCCTCGTGCGCCCGGAGCCGCACGAGCGCGAGACGATCCTGCTGCGCGTGGTCCACCGGCTCTACACGCCGGTCCTCGAGCTCGCGCTGCGCTGGCGCGTGCTGACGATGACCGCGGGCGTGCTGGTGCTCGCCGGGGCGGCGGCGCTGTTCGGTCGCCTGGGCGCGCAGTTCGTGCCGCAGCTCGACGAGGGCGACGTGTTGGTCGAGGCGCGGCGCCTGCCGGGCACGGCGCTCACCGCGTCGGTCGAGACCGGGCTGCGACTCGAGCGCGCGCTGCGGCAGATCCCCGAGGTCTCGCACGTGGTCACGCGCACCGGCTCGCCCGAGCTGGCGACCGACCCGATGGGCGTGGAGCAGTCCGACGTCTACATCGCGCTGAAGGAGCGCGACGACTGGCGCCCGGGGCTGCTCAAGGAGCAGCTCGCCGAGGAGGTCGCGGAGGTCGTCGAGCAGGCCGTGCCGGAGGTCGCCGGCGGCATCTCGCAGCCGATCCAGATGCGCACCAACGAGCTCGTCGCCGGGGTCCGCTCCGACGTCGGCGTGATCATCTACGGGCCCGACCTCGCGGTCCTGCGCGAGCTGGGCGCGAAGGTGCTGGAGCGCGTCGGCGGGATCGCCGGCGTGGCCGACGCCCGCGTCGAGCAGGTCGCGGGGCTGCGCTACCTCCGGATCCTGCCCGACCGCGCCCGCCTGGCGCGCTACGGCCTGACGATCGAAGACGTCAACCTCGCGACCGAGGCGCTCGCGGTGGGTCATCGCGTCGGCGCGGTGCTCGAGGGCGAGCGACGCTTCGACATGATGGTGAAGTTCAAGCACGGCTTCACCGACGACCTCGCCGACCTGCGCTCGATCCCGCTGCGCTCGCAGACGGGCCGGATCGTGCCGCTCGGCGACGTGGCGACGCTCCGCTTCGAGCCCGGCCCGGCGCTGGTCAACCGCGAGAAGCAGTCGCGCCGCATCATCGTCGAGTTCAACGTCCGCGGCCGCGACCTGGTGTCGACGGTGCAGGACGTCCAGGCGGTGGTCGGCGCGGAGATCGAGCTGCCGGTCGGCTACCGCGTCGAGTACGGCGGGATGTTCGAGCACTACCTGACGGCGCGCGACCGCCTGGCGCTGATCGTGCCGCTGGCGCTGGCGCTGATCGTGTTCATGCTGTGGACCGCGCTCGGGCGCATGCGCTCGGCGCTGATCATCTTCCTCAATGTGCCGTTCGCGGTCGTCGGCGGGGTGCTCGCGCTGTGGCTCCGCGACCTGCCGTTCTCGATCTCGGCGGGCGTCGGGTTCATCGCCCTGTTCGGCGTCGCGGTCCTGAACGGCCTGGTGCTGGTGTCCTTCTGCCACCACATCCAGGCCGAGGGCGTGGAGCACGTGGCGGCGATCCGCCAGGCTGCCGAGCTGCGGCTGCGGCCGGTCCTCACGACCGCGCTCGTCGCGGCCCTCGGCTTCATCCCGATGGCGCTGTCGACCGCGCCCGGCAGCGAGGTGCAGCGCCCGCTGGCGACGGTGGTCATCGGCGGGCTGATCTCGGCGAGCATGCTGACCCTGCTGGTGCTGCCGGCGGTCTACGCGGTGTTCGGGCCGCGCACGCGGTCGCTGACGGGGCAGGGGAGCGCCGGCGATCCGGCGTGAACGCGGCCGTCACGACGGCGCTGCGGCCTGGTCGCGACGCCGGCGGCGGCGCAGGCCGAGCACGAGGAGGCTCGCCCATGCGAGGCCGGCGGGCGGGGTGGCGTCGCACGAACAACCACTCGAGTCCGGGGTGAGCGCAGGTCCGGCCGACGACGACGAACCGCCGGTCCCCGTGCTGTCGGCCATGTCGCCGCTGCTGCCGTCGCTCGTGGCGGCGCTCGTCGCCGCCGTCGTCGGGTCGCCCGGATCGCCGGTGCTGCCGTCGCCGCCCGTGTCGCAAGGATCGGCCACGAACGCGGCCTCGGGGTTGCAGCCGGCGGTGGTGTCGGAGGTGGTGTCGCCGGCGCTGCCCGGCAGGACGGTGAGCAGGTTGGGCGGGTAGGCGCTGAACGTCCGCTGCATCGGGTCGGTGACGTCGACGCGCAGCGCGACGGTCCGCCCGGAGGCCTCGGGCGGCGGCAAGAACGGCAGCGTGAAGGCCTCGCCGTCGATCGGCACGTCCTCGGTGTAGAGCTTCCAGTCGAGCACGCCGGCCCCGGTGATCGACCAGTGGACGCTCAGCGTCGAACCGGGCAGCGCGCGCGTGCAGCCCTCGATCGTGTAGGTGTCCTCGGCGAAGGTGAAGTCCAGGGTGGTGGTCACGGCGGCGGCCGGACCGACGGCGGCCAAATCAGGCCCGTCGACGACGTGGACGACGCCCGGGCGCTGGGCGTAGATGTTGACGGCGGGCTCCCAGGTGTAGCCCTGCACGACGTAGGCTCCGGCCGGGAGCGCGGTGGTGTCCCAGTCGACGCCCTTCTTCGCCTCGGCGAAGGTGATCGGCCGGCGCGCGTCGTGCGGCGTGATCGGGAACCAGCAGTCCTTCCACACGCTGCTGGTCTCGAGGACCTCGTCGTCCTCGACCGCCAGCGGGTCGACCAGCATCTTGGCCGCGGCCGCCTCGACATCGCTCCACGTCAGCCAGATCGGCAGGAACTCCTCGCGGCTGTGATCGCGGCAGAACGCGATGAACTGGTGCGTACGGCTGTCGGCGACCTCGTCGACGGTCACGTCCACGTCCTCGAAGGGGACGCTGTAGGGCATGTGCACCATGGCGCTCTGCTGGCGATCGACGACGGTGAGACAGGCGGTCGCGTCGGGCCAGTCGACGGGCGTGCGCGGCTCGATGCCGTTCGCCGCCGACGCTGCCGCGGGGGCTGCGACGAGCGCCGCGAAGGTCAGCCCCGGCAGCGAATTGGGGATCATGCGAGACACGGTACTCCGGCGCGACGGTCCGGCACAGAGGGGCGCGGGGTCCCGGCGCGGAGGTCGAGGCGGCCTCGCGGATCTGCCGCCGCGCTTCGTCGTCAGCCCGGGGGCGTGCCGGAGCGGACCACTCGGGCGCGCCGACCGCCCGGTCGCTCAGCGGGTGTTGTGCTCCGCGGGGCGCATCCACGGCTTGGCGCGGTAGCGATCCCAGGCGTCGGGCAGGACCGTGACGACGGGACCGTCGACCTCGCCGCGCGCGGCGATCCGCAGGGCGGCCGCGACGTTGGTGCCGGCCGAGCCGCCGACCAGGAGGCCCTCCTCGCGGATCAGCCGCAACGCGGTGGCGAAGCTCTCGTGGTCGGTGACACGCTCGGCGCGATCGATCACGCCGCGGTGCAGGTTGTCGGGCACGTCGCTGCCGCCGATGCCCTCGACCGCGTAGGTCCCGTCGGCGCCGAGCCGGCCCGTCTCGACCCAGTCCGCGAGCCCGGAGCCGACCGGATCGGCGAGCACGATCTGCACGCGCGCGACGTGGTCCTTGAGGCAGCGCCCGACGCCGCTGATCGTCCCGCCGGTGCCGGCCCCGGCGACGAAGGCGCCGACGCGGCCGCCGGTCTGCGCGAGGATCTCGAGCCCGGTGGTCTCGGCGTGGACGCGGACGTTGGCCGGGTTGCGAAACTGGTCGGTCAAGAACCACCCGCGCTCGGCCGCGAGGCGACGGGCGACGTTGCGGAAGTTGTCCGGATCCGACGGGGCCGCGTTCGGCGTGACGATCACCTGCGCCCCGAGGGTCGCCAGGGCGACGCGCTTGTCGACCGACATCTTCTCGGGCATCACGCACACGAGCGAGTAGCCGCGCGCGGCCGCGACCAGCGCGAGGCCGACGCCGGTGTTGCCGGCCGTGGCCTCGACGAGCGTGGCCCCCGGCGTGAGTACGCCGCGCGCCTCGGCGTCGGCGACGATCGCCAGGGCGATCCGATCTTTCACGCTGCCGCCGGGGTTCATGTGCTCGCACTTGACGAGCACCGGGACCGGCAGGCCGGCGCCGAGCCGCCGCAGCGGGACCAGCGGGGTGCGGCCGATGTGCTCGAGGATTCCGCGAGGGTGGGTCATCTGCGGAGAGTCTGCTGCATGTGGCGCGCGACGTGGAGGCCCGACAGGGCGTTCAGGCCGCCCACGTCGCGGCGGAGAGGCCGAACGCGTCGGCCGTCAGGCCCGCGAGCGCCGAGCGGGTCACCGACGTCGCGCCGGAGGCGACGAACGGACAGCACATCGGGCGTACGTCGACGTCGGGGCGTCGGAGGCCGGGTCTCTGGACCCTCGCGTCGCCCCCGAGCTGTCACGCCGCGCGCGGCGCGACAGCTCCGGGGGCGACGCGAGGACGGTATCGGCTCCGCCATCAAGACCGCAGGGGCGAGCATCACGCGCCCGTGCGGCCGCATACCCGGCTCCGCGGCATCAGCCTCCGCGGTTATGTGGCGAACAGCCTGATGAAGGTGACGAACACGTCGTGCGAACCATTGTACGAGGTGTCATGGGCCCCGGTCGTGGCGATCCCGCCGCTAGCGAGCGTGGTGCCGGCGAGCACCGCCTCGTCGAAAGAGAGCGCGACGCCGTTGCCATGGTCGCCCGGCTCGATGCCGGTGCCGCCATTGTACGAGCAGTACCACACGTCGCCGTCGATCGACATGTTGACGAAGATCGGATCGAACCAGTCGCCGTAAAAGGGGTCGTAGGCGCCGGTCGTCGACAGCAGGGGGTCGTCGGAGTTGGTGGAACCGGACAGCACGATCCCGGAGGTGTCGACCTCGAGGTCGGTGAATGCGTCGCTACTGATTTCGCTGCCGGAGTTCTCGGAGCCGAAGTATGTGCTCCACACCCTGGCGCCGTTGGAGCCGTCGAATCTGGCCACGAACGCGTCCTGTGCGCCCGCGAGCGCCTCGCTGTGCATGCCGTCGGTGGCGATCTGTCGGAGGTGCCCGTCGTTCGGGGACTTGGTGCTGCCGGCGATGTACACGTCACCGTCTTCGTCCAGGTCGATGGCGATGCCCAGGTCGGTGGCGCTGCCGCCGTAGTACGTGCCCCACAGGCGCCCGCCGTTGCTGTCGAATTTCGCCACGAAGACGTCGTCATCTCCGTCGTGGCCGGTGTCGTGGGTACCGGCGGTGGCGATGCCGCTGGTCGCCGTGGTGTCCCCGACGACGTAGACGTTGTTGCTCGCGTCGACCGCGCAGTCTCTGGCAGCGGTGCTGCCGCTGCTATGGCCGTAGTAGCTGATCCACGTCGGGGTACCGCTGCTGCTCACCTTGGCGATGAACGCATCCCGGACGCCGTTGAAGGTGGTGTCGTGGGGGGTACCGAGCCCCAGGTCGGTGCTGGTCGTGTCGCCGACCACGTAGATGGTACCGTTGCTGGCCACGCAGGTGCCCGAGCCGAAATCGCTACCGTTGCCGCCGAGGTACGTCACCCAGCTCGGGGCGCCGAGCGGCGTGTACTTGGCCAGCATGGCGTCCCGGCTGCCTGTCAGCGACGTTTTCCACGCGCCCACCGTAGCGATCCCGCTCGACGAGTTGGTGGTTCCGAGCGCGATCACGTTGTCGTTGCTGTCGATAGCGACGACGCGGAAGCTCTCGTCGCCGCTGCCCCCGCGGTAGGTGCCCCAGTCGAGGACGCCGAATTCGTCGAACTTGGCGATGAACCCGTCGTTGTCGCCACCCGCGAAGCTGCTGAGGTCGGTGGCGATGCCTGTGCTGGAGTCGGTGTGGCCGACCACGATCACCGAACTGAAAGAATCGAGCGCCGTGTCGGCGGCGCCGTCGCTGCCGCTCCCCCCGTAATAGGTCGCCCACTCGCGAGCGACAGCGTGGGCGTTCGGAATGGACGCAGCGTACGCCAGGAACGCACAGCCGCTCGCCATGGCACGAATCAGCCGTGATTGAACATTGCAGACAGATCTTGAACGCATGTATATCCCCATCCGGCGGCCGTACGAATGATGAGTCGGCTCGCCCGCGGAGGACGGTGGCAGTTGCGGTCGGAGATGTCAATGCGCGAAGGCGTCACGCCTCCGCCGGAGGTGCGTGGCGGCGCTCGTCGCAATCGGAGCCCTGATGAGCACCTCCGTTCATCGGCGCCGCACCTAAGGTCGGCCGCACCCGTGCGCCTCGGGGAGGGGCTGGTTGACTGGTCGCGTCACGAGCAGATGGCGCGAGTCATCGGTACGCGTCTGGCTGTGTCACTCAGGGAACACGGATGGCTCGATTGCGCGACAGGAAATTCGAAGTCTTCCGCTCCACGGAATAATCCCAGAACAATAGGTGAATGGCGGCGTCGCTGCGCGCCGTCGCTCTGCGGGCGAACCCCGCGCTCCGCAAGATCTACGAGTGCTGCGCAAGACGGTCAGGGCGGCGCGTCGATCGTCGCGGTGATCGTGAATGCGCCGAGATCGCCGCGCTCGTCGTCTCGCAGCATCAGCTGCGCGTCGCGGTGTCGATGGTGATGGCCGCGTCGCCGTCGCTCGCGGTCGTCATCGACTCGCCGCCGGACAGCGACGCCCCCGCGCCGGCGCACGGGTTACCGCCCGCGTACACCGCGTGGCTCTCGCACTGGACGTTGGCGCGGCACCTGCCGTCGTCCGTGGTGACGCTCACGGTGCAGCGCGAACCGGACGTCACGCCCGAGAGCCCTGACGCGCTCGTCACGGTCGCGGTCCACGAATTCATCCCCTCGATCTGCCCGAGCTCGTCGCACGCCATGCGCACGTCGTGGCCTTGTGACGGATCCTTGAAGCCTTCCGCCTGGGCGCACACGCCGTCGAGCAAAACACGATCGTCGGGATCGCGAACGGCACGTCGGTCTCGGTCGGCACGGTAGGCACCGGCGCAGGCTCGGCGGGCGCGACCTCGGCGGCTCGCGGAAGGCTTGGTGGGGGGTCGGCTTCGGGGGCCGGCGCGGCGCAGCCGGCGGAGAGGAGCGTTGCGAGCCGGAACGCGTGACGTCGGGGCATCGGCTCGGAGCGTACCCGACCATGCTGTGCGTGCGGCCGAATTCTCGTCGAGCCGTGCACGTGAATGGTGTGGGCGCGCCGCTGAATCGAGTCGACGAACCACTCCGTCATCGGCTGTCGTCCCGGCGGAGGGTGGGGGAGCGTGGTGATCGTCGATTCTTCACGAGTGTCTGTCAGACGCGTCGCTGGCCGTCCTACACTTCGGGGACGATGGAGCTCATGGGCCTCTGGATCGTCGGTGCGCTGCTCGCAGGGTGGCTCGTGCATCGCTTCGTGACCCGCCGAGCCGGCGACCGGCTGCGACGAGAGCAGCTGCGTCACGGCTGGGGCCGGCCCTTCGAGCGCGAGGGCGTCGATCCTGCTCGCCCGCTGCGCGAGTCCATGGACGCCGGCGAGCACGAGCGGCTCGACGACCAGACCTGGCGCGACCTGCTGCTCGACCAGGTCGTCTCGAAGCTCGATCGCACCATCACGGCCGCGGGCTCGCAGGCCCTGTATCGATGGATCCGCCGCCCGCTGCTCGATGTCGACGCCCTCCGTCGACGCAATGCAATGATCGAGGCGATGGGCCGGGACCCGGCGCTTCGCGCGGAGATCCAGGCGCTCCTGCTCGAATTCGGCGAGGGTCGAGGCAAGCACCTGCCGCGCGTCCTGTGGGGCAGCATCGAGGAGCCCGAGGTGCCGCTGCCCGTCTTGCGGCTGCTCCCCGTCGCGCTGGTGGGCTCCATCGCCGCGGGCATCCTCCTGCCTTCATTGCTCTTGCTCGGTGTGGGGGCGGCGATCTTCGCCGCCAACATCGTCATTCACAACCGGGCGTCGTACACCATCGCGCCGATGATGCTGGCCCTCGAAGACGTGGGTCGCCTCGTCATGGTCGCGCAGCGCCTGGTCCAGCTCCCTTCGGTCGCGCGCACGGAGTCACTGCGGCCCGCGCTGCACGAGATCGAGGCGATGCTCCCCGGGACCCGCTCGCTGGTGCGTCGCACCACGATGCTTCACTTCAACGATCCGTTCGATCTGTCCGAGTACCTCAAGACCGTGCTGCTGCTGGAGGTCATCCGCTTCTACGGCGCCGCCCGGTCGCTGCGCCGCTTGCAGCCGCCGTTGCGGCGCATCCTCGACGTGGTTGGCGACCTCGACGCGGCCCAGTCGGCCGCGAGCCTGCGGGAAGACCCGGCCACGTGCATTCCCCGGATCGATGCGTCCGACGGCGCGAGCGCGCCGCCCCGGATCCGCGCGGAGGACCTGCGCAATCCTCTGCTGGCCCGAGCCGTGGGCAACGACCTGCTGCTGCCGAGCACGTGCCTGCTCGTCTCCGGCTCGAACATGTCGGGCAAGACCACGTTCCTCCGCACCGTGGCCGTCAACGCGGTGCTCGCCCAGAGCGTCTGTGTCGTCTACGCGACCTCCTATCGCGGCGCGCCCGTCCGGGTCGCCTCGTGCATCGGCATCGCCGACGATCTCCTCACAGGCCGCAGCTACTACCGCGCCGAGCTCGACGCGATCCTCCGGATCGTGCGCGGCGCCGAGGCCGGTCCCTGCCTCGTCGTACTCGACGAGATCTTCCGCGGTACCAATCCGCTCGAGCGCACGGCCGCCGCGGTGGCGGTGTTGCAGCACTTCGCAAGCCGTCACCTCGTGCTCGCCGCGACCCACGATCTCGAGATCGGCGAGCAGATGGAGGGCGCCTTCACCGAGGCCCACTTCTGCGAGGTCGCCACGGAGGACGGCGAGCTCGACTTCGACTACCGCCTGCGCCCCGGCCGCATCGAGCGCCCCAACGCCATCGCC
This sequence comes from Nannocystis pusilla, assembly GCF_020073745.1. Taxonomy (GTDB): domain Bacteria; phylum Myxococcota_A; class Polyangia; order Nannocystales; family Nannocystaceae; genus Nannocystis; species Nannocystis radixulma. The sequence goes on from NZ_JAIRAU010000027.1 coordinate 609,751, forward strand.
CTGCTGGCCCGCACCGGCTTCCCCGAGGATATCGTGCAGCGAGCGACGCAGCTGGTCGAAGCCCACGCCACCCGTGCCGGTGCACATGCGCAATCCGCCGGCTAGGAGCCTGCCTGAGAAAACGCGCGCCAGAAGGCGCGGGGCCGTGGAGATCTGGGTGACGGCGGGCACGGAGCGGCGGAGCGGGTCCCTCGCGACGGCGGGGCCCTCCCAGGCAACGTGCTCGGCGCCCGTGGGCTTCGATGGTGAGCTGTCGTTGAGAACAGGTTCATTCGTGCTTCGCGGACGATGGCGCCTGCGCGCGGTTGCCTGCGGTCCCTCCCGCCTGCGTCCCACTCCGCCGCTCCGTGCCCGCCTGCGGAGAGCGTCGCCGGCCCCGCTTGTCGTCGTGCGGGAGGCTCACCGAGCGGCGGCGAGTGCGGCGCGACCCACCGCGCGACCTCGGCCGCGAGCTGCGGCTCGACCTCTTTCATCCGCGCGTAGCTCATCGCCTTGTGCTTCGAGGCGTTCGCCTTGATCTTCGTCCCGTCGAGCGCGACGTGTCCGAGCTTCACCAGTCCGGCTTTCTGGCACAGCCGGAGAACCTGGCCGAAGAGACCGCCGAGCGCCGGGAGATGCCGCCGGCGGAAGTCATTAACCGTGCGATGATCCGGCCGCTGACACGCAGTTACGGCCATGAAGTCAACTCGCTGCTCACACGCCTGCGCGATCTTCCGCGACGAGAACACGCCCTGCGAATAGGCGTACAGGAGCAGCGCAGTCATCATCGCAGGGTGAAACGGAGGCTGCCCGCGCTCCTCCGTGTACGCGCCGAAGATCTCCGACAGGTCGAGCGACTCCCGCACCAGATCCCGCACGAAGTGGGCGACGTGGCCCTCCGGCACGAGCTCGTGCACGGACGGCGGCAGGAGCTGGAGTTGGTCGATCTCCCACGGGCGGAATGTCTTGCTCATGCCGTCCTTCATGAAATACCTTCGCGCGAAATCGAGCTGTGAACATCGTTGATTCGTCGCGAGGATTCTCATGTCCTTCGAGACATCCGGGCGCATGGCCTGGGCGAATGAACCCGCACGGCGACAAGCGGGGCCGGCGACGCTCTCCGCAGGCGGGCACGGAGCGGCGGAGTGGGACGCAGGCGGGAGGGGCCGCAGGCAACCGCGCGCAGGCGCCATCGTCCGCGAAGCACGAACGAACCTGTCCTCAACGACAGCTCATCATCGAAGCCCAAGGGCGCCGAGCACGTTGCCTGGGAGGGCCCCGCCGTCGCCTCGGTGTTGATCACAATTTTCGTCGTGGATCCAGGGCGCCTCGCGGAGGGTCACTCACAGTTGCAGCATGCAGGACGCAGCATGGGCTCAAGAAGAGTTCGGAGCGGCAGACCTCGGCGATAGGCGACGTAACGAGCGCTTGAAGCTGATCACGCAGCGCCTGGCAGAGAGGCCAGGCGGGAAGCTGACCCGAGTGTTCGAAGTCGGGTGTGAGCTGGAGGCTGCGTACAGGTTCGTCGAGAGCCCCGACATCTCGATCGACGAGCTGGAACGGGCGCGTGGTGAGGCGTGTGCCCGGCGACTGGCCGAGATGCCGATGGCGATCGTCCCCGTCGATCAGACCAGCATCAAGCTCGACGAGCAGAGAAAGTCCACCAGCTTCGGCTCGGTTGGGACCCGCACAAGCAGGGCTCGAGGTGTCCATCTGATGACGGGGCTCGCGCTGGACAGCGAGGGAGTCGTGCTCGGGGTACTGCATCAAGATCGCTGGCTCCGCAGCGAAATACCCACGCCACCGCGCCGACGAGGCCGCAGCGGCAGGCGCAAGGACAAGCGCCCGGCCGAGCAGCGGGAGTCGTTCGCGTGGGTGCGAGCGCTGGACGGGTGCCACGAGCAACTCCGGCAGCATGCGCCCAACGTGCTTGCCTGGTACCAGGCCGATCAAGGGGCGGACTTCTGGCGCGTGTTCGCCTGGGCCCACGAGCACGACGCGCTTCTGACCGCGCGGATCTGTCACGAGCGCGTGGTCGTCAACGGCGGGCAAGAGAACTACCTGCACGCCTGGATCGAGGCGCTACCGGTCGCCTATCGCTACCAGATCGAGATTCCGGATCGAGCGGAGCGGTCCGGCCGGACTGCAACGCTGAGCGTGCGCTTCGGGACCACGACCGTCCGCTACACGGCGGATGCGAAGCGCAAGGTATCCCTCTGCATGTCGATCGTCGCGGTGACGGAGCCCCGGCCGCCAAAGGATGTGTCACCCATCGAGTGGCTGCTGCTCACGACGTATCCCGTGCAGAGCTCGCGGGACGCCGAGTTGGTGATCCACAACTACACGATGCGCTGGCGCTGCGAGGAGTTCCATCGCACCTTGAAGACCGGCGCCTGCGACATCGAAGCGTCCGAGCTCGAGTCGTTCGAGGCCTTCTCGCGCCTGCTGATCATCGCCTCGTCGGTCGCGGCCCGCATCGAGCGCATCAAATTCCTATCGCGCACCCAACCCGATGCCCCCGCCACCGTGGCCTACAGCAGAGAGGAGATCGAGGTGCTCATACGGCTGCGTCAGCAGCACATGGTCCGCAAAAAACCCCCGTACCGTCCCTCCGAGATCCCACCGCTCCACGTCGTGACGGGATGGGTCGCGGAGCTCGGCGGCTACAGGCCGGGGCCCAAGCGCGGACCACCCGGAACGATCGTGCTCTGTCGTGGCCTCATCGTCCTCCAGACGGCTGTCCTCGGCGCACGCGCTGTCCGGCGCTCGAGCGCAAGATATGGCTAACGACGAGCGCCGTCGCGAGGGACCCGCTCCGCCGCTCCGTGCCCGCCGTCACCCAGATCTCCACGGCCCCGCGCCTTCGGCCACGCGATTTCCTGGACAGGCTCCTAGCGGCGAATCTGCCGGTGGCCGTCAGCGGAGCCCGGCGAAGGTGGCCGCGATCGCGGCCCGCGTGCGACTGGAAGTCACGTCGCGGACGAATCGATCGGCGGGCGGAGCCACTGTCAGCAAACCGATCACGCCGGCGTAGAGGAGGGCAGTCCCGAGCCACTGGCGCCGGCTGCCGAGCTTGAGCGCGGTGCCGAAGGGGCGCTTCATTCGTGCGCCGACGAGGTCGACGCTGAACAGCTCGTCGAGCACGAGGTGGATGAGAAAGCCGCCCGTGAGGAACACGCCCGCGAGCCAGGCGGGGGTCGGCGCGAGGTGGAACGAACGCCAGGCGAGGTGCACCGCGACGGCCCCGACCAGCGCGGCGAAGGGGAGCGAGTGTACGAGGCCGCGATGGACGCACAGCCAGGCGGTGAAGCCACGGAGGCCGACGCGGATCACCGCGAACGCCGCGAGGGCCGCGAGCGCCACCAGCCACGGCGCGGTGTGCTCGCGGAGCGCCAGAGCGACGGCTGCGGCCGCGGCCACGGCGAGGGTGCCGAAGATGATCCGGGTCGGCACGGAGTTGTCGGCGTCGATGTCGGGGAGCATTCCCCCGAGCACGCCGAGGCCGAAGCAGACGCCGCCGACCGCCGGCGTCACCAGGCCGCCTGCCATCGCCAGGCCCGCGGCGAGCGCCGAGGGTATCGCCGCACCGAGGACGTGGACGCGAAAGTTGGCCATGGACCGGGCCGCGAGCTTAGGCCGGGCCGGCTCCCGCGTTCAAAAAAATTGGCGCCGCTCCTGACGGCGCGGAGGTCGTGGCCGAGCGCGTGGGCGTCGCAGGGGCACACGCGCGCCGGTGAGGCGCGCCAGAGCGCGCCTTCGACTCTCCCTGCGCCGGCGAAACGCGATCGATCGTCTGGCTCGGAGGGAGCGTGACCTGGGCCCCCCGTCTCACCGCATCGATGACAGGTCGAGCGGTGGGCGGGGCCGGTCCGGCGATGCGTCAGCCGATGTGATCAGCTCGCGACAGCGTGCTCGAGCTCGCCGCGGGCCGCGACCTCGGCGTGGGCCTTGAGCCAGCGGCTGACCGAGGCCGCGTGCAAGTTCTCCTGCGCGAGCGCCCGGCGGCACTCGGCGGCCAGCTCGGAGTGACCGAGGGTCTCGGCGAGCGAGGCGAGCAGGTCCCAGCCGGCGACGTCGGCGAGCTCGGCGATCTGCTGCGCGTGCAGGGCGTGCGCGAGGCCGGTGCGAGGATCGGAGATCACCTGCAGCACGCCGAGGCTCTCGACGGCAATGATGTCGGCGGAGGGCGTCATCGCCGTCGGGTCGGCGCCGAGCGCCACGAGGGCCTGGACCATCACGTCGAAGTGGCGCGCCTCGTCGCTGCGGAACGCCACGAGCTCCTCCAGCGACGGGCCGCCCTCCCACGAACCCGTGGCCTCGAACTTGACGATCAGGCTGTCGTACAGGCGCACCCCCGTGCGCTCGAAGGCGAGCCGCTCGCCGAGCTTGTCGAGCAGCACGTTGGCCTTGGTGCCCTTGAGCAGCTCCTTGGCGGTCTTCGCCATGCCGCGGAGCGTCAGGGGCGGCGGCATGTGGCCGAACTCGCCGGCCTCGGTGGCGTACTGGAGGCGGACCATGGCCGCGTCCTGCCACGAACCGGCCGAGCTGGGCGGGGCGGATCGGGCTCCGTCCGCAGTGAGCGGCCCGTCCAGGGGAGACAGAGCGATGCCGGTGCGGTTGATGCCGGTGTCGGTGGGGCGATCGTTCTTGTTCATTGTGCAGCCTCCTCCCGGGCCAGCGATGCGAATGCAGCCTCGCGCACGCGAGGGTCGGTGAGCTCGGTCCCGGGGTTCCATTGATAGCCGGCGGCCACGACCTCCGAGGGCGAGCCCTTGGCGTTGAGCTGGGCGCGGTAGGCGATCGACGCCGGGCTGTCCTGGCTCAGCGGCACGATGTCGTACCCGCGCGCCCGCAGATCGACCTCCGCCGCCAGGGTCTCGCGCACGAACTCCCGGTGGCTGGTGAAGCTGAGCGGATCCGGGAACTCGGCCGGCAGCAGCTCCGCCGGGTCGCGGCCCTCGAGCGTCTGCATCAGCTCGCGGACGAGCCGCAGGTGCTCGAGCTCGTAGCTCAGGAAGCGCTCCCAGATCTGCTTGATCCGCGGGTTCGACTCCTGCGAATAACAGCTCCAGTACGCGTACACCTCGGTCGCCTCCTGCACGAGCCATTTCTCGAGCCAGGTCTCGCTCGGGTCGCTCAGCGCCTCGTACTGCGTGACGTGCTGCTCCTCGATGGAGGCGATCTCGGCGTAGAGCTGGCGCGCGATCGGGTCGGCGAAGGTCGGGCCGACGGTCAGGTAGTAGTCGCGCGTCTGCCACTCCGAGCCGGTGATCAGCGCCGCGTGGATCTTCGTCAGCGGCGCGGCCCTGGTCTTCTCGTAGTGCTGGCGCAGGTCGTCCTCGGGCGCGCGGTGCTCGACGGAGGTCGGACGCCCGGGCATGACGTCGGTGTAGCTCTGCAGGATGTTGTTGGCGTCCTTGCCGCACAGGCGGTCCATCAGCGCCGCGTAGCGGTACAGGTGGTCGAAGTCTTCGAGCAGCCCGAAGCGGTACACCCGCGCCATGTACGGATCGGGCTCGACGGCGGCGACGTGCGCCGTGACCTCGATCGCCACCTGCTCGAAGCCGATCGTCGTCTCGAGCGTCGACTGGTCGCCCGGCATCAGCCAGTTGATCATCGTCGCCTGGTGGTGCTCGACCCGCCGGATCCGGGCGAGCGGCAGGCGCAGCTCCGGATTGAAGCGCGCCGCGAAGTGCTTGAAGCGGCACGCCTCCTGCTCCACGCCGTGCATCAAGATCTGACGCACCCGCGTGAACGCGTCGTCGTCGAGCTTGCTGTACGGCTCGCCGACGATGTCCTTCCACGTGAACATTTGCCGCTCGAGCGGCGTGCCGCGCTCCTTGAAGATGTCGAGGCTCACTTCCAACTCCTGGACGGGTAGATTGTTGCGGCTCTCTGGCCCTGTTCAGGACCAGAGCAAGCGCAAATCCAAATTCGGTCGCGCAGGTGCCCGGGAGCGGCTCGCCCACGATCAACGGCGCAGCGGCGCGGCGAACGCCCCGCAATCTCCCTCCTTCCGTGTCCTCGCGGACGCGCTGCACCGACGCGGGCCAATTCGTGATCTCGGGGCCCGACAAGGACAGACGGCGCCGGCGCCCTGGGAATTGCCCTGGCGTCGAAGGTTCATGTCTCATGGGGCATGTAGGGATCGACGCCGCGGAACAGCGCGAGCGTCTTCGGCGGCAGGTCGGCCCGGGCACCGCCGGCGACCAGGCCCTGCGCCTCGTCGTCGGCGGTGTCGAGGAGGCGCTCCCAGGCGCGGTGGAGCGGTGGCAGCACGAATTCGACGGGCTCTCGGCCGCCGTTGAGGAGCAGGAGGAGGTCGTCGTCGCGGATCGGCTCGCCCTCGTCGTCGACGTCGTCGACGCCGTGGCCGGCGAGGAACATGCCGAGGCTCTGGGTGGTGGGATCCTGCCAGTCGTCGTCGGACAGCTGCTCGCCGTCGGGGCGGAGCCACATGATGTCCCGGACGTCGCCGCCGCGGATCTTGCGGCCCTTGAAGAACTTGGAGCGCTGCAGCGCGGGGTGGTCGCGGTAGATCCGGATCGTCCGCCGCACGAACCGCAGCAGCGCCCGCCGCTCGTCGTCGAGCTCCCAGTCGTACCAGCTGATGGCGTTGTCCTGGCAGTAGGCGTTGTTGTTGCCGCCCTGGGTGCGCCCGATCTCGTCGCCGCCGGCGATCATCGGCGTGCCCTGCGACAAGAGCAGCGTCGCCAGGAAATTCCGCTGCTGTCGCCGCCGCAGCGCGAGCACCTCGAGGTCGTCGGTCGGGCCCTCGGCGCCGCAATTCCACGACAGGTTGTTGTCGCAGCCGTCGCGGTCGTCCTCGCCGTTGGCCTCGTTGTGCTTGCGATCGTACGCGACCAGGTCGGCGAGGGTGAAGCCGTCGTGCGCGGTGACGAAGTTGACGCTCATGTACGGCCGGCGCCCGTCGTTCTGGTAGAGGTCGCTGCTGCCCGACAGACGGTAGCCGAGGTCGCCCGCGACGCCGCCGTCGCCGCGCCAGAACGACCGCATGGTGTCGCGGTACTTGCCGTTCCACTCGGCCCAGCGCACGGGAAAGTTGCCGACCTGGTACCCGCCCTCGCCGAGGTCCCACGGCTCGGCGATCAGCTTGACCTGACTTATCACCGGGTCCTGATGGATGATCGTGAAGAACGACGACAGCTGGTCGACCTCGTACAGCCCGCGCGCGAGCGTGGCCGCGAGGTCGAAGCGGAACCCGTCGACGTGCATCTCGAGGATCCAGTAGCGCAGCGAGTCCATGATGAGCTGCAGCGTCTGCGGGTGGCGCACGTTGAGGCTGTTGCCCGTGCCGGTGTAGTCGAAGTAGTAGCGCGGGTCGCCCGGCACGAGCCGGTAGTAGGTCGGGTTGTCGATGCCGCGGAAGCTGAACGTCGGCCCGAGGTGGTTGCCCTCGGCGGTGTGGTTGTAGACGACGTCGAGGATCACCTCGATGCCGGCCCGGTGCAGCGCGCGGACCATCTCCTTGAACTGCTGCACCTCGGCGGCGACGCGCTCGCCGCTGCGGTAGCGCACGTCCGGCGCGAAGAAGCCGATCGTGTTGTACCCCCAGTAGTTGCGCAGGCCGCGGTCGAGCAGGAACTTGTCGTCGACGAATTGATGCACCGGGAGCAGCTCGACCGCAGTGACGCCGAGCTCGGTCAGGTGGCGCACGATCGGCGGGCTGGCCACGCCGAGGTAGGTGCCGCGCAGCTCGAGCGGGACGTCCGGGTGCCGCATCGTCAGGCCCTTGACGTGCGTCTCGTAGAGGATCGTCTTGTGCAGCGGGATCCGGGGGGCGCGATCGTCCTGCCAGTCGAAGCGCGGATCGATGACGACGCCGAGCGGGACGCCCCAGCTCTCGCGCGGGTTGGCGATCAGGTCGCGGTCCGGGCTGTCGCTGGCGATGTCGTGGGAGAAGGCGCCGTCCTCCCAGCGCGTCACGCCGCTGAACGCCCGGGCGTACGGATCGGTCAAGAGGTTGCGCGGGTTGAACCGCAGGCCCTCCTCGGGCGCCCAGGGGCCGTCGACGTGGTAGCCGTAGCGCTGGCCGGGGCCGACGCCCTCGACGAAGGCGTGCCACACGAAGGCGGTCCGCTCGCGCAGCGGCACCCGCTGCTCGCCGCCGTCGGCGTCGATGAGCACGAGCTCGACCCGCGAGGCGTGCTCGCTGTAGAGGGCGAAGTTGGTCCCGATCCGACCGTCCCAGGTCGCTCCGAGGGGATATGCATTGCCAGGCTTGATGCGCACGGCGAACCTCGATGTCGGCGTCACCCGGCCGCGCGGCGTCGGTCCTCGACGCGTGCGCCGTACTCACGCGCATGGTCGCCGTCGGTGCTCCGCGTCGTCATGACGGTCCGTCTCCGTGTCCCTCGCGCGCCGCTGCCGGTGCGACGAGGAGAGGCGTGGTCGGAAAACCGAGGCGAGCAAACGACGTCGGACAGGCAGAGAATTGCCGACGTATCCGCGCAACGAGCCCGGCGCCGGCGGCGACCGAGCTGATCGGCGTGAGACGCGCGAACCGCCGGCCCGGGTCTCCCGCTCGCCACGACCCTCGCGGGTGGCTCCTCGGCCACCCGTTCGTCGTTCGTGCCGTGATGCTCAGTGCGAACGGCGACGAACCACGGCGCGAGCGCCGGTCACCGTCGGGCGCCACCGTCTTGCATGGCGAACGCGATCCCCGTCTGCAGGGTCCCGCGCGTGACGAGCTCGTCGAGGTTGGAGCCGAGCGCGACCAGGCCCTGCGCGATGCCCGGCCGGATCCCCGTCAGCACCACCTGCGCGCCGAGCAGCTTCACCGCCTGCGCGGCCTGGATGAGCCCCTGGGTGCCCTCGGCGTCGATCTCGGGGACGCCCGTGATGTCGAGGATGGCGGTGGTGACTCGCAGCCGCGTCACCTCGTCGAGGAGCACGCCCAGCGCCTGCTGCATGCGCACCCGGTCGAGCCGGCCGATGAACGGCATGACGATGACGTCGTCGCTGATCGGGATCACCGGCGCGGACAACCTCGCCAGCATCTCTCGCTGCGCCTGGATCGTCTCCTCCTTGCTCAGGCGCAGCGCCTCCTCCGCCCGCTTGCGGTCGGTGATGTCGACGAGCGACACGAAGCACCGCTCCCACGTCTGCTCGGAGTCCGCGCTGACGACGACGCGGAACATGATGTTCCTGTCTTCGCCGCCGAGCGTGCAGATCGTCGTCTCTTCCTCGTACGACATCGCCCCGTTGCCGAGGGCGACGACCTCGCGACGGAACGTGTCGAGCGTGCTCTCGTTGAACACGACGGACAGCGCCCCGAGCAGCTGATCCTTGTTCAGGGCCTGGCAGAGCTCGAGCGTGGCCCGGTTGACGTCGAGGATCCGCACCAACCCCACGCAGGCGATGACGTCGTCGGCGTGGTGTCGGAGGTGCGCGTCGAGATCGACGCCGGTGGCGAGGATCCGGTCGACGTGCTGCTTGACCGCGGACCAGTCTTCCTCCCAGAGCGAGATCGGGGAGCTCTCGAAGATGTTGCGGTAACGAGCCTCGCTGCGCTCGAGCTCCGTCACGCGCTGACGCAGCTGGGTGAGCTCATGGTCCGAATTCATCGATGTCTCCTGCAGCCCGACGAGCAGGCGCTGGCGGCGAGGATGCCACGACGGCGCGCCCCAGGGCGAGCGACGCGATCGGCGGCTTCGTCGCCGCTCGCTTGTCCGCGATCGACGCGCTGCGCGCGGCCCGCCATCACACAATGGCGCGCTCGCGCTGCGTCCTGGCGCGTGCGCGTCCGCCCCGGGCCGCGCATCGGCGCTGTCGTGCGGCCGTCCGCCTGCGCCGGCCGGCGCGTCCGGCTCGCATGTATCATGTCTCTCGGGACATGTCTCGGAGAGCTGTGTGCGTCTCAATCCGGGAAGGGAGAGCCGACGATCGCGTCGACGGCCTCGGGGCTCTCGAAGCCGGACGAGAGGTCGTCCAGGGCGCGCATCAGCTCGGCGTGCTCCTTGTGGAGGAACAGCCGGGGCACCCCGCTGTCGAGCTGCGAGAAGAACCAGTTGGCGCGCTGCCGTGAATGTCATGACGGTGCCCCGGCGCGTGCGCGAGGTGGAGCGGCCGGGCGTTGGCGTCGACGAGGTTGCACCGGGCGAGTCCCGATGGCTCGCACCACACTCGCGTCCGCGCGCGATGTTCACGGTTCGGAGACTTGCACCGGCTCGACGGGACCCTCTATGGTTCCCTTCATGAAGCCCGAATCTCGGCTCCTCGCGCGTGCCGTGGTCTCGCGCGACAAGCTCGCACGCGCGGCGGGAGGGACGCTGGCGCAGGAGATACGCGCAGCGTTCGGCGCGGAGCCTCCGGCGATCACGCTGGTGTACGCGACGGTCGACCACGATCAGGAGGCGTTGCTCGGGGCCGTGCGCGAGGGGCTGGGTTCGACGCCGATCGTCGGCTGCTCGACCTCCGGCTTGACGGGGCGCGGGTCGTTTCACGAGGGCAACTACGCGGCCGGGATCGTCGGTCTCGGCGGCCCCGCGCTGCGGGCGGCGGCGGCGATGGCCGAAGATTTCGCGCGGGACACGATCGCCAGGGGGCACGCGGTGGGGCGAGAGCTCCGCGACGGGCTGCGGGGGGCGACGCCGCGGGTCGTGATCGTGCACGGCGATCCGCTGTGCGGGGCCGACTTCGAGTCGTTCACGCGCGCGGTGCAGGCGGAGCTCGGCTGCCCTGCCGTCGGCGGCGGCGCCGGTCAGCCGTGGGGTGTCTTCGCCCAGACGTACCAGTACATGGGGGACCGCGTGCGCAGCGGCGCCGCGGTGGCTGTCGCGCTCGGCGGCGAGTTCACCGCGGAGATCGCGACCTCGACGGGGACGCAGCCGACCACCTCGACGGCCACGGTCACGCGCACCGACGGCAACGTCCTGCTCGAGCTCGATGGTCGCCCCGCGCTCGCGGTCTACAGCGAGTTCCAGGGGCGTGAGACGCTGCGCGAGCTCGACAACGAGGCGACCGCCAAGGTCGCGCTCGGGGTCGAGTTCGCGGCGCCGCCCGCCGAGTCGGACGCGCTGACGCCGTACGTCGTGCGCTCGCCGTTCGCCCTCGACACGCAGCGCGGCGGGCTCGTCATGGCGGCGCCGGTCCCCGAGGGCACCCGCATCGTCTTTCACCTCCGTTCGATCCGCGCGGCCGTCGACGGCGCCGAACAGGCCGCCCGCGCGCTGGCGAGGCGCCTGCAGGGCCGGGTGATCCGGCTGGTGATGGGCTTCGAGTGCAGCGCGCGGACGGTGCCGCTGCTCGGCAAGCAAGAGGCCGCGCGCGAGCAGGCGCTGGTCCAACAGGCGCTGGCTCCCGACGCCGAGTGGCTCGGCATGCTGGCGTGGGGCGAGGTGGCGCCGTTCGGGCCGCACGCCACGTACTACAACTTCACGTACCCGATGCTCGCGCTGGCGGAGTGAGCCCGATGTCCGACGAGGATCTCCTGCGCAAGCAATCGCAGCTGCTCGCCCAGCGGGAGGCCGAGCTCAACGCGTTGCGGCGCCAGCACGAGCGCGCGCTGTCGTGGTGGAGCACGTTTCACGCGCTGGAGAGCGACCTCGACGCGCAGGCCAACCTGCAATCGACCTGCGATCGGTGGTGCGGGCTCCTCCTCGACGAGCTCGATTTTCAGGCCGCGGCGGTGCTGCGGATCGGCGACGACGGGGTGGAGGCGCTGTCCTGGCCGTCGCACCTCGGAGAGCCGCCGGCCGCGATCGCGGGCCCCGGGCTGGTCGCCGAGCTGCGGGCGCGTCGGGGCGGGCTGCTCAACGCGCCCGAGGGGCCGCTCGCCGCCCTCGCCGGCGCGCTGCGGCTCGAGCGGTTCCTGTGGTGCACGATCGGCCCGCGCCCGGACCTCGAGCTGCTCGCGCTCGCCGGCTTCGACGCCCGCGCCGCGCGCTTCCGCGTGCGCTTCGTCGAGGCGGACGTCGAGCAATTTCGGTGGGTCGCCCGCCACCTCGAGACGGTGCTGCGCAACGTGTTGCTGATGCAGACGCTGGCGCAGCACGAGCGCGTGCAGCAGATGCACGAGACGCTGGCGCGCCAGCGTGAGGAGCTCGAGCAGCGCTTGACGACCATCACCGCCCAGGCCGAGACGATCCGCCGGCTCTCGACCCCGGTGCTCGAGCTCTGGGACGGCGTCCTCGTGCTCCCGATCATCGGCGAGCTCGATCCGCAGCGCGCCGAGAGCATGATGGAGGGTTTGCTGACGCGCCTGGTCGCCACGCGCGCGCGGAGCGTCATCCTCGACGTCACCGGCGTCGACGTGATCGACGCCGCGGCCGCCGATCACGTCCTCCGGGTGACGCGGGCCGCCTCGCTGCTGGGCGCCCGCTGCGTGCTCACGGGCGTGCGTCCCGCGGTCGCCGACACGCTGGTCGGGCTCGGCGGCGGGTTCGGCGACCTGCGAGCATTTCGTGACCTGCGCGCCGGGCTCCGGCATTGCTTGCAGGAGCAGGTTACACGCGCGAGCCGCTGAGCGAGGGCCGCGGGCTATCGACGGCGGGGCGACGGGATTGTGAGCACTCGAAAGTGCTCACAATCCGGCATGAACGTTCACGCCTACTGCTGGAAGCAATACAGCGGCTTCTTCCAGTCGCACGATTGGGCGCACACGAATTGCGTCCACAGGCCGTCGGCCTTGGTCCACTGGCCGCCGCCGGTGAGGCCGGGGGCGTTGCTGGACCAATTTTGGCACGAGAAGAAGTCGCCGAACATGGCGCCGTCGGAGAGGGTATTGGTGAAGGTGAGCTGGGCGACGCCGCCGCAGACGTTGGCGTCGCCGCCGGGCGGCGTCTTGAGCTCGGAGAGGTTGATCGGGGCCTTGATCGTGCCCTTGGTGAGGTCGGTCCAGTTGTTGGCGACGACGACGCCGTCGCGGCGGACGTAGGGGATCGTGGACTTGGTGAAGCGCGTGGAGGGGCTGCCGGTGGCGTCGCTGAGCCAGGCGCGGTAGGTGCCGGGCAGGCCGGCGGCGACGGCGGCGGCCTGGCACCTGGCGTCGGCGCCGAGGAGGCCGCCGAGGTTGCCGTCGAAGGCCTGGCTGGTGGTGAACACCACCTTGTGGGCCTTGCACTGCGAGCTGCAGCCGTCGCCCTCGGCGAGGTTGCCGTCCTCGCAGCTCTCGCCGGCGGCGCTGTTGATGACGCCGTCGCCGCAGGCGGCGAAGGTGCAGTCGTTGTCGCAGGTGGCCGTCTGGCCGCCGTCGTCGCAGATCTCGCCGGCGCTCTCGTTGAGGCTCGCGTCGCCGCACACGACGGCGGTGCAGTCGTCGTCGCAGGTCGGGCTCTCGGTGCCGTCGTCGCAGGTCTCGCCGGCGGCGGCGTTGACGGTGTGGTCGCCGCAGAAGGCGAGGGTGCAGTCGCTGTCGCACGTCATGCTGTCGCCGCCGGCGTCGCAAGCCTCGCCGTTGGCGGGGTTGTGGTGGGCGTCGCCGCACTCGGGGACGGTGCAGTCGCTGTCGCACGTGGCGGTGTTGCCGGCCTCGTCGCACGCCTCGGTGTCGGCGAACACGAAGCCGTCGCCGCACACCGGCAGCTTGCACAGGGTGGTGCAGGCGTCGGTGGCGATGTCGTTGCCGTCGTCGCACTCCTCGTTCATCTGCAGGATGCCGTCGCCGCAGGTGGCGAGCGCGCAGGCGTTGGTGCAGGCGTCGTCGTCGATGTCGTTGCCGTCGTCGCACGCCTCGAGCAGCTCGTGGACGATGCCGTCGCCGCACACCGCCTCGATGCAGTCGACCAGGCAGTCGTCGGTGTCGATGTCGTTGCCGTCGTCGCAGGGCTCGACGCCGACGTGGACGATGCCGTCGCCGCACACCGCGGCGGTGCAGCTGTTGGTGCAGTCGTCGCCGTCCTCCTGGTTGCCGTCGTCGCACTCCTCGGTCACCTGCACGATCTGGTCGCCACACTGCGGCTCGCGACAGCCGTTCGAACAGCCGTCGTCCTCGATGTCGTTGCCGTCGTCGCACTCCTCGCCGAGGAGCTCGTGGACGACGCCGTCGCCGCAGAAGTTGATGACGCAGCCGCTCGAGCAGGCGTTGAGGTCGACGAGGTCGCCGTCGTCGCACTCCTCGCCGGGATCGACCTGACCGTCGCCGCAGAACGGCGCGGGGCCGGTGGTGCTGTCGGTGTCGGTGCCGGTGCCGGTGGTGTCCGCGGTGGTGCCGGTCGTGGTCGTGGCAGAGGTGTCGGTGGCCGTGCCGTCGGTGATCGTGACGGCGGTGTCGGTGGCCGGGCCGGTGGTCGGATCGACGGTCGTGCCGGTCTCGGTGCCGCCCATCGTGGTGAGGGTCGTGGTCGGCGCGGTGGAGGTGGTGGTGGGAGCGGGCGCGGTGGTGCCACCGTCCGTGGTGGTGCCGGGGGTGCTCGAGGTGTCCGGGTCGCTGTCCGTGCCGAGCGCGGTGTCGGTGCGACCGCAGGCGACGAGCGAGACGACGAGCGACACAGCCAGCGAGCGACAACCAAAGCCGTAAGCGAACATGACGTCGAGGGTACGAGAGTCGAGCGAAGCCCGGCAACTCGCGCCGCCGTCACGATGCCGGGTGCGAAGGGCGCCCACCCTCGCACGGGCAAGTGTTCGCACCGTGGCGCTCGAGCACGCGAGGCAATGCGCTCCGGTGTTACACGGGTGTCATGTCGGTCCGGGCGGAGTCGCCGTGCGGCCTGGAGCGACGGCGAAGCTTGCCGTCGCGCCGCCGGCCAACAGCGCGGCGCTCAGTAGAGCCCGCGAAGGACACCGGCGAGCAGTTCCGTCACGCGCGGGTCCGGCTCGAGCCCGGCGGCGAAGCGGCTGCGCGCCTGCAGCCACACGCGCACGAGCCCGGGGCGCGGTCCGTCGAGCACGGCGCCGGCTGCCCGCAGCTCATCGGCGATGGCCGTGATGTGGTGCTCGGCGAACACCGCAAGCAGGTTGGGCGGGATGACGTCCTCGCCGCCGATGCCCTCCTCGCACCACTCGTTGCCGACCGTGAACACCTCCACCTGCAGCGCCAGCGCGGCCGCGGTGGCGAAGTCGGCGTACGCCGCGAGGATCGTGATCGGCGACAGCGCCGGCAAGCGCTGAGTGGCCCACGAGACCGGCAAGTAGCCGTCGATGTCCGCGCCGCCGTCGCGACGCCGATACAGGGTGACGAGCCCCGGGTCGGCCCCGGCATGGACGCCGTGCCAGGTGGTGACCCCCATGGCGCGCGAGAGGTCGACGGCGCGGCCGACCGGTTCAATCGTCGTCGAGCGATCGCCGGGCTCGCGGATCGAAAACATCCGCACGGGATAGCGCTGCCCGACCGCCCTCAGCGCGTCGACGCTGGCGGCGAAGGGCTGGCGCGTGAAGCCGCTCAGGCAGAACTCGGCGTACTCCAGCTCCATCGCCCCCCCGGCGCCGGCCGGCGGTCTCGACGCCAAGGGTCTCTTACCATGCCCTTGATTGCCTCGGAGCTCCCGAGGCCCGAGCGGACAGGTCCGCCGCCCGGCGATCGCCGATCACGGACGCGAGCGGACAGGTCCGTCGTCCGGCGACCCTTGGACCGCCTCGGAGCTCCCGACGCCCGAGCGGACAGGGCCGCCGCCCGGCGATCGCCGATCACGGACGCGAGCGGACAGGTCCGTCGTCCGGCGACGAACGGGGCCCACCTCGGAGCTCCCGACGCCCGAGCGGACAGGTCCGTCGCCCGGAAATCGCTGATCACGGACGCGAGCGGACAGGTCCGCCACCCGGCGACGAGCGGGGCCCGCGACGGTCGTTGTAGGCGGGCACGGCGCGGCGGATTGGGACGCAGGCGGGACGGAGCCGCAGGTCACCGCGCGCAGGCGCCATCGTCCGTCGTGCGCGCGAGAGTCTTCGTTCTCCAGCCGGAAGTCTGGCGAAGGTGAGGGCGCCGAGCACGTGACCTGGGAGGGGCCCGCCGTAGCGAGGGCCCCAATCCGCCGCGCCGTGCCCGCCGTCACCCAGTTCTCTCTGGCCCCGCGCTCCTGCTCAACGGAGAGCTGTCGTGCCCGCTGTCCCGCAGTTCTCCCTGGCCCCGCGCTCCTGCTCAACGAAAGGGCTCAGGCGGTCTCGTCGCGCCACTCGATGTCGATGCCCTCGCCCTCCTCGGGCACGTGGGCGCGGAGCATCCGCAGCAGCTCCGGATCGGCCTGGTTCTCCTCCAGGTAGTCGAGCGTGTCGCGGTCGATGTAGTAGTCGCGGTCGTCCGCGCTCTCCTCGACCAGGAGATCGATGAGGTCGCGCAGCTGCTCGTCCGTGAGGGCGCCGATCAGCGCGCCGGTCTGCTTGTTGTAGAGGCGAGTCACCCGGGCATGGTAGCCGGTCCGGGGCCGCGGGGCGAACGCCGCGCGGACGGTCGTTTCGTCGCCTCGCCGTGCGGCCGGCCGGGGCGCCGGGCGAGCTCCGCGGCGGACCTGCGCGGGCGGGCAGGTCCGGAGAGACATGTCCGTGTGGGCATGTCCCCGAGAGCATGCCCGCACGGTCAGGCCACGGCCTTGCGCAGGGCCAGGTACGCGTCGCTCAGCATCCACACGCACAGGTCCTGGGCGTTGCGGCTGAGGACGATGCGCTGCTTGATGTTGCCGTTGGCGAAGCCGTCGAGGAGGCAGGCGGCGGACAGGCAGCCGGCGACGTCGCCGGACAGCAGCAGGGCCATGCGCAGGTCGGTGGTGAGGGTGGCGCGGGCGGTGGCGGCCGGCTCGAAGTGGTGGCTCGAGAGGGCCTGGCAGACGCGCAGGAGCGGGCGCCGCTGGCGGCGCGGGAGGTTCTTGCCGAGGTTGTTGGCGACGTCGCGGAGGCGGCGGGCGTCGGGGTCGGCGGTGATGGCGTTGAAGACCTTGGTGACCTCGAAGCTGGCGGCGATCATGAGGTCGAGCTCGACCGGGACCAGCGAGCGCACGCGGCCGCCGCCGAGGGCGCGACGGGCGAGGGCCAGGGCCCCGAGGCCGCGCCAGGAGATCGGGTCGCCGCGCAGCCACAGGTTGACGCCGAGGCGCAGCGTCGGCTCCTCGCCCTCGTCGAGGACGGCGACGGTGTTGTTGATCGAGGTGGCGCGCACGGCCATGTCCTCGATGCCGAGCAGGCGGCACCACTGCTGCAGGTAGCTGCGGATCGCGCCGGCGTCGACGTTGGGCGGGACCGGCACGGTCTCGTCGCCGTTGAGGCCGGTGAACTCGGGGAACATCCGGTCCATCGCCGTCTCGACGCAGGTCAGCAGGTCGTTGATGTCGGGCAGCTCGCCCGTCGAGAACAGGAGTTGTCGGAGCGCAGGCGTGGCGAAGGCGGCCTGCAGGCCCTGGGCGGAGGCGGGCCGCATGAAGCCGTCGGGCAGGGTCGACGACTCGCCCGGCTCGAGCGCGTGGACGAGGAGCCGCGCCATCTGGGCCAGCGCGGGGTTGGGCCGGTTGGCGACCTCGGCCAGCAGGCGGATGTCGCTCGGGTTGAGCGCGCCGCGGCCGATGCCGCCGAGCATGGCCAGGCGGATCGGCTCGAGGAAGGTGGAGACGCGCTCGGTCTGGCCGAGGCGCTCGAGCAGGCGGGTGAGCAGGAGGATCGTGGTGCGGTTGCCCGGGCCGAGCTCGGCGGCCCGCTCGACCGCGGCCAGCGCCTGCGCCTCGCGACCTGGCACTTCGGCCAGCAGGCTGGCGCGCCGGAAGTACAGCTCGTGCAGGCGATCGGGGTCGCGCTCGCGGGCGCACAGGCGGTCGAGCAGCTCGGCGGCCTCGGCGGGCTGACCTGTCCGTTCGAGCAGGCTGGCCATGAGGGTGATCGCGCGCGGGTCGTCGCCGCGCGAGGCGAGCACGATCCGGCCGTGGTCGAGCGCGCGGGCCAGGGTCTCGGGGGCGCGCGCGAGGTAGCCGGCGAGGATCAGGCGCAGGTCGACGGCCGAGGGATCGGCGGGGTCGTAGAGCGCGAGCAGCTGCTCCATGACGCGCGCCGACTCGGCCTCCTTGCCGAGCTGCTGGTAGCAGCGCACCAGGCCGCGCAGCGCCTGCTTGCCGTCGGGCCGGGCCTGGGCGGCGACGGTGAAGTAGGCCAGCGCGTCCTCGTCGCGGGTGCTCTGCTCGCCGAGGTAGACGCCGAGCTCGTAGCGCAGGCCGGCGTCGCTGATCCGGCCGAACACGGTGCGCAGGAGGTCGAGCGCGGGCTTGGGCTCGGGCAGCTGGCTGGCGAGCGCGCGGGCGAGGCCGATGGCGTCGCGGTAGTGAGGATCGCGGCCGAGGATCTGGCCGAGCAGGCCGAGCGCGACCTCGGCGTCGGCCGGCTTGCCGGTGTTGCCGGCCCGCACCGCGGCGTCGCGCGCCTCGGCCATGAGGGTGTGGACGCTGACGGCCTTGGTCTTGGGCGCGGCCGACTCGCGCGCGGCGCCGGAGGAGACGCGCTGCAGCCCGAGCTCGGCCGGGGCCAGCGACGGCATGGCCCGCAGCGCGGCGCGATAGGCCCGCTGGGCCTCGTTGACGGCGCCTGCCTGTTCGAGCAGCTCGGCGCTCTCGAGGTAGAAGATGGCCCGCTCGCCGTCGCTCTGGGCCCGCACCGCGCGCGCGCCGACGGCGTCGGTCATCGCCAGCGGGTTGTTCGGATCGCTGAGCAGACCCTCGAGCAGGCGCACGGCGTACGGGTTGCCGGGATCCTCGCGCAGGGCCCCGAGGATCGCGTTGGCGGCGAACTCGCGGTCCTCCGGGGCGTCGCTGCGCAGCAGGACCTCGGCCGACTCGACCAGCAAGGTCGCCTTGTAGTGGGTGTCCTCGCTGACGCGGGCGAGGCGGAGCCGTTGATTGGGCAACGACTCGGTGTCGCCGACCTTGCGCAGGAGGTTCTTGTACTCGCGCAGGAGGATGGCGTCGTCGGGCGTGCTCTCGATGGCCTCCTCGTAGGTGCGGCGGGCCTCGTCGAGGTTGCGCTCGGCGAGGTGCAGGCGCGCGAGGTGGACGAGCACGCCGGCCTTGGCCGGGCCGCTCAGGTGCTGGCTCTGATCCTCGAGCAGGCGGATCAGGTTGGCGATGTCGCGGTTGGCGACCAGCAGCCGGCGCGCGCGCTCGCTGGCGAGGCCGTGCAGCGGCTGGACGGCGAGCGCGGCGCGGTAGTGCTGCAGCGCCCGATCCTCGTCGACGAAGGCGGTGTCGCTCTCGGGCCGCGCGTCCTTGCGGGCCAGGGTCTCGGCGAGCAGACCGAGGCGGTAGTGATAGTCGGCCAGCAGCGCGGGACTGTGCGGCAGATCCTGGGCGCGCAGGAGGTCGTAGGCGTCGCGGACGCGGCCGTTGGCGGAGAGCAGCTGCAAGAGCCCCTCGCGCGCCGGCACGAGGTCGGGGTTCAGGCGGTAGGCGCGGGTGAGGTAGTCGATCGCCCGGTCCATGTCGCCGACCTCCTCGAAGCAGATCCGGCCGGCCTTGAGCGCGAGCACGGCCGGATCGCTGGTCGGGTCGAGCTCGGGCTCGTGCAGGCGCAGCAGATCGTCGAGGTCGCCGCTGTCGCGGTAGATCCGCGCGAGGGCCCGCAGCGCCGGGGTGTAGCCCGGGGTCAAGGCGAGCGCCCGCTCGTAGGCCTCGCGCGCCGCGCCGCGCTGCTTGAGGTGGAACTCCTGCGCCTCGCCGAGCTCGACGAGGATCGCGGTGCGGGCGGTGTTCTCCTCGAGGCGATCGACGAGCAGCTGCAGGGTGCCGATCAGCACCGGGGTGCGGCCGTGGGTGCGGCACAGGCCGGCGAGCTGATAGAGGGCGAGCACGTCGTCCTGATCGAGCTGGGCGATCTCTTGCAGCGTGGCGATCGCGAGGTCGACGTCGTGGAGCTCGTTCTCGGCGATGGCGGCGATCCGGCGCAGCGCGGCCAGCCGCTCGCTGCCCTCGGACGACTCCCGCGCCTGCCGCTGCAGGGTGGCGGCCGCCTGGGCCCAGCGCCGCATCTTCTCGTAGACGCTGCCGAGCGCGCGCAGGCAGTGGGCGCTGCGCGGGTCCTCGGCGACGGCGAGCTCGTAGACCTCGGCGGCGCGCGGGAGGTTGCGCTCGAGCTCCTCGTGGACGAAGCCGAGGCGGACGAGGATCGCGGCCCGTTCGGCGCCGTGCGGCTGGTGCTGGGCCCACTCGGTGAGGTGCGAGACGAGGGCCGCGATGTCGCCGGTGGCCCGCAAGATGTCGGCCAGCGCCTGCCACACCCAGCGCTGCTCGGGCAGGTGGGTGCGCACGAACCGGAGGTCGCGCTCGAGCTTGCGGTAGGCGGCGACCTCGTCGTCGGTGACCGGGTCGATTGCGACGTCCTCGTCGCCGCTCTCCTGCAGGCGGCGCAGGGTGCCGTCGTCGTTCATCGCGCTCTGACGCGCGGCCAGCGGGGTGGCGAGCCAGCGCATGCGGGCGATCTGCTCGCGCACGATCGCCTGCTCGCGGGTGTCGTCGAGCAGCGGCGCCAGGCGGGCCAGGATCTCGAGGTAGTTGGAGTCGGGCTCGCCGCCGTTCTGCCGGGCGAGGGCCTGGCCGGCGAGGGCGTAGGAGAGGGCGTCGAGCAGGCCCTGGGCGGCGGCCGACTCGTCGCTGCTGCGGTCGAGCCAGGCGCGCACGTCGTCGAACAGGGCCTTCGGGACAGGTTCGCTGCCGAGCACGACGACGGCCAGCTGCAGGGCGGTGGCGGCGGTGATCGGATCCTCGGCGAGGCCGGCGAGCCGGCGGTACAGCTCGGACAGCGCCGAGGGGGTGCCGCCGCCGTCGCGCCGGATCGTGCGGATCAGGCGACGCAGGGCGGTGGCGTTGCTCGGGTCGTCGGTGTGCGCCAGCTCGAGGAAGCTCCGGCGCTGGCGCGGGTCGTCGGTGACGTGGGCCAGGTCGAGGCGCCGGGCGGCGCGCAGGCTGGCCATGTCGATCTTGCGCACGTTGGTCGAGAGCAGCCGCTGGGCGTCGGCGTGGCGCTTGAGCAGGATGGCGGCGTCGACGGCGAGGGCGAGCGCGATCGGGTGGTCGGGGACGGCGACGAGCGCGGCCTGGTAGCTGGCGTAGGCGCGGCCGACGTCGCCGGTGGCGTCCTCGATCCGCTGGCCGTGCTCGACCCACGCGGCGGCGCGCGCGGTCGCCGGCTGCGCCTCGTCACTTGCCTCCTGGAACAGGTCCGTAAGTTCAGCCGCGAGGTCGGCCCGGACGGCCTGCACGGCCGCGGCGACCTGGCGCACCGCCGGGCTGCCGGCGGCCAGCGCCTCGTCGCCCTCGATCAGGCCGAGGCGCTCGCGCTGGACTCGACCTGTCTCTCCGGTCAGGGCGGCGCGCAGCTCGGGGTTCTGCTCGCGCGCGGCCTCGGCGGCCAGGACGTCGGCCAGCAGCCACCAGTCGACGGCCGGCAAGGCCAGCGCGCCGGGGGCCAGCGGCAGGTCGAGCGGCCAGAAGGCGTCGGGCAGGTCGAGCAGCGAGGGCGGCGGGCCGCTGCCGGTGACGCGCTCGGCCGGGGCGGCGCCGAGGTCGAGCGGACGACCGCACTCGTCGAGGGGGAGAGGCTTGCGCGGGCCGGTCATGCGGGGAGCTCCTCGACGTCGCTCAGCTCGAGCTCGAGCTCGACGTTGTAGCCGAGGGCGCGGCGCTGCGCGAGGTGCTCCTCGGACACGAGGTAGGCGACCAGGGCGGCGGCGCGGGGCACGGCGAGGATCGGCGGCGGGGCCGAGTCGGACCCGGCGGGGCGGGCGGACAGACGGCGCAGCAGCACCCGCGGGTCGCCGCAGGCGATCGCGCCGGCCCGGTCCTCGCCCTGACGCAAGGTGTCCCGCAGGACAGGCAGCGAGAACTGCTGGAGGTTGCGCGCCAGGATCTCGGCGTCGTCGCCGAAGTCGACGGCGACGCCGGCCCCGGCGAGGCCCTCGATGATCGCGTCGGACACGCTCTCGTCGCGCGGGTGGATGTCGTCGAGCTCGACGCCGGCGCAGCTGGCGAGGCCGTGGAGGACCGCCATGACGCCGACGTCGTCCATGACGTGGTGCAGGTGGTCGCCGCCGGTCGACAGGCGGAACAGGGCCCGGCCGATCGCCTCGCGCGAGGCCGGCGAGAACGGGGCGCCGTTGATCTTGCGGCCGATGAGGAGCACCGGCGCGGTGCCGACGTGGGCGACCACGCCGTTGTCGTCGCCGGGGTTGAGGAACAGCAGCGGCTCGCCGACGCCGAGCGTGCGGGCGAGGGCGCGGGTGACCACCGCGACCGAGCTGGCGGCCGGCAAGCTGTGGCGCTGGGCCAGGTTGACCGGCGGCGGCGGAGCACCTGGTATTCCGGACATGTACTTGACGCCAGCTTGCAGGAGGTGCACGGCGGCGGCGCAGGCGGGGTCGTCGACGGTGAAGAACGGCTGCGGCTTGTCGGGCGCGGTCGGCAGCGGCCACGGGGCGGGCTGCAGGACCTCGCAGCGGCGGCTGGCGGGCACGAGGTCGGGGTCGACGGTCTCGAGCACGGCGGCGCACACGTACACGCCGCCCGACTCCTCGGCGGCGTCGAACAGGCGCAGGAGGCCGACGATCGGGTCGCTGTCGGCGGGGCCGGGCTCGCCGGCGGCGGCCTTCGGGCGCGTCAGGCCGCGGTCGCGCAGGAGGGCCCGCTGCGCGGCGATGCCGGCCTGCAAGGCGACGCGCGCCTCGTCGCCGCGGCCGAGCTCGATCAGCAGGCCGTGCAGCTCGAGGATGACGTCGGTGTTGGCGGGGCGCAGGCGCAGGAGCTCGCGCAGCAGACCGGCGGCCTCCTCGGGGCGGCCGCGGACGCGGCGATCGATGTCGGCGAGGGCCCGCAGGCTGCGCACGCGCTCGTCGGCGTCGCCGAGCTCGAGCAGGCGCTGCAAGACCTCGACGCGCTGGTCGACGGTGCCGATCGCGGAGGCGATCCGATCGGCGGCGCGCAGGGCCACGAACGACTGGAAGCCGCCGCGGCTGGCGGCGAGGTAGTGCTCGAAGGCGGCGTCCGGGGCCCCGGAGCGCTCGTGGGCGTCGGCCAGCAAGAACTCGAGCACGGCCCGCAGCTCGGGCGAGGCCTCGCGCTGGAGGGCCTCCTGTAGCTGGCCGACGGCGTCGGAGCCGCGGCCGGCGCGGGCGTAGAGGCGGGCGAGGTCGACGCGCAGCGGGACGTTGTCGGCGAACGAGTGGACGGCGCGCTCGAGCAGGACGGCGGCGGCCATGCTGCCGTCGCTGAGCTCGACGACGCGGGCGATCGCGCGGGCGGCCTCGGGCGTGAGCGTGCGGGCGGCCGCGAGGGCGTCGAAGCGGCGGGTCAGCGGGCCGACCAGCGGCAGGGCGCCCTCCTTGCCGTGCTGCTCGCGGGTGCGCCACAGCGCCGAGAAGGCGGGATCGGAGGCGGGCTCGATGTCGAGGGCGCGGGCCAGGGCGCGCCAGGCCCGGCCGGGATCGCGGGCGCGGACGGCGAGCAGGCCGGCGCGCACGCACAGCGAGAGCTGGTGCGCCGGGTCGCTGACGAGGGCGGCGATCTGGCCGAGCAGGTCGGCGGCGACGACGAGGTCGGCCGCGCTGCCGCGCTGCTCCAAGAGACAGGCCTTGCCGTGGAGCGCCGGGAGGTACTTGGGCCAGGTGACGAGCGCGGCGTTGAGGCGCGAGAGGGCCTCGTCGAGGTCACCTGCCCGGAGGTACAGGTCGGCGCTGCCGCACAGCAGGGCGGCGCGCTCGACGTAGTCCTTCTCGCCGGCGGCGGCGGTGTTGAGATCGGCGGCGGCGCGGCGGGTCGGCGCGAGGTTGCGGCGGGCGGCGATCCGCGCCTGGGCCCGGCGCGCCGGCTCGTAGCGCGGATCCTTGGCCAGCAGCTCGGTGTAGCCGGCGTCGGCGGCGTCGAGGTCGCCGGCCGACTCGGCGGCGCGGGCGGCCCGGTAGCGCAGGCTGTGGGTGAAGGGGTGGTCGGCCGCCTCCTCGGCGGTGATGGCGAGGGCGGCGGTCGCCCCGGCGCGCACGAGGTCGGGCCGGCGGCTGAAGCGGGCGGCGCGGGCGAGGCGGAGCTGGGTGTTGAGGTCGCGCGGGCGGGCCTCGGCGGCGGCCTCGAGGTACTGCACGCCGAGCGCGGGGCTGTCCGAAAGTTCAGCCAGCAACAACGCCGCGGCCTGGCGGTTGCCGAGGCCGCGCTCGTGGGCCAGCGCGCCGCGGGCCGCGATCCGCAGCTCGCTGCCGTCGCCGTTGGCGGCGCAGTGCTCGAGCAAGGTGGTCCAGCCGCCGCCGAGGCTCGGCCACAGGGCGAGGGCCCGGCGCAGCTCGCCGGTGGCCTGCTCGGCCTGGCCAGGGTCGGCCCAGATCCCGGCGGGATCGCTGGCCCGCACCAGCGCGGCGCGGTAGATCAGCAGCGCCCGCGCCCGCTGGCCGCGCGACAGATCGAAGTGACGCGCGAGGTAGCCGAGCAGCCCCTCGGTGCGCCCGAGCGCGGCGGCCAGGCGCTCACCGGTGTGCAAGGTCGAGAGGTGTTCGGGCCAGGTCTGAAGGACCAGGTCGACCTCGTCGAGCGCCTGCGGCAGCTCGCCGAGGGCGAGCAGGCGGTGGATGATCTCGAGGTGCAGCGACAGGCGCTGGGCCGGATCGGCGGCGCGCTGCAGGCGGCGGCGCAGGAGATCGATGATGCCGACGTCGTCGCCGCGGTCGCGGAGGATCCGCTCGAGCAGCGCGAGGGTCGGCGGGTGATCCGGGACCTCCTCGAGCGACTCCTGCAGGCTGGCCTCGGCGTGGCCGGTGTCGCCCATCTGCAGCGCCAGCTCGGCCGAGCGGAACAGCAGCTTGGCCCGCCGCAGCGGGCTGATGGTCAGCTTGATCTCCTGCTCGGTGACCTGCAGCAGCTCGCGCGCGCGGCCGGCCCGGGCGAGCAGGCGCGCCAGCTGCTGCAGCGACGGCAGGTGCTCCGGGAACTCCTTGAGCAGGGCGACCAGGCACTTGATCGCGGCCGAGGGATCGCCCTGGCGCTCGTGCAGGCGGGCGAGGATCGACAGCAGGAAGATCCGCCGCGGGCCGCCGACGCCGCGCTGCAGCTCGCCGCTGTAGAGCTCGCGCAGGCCGTCGAAGCGGCCGAGCTGGAGGAGCACGCGCTCGAGGCGGTCGAGCGCGGGGCGGTAGGTCGGCGAGGCGGCGACGGCCTCCTCGTAGAGCAGGCGGGCGCCCTCGAGCTCCTTGAGGTTCTCCTCGAGCACCTGGCCGGCGCGCAGCTGGGCCTGGGCGCGCTCCTCGGGGCTGAGGCCGGCGGCGTCGGCGGTGGCGACCTGGAGCTTGAGCAGCTCGAGCAGCTGGTGCCACGACTCGTTGGCGATGAGGTAGCGGCCGGCGTCCTCGAGCGCCGGGGTGTGGCCCGGGAACAGCTTGAGCGCGCGCCGCATGGCGCCCAGGCCCTCGCTGACGCGGTCGAGGCGGATCATCGCCAGCTTGCCGAGGCGGTAGAACAGCTCGGCCTCGGCGCCGGGGTCGGAGCCGCCGATGGCCTTGAGCTGGCCGGCGCAGGCCTCGACGGCCACGTCGTAGCGCGCGGTCGCCATCGCCAGCTCCTCGAGGTTGCGCCACAGGCTGAAGTTGTCGGGCTGCAGCTTGGCGGCGGCGTGCAGCAGCGAGACGGCGCCGGCGCGCTCGCGAACCTCGCGCAGCACCAGGCTGGCGCGGGCCAGCGGGCCGGCGCGCTGCTCGGGCGGGCGGGCGTCGGCCTCGGCCTCGAGCGCGCGCAGCATCAACTCCGCGTTGCCGGCCGCCTCGGCGACGCGGAACAGGTCTTGAATAAGGAGGAGGTTGCCGGGCTGCTCCTCGCCGGCGGCGATGAGCAGCGCGGCGGCGAGGTTGAGGTCGCCGCCCTGGCGCGTCTCGAGGACGGCGAGGTCGCGGGCGACCGCGGCGACGGCCCGCGGGTCGTGCAGGACCTCGAGCTGCGCCTCGAGGTTGGCGACCAGAGCCATGAGGTTGCCCTGCGCGAGGGTGACGGCCTCGACCGAGCGCAGCACCGCGAGGTCCTTCGGGGTCGCGCGCAGAGCCGCCTGATAACACTGCAAAGCGGCGGCGCGATCTTTGAAGTGGGTCTCGACCAGCTGACCTCGCTCGCGGTACAGCGCGGCCGCCTCGCGCGGGTGGCGAGTGGCGCGGATCTCGAGATCGAGGTAGCGAACGGAGTTGCGGATGTCGCCGCGCCGGAGAAAGATCCGGTAGAGGAGGCGCATCGCCGGCCGCAGGTCCGGCACCAGCTCCAAGGCGTGGGCGAGCAGGCGTTGGGCCTCGCCGTCCTCGCCGCGCACGACACACCAGCGCGCACACGTGACGGCGACCACGGCTCGGAGTTGCGGCTCACTGGTCGGTGTCCGCGACAGCACCTGCAACATCTCGAGCAGGGGCATCTCGGCGGTTTCGGGCATCGCTCGGGCGGCAGTCTACACCGGGGCGCGCGGCCGGAATACCTAGGACAGGGCGTGGGAATAATCGTCGAGGGTGTAGGTGTAGGGCTCAGACCCGCTCTGCGCCCGCCGCTGCGCCAGCAGATCGACGATCAGGGCGATCGTCTCGAAGCGCGTGGTCAGCGTGTAGAATTGATCCTCCGGGACCGGCGGGACGGCCATCAGCCGCTCCTCGATGAAAGCGGCGTCGCTGACCCCGTCAGGCTCGGAGCCGCCCCGGATGTCGAGGTGGAGCGCGCAGTCGACGTCCTCGTCGTCCGGCTCGCGGCCGAGGATCGCGGCCAGCGCGAGCGCGACCGGCGTGAAATGGAGGTACTGCGCGCCGAGCAGCAGGCGATAGTTCCGCGGGTCGCCGGCGCGCCCGACCCAGGTGCCGCCGAACTCGCGGCGCACCAGCTCGCCGAAGTACACCCCGGCCGACGCGGCCAGCAGGTCGAGGATCGGCGCGCGGGTCTCGCTGCGCGCGAGGCCGAGGTAGTGGTCGAGGAAGGCCAGCGAGGTGACCGAGCCGTCGAGCTCGACGCCGAGGGCGCGCTTCACCTGCTCGCGCAATTGTCGGTCGAGATCGCCCACGGCGGCGTCGAGCGCGGCGGCGTCGGGGCCGGAGGTCCGGGGCAGCGAGTCCGGCGCAGCCGGGGGGGTCGAGGGCGTGTCGGTCATCGGCGCGGCAGCTTTACACCGTCCGCGCGCGGACGCTATGGTCGCGCGCGTGTCCAATCAAGGCGACTGGAGCTGGTCCGAGGAGGCCCTCTACGCGTGCCCGTGCGGCTCGCTGGTGGCGGTCCGACGGTGGCGCTGGCTCGATCGTCAGGCGCGGCCCGAGCTGGTTGGGACGCTGCGAACCGGGGGCCCGCTGGTCGGCGCGTGTTCGCGCTGCCGCCGCCCGGCGACCGGCGGCGGCGCGTGGTTGGAGGTCGACCCGGATCGCGGCGCGGCGACTCTGGTGCTCAGCGCCGATCGGCGCGGAGATCTGATCGCCGCGCTGCAGGCCCACCTCGCCGATCTCAAGGCCCGGCCCGAGCTGGCGGCGCCGTGGCTGCTGCAGCCGGAGCTGGCGTTCGTGCCGGTGCCGCCGCCGTGGGCCGAGGAGGCGGACGAGGCGGCGCCGGAGCTGTCGCCGTGGCCGGGTCCGGCGCTGGGGTCGCGCGTCCAGGAGCCGGGGCGGGCCGGCGAGGGCGAGCCGCCTGGCCTCGAGGCCAGGGTCGATGAGGCAGGTTCGAAGGGACATGTCCCCGGGGCCAGGAACGGCGGGGCCGGCGAGGCCGGGCGCCGGCGCGAGAGCTCGGGGCCGACCGCGGTCGAGCCGAGGCGACGCGAGGGCTCGGGGCCGGCCCTGGCGGCGGGGCGGCGGCGCGAGGGCTCGGGGCCGGGCGAGATCGAGGCGGGGCGGCGCGGCGCGGCGCCGGGGGACGCGGTCGAGGCGAGGAAGCGCGAGGAGTCGCGGCCGGGCGAGGCGGTCGAGGCGAACCGGCGACGCGAGGGGTCGGGACCGAGCGAGGCCGACGCTCGCAAGGCGCGGGTGGTCCGCGCGGCCAGCCTGCCCGAGTCGCTCGAGGACACGTTCCCGGGCCGCCGGCGCACCCGCGCGATCGAGGATGAGCTGCAGGAGGCGGCGCACGAGGCCACCCGGCGGCCGGCGGCGGTGCTCGAGGGGCCCGACGCGCCGGGCCGGCGCACGTTGCCGGACGAGGGCCGGCGCCCCGCCGCTCTCGAGGGCCTGGGCGGCCCGGCGCGGCCGGCGCCAGTGCTCGAAGGGACAGGCTCCAACGGACAGGACGCAGGGGGCATGTCGTCGGGGACAGCACGGAGGCCGGCGGCGGTGCTCGAGGGGCCGGACGTCGCGGGCCGGCGCGCGGACGAGGGGACGCGGCGACCGGCGGCGGTGCTCGAGGGGCCGGACGTCGCGGGTCGGCGGGCGGACGAGGGAGCGCGGCGGCCGGCGGCGGTGCTCGAAGGGACAGGTTCCAACGGACATGATTCGGGGCTCATGTCCTCGGGGGCAAGTCGGCGCGCGGGGCTCGAGGAGCCGGCGGGCCGGCGGCCTGCGGCGGTGCTCGAAGGGACAGGTACGAACGGACAGGAGCGACGGCCGGCGGCGGTGATCGAGCCGGCGGCGGTGATCGAGCCGGCGGCGGAGGCGGACGGCGAGCGGTCGGCGCTGCGCGCGGCGGTGGCCCGGGCGCTGTCCCCGAGCGCGCCGACTCAGCCGGGGCGGCCGGGCAACGGCGAGGGCGGGCCGCGGCCGGCGGCGGTGCTGCCGGGGCAGGCGACCGAGACCGGGGCGGCCGACAGCAGCGGGGCGTGGTCGCGGCGGCAGGTCGAGGCGGCCGACGCAGCGGCGCGGCGCGGGCTCGAGGGCGCGGGCGACCGCGTCAGCGAGGCGGCGGTGACCGGGACCTGGCCCAAGCGCCAGGTGCTCGAGTCGGCGGGCGACAGCGGGCCGAACTGGCCGCGGCGCGACGAGGCCGAGGCGCGGTCCGGACGCGCCTCGAGCCGGGCACCCACGCCCCCGCCGGTGCGGCTCGGGGCCGAAGTGCAGCGGGCCGCGATCGCCAGCCTCGGCCGCGACGGCGGGGCGGTGCAGGTCGGGGTGAACGTCAACGAGGCGACCGCGCGCGTGTGGGCGTCGGCGCCGGTGAAGGTGCGGCCGATCCACCTGCGCGGGCTCGGCTATCCGCTGGTCGGGGTCCGCTGCGTGGCCGAGGCCGGGGGCGAGTCGCTGGTGATCGACGCGGTGGTCGACGTCGGCGAGCCGATGACGCTCGACCTGTTCAAACAACTGACCCTCGAGTTCAAGATCCGCCTGGCGCTGCCCGGCGGACAGATCCGCGAGCTGGCGGCGCCCGAGCTGCAGCGCAACGCGGCGTCGTGCCTCGAGAGCGCGCAGGCGCAGCTCGGCACCGGCGAGTTCCCGCCTGACGCGTACCGCACCGCCCGCGAGCTGCTGTCCGGCCGCAACACGGTGCAGCGGCTCGAGCCGGCGCGGACGCCGATCGCCGAGACGCTCGGGGAGACCGCCCGCGAGTCGGCCGCCGGGGCCTGGACGGCGCTCGAGCGGCTCGACCACGGCTCGCGCAAGGACAACCTCGCGCGCCTGCTCGAGGTCGACGGCCTGTCGATCGAGACATACGAGAAGATCCGCTCCGCCGTGCTCGGCGCCGCGATCGAATTCGGGCTGCCGGCCCCGGCCCGCTTCTGGCGCCGCTGGCTCGGCTCCGACCAGGCGCGCGACGGCGGGATGTTCGTGCAGAAGCTCATCGCGGCGCGCACGGCGTCGATCGCCCGCGGCGAGGACCTCTCCGCCGAGCAGGTCGAGGCGGCCTGGCGCGGGATCCTGGACCTCTGCCAGCACAAGAACCTCACGCCGCCGCCGGAGCTGTCGAAGGCGCTCGGGCTCGGCAAGGTGACGACCGGCCGTCGCGCCAGCCAGCCGCAGGTGAAGGCGGCCGCGGAGGTGCGCGAGGCGCCGCCGGTGCAGGAGGCGCGATCGCAGGCCCGCCTGCGCGAGCTGACGGGGCGGCTGCGCGGGTCCGACGGCGATGTCCGGGCGGTCATCGGGACCTTGCCCGAACTATCGGAAAACGAGGTCGTCAGTCTGCTGCCGGCGCTGGCCGAGCTCGGCTCCCGCGTCGGGCCGGAGCTGCTGGCAGCCCTGCGGGCGCCCCAGCGACATGTGCGCCAGGCCGCGGCCATCCTGCTCGGCCACCTCGGCGAGCGCAAAGCCGAGGGCCCGCTGGTGATGATGCTCGGCGACGAGCCAAGCGCGGGTTGGGTCGATGCGGCGCGCGCGCTCGGCAACCTCGGCCCGCGCGTGGTCGGGCCGCTGTGCAACCTGCTCCGGAGCACCCCGACCGGGCGCAAGGAGGTGGTGGGGGCGCGGGTCGCCCGCGCGCTCGCGGAGCTCATCAAGGCCGAGGGCGCGGGGCCGGGCGGTTCGGGCCGGGTCGCGGTCGAGAATCTGCTGGAGGTCGGGGACCCGTCGGTATCCTCCGCGGCCAGGCGCGCGCTTGCTACACTGGGCGCCGTGCGGGACGACGCCGAGGGGGAAGAGGCCGAGGCGTCACGTCGCTTCTCGCGTCTGGCGTCGGACGCGATCGCGCCAGAGCTCGACGCCGCCGAGGACGACGAGATCGACGAAGTCGAAGTGGAAGTCGGGGACTGATGCGCTACGGGATCTTCAGTGATGTCCACGCCAACCTGGACGCCCTCGAGGCGGTGCTCCGGGCGTTCGAACGCGAGAAGATCGACGCCCTCGTCTGCCTCGGCGACACCGTCGGCTACGGCGCCCAGCCGAACGATTGCTGCGACATCGTCAAGCGGGTGACCCGCTATACGATCCTCGGCAACCACGACGCGGCCGTCGCCGGCCGCATGGACTACAGCTACTACTACGACGCGGCCCGCGAGGCGCTCGACTGGCACTCTCGCCAGCTCACGTCCGAGAACATGAACTGGCTGCGCAAGCTCAACTACTTCGAGCGCGACGGGGCGACCCACTTCTGCCACGGCTCGCCGGTCGACCTCGAGGAGTTCGAGTACATCTTCAGCGTCGAGCAGGCCGCGACCTGTATCCCGATCTGGGACAGCCTCGGTCAGATCACGTTCATCGGCCACTCGCACCTGTGCAAGGCGTTCGCCATCGGCCGCGAGCGCGTGTACGAGGTGGTGACGAAGGAATTCGAGATCCACCCCGAGTTCCGCTACATCGTCTCGGTCGGCTCGGTCGGCCAGCCCCGAGACCACGACCCGCGCGCCAGCTACACCATCTACGACTCCGGCCGCGGCAAGTTCGAGTTCAAGCGCGTCGAGTACGATGTCGGCGCGGCGGCGCGGAAGATCTTCAACGACGCGCGGCTGTCGGACAGCTTCGGTGCGCGGCTGTTCGCCGGGGTGTGAGCGGCGATGCGGAGCGCCGCGGTCGGGGGTGCTCCTCCTCTTCGGTTGCTCGGGTGAGGCGCCCGTCGCGGCGACGCCGGCTCTGCAAGTCGCGTCGCCGTCGGGAACGCTGCGCTTCAGGGCGCGAGGCCGAGCTGGCGCAGCAGCGAGAGGCTGTCGTAGAACGCCTCGTTGGCGATGATCTTGCCCTCGGCGTCGAAGCGGTAGATCTCGCAGTAGCGGATCGAGTAGCGCTTGCCCGTGGCCGGGAATTCGCCGAGCGGACCGGTGTGCGTGCCCTCGCCGTGGAACATGCCGATGACGGTGTCGCCGGCGTCGATGAACTCCATGCTGTGCGCGGCGGCGTCGGAGAAGCTGCTGTACCAGCGTACCAGGTGCTCGTAGATGGCCTGGCGCCCGCGCTTGACGTCCGGGGACACGTTGTTGCGCAGGGTCGCGTCTTCGGCGAAGTAGCTCGCGGCCTCCGCGAGCTCCTTGCGGCAGAACAGCTCCAGCACCTTCTTGGTATTCTCGACGTTACGCGCGCTCATACCCGAAGCAGCCTAGTGGCGCTGCGCGCGGCGGGTCAAGGCGCTCCGAGGTCGGGCAGCCGCGGTGAAGGCGCGGCGGCGAGCCTTCCGGGCCGATCGAGCGCAACTCCGGGGCAAGAGCGTGGAGCCAGGCGGCGAGGGCCTGTGCGGGTCGAGTGCGGGTGAGAGGCGACCGGCTAGGGCGAGCGCCGGGAGCCGAGGTCGGGCGACGGCGCGCCCATGCCGCCAGGGCGACGGGCTACGCCTCGGTATCGACCTGTATCAGAGAACATGTTCGAAGGAGCATGCTCCATCGAACATGTTTCTTTTAAAAAGAAGCATCGCCCGCGGGTGCCGTCAGCCCTTGAGGTTGAGCGGGATCTTGAGGTAGCGGCGGCCGTTGGGCGCGGGGTCGGGGAGGCGGCCGGCGGCGATGTTGACCTGGACGCTGGGGTAGAGCAGCTTGGGGGCGTCCAGGGTGGCGTCGCGGGCGGTGCGGAAGGCGACGAAGTCGTCCTCGGCGCGGCCGGCGGGCAGCTGGATGTTTTCGGCCTTCTGCTCGCCGACGGTGGTCTGCCAGGCGAGCGGGCGGCCGCCGGGCTGGTAGTCGTGGCAGACGAACATGCGCGTGCTGTCCGGGAGGACATACAGGCGCCGGGTGATCGAGCGGTAGAGGGCGCGGGCGCTGCCGGCCGGGAAGTCGCAGCGGCCGGCGCCGTAGTCGGGCATGAACATGGCGTCGCCGACGAACACGGCGTCGCCGACGCGGTAGCTCATGCACGCGGGCGTGTGCCCGGGGGTGGCGATGGCCTCGACGTGCAGGGCGCCGACGGCGAAGCGCTCGCCGTCGTGGAGGAGGCGGTCGAACTGGCTGCCGTCGACGCGGAAGTCGGGGCCGAGGTCGTAGATGTCGCGGAACAGCGCCTGGACCTCGGTGATGGCGGCGCCGATCGCCAGCGGGACGCCGGGGAACAGCCGCCGCAGCGCCTGAGAGCCGGACAGGTGATCGGCGTGCGCGTGCGTCTCGAGCAGCAGGCCGAGGCGCAGGTCGAGGGCGTGGATCCTCGCCGCGATCGCCGAGACGGACTCCTCCCACACCTTCGAG
Organism: Nannocystis pusilla; assembly: GCF_020073745.1. GTDB lineage: Bacteria > Myxococcota_A > Polyangia > Nannocystales > Nannocystaceae > Nannocystis > Nannocystis radixulma. The sequence continues at coordinate 642,580 of NZ_JAIRAU010000027.1, forward strand.
CCGACCGGCTCGTAGTCGAGGACGGGGTCGATGACGAGGGCGTCGCGCGTGCGCTCGTCGTACACGAGGTACGTCAGGGTGTTGGTGCGCGGGTCGTAGAAGTGTTCGATCTTCATGGCGAGGTGGCGAAGACGCGGGTGAAGAGGAACATGCCGGCGAGCATGGCGGCGACGAAGAGGACGATGTCGCCGCCGAGTCCGGCGAGGTCGACGAGGGCCGGGCCGGGGCAGAGGCCGACGAGGCCCCAGCCGACGCCGAACAGCGCGGCGCCGACGAGGAGCCGGCCGTCGATGTCGCGGCGCGTCGGCAGGGCGAAGCGCGCGGCCCACCGCGGGCGGCCGCGCCGCAGCACGAGCGGCGCGCCGAGCATGTAGAGGCCGCAGGCGCCCGCGAGCACGAGCATCAGCGCGGGGTCCCAGGCGCCGGCGAGGTCGAGGAAGGCGAGGACGTTGTCCGGGTCGGTCATGCCGGCGAGGCCGAGGCCGAGCGCGAACAGCAGGCCGGCGGCGAAGGCGACGAGCGTGGTCACGCGCCACCTCCGAGGACGTGGCGGACGACGTGGACGGTGACGAAGGCGGTGGTCATGAAGGTGAGCACGGCGGCCAGCGAGCGCGGCGAACGGCGGCCGAGGCCGCACACGCCGTGGCCGGAGGTGCAGCCGCCGCCGAGGCGGGCGCCGAAGCCGACGAGCAGGCCGGCGCCGACGATCACCAGGGCCGTGTGCGGCAAGCCCGTCGGCAATGTCCTCGGGGACAGGACCCGAAGGACAGACCCGCCGGCGACCAGGCCGAGCACGAAGGCGAGCCGCCACGCGAGATCGCCCGCGGGGCGGGCGAGCGCGCCGCCGACGATGCCGCTGACGCCCGCGATCCGCCCGCTACCGGCGAGCAGGAGCAGCGAGGCGGTGCCGATGAGGAGGCCGCCGAGGAGGGCGAAGAGGAGGGAGGGGTCCATGGGGGTCACGCCGGTCGACGCGCGGCGCACGGGCGCGTGGGCTCAGCGTACGCGATGCCGGGGCGCCGACGCGGGCCGGACGGCGACGGTTGTCGCACCACCCCGGGGGGCGTCGACGCCCGTCGCAGGGCCGGCGAAGATGGCCTACGATGGCGAACTCCATGAAGTTGCTGCTGCGTCTGGTGTTGTTGCTGGTCCTGGGGCTCGCACTGTTCGCGGCGTACCTGGCGGTGGCGCCCGCGCCGATCGATCCGGTGGCGTGGGATCCGCCGGCGGCGTCCGAGATGACGGGGCCGCTGGCGCCGAACCAGCGCATGGCCGGGGCGACGCTGCTGGCGGCGGGCAAGATCGACGGGCCGGAGGACGTGGAGACCGACGCGCAGGGCCGCGTCTACGGCGGGACCAACGCCGGCGAGGTGCTGCGCCTCGACGGCGAGGCGATCGAGGTGTTCGCCAACACCGGCGGCCGCCCGCTCGGCCTCGACTTCGCGCCGTCGGGCGCGCTGATCGTCGCCGACGCCAAGAAGGGGCTGCTGTCGATCAGTCCCGAAGGACAGGTGGAGACGCTGGTCGACACCGTCGACGGGGTGCGGCTCGGCTTCACCGACGACGTCGCGGTGGCCCAGGACGGGACGGTCTACTTCACCGACGCGAGCGACAAGTTCGGGTTCGGCGACCACATGCTCGACCTGCTCGAGGGCCGGCCGCACGGGCGCCTCATCAAGTACGACCCGCAGACCAAGACGTCGACGGTGCTGGCGAAGGACCTCTACTTCGCCAACGGCGTGGCGCTGAGCCGCGACGAGTCGTACGTGGCGGTCAACGAGACCTACCGCTACCGGATCTCGCGCCACTGGCTGAAGGGCGACAAGTCGGGCACGACCGACGTGCTGATCGAGGGCCTGCCGGGCTTCCCCGACGGCGTGGCGCAGAGCGGGCGGGGGACGTTCTGGATCGCCATGTTCACCGTGCGCAACCCGGCCGGCGACTTCCTGGCGCCGCGGCCGTTCCTCAAGAAGATGGTCGCCAACCTGCCGCGCGCGCTGTGGCCGAAGCCCGCCCCGTACGGGCTGGCGATCGAGATCGACGAGACGGGCAAGGTGCTGCAGAGCCTGCACGATCCGTCGGGGGAGTCGGTGCACCAGGTCACCAGCGTGCACGAGCGCGACGGGGCGCTCTACCTCGGCCACCTCCACCGCGACCGGGTCTCGAAGGTCGCGCTGTGAGGCGCGGGCAGGTGATGTGTTCGGACATGCCCTGAGGGACATGTTCGAACGGTCACTGGGCGGGCTTGGCCTGGAGGCTGGCGATCAGCTGGTTGGTCAGGTCGACCGCGAGCCACTCCTGCGCCTGGCGTTGATAGTCGCCGACGCGGGCGTTGAACTTGTTGAAGTCGTCGGTCTTGTCGTTGCGGTCGAGCACCGCGGTGTACTGGACGGTGGCGCGGTGCTCGCCCTGGAGGCGGCCGTCCAGCGACACGCTCATGTCGATGATCATGGTCTGCTGGACGGTGCTGCCGGCCGCGTTCGCGCCGGAGGTCGAGTTGCCGTCGCCGAGCAGGTTGAGGAGCAGGGCCTGGGCGTCGGGGTTGGGCAGGACGCGGAAGCCCGCGCGTCCGAGCTCGCGCTCGAACACCTGGCGAAACTGGGCCACGTCGGGGCTGGTGCGCACCGCGACCGAGATCTCGGAGCCGGTCCAGGCGGCCCGCTCCGGTGTGGCAGGCGGAGGTACGGCCGATACTGTCTGCTTGGGCGCGCAGGCCGCGAGGACGACGAGGAGACCGAGGAGAGCTCGAAGGCGGATTAGTTTTCGCATACGCGCGACACTGTGCCCGAGGCGGGCCCGGCGTTCCATCGGCCCGCTGTCAGGGCACGTACTCCATCACCAGCGCGTCGGCCATCTCCCGCGCGGCGACCAGCGGCGGCAGATCGCAGGCCGTGGTCATCGCGTCGTGCAGGGCGCCGTCCAGCACCAGCTCCATCGACTCGAAGACGTCGCTCGGCGGGTTGCACAGCGGGTCGGGGCCGTCGAGCGTGTTCACCAGCTCCGGCGCGGTGAACACCGCGACCGCGGCGAGGAAGTCGTCCTCGTCGATCTCGACCTCGGTCACCGGGTTGTCGAGCTCGCCGAACTTCTCGACCCGCAACACGCGCGTCCCCAGCAGCTCGATGAAGCCGTCGCAGTCGGCGTTCGGCGGGCACGGACCGGCCGCGTCACGCACGGTGAAGCGCTCGAACTGCGAGGTGTCGACGCCGGTCGTGCCGGTGCCGGTGGGGTCGGTGCCGGTGGGATCGGTGCCGGTGAGATCGGTGCCCGTGTCGGTCTGGCCGTCCGAGGCGCTGCCGTCGGCGGTGCCCGTGGTGGTCGGGTCGGTGGTCGTGGTGGAGCCGGTGCCGGTGGTGGGGTCGGTGGTCGTGGTGGAGCCGATGCCGGTGGTGGCCTCGGTGTCTCCGCCCTTGTCGTCGCCGCAGGCGGCCGCGCAGGTGAGCGTGAGGAGCAAGGAGATGCGGCGCAATTTCATTCCGCTACGCTGCCGCGCCTGGGGGCGGCTGTCAAACGCGCGGCGCGGGCGGGGTCGAGCGGCGAGCCTCCGCACATGTCGCATCGGACATGTGATGGCTCGCCGGCCGGCTGGTAGAAGATGACTGTTTGGACATGTCCATGGTGACATGTTCGATAGGGCATGCGCTTCAGCGCAGCGGCGCGGCCGTGACCGCGAGCGTGTCCCCGCGCGCGAGCCCGAGCTGGAGGGTCCGGCCCGAGGTCACGAGCGCGAGGGCGCGGTAGCGGTAGCTGTCGGCGCCGGCGACGGGGTGGCCGTCGATCGCGACGATCTCGTCGCCGACCCGCAGACCGGCGCTCGCGGCCGGTCCGCCGGCCCGCACGGCGCTGACCAGCCAGCGACGCAGGCGCGGGTCCTCGCCGGGCGGCGGCTCCTGCAGCGAGTAGCCGAGGTCGCCCGGGCCCGTGCCCGGCGGCAGCCGGCGGCGCACCAGCGCGGTCGGGGGGAGCTCCATGGCCTCTGTCCCTTCGACCAGGATCGGCACGGAGGTGTTGGTGTGGCCGGGGCCCTGCGGATCGGCGAGCGCCGGCGACAGCCGCAGCGAGGCCGCGCCGACCGGCGTGCCGGCGAGGGCGAAGCGACCGCTCGCGTCGGTGAGGCCGTGCTGGCCACCGATCCCGATCTCGACGCGCACGCCGACGAGCGGCTCGCCGGTCTCGAGGTCGATCACGCGTCCGCGCAGCTCGATGCGCGGCGCGAGCACCAGATCGATGCCGCGCTGCACCTCGCCGGCGGCCAGGGTCACCTTCGTCTCCGCGCTGCCCTCGCCGGCCTCGGCGCGCACGGTGTAGGTCCCGGGCGGCAGGCCCGTGAGGGCGAAGCGGCCGGCTGTCTTGAAGGACTGGTCGTGACGGAAGTAGTCGAGGGTCGGCTCCTCGGCGGTGACCTTGAGCCACTCGGGCGCGCCGCCGCCGGTCAGGCGGACGCTGCCGCCGATCTCGCCCGCGGCAGGGATCGTCAGCACCAGCTCGCTGCCGAGCGCGACCCGCTCGGCGGTGGCCTGCGTCGCACCGGCGCCGGACCAGGCCCGCACGGCATATGTCCCCGAGGACAGGTCCGTGAGCACGAAACGGCCGTCCTGATCGGTGATGATCGGGCGCTCGTGGCTGCTGGTGCCGGTCCGCGTCAGCGCCGACCTGGCGCCCGGGCGGTCCGACTCGAGCGCGCAGGCGACCTGGGCGTCGGACACCGGTGCACCTGTCTCATCGACCACCTTGCCGCGGATCTCACCGCCGCCGGCCTCGACCATGATCTCGAGCTGCGCCACTGCGCCGGCCTTGACCTCGACCGGTACGCCGGGCAGGTCGTCGGGCCCGCGTCCGGACAGGCGCAGCGGCCCGCGGCGGTCGCTGGCGTGGGCCCGGTACGCGCCCTCGGGCACGTCGCGCAGGGTGAAGCTGCCGTCGTCCGCGACCGCGCCGCCCCAGCCGGTCTGGTGGTCGCCGGACAGCGTCACGAAGGCCTGCCGCGCCGGCCGCCCGTGGGCGTCGAGCAGCTGCCCGCGCACCTCGCCGCCCGCGGGCAGCACCAGCTCGACGTCGGCGACGTCGCGCTCGCCGGCGTCGACCTCGAGCGGCTTGCTGCTGGCGCCGCCCTCGCGCGAGGCGGTCAGCGAATAGCGTCCGGGTCGCAGGCCGAGCAGCGCGAACGAGCCGTCCGGCTGCACCACCGCGGCGCCCTGCGAGGCGGAGTCGCGCGGGTCGCCGCCCTCGAGCCGCGCGCGCAGCCCCGCGGCCATGGTGACCGGTGTCCCGCCGCTGTCGACCAGGCGTCCGGTGATCCGGCGCCCGGCGTGCACCCGCCACACGAGGCCGGCGACCGCCGCCTCGGCGACCGCGACGCGTTCGTACTTGTCCTCCGGGACATGTCCGAAGCACCATACCGTCGCCTCGTACGAGCCGGGCGATAGGCCGCGCACCGCGACCTCGCCGTCGGCCTCGACCGCGCCGCTCACCGCGCGTCGCGTCGCCGGATCGGTGAGCGTCACCCGACCGGTCTCGCAGCTGCCGCCGTTGTCCGTCACGATCTTCCCGCCCACGGTCACGGCCGGGTGGGCGCGGATCGTCACCGGCGCCGAGGTCTCGCCGAGCGCCAGCGGGACGCCCGTCTCGGCCAGGCCCCACGCCTCGTCGGACACCGCGCGCGGCTTGTACACGCCGGCGCGCAGGCCCCCGAGGCGGAACTGCCCCGACGCGTCGGTGTGGGTGGTGAGCGCGTCGCGGTCGCCGGCCGACACCTCGGCGCCCGCGATCGGCAGACCGTCCTCCGCTCGCACGACCCGGCCGACGAGGACCGACTCGGGGAACAGCGCGAGCTCGACCGTCTGTCCCGGCGCCGAGGCGTTGGTGGTCGCCGGGGCGTAGCCCTCGGCGCGCGCCTGGACGTAGTCGAGCCCCGGGCGCACGAACATCGAGAAGTGCCCGTCCGCGCCGGAGAACGCGGTCGCCGCGGCGAAGCGGACCACGGCGCCCTCGATCTCGCCGCCCGACACGTCGCGCACGACGCCGCGGAGCTCGACACCACCTGGCCACAAGACCAGGTCGATGTCCCGCGCCTCGCTACCGGCGACGACCCGCACCGATTCCCCGCCGTCTTGCTCGCGGTAGGTCGCGGGCACCCGATTCGCCGCGCCGGCCTCGACCCGGCGCGGCCCCGGCAGCAACCCGTCGATGCGGTACGCCCCGTCACGGCCGCTCGTCACGCACGCGGGAGCCCAGCCATCGCTCGCCTGCGGCCCCGCCTCGGCGAGGTGAGCGCACACCTGCGCGCCGGCGAGGGGCAGGCGGTCCGGGCCGCGAACATGACCCGCGATCGCCCCGAGCGTGGCAGGCGGCGCTAATTGTTCGAACGCGGCGGCAGGCTTCCAGGATATGTCTGTTTGGACATGTCCTGACGGCAATTCAGCCGTCTCCCCTGGCTCCGCCGCGGCTCGCCACCACCACCACAGCGCGACCAGGAACGCCGCGATCACCAGTACCAGGATGGGTCGTCGCACCGCCGAACCTCCATTTGAAAATCTATCCGGTTCCCGCAGACCGGGGCCGTCGTCCGCAGGCGGACACGCCGGGCCCTCGCCGACGACCGTCCCGACCCGGCGTGTCCGCCCCGGCGCCCCACCTCCGGGCGCGAACGCGCGAGCTGGCGTGGCGATCCATCGACGAGACGTGACGAGGACGGCGGGCTGCCGGGTCGGCGAGGAGGGTGCCGCTGTCGCTGATTCCCGCCGTAGGCGAGGTGCGAACACTGGATGGTTCTTCGGACATGCTCGAACGGTCATGTCGGGTCGAGCGGCGCGGAGGCGCGGCGGAGACGATGTTCGCCGGCCGCTTTCGCCGCGCTCCGCGATCTGGCAGAGTGCAGGTGATGTCGGACGCGCCTCTCGTCGGGTTGTACTCGCTCGGCTTCGGCCGGCGCTTCGCTCTGTCGACGCTGATCGGCCTGGGCCTGTGCGCGGCCATGACCGACTTCGCGCTGCGCCCGGCGTCACTCCCGTGGATGATCGGCGCAGGCGTCGTGTTCGGCCTGCTCACGACCACGTGGGTGGTCTACGTGATGCATGACGACCACCAGGGCCGGCGCACGGTGCTGGGCGGCCTCTGGGGCGCGCTCATGTTCATCTCGATGTTCCTCGGCATCGACGCCGTCGAGACCGCCCCCGACGTGGCGTTCGAGCGCGGCGTGGACTACGTCTGGAGCGGGATCTTCGGCGCGGTGCTGTTCGCCTGGAAGTCGCATCGGGTCATGGCGGGCACGCGGCCGGCTGCATGATCGGGCCCCCAAACTCTGTATCGTGCGCTGTCAGCCCGCGAAGAGGTCCAACGGGCGATGGAAATGCATCGCCGAGCGGCGACGAGGCGGGGCGGCGCCGATTCTCGCCGGGCGGACGAGGGGCGGCGCAGTGGGACGCAGCGAGGGGCCCCATGCCTGACGCGCAGGCGCGGGATGTCTCTTCGGACATGTGATAGCATAGCGCTCCGCGCCGAGCATCTGGCATGGCAGGTCTCGCGTAGCGAGGGACCCGCTGCGCCGCCCCTCGTCCGCCCGCTCGACGATCTTCATGCCCCGCCGCTGCGAACCCGCGACGAGCATCGCCCGGCGATCTTCATGCCCCGCCGCTGCGACCCGCGACGAACACCGCTCGACGATCTTCATGCCCCGCCGCTGCGAACCCGCGACGAGCATCGCCCGGCGATCCTACCTCCGTAACGGCGAAGGCTCGCGGTCTCGACGAGACACGCGAGCCCGTGACGAGCGAAAAAGCCGCTTACCAGCGCGCCTGGGCGAGGATGAAGAAGCCGAGGCGGTTGGTCACGTTCGGGTCCTCGAACACGCGGATTCGGCCCGACTCGTTGCTCGCCTTGACGAACTTCGTGCGGTTGTTGTCGAGCGTGTAGCGCAGCTCGGACACCACCACGAAGAACGGCGCGATGTCCCACTTCAGCGTCAGCTTGCCCGACAGGATGTCGAACGGGTTCTGGCCGGCGGGGAGGACCTCCTGGTCCCAGTATTCGCGGTACACGTTCGTCGTGTCGCCGACCTTGATCGACGCCGGCGACTTGTAGGCCAGCACAGCGCCCGGGGTCAGCTTGCTGCGCTCGAAGTAGTAGTCGAAGCCGAGCGAGCCCCACAGCTCCGGGCTGACCTTCGCCTCGTGGGGGAACGTCTGGTAGGGGAACACGCCGGGGATCGACAGGACCACGAACGCCAGGTCGCGGTAGATGGCGTTGGCGAACAGGCGGAGCTTCTTGATCCGCAGCTTGCCGAGGAACGCCGCCGCCTTGGCCGGCTGGATCCGCGTGGTGTCGGGCTGTTCGAACTGCTGCAGCGTCTGGCCGACGGTGGTGAACTCGACGGCGGCCGAGCCGGCGATCCGGTTGTCGTAGATCTGCTGCTGCGTCAGCAGGAAGCTGGCGTCGGGGCTGTAGCGGAACAGCTGGAAGTCGATCGACGTGCCGATCGGGACGCCCCAGTGGGCGGTGAGGCGGGTCGAGCCGCCGAACGTGTGGACCGTCTTGCCGCCGATCCGCGAGTTCGGCGAGAACATCGGGAACGCGCCCGACTGGTAGTAGCCGCCGTTGGCCTCCCACGCGAGCCAGGGCGTGAAGCCGATGCCGAAGCCGCCCAGCGCCGAGTAGTAGGTCTGCGGCTCGTTGAGCTTCTCGTTGAGCAGGCGCGCCGACTTGGCGCCGAGGAACACGTAGCTGTCCTTGCCGGTGCCGACGTTCCAGTCGTAGCGCAGGCGGAGGCCCGGGGTCTGGCCGGTGTTGTTGGGGAACATGCGCTCGCCGCCCCACGTGACCGCGTAGGTGTAGCCGAGCAGGAAGCGCTGCGAGTCGACCGGGAACATCGTCAGCGAGATGTTGTCGCCGGTGTAGTCGTTGCGCTTGGTGTAGAAGTTGAGCTTACCGTACGAGCCGTCGTCGCTGAGCGTGGTGTAGTTCTGGAACGTCTTGCCGTCGTGCCACTGCTCGATCTCGGTGACGAACGCCGCCTCGGCGTCCATCCGCTTGAAGAACGTCGGCATGCGCTTGTAGACAACCAACTGCGTCTCGGTCTCGAAGCCGCGCTTCTCCTGCTCGATGGCGTCGTAGAACAGGCGGTCGGCCGCGAGCTTGAAGCCGGCCGAGGGCGAGCGGTCCTTCGCGCCGGCGAGCAGGTTGTCGTCGGCGATGGCGAACGTGATGCGCGTCGCCATCGCGTTGCCTGCGGTCCACTGGTTGTAGCCGGTGGTCGGCATGGCCCGCTTCTCGTCGATCTCGCGCCGCGACTCCTGCACGGCGAGGCGCTGCTCGGCGCGATCGACCCGCGAGCGCAGGACCTTGAGCTCGCGCTGCAGCGCCTCGACGTCGACGGCCTGCGTGCTGGTCGGAGGGACAGGTCCCTCGGGCGCGACGGCGGGCTGCTCGCTCGGCGGCGGCGCGGCCGACGGGGGCGGCGGCTCGAGCGTCGGCGACTGCGTGGCCGTGGGCGGCGGTTGGCTCGAGCCCGGCGGCGGGGAGTCGCCGGGACCGGGCTGGAACGCGAGCGCGAGGCCGGGCGCGAGCCAGGCGACGGTGAGGACGGCGGCGGAAAGAGGCCGGTGCATGGGCGATGGGTCGCTCTCGGCTACGGGGCCAGGTCTTCGGCGGTGCGGGGGGCCAGCTTGAAGTTCTCGAAGTTGTAGATCAGCGGGCCGGTGAGCGAGCTGAAGGTGTCGCCCGGCATCGGCTGCGGCCATTCGTTGGTGGTGAAGAACAGGTCGGAGACGAAGAGGTCGCCGTCGACGGTCCACTCGCCGTACTGGTCGGCCGCGGTGGCGACGGTGACGTTCTCGACGCTGACGAGCACCGACTCGTAGTTCTCGCTCATGCCGCCGCCGGTGGCGATGTCGGCCGGGTCGAGCACGATGGGCGAGGGGACCGCGTCGGTGCCGGTGACGACCACGTCGCCGGCCTGGCCGGCGGTGATCTGGGACATGTCGTAGAACTCGTTGTAGAGGCCGTTGATCGTGACCACGTCGCCGGGCTGGACCGCGAGCATGTCGGGGTTCTGGTTGATGTAGACGTAGATCCCGGAGTACTCGCCGCCCTGCGGGTCCTGGACGAAGAAGCCGTCGCCCTTGAAGGTGAGGGGGCTGGTGACGATCACGTTCTCGACGGTGACGACTTGCATCGGCGGGACCATGCCCTGCTGGATGTCGTAGATCGTGACCGCGCCCATCGGGCCGGTGGTCTCGGTGTCGGTGGTGTTGCCGCCCTCGCACTCGAAGCCGACGAAGTCGTCGCAGCCGCGCGGCGCCAGCTTGAAGTTGCCGAAGTTGTACATCACCGGGCCGGTGAGGGTCAGCGTGGTGCCCATCGGCGGCTTCGGGCCGCCCTCCGGCAGGAAGAACATGTCGTCGACGCGCACGCCGCCGGTGACCTCGAACTCGCCGAAGCCGAGGTCCGGGTTGGTGACGTCGACGTCCTCGATGGTGACGACGGTGCCTTCCCAGACCTCGGTCAGCGCGCCGCCGTTGGCGATGTCGGGCGGGGACACGACCGGCGGGGTCGGGGCGGTCGCGGTGCCGGTGATCATGATGTCGTCCGGCAGCGAGATGTTGATCTCGCTGTAGGTCTCCTCGCCGGTGTCGTCCATCGCCTTGTACTCGACGTACTCGCCGATCACGGTGAGCTTGTCGCCCGGCTTCGGCACCTTGCCCTGGGCCATCAGCTCGGTCGCGGTGTCGGGGAAGATGTAGAGCTGGATGCCGGAGTACTCGCCGCCGTCGAGCTCCTGCACGAACACGCTGCCGGCCCCGCTGCCGCTGAACTTCGTCGGCGAGACGACGACGACGTCCTTGACCCGCACCAGCGTGCTCGGGGTGACCTTGTTCTGCTGGATGTCGTAGATGGTCGTGTCGTTCAGGCCGCCGCCGTCGGTCGGCTGCGTGGTGGTCGGCGGCGTGTCGGTGGTGCCCGCGGACTCGGTCGCGGTCGCGTCGTCACCGGCGGTGTTGTTGTTGTTGAACGCGTTGCAGGCGACAAGACACAGCGCGGTGCAGGGGACGAGTCGACGCATGATCCAGCTCCTTCGCATCTCGTGGCCTCGAGAGGCCATGCAGTGATTCGCGGCGCGTGCCGCCACAGAGGGCGTTCCGTGCGCCCGGACACTTACTTTGCGGCCATGCGCGATGTCAAGCCGGGCCCCTGCGATCGCAGCAAGCGATGTTCGCGGTCCGGGGCCCCGCGTGAGGCGATCCCCCAGCGAACGCTGTGACGCGGTCGACATCCGGCCGACGTCTCCGCGTCCCGCGGCGACGCGAGGCCGCGACGAGTCGCGGCACTCCGACCTCCGGGAGGCGACAGACAGGCCGTCGCGGCGCTACTGGGCCGAGACCTCGATGTCCTCGTCGCCGCGCGTGTAGATCAGCCAGGACGGGTTGGCGGCGGCGTGGAAGCGCAGGTCGCCGGTGATCCGCGCCAGCTTGCCGCCGGCGTGGTCGGCCGGATCGAAGCCCGTCGCGCTGAGGGCGCTGACGACGTTGACGCCGCCCTTGCCGCTGTTGCAGTTGCCGGCGGGGTCGACGAGGACCACCCACTGGCCGAACGTCGCGTAGCCGTCACCCAGCGGGCACACCGTGACGTCCCGCACCTCGACGAGTCGGCTCTCCAACTTCTCCATCTCGCCGTCCTGCTCGACCAGCGCGCCGGTCAGCTCCACGGGGACGAGGTTGGAGACTTTGCCGCCGACGCGATAGGTCGGAAAGCCGAGCTCGGTAAACCCGTAGAACTCGACCACGGTGCCGATGATCTCCTCGATCACCGAGCCCTGCTCGACGCCCTTCGGCCGCGAGTGCGTGTGCGCGAAGATGGCGTTGAAGCCGGCCGCCATGTCGTTCATGTCGGTGAGGTAGAAGCCGTCGACGGCGATCCCGGTGACCACGAGCGTGCGGCCCTCGGCGTTGACCTTGACGAAGTCGCCGTCGAGCGGCGACGAGGCGGGGATGTCGGTCTCGTTGATCTCGCGCAGCGTCGGGTGGGCGACGTGGATGGTCGGCGACAGGCCGGTGGCGTAGCTGCCGGGCTTCTCGTCGCTGCCGCGGTCCTCGACCCAGATGTTGGTGGCGCCGTGGGCCCGCATCACCTCGACCGGCACGCCTCGCGCCTCGCCGTCCTTGAGCGTGACGGTGTTCGGCTGGTTGGGCGCGAGCCGCCCGCGCGGGGCGACGTCGATGTTGACCTGTCCCGAGAACCAGGTGGCGAGCTCGCCCTCGTCGTCGACGGCGCGGATGTCGAGGAGGAACTGGCGGCCGGTGCCGCTGTAGGCGAGCGGGCTCTTCTCACTGCCGACCTCGCCTTCGATCTCGACCTTGAAGCTGAGCGGCGCGACCTTGCCGGTGCTCTTGTCGAGCTCCTGCACGCAGCCGGCGGCGAGGAGCGCGAGCGCGAGGGCGGGGGACTTGGAATGCATGACGCGCAGGCCTCCTTCCTAGTACTTGGTGACGATCCGGCCGTCGGGGACGGCGTAGCCGGACTTGCAGTGGTCGAGCGGCGTGTTCGCGTCGTAGCAGGCCGGGAGCGCCGGGATGTCGCGCATGTACTGGATCATCGCCTCGCGGATCGGGATGCCCGTGTTGACCTTGGTGGTGTTGCGCTTGAGCATGCGGAAGCCGCTGCCGCCCCAGGCCATGTAGTCGTTGGTGCACATGTCGTAGGCGCGGGCCTTCTCGAGCGGCTCGCCGTTGACGTGGATGTCCTCGGCCTTGCCGGTGCGACAGTTCATCGTGAAGCTGATGCCCGAGACCTGGATCTGCGAGTTGCAGCCGCGCTCGGCGCTCGAGCGGGTGGCGAAGTCGAGCAGCTCCTGGACCTCGATGCCGCTCAGGGTCATCGTCGTGATCGTGTTCTCGAACGGCATCACGTTGTACATCTGCTCGTACGTGATCGGGCCGGCGAGGATGTCGGTGCGGATGCCGAGCGAGTTGGTGACGCAGAACTCGGTCTCGATGTAGCGCCGGTACTGCATCGCCTCGGCCACCAGGTTGCCGAGCATGCTGTCGCCGCCGGTGTTGCCGAACCGCCGCAGCGGCTCGGTCGCGGTCGTGATCACGCGGTCGAGCAGCAGCGTCTGCGCCATCTCCTGGATGTACTCCTGCAGGACCTCGCGGGTGTCGGCGTCCTCGGGGACGGTGGCGTCGATCGGGAACAGCTTGAACTTGTGCGAGATGATCCGCTTGTCGCGGACGACGAGGTCGAGGCGCGCGACGAACTTGGCGAAGGCGTTGGGGTGGGCCAGCAAGGTCTGGCGCCGGTGCTCGGGCTTGCACTCGCCGATCCCGCGCGGCGGGTCGGTGCCGTCGGGATCGGAGCCGACCTCCGGGTCGTCCTCCTCGCCCTCGCTGTCGACGGTGACGACCTCGGCGTCCATGTCGGGCTCGGCCGCGACGTAGTGGGCGTCGGGGTTGTAGTCGATGAGCTTGGGCGGGCTCAGGGCGATGTGGTGGTGGCCGCCGAGGATCAGGTCGAGGCCACAGATGTTGCGCGCCAGCACCTCGTCCTCCGTCAGGCCGAGGTGGTCGAGCAGGACCACCAGGTCGACCGACTCGCGGAGGAAGTTGGTGTAGAACTGGACGGTCTGCAGGGTCTCCTTCGGCAGGATCCCGAGGTTGTTGGTGCCGTCCTCGAGGCTGTTCATCGAGCTGAGGTTGCCCATGCCGATGATGCCGAGCTTGAGGCCGTCGACGTTGTAGACGACGAACGGCTTGACGATGATGTCGAACTGCTTGGCGAACGGCTTGGCGTCGTCCTCGAACTCGTAGTTGGCGGCCAGGAGATCGAAGTCGCCGAAGCTCGAGAACTGCTCGAGCACGTTCTCCGGCCCGTGGTCGAACTCGTGGTTGCCGAGCGCCATGGCGTCGAGGCCCGCCATCGACATCGCCCGCACCTCGGCCTCGCCGCCGAAGATGTTGAAGATCGGGGCGCCCTGGAACAGGTCGCCCGAGTCGAGCCAGAGCGAGCGACCGGCGCGTTCGCGCTCGCGCTTGACGATGTGGGCCATCTTGGCGACGCCGCCGTAGGGCCCGCGACCGTCGGCCAGGCCGAGCTGCTGCTCGGTGTAGAGAGGATCGTGGTCGTAGGGCAGGATCCGCGAGTGGACGTCCGACGTGTGAAGGATCGTGAGGCGGACGTCCTGGCCCGTGAGATCGGGGTTGTTCGACTCGTAGAGGCATGACCCGAGCGAGAAGCTAGCGAGCAGGCCGAGGGCGATCGAATTGCGCGGCGAAGGCACGGGTCCCGGCGAGAGGTAACAGGCCTCGCGCGTCCGCGCAATCCGGACCAGGCTGCGCCCATCCGGGCCGCCTCGGCCTCGGCGAGCCTCGGCGCGGCGGTCCGTCCGCGGCGCAAACGCTGGTCGGCACGCGGCTTCGCGGTTCGGGCGGGCACCGCGCGACTCGCTCCAGGTCACGGCCGTGCGTCGCGATCTTCACATGGGGCACACGACGCGGTTCTCCTGCCGACTTCGCGGCCGGCCGCAGGGATCGCGGAGCGGTGCTCGCGGTCCTCACGAGGACTTCCCGGCCCATGATGCACCGCACGGGCCGCTGGCGCCGCCGTGCGATGCGAGCCCGTCGCGGGGCCGAGCGACCCGCGCCTGGAAACTCACCGGTGGACGTGTCGCGTCGTCGCGTCTCGAGCGCCGGGCCCGGACATGAGGAGACCGCGGGGACATGTCCTCCAGAACATGTCCCCACGGTAAGGTTAAGCGGCGGCGTCGATCGGGCTCGAAGGGCGGATCAGCCCTGCGGGATCCCGCAGTAGCCGACGTTCTCGTATCCGGGCGGGGCCATGCCGGCCTCGAACCAGGCCAGGCAGTCCTGGTTGGCGCCGGGGCATTCGGGGTCGCTGAGGTCGCAGTAGGGCAGGCAGCAGCCCTTGGCGCCCGGGTCGCACTCGCTGGCGAAGATGGGGTCCTGGCAGACGAAGCCGGCGTCGCAGGCGTTGCCGTACTCGCACGGGTCGAAGGTGGTGCCGGACTCGCCGGAGGCGTCGAGGATGCACACGAACGCGCTCTGGTCGAGGGGGTTCGGCAGGCACAGGTCGCCGCTCTCGCAGTTCTGCAGCAGGGGGTCGCACTGCGGCAGGCACAGGTTGAGCACGCCCTCGTTGGCGACCACGCAGGTGGTCCCGGCCGGCGCGCACTGGGCCGCCTCGGGCGAGCCGGTGCACAGGGCGACGCACACGCCCTGGCCGCTCTCGGGGTCGACGGCCCAGCACATCGAGCCGAAGGCGCACGAGTCGATGCCGCTGACGCCGTTGCCCTCGACGGTGCACGGGTCGCCCACCTCGCCGCCGGCCGCGTCGGCCGGGACGCACTTGAGGGCGTTCCACGAGAAGCCGCCGTCGTTGGCGTAGGCGGCACACTTCTGGCCGTCCGGGCAGTCCTGGCCCCAGTTGTCGCACTGGATGTCCGGTCCGGTCCCGCCGGTGGTGTCGCAGACGAAGCTGCAGGTGGTGTCCCCGGTGGTGCCGGTGTCGGTCTCACCCTCGGTCGTCGGGCCCGCAGAGGTCACGACCGGCGGGTCGTCGGGGTCGGGGCCGGTCTCGCTGTCGCCCTCGCTGGTGTCGCCCGCGGTCTCGGGCGGCTTGTCCCCGGTGAGCTCCGGGCCCTTGCTGTTCTCGCAGGCGATCACCAGCAGCGCGGCCGAGAGGGTCGTCAGTACTCGCTTCATTTCACACCTTCCTCGCGTCGATAACCTCGGTGGAGCAGCGGCATGTCTGAATGGACATGCTCGTTGCGACATGTCTCGTGGATCTCCTGCCCGTGGCCCTCGCCGGCTCGTCCTCGCAGACGCCTGCATGGGCGGTCGTCTGCGAAGAGGTCGAGAGGTGATAAAGCTGCAAAACAGTTAATCCTTGCAGCGAGTCTTATACAACCGCCGAAACCAACGCAAGGAATTTAAGTTTGTGTGGCGAGAATGTTGGGTTTAGGCGGCTCGGCCGCCGGGCGCCCGCGAGCGCGCCGGACCTGCGTCTGTCGCGCGGAGCGAAAACGCCCGTGTTCGAGCAAAAAAAACGGCGCCTCGAAGGGCGCCGCACAGCCGAACCAGCGCGAGCAGGGACTACTTGCCGGAGATCTCGAGGTTCATGTCCATCTCCATGGTCATCGGCATCTTCATGCCGTTGGCGTCGGTGGTCATGGCGATCGAGGAGGTGAGCTTCATGTCGCCCTTGACCGGGGCGACGTGGGTGAGGTCGACCTGGGTGGTGCCCGAACCGGTGGAGTCGAGCCTGTCGAGGTTGACCTTGGCGCCGGCGGGCATGCCGGGGGCCTCGATCGCCTGCGGCGCGGCGGTCTGGACGATGGTGCTGGCCAGCTGGACGACGTCGCCCTCGCGACCCTTGAGCTCCCAGGTCGCGACCTGCTGCAGCTTCATGCCCTGCTGCTCGAGGTGCTGCGTGACGGTCCACCTGGCGCCGACGCCGAGCGCCTCCTCGGGGAAGGGCACCGACATCTGGTTGATCTGCTGCCGCATGCTCTCGACCGTCTGCTTGATCTGCGGGTTCACGTCGGGCGGGATGTTGAAGTCGGCCGACTTGACGATCCCGCGCGGGGTGATGGTCGAGGTGCCCGACATCTTGTTCATGGTGCCGAGCACGGACTCGAGCTGATCGACCATGGCCTGCGGGGTGGTCTTGTCGGGCAGGACCTCGATCTTGTCGAGGCTGAACTCGCTGCGGATGTCGCCCTCGCCGGTGATCTCGCTGACCTTGAGGTTCATGGTCATCTGCATCGCCGGGATGTCGGTCTTCGGCATCTTGTTGGGGCCGACCTCCATGGCCATGCCCATGCGCATGGTCATGAGCATGACCTGCTCCTGGCCGGCCGTGAGCTTGAGCCGCAGCGGCTCGCGCGGCTCGGCGCCGGCGTCGACGAGGGCGACGACCGAACCCTCGCTGGCCGGGGCGGCGGTGTCGGAGGGCGCGGGCGTGGTGTCGGGTGCGGCGACGGCGGGCGCGGGCGGCGGGACGTCGGTCCTGGTCGGCGCGGCCTCGGTCCTGGCGGGCGCCGGCTTGGCGTCGGCCTTGCCGTCGACCGGCTGACAGCCGAAGAGGTGCAGCGCTGCGGCTGCGAGCGGGACACAGAGGACGCGGAGACGGGGGCGGAGCGACATGCGCGCCGAGGCTACCACAGCGCCGCAGACGGATCAGGGCGGCGTGGGCGAGCGCCGACCGCTGGCGACGACCGCGGCGCGCACCCGGGCCAGCGCGGCCTGGACCTGCGGGTCGTCGCGCAGCTTCTCCAGCGGGCTCGGCAGGCGCCAGGTCCAGTTGTGGTCGCCCTGCGTGGCCGGCTTGTTGATCCGGTCGCGGACGCCGAGCAGGTCCTGCAGCAGCAGCAGCACGAGGTCGCTGCCGGCGGCGAAGATGAGGTGCAGGAGGGCGCCATGGACCGCGGGGGTGAATTCCTGGCCGAGCGGTTCGGGCATGTCCTTGAGGACAGGTAACTTCAGGACCTCGGCGCGCTCGGCCGCGGACAGCTCGTCCCACCACACGGCCACGGGGGCGGTGTCGTGGGTGCCGAAGGTGGCGACCGAGAGCGCAGGGTAGGCGGCGGGATCGCGGAAGACGTCGCCGTCCTTCTCCCAGATCAGGACGCGGTAGCCGGGCGCGCCGAGCTTCTGCAGCGAGGGACCGACGTAGGCGGGGATCGAGCCGAGATCCTCGGCGATGAGCCTGGCGCCCCGCTCGCCGGCGCTGGCCATGACGGCGCCGACGACCCGCTCGCCGTGGACGATCTGCTCGGGCTCGGTCGGCGGGTCGAATGTCCCCGGGACCAGCTTGCCCTTGTCGTCGCGCCGCCGCTCGTACGGCCGCATGTACGTGCGGTAGAAGCCGACCAGGTGATCGATGCGGAAGCGGTCGTAGAGGGTGGCGCTGTAGGCCGCGCGCCGCCGCAGCCAGGCGAAGCCCGGTTGGCCCTGGGCCATGATCCGCCAGTGATAGGGCGGCAGACCCCAGTCCTGGCCGTCCTCGTCGAACTGATCGGCCGGGACGCCGACCGACATGTCCATGCGGAACTCGCCGCGGTGGACCCAGACGTCGGCGCTGTCGCGATCGACCATGAAGGGCAGGTCGCCCATGAGCTCGACGCCCTGCCGCGCGAGCTCGCCGCGCGCGGCGGCCCACTGGGCGTGCGCGAGCCACTGCACGTACTCGTAATAGAGGACGGCCTCGGCGTGGCGCGCCTGGGCAGCGCGCAGGGCGGCGCGATCGCGCTCGCGCAGAGGATCGGGCCACTGCCACCACGCGGCCCCGTGATGGGCGTCCTTGATCGCGCGGTAGAGGGCGTAGTCGGGCAACCAGTGGCGCTGGGCGTCGCAGAACTCGATGAATGCGCGGGCCCGCGGCGACTTGCCGGTGCCGGCCGCGAGCTCGTGATCGATGAAGCGCTGCAGGCCGGCGAGGAGGGCCTTGCGCTTGAGCTGGCGGACGGCGTCGTAGTCGATGGTGCGGCGCTTCTTGGCGGCGTTCAGCGCGACGACGCCCGCCGACCCGAGGACGTCGCGGGTGCTCAGGTGCTGCAGGTCGACCACGGGCCCCAGCGAGATGAACATCGGATCGATGCCGAAGGCCGACAGCGCGGCGTACGGTGAGGTGTTGCCGATGGAGATCTCGTTGAGCGGGAGCACCTGGATCAGGGAGATCCCGGCCCGGGCGATGAAGGCCGCGAAGGCCGGCAGATCGCCGATCTCGCCGATTCCCCACGACTGCTCGGAGCGCAGCGAGAACAGCGGGACGGTGACGCCGGCGACGCGGCCGGCAGGCGACGAGGTGGCGATTGGGCTCATGGCGAGGGTGCGCGCGGGGGCGAGGCCGAGCGCCAGGATCCAGTAGCAGCCCGCGCGGGCGCTGCGAAGCCAAAACAGCGGAACCTGCGCGGATCGCCCGGCGAGCGCGAGCGATCGGCGCCGAGCTCGCCGGGCCCGCGGACGTGCGTCTGTTGCCCGCGCGCAGGGGCTCGTGTTGTAGCGTTCGTGCCGTGCCCTCCGTGATCTGGCCCGGTCGACCGGACCCGCTCGGGGCGAACGCCGACGACGACGGCGTCAATTTCGCCCTGTTCTCCGAGACAGCCACGCGCGTGTTCCTGTGCCTGTTCGACGCGCCGCACCGTCCGCCGCGCGAGACGATCGAGCTGCCCGAACGGACAGGTCGGATCTTCCACGGCTACGTGCCGGGGCTGCGCCCGGGCCAGCTGTACGGGTTCCGCGTCGACGGGCCGTACGAGCCGCACGCGGGCCTGCGCCACAACCCGCACAAGCTGATGCTCGACCCGTACGCGCGCGCGGTGGCGTGGAGCGGCAACGCGGCCGAGCCGTTCGCCTACCGCGTCGGCGACCCGGCCGGCGACCTGGCGATGGACCGCGAGGACAACGCCGCCGACGCGCCGAAAGGCGTGGTCGCCGGCGACGCGTTCGAGTGGGGCGACGACCGCCGGCCGGCGACGCCGTGGACCGAGACGCTGATCTACGAGCTGCACGTGAAGGGGATGTCGCGGCTGCACCCGCAGGTGCCGCCGACGCTGCGCGGGACGTACGCGGGGCTGGCGTCGCCGCCGATCGTCGAGCACCTGAAGTCGCTCGGGGTGACGGCGGTCGAGCTGCTGCCGGTCCACGAGATCTACGACGAGCCGGAGGTGCGCCGCCGCGGGCTGGTGAACTACTGGGGCTACAGCACGCTCGGGTTCTTCGCCCCGGCGGCCCGCTACGCCGCCGATCCGCGGCCCGGCGGGCAGATCGCCGAGTTCAAGGCGATGGTGAAGACGCTGCACGCGGCGGGGATCGAGGTGATCCTCGACGTGGTGTTCAACCACACCTGCGAGGGCGGCCACCTCGGGCCGTCGCTGTCGCTGCGCGGGATCGACAACCGCGCCTACTACCTGCTCGACCCGGCGGCGCCGCGCTACTACTCCGACTTCACCGGCTGCGGCAACACGCTCAACCTGCGCCACGCGCAGACGCTGCGGCTGGTGCTCGACAGCCTGCGCTACTGGGCCGAGCACATGCACGTCGACGGGTTCCGCTTCGACCTGGCGCCGGCCCTGTCGCGCCGCGGGGCCGACGTCGACCGCCACAGCCCGTTCCTGGCGGCGATCGGCCAGGACCCGCTGCTGTCGCGCCTGAAGCTGATCGCGGAGCCGTGGGACGTAGGTCCGCACGGCTACCAGCTCGGCGGGTCGCCGTACCCGTGGGCCGAGTGGAACGGCCGCTACCGCGACGCGGTCCGCCGCTACTGGCGCGGCGACCTCGGCCTGGCCGGCGAGCTGGGCTACCGCTTGACTGGCTCTTCGGACCTGTTCTCGGCGACAGATCGCGGGCCGACCGCGAGCGTCAACTACGTGGCCTGCCACGACGGCTTCACCCTGAGCGACCTGACGGCCTACAGCGTGAAGCACAACCACGCCAACGGCGAGGACAACCGCGACGGCAACAACCACGAGCACAGCAGCAACTGGGGCGTCGAGGGCCCGAGCGAGGACCCGCGGCTGGCGTCGATCCGGGCCCGCACGGTCCGCAACTTCCTGACGACGCTGGCGGTGTCGCAGGGGGTGCCGATGCTGGCCGCGGGCGACGAGTTCGGCCGCACGCAGCGCGGCAACAACAACGCGTACTGCCAGGACAACCCGACGTCGTGGCTGTCCTGGGAGACAGGTCCCGAAGGACAGCAGCTGCTGGCGTTCGCCCGCCGGGCGCTGACGCTGCGCTCGCGCTTCGCGGTGCTGCGCCGCTCGCGGTTCTTCGCCGGCGCGAGCGGGCCGCGCAGCAAGCTGCGCGACATCTCGTGGCTGCGGCCCGACGGCCGCGCGATGGGCCACTCGGACTGGGTGTCGCCGTCGACCCGGGCGCTGGCGCTGCTGCTCGGCGGCGACGCGACGGGGATCCACGACGCCCGCGGCGAGCCGGTCGTCGACGCGACGCTGCTGGTGCTGCTCAACGCCGACGAGGTGCCGACCCGGTTCGCCCTGCCGTGCCGCGAGTTGGGCCGCTGGCAGCTGCTGGTCGACACGGCGGCGCCGGCGGCGGAGGAGGAGATCCTGCCCGCCTCGGCCGACAGCCGCGAGCTGCCGCCGGCGACCATGGAGGTGCTGCTGCTGCGCACCGACGCGGCGAGCGAGCCCCACAGCGCGAGCTGACCGCGGAGTCTCGGAGCACAGGCGAGCCGCTCGTGGCCGTCGGGGACGCGGGCGAGGCCCCGGTCCTCGCCTGGAGCGGGCTGCGCAGGGCGGACGTCGCCGAGGTCTTCCGCGGGAATGCGAGGGGTCGCACGCGCGGGGGCACGGGGACCCACGTGGGCGCGCGCGGCAAGGTCACGCGCGTGCGCCCCGGGCCGCGGCCGCGGCCGGTTTGCACGGGGCGGGTTCCTCGGTAAAAGCCGCCGGCCAGATGTCCCGTTCGCGCAAGTCCGACAGGTCCGCGTCGTCGCGCAAGCGCGAGGCGGCGAGCACGAAGCAAGCCGAGGCGCCAAAGGCCGAGGCGCCGAAAGCCGAGGCGCTGAAGGCCGAGGCGCCGAAGGCCGAGGCGCCGAAGGCGGCGCGCGCGAGCCGCGAGGCGGAGCGCGAGGTGGAAGGTGTGAGCGCCGAGGTCGCGCCGGCGAGGGACGAGGCCGGGCGCGAAGTGGCCGCTGCAGAGGTCGTGGGCGACGAGGGCGCGACTGCACCGCCCGCGGCCGGGCCCGACGAGGTCGCGCCGTCCGCTCCTGCCGCGGAGGCTGCGCGAACGGACATGTTCGAACAGCCAGGTGCAGAGGGACAGGTCGTCATGGACATGCCGCAAGAGACAGCCGTACTCGCGGAGCCGGCGAGCCCGCTGGGCGACCTCGACTACCACCTCTTCGCCGAGGGCACGCACCTGCGGCTGTGGGAGAAGATGGGCGCGCGGCTTCAGCCGGGCGGGGAGGGCGTGCACTTCGGGGTGTGGGCCCCGAACGCGCGGGCCGTCAGCGTGATCGGCGAGTGGAACGCGTGGGACGCCGAGCGCGACCCGCTGCGGCCGACCCGGGCGGGCGTGTGGACCGGCTTCGTGCCGGCGGCGCGGCGCGGGCACCTCTACAAGTTCAGGGTCATCGGGGTCAACGGCGAGGTGATGGACAAGGCCGACCCGCACGCGCTGATGACGGAGGCGCCGCCGCAGACGGCCTCGGTGATCTGGGACCACGCGTACGCGTGGGGCGACGCGACCTGGCTGGCGCGCCGGGCCGAGCGGCAGGGGCCGGCGGCGCCGATGGCGATCTACGAGGTGCACCTGGGGTCGTGGCTGCGCGGGCCAGGCGGCGAGCACCTGTCCTACAAGGCCGTCGCGCCCAAGCTGATCGCCCACGTGCGCGCGCTCGGGTTCACCCACGTCGAGCTGATGCCGCTGACGGAGCACCCGTTCTACGGCTCGTGGGGCTACCAGGCGACGTCGTACTTCGCGCCGACGCGCCGCTACGGCGAGCCGCAGGAGCTGATGGCGCTGATCGACGCGCTGCATCAGGCCAACATCGGCGTGATCCTCGACTGGGTGCCGGCGCACTTCCCCAACGACGCGCACGGGCTGGTCCGCTTCGATGGCACGCACCTGTACGAGCACGCCGACCCGCGCCGCGGGGTCCACCCCGACTGGAACACGCTGATCTTCAACCTGGCCCGCCACGAGGTCCGGGCCTTCCTCCTCAGCTCGGCGCTGATGTGGCTGCAGGAGTTCCACGTCGACGGGCTGCGCGTCGACGCGGTGGCGTCGATGCTGTACCTCGACTACTCGCGCAAGGACGGGCAGTGGCTGCCGAACCACCTCGGGGGGCGCGAGAACCTCGAGTCGATCGAGTTCCTGCGCGCGCTCAACCAGGCGGTCCACCGCGAGGTCCCGGGGGCGATCACGATCGCCGAGGAGTCGACGGCCTGGCCCGGCGTGTCACACCCGGTCGAGGCCGGCGGGCTCGGGTTCGACTTCAAGTGGGACATGGGCTGGATGCACGACACGCTGCGCTACTTCGGCCGCGACCCGGTGACCCGCGCGCAGCACCACCGCGACGTCACGTTCCGCATGATGTACGCCTACTCGGAGCGGTTCATGCTGCCGCTGTCGCACGACGAGGTGGTGCACGGCAAGGGCTCGCTGATCCGCAAGATGTCCCCGGGGACAGGCGGTGCGGCGGCCCGCATGGCCGGGCTGCGGCTGCTGTACGCGTACATGTTCGGGCTGCCGGGCAAGAAGTTGCTGTTCATGGGCGACGAGTTCGCCCAGGCGCGCGAGTGGAACCACGACGCGGCGCTCGACTGGGGGCTGCTCGCCGAGGCCGAGCACGCGGGGATGATGCGGTGGGTCGGCCGCCTCGGCCACCTGCTGCGCGCCGAGCCGGGCCTGTACGAGCTCGACCACGACCCGACCGGCTTCCGCTGGGCGGTCGTCGACGACTACCGCCGCAGCACGCTGGCGTTCCTCCGCCGGCCGCGCGCGGGCGCGGTGATCCTGGTGATCCTCAACTTCACGCCGATGACGTGGTCGAACTACACGGTGCCGTTCGAGGCGCCCGGCGAGTGGCAGCTGATGCTGTGCTCCGACGAGGCGCAGTTCGGCGGGAACGGCGGCTCGGCCCCCGACCGCCTGATCGCCGACCACTCGGCCGGCGGGGCGCTGCCGTGCGCGGCGACGCTCGACCTGCCGCCCCTGACGGCCCTGGTGTACCGCGGGCCGGAGGTGAAGGTCTACGACGCGGCGGCGCTCGATCTGCGCGAGTCGCTGGCCGCGGAGGCGGAGGCGGCCCGCGAGGCCCCGGCGAGCTGAAGGGGCTTCGGGGCATGTCCGTAGGGACAGGCGGGAGGCGACGGCGCTCGATGTCTTGAAGGACATGTGAGGCGCCGCCCGGGGCGGCCAGGAGCCGACACGCAGGGCCCTCGCTCGGCGGGCTCGTTGCCTGTGCACCCGAATCGTCGTTCCGGAGGCCCCGCGCAGGGATCGCGGACGCGACCGACGCGGTCGTGTATGGTTCGCGCGCATGCGCGCCGCCCCTCGATGCCTCACGCTCGTCGCGTCCGTCCTCGCCTGTCAGCCCGACGAGAGCAGGGTGACGGTCGAGGTGACGGGCGAGGCGCTCACGTCGACGTCGTTCGGCGACGCGAGCACGGCGGGCCAGACCGCGCCGACGAGCACGGGCGAGGCGACGACGGGCGAGGCGACGACGGGTGAGGCGACGAGTGAGGCGCCGACGACGACCGACGACGCGACGACCGGGGGGCCGGGGATGTCGGAGGACGAGGTCCTGCTGCGCCGGGCGATCGCCGGCGAGGTCGACGCGGGGGAGGCGATCCGCACGATCGCCGATCGCGGCGGGCTCCCGGTCGCGGCGGCGTCGGGCGGGTTTTTGTTCGCCTGTCTCTGCGGACAGGGCGAGTGGACGCTGGGCGGCGACCACAACGCGTGGGAGCCGACGCCGATGGCGCAGGCCGGGGCGCTGTGGTGGATCGAGGCCGAGGTCGCCGAGCCCGACGGGAGCCTCTATAAATTCCACGAGCCGGCGACGATGCAGTGGATCGCCGACCCGTACGGGCGCCGCCACGGGTACGACGACTTCGGGGTGTACTCGCTGGTGCGCGCGAGCGCGGCCCACCTCGAGCGCTGGTACGCGATCGACGGGGCGGAGGTCGGGCTCGCCGAGCCGCGCGACCTCGAGGTGCTGGTGCCGCAGGACGGGAGCTTCACGCACGCGCTCTACGTCCACGACGGGCAGAACCTGTTCGACCCGTCGGCCTTCTTCGGCGGCTGGCAGCTGATGGCGAGCGCGCCGACGAACACGCTGATCGTCGGGATCACGAACACGCCCGAGCGCATGAACGAGTACACGCAGGTGCCCGACACGCTCGACGGCCAGCCGGTCGGCGGCGACGGGCCGAAGTACGCGATGCTGGTCGACGGGGTGATCCGGCCGCGCATGGAGGCGGCGTACGGGCCGGCGGAGAAGGTGGGGACGATGGGCTCGTCGCTCGGCGGCCTCATCAGCCTGGCGATCGCGGACCTGTACCCCGAGCGCTGGGACATGGCGATCAGCCTGTCGGGCACGGTCGGCTGGGGCTCGATCGAGCTGCACAACGAGACGATCCTCGAGACGTATCAACAGGCGGGCAAGCGCGGGTTCGTCATCTACGTCGACAGCGGCGGCGAGGGCACGTGCGTCGATGCGGACGCCGACGGGATCGAGGACGACGCGCCCGACTCGTTCGACAACTACTGCGAGAACGCGCAGCTGTACGCGATCTTGCAGTCCCTCGGCTACACGCCCGACAGCGACCTGTTCTACGTGCACGCGCCAGGGGCGATGCACAACGAGCTCGAGTGGGCGGCCCGCGTCGGCGTGCCGATGAGCATCTTCGCCGGGCTGTGAGGCTCAGCGGAGGTCGAGGTCGACGTCGACGCCCTTCTGGCGGCAGGCGGCGAGGATCTCGTCGGTGAGCTGATCGGTGTCGCGGTTGTCACCTGGCGGAAGGGCCAGGACGACCCGCGGCCGCTGGGCCTCGAGCGCGGCCATGCGCTCGCGGTGCTCGAGGAAGCGGGCGAAGCCGGCGTAGGCGACGCCCGCGACGACGGCGATGAGCACGACGAGCGCGACCAGGATCGGCATGCCCGCCGAGGATAGCGCGCGCCGGCGCGGCCGTCAGCCGCCCATAAGGCGCGTACGGCGGCTCCGGCGGCGGTCTTGCCCGCGCGGCGAGGCGGGGAATCAGCCGCCGAACAGGCGCGCGAGCTGGCTGGCGCCGCCCTGGACGGCGGTGCGCTGCATGTAGAGCTCGAGGCCGAGGCGACCGCCGAGCTCGGCGCCGCCGCCGGCGCGGCCGGGGCCGCCGTGCTGCGCCTGCGGGAACACGCCGCCGGGGCTGAAGGAGCCGCCGGCGCCCTTCTCGTCGGACAGCACGAGGCGCCCGAGCTGCGGCCCGAGCTCGGCGACGGCGCGCGCGACGAACTCGCGGTCGTCGCTGTAGACGGTGCTCACCAGGCTGCCGCCGCCGAAGCCGACGATCGCGGCGGCCTGGGCGACGCTGCCGTCGTAGGGCAGGAGGGTGGCGACGGGCGCGAACACCTCGACGCGGTGGAACACGGCGTGGCGATCGAGCACGGCCGCGGCGTCGGCCTCGAGCAGGATCGGCTCGAGGAAGTAGCCCTTGCCGGCCGGGACGTCGATGAACTCGCGCCGCTGCAGATCGCCGCGGACGACGCGGGCCCGCTCGCCCAGGGCGGCGACGCCGGCGCGGGCGTCGGCGAGCTGCTGCGCGGTCGACAGCGGGCCCATCTTGACGTTCTTGCTCAGCGGGTTGCCGGTCTGGGCCGCGCGCTCGCCGAGGCGCGCCTCGAGGGCCTCACGCAGCGCGGGCAGGGCGTCGGTGGGGACGAGGATCCGGCGAGTGGCGGTGCACTTCTGACCTGTCTTTTGGGTCAGTTCAGTGACGGCGTCGCGGACGACGAGGTCCCACAGCTCGCTGCCCTCCTGCACGTCGGGGCCGAGCACGACCGAGTTGAGGCTGTCGGCCTCGACGTTGACGCGCACGCCGTGGGTGAGGACGGTGAGGTGGCCGCGGATCTTGGCGCCGGTGTCGGCCGAGCCGGTGAAGGCGACGACGTCCTGCGGGCCGAGGTGGTTGAGCAGGTCGCCGACCGGGCCGACCAGCAGCTGGAAGGCGCCGGGCGGGAGGATGTCGGCGCCGGCGAGGAGCTCGGCGATCCGGTGGGCGAGCAGACACGTGCTGGTGGCCGGCTTCGAGATCACCGGCATGCCGGCGAGCCAGGCGACCGCGGCCTTGCCGAGCATGCCCCAGGCCGGGAAGTTGAAGGCGTTGATGTGCACCGCCACGCCGTGGCGCGGCTGCAGCAGGTGCTGCACGCGGACCTTGCTGGTGCGCACGACCACCGCCGGCTCGCCCTCGACCAGCCACGGCGACTCGGGCAGCGACTCGGCCAGCTCGGCGTAGGCCGCGAGCACGCCGAGGCCGCCGTCGACGTCGAACTTGGCGTCGCCGCGGGTGTTGCCGCCGCTGACGACGGCGAGGTCGAGCAGCTCCTCGCGGTGGCCGTGCAGCAGCTTGGCGATGGCCTGCAGCAGGATGCCGCGTTGCCGAAAGGACATGGCCCGAAGTGCAGGTCCGCCGACCTCGCGGGCGTGGCGGACGGCGTCGCCGAGGCCGCGCGCCGGGGCTGCCTCGGCCAGGACCTCCTCGGTGGCGGGGTTGACGAGCGGGGTCCTGGGACCGTCCGCGGACTGCCAGGCGCCGTTCAGGAAGCTCTCGATCACGCGCATAGAGGCGCTGACGGTACGCCGAGCGGCGCCCGACCGACAAGCCGCCGGACGGCGCGTTCGATCACGCCTGCGCGCGGGTGAGGCGGCACCCGCGACGCCGGCGCGTGAAGGGAGTTGCGCCGTGAGGCCCGCAGCCGTCGCTGCCGATCACGCCTGGGCGCGGCCCGTGAGGGCGCGGGGGTCGGTGAGGTGACCGGTGACGGCCGAGGCCGCCGCGACGGCGGGCGACACGAGGTAGACCGGGCCGGGCCCGCCCATGCGGCGATCGAAGTTGCGGTTGGTGGTGCTCGCGGTGGTCTCGCCCTCGAGCGGGATGCCCGGGCCGTTGCCGATGCACGAGCCGCAGCCCGGCTCGGTGACGACGGCCCCGAGCTCGCGGAACAGCCCGAGCAGGCCCTCGCGCTCGGCCGAGGCGCTGACCTCGGCGCTCGACGGCGTGACGGTGACGCGGACCTTCGGCGCGAGCGTGCGGCCGCGCAGGACGTCGGCGGCGGCGCGCAGGTCGGCGAGCGAGCCGCCGGTGCACGAGGCGATGACGACGTTGTGGATCGGGACCTCGCCGACGTCGGCGAGCGCCGCGCGGTTGCGCGAGTCGCCGGGCGTGGCGACCGTCAGCGGGACGTCGGCGAGATCGATGGCGATGGTCCTCACGTAGGCGGCGCCCTCGTCGGGCTCGACGAACATGCCGTCGACGTCGACCCCGGGCCGGCGCGCGCGCAGGAACTCGCGCACCGGCGCGCACGGCTCGACGACGCCGGTCATCAGGCCGCCCTCGACGGTCATGTTGGTGAGGACGCTGAGCTCGTCGACGTTCCACTGATCGAGGCCGGGGCCGCCGATCTGGATGACGCAGGTGTCGGTCGCCGAGGTGCGCCACTGCTCCTCGCGGAAGTACGGGTCGCCGATGATGTGGAGGATGAGGTCCTTCGGCGAGACGACGCCGCGGGCGTCGCCGGTGACCCAGATCCGCACGGTCTTCGGCACGGTGACCGGGACGAGGCCGGTGCGCAGCGCGAACGCCATGGCGGTCGAGCCGACGCCGAACGCGAAGGCGTTGAGCACGCCGGCGGTCGGGGTGTGCGAGTCGGTGAGGATGATGATGGTGCCGGGGTTGCCGTACTGCTCGACGACGATCCGGTGGCACACGCCGGCGTCGTACTTCTGGCCGGGGCCGTGGATCCGGATGCCGTTCTTGAGGCTGGCGCTGACCATCTCGTCGCGCAGCTGGCGGGCCGAGTCGAGCCGCTGCTGCTTGACGCGCAGCGGGACCGTCGGCTGATCGATGAGGACGAAGTGATCCTCGAAGGCGGCGGCCAGCTCGGGGTTCTTGACCGGCGTGGTGCCCCACTCCTGCTCGTAGAGCGCCATCACCATGCCGCCGGTGTACTCGTGCACGCCGCGGAAGCCGACCTCGCACAGCACCTGATCGCCCGGCGCGACGGCGGCGATGCCGAAGCGGTCGCCGCCGGTCCAGGTGCGCGCGGCGATGATCTTCTCGACGCAGTTGAGCGGCCGCGCCGGCGCGTCGGTGCGGTACTCGGGCTCGATCTCGCCGGCGAGCAGGCGCGTGCCGTAGCGCAGGAGGCCGCCGTTCTGCACGACGGCGCGGAAGAACGGCGGCAGCTCGGCGGCGAGCTGGCCGAGGTCGACGTCCTCGCCGGCCTGCAGGCGATCGATCACCCCGAAGTCGGTGGTGAACGGCAGGCCGCTGTAGACCATGTTCTCCTGGAAGATCCGCTGGAAGCTGCGGGCCACCACGAGCTCGATGCCGGCGCCCTGGTGGGCGACCACCGCGACCTCGCGGCTGCTGCCCGAGCCGTAGGCGTCGCCGCCGACGACGACCTGGAAGCCGCCGCCCTTGACGCTGTCCTTTTGGACCTGTTCCTTGAAGTTCTCGAGGAAGTAGGGGCCGAGGATCGGGCCGGTGTAGCCGAGAGTGCAGGCGGCGCCGCTGATCATCAGGTCGGTGTTGACGCCGTAGTGGAGCGGGGGAGCGTCGTCTGCGCCGCAGCCGAGATCCGTGCCCGTCAGCTGCTGCGCGATGCGCTGCGGGTCTTCGGTGAGCCAGAGGATCCTGCCGCGGAGCTTCATGTAAAGTTCGGTTTAACACCCGTAGGCGGGCTTCGGAAGGTGCCGGCGGGGACCGGCGGGGCGGCGGGACGTGGCTCAGCTCACCGGTGGCGCGCCGGATGGCCGGGCCGGTGCGGTGGAGTATGTTCCCGGCGCATGCTCTTGCGCACGGCTCTTCGTTCCCTCTCGCTGACCGCGCTGGTCGCCTCGCTTGTCCCTCTCGGTTGCGCCTCCAAGTCGACGGAGACGCCGGCGGAGTCGCCGGCGCCCGGCGGCGAGGATCCCGCGGCCGCGGCCGTCCGTGACGCCGATCCCGCGACGGTCGCGGCGCTCAAGGCGGCCATCGCCGGGCCGCAGCGCTCGGCCGAGAACCGCGCGCGCGACCAGTACCGCCACCCGCTCGAGACGCTGCTGTTCTTCGGCCTGAAGAAGGACATGACGGTGGTCGAGCTGTGGCCCGGCGGCGGCGGCTGGTTCACCGAGATCCTGGCGCCGACGCTGCGCGACAGCGGCAAGCTGATCACCACCAACTTCGACCCCAGCGGCCCGCCCGACGCCTACCAGACCCGCAACGCCAACAAGTTCAAGGACAAGCTGGCGGGCGCGCCCGAGGTCTACGACCAGGTCGAGGTGGTGACCGTGACCGATCCGACCACCCTGGTGCTCGCGCCCGAGGGCTCGGTCGACCTGGTCGTCACGTTCCGCAACACCCACGGGTGGGTCAAGGACGACATCGACGGCGCGATCTACGGCGCGGCCTTCAAGGCGCTCAAGCCCGGCGGGATCCTCGGCGTCGAGGCCCACCGCGGCAAGCCGGGCCCGGTCGACGACCCCAAGAAGGCGGCCGAGACCGGCTACCTGCCCGAGGACTGGGTGGTCGCCCGCATCGAGTCGTACGGCTTCAAGCTGCAGGCGCGCTCGGAGATCAACGCCAACCCGAAGGACACCAAGGACTACGCGGAGGGCGTGTGGACGCTGCCGCCCTCGCTCGAGCTCGGCGACAAGGACCGCGACAAGTACGTGGCCATCGGCGAGAGCGACCGCATGACGCTCAAGTTCGTCAAGCCGTGAGCGCGGCCGCGGCGAGGTGAAAAAAAGGACAGGTCCCAAAGGACCTGTCCTGAAAGACCGGCGGAACGCGGCGGGCTCAGAGGACGGTCTTGATGAACTCGGCGATCTTGCCGCGCGAGCCGCCGCCGACCATGCGGTTGGCCAGCTTGCCGTCCTTGAACAGGAGCAGGGTCGGGATGTTGGTGACGCCGTACTCGACGGCGGTGTTCTGGTTGCGATCGACGTCGAGCTTGACGATCTTGACCTGGCCGTCGAGCTCACCGGCGAGGGCGTCGAGGTGGGGCGCGATCGCGCGGCACGGACCGCACCAAGTGGCCCAGAAGTCGACCAGGACCGGGGTCTGCGAGTCGAGGACGTCGTTCTTGAAGGTTTGGTCCGAGGTGTTGGTGATCTTGTCGGATGCCATGGTGATTGGGGCGGGTGAGGTGCAGGCCAGAGGGCCGTGAAGCAGTCAGGCTTGGACGGGCGTGCAGTGGAGGGGCCGCTCGCGGCGGCGGCGCGGCGCTCCCGGCGTCGGCCGGCCAGAGCATGGTGCCGGGCCCCCGGCGGCGCAAGGGTCCTGCGAGGGTTGTGAGGCCTCGGGCGCGCGGCTACCCTGGCCGGGCATGCCGCGGATCTTCGTCGCTCAGACCCTCGTCGACACCTGGCTCTCGACCGGGACCGTGTCCCTCGAGCAAGACCTCCTGCGCGTGTCGGGTCCGCCCTCGGTCGATCTCTTCATCAACCCCGCGGTGTGGTTCGAACGCATCGACGGCGGGGAGGCCGATCCTCATGACGTCGTCGGGCGCGTGAAGACGTCGCAGGAGCTGGCGCAGATGGGCGCCGACCACTACGAGAGCTCGGTCGTGATGGGCGACTACGCGTACACCGTGCGGCCCGGCTTCATCGCCACGGTGGTCGACGCCCGCGGCGCCGAGGTCCGCCTCGACGGGCCGACGTGGACCCGATTGATGCAGCAGATCGAGGGCCTCGGCACCTCGTCCGACAACTAGCTCGCATGCTCGTCCTCTTCATCCTCGCCTCGCTCGCGTACGGCGCCGCGATCTTCGCGTACGCGCTCGATCCGCCCGCGGGCGAGGCGCACGCGAACGCCATGCACCGCGAGACCCGCGCGGCGATCCTGCTGGCGATCGCGGCGGCGCTGCACGTGGCGTGCATCGGCGCACAGTGCGTGGCCGGCGAACATCCGTTCGGCTCGGTGTTCCTGGCGACCAGCTTCGGCGCGCTCATCGCCGTGGTCGGCGCGCTGGTGGTCGGGCGGATCCGGCGAGCGGGCACGCTCGGCGCGATCGTGGCGCCCGTGGGCCTGCTCGGCCTGTCGATCGGGGTGATGTTCGGCGCGACCGGTGTCCACGACCCGTTGCCGGCGCCGACGGGCGCGCTGGCGAAGGCGCACATCGGCCTGGCGACCGCGGGCCTCGGCGGCTTCACGATCGCGGCGGGCATCGCCGCGCTCTACCTGACCATGGACCGCCGACTGCGCCTGAAACGCTGGAAACCGCAGCCGGGCGGGCTGTCTCTGACCGGACTCGAGCGCCTGCATTACCATGCGGTGATGCTGGTGGCGCCGGTGCTGACGCTGACGATCGTCACCGGGGTGCTGTGGACGGTGAAGTCCGGCGGGGTGGCGGCGATCGGCGGGCGCTGGATCGAGGTGCTGATGGCGGCGGCGGCGTGGCTGTGCAGCGCGGCGATCCTGGTGATGCGCGCGACGCTGGGGGTGCGCGGGCGCAAATCGGCGCTGCTGACCCTGGCCGCGTTCGCGTGCACGCTGCTCGTACTCGTATGGTACGGGGTGCGGGCATGACGGAGCTCGTCGCGGTCGGCCTCAACCACAAGACGGCGCCGGTCGAGCTCCGCGAACGCCTGGCCTTCGGGACAGGTGACGTCGCGGCCGCGCTGTCGGCCCTGCGCGAGCGCGCGGGCCTCGGCGAGGTGATGATCGTGTCGACCTGCAACCGCGTCGAGGTCTACGCGGTGGCGCCCCACTGGGCCCGCGCCGGCGAGCGCGTGCTGCAGGCGCTCGCCGACACGCGCGCGGTGCCGCTGGCGGAGCTGGTGGCGCACACGTTCGTCCGCGGCGAGCGAGCGGCGGCCAGTCACATCTGTCGCGTGGCGGCGAGCCTCGAGAGCATGGTCGTCGGCGAGCCGCAGATCCTCGGCCAGGTGAAGGACGCGTTCGAGCTGGCCCAGCGCGAGGGCACCGTCGGCGGGGTGCTCGACCGCTGCCTCGGCACGGCCTTCCGCGCGGCCAAGCGGGTCCGCAGCGAGACCGAGGTGGCCCGCGGCGCGGCCAGCGTGCCCTCGGTCGCGGTCGACCTGGCGCGATCGATCTTCGGCGAACTCACCGGCAGCGGCGCGCTGCTGGTCGGCGCCGGCGAGATGGCGTCGCAGGCGGGCATCCACCTCAAGGCGGCGGGCGTGGCCGAGATGACGGTGGTCAACCGCAGCGAGGCCCGCGGGCGCGCGCTGGCCGAGGAGCTGACCGCCCGCTACGCGCCGTGGGACAGCCTCGACGCGGAGCTCCGCCGCGCCGACATCGTCGTGACCAGCACCGGGGCGCAGCGGCCGGTGATCGACCGCGCGCTGCTGCGGCCGGTGATGAAGGTGCGCCGCGGCAAGCCGATCTTCTTCGTCGACATCGCGGTGCCCCGCGACGTCGAGCCGGAGGTGGCGCGCCTCGAGCAGGTGTTCCTCTACAACATCGACGACCTGCAGGGGATCGTGCACGACAACATGCGCGCCCGCGCGGCCGAGGCGGAGCGCGCGGGCTCGCTGGTGGAGGAAGAGGTCGGCGAGTTCGTGGCCTGGCAGCGGGCGCGCTCGATCGGCCCGATCGTGCAGGCGCTGCAGCACCACGCCCGCGGCATCGCCGAGGCGGAGCTGGCCCGCGTGCGCGGGAAGCTGCAAGGGCTGGCGCCGGAGCAGCAGAAGGCGGTCGAGGCGCTCGCCAACGGGATCGTGCAGAAGCTGCTGCACCGGCCGATGGCGGCGCTGCGCCAGGCGGCCGTCGGCGAGGGCGCCGAGGCCGACCTGGCCGGCGCGGTGCAGCAGCTGTTCGGGCTCGAGGTGCCGTCGGCGACGGCCGTCGCCGAGGCGTCGGCGGCGTCGATGGTGAAGCGCGAGCTCGTGCGCGAGTGAGCGGCGGCGCGCGGAGCGGCGGGTCACGCCGTTGCTCGCGCGGCCGGCGACCTCATGGGCAGGATGTCCCCGACGGCATGCTCGATCGGGCATGTTGCGAAGGACATGCTCCCGGGAGCATGTTCCTCAGGTCCTGTGCGCGAGGGCGGCGAGGACGGCGTCGGCGCCGAGGCGGAGCAGGAGCTCGGCGACGGCGGTGCCGAGCTCGGCGGCCTCGGCGGGCGGGCCGACGCGGGCGGCGGTGAAGCAGGGGCGACCGCCGGGGTCCGTGACGACGCCGCGGACGTGCAGGAGCTCGTCGCGCAGCTCGGCGTGACAGCCCATGGGGACCTGGCACCCGCCGTCGAGGCGGGCGAGGAAGGCCCGCTCGGCGGCGGCCACGGTCGCGGCCCGCTCGTCGCCGAGCGGGGCCACGAGCGCGCGCACGCGGTCGTCGTCGGCGCGGCTCTCGAGCGCGAGGATCCCCTGACAGGCGGCGGGGCAGAACTGCTCCGGATCGAGCCGCGCGTCGATCCGGTCGGCCAGCCCGAGGCGCACGAGGCCGGCGGTGGCCAGCAAGATCGCGTCGTAGTCGCCGGCGTCGAGCTTGCGCAGGCGCGTGGGCACGTTGCCGCGCAGCGGGCGGATCTGCAGGCCGGGGTTGAGGCGCAGGGCCAGCGCGCCGCGGCGCAGGCTGGTGGTGCCGAGCGTGGCTCCGGCCGGCAAGGACTGCAGGGACAGGTCGCTCGGGGCATGTCCCTCGGGACAGAGAGCGGTGCGCAGCGCGGGCCCGAGGACCAGGGCGTCGCGGGCGTCCTCGCGCGGCGGGGTGCAGACGATGGCGAGCCCCGGGTGCAGGTGCCCCGGCAGGTCCTTCATGCTGTGGACGGCGAGGTCGACGTCGCCGCCGGCGAGCCGCTCCTCGATCGCGTTGACGAACAGGCCCTTGCCGCCGATCTGGTTGAGCGGACGGTCCTGGATCCGGTCGCCCTCGGTGGTGATGTGCACGAGCTCGACGACGAGGGCGTCGCCCCACACGGCGCGGAGCCGGTCGCGGATGTGGTGCGCCTGCCACAGCGCGAGCTCGGAGGCGCGGGTGCCGATCCGCAGCGGACGTTCGAGGTCGGGGCCGGTCGAGGTGGTCATGCGCGCCGCGAATGATAGCCCCGGCGCTCGTTGGGGCGCCACTGCGAACGCGCTGTGTGCGTTGCACGGGCGGGCGGGCCGCCGCGGCGCTGACCGACGCGGGGCCGGCCCGGCCTGCCGGGGCGAGCGGGCTGATCGGGCCGTGGTGCCGGGCGCAATCGCGGCGACGGGGCCGGCGCGACGAGGAGATATGCGACCCGAGGCTCACCGAGGTGAGTGACGAGCGGGACATGTCGTGAAGGGCATGTCGTGAAGAGCATGTGCATGGACACATGCTCTGGAGAACATGTCCTTCAGGGCTTGGCGGCCGGAGGGTCGTCGGGGGCGCCGCCGAGGCGGAGGACGATCTCGCCGCGCAGCTGGTCGGTGTCGACCCAGCCGATCGCCCGCGAGTCGCAGCAGGCGCCCTCGTCGCGGTTGTCGGCGACGAGCAGGTAGCCGTCGGCGGGCATCTCGTAGGGGCCGCCGTCGGCGGGGACGCCCATGCCGGGCCAGGCGTCGGGACCGGCGGTGCTGGCCAGGACCTGGTAGCGGCGGTCGTCGATGATCTCGAAGGAGGTGGGGCGCGCGCCGGCCTCGCCGGGGCCGTCGCCGGGCTTGTGCGCGAGCGGCTCGCCGTTGATGGCGAGGCCGAGCGCGCCGCGCGGATCGCCGAAGGTGACGGTGTCGCCGGGGAGGGCGAGGATCCGCGCGACCCGCAAGCTGCGCGGCGGGGGACGACCGGCGACGCCGCTGCGCCGCTGGACCTTCTCCCACTCGTCGTCGAGGCCGAGCTCCTTGGCGTCGACGACGGCGGTGTTGCGCAGGCGATCGCGGGTGCCGGAGACCCGCGGGCGCGCGTCGGGCTCGGGCCGAGCGCCGGGGAGCTCCTGCACGGGCTCGGGCGCCGGCGGCGGCGGGGGCGGCGTGGGGTCGTAGACGACGAGGTCGCCGCGGTCGAGGCCCCAGGTGCCGCGCACGAACAGGACGTGGTCGCCGCTGCGGAGGTTGGGCGCCATGCCGTCGCCGTGGATCTCGACGACCGTGGCGAAGCTGCAACGCAGGACCAGCAGCGCGGCGCCGCCGACGAGGACGCACCAGGCGAGCCGCGTCGGCCAGGTGCGGTCCGGCGGCGAGGCGTAGTCGTCAGGCTCTGGTTGGCGGCGGAAGAACATGCCAGGCGCGGAGCTGTTCGCTCAGCGCGGCGACATCTTGCTCGACCCGTCCCGGCGGACCAAAGAAGACGCCGATCCCGGCGAGGGCTCGCGCCCCCGCGGCGAGACAGTCGCGGGCGGTCTCGGGGCCGACGCCGCCGAGGGCGACGATGCAGGCGGCGGGGTCCGCGGTCCAGGCGCGCAGGCCGGCGAGACCGAGCGGGCGCTTGCTACCGAGCGGGGCGCCGGGCTGGGCGGTGGTCGGGGGGAAGACCGGGGCGACGAGGGTGTAGTCGACGAGGTGGTGACCGGGCCGCGGTTCGCCGTGGACGGCCCGTCCGAGCAGGCCGGGGAGGCGCGGGCGCAGGGCGGCGAGGCTGGCGAGCGAGGGGTCGCCGCGGAGATGGAGGCCGTCGATGCCGGTGAGCTCGACGGCACGCGCGACGTGGGCGAGGTCGACGGCGAGGAGCAGCGGGATCGCGCGGTCGCGGCAGCGGCGGACGAGCGGGGCGAGGCGACCGGCCGGGTCGAGGAGGACGTCGGGCGCCGCTCCCGGCTCGCGCAGGAGCACGGCGAGCGCGCAATCACCCGCACCGGCGCGCCAGCGCGTGACCAGGTCGGGATCGACGGGGCCGGTCGGCGGGGTGATGGCGAGGAGGCGGAAGGGCGGAGTCACCGCTCACTCGATCATGCCGGCGGTCGGGCTCGAGGCGCTGCCGATGATGCGCGTCGGCATGCGACCGGCGCGGTAGGCCTTGCGCCCGGCGATGATGCCGTCGCGCATGGCCTCGGCCATGAGGACGGGGACCTGGGCCTGGGCGACGGCGGTGTTCATGAGCACGGCGGTGCAGCCGAGCTCCATGGCGATGGCGGCGTCGCTGGCGGTGCCGACGCCGGCGTCGACGACGACGGGGATCTTGGCCTGCTCGACGATGAGGCGGATGTTGTGCGGGTTGCGGATCCCGAGGCCGCTGCCGATCGGCGCCGCGAGCGGCATGACGGCGGCGCAGCCCATGGCCTCGAGCTTGCGGCACACGATCGGGTCGTCGGTGCAGTACGGGAGGACGACGAAGCCCTCGTCGAGGAGGATCTTGGCGGCCTTGAGCGTCTCCTCGTTGTCGGGCAGGAGCGTGCGCGGGTCGCCGATGACCTCGAGCTTGACGAGGTCGGCGATGCCGAGCTCGCGGGCCAGCCTCAGGGTGCGGACGGCGTCGTCGGCGGTGTAGCAGCCGGCGGTGTTCGGCAGCAGCGTGTAACGGCCGCGGTCGATCCACGACAGCAGGTTGTCCTTGGCCTTGAGGTCGACCCGGCGCAGGGCCACGGTGACGATCTCGGCGCCGCTGGCGGCCAGGCAGGCGCGCGTCTCCTCGGCGTCCTTGTACTTGCCGGTGCCGATGATGAGCCGCGAGGTCAGGGTCCGACCGGCGAGGGTCCAGGTGTCTTGTGTGTTGCTCAATTCAGCCTCCGCCGACGAAGGTCACGACCTCGAGCCGATCACCGTCGACCAGCTCGGTCCGCTCGTAAGTGGCCCGCGGCACGATCTCTCGGTTGCGTTCGACGGCTACCTGCCGCGGGTCCAGGCCCAGCGAGGCGACCAGCGCCGCGACCGTGGTCCCGGGCGCGAACGGGTGAGGCTCACCGTTGAGCACGAGCGTCGGCACGGGCGGAAAGGTACACCGAACAGGGGGTAGGACGAGCTCGCGCCATGTGCGCCGGCACGACATGGATCACAGCGTTGCCCAATTCACTCACCTGTGGCGATCGTGCAACAGGTCTCCAGGGGCGCGATGATCGCCGTATTTTTGGAAGACGGCTGGAAAATCAACGAGTTAGGCGTTTGACGCGCCGTGCCGGCGTTTGGCCCGCTTTGTGCTCACCCCCACAAGCATGCACGTTGAGTCGGAATCCCGCCGCCCTAGCATCCCCCTGGAGCGCATGGAAGCCCAGGATATCTTGTCCTGCGTCGAGCCCTTCACCGCTGCCCGCCCCGCGGAACTGGAGGTGCTGGGCCGCACGGCTGTGCGAGTCCGGAAGACGCCCGCCAGCATCCTCTGCCACGACGGGCAGCCCGCTGATGGCCTCTATATCGTGCTCCGCGGGCGCATCAACCTCGTCCGCGCCGTCGACGGCAACCGCGACCTGATCCTGTCGAGTCTCGGGCCCGGTGAAGTGTTCGGCGAGAACTGCGCGATGCCCGGGATGGTGATGTCGACCACCGCCGTGGCCGCGGTCCAGAGCGAGATGCTCCGGATCCCCGGCGAGGCGCTGAGCGAGCACCTGCGCCGCGAGCCCGAGACCGTGGTCCGCTTGATGCGGCTGCAGTACGAGAAGCTCCGCGAGGTCGAGGCCGTGGCCAGCGGCCTGGCGCTGTGTGACGTGGAGCAGCGGCTGCGCCGCACGCTGGCTCGCCTCGCGCGCCGCCAGGGCCGCCGCAACCCGGCGAGCGCCGGGTGGATCCTCGCGCCGGTGCCGACGCAGTCGGAGCTCGCGCGCATGGTCGGCTCCTGTCGCGAGACCGTGTCGCGCACGCTCAGCGCGATGGCCCGCAACGGCCTGGTCAGCGGCAGCGGCCGGCGCATGATCCTCAACGACAGCCTGGTCAACGAGACGACTTGAGCCGCGGAATGTCGGCGGGGCCGGTCGCGTTGGGGGACGCGCCCGATGCCAACTTCTCCGACACCACGTGCTACCTTCGGGCCCGTGCGTTATTCCGGGCCTGAACGTCGGATCGCCGACCGCAGGCAAGCTCCGATCATCGAAGTCCGGCCGACTTATGCGTATGTCGACACCGGGGCGATGATCCACAACCTGCGCACGATCCAGGCCCACGTCGGTCCGCGCTGCCGCGTGCTCGCCGTCGTCAAGGCCGACGGCTACGGCCACGGCGCGATCGATGCGGCCCGCACGTTCGTCGACGCCGGCGCGTGGGGCTGCGCGGTCAGCCTGGTCGAGGAGGGCGTGGAGCTGCGCCAGGCGGAGCTCCGGGCGCCGGTGCTGGTGCTCGGCGGGGTCCATCCGGGCTCCGAGGACGTGATCGTGCACCGCTCGCTGACGCCGGTGGTGTGGGCGCGCGAGCACCTGCAGCTGCTCACGGCGGCGGTGCGTCGCAGCGGCGCGCCGCCGCTGCCGATCCACTTGAA
Source organism: Nannocystis pusilla (assembly GCF_020073745.1). Classification (GTDB taxonomy): domain Bacteria; phylum Myxococcota_A; class Polyangia; order Nannocystales; family Nannocystaceae; genus Nannocystis; species Nannocystis radixulma. Next base: position 681,557 of record NZ_JAIRAU010000027.1, read on the forward strand.
GATCGACACCGGGATGTCGCGCCTCGGCGCGCTGCCGGGCCAGCTGCCGGAGTTCCTCGACTGGCTCGAGGGCGACGACGGGCAGCACGTGCGGCTCGAAGGGGTGATGACCCACTTCGCGTGCGCCGACGAGGGCGACGACGACACGAGCCCGCGCCAGCTCGAGTCGTTCCGCGACAGCCTGGCCGCGCTGGCCAGCCGCGGGTTCCACCCGCCGATCCGCCACGTGTGCAACAGCGCGGGGCTGGTCCGCCTGCCGCACGCGCACTTCGACATGGTGCGCCCGGGGGTGGCGATGTACGGGGCGGCGTCGAGCCGCGAGGTCGAGCTGCCGGGCCTGCGCATGGCGATGAGCGTGCACTCGCGGATCCTCGGGATCCGCGAGCTGCCGGCGGGCGCGCGCGTGTCGTACGGGCACCGCATGGAGCTGTCGCGGCCGTCGCGGCTCGGCATCGTGCCGGTCGGCTACGCCGACGGCTACCCGCGGCGAATGAGCGGGCAGGCGCAGGTGTTGGTCCGCGGCCATCGCTGCCGGGTGGTCGGCAACATCACGATGGACGTGTCGATGATCGACGTGACCGACCTGCCCGACGCCCGCGAGGGCGAGCGGGTGACGCTGCTCGGGGCCCAGGGCCGCGACCGCGTCAGCATCTACGAGCTGGCGGCCTGGGCCGACGTGATCCCGTACGAGATCTGCTGCGGGATCTCGAAGCGGGTGCCGCGGCGCGGGTGACGAAGAGGACATGTCGCCGGGGACATGTCGGAAGGGACAATGACGAAGGGACATGCCCTTGCGGGCATGTCCCTTCACGCGAGCCGCGGCGCGCTCAGCTCCTGCCGGCGGGCGGCGGGGCGGAGGTGGTGGGCGGCTGGCTGCTGGCGGGCGGCTCGCCGTCGGCGGGCGGGGCGGGCTCCGCGGCCTCGCTGGCGCACTCCTCGGCGCCAACGTAGTCGGGGTGGCAGGGGTCGCTGATGTCCTGCACCTTGGCGGCCGGCGCGGCTCCGGTCTGGCTGACGGGCTTGGACCAGTTCACCTCGGTCTTGGCGAAGGTGTTGGTCTTGCCGGCGTCGAAGATCTGCTCCTCGTTGGTGTAGCTGTAGAGGTAGCGCTGCTCGGTGGCGAACAGGGCGGTGATCGTCGACTGCTTCTTGACCTCGTGGCTGCCGCTCGAGGTGGTCGTGATCTCGGTCTCGTCCGTGTCGGTGATGAGCCGGGCGACGGTGATCGGCGGCTCGCCGGTCTTGTAGAAGCCGTCGACCTTGCTGGTGACGGTGCCCTCGGTGTAGCGGCCGAGCTTGCCCTTGCGGCCGCGCTTCTTGTCGTCCTTCCAGGTGTCGCCGGCCTTGAGCGGGTGCGCGGGGACGGTGAGGAAGGCGGTCTCGAGGGCGTCCAGCGCCTGCTGGAGGACGACGCGCAGCTCGGCCGAGAGGTCCTCGGGGAGCTCGGGCATGTGGAGGATCTTGCCGGTGTCGTCGACGTTGAAGTCGACCTCGAGGCCCTGGAGCTGCTGGCTGGCGGTGCGGTTGAACTCGGCGACGCTGACCGGGAAGCTCGGCGGGAGGCTCCACTTGACCGAGACGGCGCTGAAGCGCGCGGTCACGGCGGTGCCTCCGTGCGTCTCGTCGGGCCCGCGGACGGTCAGCGTGAGGTCGAAGCTGAAGCTCTGCGACGAGCTGGTGGCGCTGCTGGCGGCGCGGATCGTGGCGCTGCGGCGCACGCTGCCCTGATAGACCTGACCGGGGGCGAGGTCGTAGCGCAGGCTGATGCCCTCGGCGGGCGCTTCCACCCTGGTGAGGCCCGGGCCGGTCTTGCATCCGGGCAGCGACGGGGCGGCGCAGAGGAGAACAGCGAGGAGCCAGCGACGGGCAGAGGCCATGGCCGGGAACATACGCGGCCGCGCGTCGCACGGTCAACCGGCGCCGATCCGCCGCAGCTTCAGCCGCCCGCGGCCGCTGCAGGGACGAGGTCCGCGGGCTGGGCGGCGGCGGCCTCGGCTCGCCGCTCGTCGGCCTCCTCCTGCTTGCGCTTCTCTTCCTCCGGGTCGGGCGGGCCGATCGGCCGCTCCTGAAAGAAGGCCTGGTCGGGCGGGAGGCTCGAGTCGCGGACGTGGACGACGACGCTGCGCTCGAGATCGGCCGGCAGGAAGCCGGTCCACCCGGCGGGCAGCGCCGGGGCGACCCACTCGAACAGCCAGCGCGCGTCCCGGGGCGCCAAATTGACGCAGCCGTGGCTGCGCCGCTTGCCGAACTGGTCGTGCCAGTAGGCGCCGTGGAGGGCGTTGTGACCCTGGAAGAGCATGACCCAAGGGACATGTTCGACCATGTACGGGTTGTCCTCGTAGTCCTGGTTGGCCATGGTCATGCTGGCGACCTTGGCCCAGATCGGGTAGTTGCCCTTCGGCGTCGGCGAGCCCTTGCCCGAGCTGACGAGGGTGGCGTAGACCGGAGTGGCGCCGCGGTAGGCGACGAGGACCTGCTCGCCGAGGTCGACGTCGATCCACTGGTCGTCGCCGCTGGCGAGCCGGTTGTCGCGCAGGGCGCCCTCCGGGATGGCGGTGAAGACGACCTCGTTGAGGTGCTTGGCCTGGACATAGCGGCCCTCGCCGATCTTCCACCAGCGGTCGGGGTCGGCCTCACCTGTCTCTTCGAGCAGGGGGACGCGCTCGCGCAGGGCGAGCAGGCCGACCTGCGCGGCCTTGGGGTCGGCGTCGGCGAGCACGGGGACCTTGTCGCGCGAGGCCCAGGCGAAGGCGGGGCCGATCGCGGCGGCGCTGTCGACGAGGACGCCCTGCCAGGCCGAGCCCTGACCGAGCCAGCCGATGGCCGACTTGCTGACGAGCTGGCCGTCGACGGTCTCGACGTAGGCGGCGCCGTCGACCTCGAGGGTGCGCGCGACGGCGAGGTTCATGCCCTGGCTCAGGCTTCGCGCGGCCACGCCGGCGCGCACGGCGTCGACGCCCCGATACATCTGCGCGCCGTCCTCGCGGACCTTGGTGTAGTCGTAGGGGAGGCGTCGATCGCCGCGCATGCGCTCGGCGAGGGCGTGGCCGGTGGCGGGCGGCTCGCGTCCGGGCCGCACGTGCTCGGAGCAGACGTAGCCGAACGGGTAGACGGCGTACCACGGCTTGCCCTTGCAGCCGTTGTTGTCGCGGCTGGCGACCTGGCCGCGCACGAGCAAACGTGTCCCTTTGGCCATGGTGGCGATCCGCTTGCTCGGCGACCACGGACGGGTGCGGATGCCGGTCTCCATCCAGTGGGTCTCGACGATCGCTACGGGCGCTTCGTCGACCTTGATGCCCTCGCGCGCCTCGTCGACAGGCTCGAGACGGCCGAGCGCGGCGAAGGTGCGGAGGACGGTCCAGGCGACGAGGAGCTGCACGGCGAGACGCTACCACGGCCGCGCGAGGCGGCCGCAAAGTCGTCCACGCGCGAGGGGGTCCCGGTATTTCAGCGCGGCCGCGAGCGGCTCACGAGCCGGAGCTGGCGGCAAGGACAGGCAGCGGGAACTTGTTGCGCCGCTCGGCCGCCTTGCCGCGCCGCCGCGCCCAGGCTTCCTCGTCGCCGAACTTGAGCGGACGGGCGAGGACGGGGGTGTCCTCGAACGCACGGATCCAGTCGGCGTAGCGCGCGCCGGCCCGCACGGCCTTGATCGCGGCGTGGCCGGCGTCAGGTCCGCGCTGGGCCAGGAAGTACTCGATGTGGGCCCAGCGCGGCGATTGCGGCCGGATCTCGACCTTGCCGCCGAGGCCGCTGCGGATCCGTCGCAGGCGCTCCTCGGCTGCCTTGACGCCGAGGAACGCCTGGCCGTCGAGCGGGGTGTTGCGCTTGGCGACGAAGGTCGAGAAGGTCAGCGCGAGGCGACCGATACCGGCCAGCTCGCGGGCGAAACGGACGAGCTCGTCGACGTCGGCGTCGGTCTCGCCGGGGGCGCCGATCATCTCGTAGACCTTGAGGCGGTGGAAGCCGTGCTCGTGTACGAGCTTGGCGGCGCGCAGCAGGTGCTCTTCCTTGATCTTGCGATCGAGCAGCAGGCGCATGCGCTCGCTGATGCCGTCGGAGGCGACGGTGATGGTGCGGTGCCCGCTGCGCTGCATGTCGCGCAGGAAGGTGGGGGTGAGGCGGTCGGCGCGGAGGCTGGAGATGCTGACCGATCGGCCAGATTCGACGAGGCTGGCGACCAGCGGCTCGAGGTCGGGGTGATCGGTGACGGCCGCGCCGACCAGACCGACCTTGCGCGCCTGCTCGGGGACGAGGTCGAGGACGCGATCGATCTCGACCAGACGCATGCCGCCGCCAGGCTGGATCCGCATGACGCAGAAGGCACACTGGCGCGAGCAGCCGCGCTCGGGCTCGACCAGGAACATGTCGGCGAGCTCGGTGTCGGGCGTCAGGATCGCGGAGTAGGCCGGGACGCGGCCCTTGCTGGCGCGCGCCGGCTCCGGCAATTCGTGGAACAGGCCGGGCGCGAGCTCGCCGGTGATGGTGTGCGGCAGCTCGGCCGCGGCGGCGATCGCCGGCTCGCGCTTGCGGTGGGCGAGCAGCCGCTCGATGGCCTCGGGCAGCACGTCCTCGGCCTCGCCGGCGATCAAGAGATCGGCGAAGGGCAGCAGGCTGCTGGGGTTGGAGAAGGTGAGGGGGCCGCCGAAGACGAGGATCGGATCGTGCTCGCGCCGCTCGGCGGCCAGCACCGGGATACCTGACCCTTCGAGCAGGCGGACGAGGCCGGCGAGCTCGAGCTCGTAGGCGACCGAGATGGCGACGACCCGATAGGACGACAGCGGGCGCTCGCCCTCGTAGGTGAGGATCGGGCGCCGCGGCTGCGGCCAGGGCAGCGCCATCGGCTCCCACGCGTCCGGCAAGAAGGCCCGGTGGGCGCCGATCTGCAGCTCGTGCAGGAGGCGATAGAGCGTCTGATAGCCGAGGCTCGACATGCCCGCGCGATAGGGGCTTGGATAGGCGAAGGCGACCTCGGAAGGTCGCCCCACGCCCAGAGTCCCGATCTCACGGTTTAGACGAGCCCGTAGAAGGGCTCGCTCGTCGCTCACGGCCATGCGTGAAGTCTAGCGCGCCGATCGACTAGAAGCGGAGCGCGAAGGAGCCGGCAGCGCCGCCGCCGGGCAGGGGCGCCGCGCCGAGGCCGGTGACCTCGAGCCGCTTCTTGCCGGCGTAGAAGCCCTTGCCCTTCTTCTTGTTGGTGCGATCGATGGCGATCATGGCGATGCCACCGACGAGCAGCGCGCCGCCCGCCGCGATCAGGATCGGCGTGACGAGGTTGAGGGTCTTTAGCGAGTTGAAGTCGTCGTCGACGTCGCTGGTGTACTGACCCTGTGGGAAGGTGCTGATCATCGAGCCGGGCGCCGCGGCCTCCTCGATGCCGCTGGCCTTGTTCTTGGCGGCCGCGAGGGTGCCGATGCCGCCGCCGACGGCGCCGACGCCGAGCACGGCGAGGACCACGCCGCCGATGAACAGGCCGGAGACGCCGCGCTTCTTCGGGGTGTCGTCCTCTTCACCGCCGCCGCTGCTGCCGCCGTTCTTGCGCTTCTCCAGCAGCGGGTCCTCTTCGTCGGTCGCCGGGCGCGACGAGGAGTTGTTGTTGTTGTTGGTGGTGGTCGTCGTGGTCGTGGTCGGAGCCGGGCCGCCGGTGACGCACTCGGGGTTGTTCTCGGCCTTCTGCAGCAGCTCCTGCGCCTTCTTGCGCAGGTCGGCGTTGTTCTGCTCCTTGACCAGGAACAGCTCGAGGTACTGCTTGACGCGCGCGCAGTCCTTCAGCTCCCAGGCGTCCTGGCCGATGTTGAAGGCGAAGATGTGCTTGTCGGGCGCGAAGTTGTAGGCCTGCTCGAACTTGATGACCGAGTTGTAGAAATCTTCGCGGTCGTGGGCGGCCTTGGCCTCGCCGAACAGCTTCTTGGCCCAGTTGAGGCGCTCGTCCTGGGACAGCGTGCTCGGGTCGGGCGGTGCGTCGGACTGGGACCCCGGCGGAGGCGGCGGCGGACCAGCCCAGGCGACGGAGGTGGGCAGCGCGAGAGTGGTGCAGAGGAGGGCGGACAGCGAGACGCGCAGGATCGACATGGGCGGGTCGTTTCTCTCGTGTGGCTCAGCCGAAGGGGTCGGCGACTTCGCTCTTCTTCTTGGGCTCGGTCTTCTTGGCACCACCGCCACCACCGCCGCCGCTGCCGCCGGACTTCTTGATCGTCTTCTTCGGCGTCTTCTTCGGCTCGGTGTCAGGCGTGCCAGCGGCGTTCGGGTCGGGCGTCCCGGGCGTGACGCCGGGCTGGGTCGGCGCGTTGGGATCGACCGGTTGGACCACGCCAGGCTGCCCAGGCACGTTCGGCTGGCCGGGGAGCGGCTGACCGGGCATGTTCGGCTGGCCGGCCACGTTCGGCTGACCTGGCTGATTGGGCATGGCCGTCGGGGCAGGTTGAACCGGCGGCGTGGGCGCCGGGGTCTCGACCTTCGCGGGCGCCGGAGGTGGCGGCGGCGGCTCGGGCTTCTTCAAGATCATCGCCAGCGCGACCGCGATGCCGGCGACAGCGACACCGCCTCCGAGCGCGATCGCCAGGATCGGCTTCTGGGGGGGCGGCGGCTCGTGCACGGGCGCAGCGAAGGTCTCGGGCTGCGGCGGCGGCTCCGGCGCTGGGGGCGGTGGCGGAGGCTCGGGCTCCGGCACCATGGTCGGAGTCATTGCAAGCTCGTCGACGAGCTGGCCGAGCAGGTCGTCAAACGCATCGGCGTTGCCGGATGTGGTCTTCTTTGGTGCAGCCACGGTGCCTCTCCTTCAACGGAGCCGAGAGCGGTTGGTCGATGTTAGCCTCTCGGGCAGGAGCGATACAAGGGTTTGCAGAAGTGCGTCGGCGAAAGATGTTCACCGCGCGGCGCTTTCGCTGGTGAGTCCAAGGCCGGTCTGCGCGCTCGCCAGTGCGCGGACGAGGGATTCCACACGGTCGATCAGCGCGGCGAGGCGCGGACGGGTCGAACGGATCGGCGCGGCTCCGGCGGTCGACGCGAACGCGGCGAGCTCCGGCCACACGGCGGGCCGCGCCTCGTCCATGTAGAGCGCGCGATTCACCTCGAGCTGCAACGCGTGCTGGCCGGCCTCCGGTCTGCCGAAAGAGCGCACGAGTTCGCCGCCGCGATAGGGGTCGTTGAGACGCACGGAGAGCGCCTGCCGACCGTCCGCAGACGCGCGTAGCGCCGCGAGCGCGCGCTGCTGCAGGCCGGGGCTGCAGGCTCCGCCCTCGTAGGTGCCGAGGATCAGGTCGCCGGGGACGCTGCTCGGCATGCTGTGGGCGTCGAGCAGGATCGCGTGGCCGAAGCGGGCCCGCCGGCGCGCCAGCAGCACCGACAGAGCGCGGTGGTAGGGGAGGTAGTAGCGGCTGAGGCGCTGCGCGAACTCGGCGTACGACAGCGGGTGGTCGAGGATCGGGATGTTGCCGACGGCGCTGCCCCACACGACGCCGCGATTTCTGGCCTGGGGGCCGCACCAGCCGCGGCGGTCGGGACGCGGCGCGGGGTGGTCGGGGACCAACTCGGAACTGACGTCGTCGGGGGCGCGGTTGAGATCGACGAGCAGCCGGCTGTACTCGGCCCGCACGACGGCGGCACCGAGAGCGGCGGCGCGGCTGTAGAGCAGGTGCACCTCGTAATCGGCGTTGCGCGCGAACTCGACGGCGGGCCGCGCTCGCGGGGCGTCGGCCGGCCATGCGAGGCCGACGTGCGGCAGGCTGATGACGAGCGGCGTGATGCGTTCGGCGGGGGTGAAACGGAACGGCAGCGGCGTCCCGGACGGATGCCCGACGTCCTCGGCGCCGAGCTGCTCGAGCGCGGGTTCGATCACGGGTCGCTCCAGCGCCGGCCCGACCAGGCTTCGAAGCGCGCACAGGCGGCCGAGTCGGCGTCGGCGATCCGCTCGATGTGCGGCGCGCCGCGGGCGGCCGCGAAGGCGACCGGGATCGTCAGGACGCGCTCGCGGCGGCTGACCAGGAGCTCCGCGGGGAGGCCGGGCTGGAGGTGATCCCAGACGCGGGGAGCGCGGGCCGAGCGGAGGCGCAGCCAGGAGCCGTCGACGCGGCGAGCGGCCAGGAGCTCGTCGCCGGGAGCGAGGCCGGCGCGCTCGGCCGGCGAATCGGTGCGCACGAATTCGACCCATGGAGCGCCGCCTCGATCCTGGATCGTGAAGCCGAGCTCGATGAGGCCGGGGCCGACTGGCTTTTCGGACAGACGCAGGCCGAGCAACGCGAGCGGTCCGAAGTCGAGGTCGGTCGGCTCGTTCCAGAGTGCGCGGACGGCGCGGGGGACCTCGCCCAGGCCGCTGTGCTCACCGAGGATCCGGGCGAGGTCCTCCGAGGTAAAGCCTGGATAAGAATAGGTGTTCGCGGTCGACGGTCCGAGCGTGTCGAGGCTGCCCGGACCGCGGCGCCACAGCTCGGCGAGGACGCCGTCGAGGCCATTGCCGTCGGGGCGGAGCTCGCGGAGCCACAGGTCGAGGAGCAACGCGACGAGGCTGCCCTTGAGGTAGTAGCTGACCGAGGCGTTGGGGCTGTCGTCCTGCGGGCGGTAGAGCTTGACCCATGCGTCGAAGCTCGACTCCTCGAGCGACTGGACGCGGCGACCGGGGGTGTCGCGCAGGCGGGCGATCGAGTCGGCGAGGCGCTGGAGGTGCGCCTTGACGCTGATCTCGCCGCTGCGCAGGACGAGCAGGCCGTCGTAGTAGCTGGTGAAGCCCTCGGCGATCCACAGCTCGCGGGTGTAGTTCTCGCGGGTGTAGTCGAACGGTCCGAGCGCACGCGGGCGCAGGCGCTTGACGTTCCAGGCGTGGAACAGCTCGTGGCTGGCGAGCTCGAGGAGATCGTAGACGCCGGTCTCGCTGTCGTCGTCGCGTTCGCGGTTGCCGGCCTCGACGCGCCGCGCTGCCGGCGCCCACGACTCCGGCTCGACGCCGAGGACGCTGCCGGCGAGGTGCTCGAGGCCGCCGCGGGCCCCGACGGCGGCGTGCACGAGGAAGGTGTAGTGGTCGTAGGGGCGCGCGGGCCAGAACCG
>NZ_JAIRAU010000028.1 GCF_020073745.1 Nannocystis pusilla
CCCGGCGTGGTAGCATCCGGCATGGCCAACCGAGAACTGCTGCTCCCCGTCATCGCGCTGGTGGGCTGGACCTTCGTGATGTGGACGTGGATGTACGCGACCCGCATCCCGGCGATCCAGCGCTCCCGCATGAAGCTCGACCCATACGCGCCGCGCGGCCAACAGATGTCCGAGCTCCCGCCCGAGGTGCGCTGGAAGGCCGACAATTACAACCACCTGATGGAGCAGCCGACGCAGTTCTACGCGGTCGCGCTGGTGCTCGCGCTCGTCGCCGGCACGACCTCCGTCGACGTCAACCTCGCGTGGACCTACGTGGTCCTGCGAGTGGTACACAGCCTCGTGCAGTCGCTCGTCAACATCATCGAGCTGCGCTTCGCCCTGTTCCTGCTGTCGTCGCTGGTGCTGCTGGCGATGACCGTGCGCGCGGGCCTGCTGCTGTTGTGATTCGCGCGGCGTGACAGCTCGCGCCTGACCTGCGGCCCGCGGGAATGTCCCTCACGGCAGGCCCTCGCCGCAATCGACCTCCTCTGCGTGTCCCGGCCGACCGCGTGGAGCGCGGCTTGCGGACCACCCTTGCGCGTCGAGGCCCGCGCGGCGGGATCACCCGCCGTGACGGTACGTGACGTTCGCTGCGCTCAGCGCGGCTGCTGTCGCGACTCTTTGGCTTCCGCATCGGACCTCGCGGCCCCGGTCGTGTCGGTGTCCGTCGTGCCGGTGCCCGTCGTCGGCGCGGTCGTCCCGGTCGGCTCCGTGCTCGTCGCTTCCGTCGATGCCTCCGTCGTCGTCGCCTCCGTCGTCGTCGCCTCCGTCGCCGACCCGGTCGAGTCGGTCAGCGGGACGCCGTATTCAGGCTCCCCCGCGCAGCCGGCGACCGCGAACGCCGCGGCCAGCGCGACCAGCGAGGTCGCTCGCTCGGCACGCGCCCGTGGGGCCCCGCAGTGTGGGCATGCTGGATCGGCGACGCGGACCAGCTCCTCGCACGCGGGGCAGCGGGACAGGGGGGTCTCGGGGATCAAGGCCATGGGTGATCCTTCCTCGCCGGATCGGCGGTGTCAACACCGGGCCGGCGGCCGATCCTCGGAGGATCGCCGAGGACCCGGGCCCGTGGGCCGCGGCCGAGCTGTCCTTTCAGACATGCGATGGCTCCGTCATCCCGGCTCGCCGTCGATCGACATGTCCCGAGAGACAGACAACCAATACACGCACCCGTCGGCTCTACGTCCACGCGTGCGGGTCGCGGGCCCCACCGCGGGCGTGCACGGGCGAATCCCCGACCCCAAATCGCGCACCGCCGTGCCGGCCTCGTCATCGACCCGTGGGCGCATTGACGGGCGAGCGCGGCCGGGGCTACGGTGCTCGCGCGTCCTCGTTCGCGTGCGCGAAGCGGGCGCTCTGGAGGTCCATGACACGCGGCGCTCCGCAACGATTCGCTGTCCTGCTCGCGGCGCTGCTCGGCGCCTCGGCCTGTTCCCGGGGCGACAGCGCGAACGCCGACGGCAGCGCCGGCACCACCACCGAATCGGCCACCGGCGACGCCACCGGCGGCGGCGCGCCGACGACCGGCACGGGCAGCGACACCGGCGAACCCGAGGCTCCTGCGTCCGTCCCCGGGCCGATGCTGCGGCGCCTCACCGCCTCGGAATTCACGCACAGCATGCACGACCTCCTCGGGCCGGTGAAGCTCGGCGCGGTCGAGGCCGACTCGCTGCAGGACGGGTTTTTCGCCGTCGGGGCGTCGCGCGTCGCCCTGTCGCCGGCCGGCGTGGCCCAATACGAGCAGGCGATCGGCGACGCGACCGCGGAGGCGTTCGCCGACCCCGCGCGCGTGGCCCAGATCCTCCACTGCGTGCCGGCGCAGGCGACCGACGTCACATGTATCCGCGACGCCCTGGCCACCTTCGGCCGGCGGGCCTGGCGGCGGCCGCTCACCGGCGTCGAGCTCGAGCGCCACGTCGGCATCGCCGGCGCCGTCGCCGACGAGACCGGCGACGTCGTCGTCGGCCTGCGCCACGCGGTGTGGGCGTTGCTGCAGGCCCCCTACTTCCTCTACCGCGTCGAGCTCGGCCTGCCCTCGCCGGAGGACGACGGCCGCCTCAAGTTCACCTCGTACGAGATGGCCTCGCGGCTGGCCTTCACGCTGTGGAACACCTTGCCCGACGAGGCGCTGCTCGACGCCGCCGAGGCCGACCTGCTGGCCGACGGCCCCGGGGTCACCGAGCAGGCGCTGCGCATGCTCGCCGACCCGCGCGCGCGCCAGGGCGTGCACAACTTCGTCGCCGAGCTGTACGGATTGTGGGCGCTCGGCGAGAAGGTCAAGGACGACACGCTCTACCCGCAGTGGACCCCGACGCTCAAGGCGGTGATGCGCGACGAATTGCTCGCGCGCGTCGAGGACGTCGTGTTCGACCAGCCGGGCGACTTCTTCAGCCTGTACGACGGACAAAAAGTGTTCGTCAACAACGAGCTGGCGGCGATCTACGGCCTCGACCCGGTCGAGCCCGACGTCTTCCGCGCCGCCGTGCTCCCGGCCGACAGCCCGCGCCGCGGCCTCATCGGCAGCGCGCTGATGCTGGCGATGAACTCGTTGCCCGCCCGCACCTCGCCGACCGAGCGCGGGCAGTTCATCGCCGAGTCGCTGCTGTGCCGCACCGTCCCGCCGCCGCCGCCCAACGTCGACACCAACCTCGACGACGGCGTGATGGAGAACGACGGCCCGCAGACGATGCGCGAGAAGCTCGAGCCGCACCGCGCCGACCCGGCCTGCGCCGGCTGTCACGACATCACGGATCCGCTGGGCCTCGCGCTCGAGCACTTCGACACCATCGGCCGCTTCCGCGCGACCGACCAGGGTCTGACGATCGACGCCGGCGGCGACCTCGACGGCCAGCCGTTCAGCGACGCCGGCGAGCTGGCGCTGCTGCTGCGCCAGCACCCGGTCGTCGGCGCCTGCCTGGTGCGCAAGCTCTACACCTACGCCGGCGGCCGCCTGCCGCTGTCGCGCGAGGCCGACACCCTGGCCGAGATCGAGGACGAGCTCGCGCTGTCGGGCAACCGCTTCGACAGGCTGCTGATCAGCCTCGTCACCCACGACGACTTCCGCTTCGCCCACCCCGCGGGCACCGTCGTCGCCAGCGAAGGAGACAAGCCGTGAGCCGACCGATCCCGCGCCGCACCGTCCTCCGCGGCATGCTCGCCGGCGTCGCCGTGGCCCTGCCGCTGCCGCGCCTGGCCGGCATGCTCGACGGCAACGGCACCGCGTACGCCGACGGCACCCCGCTCCTGCCGCGCTACCTGACGTGGTTCTTCGGCAACGGCATCGACCCCGCGCAGTGGGTGCCGGCGGCCGTCGGTCAGGGCGCCGCGTGGAGCGTCAGCCCCTCGCTCGTGCCGCTGGCCGACTACAAGGCGTGGCTGTCGGTCCTGTCGGGCTACGAGGTCAAGATCCCCGCGCTCTACGCCCACAAGTCCGCGCCCGCCGCCGTGCTCACCGGGGCGCAGGCGGCCATGAACGGCGACGTCACCGCGCCCTCGATCGACCAGAAGATCGCCGACCTCGTCAACAAGGACACCGCCTTCCCCAGCGGGATCCACGTCGGCATCAGCAACGTCACCGGCGCCGGCGCGCTCGACTTCAACATCTCGTTCAGCGGCCCCAACGCGCCCAACCCGCCCAACTACAGCCCCGCCGCGCTGTTCGCCACCCTGCTCGGCCTCTCGGGCGCGCAGGAGCCCGACCCCGCGCTGTTCCGCCGCAAGAACATCCTCGACGCCGTCGCCGAGGAGGCCAAGGCGCTGCAGGGCCGGCTCGGCGCCGAGGACCGCATGCGCCTCGATCGCCACCTCGAGGGCATCGGCGAGCTGCAGACCCAGATCGACGCCACCATCGCGTCGGCCGACTGCGGCGTCCCGATCGATCCCGACGTCGCCTACCCCGACCGCGGCGAGGACGGCTCGATCTCGATCGCCCGCTGCCAGGCCTTCGCCGACCTGCTCGCCTTCGCCTTCTCGTGCGAGCTCACCCGCGTCGCCTCGTTCGTGTTCTCGTGCGCCGCCTGCCACGCGCCCTACACCGAGGCCGGCCTCGGCACCGTCACCTTCCACGAGGACTTCGGCCACCGCCTCAGCCCGATGGGCATCGACTACGCGACGAATGGCTTCCACACCGGCGTCGCCTACGCGATGACCGGCCTCGCCGAGCTGCTGAAGCGCTTCCGCGACACGCCCGACGGCGCCGGCAACCTGCTCGACAACGCCGTCATCTACACCACCTCCTGCGTCGCCCAGCCGTGGGACCACCGCATGGACGACTTCCCCCTGCTGGTGATTGGCAAGGGCGGCGGCCTGCTGCGCGGCGACCTGCACCACCGCGCCGCCGGCGACAACGCCAGCAAGGTGCCGTTCTCCCTGCTCAAGCTGTTCGGCAGCCAGGAGCCGTCGTTCGGGGTCACCGAGGGCCTCGTCAGCGACACGATCCCCGAGCTGCTGGCCTGAGCCTTTCTCCGGATTGTCCTTCGGACATGTCATCAAAGACATGTCCCATAAGACATTTCATCAACCGACGAGCGTGACCCGTCCGCCGCCCCGAGCGTGCGTCCGCCTTTTCACCGTCGCCCGCGTCGGGCACGATGAGCGCGATGGCGACGCCCGACGCGCGGTGGATCGGCAACCTGCTCCTCGTGGCGCTGGCGGCCTGTCCCGCGCCTGCCGGCGACGACGGCCACTCGCCGACCACGGGCGGCGTGAGCACCACGCCCGCGACCACGACCACGACCACCGGCAGCGAGCCCGAGCCCACCACCGCGAGTCTTACGAGCTCGACGACGTCGACCGCGACCACCGCGGTGCTCACGACCACGAGCACCACGAGCACCGGCGACACGACCGGCCCCGGCGACGGCCTCGTGGCCCTGCACATCGAGCCGCCGCAGCTCCACGTCCTCGTCACCAGCGGCTGGTCGTTCCCGGCCCAGTTCACGGCCACCGGGGAGGACGCCCACGGCGTGACGAACGCGGTCGAGGCCGAGTGGAGCCTCGACGATCCGGCCCTCGGCACGATCACGCGCCACGGCGGCACCTTCCAGGCCAGCAACAGCGCGGCGGGCGTCGCCACGATCACCGCCGGCGCGGCGGACCTGCAGGCCAGCGTCGAGGTCACGATCGAGATCGCCGACGATCATCCCGTCTGTCCCCCGCGTCCGCCGCTCGTCGCCGGCGAGCCGGCGCCGGGCGCGTTCGTCAAGGTCGTCGCGCCCGAGTACGAGGGCACCGGCGTCTATCACGGCCTCTACTTGCCGCCCGACTGGCAGCCCGGCCGGCGTTATCCGATGGTCGTCGAATCGCCGTGCAACAAGTACGGCGAATTCACCGGCGAGGTCGACGACGCCACTCTCGGCTATTACCTCGCCGGCTGTCGTCACCACGTCTGGTTGGTCCTGCCGTACCTCGAGAACGGCGCCAACCTCGACTACGGCTGGGGTGACGTGCCGGCGACGATCGCCTACTGGCAGACCAACCTCGCGCGGACGATCGAGACCTGGGGCATCGACCCCGGCGCGGTGGTCGTCAGCGGCTTCTCGCGCGGGGCGATCGGCGCCAGCTTCGTCGGCCTCCACGACGACGCGATCGCCGACGCCTGGCTCGGCTTCTTCATGCACAGCCACGCCGACGTGCTCACGAACCTCACTCCCGATCAGGGCGCCGGCGCGGCCACGCGGATGGGCCGCGTGCGCGGGCGGGCTGCCCTGTTGTCGTGGGGCGCGGCCGGCGACGGCGGCGCAGCCAACAGCCTCGAGGGCGTCGAGCTGCTCACCTCGTTCGGCCATCCTCCCGCCACCCTCGCGGTCCCCGGCGTCGGCCACACCGACGCCTGGCTGGCCGACGACGCGGCCTCGCGCCAGGTGGCCCAGCAGTGGCTGTTCTCGACCGTGGCCGCCCGCCCGGGCACCCACGCGATCCGCGGCCGCGTGGTCGACGGCGAGGGCCACGGCGTCGCCGACGCGCGGCTCGCCGCCGGCGCGCACGTCACCCGCACCGACGCCCACGGCTACTACGCGCTCCTCGGCCTGGTCCCCGGGGTGCGCGAGGTGGCCTGCACGCACGCGATCCTCACCTGCTCGAACGACCAGATGGTCGACCTCACCGCCGCCGACGCGCAGGGCGTCGACTTCGTCGCCTCGCCATGACCCGGCGAGGCGTCGGGTCGCCCCCTCCGCAGTCCCCGGATGTCCTTTAAAACATGTTCGCGTGGGCGGGCGGGCGGTTATCCTGCGCGCGTGGACATCACGCGGAGCACCCTCGAGCAGATCGTCGGCGACTTGAAAGGGCGGGAGGCGTTCCGCCTGCGCGGGCGCAACCTCAACGGGCCGTACGACCAGTTCGACGTGTTCCCCGCGCTCGCCGACGCCGAGGTCGCCGAGTTCTCGCCGACCGACGAGGGCGAGGCGCCGGCGTTCCTGCTGTGGAGCCGCAAGGCCGACAAGGCGTTCGCCGGCGACGGGGCGCTGACGCGGCCGTTGACGGCGTGGTGGGGCGGCGACCGCAACGCGCTGCAGATGGCGTTCGCGCGCCGCGGCCTGACGGTCCGGCTCACCCGCGACGAGGCGGCGCGCGAGCGCTACGCCGAGAGCGGGACGCTCGTGCTGAGCCCGCGCTCGGCGGCCCAGACGTGCGACCTGCGGCGCCTGCTGGCGGCCTTCGACGCGCTCGCGGAGCGCGGCGTGCTCGCCCTGGCCTGCGCCGGCTCGACCCAGAGCGCCGGCTGGGAGCAGATCACCGAGACGCAGCGCGACCCGGAGCAGACCGCCGTGTTCTGGCACGACCAGTCGCACGACGCGTTCGACGATCTCGGCCAGCTGGCGCACGCGCTGTCGCTGTACTGGCGCGGCGACGCCGGGCTGGTGTGCGACGAACTCGAGCGGGCCGGCTTCGCGGTGGTCCGCCCGCGCTCGGAGGACGTGGCGATCGAGGTGTCGCCCTCGCGTGGCCCGGCGCCCGACATCGAGGCGTTCGCGGCGGCGCACGAGGCCAACGTCGTCGCCGCCCCGCGCAAGCCTCGCAAGCCGCGCGCGCCCGCCGGGCCGTACACCGAGCTGCACCGCTTCCGCGCGCCGAATCGCGGCTTGCGGGTGCATCGCCTCGCGTTCGACCCGACCGGCCCCGCGCTGGCCGTGACGCAGGAGCCCGACCTGCGCGGCGGCCCCGAACACGCGCTGTATCGCGTCGAGTCGGCGACCGGCGCGGTGACGCGGGTCTTCACCGGCCACGGCGCCAGCGGCAGCTGCGGCGGCTGCGAGTTCCTGCCCGACGGCCGCCTGGTGTATTCGCTCTACGACTTCGACCCCGCGAAGTCGCTGATGACGGCTGGGGGGATCGTCCGCCTGCTGGTGTGGGAGCCCGAGGGCGACGTCGTGCGCGAGCTGGCGGTGCACCCGATCGAGCACATCTCCAATTATTCGCTGTCGACCCTCGACGCGGCCGGCGAGCGCGTCGCGGTGGTCACCGCCACCGGAGTGTCGCTCCTCGCGGTCGGGCCGGCCGGCGCGACGAGCTGGCAGGAGCAGGCGCGCGTCGGCGGCCCGGCCGTCAATGCCTACCCGCTGGCGGCGCTGTCGCGCGACGGTCGCCACGTCGCGTGGACGGCCACCATCGGCAACGACGTCCGCTGCGTCGACACCGGCAAGGGCACCACGCTCTGGCGCGAGGACCTCTTCCCCGACCACAGCGGCGGCCACGGCGTCCGCCGGCTCGGCTTCGACCCGCGCGGCGAGCACTTGGTCGCGCTGTGCCAGCGCAGCCTCTACGGGCCCGAGCGTGACGGCAAGATCGAGGTCCGGCAGGACCGCCGCCTGCAGTTCCTCGCGCTCGCCGACGGGAAGCGGACCCTGAGCGCGCTCGAGGACGCGACCGTCGGCCTCACGGCGATAGCCTGGCACCCCGACGGCCGGCGACTCGCCATCGGCAACGAGAGCGGCGAGCTCGAGCTGCGCGACTACCCGGGCGGCGAGCTGCTGGCGACGCACAAGGTGTTCGCCAAGGGCGGCCTGACCGCGATCGCGTTCGATCGCAGCGGCGCGCACGCGGCGGTCGGCAGCGAGAAAGGCGAGATCGCCGTGCTCGCGCTGCGTTGATCGGCGAAGCTCCCGAATCCTCCGACGATCGCGCGCCGGTGCAGACGAGAGCGAAGCGAGGTTCGCAGGTCTGCAGCGCCCATCGCCGGCGCCGACCGCGAATCGAGATCGGCCTCGGGTCTCACGATTGAGCGCGACGTGAACTCGACAGCGCTCGAGCGCATCGGCCCGCGACGCGCGGGCGCGCAGCGAGTCCCGCTCGGGATCGCGCGCTCGCCTGCACGCGTCGAGCTACCTGCGAGGACAGCGCTCGGCTATGGTCGCGCGCCCATCATGGAAGACCCGACCCTCGCCGACCTGCGCGCCGAGAACCAGCGACTCCGCGACGACATCGCCCGCCTCGAGCGCGAGGCCACGGAGGCGCAGCGAACGGTCGAGGACCGGCTCAAGCTGGCGACGGCGCTCGAGACCATCTACCGGGCCGTGCCGGACCTGTTCTTCCAGCTCCGCCTGGACGGCACGATCACGAATTACATCGCCAGCCCGACCAGCTCGCTCTACGTCCCGTCCGAGGTGTTCCTCGGCAAGCGCATGCAGGACGTCCTGCCGCCCGACGTCGCCGCGCTCACCGTCCAGGCGCTGGCGGAGACGGCGGGGCCGGCGGGCAAGGCCCGCATGGAGTACTCGCTCGACCTCGGCAGCAGCATCGAATGGTACGAGGCGCGGCTGATCCGCACCGGCGACGACGAGCTGATCATCGTCGTCCGCAACATGACCGAGCAGCACGACCACCGCGAGGCGGTGATGCGCCTCAACCACGAGCTCGAGGCGCGGGTGCACGAGCGGACCGTCGCGCTCGAGCTCGCCGCGGCCGAGACCGCCGCGCTGCAGCAGCAGGTCATCGACGCCCAGAGCGCGACGCTGCAGGCGCTGTCGACCCCGCTGGTGCCGATCGCCCGCCACGTGGTCGCCGTCCCGCTGATCGGCGACGTCGACGCCGACCGGGCCGGCCGCATGCTCGAGGCGATCCTCGCCGGCGTGCAGGAGCGGCGGGCCGCGTTCGTGCTGCTCGACGTCACCGGCGTGCCGCGGGTCGACACCGTCGCCGCGCGGGCCCTGGGGGACGTCGCCCGCGCCGTCAAGCTGCTCGGCGCGGAGCTGGTGCTCACCGGCATCGGCCCCGACGTCGCCCGCACGATCGTCGACCTCGGGGCCGACTTCGGCGGCGCGCGCACGCTGCCGAGCCTCGAGCACGGCATCGCCTACGCGATGCAGTCGGCCTCGAAGACCCGCCGCGCCTGACGTCGCCCGCATGCTCGCGTGCGCTGCGACGTGGGCGCGGCCGCGTGAATTCGTCGGCGCGAATGCTCACACCGCGCTCGCGCTCCACGTGCATCGCTGCGCGGCTCAGGGAGACGAATGTGGCGACCACGACGGTGACCGTGCAATGGGAGGCCGGCACCGCGACGACCGCGGGCAGCGTGCTCGTGCTCGCGGTCAGCACCCAGACCACGCACGACAGCTCTGGCTGCCGCCAAGCGCTGCCTGTGGCGAAGGGAGCCGGCGCTACGCCGCCGCGCAGACGACCGGGAGGGCGTGCGGCCCGCCTTGCGCGCTGCAGCGGCGGCGGAACGCGGCCGGGGCTTCGCCCATGTGGCGCTTGAAGGCGCGGCTGAACGCGAACTCCGAGTCGTATCCGACCTCGGCTGCGACGGCGGCCAGCGAGTCGTCGCTCTCGGCCAGACGTTTCGCTGCGCGCTGCATGCGGATCGCCGTCAGGTGGCGCAGCGGTGGGACGCCGAGTTCGGCGAGGAAGCGCCGGGCGAATGCCGCACGGGACAGGCCGGCCGCCTTGGCGAGCGCCGCGACGGTCCAGCGCTCGGTCGGCTTCGCCTGCATGAGCTGGAGCGCGCGGGTGATTCGCCGATCGACGGTTCGGGTGGCCGCGAGCGCGCGGCGGTGGCTGTGCAGCGTGTATGCGAGCAGCGGCTGCAGCAGCGACCGGGCCAGCGCCTCCTGCCCCGCGCCGGCGTTTGCCAGCGCAGCGCGCAGCAGGCTCACGATCGCCAGGAGGCCCGGCGAAGCGCGCGTGTCCGCGGCCGGGAGGTGGACGACGGGCGGCAGCGCCGGCAGCTCCGCGGACGCGGCGGCGTACGTGGCCGAGAGCAGCTCGGCCTGCGCGGAGCGAGCCCCGGGCGGCGACGGGAGGCAGCGCAAGCGCTGCTCGCGGGGCGCCGAGCCGGGTGGCCCGGCGCCGACGAGGACGAGGTCGCCCGGCGCGAGCTCGAGGACCCGCTGCTCATGTTGCACGAGGTGGAACGAGCCCTCCACGACGACGTGCAGGCTCGGTCGCTCGCCCGCGTCCACCTGCCAGGGCGGCTCCCCATGACGCCGGGACACCGCCACGCCGCGAGGAAGCTGCTCGTCGAGCTCGTCCGTCATGACCGGATGGTGACTCGCGCGGGGCCAGCCTGTCCAGCGGCCGCACGCGATCGAGACGATCGGGCATGACGACGCGCCTGCGGGACATGGCGGGCAGGTCGCGGCTGCCGGACGCTAGGGACCATGCTGGACCCGGATTCGGACCCGAACGAGCCGCAAGACGACCGACCGCGCGCCCCCGCCCTGGCCGACGAGGTGCGCCGGAGCCTGCTGAAGAGCCGGACGGTGCTGATCTTCGGGGAGATTACCAGCGAGCTCGCGCAGGCGACCACGGCGCAGCTGCTCGCGCTGGCGAGCGAGAGCGAGGCGCCGATCCGGATCGTCATCCACTCGCCGGGCGGCCACGTCGAGTCGGGCGACACGATCCACGACGTGATTCGCTTCATCCGTCCCGAGGTCACGATGATCGGCAGCGGGTGGGTCGCCAGCGCGGGCGCGCTGATCTTCGTCGCAGCCCGGCGAGAGAACCGCATCGCGCTGCCGAACACGCGCTTTCTCCTGCACCAGCCGAGCGGCGGCCTGCGCGGAGCCGCGGCCGACATCGAGATCGAGGCGGTGCAGATCGCGGCGATGCGGGCGCGGCTCAACCGCATCTTCGCCGCCGCGACCGGCCAGGACCTCGCCAAGCTCACGCGGGAGACCGAGCGCAACCTGTGGATGAGCGCGCGCGAGGCCCAGGCCTACGGCCTCGTGCATCGCGTGATCGAGAGCGTGGAGGAGGTTTGAGCACCCGAGAACCTACGCGGCGAAGGCCGGCATCAACCAGCGGACGCTGACGTGGTGGAAGTCGAAGCTGGTGGGCGCTGGCGAGGCGACCGCGGAGATCCAGCAAATCGCCGCCGACCTCCACGAGCTCGTCACAGGCGACATCGGCAGGCGGAGGCCCGCACTCGCGGAGGCCGTGTCGGCACCCCGCGACTTGTGCGGCGCAGCATGCCTATCCTGGCCCGCGGCTCAGGAAGGCGCCCATCTCCGACGTTCCATGTTGCAGCGCAGCAAAAGTCGCGGCATGCTCCCGAGCCTGCATGCTCTACGAGCTCCACGCCCTGCAACGCCGCTGGCTGCGACCGATCGCCGGGCTGTCCCGGTTGAACGCCGAGCTGCTCCGCCTCGCGCCCGGGGGCCTCGGGCGGCCCGCCGCGGCCGGCTGGGAATTGCTGCAGCGCATCACGAAGGACCACCCGCGGCCGGCCTTCGCCATCGACTCGGTGGTCGCGCACGGCCGGCCGGTCGCGGTCCGCGAGGAGGTCGTGACGCACACGCCGTGGTGTCGCCTGGTCCGCTTCGCCCGCCGCAGCGACGACCCGCGGGTCGCCGAGCGCCTGGCCGCCGACCCGCGCGTGCTGCTGTGCGCGCCGCTGTCGGGCCACTTCGCCACGCTGCTGCGCGACACCGTGCGCTCGCTGGCCGCCGATCACGACGTGTACGTCACCGACTGGTCCGATGCGCGTGAGGTGCCGCTGTCGGCCGGCTTCTTCGGGCTCGACGACTACGTGCTGCACCTCGAGCGATTCCTGCGCGCGCTCGGTCCCCGGCGCACGCACGTGGTCGCGGTGTGCCAGCCCGCGGTCCCGGCCCTGGCCGCGGCGGCGCGCATGGCCTCGGCCGGCCAGCCCACGCCGGCGTCGCTGGTGCTGATGGGCGGCCCCGTCGACGGGCGCATCAGTCCGACGCAGGTCAATCGCCTGGCCACCGAGCGGCCGCTGACGTGGTTCGAGAAGCACCTGATCCACCGCGTGCCCGCGGGCTTCCCCGGCGAGGGCCGGCGGGTCTACCCGGGCTTTTTGCAGCTGGCCGCGTTCGTGTCGATGAACCCGCGGCGCCACTTCGCGTCGTACCGCGACTACTGGCTCGACCGGGTGCGCGGCCGCGACGACGAGGCCGCCGCGCACGAGCGCTTCTACGACGAATACAACGCGGTCCTCGACATGGACGCGCTCTACTACCTCGAGACGGTGCGGCTGGTGTTCCAGGAGCACGCGCTCGCGCGCGGCACCTGGCAGGTCGCGGGCGAGCTCGTGCGCCCCGCCGACCTGCGCGACACGGCGCTGCTCACCGTCGAGGGCGCCGAGGACGACATCACCGGCGCCGGCCAGACCCACGCCACGCACGACCTGTGCAGCGGCCTGCCCGACGCGGCCAGGCAGCGGCTCACGGTTCCGGGCGCCGGCCACTACGGCATCTTCTCCGGCGGCCGCTGGCGCGCATCGATCTACCCGCAGATCCGCGAATTCGTGCGCGCGCACGACCCGACATCGGCAGGAGGACATTCGTCATGACGCAATTCTCGGGCAAGACGGCGCTCGTCACCGGCTCGACGAGCGGGATCGGCCTCGGCATCGCCGGCGCCCTCGCGGCCCGCGGCGCCAACGTGCTGCTCAACGGCTTCGGCGACGCCGAGAGCGCGCTGGCGGCGGTCCGCGACGCGGCCGCGAGCCGGGGCGGCCGGGTGGCCCACCACGGCGCCGACGTGTCGCAGCCGGCCGAGGTCGAGGCGATGATGCGCTACGCCGACGACGTGTTCGGCGGGGTCGACATCCTGGTCAACAACGCGGGGATCCAGCACGTGGCGCCGGTCGAAGAATTCGCGCCGGAGCGCTGGGACGCGGTGCTGGCGATCAACCTCAGCTCGGCGTTCCACACCACGCGGCTGGCGCTGCCGCGGATGCGCCGCAAGGGCTGGGGCCGGATCGTCAACGTCGCCTCGGTGCACGGCCTGGTCGCCTCGGCCCACAAGTCGGCCTACGTGGCGGCCAAGCACGGCCTGGTCGGCCTCACCAAGGTCGTGGCGCTCGAGACGGCGCGCACCAACATCACCTGCAACGCGGTCTGCCCCGGCTGGGTGCTCACGCCGCTGGTGCAGGCGCAGGTCGAGGCCCGCGCGGTCTCGGGCGGCCTCGCCCTCGACGTCGCCCGCGACGAATTGCTGGCCGAGAAGCAGCCCTCCGGCCAATTCGTCACCCCCGAGCAGCTCGCCGAGCTGGTCTGCTTCCTCAGCAGCGACGCCGCCGCCCAGGTCCGCGGCGTGGCGTGGACGATGGACGGCGCCTGGACGGCGCAATGACCCGAGATGCTCCAATCGTATGGAGCAGCCGCAGCCTTCAGGTCCTCCCGCGATCAGAACTCGAGCGCTTCGGCGTCGAGCACGTCGCCCGCCGGATCGGTCGCCAGCGTCTTGGCGGGCGGGGCCGCGACGTCGTTCTCGACCCAGTCGACCAGGTAGAGGAACGCGCGCTCGGCGTAGGGCTGCATCAGCGTGAAGCGGTCGGCGACGCCCTCCTCGCCGTTCGTGCCGTCGAAGTCGAAGTCGAGCGCGAGGCCGTCGCTGTGAGCGTCGACGTGGCCGCCATGGGCGACGACGTACAGCCGGTGCAGCGACGGCGTGCCGAACGCGGACACGGCGGCGCGGTAGCTCAGCGCGTGGGCCCCGAGGCCGTTGAGGCCGTCGCCGTCGCCGTGCACGCTGATCAGCGGGGCCGAGAATTCGCCGGTGGTCGCGTTGACCAGCGCCCACTCCACGTGCTCGGCCGTGAACCCGGCGTCCTGCGCCTGCGCCAGCCACTCGTACATGGCGGGCGGCTCGTCGTTCGGCCCGGTGTAGCACGAGTAGGCCGCGGCCTCGGCGGCGTCGTGGCCCATCAGCTCGGCGCGAAACACATAGCCGGTGAAGTTGTAATAGCCGACCCCCTTGAATTGCGGCAGGCCGAACCCCTTGAGGTAATCGAAGGCCGTGTTTGTAGGCGCCCCAGATCGGCGCCGAGGCCGGGTCGAAGCCGGCGGCCTGCATCCCCGCCTGCGCGCCCTGGTACGGCGGGATCTCGGCGAACTTCGCCGGCGTCGTCTCGGTCAGCGGATCGTACGCGTAGCGCATCGTCAGCGCCGCCGCCTCGTTGGTGCGGATCAGGTGGTCGCCCGCGGCCAGCTCGGCCGGGCTCACGACGTCGTCGGCGTCCTGGTCGAGCACCCGCGCGTCGGGCCAGTACACGCCGGCCCAGTCGAGGCCGCCGGCGAACAGCGCCGGCTCGCCCGCGAGCACGCGCAGGCGATCGAGCTCGAGCGCGCGGCGGACCTGATACCCGCCGTTCGACAGCCCCGCCGCGTAGATGGCCGCGGGCGCCTCGCCGTGGGCCGCCGCCAGCCGCTCGCCGGCCCACTGACCGAGGTCGAGCACCATCGCGCCCCAGTGCTGCGACGGGTGCTGCTTGTTGAGCATCGTCGCGTTGCCGTCGGCGCCGCCGTTGGTCATGCCCTTGTTGCCGACCACCACCGCGTAGCCGCGCGCCACCAGCCACGCCAGCAGCACGCCGTGGCTCGACCACTGGTCGCGCGTGCCCGGGGTGCCGAGCACCACCAGGCGCCCGTTGTAGTCGGTCGGCACCGCGAGCACGAGCTCCTGCGCGCGCGCCTCCACCGTCAGCGTCCCCGTCACCTCCACGCCCGGCGTCTCGCTGGTCGGCACCCGCTGCGCGCTGTGCAGGATGCTGGCCTTCATCGCGTCGACCTTCTTCTGCTCGGCCGGCGGCAGCGCGTCGTACTCGGCGCTGCCCTTCACGAGCCCCCAGTAGGTGCTGTGCTCGATGCCGCCGTCGCCGCCGCCGACGTAATCGACCCGCACCGCGCCCTCGAGGCCGACGACCAGCGCGTCGAGGTCGGGCGGCAGGTCGCCGGTCGTGCTCGTGTCGGTCGTCTCGGTCGACGTGTCGGTCGTCGTCGAAGTCGTATCCGTCGAGGTCGACGTCGTCGTCGTCTCGCCGGTGTCGCTCGTCGTGTCGGCCGGCTCGCCGGTCGTCGTCGTCGTCTCGTCGGTCGTCGTCTCGCCGGTCGTCGTCGGCTCGCCGGTGGTCGGCGGCTCGACCGTGGTCGCGGTCGTCGACGTGTCGGTCGTGCCGGTCGACGTGTCGGTGTCGGTCTCGCTGGTCGTCACGGCCGAGTCGCCGCAGGCGATCAGCAAGGCGAAGGAAGTCGGAAGCGCGCTGCGAATGTGCATAGCGGAGCTGACCACATGGACCCGTGAAAGCAAAGCGCCGATCGTCCGCGGCCGGGAGCCCGCTGCGAGAATCACCGCAGCGGCGCTCGCTCGTGCCGCCGCCGTGCATTGACGTGAGTGAGGACCGGGCCGCGCTCGCCCGATCTCCCGCGTCGTCGGCGGCGATCGTCGTGCGTGACGCCCTGCGCTCGCGATCGATCTCATGGCTCCCCCGACGTGAATCGTCGTGAGCAGCGAAATCGCCGCACGCGACGTGGCGCGGCGCACAGGGGCCGCGAGGCCGGCGGTCGCGGCGCCGCGGACTCGCGTATGGTCCGCGCCATGTCCGACGTCCTCGCTCCCGCGAATCCGGGCCTCTCGGGGCTCTCGTTGTACGTACCACGACCGCGCGTCGCCCTGACCGCCTTCGCCGGGTGGACCGGCGCCGAGCCGGCCAAGCTCGCGGCGGTGGTCGGCGACGCGTTCCGCGTGCCGCAGCCCGACGAGGACGTCTATACGATGGCGGCCGCGGCGGTGCTGCGCCTGCTGCGACAGCACGACGTCGATCCGGCGCGGGTCGGCATGCTCGCGCTCGGCACCGAGTCGAGCCTCGACAACGCCGTCGGCGCGGTGATCGTGCGCGGCATGGTCGACGACGCGCTGCGCAGCGCGGGCCGGGCCCCGCTGCCGCGCGACGTCGAGGTCCCGGAGGTCAAGCACGCCTGCCTGGGCGGGATGTACGCGCTCAAGGCGGCGCTGCGCTACGTGCAGACCGACGGCGCCGATCGGGTCGCCGTGGTGGTCGCCGCCGACATCGCGCAGTACGAGCGCGGCAGCTCGGGCGAGCCGACCCAGGGGGCCGGCGCGGTGGCGATGCTGGTCGAGCCGCGGGCGCGCCTGCTCGCGCTCGACCTGCGCACCGCCGGCAGCTCGTCCGACGAGCGCGGCTGGGACTTCCGCAAGCCGGTCGCGCGCCACTTCATGTCCGAGTACCCCGCGAGCTGCCGCGGCGAGCGCGACTTTCCGGTGTTCAACGGCAAGTACTCGACGGTCTGCTACGTCGAGGCGGTCGTGCGCGCGCTGCAGTCGGCCCACGCGCGCGGCGGCGGCGACCCGCGGGCGCTCCTGTGCGAGCCGGCGGCCCTGCTGCTGCACCGCCCCTACGACCGCATGCCGGTCGCGGCTCTCGGCGCCGCGTGGGTGTGGGCCTGCGTCCGCGCCGGCGACCGCGACGCCCTCGACGCCGCGTGTCGTGCCGCCGACGTGTCCTTCGACGCCCTCGCCGCCGAGCTCGCCGGGGACAGCCGCGCGCGCGACGGCGTGCGCGCCCACGGGCCCGAGTTCGATCCGCTGGCCCGCACCCAGGCCGTCGCCAGGCACGCGACGAAGGACCCCGCGTTCGCGCGCGTGCTCGCGGCGACCGAGCCCGGCCGCGCCGTCGTCAGGCAGCTCGGCAACCTCTACACCGCGTCGCTGCCGGCGTGGATCGCCGCCGCCTTCGCCGACGCCGGCGCGCGCGCGCTGCCGTGGGACGGCGCCGCCGTGACGCTGATCGGCTACGGCAGCGGCGACGCGGCCGAGGTGTGGTCGGGCCGCGTCGCGCCCGGCTGGCGCGAGGCCGCCGCTCGCAGCGACCTCGCCGGGGCGCTCGCCGGCGCCGTCGACCTCGCCCGCGACGAGTACGAGGCCCTGCACGACCGCCGCGCCCCCGCCCGCGAGCTGCCCGCCCCGCGCCCGTTCGCCGTCGCCGGCCGCGGCCGCACCTACGAGCGCAACTGGCAGGACGTCGGCGTCGCCCACTACCGGGTCGTCGAGCCCGGCTGAGCGCGCATGTCTGCATGATCATGTCCGATCAAACATGCCCACGCAGACATTTCATTAAGGACATGTCCCCGGCGGCATGTCCTTGAATAACATCAATCGAGCGCGAACCGCCGGACCCACCAGCGAACCACCGGATCGGTGCCGGCACCCGCGTGCGAGAAGCCGGTGACGACCAGGAAGTCGGGGCCGAAAGCGGCGCCTCTCGTGGTCTCGACATTCGCATCGTCGTGAACGAACTGTGACGACCACAGCACGACCCCGGCGCTGTCGTGGAGGCGGACGAGGCTGCCGTGCTCGATGGGCCGGCTCCCGGCCACGGCGACTCGTCCGCCGGGTCCCACGGCGAGGCGCTCGGGCTTCGAGGGCTGGGGACCCGGGGTGACGCTGGTCCACTTCTCGGTCAGGTCGGGGCCGACGCGGCGGACGAGGAGTCCGGGCGCCTCGCCGCCGTCGCCGGCGACCACGAGGCCGCCGTCATCCGCGGCGGCGGCCGCGGTCCACTGGTGGCTCATCCCGTCCTCGAGCGCGAACGGCAGCAGCTCGCCGCTCGTGGTGAACACGGCGGCCATCGCTCGCAGCGCCGGCTCCTCCGTGCTCCTGGTTCCCACCGCGTAGACCCGGTCGCCGACCACCGTGAGGTCCAGGGCGTGGAACTGTTCGCCCGCCGGCGTCAGCGTCTCCCACACGATCTCGCCGCTGTCGCCGTCGACGCCGCGCACGGTGAGCCGCTCGGAGTCCTCGTACGTGGCGATGTAGACGTGCTCCTCGTCGGCGTCGATGCCTCTGGCGTCGAGCGGCTTGCCGCCGGGGAGAAATTCCCACCGGTCGGCGCCATCGGCCTCGTACGAGAGCACGCCGTCATGGCTCGACAGCACGAAGATCCGCCCCTCCGCGTCCACGGCGATCTCGCCGAACGACTTCACGTCCCGGGTCCACAGCTCGCTGCCGTCGGGCGCGAAGGCGGTGAGGAACGGGGTCGAATCCACGCCGCAGGCGATGATGGTCCCGTCGGGCGCGACGGCGAGGTCGAGGAGTTCGCCCGGCCCCTCGACGGTCCACACGACCTCGCCGGTGACGTTGCAGTCGGCGTCGCAGCCGTCGTTCGGCTCGTCGTTGCCGTCGTCGCAGGCCTCGTCGGCGGCGACGATACCGTCACCGCACACGGCCGGCCCCGGCTCGCCGGTGGCCGTGGTGGTCGGTTCGCTCGTCGCGTCGGGCGGGCCCTCGCTCGAGCTCGGAGCCTGTCTCGTCCTGGGGCTGGTCGCCGACCACGATCGACGGGACGCAGCCAGCCAGGGCGAGGGTGGCGAGGGCGTGGTGCGGGCGGAAAAGTTCAAGGGCGGTTACCTCCACCGGGGCTCGTCCCCGCGGACCCTGGTTTCCGTCATCGCTCGCGCAGAACCCGTGCCGCGGCGACGAACCCGCGTCCAGGCGCCCCCGACCAGGGCACCGGCGTGGGGGCACGGATGCGCCCCGCCCTGCGCACCGTCCGACCGCCGTCGGACGTCCACCGGCATGTCGCGCCGATGAGCCCGCGCGTCACAGCTCCCGCCACGGATGGACCGTGAACCGGTCGCAGAAGCACACGAACTCCACGCATACGTCGTCCTCCCCTGGCGGACGTCCGCCGCCATCTCGAGGAGGCGGACGATAGGGGCCTTCGATCCGCGGCCCGGCGACCGCTCCTGAGGCGCTCGCGCGCGCCCGCGAGTGATAAGGTCAACGGATGACGAGCACCTTCGAGTTGTGCGACGTGCCACGAGCCCGGACGATGCTCGCGGAGGTCGACGCGCGAGAGGCGATCGAAACGATCACCGGCGGTGAGGTCGAGGCGTGTGGCGGGGACGTCGCGCAACTGTGCGGGGTGCGGCACAACGCGGTGCTGACCGCGGTGTGGTACGCCTTCGGCGAGCACCGGCCGCTGGTGCTGACGCCCGACGCGGTGTGGCTGTGCCTCGCGCAGGGCTTCGCGGCGCACATGAGCCTGCACGCCGAGGCATTGCGCGATCGGTTCGTCCGCCACGAGGGGAGGCAGCGGCTCGTCGTGCGGCGCGACGATCTCAGAAAGGGCTCGCCGGACAACCCGTGGCCGGAGGTGTTCGCGGAGTTCTCGCAGCAGATCGCGGGGCACATCGGCCGCCAGCGCGACCTGGTCGTGTGCGACTTCTCGACGACCGGGGCGATCGAGCGCGCGGCGTCCGAGCTGGTGTTGATGGACGCGATGCAGCAGTACTTCTCGTACGAGTTGAACACGCTGTGCGGCATCCCCGAGGTGACGCTGACCGGCACGGTCGACGACTGGGTGCGGTTGCGCCACAAGGCGCTGGCCCTCGCGGAATATGGGCTCGAATGGTGGACGAGGCTGCTGGCGCCGGTGCTCGACGAATTCGTCGCGGCGGCGCGCGGCCGGCCGGACGTCGAGTTCTGGCACCACCTGTTCAAGGAGCGTCACGGCTCCGGGGGGACGAAGATCCGCGGATGGATCCATGTACTGTTTCCGTATGTCACCGACGGGGGGCCGCAGGCGAAGCTGCGCGAGAACTGGGTGCTGCGCGCTGCGGGCGGCGTCAGCCCGATCCGCGACCGAGGGGGGCCCGCTGCGTGGGTCGTCGAACGCGAGATGTCGCCCGATTGCATCCCGCTCGGGCTCGCGCGCGCGCCGCTCTCGTGGAATTACTTCGGCGAGGTGCTGGCGATGGAGTTGGTCGGCGGATTCGTCGGCGTGGCGCAAGATCCCGCGAGCCTCGCGGTGCGGCCGGCGATCGGGTGGGCGATCCGCGAGGAGGGGCCGGCGGTCGTCCAGCACGTCGACAGGACGCCGGAGCCGCGTTCGCGGCCGATTCGGGAGGAGCTCGACAGGGAGCAGGCCGACAGGATCTTCCTGGCGTGCGAGGGGGTGCGATGCTCATGGACGAACACGCCGATCGGTCGGCTGATCCTCGCGGGCGACGGGCTGTACTTCATCCCCGCGCCGTCGTCCGGGGCGATATCTCATCACGAGGGGTGGATCGTCGCGGCGCTGCACGATGACGAGGAGGGCAGCGAACTGTCGCCGGCGATGCGGGAGTATTTGCAATTGGCGCGGATGAGCCCCTCCTATCAGGAGGGAGTGGTCGAGGGCTCGATTCATGTCACCAGCGACGAGCTCGCGGTGTTCACGGTGGAACACCGGGTGACCCGCGATGGTACGCTCATCCTGACGATCCACCAGCCGCGGCGGCAGGCGCTGGAGTTCGCGCTCGCCGACTCGTCGGCGACGATGCTGCAGGGCTGGTTGAGGCGGATGGGCAAATCCTGGAGAGCGTAGTGCCGTCGCGAGCACCCTCGACAGGAAATGTGTCGCGGCAGGCGTTCCGATCGCCCGGCCTCACCGCATGTATCGCTCCCAGAAGCCCGGCTGCGGCTCGATCTGCTCGACCACGTCGACCGCGATCCCCGACGGATCGCGGACCATGAAGCGCCGCTGGCCCCACGCGGCCTCGTGGAGCGGATGGGCGATCGCCACCCCGCGCTCGCGCAGGCGCGCGTGCCAGCGCGCGGCGTCCTCGACCTGCACGGTGAGGATCATGCCGACGCCGCCGAACACCTCGGGGCCGGGCGGGCTCGACGGGTGGTCGCTGCTCATCAGGCCGAGGGCGATGCCGTCCTTGCCTGCCGGCGCCAGCATGACGATCCAGCTGGCCTCGAAGACGACCTGCATGTCGAACTGCTCGACGAAGAATTCGCGGCTGTCCGCGAGGCGAGCGACGGTGAAGAGCGGATAGGTGTCGACGATCATGGCGGCGGAGGCTAGCCCGCCGCGCTCGCCGCGTCACCCCGGCGGGCGGCCAACGGCCCCTGCGTCCTCGCGGCCGTTCGCGGCTCGCGCAGGGCGATCCGCGAGACATGTCGATCGAGACCTGTCTTGAAAGACATCCCGATCGAGCGCGCCGCGTCAGCGGTCCGGCGCCCGCGGGGCCTTGCACACGTGCCCGACGCTGACCTCGTCGCAGAAGCGGTCGTTGTACTCGCCGGTCGCGGGGTCGGCGGCCTCGACGCAGTTCTCGCGCGGGCAAGCGGCGTCGGCGACTCCCCCGGCCGCGCACAGCGGGTCGCACATCTCGTTGTCGGGCTCGCCCGCCCGCCAGACGAGGTAGTCGATCGACCCGCCGGTGGCCGAGACCCAGTCGACGACGTCGGCGTGCAGCTCGCAGCTGTCCCACAGCGCCGGCGCGCGCTGGATGCCGAGCCAGAAGTGCAGCTCGGCCGGCACGTCGCCGAGCAGATCGAGGATCGCGTCGCGGACGTGGCCGAGCTCCGCCCCGTTGACCGGGTCGGCCAGGTGGACCGCCTCGCCGCGCGACTGACACCAGGTCTCGGCGTGGGCGAAGCTGCTGGGCAGCAGGCAGGTCCAGAACACGGCCGGGCCGAACTCCGACAGCTTGCACGGGCCGCACTCGAGGTTGGCGAGCGAGTACTCGTCGCGCAGCCCGTCGCAGTCGTCGTCGACGAGCTCGTTGCACAGCTCCGACGCGTCGGGGTTGACCTCCGGATCCGCGTCGTCGCAATCGCCGCCGACCTCGACCGCCCCCGCGGGCGCCTCGCAGCCGACGATCGCCGGCTCCGCGCCGAAGCTGTCGCCGTCGCCGTCGACGTACCAGGACTGCACCTGTCCCGTCGGACATGTCGCCGTCGTACCGGTCGTCGAGCTCGTCGGCGCCTCCTCGGCGGTCGAGCCCGCGTCCGTCCCCGTCGTCGCCGCCGTCGAGCCGGCCGCGGAGGCGTCGTCGCCGCTCGCCGCCGGGCCCGCGCCGGTCAGCTCCGGCGGGTCGTCGGAGAAGCAGCCCGCGAGGGCGCAGAACGCGAGGAGAACGCCGGCGGGGCGCACCATACGGCGAGGATACCACGAGCCCCGGGACGGGCGTCCACCTGTCCCCGGGGCCATCTCGCGCGCCTTGACGCTCACGGCGTCGGCGGGAACACGAGCATGTACGCGACGGGCTCGTCCGGCTCGGAGATCTGGACCGCCTTCTCGGGCCCGTCGTCCGGCAGCGCGGCCATGAACAGCGGGCTCGAATAGAAATCGGGGCTGGCCTGGAAGAACGCCCGCTGGCCGTCGCTGCTGAACTGGAACCACGGCAACACCTGATCGCCGGGCGCGAGCGGCGGGTTGACCTTCGCCGGCGACGTCGGCGCGCCGCCCAGGTCCTGGATTACGAACAGCTCCTCGATGTTCGCCGACTCCTGCCTGCCCACGTAGAGGAGCCGCGTCGAATCACGCGACCAGCGAGACATCGTGATCCCGCCCGAGGGCGGCAGCGGCAGGCTCACCTTCGTCGCCACGCCCGGCGCCGTCAGCTCGGCCAGGAACAGCTCGGGCTGCTCGCCCTGCACCGACGCGAGGAACGACAGCCGCGACGCGTCCGGCGCGAACTCGATCTCCTCGATCGTACCACCGGCGGGCAGCGGCCCGCTCCGCTTGACCGGCGCCTCCGCGCCCGCCCCGTCGACCACGTACAGGGCGTCCGTCCCGGGCACCTCGTGGTCGGTGACGAACGCCGCGCGGCTGCCGTCGTCCGCCCAGCGGAAGCGCCGGTTCTTGGCCCGCCCCGGCCCCGCCTCGTTGAGCCACACCGGCTCGCCCAGGCTGGTCCCTTCGAGCGGCACGAGGTACAGGTCGCCGTTCGAGCCCTGCCCGTCCCACATCAAGATCGCGTGCAGGTCGGGCGCCAGCAGGCCGTACGGCGCCTCCTCCATCGGCAGGTCGAGCGACTGGGCCACCAGCGGCTGCTGCGACAGATCGACGGCGAAGAAGTCGACGCGGTCGAGGTCCGAGTCGGCGAGGCCGACGTACAGGAACTGCTCGTCGGCGGTGAACGCCGCCACCCGCATCGTCATCGCCGGGCTCAGGAACGACAGCACCTTGCTCGCCACCCCCGGCGTGTCGACGCGCCCGACCATGATGTCGAGCCCGCCGTTGTCGCCGTCGACGCTGTACACCAGCCAGGTGTTCCCGCTCGACATCGCGAACGGCGAGTACGACTCGATCGTCCCCGCGCCCGCGAGCGGCGGGTTCATCAGCCCCGGCGTGCAGCTCGCGGGCCCGACCTCGCACACGTACATGTCCCGCTTGGACTCGGTGCCGCCGCTGATCATCAGCCGCGAGCCGTCGGGCGAGAAGCTCATCGTGTCGATCGCGTCGATCGCCGGCGGCAGCTCGAGCTCGCTCGTCTCCGCCGTCGCCGTGTCGACGAACCACATCTTCGGACCGCCCGGCCCGCCGGCGCGCAGCGCCAGCGTCTGCTGCCCGTCGGCCACCGACGTGCCGATCTCGTCCGCGGCCGGGCCCATGTCGACCACCGTCACGGGCGCGGACGCCACCCCGTCGACGACCTCCACCAGGCGGAAGAACCGCGGCAGGCCGTCCGGGCCGGCCGAATAATACACCCGCGCCGGCCCGACGGCGCTCGGCGTCCCCGTCGTCTCGGTGTCGCCGTCGGTCTCCGTCCCGGAGGTCGTCGTCTCCGTCGTCGTCGTCCCCTCGGTGGGCGTGCTCCCGTCGGTCGTCGTGTCCCCGGAGGTCGGCGTCTCGCCGCTCGTGGACGTCGTCGAGGCGTCCGACGTGTCGGTCGCCGGATCCGTCGGCCCCGGATCGGTGTCGGTCGTCGACGCCGCGGGCGGCGGACATGCGGTCATTGTGATGAGGGCGGTGACGATTGTGATGCGTGCGTATGTCATGACGATCCTGCGATGACCCCTGCGACGCCGCGCCGCCGAGCGCGCGGGCGAGCCGAGGACATGTGTGGTGGTGGAGTCGCCGCACGGACCGGAAAAATTGCGGCGTTCGACATGACCTGCTTGCGAGTCCCTGGCCCCCAGCGCTGGGGTTTGCAGACGCCGGTCCGGCGCGCGCTTGCGTCGAGGCGTGATTCGACGCCCGTGAGCACACCGGCGCCGCGTCAGGCCGCCGGCAGCGAGAAGTAGAACGTCGAGCCGCGACCGACCTCGCTGTCCACCCATGCGCGCCCGCCGTGAGCCTCGACGATGCCGCGCACGACGAACAGCCCGAGGCCCACGCCGGTCACGCCCGCGCGGTCTGCCTGCCAGTGTCGCTCGAAGATCACCGCGCGCTGGTCCTCGGGGATCCCGGGCCCCGTGTCGCGGACGAAGAACCACACCTGCTCGTCGTGCGGCGCCGCGCCGATCGTGATCGTGCCGCCCTCCGCCGTGAACTTGATCGCGTTGCCGATGAGGTTCGAGACCACCTGAAAGATCCGCTCGCGATCCATGCGCACCTGCAGGCCCGGCGCCGCGACGACCGGCGAGATCCGGATCTGCTTCGGCTCCGCGAGCGGACGGAGCATCCCGACCGACTCGTCGATGAACGACTTCGCGTCCTCGACCCGCACCGTCAGCTCGAAGCGGCCGGCCTCGATCCTGGCCACGTCGAGCAGCTCGTCGATGAGGTTGCTCATCCGTGCCACCGAGCGCTGGATCCGGTCGATCGCCGTCGTCATGCGCTCCGCCTCGCGCCCGGACCCGGACCGGCCGAGCCCGCGGCTGATCACCGCGCCTGCCATCTCGATGACGCCGAGCGGGTTACGCAGATCGTGCGACACCACCGCGACGAGGTCGTCGCGCAGGCGGACTGCCTTTTGGGCCAGCTCGACCTGGCGCGCGAGATCGATCTCGAGCGCGCGGCGTCGCAGGTCCTCCGCCGCCTCGAGCTCGTCCGCCTGCCACGGCGCCGCCGTCTCGCGCACGATCTCCTGCCACAGCGCGAACGACCGCCGCGGGTGCAGCCGCTCCGTCGGTCCGGGCTCGACCGGCTTGTCGGGGTTGCCGCCCCAGTGCACCGTGTGCACGCGCTCGGGGCGGAACCAGAGCACGTAATTCGGCTGCGGCCGGGGCAGCCGCACCGCGAGCAACCCGCTGGCGATGTCGGTGAATCCGCGGCCGCCGGGGTACGACCTCGGCAGCGACGCCGTGGCGAAGATCGGCGCGCTGCTGGTCGCGGCCAGCCAGGCGACGAGCGGCTCGATGGCGCTCAGCGGCGGCGCCCGGCCGACCGCCACGCGGCCGCCGTCGCTCCAGATCGCCGCGCCCTCGGCGAGGACCAGCTCGAGCAGGGCCGACTCGCGCGCGGCGAGACCGACGAGCACGTCGTCGCCGGCGCCGCGCATGCCCTCGTCGAGGCTGGCGAGGATCGTCTGCCGCGCCTCGCGAGAGCAGCGGGCCGCGAGCTCGACCATGGCGACGATCTGCAGCGAGGCGACGCGGCCGAGCACCTCGCACACGGCGCGCAGCGAGTACGGCAAGGGGCGCGGGCCGTGGTGGTGCGCGCAGAGCAGCCCCCACAGCTCGCCGCGATGCACCAGCGACACGCTCATCGACGCCCCGAGCCCCATGTTGTGCAGGTACTCGACGTGGATCGGCGACACGCTGCGGAGGACCGAGAAGCTGAGGTCGAGCGGCTCGCCGATGTCGGGCCGCAGCGGCGGTACGAGCGGCACGGGCCGGTAGTGCGTGTCCGGGACGATGCGCAGCCAATTCAGCGTGTAGAGGCGCCGGGCCTGGCGCGGGATGTCGGACGCGGGGTAGCGCTGGCCCATGTACGATTCGACGCCCTCGCCGCGCGACTCGGCGATGACCTCGCCGTGGCCCGCCTCGTCGAATCGATAGACCAGCACGCGATCGAAGCCGGTCAATCGCCGCACCTCGCGGGTGAGCGCATCGACGAGCACGTCGAGCGAGCGCGCGGCCTGGATCCTCGCCAGGGCGGAGCCCAGCAGGTGGCGCAACGACGGCTCGGACCGGGATGGATCGATCCGCTCGAGCTCGAGCAGGAGCACGCCCTGGTGGCGGTGGAGCAGCCCGTCGAACTCGCCGCCGTGGGTCGCCACGTGCAGCGGGCACACCTCCGGGCCGCGCAGCGAGCGGACGCAGGCGCGGAACGACAGGAACGAGGCCTCGTCGAGCAATTCGGAGACCGGACGGCCGAGCACGGCCCCGGGCGCCTCGCCCAGGAAATCGGCGGAGTTGGCGCTGACCTGCAGCACGACCAGCGCCGGCTCGTCCAGCACGAGCAACAGGCCGAACGGCTGGATCGAGCCGGGGACATGGATCGGCTCGCTATCACAGTTGTCCAGATTCACGCTCTGCGGCGGCGCCGACATCGTCGACGTCCTCTTACCACCGCGCCCGCGGTTGTAAATTCGCCCCGCCGCGCCTGCGAGCTCAGCCACGCCCGGCCGCTTCGCCGCGGTCCTCCGCCGTGCCCCTGCGCGGCGAGACGATCGTGGGGCCGACGCGGTCCGTCACCGCCGACCACGCGGCGACACTCGCCTGCGCGACGCTCTCCCGCGCCAGCGGGCCCGGCGCCGCGAGACACCGCAGCCGGCGCCGCGAACCTGGCCCTCGCGGGCCCGCACGACCTGTCCCGGGGGCATGTGCTTCACCAGCGACATGGCCCGCGCGTACCAGGCGACGGGCGGCCCTCGACGTCACGCGCGCCGACGTCCCGCGGACGCTCGTGCTCTCGCGTGCGCGATCGCGCCGCCGTATGCGACGTGTCGCGTCTATCACCGGACTGTCGGACACGCGCGACCACGAGGGCGAGGGTCCTTCTCTGGAGAGCGTTGACCCTCCGCAGTGATTTCTCTACAGTCCGAAATCGATGTCGATCGCCAAGGGCACGCGGCGCTGACCATGCCGATCGCCTTCCAGGAGCTCGTGACGCCGCGCGGCCGCCCCTACGTGCGCGTGGCCGTGTCCGGCGAATTCGATCTCGCGGAGGCCGAGGCGTTCGTAGGCAGCTTCGGTCGCGCGGGCCCTTACTTCATGAAGCCCGCGATCTCCGTGGTCCCGCGCGGCACCGAGTACACCTCCGCGGCGCGCAAGCACCTGCTCACGATGGGCGACGCCGCTCCGATGGCGACGGTGACCGGGAGCCCGCTGGTGCGCGCCGCCATCAATTTGATGCTGCGCTTCAGCGGCAAGACCGGCCAGCTGCGCATGTTCGCCAGCGAGGCCGAGGCCCTGACCTGGCTCGACACCCAGCTCGGCTGAGCCCCGCGCTCACGCCTGCAGCGGCCACGAACACTGCAGCGGGTGGAGTACGGGCAATCTGCTCTTGCCCGATTGGCATGATTTGATCGCCGACCTCGCCGCGCTCACCACCCTCGTGCTGCGCCACACCGACGCCCGCGTCATTCGGGCCGTCGATCTGCCCGTCCTGCGATTCGCGCATCAGGCGGGTCCCGGCGCGAGCCACGCCGACATCCGCACACACCGACGCGCTGGGCTGTGCGCCGCAATTCACCCGTTACTCGCATTGTTCAGGCTACTCTCGCCGATTTTATGGATTGTCGGAGAGATGGGGTCTACAACCCCCATGCAAGCTCCCATTTCCACGGACGCAGTGCGGCGATCGCTCGCCTGCACCATGTGCTCAAGTCGTTCGAACGCCGATGAGTGAGAACGCCGAAATCGCGCGCCTGCGAGCGGAGAACGCCGTCCTCCGCCGCCGCGTCGCCGAGCAGGACGTCGAGCGGGAGCGGCTCGAGCGGCTGCTGCAGGCGACCATCGATCACGTCGACGCGGTGATCTACCTGCGGGATGCCGACGGCATCTTCACGCACATCAATGACACGTACGTGCGATTGACGACGCTCTCGCGCGAATTCGTGATCGGCAAGCGCGACTCGGACGTGTTCCCGAAGGAGGTCTACGAGGCCTTCCGCGTCGCCGATCGGGAGGTCGTCGAGACCTTGAAGACCTTCACGCAGGAGGAGCTGCTCCCGCAGGACGACGGGATGCACTTCTATCGCTCGTACAAGTTCCCGGTGCTCGACGGCGAGGGCAAGCTGATCGCCCAGGGCGGCATCTCGACCGATTTGACGGCTCAGCGGCGCGCCGAGGAGACGCTGCGGGCCACCAGGTCGGTTTTGCAGGCGATCGTCGAGAACGCGCCACTGGCGATACTGGCCACCGACGCCGCGCACCGCTACGTATTGGTCAGTCACGAGGCCGCGCGCCAGGTCGGGCGCACGCCCTCGGACGTGATGGGGAAGCTGATCTCGGACATCTTGCCGCCGGGCGCGGCCGAGGCGATGGAGTCGACGACCGACCAGGTGCTGCACAGCGGCAAGACCCTGGTGCTCGAGCAGACCGTGCCGTGGGAGGGCGACAGCAAGGTGTTCCTCACCCACATGTTCCCGATCCGCGACTCCGCCGGCGACATCACCGCGGTCGGCACCATCGCCACCGACGTCACCGAGATGCGCCGCTCCGAGAACGAGTACGCGCGGCTGCAGCAGGAGGTCATCCAGGCCCAGCGCACCGCCCTGCTCGAGCTGTCGACGCCGGTCGTCCCGATCGCCGACGGCGTGCTGGCCGTGCCGCTGATCGGCGCGATCGACCACGAGCGCAACCAGCAGATCGCCAACGCCCTGCTGGAGCGGGTCGCGGCGACCCGCACCAGGGTCGTCATCCTCGACCTCACCGGCGTCCGCCAGGTCGAGCCCGAGATCGTCGACGCGCTGCTGCAGACCGTCCGGGCGGTCCGCTTGCTCGGCACCGAGGCGGTGGTCACGGGCATCTCGCCGGACGTGGCGAGCATGCTGGCCGGGCTCGACGCGCCGCTGCGCCAGCTCACCGTCCGCCAGACGCTTCAGCACGGGGTCGAGCACGCGCTCACGCGCACCCGCGCCCGCAGGTCGTAAGCCGCCGCCTCGCGGCAGGAGAGGAGTCGTATGAGTCAGTCCATCCCCTCGGA
Source organism: Nannocystis pusilla (assembly GCF_020073745.1). Taxonomy (GTDB): domain Bacteria; phylum Myxococcota_A; class Polyangia; order Nannocystales; family Nannocystaceae; genus Nannocystis; species Nannocystis radixulma. The sequence continues at coordinate 29,054 of NZ_JAIRAU010000028.1, forward strand.
GATCCCCGTCATCGACCTGCGCCCGTTCGTCGAGGGCGACGAGGCCGGCGCGCGCGCCGTCGCGGCCGAGTTCGACCGCGCCTGCCGCGACCTCGGCTTCGTCGTCGTGGTCGGACACGGCGTGCCGCAGGAGGTGATCGAGGCGGCGCACCGGACCTCGCGCGCGTTCTTCGACCTCGACCTCGCGACCCGCGAACGCTACGCGGCCCCGCCGGGCGGCTTCGTCGGCTATCGCGGCCTGGGCGCCGAGGGCCTGGCCTATTCGCTCGACCAGGAGTCGGTCCCCGACCTCAAGGAGACCTACACCGTCGGCCGCATCGACCGCGGCGACGACCCCTACTTCACCTCGCCGGTGGGCCGCATGTACATGCCCGACCCGATCTGGCCGACCGAGGTGCCCGGGTTCGCCGACGCGTGGACCGAGTTCTATCGCGCGATGGATCGCGTGGCCACGGAGCTGATGCGCGCCTTCGCCGTCTCGCTCGCGCTCCCGCGCGGCTTCTTCGACGACAAGATCGATCGCAGCATCAGCTGCGTGCGGGCGCTGAACTACCCGCATCAGTCGACCGCGGCGCAGCCGAACCAGCTCCGCGCCGGCGCCCACACCGACTACGGCAGCCTGACGCTCCTCAGCATGGACGACGCCCCCGGCGGCCTCGAGGTCCAGCGCGGCGACGGCTCGTGGGCGGCTGTCCGCGTGCCGCCCGACGCGTTCGTGATGAACGTCGGCGACCTCATGGCCCAGTGGACCAATGACCACTGGCGCTCGACCATGCACCGGGTCACAAACCCGCCGCCCGACGCCCGGGGCAGCACGCGCCGCCAGTCGCTGGTGTTCTTTCACCAGCCCAACTACGACGCCGAGGTCGTGCCGCTGCCGAGCTGCTGCGGCCCCGACGACCCGCCCAAGTACGCCCGCACCACCTCCGGCGAGCACCTGTTCATGAAGATGACGAAGGCCAAGAACCTCAACGTCTGAGCGCCTCGATCACACCACATGCCTCTCGGGACATGTGCGTGACCGCGCGGCGACGCCCGCGCCGACTGCCATGATTCGCCGGCCGGGCCTCGCGGCGGCTCGCCGGCGCCACGCCGTTGTGACCTCGACGATCGCACGGCCGGGCGCCCCCCGCGCGAATGACATACTGTGCGCGATCGGGGGCGCTCATGCCGAAGCAAGGGAAGCAGACCGCGCTGGTCCTGACCGCCGGCGGCGTGCGAGGCGCCTACCAGGTCGGCGTGCTCGCGGGCATCGTCGACGTGCTCGGCCTGCGCGGCAAGGCCGGGCCGCCGCTGTTCGACGTGTTCGCCGGCACCTCCGTCGGGGCCCTCAACGCCGCCTTCCTGGCCGCCAACGCCGACCGCGCCGATCATGCCATCGATCGCCTGGCCGAGGTGTGGAGCGACATGCGGCTGCGCGAGACCCTGCACGTGTGGCCGCTGTCGCTGTGGGGCTGGCCGCACCTGCGCCTTCCTGGTCGCCACGAGCGGCTCGCGGCCCGGCGCTCGCGCTACGTCGGCCGCGCGCTGTTCGACTGCTCCCGCGTCGAGGCGCTCATCGAGCGGGTCGTCGCCTGGGATCGCCTGCATCAACACATCGACGCGTCGCTGGTGCGCGCGGTCGTCATCGCCGCGCTCGACGTGTGCGACGGTCGGACCACCCTGTTCGCCGAGCTGGCGCCCGGCGTCGAGCTGCGGCCGTGCCACGCCAAGCGCCGCACTCTGCTGACCCCGATCAGCGCCGCGCAGGTCATGGCCTCGGCCGCGCTGCCGTTCGTCTATCCTGCGCGCAACATCGACGGCCGCTATTACATGGACGGCGCCCTCCGCTTCGGCACCCCGATCGGCCCCGCCCTGCGCGCCGGCGCCGATCGGGTGGTCGCCATCACGCTGCTCGACCGCCCCGACAACCCGCACCCGGCCTCGGCCCCCGACTACCCCAATTTCAGGTACCTGCTCGGCAAGGTCCTCGCCGCCCTGCTGCTCGACCCGGTGTCGCACGACCTCGACAACCTGCAGCGCATCAATCGCATGTTCGAGGTGATCGAGGAGACCCTCGGCGACGCCGACGAGAAGCAGGTGAAGGCCGCCCTCGAGGCCGAGGGCGAATTGCCGTACCGCGACGTCCCGACGCTGGTGTTCCGGCCGAGCGAGGACCTCGGCGTCCTGACCGCCGCGTTCATCCGCGAGGACCTCGTCGGCGCGCCCATCGATCCGCTGCGCCGGGCCCTCATTCGCTGGATCAGCCGCTCGAGCATCGGCCGGCAGACCGAGCTCGCCTCGATCCTGCTGCTCGACGGCAGCCTCGCCCGCCGCCTCATCGACCTCGGCCGCGCCGACGCCCACGCCGCGTCCGACCGGATCGAGGCGTTCTTCGCCTGACCCCGGTCACCGCTGCTCTGGGGCCTGCGTCCGACCGTACGTCGGGCCGTCAGCGCGCGATCGACGAGCCCGTCGCCGTCGAGCTCGGCAGTGCACGTCGCTGCTCGCGCACCGGTTCAGCCGACCTGACGGCAACGCGACCCACCGCCCACGGACGGGCGCCGGACGTCATGCCCCGGACGTCGGCGATACCGGTCGCCTCCACTGTCTTTCCGACGCTGCCGGCTCGCGCGCTGCGGACGTTCCGCCGTCGTGCATCCGTCGATTCGGGTGCCATGGAGGACCATGGTCTCGACGGTCGCCTTGCAGCTCGTCGCGGCGCTGGCGCTGTTTCTTCTCGGTCTCGAGGAGCTCTCGCGGACCCTGCGCGCGCTCGAGTCGGTCCGGGTCCGCGAATGGCTCGCCCGCCTCTCGGGAGCGCCATGGCTCGCGCTGCTGACCGGCCTGTGGGTGACGGCCCTGCTCGACTCGTCGTCAGCGGTGATCGTGCTGCTGATCGCGCTCGTCGACTCGCGGACGCTCGCCTTCGAGAACGCGCTGGGCATCGTGCTCGGGACCAACATCGGGACCACGGTCTCGAGCCAGATCATCGCCCTGAACGTGGGCAGACTCGCACCGGTGCTGCTCCTCGTCGGGGTGATCGGCCAGCTGCTGGTGCGCTCGGAGCGGGCGGCGCTGCGCTTTCGCGTGGCGATCGGCGTCGGCCTGATCTTCACCGGCCTCGAGCAGCTCGAAGCCGCCCTGCAGCCGCTGCGCGAGGTCCCCGCCGTGCTCGCCTGGCTCGACTCGCTGACGGACCCCGCGCGCGGGATCTTCGCCGGCGGGCTCCTCACGCTCGTCATCCAGAGCTCGTCGGCCACGCTCGGGGTGGCGATCCAGCTGTGCATCGCCGGGCTCATGTCCCTCCCGGCCGGCGTCGCGGTCATGCTCGGCGCGGAGCTCGGCACGTGCGGCGACACCCTGATCGCCAGCCTCGGCCGGAGCCGGGCCGCCCTGCGCGTGGCCGTGTTCCACCTGCTGTTCAACGTCGTCTCCGTCGGGCTCGGGGCGCTCTGCATCGGCTCGCTCGTCGCCGCCGCGACGGCCCTCAGCCCCGCCGCCGGACCCGGCCGCCAGCTGGCCAACGCCCACACCCTGTTCAACACGGTCGCGGCCGTCCTCGTGTTGCCGCTGCTGCCGTGGGTCGCGAAGGCGCTGCGCCGCGCGATCCCCGATGGCGGCGAGCCCCAGTCCTCGTGCGCCGCATCGTCGAAATCATAATACATGTCCCTTGGGTCATGGATGACGACACGGACAACACCCGGCCGCACGACCTGCAAACCACGCGTGGAGTGACCGGGCGCAGCAATCGCCGGCGGAGCTCGTCGCCGCGCTCATCGCTCGCGCCGGCCCTCGCGCGCGTCGAGCCAGGCGTAGGCGCGCTCGAGCAGGACGCGGTGATACTGTGAATAGTTGGTCGCGGTCAGCGGCACGCGCTCGGCGACCTGCGCCGGGTTCCCCTCGAGGATCTCGCCGTTCGGGCGGATCGTGTGCCCGATCGACCACATGAACTCGACCAGCGGCCGCCGGCTGCCCGGCAGCGTCAGCACCTCCGACCACTCCCAGGTGTTGCTGTACCCGCCGGTCGGCATGCCGATCGTGTGACCGAGGTCGTTGTCGACGATGATGGCCGCGAACTGGTCGAGGTGGGAGCCGCCGCCGGGCCCGAAGAAGCACACCAGCGGCCCCTCGAAGTGGACCGGCGCCGGCTTCACCACCCCGTCGGAGTCCGCGGGCAGGTGCGCCAGCTTGAACGGCACCGCGTCGCTGTAGGAGCGCCCGGCCGCCAGGTCCGGCAGCACCGAGCCCTCGAGCCAGGCCAGGAGCCGCGCCCCGCCGTCGTCGCTCTCGACCACCCCGCCGTCGGTCAGCCCGCCCTCGGCGGCCTCGGCCCGCACCTTGACGACGAACGGCTCGACCACGTCGCTCAGGCGAATGTCGCCGAGCGTGCCCTTGAACGGCCGCCCCGTCATTCGCTGCAGCGCGTACACCCCCATCGACCCGCCGCGCGAGCCGGTCGCGTCGACCACGAGCGCGTGGCCGAGCAGCCCCTCCTTCTCCGCGTGGGCCATGAGCCGCTGCACGTCGGCCACGAGCGTCTCTTTGAAGCCGAACCAGCGCAGCAGCACCACCTTGCGCCCGCCGGTGTGGCGATAGAGCTCGTACGTCTCGGTCGCGAACTCGAGCCGCATGTCGGGGTATTCGGGCCGCCCCGGCCCGGACCAGTCAATGGTGGCAGGCGAGAGCCACGGCAGCGAGACCTCGTAGGTCGCGCCGTCCCCGGCCATCAGGCCGTAGGTGACGCGCTCCGAGTAGCGTGAGGGCGGCAGCAGCCCGCTGCGCACGCCCAGCGTGGCCGACACCTGCCACCAGAAGTTCTCGCGCGTCGAATAGGCGTAGTACGGCTCGACCGCCGCGACGTACTCGGCCAGCGGTCGCCCGTCGACCGCGATCACCCGGTCGCCGCGCCGCGGCACCCGCTGGAATCGCCCGCGCGCGAAGAACCCCTCGTCGAGGTCGGCGACGAACACCCCGTACGCCGCCCCGTCGCCGTAGTCGGTGGCGAACCGCAGCGGCGCCTCGGCGCGCTCCTGCCAGCCCGGGACCACCAACCCGCCGTCCACCGGCCGCACCCGCAGGTGCCGGTCCTTGCGCGCGTTGCTGACCTTCACCAGCGCGTAGAACAGCTCGACGTCGGTCCGCGCCGCCAGCAGCTCGGGCGCGAAGGTCTCCATCGCCGCGCGCACGTCCAGCGCCAGCCGCTGGTTCTTGACCGGCGAGAACGCCTCGCGCCGGGCCGTCTTGTCCCAGATCTCCGCGAACAGCTGCGCCCGCTCCTCGGCGGTGCCGAGGGTCGACGCCTGCGCCGGCGCGGCCGCCTCCTGCTCGGGAGTGCCGGGTGTCACGGTGGCGGCGCCCTCACGTTTGCACGCCAGCGCGACCAGAGCGAAGACGACCGTCGAAGCTGCCGGGAGACGCGACATCGCCGGCGAGCATAGAGTCGACGGTGGCAGCGCCGCGAGCCCGCGCTCCGACCGCCGAATCACGCAGCGCCGCCGCCGCCGCGCCTTTGGTCATTTCTGCGGCCGGTACCCGCAATGCCGCGCAATTCGGCGGCCGCGCCGCCCTTCTCGCCGAGCCGCGTGCCGGGGGATCTGCACCCCCGGCGACCGAACGCTGCTCCCTAGAACATGCTCCCATGGACATGCTCCATTCGCCATGTCCCTTCAGGCGCTCATGTCCGTGTCTCAGGCGTCCTCGCGCTCGGGGCTGTCGAGGCGGAAGAAGTTGCTCTGTTCGCCGCCGGCCTTGTGCTCCTGGTAGAGGAACACCAGCTGACGCTGGTCGAACGGCTCGAACCACTCGTCCCACTCGATCTCCAGCAGGTCCTCGCCGCCGAAGCCGGGGAAATTGAAGCGGAGGACCCGGACCTGCCCCTCCTCGCTGTCGACGGTCGCCGGCGTGGCCCCGCGCTCCTCCGCCCACTGGCAGATCACGTCGTGGTCGCGCGTCGCCAGCGTCTGCCCCGGCCGGTCCTCGTGTTCGTCCACCGAGTGGATCCACTTGGCCCGCTGGGTCGACTTCGACAGGCCCTCCCTGTGCTCCTCGACGAACCGTTCGTCCGCCTTCCGCGACTGTTCGGCCGCCTTGCGCTCCTTGTCTTGCCTGGGCATGGTGAGTCCTCGCTGCGAATGAGTGGAGATCCGTGGCGACGAGCGGACGCCGCCGTCCCGCCGACCGGCGGCGGGGCGACGGAGCCGATTGTCATGCGTGGATCCGTAGCATCGAGCATTCGCGCGTCAAGCAGGCGCGGCCTCGCGTCGAGGGACGAATCGCCGCAGGAGCGGCCTCCTCGGTCGCCTCGCCGTTGGGAATTACCCCGGCGCCCACGCGTGCCCGGCTCGCTGCCGGTCTCCGGCGACCGATGCCGGGCGGCATCGTCACCGGGCCCGGGCCTTGCGTCGGTCGCGGCTCTGCGTCTGGTTCGACTCCGGCGCCGGACCGCGAATGCGCGGGGCCGACGTCACCTCCTGCTCCTGCCGGTTCGTCCGACCGCGCGGCGCGACCTTCTTCGCCCGCCGCGCGGGGGCCACCTCCTTCGCCTGCCGCTTCGTCGGGCCGCCCGGAGCGGCCTTCTTCGCCGCCGCGGCGCGGGCGGCTTTCTTCTTGGCCGCGGCGGCCCGGTCGGCGTTGCGCTTGGCCGGCGGTGGGGCCTTTGCCGCCTTCCTGGCGGCGATCCGCGGGCTCGCGGCCTTCTGCTGCGCGACCGTCTCCTCGCCGCGCTTGACGCCCGAGCCGGCCTGCTTCCCCTTGGTCTTCTTGCTCACCGCCTTCTTGCTGGCCTTCTTGCGCGTGCCGGCCTCCTCGACCCGGGTGCTCGTCAGCTTGCTGGGGGCCTTCGAGCGAGTGGTCGTCGCCTTCTTCTTGGTGCTGCGACGCGGCCCGGGTTCGGCGGGTGTCGGCGCTCTCCTGGTCGTGCGAGGTGGCATGGCTCTCCGTTCCTGGCTGTCCAGACAGCCAGAGACAGTGTGGAAACCGGGCCGCGATCGACAACTCGCCCGGGTCTTTCGGCCCCGGGCGAGGCGGGCGCGACGATCGACGCCCGCAGCGACGACAGTGCGCGGCCGCCGAGTCGGGCTCTGCCGCCGGTCGCCCGGCCTGCTCGGCCCGCTCCCGCGCGATCGAGGCAGCGCACAGAGACATGTCCATCAGGACATGCCGTTATGAACATGCTGTCTATCAGGACATGTCCTTATCGCCACCCGACGGCCCCGGCGAGCGTGCCTTCTCCGGGACGCGCCGGACGCGAGCGAGATCGGGACGCGCTGGCGCACGCCGGGCCCCGGGAACGCGACGCCTGCCCGCGTGTCCGAGGCCCCATGCCCCGACGACTCGTCCTCGGCATCCTCCTGCTCGCGAGCCTCGCGGCGCCCCGTCCGGCGGCCGCCGCCCCGTGCGAGCTGCAGGGGAGCCCCCACCGCGCGCGGATCCGCGTCCCCGTCCCCGGCGGCGCGCCGCTCGAGCTCGAGCTTACCGGCGCGCCGCTCGTCGCCCGCTTCGCCGCCGGGCCGCGCGCGCAGGTCGAGACGCTGGGCGCCCTGCAGATCGCCGGGACCGCGCTCGAGCTGCCGCTCGCGCTCGCGCGACCGGTGGACGCGGCGGGCGGCGCCGTGCACCTGTCGAGCGAGGTCGAGGTCGTGCAGGCGCGGCCGCATCGGGCGGGGCTCAACCTCGTCGTCGAGCTCGCCCCGCGCACGACGACCGGCGCGGTGCTCTCCCCGGTCGTGGTCGCCTGTGACGCCATGACGCTGCGCGCCGAGGCAGCGCCCACCGGGCACGCCGCGCCGGCGAACTACCCGTCCTGGCTCGCGCGTGGTCGCTCGCTGGCCCTGCGCCAGCGCGCCGACGGGCCGCCGCGCCTGCAGCTGCGAGCAAGCGAGCCGCGGAGCCTGCACCTCGACGAGGTCGCGCGCCGCGGCGACCGGATCCGCGTGCGCGCCGAGTGGGACGACGGCTCCACGGTCGAGGGCTGGGCCGAACGCGCCGCGCTGGTGCCAGCCCCTCGCGACGGCATCGGCCACGGCGGGTGGGCGCCCGCTGGTCAGGCTGTCTGCTCGCGTACCTCAGGACATGTCCGTAAAGCCATGTTGAACACCGGCGCGAGGGTCCACGCCGCCCCGGGGCGCGGTGCATGGGCCGAGGCCCGCGAGGCCGTCGAGCTCGACGTCGAGGCGACGAGCATCGACGGGTGGGTCCGCGTCGTGCGCGTGCCCGGCGTCGCCGAGGTCGGCGCGTGCGGCCAGCTCGACCACGCCTGGGTCGCGCGCACCGACCTCACGTTCCCGGCCCCGTGACCGCGAGAGCGTCGACGCTCCTAAAAGACAAGGCCGCGTCGTTCTTCGTCTCGGAGCTTTACGCCGCACACTTGAAGGCGAGGATCGGGCAGTTCCCACTGCAACATTCGGCGCCCGACTCACAAGACACTCCATTCGCCTTACAACAGCCCGCGACATCGAACGTGCACGTGGCGGTGCATGCGAGGGCGCCACCTGCGTAAGGACCGAAATCCGTGCACTTTTTGCCGTCGAGATCGGTACCATCACAAGCTTCGCCGCCTTCGGCCAGGTTATTGCCACAACCCGGGACTGAACAGAGATTCGAGCACCCGTCTCCGTCGACATCGTTTCCGTCGTCGCACTGTTCCATCCCCTCGTGTACGATGCCGTCGCCGCAGGATGCCGGGCGGCAGCCGTTCGTGCAAGCGTCCGTGTCGATGTCGTTGCCGTCGTCGCAGGCCTCTTCGCCGGCCCACACCGCTCCGTCGCCGCAGGATGCCGGCTGGCAGCTGTTCGTGCAATCGTCCGTGTCGATGTCGTTGCCGTCGTCGCAGACCTCACCCGGGCCGATGTCGCCGTCGCCGCAAGAATTTATCACGCACGTGGCACCGCACGCGTTTCCGGGTCCGTTGTCCGGCCCGTCGTCGCACTCCTCCTCGCCGCTCCACACGATGCCGTCTCCGCAGGTCGCCCACGTGCAGGCGTTGGTACATGCGTCGGTGTCGACCCGATTTCCGTCGTCGCACGGCTCCCCCTCTTCCGTGGCCCCGTTGCCGCAGAACGGCTCGGAGCAGTCCTCGGGGCAGCTCATCATCGACTCATGCGTCCCACAGACCATGTCACCACAGACACAGGAACCGCCGTCGCACGGCTCCCCGGCCGTCACGGTGAGAACCGGGACACTCGACGCGCTCGTGCTCGACGTCGTCCCGGTCGGCGCCGCGTCCCCGTCGCTGTCCACGGGATTGAAGAAGCAGCCCGACGCGCCGAGCCAGGCGCACATCGCCGCGATGATGGTCCTCTTGGACATCAGCCCCTCCGTGTCTCCTAGAAGCGAAGCGACCAGGTGGCGCCGACCATCCGCGCGCCGAATGACGGCGTCCAGGCGTGCCGCGAGCTCTTCCGCCTCGCGGCGATCAGCAGCATGGCCATACCCGCCCCGAGCAGCAGCGGGCCGGTGATCAAGCTCGTGACGGCGAGCCGATCGCTCGTCACCCCACGCGAATAGATCTGCTCGCAGACGCCGACGGGCTGGTCCAGATCGCAACGGTTGGCCTGGAACTCGTCCTCGCGCTTGCTGGTCTGGGCGATGCTCGTCCCGAGGAGCACGAACATTCCGGCGCTCGCCGCTGTGACGATCCCTCCCGCGATCAGCAAGCCCTTCTTCTGCTCGTCTCGCCTCCGCAGCTCCGGGCCGGGCTGCGATGGCGCTGGAACGCTCGGTCCAGCGTCGGGTCGATCGGCGGCTGTCGCCCTCTGCGCCGCAGCGAGGCGAGCGCGGAGCGTCGTGCGGGCCCGCATCACGATATCCGGCAGCTTGTGGCCCGGGTCCACGGCCGCGGCGTACGCATCGAGCACCCGTAAACCTTCCTGGATGAGCTTCAGGTCGTCGTGCTCCGCGACCGCCTTCTCATAGGCGTCGGCGATGTACTCGTAGATCGCCGTGCGATTGTCGCTGTGCTCGCCGACATCGGGCAGGAGCTCGACCGCCTGTTGCCAGTGTCGCGCCGCCAGCGCAAATTCTCGCCGGTTGTATGCTTCTTGACCCTGCCGGACGTGGTCATCCACCAGCTGGAGATTGGGCTCTCCCGGACCGGCAGACGCTGCGGAGGGCACCAGCATGGAGGCGACGAGAACCCACGAAAGCGCCGGCCGAGCAGCTCTCCGCCCATTTCGCTCACATCCCCTCGCCCCGACCATGAAACGACGATACTACAGCGGAGCCGGCCTTGAACATCGGACCTCGCCGACCCGAAACCGCGCGTCAGCGCCGGCCACCGTCGACCTCAGGAGCTCACCGGCGGCGCTCTTTACGTCCATCGAGCACAGGAGCACGGGCAGATCCGCACGGGCCGCAATAACCCGGCCTATTGCAGGTGGTCGGCGAGGCGCTGCTCGCCGCGCGAAGCAGCAAGCCCGTCGGCCGCCGCGAGCTCGATGGTCTCGTCCCTGCGCCCACGATCGCGCATTCCGCGAATTCATCCACGCCGCGGCGAATCACGCCCTCACCCCGCGAACAACGCCAGCTTGTCCGGATTGCGATGCCCGTAGACCCGGCGAATCACCCCACCCTCGATGCTCAGCGCCAGCGCCGTCGCCGGCGCCCCGTCCTCGACGATGAGCACCCCGGGCGAGCCGTTGAACCACGTCGGCACCACGGTGTGAGAGCTCGTGCTCGCCAACAACCGGCGCCACACGCGGACGAGGAACGTGACCACCGCGTCCGGCCCGTGGAGCACCACCGCCACCGCATCGGCCTTGCCGCCGCCGTCGGCGTACAGCTCCACGCTCTCGGCCAGCAGCCCGCGCAGCGCGTCCGCCCTCCCCTCGCGCGCGGCGTCGACGAACGCGGTCATCAGCCGGCGGTGCTCGGCCGCCGACGCCGTGAACTTCGGCCGCGCGTCGCGGACCCGCGCCCGCGCCCGCGAGGCCAGCTTGCGGCACGCCGCCGACTGCTTGCCGAGGATCCCGGCGATCTCGTCGAAGTCGTGGCCGAACACGTCGTGCAGCAGGAACGCCGCGCGCTCGGACGGCGTCAATCGCTCGAGCGCCAGCATCAACGCCACCGACACCGTCTCGTCGGTCTGCAGGTCGTCCTCGGGCCCGGGCACGGCGACGAACGGCTCGGGCAACCACGTGCCGACATACAGCTCACGCCGAGAGCGCGCCGATTGCAGCGTGTTGAGCCCGATCCGGGTGCACACCGTGACGAGCCACGCACGAGGGTCACGGACCTGATCGATGTCGACCTGGTTCCATTTGATAAATGTCTCCTGCACCACGTCGAGGGCGTCGGCGCGGGTGCCCAGCATGCGATAGGCCAGCCCCTCGAGGATCGGGCGGTGGCTCTCGAACAGGCGCGTTCGCGGGTCCATGGTCGTCACGCGGAGTCGCTGGCGTGGAGAGTATCGCGCTCGCGCCGCGCCGGCTCGGGGGGCGTCGTCGTGAAGAGGCGATCGATCTGCGCCTGCGCCTGCGCCAGCCGCTGCGCGCGCACGGCCTCCTCCTGGGCCATCCCGTCGACCGCGATCACCTCGACGCCGGCGATGCCGATGAACGCGAGGATCGCCCGCAGGTAGGGGATCTGAAAGTCGTCGGCGAGGGTCGGCGAGGCGATGGCGCCGCGCGTGGCCACGAGGGTGGCCGAGGTGTGGCCGAGCAGTCCGACGAAGCGCCCGTCCTCGACGACGAAGGTGTGGCCGCGCCGGACCACGTGATCGACGTACGCCTTGAGCGGGGACGGCGGCCCCAGGTTGTACATCGGGCAGGCGATCAGCAGGTGATCGGCCGCGCGCAGCTCGGCGATCAGGACATCGGACAGCGCCACGCCCGCGGGCGGCGCGGCGTCGGCGGGCGCCGGCACTCCGCAAAACGCCGCCATGGTGGCGTCGTCGAGGTGCGGCACCGGGCTGTGTGCGAGGTCGCGGACGACCACGCGGCCGCGCGGGTGTTTGGCCGTCCAGCGGGCCTGAAAGCGATCTGCGAGCTGCCGCGAGCACGACCCGCGCCGGCGGGCGCTCGCGTCGATCCTGAGCAAGGTCTTCATGGTGTTCTCTCCGGCTCTTTGCCAAGGACAGGGCAGCCGCCGGAAATGTGACCGACGAAGCGAAGGAGCGTGGTTCGCCGCGCGGCGCTCGCCGCGAGTGTCGTGGCGGCCGACGTCTCCCTCATGGTCTGGCGCTGGCCTTGACCGCGCCGAAGGCTCCTGATATGCGTGGGATCGTTCTCATGTTTGTGCGCGCCGGCCGGCTCGTCGCGGTGTGTTCGGCGCTCGCTTTGGGCGCCGGGTGCATCGTCGTGGTCAAGGACGAGGCGATCGCGGCCGAGCCCGCCCATGAGATCGTCTGCACCGATCGGCTATCGGTGTTCCCGGCGCTGTCGGTGACCGTCACCGGCGTCACCGTCAGCGATCGCAAGCTGCAGGAGTCGATCGCCAGGACCCACCACGCGATCGTCAAGCGCATCGACGCCCACCCTTGCATGGAGGTGAGCCCGTACCCGGTCACCGCCGATCGCGTCCTCGACATACGGTCGCACGAGCGCGTCAATCCCCGGCTGTGGCTGGCGTTCCTGTCGGGGCTGACGCTCACGCTGCTGCCGACGGTCGCCAGCATCGAGAGCACGATGACAGTCACGGTGATGCACGGCGACCGCGTCCAGGCCTCTCGTCACTGGTACAGCCGCGCGCAGCTGTGGTTCGAACTGTTCCTCGTGTTCGCCATGCCGTCCGCCGGACCGAAGCCGTCCGACGCGAAGCAGCGCGAAGCGATGGCCGAAGCCGTCGTCGGAGTCGTCGAATCGGTCCTGCTCAATCCCATGGGCATGCAGTGATCGCTGCCCGCATCCTCGCTCCCGCGGCCGGCTGAGGCCCTCGCACGAGCGAGGGCCGCTCGACAGGGCCGGATCGGGGCGCTACGCCGGCACGACGGGCCCCAGCACCTCGGCGAGGAACGCCTCGATCGCCAGCCCCGCGCGGCGGGCCGCGTTCGGGTCGTACTGCAGGCCGCGCTCGGGCATCTGCGCCCCGGGAAAGGTGAATGCGTGCATCGCGTGGCCGTACGCGTGCAGCTGCCAGTCGGCGCCGGCGGCGGTCAGCTCGCGGGCGAGCGCGAGCACGTCCTCGGGCGGCGCGATCGGGTCTTCCCAGCCGTGCAGGACCAGGATCTTGGCCGAGATCCGCGGCAGATCGGCGAGCCCCGGCGGCCGCAGCACGCCGTGGATCGAGACCACGCCGCGCACCCCCGGGAGGGCGCTGCGAGCCGCGTCGAGGGCACACAGCCCGCCGAAGCACCAGCCGATCACGACCAGGTTGTCGGGGTCGAGCAGCGGGTGCTGGCGCGCGGCCGCGATGCCGGCGGCGAGGCGGTCGCGCAGGAGGCCGCGGTCTTGCAGCAGCGGCGCCATCAGCCGCGTGTTGTCGCCGGTCTCCTCGCCGCGCACGCCCTTGCCGTAGAGATCGAGGGCGAAGGCGACGCGCCCCTGGGCCGCGAACTGCTCGGCGTGCGCGCGCATGGAGCCGTTCTGGCCGTCCCACGCGTGGGCCAGGACCACGCCGGGGCGCGGCCGCGCCGTCGCGCCGTCATGGGCGACGTAGGCCTCGCACACCAGGTCGCCCGCGGGATAGTCGATGAACTCGGAGACGATCGATCGGCTCGATGCTGCGCTCATGCTCATCCCGTTTATTCGCACGCGCGCGCGCGATCGACAAGTCGGCAAGGATGGCACATGTCCATGCGGACAGGTTCATCGATTGCGGACGATCCGCGGGCGCCCGGTGAACGGGGCCTGTGCGAGCGATCATGACATCGGCCCTCGCCCGCCCTCGGCCCTCGCGTGCATCGTCGGCGCGTGCCTCGCCGCCCCCCGGGACCCACGCACCCGCCGCCTTCGACCTCGCAGAGGATCGGCCGTGAGCGCCGCAAGGGCTCCGTTGGGCCCACCGACGCCTACGTGTCGACCACCAAGGCGATCGCCAAAATTTGACCGGCGACCTGTGGCTCGTGACCATGCGGGCCCTGCTCGCGCGCCAGGGCGGGGCGCCGTACGGCGAGCAGATCGCGACCGTGGCCGCGCAGAAGCGGGTGTCCCGCGAGGTGCTCGCCGATGTCGGCGTGGTCGTGCGATCGGCAATGTCGACACCGCGAAATCTCGGCATCGCTGCGCGGCCGCGGCGCGGCGCCGCGTCTCGCTCCGGACGCTCATTCGCGCCCCTGCGCGCGGATGAGCATCGCGCGGTGCGGAGCGGATGCAGCGTCGCAGCCGGCTCTCCGCTATCGTGGCCCACCGAGCCGAGGCCGCCATGTCGACCGCACCCGACAGCATGGACATCGACGCCACGCGGAACCCCCGGCTCGTCCCCACCGAGCTGCTCCGGCGCGCCTATGTCCACTACGAGGAGTCCCGCAACCCCTCGGCGCGCAGCTACGTCTCCCTGGACGACGGCCTCGAGGTCGGGATCGTCTCCAGCGCCGTCCCGGCGATCGCCCGGGCGATCTCGTCGATGCTGACCCGCTCCCTCGACGACGCGCGCAACGATCGCGGCGGGCATCTCCCGTCCGACGTCGTCGAGCGCGTGCAGCGGGAGATCATCTCGCCTCACGGCGTCGCCGACCTGTGGGGGACCACCGGCCACCGCTTCGTCCTCGCGCGCCACCAGGGCGACCGGCGCAGCGAGCTCCTGGCGACGATCCTCGTCGGACAGAGCAAGGACACCCTCTTCTTCTTCACCGGCCGCTACAACAACCTGCGGCACTCGACGATCGCCGACGACGTCGACTTCTCCCAGCCCGACGCCGACGACCCCGCGCAGCGGTGGTTCGCCCGGTTCGCGTTCCCCGACCTCGTCCGCTTCAAGCCGCGGGCCTATCATCAGATCGCCAACTTCGTGGTCGCCCGCGAGCACCGCGGTCAGGGCTTCGCCAGGCTGCTCCTCGACACCATCGTCGCCAGGTACTCGCGGGACCACATCGAGCGGCGCGGCGCCGGCATCGAGCACTCGCAGCACCTGCTGTGCGGCCGCGGCCTGTGGCAGATCGGCGACCCGCCGTGGCTCTCGCGGATGCAGGGGCTCGGCTTCTACCTGCGGTGGGGCGCGGAGAGCTTCTTCATCGAGCACGACTGGGCCCCGCTGCCGCCGATCTTCGAGCGCGGCAGGCGGATCTCCAGCGTCGAATACAACGAGTCGTTCGGCCTGCCGCGGCGCTACCTCGAGGAGCAGCCCCCGCCGCACTCCCCGGAGCACCTCGTCGATCGTGTCCCCGAGGTCATTCGCCTGTCTCGCGACCCGCGTGCGAAGCTGCAGTACTTCCAGACGATGTTCGATTTCCCATGACGACCTACCTCCGACAGGCCCGGACGAGCGCGGCCCAGCAGGTCGCGCCCTTCACCGGCGAGGGCGCCTACCACGGGTCCACCCGGCCGCGCGCCGAGCCCCTGCGCCAGGCCCCCGCTCCGCCGCTCGTCGAGGAATTGCGGCCGCGGACCCTGGAGCAGTACGCCGCCGAGGACCGCCGCGAGATCGGCGAATTCGCGGCCGTGTTCCCCAACCACCACGCCGTGGTGGAGACGCTGCCGATCCCGACCCAGGAGGCGATCGAGAGCGACGGCGTATCGTTCTGCTGGTGCCCGATCGACGACGCCGTCCGCGAGGCGGGTCCGTTGACCCGACGTGTCCTCGAGGCCATGAATGCGCACGTCGGCGGCGGCAAGCGGCACGTCTATATCGACTCCAAGATCCAGTACTTCGCGCGCGGCGACGTGCCCGTCGACAGCCAGCACTGGCACGTCGACGGCTCGATCGTCGCCCGCGACGAGCGGGCGCGGCGGCTGGGCCACGCGCTCCTCCACGACATGAGGGCGCGGCTCCAGGCGCCCGCGGCGGGGCCGAGGTACCTCGCCTACCAGTCCTCCGGGCACTGCGCCACGCTGTTCGCCGCCGCACCGGTGACGCTGACGCTGCCCGAGCTGATCCCCAACTTCGACGAGCTCGATCGGCGCGTGCGCGCGCTCGCTCCCCCGGCCATGGCGCAGCCTCCCGCGTCGATCGTCCGCTTCGACGGCCTCTCCCTCCACCGGGCGGGCCGCGCTCGAGCGCTGCCCGAAGGACCTCTACGGCCAGCCCGAACCGGCGTGCGCCACCGCCGCCCGCGACCGGGCCGATCGGCAGACCGCCCACTGTCGGTTTGTGCTCAACGCCGCGTTCTCCTCCATCGCCCGGCCGTGACGGCAATCGTGACCTCGATGCGCTGTTATGAAAGACATGTCTATTCGAGCATGATTATATCAACATACCTTCTTCAGCATGTTCCATCGTTTATGTCCAATCGGACAGCCGATGGCCTCACCGCGCCTGGGCAGGACCGGCTCCGGCGAGGTCGCCTATCATCCGCCCATGCCGTGTGACCTCGTCGCGTCCCACGCCCGCGGCGCGGCGAGCCCGTCGACAATGTCGTGAGGAGCCGGTGCATGAGCAACGTCATCGAACGAGAGATCGTCGCCGCGGTCGAGCTCTGCCGGCCCGACGGGACCCTGAACCCCGCCGCGATCGGCTGGTCGCGGAGACCGCTGCTGCGCACCCGCCTGCCGCGGGGCCTCGGCGCGTGGGGCCGCAACAAGCGCTGGGAGTACTGGGGCATCACCACGCCGACGCACGTGGTCGCCCTGACCGTGTCCTCGCTCGACTACGCGGCCCTGCATCAGGTGTGGCTGCTCGACCGGGTCCGGCGGACGGCGATCGACGAGGTCGCGATCGTGCCGTTCGCCGCCGGCGTCGAGCTGCCCGAGAGCCTCGGCGACGGCCCGACGCGGGCTCGCGGTCGGCGGCTGAGCATCACCATCGACGCGGACGAGCGCGGCGCCGTGCTCACGGCGAGGACCCCGCGCGTCGCCGTCGACCTGCAGATCGATCGACCCCCCGGGCACGAGTGCCTCGCCGTCGTCGTGCCGTGGAGCGCGCGGCGCTATCAATATACGGTGAAGGACCTGGCGCTGCCGGCCAGCGGGCGGCTCGTGGTCGACGGCGAGGAGATCATCGTACCCGCGGGCGACAGCTGGGCCGTGCTCGACCACGGCCGCGGGCGCTGGCCGTATGCGATGACCTGGAACTGGGGCGTCGGCTCCGGTCGCGTGGCCGGGCAGATCGTCGGCCTGCAGGTCGGCGGCAAGTGGACCGACGGCACCGGGTCGACCGAGAACGCCCTGTTCGTCGCCGGCCAGGCCCACAAGCTCGGCGAGGCGCTGGTCTGGGACTACGATCGCCGCGACTTCACCGCGCCGTGGCGGGTCCGCGGCGAGCGTGCCGACCTGTCCTTCGAGCCATATTATGAACGCGCGGCGCGGACCGACCTCGGGCTGCTGTTCAACGAGACGCACCAGTGCTTCGGCACCTGGAGCGGCTGGGTCGCCGACGACCACGGCCAGCGCGTCCGCGTCGACGGCCTCGAGGGCTGGGCGGAAGAAGTACGCAATCGCTGGTGAGCGACCCGTCGCGACCGCGAATCACGCCAGCGTGGTGGCGACCTCGACCAATACGTCGCACGCCTGGACGAGCGCCGGCGCGCCGCCCAGCTCCTGCAGCGTGTCGAGGAACACCCCGCCGAGCCGGCCCTTGAGCGGCGGCAGCACCTCGCGCGACTCGTCGAGCGACCGGCCCAGCCAGCGCGCCCACAGCGGCACGCGCTCCTCGGCCGGCAGGCAGCGCGAGGCCAGGCACGCCGCCTCGAGCTCCTCGGCCGGCGGCGACGCTTCGGCCAGCAGATCCTTGACGACCTCGCGCACGCGCGCCACGGCCAGCGGCCCCTCGAGGTCCGCGCTCTCGAACAGCACGAGCAGGAGGCGACGCCGCGTCGCGCCGCGCGTGCCCCGGTGGATCGCCGCGGTCCACGGCGTCAGCGAGGCGCCGGCCGGCAGCGACCCGATCACGGCCGCGAGCGCCGCGGCGCGGCTGTCCTCGTCGCCGAGCATGCTGACGCGCGCCAGCAATTCGCCGGCGACGTCGGGCCGCACGATGACCTCGGAGCCGCCGAGCTCGCGCGCGAACGCCTGCACGTAGAGGAGGCGGTGCCGGTCCGTCGTGAGCGCGGTGTCCACCGGGCCGATCGCGCTCTCGCCCCGGCGCGCCGACAGACCCGCCATGCGACCGAGCTCGCGCGCGCCGGCCTCGCCGTCGTGGATCCCGCGGATCATCGCCACGGCCTCCCCGCAGTGACCGAGCTCGAGCAGCCGCCCGGCCAGCTCGCTCACCAGCTCGAGCCGCTCCTCGTGCGGGTCGTCCTGCCGCAAGACCCACGCGACGACGCGCCGGACCTGCCCCGGCTCGAGCACGCCCGCGTGGCCGGACAGCGTCTCCAGCGGCAGCGGCGGGTGGGCCATCTCGATCGCGTCCAGCCCGCGGTCGACCACCGCGCTCCGCTCGGGCTCGTCGAGCACCTTCGCGTATTGCAGCAACAATTCGCCGGGCACCTGCCCGTTGCGCCGCTCCTCGGCCTCGATCCGCTCGTTCCACAACTCGCGATCGAGCGCCCACACCGGGAAGCTCAGGATCTCCTCGGACAGCGCGAACTCGGTCCCCTGCACGCGGCGGTAGAGGTCGCGCAGCTTCTCGTCGTCTTGCCTGAACAGCGACTTGAGGTCGGCCCAGCGGGCGTCGCGATCGCGCAGCTCGAACGCCGCGTAGAGGAGGCGATCGGCGTCTTGCTGCGATGCTGCCCCCCTCGCCGCGAGCGTCGCCCGGCTCTCCTCGTCGGGCTCCTGACCCAGCGCCTCGGCCGCCCTCGCGCGCGTGCCGGGCGGCAGCGCGTCGAGGCACGCGGCCCCTCGCAGGAGCACGGCCCCGCGCTCCGACTCCGGCAGCCGCCGGGCCCAGGCCCGCAGGACGTCGACGAAGGCGCCGTGGGCGTACCCGGGGCCAGGCGGGTCGTCGATGAACGGCTGCTCGCGCAGCAACGCTGCCACGCGACCGCCGTGATCGGCCGCCGGCAACAGCAGCCGCGCCTCGAACTCGGCGCTCCAGTGGCCCTCGCAGGCGGCGAGCACCACCCCGGCTGCGGCGCTGCGCCCCGGCTCCGGCGCGCCGTGGGCCAGCTCGAGCAACGAGGACCACCCCGATTCGCCGAGCCCCGCCGCCACGTACTCCGCCAGCAGCGGCGCGAGGTCACGACCCGGGTCGTTGCAGGCCAGCCGGATGCGGGCCTGCAGCGCCTGCCCCGGCGGCATGCCCTCGACCGCCTCGGGCCACAGACTGGCCGGCACGCCCACGCTGAGGAAATGCAGGAAATACGGCCAGCGGGTGAGGCCTCGCCGCACGAGCGCGAGCCAGCGGCGCGAGTCCGCCGGCGTCACGTACGGGCCGAGGAAACGCAGGTGCACGCACAAGTACTCGAGGTCGCGACCTTCCGCCTCCTCCGCGGCCTGAAACGCGCGCTCGAGCTCGGCGTCGACCCACGCGCGCAGGTCGAGCCCGCCGTCGCCGACCGGCACGGCGAAGCGCCGCGCGAGCGCGGCTCGCTCCTCGGCGGAGCAGGCCGCGAGCAGCCCGCGCAACAGGCGGAGCTGCTCGAGCCGTCCGCCCAGCTCGAGCAGGCCCGCGTGCACTTCGGCCAGCGCCTCCTCTCGCCTCGCGGCGGTGAGCGCCGGCAGCAGCTCGACGAGCAACCGGCTGCGCGTGGGCTCGGGGGCCCGGCGGGCCTGCGCCAGCGCCTGGTCCTGCCAATCGTCGCCGGCGGCCGTCCGCAGCGCCGGGCCGAGCTCCCGGTCGTCCAGGAATATCTCCTCGCCCCACCCCAGCCGCTGCAGCGCCTCGCGCAAGGCCGCCGGCGGCAGTCGGCGCCACACGTGGCGCAGCACCTCGTGATAGCCGTGGCCCCCTGCCGCGTGCGCCAGCGCCTCCTCGGCGGTGGTCCGGCCCGTCATCACCATCAACGCCAGCAAGCCGCCGTCGACGCGTCGCGTCTGCACCCAGCGCAGGTGCCCGAGCACCAGCCCCTCGCGGAGCCGTCGCAGCAGCTGCGCGACCGGCTCCGCGTCACCCGCGGTCGCCATGGCCGCCACGACCTCGGCCTCGGCCTGTCGCAGCAGATCCAGGCGCAACGGATCGCCGCGGTACTCTCGCCAGAGCTCGCCGATGTCGCGCTGCACCGCACGATTTCATCACCGGACGCCCACGAGATCAACCGGACGCCGGGCGACGCGTGCGCGGCCGCATTGTCGCCTGCGCAAGATCGCTCACGGTGCTGAAATCGACGTACCGGCCCCGCCGGAGACGCCCGGGAACGTGTCGGGGAAATTCTCGCGCGCGCGTCGGCGTATCGGAGGTCTGCGGCGTGCCGTGCGGTTCGAGCGCGGCGCGACGCAGCGGCGAATTCGGCGATCCGCCGCTCGCGCGCGCGAGGCCGTGAACGCCGCGGAGCGTGCGCGAGCCGCAGCGCCGCGCGGGGCGATGATTCGCCCGCTCCCATCAATGACGGCAGTGTACGCCCCTGGACGAGTCGCGAGGTGCGAGGCCGGCAGGCCGCGCACGACCTCACGCCGCGCGCAGTGAACGGCGCCGCGGCCGGCGAGCGCGCGCCCGTGTGCGACGAATGGCCACCACGCGCCGCCGCGGCATCTTCACCCCGGACACGCCCGCCGCGAATCGCGGCCTCGTGATCGAATCACAACATGCACTTCAGAACATGTCCGAAGAGACATTAATCGGTCTCGGCCAGCCACGCGTCGATCTGGGCCCGGTCGGCCGCGGCGCCGAGCGCCGTCAATTCCTCCGCGGCGGCGAGGGCGAGCGCGCGGGCCTCGGCGCGGGTCGCCTTCTTGAGCCAGCGGGCGCGCGCCAGGGCGAAGCGGGCCTTGGCCGCGTCGCGCGGGCGTTCGTTGGCGGCGAACAGCTGCTCGGCGCGCTCGAACCGGCGGGTGGCCTCGGCGGCCCGGCCGCGGATCAGGGCGATCTCGCCGAGGCCGGTGATGGCCCAGGCGTTGTCGAGGTGGTCGAGCCCGCGGGAGGCCTCGAGGATCCCGAGCGCGCGGGTGTAGAAGCGCTGGGCCTTCTCGAGGTCGCGACGCTCGAGGTGCAGGTCGCCGAGGCTGAGCAGCGCGAACGCCACCTCGGGGTGCTCGGAGCCCAGCGCCTTGGCCGTGCTGACCGCCGCCCGCTCGAGCAGCTCGAGCGCCTTGGCCGCCTCGCCGCGGGCCAGGTACACGTTGCCGAGGTCCTGCTGGGCCCACGCCGCCTCGACGCTCTCGGGTCCGGCGGTCTGCTCGCGGATCGCCAGCGCCCGCAGGCTGTAGCGCTCGGCGTCGTCGAGGGCGTCGCGGCTGAGGGACACGCGCGCCAGGTTGCCGAGCGCGAGCGCCACGTCCGGGTGCTCGGGGCCGAGGATCCGCTCGAACGTGGCCAGCGCGCGCTCGTAGCTGAGGCGCGCGTCGTCGAGGCGGTCGCGGCGCGAGTACACGTTGCCGAGGTTGTTGAGCGTGCCGGCGATCGCCAGGTCGTCGGCCCCGAGCTCGCGCATGTCGATCTCGAGCATCTTCTGCAGCAGCCGCTCGGCCTCGTCGAGCTGGCCGCGGTCGAGGTTCAGCAGCGCGAGCACGTTGAGCGTCGGGGTCCCGCGGGTCGACTCGGCGTCGCCCTGCGCGACCACCATCGCCTGCGCCAGCTTGCCCCACCGCGCGCCCTCCTCGTGGCGCGCCTGCCGGACCCCGACCACGTCGGTCAGGTTGGTGACGATGCCGGCGAGCAGCGCGTCCTGGCCGGTCTCCGCCGCCAGCACCATCGCCTCCTCGAGCCAGACCCGCGCCAGCTCGAGGTCCCCGGTGTCCCCGGCGAAGCGGGCCGCGTCGAAGCGGGCCAGCGCCGCGAGCGGACGCCAGCCGAGCGTATCTGCCTCTTCGACCAGGTGACGGATCTCCGCCAGGCCCTCCTTGAAGCGCCCGGTCGCGCCGAGCGTGCGGACCTGTCGCAGCGCCTGGCGCATGCGCAGCACCTCGGCGCGCAGCTGCTCGTCGGCCGGCGGCGGCGGCTGACGGGCGAGGTACGCCGGATCGACGCACGGCCCCGGCAGCGGCAGCGCCGACGCGGCCACGATCGCGTGCTGGATCGCTCGCCCGTCGATCGCGGCGAAGCGCCCCAGCGTGCTCTCGAGCGACGAGCGCGTCTCCACCAGGCACTCGTCGGCGCGCGCCACCAGCTCCGGCGTCCAGCGGGCGTCGATGTGCGGCAGCATGCACAGCTTCGAGCGCGCCGCGGCCCAGTCGGCGGCGAAGCGCTCGACGAACGCCGTCGCGCGCGCGAAGGTCCGCCCCCCGCCGTCCGGGTCGGTGGCGACGAACGCGGCCTCGATCCCGGGCCGCGCCGCCTCCCACTGCGTCACGACCTCCTGCCCCGCCGCGTGGCACGCGTCGGCCTGCCACTGCGCGCGCCAGCCGTCGTACACCCGGCTGCCCGCGATCACGCCCGCGACCCCGAGCAGCGCCGCCGCGGCGAAGCGCCGCCGCCGGCGCGGCGTCCCGCTCTCGAGCTCGGCCAGCAGCGCCGCCATCGACGGCCAGCGCTGCGCCGGGTCGCCGCTCATCCCGCGCTCGAGCACCTGGCGCAGCCACGACGGCACCTTCGCCCCCGCCGGCGGCTCGCGCCGGCGGTTGCCGAGGATCGCCGCGCGAAAGTCCTCGGTGGTCTTGCCGGCGTACGGCCGCTCGCCGTAGACCCCCTCCCACAGCGCCACGCAGAACGCGAACTGGTCGGTGCGCGCGTCGACGGCCTCGCCGTTCCAGTGCTCCGGCGCCATGTAGGCCGGCGTGCCCATCAGCGAGCCGGCCTCGGTCACGCCGCTCCACAGCACCGCCGTCGCCGACCGCATCACCGTGTTCTCCTCCGGGCTGCGCGTCGCCAGCTCGCCGCGGGCCAGCCCGAAGTCCATCACGCGCACGCGGCCGTCCTTGCCGATCATCGCGTTGAGCGGCTTGAAGTCGCGGTGCACCAGGCCCGCGCTGTGGGCCGCCGCCAGCCCGCGCCCGGCCTGCAGGTACACGCCGACGATCTCGCGCAGCCCGTGCTGCTTGACCCACGCGTGCAGCGTCGAGCCCGACACGTACTCCATCGCCAGGAACAGGGTGTCCGCGTACTCGCCGACCTCGTAGACCTGGACGACGTTGGGGTGCGACAGCAGCGCGAGCGCCTGCGCCTCGCGCCGCATGCGGTCGCGCTCCTCGGCCCCGCCGCTGCCGCGCAGCAGCTTGATCGCCACCCGGCGGTTCAGGTCGGCGTCGTAGCCGAGCAGCACGCGCCCCTGCGCCCCGGCGCCGAGCCGCCCCAGCACGTGAAAACGACCGATCCGTCGCGGCAGGTCGCTGTCGCGGTCGTCCCGCGGCGGGGCCTCCACGCGGGTCTTGTCGTCCTGCGGCGCGCCGGGCATTGCTCGCTGCCGGCCACAGGATAACCGGGTCGGTCGGCCCGCGGATCGCTCCTCGGCAACCTCCCCGCGCGGACGCCCCCCGACCTGCGATCGCAGCACGGGGCCAGCCCGACCGCCCTGCGGCCCCCGTGCAAGCCGGATCGCAACCGCACCGGCGGGTTCGCGCTCCACTCGCGCCACATCGCGTCCCACGGCGAGCGCTCGACGACGGCGACGCGATGCAGTGCGTCGTCGGTGCGCGTGACGGGGATTCGTCCGGCGCCGGAGCCCTCGCTGCCGACCTCCCCGGCGAACAGCACGCGGTCGATGAATTTCGGCCACGGCCAGGGCGAGCCGGCCGGCAGATCCTCGGGCAAGAGGACGCGCGGCCTCACCCGGCGCGTGCGGCCCTGCCGGACCCCGCGCGCCGTGCTCCCTGAAGATCAGGCCACCAGACCTTCAGAGCATGTCCCTTCAGACATTCATCACAGTGCGCCGCGCTCACGAGCCCGGCGCGCTGCTCGGGGGCGGCGTCGCGGCCACGCGCGCCACCTGCTCGCAGTTGAGCTCGCACGTCGCCCGGTCGGTCGGGCGCACCCCCTCCTGCAGGTGGCACGACTGCAGGCACGACGCGAGCTCGTCGAGCACCTGGCTCGACGGGGCCGAGGCGGCTCCGCTCGCCGTCGTCTTGCACTCCGACAGGCACGTCTCGGTCGGGCCGTCGGCCCCCTGACAGCGGCTCAGGCAGCTCGCCGCGCGGGCGATCGCGTCGTCGGCCTGCGCCGTGGCGGCGCTGCCACGGGCCTCCGCGCCGTAGGCCGTCTCACAGTTGAGCCGGCAGGTCGTGCGGTCGGTCCGGCTGGCTGCCGACCCGTCGCACGAGCTCAGGCACTCGGACAGGCTGCCGACCTGCCCCGAGACCGCCGGCGTCTCGCCCGGCGACTTGTCGGCGCGCACTGCCGCCCCGGCGGTCTTCGTCGCGACCGCGCCGCCCTTGGCGGGTACCAGCGTGTCGCACCCCACCGCCAGCACGAGGGTGAAGAACAGGGTCGTCGCGTGATTCATGGCGTCATTCCTTTGCCTCGTGTCCTGCATATCACTCGACCGGCGATCGCGGCGGCCGGCCGGCCGAATCACCGGTCAAGCGACAATGTCGCTTGCGAGACTGCGATGATTCGGCGGACCGGCCGTCACGGCGCAGAAGGCGCAAACCGCGACCGAACGCAGCCGTGACCCCTCTGCCGCCGAGACCGGTCCTCCTCACCCGACCTGGAAGACGCCCCCGAAAGCTCGCCCACCGCGCCGATGGCCCGCCCGACGACATCGATCATACCGGATTCATGTCGCACACCGCCTGTATGCATCGAGACGCCTGGTCGCCCGTCAGGAGTGCGAACACCCCTCGACCGCCGATCGAAGATCCGCAGCCGAAACCACCGGTCGAAGATCCGCGGCCCGAGCCGCCGCCGAAGATCGAGCCGCCCGCGCCGGAGCGACCGCCGGAGATCGATCCGCCGCCCAGGACCCCGCCGAAGATCGATCCGCCCCCGGGCAAGCCGGACATCCGCGACCCGCCGCCCGGGCAGGACGCGCTGGCCTGCCGCGCGCTGTCCGATCGATGTCTCTGGCGACATGTCCTCGCAGACAGCCGCCGACATCACCCGTCGACCGGCACGTCGCCCCAGTGGCCGGCCATCGACCACGCCTCGCCCGCCGACTCGTCCGCGCGGGCCTCGTGAAGCACCGCGATCCAGCCGCGCGGCGCGGCGCCGAACTCGGCGTACACCTCGCCCGATGAACCCGCCCGGGTCGGCCGGAGCCCGCCGCGCAACTCCTCGAACGCGAAGGGCACGCGGATCCACGGCACACCCGGCCGCTCCGCGCCGAACACGAGGTCGCCGGCGAACTCGTCCTGCAGCGCCGCGTCGCTGGTCGTGATCGACAGGCGAACCGGCACGTACAGGCTCGCTCCGCAGGCGCTGGCCTGTTCGGTGCTCCCGACCTGCTCGGTGACGACGTGGCGGACCTCCCCCGCCGCGCGCTCGACCGCCACCGCCACCATCAGCATCGCCCCGGGGTCGCCGTTCGTCGGGTTCTGCCCGTCGGGCGTCAGGTCCCAGGTGAACGCGCCCGTGTGCGCCATCGCCAGCCCCAGCACCTCCGACGCGCTCGTGCCCTGCGGCGACTTCTCCGCGTCGGCGAGGGTCCTCGTCTCGACCACCCGGCACTCGCTCGTGTCGGCGCAACCCGCCCCCGCGGACGCCAGCACGACTGCGGCGACGGCCGTGATTCGCCGCAGCATCACCGGCCGGCCAATGTCGACATGCTCGCGCGGCTCCGCGGTCGGGCGCTGACGATCACGCACCTCGCGATCTTACGCCACCGCGCGGCCGACCTGCGACCTCCGCGATCCTCCGATCCAGCCCCGGTGGACGAAGGGGGGCCAGAGCCCACTGGGTCCGCGACATGCTACCGCGGCGGGCTGCGAGATCTGCCCCGTGCCTGCGGCGACTCGCAGTTCCGTCGTTCGCGACCCGTGCGCGCTGGCGACCCCTCGATGTCGTCTGCGCGCCCACTGGCCTGAACGCGCCTTCATCCCCCGCGACGATCGGCGCTCCACGCCCTCGTCCATCCCCTTACCGGACGAAGAGAGTCGAATGGCAACAGTGCCGGGCGCACCTCGGTCTGCGTGCCCGGCCGCATGATCCGACCTCACGGGCTGCAGCGACCGGCGCTCACCCTGTCTGGCCGCCGTCGGATATAGTCGACGACCGTGCGGATAGCCTGCTTCGTTCCCTTGACCCTCGCTGCTCTCACTGGTTGCCCCTCCGATCCTGCCGCCGGCACCGAGAGCGGCACGCAGGATACGACCAGCGAGAGCGGCGTGACGACCACCGACACCGCGGGCACCGTGCCGACGACGAGCACCGGCGACGAGCCCACCGGGACCACCGGCGAGCCGCCGACGCTCGACACCTACAGCTTCGCCAACGGCTGCTACTCGCTGCGCAGCGGCGACGTCTATCTCGCCGCCGGCGGCGACGCGTTCTCGTTCGGCGCCGACAAGGCCGGGGCCGCGCGCTTCTTCATGAAGGCCGCCGACCTCGGCACCTACCTCCTCTACGACCAGGACGGCGGCTATCTCGTCGCCGAGGACGGCCCGCTGGTGCGCCAGACCACGCTCGTCTCGGACGTCACGCTGATCGACGACACCTACGTCTCGGGCGCCGAGTGGACGCTCGAGACCTCGGTGGTCGACTGGTCGCAGTACCAGCTGCGCAACCGGCGGAACGACCAGTTGCTCGGCAGCGACGCGCTCGCGGCCGAGGGCGTGCCCGTCACCTTCGAGCCGGCCGAGGGCTGCACCTCGCCCCCCGAGCTCACCCTCGACGCCGCCGGCCAGGTCACCCGCACCATGTTCGACGACGGCGATCTCTACGGCATCGTCGACACCCACTCGCACATCCACTCGAACTACGCGTTCGGCGGCGGCGGCCTGTTCCACGGCGGCGCCTACCACCGCCTCGGCGTCGCGCACGCCCTGCCCGACTGCTCGATCTCCCACGGCGAGATGGGGCGCAAGGACTTCTTCGGCTACATCTTCGACGCCTCCGGCAACGAGGAGGCCGACCTCGCCAGCCTCCTGCCCGACCTCGTCGCCAAGCAATTGAGCGAGGACAACCACGCCACCGCCGGCTGGCCCGAGTTCACCGAGTGGCCCGACGGCCCGCGGCGCTCGACGCATCAGACCCAGTACTGGGTGTGGCTGCAGCGGGCCTACCTCGCCGGCCTGCGCCTGGTCGTCCAGCACGCCACGACCAACGCGATCATCTGCGACTTCATGATCGGCGAGGGCATCCAGAACAGCCGCTACGGCTGCGACGACATGACCGCGGTCGACCGCATCATCGACGAGACCTACGCCATGGAGCGCTACATCGACGCGCAGTCGGGCGGGCCGGGGCTCGGCTGGTTCCGCGTCGTGCACACCCCGGCCGAGGCGCGCGAGGTGATCGCCGGCGGCAAGCTGGCGGTGGTCCTCGGCATCGAGACCTCCAACCTGTTCGACTGCAAGCTCACCCCGGGCGCCGGCGACCCGACCTGCGACGAGGCCTATGTCGAGGCCCAGCTCGACCATTACTACGACCTCGGCGTGCGGGCGCTCTTCCCGGTCCACAAGTACGACAACAAGTTCTCGCCCGGCGACGGCGACCGCGCCTTCATCGAGCTCGGCAACTTCGCCAACAGCGGCCACTGGTCCAACTTCACGCTCGACTGCCCGGACCCGCAGGTGGGCGGGTTCGACAGCGGCAACGTCAACTTCGGCGGCCTCAACATGCCGCGCGACGTCTACGACTCCGCCCCGCCGAACGACAACAGCAAGTTCCCGACCGCCCCGCTCACCACCACCACCATGTACCTCGGCCAGATCCTCGAGCCCGCGCTCGAGGGCGCCTACTGCCAGAACGCCACCCTCACCGCGCTCGGCGAGCACATGATCCGGCAGATGATGGCGCGCGGCATGCTCATCGAGGTCGACCACCTGCCGCAGTGGTCCTACGTGCGCGCCTACGAGATGCTGCAGGAGGCCGACTACCCGGCCGTCGGCAGCCACGGGCGCAACAACAACGGCCTGATCTACGAGCTCGGCGGCACCTCGGCCACCGGCTTCCCCCACTGCCGCACCGACGTGCCCGGCTCCACGGTGCAGGGCTTCAAGGACAAGATCCAGCTCATCATGGACAACGGCGGCTACCCGGCCGAGGGCTTCGGCTTCGACCTCAACGGCTTCGCCGGCGCCCGCCGCCCGCGCTTCGGCGACGGCGCCTGCCCGACCCCGCAGACCGACCCCGTCACCTACCCCTTCTCGTCCTTCGGCGGCGACATCGAATTCACCCAGCCGGTCGTCGGCAACCGCCAGCTCGACTTCAACACCGAGGGCCTCACCCACATCGGCCTGCTGCCCGAGCTGATCGAGGACGCCCGCCGCGACGCCGTCGACGAGGCCGACCTCGAGCCGCTGTTCCGCTCGGCAGAGGGCTACATCCGCACGTGGGAGCGCGCCGAGGCTCGCGCCGCCGAGCTCGGCCGCTGAGGCCGCGTCACGAATTCGACTCGCATCATTCGCGCCCCCAAGCGGATGATGCGACAGTCGCGATCCCGCGATACGCCCTTCAGGACATGTTGAAAAAGACATGAGGCCCGACCAGCCGACGCGCCAGCGTTCAGGTTCGGCCCGATGGCCGCCGGACCCCCCATGCACGAAAGTCGTCCGGCGCAGGCCCGATCGGCTCGTGGCGCGTTCGGCCGGCGCGACGAGTAGACATGTCCAGCCCGCACCGCTCTCGACGACCCTCCCCTCGCCCTCTGATTTGGACCGCAGGCCTGGCCCTGCTCCTCAGCGCCGCCGCCGGCTGCGAGCGCCGCGGCGGACCCGTGATCCTCGCCCGCGCGCAGGCGCCGGCCGCCGCGGAAGATCCGGCCGAAACGGCCGCGGTCAAGCAGGTGCGCCGCGGCTACCTGGGCCGCGATTGGTCGGGGTGCGCGCAGGACGGGGCGGCCCTGCGGGCGAAATACCCCGACAGCGCGCGGCTCCAGGCGTGGACCATCCTGTGCGACGCCCGCGCGGGAGGCGACGCGCTCGCGCAGGCGGAGGCGATGCTGGCCGAACGGCCAGATGACCCGTGGGCCCTGTTCGCCCGCGCCGGCGCGCTGCTCGACCACCCGTCGCGCGGCAAGCAGGAGGCCATCCCGGCGGCGCGGGCGGCGATGGCGGCCCTCGACGAGCACCCCGACGCGGTGTGGCAGCTCGGCCGGGCGCTGATCGTCCACGCGCCGCGCGTCGAGACGTTGCAATTCTTCGGCGAGCGCGGCGGCGCGACCCCCGATCTGCTGGCGCTCGAGCTGGCGTTCCTGATCCAGTCGTCGGAGGCGACCGAGGCGCAGGTGCTCGAGCTGGCCGCGAAGACCCGGGCCGCCGACCCGACCAACGTCGACGCCGACTACGCCGCGGCGGTGTGGCTGATGAACCGCCGCCGCGCCGACCAGGCGGGCCCGTTGCTGGTCCGCGCGCTCGAGCATTCGCCGCACGCGACGGCGCTCCACACCCAGCTGTGGGAGGCGCTGCTGCAGGCGAGCGATCCGGCCGCGACCGGCGACGGCAAGGCGACCGCGGTCGAGGCTCCCCTGGTGCGCGAGCGCGACGACGACGCCGATCCGTCGCCGTCGTGGGAGGCGCTGCTGCAGGCGAGCCGGCGCGGGCCGGAGGCGCGGCGGGCGACGCTCGACGCCGCGGTGGCGTCGCTGCTGCGCGCGCGCCCGGACTCGCCGGGGGCGTTGAAGGCGGCAGCGGACGTGTACGAGACGCTCGCGCCCGAGCTGCACGCGAAGTACGAGGCCGAGCTCCTCGAGCGCTTCCCCGACAGCCGCACTGCGGAGAGACTCCGAAACGAGCAGATTTACCGGCTGACGCGGGCACGCCACGAACGCCAGACGAAGAACACGCCCGACCCCGCCGCCGACGCGCTGCTGGCGGAGCGGATCGACACGCTGCTGCGCGAGCGACCGCCGACGCTGCCGCCCCTGCGCGCCGAGCTGTACATGGAGCGGTACTTCCTGCTGAAGGACGACCCGAAGGCCGCGCCGGAGCTGCTGCTGTCGACGGTGCAGGCCTGGGTCGAGGTCGAGCAGCGCAACTTCCACATCCTGGCCGACGCGGCGCTCGCGCTCGCCGAGCGCACCCCGTACAAGCGCGAGGCCGAGGCGGTCCTCCGGCGGACGATGACGCAGGCCGAGGCGATGCTGCGCGAGGACCGGGCGCAGGGGTTCCCGCAGGAGATCGTCGACGAGAACGCGAACTGGTTCGAGGGCCAGCTGAGCAGCGCGCTGGGCTCCGTGCTGCTCGCGCAGGGCCGGCGCGACGAGGCCCGCGAGCCGTTCGCGCGGGTCCAGGCGCTGACGAAGAAATCACCGGACGCGATGGTGCGGCTGGCCGCCTTCGCCGAGGCCGAGGGGCGGATCGCGGACGCCGAGCTGCTGCTGGTCGAGGGCCTCGCCCTGTGGCGCGGCGAGAAGTCGTGCGAGGAGGCGCTGCGCGGGCTCTACCGCCGCCAGCACGGCAGCGAACGCGGCTACGCCCGCCACCGCGCTCGCCTCGAGGACGGCGCCCGGGCCCAGCGGCGCGCGCAGGTGCTGGCGACCGCGCTCGCCGAGCCGAAGCCGCTGCCGCCGTTCTCGCTGCCGCGCCTCGGCGACGAGGAGCTGCGCAGCGAGGCGCTGCGCGGCCGCGTCGCGGTTCTCAACCTGTGGACGACGTGGTGCACCCCGTGCGTGAGCGAGATGCCGGCGCTGCAGCAGCTCGCCGACGCGTACGCGAAGGACCCCGACGTCGCCATCCTGACGATCAACGCCGAGCCGCGCACCGACGAGCTCGCGGCGTGGCTGGCCGAGCACGAGTTCGACCTCGAGGTGCTGCTCGGCGCGCGCTGGGCGACGGACAACGGCTACAACACCCTGCCGACGACGCTGTTCCTCGACCGCGAGGGCCAGGTCGTGTTCTCGCACGAGGGCGCGTCGGAGCGGCTGGTCGAGGAGTTCACCTGGCGCATCGAGGCGCTCCGCGACAAGAACAGCCCGACGCGGCGGCCGCAGGTCGAGCGGCCGGCGTCGGGATAAATATCCACACATTCACGGGACCGCGTCGGAGCGGCCGCTCGCGTCGAGGACCTCAGCGTCGGACCATCTCGCGCTGATACCCGGTCAACGCGCGCTCGTACCCGTCGAACGCGTCCGGCCGCGCGACCGCGAGCGTACAACCGAGCAAGGCCGCGAGCGCCTCGTGCGAACGACCGGCGGCGTCGAGGGCCAGGGCGAGGAAGGCCGCGAAGGGCGGATAATCCGGGTCCTGCGCGACCGCCTCGGCGAACACCGCGATCGCATCGGCGTGGCGGCCGACGTTTCGCAGGGTCGAGCCGAGGCCGACCGTGAAGGGCCGGCGCTCGCTCGCCGGCACCCCGAGGCGGCGGGCAGCCTCGTAATGGACGATCGCGCGCTGCTCCTCGCCGGCCCGGTCGAGGCCGTACGCCGCCTCGAGCTGGGCCGCGACGTCGGCCGGTGTCGCCGCGACCAGCGCGCACGCGGCCGCGCGGTGCTCCTCGTGCCGCCCGGCCAGGCGCAGCGCCTGTACTCTCGTGACCTCGTCGTCGCTCACCGATCTCTCCTCGTCCGCGTCGGACAATTTCCGCGACCGGCGGCGGCCGTCAAGCCGCGTGACATCTGATACCCTGGCTTCCCACGGGGACGCGCCCCGAGAGACACGACATGCAGCGACTCCACGGCATCCTTCGGCTCTCCTGGTGTGTCCTCGCCGGCGCGTGTGGCCCGGGTCCGGGCGGAGACACCGACCCGACGACCGACTCGCCGGCGACGACGACGACGAGCACGACCTCGTCCGCGAGCGACACCGACCCGACCACCGGCCCCGTCATCACCGGCACCGACACGACGAGCCCCGCGACGAGCACCTCGACCACCGGCGCGTCGGACACCGCCGATTCGAGCACCACGGAGGACAGCACCACCGCCGGCCCTGACGGCCTCCCGCTGTGTGGATTCGCCGACCTGCCGATCCGCGGCCTCGCCGGCCAGGCGTTCGTCGCCGGCGACTTCGACGGCGACGGCGCCGTCGACCTGGCGGTCAAGCCCGACGGCGGGAACGCGCAGCTGCGCATCAACACCGGCAGCGGCGTCGCCTTCACCGCCGGGGACGTGCACGACATCTCCAACGGCGGCAAGATGGCGACCGGCGACTTCGACGGCGACGGCCGCCTCGACCTGCTGCACTACGACTTCTCGATCGCCGAGCAGATCCAGCTGCAGCTCAACCTCGGGGCCGAGCTCGGCGCGCCGCAGTCGATCCCGCTGGACGCGCTCTTCTACACGCTCCGCGTCGCCGACGTCGACGGCGACGGCGACAGCGACGTGAGCTTCGGCGGCCGCCACTCCGACCCGGTCCGCGTGCTGCTCGCCGACGCCGGCACGCTGACCGAGGCGCATCAGCTGCCGGTGTCCGCGTGCTACGCGACCGGCAGCGACTGGGCCGACTTCGACGGCGACGGCGACCTCGACTTCGCGGTCATCGGCGACTGCAACGCGGTCCTCGGCACCCCGCCGATCGCCGTGCACCTGCGCGAGGGCGACGGCTACGTCGCGCTCCCCGACGTCGGTCAGGCCGACGCGGGGGACCCGTCGGTGCTCGCGGCCGGCGACTTCGACGGCGACGGCGTGATCGACATCGTCACCCAGGGCTTTCATCAAATG
Source organism: Nannocystis pusilla (assembly GCF_020073745.1). Lineage (GTDB taxonomy): Bacteria > Myxococcota_A > Polyangia > Nannocystales > Nannocystaceae > Nannocystis > Nannocystis radixulma. The sequence continues at coordinate 61,728 of NZ_JAIRAU010000028.1, forward strand.
CCCCACTTCGACCGCCACCGCGGCCTCGGCGACGCGGCCTTCGACGCGCGCGAGGCGTTCGACGTGCCGGTCGACCGGTGGGTCCGCGAGGCGCTCGACGTCGACGCCGACGGCCTCACCGACCTCCTCGCCGACGGCGACGGCGCGGTCGTCCTCTATCGCAGCACCGGCCCGGGCTTCGAGCCGTGCTTCGTCGGCGCCGGCGACCTCGTCGCCGCGGCCGACTTCGACGGCGACGGCCGCACCGACGTCATCGTCAAGGACGGCCAGACCTTCACGCTCGCGCAGGCGCAGTAGCCCGCGACCCGTCGTGCCTCCGGCCCCTCGCGCCTCACTGCGCCGGGACCACCGGGGTGGTGCTCGAAGGCGACGAGCGCGAGTTCGTACGCCGCGATCATTGCACGTACTCCGCCGCGCCCGCTCGGCGCGACGCGACGACGGCCGGCCATCACCCCGCCGCTTTTTGCCCGCCCGGGCAATTCGCGACATGGATACAAGTTACTCCACGCGGGTGCGGCTCCCCACCCGAGCCCCCGGCGAGACACGACGATGCAGCCCTCCCCCCGCTCCCCGCTCCGTTCGACCGCCACCCTCACGCTCGCGCTCGCGTCGGGCGCGGCGGCGGCCCTGCCGGGGTCGACCGCCTGTTCGCGCTGCGATCTGTACTACTACCCGCTCGAGCTGAGCCTCGAGGAGAGCCCGGTCGACGTCGACCTGTTCGCCGTCGCCGCGGCGAAGGAGGTCGCGCTCGCGGTCGGCGAGTCCGGCACGATCCTGCGGCGGTTCGACAGCGCCTGGACGGCGCAGACGAGCGGCACCGAGGCGGCGCTGCGCGGGGTCGAGGTCACCGGGTCGGGGGTCGCGCTCGCGGTCGGCGACGGCGGCACGATCCTGCGCTCGGCCGACGCCGGCGTCACCTGGGCGGCCGTCGACGCCGGCGTCACCGCCGGGCTGGCAGCCGTGCGCTGCCGCAAGGACGGCACGTGCGTCGCCGTCGGCGACGACACGCTGCTCGTCAGCCTCGACGTCGGCGCGACCTGGGCCACCCCCGGGGCCGCGCCGCCCGAGCCCGGCGCCCTCCGGGCCGTCGCCATCGACCCGTGGGCCTACCATTCGTTCATCGCGGTCGGGCTCGCCGGCACGGTCGTCATCAGCGACGACGGACGCACCTGGACGTCGGTGCCCGGCAGCACCGCCGACTACGCCGCCGTGACCGGCAGCGGCAGCGACTGGGCGCTCGCCGGGGCCGGCGGCGCGCTGTTCATCCTCGTCAACGGCGAGTTCTTCGACGAGTCGCTGTTCGACGACGCCGCCGTCACCGGGATGTCGCGCGACGGCCAGTGGATGGTCCGCGACGACGGCTCGCTGAGGCACGGCGAGCCGCTGTGGCAGGAAGGGGCCAACGTGCTCGATGACGCGGCCAGGCGCCCGTTGTTCGCCGTCGCCGCGATCGGCGACCAGGCGATCGTCGTCGGCGCCGGCGGGCTCGTCGGCCGCGCCCGCGTCGCCGACGGGATGGAGTGCGTCCCCCACTGAGACGAACGCCGCCCGCGAGGCGCGACTCCGAATACACACACATGTCTCAAGAGACATGTATCGTGATAACGGACGCGAGCCGCGATTGCCGCACCGATCGGCGGTCATGAGCATTCACCGGCGGGCGACGCACGCGTCACCCCGCCGGGTGCTGCGCCAGCCACTCGCGGACCCGGCTCGCCGCCGCGACGGTCGCGGCGAGCGCCGCGTACGTCTCGCCGGCCTGCTCGGCGAGGACGCGGGCGCGGGCGCGGTCGGCGTCCCACAGCGCCCGGGCCAGGGCGAAGCGGGCCTCGGCGAGCTCCTCGGGCTGGACCTGCGCCGCCTCGCGGAGGGCCAGGGCGCGGGCCAGCGGGCCGAGGGCCTCGGCGGCGCGGCCGAGCGCGAGCAGGGCGTCGCCGGAGCCGATCAGCGGGTGCGCGAGGTTGGGGTGGTCCGGGCCGAGGACGCGCTCCTGGATCGCCAGGGCGCGGGCGAACAGCCGCAGCGCCTCGTCGTGCCGGCCGGTGGCGTGGGCGACGAGGCCGAGGCCGGAGATGCTGCTGGCGGTAAACGGGTGATTCTCGCCGAACTTGTGCTCGTAGATGGCGAGCGCGCGGCCGAGGAGCCGGCCCGACTCGGCGTGATCGCCGGTGTCGAAGCGGACGGTCGCGAGGTTGTGCAGCGTGTCGGCGACCTGCGGGTGGTCGGCGCCGAGGGCCTTCTCCTGGATCGCCAGGGCGCGCAGGAACAGCCGCGTGGCCTCGTCGTAGTCGCCGGCGGCCTCGCGCACGAGCGCGAGGTTGCAGAGGGTGGTGGCGACGAGCGGGTGATCCGCGCCGAGGCCGGCCTCGCGCAGCGCGAGGGCGCGGGTGAGGACCGTGACCGCCTCGTCGTAGGCGCCGACGGCCTCGTGGACCAGGGCGAGGTTGTTGAGGCTGGCGGCCACCTGCGGGTGCGATTCGCCGAACACCTGCTCGTAGATCGCCAGCGAGCGGGCGTAGAGGCCGGCGGCATCGTCCATGGCGCCGGCGGCGAAGCGCACGCTCGCGAGGTTGTTGAGGCTGTCGGCGACGCGCGGGTGGCCCTCGCCGAGGCCCGCCTCGCGGGCCGCGAGGACGCGGGCGTACAGCCGGGCGGCCTCGCCGACCTCGCCGGCGACGTAGTGGACGCCGGCGAGGTGGCTGTCGAGGTCGGCCTGCTCGAGCGGGTGGGCGCCCGCGAGCAGCGCCAGCTGGGTCCGAGCCGACTCGGCCCACACCTTGCCCTCGGCGTGGCGGGCGGAGCGGTAGCCGACGACGTACACCAGATCGGTGCTGGCCTGGAGCGCCAGGCGGGCGGAGCGGGCCTCGCGGGCCGCGGCGAGGGCCCGCCGCAAGCCGGCCTCGGCGGCCTCGTAGACCCCCGTCTGCTCGGCCAGCGCGGCGACGCGGAGCTCGGCCTGGGCGACGAGGGGCGGCCAGCCGAGGGCCGTGGCGGCGTACAGGGCCTCGCGCGCGACCGGCAGGCCCTCGGCGTAGCGGCCGGCGGCGGCGAGCGACGCGGCCCGGGCCAGGCCCTGGCGCACCGCGGCGATCCGGCCGCGCTCCACGGAGCGCATCAGCGGTCGCTCGCGCAGGTGCGCCGGATCGACGCAGGCCTCGGCCGGCGCGAGCGCGGCGGCGGCCCGCGTGGCCTCGGGGAGCGCCTTCGCGTCGGCCCGCGCCAGCTCGCCGACGAGCGCCGCGAAGTTGCCGCGCGCCTCGGCCAGGCAGTCGACGGCGCGGGCGTACAGCTCGCCGTCCCAGCCGCCGTCGATCCGGTGCGCGCGGCAGGCGGTGCCGGCCACGTCCTGCCACCCGGCGGCCCAGCGGTCGAACCACGGCGCGGTGCGGGCGAAGATCGTCGCCGCATGGGGCGCGCCGGTGGCGAGGAACGCCTGCTCGAGCCCCGCTCGCGCCGCCTCGTTCCAGTCGGCGCGGACCGCCGCGGCCTCGGCCTCGCAGGCGGCGATCGTGCGCCGCTCCGCGACCTCCCACGCGCCGGCCCCGGCGAGCGTGACGGCCAACAGACCGGCGACGGCGGCGAGGGCCCGGCGGCGCGGCGTGGGATCGGCCCGCAACGCCCGCAGCAGGGCCCGCAGGTCGGGGAAGCGGGCGGCGGGGTCGCGCGCCAGCCCGCGTTCGAGCACCCGGCGCAGCCACGGCGGGACCTTGTTGCGCGGCGGCGGGGTCAGGACGCCGGCGGTGACGCTGGCCATCAGCGTCGTCAGGTCGTCGCCCGCGAACGGCCGCTGGCCGAACAGCGCCTCCCAGGCGGTCGCGCACAGGGCGAACTGGTCGGAGCGGGCGTCGCCGCCCTCGCCGAGGAACTGCTCCGGCGCCATGAAGGCCGGCGTGCCCATCACGGCCCCGGTCCGCGTGAGCGCCACCGACGACATCCCGGCCCCGCGCGGGACCGCGGCCGGCCGCAGCGTCGGGCCCTCGGCGCGCGCGAGCCCGAAGTCCATCAGCCGCACGCGCCCGTCGACGCCGACCATGATGTTGTCCGGCTTGATGTCGCGATGGACCAGGCCCTTGGCGTGCGCCGCGGCCAGGCCCTCGCCGGCCGCCAGCAGGACCCCGAGGATCTCCCGCCACGAGCGCGGCGCCGCGGCCAGCCAGGCGCCGAGGGTCTGGCCCTCGACGAATTCCATCGCCAGGTAGACCCGCTCCTCGAAGGTCCCCACGTCGTGGACCGCGACCACGTTGGGGTGATCGAGGCGGGCCAGCGCCTGGGCCTCGCGCAGCAGCCGGACCTGCGCGTCTCCCGGAGCGCCGCCCGCGGCGTGGTTCAGCAGCTTGACCGCGACCTTGCGGTCGAGCAGGTCGTCGTAGCAGGCGTAGACCACCCCCATGGCCCCCTTGCCGACCTGGCCCAGCATGGTGAAGCGGCCGATCCGCAGCGGTCCGGCGCGACGGGGGAACAGCGCCTGCTTCACGAGCTGCTTGTCGAGCGACGTGCCCGCGGCCGGCGGAGCCGCCGCCGCCAGGTCGAACTGCCCGGACTGCGCCGATCTCGCCTGCCCGGGCACGGCCAGGGTGGCGTCCAGGCTGTCGTACTCGCCACTCATCGGCCGGAGGATCAGTGTCGACGGGCGCCCGGTCAATTGCTGGAATTCGCCGGGCGGCGCCGCCGCAGCGCGGGCGAAGTCACACGGGCCCGCGGCCGAGGTCGTGCGCCAGCGTCGGCGAGCGCGGATCGGCGGCCGCCTCGGGGAGATGTTTTTTTCGAGCATGTCCTTCGAGACAGCCGGAGCCGATGCCCCGCCCGACGGCCGCAGCGCGGCTTCAGGACGTGTGCGGAGCGCCGGCAGCGGCAATTTCATGTCCTTCAGAGCATGTCTGACGAGACTGCCGGAACGAATGCCCCGCTTTACGGCCGCAGCGCGGGCCCCAGGTGCGCGGAGCGCCGGCGGCCGCAATGACATGTCCTTCAGAGCATGTCCTTCGAGACAGTAGGAGCGAATGCTCCGCCCTACGGCCGCAGCGCCGGCCCCAGGTGCGCGGAGCGCCGGTGTCGCAATGAGATTTCATTCAGAGCATGTCCGTCGAGACAGCCGGAGCCGATGCTTCGCCCGACAATCACAGCGTGGGCTTCAGGACGTGCGCCGAGCGCCGGCGTCGCAATGAGATGTCCTTCAGAGCATATCCATCGCGACAGCCGGAGCGGACGTCCCGCCCGACGGCCACAGCGCGGGCCGCCAAACCGTCCTCGTGCACACGCGCGCCGGCAGCCGCGTCGACATGTCTGTTGGAGACATTTCAGCGAGCCGGCGGCGATCAGGCGTCGGGGTGGCGCTCGTGCAAGAAGCGCAGGTCCCCGGCCGCGGCGACCTGATGCAGCGACGTGATCGGGACCACGACCTCCTGGCCGGGCGTCGTCTGCAGCACCACCGGGTTGCCGCCGGCCCAGGTGATCCGGCTGATCCGGTGCTGGATCCACCATTTCCCGTGGACCTTGACCAGCCGGTCGTCGTAGTAGCCCTGGCCCTCCCAGAAGTCGCCGCCGGGCGTGCCGGGTTTGATGAGGCGGAAATGCCCGTAGGTGACCGCGAACCCCTCGTTGCCCCGGAATTCCCACACCGTGTTCGTCATCGTGTGCTGCGTCCCGCTGTAGACCGCGTGGATGACCGCGAACACCTGCTTGAACGTGGCGAGGCCGGTCCACACCGCGCCCTCGCCGTAGTCGGCGATCACGTCGTCGGTGAACACCTCGTCGAACAGGTCCCACTGCAGCGTGTCGATCGCCAGGGCGTAGAGGTTGACCAGGTTCAGGATCGTCTCAGCTTCGTTCTTTGCCATGTATCGTCCTCTCGCGGGCCGTATTGCGGGCGAACAACGAGCGCACCGGGCCGCGACGCGACAACCTATCACGGCAGGCGGACCCCGCCGGGCGGCTCGCCGCGGGGCGTTCGAGGCTTCTCGCACTGGCCGACGTCGCCCGGGTCGGTCGCGGATCATGATCGGCCCGAGTCGCCGCGCGGACTGTCGACTCGGTGCAATCACGCGCGCGGGTGCGGCCGTCCGCTCGGCGCGAATCGGCGGGCCCGCGGCCGTCCGTCCGGTCGCCGCCTCGGCGCGGCTGGCGGCCTGGGACCGCGCGCCGCCGGCGGACCATGACGATGGATCGGACGTCGATCCGCGGCGCCGGGCGATCGCGGCGGCGCGGGCCCCCGTCGACCGCGGCCTGTGACCGAGCCGCCTCGACGGCGGACTGTGGCGAATGCATGGACCGCGATCGGCGAGCCCGGCGCCGGCCGTCGCGTGGACGCGGCCCGCGCCGCGCCGGCGAGAGCGACCTCGGCGGGCTGCTCGCGCTCGCTGCATGTGCATCGAACGCCGCGCGCGTCGTCTGCGCTGCCGCGATTGTGCGCAGGGCATTCGATCGATATCGCGCCACCTGCCAATTCCGCGAGCGCCGTTCCTCGCGCTCTCGCGGCGATCGGACGCGTCATGTCGTCACTGGGGTGATTTTTTCGCGTGACCTCCCGGGCGCGAAAGGTCAGGGAACGGGCATGCGTACCGCGCACTCAACCCTCGCCTGGATCGCACTCACGCTTGCCGCCTGCCTCGCCTGCGATCAAGATCCGGTCGACCTGCGAAAGTCCGAGCTCCCTGAATTCATCCCCTGCCAGGGGCCTTACGACCTGCAATGCCCCGAAGGGCTGGTCTGCGTCGACGACGGGGGCGACGACTGCGACTTCGAGGACGGCGACGATTGTCCCGGCCATTGCCAGCCGAGCGACCCCGTCCCGTGCGGCGGGATCGCCGGCTTCGCCTGTCCCGGCGGACAGCTCTGCCTCGACGACCCCGGCGACGACTGCGACCCCGCGAACGGCGGCGCCGACTGCCTGGGCATCTGCCAGCCGCCGCCGCTGGTCCACTGCGGCGGGGGCCTCGGGTTCGGCTGCCCGAACGGACAGATCTGCGTCGACGACCCGTACGACGACTGCGACCCCGCCCACGACGACTTCGGCTGCATCGGCGTGTGCGAGCCGATGCCGGTCCTCGGCGGTCCTACGGGCGAGCGCTGAGCGCCGGGTGTCATCATTCGTCCGCGCCGCGCCCCAACCACGTCTTCGAGAGCGGGACCGACAGGCCGGCGGCCCCCCGCGCCCGCAGCGCTCGCCGCCGTGCATGCGCCGAAGCGCGCCAGCGGCCGCGGCCATCACGCCGGCGCCGGTCCGCCGCGACCGGCCTGGCAATGCTCCGACGCCCCCGTCGAGGATTGTAGGCACCGCGACGACGGCTCGCGTCCTCGCCGCCGCCCGCAGCGCTGTCTTCGAAAGCGGAGGCGGCGCGGACAACGCCGGGCAATGTCGGCAGTGTGCCGCGGTAGCCGGGGCGGTGGGCTTCGAGCCGCGAATGATCGGCAGTGTCCTCGCGGCAGGTATCGTGGCACTCTCTCCTCCGGAGATGCCCGATCCTCCCTCCTCCGGCTCCTCACCGCTGCTGCGGAGGCTTCTGGCCGTGCGGAGCCTGGACGACGACGTCGTGCGTCGCGCGCGCTCCTTCATCGCGCTGTGCATCACGTTCGCAGCAATCACCGCACTGTTGGCGATCCCGATCGCGCTCGCGGACCCTGCCGGCGACCTGGCGATGAGCCTCGTCGTGCTCACCGCGGCGATCGGCAATTACACGTTGGGGGCGTTCCTCGCGCGGCGCGGATGGGTCGATCTGGCCGGCGTCCTCGTCGGCGCGAACCTCAGCCTGAGCGTCGCCTGCGCCATCCTATTCCGCTTCCGCGAACTCAACGACGGCATTTGGTTCATGGCGCTGGGCGTGATCATCTCCGGGCTCGCGCTGCGGCCGCGGTGGATCTGGGGGATGCTCGCGCTCAACCTGGGCCTCACCAGCCTGATGCTCGCGTTCGTCCCGGCGAATGCGCAGGGTGCGTATCACAACTTCGGCAAGATCATGATCCTCGACGCCTTGCTCGTGACCGTGGCGATCGCGGCGTTCATCGACGCCACGCGCAGCCGGGACCTGTTTCGCCGCCAGGGCCGCGTGGTCGAGGAGCTGAAGGTCGCCCGCACCCGCGCCGAGCTGGCCAACAACGCCAAGAGCGTGTTCCTCGCCAACATGTCGCACGAGCTGCGGACCCCGCTCAACGCCATCATCGGCTTCTCCGAGATGCTGCAGGAGGACGCCGACGACCCGGGCGTGCGCGCGGACCTCGCCAGGATCCACGGCGCCGGCCATCACTTGCTCGCGATCATCAGCGATATCCTCGACCTGTCGAAGGTCGAGGTCGGCAAGTTCGAGGTGCGCGCGGAGTGGTTCGACCTCGCGGAATTCTTCGCCCGCCTGCGCGGGCTCGTCACCCCGCTCGCCGCCGGGAATCACAACACCTTCGTGCTCGACAGCAGGGTCGACGGCGCGGCCTTCACCGACGAGGTCCGGCTGCGCCAGGCCCTGCTCAACCTGCTCGGCAATGCCTGCAAATTCACCGAGCGCGGCTCGATGAGCTTGACGGTGGGCGAGCGCGTCGTCGGCGGCGAGGTCGTGCTCGAATTCCAGATCGCCGACACCGGCATCGGGATCTCGGCGGATGACCTCGACCGGATCTTCCTGCCCTTCGTGCAGGTCGACGACTCACCGACGCGTCGTCAGGGCGGCACGGGCCTCGGTCTCACCCTCACCCGCGAGATCGTGGTGCTGCTCGGCGGCACCATCGCGGTCGACAGCGCCATCGGCGAGGGCACCACCTTCACCGTCGTGGTCCCCCGCCGCTGGTCGCGCTCCGCTCCTGCCTCACCGCGCGGCGAAGACGTCTCGACCCGGCTGGCGGCGCCGGTGACCACGACGTGACGATCGCGCCGCGAGCGTCGAACGCCGCCGCGCAAAGGATGCAGGAGGGCCCGCCGGCGAGGCATCGCGCTCGGAACCGCGCCCTCCTCGAGCGTGACGGCCGGGGGGCCCGGCGGCTTTGGGGCGCCGGGGAGGCCACGCGAGATCGCACATCTCTCCCCACGCGTCCCCGTCGCTCCCTCTCATACCCCAATGGTCCGAGGCGCGCGAGCACGTCGACCGGTATGTTCCGACGATGACACAGTCCCTTTCACTTCGCCTCCTCTGCCTCGCCTCTGTCTCCGGCCTCGCCTGTAGCACCGCCGACACCGGTCTTACCGGGGGGGTGTCGGCCACCGACTCCGACTCGGGTCAGACCTCCCTCACCACCGGGGAAGACAGCCCGACCACCCAGGCCCAGCCCACCGGCGACACGAATCTCACCGACGACGGCACCATGTCGGCCGGCGAGACGACGGGTACCACCGGCGTGCCGGACACCACGAGCAGCGACACCACCGATACCCCGGTGACCAGCACGACGGGCGACGACACCACCGGCAGCGACACCACCACGACGGGTGACGACACGACGACGGGCACCACCGGCGACGACACCACCACGACCAATGGCACGACCGGCGACGTCGACCCGAACTGTCAGGCGCCGGCGACCCAGCCGCCGTGCGACGAGGCCGCGGACGACATCTTCAAGGCCATCGGCCTCAACTGTTCCGACGACAAGTCGATGGCGATCCCGATCACCAACCCGGTGATCACCGCCCCCGATCCGGCCAGCTACCGCATCGTCTCGCACTTCGGCAGCGCCATGGATCCGATGGACCCGGCGCAGTTCGCCTGGCGGCCCCACGAGGGCTCGCGCATGCTGGCGATCACCACCGGTCGGTTCCCCGCCCTGCAGCCCGACGGCGGCCTCGTCGAGCCGAACAACAGCGACTCCGAGGGCAACAACAACCCCGACAACCTGCCGAACCTGCCCGGCGTGATGCACTGGGAGAAGGGCAGCAACAACGGCCAGGGCGGCACGCCGTTCATGAACTGCGACGGCGTCAACGACTGCTCCGACTCGCTCGATCCGCAGTGGAACATCGCCCCCTTCAACGTCGCCAACGACGTGTTCTACATGTCGTTCGACCTCGAGACCCCGCTCGGCACCCACGGCTACCTGTTCGACTTCGCCTACTTCTCCGAGGAGTGGCCGAATTACGTCGGCGACTCGTTCAACGACATGCTCGTGGTCTGGTCGACCAGCGAGACCTTCACCGGCAACGTCACCTTCATCAACGACCAGCCGCTGACCGTCACCGCCCTCGACCCGTACATGATGCACCTGCCCGGCGATCCGCTGCTCGCCGGCACCGGCTTCCCCGGCGACGGCGAGGGCGCCGGCACCGGTTGGTTCACCGCCAAGGGCTCCGCCGCCCCCGGCGAGAAGTTCACCATCGCCATCTCGATCTTCGACATGAGCGACACGGTGTGGGACACCACCGGCCTCATCGACAAGTTCCGCTGGGACTGCGAGGGTTGCATCCCCAGCGAGGTCATGAGCTGCGGCATCGAGCCGCAGTGATCGGCTCCGGCGCCGCGGCGTCGGGCGCGACGTATCGCGCAATTGCGACCCGTGAACGGAGCCCGCGAGCCCCTGGAGCTCGCGGGCTCGCGAATGGCGCCAGCCGCGACGCCGCCGTCCGGTCGCAGCGTCGCCGATGTCGTGAGCCTTCGAGGTCGACCGCGCTCTCGGCGGATTTCGCCGTTTTTGGACCGCCGCGACGTGGCGCGTGCCTTGCAGCAATCCCCTCATGCGCGCGCTCGGCCTCCTCGTCGCCCTCCCCGTCCTCGTCCACTGCGGTCCCAAGCTGCCCGAGCAGGACAGCGGGGGCAGCGAGTCGGACGGCACCATCACCACCACGACCACGACCACGGACACCGACTCGAGCAGCACCACGACCACGGGCTCCGGCACCGCCACCAGCGGCCCCCTCACCACCGGCCCCGACACGGTATCCACCACCCACGCCACCACGGCGTCGGGCGAATGTGGCGGGCTCGAGGCCGGCCACGTGTGGACCTGCCAGTGCACGACCGTCCTGGGCCCGTGGATCCCCTTCAACGAGGCCTGCGACAAGCAGGAGAGCGGCGCCGTCGAATGGGTGGAGTGGCTCTGCGAGAATTACGCCGACGAGGAGCAGACCACCACCGACGCCGGCACCACCGCGGACGACCCGCGCGAGAGCACCAGCACCGGCGACGACACGGGCTCGCTCGGCTGCGAATGCACGTGCCAGGTCGTCGACGAGTGCTGCGACGATTCGAAGCCCTAAAGGGCCTCTCGGGCCGACGCAGCCAGCCGGCTTGTGTTCGCCGCCACGCCTCGGCGGCGGCGAACAGGCACCCGCCTTCACGGCAGGTACTTGTCGCGCAGCGATTGGGCCATCTCGCGCGCCGCGTCCACCGGCGGCAGGCTGCAGCCCGTCGTGTTCTTGTTGAACACTTGCCCGTCGATGGCGACATCCATGGACTCGTAGATGTCGGCCGGCGGGTTGCACATCGGCGGCGGGCCCTGGATGATCTCCACGAGCTCGGGATCGGTGAACACTGCCACCGCCGCGAGGTAATCCTCCTCGCTGACCTCGGCCTCGACCACCGGGTCGCCGACCGCGCCGAACTCCTCGACCTGCAAGCTCCGTGACTGACTCAGCCTGATCTCGCCGTCGCAGTCCGACTCGGGCGGGCACGGCCCCGCCCACGTCCGCAGCACGAAGAAGCCGAACCCGCCGTTGCCGTCCGTGGTGTCGCCGGTGCCCTCCGTGTCCCCGCTGGCGCTCGTCGTGTCGGCGGTCGTGAAGCCGACGGAGTCGTCGCTGGTGGTCGTGGTGCCGGTCGTCCCCTCGTCGCCGGTGGACGGATCATCACCGCTCTGGCTCGAGTGCCCGTCGGTCTCGTCGCCGGCGGAGGCGCTCGATTCGTCGCCCGAATCGAGGGTGTCGCCGATGTTCTTCGAGAAGGGCGTGCAGCCCGGCATGAGAGTGAACGTGAAGATGCAAGGAAGGAGCAAGCGTCGGAAGTGCATGGTGAACTCTCTTCTGCTCCTGAGTGCCCGGGTGCTCGGGGCGCCATCACGGCGCCGGTGATTTTTTTTCGGCGGGCGGGTCGACCTCCGCCGCGAGGTCGCAGCTCTGCCGCACGCGGGCCGCGAGCGCGCTGTCCGGGTGGTCGCGCAGAAACGCCTCGGCCTCGCGCTCGCCCTCGCCCGCGCGATCGGCCCGGCACAGGGCGATCGCACGCAGGCCGAGGCGCTCGCGCTGCAACACGCCGTCGGGGAACTCGCGCTGGTGCCGGCGCGACCCGGCGAGCGCGTCGTCGATGCGGCCGGCGTCGATCGCCGCCCGCACCTCGGCGATGAGCTCGGCCTCGGCCGCGAGTCGATCGCCCGCGGCGCCGCTCGCTCCGCCGCGACGCCGCGCCGGGGGTTCGACGGTGACGGCGGGCGGCGTGGCGGCAGCGACGGGCTCGTCGGTCGCCTCGGGCGTCGCGATCGACGCGGCCTCGGGGATCGGTGCGGAGATCGGCGCAGCCCGGGGCGGCGAGAGCGGCTCGGGTGCTGGCGGCGCGGCGGCGACGACCACGATCCCCGCGGCTGCCACCAGGCCGAGCGACCACGCGAGGGCCTGGTGACCGGCCGCGGCGGCCCCGTGCGCGAGCGCGGCGCCCGGGGCCGCCGCCGTCGCGCCGCTGCCGACGACGAGGAGCAGCGCGGCCCAGACGCGGGCCTGCGCCCCGTGAGGCGCGGCCTCCGGGGTCCTGGCGACGCGCAGGGCCGCCGGAGCGGCGCTCGCAAAGGTGCGATCGAACTGCTCGCGGACCAGGCGGATCCGCGAATACACGGTGTTGACATTCACGCCGAGGGTCTGCGCAATCTCCGGCGCCGACATCTCTTCATACAAGTGCAGCACGAACACCGCGCGCCGGTCGTCGTCGAGGCCGTCGAGGAACTCCGCGAGGCGGCGGCGAGCCTCGCGGCGCACCACCTCGTCCTCGTCGACGGCGAGCGGCTCGGCGGCGGTGACCGCGGCCAGCCGCGCGTGCCGTCGCTGGCGCCGCGCCTCGGTGCGGCGGTGGCGAGCCGCGACGCGGCGGGCGACCCCGAAGATCCACGTCTTGAGGCTCGAGCGGCCGGCGAACTCGGGCAGGCGGCGATGGATGACCAGGAACAGGTCCTGGAGCGCGTCCTCCTGGGCCTCCGGGGGGACCCCGAGGCGGCGCAGGCAGGCCCACGCGTACTCGAAGTGGTCCTGATAGAGGTCGGGGAACGAGGGCGAGGTCGGGCCGCTCACGGTGTCCCTGGGTGCCCGCATGCCGGACCATCCATCACGGGAAACGGAGCTCGAGCCCGGCCATCGGCCGCAACCCGACCCGCTCGCCGCGCGCGAGTTCGCCCAGGGAGGTGACGTGGAAGCCGGGACGCCGCAGCCCCACCAGGACGTCGACGCCGAGGGTCACGGCGAGGAAGCGCCGGGGCACCCAGGCGAGGCCGGGGCTCAGCTGGGCGGCGATCCACAGGTCGCTGGCGGGCTGCGGATCGGTCACGCCGCGCGCGACGGCGCGCACGTACCCGAGCTCGACCCCGGCGCAGATCGGGAACTCCAGCCGGCGCCAGCGCGGGACGCCGCAGCCGCGCAGCGCCCCGGCCGCGACGAGCATCCGCCCGCCGACCGCCGCCGGCTCGGGGTACGTCAGGGCGCGCGCGGCGTAGGTGCCCGCGAGCTCGACCCGCCACGCCCCGCGGAACACGGCGACGGCGAGCCCGCCGGCCGGGCTCCACGCCGGGATCGCGCCGACCTCGCCGCCGGCGCCGAGCCGCACCGCCGCGCGCACGGGCGCCCTCGCGCGCGGCGGGGCGGCCGGATCGGGCGCGAGCTCGGATTCGCGCGGCTCCGACGGGTCGAGCGCGGCGTCGTCGACGGGCGGGACGACCACGAGGCCGGTCGGCGGCGAGGCGCGGCCCTCCGGCACCGGCGGCACGCCGGGGTTCGGCGCGTTCGCGCGCGTGGTCGCGTCCAGAGACGGCTCGGGCACGACCCCGGGCGGCTCGCTCTCGCGCACGGAGGCGTCCGTCGCCGTCGCCGGCGGCGCCGGCACGCCCGGGGGAGGCGCGCCGGCGCGCACGGAGGCGTCCGGCGCTCCGGGTCCGGACGCGGCGGGGACCGCCCGCCCGGCCACCTCCTCCGGCGCGATGGCGAGGGCGATCAGCAGGGCCGTGACGTCCGCCAGGACGCGGCAGTCGCGGGCCTCGATCACGCGCCGGTCGTCGAGCCCGGGCCCGCGCAACGCCAGCCGCAAGCGCCAGCCCGCCCCGGCGCCCCGCCTCGCCACGTCCGCCTCGGCGCGCACCACCGGGCCGGCCGGCGGTTCGGGCGCGAGGGCGCGCAGGCGCTCATGGACGGCGCCGGCGTCGGGGCAGGCGGCCGGCGCCTGCCAGGTCAGCTCGACCCGCGGCACGGCCGGGGGCGAGGCGAACACGACGAGCAGGCCTGCGAGCGCCACGACCACCGGCCCATTCTACGCCGCCCGCGGGCCCGCGGGACCTGAACGAACTCGGCCCCCTCCCCTCGAGGCGCACGCGCTCACCCGCGGGGCAGCCCTCGTCCCGAAGGCCCCCACAGGCCGCCCCGGGCTCGCCGAAAAAACCTGTCGCCCTCGTGTAGGGTTCTCCTGGCTGGCGACACTCGAGCCGTCCGCGATGACCGAGCTGCTGACCATCGACATCTTCTTCCTCCTCGGCGGCACCTCCGCCGTCGTGGTCTTCACGACGGCGTTGCTCACCCTGCTGGTGCTGCCGATGCGCCTGGCGGCCCAGCTCGTCGCCGCGGCACGATGGCTCGCGCGCACCGCGCCGGGGCAGCTGCACCGCCACGCGATCGACGGCGAGACCTGGCGCCCGCTCAGCATCCGCGGGCTGTCCACGCCGCTGTCGCGGATGATCCAGCAGACCCGCACGCTCGCGCTCGAGCTCCGCCGCGCGAGCGCCGAGACAGCCGACTGGCCGGCCGAGTCGGCCCCGGAGCCGTCGCCCGGCGGCTGGCGCGAATCGCTGCTGGGGACCGGCGCGGACGCGCCGCTGACGGCGATCCGCAGCGACGTGTTCGCGTGGATCGGCCTGGTCGAGGCGCTGCCGCCCGCCGACCGCGAGGTGCTGGCCGGGCTCGGCGTCGACGTCGAGGCGGTGCGCCACGCGTTGACCGGAGAGTGTGCGCCCGCCGAGGTGGTGCGCGCGCTCGCAGGGCTGCTGTGGAGCATCGACGAGCGGCTCTCCGCCGCGGGCGGGTTCGGGTACCGGGCCAGCGGGGTCGAGCGGGCCGCGGGCACCGGCGTGAGCGCGGGGCCGTGGACGAACGGGGACGCGAGCGCCGGCGAAGACGAGGAGCAGACCCGCCGCGGGCGCTGGGCCGGGACGGTCGCGGAGCACGGCGCCGGGCTGTCGCGCATGGCGGCCAGCTACACCCGCGGCGCCGAGCGCGAGGACCTCGAGCAGGACATCGCGCTCGCGCTGTGGCGCGCGCTGCCGCTGTTCCGCGGCGAGTCGTCGCTGAAGACCTTCGCCTACCGGGTCGCCCGCTACTGTTGCTTCCGTCACGTCCGCCGGCGCAAGGAGGCGGACGCGACGCTCGACCCGGCCGGCCTCGCCGACCCGTCGACGTGCATCGAATCGGCGATCCTCCACGCCGAACAGCGGGCGCAGATCGAGCAAGCGCTGACCGAGCTGCCCGACAACCTCGAGTCGGTGCTGACGCTGCACCTCACCGGGCACTCGTACGCGCAGATCGCCGAGACCCTGGGGATCACCGAGCGCAACGTGTCGGTCCGGCTGTCCCGCGCGCGCCCCCGCCTGCGCCGCCAGCTCGTCGCGGCCTGAGACGCGAGCCGTCGCGGCGGAATCGCAGTCGCAGTCGGAGAAATCGTGAAAGAGATGACCGCCCTGTTCGCCGCCCACGCGGTCCAGGCAATCATGTGACCTCCGCATCAAGCCGGGAGCACGGCGCCCGCTGCGCTGGCCGGCCGGGCGCGAACCCGGGTACTTCCATTCGCCCGAATACAGTTGTCATCCGATGCACGGATGGCACGACGTGCGACCGCCATCAGCCTGGGTGCCGGTTACCATGCCACGTCTCACCATTCTGATTGGAAGTCTCCTCTCCTTCTCTCCAGCCTGCCCATGGTCCGGGCCAGAATTCTCGCGTGACCACGATAACCGGGACAACGACGACGACGACGATGACGACGACGACGACGACGATGACGATGACGACGACCCGGGCGCCGCCGTATGCGGCGATGGCGTGGTCGACCCGGCCGAGGAGTGCGACCTCGGCCCGGACAACACCGACGATGGCGCCTGCACGTCGGCCTGCCTGCTCGCGGCCTGCGGCGACGGCCTCGTCCAGGCCGGCGTCGAGCAATGCGACGACGCCGGGGCCAACGACGGTTGCAGCGACACGTGTACGACCGAGGGCTGCACCTGGGATGTGGCCCGCGGCACATTCCCCATCGACGTGTGGACGGGCCAGGCCGTGCTCGGCGAGATCGCCTTCGACGGCGATTGCGACCTCATCGTCGGTGGCGGCGAGGAGACCGCGAACATCTACCGCGTCAGCAAGGACAGTGGGTCCGTCTCGCTCGTGGTCCAGGGACTGCCTCACACCCTGGTCTCGGGCATCACCCACCGCGCGAGCGACGACCGCGTCTACTTCGCGGCCGGCATCCCCGATCATCTCTACGCCCTCGATGCCCAGGATCAGGTCGAATCGATCATGGCGCTGGAAGATCCCGTCCTCAGTTTGACCGTCGCGCCGCCGGGCTTCGGGGAATTCGGCGACCAGCTCATCGCCGTCGCCTACGGGCCCTCGCGGCTGCTGGCGATCGACGTCGACAACCACGTGATCACTCCCTTCGCGCAGTCCGCCTCGCTGCTCAGCGTGGCGACGTTCAGCGGCGACGGCACGCTCTACGTGGCCGACTGGGGCAGCGATCGCATCCTCACGGTCACCGCCGAGGGCGTCTTCACGCCGTTCTACACCGGCGTCGACGCCCCCGACGGCCTGGCGATCGCGCCCGACGGCACCCGCATGTTCGTCGCGCACCTGAGCGGTACCGGCCGCATCGACCAGATCTCGATCCCCGGCGCGACGCTGACTCCGGGCGTCGCGTTCGAGCTCGGCACCGGCGCGGCGCCGACCGGCATCGTCGTCGACGGCGCCGATCACGTGCTGTACGAGGCGCCGCTCGCCGACCACGCGGTCATCGACGTGTTCGCCGCGCCCTGATCGCGGATCGTCAGTCGCATGGCTCGCTGCAGTGCCGCGCGCGCGTCGAACCCTACGGCGAGGGACACGATTGTTGCGCGCCGGTGCGCCGCCGACCGAACCGACCGCCGAGGTCCTCACGCCGCGCGCGTGCGCCAGGACTGCGGCGAGTGGCCGGTCCAGCGCTTGAATGCGCGGTGGAACGCGCTCGGCTCGGAGAACCCGAGCAGATAGGCGACCTCGGAGATCGACAAGCGACGATCGGCGAGGTAACCGCGGGCGAGCTCGCAGCGCAGCTCGGCGAGCTGCTGCTGGAAGCTGGTGCCCTCGCTCTGCAAGCGGCGGTTCAGGGTGCGCACGCCGATCGCCAGGCGGCGGGCGACCTGCTCGCAGGTCGGGACGCCGCCGCGGAGCTCCTCGCTCAGCGCCTGCCGCAGCTGCTGCGTCAATTCGCTGGCGGGAGGCAGGCGGGCGAGCACGGCCGCGGCGGCGCGCTCGAGCACGAGGCGCAGGCGCGCGTCGGCGCGCGGCTGCGGGAGCGCCAGCACGGCGCGCGAGAAGCGGACCATCGTCTCGTCGGCGTCGAAGCGCAGCGGGCACGCGAACACCCGCTCGTACTCGGCGAGGTGGCCGGGCGCGGAATAACAGAAGCTGGCCTCGGTCGGCGCGAAGTGCTCGCCGACGACCCAGCGGAAGCGGGTGAGGATGCAGCCGAGCGTGAACTCGGTGGCGTACGACACGACCAGGCCGAAGCTCGGCGGCAGCTCGAGCCAGAGGCGGCCCTCGTCGTCCTCCTCCTCGAAGCGGAGGCGGAAGTCGGCGCGGACGATGCGAAAGTAGCGAGCCAGCGCGGCGATGCCCTCGCCGAGGGTCGGCGCCTCGCTGGCCACGTAGTCGACGACGTCGAATTGGCCGAACGGGATGGCCTCGGCGGCGTGGAGGGCCAGCGCGGGGTCGCGGCTGCGCTGCAGCGATTCGCGCCACAGCGCGGCCCGCAGCGCCGGCGCGAGGGTGAGGTCGGCGTCGTCGGCGGCGCGGCGATCGATGCCCACGTCGGCGAGCAGGGCCTCGACGTCGACCCCGGCCAGGGCCGCGCCGACCAGCGGCGGGCACACTGCCGTGTTGAGCGGCACCTCGAACTCGGGCGCCGGGCGCGACAGGACGGCGGCTTTGTCGGACTCGGTCAAGTCTTTGACGCGGTCGGTCATCGCTGGCTGGCCCGCGGCTGGCTACGGTATCAGCATGCCCACGACCGATCCAGCCGTCGCTCGCGCTCACGCCGGGCGTCACTCCCTCGTGCTCGCGCTCGCGCTCGCGTTCGCGATCGACATGGCCGGCTGCGGCGTCGCCGATGCCAGCCCGCAGCACCAGGCGCCCGCGGCCGCGGCGAACCCGTTCGCCGGCGCGCAGCCGTCGAAGCAGCCGCAAGCGCTCGCCGGGCGCATCGAGGAGCGGCTGGTCGCCGGCTCCTACGTCTACCTGGCTGTCCGCGGCGACGACGGCGAGCTGCGCTGGGCCGTCGTCATGGGCGCCGCGCCGCCCGTGGGCGCCGACGTCGCGCTCACCAGCACGGCCCGGCGCACCGACTTTCACTCACCGCGGCTCGGACGCGAATTCGCCGAGCTGCACTTCGCGGTCATCCGCTGAGCTCAGGAGCATCACCATGTCGATCTGCACATACGCCCGATCCGTCACCTTCACCCTCCCCCTCGCGTTCACGGCGTGCGCCGGCCAGCCGGGGTCCGACAGCGAGCCCGACAGCGTGGGCTCCAGCACCGCAGACACGCTCGATTCGACCGGGACCGGCGAGCCGACCGGGACCGGCGATTCGACCGGGACCGGCGAGCCGGCCTGCGTCGAGGACGACCTGATGCCGATGCCCTTCGCCGGGCCCGGCTACGACCCCGCCAACGGCGGCCTGCAGGAGCCGCTGCAGGACAAGTACGTCGCGAGCACGACCTTCCTCGTGCTGCGGCCCGAGACGGCGCAGGAGTTCCTCGCGACGGTGGAGCCGATGATCCCGGTGCTGATGGCCAACCAGGGCCTGGTCGGCTTCTCCACCGCCACCTCGGCGAAGTGCGGAACGGCGCGGACGCTGACGGTGTGGCGCGACCAGATGGCGATGATGGACTTCGTCGCCTCCGACGAGCACGTGGCCGGCATGACGCGCGCCACGGAGTTCAGCACGACCGGCACGGTCACCTCGTGGGAGGTGACGCGCGCGGAGCTGCCACTCGCCTGGGAGACGGCGATGGCCCGGGCCAGCGCGGCGACGCCGTCCTATTGAGTTCGACGCAGCGACGCGATCCTGTCGCTGCGCCTCGATGTTCTCCTGTGATTCGCAATCCAGCGACGCAGCTCACAGCTGGCCCTCGACCATGTGGCAGTTGGTGCACGAGAAACCGTCGGGGGCGGTCTTCGGGTCGTAGGCCGGCACCCCGAGCAGGTCGGCCATCTCGGGCCAGACCTTCTCGCCCATGAACACGCCCCACCGCGCGTGCTCGGGGTCCTCGAGGTACTCGAAGAACGCCTCCTCGCTGGCGGGGATCACGGGGAGCTGCGGGCTCGGCATCGCGAACGAGCCGTCGCTCGCGCCGTCGCCGTGGCAGGTCGCGCAGCTCATGTTCTCGTACGTCGCGTCGAACTCGACGAACAGCTCCTTCATCTGCGGCAGGACGACCTCGCTCATGAAGGCGTGGCGCTGCGTGAAATTCATGTCTTCGTACGCGGTCGGCTCGCCCTGCCCGCCGTCGCACGCGGCGAGCAGCAAGCAGGCTGCGATCGAGATGTGCTTCAGGACCATGTCTCTCCTCCTTGCCCGGTTCCACCAGCACGTCGAACGGCGGCCCGTGGGATCGACACGGCTCGCAGATTTTCTTGGCGACCGCCGAGGCGCGAAAATTGTCGGCCTCCGCGGACCCGCGAGCGGCGCTCGCTCTCGCGCCCGACGGGCCGGCGCTGCAGGGGCGCCGCCGACGCGCAGTCTACTGTGAGTCACGTCGCAGATGCGGGGCGCAAATGCTGCCTCCGGCCGACTCGTAGGAGACCGGCGCCGGGCGAACGCCGCCACCCGCGAGCATGCAGATCGAGACGTCACGGAACGTCGGTTGGATGGACCGATGAATCGTAGGAGTGTGTGAACCGGGGCACATGGCGAGCACCGGCGCCGGCGGACGCGCGAGCGGCGACCGATCGGCGTCTGGCCCTCGGGTCATCACAACGACAAAATCGTGACAGAGCGGGTCCGGCGCCGAGGTTCGCCGGCTGGTGGATCGCCGGGCCCCCGCTGGGCTCGGAATGGGGTCCGTGGGCCTCGCGTCCCGCGTACGCGGGCTCGGTCGATGGATGTGACAGTATTGGTGCGCACGTGTGGCCAATGTCGAAGACTGACGACGTTATGTTTGTTCTACCGGGGGGCGCCGGATTCGCAATCCGCGGGCTGCGCACCCACACCCGCGCCGGCGGTGGCAGTCGCTGTTTTTTGTGCCCGCAAGGAAATTGTCTCTACCTTTATTGGATCCGCTGTGTATAATCATAGACAACGAGGAGCGCAGCCACCGCCGCTGGGGGCGTCCGGGTGCTCGTCTGCCAAACAATTCGTCGGCCGTCCGGGCCCGCGATCGCCGCTGAGAAAAGGAGGACAGGATGACGAGGTCGAGCGGTTCCTTCATCGATTCGGTCTGGCGTTCGCCCTCCGGCGGCGACGAGGTCGACGACCTGCGCGGCGCGGTGGCGGAGCTCGAGGTGGCGCTGCTCGCCAGCGGGCTGCTCGTCGGCGCGGCCGTGACGGTGCACGAGGGCTCGCAGGGCGGCAGGATCCTCGTCGCCCACGTCGTGCCCTGCGCCCCCGCCGACTTCCGCCCGGCCGCGCTGCTCGAGCACCTGCACGCCGCGCTGCCGGGCCACCCGATCCCCTCGCGCTTCGTCCTGGTCGACGAGCTGCCGCTCGATCGGGACGGCGAGGTCGACCGCAAGGCCCTCGTCGAGGCGCAGCCGCAGTCGGGCGTGTTCAGCTCGGCGGCCCTGATCGCGGCGACGTACGACCCGCTCACGGCCCAGCTGGCGGCGATCTGGGCCGACGTCCTCGAGGTCGCGGTGGTGCTGCCGGAGGACGACTTCTTCGACCTCGGCGGCGACTCGTCGCGAGCCGCGCGCCTGGCCCTGCGAATCGGCGACGTCTATCGCGTCCAGTTCCCCGTCCACGCGCTCTACGAGGCTCGCACGCTGCGCGCGTGCGCGACGGTGGTGCGCCGGGCGCAGGGCGGTGAAGATGCGCTGAGCGGCACGGGACCCGAGCGCTGGCAGGCCGACGCGCGTCTGCCGGCGGACATCCGCGCGACGATCGAGGGCACCGCGGCGCGTGAGCGCGCGCCGGCCGGCGCGTGGCGCTCGGGGGAGGTCTTCCTCACCGGGGCGACCGGCTTCCTCGGCGCGTTCATGCTGCGCGACCTGCTCACGTCGACCGCGGCGTGCGTCCATTGTCTGGTGCGAGCCGACAATCATCAGGTCGGCGTGCTCCGGCTGCGGCAGGCGCTCCGCAAGTACGGCCTGTGGCAGGAGGAGTTCGCGCGGCGGATCCGCGTCGTCCCCGGCGACCTCCGGCGGCCCCGCTTCGGGCTCGACGCCGCGGCGTTCGAGCGGCTCGCCTACACGGTCGACGTCCTGTTCCACGCCGGCGACCGCGTCAACTTCGTCGAGCCGTACCTGAGCCATCGCGCGACCAACGTCGGCGGCACCGCCGAGGTGCTGCGCCTGGCGGCCACGGGTCTGCCGAAGCCGGTCCATCACGTCTCGTCGATCGCGGTGTTCGGGCCGAGCGGGTTCTTCGGCGGCGCGCGCCGGGTCCACGAGGACGACGACCTCGCCGACTACCTGCAATACCTGAGCTTCGACCTCGGCCACGCGGCGAGCAAGTGGGTCGCAGAATCGATGGTGTGGGAGGCCGCGCGCGCGGGGCTGCCGGTGACGGTGTACCGCCCCGGGCTCCTCGTCGGAGACAGCCGGACCGGGGCCGGCGACTCCGACGACTTCATCGCCCGCCTGGTGCGCGGCGCCATCCAGATCGGGGCATTCCCCGACCTGCCGCGCCAGCGCATGGAGTTCGTGCCGGTGGACCACGTCAGCCGGGCGATCCTGCATATCGCCGGACAGGCCGATCATCAGGATCGGGCCCACCACCTGGTACCGCCCGAGCCGCGGCTGTCCATCGACCTCAACGACTTCTTCGCGCTGATCGCCAGCTTCGGCTACCGGCTGTCGCGCTGGCCCTACCGGCAATGGCTCGAGCGCACCAGCCAGGACTGCCGCGAGCGCGACAACCCGCTGTACCCGCTGCTGCCGATGCTGTCCGAGCGCGTGTACAAGGACGAGCTCACCCGCTGGGAGCTCCACGAGGACACGCCCGCCTACGACACGGCGAACGCCCTGTGGGCGCTGTCGAGCAGCGACCTCGAGTTCCCGGCGATCGATCGGCCGCTGCTCGAGAAGTACCTCCGTCGCTGGCTCGACGCCGATCGCCTGCCGCCGGTCCGCGCGGCCGCGGCCGGCCGCCGGTGACCGCTAGCCCCGGCCCTCGCAAGGTGCTCCCGGGTCCACGAGCCGTGCACCGGCGTCCGGTCCCCGAGGGCGAGAGCAGCCGGGCTGCGGCCGCCTCGCCGCCCCGAGCAACACGAGCGGTCCGGGGCGCCGCGTCGGGCGAGCGCCATCGACCGTCGAATTCGACCGCCGTCACCCCGAGCGCCTGTCGGCCCCGACGACGATTGCTGCGATTCACTCCGGTGATACGCTGTCGGGTCGTCGCGCGTTCGTGCGATCGTTCGCCACCGCGGGTCCTCCATTCCGAGCGGTCGACGTGCGATTCACCAGCCTCGACGCCATCGCCACCGACATCGGCGAATTGCCGTACGCGCAGGTCGTCCCGCTGGCCAAGGCGATCGCCGACGACACCCTGCTGGTGTACGAGATGAACGGCCAGCCGCTGCCGATCGATCACGGCTATCCGCTGCGCGTGCTGTTCTCCGGCTGGGGCGGCAACACGGCCGTCAAGTGGCTCGGGAGCATCGAGGCCGCCGGCGAACCCCTGCCCGTCTCGCACTTCCAGATCAACCAGGTGATGAACGGGCCGGATCACCCCGAGCCGATGCTCGGCACCGTCGCCCCGGTGCGCAGCGCGCTCGAGCTCGACGAGGATCTCACGCTCGAACCCGGCCTGGTCGGGCGCAGGCGCGATCGACCACGTCGACGTGTGCATCGAGCAGGAGGTCGCACCGGGCCGCTGGTTCCCGATCTGGGACCCGTCGTGGCGGACCGCCACGCTGCTCCACAAGCCCGAGCCGATGATGTGGGTGCGCTTCGAGGTCGCGTGGGAGAACGCCGCGCCCGGCCGCTATCGCCTGATGACCCGGGCGACGGACGACGCGGGGCGGACCCAGCCCCGACCGGAGGACGTGGTGTGGAACCAGCACGGCCTCGGCTACGGCGGTCACGCCCCGCTCGAGCTGTCGGTGCTGCCGCTGACGAATTTTCCGTAGCACGGACGAGGCCGCGAGCCGACGAGGCGCTCCGGCTGCACTGTCCTTCGAGACAGGTGGCTGAGACGTCGTCGCCGGCCCGCTGTTGCCGGCCGATCACTCAGGGGGTCGCGATCTCGATACAATAGAGCCGCTGCTTCGTCGAGCACGGCGACGCCTGCGCCGCGCCGGAGTTCGTCCAATTGTCGTCGGTCGCGCTGGTTCGGCCCTCGAACCCGATCATGGCCGCGCTGCCGTCGGTCCAGCCGTTGCAGTTGTCGGCCAGCGCCGCGCCGTCGATGGCGGTGCCGGTCCAGACGTCGAGCTGGCCGAGCGGCACGCCCCACTCGGTGACGTTGATCGGCGCGTCGAGCGTGCCGTCGCGGAGGTCGAGCCAGCCCTGCGCGATCTCGACGCCGTCGAGGCGGGCGTAGTGGCCGTTGCCCGGGAAGCGCCCGCCGGCGACGTCGGCCGGCACGCTGATCCACGCGTCCCACGTGCCGCCGAGGCCGGCCGCTTCGGCGCGCTGCTGGCATTTCGCCGCGGCACCGGCGACGCCGCCGAGGTCGCCGGTGTACGTCGCGCTGGTGACGAACACGCGCACCGGCAGGGTGCAGTCGGCGTTGCACCCGTCGCCGTCGAGGTTGTTGCCGTCGTCGCACGCCTCGTCCGACCAGTGCTTCATGCCGTCGCCGCACGCGGCGAGCTGACAGCCCGGCGTACAATCCCAGGACTCCAACATGTTGTCGGGCCCGCCGTCGCACTCCTCGTCGTCCGTCGGCAGGCCGTCGCCGCAGGCCGCCAGCCGGCAGCCGTCGGTACAGCCGTCCAGGGCGTAGGTGTTGCCGTCGTCGCACTCCTCGCCGGGGTCGATCTCACCGTTGCCGCACGACGGGCGGGTGCAGTCGCTCTCGCACGGCTGGCCGGGGCCGTTGTTCTCCCAGCCGTCGTCGCACTGCTCATACGGCAGCCACAGGAAGCCGTCGCCGCAGTAGGCGGGCTGGCAATTGTCTGGACACGCGCCGTGCTCGATGTCGACGGCGCCGGGCATCGTCTCGCAGGACTCGCCCGGCTGCAAGTAGCCGTCGCCGCAGAAGCCGGCCTCGCACAGGTCGTTGCAGCCGTCGTTCCAGTCGCCGTTCTTGCCGTCGTCGCACGCCTCGCCGGGGTCGACGACGGAGTTGCCGCACGGCTCGACGCTGCAACCATCGACGCAGGTGTCGCCGTCGAGCAGGTTGCCGTCGTCGCAGACCTCGCCCTCGCCGAGGTACCCGTCGCCGCACACGTTGAGCGTGCAATCGCCGCGGCAGGCCCCGCCGGCGCCGTTGTCGGGGCCGTCGTCGCAGGCCTCGGTGCCGCCGCCCTGGTCGTGCAGGAGGCCGTCGCCGCAGGTCGCGGGCGCGCACGCCGACGTGCAGTCGCCGCTGTCGTCGTTGTCGGGCCCGTCGTCGCAGCCCTCGCCGCTGTCGGGCTGGACGAACCCGTCGCCGCAGGCCGCGACGGTGCACAGGGTGGTACACGCGTCGGTCTCGAGCGCGTTGCCGTCGTCGCACGCCTCGGGCGCCTGGACCACGCCGTCGCCGCAGCTGGCCGGGACGCACTCGTTGTTGCAAGCGTCGTCGTCGACGTCGTTGCCATCGTCGCAGCCCTCGAGCGGGCCGACCAGGCCGTCGCCGCACACGTTGAAGGTACAGTCGCTCTTGCACGCGGCGTCATCGCCGTTGTCGGCGCCGTCGTCGCACTCGTCGTCGGGGCCGACGTCCCCGTCGCCGCACACGTTGAGCATACAGTTGGCGCGACAACGGGCATTCGGGCCGTTGTCGATGTCGTCGTCGCACTGCTCGGCGCCGCCGAGGTGACCGTCGCCGCAGACCTCCTCCGTCGCGGGGACGTTGACGTTGACGGTGATCTCGACCGCCGAGTCGCAGCCCGGTGCCAGCAGCGCGAACGCCACGATCCACGGGCGAATGACGTGAGAATGATGAATGGCCTCGCTGTTCATGATCTCGTGACTCCCATGCGCAATCAAAACGGTCGCCTGACCGCGGACGCTCGCGCGGCGCGACGACCCGGACGGACAACAGGGCAGCGTCGCCTCGATCAACTGCGAATCGGCCGGGCCATTCCGCCGCATCGATGCGTCGCTCGCCGACGCCTCCGCGAGCGCATCACTTCGAGTCCAAGCGGGCGCCACCGCGTGGTTTCATGCGCCGGCTCGCGTCATGCAGGACGTTCCCCGCCGGGCGAGATCGCCCGAACACAGCCGGTCGGGCGCGCGCCAGCGCGAGCTCTTCGGCCGCGCGCTCACGCCCGCAGCTCGGCGTATTCGCCCTCTTCGAGGCCCGAGCGGCCGAACTTCGTGACCGGCCCGCCGTCGTCGTCGGTGCAGCCCACGGCGTTGAGCAGGGTGATGAGCAGGCGGTTGTGCGGGTACGGCAGATCCCACGGATCTCGCCCGTCCAGGAGGTCGAGGTAATGGCCCTGCTTGAGGTAACCATCGGCCCCGCCGGCGATCACGAGCGGCAGATCGAGGTACGAGTGGACCTTGCCGTCGGACAGCTCGTTCATCCACACCACCGCCGAGCGGTCGAGCACCGTGCCGCCGCCCTCCTCGTAGGCCGACAGGCGGTCGAGCAGGTGCTTGAATTGCTCGGCGTGCCAGCGATCGATCTGCGTCAGCATGTCGAGGTGGCCGGGCACCTCGTCGCCGCTGTCGTCGTCCTCGGTGTTGCCGTGCGACAGCTTGTGGTGGTTGTATTCGTGGTCCATCCCGTCCCAGCGATAGATCGGCCCGCCCGAGCCCGAACCCCACTGAATGGTCGCCACCCGGGTCGCGCCGCAGGCGATCGCCATGGCGAGGATGTCGAGCTGCATGCGGCCGATCGCCTTGAAGTGGTCGTCGAGCAGGACCGAGTCGGGGTCGACGGCCTCGATCTCGGCGGCGCGCGCCGGGTCGAGGGCGCAGGCGACGAGGCCGTTGCCGAGCATGTCGAGCTCGAGGTCGCGGATCGAGTCGGCGTGCATCTCGAGCTTGACGCGGTCGGCCTGGCCGAGGTTCTTGGCCTTGAGGGCCTTGAACTCGTCCTCCACGAGGTCGAGCACGCTCTGGCGGCGCACGGCGATCCGCTGCTTGGCCTGCTCGTCGAGCCCGCCCAGGCCCATCAGGTCCTGGTACGTGAGCCACGGGTTGCCCTCGGGCGTGACCGGCATGCCGGGGCCGGCGTACGAGATGTGCCCGAGCCAATTGGTGTGACGCCAGCCGACCGACAGGGTCAGCGACGGTCGCCCGTCGTCGTTCAGCCGGGCGGCCGCGAACTGATCGACGGACACGCCGCGCGCGAACAGGGTGTCGGGGTCGAGCGCCTGCGCGGTGAGCTTGTGGCCCATGCCCATCGCGTGGTCGTTGCCCGCGGTGCCGGGGTCGTGGCCCCAGCCCTTCGGGACCATGTGCATGCCGCGGGGGACCAGCAGCTTGTCGGCATACGCGGTCAGCGGCTGCAGCGCCGACTCCATCAGCGAAGCCTCGGTCAACGGCCCGGGCGTCGCCGGAAAGAAGCTCTCCACGTTGACGCCGTTGCAGGTGAAGAAGACGACCAGACGCGCGCCTCCGGGCCCGGCCGCCCGCGCCGCCCCTCGCCGCCGCAGCGACTCGAGGAACGGCAACGCGACCGCGACTCCGCCCGCGCCTCGCAAGAACATCCGCCGTCGCATGATCATCACTCCGCGCGGAGCCGCCGGCCGGGCGCCGGCAGCTCCCCGATGTCAGGCCAATCCGCCGACGCAGTCCGTCGATTCGCGCGAGGACGCGGCGCGGGGCCCACGGACGATGTTGCCACAAGCGGCCGGCCGGACCCACGAATTCCAGCGACGGCGAGCCGATGTTCACGTCACGAGCCGGCGCCGACGGAACCGCGCAGCCCCGGCCAATGGACCGAGCCGGCACCAGGAGCGGCCCGGACTCCTATGATTCATGATTCGACGTTCGCAGACCGGCTAACGCCTGAACGGCCAGACCGCCGGCAAGATCAGCGCCACCGCCCGCATCTCGATCGACTTTCGCACCACCCGCTCGGCGGCCGCGCTCGCGCGGGCGCACCAGTCGGAGCGCTCGGCGGCGCGGCACAGGGCGGAGACGTCGGCGCGGCCCTCGGCGAGGACCGCCTCCATCGCGGCGATCGCCCGCGCGAGCGCGGGCGTCGCCGGCGCGCGCCAGTCGCTGCCGGCCTCGTCGGCGAGGCTGCGCGCCGCGGCGTCCTCGTCGCCGCGCCGGACGGCCGCGACGGCCGCGACGAGCTGGCGGTAACGGGCCTCGGCTCGCTCCTCGCCCGGCACGATGAACGAGCCGTGCGGGGTGCCGAGGGTCTCGAACACCCACGCGCTCGCCTCCATGTCCGAGGCGAAGTACCAGCGCTGCGCGTCGTCGTGGAGGAACGTCCAGATGTCGTTGACCCGCATGTCCTCGCCGCGCCGCAGGAACGCGTCGGTGACGAGCCCGTGGCGCAGCTGGTGGCGGCGGCGATCGAGCGAGCCGCGGTCCATCAACGCCAGCGGCCGCGTGACCTGGTCGAGCGGGATCCACACATTGACGAGGACCAGCCGCGACCGGTGATTGCGGCGATCGGGCGACTCGTGGCGGAACAGCCGCGGCGCGGCGCCGCGGAGGATCTGGCGCAGCGGCGTGCCCTCGACGTCCTGATCGGCGTGCACCGCCACGGCGGCGTCGTGGTCGTTCATGCCCTGCGTCGAGCCGCGGTCCAGCGCCATCCCGTTGGGGCCGGCGCGGCGCATGAAGAACCCCTCTCGCGCCAGGTGCAGCAGCCACAGCCGCTCGCCGCCGGGCAGCGCGAGCGCGCGGCCGAGGAGGCCGCGACGGATGGCGGCGGCGTCGCTCGCCTCGAGCCGGCCGGCGGCGCGGACGCGGGCGAGCGCGGCCTGCAGCGCGCCCCGGCCCGCGAGATCGACGCGGGCGAACCCGTGCGCGCGCAGCTCGGGCTGCAGCCCGGCGGCGGAGCAGTCGCAGACGCGACAGGTGCGGCGATCGTACAGCGACGGGTCGAAGCGGGTCGCGGGGTCGAGGGTGCGCGCGCGCAGCAGACCGCGGCGCGCGTCGTCGACGGTGACATCCTCGATCCGCGAGAACGCGAGCTCGGCGGCGACGACATGAGCGGGATCGGTGGCGAGCGACATGCGAGCTCCTGCTGGTCTCATCGTACTTCACCCGGACACGCGAGGGCGCCGCCGAAGGCCACGCGGAGGGGCGCGGGCAGCGTCGCAGACGAGCGCACGTTGCTTCAACGAGACCGCCCGCTGCCCGCGCTAAATTCGGCGCGGAGCAGGAGGAGAACCGCATGTCCGTGGCCATGCCCGTCGAACACAACACCGTCCCGTCGCTGCCCGATCTCTTCGCGCGCTATCACGTCGGCTGGGAGACCCGTGACCCCGCGCTGATCGCGTCGCTGCATGCGGAGGACAGCGTGTTCCATGTCCATGACGGGTCGGAGCCCGTGCATGGGCGCGACGCGCTGCAGCGGCACTGCGCCGAGCTGTTCGCGCGTTTCGACTTCGGCTTCGAAATGGGGCGCCGGCGCTTCGGCGCCGACCACTGGGTCTTCGAATGGACGATGCTGCTCGCGCTCGGCGAGCCCGGCGGCACCCCCTTCACCGCCCGCGTCGAGATGCTCGACGTGGTGACGGTCAATCGCGCGGGCGAGGTCGCGCGCAAGGACGTCTATATGAACGGTGCCCAGTTGCAGGCCGCGTTCGCACGCGCCGGGCTCGCACGATAGTTCGTCCAGCTTGCGTCCCCCCGGCCCAACGCCGATCCTCGCGACCATGACGGATCCGCCCTCGCCGTTCAGCAGTCCGATCTACCCGGTGGGGGTCCGGCGGCTCGCGGCCCACCCCAATCCGGCGCTGGCGCTGCTCGTCGGGCGAACCGGGCCGGTGACGGTGGCGGATGCAGGCGGGCGCGTGACCGGGGACGTGCTCGTCGTGCGGCCGGAGGTCACGCACTGCGTCTCCTTCGCCGAGCGCGGCGCCGATGTGCTCTACCTGAACGGCCTCGCCTTTCCCTTCACGGCGCCGCTGGCGGTCGCGGCCTCGGGCGCGATCGCCCGACTGGCCGCGCGCGCGATCGGGGGCGAGGCCGATGCGATCGCCGAACTGCGCGCGCGCCTGGGCCTGGCCACCGCGCCGCTGGCGAGCGGCATGGCCGCGATCGTGCGCGCGATCGAGGCCGACCCGATGATGCGGATGCCGCAGACCGAGCTGGCGCGGCGGCTCGGCATGGAGCGGACACAGGCCCTGCGCCGCTTCAAGGCCGCGACAGGTCTGACGTTTCGCGCGTTCAAGCTGTGGTCGGGGCTTCAGCACGCGGCGCGGCAGATCGAGGCGGGCGTGCTGGTGCGCACCGCGGCGATGGACGCGGGCTTCGCCGACACTGCCCATCTCTCGCGCAGCTTTCGCGCCCTGTTCGGGCTCTCGCCGAGCGCGGCGATCGCAGGGCTCGGCGAGGGCGGCCCCGCGTGACCTCCGGCCCCGATCGGCCGTGCTCGCTGTCCGGACGCACCGGCTCGCCGCGCGTGTCGTCGCGGTGGTTCGCACGCAGGCGCTCGCGTAGCCGCGCGACGCGGCCAGCAGCGACGGCACCTCAGTGCGCGTCGCCCCAGCTCTGGCCGACGCCGATGCCGACCTCGAGCGGCACGTCGAGCGGGTGCGGTCGCTCCATCACCCGCCGCGCCAGATCGGTGGTCGCCGCGACCTCGGCCTCGGGCACCTCGAACACCAGCTCGTCGTGGACCTGCAGCAGCATGCGCGCGTGCGGGGCCACCTTCGGCAGCTCGCGGTCGATCTGCAGCATCGCCAGCTTGCACAGGTCGGCCGCCGAGCCCTGGATCGGGGTGTTGGCGGCGATCCGCTCGCCGGCCGCGCGATCGGTGTCGTTGCGGCTCGACAGCTCCGGGATCCAGCGCCGCCTGCCGAGCAGCGTGGTCACGTAGCCCTTCTCGTGGGCCTCGGCGATCGTGCGGTCGAGCCAGCGGCGGACCCCGGCGTAGTACTCGAAGTAGCTCTCGATGTAGCGCTGCGCGTCCTTGCGGGCGACCCCGAGGATCTGCCCCAGCGCCGTCGCCCCCTGGCCGTAGATCGTGGCGAAGTTGACCGTCTTGCCGACGTTGCGCTGCTCCTTCGTCACGTCCTCGGGCGCGACCGAGAACAGCAGGCCGGCGGTGCGGCGGTGCAGGTCGAGCTTGTCGCGGAACGCCTCGAGCAGGCGCGGGTCCTGGCTGAAGTGCGCCAGCACCCGCAGCTCGATCTGACTCCAGTCGGCCGAAACGATCCGCAGCCCCTCCGCGGCGACGAAGGCCCGGCGGATCCGCTTGCCCTCGGGCGTGCGGATCGGCGTGCGCTGCAGGTCGGGATCGGTGGAGATGAGCCGCCCCGACACGCCGACGGTCTGCTGGAAGCTGGCGTGGATCCTCCCGGTCTCGGGCGCGATCGCCTCACGCAGCACGTCGGTGTAGGTGTTGATCAGCTTGGCCAGCTCGCGCTGGGCCAGGATCTGGCGGGCGATCTCGTGCTTGGGCGCGAGCCGCTCGAGCACCTCGGCGTCGGTCGAGTAGCCGGTCTTGTTCTTCTTGATGACCGGCAGCTTGAGCTCCTCGAACAGCACGTCGGCCAGCTGCTTGGTCGAGCCGATGTTGAACTCGTGGCCGGCGAGCGCGTAGATCCGGGCCTCGATCTCGGCCTTGCGCGCGGCGAACTCCTCGCCCATGCGCGTGAGGTCGTCGCGGTCGACGCGGATGCCGGCCAGCTCCATGCGCGCCAGCACGTACGCGAGCGGGTGCTCGACGGCCTGCCAGTGCGCCGCCTGCCCGGCCTCGGCCAGCCGCGTGTGCAGCACCGGCCCGAGCGCGAGGACGACGTCGGCCAGCTGGGCCGCGTAGGTGGCCGCGGCCGCGATCTCGACCGCGCTCGGCGGCCGCGCCGACTTGCCGCTCTTGAGCAGCGAGGTGGCGGCGGGGATCGAGCGCTGCACGTACTCGCGGGCGACCTGGTCGAGGCCGTGCGGGATGCACTTGACGGGGTCGACGAGGAACGAGGCGATCATCGTGTCGAGGATCTCGCCGCCGAGCTGGAGGCCGTGACGCCAGCAGAGGATCGCCAGCTGCTTGACGTCGTGGACGAACTTCGGCCGCGAGGCGTCGGCCAGCAGCCCGCGCAGCAGCTCGATCGCCGGCTCGCCGAGCGCCTGACCGACGCCGCGGAACGCCAGGTAGAGCGGCTTGCGCTTCGCGGTGGCGAGCGCCAGGCCGACCAGCTCCGCGTGGTGGACCCGCGCGGGCGGCTCGTACAGCGGCACGATCGCCACCGGCTGGCCCGCCGGCAGGGCGTCGATCGCCGCGCGCGCGGCCTCCGGCGTCGTCGGCACCTCGACCTCGATGTCGGGCATGTCGCCGAGCTTCGCGTCGGCGCCGCCGGTGAGCAGCGAGAAGAACTCGAGCTCGCGGTAGAGCGCGTCGAGCTCGGCGGGGTCGGGCGGCCCGAGGCGGAGCGCGTCGAGGGTGACGTCGAGCTCGGCGCGGTCGTCGACGGTCGCCAGCCGGCGGTACAACTTGGCCGCCTCGCGGTGCTCCTCGAGCGCGGCCTTCTGCTTGCCCTTGAGCTCGTCGATGTGCTCGAACACGCCGTCGAGCGAGCCGTACTTCTCGATCAGCGCGGCGGCGCCCTTCTGGCCGATGCCGGGAACGCCGGGGATGTTGTCGACGCTGTCGCCCATGAGCGCCAGCAGGTCGGGGATCCGCGCCGGCGGCACGCCCCACTTCTTGCGCACCAGCTCGGCGTCGTAGGTGACGTCGCGCATGGTGTCCTGCATGCGCACGTGCTCGCCGACCATCTGCGCCAGGTCCTTGTCGCCGGCGACGATCACGACCTCGAGCCCGGCCTCGACGCCGCGCCGCGCCAGCGTGGCGATGATGTCGTCGGCCTCGTAGCCGGGCACGCGCAGCAGCGGGAAGCGATTGGTCGCGACCACGCGATCGATCGTCGCCAGCTGCTGCCCGAGCTCGCTCGGCATCGACGGCCGCTGCGCCTTGTACTGCGGGAACTGCTTCTCGCGGTGCGTCTGCGCCGGCGAGTCGAACACCACCGCCCCGCGCTCCGGCATGCGCCCGGAGAACAGCTTGCGGAACATCGTCGCAAACCCGAAGATCGCGTTGGTCGGCAGACCCGTCTTGGTCTGCAGGTTGGCCGGGATCGCAAAAAAGGCCCGGTAAATGAGCCAGGAGCCGTCGACCAGCACGAGCCGCTCTGCCTTCGCCATGCGCGGCATGATACGCCGGTGCGAGTTCGCGCGCGAGCCCCCCGGCGCGGCCGCGACGCGGGCGCCGGCCGCGGACGCGGCCCAGCTCGCTGCGGGGCGCTTGCCACGTCGCCTCCGACGCAGTACCCGGGCGAGCCGCACGATCGGCCGTGTCCGTCGCGCCCGCGGGTGCGTCGCGGGGAGGACCCTCGCGCCGCGACATCGTCCTGCAGGCATTGATCGATCGGCGAGACGAACCGGAGCAGATTGCGAGGACGACTGTCCGCTCGGTGGCGTAGATCTCACGCGCCGCCGCGACGATCGCCGCGCGATCGATCGATGATTCACGCATTCGCATCGGGGACCGCCGGCCAGGCGCGCCCGCGCCCGCCGAGAATGTGCAATGTGCGTCGCGCCGCGCGGACCCGTCAATGCCGGCGCTGCCACAAATGTATACCGGCGGTCGGGCCGTCTCCGTCGATTCCGCGCGGGCGCGAGCTGTGCGACGGGTCGCAGGAAATATCGGTCGCCGCGCGCACATTTCATCGCCACGGAGCGAGCGATGCGGCGGGGCCGGTTGGGAGGAACGATCATCGCTGCGCTGGCCGCGAGCGCGCTGGACGGCGCCCCGGCCCGCGCGGAGCCGCTGCCGCGGGCGCAGATCGTCCAGCGCGGCGACTTCGTGCTGTTCGGCAACACCCTGGCGCACGACTGCTCGCCCAAGATCCCCGCCCCGGTCGTCGGCACGGTGGGCAATTGCGGCCAGGCGATCGCCGACGGCGGGGCGGACGTGCTTTGGCGATCCGACACGCCGATCGGCGGGGCGGCGATCGCCAGCACGGCGATCGACCACACCGAGGCGCGCAGCTCCGCGGTGCTGCTGCTGCCGCCCGGGGCCGTGGCCACGCACGCGTTCCTGTACTGGGGCGCGCAGCTGGCGATCGCCGCCGCCGACTCGACGGTGCGGCTCGAGCGGCCCGGGTTCATCGACGTCGACCTCGCGGCCGACGCCTGCTTCGTCGGCTTCGACGGCAGCTACGTGTGCACCGTGGACGTGTCGGAGCTGGTCGTGGACCGCGGGCCCGGCCTGTTCCGCGTGTCCGGCGTCGAGGTGCGCCCGTTCGCCGGACTGCTCGACGAGGAGGTGTTCGCCGGCTGGTGGATGGTGGTCGTGTTCGAGCGGCCCGGCGACCCGCTGCGCAGCATCAACATCTTCGAGGGCCTCGACCTGATCCTCCCGTGGCAGCCGCTCGAGACGACGCTGTCCGGCTTCATCGCCCCGCTGGCCGGCCTCAGCGGCAGGCTCGGCGTCGCCGCGTTCGCCGGCGACCACGAGGCCATCGGCGACCAGCTGCTGCTCGGCGACCTGCCGGTCGGCGACGGCCTCAACCCGACCGACGACTTCTTCAACGGCACCCGCTCGATGTTCGGCTTCCCGATGGCGGTCGCCGGCGACCTGCCGCGGCTGTCGGGGCTGCCGGCCAGCATGTCCGGCCTCGACCTCGACGTCTTCGACATCACCGAGTTCATCGACCCGGTGCAGACGTTCCTGCCGCTGACCGTCCTCACCGTCGAGGACGCGGTCGCCCTCGCCACGATCGTCGTGTCGGCCGAGACCGCGACGCCGCTGCTCGAGATCGTCGAGCTCGTGGTCGACCTCAACGGCGGCGCCTGCGTGCCCGGCGACGTCCTCGAGTTCAACGTCACGGTGACCAATGTCGGCACCGACGCCGCCGTCGACGCGGTGCTCACCGACGTGCTGCCGTTCGGCCTGACGTTCGTGCCGGGCACGCTCGAGATCACCGACGGCCCGCAGGCCGCGGTGCTGTCGGACGTCGAGGGCGACGACCACGGCGAGCACATCGACGGCGAGCTGACGGTGCGCCTCGGCGCCGGCGCGGACGAGCTCGCGGGCGGCGTCCTGCTGGTCGGCGAGTCGACGACGGTCCGCTTCGAGGCCGTCATCGACGACAACGCCGAGGGGATCCTCGTCCACGCGGCCGGGGTGAGCGCCGCGGGCCTGCTCGGCGGGCCGCCGTTCGTGGAGGAGCTGGAGGCCGAGGGCTTCCTGGTCGAGGAGTGCGACGAGACCACCCTGTGCCCGTTCGAGGTCCCGCTGTGCGACCTCGGGCCGACGCCGAACGTCTGCGTCGAATGCATCGACGATGGCGACTGCGGGGCATTCGAGTCCTGCGACCCGCTGTCGAGCACCTGCGTGTGCGAGCCCGCGGGCCCGGAGCTGTGCGACGGCTTCGACAACGACTGCGACGGGACCATCGACGAGGGCTTCCAGGTCGGCGGACCCTGCTCGCTCGGCCTCGGCGAGTGCGAGACGCCCGGCGCGCTCGCGTGCGACGAATTCGGCGCGGTCGTGTGCGACGGCCAGCCCGCCCTCCCCCAGTTCGAGCTGTGCGACGGCCTCGACAACGACTGCGACGGGACCATCGACGACCTGTGCCTGATCTGCCTGGCCGACAGCCACTGCGGCGGTCCCTTCAGCGGACGGGTCTGCGACGTCGACGGCTACTGCGTCGACGGCTGCCGCGCGCTCGGGAACGGCTGCGCTTTCGGCCTCGTCTGCACGTCGCTGGGCGAGGACATCGGCGAGTGCCTGTTCCCGAAGAACGACGAGGAAGCGGAGGAAGAGGACGACGAGCTCGCCGACGCGGTCGGCGATCTGATCGAATGCGATTGCCGCCCGGGCACGAGCGCCTCGGGCCCGCTGCTGCTGGCCCTGGCCGCGCTGCTCCGCCGCCGTCGCGCCGCTCGTCCGCGGCGAGGCCGTGGAGCTCGCCGCGAGGCGAACGCGCCCTCGCGGCCGAGCTCCGGCGCGGATCGTCCGTGAGGGCGCGGCGCGGTGGCCGGCGCTCGCATCACCCGTGCAGACTCATCGCTGCGAGATGGCGCTCCACACCGCCTCGCCGAAGCGCTCGCGCAGGGCGTCGCCGATGCACTCGTGGACCGCGCCGACCAGGTCGTGCTGGACGCTCTCGATCAGGCGATAACGCAGGCCGTCGACGATCTGCTCCGGGTTGAAGCCCCCGCCGAGCGTCATCTGTTCGGCGCAGACCGAGCGGAGGGCGCCGCCCAGCCGCTCGCGGAGGGTGTCCTCGAGCTTCTGCTTGACGAGCGACTCGAGGCGCTCGCGCACCGCCTCGCCCACGCGGTCGCGGACGTTCTCGATGATCCGCTCGCGGAGATGCTCCATCATGAAGCTGCCGTACTGCCCGCCGTACTGCCCGCCGTACTGCCCGCCGTAGCCGGGGTAGTACCCCATGCCGCCGCCGGGCTGGCCGCCGGTGAACCGCTCGACCAGGGCGACGCGGACCACCTCGCGCAGCCGCTCGCGGACCCCCTCCTCCATCCCGTCGCGGATGAGCTCGCGCATGCGGTCCCGCATGCCCTCGCCCAGGCGCCGCTCGAGCGTGTCGATCAGCTTGTCGCGGACGAGCATGACGATGACCTCGAAATCCCCGCCCTTCGCCTTCGCCTGCGAGATGGCCGCGTTCAGCGCCTCCGGGAGCCGCTCGCGGAAGGCCTGTTGCACGCGCTCGCGGACCGCCTCGCGCAGCCGCTCGCGGGCCATGGTGACGATGCGCTCGCGGATCTCGGGCTCGATGCGTTCGCGGATCTTGAGGGCGACGCTGTCCGTCGTGTTCCAGTCGAAGAGCTGCGCGGTCGGACCCTCGCTGAGGGTCTCACGGATCGTGTTGTGCAACCGCTCGCGGATCGCGTCGCCGACGCGCTCGCGGACGACCTCGACGAGGCGCTCGTGGACCACCTCGCTGAAGCGCTCGCTCACCCGGTTCGTGACGGTCTCGAGGTTGAAGCCGCCCGGGCCGAAACCTTCGAGGAAGGCGTTCCGAAGCTCCTGCCCGAGGCGCTGGCGCACGAGGTCGCGGACGCGATCCTTCATCGCCTCCATCAGGCGATGGTGAACGGCGTCGACCACCTTCTCGCGGATCGCCTCGCGGAGCCGATCGTGCACCACCTCGGACAACTGCTCGAACTGTGCCTCGGGGATCTGGCCGCCGAAGCCGCCGAACTGCTGCCCGAATCCGCCTTGCATCTGCTGCACGGCCGCCTGGATGGCCTGGTTGAGCATTTGCATGTCATTGTTGTCCAGCTGCTGTTTCCCCATATACCCTCACTCTCAATCGTTCTCGTGCTTCGGTCTGTGGATCTTCCGGCAACGCGAGGGCGCCCCGCCGGCCCCTCACGCCTGCGGATACCCTCGCCGATGCCGTCGATGAGCCAGCGACGCCCCATTCGGCAGTTCGTCGCCCGGTCATCCTTTTGGCCCATGACGGGCGCCGGTTAGATGGACCGGACTCAACAGACCGTCAAACACGGGCGAAAGCGGGCCGAGGGCCGGGTTCCTCGCCGCGCCTCGAACGGCGCCGAATCGCGGCGTCCGCCCGCCCGGGCCGACTCGCGCCGCCCCGGCTCCTCGACGCGCCTCTATTCATTGTTATCTCGCCGCGCGATGGGTCGACGAGCGGCTCCGCTCGCCATGGATTGGGCGATTGAACGCCATTCGTCGCCGGCGCGTGCTCTCGGCCCATTCATCGCCCGCGCGCGCGGCCGCTCGCGGGCGCCGCGCAGAGGGCTGATACCTACGAGAGGCCCCGACGACATGCGCAGCCGCCGCGGGATCGCTGCAATCGACGGGCGGATGAGACGCGCACAAACGCCCCGGCGACCGCGCTGCATGCGTGCGATCCGCCGGGGTGCGGTGACGCGATTCGCGATCGCGGGCGTATCGGGTCGCGCTCGCGCTCCGCCGGCGGCGTCACATGCGAATCACTTCGCCGCGGTGGTAGCTGAGCTTGCGGCCCTCGGGGTCGAACACGTAGACGCAGTCGTCCTCGCCGACGCTCGCGGCCTTGTGCACGCCTGGCTCGAACAGCAGGAAGGAGCGCTGGTTGAGGCCGACGCACGCGTGGTGGCGGAAGCGGCGCGCGAGGTAGGCGAGGTTGTCGGGGTCGTCGGTCTGGATCCGCTCGGTGCAGTGCGGGAACAGCTGGATGTCGCGCACGAGCGCCAGGCCGCGGTCGTACAGCTGGAAGTCGCGGCGCTTGGTGGCGAAGTCGTTGTAGATGATGACGCGCTCGCACAGCACCATCGCGCCGGCCGACATCGCCACCAGCTGGGTGCCGCGGCGGAGCGCCTCGGCGAGGACGTCGCGCAGGCGGAAGAACCGCAGGGCGTCGAGCAGGAGGTCGAGGTGACCGCCGAACAGGATGATGCTGTTGGCCGCGAGGATCCGCCGCTCGAGCCGCTCCTGCGCGGCCCGCCAGGCCGGGTCGTAGGCCAGGCCGACGGCGTCGAACGTGCGCTGCTCGATCTGGTCGAGCAGGTCGACCAGGTGATCGTCGTTGGCCTCGAGGGTGTCGAGCGCGTGCCGCAGCTCGCGCGACAGCGTGTAGCGCAGCAGCCGTCCGCCGGTGCCGTAGTGGCCCTGCGCGCCGGCCAGGCGGGCCACGGTGATCGCCGGGTCTTCGCGCTTGGCGACCGCGAGGGTCCGGCGGAACAGCGAGATCAGGTGGGCGTTGTGCTCGAGGTAGAAGGCCCGCGCCATCTCGGCGATCCGCCGCTCCTCGTGCCACGCGGCCAGCAGCCGCGGGGCCGTGCGCGCCAGCCCGCGGACCTCGTGCAGCAGCGAGAGGTTGACCAGCGTCTGGTCGTAGCCGCCCTCGTAGTGCGAGTGCAGGCCGATGTTGTTGAGCGACCGCTTGACGTGGGCCTCGTCGTGCTCGCCGTCGCCCCAGGCGGCGGTGACGAGCAGGGTGCGCCGCGAGCGGGCGACCTGGGGGTCTTCGTGCCGCGACGACAGCAGCAGCGGCGCCGCCATCTGCACCAGCACGTCGACGGTCTCGGCATTGCCATTGAACAGAACCGCGCCTCGCATGGGGCCGGGATGGTAGCGCAATTCGCCGGCCGCGAGGCCGCGCCCGCGCCGCCGGGCCCGCGCGGACCGCGACGTCGGCAAGGCCCGGACCCCTCTTTGAAGACGACGCCCGGCACTGACGATTGTCGCGTTCGTCGGCGACGCATTGGCCCCACCGGCTCAGGGCGGCGCGCCCTGGGCGATCCACGCCTCGATGAGGTCGAGGTCCCTGTCGAGCAGGAGGTCGCTCGGCGGCATGCGCTTGCCCTTGCCGCCGACCTCGTCGTGGGTGCCGGCGATCTTGTGCCACAGGTAGCTCTCGTCCGGCTGCCCGGGCTCGACCAGGGCCATCGACTTCACGTCGTCCGCGCGTTCACGAACGATACTCTCGTAGGCGCGGCCGACCCCGAGGTCGGGGGACGGATCGCCGTCGCCGTGGCAGGTGCAATAATCGGAGAAGATCGGCTGAATGTCGCTCTCGAAATCGAGGGCGTGCTCGTCGTCGTCCTCGTCCGTGGTGCCGCCCGTGGTCGTGCCGCTGGTGGTCGTACCCGTCGATGGCTCGGGCTCGACGGCGCCGGTGGTGGTGCCCGGCCCGGTCGTCTGCGGCTCGCCGGTGGAGCTCGAGGTGGCGTCGCCCGTCGCGTCGGCGGTGCCCGTGGTCGGCGCGACGATCGTCGCGGTCGTCTCCGCCGCGGTGGTCGCCATACCGGCGCCCGCCGAGACGCCGCTGCCGTCGTAGACGCAAGCGACGAGGGCGACGCCCGGGAGGACGAGCCGCGCCATGCGGATGAGGGGGAGGCGAATCATCACAGTCAACGTATCGCCGCTCGCGGGCCGCGCCAGCGCCGACCGCCGGCGCTGTGACGCGGCGCGGCGACCTCGCGGGCGCCCGCGCGCCGTCGCCGTGGTCGGGCGCACCGTCGACGGGCGCTCGCGCGATCGCCAATGTGGGCACGGCCGCGACGGTCAATCCACTGACATGTTCCGAGAGACATCTATGATGACGCGACGAGAGGGCTCGCATGGCCGGCGGACCGCGGTTCGCCGCGGACGAGGGCGGCGACAGGAGCACGCCGATCGCGACATGGCGGCATTTCGAGACCCGCCGGCCGCACGGCCCGCGCGGCTCATGACATGGCCTTCAGGACAGGAGGTGCCGCGCCGACTCACACGGCACGACATCGGCCGCGTGCCCTCGCCACGCCGCGTCGGCGGCGCCGCGTCTCAGCGCTCCGGCTCGAACTGCACGCGCCAGGGGATCACCGCCAGCTCGCCCGAGGTGGTCGGCGCGAACGCGGTGTTGCCGATGACCTCGAGCACGCAGGCGCCGACCTCGGGGGCCTCGCGGATGTTCTCGACGATCGCCGCGGCCCGCACCCGGCCGTCGCCGGAGATGGCGATCTCGAGCGCGACCCGCCCGCGCAGCGTCAGGCGCTGCGCGAGCGAGCGGCGATAGCAGTCGCGCAGGTCGTCGCGGCGGGCCGCCATCACGAGGACGACGTTCGCCTGGTCGAGCGGGTCGACGCCGGTGAGGCTGGGCTCGGGGCGCGGCCGGCACAGCGCGGGCTCGGCGGTGCAGCCCCGGCGCATGAACTCGGCCGAGTCGGGCGCGCCGACGCCGGCCGCGGCGGAGATGCACGAAGGGGCATGTCCTCCGAGACAGGCCGAGACGTAGAGCGAGGTCGCGGCGGCCGGGTCGCGCTCGAGGCCCTCGCCGCGGTCCCACGCGCGCGCCAGGGCGGCGCAGCCGAACGGGTTGGCGAGGTCGCACGCGCGCCGGAAGTACGCCGCCGCCAGCGGCAGCTCGCCGAGCTCGCGGTACTGCGTCCCCACCTCGACGCAGGCCGCCCCGTCGCCGCCGTCGCAGCGGTTTGTGAGCACGTCGTACGCGCTCGGCGGCGGCAACGGCTCGGCCTCGGACTCCATGGGCACCGCACACCCGGACACGAGCGACAGGACCGCCGTCGCCAGCGTCACCTGCCGAGAGCGCGAGCTCCACATGTTTCGCAGCATGCCACGCCTGGCC
Organism: Nannocystis pusilla; assembly: GCF_020073745.1. Lineage (GTDB taxonomy): Bacteria > Myxococcota_A > Polyangia > Nannocystales > Nannocystaceae > Nannocystis > Nannocystis radixulma. The sequence goes on from NZ_JAIRAU010000028.1 coordinate 102,600, forward strand.
GTGGTCGGCGACGCCGTCGTCGTCATGCCGGCGCTGCGCGGCTCGCGGCCTGCGTCCGAGATCGTCGGCCCGCGCCCCCAGGAGGGTGCGCAGAGTCGCCCCCAGGTCCGATGAACGGCGCCCACGAGCAGGGTTCGCCGCGGTCCCGCATCGGTGCCGGTCCTGCAGTCCGCGCGGTCGACGCTCGCCAGCGCAGCGGACGGGCACGAGGGCCGGCGATCGGCCGCTCGAGCCCCGGCGCACGAGGCATCGGTCTGCCCGTCGAGCGGCAGCACTTCCCGGCTGCGAGGCGGTCACCCGCGGCGACGCTCGCCCGTCGCTCGCACGCCTGCCGCCCGCGATCACTTCGGCGCCAGCTTGGCCCGCGGGTACAGCACGATCTCGATGCGGCGGTTCTTCGCCTTCGACTTGCTGTTCGGGCGGTACTGGCCGAACGCGACCGCGGCCAGGCGCGCCGGATCGACCTTCGCCTCGTCCTGCAGGTAGTGCACGACGGTCAGCGCGCGCGCGGCCGACAGCTCCCAGTTGGTGATGAAGGGCAGCACCGCGTCGCTGCCGGCCGGCGGCTCCTCGGCCTTGACCTTGCCGCCCTTCTTGCCCTTCGGCGCCTCGACCTTCGGCGCGGGCGGCGGGCCCTTCGGCTTGCGCACCACGATCGGCGAGTCGTCGGTGTGGCCCTGCACCCAGATCTGCTTGTCGTCGATGTCCTTGAGCGCCGCGCCGACCTCCGCCAGCACCTTGCGGCCGTTGTCGGTGAGGTCGGCCTCGCCGACGGGGAACAGGATCTTGTCGACCAGCTCGACGCGCACCGCCCCGTCCTCGGTGGTCACGTCGCCGAACTTGCCGACGACCTCGGCGAGCTTGGTCTGCAGCGCCGCGGCCTCGTCGGCCTTGGCCTTGAGCTCCGACTCCGACTTGCGGAGCGCCTCGCTCTCCGCCTTCTGCTCGTCGAGCGCGCGCTTGGTGTCCGCCAGCTCCTGCTCGAGCTCCTGCACGCGCGGGTCCGGGCCGCGCTCCGTTTCGGGCGCGGGCCCCGGGGCCGACCCGGCTGCTCGCTGCGCGCCGGGTTGCTGCGCGCCGCAGGCGGGGACTGCCACGAATGCCGCGACGGCGATGACTGCACGGAGATGCTTGATCGGCATGCGCCGAGGGTAGCCCGAACCGCGTCTGCGGCGGGAGCCCGCGATCGTCGAACGGTCCGCGGGGCCGCGGTCGGGGTCCACGGCCCGCACACCCGAGTTCACCTGGTAGTCACTGGCAGATTCGCCGACGACGCCTCGATCGTCGACTATGGTGATTTGCGATGATCCGCCTCCTCGCACAAACCGTATGTCCGCGGACAGGCCCGATCGGACGTCCGCTCGCTGAAAACCCGCCTATGTCCGCCGACAGGCCCGCTCGGACACGCCAGCCGCAGAAATCGGGTGACGTCGATCACACCAATGATTTCCGCGAATGTGTGCTCGACGCGCGCGGGGAGATCCACGCTTCGCGTTCGCCGCACAATGCGCGGTCCCCACCATTCGAGCGGAGATACACACATAGCACTCCCGAAATTGCGCTCGATCTGCTTCCATGTGGGGGCGTAGAGCCGCAGAAAAACCGGCGTTGCGAGCGGGTCTGCGCCATCCCTGCGGCCGGATCACCGATATCGGTCGAGTCCGATGTGACCTCGGCGGACTCGACCGATGAAAAAATCATGGTGCCGCGACGCGACCGATCGTGCATTCTCAGCACCTCGCCGGCGGCGCGAATGTCGCCTCCGCGAGGGCGTGTTCGTCGCATCGCGGCGACCTGTGATTTCCTTTGTTCATTACCAGCAAATAGAGAGAGAACGAACAATGAAGAACGACAAGAAGAGCAAGAAGCAGTTGAAGGACCTGTTCATCGAGGACCTCGGCCAGGTCACCGGCGGCAAGGGCCCGATCTTCACGACTCAAGCCATCGGCGAGGAGGGCCCCGAGGCCACCACGCTCGCCATCGGCGAGGAGGAGCCGATCTACACCACCCTCGCCGTCGGCGAGGAGGACAACGCCACCACCAAGGCGCTGGGCGAGGAGTAGTCCTTCGCACCGCCGGGGGGCGGTCCGCTGCCCCCCGGCACCTCGCAATCGAGCCTTCATCTCCTCTTCCCTTCCCGAATTTTCCCGCCATGTCCGATTCCCCGATCGTCATCGTCGGCGCGCTCGCGGACCCGCACGCGCGCGCCATCTACGAGGGAGTGCGCGCGCGCGGCTGCGAGCCGGTGGTGCTCGACGCCCAGCGCTTCCCCGAGGACCTGCCGATCGCGCTGGGCGAGGCGCCCGACGCGGTCGTGATCGAGGGCCGGCGCGTGGGTCGGCCGGCGTCGGTCTACGTGCGCAGCCTCTACCAGAGCCCGGCGGCCTACGGCGTCGACGCCGACGAGGCGATGAAGGAGGACTGGCGCCGCACCACGCTGGCGTTCCGCGAGCGGTCGACGCTGCTGTCGGCGATCTTGCTGCGCTGGGAGGCGCTCGGCTCGGCGACCTACAACCCGACGTCGCTCTCGCACAACATCACCAAGCCGTTCCAGCTGACGCTGCTGCAGGCGGCCGGCCTGCCGGTGCCGGCCACCCTGTGGAGCAACGATCCCGCGGCCGTGCGCGCGTTCTGCAGCGAGCACGAGGCGGTGTACAAGCCGGTGGCCGGCGGCGCCGCCACGCGCAAGGTCGAGGCGAAGGACCTCACCGACGAGCGGCTCGGCAAGCTCCAGGCCGCTCCGGTGTGCTTCCAGGAGCTGCTGCCCGGCGACGACGTGCGCGTGTACGTGATCGACGGCCGGGTCGTGTGCGCCCTGCGGATCGTCACCGACGCGATCGACTTCCGCCAGCACGAGCAGCGCATCGAGGCGATCGCGCTCGACGACCAGGTCGCGCGCGAGTGCGTACGCGCGGCCGAGGTCATCGGCCTGCGCTACACCGGCATGGACATCAAGGCCGACCGCCACGGGCGCTACAAGATCCTCGAGCTGAACCCCTCGGCGATGTTCCTCGGGTTCGAGCAGCGCGCGGGCGTCGACATCCGCGGGCCGCTGTGCGACGCTCTCGTCGCTCATCGGTCCGCGTGAGCGACCGGCGCGGAGCGCGGGAGACACGGTGACCGAGCCCAGCACGAGCGAGGCAGCGACGACCGCGGCGGCGCGGCGCGTCATCTTCCGCGACGCGGCGCTCGAGGCCCATCGCCGCGCGTCGCGGCCGGGGCACCCGCTGCACATCGTGCCCTCGTGGACGCGCTGGGCCGTGACGGTCACGCTGGCGCTGGTCGGCGCCGGCCTGGTGTTCGCCGCCACAGTGCGCGTCGGCGAGTACGCCGAGGGCCGCGCCGTGGTCCGCCGCGAGGGCCGGCTCGTCGTCACCACCTCGGCGCCGGGCACCGTGCAGCACATCCCGGTGCGGCTCGGCCAGCGCGTCGCCGCCGGCGAGGTGCTCGTGCGCCTCGACGACGCCTCGCAACGGGCCGAGCTGCAGCGGGTCGAGCGGGAGTACGAGCAGCGCCTGGTCGAGCTGCTGCGCGAGCCGGCCGACGACACCCGGCGCGAGCGGCTGGCCGCGCTCGACGGTCAGCTGCAGCTCGCGCGCGCGCGGGCGGCCGAGCGCTCGGTGGTCGCGCCGGAGCCGGGCGTGGTGTCCGACGTGCGCGTGCGGCCGGGGCAAGCGCTCGCGCCCGGCGACGCCGTCGTCGCCGTCGAGCAGGACAGCGCCCAGACCGTCGTCGTCGGCCTGTTCCCCGGCCACTACCGGCCGCTGCTCGGCGCCGCCGAGACGCGGCTGACGCTCGCGCTCGAGGGCTTCCCCGACAGCCGCCAGGACGTCGTCGTGCGCTCGGTCGCCGACGAGGTCGTCGGCCCCGCCGAGGCCATGCGTTACCTCGGGCGCGACCGCGAGGGTGCGCTCGCGCTCGACGGTCCGGTCGTGGTCGTCGTCACCGTCTTGCCGTCCGACACCTTCGTCGCCGACGGCACCGAGTACCGCGTCTACGACGGCATGCAGGGCACGCTCGAGGCCAAGGTGCGCTCGGCGACCATCCTCGAGACCCTGGTCCCGGCCCTGCAGCACTTCTAGGATCGGCGCCCGCCATGAGCACCTCGCCCGAGCACGACCGCGCGCTGGCCAGCCGCTTCCCGGCGCTGCAGCGGCTCGGCGTGATCGGGCCGCGCGGGCAGCTCGAGCACGTGCAGCAGATGACCGCCGCCGACTGCGGCGCGGCCTGCCTGGCGATGGTGCTGCGCTACCACGGCCGCGAGGTCGGGCTCGACGAGCTCGCCGGGGCCATGGGCGCCGACCACAACGGCGTCAGCGCGCTCGGCATCCTCCGCGCCGCCCGCGGCTACGGCCTGCGCGGGCGCGGCGTCCAGGTCGAGGACCTCGACGACCTGCGGCTCGTCCCGCGCGGCGCCGTCCTGCACTGGGAGTTCAACCACTTCGTCGTGTTCGACCGCCTCGATCGCCGCGGGATCCACATCCTCGATCCTGCGCACGGGCGGCGGCGGATCTCGCCGGCCGAGTTCGACCAGGCGTTCACCGGCGTGGCCCTGCTGCTCGAGCCGGGCGAGGCGTTCGCGCCCGAGCGGCGGCGGCGACCGCTCGTGCGCCGCTACCTCGGGCGGATCCTCGCCTACCCGGCGCTGTGGAGCCGCTCGCTGTTGATGTCGGTGCTCGTGCAGCTGCTCGCGCTGGCGCTGCCGCTGATGACCACGCTGCTCGTCGACCGGATCCTCCCGCGCGGCGACCTCGGCCTGCTGCAGGTGCTCGGCTTCGGCCTGGTGATGATGGTGCTGTTCACCTTCATCAGCTCGTGGGTGCGCGCCAACCTGCTGGTCCAGCTGCGCACCCTGCTCGACGCCGACATGACGATCGGCTTCCTCGATCACCTCGTCGACCTGCCCTACGCCTTCTTTCAGCGGCGCTCGACCGGCGACCTCATGCTGCGGCTCGGCAGCAACGCCGTGGTCCGCGAGATCCTCACCTCCGGCGCGCTGTCGGCGGTGCTCGACGGCACCCTCGTCAGCCTCTACCTCGTGCTCATCTTCTGGGCCAGCCCGACCATGGGCGCCGTCGTCGTCGCGCTCGGGGCGGTGCAGCTGTCGCTCTACTGGGCCACGCGCCGGGTCCAGCGCGAGCTGATGAGCGAGGGCCTGGCCGCGCAGGCCAAGACCTCGAGCTACGAGGTCGAGATGCTCGGCGGCATCGAGACGCTCAAGAGCATGGGCGCCGAGTTCCGCGCCGTCGACCGCTGGTCCAACCTGTTCGTCGACGCGCTCAACGTCTCGCTGCGGCGCGGTCGCCTCGACGCGCTGATCGGCGCCTTGCTCGGCAGCTTCGCCATGGCCGCGCCGCTCGTGATCCTCGGCACCGGCGCGATGCTGGTGCTCGCCGGCGATCTCAGCCTCGGCGCCATGCTCGGCCTGTCGGCGCTCGGCGCCGGCTTCCTCGGCCCGCTGTCCGCGCTGGTCGCGGTCACGCTCAAGTTCCAGCTGCTCGGCAGCTACCTCGAGCGCATCGAGGACGTCATGCAGTCCGAGCCCGAGCAGGACCCAGTGCGGGTCAAGCGGGCCCCGCCGCTGTCGGGCCGGATCCAGACCGAGGCGGTCGGCTTCCGCTACTCCGACAGCGTGCCGCCGGCGGTCGTCGACGTCACGGTCGACATCGCCCCGGGTCAGTTCGTCGCGGTCGTCGGCGCCTCCGGGGCCGGCAAGTCGACCCTCGCCAAGCTGCTGGTCGGCCTCTACCGCCCGCAGCAGGGCCGCGTGCTCTACGACGGCCTCGACCTCGCCGGCCTCGACCTCCGCAGCGTGCGCGAGCAGCTCGGCGTCGTCACCCAGCGCGGCGAATTGTTCGGCGTGTCGATCCGCGAGAACATCGCCCTCGGCCACCCCGAGATGACGCTCGAGGAGGTCGTCGCCGCCGCCCGCGCCGCCTCGATCCACGACGCGATCGCGGCCCTGCCGATGGGCTACGAGACGATCCTCGCCGACGGCGGCGCCTCGCTGTCCGGCGGGCAGCGGCAGCGCCTCGCCCTCGCCCGCGCGCTGGCCGGCCGCCCCGCGATCCTCCTGCTCGACGAGGCCACCAGCAACCTCGACACCGTCAGCGAGGCGGCCATCCAGCGCTCGCTCGCCGCCCTCCGCTGCACCCGCATCGTCATCGCCCACCGCCTCAGCACCGTGATCGACGCCGACGTGATCCTGGTGATGGACCAGGCCCGCCTGGTCGACGCCGGCCGCCACGCCGAGCTGCTCGCGCGCTGCCCACAATACCGCCGCCTGTACGACCGGGAGGCGCCGTGACGTCTCCATTCACAAAACATGCTCTAAAGGGCATGTCCGTTCGGGCATTGTGGGTAGCGGCGCTGGCGTCCGCCTGCGGCGAGGCCCCGCCGGCCCCCGCCGCGGCGCTCGACCCGGCCCCCGCGCCTGCCCCCGCGCCGTCGCCGGCCCCGGCCCCCGCGCCGATGGTCGGCGTGCTCGTGCCCGAGGCCGAGGTCGTGCTGGTGTCGTCGGGCTTCTCGCGGCTCGCGCGGCTCGACCTCGAGGTCGGCGATCACGTGAACGAGGGCGACGTGGTCGCCGCGATGGACGTGCGCGGCGATCGCAACGAGCTGGCGGCCGCGACCGCCGCGTGGAAGGCCTCGACCGCCGAGCTCGAGCGGCTCACGCTCGAGCTCGAGCGGGCCAGGATGACGCGGGCCGACGTCGAGCAGCTCGAGGACTACGTCTCGCGCGCCGAGCTCCGCGAGCAGCGCTACGCCGAGAAGCTGGCCGCCGCGCGCAAGCGCAGCGCCGGCGCCTCGCAGTCGCAGCAGCGCAGCAAGATGGACGAGGCCACCGCGCGGATCGCCGAGTCCGAGCTGCGCGCCCCGTTCGCCGGCGTGATCGCCAGCCGCCACGTCGACGCCGGCGCCACCCTGACCGCCGGCGAGCCCGTCGTGCGCCTGATCTCCGACGCCCGCGTGCTCCGCTTCGCCGTCCCCGAGGCCCGCAGCCACGCCCTGCGCCTCGGCGCTCCCGTCACGGTGACCTTCGCCGACGGCCCCGCGATCGCCGGCGAGGTCATCACCGTCGCCCCGGAGATCGAGGTCGGCACGCGCCTCATCTTCGCCGAGGCCCGCCTGATGGACGGCGAGCCGGCCACGTCGCTGCGGATCGGCACCGTCGCGCAGGTGCGGTTCGCCGGCGAGTGAGACCACCTGTCCCCTGCGACAGATGAGCCCTTCTCATTCGTCGTCACTATACTCATGAATCTTGCGCACCCGTGCCGCGGCGCGCACGGCAGGATGTGGACAGCGAACCATCGCTCAGGCCGCGCTCGCCGACATCACCACGTCCGTCAGCCGGCGCGCTTGAGGTCGCGTCTCACTCGCCCTCGAAGCCGTAGAGCCGCAGGTTGGCAAGACAACTGGTCGGGTTGACCGCCGGATCGGGGTGTGAAAGGTCCAGCTCCCGTCGACCACGCCGCTGCTGCCGTAGTGGCCCTGGAACAGGAACTGCTCGAAGTTCTCTGCGATCACCACCCCGTCGCGCCGCCGGTAGCGACCCAACCCGGCGAAGATCCGCTCCCCCGCGCTCTCGTGAGAGTCGCTCAGCCACGCCCGGTACGACTGCCAGTTGTCGCCCAGCCCCGCCTGCAGGGCCAGCTGCGCGCACAGGCTGTCCGCGCCGGCCAGCCCCCCGATCAGCTCCGGCGACAGCAGCATGCTCGTGGCGAACACCCACCTGGCCCGAAGGCAAGACGCGCAGTTGTCGTCCGGATCGGCGTTGCCGTCGTCGCACTCCTCGGGCGCCTCCACGATCCCGTCGCCGCACACCGCCGTCGCGCCCGTCGAGCTGCTGCTCTCGCCGGACAGCGACGAGGTGGAGGACAACCCCTCGCCGCCGGTCGAGCTCAGCCCCGGACGGCGCGTGGAGCGAGAAGCTGCGCCGACTGCGAGAGAGCCCCTCGCTCGTCGGTCCGGTCGATCGAGCGCGCCTCGTGCCCTTCCTCGTCGCGCACCCGGACCCGCGGGTGCGCGGCGCGTGCGGGCACCTGCTCGCCGCGTGGGGCGAGCACGACGCGCTGCTCCGGCTCGCCGGCGACCCGCGATACGGCGTGATGCAGGCCGCGATGCACGCCCTCGGCAAGACGACGCCGAACGCCGCCGCTGCGCAGTGCGCCCGCACATGCCTCGCGCATCCGCGTGTCACGGGCGCGTGCGCCGAGGAGACGCTGGCGACCTACGTGGCCCACGCTCCGCCCGCCGAGGCCATCCCGCTCCTGGCCCGGCTCGTGGCCGACGACCCGCGCCAGACGGTCCGCCGGCGCGCCGTGCACGCGCTGATCGAGCTGCACGCCGCCCGCGAGCTCGCGGAGCTCCTCCCGCTCCTGGAAGCGCCCCCACGGGTCCACTGGGGCGTGCACCTCGCCCTCCTCGAGGGGTGTCGCAAGCTCGGCCTCGACGGCTCGCGCGGCGCGGACATGCTGCGCGAGGTCGACGACATCCACGTGCAAGGCGCCCTGGCGCGGTTGACGTGAGACAAGACCGCGAGGACATGTCCTAGCAGACATTCATTGCACCTGCGGTCCATCGACATGCCTCAAAGGATATGTCCTAGCAGACATTCATTGCACCCACGATCCATCGACGTGTCTCGAAGGACATGTCCTTGCGGCGACGACAGCCCGGCCTGGCGGCAGCGTCGCCGCGGCGCGCCCGGGCCGCTCGCCCGCCGGGCGCCGACCGGCGCGAGCCGGCCGTGCAGGTCGAGCCGCGACGACGCTCGCCGAGGCCGCTCGACCCGGCGACGAATCGGCCCATGCTTCGTGGCCCGGAGGAACCAAGCATGCCGAACGCTCGCGCCGAGAACAGTGTCGCCAAGATCGTCGAGATCACCTCACAATCGACCAGCAGCTTCCAGGACGCCATCGACCGCGGCATCGAGCGCGCGTCCAGGACGATCAAGGACATCCGCGGCGCGTGGGTCCAGGACCAGGAGCTCGTGTGTGACAACGGCGAGATCGCCGCCTACCGCGTCGTCATGAAGGTGACCTTCGTGCTCGAGGAGGAGTAATTGCCACCAGTGCCGCCACCCCTGAGTGACGTGATTCCATCGCTCTCGGCAATCGCCGCACGATGATCGATCGCGGCCGCGTGTGAAGAGAAGCCACGCCGCGGCCCCGATCGCTCGATTTTGCTCCCCTGCGAAGGCCGCGGTTGCTTCACCCGCGATGCGAACGCCAGCGGGCCGGAGAGACCGGAGTGGCGGGGCGGCAAGCGCCGTGTTCGAGCCCGACCTGCGACTTCAGCTTCCACCGCGAGCTCGAGCGGCTCGGCGGCCGCCAGGCGCTCCCCGGCGGCCGGCGCCGCTGTAATGGACCTGTAATCGTCCCGTCGATCGCCCTGCGTCCTCCAGGCTGCGGGGCTTGGTAGAGTCGCGCGATGAGCCGCGGCAAAATTGGTTCCTTGTGGAGTATCAGCGTGCTGACTCTGTGGTTGGCCGGATGCGGAAACGCCGGCGACGACGAGTGCACGCCCGGCGCCGAGGGGTGTGCGTGTGCCCAGGGCACGCAGTGCCTGGGAGGGTTGAGCTGCTTCTCCAACATCTGCGTCCAGAGCCCCTCCTCGCCGACGACGAACGATCCGTCCAATCCTCCGACCACCAGCGATGGCTCGTCCTCCACCGGCGACAATCCCGGCCCGACCACCGGCACGACCCCGGGCTGCCCGCAGGGCCTCACGCAGTGCGAGGACGGCTGCGCGGATCTGGCTGGCGACGCGGCCCACTGCGGCGGCTGCGGCAACGCCTGCGCCACCGGCGAGGTGTGCCAGGACTCGGAGTGCGTCGTCGTCGAGAACTGCACGCCGATGAGCTGCCCAGGGCTCAGCTATTGCTCCCTGGACACCAAACAATGCGTGCCTGGCTGTCAATTCTCCGATCAGTGCCCGATCAAGGAGGTCTGCGACACCGTCACGCACAAATGTGTGTGCGGCGAGGGATATCACCTGAAGGACGGTATCTGTCAGCCGTGCAAGGAGGCCGCCGCCTGCGGCAACAGCTGCACGGTGTGCCCGGCGGTCGCCAACGGGTCACCGGCCTGCATCGACGGCAAGTGCGGCGCGACCTGCGACGACGGCTACCAGGAGTGCGGCGGCCAGTGCTTCGTCGACTACCCGCCGATCTGCGGGGAGAACCGCGACAACTGCACGCCATGCGAAGAGCCGGAGGGCGGGACCGTGACCTGCGAGGGCTCGAAGTGCACCAACGTGTGCCCGCCGGGGACCGTCGACTGCACCCTCAGCTGCAAGAAGGGCAAGGGCTACCTCTGCAACAACGACGATGAGTGCTGCTCGGGCATCTGCGAGTACGACGCGCAGCTGAATTACTTCGCGTGCTACTCGTTCTGAGCCGGCGCCGCGCTCGCCCGCCCGCGGCGGGCGAGGAGATCGCCCGCCGCGCGGGGCTCGGCGCGAACCCAGGACAGCGACGGAGCACCGTCGATTCCGGCGGCACGAAGTCGGTCGCGCTCGCGCGGACTGGCGTGACTTGGTATTGCCATTCGACGGGCGCACGCGACCGGCGAAAAGACCCGCCAGGCCGCGCGCGGGCGGCGATTTTTGTACCGCTGGCCGGAGGGCCGGCGTAAGCTGGCGGCGCTATGCGGTCGTCCTCGTGGTTGCGTCAGTACATCTTGTTCGTCGGGCTATTCGGGCCTCTCGGCTGTGGCGGCGGCGAAGCCGACGAATGCCCCCAGGACGGCCTGGAGGGCTGCCCATGCGCGAACGGGCTCTGCTTCAACGGTTTGCAGTGCCTGTCGAACTACTGCGTCGGCAGCGGCGCCAGCGGGGCGGCCGATCCGAGCAACGCCGCGCAAGCGACCGCCGAGCCGACCGACGGCGGCCCGGCGGACACCGGCGACGACACCGGCGGCGGGCCGGAGTGCGCGGCGGGCCTGAAGCGCTGCGCGGGCGATTGCGTCGACGTGCAGGAGCACCCGGAGCACTGCGGCGAGTGCGACAAGGTCTGCGCGGGCGGCGGGGTGTGCATCGCCGGCGAGTGCGCGGCCGCGGTGGATTGCAGCAAAGACCCGTGCCCCGGCTTCACGTACTGCGATCCGGCCACCAAGAAGTGCCTGCCGGGCTGCGACTTCAACCCGCAGTGCGGCACCGGCGCGAAGTGCGACACGACCACGCACGATTGCGTGTGCAACCCCGGCTTCCACGAGTGCGGCGGCGTCTGCGTGCTCGACAGCGACCCGACGGCCTGCGGCGCGGGCTGCGAGGTGTGCCCGGTGGTGGCCCACGGCGAGCCGGCCTGCATCGACGGCGCGTGCGGGGCGACCTGCTCCCTCGGCTATCACGAGTGCGGCGGCAACTGCTACTCGGACCAGGAAGAGGTCATCTGCGAGTCCAACCGCCCGACCTGCACCGTGTGCCCGAACGCGATGGGCGAACCCTATCCGGCCTGCGACCAGAACGACAAGTGCACCTACCGGTGCCAGGCCACCGGCCACATCCCCTGCGGCGACCTCGAGTGCAAGATCGAGGAGGGCTATTTCTGCGACGTCGACGAGGACTGTTGTCAGTTGTACGGTCCTCTCACGTGTCAATACACCGGCAACGACTACTGGCAGTGCCTGAAGCCGTAGACCACTCACCGAGAAGAACGAGAAGAACGCGGAGAGAAGGTAAAGCGCGATGAAACAACGAACACTCTGGTTACACCAGTTGACCGCAGTCCTCCTCGGGGCGACGGTGCCGGCCTGCGGCGACAGCTCGGCCAAGGATTGCACCCCGGGGAGCGTCGGTTGCGAGTGCGCGACCGGCGGCCAGTGCTTCGCAGGGCTGCAGTGTCTCTCGAATTTCTGCGTCGACGCCCCCGGCACCGCCTCGGCTTCGGCGTCCGCCTCGAACACCAACGATCCGGACACCAGCGGCGAGCCGACGTCGACCTCGACGCCGACGAGCGACGGTCCGGACAGCGAGGGCCACGAGGCCGGCGGGCCGCAGATCCTGCAGTTTCTCACCAACGTCAACACGATCACGGAGGCCGAGTCCGTGACCTTCACGGCGGTGGTGACCGACCCGGACGGCGTCGCGGACGTGATCGGCGGCAGCTTGACCAGCCCGGACGGCTCGATCTCGTTCGGCGCCTTCGCCACCTCCGGCGAGGAAGGCGCCTATTCGCTCGCCCTCTCCTGGTCGCAGATCCACCAGGCCGACTCGATCGAGTTCGAGAGCCCGTCGATCGTCCGGACCTTCCGCGCCGAGTTCTTCGATCAGAGCGGCAAGAGCGCGTGGAAGACGGTCGACATCACGCTCAGCTGCGACGACGGCGTCCGGATCACCCCGGCGTCCTGCGACGCGGTGTGCACCGACCTCGACAGCGACGACCTCAACTGCTCGCACTGCGCGATCGAGTGCAAGGTGTGGAAGGAGAGCTCGGACGTGGGGAGGTGCATCAACAGCGCCTGCTCCCCGACCTACTACGGCTGCGTGAATTTCATGGAATTCGTCAATTGCAACGAGACGTGCGCGGCGGAAGGCGAGGCCTGCGTGGTCGGCGGCTGCGAGGGCCAGACCTCGATCGACTCGTCCGGGTCCTGCAGCAGCAATAGCAGTGGCAACGGCGCGCACGCGTGCACGGACGACCCGAGCAGCACGAACACCAGCTGCTGCTGCACGCAGACGATCTGACGGCGCCGGCGCGGTCGGGAGCGACTCGACGCCGCTCGCGCCCGTCGCGGCGCCGTCTCGCTCGTCACGACCCGCCGGCCTGCCGGCAACCACTGTCACGATGGCCGCAGGGTCGCGGGACGCGCGCGAGGGAACCCACGCCCCCGGACCCGTCTCGCTCGACTTCGCGCACCTGCGCCGACCGCGGTTGCGTTACCCTGGGGCCCGCAAGGCCCAGCGGGCCGGCGAGACCGGAGGCCCAGTCGTGGAGCAGGACCGCAACTTCGTGTTCGAGCGCTACCTCCCGCTGCTCGACCCGGACAGCTTCTCGGACCTCAGCTTTTACCGCGAGCTCGAGCGGATCGGCTACCGCCAGGTGCTGCTGGGCGGCACCGGGGCGGCCGACCTGCCGGGCCTGACGATGAAGCTCAAGGAGCACACCAGGCTGCAAGTCGTGCTCTATCCGGCCGGCCCCGACTCGCTGGCCCCGGCGGACGTCGTGCTGCTGCCCGACGTCATGAACTCGAACTCGCACTACGCGCGCCCGTTCGGGTCCGGCTCGGTGGCGACGGCGATGCACGTGGCGCGGCGCGGCCTCAACTTCATCCCGCTGGCCTATTTCATCATGGGCAACAGCACCGCGCGCTGGTACTTCGACGCGTTCATCGTCAGCTCGCCGAAGATCATCCTCGGCTACGCCAACTACGCGCGCATGGTCGGCTACCGCTACCTCGCGCTCGACTACGAAGATCCGGCGCTGGCGATCGACCCGAACCTCATCGCCGCGCTCAAGCAGGTGCCCGGGCTCCACCTCGTGATCTCCGACGAGTTCGACCCCGTGAGCGGCCGCCACGCCCTGCACATGGGCGCCGACACGGTCGTGACCCCGTCCGACATCTTCGAGGACGCGAGCGACCCGCTGCGGCTCGCCCGCGAGTTCCACGACGCCATGCTCGGGTCCTCGTGAACCAACCCGCGTACGACCCCGCAGGCACCTCGCCGCGCCTGCGCCTGCTCACCCGCCCGCTGCCTGTCCAGGCCGACCTGCCGCTGCCGCCGCCGGGCCGGCTGCTGCGCGTGTTCGCGGTGGCGATCGCCATCGGCTCCACCGCCGCGGCCGTCGGCGCCTATTACATCACCCTCGCCGCCGAGTTCCCGTCCGGCGCGCTGCCGCAATTCCTGGCCCTCCTCGCCGGCCTCGTCGCCGCCTCGATCGCCGTCGTCTACGCCCGCCACCGCCGCTTCGTCGACCGCCTGGAGCCGTGGCTGCGCCGGCCGGGCGACCACGTCGACCTCGACGTGTGGCGCCAGGCGCTCAGCTACCCGGCGCGCCTGTCGGTCTTCATCGGCCTGTCGGCGGTGGCCGTCAGCCTGAGCGCGGCCGCGATCATGGCGGCGCTCACCCGCGACCCCTGGCTCGGCCTCCACATCGCCGTCGGCGGCCTGCTCGCGGCCGTGCTCGACGCGATCTTCGCCTGGCTGTACACCGACGCCGCGACCCGTCCGCTGCGCCGGGCCCTGATCGCGCGCAGCCCGATGCTGCCGGTCACCGGCCCCGGCATCGTCCGCCTCGGCCTCGGCGCGAAGATGGCGATCGTCATCGTCGGCGTGCAGCTGGCCGGCGCGGTGATCTCCGGCACGCTGGCCTATCGCGGCGCGAGCGCGGCGGTGGCCGCCCACGAGCCCACGGCGCTGGCGCTACACATCCTCGTCGTCACCGCGATCGGCCTGCTCGTCAGCCTCTCGGGCTGCCTGCTGGTCACGCGCCACACCACCGACCCGCTGCGCGAGCTGACCGACCTGGTCGGCACCCTGACCCCGGACCAGCTGTCGCGCCGCGCGCTGCCGATCGGCGGCGACGAGGTCGGCCAGCTCAGCGCCGCCGTCAACGGCATGCTCGGCGGCCTCGAGGAGCGCGACTTCATCAAGGACGCCTTCACCCGCTACGTCACCCGCCAGGTCCGCGACGTGGTCCTGCAGGGCGGCCTCGAGCTCGGCGGCGAGCTCGTCACCGCCACGATCCTGATGGCCGACATCCGCGGCTTCACCCCGCTGGTCGAGCACATGCCGCCGAAGCAGGTGGTGCGGATCTTGAACCGCTACTTCACCGAGATGGTCGAGGAGTGCATGGAGCACGGCGGCCTCATCGACAAGTTCATCGGCGACGCGATCCTCGTCGTGTTCGGCGCGCCGGTCCGGCTCGCTCCCGAGCTGTCCGCGCGCGCGGCGGCCCGCGCGGCCCTCGGCATGCAGCGGCGGCTCGCGCGGCTCAACGAAGCGCTCGCGGCCGAGGGCCTGGCTCCGCTGCGGATCGGCGTCGGCGTCCACACCGGCGAGGCGATCGCCGGCAACATCGGCGCGCCGCAGCGGCTCGACTACACGCTCATCGGCGACTCGGTCAACACCGCCACGCGCATCGAATCGGCGTGTAAGGAGGTGGGCTCCGACGTCCTGATCTCCGAGGCGACGCGGATCTTGCTCGGCGATCACGCGACCGTCGGCCCGCCGGTGACGGTCCAGCTCAAGGGCAAATCGCGCCCCACCGCGGTGTTCCCGCTGCTGGGCCTGCAGACCTCGTGATCGCCGTCGCTCGTCGCGGCCCCGATCGCTCGCGCCCCCGCGTATTCGCCCGCAGACTCGCGCCCGCGCCGCCCGCGGTGGACGGGCCGCTCGCCTGCGAGTACAAAGATCTGTCATGGGGACCAGCGACCTGAACTTCCAGTGGGCGGTCCGGCGCCCCGCATGGACGGTGCGCCAGGCCGGTGAACTCGTGCGCAGCGTGGCCGACACCGTCGCCAGCGCGTGTCAGACGTACTTCCCGCCGTCCGAGGGGTTCCAGACCGAGACCACCGAGCTGAACGGCCTGGTCGAGGGCGTCCGACTGTGCGTGTCCCGCGGCGAATTCACGGCGGTGGTCAGCGCCCAGTGCTACGCCGAGCAGATGTCTCCAGAGACATGCCCCTCCAGCCAGGTCGCGGTCCGCCTGGTCGCCGCCCGCCGCCACCGCGACCCGCCGCCGCTGGCCGTCGTGCGCCTGATGGAGATCGCCGGCCCGGTCGCGCTGCTGCTGGCCGTCAGCGCGCTGGTGTTCGCGCTGATCTGCGCGGCCGCGGTGCCGGGCGTCGGCGGCTACTTCCGCCTGTCGCTGTGGATGAGCTTCATGCTGATGATGGCACCCGCGGTCGCGTGGCTGGCCGGCGCCCGCACGTCGATGCAGCTCGAGGCGGTCGAGGCCAGCCAGTCGGCCCTCACCACCCGCGTGGCCGCGCTGGCCGACGCCAACGACCGCTGGCAACGCCTGCTCGCGGTCTTGCACGAGCAGCAGGTGGTGGTCGCGCAGTACAAGGCGCTGCCGTTCCGGCGCTAATCGTCAGACCGCGCGTCCGGGGGGCGCGGGGCCCGAAATCCTGGGTGACGGTCGTGCACGAGCAGCAGGTGGTGGCTTCGAGCTCCGTGGAATTCCGGCGGCGCGGCGCCCGAAGCACCGGGTGACGCCGGGCGCGGCGCGGCGAATTGGGGTCCTCGCTACGGCCGAGCGAGCGACCGAGGTCGACGCGCTGCGGGGACATCGCGGCCGGCAGACGGCTCGCGGGTCACGCGTGCTCGCAGCCGTCGATGCGGGCGGGACTCGGAGGTCGTTCTTCTACGGGAGCAGAGGAGCTCAAGAATGCTGGCGGTGCGGGGAGTCTCAGGTCCGGGCAGCGGCGGACGCCGCGAAATCCCAGCTTGTGCCGGATCTGCGCCTGGAGTAGCATGCGCGATGCTTTTCTGGCGCCCCAACGCATTGCATTGTCCGTCCTGCGCGATCTCCGTGCTGCTGCTGATCGTCGCCTGTTCGAATGACTCGGACCCACTCGACAGCGTATCCGCGAGCGGTCAGGCGACCGCGGCCACGGCGAATCCGTCCAGCCCGGGGGGGCCTACCGGTGCCCCTTCGAGCCAGGGGGACCCGAGCACCGATCCGACCGGGTCGGAGAGCGCGACGGAGAGCGCGACGGAGAGCACGACGGGGATGTCGGAGACCGATGGTCCGACCTCCGGCGGGCCGGACACCGGCGGAGTCTCGCAGGTGTCGTGCGAGCGCTATCTGGATTGTATCGCGGCGACCGATCCTGCGGCGCTGCCGGCCGCGCAGATGGGCTTCGGCCCCGACGCGGCGTGCTGGCAAGGGTCGCCCGAGACGGCCGAGCAGTGCCTGAAGGCTTGCCAGACGGGCCTCGAGTCGGCGCACATGGTATATCCGGACGAGCCCGCGTGCTTCCTCTGCGACGAGGACACGGACTGCGGCGCCGAGGAGCAGTGCCAGGCCGGTACTTGCAAGTTCGTCGGCTGTGGCGACGGCATCGTCAGCGACGACGAGGTCTGCGACGGCCCGAGCTGCCCGGACTGCCACGCGCCCGGGCTGTGCAATCCGCTGTCCCATGCCGGCTGCGAGGCGGGCGAAGAGTGCTTGCGCATCGAGAACGAATTCCAGTGCGCGAACATGCCGAACGCGCCGGGATATCACCAAGAATGTACTTACGACGTCGCGTGCGGGGCGGGGCTCGTCTGTACGATCTTCGACCCGGTCTGCGGCGAGTGCTGCAATAAGCTGTGCAGGACCGACGGGACGGCCAACTGCGATTGCAACCCGTTCGCGCCGCCCTACGAGTACCTCGGCGTCTGCCAGGACGAGTGACGCCGCTCGCGCCCGCGAGCGAGCCGCGCCGATCACCGTGCGGGTCATTCACGCCGACCCCCCAGAACAGCACGTTCCCTGTGAACACCAGGACGCCCGCGGTGCAGCCGAGCTGATTCGTCAGCTCGATCTTCCGCCGCAGGTGCTCGTCCAGGCCGGACTCGGCGCCGGCCCGGGAGATGCTGCGCCAGAGCTGGACCCCCGCCTTGTTCGACCCGAACGTACCATGACGCTCCCGCGCCCCGCCGCGGGCGTCCCCGCTCAACCGTCGCGCGCAGGGTCGGCCGCGGGCCCCTCGTGGAGCAGGGTCCTCGCCGCGAGGAGCGCCACTTCCGAGCCCGTCAGCGTCAGGATGTCGCCCGGTCGCAGGACGTCGTGCGGCGACGGGACCTCCGCGCCGGCGCCGTCGCGGCTGATCGCCAGCACCGTCGCGCTGGTGCGCACGCGCAGGTTGAGCTGCGCCAGCGTCGAGCCGACGGCCGCGCTCTGCTCGTGCAGCCGCACCGGCGTCATGTCCGGGAACCCCGGCAGCAGCGCCTGCACGTCGTCGAGCGAGGCCTGGACCGTCGTGCCCCCGCCGCCCTCGCGGCTCTGCTTCGCCAGCACCTCGACGATGAGCTCCGTACCCGCGCGGACGTGGCCGTGCAGGTGGGCGATGTTCCGCCACACGCTGATCACCAGGGCGACGACCACCACGAGCAGCACCAGCGGCGCCGAGCTGAGGGGCAGGAACGGCTGGACCAGCGCCACCAGCGGCAGGCCGACGACCAGGCAGAGCGCCAGCTCGAGCGCGACCACGAAGACGCGTCGCGGCGCCGAGCCGAGGTCGAGCTTGCTGTCGCCGCGGACCGGGATCACCGTCTCGGCCAGCCCGCGTGCCAGCGCCGCCGCGCGGCGGAGCACCCCGAACAGGAAGATGCCGGCGAGCAGCAGCGTGCCGCCGAGCCACGTCAGCTCGACCAGCCAGGGCGGCAGCGTGAAGCGCTCGGTGAGCTCGATGACGACCCACCAGTGGATCAGGTTCGAGCCGGCGAGCACCGCCCAGAGCAGCGCCGCGTCGAGCGCCAGCACCACCACGTCGGTGCGGATCTGCGACCACACCGAGACCGTGCGGGGCGTCGAGCGCAGCTGCTCGATCCACGACTGGTAGAACGTGACGAACGTCTGCAGCTTCGCGGGCAGCCGCCTCTCGAGCGCGAGCGCCACCGGCTCCGAGCGGCTGATCATCAGCGGCGCCGTCAGCTGCGTCATCACCGACACGCCGACGGCGACCGGGAACACCCAGTCGCCGAGGATCCCCTTCGAGATCGCGAACGACGCCATGATGAACGAGAACTCGCCGTTGTGCGCGCAGCTCATGCCGGCGCGCACCGACACCTTGAAGCCGTTGCCCGACAGGAACGCGCCGAGCGACACCCCGAGCACCTTGCCGACCAGCACCACCGCGGTGAAGAGCAGCACCAGCGGCCAGTTGGCGAAGATCTGCAGCGGATCGATCTGCATGCCGATGGCGACGAAGAAGATCGCCGCGAAGATGTTGCGCACCGGCAGCACCAGCGGCTCGATCCGCCCGCCCTCGCCTGACTCCGACACCAGGATCCCGGCGATGAAGGCCCCGAGCGCGACCGAGTAGCCGGCCGTCGCCGCCAGGGCCGCCATCCCGAAGCAGACCGCGACCGCGGCGAGCAGCGTCAGCTCGTCGCGCTCGCGGCGGACCACCGCCCGGATCGCCCGCGGCACCACGAACAGGCCGCCGGCCAGCAGCGCGAGCAAGAAGCCGAACAGCTGGCCGACCGACAGCGCGAACTCTCCCGGCCCCAGCCCGGCCCCCGACGCGATCGCCGTCAGCACCGCGAACACCATGATGGTCGTCATGTCGTCGAACACCAGGATCGCGAACGTCAGGTCGACGAAGCCGCCGCGCAGCTTCTTCTCCTCGAACGCCTTGGCCGCGATCATGGTCGACGAGCTGCAGATGCACCCGGCGATGAACAGGCTCTCCATCGTGCCCCAGCCCATCAGCGCGCAGACCAGGAACCCCAGCGTCATCATCAAGCCGATCTCGAACACGGCGGTGAGGCCGGCGCTGGGGCCGATCCGGGCGATCTTTCGCAGGCTGAACTCGAGGCCGACGCTGAACATCAGCAAGATGACCCCGAACTCGGACAGCCCCTGGGTCATGTCGTGGCTCTCGGGCCCGCCGAGCACGATGCCCGGCACGTGCGGCCCGATCAGCATCCCGGCGATCAGGTAGCCGAGCACCGGCGGCTGGCGCAGCGACTGCGAGATCAGCCCGGTCGCGGCCGCCGTGCCGAGGATGATGCCGAGATCACGGACGTATTGCGCCAGGTCGACCGCCATGCCGGATCGACGGTACACGCGCGGGCCGGCCGCCGCACGAACGCAGCCGCGACCTGTCCAAAACGTCATGTGCCGCGCAAGCTCGCAGAACCGCCTGCGCACCCTCCCCGACGCGAAGACCGTGAATCCGCCGGCGTCTCGTGTCGACCGTCACGCCCGGCGAGCCGCATGCGCAACCTCGCGTACACGCGCCGCCCCGCCCGGGGCGTGCGCCGAGCATGTCTGTTCGGGCATGTCCTGAAGTTCATTTATTTCAAGTCGACCCCGCCCATCATGTCGTGAGCCACGAAACATGTTTTGACGGTCCTACCAGGGCAAATCATGACATGTCCTCATGGACATGTCCAATCATTCACCCGTGCGACGTCGCGAGCAGCGCCGCGTCGGCGACCGGCTGCAGGACCACGCGCGCCAGCCCGCGCAGCAGCGGCTCGCGGCCGATCACGCGCGCGAGCGGCGGGCTGTGGGCGTAATAGAAGCGCACCAGGTCGACGCCGGTCGCCGAGGTCTTCAGATAATCGTCGCGGAAGGCCCGCAGCGCCGCGACCTGGGCGGCCCACGGCGCGCCCCAGGCGGCGGTGGCGAGGAAGCAGAACGACTCGACGGTCTGGAACTTCTGCGCCTCGGTGGTGATCTCCGCGGTCACCAGCGGGCTGCGGTTGGTGCACGCGTCTTCGTAGACCACGCCGAACTGGTAGGTGTAATCGCCCCACAGCTCGCCGATCTCGAGGTCGATGATGCCCTCGGTGGCCGGCAGCTCGGCGGCGCTGAAGGTCGCGAGGTGGGCCGCGCCGAGCAGCTCCTGCGTGAGCTCGGCGGCGCCGGTGATGTGATACACGTGGATCTGCTTGAGCACGACCGCGGGGTCGGGCAGCGGCGGCATGCGGAAGCTGACCTGCACGCGGTCGAACGACTCGCCGGCGAGCACGAGGTCGTCGGCCGGCGGCAGCGTGGCCAGCCTGCACGTGCCCCAGCCGTCGTCCGGCGGTTCGCCGCCGGTGCCCTCGGTGCCGGCGCCGGTGCCGGGCTCGCCGCCGGTGTCGCTGTCGCTGTCGCCGTCGCCGTCGCTGTCACTGTCGGTGCCGCCGGGGTCACCGGGCCCGCCGTGGGAGTACACGCCCCAGCGGAACGTCTCGCCGTTCTTGTTCATGACGCGCAGGCGGTCGGCTCCGCTGCCGCCGTCCGTGCTGATCTTCGCGTCGGGCGGGTGCAGCGTGCCGGTGGCGCCGTTCCAGTCGCCGTAGCCCGCGTAGTCGACCGTGCCCTGAAAGCCCTTGGCGCGCGGGTCGAACGGGACCGCGTAGACCACCGACGGCTGCCCCAGGTACTCGATGCCGAACGCCGCGAGGTCGGGGTCGACGTAGTGGTCGTTCTCGCGGTCGAACGTGAACGCCGCGTTCTCGTCGTTCTCCCGGCTGATCTCGATGTACGCCGTCAGCGGCGCCGCGGCCATCGCCTCCGGCGGCACCAGCACGGTCACGAACGCCGGCAGCTCGCCGGCCGGGGTCGCGGCGGTCACCGCGTCGAGGTCGTTGAGCGCCGCGTAGGTCTTGGTCTCCTCCGCGTCCTTCTGCGCGTCGAACTCGACGATGTCGTTGCGCGGCGGGTACCAGCTGATGCCCCCCTCCGGGTCGAACTGTCCCTTGTCCGAGTTGAACACCTTCGGCGACGGACAGGTCATGGTGTCGACCGAGATGACGTCGTGCTCGGACTGCGACAGCGGCCGGCAGTGGTAGGGCTCGGACGACGAGGTGTTCTCGTGAAACCCGAGCGAGTCGAGATCGCCGGGGTCCTCGTCGTGAAAGATGATCTTCGGGTACGTCTTGCCGCGCCGGTGGGCCCACACCGGCAGCACCGACGGGCGCGGCCCGTACGGCGCGCGCCAGCTCGACAGGAAATTCCAGATCCCCGGCCGGTTGCCGATCCCGTACTTGCCGACGGCCTGGGTCACCAGCACGTCCTGGACGTAGTTGCCGTCCTGGTCCTCGAGCCAGATCGCGAGCTGGGCGTCGCTCACCGGCGTGAAGTGGAACTCGACCAGCACCGGCTCGTCGGCCGCGGCCACGCGCGGGACCGCCGTCGTCGCGACCAGCGAGACGGCGAGCGGGAGCGAGCGCGGGCGCGGCACTCGCGGACGATAACACAGGGCGCGCCGGAGTCGCGCCGTGCGTTCGCCGCCGTCGTCACATCGAGTCGAGCCATCACCCCAGGCCGCGACCTCGCCAGCGGAGGTGCACGCGTGCGTATCGAGGTTCCGGCAGCGCGATCGCGCCGCGCAATAATGCGCCTTTGACCCGCATTGAAGGCTCGCGCGCAATGATGGTAGAGAGGCCGTGAAGTGGTGCCTGACCGCGACGCCCAGGTGATCGGCACGGTGCTCGAGAACCGGTACCGCGTGCTCAGCTTGCTCGGCCGCGGGGGCATGGGCGACGTGTACGTCGGCGAGGACACGCGGCTGCGGCGGCGCTGCGCGCTGAAGATCCTCCACGCCAGGCTGGCCGAGGACCGCACCAGCGTCGAGCGCTTCCTGCGAGAGGCGCAGATGATCGCCTCGCTCGACCACCCCAACATCGTCGACATCTACTCGTTCGGCGAGGAGCCGTCCGGCCTGGTGTTCTTCGCCATGGAGCTGCTGCAGGGCGACGACCTCGACGCCCGCCTGCGCCAGCGCGCCCAGCGACCGTTCTCGAACCACGACTGCTGCCTGTGGGCGATCCAGATCGCCAGGGCCGTCGGCTGCGTCCACGACAACGGCCTCATCCACCGCGACCTCAAGGTCTCGAACGTGTTCCTCGCCCGCAAGCGCGACGGCGAGGAGATATGCAAGCTGCTCGACTTCGGCATCGCCCGCGCCGAGGACTCGTCCGAGCTGACCGAGACCGGCATCACCCTCGGCACGCCGAGCTACATGTCGCCGGAGCAGGTGCGTAACGCCAACCTCGACCGCCGCAGCGACATTTACTCGTTCGGCGTGGTGCTCTTCAAGCTGCTCACCGGCCGCGTCCCGTTCACCGGCGAGCCGATCCAGGTGGCGATGCAGCACTGCGACTCCCCGCCGCCGGCGCCCTCGAGCGTCGCCCCCGCCGCCGGCATCTCGCCGGCCCTCGATGCAATTGTCCTCAAGGCCATGGCCAAAAAGCCAGGCGATCGCTTCCAGACGATGCACGAGGTCGGCCAGGCGCTGGTCGAGCTGCTGCGCAGCGAGGCGCCCGAGCTCGCGCCGGTCACCACGAGCGGCCGCACGCTGACGCAGCCGCACCTCGGCGCCTCGGCGGTCCCTTCTCCTTGGCTCGCCGCCGCCGCCGGGCCTGCCACCCAACCGTCCCTCGACCACCCGCGACCCGCGCCTGCGCCCGATCCGGGCGGGCGCGAGGCCGCCGTCACGGTCCCCGCGCTCGACGCCTCGACGCCCGGCGGAGGCAGCAAACAGACCGGCGCGACCACGGCGTTCCCGTCCCCGCCGGCCCGCAGCACCCGTCCCCTGCTCGCGCTCGCCGGCGCCGGTCTGCTCGCGGCGATCGCCGTGTTCGCGCTCGTGCTGAGCGGCGGCGACGATCCGCCCCCGCCGCCGCCCGCGCCCGCCGTCGTCGACGCGCCGAAGCCGACGCCGGTCGTCGCGCCCCCGCCCGCCGAACCTGCGCCCGCGCCCGCACCCGCGCCCGAGCCCGCGCCCGAGCCCCCGCCCGCCGAAGCCGAGCCGCAACCCGTGGCCGACGAGGAGCTCCCGCCGCTCGAGTCCGAGGTCGCGGCCGAGCCGGCGCCGGCGGTCAAGAAGGCGGCCGTGAAGCCCGCCGTGCCGGTCGATCCGCTCAAGCAGATCGAGCGCAAGGCCAAGGCTTGCCGCAAGACCCACGACGCCGTGGGCGGGCCGAAGATCGTCATCGACTACGCGATCGGCCTCGACGGCAAGGTCACCCGCTCGGTGCCCTCGGTCAACGACGCGCTCGGCAAGTGCCTCGCCGACGCCGTGATGCAGACCCGCTTCGAGGCCAAGCTGGCGCTCGGCCGCAAGATCTCGCTGTGAGCGCTGCCCCTCCGGAAATGTCCTTCAGGACATGACCTCGAGGTCAGCCTCGCCAGCGGCGCGGCTCACGGCGACCTGGCCTGCGGCCCGCAGTGGATGATCGACGACTCGAACGAGTCGGTGATGATCTTCTCGCGCACGGCCGGATCCTTGACGCTGCTGATGTCGGGGTAGAACTCGCGGTAGACGGCCATCGCCGTCTTGCAGTCGCCGGCACGGCCGAAGCAGGTGGCGGCGGTGTGGAACAGCGCCTTCGGCGTGTCGCGGATCTGCGAGTCCTCCGGGCCCTGCGGCTTGACCCTGGGGATCAGCGCGCGGGCCACGTCGAGCGCCGCCTTGCAGTTGGCGACGGTCTTCTTGTTCATGTACGCGCCGTCGGACAGGTCGAAGTAGGCGCGCAGCAGGCGGTCGCGGTCGGTCGAGTCGCCCTCGCGGCAGCGCATCGACGCCAGCGACTCCGCGGTGGCCATGGCCCGGTCCGGGTGCATGTTGGTCTCGTCCTGGTACCACCGCGCGACCCGCTGCTTGCCCTCCTGACAGCGGCCGACCAGCATCTCGCACATGCCGCGGGTGACCGCGAGGCGCGCGTCGTACTTGGGGTCGATCGCGTGGATCCGGTCGAGGTCGTCGAGGCAGCCCTTGCCGTCGTCGAAGTTCATCTTGCGCGTGGCCGCGGCCACGAGCTCGCCGATCTCGGCCGCCGCCGGGGTCGACGCTCCGGGCTGCTGCGCCTGCACCGGCGTGGTCGTCGTCGCCTGCACCGGCGTCGCCGTCGACTTGTCGTCGGCGGCGCAATTGCACTCGCACGGCGGGCACTTGTCCTCCGCGTGCGAGGGCCGGACGTCGCACGCGACGGAGCCCCAGATCAACATGACCGACCACCAGGAGCTCCGTCGCAATTGCATCGTCACCTCATTTCGCAGCGGTCTTGACCGCGCATTTCTTGTTGAAGCTCTCGAACGACGTGCGCGCGATCTGCTCCGCCTGCGCCTTGTCCTTCATGTCCGGCAGCCGGCTCGGGATGAAGGTCTCCTTGAAGATCACCCACGCGCGGTCGCAGTCGCCCGCCCGGCTGAAGCAGCCCGGCACCCACGCGTAGTGGTCGCGCTGGGCGTTGATGATGCTGAAGTCCTCGTCGTCGTTCGGCTTCACGTCCTTGTGCTTGAGCAGCAGCTTGTAGCTGTCCTCGCACTCCTTGGCGCTCAGCTTCGTCGTGCCCGTGTTCGCCATCATCAGCGCCGTCGAGACCTTGATCAGCTCGTCGCGCGGGCTCATCTTGCCCTGACAGTGCTGGCCCACCATGTGCTCGACCGCCTTGTCGATCTGCTCGGGCGAGTTCACCGGCGGCTGGGCGAAGCTCTCCAGCACCTTGCGCGCCAGCACCTTGCCGGCGTCGCACTTGCCGGCGACCATCAGGCACCACGCCCGCCACTGGGCCACGCCGTTCTTGCCGTCGGTCGACTTGCGCTTGGGCTCGAGCTTGTCGTACGCGTCGAGCTCGGCGAGGCAGCCCTTGCCGTCGCGCGAGGTGAACCTCTGCTGCGCCGCCTCCATGCGCGAGCGCGCCTCCTCGCTCATCTCCATCTTGGCGTTGATGACCCCGGCCGCGTTGAGCGACTCCTCGCTCTCGGGCGCCTTCATCGCCTCCTTCTCCGGGTTCGCGCCCTCGCGGATCGGCCGCAGCGTCAGGCGGATCGGCGACTTGCAGCCGTCGACCTCCTTGGCCGAGTCGCCCTTGCAGGTGCCGAGGTCGCCGCCCTGCTTGTCGGCGGTGCGCGAGCGCTCGTTCTTGCCGCCGGCGCCGAAGCCGTACAGGCTCGCGCTCGCCTCGGCCACGAACTCGGTCACCGACCCGAGCGCGAACGCGCCGAGGTTGATGCCGTAGACGAAGTGGGTCGCGCCCTCGCAGCCGGGGTTGCCCGCGATGTCCTCGCGGTACACCGCCGAGCGCGTCGAGTTGCGCGTGCCGGCCACGAAGTACTCCATCGAGAACTTCTCGCCGCCGGCCACGCGGCCGCCGAGGGTGCCGACCGACAGCGGCAGCTTGGCCACCAGCTCGCCCTGGTTGGAGATGTTCAGCTTCTCGAGCGCGCCCGACGTCCACTCGACCGGCTTGTACGCGCCCTGCTCGCCGCGCACGCTGTCGTTGCGGCACTCCTCGAGGATCTGCATGTTGCAGCCCTCGTAGCGCACGACCACCACGTCGTCGGCCGCGTACGCCTCGAAGCTCGAGCGGTCGGTCGCGTCCCACTCGATGATGAAGGGGCGCAGGTGATTCTCGGGGTTACAGGCGTTCTTGGCGGCGAAGGTCTCGTTCATCAGGCCGCTCTGACCTGACTCGCGCGTGGGACCCGACTTGGGGATCCGGCCGTGACAGCCGGGCCCGGCGAGTGTGAGCGAGAGGAGGCACATGACTGGAAACAGGGGGCGGGGCGACATCATAGCTCGTTGCGGGGGAGGGACTCCGGGGCGCGATCTTGGCCGAATCCGACGCATCCGGGAAGCCCCCCTGGCAAGCCCAGACGTCCCTCGAGCGTCGGTCGCGAGAATCTCCGCCGGGCCCATCCCGAGCGCCAAAACGCTCCAGAACATTGTCCGCGACCCGGCAGGGGCCCGACCTCGTCGTGCGAGGACCACGGAGATCACGCCCGCGCCCGCCCCTGCGCGCTCGCGTACGCCCAGCCGGGCCGCTCCGGCCTCAATCCATACACATGCCTGCAAGGACATGTCCCTGTCCGATCGACCGGGCGATCAATCGACATGGCCCCCAGGACATGTTCGTCCTGTACGGGTCACCGATTCGAATGTCCATTCCATCATGCCCGTTCGAGCATGCCCTGACGAGCATGCCCGTTCGGGCATGTCCGTCAGGACTGGCTCGCCTGCGCGCGACGGCCGGCCCGCGGCTCCTTCTTGCGCGGCGGCGTCGAGCGGGCCTCGGCGATCAGCGCGTGGGCGTGCTCGCGGGCGCTGGTGGTCACGCGCGAGCCGCCGAGCATGCGGGCGAGCTCCTCGACGCGCTCGTCCTCGGACAGCTTGACCACCCGGGTGATCGTGCGGCCGGCCTGGGTGTGCTTCTCGACGCGGAAGTGGGCGTCGGCGAACGCGGCGATCTGCGGCAGGTGGGTGATGCACAGCACCTGGCGCTGGCGCGACGCCGCGTGGAGGCGGCGCCCGATCGCCTCGGCCACGGCCCCGCCGACCCCGGCGTCGACCTCGTCGAACACGTAGGTCGTGACGCTGTCGCCGGTCGACAGCACGCTCTTGATCGCCAGCAGCACGCGCGACAGCTCGCCGCCCGAGGCGACCCGGTTGAGCGCCGCGACCGGCTCGCCGGGGTTGGCCGAGAACATGAACTCGACCCGGTCGAGCCCGCGGGGGCCGAGCTGCCCCGGCGGCAGCTCCTCCACCCTGGCCTCGAGGCGGGCGCGCGGGATGTGCAGCGCCGCCAGCTCGGCCTCGACCGCGCGCCCCAGCCCCTCGGCGGCCGCGGCCCGGCGCGCGTGCAGCCCCGCGGCCCGCTGCAGGCACTTGTCGAGCAGCTCCTGCGCGCGGGCGTCGAGCGCCTCGAGGTGGGCGTCGGCGTGGTCGAGCTGCGACAGCTCCTCGCGCATCGCCGTGAGCCTGGCGGGCAGCGCCTCGAGGTCGCCGCCGTGCTTGCGCTTCAGCGTCTCGAGCTCGTGCAGGCGCTCCTCGACCTGCTCCAGATCACCTGGCTCGAAGGACATCTCGTTGGCGAACCGCGCGGCCGCGGCGGCCGCCTCCTCGCACGCGACCTGGGCCGCGACCAGCTGCTCCTGGATCTCGCCGAGCAGCCGCGAGCTGTCGGCGCCGCGGCGGGCCTCGTCGAGGAGGATCGCCAGGCGCCCCGCGATCGCGTCGTCGGACTCGTAGAGCACGTCGTGGGCCTGGCGGGCGAACGCGGCCCAGCGGTGGGCGTCGCGCAGCAGCACCGCCCGCTGGCGCAGCGCCGCCAGCTCGCCGGGCTCGGGGCTGACGCGCTCGATCTCCTCGATCTGGAAGCGCAGGAAGTCGGCCCGCGCCGCGCCCTCGGCCGCGCGCCGGCGCAGGTCGGCCGCCGCCTGGGCCGCCGCCTGCCACTCGCGGTACTGCTCGGCGTAGGCCCCGGCCTCGGCGTCGAGCCCGGCGTAGGCGTCGAGCAGGTCGATGTGCCGCGCCACGTGCGTCAGCGAGTGGTGCTCGTGCTGGCTGCAGATGTCGATGAGCTGCTCGCCGACCCGCTCGAGCATCCCCTGCGTGGTGAGCACCGCCTGCACCACCGAGCGCCCGCGGCCGGCCCGGCCGACCACGCGCTCGAGCACCAGCGCCTCGCGCCCCTCGCCGATCCCCAACTCGTCGAGCGCCGGGCCCAGCCGCCGCAGCGCCCCGGCGTCGAGCTCGAACTGCGCGCTGGCCCGGGCCGCGTCGGCCCCCTGGCGCACGATCTCCGCCCGCCCGCGGGCCCCTCGCAAGAGCGCCAGCGCGTCGACGATGATCGACTTGCCCGCGCCCGTCTCGCCGGTGAGGACATTCATCCCGCGCCCCAATTCGAGGGCGACGTCGTCGAGCAGCGCGAGCCCGCGGATGTGCAAGTAGCTGAGCACGACGGCGCTATAGCATGCGCACCGGCGGGCGTCAGCGCGTCAGCGCGTCCGGCCGCCCATGCCGGCGCTCCAGCCCAGCTTGGTCGCCAGCACCCGGAACACGCTGTAAGCCGGAGGGCACAGCCGCAGCGGCTCGGGCGCCTCGAGGATGACGACCTCGTCGCCGAGCTCGAGCGACACGCTGGTCTGGCCGTCGATCGTCAAGAAGGCCCCGCCCTCGACCGGGCCCTCGTAGGTGATCTCGATCTGCGCCCCGGCGTCGACGACCACCGGCCGGTGCGTCAGGCTGTGCGGGCAGATCGGCGTGATCGTGAAGGCCGAGGCGCTCGGGGCCACGATCGGGCCGCCGGCCGCCAGGTTGTACGCGGTCGAGCCCATCGGCGTGCACACGATCAGGCCGTCGGCCTTGTACGTCGCCATGAACTGCCCGCCGACGTCGGTCGCCAGCGACAACAGCCGCGGGAACTCGCCGTGCTTGATGTACGCGTCGTTGCACGCGGTCTCGCGCAGGAACACCGCGCCCGCGCGCCGCAGCTCGACCTGCATGCGCAGCCGCGGCTCCCACACCAGCTCGCCGCGGACCGCCGCCGCCAGCCCGACCTCGCCGTGCTCCGCCTGGTACGCGGTGAGGAAGCCGAGGTCGCCGAGGTTGATGCCCAGCACCGGCACCCCCGCCTCGGCCGCCCACCGGCTCGCGCGCAGCAGCGTGCCGTCGCCGCCGAGCGCGATCACCAGGTCGCAGCCCTCGGCCTGGCCCTCGCAGCTCGGCACCACCTCGGCGCCCTCGCGCCGCAGCACCGCCGCGTCGTCGCCCTCGGCCAGCGCGCACACCTGCACCGCGACCGCGTGCTCGCGCAACCACCGGGTCGCGTGGACCGTGGCCTCGAACGCCCGCCGACCGTCGCGCGGGTAAAGAAGGACGCGGCGGACCGCGGGGATCGGCACACGCTTCGACATCAGTCGTCGGGCGAATAGAGGTAGCCCTGGTGCTGGAACAGGCAGATCTTGCCGCCCTGCTCGCGCCGCGCCCGCTCGAGCGCCGCGTCGACCAGGTCGAGCAAGTCCTGCAGCGAGCGCGTGTCCTTGTTGGGATAGAAGGAGACCCCGATCGAGACCGAGAACCCGCCCGCGCCGGCCGCCCGTACCGCCGACGGGTGGAGCAGCGGCCGCCTCGCCTCGCGCGCGACCCGTTCGGCCACCGTCAGCGCGCCCGGGAAGTGCGTGTTCGGCAGCACCAGCAGGAACCCGCGCTCGTCGCTGCGGTGCACGAGGTCGATCTTGCGGACGTTCCCCTCGATGATCGCGTGCAGCGCCGGCGTCAGCTCCGCCGCCGGGCGCGCCCCCTCCGGCGCCTCGTCGACCTCGACCCGCAGGCACGCCAGCGGGTCGCTGTAGCGCTCGGCCCGCTCGAATTCCTCCTGCAGGCGGCGGCGGAACTCGTCGGCCCCGAGCTCGACCCGCCGCGCCCGCGGCCCGTCGCCCTCGGCGCCGTCGCCGAGCGAGAACTGCGCCCGCGTCCGCAGCAGCACGTCGATGCGCGCGCGCAGCTCGTCCGGGTTGTAGGGCTTGCCGAGGTAGTCGTCGGCGCCGCTGCGCAGGCCCTCGACGCGGGCGTTGACCGAGTTGCGGGTGCTGACCATGAGGACCGGCAGGAACCCGCTGGCCTTGGCCTTGAGGATCCGGCACACCTCGAGCCCGCCGATCTTGGGCATGACCACGTCGAGCATCACCAGCGCCGGGCGCTCGCGGTTGAACAGCTCGAGCACCTGCTGTCCGTCGGTCGCCTCGACCACCAGGAAGCCGGCCTCGGTGAGCACCGAACGGGCCGTGGCGCGATCGCCGGGCGAATCGTCGGCGATCAGGATCTTCACGCCGGAGCTGGATTGGACCGCCGTCACGCCGTTCGACTTGCCTTCAGGCCCGCCGGGCCGACCGCGCAGGGCCGTGACCTCGGCCCCAAGGGCCGGGGAGAGAAAGTCTGGCGCCCGCGAACCACGCCAGCAGTATGTCCGAGTCGTCGCTCGCGGCCCAGCCCTCGCACGCCCGGCCCGCCGCCAGAGAGATCGCGCGACCGCGGCCACCGCCGGGCATGTGAGTCTGAGCCCGAACCTCCCGGCGAGGAGCTCACAGGAGCCCGGCGGGCGACGCCTACGCCGCGTCCGGCGCTTGACAGCCCCGGGGTGCTCGCGTATCCATCCCCGGCCCATGGGTACGCACTACCCCAATCCCGCCGATATCCGCCGCGACTGGCTGCTGATCGACCTCACCGGTCTCACCCTCGGTCGCGCCGCCTCTCAGATCGCCAACATCCTTCGCGGCAAGCACAAGCCGACGTTCACCCCGCATCTCGATGCGGGTGACTTCGTGATCTGCATCAACGCCGACAAGGTCAAGCTCACCGGCGACAAGCTCGACAAGAAGTTCTACTACTTCAACTCGGGCTTCCCGGGCGGCATGAAGTCCGCCTCGGCGCGCACCCTGCTCGCCAAGAAGCCGGAAGAGCTGATCACGATCGCCGTCCGCCGCATGCTCCCCCGCTCGCCGCTGGGTCGCGCCACCGTGAGCAAGCTCAAGGTGTTCGCCGGTCCCGAGCACAACCACTCGGCCCAGCAGCCCAAGCCCTACAAGCTCCCGTTCTGACACTCCAGCATCCACGGTTCGTCTCATGGCCAAAGACACGATGAAGTACTACGCCACCGGCCGCCGCAAGAGCGCGGTCGCCCGCGTGTGGCTGTTCCCCGGCGAGGGCAAGATCCTGATCAACCGCCGCGAGGCCGACAGCTACCTCTGCCGCCCGACCAACCTCAAGCTCATCGAGCAGCCCCTGGTCGCCGCCGGTAGCCGCGAGAAGTACGACGTGTGGTGCACGGCCAATGGTGGCGGTCTGTCCGGCCAGGCCGGCGCGATCCGCCTCGGCATCGCCCGCGCCCTCCTGCAGGTCGACCCCGAGGCCCGCTCCTCGCTCAAGAGCGCCGGCTACCTCACCCGCGACTCCCGCGCCGTCGAGCGCAAGAAGTACGGCCGCGCCGGCGCCCGCCGTCGCTTCCAGTTCAGCAAGCGCTGAGCCCCCCGGCGCTCGCGCCACCCGAGAGCGGAGCTCACCAGCTCCGCTCTCGCTGCTTTTGGTCGCCGCGCATCCCGTCCTCCTGCGCGTGCCGTCTCCCGGCGCACGGCCGCGACTCCCCGCATCGAGAACATGTCTCTCGGAGCATGTCCCCGACGCCATGTACGCTCGGGCCTGCCCTCCAGACCATGTGTGGTCCGCCCGAGCTGACGACGCCGACGCGAGCGGCGCGGAGCCCGACCGCGACGGAGCGCCGTGACCGGCTCCGGCAGATCGCCTCCCGTTCGCGACGACGGCGGTCGTGAGACCGCCGCCGTGCTCATCGGCCCTCGCCGCGCTCAGTAGTCCGTGTCGAGGTCGCCGTCGCCTTCCTCGTGGCGGCGGCGGCCGCGACCGACGCGTTTCTTGGCGCGGTCTTCGCCCTCGTCGCGATCCCGACTGCGGTCGCGGTCGCGATCGCGGCGGCCACGGCCCTCGGCGGGCGCAGGTGCGGGCGGCGGCGCAGCCGTGAAGCCACGCGGAGACATGCCCCCGCCGGGGCCGGCGTCGAAGTTGCGAGGCGGTCGCCCCGGGCCGCCGGACGGTCCGGGCGGGCGCGACGCGAACCCGCGATCACCGGCAAAAGCCTCGCGCGGCGGCGGGCGCGAGTCGGGCGCTCCGCGGCCTTCGCCCGGACGACCGGGCCCGCGCGGGGGACCGTCGAACGAGCGCGGCGGTCCATCGGGACGCGGCCCGCGTGGCTTGTCCTCGGCCACGCTCACGCGGATCTGCCGCGTGTCGAGCGTCGCGCCGTCCATCGCCTGCATCGCCGACTCGCTGTCGGCGGGGTTCTGGAACGCCACGAACCCGAAGCCACGCGAGCGTCCCGTCTCGCGGTCGGTCACCACCTTCGCCTCGGTCACTGTGCCGAAGCGAGCGAACGCTGCCCTCAGACCCTCGTCGGTCGTGTTCCAGCTGAGCCCACCGACAAATAATTTCCTCGCCATTCTCTCTTCGCCCTGTCGCGCGTGCGCGCGGCGCCTCACTTCGGATGCTGCTCGCGATCCCTGTCTCTGTCAATCCGAGCCCCCGTCTGCGCCGCAGACGGGCGCGTCGTCCCGCTCTGTTGTCCGGGCCACAAGCGGGCCCGAATGTCGTACAAAACCCACGGCCTTCGGCCTGCCGCGCCGACTGCCTCCGGCCTGCCGCGCCGCCCCAGCGCCACGCCCTTCGACCCTACGACCTGCGCTTCCAAGCCGTTCCCGCGACCTCCCGCACCTCGCCTTCTCGGGCCCCGAACCGCGTCCTCGCCCGCGCCCGGCGCCGGCGCGCCCCTCCCCGGACTTCCCCCGCTTCATGTTGTTCTCACGCCACGAAATGATCCTCGCGGCCCTGGAGACGCCGCGCCTGATCGAGCTCGCTCGACTCCTGCAGATCCCCGAGCCCGCGCGACGCCAGCGCGCCCAACTCATCGACCTCCTCTGCACCGCCCGCTATCACGAGTTCCGCGGCTTCCTCGAGCGGCTGAGCGTGCTCGAGCTGCGCGGCGTCTGCGAATTCATCGGCCTCCGCGACGTCCACGGCGACCCGGCCGACATCATCGATCGCCTGCTGTTCATCGACCGCTCGTCTGGGCCCCCGCCCGCACCTGCGGCTCCGGGCGCGCCCGCAGCTCCGGCCTCGGGCGGCGCGCCGCCGGCCCCGAAGCGCCGCGGCGCCAAGGGCCCCGCCCGCGGTGAGCTCGGCTTCGAGGCCACCCTGTGGCAGGCGGCCGACCGCCTGCGCAGCAACATGGACGCCGCCGAGTACAAGCACGTGGTCCTCGGCCTCCTCTTCATCAAGTTCGTCAGCGAGGCCGGTCCGCCGCTCCGCGCCGCGGGCGCCAAGCCGCCGCCCACGCGCGGCTTCAAGGTCCCCGCCGCCGCGCGCTGGGACAAGCTGCTGCAGAAGGCCCGCTCGCCGCTCCTCGGCCACGACCTCGATCAGGCCATGGCCGCGATCGAGGCCCAGAACCCGACCCTGCGCGGGATCCTCCCGCAGATCTACCAGCGCCCCGGACTCGACGCCGCCCGCCTCGGCGAGCTGCTGCATCTCCTCGACGACATCCCCGACCTGGGGTCGCAGGGCCGCAAGGCCCACGACGTCCTCGGTCGCGTCTACGAGTACTTCCTCACCTGCTTCGCCTCGGCCGAGGGCCGCAACGGCGGGCAGTTCTACACCCCGCCGAGCGTCGTCGGCCTGCTCGTCGCCCTGCTCGCGCCGACGCGCGGCACCATCTACGACCCCGCCTGCGGCTCCGGCGGCATGTTCGTGCAGAGCGAGCGCTACTTCGAGGAGCACGGCGGCCACCGCGGCGAGCTCAAGATCGTCGGCCAGGAGTCGAACCCGACCACCTGGCGGCTCGCCCGCATGAACCTCGCCATCCGCGGCATCGAGGGCGACCTCGGAGCTGAACCTTCGGACAGCTTCATGCGCGACCTCCACGCCGACCTCAAGGCGGACTACATCCTTGCCAACCCGCCGTTCAACGCCCGCGCCTGGGGTGCTACCGCCTTGGCCGAGGACCCGCGGTTCTGCTTCGGCCTCCCGCCCGACGCCAACGCCAACTTCGCGTGGGTCCAGCACATCCTCTATCACCTTGCGCCGCAGGGCCTCGCCGGCCTGGTGCTCGCCAACGGCTCGCTGACGGTCGGCGGCCGCGAGGGCGAGATCCGGCGCCGGATCGTCGAGGCCGACCTGGTCGACGGCATCATCGCCCTGCCCGCGCGGCTGTTCTACAGCACCGCCATCCCCGTGTGCCTGTGGCTGCTCGCGCGCGACAAGGCCGGCGGCCGCGACCGCCGCGGCAAGATCCTCATGATCGACGCCCGCGACATGGGCGCCATGCTCGACCGCACCCACCTCGCCCTCCGCCCCGAGGAGCTGGCCGAGATCGCCGGCATCTACCACGCCTGGCGCGGAGCACCTGTCGCCGAGGGCATGTCCAAGCGGACATATGCCGACGTGCCCGGGCGCTGCTGCGCCGTCGACCTGCCGACCCTCGCCGAGCACGAGTTCATCCTCGCGCCGACGCGGCACGTGCGGCCGCCCGAGGCGGCGAACGCCGCGCCGGCGTTCGCCGAGCAGTTCGCCGCGCTGCGCCGCGAGCTGCTCGAGCAGATCGAGCGGGCCGCCGGGCTCGACCGCGACATCGCCGACGCGCTGGCCCGGGTCGAGGTCCCGTGAGCGCGCCGGCCCACTGGGTGCGCACCACCCTCGACGCGATCAAGGCCGACAGCGAGAACGCGATCGCCGGCGGCCCGTTCGGCTCCGACCTCACCCAGGCCGACTACGTCGACCACCCCGACGGCGTCCCCGTCATCCGCGGCTGCAACCTCGGCCACGGCGAGCGCCGCTTCTACCCGGACGAGCTGGTGTTCGTGCACCCGGACAAGGCCGAGGCGCTGCGCCGCTCGCAGGCCCTGCCCGGCGACGTCATCTTCACCCAGCGCGGCACCGTCTCGCAGGTCGGCCTCGTCCCCGACGACCTGCCGTGGCGGCGCTTCCTGCTGTCGCAGAGCCAGATGAAGCTGACCTGCGACCCGGCCCGCGCCGACCCCGAGTACGTCTATTACTGGTGCCGCTCGCCCGAGGTCCAGCGCTACGTCGAGAACTGGACCATCGCCGCCGGCGTCCCGCACACCAACCTCAGCACCCTGCGCCAGACCCCGCTGCTGCTGCCGCCCCTGCCCGAGCAGCGGGCCATCGCCGCCGCCCTGTCGGCCCTCGACCGCCGGATCAGCCTGTGCGACGACCAGCGGGCCGTCCTCGTCAAGCTCGTCGACCTGCTCTTTCGGACATGGTTCATCGAGCATCAGCCGACCGCCGACAAGGCCGTAGGAAAGCGCCACCCCACCGTCGACCCCGAGCTGTACAGCCGGCTCGCCCCGGCCTTCCACGAGCACGACGACCGCCGGTTCCCGCTCGCCTACCGCCTGCTGCCGCTGACCGACCTGGCCGAGTTTCAGAACGGCAGCGCGTTCGGCATGAGCGACTTCTCCGCCGGCGAGGGCCTGCCGATCATCAAGATCGGCGAGCTCAAGCAGGGCATCACCCGTCAGACCCGCTACTGCGTCCACCGCGACAACTCGCGCCGCATCGACCGCGGCGACCTGCTGCTGTCCTGGTCCGGCAACCCGGACACCTCGATCGACACCTTCCTCTACTTCGGCGGCCCGGCCTGGCTCAACCAGCACATCTTCAAGGTCGTAGCGCCGCGCCCCGAGGACCGCGCCTACATGTTCGGCCTGCTGCGCAGCCTCAAGCCCAAGCTGCTCGCGTTCGCCCGCGCCAAGCAGACCACCGGCCTCGGTCACGTCACCCTCAAGGACCTCAAGACCCTCGTCGTCGAGTACCCGCCGGTCATGATGCGCGACGCCTTCGACGGCCTCACCGCGCCCTACTTCGCCAAGATCGGCGCCTGCGACGACCTCCGCGCCACCCTCGTCGCCGCCCGCGACGACCTGCTCCTCCGCCTCATGTCCGCCCAGGCCCGCCTGCGCCTGTGAACGCCGGCGGCGAGACAATGATGATATGTCCCGAGAGACATATCGCCATTGCGCCCGCGTCGCCGCCCCCGCAAAGGCAGGCACCACGACGCACCGCGCCTCGAGCCGGCTGCTCGGCCGATGCCGCCCCGCCCGTGCCCTGGGCCCGATCGCCCGCGCCGCTCGTCCGTGGTGGTGCGCGTCGCGCCGCGAGGGTATCTTCGCCCGCGGTCGTCCCTACCCGTCCCTCTCGCCCGGCGCGCCGCGGCTGCTCGCCTTCAATCACCCGGAGGATCGCGCATGAAGACCATCGTCCGAATCGGCGCGCTGTACAACGCGAGCGCGCTGGTCGTCTTCGTCACTCCCGGCCTCATGCCGGCGCTCGGCGTCCCGCTGCCCTCGCCGTTCTGGGTGTGGCTGCCCGGCCTCCTGTCCCTGTTCTACGCCATCGTGCTGTGGCTGTCGGCCGCCGACCTGCGCCGCTACGGCGCGTTCCCCTACTACAGCGGCATCATCCGCCTCGGCTTCGCCGCCCTCACCTTCACCCTCGACTTCCCGGGCACGGCCGGCCGGATCACCGCCCTGCTCGGCGCCATCGACCTCGTGCTCGGCCTCGCCTGCGTCGTCGGCATCCCCCGCGCCAGCGGCCGCACGCCGCTGCAGCTGCTGACCAACCGCGGCGGCGATTGACGACCTGGCACGAGTGACATGCTCCCTCGAGCATGCCCCTTTCGACATGTTTTAATAAAAATGTCCATCCGGACATGTCCGGAACGATACCCGCGAGGGCCCGAGCGCGCGTGCGAGCGCCGCGCGAGGCTCCGCCGCGCCCCTGCCCATCCGCGGCCGCGCGCGCTACAGTCGGCGCATGCCCGCCCCCTCGCGCGTCTGCTCCCTCGCGCTCCTGCTCGCCGCCTGCCCGCCCGCCGCGGAAGGCGACACCACCACGACGAGCAGCGCCAGCGACGCGACCACGACGACCACTGGCGCGACCACGACGACCGGGCCGACCACCGAGCCGACCACCGGCGCGCCCCCGGCCGGCTGGTCCGTCGCCCTCGAGCTCGGCGTCGACAAGGGCGCGCTGTTCAGCGTGTGGGGCCCGCAGCCGGACGACGTGATCGCCGTCGGCGGCCAGGGCCTGGGCCCGGAGTCGAAGGGCCTCGCCCTGCACTGGGACGGCACCGGCTGGAGCGAGCTCGCCTTGCCCCCCGGGACCACGCGGCTGCACTGGCTCGCCGGCGTCGGCGACACGCTGTGGGCCGTCGGCGAGGCAGGCACGGCGCTCCGGCGCGACGGCGAGGCCTGGGTCGCCGTCGAGACCGGCGTCAGCGTGCCGCTGTGGGGGATCTGGGGCGCGAGCCCCGAGGCGATCTGGACCGTCGGCGGCGACGGCTTCGTCGGCCCGCCGGTGGTGCTGCGCCACGACGGCGCCGCCTGGCAACCCGAGGCCCTGCCGCCGCTGCCGGAGGGGTGCCACGCCCTATTTAAAATCGTCGGCACCGGCACCGACGATGTCACCGCGGTCGGCGACTTCGGCGTCGTCCTGCACCACGACGGCGCGACGTGGACCCTGCAGGACACCGACTCGATCGCCGACCTCATCAGCGTGAGCGGCCCCGAGAACGGGCGCCTGGCCGTCGGCGGCCGGGCCAACGCGCGCCTGACCTGGTGGAACGGACAGGCGTGGTCCGGCGCCACGCTCGATCGCCCCGGCCTGTCGGGCGTGTGGGTCGGCAGCGACGGCTCCGCGCTGGTCACCGGCTCCGAGGGACAGATCCTGCGCGTGCCCGCAGGCAGCCTCGAGCCGGTGCCCGAGGACAGCCCGACGCTCCTGCTGCTCCACGCGGTGTTCGGCTTCGACGCGGGACCGCGCTTCGCCGTCGGTGGCAACCTCGCCGGCATGCCGCCGCACGTCGGCGTGATCGTGCAGCACCCCGGGCCATGACCGCGTATCATGCGGCATGCGCCTGAATTCGCCGCTCGCCCTGCTCCCGACGCTCCTCGCGTGCGCGCTCGCGTGCGCGCCCGAGGCCGCGACGACCACCGATCAGCCGACCAGCTCGACCACCTCCGACACCACCTCCGACACCACCTCGACGTCGCCCACGACCACCGACGACGCCACCACCGGCGCGCCGACCACCACCGGCGACACCACGAGCGAGACCACCGGCGCGCCTGCCGACTACTGCTGGGGCCTCGACGCCGACGCGCCCCAGCCGTTCCTCGAGCTGTACGACCATCAGGGCGACCCGCTCGGCGACGGGGTGACCCTGCCGCTCGAGTGCGGCGTCCAGGGCCTGTGGATGTTCGGCCTCTACCCCAAGTTCGGCGGCTGGGACCCGATGGCCGACTGGGTCACCTTCACGCTCACGGTCGACGTCGAGGGCTTCGACATCAACCCGGCCGGGCACTTCTTCAGCGGCGACGTCAGCTACTACGTCGGCTGTGAGGAGCTCGATGGCGGCGTCCCGGGCGTCGTCCCGGTCCTGCCGCCCGACGAGCTGGCCGACCTCGCCATGGTCGACGGCCTCACCGCGAACGTGCACGTCGAGCTGGCCGCCGGCGGTCAGACACTGACGTTCGACGCGACGATGCCGCTGTCCGCCCCGACCGAGCTCACGCAGGAGGGCTGCACGCTCGGCGGGTGATTCCGTGCACCGGCGGGCTACGCCGGCGCACGGACTGCCATGAATCGGCCTGCCATGAATCGGCGAGTTGACCCGCGATACGCGGACCGCGCTTGGCCGCACACCGCCGTGAACGTGCAGCACCCCGGGCCCCGACCGCGTATCATGCGGCATGCGCCTGGACTCCCCGCTTACCCTGCCCCCGACGATCCTCGCGTGCGCGCTCGCGTGCGCGCCCGAGGCCGCGACGACCACCGACCAGCCGACCGGCTCGACCACCGACGATACCACCACGAGCGCGCCCGCGACCACCGACGACAGCACCACCGACGCGCCGACCACCGGCGCGCCGACCACCACCGACGCGACGACCACCACCGGCGACACCACGAGCGAGACCACCGGTTCGCCGGCCGGCTACTGCTGGGGCCTCGACGACGACGCGCCCGAGCCGTTCCTCGAGCTGTACGACCATCAAGGCAACCCGCTCGCCGACGGCGTGACCCTGCCGCTCGAGTGCGGCGTCCAGGGCCTGTGGATGTTCGGCCTCTACCCGAAATTCGGCGGCTGGGACCCGATGGACGACTCGGTCACCTTCACGCTCACCGTCGACGTCGAGGGCTTCAACATCAACCCGGCCGGGCACTTCTTCAGCGGCGACGTCAGCTACTACGTCGGCTGCGACGACCTCATCGGCGGCGTGTTCGGCGTCGTCCCGGTCCTCCCGCCCGACGAGCTGGCCGACCTCTCCATGGTCGACGGCCTCACCGCGAACATGCACGTCGAGCTGCACGCCAGCGGCCAGACCCTGACGTTCGACGCGATGATGCCGCTGTCCGCCCCGACCGAGCTCACGCAGGAGGGCTGCACGTTCGGCGGGTGACGCAGCAGCGCTACCTGTCCCTCCGGACATACCGCCCCGGTGGACGCGCGGCGCGATCCGTGCCAACGATCGCGCCCGTGAAGATGTACATCCTGATCCGCGCCGGCGTGCCGCTCGGCTTCGCCATGGTCGCGTGCGCGCACGCGTCGCTGGCCGCGTACCTGCAGTTCCGCGACGCGCCCGAGGTCGCGCAGTGGCTCGCCGGCCCGTTCCGCAAGGTCGTCTGCAAGGTCGGCGACGCCGAGTTCGCCGCCGCGCGGGCCGCCGGTGAATTCGTCGTGATCACCGAGTCCGCGCTCGACGGGGCCGAGGTCGCGCTCGCGTTCAAGCCGCGCGCCGAGTGGCCGCGGGCGTTCCAGTTCTTCCCACTGTACCGCGCGTGAGCCCGTGCGCCGGGCCTGCTGCCCCGGCGCACCGACTGCCATGAATCGCCCCTGGCATGAATCGGCGAGCGACCCGCGATACGCCGGCCACCGCGCGAACGACTCACACCAGGGCGGTCGCCGGCCGGCCCGCGCCGACCGGCGGCGGCGAGCGGCTCAGAAGCCCTCGCAGGCCTTCATCGTGCCGTCGAACACGTTGGGGTTCATGCACACGTCGACGGTCGAGCAGCCGCAGGTGCCCTCGAAGCACTTGTCGGAGTACATCGTGCCGGCGCAGTCGCTGTCCTGACCGCAGCCGCACACGCCGTTGTTGCAGACGGCGAGCTGCGGCAGGCCGGTGGCCGCGCAGTCCGCGTCGGAGCCGCACTCGCAGCGGCCGGTGTCGACGTTGCACATCGGGTGGCCGCCCTGCGCCGGGCAATCGGTGTTGGCCTCGCACGGATCGACGCAGACCTCGTTGTCGCACTTGGCCCCGGTCTTGCCGCAGACCGTGATCTGCATGCCGCCCTCGATGGCGTCGATCATCATCTCTTCCATCGTCAGCGTCTCGCACATGATGATGTCGCTCGGCGTGATGGCGCACTTGCCGACGCCGTCGCCGATGTCGACGCAGGCGTAGCCCATCATGCAGTCGGCCTGGGCCGCGCAGTCCATCACCCAGCCGCTGAACAGCGCGTTGCACTGCGTGTCGACCGAGCACTTCGACGCCGCGTTCTGGCAGCGATTGTCCTGGCAGGTGTAGCCCATGTCGACGCCGCCGATCAGGCAGTCGGCATCGCCGGCGCAGGCCTCCTGGCAGAACTGACCCGAGCCGGCCCCGGTCGGATCCTCCGTCGTCGTCGGCGGGGGCATGGTCGTCGTCGACGTCGGTGCCACCGTCGTCTCGGTCGCCGCGGTGTCGGTCGCCGCCGTGTCCGTGGCCGCCGTGTCCGTGCCGGCCTCGGTGGCGGTGCCGGCGTCAGTGTCGTCCGTCGTCGCGCCCATCGTCTGGCTCGCCATCGTCGCCTGCGTCGCCTGCGTCGCCTGCGTCGCCGAGCCCGAGGTCTCCGTGTCCCCGCCCTTGTCGTCACCGCAGGCCAGCGGCGCGGCGCACAGGGCCACGAACAGGGGGAGCACGGGCGTCTTTACAAGAAATGAGAGTTGCATGGCCGCGAGGGTACATCACACGCCAGCCGCCGGCCACGCTCGGGATCGCCGATCAACGGCCTGGTCTTTGAGACATGGTAGAACGAGTTTCTCCGTGAATCATCAACGAGGCCACAATCGCAGCACAACGCGCCCGTCGATC
Organism: Nannocystis pusilla; assembly: GCF_020073745.1. Taxonomy (GTDB): domain Bacteria; phylum Myxococcota_A; class Polyangia; order Nannocystales; family Nannocystaceae; genus Nannocystis; species Nannocystis radixulma. The sequence goes on from NZ_JAIRAU010000028.1 coordinate 143,689, forward strand.
GCGCAGCGGGCTCGGCCGTGACGAATCCGGCAATCACAATACATTCCGCGGTACGCCGGCAATGCCAGCGATTCAGCGTATCCGCGGAGCTCGCAGGGACGGGCCTCGCGGACGTTTCGGGCCCAATCTTCGGTTTGCCGGCTGCGCGATTCACCGCGGCGAGCCCAGGCGCGCGAGCGAACGCTTCGGGTCGACCCCGCGGCCGCTCGTCACATCGCCGCGACCGCGTCGTGGACCCGCTCGAGCACCAGCCCGAACACGAACCACAGCGGCGCGTAGTCGAAGCGGATCAGCCCGTGCAGGTGATAGCGCGAGTAGCTGTAGTCCCACGGGCAGCGACCGGTCAGCCGGCACAGCAGCGCGCCGGCGACGTACTCCACGGCGAAGATCAGCACCGTCCACAGCGCCCCGCGACCGAGCCACGGCCAGCTGCGGATCGCGTCGTGAAGCCGCTCGAACAGCAGCCCGCCGAGCCCGTACACCGGGAACATCCAGAGATACGTGTGACCGAGCAGCCTCAGGCGCTGCTCGCGGCTCAGCCTGGTGGGTCCCTTGTCGTCGCCCAGATCGCCGCGCACGCCGGTGAACAGCGAGCAGATCGCCGTCCACAGAATTTCGGCGCACCAGCCGACCGCTCCGTATACGAGAACATGGGTCATGGCGACCTCGGTCGACGTCGTGCCGGAGATGACTCCGTCCTCCGCGCTCGCAAGCGACCAGGGCCACGTTCCCGTCCGCGACACGTCCGCGGCCCGATCGAGCGCCGCTCGGGCGGACCCCGCGGACGCCCGCGAGATCGCCGCGGCCGCGATTCACCACAGTCGGCCGCTCGCCCGCGGTCGTTCGTCCGGCCGCGCCGAACCGGCGAGGTCCCAGCCTCATCACCAGGAGCTCACAAACTCATCGGAAGACGTCCCGGATACCCGGGCATGACCTTCAGGACATGTCTTTCGCGCCATCGGCCCGCGCCGCGTCCGGCTGCCGCAGCGCCCGGCGGTAGGCGACGGGCGCGGTGCCGCGGGCGCGCACGAAGGCGCGGGTGAACGCGGGCTCGCTGGCGTAGCCGACGCGGGCGGCGATCACCTTGATCGGCGCGTCCGTGGTGGCGAGCAGGCTGGCGGCGCGATCGAGGCGCAGGCGGCGGAGGTAGCTGCCGACCGGCTCGCCGAGCAGCGCGGTGGTGCGGGCCGCCAGGGCCGAGCGCGACATGCCGACCTGCGCCGCCAGCTCGCCGAGCTCCCACGGCCTCTCCGGCTCGGCGCGCAGGCGCAGCAGCGCGGCGACGACCCGGTCGTCGCGCAGGGCCTCGGCGCCGGGCAGGGTCCCGGCGCCGGCGCGCAGGGCCTCGGCGAACAGCGCCTGGGCCCACGAGGCGGTGATCGTCTCGCGCAGCGACGGCGACAGCGCGCGGGCCCGGCCGAGCAGCGCGAGCGTGTCGGCCAGCCAGCGGCCGAGCTCGGGCTGCTCGCCGGTGATGTGCACGACCGCGGGCAGCAGCGCGAGCCACGGGGCGTCGGCGTGGTCGACCTGCAGATCGACGACGACGAGGCGGGTCGTCGGGGTCCCGGCGCTGACCCACACGTCGGCGGCGGTCTGCTGCATGCCGACGCAGGCGCTGCCGTCGCGCGGGATCGGGGTCGCGGCGCTGTCGCGGATGACGTGCTCGTCGGCCCGCGGCAGGAACGCGAGCTCACCTGCTCGAAGAGACAGCCGGCGATCGGCGACCACGAGCTCGCCGCCGCCGTGCAAGGCGGCGTACAGCTTGGCGCTGGCGCGGGCGGCCCGGCGGTGCTTGCCCCAGCGCCCGCCGAGCTCGAGGCTGGTGACCTCGCTGCCGAGGACGACGAGGGAGCGCGCGAGGGCGTCGAGCTCGGTCATCGGCCCGCAGCATAACCCGGGCCGGCGCAGGACGGACGGATCGGCGAACCGGACGCGCGGTGCGGCCGGGGCGACTAGCTTCGCAGGCACAGGAGACGCCATGCACGACCCCGAACGACCCATGCGCGCGGCCGCAGCGCTCGCGGCGCACCTCGATCTCATCGCCGGCGACATCGAGCGCTGGCTCGCGCTGTTCGCCGACGACGCGATCGTCGAGTTCCCCTACGCCGCGAGCGTCGGCTCTCCGCCGCGCCTGGTCGGCAAGCCGGCGATCGCCGACTACTTCCGCCGCACGCCCGCGGTGTTCCGCGGGCTGAGGTTCCGCGACCTGCGGGTCCACGCCACCGTCGACCCCGACGTCGTCGTCGCCGAGGTCCACGGCTCGGCCACGCTGGCCCCCGGCGACGTCGCCTACGAGCAGGATTACGTGATGGTGCTCGAGTGCAAGGACGGCCTGGTCGTCCGCTACCGCGAGTACTGGGACCCCGCGGCGGCGATGGCCGCATTCGCCAAGCACGGCGGCATCCTCGCCGCGCTGGGAGGTGTGTGATGCGCGTGCTCGTCATCGGAGGCACCGGCAAGACCGGCAGCGCGGTGGCCCGCGGCCTGCGGGCGCACGGGGAGACGCCCGTGATCGCCAGCCGCAGGCCGAGCGGCCCCGACCAGGTCCATTTCGACTGGGCCGACCCGGGCACGCACGACGCGGCGCTGCGGGGCATCGACGCGGCGTACCTGGTCGCGCCGGCGCTGGTCCGCGATCCGGCGCCGCGGATGGTGCCGTTCATCGACCGCGCGCTCGCCCGCGGGGCGCGGCGCTTCGCGCTGCTCAGCTCGTCGGCGATCGACGCGAGCATGCCGGGCGTCGGCGCCGTCCATGCCGCCCTGGCCGCGCGCGCGCCGGAGTGGACCGTGCTGCGGCCGTCGTGGTTCATGCAGAACTTCTCCGACCCGCAGCACGCGCTCGGCCGCGAGCTCCGCGACGAGCGCACGATCGCCAGCTCCACCGGCGACGGCCGGATCGGCTTCATCGACGCCGAAGACATCGCCGCGGTCGCGGTGGCCACGCTGCTCGCGCCGGCGAACGCGGCGCTGGTGCTCACCGGGCCCGAGGCGCTGTCGTACGCCGACGCGGCCGCGATCCTGTCGCGGGTGCTCGGCGAGGCGGTCGTCCACCGGGCGCTGACCCGCGCGGCCTGGGAGGCCCACGTGATCGCCTCCGGGATGCCCGCCGACTACGCGGCGCTGCTCGGCGCGCTCGAGCAGGCGATCGCCGGCGGGGCCGAGGACCGCGTCACCGACGAGGTCCTGCGCCGCACCGGGCGAGCGCCGCGCTCGTTCGAGGCCTTCGCGCGGGCGGCGTTCGCCGCGGCGCCGTGAACATATGCCCGAAGAGACATGTGCAATGATATGTCCCTCGGCGCAGGTGACATGTCGCTTCGAGCAGATAAAGATCGCGGGCCGGTCGCAAGGTGGGGCGAGCTGATGAAGGGCATCGCCATAAGAGATAGTAAGCACACCTCGCGGCCGGCCCGCGAGCCGCGCCGGCGCCGCCGCGGCGGCGATCACCGGGCGCGAGCAAATTCGGGCGAATCGTGGCACATGGCCGCGCGCGGGCGTACGGCGGCCGATACGTGCATGATTCGCCTTTCGCTGTTCACTCCGCACAATAGGACATCGAAGAGACCGCGCCTCACAGCCGCTCGAGGATGCCGCGGATCTCGGCGAGGTCGGGGTCGCCGGGCAGGACCGCCTCGGCGCGCGCCAGGGCGGCGAACGCCGGGGCGAGCGGGTCGCTCGCGCCGCGGCTCAGCGCCTTGAGGCTCTCGGCGTAGGCGTACACGGCGGCGCCCTTCTTGAGCATCGCCGACTCGGCGGCCAGCACCTCGCCGAGCTGCAGCGAGACCGAGGTCTCGCGCTCGGCGAAGGTCACGCCGTCCTTCCACTTCACGGCGACGGTGAACTCGGCGTTCGGGTCGACGCTCGCGGGGGCGCACGACTCGATCGTCTGGTGGAACACCATCGCGTCGTTCGGCGCCAGGTGCTGCGGCTCGATCTCCGCCGCGTCCTCGGAGTACTCCTCGCCGCTGAAGGCGACGATCGAGAAGCCCGGCGGCATGTCGAGGCGCACCCGCACGTCGCGCGCGGCCACGCCCATGGTCTGCACGAAGCGCTCGGAGAACATCTTGCGCGCCTCCTCGGCCGAGGGGATGAACAGCGAGGCGCCGCGGCCGACGTCGGTGACGGCGTCCATCAGCGCGTCGTGGTACTGCTCGGGGTAGCCGACCCCGACACCGACGAGGTAGATGCCGTCCTGGTCCTGGTCGCCGGCGCCGTCGGCGATGATGCCGATGTCGGTGATCCCCGCGTTGGCGCCGCCGTCGCTGACGAGGACGACGCGGTTGACCCGCTCGCCGTCGAAGTGCTGGTGCGCGAGCTCGTAGCCGGCCCGCAGACCGCCGTTGAGGTCGGTGCCGCCGCCGGCCTCGAGGTCGTCGCACGCGGCGACCACCGCGGGGTCGTCGGGCCCGACGGCGACGTGGCCGGCCAGCTTGACCGCGTTCTCGGTGTCCCAGCCGACCAGCGAGACGACGTCGCCGGCGCGCAGGCTGCCGGCGATCCGGCGGCACACCTCGCGCTCCATCTCGATCGCCAGACCCGACATCGAGCCCGACTCGTCGAGCACGAGGGTGATGTTCATGAGCCGGCGATCGGCGTCGGGGATCGACTCGCCGGCGACGCCGATCTGCATGACGTACTGCCCCTCGGGCATGCCGTCGACGCGCGTCAGCTCCGGCGTGACGGTGACCTGGCCGGGCTGCGCGGCCGGGTACTTGAACGAGTAGTAGTTGAGGAACTCCCACGTCCGCAGCGGCACGCCCGCGAGGTCGCCGCGGCTGAGGATCGCCTCGCGCGCCTGCACCGGCGAGGACGTCGAGTTCGAGTCGTCGGGCGAGAGGTAGAGCGTCACCGGCGTCTCCTCGTCGCACGCCGGCGCCTCGCCGGCCTGGGCGTCGTCGGGCTGGACCGGCTCGTTCGGCGACTCCTCCGGCGCGCCCTCGCCGTGGCTGTCCTGGTAGTACCCGCCGGCGCTGCCGTCGTCGCCGCACGCGCCGGTCAGCGCGGCCAGCAGCGGCGCAATCGTCAGCCCGAGCCCCCGGCGCGAGCCGGCGCGCGAAAGTCCACAGTTTTTAAGATTCGTAAGCATGGTGTCCTCGTCGCTCCCCTGCGGAGTAACCGCGGCGAGCGTTCGAATTGCGAGCAGCGACGATTTTTTGCCCGGCGCCCGCGGAAGAGCCCGCCGAGAGACACGGGTCCGCGCCGCGGACAGCCGGGCTGTCGAGCGCCGCGCGCCCATGGGCCCGCGGGGCGCCGCGATCCGGAGCCCACCGGTCCGGCGGCTCGCCGCGCGCACGCGGTCGCGCGCGCGACGCTCCCGGACGGCGCCTTGCCGGCGGGCGCGCGGGTCTGTTACGGTGCCTGCCCGTGGCGGACGCCAGCGATTCGCAGCTGCTCACGGCCTGGCGCGCGGGCGATCAGGCGGCCGGCGAGGCGCTGTTCGCCCGGCACTTCGCGTCGATCGCCCGCTTCTTCCGCAACAAGGTCCAGGGCGACATCGAGGAGCTGATCCAGCGGACCTTCCTCGGCTGTCTCGAGGGACAGCAGCGCTTCAGCGGCGAGGGCAGCTTCCGCGGCTTCCTGTTCGGGATCGCCCGCAACGTGCTCTACAACCAGCTGCGCAGCAACCACCGCCACGGCCAGCCGCTCGACCTCGACGAGGTGTCGCTGTGCGAGCTGGGCCCGACGGCCAGCGCGGTGATGGCCAAGCAGCAGGAGGAGCAGCTCCTGCTCGACGCGCTGGTCCGGCTGCCGCTGGCGCACCAGCTGGTGATCGAGCTGTTCTACTGGGAGGAGCTCAGCGTCGCCGACATCGCCGCGGCGCTGGAGGTGCCGGTCGGCACGGCGGCGACCCGGCTGCGGCGCGCGCGGCAGCTGCTCGAGGAGCAGATGGCGATGCTGACCAGCTCGCAGGCGGTGCGCGAGGCGATCCCGCTCGGCTTCGAGACCTGGGCCCGCAACCTGCGGGCGCAGCAGTAGAGCGCCATGGACCCGGAGCGCCCAGGTCCGCGTCCCGGCGCGCTGTCGGACCTCGAGGCCAGGCTGCTGGCCGCGGCGGTCGGCAAGCGCCTGTTCCAAAGGCCAGCCGAGCCGGTGCAGCTCGGCCGCTACCGCCTGCTCGGCCGCCTCGGCCAGGGCGGCATGAGCGTGGTGTTCCGCGCCCAGGACCCGCAGCTGCGCCGCGAGGTCGCGGTCAAGCTGCTGCACTCGCCGCGCGGCCAGCCCGACCCGGAGCAGCTGGCCCGCCTGCGCCGCGAGGCCCACGCGCTCGGCCGGCTGTCGCACCCCAACGTGGTCCAGGTGTTCGAGATCGGCGAGGCCGACGGGCAGACGTTCGTGGTGATGGAGCTGGTGCGCGGGACGACGCTGTGCGAGTGGCTGCGCGAGCGCCCGCGCGAGCCGGCGGAGATCGTCGAGGTGCTGGCGCAGGCGGGGCGCGGGCTGGCGGCCGCGCACGCGGCCGGCATCATCCACCGCGACTTCAAGCCCGAGAACGTGCTCGTCGGGGCCGACGGGCGCGCCCGCGTGGTCGACTTCGGGCTGGCGCGCGCCAACCCCGGCGCGCCCGCGGAGACGGCGACGGGCAGCCTCGAGGCGCCGCTGACGAAGTCCGGCACGGTGCTCGGGACGCCGGCGTTCATGGCCCCGGAGCAGCTCCAGGACCCCGGCCGCGCCGAGGCCCGCTCGGACCAGTTCAGCTTCTGCGTGATGGCCCACGAGGCGCTGTACGGCGAGCGCCCGTTCGAGGACCTGGCCGCGGTGGCGGCCGGGACCCTGCGCGCGCCGCCTGCCGGGACGAAGGTGCCGGCGACGTTGCGCGAGCCGCTGCTCCGCGGGCTCCGCCGCGACCCGGCCGAGCGCTGGCCGACGATGGACGCGCTGCTGGCCGCGCTGGCGCTGCCGGAGACCGCGGGACGGCCGGCGCGGCGGCGCTGGTGGCTGGCCGGCGCGGGGGCCGTGGCGGCGCTGGCGATCGCCGGGCTGGCGGTGCCGGCGTGGTCGAGTTGGCGCGAGGCGGCGGCGGCCGAGCGGACGCTCGCTGCCGTCGAGCAGCAGCTCGCCGGCCTGCTGGCGGACGGGGCTGCCGCCTCCGGGCCGCTGGTGCTGGCGAGCGTCGCCGACGCGCAAGCCGGGCGAGCCTGGGCCCGCTGGGCGCGGCTGCTCGAGCAAGCCCAGGAGGCCGCGGCGCGCGAGGCCTGGGCGCACGCGTTCGTGTTCGCCGAGGGCGAGGTGCAGGCGCGCGACGAGGCGCTGCTCGGGCTGGCACGCGCGGCCGCCGAGCGCCGCGAGGGAAGAACGGCGCGCGACGGCGGGCCCAGGCGGCCCGACAGCGGGCACAACCCCGCCGGCGCTCCCGCGACGGCGCGCGACGGCGCGCATGGCTCGGCCGAAGCTTTCGCCGCGACGCGCGACAGCGCGCACAATCCGTCCGACGCTCCCGCGACGACGCGCGACAGCGCGCATGGCCCCATCGGAGCCCCCGACGCGGCGCGCGGCGGCGCGCATCGTCCGTCCGACGCTCCCGCCATCACGGGCGATGGCGCGCACGGCCCCATCGGAGCCCTCGACGCAATGCGCGACGGCGCGCATGAATTGGCCACCGCACCCGTGGCGACGCGCGACGGCGCGCACCCTCCGCCCGACTCTCCCGCCGGGACACGCAGCGGAGCACGTCGCGGGCCTCGATCCGGCGGCGGTGCGCGCGAGGCCGCGCGGGTGCTGGCGCTGATCACCGCCGAGGCGCCCGAGCTGAGCTCCGCCCCGGAGCTGGGCCCGTTGCGGGCCGCGGCCGCCGTCTCGCCGCCGGCGAGCCGACCCGCCGGCGCCCGGGATGGCGGCGCCCCGGACCGCGAGACGGCCGGCCTCGGCCCCACGGACCCCGCGCCGCTCGAGCAGCGGCTCGGCGACGCCGGGGTGCCGCGCGGGGTGATCGCGCTGGCCCGGGCCGGGCTGCTCGACCTGTCGGCGGCCACCCTGCTCACCCTCGCGGGCCGGGCGGACCCGCCGACACGCGCGCGCTGGCGGCTGGCGGCGTCGGCCCTGGTCGCCGCGACGGGCGACGATGCGCGGGCGCTGGCCCTCGCGGTCACGGCGGCCGCCGAGCCCAGCGTGCGCGACGCGGCCCTGGCCGAGCAGGCCAGCCTGCTGCTGCGAGCCGGGCGCGTCGAGGAGGCCGCGCGGGTGCTCGCCACGCGGCTGGCGGAGGCGACCCCCGAAGCCCGGCCCGAGGTCGAGGCCCTGCGCGATCGCCTGGCCGCGCTGCTGGCCGCGCGCACGCGCCTGTCGCTGCGGTTCGGCGACACCGATCCGTGGACCGCGGTGGCGCCCGCGGCCCTGCGCAGCGATCCGCTGGACCGGACGCTGGTCGTCGACAGCGAGGGCGGGCTGCTCGCGGCCTGGTCGCTGGCGCAGCGCGCCGATCGGCTGCTCGTCGAGCTCGCGCTCGAGCCCTCGGCGCTCGCACCGGGCGGCGTGTTCGTGGTGCGAGTGGCCGGCGCCGAGACGGCGGCCCAGCTCGAGCTGCACGTCGCGGCGGACCACGAGTCGCCCGCGCTCGAGCTGCGCTGCGCGGCCTCGATGTCCGAACCGACCGCCCACGCCGACGACGCCGTGGCGCGGGCGGCGGACGACGGCGCGCGCACGACCGACTCGGCAGGGGGCTCCGCCTCGCCTGCGACCGCGAACGATCGGGCCCGCGGCGCCGCGGACGCGACCCCTGCCGGCGACGCGACCGTCGCCTCGCTCGGTCCGGTCCGCGTCGACGGCACGGGCGTCCCGCTGCGGCTGCAGCTCGACGTCGCCGCCGACGCCCTCACCTGTCGAGCGCTCGACGCCGGCCGCTGGCCCGCGCTCCGCGAGCAGGTGGCGCTGCCCGGCCGCTGGGTCCCCGGCCCGCTCGCGCTCGAGCTGCGCGGCGGCGAGGCCCGCATGCGCGTGCGACTCACGGCGCTCGAAGTCCTGGGCGCGGTGCCGGCGACGGTCGGACCGCCCTCCCCGCTGGCCCGGGCGGCCGCGCGGCTCGTCGACGGCGATCCCGGGGCGGCCGCGGAGCTCCTCGCCGAGCTCACCGGCCCGCGCGCGCGGCTGTGGCAGGCCCTCGCGGCGATCCGGCAGGCGCGCTGGCAGATCGCCGGGCCCTCGCTCGAGCGCGTGCTCGCCGACGAGTCCGGGCTCGCAGCGCTGCAGCGCTGGCTGCGGGCCGATCCGGTCGGCCTCGCGCCGGCGCTGCGGCACTTGCTCGGCGAGCCGCGCTTCCTCGACCTGTTCGCGCGCGCGTGGCAGCGCGAGCTCGACGCGCTGCAGCTCGCGCCCGAGGTCGTGCGGCTCGTGCTGGCCGAGTTCGCCGGCCTCGACGCCCGCTGCGACGGCGCCCAGGCCTGCGCCGCGCTGCACCGCGTCCACGGGCGAGCGCTGGTGCAGATCGGCGAGCCGGTGCGGGCGCGTCGGGCCTTCGAGGCCGCGCTCGCGGCCGCGCCGGAGGACGCCGAGGGACGCGCGCTGGCCCGCCGGTTGGTCCTCGACCTCGCGCTCGTCGGGTCGCCGTGACGGGGGCGCTCCGGTCGTCGGCAGCTCACCACGACAGCAGCGCGCGAGCCCTCGACCTCGCGCTCGCCGACTCGCCCTGATGGGGCCAGCTCGCGGTCCTGGGCCTCGACTCCGGCGGGTCGATCCCTCGCACATGGCTGGCCCGGGCCACGCCTCGTTCGGCGTCGCATGAAACGCAGTTGACGGGGCCCGGGGCGCGTGCTGTGCTTCCGCGAACGATGCGCGGCACGTCCCTGTTGTGTGGCCTGTTCGGCGGCGCGCTGCTGTGCGGTTGTGGCGACGACGGCGGCGGCTCGGCCGGCGGCGGGCAGATGTACACCACGCGCAGCAGCGTCAGCGACGGCATCGCGGCCGCGGGCGACGTGTTCGTGGCGGCCGGCCAGGGCGTGTTCGGCCTGTTCGGCGGCTCGGGTGCCCACCAGATCCGCGACGGCTGGAACGTCGAGTACCAGAAGCTCCTCGTGTCGCTCGGGAGCGTCATCCTGCGCCGCACCGACGACGGCGACCACGAGATCGTCGCGCGCGTCATCGTCGACCTGCAGGCCCTGCCCGATGACGGGGTCCTCGTCGACCACGTCGACGGCCGCGGCGGACCGGGCTCGGTCGACTTCACGCTGCCGCCGGCCACCGGCGACAGCGTGGCGCTGTCGCCGGGCACGCTCGAGGCGGACGCCGAGATGATGAACAAGAACGGCTGGGCGTTCTACATCGAGGGCACGATCGAGAAGCGCGACGGCTACTCGTGCAAGCCCGACGCCCCGGCCGACTGCGTGCAGGCCCCGACGATCCGCTTCCGCTGGGGCCTGCCGCACGGCGCGGCCTACACCGGCTGCGAGTGGAACGACCCGTCCGTCCCCAGCCAGAACGTCACCCTCACCTTCCCCGCCGTGTCCTGGCTGCAGACCACGATCGCCACCGAGACGACGACGATGCGCGCCCAGTGGATCGCCGACGCCGACCTCGACCGCGACGGCGAGACCACGCTCGACGAGCTGCAGCAGATCGACGCCGCCGCGCTGCTCACCCGCCGCCGCGGCTACGAGCTGTCGGGCGCCGCCGGCCCGATCGACACGGTCTACGACTACCTGCGCGAGCAGGTCCGCGTCGCCGGCATGCGCAGCTGGGGCCGGTGCACCACCGCCTCCGCGCTCTGACGGGCGCGGTCGGCCCATGAGCCTCGAACCCGACCACGAGCGAGCTCTGCGCGAGGCCGAAGTCGACAACGCCGACGCCGCGGCCGAAGAGATGAGCCTGCAGGGGTTCACGCATCGTCGCTGCTCGCGCTGCAACGGCGAGCTCAACGTCAACGACAGGGGCTCCGGTTACACGGTCTCCTGCGAGACGGAGAAGTGCCTGCGCCTCACCTTTCGTGGGATCTGAGCGCCTCCCGCGAAGTAGCCGATCGCGGTCACGACGCGCTCCGTCCCGCGCAGAAGAATGGACATGCTCCATGGAGCATGCCCATCCAGTCATGTCTTTTAAAACATTTCCGATCGACCATGTCCTCTCGGACATGAACTGCCGCTCGCCGCTCGCCGTCAGCGGTGCAGCCACGCCTCGACGGCGGCGAGCTCCGCGGCGAACGGCGGGCCCTCGTCGCGCAGGGTCGCGGCGGCCTGTTCGGCCAGATCGCGGCTGCGCGGCGCGTCGCTGGCCCCCAGCGCGCGCGCCAGGCTGAAGCGGGCCTCGGCCAGCTGGTGCCTGGCGATCCCGCCCTTGCTGCGGATCTGCACCGCGCGCTCGAGCAGCGGCGCGGCCGCGTCGGGCCGCTCGCGCGCGAGCTCGAGGTCGCCGAGGGCCACCAGCACCTCCGCCACCTCCGGCGTGTCCTTGCCGAGCGTCTCGCGGATCGCCAGCGCCTCGGACAGGCTCGCCTCGGCCTCCGTGAGCGCGCCGCGGGCCAGGTGGGCCTCGCCGAGGCGCAGCAGCGACGTCGCGGTGGCCGGGTGCTTGCGCCCGCGCGCGCGCGCCGAGATCGCCAGCGCCCGCTCCAGCGTCGCCACCGCGGCCGCCGGGTCGCCCCGGCGCTGCAGCAGCCCGAGCGTGTTGAGGAACGGCGCCAGGTCGGGGTGGCTCGGCCCGAGCGCGCGCTCGGCCAGGGCCAGCGCCTCACCGGCCTGCGCCAGCGCCGGCTCGCGCTCGCCGCGGGCCGCCAGCACCAGCGCCAGGTTGCGCAGCGAGCTGGCGATGTCGGGGTGCTCGGGCGGCAGCTTGCGCCGCTGGATCGCCAGCGCCCGCTCGTGCAGCGCCTGGGCCTGCGCGTAGTCGCCGATCCGGTAGTTCAGCGTGCCCAGGCTGTCGAGGATCGCCACCACCTCCGGGTGCGACTCGTCGAGCTTGCGCTCGCGGATCGCCAGCACCCGCTGCAGCAGCTCGCGCGCGCTCAGGCGGTCGCCCTCGAGCAGCGCCAGCAGCCCGAGGTTCTGCAGCGTGACCGCCACGTCGAGGTCGCTCGGGCCGAGCTTGGCCTCGCGGATCGCCAGCGCCCGGGTGAGCAGCGCCCGCGCCTCGGCGTAGCGGCCGCGCACGTGCTGCAGGCGGCCGAGGTTGTTGAGCGCCGTGCCGACCTCGAGGTCGTCGGGGCCGAACGCGCGCTCGGCGATCGCCGCCGCCTCCTCGAGCAGGGGCAGGGCCGCGTCGTAGTCGCCGCGGGCTTGCTCGAGCAGGCCGAGGTTGTTGGCCGACACGCCGACCGCCGGGTGATCGGCGCCGAGGGCCTCGCGGCGGACCGCCAGCGCGCGGGTCTGGGTCGCCAGCGCCGCGTCGAGCTGTTCGGCCGAGCGGTACATGTTGCCGAGCACGTCGAGCGCCGCGCCGACGCTCGGGTGGTCGGGCCCGAGCAGCTCCTCGCGGATCGCCAGCCCCGCCTGCATCCCGGCCAGCCCCTGCGCGTGCTCGCCGCGGGCGAACAGCACGCGCGCCTTGTTCTCGGCCAGCCCGGCGCCGAGCAGCCCGCGGGTCTCGCCGAGCCGCTGCACGATCACCTCCGCCGGCAGCGCCCACTGCAGCGCCTCGGCCGAGCGCGCGCGGTCGCGGCCGATCGTGCTCACCAGCTGGATCGCCGCCCCGGCCGCGACCTCGTCGGCCTGCAGCGCCTCGGCCTCGACGTACACCCGCCGCAGCGCCTCCTCGGCGCGGTCGAACGCGTCGCCGCACTCGGCCAGGTCGGCCACCAGGTCGCGCGCGGCCACCACCAGCGGCGCGTGCGGCAGCGCCTCGGCGGCGGCCAGCATCGCCTCGGCCTGCGGCAGCCCGCTGCAGTCGCCGGCCACCAGGTGCCCGCGGGCCTGCAGCAGCTCGCGGCGCAGCGCGTGCACCCGCTCGCGCGTGACCGGGTCGTCGGGCGGCGCCGGCAGGCGCGACAGGTAGCTCGTCTCGGTGCACGGCTGCAGCGGCGCCAGCCCGGCGATCGCCGGCACCAGCCGCGGCACCTGGGCCGCCGAGTCGGCGGTGAACACCTCGAGCAGCGCCGCCAGCGACTCGCGCTGCTCGTCGAGGCACGCCGCCGCCTGGCGGTGCAGCGCCGGCGAGCGCGACCCGTCGACCTCGGCCTCGGTGCACACGCGGGTGCGCAGCTCGGCCCACGTGCCCGTCCAGCGGTCGATCCGCGGCGCCGCCTTTTGGTACGACGACTCGGCGAACGGCGCCCCCGTGGCCAGCAGGGCCGCGTGCAGGGCCGCCTGCGTGTCCTCGTTCCACACCGCGAAGATCTCCTGCCCCGCCGCGGCGCAGCCGGCCACGCTGCGGGCGCGCAGGCCGAACAGCCCGAGCCCGAGCAGCGCCACCCCGGCCAGCCCGAACAGCCACGGCCGTCGCCGCTGGCGCGCCAGCCCGCGCTCGAGCTCGACCAGCAGCGCGTCCATCGTCGGGAATCGCCGCGACGGCGAGCGCGACAGCCCGCGCTCGAGCACGCGACCGAGCCACGCCGCGGCCCTGCGGCGACCCTGCGGCGGCCGCGGCAGCGGCCCCTCGGTGACCGCGAACATCAGCTCGTGCACCGACTCGCCGCGGAACGGCCGCTCCGCGTGGACCGCCTCCCACAGCGCCACGCACAGCGCGAACTGGTCGGTGCGCGCGTCGACCTCGTCGTCCTGCCACTGCTCCGGGGCCATGTAGGCCGGCGTCCCGAGCCGCGTGCCTGCGCGGGTCAGGCGGACGTCGGTCGCGCTCGCCCGCAGATCGCCGGGCAGGCTCGGCTCGCGCGACGGCGACCCTGCCCCCGCGCGCGCCAGGCCGAAGTCCATCACCCGCACGCGCCCGTCGCCGCCGACCATCACGTTGTCGGGCTTGAAGTCGCGGTGCACCAGGTCGACGCGGTGCGCCGCCGCCAGCCCGCGCGCCGCCGCCACGAACACCTCGACGATCTCCGGTATCGACCGCGGCCGCGCGTGCAGCCACGTCCGCAGCGTCACCCCGTCGACGAACTCCATGGCGATGAAGACCTCGGCCTCCTCGCCCTCGCCGACCACGCCGGTGTCGTACACCGTGACCACGTTGGGGTGGGTCAGCTTCGCCAGCGCCCGCGCCTCGCGGACCATGCGGATCGCCTCGCCCGGGCTGGCGTCGGGGCGCAGCAGCTTGAGCGCGACCTTGCGATCGAGCTCCGGGTCGTGGGCCGCGTAGACCGCCCCCATCCCGCCGGTGCCGAGCAGCGAGAGGATGACGTAGCGCCCGACCACGTTGCCGCGCGCCCGCGTCGGCCGGGGCGCCTCCTCGCCGGTCGCCGACAGCGCGCCCGGCCCCGCCGGCAGCGTCTGGGAGATCCCCAGCAGCGCCTGCTGCTCCTCCGAGGGCCGCCCGCTGCCCACGGGCAGGTGCAGCAAGGTGCGGTCGTCGTGGTCCACGCGGCGTCCGGGGGTCATGCGGACCTTAGCCCGGGTGGAGTACCCGCCGCCCGGGAAAAAATTGTCCCGGCGGAGAGAAAACTCGAGACAGGAGGGGTGGCGGATCCGCCCGCGCCGAGGACGCCTGCCCGCCGGCGGCGGCGAGCCGCGCCTCGCCTGCCGCCGGCACGAGTGACATGTCCTTTAAAACATGCCCGTAAGTATGGGCCGGCGCCCCGGCGGACGTGGGCGAATCACGACATCGGCCGCCGCCGAATCGTAGGTGTCCAACCTCGATTCGCCTCATGACATTCCGGTGACTCGCCGGTGATGCGCCGGGGTTGTTCGGCCGCCTTCAGCCGCGGTACCCTGCCGGACATGAAGCGCGAGCGCGGCCAATCGCCTGTCGACCGAGCGCGGCATCGGCCGCCTCGCGCCCGGATTGTCGCCTCGGCGCTGCCCGGTCGGCGCGAGACAGCCGCCCCGCGAGCGCGTCGGTCAATCGCACCGCTCGGGCTCGCTCGGGGAAGGCGCGCGCACACGTCGCAATCCTGCGAACATGGCTCGCACAATTGCGACGCCCGCGCTACCCGCGCCGCGTACACTTCCCGCATGCAAATTACAACTCTACTGCCGGCGCTGTCCACATCCCGCCGCGAGCGGACCTCGCTCCGTCGGCTCCCTGCCGCCCTGGCGCTCTCGCTCGCGCTCGGTTGCGGCGAGTCCGGTTCGGAGACGTCGGCGACCTCGGAGGCCTCGACCGACCAGCCCGCGACCGGTGACGCGAGCACCGACGGGACGGGCGGCGGCCCGACCATCACCAGCGGCCCCGTCACCGACGGCTCCGCCACCGACGATTCCGCCACCGACGATTCTGCCACCGACGGCTCCGCCACCGACGATTCCGCCACCGACGCGAGCACCGCCGCCACGACCGGAGAGCCCGGCGTGTGCGCGCAGCTGTGCCAGCGCACCGTCGATTGCGAGGTGCCCGTGGCGCTCGAGCAGTGCGTCGCCGACTGCGAGGCGGCCGCACCGGCGCTGCGCGCCTGCATCGTCGCCTGCGACCAGCCGGTCTGCGAAGACATGCTGATGTGCACGACCCTGTGCGCCCAGCCGGGCGACCCCGACGCGACGCCCTACGCGAGCTGCGAGGACGACGCGTCGAGCTGCCAGCCCGGCACGTACCTGTGCATCGAGAACAACGACGGACTCACCGCCTGCACCCCGTTCTGCGACGAGAACGAGCAATGCCCGGTGCCGGCGACGGGCGACGCGATCCCGACGTGCGACACCGCCGACGAGCCCAAGTTGTGCTCGCTCGACTGCAGCGGCGGTCAGCAGTGCCCGGACGACATGATCTGCGACCCGAAGTCGGCCCTGTGCATGTGGCCGCCCGCTTGAGCCACGGCCGCGAGCACGCACCACACCTCGCCGACGAGCACCCGATCGCGCGCTTCAGCTCGAAGGCGCAATCGGGTGTGACCGCGTTTGGCCGTGTGTGAGGCCGGCCGTCGGCGGCGCCGCGTCCGTGGTCTTTCGCGGAGCTGCGGTCACCGAGGCTGATCTTGATGTCGTCGAAGAACACGGTGAAGGCGTGGTCGTAGTCCTGCGCCCAGTCACCGAAGGAGATGGATTCGGTTGGGGGCGCGGCCCCCGAGTGGCGTCCTCGCGGGCGAACTCGCGCGCCGCGAGGCACCGAGAAAAAATTCCGAAGTTTCGCCAATTGCCTACTAGGTCCAAGAGACTTCCAACGCGAGCCCGATCGAAGTCGTCTCATCGCCACGACTCCGAGCGGGGCAGCCTCCATTCCCCCAACCAATTGACGACAAGCCATGACCAAGCCGAATCTCTTCTTCAGCCTTCTCCTCGCTGCAGCCGGCTTCACCGGCGGATGCGACGCCCCTCCTTCGGACGCCGCCGAGCGCCTGGCCGAGCTGGCCGCGGCCCGGGCCCCCGAGCAGCCCCGTGAGGAGATCGTGGTCGTCGAGTCGGGCGACGAGCCGCTCTCGATCTGCGACTTCGTCCCTCTCGACGCGGTCGACCTCGAGGGGCTCCCGTCCGAGTGCGACGACGCGGCCCGCGAATTCACCATCCACGTCCCCGGGGAGGGCAACGGACCCGCGAGCGGCGTGAACGACGACCTGCGAGCGCGCGTCCAGCCGGCAGCCTGTGCAGATTGGACCTGGACCGAATATCACTTCTTCGACAACCCCTGCAACACCTGCAACCCCCAGCCGAACATGCCCGGCTGGAAGCGATCGATCCAGTCGCGTTGGTGCAACGCGTGCGGGTATTGCTCGAACTGGAGCGTCGAGAGCATCCACTGCCTGGCTTGCTGAGCGCGCCCGCGCCGTCGCGGCTTTAGGATCCACATCTCCGCGTCCCTCGCCGTCGCCGCCGAGCGCAGCAAGGCGACGCGAGGTCAGAGCGCCCGCCGTCGATCCGCTGCGCCTCAGCGGCCCGCGCCGTCGCGCCAGCGGTTCCGGACGTTCATGCGCTCCCCCAGCCGGGCGCCGTGGTCGAATGAATCGTCGTGACGGAGGGCGCCCAGGAGGCCCGCAGCGAGATCGCCGGTCTGCCAGTCGAGGTCGCCGGCCAGCGTGTTGGACTCGCCGTCGAGGTACCTCAGCGGGGTCCGGTCGTCGAGCAAGGCGGTGAGGCACGTCTCGACACCCGGCACCGTCAGCAAGCGGCGCGCCACGCCGGTGTTCGTCGAACCCGGCATGCTCCACCAGTCCGGCGGCATCTGCCTCACCGCTGCGCAGTAGGCCGCCTGCAAGCCGGCGGCGCTGACGGACTCCCGCCGCAGCACGTTCGTCTCGACCAGGAAGAACAGCTCGATCGGCGTGAAGCGCTCCTCCTCGGGCACCGGCTTGCTCAGGAACGGATCGAGCTTGCGCTTGCTCGGGAGAGCGTCGATCTCCAGGTACGTCCGGCTCTCGGCCAGCATGCCCTGCACCGCCTCCTTTATCGCACGCGTGTCGCCGTCGCTGGTGGACACGCACGCCTGGGTGGTGAACCCCAGGCACAACCCGAGCAAGGCCATCTCCACGCGGCGCGACATCAGCGTCCTCCCATGAGCACTGCCAGCATATCACGCCCCCGGCAGAATCAAACTTGGAGACAGGCAGGCCGGCGTCGCGCGACCTCCGGCCTGCCCTGATTCGCGCGTCCGGGCCCGATTCTGCCGGCTCACTGCGGCGGGATGCACACCCCGCCGCCGACCGAGATCTGCGCCTGCGTGCGGAACGTGTTGAGCTTCTCCCAGTGCGGGACCTCGAATTGCGGGATCGTCCCGTCCTCGCGCACGTTGGTCACATGATAGGTGTGCTGATTCCAGATCCGGCGGCCCTGGACCCACCGGTCCTGGACGTCGCGCACCGCCTGGACGGTGAACGGGAGCACCCCGCCGTTGAGCGCGGTGTTGGAGACCACCAGGATCTCCGACGAGCCGTCGTTGTCGATATCGGCGACCACCGGGTATTCGATGATCGTGCCCGACAGGTGCGGCGTCTGCATCAGCGGCGAGCCCAGATCGTCGAACACCCACACCGTGTGCTCGTCGGCGTAGATCGCCTGGGCCTTGCCGCCGCCGATGAAGTCGAACGCGGTGCCGCCGGCCTGGGCCGCTGACGCCGAACTCGGGCTCGCCGTCGCCGTCGAGGTCGTGGATGTTGATCGGGCGGCTCAGGTCGCCCTGATTGTTGGGCGTGAATTGCCACACCAGCGTCCCGTCGTGCTGGCGCAGCTCGATGGAGTTGTCGCGCGAGATCAGCACCTCGGGCTGCGGGTCGCCGTCGAGGTTCGCGACCTGCGGGAAGGCCCAGCCGAAATTGTTGGTGTCGTACCAGGTGCTGCCGTCGGCGTGGAACGCCGCGCCGTTGACCAGCACCTCGAGGCCGGGCTGACCGTCGAGGTCGGCCGCCATCGAGGCGCCGTAGATGGCGTCGTTGCCGCGGGTCCAGAGCTCGATGCCGTTGTGGTCGTACAACTTGGCGCCGGCGATGATCTCGACGTCGCCGTCCTGATCGACGTCTGCCAGCGCCACCGCGCTCGACTGCGAGCCCGGCCACGTGGTGTTGCTCTTCCACTTCAGCGAGCCGTCGTGCTCGAAGGCGATGAGCCGGCCGCTGCCGCCCGGCTCGATGGCGACGATCTCGGCGATACCGTCGCCGTCGATGTCGCCGGCCGCCGGCGTGCCGCCGAACTGCACCGGCTCCGCGGCGAAGAAGTGGACCGCGCCGGTGGCCCCGTCGAGCACGTAGAGCCGCGACGGCGAGGTGTCATTGTTCAAGTTCGGCCCGGCGACCACGACCACGTCGGGGATGTCGCACAGGTCGATGGCGCCGTCCTGGTTGTCGTCGGTGAGGTTGATGACGAGCGGCATGACGATGCAGTTGTCGAACCCGGGCGGGCCGGTGAAGGTCCACTGCGGCTCGGGCTCGAACGAGTCCGGCGGGGCCTTGTCGGTGCAATCGCCGATCGCGTCCATGTCGTCGACGACCTTGCACGAGCTCGGAGGGGCGCCCATGTCGGGGTCGTCGCGCATGTGGTCGAACTTGATCGGACCGCTGTCGCTGTGCTGTTGCTCGTCGAGGTGCTGCTGGCGACCGTCGGGTCCACCGGCGCGGTCGTCCCGGTCGTCGTCCCGCCCTCGCTCTCCGAGCCGCCCTCGGTCACGGTCGCGGTAGAGGAGGTCGGCACGATCCCCGTCGTCGGTCCCGTCGTGACGCTCGTGCTCACCGTCGTCGTCGCCGACGCCGCCGTCGCGCCTGCCGTCGAATTGCCGTCGTCGCCGCAACCGGCGAGGACGAGCGCGAGCGAACCGGTGCGAGCGACGCGAGTGAGGTCCTTATTCATCGACATCGCCGGCCATCGTACACCACGCCCCGGTTGCCTCGCGGCGCGATATCCTCCCCGCGTGACCGCCGGAAACCCGCTCCTGTCCGACCGCGACGTCGCGTTCTTGCTGTACGAGGTCCACGACGCCGCCGCCCTGCTGCGTCTGCCCGCCTTCGCCGACCACGACCGCGAGGTGTTCGACCTCTTCCTCGCCAACGCGCGGGCGTTCGCGCGCGAGGTGCTGTACCCGGCCTACCGGCCGATGGACGAGGCCGCGCCGACCTTCACCGGCGGGCGGATCCAGGTCCACCCGCGCATGCGCGCGATCTGGCCCCGGCTGTGCGAGCTCGGCGTGATCACGGCATCGCGGCCGCACGACGTCGGCGGGCAGCAGCTGCCGCGCACCGTGGCGCTGCTGGCCGAGGCCTACTTGATGGCGGCCAACCTCAGCGCCTACTGCTACGCCGGCCTGACCGCCGGCGCGGCCCACCTGATCGAGGCGTTCGGCTCGGATGACCTGAAGGACAGGTACATGCGGCGCATGTACTCCGGCGAGTGGACCGGGACCATGGCGCTGACCGAGCCGCAGGCCGGCAGCAGCCTGGCCGACATCCGCACCCGCGCCACCCCCCGCGACGACGGCACCTACGCGATCCAGGGCGGCAAGATCTTCATCTCCGGCGGCGACCACGACCTCGCCGACAACGTCGTCCACCTCACCCTCGCGCGCATCGACGGCGCTCCGCCCGGGATCAAGGGCATCTCCCTGTTCGCCATCCCGCGGCTCTACGTCGAAACCGACGCGCTGGTCGACAACGACGTCAGCACCGCCGGCATGATCCACAAGATCGGCTGGCGCGGGCTGCCGAGCCTCGTCATCAACTTCGGCGAGCGCGGCGCCTGCCGCGGCGAGCTCGTCGGTGCTCCGGGACATGGTCTTTCGTACATGTTCCAGATGATGAACGAGGCCCGCCTGATGGTCGGCCTCAACGGGATCGCCACCGCCGCGGTCGCGTACCACGAGTCGCTGGCCTACGCCCGCGAGCGCCGCCAGGGCCGCCCGGCGGGCCGCCGCGACCCCGCCAGCCCGCCGGTGCCGATCATCGAGCACGCCGACGTCCGGCGCATGCTGCTGCGCCAGAAGGCGATCGTCGAGGGCGGCCTGTCGCTGCTGGTCGAGACGGCGCGGCTGACCGACCTCGCCCACCACGCCGACGACGAGGACGTGCGCCGGCGGTCGGCGCTGCTGCTCGACCTGCTGACACCGATCGCCAAGAGCTTCGCCGCCGAGCGCGGCTACGACAGCAACATCCTCGCGCTGCAGATCCACGGCGGCTACGGCTACTCGAGCGAGTACCTGCCCGAGGCGTGGCTGCGCGACCAGAAGCTGAACAGCATCCACGAGGGCACGACCACGATCCACGGGCTCGACCTGCTCGGCCGCCGCGCGCTGGCCCCCGGCGCGCTGCAGGCGTTGGGCCGGGAGATCTTGCAAACATGTTCGCAGGCGCAGGCAGCGGGGGTCGACCTCGGCGACGTCGCCGCCTTGCAGGAGGCCGCCGGCACCGCGGGTGCGCTGATCGCCGAGCTGGCGGGACGTCACCTCGCCGACCCGGAGCGCATGCTCCGCCATAGCCATGACGTCCTCGACATCTTCATGACCGTCGTCGTCGCCTGGCAATGGTTGCGCCAGGCCACCGTCGCCCGCGCCGCCCTGTCCCGCGGGACATTGTCCACAGCAGCCGACGAGGCGTTCTATCGCGGCAAGCTGCAGGCGGCGCAGTACTGGCTGCGCACCGAGCTGCCCCGCGTGGCCCCGCTCGCACGCCTGTGCCGCGACGAGGAAGACTCGTACGCGGCCACCCGTCCGGAGTGGTTCTAGCGCCGGGGCACGCGACCTCGCGAGAGAAAAGGATCGACGTGCCCGCTCGCCGCACGAGCTAGCGCCACAACTCGGCGCGTGGCCGCGCCGAAACGGCGCCTGAGGGTCGGCCCGACGCGCCGTTGCATACCCGCTCGCGCCCCGCGGACGGTGACAACGCGGGACGCCCGCGGCACACTCCCCGTCGATCGGACCTGGCAGCATGCCGACCATTCAGGAACTCGAGGCCCAGATCGCGGCGCTGCGGGCCACCAACGCCGCACTGCAGCAGGCGCACGAGGAGCAGCGACGGCAGCTGACCCAGACCGCCTCGCTGCTGCGGGCGATCGCCGAGTTCGCGCCGATGGTCCTCTACGCCAAGGACCTCGACGGCCGGTTCACGCTCAGCAACCGCCTGCACGCGACGCTGCTCGGCCGCACGCCCGATCAGGTGGTCGGCAAGCTCGAGTCCGACCTGCTCGACGCCGACGTCGCCGCCGAGATCCATCAGGTGGTGGACGAGGTCATCCGCACCGGCACGCCGAGCGTCAGCGAGTTCGCCATCCCGATCGACGACCGCGAGCGCGTGTTCCTCGAGCACATCTTCCCGCTGCGCCGCGCCGACGACCCCGACCGCAACGGTGACGGCATCGGCGGCGTGGCCATCGACGTCACCGAGCGCAAGCAGGCCGAGGACGCGGTGCGCGTGTTCGAGGCGCTGGTCCACCACTCGCCCGACGGCGTGCTGGTGCGCCCGAACGTCCCCTGCGAGCCGATGTTCTGCAACCCCGCGCTGCGGCGGATCCTCGCCCTCCCGCCCGACGCCACCGCCGAGGACGCCGCCGGCCTCATCGTCGACATCGTCCCCGGCACCACCGAGTTCCTGCGGCTCGACGGCGTGCGCGTCGACCTCGAGCTGACGATGTTCGCGATCCCCGGCGCCGCCGGCGGACGCGGGGCCGCGGCCACGCAGGTCCGCGACGTCACCCGCCTGCGCAACGCGATCCGCGAGCGCGAGCGGCAGGACGAGATCATCCGCCAGCAACAGGCCGAGCTCATCGCCGAGATGTCGGCCCAGCTGCTGCCGCTCGCGCCCGGCGTGCTGATGCTGCCGCTGGTCGGCTCGCTCGACGAGTCGCGCTCGCTGCACGTGCGCGAGGCGGTGCTCGACGCCATCGCCCGCCACCAGGCGCGCATCATCATCCTCGACCTCACCGGCCTGCGTGCTGTCGATACCACGCCCGCCGGTCGCATCATTCAGCTGGTCGAGGCGGTCAAGCTGATCGGCGCCCGCACCGTGCTCACCGGCATCCAGCCGGCCGCCGCCGCCGCGCTGGCCGACCACGGCCTGCAGGTCGACGACTCGCTGATGGTCCTCGGCACCCTCAAGGAGGCCGTGTCGGCCACCCTGGCCACGGTCGCCAACAAGCGCTGGCGCTAAACGACACGGCTCACCGCTCCGCCGCGTCGTCCCGCGCCCGATCGAGCAGCGCCCGCGCCCGCACCAGCGGCGCATGGTCGGGCTCGGCCGTCGATGTGTAGATCGCCTCGGCTCGCGCCAACCACTCGATCGCCGCCGCGGATCGCCGCCGCTCGAGCGCGACCTCTCCGAGCGCCGTCATGACCTCCGCCAGGTCGAGGTGGCGCGGCGGCAGCGACCGCTCGAACGTCGCCAGCGCGGCGTGAAGGTCGCGCTCGGCGGCGTCGAGCTCGCCGAGCCGCACCCGCGCCTGCCCCAGGGCGAGCGACAGCCGTGCCGCGGCCACGACGTCCGCCCTGTCGTCCGACCCGGCGAGCGCCGCGCGAGCGCTCTCCAGCGGCGCGACGCTCTCGGCCTCGACCCCTGCGACCCGCAGCGCCCGCGCGTAGAACCGGAGGAGCAGCTGGTGTCGACGGTCGCGCGGATCGTGCTCGTCGAGCGCATCGCGGACGACGGATTGTGCCTCGCGCATCGCCGGCAAGTCCCCGTCCATCGCCGCCGCGAGCATCGCCCACGACCAATAATTCGCGCCGAATTGCTCGGGCTCCGCGCGCCGCACCTCGTCCATGCGGCGAAGCGCTGCACCTGCGGCGCCGCTCATCATCTCGGCGTGCGCGAGCGTCAGCGTCGCCACGAACCGGGCCTGCTTGCTCCCCACGCGGCTCAGGTGCGCGTGAAAGCCCCGCATCCGCTCGAGCGCCTCCTTGGGCCGGCCGAGATCGATCAGCGCGAACGCCAGCATCCCCTCGTACATCGCGCGCTCGGCCTGACGCGGGCCCATGAACTTCTCCGACAGCTCGACGATCCGGCGCCGAAGCGCCGCCGTCTCCTCGGTCAGGTCGGCGTCGGCCAGCAGCACGGCCGTGTTGCGGAGCACGTTCAGACCGAGCGGCGTCTCGAGTCTGTCGTGCTGCTCGAGCAGCGCCCTCGCCTCCTCCCACGACTCTCTCGCCTGCTCCGGTTCACCCCCCTGGAGATGAATCGTCCCGGCGTTGAGGAGGAACTCGGCGTACAGATCGACGTCGCCCTGCACGCGCCGGTTGAACGCGGCGATGAGGGGCAGCTCTGCGGCGGCCTGCGCCGGCTGCCGCAGCGGGTACGCGAGCAGATATCCCCGGCGCGAGCTCGCCTGCGCCGCGACCGGCACGTGGCCGATCCCGACCGCCGTCCACAGCGCCTGGTCGAACGCGGCCACCGCCGCCGACCATTCGCCGTCCTGCATGTGCAGCCCCGCCTTGCGGAGATACGCCTCCGCGCGCAGCGGCTCGTACGCGACCGCCTCGCCGTCGGCCAGGACACCGTCGACGAGCTCCAGCCCGCGCTGGATCTCGGCGACCTGCTCGTGCACCTCCGCCCGCGCGAGCCCCTCGCGGTGCCGCTGCACCCGCGCCTTGAGCTCCGCGTCGTCGGGCGGCGGGATCACCGACATCAACGCCTCGACGTCCTCGCAGCCGCTCAGCCGCGGCAGACCGGCGACCGCCCGCCCGAGGTGTTCCAGGCGCGCCGCGTCGGCCGTCGTGAGCGCGTCGACCATCGCATCGAGCGCTGCGCGTCGCTGATCGAGGCACCCCGTCCGCAGGTCGAACAGCTGCATCGAATGGCGCCCCTCGGCGTGGGCCCGACAGGCCTCGTTGCGCATCTGCACCCAGGCTTCGGCGTATCGATCGATCTGCGGCTCGATCACGGCCAGGATCTCGTCGGCGTGCCCCGGATCCAGCGCCCGCAAGGCCGCGCGCACGGATTCGGCGCGGGCCGGCTCCCAGATGCCCGCGAGCTCCGCGTGCGCGTCCGGACACTGCTCGACCGCGCCGGCCTGGAACACCGCCGCGCTGGCCGCCCCCGTGATCGCCACGCTCGCGACCAGCGCGGCGACGCGGCGGTACTTCGCCCGCGGGTCGCGCTCCAGCGCCGCGAGCAGCTCCTCCATCGACCTGAACCGCGCGCTCGGCTCGGGACGCATCCCGCGCTGGAGCACCTTGAAGACGTACGACGGCACCGGGCTCCGCACCGGCGGCGGCGCGACGTTCCCTCGCAGGACGTCGGCGCGAAGCGCCTCGTACGAGTGCATGGCGAACGGCGGCGCGCCGTACAGGCTCTGATAGAGCGACACGCAAAAACTGAACTGGTCGCTGGCCGTGGTCGCCACCTCGCCCCGGTGCTGCTCGGGCGACATGTACGCCGGCGTCCCGAGCACCGTGCCGGTCCTCGTCAGCGAGGACCGCAGGTGCGAGCTCGAGAGCTCGCTCCCGTCGGTCACGCTCGTCAACCATTCGTCTCGCCCCTCGCCCTCGCTCGCGCGCGCGAGGCCGAAGTCCAGCACCTTGACCGTGCCGTCCTCGGTCATCATCACGTTCTGCGGCTTGAAGTCGCGATGGACGATCCCCACCCTGTGCGCGGCTGCCAGACCGCGGCCGGCCTGCACGAACGCGGCCGCGATCGCCCGCCACGGGCGCGGCGTCTTCAACCAGGCGTCGAGGTCCGAGCCGTCGACGAACTCCATCGCCACGTACACCGTGCTCTCGGTCTGCCCGACGTCGTGCACCGCGACGATGTTGGCGTGGGACAGCCGGGCCATCGCCTGCGCCTCGCGGAGGAGCCGCGCCTCGGCGTTCTTCTGCGAGCGCACGATCTCGGCGTGGAGGACCTTGACCGCGATCTTGCGATCGAGCTTGTCGTCGTAGCAGGCGTACACGACCCCCATGCCGCCTTGGCCGAGCTGGCGGAGCACGTTGAAGCGCCCGATCATCACGGGCTGGGATCGGCGAGGGAACAGCGCTCGCTTCAACAACCGCTTGGCGACCGAGTCACTGCCCTCGGCCGGTCCCGGGCGCCCGGCCATCAACGCCGTCGGCGGCTCATCCCAGTCCTTTCCCGAGGGCTCGGTGGGCGAGCCGGCGCCACGGTCGTCGTCGCCCGCGGATCGGGGCGTGACGCCGATGCCTGGAGGCGTGGAGCCGGGCTCGAGTGTCATGTGCCTCCACTCTCCGTAGCCTGAGCCCGGGCATGACTTCAATCCTCGCGGCCTGCGAGTTCTTTTTCGCTCGACATGAGCCGCCCTGCCCTCGGAAGCGCTGCGCGCCTCATCGTGCGGTTTTGCACTCGCCGGGCATGACGTCCGTCTCGTGTCCGGAGGAATTGTTGCAGCTCGCCGGGACACTTGCCGGGTAGCAAGACGCTCCGGGGCGACGCTCGACCCGAGCTCCACGCACCGCACCAACCTTGATTGAAGATCGACCATGCGGACAATCACCAGGACCTCGCTCGCCATCCCCACCGTACTCGCGCTCCACACCGCCGCCTGCGGTGACCTTGCTGCCGACTCCGACGGCTTCGCGAGCGCGGACGCCGTCGATTTTCGCGACACCAGCGACGAAGCCGACTATGAATGCCCCGGCGACATTCGTTGCCTCGGGAACTCGCCCTGGGTCGGCGACTACGCCTTCTCCAACTTCCCCCGCTTCGCCGACACCCCCAAGCCCGACCCCTACGCCGGCGTCACCTTCGAGATGACCGGCGCCACCAAGATCATCGACGACGTGGAGGAGGAGGTCACGCTCCAGGTCACCGACGAGGGGCGCTTGACGGCGGTGCGAACGGTCAACCAGCAGGAGGTGAGCGTCGAGGGTACGGTCTTCACGTTCATTGTCCAGCCCACGGGCGGGGGCCCTTCCACCACCGTGGAGCTCGCGATCAAGACCGAGACGACGCCGAGCGCGGGCACCTACTTCGACATGCCGCGATACACGGTCTTCACCGACGTCACCCCGGCCGACACGGACACCTTCCCTGAAGATTCGGAGCGCCCGGGCTGGTATCACGTCTGTCCCCAGGCCGACGGCACGAACAAGGCGATCGTGCTCAAGAACGTGCGCCTCCGTTACTCCAAGCAACTGGCCGAGCTGGTCAGCGACGATCAGAGCGTGGTGCTGGCCTGCGAGCGACAGGCGCTCGCCAAGGGCGCCACCAACCTGGAGGTCCTGCCGAACTCGGGGTGGAACGTCGTGACCGGCAGCGGCATCGTGAACCGGCATTACGGTCGCGACAATTACAACGCCCTGATCAACGCGTACCGGGCGTACTACTCCGGCGACGCGCGGACGGTCCAGGGGACGCAGGTCTTCTTCAGGGACCTGGCCCACAACCCGCCGATGTTCGACCAACTCGACCCGAGCTACCTGCCGCCGGCCCCGATCGTCGGGTCCTACAACTTCGTCCTCGAGTCGGTCTACAGCACCTCCGGCGCCTCCTGCAAATCGTACACCTCCGCCTTCCCCGAAGGCGTACACCGCAACCCCACCTATTCGCCGCCCGGCCTGGTGTTCGCCGAGCCGACCTACGAGGCCTGGGACGACCTGAACAACTGCGACGACAACACCTACGACCTCGACGATCACGGCGAGGTCGCCTCGTACGTGATCGAGTTCGTCAACCCGTTCGGCGGCGGCGGCTCCTCGAGCTAGCCGGCGCCGCGCAAGACCGCACGGGCCGGTTCAGGTGCGACCGAGCGCGTGGGCGCCGTCGCGCGAGCCGGCGCCGGAGCACGTCTAGCGCGCGGCCCAGAACTCGTACTCGACCAGCTGGTTGTCGAACGCCAGCGCCTCGACCACCCGCAGCGTGCCCGCGGTCGGCTTGATGCGCTCGGCCGCCAGGAACTCGGCCATCACCGCGAAGATGGCGGGGAACGAGTCGCGCGGGACCTCGCGCGTGAACGTGTACTCGACGCGGACGATGTCGCCGACGCCGTAGCCGGCCTCGGCGAGCAGACCCGGGATTTGCTGCAGGATGAATCGCGTCTGCGCGACCGCGTCGCCGGGGAACTGGATCGTGCCACCGGCATCGTGCGCGCCGATCCCCGACGCCAGGTACAGATCGCTGAAGTTCTTCAGGCTCAGCCCCCAGCTGAACAGCCGGCTGTAATCAGGGCCGTGGGCGTACGGATACGCGGTCTTTTGCAGCGCCATGAGGTCTCGTCCCCGCGACGGGGGATCGGGCCCTTGATAGCAAGAACACCGCGAGGAACATAGTCCCCATCGGTGCCGGTGCCGAAGCACGAATCGCTGCACCGACATCGTCGCACGTCGGCGCCAATGACAGCTGTCCGCCGGCGACAATGACAGCTGTCCGCGATCTCAGTTCGCGCCGCTCGCGACCCAATTGATCAGGGTGCACTTCTCCGCGTCGCTCAGCGAGCCCCCGAGCGGCATCGTCGCACCGCCGCCGCCCGCCACGTTATTCTGCTGTCCGAGGATCTTGTACAGCAAATAACTGTCGGCGAC
This sequence comes from Nannocystis pusilla, assembly GCF_020073745.1. GTDB lineage: Bacteria > Myxococcota_A > Polyangia > Nannocystales > Nannocystaceae > Nannocystis > Nannocystis radixulma. Next base: position 171,514 of record NZ_JAIRAU010000028.1, read on the forward strand.
ATTGCTGGCAGTCACGCGGGCCATGTCGGCGTTCGTCGCGTCGACCCCGACGGTGTTGCTCTTCAGGGTCGCGGCGCTGGTCATCGTCAGGCCGCCGGAGCCGCCCGCGTGGCAGCCGCACTTCGGCTGCACCACCGTCGTCCACACCTGCTCGGCCGTGACCGCCTCCGGGGCGCAATCGGGCACCACCAGCTCGACGCCGCCGCAGGTGCCGGCCTCGCAGCTGCCGCTCTGACAGTCGTCGTCGACCGTGCACCCCTGTCCTTCGGGACAGCCGCCGCAGGTCGGGCCGCCGCAGTCGAGGCCGGTCTCGCCGTCGTTCTTCAGCCCGTCGTCGCAGGTCGCCGCCGCGCAGCTGTTGCGGCAGGCGTCGAGGTCGTCGTCGTTGCCGTCGTCGCACTGCTCGACGCCCTGGTGGATCACCCCGTCGCCGCAGGTCGCCGTCACGCAGTCGTTGCGGCAGTCGTCGCCGTCGTCGTCGTCGCCGTCGTCGCACTGCTCGACGCCCTGATGCAGGCTCCCGTCGCCGCACACCGCGATCGCGCAGCTGTTGGTGCAGTCGTCGCCGTCGTCGTCGTTGGCGTCGTCGCAGCCCTCGCTGGCCTGCGTCACGCCGTCGCCGCAGAACTCGACCAGGCACAGCGCGGTGCAGCCGTCGTCGTCCTGGTCGTTGCCGTCGTCGCACAGCTCACCGGGGCCGACGTGGCCGTCGCCGCAGAACGGCAGCTGGCAGGTGCCGAGGCACAGGTCGTTGTCGTCGGTGTTGCCGTCGTCGCACGCCTCGACGCCCTCGAAGACGATCCCGTCGCCGCACACCGCCAGCTGGCAGGCGTTGCAGGCGTCAGCCGGATCGGCGTTGCCGTCGTCGCACGCCTCGCCCGGGTCGAGCAACCCGTCGCCGCACACTCCCCCCGGGGTCGTGGGATACGGCGGCTCCGTGGTCGGCTCGACGGTCGTCGCCGTGGTCGTCGTCGCCGTGGTCGGATCGACGGTGACCGAGCCGACGGTCGTCGTCGGATCGAGCGTCGTGTCGGTCGCTGCGGTCGTGTCGTCGCCGCCGGTCGACGTGTCCGTGTCGCTCTCCGTCGCGAGCGCGGGGCCGACCGGACCACAACCGGCGGCGAACAGGGGCAGCGTGACGGACAGCGCGAACAGGGCACGAATCATGACGAAGCTCTCCGGAAACCGCGGCGAGGATGCCCGGCCGCGCGAGAGCCGCCAAGCCGGAAATCGCGCCCCCATCGGCCGACCTGCACGCGATCCCGCGCCCCGAAATCCACGCCCCCGCAATTGTGCAGAGTGCGATCCTATGGTCATTCACGCCCGCGAGCGAATCCTCGTCGCCGCGACGCGAACGGCCCCCGCCATGTCTCCCGGGCCCGATCCGCGCGCTCGCGCTCGCGCTCGCGCTCGCGGCCTGCCTTCTCCGGCCCTCGGATCCACCGCCACGCGCACGCACCGCCCGCCCCCGCGACGGCCACCAGCAGCGCTGGATCTGCCGCAGCGCCGTTAATTCGCCGCCGCGTCGTCGCCGGGGTCGGTCGTCCGCGCGTGACCTCCGGGCCGAGAATGCACGCCCGCGGGGACCCCCGCTTGCAAGCGCTTGGCTCCTGGGCGTACCGTGATTCTTGATGCGCGCCCTCGCCCTGACCCTCGTCACGCCGCTCTGCCTGCTCGCTGCCTGCAGCGACGACGGCGGCGGAGGCAACAATTCGAGCGAGACGATGACGCCGGGCTCGCTCAGCAATCTGACGCTGCCGGGCGACACCACCGGCACCGGCACCGAGTCGACCGCCACCCCGACCAGCACCGACGCGAGCACCGACGCGAACACCAGCGAGCCGGTCACCAGCAGCGCCGACAGCGGCCCGAACCCGAAGTTCGACATCGGCTCGCCGCCCGACGGCGGCCTGCCCCAGCCCGACACGGGCTGCAAAAAGGTCGATTTGCTGTTCGTCATCGACAATAGCGGCAGCATGGCCGACGAGCAGATCAACCTCGTCAACAGCTTCCCCGACTTCGTGTCCGAGATGCAGACCCAGCTGAGCAACACCGACAGCTATCACGTCGGCGTGGTCAGCAGCGACGGCAACAACTACAACGGCGCCGGCTGCCAGATGCACGGCGGCCTCATCAACCGCACCGGCGGCGCCAACTCGAGCAACGCCACGTGCACGCCCTACGCCGGCGGCAAGAACTGGATGAGCGAGGCCGACGACCTCCAGACCAAGTTCGCCTGCGCCGGCCAGGTCGGCACCGGCGGCGACGGCAACGAGCAGCCGATGTACGCCATGCTGCAGGCGGTGCAGCCGCAGCACAACGCGCCCGGCGCCTGCAACGACGGCTTCATCCGCGAGGACGCGCTGCTGGTCGTCGTCCTCATCACCGACGAGGAGGACGACCACGAGGTCCAGGCCTGCCAGCAATTGCCGCAGTCGGGCTCGCCCGGCGAGCCCGGCGATTGGTACACCGGCCTGGTCGCCGCCAAGGGCGACGTCGAGACCAACATCGTCGTGCTGTCGCTGATCGGTCCCACCAATCCGATGTGCCCCGCGCTCGACAAGTGCAACGGCGGCATCACCGGCGCCGAGCTGTCGCCGCGGATCGTCCAATTCACCGAGCAGTTCACCAACGGCTTCATCGGCCAGATCTGCGCGCCCTCCTACAAGCAATTCTTCTCGGAGGCGATCGGCCTGATCGACGAGGCCTGCGAGAACTTCATGCCGCCGGGCTGAGGCCCCCACCCGCCCCGCGAGCGCCGCCGTCTCCGCCGCGCGCGGGACGCCGGACGGCCGTGACTTCGCGCCCGTCACCTTTTTCGCCCCGGCCCGTACCCTGGGGACAGACATGCAGCTCCCCTGGCCGCTGCGCGACGAGCTCCACGCGCGTCGCCTCGCCCGCGCCCGCGACGGCGACGGCGAGGCGTTCCGCGCCCTCTACCGCGACCTCTACCCCGAGGTCGTCCGCTTCGTCGCGCGCCGGATCCACGGCCGCGCCGACGCCGAGGACCTGACCGCCCGCGTGTTCGTCGCCTTCGTCGAGCGGCTCGGCGACTACGACCGCGCGCGCGGCAGCGTCCGCGGCTGGCTGCTCACCTTCGCCCGCAACGCCGTCATCGACCACCTGCGCAAGGCCCGTCCCGCCGCCTCCCCCGACCTCCTCGACCTCCTGCCGAGCGACGCCGAGGGCCCCGAGAGCGGCCTGCTGCAGCGTGAGGAGCTCGCTCGGCTGGCCGCGCTCGTCCGCGACCTGCCCGCCGACACCCGCGAGCTGCTGGCCCTCCGCTTCGCCGACGGCCTGCGCCACCGCGAGATCGCCGAGGTCCTCGGCCTGCAGGAGGCCGCCGTCAAACAACGCGTGTCGCGGGCCCTCCGCGACCTCCGCGCCCGCCTCCGCCCCGCCGCGGGCAAGAAAGGAGCCGAAGGTGCCCTGGCCTGACCGCCTCCCCACGGCGCTCCGCCGCCTGTACGGCGCCGCCGAACCACGTGAAATGTCGGACATGTCCGTTCCACCACCGTCCTTGGAACAGGACCTCATGGCCAGGCTCTCGCGCCGTCACCCCGCGCCGGCGCGGCCCGGCGTCGCCGCGTTCGTCCGCGGCCACCGCTGGGCCCTGTCGTCGGGCCTGGCCGCGGTCGCTATCGCGGCGGCCTGCCGGATGCCCTACGACTACGACCGCGGCTTCGGCACGACGGTCTGGTGCGAGACCACGAGCGCCGAGCTGATCGAGAAGGACGCCCTGCGCGAGCTCGCCGACCGCCTGCAGGGGCGCTCCGGCGCCGAACAGGTGACGATGCGGGTCCACGCCGACGACGCCGGCCCCGCGAGCGCGCGCATCGACCTGTGGGGCCTGGACGCGGCGCTGGACGACGACGACCTGCTGGCCGAGCTCGCGGCGGTGCCGGAGCTGAAGGTCGAGGGCTGCCGGCTCGAGCCGCTGGTCGAGACGGTGCACGGCACGCTCGGCGGCCGCCTCGGGCTCGAGCTGTTCGACGTCGAGCTGCTCGACCACGCCGACGCCGAGGCCGCCCGCGCGGAGATCTTGCGCCGCCTCGAGGCCCGCGGGCTGCACGGCGACGCCCAGGTCGAGATCTTCGACGACGGCGCCGGCCGCCGCGAGGTCAAGATCCGCATCGAGACCGAGGACCAGGGCGAGCTGATCGGCCCCAGGTGACCCTGAAGACATGTCCTTCAGAGCATGTCTTCGGGGTCATTGTTCGCCGGCAGCGAAGGCGCGAGGAGCCGCCAGGGCAACCCGGCGGCGCTCGAATTTCGCGCCGTCATGCGGCGGGCCCGAAGCTGCAGCAGGTCGCCGCCAGTTCCACCAGAAACTGGACGCTCTCGAGATCCGTCCAGCTCGCGCAGATCTGTTCGGAGGCGCACGACCCGGTCGTGCTGCCGTCTTCGATGCAATTACAGGTCTCCGTGTCGCATTGCATCGTCTGCGGTGGTTCGCCGATGCACTCGAAATCGATGCTGCAGGCGCTGCCGTCGACCGCCCCGTTCGCCTCGTAATCGCAGGCCTTCTGGCCGGTGCAGATCTCGACCTCCTGCGCGACGGCTTCGGAGCACGGCCCCGGCTCCTCCTCGTCGAGGAAGACGAGGATGTCGTCGCAGCTCATGCTGGCGAGGCACGTGTGGCGGGCATCGGTGGCCGCCACACACGCCGGGTCCGCGCCCTCGTCACCGCAGAACGCCTCGATGCAGTCGGCGACGACGACATCGGGAGCGCACGCCACAACCGCGGCGCAGAAGGCCGCGCAGGCATCCTCGTCGCCGGTATCGCCGGAGCTGGCTCCCGTCTCGGTCGTGGGCTCGACCACACCGGTGGTGCTCTCCAAACTCGTACTCCCGGGTTCGGCGGTGCTCGTGGTGACGCCGGAGGTGCCCTCGGTGCCGTCACTCGAGCCGCTGCCTTCATCACCGCAGGCGCCGGCCACGATGGCCGCCCACACGAGGTATCCGGCCCCCGCGCCCCGCGATCGACAGCTTCCATTCTGTGCTCTGTTCTCGGTTCGTCGCATCGAGTGCACATGAACCCCACCGCGCCCCTGCCCATTCCTCTCGACGGGCGTCTTTCTGACGTCGGCTCGTGCGCCGCGACGTGGCGAGGGTCCGACGGTGCGGCGCCGGACCCCGCCGTGGCTACTGCGGGAGCAAGCAGGAGCACGCGTCCTTGTCGCCGTCCATCGGCACGTAGTCGCGGCATTTTGAGCCGTATTCGTCGCACAGCCAGACGTGGCCGTTGCCGACCGTCGTGCTCGAGGTCGTGGTGCCCGGTTCGCCCGTGCTCGGGGTCACCGGCTCGGTCGCGGAGCTGCCGGCGGTCGGCTCCACGGTCGTGCTCATCGAACCCCCCTGGTCCTCTGTCGTGCCGCCGGTCGTGGTCGGCATCCCGCCCGTCGAGGTGCCCGTCGACCATCTCGCCGGGCTCGTCGCCGATCGGCTGTTCCATCGTCTCGAGACCGCGGCGCCGTCGAGACATGTGACAGGCGCCTGCTCGACGGCCCGAGCTGACCGCCGTACAGACGCCGTCTCTCGTCATTCACGGCGCGTCATGGGCTCGCGCCGGCTCAGTGGATCTCGTGCTTGTCGACCTTGACCTCGATCCGGCGGCCCTCGGCGCTGTCCTGGATCTTCACGTCGACGTTGCCGTCGACGCCCTCGGCCTGGAGTTGGTCGAGGATCTCCTGTTTGGCCTCCTCGGGCGACAGGTCCTTGCTGACCTCGATGATCGGCAGGTCGCCGGCCGCTCCGCCGATCGCGGGGGCGATCGAGATCGTCGCGCCCGCCAGCTCGGGGAAGGCGGATGTGAGGTCGGCGGTCAGCGCCTCGCCGCTCGGCAGCGAATTGGCGTACAGCTCGATCTCGAGCGACGACTCGCCCTCGCTGTCCTTCTTCATGCGCACCATCGCCGCGGTGGTCTCCCCGGCCTTGCCCTCGATGTGCTTGGAGATCGCCTGGGCCTTCGCGTGGTCGAGGTCGGCCCCGGCGATCGTGACGGTGATGCCCGGCATGTCGGCGAGCGCGGCCATGCGGGCCTGGACTTCGGGGTCGTTCTGGCAGCCGGCCGGTCCGAGCAGCGTGCCGAGGAGGATGGCGAGCGAGGCGATGGTGGTACGCATGTTGTCTCCGTTGCCTGGCTTTACGGGCGCGCCGGAGAAAGGTGACGGCCCCGAGCGCGGTCCCGCGGCGAACGACCGGCCGCTCGCTGGTCGCGCCTTCACCGCGATCCACAGTCGAGCGAGCACCATGTCTGCGCTCGATCACACGCGACCTGTCGTCCCGCTGCTCCTCGCATTCGCGACCGCGGTCGCGTCCCCGAGCGTGCGCGCCGGCCCGGAGTCGTGGCTCACGGGCGCGCCCGTCGACGCGCCGATCGATCTGCGCGGGCGGATCGTCGGGCGCGACGGTCGGCCGCTCGCCGGCGCCACCGTCGAACTCGTCGACTTCGCGGCCAAGGGCGCGCGGCCGCGGCTGATCACCGGCCGCGACGGCCGCTTCGCCGCCCGCGACCTGGCCCGCCGCTCGTTGCTGCTGCGGATCTCCCACCCCTCGCATTACACGGAGCTGGTGCCGGTCGACCTGCAACGGCCTCCGCGGGCCGCCTCGGTCGACGCCGGCGCGATCGAGATGACCGCGCGCCGGCCCGGGCGAACCCGCCTGATGTTCGTCGGCGACAGCATGCTCGGCCGGCGCTACGTCGACGCCGACGAGGACGGCGTCGAGGGCGAGCCGGGCGATCTGATCCGCCCGAAGTCGCGGGCCGCCGACGCCGCGAGGGTGCTGCGATTCGTCCGCGACGTGCTGGGGTCCGCCGATTACACCGTCGCCAACCTCGAATGCGTGGTCACCGACAGCCCCGACACGCCCCACCCCTACAAGCCGTACCTGCTGCATTCACACCCCGAGACGCTGCTCGGCCTGGTCGACGCCGGCGTCGACGCGGTCAGCTCGGGCAACAATCACGTGTTCGACTTCCTCGCGCCCGGCGTCGGCGACACGCTCGCGGCGATCGGCGCCGCCGGCCTCGACGGCACCGGCGCGGCGATGAACGAGAGCACGGCGCGGAGCAGCGTCATCGGCCGCGCGCTGAACGGCGTCGACGTCGCGCTCCTCGGCCTGTCGCAGATGCAGGTCGACGGCGCCGACCAGCCGTCTTACCGGCTCACCGCCCAGGACCCGGCCAAGGCCGGGGCGCTGCACGCGTCGACGCTGAACCTCGGCAGCTTCCTCGCCGACGCCGGCGAGGCGTTCGCGGTGCCGATGTTGCACGGCGGGGTCGAGTACACCCGCTACCCGACCCCGGGCATGCGCGCGCTGTTCGTCGACGCGATCGAAAGCGGCGCCGGCCTGGTCGTCGCCCACCACCCGCACGTGCTGCACGGGATCGGCGTGGTCGACGGGCCCGACGCGCGCCGCTTCGTGCTCATGTCGCTCGGCAACTTCCTGTTCGACCAGCACACCCACGAGACGCTCGAGTCGGTGATCGCGGTGGTCGACGTCGACGCGCGCCCGCTCGGCGGCGGCCACGACGTCGCGCGCGTCGTGCTGATCCCGCTGCGCCTCGACGGCTACGTGCCGCGCCTGCTCGCCGGCGCCGGCCTGGCCCGCGTCGGCCGCTGGCTCGCCCACCTGTCGACCCACCTGCCGACGCGTCCGCCCCGCGACGAGCAGGTCGACGGCCTGCGCGGCGCGGTCGTCTTCACCGCCGGCGCGCGCGTGCTGGCCTTCAACCACCCGAATCAGTACGCGTTCATCCACGCCCGCGAGCCGCTCCGGCTCGACCTCCTCGGGCGCGCCAGCGGGCCGGTGATGTTCGCCCCGCGCGGCCCGGCCGACAGCCTCGCGCGCGTCGACGCCGACGCCGACGCCGAGATCGATCTCGGCCGCGACGTGCTCGACCACGGCGACTTCGAGGACCACGACGTCGACGGCGAGGTCGGCGACGCGTTCGGCTGGGACACGAGCCCGTCCGCGTTCGTGCAGAGCCGGTCGGTGCGCCGCGGCTCGCGGGCGGCGGCGCTGCGGCGCGCGGCCGCCGACGCCGACACGATCTCGCTCACCACCCGCCGCCGCGTCCCCGTCGACGGCGACAGGCCGCTGACGATCCGCGGCCACCTGCGCGGCGAGTCGGCCGGGGCCGTGACGGTGCGGGTGCGCTTCTTCCACGAAGACGCTCTGCTCGCCGAGCAGGTCGTGCACACCCAGGCCGCCGGCAGCTACGGGTGGACGCGCTTCGCCGCGGCCGTCGACCCGCCCGCGGGCGCGAGCGGGATGCACCTGTCCTTTCGGCAAGGTCGACCGAGGCGCGGGACCGGCATCGCCTTCGTCGACGACGTCAGCGTGATCCAGTGGGAACACACGGTGACGCCCGGCGAGGCGATCGCGACCCCGAACGCGTGGGACTTCGTCCGCTTCCGCGACGTCGCGCCCGGCGTCACCCGCCTCGAGGCCAGCTTCCTGCACCGCCGCTACGCGGCGAAGTGAGGCTCACACGCGCACGGTCGGCGCCGGTCCGTGCCACGTCGGCGCCTCGGCGGCGCGGAACACCTCGCGCAGCTCGCTCGCGCTCTGGAACCGCCGCGCGGGGTCCTTCTCGAGCGCGCGCAGGATCAGCGCCTCCCACTCGACCGGGATGTCGGGCCGCAACAGCCGCGGCGCCGGCACCGGCTCCTGACAGTGCGCCAGGCCGAGCGCGATCGGCGACGGCGCGGCGAACGGCGGCCGGCCGGTCAGCGCGTGGTAGAGCATCGCGCCGAGCGCGTAGATGTCGGTGCGCGCGTCCATGACGCCGCCGCGGACCTGCTCGGGCGCCATGTACTCGGGTGTCCCGACGACCATGTTGGTCGCGGTCATGCCGGCCTCGGCCAGCGGACGCGCGATCCCGAAGTCGATGATCTTGACCGTGCGGTCGCCGGCGAGGAGCACGTTGGCCGGCTTGAGGTCGCGGTGGATCACTCCGGCCGCGTGCGCGGCGGCCAGGCCGTCGCACAGCTGCTCGGCGATCGGCCGCAGCTGCGCGGCGGGGATCGCCCCGATCCGCTTGAGCCGGGCCGCGAGGCTCTCGCCGGCCACGTACTCCATCGACAGGAACAGAAGGCCGCTCTCCTCGCCGATGTCGTGCAGGCGCACGACGTTGGGGTGGGAGATCCGCCGCGCCGTGCTGGCCTCGCGGCGCAGGCGATCGGCGGCGCTCGGGTCGAGCAGGCCGAGGCCCGCGATCACCTTGAGCGCGACCTCCTCGCCGAGCTGCTCGTCGCGCGCGAGGTAGACCGCGCCCATGCCCCCGGCGCCGAGCAGGCGGGCGACGACGAAGCGGTTGGCGACGCGCTGCCCGGGCCGGACCTGGCCGGCGACCAGGCCCTCGGCCTCGCTCGCGGCGGTCACGGCGGCGCGGGCGTTCGGCGCCGGGCCGAGCGCGGCGATGCTCTGCGTCGCCACCGCCAGCCGCTGCAGCTTGGCGTTGAGCTCGAAGTCGACGTTGCAGACGATGGTCTCGAGCGACTGCACGCGCTGCTCGAGCGCCTTGCGCTCCTCGAGCAACGCCTTGCGCTCGGCCATCAGGGCCTTGAGCTGGCCGGCCTCACCGGCGCCGGCCTCGAGCTCCTTCATCCGCTGCTCGTGCTTGAAGCGGAGGTACTTCGGCCCGAGCAGCGCCATGATGACGCTGAAGAAGAAGAAGAACGGGACGAGGATCTCGACCATGCGCTCTTCCGTCTTGTCGCTGCGACTGCGGTCGCCGACGGTCGGCTCGCCGGGATCTCGGCGAACCGCCCCGACAGCGGGCTCGTCGGCTCAGATCTTCTCGCCGCGGGCGCGGAGGTCCGCGAGCACGACCTCGATGCCGCGCTTGTCGATCACGCGCAGACCGTGGGTGCTGACCCGCAGGGTGACCCAGCGGTCCTCGCTCGGCACGAAGAAGCGCTTGCGGTGCAGGTTGGGGATGTTCCGCTTGTGCGTGCGGATGTGCGAATGCGACACGTTCATGCCGCCCTGAGGGCGCTTCCCGGTGACCTGACAGACTTGCGACATAGCGAGCGGCCTTATGCGAGGCGTTGGAGGGCCGGGAAAGTAGCCGCGCCTTCCCGGGGGTGTCAAGTCGATGCCGGCCGCCCGCGAGCGGGAAATTGGCCATGCGGCGCCTCCGCGTTCTCGCGCGCTCCCGCCCGGCGCGCGCTCCGACGCCCAGATCGCGGCCAGGACCCTTCGGGCGCCAGATGCGCCCCGTGTGGTAGCGCTCGCTTGCCGCGGCGCTACCTTCCCGGGCTCCGAGGAGAGCCAGTGATGACCAAATACACACCCATCGAATACAAGCCGAAGGATTACACGCACCTGAGGGGCCTGGTCGGGATCACCGACGAGCAGATCGAGGTCCACCTCAAGCTCTACAAGGGCTACGTGAGCCGCACCAACGCCCTGTTCACCAGGGTCGCCGACCTCAGCAACGACGGCAAGACCGGCGACTCCTCGTTCCAGGAGCTGAAGCGCCGCGCTGGCTGGGAGTGGGACGGCATGCGCCTGCACGAGTACTACTTCGACGGCCTCAAGGCGAACGCCGACGAGCTGCGCGACGACAACGCGTTCGCCAAGAAGGTGATCGCGCAGTTCGGCAGCATCGACGCCTGGAAGGCGGATCTCGTCGGCGTCGCCAAGATGCCGGGCGTCGGCTGGGCCCTCACCTACCTCGATCCGAGCAACGGCCAGATCTGGAACCACTGGGTCGAGCAGCACCAGAACGGTCACCCGGCCGGCGCCCGCCTGCTGCTCGCGCTCGACGTGTGGGAGCACGCCTTCGCCGTCTACCGCAAGCCGCTGCCGGCCGACCGCGCCGCCTACATCGACGACTTCTTCGCCAACGTCGACTGGAAGGTAGTCGCCGGCCGGCTCGCCTAGCGGCTGTCCTTCAGGACCGGTCCTGGGGGACATGCAGAAAGGGGCATGCCCGATCGGGCATGCCCCTTCGCGCGAGGGCGCCTCCGCGGCGCCGGCTCAGGGCGCGGCGCCCTCGGTGATCCACTGCTCGAGCAGGGCGATCGTGTCGGCCGACAGCGGCGGCCCGCCCTTCGGCATCTGCGACCCGTTGCTGCCGTTGAACGGCGCCTCGCCGGCGACGCCCTCGATCTTGGCCAGGAGGTACGAGGCGGCGGGGTCGCCGGGCTCGATGCGGTCGAAGCCGGCCGCCTGGGACGAGGCGACGCCGACGATGTTGGCGTACGAGTCCTGCGCGTTCGTCATCGTCAGGCCGCCGGAGCCCTGGGCGTGGCAGCCGCAGTTGCCCTCGATGACCTGCGGGAACACGTCGGTCTCCCAGCTGAGCCCTTGGCCGGTGGTGGTCGTCGTGGAGGTCTCGGGCTCGACGGTCGTCTCGGGCTCGGTGGCGGTGCTGGGCCCGGTCGTCGTCGTCGTCGTGCCGGGCTCGTCGGTGGTGGTGCCGGGCTCCTCGGTGGTGGGAGCGGTGGCGGTCGGCTCGGCGGTCGTCGTCGGCTCGGTCGCGGTCGTCTCGGTCGCGGTGCCCGTCGTCGTGGTCGCGTCGGTCTCGGTCGCCGACGTGGTGTTGTCGTCGGTGGAGCCCTGCGTGTTGGCGTTCGTCTCGGTGGCCCCGCCGTCATCGCCGCACGCGGCCAGCGGCAGCGCGAAGAGGGAGCAGGTGAAGATCAATCGAAGCGAGGTGTTCATCGGCGCGGCACACTATCACAACGATCGGCCTGCAGACACGCGCACCGCCGCTCGCTCGGGGCACTCCCGAGCGGAGCGGCGGCCACTTCATGTGCGAACCATGAGGTCGCACGCACCCACTTCACGCGCTCACGTCATCACGCGATCAAGGATTCGCGCCGGCGTCGATCCACGCGCCGATCTTGGCGAGCTCGTCCGACGACAGCCCCTCCGCGGGCGGCGGTGGCATCGGCGTGCCGCTGCCGCCCACGTCGATGTGCGTGTTGTTGATCTTGTGCCACAAGTAGCTCGCGTCGCGATCGCCGGGCGCGATGAGCTGCATCGTCTGCAGCTCGAGCGCGTTCTTGCCGACGAGCGCGCCGTGCGAGTCGCCGGGCGTGATGACGAACCACGACGCCGCGGTGCCGCCGGCCGTGTGACAGCCGGTCGTGCAGCTCGCGGTCCAGATCGGCTGGATGTCCGTCTCGTAGTCGACGTCGACCGGCCCGTCCGTCGTCGTCGGCGCGGTGTCGGTGTCGTCGGTGTCGCCGGTCGTGTCGGTGCCGTCGGTCGACGTCGGCGCGGTCATGGTGTTGTTGTTGGTGGTCGCGTCGGTGTTGGCGGCCGTGTCCGTGTCGGAACCCGTGCCGTCGTCCTTGTCACAACCAGCGACGACGGGGAGCAGCGCGACGAGGGCGAGCGACGCTTTGCGAGCGCTCGCAATCCAGGAGAGGGAAACACTGTTCATAGCGCAACAATCGATACCATTTCATCACTGTTGCGATCAAGCGTCCAATCGCGGATGGGGCGCGAAAGCCCCAGGGTTGCCCCCGAATCACCTTGCCTTCAAGACAGGCTCTTCGTGACAGGTGGATGCGGAGTGCCCGCTCGCCGCGCGTGCTACGGTACCTCCGGTCCTGGCGACGGCATTGAAAACCATTGTCAGAAAGCCACCGTCGACGCGCCCGGCTCGCGGCAGGATCGCGACGAGCCTGCTGCGCGCAGTCGCGACGATCGGGCTCGCGCTCGCGCTCGTCGGCTGCGGGGTGCCGCTCGCATACACGCGCTTCGGCGAGGCCGTGCCGTACAGCACAGCGCCGCTGCCCGAGCGGGCCCACGTGTTCCTCGTCGCCGGCGGCTCCGACGTCGCCAACTTCGCGCAGGAGATCGTCGCGCAGCGCGAGCTGCTGCGCGAGCGCGGCGTGCAGCCCGACGAGATCGCGTGCTACTGGGCGATGCCCACGCGCGAGGCGTTCCGCCGCGACCGCGCGCAGTACCGCCGCCTCGCCGCCGAGCTCGCCGGCTGCTATCCGGCCGCCACGGCGATCGTGCGCGAGCACCTGGCCCGCGCGGCCGCCCGCGAGCCGCCGTTCCTCTACCTGTACGTCACGACCCACGGGCTCGCCTCGCTGCTTCCGCCGGATGTCCCGAAGGACCTGCTCGAAGCGCCAGATGCGGAGATGCTCGACCAGTACGCGCTGCAGCTGGCGGCCGGGCCCGGCCGCGGGGCCCACCCGGCGTTCCTGATGGCGGCACGCCGCGCCGGCGCGGCCGTCGACGACCTGGTGTTCTCGCCGGCGATGCTGGCCCGCGCGCTGCTGGCGTTCCCGGCCGCGACGCCGAAGGTCGTGGTGCTGCAGGCCTGCCACGCCGGCGGCTTCGCCCCCGCCCTCGCCGGCGTGCCCGGCCTCGTCGGGCTGGCCGCGGCCCGTCACGACCGCACCAGCTTCGGCTGCGACCCCGGCCCCGACATGACGATCTTCGGCGCCATCTACACCCGCCTGCTCGCCGCCCGCCTGACCGCCGCCCTCGCCCTGCCCGCGCTCGACTGGCGCGCGCTCTACGACGCCCTGCAGGCCGAGATCGCCGCGGCCGAGGCCGGCCAGTCGGTCACCCCGTCGCTGCCGGTGCTCCTCGAGGGCCGCGCCGAGCCGTGACGCGACATGCTTCTTGGGGCATGTCCCTTGAAGCATGACTAATTGCACATGCTCGATCGAGCATGCCCTCGGAGACATGCGCGTCGGCTCAGCCCTGGCCGGCGATCCAGGCCGAGATCGCGGCGGCGAGGGCCGTCTCACCGCCGGCGGACGCCTCGCCCAGGGCCTGGCGGGCCAGCGCGACCGTCTGCGCCCGGCTCTCGGGGCCGGTCTCGCCGGCGGCCTGGGCCGCGGCGGCACGGGCCTTGGCGAGGGCGAAGCGGGCCAGCGCGACCTGGGCGGGCACGGCGGCGCGGCTCGCCAGCGCCAGCGCGCGGTTGCAGGCGGCCTGGGCGGCCGCGTGCTCGCCGAGGGCGGAGTCGACGGCGCACAGCCACGTCAGCGGCTCGATGAGGCGCGGGTGGTCGGGCCCGAGGACGTGCTCCCACGCCGCGAGCGCGCGCCGCAGGTCGCCGGCGGCGTCGGCCCACCGCTGGTCGGCCGCCGCCGCGAGCCCGCGCCCGACCAGCGCGAGGGACATGTCCGGATGGTCCTGTCCGTAGATCTTGGAATAAATGGCCAGGGCCGCGTCGTAGCGCTCGCGCGCCGCGGCCTCGTCGCTGCGAGCGCGTGCGAGGTCGCCGGCGACGACGTGGACGCGGGCCCGGTCGGGGTGCTCCGGCGGCAGCAGGGCGGCCGCCAGCTCGCCGGCGCGGGCGACGTGGCCCTGGGCCTCGCGGTCGCGACCGCCGCGCTGACACGCGGTCGCGAGGTCGAGCAAGATCGGCAGCAGACGCGCGTGCTCGACCCCGAGGGTCTCCTCGCCGCGGCGCAGGGCCGCCGTCAGCTCGACGCGCGCGGTCTCGACGTCGCCCTCCTGCAGCAGGGCCCGGCCGTAGCGGCCGCGCGCGCTGGCCTCGCGGCGGCCGTCGTCGCCGAGCCGCTGCAGCGCGGCCGACAGGCGCGGCCACAGCCGGCGGGCCTCGCCGCGGCGCCCGAGGTCCTCGCACTCGACCGCGAACTGCAGGGTCAGGGCGTCGGCCGCGACCTCGTCGTGGCGGCTCGCCTCGGCCGCCCACAGCGCGTCCGCCAGCCCGCGCGCGGCCGCCTCCGCGCGCCCGAGCGCCCGCTCGATCGCCGCCCGCCCGTACAGCGCCTCGGCCCGCGCCGGCAAGAACGCCTCGCTGTCGGCCGCCAGCGCCCGCGCGATGTCCCACGCCCGCGGCGCGTCGCCCAGCGCCAGCACGGCCCCCGCGTAGTCGAACTCGGCGCGCAGCCGCTGCACCGCCTGCCGCCGCTCCTCGTCCTCCGGCAAGGCCACGGCCGCGGACAGCCGCCGCGGGTCGTCGCAGTCGCGCGCCGCCGGCAGGGCGTCGAGCGCCGTGCCGGCCCGGTCGAGCGCCGGACCCGCGGCCTCGGCCAGCGCCCGCGCCAGCCCGGCGAACGCGCTGCGGCGCCGCTCGAGGCAGGCCCGCCGGCGCGCCGCGGCCTCGCCGGCCGGGCCGTCCTCGACCTGCGCGTTGCGACATGTCTCCTGGAACATGTCTCGAAGCTCTTGCGCGTGGGCGTCGAGCGCGGCCAGGGTCGGGCGGGCGAAGGCGTCGCCGCCGGGGCGCTCGGCCAGCGCGCGCGCGAGCGCCGACCTGCGGGCGTCGTCCCAGCCGAGGTCGGGCGCCTCGCACATGCCCGCGGGGACAGGCGCCTCGGGGCGGGCCTTGACGACGTCGTAGACGGCGAAGGCGGCCCCGGCGAAGGCGACCGCGAGCCCGCCGGCGAGCGCGACGCGGCGGCCGATCCGGCGCGGGCGCTGGCTCTCGGTCAGGTGGGCGAGCAGCTCGTCCATCGACTTGAAGCGATCGGCGGGGCGCACGCTGAGGCCGCGCAGGACGATCCGGTGCAGCCAGGCCGGGACGTCGGTGTCCTTCGGGACGTCCTGGATCCGGCCGGCGAGCACGGCCTCGCGGACCACGGGCACGCGGTCGCCGACGAACGGCCGCTGGCCGTAGAAGCCCTCGTACAGCGCGACGCAGAAGCTGAACTGATCGGTGCGCGCGTCGGTGGCCTGGCCGAGGTACTGCTCCGGGGCCATGTACGCCGGCGTGCCGGTCATGCCGCCCGTGCGGGTGATCCGCATGTCGAGCAGGCTCTTCTCGGCCATGGCCTTGATCGCCTCGGTGTACGTGTCGGGCCGCGCCAGCGGGCCGAGGCCGTGGCCGGCGCGCGCGAGCCCGAAGTCGCCGACGCGCACGCGGCCCTCGGCGTCGATGAGCACGTTGTCGGGCTTGAAGTCGCGGTGGATGATGCCGGCCTTGTGCGCCGCCGCCAGCCCGCGCCCGGCCTGCAGGAACACCAGCAGCACCTCCTGCCAGGTGCGCCGCCGCGGCCCGTCCGGGCCCTCCGCCGAGCGCAACCACTTGGTCAAGGTGAGGCCCTTGACGAACTCCATGGCGAAGAAGATCTGGTCGTCGACCGAGCCGACGTCGTAGATCGCGATCACGTTCGGGTGCGACAGCTGGGCCATCGCCTGCGCCTCGCGCATCAGGCGGTGACGCGCCTTGTCCCGCTTGGTCCGGCTGATCGCGGCCGTGCGCAGGACCTTGAGCGCGACCTTGCGGTCGAGGTCGCGGTCGTAGGCGACGTAGACCACGCCCATGCCGCCGGAGCCGACCCGCTTCAGCACGTTGAAGCGACCGATCTGGCTCGGCAGCGGCTCCATGTCGATCGCGCAGTCGTTGGCCGGTTCGCCGTCGACCGGCGGCGTGAGCGGCGTGCCGCCCTCGGGCGGCGGGCTCACTTGCGACAGCACCGGCGTCAGCGGTGTGTCCAGCGACAGATCGGCGGGAGAAGACACGAGTCTGGGGGCATCGTACCACGGCCCTTGCCGTGGCCTCATCGGTCCGGATAGCCTCGCCGTGATGCCCCGTCGCGCTCGCGTCTTCGCGCTCGCCGCTCACCTCGTCGCCGAGATCACGGCCTGCGCCGGCCGAGGCGACGGTCCGGTCCCGCCCAGCCGCGCGGAGGCCCCGCCGCCCTTCGCGGTGGCCCCCGAATTCGCGGTGCCGGACAGCCTCGGCAATACGCGAGGCCTGGCGGATCTCACCGGCCCGAACGGACTCATTCTGGTCACATATCGCGGCCACTGGTGACCCTTTTGCCGGGTGCAGCTCGGGAAGCTGCAGGAAGTACTGCCTGAACTGACGAAGCTCGGGGTCGGCGTGGCCGCGGTGTCGGCCGACGACCTCGAGGGCGCGAAGATCATGGTCGAGCGCCAACACCTCACGTTCCCGATCCTCAGCGACACCGAGGGCGTGATGCTGAAGGCGTGGTCGCGCTGGGACTTCGGCAACGGGGTCGGCCTGGCGGGCACGTTCATCATGGATGCACGGGGCAAGGTCGTGTTCTTCGAGGACGACGGCGAGCGCTTCTACAAGCGGCCGCGGGTCGACCGCGTGCTCGACGTGGCACGGTCGCTCGCGCGCTGAGCCGATGGGGCCGGTGCTCCGCGAATTGCCGACTGCGCCTCGCGGGGGGTCCGGGGAAGGGCCGGCTGCGAGTTCAGCGTGCCGATGACCCCTCCTGCGTCGGGGTCATCTTGCCCTCGTATTCGCAGCCGGCCCTTCCCCGGACCCCTGGCACGGCTGCAGCCGTGAGAGGCCGACACGCCGTCGTCGGCTTCGAAGTGAAATGTCCCCGGGGACAGGTCACGAGCGCCTGGTCGACGGCCAGGGCTGGCCGCCGACCAGGCGCCATCTCTCGTCATTCACGGCGTGTCTCTTGTCGGCGACGGGGCGGGGCGTTCGTCGCTCGCGGCGCGGGGCGATTCGGGGAATGTCGGGACCCGGGTGCTGACATTTCCCAGAATATACACAGTGAGTCACGCTGGGAGCAGCGGCAGGCGCACGGTGAACGTGGTGCCCTCGCCGATCTCGCTCATGACCTGGATCTCGCCGCCGAGCAGGTGGCACAGCTCGCGGCAGATCGCCAGCCCGAGGCCGGTGCCGCCGAACTTGCGGGCGATCGAGCCGTCGGCCTGCTGGAAGGCGCTGAACAGGCTGCCGATCTTGTGGGCGGGGATCCCGGGGCCGGTGTCGGACACGATCGCCACCAGGAATTCGACGTCGTCCTCGCGCTCGAACCCGACGCGCAGCTCGATCCACCCGCGCCGCGTGAACTTGACCGCGTTGCCGAGCAAGTTGAGCAGGATCTGCTTGAGCTTGGTGCGGTCGACGACGATCGTGCGCTGCGGGTCGGAGCAGAGCACCATGATGTGGTTGCCGTTCTTGACCGCGGCCGGCAGCAGCGTGCTCTGCAGGTCGTCGAGCAGGGGGCCGATCACGCAGCGCTCGCGCGTGATCTCCATCTTGGCCGCCTCGATCTTCGACAGGTCGAGGATGTTGTTGATGAGCTCGAGCAGGTGCGTGGCGGCGCCGTGGATCCGCCCGAGGTCGCGGTGCAGCTCGTCCTCGACCTCGCGCTCCTCGGCCAGCAGCTCGGTGTAGCCGATGATCGCGTTGAGCGGGGTGCGCAGCTCGTGGCTCATGTTGGCGAGGAAGACGCTCTTGGTGCGGCTCGCCTCGAGCGCGAGCGTCTCGGCCCGGCGCCGCTCCTGCACCTCGAGCGTCAGCTGCTCGGTGCGCTCGGCGACGCGCGCCTCGAGCTCGTCGCGGGCGCGCCGCAGGTCCGCCTCGACGCGGCGGCGCGCGGTGATGTCGGTGATCGCCACGAGCGAGCCGCGGTGCTCGCCGCGCGGACCGAATAGCGGCTTGGCCGAGACGATGGCCCAGAAGTCGGCGCCGTCCTCGCGGCGGAAGCGGAAGTCGAACTGGTCCTCGGAGCCCTCGCGCCGGCGCCTCAAGTTGGCGCGCGCGGCCGCGGCGCTGTCGTCGTCCATGTAGTCGAAGATCCGGCGCCCGATCATCGCCTCGGGCGAGGTCGCCAGCATGGCCGCGAGCCGGGTGTTGACGAACTCGATCGCGCCGTCGGGGTCGTTGACGAGGATGCCGTCGTTGATGGTCTGCAGCAGCGTCTGGAAGTAGGACTCGTCGCGCTTGATCTCCGACGCCGGCGCGCCGCGCAGGGCCCGGACCAGGCACAGGAACCCGACCCTGCGCGCGTGCTCGTCGAGCCACGGCACGATGGTCTGCTCGACCCACCGGACCGGCGCCTGCTGCGGCCGCCAGCGGAATATCTCGGTGCTCGGCTCGACGCCGGCGACGGCGTCGTCGTAGCGCTCGAGGTCGTCGGCGTGCACGAGCCCGCGCAGACCCTCGGGGTCGGCGAACAGCTCGGACGGCTCGCGCCCCGACAGCTCGCGCACGGCGCCGGCCAACTCCTCGATCTGCAGCCGCGGCGCCAGCCGCACGCGCGCCATCAGCAGCTCGGCGGCGTCGAACAGCGCCGTCATGTCCGGGGTCCCGCACACGACGCGCGCGCTGCTGGACTCCCCCGGTGCTCCCGACCTCGCGGCCATCTCTTGTGATGATAACACCCGGAACGGCGGTCGGGACGCGCGCCTCGCCCTTCGCGCGCCTCCCGCCGCGCGCCGCATTGCCGCCACGCATACACGGCGCCGCGCGTCGCCCCGGCGACGCGGCGCTCCGCGCAGCGAGGTGCACGCCCGACGCTCAGGGCAAGGCGAGGCCCCAGTCGGGCACCGTCAACGACAACAGCGACGGCTTCGGCGTGCCCGGCACGGCGCCGAGGTATCGGTTGATCGCGAAGCTCGTGATGTACAGCTTATTCCAGGTCAGCAGCGCCTGACCGAACACCACGCTCGAGGGCGCGTCGAGCAGACCGCCCTGGGCCAGCACGTGCACGTCGCCGTCGTGGTCGACGCGCACCAGGCTGTCCCGGCCGTTGACGGCGACGTAGAGATCGCCGTCGGCGGCGAAGGCGATGCCGTCGGCGCCGGCGAGCTTGTCGTAGTCGTCGACCCAGACCTCCGGCTCGCCGGGCTCGCCGTGGCACTCGATCGGGATGCGCACGATCGTCCCGTAGTCGAGGTTGCCGACGTAGAGGTTGCGCTTCCACCGGTCGAAGGCGATGCCGTCGACGCCGAAGCTGTGGAACGGCAGGAACGGGGTCACCGGGTCGCCCTCGAGCGAAGGATCGGCGAGCCACACGTCGGCCTCGCCGTCGTCGTCGATCTTCCAGATCAGGCCGAGGAACGGGTCGGTGACGTAGAGGTTGCCGCGGTCGTCGAACGCGAGGTCGTTGGGGAAGCCCATCGGGTCGAGCGCGGCGTACTCGTAGGTCGCGCCGGTGATCGGGTGGATCCGCCACACGAACGCCGCCGAGGGCTCGGGCGCGAACGCCCCGCTGCCGGCGTAGAGCCAGCCGTCGATGCCGAACTTGAGGCCGAGCATGAAGGTCCCCTCCGGGACCGGCGGCGTCGCCAGCGTCGTGAACTGACCGTTCGGCCGCAGCTTCTTCACCACCGGGCCCATGGACATGTAGAGGTTGCCGGCCCAGTCGGTGGTGATCGACTCGGGGAGCTCGCCCTGCACCGGGTCGAAGGCCCGCACCAGCGCAGGTCCGGCGACCGCATCGCCCGCGCCGAGCAGCATCACCGCACTCATCACGACCGCACGTATCTTTGTCATCTGCACATCCCCCCCGAGCGCCACGGTACGGCCCGCGCCGCCGCGCCGTCAAATATTGATAAGTGGACGTGCAGTCATTCTGCAGACCCTCCATGCAATGCCGTGTAGGCGGCGCTGTCATATCAACACATCAGCCAGGGCACGATGTGTGGATAGGACAAAGCGACCCGTGGGCGCCGTCGCAGCGATTGTCCCGCGGTTGCGGGCGGACAATTACGCGCCGACGACCGCGCCCCGGCTCGCGGCCGCCGACGTCCGCGCATGCGCGCGGCGATCTCTCCATTGACGCCGGCGACGCTGACGTGGAACGGGAAGCCGGGCAACGCTACCGACTCACCGGCGAACTCGTGGTCGCCCATGCCCCCCCGCGCCGGTATCGTCGGTGTCGCCGGTCGCGGAGGGCACGTACGCGATTTCTTCGGGCATACGTCGCGGACGCCTCGTTAGCAACATGCCCTTTCAGACATGTATCGACAATCCCCTCGGGCGCCGTCCTCGATTTTTCAATGTCCCTCCGGACATGTCCTCTCGCACACCTGCGGCCCGCCGCCCGCGCGTCCGCCCGGTCGGCGCCCCGCGAGGTCGGGCCGGGCCCGGTGCGAACCCGAACGCCGGCCTGCCCGTCCGGCGCGGCGGGCCGGCGAAATCGGCGGCGAGCGGCTGCAGCCCCGTGGACGCGGGCGGCGACGCGCTCTAGACTGCCGCGGCTATGGCACGAAGCAAGACCAGCAAGTGGGTGGGCCTCGGGCTCGCGGCGACTCTCGGGATCGGCGCGTACGAGTTCGGGCTGTTCGACTGCGCGAGCACCAGCGGGGTCGAGCACCTCGCCAATCAGGTGTGGATCGAGCGCCTCCCGCAGAACGACCGCGACCAGATCCATCACCTCGTCCTGCTCGAGCAGGGCCGCGACCGCTTCGGCGCGTTCGGCAAGAGCTCGCAGTGGCGCCACTTCCTCGAGATCTTCGCGTGGCACCGCGAGCAGAACCGCGTGACCCTGAACCTCCCGCAGGACCGCGTCCGCGTCGACGTCGAGGCGCGCGTGTGGGAGTGCGAGGACGAGGCGCCGGCGCCGTTCGAGCTGTGCCTCGAGCTCAAGGGCCAGCGCGGCCACACGGCCCGCTACTACAGCCGCCACGAGTGGGTCATCGAGGGCGACGCCGCCCCGCACATCGAGGGCCTGCCGAACCTGGTCCCGAGCGCGGCGCCGACCCTCCCCGAAGGCCTCGAGTTCGCGCCCGACGCCGAGGCCGCGGCGCTGCTGGCCCGCTGAGGCGTGGTCACCGTCGAACTCTACGGCGTGCCGCGCCTGCGCGCGGGCGCCTCGAGCGTGGAGGTCCCCGCGGGCAAGCTCGCGTCGATCCTCCACGCGCTCGCCTCCGCCCTGCCGGGCCTCAGCCCCGACATCATCCGCGACGGCCGCCTCAGCGAACACGCGCTCGTCGCCATCGACGGCCGCGAAGTCGTCGCCGACCCGGAGCGCGTGATCGCCGACGGCGCCACCCTGGTGCTGATCTCCGCCGCCGCTGGCGGCTGACTCACGCCGTCCTGCGCGCCCTCGGTCCGCGCCGGCGACGCCGCTCGCGCCTCCGGTGCAGCAGCGCGTCACCGTGCTCGCGGCGGCCTCGCCGCCGTGATCGAGCCCCCGGGCGCTTCCGCGTTCGCGCGGGCAGGCGGGCGCGCTACAACCTGCGGATGCGCGGCAACTTCGGCCGGATCTTGCTCGTCGAGCTGCGGGGCGACCGCGTGGCCGTCGAGCACGTGCCGCTGGCGCCGCAGGTCTACCGCGCGTTCGTCGGCGGCGTCGGGCTCGGCGCTTACCTCCTGTGGCGATTCGCCCCGCCCGGCGTCGACCCGCTGGCGCCCGCGGCGCCGCTCGTCTACGCGTTCAGCCCCCTGCTCGGCACGCCGCTGACGACCACCGCCAAGTTCGCAGTGCTGTGCAAGAGCCCCCTGACCGGGCGGATCAGCGACGGCCTCAGCAGCTCGCGCTTCGCCATCGCCGCCAAGCGCCTCGGCGTCGACGCGATCGTCGTCCGCGGCGCCCTCGACCGCCTCAGCTGGCTGCACCTCGACGAGGACCCGGCGGCCTGCCGCGCCGTCCCGTGCCCGGCGTGGGCCGGTCTCTCGGCGCATGAACTTTCGGACATGGCCTCGAAGCAAGGTCTTTTCCGACATGTCTCTGCGGTCGGGCCGGCCGGCGAGCGGCAGGTCCGCTACGCCACGATCTCCAACGACGGGCGGCACGCCGGCCGCGGCGGCGCGGGGGCGGTGCTCGGGGCCAAGCGGGTCAAGGCGATCAGCGTGCGCGGGGCGGCGGTCGCCGGGGTGGCCGACGCGGCCGGGGTGCAGGCGCGGGCGCGAGATCTGGCGGCGCGCAGCGCGGGCGCGGCGACGGAGAAGTACCGCGCGCTCGGGACCGCGGCGAACCTCGAGACCTTCGACCGCCTGCGGATCTTGCCGCGCCGTAACTTTCAGACAGTCTCGATCGGCCAGGCGGCCGCGCGTCGGCTCGCGCCCGAGGGTCTGGCCCGCGCGGCCGAGCACGTGCGCGAGAGCTGCGCCGGCTGCACGATCGGCTGCGACCACCGCTACGGCGGCACGCGGGTCGAGTACGAAACTCAGTTCGCGCTGGGGCCTCTGGTCGACGTCGACGATCCGTCGCGCCTGCTCGCGGCCGCCGGCGCCTGCGACGCGCTCGGGCTCGACACGATCTCGGTCGGGGGCACGCTGGCCTTCGCGATGGAGTGCGCCGAGCGCGGCCTCGTCGACTGGCCGCTGCGCTTCGGCGACGACATCGTGCCGTGGCTCGGCGCCATCGCCCGCCGCGAGGGGCTCGGTGACCTGCTGGCGGAAGGGACACGTCGCGTCGCGGCCGCGGTCGGGCACGGCAGCGAGCGGTTCGCCTGTCACGTGAAGG
Organism: Nannocystis pusilla; assembly: GCF_020073745.1. GTDB lineage: Bacteria > Myxococcota_A > Polyangia > Nannocystales > Nannocystaceae > Nannocystis > Nannocystis radixulma. The sequence continues at coordinate 194,607 of NZ_JAIRAU010000028.1, forward strand.
GCCTGGAGCTGCCGGGCTACGAGCCGCGGGCGATGCAGACGTTCGCGCTCGGGCTGTGCGTGGCCAGCAGGGGCGCCGACCACAACCGCAGCGGCGCCTACCAGGCCGACCTCCAGCCCGGCGTCGACCGCTACCGCGCCGACGTGGCGCGCGCGCCCGCGCGAGTGATCGAGGCCGAGGACCACGCCGCCCTGCTCGACTCACTGATCCTCTGCAAGTTCCTGCGCGGGGCGATCCGCGAGCCGTGGCGCGAGGGCGCCGAGTTGCTGACGATGGTGACAGGCCTGTCTCAGGGCGAAGGCGATCTGCGGCGGGTCGCACGCAGGATCGCCGCCGTGCGCCACGCCTTCAACGTGCGCGAGGGCTGGACGCTCGCCGAGGACCGCCTGCCCGACCGCTTCTTCGACGAGGCGCTCGAGGACGGCGCGTCGCTGCGCCGGGCCGACGTCGCGGCGATGGTCGACGCATACCACGCCGCCCGCGGGCACGTCCCGCACGGCGGACCCGACGAGCGCCTCCGCCGCGAGCTCGAGCTCGATGCCTGGCTCACGGACACCCCCCCCTTGCAAGCCCCCGCGTCGCTCGGCTAATGGGACCCCAGGTGACCAGGAGCGAGACGGAGGGGATCTGCGTCGAGGTGAAGACGCGCTACGTCGGCGGGCGTGCCCTGCCCGAGGGCGCGCGCTTCGTCTTCGCCTACACGATCCGGATCTCCAACACCGGCGACGCGCCCGCCCAGCTGTGCCGCCGCCACTGGTTCATCACCGACGCCCACGGCGGCGTGCGCGAGGTCGAGGGCGAGGGCGTGGTCGGCTCGCAGCCGCTGCTCCACCCCGGCGAGTCGTTCGAGTACACCAGCGGCTGCGTGCTCGAGACGCCGCACGGGGCCATGCACGGCAGCTACACGATGTTCCGGCCCAACGGCGCCTGCTTCGAGGCGCTCGTCGACGCGTTCGTGCTGGCTGACCCTCAGGCCATTGTCTGAGGGGCATGTCCTACGGGACATGGCCTGGAGGACCTGTCCTTGGTTGCGGCAGGTGCACTCGGAGGCTGAACGTCTCGCGCTCGAAGGCGGCGGGCGTCCGGTGGATGTCTGAACGTCCCGCGGTCGGAGGCGCGGGGCCCGTGGAGAGCGTCGTGACGCGGGCCCCGCTCGTCGCCGGACGGTGAGACTGGCTCGAGCGCTTCGGGACGTTCTTCAAGCCATGTCCTGTGCGACAGCATTGCTCACCCCGAGCGCGCGCTCGGAGCGGAGCAGGTCGGCCGGACATGTCTTTTAGACCATCTCATCGCGCACCGCCGCGCCTGGGCTTTGGTGCGGGGTTCACGCTTGTCGGCAAGCGACGTTCCACGGCGAGATGCGGGTCTTGTGGGCGTGTTCGCGCGCTGGTACGGTGGCTCGTGATGCGGTCCGTCGCGCGCGTCCTCGCCTCGCTGCTCCTGTCCGCCTGCACGGCGCCGGGGCTCAAGTCGATCGACTGGGACGGCGGGAGCACGACGAGCTCGAGCTCGAGCTCGAGCTCCGGCGGCTCGAGCTCGGGGGTGATGAGCACGACGGGTGACGTCGACGCGGGTTCGGGCTCGGGGTCAGGCGAGGCGTCGTCGACGGGCGAGGGCACGAGCAGCGAGAGCACCTCGTCCGCGGCGAGCAGCACGGACACGACGGGCTCGAGCAGCGACGGCGAGGGCTTCTGCGGCGACGGAAAATTCGACAAGGGCGAGGAGTGCGACGACGGCAACGCGGACGACCACGACGCCTGCAACTCGAGCTGCAAGCGCGAGCGGATGGTCTTCGTGACCGGCGAGAAGTTCCAGCCCGACAACATCGGCGGGCTGATGCACGCCGACGGCATCTGTCGCCAGCTGGCCGAGAAAGGCGGACTGGTAGGGTTCGCCACTTACAAGGCGTGGCTCAGCGACACGAAGGAGGCCGCGCGTGACCGGGTGTGGAACGGCGAGGGACGCTACGTGCGACCCGACGGCGTGGAGGTGGCGGAGAGCTTCGCCGCGCTGCTCGCAGGGCCGCTGCTGGCCCCGATCAACATCGCCGAGGACAAGACCATGGTCTCCGGATCCGGAGCGTGGACGGGGACGATGCCCGACGGCAGCGCGGCGCCCGGGTCCACGCACTGCGAGGACTGGACGTCGTCGACGGTCGCCGACATGTCGGGCTACTACGGCGACCCGAGCCTGACCAGTTCGCGCTGGACCTTCAACACCATCGGCAACCCCACGTCCTGTGTGGCTGCGTTTCACTTGTACTGCTTCGAGGGAAAATGAAGCTCTCGCACTTCTCCGAGTGGCTCCTCCTGTATGTCTCGGCAAACATGCTCGTCGGGACAGGCGGTTGTATGAACGAAGCTCCGGCAGCTCCGAGCACGACGACAGCCGAGTCGGGCACGAGCGAGGCGACGGCGGAGCCGACCTCGGTCACCGACGGCACGACCGGGACGCCGACCTCCACCGGCGGCACCGGCGACGTACCGACCACCAGCGGGACCTCGGGCACCACCGACCTCGGTCCTTATTGCGGCGACGGGATGATCGATCCGGGCGAGGGGTGCGACGAGGGCGCTGCCAACGCGGACGACAGCTCGTGCACACACCAGTGCACGCTCGCGGTGTGCGGCGACGGGCTGGTGCGGCACAGCGTCGAGGAGTGCGACCTCGGTGACGGCAACTCGAGCGGGTACGGCGGCTGCAACGAGTGCCAGTGGGGGCCGCGCTGCGGCGACGGCCTCCTCGACGAGGGGCACGAGGTGTGCGACCTCGGCGATCTCAACGGGACCGGCGTCGGCGAGGGCGAGCAAGCGCCATGCCGCTCGACATGCACGTGGCAGGGAAGATTGGTCTTCGTGACCAGCCAGGCATACTCGGGCGCGCTCGGCGGGCTCGACGGCGCCGATATCCGCTGCCGCGAGCGCGCCAAGGCGGTCGGCCTCGCCAACGCCAACACGTTCCGCGCCTGGCTGTCCGACGCGTTGCACTCGCCGAACACACGCTTTCAGCAGATCGAGCTGCAGGACGCGCCCTACATCCTCGGCAACGGGCGGGTCGTCGCCGCCGACTTCTCCGAGCTCGTCGACGACGGGCCACGGACCGGGATCGCCATCGACGAAACCGGCACGATGGTCACCGACGCGTTCGTCTGGACCAACACCTCCGGGCTAGGCAACGTGCTCCACCCGGTCGACCACTGCGACGCCTGGACGTCGAGTAGCGAACAATTCGGCGCGATGGCCGGCGTCAACGCTCTGGCGACGGAAGAAGGTCCGGCATGGGAGGCCTGGCGGGCCGATCGCCAGTGGACCGTGTTGCTGACTCTGGCATGCAACTTCGAATCGCGCCTGTACTGCTTCGAGGACGGCTACGTGCTCGAGGATTGAACCACCGCGGCGACAACACTCCTTGGCCCAAAGATTGAGCGCGGCACCGGTGACGCCTCCGACATCATCTCGTCCAGCACACCGAGGTCGAGCCTGCTGCAGGTCATGTTCCCGGAACACGAACACGCCGGCCGCCCCCGTCTCCCTCGCCGTCCTCTCCGGGTGGCAGGGCTGACCGTCCCCGCCCTTCGACGAGCGGGGCCCGCGACGCTCCTCGCAGGCGGGCACGACGCGGCGGATCGGGAAGCAGGTGGGACGGAGCCCACTTTACCGCGCGCAGGCGCCCGGTCCGTTGCACGCGCGATCCTCTCCGTCCTCGGTCGGTCGTCATCGCAGCCACGGCGCCGAGCACGTAAAGTGGGAGGGAGCCCGCCGTCAGCAGGGACCCGATCCGCCGCGTCGTGCCCGCCGTCACCCAGGTCTTCCTGGCCCCGCGCTGCCGCACACGCCACGTTCTCCGCACCACCATCCCGCACACGCCACCCTCTCCGTCCTCGGTCGGTCGTCATCGCACCGACGGCGCCGATCCAGGTGCGTACATGCTCGTTCGAACATGTATTGAAGAGCATGTTCACAAGAGCATGCCCTTCAGAGCATGCCCTCGAGGACATGCCCCTCGAGATCTATCCGAGCCCGGCGAGGAACCCCGACACGACGGCCACGGTCTCGTCGGGCCGCTCGACCTGCACGTAGTGCCCTGCCCCGCGGATCACCGCCAGGCGGGCCCCCGCGATCGGGTCGACCACCGTCTGGCGGAGGAACGCCGGCGGCATGAACGGGTCGTCGGTGGCGACCACCAGCGTGCGGGCCGTGACCGCCTTCAGGCGCTCGGTGAAGCTCAGGCTCGACCACGACTCGAACGCCTCGGCGATGCACTTCGACGGGATCGACGCGCCGGCGCCGAGGATGCGCTCGCGGGCCGCCTCGGACAGGTTCGTGCAGGCCATCCCGAGGATCGTCGCCTTCGACTCGCGGTTGTCGGCGCCGCGGAACAGCGCCGCCGCGTCGGGCGGGAACGGGATGCCCGAGGCCGGCACCGGGCACAGCAGCACCTGGCCGGCGACCCGCTCGGGCGTCGCCGCGGCGATCCACTGCGCGATCGCCCCGCCCATGCTGTGGCCGATCAGCACGAACGACCTGTCCCCGAGGACATCCATCAGCTCCGCGACGTCGGCGGCGTAGCGCTCGACCGTGTAGCCCGACTCGGGCCGGTCGGACTCGCCGGAGCCGCGCAGGTCGGGGATCACGAGGCGGTAGCCTCCGAGGTCGAGCCGCTCGGCCAGCTCGTCGTAGACGGTGCTGGACACCATCCAGCCGTGGATCGCCAGGATCGTCCGCGGGCCCTCGCCGAGCACGCGGTAGGCGATCTGGGTTCTGTCGCTCGTCGTCATCGTCGGCATAGGCGACGACTATAAGCCGAACGCGCCCGCGCCCACCATCGCGCCCACAAACGGCGAGAGGCGAGGCCCCGATGGTGGGACCTCGCCTCCGTCGCTGCGACACGCGGGCGAGCTACAGCTCGCCGATCGAGCGCAGGAAGTCGCTGGCCTCGGCGCAGTTGGGGTCCTCCATCAACGCCTTCCTGCCCCACAGCACGGCCTTCTGGCGGTCACCGCGCCGCTCGGCGATGTAGCCCTGACGCAGGTACGCGACGGCCCGGCTCATCGGCGCGGCCTCCATCAAGGCGATGCTGCGGAGCACGCGGATGGCGAGGTCGTAGTCCTCGAGCTTCTCGGCCAACGCGGCCAGCGCGACCGCGACGTCGCCGTTGTTGCGGTCGGTGTTGTGGGCCTCCTTGAGCCAGTGCAGCTCCTGCTCGTAGTCGCCGTGCGCGCCCGCGACCATCGCCTTGCGGTACTGCAGGGCGCACAGGTCGGGGGTGCGGCGGCCCTTCAACGCCTCGATCGCGGCGTCGAGGATCGCGTCGGCCTCCTCGAACTGCTCGGCGGCGGCGTAGGCCTCGACGAGCAGCAGGTTGACCTGCTGGTCGTGGGGGCGGATCTTCAGCGCCTGCTTGAGCGCGTCGGCGGCCGCGGCCGCGTCCTCGTCGAGCAGCAGCTCGCCGGCCTGGCGCAGCACGAGGAAGCGCGCCGAGTCGTCGGCGATCGTCCCGGCCTCGGTGATGAGCAGCCGCGCCAGCGCCGGGTAGTCCTCCGACTCCTCGTAGATCTGCTTCAGCCGCGCGCGCACGGCCTCGTTCTTCGGCTGGGCCCGATGCGCCGCCTCGAGCCCCGCCTGGGCCTCGCCGGGTCGCCCGACCTTCTCGGTCGCCTCGACCAGCTGCATCACCGCCTTGATCTGCTCCTCGCCCGACTCGGCGGCGACCAGCCTGGTCGCGCTCTCGATCACGCTCTCCCACCGACCCGAGGCGATGTCCATCGCCGTCAGCTGCCGCAGCGCGTCGGTGTCGCCCGGGGCGTGCTCGACCCATCCGGCCAGCGCGTGGCGGGCCTGGTCGTCGGCGCCTTCCTTGCGCAGGATGTCGACGAGCCGCATCGTCGCGGTCCGCTCGCCGTCGCGGTCGTCGCGCTTGGCGGCGGCGCTGCGCCAGCGCTCGAGGCCGTCGATGAGGTCGGGGATCAGCTCGGCGCCGACCAGGCCGTAGGCCTCCTCGAGGTCGGCGGTGGCGCGGGCCTCGTCACCGACGATCATGCGCAGCTCGGCGCGGCGGCGCAGGAACTCGACCTGGTCGTCGCGCTCGAGCGGGCGCCAGTCGAGCGCCTTGGTCAGCTCCTCGACGGCGCCGGCGTGCTCGCCGGTGTCGCACAGGCGGCCGATGAACTCGCGCAGCAGCTCGTTGTCGTTGGGGTCGATGGCGACGGCGATCCGCAGGACCTCGGCCGACTTGGCGGCGTCCATCAATTGGTCGACGTAGATCGACGAGGCCTCGCGCAGCAGCCCGACCGCCTTGATCGGGTCGATGGCGCGCTCGGCCGAGGAGACCAGCAGGGCCGCCAGCCGCTCGAACTCGCCGCGGTCGCGGTACCAGCCCTCGAGGCGCTCGCGCAGCGCGTCGCTCTCGGGCACGAGCTTGTAGCCGGCCTCGAGCACGCGGCTCACCGCCTCGAGCTCGCCGAGCTTGTCGTACTGCCCCGCGAGGTCGAGCGCGAGCCGGACCGCCGGCTCGCCGGCCTCGATCGCCAGCAGGCGCTCGCCGATCTCCGCCCGCTCGCGCGGGTCGTGGTCGGCGTCGAACAGGCCCAGCAGCGCCTCGATCAGCTGCCGGCTCTGCGGCGCGAAGTCGAGGGCCGTGCGGTACACCGAGACCGCCTCGTCGGGCTGGGTCTTGCGCAACAGGTCGCCGAGGCGCAGCGAGGCCGCGATCACGCCCTCGGTGTCGCCGGCGCCCTGCGCGGTCAGCAGCTGCTGGTTCAGCAGGTCGACCAGCTCCGAGTCGTAACCTGTCTTTTCAAACACCTCGGCGAGCAGCTGCTCGGCCTGCTTGTGGCCCGGCTCCTCCATCAGCACGTCCTTGAGCAGGCGCACCACGTCCTGCTCGTGGCCGCTGCCCTGCAGCAGGGTCGGCACCAGGTCGAGGCGCAGCGCGTTGCGCTCGCCGACATCGGCGAGGCTCGGCAGCGTCGACTCGACCAGCTGCTGCAGGCGCGACTCGTCGCCGGACTTGCGGTACACGTCCATCAGCGGCGCCCACACGGCCTTGTTGCTCGGCTCCTGCAGCAGCAGGTCCTCGTAGATCTCGGCCGCGAGCGCCAGCTGGTCGGCCTGCGCCGCGGCGAGGCCGGCCAGCTCGAGCCCGAGCTCGAAGGCCCGCGGCAGGTGCCAGTGGGCCGCCGAGTCGCGCACGTGGTCGACGGCGCCGCGCAGGTCGCCGGCGGCCTTGCGGCGCTCGGCCAGGGTCAAGAGCGTCCGGGCGACGAACTCGCCGCTGCCCTCGCGATCGCCGCTCAGCTCGATCATGCGGACCAGCAGCTTCTCGGAGCGCTCGGCCTCGCCGAGCTCGAGCGCGAGGTCGGAGGCGTCCTGCGCGACCTTGGGGTCGACGCCGTCGCCGGCGACCTTGCTCTCGAGGTAGGCCAGCAGCGCCGGCCGGTCGCCGAGCTTGCGCACGATCTGCTCGTACATCTCGCCGAGCTCCTTGTGGTCGGGCGCGGCGGCGACGGCCCGGCGCAGGATCGGCTCGGCGACGTCGAGCCGCGGCTCGGTCTGCAGCGCGCGGCGCATCGCCGCCACCCCGGCGTCGCGCGACTCGGGGCTGGCCAGGCGGATCTCCGCCAGGCCGAACGCCGCGCGGGCGCGGACCTCCGGCGACATCGTGTCGTCGGTCGAGCCGGCGATCCGCTCGAGCAGCTCGATCTGCCGCGCCGAGTCGCCCTTGGCGGCGGCGATCCGGGCCAGGCCCATCCACGCCTCGACGACCCGCCGGCCGCCGGCCTCGACGCGGGAGTACAGCTCGGCGGCGCGGTCGTGGTCGGCGAACTCGCGCTCGACGATCTCGGCTGCCCGAAGGAGCAGGTCGGCCTGAAGCCCGGCGTCTTGCTTGCGGCGGGCGCGGTCGACGAGGGCGATCACGGCGTCGACGTAGCGCGCGCTGTGGCCGAGGCGCGCCGCCTGCTCGGCCGCGGCCTCGTGCAGCTCGGCCGCGCCGGGGTCGTCCTGCAGCGCCTGCAGCCGCAGCCCGAGCGCCTCGTCGGCCTGGCCGGTGGCGTCGAGCGCGTCGGCGAGGTCGGCGAGGATCGCGGCGCGGCTGGCCGGCTCCTGCGCGGCCTCGAGGCGCGAGCGCAGCACCCGGACGAGCAGCGGCGCGTCGCCGCGGCTCCGCAGCGCGCGCTGCAGCTTGCGGGCCTCGCGGTCGTCCTGCAGCGCGGCGTCGACGGCCGAGCCGAGCAGCTCCTCGGCGAGGTCGGCCTGGCCGCGGCCCTCGGCCAGGCGGCTCAGCTCGTACTGCGCCTCGGCGATGCCGATCAGCTTCTCGTCGCCGTCGACCCCGCGACGGCGCGCGGCCAGCAGCAGCGCGCGGTAGCTGCGTTCGGCGCGGGCGAGATCACCTGTATCTCGGGACAGCTCGGCGAGCATCTGCAGGCTGGCGACGTCGCCGACGTCGATCGCGGTCGCCAGCTCGAGCTGGGCCAGCGCGGCCTTGTCGTCGCCGAGCGCCCGCGCGACCTGGGCCAGCTTGTAGTGGACCTGGGCGCGCTCGGGCGGGCGTCGGCGGCCGAATTCGGCCACCAGCCGCTCCAGCACCTGCTGGGCGTGCTCCCAGCGCCCGCCGCTGATCAGCGCGTCGCCGAGGTAGACGAGCACGCCGCGGTCGTCGGGCACGAGCGCGTGCAGGCGCTCGAGCACCGGGATCGCGCGGTCGAGCTCGCCGAGCTTGTCGCGCACGATCGCCGCCGCCTCGTAGAGGAACGCCAGCACCTGCTCGCGCTCGCTGGTGTGCTCGGCCGCGACCTGCAGCAGCGACGCCAGCGGCTCCCAGTCGCCGGCCTCGCGCTCGAGCCGGATCAGCAGGTCGCGCGTGCGCGCCTCGGCCGGGTGGTCGGCGACGGCGCGGCTCAGCACCTCGATCGCCTTGATGTTGCGACCGGCGCCGAGCAGCGCGTCGCTGAGGCCGAGCACGATGTCGGTGCGCTCGGGCCCGTCGGGCGTGCGGACCAGCCGCTCGGTCAACCACGGCACCGCCTCGGCCGGCTCGCGGCGGGCCATGTGCAGGCGGGCCAGCGCGTCGAGGTTGTGGAACTCGGGCGTCAGCGCGGCGGCGCGGCGGTGGCTGGCGAGCGCGAGCTCGACGTCGCCGATCCGCCGCTCGGCCAGCTCGGCCAGCTGCGTCCACAGCCGGATCGCACGCGGCTTGTCGCCGACCTGCTCGAGCCGCTCCGCGTGCTCGCCGAGGAACTTCGCCAGCTCGTCGGGGCTGGCGCGGTCGCCGAGCACCGCGGTCAAAGCCGCCAGCGACGGGTCGTGGCTGGGGTCGTCGCGCAGGTTGTGGCGCAGGGCCTCGACCCGCCCGCCGCGCTGCTCGATGACGCCGACCAGGCGGGCGATCTCGAGGCGCAGCGCCAGCCGGCGCGCGGCGTCGGGCTCGCGCGACAGCTCGTGCTTGCGCAGCTTGAGCAGCTCGGGGAACCGCTCCTCGGCCTCGAGCAGCGGCCCGAGCAGGCGCAGCACCTCGAGGTCGTCGGGGGCCGAGTCGAGCGCCGCCTCGTACAGGCCGATCGCGCGCTGGCGATCGCCGAGCTCGGCGAAGGTCGCGGCTGCCCGAACGCGCATGTTCTGAGAGACAGCCTGTTCGAAGGGCAAGGTCGCCGTCTTGGCCAGCAGCTCGGCCGCGGCCCGGCGGTCGCCGTCCTGCTCGGACAGCTGCGCCAGCTTCTGCGCGGCCCAGCCGACGCAGGCGTCGTTGCTGCGCCGGCCGGTGGTCGCGACCCCGCGGCTCCACAGCGCGGTCGCGCGGGCCAGCAGGCGCTGGAGGATGTCGCGCGTGATGTCGGTGTCGCCGAGCAGCCCGAGCGCCAGCTCCGAGGCCTCGTACAGGTGGTCGAAGTCGGTCTCGCTCAGCTGGTCGAGCGCCAGCAGCGTGTCGATCAAGGCCGGCTCCGGCGCCTCGCGCTGCAGGTCGACCAGCATGTCCAGCCGCTCGCGCTGGCCCGGACGCGCCGCCACCGAGCGCAGCAACGCCTCGCGCGCGGCCGGGAAGTCGCCGCGCTGGTCGCGGTGCCACTGGGCCACGCGGGCGGCGAGGAAGGCGTAGACGTCGGGCGCCAGGGTGGTGCGGGCGGCGTTGGCGGCTGCCTCGAGGGACAGGGTCAGGCGGTCCCAGCCGCCGCGCTCGCCGGCCAGGCCCTCGGCCAGCGCGAGCGCGGCGTCGTCGATCTTCTGGTCGGCGACGATCTGCCCGAGCAGCGCGTGCGCGACCGCCGAGAAGTCGCCGACCGCCGCGGCGCTGCGGATCGCCCCGCGCACCGCCTCGGCGTCGCCGCGCACCGCCGACAGCACCGCCTGGTAGGCCGTCAGCGCCGTCGCGGCGTCGTTCAGCTTGTGCTCGGCCAGCCGCGCCTCGGCCAGCCGCAGCTCGGTCGCGCGGTGCGGCTCGCCGGCGATCGTCACCCCGGCGGCGGCGTGGAACGCCGCGGTCGCGGGCCGGAAGTCACCTGTCTCTTCGGACAGTCGCAGGAGGTCGCGCTCGATCGCCCGGTCGGCCGGCGCCAGCGGGAACGCCCGGGCCAGCGCGGCCACGGCGGCCGCCTTGTCGCCGGTGTGCACCTCGTGCAGCCGCGCCGTCTCGCGCAGGATGTCGACCTGGCGCACCGCGTCGCCCTCGGCCCCGGCCAGCCGGGCGTCGACGATCGCCGCCAGCTCGGCCCACTCGCCGCGCCCGCGGTACAGCTTGCCGAGCACCTCGACCGCCTGCTGCCGGCCCTCGGTCTCGAGCGTCGCCAACAAACCGGCGCGCGCGCCGGCGTGGGCCGGGTCGGCCGTCAGCGCGGCGTCGTAGCAGGCGACCGCGCGGCCCGGGCGGGCGAGCTGGACGCGGAACACCTCGCCGAGGCGGGTCGAGAGGTCGGCCAGGCGCGCGGTGCCGCGACCGGCTGCCCGATCGAGCAGGTCCGAAAGGTCAGGCCAGCGCGTGACCTTGGCCAGCAGCGAGGCCAGCGCCTCGACCGTCTCGTCCGACTCGCCGAACTCGCGCACGAACTCCTGCCAGGTGGCGATCGCCCCCGGCAGGTCGGCGAGCTGCTCGGCCTGGATCGCCGCGATCTGCCGCAGGTCGGCGCGCCGCTGGTGGGCGGGCACGGGGCCGCCGGCGCGCTGGCGCAGCACGTCGACGACCTCGCTCCAGCGGCCCAGCCCCGTGAGCACCTCGACCGCGGCCACCAGCGCCTCGACGTCCTCGGCGTCGAGGGCCAGCCGGGCCCGCCAGCTCTTCAGCGAGCGCTCCGGATCACCTGACCCGAAGGCCAGCTTGGCCGCCTCGCCGAGCACCGTCGTCTGCGCCGGCCCCGACTCGAGCTCGCCGAGCCGCTCGAGCACCGTCAGCCGCTCCGCCGCCTGCCCGGACTGCGCCAGCAGGTCGTCGAGCAGCCGCGCCACCCGCAGCGCCAGCGCGTGGTCGGCCTGCGGCTCGGCCAGCACCTTCTGGTACAGCTCGATCGCCCCGGCCGCGTCGCCCAGCTCCTCGCGCGCGACGTCGCCGGCCTCGGCCCACAGCGCCGCCCGCCGGCCCGCGTCCGCCTCGCTGCCCGCCGCGGCCGTCAGGCCCTTCACGTGCAGCGCGTGCTCGCCGTGCAGCTCGGCGAGGTGCCGCAAGCGCCGGTGGTCGTCGACCGAGCCCGGCAGCAGCTCGACCACCGCGACGTAGTGCTCCAGCGCCGCGGCGGGCTGCCCGGCCACGACCAGGCGCTCGCCGAGCTCGCGGTGGAGCCCGATCGACGCCTGCGGGTCGGCGAACCCGAGCGCGACCCCGAGGATCCGGATGACCTCGTCGCGCTTGCCGACGCCGTCGTAGCTGCTGCGCAGCAGGTCGAGCGCGCCGGAGCGGACCGCGGTCGAGGCCTCGGGCAGCACCAGGATCCGCTCGAGCAGGGCCCAGCCGGCCTCGTCGGCGGCGTTGCCCTGCAGCAGGCCGCGGACCTCCTCGAGCGCCTCGCCCGGCTGCGCCAGGCGGTCGAGCCACAGCTCGGCGATCTTGACCGGCAGGCCCTCGGTCGCCTCGCGCCCGAGCAGCTCGATCCGCCGCTTGTACAAGGAAATGAGATCGCGGTGGCGGCCCTGCTTCTCGAGCAGGCGCTCGAGCGCGGCCTCGAGGCGAGCGTCGGCCGGGCGCAGGCCCAGCAGCTGCTGCATGTAGTCGACGGCGTGGTCGGGCTGGCCGGCGAAGTCGCGGGCGATGTCGGTCGCCTCTTCGAGGATCTGGATCCGCCGCGCCTCGGCGATCGGGGCCTTCAGCGTCTGGTCGTACAGCGCCAGCAGCTCGCTCCAGCGCTCGTTCAGGGTCGAGATCGCGGTCAGCCGCTGGAACGCCCACTCGTCGTCGGGCACGACCGCGAGCACCCGCCGCAGCGCCTCGGTGAGCGCCGCCTCGTCCTCCGGGAACCACTCCTCGAAGAAGGCGACGGCGCGCTGGCCCACCACGGTGGCCGCCGCCGGCGTCAGCTCCTTCGCCAGGATCTCGCGATACAGCGCCGCGATGGCGGCCGCGCGCTCCAGCGGCTCGCCGAGCGCCTCGACCTCGTCCCAGCGGTCGGCCCGCTCGGGCTCGCTGCGGACCGCCGCCGCCGCGCTGTCGAAGCCCTTCTCATCGGGGATACGCGAAGATGTGTCTGCCATCGGATGCCTCGTCCTTGCCCTAACCCGGCGCCGCGCCTGCGCGCTCAGAGGGGCGCGCCGCGCCCGTATCGGCCAGGGTTGCACCATACCAGGGTTTGTCTGTCCCGCGGGCCGGCCGGGCCGCGCACCCCCGCGCCTGGCGCGACGTCCTCGCGGACCACCACGCGTCGCGACGCGGGCACATTTCCGCGCGCCGCATCGCCCGCGACGTCCCGCGACGTCACAGCGGCCCGCGACCCGCGCCCCGCGTCACCGGCTCGTCGCCGGAGATCGATCCGCTCAGCGACCCGAACGCGCCCGCGACAGCACCACCGCCGGCTCGCTGTCGCCGAGGAACCGCCGCAGCCACGCGTGGCAACGGGGCAGCACCTGCGCGGGCGCCAGTGACACCGCGTCGGGCATGTGCAGCAGCAAGATCTCGGCGACTCGCTGCGGCGCCCATGATTGCCGGGCCACCCACTGCCAGTCGACCGCGATCTGCCCGCGCCGCTCCTCGGGGAAGGCGGCCGCCACCGCCTCCGGCCGCGTCAGCGCCGCGAGCAGCGCCTGGACATCGTTCCGCCGGATCTCCACGCGCGCGGGCACGAGCCGGCGGTCGATCGCATATAAAAGGATGACGACCACGAACGCAGCCAGGCGCTGCAGCCGCGGACCGTGCTCGTGCTCCGTCGCCGCGCGCGCGCGGGCCAGCTCGAGGTCTCGCGCCAGCTCGGGCGCGCCGTCGGGCGTCAGCCGACTCGCCAGCTCGAGCGCGGCGTCGATGTGGAGCAGCCGCGGACTGAGATGACCGGCGCTGCGCGGCCCGGGCGGGCGCGTCTCGCCGAGCTCCGCGAGCAAGGCCCGGTCGAGCGCCGCGTCGAGGTCCTGATCGCGGGCGAGGACCACCTCGAGCACCTCGCGCTGCAGCACCTCGTCGTCGGCGGCGAGGCTGACCAGCGTCAGCTCGAGCAGCAGGGCGCGCTGGAACAGATCTCGCACCGCCCGCACCTCGGGCGGCGGCGTCTCGGCGAACAGCGCCGCCGTCGTCACCGGACAGGCCGCGCCGCCCTCCGCGAGCAGGTAGCCGAGCGGCGCGGCGCGCAGCAGCGGCAACGCGAACGTGCCCCACATCTCCTGCAGCTCCGCCAGCGCCACGAACAGCGGCCGCGGCCGGATCGCCCCCGGCAGCGTGTCGAACAGGCGCTCGCGCCCCGGCAACCCGCGGTGCAGCACGAACGCGTGCTCCGGTCGCCACCACCCCGCGCGCCGGCCGAACACCAGGAGCCGCGCCATCGCGTCGTCGACGTCGCCGACCGCACCCTCGACCGCCGCGAGCCCCCCCGGCATCTCCGCCCGCACCGCCGCGATCGGACACCCGCCGCTCGCCCAGCTCTGGGCGGCGGCCCGCAGCACCGCCTCGCCGGCCTCCGCCAGCGCGGGATCGCGGCCGAGCGCGTCGCCCAGCGCCGGATGATCGTGCAGCCCCGCGGCCGCGACCAGCGGCGCCAACCACTCGGCCCGCTCCGCCGCGGGGATCGGGCTGTCGCGGTCGGCGACGATCCGCGCCATGAGAAGGCGATGCGCCGGTCGCTGCGGATCGAGCACGGCCAGCAGCTGCCGCTGCAGGCCCTCGAGCGAGTCGGGGGCGACGTCGGTGCGGGCCAGCAGCACCGTCAACATCGCCAGCGAGACCGGTCGCCGCGCCAACGCGAGCAGCGCCGGCGAGCCGTCGATCGCCGCCCGCACGCGCTCGACCAGCGCCGGCTCGAAGTCCCCCGGCAGCCGGACCCATCGCTCGACGAAGCGGCCGATCGCCGGCCGCGACAGCGTCTGCAGGTACACCCGCCGCAGCGACCCGGCCGCGCGCAGCGCCTCGAGCTCCGGCACGTCGGCCGAGCGCGTGGTCAAAAGGACAGGTGCCCCCGCCGCGCACAGCTCCGCCGCCCACCCGCCGACCGCCGCGCGGGTCGCCGGCGGCAGCTCGTCGAGCCCGCAGATCAGCAACAGCGGCCGCTCCCGCCGCGCCTGCAGCCCGGCGGCGACGAACCCCGGCTCGAACCCGCGGCGCACGTCGTGCTCGACCAGCGACCACCAGCGCCGCAACGCCTCGGCCGCCGTCTCGCAGCTGTCCCAGCGGACATCCATGCCGAGCATGCCGAGCGGGCCGCGGACCGTCCGCCCGCACACCACGAGCGGCACCGGCAGCGCGTCGCCGAGGCGAGCCCGCGCCGGCCCGCCCGCCGGACCGCACAGCCCGAGCAGCAGGTCCTGGACCACCGTGCACCCGCCGGCACGCGTCGAGCCGATCACCCACAGCGGAGAGATGTCCTTTCCGTCATGTCCTACGAGACATGTCTCGAGGGGCATACTGTCGTCCTCCAGCTCCGGCTCGGCGGCGTCGGCGACCGGCCGGGGGCCGACGCGGAGGGTGCGACAGAGCTCGTGCCAGGCGACGGCCTGGTCGGGCGACATCAGATCGTCGACGAAGGACTGTCCGAGGCGGAGCTCCAGCCAGTGGCGGTAGGTCTGGTCGGCCCCGGACATCGTCCAGGAAATCGTGCCCTACCCTCGGCGGGAGCGCCAAAAGCCCGGCGCAGCCGGCGGCTTCTGCCCAGGCCGCTCGGAGGTCGCCCGCCCCCGCGCACGCGCCGCCGAAGCGTGCACGGTCTTGCGCGCCTCAGGGAGCCGCGCGGAGCTCCTGGGCCATGGCGTCGAGCAGGCAGTCGAACCCGCCCGCGAGGTCGGTGGCGCAGGCCGACTCGAAGCAGCAACGCGTGGCCGACTCGTCGGCCGGGGTGTTCGGGTCATCGGCGACGTCGAGTTCCTCGCAGAGCTGGCGGATCCGCCCCGGCGGCAGCGCATTCCCGCTGTCCGGGCCGGTGCACCCGGGGCCGATCCCGAACTCGAATTCCTTCTCCGCCGGCGTGTCGCTGTCGCCCGGAGGAATGCCGTCCTGCGTCCAGCCGCGGTGCACGAGGTCGCCGATCCCCGTCTCCGGGATCCCCGTGATCACCAGCATGAACACCGGCGAGCCCTGCTGCTCGCGCAGATTGTCGATCAGGTACCCGCTGTAGCGCGAGAGCGGCTGCAGCACGCCCTTCTCCTCCGGCACGCACGACTCGTACACGCCGTCGACGTCGCCGTCCTCGCAGGTCATGCTGGCGTTCCAGCACACCGCGCTGGTCGGCTCTTTTTTGGCACCCGGGATCCCAAGCTCGTCCTCCCAGAACTGGTTGAACTCGGGGTCGTCCTCGTTCTTGGGGTCGAAGTGCCGCAGGTCCTTGGGCGAGCAGTCGGTCTCGTCGGTGAGGATGACGATCCCGAGCGCCGCGCCGGGCCGCATGAACGGCTCGGGGCCCTGGTTCCACGGCTTGTTGGGGTCGAGCGCCTGGATCATCGACTCGAGCGGGGCCTCGAAGCCGCAGCCGTCGATGCCCTGCGGGACGATGCACTCGAGCGCCGCGAGCACCTGATCGCCGTCGACTTCGCCGAGGACGTTGCTCAGGTCGCCGTGAAAGTGCACGAAGGGATCGGCGGGGACCGCGTGCTCCTCCGCGGGACAGCGGTCGAGGCAGACCTCGGGGCGCATCTCCGGACCGGAGCCGAGCCCGGTGAAGCGCTCCAGCCGGTCGACGCAGGCGGTGGTGATCGGCGCGCCCTTGGCCGGCTCGTAGTCCACCTTCGCGAACGGATCGCAATTCGGATGGCCCATGTCCGTGGTCGTCACCATCACGTGCACGTCGGGCACCACGGGCAGCCCATCGGCGCCGACCAGGTCGCGCAGGCGCGTGACCAGGTGCGGCAGCGCGGCCACCAGGTGCGCCTGCTTGTCGGCCATGTTCGCCGAGTTGTCGACGACGAACAGCAGGTCGAGGCGGTTGCACCCGCCCGTCTCCTCGCAGCCCGATCCACCGCCGACGTCGGGAATATCGTGGGGGTGGGCGGTGGTCACCGTCGAACCCGGCGACGGTTCGCTCGTCGCCGTGGTCGTGGTCGGCGAGCCCTCGGTCGCCCCGGTCGCCCCGGTCGCCCCGCTCGTGTCCCCGCCGGTGCCGTCGGCCGTGTCGGTCGCCTGCTCCGGGCTCTTGGGGCCGCAGGCCACCAGCGAGAGCAGCACCAGCGAGGGGACGAGGGTCGCGCGCATGCACCTTCGACACCGGCCGGTACGAGGTCGTCCGTGACCTGCCCGCGTGCGCTCGCCATCGGCCGCGGCGCGACGGAAGCCCTAGCGTGCGGCCAGACGCGCGAGCCGGTGGTGAATCGCCTCGTGTCTCGATAGACATGTCCTCTTCGCCATGCCGTCAAGGCCATGTCCCGGAGAACATGTCGCATCGCGCAGCCGCGCAGCCCCCCTACCGGGGCGCCTTCAGGACGCGACGGCCGGCTCACCCGCGGACGCGGCGGCGGCGGAGCCACAGCAGCCCGGCGAGCAGCCACCACGGCGCGGCCGTCTCGGCGCCGCTGGTGCAGCCGCAGCCGCGGCGCTCCTGCGGGCACGTCTCCCGCTCGGGCTCCGCGGCGGCGGTGTGCGGCGGTGCCCGGCCGTCGCCGACCTGGGCGCGGGCACCGGCGACCCGCAGCGCGGCGACGCCGAGCTCCTGCAGCAGCGCCTCGGCGTCCTCGACCTGGTCGAGCAGCCACAACATGTAGCGGACGTCGACGATGACGTTGCGCGAGCGCTCGCTGTAGCCGAAGTCGCCGGCGATGTTCTCCCACACGCGGTCGAAGTTGAGGCCGACGAACTGGCCGCGGCCGTTGATGACCGGGCTGCCCGAGTTGCCGCCGGTGGTGTCGGCGCTCGACAGGAAGTCGATCGGCACGTCGCCGAGGACCGGGTCGGCCCAGTAGGTCGAGCTGGCCTTCGGGACAGCCGCGAGCACGCGCTCGGGCATGGTGAACGGCTCCTCGCCGGTGACCTTGGCCATCTGCCCCGTCAGCGTCGTCTGCGGGGTCGCCATCAGCCCCTCGCGCGGCGTGTAGCCGGCGATCGAGGCGTACGAGAAGCGCAGCGTGCCGTTGGCGTCGGGGTAGACCGGGCCGGAGCGGACCTTGCGGAGCATCGTGAAGTAGCTCGGGCCGAGCCGCGACAGCGCGCCCGCGCGGCTCTCCGCCCGCGCCTCGGCGGCCTCGATCGCCGGGGCCAGGGCCAGCGCCAGCGCGACGAACGGATCGCCGCTGGCCGACAAGGCCGCCGGGTCGGCGGCGTCGAACAGCGCCTTCGCCTTGCCCTCGCCCAGCAGCTTGCTGCGGGCGATCAGCTGGCGCGCCTGCTTGAGGTAGCCGGTGCGCGCGCCGCTCGCGTCCGGCGCCTCCTTCGCCGCGGCTGCCTCGGGGGACATGTTTTTGAAGGCATCCAGCTTCCAGTCGGCCGGCAGCGCCTGCGCGCGGGCGATCACCGACGCCAGCAGGTGCGCGTCGACCTCGGCGTCGAAGTCGCGGAGGCGCCGCTCCTGGCGGTCCCACAGCTTCTTCTCGTTGCGGTCCATGTAGCCGGCCGAGCGCTCGAGGTCGGGCTTTTGCCGCTCGCGCGCGCGCCGGACCAGGTCGATCGCCAGCCCGAGCAGGTTGGGCCCGTTCGGCACCTGCTCGAGCAGGTAGTCGTGGGCGAAGCTGGCCTTGCGGTCCTCGCTGAGCTTGCGCAGCGCCGGCAGCACCTGCTGGTACGCGCGCTCGCCCGACTCCTCGGCCCACTTCTCGAGCGCGGCCTCCTCGGCGCGGCGGCGGGCGACGAGGCCGATCGCCGAGAACCCGGCGAGCATGCCGCGGGCGTTCTTGAGGCGGTTGGCGAGGCTCTTCTTCGCCGACGCCACCTTGATCTCGCGGGCGTGGTCCTGCGCCCCGAGCTCCTCGAGGATCGCCACCCACTCGCCGAGCAGGTCGACGCGGGCCGGGAAGATCTGCGACTCGTGGCGCTCGACCTCCGACAGCGGCAGGTAGCGCTCGGTGTTGCCGGGGTAGCCGAGCACCGCCACGAAGTCGCCGGCCTTGACCCCCTCGTGCGCCACCGGCAGCCACGCCTGCGGCTTGTACGGCACGTTGGCCTCCGCGCGCTCGGCCGGCTCGCCGCCGGGGCCGACGTAGGCGCGCAGCAGCGTGAAGTCGCCGGTGTGACGCGGCCACATCCAGTTGTCGATCTCGCCGCCGAACTCGCCGATCGCCGAGGGCGGCGCGTACACCAGCCGCACGTCCCGCAGCTCGCGGTAGGTGAAGCGCTGGAACTGGCTCATGTTGTAGAAGGCCGCCACCTCGCAGCGCAGCCCGCCGCCGGGCGCCTCGCAGGTCTCGACGAGCTGCTTGCGCGCCTTGTCGATCGCCCTGGCGCGCGCGCGGTCGTCGGACAGCGCGTCGGCGCCGGCCAGCACCTCGGCGGTGACGTCGTCGATGCGCTCGAGCACCCGCACCGACAGGCCCTTGCCCGGCAGCTCCTCGGCGCGCGCGCGGGCGAGGAAGCCGTCCTTGAGGTAGTCGTGCTCGACGCTGCTGACGGCCTGGATCGCCGCGTGGGCGCAGTGATGATTGGTGGCGATCAGGCCCTCGGACGACACGAAGGCCGCGGAGCAGCCCGAGAGGTTGACCGCGGCCCGCATCAAGCCGGTGTTGTCGCTCCACAGCTGCTCCAGCGGCAGCTCGAGGCCCATCGCGCTCAGCTTGTCGCGGTCGAGCTCGACGATCTGGCCGGGCGTCCACTGGCCCTCGTCGGCGTGAGCCGGTGCGGCCACCAGCGAGACGGCGGCGACGAGCCCGAGGCAGCGGGCGGAGCGCGAGAGGACGAGGTGCGGCCGGGTGGACATCCCGGCCACCATAGCAGCGCGAGATCGGCGCTCAAAGCCCGACGATCGAGCGGGCGCGGCGAGCGAACGGGAAATGGATGCCGACCAGCTCGAGCACCTCGACCAGCACCATCAACGGCCCCATGAGCCACGAGATCGGCCGCTTGAGCAGCGCCGGCTTGTTGCCCTCGATGCGGTGCCCCGCGATCTGGACCGCCCAGCCGATCGTCCACCCGATCACGAACATCTTCCAGCTCGTGGTGACCACGGCGCCGACGCCGGTGACCACCAGGATCGGCACGCCGAACATGTGCGTGAGCCGATTGAGCGGGTGGCGGTGCTCGTTCAGGTAGTACGCGAACTCGCGGGTCCAGAACTCGTCGATGCTGTCGATCCGATCCAGGGTGCTCACGGGTCCTGTTGTATCGCATCCCCGGCGCCGCAGGCACACCCGCCTGCGCGGCGGCGCGCCTGCCGACCTGTCGCCGTCGACGGCGTGACGACCCCGGCGTCCTCCGGCTCGGCGGCGGGCCGGGGCGGCGCGGCGCCGGAGCTCGGCTGTCCCTCCGGACAGGTCGGAGATCTCGGCCGGCGCCTGCGGCCGACGATCGGCCGCGCCCCGATCCCGTGTCGCTCCAGCCGGCCGGTGCCGAGGTCGTGAGCGCCGACGCGGCGAGGACGGGCGGCGTCGGCGTGAGCTCCTCGCCGGGGCCGCGAGCGCCGACGCGGCGAGGACGGGCGCCGGCGTGAGCTCCTCGCCGGGGCCCGCTCGCGGCCGAAGCAGCCGCGGCGGGCCGCGTCGGCGCCTCGCCGGCTCGTGAAGAAAGAAGGAGTCGCGCCGGTCGGCGCGAGCGAGGAGCAGTCGCGGCGGACGTCGAGGTTGGCGGCGTGGCGTCGGCGGCGAAGCGGCTGCGACGACGCCGCCTTGCGCACGCGCACGGACAACTGCCCGGCGCCGGCACCGGTCGCCGAACTCGACGAGGCGACCGCGGATCGCGACGACGCGGCCCGCATTTTTTCGTCGACGTCGCCGCCCGAAGGATCCATAGTTCGCCCGCGTTGGACATGGCAAAAGCCCCCTTCCCCGAGCCGCTCTCCGAGGCGACCCGTCGTTGGCTGCTTCACCTCGCCCGCCGGGCGCTGCGCGACTCCATGGCCGCGAAGGACCCCGACGCGCGGGACCTCCCGGTCGGCGTGGCGGAGCGGCCCGTCGATCCGCGGCTCGACGCGCCGGCGCGGGTGTTCGTGTCGTGGCACGACGTGCGCGAGCTGGTCGGCTGCATCGGTTCGCTCGAGCCGTGGCCCAACCTCGAGCAGGCCGTCGTGCGCTACGCGGTGCAGGCGGGGCTCCACGATCCGCGGACCTCGCCGGCGCGTCCGTCCCGGTGGACTCGGATGAACGGAGAGATCTCGGTCCTCGGCGAGCCGCTCCAGCTCGAGTGCGTCGGCCTCGAGGCGATCGCCGAGGCCGTCATGCCCGGCCGCGACGGCGTGATCCTCGGCATCGGTTCGCGCCAGGCCGTGTTCCTCCCGGTGGTGTGGCGCCAGCTGCCGCGCCCGCACGACTTCCTGGCCGCGCTCATGCGCAAGGCCGGGCTGTCGCCGGTGCACGACGGCCCGAAGATCCGCGCGCGCACCTTCCTCAGCGAGACCTTCGGTGAGCCCGTGGTCACGCCGGCCCACCCGAGCACCGCGACCAGCCACGCCGGCAGCAACAACTTGCTCGTGCAGTACGTGCACTGAGCGGCTCGCCGCCTCGCTGTTCGGCCCCGCCGGCTCCTCGCCTGCGGGGCTGTTCGCTTTCTGAAGACAGAAAGATCCAGACGGCCGTGGACGTCGGGCCGACGTCCGCCGGTGTCGCGCTGGCCGTTCGCGTCGTGGTTCCCTCCGTCCCGCCGACGCTCGTGGCCGGCTCTCGCTCCGCGCGGCGGTTTTCCCCGGCGCGCGAGGCCGGCTCTGCGCGGCGCGTCTCGCCGTTCGCAGTCGTCACGCGCCGTTCTCGTCGCGAGCTGCGCGTGATCTTCTTTCTACTTCTCCGGCGCGTGGCATCGTTCGCGGCTGCGGCCGCTTCCGCGGCGTCCTGGAGCGGCTGGCGGGGCGATCGGCGGCGGGGCGCGCGGACGGAAACCTTGCGGGGTCCCGCGGGCCCGTGTCACAGTTGCCGCGCCAACGGGCCTTTTCGCGCATGTGCGCGGCGGGGCCCGCACCACCCTGCGAGCTTGACCTCATGCGTACGATCCTCATCGGCCCGCCCGGCGCCGGCAAAGGCACCCAGGCCCAATTCATCGTCCGGACCCACGGGATCCCCCACATCTCCTCGGGGGACATGTTGCGGGAGGCGGTGCGCAACGGCACCGAGCTGGGCAAGAAGGCCGACGCGGCGATGAAGCTCGGCCACCTCGTCGCCGACGACGTCGTCATCGGCATGGTGATCGAGCGGATCAGCCGGCCGGACTGCAGCCGGGGCTTCTTGCTCGACGGCTTCCCGCGCACGCGGCCGCAGGCCGAGGCGCTGGACGTCGCGCTCGCCGCCGCCGGCGTCACGCTCGACGCCGTGGTGTTGTTCGAGGTGCCGGACTCGCTGATCGTCGAGCGGGTGACCGGGCGGCGCAGCGACCCGG
Source organism: Nannocystis pusilla (assembly GCF_020073745.1). Taxonomy (GTDB): domain Bacteria; phylum Myxococcota_A; class Polyangia; order Nannocystales; family Nannocystaceae; genus Nannocystis; species Nannocystis radixulma. The sequence continues at coordinate 216,648 of NZ_JAIRAU010000028.1, forward strand.
AGACCGGCGCCATCTACCACCTCAAGTTCAACCCGCCGCCGCCCGAGGCCGCCGGGCGGCTGGTCCACCGCAGCGACGACTTCGAGTCCGCCGTGACGGCGCGGCTCGACAAGTACCACCGCGAGACCGCGCCGATCATCCCGTTCTACGAGGCCAAGGGCCTGCTCAAGCGGATCGACGGCGTCGGCGCGCCCGACGAGGTCACCGCCCGGTTGCTCGCGGTCCTCGGCGGGCCGCGCGCCGCGAGCTGAGGCGAACAATGTCGAAGGTCCCGTATCTCGCGCCGAACTTCATCACCGTGGGCGCCATGGCCTGCGGCCTCGGAGCGATGCTGCTGGCCCACCGCGGCGACTACGTCGCCGCCGCGTGGCTGCTGCTGTTCTCGACCTTCCTCGACCGGGCCGACGGGTTCGTCGCCCGCCGGCTGCAGGCCACCAGCAGCTTCGGCGTGCAGATGGACTCGTTCGCCGACTTCTTCAACTTCGGCGTGGTCCCGCCGTTTTTGGTGCTCTCGGCGCTGAGCTCGACGCCCGGCCTGCCCTACGGGTCAGGTTCGGGTCTGGCGTGGGCGCTGCTCGCCGCCGGTCTGTGGCTGGCGGCCGCGGCCGTCCGGCTGGCGCGCTTCAACGTCTTGAGCGACGCCGAGATCAGCGACAAGACCATCTTCCACGGCGTGCCCACCACCCTGGCCGCCGGCCTTTTGGTCGACTGGTTCCTCGTCTGCCTCAAGTACGGCGGGCCCGACAACCCGCTGGCCGCGCCCGACCGGTTCGCCGAGGGCCGGCTGTTCGGCGACCTGCAGCTCGGGCCCGAGGTGTGGTGCGCGTTCCCGTGGGCGATGATCGTCGGCGCGCTGCTGATGGTCTCGAACCTGCGCAACAAGAAGTTCGGCGCGCTGCGCTACCGCTGGGCCAACCTCGTCGTCGCCGCGCTGTCGCTGGTCGCGTTCGCGTTCCTCGTCATGCGCGTCTACCCGGAGTTCATGGTCCTGCTGCCGTCGACCTGGCTGGCCATCTGGCTGGTGTGGGGCCAGATCGGCCCCGGCTACCGCGGCCAGCCCAAGCCGCCGCTGTTCCCCGTCGGCGACGAGTGAGCCGCCCGGCGCGAGCATGTCCCTGCGGACAGCTCGCGTCGGTGACGAGGTCCGCGGCGGAGCATGTCTGGGAGGACATGTCTCGCGTCACAGGTCCCGTGGGACAGCTCGAACCGCCGCGCAGACCCGGCGACGAAGACGGACAGTCACCGCGCCGGCAAATTAAAAACGGCGAGCCGACTGCAGCCGGCTCGCTCGTCCGTCGCGGGCCGCCGCGCGCCGGCAGGGCGCGTGGCGGCGGGGCGTCACGCCGGGATGGCGCAGGCGCCGATGTTCTCCTGGCCGGGAGGGGCCATGCCCTCGGTGTACCAGGGCACGCACTCCTGGCCGCCGGCCATGCCGGGGCAGGTGTTGGGCTCGGTGACGTTGCAGTACGAGCTGCAGCAGCCGTCGGCGTTGTCGCAGTCGGGGACGGTCTCGGGCGCGGCGCAGTAGAGGCCGTAGTCGCACACGTTGACGTAGGCGCACGGGTCGCCGTAGGCGCCCATGTCGCCGCTGGCGTCGAAGTCGCAGATGAACTGGTCGACGAAGTCCCAGAAGCAGATCTGGCCGGCGGGGCAGCTCTGGACCAGCGGGTCGCAGGTCTCGAGGCAGAGGATCAGCACGCCGTCGTTCGACACGTCGCAGGTCTGGCCGCTGTCGCAGGTCGGCGCGTCGGGCGTGCCCTTGCACATGTCGATGCAGGAGCCGTTGTTGTTCTCGTCGAAGTACCAGCAGAGCAGGCCGACGTCGCAGGTGTCGATGCCGCTGACGGCGCTGCCCTCGACGGTGCAGGGGTCGCCTTCCTTGCCCGGGTTGGCGTTGACCGGCGAGCACTTGGTCGCGTTCCACGAGCTGCCGCCGTTGTCGGCCCACGGCATGCACTTCTGGCCGGCCGGACAATCTTGCGTCCACACGTCGCACTCCTTCGTGCCGCCGCCGCCGTCGGGCGGGGTGATGAAGGAGCCGGTGCTGCTCTCGGTGCCGGCCGTCGCGGAGTCGTCGGTCGGGTTGGGGTTGGTGGTCGAGGTCGGGTTCGGGCCCGAGGTCGTCCCGTTGGTCGGGTCGCTCCCGGCCGACGTGTCGGAGTCCGTATCGTCGTTGGTCGGGTTGGTGCTCGGGTTGGTCGCGTTCGTCCCCGAGCCCTTTTCGTCGTCGCCACAGCCCACCAGCGCCAGCGCGGCCCCGATGATGGTGAATCGAACGTACTTAAGCATGTTTTGTCTCCTTCGCCGGCGCATGCGGCGCTCGTCTCGGCATCATTGGCCAAAGCGGGCCCGGACGCAAACACGATCGCAGCAAGCCGCTCGGTCCGATCGGAGTCCGATCCTCTAGCCGCGCTGGAGGTCGTAGATCATGTTCTTGGTGCCAGCTGCCGCGCAGGTCGCGTGGGCCACCGTTCTGAGCCCCGGCGTGGCCACGAACTTGCGGTCCTTGAACACCTTGAACGGGTAGCGGTCGCGCAGTGCGCGATATCGCGCCTGCTCCTGATCTCGCAGCCGATGGCTCAGGAGCGGCGAAATCGGGTCGTTGCTGCGCTCCTCGCGGATGTCGAGCGCCGCCGAGTCGGTCGCGAACGCGGCGAGCAGCTCGGGGCGCTCGTGCTCGGCCGCCCCGGCGCCCACCGACCAGGCGTGCCACTCGCGGCCGAGCGCGTCGTCGGTGGCCTCGGCGGTGCGGACCACCTGGACGCCGCTGCCGGTCGGCAAGGCGAACAGCACCGGCCCGATCACGCCGCGCTGGACCCGCTCGACGCTCACGCCCTCGCTCCCGTGCAGGCGGACGAACAGCGCCTCGGCGTCGAGATCGGCGCAGCGGTACACCATGGCCCGGAACGCCTCGCTGGCGGCCGCCGTCTCGCCGTCCTTGTCGAGGTCGATGACCTTGCGCCGCCACAGCGAGGCCACCTGCGTCAGCTCGATCTGCAGGCGCACGTACACCCCGCTGGCGTCGAGCTTGGTCAGCTCGATGCGGAACGCGGCCGTGCCGCTGGCGGGGTCGTGGCGGCGCAGCAGCACCCGCTGATGGTCGACCGGCGCCAGCTCGCGGTCCTGCAGCTTCTCGTAGTAGGCGTGCTTGGCGGCCAGGCGGGCGAACAGCTCGGCCTCGTCGGCGCGGGCCTCCAGGGCCGCGCGGTCGCCCAGGCGCGCGAGCGACTCGCGGGCCACGCTCTTGTCGGTCAAGGCGCGCGTCAGGCTGGCCAGGTTGGGCAGGCCGGCGCGCGAGTCGAGGTAGAGCTCACTGTGGAGGCCGAGGCGCAGCGACTCGGCCAGCGTCTCGAGGGTCTGCTGCAGCGGGCGGCGCTCGGGGAACGCGTTGGACAGGCGGGCCGCGTGCAGCGAGCGGCCCAACAGCTCGAGGTAGGTCGCCGCCTCGGGCAGCACCAGCGCCTGGGTGTGCAGCGCGACGACGGTCATCGTCACCTCTCGGAGTGAGGGCCGCTCAGGGGGCCGAGGGCGTGGCGGCGGCCGGGCCGCCGTCGCGGCGCTTGATCGCCTTGTCGACGGCCGCCTGGATCCGCGCCTCCTCGACCTCCTTCGACTTGCGGAGGTTGTCCTCGAGCACCGCCGTGGTCTTCTCGTCGAAGGTGTCGAGCTCCTTGACCAGGGTGTCGAGGTTGCTGCGGAAGAAGATCTGGGTGTCGCTGACGAACTGCGTGGTGACGTTCATCGACTCGGTCATCACGTCGAGGCTGCGCTTCATCTCGAGCATGACGGCCGAAGCGTCGGCGGCGCGGCCGATCGCCTGGATCTGGGCCGAGGCCATGTCGAGCTTGATCGACGACGCGGTGGTGTACTGCTGGATGTCCTGGGCGAGGTTGCGGATGGTGTCGGCCAGCTTGCGCGTGTTCTCCTTGAGGCGGGCGTAGCGCTCCTCGGCCGAGCCGTAGAGGAGGACGTTGCTCGAGTGCTCGGCGAGCTTGGCGCGGACCTTGTCGATGCTGGCCTGGATGTCGCGCTGCTCGACGCTGCCGGCCTCGGCGGCCTGCTCGTCGGCCTCGAGCTGCTCCTGCAGGGTCTTGAGCTCGAGCACGTAATTCAGGGCCTCGCGCTCGTTCTTGGCCATCTCGACGATGCGCACGTTGATGCGGTCGATCTCCTTGTAGAGGTCCTGCTCGCTCTGCTTGAGCGTGTCGACGTACTCGGCGGCCTCCTTCACGCGGCGGGCCGAGATCTGGTACTGCGCCTTCAGCAGCTCCTCGATCGAGCGCTGGCTCATGCCCATCGACCCGAGCCCGGGGATGTAGCTCAGGACCTCCTTGAAGCCGGCCCAGAACCCGCCCTTGGTGGCGGTGCCGTTGAGGTAATCGCTGAACTTGCGCAGCTTCTTGAGCTCGTCCGCCATCGCGGTCTGGATGGTCACGTTGCGCTCGCGCAGGACCTTGAGCTCTTCGACCTTGTTGTCCTGGATCGTGCGCTCTTTCTGGATGTCCGTCTCGAGCGACTTGACGGAGATCCCCTCACCGGAGTACGCGACCTGTCGGCTCAGGACGTCGAGGTTTGCCTTCGAGCTCATCGTGGGCGAAGGTTGACACAAATCGGCCGTGAAGGGGGCGGCAACTCGCGCCGCGAGCCTCGCCTCCGGCCGCGCCCTCGCGCGCGCCGCGGGACCGACGCGCCGCCCCGCGAATGCCAGCGCAAGCGAGCGAGCCTCGCCACGTCGGCCGCCGCGAGGCGAGGCTCGCTCGCGGGCTCGCGGCGCGCCCGCCGGTGAGCCGCCGGGGCGGGACCGGTGCCCGCCGCGCGATCTCCGCAGCGAATCCGGTGAAGCCGCGGTGGCCCCCTGCGTTGTCACGAACGCGCAAACGAGTATGCTGCGGCCGGCCTATGGATATCGAATCCACGCTCAGCGGGCACAACCTCGCCTTCCTCGAGGCCCTGTACGAGGCCTACGAGAAAGACCCCAGCTCGGTCGATCCGCAGTGGGTGCCGGTCTTGCGCGAGCTCGGCGCAAGCGGCGGGAAGGCGCCCGAATCCCTGCGCGCCGACACCCGCGAAGCCGAGCAGCTGTACCTGCAGAGCCGCGTCGACAAGCTGATCGAGAGCTTCCGCCTGCACGGCCACACCGCGGCGCAGATCGACCCGCTCGGCCGCCCGCGCGAGGCTCCGGCCGCGGGCCTCGACCCGGCCTACTTCGGCCTCGGCGAGGAGCACATGGACCGCGAGTTCGACCCCGGCCTGCTGATGCCCGGCCGGCGCGCGACCCTGCGCCAGATCTTCACCAAGCTGCTGAACACCTACTGCCGCAGCATCGGCGTCGAGTACTGGCACATGCAGAACCTCGAGCAGCGCACCTGGCTGCAGGCGCGCATGGAGGCGTGCGAGAACAAGGTCGTGCCGCCGCCGGCCGAGCAGCAGCGGCTGCTCAACCAGCTCGCCGGCGTGGAGGACGTCGACAAGTTCCTCCACACCAAATTCCTCGGCGCCAAGCGCTTCTCGGTCTCGGGCGCCGAGTCGATGATCTCGCTGATCGACACGGTGATCGAGGAGTCGGCCGAGCTCGGGGTCGGCGAGGTGTGCATCGGCATGGCCCACCGCGGCCGGCTCAACGTGCTGATGAGCATCATGGGCAAGCCGTTCGAGGACGTGTTCCTCGAGTTCGAGAAGTCGAACCACCCCGAGGAGCTGCTCGGCGCCGGCGACGTCAAGTACCACCTCGGCCACTTCCGCGAGTACAAGACCTCGCGCGGCCACGACATGTACCTGGCGCTGGCGTTCAACCCCAGCCACCTCGAGGCGATCACGCCGGTGATCGCCGGGCGCGTGCGCGGCAAGCAGGACCAGCTCGGCGACCTCGACGGCAGCCGCGTCATGGGCCTCACGCTCCACGGCGACGCCGCCTTCATCGGCCAGGGCGTGGTCCAGGAGACCCTCAACCTGTCGCGCCTGGCCGGCTACCGCACCGGCGGCAGCGTGCGCGTGGTCGTCAACAACCAGGTCGGCTTCACCACCGACCCGAAGGACGCCCGCTCGACGCCCTACGCGACCAGCATCGCCCACATGCTCGACGTGCCGATCTTCCACGTCAACGGCGACGACGTCGAGGCCGTGGTGTGGGTCGCGCGCCTGGCCGCCGGCTTCCGCCAGCGCTTCAAGACCGACGTCATCATCGACCTGGTGTGCTTCCGCCGCTTCGGCCACAACGAGGCCGACGACCCGACCTTCACCCAGCCGGTGATGTACGACCTGATCAAGGTGCACCCGTCGGTGCGCTCGATCTACCAGCGCGAGCTGATGGGCCGCGGCACCATCGGCGCCGCCGAGGCCGAGGCGATCGACGGCGCCTGGCTGGCCACCTTCGACCGCGCCCTCGCGGTCGCCCGCGGCGAGAACGCCCACAAGCCGCGCCTGCGGCCGATGCACGGCGTGTGGAGCCAGTTCCGCGGCGGCCCCGACCGCGACACCCCCGACGTGCCGACCCGCCTGCCGCGGCCCCAGCTCGACGAGCTGGCGGCGCGGATCGTCCGCTGGCCCGACGGCTTCAACATGCACGCCAAGGTCCAGCGGTTCGCGTCTGAACTGAAGGACATGTACTCCGGGGCAGCCCCGCTGACCTGGCAGGCCGCCGAGCTGCTGGCCTACGCCAGCCTGCTCAAGGCCGGCCACCCGGTCCGCTTCTCCGGCCAGGACGTGCAGCGCGGCACCTTCAGCCACCGCCACGCCGTCTACACCGACACCAAGACCGGCGCCGCCTGGTCGCCGCTGTTCGAGCTCGGCGAGGGCCAGGCCCGCTTCGAGATCTACAACAGCCCGCTGTCGGAGTACGGCGTGCTCGGGTTCGAGTTCGGCTACAGCATCTGCTCGCCGACCAACCTCGTGGTGTGGGAGGCCCAGTTCGGCGACTTCGGCAACGGCGCCCAGATCATCATCGACAACTTCATCGTCGCCAGCGAAGACAAGTGGAACCGCCTCAGCGGCCTGACGCTGATGCTGCCGCACGGCTACGAGGGCCAGGGGCCCGAGCACTCGAGCGCGCGGCTCGAGCGGTTCCTGCAGCTGTGCGCCGAGGACAACATCCAGGTCTGCAACCTCACCACCCCGGCGCAGGTGTTCCACGCGCTGCGGCGGCAGGTGCTGCGGCCGTGGCGCAAGCCGCTGGTGCTGATGACGCCGAAGAGCCTGCTGCGCTCGCGGCCGTCGTTCTCGCCGCTCGAGGCGTTCACCGACGGCGGGTTCGCCCGCGTCATCGACGACGAGCGGGCCGAGCCGGCCCAGGTCGAGCGGGTCATGCTGTGCAGCGGCAAGATCTACTACGACCTCGCCGAGGAGCGCGAGCAGCGGAAGGAGGGCCGCGTCGCCATCGTCCGCGTCGAGCAGCTGTACCCGTTCCCCGAGGCCCCGCTGCTGGCGGTCCTGGCCCGCTACCCGAACGCCCGCGAGCTGTACTGGGTGCAGGAGGAGCCGCGCAACTCCGGCGCGTGGAGCTTCGTCCGCGGCTGCCTCGGCGACGCCCTCGCCGCCCGCGACCAGCAGCGCCCGCTGAAGTACATCGGCCGGGCGGCCAGCGCGAGCCCGGCCACCGGCTCGCCCGACAGCCACGCCTACGAACGCAAGCTCATCCTCGAAGAAGCCTTCGCCAACCTGCCCGAAGCCGTCCGGAGTGCCGTCAATGCCTAGCCCCATTAAAGTCCCGCCCCTCGGCGAGTCCATCACCGAGGCCGTCGTCTCGTCCTGGCGCGTCAAGGCCGGCGACCGCGTGACCGTCGACCAACCGCTCGTCGAGCTCGAGACCGACAAGATCACCGTCGAGGTCCCCTCGCCCGCCGCCGGCGTGGTCTCCGAGATCTCCGCCGCTCAGGGCGCCAAGGTCAACGTCGGCGACACCATCGGCGTCATCGCCGAGGCCGGCCCGGCACCTGCTCCTTCGGGCACGTCCCCGGAGCCAGGTGCTTCAGGACAGGGCGCTCCGGACAGGTCCCAACAGGCAGCTCCTGCCCCGGCGCCCGCGCCGGCTCCGGCCAGGGCCGGCGGTGAGCCGATGCCGGCCGCCCGCGCCGAGGCCGGGCGCACCGGCGTCGACCTCGACAGCGTCAGCGGCACCGGCCGCGGCGGCCGCGTGCTGAAGGAGGACGTCCAGCGGGCCGCCGCCGCGCAGACGGCCGAGAGCGCCAAGAAGCCCGCGCCGGTCGAGGCCAGGGCGCCCGCCACCCCGCCGCCCGCGCGCCCGGCCGCCGGCGGCCGCGAGGAGATCGTCGCCATGACCCCGCTGCGCCGGCGCGTCGCCGAGCGGCTGGTCCAGGCCCAGCAGACCGCGGCGATCCTCACCACCTTCAACGAGGTCGACATGTCGGCCGTGTACCGCCTGCGCAACGCCTACAAGCAGGGCTTCGTCGACAAGCACGGCGCCAAGCTCGGCTTCATGTCGTTCTTCGTCAAGGCGTGCGTCTCGGCGCTCAAGACGTTCCCGGCGGTCAACGCCGAGATCCGCGGCGACGACATCGTCTACAAGCGCTACTACGACGTCGGCGTGGCCGTCGGCGGCGGCAAGGGCCTGGTCGTCCCGGTCGTCCGCGGCGCCGACCAGCTCGGCTTCGCCGACATCGAGAAGGAGATCGCCCGCCTGGCCGTGCGCGCCCGCGAGAACAAGCTGACGCTCGAGGAGCTCAGCGGCGGCACCTTCACCATCTCGAACGGCGGCATCTACGGCTCGATGCTGTCGACCCCGATCCTGAACCCGCCGCAGACCGGCATCCTCGGCCTCCACAACGTCGTCGAGCGCCCGATCGCGGTAAACGGCCAGGTCGAGATCCGCCCGATCATGTACCTCGCGCTGTCCTACGACCACCGCCTGGTCGACGGCCGCGAGGCGGTCCAGTTCCTCGTCCACGTCAAGGAGCGCGTCGAGGCGCCCGAGCGGCTGCTCCTCGACGTCTGATGGCTGACCGTCCAGACATGTTCGTACAGACAGGTCCATAACACCATGTCCCAAGAGACCTACGATCTCGTCGTCATCGGCTCCGGCCCCGGCGGCTACGTCGCCGCCATCCGCGCCGCCCAGCTCGGCATGCGCACCGCCTGCGTCGAGAAGGACCCGACCCTCGGCGGCACCTGCCTCAACGTCGGCTGCATCCCGAGCAAGGCGCTGCTCGAGTCGAGCGAGCGGTTCGCCGCCGCGCGCCTGCACTCCGCCGAGCACGGCATCAAGATCAGCGGCGTCGAGCTCGACCTGCCGACCATGCTCGGGCGCAAGGACAAGGTCGTCAAGCAGCTCACCGGCGGCGTCGCCGGCCTGTTCCGCAAGCACAAGATCACCTGGGCCAAGGGCCTCGGCACGATCGTCGCGCCCGGCAAGGTCGAGGTCCGCGGCGAGACCGCCCAGGTGCTTGATACCAAGCGGATCCTCATCGCCACCGGCTCGGTCCCCGCGACCATCCCCGGCGTCGCCTTCGACGGCGACCGCATCGGCCACTCGACGCACGCGCTCGCCTACCCCGCCGTGCCCGGGCACCTGATCGTCATCGGCGCCGGCGTCATCGGCCTCGAGCTCGGCTCGGTGTGGGCCCGCCTCGGCGCCAAGGTCACGGTGCTCGAGTACCTGCCGGCGCTCCTGCCGATGATGGACCCCGACGTCAGCAAGGTCGCCGCCAAGGTGTTCGCCAAGCAGGGCCTCGACATCCGCCTCGGCGTCAAGGTCACCGGCGCCACGCGCAAGGGCGACGCCGTCGACGTCACGTACACCGCGCCCGACGGCCAGACGCAGACCCTCACCGGCGACCGCGTGCTGGTCGCCGTGGGCCGCAAGCCGACCACCGAGGGCCTCGGCGCCGAGGCCGTCGGCGTGCAGCTCGACCGCCGCGGCTTCATCCAGGTCGACGCCCACTACGCCACCGCGGTGCCCGGCATCTGGGCCATCGGCGACGTCATCCCCGGGCCGATGCTGGCCCACAAGGCCGAGGAAGAGGGCATCGCCGCCGTCGAGCACATGGCCGGCCTGCCCGGCCACGTCAACTACGACGCGATCCCCAACATCATCTACACCCACCCGGAGATCGCCAGCGTCGGCAAGACCGAGCCCGAGCTCAAGCAGGCCGGCGTGCCGTTCAAGAAGGGCAGCTTCCCGTTCCTCGCCAACGCGCGCGCCAAGGCGCTCGGCGAGACCGACGGCCTGGTGAAGATCCTCGCCCACGCCGAGACCGACCGCGTCCTCGGCGTGCACATCATCGGCCCGCGCGCCGGCGACCTCATCGCCGAGGCCGCGGTGGCGATCGAGTTCTCGGCCAGCGCCGAGGACATCGCCCGCAGCGTCCACGCCCATCCGACGCTGTCCGAGGTCGTCAAGGAGGCCGCCCTGGACGCCGGCGGCCGCGTCCTCAACATCTGAACTCCCCGGGCGGACACGACCGTCGCCCGCCCCGCAGGCGGCCTTCAGGAGCTCCTGGAGGCCGTTCTGCGCGTCTTTGGCCGCTTTGATCTCGCGGCCGCGGGCCGTGATACGCTGTCTCGTCATGCGGCGCCAGGCCCCCATCAAGCGCTCGAGCACCGGTCAGCGGACGATCGCCGGCTCGAAGTCCGCCGATGTCGCCAACCTCGACGACCGTCCGCTGTCGATCCACATCACCCGCGACGGCAAGCACCTCGTCGTCCCGCTGCCCTACGAGCTGTGGGTCCTCGGCGTCAGCAGCTTCGAGGTCGTGCGCACGATCGAGTGCCCGAACCCCGAGCCCTCGATGTGCGAGGGCGCCAAGGACGGCCAGCTGTGGATCGGCGGCCACCACCTCTACTTCGGCAGCGTGTTCTCGACCGCGCTCACCAAGGTCGGCAGCAAGCTCGGCGACTTCGTCGACCGCGTCGCGCTGGTCCGCCCGAGCGTCCTGTGCGGCGTCGGAGCCACCGGCGAGATCCTGTGGGACATCGACAAGGAGACGCCGCTGCACCGGCGCAAGGTGTCCGAGCGCGGCGTCACCGGCCTCGTCAACCTCGACGGCCGCGCGCTGTGGGCCGACGGCTCCGCCACCGCCTGGCTCATCGACCCGGACCGGCCGTCGGGGTACACCCAGCTCAAGCTGCGCGCCACCAGCCCGACCGAGGTCGACGCCGAGGGCATCGCCGCGCTCGGCACCACCACCACCGGCCGCGCGATCCTCTGCGCCCGCGACGGCGCCGTCGCCTGGACCGGCAAGCACCTGCGCGTCGACGGCGAGCGCTTCCCTCGCCTCGCCGCGCGCCAGGCCGCCCCGCTGGCCTGCGGCGGCGACGAGCGCCACGTCTACGTCCTGCGGCCCAAGGGCCTGCTGCAGCGCTTTTTGATCGAGCAGGCCAAACCGGCACCTGGCGAAGAGGACAGCTTCGTCCCGCTGCCCGAGGCCGAGGAGACGCGGCTGCAATGGCCTGCCACCTGCATGCTGGTCCTCGGGACAGGTCACAGCCCGGCCCGGCTCGTCCTCGGCGGTCCCCAGGCCGAGGGCATGCTCGGCAGGTTGTGGCGCGTCGATCCCGACGCCCTCACCTGGCAGAAGGTCGCCCCCGGCAAGCGCCCCCTGGTCGAGCCGCGCCCCGCCGAGCCCGAGGGCAGCAAGCGGCCCGACTTCACGCCCACGCGCAGCAAGCTGACCGGCGCGCCGATCTCCGCGCTCAAGGTCGACGCCGTGCTCGCCGCCGATCCGTCGCAGGTGTTCGTCACCCACGGCCACGGCGCGCTGCTCGAGCGCCCCGTCGTCCGCCGCCTCGCCAGCGACATCCTGCCCGGCGACGCGATCCTGCTGCCGGCGATGGTCCGCTTCCGCGAGGGCACCGCGCGCCCGGCCCTGGTCTTGTGGCCAGGTACGCCCGACGCCACGCGCGAGCCGCCGCCGCTGCGCTGGCTGGCGTGGGCCGACAACCCGCGCGGGTGGATCGAGCTCGAGACGCCGGAGATCCGCAAGCAGGGCTGGTCGCGCGCCGACGTGTTCCCGCTGCAGGTCGCCGTCGCCGCCGCCCCGGCCGCCGCCGGCAACCGCGAGCCGATCCCCGACAAGTGGGTCGACCCCGAGCTGTTCGCCGCCCTCGCCCGCGAGTGCAAGAAGCTGCTCAAGGTGCTCTGGGAGTAACTCTTAATAAAGGGACATGCTCCGAAGAGCATGTCCTTTCAGCTATTCCCGCGGGGACATGTCTGATGGGACATGTCCTTGAAGCATGAGAAAGGCGACGCGCCGACGTCGTCGCGGCGTTCAGCCGGCGATCGCCGCCTTGACCTCTTCGGTCGTCAGCGTGTGGTCCTGGGCCTTGGCGAACGCGAACACCTTGTCGACCAGCTCGTCGGACGGCTCGTAGCCGTGCTCGCGCAGCCAGAAGATCACGTTGGAGCGGCCGCTGTAGTGGCCGATCTCGATCTCCTGCTTGCGGCCGAACACCCGCGCCGGCACCGCCGAGTACACCCGGTCGGCCAGGTCGTGGTCGCCGGTCTTGGTCGCCTTGATGATCGCCGCCGCGTGCACGCCGGTGGCCGTGCGGAACGCGTCGCGGCCGGAGAGCGGGTAGCTCGGGTGGATCGGCACGCCGGTGGCCTCGCTGATCTTCTCGACGTACTCGACCAGGCACGACAGGTCGTGCTGCTTGGGGTCGAGCTGGCCGAGCAGGAACAGGTTGAGCAGCAGCAGGTCGAGCGAGCAGTTGCCGACGCGCTCGCCGATGCCGAGGCCGCAGCCGTGCACGCGGTGGAAGCCCCACTCGAACGCGTAGAGGCCGAGCACCAGCGCCATGCCGCGGTCGTTGTGGCCGTGCCAGTCGAGCTCGACGGTGTCCTCGAGGTCCATCGAGCGCAGCACCCCGCGCGCGAAGTTGAGGAGGTTGCGCAGGCCGTCGGGCGTCGCGTGGCCGCAGGTGTCGCACAGCACGAGGCGCCCGGCGCCGGCCTCGAGCGCGGTCCGGAACAGCACGTCGAGCGTCTTCGGGTGCGAGCGCGTGGTGTCCTCGGTGACGAAGCCGACCGGCAGGCCGTGGTCGACGCCGAGCTTGACCGCCTCGTGCGTGTGCTTCTTGAGGCGCTCGTTGTCCCAGCCCTCGGTGTAGCCGCGGATCGGGCTCGAGCCGATGAAAGTCATCACCTCGATCGGCACCCCGACCTTCTGCGAGATGTCGATGATCGGGTGGATGTCCGACGCCACGGTCCGCGCGGCGCAGTTGGCGGTGATGCGCAGCTTCTCCTCGACGATGAAGCGGAGCAGCCGCTCGACGTCCTCCTGCGCCCGCCGGCCCGCGCCGGGCAGGCCGAGGTTGACGGCCTGGACGCCCATGCGGTCCATCAGGCGCACCAGCTCCATCTTCTGCTCGATCGAGGGATCGCGCACCGAGGGCGACTGGATGCCGTCGCGGATGCTCTCGTCGACGAAGCGGGGCGCCCGCCGGAGCAGCGGTCCGGTCCGCTCCTTCTCGTTCCAGTCGTAGATCAGGGCCGCCGTGTTCGCGTGGGTCGTCGCCATGGCCTGTCAGTCCTCCGTTCCGGTCGCCACCTCTAGCCCGTCCAGGCGGAAGAAGCGGCGCAGCTCGTCGACGAGACCGACCATCAGCAGCTCGGGGATGTCTTCGTCCCCTTCGATCTCGTCGAGCAAGAAGTCTCGCATGAGCACGATGCTGTCCAGCCGGGCCTCGGCGTCGTCGGTGCGTGCGCGACCGACGAACGTGACCAGCGCGCGCGGATCTGCGCCGGCCTGCACCTGGGTCGCGGTCGGGCGCGCCTGCACCGTGATCGGCGCGCTCGCGACCAGCTTCAGCACCTGGTCCGGGATGTCCTCGAGCAGCGCCTCGAACTGACCGCGCAGGTCCTCGGCCAGCTCGTCGCTGACCGGCTCGTGGTCCTCGAGATCGCGCGCGTCGAGCTCGAGCACCTTGAGCATCTCGGCGCGGGCGCCGACGACGTCGCCGAGCACCTCGAGCGCCTGGCCGTACCAGTAGTGGACGTCGGGGTCCTCCGGATCGGCCGCGACCGCGCCCTTGAGCGACTCCGCCGCCTCCTGCGTGCGGCCCGAGTTCATCAGCACGAACCCGTGGATGCTGAGGTACGCCGCGTCGCCCTTGCGCTCGGCGCTGATGCCCTCGAGCAGCTCGAGCGCCTCCTCGGTGTCGTCGTCGCTGAGGCGGATCTGCGCCAGCAACAGGCGGGCCTGGTCGATCGAGTCGGTGTCGGCCTTCTCGAGCCGCAGCACCGCGCGCGCCGCGGCCTCGGCCTCGTCGAGATCCTGGTCGTGCGAGAGCAGGCACTCGGCGCAGTCGAGGTAGATCTGCGGATCTTCCGGCGCGCCGTCGGCGGCCTGCATGAGATAGCCCGCCGCCTGATCGAGGCGACCTTGCGCCCAGGCGACCATCCCCGCCAGGTGCAACACCCGCACGTGGTTCTCGCCGCCGAGCCGAGCCGCCTCCTCGAGGGCGTCCTCCGCCGTCTTGAGGTCGTCGTCATCGACGGCTGCGAGCCCGCGGTCGACGATTGCATCCAGTGACTGCTGCTTCATGGGCGCGAACTCTAACACGGCGTCGCGCGCGACCGACCGAGCCCGTGCGGCCGCGCGCTCGAGGTAGATCCAGGCGCATGATGTCCGCTGCCGACCCGCCGGCGCCACCAGACGTGAGGCTGCTCATGAGGGTGTTGCAGGAGCGATGGGTCCTCGCCCTCGCCACGCTCGCGCCCGACGACCGATTGCCCTACGCCACTCCTCTCTTCTACGCCGTCGCCGCGCTGCCCGGCTGCCCGGCGCCGCTGCTCGTGTTCGCCAGCCGCGCCGACACCTGTCACGGGCGTGCGATCGCCGACGGTCCCACTGCCGTGGCCGCTGCGATCTACCTGGAGACCGAGACTGTCGGCGAAGTCCGCGGCGTGCAGCTCCGCGGCGACGTGGTGGTGAGCACACGCCTGGGTCCGGAGGCGGCCGCGAGCTTGCGCGCTGCGTACCTCGAGCGGCACCCGGTGGCCGCGGCTCACCTCGGCGAACGTGACCTGCTCTACGCGCTTGCGATCGAGTGGGCCAAGTTGACCGACAACCGGATCGGCTTCGGCAAGCGGCAGGTGTGGGCCTTCGAGCCGGCGTGGCGCCGGCAATTTCCCGTCGCGTCGGGTGAAGAAACCGCGCTACGCTGACGTCGTCGGGATTTGCGCATGATCACTCGGCGACACTGGCTCACGGCGGCGGCAGCGATCGCGGCATCCTTCCTCACGGGCCACGCGGTCGCGGCCGATCCTCCCGCGGGCGAGGTCCTCGAAGTGACAGTCCCGACGCGCGCGCTCGGGGCGATCGTCGCGGCCGAAGGCGGCGCGGCCGTGGTGGTCCGCATCGACGGAAAGCTCGGCCCGGCCGACATCCGCGTCGGCGGCGCTGTCCACAGCGTCGCCGCGAGCCAGCGCGACCTCCTCGACGACCCGCGCAACGCACCGCGCGTCGGCGCGGGCGTGCGCAAGATCCTCGTCGCCGTGCGGCCCGACCTTGCGGCCACGTTCGAGGCCAATCACAAGGCGTGGACGCTGACCTTCGTGCGCAAGGTGCTGGCGTGGAACGCCCGTCTGGCGAAGACCACGGTCCGTGGTAAGCGAATCGTTAACACCCACGATCGAGCCGCCTTGCTCGCGTGGGCGGGGGCCATCGTCGACGCCAAGGGACAGCCCTCGCCGCCGGCTCTCGCGCGAGCGCCGAGGGACGCGACCGCGGCCACGCTCGAGAGCTACGTCGCATACGTCGAGGCGCTGGTGCGCAGTCTCGAGTGAGTGCTGCACAGCACGGAGCGCGCGAGGCTTGTGCTGGCTCACGGGCTTGTTCCGGGGCCCGCGATGACAACGAAACCACGCGCGGCGCATACTCCTTGACGCGCGTCAGCCACCGGCTGTGTGCGCCCTCGTTGCGGTCATGGATACGTTCGCTTCCACAAATTCGACCACCCGCGAGCTCATCGAATCGGTCGTGATTCGCTTCGCCGGCGACTCCGGCGACGGTATGCAGCTCACCGGCTCACAGTTCTCCGACACGACCGCGCTGATGGGTAACGACCTGTCGACGCTGCCCGACTTCCCGGCCGAGATCCGCGCCCCGGCGGGCACGACTTTCGGCGTGTCGGGCTTCCAGGTCCACTTCGCCGCGCACGACATCATGACGCCGGGCGACGCGCCCGACGTGCTGGTGGCGATGAACCCGGCGGCGCTCAAGGTCAACCTGCGCGACCTCAAGCCGGGCGGCCTGCTCGTCGTCAACACGGGGGCCTTCAGCGCCGGCAACCTCAAGAAGGCCGGCTACGACAAGAACCCGCTCGAGGACGGCAGCCTCGACGGCTACCGGCTGCTCAAGATCGACATCACCAAGCACACGCTGCAGTCGGTCGAGCCGTTCGGCCTCGGCAACAAGGAGGCCGTGCGCGCCAAGAACATGTGGACGCTCGGCCTGATGATGTGGATGTTCGGGCGCGAGCGCGAGAGCACGGCCGAGTGGCTGCGCGGCAAGTTCGCCAAGAACCCGGCGGTCGCCGACGCCAACATCGCCGCGCTCAACGCCGGCCACGTCTACGGCGAGACCGCCGAGATGCCGCAGGGCATCCACGCCTACGAGGTCCCGAAGGCCCGGCTCGCCGCCGGTCACTACCGCAACGTCACCGGCAACGAGGCCACCGCGTGGGGCCTCGTCACCGGCGGCAAGCTCGCGGGCCTCGAGCTCGTGCTCGGCAGCTACCCGATCACGCCGGCCTCGACCATCCTCCACGCGCTGTCGAACCTGCGCGCCTACGGCGTCACCACCTTCCAGGCCGAGGACGAGATCGCGGCGGTGTGCGCGGCGATCGGCGCCTCGTACGCCGGCTCGCTCGGCATCACCACCACCTCGGGCCCCGGTCTGGCGCTGAAGACCGAGGCGATCGGCCTCGCCGTCTCGACCGAGCTGCCGCTCGTGATCGTCGACGTCCAGCGCGGCGGTCCGTCGACCGGCCTGCCCACCAAGACCGAGCAGAGCGACCTGCTGTTCGCGGTCTACGGCCGCAACGGCGACTGCCCGCTCGTCGTGCTCGCCGCCTCCACCCCCGGCGACTGCTTCACCATGGCGGTCGAGGCCGTGCGGCTGGCGACCAAGTACATGACCCCGGTCATCCTCCTCACCGACGGCTTCCTCGCCAACAGCGCCGAGCCGTGGAAGATCCCGGACATCGACACCCTCACGCCCTTCCCGGTCCAGCACCGCAAGGACGCCGCGGGCTTCCACCCGTTCCTGCGCGACCCGCAGACCCTCGCGCGCAACTGGGCGATCCCCGGCACCCCGGGCCTCGAGCACCGGATCGGCGGCCTCGAGAAGAACTACGACTCGGGCAACATCTCGTACGACCCGGACAACCACCACAAGATGGTGAAGGTCCGCGCGGCCAAGGTCGCCGGCGTCGCCGACGACATCCCGCTGCAGACGATCGACCAGGGCGAGGACAGCGGCGACCTGCTGGTCGTCGGCTGGGGCTCGACCTTCGGCGCGATCAGCTCGGCCGTGCTCGGCGCGCGCAAGGCCGGCTTCAAGGTCTCGCACGCGCACATCCGCTACATGCACCCGATGCCGAAGAACCTCGGCGAGCTGCTGAAGCGCTTCAAGCACGTGCTCGTGCCGGAGATGAACAACGGCATGCTGGTGAAGATCCTGCGCAGCGACTACCTCGTCGACGCGCGCGGCCTCAACAAGATCGCCGGCCAGCCGTTCAAGATCGCCGAGATCGAGGCCGAGATCCGCGGCCTGCTCGCCTCTGCCTGAATTGCTTTGGAGTCACGACGATGACGCCCCTCGATCCTCCGAACCCGCCGCTCACTCGCAAGGACTTCACCTCCGACCAGGAGGTCCGCTGGTGCCCCGGCTGCGGCGACTACGCCATCCTCGCGGCCGTCCAGCGCATGCTCCCCGAGATCGGGGTGCGGCGTGAGAACACCGTGTTCGTGTCCGGCATCGGCTGCTCGAGCCGGTTCCCGTACTACATGAACACGTACGGCTTCCACACGATCCACGGCCGGGCGCCCGCGATCGCCACCGGCGTCAAGCTGGCCAACCCGCAGCTCGACGTCTGGATGGTCACCGGCGACGGCGACGGCCTCAGCATCGGTGGCAACCACCTGATGCACGTCCTGCGGCGCAACCTCAACCTGCAGATCATCCTGTTCAACAACCGGATCTACGGCCTCACCAAGGGCCAGTACTCGCCGACCTCGCTGCTCGGCAAGCGCTCGCCGTCGACGCCGATGGGTTCGGTCGACAACCCGGTCGTGCCGGCCGCGTTCGCGCTCGGCTGCGGCGCGCGCTTCGTCGCCCGCGGCGTCGACACCGACGCCAAGAACCTGATCGCCGTGTTGAAGCGGGCTCACGAGTTCCAGGGCACCGGCTTCGTCGAGGTGTTCCAGAACTGCCCCGTCTTCAACGACGGCGCGTTCGACCACTTCACCGCCAAGGACGTCTCCGGCCAGCAGCAGCTCCACCTCGAGCACGGCAAGCCGATGCGCTTCGGCGACGACAAGGGCCTGCGCCTGCGCCCCGGCAGCCTCGACATCGAGGTCGTCACCGTCGGCGAGGGCGGCGTCAGCGAGGCCGATCTGCTGGTCCACGACGAGACCAACCGCGCCCAGGCGTTCCTGCTGGCGAGCCTCGAGCCGCCGGCCTTCCCGGTCGCGGTCGGCGTGCTCTTCCGCAGCGCCGAGCCCGGCGTGTCGTTCGAGATCGGCATGCACGAGCAGAACCGGCAGGCGCGCGCGCGTGGCCTCGGGGACATCAACGCCCTCATGCGCAAGGGTCACACGTGGAAGGTCGACCCCGACCCGGCCGGCGGCGAGCAGGCGGGCTGAGCGCGCTGGCTCGCGCATTCGTCTGCACGGCATGAAAGAAGCGGGCTGCGCCGGGGGCGCGGCCCGCTTACTTTTTCGCGAAGAATCAACCAGTTGCCCCTGTCGTCGGACGGGGTGATTCAACAGGATCGAGCCATGCAACGCATCTCTCCGCCTTCCTCCTTCTTGGCTTCTGTCTTCTCCTTCGCCTCCGCCTTCGCACTCGGCTGCGTGATCACGGTCGGCCCCGGCGGTGAGGACGCCGGCATCCACGACTGCGGCAGCCTGCTGGCCAACAACGACGCCAACTGCGTGTGCAACCCGGGCTACGAGCGCTGCAACCCCGGCACCGACGACACCGACTGCTGCGAGAAAGAGGGCAAGGGCGGCGAGTGCGAGCCGAACAGCACCCTCGACGGCGACCAGTGCTTCTGCAACGTCGGCTACACGTGGTGCAACCCCGCCGACGACAGCGACCTGACCTGCTGCCTCGACGAGGGCCAGACCTCCCAGGGCACCGACGGCACCAGCGAGACCGACGGCACCACCACCGAGCAGGTCCCGACCACCAGCGTGGGCACCACCGGCGAGCCCGAGGAGTGCCTCGACGCGGTCGAGCCCCCGGCGACCTGCGACGACGGCCAGGTCTTCTGCACCAACCCCGACACGTGCACCCCCTACGGCAGCGTCGCCTACTACTGCGAGGGCGGCGCGTGGGTCGAGGACACCACGCTCGACATGGCCTGCATGCTCGACGGCCACGACTTCTCCTACGGCTGCGTCGACGACGGCTCGTCCGTGATCATCGAGTGCGGCAGCGGCTCCGGCGACGCCTGCAGCGGCTCCGAACCCAGCTGCCTCGACTCCAACACCTGGGCCGGCTGCAAGTGGGGCAAGTCGACCGAAGCCGACTGCTTCACCCTCTGCACCGAGATCGGCGACGGCGACGGCGCGACCTACGACTTCGGCTCGTGCGAGGTCCAGGACGGCACGGCCGTGTGCGCCTGCTGCGACGAGGGCGACGAGGGCTGCCCGATCAACGAGCCCGACACCGACACCGACGGCACCAGCACCGGCGGCGACAGCACCACCGGGTAGCGCGCCGCGCTACCTGCCTGTTCGCGCAGGTCTCCGGGTACATGCACGAAGGAGCATGCTCCCGGGGACCTGTTCGTTCGGTCAGCCGCGCCAGCGGACCAGGCGGGCCTGCCCGCTGTGCTTCAGCACCCGCGCCAGCTTGAGCAGCTCGTTCGCCACCCACGCGTCCTCCGGCGTCGGCGCGAGCCTGGCCTGCCCGGCCGCGTCCCACGTGAGCGCGGCGGTCACCGTCGCCCCGCCGGCCACGTACACGCTCGCGCGGTAGCGCAGCGGTTCGCCCGCCTCGCGCTCGCACACGAAGCGCGCCCCCGACGTCGGATGAAGCTCCCGGCTCGAGACCACGCGCGCCCCCTCAGAACCGCAAGCCGAGGCCGGTCGGCGCCGAGCCCTGCAGCGGGCCGATGCTCCCGAGCTCGGCGGGGTTCCTGTCGTCGCGCCGGCTCGCCAGCACGCCCGCGGTGATACCACCGCCGACGGCCAGCACGCCGACGGCGATCACGCCCCAGAACCACCCGCGCTTGTACACCGGCTGCCTGGCCGGCGGCGGCGCGTCGGAGCCGCGGGTCGGCGGCGCGCTGGCGGCCTCGGACGGTCCCTCCGCCGGCGTGGCCGCCGGCGTGCGCGCGGCGATCTGCGCCAGCTCCTCGTCGATCTTGGCGATCTGCGCCTCGGCGTCGCCGCGCTGCTCCTGATCCATCTTCGGATCGTCGGTCAGCGCCTTGAGGTAGTTCTGGAACAGCCGCCGGGCCTTGCGCAGGTGGTCGACGGCGCCCGACAGCCCGTGCCACTGCGTGTACGCCAGGCCGAGGTTGTAGAGCAGGTACGGGTGATTCGACAGCGCGTAGCTGCGCTCGAAGTGCGCGATCGCCTGCTCGTAGTTGCCGAGCGCGTACGCCTGGGTGCCGAGCTTGTACTCGAGCGCCGGGTCGTTCGACAGCGGCACCTTCGACGTCGCCGCCCCGCCCTCGCCCTCCACGCCTGTCCCCGCGGCCCTGTCCTCGGGGACAGCTGGTTCGAGCACGCGCGCGCGCGCCGGCCGGGGTGAACACCATCGCCGCCGCGAGCGCGACGGCGAGCGAGCGACACGAGGACCGCGCAACCAGGTTCACGCCGCGAGCGTGCCATCGCCCGCCGGCAAATGCCACACCCCGCCCGGGAGGTCCGGCCGTCCGCACTCGCGCGCTTTGCGCCATCGCCGCCCCGAGACCTGGCCTTCGGGACAGCATCAGACGTTGAAGCGGAAGTGCATCACGTCGCCGTCCTGAACCACGTACTCCTTGCCTTCGACGCGGAGCAGGCCCTTGGCCTTGACGGCGGCCTCGGAGCCGAGGCGGACCAGGTCTTCCCAGCCCTGGACCTCGGCGCGGATGAAGCCCCGCTCGAAGTCGGTGTGGATCTTGCCGGCGGCCTGGGGCGCCAGCGTGCCGCGGCGGATCGTCCAGGCGCGGACCTCCTGCTTGCCGGCGGTGAAGAAGGTGATGAGGTCGAGCAGCGCGTAGGCCTGGCGGATCAGGCGGTTCAGGCCCGGCTCGGTGACGCCGAGGCCGTCGAGGAACTCGCGCCGCTCGTCCGGCGACAGGCCGACGATCTCCGCCTCGATCGCCGCCGAGATCACCACGACCTCGGACTTCTCGCGCGCCGCCAGCTCGACCACCTTGGCCACCAGCGGATCGGAGGTCCCGGCCGACAGCTGCCCCTCGGCGACGTTGGCGGCGTACAGCATCGGCTTGGCGGTCAGCAGCTGCAGCGTCTTCATCACCTCGCGCGACTCGTCGTCGAGCTCGATGGTCCGCGCCGGCTGGCCGCGGTTCATCGCCGCCAACAGCTTCTCGCAGGTCGCCGCCGCCAGCTTCTCGGCCTTGTCGCCGCCCTTCGAGTTCTTGACCGCCTTCTGCAGCCGCGCCTCCACCGACTGGATGTCGCGCAGGAGCAGCTCGGTGTTGATCACCTCGGCGTCGTCGACCGGGTCGACCTTGCCGTGGACGTGCACGATCCCGCTGTCGTCGAAGCAGCGGACCACGTGGACGATCGCGTCGACGTTGCGGATGTGGCTGAGGAAGGCGTTGCCCTTGCCCTCGCCCTGGCTCGCGCCCTTGACCAGGCCGGCGATGTCGACGAACTCGACCGTCGTCGGCACCTCCTTCAGCGGCACGTACAACTTCGTCAGCGCCTCTTGCCGCGGGTCCGGCACCGGGACCACGCCGATGTTGGGGTCGATCGTGCAGAACGGGTAGTTGGCCGCCTGCGCGCCGGCATTCGACAGCGCGTTGAACAGGGTGGACTTGCCGACGTTGGGCAGACCGACGATTCCGACAGCGAGCGACATGAGCGGCGGGGAGGTAGCACGATCTCCCGCGCTCCGCGAACCGGGTTTTCACACGCGCGCAGCTCGCGCCCAAGGCGCGCGCGACGGCCTAGAAGCGGTGCTCCACGATGAGCGGCAGGACCTCCATGCCGATCAGGAAGTTGGCGTTGGTCTCGGCCGGCTGGGCCAGCGGCCGGTCGCGGGAGATCGTGAACCCGAGCACCAGGTTCACGTCGAGGCCGATCGCCAGGTTGCGCAGCAGGAACAGGCGCAGACCGCCGCCGCCGCGCACGCTCAGCGACCACGTGCGCTCGCGGGCCTGCTGGCGCGACTCGGTGATGTACGGGTACCACCAGGCCCCGCCGTTGAGGCCGACGCGGGCGATAGGCACCAGGTACGGGTGCTCCTTCAGGAACCACTTGTGGGCGTAGCCGAGGCCGAGGTCGAAGCCCGCCACCGTGCCGCGGTTGCACGAGCCCTGCGACGCCCCCAGCCCGCACTCCGGCAGGCGGAAGGTGTGCCAGTCGCCGCGGTCGAGCAGGCCCGCGATCTGCACGTACACCCAGTGCGCCTTGTACAGTTGGCGCTCGTACTGGAAGCCGATGCGGACCCGCGGCAAGTAGCCGGCGAAGCCGACCTGCACCGGCAACAGCGCCGTGATCGCGTTGCCGCCGATGATGTTCTCCGGCAGCTCGAAGCCCTTCTTCGGTCCGCTGGCGGAGCCGCTGGTGCCGCCGGTGGTGCTGGCCTTGCCGCCGACCGTGACCGGTGCAGCGTCCGCCGCGCGCGGCAGCAGCGCCAGCGAACACAGCAGGGTCCACAGCAGGAACAGCTTGCAATGGGTCATGGCGGAGGCTCCTTGACGTCGCCGTCCGGCCCGGGCGGCCGGCGGTTCGGGCCCGGAGGGCCGTGAAGGGGAGGATCGCGGCCCCGGCGGCATCGCCGCCTGCGCGGGCGCGCCCGCAAGGGTAGCACTGCACCCGCGGGCGCCAGCAAATTCCCGGCGACCGACCGCGGCGAGGCCGGCTGCACACGCGCGGACGCACGGGCGCCCCCGGGCCCGACCCCGCGCACACCTGCGCGCATCGGTCGCGGAATAAGACCCCTCAGCCGGTGTTAGGCTTGTACTCCCCATGCGACGTGACGTCCGCGAACTGCTCGCGCTGCTCGCCGCGGGCCTCGTCCTCGGCCTCGTTCACCTGGCCCTGCGGCCAGACATGCCGTGGGTCCCGGAGCCCCGCGTCGAGGAGACGATGTGCGGCGAGGTCGAGCCCGCGCCGGCCGTCGAGGTGCCGGCCGCCTCGTTCGCGCCCGTCGAGCCGATGTCCAGCCCCGGCCCGGAGGATGTCCGATGAGCCAGGTCTCCGAGACCATGTCCGCTCGGGCATCTCATTGGCGGCGCGGCGGCGTGTGGGTCCTGCGGATCGTCGTCGCCGGCGTGCTGCTGGCGGCCGCCGTGCCCAAGCTGGCCGACCCGGCCGCGTTCGCGGCCAAGCTGCCCAACTACCGCCTGTTCCCCGAATTCCTCGTCAACATCGTCGCCACCACCGCGCCGATGCTCGAGCTGGTGGCCGCGCTGGCGCTGCTGAGCGGTCGCCTCTACCGCGGCGGCGTGTGGCTGTCGGTCGGGCTCATGGCGATGTTCACGGCGCTGATCGGCTCGGCGCTGGCGCGGGGGATCGACCTCGACTGCGGCTGCTTCGGCAACGCCGTCCAGGCCGAGCCGGTCGGCGCCCTCGACCTCGTGCGCAACGTCGTGCTGCTCGGCCTCACCGTCGTCCTGGCCATCGACCTCGGGCGTGAGCCGGCGCAGTGACGAGCTTCACGCGCCGAGGTGCCGGGCGATCACCCGCCAGGGTCACGTGCGACGCGCTCGTGGTCGCCGCGAGCGCCGCCGGTCGCGCGTGGTAGACACGCGTCGATGACCGGCGTCCCGTACATCCTCTCGATCGACCACCTCCTCACCGACGAGGAGCGGCTGACCTGGCAGGCCGCGCGGGACTTCGGCGCCCGGCGGATCGCCCCCGTCATCGAGCAGCACTACGAGCGCGGCACCTTCCCGCGCGAGCTCATCTCCGAGTTCGCGGCCATGGGCTTCCTCGGCGCCCCGCTGCAGGGCTACGGCTGCGCCGGCATGAACCCGGTCGCCTACGGCCTGACGATGATCGAGCTCGAGCGGCAGGACAGCGGGATCCGCAGCTTCTGCTCCGTCCAGTCGGCCCTGGCGATGTGGCCGATCTACGCCTACGGCAGCGAGGAGCAGCGCCAGCGCTGGCTGCCCGGCATGGCGCGCGGCGAGATCATCGGCGCCTTCGGCCTCACCGAGCCCAACTCCGGCAGCGACCCCGGCTCGATGCGCACGCACGCCCGCCAGCGCGAGGCCGGCGGCGACTACGTGCTGAGCGGCCAGAAGATGTGGATCACCAACAGCCCGATCGCCGACGTGCTGGTCGTATGGGCCAAGACGCTGGACTTCGGCAGCGACACGCCGGTCATCCGCGGCTTCCTCGTCGAGCGCTCGATGGCCGGCCTGCAGACCCCGGAGACGCACGGCAAGCTGAGCCTGCGGGCCTCGATCACCGGCGAGATCGTGCTCGACGAGGTGCGAGTCCCCCGGGAAAACCTCCTCCCCGGCGTGCAGGGCCTCAAGGGTCCGCTCGGCTGCCTCACCCAGGCCCGCTACGGCATCGGCTGGGGCGCCGTGGGCGCGGCCATGAGCGTGTACGAGCGGGCCCGCGAATACACCCTGCAGCGGACCCAGTTCGGGCGCCCGATCGCCGGCTTCCAGCTGACCCAGCAGAAGCTGGTCGAGCTGCACAACGACATCGGCAAGGGCCTCCTGCTCGCCTATCACTTCGGCCGGCTCAAGCAGGACGGCAAGCTCACCCCCGAGCAGGTCTCGTACCTCAAGCGGGACAACGTGCGCATGGCCCTGGAGTCGGCCCGCACCGCGCGCTCCATGCTGGGCGGCAACGGCATCATGGGCGAGTTTCACATCATGCGTCACCTGTGCAACCTCGAGACGGTCTACACCTACGAGGGCACCCACGAGATCCACACGCTGGCGATCGGCCGGGCCCTGACCGGGCTGTCGGCCTTCACCGGCTGATCGAGCCGAACCCACGAGCCGCGGCCCGTCCGGTCGGCCTGCACGACATCCTCGCGCGACGTCTTCTGCCACCGCCCGAGTCGTCGCCGCCAGGCCGTCGCCGCGCGAGCAACTTCTTCTTCACCCGAACAACTTGTTTCGCGGCTCGCGGCCGGTCACCACGCCAGCGGGATGACGCCCTGGACCACGAGGCCGATCAGCACCAGCGAGAGCGACAGGATCAGCACGAAGAACCCGGTCGACGGCGCCGCGCCCGGCGTCGCGGGCGAGGGCGCGTGGCAGGAGCAATAACCGGGGCCGTGGATCTGCATCGGGCCAGCGGAGCTTAGCACGCCGGGGGCGGGCGCAGGCAAATCGGGCGGGCCGCCGCAACCGATGCGGGCACGTGGACACGGCTCACGACCTGCGCGGCGAGCGGACTTGCGACGTACCGTACGGACGAGCATCGGCCGGCGACGCGACGCGGTGGCCCGGGCGCCGCGCGGAAAAGGCCGCGACCCTCGCCAGTCCGGTCGACTTCCGCTAGCTTAGGCGGGCCATGGTGCACCCGGTCCAGAGTGTCATCGAGTCGCTGTACGCGGCTGGTCGCTGCCCTCGCCTCCACGTCGACGCGACCCACGCCTCCGTGACGGTGCCGGACTTCATCCGCCAGCAGTGGCGCGAGCGGCTGATCATCGACCTCGACGCCAGCTACCCGCTCGACCTGGTGTTCGGCGAGAGCGGTCTCGCGGCCGATCTCTCGTTCGGCGGGCACGTGACCCGCTGCTCCTTCCCCTGGGAGTCCATCTACATCGTCACCGACCGTTCGACCGGCCGCGGCATCGTGCTCGACCGCCACGTGCCCGAGTCGGTCAAGCGCCAGGCCGCCGGGCAGCAGCCGGCGCCGGCCTTCGACAACGCGATCACCAAGGTCGAGCCGCCGGCCGAGCCCAAGCCCGAGCTGCGGCGCGTCGAGGCCGAGCCTGCCGCCGAGGAGGCGCCGGCCGTGGCGGAAGCCGCTCCACCCGCCGCCGCGCCCAGCCCGAGCGACGATCAGGCCAAGAAGCGTCGCGCGGCCTTCCGCGTCATCGATGGTGGTGGTTGATCTTCGCGCGTGGCAGGATCGTTCTTTCACGCGGGTCCGCGAGCCATCCGCGTCGGACCCACATCGATGCCGGCGGGCCGAAGCACGGGCCTTGACCCTGCCCTCACCCGTCGCCCCAGAGGAGCCCGGTCATGAAGCTGGCGGCCATCTTCATCAGTCTCTTCCTCGCGCTGCTCGCCGCGCTGTGGCTCGCCTTCGTCCGCGCCGCGCCGCCGCATGAAGTGTGTCAGCGCAAGGCCGACATCCTCCGCGCCGAGGCCGGCAACGAGCACGGCGAGGCCGTCGAGCGCCTGCTCGACCAGTACCGCCTCGGCTGTCGCAAACAGGCCGAGGCCCTGCTCCAGCTGCGCGGCAAGCTCGTCTACGCGCGCCACGCCAAGTGCGTCATGGCGGCGCGCACCCTCTCCGAGGCCGAGCGCTGCGGCTAGCGGGCGCGGCTCGCTAGTGCCCTGAGTCGCGGCCGCGGGCCCTCGACCCGGGGCCTCCGACCTCTATACTCCGGCCTCGCCATGACCACGCAGTTCATCCCGAGCGCCGGCCTGTTCCCCGGGCGCAAGGCCACCGCGCCCGCCGTCACCGCCGACGACGAGACCAGCACCTACAAGCTCCACCGCCGCTTCGACCGCATGGGTCGGCTGGTCGGCGACGCCGGCATGCAGCGGCTGTTCGGCAGCCACGTGATGGTCGTCGGCCTCGGCGGCGTCGGCAGCTGGGCCGCCGAGTCGCTCGCGCGCTCGGGCGTCGGCAAGCTGACCATCGTCGACTTCGACCTGATCTGCGTCACCAACGCCAACCGCCAGCTGCACGCCGTGCGCGGCACCACCGGCAAGCCCAAGGCCGCCGTCATGGCCGAGCGGCTGCGGCTCATCAACCCGCGCTGCGAGGTCGTCCCGCGCCAGGAGTTCTACAACGCCGAGGCCAGCGAGTCGCTGCTGGCCGGCGCGCCCGACCTGGTCGTCGACGCGATCGACAACCTCGCCGCCAAGACCCACCTGATCGCCACCTGTCGCAAGCGGCAGATCCCGCTGGTCGTCTCCGGCGGCGCGTCCGGCCGCATGGACCCGACGCAGATCCGGATCGCCGACCTCAACGCCGTCGACAACGACCCGTTCCTGGCCGCCACCCGCAAGCTGCTGCGCAAGCACCACGAGTTCCCCCACCGCGACAAGGAGCCGTGGGGCATCGCCGCCGTCTACTCGCCCGAGCCCGCCCGCGACCCGCTCGACCTCGACTACGACGGCGGCGAGGGCTTCCGCTGCGTGTGCCCGCAGGGCGAGAACGACCTCCACGGCTGCATGCACCGCAACGTCATCTACGGCACCGCCAGCTTCGTCACCGGCGCCTTCGGCCTCGCCTGCGCCAGCGCGGCCGTGCGCACCCTGCTCGGCCAGCCGCTCTGAACCTGTCCCGCGGGCCAGCTCGCGCCGACGCGGGGCGGCCCGTTGGGGAACGCGCCTCGCGGACCTGTCCCCGCGAGCGGCCCGCGGAGCGAGCTTGCCTGTCTCTCGGGACATGCGCCAGCTCGGACTCGCGCCGCGGCGTGCGGCCTTCGCCGCCTGCTGCTCGCTGAGCCGCGAGCGCACGAGAGAACATGCCTGATAAAACATTCCCGGAAGAACATGCCCCTTCAGGCATGCCCCTGCGGACATGCTCTCCCGTCACCCCCTAGCCCAGCGGACGAACTGCGCCACCAGCTGGGCCAGGTCGTCGACGCTGGTCGGCGCCGGGTCACGCAGCGGCAGCAGCCACAGCGGCAGGCGCGGGTAGGCGCGGGTCAGCGCCTGCCCGGCCGCGACCGACTGTTCGCCCTGCACGCGCAGCCCGGCGTAGACCTGCAGGACCCGCTGGCACATGTCCTCGAGGACATCCGGTTCGACCTGCCCGGCCAGCGTCGCGCACACCGCCTCCGCGGGCGGCGGCGGCGGGAACGGCGGCAGCACGCGGTTGAGCACCACGCTGTCGACCCGCAGCCCGCGCTCGTGGAGCACCCGGAGGAAGTCGAGCGCCTCGCGGACGCTCAGCGGCGACGCCGACGTCGCCAGCACCACCCCCGTCTCGGGCGACGTGAGCAGCGTCGAGAAGTCGCCGGCGCGCTGCTGGAACGCCGACAGCACCCCGGCGAAGTCGCGCAGGAACGCCCCCAGCTCGGCCAGGAATTCGCCGCCGCCGATCGCCCCGAGCGCCTTCAGCACCACCCCGTTGCCGACCCCGAGCAGGCGCGCGCCGATCTTCCCGCCGCCGGTGATGATGCGGGTCGCGGGGTTGGTCACGACCTCGTGGATCCGCTCGGGCGCGCTGAGGAAGTCGATCGCGTTGGCCGTCGGCGGCGTGTCGAGCACGATCAGGTCGTAGCGGCGCTCCGCGTGCAGGATCTGCAGCTGGGCCATCGCCGCGTACTCGAGCGCCCCGCCGAGGTTCTCGGCGATCGTGCGGTAGATCGGGTTCTGCAAGATCTGCCTGGCCGCCGCCGGCGACTCGGCGTAGGCGCGGACGATGCGGTCGAACACCACGTCGGGCGCCAGCAGCAGCGCGTGCAGGCTGCCGGTGCCGTCGCCCGGGAGCGGCACCGGCAGCTCCTCGCCGGCGCGGGCTCGGTCTTGCCCGAGGGCCTGCGCCAGCCGGCGGGACGGGTCGATCGTCACCACCAGCACCTTCTTGCCCTGCCGCGCCGCCCCGAGCGCGAGCGCCGCCGCACAGGTCGTCTTGCCGACCCCGCCCGGGCCCACGCACAGCAGCACGCGCCGCGACGGCCCCGCGGACAGCGGGTCCCCTCCTGGCCTCGGCTCGTTCATCGCCCGCTCACCGTCCCGATCGGGGTCGTGGACGCGCCAGCGTCGAGTGACGTAGTCTCGCCGACCGTGAGCGCCCGAGAATTCGTCGTGCGGGTCGGCGAGCGCGAGCTCGTCGCCCGAGTGACCGCCTCCGATCCGCCCGTCGTCATCGTCGACGGCGTCACCCACGAGGTCACCGCCGTCGCCGGCGGCCGCAGCCACGTGCGCGTGCAGGGCGAGGTCGCCCAGCGGATCGTCACCCTCGACGACCGCGACCTGCCGACCGCCGCCGCGCTCGGTGGCGTCGCCGTCGCGCTCGATGTCCGCACCGCCCAGGCCGCCGCGCGCGACGCGGCGCTCGCGGTCGGTCGCACCGGCGGCGCCGGCGGCGGGCTCGTCAAGGCGCCCATGCCCGGCCGGGTCGTGCGCGTGCTCGTCAGCGCCGGCCAGAGCGTCGAGCGCGGCGCTCCGCTCGTCATCGTCGAGGCCATGAAGATGGAGAACGAGCTGCTCGCCGCCGTCGCCGGCACGGTCAAGGCCGTCCACGTCGGCGAGGGCGTCGCCGTCGACGCCGGCCAGGCGCTGGTCGAGCTCGACCCGTCCTGAAGGTCATGTCCTGAGGGACCTGTCCGATTGACCATCTGATTCACGCCGCCCTCCGCGGCTCGAGCGTCGCCAGCACGTCGTCGATGTCGGCCAGCCCGGCGAAGCCCTGGAAGCGCCACGGCAGGGTCACGACCGGGGGCACGCGGCGCTCCGCGGCGTGTTCGCCGGCCAGCCAGGCCTCGACGTGGCCGCGCTGACGGGCCGCCTGCTGCGCCACCACGTTGGTGGCCGCCAGCGTGCGAGCCACCTGGCCGTCGGGGTCGAGCTCCGGGGGGCCGGGCTGGAACGCCGGCAGCTCGGGCCACGCGCCGTTGACGAAGATCCCGCCGATGTGCACGCGCGACTCGTTGCGCAGCGACGCCGCCATCTCGCCCAGCTCGGTGAGCGGCCAGCGGTCGGGCAACCCGACCAGCACCGCCTGCGTCACCGCCGGGTCTTCGAGGCTCGCCTGGATCGCCTGCGCCTCGCGCGGCAGCGGGCCCACGCGGACCGCCTTGAGGATCGCCTGCGGGATCCCCAGCGTGTAGCGGAGGTGGCCGGTCGCGGGCCCGTCGAACACCACCACGTCGAAGCTGCGCGCGCGCACCGCCTCGTGCCAGATCTTGCCGAGCACCGCGAAGTCGTCGAGGCCGGGCACCGCGCGCACGAGCCTGCGGATCGGGGCGCTGTCGAACACGGCGCCGGCGATCCGCTCGCTGCGTAGCACCAGCGCCCCGTACTCGCGGACGCACACCGTCGGGACCACGCGTTGGACGTACAGCCCGGGGCCAGCGACCGTCGGTGTCTCGGACAGCGTGCGCTGACCGAGCATCCACGCCAGGCGGTCGTCGAGGCCGACTGTCGCCACCAGGACCCGGCGGCCGCGCCGGGCCAGGGACAGGCCGAGGAGCGCCGCGACCGTCGTCCGGCCCACGCCGCCCTTGCCGCTGACGACCAGCAGCTGGCGCTGGGCGAGGGTATCGAGGACGGCTCCGAACCCGGAGGGGGCGGCGCTGGAGACAGCCATGGGCGGGGCGAACCTTGGCACAGACCCGGGCCGCTCGCTACCAGAAGGCGCCAAACCCTCACGTGCGCCTGCCCTCCTCGGCAGGTCTCTTCTCGCGCCCTTGACCTGCCCGCCGCTGGCGACCATTCTCCGCGCAAGATCGGCCGGGAGAGACGGACGTGGCAGTCGAGATCAAGAGCAAGCGGGACATCGAGAAGATGCGGGCCACGTGCCGGCTGGCGGCCTCGGTGCTCGACCACATCGCCCCGCACGTCGTCCCCGGCGTCACCACCGGCCGGCTCGACAAGATCTGCCACGAGTACATCGTGAGCCACGGCGCCTACCCGTCGCCGCTCAATTACAAGGGCTTCCCGCGCTCGATCTGCACCTCGATCAACGAGGTCATCTGCCACGGGATCCCGGGCGATCAGGTGCTCAACGCCGGCGACATCCTCAACATCGACATCACCACCACCCTCGACGGCTACTTCGGCGACTGCTCCGACATGTTCGTCGTCGGCGGCAGCACCACCCCCGAGGCGCAGAAGTTGGTCGACGTCACCCGCGAGTCGCTGTGGCTCGGCATCGCCGAGGTCGGGCCGACCAAGCGGATCGGCGACATCGGCGCGGCGATCTACGAGTTCGCCCACGGTCGCCACGGCTACGGCGTCGTCGAGGCCTTCTGCGGCCACGGCATCGGCCGCGAGTTCCACATGGCGCCGCAGGTGTCGCACGTCGGCAAGCGCGGCAACGGCCTGCGCATGAAGCCGGGCATGACCTTCACCATCGAGCCGATGATCAACCTCGGCACGCCCCACTGCGACATCCTGGCCGACGGCTGGACCGCCGTCACCAAGGACGGCAAGTGGAGCGCCCAGGTCGAGCACACCATCCTCGTCACCGAGCACGGCTTCGAGGTCCTCACCCTGCGCGACGCCTCCTGGCGGCCCAGCTGGGCCGCCGCCAGCTGAGCCGGCGGCCTGGCGTCCCGGGCATGCTCCCAGGGACATGCCCGTGAAGACATGTCTGGGAGGGCCTGTCCTCGCAGACACGCTGACAGAAGAATCGCGGCGCCCCGAGCGAGGCGCCGCGGTGGTGCTCAGGCCATCCCGATGGTGGGGCCGGCCTTGACCTTGCTCTTGACCTTCATGACGCTCTCCCTTTCTCAGGCCTGGCGGTGGATCGGACCTGCGTGTGGACTGCTCCGAGACAAACTTTGCGGATCATGGCAGTCGCCGCGGAGGAAGTCGCCCGGCCCGCGAGCACGCGAGGGGCGAGACCGTGCCTCGCTCGGCCTCGCTCATGACATGTCTGTACAGACATGTCCCGTAGACCATATCCATCCGCCGGCCCGCGGCGCCGACACGGCCCGTCTCCGGCCCCTCACTCGGCCGCGCGCGTGCGGCCGCGCGGCTTCGTGCGCTGCCCCGGGGCCAGCGCGCCGTGGAGCAGCAGGTCGATCAGGCGCTGCAGGTACTCGTCGTCGAGCGGCGCGCGCTCGAGGAACAGCCGGCGGTTGAGCGCCGCGCCGAACACGTCGAACAGCAGCTTCGAGTCGACGCCGGGCGCGATCTCGCCGCGCGCCTCGGCGGCCTCGAGGATCGCGCGGGGTCCCGTCTCGAGGGTCGTGCGCACCGACCTCACGATCGCCAACATCTCGGGGTCCGCGCCCTCGACCACGAACAGGCGGAACAGCCCCTGGAACTGGGGCTGGGCCGCGAGCTCGCCGATCCGGCGGGCGATCGCCAGCATGTCGCCGCGCAGCGAGCCGGTGCCGGCGACCGCGAACGTCTCGCTGGCGATCGACATCAGCGCGTCGCGGACCAGCTCCTGCTTGCTCGGCCAGCGGCGGTACACCGTCGTCTTGTTGACCCCGGCCAGCGCCGCCACGTCCTCGATGCGCAGCCCGTGATAGCCCGCGCGGGCGGCCTCGCGCAGCGTCGCCGCCAGCACCCCGCGCACCACAGGTTCCCCGCGCACGAGCGCCTGCGTCTTCGCCTTCCGCTTCGCCTGGACCACGGCCGCACTCAGCGTAGCACCGGCGCCGCGGCCATATCGCAACTATAAGTTGCAATGCGACCGGCGCGTGTCACCCTCGTATCGCAACTGAGAGTTGCGATACGCGCCATGACCGACACGACCACCCTCTTCAGCCCCGCGATGTTCGCCGACCCGTACCCGATCTACGCCCGCCTGCGCGAGCAGACGCCCGTGCTGCACGTCCCGCAGATCGGCGTGTGGCTGGTGACGCGCTACGACGACGTCCAGCACATCCTCAAGTCGCCCGAGCTGTTCTCCTCGGAGCGGACCGCCGCGATCGACAGGCTGCGAGATCCGCGGCTCTCCGAGGGCATGGAGCTGCTCGCCTCGCGCTCGCTCGTCAGCATCGACCCGCCGGACCACACGCGGCTGCGGCGGCTCGTCAACGTCGCCTTCACCCCGCGGGCGATCGCCCGGCTCGAGCGGCGGGTCCGCGACCTCGCGCGCGAGCTCGTCGACGACATCGTGCGCAAGGACAGCTTCGACCTCATGGAGGACCTCGCCGTCCCGCTGCCGGTGATCGTGATCTCCGAGCTGCTCGGCGTCGACCCGGCGCGGCGGACCGAGTTCAAGCGCTGGTCCGACGATCTGCTGCTCGGCTCGCGGCTCGACGGTCACCTCGACGACGCGGAGATCGAGCGCATCGTCGCCAGCCGGCGCGAGTTCATCGCGTTCTTCCGCGCCATGATCGAGCACCGCCGGCGCGAGCCCGGGGACGACCTCCTGAGCGACCTCGTGCGCGCCGAGGCCGAGCGCGACGCCCTGAGCCCCGAGGAGGTGCTGACGATGGCGATCCTGCTGATGATCGCCGGCAACGAGACCACCACCAACCTGATCGGCAACGGCACCATCGCGCTGCTCGAGCACCCCGACGTCCTGCCGCGTCTGCGCGCCGACCCGACCCGGATCCCCGGCTTCGTCGAGGAGGTGCTGCGCTGGCGTTCACCGGTCGTCATGCTCGTGCGCACGACGAGGCGGGACGTCGCCGTCGGCGGCGTCGACATCCCGCAGGGCGCCGTGCTCGGCGTCCTCGTCGACTCGGCCAACCACGACCCGACGCACTTCGCCGAGCCGGAGCGCTTCGACATCGAGCGCCAGTCGGCCCACCTGTCGTTCGGCTACGGCATCCACTTCTGCGTCGGCGCGCCGCTGTCGCGGCTGGAGGGCCGGATCGCCTTCGAGGAGCTGGTCGCGCGCGTGCCCGAGTTCTCGCGCGAACCCGGGCCGCTGGAGTGGACGCCGAGCTTCAACCTGCGCGGGCTGAAGCGGCTGCCGCTGCGTCGCGGCGCGCCGGTCAGCGCGCCAGCGTCACGCGGAAGTACGGCATGATCGCCTTCCAGTCCTGCGCGACGGCGCGGGTGTCGCCGAACGGGTACTCCATGCGGGCGATGTACATGACGTCGCCGTAGGGGAACATGAACTGCTGGATCTCGCGGACCGCGTTGCTGCCCGACTCGTCCATCACCTGCAGCTTGGCGTAGATGCCGGTCTTGTCGAAGTAGTCGTCGTTGAACGACAGGTCTTCGATGTTGAGGCCGGCCTCCTGGTACTGGTTGCGGTAGAACGCGACCGCGCGCTCGTCGACCGGGCGCTCCTTCGGCGCGAGGTAGAACGTCAGCGCGATCATCTCGCTGTCGGACGACGAGCTGGCGCCGAGGTCCTCGTCGGAGCTGGACACGCCGGCCGACGAGCAGGAGGCCACGGTCACCCACTCCTTGTTGGACTCGAGGTCACCCTTCGAGTGACCGGTCTCCTCGCAGTTCTTGAACACGTACAGCGTGTCGGGGATCTCGAACTCGAGGCCGATCTGCGGGATCTTGATGATGTTGCCATCCTTCTTGCCGCTGCTCGGGTTGTCGATCCACTTGCGTGCCTCGGACTGCTTGCCCTTGCGGCGAGCCCCGCTGCCGCCGCAGCCGGAGGAGACCACCGAACCGGCCGCCACGGCCAGCGCGACGGTAAACAACACGTTCTTGGGGACGCGACGGGAGGACATCATGGCTTCTGGAGACCGTTCGCGCGCACAGTACCCAAGTGCGCCGCGGGCGGCAAGACGTCCGTCCGGCCGCTCGCCGCGCCGCGAAGCGGGCCGCCGCACGCCCGCCCGCGTCCCCGGCGCGCCCCCGCTCACCGGGCCAGCAGCGACGCCCGGTAGCCCTCCGGCGGCAGAAAGCCGAGCAGCTCGAGGCACGTCGACGCCACGTTCGACAGCCCGGCCGCGGGCGGCGGCGCCAGCAGCGGACCGCCACCGGCGGCGCGCGGGTCGACGATCGCCAGCGGCACGCGGTTGAGGCTGTGACTGGTCCGCACCTGCAGCGCGCCGTCGGGGCGGAGGTCGAACATCTGGTCGGCGTTGCCGTGGTCGGCCGTCACCACCGTGATGCCCTTGCGGGCGCGCACCGCCTCGATCACCCGGCCGAGGCACAGGTCGACCGCCTCGACCGCGAGGACCGTCGCCCCGAGGTCGCCGGTGTGACCGATCATGTCGCCGTTGGCGTAGTTGACCCGCACGAACTTCGGCTTGTACGCGTCGAGTTCGGCGATCAGGCGGTCGGTGATCTCGGCGGCGCGCATCCACGGGCGGTGCTCGAGCGGCGGCCCGTCCGACTCGACCTCGACGTACTTCTCGCGCTTGGGGTCGAACGGCTCCGAGCGGTTGCCGTTCCAGAAGTAGGTCACGTGGCCGAACTTGTGCGTCTCGCTGATCGCCAGCTGCGTCACCCCGGCGCCGGCCAGCAGCTCGCCCATCGTCCCGGCGATCGCCGGCGGCGCGACCAGGAAGTGGGTCGGCAGCTGGAGGTCGCCGTCGTACTGCGTCATCCCGGCGAACTCGACCCGCGGCTTCGGCCCGCGCGGGAACTTGTCGAAGTGCTCCTCCTCGAACGCGCGCGTCAGCTCGAGCGCCCGGTCGCCGCGGAAGTTGAACAGGATCACCGCCGCCCCGTCGCGGATCGGCCCGACCGGCCCCAGCGCGTCGGCGATCACGAACGCCGGCAGGTTCTGGTCGTCGAGACCTGTCTCTTTGTACAGGGTCTCGACCGCCTCGCGGGCCGACCCGAAGCGGCGCCCCAGCCCGCGCACGTGCGCGTCCCAGCCGCGCTCGACGATCTTCCAGTCGGCCTCGTAGCGGTCCATCGTCACGACCATGCGCCCGCCGCCGCTGGCGATCCGGTAGTCGCGGCCGTCCTGCGACAGGCGGGCGAGCACCGCCTCGAGGCGGTCGACGTACGCCAGCGCCGAGCGGGCCGGCACGTCGCGGCCGTCGAGCAGGACGTGCACGCGGACCTTCGGCACCCCCTCGAGCGCCGCCCGCTCGAGCAGCGCGATCACGTGGTCGATGTGGCTGTGGACGTTGCCGTCGGACAGCAGCCCGACGAGGTGCAGCGGCTCGCCGGACGTCTTGACCGCGTCGATGCAGCGGCGCCACGCCGGCCCGAAGATCGCCCCCGACGCGATCGCCTGGGTCACCAGCTTGGCCCCCTGGTCGACGATCCGCCCGGCCCCGAGCGCGTTGTGACCGACCTCGCTGTTGCCCATGTCGGCGTCGCTCGGCATCCCCACGGCTGTCCCATGGGCCAGGAGACTGGTGAACGACGGCAGCCCGCGCAGGCGGTCGAGCGTCGGCGTGCGCGCCTGCGCCACCGCGTCGCCGAAGTCCCCGCGGCCGATGCCGACCCCGTCGAGCACGACGCACACCACCGGCCCCTCGGGCGGGCGGCGGGTCGGATGCTGCAGCAGCCTCGTCAACATGTCCCTATCCTCCTGTCCTCAAAACCATGCCTGATAGGCCAGCGTCACGTTCAGCAGCATGTCGAACACCACGCTGTCCGGCTTGGTCCCGACCGGCGCGGCCGGGTCGACCACCACCTTCGTGCGCGAGAACGCCTTCTGCCAGTCGACCCCGAGCGCGAGCCCGTGGTTGTTGCGGATCGGCACGCCGACGCTGATCCCCGCGCGGACCAGCGGATCGTACGCGACCGTCTGCTCGTCCTCCCACGGGTTCGCCGACCGCATGCGCCGCCAGTTCGAGATCATCAGCCCGGCCCCGGCCCCGAACTCGATCACCAGCACGCGCGCCGGGATCTGAAAGGATGGCCCGAGGGTCAGGTCGGTGTGAGACAGCGACGAGACCCGCGTCACCTCCTGCCCGATCGGCATCCCCGTGTTCGGGTCGACCGGCGTCGTCGGGTCGGCCGGCACCGTGAAGCGGTTGCGCTCGGGGAAGCGGGTGTGCCCGCCCTGGAACTCGAAGCCGAAGCGCATCGGCCCCAGGCGCAGCGCGTGATAGCGGAGGGCCAGCCCGAAGCCGAAGCCGAGCGGCGGCCGGCGATCGAACAGCACGTCGCCGGCGCCGATCAGGATGCCCATGCGGCCGATGACCGACACGCCGAACACGCGCTTCTTCTCGGCGATGTCGAGCACCGTGTTGCCGCGCGGCGCCGGCAGACCAGACGCGCCGTATGCGAGGCACGTCGCGAGGAGCGCCGCCAGGGGGAGCATGCGACGGGCACCATAGCAAATCTTTTTCGCGCATAATCACCGGCGCATGACCACCCGCGTCGCTCTCCGGCGAGACGCCGGCCGGATCGGCCCCGAGTCCGGGCCGTGGATCCGTCAGCGCCAGGTCGCCAAGATCTGGGGACCCCCGGACCCCGCGAGCCTCGCGCAGCTCGTCGACCACCGCGACGTCGTCCTCGGCTGGGGCCTCCTCGCGCCCGACGCCGACATCCCGCTGCGCCTCGTGCAATTCGGCGACAAGCCGCCCGCGGCCGACTGGTTCGAGCGCAGGCTCGCCTCCGCCCTCGCCGCCCGCGCCGGCCTCGGCCTCGGCGAAACCCTCGACACCACCGCCTACCGCGAGGTCAACAGCGAGGGCGACGGCCTGCCCGGCCTGGTCATCGACCGCTACGGCGACGACCGCGTGGTCCAGCTCGGTACCCCGGCGATGACCGCCCGCCGCGCCGCGATCCTGGAGTTCTTGCGCCCGCGCACCCCCGGCCAGATCTTCGTGATCGCCGGCGAGGCCGCGCCCGACGCCGCCGAGTCCGTCCTCGAGTTCCGCGAACATGGCCTTTGGTTCAGCTGCCCGGCCCCGCCCGCGCAGAAGACCGGCGCCTACCTCGACCAGCGCGACAACCGCCGCCTGGCCGCCGGCCTCGCCGCGCGCGCGGGCGGCCCGCTGCTCGACCTCGGCTGCCACGTCGGCGGCTTCGTCGTCCACGCCGCCGCCGCCGGCGTGCGGGCAGTCGGCCTCGACCAGAGCGCCCGCGCCCTCAGTTTCGCCCGGCGCAACGCCGCGCGCAACGACCTGACCGAAAGGACAGCCTTCGTCCAGGCCGACATGTTCGGCGCCCTCGACGACCCCGCGCTGGCCGGCCCGTTCGGCGTGATCGTGTTCGACCCGCCGCGGATCGCCACCGGCTCGCAGGGCCGCGAGCGCGCGGTCGCGGCCATGGCCCGCAGCCTCGGCCGCCTGGTCCCGCGCCTCGCCCCCGGCGGCTTCCTGCTCGCCTGCAGCTGCTCGCACCACGTCGGCCGCGCCGACCTCGACGCCGCCCTGCTCGGCGCCGGCCCCCACGGCTTCACCCGCGTCCACGCCCTCGGCCCCGGCCCCGACCACCCGGTCTGGCCCGGCCACGTCGAGGGCGAGTACCTGCGCGTCAACGTCTACCAGCGCCGCGACACCTGACCGTGAGGACATGCCTCCACGGGCATGCCCCTTCGGACATGTCCCTTCGGGCATACCTCACGAGCCATGTCCTCGCGGACATGTCCCTCACAGCCCCTCGACCGGCGCCAGCGTGACGGAGCGCAGCGGCTCGCCGGCGCGCTGGACCTGCATCTCGATCGGCCCGTCGACGCCGATGAGCTGCGTCAGGTAGGCCACCTCGGACACGCGGTGGACCGGCTGGCCGGCGACCGACAGGATGAAGTCGTCGACCTGCAGCCCGGCCTTGGCGCCCGGGCCTGCCGCCTCGACGCGGGTGATCTTGACGGTCGCCAAGCGCCCCGGGAACTCGTCGTCGTCGACGGCGCGGATGCCGAGGCGCACGCGGCGGAAGCGGCCGTGCGTCAGCACCTCCTCGAGGTAGCGGCGGACCATCGGCGCCGGCACGGCGAAGCCGATGCCGGTGCCCTCGCCGCGGACCGCGGTGGCGATCCCCAGCACCTCGCCGCGCAGGTCGACGATCGGCCCGCCGGAGCTGCCGGTGTTGATCGACGCGTCGGTCTGCACGAAGCTGAAGAAGCCGTCCTGCGGCAGGTCCTCCGGCTTGCCGACGTCGGCCCAGTCGCGCCCGAGGCCGGACACCACCCCGACCGTCACGGTGTCGCCGAGGCCGAACGGGTGGCCGACGGCGAGCACCCACTCGCCCGGCCGCACCGGTCGCTCGCGGAACACCACCGGCGCCTGGTCGACGCGCGGCGGGTCGGGGGCGATCACCGCCAGGTCGAGCAGCGGCTCGCGGTGGATCACCTGCGCCCGCACGCGCTCCTGATTGGCGTACTGGACGTCGATCTCGCTGGCGGTGAGCGGCACCACATGGGCGTTCGTCACCACGAGCCCGTCGGCGCGCACGAGCGTGCCGCTACCGATCCCCCGCTTCGCCCGGCCCCCGGCCTGCGGCAGCGTGCAGATCACGCTGACCACCGACGGCGCGATCTGCTCGGTCACCGCCGCGAAGTCGGGCAGCGCCGTCGGGCGCGACGGTCGCTGCGGCGGCGGCGCGCTCGGCGGCGGCGCGCTCTTCGAGCTGTCCGAAGAGACAGGCGAAGGCGCCGCGTCGTCGAGCGGTCGACACGCGACGAGCGCGACCAGCCCGGCGACGAACAGCGTGCGCACCGGCGTCTCAGTCCTCGTCGTGCTCAGCCCTCGTCGCCCGCGGGAGCCTCGGGCTCGCCGGCGGGGGCCGCGGGCTCGCCGGCGGGGGCCGCGGCGTCCTCGCTCGGCGTGTCGGCGGCGGCGGCCGGTGTTTCGGCGGCGGCCGGCGTTTCGGCGGCGGCCGGCGCCTCGCTGGCCTCCGCGGCCTTCTCGACGACCGCCTCGGTCCCGGCGACCGTCTCGGTCTCGGCAACGACCGCCTCGGCGTCGGCGTCGGCCTCGGCCTCGACGACCGCCTCGTCGCCGTCGTTGTCCTCGTCCTCGTCGTCGTAGTCGTCGTCGTCCTCGTCGTCGTCGTCGAAGGGCGCGCTGACCAGCGGACGCGTGGGAGAAATCACAGGGAACCGCGGCGCCTGGCGCCGGGCCTCGCGCTCCTCCTCCTCGAAGCTCACCGTGGCGACGTTGTCGGCGGCATCGGGGAGCGTCTTCAGCCACT
The DNA here is from genome assembly GCF_020073745.1 of Nannocystis pusilla. GTDB lineage: Bacteria > Myxococcota_A > Polyangia > Nannocystales > Nannocystaceae > Nannocystis > Nannocystis radixulma. The sequence goes on from NZ_JAIRAU010000028.1 coordinate 256,761, forward strand.
CCTCGTAGCGTTCCTTGGTGATGAGCCCACCGCGGATGTTGCGGCGGACGGTGCGGAGGTCGAAGAGGCGTTCGAGCTGGCGCGGGGCAACCATGCGGCGGCCCTTTTAGAACACCGGCCGCCGTCCGTCAAACCGGCGCGCGCGCGCCGGTGCGCGGGCGGGCGGTCCGCTCGCAGGCCCGCGCGGCGAAATTCTGCCGACCGGGGCGCCGCGCGTGACTCCGACCTCACGCGCCCGCGGGTCTCGGCAGCGACGACCTCACCGACCTGCGGCGTCTGCGAGTAGCCGCTCCGGACGCGATATTTTTCGCCCGCGACAGGCGCCCGCGCCTGTCCTCATGGACCGCCGCGGGGAAATAACCCGCCACTTTGCCTGGTAGGCGGCCGGGCGTATAGATCCCGCGCACACCGGTCCGCGCGCCCCGCCGAGACCCCTTGCCGACCCGCCACCGCGTACCCATCAAGCGACAGCCATGAGTGTAGGAGCCTACGACATCCGCGTCATCAACGACCTCGTCGAGCGCGAGAGCGCCTTCGTCGAGCGGCTCATGACCGAGGTCCACAAGGTCATCGTCGGCCAGGACGACATGATCGAGCGCGTCTTCATGGGCCTGCTGTGCCACGGCCACGTGCTGCTCGAGGGCGCCCCCGGCCTCGCCAAGACCCTCACCGTCAGCACCCTCGCGCGCTGCCTCCACATGGAGTTCAAGCGCGTCCAGTTCACCCCCGACCTGCTGCCCTCGGACGTCCTCGGCACCGTCATCTACAACCATCAGACCGGCAGCTTCACCAACCGCAAGGGCCCGGTCTTCACCAACCTGCTGCTGGCCGACGAGATCAACCGCGCCCCCGCCAAGGTCCAGAGCGCGCTGCTCGAGGCGATGGCCGAGCGCCAGGTCACCATCGGCGACACCAGCTACCCGCTGCCGCGGCCGTTCCTGGTGCTCGCCACCCAGAACCCGATCGAGCAGGAGGGCACCTACACCCTGCCCGAGGCCCAGCTCGACCGCTTCATGTTCAAGATCAAGGTCGGCTACCCGACCGCCGAGCAGGAGCTGCAGATCATGCAGCGGATCGGCGGCGCGCCGACCGCCAGCAAGCCCGAGGTCCAGCCGGTGATCGGCCCCGACGACATCGCCAAGGTCCAGCAGACCATGGACCGCATGATCGTCGAGCAACCTGTCCAGAAGTACATCGTCGACGTCGTCGCCGCCACGCGCACCCCCGGCGCCGTCGGCCTCGAGAAGCTGGCGCCGTTCATCGACTTCGGCGCCTCGCCGCGCGCCACCATCGCCCTGTTCCAGGCCGCGCGCGCCCACGCCTTCATGCGCCACCGCGGCTACGTCAGCCCCGAGGACATCAAGGCCGTCGCGCCCGACATCCTGCGCCACCGCATCATCCTCTCGTACGAGGCCGAGGCCGAGGGCAAGACCGTCGAAGAGGTCGTGCGCGCCATCCTCGAGCACGTGCAGGTCCCCTAGTCTCCGCGCCATGGCCCGCCCGTCTTCCGATAAGGCGTCGCCGAGCCGGAGCGACGCCGAGGCCGCGAAGGAGCGCACCACCCAGCTCCTGCGCGAGATCCGTCGCATCGAGATCCAGACCTCGCGCCTCGTCAACCAGCACCTCGCCGGCTCGTACCAGTCGGTGTTCAAGGGCCAGGGCGTGGCCTTCTCCGAGGTCCGCGCCTACACCCCCGGCGACGACGTGCGCGCGATCGACTGGAACGTCACCGCGCGCACCGGCGAGCCGCACGTCAAGCTGTTCACCGAGGAGCGCGAGCTCACCGTCATGCTCGTCGTCGACATGTCGGGCAGCCTCGACCTCGGCTCGCGCGACTACGACAAGCGCCAGCTGGTGGCCCGCCTGGCCGCGACGTTCGCCTTCTCGGCGATCCGCAACAACGACAAGGTCGGCCTCATCGGCTTCACCGACACCGTCGAGGTGTTCGTCCCGCCGCGCAGCGGTCGCAAGCACGTGCTCGCGGTCGTGCAGCAGGTGCTCACCCACCAGCCGCAGAGCCGGGCCACCCGCGTCGCCTCCGGCCTCGAGTACCTGGCGCGCCTCGGCCAGCGTCACACCGTCGCCATCCTCGTCAGCGACTTCGTCGACGCCGTCCCCGAGGACTCGCCCGACGCCGCCCGCGCCTTCGAGCACGCGCTCAAGGTCGTGCGCCGCCGCCACGACCTCATCCCGATCCGCGTCGAGGACCCGCTCGAGCTCGAGCTGCCCGCCCTCGGCCTCGTCGCCCTCGAGGACCTCGAGCTGCTCGGCCTCGGCGGCGACACCTTCCTCGACCTCAGCCCGCGCCGGGCCAAGAATTACCGCGCGCGCGTCGAGGCCGAGCGCGCCCGCCTCGACCAGATGCTGCGCAAGCTCAGCCTCGACAGCATGTCGATCCGCTGCGGCGACAACTGGCAGCAGCCGCTCGTCAACTTCTTCGCCCGCCGGGCCCGGAGGATGCGCCGCTGATGCTGTCTCTTCTTCACGGTCTGCTCGCCACCCTGCTCGCCCAGGCCCCCGCGCCCGTCCCGGAGCCCGAGCCCGCGCCGGGGCCCGTCGACGAACCTGTCTCCGAGGACATCTCGACCGCCCCCGCCGGCGACAGCCCGGTGGCGATCAGCGCGCGGGTCACCCCCGATCCCTCGCAGATCGGCGACCTGATTAAACTCGAGGTCACCGTCGCCTACCCGACCGGCTACGCCGTCAACGTCCCGCTCGGGCTCAAGCTCGACCCGCTGCACCTCGTCTCGGTCGAGGAGAGCGACCCCGAGAGCACCGGCCAGGGCCTGCGCAAGGTCTTCACCTTCACGATCCAGCACTTCAATGTCGGCGAGGCCAGGACCCCCGCCTTCCCGATCACCTACGTCGCCCCCGACGGCGCCGTGCAGACCGCCCAGGTCCCGCCGCACAGCTTCACCGTCACAGCCCTGCTGGCCAACGAGGCCGACCCCAAGCGCCAGGGCGAGGACCCGCCGATCTCGCTCGAATACCCCAACCACCGCGCCGAGACGGCCATCTACTACACGGCCGGCGCGCTGGTGGCCGGCTTCGTCTCGGCGCTGTTGTGGCTACGCTGGCGCCGGCGGCCGCGCCCGGTCGTGCTGCCGCCGCCCGAGCCGGCCGACCGCGTGGCCCTGCGCGCGCTCGACCGCCTCAAGGAGGCCGACTACGCCGGCCGCGGCGAGTTCCAGCTGCACTACCTCATGCTCACCGAGATCCTCAAGGGCTACCTCGAGGGCCGCTTCGGCATCGACGCGCTCGAGCGCACCACCGACGAGCTGCGCGCCGCCCTGCTGCGCAGCGAGGCCGCGATCGCCCCGCTCAAGCCGACCGACGTGATCCGCTTCCTGCAGCAGTGCGACCTCGTCAAGTTCGCCCGCTTCGCCCCGCCGGCCGGCGAGGCCGCCGACGCCATCGAGCAGGCCCGCAGCATGGTCCAGGCCACCACGCCGGTCTCCCCGACCAGCCCGAAAGAGCAGGCCCCCAAGGACATGTCCTCCGCGACAGCTCCCAAGGAGCAGGCCCCCAAGGACGGCCCGCCCGCGCCGCCCTACCGCCCCGAGTCGGACATCCCGACCGAGCCGGTGCCCAAGTTCAAGGAGGACGACCGGTGAGCGCCTCCCCGCCCGGCCGGCTCGCCGCCGTGCTGCACAACCTCCTGCCGATCCTCGGCTTCGCCGGGCTCGGCCTCGGCCTCTCGCTCGCCGGCCTCGCCGCCTACCTCGGCGCCGACCTGCGCCACGTCGTCATCGCCTCGCCGTGGTGGCTGCTCGCCGCCCTCGTCCCGGCGCTCGCGGTGCTGGTCCGCGGCGTCCTCTCGCCGCGCCCCGCCACCCTCAAGTTCTCGCGCGCCGCCTCGGCGCGCCGCCTCGGCCCCGGCCTGGCCGCGCGCCTGGCCCACCTCCCCGACGGCTTCCGCCTCGCCGCCGCCGTCCTCCTCGCCCTCGCGCTGGCCCGCCCCGAGTCGAGCCGCGCCACCGACCGCGTCGAGCACCGCGGCATCGACATCGTCGTCGCCCTCGACCTGTCCGACTCGATGGAGGCCGACGACCTCTACCCGAACCGCCTCGAGGCGGCCAAGGACGTCATCGACAGCTTCATCGCCCGCCGCCGCCACGACCGCGTCGGCATGGTCGCGTTCGGGGCCACCGCCACCACCGTCTCGCCGCTGACCGTCGACCACGGCGTGCTGCGCCAGCTGGTGCGTCGCCTGCAGCTCGGCAGCATCGACGGCAGCAAGACGGCGATCGGCGCCGGCCTCGGTCAGGCGCTCAACCGCCTCAAGGAGTCCGACGCCGACAGCAAGGTCGTCGTCCTCCTCACCGACGGCGTCCACAACGCCGAGGGCGTCGACCCCGACTCGATGGCGCGCGAGGCCGCCGACCGCGGCGTCCACGTCTACACCGTCCTCATCGGCCGCCAGGCCGCCTCCACCGACCCCGGCCGGCTCGAGCGGATCGCCAGCACCACCGGCGGCTACGCCTACACCGCCGTCGACCAGCAGGCCCTCGTCACCACCTTCCAGGACCTGCTCAACAAGCTCGAGCGCTCGACCATCCTCGGCGAGCACATCCGGGCCCAGCTGTTCCACCTGGTCTTGTGGCCAGCCCTGCTCCTCCTCATGATCGACATCGTGCTGCGCTCGACCCGCCTGCGGAGGTTCCCGTGAGCCCCGTCGTCGAAGCCATCCGCGACCTCGCCCAGGACGCCGAAACCACGGACGTCTCGCGCTCGACCTGCTTGCGGAGGTTCCCGTGAGCCCCGTCGTCGAAGCCATCCGCGACCTCGCCCAGGACGCCGAGACCCGGGACGTCTCGCGCTCGACCTACTCGCGAAGGTCCCCCGCGGTCTCGCGCTCGACCTACTTGCGGAGGTTCCCGTGAGCCCCGTCGTCGAAGCCATCCGCGACCTCGCCCAGGACGCCGAGACCCGGGACGTCCTCACCCTCTTCGAGGAGGTCGTGATCGCCCGCGAGGACCTCCTGTGGCTGCTCGTGCTCGTCCCGCTGGCCGCGGCCGCCTACCTCTGGGCCGCCCGCCAGCGCCGCCGCGGCCTCGCCAGCCTCGGCAGCCCGATCCTCGTCGAGCGCCTCGTCGGCAGCGTCAACCACGCCAGCCGGGTCGTCGCCGCCGTCGTCTCTGTCCTTTCGGTCATGCTCGTTTGCGCGGGCCTGCTGCGCGTCCAGTACGGCGGCGAGACCACCATCGTCCCCGCCACCGGCCTCGACATCGTGCTCGCCGTCGACTACAGCAAGTCGATGCTCGCGCGCGACGTCTACCCGTCGCGCAGCGAACGGCTCGCGGCCGAGCTGCAGCGCTTCCTCGACGAGGCCGACCGCCGCGGCGACCGCGTCGGCCTGGTCGTGTTCGCCGGGGCCGCGCGCGGCCTGCCGGTCAGCCGCGACGCCCGCGTCCTCAAGCTCTACCTCGACAAGGCCGACCCGCGCACCGAGAACCCCGGCGGCACCGCGATCGGCAAGGCGCTCAAGCTCGCCCTCACCTTCCTCATCGACGCCCGCCGCGCCGCCGCGGCCGGCCCCGAGGGCGGCCCGACCCGGTCGTTCCCCAAGGACGGCAAGGACGGCAAGGCCGTCGAGGACATCCCGCCGTCCGAGAGCGACCAGGTCGTCATCCTCCTCACCGACGGCGAGGACACCGTCTCGCGCCCGCTCGAGGTCGCCGCCGAGGCCGCCAAGCTCGGCGTCCGGATCTACACCGTCGGCATCGGCTCCAAGTCCGGCGAGCCGATCCAGAAGTTCGACGCCGAGGGCAACCCCGACGGCTTCGTCACCGACGAGCAGGGCAACTACCTCATGACCCGCGTCGACGACGCGACCCTCAAGGACATCGCCAAGACCACCGGCGGCGACTTCGTCCTCGTCGAGCCCGACAAGTTCGGCCTCGACAAGGTCTCCGAGTGGATCCGCGACCTGTCCAAGGGGCAGCGCGAGGACACCGTCACCGCCCACCGCGAGGAGGGCTACGCCTTCCTCGTCATCCCCGCGCTGCTCCTCCTCGCGCTCTCGCTCGCGCTGCCCGAGCGCAAGAAAGGGCCCTGACCATGCCGCTCTTCTCCACCAGCAAGCTGCTCGCCACGGTCCTCGCCGCCGGCTGGCTCGCGGAGGCCCTCGCCGGCAAAAACAGCGACGTCGAGGCCGGCATCGCCGCCTACAACGCCGGCGACCACGAGGCCGCCCTCGCCGCCTACGCCGCCGCCGAGGCCGAGCTCGGCGAGCGCCCCGAGATCTTCTACGACCGCGGCCTCGCGCTCGTCGCCAAGGGCGACAAGGACGAGGCCCGCAAGGCGTTCGAGCGCGGCACCGAGTCCACCTACCCCGACGTCCACGCCAGCTCGGAGTACGAGCTCGGCAACCTCGACCTCGACGCCGAGGCCTTCGACCCCGCCATCGAGCACTACATCAAGTGCCTCAAGGCCAGGCCCGACCACGCCAACGCCAAGTGGAACCTCGAGCTCGCCCTCCTGAAGAAGAAGCAGAAGGAGGAAGAAGAGAAGAAGAAGCAAGAGGAAGAGAAGAAGAACCAGGAAGAGAACAAGGACGAGCAGAAGCAGGACGAAGAGAAGCAGGACGAGGAAAAGAAAGACGAGCAGAAGCAGGACGAGGAAAAGAAAGACGAAGAGAAGCAGGACGAGCAGAAGCAAGACGAGCAGAAGCAAGACGAGCAGAAGCAGGACGAGCAGAAGCAAGACGAGCAGAGGCAAGACGAGCAGAAGCAGGACGAGCAGAAGGAGAAGGGCGAGCAGCCGCAGCCCCAACCGCAGCCCCAGCCGCAGCTCGACAAGGCCGACCTCGACAAGGCGCTCGAGCAGCTCGACGCCGAGGACAATTTCCAGCTCGACCGACCCGCGCGCCAGATCCGGGTCGAGAAGGACTGGTGATCGTGACCTCTCGTCGCCGCGTCCTCCAGCTCGCCGGCGCCGCCGGGCTCGGGTTCATCCTGTCCCCGAGGACAGCTCACGCCGACACCAAGTCGCGGATCGTCACCGAGATCGACCGTGACCGCGTCGAGGTCGGCGAGGCCTTCGAGTTCACCGTCCAGGTCGACAGCGAGGGCGAGCGCGGCGCCGAGGTGCCCGAGCCGGTGCTGCCCGACCTCGCCGCCATGGGCCTGCAGATCGTCGGCATGCCCGCCAGCTACCGCAGCACCAGCAGCTCGTTCAGCTTCGGCACCGGCCGCGGCTCGTCGATGACGACCCGCACCACGCAGACCACCGTCTACACCCTCGTCGCCAGCAAGCCCGGCCGCTTCGAGCTCCCCGTCCACGTCATGGAGGGCAAGACCAAGGTGGGCCCCCCGCGCGTCCCCGCGATCGAGGTCACCGGCCAGGCCGCCCCCACCGAGCCCGTCCCCGCCGCCGCAGACGGCCCGACCGAGCCGCAGGGCGACATCTTCCTGTGGACCCGCCTCGACAAGCCGACCCTGTTCGTCGGCGAACAGCTCACCTACACGCTCGAGATCTACGAGCGCCTGCCCTTCCTGCAGATCCAGCTGCGCCAGCTGCCCGGCTTCCAGGACTTTTGGAGCGAGGAGCTGCCGCAGGGCCAGATGCGTCAGGCCGTCGTCGGCAACACCGCCTACCGCGTCCACCCCGGCCTCCGCCGCGCCCTCTTCCCCCAGCGCGCCGGCACGCTCACCCTCTCGCCCGCCGAGGTCGGCATCGGCATGCGCCGCCGGATCACCGGCCGCCCCGTCAGCGTCGAGGTCAAGCCGCTGCCCGCCGGCGCCCCCCCCGGCTTCTCGCCCAACAACGTCGGCGTCTACACCATCCGCGCCGAGGCGGACCGCACCAACCTCAAGGCCGGCGAACCATTTACCCTGACGATCGCCATCCAGGGCACCGGCAACATCCGCGTCATCGACCCCGGCCCCTGGCCCGAGATGCCCGGCCTGCGCCGCTACGAGCCCAAGGTCGAGACCGAAGTGACCACCGGCGCCCAGCTCGGCGGTGAGCGTCGCTACGCCTTCCTCGTCATCCCCGAGCACGGCGGCGAGCTGACGGTCCCGCCGCACACGTTCCACTACTTCGACCCGGCCACCGCGAGCTACCAGACCGCCACCAGCGCCCCGATCGAGCTCACCGTCGCCGGCGATCCGGCCGCTGCCCCGACCGTCGCCGCCGACGCCCCACCGCCCACCGCCGCCGAGGAGGAGGGCATCCTCGCCCCGATCGTCGAGCCCGCCACGCTGCCGCGCGCGACCCCGACGCAGTCGTGGCTCACCCCCTCGCGCTGGACCTGGGGCATGGCCGCGGCCCCGATGCTCCTGGCCTTCGGGACAGCCGCGAACGCGCTGTGGCGCCGCTTCGGCCCCGACGAAGCCAGTCGCGCCGCCGCGGCCCGGCTCGCCAGGCAGCGCGAGCTGCTGGCCCAGGCCGAACACGGCCTCGCCAGCGGCGACGGCTTCTACCCCGCGCTCGCCCAGCTGCTCCAGACCGCCGCCGTCGAGCGCGCCGGCTCCGAAGGCGAGGGCCTGCCGCGCCACGCCTTGCTCGGCCTGCTCGCCCGCAAGGGCGTCCCCTCGGTCGACTGCGACCGCCTGCGCGACCTCCTCGACCGCTGCGACGCCGCCCGCTTCGGCGCCCGCGGCGAGTCTGCCAGCGAACGCGAGGCCGCCCTCCGCAGCGCCCGCGAGCTCCTGCACGGTCCCCTGAAGCACGGCGCGACCGCTCGCCCGGGATGACCGCGAACGCCTCCCCCGACCGCTCCCCTTCGACCTCCGCCCGTCACTCCTCTTCGCCACGCCCGCGATCTCTCGCGCGCTCCTCTCCGCCGCGTCTCCCGAGCCGCTCACGCGACCGACTCCCTTCCACTTCGTCCCCACCCCCCACGCGCTCTCCATGACCCGCGAACCTCCGCGCTGCGCGACCGCCCGCTCGAACCGATGACCCGCATGCGAACCCGCGCGCTCCTGCTCCTCGCCCTGCTCGCGCTCACGCCCGCGCCCGCCCGCGCCGACGTGGTCGACGAAGCCTTCGCCCGCGGCAACGCCCTCGCCGCGGCCGGCGACTACGCGGGCGCCGTCCGGGCCTACGAGGACGCCGAGGCGCTGCTCCCCGGTCGCAGCGCCGCGCTGTCGTTCAACCTGGGCACCGCCTACGCCCAGCTGGGAGAACTCGGCGCGGCCACGTATCACCTGCGCCGCGCCCTCCAGCCCCAGGCCGAAGCCAGCGTCGACATCGCCGAGGCCGCCCGTCGCAACCTGGGCGTCGTCCGTCAACGCGCCGAGGTCGCCGCGATCGCCGCCACCCTGCAGATCGATCGCCCCGAGACCTGGCGCGACGCGGCGCTGTCGGCCCTCCGCTCGCCCGCGTTCGGCTGGCTGTCTCTCGGAGCAGGTTGGCTCGCGCTGCTGCTGTGGGTCACCCGCGCCCGCTACCGCGAGGCGGCCCGCAGCGCCCTCGCGGGGCTCGCCGCCGTCCTGGCCGCCCTCTACCTCGTGCTCGGCGGCCTCCACGGCTACGCCCTGCGCACCGAGCTCGGCGCGCCGCAGGCCATCGCCCTCCCGGCCAAGCTCGAGGTGCGGGAGGGCCCCGGCATCCACCGCAAGGTCGTCTTCACTGTCCAGGGCGGCAGCCGCCTCAGCCTCGTCGAACGCGGCGCCGGTTGGGGCCGCGTCCGCCTCCCGGGCGGCCTCGAGGGCTGGGCCCCCCTCTCGGGCCTCGGTGAACTCGCGGCCCCCCCGAAGCGCCTGGCCAGCGAACCGCCCGCCCCATAGCGAAGTCGTCCATCTCGACGGCTCCGTGCATCCGCAACGAGGGTGCGGAAGCCTCGCCGTCGTCCATCTCGACCGCTGCCTGCATTCACACTGCCCGCGGTCCAAAAATCGCGCCCGCAGCCACCGCGCGAACAAAGCGGCCGCCCAGCCCGGCGGCCTGCGTGCATCCGCAACGAGCGCAGTCAGAGCGCCTTGTTCGTACGGACCCCGTGAAGGAAGCGGGCATAGCCCAGCTCGGCCGCGTTCTTGACCAGCTCGACGTTGGCCCACGCGACGATGTCCCCGAACGGTCGGTCCTGGAACGGCCAGCGGGTCCGCTGCGAGGACCGCAGGTCGTCGTCCGTCAGCGACTCGAGCGCCGCCCGCCACTGGCGCTGGAGCCCACCGAGCCACTCGCGGACCGCCTCGGCGGAGCCGGGCCACACCACGTCTTCGCGGTCGAGCTTCGCCGGGCCGAACGAGTGATCGAGCGCCATCGACCACCAGAACCCGAAGTGCCAGGTCACCCACGCGATGCTCGGCGGACCGATCTCGTAGCCTTCGTGTTCCGGCCAGTCCGCGCGCCAGGTCCCGTCCGCCGTTCGATGCACGTGCAAGCCCACCTGCGCGGGTCGCCACAAGCACTCCTCCGTGGTCAGACCGTCGAGGTGGTAGCTGGCGAGCTGCCATCCCGTCTCGAGCTGCCGGAGCAAGTATCCGAGGGCTTCGTCGGCCATGCGCAAGTCTTGTGGCGCGCTCGGGGAATCTCAAGCGAGAAGTCCGATCTCGAACTCGAGACGGATCGACCAGCGCCAGGGCATCCATCGACCGACCGCCGGCGGGGCAGATCGGCCCGACGTCCCTCGTGGCGTCGCCACCGCAAGGATGAGTTGGGCCTCTCACCAGGCTCCAGGACGATCGCAAGCGAGGCCCAGCACTCGTCAGCCACGGCCGTGCCGCGCCGCGCTCATCCCGCGGACTGGCCCGCCCTCGCCGATCGACCGCCTGCTTACAGAAAGCACGCGGCCCGGCCAGGGAAGCCGACGAATGAGCACGAGGACCTCGTCGGGGTCGCCCGGCGGCCGGTACCGTCGTGAGACCGGGTCGCGCACCTGAGGTCAGGCGCAGACCAGGGCGAGCTCGAGGCCACCGGGCGGTCGAAGTCGGCGCAGGCCGGTCTTGTTGTGCGAGCCCGCGAGCGGCCGCGCCGTCATGGACGAATTCACGCTGCATGAATTGCCGAGGGCACCCGGCTGCAATCTGGCCAGCTTCGTCCTGGTCCGCGCGCGACCGGCCTCGGCGACCGCCGACGCTGCGCACCGCTTGTTCCGGACGTGCGCCCTGCCACGAGTGACGACAACCGCCGGCTTCCGCCCGCGCGGTCCGTGCATGCACGCGTTCGGCCGCGACAACAGCCGCAACAACTTCCTTCTTTATGAGGCGGAGGGAGCGCCATGCCGGCCACACGTCCGGCGCGCTCACGCCGCCCGAGGACAGGCCTTCGCGCGGTTCAGGAGCACCGCGCCGCACCCGGCCCCGGGACAAAACAGTCGACACTTGCAGAACACCGGGGCTGTCGCGCGCCGGCCATGTTACTGTGATGGTGTCGTGCTCGCGGTTCTCGCCACCAAGATTCGCAGCAACGGTGAAGGGTCGGTCGCAACCGCCATCAAGAAGCCGTACGAGGGCTTTCTGATCAGCGAACCGATGGTCGGGCGAGGCATGGTGATCTTCCGTGACCCCAATGGCCGTCGCATGGTCACAACGGCTGTCCGCCGGATCTTGACCACTGCCGAGACCGAGGGCCGCGAGGACGAACACGAACGCCGGCTGATGTACGTCGAGACCGAAAACTCCGTATATCGCCTGGCTTTCCTCGACGCCGCCAGCCGCTCCGTGACCGCCGCCAGCGGCTGAGCGAGCGGTCGTCGAGTTCGCCGAGCAGCCCGACAATGGGCGGCTCGTGAGTTGCACGCTCGTACGAGTCGAATCGGCCAGGCTCATGAGCGCCTCGCGATCTCATGCCGGCACGGGTTGTAGAGCGCCTCCGTCACGCGAACCTCGCTAGCGGCGAGGTCGCGGAGCGCGAGGCGTCGTCCGACTGCCATTGGCCGCTGCTCCCATGGACCCCCGGTGCAGGGCCTATGTGCCGCGACGAGCCCGCCCGCTCGCCCTCGTACGCGCAGACGCTCTCGACCAGGCGCACCCGGTCGGCCGTGCCGCTCGGCCGCGGCGAACCTCCGCTCGCTCCGACCCCGCTGGTGGACCCGCCAAGTGCCTCCGGCCCGCGGCCCAACGTCACCCCTCCGAGGATTGCCGGCACACCGATCGTTCGCATCATCGCTCGTCAGAGTACCCACCCCGGATCCCCGCGCAACGCACAACGGTGGTTGGCGCTCACGAACTCTCGTTGGGTGCCCCCCACCGGGCCTGCTTCGCGAAATCACATGCCCATATATACATGTCTTTAAACACATGCTCCTTCGAGCATGCACAATCACACTCGCCGCGCAAGACACGACGAGGCTTGGTGCTCACCAACTCGGCTTGTGGCTCCGACTCACGCCGCCACACCTTACGAAACGCTGGCTCGCGCCTTGCCGGCCGCTACACCTCTGCCTGCGTATGCTCGACCCAACCGCAGCTCTCCGGCGAGATGTCCCCTCGCCTCGCGGTTCGCCACCCGCCTGCCCCGACCAAACCACGGAGCGATGGTTCGCCCGCGGTTCGCCCCTTCACGCGCGCCCCTCGACGTGCCTCCTACGTCGCGAACGCGAGCACCACCGCACCGGCCGGCATTTCATCCGTCGGCGCCAGCAGCCGCCCGATCTCCCAGCCCTGTTGCCCGGCCTCCCGCAGCGCCGCGACCAGCGCCGCGGCGCGCTCCTCCGCGACCGTGAGCAGCAGCCCGCCGCTGGTCTGCGCGTCCGCGGCGAGGATCGTGCGCAGCGGCTCCTCGTCCCCGCGTACGAGCAGGTTCGGCCGCACGAACGCGAGGTTGGCCTTCGAGCCGCCCGGCACGCGTCCGGCTGCCGCGTGCTCCAGCGCCCCGGGCAACGCCGGCAGGGCTCGCATGTCGAGCCGGGCTGCCACCTGCGAGCCGCGGAGGATGTTGCGCAGGTGACCCAGCAGCCCGAAGCCGGTCACGTCGGTGCAGGCCGTCACCCCGAAGCCGCGCGCAATCGCCAGCGCTGGCCCGTTCAACGTCGTCATGCTGCCGACTGCCGCGGCGATCTCGGCCGGCGCCGCGTGCCCCTGCTTGATCGCCTGGGCGATGAAGCCGGTCCCGAGCGCCTTGGTCAGCACCAGCACCTGGCCTGGAAGTCCTGTCCTGTTCGACAGGATCTCCGAGACAGTCACTTCTCCGGTCACGCTGAGCCCGTACTTGAGCTCCGCGTCGCGCACCGTGTGGCCGCCGACCACCGCCACTCCGGCGCGCGCGCAGGCTCTGGCGCCCCCGCGCAAGATGGCCTGCAGCACCGTCAGCGGCAGCTTGTCGTCGGGGAAGCCGACCACGTTGAGCGCGAACAGCGGGCGCCCGCCCATGGCGTAGACGTCGGACAGCGCGTTGCAAGCGGCGATCTCGCCGAAGGTCTCGGGGTCGTCGACGAGCGGGGCGATGATGTCGACGGTCAGCACGGTCGCCCGCGAGGGGTCGTCGCCGACGCGCACGACGGCCGCGTCGTCGGCGAATTCCGTGCCGACGATGACCCGTTCGTCGCCCCGATCTCCGGGCGGGGGCATGCCCTCCAGGACCTGAACCAGGTCGCCGAGCCGCAGCTTGGCGGCTCAACCGCCGCCGCGGGCGAACTCGGTCAAGCGGAGCGGCCTCGGATCTTCGCGCGTGTCGCCGGACTGACTGGACATGGCGCGGGAGTGTATCGCAGACCCCGGGCCGCTACACTGCGGCGCATGGCCAAGCCCGTGCGCGACCTGGTCCTCGGGACCGCCGGCCACATCGATCACGGCAAGACCGCCCTCGTCCGTGCCCTCACCGGCGTCGACACCGACCGCTTGCCCGAGGAGAAGCGCCGCGGGATCACCATCGACCTCGGCTTCGCCGCCTGGCAGGTCGGGCCCGGGCTGCAGGCCAGCATCGTCGACGTCCCGGGTCACGAGGCGTTCGTCCGCACCATGGTCGCCGGCGCCGGAGGCGTCGACGCCGTGCTGCTGGTGGTCTCCGCCGAGGAGGGCGTGATGCCGCAGACGCGCGAGCACCTGCTCGTCTGTCGCCTCCTGGGCATCACCCACGCCGTCGTCGCGCTCACCAAGATCGATCGCCTGCACGGCGACGCCGAGGCGATCGCCCTCGCCGAGGCCGACGTGCGCGCGGCCCTCGCCGACCTCGCCCCGGCCCTCGGCGGCGCCGCGATCGTGCCTTGCTCGGCCCACAGCGGCGCCGGCCTGTCCGAGCTCACCGCCGCCGTCCGCCGCGTCGTCGCGCAGCTGCCGGCCCGGCCGCTGCGCGACCGCCCGATCGTCCCCGTCGACCGCTGCTTCGTCCTCAAGGGCCACGGCACCGTCGTCACCGGCACCTTGCTCGCGGGGCAGCTCGAGATCGCCGCCGACCCGCACTTCACCCTCGTCCCCACCGGCCCCGACCGCCCGGTCCGCGAGCTCCGGGCCCGCGCCCTCCACGTCCGCGGCGCCGCGGCCCCTCGTATCCCCGCCGGCGCGCGCGCGGCCGTCAACCTCGGCGGCGTGGCCGTCGGCGAGCTCGCCCGCGGCGACGTGCTCACCCGCGGCCACCGCGTCGTCGCCGGCGACGCCGTCCATGCCTTGCTCGAGCACCTGCCCCACGACCCCCGGACCTGGCGCAGCGGCACCAGCGTCCAGGTCTGCGCCGGCACCGCCCACACCACCGGGCGCCTCGACCCGCTCGGTCCGCTGGTCGGCGACGAGGATGCCCCCAAGACCATGTCTCTCGCGCCAGGTACTTCGGCGCTGGTGCGGATCCGCCTCGACACACCGTTGCCGACCTGGCACGGCCAGCGGATCGTCCTCCGCAGCCACGGCGGTGACCTCGCCCACGGCCACACCTGCGGCGGAGGCGTCGTGGTCGATCCGCGGCCGCGCCCCGGCCGGGGCCAGCGCAGCCGCTGGCTTCGGGTCGCCCGCGCCCTCGCCGGCGCCGATCTGCGGGTCCGCCTGGCCGCCCTGCTCGCCGACGCCGGTGCGCTCGCCATCTCGCGCGCCGAGCTCGAGCTGCGCTCCGGCGCGCCCGACCTCGACGCTGTCCTTTCAGACATGGTCCAAAGCTCAGATGCGGTGCGCCTCGGCGACAGCCGCCACGTCGCCGCCGCCGTCCTGCCCGAGCTGGCCGCCGCCGCCGTGGCCGTCGCCGACCGCTTCCACGCCGCCCACCCCGACCGGCCGGGTTTGTCGCGCGCCGCCCTCCTCGGCGGTCTGCCCGGCCGGGTCGCCCCCGACGTCGCCGCCGCCGCCCTCGACCACGCCCTCCGGCGCGGGCTGCTCGAGCTGCGAGGCGACGTGCTGGTCCGCGGCGGCACCGAGCCCACGCCGGGCCTGTCGCCCGTCGGGCACAAGGTGCTCGATCTCTATGTCCGCGCCGGCGTCGCCCCGCCCACTCTTAAGGAGGTACAGGCGGCCGCCAACCTCACCGAGCGGCAGGCGCTGGACGCCCTGACCGCGCTGCAGAAAGCCGGCGCTCTGGTGCGGGTGTCCGCCGACCTGTCCCTCGCCCGCGAGCACCACGCCGCGCTGGTCGACAAGGTCCGGTCGCATCTCGGCGCGAGCCCGCAGATCGATGTTCAGGCCCTCAAGGGCCTCACCGGTCTGTCGCGTAAGTTCGTGGTTCCCTTCCTCGAGCACCTCGATCGGCTCGGCCTCACCCGCCGGCAAGGCGAGGTGCGTGTCGCGGGGCCCAAGCTCCATGCCGGGTGACCGCCTGAACTCGCCGGCCTCACCCGGCTCTCGGAGTCGACCGGCTCACCTGCCAGCGAGCCCGCCTCGTCGGGCAGCGACGTCCCTGGCGGATGACCGGTCCGCTCGCGCGTCGGCCCTCATGGCAAAACCGGCCGACCACCCGCGCGTCGGCCCTCAGCAAGACCGGCCGACCACCCGCTCGCACCCGCTCGCTCATCCTCGCTGGATCGGCGCATCGCTGCACCCGGGAGCCAGCCCGGGCGGCGCTCGATCGCGCCGGTTCGGTCTCTTCATACATGTCTCTTGCGCAAGGTGTCGCCCTGTTCGAGCGCGTGACGACCCTCGCGCATCGCGCACGAGGCCGCGCTGTACAAGGCGGCGGCGAGCCGATAACTTTACGCGCCATGCATGCTGTCACCTCGGCGTCGCCGGCGGGTTCGCCTGCCGTCTTGCCGACAGGTCGCGGCGCGCGGTCAACCTCAGCTCCGATGTCCCGGCCATAGCGGGACAGGAGGATCACGTGGGTCGCCTCAAACTATTCTCGCTGCTCTTCGGCGTCGGCTTGCTGTCTGCGCTCGCCCCTCTGCTCACCGCAGGCTGCATCCAGTGCGACGAATTCCTCGAGTGCACCACCAAGCCGGGCCTCCGCTACTCAGCCTGCGGGGCCAAGCAGCACGAGTTCAACGACGGCGCCTCGTTCGACGACGAGGACACCGCCTGGGATTATTGCTTCTGCAACGCCAACCGCCTCCCGTGTGAGAACGGCACCAGCTTGCGGATGTGCAATTACATGACCTACGACGGCAGCATCGTCGCGCTGTACAACGACAGCACCGTGGCCGAGCTGACCTCCTCGGTCGCCGCCTGCCTCGAATACGACGGCTGCGCCGTCGAGACCGCGCGCTGCAACTTCGGCGGCTGGTACCTCAATTGCGCCCGCGGCGATGAACGTGCCTACGTCAGCGGCGCCGGCTCGATCTTCAAGGACGAGAAGAACGCCGTCGACACCTGCGTCGAGCGCGGCCAGGGCGGCTTCAGCTGCCAGCCCATCATCAACGACTGCGAGGATCTCGACTCGTGCGCCCTCAGCAAGGCCTGCGCCGAGTTCTGCTCCGCGCCCGACTGCCGCAACAACAAGAAAGCCGCGGATTGCATCGCCGATCCCGCGTGCCGGTGGGCCCCGCAATGACCGCGCTCCGCATCTCCCTCGCCGCCGCCCTGTCGGCCGCGCTCGCCCTCCCGACACCCGCGCTCGCCGCAGCGCCCGCGCCCGCGGCCCCCGCTGTCGCGGCCGTCGACTGGTCGACCACCTTCACGCCCACCGGCGTCAGCGCGCACCTCGGCGACGACAAGCCCAACGTGATCGTCATCGCCGGCAACGCCGGCTCGCAGCCGGCCGCCGCGGCGTTCCGCGCCGCGCTCACCGCCTCCAGGCGGGCCGGCGTCGTCATCGACGGCCAGGCGCTGGGCGCCGTCGACAGCCTCGACGATCGCGCCATCGTCGACCGCGCCAAGGTCCTGCCGGTCCAGCAGATCGTCGTCGTCCGCGTGTTCGAGGGCAGCCCCGGCGCCGCGCCGACCTTCATCGCCATGGCCTACGGCACCGACGGCGGCGTCGCCGTCGCCCTCAGCGGCACCGCCGGCGTCCCGCTGCCCGAGCCCGAGCCGCCGACCGAGGTCGGCATCCCCGACGCGCCCGAGCCCGCCGACGCCGCCCCCGAGGAGCCCGAGGAGCCCGAGGAGGTCAAGCAGGCGCGCGAGCAGGCCGAGAAGGAGTACGCCGACAAGCGCCTCGGCGGCACCTGGGGCGCGCTGCGGCGCGGCACCCCGGGCACCCCGATCGGTCCGACCGAGTTCTACGCCGCCCTCGGCCGCGACGACCTCGCGCGTCAGGTCGCCCAGCGCCAGAAGACCCGCCTCGGCGTCGGTCTCGGCCTCGGCATCGCCGGCGGCGGCCTGCTCGCGGTCGGCGTCACCTTCCTGATCCTCAACGGCACCGCCGCCAAGTACGGCCCCGACTTCGGCCCCGACGACCCGCTCCGCGCCGGCACCGACCGCGTCCGCTACCCGCTGTCGATGCCCGTCTCCGGCGCCCTGCTCGGCGTCGGCGCGGCCATGCTCATCGGCATGGGCGTGTTCCTCGGCGTCTACAAGGCTCACCCCGTCGGCCGCCGCGAGGCCCCCGGCCTCATCGACAGCCACAACCGCGAGCTGCGCAAGAAGCTCGGCCTGCCCCCCGAGCAAGCCAGCGTGCGCCTGTCCCCCAGCCTCGGCGCCAGCAACGGCCTCGTCCTCACCGGCCGCTTCTGAGCCCCAAATGCCTGAAAGGACATGCTCTGCCGAGCATGTCCTTTCAAGCATGTACATCTCTACATACTCCCGAGAACATGCTCTCTCGAGCATGTCCAATTAAACATCCCGCACCGCAGCGATCAGCGCCTCGTCCTCCTCGGGCGCCACGGTCCGCAGGTCGAGCAGCAGCTCGCCCGCGTGCACCCGCCCGACCACCCCCACCTGCCGCAGCGCCGCCGCGGTCGCCGACGGGTCTCGCGTCGGCACCGCCAGCGCCACGCTGGCCATCGTGTCGCCGGGCAGCGACCCCCCGCCGACCGTCGCCACGCTGGCCCGTACCTGTCCCGGAGGCCAGCCGAGCCGAACCGCCAGCGCCTCGGCGCGCGCCCGCAGCTGGTCTTCCGACCAGCCGATCATCCGTCGCAGCGGCAGCGTGTCCGCCTGCCCGCGCGCGTACGCGAGCGCCGTCGCGTGCAGGGCAGCCGCCGTCGTCTTGTCGGGCCGCAGCGCCCGCGCGAGCGGGTGCCGGCGGCAGCGCCCGACCAGCGCCGCCGACCCGGCGAGGATCCCCGCCTGCGGCCCGCCGAGCAGCTTGTCGCCGCTGCAAGTCACCAGATCTGCCCCTTGCGACAGGTACTCCTGGACAGTCGGCTCCTCGCCCGGGATCCCTCCCAGCGACCCCGACCCGAGGTCGGCCAGCAGCGGCACCCCGCGCGCGCGACCCAGCGCCGCCAGCTCCGCCAGCTCCGGCTGGTGCACGAACCCCGCCTGCGAGAAGTTGCTGAGGTGCACCCACAGGATCGCGGCCACGGGTCCGCTCTGCCCCGGCAGCTCGCCCGCCAGCGCCGCCGCGTAGTCGGCCACGTGCGTGCGGTTGGTGCTGCCGATCTCCCACAACGCCGCGCCTCCGGCCGCCGCCATCTCCGCCACCCGGAAGCCGTCGCCGATCTCCACCATCTGCCCGCGCGACAGCGCCACGCCCCCGGGTCGGCCCACCGCCGTACACGCCAGCAGCAACGCCGCCGCCCCGTTGTTCACCACGTGCACGTCCTCCGCCCCGAGCAGCGCCGCCAGCAGCGGTCGCAACCACGTCAGCCGCGACCCGCGGCGCCCCGACTCGACCTCGAATTCGAGCTCGCAGGTGCCCGCCGCCGCCGTCATCGCCGCGACTGCCTCTCGGGACAGGGGCGCGCGTCCGAGGTTGGTGTGCAGCAGCACCCCCGTCGCGTTGATCAGCGCGCGCGGCCGCGGCGTCATCACCTCGGCGAGTCGCCTCGCCACCGCCCGCGCGATCGCTTCGGCCTCGGGCGCCTCGGAGAGCTCACCGACCAGCGCTCGCCGTCGCAGGTCCGCCAGGGCATCGTTCACGTAGCGCTTCTGGATCGATCGCAGCGCCGGCGAGGACGCGAGCGCCGGGTGGTCGAGGATCCGATCGACGCGGGGGAGGCGGAGCGACATCGCCTCTACTGCTGCCACAAGAGCAGCGCCGCGACGAGCGCCGCGAACATCAGCGTCGCCGCCACCGGCACGAGCAGCGACTCGCCCCGCTCGGGCGCCAGCGCCGGCCGGATCTGCGTCACCGTCGCCTCGCCTCCGCGGCGCAGCGCCGCGTCGACCTGCGCCCCCGGGTGGTGGACGCGCAGGCAGATCCCCCCGACCACGATCGCCTCGCCGTGCGCCAGCCCCGTCGTCCCGCTCAGCAGCACCCCGTCGCGGAACACCCCGTTCTTGCTCCCGAGGTCGGTCACCGCGATCGACTCCGCCGTCACGTCGAGCGCCGCGTGGAAGCGGGACACGTCGTCACCCGCCAGCGACACCGTCGCCCGCGGGTCGCGGCCGACCAGCGCCCGCCCCGGCGCCAGCGCGTGCGTCCGGCCGCGACCCGGCCCGCTCTCCTCGCGCACGAAGATCTCCGGCACTCCGGCCACGCCCGCACCATAGCCTATCTCTCACCGGCCGCGAACGCCCCGTCGATCCAGCACTCCGCGCCCGTCCCGTCCGGCCCGGCCCGCACCACCGCCCGCCGCTGCCGCGTCCGGGCCTGACAGTCCGCCAGCGCCGCCCGCAGCGACTTCAGGGCAGGTCCTTCGGGACATGTCCCCGAGAACATCATCCCCGCGCGCTCGAGCTCGGCCTGCACCGCCGCGGCCGCCGGCAGACTGCGGGGCGCCGTCACCCGCGCCGCCCCGCGGAAGCCCAGCGCCGGCAGCAGCTCCGGCCACGCCTCGGGCGCGAGCCACGGGTCGCGCACGCACGCCAGCGACGCCTCGTCCTGCGCCGGCACGATCACCGCCGCGCTGCGCGGCCCGCCGATCGCCACCCACGCCCGCGGCGGCCCCTCCGGTCGCCCCGGCGCGCTCGACAGCACCACCGCCAGCACCCCCGCGCACGGCAACACCCCCGGCGTCCAGCGCAGCACTGTTGCGCGCCGCACCGTCGTCCGCACCACCAGCCCGACCGCCGCGACGATCGCCAGCGACCACCACGGCGGCTCCGGCACGCGCGCGGCCACCCCCGCCAGATCGATCACCACCTGCCCCCCGAGCGCGGCCGGCCGCAGCGCCTCCGGGCCGAACCACGGCGTCGCCATCAGCCCCGCGATCCCCAGCGGCAGCACCCACAACGTGAACACCGGCACCGCGATCACGTTCGCCAGCACCCCGATCAGCGACGCCTGGCCGAAGTGCACCAGTACGATGGGCACTGTCCCGAAGGACACCCGCCAGCTCTGCGCCACCAGCCCGCGCGGCGCCTGCGGGTGCACCAGCACCGCCATCGCCGCGAGCGACAGGTGCAGCCCCGGGTCGAGCGCCCACGCCGGTCGCCACGCCAGCATCGCCGCTGCCGTCAGCGCCAGCGCCGTGAGGCCGTGGCCCGGGCGGCCCGTCAGCGTCGCCGCCTGTGACAGCCCGAACATCACCGCTGCCCGCAGCGCCGGTGGTTCGCCGCCCGTCACCCCCAGGTACGCCAGCACCGGCAGCCAGGCCAGCGCCGCCGCCAGCGTCAGCGACCCGCCGAGCAGCAGCCCTGCGCGCAGCAGCGGCGCCTGGACCAGCGCCGCCGCCACCGCCACGTTCATGCCGCTGACCGCCACCACGTGGCCCAGGCCGGCCCGGCGCAGCTCCGTCCGCCGCTCCGGCGCGAGCGCCGCGGCCTGTCCGAGCACCGACGCAACCACGAAGCCCAGCGCCGCGTCCCCCCGCGACGCGCGCGTCGTCGACTCGCGAAGCTCGGCCACCGCCCGCCAGTAGCCGCCCGCCGGGGGCCCTGCGCGCCACGCCCTGTCCGCCGAAAACGCCGCCGCAGCGCCGTCACGGGCCGGATCGAAGTCCCCTGCGCCAGGCCACGGCGGACCGCCGCGACGCGCGAGATCTCCGGCCCTGAGCCAGATTGGATCGCCCGCTGCAAGCGGACAAATCTCCTCGGGTACGTGAAGCGACCACATCGCCGTGCTGCCGGACGGTGTTCCAAACGCCGAACAGCCCGCTGTCGTCGGCGCGCTGGCTCCACGGATCGTCACCCGGAGCAGCCCGGGCCCTGCGACCTCCGGCACCTCCGGCTTTGGCAGTCGGCCGCGGGCCGCGCCAGCGAGCCCAGCCGCGAGCACGACCGCCATGAACGCCGCCCGCGGACGTCTGGCGAGCCACGGGGTGGCGACCGCGATCAGGCCTGCGAGGCCTGCGAGGGCCACCGCGGGCAGCCTCTCCGCGCGCGCGAATCCGAGCACGACACCGACACACCAGGCCAGGCACCAGCACAGTGGGAGCACCTGGAAGAGTCGCTGCCGCGGCCTGTCTTTTTGCAGCAGGGCGGGCGCGGACTTGCCCGGCCCTAGGAGCCCGGATGCACAGCGAAATTGCCAGCGCCGGCCGCGTGGCCCTACACTAGGCCCAATCGTGCTGCTGACGAAGATCTGGGCTGCAATCCTCGCATGCCTCGCGACGGCCTTCCTCGCGGGTATGTTCCTCCTGTCTTTTGGGACCGCTGGGGGCTTCACGGACGCGGACCGTGCCGCACTCAAGGCGAAGACCGAGGCCGGTGTGGTCGCGCTCGAGGCCGCGATCCAGGCCTCACCCGTCGCGCGAGCGCCGGCGATCCTGTCCGATCCGTACCTCAAGCTCGCGCTCAATCCGGGTCAGCCCGGGATCGGCAAGGTGACCCCGCCGTCGCTGGCCGACGCCTTCGCCACCGCCGCCAATTCTGCGGTGCTGTCCGACAACACGCAGATGACCGTCGGCCTGTTCGACAAGTCGGGCGCGCTGCTCGTGTACGCGGGCGGCGGGCACGACGAGTTGGTCGAGGCGGCGCTCCTGCCGAACTTCGTGACCGCGCCGACCGACAAGGAAGACCAGTTCTCGGCCGCGCTGCGCGGCACGCTACACGTCGCGCGGATCTCGAAGGCCGACGAGGCCGGGCGGCGGCTGGTGGCGATTCACCCGCTCGACCTCGGGGCCAACTCGATCTTCCGCCGGATCCTCGGCACGCAGAACCCCGCCGCCCTGGTGCGCAGCGGCCAGCCGCTCGAGAACACCCTGATCAACCCCGGCAACAGCGGCGAGGCGCTGACCAAGTTCGCCGTCGAGCACGGCAAGGACGCCCCCGGCGTCGGGGCCAGCGACGCCTACAAGGTCGGTGACGGCCTCAACGCCCGCATCGGCTCGATCGGCCGCGTGCCTGGTCCCGCGGGCGCGGGCGACGACGGCGCGATGCTCGTCGTGCTCTCGGCCAACACCGCCGCCGCCGGCCAGAAGGACCTGTTTACCGCGCTCGGCGAGGCCAAGGCCAACGGTCTGAGCGGCGAGCACCTGGCCATCTTGCTGTTCGTGCTGGCCATCAGCCTCGCGCTCGCCTTCTACCTGCCGAACCTCGAGGCTGCGAACCCGATCCGTCGGCTCACCGCCGAGTTCAACGCCATGCGGCTCGGCTCGCAGCAGCAGCTCTTCTACGACACCTACGGCGCCGGTCCGGTCGCCGAGCTGGCCAAGGCCGCGCACGGCTATCACGAGGCCCTGCGCTCGAGCCTCGCCGCGGGCGTCGGCGAGGAGGACGGCGACCCCAGCGGTCGCGCTTCGCGGCGGGTCCCGGCCGTCAGCACGCGTTCGCACCGCAAGGTCCCCGGCCGCACCGGCGCCGTCGACCGCGTCGATGCTCCGCCCGTGGTCGCCACGCCTGGTCCGGCCGAGGACGAGGCGCCGACCATGGCGCACCCCTCGGTGCCGTCCTCGTCGCAGCCGGCCGCGGGTCGTGGTCCTGGCTTCTTCACCATGCCGGCGACCAAGCCGTTGCGTTCGCGTGAGACCGTCATCGGCAACCTGATGACGATGGACAACGAGGCGAGCGCCAGCGGCCCCGAGCCGGCCAAGGACGACGCGGTGCGCGAGGCCTACTACCAGGAGGTCTTCGAGGAGTTCGTGAAGTTCAAGCTCGAGAACAACGAGCCGATCGATAACTTCACCTACGAGAAGTTCGCCACCAAGCTGCGGGCCAACACCGCCGAGCTGATGAAGCGCCCGGACGTCAAGGACGTGCAGTTCTCGGTCTACATCAAGGACGGCAAGGTCGCGCTCAAGGCGCGCGTCGTCCGCGGGTAAGCGCACATCCTCGAGCGGCCCCGACGGGCCGCGCAGGCCGAGGCCCGGGCCGGACCGCCATGGTCCCCCCGGGCCTCCACATGTCGTGTGCATTACACTGGCCGGCGATGCCGATCCTCAAAGTCGCCCAGATCGGGCACCCCGTGCTGCGCCAGAAGGCCCGCGAAGTCGGCCGAGACGAGCTGCTGACCCCGGCGTTCCAGGCGTTCATCGACTCGATGATCGAGACCATGCGCGACGCCCAGGGCGCGGGCCTCGCCGCCAACCAGGTCCACGAGCCGGTGCGCGTGTGCGTCATCGAGGTCAAGGACAACCCGCGCTACCCCTACAAGCCCAACATCCCGCTGACGGTCCTCATCAACCCGGTGCTGACCCCGCTGTGCGGCACCCGCTTCGAGAACTACGAGGGCTGCCTGTCGGTGCCCGACCTGCGCGGCATCGTCTATCGCTCCGTCGAGATCCGCGTCGAGGCGTGGGACCGCTTCGGCAACCCGATCGACAAGGTCGTCCGCGGCGTCACGGCCGGCACCTTCCAGCACGAGTGCGACCACCTCGACGGCATGCTGTTCGTCGACCGCGTCGAGGACCCGCGGACCCTCTGCACCTGGAAGGAGTTCGCGCGCCAGCACGAGGCCCGCTTCCGCGAGCACGTCAAGGAGCTGGTCGAGCACTACGGCTCGTGACCCGGCCGCGGCCTGCGGCCCTCGGTCCGCGCCGCGCGACCGCCTCGCGTGCCAAGATGACATGCACTTCGGGATATGTCTTCTCAGGCATGTCCCAAGCGACATCTTCTCCTCGCAATCGCCGCGGCCGCGCCCGCGCGCAGCGGCGCCCCCAGACGCCGGCGGCCCGATCCGGCGCTCCCGCCCCCGGGTCGAGTCGGGGCGGGCGCGGGTTCGGGCGGGCGCGTGCCGGCTTGCGATGGTACACTCGCGCCGCCCGTGACGCCCACGCGCCGCATCTTCGCCGCTGTCCTCGGCTCGCTGGCCTTGCACCTGTCGCCGCTCGTGCGCGGCGGCTGCGGCCTCGACATCAAGCTCGAGATGCCGGAGATCGAGTTCGAGGTCACGCAGTTCGAGCCGGTCGAGCTCGACGAGGAGCTGAAGGGCGCGCCCCCGCCCGAGCCGCAGCCGGAGCCCGAGGTCCCGCCGCCGCCGACGGGCCCCGACAAGCCGCCCGAGGACGAGGGGCCCAAGCCCGAGGAGAAGGAGCCGCCCAAGCCCAAGCCCAAGTTCGGCGAGAAGACCTCGCGCGTCGCCGAGCTCGGGCCCGGCAGCAGCAACTTCTTCATGCTGCTGTCGGCCAAGAAGGTCTCGGGTCTGCCGTTCGCCGACGCGATCGTCGAGATCATGTCGCCGCTGCCCGACTTCGACTTCATCGTCACCGGCGGCGGCTTTCATGCCCTCAAGGACTTCAACTACATCGTCATCGCCAGCCCCAACCTGCGCGACCTGACGCAGACCTTCCTCGCCGTCGAGTACCGGCTGTCGCAGGCCGAGGTGCAGGCCGGCCTCGACCGCGCCGCCGCGAAGGACGGCCTCAAGATCGACTGGGAGGTCCGCGACGGCCGGACCATGGGCAACCCGCGGCCGATCGCCAACCCCGACGGCGACGACGACCCCCGCTGGTTCGTCTTCCTCGACGACGACGTCGCCGTCTACGTGCGCGAGGAGTTCCTGCCGGCGATCACCGCCGGCCCCGACGAGTCGAAGGGCAACACCGCCGGCAACTTCGTCGCCAACCTCACCAAGCTGCGCACCTTCGCCGCCCGTGAGCCGCGCGCCGGCCTGCAGCTCGTCCTCAAGGACATCCGCGCCAGCATCAAGCTCAAGAAGGAGCCGCCGTTCCCGATCCCCAACAACCTCGAGCTCATGGCCGAGGCGGCGTCGTCGCCCGAGATCGTGATCAAGAGCGAGTACCTCGACGCCGTCGACGCCGTGCAGATGCAGCGCCAGTGGTCCGAGGACCTCCCGGCCTTCATCGACGACAAGGTCCCGTTCTACGCCCGCTTCATGGTCCGCAGCTTCTACGACGCCACCGAGATCGCGCGCGAAGACAACGCCCTCCACCTGCGCGCCGACTTCACCAAGGACCAGGCCAAGTTCATCCTCGAGCAGATCGGGGAGCAAGCCCGTCGCATGCTCCGCCGCACCCCCGAGCAGATCGAGGCCGCCCGCAAGCAGCGCGAGGAGATGTGGGCCGCGCGCAAGAACGGCAAGCTGTCCCCGAGCGAGGCCCTCGCGCCCAAGGACCCCGGCAAGTCGGGCAAGCCCCCCGAGGCGCCCGACACCAAGGCCCCCGAGGCCCCGCAGGACGGCGGCCCCGCCCCGAGCATCCCGTCCGACGCCCCGCCCGCGCTCCCGCAGCCTCCGCCCGCGCCCTCGCCCTGAGGCGCGCGACCCCGCAGCTCGCGACAGCCTGAAATCGTCGGCCGACGGTCGTCCGCCGACGAGTCTCACTCGTCCCTCGTCGCCCCGAGCCGGCCACCGCCGACCTCAACCAGCGCTCCTGCACGAGGCCGCCACGCGTCCGCCGCCCCGCCGCGCGCACCGTCGGGCGGACCTCGCGCGGGCTCTCCCCTGCGTCCGTTCCTGCCGCGCCCGGCTCCGCGGAGCCGGGGCCGAGCGCCCGCGGCGGGGCACTCCGCGGCATGTCCATTTCGACATGTCCGAAAGGACATAACGTCCCGCCGCGACCGCGTGGATCGCCGCGCACCCGCGCGCTATGGTGACCGCATGGCCTACCGTCTCTCACGCGGCGAGTCCATGCATCAGGCCGCCGTGCGGATCGCCGACGAGGAGCTGAGCCAGGCGATCGAGCGTCTGCGGAGCACGGGAGGGTCGCAGCAGGCCGACACCCACACGCGCGTGCACGCGGCACGCAAGGCGATCAAGCGCACCCGCGCGCTCGTCCGGCTCCTCCGCGAGGGCCTGGGCGCCGGCTTCCACCGCGACAACCTCGACCTCCGCGACGCCGCCCGCCGCCTCGCCGAGCGCCGCGACGCGGCGGTCGCCGCCGACGCGTTCGCGCGCCTCGTCCCCGAGCCCGCCGGCGACCTCGCGGCGATCCGCGAGCGCCTCGCCGCCGTGCGCGACGAGGTCGTCGCAGCCGACGCCGCCCTCGCCGCCGCCGCCGCCGACCTCGCCCGGGTCCGCAGCCGCAGCGCCGACTGGCCCCCGCTCGATCGCGGCTGGAGCATCCTCGAACCTGGCCTGAAGACCAGCTACAAGCAGGGCCGCCGGGCCATGCGCACCGCCTTCGCCGACCCCACCCCGGCCGCCTTCCACGCGTGGCGCAAGCGCGTCAAGGACCTCTGGTACCACACGCAGCTGCTCCACAACGTGTGGAAGGGCGTCCAGTCGGCCTGGGCCGAGGCGCTCGAGGACCTGTCCGACGCGCTCGGCGACGACCACGACCTCGAGGTCCTGCGCGCCGCCCTCGCCGCCCACCCCGACCTCGACCCCGATGCTCGCCGCGACGTCCTCGCCCGCGCCGAGGCCCGCAGCGCCGAGCTCCGCGCCGCCGCCTGGACCCTCGGCCAGCGCCTCTACGCCGAGCGCCCGCGCCGCTACGTCGCCCGGATCCGCCGCTACTGGGAGACCTGGCGCGACCACGAACGCCGCACCGCCGCCGCTGCCCGCCCCGCCGCGCCCGGCCCCGCCCCGCCGCCGAGCGCCGACCCCCTGCAGGCCGATCCCGAATTCATCTGTCCCGGAGACCATATCTCTTCGGACATGCCCTGTAGGCCATGAAACGATCCGCCCGCGACCGGCGTGCATCACAATCACATGCCCGAACGGACATGTCCGTTCGGACCGGCCGGCTCGCCGGCGCTCAGCCCTCGGCCGCGCGCCGCAGGCGGTCGGCGATCGCCCGGCCGAGCCCGACCTCCGGCACCGCCTCGACCACGATCGTCTCGACCCCCGGCGCGTCGAGCTCGCGCAGCGCCCCGAACAGCGCCTGCGCGTAGCCCTCGAGATCGGCCGGCATCCTCCGCCAGCGGCCGACGAACCCGGGCGGACGCGGGCTCCGGCTCATCACCGCCACCGCCTCGCCGCCCAGCGCCGCCGCCTGTCCGGGCGCGACCAGCACCACCCGGGCCCGCGGCGCGTAGTGGCGGTGGCGCAGACCTGGCGATCGGGACATGGCCTCATGGTCCTGTCCCGACAGCACATCGACCGCGCCGACGGCCGCCCGCAGCGCCTCGAGCGACAGCCCGCCGGCGCGCAGCACCATCGGCGTCGCCCGCGTCACGTCGACCACCGTCGACTCGAGCCCGACCGCGCACGGCCCCCCGTCGAGGATGACGTCGACCACCCCGTCGAGGTCGGCGCGCACGTGCTCGGCGGTGGTCGGGCTCGGCCGGCCCGAGCGGTTGGCCGAGGGCGCCGCGACCGGCCGGCCGCACGCGCGCAGCAGCGCCAGCGCGGCCGGATGCGCGGGGATCCGCACCGCCACGGTGTCCTGCCCGGCCGTGGTCACGTCGGGCACGACGGCGGCACGCGGCAGCACCAGCGTCAGCGGACCCGGCCAGAGCGACATCAACGTCTCGGCCGCCGGCGGCACCGCCCGCGCCAGCGCCCGCGCCTGCTCCGGCGCCGCCACATGCACGATCAGCGGGTTGTCGGCCGGTCGGCCCTTGGCCGCGAAGATCCGCCGCACCGCCTCGGCGTCGAGCGCGTCGGCCCCGAGCCCGTAGACCGTCTCGGTCGGGAACGCCACCAGCCCCCCGCGCCGCAGCACCTCGGCCGCGCGGGCGATCGCCGCCGGGTCGTCGGCCGGCCACACCTCGGTCCGCGCGCTCATGCGACCTCCGCCGCCCCGGTCGCCCGCCCTGCTGTCCGAACGGACATGCTCCTCGGGTCAGCCCAGCTTCGCCAGCTCGACCAGCGCTTCCTTCATCTGCAGCGCGTCGGCGAAGCGGTGGTGGACCTGCTTGCCGCACGCCTTGGCGAAGAACGCGTCCATCGCCCGCGCCTTGGCGGCCGGCACGCTGTCGGAGATGAAGTGGCTGACGGGCAGCGGCTCGCGCTCGCGGTGGGCCTGCAGCAGCGCGCGCGGGTGGGCGTCGAACAGGTCTTCGAACGGGTGGCGGCCGCCGGTGACGAGCTCGAAGAACGTCATGCCGAGCGCGTAGAGGTCGGCGCGGTGGTCGATGTAGTTGCCCGGGATCGTCTGCTCGGGGGCGATGTAGCGCGGGTCGCCCATGATGTGGTGCGTGTTGTGCGACGACAGGTCGGACAGGTCGCGGGCCACGCCGAAGTCGAGCAGCTTGACCACGCGCAGCAGCGGGTCGTGCGAGTCGCGGGTGACGAACACGTTCGACGGCTTGATGTCGCAGTGGACGATCCGCCGCAGGTGCACGTAGCGCAGCGCGTCGAGCACCTGCGAGAAGATCTCGAGGATCACGGGGATGCCCATCGGCGTCCCGCTCTCGATGAACCAGCTGACGTCCTTGCCGCGCAGGTACTCCATCGCGAACCACAGCACGTCGAACTCCTCGGCCGTGCCGACCTGGCTGACGTGCACGAGGTTGTGGTGCATGAAGCTCGCGCACATGCGGGCCTCGCGGCGGAAGTGGCGATGCGCCCACTCGGGCACGTCGTTCTTCATCACCTTCAGGGCGATGTAGCGGTTCATCAGGCGGTCGAACGCCTTGTAGACCTTGCTCATCCCGCCCTCGCCGAGGCGCTGCACGATCTCGAACTGGCTCGTGCCGGTCACCACGGTGCCGGGCGGCAGCTCCGTGCCCTGATAGCCCTCGTACTGCGAGGTCGACGTCGGCGTGATGCCGGTCATCCCGGCGCGAGGCCGATTGCCGGTGTTTTGATCCTCGTTGGACACGTGGGGGAAGCGCGCGGCGGGGGTGGGGCTAGGTTATGCAACCTACACCACCTGGTCCGGTCTCGTCAGCCTTCCTCGAGGGGGGCGCCGGAGCCGGTCCGATGCAGGTCGTCGCGCGCACATTAGCCGCAGGTGCGGGTGAAGCACAAAAGACAGGCGGGCGGCGCGAAGGGCGAAATCGCCACCATCGCGCGCCCGCCGCTGCCTGCGCGCCCGAGGCGCCCGGCGAACAACGTTCAGACGCCGAGCTCGAGCCCGACGGCCACGCCGTGGACGACCGCGCCGGTGCGCACGGCGTCGTGGATCTGCTCCGACGTGCCGCCGGCCTCGCGGATCGTCTTCTCGTGCGAGACGACGCAGCGCTCACAGCCGAAGACGGCGCTGACCGCCAGGCAGAACAGCTCAAAGTCGAGCTTCGAGCTCTGCGGCTTGGCGATCCGGGTCATGCGCAGGCGGGCCGGCAGCTTCTCGTAGTCCTCGCTGCCGACCATGTGCTTGAACCGGTAGTAGACGTTGTTCATCGCCATCAGCGCCGCGGCCGCGCGCGCGTCCTCGACGGTCGACGCGTCGACCTGTTCGCGGGCCGCGTCGAGCAGCACCTGGACCAGGGTCTGGTTGCGCGACGCGATGGCGCAGGCCACCGCCACGCCCCAGCGCTGCGCCGCGGTCAGCGACGACTCCTGCAGGACGTTCTGCAGGTTCACCTTGAGGTCGCGGGCGGCCTCGGGGAGCGACTCTCGCAGTGATTCGACGGTATTGGCCATGGTGTCCTCCTTCGCGGTTCAAGCGCTCGCGGGCTCACACGTTCAGCGTGGCCTCGCCCTTCTGCCAGTTGCACGGGCACAGCTCGTCGGTCTGCAGGCCGTCGAGCACGCGCAGCACCTCGGGCACGCTGCGGCCGACCGACAGGTCGTTGACCGACACCCAGCGGATGATGCCCTGCGGGTCGACGATGAAGGTCGCGCGCAGCGGCACGCCGTCCTTGTGCAGGATGCCGAGCGCCTGCGACAGCTCGCGCTTGGTGTCGGCGACCATCGGGATCTTCAGGTCGCGCAGGTCGTCGTGGTGGTTGCGCCACGCCAGGTGCACGAAGTGGGTATCCGTGCTCACGCCCAGCACCTGCGTGTCGCGGTCGGCGAAGTCGCCGGAGCGCCGGCTGAACTCGGCGATCTCCGTCGGGCAGATGAACGTGAAGTCCATCGGCCAGAAGAAGAACACCCGCCACTTGCCGGAGTAGCTCTTGTCGTTGATCTCGGTGAACTCTTTGCCCTTCTCGCGGCTCACGACGGCCTGGAGGGCAAACTGGGGGAACGTATCGCCTACGGTCAGCATGATCGGTCTCTTTCCTGGATGCGGGCGACAGCGCCCGCGGACATGGGTGCAATAGCAGGCCCGGGGCCAAGTCGCAGATCTAACAAAATCAAACACTTGCCCGACCGCTCGCTGTCGCGCGACCACGACCCGTCGTTGCCCACCGATACATCGGTAGATTCGCACTGGCATTTCGGTGGGGCGCGAGCCACACTCGGGGTCCATGGACACCGACGACCTCCTGCGCCGCGGCCTCGACTGGGTCGCCCGGATCGCCCCCTACGATCTTGCCGCCGTGTTCACGCTCGACGAGGACAGCCGCCTGGTCGTGCGGGCCGCCCGCGGTCACCTCGCCAGCCAGGTCCGCGGCCATCGCATCGACCTCGCCAACTTCCCGACCTTGCGCGAGGCGCTCGAGACGCGGCGCGCCCGCGCCTTCACCGAGGACGACCACCGCCACGGCGACGGCGACCCCTTCGACGGCGTCCTCGACCTCTCGCCCGGCCACGCCTGCATGGTCGTCCCGCTGCACGCCGCCGGCCGCTCGCTCGGCCTCCTCACCCTCGACCGCGCCCACTGCGAGAGCTACCCGCAGGCCGTCGTCGACCAGGTCGAGACCTACGGGCAGATCCTCGGCCTCGCGCTCGACAACTCCGAGCGGCGCGTCGCCCTCGAGCACCTGCGCGCGGAGGAGCTCGAGCGGGCGCGCGAGAGCGACGAGGTCGCCGCCGGCTACGGCGTGCTCGAGCGCAGCGTCAGCCCGGCCGTGCGGGCCGTCGCCGCGCGCGCGCGTCAGGTCGCCCCCACCGACACGCCGGTGCTGATCCTCGGCGAGACCGGCACCGGCAAGGAGCGGCTCGCTCGCGCCCTTCACCTGTGGAGCGCGCGGGCCGACCGCCCGTTCGTCGCCGTCAACTGCGCCGCGATCCCCGCCTCTCTGCTGGAGAGCGAGCTGTTCGGCCACACCCGCGGCGCCTTCACCGGCGCCACCCGCGACCGCCTCGGCCGCTTCCAGCTGGCGAGCGGCGGCACCCTCCTGCTCGACGAGATCGGCGAGCTGCCGATCGAGCTCCAGGCCAAGCTGCTGCGCGTCGTCCAGGAGGGCGTCGTCGAGCCGGTCGGCAGCGACAAGAGCGTCAAGGTCGACGTCCGCCTGCTCGCCGCCACCCACGTCGACCTCGAGAAGGCGATCGCCGGCGGCCGCCTGCGCGAAGATCTCTACTACCGCCTCGCCGTGTTCCCGCTGCGCCTCCCCCCGCTGCGTCAGCGCCTCGAGGACCTCCCGCTGCTGTGCGCCGCCATGCTCGCCGAGCAGAGCCAGCGCACCGGCCGGCGCGGCATGCGGGTCAGCGACGCCGGCCTCGCCCGCCTGCGCGCCCACGCCTGGCCCGGCAACCTGCGCGAGCTCAGCAACGCCCTCGAGCGGGCCACCATCGTCACCTCCGGCGAGCTCCTCGGCCCCGAGGCCTTCGAATTCGGGGACATGACCGAAGAGTCGGGCCCGATCGACCATGCCCCGAAGACCAGCCCGTCCGAGGCCCCGCTGCGCCACGACGGCCGCATCGCCACGCTCGAGGAGGTCTCGGCCCTGCAGATCCAGCGCGTCCTGGCGCACACGCGCGGCCGGATCTACGGCCCCGGCGGCGCCGCCGAGCTGCTCGGCGTCCCGCCCTCGACCCTCCAGAGCCGCATGAAGAAGCTCGGCGTCGCCCGGACCGCCTGAAACCTTTCGGGCATGTCCTCAAGGGCATGCCTCTCCGGGCATGTCCTCGAGAGCATGCCCGAATAGGCATGCTCTCCGCGCCTCAACCAAAAAACAGGTTCCACAGCACGTCGAGCGCCGTCGAGCTCGCGCGCTCGTGCCGGACCTCGCGCGTCGACGGCAGCGGTTCGGGCGGGGGCGGCATCTGCTGGCGGGCGGCCGCGCGGGCGCGCGAGGCCTCGCCGACGGCGCGCCCGCCCGCGCGGAGGAACGCCTCGACCTCCTCGAGCTCGCCGGCGTCGAGGAACAGCCCGTGGCGGCGGCACTCGTCGACGATCACCCCGCTGATCGTCCCGAAGTTGCGGCGGTTCATGACGTCGCGGCAGCGCGGGCACTCGCGGTAGCGGACGTCGGACTCGCGCGAGGCCGGCCGGGGCACCCGCCCGCGCAGCTCGGCCTCGTCGGCCGCGCCCCTCCCGGGCGCGGGGTCGAGGCCCGACGTCAGCGACTCGAGCTCCCCCGCGTCGAGCCAGATCCCCCCGCAGGCGCCGCAGGCATCGAGCTCGACCCCGTGGCGGACCGCCGCGCGATGCAGCGGTTCACCGCAGCCCGGGCAGTCGCTCCCGGCCGCACCGCTGGGCCCGGTGGTCCGCCGTCCGGCCGAGCGGGCGGGCACCGGCTCGTCGGGCAGCAGATCGGCGAGGGACTGTGTGATCCGGGCCGCGCGGGCCCGGGACTCCTCGGTCGGGCGGGGACGACGCATGGCTCACCATACCAGCGATCGCGCGGTCCCGTGGTAAGAAGCCCGCGAGCGCTCATGAGCACGATGCGAACATTCCGCCGGATCTGCATCTACTGCGGCTCGAACAAGGGCCTCGATCCCCATTATGCCGAGGTCGCGCGGGCCGTCGGCGAACACCTCGCGCGCAGCAACATCGGCGTCGTCTACGGCGGCGGCAAGGTCGGGCTCATGGGCGAAATTGCCGACGCGGCCCTGCGCGCCGGCGGCCAGGTGTTCGGCGTCATCCCGGAGAAGCTGCGCGACGTCGAGGTCGGCCACGACGGCCTCACCGAGCTGTTCGTCGTCGACAGCATGCACGCGCGCAAGATGATGATGGCCCAGCTCAGCGACGCCTTCATCGCCCTGCCCGGCGGCTTCGGCACCCTCGAGGAGCTGTTCGAGGCCACCACCTGGCTGCAGCTCAGCTACCACCGCAAGCCTGTCGGCCTGCTGAACGCCGGCGGCTACTACGACCACCTGCTCGCCTTCCTCGACCACGCGGCCCAGCAGGGCCTGGTCCGCCCCGAGCACCGCCCGCTGATGCTGTCCGCCCCCGACATCGTCGCCTTGCTCGAGATGATGGCGGTCGTCGAGATCCCGCACTTCTACCTCGGCCACGCGCCGCCGCGCCTGTGACCGGCGAGAATTGAGCCGACGCGAGCGCGGTCGGAGCGGCGAGCAGCGATTCACCTGCCCCCGCGGACAGGTCCACAGGGCACCTGCGCCGTCGAGTCTCGTCCGTCGACGCCGCCGGGCTTACCCGCTTACGCTACGCCAGCTTCGCCACCTTCTCGCCGAACAGCCGCTCGAGCGCTGCCATCAGCTTGTCGTCGGCGCGCACGCAGAACTTGTCGCCGAACACGATCTGGCCGGCGTAGCGGTCGGACGCCACCTCGAGCTCCATCGTGCAGCTCCCCGCGTTGTCGGACACGATCTGCTTGAGGCGGAGGATCCGCTCCGGCGTCAGCTGCTCGAGGCGTACCCGCAGCAGCACCTTCCTGGTCGACTGCTCGCGCAGCGTGCGGATCTCCTGCACCGACTCGACCAGCAGCTTGAACTTGTTGGCCTCGCCGTCCTCGGACGTCTCGACCTCGCACTTGCCGGTCACGAACACCGGCTCGCTGCCGATCTGCTGCAGCCGCTCGCCGAGCGACAGCCCGGAGTTCTCGTCCGCGCGCGCGTAGGTCTTGGGGAACACCACCGACTCGACGCGGCCGAACTGGTCCTCGAGCTGGAAGAAGCCCATCGCGCCCTTGCCGCTGCGGGTCTGGACCTCGCGGAGGTCGCAGATCACGCCGGCGAGCGTCACTTCCTGGCCGTTGTGCCTGCCCTCGAGCTGTCCCGTGCGACAGGTCGCGTGCTTGTCGACGTCCTGCTGGTAGCGGTCGAGCGGGTGGCCCGTGAGGTAGAAGCCGAGGGCCTCGCGCTCCTTGAGCAGCTCCTCGCGCGGCTCCCACGGCTCGACCTCGGGGTACTCCTCGGTGTAGACCGGCGCCGAGTCGGCGATCGCGTCGAACAGGCCGAACTGGCCCGAGTCGCGGTCGCGCGAGGCGCCCTGGCCCTGCTCGATGGCGCGTTCGACCGCGGCGTACAGGGTCGCGCGACCGCGCTTGCCGCCGATCGTGTCGAGCGCGCCGGCGCAGACCAGGCCTTCTTGCGTGCGCTTGTTGACCTTCTTGAGGTCGACCCGGCGGCACAGCTCGAACAGCGACGTGAACGGGCCGTCGGCCGTGCGCGCGGCCAGGATCGCGTCGACCGCGTTCTCGCCGACGCCGCGGATGCCGGCCAGGCCGAAGCGGATCTGCTCGTCGAAGTCGCCGCCGTCGCGGGTGCGGCGGACCACCGAGAAGTCGCGGCCCGACTCGTTGATGTCGGGCTGCAGCACCACGAGGCCCATCGCTCGCGCCTCGGCGATGAACTTGACCACGTTGTCGTTGTTCGACTTGTCGCAGGTCATCAGCGCCGCCATGAACGACGCCGGGAAGTGGTGCTTGAGGTAGCCGGTCTGGTAGGTGATGAGGCCGTACGCCGCCGAGTGCGACTTGTTGAAGCCGTAGCCGGCGAACTTGTCGATGAGGTCGAAGATCTCCTCGGCCTTCGCGTTGGGGATGTTCGACGTCTTGGCGCAGCCGTCGACGAACAGGGCGCGCTGCTTGTCCATCTCCGACTTCTTCTTCTTGCCCATCGCGCGGCGCATCATGTCGGCCGCGCCGAGCGAGAAGCCGGCCAGCACCTGGGCCGCCTGCATCACCTGCTCCTGGTAGACGAACACGCCGTAGGTCTCCTTGAGGACCTCGGTCAACAGCTCGTGCGGGTACTCGATGGCGCGGCGGCCGTGCTTGCAGTCGATGAACTGGTCGACCATGCCGCCCTCGAGCGGGCCCGGGCGGTACAGCGCCACCGCGGCGACGATGTCGCCGAAGCAGTCGGGGCGCAGCTTCTTCAGCAGGTCCTTGAAGCCCGAGGATTCGAGCTGGAACACGCCGGTGGTGTCGCCGCGGCTGATCATCTCGTAGACGCCGGCGTCGTCCATGGGGATCGCGCCGAGGTCGAACGGGTCGTCCTTGGGCCGGAAGTTGTTGATGAGGCGGACCGCCGTGTCGAGCACGGTCAGCGTCTTGAGGCCGAGGAAGTCGAACTTCACCAGGCCCGCGAGCTCGACGTCGGTCATCGTGAACTGCGTGACGATCTTGCCGTCGGCCTGAAAGCACGGCACGTGCTCCCACAGGTCGCGGTTGCCGATGACGATGCCGGCCGCGTGCAT
Organism: Nannocystis pusilla; assembly: GCF_020073745.1. Classification (GTDB taxonomy): domain Bacteria; phylum Myxococcota_A; class Polyangia; order Nannocystales; family Nannocystaceae; genus Nannocystis; species Nannocystis radixulma. Next base: position 292,645 of record NZ_JAIRAU010000028.1, read on the forward strand.
GCCGGCGTGGCGGTTCAGGCCCTCGAGCGCCTGGCCGATCTTCAGCACCTCGGCGACGCGGGCGTCCTCGCGGGCGCGGAGGCGCAGCTTGCTGGCCGCATCGGCGATCATGATCGCGTCGGACAGCCTGGCCGCCGCGTCGGCGCTCTCCTTGGCCCTCTCCTTCAGCGGCTCGGGGTCGGCCATCGCCATCGACAGCGTCACCTTCGGGCCCTCGGGCACGTGCTTGGCGATCTCGTTGGCCTCCGACGGCTGCAGGCCCATCACGCGGCACACGTCGCGCACCAGGCCGCGCGCCTTGAGGCTGTGGAACGTGGCGATCTGGCCGACGCGGGCCTGGCCGTAGCGCTCGGTGACGTAGCGGATCACCTCCTCGCGCCGGTCCATGCAGAAGTCGATGTCGAAGTCGGGCATGCTGATGCGCTCCGGGTTGAGGAAGCGCTCGAACAGCAGGCTGTACTGGATCGGGTCGAGGTCGGTGATCCGCAGCGCGTAGGCGACCAGGCTGCCCGCGCCCGAGCCGCGGCCCGGGCCGACCGGCACGCCGATCTTCTTGGCGTGGCGGATGAAGTCCCAGACGATCAGGAAGTAGCCGGGGAACTTCATCTGGGCGATGATCCCGAGCTCGTAGTCGAGGCGCTGGCGGTACTGGTCGGGGTCGAACACCTGCCCGCGCCGCTGCAGCTCGCCGAACCGCTCCTCGAGGCCGCTGTGGGCCACCTTGCGCAGGTAGCCGGGCAGGTCCTCCTCTGTCCCTTCGGGCAGCTTGAAGTCGGGCAGCTCCGGCTTGCCGAGCTTGAGCTCGACGTTGCAGCGGCGGGCGATCTCGCCGGCGTTCTCGAACGCGCTCGGGTAGTTCGACCCGAAGTAGCTCAGCATCTGGTCGGGCGTCTTGATGTAGAACGCGTCGCACTCGTGCTTCATGCGCTTGGGGTCGTCGAGCGTGCGCCCCTGGCCCATGCACATCAGCACCTCGTGCGCGTGGGCCTCGTCCTGGTTGACGTAGTGACAGTCGTTGGTGGCCACGAGCGGCACGCCGCAGTCGACCGCCAGCTGGGCCAGCGCCGCGTTGACCTTCTCCTGGTCGGCCATGCCGTTCGGCTGCAGCTCGAGGTAGTACGAGCCCGGCTCGAAGATCGACTTGTACTCGAGCACCGTCTGGCGCGCGGCGTCCATGTCGCCGCCGTTGATGAGGCGCGAGATGTGGCCGCCGAGGCACGCCGACAGCCCGATCAGCCCCGCGCTGTGCTCGCGCAGGATCTTCCGGTCGATCCGCGGGTTGTAGTAAAATCCCTCGAGGTGGCCCTTCGAGACCAGGAACTGCAGGTTCTTGTAACCGACCGCGTCGCGGGCCAGCAGCACGAGGTGGTAGTTCTTCCGGTCGGTCTTGGCGTTCATGTCGCCGTCGGACACGTAGGCCTCGCAGCCGAAGATCGGCTTGATCCCGGCGTTCTTGGCCTCCTGGTAGAACTGCAGCGCGCCGAACATGTTGCCGTGGTCGGTCACCGCGACCGCGTTCATGCCCCGCTGCTTCACGATCTTGCACAGGTCCTTGGTGCGGATCGCCCCGTCGAGCAGGCTGTACTGCGTGTGCAGGTGCAAGTGGGCGAAGTCCGCGCTCCCTCCGAGGATGCTGCCGTCGGCTGCCATGGCCGAAGGCTTACCACGCCTCGCGCCGCGCTCGCGTGCCTGGCCCTCGCGCTCGCATCATGCTCACGTCACAGCGAGGTCGACAGCGGGGTCGGCGCAGCCGGATCCGCCGCCGCCGGGCCGCAGGCCCCGAGCGAACGCACCGTCCACCTCACCCTGGAGACCGCGTTCCACTCGCTGGATCCAGCCGACGCCGCCGACTCCGTCAGCCGTCGACTGACCTCACAGCTCTTCGACACGCTCCTCGATTGGGATCCGTATGCAGATCCCCCGCACCTCGTGCCCGAGCTGCTCGCGGATCTTCCCGAGATCAGCCCCGACGGTCTGACCTACACGCTGCGTCTACGCGAAGGTCCGCGGTTCCACCCGGACGCCTGTCTCGAAGACCAGGCTCGTCCGCTGCGCGCCGGCGACGTGGCCGCCTCGTTGCTGCGGATCACCCCCGGCAAGCACGCCACGTGGTCGCTGCTGGCCGGCCGCGTCGCCGGCCTCGACGCCTGGCACGCGGCCGCGGCGAAGAACACCCCGGGCCAGCTCGCGCCGATCACCTGGGACGACGCCGCCCGCACCGTCACGCTGCGCCTCACGCGGCCGCAGCCGGAGTTCGCGGCGATCCTCGCCCACCCGGCGCTGGCGATCGTCCCGCCCGAGTGCGTCACCTACTACGACGGCAAGACCGACGGCCGCCCGAGCTTCGCCCGCCACCCCGTCGGCAGCGGCCCCTACCACTTTGATCACGCCGCCAGCGAGTTCCCCCGCACGGCCGTGCTCGTCGCCGAGGGCGAGCCCCGCGCCTACCCCCGGGCCGCGAATTCCCCGGTCCCGTGCCCGCAGGTGCCCGGGGCCCGCCGCGTCGTCCTGACCCACTTCCAGCACGGCGAGCCGGCGCTGCGCGCCTTCCAGGCCGGCGAGCTGGCGGCGATCGTCCCCGGCCAGGCGCAGTTCGCCGAGGTCGTGGCGCTCGGCGAACCTGTCCCCGGGGCCCTGCCCCCCGGGACAGGTTTAAAAAAGTTCCCGGTCGCCGCGGTCGACCTCCTCTACTTCAACATGGCGAGCCCGGAGATCGGGCACCACCCCGACCCGGCGCGCGCGCGCGAGAACCTGGCGCTGCGCCGCGCGATCGCCCGCGCCTTCGACGTCCCGCGCTACCTCGAGGTCGTGCGCAACGGCGCGTGGGCCGACGCCAGCGCCGGCGTGCTGCCGCGCGAGGTCTCGCCGCGCCTCGATCTGCCCGACGCCCCGCCGGCCCGCGACCTCGCCGCCGCGCAGGCGATCCTCGCCGAGGCCGGCCTGTCCGAAAGGACATGGACCCTGAACTACTGGGGCGGCGCCAGCGAGCCCGAGCGGCAGGAGGCCGCGCTCGTGCGCGAGTTCCTGCGCCCGCTCGGCGTCGACCTGCAGATCACCGCGCGCGACAACTTCCTGTACGACCCGGGCCTGCGGGCCGGCGCCCACCTGTTCGGCCTCCGCTTCGACGCCGACTTCTTCGACCCGAGCAACACCCTGGCCTCGTTCACCTGCCGCGCCCCCGACAACCTCGCCGGCTTCTGCGCGCCCGAGTACGACGCCGCCTACGCCGCCTTCGCCGCCCTGCCCGCCGGCCCGGCCCGCGACGACGCCGCCCGCGGGCTGCAGGCGCTGCTCGGCGAGCACATGCCGGTGCGGCCGCTCGACCAGCCGAGCGCGTGGTACCTGCACCAGCGCTGGCTCGGCGGCCTGGTCCGCCACCCGCTGGCCGGCCTGCGCGTCGAGCTGCTGTGCCCCGACATGCCCTGAAGAGCATGTCCTCAAGGACATGTTCGACGGACCGTCGGCGGGTCACGTGCGACCCGCTCGCCCCCTCGCGCTCAATCGATCTCGCCCGACCCCGCGACAGGCTGCCCGGCCGCGAGCGCCACCCGCTCTCGCATGCGCCGCCGGACGTGGCGCTCGAGCGCCCCGAGCGTCAGCAGCGGCCCGGCCGCGCCGACCAGCGCCAGCAGCCACAGCGGGCTGCCGATCAGCGCGACGCCGACGAGGACGGCCCACACCCCGGCGACGATGCCCACCATCCAGCCGGCGTGACGCCACACCTCCGGCTGGTTCCAGAACCGGAGCGTCGGCAGCAGGCCGAGCTGCGGGCGATCGAGGTAGACGGGCGCGCACGGCGGCTTGGACGGGATCAGGTCGGGCATCGCAGCACATCCTACCCGCCCCGCCACCGCGCGTCTTCCGCGGGGCGACGCGCGGCCCCGCGCTTCAACCTAATTGATAAGCCATGTCCTCGAGGACATTATCATCAGGACATGGCTTATCGAGCCTGCCCTCAGAGCCATGCTCCGATGGTCAGCACCAACGACGCCCGCAACTGCCACTCGCGCCCGCGGATCTGCACGGCGTCGATCGCCAGCTCGCCGCCCATCAGCAGCCGGCGGTCGAGGCGGCCCCAGCCCCCGAGCCCGCCGCCGACGTGACCGCCGTGGTCACCGGCGGGCGGCGCGAGGATCGACGTCCGGGGGCTGATCTCCCTCGCGCGGTTGCTCTGCCGCGAATAGCCGCCGCGAGCCGACACGAACGCGAACACCCGCGGTAGCGCCAGCCCGAGCCGCAGCTCCGGCCCGGCGGCGAGGAGGTGCTGGCGAAAGCCCGGGTGCTCGCGCAGGCGCGGGAACAGGTCGTAGCCGAAGCGGAGCCCGAGCCCCGCGCCGAACCGACCGTGCGTATTGTACAGGCCGAGCGCCGCCCCCGTGGCCAGCCCGACCCCCTCGCGCTGGCTCGCCAGCCCGACCGGCGCGGCGACCACGTAGCCGCGCAGGCAATTCATCGTCTGTCTCTCGGACCAGGTCGGGCAAGGCTCCGGGGCCCTTGCGGGCGTCGGGCTCGCCGCGAGGATCATCGCCAAACCGAGGATCATGCCGCCAGGGTGGCGCAACTCGGCCGGGCCCGCAAGTCGGCCACATGACCTCCGAGACATGTCCGTTCAGACACGCGCTCACAGCCACGAGCCGAGCATCAGCGACAGGAACAGCGTCTCGGCGACGCCCTTGCCCTCGAACTGGACCATGTCGATCACGCCCTCGGCCCCGAGCAGGAACCGCCGGCCGACGCGGCCCCAGATCCCGACGCCGGCGCCGTAGTGGTAGGCGTGGGCGGGGCCGCCGAAGTCGAGGCGGGCGCGGCCGGCGTCGAAGCGGTGGGTGTAGCCGCCGCGGAACAGCATGTAGCCGAACGCCCGACGGTTGACGGCGCCGAGGCGCAGCTCGGGCGAGGCGTGGAACGAGCGGTCGAAGCCGTGCGCGCGGCGGTCGACCATCTCGTAGGCGGCGCGCAGGCCGAACGCCAGCGCGAACCCGTCGAAAGCCCGGAACGCGCCGGCCGAGCCGCCGACCGCCCCGCCGATGTGCCCGGTGGACAGCACGAACGCGGCCGGGTCGACGCGCAGGTAGCCGCGCGTGCAGCCCATCGCCTGTCTCTCGCGCCAGACCGGGCACGGCGCCGACGCGGCCGCCACCGCCGGGAGCAGCCCGATCGCAAGCCCCAACGTGGCCGCCCAGCGCATCGACCGGCAACTGTGACCGCACTCGTACCCGCGGCAATTGTCGCCCGCAGCGGCAGCGACACGCCGCACAGGCGACAATTGCGCCCCGTCACGCGCCCGCCTCTTTACGCCCCGCGCGCCTCTGCTAGCCTGCGCGCCACGAATCGCATGCAACGCACCTTCGCCATCATCAAGCCTGACGCCGTCGCCGCCGGTCACCAGGGCGGCATCCTCGCCGCGCTCCAGGAGGCCGGTCTGCGCCTCGTGGCCATCAAGAGCCTCCGCCTCTCCACCGCCCAGGCCGAGGGCTTCTACGCCGTCCACTCGGCGCGCCCGTTCTTCCGCAGCCTCGTCACCTTCATGACCGAGGGTCCGGTGGTCGCCATGGTGCTCGAGGGCGAGGACGCGATCGCCCGCTGGCGCAACCTGATGGGCCCGACCGACGCCACCAAGGCCGGCAAGGACACCCTCCGCGGCCGCTTCGGCACCAGCATCGAGCGCAACGCCACCCACGGCTCCGACGCCCCCGAGACCGCCGCTTACGAGATCGGCTTCTTCTTCAGCGGCCTCGAGCTCGCCGGCCTCTGACGTCACGGGCCTCCGGCCCTGCTCCGCCACCCCCACGGGCCTCCGGCCCGTTCGCCCCACGGGCCTCCGGCCCTGACCGTCCCCCCCACCTGTCCCATGAGCCAGCTCGTCGCCATCCGCGGTCCAGCGCGCGGGATCCCCAAGGAGGGCCCGCCGAACCTGCGCGACCTCGATCGCGAAGGCCTGGCCGCCTGGCTCTCGGGACATCTGGAGGGCGCCCCGCGCCACCGCGCCGGCCAGCTGTTCCGCTGGTTGCACGGCCGGCGCGTCTCTGACTTTTCGGCCATGTCCGACGTGCCAGCCGCCGATCGGGCCCGCCTGGCCGCGCAGGCCACGCTGCGCCGGCTCGACGTCGGCGCGGTGCTGCAGGCCCGCGACGGCACGCGCAAGCTGCGGCTCGTCACCGGCGACGGCCAGTCGATCGAGAGCGTGCTGATCCCCAACGACGAGCGCGGCTACACCCAGTGCGTCTCGTCGCAGGTCGGCTGCGCGCTGACGTGCCGGTTCTGCGCCACCGCCAGCCTCGGCTTCCAGCGCAACCTCGCCACCTGGGAGATCGTCGACCAGGTCTACCAAGCCCAGGACCTGCTCGCGCGCGATCCCGGCGAGTACGCGCCGCGGATCACCAACATCGTGTTCATGGGCATGGGCGAGCCGCTGCACAACTACAACCAGGTGCGGCGAGCCGTCGAGCTGCTCACCGACCCCGACGGCGCCGGCCTGGCCGCCCGGCGGATCACGATCTCCTCCTCGGGCCTCGTCCCGGCGATCGAGCGCTTCGCCGGCGACCCGCTGGCCAAGGAGGTCGGCCTGGCGATCAGCCTCAACGCCACCACCGACGCGGTGCGCGACGAGGTCATGCCGATCAACACCCGCTGGAACATCGCCGCCCTGCTGGCCGCGGTCCGCTCGGTGCCGCCGCACCGCCGCCGCTACGTCACCTTCGAGTACGTCCTGCTCGCCGGCGTCAACGACAGCGACGACGACGTGCGCCGGCTCGCGGCGCTGGTCGGCGACATCCGCTGCCAGATCAACCTGATCCCCTTCAACCCCCATCCGCACGCCCCCTACGGCCGGCCGAGCCCCGCCCGCGTGCGCCGCTTCCTCGACCTGTGCCGCGCCGCCGGCCTGCGCGCCTACGTCCGCACCCCGCGCGGCGACGACATCGGCGCCGCCTGCGGCCAGCTCGCGCTGTCCGGCAAGCAGGGCGCCCAGCAGCCTTCGGGACATGTCCCCGGCGACATGTCCTCCACGCCATAGAGCTCCAGTGCGCGCGGGCGCGGCCGAATCCGCGCGGCCGCGCCGGCGCAGGCCCGTGGTAGTCTCGCCTCCGACACGTCGTGGTCGACCCCGGCGACATCCGCACGAGGCCTCCCGGCGCGCCGGAGCTGGCCGAGACCACGGCCCCGCCGGCGCGTCCGCACGATCCGCTGGCGACCGTCGTCAACGCGACGCCGCCGTGGGAGTCGGCCGCCCCGGCCGGGCGCGACGGCGGCGACCCGCCGCGGATCGGCCGCTTCGTGGTCCTGCGCGAGGTCGGGCGCGGGGCGATGGGGGTCGTCTACGCCGGCTACGACGACGAGCTCGACCGCCGCGTCGCGCTCAAGCTGGTCCAGACCGGCAGCCACGACGACCCCTCGCTCGGCCGCGCCCAGCTGCTGCGCGAGGCCCAGGCGCTGGCCCGGCTGATCCACCCCAACGTCGTCGCCGTGCACGAGGCCGGCGAGTTCCACGGCGCCGTCTTCATCGCCATGGAGTACGTCGACGGCGTCGACCTCCAGCACTGGCTGGCCCACAAGCCCCGCAGCTGGCGCGAGGTCGTGGCCGCCCTGCGTCAGGCCGGCGAGGGCCTGCGCGCCGCCCACGAGGTCGGCCTCATCCACCGCGACTTCAAGCCGAGCAACGTCCTCGTCGGCGCCGACGGCCGCGTGCGCGTGGCCGACTTCGGGCTCGCCACCCGGCGCGGAAGGACAGGTGCTTCAGGACATGTCTCTGGGACCATGTCCTCGTCGACATCCCCGGCCCTGGTCACCCTGGCCGGCAGCGGCGCGCTGGTCGGCACGCCGGCGTACATGGCCCCGGAGCAGCTGCGGCGCGAGCCGGCGACCGCCGCCAGCGACCAGTTCGCGTTCTGCGTCACGCTGTGGGAGGCGCTCTACGGCCGCCGGCCGTTCGCCGGCGACAGCCTCGAGAGCCTCGCCGAGGACGTGCTGCGCGGCCAGCTCTCGCCCGCCCCGCCCGACCCGCGGGTGCCGGCGTGGGTGCACGCGCTGCTGCTGCGCGGCCTCGCCGTCGACCCCGCGCGCCGGTTCCCCGGCCTCGGCGAGCTGCTCGACGCGCTCGCCCACGACCCCGAGGCCGAGCGCCTGCGCCGGCGCCAGCGGCTGCGCCAGATCGCCGTCGCCGTGGCCGCCACCGTCGTCGTCGTCCTCGGCGGCGTCGCGGCCACCCGCGCGCTCGTCCGCGCCGCCCACGAACGCCGCGCCGAGGCCCGCCTCGACGCCCTGCGCGAGCAGTCCGCGCAGCTCACCGCCGCCGGCAAGCGCGACGAGGCCGCGCGCCTGTTCGCCGCCTTCGTCGCCCTGCCCGACAACCGCGGCACCGCGGCCCTCGCCGCCGCCTTCCGCGAGTGGGGCGACGCCCAGACCGACCCCGCCGCCGCCATCGACGCCCACGCCGGCGCCTACATCGCCGCGCGCACCCCCGCCGACCAGGCCGCCGCCCTGCGCAGCCTCGCCATGCGCCTGGCCGACAGCGGCGCCTTCGCCGAGTCGGCCGCCGCCCTCGCCGCGCTCGACGCCCGCGCCCCCGAGCTCGCCGGCGACCCCGAGCTCGCCAGCCTGCGCGTCGCCGCCGCCCTCGACCGCCGCGACCTCCCGGCCGTCCGCGCCGCCCTCGACCGCCTGCCGGCCGGCGACCCGAAGAGGACTTACGGACATGTCCTCGAGCACCTGTCCACAGGGGCAGCCATCCCGCGCGCCGCGATCGGCCACAGCCTGGCCCGGGCGCACGTGTTCCAGCTCGACGACCTCGACGGCGACGGCCGGCCCGAGCTCGTCACCGCCTCCGACCTGCGCGGCAGCGCGGTGGTGCTGCGCGCCGACGCTGCCCTGACCCGCCTCGCCGAGGTGCCGCTGAAGCAGCAGGACGTCGCCCCGCGCCTGCTCCCGCCCGCGCTGGCTGACGTCCCGCTGCTCATGCTCGGCACCCCCAACCCCGACGGCGCCGGCGACAGCAAGATCCGCTACGGCCTCTACCCGACCACCGGCGGCCCGCCGGTGTACGAGTGGGCCGACAGCAAGGTCATCGGCAGCGCCGTCGCCGACCTCGCCGGCACCGGGCGCTTCGCGCTCTACACCGGCAGCGGCCCCTACGCCCGCAAGCTGCGGCGGATCGACCGCGACCCCGCCGGCGCGTGGCGCAGCGGCCCGGCGCACCCGCCCACCGACGCCGTCACCTCCGACATCCACACCGTCGCCGCCGGCGACGTCGACGGCGACGGCCGCCCCGAGCTGGTCGTCGTCACCGGGCCGTGGACCGGCTACGACGTGCGCGTGCTGAAGGCCGGCGACGACGGCGAGCTGCGCCAGCTGGCCCGCCGCAGCTTCGGCTTCATCGAGACGATCGCGCTGCTGCGCGGCGGCAGCGAGCTGCGGATCGCCGCGGCCAAGCGCGACGTCTACGACAACGCCGGCCGCTTCTCCGAGGCCGCCCCGTTCGGCGAGCCGGCCGGCGTGTACGTCCTCGCGGTCGTCGGCGAGACGCTCGAGATCCGCCAGTTCTTCCCGCTCGGCGGCCCCGACAAGGGTGACGCCGCCCGCCAGCTCCACGCCGCCGACCTCGACGGCGACGGCACCCAGGACCTGCTCGCCGAGGCGCCCTACCAGCTCGCGCTGTACCGCGGCGGCGAAGACGGCCTGATCGAGCCGCTCGAGCTGCCCGGCTTGGCGCTGCTGGCCGCCGCCGACTTCGACGACGACCGCGAGGCCGAGCTGCTGGTGCGCGCCACCGGCCACCCCGACGACTATCTGATCCTCGGCGCCGGCGACGTCCCGCTCTCGCAGGTCCCGCGGCCCGCCCCCGCGGCCCGACCGATCCGCCCCGACCTCGACGACCCCGCCATCGCCGACGCCTGGCAGCACGCCGAGGAGCTGGCCGCGATCGGCCTGCCGCGCCGCAGCGCCGCCGAGCTGGCCACCATCGCCCGTCTCTCAGGACATGCCCATGAGGACATGCTCCTTCGGGCAGCCGACCTCTACGCCGCCGCCGCCGACCACGCCGCCGCCGCCGAGCACTACCTCGCCGCGGCCGGCCGCCCCGACCTGGCCGACGCCGCGCTCGCGGGGGCGATCCGCAGCCGCCGCGCGCTCGGCGAATTCGCCGACGCGCAGCAGCTCGCGGCCCGCCGCGCCGCCCTGCCCGGCCTCGACCTGCGCGTGCGCAACGAGGCCGAGGCCGAGCTGGCCGCCCTCCGCCGCGCCACCGCCGAGCGCCCGCGCTTCGGCCTCCGCTTCGACCGCCCGCTCGACCCCGCCTGGCAGATCGGCGACCCGCTGGCGTTCGCCCGCCGCGGCGGCGCCGGCAGCCTGTCCCTTCAGACATCCACCGACCCCGTCATCGCCGAGTACCCGCTCGAGTGGGACGGCGGCACCATCGCCATCGCCGTCGAGGCCGCGTTCGAGCACCTCGAGTGGGGCACCGCCGTGACGATCGCCCTCACGGCGCCCGACAGCGACGACGTGTACCTCGGCGTCCGCTTCGAGGCGCGCGAGCGGTCCGAGCGCCCGGTGCAGGCGATCTCCGCCGTCACCGGGCCGAACGGCGGCGAGCAGTACCACGCGCTCCAGCCCGGTCCGGGCCGCCGCGTCCGCATCGAATTCAGCCACTACCCCGACCTCGGCGTCCTCCGCGTCGAAACCAGGCAGGGCGACGGCGAACCCGTGCGCTCGCTGGACGCCATCAGCCCGAAGACCCCGCCGCGCGGGCCGCTGCGCCTGCGCATCCTCAATAAACCTGTCCAATCGGACAGCACCTCGCGGGTCGACGTGTTCGCCGTCGATCTCGTCGGCCTGCGCGCCGGCGGCCCGCCGCCGCCCGCCGGCGCCGACGAGTGGCACGAGGTCGCCCGCCTGATCGCCGAGGAGGAGATCGATCCGGCGCTGCAGCGCCTCGCCGGCGCCCCGGCGGCCAGCGCCGCGGATCTGTGGCGCATCGACCTGCTGGCCCGCGCCGGTCGCATCGACGAGGCCGCCGCGGCGCTGCGCGGCGCGCTGACCGGCCTCGCCGAGGACCACCCGTTCCACGCGCGCCTGCGCCAGCGACTCATGCGCGACCCCGACAACTTCGTGCTCGCCGCCAGGGACGCCCTCGGGCCCGCGCTCTACGACATCCTGCTCGACTTCCAGCGCCTCGAGTACACCTGGACCCCGGCCCGCGTCCGCTTCCACCTCACCGACCTCGCCGCGCTGCCGCTCGCCCCGTCGGCGAAGGCCGGTCCCGAGGCCCTGCAGCACCACCGGCACGCCCTGCTCCTGCGCGGCCTCGCCTGGCAGCGCGCCGGTCGCGACGACCTCGCCGTGCGCGACCTCGAGGCCGTCGTCCCGCTGCTCGTCGACGAGCCCGCGATCGTGCGCATGTACGTGCTGCGCCGCCTGCTCGAGAGCAGCATCCGCCTGCGCGACGCCAGGCGTGCGCGCCGCTGGATCACCGCCGCGCTCACCGAGTCGCCCGCCGGCGAGATCCTGCTCGAGACCATCCGCAAGCGCCCCGGCGTCGCGGCGCTGTTCACCCCCGCCGACTGGGACCGCTTCGAGGCCGTCGCGCGTCGCTGACGGTTGTTGCCGGTCGCCGCGCCCGCCGGCTAATGTGGGATAGAGGAGGAGACCGCGATGGGGAAGGTCCGGGCCGCCGGCCCGCCGAAACTGGAGAGCGAGTCGCCGCTGCTGACGGCCGACGACCTCGCCGTGTGGTTCCACTGCTCGCGGCGGGCCGTCTACGACCGCGTCTTCCGCAACCAGATCCCCGGCGTGGTCCGCCTCGGCCGGCGCCTCTACTTCGACCGCGTCACCATCCAGGAGTGGCTCAAGCGCCGACTGCTCGCCGCCCCGCGCGACGACCTCGAGTTCCACTGAGCCGCAGACATGTCCCTCCGGACATATCGCTCGCAATTAACTAATGCGAGTAGCGGAAGATCCGCCCGCCGCCCTTCTCGAACTCGAGGCGGAAGCCGAAGCCGAACTCGATCAGCCCCGTGCGCGGGTCGATCAGCTGCGGCGGCGGGTTGTTGAACGGCGCCGCCGCGCGGATCGCCCGGATCGCCTCCTCGTCGAGGAAGTCGAGCCCGCACGAGCTGTCGGTCGAGATCCCGTTGACCGACCCGTCCGGGTTGAGCTTGATGAACAGGCGAGTGACGCGGGGGATGGTGCCGTACTTGGTGCCGCTGGGGTCGCGCGCCCGGTGGACCTCTTCGGGCCGCCAGCGATCGGCCACCGCGTCGCGGATCCGGTTGAAGAACGACGCGTACTTCCAGCGGCGCGAGTTCAGCATGTTCTCGGCGCCCTCGGGGACGTCGTCGTCGATGCTGTCGAACGTGCCCGCCTGGCCGAGCGCCCGCTCCATCGCCCCGGGCGTGCCGCGCAGGCCGGGGTTGCCGCCGGGCGAGGTGCGGCCCGGGGACAGCGGCAGCGGCCCGAGCGGGCCCGGATCGACCTGCGGGCCCTCCGGCTGCTGCCCCTCGGCGAGGCTCGGCGCCTGCGGGCGCGACGGCCCCTTCACCTGCGAGTTGTCGGCGTCGGGGCGGCCCGGCAGGAGCGGCAGCCCGCCCGGCGTCGGCCGCACGTTGGGCGCGCGCGTCTCCTTGTCGGTCGACTGGTCGAACTCCGACACGTACTTGGCGTCGTCGGGCACCGACTCCTTGCGCACCCGGTCCTGCTTGATCAGCCGGCCCGACTGCTCCGGCGGGCGCGGCTGCGCCTCCGGCTCCGGCGGCGCCTCCTCCTCCGGAGGCACCAGCGCGACCTGCATCCACCCGTCCGAGCGCGGCAACGGCGGCGCGTCCCAGCCGAGCCCGATGAGCTGGTCGCCCACCGGCCACATGAGGAGATGCACCAGCAGCGACGCGAGCAGCATCCAGACCACCAGGGTCAGGGCCGAGTTGTCGCGCTCGCGTCGCATGGTCAGGGCCCAGTATACCCGCCTCGGCCGCCACCGGCTGGGGTATACCCTGCGGCCGATGACCGTCACCGCCCGCCCGCTCTCTCCCGGCGCCGAGGCCCTCCTGGGGCGCGAGGTCCCCGTCCTCGACCTCGGCTTCGTCCAGCCGATCGACTACATGGGCAACGACATCGACATCGTCCAGGCCGCCCGGGTCAGCTACGGCCCGTCGACGCGCAAGGTCCACGACGACCGCGGCCTGCTGCGCTACCTCATGCGCCACCGGCACACCACGCCGTTCGAGATGTGCGAGGTCAAGTTCCGCTGCAAGATGCCGATCTTCGTCGCGCGCCAGTGGATCCGCCACCGCACGGCCAACGTCAACGAGATGTCGCTGCGCTACAGCGAGGCGCCCGACGAGTTCTACGTGCCCGCGCTCGAGCACGTCACCTTGCAGTCGACGACCAACCGCCAGGGCCGCGACGCCGAGACCGCCGTCCCGCTCGAGCTGCGCGAACGCGTGCGCGCCCTGCTCCACGCCCGCCACGACCAGCTCTACGCCGACTACCAGACCCTCGCCGGCGAGCTCGGGATCGCCCGCGAGCTCGCCCGCACGCTGCTGCCGGTGTCGCTGTACACGCAGTGGATCTGGAAGATCGACCTGCACAACCTGCTGCACTTCCTCGACCTCCGCATGGACCCCCACGCGCAGGTCGAGATCCGCCTGTTCGCCGCCGCGATGGCCGACTTCGTCCGCGCGTGGGTCCCGCTGTCGTGGGAGGCCTTCGTCGACTACCGCCGCGAGGCCCTGCCCCTCACCCGCCTCGAGGCCCAGGCCCTCGCGCACATGCTCCGCGGCACCGACGCCGACGAGGCCGCCGCCGCCGCCGGCCTCGCCGGCCGCGAGCTGCGCGAGTTCCACGACAAGGTCGCCCGCCTGCGCGCGCTCGGCGAGTCAAAGCCTGGCACTTAGGACATGTTCTGCGGGGCATTGTCTCGCAGACATGTCGCACAGGACAGCCGACGCGAAGCGGCCGCAGCCCCGCGCCCGTCGTCATCGCGGCCGCAGCTCGACGCCGGCGACGTCGCGCGAGACCTCGTGCACCTCGAGCCTGGCGGCGTACTCGTCGAGGCCGAGGGCCCGCAGCGCCTCGGGGGAGAAGGCGCGGAACAGGACGCGCGCCTCCACCGAGAGCGGCCCTCGCCCCGCGCTCGCGGTCGCGACGCGCAGCCGGAACACCCGTTCGCGCAGCGGTTCGATGGCGTTCGACACGTGCTCCGTCGCGCGCCAGGGCAACAGGACCCGCCGGCCGCGCGCGTCGACGAGGACCGAGCCGAGCTGCAGCAGTTCGGAGCCGCGCGGCTCTCCCCTCGCGTCGAGCGTCCCGGTGGCGAACACGACGCGACCGTCGCCGTCGCGGACGACCACCTCGACCCAGGCCTGGCGATTGAAGGTCGAGCCGGTGGGGAAGTTGTGGGCGGAGATGTTGTTCTTGACGGTGATGTCGAGGTCGACCTCGTCGCCGGCGCGCACAAACGCCGGCGCCGCGATGTCGACCCGCGCCGCCCCGGCGAGCAGCCGCTTGACCTCCACGCGCAGCGCCGCCTCCTCGTCCTTCGTGACGAAGCCCTCCAGGAGCGGGATGCCGGCGCCGATCCAGGTGTGCCGGTGCAGCGTCCGCGTGGGCCCGCCGGCCACCGCCTGCCCCTCGTAACGCGGCATATGGCAGTCCTGGCATTGCACGCCGACCGCCGCGGCGGGCGACTCCTGCCATTCGGCGTACGGGCGCTCCAGCACGAGGCCGCTCGCCTCGCGGAGGTCGTGGCACCCCGCGCAGAAGGCCGAGCCCCCGTGGAGCGGCGAGAACTGCGATTCATGGAACGAGCCGCCGAGCGGCGCGGCGATGGTGCCGCGCATCGGCCCGTCGGGATCGAGCACGTGCCCGCTGTTGAACGGACGGGCCAGAGACGCCGCCTTGTGACAGCTCTCGCAGGTCACGCCCTCGAGCGTGATCGGCTGCAGATCGGCGAATTCGAAGCCCGCCACGATGTCCCCGCCGCGGGTGCCGATCGGGCTGTGGCACTGCAAGCAGAACTTGTCCTGCTCGCCGGCGTAGTTCTCCTGCCGGATCGCCACGAACGCGCGAAACACCGGATCTTTCATCGCATAGGCGTGGGCCGACGCGGCCCACTCGGCGTAATGGGCCTGGTGGCACACACCGCAATCCTCCGCCGAGGCGAAGCTGTCGAGCGCGACCGTGGGCACCCGCGGCATCGACAGCTCGTCGGACAGCAGACCGTCCGAGCCGCTCGAGCCGTCGCCGCAGCCGAGCGGAATCAGAGTCAGGATCAAGCGGAGCGGTTTCATGCGGCCCTGGGGGATCGACGCCGATCCGCGCCGAGTTGTCGGGATGACCGCGCCAGATGTAGCACCCGCCCATTTGCGGGCAACGGACGCGCCAGCCGCCGGTGAGGGCCGGCACGGCGCGCCATTCGCCCGAGCACACCGAATGTCCCGATGGACATACGAAACAAACGGCGAATGCCGGCGGGCATATGCAGGGAGACACTTCGGCCCCGAGGAGACCTGCCCATTTATGACACATCATTGGCGAGCGCGTGAATGCGCTCGCCTCGAATGTCATGAGCACCTCTCGGTACACCCGAATCCGGGCCGCGAAACAAACGATGGCGCCTCGCCGTTCGCCGGCCGCCGCTCGCGCTGCGCGTCCGGGCCAGCGCGCCGATCGTGCCGCTCGGAGCGCGTCGCCGTGACGCGCCCGTCGCTCCGGGACGGCTCGCTGCGCCACAGCTGCGCCCAATCACCCACCCAGGCGCTGCGTGCATCAGGCTCGCGGCCGCCGCCTGGTCGAGTTCGGCGCACCCCGACGGCGAGCGACGAGACCCGCGCGCGGATCTGGCTCGCATGGACATGTCTTTTCGAGCATGTCTACCAAGGCATGTCGGTGGCCGAGCGCGCCCTCGCGGGCGGACGCTCGCCGCGGTCGTCTCCGGCTGCATCGTGGCCGGGGCGCGGGCGCTCCGCGAGCACGACGTCGAGGTCGACATCCGGTGTCGGCTCGATATCGGTCAGCGGCAACATGTCGTCGGCCGCGTCCTCGTCGATCTCCTCGAGGTCGTCGCAGGCGACGGTGAGGAGGACGATGAGCAGCGAGAGGGGGCGGAGAAGGAGACGGGGCATGATCGTGGGCTCCAGACGGGTGGTGCGCGACGAGAGGCCCGGGATCGAGCTCCCTCGCATCGCGTCGGCGGATGTTCAGCAAGCGATGTGCCAGCGGCTCTCCCCGCAGGCACGCGCCGGTTCGCGGGTGGCCCGTGTTCGGACGTGGGATCCGCGTCCGGTCGTGGGACAGCCCGCGCCGCAGTCATCGGCGGTGCTCGTCTCGATGGCGGCCCGCCGCGGAGCGACGGTCGCAGTGGCGCCGAGATCGGCGCACAAAGGACATGTCTATCAAGACATGTCCTCCTCAACATTTTTATAAGGACATGTCTCTCACGACATGCCCAGCGTTCATCGCCGCGCTGCCCGCCCGCGCCGCCGTCCGAGCGCCAGCAGCAGCAGCCACGCCCAGCCGCCCAGCCCGGCGCCCGGCGTCGCGGCGCAGCCGCACCCGGAGTCCCCGAGGACATCGTCCTCGCCGGGCTCCGCCGGCTCGTCCGGAGTGTTCGTCCCGCGCATGCACGAATGGTTGGGCTCGAACGGCTCCTCGCTGGCCGTCTCCGCGGGCACGGCAGTCCACGCGAGCTCGATCTCGTCGCTCAGCGCGCCGAGCTGCGCCCGCAGGATCGCGCGGCGCGGCTGTACCTCCGTCGGCGGGGGCACACACTCGTCGGTGATCGCCGTGTACTCCGGCGGCACCCCCTCCTCCACCGGACTGAGCGCCAGCTCCCCCTCGACCAGCGACCACGCCACGGGAGCGCCGTAGATCACGTGCCCCTCGCCGTCGCGCACGATCGCCCGGGCGACGAACGGTGCATCGCCGAAGTACGCCGCGACGATCTCGAGCGACGCCGCCTCCTCGGCGGGCGTGGCCACCACCTCGGCCAGCGGAAGCAACTCGTCTCCGACCTCGAGGGTCATCACGCTGTGTTCGCCGGGGCCGATGCTGACCAGCCACGACGAGTTGATGTTCTCGGAGCGCGGCAGCTCGCGCGCTGGGCCGCCGTCCCGCGACTCGGAGGCGAGGCCTTGCGCGGGGTCCCAGGCGACGAGCTCCCCCGCCGCGTCGATCACGTTGATCGGGAACGAGACCTCGACCCCGGGGACGAGCCGCAGCGGCTCGTCGACGGCCGGGATCAGGTCCGCGGGCAGCGGCCCGGCGCTCGTCAGCCAGCGGAGCGCGGAGCGCTCGAGGTGCCACTCGAATCCGGCGCGCATCGCCTCGCCCGGCACGACCTCGATCTCGAACCGATCGGCCACCAGGCGGTCGGCGATGTCGGGGAAGGGACAATCCGCGCGCGGGGTGAAGTCGATGCGCAGCGGGCCGAGCTCCTCGAGCACCATGCAGTCCCCCTCGTGGACCGGCACCCCCGCGATCGTCGGGTCGAAGCACGCCGCCGCGTCCGGCGGGAGTACGTTGTGCTCAGCGACGTCCATGAGCTGGAACTTGAAGCACGCCTGCGAGCCCAGCAGCGCTCGCACGCTGGAAGGCGTGTGCACGTTGGAATAGAACAGCGGCGACAGCACCACGCGGATCTGCTCCTGCTCGGTGTTGCCCTCGATGCACCCCGCCAGCAGGAGGCAGGCGGGCATAAGCCAGTGGTAGTTTGATCGAAGCATACCCTTCCAGGTATTCCCGGCGGCCGACCAGAAGTCAACCGCGCCTCTGCCCCCCGTGGCCGCAGGCGACCTGGAACCGGCGACCCGCCCGTCTCGGACCGCGCCGGATGACAGCGACGTCGCGGTCCGAACGTATCCATCCATCCGTCGCGCCGAACCACGAGCACTGAGGACATGTCCTCAAGGACATGTCCTGCCGGTCGCAGGTGCGCCACGCGGGCGAAAAGGCCCCCCGCGCGGCCTGTCTGGACCGTTTCGCCCCGACTGACTATCGTCCACCTCGGACGGAGGAGCGGCATGACGAAGGGCGCGCGGGTGACGGCGATGGTGGTGGGCAGCCTGGTGGTGTTGGCGATCGCCTGCGTCGTGCTGGTGAAGCTCGACATCCGGTGCTTGCCGGCGCCGCTCTACCCGCCCGACATGCCGGGCGACCGGTCCAACCCCAAGCTGGTGGCGATGTTCAACGAGCAGATCGACGGGCTCGAGCGGGGCGAGCTCGACGCGGATTGGTTTCCAGGCATCATCCCCGAGGCCGCCGCCAACGCCCGCACATGGTTCGGCGAGGTGCGCGAGTTCGTGACCCACTGCCGCTACGGCGCCTCGAACAAGTTCAACTGGTTCATGTACGACCTCACGCTCGCCGGCGGCCAGGTGTTCGCCGACCAGACCGCCAGCACCGACCGCTGCAGCGACGAGTACCAGACGGCCATGCGCGTCACCTTCGACGCCGGGCGCGTGGTCGACGTGAAGACCGACGGCTCCGAGCTCGAGCGCCCGCTGGACAGCGCCCAGGCCGCCGTCGCCCGCACCCTCAAGGCGCTCATCAGGCGCGACATGGACGCGCGCCCCGGACGCTACTTCAAGCCTGCCCCCGTCGGGCCGACCCCCGCCGAGCAGTGGGCGCAGTGAGTGTCCTACAAGACATGCCCGAACGGGCATGTCCTTGAAAACATCCGCGCGCCCCCCACCGATCGTGACATCGACCCACGATCGCGCCCGCTCGCAGCGCACCTGGCGCACGCCCGGATGAGCCCGGCGTCCCGGCGATCGTCGCTTTCGAACAGGCCGCCGACAACAGCGTGCACAGCGACCGCGCGAGCGCTCCTCGTCGCGACGCGGTTGCCCGCGCGGCGGATCGTCGTAGACAGCAGCGCGAGGGGGGACCCCGCCGTGATCAGCAAGCTACCATTCACCGAGATCCTCAAATCCGTCCCCGGCTTCTTCGGCATCCGCCTCGAAGAGCAGCCGAAGTACGCGGTGATCGAGACGATCGACGAGGACGTGGAGATCCGCGAATACCAGCCGGCGCTGCTCGCCCGCCTGACGATCGAGGGCGAGCACGACAAGGCCGTCGACGAGGCCTTCGACCGCCTGGCGCGCTACATCTTCGGCGAGAACAGCCGAAACCTGCGCATGTCGATGACGATCCCGGTGCAGCAGCACCGCGAGGGCGAGCGCCTGGCGATGACCAGCCCCGTCCTGCAGAAACAGGGCGGCCGCGGCTGGACGCTCGCGTTCTTCCTCTCCAACGACCTCTACACCTCCGAGGCCCCGCGACCCGACGACCCCGCGATCGAGCTGGTCCACGAGCCCACGCGCACGATCGCCGCCGTGCGCTACCGCGGCAACTCGTCGGAGGACAAGCGCGAGCAGTCGCGCCAGCGGCTGCTCGCCGCGCTCGCCAACCACCCGCGCTGGCGCGTCGACGAGGACGTGTTCTGGGCCCAGTACGACGCCCCGTTCACCCTCCCGTTCGCCAAGCGCAACGAGGCGATGGTCGAGGTCGTGCCGCGCTGACCTCCATCAGCGCGCGAGCAGCCCGAGCCCCGGCACGAAGCGCCCCACCCGGGCCGCGTAGGCGCGGTACTTCCCGCCGTGCACGCGCAGCAGGTGCGGCTCCTCGACCAGGCGAACCTGCAGCTCGACCGCGACCAGAAGGCACGCCAGCGACGCCAGCGCCAGCGGGTTCGGCAGCACCACCACCAGCGCCGCCGCGGTGAACAGCATGCACGAGAAGATCGGGTTGCGGACCAGGGCGAACGGCCCCTCGGTCACCAGCTCGGTCCGTTCGTCGCCGCGCACCCCGATCCGCCACGAGCGGCCCATGCTGGTCTGCGCCGCGTAGGTCGCCGCGATCCCGACCAGCGCCGCCGCGCCGCCGAGGATGAATTGCCCGGGCCCGACGTCCGGCGTGGCCACCCAGCCGAGCAGGCCGGCGAGCGGCGCCATCACGCTGAGAAGCACCCCGACGACGAACAGCGCCCCGCCCCACCACTCCGCCGAACCTGTCCTTCCAGACAGACCGTGGAAGCCGGTCGAGCCGGTCGCGCGCACGTGCCGGTACGTGCGCAGGCCGAAGGCGACGGCGTAAAAGCCGAGGATCAGGAGCAGGGCGACGACTTCGAGGTGCATACGAATTCCTCGCGCCCCAATCTGAAGCCTGCAGTCACTACAGGGTCAAGCGAAGAACGTCACGCCGCCCCCCGGGCAGCACCCTCACCGGCGGCGGAGCGCGAGATCGGCAGCTCGCGCGCCCCCGCGTCCCACCCGCCCCGGACCGCGAACCATACCTTGTAGCGACTACAGGGGTACGAGCGAGCCCGCCGCCGCCGCTGCGCGCGAGGTGACGCACGTGCCGCCGCGTCGTGACAGCCGGGCGGGCGCGGAGCAAGCTGCGGGGCATGGCGCGAGACGACGAGCAGATGACCATCGGGGCGCTCGGGCAGGCGACGGGCGTCGGCGCCGAGACCATTCGCTACTACGAGCGGATCGAGCTGCTGCCGCAGCCGGCCCGCACCGCCGGGGGCTACCGCATCTACCGGCCGGAGCACGTCCGCCGCCTCAACTTCATCCGTCGCAGCCGCGAGCTCGGCCTCAGCATCGAGGACGTGCGCGAGCTGCTGTCGCTCGCCCGCGATCGCCTGCGCCCGTGCGCCCGCGTCGACCGGCTCGTCCGCGATCACATCCACGACCTCGACCACAAGATCGACGACCTCCAGAAGCTGCGCGCCGCCCTGCAGCGCCTGGCCGACTCCTGCCGCGGCGGCGGTCGCGTGTCCGAGTGCCGGATCCTCGAGGCCCTGCAGGAGGCCGAGGAGACCCTCGCCGAGCCCGCCGTCCCGTGCGCCGAGGAGGAGTGCGTCGAGCGCCGCGCCGGCGACAAGGCCAGGGCCCGGCGCGAGCGCCCCGCCTGAGAATCTTCTCAAGATCGTCTCAAGTTCGCCGGCCGGGCCCGCGCTACGCCCGGGGCATGCTGCGCCGGGTCGCCGCGATCTCCTGCCTGGCAGTCTCGCTCTCGTGCATGTCTGAAGAGACATGCCCTGAGAGACAGCCAAATCGTCAGCCCGCGAGCACGCCGAGCGCGTGGGTCGAGGTCACCGCGCCGCAGGACATCTCGCTGCTGCAGGCGGCCGCGCGGGTGGTCCTCGCCGGCGATCGCCAGGCCGTGATCCGCCCGCTGTACCGGGCCCGGATCGCCCGCTTCCACGTCCAGGCCGGCGACCGCGTGCGCGTCGGTCAGCCGCTCGTCGACGTCGTCATGCCCGAGGTCGTCGTCGCCGCCGCCGACTACCGCGGCGCGCTGCTCCGCGGCGCCGCCCAGACGGCCCGGCGCGACAAGCTGACGCAGATGCGCCGCGAGGGCCTGGTCGCCGAGCGCGACGTCTTCGAGGTCGCGACCCGCGCCGCCGAGGTCGAGCAGCAGGCCCTCACGGCCGCCGCCACCTTGCGCGCCGCCGGCATCGACCCCGCGCGCTCGCGCGAGCTCCTGCGCAAGCCCGAGGTCACCCTCGCCAGCGCCACCGACGGCGTCGTCCGCGAGCTCAACGGTCGCCTCGGCGAGGTCATCGAGGGTCAGGGTCCCCCGATCGCCGTCGTCGTCGGCGAGGGCCCGCCGCGCGTCGAGGCCCGCTTCCTCCGCGCCCCGCCGGCGGGCGCCCGCATGCGCTTTCACGCCGTCGACGGCAGCGTGTGGGACCTGAAGCCCGAGCCGCTCGCGCGCACCGTCGAGGCCGACGACGGCGCCGTCGTGTTGTGGTTCGAGGCCGAGGGCGAGCACCTCGCCGCGCCCGGCCTGCGCGGCACCGTCGAGGCCTCGAGCGACGAGCCGGGCGTCGTCCAGGTCCCGGCCGGCGCGCTGCGCCGCCGGGGCGACGCCCTGATCGTCTACCGCCGCCGCGACGGCGACGTCGCCGCGGTCCCCGTCGAGCTGCTCATCGCCTCCGGCGCCTCCGCCCTGGTGCGGCCGATCGATCCCGCGCAGCTGGCCGCGGGCGAGCGGGTCGCCGAGGACGCCCTCGCCCACGAGCGCGCCCACGCGGAGGCCGGCGCGTGATCGAGGCTCTGGTCCACGCCTCGGTGGTCCACCGCCGCGCCGTCCTGTGGATCACCCTCGTCGCCGCGGTGCTGGCCGCCGTCGTCGCCGCGCGCCTGCGCTTCGACGCCCTGCCCGACGTCACCACCAACCAGGTCCTCGTGCTCACGCGCGCCACCGGCCTCACCCCCGAGGAGGTCGAGCGCCTGGTGACGCGGCCGATCGAGATCGGCCTCGGCGGGATCCCCGGCATGGTCAAGCAGCGCAGCGTCTCGCGCTACGGCATCTCCTCGATCACCGCGATCTTCGACGACGACGTCAGCCCCTTCCTCGCCCGGCAGATGGTGCAGGAGCGGCTCGCGCTGGTCGGCGATCGCCTGCCCGAGGACGTCGAGGCGCCCGAGCTCGGCCCGCTGACCGGCGGCCTCGGCGAGATCTTCCACTTCACCGTGCGCTCGCCCGAGCGCACCCCGGCCGAGCTGCTCGAGCTCGTCGAGCTGCGCCTCGTCCCGCTCCTGCGCGCGGTCGAGGGCGTCGTCGAGGTCAACACCTGGGGCGGCGAGCGGCGCACCCTCGACGTCGTCGGCCGGCCCGACGCCATGGCGCGCTGGGGCATCACTCTCGGCGCGCTCGAGTCCGCCGTCGTCGCCGCCACCGGCACCGCCGCCGGCGCCAGCCTGGCCGATGGGACAGATCAGGTCTTGCTCCGCGGCGTCGCCCGCCCGACCACCCCGCACGAGCTCGGCAGCGCCCTCGTGCGCCCCGCCGCCAGCGGCGAGCCCGGCCTGCGGGTCGCCGACGTCGCCGACGTGCGCTGGGGCAGCCTGCCGCGGATCGGCGCCGCCACCTTCAACGGCGAGGGCGAGACCGTCTACGTCATGGTCCAGATGCTGCGCGGCGCCAACGCCCTCCAGGTCATGGAGCGGCTGCACGCGCGCATGGCCGACGTCACCGCCGCCTTGCCCGAGGACGTCGCCGTCGACCTCGTCTACGACCGCGCGAAGCTCGTCTCGGCCACCCTCGCCACCGTGGCGAAGAACCTGCTCGAGGGCGGCCTGCTCGTCGTCGTCGTCCTGTTCGCCATGCTCGGCAGCTTCCGCGCCGGCCTGCTGGTCGCGCTGGTGATCCCGCTGTCGATGTTGTTCGCGCTGGCCGGCATGGCGCTGCTCGACATCCCGGGCAACCTCATGAGCCTGGGCGCGATCGACTTCGGGCTGCTCGTCGACGGCGCCGTGGTCATGGTCGAGGCCGTGTTCTGCGGGGCCGTCGGCGCCGCGCTGTCCCCGAACAAGGTCGGCGAATTGACGCGCGGCGTGGCCCGCCCGGTGTTCTTCTCGGTCCTCGTGATCTTGCTGGTCTACGTCCCGATCGTCACGCTCACCGGCGTCGACGGCAAGATGTTCCGGCCGATGGCCGCCGCGGTGATCATGGCCTTGCTCGCCGCCCTGATCCTCGCGCTCACCTTCGTCCCCGCGGCCGCGGCGGCCGTCCTGCGCACCAGGGACATCCCCGCCCGCGAGCCCGCGCTCGTCCGCCTCGCCGAGCACGCCTACGCCCCCGTCCTGCGCGCGGCCACCCGCGCCCCCGTCGTCGTCGCCGCCGCCGCCCTCGCCGCGCTGGTCCTCGGCGGCTGGCTGTTCAGCCGCACCGGCGCCGCCTTCGTGCCCCAGCTCGACGAGGGCGACCTCGTGATCCAGACCGAGCGCGCCCCCAACATCTCGCTCGAGTCGGCCGTGCGCGAGGCCACCGCGATGGAGCAGGTCCTGCTCGGCGCCGTCCCCGAGGTCCGCGCCGTCGTCGCGAGGATCGGCTCGCCCGCGGTCGCCACCGACATCATGGGCATCGAGCAGGCCGACGTGTTCATCGAGCTGGCGCCGAAGTCCGACTGGCGCCCCGGCCTCGACAAGGACGCCCTCGTGCAAGAGATCGACGCCCTGCTGGCCGCCCGCGCCCCCGCCGACGTCGTCGTCTTCACCCAGCCGATCCAGATGCGCTTCAACGAGCTGCTCGGCGGCGCCGTCACCGACGTCTCGCTCAGCATCTTCGGCGACGACCTCGCGCAGCTGCGCGACCTGGCCGAACAGACAGCCGCCGTCATCGCCGAGCAGCCCGGCGCGGTCGACGTGCGCATCATGGCCCCGCCCGACGTCGCCGTCGCCGAGGTCCGGCCGAAGATGCTCGCCGCCGGCAGCCACGGCATGGTCGCCGACGACGTCCTGCGCGTCGTCCAGGCCATCCGCACCGGCATCACCGCCGGCCACACCTACGTCGGCCCGCTGCGCCTGCCGATCCGGATCCGCCTCGGCGAGCCGCCGCAGGCCGAGCTGCTCGCGCGCGTCCCCGTGCCCACCCCCGACGGCGCCCTCATCGAGCTCGAGCACCTCGCCACCGTCGAGCAGCGGCCCGCCGCCAGCCTCGTCAACCACGACGACGCCCAGCGGCGGATCGTCGTCGGCTTCAACGTCCGCGGCGCCGCGCTCGGCGACGTCGTCGAGGGCCTCAAGGCCCAGCTCGCCGCGCGCGTCCCGCTGCCCCGCGGCACCCGCTCGGTGTGGGGCGGCCAGTACGAGTCGCTGGCCGAGGCCCGCGCCCGCCTGGCCTGGGTCATCCCCGCCGTCGTCGCCGCGATCTTCGCCGTCCTCCTGCTCGCCTTCCGCCGCCTGCGCCCGGCCGCCCTCATCTTCACCCACGTGCCGTTCGCCTGCGTCGGTGGCATCCTCGCCCTGACCTTGCGCGGCCTCCCCCTGTCGCTGTCCGCCGCCATCGGCTTCATCGCCCTCAGCGGGATCGCCGTGCTCAACGGCGTCGTCCTCCTGTCGCAGATCGATCAGCTGCTCGCGCAGGGCCTCGGCCCCAGGCGCGCCGCGATCGAGGCCGCGAGGTCGCGCATGCGCCCGGTCCTCATGACGGCCTCGGTGGCCGCGCTCGGCTTCGTGCCGATGATGCTCGCCACCGGCACCGGCGCGGAGGTCCAGCGCCCGCTCGCCACCGTCGTCGTCGGCGGCCTCGTCTCCTCGACCTTGCTGACCCTCGTCATCCTCCCCGCCCTCTACCCGTTCTTCGCCGGCAGGAGCGTCGAGGCATGAGGCTCCTCGTGGTCGAGGACGACGAGCGCCTGCTGCAGCTGCTCCAGCGCGGCCTCGGCGAGGAGGGCCACCTCGTCGACGCCTGCACCACCAGCAGCGACGCCCTCGGCCAGGCCCAGACGATCGCCTACGACGTCGTCCTGCTCGACTGGATGCTGCCCGACGGCGACGGCCTGTCGCTGCTCCGCGCCTGGCGCAGCCGCGGCGTCGACACCCCCGTCCTCATGCTCACCGCCCGCGGCACCGTCGGCGAGCGCGTGCTCGGCCTGCGCACCGGCGCCGACGACTACCTCGTCAAGCCGTTCGACTTCAGCGAGCTGCTCGCCCGCATCGAGGTGCTCGCGCGCCGCCGCGGCGGCGAGGTCATCCAGCTGCGCGCCGGCGACGTCAGCCTCGACACCCGCCAGCGCGCCCTCGTCCGCGGCGACAGGGAGGTCGCCCTCACCGCCCGCGAGTTCGCCCTGTGCGCCCTCCTGTTCCGCCGCGTCGGCGAGGTCCTCACCCGCTCCGAGCTGCTCGCCGCCGTCTGGGGCCCCAACTTCGACGGCGAGCCCAACGTCCTCGACGTCTACGTCGGCTACCTGCGCCAGAAGCTCGCCCAGCTCGGCGACGACGTCCCCACCATCCGCGCCCAGCGCGGCGTCGGCTTCCGCCTGCTCCCCGGAGGCGCCGGCCGGTGAATCGCAGCTGCACCTCGGGACATGCCCCCGAGCACATGTCCTATCGACCATGTCTCATCGAGCATGCCCGCGACGACATGCTCGAAAATACGGGAGGCGCCGCGCCATGAGCCTGCGCCGCCGCCTGCTCGTGTTCGGCGCCCTGCTCCCCGCCGCGCTGCTCGCCCTCGCCCTGTTCCTCATCGGCCTCGTCCTCGACCACCTCCTGCTCGAGTCCGTCGACCGCGGCCTCACGTTGCAGGCCGCCAGCGAGTCGGTGAGCCTGTTCGATCGGCCAGGCCAGGACGCCCACCTCCACTTCGGCGACTCCGCCCTCGTCGCCGACCTGCAGCGCCTCCACCACCAGGGCGCGCTCTACGGCCCCGACGGCGCCCGCCTGCTCGCCTACCCCGCCGACACCGTCGCCCCCGAGCGGCTCACCGCCGCCGACGTCACCCGCGCCCCCGCCCTGCAGACCCGCGCGATCGCCCCTGGCGAGCGGATCCGCGAGCTCGCGCTCGCCATCGACTCGCCGCGCGGCGAGCCCCACGCGATCTGGCTGGCCGTCTCGCTCGCCTCCAACGACGCCGCCCTCGCCGCCTACGCGCGCGCGGCCGGCCTCATCGGCGCCGCCGTCACCGCCCTCATGCTCCTCCTGCAGATCGCCCACGCCCGCGGCCTCGTGCAGCGCGTCCAGTCGCTCCACGCCCACATGCAGCGCCTGCAGGACGGCGACTTCTCGACCTTGCCGCCGGTCGACCGCGGCACCGACGTCATCGCCAGCCTGCGCGACGCCATCGCCGACGCCACCGACAAGCTGCGCACCGCCTCCGAGCTGCAGCACCGCCTCGTCGCCGACGCCGCCCACGAGCTGCGCACCCCGCTGACCGCCATGCGCATGGAGATCGACGTCACCCTCCGGCGCGAGCGCTCGCCCGAGCAGCTCGTCGACGCCCTCACGCGCGTGCGCACCGAGGTCGACCGCCTCGGCGAGCTCGCCAGCAAGCTGCTCGCCATGGCCACCCTGCGCCGCGCCGAGTGGGAGCGCGTCCCGATCGAAGCCGTCGCGGCCGTGCGCGCCGCCCTCGACAGCCACCGCGCCGTCGCCGAGCCGCGCGCGATCGCCTTGCAGCTGCACGCCCCGGAGCTCGCCCCGATCCGCGCCAACCCCGGCCCGCTGCGCCAGGCCGTCGACAACCTGCTCGCCAACGCCATCAAGTTCGCCCCGCCCGGCACCGCCGTCGACGTCACGATCCGCGACGGCGACAACCAGCTCGAGATCCTGGTCGAGGACCGCGGCCCCGGCGTCCCGCCCGAGCACCAGGAGACCATCTTCGCCCCGTTCCGCCGCCTGCACCGCGGCATCGACGGCGCCGGCCTCGGCCTCGCCATCGTCCGCGAGGTCGCCGAGGCCCACGGCGGCCACGCCTGGGTCACCCCCCGCCCCGGCGGCGGCGCCTGCTTTCACCTCGTCATCGCGCGCGCCTGAACCAGCGACAGCGGCAGCGACGCCTCTAGCAGCGAGAACCAGGGGCGCGGACGTGCCGCCGATCCCGCACGGAGCTGGCCGTCATCCAGCTCGCCATCGTCCGCGCGGTCCTCGACGGCCCGCATCGGCCTGTGCGGGTGCGTCCCGGCAGGCGCCTGCATTCCCGCGTCCTCGCGCACGCCGCGGACCCGCAGCGCGTGTCGTGAAAACCGTGCCCGCGCGCGGGTGAGCGCGCGGATGCACGCGCCTTCCACCGGACAACCGCCCGGACGATCGGAGAGTAATTCCACCCGTCTTCCGAGTAGGATCGCGGTTCATTGAGTAGGAAGAAACTTTCGATGAGCCAACCAATGCACAGCTCCATATGTCTCGGTGTCCTCCTGGCCACGGTCCCGTTCGCGTGCGGAGACGCCGGCGGCCGAGCCACCGCGTCCGACAGCGCGGGTCCCACGGCAGGCAGCGTCGGCACCGGCACCAGCGAGAGCGGCAGCGACAGCGACAGCGACACCGTCACGGCCGGCAGCGACGGCCAGAGCGCGGGCAGCTCGACCACCGGCGTGCCGACGACCTCGGACGGCACGGGCACCGCGACCGCCACCACCGGCGACGTCACCACCACCACCACGACCACGGGCGTCAGCGCCACGACCAGCGACACCAGCACGAGTGGTTCGACGACCGGGCCCAATTGCGACGACATGGGCGGTGGTGGCGACGCGCTCTCGGTGATCTGGATCGCCAACTCCGGCGAGGGCACCGTCTCCAAGATCGACACCAAGACCGGCCAGGAGCTCGGCCGCTACCGCACGCGCGCCGACGCCGGCGGCTCGCCGTCACGGACCTCCGTCAATCGCCACGGAGACGTCGCCGTCGCCAATCGCACCGGCGGCGTGACCATGGTGATCGCGCGCAAGGAGCGTTGCATCGACAAGAACAACGACGGCGTCATCCAGACCTCGACCGGCGGCGCCGATCTCCTCGCGTGGGGCGAGGACGAGTGCGTCGGCTGGCACACCGCGCTCGCCCACGGCGACAACCGCCCGGTCGCCTGGACCTCCGGCACGCTCAACCCGCAGACCTGCGAGTGGGAGAACCTCGACGTGTGGACCGGCTGGTCCGACGTGGCCCCCGGCACCGCCGTCGTCGCGCTCCTCGACGGCGACGACGGCACGATCATCCAGCAAGTCCCGATCCCCGACCTCCCGCAGCCGTGGTCCGGCTGGTACGGCTTCTACGGCGCCGCCGTCGACCAGGAGAGCAACGTCTGGCTGTCGCAGCTGCAGGGCAACAACCCGCAGCCGGCGTGGCTCGTCCGCGTCAACCGCGACGACTTCACCTACGACCACTGGGAGGTCCCGGGCGAGGGCGGCTACGGCATGACCGTCACCGCCGAGGGTTACGTGTGGCTGTGCGGCCGCAGCACCCGTCGCTTCGATCCGCTGACCGCGACCTGGGCCGACGCCCCGCTGCTCAACGGCGGTGTGCACACCGGCGGCTGCATGGGCGACGGCGAGGGCATCCTCTACCGCGGCTCCTACGCGCAGATCCACGGCATCGACACCCAGACCATGCAGGTCGTCAAGACCCTCGACGTCGGCCAGCCCGGCGACGATCACATCTGGGGCGTCGCCGTCGACTTCGACGGCAAGGTCTGGGGCGTCCCGCGCAACGGCACCCGCGCCTACAAGATCGACCCCGGCACCGGCGCGACCGAGCTCGTGTTCCAGGGCCTCGTCTCCGCCTATACGTACTCCGACATGACCGGCTTCGCCCTCTTCAACGTCACCCCCGGCTGAACGCGGCGAACTCCGCACGGGGCTCGCTACCAGGCGTCGCGGGGCGGCAGCGCCTCGTCGCACGCCGCGTCGTCGGTCTCCGCGAGCCCCATGCATCGCAGCACCCGCGCACGCACGTCCTCGTACGCCAGCGACGGATCGGCCGCGAACGCCCGCCGCACGCCCGCCGCAGCCCGCTCGCGCTCGCGGAACACCACGTAGTCGACGAGGTCGAACGCGTACTCGTCCGCCGGCTCGTGCAGGAGTAGCCGGCCCGCGATGTCGCAGGCCGCCTGCGGCCCGTATTCGCCGCCCGCCAGCCAGAGGTCGAGCACCATGAGCAGCAGCTCCCGCGACCATCACGCTCTACACGGCGGTGTTCGCCCCCGAGTTCGCGTGGTCCGCCGAGGACCCGCACGAACAGCACGAACGCGAACGGCACCGCGCCCAGCACGATCAGCCCGTCGTCCATCCTGACCGCGGACGCGCCGAGGACCGCCGCGACGACCGCCGCGGCCGCGAACACGTAGACCTTGGCTCGCCCCGAGGGCTCGGGGACATCGGGGTCGCGTGCGTCGTCGCGCGTCTCGATGTGCGGGTGTCGGTCCATGGCCGCCTCCTCGCGCGCCTGCGTCGCGCAGCAAGACGGCCCGCCACGCCCGTCAGGTGCGAGATGCCTCTGCCACCCAGCGAGCCTGGCGGGCCGCCCGCAGGCGAGCAGACCCAGCCATGGCTGACACCGCCACGCCCCCGGACGTATCGCCGCCGGCACTGCTCCAAAGTACATGTTCTCGAGGACAGGACCGGTCTCCGTCTACACATTTTCCGACCTGAACGGGCGACGCGAGCCGCGACTCACGGGCATATCTGGTTGAGCTGCGGGCAGTAGACGGCGTCGACCGTGCCGGCGACGTCCCAGCCCTCGGCGACGAGGGTGAACGACAGCTCCGCGCGCGCGTCGGTCTCGACGACCGGATCGCCCGGCGTGCACCAACTCGGCCGGTGCGCCTCGTCGATCGCCACGATCTCGACCTCGCCTTCCACCTCCGCCAGGATGCCCTGCGCGTCGATCGCGTAGAAGACCGCCGGCTGCTTGCCGGGCGTGGAGCCCTCCGGCCAGATCTGCAGTTGCGGCCCGAAATGCGAGTCGATCTGCGACGGATCTTCGTAGACGAGGACCTCGCTCCCGCCGCACTCGCCGCCGTGCACGGCAAACCACGCCCACGTCAACGCGATCGCACCGAGCGGCGTCTCGCCGCTGACCTCCGCGTTGGCGGCAGGCGGCACCATACAGCAGCTAGGCAGCGCCCCGCCCGTCGTGTCGGTCGAGCTCGTCGTCGTCGTCGACTCGAGCGTCGTGCCGTCACCGGTCGACGACGTCGTCACCGGCTCCACGCCGGTGCTCGCCGTCGCCGGCGCCGCGTCCGTCGTGGTCGAACCGACCGTCGTCGTCGGATCGACGGTCGTCGTGCCGGCGTCGCTGCTCGTGCCGCTCGCGGTCGTCGACGCCGCATCCGTGTCCGTGCTCGTCGACGGGATGCCAGGCCCGCACGACACCATCACGAGGAGGAAGTACCAGCCGCCACGCATTCCTCGGGGACGCTAGCAAATCGCAGCTCGCCTCGCCACCGGCGGCTCGATGCGCTCGAGTTCAGGCGGGCAGCAGCGGATCACCGGCCGCGAACGGCGGCAGATCGCGCGTCCACGCCACGACCACCGACACCACCACGATTGATTCGACGCCCGAAGTCGACCGCCTCGGCGAGCTCGCCAGCAAGCTGCTCGCCATGGCCGCCCTGCGTCGCGCCGAGTGGGAGCGCGTCCCATCGACGCCGTCGCCGCCTGCACGTGTAGCATCGAGGCCCGTGGCGACACTGTCCGCTCGACATGTCTCCGCCCCGGCTCCTCCGCCCCTTCGCCCTCGCTCCTCTGCTGCTGCTCTCCGCCGCCTGCACGCCCCCCGCAGGCCCGCAGGCGCCCCCCTCGTTGGCCTCTGAGCCCAACCTCGCCCCACGCCCGACCTTGACCGCGCGCGACCCGATCGGCGCCGAGGTCCTCGCCACCATGGATCCGAGCGTCGACCCGTGTGTCGACTTCTACCACCACGCCTGCGGCGGCTGGCTCGCCAGCACCCCGCGTCCGCCGGACAAGCCGATCTACGGCCGCGGCTTCCAGGGGCTGGCGGAGCGCAACAACCTCGTGCTGCGCGACATCCTCGAGACCGCCGCGCGGGGCGAGCACCGGCGCCCCGGCGACGCCAAGCTCGGCGCCGTCTGGCAGGCGTGCATGGACGAGGAGGCCCGCGACCGGGCGGGCATCACCCCGCTCGCGCCGGGGCTCGCGGTGATCGAGCGGGTCAAGGACCAGGCCAGCCTGATGCGCGCTCTCGGCGAGCTGCACCGCGACTACTTCATGGGCTTCGGGCCGCTCTGGATCCTCAGCGTCGATCCCGACGCCCGTAACCCCGACCGCTACGTGGCGAGGCTCCAGCAGGGCGGCCTGGGCCTGCCGGGCCGTGAATTCTACCGCGAACCCGCGCACTCCGAGATCCGGGCCGCTTACCAGCGGCACGTCGCGCGCATGCTCGGCTTCCTCGGCGAGGCCCCGGGGGCCGCGGACGCGCTGGCGGCCAAGATCGTCGCCTTCGAGACCGAGTTGGCCGACCGCTCCGTCTCGCTGGCCGAGCTCCGCCAGCTCGACAAGGTCTACAACCCGCTCGGCGTGACCGGCCTGAAGGCCCTCGACCGGGCGACGCCGTGGTCGCAGTACTTCGCCGGGCTCGGCTATCCGCACATCGGAGCCGACCTCCACGTCATGACGCCGAACTACTTCCGCGAGCTCGGCCCGCTGCTGCGCAAGACCGGCATCGCCACCGTCCGGGCCTATCTGCGCTGGCACTTGCTCCGCGGGTCGGCGGTCTTCCTCAGCCGGGAGATCGACGCGGCCGAATTCGAGTTCACCCGCGTGCTGACCGGCGCCAGGGAGCTTCAGCCGCTGTGGGAGCGCTGCGTCGAGATCATCAACGTGGCCATGGCCGAGCAGGTCGGCCAGGCCTTCGTCGAGCGGACGTTCACCGGCGAGAGCAAGGCGATCGCGCTGGAGATGATCGACCACGTCGAGCGCGCCTTCGCGGCGGGCCTCGAGAAGCTGTCGTGGATGGACCCGGACACCCGCGCCCGCGCGAACGAGAAGCTGAGCACCCTGACCAACAAGATCGGCTACCCGGAGCCCTGGCTCGATTACGGCCCCGTGTCCGTCTCACCCACGGAGCACATGCGCAACATGTTCGCGCTGGCCACCTTCCTGTTCGTCCGTCAGGCCGACCGGATCGGCAAGGCGGTCGACCGACGCGAGTGGCGCATGCCGGCCGCCGTGGTCAACGCCTACTACGATCACGCCAACGAGATGGTGTTCCCCGCCGGCGTCCTCCAGCCGCCGTTCTTCAGCCGCGAGTTCCCGATGGCGATGAACTTCGGCGGCATCGGCATGGTGATGGGCCACGAGTTGGTCCACGGCTTCGACGACATCGGCCGCAACTTCGACGCCCGCGGCGTGCTGCGCGAATGGTGGCAGCCCGCCGCGGTCCAGCGCTTCGAGGCCCAGACGCGCTGCATCGAGGACCTCTACGGACGCATCGAGGTGCTGCCCGGGGCCAGGCTCGACGGCAAGCGGACCCTCGGCGAGAACATCGCCGACTTCGGCGCCATCAAGGTGGCCCACGCCGCCTACCGCAGCTGGCGGCGCCAGCGGCACGAGCCGCCGCGGATCGACGGCATCAGCGACGACCAGCTGTTCTTCCTCGGCTACGCCCAGGCGTGGTGCACCCAGATCACCGACGAGAAGCTGCGCCTGCAGGCCGCCACCGACGCCCACAGCCCGGAGCAGCAGCGCGTCAACGTGCCGCTGACGCACCTCCCGGCGTTCTGGGAGGCCTATCAGTGCGCCCCCGGCACGCCGATGCACGCCGGCGCGTCCGCCTGCGAGGTCTGGTGAGCGCGGGCTCGCCTCGCATCAACCTGGCTCTTCGATCAGGTAGCCATGAGCCCGCGCCCAGCTCGCCGTCGCGCTCACGGCAGGTCGCACAGCGTCTCGCCGTTGCTCAGGCCCTCGCAGCTGATGCAGGGCGTGCCGAGCAAGTCCAAACAATTGTCGACCGGGGCCAGGCTCGCGCAATTCGCCTTGCTCATGATCGGGTTGCCGAGGCTGTCGAACCAGATCTCCTCGATCATGTACGAGCGGGCGGCGACGCCGATGTAGCCGCGGCCGACGTCGCTGTCGATCCCCTGCAGCCACACGACCACCTGGAACGGCTGCTCGGCGGCCGCGGCATCGAGGGCGCAGGTATGGGCGGCCTGCCACTCCTCCATGGTGCTGTTCCACGGATCGACGATGCCGCAGTCCAGCACGTCGCCCCCCAGCGCGTGCGCACGCTCGGTGGTAGTCTCGACCAGATCGCACACGAGGCCGTCGGTGGTGGTGTCGCCGGTGGTGTCGTCAGTCGTGCCTTCGGTCGCGGGACCCTCGGTCGTGCCCTCGGTCGTCGCGCTGGTGGTGGTGTCGTCGGTCGTGGGACCGGTCGGGCTGGTGCTCGCGCTGGTGGTGGGGGCGGTCGAGGTGCCGGCGTCGTCGGTGGTCGAGGTGCCCGCGGAGTCGGTGCCCGTCTCCGTGGCGGTCGAGGTGGGGCTGTCGGTGGTGTCGCTGTTCGGCCCGGGGCCGCACGCAGCCAGGACGAGGACGAACGCGAGAGGACGAGAAGGACAAGCGATGAACATGGGGCGCAGCCTAACCCGACGGCGACCCGCCTCAGCAGACATTTGCCGCGAGGCGGCGTCGTGGCTCCAACTGCTGCCGGATGAGCTCGCGCCGCGGTTCGGGGCCGGCCGGAGACGGAGCGTCGGTGTCGCACCGACGAAGCCCCAGGTGCTCGGATGGACATGTCTTTTCAAGCATGTTCCTTGAGACCGAATGATGGCGCATCGCACTCGCGCCCGCCCCTGCACATGCGGTCAGCGTCACGGTTGTCGTTGGCCGGGTGCGATGCTGCCTCCGAGCTCGTCACGCCGGCCGTTCGGCCTGCCCCCACCTGCTAGCGATTAAAGACAAGGAGTTCTCCGCCGCGCGAGACAACGAAGCCGGCGCCCGACGGCAACGCACCGGGTGGATGGATCTTCCCGATCGAGGCCCACAGCCGGCACTCCCGCCACGTCGATCCGTCGTCCTCGCTGTGAAGATAGATCCATCCTTCGTAGATCTCGCCTGGTGAGGTCGTCGCAGGCTTGCTGAGCACGCGTATGGTCGCTCCCTCGACCGAGAGATGAACCGGCTCCCCGGTCGTCGGGATCGCCGGGCCGTCTTCAAGCGCCCCATCGCGCACGCGGGCCACGATCGGCGAGGAATTGCGCATGACGCTCACCCATTCACCGTCGATGGCGCTCACACGCTCGCCCATCAAGTCCGTCGTCCAATGCTGCCCGCCGTCATCGGTCCACACCAACGTGTCCCCATACACCATCAGGCGCCCGCCTTGGGCGGCGAGACGTGTGCGAATTCCAATATCGACAGGAGGGCTGATCGGATCCCAGGACTGCCCTCCGTCCCTGGACCGGAGCAAGTCCCGCGATCCGTATAACCACAGACTGCCGTCAGCGACAACGAGGCCCCGGGCGCTCTTCGTGGGGACCGAAGCTCGCGGTCGCCATGAGGCTCCTCCATCGTTCGAGTGCAGCAGCACATATTCGCCGAAGCTCGGCCTCGCCAGGGCCCAGCCCCCGGAATCGTCCTCAGCGAGCGCCAGTACCGCCCCTGGCCCCTTGTGCACGCGCTGGAGGCCGCCTGTCGACCGCCAGCGATAGATCGCAGCCGAACTCTCGTCTCCTCCCAGCCCTCCCCCCCACCAACCGGCGACGAGGGCCTGGGCCCGCGTCGACGCTCGCACGTCCCCGGTGTGGAACCCCCAATCTGCCATGGGATACCTTTGCCACATCGCCAGCAGTCCGGAGTCCTCGCGCTGCTTCACAGCCGAATGCTGATCGCCCGGGGCATTGCCTCCATGGCAGCCCCAGCTTGCGACCGCCACGGCGAACATCACGATGTTTTTACCACCCATGATACGGCCTCGGGTCGACGAGGAATTGTTCGACTTCATCAAGAGCCATGTTCGTGATCCGCCAGCAACCGCAGCGACCCGTCGGCCAGCAGCTCGAAGCGCGGCCATCGCTCGGGCGTGTCGGCCCATTCCTCGCCGAACTCCCCGCGCAGGAACTCGATCATCGCGAACGCCCCCCACAGCCGCCGCACCCGCGCCCCGCCCCACCTGGCGATCTTCTCCCCGCGCGCGGAGGGCCGCGGCCAGCCGCGCACGTCCACCTGGCTCGCCAGCATCCTGAACTTCTGCGCCTGATGGGCCAGCCGCTCCGGCCGCAGCACCGCCTCGAGGAACATGCCCGAGCGCAGGCTCATCCGCGCCAACTTCTCCGCCGCCAGCGCCGGCTCGCGGAACACCGCGTCGTAGGCCGCCCGCCCCTCCGCGAGAACATGCCGCGCCAGCAGATTCAAATGCGAGTGCGTCTCGACGTCGAGCGGCGCTCGCTTCCACCCGAGGATCGCCCCGAGCCCGCCGGCCACGAACGGCCGCTCGCAGCGCGCCATCAGCAGCAACGCGTAACGCCCGAGGAGCCGCTCGAAGCGATCGATCTGCCCCGCGCTCCAGCGCGAGCGCACCGCCGTCACCCATTCCGGCAACCGCGACCAGTCGTCGCGCTCGACCGCCGCGAACATCGGCAAGAACTCGCCCCACAGCTG
This sequence comes from Nannocystis pusilla, assembly GCF_020073745.1. Taxonomy (GTDB): domain Bacteria; phylum Myxococcota_A; class Polyangia; order Nannocystales; family Nannocystaceae; genus Nannocystis; species Nannocystis radixulma. The sequence continues at coordinate 328,475 of NZ_JAIRAU010000028.1, forward strand.
CTGCACGTCCGCCTCGGCCAGCCCCGACGCCTCCAGCAGCACCAGCGCGTGCGGGTCCTCGCCTGCCGCCGCGCGCCGCAGCGACCGCCCCAGCCGTGACCGGCCGATCCACAGCCAGTCCTCCGGGCTCCACAGCTCCGGCGGCGGCGGGCTGCCGTCGAGCCACGCATCACCCGCTCGCGCCCGCGGCAGGTGCGGTCCCACCAGCGTCCGCCGCCACCACGCCCCCTTCGCCCTGCGCTCGTCCGGCGTCGTCGGCTGCAACATGTACATGTGGACACGTGCCGCGCGCGGCGGCTCGCGCCGCTGCAGCAGCGACGCGCCGAAGAACAGCCGCGAGCGCAGCGTCCCCGTCAGCACCCGCCCCATCAATCGCCCCGCCCCCGAGCAGCGCGCGTGCCCGTACGGGTCCCAGCGCCCCGTCAGGTTGCGCAGCACGCTGGCCTCGTGAAAGCCCGTCGCCTCGTACACGATCGCGTGGTCGAAGCGCGGGTGGTGCGGCGCCACCCACCGCGGCGGCGACGTCGCCAGCGTCGGCCAGTGGCGCGGCGTCAGCGTGTGCCACGTCTGCTCGTCCCACGTCACCTCGAGCGCGGGGCTCATCTTGATCGCCGGCGCCGAGCGCGGCGGGAACACCCCGTACGCGTGCAGCCACCGCAGCGGCTGCAGCGCGCGGAACACCGCGATCGGCCAGCGCAGCGGCCACGGCAGCGCCCGCGGCCACCACGGCCACAGCGTCCACGTGAACGACGCCCACGTGTTGAGCGGCAGGCACAGGAGCGCCCCGAACGTGTGCAGCACGATCAACGCCTGCAGCAGCTGTTGCGAGAGCGGCGCATCGCACCACTGCATCGGCATCAACGCCGTCGCGCTGTCGAAGCACACCACGCACAGCGCGACCGTCAGCACATTGAAGAACCCGTAGTTCCCGGTCGCCGCGATCGCCAGCATCAGCCCCGCCGTCGCCAGCGCGAACACCACGCTCGCCGGTCCCGGCACGAACACGGCGAACGGCAGCGCCACCTCGATCACGAACATCGCCGCCAGGGCGGCCTTGTGCAGCCACATCGGCGCGCGGTGGGCCAGCCACCCGAACGGCGTCGGCAGCGGCTGGCGGATCGTGAACCCCTGTAAGAACCCCGCGTCGGCGCGCGTCGAGCCGGCGAACTTCTGCTTGCCGAAGCCGAACATCACGCGGAACAGGAGCAGCCGGAACACCCACGCCAGCGCGGGCGTCGGCGCGCCCGCGGCCGCGAGCTCCGGCGCCCACGCCAGCGCCGGCAAGAACATGGCCCAAAAGCCAGCCTCGAGCAGCAGGCTGTCCCACGGGTACACCAGCACCAGCGCGCGATCGAGCGACAGGTACAGCGCCCAGCAGATCAGGAACGCCGCCGGCGTGTGCGGTCCGCCCGCCACGATCGCCAGCGCCGCCGCCAGCCCCAGCCACGGGATCGCCCGCAGCCAGCGATCGCCCGCGTGCAGCCACAACAACCCCGGGAAGTACAGCCACCGCCGCGGCGCCGAGAAGTCGCGCCGGATCGCCGCCATCAGCTCGGCCACCGGCGCGACCCCCTCGCGCCCCGCGATCGGCACCACCTGGAACGTCAGCGACGCGAACGCGATCGCGTACACCACCCCGATCCCGCGCGCCACGAGCCCCCACACCAGCTCCGGCGACGCGTGAGCGAGTTGGGTGAGGATGTCGATGCCGCAGGCTCGCACGTACGACCGCACCGGGCAAGCCGCGGAACGGCGCCCGATCTCCCGCCCGGGCCGACCTGTTCCGCCCCGGCCCCGTGCGGCCCGCGCCTACGACCTCGACCTGCCCGGCTCGCGGTGTCTCCACGGCGCCTCGCGCTGGTCGCTGCGCGTCAACCCCTCGAGCGGCGACGCGTCCCCTCGCCCGCACCGGCCGCGCGCGGCAGGGCCGCGCTCAAGAGACATGTCCGGGACGGCATGTCGTCAAACACATGTCCTCACGACAATGTCCGTAGGACCATGTTTGATGCGCCAGGCGTGCCAGCTCTCGCCGCCGAGCACGTCGAGCACGCGGACCCGCGCCGTCCACGGCCCGGGCCCGCGCAGCGCGAGCCACCCGCTGTCGCCGTCGAGCTCGCGCCGGTTCCGCGTCCGCGCCGCCGCGAACACCGGCCGATGCGGCCCGCGCCCGCTGCCGTCGCCAGTCCCCGCCTCGCGCTGCTCCTCGCCGCTCGCTACCTCCGAGTCCCGCGGCCCGCGCCCGCTGCCGTCGCCAGTCCCCGCCTCGCGCTGCTCCTCGCCGCTCGCTACCTCCGAGTCCCGCGGCCCGCGCCCGCTGCCGTCGCCAGTCCCCGCCTCGCGCTGCTCCTCGCCGCTAGCGACCTCCGACTCCCGCGGCCCGCGCCCGCTGCCGTCGCCAGTCCCCGCCTCGCGCTGCTCCTCGCCGCCCGCGACCTCCGACTCCCGCGACCTCGCGCCGCCCACATCGCCGCTCGTGGTCGCCCGCTCCCGCGCAGCCTCGCCGTCCCCGGCCATCGCCTCCCACTGCCCCTCTCCGCTTCCACGCACACCCGCTACCACCGACCCCGGCTGCCCCGCGTCGTTCGCATCGACGCTCGCGAACTCGCTCGCCGCACCGCCCACGACCCCCGACGCCCCTGCACCCTCGCCGCTCGTCTCCTCGATCGCCAGCGACCACGCCTCGACGCCCGCCCGCGGATCGTCGCTCGCCTGCAGCGCCGCGCTCGCCTGCGACGGCGCGGAGAAGCGAGCCGACACCAGGGTCGCGCGCACGCGCCGGCCCGCCTCGGTGGCCTCGACCGCGAACGCCACCGCGACGACGGGCCGCTCGCTCCACGGCGCTTCTCCGGCGTCGCCGCGCGGATCGAGCAGCGCCCGCCGCAGCTGCAGGCAGACCACCTCGATACCTGTCCCTTGCGACAGGTCGAACCCCGCCGGGAACGCCCACGCCCACGCCAGCACCTCGAGCCGGCGCAGCCCCAGCGCGGCCGCGCTCGCCGCCGCCGCCGCCACCTCGCCCGCCGCCACCGCGCCCGCGAGCGGACCGACCAGCACCGCGGTGTCGCCGGCGATCCCCGACAGCGGCCGCTCGGCGACCTGCGCCGCGCGCCGGCGCAGCACCGGCAGCGGCCACGCCTCGCCCTGTCCCGCGAGCCAGAGCTCGCGCTCGCCCGGCCCGAGCCCGGCGCGAACGAAATTCGCACCTGTCTTTTCGGCCATCCGCACGTGCGCCAGCTCGACCGCCGCCGCCGCGCTGTCGCAGCCGATCCAGCGCCGGCCGAGCGCGTGCGCGGCCGCCAGCGTGGTCCCGGCGCCGCAGAAGAAGTCGGCCACCAGCGCGCCCTCGTCGGAGCTGGCGGCGACGATCCGGCGCAGCAGGCTCTCGTTCTTCTGCGTCGCCCAGCCGGTCTTCTCGCGCGAGAAGCTCTTGATCTGGATCGAGTCGAGCGAGGCCGGCCCGCGCAGCCGCCACTCGGCCGGGCTCGCGTTCCACACGTCCTCGACCGGCACCCCGCCCTGCTGGTCGCCCTCGCCCTTGCGCCGGCGGTACTCCTCGGGGTGCGGGTTGACCTGGCGGTGGAACACGAACCGCTGCGGGTCCTTCACGTAGAAGTAGATGAGGTCATGGTTGCGGATCCAGTTGTTGGCCCGCGCCTTGAACCCCGAGACCCACCCGACCCGCCACACGATCTCGCGCTGAAAACAACCTGGCCCGAAGATCTCGTCGAGCAGCAGCTTCACCGCGTGCCCGACGATCGGATCGACGTGCACGTACAAACTCCCGTGCGGCGCCAACAGGCGGTGGATCCGCCGCAGCCGCGGGTCCAGCATCTGCAGCAGCCCCGCCACCCCGCCGGGCCAGCGGTCGCTGTAGGCCCGCGAGCGCAGCTCCGGCCCCTCCGCGTCGGCGCCCACCCGCGTCGTCCGCTCGAACTCGTGCCCGGTCGCGAACGGCGGGTCGATGTACACCAGGTCGATCGTCCCCGCGTGCGTCGCCATCAGCGCGTCCATCGCCAGCAGGTTGTCGCCCGCGATCAACAGCCCCGGCGCCCGCGCCGGCTCGGCCTCGCCGCCGCCGATCACCTGCTCGACCTCCAGCGCCAGCGTCCGCGCCGGCACCTCGACGCGCTGCCCGTCGGGCCCGTACTTGCCCGGCCACACGACCTCGACCGCGCCACCCGCCGATCGTGGACGAGACATGTCTCAAGGGCCAGGAGGTGGCGGCGGCGGCAGCTGCAGCTCCGGCTGCGACAGCGTCCGCACGTAGGCGACCAGCACCTTGAGGGTCGGCTCGCTGAAGTGCGGGAAGCTCGGCATGGTCGGCGGCCGCCCGCCGCGGATCGAGCGTCGCAGCCGCTCGTCGCTGAGCGTGCTCATGAACCCCGGGTCGGTCAGGTCGCGCACCCCCGCGACCTCCGGCAGCCCCTTGCCGTCGAGCCCGTGGCAGCGCGCGCAGTTCTGGGTGAAGATCTTCGCCCCCGAGATCTCGCGCTCGGGGCCGGTCGGCTCCTTGCACCCGGTCAGCAGGGCGGCGAGTAACATGGCACTTCGGACATGTCCGAACAGACCGCGCGCCACGGACGGCGAGGCCAGGTCGTACGCGCGCGAGTCGGCGGTGGCGGACATGGGCCGCGACCTTAGCAGAGTCACCGCCGCGGCAGCAGCGTCAACGCGCGCCCCGGCTGCGGCAGCGACGCCTCGGTCGCAGGGGCCGGCGCGAGCCGGGGCAGCCGCGGACCCACCCCGGCGTGCTGCGGCGCGACCGGCTGCGGGAGCGGCGCGGTCGTCTCCGGCGGCGCGGTCGTCTCCGGCGGCGCGGTCGTCGGGGCCGGCGTGGTCATCGGCGGGGCGGTCGTCGGCGACGGCGGCGCGGCGTTCGTCGGGGCCGGCGCGGGCGCGGGCACCGGGCCCTCGATGCGCGTGTTGCCGTCCTCGGTGAGGATGTAGCCCTCCTCGTCGACCGCGGCGTCGGCCGGCGGGATGTAGTCGCCGTTCGGCGTCAGCAGCCCGAGGCGCATCCCGAGGCTGTCGTTGTAGATGTTGACCGCCCGCGCGTAGCCCTTCTCGGCCTTGCGGTAGAACACGCCGGCGGCGATCGCCAGGCCCACCGTCGCCAGCACGCTGCCCAGCATCACCGCGTTGGCGCCGTTCAACTTCTGGAAGTCGAAGCCCTCGCGGGCCGTCGCCGCGCCGCTGGCGATGAACAGGAGCCCCGTCACCGCGCTCAGGGCGGCGAAGATCCGCGAGCGGCGCAACTCCTTGTAGGGGAGCGCCTCGGCGGCGTTCTTCTCCGAGCGGAGGATCGCGTCGAGCGACTGCCAGCTGCGCTTGGTCGCCAGCGGGTGCAGACCCTTGGTGTAGCGGGTGCCCTGCGGCTCCTCGTGGCGGAAGATCCAGTTCTCCTTGAGCGCCTTCTCGCGCTCGGCCCGGTCCTTGATCGTCTCGAGCTTGGCGAAGTCGGTCGGCTGGAGCTGCGGCGTCAGCGACATGCACCCGCTCACGCAGAGGCACAGCGCGAGGACCAGGGGCGAGGGTCTGCGGGCGCGAGTCACGTCGGCCCTCACGCTAGCACGGACCGCCCGCGCTGCTAAGAGCCCGCGGGCCGCGCGAGGCCGTCCCGCGGTCCGTTGGCTGCACCCACGCACGGGGCCGGCCCCGGCGAGCAGCGCCCAGGGTGTCACGGCCCCAGGTGCGCAACTCGCCGCGAGGGCACGTCCTGGCCCGTCCTGGCCGCCACCACCGAATCCGCCGGCGCGCCGGGGCCCGCCGCCCTGGCGTCTGCGACCCCGTCCCGCGCCAGCGCCTTGCGAAGCCGACGTCCGATGACGTTCCGGTGATCGGCCGCCCGCCGCTCGAGCTCCGGGTCTGCCGGCGCCACCAGCGTCCGCGCCATCACGTCGGCCAGCGCCGGCATCGTCAGCACATCGACGAGGTTGTGCCCGGCCACGCGGCGCACGGCCTGACGCGCCCCCGGATCGTTCGGCTGGCGGAGCGCCGCCCAGAACACCTCCGGAATCGCCCGTCCTGCGATGTCGCCCTCGCGCCACACGCCGAGCTGCGTCCGCTCCAGCGTCGTCAGGCGGCAATCGGGCCCGCGGCCGCGCCACAGCCGGCGCGCCACCGGCAGCAGGTCGAGGTGCGTGCCCGCCAGGACGTCGGTCTTGAGCCCGCACCGCCGCAGCCGCCCGCGCAGCAGCGGCAGGTCGAAGCTCGCCCCGTTGAATGTCACCAGCGGCCCGGCGAGCGCGCGCAGCCGGTCGGCGAGGTCGGCCAGCATCGCCGCCTCGGCCGACAGCTGCGACAAGAGCCACTGCTCGATCTGCCAGCCCCCCGCGATCGGCGTCGCCAACCCGACCACGAACGCCACCGTGCCCGACCCGTGCCCGAGCCCCGTCGACTCGAGGTCGAGGAAGGCCGGGCGCTCGCATATGTCCTCGTCGACATGTCCGTACAAACATGTCCAGATCGCCCGCCAGTCGCCCGGCTCCGGCAGCTCCAGCCCGCGCCCGCGCAGCATCGGCGGCCGCGCCCCCAGACACGGCCAGCGCGTGACCTCGCGGACGAACCCCGCCCGCGCCTCCCCCCGCGGCAGCTCCGGGGCCGGCCGATCAGTCTGGAACTGCACCATCCGCCGCCACAGCGCCGGCCGCTCCGCGACGACCGCCGGCTCGCTCTGGCCCGCGGAGCCGGGCCGGCTCTCCTGCGAAGATCCCGCGGAGACCGTCACAGTCGGCCCGACCGAGCTCGTCCCCCCCGCCGCGCCGCTCGCCTCGGAAGAACCAGTCGGTCGCAAAGGCGTGACCGCCCCGGTCTCACTTCTCGCGCTCGCCGGCACGCCCTGCGTACGCGTCGCCCGGCTGTATCCCGAATCACTCCTCGCGCTCGGCATCACGCCCTGCGCACGCGTCGCCTCCCCGGCTCCCCACTCACTCCTCGCCTGTGCTGCCCCGCTGTCTCCCGATTCAATCCTCGCGCTCGCCTGCACCCGCGGCGCTCCGCTCCGCCCCGCCTCCCCGACTCGCGTCTCACTCCTCGGGCTCGCCGGCACGCCCTGCCCCGCGCTCCGTCCCGCCGCCCCGGCTCCCATCTCACTTCTCGCGCTCGCCGGCATGCCCTGCGCAGCGCTCCGCGTCGTCTCGGGCGATGGCCGCCCCCCCACTCCCGTACCGACGCCGCTCGCGGTCGAGCCGCTCGCGCCCCCGCGCGTCGGCCGATGGCGGTGCGACCACAACACGTACACCCCCGACACAAACGGATCGATCCGCCGCGTCTCCGTACCTGTCCTCTCGGACAGCACCTCACGCGCCCCGGCGCTCGCCGCCCGCTCGCAGCGCCCCGCGCCGGGTTTCGCCGGCCCGCTCGCCTCCTCCTCGAACCTCGCCGATCGCGGCCCCGCGATGCGCCCCGCCGGCGCGGGTTCCGGCTCCTGCGCGTCGACCTCGCCTGCGGCACCCGGGGACTCACCCGCGGCCTCGCCGCGCCGCTCGCCTCCGCCGCGCTCACCACTGACGCGCGGACTCGCCTCCTCGCCGCGCCGCTCGCCTCCGCCGAGCTCACCGCTGACGCGCGGACCCGCCGCCTCGCCCGCCGATTCGCCGCCGCCCCCGAGCGCCCGCGCGAACCGCCGCAGCAGCGACGAGCTCACGCAGCGCCTCGCAGCCGGTCGCGCAGCGCCATCAGCAGCGCCAGCGCGTCGGCGCGGAGGCTCTCGCGGCGCTCCGGCTGGGGTCGTCCCGCGCCGTGGTGATTCGCGCCCGGCAGCGACTGCATCGCCGCGATTCGGCTGGCCAGCCCCCGCAGTCCTGGCGACTCGGCCGGCATCGGCGGCGATCCTTCGCGCGCCCCGCCGCTCCCGAGCGGTTCACCCGCGCCCTGCACCCCGAGGCAGGTCGGGCAGCCGCGCGCGCAGCGGCAGCCCGTCACGGCTGCGATCACCCGCTCGAACAGCTCCGCCGCGAGCCCGTAGGCCTGCGACGCCAGCCCGGCCCCGCCCGGCAGGTTGTCGTAGAGCAGCAGGCACGGCGACGCCCCGGCTTGCAGCACCGCGTCGGCCGACACCCGCCCGCTGCGACTTGCGATCACGGGCGCCCACGAGCCGGCCTCGGCCGTGCCGGCGACCACCGCGTGACCGAGGTCGTGCACGTCGCACATCAGCAGCATCGCCGCGCAGTGGTGGAGCGCGTGGCCGATCGCCAGCGCCGCGGCCGCGCGCCGGCCCGGGTCGGGCAGCAGCGCCAGCGCCCACTCGCCGAACGTGAAGTGCACCGCGAGCGTGTGCAGCTCGAGGTCCGGCAGGTGCACCGGCCCCGCGCCGACGTTCTCGTGGGTGCGGAAGCGCAGCTTCTTGAAGCCCGGCACCGTGCGGACCAGGTGGGCGTAGCCGAGGCCACGCCCGCGCGGCGGGTCGGACGCGATCGGCTCGACCACGCGGACCTTCACCTGCGAGATCGCCTCCGTGTAGTAGGTCGCCTTGACCTCGCGGACGTACGCCTTGCGCGGCTGCCAGTCGAGGCGCAGCACCTCGTAGGTCTGGCCCTCGACCGAGTAGATCGCCCCCGGGTGGAGGTACAGCGGCCCGTCGTCGAAGTCGACCTCGGCGAGGATCCGCCCGTCGCTCGCCAGCCCGGGCGCCACCTCGAGCACCGTGAAGTTCTCCTCGAGTCCGCCGCGGAGGTCGACCTTGTCGGCCGGGAACGCGTCGCCGATGGTGAAGTAGCGGGCCGAGCCGTCCTCGCCGCGCTCGCCGTGCAGCGCCCCGCGTTCGGCCAGGTAGGCCAGCGCCGGCCCGATCTCGCCCGCCGCGAGGCCGGGGTACACCACCGTCTCCGGGGCCTCGCCGGCCCGGAGCGCGATCGGCAGCTCGTAGGCCGCGCAGCGCAGGTGCGGGATCAGGATCTCCGGGTTGTCGGGGTCGACCTGCGCGCGCTCGGGCGGCTCGTCGAACAGGAACCCGGGGGTCGCCGCGATGAACTGGTCGAGCGGGTCGGACGACAGCACCAGCGCCGTCAGCGACGGCGACAGCCGGCGGCCCGCGCGACCCGAGCGCTGCAGCGTGGCCGCGCGCGTGCCCGGGTAGCCGGCCAGCACGACCGCGTCGAGGCCGCCGATGTCCATCCCGAGCTCGAGCGCGTGCGTCGTGGCCACCACCTGGGCCTCGCCGTCCTGCAGCGCCTGTTCGACCTCGCGCCGCAGCTCCGGCAGGTAGCCGCCGCGGTAGCCGCGGATCTTCTTCTTCGCCGCCTCGGCGCGGGCCTGGGCGGCCGCGTCGATGCCGACCGGCTGTCCCGGCGTCACCCCGGCCTCGTCCTCGCGCAGGTAGCGGGTCAGCAGCTCGACCGCCTTGCGCGTGCGACAGAACGCCAGCGTCGCCACCCCGGCCGCGCGGAACACCGAGGTCACCGCGCGCGTGACCTTGAGGTAGTCGCGGCGCACGCCGGTGGCCGGGTCGACGACCTTCGGGTTCAGGACCACGAACGTGCGCGGTCCGGTCGGCGCGCCGTCGCGGTCGACCAGCACGAAGTCGGGCCGGCCGGTGACCGCGGCCGCCAGCTCGCGCGGGTTGTGGATCGTCGCCGAGCAGCAGATGACGGTCGGCCGCGCCCCGTGGTACGCGCACACGCGCCACAGCCGGCGCAGCACGTTGGCGACGTGGCTGCCGAACACCCCGCGGTACATGTGCAGCTCGTCGAGCACGACGTAGCGCAGCTCGGCCAGGAGCGGCGCCCAGCGCTCGTGGTGCGGCAAGACCCCGCGGTGCAGCATGTCGGGGTTGGTCGCCACCACGTGCGCGCGCGTGCGGGCCGCCTTGCGCTCCTCCGGCGGCGTGTCACCGTCGTACGCGCCGGCGCCGATGAGCCCCGGCCCCACCTCGGCCGCCAGCGCGCGCAGGCTCCGGACCTGGTCGCGCGCCAGCGCCTTGGTCGGGAACAGCAGCAGCGCCCGCGCGCGCGGGTCGTCGAGCGCCGCCTGGACGATCGGCGCGTGGAAGCACAGCGACTTGCCGGACGCGGTCGAGGTCGCCAGCACGACGTCCTGCCCGCCGCGGGCCGCCGCGATGGCCTCGGCCTGGTGCGTGTACGGCCGCGTCACGCCGCGCTTCGCCAGCGCCGCGAGCAGCCGGGCATCGAGACCTTCCGGCCACTCGGCGAAGCTGCCGGCGCGCGCGGCGACTTCGTGCTGCGCCACGACGTCGGCGTGGCGGCCCTGGCAGAGCTGCTCGCGAATCGCGTTCAGCCGGGCGGCATCCAACCCATTGGGAAAAACATCAGGCTCCCCCGCGGCGGTTGAGGTACGTTCTAGACCGCTCGAACGTGCCTCTGTCTGAAGGAGGGAGCGCGCGCGGGGAAAGCCTGAAGAGTGCTCTAGCATCGTTGCCCAGGAAGCGTTGCACTGAACACTTGCCAGGTAGCTACATCCGTTCAGGATCCGCGTCAAGGACTTTGCCGGCCCGCAGAGAGGCCGAAATGCCGAGCAGAAACAGCTTTTGGGCGCGTGCGGCGCTCACGCAAGAAGCGATCGGGGTCGTGGGCGCAGACGGCGCAGGGAGCAACGTGACCGCGAATCGGGCAGATCTCTCCCGGTTCGGGCACGGGACCGCGAACAGCGCAGCGATCCGGGCGCTGTCCATTGGACGCTCCCCTGGCCGGCCGAACGCTCCCATTGGGAGTCACTGGCTCTTTCGCGTGGGTCGGCTCCGCGTGCCTGCGGAGCGGTGGTCCGCGGACCGTGACCGACGCTGCTTCCGACGTCTTGCGCGACCTTCTTCCCTGCTTCCGCGACTCCCTTCGAGTACCTCCCGAGACGACGACTCGAGCTTGAGGTGATGACGATCGGTGCGCGCGCCTTCCGACGACCGCGCGTTCAGAGCATCGATCAGCTCCCGCACTTCGTCAAGTCGCGGAGAGAATTCTTAACGGCTCTGGCGACGAGTCGGCGACTCGAGTCGCCGACCTCGCGAGCTGTCGCCGGCGATTCCGAGGCGAGCCTCTAAAGATGATCGAGGTCGAGGCCGCCGACGACCCAGTAGCTGCCGAAGTCCTGCAGGCCGTAGACGCCGATGCCGACGCGGTCGCTGCCGAGGATCGTGTGGTTGCCGTCGCCGAGCGGGCCGTCGTCCAGCTTCACGCGCGCCAGCGAGTAGCCGGTCATGCCGATCTGGACCGGCGCGGCCACCGGCACGCCGTCGACCGACACCGACGTGCCGTTCTTGAGGATGATGTCGACGAAGTTGGACTCCCAGCTCGGCGGGGCGTGGAACAGGTAGTCCTTGCGGTACTGCTCGGTGGCCGTGGCCAGCAGCATCGACGGGTCGGCCTCGCCGAAGCCGCCGCCCTGGCCGACCATGTACTGCGCGACCATGAACCGCTTGTCGGCCGAGACCCGGAAGCGAGCGGTCGTCGACACCAGCTCGACGAAGTCTCCGGGGTTGGCGAGCACCTTGTTGGCCAGCGGTTGGTCGGGCACGAACGTCAGCGTCGTGTTCGGCTCGGCCGCGATAAACCGCACGACCTGGCCGTGGTCTGGCGTCCCGTTGGGCAGCTGTCCGGGCGGCACGACGATGTACTCCTGCGCCAGCGCCTCGACCGGGAACATCGACTCCTCGAGGTGATCGCAGGCGTCGACATTGCTGGGCACGTTGGTGCACTTGTGGCCGCCGATGACCTGGACCGGCTTGTCCGCGCTGATCCCGGTGCCGGTCAAGTCGCCGCCGGGCGCCGTCACGACCTGCAGCACGTCGCCGGCGTCGAGCACCACCACCCCCGAGCCGTCGGCCGCGACCCCGCCGCCCGCCTGCACCAGCCCGCCGGTCGCCGAGGGCGCCAGCGTCACCGTCGTCCCGTCCTCGCGCGCGGTCACGGCGTAGAAGCCGGGGTAGCCGAGCTGGGGGAAGTGCGGGTACGAGGCCACCACGTAGTCGCCGGTCCACGCGTTGACCGGCAGCAGCAGCGACGCGTCGTTGCTCGCCGACGCGTAGAGGAGGTTGTACTGGTAGACCGTCACCGGGCGGTCGCTGCGCAGGCGGTACGCCCCCTCGGACACCACCGCCGAGGGCCCCGTGCCCTTCGTCAGCGCCGGGATCCACGGCAGCGTGATCGCCTTGACGCTCTTGGCCGCGACGACCTCCTCCTTGATCAGCATCGCCCCGCGGGTGATCGTGATCGCCGCCGCCGCGTCGGCGGTGTTGGCGACCACGGCCGCGAACACCTTGGTCCCGCTGTTGTAGTCGTCGTGCTGCAGCGTGACCGTGGGGTAATAGTCGCAGCCGATGTAGTTGAGCTGCAGGTTCTCGATCACGCACGCCCCGTCGCACAGGCCGATGTCGGGGTTGCAGGAGATCCCCTGCAGCTCGTCGCAGTCCTCGACCACCTCGGTGCCCATCCCGTCGGCGGCGCACTTCATCGCCACGTCGCCCTCGCAGAAGGGCGTGTTCGGCACGCACATCAGGCAGCCGACGCCCGGCTCGCACGCCGCGTCGCAGGTCTCGCTGCCCTCGAACCCGCCCATCCCGTCGCAGACCTTGGCCTCGGCGCCCTCGCACACGATCTCGCCCTGCATGCACGGCGGCGGCGGCTCGGTTCCGCTCTCGCTGTCGGTCGCCGTCTCGACCCCCATCGTCGTGGTCGCCGTCTCGCCGGTGTCCGTCGTCGCCGTCGAGGTCGGCGCGCTCGTGCCGGTCATCCCCATCGTCGTCGTCGTCTCGTCGCCGGTCACGGACGTGGTCGGCGTCCCCTCGCTCCCGCCCGTCTCCGTGGTCGTCGTCGTCAGGTCGACCGTCGTCAGGCCGGTCGTCGTCGCCGAGGTCATCCCCTCCGTCGACCCGCACGCGGACACCAGCGCACCCACACCCAAGAGAATCGCCCCAGACCGCAGCATAGCGGCCACTGTATCACGCCCTTCGCATTTGCACGCGCGTACAAATTCCACTGGACCTGCTTACACATCTGTGCAAATTAACTGGAGTGCGCGTGACGAACTCCGGCGACGCGAAAACCACCCCCGACGGCCGCGAGGAGCGAGGCGACCGGACCGCGCAGGCGCTGCTCGTCGCGGCGCGCACTGCGTTCTCGCGCGGAGGTTACGCGGCCGCCTCGGTGCGGGACATCGCGCGCGCGGCCGGCGTCAACCCGGCGCTCGTCCGCTATCACTTCGGCAGCAAAGAGGGCCTCTACCGCAAGGTCATCGACGAGGCGATGAGCGGCCTGCGCACGCGCCTGCTCGCCGCGTTTCACCAGGCCGGAGCGCCGCGCGAGCGGATTCATCGGGTCATCGGCGCCTACCTCGACCACCTCGCGCAGGAGCGCGACTTCCCGCGCCTCATCCAGCGCGCGCTCCTCAACAACGACCCGCACCTGCGCCGCGTCGCCCACGAGTACCTGCACCCACTGGTCGACACGCTGAAGCCGTTCGTCGGCCGGCGGGTCGCTGGCACACTCGGCAGCCTCGAAGAGGTCATCGTCTCGGTGTTCGGGGCCATCATCGCCCCCTTCCTCTACGAGCCGCTGCTCAACGATCTGTTCCGCCGCGACGTGCTGTCGCCGGCCGCGCTCAAGCGGCGGCGGCGGCACATCGAGGCCCTCGTCGAGATCACCCTGGCCCAACTGCTCCCGGAGACGCTTTAATTTTATGTCGCCCGCACGCCTCACCGATCCCATCGACCTCGGCTCGCTCCGCCTGAAGAACCGGCTCTACCGCGCCCCCGTGCTCGAGGGGGCCGGCGGCGCCGAGGACCCGGCCGCGGTCTACGCCCGACACTTCGTGCCCAACGCCGCCGCGGGCGTCGGGCTCATCATTCAGGGCAACACGATCGTCTGTCCCGAGGGTCGCACGTCGCCCGGCATGTCGGCGATCGGCGAGCGCGAGCGCATGCTCGCCCTCGCCCCGCTGACCCGCGCCGTGCACGACGCCGGCGGCAAGATCATCACGCAGCTCGGCCACGGCGGCCTGTTCGCGCTCGAGGCCTGGCACACCAAGTTCGCGCCGGTGCGCACGTCTCCGCCGTACGCCCCGAGCCCGCTGCCGCTGTGGCTGCGCGCCCTGCACCGCAGCCAGACCCACGTCCTCACCACCCGCGAGGTCCAGCAGCTGATCGCCCGCTTCGGGCTCGTCGCCGCCTGGGCGCGCGAGGCCGGCTACGACGGCGTGCAGCTGGCGGCCAGCAACGCCAAGCTGCTGCATCAATTCCTCAGCCCGATCTTCAACCGCCGCACCGACCGGTACGGCGGCGACCTCGCGGGCCGCATGACCTTCATCCGCGAGATCCGCGAGGCCATCGCGCGCGAGGCCGGGGCCGACTTCCCGGTCCTCCTCAAGTACACCGCCGTCGAGCTGACCCCGATCGGCCGCGGGATCTCGCTCGGCGACGGCGTCGAGATCGCGCGTATGGCCGAGGCCGCCGGCTTCGCCGCGCTGACCCCGGTCGTCGCCGACGCCCTGCCGAACACCTCGATCGCCCGCGGCGAGTTCCCGCGCGCCTCGTTCGACAACCCCGGCCTGCGCAAGCGCCTGCTCGAGGCCACCGGCAGCCGCATGCGCGCGATCCTGGTCCACGTCGGCATGTTCCTGGCCGCCCGCAAGTACCCGTTCTCGCCGATCTGGAACCGCGACGTCTTCCGCGCCGTCAAGGCCGCGGTCTCGCTGCCCGTGTTCGCCGTCGGCGGGATCCGCACCCCCGCCGAGGCCGCCGAGATCCTCGCCCGCGGCGAGGCCGACATGATCGGCATCGGTCGCCCCTTCTACGCCGAGCCCGACCTGGCCCGCCGCTTCCTCGCCGCCGGTGCCCCGAGCACCGCCGGCACCGCCTGCGAGAGCTGCAACCGCTGCATCGTCCCCCAGATGCTCGGAATGCCGGGGGTCTGCTACAACCCCGGTAGCATACGCGCTGCCCGACGACGCTCGCCTTTGCGCGTCTTGTCGGATGCAGCCTGAGAAGTGGTGGGCTCCATCGGTGAGCCCGTCTCTGGCCCGCGGGAACGGGCGTGCTTTGTCGGCTCGCAGTGCGAGCGGAGCGCGTCAAGAGTCAATTTATGACGCGCCCATCGTGAGGACGACGCCGGCCGCGACTCGCGGCGGCGCCGCGGCACGTTCGCGCGTGCGGTCGCCGGGCAGCCTCCACCGGGCGCATGCAGGCGGCGACGAGACGCACCGGGACACACCTCGGCCATATCCGGTCACGTCCGCCCCGAAGCGACTCCACGGGGCGGGCCAGGCAGCGCAGGGGCGGGAACCCCGGCGACAGCCCGGTGACCCGGCCCCGCGCTCGCGTGGCCGGGTCTTCGACTTTGAGGCGGCACGCGGTCGCGCCGTGGGCGGGCACGATCGCGGCCTGTATCCTCGCGGGTTAAGCCGAAGGCGGCGCGCCGCCGTCCGACCTCGCTTCTGCTCATGACAACGAGCCCCGGGTCGGCCGTTCGGCTTGTGCATGCAGCGGCGCCCCGCCGACACGGTATCCGTCGCTACGCTGCTCAAGCCCCGACCCGGCCGCTTCAGGAAGCCGGAAAACGCCGTTCAGACGCGGCATCGCTCGGCCCGGCGCCGGCGGGGCAGGAAGGCGCCCGCCACTCCGCGGTCGGCATCTCGCGAGCGCCGTAGCCTCTCCTCGACGCGTGGCGGAGTCGCCGCGCCCGAGTGCCGAACATGAGCCAGACCCGACCTTCCCCCTCCCCCTGTGCAAACCCACATCGCCCGACTGGGCGCCGCCGTCCGCCCCCGGCGAGAGGAGATTTACCGATGTCAGAACCCATCCCCCCGACCGTCCCCTCGATCGCGCCCCTCACCACCGCCACCCTGGGCGGCATGTTGATCACCTTGATCGTCTCCCTGTTCGCCCGGACTTCCTGCGACTTCCAGCTCGCCGGCCGGGTCAGCGAGGCCCCGCGGCTCGTGCAGGTCAGCGAGGCCCCGCCGCTCGTGCAGACCGCGCACAGCGATCCGTGATCATCGCCGACGCCCCGCGCTCCGCCGGTCCGATGCGGGCCGAAGAGCGCGGGGCGACTCGGGTGCCACATCGAAGCACGTCGACCACAGCAGGCGCCACACCGCCGAGCGAGGCCGTCAGCAGCAGCCGTCCGGGAGCTTGTAGTCTGGGCGGGGTTCGCAGCCGATCACCCGGCCCCGGGCGTCGACCGTGATGTCGCAGCACTCTTCCAGCATCACGCGAAGACGAGCCCGGCCCCGCTGAACGCGGGACTTCATCCCGGACAGCGAGACGCCGAGCATCGCGGCCGCGTCCTTCTGCGTGAGCCCTTCGAGCTCGGTCAACGTCAGCGCCTCGCGGTAGGGCGACGGCAGCGCCGCCACGAACGGCGCGAGGTACGTGGCGAGCTCGCGCTCGACCGCGCCGTCGTCCTCCTCGCCGTCCGCGGCGGGCTCGTCGGCCGCTTCGAAAGACGCCAGCGGGTGCCGCAGGGCCGCGCGCTGGTGGTCGACGATGGCGCTGCGGGCGATCTGGTACACCCACGGCCCGAAACGATCCTCGTCACGGAGGTGGGGCAAGCTCTTCTGCATGCGCAAGAAAATGTCCTGGAGGACATCTTCGGCGTCGGCTCCGGCCACGCGCCGCGCGACGAACGGACGGAGCTTGCGCTCCAGCTCCCGCCACGCGCCGCGCATCTCCATCGTGATCATGCCGAGTGACCTCCCGCCCGGTCGGGTTGGACGACTGGTCGCGTCCCGACGACCGCCATGTTGTCAGGTCTCCGGCAACGCCGCAACGCCACGGGCCCCGCGGCTCTTGCCGCGACGCTGCGGACACTCATGCCGCGACCCTCGCGTTGGCGGACTGAGCCCCACGCAAGCCGAGGTAAACGTGCAGGATGCCGAGGACGATCGCGCCCGGTACCAGGTTGATGGCGAGCGCGGCGCTGAACCCCGGCATCGGCGTGTGGAGCACCATGGGGCCGTCGAGGGTCCACGCGGAGGCGGGGCGAGCGGCGAGGACGAGCGCCAGCGACGCCGCGTGCAGCATCGTCAGCGTGACATGCACGGTATACTCGGCGGTGCTCAGGCCCCCCAGCGTCGCCCGGCTGTCCCGCTCGATCGCCACGTCCCAGAGCCCGATCACGAGGTCGAGGGCGGCGGCCCCAACCGCCGCCCACAGGAGCGCCCCGGCGGTCGGCGCGGCGAACAAGCCGCCAACGAACGCCGGGAAGAGCAAGGCCCGCAGGGTGTGCAACCAGTGCTCGCAGCGGGTCTCTGCGCGCTGGTGAAGCCGCAGCCGCCAGAGGTGGATGTAAAGCCCGTCGATCGCGGCGAGGACGGCGTACGCCGCGAGAAGGATCGCGGCGGCGTTGGTCAGCGTGGGATCGATCATGGTCTGCTCCGTCGATCGTGGTCACGCGGTGCGCGGCCGGTTGGCCTCGATGATCGCCGACGCGACGTAGTCCTCGGCGCCGGAGCCCGGGACCCAGTCCTTGATGAACTCCCGGCTTTCGGGCTTGACGCTGATCCGGATGTTCTCGAAGCCGGCCTCGCGCAGCAGAGCCTCGAGGATCCCGACCTCGGCCGCACCGGCGACGCAGCCGGTCCGCGCGGCGACTTGCTCCGCCAGCTCCTCGGGCAGGGCCGCGGTGGCGACGACATCCGAGATCGCGAGTCGCCCGCCCGGCTTCAGCACCCGGAACGCCTCGCGGAACACGGACCCCTTGTCGGGCGAGAGGTTGATGACGCAGTTCGAGAGGATCACGTCGACCTGCGCGTCGGCGATGGGCAGGTGCTCGATCTCGCCGAGCCGAAACTCGACGGTGCGCGCGTCGAGCTTGCGCGCGTTGGCCCGCGCCTTGGTGACCATGTCCGGCGTCATGTCGACGCCGATCACGCGGCCGGTCGGGCCGACCTTGCGCGCGGCGAGGAAGCAGTCGAAGCCGCCGCCGCTGCCGAGGTCGAGCACGACCTCGCCGGGCCGCAGCGCCGCGATCGCCTGCGGATTGCCGCACCCGAGGCCCATGTCGGCCCCTTCAGGGACGGCGGCCTGCTCCTCGGCCGAGTAACCAAGTTGGTGGCTGGAGTCCGTCTTCGGGCTGCTGCAGCAGCCGGGAGTGCAGCCGCTCGCGGCGCCGGTGTTGGCGATCTTGGCGTAGTGCTCGCGGACTGCGCCGCGGATCTCGTCGTCGTTCTGGTCGGTCATGATGGTCTCCGCCCGAAGACGACGACCCTCCCGAAAGGACGCAGACTTTTTTCGGGCCCTGGCCGCCTGCCGATTTGGGCTTGAATCTCGGCGTCTGGAGCTATATCGTTAAAATACGATGAGCGACGCCGCTCCCCCGGCCTGCTGCCCTCCCTCCGACGACCGCCCGGACCTGCGGCCTATCGAGGGCGACGAGGCCGATCAAGAGCTCGCGGCGCTGGCGAAGGCGGTCGGCCATCCCGCCCGGGTGCAAATCCTCCGGCTGCTGGCGCGCCGCGCGTCGTGCGTTTGCGGCGAGATCGTGGACGAGCTTCCGCTCGCTCAGTCGACGGTGTCACAGCACCTCAAGGTGCTGAAGGACGCCGGTCTCATCCGCGGCGAGATCGATGGCCCACGGACCTGTTACTGCATCGACAATCGCGCCCTCCGTCGGCTAAAGGCGCTCGTGGGCGGCCTCTAGCCTGCTAAATCGTCCTTCTACGAACGCGAGCGCCGGCCTCGCACCGCTGGAGCATCCTGCATGAGTTCCGCAAGTCCTCTCGGCATCTTCGAGCGCTACCTGAGCCTTTGGGTCGCGCTGTGCATCGCGGCGGGCGTCGCCCTCGGCAACCTCGCGCCGGGCTTGTTCGCGTTCGTAAGCGGCCTCGAAGCCGCTAGCGTCAACCTCGTCGTCGCCATGCTGATCTGGGTGATGATCTACCCGATGATGATCCAGATCGATTTCGGCTCGCTGCGCGACGTGGGGCGCCGGCCGAAGGGCCTGATCGTCACGCTCGTGATCAACTGGCTGATCAAGCCGTTCACCATGGCCGGGCTCGCCAGCCTGTTCTTTCTCCACGTGTTCGCCGGCCTCATGCCCGAGGCCGAAGCCCGCGAGTACCTCGCCGGCGCGATCCTCCTCGGCGTCGCGCCATGCACGGCGATGGTGTTCGTGTGGAGTCAGCTCACCCGCGGCGACGCCAATTACACGCTCGTCCAGGTCGCGGTGAACGACTTGATCATGGTCGTCGCGTTCGCGCCGATCACCGCGCTCTTGCTCGGCGTCACCGACATCACCGTGCCGTGGACGACCCTGTTGCTGTCGGTCGTTCTCTACGTCGTGATCCCGCTCGCCGCCGGCGCATGGAGCCGGCGCGCGCTGACCGGGCGCGAGCCCGCGGCGCTCGGCCGCTTCGTCGCCGCCCTCAAGCCCGTCTCCGTACTCGGGCTCCTGGGGACGGTCGTCCTGCTGTTCGGCTTCCAGGCGACGACCATCGTCGAGCGCCCGCTGACGATCGCGCTGATCGCCGTGCCGCTGCTGATCCAGGGCTATGGGATCTTCGGGCTGGCGTACTTGTGGGCGTGGGCCTGGCGCCTGCCGCACTCGGTCGCAGCGCCGGCCGCGTTGATCGGCACGTCCAATTTCTTCGAGCTCGCGGTCGCGGTCGCGATCGGGCTGTTCGGCCTCCAGTCGGGCGCCGCGCTAGCGACCGTCGTCGGGGTGCTCGTCGAGGTGCCGGTGATGCTGTCCCTGTGCGCCTTCGCCAATCGAACCGCCCACCGCTTCGCCGCGGCCGCGTGAACCTCATGAGCGTCCCCAACTTCACCAGCGTCCTGTTCCTCTGCGTCGCCAACTCGGCGCGTAGCCAGATGGCCGAAGCCCTCGCGCGCGCACGCTGGGGCGATCGCGTGCGTGTCGCCAGCGCCGGCTCGCAGCCCACACGCGTCAACCCCTACGCCATGGAAGTGATGCGCGAGCGAGGTCTGGACCTCGCGTCGCACTACTCCAAGTCCGTGACGACGATCGATCCCGCCTCGGTCGACCTCGTGATCACCCTCTGCGCCGACGAGGTCTGCCCGCTGTTCCTCAGCAAGGCGCCGCGGCTCCACTGGCCGCTTCCCGACCCGGCGAGCGACGATCCCTCCCTGACCCGCGACGACATGCTCCAGCGCTTCCGACAGACCGCCACCGCGATCGAAACCCGCCTCGCCGAGCTCGACGCCTAACAGGTCGGCAAGCGGGACGCACGGCGGCACATGCCCGTGTGCGTGTCACGTCCGCCCGTTCGCTCCCGTGGGCCCGAGGCGACACGAAGCCGATCGGCGCCAAGCGCGAGACAGCGCGCGGCGTCCGGAGTAGTCTTACGGCATGCGGCGCCTCGCGCTCGCCGCCGCCACTGCCGCTCTCGCCTGCGGCAGCGACAACTCGCCGGGGGGGTTCTCGACGACGGGGCAGCTCATCTGCTTCGCGGCGACCCGAGCGGCGTCGTCGTCAACAGTAATCTTCCGCTCCTTGCCCGACTTCGTGCGGACCAGCTTGATCTTGTTCCCGCGGATGTCGCCGGCGTCGACGCGCGCCATCTCGTCGATGCGCGTCCCGGAGAGAAGCAGCATGCGAAAGAGCGTGTGCGGGGCCGTGTGGTGCGCCAGATCCTGGCCTTCAAGCCGACGCCGACGCCCGTCCTCGACGCGCGCGTCGTACAGGTCCGCGGCGACGGCCCGCAGGTCTCGCATTTCCTCAGCGGTGATCGGCCGCGGCGGCTTGCGGCGATGCTTGGCCCGGACCCCGTAGTCCGGATCGCACGGGATCACGCCGCGGGCCCGCGCGAAGCGAAGCAAGTTCCGCAGGCGAGCGAGGCACAAGAAGGTCGCGTGAATCTTCGGGCATGTTCTCAAGAACATGCCCGCACGGGCATGCTCTCCAGAACATGCCCTGAAAATCAGCCCAGCAGCTCGCGCACGAACCGAGCCGAGGCCGCCAGCGTCTCCTCCGGCCGCTCGCGGTGCGGGCTGTGCCCGCAGCCCGGCAGGATCAGCGTCTCGACCCGCCCGCCCGCCCCGCGGGCGATCGCCTGCAGCTGCGCCGGCGTCCCGTACACGTCGTCTTCGCCCTGGATCAGCAGGATCGGCGCCGACACCCGCGGCAGGTAGCCCTCGATGTTCCAGCGCGTGAACGCCGGGTCGAGCCACGCGTCGCACCAGCCGCGGAACGCCACGTCGACGTTGTCGCCGTGGTGCCGCTGCAGGCGCGCGCGCAGCTCGCCGGCCTCGTACTCGCGCCGGGCCGCGGCGATGCTGCGCACCGACAGCGCCTCGCAGAACACGTGCGGCGCCATCAGCACCAGCCCCGCCACCCGCCGGTGCGGGTCGGTCGCCGCGTGGACCAGCGCGATCGAGCCGCCGTCGCTGTGGCCGACGAGGATCGCCGTGCGCACCCCCGTCGCGTCGAGCACCGGCCCGACCACCGCCTCGCCCTCGCGCTGCATGTAGTCGAGCGGCCGCTGCAGCGCGATCGGCTCCGACCGGCCGTAGCCCGCCCGGCTGTAGACCAGCGCCCCGCAGCCGGTCGCCGCCGCCAGGCGCTCGGGGAAGTCGCGCCACAGCGACACGCAGCCGAGCCCCTCGTGCAGCAGCACCAGCGTCGGCGCCGCCGCCGGCCCCGGGCCGACCCACCGGTACTCGAGCCGCTGCCCCGCGGCGGTCAGATGGGTGGTCTCTTGCGACATGTCCCTGTCAACCTGTCCTTCATGCCATGTCCTTCAGAGCAGCTGACCGTGGTGCGGCTGAGCCGGCTCGGGCAGCTCGGCCTCGCCGAGGCGCTGGCGCAGGTCGATCTCGATCGTGCGGCACAGCGCGCTCAGCGGCAGGTCGTTGGGGTCGCTGCCGAACGGATCCTGGATCTCGTCGCCGAGCGCGTCGAGCCCGTAGAACGCGTACGACATCATCAGCACGACCACCGGCGTCATCAGCCCCAGCGGCGACAGCACCCCGAACGGCAGCGCGTAGCAGTAGGAGCCGACGATCCGGCGCAGCAGCACCTGGTAGGCGAACGGGATCGGCGTGTTGGCGATCCGCTCGCAGCCGCCCTGGATGTCGGTCAGCGCGGTGAGGCTCTGGTGGAGCAGCGACAGGTGCATCGGGTGGATGAGCTCGGCGCGGTAGGCCTCGTCGAGCTGCTCGGCCATCCGCTGGACCAGCGCGTTCGGCCGGTTGCGCTCGCCCATCAATTGCTCGAGCTCGGTCGGCGTGACGAACGCCGCCAGGTCGCCGACCATCGCCTCCTCCCCGCGCAGGCGCATGCGCAGCGCGTGCGGGAACGCCATCACGAGGTAGACCAGCCGCCGGCGCCGCTCGGCCAGCGCCGCGTCGCCGAGCCCGGCGCCGACGAGCGTCTGGGTCTGGCGCGCCAGCGTGCGGCAGGTGTTGACCAGCTGCCCCCACAGCCGCCGGCCCTCCCAGTAGCGGTCGTAGGCGGTGTTGATGCGGAACCCGAGGAAGATGCCGAGCACGAAGCCGATCAGGGTGAACGGCAGCGGCGTCACGTCGCGCCCGTCGAGCCAGCCGTAGGTCATGTGGCCCAGCGTCATCACCAGCGCGAACGACACGTTGAGCGTCAGGCGCCGCCAGATCCGCGCCAGCGTCGTCCCGCGCGCCGCGAACACGAAGTGCAGCCAGGACTCCCCGTTCGTGACGATCATCCGCCGGGAAGGTAGCCGTTCGCCCGTCGCCCGGTCCACGCGTCGCGTGACGCGCGGCCGCGCCCTCGCTACCCTCCGCGGCATGCCGGCTCACGATCGCCCCGTCGCCCGCGAAGATCTCGCGGCCGCCCTCGACATCCTCGGCAAGCGGCACCTCGTGCTGTCGATCCACGACGTGTCGTTCCCCGGCCGCGACGACGAGGACCTCGGGCGCGGCTCGCCGTACAGCGGCGGCGGGCGGGCCTTCCTCGCGTTCGTGCGCCGGCTCGGGTTCACCGGCGTCCAGCTCGGCCCGCAGGGTCAGACCTCGCGCTACAACCCCTCGCCCTACGACGGGGCCCTGTTCGCCCGCGACATCCTCTCGCTCGCCCTGCGCCCGCTCGCCGACGACCCCGCCTACGGCAACGTCCTCCCGCGCGGCGACCTCGACGATCTCCTGCGCGGGCGCCCCTCGCGTCGGCAGGCGCCCGGCGTCACCGAGCGGGCCAGCTACGGCGACGCCTGGCCGCGCCAGCTGGCCGCGCTCGCCAGCGCCTGGCACGCCTTCGTCCGCCGCCGCGCCGCCGGCGACCCCGCCGTCTCCGACCTCGCCGACGCCTTCGCCGCCTTCGTCGCGAGCAACGCCGCCTGGCTGACCCCGGCCGGCATGCACGAGGTCCTGTCGACCGCCTACCGGACCGGAGGGACATGGTCCGGAGCACATGGTCTTCGGGTCAGCTTCGACGGCTCGCACTGGAGGACATGGCCGAGAGACCAGGAACTTTGGGTCAGCAAGACGTCGGCCGCGGTGGCGCGGCGCGCCGGGCTGCAGCGGACCTACGCGCGCGAGCTCGAGTTCCTGGCGTTCTGTCAGCTGCTGCTGGCGCGCCAGCACGCCGCGCTGCGGGCCGAGCTGGCCGCGCGGCCGGGCCTGCCGGCCCTGCGGCTGTTCGGCGATCTCCAGGTCGGGATCTCCGTCGGCGACACCTGGGCGCTGCACGACCTGTTCCTGCCCGGCTACGCGATGGGCGCGCCGCCGAGCCGCACCAACCCCGACGGCCAGCCGTGGGGCTACCCGGTGCTCGACCCGCGCCTCTACCACGCCACCGGCGGCGGCCTCGGCCCCGCCCTGCAGCTGGTGGCCGCCCGCACCGACGCCATGCTGCGCGACTACGATGGCCTGCGCGTCGACCACCCGCACGGCCTGGTGTGCCCGTGGGTCTACCGCACCGGTGAGCCTGACGCCTACCGCGCCGTCCAGGGCGGCGCGCGCCTGTTCGAATCGCCATGTCTCTCGGACCATCCGGCGCTGGCCGCCCACGCGATCGCCCGCGAAGATCAGCTCGACACCGCCCTGCCGCGCCACGCCGACCGGTGGGTCCGGACGCTCGACGACGCGCAGGTCCGGCGCTACGGCGCCCAGCTCGACGTGGTCCTCGCCGCCGCCCGCGCGCACGGGCGCGCCCTCGACGACGTCCTGTGCGAGGTGCTGAGCACGCAGCCCTATCCGCTGCAGCGGGTGCTGGAAGGTCACGGCCTGGGCCGCTTCCGGGTCACGCAGAAGGCCGACCTTGCCAACCCGAACGATGTTTATCGCAGTGAGAACGCCCGTCCGGAGGACTGGGTGATGCTCGGCAACCACGACACCCCGCCGATCTGGCGGCTCGCCGCCTCGTGGCACGGCACCCCGCTCGCAGCCGCGCAAACGGCGTACTTGTGCGGACGTCTGGGGTCCCGCAGCGACGATGACCCCCTGGCGGCGCGCATGCTGACCGACCCGGCCGCCCTCGTGCACGCCAAGTTCGCCGACCTCCTGGTGTGCCCGGCGCGCCAGGTCGCCGTGTTCATGAGCGACCTGTTCGGCAGCCACGACATCTACAACGCCCCGGGCGTGGTCGATCCCGAGAACTGGACCCTCCGCCTGCGCGCCGGCTGCGAGGCCGCCTACTGGTCGCTGGCGGCCCGCGGACTGGCGCTCGACCTCGGGTGGGCCCTGGCCATCGCCCTGCGGTCGCGCGGCCCCGCTTGCGCATCCGAGCACGCCGCGCTCGTGACCCGACTCGAGCGCGGCCTCGGGCGGCCGTGCTAGCCTGCAAGCGCCTCCCCCGCCATGAAGCTCCCCGCCAAGGTGCAAGCGCCGCCTGAGCAGCCGCGCACCGAAGTCGGCCTGCCCCGCGCGCCCGGCGAACGTGTTCGCGAGACCATGGCGGTCGCGATCCAATTCGCGAACACCGCGATCCTGCCCGACCTCGCGCTGTCGCCGACGATGAGCACGCCGCCCGAGGAGGGCGGCATGGAGCGAACCGGCCCGCAGCCGCCGCCGGCGACCGCCCTCGCGGGCCAGGTCGGCCCGTACCGGATCTTGCGCCCGCTCGGCGCCGGAGGCATGGGCGCCGTCTACGAGGGCACCGACACGCGCACGGGCCAGCGCGTCGCCGTCAAGTCGTTGCTGCGGATGGGCCCCTCGGAGCTGCACCGCTTCAAGTACGAGTTCCGCAGCATGGCCGAGGTCGGCCACCCCAACCTCGTCACGCTGTACGAGCTGCACTCGCAGGGCGACCTGTGGCTCATCACCATGGAGTACGTCGGCGGCGTCGACCTGTGCACGGCGCTCCGCGCCCTCGTCCGCGCCCCCGACAGCGACCGCCGCCTGCGCGCCCTGATCCGCCAGCTCGTCCTCGGCGTCACCGCGCTGCACGAGCACGGCCTCTTGCACCGCGACCTCAAGCCCTCGAACGTGCTCGTCACCTCGGGCGGCCGCGTCGTCATCCTCGACTTCGGCCTGGTCGCCGCGATCGCCCGCAGCAACCCGAACGAGACCCCGGCGGGCACACCTTTGTACATGTCCCCGGAGCAATGCGCCGGCCAGCTCGCCACGCCGGCCAGCGACTGGTACGCCGTCGGCGTCATGCTCTACGAGGCGCTGACCGGCAAGCTGCCGTTCACCGGCAACTACGCCCAGATCTTCCTCGCCAAGCAGTGCGAGGAGCCGGCCCCGCCGCGCGGCACCGGGCTGCCCGACGACCTCGCGGCGCTGATCGGCGAGCTCTTGCGCCGCGACCCCGAGAAGCGCGCCTCCGGGGCCAAGCTGCTGGCGTGGTGCGGCGGCGCGGCGCTGTCTCCCGCGCCGGCGCTGTCCAGCAGCTCGATCCTCTTTGGTCGCAAGGCCGAGCTCGACGCGCTCGACGAGGGCCTCGCCGCCGCCGCCCGCGGCCGCACCGCCTGCGTCTACCTCCGCGGTCAACCCGGCGTCGGCAAGACCGGCCTCGTCCACGGCTTCCTCGGCGCCCTCCAGCCGCGCGGCGACGTCGTCGCCCTCACCGCCCGCTGCTACCAGCACGAGACCGTCCCCTTCAAGGCCTTCGACAGCCTCGTCGACGCCCTCGCCGACCACCTCGGCGCGCTCGAGCCGTTCGAGCTCACCCCGCTGCTCGGCACCCACACCGGCGAGCTCGCGCGCGTGTTCCCGGTGCTGCAGCGCGTGTCGGCGGTGCGCGAGCTGGCCCAGAGCGCCCGCGCCGGCGTGTCCGATCAGGAGTCGCGGCGCAAGGCCTTCGCCGCGCTCAAGCGCCTGCTCGCCGCCCTGGCCGCGCGCCGCCGCCTGGTCCTGTTCCTCGACGACTTCCACTGGAGCGACGCCGACAGCGTGCGCCTGCTGTCCGAGCTGCTGGCCCCGCCCGACGCCCCGGCGCTGCTGCTGATCGTCGCCTACCACACCGACTGGCCCGGCTCGCCGCTGGTCCGCCACGAGTTCGAGCGCCTGCAGCTGCGCGTCCTGCCCGAGCTCCACGTCACCCGCCTCGACGTCGGCCGCCTCGACGAGCGCGACGCCCACGCGGCCGCCCGCGCCCTGCTGGTCGCCGCCGGCCTGCCGCCCGAGCCGTGGGCCGCCGCCATCGCCGACGAGGCCCGCGGCGACTCGTACGTGCTCGAGGCCCTCGTCCACGAGCTCACCCACGCCGACCTCGCGTCACTTGTCCCCGAGGACCTGTCCTTCGAGACATGTCTTCAGGCGCGGGTCGACAACCTCGCCCCGGGCGACCGCGCCGCGCTCGAGCTGGTCGCCGCCGCCGGCGCGCCGCTGCCGACCGGCCTGCTCGCGCGGGCGCTCGGCGACCCGTCCGACATCCACGCCCGCCTGGCCCGCCTGCACGCCGCCCGCCTGGTCCAGCTCGGGCGCCGCAACCACGCGCCCAGCGTCGAGCCGCTGCACGACCGCGGCCGCGCCCTCGTCGTCCGCGCCCTCTCGCCCGACCGCGCCCGCGCGCTCCACCGCCTGCTCGCCGACACCGCCCTGCAGCTCGGCCGCCCCGACCCCGAGTTCATGGCCCGCCATTTGTTCGCCGCCGGCGACCGCGAGCGCGCCGCCACCTACGCCGAGCGGGCCGGCAAGGCCGCCGCGGACGCCCTCGCCTTCGCCCGCGCCGCCGAGCTGCACGAGCTGGCCCTGCGCTGCACCCCCGACGCCTGGCCGCGCATGGTCGCCTGCGCCCGCGCCAAGGTCGACGCCGGCCTCGGCCTCGAGGCCGCCCCGATCTACCTCAAAGCCGCCGAGCGGGCCCCGGTCAACCAGCGCGCCGAACTGCGCGTCCGCGCCTGCGAGCAGTACTTCGCCGTCGGCGAGACGGCCCGCGGCGAGGAGGTCCTGAAGGACCTGCTCCAGGGGACAGGTTTCTCCGACCCCGGCACCCGCGAGGTGCTCGCCGCCGCCTTCCAGTCCGAGGTCGCCGCGCTGCTCGGCGGCGCCGATCCAGACATGACCGAAAGGACAGGCTCCGAGGGCGCCGCCCTGTCCGACGCGCTGTGGGCCGCCGCCAAGGGCCTATTCATCCACAGCCCGGTGCGCTCGGCCTACTTCTCCGCGCGCAGCGCCGCCATCGCCCGCGCCGGCGGCGACGAGCCCCGCCACGTCCGCGGCATGGTCATCGTCCGCGCTGTGTGGTCCGTCGCCGGCGACCCCGCCGTGCTCGCGCGCCTGCGCGGCGTCATCGACGACTACCTGCGCCGCCGCGACGACCCCTACATCGTCGGCCTCTCCGTCCTGTTCGACGGGATCTCCGCCGTCACCGTCGGCCGCTGGTCCGACGCCATGCGGGACATCGAGTTCGGCATCACCCACCTGCGCCAGCGCTGCACCAACATCGCCTGGGAGTGCAACTTCGGCGCCGTCATGCTCATGAGCCTGCTCGAGTCGCGCGGCGAGCTGCGGGCGATCGCCCTGCGCAGCGCCGTCATGGCCGAGCAGGCCCAGCAGACCGGCGACTCGATCGTCGAGTTCGTCGCCGCCTACTACACCGCGCTCGTCCTGCTCGCGGCCGACGCCCCGTCCGACGCCCGCGAGGTCGTCGCCCGCGCCGTCCGTCTCGGCAACGTCGCCGCCGGCTCGGCCGCCGGCCTGCGCGCCTCGATGATCGAGGCCCTCTGCCGCCTCTACGCCGGCGAGGTCGCCACCGCCTGGGCCGAGGTCGAGCCCGTCCCCCCCGTGCTGGGCGGCGGCGGCGTGGCGTTCACCAAGAACCAGCGCGCCAACTTCATCAGTCTTCACGGACAGGTCGCATTGGCCATGGCCGAAAGGTCAGCCACCGGCGACGCCCGGGAGCCCTACCTCGCCGCCGCCGCCGCCGACGCCGACGCCCTGCGCCAGATCGCCACCGCCGGCGCCGTCGCCTCCGCCGCCCTCCTCGACGCCGCCGCCCTGGCCCTGCGCGACGCCCCGGCCGACGTCGTCGCCCCGGCCCTCAGCGCCGCCGCCGACGCCTTCGACGCCGCCGACATGCCCCTCGCCGCCGCCGCCGCCCGCCTCCGCCTCGGCACCTGGATCGGCGGCTGCGAGGGCGAGCAGATGATCGCCCGCAGCGAGGCCTTCATGCGCCTGCAGGCCATCGCCTGCCCCGCCCGCTGGGTCATCACCTACACCCCCGGCCTGTCCCCGCCGGTCTGACCCCCGGACCGAATCACGCTGTCCTTTTGGACATGGCCGAATCGCCATGTCTTACGAGACGGCACCTCTCACGCCGGCTCCTGCCGCGACATTGCTCGGTGACATGTCCCGATCGACATGTCCTCTCATGCTCCTCGCTCACGGCGGCGGCCCGAGGTACTCGAGCTTCACCGTCGCCGCCCCACGCGCCTCCGGCCCCTGTGGGTACCCGATCCCCAGCACGTGCCGCCCGGCCTGCAGCACGCCTTCACGCCGCTGCCCGCCGAACGATCCCACCCCGCTGCCCAGCATCTCGAACGAGCAGGCCCCGAGCAGCCCCCGCAGCGGGACGGGGCCGTCGCCGACCGCCCCGACCGTCAACGCGTACCGCCCCGCCTCCGGCACCTCGATCGCGTAGAGCCCTGTGAACCCCTGCTGCCCCGCGACGAACCCCGTGCCGAAGAACCACGGATCGCCGCACTCGCCCTCGATCGTCGTCTCGATGAGCCCTGCGCTCGTCCACTCGATCTCGCCCACCTCACCGTCGGCGCAGCCGTCGAACAGGTCCTGCCCGTAGATCACCTCGCCGCTCATCTCCTCCAGCGCGTCGTCCAGCGACCGCCCGAACTCCGCCGCGAACACCCCGGCGAACGCCTCCAGCTTCGCGTCCTTCGGCATCTTGGCCCGCAGCGCCCGGTACTTGTCGGCCCCGTGGTGCTCGAAGATCCACCCCACGAATTGCATCGCCAGCACATAGTCGCCCGGATCCGGCGCCACGAACGCTCCCTTCACCGCCGCAGGAAAGTCGTCCGGCAGGGTCAGCGTGGTCTCCAGCGTCCCGAGGTACTCCGCCAGCCCCTCCTGCAGCCCCGGGTGTCCGACCCCGAGCGCCAGGATCTCCACCGCGTGCACGAGCTCGTGATGGTGCCGCGCGCGCCGCGACATCACCGCCGACAGCTCGGTGTTCGTCGCCTCCACATAACAGTCGGCGTTCGGCGGGCACGGCCACTCCGACTCGTCCGGCGACGGGTCCCACACATAGTGGATCGTGCGGGACGGCGGCTCGACCCCGAGCAGCATCGCCGTGCGCTCGATGAACGCGTCCTCGCGCGCGAGGAAGTCGTCCATGCAGATCACCGAGGCGTCCGCGTCGGTGTGGTACTCGATGTACTTGCTGCTGGCGATCGTCGGCGGCAGGTCGACCTCGACCTCCCGACACCCCGCCGTCACCAACGCGATCGCACAGACAGCACGCGCTCCAGGCTTCATCGCCCGACTGTCTCAGACAACGCGGGCGCGCCCAAGCGCGACGTTCCCGCGACTCGATCCGCGGGAATCAAAGCGCCGGCGGGGCGGTACCGCCATCACCCGGCCAGCGCCGCCCCGCTCTCATCGACATGCTTTCAAGGACATGCCCCGAGCGACATGTCCCTTGAACCACCTGCTCACAGCACGAACGGGATCACCGCCTTGCGCCCCGACGGGTACTCGGGGAACTTCTGCTTGTACCACTTGTGGTGCGACAGCGCCCGCGGCACCAGGTTGGCGGCCGTGAACACCGCGAACGACAGCCCCGCGAGCGACCAGGTGGCGATCGCCCAGCCTGTCCATTCGAGCAGCTCGCCGAAGTAGTTCGGGCACGAGATCAGCTCGTACAACCCGCCCCGGGGGATCTTGTAGCCGGTCTCGCCGGGCTTGCGGAGCGCCGCCAGGACCGCGTCGGCGCGGCGGTTGATCTTGTAGCCGAGCACGAACAGCCCGAGCCCGAGCCACAGCCGCGGGTCGAGCAGCCAGCCGATCTCGTACGTGCCGAACTCCCCGATCCAGCGCGCGTTCACGTACGCGTTGACCAGGTTGAACGTGAACCCCATCGCCACCACGCTGATCGGCGTCAGGCCGCCCGGGCGGATCTTCAGCGGGAAGATGAACGCCCGCTGCACGTAGTGCGACTGCCACAGCGCCCACAGCAGCAGCGGCACCAGCCCCCACGCCTGCGACCCGGTGAAGAACACCGCCGTGAACCACAGCACCGACGGCGACTCCATCACCATCCACGCCAGCCGCGTGTCCATCTGCCCGCCCCAGCCGCCGCGCGCGTGGCGGCCGTACGGCGCCGAGATGAACAGGAGCGCCGGCACCGTCAGCGCGGCGACGAGGAACACTCCCTGGACCAGCAGCGTGTGAAGCTCGAGCTCGGACATCCCCGCGAGTAGACCACACCGACCTGCCCCGGCGCCGCCTCCGCCACGTGCGCTAATTGACGCCGCCCGGCCCCGCCCCGACCCCCGGCCGCGCGATCACCCCCTCAGCGCCGGCGATCTGCGTCCGTCCGCGCTCGCGCCTGCCCTTTCCAACATGTCCCCGAGGCCACCCGCACCTCGCCTCAGCTCAGGGCGACCCTCAGCGCCGCCGTCATCTCGCTCAACGCCGGCCGCGCCTTCGACAGCCCGCCCGACGCGCTGATGTGCCCGTGGAACATGCTGCGATGGCACGTGTACGTCACGGCCACCCCCGCCGCCTCGAGCTTCCCCGCATACGCCGCGCCCTCGTCGCGCAGCGGGTCGAACCCGGCCGTGAACACCGCCGCGGGCGGCGCCCCGGCCACCTCCGCGAACCACGGCGACGCTCGTGGGTCACGCCCGTCCTCCGGGCTGCGCAGGTAGTGACCCATGAACCACTGGAGCGTCGGCTTCTCGAGGAAGAACCCCTTGCCGAGGCTGGAGATCGACGGGAACGACATCGTCAGGTCGACCGCCGGATAGATGAGCAGCTGGAACGCCGGCCGGACCGCGTCGTCGCGGGTCTCGAGCGACACCACCGCCGACAGGTTGCCGCCCGCGCTGTCGCCCGCGACGGCGATCCTCCCGGCGTCGATCCCGAGCGCCTCCGCGTTCGCGGCCACGTGGCGGAACGCCGCCACCGCGTCGTCGGCCGCCGCCGGGAACCGGTGCTCGGGCGCCAGCCGGTAGTCGACCGCCACCACCACGCAGCGCGCCTCGTGAGCGACGATCCGGCACACCGGGTCGTGCGACTCGAGGCCGCCGACCACGAACCCGCCGCCGTGGAAGTACAGCGTCGCCGGCGCCCTCGCCGGCAGCTCGTGCGGCCGGTAGATCCGCAGCGGGATCGGCCCACCTGGCCCCTCGAACCTGTCGCCTCGGACAGACTGCATCACCGGCGCCCGCGGAGCGAGCAGCCTGGTGTTGACCTCCATCTCGAGCCGCGCCCGCTCGACCGACAATTGGTGGAAGTGCGGCCGCCGCATCCGCCGCTGCATCGCCAGCATGTGCTGCACCTGCGGGTCGAGCACGTACCCGTCGCGCTCGACCGGCTGTCCGCCCGCCAGCATCACCTGCAGCGAGTCGGGCAGCGAGAGCAACGTCCGCGCGGCGAACCCCTGGAACTGGTGAGCGAGGGACAGCGGCTGCATCGCGCCGACCATACCCGATCTCCGCGCGCCGGTCGGTCAGAGACCGCTCCGTCGATTTCACGCCCTCGTGTGCGGCGCTCGAACCTCGAGTCGTCTCACGAGGCTCCCGGCTTCTTGTCGAGCTCGCCGGCCAGCAGCTCCTCGAGCACCTGCATGGCGCCGCCGATCCGCAGCAGCGTGTCACGGACCTCCATCTGTTTGCTCTCGAGCTCGCGCAGCAACTTCTGCCCGCCGTCGAATTCGCGCCGGAGGTCGGCGAGCCGCGCCTCGATCGTGCTCCGCTCCATCGCTCCGGTATAACACGCGGCTCGCCACGCAGACGCCCTCTTTCACGCTGCACCGCGGTGTTATCGTCGCGTGGCCATGCTCCGGAACGCAGCCTCCCTCTCCGTGACCGTGACCGCGCTCGTCCTCTCCGCCGCCTGCAGCGACGACGGGCGCGAGGCCTCCGCGAGCGCCTCGCAGCCGACCGGCGTCTCGACCGCGCCCGCCACCGACGCGACCGGCGGCACGACCGACGCCGCGCCCACGAGCAGCGGCACGGCCACGAGCGAGCCGACGACGGCGACCTCCGCGACCGCGACCGCCTCCACCGACGACCCCGTCGCGCCGAAGTTCGACATCGGCGGCAAGGACCTCGGCGCGAGCACCACCGGCGAGGGCGACGGCTGCAAGAAGGTCGACTTCCTGTTCGTCATCGACAACTCGGCCAGCATGGAGGACAACCAGGCCGCGTTGATCGCCAGCTTCCCCGGCTTCATCGACGCCATCAAGACCACGCTGTCCGAGGTCACCGACTATCACATCATGGTCGTCGACAGCGACGCCGACGGCCGCTGCGAGCAGCCCTGCGTCATGGACAACGACTACCAGGAGTTCTGCTCGCCGAAGAACTTCCACGCCTGCAACGCCAACCTCACCGAATGCGACACCACCCGCGGCGCCGGCGTGATCCACCCCGTCGGCCTCTACTCGAGCAACAAGAAGTGCCAGGTGTTCGGCGGCAACCGCTACATGCTGCCCGAGGACCCCGACCTGCTCGCCACCTTCGCCTGCGTGGCCCAGGTCGGCACCGCCGGCCACCCCTCCGAGCGGCCGATGAACGGCATGCAGGCCGCCGTCAGCGAGGCGCTCAACGCCCCCGACGGCTGCAACGCCGGCTTCCTGCGCGACGACGCGATCCTCGTCATCACCATCCTCACCGACGACCCCCACTACGAGGACGAGGGCACCCCCGCCGAGTGGAAGGCCTCCGTCGTCGCCGCCAAGAACGGCGACGAGACCGCCGTCGTCATCGCCGGCCTCATCCCCAAGCCCGACCTCGGCTGCGCCGGCAACGGCATGACCCAGGGCGCCCACTGGCAGGAATTCGTCGACTCCTGGGGCGACCACGGCATCTCCGGCTCGATCTGCGAGCCCGACTACGCCCCCTTCTTCCAGCAGGCCGTCGCCGTCATCGACGAGACCTGCGACAACTTCAACCCGCCGGGCTGACCTCGCGGGCATGTCCTCCAGAACATGCCCTCGGCGACATGTCCTGGTGCACATGTCCTGACGCTCTCAGCCCGCGCGCCGGGCCCGGCCGTGCCGCCGCCCGCGCCGCTCCGGGCGCCGCGGCGCCAGCAGCCAGCGGTCGGCCTCGACCTCCTCGAAGCCCATCGCCGCGACGATCTCCGGCACATCCCCGGCTTCGCAGCCGATCCACCCCGCCAGCTCCTCGGGCAGCGCCGCCGGCCCCGCGCGCGTGACCGCCAGCACCCGCGCGTACGCCCGCTCGGCCACGTCGGCGCGGACCGCCCGCGGCCCGAACGGCGGGAAGCCGAGCGCGTGGAACATCGCGGGTTCGTCCTCGTCGCGCACCGCCAGCGACGGCGCCTCGCCCGGCAGGTGCACCCGCGTCCCGCTGCGCGCCGCCCACAACGCCGCCCGCCGCTCGACCGCCCAGGCCGACAGCAGTTCGGGCGCGAACACCACCAGCTCGCCGACCTTGACCCCGAGCCGCCCCAGCAACCGCCGGTCGTCGGCCGTCAGGTGGCGCACCTGCTGCTCGGCGCGGGCCCGCAGCACCGAGCCGAGCCCCTGCTCGAGCTGGTAGAGCAGCCCGCGCCCGGCCGGGCTCGGCGCCGGCGCAGCCGGCAGCGCCCGCAGCGGCGCCAGCAGCTCGGCCACCATGTCACGTGTCCACGCGACCATGCGCCTTCGGACCTGTGCGATCGACCCTGCCCCCATGGACATGTCCGTGAGGACATGGACCTCGGGGCGCAGCAGGTCGGGCCCGCGGGTCATCTGCGCCGCCGGCCGGCCGGCCAGCGAGATCCGCCCGCGCGCGTCGACGGCGAACGCCGCGTGCGGGGCCGCCACGATCGCCTCCGCCGCGCTCGGCGCCGCCTCGGCCGGGCTCTCCGGCAGCTGCAGCGCCCGCAGGCGCCCGAACGGGCTGTCCTTCGGGCCAGGCTTGCTGCGCGCCCGCGTCGCCGCCCGCGGGTCGACGAACCGCTGCGTCAGCCGGTCGTGCAGCGCGTCGGACAGCCGGTCCTCGATCGCCCGCGTCCACTCCTGCCAGCGCGACGGCTCGTCGATCCACCCCGGCCGATGGCTGATGTACGTCCACGTCCGCACCGCCGCGATCCGGCTCATCAGCGCCTCGATGTCGCCCTCGGTGTCGTCGAGCCGCCGCACCCGCCGCTCGATCCACCCCGGGTCGAGCCGCCCGCTCCTCGCCAGCTGCAGGTACACCGCCGCGAGCAGCCGCGCGTGCGAGCCCTCGAGCAGCTTGCGAAAGTCGGGGATCCGGCACACCTCCCACAGCAGCTCGACGGCCTCGGGGCCGCGCGCGAGGGCCCGCACCTCGGGTATCGCCGCCAGCTCGACGAGCACCTCCTCGTCGTCGCTGCGCTCGAGCAGCTGCAGGCCCGGCCGCGGCGGCCGCTGCCGCAACGAGCGCGCCAGCGCCTCGATGCCCTCGAATTCGAGGTCCGGGTTGCGCCACACCACCCGCTCCACCGGCGGGAATTGATGACGCTCGATCGAGATCACCAACCCCTGCGGCAACGGCCCGAGCGCCGCCAGCGGCCCGAACGTCCCGTCCTTCGTGTACCGCCCGGCCCGCCCGGCGATCTGCGCCAGCTCGGCCGCCTCGAGCGGCCGGCTCGCCCGCCCGTCGAACTTGCCCAGCGCCGCGAACGCGACGTGGTCGACGTCCATGTTGAGCCCCATCCCGATCGCGTCGGTGGCGACGATGTAGTCGACCTCGCCCGCCTGGTACATCGCCACCTGGGCGTTGCGCGTCCGCGGCGACAACGCCCCCAGCACCACCGCCGCCCCGCCGCGACGCCGCCGCAGCTGCTCCGCCAGCGCGTACACCTGGTCGGCCGAGAACGCCACCACCGCCGAGCGCGGCGGCAGCTGATTGAGCTCGAGCGGCGCCACCCCGCGCAGCTTCGAGAACCGCGGGTGCCGCTCGACCCGCGCCGTCGGCACCAGCGCCTCGACCGCGCCCGTCATCGTGTCTGACCCGAGGAACATGGTCTCGGAGACACCTCGCGCCCGCATCAACCTGTCCGTGAAGACATGTCCGCGCTCGCGGTGGGCGGCGAGCTGGACCTCGTCGACCGCCAGGAACTCGACGTCGCGGCCCTCCGGCATCGACTCGACCGTGCACACCCAGTAGCGCGGCCGCGCCGGCACCCGCTTCTCCTCGCCGGTGACCAGCGCCACCGCCGCCTCGCCGACCTCGGCGGTCACGCGGTCGTAGACCTCGCGCGCCAGCAGGCGCAGCGGCAGGCCGATGATCCCCGTGCGGTGCGCCAGCATCTGCGTCACCGCGCGGTGCGTCTTGCCGGTATTGGTCGGCCCGAGCAGCGCCGTGATCGTCGACATCGTCGCTCTGACTTCTCGCCTCAGAAGCGCCCCGAGATGAACCCTATCGGCCGCATGACGCGACCCCTGCCGGCCAGCGCCGGGGTGAAGAACGCCAGCACCGTGGTCTGCACGCCGAGCCGCACCTCGGTGCCCGGCACGCGGAGCTGCAGCTTCGGCCGCAGCAGCCCGATCTCTTTACCAGCCGCCGGCGCCGAGTCCAGCCCCAGCGACACGTGCGCCAGCAGCGGGTGCGTCGGCGTCAGCTCGAGCCTCCACACCGGCTTCAGCTCGTAGTCCCAGCCGCGGAACGGCCGGTTGAGATCGATCGAGGGCTCCCACGTCAGGAACTTCTCCTGCTTCAGCACGAACACCCCCGCGAGGTCCCACTCGCGCGGCGGCGCCGTCATCGGCGGCGGCAGCGGCGGCGCCTGCACGAGCCATAGCGCGAGCATCGCAGGTGTGATCACCGCCCCACGTTACGCCGCACCTCGCGCCGCGGCAACTCGCGCACATCGGCGCGACGCTCGCCGCAGCACCACCGCCGCGAGCCCATGGCACATCGTTCGCGGCGGGATCTCCGCACCCGTGCTATCGTCGCCGCGTGACCGCCAACCCGCTCCTGCGCGTGCAGTTCCGCGTCCCCTTCGACCAGATCCGGCCCGAGCACGTCGAGCCGGCCGTCGCCGAGCTCCTCGCCGACGCCCGCGCCGACCTGCAGGCGATCGTCGACACCCCGGGCCCTCGCACCTTCGACAACACGCTCGGCGCGCTCGAGGCCGCCACCGAGCGCCTCGAGTTCGCGATCACGCTCGTCGGCCACCTCGAGAGCGTCGCCACCACCCCCGAGCTGCGCG
This sequence comes from Nannocystis pusilla, assembly GCF_020073745.1. Lineage (GTDB taxonomy): Bacteria > Myxococcota_A > Polyangia > Nannocystales > Nannocystaceae > Nannocystis > Nannocystis radixulma. Next base: position 365,097 of record NZ_JAIRAU010000028.1, read on the forward strand.
CCGCCCACAACGCGGTCCAGGGCCCGGTGGCCGAGTTCTTCGCCCAGATCCCGCTCGACGCCGGCCTGTGGCGCGCGCTGCAGGAGTTCGCCCGCACCCCCGAGGCGGCGGCCCTCACCGGTGCCCGGCGGCGCCTGCTCGACCGCACCCTCGACGACTTCCGCCGCCAGGGCGCCGAGCTCGACCCCGCCGGCAAGGCCCGCCTCGCCGAGATCAGCGCCGAGCTGGCCCAGATCACCACCCAGTTCTCCGAACACGTCCTCGACGCCACCAACGCCTACGAGCTCTGGATCACCGACCCCGCCGATCTCGCCGGCCTGCCGCCCTCGGCCGTCGACGCCGCGCGCGCCAGCGCCGAGGCCAAGGGCCGGCCCAACGCCTGGCGCTTCACCCTGCAGCAGCCGAGCTTCGTCCCGTTCGTCACCTACGCCGACAACCCCGAGCTGCGCGAGCAGATCTGGCGCGCCGCCAACATCTGCGCCGACGACGGCCCGCACGACAACCGCGAGCTGCTGCGCCGGATCCTCCTGCTCCGTCGCGAGCAGGCCCAGCTGCTCGGCTTCCGCGACTTCGCCGACTTCGTGCTCAAGCCGCGCATGGCCAAGGACGGCGCCAGCGCCCGCGCCTTCGTCGACGGCCTCGCCGCCCGCACCGCGGCCGCCTTCGCCGCCGAGGCGCGCGACCTCCACGAGTTCCGCAAGCAGCTCGAAGGGCTAGGTGCTTTGGAACCTGCTCCGTGGGACCTGGCCTATTATGCAGAGAAGCAGCGGCGCGCGCTCTACGACTTCGACGACGAGGCGCTGCGCCCGTACTTCCCGGTCGAGTCGGTGCTGAAGGGCCTGTTCGAGCTCGTCGCCGATCTCTACGGCGTGCGCGTCGAGCCGGTCGCCGGCATCGAGACCTGGCACCCCGACGTCCGCACCTTCGCCGTGCGCGACGGCGACGCCCTGCTCGGGGTGTTCTACGCCGACCTGTTCCCGCGCGAGCAGAAGCGCTCGGGCGCGTGGATGAACGCGCTGGTGACCGGCAAGCCCGACGGCCGCGGCGGCTTCGGCCCGCACCTCGGGCTGATCTGCGGCAACCTCACCCCGCCGCTCGGCGACCGGCCGGCGCTGCTGACCCACGACGAGGTCGAGACGATCTTCCACGAGTTCGGCCACCTGCTGCACCACCTGCTCACGCGCGTCGAGCTGCGCAGCCTCGCCGGCACCAACGTCGCCTGGGACTTCGTCGAGCTGCCGTCGCAGATCATGGAGAACTGGTGCTGGGAGCGGCCGGCGCTCGACCGCTTCGCCCGCCACGTCGACACCGGCGCGCCGATCCCCGACGACCTGGTGAAGCGCATGCTCAGCGCCCGCAACTTCCGCGCCGCCTCGGCGATGATGCGCCAGCTCAGCTTCGCCACCGTCGACCTCGAGCTGCACCGCGGCCCGCTGGCGGCCACCTCCGCCGAGCTCCTCGCGCGCGCCCGCGACATCATGGAGCGCTTCAGCCCCGCCCCGCTGCCGCCCGACTACGCCATGGTGTGCCGCTTCGGCCACCTGTTCTCGAGCCCGGTCGCCTACGCCGCCGGCTACTACTCGTACAAGTGGGCCGAGGTCCTCGACGCCGACGCCTTCACCCGCTTCCAGCGCGAGGGCCTGTTCAGCCGCGACGTCGGCCTCGCCTTCCGCCGCGCGATCCTCGAGCGCGGCGACAGCGACGACCCCGCCGTGCTGTTCCGCGCCTTCATGGGCCGCGACCCCGACCCCGAGGCCCTGCTGCGCCGCGCCGGCCTCGCCGACGCCGCCTGACCTCCAGGACCTGCCCCATGCGACCTGTCTGCATCAGCATGTCCTTCAAGACATACGCTGACCGCCCCGCCGCCACGAGCTGACCGATGCGACCTGTCCTTATCGGCATGTCCTGCGGGACATCCTACCCCGACCCCTCGCGCCTGCTGTTCCTCGGCAAGTCGCTCGACTACGGCGAGCAGCGGCTGTCGGCCGCGCTGGCCCGCGCCGGCGCGCTGCCCTTCCTCTTACCTGTCCTTCCGGACACCTCGACGCTGGTCGCGCTGGTGGAGCGGGTCGACGCCCTGGTGCTCAGCGGCGGCAGCGACGTCGCGCCCGGCGTCTACGGCGAGGCGCCGCTGCGCCCCGAGTGGGCCGGCGACCCGGCGCGCGACGCCTACGAGCAGGCGCTGCTGGGCGCCGCGCTGGCCCAGGGCAAGCCGGTCCTCGGGGTCTGCCGCGGGATCCAGCTGCTCAACGCCGCGCTCGGCGGCAGCCTCTACCAGGACATCGGCTACCAGGTCCCCGGCGCGCTGGTCCACCGCGACGCCGCCCGCTACGACGACAACGAGCACACCGTCCGTCTGTGCGTCGAGTCGTGGCTGGCCCCGCTCTACGACGAGCGCGAGATCCTCGTCAACTCCGTCCACCACCAGGCGATCAAGGCCCTCGCCCCCGGCCTGCGCGCCTGCGCCTGGGCCCCCGACGGCATCATCGAGGCTGTCGCCGACGAGCGGCGCGACATCTACGGCGTGCAGTGGCACCCCGAGTGGCTCGACCGCGACAGCCCGCACTTCGCCCGCCGCGCCCCCGGCGACCCCGTCTTCGCGGCCTTCGTCGCCCGCGTCCGCGCCCGCGCCGGCCTCGCGTGAGCCGCGGCGATCGCCCTTCACCCCGGGCGCCGCACCGACGCGAACGCCTCCTCGCCGGCTGCGTCGCGCTTCGGCCTCATGAGAGCCCCGACTGTCCCTCCTCGCGCCTGTCGCCTCCCCGCGCCCGCGGCTCGCGTACGCGCGCGCGGGCCCACGAAGTCCGATCTGCGTCGCCTGGATCTCCGGCGCCCTTTCCGATAGCCTGCGCGATCATGCGCGCGCGGCCTGCGGCTCTGTTCTCGTCCTGCTTCGCTCTCCTCCTCGGCTGCGGCGAGGACACGCGGCCCGGCGGCGACACCGACGGCGCCGCGCAGACCACCATCGACTCCGGCCTCACCCCTGCCGACCCGAGCACCGACGACCCGACCGCCGGCGCCCCGACTTCGACCTCGACCGAAGGGACAGGAACCGCGGGACAGGACTCGACGGGCATGTCCTCCGAGACATCCGACGCCACCGCCACCGATCCTGGCACCACCACCACCGACCCGCCCGAGACCACCGGCGGCCCCGGCTCGGTCCCGGGCGCCCTGTGCGAGCCGGTCCCGAAGTGCGACGCGGCGCCGCCGACGATCCCCGGCCAGGGCGCGCCCGAGAGCGACCTGTCGCGCGGCCGCGACATGTTCTACGTCGAGGGCGAGGATCAGTGGGTGATCGCCAAGTTCACCAAGTGGGGCTTCCCGGCCGACAAGGACATCGAGGGCAGCGCCGTGCACCTGTTCCTCGACCGCGGCTGCGCCGGCGAGTGGGAGGAGCTCGGCATCGCCATCACCACCGCCGAGGGCGAGCACGCGCCGGTGCAGGGCGTCGACGACTCCGGCGGCCGCGTCTACTACAAGATCTCCCAGTCCGACGAGCTGGAGCCGGGGCGGCACCGCGTGCACGGCGTCGTCGAGGAGTACTGGAACACCGTCGACATCATCATCGACGTCGTCCCGGCCGGCGCGCCGATCTTCGTCAGCGACGTCGACGGCACCCTCACCACCAGCGAGAACGAGGAGGCGTGGGACTTCTTGCTCGGCGACATCCCCGAGGCCAACCCGTTCGCGCCCGAGGCGCTGAGCCTGCTCGCGTCCAAGGGCTATCGCCCGATGTACCTCACCGCGCGGCCCGAGTGGCTCGACCGCCGCACGCGCCAGTTCGTGGCCATGCGCGGCTTCCCCGCCGGGATCATCCACACCACGCTCACGTACACCGGCGGCATGGGCGACACCGCCGCGGCCTACAAGTCCGGCGAATTTCAGCTACTCAAGGACAAGGGCCTCGTCCCGACCTGGCTGTTCGGCAACAAGGACAGCGACGCCGAGGCGTTCGAGTCGACCATGATCCCCACCGACCACCGCGTGCTGTTCCAGTTCACCGACGCCGTGTACGGCGCGCGGCGGATCGAGAGCTACCAGGAGCTGCTGGCCGAGTTCGAGGCGTTGCCCGACCTGTGTGACCGATGAAACTCCGCACCCTCATCGCGCTCGGCGCCGTCAGCCTCGGCCTGTTCGGCTACACCCTCTGCCAGCTCTCCGGCCGCGAGGGCGCCCGCGAGCGGCTCGCCCAGGTCGCCGAGGCGAGCAAGAAGCAGCCCGGCGACAGGCCGCCCCCGCTGCCGCGCTCCGAGCTCGACGCCCGCGACGACCGCGACGCCCTCGCGGTCTCGCTGCGCAGCCGCCTCGAGCGCGCGCTCGAGGCGCCCGAGGAGCTGCCCCCGCTGCCCGCCCCCGACGACCGCCGCGGGGCCGAGACCGCCTTCGAGGTCGTCATGAGCAAGATCGAGGGCCTGGCCGACAAGGGCAACCGCCTGTCGAAGCGCGGCCGCAAGCGCCTCTACCGCGCCGCCAACGACGCCTTCGCCGCCCTCTCCGATCACCTCGACGCCCGGAACCCGCAGGACCTCGCCGCCCTCGAGGAGGCCCACGTGCGCCTCAAGGTCATGCTGCGCGAGATCGACGCCCAGCCGCCGGGCTCGTGAGCTGCCCGTTCGGGCATGTCCCTCACGACATGCCCCAGCGGCCCTGTCCGTGAGCGCATGTTCCTCAGCGCATGTGCGACGGCCCGGGCACCAGCGCCGCCTGCAGCGCCGTCGCCAGCGGCCCGCCGACGTGCACCACGTGGCTCGAGTACGCCAGCCCGATCCCCGCCGCCCGCAGCGCGCGCAGGATGTGCGAGTTGGTCACGTCGGTCCCCTGGGTCCGCCGGCTCGGGTCGGCCAGGTAGACCACCAGCGCGAAGCGCAGCCCCGCCTCGGTGGGCCCGCGGAACTGCAGCTCCGCCGGCAGGTCGGCGCGCAGCTCCGGCAGCGCCGCGGCCCCGGGCAGCACCGCCGCGCGGACCTCCTCCGGCGTGCGGCCGTACTCGACCGCGAACTCGCAGGCGAGCCGGATCGCCTGGTGCGGCCCCGCGGACTCGTTGATGATCCGCTGGGCCCCGAGCTGCGCGTTGGGCAGGTTCACCTCGACCCCGTCGTTGGTGAGGATCCGCGTCGAGCGCCAGCCGATGTCGGTGACCCGCCCGCGCATCTGCCCGTCGACCTGGACGTAGTCGCCGATCCGCAGCGGCGCGTCGCCGACCAGGAACACCGCGGAGATCAGGTTGCCGAGCGAGTCCTGGGCCGCGAACCCGAGCACCGCCCCGGCCACCCCGGCCGAGATCTGCCACGCGCGCACATCGAGCCCCCACAGCACCATCACCAGGTACAGGCCGGCCAGCAGCACCACGATGCGCACGAAGAAGTGGATCAGCCCCGCCGCGCGCCCGCGCACGAACACCAGCTCCGGCTGACCGCTGCTCGCGCGCCGCAGCAGCGCCACCAGCACCTCGTCGACCGCGCGCACCAGCGCCGTCGCCCACACCACCACCACGATCGTCCCCAGCGTCGCGTCGAACGTCGCCTGCTCGGCCGCGGCCAGCTGCAGGCGGTCGCCGGCCCACTCGAGCGCCACGATCACCGCCGTCAGCCACACCGGCCGGCGCATCAGCGCCAGCAGCTGCTGGTCGAGGTCGCGGTGCGTCTGCGCGGCCGCCCGCGCCAGCGCCCCCGCGAGCGCCGTGCTGATCGCGTAGCCGACCACCAGCGCCAGGATCAGCCCGCCCGCCGCCTGGAACTCCGGGCTCAGGAGCAGCTGGTTCAGGTCGAGCTCGCCCACGCGCCCGGCGAGGATGACCGGCCCGCGCCAGGCCGTCAACGGCGCCCACCCGGCGATTCACATGTCCTCCGGGCCAGGTGCGAGCGCCGGCACGACGAAGCCGCCGAAGCGCTTCCGCGGCGCCGCGGCGGCGGACCTTCGAGCGCCAGCGGTCGAGGAACAGCCCGGCCTCGATCGTCGTCTTCCCCTCCACGAAACACCTCCCCGGACCACGCTGTCGCGGCCCTGCGGCCGGACTCCGCGGAGTCGCCCACGACCCGTCGCAGCCCGGCTCGCCGATGCTCGACTCGACAGCACCTGCGCGGCCGCGCCCGCCGACGATTTCTCGCCTCCCTCGCAATTTTTCCGCCGCCTGCGGCGACTCCACGCCTGGACGGTGACGCCCATCATGCCCCGGACTGCGACGAACCCTTCGACCGACGCGCCCCCTGACATGGGTGTCGTGGTGGCCGCTGCGGCGTGCGGTTCGGGGCCCCCTCGACCCGGCCCCGGGAGCGCCCTATTCTCGGGGCGCCGGCCCGTGGCCGGCCGTTTGCATAGGAATCACGCCGCCATGACACGACGCTGGCTCGACGCTGTGTACACCTCACACCCCGAGCTGCGCCCCGCTCGCGCGCTGCTCTCGCCGACCTGGCTCGGCGCACTCGCCGTCCTCGGCCTCAACGACCACGTGCTCAAGGGCGCGGGCGTGTTGCCGGGCGACCTCACCGGCAAGCTCAGCGACTTCGCCGGCATGGTCGTCGCGCCCGCGCTGCTCGCCGTCCTCCTCGGCGTCAAGAGCCGCCGCGGCCTGCTCCACTGTCACATCGCCGTCGGCCTCGTCTTCGCGCTCATCAACCTCTCGCCCGCCTGCGCCGACGCCTGGAGCTGGCTCATGGGCCTCGTCGGCTTCCCGTGGACGATCACCGTCGACCCGACCGACCTGCTGGCCCTCCCCTTCCTCGCGCTCGGCTGGCGCGCCCTCGTCCCGGCCATGCGGCCCGCCGCGCGATCTGTCTCTTCGGCCAGCCTCTCGCGCTGGCCCACGCGCCCCGAGTTCGGGGCCGCCGCGCTCGGCTCGCTGCTGTGCGTCGCCACCAGCGACACCGACGACGGCGGCGACTGGGGCGACACCGACAACGTCTTCTACGAAGACTTCCAGGGCGACGTGTACCTGCACAACGCCGGCGCCGACCGCGACGTCGTCGTCCGCGTCCGCGACCTCCGCGACGACGTCGAGATCGACTGCTTCAACGTCCAGGACGAGCCCGGCGTGCTGTTCTCCGAGGCCCTGTTCGGCGAGGGCCGGACCTGGTCGATCCCCCCCGGCGCCAACGTCCCCGCGCGCGGCGACATCGACCTCACCGTCCGCGACTGCTACGCCGTCCTCCTCACCAGCGACACCATCGAGCCGACCGTCCTGTTCTGGGACGTCAACGACGTCCCGCTCGGATGGGTCCCCGGCCAGCACGCGGAGGGCGAGGGCCGCCTTCCCGGCGCCGTCGAGCTCACCGCCGACGAGGACGGCCGCGCCGCGATCGTCGGTTCGACGCGTGACCTCGTCTACCCGCAGCGGCCGCCGCCGAACGACGCCTACCTGCCCGGCTCCGACGCCGCGCGCGTCGCGTGGAGCAACCCGCCCACCGGCGTCCACCGCATCGACGGGCTCGAGATCGGCAGCGACGGCTGCGCCGCCTTCGACCTCGACGACGGCCTCGTCCCGCGCTTCTACTTCTGCACCCCGCTGACCGAGCTCCCGTTCGAGGTCGGCCAGTACCTCTCGGTCGAGGACCAGGGCGACATCATCATCCTCGAGCGCGCCGTCGACCCGCAAGATCCGGCCCCGGTCGGCGACATCCGCGTCGCCGCCTCGCGCGGCAACACCCTGCCCGTCGTCAGCGACACCGTCCTCGCCGCCAAGCCGGTGTTCGAGGGCAGCATCGGCCCCGACCCCGTGTGCGGCACCGTCGCTCAGCCGCAGGAGTTCCGCGTCGACTTCGGCGGCGAGTTCGTCCGCGTCCGCGCCGGCGAGTCGGTCGAGCTCGACGACGGCGACCACCACCTCACGATCTACGGCGTCCACGCCGAGCGGCGCGTCATCCTCGCCGCCGAGTGCGCCGAGGGCCCCGACACGCTCGGCGACGACCTCGAGCTCGCCTACGTGTGGACCGACTCGCAGCAGCCCTGACCCGACTTATCTGCACCCAAGAACAGGACCTTGAAGCCATGTCACGCCTCGACCTCCGCCTCGGTCTCGCCCTCTCCATGGCCCTCCTCGCGCCCGCCTGCGGCGACGACGGGGGCTCCGCCGCCGCCGCCGACAGCGGCGGCGAGAACGGCGGCAGCCTCGGCGCCGGCCAGGGCGGCGCGCAGGACTTCGGCCAGTTCAAGCAGATCCTCGAGGAGGGCCGGATCCCCGGCCCCGAGACCCTCGACGACGTCGGCTTCTTCAACGAGCACAAGATCGACCTGCCCCCCGCCACCTGCGCCGGCGACGTCTGCCTCCACGGCCTCTACGGCGAGATGGGCAACATGATCTCCGGCACCAACTGCATCACCGTCCTCGTCGGCCTCAACACCGCCATCGACGTCAAGCAGCTCGAGCGCCCGCCGCTCAACCTCGCCCTCGTCATCGACAGCAGCGGCTCCATGGAGGGCGAGCCGATGCAGTACGTCCGCGAGGGCCTGCTGCGCATGCTCGACGCCCTCGACCCGGCCGACCGGATCACCCTCGTCGACTTCGACACCACCGCGCGGGTCATGACCGAGTACGTCACCGGCAGCGACCCCGCGCTGATCGAGGCCATCGGCGAGCTCGCGGCCAGCGGCGGCACCAACATCTACGACGGCCTGCGCACCGGCTTCGAGCTCATGGCCGCCCACGCCGACCCCGGGCGGCAGAACCGCGTCGTCTTCCTGTCCGACGGCGTGGCCACCGAGGGCATCACCAACGACGCCAAGATCCTCGCCATGGCCCAGGGCTACAGCGAGCAGGGCTACGGCCTCACCACCATCGGCGTCGGCGCCGACTTCGACGTCTCGCTGATGCGCACCCTGTCCGAGCAGGGCAGCGGCGCCTTCTACTTCCTCGAGGATCCCGCCGCCGTGCAGGAGGTCTTCGTCGAGGAGGTCACCGCCTTCCTCGTCCCGCTCGCCGAGGACGTCACGATCACCGCCGACATCGTCGACAACTACAGCCTCCGCGCCATCCGCGGCACCAAGCTCTCGACCGTCGAGGGCAACCACGGCGCCATCGAGATCCCCAACCTCCAGCTCGCCCACCGCGAGACCGTCGACGACCACGAGGACGGCCGCCGCGGCGGCGGCGGAGCCATCCTCCTCGAGCTCCTCCCGCGCAACGGCCAGCCGCGCGTCGCCGACGTCGGCGAGCTCAAGCTGCGCTACCGCCACCCCGTCGACAAGCAGTACGTCGAGGAGGTCGCGGCCATCAAGACCACCGTCGACCCCGGCGAGATCGACCTCGAGAAGGGCGTGTTCGACAACTCCAGCAGCGAGAAGGGGTTCGTCATGCTCAACATCTACGTCGGCTTCGACATGGCCGCCACCCGCGCCGCGCAGGGCGACCTGGCCGGCGCGCTCAACATCCTCGACGGCCTCGAGGCGGCCGTCGACGGCTGGCTCGCCGACAATCCGGACTTCGACATCGAGGATGACCTCAAGTACATCCGCATGTTCATGGACAACCTCGTCGCCGCCGGCGCCGACGCCGATCCCGACGTCCCGCTGCCCGCCCCCGAGCCGTGGCCCGACGGCGATTGAGCGCGACCTGTCCCCGGGGCCATGTGCACGCGACCCCGTGAAGGCCGAGCTCGCCGCGAAGGCGCACAATCGCCCGCTCTGCGGGCGCTCGCGCCCGACGTGACACCTGGCCCGCGATCCGGCGACACTCATGGCCGCCGCGCCCATGGTCCCCGCCGATCGCCACCGTCTGACCAACCTCTCTCTCGGGCGCAAGCTGCTGGCCTCGGCCGCGCTCCTCCTCGGCCTCGGTCTGTTCTTCGGCGGCTGGATCGCCAGCGTCGAGCTGACGCGCTGGGACGCCTCCGCGACGGCGCTGTTTCAGTGGGGCGAGCGGCTCGAGATCTTGCGGCTGCGTCGCCCCCAGGTCTTCTGGACCCTGTTCATCGGCCACGCCGCCTCGCTCGCGCTGGTCGGCGTCGTCTCGGGCGTCCTCCTGCGCCGGGTCGCGCTGGCCCGCGGCGCTCGCAAGGCGCTGATCGGCGGCCTCGTGCTCCTCGGCGTCCTCGACCTCGCCTGCTGGGCGCTGCTGCGTCACTGGGGCACCGCCCACACGCTCCTCGGCGGAGCGATCGTCCTCGAGGCGGCCCTCCTGCTCTACGTCGCCCTGCACCCGCTGCGCGACATGTGGATCTTCCGCCGCTGGAAGGGCACCGGCGGCCCGCCGATCCGCGTCGCCATCGTCGGCGGCGGCTTCGCCGGCCTCTACACCGCCCTGCACCTCGACCGCCGGCTCGGCTACCACCGCGATCTGCAGATCACCGTCATCGATCGCCGCAACTACTTCCTGTTCCCGCCGCTCCTGCCGAGCGTCGCCGCCGGCTCGATCGAGACCCGCCAGGTCACCTATCCCTTCCGCCGGATCTTCGAGGCCGCCAACGTCGCCTTCAAGAAGGAGAACGTCGACCGCATCGACCTCAACACCAGGACGATCCGCGCCCGCGTCGACGTCGACGACGACCCCGTCACCGGCGAGGCGCAGGTCATCTGGTGCGAGACCCAGTACGACATCCTCGTCCTCGCGCCCGGCTCCGACACCAACACGTTCAACACGCCGGGCGTCAAGGAGCACGCCTTCTTCATGCGCGAGCTCGGCGACGCGATCGCCGTCCGCAACCACATCATCGACAACTTCGAGCGAGCCGCGCGCGAGACGGACGTCGATCGCCGGCGCGAGCAGCTGACCTTCGTCGTCGTCGGCGCCGGCCCGACCGGCGTCGAGCTCGCGGCCGAGGTCCGCGACCTCATCGACCACATCCTGATGAGCCGGTACCCCGAGCTCGACCCCGCCGAGGTCACGGTGTACATCATCCAGTCGGGCGAGCAGATCCTGCCCGGCTGGCACGAGACGGTGGTCGGCAGCGCCAGCGATCGCCTGCGCAAGTTGAAGGTCGAGCTGCGGCTGGGCCGTCGCGTCGTCCACGTCACTCCGTTCGCGGTGACCCTCGACGACGGCACCAAGATCGCCACGCGCACCTGTGTGTGGTGCGCCGGCGTCAAGCCCTCGCCGCTGCTGAGCGCCTGCGGCCTGCCGCTGCACCGCTCGGGTCGCGTCGAGATCGGCGACGACCTGCGCGTCAAGGGCCGCGACGACGTGTTCGTGCTCGGCGACGCCGCCTTCCTCTTGCATGACGGCGCCCCGCTGCCGCCGCTCGGCCAGGTCGCCTTCCAGCAGGGCCAGCACGCCGCCGAGAACATCGACCGGCTGATCCGCAAGCAGCCGACCCGGCCGTTCAAGTACTTCAACTTCGGCGCGCTCGTCTCGGTCGGCGACAAGTTCGCCGCCATCGACCTGTTCGGCGTGCGCATGTCGGGCTTCATCGCCTGGTGGGTGTGGCGCACCCTCTACCTGGCCAAGCTGGTCGGCTTCGGCAACAAGGTCCGCGTCGTCCTCGACTGGACCCTCGACCTCATCGTCGAGCGATCGATCTCCCAGATCGCCGCCGACCGGCAGGACTTCTCCGGCAACAAGTTCGCCGAGAACACCCCGCTCGCCGCGCGCCCGCGCCCGCAAGAGCCCGCGCCTGACGGAATGTCAGCGCCCGCGCCGCAGGACGTGCCAAAGCAACACGCCCCCGCCCGCCAGCACGCGCCCACGGCCTGATCTGGCCGCCTCCACGCGCGAGGAGCTGTTGGCATCGCCCTTGCTCAGGGGTGAGGCATGGTCCTCGCGCGCTCGGTCCTCGCCTTCACGCTCGTCGCCTCCGCCTGCTCCGTCGCCCACGCGGCCAGGCCCCCCAGGCCCGCGAAGCCGGTCGCCCGCCCCCTCGCAGGACCGACGACCCCGAGCCCCGAGCGCATCGTCGCCGTGCGGCTCCCCGTCCGCCACAGCGACGTGCACTCGCTCGCAGGTGTCCTGAAGGACATCCTCGACGTCGAGCCCGACCGCGGTGACGTGCGCGCGATCCTCCCGGACGGGCGCGAGGCCTCGCTGATCGTGTTCGCCACCCCCGAGGGCCACGCCAGCGTCCGCCGCGTGCTCACCCGCCTGCTCGGGCCGCCCGCCTCCTGACCGACGCCCCACCCCGCCCCTCACACTCCATCCACGGATGCCGCCGGTCGCGCTCGCGGCCCCCCGCGTGCGCGCCGGCTCACCCCTCCCTCGCCTCTTGACCCGACCCAAAGGACATGTCCCCATGCGCAGCTTCCTCCGCACCCTCGCCTTCCCGATCGCCTGCGCCTTCACGGGCGCGGCCGCGGCCCTCTTCGTCGTCGCGGTGAACACGGACCCGCGACCGCCGGCCTGCCCCGACGCGCCGACGATCCACATCCAGCACGAGATGACCCCGCTCGCGCCGCCGGCTCCGGTGCCGGTCGTCGCGCCCGTCGCGTTCGCCCCGGCCTTGCCCGTCATGGTCAACGTCGCTCCGCCGCCGCGCCGGCACGCCGAGGCGGCCGAGCTGACCATCCCCGAGGGGGCGGTGCGCTGCACCGAGGACAACCATTGCGTCGTCGACCGCGGCCTCTACCAGCTCCTGCGCGACAACCCGTCGCTGTTCAGCCACCAGGCCCGGATCCTGCCCTCGCTCAAGGACGGCCAGCTGCGCGGCCTCAAGTTCTACGCCATCCGGCCCGGCAGCCTGCCGCGCCAGCTCGGCCTCAAGAACGGCGACCTGCTGACCGCGATCAACGGCGTCCCGGTCACCAGCAGCCAGGGCGTCGCCACCGCCGATGCGCTCATGCAGCTGCTCCACGACCGCGAGCACCCGGTGTTCAGCCTCGCCATCGAGCGCAAGGGCGAGCCCGTGCGGATCACCGTCGACGTCGGGTGGCAGCAAGAGAACGCGGCCCAGGCTCAGGCCCGCTGATCCGCCCGGAGGAGCACGGCAGCGTCGCATGTCCCCGAGAACATGCCTCTAAAAGCATGTTCTCGAGGGCATGTCCTTCTCGACATGCCCTCGCAAACACCTAGCGCTTGCGTCGGCGCCGGGCCAGCAGCCCGAGCGCCACCAGCCCCCACGCCGAGCCGGGCGCCGAACCGCGGCAGCCGCAGCCCTCGTCCTCTGCCGCGCCCGCGCTGCCGCCCGCGCTCACCGTCTCGCCGTCGCTCGACGGTTCGCCCGCGCCGGTCGTCGCCGCGCCGGTCGTCGGCTCCTCGTCGCCCGTCGTCCCGCTGTCACCCTCGCCCTCGCTCTCGCCGTCGGTCCCGGTCGGCCCGGGGGGCGGCGGCAGCGGCGGGGGCGGCGGGTCGAACGGCGGCGCCGGGTCCACGACCAGCACACGGACCTCGAGCTGGTCGTCGGGCGGGCCGCCGCCGAGCGGCTTGTCGGCGAACCACGTCGTCCCCTCCTGCACCAGCGAGAAGGTCTGGAACACCTCGCCCGGCGCCTCCCCGCACAGGCGGAACTCGAACCGACCGACCGCGCCGGGCGCGACGTCGCCGGCGGTCGCGATCCGCGTCGGCGACAGCCACGTGGCAGGGTCGTGCAGCGGCGACGGCTGGTCGCGCGGCGTCGGGGCCAGCCGCGTGTCGCCGTTCCACGCCGCGTCGCCGGTGTTGCGCAGATCGATCCACGCGTCGATGCACTCGCCGGTCAGCAGCAGCACCGGCGGCTGCGAGGCCAGCGGGAACGACTGGCTCACGTACTCCGCGCGGTAGTCCGGCGTGCCGCACGGCCCGTTCGTCGCCGGCCCGCCGCCCCACCACTCCCAGTGCCAGTCCTCGCTCGGCACCGTCGCCTCGAACCCGAACTCGTCGCCGTGCGCCTCGAGCCAGTTCAGGACCCCCGCGGCCGCGGTGTTGAGGTCGAGCGCGTGCCCGCTCTGGTGATTGCTGTAACCTGGCTTGGCGGCCAGGTTACAATTGTTGCAGTTGCAGTTGATGTAGCAGCCGTACAGGTACTCCTGCTCCGCCATGGTGCGGAAGCCGCTGACGACCTTGATGCTGACGCCGTCGGCGGCCGCGGCCTGCTGCATCGCGTAGTACGCGTTCGCGGTCTCGACCTCGACCGGCTTGCCGTCGACGGTCACGACCGTGATCGTGAACGAGCTGCCCTGGACGTAGCCGACGTCCTCGTGCTCATTGCAGTCGATCGCGTACGTCGGCGACGGCGTGCCGTCGAAGTAGACCGGATCGTCGGGCTCCGCCTCGTGCTCGTGCGGGCCGGCCCACGCCGGGCCCGCGAACGCGAAGGCACAGAGCGCGACGACAACCATCCGTGGTGTTTCGTGCATATTCGCCCTTTCATCTCGCAATTAGCCCCGCTCACGCGCCCGCGCAAGCCCCGGCCGATCCCCAGCCTGGCACGAGCGCGCTGTCGGGGGCTAGCGACGGACACACCCGACGTCGCAGCCGCGTCCCCGCGTTCGCAGCCTGCATGTGCACGCCGCAAAGGCAGCACTACCACTCGCAGGACCCGCGCGGTGCCGCGCACACTCCACCTGGAAACCAGTCATGGCGAGGCGCCGCAGCTCATGGGATCACTGCTCCTGGCATGGAGGTGATGGTTGCAGCGCCGCCGAGCCACGCGTCCGGCGAAGGGGCTTCACGGACCCGGGAGCGAGGAAGGGCCGAGCGCCCCCGTCGCGGCCCGGACCGCGTAAGCGTGCCCGCGGGGCCGGCGTTTCGCAGGCCGATGTCCGCCCCACGCCCGGTGCCTCGCGTCCTCGGCCTCGCACTCCTCTTCGGTTTCGGTGGCCTCGTCGCCTGCGCGCCGACGATCCGGACCCCGCTCAAGCAGGCCCTTCCGTCGGTCACCGGGGACAACGCTGTCGCCGCGGGCCCCTGCCTCGGCGAACCCGCGCGCCTCGACCTCGGCGGACCGGCCGTCGGCGGCGCGCTGGCGGACCTCGACGGCAACGGCGTCGCCGACCTCGCCGTCGCCGTCACCGGCCCCGGCGGCGGTTCGGCGGTGTTCTTCCTCCACGACGGCCAGGGCGGCCTGAAGCAGTCGATGCGCGTACCGATCCCGCAGACGCCCACGGCGATCGCGGCCGGTGACTTCAACGCCGACGGCCTCGACGACCTCGTGATCGCCGCCGACGATCCGCCCGCGCTGCACGTCCTGCTGGCCCGCGGCCGCGGCGAGTTCATCGCCGGCGCGACGCCCCTGCGCGCCACACCGTCGGCCCTGTGGGTGGCGAAGCTCGACCGCAACGACAGCCTCGACCTGCTCGCGCTCGAAGCCGGCGGCAAGGCGGTCCGCTCGCTCCTCGGCGACGGCCGCGGCGAGCTGACCGAGGGCAAGCGCCGCGGCCTGCCGGCCACCACGCTGCCGGCCGCGCTGACCCTCGTCGACGCCGACCGCGACGGGGTCCTCGACCTGGCTGTCCTCGGGGACAGCCGCCGCGAGGCCGCGGTGCAATTCATCCGCGGCGACGGACGTGGCGCATTCGACAAGGTCGTGCAGAAGCGCGTGGTCGGCAGCGGCGCGCGGGCCCTGCTCGGCGCGCAGGTGGCCGGCGACGAGGGCCACGACCTGGTCGCCCTCGTCGACGGCGCCGGCCCCGGCTCCGGCTCCCCGGTCGCCGCGGTGCTCGTCAACCACGCGCCGCTCGAGTACTCCGCCGTCGGCTACTTCGTCCCCGGCCCGCTCGGCGACGCCACCGTCGCCGACCTCGACCTCGACGGCGACCTCGACCTCGTCACCGCCGCGGCCGACGGCGGCGCCGTCCACGTCGTCCCCGGCGACGGCCGCGGCGGCTTCGGCCCGGCCCAGTCGCGCCGCGCCGCCGGCCTCGGCGCCTCCGTCGTGGTGCTCCCCGGCAGCCGCCCGACGGTGCTGAGCTTCGGCTCGACGTCGCAGCAGCTCCACGCCTTCGGCCTCGCCCGCTGCGGCGGATGAACTCATTGGACATGCTCATAAGGACATGTTCATGAGGCCAGGACTTTACTAACATGCCCTTACGGTCATGTCACGAAGCGCAGCCCTTCGCGCATCCGGCGTGCCCGGCTCGTCGGTCACCGTGTAGAGCGGCACCGTCGCCCACGATGGTTAGGCCGATCGCCGTGTCGGCATCCGCGCAGTCGGCCTCGGTCACCGACTCGATCACGTACGGCGGGCCCGACGGACCGATCGCGTCGAGGACATCGTCACGAAGCCCCACGCGAGCCGCAGATCCGCGCGCGCACATCCGGCCGCAGCCAGCGGGGGGAACAGGTCGAGTTCGTGGTGCGGGCGCTGGCCCTCGACGCTGCCGTCGCCGGTCGCCACGTCTCGCGCGAACGCCGGTGACGCCGCGGCCGGCGCACCATGGTGGTCTGCAGGCCGCGCACGCCGACAACGGATGCATCACCGCCAGCCGCCGGGCCGACGAGCTCGCTCCGGTGCGGCACGCGCTCGCCCGTCTCGACATCGAGCAGCACCGTCTTCGCGCCCTCGTCCGCGAATTCGGCGAGCCGACGGCGGCGAAGGAGCGCAGCAGCGCCCCCATGCTTCCTTCTCGTCGAGGTACGCCGGGTCGATCTCGACCACGTCCTCGACCTCGGCCATCGACGCGACAGCGAGCACGACCATGTCCGCGCCGATCACCGGTCGGAAGAGCACCGACACCTCGACGACGACGAGCGACGAGCCGACCACGCGTGCGACCCGATCGATCCCGCGCCGTGCATCCTGCCGTACCCGTCGCGGTTCGACATGCGCGCGGGCGAACACGCGAGCACGAGGGACGCGACGATCGCATCCGACGGGTCATATCGCGCCGCCGCACCCCGGCATCGGTTTTCGCGCGTGGTCGCGTGATCGCCACCAGATCCTCCGCGGCGATACAGTTTCTGCGATGCGGTTCGGGCGGCTGGTGGCGGAACTGGCGGGCGGCGGCGTGGCGATCCTCGCGGCGCTCTCGTGCGGCGACGACTCTTCGCCGGCGATCACGGATCCGGACGCGAGCGCGACCGAGGTGATGGGCTCGACGTCGTCACCGGCGCAGACCACGACGGCGACCGACGAGCCGACGCCCACCACCAGCGACGCGCCCACCGACGGCGGGCCGGACAGCTCGATCGGACAGATGACCACCGAGACGGGCACCACCGTGGACACGCTCGAGCCCACGAGCACCACCGGCGCCGTCCCCACGTGTCCCGCAGGCGAGCTGGCGTGCGACGGCGACGTCGCGCTCCAGTGCGACGACGAGGGCAACATCGTCGAGACGACCCAGTGCCCCTCGGTGTGCGTACCGACCCTCGGCTGCGTCCTCTGCGTGCCCGGCACCGACGTGTGCGACGGCCCGGTCTCGAAGCACTGCCGCCCCGACGGCCTCGGCCACGACGACAGGCTGTGCGACCCGCTGCAGGGCCTGGTGTGCGCGCCCGACACCGGCCGCTGCGTCGGCGCTTGTGCCAGCGACGAGCTCGACGCCAGCTACATCGGCTGCGACTATTACCCGACCGTCACGCCCAACATCGTCGAGCCGACCTTCAGCTTCGCCGTCGCCGTCTCGAACACCACCGAAGAGCCGGCGGAGGTGACGATCACCCGCGACGACGTCGTGGTCGACAGCTTCGAGGTCGGCCCCGGCGACGTCGAGGTCGCGCCGCTGCCGTGGATCGCCGCGCTCAAGGGCCCCAGCGCCAGCGCGATCGTCCAGAGCGGCGCCTACCGCCTGCGCTCCACCCGGCCGGTCTCGGTCTACCAGTACAGCCCGATCGACTACGAAAAGGACGGCGAGTTCTCCCACTCGAACGACGCCAGCCTGCTGCTGCCGACCAACGTGTGGGGCACCGAGACGCGGGTGATCGCCCGCAACACCTTCGGCGCGCTGCCCGGCGCGTACGCGGTGGTGGCCCGCGTCGACGGCACGGTGGTCGAGGTCACCCCGTCGCAGACCGGCAAGCCCGTGCTCCCCGGCGGGGGCGTGGCGGCCGACGGCCACGGCTCGGCGCTGCTCAACGCCGGAGATGTCCTTTTGGTCATCTCGGGCGTGGCCGGCGGCACCCCCGACCAGGCCGACCTCACCGGCACGCTCGTCAGCGCGTCCGCCCCGGTGCAGGTGATCGGCGCCCACGCCTGCAGCAACGTCCCGTACAACAAGCAGGCCTGCGACCACCTCCAGGAGAGCAACCTGCCGCTGCAGAACCTGGCCACCGGCTACTGGTCGACCGCGCCGCTGGTCAAGGCGCCCAAGCAGGCGCCCGTCCGGAAGGCGCGGATGGTCCGGATCGTCGCCACCGCGGCGGCCACCAGCATCACCTACAATCCCCCGCAGCCCGGCGCTCCGACCATGCTCGCCAAGCCGGGCGACTACGCCGAGTTCACGACCGACAAGGACTTCTGGATCTCCGCGAGCTCGCGGATCGCCGTCGCCGAGTACATGCTCGGCCAGGCCGCCGGCGGCGACACCGGCGACCCCGCCATGACGATCGCCGTGCCGCCCGAGCTGTTCCGCTCGGTCTACGCCATCCACGCGCCCACCAACTACGAGAGCAACTTCGTCAACCTGGTCGCCCCCACCGGCGCGCCGGTCAAGCTCGACGGCAAGCCGGTCGTGCCGGGCAGCTGGAGCTCGATCGGCCAGACCGGCTGGTCGGTGGCCCGCCTGATGCTCGAGCACACCGACGACGGCGACCACCTGCTGAGCTGCACCAAGCCGTTCGGCGTGCAGGTCTACGGCTACGGGCAATACACCAGCTACTGGTACCCGGGCGGCCTCGACCTCGCGCCGCTGTGAGCGTCGCCGGCTGTCCCGGACGACATGCCCCCCGCGCCATGCTCCCTCGGGCATGTCTTGTACGACATGCCCGAACGGCCAGGCCGGTCGCGCGAGGCGTCTAGCCGCCCGCGATCGCCCGCACGCCGCCGGCGAGGAGGTGCAGCCCGAGCCCGTGCTCGGGCAGCGTGCCGGCCTCGCGCTGGGCGATCCAGCGCGGATGGTTCTCGGGGTACAGGTAGGCCTCGGGGTGCGGCATCAGCCCGAACACGCGGCCGCTCGGGTCGCACAGGCCGGCGATCCCGCCCGGCGAGCCGTCGGGGTTGTCGGGCCAGCGCTCGGTCGCCGCCCCGGCCTCGTCGGCGTAGCGGACCGGGATCAAGTGCCTGTCCTCGAGGACCTGTCGCAAGGGACCCTCCTCGAAGACCAGCTTGCCCTCGCCGTGGCGGCTCGGCAGTTCGATCACCGGCGGCAGCGCGCGGGTGAACACGCACGGGCTGGCGCGGTCGACCGCGAGGCGCACCCACGCGTCCCAGTAGCCGAGGCGGTCGTTCATCACCAGCGAGACCCGCTGCGCCAGCCCCGGCTCGAGCCCGGGCAGGAGGCCGAGCTTGACGATGGTCTGGAAGCCGTTGCAGATGCCGAGCACCAGCCCGCCGTCGCCGACGTGGCGCAGCAGGCGCTCGCCCATCTTGAAGCGCAGGCGGTTGGCGAACACCCGGCCGCTGGCGATGTGGTCGCCGAAGCTGAAGCCGCCGATGAACACGACCAGCTGGAAGCCGGCCAGCGCGTCGGCGTCGGCGATCGCGTCGGCGACGTGGCGGGCGGTGACGCGGGCGCCCACCGTCTGCAGCGCGGCGCAGGTCTCGGCCTCGCAGTTGAGGCCGTAGCCGGTGAGGACCAGCGCGCGCACGTCGGCGGCGCCGTCGATCTTGAGCGCGTTCATCGCCGCACCTCCTGCGCCCGCGCCGGCAGCGGCGCCGGCGGCCCGTGGACCGCGGCCGGGCGGAACCGTTCGCGCAGCCGCGCCCCGGTGACCTCGATCAGCGCTTGCGCCCCGCGGCGCACGCGGAGCCAGCCGCCGCCGTCCGCGCCCGGCTCGGCCACGCGGCCGAGCGCGACGAGCCCGTGCGGACCGAGCCGCCCGGTCAGCGCGCCCGCGGCCGCCGGCCGGCAGGTCAGCACGATGCGCCCGGTGCTCTCGCTGAACAACAACTCGGCTGGCGTGAGGGGCATGTCCTCGGGGACCTGTCGCAAGAGACCGTCGTCGAGGTCGAGGTCGAGGCCGAGCTCGCCCGCCATCGTCATGTGCGCGAGGGCGACGGCGAGGCCGCCGCGGCCGGCGACGTGGGCCGAGCGGACCAGTCCGGCGTCGCGGGCGGCGGCGAAGGCGGCGTAGCGGGCCGCCGCCGCCCCGAGGTCGGTGGTCGGCGCGCCCGGCAGCACCAGCCCGCGCAGGCGCGCCAGCTCGCTGCCGCCGAGGTGGCGGCCGGTCGGCCCGAGCACGAACACGAGGTCGCCGGCGGCGATCGGCGTGAGGTCGAGGGCGCGGCGCACGTCGGGCATCTGGCCGATCACCGACACCAGCAAGGTCGGCGGGATCGAGATCTTCACGCCGCCGAGGTGGGCGTCGTTCTTCATCGAGTCCTTGCCGCTGATCAGCGGCACGCCGAACGCCTCGCAGGCGGCCCGCAGGCCCTCGCAGCAGCGCACCAGCTGGGCCAGCTTGTGCTCGCCGTCGGGCGTCTTGTCGCTCTGCACCGGGTCGGGCCAGCAGAAGTTGTCGAGCGCGGCCAGGCGATCGATGCGCGCCCCGGCGCACAGCGCCCGCCGCACCGCCTCGTCGACGCAGGCGCGCGCCATCGCGTCGGTGTCGAGGTCGCCGTAGTGCGGGTGCACGCCCTCGGCCAGGACCACGCCCTCCGGCCGCAGGTGGCGCGCGCGCATCACCGTCGCCGTCGACGGCACGTCCTGGCGCGCCCCGACCCACGGCTTGACCACCGACAGGCCCTTGACCTCGTGGTCGTAGCGGCGGGCCAGGTGCTCGTTCGAGGTCATGTTCGGCCGCGCCAACATGTCCAGGAGGTCATGCTCGATCGCACCTGGCTCGGAGGTCAGCCGTGCCTCGCCGAGCACCGCCGCCACCGCCGCCGCCGGGCTGTCCGGCCGCGCCGGCGGGCTCCAGCGCGCGCGCAGCGGGACCCGCGGGGTGCCCTCGTGGAGGAACTCGAGCTCGAGGTCGACGACCGGCTTGCCGGCCCAGGTGGCGCGCAGGCGGCCGGTGCTGGTGAACTCGCCGAGCGGGGTGGCCTCGACCTCGCGGCGGCGGGCCAGCTCGAGCAGCGCGTCCAGCTTGTCCTTCGGGACAGCCAGGGTCATGCGCTCCTGGGCCTCGGAGATCAGGACCTCCCACGGCATCAGGCCCGGGTACTTGAGCGGCGCGAGCGCGAGGTCGATGTCGGCCCCGCCGGTCAGCTGGGCCATCTCGCCGACCGACGACGACAGGCCGCCGGCGCCGTTGTCGGTGAGCCCGCTGTAGAGCCCGAGCGCGCGCGCCTCGGCCAGGAAGTCCGCGACCATCTTCTGCGTGATCGGGTCGCCGATCTGGACCGCCTGCACCGGCGACGACTCGTCGAGCTCGACGCTCGAGAAGGTGGCGCCGTGGATCCCGTCCTTGCCGATCCGCCCGCCGAGCATCACCACGACGTCGCCGGCGCGCACGACCTTGTCGGCGGTGGGCCGCCCGGCCGAGCGCACCGGCATGACCGCGACGGTGCCGCAATAGACCAGCGGCTTGCCGGCGTAGCGGGCGTCGAACAGCTCGAAGCCGCGGCTGTAGGGGATGCCCGACTGATTGCCGCCGTCGATCACGCCCCGGTGCACGCCGTCGCGGATCCGCCGCGGATGCATCAAGCCGGGCGGCAGCTGGCCGTCGAAGTCGGGCTCGCCGAAGCAATAGCCCCACACGTTGGTGAGGAGGTCGGCGCCGAGGCCGGTGCCGAGGCTGTCACGATTGACGCCGACGATGCCGGTCATCGCCCCGCCGTACGGGTCGAGCGCCGACGGCGAGTTGTGCGTCTCGACCTTGTAGACGAGGTGGTCGTCGTCGGAGAAGCGGACCACGCCGGCGTTGTCGTGGAACACCGAGACGAGGAACGGCGCCGCGCCGTCGCGCCCGTCGGCCACCCGCGCCGCCGCCACGGCCTCGGTCGCGCCGCGGATGTACGTGCGGAACAGTCCCCGCTCGACCGTCCGCGTCGCCCCGGCCGGGTCGGTGTACTCGATCGGCGCGGCGAAGATCTTGTGCTTGCAGTGCTCGCTCCACGTCTGCGCCAGGCACTCGAGCTCGGCGTCGGTGGGGTCGCGGCCGAGATCTGCGAAGTGGCGCTGG
The DNA here is from genome assembly GCF_020073745.1 of Nannocystis pusilla. Classification (GTDB taxonomy): domain Bacteria; phylum Myxococcota_A; class Polyangia; order Nannocystales; family Nannocystaceae; genus Nannocystis; species Nannocystis radixulma. The sequence goes on from NZ_JAIRAU010000028.1 coordinate 387,097, forward strand.
ATGGCCCGCATCTCCGTGAGCGTCAGCGCGAGCAGCCCCTGCGTGCTGATCCGCATCAACGCGGCGTCGTCGGCCGCGCGCAGCGCCACCACGGCAACCGTCGCGTCGTGGCCGGCGCCGGCCCGCGGCACCGTGAACTCGGCCGGCCGCGGCGAGCGCTCGAGCGCCGCCCGCTCGATCAGCGGATTGTGCAGCTCTCGCGCCGCTCGCTCGGCCTCGGCGGCCTCCAGGCCCCACAGCACGTACGTCGTGGCGGTGTAGACCTGCCCCCGCAGCGAGCGGCCGAGGCAGTCCTCGGCGGCTCGCTTGACGCTGGTACCCACGCTGTCGGTGACCCCGGGGCGGAACCCGATCGTCAGCAGCCACGGCTCGCCGGCGGCGCCCGCGGGCGCGCCGAATTGGTCGGGCAACGCGCCCACGGCCCCGACCTCGGCGACCGGGTCGGTCAGCGCCGCGAGCACCCGCTCGGCCTCGTCCGGGCCGATGTCGAGATCGAGGAGATACACCTTTCGCGTCCGCAGGCCGGTGGGGCGCATGCCCGCGAGCTGCGCACCGGTCGCCGTCGCCAGCGCGTCGCCGAGACCGGGCCGCACGGCGATCTCGAGCCGGTACGTGCAGAGCTCGGGGACCTTCTCACGTGGATGCTCCGCGGGTGGGAAAGCCACGGGGCCTTGCTTGGCGCAGGACCACTCCGCTGTCAATCGCGCCCCCGGCTGGCTAAACCGGAGTTTCCGCAAGGTCGAGCCTTGACAACCGCGATCCCGTCATGCAAAAGTCCTTGTCAAGGCTGACGCTTGGAGTGTCTGGTCCGGCGACCTCGTCGCCGCGGTGGCCCCTACGGGCTACGGACGATCAGAGTCGCTCGCTCGTTGTGTTCCTGTTGCGTCGGCACGGCCCGTTAGAGGGCTTCGCATACCGCTCCGAGGTTCATCTGTGAACAATCTGCCTCCCGGCCCCCCGGGCCTTGTGGAAGAACGGCACGAGCCGGTTCGTGACGCGTGGGCCGAGTCCCTGCGCGAGGTGTTCGTCGACGTGATCAAGCAGCTCCCGAGCTCCGTGACGCTCGGCGAGTTGGTCGAGGTCACGCGGCAGAACCAGGCGCTCGCGCCGGTGCTCGACCACTTCACCGTCCAGGAGCTCATCGACCTGGTCAAGACCCGCCCGCGCTCGGGCGACCCGCTCGGGGCCACCGCGGCCGCCGCGGCCAAGGCCGCCGGCGAGCCGCAGTACGACGAGGACGGCAACCCGCTGCTCGACATCGACGCCGGCACGGCCGTCATCCGCCGCCGCGCCGACGCGCCCGACGGCGACCTCCGCCTGCTCCGCGCCCTCGTGCGCCAGAAGACCGGCCGCCGCGAGCCCGAGCTCGTGCAGGCCACCGGCCTCGCGTCCGACCAGGTGCGCCTGATCCTCCGCAACCTCCGCACCCGCGGCTTCATCCACATCGAAGGCAGCGGCGTCAAGCGCAGGGTCAAGATCACCCGCCACGGCGCCGGCTACCTGCGCAAGCTCGACCCGACGGCCGTGATCGCCTGAGCGCCTGGCCCCCGGAGCATGTACCCGGGGTCATGTGCGTGGGAGCATGCTCATTCGGGCATGTCCCTGGGGACAGCACGGCTTCGATCGAAGAGCCGGGAACGACGAGAGCCCCGCCGCGTCGCCGCGAGCGGGGCTTCGTCACGCCTGCGCGAGGCCGGGGCGCGGGCTCAGCCCGGCAGCTCGAGGGTCTCGCGGAGGATGCCGGCGAGGCAGTTGATCGCGTCGGAGAAGTCGTCGTCGCAGATCGACTCGATGCAGCAGCGGACCTTGTCCTCCTCCGGCTGGTCGAGCGACTGGCACACGTCGATGACGCGGGTGTTCGGGATCGCCTGGCCGGTGGCGGCGTCGGTGCAGCCGGGCCCGATGCCGAAGTCGTACTCCTTCTGCGCCGGGGTGTCGGTGTCGCCGGGCAGGATGTCGGCCTGGTTCCACACGCGGTACACGAGGTCGAACACGCCGCCGGCGGTCGGCTCGAACGGCGGGTTGGGGTTGTGCGCGGTCACCTTCGGCACGCCGAGGATGCCGAGCATGATGACCTCCTTGTGCTTCTGCTGGACCAGGTTGGTCTTGAGGTAGCCGATGTAGCGCGACAGCGGCTGCAGCACGCCCTTGTCCTCGGACATGCAGCTCTCGTACACGCCGTCGGCGTTGGCGTCGGTGCACGACACGCCGGCGTTGAAGCACGTGGCGCTGGTCGGCTCGTCCTTGACGCCCGGCATGCCCGGCGCGTCCTCCCAGTACTGGTTGTACATCGGGTCGCTGGCGAGCTGCGGGTCGAAGTACTTGTAGTCCTTGACCGAGCACTCGGCCTCGTCGGTCATGATGACGATGGCGAGCACCGCGCCGTCGCGGAGGAACGGCTTGGCGCCCTGGTTCCACGGCTTGTTGGGGTCGAGCGCCTGCAGCATCGTCTCGAGCGGCGCCTCCATGCCGCAGCCGTCGATGCCCTGCGGGCCGATGCACGACAGCGCCTGCGCCACCGGGTCGCCGCCGTTCGGGTCGGCGTTGAGGATGTTGTTGTTGTCGAGCTGGAAGTTGATGAACGGGTCGGACGGGACCACCGAGCCCTTGCACGCGTTGGTGCACGCCTGCGGGACCATGACCGGGTTGGAGCCGAGGCCGGTGAAGCGCTCGATGCGGTCGACGCAGGCGGTGCTGATCGGCGCGCCCTTGGCCGGGTCGTAGTCCGGCTTCTCGAACCCCGAACACAGCGGGTGACCGAAGTCCGTCGTGGTCACCATGATGTTGATGTTCGCGTTCACCGGCATGTTGTTCTCGTCGGTGACGTTGCGCAGCTTGTCGATCAGGTACGGGAAGTTGGCCGCGAGGTTGGTCTGCTCCTCGCCCATCGTCCCCGAGTTGTCGATCACGAACAGCACGTCGAGCAGGTTGCACGCCGAGTCGGTGCCGCAGCCGATGGACGACGTGTCGTCCGGCGGCAGGTCGAACTTCATGCCGGTGGTCGTCGGCGGAGTGACCGACGTCGCGTCGTCCGTGTCCGGCCCGTCGGTGAGCGTGATGCTCCCGATCGACGGGTTCATCGTCATCGTCACTTGCTGGTTGGTGTCGCTGTCACCCTTGTCGTCGCCGCAGCCGGAGAGCGCGAGCCCGAGCGCGGAGAGGACGGTGAGGCGCTGTAAGTGTGAACGCTGAATGGTCATGTTGGCTCCCTGGCGGGCCGTGCCGCGCGAGCAGTCCTTCGCGCCACCATCGCACATGCACGCAGCGAAGCGCCACGGAAATTCGTGTGTCTATGCGTGAGGCCGTCCGTCCTCAGGCCTTCGCAGATGGGCGAGGGAACTCACGGGTCGTGCATGCGACGGAGCCCGACGCCATCGACGGGCGGCGCGCCCGCCGGCCACCGCCGTGCCATCGATGCGAGACGCGACGCGCACGACCGCGAGCGCATGCCCGCGCGAGTCGCTTCAGAAGGTCGCCTGCAGCTGCAGCCGCACCTGATCCATCGCGCCGGTGACCGCGGAACTGTAGAGCCGCAAATAGTCGAGCTGCAGCTTGAGGAAGTGACGCGCGAAGAACACGTTCACCACGCCGCCGACCTCCGTCTGATCGGGCAAGCTCGTACCGAAGCGCCCCGCGATCCCGCGCGACCCACCATAGCGGACGCCCAGCTCGAGCGGCGTCCGCGGGATCAGGTAGCCCGCCTGCGCGAAGTAGCCGATGCCGTTGCGCGCGGCGACCACCGGGAGCGGCTGGCCGGTGAGATCGACGGCGTTGCCCGGGATCCGCCAGCCGTTGCGCCAGAAGAACGCGCTGTCGAGCGAGAACCCGGCGATCCGGAAGCTGAGATCGGCGGTCGCGTTGTGCGTGCTGGTGAAGCCGCCGTCGGCCGGGATGGCGCCGGCGAAGCCGTGGTTGTCGTGCGGGTCGCGATCGATGAAGCCGTAGGCGGCGCCGATGGTCATGCGCGGCTTGACGCTGCGGTCGAGGTCGGACTCCTCGAGGTCGTCGTACTGGCCGAACGGCAGCACCTCGAAGCGCCCGAGGTACATCAGGCCGAAGTTGCTGGGGCCGTACTTGGCGATGCCGTCGCCGAGGTAGACGCCGAGGTAGTAGCGCAGCTTGCCGAGGCCGGCGATGTCCTTCGAGCGCAGGTCGAGGCCGATGTCGCGGTCGAACGTGAACTCGTTGTTGGCCAGCGAGCGATCGACGAACTGCAGGCTCGTGATCTTGTTCATCCGCTGGTGGTTGTAGGGCACCTTGTACTGGCCGACGACCAGCGTGAAGTCGCGGAAGCGGTCGAAGGTGAAGAACCAGTCGAGGATCGGCGAGCGGTGCGGCACGCCGTCCTTGAACCCGAGCTCGATCGGCGAGAACGTCAGGGCGATGCGGTACTTGATGTTCTTGGTGAACATGTTGCCGCTCAGCCACACGCGCGCGCGCCGGAACTGCAGCGCGAAGTCGGTGTGCTCGGCGGCGCCGGGGTCCTGGTCGGTGCCGGGCTGACCGGGCACGTGCAGCGCGATCGCCTGCATCTGCACGAAGGCGTTGAAGGCGAGCGAGAAGCGGCCGCTCTTGCTGGCGACCTCGAGGCCGACGCCCGGGCGCCAGCGCGTCCTGCCGTCGGCGCTGATCGGGTCGTCGGCCAGGCGGGCGGCCTCCCACCGCGGCGCCCACTTCGACGGCTTGGGGGCCGGCTCCGCGGCCGCCGGCGCGGGCTCGGGCGGAGGCGTGCTCACTGTCACAGTGGGCGCGGGCGGGCTCGGCGTGGCCGGTGCGGCCGCGCCCGGCGGGGCGCTCGCGGAGGTGCTCGCCTCGGTCGGCGGGGTCGCGGTCGCAGCCGGCGCCTCGCTGGCAGAGCCGCTCGCGGGCGGCGGGAGATCAGGCGACGCCGTCGGCTCCCACGGCCCGGGAGAGGCGAGAGCGACGAGCCCGCAGAGGAGCGTGACGTGCATGTCGGGTTTGTGCGGGGACAGGCCCTGGCCTGTCCAGTGAAGGAAGGTTCACCGGCGGCTCAGAGCACCACGTTGACCAGCTTACCCGGGACGTAGACGACGCGCCGCGGCGTCTTGCCCTCGAGGTAGCGGGCCAGCTCGGACGAGTTCATGACCAGCTTCACGACCTCGGCTTCGCTGATCCCGACGGCGACCTGAAGCTCGGCCCTCCGCTTGCCCCCGATCTGGACCACCAGCGGGAACGTGTCCTCCGTCAGCCAGGCGTCGTCGGCGGCCGGCCACGGCTCGTGCGCCAGCGAACGGGTGTGCCCGAGCGATTGCCAGATCTCCTCGGCCAGGTGCGGCGCGAACGGGGCCAGCAGCAGCACGAACTGCTCGAGCGAGTCGCGGGGCAGCGGCTCGTCGGGCTGCACGATGTCGCGCACGTACACCATCATCGCCGAGATCGCGGTGTTGAAGGCCAGCCGGTCGACGCGCTCGGTGACCGCGGCGATCGTCTTGTGCAGCAGCCGGCGCTGGCGGTCGGTGCCCTCGCCGGGCGCCGTCTCACCTGACTCGAAGGCCAGGCGATGGACGCGCTGGAGGAAGCGGAAGCAGCCGGCCACGCCGTCGGTCTGCCACGGGGCGCTGTGCTCGAGCGGGCCCATGAACATCTCGTACAGGCGCATGGTGTCGGCGCCGTACTGGCGGATCACGTCGTCGGGGTTGACGACGTTGCCGCGCGACTTGCTCATCTTGTCCCACTGGATCGCGACGGGCTCGCCGGTGGTCTTGACGCGCCACTGGTCGGAGCCGGCCGCGACGAGCTCGACCTCGCTCGGAGTGAACGAGTTGAAGCGGCCGTCGGCCAGCTTCTGCACGTACGTCGCCCCGAGCACCATGCCCTGGTTGACCAGCTTCTGGAACGGCTCGCGGCTGCCGACGTGGCCGAGGTCGAACAGGACCTTGTGCCAGAAGCGCGAGTACAGCAGGTGCAGCACCGCGTGCTCGGCCCCGCCGATGTACAGGTCGACCGGCAGCCAGTAGTCGGCGGCGCGCTTGCTGAACGGCGCGGCGTCGTTGTGCGGGTCCATGAAGCGCAGGTAGTACCAGCAGCTGCCGGCCCACTGCGGCATGGTGTTGACCTCGCGCAGGCCCTGGCCGGCCGGGCCGTCGTACTGGCGCCACGCCTCGGCCTTGGCCAGCGGCGGCTCGCCCGACTCGCTCGGCTGGTAGTCGTCGATCGCCGGCAGCGTCACCGGCAGCTCGGCGTCCGTGACCGGGAACACCGCGCCGTCGGCCGCGTGGACCAGCGGGAACGGCTCGCCCCAGTAGCGCTGGCGCGAGAACAGCCAGTCGCGCAGCTTGTAGGTCACGCGCCTGGTCCCGAGGCCATGTTCTTCGAGCCAGGCGATGATCGTGCGCTTGGCCTCGGGCGTCGCCAGGCCGTCGAGCAGGCCGGAGTTGACGGCCACGCCGTCGCCGACGTACGGCGCCTCGGCGATCGGCTTGTCGCCGCCGGACACGACCTCGACGATCGGCAGCTTGAACGTGGTGGCGAACGCGTGGTCGCGCTCGTCGTGGCCGGGCACCGCCATGATCGCGCCGGTGCCGTAGCCCATCAGCACGTAGTCGCTGATCCAGATCGGGATCCGCTGCCCGTTGACCGGGTTGATGGCGAAGGCGCCGGTGAACTCGCCGGTCTTGTTGCCCTCGGCGGCCTCGGCCTGGCGCTCGCGCTCGCTGCGGGTGGCCGCGCGGGCGACGTAGGCGAGGACCGCCTCGCGCCGCTCGGGCGTGGCGATCTCGTCGACCAGCGGGTGCTCCGGCGCCAGCACCATGTAGGTCGCGCCGAACAGGGTGTCCGGGCGCGTGGTGAAGACCGTCAGCTTGACCTCGAGGCCTGTCCGATCGGCCAGCTTGAAGTCGACCTCGGCGCCCTCCGAGCGGCCGATCCAGTTGCGCTGCATCTCGAGCACGCTGGTCGGCCAGTCGAGGCCGTCGAGGTCGGCCAGCAGGCGCTCGGCGTAGGCGGTGATGCGCATCATCCACTGGCGCATCGCCCGGCGGACCACCGTGTAGCCCTGCTCGACGTGCTCGGCGACCTCCTCGTTGGCCAGGACGATGCGCAGCTCGGGGCACCAGTTGACCGGCGCGTCGTGGAGGTAGGCCAGGCGGCGGGCGTCGCGGTAGGCGGTGACGGCCGCCTCGCCGGCGGCGCTCACCTCGGCGGGGATCGGCAGCTCGGCGATCGGCCGCGCGCGCCCGGCCTCGGCGTCGTAGAACGAATTGTAGATCTGCAGGAAGATCCACTGCGTCCACTTGAAGTAACGCGGATCGGTGGTGTCGACCTCGCGCTCCCAGTCGTACGAGAAGCCGAGCGTCTTGAGCTGGCGCTTGAAGTTGACGATGCACTCGGCCGTGCGCTTGGCCGGGTGGGTGCCCGTCTTCATCGCGTAGCGCTCGGCCGGCAGGCCGAACGCGTCCCAGCCCATCGGGTGGAGCACGTTGAAGCCGCGCATCCGCTTGTAGCGGGCGACGATGTCGGTCGCGGTGTAGCCCTCGGGGTGGCCGACGTGGAGGCCGTCGCCCGAGGGGTACGGGAACATGTCGAGGACGTAGTACTTGGGCCGCTCGGGGTCGACGTCGGCGGCGAAGGTGCGGTGCTCGTCCCAGTACCGCTGCCAGCGGGCTTCGATCGCGCGAAATTCGTAGGTCATGGCGCGCCGCAACGCTAAGCCGGTTGCGCGCGATTGCCAAGGAAAACCCGCTGCGCGCCGACGAGGGGCCGCGCCGCCGCGGGCGCGTCGAGGGCCAGGCCGTGCCCCGCCGTCGGCCCCGCTCGGCGGGCCTCGCCGCCCGCGCTCACGGCGGCGGGCACGGGCCGGGGCGGGCGCTCACGGCGATGCTGGCTCCGGCCTCGATCTGCGCCTTCGTCACCAGCGTCACCTCCTCGGTGCCGGGACCGAAGCAGCGGCTGATGTGGCCGGAGTCGGTCAGCACGCGGGCCTCGACCTGCCAGCGCCCGGCGTTGCCGACCACCACCCGCATGTCGGCCGCGTTCTGGCTCCCGGGACAGGTCGCGGCGTCGCCGACGACCTCCTCGTAGGGGTCGACCTTGATCGTGCACGGGGCCGGCGGGCCCTGCTCGCAGCCGACCCGGGTCGCCCGGAACGACACCGTGGTCGCGCCATTGGTCCCGCACAGGTCGATGACGTCGACCTGGCCGACGATCTCCGCCTCGCCCGGCGTCGCCCCCGCCGCGGCCGTCGAGCCGCCGTCCGAGTCGGTGCCCTCGTCGCCGTCGACGCCGCCGCACGCGCCGACCAGCGCCAAAGCACATGTCCCCAAGAACCTGCCCCAAGAGATCATCGACCGATCGCCTCCGCGCCGCGGGCTCAGCCCGCCTTGCCCTTGCCCTTGCCGGTGTTGGACTTCGGCTTGCCCTGCGGCTCGACGTGCTTGTCGCCGCGCGCGCCCTTGCCGGTGGTCGCGGCGGCGCCGCCCTCGACGGCCTGCTTGCTGGCCTTCAGGACATCTTGCCACACCTTCTTGCGCGCGCCGGGCAGCCCGGCCAGGCGCGCCGTCACGTCGGCCTCGACCGCCGGCCAGGTCTTGCCCTGGGCCAGCACCGCCGCGAACGCGGCCTTGATCGCCTCGCCGTACAGCCCGGGGACGTCGACCTTGGCGACCGCGCCGGCCTCGCTGAGCAGCTTGCCGCTGCCGACGTACTTGTTGGTGCAGGCCGCGTCGACCCTGGCCCGCGCCGCCGCGACCGCCGCGACCTCGGCGTCGACCTCGGGCAGCCCCCAGCTCGCCTCGGCCGTCGTGGCCGCCGCCGGCAGGCCCGACCACAGCTCGCGCAGCTGCCCGGCGAGCGCCTGCATGTGCTTCTGGCTGGCGCGCAGCGAGTCGCCGAGCGCCGCGTTGGCGTCCGCCTGCGCCTGCGTCTTGCCGGCCGTCATCTGCGCGCACAGGGCCACCTGTGCGACCGTGAAGCGGCGCAGGTCGAGGGCGATGTGGCGGGCCACCCGCGCCACGTCCGCCTGTCCTTCGGGACCAGTCGCCGCCTTGCCGAGCGCCTTGAGCGGCTCGGCCCCGCGGTCCGGCTGGCGCTGGCTGACCTCGAGGTCGGCGGCGACCGCCGCCGGCGTGTAGCCGGCCCCGCCGGCCGCGAGCACCCCGTCGAGCCACGCCGACCCGCCGCTGTAGCCCCCGGCCGCCCCGTCGACCGTCAGCGCCGGCCCCTTGTACTTGCCGGTCTTGGCCACCAGCGCCTGCTCGGCCGGCTTCGGCGCCTTCGCCAGCGCGAACGTCACCCGCGTCGGCTCGACGAAGGTCGCCTTGACCGGCTTGCCGGCCAGCGTGAACGTCGTCTTCGCGGTCAGCTCGCGCCCGCGGATCTCGCCCTCGACGCCCTTGCCTTCGAGACCTGGCCAATAGGCCATGGCCTCGACGACAGGTGTCTTGACCACCCCGACCGGCTTCTTGCTGGCGAACTCGCGGCCCTGCGACAGCGCCACCAGCGGCTGGTCGGTCGGCGCGCTGTCCGGCAGCGTCAGCGTCACCTTCGACTTGCCGGCCGGCGCCTCGGGCACGAGGGTCAGCTGTCCCAAGCGCCAGGTGGACACCGCATCGAGGTTCTTGCCGCTGATCTTGAGCAGCCCGGGCGCGCCGACCTCCTTCGGCACCGTCGTCAGCACCGGCGTCGGGTGGACCGTGAACGCCACCGCCGAGCCCTTCTTGCGCGCCTCGGCCTTGAGGTCGCCGCTCTTGGCCCCCTTGGCGATCGTCACCGTCGCCGAGGCGTCGGCCTGCTCGCCGACCTTGAGCGGCTTCGTGCCGAGCTTGAACTTCGCGCCGGCCAGGTGCGCGCCGGTGAGCGTCACGCTGTCGCCCTCGAACGCCGCCGCCGGGTTCGCCGCCGTCAGCGCCGGGGCGTAGAAGATCTCGTAGTCCTTCTTCAGCGCCGCCTCGCCGCCGACGCCCTTCACCGTCAGCGGACCGGTGGTCCCGGCCGGCGCGGTGAAGCGGAGTGATGTCGCGCCGAGCTCGTCGATCTTCACCGGCGCCCCCGCGAGCGTCAGCGCCTTCACGCGGTCGAGGTTCTTGCCCCTGAGCGTGACGACCTCGCCCGGCGCCGCGAACTTCGGCGTCGCCGACACGAGCGCCGGCGCCTTGACGAAGCCGGCCGTCGCCAGCGCGGCGACCTTCTTCTTGGCGCGCTTCACGATCAGCTGCTTCCCGCTCTTGGTCTTGAGCGGCACCGTCGCGCTGATCGACGTCGGCGTGATCGTGACGTCCTCGAGCGCGATCGCGTCGAGCAGCACGACGTCGCCCTCGGCGAAGCCCGAGCCGGCGATCGTGATCGTCTGTCCGGCCCCGAACTCGGCCGGCGTGATGCTCTCGATCGTCGGCGCCGCGGGGGCCTCCGCCGGCGACGGCTCGGCGCGCAGCGGCGCCGCGCCTCCGAGCCACACCGCGACGCCGATCGCCGCGCCGATCACGTTCGCCCCAGAGCCCGACCACGTCGTGACGCGCACCGGCGAAGATTCGCCTCCGGGGCCGCCGATCGTCAAGGTATCCTGGCCGCGCCGTATGCCGACGCGTCGCCTCTCGCTCCTCGCCGCCACCTTCGTCACCCTCGCGATGATCCCGCTCGCCGACGCCGCGGAGCCGGCCGGCAAGCAGCGGTCGCAGGTCCGGCGCGGCAACAAGACCCTCGGCAAGCCGCTCGCGCGGGTCGTCGCCGCCGGCGCGCTCCGGCGGCCGATCGCGGTGGCCCAGGCGGGCAAGGCCGCCGCGCCGGCGCCGTTCGTGCGCGTCGCCCTGACCGACCTCGCCGCGCGCTCCGACGAGCCGGCGCGCGTCCGGCTCGACCCGGCGCACGGCACCTTGCGGCGCTTCGACGGTCACGTCGCCAACCCGCACGGCGCCGGCGTGCGCGCGGCCGAGGCCCTGCTCGCCGAGCACCGTGACGTCCTCGGCCTCGCCGCCGGCCCTGGCGCGGTCGAGCTCGCGCAGCAGCGGGTCGTCACCGGCGACGCCGGCGACCTCGCGCTGCACTACGACGTCCGCTTCCGCGGCCTGCCGGTGTGGGGCGCCGAGGTGCGGGCGCACTTCGATCGTCACGGCGCCCTCACCTCGATCGCCGCGCAGAACCTCGGCCGCCTCGACCCGCCGCTCGTCGTCAAGTTCGGGGTCGAGGCCGCCCGCGCCCGCGCTCGCCGGCACAACGCCCCCGACGCCGCCGATCGCCGCGCCACCGATCGCGGCCCGGCCGAGCTCGGCGTGTGGCCGCAGAGCCACGACCGCGGCGGCGTGCTCGCCTGGCGCCTGATCCAGACCGTCAACCTGTCCGATGGGTCATACCAGCACTACGCCACTTACGTCGACGCCGAGGCCGGACGCGTGCTCGCGCGGCATCCGCTCGTCACCGCCGAGACCGTCACACCGACCACCGGCACCGCCGACGATCACTTCGGCAAGCAGGTCACGCTGCGCCTGTCGCACTACCAGGACAAGAAAGAGTACGGCCTCTACGACCGCAGCAAGGGCCTCGCGTCCGCCACCTTGCAGACCCTCGACGCCGGCAACAGCGACTGGCCGGGCTCGGCCGCGCTGGCGACCAGCAAGAGCAAGACCGGGTGGACGCCGGCCGAGGCGACCGCGCACGCCCACATGCAGAAGGTCATCGACTACTTCCAGGCCACCCACGGGCGCAACTCCTGGGACGGCAAGGGCGCCGCGGTCGAGCAGCTCATCCACTACGGTCAGGCCTACAACAACGCGTTCTGGGACCCGCTGAACCGGCTCATGGCGATCGGCGACGGCGACAAGTGGCTGTTCAAGGAGTTCACGCGCTCGCTCGACGTCTCGGCCCACGAGTACAGCCACGCCGTCATCACCGGCACCGCCAACCTCGTCTATCAGAACCAGCCGGGCGCGCTGAACGAGAGCTTCGCCGACGTCATGGCGATGATGATCGACCGCGACGACTGGACCCTCGGCGAGGACGTGGTCGGCCCCGGCTTCGGCGCTCCGTTCGCGCGCAGCTTCATCGACCCCGAGCTCGGCCAGCAGCCCAAGCACATGAACCAGCTCTACAAGGGCTTCGAGGACTTCGGCGGCGTCCACATCAACAGCGGGATCCCCAACCACGCCGCCTATCTCCTGGCCACCGCCCGCAGCAAGGAGCTGCTCGAGAAGATCTGGTACCGCACCCTCTACAAGGGGCACATCGGCAGCCACGCCAGCTTCATCGACATGGCTCAAGGGACAGTCGCCGCCTGCAAGGAGCTCGTCGCGCTCGGCCAGGCCACCGACGGCGACTGCACCGCCACCGCCGAGGCGTGGGTCGGCGTCGGCGTGCTCGCGGCCAGCGACGTGCCGATGGACGGCTGCCCCGACGACGCCTCGGAGAAGGACGGCCTGTGCTGGTGCGACCCCGGCTTCGTGCCGAGCGGCGACGGCACCGCCTGCGTCGCGCTCGGCGACGTCGACTGCCCGGCCGGCGCGATCGAGGCCAACGGCCTGTGCGTGTGCCAGGACGGCTTCAAGCCGAGCCAGGACGGCAGCCAGTGCGTCGCCGAGGAGATGGGCTGCCCGCTCAACTCCGGCTGGAACGCGGCGACCAAGAAGTGCGCGTGCGACCCCGGCTTCGAGGGCGCGCCGAACGCCCCCGACGGCAAGTGTGAGCCGGTCGAGAGCGACTGTCCGGCCGACGCCCACCCCGAGTGGGCCGACCCGATGAACCAGGCCGACTACACCTGCGCCTGCAACGACAACTTCGAGGACGACGGCAACGGCAACTGCGTCGTGATCGCCGGCACCTGCGGCAACGAGTCGTTCTTCGGCCGCTGCGCCGGCGACACCCTCGTCTACTGTCAGATCGGCGCGCCCGACGACGAGATCGTCAGCATCGACTGCGCCGCCGACGGCCTCGTGTGCGGCAAGTTCGACTCGATCGTCGGCTTCGACTGCCTCAACCCCGACGGCAAGGGCGCGGCCGCCACCTGCGACGCCGACGGCTACCAGGAGTGCGGCGCGAACAACCCGTTCTGCGTGTCCGAGCAGGACGCCGCGACCGGCTTCTGCTCGCACGAGTGCAAGGCCGGCGGCGACTGCGAGAGCGCCTACGACTGCTGCGCCAGCGTGTCCGACGGCACCCGCGCCTGCCTCGTCGACCCCTACTGCGCCGAGAACATCGACACCAAGGCGACCTGCAAGGACGTCCCCGGCGGCAGCAACTTCTACGGCAAGTGCGTCGGCGACGTGCTCGTCTACTGCGACGGCTCGACCGGCGTCACCCAGGAGGTCTACTGCGCCAAGGAGGGCAAGGAGTGCGGCTTCGTCGACGAGAAGGTCGGCTACAGCTGCGTCGACCCCGACTCCGGCGCCCTGCCCGAGGCGCCGGCCGACTGGTGCCCGTACGCCAAGGACGGCAGCTGCGACGTCCCCGACCTGTGCCCCGAGGGCTCCGACGGCGCCGACTGCAACCCGTGCGGCGGCGTCACCGGCGAGGGCACCTGCGACGGCGACATCCTGCAGTTCTGCGACCCCGACGACGGCCTCGTCACCACCGACTGCGCCGCCACGCCGATGACCCCGAGCTGCGGTCAGGCCGACGACGGCAGCCTCGCCTGTGTCCCCGGCCCCGGCCCCGACGAGCCGACCACCGGCGCGCCCACCAGCAGCGGCGAGGGCGGCGAGTCCGGCGACAGCAGCGATTCCACCCCCGACAGCGCCACCGGCGGCGAGGTCGGCACGATCACCTGCTCGTGCCGCAGCGACGCCCCCGTCGACTGGCGCCAGCTGCTGCTGGCCGCCCCGCTGCTGCTGCTGCGCCGCCGTCGCCGTCGCTGATCGGACATGTCGCTTCGCGCATGTTTTTTAAAAGCATGCGCAGATCGGCTCAACGCCGTTCGGACAGGCGCCACTGAGGCCTGTCCAGAAGAACATGTCCTATCGACCCGGCGGCCGCGCCGTCAGGCGGCCGCGACGAACTCGCCGATCGCGGCGCGCAGCCAGGCCGTGAAGTCGGGATAGTCGTGCGCCTCCGCCGACACGCGGGCCCCGCCGGCGCGCTTGCGGGCGAACAGCGGCTCGTCGGCGTGATGGCAGCACACCGGCAGCTCGGGCCCGGGCGCGCTGGTGTCGAAGCACCACTGGCCGCCGCCGCCGGCGTCGGCGAACGCGACCAGGTGGTCGGTCGTGATCGCGTGCTCGCTGCCGTCGTCGTCGATCCACAGCACGCCGGGGCCGACGCGCACGTGCTGCTTCGTGTGGGCCGCCGCCTCGCGCGGCGTGTAGACGCACAGCTCCACCACCTCGCCGGGCGCGTCGAGCACCCGCAGCGAGCCGAACGCCGCCATGAACGCGCGCCAGCTCGGCGGCCCCGCGAACTCGACCTCGGGGCGCAGCGCCGCCGCCAGCTCGTCGAGCGCCGCCGCCGGCACCGCGCCGTAGACCGCGCCGAGGTCGCGCTCGGCGGCCGCCGCGATCAGGCCGTAGACGAGCTCCTCGAGGCCGCCTGCGCCGCCATTTCCCTTTGCACCTGTCTTCTTCGCCATGTCCCTGGCTACCTTACCCTTTACACCTGTCCTCTACAACATGCTCCAACGCTCAGAATTGGAGCTGCACCGCGGCGCCGCCGGCCCACTGCAGCCGCGCCTTGCCGAGCGCGATGCTGTCGAGCTTGCGCTTCGACTTGACCGCCTGCACGAGCATGCCCGCCGAGGCGCCGGCCAGGAGCACGCCGACGAGGGTGAGCCAGTAGCCGGCAATGATCAGCCCGCCCTTCGGCTGGGTCGCCTCCATCGGCAGGGCGGGATTCTTCATGTTCCACGCCATCGCCTCCGCGTACTCGTCCTTGCGCTTGCGATGGAACACGAACGAGGTCACGCCCCCGGCGAGCGAACCCAGACCGAGCGTCAGCAGCGACGCGCCGACCCCGATCTGCCGCCGGTAGGTGCGGGCGATCCGCTCGCGCCTCCGGCCGAGCTCGTCGAGGCGCTGGTCGACGAGCAGCTGCTCGTCGGGCGAGCCGTGCGGGCGAAACGCCTGGTACTCGCTCACCGCCGTGCCGAGCTTGCCCTGCGCCTCCGCCAACACCGCCAGGTTGAAGTGCAGCGGCCGCCAGTTCGGCGCGAAGAAGGCCACCCGGCGGAACTCCTCCTCGGCGTCGACGTAGGCCCCCCTATTAAAATGGTCGACGGCCTTGCTCGCGTGCTTCTGCGCCTGCGAGTTGAGCTCCTCCGACGTCTCGGCGGTCGCCGGCTCCGACCCCTCGCTGGCGCGAACCGCGGCCGGCGTCGCCAGCGAGGCCGCGCACGCCGCTGCGACCGCCGCGCGGCCGAGCCTGAACCCTGTCCCTGAGAACATGTCTTTGGGCACCTGCACCATCACTCGCCGTCCTTCGCCGGGCCGCGCCCTACTGGCCATGCGGGCCATGCCCCATGAAACATGTCCTCTGCGCCATGCCAAATGGTCAGAACCGGAGCGTGGCCCCGGCCCCGCCGTTCCACTGCAGCTTGGTCTTGCCGAGGTTGATGCCGTCGAGCTGCCGCTTCGACTTGATGGCGTTGCGCAGCGGGATGATCGAGTACGCGGTCAGCAACAGGCCGAAGATCGCCAGGTAGACGCCGCCGTAGAGCATGCCGGTGCGGCGCTTCGTCAGCGACGTGGCATCTGCACGGAGCTCGTCTCTTTGCATCACGAGAAGGGGATCGGGGTTCGGCATCCCCTGCAGCATCATGTCGGCCTGATCAGCCAGTTCGGTGTACTCGTCGGCCCGCTTGCTGTTGCGGGCCATGATGGCGAACAGGGCGGCCGCCCCGCCGATGCTGCCGAGCCCGAGGATCATCGCTCCAGAGGTGAGCGCGATCTGCCGCTTGTACGCCCCCGAGATCTTCATCTTCCGCCGCCCGAGCTCGTCGAGTCGCTGATCGACGATCATCTGCTCGTCGGGCGACCCGTGCGGTCGGAACGCCTTGTACTCGCTGACGGCGGTCCCGAGCTTACCCTGCGCCTCCGCCAGCACCGCCAGATTGAAATGGAGCGGACGCCAGTTCGGCGCGAAGAAGGCCATCCGGCGGAACTCCTCCTCGGAGTCGACGTAGGCCCCATTATTAAAATGTTCGATGGCCTTGACCGCGTGCTTCTGCGCCTGCGCGTTGAGCTCCTCCGACGTCTCGGCGGTCGACGGCTCCGGCCCCTCCGGTTCGGTCGCGCCGGCCAGCGTCGGCGTCGCCAGCGACGCCGCGCACGCCACTGCGACCGCCGCGCGGCCGATCTTCAATCCTGTCCTTGCGAACATGTCTTTGGACACCTGCGTCATCACTCGCCATCCTTCGGCACGATCTCGTACGACTGCGTCACCCGGGCCCAGCGGGAGATCGGCACCTGGGACAGCGCCTTCTCGAGCTTCTCGGCGTAGGCCAGCCCCTCGCCGGCGTCCATCGCGGCCGGCTTGAAGCGGTCGAAGTCTTCGCGGTGGGTGAACGCGTAGACCACCAGCGTCTCGCGGGCCGCCGTCTTGGGGTCGCGGAGCTGGGCCTTAATTTTCGTCTCGTCGGGGCTGGGGAGCACGAGCTGGCTCTTGCCCTTGACCGTCGGCAGCGACACCTGGCCGCTCGGGTAAAGCACGCCACCGACGCCCGACTCCTCGAGCACGATCACGATGAGGTACGCCGTCTCGTTGGCCGCGAACTCGAAGCGGATCGGGTCACCGTCGGTGAACTTGTCGGGCAGGACGGCCGAGAAGTCGAACTGCTTCTGCTGGGCCGCGCGGTCGTAGCTGAACGCGTAGGCCTGGGGGTCGCTCCACTCCATGCTGTCGAGCGCCTCGGTGGCCGCCTCTCGGCCGCCCTCGATGCCGAGGCCGGCCTTGCCGGCGCGGCCCTTGGCGGCGCCCTCGGCCGAGCGGACCAGCTTGCGGAAGCCCGAGCCGACGCGGACGGACTTGACGATCACCTCGCCGCACGGGCCCTCGGTGTCGGCGGTCAGCGTCTTGACGTTGACGATCTCGTACTCCGCCTCGACCGAGCGGCCGTAGCGGGCCTCGAGCTTGAGCATGTCCTTGTAGCCGCCGGCGAACGCGGTGAGGTCGCCGAGGCCGACGCGGTACTTCTTCTTGTAGCTCGACGACGACTCCTTGACGCGGACCTCGCAGCCGGGCGCGCGCTCGTCGGCGATCGTCCACGCGCCGGCCGAGGTCACGCGGACCTGGCGGCCGAGCAGGCCCTCGGCGTCGCCGGTCGGCTCGAGCAGGAAGTGGGTGTCGGACGAGAACCCGCCGATCTTCTCGGCGACCTCGCCGTCGGCCTTGGGCGCGGCGAGGAAGCCTTGCTTCGTGCATGACCCGAGGGACATGCCCCAAAGTACAGCCACGGTGACTAGCGCGGCGCGGCTCATCGCGAGTACCCCCACGAGACGATGAACTCGTCGGCCGAGCTGAGCTTCTTGCCGATCGTCAGGTGCGGCGTCTGCTCGCGGTTGGCCTTCTTGGCCTCGCGCTTGACGCGGGGCCCGACCCACTCCGCCAGCTCCTGCAGCGAGATCTGGCCGTCACCGTTGATATCGCCCTGACCGCTCCCGAGCGCCTCGATGACGTACTTCGAGAACAGCCCGCCCGAGCCGTCGGCGGCCGGGCCGGAGATCTCGGCGCCCGACGAGGCCGACAGCATCGCCACGCGCGTCTGCGGCTTCACGTCCTCGACGCGCACCAGCGGGCGTGTCCCCGGGGCCAGGACCGAGCGGCCGCCCGCGCCGGAGAAGCACGAGTCGGCCATCGCCAGCACGTCCTTGGCCTTGGTCTTCTCGAGGTCGCCGAGCACCTCGGTCATCGGGATCGCCGTGTCCTTGAGGTACTGCGGGTCGCCGTCGAACGGCACGATGTAGCTGACCCCGCTGGTCGGCTCCGGCGCGCCGTGGCCGCTGAAGTAGAAGTACACGCGGCCGCCGTTCGGCACGTTGGCCTGCAGCCAGCGCAGCTGCTTGGCGATGTCGGTGCGGCTGGCGCGGTCGTCGAGCAGCACCTTGATGTTGTCCTCCGGCACGCCGAGGGTGACCCGGGCCAGCTCGGCGAACTTCTCCGCGTCCGAGCGGGCGCCGCCGGCCGGCGTCACGTCGCGGTACTTCTCGATGCCGACGATGAGCGCGTAGGCCGTCGGCTGCGGCGACGCCGACACCATCGCCCCGCCCTTGCCGCCGCCGCCGCCGCTGCTGCCGCTGCCGCTGTTTCGCTTGCCCGAGTCGTCGGCGGTCGAGCGCCAGTCGGAGCTCGACGAGCCGCCGTCGTCACGCACGTCGTTGCGGGCCAGCTGCGAGCCGCCGCCGCTCGAGTTCATCGAGCCGGCGTCGACGCGGAGCTCGGCGGGCACGATGAGCGGGGGGAGCTCGTCGACCGGCGTGGCGGTTGCGATCTGAGTCTGTTTGCAGGCCGGCGTCAGGACCAGCGCGGCGAGGGATAAAACGATGCGACGCGACACGGGCAGTATCCATATCCGCGCGCCGCTGCTACAGTCAACGACTCCCCCGATGATCGAAGTCGTCGATCTCACCAAGTCTTTCCCGATCTCGCGCCAGCAACGGCGCGAATTGGCGGCCCAGAGCGCGGCACCCTCCAAAACTGCCGGCCGACCTGGAGCTAGTGCCACCAACCTTCAGGCGGTCGCCGGGGCCACGTTTCGCTGCCGCCCCGGCCGCGTATTCGCGCTCCTGGGGCCCAACGGGGCCGGCAAGACCACCGTCTTGCGCATGATCGCCACCCTGCTGCGCCCCGACGGCGGGCGGATCTCGATCGCCGGCGTCGACGCGCTCGCCGATCCGGTCGCGGCGCGGCGGCGGCTCGGCTTCCTCACCGGCTCGACCAAATTGTACGAGCGCCTGACCGCCGAGGAGAACGTGCGTTACGCCGCCGATCTCCACGGCGTCGCCGCGCCCGATTACAAGCGCCGCCGCGACGCCCTGTTCGGCGCTCTCGGCATCGAGGCCTACGCCGGCCGCCGGGCGGGCCAGCTGTCGACCGGCATGAAGCAGAAGATCGCCATCGCCCGTACGGTCATCCACGACCCCGAGGTCGTGGTATTCGACGAGGCGACTTCGGGCCTCGACGTCATCGCCGCGCGCGCGATCATCCAGCTCATCAAGGACTGCCGCGCCCAGGGCAAGACCGTCCTGTTCTCGACCCACATCATGAGCGAGGTGACGATGCTCGCCGACGACCTGGCGGTGTTCCACCGCGGCCGCGTGCTCGCCGGCGGCGGCCTCGAGGAGGTGCTCGCCCGCGCGGTCGACGAGCACGGCCAGCGGCGCACCCTCGAGGACGAGTTCGTGCGCCTCATCGACGCCGCCGAGGCCGAGCTCGGGGAGGCGCGGCCATGAGTTCGCCGGCTCTCGTCGTATTCCGCAAGGAGCTGCGCGACACCCTCCGCGACCGCCGCACGCTGGTGGCGATGGTGGTGGTCCCGCTGCTGCTGTTCCCGCTGCTGATGGTCGGCATGGCCAAGTTCTCGCAGTCGCGCGCCGCCGAGGCGCGCGACAAGACGCTCGAGGTCGCGGTCGCCGACGCCGAGCTCGGCCCGGACGGCCGCGGCTCCGGTCTCGCCGAGTTCCTGCGGCACGAGCCCGGCTTCGCCGTCACCGAGGTCCAGGACGTCACCGGCCTGCCCGAGCAGGTGCGCAGCGAGGCGCTCGACGCCGCGCTCATCGTCCCGTCGGGCTACGCCGCCGCCCTCGCGGCGCATTACCCGGCGCCGGTGCAGCTGCTCCACAAGTCGAGCGACGACTTCGACATCCCGCGCACCCGCGTCGAGCAGGCGCTCGCGCGCTTCGAGCAGAAGCTGCTCGACGAGCGCCTGCGGTCGTTCGGCGTCGAGCCGCGGGTGCTCGACCCGATCGACGTCCAGCGCACCGACGTCGTCAGCTCGCGCGAGCTGTTCGGCAAGCTGCTCGGCGGCCTGCTGCCGTACATGTTCATCATCTTCTGCTTCACCGGCGGCATGTACCCGGCCATCGACCTCGCCGCCGGCGAGAAGGAGCGCGGCACGCTCGAGACCCTGCTGTCCTCGCCCGCCAGCCGCCTGCAGATCGCCCTCGGTAAATTCGCCGTCGTCACCCTCACCGGCTTCACCTCGGCGCTGCTCGCCACCGTCGGCATGTACGTCAGCGTGCAGCAGGGCATCGAGGGCATCCCCCCGGCCATCCTCAGCGCCATCCAGAGCGTCCTCGCCCCCGGCACGATCGCCCTCGTGCTCGCGCTCATCCTCCCGCTCAGCGTGTTCTTCGCCGCCGCGCTGCTGATGCTGTCGCTCTACGCCCGCTCCTACAAGGAAGCCATGAGCGTCATCAGCCCTTTGATGATCGTCGTCGTCGTGCCCGCCGCGATCGCCCTGGCGCCGGGCGTGCGCCTCGGCCTCGTCACCGCGCTCGTCCCGGTGCTCAACGTGTCGCTCGCGACCCGCGAGATCATCGCCGGCACCGCCGAGCCGCTGCACCTCGCGCTGGTGTTCGCCTCGCTGCTGCTGCTGGCCGCCGGCGGCATGCTGGCGTGCGCCCGGTGGTTCTCCCGCGAAGACATCGTGTTCCGCTCCTGACGCGGCCACCGGGGCGCTCCGACCCCCCTTCCCTCGTCCGCGGCGCCGGCGAGATCCCGGCGTCGCCGTCGACCCGCATACGCGGGCGAATCGTCGTTTTGCGGCCGCGCGAACCGTGGTTCACGACTCGCGGAAGCTCGGGCCTGTATGCACATAGCAGCCTGGGGGCTGCCGTTCCCGCTCACCGTCGAGGCGCGACGCGAAGACCGCGCGCCGCAATCATGGCACATGCGCGAAAATCGGCGGTCA
The DNA here is from genome assembly GCF_020073745.1 of Nannocystis pusilla. Classification (GTDB taxonomy): domain Bacteria; phylum Myxococcota_A; class Polyangia; order Nannocystales; family Nannocystaceae; genus Nannocystis; species Nannocystis radixulma. Next base: position 407,873 of record NZ_JAIRAU010000028.1, read on the forward strand.
TGAAACGTATGTGTATAGACGGCCGAGTCAGAGCCGGACCTCGCTCTACCGACTCGTTGGCGGCCTCGTCGCCCGCTCGCGGCCGCTGCGAATGATGCCTGTGACCCCCTCGCCGATCATACGAGACGCATCATTGCGGTCAAGCGACTGCGGACATATGTCCGCAGATTGAACCCCACCATTGAGGCTGGAGCCATTGCACGTCACACCACGCGAAATGGGGCGTCTATGCATATGTACGATACGACATGGCATGTCGTTCGTGACGGGCCGTGAAGAAATCAGTTCCGCGGGCTCACGGCGGCGTGGTAGGGTCGAACGATGAATGGGAGGGGCGTTATGGCAGGCTCAAATCGTGTCGTTCTGATGGCGGCGATGACGTGCATCGGCGCGTGTTATGAGGGGAGCGACGGTGTCGCCGACGCCGTCGGCGTGCGCGAGACCGAGTACAACGCCCAGGTGCTGAACTCGCCGGTGCTGCAGGGACCGGTGCTCAACGGCTCGGTCCTCCAGGGCGTGATCCTCCACGGCCCCGTCCTCAACGGCCCGGTGCTCAACGGCCCCGTCCTCAACGGCCCCGTCATCCAGGGCCCCGTCCTCAACGGCATCGAGGTCAACGGGCCCGTACTCAACGGCCCGGTGCTCAACGGCCCCGTCCTCAACGGCACCCTGTTCAGCGCCGTGATCGACGACGACGGCGCGCCGGTCCCGGTCAGCGGCACCGACTTCATCGGGTCCGAGTGGGACATCCGCATCGGCCAGGTCATCGACGGTCAGGATCACTACGAGGATTACATCCTGCGCTTCGAGGACATCTACCAGTCGGAGGAGCAGGCCGACGTCTACCTGTACGATATCGTGCATCGCCCGAAAGCCGGCGGCGAATGGAAGTCGCTGTGTTACGACGAGAACAACCAGCCGGTGCCGGCGCTCCCGCTGCGCAACTATTGGAACCTCGAGACCGGCGATCGCGTCGACGACGACAACGTCATCACTTTCGCGTGTACCAACGCGGTGCTCGCCAAGTGCACCCTGTGGGGCTACCGCCCGTGGGCGACCGCGGTCCGCTGCAAGAACTACGAGAAGGGCAAGAACTGCGGGCCGATGCCGCTCACGGACTACCACCAGGCCTGCACCCGCATGGCCCGCGCCGACTACTGCGGCAACGGCGAGCCGTGGACCATCACCGGCAACGCGATCGACCTGTGGGACCACCTCACGCCGCAGATCGAGTCGCCTACCACCGATTGGTTCATCGAGGCCGAGTGGACGCCCGACGGCGCCTACTGCCTCAACGACATCCGCATGCAGTCGCTCAAGGATCAGGGCCTCTACCCGAAGTGCTTCCTCGACAAGAAGGGTAAGCCGAAGAAGCTCGGCGACTGCGGCTCGCTCAAGAACCACCGCGCCCTCATCACCAGCACCTTCAACAAGCACGACAGCGACGACGACGACGACGACGACGACGACGACGACGACGACGATTGCGGCAAGGGCCACGGCAAGGGCCACGGCCACGACCACGACGATTGATCGCCCGCTCCCCCTCCCGCACCCGGCGCGCCGCCCCGACGCGCCGGGTGTCGTCATTGTCGATAGTTGATGATTCACCGGCGGGCCGATCGCCGTGAAATGCACTGTCGGCGCCCGCACCGCAGGCGGGGTCGCCGCGTCGGCGGCGCACGCGTGCGCCCCGCGAACGTGCGCTCCCTCCGGCGCTCTTGCGCGCGAGACGGCCGGGGACGCGCCCGGTGCCGCGGCCGCGAGCCGCGTACGACAGGTCATGCGCCTCGCGGTCGTCGACGGCATTCGCCATCGTCGACGTGTGACCCGTGAGCGACGACCCGCCGGCCCTGGGGAGCAGACGCGAGAGACATGGGGTCCCAAGCGGCCGCAGCCCTACCCTCGCGCAGAAGAAGCGGACAGTGGTGTCCAGTTATGGATCGACGTACAGTCCGGCCGTGGCCGACGACGCCCATCACCCGCCCACGCGCCGCCGCGACGCGCAGGACAACCGCGACCGCCTGATCGCCGCCGCGCGCGAAGTGTTCGCCGAGTCCGGCTTCGACGTCCCGCTCGACGCCATCGCCCGCCGCGCCGGCGTCGGCCGGGCCACGCTCTACCGCAACTTCTCCGACCGCTACGCCCTCGGCTCGGCGATCTTCGCCAGCAACGTGGCCGCGCTCGAGGCGCTCGCGGCCGCCCACGCCGGCCGCGCCGACGCGTTCACCACCCTGCTGTCGGCCATCATCGAGCAGCAGATCGCCAGCCACGCGCTCGTGCCCGCGCTGCTGACCGGGCCGGGCGCCCCCGACCTGCACGCGCTCGCCCGCCGCATGACCCGTCTGCTCGCCGGGCCGCTGCGCCGGGCCCAGGCCGCCGGCGCGATCCGCCGCGACCTCTCCCCCTCCGACGTGCTGTCGGTCATCGCCATGGTCTCGGCCGCCGTCGTCGGCGCTCCCACCCTCGCCGCCCGCCGCCGTCGCGCCACCCGGGCCCTCCAGCTCGTGCTCGACGGCCTGGTCCCGCGCGCGTGACCCCGCAACGACCGCCCCGCGTCCGGGCGGCGGCTCGAGAGGACATGCTCCTCGCGCCATGGCGAAAGAGACATGTGCGATCGGGCGTGTCCTCTCGACCAGCAGCCGGCCGGGCTCTCAGCGCTTCTTCAGCCCGCGGTACTTGAAGCCGATCGTCAGCTCCTCGTCGAGCGCGAGCAGCTTCTCAAAATGCACCTCGCGGCCCTGCAGCGGCAGGCTGACCGGCACCGGCATCGCCCCGTCGCCGAGCGCCCCGCCCGGGGCCGCCTGCGTCTGCGCCCCCTCGACCACCGCGGGGTTGGCCGCCTGCACGTAGTTCATGTCCTCGGCCGGGATCGGGTTCGACAGGTAGCGGACCTTGCGGAGGTTGCCGTCGATCGACAGCCGCTTGACCTTGGCGTCGTCGGGCGCGTAGACCGTCCACGCCACGTAGGTGCACGGGGCGTCGGCGCGCGGCAGCGTCGCGCTGAACTGCCCGCGGCCCGAGTCCGACGGCGGCGCACCGTTCTCGACGTACACGATCTCGACCTCGAACGCCGCCAGCTCGCCGCCGGCCGCCTGCGAGCGGACCAGCGGGATCATCACCCGCTTGTCCGCCGCGAGCGCCGGCTGGACCGCGCGCCCGCCGACCGAGGCGCTCCACAGCTCGCCGCCCTTCGGCAGGGCCAGGCGCAGGAACTGGCGCCGGTTGTTGCGGATCCGGTACTTCACCGAGGTGAGGCGGCGACCCTCGCGGGTCCACATCGTCCGCGCCCGCGCCTCGTCGAGCAGGGTCACCAGCACGTCGGCGTCGACGTGCTGCCACGCGCTCAGCGGGATGCTGACGTCGGTGCCGAGGTACTTGTAGCCGAGCAGCACCGGCTGCCCGGTGATGCCGAGGATCGCCGCCGGCAGCGCGCGCACGTCGACCGGCGTCGCGCCCTTGACGTCGCCGGCGTCGACCTCGAGGTTGCCGCGCGACTCGACGCCGACGAACCCGCGCGCCCGCTCGACGCCGACCGGCACCGGCACCGGCGCGGCGACGTCCTTGATGTCGCCGCGCACCACCTTCTCCATCTCGATGCGCAGCCCGTACGAGCCCTTGGCCGCGTAGTTGAGCTGGACCGCGAGGTTGCCCTCGCCGTCGACCTTCCACTCGCGCACGCCGGCGCCGACCACGTCGAGCACCGTCATGTCCTTGGGCACCCGCAGCGCCAGCTTGTCGACGCCGGTGAACAGGATCGTGTACTGCGCGGTCGTGGTCGCGCGCATGAGGCCCTCGCCGAGGCTCACCAGCGTGTAGACCTCGCTGAGCACCCGGCTCGCCTGCTGCGCCGCCTTCGGCAGCTCGCGCTGCCACTTGACCTCGAGCGCCCCGGTCGACGGCAGCACCGCCTCGACCACCCGCTTGTCGCCGACCACCTTGTCCGACTGCAGCTTCGCGCCCGCGACCGTGAAGTCGAGGTCCTCGCGCGCCGGCACCGACAGCACCGCCGACGTCGCGCCGGCCGGCGACAGCTGGAACGACACCGCCGACGAGCCCTCCGCCGTCGTCACCGCCGCCGCGAACGTCACGTCGAGCGTCAGCGCCCCGCGCTGCTGCGTGACCAGCACGTAGTGCCCGTCCTCGATGACCACCGCCGCCTCGGCGTTGCCGATCTTCGCCGACTCGAGCGCCACCGTGGCCGGCAAGAACGGCACCTTGGCGAAGCCCTTGGCCCGCAGCACCTCGACGCGGAACCTGGCCTTGAAGACAGCCGCGTACGGCTCGCCGTCCTTGAGCTGGACCTCGCCCTCGTAGCGGGCCGACGACAGCGCGTAGTCGAGCGGCGCCGTCACCTCCTCGGCGCGGTTCTTCTCGTACAGCTTGAGGAATTCGTCGAGCTTCATCACCACCCGCTCGGGGTCGTCGGGCGCGGCGGCGGCGGTGACGGGCGACAGGGACAACAGGGTGACGAGGGCGAACGCAGCGCTGCGCATATGGGTCATTCCTTGGCGATGAGCGGCTCCTTGGCCGAGATCTCGACCGCGTACGCGGCCCCGGCGGGGAGCAGGAGTCTCTGGTAACGGACGGCCTCGCCGACCGCCGGCACGACCACCGACAGCGCGGAGGCGTGGACCTCCGGCGTCGGCATGCCGCCGAGGTTCGGGCTGTCCTTCGAGTCAGCCTCGTCGCGCTTCGGCGCCTCGGCCTTGAACTTGGTGTCGAGCGTCTGCTTCCGCTCGGCCCGGCGCGCCCGCCCCGAGGCCACGCGCTCCTTGGCCGACGCCCGGCGCTGGACCACCACGACCTCGGCGTAATCGCGGACGACCCCGGGCGCGGCCGTGAGCGTCCGCTGCGTATCGGCGACCGGATCGATCGGCATCGGTTCGCGCGGGACGCGGGTCTCGGCCACGTCGGGCGGCGGCGCGGGCTGCGGCGGCGTCACGCTCGGCTCCGCGGGCGTCTCGAGATCCTGCTCCGCGCCGACTCGCCCGACCGCGACGTCGCCCGCGCTCGCCTCGTCGCTCTCGCCGTACGCGGGCGCCTCGTCGACGAGCCCGTCGCGGCCGAAGTCCGCCGGCGACTCGAACCCACCCTCGCCGCCGACCGGCACCTTCGCCACCCGCGACGGCTGGCCGGCGGCCGCGGTGCCGCCCGTCGGCGTGGTGAACGAGCCCGCCACCGCGTCGTCGTCGAAGTCGTGGACCGACGAGCCCGCGCTCGTCTGCGCCTTGCCGCCGACCTTCCGCGCCCGCCGTCGCGGCTTGACCGCCGACGATTTGGTCTGCACCGCCCGGAACTCCTCGGCGAGCGCCGCGTTGGTCGTCTTCTGCTCGACCGACTCCGCCTGCTCGAGCTGCGCCAGCTTGTCACCGACCGCGAGCGCCTGCTGATAGCTCGAGGCCGACGCCGCATAATCACCGCGCGCCCGCTCCTCCTCGGCCTGCTTCTTCAACGCGGCCTGCGCCTGCACGTCGGCGTAGGCGCGCGCCTTGGCCTGCTCGCGCACCCTACGCTGAAGGGACATGTCCTGAGAGCCAGATGACTTGCCGGCCACGACGTCGAGGTTGCTCTGCAGGCGGGCGATGTTCTCGTTCTTGGCCCCCATCCCGCGCAGCGCGTCGAGCTTGTCCTGCGCCCCGCTGAAGTCGTTGCGCATCCACGCCTGCACCGCGTCCTGGAACACCGCGTCGGCCTGGGCCGCCCCGACCTCGCCGACCCCGAGCCCGTAGGTGATGCCCTCGCCGCGGGTGAACGCCGCCACCACGTCGCCGTCGCCGGGCTGCTTGCGCGAGCGGTACCCGGGCGGCAGGTGCAGCGTCAGTCGAGACACGGCGATCGGCGCGTCGATCGTCGGCAGCCGCAGCTCCCGGGTCTCGCGCCGGTGCCACTCGCTCGACTCCCCCAGCAGGATCACCTCGACCGGGAACGACAGCAACCCGGTGACCGTCTCGACCGAGCGCAGCAGCGGCACGATCCAGCTGCCGTCCTTGGCCCGGGCCGGCGCCGCCGTCTGGCCGCCGACGCGCACCCCGATCACCTTGTAACCCGGCGGCGGCGTCAGCCGCAGGTGCGCCGCGCGCTCGTTGCGGAGCTCGTAGTGGGCCCGCACCAGCGCCCGGCCCTCGCGGCTGGTGGCGATCGTGTACGCCGCGACGTCGACCACCATCGGCGGCCCCTCGAGCGGCACGAAGCGCAGCAGACTGAGCGAACCACCCGTCGCCTGCGAGCCGCCCTGCACCAGCGCCGCCGTGGCTGTCCCTTCGACCAGGCCCTGGGCCCACGCCGGCAACGTCGCCGCCGCCACGTAGCTCCACCCCGGCGCGTCGGGCACCGCCTCGACCTCGCCGTCGCGCGCCAGCTGCAGCGCGACCTCGCTGTGGAACACCCCCACGGGCGCGAGCGTCGGCAGGCCCGCGCGCGTCTCGGCCGCCCTGCCGATCGGCGCCGACCAGCGCAGCTCGAGCTCGACGCGGTCGCGCACCGGCGCCTGCAGGTCGACGCGCACGCGCTCGCCCTCGCGGACGAACCCGCGGACGTTGGCGCCGATCACCTCGAGGTCGCCGCCGAGCCCCGCGGTCTGCAGCTCGACCGTCGAGATCTCGCCTTGCCGCACCTCCCACACCGCGCGCGCCCGGCCGCGCAGATCGGCGTCGCCGACCGTCAACCCAATCCCGACCTTCGCCACCACCACCGGCGGGCGATCGGCGGCCGGCGCCGGAGGTGTCACAAAGGACAGCTCGAGCGCCTGCGCCCCGCTCCAGTGGCGGTCGCGGATCGCCAGCGAGTCCGCGCCGTCGACCCGCAAGGCCGCCGCCAGACCGGCCGGCGCGGCCGCGGTGATCGACCCGCGCACCGCCGGCAACAGCTGCAACGCCAGCGCCGCGCGGGCCGGGTCGCCGGGCACGAACGCCTCGACCGTCAGCTCCACGCTGCCCTGCACCCGCCCTGCCACCGTCCCGCCCTCGTCGTCGACCTTGAGCGCCGCCGGTGCCGCCCCCCAGCGCGCCGACACCACCCGCAAACCCGGCGTGGCGGCGAACAGCCGGCCGCTGAACCAACCTGTCCCGAAGGACCGGATCGTCCAGCGCCCGCGCAGCTGCACGCCGCCCTCGACTGGCGCGAAGGACAGCTCGCGACGCTCCACCCACGGCGCCGGCGCAGCGGCCTCGGCCGGCGGTCGGGTCAGCTCGCGATGGCGCTCGCCGGCGATCTCCGCCGTCCCCGACGGCGGGGCCAGCAGGGCGAGCACGAACGCGAGCGACACCACGCGGCGACGCTACCCGCCGGCCATCGACCGGGCAACCGCCTCTCCTTCGGACCTCGCGGCTCGCATCAAGGCAGCAACATGTCCCAAAAATCACACTGCTGCGTGCGTACGCCGTTGAATAGATCCGGCGGCTCGTCGAGCAGCGCGCCATTGTCGTCTGCACCAACGTACGCGGGCCAGGTCAGGTCCGCGCCTGCCGGGTCGCCCGTCGCCGCGAAGCGGGCCCACGCCGACTGGAGGCGCTGCGAGATCGCCAGGTCGTCCGCGTTCGGCTCGTACTCCAGCGGATCGGGGAGCACCGCGCCCCAGCCGGCGAAGATGTAGACCAGCTCGAGCCCGTGGAACGCCGCCGCCGTGGTGTTCGGCGCCGTCTCGTACCCGTCGTAGGCGAAGTGGTAGCGGAACACCGGCGCCTCCTGGCCGGCATCGGCCGCCCGTGCGGCCCGGCGCGCCCCGCAGATGAATTTCAGGTCCGACGTCAACGCCACGTACGCCGCCTGCCCGTCGTCGCCGTAGTCGGCCGCCGGGTACTGCGCCAGCACCATCGCCGCCTGCGGACCGAAGGTCACCTGCACCAGCGCCTCGTACTGCGGCACCGTCAACGGCGGCACCGCCTTCGCCGTCTCCTCGGCGTTGGCCCCGATCACCAGCGGCATCGCGTTGTGTGTCCCTTCGGACATGGCCATGAGCGCAGGCTTTGGAATGACCGCGCCGTCGACGTGCGGCCCCCAGCCCTGGCCGAGCGCCGCGACATCGGGGTAGCCGTCGGGCTGCAGCGTCAGGATCTCGCTCACCGACAGCGCGCGCAGACAGGCCGCGTCGGCGCAGCCCGAGGCCGCCACCCACGGCGCCGCGATGTCCGCCTCGTACTTCGCCAGCGCGCGCTCGCTGCAGGACCCGCTCTGCACGATGGCGCGCTGGAACAGCCCCGCCGCGCGCGGCGAGCCGACCAGGCTGCACGTGTTCACCGCCCCGGCCGACTCGCCGAACAGCAGCACGCGCTGCGGGTCGCCGCCGAACCCGGCGATGTTGTCCTGCACCCACTGCAGCGCCAGCACCTGATCGAGGATCCCGTAGTTGCCCGAGACCTGCTCCGGGGACTCGGCGGCCAGCGAGTCGTGCGTCAGGAACCCGAGCGCACCGAGCCGGTAGTTGAGCGTCACCACCACCACGTCCTGCGCGGCCGCCAGCGCCGCCCCGTCGTACAGCGCGTCGTCGCTGCCGCCGGTCGCGTTGCCGCCGCCGTGGATGAACACGAGGACCGGCCGTCCCGCGTCCCCCGTCGCCGGCGTCCACACGTTGAGCGTCAGGCAGTCCTCGTCGCCGAGCATCGTCGCCACCTGGCCCTGCGCGTTCTTCTCGACCTGCGGGCAGCGCGGCCCGAGCTCGAGCGCCGGCGCCAGCTCGGGCACGCACATGCGCGGCTGCGGCGGACGGAAGCGCAGATCGCCGACCGGCGGCTCGGCGTACCGCACCCCGCGGAACGCCACCACGTCGGCCAGCTGCTCGCCCTCGATCGCCCCGCCGGAGGTGTGCACGATCGTCGGCCCCGGCGCGATGTCCCCCCCGCACGCGCTCGGGCCGACGCCCGTCGACGCCTCACCCGTCGTCACCTCGCCCGTCGGCGCCGGCTCGCTGAGCCCGGTCGTCGGTCCGAGCGTCTCCGCCGTCGCGCCGATCGTGTCCTTCGGCGAGGCCTCCGTCGTCGTCGACCCGATCGACAACGAATCGTCCGTCCCCGTGCTCGACGCCGCAGTGCTGCACCCCAGCACCGCGACCGTCATCATCGCCGCCCATCCCTCGCGCTTCACCATGCCGGGCAGGATGTCCGCGCCTGCCCACGCGCACAAGCCTCCCGGTCTCACTTCCCCGCCGCGCCGACCTCGCCTCCAGCTCGCGCCGCGGACCACCTGCCCCCGCCGAAGTGCCGTCTCGCGCGCCGTCGTCTCGCTCCTCCGCGCACCGCCGTCGCACTTCAGCGTCCGCGCGCGTCTCACATCAGCGAGCCGGAGCGCGCCGTACACGACCACGTGCCGAAGAACGTGTACTCGCGCTTGCACTCCGCCAGCCAACTCGCCCCGCCCTTGGTCGTGAACTGGTAGGTCCGGCCGGTCACGCCCGTCGAGTGCCCGTTCGGCTCGGCGTTGCCCGGCAGGTCGCACGCCTCGGGCGTCTGGTTCAGCGCCTTGCACACCGCGTTGCGGGCGTCGCCCTGCGTCTCGCGGAAGTTCTGCGCATTCACGTACCCCTGGTAACCGACGAACAGGGAGACCGCGAAGATGAGGTACCAGAGGAACTGCCGCATGGCGGGCATGGTCGCACATCGCCCGTGCGCGCGACAGCCCCCAGAACCGCGTTCGAGTCGTCCGCTCGTCCTCGCTCGCGGCCGCGGCGCACACGTGCCAGCGCCGAGCGCGATGACACCCGGGCGAAGCCCACGCATCGACCGCCCCTCGCGTCGGCGGGCAGCTCGCGCCCGCATCGTCGCGACCCCCGCGCCTCATCACGAGAAGGCTCGCGCCGCCGGTGCCCCGGCTCGACGCACTCAGAAGCGCACGGTGAGCCGCACCGTCCCGAGCAGATAACCTGGCGCGATGTTCAGGTTGCGCAGCTGCGAGAACGGGATGTTGTAGCGGAACTGGGCGCCGAAGCTCAGGTGGCGCCGCACCAGCAGATCGACGGCGAGCCCGAGATACCCTTCGCCGAGCGTGGTCACCTCGCAGATCCGCGCGCCGTTGCACTTCAGCCCGACGTCGCACGCGCCATTGTCGAGACACGCCTCGCCGCGCTGCCCCTTGACTCCCCCTTGCGGCGTGACGACCCGCAGCCCCGCCACTCCGAGCTCGATCAACGGCAAGAACCGCCCGAGGTCGAGCGCGAAGGCCGGACCGAAGCCGGCTCCCGCCACGTGAATCGTACCGGGCGGCGCGGTGCGCACGACCTCCATGTCGACCTCGGCCCGCTCCTCGGCCACCGGGTGACCCGAATACACCCCGAGCGCGCGGACCCAGATCCAGCGCCACACCTGCACGTCGAACTCGAGGTTGACGCCCGCGCCGTGGATCCGCTGCGGCGTCCTGCCGTCGGCCTGGACCCGCCCCTGAAACGGCAGCCGCAGCGACGCGAACGCCGGCGCCACCGTGAACGCGAACCGCCGTCGCGCCGACCACCCCTGACGAATGTCGGGCCGCGTGCGCGGCGGCGTGGTCGCGATCTGATTGTTGGGCGGTCGCATGAACGGCGCGTCGTTCGGATCGATCGGCACCGCCGGCAATTCCTCCGAGGCCACCCGCGGCCTCCCCTGCCCCGACGATTGCGCCTGCGACTGCCCCGGCGATTGCGACTGCCCCCGCCCCGAAACTTGCTCTGGCGCGGTCGCCTGCGCCTGCCCAGGCGCGTCCCCCCCCGGCACCGACGGCGATCCCGGCGGCTGCACCGATCCCGGCGAGGCCACACTCTGTGCATTCGCCGACGACCCATCGCCCGCTTGCTCCCCTGCCTCCTGCTCCTGCTCTGTCGCCGTCGGCTCCCACGGCGGTAGCTCGGCGGCCTGCACCGGCCCCGTCACCAGCACAACGACCAGCGCGACGAGCCACCCGGAGCATCCCTGTGTTCGCACGCCGGGCAATCCTGCGCCAGGCTACCACGTCGTCACCCCGCGCGTGAGCCGCCCACTCGCACGGAGTGTAGGCCTTCATCCCACCCATGAGGCCAAGCTCGCCGCCTACGGCCGTTCGGCCGTCGACGTCCGCCGCCGTTCCGCTGGCCCCGCCGGCTCGCGCGTGGGCCGGCGCGGACGGACCTGTCCCGAGAGGCAGGTCGTGCGCTCGCCGCGGAAGCCCCCGCCGCGCGACGATCACGACCGCAAAGAACCGGGGCCAGCGATCGCGAGGACGATCGGCCCATTCAGCGCTCCGGCTGCCGGACCTCGAACATGACCTCATGAACATGCTCTTGAGGACATGGATGGTGAATCGCAATGCGACGGCGAGGATCATCGTCTGTCTGCCCGGACAGAGCATGCACCGTCGGCCGGGCCGCGCAACGCACAATCACAGTTGGTGCTCACGAACTCGAGTTGGCGCTGCGACTCACGCCGATGCTCGCGAGAAACCGTTGGACCGCGCGTCCCGGACAGCTACACCTCGGATGCACATGAGTGAATCCTCGCCAATCGCCCCACTGTGGGTACCCCCATTCCGTGCCGCGCCCGCCGAGGCCGTTGACGGTAGCGCGGCGTCAGACCGCCGGCACGCACACCGCCCCGCCGTGCCACGGAGTGCAGGCCCCGCGGGCGCAAGGGTTCTCGGCGTCGCAGGGGGTGAAACAGGCATTACTGGCGAATGCATGCACCTGTCCCTCGGGACACTCTGGCGCGAACAGCGGGTCGTGACGGACGCACGCCAGCACCGCGTCGCACACCTGATCCGGCTCGCCGGGGTAGGCCGCCTCGCAGACCATGTCCAGCGCCGGCTCCCCCCACATCTCGTCGCACGTATCGCAGCGGCACAGGATCCCGGGCGGCCGCGTGAACGTCAGCTCGCGCGCCGGCACCCCTGGCAGCGCCACCACCTCGGCGCGCAGCTGCGGGCCCCCCTCACGTGGCTCCCAGCGGATCCGCAGCTCCCCCGCGCCGTCGATTCGATAGAGGCGCGCTGTCAGCGGCTCGCCGGGCGCCAGCGGCGTCACCAGGGTCATGCCCGTCGCCGTGGTCATCCGCATCGCGGCCGGCGAGCCGCCCGCCGGCAGTTCGATCTCGCGGATCGGCTCGACATCGTCCGCCGCCGCGAATCGCAGCTTGAGCCACCCGCCCAGGTGCTGCGCTGTGCCCGTGGCCCAGGCCGTATCGCCCAGCGGCACCGGCAGGGCGGCGGCCCAGGCCGCGCTCGTCGGCGCATAACGTGTCCCTCGGGGCAGGCCGGGGGCGGGCGCTCGCGGCGGCAGCGGGTGCTCCAGCCGCTGCGCCAGCGCCTCGGCCAGGGCCGCGTGGCCGCGGGCCGTCATGTGGATGTCGTGGTCGAGGAACGCCCCCGGCTGGGCCGCGCGCAGCGCCGCGGTCGCATCGAGGCCGCGGATCCGCAACTCCTCCGCGCTCGCCACCAGGTCGCTCAGCAAGATCTGCGACGGTCGCATGTCCGGGCCGCGCTCGACCCCGTATTTGGCCCACTCGCCGGCGTCGACCTGCACGTCGATCGGCAGCGCCACCACCACCAGCTCGGCCCCGTGCGCGTCGCACAGCGCCTTGAATTCGGCGAGGTAAGCGTCGAACACCGACTGCGGCCGCGGCCGCGGGGCGCTCGCGGCCAGCTCGGCCAGGAGCGTCTCGCGCTCGTCGACCAGCGTCGCTGCAGCCGCCTGCAGCTCGCGGAGTTTGGCGGCGTGGTCCCTGGCGAACTTCCGCTGCTGCTTCTTGTAGGCCTCGCGCCGCTCGACCGCCGCGCGGATGAGCTCCGCCGTGAGGATCACCGACCGACTCTTCTCCGCGTTCGTGTCGTCGACGATGTCGCCCGGCTTGCCCGCCGCGATCCGCTGCGACAGCTCCGAGGGCTCTCCGTACTCCAGCTCGTCCTCGAGGTCCCGCAGCTGCGCGCGCTTGTCGGCGAGCGACTTCCCCAGCCGGTCGACCTGCGCCCGCGAGGTACCGCGGCTCCGCTCGTGCTGCGCCGCCTGCTCCGCCTGCTCCGCCTGGGCCCGCAAGCTCGCGTGCACGAGGTCCTCCCAGCCGCCCTCCGACGGCGTCCCCGGGTCGAGCGGCCGGGCGCCCGCGTCGTCGCTGTCGAGCGCGTACAACCATCGCCGCAGCGCGTACACCGCGTGCGACCGCGAGAACAGCCACGCCCGTCCCGGGAACTGCACCACCTCGGCCGGCGCCGTCTCCCGCCGCACCGCCCAGCCGTCCCACACCGCGTGTCGCTCGCTGTTGGGCCGCTCGAGCTCGAACGGGTCGTTCACGTAATTGAGGACCACCACCACCGTCTCCGGCCGGCGCGTCGCCAGCAACTCGCGCGCCGTCTCGAGGTACTCGCGCGGCCCGTACGTCGGCACGCCGGCGTTGATCACCGGGCGACCTGTCCGTTCAGCCAGGCGGGCCGAGAACGTCTCGTCGTCCTCCACCCCCAGCCCGAACACCTGCGAATCGCCGACCACCACGATCTCCCGCGGCTGCGGCCCCGGCCAGTCGGACCCGCGGTAACCGCTCGCATTGACGTGAATCGTGGTCCGCGGATTGGTGCCCAGGCGAAACCCCATCGTCGCCCCCGGCTGGAGGCGCACCCCGAGCTGCGGATCGGCCACGTAGAAATTTACGTGCGGAAACGCCCCCTCGTCGCGCACGCGAAATGCGTACTCCGTGGCGACGAGCCCGAGCCCGAGCCCGGCCGCGATCTGCCCGGCGATCCAGGCCCGCCGCGACCACGACCTGCGCCGCTTCGGTCTGGGCGGAGCAGGGGCGCCGGGTCTCGCGTCGCGCGTGTCGCTCGGCATGGGGTGCGCTCGCCACAAACGCCGCGGTCCGGCGCGTGGCCTGCAATATATCACCGGTTCGGCGGCGCCACGACCGCTGTCTGCGCGGATCCGTCCGCTCTGTCCTGCCATGATTCCCGTGCGCGACGATTCCCGGTCGTGGACACGATTGGCGTGACCCCGTCGTCGACGCATTGGTCCTCGCAGGTGCAATGCGGAGCCCTGCCTGCGCCGGGGCGCGTGAAATCGCGCGGCACAGCCGAGTTCGCCGTCGCCGTCCCGAAACTCGCCCTCCGCGTCGCCGTCGAGCCCCGTGTTAGGCTCCGCGGCCAACGCGATGCTCGCACCACAGCGATTCTTCATCACCGGATGTGCCAGCGGCATCGGTCGTCACGCCGCCGACGTCCTGATCGCGGCCGGCCACACCGTGTTCGCCACCGACGTCCGCCTGGAGCCGCTGCAGGACTTCGCCGCCGCGCGTCCGTGGCCGACCGACCGGGTCCACTGTCGCGGCCTCGACGTGCGCGACCCGATCGCGTGGGAGGCGGTGTTCGGCGAGGCGACGCGGGTCATGGGCGGCGTCGACGTGCTGCTGAACGTCGCCGGCTACTTGCGGCCCGGGTACACCCTCGAGTGCGATCCGCTCGAGGTCGATCGCCACTTCGACATCAACACCAAGGGTGTCGTGCACGGCACCCGGGTCGCCGCGCGCCACATGGTCGCGCGTGGTCGCGGGCACATCATCAACGTCGCCTCGCTGGCCAGCCTCGCCCCGGTGCCGGGGATCGCCCTCTACAGCGCCTCCAAGTACGCCGTGCGGGCCTTCTCGCTGGCGGCCGCGCAGGAGCTGCGGCCGCGCGGCGTCGCCCTCACCGTCGTCTGTCCCGACGCCGTGCGGACGCCCATGCTCGACCTGCAGCTCAACTACGGCGAGGCCGAGCTGACCTTCTCGGGCTCGCGGCTGTTGACCCCCGACGACGTCGTGCGCGCGATCGTCGACGAGGTCTTGCCGCGCCGGCCGCTCCTGCTCGCGCTGCCGCGCTCCCGCGCTCTGCTGGCGCGGATCGCCGACCTGTTCCCGAGGACATCTCACTGGATCGAGCCGATGCTGCGCAAGATCGGCCGCGCACGTCAGCGACGCATGCGCGGCGAGGCGGCCTGACATCTGTTAGCGTGGCGGGGCGATGCAGCCGCCCTGCCTCCCGCGGCCCGATCACGACCCCGAGGTCCGGGCGCACGCGCTCGCCGACACCCGCGCGCGTCACGTCCACGACCGGGCCGTCTTCCCGCCGCTGCCGCTGGGTCGCCGCCTGCCCGCCGACGCGCGTCTCGACCTCGACGTCCCGACCGACCGCCTCGTCGTCGCTCTGCGCCCTTTCGTCGATCGCTTCGATCACCTGCGCGTGTCCCCGGCCTCGCCGGCGACACCTCCGCGCCGTCGAGCCTGTCCCCTGTCCCGTGAGCCCGCCATGAGCACCGACAATCCCCCGCGCAAGACCCCGATCGTCGCCGCCGAAGCCCCTGCCCGCGCGCGTCCCAGCGTCTACCCGTCCGAGTTCGCCCGACGGGTCGAGGGCCGCCTCAAGCGCCCGCTCGGCGATCTGTTCGGCCTGTCCAACTTCGGCGTGAACCACACCCGCCTGGCTCCGGGGTCCTGCAGCGCCCTGCGTCACGCCCACACCCGCCAGGACGAGTTCGTCTACGTCCTCGAGGGCCGCCCCACCCTCGTGACCGACGCTGGCGAGTTCGAGCTCGAGCCCGGCATGTGCATCGGCTTCCCGGCCGGCGCCGGCGAGGCCCACCACATCCTCAACCTCACCGACAGCGACGTCGCCCTCCTCGAGGTCGGCGACCGCTCCCCCGGCGACGCCGTCAGCTACCCGGCCGACGACCTCGTCGGCATCTTCGAGAACGGCCGCTGGCACTTCACGCGCAAGGACGGCTCGGCCTACTGACCGCGCCGAACCCGGTGGTCCCTTCGGACATGTCCATGAAAACATGGACACGAGGACATGTCGCATGCGACAGCCCTCACGCGCGGCGCTCCCGCCGGCGAGCCCAGGGGGCGGCGCCCGAAAGCTCGAAGACCGTCCGACCCCGGAGCGGGGAGGACGGCCTCGAACGTGGCGGAATGGGAGGGATTCGAACCCTCGGTAGAGTTTCCCCTACACAGGTTTAGCAAACCTGCGCCTTCAGCCTCTCGGCCACCATTCCGTGCGCAGTCGGGTTGTCGGACGCCTTGGCCAGGGGGGCCGCGGGGTCTCGGAACCTAGCCGCATCGCTCGCCGGTTGCAAGCCTCCAGGAGACAGGCAAGGTCACACCCGGACCGACAGCACAGCGCCTGCTTGTACGATCTGGCCCCCGCCGCCACACTGAGCGAGAGTGTCCGCCGCCGTCAGGGACCGCGTCGCCGTCGTCGCCAGCGAGATCGTCACCGCGGTCGGCTGCTTCGCCGCCGGGCTGGTCGTGATCCTGGGGATCCCCGGGGTCGCCGACGGTCTGCGGGCGGCGATCGCCGCGCTGTTCGGCCAGCCGGTGTTGCCGCCGGACAAGGCCAAGGTCGCCCTCTCGCTCGCCCTGACGCCGATCGCCACCCTGTTCGGCGCCCTCCTTTACGACCGCCTCGGCCGGGTGTTCGAGCCCGGCCCGCTGCCGCCCCTGGTCGCCGCCGCCCAGCGTCCCGGCCCGGCCCGCGCCGGGGTGATCTCCCTCGTCTACCTCGGCGCCGCCGTGGTCGGCAGCTACGCGCTCGGCTTCCTCATGCAGCTGCTCGGCGCGCCGATCGCCGAGCAGCCGCTGGTCCTCGAGCTCGTCGCCGCCGGCGGCCCCGCCCTCGCCAGCCTGGTGTTCTCGGCCCTCGCGCTGGCCCCGCTGGGCGAGGAGCTGTTCTTCCGCGGCCTCCTGTTCCGCCGCGTCGCCAGCCGCGCCGGCATGTGGGCGGGGCTCGTCACCTCGGCCCTGCTGTTCGCCGTCTTCCACGGCAACATCCGCGGTTTGGTCGTCTACTTCTGGCTCGGGCTGGTGTTCGCCGGGGTCTACGCGGCCACCGGGCGGCTCTCCTGCGCGATCGCCGTGCACTTCGGCAACAACGCCATCACCCTGCTGATCTTGCTGACTCAGCGGGCGCCCGCCGGCACTCCGTGATGTAGCGCTCGTTTTTATCGCGCCGAACCTCTTGCTCCGGGGTCGCGACCCTGATAGGTTTCGCCGCCCCTGCACTTCCCCTGCAGGGTTTTGCATCCGTAGCTCAGCTGGATAGAGCGTCGGTCTACGGAACCGAAAGTCGGAGGTTCGAATCCTTCCGGATGCGCTGCAAGAGAGGCCCCGCCCACGCGGGGCCTCTCTCGCTTTCTGGGCCCGGCCTCGCCGCGTGACCTGCCTGTGAGGACATGTCCCGCAGGCTGGGCTGCGGCGCCCGCGCTGACGTCGCGGCTCGCGCCGTTTTCCACGTTCCCATATGCCTCTTCGGACATGTCTTTCACGACATGCCCCAAGCGCCACTCGAGTTCGCTCCAGCTCGCCGTCTGCTCGCGCGCTGTCCCGTGCGAGCGGCTCCCCGGGGCGCGCGTGGGGCCATTTGCCCACTGGCGCGCGCCGCCGCCCCGGTGGTAGATTTTCGCGCACAACGCCTATGCTTCGTCCTCGCGCGCTCATCCCCAGTGTCACCGTCGGCCTCGTCCTCGGCGCCGTCGCCTGCAACCTCACCCCCGACGCGACGACCGACTCGAACGGCGACGACACCGCGGCGAGCACCGACACCACGGACACCACCGGCGACGAGCCGACGACCAGCGGCCCGACCACCGACAGCCCGCCGACGACCACGAGCCCGGCGACCACGGACGAGCCCGAGACGAGCACCTCGACGACCAGCCCCGACACCACCGAGGGGCCGACCAGCGAGACCGACACCACCGGCCCCGACGTCGGCGAGGTGTCGATCTACGACATCCAGGGCGGCGAGGTCCCCGAGAACAGCGTCGTCACCGTCAAGGGCGTCGTCATCACCTCGCCGGCCCGCGTCAACAACAAGGGCGAGGGCACGATGTTCGTCCAGGACCCGATGGGCGGCGAGCTGTCGGGCATCGCCGTGTTCCTGACCCCCGAGGTGGCGATGGGCTTCGGCGCCAAGCCGGGCCTGGTCGTCGACATCACCGCCCAGTACACCGAGTTCTTCGGCGAGAGCCAGCTCAAGGTCACCGCCGTCGACGACCTCGTGCAGGTCGGCGAGGGCGAGCCGCCCGCGCCCGTCGTCGTCCCCGCCGCCGACGTCGCCACGGGCGGCGCCAAGGCCGAGGCCTACGAGGGCGTGCTGGTCCAGGTCGAGAACGTCACCGTCACCAACCCCGCCGTCGACATGAGCGACTTCGAGGTCGACGGCGCGCTGCGGATCAACGACTTCTTCCTGTTCCCGCAGATGGAGAAGCCGGTGGTCGTCAACGGCCAGGTGTTCACGAGCATCGCCGGCCCGCTGCGCTTCAGCTTCGAGGACCACAAGATCGCCCCGCGCGCCGCCGCCGACCTCGTCGTCGACGCCGTCCCGCCGGCCGAGGAGTACACGATCTACGAGATCCAGGAGGGCATGGTGGCGGCCCAGACGCCGGTGCTCGTCAAGGGCGCGATCGTCACCTCGCCGCTGACCTTCAAGAAGGACGGCTTCTTCATTCAGGACGCCATGGGCGGCGAGTACTCGGGCATCTACGTGTACGTCGGCGCCAACGCCGTCGCCGTCGAGCCGGGCGACATCGTCGACGTCGAGGGCGTCTACGACGAGTACTACGACAACTCGCAGATCGAGGTCAGCGACGCGATGAAGGTCACCGTCACCGGCATGGGCGCCGCGCCGGCCCCGGAGATCGTCGACGCCGCCGACGTGACCGCCGGCGGTCCGCTGCAGGAGCAGTACGAGGGCGTGCTCGTCACCGTCGAGAACGTCACCGTCGCCGCGGTCAACGCGATGTTCGGCGAGTACGAGCTGACCGACGGCCTGTTCGTCGACGACCTGTTCTTCGCCAAGGCCGACTGGGTCCTGCCGATGCTCGCCGACACGTTCACCTCGCTCACCGGCCCGCTCGCGTTCAGCTTCGAGGAAGCCAAGCTGTCGCCGCGCTCGCCCGCCGACATCGTCGAGTGAACGCCGGCGGGAGATCGCCCTTGGACGCCGCGCAGGACGCGCTCGACCTCCGGTACATGCGCGCCGCGCTGGCGATCGCCGAGGCCGCGGCCGCTGCCGGCGATGTCCCGGTCGGCGCGCTCGTCGTGCTCGACGGCGTCGTCCTCGGCACCGGCGGCAACACCCGCGAGCAAGGCGCCGACCCCACCGGCCACGCCGAGATCGTCGCCCTGCGCGAGGCCTGCGCCGCGCGTCGGCGCTGGCGGGTCGACGGCGCCACGCTCTACGTCACCCTCGAGCCGTGCCCGATGTGCGCCGGGGCGATCGTCAACAGCCGCGTCGCCCGCCTCGTCTACGGCGCCGCCGATCCCAAGGCCGGCGCCGTCCGCTCGCTCTACAACCTCTGCGACGACCCCCGCCTCAACCACCGCCTGGCGATCGTCCCGGGCCTGCTCGCGGGCGAGTCCGCCGCGCTCCTGCAAGCTTTCTTTCGCCGCGCCCGCGCCCGCGATAAAACCGGGCGGGGACCGAAGACGCGTGACTGACCTCGCCGCCGTCCAGCAGCTCCTCGCGCACGGGCGCCTCAGCATCGACCGCTGCGAGCGCGGCCGCACCGCCTTCCTCTCGCACCTCGGCGCCGCCCCCAAGCTCGTCCCCGGCGCCTGGCTCGGCCACCGCGACCTGCTCTACGCCCTCGCGCTCGCCAACCTCAGCCCGAGCCAGCGCAACAGCCTCGCCCGCGCCGTGCTCGTCGATCACGGCCGCGAGTTCGGCGTCGGTCGCCTGTCCCTCATGACATGTCCCTCGGGACTCCCGCTCGGCGGCAGCTCGCTCCAGCTGCGCCCGCGCGGCGGCGGCCCGACCTGCCTCTACACCTGGGCGCTCGGCCCGGGCGCCGGCGCGCTCGCCTGCGACTGGCTGCTGCTGCGAGCCCTGCCGGCCTGGGCCCTCGACGCTCCGCCCGCCCCGCTGGCCCACGCCGGCCTCGCCACCCTCGCGGCGCTCGGCATGCACGTCGAGATCCTCGTCGCCACCGCCACCTGCGCCCGCCAGATCCGCGACCACGCGCTCGGCGACCTGGCCTTCACCGCCCACCCGCGCTTCGCGCCGCACCTCGACGGCGCCGCCCGCCCGGTCGGCGAGGGTCGCCCCGAGCCCGCGGCGATCCGCCTGAGCCCGCACGACGCCTTCGATCCGCGCACGTTCGGACAGGTCGCAAAGAACAGGTCCCAAGAGCCAGCCGGCCCGATGGCCCTGGTCCTCGTCGACGCCCCGCCGGCCGTGCACGCCGCTGTCGACACCTGGCTCGCGGGACAGCCGGCGCGCCGCAAGGTCGAGGTCGTCGCCGCCTCCTGCCCCGGCCGCCTCGGCCGCGACGCCCTCGCCGAGCTGTGGCGCAGCGCCGGCCGCCCCCAGGTGCTCCTGCGCGGCGATCCGGCCTGGACCGCCCGCGCCCTGCCGTGGCTGCAAGGGCTGGGCGCCACCGTCGCCGCCCAGCACGACGACGGCACCCAGCTCGGCCTGTTCGCCTGATCGACCGGCGCCCCCGAGCCGCCGCACCGGCACGCGCCCGAGCGCCGCGCGACCCGGACGGCCACGCGAGCCGCCGGCACCCCCATCTGCGGCGACGGCACCGGCCGCTCCGGAGATCGGTCCGCGCGCGCCGACTCCTAGGGGCCCCTGGACGCGCCTTTGCGCGCTTTCGCGCATACGCCCGTGCTGCCCCGGCCTGGAGGCCTGCCCGGGCTTTCCGTACAATCGCCGCCATCGCGCGAATGGACAACCGACTTCCGCTGCCGTCGTGGGTGCCGCTGGCGCTCGGCCTTATCGCCGTCATCGCCGTCGTGATGGGGGTCGAGCCCGTGATTCCCGGCGTCGTCGCCGTGGTCGCGGGCGCGGCCGGATGGTTGCTCGGCTCGCGGGCCGAGGCGCTGCTGGCCCACGCCGGCGACGAACGGCAGGCGCTGCGCGAGGTCGAGGCCCGCAGCCACCAGAGCGAGCGGGCGCTGCACGACGCCAACGCCCACGCGCAGGGCCTGCAGGCCCAGGTGCAGGAGCTGACGGGGCGGCTGCAGAACTGCCAGGCGCACGGGCAGGAGCTGGCCGCGCGGCTGCAGGCCGAGGCGGGCCAGCTGCGCAACGCGGAGATCGAGCAACGCAGCCTCAACGCGCGCCTGCAGGAGGTCACCGCCCGCGCGCAGGAGCAGGCCGGGCGGGCGCAGGCCGCCGAGACGCGGATCGCCGACCTCGAGGCGCGGCTGCACGACGCCCAGGCCGAGAACCGCGCGCTGCAGCAGAGCGTCCGCGGCGGCGTGCCCGAGCTCGACGTCCTGCGCAACGAGCTCGAGACCGTGCGCCGCGGCGCCAACGAGACCCGCCATCGCCTCACCAGCGAGCTCGAGGCGAGCCGACGCGAGCAAGAGGCCGGCGCCGCCGAGCTCGCGCGGATCCAGGCCCGCCTCGCCGAGGCGCTCAACCAGCGCGACGGCGCCGTGCGCGACGCCGAGGAGCTGCGCCGCATGCTCGACGAGGGCGGCGTCAGCACCCGGGGCATCGACGCCGAGGGCGCCGCGCTGATGCAGGAGCTCGCCGAGGGCCTCGGCACCACCGCCGGCGCGCTCGAAGAGACCTCGCAGGCGCTCAACAACGTCAACGGCGGCCTCAAGGGCATCGCCGACAACGTCGAGCTGCTGGCCAGCAACGCCGAGGAGAGCGCCAGCTCGATCCTCGAGATGGCGGCCGCCAACGACGAGGTCGCCGAGAGCATGTTGAACCTCGCCGCCAGCGTGCAGGAGACCGCCACCTCGATCGAGGAGATGACCTACTCGGTCAAGGAGGTGGCCAAGAACATCGAGGCGCTGAGCTCCACCGCCGAGGAGACCTCGCTGGCGATGACGGCGATGGACACCTCGATCCAGCAGGTCGAGAACAACGCCAACGAGACCGCCGGCCTCTCGGAGGAGGTGGTGTGGGCCGCCGAGGGCGGCGTGGACGCCATCAACCAGACCATCGAGGTCATCAACCTGATCAAGACCTACTCGGCCGACGGCGTGGCCGTCATCAGCCGCCTGGGCGAGCGGATCAGCGAGATCGGCAAGATCCTCAGCGTCATCGACGACGTGTCCGAGCAGACCAACCTGCTCGCGCTCAACGCCGCCATCATCGCCGCCCAGGCCGGCGAGCACGGCAAGGGCTTCGCCGTCGTCGCCGACGAGATCAAGGACCTCGCCGAGCGCTCCGCCAGCAGCACCAAGGAGATCGCCGACATCATCAAGGCCGTCCAGCGCGAGAGCCGGAACGCCGTCGAGGCAGTGCAGCGCTCGAGCAAGTCGGTCGACGACGGCGTGCGCGTCAGCCATCAGGCCGAGGACGCGCTCAAGCGGATCTCCGACGCCGCCCGCCGCTCGACCGGCATGGTCCGCGAGATCGCCCGCGTCGCCGTCCAGCAGACCCAGAACTCCAAGCAGGTCACCGACGCGATCAACGTCGTCGCCACCACCGTGCAGCAGGTCGCCACCGCCACCGGCGAGCAGGCCCGCGGCGCCGAGCAGATCCTGCGCTCGGCCGAGAAGATGAAGACGATCACCCGCCACGTCGAGCGCTCGACCCAGGAGCAGACCCGCGGCTCGCGCCAGATCACCCGCGCGATCGAGACGATCAGCGAGATGGTCAGCCAGCTCAGCAAGGCCCACCGGGCCCAGACGCAGGGCGCCGACCAGATCGTCGAGGGCCTCAAGTCGGTCAAGGAAGGCATGAACTACCAGCGCAGCCTCTACGAGCAGCTCAGCACCAGCGTCGGCCTCGCCCCGCCCCGCCGCCAGTCGCGCGGCAAGCCCGGGCCCGCGCGCGCGTAGCCGGTCGCCTCGTGCCCTGTCTCCGGGGACATGCCCTCATGGGCATGTCCCTTTTCGCATGTCTCGCCGAACATGTTCCTTTAAAAAGGGGGTCCGCTCGCCCGCGTCGGGCGGGCGAGCGGAGAACGCGCGGGTGCCGGAGGACCTTCGCCCGCGGCCGCCCCACGACCTGTCCCGACGGACACGCGGCTCCTCGAGCCGCCGCCGCGCGCGCCTGCGTACCTGTCCCTTCGGACACCCTGCCCGCTCGCCCCGGCCGTGGGGGCCCTCGGTCCGGCGATCGCTCGTCCGTCCGGGCGTCGCCGCGCCGGCGCGTGCGGGACGTCCTGCCTCGTCCCGGTGCGGCCGCCGGGGCCCTCGCTGCGGCCCGCGGACGCTCGCGCGCACAACGCGCCTCCGGCCCGCTCGCCCGCGCGACGGGACACTGCTATGGTCTGCCGGTGTTCGGCATCGGCCTCACCGAGATGATCCTGGTCGGGATCGTCGCCTTGATGCTCTTCTCGCCCAAGGAGCTGCCCAGCCTGATCAAGACGCTGGCCGGCATCTACGGCAGCATCCGCCGCACCGCCGAGCAGTTCCGGGCCCAGGTCATGGAGGCCGACGAGCTGCGCGAGCCAATCGAGGAGATCCGGGCCGCCTACCACGGCACCAAGGCCGAGCTCGACGGGGCCCGCGACGTCGCCCGCCGCGAGCTCCAGCGCGCCCGCATGGAGGTCGTCAAGGCCCAGCAGAAGATCAACGAGATCGCCCGCGAGGAGGCCAAGCGCGCCCCTGCCCTCGGGGACAGGCCCGCCGGGACAGGTCCTTCGGAGCAGGTCCCTTCGGCCAGCTCCGCCCCCGCGGCGGCCCCGGCTCCGGCCGCCGCAGCGGCGACCGTCTCCACCGTCGCCGCCGAGGCGGCCCCGCGGGCCGTGCCGGCCGTCGGGGCCGTGGCGGCGGGCTCGGCCGCCGCCGAGTCTGGCCCGCGCCCCGTCCCCGGCGCCGTGGCGAGCGCTCCGCGGGCTAGCGAGCGTGACGTCGCATGAGCACCGGCAAGACCCCGCCTGCGACCGCGCCCGCGGTCCTGCCCGCCGTCCCGCCGGGACAGCCCGGCAACGGCCTCGACGGCCTCGCCGAGGGCCCCGAGGGCGACACGCCGATGTCGTTCTGGGACCACCTGAGCGAGCTGCGGAGCCGCCTGGTCAAGGCCTTCCTCGGCCTCGTGGTCGCCTGCATCCTCTGCTTCGTCTACGCCACCGAGCTGCGCGAGTTCTTGGCCGCGCCGCTGCACGCCGCCTGGGCCGCCGCCGGCATGGAGGGCAAGCCCGAGCTGCAGGTGTTGGCGATGATGGACGCCTTCATGACCGACATGCGGGTGGCGGTCGCGGCCGGCATCTTCCTCGCCGCGCCGATCGGCTTCTACCAGTTCTGGATGTTCATCGCCCCCGGCCTCTACGCCCGCGAGAAGCGCTACGTCGTGCCGTTCGTGGCCACCTCCGTGCTCATGTTCCTGGCCGGCGCCGCCTTCTGCTACAAGTTCGTGCTGCCGTGGACGATCCAGTGGCTGCTCTCGTACACCCAGAGCACCAGCGGCGCCGCGACCACGGTCGCGTACCACCTCACGCTCAACGACTACATCCGCGACGCCACCAAGATCCTGGTCGCCTTCGGCGCCGTGTTCGAGTTCCCGCTGCTGATCGCCTTCCTCAGCTTCGCCGGCGTGGTCGACCACCGCGCCCTGCTGCGCTTCTGGAAGATCTCGGTGATCGCCATCTTCGTCATCGCCGCCGTGCTCACCCCGCCCGAGCCGGTCTCGCAGCTGATGATGGCGTGCCCGATGGTCGGCCTGTTCTTCCTCAGCGTCGCCGTCTCGTACCTGATCACGCGCAGCCGTGAGAGGGCCGCCGGCCTCGCCGGAGCCGAGCCGGTGCCGCCGGCGCCCGACCTGCCCGAGGAGTAGCGCTTCGGCGGGGCCGCGCAGGCCGCGTTGCTCGTCGGATCTCGGCCCTGCGCGGCTTTCGGCGCCCGGCCGCGACACAGGAGTCGTGACAGGGACCGTTGCTCGGTTCACGAGCCGCGATGCGCCCATCTCGCCCGTGGGCCGGGTCCGATCCTCGTCGGTCTCGCCCGCGCCGGTGTGCCGCAGCGGCACGTCGACGTGCGGCGCTCGCCCGACGTCGCGGTACCGTATCGCAGCGTTGCGAGCTCCGCGACTGCCTCGCCACCTCGATCCCGCCGCGCCCCCCGCCTCGCCCGGGGCGCCGTAGCGAGCCGCGCCGTCGCGGCCCGCGACCGTTTGCCCGGGCGCGGGTCCCGGCTCGGGCAGGCGAGTTTGCGCAATTTTTCGCGTGCCGACGCGCGGGCCAAAACCTTCCCCACGGCGCACAACTCGCCTATTCTTTGCGCCGCATGTTCCAGCTTCGCCTTTCGCGGCTCCTGGCCGTGTTCCTCGCCGTACCTGTGCTCCAGTCCGCCTGCGTGTGCGGCCCCGGGCCCAACGTCGGCGGTTACGACGACCCCTCCGGCAAAGACCCGCCGCGCTCGCTGCAGGGCGTCAAGTTCATCGAGAGCGAGAAGGGCGAGCCCGAGGTCATCGGCTGCGCCGACGGCCAGCGCGAGGGCTTCGCCGACCTCACTCGGCACAAGCGGATCGCCGGCTGTCTCGCCACCTGGGAGGGCACCAAGAGCCTGCGCGACAAGCCGACCGGCAAGGCCTGCGGCGACGACAAGGGCGTCTGCACCTCGCCGGCCGACGTGTGCGCCAAGGGCTGGCACGTGTGCGGCTACCAGGGCAAGCACGACGACCTCAAGCGGCACACCACCGCCAACGCCTGCAACAAGGAGGCGGGCCCCGGCAAGTTCGTCGCGGCCATGAGCCACGGCCAGACCGAGGACCTGTGCCCGCCGCCGCCGACCGCCGAGACCGTGTTCCCGTGCATGGACTCCGGCATCTGCTCCGAGCCGGTCTGCTGCGGTGACGCCTGCGCGTTCGGCAAGTGCCGCGACGCGATCTGGCGCGGTCAGACCAAGATCTCGCTCGGCAAGGCCGAGGGCTGCGGCTCGGTCACCTCCGAGCGCAACGGCGGCATCCTGTGCTGCTACGACGGCGACGGCGACCCGGCCGCGGCGGCCGGCGGCGACGCCAAGACCGAGACTCCGCCTGCGACCACCGACCCGACCGCCACCGCCACGCCGCCCACCGGCGCCGCCACGCCGCCCACCGGCGCCGCCACCGCCCCGACCGGTCCCGTCGACTCGACGCGGACTCCGTCGACCGCCCCGCCGGTCGACAGCGCCGAGGTCCCGACCAGCGGGCCCGAGACCGCCCGGCCCACGACCGCCAAGAAGCCCGGCTCGAAGTAACCCCGTGGCCCACGCGCGGCCGTCCGCTCGCGCGGCCGGCCGCGTCGGCAATTCAGAACATGTCCTCGAGAACATGTCCTGGCAGCCACAGCTCTTCGGACATGCTGTCTGTGACATGTCCCGAGCGCCACCTGGCGACCGCTCCCGTCGAGCCGCCTGCCAGGCGCTCT
Source organism: Nannocystis pusilla (assembly GCF_020073745.1). Classification (GTDB taxonomy): domain Bacteria; phylum Myxococcota_A; class Polyangia; order Nannocystales; family Nannocystaceae; genus Nannocystis; species Nannocystis radixulma. The sequence continues at coordinate 434,085 of NZ_JAIRAU010000028.1, forward strand.
CGCCCACCGCACGTCGCTCCGCCTTGCGCCCGCCCGACGAACAGCCGTCGCGGGCCTGCCGCGTTCGCGCCCAGACCTGCCCCGAAAGACAGCTCACGCCCGCACGCGCGTCGAGCCACCGCGCCCCGCCCCCGCCTGCCGCGGGCCCGCCGAGCAGCGCCCGCCCTCATCGATCCGGGCCGCCGCGCGCCTCGACCTGCCCTCATGGACAGCTCGCGCCCGCCTGCGCGTCCTGCGGCCCTTCAGGCCGCGATCTCGCCGCTGCGCACGCCGCTGACGTAGTGTTCGAGCGCATGCAGCTCGGGCCGCATCACCTCGGTGACGGGTGACGTCGTCACGTCGGTCGCGTAGCCCCAGAACTGCAAGCGGCGCCCGATCCACTCCGCGTCGGCGCCGATCGGCGGCAGCTGGACCGCGCGCAGACGGAGCGCCGCGTGGCGCCTCAGCCACGCGCCGGTGCTCCGGTCGCGCACGCCCACGCACTCGTCGGCACGCAGGTGATACTCCGTGTGCTTGGTCGCAAACACGCGATGGCGGCGGCGGTTCTTCGAGCTCATGCGCCGGAGCCTGCCAAACCCGCCCGGAGTGCCGCAAAAAACCGGCGTACATCGGCGGGCGCGCCCGACGCACCTGCTACACTCCCAGACCGTGCCGACCTCGCCGTTCTCTGGCCTGCCGCGCTTCCGGCCCGCGAGCTTCTGGCTGCTGGTCGCCGCAGCGGCCGCCAGCGCGTTCGTCTCGGACCTGCCGCTCGCCCGCCACCTTCAGCTCGGCGCCTCGTTCCTCACCGACCCCGCCCCGTGGCAGCCGCTCACCGCGCCGTTCCTGTTCCCCGAGGGTCAGCTCGCCGGCCTGATCGGCACCGGCCTGTTGCAGTGGTTCGTCGGCAGTCCGGTCGAGGGCCGGCTCGGGACCGCGCGCTACCTCGGCCTCGTCCTCGGCGCCGCGGTCGTCGGCTACCTCGTCCTCGGCCTCGTGGGTCTGGCCGTCCCCGCGGCCCTGATGCTGCCCCACGGCGGCACCACCCCGATCGACCTCGCCGCCCTCGCCGCGTTCGGCGTGCTGTTCGCGCGCGAGCCGGTGTCGATCTTCGGCGTCCTCCCGGTCACCGCGCGCAGCTTCGCCGGCGTCGCCGTGGCGCTGCTGCTGCTCGGACCGCTGCTCCGCGGCGGCTGGCCAGACATCGTCCCCGGCGTGGTCGCGGCGGGCCTCGCCCTCGTCGTGGCCCGGCGCTGGCAAAAGCGACCCGCCTCCGGCAAAGTCGGCCCGCGCAAGGGCGGCGGGGGCAAGCGCCCGCGCCACCTGCGGATCGTCGACGGCCGCGAGCAATACCTGAACTGAAGGACATGTCCCCTTCGCCACCTCCGCTCCGCGCGCCCTCGCTCCTCCCTCCCGGCTCCGCCTCCCCCCGCCCCGCTCCTCGCCGGCGGCTCCGCGTCTCGCACGCGCCCTGGCCAGGCCAAGCCCGGGCGCCTTCGCCCCGCTCCGCTCAGCGCCCGCTTCGCGCCGCCTCGCCGAACCTGTCCTGGCGAACCTGTCCCGGCGAACCTGTCCCGCGCGACCTGTCCCATTCTCCCGCGACGAACCGCCCCCCTGCTTGCTTGATTAAAGGCCAACCGTGACCTTCCGAAGCGACGAGCCGCGCGAGGCGGCGATGACGACCAGCGTCGCCCGGGCGGCGCCCTCGCGGCCGCTGCGCCGGGTGATGCTGCGCGTCACCGACGGCCCCGACCGCGACGCCCAGGTCCAGACCGCGCGGCCGCGGCTGACGATCGGGCGCAGCGCGGTCAACGACCTCGTGCTCACCGACAGCTCGATCAGCGGCCTGCACGCCGAGCTGCAGCTCGCGGCCGGCGGCCCGCACGGCGCGGTGCTGCTGCGCGACCTCGGCAGCACCAACGGCACCCACGTCGGCGGGGTGCGGATCCGCGAGGCGTGGATCGAGCCGGGCGCGACGATCCAGCTCGGCAAGACCGCGATCGCCTTCCTCGCCGAGGACGAGGTCCAGGTCCCGATCTCGCGCCAGACCCACTTCGGCGCGCTGCTCGGCCAGAGCCCCGGCATGCGCGAGCTGTTCGCCGTGCTCGAGCGGATCGCCGACACCGACATGAGCGTGCTCGTCGGCGGCGAGACCGGCTCGGGCAAGGAGCTGGTCGCGCGCGCGCTGCACGACGAGTCGCCGCGGCACAAGGGCCCGTTCGTGGTGCTCGACTGCAGCGCCCTCCCGCGCGAGCTGGCCGAGGCCGCGATCCTCGGCCACCGCAAGGGGGCCTTCACCAGCGCGCTCGAGAGCCGCGCCGGCGCGTTCGAAGAGGCCCACGGCGGCACCCTGTTCCTCGACGAGATCGGCGAGCTCCCGCTCGAGCTGCAGCCCAAGCTGCTGCGCGTGCTCGACCGCCGCGAGGTCCAGCGGATCGGCGAGACCCAGGTCCGCAAGGTCGACGTCCGCGTGGTCGCGGCCACCCACCGCGACCTCAAGACGATGGTCGGCCAGGCCCAGTTCCGCGAGGACCTCTACTTCCGCCTGTCGGTCATGAACGTCGAGCTGCCGCCGCTGCGCGAGCGCGGCGACGACATCCTCCTGCTCGCCGAGAAGTTCGTCAGCGACTTCACCCGCCCGCGCGGCGGCGCCGTGGTCCTCAGCCCGGCCGCGCGCCGGGCCCTCACCGCCCACCCCTGGCCCGGCAACGTCCGCGAGCTCAAGAACACCATCGAGCGCGCCGTCCACTTCGCCAGCGCCGGCGTCATCGAACCCGCCGACCTGTTCCTCGGCCGCCCCAGCCGCCCCGTGCCCGCCCCCACGCCCGCCGGCGAGCCCGCCGTCGCGGGCGACGACGCCCTGTTCGCCCAGCCGTTCAAGGAGGCCAAGCAGGCCATGGTCGACGCCTTCGAGCGCCGCTACTTCGCCCGCCTGCTCGAACAACACGACGGCAACCTCAGCCGCGCCGCCGCCGCCGCCGGGATCACCCGCTATTATCTGCGCGAGCTGCTCAAGCGCCTCGGCCTCCACCGCGTGAAGGACGACGAGCCATGATCAACGCCACCTGTACCCGAGGACATACGCCCGCCGCCGCGGAGGAGACCTGTCCCGAGGGCCAGGTCATCGCTACCTGCCCCGAAGGACATGTCACTCCGCGCCCGCGCGGCCTCCACCCGGTCTTGCGCACCGCGGCGCTGATCTGCTGGGCCGCCCTGAGCGGCGCCTGCGGCGACCGCGGCAGCGACCCGGTGAAGACCGCCCAGGCGTTCACGGCCGCGGTCCAGCGCGGCGACATGGACGCGGTCTACCGCCAGCTCGAGCGGGCCGCGACCGAGCGCCTCACCGCGGCCGCGGCCCAGGCGTCGGACCAGGTCGGCGGGCGCCGCCGCATCGAGCCGGCCGAGATGCTGCAGATCGTCGACGTCGACCCGAACTTCGAGCTCGCCGGCGCCGAGCTGCTCGGCGACGGCGAACCCCCCGGCGCAGAAGACGGCGCCGTCGCCCAGGTCCGCCTGCTCGGCAGTCAGCAGGAGAGCCACACGCTCACGCTCGTGCGCGAAGACGGCGCCTGGCGCGTGCGGATCCCCTTGCCCCCTCTTACCCCTACGACTCCACCATGAACTCGCTTGAACCTCGCCCCACCGGGCGCCCGGCCCTCGTCGGCTGGCTCCTGCCCTTCCTCTGCGTCAGCGCGGCGCTGATCGCCCACTGGGTGCTCAGCGTCCCGCCCGGCCCGTTGCCGCCGCCGGTGGTCAAGGAGCCGCCGCCCAAGCCGAACCCGCTGCCCGCCGGCGACGAGGACGACGACAAGGACAAGGACCCCTTCGAGCCGTTCACCGCCCCGCGCGCCGACGGCCTGCTCGCCCAGCTGCACGAGGCCTACGACGGCGTCGCCTTCAAGGCCGAGCCCACCTTCGAGGCGTGGAGCGTCGCCCACCGCCCGCTCATCACCCAGGTCATCACCGCCACCCGCCTGCAGACCTTCAAGGGCGTGGTGCCGTCGCCCTCGGTGTCGACCTCCAACGTCGAGTGCCACACGATCCGCTGCCGCTTCACCCTGTCGAGCAGCAAGCAGGAGGACCTGCAGAGCCTCCTCGACGCCGTCGCCGCGCTGCAGATCGACGGCGCGCCGCTGTGGCACACGTGGAAGCCCGACGACATCGCCGAGGAGCCGGCCAAGCGCACCAACGCCAAGCCGCGCATGCGCACGCAGGTGCTGGTGTCGTTCTCCCGCGACCTGCCCAAGATCGATCAGATCAAGCTGCAGTCGGGCGCGCCGCTCAAGCCGGCCACGATCACCCCGGTCAAGGTCCCGAACCCCAACCCAGGCGCCGCGCCGACCGGCAAGCCGCCGACCGGCCCGCTCGGCCCCGGCGGGGCGACCACCGGCCCGCGCCCGACCCCCGCGCCCCCGACCGGCGCCACGAGCAGCACCGCGTCCCCGAGCACCGCGCCGCCGGGCAGCACCGCGCCGGCGAGCAGCACCGCGCAGCCGAGCAGCACCGCCAGGGGCCCCGGCCACACGCCCTGAGCGGGCCGCTGAGCCCGCTGCCGCGCGTGCGCGCCGGAATCGACCCGCGCCCGGAGGCCCGGCGGCCGCCGCTCGCGGCTGGTACCCTGCCGGCGTGCGACGTCTCCTGGCCGGCTTCCTCCTCTGCTGTCTCCCCGCGTGCGGGACGAGCGACGACCTCGGCGGCGAGCTGTCGGTCGACAGCGACGAATATGGCGCATGGACCATGTCCCCGACGACATGTGTCTCGGGCGAGCACCGCCAGTTCTTCGGCGTCGACCTGACCGAGCGCGGCGACAACGGCACCGGCGTGCGGATCGTCGACGACCCGGTCGGCGGTTACTCGCTGGCGATGAACATCCCCGGCGAAGACCTTTCGATCGTGCTCACCCCGGAGACCGAGTGCGAGGTGTTCGACGTGCTGGTCGAGCGGGGCAACGTCCGCGTCAACGACATCTGGGCGATCCAGGGCCACGCCACCGTCGAGTGCCGGGCGCCCGGGCTCGAGATCGTCGCCGACCTGCGCTTCTCCGGCTGCACCTGATCGTCCGCGGGGACATGTCGCATCGAGCATGACTGCTCAGGCATGTCCTGCAGGGCATGTCCTTCGCGTCAGAACGCGAGCTGCAGCCCGAGCCCGAGCCCGCGCGGCAGCGGCAGCGGCGCGAGCGCAGGCCGGCGCGCGGCGAGGCCTGCCTCCCGGAGGTCGCGCAGCGGCGCGGCGAAGCGGCGCCACACCACCGCGCCGGTGACGATCGCGCTCACGGCGACCGCGGCGGTGGCGGTCCCCGCGAAGGCCAGCAGGCCCTGGCCCTGGTACAGCTCCGTGCGGGACGCCTCGACCCAGAAGTACGTCGCCGGCGCGAGCGCGGCGATCCCCCAGCACGTCACGCCGATGCCGATGTTGCGGCGGACCCGGAAGCGCCGGCGCGCGAACGCGGTGAACGACTCGGTGAGGCCGTCTTCGCGGACATCGTCCTCGTACGACTCCCACGCGCCCTCGAGGTCGAGCCCGGTGATCGCCTCGATGTGCCTGTACTCGCGGAGCTGCAAGCCCATGCCGGTCGGCTCGGGCACCTCGGTGTCGAGCGGCTCCGCCGGCGCCGCGACGGCCGCGGCGGGCTCCGGGCTCGCAGCGACCGGCTCTGCCGGCGCGCTCGCCTCCGCAGCCGCCTCGCCGCTCGCGGGCGCAGCAGCACCGGCCGCGACCTCGCCGGTCGGTGGCGCGAACGAACCGGCGAGCAGCAGGACGAGCAGCGGAGGGTTCGCCATGCTCCCATGGTAGTGCGCCGCGCCGACCCGCGACGCGGGCCCCCGCGCGCGGCGCCGCGAAGCCCGATCGGCGACCTCGGCGTCGCGCCGCCGGTGACCCGCGGTCGAACACCGTCGCGACGCGGCCGGAGGCGACGCGTGGTCGCGCTCCGGCCGGCGGGCGCGCGCGAGAGCGCGGAGGCTAGCCGCTGAGCTTCTTCTTCAGCTCCTCGAGCTGGGCGTCGATCTCGGCGGCCTTGAGGTCGTCGGCGCTGATTTCCTCGGGGGGCGGGGCCTTGGCGTCGGCGCGGCCGGAGCCGAGCTGGCGCGGGTCCTCGGTCTTGCCGGCGGTGAGGGCCATCTTGCGCTTGAGGGCCTCGAGCTGGTCGTCGACGTTGCCGGCCTCGAGCGCCTTGAACTGCGACTCGAGGCTGCCTTCCTCGAGCACGCCGCCGATCTCCGACGTCGCCTCGGCCTCGGCCTCTAGCTGGGTGACGCGCTCGGACATGCGGCCGAAGGTGTCGAAGGCCGACGTCGAGTTGATGCTCGACAGCGTCTCGTTGATGGTGCGCTGGGCCTCGGCCCGCTTCTGGCGCGAGACCAGCAGGTTGCGCTTGCGCTTGGCCTCCTCGATCTTGCTGTCGAGGCCGCGGAGGGCGACCTTGAGCTGCTCGACCGAGTTCTTCTGGGCCTCCCACTGGTCCTTGAGCTGGGCGGCGACCTCGTCGTGGTCGCCCTTGCGCTGGAGCGCGGCGCGGGCGAGGTTCTCGTCGCCGGCCTTGAGGGCCAGCATCGCCTTCTTCTCCCACTCGGCGGCCTTGGCGGCCTCCTGCTCCCACTGCTTCTTGATCCGCTTCTCATCGGCGATGGCGATGGCCACCTGCTTCTTGGCCTCGATGAGCTGCTGCTTCATGTCGACCAACACCTGATTGAGCATCTTCTCCGGGTCTTCGGCCCGGTTGATGAGCTCGTTGATGTTGGAGCGGATGAGGGTGCCGAGGCGTGAAAAAAGTCCCATCTCAGTTGCCCTCCTGGATCTCGCTGGAGGCCGGCGCCGGGCGCCACGGTTTGAGCTGTTCGAGGTGTCCGTCGATCGCCATCGCCATGTCTTCGATCATCGCCTGAAATTCGCCGAAATCGAGGTCGGCCAGCTGGTGCGCGCCCGAGAGCAGGATCTGGTCGCCGTCGAGGGCGTAGGCGCAGTGCAGCGTGGTGTCGTTGAACTCGAGCAGGCGCCGGAACAGGCCGAGGTGATTCGGCGTGGCCTCGGTGACGGCGAAGATCGGCGACGAGTAGAGCACGATCGGCTCGTCGATGCGGACGACGATGCGGATGCCCGAGAGGCTCTCCGGCCCGACCACCCATGTGTCGTCGGAGACCTTCTCGTGGTGCAGCTCCATCCGGAGCATGTACGATTCCAGCGTTTCTGCGTGACTCATGGAGGTGTCGGGGGCGCGGGAGTCGGGGGGCGGCGGCGGCGGCGGAAACAGCCTCAGCGAGGCCGTGAGGCAAGTCTGAGGCAGGCCTGCGGCGCCTGGGGCCGGCAGCACGCCCGAGGTCAGCCACTATACGCGACGGTCCGCGGGGGCGGCAACCCAAACTCCGTCAGGCGCGCCGCTTTGGCCGCTTTGCCTCCTTTGCAGTCGCGTGAGCCCCGTGGTATCCGGGGGCGGCCCGCACGAACCGACGAACCCCTGTCGGGGCCGCGCCTGTTTTACGGTCGCAAGGGCCTGAAACGGCCGCGAGGGCCGGGCCCCACGGAGCGCCTCCTAGCCATGACATACCCTGCTCGGCCTCCTTACCGGCCTCGCTCTTTCGCCCACCACTGTCGCCGAGGGCCCGGTCGATGACCGCGCGCGGAGCCGGCGCGGGCGACAGCCGTCTGCCGCGGCACGTCGGCATCATCATGGACGGCAACGGCCGCTGGGCGCAGCAGAAGGGCCTGCCGCGCGAGGTCGGCCACGAGCACGGCGCCGACGCCGTCCGCCGGGTCGTCCGCGCCGCCCGCGAGCTCGGCGTCGAGGCGCTGACGCTGTTCGCGTTCTCGTCGCAGAACTGGGACCGGCCGCCGCAGGAGGTCTTCCACCTCATGCAGCTGCTCAACCGCTACCTGCTCGAGGAGCGCGCCGAGATCCTCGACAACCAGATCCGGCTCACCACGGTCGGCGACACCGAACGGCTGCCGAGCTACGTGCGCGACCCGATGCGCGAGCTCATCGCCGCCTCGGCCCACAACGAGAAGATGACGCTGTGCCTGGCGCTCAGCTACGGCGGCCGCGAGATGATCACCGACGCCGCCCGGCGCATCGCCCGCGCGGTCCAGGCCGGCAGCCTGCGCCCCGACGAGATCGACCCCAAGACCTTCGCCTCGTACCTCGACTCGAGCCGCCATCTGCCGCCGCTCGACCTCCTGATCCGCACCAGCGGCGAACACAGGATCTCCAACTTCTTCCTGTGGGAGGTCGCCTACGCCGAGCTGTTCTTCACCGAGGTGCTGTGGCCCGACTTCGCGCGCGAGCACCTGCTGGAGGCGCTCGCCGACTTCGCTCGCCGGGAGCGCCGCTTCGGCCTGCTCCCCGGCGAGCCCGACGCCGACGCGCTCGACGAGTCGCAGAGCGTCGGGATCTTCCCCGCACAACGAGGCAAGGGCTAGCGTGGCCGACCTGATCAAGCGCCTGTGGACGGCGATCGTCCTCGTCCCGATCCTCGTGGTCGCGCTGTTCGTCGACCGCTCGCCGTGGAGCATCCTGGCGCTGTCGGTCCTGTTCGGCGGCCTCGCCCTCGACGAGTACCTCCGCATGGCGTTGGTTTCACGGCCCTCCGGGCCTGGGGGACCCCCGAAGACGCCCGAGCCGCAGGTCGTCTCGCCGCCGGGGCCCGAGAGCGTCGTCCCGCCCGAGCTCGGCCTGCGCGCCGTGATCGGGCTGATCGGCGCCGCCGTGGTCGCGCTGCCGATGGTGTACGGCGCCGGGCGCGTGCTGCCGCCGCTGCTCATGGGCTCGGTGCTCGCCGTCGCGCTGGTGCTGCTGTCGCGCAAGCACGCGCTCGAGCAGGCGGGCCGGCACATGTCGGTGTGCCTGGCGGCGCTCCTGTACGTGCCGCTGATGGCCTCGGTGTGGCCGCAGATCAAGCACCACTTCGGGCCCGGCTGGCTGTTCGTCACCCTGGCGATCGCGTTCCTCTCGGACACCGGCGCGTACGCGTTCGGCCGGCTGTGGGGCAAGCACAAGCTCTACCCCGCGGTCAGCCCCGGCAAGACCTGGGAGGGCTCGCTCGGCGGGATCGTCGGCGCCAACGTGGCCACCCTCGGCTTCGGCTCGGCGTTCCTGCTGCCCGAGCTGGCCGTCGGCCACGCGATCGTCCTCGGCGTGGTCGGCTCGCTCGCCGGCCAGGTCGGCGACCTGTTCGAGTCGATGCTCAAGCGCAGCCACGGCGTCAAGGACTCGGGCAACCTCCTGCCCGGCCACGGCGGCATGCTCGACCGCGTCGACGCCCTGCTGTTCGTCGGCCCGGTCGTCTACTACTTCGCGGCCAACGTGGTGTTCGCCGGCCGCTGCTGAGGCCGCGCGAAGGGCATGCCCGCGAGGACATGCCCTTCCGAACAGGAAATAAGGGCCATGTCCGTGCGGACATGGCCCTTCGTGCTACTGGCAGCGCTGCGCGGTGAAGCTGCCCTCGAGGTTGACGTTGTTGTCGAAGAACGGCCCGTCGACGTGGCACAGGCGCCCGACCACTTCCTGAGCGTCGACCGAGATCAGCTCGAAGCTGGCGCTGAAGGTGCCGCCACCGAACGAGCACAGGTCGGGCTCCTCCTCCGCGCCGGTCTCCATCGCGGTGCCGGTCACGTCGGTCCCGGCGAGGTGGTAGAGGCCGGGGGTCTGGAAGGCGGTGGGGATCCGGATCGTGACCTCCCAGTTGTTGCCGCACTCGATGCCGACGTTCGGGTCGGCGCAGGTGGCCACCTGGTTCGACAGGCGCACGTACAGCGTGTCGGGGTCGACCGGCTCGCCCCCGGTCCCGCCGCTCGAGCTCTCGCCGGTCGGATCGGGCTCGGGCGGGATCTGGCCCTGCGTGTAGGCCAGCGTGGCGACGTCGAGCACGACCGCCTCGCCCTCGCACGGGTTCGGCTCGGGCGGCGGCGGGTCGTCGGTCTCGCTGCCGTGCGAGGTCATGGTCGGGTCGTAGCCGCTGGTGCCGGTGGAGGTGGCGGTCGGGTCCCAGCCGCTGGTGCTGGTCGCGGTGTCGGGCTCGGTGGTGCTGGGGCTGGTCGCCGTGCCGGGCCAGGCGGTCGTGGTCGCCGGCTCGTCGCCCGAGCCGCCGCCGGTCGAGCTCACGCCGTCGGTGCCGCCCTCGTCGGTGGTGCTGCTGTCGATGTTGCTGGTGTCGGAGCCGGAGCCGGAGCCGTCGCCCTTGGAGTCGCAGGCGAGGGCGACGGCGAACACGAGGCCGAGACAAGAGAAGCTGTAAGAACGCATGCGAGGGAGTTAGCACGGGCGTCAGGGCGGCGCATCAGGAGGTCCACACCTCGTCGATGTGCGTGCAGCCCATGACAGCGGCGTCGCAGACGATCACGGGCGCGCGTGTCAGTGTCACATTCGCCGTACGAGCGGCGATACGGCCATTTCGGCGCCAGAGCGCGCTCGTGGTCGAGGCGCGACAGGGCGGCGATGTCAGGGTGAGAGGTCGATCCGCAGCGTGCCGCCCTGCGCGATGTCGCCGTGCTTCAGGCGCGGCTGCGCCAGCGGCTCGCCCTCCCAGCTCGCTGCGGCCGTGCCCCCGACGGCGTCGTCGCCGGTGACGGGCGCGACGATCCGCAGGTCGCCGCCGGCGAGGTGCAGGATCGCCTCGCTGAAGATCGGGCTGCCGAGCAAGTAGTCCTCGGTGCCGGCGATCGGGAACAAGCCCCACGCCGCGAACGCCAGCCACCCGCTCATCGTGCCGCCGTCGTCGTTGCCGGGCAGACCGCCGGGGTGATCGCCGTAGCGGTTGCGCAGGACCCACCGCGACCAGCGGGCGCTGCCGGCGTGGTCACCCAGGGCGCTGAACATGAACGGCGCGTGGATGTCCGGCTCGTTGCCCTGCCAGTAGTACTGCTGCGGCATCAGGCTGATGACCTCCTGCTCGGAGTCGGCGAAGAACTGCTGCAGCCGCGCGAGCGTGGCCTCCCGCCCGCCCATCGCCTCGGTCAGGCCGTCGAGGTCGTGCGGGGCGTACCACGCGTACTGCAGCGCGTTGCCCTCGGCGTAGAAGTCCTGCCAGGTCAGCGGGTCGTCGACCGGGACGAACGCGCCGGTCTCGGAGCGCGCGACCAAAAACTGCTGCTCGGGGTCCCACACGTTCCTCCAGGAGCCGGCCCGCTCGGCGAACATGTCGGCGTCGGCCTGCTCGCCCAGGACCTCGGCGAGCTTCGCCAGCGCGAAGTCGTTGTAGGCCGACTCGAGCGTCCACGACGACGAGCTGCCGCCGGCCTCGACCGGGACGTAGCCGAGCTCGATGTACTTGTCGACCGCCATGCGCCCGCCGTACGGCGAGCCCGGCGGCACCGGCTCCGTCGCCGTCTTGCGCATCGCCGCGTACGCCGAGGCCAAACCGACGTCGTCGGGGTCGAAGCCCTTGAGGATGCTGTCGGCGAACACGATCGTCGCGCTCTCGCCGTCCATGCCGTTGGTGTAGCCGGTGCCGAGCGGCCAGCGCGGCATCCAGCCGCCGTCCTCGGCCATCCTCGTCAGCGAGCGCAGCATGTCGGCCTGGTACTCGGGGTACAGCAGCGTCAACAGCGGGTGCAGCGTGCGGAAGGTGTCCCACAGCGAGAAGTCGGTGTAGTACGGCCGGTCGGTGGTGTGCACCGCGTCGTCGAGCCCGCGGTAGCTGCCGTCGACGTCGCTGGCGAGCGTCGGCATCAGCAGCGCGTGGTAGATCGCCGTGTAGAGCAGCTTGAAGTCGCGCGGGCTCTCGCCGCGCACCTCCACGCGCGCCAGCTCCTGCTCCCACGCGGCCTCGGCGGCCGTCCGCGCGGCCTCGAAGTCGAGGTCGGGCGCCTCGGCGTCGAGGTTCATGGCGGCGTGCTCGGCGTCGACGAAGGAGAGGCCGACGCCGATGACGACGGGCTCGCCCGGATCGAACCGCACATACGCCCCGACCGCGGGGCCCTCCTGCGCAGCCGCGCCGTCGACCGGGGTGCCGTCGTCCCAGCTGCCGAACGCCGCGAACGGCCGCGAGGCCCGCAGCGCGTAGTAGACCCTGACGCCGCCGAAGCGACCGGAGTAGCCGCCGGAGACCTGGTGGTGGCCGCGGATCTCCCCGGCCTCGGCGTCGACCTCGACCTGCCCGCCGACGACCTCGACGTCGGGCAGGCCGTGCGCGAGGTCGAGGATGACCACTGGGTCCTGTCCTTCGGGGAAGGTGAAGCGCTGCAGCCCGACCCGCGCGGTGGCCGTCAGCTCGGCCGCGATCCCGTCGGCCAGAGTGACGGCGTAGTAGCCGGGGCTGGCCTGCTCGCTGTCCTTGTCGTAGGCCACGCGGTAGCCGCCGACCTCCGTCTTGTCGGGGCTCATGCCGAGGGTCGGCATGACGCGCACGTTCCCGTAGTCGACGATGCCGGTGCCGTGCATGCGCACCTGCGAGAAGCCCTGGATCTCGGTGTCGTCGTAGTGGTACCCGGCGCAGTGGGAGAACGCGAGCGCGAACCCGCCGGTCAGGGTGGTGTCGGGCCCCGGCCGGGCCAGCCCGAAGGGGACCTGCGGGCCCGGGTAGCTGCTGCCGACGCCGTAGCCGGACCCGCCGGTACCGATGAACGGATCGACGTGCTGGATCAGCGGCGCCGGTGCGAACACGCCTGGAAGTTCAGGTTCTTCCGAGCCTGTCGTCGGGGACATGCTCGTGCCGTCGCTGCCGTCGCTGCCCGTGGTCGGCGCGGTGGTGCCGCCGGTCGTCGTGCCGGCGCTGCCGCTGTCGCTGTCGGTCGCGTCGGCGGGCGGCGGGTCGGTGCAGGCTGCTAGCAGGAACGCGGCCGGGAGCAGGCGCAGACGCGGGAGCATGGCCCACGATAGCGCGACGGGTGGAGCCGGACGCGGCAGTGCAGATGAGTTATGCGGCGCCCGTCGCCGACCATGCGGGCCGCGCTCCCCGGCGACCGCGGGTCGGTATGTGCGGGTGCGGCTCGAACACCGCGTGCTCGCACTCGCGAGGACGAGCTTCGACAACGCCGAGGGCCCCGATCCGCTGCCCGGGGAACGCCGCGGCACGGAGCGCGAATTCGCGCGACTCAACTTCGTCAGAGCTTGGCGTCGTAGTTGTGCGGATCGTGATTGAAGGTCGACCGGCAGCGGGCGATCTGGGTCACCGGCAAGCGCTCGCGGTCGGGGAACAGCACGTAGTCCTCGCCCGCCTCGGTGACGACGTCGAGCACCTGCGCCTCGAAGCGCTCGCCGTTGCGCAGCTCGACCTGCACGGGTCGCTTGAAGTGGGCCGATTCCTCGAGGACGTCGAGGAAGTCGCATCGTCCGGTCGGTTCTGTCTGTTCCATGGCGTACTCCGCGGTGCTCCAAGCCTGAGCGCCGCACGCGGCCCAGGCAAGCTGAGCCGCTGCGGTGCATGCGAGCCACGAGGCGTCGCGCGCTCCGGGAGGGTCCGTCGTCGCGACGCACAGGGCGCCGCGGCAGCGAGCCCGACCGCGCTCGTCGGCCCTCGCGTGAGGCACGATCGCCGGATCGCTACAAATATGACTCTTCAGACATGCCCTTTGAGACATAGCGGCGAGCACATCCCGGCGACGGCGCTACGGCGCCAGCTCGACGTCGGCCTCGACCGCGAACGCCCGGCCCCAGTCGCACCGCGCCTGCAGGGTCGCTCGCTGCGACCGGGCCGACCTGGCGGCGAGGGTGAGCGCCCGGTGAACATGTCTATGAGGCCATGTCCTCGTAGACATATCAACCCTCGTGCGAGCCGTGAGCGAGCGCGCGGCGATCGCAAGATCGTCCAAGTTGTCGGCCCGCCACGGTGCCACCCTCGGGCCGCGGAGAACAGAACCATGGCGACAATTTTTAGAGAGATCCTGGTCGACGCCGACGTCGACGCGACCTGGGCGGCGCTGTGCGACGTCGGCGCGATCCACCAGCGGCTGGCGCGCGGCTTCGTCGTCGACACCACCCTCGACGGCGACCACCGCACCGTCACCTTCGCCGGCGGGGTCGTCGTACGCGAGCGGCTGATCGGCCGCGACGACGCCCGGCGGCGCCTCGCTTACGCGGTGGTCGACGACCCTGCGGTGCGCCACCACGCCTCGTTCCAGGTGTTCCCGGGCGACCTCGGCGGCAGCCGGATCGTGTGGATCACCGACGTCGCGCCCGACCCCGCGGCACCGATGTTCGCGGGGATGATCGACACCGGCGCGGCCGCCATCCGCCGCACCCTCGCCGCCTCACGCTGAGCCGGCCCCGGGCTGCATGGAGACGGCCGGCCGTGCGCGGGCCTGCGTCTGCTTCAGGGTTCTTCAGGACATGCCCATACGAACATGTCCCTGAACACATGCCTTTTAAAACATGCCCGTTCGCGCTCACGCGCGGCGGGGCTGGGCGCGGCGGGAGGTGAGGCGCCAGCGCAGGATCGACTCGGCGAGCAGGAGCAGCGCCACGAGCAGCACGAGCGGGCGCCAGCGCGGGTAGCGGGCGGCGGCCAGGACCTCGCCGCCCTCGATGCGCGGGCCGGCGACCGCGTGCGACGTAGTGTCGCTCTCGGCCGGGTCGACCTGCACGGCGAAGCGGAGCGGCGGCTCGTCGTCGCCGCGCTCGACCGTGTAGTGGCCGGGGGTCCACGTGTCCTTGAAGACAGCCTGGCCCTGGCCGTCGGGCACCGCGGCCAGGCGCTCGCCCCCGGGGGTGACGACGGTCGCCGGGCGGTCGCCGGGCAGGATCCGCGGCTCCCCGACCCGCAACACCGCGCCCGCGGCTCCTTGCTGGCTGGCGTCGAGGTAGGCGACCAGGCGCTCGACGAGCGGGACGAAGCCTGGCCGAAGGGGCAGGTCGGACCAGTCGCGGTCGACCGAGGTGGTGAGCAGGGCCACGCGGCCGCGGCCGTGGGCGCGGGTGATCAGCGCCGGCGCGCCGCTGGTGAAGCTGAGGGCGACGTCGACCGCGCGCGCGGCGTCGGGCTCGAGCAGGAACAGCCGGCGCGTGCGGGCGCCGAGCAGGCCGAGGTCGTCGCCGAGGCCGCGCAGGGCCGGGTGGGCCAGGTTGGCCGGGGCGAGCCCCTCCGTGCGGTTCTCGGTGCGGCCCGGCGCGGTGCCGACGATCAGGGCCTCGCGCAGGCGCAGCGGCAGCAGCTCGCCGAGGCGCTCGTTGTAGGCGCCGGCCTCGACGCGCTCGCCGACGGTGACGAACAGGCCGAGGCCCTCCTCGACCCGGCGCGTCAACGCGGCGGCGGCGTCGGGCGCGGGCGCGCGGACGTTGGCGAGGACCACCACGTCGACGCCGGCGAGCGGCCGGGGCTCGCGCAGGCGGGCCTCGAGCTGGTCGGGCGCGAGGCCGTGGACGCGCAGGCGTCGGCCCGGCGCGGCGGCCAGCGCTGTGGCGAGGAAGAACACCTCGTCGTGGGCCCGCATCTCGCTCGGGTCGCCGTTGACGAGCACGATGTCGAGCTCGTCCTCGCCGGCGAGCCAGAAGTGACGCACCTCGTCGCCGGGCAGCGGGTCGTCGTCGAGCTCGACCAGCGCCAGCGCGGCCGGGCTCGGCCCGTCGCCGATCAGCGTGTGCGTGAACTCGACCCGCGCCTCGCCGCCGCGCGGGACCATGACGTCGGCGCGCGCGACCTCCTCGCCGCCGAGCTGCATGGCGACGGCGACGCGGCGCAGGTTGTCGGCCTCGACCGGCCCCGGCGCGTGCCGCCGCACCACGCCCCAGACCCGCACGGCCCGCGGATCGAGGTCGCGCGCGGGCTCCCAGCCGACTGTATCGAGGGACATGTGCTCGGGGACATCCGGCAGCGCGTCGAGGCTGCCGAGCGCGGGCACCGGCAGGATCGGCGTCTCGGGTCCCGCGGTCTCCGGCAGGCTGCCGAGGCCGCGCGCGGTCGGATCGCCGATGGCGTAGACGGCCCGCCGCCGCCCGCCGTCGCCGCGCAGCAGGGCGGCCGCGACCGGCAGGCCGCTGTCGAGCGGCCACGCCCCGGACCGGGGAGCGCCGCCGGAGATCCACTCGCCGATCGCCTCGCGCACGCGCCCGAGGTCGGCCGACAGCTCGAGCCGCGGGCCGGACGGATCGCTGGTCACGAGCCCCACGCGGCTGCCGGGCGGCAAGGCGTCGACCACCGCGGCGGCGGCGTCGGCGGCCCCGTCGAGGGCACGCACGCCACCTGTCTTCAAGGACATGCTCATCGAGCCATCCACCAGCAAGATGGCGTCGTGCGGCTCGCCGAGCACCGCCACGCGCGCCCGCCCGGAGCTGACCGGCCGCGCCAGCGCCAGCGCCAGCAGGGCCAGCGCGGCCAGCCGCAGGGCCAGGAGCAGGCGGTCGCGCAGGTGGCGGCGCATGGTGACGACCTCGTCGCCCGGCTTGACGAAGCGCAGCGCGGCGAAGGCGATCCGCCGCGGCTCCTCGCGCCCGCGCAGGTGAGCGACCAGCGGGGCCGCCAGGCCGAGCAGGCCGAGCAGGAGCAGCGGCGCCAGCAGACTCACGGCCGCACCTCCACGCCGCCCTCCGCCGCCGCCTCGCCCTGCAGCGCGCGCAGCAGCCCGAGGAAGGCGGCCGTCACCGGCGTGTCGGTGACGACGCGATGACACACGAGCCCGCGCCCGAGGCAGCCGTCGGCGAACGCGCCGAGGTAGGCGCGCAGGCGCTGGAGGTAGGCCGCGCGCAGGCTGGCGCCGAGGCCCTCGACCTCGGGGCGGACGCCGCGGACGTCCTCGAGCCGCAGCAGCTCGCGCCCGGACCACGGGAACTCGAGCTCGTCGCGGTGCAGCACCTGCAGCAGCACGACCGCGTGCCCGCGCCCGGCGAGCGCCGCCAGCTCGTCGAGCAGCCCGGCCTCGGCCGCGGGCAAGGCTGCGCCTTCGGACATGTCTCGAGAGGCATGTTCATCTGCGCAGGGATCGAGGAAGTCGGACACCAGCACGACCAGGCTGCGCCGCGGTAGCTGCGGCCCGACCGCGGCGACCAGGCGCGGCCACGGGCAGATCCCGGCGGGGGCCTTCCCCAGCGCCTCGGCCAGCGCGAGCAGCCGCCGCGACCCGCCCTGCGGCCGCAGCTGCTGCAGGTCGACGCCGCCGCCGCCGCCGCTGGCGAGCCCGAGCCGGTCGCCCTGCCGGGCCGCCAGGCTGGCCAGCCCGGCCACCAGCGCGCCCGCGTAGGTCGCCTTGCGCTCGATGCCTGTCCCGTAGGACATGCCCCCGGAGCCATCCATCAAGAAGACCGCGGACAGCACGTCCTCGGCGTCGTGCTGGCGCAGCACGTAGCGGTCGTCGCGGGCCGCGGCGCGCCAGTCGAGCCGGCGCAGGTCGTCCCCGGGGACGTAGGGCCGGTGGCCGCGGAACACGTCGCCGGCGCCGGCCCGGGCGGCCAGGTGCCGGCCGGGGCGCCCGCCCCACACCGCCTGCCCGACCCGCAGCACCCGCCCGCGCAGCAGCTCGCGCAGCTCCGCCGGCAGCGCGGCGGCGAGGGCGGTATCCGGATCTGGTCCTGAGGACATGGTGAAATGGTCAGGCCCGCACGGCCGCGAGCACCTGGGCGACGAGCTCGTCCGCGCCAACGCCGCGGCTCTCGGCGACGAAGCTGCGGACCAACCGGTGCGCCAGCACCGGCGCCGCCAGAGCCCGCACGTCGTCCGAGGTGACCGCGGGGCGACCGTCGAGGGCGGCCCGCGCCTGCGCGGCGGCCACCAGCTGCTGGCCCGCGCGCGGACCGGCCCCCCACTGGATCAGCTCGCGCAGCCCCCTGGGGCAGCTGGCCTCGCTCGGCCGGGTCGCGCGCAGCAGGGCGACCGCGTGAGCGACGACCGAGGCCGGCACGGGGATCCGGCGCACCAACGCCTGATGCGCGGTGAGCTCGGCCGGGGTCAACAGCGGCCGCAGCTCGGGCGCCTGCTCGGCCCCGAGCGCGACGATCTGCCGCTCGTCCTCCTCGCTCGGATAGCCGACCACGATCTGCAACATGAAGCGGTCGAGCTGCGCCTCGGGCAGCGGATACGTGCCCTCCTGCTCGATCGGGTTCTGCGTGGCGAACACGTGGAACGGCAGCGGCAACGGGTGCGTGCGCCCGCCGGCGCTGACCCGCGCCTCCTGCATCGCCTGCAGCAGCGCCGCCTGGGTCTTCGGCGGGGTGCGGTTGATCTCGTCGGCCAGCAGCAGGTTGCAGAACACCGGCCCGGGCACGAACCGGAAGTTGCGCCGACCGCTGACCGGATCTTCCTCGAGCACGTCCGATCCGGTGATGTCGGCCGGCATCAGATCCGGGGTGAACTGCACGCGCGAGAACTGCAGCTCGAGCGCCTGCGCCAGGCTGCTGACGAGCAGGGTCTTGGCCAGCCCGGGCACGCCGACGAACAGGCCGTGACCGCCGGCGAACAGGCACACGAGCAGGTGATCGATCACCCCCTGCTGGCCGACGATCCGCCGGTGCAGCTGCTCGACCAGGCGCTCCCGGCTGCGGGCGAGCGTCTGCAACGCTTCGCGGTCGTCAGGAACGGCGGTCGATGAGGCGGCGGCGGGCACGGGGCGCGGAGTATAGCGCGTCAACGCGGCGCGACCCGACGCCTCGACACCCGCTTCGCTGCGAACAACTCGCCCGCGCTGCTCACGGTGGCCGCGCGCTCGATCCACCGCAACAGCTGGGGCCGGTTCTGATTCTCCGCGATCGTGCGCCGCTGCTCCTTCGTCAGGCGGATCCGTCGCGTGCGGAGGACGGCGAACAGCGCCTCGTGAAGCGCCTCGGCCTTGCCCTCACGCCGGCCCTCGCCCTTCGCGCGGTGGAGCGGCGCCATGAGCTGCCCGAAGTACATCAGGCGGATCCGGTGGGCGAAGTCGGTCTTGAGCAGCTCTTCGTCGCTGAAGTTCTCCCACATGGCTTCCTCGAGGGCGGCACGCGCGGCGGCGCCGAGAAACGTCCAGACGAAGTCAGTGTAGAGCGGGCGACGCGCGTTGTCGAGCATGCGCACGCTGGCGAGCGCGGCGCGGCCCACGGCGACCGCGTGTGGCCCTTGGCCGTGGGCGAGGACCGACAGCACCGCGAGCTCCGGCTCGCGCCGCGCCGCGGGGGACGCGGGTGATCACGGGGATCTGGTCGGGTCCGAGGACGTCGGGCACGAGCACCCAGCGACCGTCGCCCATGTCGATCGGCCGGCGGCACCAGCGGGCGATCGCCGGCTGCGTCGTCAGCACCAGCAGGCGCACCGGGCACTGCAGCCTCCTCCTCAACGACGCGAGGTACACCGGCCACACCCAGCGCTTGGCCGGGTCGCGGCGCAGCTGCACCTCGACCACGATCGCCAGCGCCGGCACGCCCGCGCCGTCGTTCAGCGTCAGCACCAGGTCGGCGTGGACCTCGGCCGGCTCGACCTCGACGAACTCGCCCTCGATGACCTGCGCCGCGGCAAATCGCGGCAACGGCGCCGCACAACCCTCACGCAACAGCGTTGCGACGACAGGCGGCGCGCGGCGCAGCAGCTCGAGCAGGACCGAGTGTGGGAGCGAGGCCATCGTCGACCCTTCCAGGTCGCTCGCCGCGACGTCGGCTTTGCACGCGGACGCGGTGAGTCAGCGCACTGGCATCGCACCTGCACCGGCGGACATGGCACAAAAGACAGCTCGCCGCCTGTCGGCTGGCGGCGATCTTCGGCTACAACCCACGGACGGGGCGACCGTGAACTTCCCGCCCCGCGACGGAGATTGGCGATGGCGAGCTTCAACGAGATCTTGAGCCAGGTGAAGCGCCAGGTCCGCGAGGTGTCGGTCGAGGACACCCGGGCCCGGGTGCACGGGGCGGGCGGCGAGCCGCCGCCGGTGCTCGTCGACATCCGCGAGCGCGACGAGTACGAGCAGGGCTTCATCGGCAAGGCCGAGTGGATCCCGCGCGGCTTCCTCGAGCTGAAGATCGAGGACCTGGTGCCCGAGCGCAACCGCGAGGTCATCCTCTATTGCGCCGGCGGCACGCGCTCGGCGCTGGCGGCCCGCTCGCTGCACGAGCTCGGCTACGCGCGCGTCTCGTCGATGGCCGGGGGCTTCCGCGCGTGGAAGCAGGCCGGCTACGCGTTCGAGCGCCCGCGCAACCTCTCGGCCGAGCAGATCAAGCGCTACAGCCGACACATCATGCTGCCCGAGGTGGGCGAGCTCGGCCAGGGCAAGCTGCTCGACGCCAGGGTGTTGTGCCTCGGCGCCGGCGGGCTCGGCTCGCCGTCCAGCCTCTACCTCGCGGCCGCCGGCGTCGGCACGATCGGCATGGTCGACGACGACCTCGTCGACGAGAGCAACCTGCAGCGCCAGATCCTCCACAACATGGAGCGCCTCGGGATGGCCAAGGTCGAGAGCGCCCGCAAGACGCTGCAGGCGCTCAACCCCGACGTCAAGGTCATCGCCCACCAGACCCGCCTGACCTCGGAGAACGTGCTCGACATCATCGGCGGCTACGACGTCATCGTCGACGGCGCCGACAACTTCCCCACCCGCTACCTCCTCAACGACGCCGCGCTCAAGCTCGGCAAGCCGGTGATCCACGCCTCGATCTTCCGCTTCGAGGGCCAGATGACCACCTTCCTGCCGCACGAGGGGCCGTGCTACCGCTGCCTCTACCCCGACCCGCCCCCGCCCGGCATGGCCCCGTCGTGCCAGGAGGCCGGCGTGCTCGGCGTGCTGCCCGGCATCGTCGGCACGCTGCAGGCCAACGAGGCGCTCAAGGTCATCCTCGGCGTCGGCTCGACCCTGTCGGGCCGCCTGCTGGTGTTCGACGCCCTCGGCACCAAGTGGCGCACGCTCAAGCTGCGCAAGGACCCGGAGTGCCGCGTCTGCTCGAAGAAGCCCGAGGAGATCGAGCTGATCGACTACGAGGCGTTCTGCTCGATCGCCGGCTGAGTATTCCTCGGGGAGAGGCGCGCGGCGGCGATCCGAGCGGTCGCCGCCGCCGTCAATTTCGCGGACCGGAGCGCCCCGACGGACATGCTCGATCGAACATGTTGTTCATGACATCCACCTTCGGCCGACCGAGGGTGAGCGACGCTCAGGATGTCCCGAGGGACATGTCCTTCGTGGCCGCGCAGGAGACGAATGATATGTCTCAAAGAACATGTCTTCCGCGCGCCCTCGACAAAAATGTCCCGAGAGACATCTGACTCGCGCGCGAGCGCCCGCGGCACCTGCCGCGCCTAGCGCTCCTCCTTGATCCGCCGCGCCAGCTCCTCGTGCTCCGGGTACGGCGGACCGACCTGCTCCGGCTCCGGCGCGCGCAGGGCCTCGGGCGCGGCGAACAGGTCGGCGACCAGGCCCGGCGGTTGTTTCGGCGGCCGCGGGCCGAGCACGCGGTCGCGGTGGCGGGGCGCGTACTGCTGCTTGAGGGCGACGACGCGGCGCAGCGGGGCCTCGACCAGGGCGTCGGGCAGGCGCTCGAGCAGGCGCAGGCACTCGTCGCGGAGGTCGGCCTTGCTGCACACGAGCAGCGCGTCGAGGCCGGCCTCGAGGCTCCCGCGCACCCGCTGTTCCGGCGTGAAGTGATCGGCGACGGCCTTCATCTCGAGGTCGTCGGTGAAGACCACCCCGTCGTACTCGAGCTCGCCGCGGAGGAGGTGCATCACCGGCGGCGACAGGGTGGCGGGGCGCTTGCGGTCGAGCGCCTCGAACAGCACGTGCGCCGACATGATGCTGGCGACCCCGGCCCGCGCCGCCGCCGCGAACGGCACCAGCTCGACCTCGCGGAGGCGGTCGAGGTCGTGCGGCAGGCGCGGCAGCTCGAAGTGGCTGTCGGAGCGCGTGTCGCCGTGGCCGGGGAAGTGCTTGGCGCAGGCGGCGACGCCGGCGGCCTGCATCGCCGCGATGAAGGCCGTCGCGTGCCGGGCCACCCGCTGCGGCTCGGCCGCGAAGCTGCGATCGCCGATCACCGGGTTGGCCGGGTTGGTGTCGACGTCGACCGAGGGCGCGAAGTCGAGGCCGATCCCGAGGTCGGACAGCTCACGCGCCAGGGCCTCGGCCACCGCCGCCGTGGTCGCCGGCTCGTCGCGCCGCCCGAGCGCCCGCATCGGCGGCCACAGCGTCCAGGGCGCCTTGAGGCGCTGAACGCGCCCTCCCTCCTGATCGATCGCCAGCAGCAGCGGAACGTCCGGAGGCGCCGCCTCGTGGAGCGCACGCACCAGTCCACGCAGCTGCGCCGGACCTTCGATGTTGCGAGCGAAGAGGATCACACCGCCGATCCGGCCTTGACCGAGCAGGCGGGCGAGATCCAGAGGAAGCGTCGTCCCCTCGAAGCCGACGAACAAGAGCTGACCGGGCTGCCACCACGTCGCCATCGCCGCGAGGGTACGAGGACGGGGCGCGCGCCGCAATTTCAGGGCCGAAGGCCCGTGGGGACAATTTCAGGGCCGAAGGCCCGTGGGGACAATTTCAGGGCCGAAGGCCCGTGGGGACAATTTCAGGACTGAAGGCCCGTGCGGGGCAACTCCGGCCCGAACGGCCGTGCGGGCCATTCAGGCCCGAACGGCCGCGAGGCGTGAATCGGCCGCCGGTCCCGAAGGGCCCGCGCGACGATCGGACCGAACTCCAGCGGCGACGGACTTGTTCCCGAGTTTTCGTGCGACCTGCCTCGGCGGCCTGGTTGACGCACCACCCGGTGGTTGTTAGCGTCCGGCGCCTCGCCGATGCCGACCTCTCCGCCCCAGCGGCCACACCGCCTCTTCTGGCTGATCCCGGCCTTCGGCCTCGTCAACCTGTTTGCGACCTCTTCCACTGCCCACGCGCAGGCGCCCATGGGCGGCGGCATGGGCATGGGCGGCATGGGCCCGATGGGCGGCGGCGGCATGCCGGGCCAGGGCGGCCAGGGCGACAAGAAGAAGGAAGGCCCGGCCGAGGCGGCGCCGAAGGACAAGAAGGCGCTGCAGCCCATCGAGCCGGTGCCGGCGCAGCCGCGCGGCCTGCGGCAGCTGCAGCTGTTCGAGCTGCACGGCTACATGCGCATGCGCGGCGACTACTTCCACCGCCTCGACCTCGGCAGCGGCAAGAGCAACCAGTCGACGATCGGCACCAACTACGGCGACAACTCGCAGCTGCAGAACCCGTACTTCGTCCCGCCCTCGGTCGCGGCCGAGACCGTCGGCGGCCTCGACGAGGGCTCGGGCGCCAGCGACGTCAACTGCGTCGGCACGCTGACCGCGACCGGCATCAACGCCAGCAAGGCCAGCCGCCGCTGCGGCCGGCGCAACGGCTTCGCCAGCGCCAACATGCGCCTGCGCCTCGAGCCGACGCTGCACATCACCGACACGGTCAAGGTCCACGCCCAGCTCGACGCGCTCGACAACCTCGTCCTCGGCAGCACGCCGGACTCGCTGCTCGGCGACAACCCCAACGCGCCGATCGACCTGTTCATGCGCACCCAGCTGCCGCCGTCCGACGGGCGCAACAGCGCCCGCGACAGCATCGTCGTCAAGCGCGCCTACGGCCACATCCGCTTCGGCTGGGGCCTCGACATCAAGTTCGGCCGCATGCCGCACCACTGGGGCATGGGCATCGTCGCCAACGACGGCAACGGCTACTACCGCGGCGAGGCGGCCGACATCGTCCGCATGGTCGACATGGACTACGGCGACTCGGTCGACTCGCTGCGCCTCGGCTTCGACTTCGGCAAGGACCGCCGCAGCACCCACACGCTCGAGTTCTCGTGGGACTGGGCGTCCAGCGGCCCGACCACCTCGCAGATCTTCGGGCCCTACTACGGCCCGTACCAGCAGGACCACACCACCGGGCAGCCCTTCAGCGTCGAGAAGTTCGACAACGTCTATCAGTGGCGCATCTCGATCCTGCGGCGCGACGACCCGGCCATGCTGCAGCGCAAGCTGTCGCTCGGCCGCCCGGTCATCAACTACGGCGCGATCGTGTGGGCCCGCTACCAGGCGATCGACCGCGTCACCAACACCACCGGCCTCGGCTACAACGACGGCGGCGAGACCATCATCAGCTACTACGACCAGCTGCAGGACTACGCCAACCGCCTGATCCGCCGGCGCGCCCTGGTGTTCACGCCCGACATCTGGCTGCGCGTCAACTGGAAGACCCTGCGCGTCGAGCTCGAAGGCGCCGCCGTGCTCGGCCGCTTCCAGGAGATCAACGACCAGACCGCCTGGGACGCGACCCGCGGCAACGACCGCGAGGACATCTACGGCATCAACGACCAGGACATGGGCCGCCGCTGGCTGACCCAGTTCGGCTACGCGCTCGAGTTCAAGTACGGCCTGTTCAAGGACAAGTTCCACCTCGGCCTCGACCACGGCTTCGCCTCCGGCGACAACGACCCGCGGTTCCGCTACAACACCCCGTGGAACTCGAACCTCGACGACCGCCAGTGGTCGAAGTTCCGCTTCAACCCGGCCTACTTCTCCGACCTGCTGCTGTTCCGCGAGCTGCTCGGCACCGCCTCCAACGCGGCCTACTTCAAGCCCTGGCTGGCGTTCTACTTCTTCGACAACAACTTCTCCGGCCGCCTCGACATCGAGTACGCCGTCGCCCCGCAGCGGATCAACACGTGGGGCAACAAGGCCAACTACGGCCTCGAGATCGACGCCGCGTTCCGCTACCACGACCGCCAGGAGCCGATCTTCTTCCAGCTCCAGTACGGCGTGATGTTCCCGTTCGGCGCCTTCAACCGCGGCGTCGAGTACAGCCCCGACGGCACCCTCGCCGGCCTGCCCAACAACGGCGACCCCAAGGCCGCCCAGACCGTCCAGGCCCAGCTCGGCATCCGCTTCTGAGCCCCGGCCGCGCCGTCCAGGGCGCGGCCGTCCGCAGCAGCACGTCACCCGCCGACAGGCGTCCGACTCGCCGCGCGCGCCTCCCCGTCGCACGCCCGAGGTCCCGGTCGCCCTTGCCGCGCCTGCCCGCGCGGCGTAGACCTCGGGCTCGCGCCTGGCGCGGCGCGTCCGGCGTCGCCCGTCGCGCCTCACCTGCCCCTCGCGTCATGTCCGTTTCACCCTGCCCGTTCGTACAGGTCCCATGAGCAAGGTCAAGAAGCCCCAGCAGCGGTGGGTGTGTCAGGCGTGCGGCGCGGTCACCACCGGTTGGTTCGGCAAGTGCCCGACGTGCGAGGCGTGGAACTCGATCGAGGAGGAGATCTCGGCCCCGCCCCCGGGCGAGCGGCCGGCCGGGCCGGGCAAGGTGGTCGCGTCGACCGAGGCGCAGACGATCGTCGACCGCCAGCCGCGCCGCCCGTGCGGCCTCGGCGAGGTCGACCGGGTGCTCGGCGGCGGGCTCGTGCCCGGCAGCGTGGTCCTCTTGGGCGGCCCGCCGGGGATCGGCAAGTCGACGCTGCTGCTGCAGGCCTCGGTCGGCCTGGCGCGGCGCAACGGCGTCGTGCTGTACGCCAGCGGCGAGGAGTCGGTGGCCCAGGTCGCGGCCCGCTGCGGCCGCCTCGGCGCCAGCCACCCGGGGCTCTTGCTCATGGCCGAGACGCGCATCGAGGAGGTCTTGAGCGCCGCCCAGGAGCGCGCCCGGACCCTCGCCGCGCTGATCGTCGACTCGGTCCAGACGGTCCACAGCGGCGCCCAGGACGGCCTGCCCGGCAACATCAGCCAGATCCGCGCCGTCACCTCGGCGCTGGTCGGCTTCGCCAAGACCCACGGCGTCCCGGTCGTCGTCGTCGGCCACGTCACCAAGGACGGCCAGCTCGCCGGCCCGCGCCTGCTCGAGCACCTGGTCGACGCCGTGCTCTCGTTCGAGGGCGACGAGGAGCGGGCGATCCGCATGCTGCGCGCCACCAAGAACCGTTACGGCAGCACCCAGGAGCTCGGCGTGTTCGAGATGCGGGGCGACGGCCTGCGCGAGATCACAAACCCCTCCGAGGCCTTCATCACCGACCGCGACAGCCCCGCGATCGGCTCGTGCGTGACCGCCAGCCTCGAGGGCTCGCGGCCGCTGCTGCTCGAGGTCCAGGCGCTGCTGGCCGCGGCGTTCGGCAACCCGCGCCGCACCTGCGTCGGCGTCGACCCCGTCCGCCTGGCCATGCTCCTCGCCGTGCTCGACCGCCACGCCGGCGTGTTCGCGCTCGACCAGGACGTGTTCGTCAACGCCGTCGGCGGCATGCGCCTCGGCGAGCCCGCCAGCGACCTCGCCGTGCTGCTCGCGGTCGCCTCCTCGCACCGCCGCCAGCCGCTCCCGCCGGGCCTGTGCGTGTTCGGCGAGGTCGGCCTCACCGGCGAGCTGCGCCCCGCCCCGCGCTCCGACGCCCGCCTGTCCGAGGCCGCCCGCCTGGGCATGAAGCGGGTGCTCCTTCCGACAGGTCCCAAACAACATGCCCTTTCAGCCAGGAAGCTGAAAGAGCAGCTCGACGTCGAGGTCCGGCTGGCGCGCACCGTCGGCGAGGCGCTCGAGCTGGCGTTCGGCTGAGCCGCGGCGCTCGCCTCACGCGCGCCGGATCGCGGGGCGGCCGCTCACGGCTTGCACACCTTGAGCCGCAGCTGCGGGGCGGCCTCTTCCGACTCGCGCGCGTGGAGCAGGGCGCCCGGAAACAGCACCAGATCCGCGGGCGCCGGCTCCACGTAGGTCGAGGAGCTCGGGACCAGCGCGAGGCCGCTGACGATCTTCGGGATCCACCCTGTCGCGGGGCCGAAGCCGCTCAGGTCGAGCGGGAGCACCGCCGTCGGCTTCATCGGGTCCGGGTCGGGGAGCATCTCGACCGTGCCGATGGGCGCCGCGTTCTGCGGGATCGGCTGCGGCCCGTTGGCCCACGCGCCGGAGCACGTCATGAGCTGCGGCCCGCACTCGCGGCAGGCGAACGAGGCCTTGCCGTCGAGGCAGGCCGCCGCGTTCTCCAGGTTGTCGCCCTCGTCCCAGTTCAAGTCGGCGCCGAGCCCGTGCACCGCGAATTCCAGGTCGCTGTACTTGTCCCACTCGACCTCGCCCGTGACCGCGAGGTGGATCGCCTTGATCTGTTCGCTCGGGACCGGCCCCGCGTCGGACACGAGCTGGCCGTCCTTGGTCGGGAAGCGCAGCACCATCATGTTCACGTTCTTGACCGCCGCGACGATGTTGCCGACGTCCTTGAACACCGGCGCCGCCTTCACCCGGCCGAAGCTGATGTGCTCGCACGCCAGCATCTCGTAGCCCGGCGGCGGGTCCGTCACCGGACAGCCCACCCCGACCCCGTCCTCCGCGTTGCTGAAGAACGTGTCGGCCTCGACGTCGACCACGACCTCGCAGCAGCCGTTCATGTCGACGTTGTCGCAGATGAACGAATCGCCGGTGGTCTCGGTGGTGCCGGGCGTGGGGTCGGAGGTGGTGACCTCGGACGAGCCGGTGACCGTGCTCGTCGTCGTCGTCGTCGGCGGTTCGCTGGTCGCCGTCAGCGTCGGGTCGACCGTGGTCGGCTCGAGCGAGCTCGCCGTCAGCGAGGTCTCGCTGTTCGAGCCGCTGTCGGTGACGACGTCCCAGGTATCGAGGAACAGCGGGTTCGGCTTCGAACAGGCGCCTGCGAGCGCCCCGCCCAGGAGGACCGCCGTGAACGAGCTCCGCGTCATCGAACACCCACCCTAACACAAAAACCCGCAGTTCGCCGCCACGGCGGCCCCCGCGACGCCTGAGCGCGTTTTGACCCCTGCCCCTCCTCGCAATTTGCGCCGGCCTCGTCTACATCGCCAGGCATGACCGCCGCACCCGAGCTCTACGAGATCTACGAGCGCTCCAACGAGGCCGTGACGCAGGAGTACGACGTCCGTCTCCCGTTGGTCGAGGGCGTCTTGCCGGAGGCCCTGCGCGGCGTCCTCTTTCGCAACGGTCCCGGCCGCCTCGAGCTGTACGGCCACCGCTACGGCCATCTGTTCGACGGCGACGGTCACATCAACCGGTTCGCCTTCGACGGTCGTGGGGTGACCTACCGCAACCGCTACGTCCGCACCCGCGAGTTCCTGGCCGAGGAGTCGGCCCGGCGGATCTTGTTCCGCAACTTCGGCACCAACATCCCCGGGGGCCTGCTGAAGAACCTCCTGCGCACCCGCTTCAAGAACGTCGCCAACACCAGCGTCGTCCACCACGGCGGCAAGCTGCTGGCGCTGTGGGAGGCCGGCTGGCCGCACCACCTCGACGCCGACAACCTCGACACCCTCGCGCGCGACGACCTCGGCGGCAGCCTGCGCAACCCCGGCAGCCTGGTCGAGCGCCTCGTCGCGCCCGAGCTGCCGTTCAGCGCCCACCCGCGGGTCTGCCCGACCACCGGCGAGCTGTTCAACTTCGGCCTGGCCGCCACCGGCACCCGCTCGCGCCTGTGCCTCTACCGCGTCGACGCCGGCGGTCGGGCCGCCCCCCCCGAGTTCATCGACCTGCCGGGCGGCTACTTCATCCACGACTTCGTGCTGACCGCCCGCCACCGCGTCTTCTTCCTCACGCCCACCGCCTTCGACCTGCCCAGGATGCTGCTCGGCCTGTCGCCGCCGGTCCAGACGATGCGGCCGGTCCCGGGCCCGACCCAGATCCTCGTCGTCGACCGCCACGGCACCGGCCACCGCCGCACCGAGACCAGCGCCTGCTTCATCTTCCACTTCCCCAACGGCTACGAGGACGACGGCGGCACCATCGTCCTCGACGGCTTCCGCATGGAGCGCTTCCCCGACCTGAACCCGCGCCCCGACCGGCCCGAGGAGCACGTCAAGCCGTACCTCACCCGCTACCGCATCGACCCCGGCGGCAGCGTCCGCGAGGACCCCCTCACCGACCACACCGGCGAGCTCGGCACCATCCGCCCCGACCGCACCAGCCTGCACCACCGCTACGTCTGGTCGATCGGCTCCGCTCCCGGCCGCAAGGCCCCGTTCTCCACCGGCCTCCTCAAGGTCGACTGCGACCGCGCCGCCACCACCTTCCGCGACTTCGGCCCCGACCTCACCGGCGAGCCCGTGTTCGTCCCCCGCCCCGGCCGCCCCGACGAGGACGACGGCTGGCTGCTCTCGCTCCACTACGTCGACGCCGAGCGCGCCTGCCACCTGCTCGTCCTCGACGCCCGCGACCTGGCCACCGTCGCCCGCCTGCGCCTGCCCCACGCCACCCCGCTCGGCTTCCACGGCACCTTCGTCGCCGCCGGAACCTGAGCGGAAGGACATGCCCGTCAGGATATGCCCCTCGGGGCATGTCCCCTCGAGCTTGTCGCAAGGAGCATGTCACATCGGACATGCCCCCTTTGTCAGCATCGCGCGCCGCTACGCGCGGCCGGGGTGACCGCGACGTCTCCCGCGCATCGCGCCCGCGTCGCGACGCGCGGACCGGATGACCGCGACGTCTCCAGCGCATCGCGCCCGCGTCGCGACGCGCGGCCGCCGAGGCGGCCGCGAGCGCTCCATCCCACCGGGCTCTTGCGAGCCCGCCGCGTCACTTGCTGGCGGCCTTGGCCGGCGCGCCCTTGCCCTTGCTCGGCTCGGGCTCGGGCTCGGGCGCCTTGCCGCGCGGGCCGCGGCCCTTGCCCTCGTCCGGGTCGCCGGCGGGCACCATCTTGATCGGCGCGCCCTTGCCGGACGACGGCGGCACGTCGGCGTCGCCGGGGGGCTGGGCGGCCGGCACCGAGGCCTGGTGCGCCGGCGCGATGCCGTGCTTGGCCAGGATCTCGGCCTCGATCCTGTGGAAGATGTCGGGGTTCTCCTTGAGGAACTTCTTGGCGTTCTCGCGGCCCTGGCCGATGCGGTCGCCGCGGTAGCTGAGCCACGCGCCGGCCTTCTCGACCACCTTCGCCTCGACGCCCATGTCGATCACCGCGCCCTCGCGGCTGACGCCCTCGCCGTAGGTGATGTCGAACTCGACCTCGCGGAACGGCGGGGCCAGCTTGTTCTTGACCACCTTGACGCGCGTGCGGTTGCCGACCACCTGCTCGCCCTCCTTGATCGCGCCGATCCGGCGGATGTCGAGGCGGATCGACGAGTAGAACTTGAGCGCGTTGCCGCCGGTGGTCGTCTCCGGGCTGCCGAACATCACGCCGATCTTCATGCGCAGCTGGTTGATGAAGACGACCATCGTGCGGCTGCGGGCCACCGCGCCGGTCAGCTTGCGCAGCGCCTGGCTCATCAGGCGCGCCTGCAGGCCGACGTGGCTGTCGCCCATCTCGCCCTCGAGCTCGGCCTTCGGCGTCAGCGCCGCGACCGAGTCGACGACGATGACGTCGATCGCGCCCGAGCGGACCAGCGTCTCGCAGATCTCGAGCGCCTGCTCGCCGAAGTCCGGCTGCGACACCAGCAGGTCCTCGGTGCGCACCCCGATCTTGCGGGCGTAGCTGACGTCGAGCGCGTGCTCGGCGTCGATGAAGGCGCACACGCCCCCGCGGCGCTGCGCCTCGGCCACCACGTGCAGCGTCAGCGTGGTCTTGCCCGACGACTCCGGCCCGTAGATCTCGACGATGCGCCCGCGCGGCAGGCCGCCGATCCCGAGCGCGATGTCCAGCGGAACCGCGCCGGTCGAGATCACGCCGACCTCGCCCGAGGGCATCTTTCCGTCCTTGAGCCGCATGATCGAGCCCTTGCCGAACTGCTTCTCGATGGTCTGCAGGGCCAGCTCGATCGCGGAGTCGCGCTGGGAGGGAGCGGGGGTGGTCGGGGGTGTGGTGGCCATGAGCGTTTTGGATCCTCAGTGCGCGGTCTAGCGCCCGCGCGTGATCTATAGGAGAACAAGTGTTCCGTATCAAGCGCTTTCCGCCCTTGACGTCCCCCGGATCGGCCGTCCCGCCGCGAATTCGCCGATTTTACCGCGCCCGCGGGCCCCGCCTCGGCCGGCGATCCCCGCCGCTCACAGCGGCCCCGCCGGCACCCGCCCCGCCGCGAGCTCCTCCGCTTGCGGCCCCGAGAAGGGCGACACCAGCAGGCTCGCGTCGCGCTGGCGCGAGCGGAAGTACTCGAAGATGTAGCGCATGCGGTCGTCGAGGCGGGCCCAGTCGTCGGCGCCGGAGCCCTGGGCGATGCGGTCCGCCAGGTCGAGGCGGTCGAGCACGAACGTCTCGACCCGGTCGACCACCCCGAGCCCGCGCTCGCGCGCCTCGTAGGCCCCGAGCTGCTGCGCCAGCCGCACGAGCCGCGGATGCTCGAGCCGCGCCAGCTCGTCGGGCCACAGCGGCTGGCCCGGCGGCGCCGGCAGGTCGCAGCCGAGCCGCAGCACCTGCCCCGAGGGCAGCGCCATCGTCATCATCAATTCCGTCGCGGCCCGCCGCACCCCGGCGGCCAGCGCCTGGCCTGCCAGCGACAGCTCGTCCGCCGCCCCGAGCTCCTCCAGCGGCGCCGCGAGCGCCCCGGCGATGTACGGCTGCAGCCGCGTCTGCTCGTGCAGCCCGCACAGCCCGTTGGCCAGCAGCATCAGCTCGGCGCGCGCCGCCGGCGAGCGCTCGTGAAGGGCCGCGAAGTAATAGGTCAGCGCCTCACGCACCAGCGTCTGCCCGCCTCGCTGCTCGCGCACCAGCGCGCCGTCGCCGGCCACCGTCAGCCGATCCGGCAGGCTCGGGCCCTCCTTGAACAGCCCGACCACGTCGGCCAGCCGCTCCTCCGTGCGCCCCGGCGGATCGGCGAACGCGAGCGAGAACGCCGCGAACGCCACGCCGAGCTCCGCGAACACGACCGTGTTGCCGCCCATCACGTGCCGGGCGATCCGCCGCTGCGTCTGCAGGATCGGCGCCCGCAACGTCAGGTCGTCGAGCACCCCGGGCAGGCGCGCCGCCAGCAGCGCCGACACGCAGGCCCCGAGCTCCTCCTCGCGGATGAACCGCCCGGCCTGCTTCGACGCCCACACCGCGAAGATCGGCCACGCGAAGTCGGCGCGCCCGAACAGCTCCGCCAGCGCCAGGGTCAAGCGGTGGTACCCGTCGGTGATGAGGAGGTTGCGCAGGACCGGTCGGTCCTCCATGGCCACGATCTCGCGCACCCGCTCCGGCGTCATCCACTCCCCCATCGCCACAGCTTGGACCGAACTCGGCCGCCAGGGATCGCCCGCGCAGCGCAGCGCCGCACCGGCTATCGTGAACGCCGTGACGACCCGCCCGCTCCGCCCCCCGACTGGCGCCCGCGACGTGCGCGACCCGGAGACGTCGGCGTCCTCCGGCCGCGCGAGAGCCCACTTCCGCGCGACCCTCGGCATCCTCCTCGGCCTCGTCGGCGCCTGTCGCCCGCAGCCCGAGGAGCCGCCGCCGGCCGGCGAGCACGTCACCCTCACGATCATCGGCACCAGCGACCTCCACGGCCACCTGCGCGCGCTCCCGCTGCTGGCGACCCACCTCGCGGCGCTGAGGCGCGAGCGCGCGGCCGAAGGCGGCGGCGTCGTCCTGGTCGACGCCGGGGACATGTTCCAGGGGACACTCGAGTCGAACCTCGTCGAGGGCGCCAGCGTCGTCGACGCCTACGCCGCGCTCGGCTACGACGCCGTCGCCGTCGGCAACCACGAGTTCGACTTCGGCCCGGTCGGCCCGCGGGCGACCGCCGCGACCCCTTTCGGCGAGGGCGAGGCCGACCCGCGCGGCGCCCTGCAGGCGCGCATCCGCCAGGCCCCGTACCCGTTCCTCGCGGCCAACCTGCGCCGCAAGGGCAGCGACGAGCCCGCGGGCATCGGCGTCCCCTCGACCTTGATCGAGCGCGCGGGCGTCAAGGTCGGCATCGTCGGCGTCACCACCGAGGGCACCCCGCACACCACCATCGCCGGCAACATCACCGACCTCGAGGTCGCCCCGCTGGCCGACACGATCGCCGCCGAGGCCGCGAGCCTGCGGGCCCGCGGCGCCGCCGTCGTCGTCGTCGCCGCCCACGCCGGCGGCCGCTGCACCGCCTTCGCCGACCCCGACGACCTCGCCAGCTGCGAGCCCGACCACGAGATCATGGCCGTCGCCCGCGCCCTCCCGCCCGGCGCCGTCGACGTCATCGTCGCCGGCCACACCCACCAGGCCATGGCCCACCGCGTCGGCGGCGTCGCCATCGTCCAGTCGTACGCGCTCGGGGCCGCGTTCGGCCGCGTCGACCTCGTCATCGACAAGACTTCAGGACATGTCGTTTCGAACATGGTCCATGCGCCACGTAAGTTGTGCGCCGGCGCCGGCGCCGACCCCGACGATCCGCCGGCCGTGTGCGACGCCCGCGACGACGCCGGCGCGCCGCTCGTGGCCGACGCCACGCTCGCCGCGGTCGTCGCCCCGGCGCTGGCCGCCGCCGACGCGGTGCGCGAGCGCCCGCTCGGGCCGACGGTCGCCGCCGCGTTCGTCGCCCGGCACCGGGCCGAGAACCCGCTCGGCAACCTGTTCGTCGACCTCATGCTGCGGGCCCGGCCCGACGTCGACGCCGCGATCATCAACGGCGGCGGCCTGCGAGCCGACCTCCCGGCCGGGCCGCTGCGCTACGGCGCGCTGTACGAGTCGTTCCCGTTCGACAACCGGTTCGCGCGCGTGCGCCTCAAGGCCGGCGACTTCGCGGCGATGATCGCCGGCAGCCTCGGCGGCGGCGCCTTCTTCTCGCTCGGCGGACTCGAGGCGGTCGCCGCCTGCGACGGCGCCGACCTCGGCGTCACGCTCTTCAAGGCCGGCGTCCCGCTCGCGGCCGATCGCGAGATCGTCGTGCTCGCCAGCGACTTCCTCGCCACCGGCGGCGACCGGGCCTTCGCCGGCTTGCAGGAGCGCGGCCTCGCGACCGTCACGCTCGAAGAGGACCCGCCGCTGCGCGAGGCCCTCGCCGCCGAGCTCGAGGAGATGGGACCCGTCGCGCTCGCGCCGATCGAATTCCACGACCCGTCGCGCCCGCGGCTGCGCGCGCCCGGCGACCCGCCGGTCCGCTGCCCTTGACGCCCCGCGAGCACCATGTGCTCCAGCGAGATCTGCCTCGCCTGCGCTTGCAGCCGCGCGGGTAAATCAGCGGCGCTCGCCGCTGATTCCGCCGGCGTCGAGTTCGCCGACGCGAGCCAGGCCGCGGGCCACCAGGCGGTCCCACACCAGCTTGAGGGCCACGATCCCCGCCACGTGCTGGATGAGGGCCCGGTCGCCCCACAATTGCACGCGCTTGTGCATGCAACCCTCGGCGTCGGCGACCGCGAAGTCGACGGTGCCGACCGGCTTCTCCGGCGTGCCGCCGCCGGGGCCGGCGATCCCGGTGATCGCGACCGCCACGTCGGCGCCGAGCGCCCGCCGCGCCCCCTCGGCCATCGCCCGGGCCACGGGTTCGGACACCGCGCCGTGCGTCTGGAGAGTGTCTTCCGCGACCCCCAACACCGCCGTCTTCACCGCGTTGGCGTAGGCGACGACGCCGCCCTGGAACACGTCGGAGGCCCCGGCGATCGCCGTGAGGCGGGCCGCGACCTGTCCTCCGGTACAGGACTCGGCCGTGGCCAGGGTGAGGCCCGCCAGGCGACAGGCGTCCAGCACCCGCACCTCGAGCTCGGCCTCGCCGATGCCGTAGAGCGAGCTGCGGAGGGCGGCCTGAAACGGCGCGTCGAAGCTGCGCAGCTCCTCCTCGGTGGCCCGCGCCCCGCCCTCGCCGGCCAGGCCCTCGAGGATCAGCAGCACCTGCGGCGTGGCGGCGCGGTAGTGGAGGTAGACGGCGGCGAGCCCGGGCGAGCGGGCCCGCGCCGCCGCCAGGATCGGCTCGATCTCGACGGCCACGGCCGATTCGCCGCGGCCGATCAGGCGGTAGATCCGGCGCGGGATGTCCGGCAGCGCGAAGCGCCGGCGCAGCCGCGGCTCGACCTGCTCGGTCATCATCCGCTTCATCTCGCGCGGGACCCCGGGCATGCAGGCGACGTAGGAGCCGCGGGGCAGGGCGACGGCGAAGCCCGGGGCGGTGCCGATCGGGTTGTGCAGCACGTCGCAGCCGGCCGGCAGATCGGCCTGTTTGCGGTTGATGTCGGGCATCGGCCGGCCCATGGCGGCGAACATGGCCGCGATGGCGGCCTCGGAGGCGGCGTCGCGGACCAGCGGGACGCCGGCGGCGAGCGCGACGGCCTCGGCCGTGAGATCGTCCGAAGTCGGGCCGAGGCCGCCGGAGACGAGGCAGAGATCGACCGAGACCTCGCCGATGGCGGCCACGATCTCGGGGATGCGGTCGCGGACCGAAAGCGCCCGGACGACCTCGAACCCGAGCTGTCGGAGGCGTTCGCCGAGAAAGGCCAGGTTGGTGTTGACCGTGTCTCCAGACAGCAATTCGTCGCCGATGGTGAGGATCTGGGCCGTGGGCATCGCCCGGGCACCCTAGCACCCCTCGGGTTGCGACGGCCGGCGGTGAGGGCTCGCGTACGCGGGCCCGGAGCGCCCTCCGCGCGCCCGGTCCGTCGGTCTTTCCGCGCTCGCCTCGGTCCGCTAGGATAAAGCCCACCGTGCGACTTCGTTACGCTGCCAAGACCGATGTGGGCATGAAGCGCGCCCACAACGAGGATTACTTCTCGCTGATCGAAGACGAGAAGGTGTTCTTGGTCGCCGACGGCATGGGTGGGCACGCGTGCGGAGAGGTCGCCAGCAAGCTCTCGGGCGACGTCATCAGCGAGTTCTACATGCACTCCAAGGACATGGACGCGACGTGGCCGTACCGCTACGACCCGAACCTGTCCTACCCGGAGAACCGCATGGTCGCCGCGATAAGGCTGGCCAACGCGCGCATCTACGACGCCGCGCAGAAGAACCCCAACCTGCGCGGCATGGGCACCACGATCGTCGGCTGCATGTTCGTCGGCGACCACGTCTACATCTCCCACGTCGGCGACTCGCGCTGCTACCGGATCAACGCCGAGATCAAGCAGCTCACGCGCGACCACTCGCTGCTCGAGGACTACAAGGACGCGCGGCCCGACATGAGCGAGGAAGAGGCGCGCAACTTCCCGCACAAGAACGTGATCACCCGCGCGCTCGGCATGCGCGACACGGTCCAGGTCGACATCACCAAGCACCAGGTGAACGACGGCGACCAGTTCGTCCTCTGCTCCGATGGTTTGTCGGGCATGGTCGACGACAAGACGATCTACAAGATCGTGCGCGAGGCCAGCACCCTCGAGAACGCGGTCGCCGAGCTGATCGAGCAGGCCAACCGCGCCGGCGGCACCGACAACATCACCGCCATGCTGATCCAGTGCAATCTCTGACGACGCTGACGCATTGAGCCGCCGCGCTCGCGGCGTGACACCTCGTGACCGACTCACCCGCCAATCGCCGCGCCGAGCCCCGGCTCCCGGTCCACTTCGAGGTCGACTGCACCTCGGGTGACACCTTCCTCTACGCCCACATCACCGACATCTCGTCGATGGGCATCTTCATCTCGACCGACAAGCCGCTGCCGGTCGGCACCGTGCTGCAGCTCGCGTTCACCCCGCGGGCCGACACGGCCGGCGGGCCGGCGCCGCAGCGGCTCGAGCTGACCGGCGAGGTCGTGTGGAACACCACCGGCCAGGTCGCGCCCGACAAGCCGGGCATGGGCGTGCGCTTCCATCACGCCGCCCCGAAGACGCGCAGCCGCCTGCTCGAGCTCGTGCGCGCGATCGCGTACCTCGACGTCGCCACCGACATCAAGCCCTAGTGCTAGCTCCCCCATCCGGGCGGACGCTGTCGCCCTGTTGGCCCGTATGTCCCTTCGGACACCCAACGACCGTCCCGGCGACCCGGCCGCGGACGACGAGCCGGTCGTCGAACCGCGACGGATCGGCCGCTTCGCGTTGCTGCGGCGCCTCGGCGCCGGCTCGATGGGGGTGGTCTACGCCGCCTACGATCCGCAGCTCGACCGCAAGGTCGCGGTCAAGCTGCTGAAGCGCGGCGACGGCGAGCCGAACCCGCGCTGGCAGGACCGCCTGCTGCGCGAGGCCCAGGCGCTGGCCAAGCTGTCGCACCCCAACGTGGTCCAGATCCACGAGGTCGGCTTCCACGGCGACGAGGTGTTCGTCGCCATGGAGTTCGTGACCGGCATGACCCTTCGGACATGGCTCTCGGAGCTGCGCCGGTCCTGGCAAGAGATCGTGGCCGTGTTCGTGCAAGCGGCGCGCGGGCTGGCGGCGGCGCACGCGGCCGACCTGGTCCACCGCGACGTCAAGCCCGACAACATCCTCGTCGGCGCCGACGGGCGGGTCCGCGTGGTCGACTTCGGCCTGGTCCGCTTCGGCGACGACGACGACGACGACGCCACCGACGAGGTCCCGCTGGCGCGGGCGCAGGCGACCCGCACGGCCTCGGGCATCCTGCTCGGGACGCCGGCGTACATGTCGCCGGAGCAGTTCCGCGGCCGCCCGGCCGACGCGCTGTCGGACCAGTTCAGCCTGTGCGTCGCGCTCTACGAGGCGCTGCACGGCGAGCGCCCGTTCGCCGGCGAGACCGCCGAGGAGGTCGCGCAGGCGGTCGTTCACGGCCAGCTGGCGCCGCGACCCGAGCGCCCGGTCCCGGCCTGGCTGCTGCGCCTGGTGTTCCGCGGCCTGGCCCACGAGCCGGGCGCGCGCTGGCCCGACCTCGACGTCCTCGCCGCCGAGCTGGCGCGCGACCACGGCCGCCCCCGCCGCACCGTCGCCCTCGCCTGCGCCGGCGCGGCCGCGCTGGTGGCCCTGGTCGTGGCTGTCTTTTGGGCCAGCTCGTGGCGCGACCGCGAGGCCCGCGCGCGCGCCGAGGCGCTGGCGGCCGGGCGCCTGCGCGCCGCCGAGGACAGCATCGACGAGTTCCTGCGCGCCGGCCGGCAGGCCGACGCCGCCGCCGTGCTCGACGCCTTCGTCGCCGTCCCCGAGCACCGCACCACCCGCGCCCTCGTCGACGCCCTGCGCGGCTGGGGCGAGCGCATGCGGGCCCTCGGCGACATCCCGGCCGCCCGCGCCGCCCACGCCCGCGCCTACGCGGCCGCCCTCGACCCCGCCGCCGAGCGCTCGATCCTCGGCGACTTCGTGCGCCTGTTCCACGAGCAGTGGGCCTGGGACCAACTCGGCCGCCTGTGCGCGCTGCTCGGCAGCGAGGCGCCCGGCGGGCCGTGGTCGGGCCGCTGCGCCGAGGCGGCGTTCGCCCGCCGCGACTTCGCCGCGCTGCTGGCCGCCCGCGACCGCCACCCCGACGACCCCGCCCTCGTCGACCTCGCGCCGCTGGCCGCCGCCTGGACCGAGGCCACCCCGCTGAGCCGCGACATCCTCGGCGCCGGCCCGCTGTCGCCGCCCGGCGCCCTCCCGCGCGAGCTCTACCTCCACCGCGACAGCCCCGCGCCCGGCCGCCTCGACGTCGTCCTGCCGACGCCCAAGCTGCCCGTGGTCCGCTCCTACACCCTGCCGAGCCGGTTCGCCCCGCGCGTGCGCCCCCTGTCTCTCGGGCCAGGTGAACCGCCGCTGCTGCTGACCTGGAGCGCCGCCCACCGCCGCGCCTCGCTGTCAGCCGCCCGGCCCGACCGCCTGGTCGAGCTGGTCAGCACCGCCGCCGACGAGCCGCTCGCCGCCGCGGTCGCCGACCTCGACCGCGACGGCGCGCGCGAGGTCTACGTCGGCACCGGCCCCTACGGCCGCGTGCTCCTGTCCTTCGAGCCACTGTCCGATGGGACATGGCGCATCGACCATCCTCACCCCGAGACCGACGCCACCAACTCCGACATCACCTCGATCGTCGCCGCCGACCTCGACGGCGACGGCGCCGACGAGCTGGTGATCGCCGCCGGCCCGTGGCGCGCCTTCGACCTCCGCGTGCTCCGCCCCGGCGAGGACGGCCCGCTCGAGCTGGTCGCCCGCCGCAAGCTCGGCGCCGTCGTCGGCCTCACCACCCTCCGCGCCGCCGACGGCGAGCGCCTCCTCGTCGCCCTCAAGACCGACGGCTACCCGAGCAAGATCGCCTTCCCCGCCGACCACCCCGCCGGTCCGCCGGCCGGCATCTACCTGCTGCGCCTCAGGGGCAGCGAGCTCGAGACCGTGCGCTTCTTGCCCGCGCCGCGCCGCGCCGGCAGCGACGAGCCGGTCGACCTGTTCCGGCTGCACGTCGGCGACATCGACGGCGACGGCCTCGACGACATCATGCTCGGCGCCCACGACCACGAGCCGCTGCCGGGCTTCAGCGTGATCCACCGCCAGCACGGCGACGGCAGCTTCGGCACGGCGATGCTCGCCGGCTTCCACCCGATCGCGCTGGTCGAGCTCGACGGCGACCCCACGGCCGAGCTCATCGCCCGCACCACCGGCCCGCTCAACACCCAGGAGACCTGGCTGCTCGGCGTCGTCGCCGAGCCGACGCCGGTGCTGCAGGTGCCGCACGCGCCCGAGCCCGCGCCGCCGCCCCCGCTCGCCGATCCGCTGCTGGCCCGCGCGTGGCGGCGGGCCGAGCAGCTGGCCGCGCTCGACCTGTCCTCCGAGGCAGCTCGCGCGCTCGACGACCTCGCCGGCCTGCTGCCCGACGAGCCGCGCCTGGTCGCCCGCATGCGGGCCGCCGAGCTGCACGAGGCCGCCGGCGACGACCTCGCCGCCGCCGAGCGCTTCGAGCTGCTCGGCGATCGCAGCGACGCCCTGCTCGGCGCCGCCCGCACCTACGAGCAGGCCGGCCGGTTCGCCGACGCGCTGCGGGTCTCCCGGCAGCTGACCCGGCGCGGCGACCTGCCGCGCGCCGAGGCCGCCCACGCGCGCGACCGCGTGGCCCAGCTGGCCGCGATCGTCGAGGACGTCGCGACCGTCGCGCTCCGCTTCGACCAGCCGCTGCCTTCGCCGTGGACCGTCGACGACCCGACCGCCGCGCGCCAGGACCTCGTCGGCGAGCACCTCCAGGTCGACGCCTTCGCCGGCCGCGGCCCGATCGCCCGCCTGCCGTTCGAGTGGTCGGAGGGCCCGCTCGGCCTCCACGTCGACCTCGCGCTCGAGCGCGGCGAGTGGGGCTCGGGCCTCGTCGTCGGCGTGCGCCCGCTCGGCAGCCCGACCCTGCTGTCGGCCGTGCGCGTCGAGGTCCTCGGCGGCGGCGGCGTGTTCACCCGCCGCTACGCCTGCCAGATCGCCGGCCCCGATCCGACCATCCTGTCCCAGGAGCCAGGCGACGACCCGGCCCGCCCGAGCCACCTGCACCTCGGCTTCGAGATCTTGCCCGAGCTCGGCCAGGCCAGCTGCAGCGCCGTCGTCGACGGCGTTCGTCACGAGCGCCGCGTGCGGCTCACGCCCGCCGTCATGCCGCCGCCGGGCCGCTACGAGCTCGTCGTCATGCCCGCGGGCGTCGACAAGCCGACCGGCCTGTGGACCTCGGCCCGCCTGCGCGCCATCACCCTCCGCGGGGCCCGCTCCGGCGCCGCCGCGGCCGACGAGGCCCCGCTCGCCCACGCCGCCCGCCTGCTGGTCCAGGGCGAGGCCGAGGCCGCGCTGGCCGAGCTCGAGCGCGCCGGCGAGGACGGCCCGCAGGTCTGGCGCGCGCTGGCGCTGTCGGAGCTCGGCCGGTGGAACGAGGCGACCGCGGCCCTGCGCGCCGGCGGCTCGCCGACCGCCCCACCGGCACGCGAGGCCCTGCTCGGCCTCTTGCGCGCGCGCCGGCAGACGACCGCCCCGCTGGTGCGCGCCGCCTTCGGCCCCGGCTACTTCCGCCTGTTCTGGGACGCGATGGCCGACGTGGTCCGCCACCACAGCGACCCGCTGATCGAGCGCACGCTGACCACCGCGCTGTCGGACCTCGGCGAGTTCCGCCCGGCCGCCGACGACGTCGAGGGACATGTCCTCAAGGTCAGGCTGCTGTTCGAGCGCGGCCGGGCCTGGAGCGCGCTGCGCCAGGAGGACCGGGCCCGCGTCGACCTCGCCGCCGCCGCGGCGCTGGCCGAGCTGCTGCCCGCCGCCCGCCGCGCCGACCTCGACATCGACTACGAGCGCGCCGCCCTCGAGGCCGCCGCCGGCCGCCGCGAGGCCGCCCTCGAATTCGCCGGCCGCGCCCTCCTCCGCGCCCCCGCCCGCGAGCTCCTGGCCGACCGCCTGCGCTTCGACCCCCGCTTCGCCCCCCTCGCCGGCGACCGCGCCTGGCAGCGCATG
This sequence comes from Nannocystis pusilla, assembly GCF_020073745.1. GTDB lineage: Bacteria > Myxococcota_A > Polyangia > Nannocystales > Nannocystaceae > Nannocystis > Nannocystis radixulma. The sequence continues at coordinate 474,900 of NZ_JAIRAU010000028.1, forward strand.
CTCGGCGACTGAACCCTGTCTTAATGGGCATGCCCCCGAGGACATGTTCTACAAGGCATGCCTCGCCGAACATGTCCTCTCAGTCATGATGACTCCGCGCCTCGGCGCCGCTCCGCTCCCTCGGCGCCGAGGCGAGCAGCGATCCTGCCCTTCGACATCGCATTCGCCGGGCACCGAGCGGCGCGAGCTGGCGCCAGCAGTCCCGCCGCTGGCCACTCACGCGCGCCGCCTGCCCCTCCGGACATCTCATTCGTCAGGCGCCGAGCGGCGAACCGCTTCGCCGCCCGTCGTGCAGCATGGTCTCGCCTCTGTCCGCGTCCGCCGCCTCTGTCCTGCCCGCCGATCGGCGGCTCGCCGCTACCTCGTCCCGGCCACCACCTGCCCGCCGATCACCGTCGCCAGCACCTTCGCCGTGCGCAGCTCGAGCGGCGGCATCGTCGTGAGATCGCCGGCGAAGCAGGTGACGTCGGCCAGCATCCCCCCGGCCAGCGTCCCGGCCCACGCCTCGCGGCGGGCCGCGTACGCGGCTCCGCGGGTGAACGCCGCGATCGCCTCCTCGAGCGTCAGCCGCTGGTCGGGCAGCCAGCCGCCGGGCGGGTTGCCGCGCGCGTCCTGGCGGGTGATCGCCGAATACAGCCCGAACGTCGGCTCGACCTCCTCGACCGGGAAGTCGGAGCCGAACGCCAGGTGGACGCCGGCGTCGAGGAAGCGGCGCCACGCGTACGCCCCCGCCAGGCGGGCCGGGCCGATCCGCTGCTCGGCCCACGGCATGTCGCTGGTCGCGTGCGTCGGCTGCATGCTGGCGATCGCGCCGAGCCGGGCGAAGCGCGGGATGTCGGCCAGGTCGACGATCTGCGCGTGCTCGACCCGCGGGCGCGCGTCGCCGGGCGGTCGCGCCGCGGCCAGCGCGTCCAGCACCGCGCGGATCGCCGCGTCGCCGATCGCGTGGGCCGCCACCTGGTAGCCGTGCGCCAGCGCCTGCGTCACGATCGCGGCGAGCTCCCCCGGCGCGTGCTGGAACATCCCCGTGTGCCCGGGCCGGTCGCTGTACGCTTGCAGCAGCGCCGCGCCGCGGCTGCCGAGCGCCCCGTCGACGTAGATCTTGACCCCCTGCAGCGCGTAGCGGTCGTCCGGAGATGGCCTTTCAGCCATGTCCGGAAGACCATCTCCCCTGCGCTTCAACCACGACTCGTCGCAGTAGCCGACCATCCGCAGCTTGAGCAGACCCTCGGCCGCCAGCTCGCGCAGCGTCGCGTCGACGAGCGGGCCGACGCCCATCTCGTGGACGCCGACCAGCCCGCGCGCGAGCGCGTGGTCCTGCGCGAGCAAGATCCGCCGCCGCAGCTCGGACTTCGGCGGCGGAGGCACCGGGACCAGCTCCATCGCCGCGTCGATCAGCACCCCGGTCGGCTCGCGCCCCGACGGCCCGTCGCGCGTCACGATCTCCCCGCCGGTCGGCACCGCCGTCGCGGCCGTGATGTTGGCCGCCCGCAGCGCCGCCGCGTTGGCCCAGCCGGCGTGGCCGTCGACCCGGCGCAGCCACACCGGGCGCTCCGGGAACGCCGCCGTCAGCGCGTCGTGGCTCGGCATCGCCGCCCCGGGCCACAGGTTCTGGTCCCAGCCGCGACCGACGATCCACCCCTCCGGCGGCGCGCCTCGCTGCACCCGCTCGACGACCTCGGCCACCGAACGCGCCCCGCGGAGATCGACCTCGACCAGCGCCGCCCCGAGCCCGGCCAGGTGCGCGTGCGCGTCGGTCAGCCCCGGCGCCGCGCTGCCGCCCGCCAGCTCGATCACCTGTCCCCGCGGACAGTCACGGACCAGCGACTCCGCCGCGGCCCCGCGGGCGACCACTCGCCCGCCCGCCAGCGCCAGCGCGCGCGTGATCGGCTCGGCCGGGTCGCCGGTGACGATCGTCCCGCCGCGGATCACCAGCAGCGAGCTCTCCTGCCCCTGAGGACAGGTGCTCGCCCGCTTGTCCCCGCCCGCCCGGCACGCGATCAGCGCCGACGCGCCCGCGAGCCAGCTCCGGCGGCTCAGCCCGGGCGCGCGCACGTCGCCCTCCGTGGATGTGGTTCAGTCCGGTTGCGCCGCATGCGAGGCGCAGCATAACCACCGCGGCCGCGCCGAACCACCGGCGCAAGGAGACCGCGATGACCTCCCTGAGAAATACTCTGGAAAACAGCATGCAGGAGCTACGGACGCTGCGCGACGAGATCCGCGTCCGGCTCAACCTCGCCGGCAAGGAGGCCCGCGACCGCTGGGAGCAGCAGCTGGAGCCCCGGCTCGAGAAGCTCGAGCAGCAGATCCGCACCGCCACCGACGCGACCCTCGACTCGATCCGCGACGCCATCGAGCGCGCCCGCACCTCCTTCCACGAGTACCGGGCCCAGCTCACCCAGGGCTCCGCCCGCGGCGTCACCGGCAGCGGCGGCGGCGAGGAGACCCGCGAGCAGACGCGCGCCGAGTCCGGCGACGAGCCCGACTTCACCAGGGTCGAACCCGACAAGCGCTGAAGCATGCGGCGCCGCGCTCGCTCCCTGGCGCGAGGGTCATGTCCCTCGCGCCAGTCGAGGGCGAGCCGGCGAGCGCGACTCACATGTCGCGATGAACATGTCCCTCGGGCCAGCGGAATGCCGTCGCCCTCGCGCCCGCGGACTGCCGCACGCCTGCCGGTGCACGCGACACGCGCGCGGCGATCGAAGCCGCGCCTCGAGCGCTTCGCTCACAGGTGCGGCTCGCCGTGCAGGTCGTCGAGCCCGTACAGGGCATCCTCGAGGCCGAGCTCGAGCGCCTCCCAGTGGAGGCCGGCGTCGTGCGACTGGAGGGCCACGCCGTGGTCGCCGACCACGTGGCCGTGACCGTCGAACGCCAGGTGCAGCCCTCGCAGCGCCAGGCCCGGCTCGAGCAGCTCCTCGACGCTGGTGCCGAGCTCGTCGTCGAGGCGGAGCACCGTGCCCGCCGCGCCGACGGCGACCACGAGGTCGGCCTTGAGGGAGATCCGCACCGCGTGCAGGTCGCGGCTGGTCGGCGTCGGCACGCTGCTCCACGTCTCGCCGGCGTCGTCGGAGCGGAGCACGAGACCCCCGGCCCCGACGGCCACCAGGTGCGCGCCCTCCGGCGTGACCCCGATGCCGGTCAGCGGCCCCTCCGAGCCGGTGAACACCGGCGTCATCGCCTCGCCGTCGAGCTGCCAGATCTGCCCGCTCGCCGTCGTCATCCACGCCAGCGCGCCCTTCGCCGTCGTCGTCACCGCCGTGAATTCGCCCTCGACGTCGGGCACCGGCGTGAAGCTGCGGGCCTCGTCGTCGGAGCGCAGGACGATGCCGTCGCCGACCACGAACCCGGCTGTCCCTCCGGACAGGGCCACCGCGCGCAGCGAAGCCCGCGTGCCGACGTCGAGCTGCCGCCAGCGCCCGCCGGCGTCCTCGGTGCGCAGCACCACGCCGTCGTCGCCGACCGCCACCGCCATCGCCTTCCCCTTGCAGGCGATGGCCCGCAGGTCGCCCTCGATCTCGAGCGGGTACAGCCACACGTCGCCCTCAGGGTTCAGGCGGACCATCGTCGCGTCCTCGCCGACCGCCCACGCGCCGCCCGAGCCGTCGGACGTCGAGGTGGTCTTGTCGTCGCCTTCCTTGCAGGCGACGGCGGGCATCATCATCGTGATGAGGAGTGGAGTGAGCGATCCGAGCTTCATGCTCGCGACGCTAACCGCCCGCCCGGGGCCTCACAAGCACGAATGCCCGGCTTCGCCGGGCCCCGCAGGTGTCCCGCCCGGACCCCAACCGCGACGAACTCTGTTCCTCGCGCCTCGCGGTCGCTCGCGTATTGCCGAGGTCGCCGAGGCCTGGCCTTCAGGACCTGTCCTCAAGAACAGGCGTGCAATCACTGGCACACCGGCCCGGGGCCGTCGGCGATCGTGACACACTTCTTGCCGTCGGCGCACTTGCCGTTGGGACAGGGGATCCCACAGGTCTGGAACTTGGGCCCGCGCGGCCCGGCGATCCCGTAGTACTCGATGCACTGCTCGCCGGCGGCGCAGGCGACGTCGCCGCAGGCGACCCCCGGCGCCTCGCTCGCGGGCGTGGGGTCGGGGCTCGCGGCGGCCAGGCTGAGGCTGCCGTCGGACCACCACACGCACTCGCCGGCCACGCAGCCGCAGCTGGCCGCCGCCGGGATCTGGACCTCCAGCGCGTCGCAGTCGCCGGGCGGCGGCTCCCCGCCGGCGCACACCTCGTTCGAGCAGCCGCCCTTGCTGCAGGCGGCGTCGTCGCTGCAGGCGTTGTCGAAGGCTGTCCCTTCGAACCTGGCGTAAAGGGCATGGTCCTTCGGCACCAGCGGGACCCGATCGGCCGCGCTGCCGCCGACCTGGTCGGCCGGGACGGCCGCCTCGGAGCTCTTGCAGGAGGACGCGGCGACGAGCGCGACGACGACGACGACGATGGCGCGGATCATCGCCGGAGCTTAGCACTCTCCGGCCGCGGCGAGGATCACGGGGCGAGGATCACAGCGGCTCGCAGAAGCGGGCCAGGATGGTCTTCACGCCGACGACGGGGAAGTTGATGGCGAGCTTGAGGTTGTTGCCGCTGCCGTCCCAGCCGACCAGCGTGCCCTCGCCGTACTGGCGGTGCCGCACCTGCATGCCCTTGTACAGCGACGGCGCGTCGTCGCTGGCGATCGGCGCGCGGGTGCGGGCCGCAGGCCGCGCCGCCACGCCCTCGTCGTAGACGATGTCGCTGTTCCACGACCTCTCACGCGCGGGCGCGGGCGCGGCCGCCCGCGGGGGCGGGCTCGACAGCATCGCCTGCAGCTGGGCGGGCACCCCCGGCGCATCGCGGCGGATGACCCCCGGCACCCGCCCGCGCACCGCGTCCGGCGGCAGGTCGCGCACGAATCGCGACGGCGCGCCGATGAACTCCTGGTTGTAGAGCCGGCGCCGCCGCGCGTACGTCACCACCAGCTGCCGCTTGGCCCGCGTCACGGCGACGTAGGCGAGGCGCCGCTCCTCCTCGAGCTGGGCCCGCTCCTCCGGCCGCAGCCGGCGCCCCTCCTCGCGCGCCGCCTCCTCGCCGGCGATGGAGCGCGAGTGCGGGAACACCTTCTCTTCCATGCCGGTGAGGATGACCTTCTCGAACTCGAGCCCCTTGGCGCTGTGGATCGTCATCAGCCGGACCGCTCGCACCTCGCCGCGGCCGCCCCCGTCGGCGTCGCTGACGAGGCTGACCTGCTCGAGGTAGTCGGCCAGCGTCTGGTCGGGGTTGTCCTGCGCGAACTCGGTGAGCGCGCCGACGAACTCGTCGAGGTTCTCGACCCGCGCCTCCGACTCCTCGCTGCCCTCCTGGACCAGAGCGTCGCGGTAACCTGTCCTTTCGAGCACCTCGGCCGCGAGCTGGCCGAGCGGCGTGCCGGCGTGCAGCCGCGCCGTCAGCTCGTCGATCATGGCGACGAACAGCGCCAGGCGCTTGGCCGCCGCGCCGCCGACCCCGGCCTCCTCGGGGTTGCGCGCCACTTCCAGCAGCGGGACGTTGCGGTTGGCCGCGAGCGCCGTCAGGCGCCCGACGGTGGTGTCGCCGATCCCGCGGGCCGGCTCGTTGACGATGCGGGTGAAGTCGAGGTCGCTGGCCGGGTTCTGCAGCAGGCGCAGGTAGGCCAGCGCGTCCTTGATCTCCTTGCGCTCGAAGAACCCGAGCCCGCCGAAGATCGCGTAGCGCATGCCGTGGTCGGTCAGCTGCTGCTCGATCACCCGCGACTGCGCGTGCGTGCGGTAGAAGACCGCGATCTCCTCCGGCGGGATGTCCTCGTTGAGCGCGTCGAGGATCTCGTTGACGACGAAGCGGGCCTCCTCGCGCTCGTCCTCGCAGGCGCGCAGGACCACCAGCGCGCCGTCGCCGAGCTCGCTCCACAGCGTCTTGCCGAGCCGGCCCTCGTTGCGGCGGATGATCGCGTCGGCGCAGCGGAGGATGTGCCCGGTGCTGCGGTAGTTCTGCTCGAGGCGGATCAGCTCGCAGCCGGGCTGGCGGTCGGGGAAGCCGAGGATCTGCGACACGTCGGCGCCGCGCCAGCCGTAGATCGCCTGGTCGTCGTCGCCGACCACGCACAGCTGGGCCCGCTGCGACAGCAGCTCGACCAGCCGCGCCTGCACCGGGTTGGTGTCCTGGTACTCGTCGACCACCACGTGGAGGAAGCGGCGCTTGAGCCCGACCACCGGGTCGACGTCGACCAGCTGCGCGCCGGGCCGCGGCTGCTCCGTACCCGCCTTTTCGAGCAGCTTGACCGCGAGCACCAGCAGGTCGCCGAAGTCGGACGCGTCGGCGGCGCGCAGCAGCTCCTGGTAGCGGCGCCCGAGCAGCGCCACCAGCCGCGTCATGAAGCCCTCGAGCCCGAGCTGGTCGACCTGGTCGATGGTGAGCCCGCGGTTCTTGAGCTGGTCGAGGTGCCCGAGGATCGCCCGCGGCTTGATCTGCTCGTCGTCGCGGTTCATCTCCTTGAACACGCGCTTCATCAGGCGGGTCTGGTCGTCGGTGTCGTAGATGGCGAAGTTGCGCGACAGCCCGACCGACTCGCCGTGACGGCGGAGGATCCGCGCCGAGATCGAGTGGAACGTGCCGACCCACAGCTGCGACACGTCGACCTTGCCCTCGCACATCTTCTCGATGCGCGCGCGCATCTCGGCGGCGGCCTTGTTGGTGAAGGTGACGGCGAGGATCCGCCACGGCGGCACGCCCTCGTCCATGAGCGCGGCCACGCGGTGAGTGATCACCCGCGTCTTGCCGGTGCCCGCGCCGGCGAGCACGAGGAGCGGCGACCCGCGGTGATCGACCGCCGCCTGCTGGGCCGGGTTCAGCTGCACGATGCCGTGGCCTATACCACGGCTTCGCGGACCGGCGCGAACGCGAACTCGACGCCCCGCGCGTCGAGCTCGACCCGCAGCTCGCGCCGCCGGCTGTCGCCGACGTCGCCGGGCTCCTCGACGATCCGCGCCGGGCGCACCTGCTGCAAGACCACGGTGAAGCCGACCGCGGGCGCGCCGAGCGTCAAGGTCGCGGCGCGCCCGTTGCTGCGCCCCGCCTCGACCGCCTCGAGCCAGCGCGTGAACCCGAGCGCCTTGTTCTCGGCCAGCACCAGCGCCAGGCGCCCGACCGCGGTCGGCCCGACCCGATGGACCACGCGCAGGCCCGCCTCGCCCGACGGCCGCTCGATGCGCTGGCGGATCAGCAGGCCCTCGATCCGCCGCACCTGGCTGCACGCCTCCTCGAGGCCGTCGATGTGCAGCTCGGGGTCGGTGGCCGGCAGCGGCCGGCGGGCCTCGATCACCTCGCCGCCGAGGTGCCCGCCCGAGTAGCTGCGGCGCGAGGTGTGCGGGCTGAACTTGAGGCCCAGCTTCAAGCTGTCCCGAAAGCCATATTCGTAGGAGGCCAGGGCCAGCTCGGTGATCACGCCGCCGGCGAAGCTGAGGCGGCTCATCTCGGCGTTGCCGTCGTCGGCCAGGATCACCTCGCCGCGCACCGGCGAGGGCTCGCCCGACATCGACGCCGCGACCCACGCGTAGAAGTCGTGCGGCATGCCCGGCCAGCAGCGCAGCGTCAGCTCCTCGTAGCGGTCGGGCTTGCGGTCGCCGCCGAGCTCACCGACGGCCAGCGCGCCGGAGACGTCGGTGAGCCACCCGCAGGGCTTGCCGTCCAGCTCGAGCGCGTACTTGTTGGACGTCGGCCCCCGCTTGCTCGGCGCCGTCTTCACCGATCACCGTCCCCCGGGGGCGACCTTAGCACGGGGACGCCGCGGGCCGTCGAGCCCCGAAGTCGCCTTCGGGATCGCGGGCCGGGCGCAACTTCGGGCCGGGGACCGCCTCACGAGCCGCCGATCCACGAGAAGGAGCTGCTGGAGCTGGCCTGGTAGGAGCTGCTGACGTTGGCGACCTGGGAGCCGGTCGCCGTCTGCGAGCCGCTGCCGCTCGAATTTGCCAGCGTCGCGTGAGCGGGGATCCGCACGGTGAAGGTCGAGCCCATCCCGGGGGTGCTCTCCACCGTGATGTCGCCGCCCATCATGCGCACCAGGCGGCGGCTGATGGCGAGGCCGAGCCCGGTGCCCTCGTACTTGCGCGACGACTCGAGGTCGCCGCGCGAGAACGGCTGGAACAGCTCGCGCACGATCTCCGGCGACATGCCGATGCCGGAGTCGCTGATCTTGAAGACCACCCACTCGTCGATCGCGTCGCCCTGGCGGCCCGGCTCGCGCGCGACCGCGAGCTTGACCACGCCGGCCTCGGTGAACTTGCAGGCGTTGTGCAGCAGGTTGACCAGCGCCTGGCGCAGGCGCGTCTTGTCGACGGTGACCGCGCCGAGGCCCGCGGGCGGGCGCACCAGCTCGAGCCGGTTGCGCCGCGCCTCGGCCTGCGGGCGGATCATGCCGGCGACGTCGTCGACGAGGTCGTCGAGCGCGAAGGTCTCCCAGAACATGTCGATGCGCCCGGCCTCGATCTTCGACAGGTCGAGCACGTCGTTGATGATGTTGAGGAGGTACTTGCCGGCGCCGCGGATCTTCTCGAGGTCGACGCTGGCCGCGCGCACGCCCTCGTCCTCGAGCTCGTCGCGCAGCAGCTCGGCGTAGCCGATGATCGCGTTGAGCGGCGTGCGCAGCTCGTGGCTCATGTTGGCGAGGAAGAAGCTCTTGGCCTGGTTGGCGCGGATCGCCTCGTCGCGCGCGCGGTTCAGCTGGTCGTTGACCCGCTGCAGCTCGGTGTTGGAGTGGATGAGCCGCCCCTCGGCGCGGTGGCTGGCGAGGAAGAACAGCAGCGTCGGCCCGAGCGTCAGCGTGAAGGTGGTCAGGATCATCAGCAGGTAGATCCAGTGCTGGGCCGCCGCCGTGACCGCCGAGCGCGGCGCGAGCGAGTAGTCGGACAGCTCGCCGACGAAGAAGCTGACGACCACCACGACCATGCAGAAGATGATCTGGCTGCGCTCGCGCGCCTCGAAGCACACCAGCGGGAAGCCGATGATCGGGAACATGATGAACTGCAGGCCCGAGGGCTCGCCGAGCATCGAGGCGAAGAACACGATCGCGGTGCAGCAGCACACGCACAGGCCGATCCGCGAGACGTTGAACCACCCGAACTTGTTGGCGAACATGCACGCGAGGTAGGCCAACCAGAACGGGATCACCGTCAGCGCCTCGGTGTACAGCCCGAGCGCCACGAACAGGCCGATGTAGGCGAGGATCACCGCGAGGCAGACGACGAAGACCTGGTTGGTCAACATCACGCGGGCTGCGAGGGCCGGCGACCCCGTATACGGGACCCCCCAGAGCATCGCGGCGCGCAGTCGATTCCACAGAGAGCTCGGCACAGCCTGAACTCGACCTTTAGCACGACCCCGCCGGTCTAGCGAACCGGCCGCTGCGAGCGCCGTACCGTGAGCCCACGACCGGTCGGCACGCCCACGCCGCACCCCGTAAGCGGCGCCGCCCGTCGCCGCGCCATGAGCGACCGCGGCTTCGCCGGGCCGCCGAGCGGCCGTCCGCACGCGACCCGCTTGCTGCCTCCTCCGCCGCGCGCAGCAGCGACATCGGCGACCCGCTCCGCGACGGCGAACGACCGCGCGACGCTCGAGCGGCCGCACACTCGCGTGCCGCTCGCGTTGCCTCCAGCGACGCAGCAGCCGCGAGCGCCGGCCTCGAGCCGCTGCGCTGCGCGCTGCCTGCAATCGCTGGCTCTCACGCCGCGGCGCTGCCGTAGCTCCGCATGCTCAGGCGGGCGCGGTAGCGCATCGTCTCCTGCATCCACACGAAGTTGCCGCGGACGAAAGACCCCAGGTCGGCGACGTAGCCCAGGACGGCGGACCCGGCCAGGCCCTCGTAGTCGCGCAAGCTGCCGGCCAGCGCGTCGAACGCGTCCTCCTCGGCGCCCTGCATCGCCACCGCCCGCGCCAGCGCCTCGTCGAGCGCGAGCCCCTGGTCGGCCTGCAGCACCAGCACGAGGTTGTGCGGGTTCTGCTCGACCATCTCCTTCTCGAGCGAGCCGATGTCGTTGGCCCAGCAGATCGCGTTGTTCGCCAGCAGCTCGAGCTGTTGTATCACCACGTGTTGCCGGACCTCCTCGAGCGACTCGTGACGGATGAGCTCGATGAGCGCGAACACCACCCCGGCCGCGCCGGTGAACGGGCGCATCTTCAGGTAGATCGGCAGCGCGGGCCGGATCTGGTGCAGCAAGTTCCGCAGCTCCCACACGTTGCTCTGGAAGTAGCGCTCGACCTCGACGACGAGCCGCGCCATGAAGCCCTGCGCGGCCCACGCGGCGGTGCGTGCGCCCAGCTCCGCGAGCATGTGCACGAGCGGCTCGTCGACCTCGAGCGGCTGGCTGCCGCGCAGCACCGCGAGCATCCGCGCCTGCGCGTCGTGCAGACGCCGCAGCGGCTCGGGGGCGGCCACGACGTCGTCACAGAAGGCGTCGTCGTAGAAGAACAACCACGTGATCCAGTCGCACACCAGGCGCAGCTCGGCGAGCGGGGCCCGCGGCAGGCCGCGCGCCGCCAGCCGGGCGAACTTCGCCGCCTGCAGCTTGCGCAGCCGCCCGGGGCTCAGCGCGACCGAGGGGAAGAAGCGCAGCACCCACGCGATCCCCTCGCGCTCGACGAGCTCGGCGTAGCGGTTGATCGGTGCGGCGTGCGGCTCGAAGATCGAGGGCTGAAGCAGCGAGGACATCTTGGTTCCGAAGAGCGGTCCCTGCGGTGATCCATCGAAACCCATTCCAAGCGTATCCCGTGATGATGCCACTTCATGGCACGACTCGCAGCCGCTTCAACCTCACCATTCGATGGTGATATACTTCTGGACAGGTGTCCGACCGCTCGACCCTCACGGCCCTCGCGTGGCTCGCCGTTTGCGCCGCGCTCGGCCTCGTGGCGGCGGCTCGGGGCACCGAGGCGCAGGTGTGGGGCCTGATCCCCGCAGCGCACCGACCTGTGATCGAGATCGACTTGCGGGTGCGCCTCGACGACGGCGCGCCCGACGAGGCGCTCGAGGCCGCCGTCCTCGCCCTGGAGCCGCTGTCGGGGCGCTGCCCGCTCGCGCCGCCGCCGGCCGAGGCCCGCCGCTGGCTCGACGCGCACGCGCTGTCGCTGTTGCCCCGCGAACACCACTCCGCGCTCGCCGACCGGCTCGCGCCCGAGGCCCTGCGTACGGCGATCGCCGGGGCGAGGGCCCGACTCGCCAGCCCGTTCGCGGGGCTCGTCGGCGACGATCTGCGGCGCGACCCGCTGCGCCTCGCCGAGCTCGGCCCCGGCCGCGCCGGACGCCTCGGCTTCCTCGCCCCCGCCGGCCCCGACGTCGCGGTCCGCGGCGACCTCGTCGCGCTCGACGGGCGCAGCGCTCTGCTGTGCTTTCAAACCGATAATTCCGGGCATGAACTTCGCGACAGCGCCGCGGCGCTCGTCGGCGCGCACCCGGTCTCGCTGTCGGTGGTCGGCGCACCAGCCCGCGACGACGCGGCCGTCGCGGCCCTCGCCGCCGCGCCGCGCGTGCTCACCACGCTGGCCGCCGCGCTCGTCCTGGTCCTCGCCCTCGCGTTCCGCAGCGTGCGCCCGGTGGTCGCCCTGCTGCTGGCGATCCTCGGCCCCGCCGCCCTGCTGGCGGCCCTCGTCGCGCCGCTCGGCCTGCTCGACCTGCCGCTGCTCGCGCTCGCCGTCGGCATCTCGGCTGCTCCGGCGCGCCCTGACTGGACCGTCACGGCGCTCTCTGCCCTCGCCCTGACCCCGCTCCTTCTCACGCCGTACCCTGCGTGGCAGACCTGGGGCCTGGCCTGGGCCGCCGCGCTCGCCGCCGCGGGGGTCGCCCGGCGCGTCGTCCAGCCGGTGCTCACGACCTGGCTCGGCAAGCCGGCGGCCGAGCGCACGCCGTTCGGCCGCCCCGACCCGCCGCCGCTGCGCCTGCGCGTCGCCCTCCCGGCCGCGGCCGCGTGCGCCGTCATCCTGTCTCTCGGAGCATGGTCTTCACGACATGTCCGTTTCGACAGCCCGAGCCCGCTCCCGCTCGCCGACCCCGAGCTGGCCGCGGCCGAGGCGGCGGTGCGGGCCGAGTTCTTCCGCCCCGAGGACGTCGCGCTGATCCACAGCCCCGGGGCGACGCCCGAGGAGGCGCTGGCGCGGGCGTCGGAGGACCTGCCGGCCCTCCTCGCGGCGATGCCGGCGCAGATCGAGCGGGTCGACGCCCCGGGCGCGTTCGTGGTCGCGGAGCCCGAGCTCAAGGCCCGCCTCGACGGCCTGCAGGCGCTCGACATCCGCGGCCGGCTCGAGCTGCTGCGCGGCACGATCGCCGAGTTCGGCATGCGCCCCGACGCCTTCGGCGAGTTCATCCGCGCCGCCGGCGACGACCTGCGCGACCCGCCGAGCCCCGAGTCCGCGCTGGCCGGCCCGCTCGGCCCCTGGCTCGAGGGCAAGTTCGGGCCCGAGGGCGTCGTCACCCGCGCCTACCTGTCGAGCGAGCCCGCCGCGCTGCCGGCCGCGCTCGACCTGCGCGGCCCCGGGGTGTTCGCCCGCGCCGAGCATGACCGCTTCTCCAGCCGCGCCGGCGCGGTCGCGGCCGCGGGCGCGTGGCTGTCGGCGCTGGTGGTGTGGCTGGCGACGCGCCGCCTGTCGCTGGCCCTGGCCCTCGCGCTCGCGGCGATCGTCGCCCAGTGCGGCCTGCTCGCGCTGCTCCACCTGCTGCACCGCTCGTTCGGCCCGCTCACGCTGCCCGTGTTCCTGCTGGCCGGCTCGGCCGCCGCGGTCGCCGGCCTGCGCGCCGTCCGGGCCCTCGCCGACGGCCGGGCGTGGATCGACCCCGGCCGCCTCGCCAACGCCCTCGGCCCGCTCGCCGCCGCCCTCGCCCTGCTCGCCGCCCCCGAGCCGGTGTGGCGCTCCCTCGGGATCGCCGCCGGCCTCGCCGTCCTCGCCGCCCACGGCGTCGGCGGCCTCCTCGGACCCCTCCTCTACGCCCTCACCAGCCGCGCCGGCCAGCGCTTCGAGCGGCGCCCCTGAGCTGTCCCATGCGACCTGTCTATCCCGCCATGTCCTTTCGAGCACGCGAGATGGGCCGCGGCGCAGGCGCCTGCGCGAGAACCTGGCTCTTGCGACCTGCTCGTTCGTTCCTGTCCCTCGGATCTACTGCTCGACGCGCGCCACGCCCCGCCGGCCGCCTCGGCCGTCCTGCCCCGGCGCCGCCCCCTCCGACCCTCACGCCGCGCCGGCCGACTCGGGCGACCTGTCCCGCGGGCCACCGCGGCGCCGCCTCACGACCTGTCCCTTGCGACATCTGCGTCCCGCGCCCGCGCGACCGGCCCTCCTCGCCCGCCTGACCCGCCCTGACCCATGCGCCCCCGCCGACAATTCCTGTGCCTCGCCGCCGGCGCCCTCGCCCTGGCCGGCCACGCCCGCGCCGCGGCACCGGCGGTCGATCGCCAGCTGACGCGCCGCCTCGAGCTGTGGGCCAGGGCGGCGGCAGGCACCCGGGTCCTGGTGGCCCGCTACGCGCTGACGCGCCAGTCGACGCTGCTGCAGGCGCCGCTCAAGACGGCGGGGACGCTGCTGGTGCGCGCGCCCGACACGCTGGTCCTGCGCGACGACGAGCGCGCCGGCGCGACCACCCGCCTGGCCCGCGGCCGCCTCGAGATCCGGCCCAACGACCCGGCCCTGCCGGCGCTGGCCGAGGCGCCGAGCCCGAGCGTCACCTGGCTGTTCGAACATGTCCTCGCGCTCTTCAGCGTCCCCGACGGCGCCGGCGAGCCGACCGCCGCGCTGTACGCCGACGCCCGCCTGAGCGTCCCGCGCGGGCCCGGCCACCTGCTGGCGATCACCCCGCGCCGCGACCACCCGGCCCGCCGGGAGATCCGCGACCTCGTCGTCCACCTCGACCCGCACACCGGCGACGTCGACCAGCTCGAGTTGCTCGAGACCGGCGGCGACAAGGTCGTGCTCACCTTCAGCCAGCGCCGCCGCGACGCCCCCGAGGACGAGGTCGCCGCGCTGCTGCAGCCGACATGACCGTTCGGACAGCCTGTCTCTTCAGCCAGCCGGTCGCCGCCGGCGCCCGCGCCAGGCGAACACGAACACCACCCCGAGGCCGAGCGCCGCGCTCCACGAGCCGCGGCGCAGCGCGCAGCTGAGGCCGTCGCCGTCGTCGTAGTCGAAGCGGGCGTTCGAGGCCTTGAGCGCGGCGACGATGGCCGGGTCGAAGTCCTGGATCAGCTGCGGCGCGCCGGCCGGGGCGATCTGCTCGACCCGGCGCGCGAACGGCATGCTCTCGCCGAAGTCCGGCCACTGCCCGTCCGGCTGCAGCAGCACGCCGCGGCCGTCGGGCATGAGCATGCGGTTCGAGCCGGCGCAGGGCACCTGCTGCACCCCCTGGCGGCTGCTCGAGACGTCGCCGAGGTCGGCGTTCTGGATGAACTCGGGGTCGACGGTCATCTCCTCCGGCGAGATGATCGTCAGCAGGCGCGACAGGTACGGCCAGCGGTTCAGCAGGTCGACCGCGCGCTTGCCCGGGTCGATGACCCGCTCCTGCATCTCGGTGGCGAACGAGGCCCCGCTCCACACCTCGAGGTCGATCAGATCCTCGTAGCTGGCCATGTCGCGGTAGAACTCGTCCTCGGGGATCCCCGGCGGCGCCGGCAGGTAGGTGCGGAGCAGCGGCAGGATCTGCGGGTGGAGGTACGAGCACGTCCCGGGCGAGCAGTCGACCAGGCCCTGCGACTCGAGCGCGTCGACGATCGAGAAGCCGCTGTTGATCGGGGCCGCGTCGACGAAGGTGTCGGCGTTCCACGTCGGGCTGAACACGCCCGTGGTGCTGACCACGCTCGACGCGCCGGCGTACTCGGTGACGAAGCCGTGGCCGTCGCTGCCCGGGGCGTCGATCGCCTGCTGCACGACGTCGCCGTAGTTGGCGGCGTTGGCGGTCCAGTCGATCGCCACGTCGTTGATCTCGACGTGGCGGTAGTTCGACGGCGCGTAGCGGGCGCGGCCGAGGCCGAACACGCGCACGCCCATGTGCGGCGTCGCGGCGATGGCCGTCAGGCGCAGCGGCACGCACGGGGTCGTGCCCTCGTAGGTCATCACGATCGGCTGCAGCTCCTCGACGCCGGTGCCGTGGATCAGCTTGGCCGCCACGAAGTAGAAGCCCTCGTCGAGGTACTCCTGCATGATCGGCGCGGCCGCGGGGTCCTGGTAGTAGCCGGCGGCGTCGAGCCACTGCCACACCTCGTCGGCCGTGCCGCCCTTGAGCACGACGATCTGGAACGGCCCGACGACCTCGCGCTTGACGACCTCGAGGCCGCCGGTGTCGCCGCCGCTGTCGGTCTCGAAGCCGCCGCCGCTGGCCAGTCCCCCGCCGTCGCTCAGCGAGAGGGTGGCGCAGCCGAGCTGCGGCCGGTCGTTGTCGGAGCAGTCGGACGCGAACGTGAAGCTGTAGGTCGGCACCGTGGCCGCCAGCAGGTTGGTGAACAGCAGCTCGCTGCCCACCGCGAATTCCGGCACCGCCGTCACGGGGATGACCCACCCGAATTTCAGCGGATCGCCGGTGTACTGGATCTGGATGTGCGCCTCGACCGTGCCCGCCGCCTCGTCGACGGCGAACAGGATGTTCTCGCCGGTCTGGTCGACGGGGATCGGCTGGTTGTTGACCACGTCGCAGAAGAAGCCGCCGCACGCTCGCGCCGGCTCCGCCGGCAGCCACACTGCGAGGCCGGCGGCGAGGCCGGCGAGGATCGGCACGGAACGGGCGCATCGAGACATGCGCTCCATCTCACGTCATCGCTCGCCCGCCGTCCAGCCTCGGCGCCGTCCGTGGCCCCGCGGCTCGCGGCCGCCGACGACGGCCGCGCCGCCGCTTCGTGCGTCGCACCGAACGCTGTCCCTCACGCGGCTCGCGGCGCCTCCAGGCGCACCCGCCCGGCGACGAGAACCTCGTCTTTCGCCGCCGCGGACGGAAAATCCCGCGTCAGCTGCGGCCCGGGCCGAGCGCTTTCGGGCCCGAATTGCGCATCCACAGGTAGCCGACCCCGCCGAGCAGCAGGATCGGCCAGAACACCAGCGCCGCGTAGGCGACCGCGGCCGAGCTCACGCCGGTCAGGGCGGCGGCGCCTGCCGCGGCCCCCGAGGTCGCCTGGCGCTGCTTGCTGTAGGCGTAGGTGGCGCCGGCGGTGCCGCAGCCGATGATGAGCGCGAGGAGCATGAGCGGGCCTCCTGAAAAAGCGGTGTCTCGCAGTATAGACCTTTCGTGAGGCGGGGCGAGCGGACTGGACGCCGGGCGGACGGCGGCTGATACTTCCGGCCGTGGCAGACGACCGGAAGAGCAACAGCGCCCGCGATGCGCGGCCCGGGGCCTCGGGGCCCACGGGTGGACCGCAGCAGGACCGCCAGCGGCGAGACCGTGGCAGAGGTCCGCGGGAGGGTGGCGAGGGAGGCGGCGAGGCCCGGCCTCCGCGTGAAGGTGGAGCCGAGGCCCGGCCCCCGCGCGATGGCGAGCGTCGCGAGCGGCACGGCGACGGTCCGCGGCAGGGCGACGGCCCGCGGCGTGACGACCGTCCCCGCCGCGACGACCGTCGCGACGACCGCCGCGGCGGACCGCCGCCCCGGCGCGACACCTCGTCGCCGCTGACCGCCTCGCTCTTCAGCGCCGTGCAGGACAAGGAGATGCCGTGCCGGATCGCCGGCTGCGACAACACCTGGACCTGGTTCGCCGCCCAGCAGATCCGCGGCTTCGGCCAGAAGGCCCCCGAGCGCATGTGCGACCAGCACCTGGCGCAGTTCAGCGAGCTGAGTGACCGCGAGGTCCACTGCCGCACGCCCGGCTGCCCCAACACCTGGTTGTGGAAGCGCGGGGCCCAGCTCGCCGAGCTGCAGCGCCACGGGCGGCTGAAGAAGCCGGCCCGCCTGTGCAACGAGTGCGTGGCCGCCGAGCGCGACACCACCGACGCCGAGATGCCGTGCAAGGTCGAGGGCTGCCGGCGCGGGTGGATCTGGTCGCGCGACGCCCAGCTCCGCCACCGCCTGTGGGTCCTGCGCCAGCGGGCCCGCGCCCGCGCCGTCGAGGCCCGCGCCGGCGAGGCCGTCGCCGACGAGCCGGCGCAGGAGGTCGCGGCGGCGGTCGAACCTGCCTCTGGGGACCTGTCCCCGGAGACCGGTGCGCCTGTCTCTGCCGACATGCCCCAGGGGACAGACGAGACCGCGACCGCGAGCGCCCCGGAGGCCGGCGAGGCCCACGAGGACGGCGAGGCCGGCAAGGCCGGGCCGGGCAAGAAGCGCCGGCGCCGGCGCAAGCAGCACGTCCGCGCCGTGCCGGACCCCGAGGGGCCGCCGCAGCGCATGTGTGGCCTGTGCGCGCAGAAGCTCGGGCGCCTGGCCGCGCGCGAGGTCCCGTGCAAGGTGCACGGCTGCGTGCGCACGTGGACGTGGGACCGCGCCGGTCAGCTGCGGGCCTGGGTGCTGTCGGGCAGCGACGACGTCGAGTTCGACCCGCCCGCGCCCAAGCGCATGTGCGAGACCTGCCGCGACTTCTGCCGCAAGCACCCCGACCGGGAGATCCGCTGCGGCCGGCCCGACTGCGAGTCGGTGTGGATGTACAAGACCGGCGCCCAGCTGCAGGCCTTCCTGGCCGGTCGCCTGCAGGACCCGCTCAAGCTGTGCGACGAGTGCGCCAAGGGCGAGTTCGCCAAGACGATCGAGGAGGCCGGGCTGCCCGAGGGCGCCGAGATCATGCCGTGCGTGGTCCCGGCGTGCGGCGGCACCTGGGTCTACATGCCGGGCCAGCGGCTGATGCACGTGCCCGAGGGTGAGCTCGCGCCCGACCGCATGTGCCTCAAGTGCAAGCGCGAGCGCGGCCTGGCCCCGCCGGAGGCGGCCGCGGACGAGCCCGCCGCCGAGCTCGAGGTCTCGCCCGAGGACACCGAGGTGTCCGACGACGACGGCGACGAGCTCCTCGCCGACGACCCCGAGCCGGCCGCGCACGACGACGGCGCGCCCGACGACGGCGCGCCCGACGACGGCGCGCCCGACGACGAGGCCCTGGCCGACGACGCCCTGAGCGACGAGGAGTCGGCCGCGTCCGACGAGGCCGCGGTCGCGACTTCGGATTGACGGCGCGCGGCGTCGCGTGCGAGCCTCCCCGGGCGCACGCGACGCTGCTCGTTCGACCGCGTCCTCTCGCTCCTGGGCCCCTCGGGTCCGCGCCTCTCCCAGCGACTCCGACCGCTCCCGCGTGCGCGCCCTTTCCGACCCGACCCTCGGCCTCGCCCGGGTCAACGGCCGAGGGCGCCTGTGCTTCGGCGCAGGTCCCCGGGCACAGGTCACTTCATACAGGCCCTTCCGCACAGGCTCTTTCGCACAGGTTCTTCGAGACAGGTCCCTTCGACCATGGCCAACCCGCTCCCGCGCTCCTTCGCCCTGGCCGAGACCCGCCGCCGCTACGAGGCGACCCCGCGGACCCTCGACGACGACCTGCAGCGGATGGCCCGCGGCGACCGCGGCTGCCTCGGCGACGCGGTCGCCGGCGTCGGCGCGCTCGGCATCCTCGTCTCGGGCGTGCTCGGCTACATGGGCCTGCTCGGCATGGGCTTCATGGCCGTGTTCGCGGCCATGCTGATCGCCGGCTTCGTGCTCAGCGCCGCCGCCCAGACCCGCAGCGGCCCGGCCCGCTACAAGGCGCTGACCGAGGGCCCGCTGGCGCTCGGGCGCGTGCTGCGGGCCGACCCGGCCCTGTTCGAGCCCGGCGACGTGCCCCACCCCGCCCTCGTCGTGTTCGCCGTCGACGCCGCGCACCGCTTCGACCCCGCCTACCTCCACGGCGTCGCCGCGGCCCTGCTGGCCCTGCGCGACGCTCCCACCGCGCCGGCCGACCAGGCCGACGTCGCGGCGATGCTGCGCGACCCCAACCGCGTCGCCCCGCTGCAGCTGCCGCCCGCCCTCGCGGGGGCCGGCGAGGCCTGGCTGGGGGTCGTGAGCGTCGACCCGCGGCGCCTGCCCGCGCGCCGCGTCGAGGACGACCTCGTCCCGGTGATCGCCGCGCCCGGCCTCGGCTTCGTCGAGCACGTGTGAGCGGCTCGCCCGCGCGCCTGCGCCGAGGGACCTGCCCGATCTCACATGTCCTCTCGCACAGCCGAGGCGTCTGCCCGCAGCCGGCCTCGACACCCTGCGGGGCCCGGGGTATGAACGGCGGGGGGCCCGCGCGCGCCGCGGCCCCGCGCTCCGTCGCCGCCGAGGACCCCGTGAAGCAACCTGTCCGAATCGCCCTGTCCGTTGCGCTCTGTCTCTCGGTACCTGGCTGCAAGACCAGCCAGCCGACGAGCCAGCCCGAGCCCGCCCCCGTCGCCCCCGCGGAGCCGGCCCCGACCCCGGCGGCCGAGGGGCCCGAGACGTGGGTCGGCGCGGTCGAGCTGCCCGGCGACGGCAAGCTGCGGTTCGTCGCCCATCTCGAGCCGCCGCGGGCCGGCGACGCCAAGCCGGCGTGGAGCGGCCGGCTCGACATCCCGGCCCAGAGCGTCAAGGACTTCCCGCTGCAGGACGTGCACGTCGCCGCCGACGCCGTCGACTTCGTGCTGGCCCCGCCCGGCGCGCCGGAGAACCAGTGGGCGATCTTCAGCTTCGAGCGCGAGGCCGGGGCCGACGAGGTCAAGGGCACGCTCAGCCAGGCCGGCCAGAGCCTGCCGGCCACGGCCCGCAAGCTGAAGCCCGGCGAGCCGGTCGACGTCGCCCCGAAGCGGCCGCAGGAGCCGAAGCCGCCGTTCCCCTACGCCACGCGCGAGGCGGCGTTCGCCAGCGCGGCCAGGGACAAGGTCGCCCTCGCCGGCAGCTTCACCCTGCCCGAAGGGCCAGGTCCGTTCCCGGCCGTGGTCCTGTTGACCGGCTCCGGCGCGCAGGACCGCGACGAGGCGCTGATGGGCCACCGCCCGTTCTTCGTCCTCGCCGACCACCTCACCCGCGCCGGCTTCGCCGTGCTGCGCTTCGACGACCGCGGCGTCGGCGGCTCGAAGGGCTACCTCGACAAGGCCAGCCAGCTCGACCTCGTCGGCGACGCCCGCGGCGCGCTCGACTGGCTCGCCCAGCAGCCCGAGGTCGACAAGACCAGGCTCGGCCTCGTCGGCCACAGCGAGGGCGCCATGATCGCCGCCAAGACCGCCGCCGCCGACAAGCGCGTCGGCGCGATCGTCATGCTCGCCGGCCCCGGCGTCAGCGGCAAGGACATCCTCGTCCAGCAGCTCGTCGCCCTCGCCCGCGCCCGCGGGGTCGCGCAGGCCGACATCGACGCCCAGGTGGTGCTGCAGAAGCAGCTGCTCGACGGCCTGGCCGGCAACAAGAAGCGCGCCGACCTCGAGGCGATCCTGCGCAAGCTGGTGGCCCTGCAGGCCGGCGACGCGGCGACGCCCCAACAGGTCGACGCGCTGGTGAGCGCGTCGCTGACCTCGCTCGACACCCCGTGGTTCCACGACTTCCTCAAGGCCGATCCCCGGGTCGACCTGCGCAAGCTCAAGAAGACCCCGGTCCTCGCGCTGATCGGCGCGCTCGACCTCCAGGTGCCCGCCGACGGCAACATCCCCGAGCTGCAGCAGGCGCTCGCCAAGGCCGGCAACAAGCAGGCCACCGTCAAGTCGCTGCCCGGCCTCAACCACCTGTTCCAGCACGCCAAGACCGGCTCGCCCGCGGAGTACGGCGACATCGAGGAGACGATGGCCCCCGAGGCCCTCGGCGAGGTGTCCGGCTGGCTGCGCACCAACCTGTCCGAAGCGCCAGGCAAGTAGCAGCCGCCCGGCTCGGCGGCGGATCCTCGCGCCCCGAGCCGAGCGCCGAGCGAGCTCCCCGCACGACTCCCAGGTCTGCGCCGCCCGGTGAACGCCGCAGCGCGCACGCCCCGTCGAACGAGAGGTTGACGATCTCGTCGTCGAGCCTCGTGCCGAGGCGCTGCGACGACTGCATCGCGCCGGACGGATCGAGCCGCGGGCGCGACGGCGTACAGGGGCCGTCCCGCAAATTCGTGAGACGCGCCCGGAGGGCCTCCCACGCCGCCGATGACATGTCCTCCGGGACATGGCGAAACTCGCCGCCGGCAGCGTGCGAAGCCGCGTGAGCGGCCGCTGCCGGCCGTCGCCGTCACGGCGACACCGCCCGTGTCATGGCCCCGTGTGTATGTATGCGTCGCAGCGGCGCTCGGGCCGGCGGAACGTCGGTCTGCGCGCTGCGATCGCCGTCCTCGCCGCGCTCGGCGGATTGTGTTTGACAGGTACCTGTCGAATTCGCGACCGTGCCCCCCGTGGCACGATTGACGGCGGCGGGTCTCGCGTTCTCCGAGCTCATCCTCGCGGTGTTCCGCGTCAACGGCCTCGCGCTCGCGGCCGGCGATCGTCTGGCGGCGCCCTCGGGCCTGACCAGCGCGCGCTGGCAGGTCCTCGGCGTCGTCGACCACGGCCCGGTCACCGTCGCCGACGTCGCGCGGACGATGGGCCTGCGGCGCCAGAGCGTGCAGCAGACCGCGGACGCGCTGGCGCGCGAGGGCTTCGTCGACTACCTCGACAACCCCGCGGACCGGCGGGCCAACCTCATCGCCCTGACCCGGGCCGGGCGCAGGGCCCTGCGCGCGGTCGAGGCCCGCCACGCGGCGTGGGCCTCGCGGCTGGCCGCGCGGGTCGACCTCGACAAGCTGCGGGCCACCGTCGCCGCGCTCGACGACGCCGCCACGCTCCTGGGCGCCCCGCCCCCGCCGCGAGCGCGCCGCCGACGAAAGGACTGACGACCATGCACCCCGAGACGATGATCCCCGTGCTCCCCTCGGTGTCGCTCGCCGACACCCTGGCCTTCTACCGCCTGCTCGGCTTCGAGGTCACCTACGAGCAGACCCGCCCGTACGTGTACGGCTCCGTCCGTCGCGGCGGCATGGAGGTGCACTTCATGGGCATCAAGGAGCTCGACCCGAAGGACGCGTACAGCACGTGCCTCGTGATGGTCCCCGAGGTCGAGCAGCTGCACGCCACCTTCGCCGGCGCGCTGCGCAGCGGCTACGGCAAGCTGCCGATCGCCGGCATCCCGCGGATCACCCGCATGAAGCCCGGCCAGACCCGCTTCACCGTGGTCGACGTCGCCGGCAACTCGCTGGTCTTCATCAAGCAGGGCGCCGGCGGCGGCGAGGACGAGGACCCGCTCGAGGCTGTCAAGCGCCGGCCCGACGAGTCGCGCCTGGCCCACGCGGTCCGCTTCGCCGCGCGCCTGCGCGACTTCAAGAATGACGACCCGGCCGCCGCCAGGGTCCTCGACCTGGCCCTCGCCCGCCCCGAGCCCGGCGACCCGCTCGAGCGCGCCCGGGCCCTCTCGGCCCGCATCGAGCTGGCCGTGGCCCTCTCCGACCCGGCCCGCGCGGAGACCCTCCGCGCCGAACTCGCCGCGCTGCCGCTGTCCGCCGACCAGCGCGCCGAGCTCGCGGCGGAGCTCGAGCGCGCCCGCGAGCTCGAGCGCTCGCAGGAGTGAGCCCGCTCATCAGGACATGTCTTCACAGACATGTCCATTTCGACATCCACCGCTGCAGCCGCTCTCGCTCGCAGCATCGACCTGCCCTCCTGGACATGTCCGCTTCGGCATCTCTCGCTGCAGGCCACACGACTTGGGCGGTCGCGGGTGCCCCGCCGCGGCAAGGCCGTCCACCGCGCCGGCCTCGCCGACCAGCGGCCTCCTCCGCGCGCATCCCCGCGAGGAGCCCGACCGCCGGCGCCCACCTGCAGCCCCCCGGCCCTGCGCTCCATCGTGTCGACGTGCCGCGCCCCGCTCTCCCGTCGCTCGCGCTCGCCGCGGCCGCGTGCGCCCCGTCGGCCGACACCGCGCCTCCCGGCGGCGACGAGTACCCGCCGGTCGTCAACCCGTACGAAGACGTCGACCTCGCGCCGGAACCCGACGCCCCGACGTGGCACTCGCTCGGCGGCGTCGTCGCCGAACCGGCGGCCACGCTCGGCGCCGACGGCCGCATCGAGGTGTTCGTGCGCGGCCGCGACGACGCGCTGTGGCACATCCATCAGGTCGCGCCGAACGGCGGCTGGTCGGAGTGGTTTTCGCTCGGCGGTCGGCTCGGCGGCGGCGCGGTCGTCGGCGAGGACGGCAACGGCCGCCTCGACCTGTTCGCCCGCGGCCGCGACGGCGCGCTGTGGTACCTGCGCCAGAGGGGACCGCATCACGGCTGGTCGAGCTGGGTCCGCCTCGGCGGCCAGCTCTTCCCCGGCGATCGCCCGGCGGTCACCCGCGGGCTCGACAACCACCTCGAGGTCTTCGTCCGCGCCCGCGACCGCCGCGTGCAGTACCGCCACGAGCTCGGGAGCGGCGCGTGGAGCCCGTGGGTCACGCTCGCCGGCGAGGCCGCCGGCCCGATCGCCGTCGCCCGCGAGGTCGACGGCCGCCTCGCCATGTTCGCCCGCGGCTTCGACGACGAGCTGCTACACCGCCGCCAGCGCGAGGTCGACGGCGCATGGGAGCCCTGGGCCGCGCTCGGCGGCCGGTTCGGCGGCGCGCCCGCGGTCGGGCGCAACCGCGACGGCCGCCTCGAGGTGTTCGTCCGCGGCGTGACCGGCGACCTGCAGCACCTGTGGCAGACGGCCCCGGGCGGCGCGAAATGGTCGGCGTGGGCCTCGCTCGGCGGCGCCGCGAGCGACCTGGTGGTGCTCTCCGACGCCGAGGGCCGCCTCGAGGTGTTCACCCGCGGCCGCGACTTCGCGCTGTGGCAGATCGGCCAGGTCACGCCGAACGGCAGCTGGACGCCCTGGACCTCGCTCGGCGGCGCATTCAGCGATCTGCCCGCGGTCGCCCGCAATCAGGACGGCCGGCTCGAGGCGTTCGTGCGCGGCGCCGACGACGCTCTGTGGCACCGCTGGCAAACCAGCCCCGGCTGCTGCTGGTGAACCAGCGCGATCCTTTATAGGGGCCGCCCCGCGATCGACCTGCCCCGCGGGACAGGCCGCGGCGGCCGCCGCGACCTGTCCTTCAGGACATCACGCCCGGCGCGCCCGCCAGCGCTGCCACAGCGTCTTGCCGTGCTTCCACGCCCACAGCCCGACGAAGATGTAGACCTCGAGCGCCAGCAGCAGCAGCAGCGGGTCGTAGGGCGCGCGCAGGCGGGTGTCGCCGAAGTAGATCGCCGCGGTGATCATCAGCGCGAGCACGTGGATGGCGATGAGGCCGTAGCTGGCGACGGTGCGGCGCATGAACAGCGTCGACAGGCCGAGCACCACCGGCAGGGTGACGAAGGTGGTGTAGAGGCCCTGCCACCAGATCGCGCGCGGGCGCCACAGGTCGCGCCCGGAGTCGGGCCACGGCGTGTTGTAGCCGGCCAGCAGCAGCATGTTGACGATCCCGTACTTCACCTGGCCCAAAAGCCCGGTCTTGCGGATGCACTTGGCCATCAGCGCGTCGAGGGCGGCGGCGTCGGCGATGTAGCCGCGGTACTCGAGCTCGGGCCCGAGCGCCGGCTGGAGCTGGACCCACGAGCGCGGCGCCGTCTTGGCCCGCTTCTCGAGCTGGATCAGCGGCGGCGGTCCGAAGCGGATCTTGCCGCGCCCGGGCTCGGTCGGGGTCGCGGTGGCCTTCTTGTTGTGACAGCGGCCGAACAGCTGGTTGAACTTGCCGTTCTCGCTGACGAGGCCGACGCGGCCGGTGTGGTGGTACATGCGCGCCGCCGAGAACCCGAGCACCAGGCTCAGCGGGATGCCGGCGTAGACCAGGTGACGCCAGCGCACCCGCGGCATCTGCTTGCGGAACACCAGCCAGACCACCCCGAACAGCGCGATCGACAGCAGGATCTGCGGCCGGCACGCCGTCGCCAGCCCCGCGGTGATGCCCGCCGCCCAGGCGTCGCGGCTCTTGCCCTCCTGCACCAGGCGCAGCAGGTAGAACACCGACATCATCATGAACACGCCGAACGGGATCTCGCTCAGCGTGTAGCCGCCGAGCGAGATCAGCGGGTAGTAGAACACCAGCAGCGTGCCGAGCAGCGGCGGCACCCACTTGTACGGGCTGATGCGCGCGGCGATCCGGTAGGCGTAGGCGACGATGCCGGTGCCCATCAGCGCGTAGGCGACGCCGATGGCGGTGAAGTTGTCCTTGCCGAACAGCGCCTTGACGAGCGCGAGGATGAAGTGCGTGCCGTAGGGGAAGAACGCGTGGTACTCGTTCGGCGCGCCGAACTTGTCGATCATCTGGTCGGCCCGCGAGACGTAGCCCTTCATGTCCGAAGAGACATAGTCGCCGAGCGGGTGGACCACGAGGTTCCAGTGCAGGCGGACGAGGAAGGCGCCCAGCACGATGACGAGCGGCCAGCGGTTGCGGTAGAGCCAGTCGAGAGCGCGTTGCACGGGATCGGAGGGGGCGGAGAGTAGCAGCGTTCCGGACCCGGCGGGGAGGCGCGGGCGGGGCCTCGCGGCCCGGAGTGCGAGGCGGGCGCGGGCGCGCCCCGGATGCAGATGCGCAGCCTCACGGGCGCCCCGAGACGGGACGCCCGCGAGGCGACCATGGCGCTCAGTTCTGCGGGAACTCGACCCAGTGCGCGTCGCTGAGGTCGGCCAGCGCGCTCGCCTTGATCCCGACGTCGCTCAGCGTGAACACCTGCTCGCCGATCACGATCGACCGCCGCAGCATCGGCGACCAGCCGCACCCGTAGTACTCGTCCCAGCAGTCCTCGACCACCGGGTCGGGGTGCTGGACCTCGCCGATCTGGACGATGCCGTCCTCCTTGTCGACGCGGAAGCCGAGCGCGCCCTGCTCCCAGAGGTAGTTGTCGTTCTGGTCGTAGCTGCCCCACTCGAGCGGGATCATCGCCAGCTGGGTCTTGCCCCACCACAGGAACGCCTTGTGGTCGAACAGCGCCTCGGACCAGCCCCAGTCCTCGCCGATCGCGACCTTGTGCAGCTGCTTCGGCGCGGCGTCGTCGGACACGTCGAACAGGCTGAGCTGCATGCCGAGGATCTGGCCGTCCTCGGTGCCGTCGCGGCCGACGCCGAGGATCAGGTCCTCGCCCACGGGGTGCAGGTACGCGCTGAAGCCGGGGATCTTGAGCTCGCCGGCGACGACGGGCTTGGTCGGGTCGCTGACGTCGACGGTGTAGAGCGGGTCGGTCTGGCGGAACGTGACGACGTAGCCCTTGTCGCCGATGAAGCGCACGCCCTGGATCTGCTCGGTCTTGCCGAGACCGCCGACCTGACCGATCTGCTGCAGCTCGTCGCCGTCCTGGCGCAGCACGCTGACGAAGCTCTCCGAGGTGTTCTGGTCCCAGCCGAGGCTGTCGGTGCTGGCGACCCGCAGGTCGCCCGCGAACTCCGACATCGCCCACTGGCTCAGCAGCCAGCCGCGGACCTCGCCCGAGGCGACGTAGTTGGCGCGGGTGCGGTCCTTGATGTCGAACTTGTGGACGTAGGTCGTGCGGCCCTGGTCCTCGGGCGAGGCCTCCGGGTCCCAGTCGGCCGGGTTCCACGGGGTCGTCGCCACGTACAGGTTCTCCTTCGAGGCGTAGACCGTCTCGCCCTCGGAGAACACGCCGACGCCGCCGGTCGGGGCCAGGTGGCCGTCGAGGTCGACCGTCAGCACGCCGAGGGTCGACAGGCCCGAGTAGACGCCGGTGTGCATGACGTCGTCGCAGGCCAGCAGCACGCCGCTGGTGATCTCGCCTTGCCCCTGGGACAGGTCCTCACGGACATAGCGCGGCAGCCAGTTCTCGATCGTCGAGGCGTCGATGGCCGACTTGTTGAACACCTTCGACTGCGCGAGCGCGATCTGCCACAGGTGCTCGTAGAGCGCGTCGCTGCCGCCGCCCTGCTCGAAGGCCTGGTAGTCGAAGAACTCGTACGGCTCCTTGAGGTGGATGCCGTTCGGGGCCGAGCGGACGACCACGCGGGCGACGCCGTCGACCATGCGGGCGCTGACCAGCTCGCCGGTGATGTGCAGGTTCGACACGACCTTCATCGCCTCGGGGTCGCTGATGTCGACCTCGATCAGGCGGGTGACGCCGGCCCAGTAGTCGGGGCCGAAGTACTGCTGCAGGTCGAGGCCCCCCGCCTGCGGCGCGCCCTCGTAGTCGTAGTAGTACGGCCAGGTGCGGACCAGCAGCAGCGCGCGGTCCTCGTGCATGAAGATCTGGGCCTCGTACAGGTCGGCGCCGAGGTCCAGCGAGCCGCGCAGCGTCGGCGACGCGCCGGACACGTCGACGAAGTGCAGCTGGCCGCGGGCGAACGCGAGGATCCGCTCGCCGTCGGTCTTGACGACGTCGGGCTCGTCGACGCCGGCCTCCTGCACGTTGGTGCCGGAGTAGTCCTTGCCGCCGTCGTCGCCGCCGTTGCCGTCGCCGGGGGCCGGATCGCCGTCGCCGCCGTCGTCGAAGCCGCCGGTGCTGCCGCCGCTGCCGCTGTCGCCGCCGGCGGCGTCTTCACCCCACCAGCCCTGGCTGTAGTCGTAGCCGTAGAGGTTGCCGTACTTGTCGATCAGGCCCTTGGCCTGGCCTTTGGTGTAGTCGAGCAGGTCGTCGCAGCCGTCGAAGCTGTAGAGGACGCGCGGGCTCTGCTCCGAATCGGGCTCCTCCTTGTCCGAACAGGCGGTGGCGAGGGCGCCGAGGAGGAGGAAAGCGGGGAGCGCAAGGGCGGTGGGGCGAGACATGAGCGTGTTCTCCAGAGAAGTCGGCGACGGGGGGTCGCGGGACTGGACAGGTCAAGGACGCCGGGGGGTCTTTGCCGGCGTCGCGGGGCCTTGAGCACAGCGCGTGCCAACGGCCCCTGTGCCGCTCCGGGCGGCCGTTCTGGCGTTTCGGTGGCGACAGCGCCGATCACCCTGCCGGGGGTGCGACCCTGGCGCCCGGACGTCGGCGCCACCCTGCGGCGCCGCCGCTGCGACGTTTTTTTCACGAGTTATCACACACCGCGCAGAGCCCTTCTCACCCGCAGCTCACGGCGCGCGAATTTGGCGCGCGATCCGCCGGCCGCGGAGCCGGTGCTGTCTCCCGGATCACACATCAGAGAAACATAAAGACAGGGCCTTTAGGACAGGTTGTTTGGGACATATGTGCATTGCCCGCCCAAACAGCTGAGTCCGCAGCGGGCGCCTCGCCGCGTTGACATGTTCTTGATGTTGACGAAATCTTGACGGCAGAGGTGCTCGAATGAAAACCGCGAAACTCCTCACCATCGCCGCTTCGTTCACGCTTGGGCTCGCCATGACGGGTGTTAATACGGCGTACGGATCAGACGACTCGCAAAACGACGAAATCGACGACACCGACCGCGTCGTCGAGATCGACGGCGAGGACGCCGCCGGCGGCGAGGACCTCCTGGAGGTCGAGACGAGCGACGTGCGCCTGCCCTCGGCGCGCCACGGCCAGCGCCTGACGATCCCGGCCAAGGTGTTCAAGCCGAAGCTGGCGAAGACCGCCGGGCGCGCCCCCGCGGTGCTGATGATGCACGGCTCGGGCGGCCTGACGAAGATGCCGGGCAAGAAGCAGAAGCAGATGAGCCAGGACCCGTGCAGCCCGCAGCTCGAGGACCAGTACGAGCGGTGGGGCGAGGAGCTGGCGCAGCGCGGTTACGTCGTGCTCATGCCCTCGAGCTACTCCGCGCGCGGCTTCTGCGACATGCACGTCGACAAGGAGCGCATCCCGGACACGTTCGACGAGCGCCCCGAGGCGATCCTGAGCCGCCTCTACGACATGGACGTCGCCGCGCGTTACCTGTGCGAGATGGACGAGGTCGATTGCGACCGCATGGGCGTGATGGGCTTCTCGCACGGCGCGACGATGGCGATGCTGGCGCTCCACTGGCAGATGGACCACGCGCTCGATCACTACCGCAAGCATTCGCCCGACCGCGAGGAGATCGACTTCGAGATGCCGGACCTCCCCGGCAAGCCGCCGCGCTTCAAGGTCGGCATCGCCTATTACCCGGGCTGCGGGACCGACGGCTTCCTGCCGCGCGAGACCGACGACGGCGCCGACATCCGCAACAAGTACTTCCCGAGCTCCGACCTCTACGTCCTCCACGCCTCGAAGGACGACCTGGCCCGGATCTGCACCGTCGACAGCTCGGTGAAGGACGCCACCGGCGAGCGCGAGATCCAGTCCGCGCAGGTCGCCGCCGAGCGCGGCGTCGACGACAACTATCACATCGAGGTGTACCCCGACGCCGGCCACGGCTTCGACTCCGACGAGAAGGAGATCAACGAGCCCGGCAACCCGAGCGCGGCCGCGCACGCGCGCAAGCTCGCGCTGCAGCAGCTCTACACCCACTTGAACTGAGCGCATTCGCTCGGCGTGAGCGCCTCACGCGCACCGTACACCTGTCCTTTGTGCCAGATGAATCAATAGACCATCAATGCCCGACGGAACCGGATCAAAGCCGGTCCGCCGCACACTGGGCCGCCGACGTGACGCAGGTTGCTTGTCGCGTCGGCGGCCTTTCCTACGCTCGGAGGCGTTACAGGGGGGGCATTGTATGCCATCGAGAGTGGAAGGCACGGTTGCGTATACTCGTAGGATTGCGTCCTGGGCGGCGCTTCTGACCTGCGTCGGCGCCTGTCCGAGCGAGGATATCGGGGTCTCGAGCGCGACCGAGGGAGGCAGCGGCACCACCGATTCGGCGCTCCCGGGCACCGGCGCGAGCGAGGGCGTACCGACGACCACCAATTCGGGCGTGTCGGGCTCCGGCGGCGATAACCTGACCGGCTGGGAGACCACCGGCGCGGACGACCCGGTCGGGCCGTGCGCCACCGATCCTCTATGCGACATCCCGCCGGAGGAGCACGAGCCGACCAACAAGCCCGACGGCCTCCCGAGCCCCTTACCCGGCGTCTACGACGACCTGGGCCCGGCGCCGCTCGACAACGGCTTCCGCTCGCTGATGGGCTTCCCCAACCGCCAGCGCGAATTGCTGGAGGAGCGGGTCGCGGCGATGTACGACCCCGACAGCCCGAGCTTCCGCGACTACCTCACCGTCGACGAGTGGATGGCCGACCACGCCCCGCGCACCAAGGACGTCGACATCGTCAAGGCGTGGCTCAAGTCGCGCGGCTTCACCATCAATTACGAGGCCAAGAACCGCCTGCTCGTGCACTTCAGCGGCAGCGTCAAGGACTTCAACGAGACCTTCGACACCGAGCTGCACATCTGCATGCGCAAGAACCCGCTGCACAGCGGCGACCCGTTCCCGGTCTACTGCACGCTCGAGAGCTTCACCCTGCCGATCTTCGTCGCCGAGCGGACCCATGG
Organism: Nannocystis pusilla; assembly: GCF_020073745.1. Classification (GTDB taxonomy): domain Bacteria; phylum Myxococcota_A; class Polyangia; order Nannocystales; family Nannocystaceae; genus Nannocystis; species Nannocystis radixulma. Next base: position 505,122 of record NZ_JAIRAU010000028.1, read on the forward strand.
CCTGGCGACCGCCGACCTGCCGGCCGAGACCGGCACGCTGACGAAGGAGGTCGGCGACGTCGTCGAGGACTACCCGGGCGACGACGCCCACGGCCCGCCGGCGTTCTACGGCGCCTACAACATGAACAAGCTGTTCGCCGACGGCTACGACGGCACGGGCTCGGCGATCGGCGTGGTCGGGGCCGGCACCTACCACACGATCGACCTGCAGATCTTCTGGAAGTCGTTCGGCATCGAGCGCGAGCTGCCGACCCGCGTGGCCCTGATGGAGCCGGTGTTCGAGCGCATCACCGAGACCTCGCTCGACACCCAGTGGTCGTCCTCGCTCGGCCCCGGCGCCGACGTGTTCGTCTACGAGGGCCCCGACGCCCGCAACACCGCGCTGCTGTTCGCCTGGAACGAGGCCATCGGCGACAACAAGGCCGACGTGGTGACCACGAGCTTCGCCCACCGCGAGGACGCCGAGGCCAAGACCCTGCGCCACCAGTACGACGAATCGGCGCTGATGGGGGCCGCGATCGGCATGACGCTGCTGTCGGCCAGCGGCGACTCCGCCAACCCCGACACCCCGTGCAGCAGCCCGTACGTCACCTGCGTCGGCGGCACCAACCTCGTCGCCACGCCGACCGGCGTCATCTCGTCGGAGCGGGCCTGGTCGATGTCGGGCTCGGGCAATTCCAAGTCGTTCGCGCCGCCCTACTGGCAGGAGGCCGACGTCGACAGCGAGACGCGCGCCATGTGCGACCTGGCGCTGTCGTCCTCGCCGGAGAACCCGATGTGGATGCGGCGCTGGAAGAAGTGGGAGGCCTACGGCGGCACCTCGTTCGCCTCGCCCGCGTTCGCCGGCATGGTCGCGGTGGTCAACAGCTACCGCAAGGCCCACGGCAAGCCGCGCGTCGGCTACCTCAACCCGGTCATCTACCTCCACGGGCCGACCCGCGCGACCTTCCGCGACATCACCAAGGGCGCCACCCCGTACCACTCGGCGGGCGTCGGTTGGGACTACCCGACCGGCCTCGGCGCACCCGATATCGCCGCCCTCGCCGCGACAATCCCGTGAGCCCCCGCGCGGGCCCTACGCCCGCGCCCAGCGCTGAGGCAGGTCGACTTCGGCCTGTCTTGTGGAACGTGGACCCCGGGGAGGCGCGTGATGACACCCTTCGAAGTGCTCCCGCACGGCGGGCTCGACCAATCGATCCTCATCCCGGTCCTGGTCGGGGTCTACGTCGCCCTGTTCTTCACCGAGACATTCGGCTGGGTGTTCGTCGGCCTCGTCGTGCCCGGCTACCTCGCCTCGGTGCTGGCGCTGCAGCCGACCACCGCCGCGGTGATCGTGCTCGAGGCGATCGTCACCTACCTGCTGGCCCGCGGCCTCGCCTACGCGCTGGCGCCGACCGGCGTGTGGGCCCCGTTCTTCGGCCGCGACCGCTTCTTCGTGATCGTCCTCGCCAGCGTGCTCGTCCGCCAGCACGACCAGCTGTGGATCTTGCCGGCGCTGTCCGCCTGGCTCGAGGTCCAGCTGGGCACCGAGCTGCCGCCGGTGCGCGAGTTCTACAGCATCGGCCTGGTGCTGGTGCCGCTGACCGCCAACATGCTGTGGAAGCCGGGCCTGGTGCGCGGCCTCGGCCCGCTCGCGGTCGTCGTCGGCCTGACCTACGCGATCCTCGAGCTGGTCCTGCTGCCGCTGACCAACCTGTCGCTGTCGTCGTTCGAGCTGCTCTACGAGGACTCGGCGATCGACTTCCTCGGCCACGCCCGCGCCTACGTGCTGCTGCTGACCACCGCCACGCTGGCCGCCCGCTTCAACCTCCGCTTCGGCTGGGACTTCGGCGGCATCCTCGTGCCCGCGCTGCTCGGCCTGCTGTGGTTCACCCCGCTCGAGATGAGCGTGACCCTGGCCGAGGCCTGCATCCTGTGGGGCATCACCAAGCTGCTGCTGCGCTACTCGCCGCTGCGCCGCTACAACCTCGAGGGCCCGCGCAAGCTGGCGGTGGTGTTCAGCCTCAGCGTCGCGCTCAAGTGGCTCCTGTCGCTGGTCGTCAGCGTCACCTTCCCCGGCGTGCGCGCCCGCGAGCTGTTCGGCTTCGGCTACCTGCTGTCGACCCTGCTGGCGATCCGCATGCTGCCGAAGAAGGCGACGCGGCGGGTGCTGCTGCCCACCATCAGCACCGCGTTCGCCGGGTGGCTCATCGGCAGCGCGCTCGGGCTCGGCCTCGACGTCGCCGCCCCGGTGCCGACCCCGGTGCCCGCCTTCAACCCGCGCAACACCAGCGATCGCCTGCTGCGCAGCGAGGCGGGCGCGCTCGCGCTGGCCCACGTGCGCGCCGAACTCGCCCCGCCGCGCCTCGAAGCGCCGCCGGCGGCCGCGCTCATCGCCCACGCTGAGGCCTGGTCGGCGCTGGCGGCATGGATCGCCGCGCCGACCGACGACGCCGCCGCGACCGCTCGCGACGCGGCCGCGCGCGCCGACCTCGGCATCCACGCGATGAGCGCTCCGACCGGTCTCTTCCATCATGTCTCTTACGCCATCTCACCGATCGAGCGCGGCGTCGTGCACACCAGCTGGCCCTCGGCGCTGGTGGTGCCCGGGGCCAGCGGCCCGGCGATCGTCGTCCCCCGCCCGGCCGCCGAGGCCCCCGCGGCCGAGGCCGCCGGTCCCCTGTGCGCCGCGCTGTCGTGCCGCCTGGTGCTGGTCGCCGGGCGCGACCAGGTGCCCGGCGTGATCGACACGACCTTCTCGGCCGCGCTGGCGCGCCTCGCCCCCGAAGGCGCGGTCGAGCTGCGCGCCGACTTCGACGCCCCGCCCGGGCAGCCGCTCGTCCACCTCGAGCCGGGCGCCCCCCTCGGCATGGCCGCGCTGCAGTCGAGCGCCCCGCGCGGCGGCGCCGTCCTGCCGGCCATGGCCGCCGCCGAGGGCGCCCCGCCGCTGCCGCTCGGCCCCGCGTGGGGCGAGGGCCGCCGCGCCGTCGTGCGCATGCACCCCGAGACGATGCGCGCCAGCCTGCTGCGCGACGCCCCCGAGATCCGCACCGCCCCCGCGCTCATGCCGTGGCTCGCCGAGCAGGTGCGGGCCTGGAGCGAGCGGCCCGACAGCGGCCTGGCCGCGCCCTCGGTCGCCGAGCTGACCTTCCTCGAGCGCCACGTCGCCGAGCCGCTGATCCACGGCTTCACCGAGGACCGCGCGCTCGCGGCCCGCTTCGCCCGCCTGGTCGACGCCGAGGTGTGGCAGCTGCGCGACTGCGGCTCGCGCCGGCCCTGCCGCGCGCTCGTGGCCAACGGCGAGATCCTGGTCCTCGGGACAGGCCCCTCCAAGCTCGTGATCGAGGCGATCCGCGTGCCCGAGGAGGCCGGCACCTGGCGCCTCGCCGCCGAGCTGTTCAGCGCCGCCAGCGGGCGCGCGCTCCTGATCGCCATCAGCCGCTCGGGCGCCGGCACCTCGGCGTTCACCCCGGCGCAGGCGCTGCACCAGGCGCTGTCGTCCGACGAGGCCGGCGCCCCGCGCACGATCGTGCAGATCCGCGGCCTCGGGGCCCGCCCCGGCGCGCCCGCGGACGCGCTGGCGATCGGCCGCCCGCGCGCCGGCGTCGGCGAGCTTCCGCCTGTCCTTTCGGACATGCTCACCATGTCCGGCCCGCTCGCGTTCGTGCCGCGCTGGCGCCTGCTCGAGGACGCCCCCGAGCTGGCCGCGCTGGTCGGCGTGCGCGACGCCCTGATCGCCTTCTCGGCCGCCTTCACCGACGACGCCGCCGCGATCTTGTGGTTCCCGCCGGCGCTGCGCCGCGTCTACGCCGTCGGCGACCCGTGCCTCGACCTCCGCCGCCTGTCGGCGCTCGACCTGGTGCCGACCGGCCGCGGCTGCGCGGCGTGGGTCCGCGACGAGGCCGCGATGGCGCTCGGCGGCGCCGCGCCCGGCGTCATCGATGTCCGTACGGCCATGTCCAAAGGGACAGCCAAGGAGGAGCCGCCGGCCCGCCGCCCGGCCCGCGCGAGCGAGGCCAAGGAGCCCGAGGGCCGCGGCAAGCCGGGCACCGTCACCGCCACCGTCGCGGGCACCGACTTCATGACCGCGCTGGCGCAGGTCGAGGCCTACGCCGAGTCGAACAACCTCCACTGGCTGCGCCTCGTGCTGGCCGAGCCGGGGCTGCGGCTGCAGGCCGGGCTCGGGCGGACCACCGGGCGCGGGTTCCTCTCGCTGTGCGAGACCGGCGCCGACCGCCGCTGCGCGATCGTCTGGCTCGGCCCCGCGCTGCCCGGGCGGACCGTCGTGGCGAGCAAGATCCGCGCCGTCGGCCCCGCGCTGTGGCGGCGCAACCGGACCCTCCTCGTCGACGGGGAGGAGCGGTGATGCTGCCCGCATCGGACACGCAGTGGCGCCGCGGCGCGACGCAGGCCAGCCGCCGCTTCGCCCTGCCGACCCTCGTGGCGATCCTCGCCGCCGTCCTGCTGGCCACCCGCGGGCCCGCGGCGGTCGAGGACGAGGCCGCCGACGACATGCTCACCGCCACCAGCGAGCGCATGATCGCCTACGTCCTGACCCCGGAGCACGGGCCGCGCTTCCGCCTGCCCGGCGGCCCCGAGCTGCTCCGCGTCAGCGCCCACCTGGTGCTGCCGAGCGGCCAGACCTACGTGGCCTCCCGCCGCTACGCGTTCGGCATCGAGGCGACCCTGCGCGCCCCCGACGGCGAGGTGCTGTGGCGGCGTCACCTGTCCGATCGGACCGATCAGACCAAGGCCGGCTACAGCGAGGGCGGCTGGATCTACGAGGCCGCGTTCGCCGCCGATCACCGCTACGAGCTGTCCGACAGCGCCGGCCTCGAGCTGGCGCTGCCGAGCTGCCCGCCGGGCTCGACGATCGAGCTGCGGCTGTCCGAAGAGACAGGCATCCTCGGCCCCGACGGCAACAAGATCGTCGTCCCCTTCAACAACCCGAGCGCGCTCGTCCGCGTCCACCGGCGCGTCGACCTCGGCCTCGCCGGCGAGAGCCTGCGCCGCAGCGCCACCCAGGCCGCGCTCGGCAAGGCCCGGCTGGCCGCCTCGACCTTCCTCCCGTGGCACGCGCTGCGCGAGGCCCACCGCGCCCACGCCGAGGCCGAGGCGTGGGAGCGCATGCCCGCCGAGGGCCGCGCCGGCGTCGACTACCGCGGCGAGAGCGTCTACGTCGCCGCCGGGCCGCCGCCCGCTCCCCCGCCGCCCGAGGCTCCGGCGCTGGCGATCGCGCCCGGTCAGTCGGCGCTCGTCCACCTGCTCGGACCCGGCGTCGCCACCGTGCGCACGCGCGGCACCGCGACTGTCTCGACGGACATGCCTCAAGAGATAGCCGTGCGCACGCGCTGGCTGGGCCCGTTCCCCGCCGGCCCCGAGCCGCCGCCCGCGGCCCCGCCGGTGTCGCTGCTGTCGATCCCGATCACCGACGCGTGGCAGGAGCAGGCCATCCCGCTGACCGCCGGCTGGACCACGCTCGAGCTGTCGACCGCCGTCGGCGCGGCCGACGTCCAGGTCGTCGCCACCGACGGCGCGCGCCACCCGACCGCCGACGAGGCCGGCTTCGAGACCGCGCGCGAGTCGACCTTCGCCGCCCTGCGCCTGCCCGCCGAGACCGAGCGCTCCGGCTGCGCCGGCGCCCGCCTGACCCACCGCGCCGCCTGCACGCTGACGACCCCGCCCCCGCCCCCGAGCGCGCTCATCCCGGTCGACCTGCGGACCCTCCCGCTCTACCGGATCGGCCCCGACATCGCCCCGCTTGCGTTCAACCTGACCGGCCCGAAGGACATCTACACCCGCACCCTGCGCTTCGACGTGCGCTCGTTCGGCGCCGTCACGCCGGTCCGCCTCGGCCTCGAGTTCCTCGACGCCCGCGGCCAGGTGATCGCCGGCGAGGAGCTGATGGCCGAGCCGCTCAACCTGTCGCAGTTCGAGCGGGTGCGCCAGCCGTCGTCGTTCTTCGCCGAGTCCGCCGGCGGCGGCGACGAGGAGGACGGCCAGCCCCCGTCGCTGCTGCCGGCGCTCGGCCTGGCGCTGGCCGAGCGGCCCGTCAGCGAGCCGGTCGCCCTGCGCCTGATCGCCCCGCCCGAGGCCGTGCGCCTGCAGATCGCCGGCGACGCGTCCGCCCTGCTCGACGTCCGCACCGTGCTGCCGCCCCCGGCCGACGAGGTCGGCGGCTCGCCGTGGGTCTGGCCTTACGACCAGGTCGTCATCGACGACGAGCGCTGGCGCTACGCCCCGCGCCGGCGCGACCGGTGGTTCCCGCTGCGCGCCGAGGACCACGCGCTGCGCCGCGCCGCCGGCCAGGTGATGCCGCTGCAGGCCCAGATCCGCCGCGAGTACGAGCCGCCGCGGCCGACCACCGAGGGCCCGTGGGTGACCACCAAGCCGCGGGGCGGGGCCCAGCGCCTCGACATCCTCGAGCTCGTGCCGCCCTCGCGCCGCGCCGAGGTCATCGCCAGCTGGGGCCCCGGCGACGTCTCGGTGCTGCGCCCGAACACGCTCGAGCGCATCGACCTCCGCCACGGCTACGCCCGCCCGACCCGCATGCGCTACCACGCGATCGGCGGCGGCGTGCGGGCGCTCGGCCAGAACATCGACATGCAGATCAACGACACCGACAGCGACTGGCTGATCACCGCCCGCGCCGAGACCCGCCGGCTCAAGCGGCCCAAGGGCGGGCTCTTGTCCCTCATTTGGTCATCAGGACCCGAATCCGTGCGCATCATCGTCAACCGACCCACCCTCTCCGGCGCGCCGATCTACACCGCGCGCCAGATCTACCGCCTCGCCGACGGCCCGCTGACGGTCGACGTGCCCAAGCGCGCCGGCGCCGTCGAGGCCCTGCACGTCGTCGTCTACTGGCTCGAGGGCGCCCCGACCACCGCGACCTCGCTCAAGATCGCGATCGACGGCGGCGCCCCCAAGCGCCACAGCGCCCGCGGCGTCAACATCTCGCAGGCCGAGCACTCGGTCGTGCTGATCCCCGACTCCTCCGCCGAGCTGCTGCGGACCGACCGCGACACCCCCGTCCGGGCCCAGCGGACCACCTTCACCATCCGCCTCGGCGACGACCTCGCGCCCGGGCGCCACAGCGTCACCTTCCACCGCGAGAGCGGCTCGCCCGTGTGGCTGCGGCTGTTCCGCGAGGCCCCGAAGAGCCGCAGCGCCGGCCGCGACCTCGAGCTCAGCCATGACGACTGACCTCCGCACGTCATGTCCGTCCGGACATGCCCGATCGCTCACCCGGGCCCGCTGGGGCGCGCTGCTGCTGCTCGCCGTCGGCTGCCAGGGCCGCGCCTGCCGCTGCGGCGACCAGCAGGAGCGCGACACCGACGCGGGCCGCCCCGCCGTCGCGCGCTCGACCCAATCGGACCGATGGGACATGCCCCCATGGTCAGGTCCCGAAGACCAGCCCGCCTCCGCCGCGCTGACCAGCGAGCGCCCGCGGCCGCCCGCCGCGCCGCTCGACGCCTTCACCATGATCGACCCGACCGAGCTCCGACACCGGCTGTGGACCGAGCCGCCGCCGCCCTTCTACATCCCGCCGACGCCCGAGCGGGTGGCCGCCTTCGAGGCGCTGATGCGCGGCCTGCTGGCCACGCCCACGCCCGAGCCCGAGGCCCTCGGCGACCTCGCGTGGGCCGCCGGCTACGAGGTGCACGCCTGGTACGTCTCCGGCCAGCGCCTGCTCGCCCTCGTCGAGCCGCGGACCCACCAGACCGGCGGCGGCGCCTACCTCGTGCGCGTCGAGGCCGACGCGACCGCCGCTCGCCCGGTCATCCTCCAGGCCCCGCACGCCTTCCACGACCTCGGCACCGAGCGGATCGCCCTCGCCCTGGCCCTGCGCGGCAGCGGCTGGCCGCGCGCCCTGTTCGTCAACACCGTCCACCGCTACCTCGACACCGACGGCGAACGCCGCGAGCGCGACGCCGCCCCGGCCGACCCCTGTCACAACCCCGATCATCTGTTCTCGGTCGCCACCGCCGCCGCGCTCGACGTCCTGCCGCGCGCCGAGGTCGTGCAGATCCACGGCTTCAGCGAGGACGACGACCCGCTCGGCCCCGCCGCGGTCGTCAGCGCCGGCGACCGCGTCGCCGCCACCGCGCGCACCCGCGAGGTCGCCGACCGCCTGCGCGGCGCTCTCGGCATCGACGTCGCCCTGTTCCCCGAGGACCGCACCCGCCTCGGCGCCACCAGCAACGCCCAGGGCCGGCTGGTCCGCGCCCGCGGCGGCGCGGCCCGCTTCGTCCACCTCGAGCTGTCGCACGAGCTGCGCCGGCGGATCCAGCGCGACGCCCGGGCCCTCGCCAGCCTGGCCGACGCGCTCCGCCCCGACCTCCGCGACCCCGAGGAGTCGCTGTCGCTCACCCCACCCGCTCGCCCGCTCTGACCTGTCCTCCAAGACATTTCCCTTCGGACATTTCTCCAATCGATACGCCCGCCCGTCCGCTCACCTGCCAGCGCGCGTTGCCGACATTCTCCTCCGCACGTCCGCCCGTCCCAGTCGTCGCCTCGAACCTCTGCCTGCGCGCCGCCGCCCCAATTCCCTCCACACATTCGCCGCCCGCCCGCTCCGACCTGCCCCTCGCCTCCAACCTCTCCCCGCCCCGCGCCCCCTCCGCCCATTTGCCCCCCGCCCGCTCCGACCTGCCCCTCGCTTCGAACCTCTGCCCGCCCCGCGCCCCCTCCGCACATTCGCCTCCCGCTTCGAACCTCTGCCCGCCCCGCGCCCCCTCCGCACATTTGCCGCCCGCCCGCTCCGACCTGCCCCTCGTTTCGAACCTCTGCCTGCCCCGCGCCTCCTCCGCACATTCACCCGTCCGCCCGCTCTAACCTGTCCTTCGCGTCGAACCTGTGCCCGCGACCCCGACCGGGCCTTCACTTCCAGCTCCCCGGCGTTCCCCGCCTCCGCACATTCGCTCGCCAACTTCGACCCGTCCCTCGCTCGCACATCGGCTGCGCACCGCCCCGCACAATCCGCGCGCCGCCCGCCCCCACGATTCCCCGCCCAAAATTCCCGTGCGCCCCTGACCTGTCCGTCCCGACATTCGCCCAACCCCGCGCGCCGCCAGATCTCCCTGCGTCCGCCCCTCTGGCCATTCGTCCGTCCGCGCCGACCTGATTCTCACGACATTCGTTCATCCCCGCGCGCGCCGGTTCTCCCGTCGACACCGCCCCCGGCTCGCCATGACACGTCCTTTACGACATTGCCCTCCGGCCATCCACCCTCCATTCGTCCCGCTCCGCGTCCTCCGCGCGCCCTGACCTTTCCTCCCCGCCATCACCCTCCGATCGCTCGCTCGCCCGCCCGCGCGCACCTGTCCCTCCCGCCATCTTCGCATTCGCCCCTCCGTGTCGCTCTGGGCCCCTCCCCTCCAGGAGCACCGCCGTGTCCACCCGCCTCCACATCGCCTTGTGGCTCCTCGCCGCCGTCGCGCTCGTCCCTCACGGCGCCAGCGCCCGCCCGGGCCGCGCCGCCGCGCCGCTCGCCGATCCGGACCTGCGCTCCGCCGTCGACTGGCGCCCGGTCGAGGTCGTGCCGGTGGCGCTGCCCGCGGGCTCCGCCCCGTGGCCCGCGGGCCCCGCCCCGTGGACCGCGACGCCCGGTCCCGGGACCGAGCCGGTGCACAGCGCCGTGGTCGGGCCCGAGGCCGGCGCGGTGGTCAAGATCCCCGCCCTCGCGCCGCTGCAGGTCCGCGCCGAGCCGGCCCGCGGCGGCGGGCGAGCGGCCCCGCTGCGCTTCTGGCGCCGCTCGGGCGGCCCCGACCGGGGCCGCGCGGCCGTGCTCGAGCCGGCGATCGAGGTGTCCCCGGGGACATGGCTTTTAGAACACCCACCCGGCGCCCCCGGCGACTGGCTGATCAGCGCCCCCGAGCCGACGCGGATCACCGCCCTGGCCCCGGCCCCGCGCGCCGGCGAGCTGATCTGGGAGCACGTCGCCGGCGCCGTGCTCGAGTGGATCGACCGCGGCGGCGACCCCCCGCCGCTGCCCGACCGGCCCGACTTCGCGGCCCTGCGGCGCGAGCTGCTGGCCGACGCCGCCGTCGCCGCCGCCTTCCGCAAATCTGACCCCGAGGACATGTCCTTGCAGAAAGCCGTGCAGGCGTGGCGCGCCGCCGCCGCGGTCCAGCGGATCTCCGCCCTGCGCCCGCCCGGTCGCCCGGCCTTCGCGCTGGCGACCAGCCAGCACCCGCTGCCCGGCACCTCCGCGGTCGACGTCGACGGCCGCACGTTCCAGCGCAGCCCCGGCGGCCGCGGCTGGGACCTCGAGCTGACCGGCCCGGGCGTGGCGTGGATCTCCGCCAGGCTCCTGGGACAGGACCCGAAGGCCAGGATCTCCGTCAGCGCCGCCGGCCGCCGGCTCGCCCGCGAGCGCCTCGCCCCCGAGGTCGTGTGCCAGCCCGACGCCCTCGAGTGCCGCCAGGGCGGCCCCGAGCGCGACCTCGCCGTCCCGCTCGCGCCCGGCCGGCACACCTACCGCCTGCACGTCGACGGCGACGCCGCGCTGCTGCAGGTCCGCGCCGGCCGCTCGCTCGAGCGCGTCGCCACCGCCCTCCGCCGCGAGGGCGCCGACGACCTGATCCGCCAGGGTCACCGCGCCCTGGCCCGCTCCCGCTCCCCGCGGGCCCCGCTGGTCGACGCCCTGCTCGCGCTCGTCGACGGCCGCCCGCTGCCGGCCCTGCGCCGCCCCAAGGCGCCCGCGCTGGCGCTCACCCACGACTGGCTGCAGGCGCAGCAGGACGGCCTCCCGCTCGCTCGCCGGCGCGACCTCGCCTGGTCCCTGGCCCGCACCGCCGACGCCGTCGCCGACCGCGACCTCGCCGCCCGCGGCCGCGCCGCCGGCATCGAGCTGCTCGAAGGGACAGACGACGTCGGCCTCGCCCGCCGCCTGCTCGGCCCGCGCCCGACCGAGGCGCCCGCGCGGGCGCTCGCCGCCGTCGCGCGCCTGATCGACGGCCCGGCGCTGCCGCTCGGCAGCCCGGCGCTGGCCCTGCTCGAGCGCGCCCGCCGGCTCGCCCCCTACGACTCCGAGCTGCGCGAGGCCTACCGCGACCACTGGACGGCGACCCGCTGGTCGGCGCTGCTGCCGAGCGACGAGGGCCCGGCGCCGCTGGTGTGGATCGAGCGCCTGCCCGTCGACCCGCTGCGCGCGCCGACCAGCGCGTCGCTGTGGGCCTGGCCGAACGGACATGTGCAAACGGTCATGGCCCCGACGCTCGCCGAGGCCCCGGGGCGCCCCGCCCTCCTCCGCCTGTACACCCGCACCGACGCCTCCCTCACCGTCAGCGTCGACGACAGCCGCTGGCGCACCCTGCCGCTGGCGCAGCTCGAGCTGCTCGAGCTGGCCCTGCCGCCCGGGCAGCACGCGCTCGCCGTCGCCGGCCCGGCCGGCGGCGAGGTGTGGTCGTCGCTGCCGCCCGCGCCCGTGCGCGCCCCCGACGCCCGCCTGCTGCGCCTGTGGCAGGCCGACCCCGACCACGCGGCCCGCTTCATCCTCCCCGGCGAGCCGGCGTTCGCCCGCGTCGACATCCGCGCCCTCGACGCCGACACGCCGACCCGCATCGACCTGACCCTCAGGACAGACACCGGCCTGCGCCGACAATTCAGCGTCGAGCTGCGCCCCGCCGACAGCACCGCCGTCCCCCTCGGCGACAGCCCGCGCGTCGGCCCGCCGACCAGCGTGCTCGTCCCCCTCGACCTCCGCGCCAACAACCTCGAGGTCCGCGTCGCCGCCGGCGGCCCCCGCGTCGCCGTGTCCGCCGCCGTGCGCGCCCCCGGCCAGCGCGACGGCCTGCCCGGGCAGACCGGCCCGACGGTCGCCACGACCGGCACCGAAGGACATGCCCAATCGGACAGTTCCGAAGAGACAGGTCCTGAAGGACATGCCCTCACGACCACGTCTCCGCCCGCTCCCGCGCTCGCCGCCGGCCCCCGAGGACCTGACCCTTCGAGCATGTCCGGCGTCCCGGTCTCCAGGGCGCCCGCCGGCCCATCCACCAGGCACGGCCCCCATGACGACTCCCCGACGGCAGCGCTCGCGCGGACCAGCCGCGACCTGCTCGCCCGCCCCGACGACCCCGA
>NZ_JAIRAU010000047.1 GCF_020073745.1 Nannocystis pusilla
GTCTGGCTGTACGATCGCGGCACGATCCTCTACCGCGGCCACGCCCGCCGCGGCGACCTCGGGACCCTGCGCTCGGCCTATCTCGAGACCACGATCTACCGCAACGGCCTGTCCGGCCAGGGCCCCGGCACCGCCATCGGCGTGCCCGGCAAGACCGGCGACGCCAAGTACTATTATACGCAGAACATGGCGCTCCATTACCTCATGACCGGCGACGACCGCTTCCGCGAGAGCGCCGAGGACGTCGCCGAGGCCTACGACGCGCTGTGGAACCCCGGCTACGACGGCGGCGACGGCTTCTGGACCGAGCGCCACGCCGGCTTCGGCCTGCTCGCCTACGTCTGGGCGATGAACGTCTCCGACGATCAGGCCGACCAGTTCCGCGGCCTCGCCGAGGCGGCCGTCGCCGCCTACATCGACGTGCAGGACAGCTATCCGCCCGGCTACGACGATCCCGACGCCCGCTGCTTCGCCCACACCGACGCCGCCGCCGACGAGGACTTCGGGTTCTGGGGCTGCTCGCCGTGGCTCAGCGCCATCCTGGCCGACGGCCTCGATCAGTTCGCCACCGACTCCGACGGCCCCGTCGCCGACGCCGCCCGCGCCTCGCTCGTCAAGCTCGGCCGCGTCGTCGCCCGCGACGGCCTCGACGCCGACGGCAAGCCGTTCTACTGGATGGGCGTCGGCGACGGCAACGGCGCCGTCGACGACTACGACGAGCACTGGGGCGAGAGCGCCTACGTCGTCGCCCTCGCCTACTACCACGACGGCTCGAGCGACCCCGAGCTCAAGCAGACCGCCGAGGACCTGGCCCAGGGCCTGGCCGACTTCGGCGAGGTCCCGCACATGCGCAGCTTCAACTGGCAGTGCCGCTCCGCCGTCGCCACCTCGTGGTTCCTGTCGCAATGACCGGACATGTCCGAAACGACAGTGCCCGATCGGGCATGATCTTATGGACCTGTCCGACCGGGCATTGTCCGATCAGCCGAGGTACACCCCGCCGTTCGGGGCCGCCCGCGCCAGGCGGACCGCCTCGAGGATGTTGAGCAGGCGGAAGCGCAGCTCGTCGAGGCTGATCGCCGGCCAGCGCCCGGTGTTGGCCAGCAGCAGCCGGACCTCGCGCTCGAGCACGTCGAGCTGCGGGCCCTCGGCGAAGATGTCCTGCGCCGTCAGCGTCGGCAGCAGCGTCAACCCGAGCGCGCGTGCCACCTCCGAGCCGTAGACCGTCACGCGCCAGCGCTCGGGCCCGGCGAGGTCGTTGCGCGGTGGTTCGGCGGGCAGCTCCTGCGTCCCGCCGTCGGGCGCGCGCACGTAGGCGTGGGTGACGAGGGACATCGAGCCTCCGGCGCGTAGTCTCGCGCATCTCGTGGCCGCGCGCATCCCCGCGCGGCGCGCCCGCGGTACCATCGCCGGCATGGACGTCCTCGATCTCGTCGGCCCTGCCTGGCAGCTCATCCCCCTGCGGATCCCCGGCGGCTGGGGCGTGCGCCACAACGGCCTCGACGCCCGCCGCCTCGCCGACGGCCGCCTCGACGCCAACGACAGCGAGGACCTGCTGTGGCTCGTCAAGCTGCCGCCGGTCGGCGGCGAGTACCGCCCGGGCCCGGACAGCCCCTGGCGCGAGGTCCACCTCGACGCCGGCTTCTACCGCACCGGCTACCGCGTCGTGCTCCTCGATCCGGACTGGGACCACATCCTCGCGTCGTTCAGCACCGAGAGCCTCGCCGAGCTGATCGCCTGCGTCGAGAAGTGGCTGATGAACGCGCCGACCGGCGACCTCTCGCCGCCCGCATGAACTCGAGATCGTGTGCTCACCGATGCACGGACCGCGCTCGCGGAGGTCGTCGCCGCCGCTGCGCTCCACCGGGCGGCGCCACCACGCGCCGTGATCAGGTACCCTCGGCGCCTTCGGAGGAGGCTGCGATGGTGAGGCGAGGGATCGGCGGATTGTGCATGAGCGTGGGCGTGTTGCTCGGCGGCTGCGGTGACGACGGCGGGCGCACCAGCGAGAGCGGGACCGCGACGATGGCGACGACCACGACGATGACCGGCCCGACGAGCACCGGCGGCGTCACCGACGAGCCGACCACCACCGCGCCGACCGGCACCGGCACCGAGTCGATGACCGGCACCACCGACGTCCCCGGCACCACCACCGACGCTGTCACCGACGCCACCGCGACCACCGCCGTGGGCCCCAATCAACCGCCGGAGTGGGACTCCGAGCCGGCCACCGAGATCGTGATCGAGGAGCTGTTCCAGTCGAACTTCGAACCCGGGCAGATCTTCATCTCGTCGTCGCGCACCGACGAGGTCCGGGTGTACGACGGCAACAGCCTCGCGTTCGTGCAGGCCTTCACCCACCCGGCGTTCAGCACGGTCGCCTCGGATCTCTACACCTACGGCCCGAACGGCGCGGCCTTCAACTCGCGCGGCAACCTCGTCGTCGCCGGCTACGACACCTTCGTCGAGTTCAGCGACTACGGCGTCGAGTACGCGACCTACCCGAAGATCGCCGCCGAGGCGACCGAGAACGTCATCTTCGACCCGCGCGGCAACCTCTACACCACCACGGCCACCGGCGGCACCGACAAGCTCAACCAGTACGACGCCGAGGATTACGCGTTCATGCAGCAGATCCCGCTGCCGGCCGGCGCGGGTCAGCTGACGGGCATCACGTTCGACGGCAAGGGCCGCCTCTACCTCGCCAGCCAGACCGACAACACCATCCACGTCGCCGACTTTGAGAACTTCGAGCAGTTCCCGTGGACGGGGACCCTCAGCGGCGCCGGCAACCCCGGCAACTTCGAGGGCCTGCAGTTCAACGCCAACGGCGAGCTGGTCGCGGCCGCCGGCGACCTCGTGCGTTACGACGTGCTCGGCGGCACCAAGCTCGGCACGTTCGACCAGCCCGACGACGCCTTCCCGGTGCCGCTGCGCGTCGACAACGAGGGCAACATCTACACGTCGGACTACGAGAACGGCCAGGGCACGCTCGCGGCCGACATCTTCAAGTTCGCGCCCGACGGCCAGCCGCTGACCGCCAGCAACGACCCGGGCCTGTTCGGCCCGTTCGGCCTCGCCATCTCCGGGACGGTGCTGGCGGGCGACCCGCCCGTGGCGTGGTTCTACCAGCTCGTCGCCACCGACCCAGACGGCGACCCGCTGACCTACACCCTGGTCTCCGGCCCGCCCGACATGGTCCTCGATCCGAACAACAACGTGCTCTCGTGGTCCGTGACGAGCGAGGACATCGGCGAGCACCCGGTCGTCCTCAGCGTCGACGACGGCCAGGGCGGCGTGACCGAGCAGATGTTCGTGCTCATCGTGAAGTCGGCCTGAGCGTGTCCGGCTTGAGCGCGTCCGGCTTGAGCGTGTCCGGCTTGAGCGTGTTCGGGGGCGCGGGGCCCGGAAGAACCGGGTGACGGCGGGCACGGGGCGGCGGATTTGGGCCCCTCGCTCGGCGGGCCCCTACCGGTTCACGTGCTCGGCGCTGTCTCTTCGGACAGGATGGTCTTTCGGACATACCCGCCGCGCGTGCCCGGGACTTTGCGCCTGCGCGCGCTGAACCGCGTCTCCGTCCCACCGGCGTCCCAAATCCGCCGCCCCGCGCCCGCCTGCGACGACCGTCTCGGGCCCCGCTCGTCGCCAGGTGGTCCAGACGGCGAGAACATTCGGTCATGCCCTCAAGGACATGTCCTCATCAACATGCTTTTTTCGGCATGTTCGTTCGAGCATGTCCTGCTCGCGGCGACGGACGGTCAGCGCTCTTTCTGCGGCAGCCCGTCGGCGATGTCGTAGTAATCGCCCTTGCCGGCCACGTGGATGTGCATCCCCAGCCGGATCCCGGTCTGCCCGTCGAGCGCGCCCATGGCGACGGCGATCGAGTCGCGCTCGATCGGGTCCCAGAACAGGAAGGACCCGCACGTCGAACAGAAGCCGCGCCGCACCTTCGCCGACGAGCGGAACCACGTGAGGTGCTCGGCGCCGCGGACGGTCAGGGCGGCCCGGGGGATGTCCGTGGACGCCCAGTAATGCCCCGACTGCTTGCGGCACATCGAGCAGTGGCAGGCGTCGGGCGGGTGCAGCTCGCCGGTGATCTCGAAGCTCACGGCTCCGCAGAGGCAGGATCCCTTGTGCATCGTTCGCTCCGGGTGGTTGCAGCGACGTGTAGCACGCGCCGCGCGCTCGCGGACATTCCGGCGAGGACCTGGCCACGTGCTGCGCGCCTGCGCCCTGACAGGCCGACCCCGATATCGTCCCCGAGGACAGGTTCGTCGTCCGTCGCTCGGCGTCGACGAAGAGTCCGCCTGACTTGCTGGCTGCGGCGGCCTCGTGCTCTCCTCGCCGCCGCCGTGCCGAGTTTCGCCGCCGCCGAGCCCACCGCCTTCGCCCACAAGTACGGTCCCTGGGCCGTCGTCGCCGGCGCCTCCGAG
Source organism: Nannocystis pusilla (assembly GCF_020073745.1). Taxonomy (GTDB): domain Bacteria; phylum Myxococcota_A; class Polyangia; order Nannocystales; family Nannocystaceae; genus Nannocystis; species Nannocystis radixulma. The sequence goes on from NZ_JAIRAU010000047.1 coordinate 4,437, forward strand.
GGCCTCGGGGCCGCGTTCGCCCGGGCCCTCGCCGATCGCGGCCTCAACCTCCTGTTGCTCGCGCGGCGGGCCGACGTGCTCGAGTCGGTCGCCGCCCCGCTGCGCGCCCGGGTCGACGTGCGCACCGCAGCCCTCGACCTCGGCGACCCCGACCTGGCCGCGCGCCTCGACGCGCTGACCCGCGACCTCGACGTCGGCCTCTGCGTCTACAACGCCGCTCTGTCGCGGATCGGCCCCTTCCTCGACGTCCCGCTCGCCGACAAGCTGAAGATCGTCGACGTCAATTGCCGCGGCCCCTTGCTCGCCGCGCACGTGTTCGGCGAGCGGCTGGTCCGCCGCGGCCGCGGCGGCCTCCTGCTCATGTCCTCGCTCACCGCCTTCTGGGGTTCGCCGCTGGTCGCCACCTACGGCGCCACCAAGGCGTTCAACCTCTCGCTCGGAGAGGCCCTCTGGTACGAGCTCGGCCCGCGCGGCGTCGACGTGCTCGTGTGCTGCGCCGGCGCCACCCGCACCCCCGGCTTCGAGCGCTCGAGCGGCCCCGACGGCCCGCGCGCCATGACCCCCGACGCCGTCGTCGCCGAGGCCCTGCACGCCCTCGGCGGCCCGCCGAGCGCCGTGCCCGGCCGCCTCAACCGGTTCGCCGCGTTCCTGCTCAACCGCCTGTTCCCGCGCAGCGGCGCCGTCGCCCTCATGGGCTCGCAGACCGCCCGCCTGAGCAAGCCCTCGACCTGAGCGTCCGCGATTCCTCGTACATGGCCGAAGAGACAGCTCTCATCCCGGCCGGCGACGCCCCCGGATTCAATACACCCCGGGGATGATCCGCCAGCGCACCCGCCGCTCGTACTGCTGCCACAGCGCCCCGTACTTGGCGCGGCAGCGGCGGTCGTCGTCGATCTGCCGCGGCACCAGCAGCACCACGTAGTACAGCGGATACAGCCACGGCCCCGGCTCGCCCGGGTAGCCGAGCGACAGCGCCAGCGCGGTCGCCATCGTCATCTCGCCCAGATAGTTGATGTGCCGCGACAGCCCCCAGAAGCCGCTCACCAGGATCTTCTTCTCGCCGTCGGTCAGCACCTCGGGCGCGATCGACCCGAACGCCAATTTCTCCGGCTGCGTCTTGAACCAGAACTTCTGCATGTTGGCCCCGCGCGCCAGCATCCACCCGGCGAAGAACAGCGCCGCGCACAGCCCCAGCAGCGGCGCCGGCGTGTGCGGATTGGCCAGCTCCGCCGTCGTCCACAGGCCAACCGCGTAGAAGAACGGGTAGAACGTCAGGCAGCCCCAGCCGAGCTTGAAGCCGACGCGCTCGGCCACGAAGTCGTAGGTGTAGAGGTGCACCTCCTCGAAGTTGAGGTACTCCCACAGGAAGAACGAGAACAGCGCCACGTGCAGCAGCACGCCCGGCGACGGGTCGCCAGGGTACGCGAGCAGGTGATGGGCCGCGAACGACAGCAGGTTCAGCTGCAGCATCACCGCCCCGATCAGGTACAGAAACATCTTGGCGTCGACGTGGCCGTCGAGCCACTGCGGATTGGCCAGGCGTCCGAGGTACAGGTCCGCCAGAAAGCCGCGCCGCGGCGCCGCCGGCAGCACGATCGCCAGCGTGAACAGCAGCCCCAGCCCGCACGCCGTCGCCAGCGTCGCCTCGCGGTGCACGTACAGCCAGTCCCACGGCGCCAGCCCGGTCGCCCCGGCGACGAAGTACAGCGCCACCGTCAGCGCCATCACTCGCAGCCCGTTGAGCCGGTAGCGCAGCGGCGCTCCGCTGGCCTCGTCGCGCACGTAGCCGGTCACGCGGCGGCCCGGCACGATCAGGTGGAGCACGAACACCAGCCCGTAGAGGGCGATCAGCGCGAATGCGGGCGACACGGCCCAGGCTACGAGACCGCGGCCGCGCCTGTAAAGCCTCGGCGCGTGCGCTCCGGCTCGACCCGTGCCAAGCTCGGGCATGCCCCGTCCTCGCGCCGCCCTCGTGCTGTCCGCCTGCCTGTTCGTTTGCGCATGCTCCAAGGGCCAGGTAGAGCCGACCGACCCCGGCGGCGGCGGCAAGGTGTGCACCGAGATCGGCTGCATCGGCGGCCTGCGCGTCGAGCTCCAGTCGGCCAGCGGCTGGGCGCCGGGCGAGTACACGTTCAGCTTCGCGCTCGACGGCGCGCCCGTCACCTGCACCGGCTCGCTGCCGCTGCGCGCCTGCGACGCGGGCCCCTCGCTCGCCTGCGACGTCCCGGACCGCGTGCAGATCGGCGAATCCGGCTGCGCCTTGCCGCCCGAGCAACATGGCTTCGCGGACATCCTGGTGCCGAGCAGTCCCGCCAGGCTCGATCTGGCGATCCGCCGCGACGGCCAGCAGCTGTGGGCCGGCGAGCTCGCCCCGACCTACGTCGAATCGCAGCCCAACGGGCCCGGGTGCGAGCCGATCTGCCGCGGCGCGACCGCCCAGGTGGCGCTCCCGTGACCTGTCCCCCGGGACAGCTTACGGCCACCGGCGGATGACCCCGCCTGTGACCGGCGAGGCCGCGGAGCGCTCGTCGATCAGTACGAAGCGTTGCGGAACAGCGAGAAGTGGGTGCGCGTGTAGCCGCCCTCGCTGCCGATCACGACATCGGGGAGATCGTCGTGATCGACGTCTCCGACGGCGAACGAGCGCGGGAGTAACAGCTGATAGACGAGCGGCTCGCCGAAGCCGCCGCCGGCGAGCCCGGCCCGGGCCACCACCTGGCCGTTGGTCGGCGCGTAGAACACATCCGGCCGCTGGTCGTTGTTGAAGTCGGCGACGACCATGGTCGACTCGCCGAGGAAGAAGCTCCCGGGGACGTCGACGGGCGGCCCGAAGCTGCCGTCGCCGAGGCCGGGATGGATCGCCAGACCAGCCGTGACCTGCTGCGAGAACACCGCCAGCATCAGGTCGACGATCCCGTCGTCGGTGAAGTCGCCGGCTTCGACGCGCCACGGCGTCAGCGCGCTGGGGATCGTCGAGACCTGCGGGCTGAAGCTACCATCGCCCTCGCCCCGGAACAGCACGATCTCCTTTGTTTGATAGCTCGGCGCGGCGGCGTCGAGATCGCCGTCTCCGTCGAAGTCGGCCACCGCGATGTTGTAAAGGCCCTGACCCGCGGGGATCTGCGCCCCCGGGGTGAGCGCCCCGCTGCCGTCGCCGAGCATCGGCAAGAGGAAGTCATAGCCGGCGGTGAGCACGTCGAGGTGGCCGTCCTCGTCGAGGTCGGCCACCGCCAGCCGCCACGGGCCGGGATACGACGCCGGCGCCTCGAAGTGACCGGTGCCGTCCCCGAAGTGGATCACCAGCGTCTTGTCGGGGCCGAGGCCGTGGATCGACGCCAGCAAGTCCAGGTGACCGTCCTCGTCGATGTCGGCGGCGATGAGGTCGCGCGGCTCGGCCGTCACCGGCAACGACGGCTCGATCGGGTCGGCGAAGGTGAGGTCGCCGTTGCCGCGAAACACGACGATCTCCTCCGAGTCCTCGAACCCGGCGACGACATCGGCGTGCCCGTCCTCGTCGAAGTCGGCGATCACCGACTCGGACGGACGCAGCCCGCCGATCAGCGCCGGGGCGGCGGTGAAGCGGCCGTCTCCGCGATTCTTGGCCACGCCGAGGCCGGCGCAGCCGAGCATCAGGTCGGCGACCCCGTCGGCGTCGACATCACCGGCCTCGACCCGATTGCAGCGGGCAGAGTCGTACAGCACCGGCGGCTCGGAGAATGTCCCGTCACCGGCGCCGTAGCGGACGTAGAGCAGCGTGTCGTCGCCGCTGGTGCTGGCGAGATCGAGGACGCCGTCGCCGTCCCAGTCGCCGACAGCCGCGTGCGCGCCCTCTTTGCCCGTGCGGTAGCGCGCGACGTAATCGAGCGCGCCGTCGGGTCCACCGAGGAGAACGCCGATGCCCTCGCGATCGACGGCCAGGACGTCGCCGTGCCCGTCGGCGTCGACGTCGGCGACGACGACCTGCGTGGTGAACTCGACGGCGATACCCCCCATCGGCGGGACGTCGACGACCGGCTGCAGCGCAAAGCCGCCGTCGCCGAGAGACAGCCCGATCTGCACCTTGGGGTCGTTGGAGTCGTGCAGGAGCACCAGATCGGCGAGGCCGTCGCCGTCGATGTCGCCGCTGCCGAGCCACTTGGTGGCGACGTTGGCCATGAACGACGACTCCGGGCCGAAGCCGCCGGCGCCGTCGCCGAGGTGGACGGCCACGCTCGTCGGATCTTTCGCGAGCATCAGGTCGAGGTCGCCGTCATCGTCGATGTCGGCGAACGTCGGGCCCGTGCGCTGCTTCACCGCGGGGAGAGCCACCGGCGCCTGGAACGTGCCGTCGCCGTTGCCGAGCAGCAGCCGCGCGCCGATGTCGCTGCTGGTGGTGACGAGGATGTCGAATTGCGCGTCGCCGTTCACGTCGCCGAGCGCGAGGCGCCACACCTGCGGCACGGCGTGGACCTCTCCCGGGGTGTAATACCCGTCGGCGCCGGCGAGCACCACGACCACCTCGTTGTCGACCTCGTCGAGCGTGACCGCGTCGGTGCGGCCGTCCCCGTCGAGGTCGGCGACCACGTATTCGTGGCCGCCGAAGTAGCCCTTCGAATAGGTCTTGATGGCGTCGAAATCGAGCACACCCTGCAGCGGCGGCTCGCCCGTGTCGTCGGTATCGGTGCCCGTCGTGTCGGTGCCCGTCGTGCCGGTGCCCGTCGTGCCGGTGCCCGTCGTGCCGGTGGTAGACGCGGCCGTCGGGTCGACGCCGCTCGTCGCGGTCGTATCGGTCGTATCGGTCGTGTCGGTCGTCTCGTCGGGCCGCGTCGTCGTGGGCGCCGCGGTGGGGTCGCCCGTCGTGCTCGACAGGCTCGCCGAGCCCTGTGTCGGCGGATCGCCGGCGCTCGTGTCGGACGTGCTCGCGCCGCTGGTGGTCGTCGAGCTCGCCGAGTCCGTCTGTCCTTGACTGGTATCGTCGCCGCACGCCGCAAACCCGAGGTGCCCGGTCAACAAGGTGAGGGTCGCGCGATCGGTGAACGCGCGTGAGAAGCGAGCAGGATGGACCACGCGCGCCAACATACCATACGCCCGTGCGGCCGCGAATCGGTGGACGTGCGCACGCCCGGCTCTCCCCGACGCGGCGCCGACCTCCTGGCGTTTTCAGCCCCGCTGCCCTAGCGTCTCGTCGTGGACCCGCGTCCCCTGCTCGAAGATCTCGCGCGATCGTACCGCGCTGCCGGCCCCGAGGTCGACGGCGAGCTGTACGACAACCGCCTGATCCGCGGCGACAACCTGCCCGCCCTGCTCGCGCTCGAGCCCGAGTTCGCCGGCAAGATCCGCTGCGTCTACATCGATCCGCCGTACAACACCGGCCGCGCCTTCGCCCACTACGACGACGGGGTCGAGCACGCCCGCTGGCTCGCCGACATCCGCGCGCGCCTCGAGGTGTTGCGCCGCCTGCTCGCCGCCGACGGCACCCTGTTCGTGCACATCGACGACAACGAGCTCGGCTACCTCATCGTCCTGCTCGACGAGGTGTTCGGGCGCGCCAACCGGGCCTCGGTCGTCACCTTCAAGCAAGGCGCGCCGACCGGCCACAAGGCGATCAACCCCGGCTGCGTCACCACCTCCAACTTCGTCCTCGTCTACGCGAAGGACCGCGCGCGCTGGAGCCCGCCGCGGCTGTTCACCGCCCGCGAGCGCGACCCACGCTACGCGCAGTTCATCGTCAATCGCGGCGAGCCGCACGAGGCGTGGCGGATCGTCACCCTGCTGCGGGCCTTCGCCGACGCCGAGGGCCTGGGCGAGCGGGCGGCCCGGCAGCTCGCGCGCGACGAGCCCGCGCGGCTCGACCGCTTCGTCCTCGACCACGCCGACGCCGTCGTCCGCCTCGCGCGGCCCGACTACAACGCCGTCAGCGCCGCCGCGCGGGCCATGATCGACCGCTCGAAGGCCGCGCCCGGGCAGGTCCTCCGGCTGGAGCGCGACGACCACGACGACTTCTACTTCGTCCGCGGCGAGCGGATCCTCTTCTACGCCGCCAAGCTCAAGCACATCGACGGCGAGCGGGTCGCCGGCGAGCCGCTCACCACCATCTGGGACGACCTGCTGTCCAACAACCTGCACAACGAGGGCGGCGTCGCCTTCCCCAAGGGCAAGAAGCCCGAGGCCCTGCTGAAGCGCGTGCTCGAGCTGTCGACCCGCCCCGGCGACTGGGTCCTCGACGTCTACGCCGGCTCGGGCACCACCGGCGCCGTCGCCCACAAGCTGCGGCGGCGGTGGATCCTCGTCGAGCGCGGCGACCACTGCGACGGCCTCGTCGCCGCCCGCCTGCGCGCCGTCGTCGACGGGCGCGACCCCAGCGGCGTCACCGCGGCGGTCGGCTGGCGCGGCGGCGGCGGCTTCCGCTACTTCCGCGTCGCGGATGTCGTTTCAGACATGTCCTCGGAGCCATGTCCATGAGCACAGGTTCTCGGGGGCATGTCCCTTCAGCCACTCAACACGGCTCGGACGCGCCGACCTCGCCCCACTCCGCGGCGCACGGCGTGCTGCCCGGGTTGTAGGCGTCGGGGTTCCACTCGCCGCAGTCGAGCTCCGACATGCAGGCCCCGAAGCCGTCGAGCGCGGCCTTGCGCGACGGGCAGTCGCCCCAGTAGTCGTAGGTCGCCTGCAGGCACTCCTGCTGGTCGCCGTAGTAGGTCCCGCCGCACTCCTTGTAGCGGCGGCAGAACGCGTCCATGCCGTCCTCTCCGGGCAGCACGCCCGGCCCGTCGGTCGGCGCCGGCTCGGTCGTCGCCGTGCTCGTCGTGTCGGCGCCCATCGTCGTGCCGAGCGTCGGCTCGCCCGACGTCGGCGCGGTCTCGGTGCCGTCGCCCTCGGTCGCGCCGCTCGTGTCGGTGGCCGGGCCGCTGTCGTCGGTCGCGGTGGCGTCGGCGGTGTCGTCGCTGGCGTTGCCGGAGTTGCTGGCGTTGCTGCCGTTCGACGCGGCCGTCGGGTTGGCCGACGCCGCCGTCACATTCGTCGCGGAGTCGAGCGGGTCCTTGTCGTCGGAGCAGGCCAGGCCCAGGCACGCGGCCAGAGCGATGATCGGGGGGTACAGGTCACGGAGGGTCACGCGGCGCGGAACATAGGAAAACAGCGCCTGCTTTTCCAGCCGCGCAATACACGCTTTCGCCTGTGCCACTGGCCGCGAACGATTCGCTCCGCTCACCACGACCACGGCGGGTCGTCGCCGACGATCACCACGTCGGCCGGGCGGCGCGCGAACAGCCCCACGCTCACCACCCCGGCGATCTGATCGATCGCCGACTCGAGCGCCTCCGGCTCGTCGATCACGAGCCCGTGGACGTCGAGGATCCACCCGCCGTTGTCGGTCACCACGTCCTCGCGCCACACGGGGGTGCCGCCGGTCATGCGGGCGATCGTGCGGGCCACCAGCTCGCGCGCCATCGGGATCACCTCGACCGGCAGCGGGGACCGTCCCAGCCGCTCGACGCGCTTGCTCGGGTCGACGATGCACACGAACCGCTCCGACGCCGCCGCCACGATCTTCTCGCGGGTCAGCGCCGCGCCGCCGCCCTTGACCAGGCGGCGGCGTGGGTCGCACGCGTCGGCGCCGTCGACGTACAGCGGCAGCGTCCCGGTCGCGTTGAGGTCGAGCACCGCGATCCCGCGCGCGCGCAGGCGGGCGGCCGTCTGCTCGGAGCTGGCGACCGCGCCGGCGATCCGCGCCGCCGGCAGCGCGTCGATGAAGTGGGCCACCGTCGAGCCGGTGCCCACCCCGATGACTGTCCCTGCGGACACGTGAGCCAGCGCCGCCGCTGCCGCTCGCTGCTTCGCGTCCGTCATCGGCGGCTCACATCGGCTGCACCGGCGCGCACGTCGACACCCCGGCGCCGACGATCAACAGCGGCGCGTCCTGCTGCAGCACCGTCAGGTCCTGGATCCCGTTGCCGTCGCTGTCGTCGTAGTCGAGGTGCGTCACCTCGGAGTTGAACAGGTCGTTGTCGCTGTCGGTGAAGAAGTAGAAGTCGCCGGCGAAGAAGGCGAACGCGAACGCCCCGTTGTTGATCTCGAGCCCGTTGAGCGGCAGGACCGACAGCGCCGCCCCGGTGTTCTTGTCGGCCTCGACCAGCTTCGACGGGAACTGCCCGCCGAAGATGAACGCCCGCCCGTCGCCGGTGCCGGTCAGCTCGGCGCCGTCGAAGCTGGTCTTGCCGAGCTTGCTCAGGATCAGGCTGTCGGGGTCGATGGTGATGAAGTCGCCGGCGTTGGGGCCCTCGGAGTAGCCGCCGAAGCCGCTGTACGTGTTGCCGTAGATCCGGTCGCACTTGTCGACCTCGCTGTTCGACACGAACGCCATGCCGAAGTTGTTGACCCCGACCTGCCCCGGCGCGAAGCCCGGATCGCTGCAATCGGCGACGTTGGTGACGTCGACCTTGCGCAGCTGGCCGGTGCCGTTGAACTGGACCCACGCGTAGCCGAGGCGGTCGACCGCCATCGAGAACGTGTTCGTCATGCCGCAGCCGATCTGGCCCAGCATCGTGAAGTTGTTCGTCTCGGGGAAGTACTTCCACAGCTCGGCGTCGTCGGACAGCACGAAGATGCCGTCGTCGAGCGGCACCTCGATGTCCGGGCAGGCGCACGGCTCGTCCTCGCCGGTGGTCGAACCCGTGGAGGTGTCGGTCTCCTCGCCCGTCGTCGTGCTCGTGCTCGTCGTCGTGTCCCCCGTTGTCGTGCTCGGATCGATCGGCTCGGTGGTGCTCGGGTCGGGCCCCGTGCTCGTGCTCGTGCTCGTGCTCGTGCTCGTCGTCGGGTCGGTGGTGGTGGGCGTGCCGGACTCCGACTCGCCGACCGTCCCGGTGTCCTGCGAGGTCACGCTCGTCGGCGCGGCCCCGGTGGAGGTCGACGTCGCGTCCGTCATGGTTGTGTCACTGGCCGACACGGAGTCTCCGACGGTTAGGCCCGCGCCGTCGTCGCCGCAAGCGAGCAGACAGGAGAGCGCGATAGCGGTCAGGGGCGAAGTTCGCATGGACGGCAGAATAACCCGCCGACGCCTGCATGCGGGGCGGTCGGCGCCGGTCGCACCGGAGGTCTCTCATCGCCTCCGACCTCGGGCCCGCGCGCGCGGGCGGCGGACCCGACGTGCGTCGACGCGCGCCGCCGGGACCTCGTGCCCTGTCCGGACTCATGCACAGCGCTGGTAGCCTGCGGTCGCCTTGACCACGGCAGTCGAAGATACCCTCCCTCCGCCGGCCACTGACTCGCCCGCCATCGGCGGTCTCATGTGGAGTCACGTGATTGGCGCCGGCCTCATGCACCTGGCGTGCGTCGCGGCCCCGTTCACCTTCTCGTGGAGCGGCCTCGGGGTCGCGCTCTTCTTCTGGTGGCTCGCCGGCGGCGTCGGCATCTGCCTCGGCTATCACCGCCTGCTGTGCCACCGCAGCTTCCGCGTCTCGCCGTGGCTCGCCCGCGCCATCACCCTGTTCGGCACCCTGAGCTGGCAAGGCAGCCCGGTGCTGTGGGTCGGCAAGCACCGCCTGCATCACCGCTGGTCCGATCAAGAGCACGACCCCCACTCGCCGCGGCGCGGCCTGCTGTGGGCCCACATGTTGTGGGTCTTCATGCGCGCCGACGAGGACGCCGAGCGCGCGTTCGCCCGCGACCTCCTGCGCGACCCGGTCATGCGGTGGTTCGACCGCTGGCACTACATCCCGCAGTTCGTGCTCGCCGTCCTCCTCTACGGCGTCGGCGAGGCGTGGTTCGGCCAGGGCTGGAGCTGGGTCGTATGGGGCGTCCCGGTGCGCCTCGTTTTCACGTATCACGCCACCTGGCTCGTCAACTCGGCCGCGCACCGCTGGGGTTACCGCAATTACGAGACCCGCGACGACTCGCGCAACAATTGGTGGGTGGCCGTTTTGACCTTCGGCGAGGGCTGGCACAACAATCACCACGCTCACCAGCGCGCCGCGGCGCACGGCCGGCGATGGTTCGAGGTCGACCCGACCTACCTCCTGATCCGCGCCCTCGCCCTCGTCGGCCTCGCGCGCGACATCGTCGACCCGCGCGAGCCGCTGAACTCCTGAGCCCAGCGCTCGCGCCTGCACGGACATGTCCCCGGGGACATGTCCGAATCAACACGCGACGCCACTACAGCCCCGCGGCGGACGCCATGGCGGCCGCCGTCGCCTTCATCACGTCGGCGGCGAACACCGCGTCGAGCCTGTCCGGCGTGTCGAGCCCGCTCGTGCAGTGATAACCCGGGTAGCGGAACACCCCGGTGTCGAACACGTGCAGCGCCGGGATGTCCCGCTCCCAGAAGCTGCGGTGGTCCGACAGCGTCAGCACCCCGAAGTCGTCCTCGTCGAGCTTCTCCGCGGCCGTCAGCGCCATCACCCCCGTCAGTCGGCCGAGGCTCTCCGCCAGCCCCTCGAGCTCGCGCGCGAACGCCTCCGCCGGCCCGTCGGCGACCACGGCGATGAAGTTGGCGCGCCCGCGGTTGGCCACCAGCTCCGCCTGCAGCTCGGGGAAGCGCTCCGCCAGCGGCCCCGGGAACACCTGTGAATCGTCCGCCTCGCTCGCCACCCCGATCATGTCGAAGTTGAACGCGACCACCGGCATCGGCCCCGTCAGCCCCTGCGCGAACGCCCGCGACCCGCGGAGGCCCAGCTCTTCCTCGTCCCAGCAGGCCACCACCACCGTGCGTGGCAGCGCCGCCTGGCCGAGCACGCGGGCCACCTCGAGCGCGCCCGCCACCCCGCTCGCGTTGTCGTCCGCGCCCGGGCACCCGCCGATGTGATCGTAGTGCGCCGCCAGCAGCACCACCTCGTCGGGCGAGGTCGTCCCGGGCAGCGTCCCGACCACGTTGACCCCGCTGGCGTACGCCTGCCGCTGCACCGTGAACCCCGCCTGCTCGAGCGCCGCCGCGCAGCGGTCCTGCACCATCTGCCAGTGCGGCGAGCCGGGCGGACGCGAGTGAGCGATGAGCGCCACGTCCTCGCTCCAGCGCCTCGTCTCGACGCACCCCATCAACGCCTCCGGCGTGTCGTGGCCACAACCGCCGCCGTCCGGCGCCGCCCCCGTGGTGGTCACCGGCTCCGGACTCTGCCCCGAGGTCGACGTCGTGCTCGTCGACCCGCCCGTCGAGCTCGTGCTGCTCGACCCGCCCGACTCGCTCGCCGTCGCCGCCTCGTCGCTCGCCGCCGGCGTCGGACACGCGCACAGCCCGAGCCACACCACCCCGAGGACCCGTCGGCTCGCTCGCATCCGGCTCACCATAGCACCGCGGTCGCGGATGGCCGGTAGATCACGCGCCGTCGATGGCCTATGACAGGTGCCATGCCGCACCCCCTCACCGAACTCGCTGGCTCATGGACCGGCCCCGCGCGCACCTGGCTCGGCCCCGAACCCGAGGTCAGCACCTGGCGCGTCGAGATCGAGTCGCTGCTCGACGGCCGCTACGCGCGCCTCCGCTACGAGGGCGTGTGCGCCGGCAAGCCGCACCGCGGCGAGATGACCCTCGGGGTCGACGACCACGAGCACACCATGTACTGGATCGACACCTTCCACACCGGCGCCTCCGCCCTGTGGTCGACCGGGCCCGCGGGCCCCGCCATCTCGGTCCTCGGCAGCTACCGCGCCGGCCCCGAGCGCTGGGGCTGGCGCACCGCCCTCCGCCGCGACGGCGACCTCCTCGTGATCGAGGCCACCAACATCCACCCCAACGGCCACGAGGACCGCGCGATCGAGGTCCGCCTCACCCGCGCCGCCGCGGCTGCCTGATCGACCATGCCCCGGAGGGCATGCCCGAACGAACATGCCCTTTCAAGCATGCCTCAAGGGCAAGCCACGACCTGCACCTCGTAGCTGAACGGCTGGGGCACCCCGTCCACCTGCACCGTGTAGGTCTTGCCGGCCTCGCTGACCCAGCCCTGCGGCGTCATGGCGATCGCGCTGCTCGAGCCGAACCCGCCCTGCAGGGTCGTCAGCTTGACCGGCTTCTCGACCCCGTTCTCGCGGATCGTCACCTGGGCCGCGCCGACGTCGATCTCGTCGCTCTGGATCGTCCACCCCGTCTCGTCGACGTCGGCCCACGGCACCTCGGGCACGTGGATGGCCGCCAGCGGCACGATCCCCGGGGGCGGCCACGCCGTCCACTCGGCGCCCGCGCCGGCCTGGCCGCCGATCACCCACATGCACGAGTTGACCGACGTCGAGCCGAGCCCGATCGGCCCCAGCGACCGCGAGAGGATCCACCGCCGGTGGCCGAACGTCGTCGCGTTGCCCGGGTCGACCATGTAGAGGTCGACCGCGACCACCCCGGGCGTCGCCGAGATGTTGCTGTTCATCGCCGCCTGCGCCCCCTCGGCCGTGTAGCAGGCCCACATCACGTCCGGGTCGTGCGACAGCATCCCCTCGGCGTGCATCATCAGCGCGCACTGCTGCGCCTTCGCGTTCAGCCCGGCGTCGTGGCCGACCGGCGGCAGCCCGGCCAGCCAGCGGTACAGGTTGACCAGCCGCAGCGCGTTGTCGCGGCCGGGCGCCCCGGTGTCGCCGGCCGTGCAGCCCGCCACCGCCCCGCTCCATGTCCCCTCGGACATGTCCGATCGGTCCGCCGCCCAGCGCTCGCACACCGCCGCGACCGGGTCGACCGGCTCGCCCGTGGTCTCGCCCGCCGTGCCGGTGCTGTCCGGCGGCCCGGTGTCGATCGGCCCCGTCGACGTCGACGGCGCGTCCGGCCCCGTGGCGGTCGGCTCCGGCAAGCTCGTGGCGGTCGGCGCCGGCGCGTCGCCCGTGCTCGTCGTCGCCGCCGTCGTCGTCGGCCCGCTCGCCGCCGTCGCCTCGCTCGCCGCCGTCGCCGTCGAATCTGTACTTTCGGCCATCCCCGATCCGCGGTAGCAGCTCACCACGAACACGGACGCGAGCGCGACGGCCGCGCGACGATCGACACGACGAGACGGCGACATCTCGCCCCGAATACGACCGGCCGGCGCGCCCGTCAACCCGGCGCCGGCGCGGTCTTGCGGCTCTCGGCGACGATCCGCACCAGGTCGGCCTCGTCCTCGCACAGCGCGACGATGAGGTCGCCCGGCGCCACCGCCTCGTCGGGCCGCGGGTTGACGATGAGCCGTCGGCGCAGCTCCGCGTGCGACGACCCGCCCGCCGGCACCTTCCCGCCCGGATCCGCCGCGCGGTACAGCCCCAGGGGCACCGCGCCCCCGCGCCCTTGCACCTCGAGCAGCGCGCGCCGGACCTTGCGCCACGGCTGTCCGATCAGCCAGGTGGGCGCCGGCGCCGTGTACACCTCGGCGTTGTCGTCGGCGAACGCGACCACCCGGTTGAACAGCTCCGCGAACGCGCGGTCGCGGCAGGCCATCACCAGCCAGCGGTGCGCCAGCGCCTGGCAGTCGACCGGCACCAGCCAGCCCGCGAACGGCGAGAACACCTCCTCGCGCTCCGCGTCGGACGTCTCCACCAGCGTCACCGGCAGCGCCGGCGCGGTGCGGGCGATCTCGACCGACGTCGCCGCCACCCCCAGCGTGCGCGCGCGCTGACCTCCGCCCACCGGATCGCGCGCGCACGCCTGATGGACCGCGCGGGCGATCCGCAGCGGATCGTAGCCCTCGCCGCCCGCGTCGCCGTCGCCGAGCACGATCACCCGCGCCGCCCGCGGCAGCCGCAGCCCGGCCAGGTCCTCCGGCACCTCGGGGTTCGAGTGGTGGATCGTCAGCGCCTTGACCCGCGCCAACTGCAGCCGCACGCGCCGCGGCAGCGCGTCCGAGACCACCACGTGCAGCGCCCGCGTGCGCGTCGGCCCCGGGCTGCGCAGCAGGCGGATCAGCGGCAGCATGTCCTCGCGGAAGTTGAGCACCACCAGGTGGTGCTTCAGCCGCCGCCACAGCCGCGTCTGCTCCTGCGCGAAGATGTTGGTCAGCGTCGCCGTGAACCACGCGAGCAGGCCGAGCCCGAGGATCGTCGCCGCCGCCCCGACCAGCCGCGCCGTCGGCGTCTTCAGCGTGTCGGTGGTGAAGTTGCCGGTGGCGAACGTGTTCATCTCCCAGAACGAGTCGTTCAGCGTCCGCAACCTGGCGTTCGAGTCATGTTCTAGAGACCAGACGATGAACGTCGACAGCGTCACCACGCAGGCGAACGCCGCGAACGGCACCAGCGGGTTCGACAGCTGGCTCTCGAGCCCGGCCCCCGGGACCCGGCGGCGGCGCAGCGCCCGGCGGATCAGGTACAGCGCCAGCCCGAGCGCCGCCGCCGACGCCCCCGCCTGCAGCCACGCCGTCCGGCGCTCGCTGGTCTCGTGGATCTCCGCCACCGGGTGGAGCGGGATCGGCTCGCGCTCGGCGAAGCCGCGCCACTCGACGTTCACCCCGAGGCCCGCGTACTGCTCGTCGCGCTCGAGCTTGCGCAGCCCGTGGATCATCGCCTCCACCGCCAGCCGGCGGTCGGCCAGGAACGCCTCGTCCGCCAGACGCTCGCGCGGCGTCGCCATCAGCACCACCGAGCTCACGCACACCGTCGGCAGGCTGAACTCGAGGCCCGGATAGGTCCCGGTCTCGATCGGGCAGATCCGGTAGTACGGGTAGCCGTCGATCAGCCGGTTCAGCACCGCCTCGGGCAGCGGGTTCAGCGTCGCCAGCCCCGACGCCAGCACGTCGCGGATCTCCGCGTGTCCGAGCTCGGTGGTGCGCAGCATCGTCAGCACCTCGCGGCGGCTCATCGCCACCAGCGCCTCCTGGGCGCTGCCCATGAACAGCGGCAGCGACTCCGCCGTGTGCCCCGCCGCGCCGAGGATCACCTTCGCCGTCTCGTAGCTGCCCGAGCCGTCCTTGCCCATGAACAGCGCCTCGCGGCCGATGTCGGTGAAGTCGTCGAGCCGGACCGGCCGGCGCACCAGCACGTGGACCGCCGCGTCGGTGACCGCCGCCACCACCTGCAGTTCGGCCTTGTCGGCCTCCTCCGGCGACAGCTTGCACATCCACCCGCCCTTCGGCGTCGCGCCGCCGCCCGCGCCGGCGTCGGCCTGCCCGGCCTTGTACGCCTCCGCGGCCACGTCGTACTGCACCAGCGCCACGTCGAGCTCGCCCGACAGCAGCTTGTGCACGTTCTCGCACGACCCCTTGGTCGTCTCCGGAACCACCGTCACGCGGCCCTCGCCGCGGACCGCCTCGGCCAGCGCCCGGACCATCGCGTCGAACCCGCCGCCCTTGCTGCCCGAGCCGAAGCGGACCTCGATCGCCTCGCCGGCCCGCGCGCTGCCTGCCTGAAAGAGCATGCCCACGAGGACAGGCCCGAACAGCCATGTCCGCTTGAACATGCCCTTGGGGGCAGGCCCGCTCCGCCTCAACCTCCCACCTCCGCGCCCTCGTCCCGGCGCTGCCGACCCCGCGCGGGTCCCCTGCGCGTCGAGGCTGCCGCGCGCCTGCGGGCTCGCGCGCCCGTCGCGTGCCCGATCGGCCGTGTCCTCGCCGACACGCTCTGCGAAGCCCTGCGCCCCGTCACTCCGCCTCTCCCGTCAGCACCAGCAGCGCGCTGGCGTCGCGCAGGGGCCGGCCCGGGGCCGGGCTCAGCAGCATCGCCGGCTCTGCCCCCTCACCCGGCGCGAACAGCCCGATCAGCGTCACCGGGCGCCCGCAGCGGTCGACCTCGATCTCGAGGCAGGCCTCGCGGAACGTCCGCGCGCGCAGCTCCGGCGGCACCGGCCAGGTCTCGGCGCGCAGGCGGCCGGACAGCAGCGCCAGCATGAAGCGGAACGCCCCGAGGTCGACGCACGCGTGGGCCAGCAGGGCCGCGCGCAGGAAGCCCGGGTAGAAGATCGTCGCCACCCCGAGCCCCTCGAACTCGTGGGTCGCCTCCGGGTCCTCGACCGCCACCACCACGTGCGGCGGCCCGCCCTTGCACGCCCGCTGGATCGCCGTGCACACCAGGCGCGAGAACGCGTCGGTCTCGCCGTGCCCGCGCAGCGGCAGCACCACGATCGCGTCGGCGGCCGGCAGGTCGGCCGTGTCGGCGAAGAAGCGCGCCAGCGCCTCGACCCCGCCGCTCGCCGATCCCTGCCAGTACCTTTCGACATGTCCTTCGGGCAAGCTCGCCAGCGCCGGCGCCACCGCCTCCGCCGGCGCCGGCCCGATCAGCGTCAGCGCCGGGCGCGGCTCCGCGGCCGCGATCGCGCGCACCAGCCCCAGCGCCTCCGGCGTCCAGTGAATCACCACCCAGCGCGGCCGAGACGGCCCTGCAGGCGCCGTGGCGAGCTCCTCCGCCGCAGCCGCCGTGTCCCCGCGATCCGTCACGCCGGCGCGAGCGTCCGCCCGCGCGCCGCCGCCTGTCAAGCCGCCCGCGCCTTTCGCCGTCGACACCATGTCCGCCCGGACAGCCGCCCAGCGTGCGCGGTGCATCGGCGCGACTTCCGTCGGCCGCCGCTCGCCGCCTGAAGGTGAATTCACCGCACCGCCGAGTCTCCGTCTCTTCGCGGGCGACCGCGCTGCCGCCCCGCGGACGGCAGCGGCCGCGCCCCGCTCGGTCACGCCCTGCCTCGCGTGCCTGCTCGGCCGCGTGCTAGCGTCGCCGCCTGCGTTCCACCGAGCTCCTCGCGCTGGCGCTCATCGCGCTGGTCTCTTTCGGCCTCAGCTACATCGGCGCCACCGTCGGCCTCGTGCTCGGCCAGCTGCGGGTGGCCCTCCTCGTCTACGTCCTCGGCAGCCCGGTGATCGGCGCCGCCACCAGCCTCGCCATCTCGACCGCGGGCACCCTCACCGGCACCCTGCGGCACGCCCGCGAGGGCCGCGTCAGCCCGTGGCTGCTCGCCACCGTCGGCGCGCCCTCGGCCCTGGCCGCCTTCCTCACCGCGCGCTGGGCCGGCAGCATCGACGCCCGCGCGCTCAAGGCCGCGATCGCCGTCGTCCTGCTGCTGACCGGCCTGAGCATGTCACGTCGCCGGCCCGAGCCCACCGGTCCTTCGGAACATGTCTCTTCACGCAGCTTCGCCGTCGCCGCCGAGGTCGTCGTCGGCACCGCTCTCGGCGCGATCTCGGGCCTCGTCGGCCTCCTCCTCGGCAGCCTGCGCCTGCCGGCGATGATCCGCTACGCCCGCGTCCCGCCGCCCGTGGCCGTCGGCACCAACATGGCGATCGGCGCCGTCACCGGGCTGTCGGCGGGCGTCGCCACCTTCCTCGAGGGACAGGTCCACTTCGGCGCCTTCGCGGTCGTCACCCCGCTCACCCTGCTCGGCGCCAACCTCGGCGCCCGCCGCACCGGCCGCCTCGACGAGGCCAGCCTGCGCCGCTGGATCGCCTGGATCCTCCTGCTCTCCGCCGCCCTCATGCTCGGCGAGCTGGGCGTGGCCCTCTACCGCGCCGGCTGAGCCAATGCGGCGCGTTGACCGCCCATGCCCGAGGCGGTAAGACAACCTGCAGAAGCTCATGGCCCCGAATTGGAAGGCGCTGGCCCCTCACCGTCCGCTCGATCCGGGCGAGGCCGGCTACGTCTCCCCGCCCTCCGGCTACGCCGAGCGAGTCGCCCGCCTCGTCGAGACGGGAACTTCGACCGTCCTGGTCGGCGGCCCGGTCGGTGTCGGCAAGAGCACCGAGCTCGCACGGATCGCCTCGCTCCTCCGAGACACGCGCGTCGCCTGCCTGGTGCAGCTCGACCGTTATGAAAACATCCGTCGCCTCACCGCCGATCAGATGCTCCTTCGGCTGGCCGGAAAAATTGTCGAGTACGCCAGCGCCACGCTCCGGATCCGCCCCTCGATGTCGCTCGTCGCCGCATTGAGCGGCGCGGGTGTGGCCTCCCCGAGCGTCCTCGGTGGCATGCAAATGCCAGCCGCGCCGTTCACGGGCAGTCCGCTCTCGCTCCTGCAGGCGGCCCGCGACGAAGTCACACGCCGCGCGCATGGTCTTCGGCTCGCGGTGATTTGCGACGGGCTCGAGAAGATGCCCGAATCAGCCCAATCGCTGGAGGTGCTTGCGACCCTCGGCCAGCTCGGCGACGACATCGACATCATCGCTGCCGTGCCATGGTTCGTCGCCTTCGGAGCCGCGGAAGACATCATCCGTCCCGGCGCTTTGTTCGCGCCCGTGCCCGTGTGCGAAGTCGATGGCCCGCAGGGGCCGCGTGGCTGCCGATTCCTCGCAGACATCCTGGCAGAGCGGCTCGGGATGACCCCAGGAGCGTTGGCCGCGGCCGAGAGAGCCAGACCGGGGCTCGCGCAGGTCGTGGAGCTCGCACGATGGAGCGGCGGGCTTCCGCGCACATTCCTACAACTCGCGGCGGACGCCGCTCAGTACGCCCAGATCCGCCGCGGTGACGACTGGCCGGACGAGCGAGACCTCGCCGACGCCGTCTCTGACCAGAGAGACAGCTTCCGGCGCGCCCTGCTACCGGGCGACACGGACGCGATCCGTGCCGTGCAGGGCACCGATGGGCGAGAGATGGAGTTGGACCGCAAGATCCGCCTGCTCGCGCGCGGCATCATCCTCGAGCGCCAACGCGGCGACCGCTGGGTGATGGACGTCCACCCGCTCGTCCTCCAACTCCTCGGGGGCTCGCGCGGTGCGTGAACCCGGCGTCGCCCTCGCCGGCGCGCTCGCGCGCGACGAGGGCGGCCTCGCCATCGTCACGTGCCCCGATCTCGACCTGCGCGACTGGCTCGTCCGCGAGGTCGAGAGCCTCGCGCCCACCGACGCCGACCCCTTTCGCACGAGCTCCGTCGCCGACGCGCTGCGCGAACCGAACCGCATGGCCTTGCTCGTCCCGAACGACGAGGCCGAGGTCGTGCGCGACCTCGACGCCTGCCGCGACCAGGCGCTGAACCCTCCGCGCACCCAGCCGATCGTCCTCTTCTTGCTCCGTCAGGGGGACGGCCACCGCGTCCTCGCCACCGAGGCGCCGAGCGCCTGGAGCTGGGCCAGCGGCAGCGACGTCGACCCCGAGAAGCTCGCCGAGCTCGACATCGACGCCGAGCGCGCGGCCTTCGAGCAGGACACCGGCAGCGCCCCCGAGGCGTGGCTCGTGCCCTGGCGCGCAGGCCGGCTCCCGCGCACCCAGGAGAACTACACGCAGGCGTTCTGGGCCATGACGCTGGAGCGGTCATGAAAGCCTGGGCGGAGCTCTACCGCCAGCACCAGGCTTTGCGGGCGATGAGCGACCGCGAGGCCGCCAACGACGTCCGCAAGGTCCTGCGCAAGCTGTCCGAAAAGCCTTATGCCGTCCTCCGCCGCGACGCCCAGGCCCGGCTGGTCGAGGCTCGAGTGCCGCACAGCGCCTCGGTCCAGTACACCCTCGGCCGCGAGCGCGCCGGCGAGGAGCTCGAGCTCGACACCTTACCCGACGTACTCCGCGACGTCGTCGCTCTCCGCTGCGCCAGGCTCGCCGTCCTCCTGCGCTTCGATCGCCGGGCCGAGCGCCTGCAGGAGCTCAACATCATGCTCCGCGGCCTGCGGCACGACGGCTCGCCGTGGGCCGTGGCCGTCCACCTCCCCCACGACAGCGACGCGAGGCCGCAAGGCGACCGCGACGGCCTCGGCGCTTGCGGTCACGCCGCCTTGCATTGCCACGTCGGGCCGACCCTCGACATCGCGCCCAAGGTCCGTGTGCCGTTCCCGCCGCTGGCACCGGCGCAGATCGTCGAGTGGGCAGTATCACAGGTCGTCCCCACCGCCGAGTTCGAGCCCGCCCCCTGGTCCGCCGTCGCGGCCATGCTTCGCCCATCGTGATCGTGACCGAGCTCGAGCGCTTCCTCGCCTTCGCCGGGCGGGCCGTCCCTGCCGCGTTCGGCGCCGGCCTCGAACCCGCCGCGCTCCGCGCCCACTGGCGCCGCGCCGGCCAAGCGATCGGCGCCCGGCTCGTCCTCGCCTGCGCGCGCGAGCGGCTCGTCGAGAGTGACCTGCAGGACATGTCCCTTCAGACATGCTCATTGAGCCTCCCGCTGCGGCGCCTGCGGGCCTTCGAGTTGCACGCCGCCGACCTCGACGCCAGCGACCTCCCCGAGCTCGCCGAGCTGCTCCCGCGCCTGCTCCCCGCCCTCGCCCCGCCGGTGCGCGCCCGCCTCGCGCGCGAGCTCGGCGACAGCCGCTGGAACCTCGCCCTCGCCCGGGTCGCCGCCGACCTGCGCGAACGGACATGCTCCATGGGACACCTCTGGCGCGGCCCGCTCGACCCCGAGAACCTGGTCGTCGACGGCCACCCCTGGCACCCCATGAGCAAGACCCGGCTCGGCCTGCGCGCCTGGGAGGACCTGCGCCACGGCCCCGATCAGCTGGCCCAGGCGCCCGTCCACGCCGTCGACCTCGCCCGCGGCGACGCCCTGCTCGCCGCCGAGGCGGTCTTTGCCGACATCTCGCGCGAGCTGTTCCCCGCCCCCGCGCCCGGGTACGTCCGCCTGCCCGTCCACGCGCTCCAGCTGCGCCGGCTGCCGCGCCTGCTCGGCCCGCTGTGGGGCGACCGCGTGCGGCCCGTCGCCGTCGCGCCGCGGTCGGCGCGGGCCCTGCTCAGCCTGCGCACCGTCGCCCTCGCCGTTCCCGCGCTGCACCTCAAGCTCGCCGTCGACATCCACACCACCAGCGCGCGGCGGCAGGTCTCGCCCGCCTCCGTCCACAACGGCCCGCCGATCGCCGCGCTGCTGCGCCGGATCCAGGCCGCCGATCCGCACACCCGCCGCGGCCTGCGGATCCAGCCCGACCTCGCCGCCGCCGGCCTCGACCCGCGCCATGGGCCCGTCGCCGGCCAGCTCGGCGTGGTCGTCCGCCCCGACCTCGCCCCGCTCGCCCGCGAGGTCGCCCGCGACCCGGCCCCTCCTCTGGGACATGCTCCCAGCGACATGTCCCCGAGCACATTCCCCGTCGAACATGTCCCCGAGGTCATCGTCTGCGCCGCCCTCGGCGAGCGCCGGCCGGGCGGCGACCTGCTGCTGCGCGAGCTCGCGGCCGCCTACCCGGGCGACCTGCGCGTCCGCCTCGCCGCCTTCTTCGCCGACTACCTCGACCAGCTCGTCCCGCCGCTGCTGCGCCTCCTCACCGCCCACGGCGTCGCCCTCGAGGCCCACCTGCAGAACGCCCTGCTCGTGCACGCAGGCGGCCGCCCGCGGGGCTTCCTCGTCCGCGACCTCGGGGGCGTGCGGCTCCACCGCGGCCGCCTCGCCGCCGGCGGTCACGCGCCCGCGCTCGCGTCCGACTCGTTCGTGATCACGCACGAGCTCGCCGAGGCCCAGGGCAAGCTGATGCACACGCTGGTGCACGCACACCTCGCGGCGGTGATCGGCTGGGTCGACGACGCCGGCGGCCCCGACCCGGCGCAGCTGTGGCCGGAGGTGCGGCGGATCTTCCAGCACCACCTCGAGCGCTGGTCGACCGAGCCCGCGCTGGCGCGCGCGTGCGCCGACGATCGCGCGTTCTTCGGCGCGGCCACCTGCCGCAGCAAGGCGCTGCTCGCCATGCGCATCGACGAGCGCGTCAGCGATTACGCCTATACCGAGGTCGCCAACGCGCTCGCCGCCGGGTACTCTTCCCCCGCCGCATGACCACCCGCCCCCTCGTGTTCGCCACCCCCGAGTACGGCTATCTGCAGGCAGCGCTGTGCGGTTCGGCCGCGCTCGAGCCCGGGGAGATCGACACCTTCGCCTTCCCCGACGGCGAGCGCTACCTCCGCCTCGTCACCCCGGTGGCCGGCCGCGACGTGGTCCTGATCGGCGGCAGCATCGACGACGCCGCCGCGCTCACCCTGTTCGACCTCGCGTGCGGTGCGGTGCACTACGGCGCGCGCCGCCTCACCCTCATCATCCCCTACTACGGCTACGCCACCATGGAGCGGGCGGCCCGGCCCGGCGAGGTCGTCACCGCCAAGACCCGCGCCGCCCTGTTCTCGGCCATCCCGCCGGCCTCCTACGGCAACCGCGTCATCCTCCTCGACCTCCACGCCGAGGGCATCCCGCACTACTTCGAGGCCGGCCTGGTCGCCACCCACGTCTACGCCAAGCCGGTCATCCGCGACATGATCCTCGACATCGCCGACGGCCGACCCTTCGTGCTCGCCTGCACCGACGCCGGCCGCGCCAAGTGGGTCGAGTCGCTGGCCAACGACCTCGGGGTCACCGCCGCGTTCGTGTTCAAGCGCCGCCACGACGGCGAGCGCACCGAGATCACCGCCATCGACGCCCAGGTCGCCGGCAAGCCGGTCATCCTCTACGACGACATGATCCGCACCGGCGGCTCGCTGATCGGCGCCGCCCGGGCCTACCAGCGCGCCGGCGCCGTCAGCCTGGCCGCCGTCGCCACCCACGGCGTGTTCCCCGGCGACGCCCTGCAGCGCCTGCAGGCCACCGGCCTGTTCTCCGCGATCGCCTGCACCGACAGCCACCCGCGCGCCCGCGCCCTCGCCGGCGACGACGCCGCCGCCGCGCCGCCGCTGCGCGTGGCCTCGATCGCCCCGTTGCTCGCCCCCTTCCTCGCAGGACATGTCCTGTAGACCCTGTCCCAGGAGACATTGAATGCACCTCGTCCGCGTCGCCGCCGCCGCCCTCAACCAGACGCCGCTCGACTGGGACGGCAACCAGGCCCGGATCCTCGAGGCGATCCGCCTGGCCCGCCAGCAGGGCGTCGCCGTCCTGGTCCTGCCCGAGCTGTGCATCCCCGGCTACGGCTGCGAGGACGCGTTCTTCGGCCGCGGCACGATCCTCGAGTCGTGGCGCGTGCTGCAGGAGCTGCTGCCGGAGACGCAGGGCATCGTCGTCGCGCTCGGCCTGCCGATCATGCACCGCGCCGCCAACTACAACGCGGTGTGCCTGGTCGCCGACGGCCACATCGTCGGCCTGGTCGGCAAGCGCTTCCTCGCCGGCGACGGCATCCACTACGAGCCGCGGTGGTTCAAGGGCTGGCCGGCCGGCAAGTTCGTGCAGTGGGAGCACGACGGCCACAGCTACCCGCTCGGCGACCAGATCTTCGAGGTCGGCGGCCTGCGGATCGGCTTCGAGATCTGCGAGGACGCGTGGGTCCCGAACCGCCCCGGCGTCGAGCTCGCCAGCCAGGGCGTCGACTTCATCTGCAACCCGAGCGCCAGCCACTTCGCCTTCGGCAAGCACGAGGTGCGCAAGCAGATCGTCCTCAACGCCTCGCGCAGCTTCCGCGCCACCTACGTCTACTCCAACTTCATCGGCAACGAGTCCGGCCGCGTCATCTACGACGGCGAGTGCATGATCGCCTCGATCGGCCACCTGATCGCCGAGGGCCCGCGGCTCGGCTACGACGACGTGTACCTCACCAGCGCCGTGGTCGACGTCGACCTCGCGCGCATGCTCCACGCCCGCACCACCTACGCGCCCACCGTCGACGACAACGTCCGCCGGATCACCCGCTTCGACATGAAGCTCCCGGGCGCCGACCTGCCGCCGCACACCGTCGACCCCGACGACGAGCTGCGCAACGACAAGCGTGAGGAGTTCTCGCGGGCCGTCGCGCTCGGCCTGTTCGACTACCTGCGCAAGAGCCGGTCGCGCGGCTTCGTCGTCTCGCTCAGCGGCGGCGCCGACTCGGCCGCCGTCGCCTACCTCGTGCACGTCATGGTCATGCTCGCGGTCCAGGAGCTCGGCGTCGAGGCCACCTGCGCCCGCCTGGGCCTGCCCGAGGGCGTGTGCACCACCCCGCGCGCGATCGTCCGCTCGCTCCTCACCTGCGTCTACCAGTCGACCGCCAACAGCTCCGACACCACGCGCAACGCCGCCGCCGCGGTCGCCGAGGCCGTCGGCGCCGAGTTCATCGAGTTCGACGTCGACCCGCTGGTGCGCACCTACGTGAGCAACGTCGAGGCCGCGATCGGCCGCGAGCTGTCGTGGCAGCGCGACGACATCGCCCTGCAGAACATCCAGGCCCGCGCCCGCGCCCCCGGCGTGTGGCTGCTGGCCAACCTGCGCGGCGCCCTCCTGCTCGCCACCAGCAACCGCAGCGAGGCCGCCGTCGGCTACGCCACCATGGACGGCGACACCTGCGGCGGCCTGTCGCCGATCGCCGGCATCGACAAGGCCTTCCTGCGCGAGTGGCTGCGGTGGGTCGAGGCCGAGGGCCCCGCGGGCGTCGGCCCCATGCCCGCCCTGCGCGCCGTCAACGTCCAGGCCCCGACCGCCGAGCTGAGGCCCTCCGGCGCCCACCAGACCGACGAGGGCGACCTGATGCCCTACCCGATCCTCGACGCCATCGAGCGCGCGGCGATCCGCGACAAGCTGGCGCCGAAGGAGGTCTACCGGGTGCTCGCCAGCCGCTTCCCGCAGCGATCCCGCGACCAGCTGCTGCTGTGGGTCAAGCGCTTCTTCCGCCTGTGGAGCCAGAACCAGTGGAAGCGCGAGCGCTACGCGCCGAGCTTCCACCTCGACGACGAGAACCTCGACCCCAAGACGTGGTGCCGCTTCCCGATCCTCTCGGGCGGCTTCGCGCACGAGCTCGCCGAGCTCGAGGCCTTCGTCAAGCACGACGACGACTGAGCCCGGCGCAGGATGTGTCCGGATGGACATGTCCTGCGAGACAGCTCTTACGCACCCCGGCCCGCTGGGTCCCCTGCGCTCGCGGCGACCGTCCGCGCCCGAACGCTCCGCCCCGCCGGGCCCGGTGCGTCCGGCGCCGTCTCACATGTCTCTCGGGCCAGGCCACTCCCGGCGCCGGGCTCGACGGATGTCTCTTCGGACAGCCCCCCGTCGCCCACCCACGCCCGGCCGAGCCCGCCGCCCGCATCGACCTGTCCTTTCGGACATGCGCCATCCGACGGTCGAGCCCGCCGCAGCGCCCGCGCGGGCGCCCGTCCGGGCCCGCGCTATGCTGCCGTCATGCGCCGGTCGAGCTTACTCCTGTGTACGCTCGTGGCCTGCGCCGCCGCCATGGACGAGCCCACCCAAGCCCGCAGCCGCATGGTCGAGCAACAGCTGGCCGGCCGCGACATCACCGACGAGCATGTCCTTTCGGCCATGCGCCGGGTCCCGCGCGAGCGGTTCGTCCCGCCCGAGGATCAGCGCTTCGCCTACGGCGATCATCCGCTGCCGATCGGCCACGGCGCCACCATCAGCCAGCCGTACATCGTCGCGCTCATGACCCAGCTCGCGCGCGTGCAGCCGGGCGACCGCGTGCTCGACGTCGGCACCGGCTCCGGCTACCAGGCCGCCGTGCTGGCCGAGATGGGCGCCGAGGTCTACAGCATCGAGGTCGTGACCGCGCTGGCCGAGCAGGCCGCCAGCCTGCTGGAGGAGCTCGACTACGACAACGTCCACGTGCGCGCCGGCGACGGCTACCGCGGCTGGCCGGAGGCCGCGCCGTTCGCCGCCATCATCGTCGCCGCCGCCGCCCCGACGATCCCGCGCCCGCTCACCGAGCAGCTCGCCGTCGGCGGCCGCCTCGTGATCCCCGTCGGCGAGTTCGTCCAGGACCTGCAGGTGCTCGAGAAGCGCCCGAGCGGCGACCTCCACCTCGAGACCGTCCTGCCGGTGCGCTTCGTGCCGATGGTCGGCGAGGTCGAGTCGCAGCCGCGCTCGCGCTACTGAGCCGCGACCGCTCGCATGACGTGTCCGTCACACCCGGCCCCCGGCCCCCGACGCGCGCGCCCGGGGGCATGTCCTCATCCCGCGTTGCGAGCCCGCGGAGAGGCCCGTACGCGGCCTGGCACAGGGGTTGCTAATAAGCACGGGCATGTCCCGCCTGCTCGCCCTATCCACGCTATCCCTCGCCCTCTCCGCCTGCGACCCCCAGATCCTCCCCGGCGACCACGGATCGCAGAGGGATGACTTCGGCCGCGAGGGCGAAGCGTGCGCCGCGGACCGGCCGTCGGCGGCCTGTCAGGTCGAGAGCGTCGCGGGCGTCGAATACTGCGTGTATTCGCCCGTGCAGGTCACCTACGTCTGGTCCGCCTGCCTCACCGAGACCTGCGAGGAGGAGGGCGAGACGCGCCCGTGCGAGGAGGGCCTCCAGCACTGCGTGGGCTACGAGGCCGAGCGCAACCGCGTCGAGCTGCGCTGGGGCGCCTGCGTCGAGGAGGACGAGTGCACGCCGGGCGAGTCCAGGTCGTGCGGCCTCGACGAGGGCATCGACATGGGCTGCGTCGCCGACGAGAACGGCCGCGGCGTGTGGGACATCGAGGACTGCAACACCCCGCTGGTCCTCAGCTTCGGCGAGCCGATCGAGTTCGCGCCGGCCTCCGTGGCCGCGGCCGACTTCGACATCCGCGGCGGCGCCGGCAGCTGCGCCCGCGCCGACTGGCCGAGCGCCGCCACGCCGTGGCTCGCCCTCGACCGCGACGGCAACGGCAGCATCGACGGCGGGCGGGAGCTGTTCGGCAGCGCCACCCGCATGTCCTCGGGGACAGGTCCTCACAACGGCTTCGACGCCCTCGCCGAGCTCGACAGCGACCGCGACGGCAAGCTCACCGCCGCCGACGCGCGCTGGGGCGAGCTCGTGCTGTGGGCCGACCACGACGGCGACCGGCGCTCGACCGGCTGGGAGACGCTGCCGCTGGCCAGCTTCGAGATCGTCGAGATCGACCTCGGCTACACCACCCGCCGCGAGTGCGACGCCCGCGGCAACTGCGGCCTCGAGCGCGCCCGCTTCGTCTACCGCAGCATGGGCCAGGAGCGCTCCGGCGAGGTCGTCGACGTCCGCGTCCAGTGCGAGTGAGCCGGCCCGCTGCCCCCGACCCAGGCATCCGCGCAGGTCGCCCTGCCCGGATGCTTGTCCTTTCGGGCGTGCAACATGCCTCTTCGGACATATCATCGTCTTCGCCGGGAGCGCCCGACCGCCGCTCGCAGACGAGCCCCGTGCGCCTCGCCTCACGCCAACGAACTCCCCCTGGTCGCCCGCCGAGAAAAATTCGCGGTCGCGCAATTTTCCCGGGCACCGCGGCGACTTCACGCTCGAACGGCCCACGGCGACCCACCGGCCGCGCCGTTCGAGAGAGATCCGCCATGCCTTCGCTTCGCCCTGCCCTCGCCCGTCCGACCGTCAAGCTGCGGCTGCTCGCCGCCCTCGGCGGCCTCACCGTCGTCGCCCGCGTCGCCGCCCTCGGCCCGTTCGCGGCCGCGCCGCTCGTCGCCGCCCCGCTGCTCGCCACCGGCTGCGGCGGGTGCCCGTGGACCAGCAGCTCCGACGCCACCCTCGCGCCCGCCACCGAGTGCCTCGAGATCGAGGTCTCCGACGGGGACCGCCACCTCGAGACCGGCGAGGGCGGCTGCGTCGATCCGATCCTCTTCGGCACCAACACCTGCGCCGAGCCCGTGACCTTCGTGGGCGCGAGCTTCGGCGCCGAGGCCGACATCGTCGTCGCGCCCGGCGAGGCGTTCGAGTTCGCGGTCGGCCTCGGCGAGGGCGAGCACGAGGGTGAGGCCTACAGCTTCGAACTCGACGCCCTGCGCGGCGACGAGCCCTTCACGGTGTCGTTCCGCACCTTCGAGCCCTGGTCCTGAGTTCCCCTGCACCCCCGGAGCCACCGCCCCGGCGTCGCCGCTCGAGGGGGGGGGCAGCGAGCCCTCAGGACATGTCCATTAAAACATGCCCTGAAAGGCTAGCGACGCGCGGCCTCACGGCAGCTCGAAGCACCACAGCGTCGAGCGGTCGATCGTGTTCTTGTAGGCGATGTGCCCGGCCGTCTGCGGCGCGACGCACTGCGAGGGCGCCGACACGAACGGCCGGCAGCTCGACGGCATCGGGCCGTTGCCGTCGTCGTCCCAGCAGGTCCCCGGCCGCCCGGCGCCGCCGCAGTAGAGGGCGTCCGGGTTGTCGGCGCACGGCTCGCCGACGGGCGCGGGGTCGATGCCGCTGTTCAGCAGCACCGCCTCGTCGAGGCACAGGTTGTAGCCGCCGCCGCAGTGGGTCCCCTCGGCGCAGCCGGGCGCGTCGGACAGCACGTCGCAGACCTTCATGCACGTGGGGCCGTCGCCGGGGTTGAGGCAGCGCAGGCCGAGCTCGCAGTCGGAGTCCCACAGCTCGGGGTCGGGGCGGACGCAGGCCTCGCCCTCGAGCTTCGT
Organism: Nannocystis pusilla; assembly: GCF_020073745.1. Classification (GTDB taxonomy): domain Bacteria; phylum Myxococcota_A; class Polyangia; order Nannocystales; family Nannocystaceae; genus Nannocystis; species Nannocystis radixulma. Next base: position 32,407 of record NZ_JAIRAU010000047.1, read on the forward strand.
CCCGCCGGTGACGCACTCGCCGTCGGAGCCGATCGCGTTGGTCGGCATGCAGAACTGCCCGTCGGGGCAGGCGTCGGCCGCGTACGGCGCGCAGCCGTTCGCGCGCCGCACGTCGTACTCGGCCTCCTCGATCCAGTAGCAGGCGCCGCCCTCGACCGGCTCGAGCGCCTCGGTGTCGGGGTTCGGCGCCATCTCGCGCAGCTCGACGTGGCGCACGACGCCGCGGGTCTGGTGCGGCGTCACCAGCTCGAAGATCTCGAGCTCGCCCGCGACGGCCGTGAGCACCTTGGCGTAGGCCTGGTCGACCAGGTCCTCCTGCAGGGTCACCGCCGCATTGCTGGTGGTGACGAAGTTCGTCACGTAGTCGGGGAACGCGTGGTTGGGATCGGGGTCGAGCGCGTGGACGCCGACGGTGATGTCGCCGGCGAAGAGGATCTGCAGCAGGTCGTACAGCGCCCCGTCGCCGGTCAGGCTCGGGTGCGACTCCGGCGTGCGCACCAGCGGCACCATCCACGCGCTGTCGAACTGGTGCTGCTGCTGGCTGAGCAGCTCGATGTCCGCGAGCGACAGGTCGACGCAGTCGTCGGGCTTCACCGGCCCGCCGGTCTCGGTGTCGCCGGTGCTGGTGGACTCGGTGTCGCCGCCGGTGCTCGTCGAGGTGCTCGTGTCGCCCTCGGTCGTCGTGTCGCCGGTCGTCGTGTCCGGGCCGGTGTCGGTCCCCGTCGTCGTCGTCGTGCTCGTGATCGCGTCGGTGTCGGTCGCCGTCGTCGTCGTCGTCGTCGTCGGGTTCGTGGGGTCGGTGACCGTGCCGTCGTCGGTGGTCGGGGCGACGGTGGTGGTCGGGGCGGTGGCGCTGGTGGTCCCCGTCGGTCCGGTCGTGCCGGTCGGCTCGCTCGTGTCGGTGCCGGTGTCCGTGTCCGTGTCGGTCTCGCTCGCGGTGGAATCACTGCCGTCGTCGCCGCAGGCGACCAGGGACGCCGCGCTGAATGCGAACAGAGCGCCGGCCGAAAGACGCGGCATCAGGTATGTCGAAAAATTGGCAATCATGCGGCGGGGATATAGCGAATCTCCGCCGCGCGCGAGAGGTGAATGCGTAGACGCGAAAGGGCCCGTGCATGATGCGTGCGACAGGGATCGCATGAACCCCCGCCGCGCGCGCGAGCGCCGGCGAGCCGCTCGCGTCGCACGGTCGCGCGCTCATCGGCGGCGACAAGCATGAGCCCGCCGGTCCGTCGGCCATCTGGGGCCCGAGGGCCGCGCCTGATGCCACCCCCGTTCCGGCCCGCGCGAGGCCTACGCGGTGGCCCTGTCCCAGTTGCCGAACGGCAGCGGCTTGCCGAGCTCGAGGAAGCTCTTGAGGTTGGACAGGATGCCGGGCCACCCGCGCGACACGCCCTGCAGCACCTTGCTGCCCGCCGGGAACTGGTCGTGCGTCAGCGTCAGACGGACCATCGCCCCGAGCGGCTTGAGCTCGAACGTCACCCGCGAGGCCGGCTCGGTCGCCTCGCCGTGGTCGACGCCGAAGGTGTACGAGAGCAGCGTCGGCGCCTCGCAGCGCAGCACCTCGCCGGTGATGTCGGTCTTGCGGCCCTCGTCGTAGCGGTACACGATCGGCGCGCCCGGCTGCCACGTCGATTCGACCCGGCGCCCGCCCCAGTACTTCTCGGTGAAATCGCCCTGCGTCAGCGCCTCCCACAGCTTCTCCGCCGTGGTGGCGATGTAGAGCACATACACAAAGCTCGGCTTATCCGTCGTCGTCGTCGTCATGATCGTGGTTCTCCTCGAGGCTCGTCTTGAGGGCGTGCAGGGCCGCCAGGTGGTGGTGCTGGTACTTGCCGATCCAGCGGGCGTAGATGTCGTGGATCGGCACCGGGTTGAGGTAATGCAGCTTCTCCCGCCCGCTGCGGACCACGACCACCAGGCCGGCCGCCTCGAGCACCGCGAGGTGCTTGGCGACCGCCTGGCGCGTCATGTCGAGGTGCTCGCACAGCGCGTGCAACGTCTGGCCGTTGTCGCAGAACAGCCGGTCGAGCAATTGCCGGCGCGTCGCGTCGGCCAGCGCCTTGAACACCTCGTCCATGCGGGTGGTCCTATCATGCAACCTTTTGGTTGCTTGTCAAGTGTCGATCGTTGCGGCACACGGCGCAAGACACGCAACGACCCGGGGCTGCTCCGAGCGCACCTCCTTCGGATTCGCAGCCGCCCTGTTCACTCGCAAGGGGCACAAAGACAACGCGCGCCGTCCTCCGCGATCAAGCAGCCCAGCGAGCACCCGCGCGGGTCGATCGCCTTGCAGTCCGAGTCACAGGTCCGGCGAGCCCACTGCGCCGATTCGCACACGAGCAACGCCTCACCGTCGAGTTCGCAGCGCCGTTCTCCCTGCGGCTCGCACGGATCTCCGACCCCCGGCTCGTCGCGCATGGGCGGCTCTCCCGAGGTTTCGGTCGCCTCGTCGGAGGTTCCCGCGGTGCATGCCGCGCAGAGCGCGAGCACGAGACCGCGGACGCTAGGGGTCGTCACAAACACAGGCCGCTCCGCCCGCAAGAAGGGGATCGCACGTGCCCCCGGCACAGGAGTCATCGCAGGGCTCGAGCACCCACGCACCATCCACGCAGGACACAAGTTCGTCGCCCTCGCAGTGCGCTCGCGTGTCCAATGCACAGGGCGTGCCTTCGAGCGTGCAACGGCAGCCGCCACCGTGCAGGAACTCATCGCATCCGAGCGATCGCCGGGCCGGTTCGAGCGCGGCGCATACGTCGTCGCAGCCCAGTACAGCGTACTGGAGGGTGTCTTGCTGGCAAACGCGGACCTCCTGCTCTGACGCGCATGCCAGCGCGCCCGGCGAACATTCGGGGGCGAACGACTCACACCAGCAGAGCGCTCCATCGCTCGCTACCTCGCCTGCGAGACACCCCACAGCTCCTCCGCGGTCAGCGCACACCTCGTCGCAGTCGACCAGCGCCCAGACGCGCTCGCTACACTCCCACAGCGAATGTGCGTCCGCGCACTCCGACACGGCGTATCCACACCCGTCACCCTCGTGTCGCCCGTAATCACCGAGGGGAGCCGGCCCAGGATCTCGGCACGCGACGAAGGCGAGCCCGAACGCGATGGCCTGCCGACACGCCGCCAGCGCCGAACTCCCCCCGCCACGGTCGAACAGCGGCGTCGGGTCGAACCATTTCACAGCGGCTCGCACTCCGACTCTGCGACGGAAGCCGTGAAGACGTAGGTGTCCGTCTCGAATACAACGTCGTCAACCACGATCAGGTCGGGATCTCGCCTTCCGAAGGCCGTGATGGAGTTACCCGCCGTCACTTCGAAGGGAACCGAGCCGGTGACGTCGACCATGTTCCCGGTGACACGCACCCAGATCGAGCCGGGAGGGAACTCGACACTGGAGCCGTCGGACATACCTGCCGCCGGGGTGATGAGGTTGATCTCGATGTCCTCGAGGTCCGAGCTTCCGTACACCACGTCCTCGACCTGGAGGCTCAACGTGTCGATCATGAATACGCAGAGCGGATCGAAGCAGGCGTAGTCGGTTGTTGTGATCGTACCCGAAGCCTGCGGCGCCACGAACGCGGCTCCGTCGGTGATCTCGATCTCGCTGTCCTCGACAACGCAAGATTGACGCTCCTTCGTCGGAGGCTGGTTCTTCGCCTCCGTGCAGTTGTCCGTGTTCGTCTCGAAGTCGATCTCGGCGGACGTACACTTGAGATCGAGGACTGCGTCGGCGAAGCACCCCCCTTTCAACACGCCGAGATCCTGTACACAACCCGCGCTGCCGAGGTTGAGAGTCACCCCCGAACCGGAATCCGCGACGATTTGCACACACAAGTCGAAGTTCTCCAGCAACTTATCCCGCCAGTACTTTACAGACTGGGCGATGTTATCTTCACAAACATTAATTTCGATCTGCGAGGGAGGCGGGGTTCCTTCCGAACACTTGTCGTCGGGAGGATCCAGGATCAATGCCTCAAATCGCGCCAGTGCATCGCTACAAGCGGCATGTGCACAGTCGACGAGACAGGCTGCATCGCCTTTCTCTTCTCCTTCCGGATCCGCCTCGATCCCCACCTCGCAGCACGTTTCGACCCGAGGGCCCTCAGTCGGGTCGTCGGAGTTGAAAGGAATGATGCCATCCGCCCCTTCGGTTTCTTCACTGTCAATCAAGATCACTTGATTTGACTCGACACTGGGCTCGCAGTCGATCTCGTCTTCGTCGTTGAAGTCACAGACAACGAAGCGCAATTCGCCCTGCACCGCCCCTGCGCAGCCGTATCGCTGGCCTGGACCGTCCGTCCCTTCGAACACTTGCTGGGCACAGAGCCCACCGGGAGGGGGCAAATCGGCGATTATCGTCGTCTCACCGACCGTCGCCCCCGTGGCGACCTCGTCGTCTCCACATCCCCCCAACATCGTTCAAGTAAAAAACACGCCGGCACACATCATTGCTCTTACAACATTCCAACGCCCAGTCGCCATGCTGACCTCCAACAGGAAGATATTCGCAGAGGAGGCTTCGCCCTGCAAGCCCTTTCAGAGAACTCCCGTGTGAGCTTACAGCAGACAGCATAAACGACGTTATCCCGCCGGGGAAAATCTGTCACAGCGAGTCGAAGCGCAACTTTGTTGCCCACACCTCGCAGAACCCTCTGGCCAATTACCGCCAGCGAATGCAAAATCCCGCCGACATGTCATTCCCCGCGTCGAAAGAATCGGTCCGCACGCCGAAGTGGCCGCGAGTGTGCGGTGGCATCGTCGCACTCGGCTTCGCCTGCGAGAACGACACACCCGTGCCCGAGAGTGAGCCCGTCGACTCCCCGGACGCCGAGATCGTCTACAGCAGCGAACACATCGACATTGCTCCGCTCGGCTCGGAAGCGCTGTGCGCCGGCACTCTCGCCATGCTCGACGATCACGTGGAGTACGTCCTCGACATGCTCGAGTTGGGGCTGGAAGAACGCATCACCATCTATCTCTTCCTGAAGGGGGCCGATGTCCCCATTCGCAAGTGGTGCCGGCAGGATGTCTCGGGATGCGCGCGGGGGACCACGATCTATTCGGTCCTGTCTCTGCTTCCCCACGAAATCGTGCACGCGATCACCTCAAGCGAGGGGCGCTCCTGGTGGGAGGAAGGTGCAGCCCGCGGGCTCGGCGACCCCTCGACCTTCCCCGATCTCCTCACCGGCTGGCAGGCGAACCTGGGCGGCGCCGGGCACCTCTCGCGCTGGCTCATCGAGCGCTTCGGCGGCCGGACCTACATGAATCTCTACGCGCGCACACCGTACGGGGCCTCGCAGGCGAAGGTCGAAGCGGTCGCCCGGACCGTCCTGGGCCGCGAGTTCGACGACGTGCTCGATGAGTATGCGGCCACCGCTCCCTTCGTCTACCCCCATCACTGGGAGTGCTACGTGTCGTCCGAGGCGGTCGCCGTGCCGTGGGAGGACGAGTACTGGGAGGTTGAGGTCGACCTCGACTGCGATCGGACCGACACGTTCAGCAGCCATGTGGCCATTTACGGCATGCAGATGACCGCTCGCGTGCCCGTGACGCTCCCCGCGAACGGGTCTTATTTTTTCGTCGCCGATCACCCCGACGCCAACCTTGCCATCCAGCCGTGCGCGAGCGAGCCGCGGACGAAGGTGACCCCGGGCGCCTATTCGTGGCCTCTCGAATTGCTCGGCGCGGCCGGGGCATCACAGCTCGAGGCCGGGCCTCATGTGCTGCTCGTGCATCTCCCGCCCGGGCCGCCGGCTCACGTCCGTATCATCGCCTACCCCGAGATCGGCGAGCAGGGCGCACCGCACTGATGCTCGCCGACAGCGTCTCGACCCCGTCGTCGAGAACATGCCGGATCGGACATGTCCTCTTCAACATGGCCTCGCGGCCACTCACGTCGGTGGGCCGCGTCGCCGGCCCGCCTCGCCCCACAACAGACTCAGCGCGGCGCTTCGCTGCGGCGGTGGCCGCCGAGCTTGAGCTTGATGCCCGCCTGCCCCGGGTCCTGCGCCGGCTCGCTCGCCGGCTCGCTGCTCGGGCCGGCCTCGGCCGGCTCGCTCGCGCCTTCCGGCTCCGGCGTCGTCGTCTCCGGCGTCTCCTCCGGCCTGGCGATCCCGAGCCCGCGATCGATCTCCGCCAGGCGGTCTTCACGGGCCGCCTTCTCTTCCATCAGGATCAGGTTGATCCAGCGCTCGTCGGCGAACGAGACCGTGCCGTCGGTCGCCACCGTGTACTCGACTCTGGGCGACACCGGGCGGACGAACGAGTTGGGCGCGCGCGGCATCTGGATGTCGCGCAGCACCACCGACAGGCACTCCTGGACCTTCTGCGGCAGCGAATTGGGCTCGACGCGGCTGACGAGCGTGTTGCCCTCGCGGTCGACCAGGTTGAGGCCCTCGACCGGGTACGTCCCGGCGCCGACGCGGCGCTCGAGGCAGCCCTTGCCGCGGATGGCGGCGACCGCCTGTTGCCGGCGCAGCTCGGCCTTGGCCTGCGGCGACCTGTCCTCCGCGCCATCTCCGAGGCTGACCCAGTAGATCACGTCGAGGTACTGCACCACCCCGCTGCGGTTCTTGATCCACTTGCGGCTCTGGATCGCCTCCATGATGCAGGGCTCGATCTCCGGGTCCTTGAAGCCGGTGTCGAGCACCTCGGTGCGCAGCACCTCGCCGTCGGGCGACAGGCGCGTGCGGATCTTGACCTGGCCCTCGGGCACGTCGACGTACGCGTCCTCGCCGTCGCGCTTGCCCCGCTTCATCGTCTCGATGGCGCGGTTGACGAAGCACGCCGCGGCGGGCGGTCGCAGGGCCTGGGCGATCTCGTTCAGGCGCTGCAGGTCGAACAGGTTCTCGGCCCGCTTCGACGGCAGGATGATCACGCCCTCGTTGCTGCTGCGGACCGCCTTTTGGATGTAGCGCGTGCCCTGGCCGAACGAGTTGTGGCCGGTCGGGGGCGAGGTCTTGCGCGCCGCGCAGCCCGCTGCGAGGAGGACGACGCACGACGCCAGCGCGGGCGCAAGCGCAATTCGCGCACAACCCCTCGCGGAGGCGCCGCGAGGCTTGCTTCCGGGTTCACTCACGGAGCGCATCGACCCGGGGTGTAGCACGCCGCGGCCCTTCCCGCGGGGGCCGAAGTTGGCTATGGGAACGGGGCACATCATGGCCGATACTGCTTCGCTCCAGCGCACTCCCCTTCACGACGCCCACGTCGCCCGCGGGGCGAAGATGGTCGACTTCGGCGGCTGGCACATGCCGCTGCAATACGAGGGCATCCTGGCCGAGCACCGCGCCGTGCGCACCGCGGTCGGGATCTTCGACGTCTCTCACATGGGCGAGGTCGACTTCACCGGCCCCGGCGCTCTGGCCGCCATCCAGCGCCTGATCACCAACGACGCCGCCAAGCTGAGCGACGGCAAGGCGATGTACACCGCCGTCTGCTACCCCGACGGCGGCATCGTCGACGACTGCATCGTCTACCGCCACCGCGCCGACTGGTACCGGATCGTCGTCAACGCCGCCAACATCGCCAAGGACTTCGCCCACTTCAAGGAGCACGCGGGCAGCCTGTGCGCGATCGAGAACAACTCCGACCGCGTGGCCCTGATCGCCGTCCAGGGCCCGCAGGCCCGCGGCCTCGTGGCGCGCCTGAGCGGCAGCGACGCCCTGCTGCAGGTGCCCTCGTTCGGGTTCGCCGCGGCCACCCTCGCCGGCGCCGACATCGTCGCCGCGCGCACCGGCTACACCGGCGAGGACGGCTTCGAGCTGTTCGTCGACGCCGACAAGGCCGTCGCCGTGTGGCAGGCCCTGCTGGCCGCCGGCGCCGCGCCGATCGGCCTCGGCGCGCGCGACACCCTGCGCCTCGAGGCCAGGCTGTGCCTCTACGGCAACGACATCGACGCGACCACCAACCCGCTCGAGGCCGGCCTCGGCTGGGTCGTCAAGCTCGACAAGCGGGCCCGCGGCGACGACTTCGTCGGCGGCGAGGCGCTGGCGAACATCAAGGCCGCCGGCCTCACCCGCTCGCTCGTCGGCTTCCGCGTCACCGAGGGCAAGAACATCGCCCGCCCCGGCGCCGACATCGTCGACGCCGGCGGCGTCGTGATCGGCGCCGTCACCAGCGGCGGTCCGGCCCCGACCGTGGGCGGCGCCGTCGGCATCGCCTACGTCCCGGTCGGCTTGTCCGCGCCGGGCACCGCCCTCACGATCTCGCAGCGCGGCCGCACCTTCGCCGCCGAGGTCGTCAAGGGCCCGTTCTACCGCCGCCCCGAGCCCGCCGCCTGAGCGCCCGCCGCCGCCCGCGTGCACCTGACCGATCGGGCCTGCTCCAAGAACCCTGTCCGCAAGTACCTGTCCGCCAGGACCTGTCCCCGACCATCCGCCCCGAAGCCTCCATCATGTCCGACATCCCGCGCAACCTCCGCTACACCAAAGATCACGAGTGGGCCCGCCTCGAGGCCGACGGCACCGTCGTCGTCGGCATCACCGCCCACGCGGTCGACAACCTCGGCGACGTCACCGTCGTCGGCCTGCCGGCCGTCGGCGCCCGCTTCAGCGCCGGCGACTCGTTCGGCACCGTCGACTCGGTCAAGGCCGTGAGCGAGCTGTACGCGCCGCTCGACGGCGATGTGGTCGCGATCAACGAGCGGCTCAATGACGCCCCCGAGCTGGTCAACACCAGCTGCTACGGCGACGGCTGGATGATCCAGATCCGCCCCGCCGATCCCCGCGCCCTCGACGGCCTGCTCGACGCCGACCAGTACGAGGCCCACCTCAAGAGCGAGTGACGCGATCGGCATGACTGTTCGGCTCGCGCTCGCCGCGGCGCTCGGCCTCGCGCCGGCCGCGGCCTCGACGCCCGCCCCCGAGGGCCCGGCGGCGCCGCCTGCGAGCCGAAACACCCCCACGGCCGCCCCCGAGGGCCCGGCGCCTGCCCCCGCGAGCCCGCCCCCGCCGGCCCCCACGCGGCCCCCTCCCGTCGAGGCCGAGGGCAACGCCCGCGCCGAGCCGCCGGGCGGAGTACCGCCGGCCGGCGTGCCGAAGATCCCCTCGCCGCGCTCGCTCGCCACCTACGGCAAGGGCGGCCCGGTCAAACCGATCTCCGAGGAGACCCTCGGCGCCGTCGGCCTGACGCGCCGGCGCGACGGCACCCTGATGTACGTCGATCCCGGCAAGCGCTTCACCGCCGAGTTCAACGCCGACGGCACCGTCCGCTTCGGCGACCGCTGGAACCGCGACCAGCACGGCAACAAGATGAAGGGCTCGCGCGCCGCCCTGCGCCAGATCAACATGGCCGGCCTCGGCGTCTCCGGCCCCTCGGAGTGGCTGGTCAAGCTGCAGGACCTCATGGGCGGCCCCGAGGTCGACGCCAGCGCCAAGCGCGAGTTCCTCGACCGCACCCGCGAGCTCCGCACGCAGATGGCGGTCGAGTGGACCATGCGGATCTTGACCTACCGCCTCGGCACGCTCGAGCGCGAGCTGTTCGAGCTGTGGAGCGCCGCCGGCGACGCCGCCGCCAAGCGCGAGCTGATCTTCCAGCGCTGGGACGAGTGCGACGAGGCCTACCGCGTCACGATCGAGGGCGAGCTGCCCGAGGAGGCCGTCTCGGAGCTCGATCGCGTGCGCACCGACACCGCCGACCAGGCGCGGCGGATCATCGAGCAGTTCGTGCGCCGCCAGCTGCCGCGCACCGGCCCGCACGCCTTCAGCCGCAGCGAGCTGACCGACATGAACCGCCGCCGCACCAGCCGGCAAGAGTTCCGCCCCTACGACCTGCAAGCGAACAAGAGGACCGCCCCGTGACTCCGATCCGCCCCGAACTGCAGCCCGAGCTGGCCCGCTACCGCAGCGACTACCCGATCCTCGCCCACTCGGTCTACATGAACAGCAACAGCATGGGCGCGATGCCGCGGCAGGCCGCCGACGCCCTGCAGAAGTACACCGACGACTGGGCCCGCGAGGGCGTCGAGGTGTGGCCGCACTGGCTCGACGTCATGCGCGACACCGCCGACAGCGCCGCGCGCTTCCTCAACGCCCCGCCCGGGCAGACGATCCTCAACCAGAACGTCGCCTACTTCCAGGCCGCGATCGCCAGCTGCCTCGAGTACCCGAAAGGCAAGAACCGCGTCGTCGTCGAGTCGCTGCAGTTCCCCAACGTCCTCTACGTGTGGGAGCGCTTCACCGACCTCGGCGCCGAGCTGGCGCTCGTGCCCTCGGACGACGGCATGACGATCCCGACCGAGCGCATGCTCGAGGCGATCGACGAGCGCACCGCGATCGTCCCGCTGTCGCACGGCATCTACGTCTCGGGCGCGCTGCAGGACATCACCGCGATCACCCGCCGGGCCCACGAGGTCGGCGCGCTCGTCATGGTCGACGTCTACCAGACCGCCGGCGCGGTCCCGATCGACGTCGCCGAGTGGGGCGCCGACATCGTCGTCGGCGGCAGCCACAAGTGGCTGTGCGGCGGCCCCGGCACCGCCTTCATGTGGATGAAGCCCGAGGTGCGCGAGCGCCTGAGGCCGCGCCTGGTCGGCTGGATGGGCCACCAGGACCCGTTCGCGTTCGAGGCGCCGCCGATCCGCTTCGCCAGCGACCACCGCCACTTCCTCGCCGGCACGCCCTCGATCCCCGCCTACTACGTGGCCCGCGCGGCCTACGAGAACCTGCACGAGATCGGGGTGCCGCGGATCCGCGCCCACAACCTCGCGCTGTGCCAGCGGATCATCGAGCGGGCCCAGGCCGCCGGCCTCGTGGTCCACTCGCCGCTCGAGCACGAGCGCCGCACCGGCTTCGTCGCCGTCGACTTCGCAGGCAGCGAGGAGGCCAGCAAGCGCCTCATCGACGAGCACTACAAGCTCGACTGGCGCCCCAACTGCGGCCTCCGCCTCGGGCCCCACTTCTACAACACGGAGGCCGAGGTCGAGCGCATGATGGACCGCATCGTCGCCCTCGCCGGCCGCGCGTGATTCGTCCGAGCACCACTCCTGCCGAGCGCGGGGTCGCATCGACCGATGCGACCCGCGGGGAGCCGGGCCAAGGCGCAAGGAGCCGGGCCGATGCGAGGCGGGCCGATGCGAGGCGCGGGAGCCGGGCCGATGCGAGGCGGGCCGATGCGAGGCGCGGGAGCCGGGCCGATGCGAGGGCGCGGGGCTGCGGAAGAACTGGGTGGGGCGGGCCGGGCGTGGCGAGAATGGGTCCCTCGCGACGCGAGACCTGCCATGCCAGATGCTCGCCGCCGACGTGGTCCTCGGGACATGTCCGACGATTGGCTCGGCGGCTGCGCGTCAGGCATGGGGCCCCTCGCTGCGTCCCATTCTCGCCACGCCCGGCCCGCCCCGCGACGATCGTCTCGGGCCCCGCTCGGCGAGACGCGGAGACCGTCGTGCCGCCGGAATGGTGGTGGCGCTGCTGCTTCTCCCGGTTCTCTTCCCACCCCACGTGTCGTGCACGACGCGACCGAGTCCCCTGCACCCATTCACCGCCGCGACTCCTCGCCGCACGACGAGCAAGACCCAACCTGCTCCCCGTGCCCCTGCACCCATTCACCCCCGCGACTCCTCGCCGCACGACGAGCGGGACCCGAGACGCTCCCCGTGCCCCTGTACCGGGACGATCGTCGTCCCACACCGCCGATTCGCCTATCGATACGCCCGACGAACCGTTACCCGAGACGCACTCCCACCCGCGCCGCAGATTCGCTCTCACACCTTCGTCACGCCGAGCCACACCGAGACGCACGCCCTCCCGCACCGCCGATTCGCCGGCACGACATTGTTCGCCTCACGAAGCGCGGGGCCCGAGACGATCGCCGCGGGGCGGGCCGGACGCGGCGAGAATGGGACGCAGCGAGGGGCCCCATGCCTGACGCGCAGCCGCCGAGCCAATCGTCGGACATGTCCCAAGAACCACATCGGCGGCGAGCATCTGGCATGGCAGGTCTCGCGTCGCGAGGGACCCGTTCTCGCCGCATCCGGCCCGCCCCACCCAGTTCTCCCGCAGCCCCGCGCCCCCGCATCGGCCAGCCCTCGCCGCACCCGTCCGCCATGCACCCCGACTACGCCCGCATCTACGCCACCATCCAGCGGATCCCCCGCGGCCGCGTCGCCACCTACGGCCAGATCGCCGAGCTCGCCGGTCTGCCCGGCCGCGCCCGCCAGGTCGGCTACGCCCTGCACGCCTTGCCTGGCGGCAGCCCCGTCCCGTGGCAGCGCGTCCTCAACGCCCGCGGCGAGATCAGCCTGCCCGGGGCCTCCGGCGCCCGCCAGCGCACCCTCCTGATCGAGGAGGGCGTCGAGTTCGGCGACAGCGGCCGCATCGATCTCGCCACCTACCAGTGGCGGCCGCGCCCCGCCCGGCGTCGCTGACCTTTCGCGCATGTCCCTGACGGCATGTCCTCACCGACATGTCCTCGTCGACATGTCCTCGATCGCATGCCCCCATGACCACCCGTCCATCTCCGGCGCGCCTCTCGATCATCCGCCCGCCTGCGACAACCTCGCACCGCCCGGACGCGCCCCGGACCTCGACCTCGCCTCCGCCGCGCCCGGCAGCGTCCGCGCGAAGCGGCCGGCCGACGGCGCGGGCTTGCGGTAGGATGCACCGTCGTCGATGTCGTTCGCGCCGCTCCTCGCCGCGCTGCTTGTCACCCAGGTGCCCGAACCTCCGGCCGAGGCCGCGATCGTCTGGCAGGCTCCGCCCGGCTGCCCCGATCGCGCCGCCCTCGAGCGGGCGATCGCCGGCCGGCTCGGGCGCCTGCCGACGGCCCAGGAGCTCGCGCTCGTCGGCCAGATCGAGCGCACCTCTGCCGGGCGCTACCACCTCGACCTGCGCCTCACCGTCGCCGGCCACACCCAGACGCGCGCGCTCACGACCCGCCAGTGCGCCGCCCTCGTCGACGCCGCCGCCCTGCTGAGCGCCCTCGCCCTCGACCCCTCCGCCGCCGCCGGCGATCCGACCTCGCCGGTCGAGCCCGAGCCCCCCGACGAGCCCATCGAGCCCGACCCGCCAGCCGCCCAGGCCGCGCCCACCGAGCCCCCCGTCGAGCCCACCCCGCTCGCGCGCCCCGAACCGGTCGACCCCCCCGAACCTCCGCCCCCGGCCCTCGTCGTCGACCTCGCCGACCCCGCCGCTCCGACACCATCATCACCTCGCTCCCGCCGCCCCGGCGGCTTCCTGCGCCTCTCCGGCGGCTTCGAGGTCGGCACCCTCCCGCGCCCCACCGCCGGCCTCGACCTCGGCACCGGCGTGCTCTGGCGCCGCGCCCGGCTCGAGTTCCACGGCGTCTACCTCGGCCCGCAGACCGAGGCTCTCGGCGTCAATTCGGTGACCGTCGCCTTGTTCGCCGCCGGCGTCCAGGCTGCGCCCGGCTCGGCCGCGCCCGCCTCGAGTTTCCGCTGTGCGGCGGCTTCGAGCTGGGCGGCCTGCGCGGCCAGGGCCGCGGCCCCGGGGCCCGCACCGGCACCGGCATCTGGACCGCCGCGCGCGTCTCGGCCGGCGTCGCCTGGCACTTCCACCGCCTTCTGAGCCTCAATTTCGCCGCCCAGGGCCTCCTCCGCCTCGCCGCCGCCCGCTTCGACCTCCGCGACCCCGACGCCCCCGTCCGTCTGTTCGAGCCGTCCCCGGTGTCGCTGCGCCTGCTCCTCGGCCTCGAATTGCGCCTCGGAGACCCATGGTGACGGAATCCTCGCGGGCCGGGGACAGCACTCCTGGACCCGTGCAACCCACCGACCGAGAAGCGCGCTTTCGCGCCATCTACGACCGTGAATTCCCGTTCGTGTGGGCCGCCGCCCGGCACTTCGGCGTCCCCGCGGCCGCCCGCGACGACGTCGTCCAGGACGTCTTTCTCACCGCCTTCCGCCGCTTCGACCAGGTCCACTACCAGGTCTCGGCGCGCGCCTGGCTGTACGGCGTCACCCGGCGGGTCGCCTCGCACTGGCACCGCGGCGCCGCCCGCCACTCGCGCCGGATCGCCGCGTTCGGCGAGCTCACCGGCAGCCCCGGCGAGGCCCCGCACGAGCGCCACGACTCTGCCCGCGTGCTCGAGCGCCTGCTCGCCCGCCTGCCTCGCGGCGCCCGCGACGTGTGGGAGCTGACCGAGCTGCTCGGCATGAGCGGCCCCGAGATCGCCGCCGAGCTCGACCTCCCGCTCAACACCGTCTACTCGCGCCTCCGCCTCGCCCGCGCCCAGCTCCACGAGCTCGCCGCCAGCCCCGAGCTGCTGACGGCCGCTCGCCGGCGCGACGACCCGCCGCCGGCCGCGGCCGAGCGCACCTGGGCCGTGATGCTCCCGCTGTTCACGCCCGCCAAGTTCGCCACCGTCGCCGCCGCCTGGGCCACCGCCCGCACCGGCGTCATGACCACCCTCCTCCTCGCCGGCGCCACCGCCGTGGTCGCCGCCGCCCCGCCCCGCCGGGCCCGCGACCGCGCCGTCTCCACCCTGTCCCGAGAGACATCCACGCCCGCCCGTCCCGCCGGGGCCGCGCCCGACCTGTCCCCGGAGACAGCAGACTCCGCCCCGCCCCACCTGTCACAAGAGACAGCTCGCAGCGAAGCCCTGATGGCCGCCGAGGTCGCCCTCCTCGATCGCGCCCGCGCCAACCTGTCGCAAGGGACACCTCGCAACCCCGCCGACGCCCTCGCCGCCGAGGTCGCCCTCCTCGATCGCGCCCGCGCCCGCCTCGACGCCCGCGATCCCGCGGCGGCCGCCCAGCTGCTGGCCACCCACGCGCGCGAGTTCCCGCGCGGCGCCCTCGTCGACGCCCGCGAGGCCGCCGCGGTCGAGGTCCTGTGCCTGCAGGGTCGCCCCGCCGACGCGGCGGCCGCCGCCCAGCGCCTGGCTGCGCGGCTGCCCGACTCGGTGCTGGCCCGCCGCTTCGAGCGCTTCGTCTGCCCCGACGCCCCGCGCTGAAGGAAACCGGCGCCGCCGGGGACGAGTCCGGGAGGAGGTCGCGGTTCCTGCCGGGAGCGCCGAACCTCGCCGGCTCACTCGTTGTGCGCCAGCACGGCGCGGATCCGCAGCGCCCCTTCGTCGTCGCGGCGCAGCGCGTAGGTCGAGCGCTCGTTGCCGACCTCGCGCCCGTACGAGTCGTGGTACGGCCAGCGCACGCGCACCAGGACCACGCGTTCGCCGAGCCACTCGCGCTCCTCGACATCGGCGCGGGTCGAGGCTACCCCGCGGTCGGTGTACCGGGCGCGCGACCCGGCGAAGAAGCGCTCGACCTCCTCGCGGCGGGCGATCGCCTGAACCCCCGTGTCGGCGAGCAGCAGCGCCGGCGTCTCGTACAGCGTCGCCACCGTCAGCGAGTCGCCCTCCACCAGCGCGTGGCCGAGGATCGTGAAGAACGCGTCGACCTCCTGGTCACGCCCCTGGTTCGTCGCCGTCGTCATGTGTGCACCGTGTTGCACGCGGCGATCGACGCAAGCACCCGACCGACTCGTCGCCCCACTTTGCCGCCCGTGGGCCTCCACGGCCCTTTTCACCCCTTCCGCGCAAAGTCCGCGAATTCCCTGCCCAGCGGCCGCGACCGCCGCCGCTCGCTCGCGCGCTCAGCGGCGCCCCGGCTCCACGCCGCGAGCTCCTCGGCCGCCCGCCCAGCTCGCCTTCCGGACATGTCCCTTACGACATGTCCTCCAAAACACTCCCCATCAGACATGCCCCTCAGGACATGTCCCATTCGATCCCACCTCAGACCGCGTCGCTCACGCTGGCGAAGTGGAACTCCTTCGCCACCAGCGGCGGCACCACCGCCAGCATCCCTTCGCCGGCGGTCCGCTCGGGCTTGCCGAGAGCCACCACGTTCTTGAGCAGCGCCGCCGGGCTCTCGTTGTAGCGCATGTTCTTGACCGGCCGCGCGATCTTCCCCTGCTCGATGAGGAACGTGCCGTCGCGGGTCAGCCCCGTCGCCAGGATCTGCCGTGGGTCGAGCATGCGGTTGTAGAAGAAGCGGGTCACCAGCACCCCGCGCTCGACCCCGCGGATCAGCTCGTTCAGGTCCTTGCCCTCTGCCGGGTCGGTCGCCGCCAGGAAGATCGAGCGCGGCGCCGGCAGCGGGGGCCTACTCTGCTTGTGGGCCCAGAAGCGGCTGTAGGCCAGCGCCTTCAGCATCCCGCGCTCGATCCACGTCGTCGCCGGCAGCGGCAGACCGTCGCCGGCGAACGGGATCGACGGGTAGCGCGGGTCGGCCGGGTCGGAGCGCAGCGACACCCGCGGGTCGAACAGCGCCTCGCCGATCGCGTTGCCGCCCGGGCGGCTGAAGAAGCTGCGCCCCTCGTCGGCCGCGCGGGCCTGCAGCGCCGACACCAGGAATCCGAGCAGGTCGGCCACCGCCTGCGCCTCGAGCACCACCGTGTAGGACCCCGGCGCCAGCGTGTCCGCCCCCTGGCTCGACATCGTCGCCTTGTCGGCCGCGCGGCGGGCCAGCCCCGTCGCGTCGAGGTCGGCCAGGCGGTGCGACGCCGCCCCGGCCCAGCCGCTGCCCTTGCCGTCGGCCGTGCGCATCGTCGTCGTCAGCGACGCATCGGTCGCCGCGTGGAGCGCGAACAGACCTGTCCGATTGGCCAGGACCGTCACCGCGTCCTCGTGCTCGACCAGCCCCGACGCCACCAGCTTGGCCTCGCGCGCCACCTTGAGCACGCGGGCCACCACCTCCGTGCGCCCCTCCGGCCCGACCTCCGCCGTCTTGGCGTCGCGCGCCGCCACCTTCGCGTACTGCTGCGGCCCCAGCGGCGGCTCGTGCTCCGGGTCCTTCGGCGCCAGCTTGGCCAGCGCCTCGGCCTCGCGCACCAGCGCCTGCAGCGACGCCGTATCGCGGCCCGTGCCGGACACCGTCGCCACCCGACCCTCGCGCGCCGCCGTCACCGACACCTCGAAGCGCGCCGCCTCGCCCGACGTCGTCGGCGCCCCCGCGGCGAACCGCAGGTACGCCGTGCGCCTGGCCGACACACGCACGCTGACATCGTCGAACGTCGCCGCCGCCAGCGCCGACTTCGTGATCGCCCGCGCCTCGGCCGGGCTCAGCGGAGACGCCGCGCTCACGCGCCACCTCCGGTGTTCAGGATGTTGACCACGAAGCGCGCCGGCGGGCAGCCGTGGCTGACCGCGTTGCTCTGCGACGGCTCGCCCTTGCCGTCGCTCATGCTGCCGCCGAGGCGGTACGTGTCTGTCCCTCCGAGCATGTCACACGAGCTCCAGAATTCGACCGTGTTGGCCTGGTATGCCACGTCGCGCAGCGGCCGCGTCAACCGTCCGTGTTTGATCTCCCAGAAGAACTGGCCCGAGAACTGGAAGTTGTAGCGCTGCTGGTCGATCGACCAGCTGCCGCGGCCCGTGATCAGCACCCCGTCGTCGGTCGCCCCGATCAGGTCCTCGGTCGTGTAGCCCTCGCTGCCCGGCTGCAGGCTCACGTTCGGCATGCGCTGGAACGGCACGCTCGCGTAGCTGTCGGCGTAGCTGCAGCCGCGGCTGGCCTGCTCGCCGGCGGCGGCCGCCAAATCGCGCGTCGTCTGCCAGCCGACGAACTTCCCCTTCTTCACCAGGTCCCAGCGCTGGCTCGCCACCGCCTCGTCGTCCCACGCCGTCGTCGCCAGCCCGCCCGGCTGCGTGCGGTCGGCCGCGAGGTTGACGATGTCGCTGCCGATCTTGAACTTGCCCGCCTTGTCCGCGGTCAGGAAGCTCGTGCCGGCGTAGTTCGCCTCGTAGCCGAGCGCCCGGTCGAGCTCCGTCGAGTGGCCGATGCTCTCGTGGATCGTCAGCCACAGGTTCGACGGCGCCAGGATCGCGTGCTTCTTGCCCGGCTGGACCGGCGCCGCGTGCAGCTTCTGCAGCGCCTCCTCGGCGATCTTCGGCGCCGTGCCCACCAGGTCGGCCGCCGTCACGTGCTCCCAGCCGGCCAGCATCGGCGCCACCTCGTGGTCGCGCCCCGCGAAGCGGCCGCGCCGGCGATCGATCGCCGTCGCCGTCAGCCCCGGGACCACGCGGAAGAAGATCTGGTGCACCCGCGAGCCCTCGCTCGTCATCACCAGCTTCTCCTCGCGCACGCACGCCACGTTCGCGTCGACGTGCGCCACCCCGGGCACCGCCAACGCCGCCCGCGCCGCCGCCAGCAGCAGCTCCGCCTTCTCCGCCGGCGCGATCGAGAACGGGTCGACCGTGAACGGCGACACCCACCCGCCCTGCAGCACCGGCGCGGCCGCCAGCGTCACCGGCTGCGGCATCAGCAGCGAGCTCTGGCGGGCCATCGCCACCGCCGCCCTGGCGATCCCCTCGACCGCCTTCGCGGTGCGCTCCGCCGTCGCCGCGAAGCCCCAACCTCCGTCGGCGATCACCCGGAGCCCGACCCCGTAGTCCTCGCTGCGGCCGATCCCGCTCACGTGATCGTCGCGCACCGACACCCGCTCGCGCCGCATCAGCACCAGCCGCGCGTCCGCGTAGCTCGCCCCTGCCTTCTTCGCCGCCTCGAGCGCCACGCGCAACAGGTTCTCGTCGGCCAGGAGCCGGCTCGCGGCCAGCAAGGCCATGCCCGCGTCCGCGCTCGCGGGCGCCGACTTCGGCGCCGGGACCCGGCTCGGTGCCGGCCCCGCCCACGCCGCGCGTGAACCGTGGAGCAGCGCCTCGGCGCCACAGAGCCCCGTGAGCGCGAGGAAGGAGCGGCGAGAGCTCGACATCGGCGCGATGATACCCATCCCGCCTGCGCCGCCGCGCGTGAAAATCACCCGTCGTGCCGCTCCCCGCGGGTCCTCCGCCCCGCACGATCCCGCAGCCCGCGGCGCTTCGCCGACGTCCTGGCGTCTGACCCCCGATCGATCCGCGGACACACGCCCGCGGAGATCCCCGGGCTCCTGGGGCGCCTCCGACGCCGGCCGCTCGACCTGCGCCGGTCCGGTCGCCGAGCCGCCGACTCCCCCGATCGCTATCGCCGGTCTCGATCCCAATCGCAGTTCGCGACCTCCCCCCGATCGCGCTCGCTGCATTCCCGCCGTCGTCGGCCGACCCCGCTCGAGGCCTCGCGCCGCCGCTGCGTGACGGCTTTGTCATCGCGCGATCACCACGCTGCGCACGCGCGTCCCGGACCCCCGCAAGCGAGGCCCTCGGTGCTCCCCGACGACGGATCCGAACATCCCCGGGCAAGGGTCCCACGTCGGGGACTTGCCCTCATGAGGGGGATCGTGCGTTCATCGCCCCATGGTCTCCCCTCGTCTATCGGTCGCTGGCATGGCCGTGTGTCTCCTCGTCGCCTGCGGCGACGACAACCGTGCCGACAGCAGCGTCGGGTCCGCCACGGTCACCATGACCGCGACGATCACCGTCGGCCCCATCACTGCCACCGGCAGCACCCTCACCGAGGGTGCCACGCAGGGCACGGGTCCGACCGAGGGGACCGCCTCGGGTGGTGACACCGACGGCACCAGCGAGTCCCCCCCGACCACCAGCAACGGCTCGATGACGAGCGTGACCACCCAGGGCGGTCCGAAGTTCGACCTCGGCGTCACTCCCGACGGCGGCACCAGCTGCGCCGGCAACATGGACATCGACGAGAGCTTCATCTGGATCCCCGCCACCAGCCACGGCCACGTCTCCAAGATCAACACCCGCACCCTCGTCGAGGAGGGGCGCTACCTCACCGGTCCGAGCGGCGGCACCGAGGACGTCTCGCGCACCGCCGTCTCCGGCGACGGCCGCTTCGTCGTCGTCAACGCGCGCGGCACCGGCCGTTCGACCGCCGTCGCCGCCAACATCGCCGACTGCATCGACGCCAACGGCGACGGCCAGATCACCACCTCGACCGGCCCCGCCGACGTCAAGCCGTGGGGCACCGACGAGTGCGTCGTGTGGACCATCCTGCACGCCAACTGGTCGGGCGGCCAGACCCACGGCCCGCGCGGGATCACGTGGACGATCGGCGACTACGACAAGGCCACCTGCACCTACAAGAACCAGAAGGTCTGGCTCGGCTTCGGCGCCATGCAGGCCGGAGCCGCCAACTTCGTCCGCCTCGACGGCGCCACCGGCCTGCTCGAGCAGTCGATCGAGGCCGCGGGCTGGAACGGCAGCGGCTACGCGCCGTACGGCGGCGCCCTCGACCCGCAGGACAACGCCTGGTTCACCGGCCTGCGCGGCGAGCTCGCGCGCGTCAACACCTCCGAGAACCCGATCACGATCACGCGGATCCCCCAGCCGGGCAACATTCAGTCCTACGGCATGACCGTCGACCGCAACGGCAACCCGTGGATGGCCGGCTGCTCCGGCCCGGTCTCCACCTACGACGTCAACTCCGGCCAGTGGATCTCGGTCGCCGGCGCCAACGCCTGCCACCGCGGCATGGCCATCGACCACAACGACCACGCCTGGGTCGCCTCCAACGGCCCGTGCGGCCTCGTCGAGATCGACGTCACCACCCGCACCCTCGTCGCCTTCCACAACCTCGCCCAGTGCTCGACCCCGATCGGCGTCAGCGTCGACGTCGACGGCTTCGTGTGGCTGGTCGACCAGGCCGGCTGGGCGTGGAAGATCGACCCGATGAACGTCGGGGCGATGCAGAACATCCCCGTCGAAGGCAACCACTACGTCTACTCCGACATGACCGGCGGCCAGCTCAAGAGCGTCACCCCGCCGCCGGGCTGACCCTCCGAGACATGACCTTCGGGGCATGTCCTGAAGGTCATATCTCGGCAACCATGTCTTCACGGACATGTCGTCCATGACATGTCCCCGTGTGGACCTCGTCCCGCGCCGACGTCCGCCGGTCTCCTCGCGGCCCTCGGAGGCGGGACCGCCCGCGGCCGGCGGACCGCCCGTGCCCGCCTGGCTCGGCGGCAACACCGTTCTCGCCGGCAGCGCCGGCTCGCGGTCTGGACTCACGTATCCTTGCCGTCGTGCTGCTCCCGGCAGACTTTGCCGAGCTGATGGAGGACGGGCTGCTCCTCGTCTCGCGCGCCGGCGAGGTGCGGGACGCCAACAGCGCCGCCGAGCGCCTGCTGGACGCTGCGCGGGGCGACCTCGTCGGTCGCGCCATCGGCGACCTGCTGCTCGTACCCGTCCCGGGGCGGCTCGCCGCCGTCTGCGCCGCCGACGACGAGACCCGCTTGCACGTCTCGGACCTGCGCGGCGGCCGGCTCGCGCTGCGTGTGGTGCCCCGCGGCGACAGCGTCTGGGCCTTCCTTCGCCGCGAGCGCGCCGAGATCGGCCCCGCCTCGCCGCAGGGGCGCCAGCAGCTGCGCACGGTCCTGCGCCACACCCCGGTCGTCCTGTTCGCCTGCGACGAGGACGGCGTGTTCACCGTCAACGAGGGCCACGGCCTCAACCGCTCCCAGGTGCCGACCGGATCCAGCGTCGGCCGCTCGATCTTCGACGCCTACGGCGACATCCCCTGGGTCGTCGACGCCGCCCGCCGGGCCCTCGCCGGCGAGTCGGTCTCGCTGGTCGGCCAGCTGCGCGGCGTGACCTACGAGACCTGCTACAGCCCGGTCCGCGGCGGCGACGGCCGGGTCATCGGCCTCGTCGGCGTGGCCCTCGACGTCACCGAGCGCGAGCGTGCGCTCGAGCGGCTCGCCACCAAGCGGTCGGTCCTCGACTACGTGCTCGCCCACGTCCCGCAGGCGATCTTCTGGAAGGACCGCCAGAGCCGCTACCTCGGCTGCAACGACCACTTCCTCAAGCGCACCGATCTGGCCAGCGTCGACGAGCTGATCGGCAAGACCGACCACGACATCTGCGCCTCGCGCGAGGAGGCCGACTTCTTCCGCGCCACCGACGAGCGGGTCATGAGCTCCGGCGTCCCGCTCCTCAACATCGAGGAGTCGATGAAGCTGCTCGACGGCCGCGAGAGCTACCTGCTCACCAGCAAGGTGCCGATGCGGGACGACCGCGGCGAGGTCACCGGGATCCTCGGCATCTACGTCGACATCACCGAGCGCAAGCGCATCGAGCTCGAGCTGCAGCGGGCCAAGCAGGCCGCCGACGCCGCCCTGCGGGCCAAGAGCGAGTTCCTCACCACCATCAGCCACGAGCTGCGAACCCCGCTGGCCCTGATCCTCGGCCCGCTCGAGTCGCTGCTGCACGAGGGCGACGAGCCGCTCGGCCAGCGCACCCGCGCCGTCATGACTCGCATGTGGCGCAACGCCTCGCGCCTCGGCCGCCTCGTCGACGACATCCTCGACTATCAGAAGCTCGAGGCCGGCAAGCTGCACGCCGCCTGGGAGCCCGTCGACGTCCGCGACCTCGTCGAGGGCATCGTCCTCGACGCCGGGCCGGCCGCCGACGCCGCCGGCCTCACCCTGCGCCACGAGCTCGCCCCGGGCCTCGGCACCGTCCCGCTCGACCGGCACATGTTCGAGAAGATCCTCCTCAACCTGCTCGGCAACGCCCTCAAGTTCACCCCCGCCGGCGGCAGCATCACCGTCACCCTCGAGCCCCTCGCCGACCGGCGCATGCGCCTCGCCGTCCGCGACACCGGCCCCGGCATCGCCCCCGAAGAGCACGAGCGGGCGTTCCAGCGCTTCCAGCAGCTCGACAGCTCGATGACCCGCAAACACGAGGGCACCGGCCTCGGCCTCGCCCTCGTGCGCGAGTTCGCCGAGGAGATGGGCGGCACCGTCAGCCTGCGGAGCGCGCCCGGCGAGGGCGCCTGCTTCACCGTCGAGCTGCCGATCGACGCCGATCGCCTCGCCACCCTGGGACCCGTCCCCGAGCCGCCCGCCCCCGCGCGTGCGAGCCCCTTCGAGGTCATCCGCCGCGAGCAGCCCCCCGCCCCCGCGTCCGACCGCCCGCGCCTCGTCGTCGCCGAGGACAACCCCGACATGGCGAGCTACATCGCCGGCATCCTCGGCGACGACTACGCCATCGAGCTGGTCGGCAACGGCGCCGAGGCCCTGCGGGCCGCCCAGGCCCGCCGCCCCGACGTCGTCCTCTCCGACATCATGATGCCGGAGATGGACGGCTACGAGCTCGTCGCCCGCCTCAAGCGCGACCAGTCCCTGCGCGACGTCCCGGTCGTCCTGCTCAGCGCCAAGGCCAGCCGCGACGAGACCGTCCGCGGCCTCGAGGTCGGCGCCGACGACTACCTGCCCAAGCCGTTCGCCCCCATCGAGCTGCGCGCCCGGCTCGCCGCGGCGCTCCGCCTGCACCGCACCCACCTCGAGGTCGTCCAGCAGAAGCGGGCGCTCGAGCAGGCCCTGCGCACCCTCGAGGACACCCAGGACCAACTGGTGCAGTCGAGCAAGATGGCCGCCGTCGGCACCCTCATCGCCGGACTGTCGCACGAGCTCAACAACCCGGTGGCGATCATCCGCATGAGCGCGCAGATGCTGCTGCGCCGCAACCCCCGCGACCCGTTCGTGCGCCGCACCCTCGAGCGGATCGAGCGCCACTCGCAGCGCTGCGCCGCGCTGGTCGAGACCCTGCTCGCGTACACGCGCCGGCGGCCGACCACCCCCGAGCGCTGCGACCTCGGCCAGATCCTCACCTGGCTCGTCGACCTCGTCCGGCCCGAGGCCGAGGAGCGAGGCATCCGCCTCGTCGTCGACGCCGGCGACGGCACGTTGCCCGCGCTCGTCGTCCACCGCCCCGCGCTCGAGTCGGCCCTGCTCAACGTCTTCAGCAACGCCGCCGACGCCACCGGCCGCGGCGGCACCATCGAGATCGCCGCCCGCTCCGCGCCTGGCCGCGACGGCCGCGACGGCGCCGAGATCGTCGTCCGCGACAGCGGCGTCGGCATCGAGCCCGAGGCCCTCTCGCACCTGTTCGAGCCGTTTTACACCACCAAGGCGCCGGGCAAGGGCACCGGCCTCGGACTGCCGATGACGCAGAAGTTCGTCCAGTCCCAGGGCGGCACCATCCGCGTCGACAGCGAGCTCGGACGCGGCACCGCCGTGCGGATCTGGCTGCCCCTCGTCCCGCCCGAGCAGGCGCCCGCCGCCGAGCCCCAGCGCCTCGCCTCCGAACGGCCGTGACGCCCCGCGCGCGCGACCCCTCCGTTGGCAGTCACATGTCCTTTCAGACATCCTGACGGCCACCCCGGCGTCGCACCCACGCGTCGGGCGCCGCCCCCCGCGTCCGCCGACCCCCGCGATCGCGCGGAATTTCGCCCCCCGCGTCCCCGCAGCGAGCGCCCCCGTGTCCGCGGGCGTTTCGCTGCCCTGGCGCGGCAGATCCACACCACTCCGAGCCGTCGCACGTATGCTGCAGAGAGTACCGATGCGACGCGCCGTGCGACTCGGGTTGCTGACTCTCTGCCTGGCCTGCGCTTCCCAGCACTCCGAGCCGGCCCGTCGTCCCCCCGTCTCCGAGTGCGCCGCGATCCTCGCGACCATCCCGTACCTCGACGCCGGCCCTGCCGCGCCCGCGCTCGACGAGATCGGCGCCTCCGAGCTCGGCGAGTGGATCGATCGCCTGCGCGCCGACCCCGAGCTGCGCGTCGAGCTGGCCGTGCACATGGCCGCGGCCGCCCGCGAGCTCGCCGATCCCACCCGACGCGACGCCGGCCTGCAGGCCCTCGGCGACGACGTGCTCGCCCGCTTCCGCGCCGCAGTCCATCCCGCCGATCGCGTCGCCCTCGTGGTCCACGGCGTCCCTGGCGGGCCGCCCGACGACCCGCTGGCCGGCAGCTGGCTGCAGCTGCGCGGCCTCTGCCCGCCCTACGCCCCCGACGGCGACCGCGACGGCGTCGCCGACCCCGACGATCCCTGCCCCGACCTCCCCGAGGATTACGACGGCCACCAGGACCACGACGGCTGCCCCGATCGCGACAACGACGGCGACGGCGTCCTCGACGCTGCCCGCTGGACCGGCAGCGAGTGGATCAACTGCGACGGCCGGCTCGAGCCCGGCAAGGGCCGCCACGACTGCCGCAACCAGCCCGAGACCGTCGACGGCGAGGAGGACGAGGACGGCTGCCCCGAGGTCTTCGTCGCCGGCTGCGGCCGCTTCGTCGTCCGGATCCCCTACGACCCCGACACCCTCGAGCTCGACGAGGAGGCCTTCCTCGAGCTCGACGCGCGCCGCAAGCAGCTCGCCCCGCGTTACCGCACCGGCGGCAACTTCTCGCTCGAGGGCCACACCGGCGACGACCTCCCGCCCGACCAGGCCCGCCGGCTCGGCCTGACGATGGCCGAGAAAGTGCGCGACGTCCTGGTCGACCGCGGCTTCGTCCACGTCATGCTCGTGCCGACCTCGCGCGGCGCCGACAGCCCGATCGGCGAGGCCCCCCGCGACAACTACCGCGTCGAGCTCGTCGCCGGCCTCGCCTGCGCCACCCCGTCGCGCCCGCTGTGCCCGTGATCGGTCATGTCCCCCAGGGCATGTCCTTTCGAGCATGCCCGAACAACCACCTCCTCGCGCCGCCGGCCCGTCGATCTCCCCGTCCCTGCGTCACCCACCGAGGGTCGCGCCCGAGGCCCGGCTGCGTCGCTCGCCGGGGGACTTCGCCCTCGTGGGCGCCGCCTCCGGCCGCAACTCACGAACCTCGCTGCGTCTCCTCGCAAAGCGGGGCCCGGCGCCCCCGCGCGTGCGCGGCGCCTGGTGGGAAAGTGCCTGCAAGTCGCTGGCGCCTGGGCGCCTGCCCGGGTCAAACTGGCCGCCACTCGGAGGAACAGTCCATGCTCACCAACCGCACGAGCCTCGTCCTCGCCGTGATCCTCGCCGCTTGCGGCGGCGAGTCGGCCACCAAGCCCGCCCCCGTCGAAGCCAAGGCAGCAGCGCCGGCGCCCGCCGACAAGCCCGCCGAGGCGGCCCCCGAAAAGCCCGCCGAGCAGCCCGTCCTCGCCGACAGCGGCCTCGGGGTCGGCGGCAAGTTCAAGCCGTTCGAGATCGTCAACTGCGACAGCGGCGAGAAGTACTGCCAGGTCTGCAAGTTCGGCGGCAGCCCGAAGATCATGGCCGTCGGCACCCTCGACGACCCGGCCTTCCAGGACGACATCAAGAACCTCGACGCCCTCGTCAAGAAGTACGGCGAGGACAAGCTCAAGGCGTTCGCCGTCATCACCGACATCAAGGACGGCAAGGCCACCACCCCGACGGGCGACCGCGCCGCGCTCGAGGCCAAGGTCAAGGACCTGCGCAGCGAGCTCGGCGTCGCCATCCCGCTGGTCGTCCCGGCCGACGAGGGCGGCAAGAACGACGCCTTCGACGGCTGGTACAACATCACCAAGAGCCGCACCGTCATGTTCGCCGACGGCCGCAACGCCGTGAAGTACTCCGGCGTCGCCCCGGCCGACCTGTCCGGCCTCAACACCGCGATCCAGGAGGTCCTCGGCGTCCCCGCCGACGCCGCCGAGCCGCCCAAGGCCGGCTGACCTTTCGCACCTGTCGCCAGGGCCATGTCCCTAGCGACATTTTTTAAAAGACATGCCCCGGGCGACATGCCCGAGCAGACATGCGCCCGCGACGGCGCGCGCCCGGCCTGGCAGGCCGCCTCACGGCACCAGGTACGGCAGCCCCGGCGGCGGCGTGTAGCCCGGCAGCGCGCCGAGGGCCAGCACGGCGCGCAGCACCTGCGTCGCCGCGAACATCGCCGCCGGCACCAGCGCGACCACGAAGCCGCGGATCGGCGGCAGCTGATGCGTCCCCGTGAGCGCGTTGCCGGCGACCACGAACGTCAGCAGCGTCAGCGCCCCCAGCCCGCCGAGGTAGACCTCGAGCGACAGGGCGCCGACGTACAGCGGCAGGTCGAGCAGCGCCACCCCGAGCAGCGCCGGCGCCAGCGCGTAGCCGACGGCCCGCATCGTCGCCGCGATCGAGCGCGGCGCCCCGCCGGTCAGCGTCAGCGCGACGTGGGTGGCGATCCCCAGCCCCGCGTAGAGCAGCGGCACCCCGACCGGCGCCATGAGCAGCAGCCACAGCGCCAGCGCCTCGATCAGGCTCGGCTCGAGCAGCGGGATCCCCTGGCCGGCGGGGGCTGGCGGGCCCAGCACCGCCAGCGCCACCAGCAGCGGCGCCCACAGCGGCAGTCGAACCGTCAGCAGCAGGCGCAGCGCCGCCCCGTGGTCGACCGGTTCGTGTACGTATTGAAAGCTGCGGCGCGGGCGGACCAGCAGGGCCGCCAGCGACCGTCGCACTCGCCAGCCCCAGCCGGGCAGCGCCGCGGCCGAGCCGCCTTCGGCCTCGCGCGGCCACTCCACCGGCAGCGCGCTCCACAGGGCCCCGGTGTCGGCCAGCAGCTCGCGACCCTTCGCCTCCTGGCGGACGCGCGCCGCGCTCGCAATTCCAGGCTCAGCCATTCGTGGCGAGAGTGTAACCGACTCCGGCCGGCGCGGACCCGCATCGGGCCCTTCCCGTGAGCCCGGGCTCGCGCGTAAGCTGACGGACATGGTTCGCCTCCTCCTCGCCGCCGCGCTCGTGCTGCCCGCCGCGGGCTGTCGCAAGCGCGAGGTCGTCGCCGACATGGACTACGACGATCCGAAGGCGGCGATCGCCGCCATGGAGAGCCAGGAGCGCGAGTCGTGGGAGATGCCCGACCGGATCGTCCGCAGCCTCCCGATCCCCGGCAAGGACGCCGTGATCGCCGACATCGGCGCCGGCGCCGGTTACTTCTCGCGTCGGCTCGCCGCCGAGGTCCCGGCCGGCACCGTCTACGCCGTCGACATCGACGACGAGTTCCGCTCGTACATCGAGAACAACCGCGAGGACTGGGGCACCCCCAACATCCAGCCGCACCTCGCCTTCTACGACGACCCCGCGCTGCCCGAGAAGGCGATCGACCTCGTGTTCGTCGCCAACACCTACGCCTATCTGCGCGCCCGCGTGAACTACTTCAAGAAGGTTCACAACGCGCTCAAGCCCGGCGGCCACCTCGTCATCGTCGACTTCCGGCCCGAGTCCACCCCGCCGGAGAAGTTCGCCCCCGAGCCGAAGTACCGCTTCTCGCGCGACGCCATCGTCGGCGAGCTCGCCCAGGCCGGCTTCGTCCTCGAGCGTGAGGAAGAATACCTCCCGCACCAGTACTACTTGATCTTCGCCAAGCAGCCGTAGCCATGCCTGCGTCGCGCCCGCCCCGTTTTCCCGGCCTCGTCGACACCCACTGCCACCTCGACTACCCGCCGATGATCGACGACCTCGGCGCCACCCTTCAGCGGGCCGCCGACGCCGGCGTCGAGCAGATGATCCACATCGGTTGCTCGCGGGCCAGCGCCCCGCGGGCCGTCGCCCTCGTCGCCCCGTACCCGCACCTGTTCGCGGCCGTCGGCATCCACCCGCACGACGCCAGCGAGGCCGACGACGCCGCTCTCGCCGAGATCGCCGCCCTCGCCCGGGACGCCAAGGTCGTCGCCGTCGGCGAGACCGGCCTCGACTACCACTACAACCGCAGCCCGCCCGACGCGCAAAAGCGCGCCCTGGCCGCCCACCGCGAGATCGCCCGCGAGCTCGGCAAGCCGCTGGTCCTGCACATCCGCGACGCCCACGCCGACGCCCTGGCGATCCTCGGCGACGCCCCCCCGCTGCCGCGCGGCGGCGTCGTCCACTGCTTCACCGGCACCCCCGCCGAGGCCGAGCAGTGGCTCGCGCGCGGCTACCTCCTCTCCTTCTCCGGCATCGCCACCTTTCCCCAGGCCGGCGGCCTGCGCGACGCGGCCCGCCTGTGCCCCGCCGACCGGCTCCTGCTCGAGACCGACGCGCCCTACCTCGCCCCCGTGCCCGTGCGCGGCCGCAAGAACGAGCCGGCCAACGTCGCCTTCACCTGCGCGCACCTCGCCGGCGTCCGCGGCGACGATCCAGCCGCCCTGGCCGTCCAGGCCGGCGCCAACGCCCGCGCCTTCTTCCGCCTGCCGGCTCCGGCCGCCGCCGCGAGCGCGTGAGGCAAATCCGCGGTCCAGCCGGCCCGCCTCGGCCCTGTGGTTGACGCCCGGCGCGATCGCGGGCACCTTCCCCGTCCCTGCGGCGCCTCGCTCTTCGCCCGTTCCAACGTGAAGGAAGCCGCGACCGCAAGGGCTCCGGAGAAACATGAACTTCCAGATCGGTCTCATCGCACGAAAGCTTGGAATGACGCAGGTGTTCAAGGACGAGGGTGACCGCGTCCCCGTCACCGTCCTGCAGGTCACGGGCAACACCGTCACCGCCCACCGCACCGCCGAGCGCGACACCTACAACGCCCTCCAGATCGGCTTCGCCGAGAAGAAGGCCTCGCGCGCCACCAAGGCCGAGAAGGGCGCCGCCGAGGCCGCCAAGGTCGGCACCTTCTACGTCCACAAGGAGTTCCGCGTCCCCGCCGCGGCGCTCGCCGCCCACCCGGTCGGCAGCCAGCTCGGCGCCGACCTGTTCAAGGCGGGTGCCCGCGTCGACGTCACCGGCACCAGCAAGGGCAAGGGCTACCAGGGCGTCATCAAGCGCCACAACATGGAGGGCGAGAAGAACAGCCACGGCCAGCACGAGTTCTTCCGCCACGGCGGCTCGATCGGCTGCCGCAAGACCCCCGGCCGCGTCCACCGCGGCAAGCGCATGACCGGCCACATGGGCCACGAGCGCGTCACCCTGCAGAACCTCGAGGTCGTCAAGATCGACGCCGAGCGCGGCCTGATCCTCGTGCGCGGCCCGATCCCCGGCCCCAACAACGAGATCGTGACCATCCGCGCCGCCATCAAGCCCGCCATCAAGGCCGGCAACAACAAGCCCTGAAGGCCCTGTCCTTCGGGACATGTCCCCAAGTTCGAGCCGGCCGCGCGCCGGCTCGGCTGCTTAAGAGACCGTCATGCCCCGCCCCCGCCTCAGCGACAAGGCCTACCGCCACGACGCCGCCTACCAGCGCGCCAAGCAGGAGAACTACGCCGCGCGCGCGGTCTACAAGCTCGAGGAGATCGACAAGCGGTTCCACATCCTGCGCCAGGGCGCGCGCGTGCTCGACCTCGGCTGCTGGCCCGGCTCGTGGATGCAGTACGCCGGCGACCGCGTGACCGAGACCGGCTACGTCCTCGGCCTCGACCTCAAGCCGGTCGCCCTCAGCTTCCCCGCCCACGTCGAGCACCGGATCGCCGACGTGTTCGAGTGGGCCCCCGCGCCCGACCTCGCCCCCTTCGACGTCGTCCTCAGCGACATGGCCCCGCACACCACCGGCGACCGCCACACCGACGTCGTCCGCAGCGAGGGCCTCGCCGAGCGCGCCCTCGACATCGCCTGCATGGTCCTTCGGCCAGGCGGCCACCTGGTCGCCAAGGTGTTTCAGGGCGGCGGCTTCGGCGAGCTGCTCAAGCGCTTCCGCGCCAGCTTCCAGGAAGCCCGCCCCTACCACGCCAAGAACTCGCGCGCCTCGAGCACCGAGCAGTACCTCGTCGGCCGCGGCCTCAGGGCCAGCGCCACCGCCCGCCGGCCCTGAGCTCGAAGAGCCCAGCGCTCGACGCGGGTGTTCAGCACGCCGGCTCGGACGCGCAGACGAGCACCTTCGCCACGCCCTCGTAGGGCTGACCGCCGCCGGTCACGAACTCGTAGCGCAGCTCGGCCTCGTCGCCGGCGATCGAGACGACCTCGAGCGAGCCGTCCACCGCGACGTCGTCGCCATCGATGCCGTCGGGGTACCACCGGGCGTGCAGCACCTCCGCGAGCGGCTCGTCTCGCCCGGTCTTCCAGGCCTGTCCGGCCGCCAGCGCGCCCGTGTCGCTCCCGTAGGTCGAATAGCTGACGAACGGCCCCTGCGGAAACGAGCCGCCGCATTCGCCGTCCAGGCCGATGGTGAAGGCCACGCTGATCGTCGCGCCGGTGCTGCACCAGTTGTCCACCGCGCCCACCGCGGGCAGCGACAGCGGCTCCTCGTCCGCCGTCGTCGCGCTCCCGTCGTCCTGGCACCCGCCGAGGAGAAAGAGGACCACGAGCGCGGCTCCGAGGCCGCGATGCGAATGCATCTTCATAAAGCTCCAGTGGCTGCGCACCCGCCGACAATTGCGTGGCCCATGCGAGCCCATCAAGCGAGCGTTTTCGCGCACCCCGGATCGGCAGCCGGGCACGAACGCGCCTCGGTGATGGGCGCGAATTCGCCCCTCACCTCCCGCAACTGCCGTTCGCTCGCCTCGCACGAGCAGCCCCACAAACGCAGGCGTCAGCCTCGCCCGCGACGCGATCTCCCTGTCCCGAAGGCCAGCTCCGCGCGCTGCCGCTCGCCGCTTTTCCCGCCGTTCTGCGCGCGTCTCCGCCCCGGCCGTGAAACGGCCCCCGGGCCGCTACAGCGGCCGATTCGCGGCTCTGCGCAGTTTTGCGCCGCGCGATTTGGTTGGTCCACTCCTGATCAAGAGTTCAGGGCAGCATGGGTGATCACTGGACACTGATTATGTGTTCAGTGCAGATCCCAACCCATGCAACGCCGTCGCCGACTCCGGATCACTCCCACACCGATCCGTGAAATCCCCGCCCCGGACGACCCCGGTCTGCCGGACGTGGCGCCGCGACCCGAGCCGGAGCCGCGGAAGCCGCCGGAGCCGGAGCCGGAGGGCCCGGATCTGCCCGCCCCGGTGCCGCCGCGCGATCCGCGGGATTGCCTCGGTGCCACCTGGAGGGAGCCGCACCTGTGGGCCGCGATTCGCGCGCAGCGCGACGCCGATCGCCGGCGGAGGGCCGCTTTCCTGGCCGCACGCCGCCCGAGCCGGCCCGTCTTCGTCTCCGACTCGCTCGTGTGACCGTCCTGGCGCCGGCGCGAACGCCCGTGCCGCTCACATCGGCCCGACTTGCCAGCGCATCGCCGCCGGGTTTACTTCCCGCCGCCGCCTAAAAAACGGCGTCTATGGCCGCCCCGCAGCACATTCGTAACCTGGCGATCATCGCCCACGTCGACCACGGCAAGACCACTCTGGTCGACGCTCTTCTCACTTCAGCAGGCGCACTCGACCGAGGAGAGGGTCAGATCGAGCGCGCGATGGACAGCGGCGATCTCGAGCGCGAGCGCGGCATCACCATCACCAGCAAGCCGACCAGCGTCACCTACGGCGACTATCGGATCAACCTGGTCGATACGCCAGGTCACGCCGACTTCGGCGGCGAGGTCGAGCGCGTGCTCAACATGGTCGACGCCGTCCTCGTGGTCGTCGACGCCTTCGAGGGGCCGATGCCGCAGACGCGCTTCGTCACCGAGAAGGCCGTCGCGCTCGGCCTCAAGATCTTGCTCGTCGTCAACAAGATCGACCGTCCCGGCGCCGAGCCGCACAAGACCGTCGACGCCACCTTCGACCTGCTCGCCGGCATCGGCGCCAGCGAGGAGCAGCTCGACTTCCCGGTCATCTTCTGCAGCGCCCGCGAGCGCTACGCCATGGCCGACCCGGCCGACGAGAAGGGTCCGATGTCGCGGATCCTCGACTTCATCGTCCAGCACGCCCCGGCGCCGGTCGTGCACGAGGGCGGCGCGGCGCTGTGGGTCTCGACCCTCGACTACGATCCGTTCCTCGGCTTCGTCGCCATCGGCCGGATCCGCAGCGGTCGGATCGCCACCGGCGATCGTCTGGCCCAGCTGCGTCACCCGCCGCGCCCGGCTCACGGCGACACCGCCGGTCCGCCGACCGTCGCCGAGGTGTTCCGCGTGCGCCGCCTGCTCGGCTTCCAGGGCCTGCGGCGGTTCGAGCGCGAGTACGCCGAGGCCGGTGACCTGATCGCCATCGCCGGCATGGAGACCTTGCAGGTCGGCGACACGCTCACCACCGAGGATCCCACCACGCGTCACGTGTTCCCGCGGCTCGACGTCGATCCGCCGACCATGACCATGCGCTTCCGCGTCAACGACGGCCCGTTCGCCGGGCGCGAGGGCAAGTGGGTCACCTCGCGTAAGCTCGCCGAGCGGCTCGAGCGCGAGGTGCGGTCGAACGTCGCCCTGCGCGTCAGCCCCGGCGAGTCCGCCGAGGAGTTCGAGGTCGCCGGTCGCGGCGAGCTCCACCTCGGCGTCCTCATCGAGACCATGCGGCGCGAGGGCTACGAGCTGTGCGTCTCGCGGCCCAAGGTCATCCTCCGCCGCAACGAGAACGACGAGCTCGAGGAGCCGTACGAGAACCTCATCATCCAGTGCGACCAGGAGTACACCGGCTCGATCATCGAGAAGCTGAGCCAGCGCGGCGGCGAGCTGCGGGCCATGGACAGCGCCGGCCCCGGCCGCACCCGCCTCGAGCTGCGCACCCCCACGCGCAGCCTCATCGGCTACCGCAGCGAGATGCTCACCGACACCCGCGGCACCGGCATCATGGCCGCCACCTTCGCCGGCTACGGCCCCTACCTCGGCCCGCGGAAGACCCGCCCGCGCGGCGTCCTCATCGTCATGGAGCCCGGCGAGACCTACGCCTACTCGCTCGGTCGCCTGCAGGACCGCGGCGTGCTCTTCATCAGCGACCACGTCCAGGTCTACGCCGGCCAGATCCTCGGCGAGCACAGCCGCGAGAACGACCTCGTCGTCAATCCTTGCATCGCCAAGAAGTTCACCAACATCCGCAGCGCCGGCGCCGACGAGAAGATCTTCCTGACCCCGCCGCTCGAGCGCAGCCTCGAGCAGGCGCTCGCCTACATCGAGGATGACGAGCTGCTCGAGGTCACCCCGAAGAGCCTGCGCCTGCGCAAGCGCGACCTCGACCACAACCGGCGCAAGCGCGAGGCCAAGGCCGTCGGCTGACCCGCATGCGTCGCGCCTCGCCGCGACCCTCGTGAACCTCGCGCGCGCGACGAGCTTCGGCTCGCCGCGCGCGGCCGTTTTTGCCCGACCGCGTGCCTCGACGCGTGCCATCCGCTCGCCGGCTCGCGCCAGTTCGTCGGCGCGGTGCCCCCGGGTGTATCGTCGCCTGCGGATGTTCGTCGCGCATCGTCGCCGTCTCGCCGCCGGTCGGGGTCTTCTCCTCCTCCTGCCTCTTTTCGGCGCCTGCCGCCCCGCCCGCGAGACCGCGCCGCCGGTCGAGGCCCCCGCGGCCACGAGCGACCTCCAGCGCGCCTACGACCTCCCGCGCACCGACCTCGCCTGGACCGCCCGCGACTACATCAAGGCCCGCGACGTCCTCGTCCGTCTCGAGCGCGAGCGCCCCGAATTGCTCCCGCGCCTCGACGGTCCCGACGCCGCGCTCATGGCCCGGCTCACCGGGCTCGCCGACGTCGAGGCCGCCGCCGGCGGCGTCGCCGACACCGACGAGCTGCTCGCCTTCAGCCAGGCCGGCGCCGACATCCTGCACATCTACAGCGCCCGCGCGCTGACCCGCAACGAGTACGGCCGCGAGTACGTCGCCGTCGCCGTCGCCTACTTCAAGCTCGGCGTCCTCCAGTTCGAGGCCATCCTCGTCGCCGAGAAGCTCGACGAGGCCGCCCTGCGAGCCAACGACGTCCGCCGCCAGGCCTTCGTCGAGGTCCGCTTCCACCTCGCGCGCGGCGTCCACGACGTCCTCGCCAGCGCGCTCGCCCTGCCCCGCGTCATCGACCCGGCCCACACCGCAGCCACCCTCGCCCCGATCGCCGCCGACGTCGCCCCGTGGTTCCTCCCCGAGGAGCGCGACCGGATCCTCGACCTCGCCGATCGCCTCGCCGCCGCCGGCGTCCCCGACCCCGACCTCGCCACCTTGCGCACCGCCTTCGCCCCCGATCGCGAGGCTCACCCGATCGTCGACGCCTTCGCCGAGGAGCACCGCGAGTTCCTCGACAAGAAAGAGGCGCTGCTCGCCGCCGTCGCGGCCGGCGATCTCACGCCGGTCGAGGTCGGCCGCGAGGGCGAGTGGACCCGCTGGGCCTTCCCCGAGGCTGGCTTCTCGGCCGCCTTCCCCGCCAGACCGAACGCGCAGAAGCAGAGCCACACCGCGAGCGACGGCGTGGCGATGACGACCCGCACGCTCGGGCTGAAGCAGGCCGGGCGGATCTGGCGGCTCGCCAGCTGCATCACCCGCGCCCAGCCGATCGCCGGCCGCACCCGCGACGACGACGTCAAGAGCATCGCCGCGACGATGCACCTCGAGGGGCTGCGCCCGATCACCGTCGAGGGCGCCGCCGGCCTCGAGGGCAGCCTCACCACCGACACCGCCCACGGCCTCGTCCGCGTCGTCGGCCTGTCCGACACCACCTCCTGCATCGTCAGCATCGACGTCCCCAGGGACCTCGCGCGGGAGCTCGACGGCGAGATGCGGCGCTTCGTCGACTCCTTCCGCCTCGCCGGCTTCCGCGGTTGAGCCCTCGCGCACAGCCGTGCAGCGATCTGCGTGGCCGCCCGCTGAGCCTCGCGCGGCATCGGCCGCGACGTGGTACCTCTGCGGGGCATGGGATTCTTCGACAAGGCCAAGCAGTTCCTCGGCGGCAAGAACATGGCGAGCGTCGCCATCACCGTCATCGAGCGTCAACCGGCGGAGACCGCCACCTTTCCGGTCACCGACTCGGTGCTCAAGGGCACGATGGTGATCACCGGCCAGCAGGACTGCATTCTGCTGGCGACCAAGTACGAAGTGTGGCTGTACATCAAGAAGGACGACGTCGAGTCGCCGTTCCTCGTCGTCGCCGAGAAGGATCCCGATCCCAACGTCAGCTACTCGGACAGCTGCCTCAAGATGCCGTGCGACCTCAAGCCCGGGCAGGTCATCACCCAGCCGTGGATGGTGAGCGACGTCGACCTCGCCGGCATCCTCGCGCGCAACGGCTTCCCCGATCCCAACGCCGCCACACGTGACCCGCGAGTGCGGCTCGTCGTCAAATGCATCGCCGACGTCAAGGGCTCGCCGTTCGATCCGAGCGCGGAGGTCACCGTCCGCCTCGCGCCGGCCTGAATCGCGCATGCTGTCCCCGGGGCCGTGCGCGCCCCTGCGCGCGTCCCCGTGGCACATTCGCCGGCACGATGAACATCGACCTCTCCAAGTTTTTGACCGTGGCCGCGCTCATGAGCCAGGGCCTCGGCACAGCCGCCTGCACGATCAATCTCGGCAACGGCCTGACCGACACCAACATCGGCCCCGAGACCTCGACCACGAGCACGACCGGCGCCACCGACGCTACGACCATCACCGACGGCGGGACCGAGGGCACCGCGACCGGCACGGACACGAGCGTGCCGACCACCACCGACGCGCCGACCAGCACCGACGCGACCGCCGGCACCGCCACCGACGCCACTACCGGAACCGCCACCGACGCCACCACCGGCGAGGGCTTCGTCTGCAGCGACGGCACCGCGCTCGAGAACCCCGCCTGGGTCTGCGATGAGAACCCCGACTGCCCCGACGGCTCCGACGAGGTCACCGGCTGCGGCCTCGACGCCTTCACCTGCAGCGGCGACAAGCAGGAGATCCCCGCGACCTGGGCCTGCGACGAGGTCCCCGACTGCGCGGACAACTCCGACGAGGTCACCGGCTGCGGCGAGGAGGCCTTCACCTGCGCCGATGGCCTCGAGATCCCGGCGGCCTGGAAGTGCGACACGGCCCAGGACTGCGCCGACGGCTCCGACGAGGCCGACTGCTGAATAGCCCCGGGGACGTGTCCTTTTCGACATGCCCCGAAGCACATGACCACCAGGCGGCCGCGCGGGCCCGCCGTCAGCCGGCGCTCTCGCCGAGGATCCGCCGCACCTCGACCACGTCGGAGAACGGCCGCGTCTGTCCGCGGCAGACCTGGCCCTCCTCGTGGCCCTTGCCGGCGATGACGACCACGTCGCCGGCGCCGGCCTCCGCGAGCGCACCCGCGATCGCCCGCGCCCGATCGAGCTCGATCGTCCACGTCGCCCGCCGGCCCTGCAGGCCCTCGCTCACCATCGCCGCGATCGCGGCCGGGTCCTCGTCGCGCGGGTTGTCGCTCGTCACCACCGCGACGTCCGCGTGCGCACCCACGGCCTCGCCCATCGGCGCCCGCTTCTCCGGCGTCGAGTTGCCGCCCGCGCCGAACACCACGATCACGCGCCCCGCCGCGCCCGCCAGCCGCCGCGCCGTCGCGCACGTGCAAGCCAGCGCGTCCGGCGAGTGCGCGTAGTCGACGGCGATCGTCGGCCGGCCCGCCCCGTGCAACAGCACCTCGAAGCGGCCCGGCACCACCGGACAGGCCGCGATCCCGTGCACCACCGCGGTCGCGGGCAACCCGGCCGCCAGCCCCGCGAGCGCGGCCGCCAGCGCGTTCTCGCCGAACACCTCGCCGACCATCCGCGTCGTCAGCACCCCGCCGAGCGCCGTCGCGGCCGGCGACGGCTGCAGCAGCACGCGCGTCCCCGTCGGTCCGACCTCGATCGCCGCCGCCTCGAGGTCCGCCGCGCGCAGCCGCGGGCCGCGGCCCGGCGCCGCGAACCAGCGCCGCTCCACGTCGCCGGGGATCGCCTGGTCGACGTACAGCGCGTGCTTGTCGGCCGCGTTGAGCACCGCCGCGCGCCCGGGGCCCAGGTGCATGAACAGCTGGGCCTTGGCCGCGAGGTAGTGCTCCCAGCTGCCGTGCGTGCCGAAGTGGTCGTCCGAGAGGTTGGTGAACACGCCCAGGTCGAACCGCCAGTTGCGCGCGTAGCCCTGCGCCAGCGCGTGGCTGGTCGTCTCGATCACCGCGTAGCGACAGCCGCGCGCGTGGGCCCGCTCGAGCGTCGCCACGAAGTCGGCGAACCGCTTGCCGCGCGGCCACGCCTCGTCGTCGAAGGCCACCCCGAGCGTCGACACCTGCAGCACGTGCAGCGCCGCCGTGCGCACCGCCGCCGCGATCATCCACGTCGTCGACGTCTTGCCGTTCGTGCCGGTGACCCCGAACGTGAACATCGACTCGGCCCACGGCGCCGCCGCCGCGACCGGGCGCGCGGCGCTCACGACACGCCCCTTTCAACATGTCCCATCACACATGCTCCTGACGACATGCCCGAACGTTCAGTCGCCGCGGCAGGCCGCCAGCAGCCGCTCGATCGCCGCCCGGTCCTTCTCGCCGCGGCGGGCGCCGGGCAGCTCGGTGCCGCTGGCGACGTCGAGCCCGGCCGGCCGCACCTGCTGGATCGCCAGGGCCGCGTTGGCCGGCGTGATCCCGCCGGCCAGCCACACCTCGAGCGGCGCGAGGCGCTGCACCGCCGCGGCGGCCCAGCCCCAGTCGGTCGTCTGGCCGGCGCCGCCGTAGCCGGGCACCGCGGCGTCGAGCAGCGCGCGGGCCGGGCGGGGCGTCGGCGCCCGCAGCTCGGCCAGCGCCGGTGTGCCGCGGACCACCCACAGGTACGGCAGCCCGAAGCCCGTCACCTCCTGCGCGCCGACGATCTGCACGAGGTCGAGCTGCAGCACCTCCGCCGCGCGTCGCACCTCTTCGGCCGTCGGCTCGACGAACACCCCGACGAGCTCGAGCCCCGGCGGCGGCCGCACCTCGGCCAGCAGCGCCTCGGCCGCGGCCAGCGTCAGCCCGCGGCGCGAGCCGCTCCACAGGTTGATCCCGACGGCGTCGACGCCCAGCTCGGCGCAGGCCGCCAGGTCCTGCGGCCGCGTCACCCCGCACACCTTGAGCTTCACGGACATGTCCGAACCTTCCTGTCCCGATCACCCTGTCCCGGCGAACATGCCCGTACGAACAGCCTCGTTCACAGCGCCATCACCAGCTCGCGCAGCGTCTCGCCGGGCTGCTCGGCGGTCATGAAGTAGCTGCCGATCAGGAGCGCGTCGGCGCCCGAGTCGCGCAGGCGGAGCGCGTCGTCGATCGTGCGGACCCCGCTCTCGGCGACGTACGTGAAGCTCTTGGGCACGTACTTGCGCAGCTTGGCGGCGCGGTCGGGGTCGAGCTCGAAGGTCTGGAGGTCGCGCGAGTTGACGCCGATGAGCTTGGCCCCGGCCGCCATCGCCCGATCGATCTCCGCCTCGTCGCGGGTCTCGCACAGCACCTGCATCTCGAGCGAGTGGGAGAACTCGATCAGGTTGCGCAGCTGCGGCGCCGGCAGGGCGGCGACGATCAGCAGCACGCAGTCGGCCCCGACCCGCTTGGCCTCGACGATCTGCGTCTTCTCGAGGATGAAGTCCTTGCACAGCAGCGGCAGTGCCACGCTCTGGCGGACCGAGCGGAGGTCGTCGAGCGAGCCCTGGAAGTGCTTGTCGCACAGCACGCTCATGCAGGCCGCGCCGTTGGCCGCGTAGAGCATGGCGATCTGGCGCGCGTCGGCGTCCTCGCGGAGCACGCCGGCGCTCGGCGAGGCGCGCTTGAACTCGGCGATGATCCCCGGCCGCGGCCCCTCGCGCAGGGCGGCGATGAAGTCGCGCGGCCGTGGCAGTCGGGCCCCGAGCTCGAGCAGCTCGCGGTCGGTCAGCGCCCCCGAGCGCATCGCCCTCGGGGCGGCGAGCTCGGCCCGCTTGGCGGCCAGGATCTTGTCGAGGTACGTGCTGCCTTTGTCGCTCATGTCCCGCCTCAGGGTAGCGCAGCGCGGCTGGCGGCGACGAGCCGGTCGAGCACCGCCGCGGCGCGGCCGTCGTCGAGCGCCGCGCCGATCGCCCGCGCCTTGGCCGGCAGCGCCTCCAGGCCGTCGTCGCCCGCGGCCAGCAGGGCCAGCGCCCCGCTGTACTGCACACTTGTCCGGTACGCCCCCGGCTCGCCGGCCAGCAAGCCCCGCAGCGCGTTCGCGTTGCCGGCCGCGTCGTCGCCGGCGATCGCCGCGATCGGCACCTCCGGCAGCCCGGCGTCGCCCGGGCGCAGCGTGTACGTGCGCAGCGCGCCCCGGTGCCACTCCGCGATCGTGCTCGCGCCCTCCGGGCTGAGATCGTCGATCCCCGGCCGCTCCGCGCCGGCGAAGAACCCGTGGACCACGAACACGCGCTCGCTGCCGAGGGCCCCGAGCGCCGCCGCCATCGCCTCGACCTTGCCCGGGTCGAACACCCCGATCACCTGGCGCCGCACCCCCGCGGGGTTGCACATCGGCCCCACCAGGTTGAACAGCGTGCGCAGCCCCAGCGCCTTGCGCGGGCCGGCCGCGTGGCGCATCGCCGGGTGCAGGTTGGGCGCGAACATGAAGCCGACGCCGACCTCGTCGACGCACTTGCCGACCCGCTCGGGCGGCGCCGTGATGTCGACGCCGAGCGCGGCCAGCACGTCGGCCGAGCCGCACGGGCTCGAGATCCCGCGGTTGCCGTGCTTGGCCACCCGCGCCCCGCAGGCCGCCGCCGCGATCGCCACCGCCGTCGACACGTTGCGCCGGGCCACCCCGCTGCCGCCGGTCCCACAGGTGTCGATCGCCCCGGCCTCGCGCAGCGGCACCGCGACCACCGCCTCCCGCATCGCCCGCACCGCGCCGGCGATCACCGCCGCCGTCTCCCCGCGGATCGAGAGCCCGACCAAGAGCCCGCCGATCTGCGCCGGGTCGGCCGCGCCGGCCACGATCTCGCGGAAGATCGCCAGCGCCTCGTCCTCGCCGACCGCCTCGCCGCGGACCAGCCGCGCCAGCCCGCGCCGCAGCGCCCCGTCAGCTGCTCCTTCGGTCATGTCGCTCCCGCCATGTTCGAAGGGACATGCATCTCGAGGAAGGTGCGGAGCATCGCGTGGCCGTGCTCGCTGAGCACCGACTCCGGGTGGAACTGGACCCCGTGGAGCGGCCGCGTGGCGTGCCGCACCCCCATCAGCTCGCCGACGTCGGTGCGCGCGTTGGGCACCAGCGCGGCCGGCAGCGTGCTCTCGACCGCGGCCAGGCTGTGGTAGCGGGTGGCCATGAACGGCGACGGCAGGCCGGCGAACACCCCGGTGTTGTCGTGCACCATCGGCGACAGCTTGCCGTGCATGATCCGCCCGGCCCGCTCGACCCGCGCGCCCAGCACCTCGCACAGCGTCTGGTGACCGAGGCAGACCCCGAGCAGCGGGATCGCCGGCGCGTCGGCCTCGGCCAGCCGCCGGCACAGGTCCTGGCACACCCCGCTGTCGCTCGGCGTACCTGGCCCCGGGGACAGCATGATGTGGCTCGGCGCGTCGGCCAGCACCTGCTCCAGCGTGACCGCGTCGTTGCGGTGGACGTCGACCACCACGCCGAGCTGCAGCAGGTACTGCACCAGGTTGAAGGTGAACGAGTCGTAGTTGTCGATCATCAGCACGCGGCAGCCCGCGCGGGCCGGGCCGCTCGGTCGCAGGCGCTGGCCGCCCGGCAACGGCGGCGCCGCGGATTGGACGGTCTCGGTCACGCTGCACCTCCTTCGGCGGCCGCCGCCGCGATCGCGCGCAGCACCGCGCTCGCCTTGACGTGGCACTCGTTGTCCTCGCCCTCGGGCGACGAATCGTAGACGACCCCCGCGCCGGCCTGGACCCGGAACTCGTCGCCGACGGCGACCAGCGAGCGGATGCAGATGGCGAAGTCGGCCGCGCCGTCGTAGCCCAGGTAGCCGACGGCGCCGCCGTACCAGCCGCGCGGCGCCGGCTCGAGCGCGTCGATGATCTGCAGCGCGCGGATCTTCGGCGCCCCGCTCAGCGTGCCGGCCGGGAACGTCGCGCGCAGGGCGTCGAGCGCCGTCAGCTCCGGCCGCAGCTCGCCCTGCACCTCGCTGACGATGTGCATCACCCGGCTGTAGCGCTCGATCGAGAACGACTCCGACACGCGCACGCTGCCGGCCACGCTGACGCGCCCGAGGTCGTTGCGCCCGAGGTCGACCAGCATCAGGTGCTCGGCGCGCTCCTTCGGATCGGCGAGCAGCTCGCTGGCCAGCGCCTCGTCCTCGATCACGTCGTGCCCGCGCCGCCGCGTGCCCGCGATCGGCCGCACCGTCACGCGCAGGCCCGACTGCGGCGCCGTCTCGCTGCTGGCCGCGCCCGTCACCGCCGGCGCCAGCGCGTCGCGGTCGACCCGCACCAGCACCTCGGGCGACGCGCCCGTGAGCGCCGCGGCCGGCAGGTCGAACAGGTACATGTACGGCGCCGGGTTGCCGACCCGCAGCATCCGGTAGACGTCGAGCAGGTCGATGTCGCCGCGCCGCGACACGAACCGCTGCGACAGCACGACCTGGAAGATGTCGCCGGCCATGATGTGCTCGCGCGCGCTGGCCACCGACGCGCGGTAACCCGCGCGCGACCACGGCGCCGCCACCTCGGTCGCCGGCGGCTGCACCTCCGGCACCCCCCGCGGCCGCAGCACCGACGGCCCCAGCAGCGCCGCCGCCACCGCGTCGACGCGGGCCCGCGCGGCCGCCTCCGCCGCCTCCGGCCCGCCCTCGCTCTCCGCGCACGCGGTCGCCAGCACGCGCACCCGCTGCGAGAAGTTGTCGAACACCACCAGCGTGTCGGTCGCCACCAGTTCGACCGCCGGCAGATCGCTCGACATGACCGAAAGGCCAGGTACGGGCGGGATCGGATCGAACACGCGCGCCGCGTCATGACCCCACACGCCGACCAGGCCACCCCAGAAGCGCGGCAGCTCGGCCCGCGGCGGGCTGTCGTAGGCCCGCTGCAGCGCCGCGATCCCGCCGAGCCCGCGGCTCTTGGCCTCGACCCCCGGCGGCAGCGAGAAGCCCGGCCCCGGGGTGATCGTCACGTCGAGGTCGTAGCCGTTCCACACCCCGCGCACGTGGGCCCGCGCGCCGACGCCCACCACGCTGTAGCGGGCCCACCGCTCGCCGGCCCCACCCGCGCTCTCGAGCAGGAAGCTGACGCCGGGCAGATCCGGCGGCCCCGAGCTGCTGCCCCGCGCGTAGGCCCGCAGGCGGGCGTAGACCTCGACGGGAGTGATGCCGTCACACAGCAGCTCGCGCCATACCGGCACCAGCCGCGGCGCACTCGGCTCGATCAAAGGCGGGCCCGCGATCATGGCCCTCAGGATACACCGCGTCGGCCGACCCGATCGACGGCGCAGTTCGAGCGCCGAGGTAGGACACACGCCGGATCGCGGCCACGCCGCGGTCGCGGCCGCGCGCCGGAGCCCCTCCGCTCGCGCAGCCGCCGAGGTCCGCGGCGCAGACGCTAGCGGCGCCGCCGGCGATCGCCCGAGCCCGAGTCGGAGTCGGTGTCGGTGATCCGGATGTTTCCGAGGGTATAGCCGGTGTAGGCGCGCACGCTCGAGTCGAAGCGGACGCTGCCCGACACGATCGCGGTCCCGTTGGCGTCGTTCCAGCTGTAATTGACGACGAGCGAGTTGTCGGTGGCGGTGGCGACCGACTGGTCGACCGCGTAGCCGGCCTCCGCCTTGACCCGGATGTCGATCTTGCCGACGTTGTCGACGATCTGGGTGCGACCCTGTCTGACGGCCTGCTTCCAGATCCGCTCGTAGGTGTGGTCGGCCGGGTCGAGCAGCGTCACGGTGCCGGTGGTCTCCGCCGGGTCGAAGACGTCGCGGGCGACCTTCTGCACCGTCGCCGGCACGTCGGGCTCCGGGTTGCCGACGAGCTTGACCGTCAGGACGCCGATGGTCGCGCCGAACGAGTTGCGGAACGCCATCTTGTATTTGGTCTTCTCCTCCGGCGTGCTCGCGCTCTCGTCCTCGAACGTGATCGTCGTCCCCGTCAGGTTGGTGGTGAACGTCGCGTTCATCTCGAGGTCGAGGTCGCTCACGGGCCCCGACGTGATGCCCGTCTTGCTGAGCACATCTCGCTTCATCTTCGGTGTCGGCATGCTGTCAATCCCCCGGACCTGTCACTGCCCGGATCCCCCGGCGAATGAGCGTAACCCAACCCCCTCCTGGATCAGTCGCTCGTACATACAATCATGTTACGGGCCGCGCGCCGACGCCCGGCGCAGGATCGCCCGCCGGCCCCGCCCCGCGCGCAAATGCCCCGCCTCCATGCTAGCACTTCGAGACATGTCCGTTTCGACATGGTCTGAAGAGCACGTCAATGGAGCTGCGCCAGCAGCCACGCGTCGATGACGGCGACCTGCTCGGACGCGCGCTCCCTCTCGTAGTCGCTGCGCGCCGCGGACGCCAGCTCGAGCGCGCGCCGGCGGTCGCGGCCGACGACCGCGCGCGCGAGGGCGAAGCGGACCTCGCCGAGGTCGACCGGCTCGACGCCTCTCCGGGTGCGGATGGCCAGGGTCCGCTCGAGCAGCGGTCGCGCCTCCTCGAAGCGCCCGAGCTCGACCAGCGCCACGCCGAGGCCGTGCATCGCGAACGCGACCTCGGGGTGGTCGGGCCCGAAGATCGCCTGGCTGCGCTGCAGCGCCTCCTCGTAGATCCGCGCCGCCGCCGCGAAATCGCCGCGCATGTGGTGGCAGATCGCCAGGTTGTAGAGCGTGTCGGCGAGGTCGCCCTCGGAGCCCGACCGCCGCCGCAGCGCCGCCGCCGCCTGCTCGAACGACTTGCTGGCGCGCTCGTACTCCTCGATCGCGAGGAGCGCGTTGCCGAGGTTCATCCGCGTCGTCGCGATCTCCGGGTGGTCCGGCCCGAGCGTGCGCACGCGGATGTCGAGGGCCCGCTCGAGCGACGCCAGCGCCTCCGCGGCCCGCCCGGCCCGCCACTCGAGCACGCCGATGTTGTTCAGCACCATCGCCACGTCGGGGTGGTCCGGCCCGAGCCGGTCCTCCGCCAGCGCCAGCGCGTCGCCGTAGTACTTGCGGGCCGCCTCGCCGCGGCCGCTGCGCTCCTCGAGCAGGCCGAGCGCGTTGAACGCCTGAAACATCTGCAGCCGCGGCGCCTCGGCCACGCGCAGCGCCTCGGCCGCGGCCAGCAGCGTCTGGCGGGCGAGGTCGTACTCGCCGCGCTCGGACTGCAGGATCCCGAGCAACATGTCCCTTCGGGCCTGCTCGATCGGACCTGCCCCGACGCGCAGGTCGACGGCCGCCGCCAGCCGCAGCAGCCGCTCGCCCTCGACCGGGCGGTGCTGCTTCGTGCCGAGCACCACCCCCAGCTCCGCCGTCGCCCGCGCCCGCGCCGGGTCGGCCGCGCCGGCCTCCGCGGCCGCGATGGCCCGCGTCAGCAGATCGACGGCCTGCTCGTTGCGCCCCTGATCGGTCGCGACCTGCCCGAGGAGGATCAGCGCCTGCGCCTCCACGCCCGTCGCCCGGATCGCCCGCCCCTCCTGCAGCGCGCGCTCGGCCAGCCCCTGCGCCGCCGCGTACTTGGCCGCGTGCCGCTTCGCCACCGCGTGGGCCAGGATCCCCTCGAGCCGGGCCACCTCCTCGCGACCGGCCAGCGGGCGCCCCTCCCCGTGCATCAACCGCTCGGCGTC
Organism: Nannocystis pusilla; assembly: GCF_020073745.1. Classification (GTDB taxonomy): domain Bacteria; phylum Myxococcota_A; class Polyangia; order Nannocystales; family Nannocystaceae; genus Nannocystis; species Nannocystis radixulma. Next base: position 77,358 of record NZ_JAIRAU010000047.1, read on the forward strand.
GGCGCACTCCTTTAGATCGGGCAAGCCCTCGACCGCGACCGCGGAGCGCTGCACGACCTCGCGATCGGCCTCGGCGAACAGCGCCGCGGTCGCGCGCAACGGATCGAGGTGGCGATCGAGGCAGGCCATGCGGCGGTCGAGCAGCAGCGGCGACTGCTCGCGATGGACCAGCGACGCCTCGCAGACCTCGCGGCGCATCGCCACCCAGTCGGACGCGTACTCGTCGAGCGCCGCGGTCGCCGTCTCGGCGGCCCGGGCGGCGTAGGGCTGGCCGGTCTCGAGGAAGGCCTGCCGCGCGCGCTCCCGGGTCGCCTCGTCCCACACCCCGACGAGGTGGCGGTCCGCGCCCTCGCAGCCCGGCGGCTTGACCTGCGCCCACACGATCCCGCCGGTCACCGCCGCCGCCACGCCCGCGGCCGCCAGCGCCGCGCCGAGCGTGCGACGCCGCCGCTCCGCCGGCACCAGCGCGGCCAGCATGTCGTCCATCGTCGCGAACCGCTGGCTCGCCTCGACCGACAGCGCGCGGAGGATCGCCCGCCGCACGTGCAGCGGCACCGACGCGCGCACCCGCGTCGCGTCGACCTTGCCCCCGAGCACGCTGGTCGTCAGCTGCAGGTAGTTCTTGGCCGGGAACGGGTGGGCCCCGAACAGCGCCTCGAACAGCGCGACCGCGAACGCGAATTGATCGGCGCGCGCGTCGACCCGGGCCCCCATGTGCTGCTCCGGCGCCATGTAGGCCGGCGTCCCGACCAGCGCCCCGGTCCGCGTCAGCCGCATCGACGACAGCCCCGCGATCGCCGAGTCGAGCCCCTGCGACGCCTGCGAGGCCAGCGCGGCCGCCTGCAGCTTGGCCGCCGGGTCCGTGTCGGCCAGCGCCGCCCCGCCTGGCGCGGGGTGGTTGCCGCGGTCGGTGGTAGCGAACGGCGACATGCTCGTCGACTCGGCCGGGCTCGGCGGCGTCGCTATATTTTCGGACGTGTCCCGAGGGACAGCCGTGAACTCGGGCCCGTCGGCGCCGCGGGCGATGCCGAAGTCGACGACGCGCACGCGGCCGTCGCGGCCGACCAGCACGTTGTCGGGCTTGAAGTCGCGGTGGACGATCCCGGCCTTGTGCGCGGCCGCCAGCCCGCGCCCGGCGGCCACGAAGGTGTCGAGGATCTCCCGCGTGCTCCGCTTGGCGTCCTTGAGCCAGCGCGACAGGTTCGAGCCGTCGACCAGCTCCATCGTCAGGTACACCAGCTCGCCGATCCGGTTGGCGTCGTAGATGGCGACCACGTTGGGGTGCTGCAGCCTGGCCAGCGCCTGGGCCTCGCGCAGCAGGCGGCCGACGATCTCGTCGGCGCGGTGGCCCGGGCGGGCGTGCATGATCTTCAGCGCCACGCGCCGGTCGAGCCGCGGGTCGTAGGCCGTGTAGACCACGCCCATGGCGCCGGCGCCGATCCGGTCGAGCACCGTGTAGCGCTCGATCGCCGCCCCGCGCTCGAATTGGAGCGCCTGGACCTCGTCGATGGCCGGCGACTCGACCAGCGTCTCGCCGCCGGTCATCTGCGAGCGATCGAGGCGGGAGAACCCGCCGGCGGTGCTGCGCGCGCTGACCGGGCCCGCGAAAAGCCCGTCGCCCGTCCCCGCCGCCGCCTCGCCCACACCGGCATGGTATCAAGCCCCGGCCAGTTGTGGGTCGGGCTGGGTGTGGAGCCCCGTTTGCAGGCGAGCGGCTGCGCCGCCGTCCGGGCCGACGCGCACGAGATTCGCCGCGCACGCCGTGCGTCGCGGGGGTGTGCGGTCGCCTTCGCGGCCTGGCGGCGCCGCGCCGCGTGAGGCTTGACTCCGCGGCCCTCCGGGCCTGAAAACCTCGGGCGATGCACGCCCGCGATCCCGAGCTCTCCGCCGCCGACCCCGAGATCTTCGCGCTGATCGAGCAGGAGGACGCGCGCCAGCGCGACAGCCTGCGCCTGATCGCCAGCGAGAACTACGTGTCGAAGGCCGTGCTCGCCGCCACCGGCAGCAGCCTCACCAACAAGTACGCCGAGGGTTATCCGGGCAAGCGGTACTACGAGGGCATGGACTTCGTCGACCCGATCGAGTCGCTCGCCGTCGCCCGCGCGCGCGAGCTGTTCGGGGCCGACCACGCCAACGTGCAGCCTTACAGCGGATCGCCGGCCAACCTCGCCGCGCTGCTCGCCCTGTGCCAGACCGGCGACACGATCATGGGGCTCAGCCTCCCCGCGGGCGGTCACCTCACCCACGGGTGGAAGGTCAGCGCCACCGGCATCTACTACAAGGCCGTCCAGTACGGCGTCCGCCGCGACGATCACCGCATCGACATGGACGAGGTCCGCAGCCTCGCGCTGACCCATCGCCCCAAGCTCATCTGGGTCGGTCACTCGGCCTACCCGCGCCAGCTCGACTTCGCCGGCTTCGCCGCGATCGCGCGCGAAGTCGGGGCCTACCTCGCGGCCGACATCGCGCACATCGCCGGCCTCGTCGCCGGCGGCGCGCACCCGAGCCCGGTGCCGCACGCCGACGTCGTCACCACCACCACGCACAAGACCCTCCGCGGCCCGCGCGGCGGCCTCATCCTCTGCAAGGCCGAGCACGCCGCCGCGATCGACAAGGCCGTGTTCCCCGGCCTGCAGGGCGGCCCCCACTGCCACACCACCGCGGCCAAGGCGGTCGCCTTCCGCGAGGCGCTGCAGCCGAGCTTCCGCGACTACGCGCAGCAGATCGTCGCCAACGCGCGGGCCCTCGCCGAGGCCCTGAGCGGGCGCGGACACACGCTCGTCTCCGGCGGCACCGACAACCACCTCTTGCTCGTCGATCTCACGTCCACCGGTCACGGCGGTCGGCACGTCGCCCGGGTGCTCAACCGCTGCGGCATCGAGCTCAACGCCAACGCGATCCCGTTCGACCCGCGCAAGCCGTTCGACCCCTCGGGCCTGCGGATCGGCCTCGCCGCGATCACCTCGCGCGGCGTCCAGACCCATCACATCCCGCACGTCGCCGACCTCATCGCCGACGGCATCGGCCTCGCCGTCGCCGACGCCGACGACGCCAAGTGCGAGGCCCACCGCGCCCGCGTGCGCGAGTTCCTGCGCGCCTTCCCGGCCCCCGGCCTGTGACCGCCACCGCGATGCAGCCGTACCCGATCACCGCTATGGCCCTGTGCAACGGCATGGGCGACAGCACCGCCGCCGTGCTCGCGGCCCTGCGCGCCGGTCGCTCCGGCCTCGGCCCGTGCCCCGCCGAGTTCGAGCTCGACGCCGTCGTCGGCGCCGTCCCGGGCCCGCTGCCGCCGCTGCCCGGCTCCCTCGAGCGCGTGCGCGACACCCGACAGACGCGGATCGCCGCCGTCGCCCTCGCCGAGCTGCAGGCCCCGCTCGCCCGCGCCTGCGCCCGCTGGGGCGCCGATCGCGTCGGCGTCGTCCTCGGCACCAGCACCGGCGGCATCGAGGCCAGCGAGGGCGCCTACGCCCACGCCCACGCCCACGGCGGCGCCTTGCCGTCCCACTACGACGTCGAGCGCTCGCACGCCCTCGACGCCGTCCTCCACCTCGCGCGCGTCTTCGGCGGCGGCCTCGCCGGCCCGGCCTACGTCGTCTCGACCGCCTGCTCCTCGAGCGCCAAGGTGTTCGCCTCGGCCCAGCGCCTGCTCGCCGCCGGCCTGTGCGACGCCGTCCTCGTCGGCGGCGTCGACAGCCTGTGCCGCCTCACCGTGCGCGGCTTTGCTGGCCTCGAGGTCCTGTCCTCTGCGCCATGTCGTCCGTTCTCGCGCGAGCGCGCCGGCATCAACATCGGCGAGGGCGCCGCCCTGCTCCTGGTCGAACGGACAGGTGAGGGCCCCGCCCGCCTGCTCGGCGTCGGCGAGAGCAGCGACGCCTACCACATGACCAGCCCGCACCCCGAGGGCCTCGGCGCCCGCCTGGCGATGGAGCGCGCGCTGCAGCTCGCCGGCCTCGTCGCCGCCGACGTCGACCACGTCAACGCCCACGGCACCGGCACCCGGCAGAACGACAGCATGGAGAGCCAGGCGATCCGCGCCGTCTTCGCCGGCGCGCCCGCGCCCGCCGTCGTCGCCACCAAGGGCTACACCGGGCACATGCTCGGGGCCGCCGGCGCCACCGAGGTCGCCTTCGTCGTCGACGCCATCGCCGGCGGCTACCTCCCGGCCAGCGTCGGCGCCGACCCGCTCGACGAGGCGCTCGGCGTCGACGTCGTCACCGCCCGCCGCGAGCAGCGGACCCGCGCGGCCCTCAGCAACTCGTTCGCGTTCGGCGGCAGCAACTGCAGCGTCCTCGTCGGAGGCCCGGCATGAGCGCGCCCGGCTTCAGCGTCCGCGGCCTCGGCTTCTGGGCCCCCGGCTACCCCGACCTCGCCGCCTGGCAGGCCCGCCCCGACGCCTGTCCCGAAGACCAGAGTGCCACGCCGAAGGCCGAGCTCTTGCCGCCGATGATGCGCCGGCGCACCAGCCTGCTCACCCGCATGGCCGCCGAGGTCGCGGCCCAGGCCCTGCGCGCCGGCGGCCTCGACCCGACCGGCGCCACCCTCGTCTACGGCTCCGTCTACGGCGAGATCCGCACCACCCTCGACCTCCTGGCCGCCCTGCTCGTCGCCGGCGAGCCGCTGTCGCCGACCAAGTTCCACAACAGCGTCCACAACACCGCCGCCGGCTACGTCTCGATCGCCACCGGCAGCCGGGCCGGCAACGCCGCCCTCTCGGCCGGCCGCTCCACCCTCGCCATGGGCCTGCTCGAGTGCGCCGCGCTCGTCGCCGCCGGCGAGGGCGACGTCGTGCTCGTCATCGCCGAGGAGCCGCTGCCCGAGCCGCTGGCCGCCGGCCGCCGCTGGGGCCCGTTCGCCGCCGCCTTCGCCCTGGCCGCGCCTGCCTCTTCAGACATGCCCGCCACGACATGTCGTCTGGAACAGGGCCCCAACGACAAGTCCCTCGCGCCAGCACGTCCCGCGCCGGCGTGGCTGGCCGACAACCCGTGCGCCGCCGCGCTCGCGCTGGTCGACGCCCTCGCCGCCGGCGCCCCCGCCCGCGTCGCCCTCGAGCCGCACCTCGCCGCCGGCTGGCACTGCGGGCTGGGGGCCGGCGCATGACCGCCGCGTTCGCGCCGGTGGCCGAGTTGGTCCCGCAGCGCCCGCCGATGCTGCTCGTCGACGAGGTCCTCGCCGCCGGCGACGACGCGATCACCTGCGCCGCCGTCGTCCGCCCCGACAACCTGTTCGCCGTCGCCGGCCGCGTCCACGCCTCCGTCGCGCTCGAGTACATGGCCCAGGCGATCGCCGCGTTCGCCGGCCTGCGCGCGCGCGCCGAGGGTCAGCCGCCCGCGCTCGGCATGATCGCCGCCTGCCGCGGCCTCGAGCTGCACGCCGAGCACCTCGCCGTCGGCGACGCGCTGCAGATCGTCGCCACCCGCGTGTTCGCCGGCGCCATGGCCGAGTACCGGGCCGCCGTCACCCGCCGCGGCGAGCCGCTCGCCGAGGCCGTCCTCCACGTCGTCACCGCCGCCCCTGCCACCACCACCGCCCCCGGGAGCCCCGCATGAAGCCGCGCGCGCTCGTCACCGGCGCCAGTCGAGGGATCGGCGCCGCGATCGCCGAGGCCCTCGCGGCCGCCGGCCACCCGATCGTCCTCAACTACCGCAGCGACGACGCCGCCGCCGAGGCCGTCGCCGCCCGGATCCGCCAGGCCGGCGGCGAGGTCGTCCTCAGCCGCTTCGACGTCGGCGACGACGCGGCCGCCGACGCCGCCATGGCCGCGATCCTGGCCGACCCGCGGCCGCTCGGCGTCGTCGTCAACAACGCCGGCATCGCCCGCGACGCCCCGTTCCCGGCGCTCGAGCGGGCCGACTGGGAAGCTGTCCTTCGGACCAGCCTCGGCGGCTTCTACAACGTCACCCGGCCCGTGATCATGCCGATGGTGCGGCGCAAGTGGGGCCGGATCATCACCATGAGCTCGGTCTCGGCGCAGATCGGCAACCGGGGTCAGGTCGCCTACGCCGCGGCCAAGGCCGGCGTCATCGGCGCGACGAAGTCGCTCGCGCTCGAGCTCGCCCGCAAGGGCGTCACCGTCAACGCCGTCGCCCCCGGCCTCGTCGACACCGACATGATCAAGGACGTCCCGCTCGAGCACGTCATGCCGCGGATCCCCGCCCAGCGGCTCGGCACTGCCCGCGAGGTCGCCGCGCTGGTCGCCTTCCTCGCCACCGACGAAGCCGCCTACATCACCGGTCAGGTGATCGGTGTCAACGGCGGCATGGTATGACGCGGCCATGCATGACGTCGTGATCGTCGGCGCCGGCCCTGCCGGTTCGACCGCCGCCAACTTGCTCGCCCAGGCCGGCGTCCGCGCGCTCGCGCTCGACATGGACGTGTTCCCGCGGTTTCACATCGGCGAGTCGCTGCTGCCGATCGACCTGCCGATCTTCGCCCGCCTCGGCGTCGTCATGGAGCGCACGCGCTGGCAGTACAAGCAGGGCGCCGAGTTCATCGACGAGCGCACCGGCGAGTTCGCCTTCTTCAGCTTCGCCGACGGCCTCGAGGGCACGCCCCCCCACGCCTGGCAGGTCGACCGCGCCGAATTCGACACCATGCTCGCCGAGCTCGCGGTCTCCCGCGGCGCCGACATCCGCTTCGGCGAGCGCGTCGGCGACATCGAGTTCGCCGGCGATCACGTCCGCGTCGTCACCGACCGCGGCGAGCACCGGGCCCGCTTCCTCCTCGATTGCACCGGTCAGGACGCCATGCTCGGCCGCGGCGCCCGCACGATCGCCCCGCTGCACGAGCTCGGACGCGCCGCCGTCTTCTGTCACTTCGACGACCTCGCGCCCGACGTGCAGGCCGAGCTCGGCGAGCAGGGCAACATCAAGGTCCTGATCGTCGAGGACGGCTGGCAATGGGTGATCCCGATGCACGGCGGTCGGCTCAGCGTCGGCCTCGTCAAGTGGCGCGGCAAGCTCGACGACGACGCCTTCGAGGCCGCCCTCGCCGCCTCGCCGCTGTGTCGCCGGCTCACCGCCGGGGCCACGCGCAGCGCCTCGCGGACGATCCGCAACTGGAGCTACAAGAACACCCGCCCCTCCGGTCCGCGCTGGGCCTGCGTCGGCGACGCCCGCGCCTTCCTCGACCCGGTGTTCTCGTCGGGCGTCTCGCTGGCGATGCTGGGCGCCGAGCGGACCGTCGACCTCCTCGTCCCTGCCCTCGCCGCCGGACGCGAGGCCGACCCCGATCTCATGGGCCCCGTCCACGCCACCATGCAGATCGCCTACGACAGCTTCGAACAGCTGATCCGCCGCTTTTACCACACGCGCCTCGTCTCCCACCTGTTCTTCGCCCGCACGCCCGACCCGCAGCTGCGTCGTGGCCTCATCAGCATGCTCGCCGGCGACGTCTGGCGCGACGACAACCCGTTCCAGGACATGCTCCGCGGGTCACGCGTCCAGCCGCAGCGGGTCACGACGCCGGGCGAGTGACTGCAGCTCTTGTAAGCCAGATCGCAATTTTGGCAGTACGCCGCCCCTGAACGCGCTCGGGCTCCAGGCTCAGCTCGGGGTGGTTGCGTGTGCAATCATTGCAATTTCACGCTTCTCATTGTTCCCTGACGCGCAAGGGGACGAGTCGCATGCACGAACGGATCCTTCCTCGCATCCGGGTCGGGGTCGCCGCGCGTATGGGCGGCGGGGTGCTGGCCGTGGCGCTCGCGGGCTGCCTCGATCGCAACGCCGGGCTCGACGATCCGACCGTCGTCGAGCCTTCGACCGGCGACAGCAGCGGCAGCAGCAGCGGCTCGACCACCTTCCCCGGCATCATGACCACCACGGTCGACTCCGGTCACGGCGGCAGCGACAGCGACGGCACCACCGCCGAGCCCGCGCCCGAGCCGTGCGGCAACGGCAAGATCGACCCGCCCGAGCTGTGCGACCAGGGCGAGGCCAACTCCGACGCCGGCGAGTGCACCCTCGCCTGTCGCTGGAACGTGTGCGGCGACGGCCGCGTCCACCTCGGCGACGAGGCCTGCGACGACGGCCCCGACAACGGCAAGTACGGCCACTGCGACATGAAGTGCGGCGGCCCGGCCGAGCGCTGCGGCGACCTCTCGGTGCAGGCCGACGAGGGCGAGCAGTGCGACTCGAGCGACCCACACTTCGCCTGCCTCAAGGAGTGCACGTGGGCGACCTCGTGCACCAACATCAAGGCCAGCTGGGGCGACGAGGCCAAGACCGGCCTCTACCTCATCCGCCGCATGAGCCAGTTCTTGACCGTCTGGTGCGACATGGACGCCGACGGCGGCGGCTACACCTTCGTCAAGTACGCCTCGGGCACCGTGCTCGACGACATGAACGACCCCCAGTACCCGTTCAACCCCGAGCCGCTCACCGCCGTCGAGGCCGAGCAGAAGTGCGGCTACTGGGGCCTGCGACTGTTCGCCCCGCGCAGCCCCGGGCACCTCGCCGCCGCCGTCGGGGCCGCCAACGCCAAGCAGTTCGCCCCGATCCAGAAGGACACCCTGTTCCCGCCGTACCCCGAGATCGACAGCGACGTCGAGGGCTACCTGTCGATCATGGGCGTCTATCCGGTCACCCCCGGCACGAGCTGCGTCGGCAAGGCGCTCAACAGCGAGGACTGCCCCGAGTGGGCGATCAAGCCCGATCCGCTGCACCCCGACGTCGTCCTGCCCTACTGGGTCAGCGACACCTCCATCGCCAACCAGCCGAACACCACCGCCTGCGCCGGCTGCTCCCTCTTCTACCACTGGAACATCGTCGCCCAGCCGCCCCAGCTCGCCGGCTACATCACGATCAACATGATGAACAAGGGCGCGATCAGCTCGCACTTCCTGTGCGAGCTCGGCGACAAGCTCGGCCCGGGCTGAGCCGCGCGGCTGACCGTCCGGCATGTCCTCTCGGCCAGCCGTTGCCGAGCGCGGGACTCGTCGGCCCGAGCGCTCGCGGCGGCCGCACGCCGCTCAGCCGAGCTCGAGCGTCGCCAGCAGCTCCACCACCTCCGCGAGCGGCAGCCCGACCACGTTGGTGTAGCTGCCCTCGATCCGGCGCACCAGGCCGGCCGCCGCGCCCTGGATCCCGTAGGCGCCGGCCTTGTCGCGCCACTCTTCCGTGTCGAGGTAGCGGTCGATCTGCGCCGGCGTCAGCGGCCGGAACCACACCGTCGTCGTCACCGCGAACGGGTGCCAGCGGACCTCGGGCCCGCGGGCGTCGGCGACCGCCACCGCCGTCGTCGTGAAGTGCGAGCGCCCGGCCAGGCGCGTCAGCATCGCAGCCGCCTCCGCGCGGTCGGCCGCCTTGGCCAGCGGCTCGATCTGTCCTTCGAGCCAGACCGTCGTGTCGGCCGCCAGCACCACCACACCTGGCCGCAAGGCCAGCTCTGCCTTGGCCCGCGCGACCCGCTCGACGTACCGCGGCGGCGGCTCGTCGGCGAACCACGTCTCGTCGCAATCGACCGGCGCGCGCGCGAACGCGATCCCGGCCGAGCGGAGCAGCTCGGCGCGACGCGGCGACGCCGACGCGAGGACGAGGGTCGAAGAGGGCTGCGGCTGTCCGGACATCGCCCGCGGATCTGCCGGATCGGCGGCCCGCGTGCAACCGCCGCGGCAGCCGCACACGTCGACGCGGGGCGGCCACACAGGCGCGAGCGTCCCGGCACGCCCCGCGAGCGGCTCCCGCCCTCTGCGCTCCTGTTCGCGTCACCCGTGAACCTCGTCGCCGCCCGAGCACGCGGCCGCTCGCCTCGGCGACGCCCGACCTCGCCGCCCCCCTCGCCTCGCGCCGCCCGGCCGATGTTCCGCGCAGCCTTCGCGGCCGCTCGCCTCGGCGCCGCACTCCCTCGCCTCGCGCCGCCCGGCCAAACCTTCGCGCAAGCGGCCGCGACCGCCACGGGCGGCCCTTCACGCCGGCAGGCGTCCGCGCCTCCGGGCCGTGCGGCCGCGCGTGCTACCATCCCGGCCATGCGGCGCCCCTTCTGTCTCTCGAGCGTCTACCTCCTCGCGGTCCTCGCGCTGTCGGCCCCGTTCATCACCGCCTCGCCGCTCGCGCCCGCCGAGCCTGTCCCCGAGGACAGCTGTGCGATCGAGGCCGTCGACCCCGCGCTGCTCGGCGTGTGGCACCGCTTCGACGCCCTCGCCGAGGGCGACCGCATGCGCTTCTGGTTCTTCCACGAGGGCGGCTTCGGCCTCTACCGCTACGGCAAGGTCGGCCTGACCAACACCCACAGCTTCGACTACAGCGCCGAGGGCGGCGTCCTCGAGCTGACCTTCCGCAAGACCGGCGAGCGCCGGCGCGTCCCCTACCGCCTCGAAGACGACGGCGGCCGCACCTGGCTGGTCCTCGACGACGACCCGCGCGAGGCCGGCGGCGCCCGCTACTTCAAGGCCCCGGCGGCGGCCACCGGCGCCCCCTGCTTCGACGCCTCCGAGGACATGTCCCGGGCGACAGGCTCCGAAGGACATGTTCCTGCGGCCAGCGACCGGATCGGCGGGCGGCTGTGGGGCGAGGAGGTCCGCTACGCCACCGGCGGCATGGGCTTCTCGATCTACCAGCTGCAGCCGCAGGCGATCGACGGCCGCGGCGTCGGCTGGCACCACCGCGGCGACTACGACGAGTGGACCACCGAGACCCTCACCTACCGCCAGCGCGGCGACCGGCTGGCGCTGTCGTTCCCGCTGCGCCACGACGGCCTCGAGACCGCGATCACCGTCAGCGGCAGCGGCGACGACCGCACGCTCCACCTCGCCGAGGACCCGCGCGACTTCTGGCGCGCCCACACCTACCGCGACATGGGCCCGACCTTCGCCGGCGCCGCCGCCCCGGCCGCCTGCCTGCCGCAGTAGCCGCCGCCGCTCCGGCCCGCCGACCAACCTGCTCTTTCGCACCTATCCCGAGTCACATGTCCTTGGAGCCAGACGACATCGCCGCCAACCTCGCCGCAGTGCGCGCGCGGATCGCCGCCGCCGTGGTCCGCCGCGGCCCCGGCCGCGAGCCGATCCTGATCGGCGTCGGCAAGAAGCAGCCCGCCGAGGCCGTGATCGCGGCCCGCCGCGCCGGCCTCGGCGACTTCGGCGAGAACTACGCCCAGGAGCTGGTCGCCAAGGCCGAGGCCGTCGCCGCCGCCGTCGTCCCCCCGCGCTGGCACTTCATCGGCCCGCTGCAGACCAACAAGGTCCGCAAGGTCGTCGGCGTCGGGGCGCTGGTCCACACCGTCGACCGGCCCGCCCTCGTCGACGAGCTCGCCCGCGAGGTCGCCCGTCTGCGGGCCGGTCGCGGCGCCACCGCCCCGCTCGAGCTCCTCGTCGAGGTCAACGTCGGCGACGAGGCGCAGAAGGCCGGCGTCGCCGCGGCCGAGCTGCCCGCGCTGCTCGACCTCGTCGCCGCCCGCCCCGAGCTGCGCTGCGTCGGCCTCATGGCGATCCCGCCCGAGGGCGAGCCGGAGCAGACCCGGCCGTACTTCGCCCGCCTGCGCGAGCTGGCGCGCCGCGAAGCCGCCGTCGCCCGCCCCGGCGTCGAGCTGGTCCACCTGTCGATGGGCATGAGCTCCGACTTCGAGGTCGCTATCGAGGAAGGCGCGACGATGGTCCGCGTCGGCACCGCGATCTTCGGCCCCCGCCCGCCGCGCGCCTGAGACCGCGCACCCCGGCCGATCCTCTCGAAGCGCACCGTGCTCGGCGACGCGACCAGGACCTCGGCGCCGCAGCGTCGCCGCGACCTCCCGCACACAGCGAGCGCCGCCGCGTCGCCCACGACCCGGCAGCAGGTTGCACACCGCGACGCGGCCGCCGTGAACACGACCCGCGACGCGCCGCCGACCGTCGCCGCTCGCCCATCCATTCTCGCGCCGACCACCTCCTCCTCGCCGGCGCCGGCGATCGTGACCGAGGGCAAGCGGCGCGGCGCCCGGCGCCTGTGTCTTCGCGCGGCGCGGCGTGCTATCGCAGGCCCGTGCCCAAGGCACCCCTGCTCGCTCCGCCCGGGCCGCCGACGCTCACCTTCCGCTGGGACGGCGCCCCCGTCGCCGCCTGCCCCGGCGACACCGTCGCCTCGGCGCTGATCGCCGCCGGCGAGCTCGCCACCAGCCGCAGCGCCAAGTACCGCCGCCTGCGCGGCCCGGCCTGCCTGCACGGCGGCTGCGGCACCTGCCTGGTGCGCGTCGACGGCCGGCCCAACCAGCGCGCCTGTCTCACGCCTGTCCGCGAGGACATGGTCGTCGAGCCGCAGAACACCTACGGCGGCCTCGACCCGACCGCCCTCGTCGACCAGATCTTCCGCCGCGGCATCGACCACCACCACCTCGTCGTCTACCCCCGGCTCGCCAACCAGATGATGCAGGGCGTCGCGCGCGAGCTGGCCGGCTTCGGCGAGCTGCCCGACGCCCCGCCCGAGGGCGCCGCCGGTCTCTTCGACCATGTCCCCGAGGTCCTGGTCATCGGGGCAGGTCGCTCCGGGCGCGCGCTCGCGGCCGCCCTCGCCGCCGCCGGGCGCCCGCCGCTGGTCGTCGAGCGCCGGGCCGCCGCCGCCCTGCCCGCCGCCGAGCGCCCGGCCCGGCTGCTCGCCGGCGTCGGCGTGTTCGCCTGCTACCCGCAGGAGCGGCTGTGGGCGGCCGCCTCCGAGCACCCGCCCGTGCTCCACCGGCTGCGCCCGCGCCACGTCGTGCTGGCCGTCGGCGCCCACGAGCCGACCATCCCGCTGGCCAACAACGACCTCCCCGGGGTCGTCTCGGCGCGTGGCCTCGCGGACATGCTCGAACAGACAGGTCGCCGCCTCGCCGCGCGCGTCGTCGTCGTCGGCGAGGGCCCGCGCGCCGAGCTGCTCGCCGCCGGCCTCGGCGCCGAGCGGGTCGCCCCGGCGCGCGTGCACAAGCTGCTCGGCGCCCGCCGGGTCAAGGGCGTGCAGCTCGACGACGGCAAGATCCTCCGCTGCGACCTCGTCGCCCTCGCCCCCGACCCCGCCCCCGCGTTCGAGCTGGCCGCCCAGGCCGGCGCGCCGATCCGCTTCACCGGGGCCGGCTTCGCCCCCGTCTGCGACCCCGACGGCCGGATCGCCGCCGGCCCGGCCGCCCACCCGCTCGAGGCCGCCGACGCCCAGACCGCCCCGCCGCCGCCGTGGACCCTGTGGGCAGTCGGCGAGCTGGCCGGCGCGACCACCCCCGCGGAGATCCAGGCCAGCGTCGACCGCTGCGCCGCCGCCCTCCTGCGCGCGCTCGCCGAGTCACCTGCTCCGGAGGACAGCCATGCCCGCGCCTGAGCCCCCGCGCCCGCACCTGTCCCCGCGGACAGGCGCCTCGCCCGCGCGCCTCCACCCGCACATGTCCCTGCGGACAGCCACTTCTCGACCCGCTCCGGGCCGCTGCGTGACCTCGGGCTTGCGCTCCCATCCGCCCCCGCGGACAGCGACCACCTCCACCATCCCCCGGCTCCGAGGCCAACCATGACCGCGCGCACCTTCGTCTGTCGCTGCGAGGACGTCACGCTCGGCGAGGTCGAGCGGGCGATCGCCGTCGGCCTCGCCGACGTCGAGGAGATCAAGCGCTACACCGGCCTCGGCACCGGCCCCTGCCAGGGCAAGGAGTGCCTGTCCGCGCTCGGCCGCCTCCTCGTCGCCCGCGGCCTCGTGCCGGCGGCGGCGCTGCGGCCGTTCACCGCGCGCCCGCCGGTCGAGCCGGTCACCTTCGGCGCCCTCGCGGCCGGCGCCACCGGCCCCGTCGCCCCGGAGGATCCCTCGCGATGACGGCAGTGATGGGCCGCCCCGACACCGCCCTGCCGGCCGACGTCGACGTCGCCGTGATCGGCGGCGGCATCATGGGCCTGGGGCTCGCCTACCACCTGGCCCTGCTCTCCGGGACAGGTGCGAAGGGCAAGCCGCCGCTGTCGGTCGCCGTCATCGAGCGCAGCTACCTCGTCAGCGGCGCCTCGGGCCGCAACGGCGGCGGCGTGCGCATGCAGTGGGGCGACGCCGGCAACGTCCGCTTGATGATGGACAGCATCGAGCTGTGCAAGGACCTCGCGCAGCAGCTCGGCATCAACTTGTGGTTCCGCCAGGGCGGCTACTTGTTCCTGGCGCGCAGCGAGGCCGGCGAGGTTCGGCTCGAGCGCAACGTCCACCTCCACGCCGAGGTCGGCGCGCCGACCCGCCTGCTCACCGCCGCCGAGGCGCAAACGATCGTCCCGCAGCTCGACGTCGCCGAGGTCCGGCTCGCCACCTTCAACCCCGAGGACGGCGTCGTCTTCCCCTGGGCCTTCGTGTGGGGTTACGCCGCCAAGGCGGTCGAGCGCGGCGTCCTCCTGCGCACCCACACCAGCGTCACCCGCGTCGAGCCGCTGGCCCGCGGCTACGCGCTGCACCTCTCGACCGGTGAGGTCGTGCGCGCCGCCCGGGTCGTCAACGCCACCGGCGCCTGGTCCGGCGCGCTCAACCGGCAGCTCGGCATCGACCTGCCGAACAGGCCGCACCGCCACGAGATCCTCTCGTCCGAGCCGCTCAAGCCGTTCCTCGACCCCCTGGTCGTCGACCTCTCGAGCGGCCTCTACTTCTCTCAGAGCACCCGCGGCGAGCTCGTCACCGGCATCAGCCTGCCCGACGCGCCCGACGGCAGCGACGAGAGCCTCACCCTCCACTCCAGCCTCCGCTTCCTCACGCACCTGAGCCGCACGCTCACGCGGCTGATGCCGATCACCGCCGCGATGAAGGTCCTGCGCCAGTGGGTCGGTCCCTACGACGTCTCGCCCGACGGCGACGCGATCGTCGGCCCCAGCCCCGGACACCCCGACTTCATTCAGGTCTGCGGCTTCACCGGCCACGGCTTCATGATGGCGCCGGCCGTCGGCCGACTGCTGGCGCGCTGGCTCCTCGACGGCGAGGCCCACCCGATGCTCGCGCGCTGGTCCCCGGGTCGCTTCGCCGCCGGGGGTATGGCCCGCCGCGAGGACATGATCATCGGCTGAGTCGCCGGGATCGGCCCCCCGAATAAACCGGTGCGCTTCGCCATGAACCATCGACCACGCGCGAAATCGGCGGCGCCGCCTCACGCGCCACGCGCCATGTGGGCCCGGGTCGCCCCCGCCTGGGCGGCCGTCGCAAGTGGCCTGCGGGCGCCCAGCCGCGCCTTCCGGCCCGGTGGCGGCGAAAGACCCCGGCGTTTCCCGACTCCCCCGCGGCCCCGCCGAGGCGCCATCACCGGGTTGCGACCGCCTGGTGCGCGTGCCCCTTCGCGGCCGGACTGCGATATCATCTCCGTCCGACCTCCGAGGTGCCATGGGCCCGTGCTTGCCAGCCGAATTTGTTCTGCCCTATCATCGGCGAAACATGCAGCCAGCGAAGGATAGCGCCCCATGGAAGTGACTTTCTGGGGCACCCGGGGCAGCATTCCAGTTTCCGGGCCGAAGTACGTGGAGTTCGGCGGGAACACCCCCTGCCTTCAGATCGGGCTCGAGAGCACGACGGACACCATCATCTTCGACTCGGGCTCGGGCATCCGCGAGCTCGGCATCCGCCTCGTACAGACTCGAGCCGCGCACTCGCGCGTCATCCACCTGTTTTTGACCCACGCACATTGGGATCACATCCAGGGCTTCCCGTTCTTCCCGCCGGCCTTCATGCCGGACTTCCGGCTCCACATCTACTGCACGAAGGACGCGCGCACGATCCTCGACCGCCAGATGTCGACGCCGTTCTTCCCCGTCGGCCTCGACGTGATGGGCTCGACCAAGCTGTTCCACCAGCTGCTCCCGCAAGAGGTCACGACCATCGCCGAGGCGACGCTGCGCCACATCCCGCTGCCGCACCCGCAGGAGAGCACCGCCTTCCGCATCGACGAGCGCGGCAAGTCGATCGTGTTCGCCACCGACACCGAGCACGCGCCCGACCACATCAACGAGACGCTGCGTGACCTGGCCGAAGGGGCAGACGTCCTGATCTACGACGCCCAGTACACCTCCGAGGAGTACAGCGCCGGCAAGCAGGGCTGGGGCCACAGCACCTTCGCCGAGGCCGTCAAGCTGGCCCGCGCGGCTCACGTCCGCAAGCTCGTGCTCTACAGCCACGACCCGACCCACGACGACGAGATGCTGCGCAAGATCGAGGCGGCCGCGCAGGAGCACTTCCCCAGCACCGTCGCCGCCCGCGACGGCATGAAGCTGACGCTCTGACCGCTTGTGCTGGCCGCCAGGACATGTCCTCGCGGCCAGGCCAGTCGGTCCTCGCTACGCGAGCTCGGTCCTCGCGCCTGTCGCTGCCGCTCAGGCGACCAGGCGCCCGACCGCGAGCGGCCCCTCGGCCCGCTCGACCTCGATCGACGTCGACCGCCCCAACAGCGCGTCGTCGCCGGCCGCCAGCACCGTCAATCCGTTGTCCGCGCGGCCGACCAGCAGCCCCGTCCGGCGGTGACGCGAGCGGTGGATCACCGCCGACACCCGCCGGCCGACCTGCCCCGCCGCGAACGCCTGCTGCTTCGCCGCCGACAACGCCCGCAGCGCCGCCGCGCGGCGCTGCTTGACCGCCGCATCGACCTGCCCCGAAAGACAGGCGGCGTCCGTCCCCGCCCGCGGCGAGTACGAGAACACGTGCAGGTACGCCAGCGGCAGCGACTCGAGCAGCGCATGGGTGCTCGCGAAGGCCGCCTCCGACTCGCCGGGGAAGCCGACGATCACGTCGGTGCCGACGCCGATCCCCGGCACGACCTCGGCGAGGCGAGGCACCAGCGCGCGCAGGTCGGCGGCCGTGTGGGCGCGACGCATCCGCCGCAGCGTGTCGTCGTCGCCGCTCTGCACCGGCAGGTGGAGATACCGGCACAGCCGCGGCTCGCGGGACAGCAGCGTCACCAGGTCGTCGTCGACCTCGTGCGGATCGACCGAGCCGAGGCGCAGCCGCGCCGCTCCGACGTGCGGCAGCAGCTCGGCGACCAGCCGCGACAGCGACGCCCGCGGCCGCAGATCGCGGCCGTAGATCCCGAGGTGCACCCCGGTCAGCACCACCTCGGGCACCCCGGCCGCCACCAGCTCCTGCAGCTGCGCGCGCACCTCGTCGGGCGCCACGCTCGCGCTGCGCCCGCGGACCTGCGGCACCACGCAGAAGCTGCAGCGGTAGTCGCAGCCGTCCTGGATCTTCAGGTAGGCCCGGCTGCGCCGCGGGTCGGCGGCGGGACGCAGCCGGGCCACGCGGACCCGCCGGGCCAGGTCGACCGGCGCGACGTGGATCTCGGGGACATGTCCTTTTCCACATGTCCCCGAGAACAGGTCCACCAGCCGCTCCTTCTCGCGGTTGCCGACCACCAGCGTCACCCCCGGCAGCGCCGCGGCCTCCTCGGGGGCGGCCGTCGCCCAGCAGCCGGTGACCACCACCTTCGCGCCGGCGCGCGCGGCCCGACGCACGTGCTGGCGCGCGTCGGCGTCGGCCTCGTGGGTGATCGTGCAGGTGTTGACGACCACCAGCTCGGGCGCGGCCTCGGCGTCGACGACCGTGTGGCCGGCCGCGCGGGCCATCTGTTCGAGGGCGTCGGACTCGAACTGGTTGAGGCGACAGCCGTGCGTGGCGAACGCGACGCGCATCAGAGCGGCACGACGATCGTGAACTCTTGCGGCGACTTGCGCGTGTTGACGAAGCGGACCTTGGTCTTGAACGCGCGCGCCAGGCACTTCGCCTCGGCGCTGGTGTCGTCCGACGTCGCCTCCGTCACACGCCCCTTCGGGCCGTCGACCTTGAGCCGCAACTTGTAGGTCTTGCCCTTCGGCGTGCTGATCGTCCGGCAGGTCTCGAACTCGGCGCGGTAGCTCTTCAGCGCCTGCGAGCGCTCCATCGGTCCGAGCACCTCGGGCCAGTTGGCGGACGCCTCCTCGCCCTTCGGCGCCGTGTCGGCCTTCTTGACCGGCGACGGCTTCTTGGCCGCGTCCTTCTTGGCCGCGTCCTTCTTGGCCTCGTCGTCGACGATGATCGTCTCCTCGGCTGGCTTCTTCGGCTCCGGCGGCGGCGCCTCGACCTTCGTCTCGGGCGGCGCCTCGACCTTCGCCTCCGGCGGCGCCTCGACCGGCGTCTTCGCCGACTCGGGCGTGCCCCCGGCGACCTCGCCCGCGCTGGTGCCCGCCGGCTGCGGATTCGGACCGTCGCTGCGGCTGAGCGCGCACACCAGGCCGACCACCAGCACCAGCACCGCCGCGCCGAGGCCGATCACCAGGCGCGTCAACATCTGCGCGTCCATCGTGCCGCCGCGCCACGGCAGCGACAGCGACGTCGGCCGCAGCCCGGACGAGCTGCTGTTGAGCCCCGTGGACAGCATCGACTCGTCCGGCGTCACCGGATTGGGCAGGCCCGCGAGCCCCGGCGCGCCGGCCCCCACGGCCAGGCGCGCCGCCTGGGCCGCCGCCTCGAGGTTGGTCGTCGTCGTGCGCCCGCCGTCGACCGAGGCGGTGCCGCGCGGCGTGGCCACGATCGCCTCGACCAGCTCGCCCATCGTCTGGTAGCGCTGGGCCTTGTCCTTCTCCATCGCCTTCAGGATGACCGCCTCGACCTCGACCGGGATCTCGGCCTCGGGCGCCAGCTGCCGCGGCGGCACCGGCTTGGCGTTCACCTGCTGCGACAGCACCCCGTACATCGTCTTGTCGGTGAACGGGAGATTGCCGGTGAGCAGCTGGTAGAGGATGCAGCCGACGGCGTAGATGTCCATCCGCTGGTCGGCGGGGTCGCCGTGGATCTGCTCCGGCGCCATGTACTCGGGCGTGCCGATCAGCGCGCCGACCTGCGTGAGCGGGTTGGTGCCGCCGTCGCGGTTCTCCTCGAGGAACTTGGCGATGCCGAAGTCGAGCACCTTGACGAAGTCGCGGATCCCGTTGCGATGGATCAGGAACACGTTCTCCGGCTTCATGTCACGGTGGACGATCCCGTGATCGTGAGCCGCCTGCAGCGCGCGACAGATCTGCAGCATCACCCGTCGGGCCCGCGCCCACGACATCGGCCCCTTCTTGAGGACCTTGCCGAGGTCCTCGCCCTGCAGGTGCTCCATGACGAAGTACGCCTGGTCGCTCGGCGTCGTGCCGAAGTCGATCACGTCGATGACGTTCTCGTGGCCGATCGTCGAGGCCGCCCGGGCCTCGCGGAGGAACCGCTTCCGCTGGTCGGGGCGGTTGGTGTAGGCCGGGTTCAGGACCTTGACCGCCACCTTCTTGCCGAGCGCGACGTGCTCGGCGAGGTAGACCTTGCCCATCCCGCCCTTGCCGATGAGGTCGAGGATCCGGTAGCGGTCGGCCAGGACCTGGCCGAACAGCGCGTCGCGCTTGGTCACCTTGCTCTTGGCGCCCGAGCTGCGCTGGATGGTGTCGTCTTCCTCGTTGTGGGGCTCGCCGTCCACGCTGGTCGGCTGTCCGTCGGCGGCCTCCTCGACGGACGCCCGTCCGACGTCGATCGAGAAGTGCGACGCCGAGACCTGGCCCTCGAGCGCTGCCTCATACTCCTCGGCCAGGTCCTCTTCGCCGCCCGGCTCCGAGCGAACCACGGGCGCCGCCGGGAGCGAATCCGGAGGATCCACGATCACCGCGGTGAACCGCGGCCCCGATCGATCCTCGCCAGCTTGGCCGGAGTCGCGGCTCCCTTCAGGGTTCGTCGCCATCGCGCTCGCAGGACGCTAGCACGGCCGGCGCGGGCGGAAAAGCTGGCGCCGACCCCGAGAACGCGCTGGCTCGGCCGCCAGCGCCCGCCACTGCCCGGGCGCGAGGCCCTCGACCGTCCACGGTCCGATCGCCCAGCGAACCAGACGCAACGTCGGCAACCCCACCGCGGCCGTCATGCGACGCACCTGGCGGTTTCGGCCCTCGCGCAGGACGAGCTCCAACCAGCAGGTCGGGATCGTCAGGCGCGTGCGAATCGGCGGTGTTCGCTCCCACAACGCCGGTGGGTCGACGAGCCTCACCTCGGCGGGTGCGGTCGGGCCGTCGCGGAGGACCACGCCGGCGCGCAGGCGGTCCAGCGCCGCCTCCGTGGCGATGCCCTCGACCTGCACCAGATAGCGCTTGGGCAACTTGTGTCGCGGATCACTGAGCCGGTGTTGCAGCGCCCCGTCGTCCGTCAACACCACCAGGCCCTCGCTGTCGAAGTCGAGGCGACCGGCGGCATACACGCCAGGCACGTCGATGAATTCGGCGAGGGTCGGCCGACCCTCGCGGTCGGTGAATTGCGTCAGCACCCCGTAGGGCTTGTTGAACAGGAGCACCTGCGACACGACGTTCAATTCTGACGCTGCCCCGGGTCTCGCGGCCGCCGCAGCGACGCTTGCATCCTCACGAACCTCGTGTTCGCCGCGCTGGCGGGCTCTGGGGGTGAGATCCCCCGGATCTTGGAGCGTAGCCGTGCCTGTGGCCTGGACGCCCTCGGTTCGAGGAAGTACCACAGTGCGACGGCGCCTGCGCGCCGCGGCTCGAAACGAGGAATCGTGAGCACCACCAGCTTCTCCGTCGACCTCCGCGATCTCCACTTCGTCCTCTTCGACCAGCTCGCCGCGCACGAGCAGCTCGCCGCGATCCCGCGCTTCGCCGAGCTCGACCGTGAGGTGTACGAGGCCACCCTCGACGAGGGCAAGCGCCTGGCGACCGAGGTGCTGGCGCCGATCAACGCCCCGGGCGATCTCGAAGGATGCACGATCGACGGCGACGGCAACGTGAAGACCCCGAAGGGCTACCGCGAGGCGTGGGACACCATGCGCGCCGGCGGCTGGCTGGCGGCCTCGGCGCCGAGCGAGCTCGGCGGCAGCGGCCTGCCCTTCACCATGCACGTCAGCCTGAGCGAGATGATGTGCGGCGCCTGCATGGCGTTCATGATGTACGCCGGCCTCAGCGTCGGCGCCGCGCGCGTGATCCTGGCCCACGGCCCGGCGGACACGCGCGAGATGATCGCCCGCAAGATGTTCACCGGCGAGTGGGGCGGCACGATGTGTCTCACCGAGGCGGGCGCCGGCAGCTCGGTCGGCGACAACCGCTGCCGGGCCACGCCGACCGACGAGCCCGGGGTCTACCTGCTCGAGGGCGAGAAGATCTTCATCAGCGGCGGCGACCAGGATCTCACGGACAACATCGTCCACCTGGTGCTCGCGCGCACCCCGAACGCCGGCAAGGGCACCAAGGGCCTGTCGCTGTTCATGGTCCCCAAGTACGAGTTCACCGCTGACGGCGCGCTCGGGGCCCGCAACGCCGCCAAGGTGCTGCGCATCGAGGAGAAGATGGGCATCCACGGCTCCTCGACCTGCGTGCTCGGCCTCGGCGGCGACGCGCCGTGCCGCGGCGTGCTGATCGGCCAGGAGAACCAGGGCATCGAGCTGATGTTCCTGATGATGAACGAGGCGCGGATCGGCGTCGCCGTGCAGGGCCACGCCGTCGCCGCCGCCGCTTACAACTACGCCCGCGGCTACGCCCGCGAGCGCATCCAGGGCCAGTCGATCCGCGAGGCCCGCAGCCAGGACGCCCCCAGCGTGGCGATCGTCCACCACCCCGACGTGCGCCGCATGCTGATGACCCAGAAGGTCTACACCGAGGCGATGCGGTCGCTCCTGCTGCGCATGGCGCTGATCGTCGACCGCGAGCACGGCAGCGAGGACGCGGCCGAGCGCGAGCGCCTGCGCGGCCGCATCGACCTGCTCACCCCGATCCTCAAGGCCACCTGCACCGACCTCGGCTTCGAGGTCGCCGTCGGCGCGGTCCAGGTCTACGGCGGCTACGGCTACATCGGCGAGTACCCCGTCGAGCAGCTCGTCCGCGACGTCAAGATCTGCTCGATCTACGAGGGCACCAACGGCATCCAGGCCATGGACCTGGTCGGCCGCAAGCTGCGGGTCGGCGGCGGCGCGCTGTTCATCGACTGGATGCAGGAGGCCCAGGGCCGGCTCGCCGCCGCCGCCGAGGCGGGCCTGAACGGCCCCGCCGAGGCCATCGGCAAGGCCGTGCAGCTGCTCGCCGCCAGCGCCATGCACCTCGCCGGCCTCGGCAAGGCGCGCAAGGTCGAGGCGGCGATGATCCAGGCCGTCCCCTTCACCCGCATGTTCGGCCTGGTGCTGCTCGCCATCGAGTGCGTCGAGCAGGCCCTCGTCGCCGCCCGCCTCCGCGAGGCCCGCGGCGACGACCCGCTGCTGGTCGGCAAGCAGCGCAACCTCGAGTTCTTCGTCGCCGCGCTCCTCCCGCAGGCGATCGCCCTCGGCAAGAGCATCCAGTCGGACGACGAGAGCCCGCTCGACCCGGCCCTGTTCACCTGAGCGTTCAGGCATGCTCCAAAAGACAGGGCCGTGAGGGCATGTCCCCGCGGCCCTGTTCGTTTAAACATTCATCGCCCATCCGCGTCGAGCATGCCTGCTGGCGAACGGAGACACGGCCGCGGCGCGGGAGGTGGTCGCCCGGGCGTGGGCGGCCTTCTTCACGTCCGGAGCCGGGTCAGGTCACGGAGCGCGACACCGAGCGCGACGTCGACCGCGGCGCCGTCGATTGGCACGGGTGGACCCCACCGTATCAGCGCGCCTTGGCGACAGTGGTTTGCGCTGCGAAAAAATTGTTCGCGCCTGGTGAATTGAAAAGCGTGGTGACTCGACTTCGCCGGCGAGGGTCGACGACTGCCGCTCGCGGCCGCCACCCCGCGACACCTCTCACCCCAAGAGCAACACGATGCATTCGCCCGGACTTCCTATCCACCTCCCGCTCCACATCGCCCTCTGCGCCCTCGCGGCGCTCGCTACCCCCGCCTGTGACGCCGACGAGGCCGCCGACGGTGAAATCCCCTCCTTCGACGTCGACGTGCGAGGTGCCCTGGTCCGCTGTGACAACGGCACCTTCGACCTCGAGCAAATGAACGCGACGCTGCGCGCCTACCCCGAGCTCGGCGAGATCCTCGGCCTCGAGCGCGTGGCCGGCTGCGAGGACGCCCCGAGCTACCTCGCGGGCCTGTCGGCGCACATCGAGAGCTTCCCGTCGCAGGAGCCGGCGCCCGCGGACGCGGAGTTTCGAATCGCACAGGCGGAGGCCAGCAACCTCACCACCAACGGCGTCCTCCGGCTGAGCAGCGTCGGCTGCACCGGCGTGCTGATCCACGAGCGCGCGCTGGTCACGGCCGCCCACTGCGTGGCCGCGCTGGCCCCGGCGTCCGGCGAGAAGAACTTTTGGGTCGACAACTTCGACATCGACAACTTCGGCGGCGGCAGCTACGTCGGGACGGTACGCGTGAACGTCCACCCCGACTACGCCGGGACCGGCAGCAGCTACGTCGGCGACGACGGCGACGACATCGCGGTGGTCAAGCTGACCAGCGGCAGCTTCGGCTTCCCCGCCGAGGACCGCCACCGGATCTACACCGGCGCCATGAGCACGATCGGCACGATGCGCCTGTACGGTCAGGGCGTCACCTCGCACACGGGCGGCGGCGCCGGCACGCTCCGGCGCATGGTCTACCTGCCCAACTGGAACGGGCCGGAGCACTTCCTGATGGACGCGGAGACCAGCCGCATGTGCAAGGGCGACTCCGGAGGGCCGGTGATGGACGTGCTCCCCGACGGGGTCACCCGGGTGGTCGCCGGGCTGGCGACGTCGATCGAGATCGGCAGCCCCGGCGACATGTGCGCGACCACCGGCGGGAAGCAGCGCGCGGTTCGCCTGCAGAACAAGGTCCGCTGGATCGACGACATGATCGGCGGGACCGACAGCGATGACTGCACACCGCTGGTCATGGACGGGTGGTCCTACGAGCGCTGCTGGTGAGCGCGCTGCACACCGTCGTCTCGAGCATGGCGTCTTGCTCGCAGCGACGACCACCTCCGCCTCACGACAAGCGGGGCCGCCACACTCTTCTGGGGCGGCCTCGCTACGGCGGCGTGGGACGCAGCGACGACCACCTCTGCCTCACGACAAGCGGGGCCGCCACACTCTTCTGGGGCGGCCTCGCGGCGGCGGCGTGGGACGCAGCGAGGGGCCCCATGCCTGACGCGCAGACGCGGGATGATTCTTCGGACATGCCCCATCGACCACTCCGCGTCGAGCATCTGGCATGGCAGGTCTCGCGTCGCGAGGGACCCGCGCCGCCGCCGCGAGGCCGCCCCTCCCCGCTCCCCACGGCCCCGCGTCCTCCCGCACGCGATCCTCGACGCCTCATTCCTTGCCCGGAGCGGTGACGCTCCGCGACTGCTCCGAGAAAGCGGCATGACCGCCAGGACATGTCCCGGCGGTCATGCTGTTGCCTTGCCGGAGCTCAGGGAACCGCGGCCCACGCGCCGGTGGTGTCGGGGCACGCGGGCGTGAACACGGCCGTCTTCACCCACTTCTCGCCGGACTCGTCGAGCGTGTGGGCCGCGAGCGGGCTGCACACCTCGCCCTTGGCGTCGAAGTCGAGCGGCCCGGTGATGCCCGTGAGGTCGACGGACTTGCCGGTGGCGAACGCCGACAGCGCGGCGGGCACGAACATCTTCGGACCCGCGCCGAAGTCGACCGGCACGCCCGACTTGTCGGACAGCTTCTCCATCGCGTCGGCGACGCGCAGGCCGACGACGATGTCGCCGGACTTCACCGCGGCCATGCCGATCAGCGACGCCATCGTCGCGTCGTAGGCGAGGCCGGCCTCGGGCGCCAGCGACGACTCGCCGAGGCGGGTGCGCAGCTTGGCGAGCTGCGGGGTGTCGAGGTCCGGGGTGATGGCGACGACGACGCCGGCGAGCTCCTTGTCCTTGAGCGCCGCCACCGCGGGCATCGCCCGCTGCGGCACGTAGATCTTCTGCGGCAGCGGGGCGCCGGTCGTCTTGTAGTACTTGATGATGTCGGCGACCTCGGAGCGGCCGAGCAGGACCAACATCTGCGGCGTGTCGAAGCTCGTGAGCGCCGCGTCGAGCTTGGCCTTCGCGCCCTTGGTGGCGTCGTCGAGCCCGCGGTACGAGGCGATGAACTGGCTGCCGGGGACCTGGGGGATCTGGCTGGGACCGCCGGTCTCCTCGGTCGCCACGGCGTTGTAGAGGCCGAGCCCGTACGCGTCCTCCGCCAGCAGCAGCACCGCGTTCGCGTCGGGCACGCCCGTGAAGTCTTCGCCGATCCGGGCGCCGAGCGCCGGGCCCTGGTACTTGGCGCCGGCCATCGCCTGGAAGACCAGGTTGGCCGAGGTGTCGAGCTCGGTCATGTCGGCCGTGACCATCGGCCCCATCGTGAACGCGTTGACGCCGGGGGCGAACGTCACCTGGTCGACCACCGCCGTGAATTCGACGTCGTCGACCGGGCCGATGAGCACCGGGATGGCCAGCGTGTCGCCGAGGTGCCGGCCGGCCGACGTCGCCGACGCGACCTCGCTCTTGGTGTCGCAGACCACCAGCGCGATCTTGTCGCCGTTCGGCAGCTCGCCGGAGCCGTTGAACTCCTCGACCGCCGCTCGCACGCCCTTCTCCATCGCCTCGCCGAGCGCCGCGTCGGCGCCGGTCTTGGGCAGCATCACGCCGATGAACGCGACGTCGTCGCTGACCTCGCCGCCGGGGTAGATCGGGGCGCCGCACTCGTCGGTCTCGGTCGACGCGCACTCGCGCGGCGCGCTCGAGGTGGCGCAGATGAACGCCTCGCCGAGGCCTGCGCACTGCGAGTTGGCGTCGCAGCCTTTCTCGCGGACCTGGCAGGTGTTGGCCGCGCAGTACATCGGCTTGTTGTCGTCGAAGAAGGCCGCGCAGTCGGCGTCCTCGTAGCACTCGGTGAAGTCGAGCGTCGCCGAGCACGCGCCCGCGATCACCCCGAGGACGCCGCAGACAGAGATCCGGGTCAGCATATGCGAGAAGACAGACGACATGGTCGCAAAGCTCCAGCGTTCGCGGCTCAGAAGCGATAGACGTAACCGAGGCCGACCTGGCTCGGCGAGACCTTGGGCTGCATCGCCTGCACGGCCTTCGACTTGCGCGCCTTCGGCACCAGCAGGAGCACCATGCCGACCACCGCCATCACGCCGCCGGCGATGAACAGGCCGTCGGCCGCGGCCGCCAGCGACTTGCCCTTTTGACCGGCCTCGCGCTGGTCGTCGAGCGTCTCTGCGGCCTCGAACTTGTTCTCTTGCCCCTTCGCCAGGCCGCCCGCGATCCCGCCGCCGATCAGCAGCGCCGCGCCGACGCCGAACATCGTGTAGCCGATCGGCCGCAGGATCTTGGCCTTGTTCTGCGGCGACTTGTCGTCGCCGGGCGGCGACTGCGGGCCGAGCTGCGGCCCGACCGGCTGCGTCGACTCCGGCTGCTTGGCCGGCTCGGGCTGCTTCGGCTTCTGCTTGGCCTCTTCCTTCTCGCGGATCTCGACGATCTTCTCGAGCGTCGCCAGCCGCTGCAGCGCCGTGTCACGCAGACCGATGTCGACCGACTCGTCGGCGATGAACCTCTGGTAGTAGGAGATCGCCGCGTCGACGTTGTTGGCCTGCTCCTGGATCCGGCCGATGTTGAACAGGATGTTCGGGTCGGGCTGCACCTTGTAGGCGCGCTCGAACAGCGCCACCGCGGCGGCGTAGTCCTTCTCGCGGTACTTCGCCCGCGCCTGCTCGGCCAGGCTCTCGAACGTCTCGCCGTTGGCGTCGGTCGGCGGCGGCTCGGCCAGCGCCGCACGCACGGCGATCGGGACGTACACCGCGGCGGCCGCCGAGCGGGCGGGCATGCTCGAGGCGAGAAACGCAGCGGCCACGAGAGTGACGATCGGCTTCTTCATGGGGGGGCCTGTGGGGCGGGGTCGACGGCGGCGACCCTCACGAACCCGAGAGCTAGAGACTAACGCTTTTTGCTCGGACCGACTGGCAACAAATCGTCATCCGGCGCGGGGTTCGGCTTCGGCTTGACCTGTCCGTCGGGCGGCCGCTTGGTCCCGCCGCCCCCCGGTTTTTTGGTCCCGCCCGGCGGCTTCGGCTGCTCCACCGCCGGCTGCGGGATCGGCGGCGTCCCGGCCTTGGCCGTCAGCATGTAGTCGTAGGGCTGGTCCTTGGCCGCGCTGACGCTCAGCGCCGTCTGCATCGGCCCGTAGCCGGGCGCGGCCAGCGTGAGGTTGTATTTGCCGGCGTGCAGCGGCACCTCGACCGTGGTCGAGCCGAGCGGCCGTCCGTCGAGCGTGACTTCCGCAGTCACCGGGGCCGACCGGATCGTGATGATTGCGAACCCCATGTCCGGGTTCAGCTCCGGGAACAGCCCCTTGATGCGCTGCTTCGCCTCTTCGTTGGCGGCGTCGAGCGCCAGCACGTCGCGGTAACCCTTGACCGCGCTGATGCGATCGCCGTCGCGCTCGTACTTGCGGGCGCTGGCCAGCGCCTTCTGCACCTCGAGCTTCGAGCGCAGCTCGTCCGCGCGGTCGGACAGCTCCGGATCGCGGGCGAACTCCTCCTCGGCGATCTCGAGCTTGCGCTCGGCCTGCGGCAGCTTGCCCTCGTCGATGAGCTGCGCGATCTTGTCGAGGTTGCTCTCGAGCTGCTCGCGGCCGCCCTCCTCGCGGGTCGCCACCTCGGGGCGGTCGGCCTCGGCCTCGTTGCTGCTGCCGCCGCCGAACGCGTAGATCAACACGGCCAGCACCGAGAAGGCCGCCGCGCCGATCAGGATCAGGTTGAGGGTGCGCTGGCGGGCCGCGGCCTCTTGCGCCTGCGGACCGACCACCAGCAGCGTGCGCCCGTCCTGGCTCTGCACCAGGCTCCCGCCCTCGAGCGGGATGCCCTGGGCCTTGAGCTGGTCGAGCGTCGCTTGCGGGAACTGGGCCGTGATCGGCATCACCGGCGACGGCATCGACTGTGCCAGTGCACCGGCCCCCGACATCGGCTGCGCAAGCGGCGCGGCGGCCGCGGCGGGTGCCGACCGCGGCCGGCCGAACGTGCCGACCACGATATTCTCCGGCGACGGGATCGGCTTGCTGTGTTCGGTGCTGCTCTGCGGCTCCTCCGGCTCGAGCGGCTCCGTCCGCGGCTGGGCGCGCGGCAGGCGGAACATCGAGAACGGCACCTGGTCGATCAGCCCCTCGACGACCTCGTTGGCGTCGCGCGGGCGGCGTTCCCGGCTCTTCTCGAGGCACCGGCTGATGAGCTCCAGGACCCCCTCCGGGACGCCGTTGTCGGGCGGCAGGAGCTCCTGGATCGGCTGCGCCTTCTCGTGGACGTGCTTGTACAGGACCGACGCGTCGTTGTCGGCCTGGAACGGCATCACGCCGGTCAGCATGAAGTAGAACAGGATGCCGACCGCGTAAACATCGACGCGCTGGTCGATCTTCTCGCCCAGGATCTGCTCCGGGGACAGGCAGGTGGGCGTGCCGAGGACGTTCTGCTTGGTGATGTCGGACGAGCCGGAGACCAGCTTGGCGAGCCCGAAGTCGAGGATTTTGACGTAGTTGGCCCGGCCCTGCCGCTCGCACAGCATGATGTTGGCGGGCTTGATGTCGCGGTGGATGATCCCGCGCGAATGGGCCTCGCCGAGGCCTTTGAGGACCTGCGCGGCGATCGGCACGAAGTCGGCCAGCGTGAGGTGGCCGCGGCGGCGGACGAACCGGTCGAGCGTCTCGCCCTGGACGTACTCCATGACGATGAAGGCCCGCCCGTCGACCTTGCCGAAGTCGTGGATGGTCACGATGTTGGGGTGCTGCAGGCTGGAAAGCCCGCGGGCCTCGCGTTCGAAGCGGGCCAGCGCCTCGGAGTCGCCGACCCAGTCGGGCGCCAGCACCTTGAGGACCACCGGGCGATTCAGGTCGATCTGCGTCGCCTGGTACACGACGCCCATCCCACCGCGGCCGAGCCGGCGCTCGATCAGGTAGCGCCGAGCGAAAGTCGTCCCCAGCAGGGGGTCTGCTTGTGCTTGGTCTTCCGGTTTGCTCATGGCTTCTCGGGGGACCCTGTGACGTTAACACACCTTCCCCCGGTGTTGCGCGTCTTCGGCAAAACCCGGCGGTAGTTGCCGCAATGGCGCGCTCGTGGAAGCGCGGGACGACGCAGTCGACAGCTTGTGGCATGCTCCGGCCGTGCCCACGACCCTGAGCTTCGCCCCGACCATTCCCGCTCTGCTCCACGGCAGCCGCGCCGTCCTCGTCGTCGCGGCGGCCGGCGTCCTCACCGGCGAGTTGCCGGCGTTCCTGCCGGCGCCGGCGCAGTCGCTGCTCGCCGAACTCGCGCGGGACACCAAGCCGGGCGAGCTCGGAGCGGTATCCGGAACGCTGACCGGCCTGTCGGAGCCGCGCCGGTTGCTCCTCGGCGTGCTGCCCGACCACGGGTCTCGCTACAATTCGCCGAGTCGCGCCGAGAGCGTCCGCCGCGTGGTCGCCGGGGCGGACCTCGGCAGCACCAAGGCCGGCATCATCCTGATCCTGCCGGATCCGGCGCACCTGCTGGCCACCGTCAACGCGGTCGGCCGCGCTCTCCCGCTCTACTCGAGCAAGAGCGGCGCGAGCAGCGGCGCCGAGGTCCAGATCCTCGCGCTCGACCTCGCCGGTCAACCGATCCCGATCCCGCCCGAGGTCGAGTCGACGATGCACGCCACGCGGATCGCCGCGCTGCACGTGGATACGCCGCCGACCGAGCTCAATCCGGAGGAGTTCGCCGCGCGCGCGCGCGACCTGTTGACCGCGATTCCGCGGGTCGAGCTGCGCGAGATCGTCGGCGATGCCCTGCTCCAGGAGGGCCTCGCCGGCATCCACGCCGTCGGCCGCTGCGCGGTCAAGCCGCCGCGCGTGCTCATCGCCCAGTACACCCCGGCGGCCGGGGGCGGCCGCCCGATCGCGCTGGTCGGCAAGGGCATCACGTACGACACCGGCGGTCTCAGTCTCAAGCTCAGCGGCGCGATGAACTCGATGAAGGGCGACTGCGGCGGCGCAGCCGCCGTGCTCGGGGCCTTCTGCGTGCTGGCCGCCAATCATTGCAAGCACAAGCTCTCGCTGGTCCTCTGCATCGCCGAGAACGCCGTCGGCCCCGGCGCCTACAAGCCCGACGACATCCTCCGCATGCACTCCGGCAAGACCGTCGAGATCAACAACACCGACGCGGAGGGCCGCCTGCTGCTGGCCGACGGCGTCAGCTACGCCGCGCGAGCGCTCGGCGCCGAGGTCGTGTTCGACGCCGCCACCCTCACCGGCGCCCAGCTGATCTCGACCGGGCTGCTCCACGCCGCCATCGTCAGCAACGACGAGTTCCTCGAACAGACCATCATCGCCGCCGGCAAGCACTGCGGCGACCTCGTCCACCCGCTGCCGTTCGCGCCCGAGTTCTACAAGCAAGAATTCGAGAGTAATGTCGCAGATATGGTCAATTCTGTAAAGAATCGCATGAACGCCCAGTCGGCCTGCGCGGCGCAGTTCGTCTACTGGCACATGGACGACACCAAGGCGTTGTGGTGCCACATCGACCTGGCGGGGCCGAGCTTCCCGAAGAACCGCGGCACGGGCTTCGGCGTGGCTCTGCTGTCGGAGACGATCCGCCGGATCCCCTGAGGAGGTGCGGCATGTACGGCTACGGCAACTGGACCCTGCCTGGCAGCTGGCACGCGGTGCTGGCCGACGAGATGGCCAAGCCATACTTCAAGGACCTCGTCGACTTCGTCAACTATGAGCGCGAAAACAATACGGTTTATCCGACCGAGGAAGATGTCTTTCGCGCCTTCGAACTGACCCCCTTCGAGCAGGTCAAGGTCGTGTTGCTCGGGCAGGACCCGTACCACGACGAGGGTCAGGCCCACGGCCTGTGCTTCTCGGTCCTGCCGGGGGTCAAGCCGCCGGCCTCGCTGGCCAACATCTTCAAGGAGCTGGCCGCCGACCGCGGGTGCAGCGTCCCCCCGCACGGCAACCTGCAATCGTGGGCCGAGCAGGGCGTCCTCCTCCTCAACACCGTCCTCACCGTCCGCGCCCACACCCCCGGCTCGCACAAGAACAAGGGCTGGGAGAAGTTCACCGACGCCGTCATCCGCGCGCTCGGCGAGCGCAACGAGCCGGTGGTGTTCGCCCTGTGGGGTGACTTCGCCAGGAAGAAGGCCACCCTGGTCGACCAGCGCCGCCACCGCGTCGTGGTCGCCCCCCACCCCTCGCCGATCCTCGGCAAGGGTCCGAAGTTCCTCGGCAGCCGGCCGTTCTCGGCCATCAACACCGCGCTCGAGGACCTCGGCTACCCGGCGATCGACTGGCAAATCTTCTGACAGTCGGGCGAGCCACGACCCCGGCCGTTGCCGGTGGTGGCAAAGCGCGACGACCTCCAGCCGCCGCCGCCGGCGATAGACGAAGAAATACGGCAGTCCGACGAGGAAACAACGACGAGTCCCGTACAGGTACGGCGGCCAGGCCTGGGGGAATCGAGCGATGTCATCGAGGGCCTTGCGGATAGCCCGCTCGACGCGTCGTACGTGGACCGGGCCGAGGCGCGCGGCAAAGCCGCGCGCCTCTTCGGTCTCGCGTTGCGCCTCCGGATGAAAGCCGACTCTTTTTCCCGGCTCAAACTCGCGCGTCATGCTACGAAATCGGGATGACGACCGATTCTTTTGCAGGAGGCCCGCCGCGGATCCTCACGGACGCTGATGAGGTCACGCTGGCCAAGGCGCTGAAGCGCAGGTTGGCGGAGTTGGACCGCGGGGAAGTCGAGCTCATCCCCGCCGATCAGGTGCTGCGAGAAGTCTTTGGTCCTCCATCGCCGCAGAAGAAGCGCAAGAACGCGCGCACTTCGCGTTGAGGCGGCCCGATCCGCAGAAATTTTGTCCTCGCCGAAGTCGGCATTTATCCTACATCACCCACACCGGAGTTTTGTCGGATGACGCACGAACGACGCCAAGATCGCAGCGAAAACCCCTGCCTCGCCGGGGATCTCTACCTCCGGGCGGTCGCCCAGCGGACCGGCCTGGAGCACCTCACGCTCGCCACGCATGAGGGCCTGCTCCTCGCGGGCGCGGGTGACAAGGACCTCGGCAATCGCGTCGCCGCGGTCGCCCCCCTCTACGTCGAGGAGCCTGCGTCCCTGCGCGCCGGTCTCATCGACGAGCTGACCGACGGCCAGCCGATGCAGGTGTGGCGCGTCACCGTCCGCGACCGGCCCTTCTACCTCATCGGCTTCGGCACGCTCACCGACATGTCCGAAGAGGTCCAGGACGCCTT
Source organism: Nannocystis pusilla (assembly GCF_020073745.1). Classification (GTDB taxonomy): domain Bacteria; phylum Myxococcota_A; class Polyangia; order Nannocystales; family Nannocystaceae; genus Nannocystis; species Nannocystis radixulma. The sequence continues at coordinate 109,402 of NZ_JAIRAU010000047.1, forward strand.
CGACCGGATCTTCGCCCGCCCCACGCCGCGGGCAGCGAACTGAGATCCTCCTCGCGTCACGACGCGCGCTCCGAGAGCCGCGACGTTTGGCGTCGCGGCTCTTTGCGTTGCACGAGCCGCCGAGCTGCGACGCACCTCCTCGGCGCGACCTGTCCGCGTCTCGTCTCGCCGTGAGTCGCCGGCGTTCTCGTCACGCGGCTTGCGTCTCGCGCGCCTCGCCTCGTCATCTCCCACGCTCCGCGTCTCTCGCGGCAACCTCTCGACGCGCCGCGTCATGTGGCTCGCCTCAACGTCGCCGCGCTGCGAGCCGCCGCGCACCGACGCGCTCGCCATCACCTCGCGTCTCGCGATCGGAGCCGCGACGATCCCTCGTCGCGGCTCCTCGTCGCGGCGGCGTCTCGCCTCTCAGCTCGGGATCACGCAGACACCGACGTCATCGGTGCCCGGCGGTGGGTCGGCGAAGAACGGCACGCAGTCTTCGCTCGGGGCGCAGTCGGCGTCGCCACCGGACACCGAGCAGAAGGGCGTGCAGCAGCCGGTCGAGCCCTCGTCGCAGCCTTCGACCGTCTCGGCGGCCTGGCAGCTGAAGCCCGCGAGGCAGGCGTTGGTGTACTCGCAGGGGGAGTTGTCGTCGCCGGTGTTGGCGCCCGTGTCGGGCGAGAAGCAGATGAAGCCGCCGAACGACGCGTCGCCGTAGCAGCCCTGCATGCCTTCGCAGTCCTGCAGCAGCGGGTCGCACGACTTCAGGCAGATCGGCAGCACGCCCTCGTTGGCCGTCTCGAGGCAGAGTTCACCGTCGCCGCAGCTGTTGCCCTCGCCGCAGTACGCCGTGCACGTGCCGCCTTGACCGGTCTGGAAGTCGAAGTTGAGGCAGATCGTGCCCTTCGAGCAGTTGTCGAGCCCGCTGAAGACCGACTCGCCGGGGTTGATGTTGCACGGGTCGCCGACGACGCCGCCGTTCACCGGCTCCTCGACGCACTTGTTGGCGTCCCAGTAGTTCATCGCCATCGAGTCGTAGGCCACGCACTTCTGGCCTTCGGGACAGTCCTGGGTCTTCGGGTTGCACATGCTCGTGCCGCCCTCGGTCGTCGGGTCAGTGGTCGTCGGCGCCTCGGTGTCGGCCTCCGTGCTCGTGCCCGTCGGGCTCGTCGATTCCGTCATCGACCCGGTCGTCGGCCCGGTCGTCGGCCCCGTGTTCGACTCCGTCCCCGGATCCGTCCCCGGATCCGTCGTCGGAGTGCTCGTGTCGGTCTCGGTGTCTTGCCCCTTCTCGCCGCACCCCGCGGTCAGCAGCGCGCCGACGAGCGCGGCAATGCCCAAGCCCTTCACGGTTCCCAGCTTCTCAATCATGGCGATTTTTATCGCGTGCCGGCTGCGCGGCAGTCAACGCCTGCATCCGCGCGGCGCTGCTCCAGCCCCTGCTCTCGCGGCTCCAGCGCCGACGCAGCGGCGCGCCAACGCACCGTCTCATTTTGATACACTCGGCACGGATGGAGCCAGCAGCCCGCAAGAAGCCCGCGCGAACGCCCACCCCGGAAGCGCCGGCGAAGCGGACGCGCGTCGATCGCGACAGCGTGCTGTTCGCGCTCGGCGAGCTGGTGCGCCGCGAGGTCGACCTCGACGCCTTGCTGGCGCAGGTCATCGACACCGTCACCAAGGCGATGGACGCCGACCGCGGCACCTTCTATCTGGTCGACCGCGCCCGCGGGGAGCTGTTCAGCAAGGCCGCGCATCTGCCCGAGCTGCGCGAGATCCGGCTCAAGGTCGGTCAGGGCATCGCCGGTCACGTCGCGCGCACCGGCGAGGCGATCAACCTCTCGCACACCGAGGGCGACCCGCGCTTCTACGGCGCCATCGACCGGGCCACCAACTACGCCACGCGCTCCATGCTGTGCGTCCCGGTCCTCGATCGCGCCGGCGAGATCCTCGGCGTGCTCCAGCTGCTCAACAAGAAGGGCGCCGCCTTCGACGACGACGACGAGGCCCTGCTGCGCGCGCTCGCCAGCCAGGTCGCCATGCTCGTCGAGAGCACCAGCCTCTACGCGCAGCTGCGGGCCCCCACCGGCGGACCGCTGCGTTACCGCTTCAACGGCGTGGTCGGCGGCGGCGCGCGGATGAGGCGCGTCTACGATCTCGTGACACGCGCGGCCGGCACCGACGCGACCGTCCTCATCACCGGCGAGACCGGCACCGGCAAGGGTTTGATCGCGCGGGCCATCCACTACAACAGCCCGCGCGCCGGGCGGCCCTTCGTCGCCGTCGACTGCGCCTCGCTCCCGGCCACCTTGATCGAAAACGAGCTCTTCGGCCACGAGCGCGGCGCGTACACCGGCGCCGACCAGCGCAGCGTCGGCAAGTTCGAGGCCGCCGACGGCGGCACCGTCTTCCTCGACGAGCTCGGCGAGGTCCCGCTGCCGCTGCAGAGCAAGCTGCTGCGCGTCCTGCAGGACCGCGAGTTCGAGCGGGTCGGCGGGCGCAAGACCCTCAAGGTCGACGTCCGGATCCTCGCCGCCACCAACCGCAACCTCGAGGACATGGTCGCGCGCCAGCGCTTCCGCGAGGACCTCTACTACCGCCTGCGCGTGCTCTCGCTGGCCATGCCGCCGCTGCGCGAGCGCGGGCCCGAGGACCTCGAGCAGCTCGCGTATCACTTCCTCGCCGGGTTCGCCCAGCGCCACAACAAGCCGGTCGTGCGCTTCTCGCCGCCCGCGCTCGCGCGGCTGCACGCGCACAGCTGGCCGGGCAACATCCGCGAGCTCGAGAACTGCATCGAGGGCGCCGTCGTCCTCAGCGTCGGCGACGCCATCGAGGTCGCCGACCTGCCCTTGCCTGCCGACCCGCGCGAGCTCCCGCCCGCGGGCCGCAAGGGCGGCCGCGGCGCCGCCGCCGACCTCGCGCGCCTGTCGTGGACCGAGATGGAGAAGCTCTACATCGAGGCGGTCCTCGCCGCCCACGACGGCAACCGCAGCGGCGCCGCGCGGGCCATGGGGATCGGCCGCGCCACCCTCCTGCGCAAGATCAAGGCGCTCAAGATCCGCGCCTGAGCCCCGGCTCCAGCGCCGTTCGCGGCACCTGTCTCATCACGATCCACGTGTATCGTTTCGATGCACCCGCGCGCGTGGCTCGACGCGCGGCCGCGGGCGCGGCCCCGGGCAACGTCGCGTCCGGCGCCCGCCGCGGTCGCTGGCACGGCGCCTGCTAAGTGGCCTCGCGCAGGAGTCGAACGATGACCACCAAGCCCGCCACCACCACGCCCGCCACCCCCGACAGCCAATGGCGCCAGGGCAAGCCTGTGGAGGACCCCGAGAAGATGAAGCGCTGGGGCTTCATCACCGCCAAGCCGTCCGAGTACCTCATCCACGTGCGCCGCGGACGGATCCGGCGCGCCAGCACCGGTCAGGGCGCGAGCTGCTTCAAGTGGCCGTGGGACAGCGTGGCCGTCATCCCGACCACCATCAACCGCCTGCAGTTCACCGCCGACCAGGTCACGCTCGAGAAGGTCGGCGTGCAGATCACCGGCCTCGCCGTTTACCGGATCGCCGAGCCGGAGCTGACCTTCCGCATGCTCAACTTCTCCTACAGCGAGCGCGCGCAGGAGAAGCTCGGCGAGATCCTCACCGAGATGTTCGTCGGCGCCACCCGGCGCCTGGTCGCCAACCTGCGCGTCGAGGACGCCATGACCCGGCGCAAGGAGTCGATCGCGCGCGAGCTGATGGCGGAGCTCGTGCCGATCGTCGAGGGCCGCGGCCGCACCGACGACACCACCGCCACCGGCTGGGGCGTGGTCATCGACACCGTCGAGATCCAGAACGTGCAGATCCTGTCGGACACCGTGTTCCAGGACATGCAGGCCAGGTTCCGCGCCGAGCTGGCCCTGCGCGCGCGCATGGCCGAGATGGAGAGCGCCCGCGAGATCGCCACCCTCGAGGCGACCTCGTCGCGCCAGATCGAGGAGGCCAGGATCGCCAGCGAGACCGCCACGCGCGAGCTCAAGGCCCAGGCCGAGAGCCGCACCATGCAGATCGAGCTGGCCGAGGCCGCCAAGCGCGACGAGATCGAGGCGCGCGCCGCCGAGGAGCAGCGCGTGCGCGACCAGATGCGCCTGTTCGCCGAGCTCAAGGGCTCCACCGAGCTCGCCGAGGAGCGAGCCGCACGCGAGCAGGCGCGGGCCCTCGCCGAGCTCAAGGCCGCCACCGAGCTCGCCGAGGAGCGAGGCGCGCGCGAGCAGGCGCGCCTGCTCGGCGAGCTGCGGGCCAAGACCCAGATCGAGCAGGAGAAGGCCGCCCAGGCCGAGGCCGTGCGGCTGGCCCAGCTCGCGCGCGAGCGCAAGTACGCCGAGGCCGAGCGCCAGCTGCTCGAGGTCAAGCACACCACGCAGCAGCGCGAGGTCGAGCTGGCCGCCCAGCTGGCGCTGAACCGCAGCAAGGCCAGCACCGAGCTCAAGGACCTCGAGAGCGCCGCCGCCGCGCGGCTCAAGGAGCGCGAGCTGCAGCTCGAGCGCCTCGCCGGCGAGGTCCGGGCCGCCGTGGCCCGGGCCGCCCGCGAGGTCGACAACCTCGTCTCCGACGACCGGATCCGCATGGCCCTGGTCGAGACCGGCCTGCCCGCGATCGCCGGCGCGTTCGCGCAGAAGTTCGGCGAGGTCAAGATCACCTCGTTCGGCGACGGCGCCGACCCCTCCGCCATGGTCGCCCGCGGGATCGGCGAGGTCCTCGCGCTCGCCCGCAAGGTCGGCACCGACCTGCTCGCCACGCCGGCCGCGCCTGTCCCTGCGGACAGCAGCCAGCCGGACCGGTGAAGGTCGTCGCCCCACATGTCCCGAGAGACAGCCCGACCCCTGTGGCGGGCGGCGCCCCACGCCCTGTCTCTTCGGACATCCCAGATCGCCCGCGCGGAGCGCCGGGCCCATCGTCACGCGCGTCGCCTGTCTTTCTGGACATGTCCTCGCGCGCCGTACGGGCGGCGCCTGCGCGGCTCCTCGCGGCTCGCCCGGCTCCTTCGTCGCCGCGCCGGCGGCCACCCCCCTGCCCTCCGCCCTCGCGCGGCGCGACCGGTTGACCGGCACCGCGGGCGGTCCACGTTTGCAGCACGACGACCGATGCTGCCCGCCTCGACCTCGCCCGCGACGCCGCGCTGGACCTGTCTCTTGCGACAGGCCATTGTCGCGCTGTCGATGGCCGCCTGCGACCTCTCGTCCGGCGACGACGACGCCGACACCCGTGAGTCTGTCGCCTGCCCCCTCAACGACCGGTGGGAGCCGAACGACGACCCCGACGATCCGACCGACATCACCTGGGACTCGGCCGACGAGGCGTCGGTCTGGCACGAGGTCGACGGCGCCTACCTGTGCCCCGGCGAGGACGACTGGTACCGCTTCAAGGTCGCCGGCCTCGACTACGACGCGCACTACCTCCTCGTCCGCGCGCTGGTGAAGGACGCCGGCCTGTGCGGCGCCGCCTGCGGGGAGCCGGTGATCGCTGCCGGCCCCGAGCACGCCATGACGATCGAGGTCTACCGCGCCGACACCCGCGAGCCGCTGATCGCCCACACCGCCGACGGCGGCGTGCTCGCGCTCGCCGGCTCCGGCGATGAATACGCCGATGGCTTGCTCCTCCGCGTCCACAGCGACACGCCGACCGCCGAGTACCCGTACCGGCTGAGCGTCTCCGTGCGCAACTACGAAGGCGAGGACGAGTGTGAGTGCTGAGCCCGCACCGTGGCGCGCCGCGATCGTGGCCCTCACCGGCCTCGCGCTGACCTGCGGCGCGCCGACGCCCACCGAGCCGACCGCCACCGTCGACGAGGTCATTCGCGATCGCGTCGACGTCCACGTCCACCTCGTCGGCGGCGCCGTCGACGAGCTGCTCGCCGCGCTCGACCGCCAGGCGATCGCCGCCGCCGTCGTCATCGCCTCGCCGCACCTCGATCCCGCCCTCGGCCTCGATCCGGGCCGCGACGCCCGCCTGCGCGGCTGGCGGGAGGCCAACGAGGCCCTGCTCGCCGCCACCGCCGACCACCGCGATCGCCTGTTCCCCTTCATCACCGTCGAGCCGGCCGAGGTCGGCATCGCCGAGCTCGAGCGCTGGTTTCAGCGCGGCGCTCGGGGGGTCAAGCTCTACGCCGGCCACCAGGAGCTGCACGCGCGCCCGCTCGACGACCCGGCCCACGCCTCGCTGTTCGAGTGGCTCGAGCATCACTCCGTCCCCGTGCTCGCCCACGTCAACACCGTCCGCTACCGCGACGAGCTGGCCCGGCTCCTGCGCGCCCACCCGCGGCTCGAGCTGGTGTGCGCCCACCTGTGCGGCAGCCGGACCGACCTCGATCGCCTGGCCGGCCTCCTGCGCGAGTTCCCGCGGCTGCGCGTCGACACCAGCCACGGCGCCGGCCTGCCCGGCGTCGACGGCTTCACCGCGATCGAGACCGACCGCGATCGCCTGCGCGCCCTCATCGAGGTCCAGCCCGAGCGCTTCCTGTTCGGCTCCGACCTCGTCACCGCCCGGGCGGCGGGCCGCGACGCCGGCGCCGCGCGCGAGTGGGACCTGCAGCTGTCCGCCAACCTCGGGTTACTCGAGCGCGAGCGCTTCGAGTTTTGGCGCCACAGCGCCCGGATCGGCGCGTTCACCCCCGGCGTCTACCACGGCCTCGCGCTCGCCGACCCCGCGGTCTCGCGCGTCCTCGGCGGCAACGCCCGCGCCTGGCTCGGCGCCTACCGCCGCGAGTGACGCCTACTCATCGGACTCTTCGGACATGTCCGATTCGCCATCCGGGCCGAGCTCGAGGTCGATCACGATCGGGTTGTGATCCGACACCAGCTTGCCCTCGGCGACCGGCCGCTCGATGACCTGCGGCGCGCGCGGGCGCAGCCCCTTGCCGGCGAACCAGTCGACGCGCAGCGGCACCCGCCCGCCCCACGGCGCCAGCCGGCGCTCGAGGTACGTCCACATCACCCGGCGCATCGCCTTCGGCATGTAGTCGAGCGCCTTGCGGAAGATCTCGGGGTCGTAGATGTCGTAGTAGATGGTCCCGCGGGTGAAGTCGTTGAAGCCGTCGATCTCGAACCCGCCCTCGCGCATCGCCGCGAACACCGCCCGCTCGAAGTGCTCCTCCGGCTTCATGTACTGGGCCGCCATGCCCTCGATGCCGAAGCGTGTCAGCTTGTAGAAGAAGTTGTAGGCCAGGCCGCGGCCGCTGCTCAGGTCGTACGTGTTGGTGTTGAGGTCGCCGCCGAGGAGCATGCGCTCGCCGCCGAACTCGCGCAGGCGCGCCACGATCTCGCGGATGTGGCGGGCCCGGTCGCGCGGGCCGGCGAACGGGTCGAGGTGGACCAGCGCGACCGTCAGCGGCCCGTCGGGCAGCAGCAGCTCGCACAGCAGCGCGCGCTTGTTGCCGATCCGCTTCTCCGTCGCGTGGAACTTGTCGCGCCGCTCGTGCAGCTCAACCGCCTCGAAGCGCAGCACCGGGAAGCGGGTCAGCAGGGCGCAGCCGTGCATCGCCTTGGTGTTCGGCACCCCGTGGCCACGCTCGCCGCGGTCGCCCTCGACCAGCACGATGTGATAGTTGGCGAACACGTAGCCCATGCCGAGCGCGTGGGCCAGCTCCTTGGGCACGTTGCGGTTGCCCGAGCGGCCCATGCCGATGTCGACCTCGGTCAGCAGCAGCAGATCGGCCGCGCTCAGCTCGGGGTCGGAGGTCAGGAGCGTGTGGAGGCCCTCGAAGCGCTTCCCGCGCTCCACGTTCCAGGCGACCGCGCGGACGGTCCCCGGCCGCCGCGGCGTCAGCGAGTGGCCGAGCGTCGGCTCCAGATCCCACTCGAAGCCGCGGAGGACCCGCTCCAGCTGCGGGCGGATCGTGCGGAACACCGGGTCTCGCTCCAGGCGCCGGCGCGTGCGGATCCGGGCGATGTGGGCCAGCGCGTCGGTGAAGTCGTGGTCGAGCTGCGAGCGGAGCGGGAGGGGACCTGGCTCGGAGACCAGGTTAGGATAGGCGAAGAGATTCGTCGGCACGCGCCTCCCCGGGTCGGACAGATCGGTACCAGATCGCCGGGGCGCTGTCCTGGTCTGCCCCCGCGCGCCTCGGGCAATTTCGATCTCGCTCACGGCCGCGCGGTACGCGGGGCGGAGACCCGTGGATCGCCCGCGACCCGGGTTATTCTTGTCGCATGCTGCAGTTCGGCCTCGTCGCCATCCTCGCCTCGCCGCTCCCCTGGACCGCGCCTGGGCCCGCGCCCAGTCCGATCTACGGCGGCGACCTCGTCGAGCCGGGCTCGTGGCCGAGCGTCGTGGCGATCCTCATGGGCGACGTGCTGTGCACCGGCACCCTCGTCAGCGACACCGTCGTCCTCACCGCCGCGCACTGCCTCGACAGCAACCCCTCGCCGTCGCTCATGCACGTGGTCGTCGGCGAGGACGTGTTTTCCCAGTACGACGAGGTCGTCGGGGTCGTCGAGCACGGCTCGCACCCCGACTTCTGCGGCACCGACCCCGACGTGTGCAAGGTCGACATCTGGGACTACGGCTACGTCGTGCTCGATCGGCCGATCACCAGCGTCGAGCCGACGCGGCCGATCGCCAGCCAGGCCGAGTGGGACGAGTCGATGTACGTCGGCGCCCCGATCACCGTGGTCGGCTTCGGCGACGACGAGAAGGACCTCAAGGGCTTCAAGCGCCAGGTCGACGTCGAGATCGTCCGCTTCAGCACCACCGGCCTCGAGTTCCAGGCCGGCGGCATGGGCTTCGACTCGTGCCAGGGCGACTCGGGCGGCCCCGCGTTCGTCACGCTCGCCTCCGGCGAGCTCGCGCTCGCGGGCGTCGTCTCGCGCGGCTACACCTGCGGCAAGGGCGGCTTCTACGGCATCCCTTACGCCGCGCTGTGCTGGCTGAACCAGGAGACAGGCGTCGACCTGCGCACCGACGCGTGCGAGGCCTGCGACTGCCTCGACATCTCGCCGAAGTCGGACGAAGGCTGCGGCTGCCGCAGCGGCGACGCCGGCGGCTCGTTCGGGCTCGCCGTGTTGCTCGCGCTCGTCGGCCTCAGAAGATCTGGGGCCCGACGACGACGTACGTCTCGGCCTTGAGCACCTCGAGCAGCCCGGCCTCGATCGCCGCCTTGTCGTAGCTGGCGAAGTCGAGGCCGCGGAAGAACGCGTCGTAGGTCTTGGCGACCGTCAGCGCCTTGCCGCCCGGCTCCTTGCCGGTGATCACGAGCGGGCGGCCCTCCACGGAGGTGCTCAGGTCGAGCTCGACGATCGCCGTCTGATTGGTCTTGAAGCCGAAGTTGGCGCCCTCGCTCCCGTTCGCCAGGTCTCGCGCCGTGCCGGCGAGGTAGACCGTGATCCCCTCGATCGGCGCGTGGCCCTTGACCGTGTACGGCGTGTCGAACGCCTGCTCGGCCAGCGACGACTGGTAGCGGCCGTACTCGACGCGCAGCTTGCAATATGACCCTTCGGGCAGGTCGACCATGGCGAAGTCGACGAGGTCCTGATCCTGCGCCAGCTGGTACTCGGGGAACGGACCGTAGGGCAGCTCGAAGTCGAAGCTCTCGCCGGCGCACGACTCGATCTGCGCCGCGGTCATCACGATCACGCCCTCGGCCAACGAGATTTCCCAGCCCTTGTCGTTGACGAACACGCGGGCAGCGTCGGGCTCGCCGAAATCCGGCAGAACCCCGTTCGCGTCGCGCGTACCGTGGTGCGAGATGGCCAGCGAAACCTTCGTCGTCGGGTTCAACAGCGACTCGCAAGCTGCCAGGCTCATCGTCGCCAGGGTCGCCAACACAACGCGTCGCGTGCTCCGCATCATCGTCATAAGTTGGGGCATCTTAGCCATGAACCCCTGTGACCCGGAACTACTCTTTCGCCAAAGCGCGTGCGCTAGCGAGGTCACGCGGGCGAACCTGCTCCGGCGAATCCGGCGCAGGACCCGACGGCGGACCGGCGCGGCCCCCGAGTCACGGTCCCGCGGGCCTGAGCCCGCGCCGCGGCCGCCTGCCGCCTGCGACGTGCGACACGCTCGATGTACGCGACGCTCCTCCCTCCGGCGGCACCAGACAAGAAGGTCCGTGACCGATGAGAGCAGCGCGACCGGCTCGCCGCAGCGCCTCGCGGGCGAGGTGATGCTGCGACTCGTCCCAATAAAGAAGTAGCGACTTCTGCAGCTTCTTCTCGCGCAGCTCTTTCGCCGTGTAGACCGGCGCGCGCGTGAAGGGATCGCGACCCGTGTAGTACATGCAGGTCGCCATGCTCATCGGCGTGGGAATGAAGTCCTGCACCTGTCGCGGCCGGACGCCCCGCGCCTTGAGCCATAGCGCGAGATCGACCATGTCGTCGAGCGTGCTGCCGGGGTGCCCCGAAATGAAGTACGGCACCAAATGCTGATCTTTGCCGGCGGCCTCGCTCGCGCACGCGAACTGCTCGGCGAAGCGCTCGTAGCTGGCGACGCCCGGCTTCTTCATCCGCGCGAGCACCTCGTCCTTCACGTGCTCCGGCGCCACGGACAATTGTCCGCCGGTATGGTGTGTGGCGAGCTCGCGGATGAACGCCGGAGATCGTTCTGCCAGGTCGTAGCGGACACCCGACGCGATGAACACGCGGCGCACGCCCTCGGACTGGCGCACCTTCTTCAGCAGGTCGACCAGCGGCGCGTGGTCGGTGTCGAGGTTCTCGCACACTCCCGGGTGCACGCACGACAGCTTCCGACACGCGCGCTCGATCTCCTCGCTCTTGCAGCGCATGCGATACATGTTGGCCGTCGGCCCGCCGACGTCGGAGATCACCCCGCGGAAGTCGCCCATGCGACGCAGCGCCCGGATCTCGCGCAGCACGCTCTCGGCCGAGCGCGACTGAATGATGCGGCCCTCGTGCTCGGTGATCGAGCAGAACGTGCAGCCGCCGAAGCAGCCGCGCATCGTCACGATCGAGTGCTTGACCGTCTCGAACGCCGGGATCTTGCTGCCCTCGTACGTCCAGTGCGGGCGGCGCACGAACGGCAGGTCGTAGAGCTGATCCATGTCGCGCATGTCGAGCGGCAGCGCCGGCGGGTTGCAGTAGAGCGCCCGGTCGCCGTGCGGCTGGATCAGCGGGCGCCCGTTGCCCGGGTTGGTCTCGTGCTGGAACGCCCGCGACATCTCGAGGAACGCGTCCTTGTCGGCGCTCACCGCCTCGAAGCTCGGCAGGTGCAGCGGCAGCCCGTCGCGCACGTAGCGGCTCTTCGGCAGGTGCTCCCACTGCCCCTTGGGCAGCATCACCGCGGTGCCGCGGACGTCGCGGATCGTGCCGATGTCTTCGCCCGCCTTGAGGCGGCGCGCGAGCTCCCACACCGGCCGCTCGCCCATGCCGAAGATCAGCAGGTCGGCCTTGCTGTCGACCAGCACCGAGCGGCGCACCTGGTCGCTCCAGTAGTCGTAGTGGGCGATTCGCCGCAGGCTCGCCTCGATGCCGCCGAGCACCACCGGCAGCCCCGGGAACGCCTGCCGGGCCAGGTTCGCGTAGACGATGCTGGCGCGGTTCGGCCGCTGCTCGAGCGCGCCGTCGGGCGAGTACTGGTCCTCGCCGCGGACCTTCTTCTGCGCCGTCAGCTTGTTGAGCATCGAGTCGAGGTTGCCCGCCGTGATGCCGACGAACAGCCGCGGCCGGCCCAGGCGTGAGATGTCCTTCGGGTCATCCCAGCGCGGCTGCGCGATCATCCCGACCCGCAGCCCGCGGCCCTCGAGGAACCGGCCGATCAGCGCCCCGCCGAACGCCGGGTGGTCGACGTACGCGTCGCCGTTGATGATGAGGACGTCGAGCTCGTCCCACCCGCGCGCGTCCATCTCCTCGCGGGTCATCGGCAGGAACGCCCGCAGGTCGCGCGGCGGCGCCGTCTTGCTGGCCCTGAGCTGGACGAGCGACATGCGGCGAACACTAGTCGATCCGGCGCCGGCGCGCCCGCGCCCGCGCGTGCGCCACCTCTTGCCGCGGGCTCGCCCGGACCCCCCGGCTTCCTCCTATTAATGCCTCGCATGACCGACGCGCCCGCCCTCGCCGCTCGCGGCCTGTCGCACCGGCTCGCCGATCGGGTCCTCTACGACGGCCTCGACCTCGACCTCCGCCGCGGCCGGATCTGCGTGGTCGCCGGCCCCAACGGCGCCGGCAAGTCGACCCTCCTGCGCGCCCTCGCCGGCCTCGACCGCCCCCAGGCCGGCCGCATCGAGCTGCTCGGCGACTCGCTCGCCGCCCTCTCGCCTGCCGCGCGCGCCCGCCGGCTGGCCTATTTGCCGCAGCACTGCCCGGCCGAGCCCGACCTCCTGGTCCGCGAGGTCGTCCTCCTCGGCCGCCTGCCCAACCTGCCGCGCTTCGGCCCGCCGCGCGACGTCGACGCCGCCGCCGCCGCCGCTGCTCTCGCGCGGCTCGGCCTCGGCGCCTTCGCCGACAGGCCTGTCGGCCAGCTCAGCGGCGGCGAGCGCCAGCGCGTCATGCTCGCGCGCATGCTCGCCGCCGAGGCCGCCGTCGTCATCCTCGACGAGCCGGCGGCCGGCCTCGACATCGGCCACGCGCTCGGCCTCTACCGCCACTTGCGGGCGCTCGCAGGCGAGGGCGTCGCCGTCCTCGTCGCCGAGCACGACCTCGACCTCGCCCGCCGCCACGCCGACGACGCCGTGCTCCTGGCCGCCGGCCGCGCCCGCGTCGGTCCCTGCAGCGCCGTCTTCAGCCCCGAGCACCTCGGCGCCGCGTTCGGCGTGGTCGCCCGCGAGCGAGACGGCCGCCTGTGGTTCGAGGCGTCCACCTAGGGGACGTCGAGCCGCGCCGAACATCGATCCATTCGCACGCGGTGACAGGCCCGCGAGCCGCGACGAAGCGGCGGCGGCCGACATCGTTCGCCGCGACAGGCGAGGGAGGGTCGACATGCCTCGCTCGCGACCCGCTCGTGGGCTCGACCGACGACAGTCGCGCGAACGAAGTCAACCACGCAATTGTTCAGCGTCCCGCTGTCACTTTCTCCTGTCGCCCTCAAGGAGCCGCCGATGTCCGCGCGAACCGAGCCGATTCACGCCCGCTCACTGCTCGTCGACTGCATGACCGTCTCGCTCGCCGCGCTGGTCCTCGCGTGCGAGCCCGCCGACGCCCCCGGCGATCCGGGAGCCCTCATCGACGTCGTCATGACCAGCCGCGTCGGCGTCGTCCTCGACGAGTTCCCCGCGGGCACGCGCGACCGCGCCGCCGAGCTGTTCCTCGCCAAGCCGCTCGCGTTTTGGGAGGCCCGCGCGCGCCGGCAGACGCGCATGACCAACTACCGCCTCGCCTTCCGTCAGTTCTTCCACGACGACAAGTTGCAGCTCCCGCTCCCGCCCGACGCCGGCCTTCACTACGAGTTCGCCGCGGGCGGCGCCCGTCGCGACAGCGTCGACGGCCACGACGTCGTCGTCATCGACTACACCCTCACCGGCACCCTCCTCGGCGACGTCGCCTCGATCCCCGCCTCCGAGCCCGCGCTCGTCGACGTCGGCGGCACCTGGGAGGAGCCCTTCGTCCTCCCGCTCGACCCCGAGTACCTGCGCCAGCGCACCGGCTACGCCTGCGTCGACGAGGAGGACTTCCCGCCCGACTCCTCCGACGAGGAGAACATCGCCGAATTCTTCGATCACGAGTGCGACGTCGAGGTCGCGCCCGACTACGCCTGTCACCTCAGCGAGCCGCGGCCGACCGAGTCGTGCGTCGACGCGCTGCACCACCACGTCGGCGCCGTCGACACCGTCGTCCGCTTCGAGCGGCGCGCCTGGGACCCGCAGCGCGCCGACGAGGTGCGGCTCGGCGAGGTCACCACCCCCGACGCGCCCGACCTCGCCGTCGTCGGCGACGTCATCGGCAGCTCCGCCCGCCTCGTCTACCGCTACATCGCCCCCGACAGCTGCACCATGCGCGAGGGCTGCGTCGGCGGGTCCGGCTGGCGCCGCCTGCTGCAGTTCGACGCCAGCGTGCAGAACGTCGGCGGCGCCGACCTCCACCTCGGCGAGGTCGACTACTACGGCGACGGCCTCGACAGCGAGCTCGCCGCCCGCAACATCTACGAGTACAGCGACTGCCACCGGCACTATCACTTCCGCTTCTACGGCGACTTCATGTACGCCAGCGACGAGCACGCCGAGGGCTTCAAGCAGTCGTTCTGCCTGCAGACCACCTCGCGCGCCGGCAACCACGAGAAGAGCCCGCTCAACACCCCCTACGGCAGCTGCGACTACCAGGGCATCGCCGCCGGCTGGGGCGACGACTACATCGCCGGCCTCGACTGTCAGTGGGTCGACGTCACCGACGTCGCCGTCCCGGGCCCCGCCGTCACCGCGCCCCTGGTCTTCACCTCCAACCCCGATCGTTTCCTCTGCGAGGGCGCGCCCGTGCTCGACGACGCCGGCGCCCTCCGCTACGAGCCCACCGACCTCCGGACCGAGACCGGCGCCGCCATCGAGCGGCCCATGTGCGAGTTCAGCAGCGGCTGGGACGGCAACAACGTCGGCGAGCGCCCGGTCGAGCTCCCCGCCGTCGGCAGCTACGTCACCGCCGCCTGCGACCGCGAGCAGGAGGGCCCGCTGCGCAACTGCGGCTTCGCCGAGCAGACCGCCGCCATCACCTGCAACGCCGGCGAGACCGTCGAGCTCGGGTGCACGATCCCCGCCGGCGCCGCGCCCATGGCCGTGCGCGTGTGCCCCGTCAGCGCCGTCCTCGGCGTCCCGCTCGCGTGCACCTACGTCCACGCGCTCGGCAACGGCGTCGTCGCCGACGGCGCCATGGCCACCGTCCGCTTCACCTGCCCCGCCCCGCTCGCCGCCGACGAGCCCGGCGGCGAGGTCTCCCTGTTCACCGCCCCGCTCCTGCGCAGCGACCCGGGCGTCGAGGTCGCGTGCATGCCGCTGTGACGTATCACTCAGGACATGTTCACAAGACCATGTCTCGAAGGACAGCACATCCCATGCCCCGCCGCGAGCAACTCGCCTCCCCGCCCCTCGCGCCCCTCGCCCTCCTGTTCACGGCCCTGGTCGCCGACCCCGCGCGCGCCGGCAACCCCGTCCGTCCGCGCACCCCCGTCGTCCACCTCGACGAGACCTGCCTCGTCACCCTCGATCGCGCCGTCACGCCCACCGCCGCGCTCGCGTACACGATCCCGCACGAGGACACCTGCGACCTCCCCCACGGCGCGCCGACCCACCAGTTCTTCGCCCTCTGCCGCGCGCTCGCCCCCGGCGAGTCGCTCCCGCAGTGGCTGTCCGAGCTCGACCTGCACGCCGCCCTCGCCACCGGCGTCCTCCTCCCGCCCGTCGGCCCCGCCGACATCGTCGCCCTCGCCCCCGAGTGGTCGGGCTGCATCACCCCGATCGCAGCCCCGCGCCCGATCGACTGCGAGGCCGCGCGCGAGCCCGTCCTCTGGGAGCTTCACGACATGTCCCCCGGGACATACGCGGTCGCGGCCTACACCTTCCACCCGCCCGCCAACCTGTGGACCCCGCGCCGCGGCCTGTTCCGGATCGTCGACAGCGCCGCCGGCGAGCTGCCCCCCGCCGCCGCGTTCGCCAACCGCGAGACCTTCGTGTACGACGGCGAGGCCCTCGACCTCCAGGTCTGCGTCGGCGCCGAGCCGGGCGCCACCGTCGACCTCGCCTACGCCCTGCACGCCGCCCCGGACACCTGGTTCCCGATCGCCGCCGACCTGCCGATCGCCGGCGATCGCCTGCACGTCCCCTGGGACCCGCCCCCCGAGCTCGCGGCCACCGAGCTGCGCCTGCGCGTCGACATCCGCGACCCCTCCGGGCGCACCGCCACCGCCGTCGCCCCGGAGCTCGTCCACGTCCTCGCCGTCCCCGGCGAGAGCGCCGAGCCGACCGTCCCCGACCCCGACCCCGGCATCTGCCACGCCCCCGGCCCGGAGCTGCCCGCCGTCGACTGCGAGGAACGCTCCGGCGCAAAAGGACAGGTCTCTGAAGACATATCCCTCAGGACATCCTGCCATCTCGCCGCGGCCTGCCCGCCCCCGCTGCTGGCCCTGCTCCTGCTCGTCCGCCGCCGGCGCGCCGGCGCGCCACGAAAATAGTTCGACGGCACCCGCCGGTGCCGGGGACTTCACAGGTCATGACCGCCTCGCGCCCCGCATTGCTCGCCCTATCCCTCCTCCTCGTCACCACGGCCCCCGCCTGCGTGCTCACCCCCGAGCTCATCGGCGAGACGCTCACCGAGGGCGGGGACTCCGCCGCGACCATCTCCGCCAGCACCGAGTTGACCGTCACGACCCTCACCGGCGCCACGGACATCGGCGCCACCACGGAATCCATCGCCAACCCGAACCCGCTGCTCTACGGCCAGCCGTGCGAGCTCATCGCCGAGGCGTGGGAGGAGACCGCCGACCCGCCCGACGGGGACGAAGTCCTCCAACCGCAGGCCACCGCGCTCTCCTCGAGCGAGCGATGCGCGTCCGGCATGTGCCTCCTGACCTACGACGACCCGCTGCCGGTCGATTGCGAGACCCACGCCGACTGTGGCAAGCCCGAAGCCGTCTGCTCCGACGCCGGCCAGTGCATGCTCGCGCCCGCGTACGTCGCCGACCACACCCGCTGCACGCAGGCCTGCGAGACCGCGGCCGACTGCCCAGACATCCCGGGTTGCCAGACGGGCGTCTCCTGCGCGATCGCCAGCCGCCTCGGCGAAAATTGCTGCCAACCCGTGTGCGCGTGCAACGACCACCTCAGCGTCAGCCGCAGCGAGGAGCTCGCCGCCATCTGCGCGGCCAATCCGCCCGGGTGCGACTGACGAGCGCCACCCAGCAGGCAGCCGAGGACCGCGTGCCGCCGCCGCTCGACCTGCACTCCCGGACATGTCCCCGACGACATGCCATGCCCTCACGCGGCACGAGCGCGCGACCCACATGCACTCCTGGACATGTCCCCGACGACATGTCCCCTCGCGCCGCTCGCCCGCGAACCCCCCAGCCCCCGGCCCCGCGCCTCAGCGCGGCAGGAGCCCGGCCGCTCGCCCGCGCGCGCGCAGCTCGGCCAGCGCCGCCGCGCCCTCGGCCCCCATGTCGCGGGAGAACTGATTGACGTAGAGGGCGATGTGCTGCCGGCACACCTCGTCGCTCAGCTCCTGCGCGTGCGCCTTGACGAACGGCCACGCCGCGGCCGGGTCGGCCTCCGCCGCCGCGATCGAGCGGGCGATCCCCTCCTCGACCGCGCGCACCTGCCAGGCCGGCAGCGAGCGGTGGGCCGCGATCACCCCGAGCGGCAGCGGCAGCCCGGTGGCCGCCTCCCACACCTCGCCGAGGTCCGCCACCTGCACCAGCCCGTGGTCGCGGAACACGAACCGCGCCTCGTGGATCACCAGCCCCGCGTCGACCTCGCCGGCCGCGACCGCCGGCATGATGCGATCGAAGCGCATCGGCACCACCGTCGCCGACGCCGGGGCGAAGCAGCGCAGCAGCAGGTGCGCGGTCGTGTAGGCGCCCGGGATGGCGATCTTGCGCCCCGCCAGTTCGCCGAGCTCGCCCGCCGCGCGCGCGACCACCAGCGGCCCGCAGCCGCGGCCCAGCGCCGCACCTGTCCGCAAGACCATGTAGTTGTGCTCGACCCAGAACAGCCCGTGCGCGCTCAGCTTCGTCACCGGCAGCGGCTCCTCGCCGGCCAGCGCGCGCTCGTTGAGCGCCTCGATGTCGGCCAGCCACGGCAGCGGTCGCAGCCCCGGCACGAACTCCGGCACGCGCACCAGCGCGTCGAACATCCACGTGTCGTTCGGACACGGCGAGAACCCGATCGCCAGCGGCTCGCTCGCGCTCATCTCACATCCCCCAATTCGCGGCCTCCAGCCGCCTCAGCGCCTCTTGCACCCCGGTCACCGCGCGCGGCAGATCCCAGCCGCCCGCGGCCCGTCGTCCGGTCCGGTTGCTGACGCAGCGCAGCTGGACCCACGGCACGCCCGCGCGCCCGCACGCCCACGCCACCGCCGCGCCCTCCATCGTCTCGACCGTCGCCCCCGTCAGGGTCGCCAGCTCGCGCGAGCGCGGGTCCGTCCCGCTGCACGCGCTGACCGTCGCCCCGCGCACGATCGGCGCCGCGAGCACCCGGGCCGCCGCCGCCGAGCGCTCCGCGTCGGCGTGAAACGGCCCGTTCGACCCCAGCCCCAGCCGCGACAGCGGCAGAAACCCCTCGTCGGTCGCCACCCCTTCGTCGGCGAGCCACTCGTCGCCGACCAGGCACACGTCGCCGACGTCCAGCCTGCTCCCCGGGCCATGTCCCTCGGGATAGGCGCCGCAGACCCCGAACAGCAGCACCCACGCCGGCCGGCGCCTGTGCAGCGCCTCGCTCATGGCCACCGCCGCGGCCACCTTGCCGACGCCGAGGCGCAGCGCCGAGGGCAGCCCGCGGCCCTCGACCTCGGCGGCGCAGACGAGCAGCGGCGGGGTCACGACCACACGATAGCGCACCTCGACGCGCGACCCACCGGTGACGCCCCGACCGCCGCGATTCGGGGAGCAATTTCTTAAACGCACGGTCAAACGTCCGCGGCAACTACTTACTCGCGCGAGTAAACATCTCGGGCCTTCGCGAGCCTCGCCGCCAAAGCCCACCGAAGACCCCCGAGGCCTCGTCGCCGCCGATCCTGCGCACTTCGGTGCACGCGTAAAACGGCGTGCGCAGCGGCCTTCGCAGGCATCTCCGTCAGCTTGGGAATGCTTGTAACGCTGGCCTCGGGTGCGCTAACTAGGCCGCGAGTCTGGTCGATGACACAAACCAACACGGCAGCATTCGTCCGCGTCGAAGGCATCCTGCTCGCCCGCGGCGTGCTCAGCGCGGCGGCCTACCTGGCCGGCAACGCCAAGAAGTTCGGCGAGCGGGCGCTGCGCCTCGGCCTCGTCGGTCTGGCCGCCCCGGTCCACCGCCTGCTCGGCCAGACCGACCGCGCGCTGGCCCACCGTCTGGCCCACCTCGCCATCCGCGGCATGAGCCGCGACCGCGTCGAGGTCCTGTGCGAGGAGTACGCCGAGGATGTCCTGAAGGACACCATCCTCGATCAGGGCCTCGAGCTGCTCAAGCGGCTGCAGGCCGAGGGGCGGCGGGTCGTGCTGCTGTCCGACAGCATCGAGCCGATCATGAAGCCGCTCGCGCGGCACCTCAAGCACTACGACGAGCTCGCCTACAACCACATCGAGTTCGAGGACGACGAGGCCACCGGCAGGCTGCTCGATCCGGTCATCGGCTCCAACGTCGGCGGCCGCTGGCTCGACGACTACGCCGCGGCGCACAAGCTCGAGCTCGCCCGCTGCTCCGCCTACGGCGCCCACGGGCCCGACATGCTGCTGCTCTCGCGCGTCGGCAAGCCGTGCGCCGTCAACCCCGACTTCGTCCTGCGCCGCAGCGCCAAGGACGCCGACTGGCCGATCATCGACTATCGCGACTGACCTTACGGACAGGAACCGGAGGACACCCGTGAACACGCCGCTCTCGATCAAGCACTGCTACGCCGGCCGCCACGTCTTGCTGACCGGCGTCACCGGCTTCCTCGGCAAGGTGTGGCTGGCGATGGTGCTGCAGCACGTGCCCGAGATCGGCAAGATCTACGTGCTCACCCGCAAGAAGGCGCTGCGCCCGGCGGCCGACCGGTTCGAGCGCCAGGTCCAGACCTCGCCGTGCTTCCGCCCGCTGCACGAGAAGTACGGCGCCGACATGAGCCGCTTCGTCAGCGAGCGGGTCGAGGTCGTCTCCGGCGACGTCTCGCTGCCCGACATGGGCGTCGAGGATCCCGAGGTGCTCGCCCGCCTGCGCCGCGACATCGACCTCGTGGTCAACTGCGCCGGCCTCGTCGACTTCGACCCCGACCTGCGCGACGCCATGACGACCAACGTCGACGGCGCCCGCAACGCCGCCAACTTCGTCGCCGCCTGCGACAAGGCCGTCCTCCTCCACATCTCGACCTGCTACGTCACCGGCAAGAAGAACGGCAAGATCGCCGAGGACATCCGCCCCGACCTCGCGCCCAGCGGCGACGCCTTCGACGTCGAGGCCGAGAGCGCCGACATCCAGGCCAGCATCGACGCCATCCTCGCCGACCACGAGTCGGCCGAGATGGAGCGCCGCGCCCACGACGACGCGATCAAGCAGATCCGGGACAAGGGCGGCGACGAGAACAACGCGATGCTGGTGCGCAACACGGCGCGCCGGATCAAGCGCAACCTGCTCAAGGACGCGATGGTCGCCGAGGGCCAGCGCCGCGCCGCCCGCTGGGGCTTCACCAACATCTACACCTTCACCAAGAACATGGCCGAGGCGTGGATCGCCCGCCGCCTCGATCCTGGTCGCTGGGCCATGTTCCGCCCGGCCATCGTCGAGAGCTCGATGAGCTACCCGTTCCCCGGGTGGAACCAGGGCTTCAACACCTGCGGCCCGCTGAGCTACGCGCTCGGCAGCTGGTTCCGCCACCTCCCGTGCAAGAAGGGCAACCCCTTCGACATCATCCCCGTCGACTACGTCTGCCGCGGCATGACCGTCGCCGGCGCCGCCCTCATGCGGGGCGAGCACGCGCCCGTGTACCAGTGCGGCAGCTCCGACCTCAACCTGCTGACCATCGACCGCGCCGTCGAGCTGGTCGCGCTGGCCCACCGCAAGCACCTGCGCACCCGCGGCGACACCACCCTCGACCGCGTCCTCAAGTCGCGCTGGGACGCCATCGCCGTCACGCCCGACCACCCGATGCGGATCGAGAACGTGCGCAAGATGACCGAGTCGGTCGACGAGTGGCTGCGCGACCCGCCGAAGGACTGGCCGGAGTTCATCCGCCGCCGGCTCACCGACTTCGCCGAGCACACCGAGGACGCCCTCGAGGCGATCGACAAGATCGAGCGCATGTGCGAGCTGTACATGCCGTTCATCCACGACAACCACTTCGCGTTCTACACGCGCAACCTGCTGCGCCACCCCGTCGTCGAGCCCGAGTGGGACTGCGACCCGCGCAGCATCGACTGGCGCCACTACTGGATCGACGTGCACATCCCCGGGCTGCGCAAGTGGTGCTTCCCGCTGTTCGAGAACAAGACCCCCGAGAGCTACGCCCCGCGCCACCCCTTCCGCCTGCGCTCGCCCGAGGCCGCGCCCGCGCCCCACGCCGAGGTCGTCTGACACCATGGCCATCTTCCTCACCGGAGCCACCGGATACATCGGCTCGTACGTCGCCGCCGGCCTGCTCGACGAGCACCCGAACGAGCGGCTCGCCCTGCTCGTGCGCGCCAAGGATCCCGCCGAGGCCGAGCAGCGGCTGTGGAAGTCCATGCAGCTGCACATGGACTTCCCGCGCTTCCTCGACCTCGTCCGCACCCGCTGCGACCTCTACCTCGGCGACCTGACCTTCCCCGGCCTCGGCCTCGAGGCCGGCGCGCGCGAGAAGCTGGTCCGCACCATGGACTCGGTCATCCACTGCGCCGCGTCGCTCAACCGCAAGTCGTCGAAGTCCTGCTTCAACGTCAACCTGCGCGGCACCCTGAGCGTCCTCAAGCTCGCGCGCGACGCCCAGGACCAGCACGGCCTGCGCCGCTTCACCGACATCAGCACGGTCGCGGTCTCCGGCGAGCGCAAGAGCGAGGTCGTCACCGAGGACAACACCGTCGACTGGGACAAGTCCGACTACGACCCGTACGCGCGGACCAAGAAGTTCTGCGAGCACATGCTGCACGAGCTCCTGCCCGACGTCCCGGGGCTCGTGCTGCGGCCCTCGATCGTCCTCGGCGACAGCCGCTTCCCCGAGACCACCCAGTTCGACATGGTGCGGGCGTTCGTCATGCTCGCCAAGCTGCCGGTCTTGCCGTTCCACCCCGACTGGCGGCTCGACATCGTCCCGGTCGACTACGTCGCCAAGGCGATCGTCACCCTGCACCAGCGCGACAAGCTGGCGCACGACGCCTACAACCTCAGCTCCGGCACCGCCTCGCTCACCTACCGCCAGGTCGTCGACGCCATGCGGCGCGCCGGCCACCCGGTCAAGCACCGCTTCGTCCCCGGCCTCAACGGCGCGTTCAACCGCGTGGTCGAGACCGCCTCCAACACCCCGCGCAACTGGGGCGTCTCGCTCCCGGCCTCGCTGCTCAAGGTGTTCCTGCCCTACCTCACCTTCGACACCGTGTTCGACAACCGCCGGGTCGTCGACGCCCTCGGCGAGGCGCCCGCCTCGTTCGATCGCTACGCCTACGGGCTCTACCGCTTCGCGGTCGACCACAACTTCAGCTACCCGTACAAGCCCTGGCCCGGCGGCGCGCAGGTGCGGCAGGTGGCCTAGCCCTTCGAACATGTCCAAGAGCGCACCCGTCAAGAAGACCACCAGCAAGATCTGGGACAAGGTCAAGGAGGTCGTCGACCCCGACCGCGCCCTCCAGGCCACCGTCGCCGCCGCGATCGAGGGCGTCGCCGTGCGCCACGTGCTCGGCATGTCGCCGGAGACGTGGGAGCCGGGCAAGCCGCTCAAGCTGCTGCTGGCCGGCTACGTCGGCACGCGCAACACCGGCGCCGACGTCCGCGTCGAGGAGATGATCCGCCAGCTGCGCCACGTCGTCGGCGACGACGACCTCGAGCTGACGATCATGACCGTCGATCCCAAGCTGACGCGCGGCTACTTCCGCGCCGTCCACCAGATCGAGCTGCCGGCGGTGTTCCCCAAGTTCATCGCCCAGGAGTGCCCCAAGCACCACGGCGTCATCGCCTGCGAGGGCTCGATGTTCAAGTCGAAGTTCTCGAGCGCGCTGACCTGCTTCATGGCCGGCTCGCTCGGCCTCGCCAACGCCGAGAACAAGATCAGCGTCGGCTACGGCGCCGAGGCCGGCAGCATGACCCCGGGGCTGCGCGACTTCGTGCGCGACGCCTGCAAGAAGTCGCTGGTCATCTGCCGCAACGAGCCCTCGCGTCAGGTCCTGGGCGAGCTCGGGATCCGCACCACCTCCGGGGCCGACACCGCCTGGACCTTCGACCCGGCGCCGCTGTCGCGCGGCGCTCAGCTGCTGCGCGACGCCGGCTGGGACGGCCGCCAGAAGGTCCTCGTCGTCTGCCCGATCAACCCGTTCTGGTGGCCGGTCAAGCCCGACCTGCTCAAGTACGCCGCCTACAAGCTCGGCGGCCAGTACAAGCACGAGCACTACAGCGCCTTCTACTTCCACCACCACAGCGAGGCGGCGGAGAAGAAGTACAACAACTACATCCAGGCCCTGGCCGACGGCGTCAACGCCTTCGCGCAGGAGCGCGAGTTCTTCACCATCCTCGTCGGCATGGAGCAGCTCGACCGCCACGCCTGCGAGGACCTGCTGCCGCGGCTCGACCGCGGCGGGTCGCTGTTCGTCAGCGACGAGCACGACATGTTCGACCTCGTCAGCGTGCTGCGCAATTGCAGCATGATGATCAGCTCTCGCTTCCACGCGATCGTCACCTCGATGCCGGGCCTCGTGCCCTCGGCCGGCGTCACGATGGACGAGCGGATCCGCAACCTCATGAACGATCGCGGCCACCCGGACATGTTCTTCGAGGTCGACGAGGACGACCTCGGCGAGAAGCTGCTGCACACCCTGCGCCGGCTGTGGCGCGACGCCGACGCCATCAGCGCCGACATCGCCCGCGCCGTCCCGGCCCAGCTCAAGCTCATGGGCCAGATGGGCATCGACTTCATGGACGAGGTCGTGCGCGTCTACCCGCAGTTCCCGCGGCGCGACCTCCCGCGCACCTGGGACGCCCACCTGCCGCCGCTGCCGCCGGGCGTGCAGCGCCTGCTGGAGCGCCACGCATGAGCGACAACTTCCTCGACGTCATCCACGCCGCGGTCCAGAAGACCCGCGAGGAGCACCTGCTCATCGAGCTCCACGGCAAGGAGCGGCGCCCGACCTCGGCCGCGCAGCTGCTGCACCTCGTCGCCCACGCGCGCGGCTCCCTCCGCCGCGCCGGCGTCAAGCCCGGCGACCGCGTCGCCCTGCTCGCCCCCAACTCCGCGCGGTGGGTCGCGGCGGACCTCTCGATCCTGTTCGAAGGTGCGATCGTCGTCCCGCTCTACAGCCGCCAGGACCCGCGCGAGCTGGCCGTCATGGTCAAGGACTGCAGCCCGGTGCTCGTCATCGCCGACGGCCCCGAGCTCGCCGCCGGCCTGCGCGGCGCCTGGCCCGAGCACTGCCCGATCGAGGACCTGCGCGACGTCCTCCGCGGCGACCCGGTGCACGAGCCGCCGCGCCCGGTCGCGCCCGCCGATCCGGTCACCATCATCTACACCTCCGGCACCAGCGGCGAGCCCAAGGGCGTCGTCCTCACCCGCGCCAACGTCGACTACATGCTGCCGCAGACCCGCAGCAGCGTCGACCGGATCACCGGCGGGCAGCGGGCCGACAAGGTGTTCCACTTCCTGCCGTTCTGCTTCGCCGGCTCGCGCGTCATGTTGTGGACGCAGCTGTACCGCGGCAACCCGCTGCTGCTGTCGACCGACCTGCAGAACCTCGTCGCCGAGATGGGCGCCGCCGATCCGCACTATTACCTCAACGTCCCCGCCGTGCTCGAGCGGATCAAGAACGGCGTCGGCAAGAAGATCGCGGAGCGCGGCGGCGTCGCCCTCGCCCTCTACCAGCGCGGCCAGGCCGCCTTCCGCCGCCGGCGCGAGGGCAAAGCTGGCCTTGGGGACAGGCTCACCCTCGCCCTCGCCAAGAAGCTCGTCTTCAGCAAGATCAAGCAGCAGGTCGGCCCCAGCCTCGAGTTCCTGATCTGCGGCTCGGCCGCGCTCGCCGAAGAGACCCAGTGGTGGTTCGAGCTGGTCGGCGTGCAGGTCTACCAGGTCTACGGCCTGACCGAGACCACCGCCATCGTCACCATGGACACCCCGGGCGGCGTGCGCCCCGGCTACGTCGGCCACGCCATCGGCGGCTGCGAGCTCAAGCTCAGCGACGAGGGCGAGCTGCTGGTCCGCGGCCCTGGCATCTTCGCCGGCTACTGGGGGCGCGAGCAGGCCACCGCCGAGGCCATCCGCGACGGCTGGTTCCACACCGGCGACCAGTGCGAGCTCGACCACACCGGCAACCTGCGGATCATCGGCCGCGTCAAGAACATCCTCGTCCCCGAGTCGGGCCACAACATCGCCCCCGAGCCGATCGAGGAGAAGTTCATGACCGCCTGTCCGCGCGCCGAGCAGTGCATGCTCATCGGCCACGCGCGCCCCTTCCTCGGCATCATCGTCCCCGGCGACGTCCCGAAGGAGGACATCGACGCCGCGCTCGAGGTCGTCAACGCCAGCGTCCCGCACTACAAGAAGATCCGCGCCTTCATCCGCGTCGCCGACCCGTTCACCATCGAGAACGGCCTCCTCACCGCCAACCAGAAGCTGCGGCGCCGCGCCGTCGAGCAGCGCTACCGCGCCGAGATCGACAGGGCTTACGCGTCATGATCGACTGGACCTACGACAGCGGCGTCTACGAGCTCACCCTCGCCACGCCGCCCTGCAACGAGATCGGCACGGCGATGCTCGCCGATCTGCGCCGCTTCATCGACCAGATCGATCGCGACGCCCACACCCTCATCCTCCGCAGCGGCCTGCGCCAGGGCTTCTGCGCCGGCGCCGACCTGCGCGAGCTCTACCGCGGCCTGAGCGACGTCCCGGCCGAGCAGCACGCCCCGCTGCTGCGCAAGTTCATCGACGAGATCCACGGCGTCATGGACGACCTCGACATGCTGCCGCTGACCACCGTCGGCGTCGTCCACGGCGTCTGCTTCGGCGGCGGCTTCGAGCTCGCGCTCACCTGCGACGTCCTCATCGCCGAGAAGTCGGCCCGCTTCTGCTTCCCCGAGCTGCGCCTCGGCATCATCCCCGGCTTCGGCGGCATCCCTCGTCTGCGCCGCGACGTCGGCAACGGCCTCATCCGCGACCTCCTGCTCAGCGGCCGCAGCATCAACGCCAAGAAGGCCCAGGCCGCCGGCCTCGTCAGCCAGGTCGTCGCCGGCGGCGAGGGCATCACCGCCGCGCGCGCCCTCGCGGCCCAGACCGCCAAGTTCGATCCGACGGCGCGCAAGGCCGCCAAGGCCTTCATCAAGAAGCTCCCGACCGACGAGCTCCTCGCCGAGCGCGAGCTGTTCGTCCGCCTCGCCCAGGGACCCGCGCTGCTGGCCGCCCTCAAGCGCTTCGTCGAATCCACCGACCTGCGGCCCTACCTGCCATGAGCCTCCTTGTTCCACATCGGCGCGGAGCCTCGAGCTGCGGCTTGTCTCCGCGCAGTCGCGGGGCTTCGAGCTGCGGCTCGTCTCTTGTTCCGCGCCGGCTTGGGGTCTCGAGCTGCTCCTCTCTTGTTCCGCGCGGGCTTGGGGTCGCGAGCTGCAGCTCCTCTCTTGTTCCGCGCCGGCTTGGGGTCTCGAGCTGCGGCTCCTCTCTTGTTCCGCGCCGGCTTGGGGTCTCGAGCTGCTCATCTCTTGTTCCGCGCCGGCTTGGGGTCTCGAGCTGCGGCTCGCCTCTTGTTCCGCGCCAGCGCGGGGCCACGGAGACCCGGGTGGGTCGGCCCGGGCGCGGCGGAGCGGGTCCCTCGCGACGCGAGACCTGCCATGCCAGGTGCTCGCCGGCGATATCTTGCTCTCCGCTTTCCGAAGGTTCTCTCGCCGTCTGCGCGCCAGGCATGGGGCCCCTCGCTGCGTCCCACTCCGCCGCGCCCGGGCCGACCCAGACGATCGTCGAGCGGCCCCGCTCATCACCGCTCGCCTGTCCCTTCGGTCCTGCTTCCAGGAACCTGTCTGAACGAGCAGGAGCGACCATCTCCGCCTCACGACAAGCGGGACCCGCCACGACCTCTGCTCTCTCGCTCGACGCGACCATCTCCGCCTCACGACAAGCGGGGCCCGCCACGCCCTCCGTTCCCTCGCTCGACGCGACCATCTCCGCCTCCCGACAAGCGGGGCCCACCACCGCCTTCGCTCTCTCGTTTGAAGCGACCGCCTCCGCCTCACGACAAGCGGGGCCCACCACCGCCTCCGCTCTCTCGTTTCAAGCGACCACCTCCGCCTCACGACAAGCGGGGCCCCCTACAACCTCCGCTCTCTCGCTCGAAGCGATCATCTCCCCCTCACGACAAGCGGGGCCCACCACAATCTTCTGGGGCGGCCTCGCGGCGGCGGAGTGGGACGCAGCGAGGGGCCCCATGCCTCACGCGCAGACGCGGGATCAATCATCGGACATGCCCCATCGGCCGTCCGCGTCGAGCATGTGGCATGGCAGGTCTCGCGTCGCGAGGGACCCGCTCCGCCGCCGCGAGGCCGCCCCTCCCCGCTCCCCGCGGCCCCGCGTCTCCGCGCACGCGACTCCCGATGCCTCTCGCCCGAGCCGCTCACCACGGCCCCGCGTCCCCGCGCACGCGAGCCGCTCCCCACGGCCCCGCGTCCCCGCGCACGCGATTCCCGATGCCTCTCGCCTGAGCTGCTCCCTACGGCCCCGGGTCTCCCCACACGGCGCCTGATCTCCGCGTCCCGACAGCAGAAGCCCGCAGAACACTGAGAGCACATCCGATGAGCGACACTCTCGACACACTCATCCGTCTCGCCGCCAAGCGCTTCGGCGCCGACCCGGCCAAGCTCCGCGCCGAGGACGACCTGTTCGAGCGCCTGGGCATCGACAGTTTTCAGGCCGTCGAGCTCATCTCGGACGTCGAGGACGAGTTCGACGTCGAGCTGCCCGACTACGAGCTTCAGGCGATCAAGACCTTCGCTGCTCTGGCGCAGAAGATCGACGCGAGGCGCTGATGCTCGACCTGGGAAAGCTGTCCTGCCTGGGCGAGGCGCTGCGTGACGCCACCATCACGTACAAGAGCCGCGTCGCGCTGATCGAGGCCGATCGGCACCGCGAGAATTCGCGCCACACCTTCGCCGAGCTGCGGACGCAGGCCGAGCGGTTCGGGGCTGGTTTGCAGGTCCACGGGTTCGGGCCTGGCGATCGTTGTGCGATCGTCATGCAGAACCAGTCGAAGTGGCTCATCGGCGCCACCGGGGCCTTGTGGGCCGGCGCCGTCCTCGTCCCCATCGACTACAAGTTGACCGCTCCCGAGCAGCACGCCTTGCTCGCGCACTGTCGGCCGCGGGTCGTGCTCGCCGAGTGGCCGGCGTGGGACAAGCTGCAGCGCGAGGATCCCTCGATCTTCGAGCGCACCCTCGTCATCGTCACCGAGGCGCCGGAGGGCGCCAACGTCGGTCGGGCGCTGCGCTGGGAGGACCTGCCCCAGGGGTCAGGTTTCACCTTTCACGCGCGGGCGCGCGAGGACGTCGCCTGCATCGTCTACTCCTCGGGCACCGGCGGGGCGGCCAAGGGCTGTCAGCTGTCGCACCGCAACTATTTGGCGCAGGCCGAGACGCTCGGCAACCTCTACCCGCTGAGCGAGGGTGATCGTTACTTCTCGATCCTCCCGACCAACCACGCCATCGACTTCATGTGCGGCTTTTTGCTCGCGCTGATGATGGGCGGCGCCGTCGTCCACCAGCGGACCTTGAGGCCGGCCTATCTGGCAAGCACCATGAAGAGATACGGCATCACGCACATGGCGCTGGTGCCGACGATCCTCAAGACCCTCGAGAAGAAGATCAAGGACAAGATCGCCGAGCTGCCGAGTTGGCAGCGGCTCGTGCTCGACGGCCTCATGGACATCAACGAGTACGCCACGCGGCAGGCGCCGAACCACGGGCTGAGCAAGACCTTGCTGGCCCCGATCCACGAGTACTTCGGCGGCAAGCTGCGGCTCATGTTCTGCGGCGGCGCCTTCGTCGACCGGCAGAGCGCCGAGTACTTCAACCGGCTCGGGTTGCCGGTCGTCATCGGCTACGGCCTCACCGAGGCCGGCACCGTCCTCACCGTCAACGACCTCAAGCCGTTCCGCGGCGACAGCGTCGGCAAGGCGGTCGAGGGCACCGAGATCGAGCTGCGGGACGTCAACGAGAGCGGCGTCGGCGAGGTGTGGGTGCGCGGCCCCACCGTCATGTTGGGTTATCTGGACGCGCCCGAGCTGACGCGGGAAGCGCTCGTCGATGGTTGGCTGCGGACCGGCGACCTCGGCACGATGGACGCTGCCGGGCACCTCAAGCTGCTCGGTCGCAGCAAGAACATGATCGTCACGGAGGGCGGCAAGAACGTCTATCCGGAGGACATCGAGGCCGCCTTCGGCGACATCGACGACTGCGAGGAGTTCTGCGTGTTCGCGGCCAACTACATCTGGCCGACCGGCAAGATGACCGACGAGCAGCTGATCGTCGTCGTGCGGCCCAAGGCCGGGCTCGACGAGGCCGCGCGGGCCGACGTCATCGACGCCTTCCGCAAGCGCAACCGCCAGCTCGCCGACTACAAGCGGATCTCCGCCTACGTCTTGTGGGAGCGCGAGTTCCCGCGCACTGCCTCGCAGAAGATCAAGCGCGACCCTCTCGCCCGCGAGCTCAAGCCGCTCGGCCGCGCCCTCGCCCTGCGCGACCTGTAATCGGCCTCCGGGGCCTGATAGGCTGCACCCATGCACGATCCGGCCGCACTCCTCGCAGTCGTCAATCCTGCCGCCGGCGGCGGCGTGTGCGGCAAGCGGGCCCCGGCGGCCGTCGAGCGGCTGCGGCAGTCGGGCGTCAAGGTCGACGTCGTCGAGACCAGGGCGCCCGGCCAGGCCACCGACGTCGCGCGCGAGGCGGTCGCCGCCGGGCGGCGCCACTTCATCGCCGTCGGCGGCGACGGCACCAGCTACGAGCTCATCAACGGCATCTTCTCCGGCGCCTTGCCCGCGGGTGAGCGGCCCTCGCTCGGCATGCTGCCTCTCGGGACAGGCAACTCCTTCCTGCGGGACTTCACCGACCAGGGCGCCGAGTACGCGATCGAGGCCATCATCGCCGGCAAGACGCGCCCGTGCGACCTCATCCGCTGCACCCACACGCGCGGCGCCCTGCACTTCATCAACATCTTCAGCATCGGCTTCGTCGCCGACGTCGGGGCCACCCGCAACCGCAGCTTCTCGAGCCTGGGCGAGTTCGGCTACACCCTGAGCACCGTGCTGCGGGTGGCCGCGCTGCGGCCGTACACCTTCCCGATGCAGATCGATGGCCAGCCCGAGGATCGGGAGCCGCTGACCTTCCTCTCGTTCAACAACAGCCGCTTCACCGGCGGCAAGATGATGATGGCGCCCGACGCCAACACGCGCGACGGTCTGCTCGACATCATCCGCGTCGGCCGCCTGGGCCGCGTCGGGCTCCTGCGCACCTTCCCGAAGATCTTCAGCGGCACCCACGTGCAGCACCCGGCCGTGCGCTGCTACCAGGCGCCTGGCCTCGACCTCCGCCTCGCCGGCGACATCGACGTGATGGTCGACGGCGAGATGATCAAGATCAACCCGCGGCGGCTGGAGGTCGTCCCGGCCGCGCTCGATGTCCGGACGTGATCGTCATGGTGTTCAAGTTCATCAAGAAGGCAGCTCAGGTCGTCTACTCCGCCGTCGTCTGGACGGTCTCGTTCGCGTGGATGGGCGCCGTCGCCGTCACGTGGGCCGCCGTGTCCACCGTCGTGCCCTCGCGCAAGACCCACAACTACATCGGCGGCCCCGGCATGGGTGCCGTCCTCAAGATCACGCTGAGCCGCGTCGAGATCATCTACGACCCCGAATTCGACCCCGAGCGACGCGGCGTGTTCATGCAGAATCACGTCAACCTGCTCGACGCGCACGCCGCCTGCGCCTCGATCCCGCACGCCTTCTGCGGGCTGATGAACGCCTGGCAGTTCAAGATCCCGATGTACGGCTGGATCATGAAGCTCGCCGACGGCATCCCGGTGCCGAACGGCTCCAACCGCTACCGTGCGATCGCCGAGGCCGCGCGCGACCGGGCCAAGAAGGGCATCTCGATCCTCGCCTTCCCCGAGGCTCACCGCACGCTCGACGGCAAGGTCGCCGAGTTCAAGCGCGGCGTGTTCTGGATGGCCCGGATCGCCGGCCTGCCGGTCATCCCGCTGGCCACGCACGGCATGTACGATCTGATGCAGAAGGGCTCGTACTTGCTGACGCCGACGAAGATCACGATCTACGTCGGCGCGCCGATCGAGACCCGGGGCCTGTCCGACGCCGAGCTCGCGCAGGTCATGGAGCGGACCCACAAGATCATCGCCGACTTCGCCGAGCGCGGCATCGTGCCCGGGCGCACGGCCCCGATCCCCTCCGACGTGACGCCGATCGCCTCCGGCGCGTGATCGTCAGCGGTCGGCCCCCGTCGTCGATCGGGGTCGGTCGATCCTCCGTCTGCATCTCGCGGCGGCGAGCATGTGGGCTTGGGTGTCATCGCTGCCGCGGCGCTCGTCATTCGCGAGCGACCGCGGCAAGATCGTTGCGAGTTTCTTTGCAGGTGCACGCCGCGTCGATCCTGGTGTGTGTCACGGACGCACGAATGCGAGCGCGTACGTGACCGGACAGTGGTGCGCCGGACACTTGCGTCCGGATCGCGACCTCCTCGCTTGCGCTCCACATTGACCTCGATCATGCAGTTCGGACAGGAGATGATGAGCTCATGACTCGTGGGATCTGCCTTTTGCTCATCGGTTCGGTGGTGGCGTGTGATGTCGTGGGGAGCGCCGACGGAACAGCGATTTCGGCGCGCAACGACGCCGACAACGGCATCGCGTTGAATACCGCGCAGCTCAACGGCTGGAACCTCAACGGCATGCGCGTGAACGGCACCGCCCTCAACGGCATGCGCGTGAACGGGTGGAACCTCAACGGGTGGAACCTCAACGGCATCAGCCTGGTCGGCAGCAGCTTCTCTGCCACGCATGACGTCGACGGCACACCCGTGCCCGTCAGCGGCGACGATCTGATCGGTTCGGTGCTCACGCTCGAGGGCGGCGACACCACCTTCGTCCTGCGCTTCGACGACATCTATCTCGACCCGGCCGACCCGAACGGCGACGTGTGGTTCTACGACATCTCGGTCCAGGACAACGAGACCAGCCAGTGGTCGAGCCTCTGCAACGACCACAACGGTCAGCCGACCCAGGCGATCGCGATCGCCAACTGGTGGAACCCCACCACCGGCGCCCGGGTCGACGATCCCACGGCGGTGACGTTCGCCTGCCGCGACGCCGTGCTGGCCAAGTGTGTCGAGTGGGGCTACCGCCCGTGGGCGACCGTCGGCGGCGTCGGGCTCGCCGATCACCACCAGGCGTGCACGCGACTGGCCCGCGCCGACTACTGCGGCGACGGCACCCCGCACACCTTCACCGGCACGCCGATCGACGTGTTCGACGCGCTCACTCCGGCGATCCAGAGCCCGGCCACCCTCGATCGTCAGAGCTGGGGCATCGAGGCCGAGTGGGGCCCGAACGGCGCCGTGTGCATCGGCGACCAGCTGCGCCTCAAGATGTACGACGACAACGGCGTGCCCTACGACTTCCCGGGCTGCTTCGACGCCCTCGACGACATCAGCGGCTGCGGCGACTTCGACAGCAGCCGCGGCGCCCTCCTCGCCGACCGCTACTGCGACGTGTGGGAGAGCGACCCGGGCGCCTGCGCGGCCGCCACGTACTAACCTCTGGCGAACGCCAGCAGGTCGGCGTTCAGCTGGTGCTGGTGCGTCTGCGCCAGCCCGTGCGACCCGCCGGCGTACACCTTCAGCGTCGCGCCCTTCACCAGCTTGCTCGACAGCGCGGCCGAGCCGGCGAAGGGCACCATCTGGTCGTCGTCGCCGTGGATGATCAGCGTCGGCACCGCGAAGCGCTTGAGGTCCTCGGTGAAGTCGGTCTGCGAGAACGCCTTGATGCAGTCGTACTGGCCCTTCAGCCCGCCCATCATGCCCTGCAGCCAGAAGCTGTCGCGCATGCCCTGCGACACCTGCGAGTCGGGGCGGTTGGCGCCGAAGAACGGTCCCGACAGGTCGCGGTAGAACTGCGAACGGTCGGCGGTCACCCCGCGACGAATGTCGTCGAAGGCCGTCAGCGGCAGGCCGTTCGGGTGCGTCGGCGACTGCACCATCACCGGCGGCACCGCGCCGACCAGCACCGCCTTCGCCACGCGTTCCTGGCCGTGACGGCCGATGAAGCGCGCCACCTCACCGCCGCCGGTCGAGTGCCCGACCAGGATCGCCTGCTTCAGGTCGAGCGCCGCGAACAGCTCGGCGAGGTCGTCGGCGTACTGGTCCATGTCGTTGCCCTGCCACGGCTGACTGGATCGCCCGTGACCACGGCGGTCGTGGGCGATCGCGCGGAAGCCATGGTCGGCCAGGTACATCATCTGGGCGTCCCAGGCGTCCGCCGTCAGCGGCCAGCCGTGACTGAAGACCACCGGCTGCCCCGTGCCCCAGTCCTTGAAGTAGATCGTCGTCCCGTCCCTGGTCGTGATGTGCGGCATCGGCCTCGTCTCCCCGCGCACACTGTAGTGCAGGGTCGCGCCGCGCGAGCCAGGACGCGCGCCCGCGTCACCGCGGACCTGCATCACGACGGGGGTCGTCGACCCACAGCCGGCTCTGCGCGTGCCCCGCGATCGCGTGACGATCGAAACTGACCTGTCCCTTCAGACACATGCGAAGAATGCGAGCGCCGAGCACTCTCACCAGCGGTCGTCGCGATAGGAGCTCAGCCCCAGGTCCTCGATCCTGCGGATCGGCGGCGCCGGCTCTTCGGGCGGAGGCGGCGCATCGAGCCGCGAGAGACGCAGCCCCCTGTAGGTCCACTCGATTCGCCACCCACGCGCGGCGAACACCGCGGCCTCGTCGGCGCTCCGGGCCCCGTCGACGAACCTGCCCGCGACGTACCACGACGGCGTGGGGACGCCCTGCTCCGGAACGACGGCGAACGCGTCCTCCTTGAGCCACCGGCACGCCAGCGCTGCGGGGAGCCAGCGCACCCCCCAGCTCTCCACGGCGAGGATCTCCAGCGCCGCGGCGCACACGATCGGCGCCTCGGCGTCGGGTCCGTTGGCCGGGACCGGCACGATGAACGCCGCCAGCCGAGGATCGCCGCGGACGTGCTCGAGCGCGGACCGGCTCGTCTTGCACGCGTCGGACGAGAACATCGCGATCTTGTCGGGGCCGATCACGCGCCACGGCGACAGGAACCCGCGCAGCACCGGCGCCAGGGCCACCGCGACCATGCAGCCGAGCAGCCAGGCGCCGAGGTGAAACAACCACGCGCGACTCATCGTCGCTGCCCTCGCTGCTGCAACACCGCCAGCAGCCGCGCCTTCCGCTCGCGGAAGAACCTGTGCAGGCGCTGCGCCTCGGCGGGCATCGAGAGGAGGTCCGGCGGATCCGGGGCCGCGAGGAGGTCCGTCAGCTCCGCACGCTCGCGCGCCTCGTCCTCCGCGCTGGGCCGACGCGTCGCGTGCGTCACCTTGTCGGTGATCCGCAGGCCGGACGGGTGCGCGAGAAAGACGTCCCCGGGCACCTCGAGCTGCGCGCTCGCCAGCCCCGGCAGGCGACACTCGACGTACGCCCGACACGGCGATGCCTCGCCCGCGAGCACGAGCGCCTCGATCCCGAGCACCCGCCCGCGTCGATCGGGGTCGAGCCACAGCGAGTACTCGACCCGGCAATTCGCGTCCTCCGGCAGCTCGTGCAAGCGCGAGATGCACGCCCGCTTGTCGGCGGCGAGCAGCTCCGGATCGTGGAGCTGCAGCAGCAGGGGCAGCCATTGCGTCTCGCCGTGGAGCACGTAGCGATCGAGCGGGAAGACCACGTCGGCGGCGCGGAACTCTGGCGCGTCGGTGCCCAGGCTCACCGTCGTCGGCTCGGGGGTCTCGGACGCGGGCGGCGTGCGCGGCTGCGAGTTTGCCACGGCGATCCCCAGCATCAGCCCCGAGGTCAGCGCGGCCCCGGCCAGCCCCGTGAGAACCGGCTGCCACCAGCGCATCAGCGCGCTTCCCTGGCGGCCCGGCTATTCCGCCGCCAGCGGCGCGCCGGTGTCGTCGTCGCGGGCGGGAGGGCGATTGGTGGCACTGTCGGCACGGACCGTCCCCAACGACGGTCGCGCGACGAGACGTGAATTGCAAGGCGAATCTCCCGGGGCGAGGGCGACCCGCCCCGATGGACCCCCTGGTGATGTCCCTGACCACAGGTCGATGTGGCTTTACCGTCCTGTCCCAAGAGACATGTGATGGACAGGTTGGCGCCCGCGAGCTCCGTCGCACAGCAGGCCGATGCGAGCAGTACGACCTCGCCGGCCGCGCAGGCGGGTGTCCGGAAATGGGACGGCCGGTGCCGGAACCGGACACGCCGCCGGGCACGCCCGGGCCAAGGCTACGAGATCATTGACGGCACGGCGATTGCCAGACGATGTCCGGGGGCCGGGCGAGCACGTGTCTGACCTGACTCAAGGGACACACCCGGGCCTGCGCCGGCGCGAACAGCGAGAGGACCGCGAAATGCCCGTCAACATGGAGAGCGCACCGAGCCCCGGCTTCGCCGGCCGCATGCATTCGTTCGTGGGTCGCGTGACGACGGAGGACCGCCATGTCCGCGCTGCTTAGGGACCTGCGCTTCGCGCTGCGCACGCTGGGCAAGAGCCCGGGCTACGCGTGCGTGGCGATCATCACCCTCGCGGTGGCGATCGGCGCCAACACGGCGATCTTCAGCGCCGTCAATCGCGTGCTCCTCAAGCCGCTGCCATTCGCCGACCCCGAGCGGCTGCTGTACATCTACGAGAGCCGCCCGGAGCTCGGCATGGTGACGCCGTCGTACCCCAACTACATCGATTACCGGGACGGCAACGCCTCGTTCGACGCCGTCGGGGCGGTCACCATGTCGAACATGACGGCGACCGGACGCGGCGAGCCCGAGCGGTTGAACGTGGAGTGGTACTCGCAGAACTTGCTGCCGATTCTGGGCGTCGAGCCCGCGCTCGGCCGCAACTTCCTGCCCGAGGAGGACGTGCCGAACGGCAAGAAGGCGGTCCTGCTGTCGCACAGCTTCTGGACGCGGCGCTTCGCCGCCGATCCCGAGGTCATCGGCAGTCCGATCACCCTCGACGGCAGCGACTGGACGATCGTCGGCGTCATGCCGCCCGGGTTCCAGTTCGCCTTCCATGTCGACAAGCACATCATCGCCCCGCTCGGCACGCGGGCCGAGGAGGAGGCCTTCCGCCACCGCGCCGCGGTCCTGGCCCTGTTCACGGTCGCGCGCCTGAAGGACGGCGTGACCCTCGCCCAGGCCACGGAGGACATGAACGCGCTGGGCGACGGCCTGGCGCGCAGATTCCCCGGCGAATACGGGCAGGCGAGGCCGGTTCTCGCCGACCTGCAGGCGGAGGTCACCCAGGAGCACCGCGGCTGGCTGATGATGATGATGTGCGCGGTGGTCTTCGTGCTGCTGATCGCGATCGCCAACGTCGCCAACCTGATGCTCGAGCGGGCGATGCGGCGCCAGAAGGAGATGAGCGTGCGCGCGGCCCTGGGCGCGGGGCGCTGGCGGTTGATCCGCCAATTGCTGGTCGAGAGCTCGCTCGTCGCGCTGCTCAGCGGCGGGCTCGGGCTCCTGCTGGCGCTGTGGGGCGTCGACCTGCTGACCGCGGCGCTGCCGCAGAGGCTCGGGCTTGCGATCTTCGGGCCGATCGCGATCGACCGCACGGTGTTGATATTCACACTGCTGGTGGCGAGCGGCACCGGACTGTTGTTCGGGCTGGTGCCGGCGGTCTACGCCTCGCGCCAGGACCTCGCGCAGGCGATCAAAGAGGGCGACCAGCGCGCGACCTCCGGGTCCCGGCACCTGCGCGCGCGCAGCTTGCTGGTCGTCGGCGAAGTGGCGCTGGCGCTGATGCTGCTGGTCGCCGCCGGGCTGACGATGCGCGGCCTGGCCCGCCTGCAGTCGGTCGACCTCGGCTTCGATGCGACCCATGTGCTGACCGCCGCCGTCCCGGTGACACCCGAGCACAACGCGACGGCGGCCCAGCTGCGCATGTTCGTCGGCGAGCTCCAGCGCCGCGTCGCCGCGCTCCCCGGCGTCACCGCGGTGAGCCTGCAGGCGGGCGCGCCGTTCATCGGCGCCCACCACGACAACTTCCTGCCGCTCGACGATCCGCGCCCGATCCTCAGCGGTCCGGTGTCGGTGGTGTACTTCGTCGACGTCGGCGGCATCGAGATGCTGCGGAACCGGCTGCTGGCGGGCCGCACGTTCGGCGCCGAGGACACGCCCGAGGCGCCGCCGAAGGTCATCATCGACAAGGTGCTCGCCGACAAGTTCTTCCCCGGCCAGGACCCGGTCGGACAGCGGCTGCGCGACCGACTCAGCGAGCAGCCGAGCGTCGAGATCGTCGGCGTCGTCGACCACGTGAAGCACTACTCGCTCGACGACTGGGAGGTCGCGCCGTACCAGATGTACTACCTCTATTCGCAGGTGCCCGACAAGCTGCGGCAGGGGATCTCGGGGTTGACCCTGCTGGTGCGCACGCAGGGCGAGCCGGGCGAGCTCGCCCCGCAGGTCCGCTCGGCCGTCGCCGAGCTCGACCCGAAGCTGGCCGTCCACAGCATCGACACC
The DNA here is from genome assembly GCF_020073745.1 of Nannocystis pusilla. Taxonomy (GTDB): domain Bacteria; phylum Myxococcota_A; class Polyangia; order Nannocystales; family Nannocystaceae; genus Nannocystis; species Nannocystis radixulma. The sequence continues at coordinate 146,848 of NZ_JAIRAU010000047.1, forward strand.
TACGAGAAGATCATCGGCACGACGCTCGAGTCGCCGCGGTTCGTCCTCCGCCTGCTGACGATCTTCGCCGGGCTCGCGCTGCTGCTGGCCGCGGTCGGACTCTACGCGGTGATGTCGAACGCCGTGGCCCAGCGGACGCACGAGCTCGGCGTGCGCCTGGCCCTGGGCGCGCAGCCGCAGGCGGTGGTCGCCCTCGTCGTCCGCCAGAGCGCGCGGCTGATCGCCATCGGCCTCGTCGTCGGTACCGCCGGCGCGCTGGCGCTGTCACGGGTGCTGGCCTCGACGCTGCCCGACCTCGGCAACGCCGACCCGCTGACCTTCACCGCGGTGGCGCTGATCCTCGTGGTCGTCGGGTTGACGGCGACCTACGTCCCTGCGCGCCGCGCCACCCGCATCGATCCGATGGTGGTGCTGCGCCACGAATGAGCGCGCTCGGGTGAGCGCGAGACCGCGTGATCCGCCGGCCTTGAAGAGCATGTCCTGGACGACATGCTCGATCGGTCCTCGCCGCCGCCGGCTTCGACTCCGGCGCGCCGCCGGGCTCACAGCGAGCTGCAGTGCCAGGCGGGGTAGCCCCGGTTGCCGCGATCGAAGACGTAGAAGTAGCGCAGGAATCCGTCGGCCCCGGTGAAGAACACCTCGCTGTGGTTGCGCGGAGGCGAGAACACCATCGCCACGTCCTTGACCGGGCCGGCGGCGGCGAACGTGACGTCGTCGCGCTTCCACGCGCCGCCGTCGACGTAGGCGTAGACCGGGCGCCCGTCGTCGCGGACGAACACCAGCTCGCTGTGGCGGGCCGGCGAGCAGGTCGCGGCGAGTTGCCCGCGGGTGCTGCCGAAGCTGCTGCTGTCGTGGTGCCACGCGCCGCCCTCGACGTAGAAGTAATGCACCTTGCCGTCGGCGCCCGCGGCGAACACCTCGCTGTGGTTGCGCGCCGTCGAGAACACCGCCGACACTGCGCCGACCTGGCCTGCGGCCGCCAGCGAGTCGGCGTCGTGGTGCCACGCGCCGCCGGTGACGTACGAATAGATCAGGCGGCCGTCGGCGCGGACCCAGAACACCTCGGAGTGGTTACGGGCCGGCGAGAACACCGCCGATACCGCCCCGCCGACCGCGCCGAAGCCCTCGCGGTGGTGATGCCACGCGCCGCCTTCGACGTACGCATAATTGAGCTGGCCGCCGGTGCCGGCGAAGAACACCTCCGTGTGGTTGCGGGCCGGCGAGAACACCGCCGACACCGCGCCCGTCGCCGGGCCGAGCGTGTTGGCGTCGACCGTCCAGCCGCCGCCATGGACGTAGAAGTAGCGCAGGCGACCGTCGCTGCCGCGGGCGATGGCCGCCGCGTGGCCGCGGTTCGGCTCGTAGACCGCGCTCACCGGGCCCGAGAAGGGCGCGCCGTCGCCGAGGTGCGTGGTGTCGAAGCGCCAGGCGCCCCCGTGGACGTAGGCGTAGCGCAGGCGGCCGTTGACGCCGACGTGGAGCCCCTCGGCGTGGCCCCGCGCGCTCGAGTAGACCGCCGCGATCGCGCCGACGTCGCCGACCGTCCTGGGCCGCTCCGGGGCCGTCGCCGGGATGAATTGCCACTTCTGGTTCTCGCCATGGTGTGGGGTCCACAGCTGCACGGCGACCCCGTCCTGGCCGATCGTCTCGGTCGGCGCGTCGAGGCTGCGGCAGGCGATCGCGACCACGAGATCGATCGGGTTGGCGATCTGGTACTTGCGTTCGTCGACGCGGTTGATGTGCCACAGCTGCTGCGCGTTCGGGAACGGCGTGATGATGTTCTTCGGCTGCGCCTCGCGGTCCCACACCAGCACCGGGTAGCCGTTGAGGCCGCGGCGGTTGCCGTCGGCGTCGAGGTAGAGGCCCGTGCGCGCGTGGCGGATCCGGAACACGTTGGGGTGGAGCGGCGTCCGGTCGCACTCGCTCGGCAGGACATCCTCGAGCACCCAGATCTGGTCGATCGAGGCGTCGACCGGGAGCTGCTTGACCTGCGCTCCACTGTCGCCCTCGCCTGGGCTGAGGCTCAGCGCGCGCCCGCTCTGCGCGTTGACGATCCGGTAGGCCCCCACCACGTACTTGTCGCCCACCTTCGGCAAATCGATCGGTTGATCACCCGACATATCCCCGCTGTCTCCTTTGCATCGGACGCGCCGCCGCCTGAGGCGCGGTCTGCGTCGCGGTGCATCGTCCGCCGCGACGCCGACGAACGCCATCCGCGATGGCTCGTAGGACACCTCTGACGATCCTCGTATCCATGGCCGCGCGGCGCGGATCCGTGCTCGATGCGCGACCTACACGCTGCAATCGACGCCGAAGCCCGCGAGCGCGGCCTCAGGTCGGCGTGAGGCGGAACATGCCCGACTGGCTGGCCGGCCGCAGCTTGGCCAGCAGCGGCTCGACCTCGCGGCTCAGCGCCTGCTCGTCGGCCTTGCCGATCGAGGCGCCGCACGACAGCAGCGCGAACGCGACGTAGTCGTACATCATCTCGCGCACCAGCACCTCGGGCTCGCCGCCGAGGGTCCGGCAGGTGTTGGTCGCGTTGCGGTCGATCATCTGCCCGTTGAACCCGCCGTGCTCGAACGGACCTGCCCCGCGGAACAGGTCGTCGTAGGACCCGCGGGCGAACCCCGCCATCGCGTTGCGGAACACGGTGCCGCGGCCGGCCATGTCGGCGCGCTGGTGGATCGCCCGCAGCGCCGTGTTGGCCAGCTCGACCGCCTCGGCCGCCCCGCCGCGCAGCCGCGGCGGCAGGATGATCACGTGCTGCGACTGCGTCAGCTGGAACAGCATCTCGGTGACCTGGAACTCGCCGAGCCCGGTCGAGCGGCCCAGCTGCTCGACGCTCTGCACCCCGTCGAGCGCGTTCCACAGCGGCAGCAGCTCGGTCCCCGGGGCCACCGCGCCGGGCCGCTTCTTCGGGATGTACTGCGACGACGGGATCCACGGGCGGAAGTAGCGGATCCCGTCGAGCCGCACGATCAGGTGCATCAGCAGCGACGTCGCGCTGTGGACCTGGCGGAACGGCAGGCGCGACTCCTCGTAGCCGTCGAGGAACGCGTACAGCCCGTCGTCGGCCATCAGCACCGCGAACACGACCTCCTCGACCTGGCGCCCGAGCAGGCTCAGCACCTGCTCCTCGGTCAGCGCCCCCATCGCCACCGCGGCCACGCCGAAGCGCTCGCCGGTCTTGCGCGCGCGCACCAGCACGTCGCCCAGGACGTCCTCGTGGACCGCGCCGAAGCGGTAGGCGATGTTGCCGAGCAGCTCGTCGCCGGCGTCGGACTGCACGCCGACGATCGACCCGTGCTCGAAGAACAGGCTGCGCGAGTGCTCCGAGTCCTGCACCACCAGCTCGCCGCGCCAGCCGACCTGCGCGAGCAGGGCGATCACGTCGGCCATCGCGCCTGGCCCCGTGATCTCGCCGGCGATCCGGACCACCGCGCCGTCCTCGCGATCGCGGCGACCGTCGGCGCCGACGTAGCGCATGAACACGAGGTGGCGCGGGGACGGCATGATGCGGAACGCGCCCTCACGGGTGCGCATCCGCTGCGTCGCCACCTCGCCCAAAGGATGCGCCGCGCCCGTCCCGTCGATCCAGACCAGCTCGTCCTGCGCGTGCTTCATGCTCGGGGCCGCACTGTAACACCTGTCCGTTCGGTTCTCACCCCGCCGTACGCGGCCCGCGGTCCGCTGACCCCGCCCGATGATGACCGCGAAGCCTGCTCTTTCGGTCAGCCGGTCCGGTCCTGCACTAGCGCATATCCGCCGCATCGGGACGAACCGGCGCGGCGGAAAACAGGCGCGGGAGCTCGAAATGCCGTCGCGGCACGGGTGCCGCGACCGCGTCCTCGCCGGTCCTCCGCGACGGCGTCACACCGCGGCCGCGGGCCACACGAGCGCCCGAAGGGCCCAGCGCGGGCGTTCGGGCGGGATCGCGCTCAGCCCTCGGGCAGCACCACGAACGCGAACTCGCCGGGGGTCGCGGTCCCGAGCGTGTCGACGGACAGGAAGTAGGTGCCCGGCTGCAGCGGCCCCTCGAGCTCGCGGTCGCCCCGTTTCACGCACGTGCCGGCGTCGGTCAGCGTCATCAAGTGGAGGTCGACGTCGACGTTGCCCTGGTCGAACACCAGCGCCCGGATCGTCGTCGGCGCGTCGATCGTCAGCTCGTACACGAACTCGGGCCCGTCCGCGCCCATCGCCATGCACGCGCCCTGGTAGGCGTCGATCGCGTCGCTGGGGCTGTCGGCGGTGCTGCGCATGTCGGCGAACGGCAGGCCCGGGATCACGATCGGCTCCTCGAGCGTGCCGGCGCCCAGCAGCGTCGGCGCGGTCGCGTCGGGCGGCGGACCGCCGTCCACGATCACCGTCTTGCCGCGGGCGAGCGCCTCGAGCGTCACGAGGTTGCGGCGGTTGTAGCCGCTGGTGATGCCGCTGAAGCCGAACGCGCACGGGGTCGGCGTCGCCATGTCGTCCGCGAGCGCGACGCTGAGGTCGATGCCGTCGGCCGCGAGCCCGGCGTTGGGCAGGCCCGCGAGCGCGAGGTTGAGGTCGATCAGCGGGATCTTGCGGCCCTGCGCGAGGGCGCGGATGAACGCGTTGTAGCGCGGCACGTAGACATCGATCCCGGCCGGCATCGTGCGCGCCGGGATGGTCGACAGGATCGGCACCGTGCCGCCGGCGATCAGCGCGTCGACCACGGCGACGAGGTTGTCGGCGAACGTGAACACGCCCTCGGGCGGCGGCACCTCGAGCTCGGTGGTGCCGAGCAGCACGACCGCGAAGCGCGGGCTGATCTCGGTCACCTCGTTGGCCAGCGGCGACGGGGCGCCGGCCAGGATGTCGGCCCCGGTCCAGCCCGGCATCGCCGCCAGGCTGACGCGGCTGAACGACGTCGCCCCCATCCCGGCCGCGCTGGCGTTGAAGAAGTCGACCGCGGGCTGCAGCGCCGGCGGCAGCTCGACGATCTGCACCGCGTCGGCCAGGCAGTTCAAGAAATTGCTGCTGGCGGTGTGCGTCCCGCCGACCTTGGCGAACACGCCGTCGGTCTTGACCCCGTTGGCCGCGATCGCGGTCATCGCCGCCGCCACGTCGGCCGTGATCGGCGAGTGCACCTCGGTGAACGGGTAGTACTCGCCGAGCACCGTCGGCTCGCCCGTCGTCGTCGTCTCGGTCTCACCTGTCTCCGAGGTCAGGTTCTCGCCCGTCGTCGTCGTCGTCGTCGTCTCGCTCGTGTCGGTCGCCGGCTCCGGCCCGGTGGTCGGGTCGGTCGACGTCGGCATCGCCGTCGCCGAGGTCGTGGCGAGCGTCCCGCTGGTCTCGCCGTCGAGCGGCGCTCCCCCTGCGCACCCGACCGCCAGCGCGGCCATCGGTCCGATAATCCATCGCGTCATGGCCCGGCAGGGTACACCATGTCGGCCGCCGCACCGCAGCGCCCGAGAGCGCGCCCGCGACGGCCCGAGGCGCCCGGCGAACGCGGGCCTGCCCCGCCCCGCCGCTCCGCGCGCGCCGGCTTTCACGCCGCACAGCCCGCTTTTTGGGCGTCCGCGCGCGTCTTCGCAACCGTGGCACAACCTGTCCTCGCGGACATCCACCTGCTGAATCGGGGCCGCACGGACGCCGCGCATGCAGGCGGACCTGCGCCCGCGATCTCAGCACCCGAGGCGCGACAATTGGCGCGCCTACCTGGCCTGAGAGACATGTCCACGTCGACCGCGCCCGAGGCGCGACAATTGTCGCGCCTGCCTGACCCGAGAGACATGTCCAGGTCGAGCGCCGAGCGCATGTCCGTCGAGACACCCATGCCCCGCGCCGGAGCCGCGCAGAATGACATGTCCATGAAGACATGTCCATGAAGCCATCTCGGCGATGCCAGGCGCTCAATCGCCGCGGCCGGCGCGGCCGAGGAAGAAGCCGGCGAGCCCGCCGGTCACGCCCCACGACGTCCCGCGCGGGATCTCCGGCACCGCCGTCTCGAGCCGCTGCCAGTTGACGGCCGCGAACACCCGCAGGTGCTGCAGGAGCACCCAGTTGAGGCCCGCGGACGCGGTCGTGACCCCGTTGCCGGCCAGGTCGCGGGCGCCGACGCGGAAGCGCTCGAAGCGGGCCGACAGCTCGACCGCGCTGTCGCGGACCCGCCGGCTCGCCAGCCGCGGCAGCAGCGTCGCCGGGTCCTTCTCCTGCCCCGTCACCACCGCCCCGAGCTGCGCGTAGCCGCCGGCGCCGATGAGCTGCGGCAGCGGATCGCCGGGCGTGAACGGGTCGCCGTCGGTGTCGCGCTCGCGCGAGTCGTACGTGTAGAAGAACTCGCCGCGGGCCGACAGGAAGCGCCAGAACAGCCCGCCGCCGGCCGTGAAGCGCCGCGACGCCCCGCTGCTCGGCAGCCCGTGGAAGAAGTCGAAGCCGAACGCCGTCGTCACCGTCGGCGTGAAGCCGTTGGTCTTGTGGTACGCGAACACCGACGCCACCAGGATCAGCTTCGGCGCGCGCCGCAGCCCCGCCAGCGGGCTCAGTTGCACCTTGCCGGCGAACGCGATCTTCGTGTTGTTGGCCTCGCGGTTCTGGCCGATGCCGGAGAACACCGCCGCCGTCACCTCGGCCCAGCGCCAGAAGTCGTACGCCACCTCGAGCCCGACCTGCCGCCCCGGCGTGGCCGCCAGCAGCGACAGCGGCGCCCGCGGCAGCTCGTCGACCAGGTCGGGCGCGTTGAAGCGGAGCCCGAACGGCGCCTTGAACTGGCCCACGCGCAGCCGCAGCCGCGGCGCCGCCGCCCACGCCACGAACGCGTCGAACAGCTGCGGCCCCTTGGCCTGCGCCGCCTCGATCGTCACGAACGCCGTCACCGGCCCGACGTTCACCCCGCCGCCGATCCGCGCCCCCGCCAGGCTGATGTTGCTGTAGCCCTCGCGCGGCGCCGAGTACCAGGTCGCGTCGGTGCGGATCCACCCGTACGGGAACAGCTCGAAGCGCTCTCGCAGCGGTCGCTTCGCGGATGGCTGATCGGCCATGCTCTTCGGGACATCCGTACCGGACGTGTCTGTTCGGACATGCTCGTCCGGGCCTCCGGCCTCGTCGCCGCCCGGGCTCGACGCATCAATGTCCGTGCGGAGAGGTTCATTGGCACCTGTCTCGGCGGACATGTCTCCACCGCCCTGCCCCGCCGGCCGCTCGGGCACCGGCACGCTGGTCACCTCCTCGGCCGGCGCCGTCGCCAGCGCCGCCCCCATGACGATCGTCGTCGACAGCACGGGGCGCTCAACAGGCCGGCATGACCACGATCTGCTGGGTGTCGCGGGCCGACACGAAGATCCGGCTGACGCCGTCGAACGCGATCCCGCGCGGCTCCCAGTCGCCCTGGGCGACCGTCGTGATCGCGCCCTCGGCGGTCACGCGGTAGACGTGGCCGGCGCTGTTGGCGGTGTCGTACGACAAGACCAGCAGCGCCCCGTCGGGCGTCGTCTCCATCAGGTCGAGCGACTCGAACTCGTCCGACACCAGCGTCAGCGCCGGCGTGGCGGCCGTGAGGTCGACCTTGAACACCTGCCGCTGCGCCTGGTCGCCGACGAACAGCGTGTCGCCGAGCACCGCGATGCCCACCGGCTTGCTGAGCCCTCCGAGCAGCATCGTCTCGACGCCGGCGACCGGGTCGACGCCGGCGATCCAGCCGGTGTACACGTCGTCGGCGTCGCGCGAGTACGTGGACACCCACAGCAGCCCGCGCGCGTCGTCGTAATCGAGCCCGACCCGCCGCCACTCGTCGTTCACGCCCGCGATCGCCTCCGGCGCGCCGCCGGGCGCGACCTGGAAGATCGCCCCGAGCCCCGGCATGCCGAACCCGAAGCGCGGCACGAACAGCGTGCCGTCGGCCGCGAAGTCGAGGTCGCCGAGGCCGTCCGAGCCGGGGTCGTTCGAGGGGTTGGCGATCTCCGCGAACACCGCGATCGTCCCGTCCTCGTCGCGCACCAGCACGCGGTTGTTGTCGTCGTCGGCGATGTACAGCCGCTGCTCGTCGGCGCGGTAGTGGAGCCCGTTGGGCTCGGCCTGCACGTCGATGCGGTACTGCGCGAACGTCTCGCACTGCGCCGGCTCCCCGGTCGTCGGCGCGTCGCCGGTCGTGGCCGTGCCCGGGTCCGTCGCGGCCTCGGTCGTCGCCGTCTCGCTCTCGCTCTCCGTCGCCAGCTCCGGCACACAGCCGGCGGCCAGCGCCAGCAGGGCAAAATTCACGCGTCTCGTCATGGCTGCTCCAAAGGTCAGATCGCCGTCGTCACTCATCGCCTGCCTCGCAGGTCATGCGGCCGCGAGCTCGGCGACGCGGTCGCCGCAGCCGCGCACGTCGTAGCCGAGCGACGACAGCTCGCGCCGGAACGCCGCCGAGGTCATCGCATCGAGGAAGCGCAGCACCCGGGGGTCCGCCAGCAGCGCCCGCGGGATCGCCAGGTCGTAGCGCTCCTCGGCCAGCGGCACGAACTCGAGCCCGAACGCGAGCGCCGCGTCGCGCGTGGCCACCCCGACCTCGCCCGCCCCGCTGGCGATCGCCTGCGCGACCTCGAGGTGCCCGCTCGCCCGCACCGGCGCCGCGTCGGCCAGCGTCGCCGGCAGACCGGCGCGCTGCAGCTCGCGCTCGAGCAGCCGCCGCGCGCCCGAACCGGCCTCGCGCGCGACCAGCCGCAGCCCGCGGCGCCCGAGGTCGCCGGCGCCGCGGACCTTCCGCGGATTGCCCGGCGCGAGCAGGAGCCCCGCCTCCCACCGCGCCAGCGTGATCAGCACCAGCGCCGCGCCGGTGTGCTTGCGGACGTCGGGCACGTTGGCCTCGCCGGTGCGCCCGTCGACCAGGTGCACCCCCGCCACGTGCGTGTGCTCGGCGGCCAGCGCCGCCAGTGCCTGCGTGCTCGAGCGCGGCAGCCACACGCAGCGCCCGGCCCCGGCGGCGCGGATGCTCAGCCGATCGGCGAGCACCCCGAGGGCGGCAGCGCAGCCCATTACCACCAAGTTGCCCTGCGCCTCGACCCGCGGTCGCACCAGCTCGACCTCGACCGGTCCGCGCCGCCCGGGCGCCCGCGCCACGATCGCGTCGGCCGCCAGCCGCATCGCCTCGCCGGTCAGCGGATACGCCACCCAGCGCCCGCCGACGTGGGCCAGGGCCACCCGCCCCGCCGGCACCGCCGACGCCGGCTCGGCCTCGATCCGCAGCTCGCCGGTCGGGACCGCGAACAGATCCTCGACGCGACAGTCCAGCGCCCGCGCCAGCCGCAGCGCCACGTCGACCGCCGGCGTCGCCCGCCCGGCCTCGATCGCCCCCACGCTCTGGCGCGACAGGTTCGCCGCCTCCGCCAGCTCGACCTGCGACATCCCGCAGGCCTCTCGCGCCGCCCGCACCCGGTTGGGCTCGTTTTCGATCATGACGCGCATTCTTTCCCAGATGAAAAGCAAACTTGTCAAGCGGCTTCGCCAAACCTCGCCCTGCGCCCGTTCAGCGGCGCCGGCTGCCCCGGTCCGGCGATGCGCGTAGGCTCGCGCGCATGTCCGACGCCGAGTTCCTCACCGCCGAGTGGCGCGACCTCGTCATGCTGAACTTCGCCGTCGACCCGGCCGTGCTCGCCCCCCACGTCCCGCCCGGCACCGAGCTCGATCTGTTCGACGGCGTCGCCTGCGTCAGCCTGGTCGGCTTCATGTTCCTGCGCACGCGGTTGCTCGGCTGCCCGGTCCCGTGGCACCGCGACTTCGAGGAGCTCAACCTGCGCTTCTACGTCCGCCGGCCCGGGCGGCCCGACGAGCCCCACGTCGGCGCCGACGGCCACAAGCGCGGGGTCGCCTTCTTCAAGGAGATCGTCCCGCGCGCCGCGGTCGCCATGGTCGCGCGCCGGCTCTACGGCGAGCGCTACGAGGCATGGCCGATGAGACATGTTCGAAAGAACACCTCCCAGGGCGCCGGCGAGGTCGCCTACGGGGCCCGCGTCGGCGGGCGCTGGCACGAGCTCGGCCTGGCCTTCCGCGGCGAGCCGGCCGCGCCTGCCCCTGGCAGCGAGGCCGAATTCATCGCCGAGCACTATTGGGGCTACGTCGCCGGCCCCGGCGGTCCGACCACCGAGTACCGCGTCGAGCACCCGCCCTGGCGGGTCTGGACCGGCGTCGATCCGCGGCTGCGCCTCGACGCCGCGGCCCTCTACGGCCCGGACCTCGCCCCCGCGCTCGCCGGCCCGCCGCGCTCGGCGTTCCTCGCCGAGGGCTCCGCGGTCACCGTCTACCGCGGTCGCCGCCTGACCTGAAGGCCAGGTCCCCTCGAGCCGAGGTGTTCACCGTCAACGAGCGCTAGCCCTCGAAGTCGGCGCCGATCACCACCGTCCACTTCCGCACGGTCCAGCGCCGCACCAGCCCCTCGCGGACGTACGGGTCGGCGCGCGCGAACGCCTCCGCCGCGGCGCCGTCGGGGCCGCGGAACACCAGCAGCGCCTCGTCGGCCGGCTCGGCCAGCGCGCCGCCGAGGCGCAGCTCGCCGCGCTCCACGGCGGCGCGGGCCAGGGCCAGGTGTTCCGGCCGCAGCGGCGTGCGGCGCTCGAGGTAGTCGTCGACGAGTTCGTAGCGGAGCACGAAGTACATCGCGCGCGAGCATACGCCGGACGCGGGCGTCCGGGATGTCCGCGAGCCATGTCCCTCGGATCCCCGCTCCACAAACGCGCCGTCTCTTCCCGGCCCCGGACAGATGACCGCAGCGCCGGGGTCGTCGGCCACCGCCGACTGTCACGACCCTCGATCGCCCGGTCCCCAAATGACATTTGCGGCGCCCCGGATCCGTCGGCGAGCATTGTCCACTATATACATTATGAGAGCGCAGCCGCGCCCGATATGCACGCCGCCGCGCCCGCGGACAGGCGGGGCCCGAGAGCGTCGCGCGCGGACGACATCGCCGCACCCGGCCGAGCAATCATCATGGGTTCAATGATCCGAATCGCCGGAACTTGCCCCATGAGATCAACGCGCTCACGGCAACCACCTGTCAGCGGCCGTGGGTGAAGTGAAGCAAGGTGCGCCGCGCTGCGCCAAAGTTGGTGCATCGGCATCGATACTCGTTGACACCCGGTTCGCCGCCCCCGTAACGTGGCAGGGTTGGAGGTGTGGGATGCAGCGGCCTGTTTTCATTTCGACGATTCTCCTCGCGCTCTCGATGTCTATCGCGGTGCCCCAAGTCGTATCGGGTAACGGTAACGGTAAAGGCAATGGTAACGGTAACGGTAACGGTAACGGTAACGGTAACGGCCACTTCAAGAAGATCGCGGTGCCCAACCCAGAGGCGCCCGACTTCGGCGCGATCTTCAATTGGGGCCTGAAGCTGCGCAACATCGACGAGCTGTTCCTGATCGCCGGGCACGGCGCCCACGACTCGACCGGGCAGATCCAGTTCCCCGGCGACGCGATCGGGCAGACGCAGTACATCCTCGACCACTTCGACGAATATCTCGACGACGCCGGCTACGATCGCAAGGACATCGTCCGCATCGAATTCACGATGACCACCGACGTCACCGACGGCGAGTTCAACGCGATCCTCGGCCTGTTCGCCGACTACTTCGCCCCGGTGAACATCAAGCCGGCCGCCGGCACCCTGCGGATCGTCGACGCCCTGGCGATCCCGGGCATGATGGTCGAGTACGAGATCTGGTGCGCCAAGTAGTCCGCCCGCCCTGCCGCGGCCGTGTTCGCGTCCGCGCGGGGCAGCGGTGATTGGCGGGAGCGCCCCCGCGTCCGCGCCGTCGGACGGATCGACGCCGGAGCGCCGCTGCGGGCGCTCCGGTCGCGTTCCCGGTCGTCACGACCCCGGCCGCGCCGGCGCACGGCGTTCGCTACACGGCTCGATTTCGCGGCCCCGGTCCGCCCGCGGTGTAGACAATCGCCAGGCCGCACGATGAGGGCTGTTTGACCCGTCGCGGTCGGCGTATCCTCGCGCGATGCCTCACGCCCTCGCGCGTCCTCGCCTCGGCCTCGGTCTCGCCGCGGTCCTCGCCCTCGCCTGCGGCCGCGGCGGCGCCGGCGGCGGCGCCGACGACCCCTCCGATCCCGCCCTCAAGGCGATCCACGCCCGCATGCCGCCGCTCGCGCGGCCGACCGTGAGCCAGGCGCCCGGGTTCGTCGAGGGCGGCTTCGTCTACATGGCCTTGCGGCCAGGTGCGATCCAGAAGTACCTGCAATCGCTGCCGCTCGACCCCGACACCGCCCGCGACGTCGCCCGCGCCGGCGTCGATCTCGGCTTCGATCCGCGCGTCGACGACATCAGCGCCCGCCTCGGCCTCGATCCCGAGGCCTTCGTCACTGTCACGATCGCCCGCCCGATCGCCGCCACCATGCCCGGCGTGCGCGAGGCCCTGCAGCGGGCCGGGAGCGCGCCCGGCCTGCCGAACCCGTTCCCCGGCGCCGCCACCACGCCGGCCGACGTCGCCCCCTGGCCCGGCCCGCGGCCCAAGCCGCCCCCGCCGCCCGAGCCCCCGCCGCCGAGCCCGCCGCAGCCGTACCAGGACTCGGTGCCGGTCCAGCCGGTGCAGCCGGTCCCGCCGGCCGAGCCGTGGAAGCCGCCGCCGCCGCCCGGTCCGTCACCTGACCAGGAGGCCATGGCCCGAGGGGCAGGTAGTCTGGCGATCCACACCCGCGTCCACGCGCCGGCCGCGGATCCCGCGGCCCTGCCCGGCCTGCTGACTCGCATGGTTCAGAAGGAGCGGCCGCCCGAGATCGCGACCCTGTGCGGCCAGATCGGCCCCAGCGAGTTCTGCTTCGGCGACGCCAGGGCGCTGCTGGTGGTGCGCAAGGAGCAGGCGGCCGTGGTCCTCGACCTGTTCATGTTCCCCGCCGGCACCGGCGCGGCGTGGGACCCCGACCGCGTCCCCGCCATCACCTCGGGCCTCGCCGCCGCCCCGGCGACCCTGCCGGTGCTCTCGACCCTGCGCGGCGACTTCGCGGCCTTCGCCGACGCGGCCGCCGTGCCCGCGCTGGCCGAGGTCGTCGAGATCGCCGACGCCGTCGGCGACCTGCGCTGGTACGAGCCGTCGCAGCGGTCCGAGCGGGTCGCCCGCGCGTTGAACCAGCGCGCCGCGCTCGAGCAGCTGCGCGAGACCCGGCGCTTGTTCGCCGGGGTGCGCCTCGAGGCCTCGGTCGACCCCGAGACTGTCCAGATGACCATGTCCTGGGAGCCAGTCGACGGCGCGGCCGCCGACCTGGCCGAAAAGACATTCTCGCGCGCCCAGGCCGGCGTCGGCGTGCCCACGCTGGCCGGCCTGTGCGACGGCGCCCTGGCGTGCTGGCGCAGCTCCGGCCTGCCCGCGTTCGCCGGGCTCGGCGAGCTCGCCATCGGCCTCTACGGCCGCGACGAGCGGGCCTTCAAGGACGCGATCGACAGCGCCGGCGACTTCGGCCCGGTCGTCCTCATGCTCGAGACCTGGCCGAGCGCGCTCGGCATGGTCGAGCGGTGGGGCCGCGAGCAGAAGGGCATGGAGGCCGGCATCATCCGCACGGTGCTCGACATCGTCGGCCGCGTCGAGGGCACCGCCGGCAGCCTGCGCAGCTTGCAATTCGCCGACCGCAACGTGCGGACCGACTACGTCGCCTACTCGCGGGTGCAGGGCCAGGATCTGGCGCTGTTCCGCTCGCTCGTCGGCCTGTCCTCGCTGCGCTTCTCGCCGGCCACCGTCCCCGGCGTCGACGCCAGGGTCGAATCGGCCGGCCTCCCCGGCGCCGACGCCCCGGCGCAGTTCTTCCTCGTCACCGATCCGGGCACCGTGCGCCTCGCCGACAAGGACGTCGAGTTCGGCTGGATCGTCGTCGCCGACGGCCAGGACCGCCTGAAGTGGATGCTCGCCGACCTCGAGCGCGACAACGAGACGAACCCCGCCTTCTACGGCGAGCTGCCCGACCTGTGGCGCCTGGTCGCGAGCTTCGAGGGCGGACCGCGCGAGGCCGGATTCCTGCAGTCGTGGCTGACCGGCCGCGGCTTCCGCCTGGCCGCCGACGTCGTCGGCGGCCGCGTCCGCCTCGACGCCGAGTTCGCGCGCCGACCCGCGAAATGATGATTTCACCGCATCGACGCGCGAGGGCGCAGCCACGCGGCCGCGCCCTCACGTCATTCACGCGCGCGACACGGGCTCAGCCGCACAGGCCGTAGCACTCGTCGACGCAGGCCGTCTCGCACGTGCAGAAGATCTGCTCGTTGTAGAGGTCGATGACCGCGGCGTCGACGTTCTCGGCGCACATGTAGAAGCACTCCTGCGTGTCGCACCCCTCGATGCAGGTCTCGAGCGCCTTGCAGGCGGCGTTGGCGGCGCAGGCGTCGTTCTGCGGCTTGCAGACGCCGGCCTCGTTGTCCGCCGCGCACGCGTTGCAGGCCTCCACGCCGTTGCAGGTGCCCTCGAGGCACGAGTCCTCGCCGAGGCAGGCCTTGCCGCAGCCGCCGCAATTGGCGGGGTCGTACTGCACGTCGACGCATTCGTCGTCGCACACCGCCTCGCCCGGGTTGCAGCCCTGGAACGAGTGGAACTCCGTCGAGCTGGTGACGATGTGCAGGAAGCCGACCGGCTGCACGGTGACGCCGGTGAGCTGGCCCTTGGTCGTCAGGTCCTTGTACACGTCGACGCGCTGGCGCTGGATCGACACCGTGATGTTCGCCGCCGGGTCGCCGTCGACGGCCGCCGCGAGCGCCGCGCGCGGGATGTCGAAGTTGCCGCTCGAGTCGTCGGCCTTGCAGGTGATCGTGCCAGTGGCGAAGTTGCTGCTGGTGACCGTCGCGGTGATCGTGACCTCGCCGTCGCCCGGGGTCCAGCGCACGGGCAGCGGGCCGGAGCCGAACACCTCGGCGAAGCCGAGCGTGTCGAGCTTCGGGCTGGTCTGGATGAACTGCGTCCCCGTGAATTCCTTCTCGAACGCCTCGAAGCCGGCGTTGCTGGCGCCCGACGCCTGCACCGAGGCGGTCCCGCCGGGGGCGAAGGGCGACGCGCTGTCGTTGCTCATGAACGCGTAGGGCGGGAACAGGGTGATCGGGATCGGCGTATTGAGGAAGGTCAGCGCGCCGGCGTCGAACGACTCGATCTTCTTGCAACCCGGCGTGCCCGGGGCCGGGAAGTAACACACCTCGTCGGGCGCGCACTGGGCGTCGCAGATCGGCTGGCACTTCGCGCTGCACCCGTCGTCGAAGCCGCAGTACTCGTCGACGTCGCAGCCGGAGCCGCAGTCGGGCACCAGCGCCAGCTCGCACCCGGCGACGTTCTCCGTGCAGCCCTTGAACCCGCCGGCGTCGGCGTCGGGGATGAAGCTCGCGTACACCGTCGGCGTGGTCGCGCCCCCGGCCGAGGGGTGGCTCTCGCCGAGGAGGATCGTGCCGAGCGCGTGAGGACCGTCCTGCGGCCCGCCTGTCGGGTCATCGGTGTCGGTCCCACCTTCCGTGGGATCGCCGGTCGGGTCACCGGACGGATCGCCGGACGGGTCGCCGGACGGATCGCCGGACGGGTTGCCGGACGGATTGTTGGTGGTCGGGCCCGCGGTGATCGTCGCGGTCGCCGACAGCAGCGGATCGCTGTCGTCCCCGCACGCGGGGAGCGAGAGGAGACCAAGGCCGGCCACGACGAGCGCGGCCGCGTGAGAGACAGAGAGGGGGTGCTTCAAGGAGTCGTCCATCCTGGGGTCCACCGTCGACACGGCGGGGGCCCGCACGACGCAGCGCCGGAGCGCGTATTGCCGCGAGGTCGCGATTGTTCGCGTGAGCTTCTTCATCAGGGCCCGCCCTTCGTGACGCCCGCTCCAGCTCGACGCCACGGCCCGACGCGCGACGGTGTTGACGAGCGCCTCGCGATCTGTCTGGGCGCGTCGAGTCCGCGCGCGCGGCGGGCTCGCGACGCGCTCGATCAACCTGTCCCGAAGTTCATGTGCTCGGACCACCGATCGCTCGAGTCCGGTGGTTGCCGACGCGCGATGCGCCGCGCCTCTCCGGCGCAGGCCGCTCGTGTCCGAGCGCGACGGAACCCCGGGTGGGCGAGCCCCTGCTGGACTCCCCCGCCGCTCCGCGGCATCGTGCCTGCCCTTACCACCGGAGAGCTCCATGAACACGACTCGCAATCCCGGCATGCATCGTCTCGGCGCCGTCATGGGTCTCGGCCTCTCGCTCGCCATGTTCGCCTGCGGCGGGGGCGGCGGCGGCAGCACCGACACCACGGGCACGGCCGGCACCACGACCGGCAGCACGGGCACCACGACCGCGCCGACGACCGGCACGACCACCGACGACACCACGACCTCGTCGACGCCCCCGACCACCACGACCGGCGACGGCACCACGTCCACCAGCAACACGACCACCGACGCGACGACGACCTCGTCGACCTCCACCGGCGACGAGGCCGAGCCGTCGCTCAGCTTCTTCGTGTCGAGCACCGGGAGCCCCACCGCCAACCTCGGCGGGCTCGAGGGCGCCGACCAGCGCTGCCAGGACCTCGCCGAGGCCGTCGGCGCCGGCGCCAAGACCTGGCACGCCTACCTCAGCGTCGAGAACGGCCCGAACGACCAGCCCGTCCACGCCAGGGACCGGATCGGCGCGGGGCCCTGGTACAACGCCGACCTCGTGATGGTCGCCGCCGACCTGGCCGACCTGCACACCAAGGACGGGGACGCCGCCATCTTCCTCGACGAGAACGGCGACATGGTGCCGGGGCAGTGGGATGGTTCGCCCGCGCCGAACCAGCACGACATCCTCACCGGCACGAACAAGGACGGCACCGTCACCCCCGGGAAGACGTGCGCCGACTGGACCTCGGAGGATCCGGCCCTGTTCGCCCAGGTCGGCCACTCCGACGGCCTCGGGCCGATGGGCAGCGACGCCGAGCAGTACAGGTCGTGGAACTCCGTGCACGAGAGCGGCGGATGCAACGACACCGCCCCGAAGGGCGGCGCCGGCCGGATCTACTGCTTCGCCAGCGATTGATGGCCGCTCCGGATCGATCGACTCGCGCGCGCGCGCGTCGCCACGAGCTGGATCGCCTCACGCCTCGGCGTCGAAGCCGGTCGCGCGCGCCAGCGCCTCGGACCTGTCGACGTCCGCGGCGATGAGCGCCAGCTTGGCGCGTATCTGGTCGACCGCGTCGCCGCCGAGCGGGATCCGCAGCGGGACCTCGGGGCGCGCGACGACATCGGCGATCACACGCGCAGCCCTGGCCGGATCGCCGCCCTGCTCGCCGTTCGTCTGCCGCACCCACGCTCGCATCGCCCCGACCGTCTCGGCGTAGGCGTCGAGCGCGGGCATGTCGCGGAACGCCGCGCCGAACAGGGCCGTGCGGAACGCCCCCGGCTCGACCACCAGCACGCGCACGCCGTGCGGCTTGACCTCCGCCGCCAGGCTCTCGGACAGCGCCTCGAGCGCGTGTTTGGCTGCGCAGTAGGGCCCGAACCCGGGCGCCGTGGTGATGCCGCCGACGCTGGTGATCTGCACGATCGTCCCGCTCCGGCGCGCGCGCATGTGCGGCAGGACCTCGCGGGTGGTCGCGACCGCGGCGAAGAACATCAGCTCCATCGTCGCCCGCAGCGCCGCCTCGTCGGTCTCCTCGACCGCGCCGAGGATGCTAAAGCCGGCGTTGTTGACGAGCACGTCGATGCGGCCGAATCGGGCCAGCGCGGCGGCCATCGCGGCGCGCACCTGCTCGGGGCGGGTGACGTCGAGCTCGGCGAGCTGCACGTGATCGGGGGCCTTCGCGGCGAGGTCGGCGAGGGCCTCGGGCCGGCGCGCGGTGGCCACGACGCAGTCGCCGCGGGCGACGACCTCCTCGACGATCGCGCGGCCGAACCCGGAGGACGAGCCGGTGACGAACCAGACTCTGGACGTTGCAGGGGTGCTGTCGGTGTGGGTGCTCATGGCGGTCTCCTGCGTGCAAAGCTAGGCGGCCGCCCCGCGGCAGAGAAGCCCGCGAAATTGCCGCTCGCTCTTTAGTTCTGCTAATCAATCGCGCGTGCACGACCTCTCGGGCCTGACGGCGCTCCTGGTGGTGGCCGACAAGCGCAGCTTCACGGCCGCAGCGGCGGAGCTGCGCGTCACGCCCTCGGCGGTGAGCCAGACCGTCCGCGCGCTCGAGGAGCGCCTCGGCGTGCGGCTGCTGCAGCGCACCACGCGGAGCGTCGGTCTCACCGAGGCCGGCGCGCGCTTCGTCGCCCAGCTCCGGCCGGCGATGGCGGGCGTCCAGGCGGCCTATGAGGCGCTCGACGAGGTGCGCGGGCGGCCGGCGGGGACGCTGCGCCTCAACGTCCCGCGGGTCGCCAGCCGCTGGGTGCTGGAGCCGATCCTGGCCGCGTTCTTGGCCGCGTACCCCGAGATCCGCCTCGAGATCACGACCGACGACGGCTTCACCGACATCGTCGCGCAGGGTTTCGACGCCGGCATCCGGATCGGCGAGATGCTCGACAAGGACGTCGTCGCGGTACGGCTGTCCGACGACATGCGCAGCGCGGTGGTCGGCTCGCCGGCGTACTTCGCCGCCCGCGGCAAGCCGAAGCACCCGCGCGAGCTGCTCGCGCACGAATGCATCAACTACCGCCGGGTCAGCAGCGGCGCCGTCTATCGCTGGGAGTTCACCAACAAGGGTCGAGACATCAGCCTCGCCGTCGACGGCCGGCTCGTCACCAACGAGTACGACGTCATGGTGCGCGCCGCCCTCGACGGGGTCGGCCTCGCGTACCTGCTCGAGCACTCGGTCACCGAGGCGCTGGCCGACAAGCGCCTCGTCCGCGTCCTCACCCCTTACTGCCCGCCCTTCCCCGGCCTCTTCCTCTACTATCCGAGCCGCACGCAGGTGCCGCCCAAGCTGCGCGCGCTGGTCGAGTTCCTGCGGGCCCGCCGGCGCGCCGCGGCGCGATGAGCACCGCGACCGTCACCAACAACACGGTCAGGGGCCACTGCGAGCCGCCGGTGACGTGCGGCCCGTGCCCCGGCAACGACGACTGCCACTGCGGCGAGGGCTGCATCCCGCGCAATCCGCTGACCGCTGAGGCGCGACCTCGGCGAATGTCACGACTGCGCCGGCGATCGCCGGCGCATTCGTGCGTGCCACGATCGTGCGGGCTGTCGCACTCGTTCGGCGCGAAGTCGCGCCGCTCGATTTCACGCATCGTCATTTTCGCCGTCAATTCTGGCCTCTGAGCCCGATCAAACTTCATCGTTGACTTATATAAGCCGTTCCTGATAGTCCTCCTCCGTGCACGCGTTCGACATCCTGGGCGACCCGGTGCGGCGCCGGATCCTCGAGTTGCTGGCCGACGGCGAGCAATCTTCGGGCGCCCTCACCACGGTGATTCAGGATGAATTCGGGATCTCCCAGCCGGCGGTCTCGCAGCACCTGCGGGTCTTGCGGGACCACGGATTCGCCACGGTGCGGCCCGAGGGCACCCGTCGTCTCTATGCAGTCAGCGCCGAGCGGCTGCAGGAGGTCGACGAGTGGCTCGAGCGGTTCCGTCGCTTCTGGGACCAGCGCCTGGACGCGCTGGCCACCGAGATCGCGCGCGGGAAACGCGAACGACGAATCAAGGCCGACGCCACGGAGAAGGAAGACCCATGATCGACATCATCCGACAGATCAGCGCAATTCATCGCGAAGTCGCCCGTCGCACCGCCGTCACCGGCGGTCCCGGCATCTCGGTGTCGCTCCAGCGCACCTACGACGCCCCGCCGGCCGACGTGTGGGACGCGATCACCAACCCCGAGCGGATCAAGCGGTGGTTCGTGCCGGTCAGCGGTGACCTGCGCCAGGGCGGCAAGTTTCAGCTGCAGGGCAACGCCGGCGGCGACATCCTCCGCTGCGAGCCGCCGCGGCTGTTGCGGCTGACCTTCGGCGGCGAGACCAGCATCGTCGAGATTCGGCTGTTCGCGACCGACGGCGACACCACCCGGCTCGAGCTCGAGCACAACGTCCCCACCGACACCGCAGGCAGCGGCGCCGGCTCGCTGTTCGTCGGCCCCGGCTGGGACGGCGGCTTGCTCGGCCTCGATCTGTTCCTCCGCGGCCAGGCCCCCGAGGATCCGGTCAAGGCCGCCAGCTCGCCGGAGGTGCAGGAGTTCTCACGCCGGTCGGCCCACGCCTGGGCCGAGGCTGTCGCCGCCTCCGGCACCGCCACCGCCGACGAGATCGCCGGGGCGCTGCAGGCCTCGCTCGCACACTTCGCCCCCGACCTGCCCTCGGCCTCCTGATCGGCCACATCACCGGGCCGCGCACACGCGCGCGGCCCGCTGGCTCCGCCGCGTCCGACGTGCGACCCTCGCCGGTCCCATGAACCAGATCCGCGCCGAATTCGACGCGCGCACGATCGTCGTCTACCAGGCGTACGGCCCCGCGATCGCCCGGCCGGCGATCGCCGCGCGCCGGTTCGTGCCGCCGTTTTCGCGGACGCGCATGACGTGGATCAAGCCCTCGTTCCTGTGGCTGATGGAGCGCAGCAATTGGGGCCAGAAGTCGGGCCAGGAGCACGTCCTCGCCGTCCGGATCTCGCGGGCCGGCTGGGAGGAGGCGCTGGCCGCCGCGGTGCTCACGAGCCACGACCCGCGGGTCTATCGCGACCACGACGACTGGCGCGCCCGCTTCGACGCCGCCGCCGTGCACGTGCAATGGGACCCCGAGCGCTCGCTCCGCGGCGCCGGTCTCAATCACAACAGCATCCAGGTCGGCCTGTCGCGCCACGTCATCGAGCGCTACGTCGACACCTGGACCGTCGACATCACCGACCTCACCCCGCTCGTGCGCAAGATCCACGAGCACCTCAAGGCCGGCCGCGAGCCGCGGGCGAAGGCCCTGCTGCCGCCCGAGCGGCCCTACCCGCTGTCGCCCGCGCTCGCCCGCACGATCGGCGCGAGCGCGTGAAGCAGGCCGCGAGCGCGCGCTCGCGGCCGCCAGGCTTCGACCGCGTCAGCGCGGCAGCGTGAGCCCGCGCTCGACGTCGGCCGCGCGCACGTCGCCCATGATCCTGCGGACCAGCGTCAGCCCGAACAGGATCGCCGTCCCGAGGCCCTGGCTGGTCACCAGGTGGCCGTCCTCGACGACTGGCTTTTGGACCAGATTGCCGTACATCGCGATCCGCGAGGCCACGCTGGGGTGGCAGGTCATCGACTTGCCGGCGAACACGTGGTGGGCCTGCAGGGCCAGCGGGGCGGCGCAGAGCGCCCCGACGACGAGGCCGTCGGTGACCGCGTGGCGCAGGCGCTCGCCGACCGCCTCCGAGCTGGCCAGGCGGCGCGCCCCCTCGGCGCCGCCGGGCAGCACGATGGCCTGGAAGTGCCCCGTCACGGCCGACAGCGCGACGTCGGGGACCAGCTTCATCTTCCGGCTGCACAGCACCGGGCCGTCGCCGTTCAGGCCGGCGAACACCACATCGATCCCGCCGCGGCGCAGGATGTCGACCACGATCACGGCCTCGGCCTCTTCTGCCCCTTCGGCCAGGATCACCAGGGCCCGCGGGATGGTCGACTCGACCTCGATGTCCTCGATCATGTCCTCCGTCATGTGCCCTCGCCTATCCTTCCGGCCCGGTGAGGCTAGCCGCGATCCCGCGAAATTGACAAAAACCGGCGAACGCGCGTCGCTGCCCCGCCGGGGCCGGTTTACGCGGCCGTGGAGGCCTCTGGCGCGGTCCTGGGGCCAGCGCCGCGGGCGCCGGGTCAGCCGGCGCGCGGGCGCGTCGTGCGGAACTCGATCACGTTCGCGTGCCGGGGCACGTGGATGACCCGCTGAACGAAGATTCCGGGCAGGTGGACATCGTCCGGGTCGAGCTCGCCGACGTCGACGAGGCGGTCGACCTCGGCGATCGTCACCCGCGCCGCCATCGCCGCCAGCGGGTTGAAGTTGCGGGCCGTGCGGTAGAAGCGGAGGTTGCCGAGCGGGTCGCCGACGGCCGCGCGGACGATGGCGAAGTCGGGCGCGAGCGCCGTCTCGAGCACGCACGGACGGCCGGCGAACTCGCGGACCTCCTTGCCCTCGGCCACCACCGTGCCGGCCCCGGTCGGCGTGAAGAACGCCGGGATCCCGGAGCCGCCGGCCCGCAGCCGTTCGGCCAGCGTCCCCTGCGGGTTGAGCTCGACCTGCACCTGGCCCGCGAGCATCTGCTGCTCCAGATCCGGGTTGCCGCCGACGAAGCTGCAGATCACCCGCGCCACCAGGCGGCGTTGCAGCAGCACGGCCAGGCCCTGGCCCTGATTGCCGCAGTTGTTCGACACGATCACGAGGTCTTTCGCCCCCGAGGCCGCCAGCGCCTGGATGCACGCCTCCGGGTTGCCGCACAGGCCGAACCCGCCGACGGCCACCTGGGCCCCGTCGCGCACGTCGTGGAGCGCCTCCGCGGCGCTGGAGAACAGCTTGGAGCGGCTCGTCGCGTCCATGCGGCGGCTATAGCCCAGGCGCCGCGCCCGGCAAAGCCCCGCAGCAACCCCCGCATGGGCGGGCGCCCGGCCGGGTCCTCGCGCACAATGCGGCCCGTCGCACTCCCGGAGCCGCGGCCGTCGCTGTAAAGTCGCGGCGTGCTGCCCGCTCGCTCGCCCGCGCTCACCGCCGCGCTCGCGGTCTCGCTCGTGACCCTCGCCTGCGGCGACTCGCAGGGCGCCGGCGACGACGCCGGCATGACCGAAGGGACAGGTAGCACCGGCACCGCCGGGGCCGATCCCACGGGCGACGCCCCGGTCGTCCCGACCACCACCGGCGAGGACGACGACGGCGGCACCGGCACCATGGGCCAGGGCGAGACCACCGGCGAGGCCACCGGCGCGCCCGCCTGCGACGCGGCCGACCTCGCCCTGATCGAGCGCGACTACCTCGGCGTCGGCGAGGACGTGCTCGGCGAGGCGCTGCCGGCCTGCAGCGAGCACCGCTGGTACGTCGCCTTCCCCGACGAGAGCTCGTGGCAGATCCGCCTCACCCGCACCGACGGCGCCGGCCCGCTGCGGGCCACCGTCGCCTACCCCGACGAGCCGGCCGCGCTGGTGTGGCAGACCGGGCTGGCGCCCCCGCTGGTCAGCGGCGAGCAGCCGGCCGAGGCGATCTTCGCCGTCCCCCGCTCCGGCGAATTCGCGATCCATGTCCGCTCGGACAGCCCCGACCAGGCCAGCGACTACAACCTCGAATTCGTGTGCTCGATCGGCTGCGGGCGCGAGACCACCCGCTTCCCGATCGTGCTCGTCCACGGCTGGACCGGCTTCCAGGCGATCGGGCCGATCACCTACTTCTACAACGTGTTCGACGAGCTCACCGGGCTCGGCTACCCCGTCGAGGTCGCCGTCCTCGATCCGTACAACAGCAGCACCGTGCGCTCGGGTCAGCTGGCCGAGCAGGTCGACGAGTTCCTGGTCGCCCAGCGCGCGCGCAAGGTCGACCTCCTCGGCCACAGCCAGGGCGGCATCGACTCGCGCGCCGTCGTCGCCACCCACGGCTACGGCGACCGCGTCTCGGCGCTCGTCACCATCGCCAGCCCGCACCGCGGCACCTACATCACCGATCTGGCCCTCGGCCTCGCGCCCGGCTCGGTCGAGGCCGCGCTCGGCTTCCTCCTCAACTTCGTCGGCGCCGTCTCGGCCCAGCAGAAGTCCGACGCCGAGGCCTCGTTCTACTCGCTCAGCGAGCACTACATGCAGGACGAGTTCAACCCCACCAACCCCGACGACCCGCGCGTCAAGTACATCAGCTACACCGGCCGCACCTGCGACGCCGCCGCCTTCCTCATCCCCGGCAACGATTGTCACGACCTGGTCGACCCGCTGATCGGCTGGGGCTACGCGCTGCTGCAGCTGGCGCGCGGCGACAACGACGGCCTGGTCACCGTCGACAGCGCCAGGTGGGGCGAGTACCGCGGCGAGATGATCGCCGACCACATCGACGAGGTCGGCCAGCTGCTCGGCGTCACCGACCTCGACTTCGACCACCTCGTGTTCTACACCGACCTCGTGCGCGACCTCGCCGCGGAGGAGCACTGATTTGGCGGCCGTCCCGGCCCCGCCCGAGCCGCTGACCGCCGACGAGCAGCGCATGCTCGCCCAGGGCAAGCACGAGGCCCTGGCGCAGCTGCTGGCGCAGTCGGGCCGCCACGCCGTGGCCGGCTGGGTGCTCGAGCAGATCTGGGAGTTCGCCGGCGCCTGCGAGCACTACGCCCGCGCCGGCCGCCCGCTCGACGCCCTGCGCGCGGCGATCGAGCTCGGCCGGTCCGACGTCCTCGATCGCATCATCGCCGTGTTCACCGCCGCCGACGCCGACACGCGCCAGCAGGCCGCCGCGCTGCTGCAGCGCAAGGGTCGCCACGCCGACGCCGCCCGCGTCCTGGCCCTCGGCGACCACGACCCCGAGGCCCGCGCGCGCGCCCTCGTGCGCGCCGGCGATCGTCTCGGGGCCGCGCGCGTGCTCGCCGAGGCCGACCGCGTGCGCGAGGCCCTGGCGGTGTTGGAGCCGCTGCCCGAGCGCCACGGCCCGACGCTGCAGCTCGCCGCCGAGCTGTCGTGGGAGCTCGGCGACGCCGAGGCGGCGGTGCGGCGGGCCCAGGCGGCCATCCGCGCCGGCGGGATCGATCGCGCCGCGCTCGGCCGTCTGCTCGCACGCGGGCTCGGGGCATTGGGCCACGACCTCGCGGCCCAGATCGTCCTGCAAGCGCACGGCCCCGCCAACGGCCGCGGCGAGGCTCCTCCGACCGCCCCGGTGCCGGCGCGCTTCCAGGTCCGCGCCTCGCTGCCGGCCAGCTTCTCCGGCGCCGCCTACGAGGGCATCGATCGCGTCACCCTGGCCGAGGTCGAGATCCACCTCCTGCTCGCCGAGCTGCAGGAGGGCGGCGCGGCCGACCCCGCGGTCCAGGACGCGCTCGAGGCGTTCCACCGCCGTGCCCTCGCCGCCGCCGCGCTCGAGCACCCGGCGATCCGCGGCGTCGTCCAGTTCGACGCCCGCGCCGGCATCCTGATCTTGCCGCGCGAGGCCGGCAGCAACCTGCGGGCGCTGATCCGTCCGCCGGGCATGCCGCTGGCCCGCGCCCGCGCCCTGGTCGCGTTCCTGCTCGAGGGCCTGGCCGCCGCCCACCTGCGCGGCCTCGTCCACGGCTCGCTGCTGCCGGCCCAATTGGTGTGCGACGCCGCCGGCCGGCCCCTGCTCGGACCGTTCGGCGCCGACGCGATCGCCGGCCTCATCGCCACCCGCACCGGCGCGCTCGAGGAGCTGCTGACGATCACCGCCCCCGAGGTCCGGGCCGGCGCCGCGCCCACCGCCGCGAGCGACATCTACTCCGTCGCCGCCCTGCTGGTCGCCCTCGTCGCCGGCAACCTCGGCGGCGCCGCGCCCGAGGCCCGCGCGCTGGTCGAGGACGCCCTCGCCGACGACCCCGCCAGCCGCCCCGACGCGGCCGCCCTGCTGGCGCGCATGCGCCGGCGCGTGGCTGACCTTCGAGACCTGTCCATGAGCACAGAGCCCTTACGACAGGACCCGGCGGTCATGTCCGATGATTCAGGCCTGCCCGCGCACGGCGTGGTGGTCGAGGCCGCCCCGGGCTGGGACGACGTCGCCCTCGACGCGCTGCTCGCGGCCGATGTCCCGGCGCTGCAGCCCGTCCTCGACCGACAGGGTCGACGGGTCGCTCTGGCCGCCTGGCCAGAGGGCTGTCGTCGGCTGGCCGACGATGTCCCGTTCGTTCAGCTCGCCCCGATGGCGATCGTCGACGCCCTGCCGGTCGAGGCCGCGGCAGCCGTGCGCGCGCGGCTGACCGCCGGCGCGTGGGTGGTGACGCCCGCCGGCGAGTGGATGCTGGCCCTCGATGAACTACTCACGCGGTGAGGGCCGCGCGTCCGCCCGCCGGCGGCGAAGTCGGGGCCGCTAGGCGCGCATGCTGCGGCCGACGGCCAGGCGGTAGATGCCGAGCAGGATCAACGCGCCGACGATCGAGGCGATGATGCCCGGCCCCTCGTTGACGTGCGAGTACCAGCCCAGCGCGCGGCCGAGGAACGCGGCGACGAACGAACCGGCGACGCCGAGGAGCATGGTGGCGATGATACCGCCCGAATCCTTGCCCGGCATGACCATTTTGGCGAGTGCGCCGGCGATCAGGCCGACGATCAGCGTCCAGATGAACTCCATGGTTTTCTCCTCCGCAGGACAGGCCGAGCGTAGCGCGATCCCTTGCCCCTGCAACGATTGCCCGCGTATTGCGAATCATCGCACCAGGACCGGCGAGAATCGTCGATCGAGGCGGTCGAGTCTGCCACCGTCGCGGCCGAGTTCGTCGCCGCCTGCGGGCCCGCCGCGAGTCCGCCCATTCGCCACAAGGCCTCGATCGCCGGCCCCGCGGCCGCCTTGTCGACCGTCGCGTCCGCCTGCACCCTCGGCGGCATCATGCGGAGGCTGCTCGAGCGGGCGCGCGAGTTCGGGGTGGCCACCGCGGCCGCGGCCGCCCTGCTCGGCCTCGGGACGCTGGTGACGTACCTGTCCGGCTCGCTCCTCGCCGGCGGGTTCACCACGCTCGTGCTCGGCGTCCCGCGGGTCCTCACCGGCGTGTGGGGCTGCGTCGGCCTCGTCGTCGCGGCGACGCTCGCGTTCCTCGGCGGCGTGCCGCTCGGCGAATACGGCGGCGTCGCCCGCGGCGAGCAGGGCGCGCTGTCGTTGCCCGAGGCCGCGCGGCACCCCGAGCTCGTGCGCCTCGCGGTCGGCGACGCCCGCGTCGACGCCTCGCGCCTGGCCAAGGCGTATCACCAGCACGGCAGCGGCAAGTCGTTCTCCTCCCATCAGCCCGCGATCGCGCCGATCGTGCCGTCGTCGTGGCGGCCCGACGATCCGGTCCACGTCTACGCCGCCTGCCACGACCTCTCGTTCGACGACCGCGGCTGCCGCGACGCCTGGGCCGCGGCCACCGACACGCTCGTGCGCGTGCCCGCCGACGACAAGCCGTGCTACCGCGAGCTCGTGCCGCCAGGCGCAAACCTCGACGAGCTCGCGTTCGTCTACTGGGACCGCCCCGAGCGCTACCTCGGCGTGCTGTGGACCGAGTGGGCCACGGCGCTGCGCGTCACCGCGATCGCGTGGCTGGCGATCGGCGCGCTCGCCCTCGTCGGCCAGGCCGTGGCAGCGCGCGGCAAGAGCTGACCTCCTGCGCGGATCGGTCGTGAACTCGGGCCGCTACGCCCCGGGCGCCCCGTCCTCACAATTCGCCGGCCGGTCGTCGGTCTGTCGCCTCTCGGCCGACCGTCCGCGGCCCGCGAGCGCGGCCCGATTGTACGCACACCACCGTTACAAGTGACGAGATCCAGCAGCGAGCTCCCAACGCCACCGCCATCGGTTGCGGCTGTACCGATACGAAGTGAGCGCGTCTCGCAGCACCGCGACGCACTCATTCGTCGCAGCGACCAGACCGCCCGCCGGGCGTCAAGGCCAGAGCCGCATCGCGACGCGAGACGGCCCGCGAGCGCGGCCTGCACGAGCGCCCCCACGAGTGATTCATTTTTTGGCATCCTCGCCAGGATGCTCGCTCGCCCTGGTCGTCTCGCCGCGCTCGCCCTCGTGCTCGCGTGCACGCCTGTCAGTCCACCGACGCCCGAGCCGACGCCGACGCCGGCGGATCGACCGGCACCGGCGGCCATCGTGGCGCCGGGCCACATCGACGGCGGCCTGCTCTACCTCGACCTGCGCGCGCGCGCACTGCCGGCGCTGTGGCGTTCACCGGCGCTGCGCATGGCGGCGGGCGGGTTCATCGGCGAGCTGAGCGCGGCCGTCGGCGTCGACCTGCGCGAGGCGGATCCGGTCACCGCGCTCGGCCTCGATCCGGATGGCACGATCACGGCCACCCTCATGCGGCCGATCGGCCCCCTCGCCGCCGTCCGCACCGGCGTCCAGAAACTCGCCGTGCCCGACCCCGCCGGCGATCTCGATTTCGTCGCCACCCCATTCGGTGGCCCCCCGCCGCCGCCGCTGCCCGACGACCTGGTCCGAGAGGCAGGTTCGCTGTACGTCCACGTCCGCGTCCACTTCCCCGCGCGGGAGCCCGAGAAGCTGCTCCACACGTTCCGCGCCCCGCACGACGCCACCGGCCTGTGCGCCCTGTTACCGCCGCAGGACGTCTGCTCCGCCGCGAACGCCGGCATCGGTCTGCTGCGCCGCCAGGGCGACGGCGTCGTCGCCGACCTGTTCATCTCGGCGTACCCCGAACTCGGCGCACCCACCGACCCGACGCGCGTCGCCGCGATCACCTCCGCCCTTGCGACCACGCCCGCCGAGCTCCCCGGCGACAGCGCGGGTGCAGGCGACCTCGCGCTGTACCTCCACGGGCCGGCCGTGCCGGCGCTCGTCGACTTCGGCATGCACGCATTCCTGGTGAACCGCCTGCGCGAGACTCACCCCGCCGCGCGCCTGCGCCAGATCCAGCACTCGCTCGGCATGCGCGACGCGGCGCTCCGGCTCCGCGACACCCGCCGGCTGTTCTCCGGCCTGCGCGTGACGGTCGCGCTCGAACCGGATGCCCGTATCGACCTGTCCTGGGAGCCAGTCGACGACGAGGCCGCGCGCACGGTCGAGGGGCTGTTCGCCCGCCCGCCCGTCGCAGGTCTGTCGGCGCCGCCCGTGGCCGCCCTGTGCCACGAGGCGCTCGCCTGCGGCCGCCTGGCCCGGCTGCCCGCGCTCGCCGGCTTCGGTCCGCTCGCGGTCGGCGAATACACCGACCAGGGCGCCCTCGACCGCCTCACCGTCGACGCCGGCTATCCACTGGCCGCGCTCGTGTTCGTCCTCGAGACCTGGCCCAACCTGATCGCGTCCCTGTCTCGCTGGCACGAGCGGCCCGACGCGGGGCCCGACGCTGTGGCGATCCACGACTTCCTGGGCCTGGCGGAGCGCATCGACAGCGCAGGGTTCCGCCTGTCTCGCGCAGGCGACCCGAGCCTCGCCTACGCGCGCCTCGGGGCCGACGAGCTCGCGCTCGCCCGCGCGCTCGCGCCGCTCAACGGCCTCGCCCTCGCCGATTCGCCGATCGCCGGGCTGCCGCACGCGGTCTCCGCCGGATCGATCGCGGGTGTCACCGCGTCCCTCGCCAACGACCCCGACGCGCAAACAGGCTGGCTCGTCGTCGCCCCCGACGGCGCACCCGTGCGCTGGCTGCTCGCCGACGTCGCGCACGAGCCCGTCTCCGGGCCGACGCTACACCTCGCCAGCGACGACCTCGGGCAGCTGGCGGGCGCCCTGGGGCTGTCGGGCCTGGAATTCTTGCAGCCCTTGCTGGCGGGGCGCAGCCTTCGTCTCCAGACCGACATCACCGCCGGTCGCCCGCGCCTCGAGCTCTCGCTCGGACCCCGCGTCGGCGATTGAGAAAGCGTCGATCCGGCCGATGAGCTCGCGCGGCTCCGCAACGGATATTCTACGGGACAGGTTGCGATCGCGCCGACGCAGGGCATCGATCTGGTCGGCGAGCTCCTCGGTGAGCCCATGGCACTCGGTCATCACGCGCTCGAGCTCCTCGGCCACCGCCGAGCTCGACCTCAATCATTCCGCTCTCAGCCACCACCTGCCGCGCCCCCGAGCCCGCGCCGCGTCGCCCGCTCAAGGGCCCGCTCGACGCGTTCCTCTGCGGCCGAGCGATGCGGACGCAGCGGAGGTGCCGATCAGCGCCGGGATTTGGAGGCCACCGAAGAAGGCGCGGGGCTGCTTGCCGTGGGAGACCTTGGTTCGGTGGACAATCACGTCGGCGACCCCGCGCATGTCTTCCTTCATCGCTTCGCACCAGGTCGCTACGCGGGGCCAGTCCTCGGCGAGTGCGCGCCACCGGGCGCAGGTGATCCCGTCGCCGCGGGGTCGAAGCTTCGGATCGGCGGCACACTTCGCCTGCACTTCAGGCCAGGTCACGGCGAGCACAGGCATTTCGACGCACCAAGGGTCGGGCCCTCGCATCGGATCCGCGATCCCGCCGTCGCGGATCACCAGAATCACCCTGGCGTCGACGCCGTGGGCTCGAATCTCGGCGTGGCAGCCGTCGGCCCAAGCATAGAAACCAGCGTCGAGGAAGAGATAGTCGCTCACCAACTCGGTGCCCGAACGGGCGATGTTCCGGAGGGCGATCCCGCCGGCGCTGTGGCCCTCGGCGAGGACCCGCGCCGGGAGCTTGGTTGGGTGGACGCCGAGGCGCTCCGTGAGGATCTGGACGACCTCGCTATGGAGGACGGCGAAGTCGTCGGTGAAGGTCGGTGGCGCCGGGTGCATCCACATTCTGTCGTAGACCTTGTTGCTCCACCCCTGCCACTCGGGCTCCATCCGTTTGCCGGCGCTGAAGGGATAGACGAGGGCAACGTTGTCGGCGACCGCGAGCTGGAGCGCCTGGGCGCCATCGAGAGTCTGGGTGAGGCGATCCCAACCGACCCAGGCTTCCTTGGCAGCCCCCGGAGCGCGGCGCTCGATGTGCTGGCTGTTGGTGCCGTGGAAGTGAAAGACGAGGCGGAACGCGGCGTCGTCGTCGGCACCAGGCGGGATGTAGATCAGGACGTCGCGTCCGCCGTTGCCGGCGAGCTGGCCGGCCCAAACGTTGCCCTCGCCGGGGAGCTCACCGACGAACTCGCGGAGCCCGGCCTGGACGTCGGGACTGACTATACTGCGGTGCACCCCCAGATCGGACGAGCCGATGGGGGTCCGTGCCGACACATCGACGTGCGCGCGGGGCCCTCCGCTCGCAGTTGCCACGATCCGCTCGCTCGCCTCGATCACCGGATCGGTCGGCACGTCGGCCTGGCCAGCAGCTGCGGCTGAAAAGGACGCCGGCGGAGCCACGTCCCTTGCTCGCGTGGGCGCGCCTCTACAGGCCGTCGCCAGGCTGAAGGTGACCAACGTCGCTACGCCAAGGACGCCGCAGAGAAGCCCCCGATCGGCGCTCCAAGCTCTCTCGCAGGGTTCTGCACTCTGCACTCGCCTCACGATGCTTCGCTACATCCTCTACACGTCTATCGAGAGACGGGCAAGTGGGCATCACGTGGTCGGCCATCGAGCGCACGATCCCATGGCCGATGCGTCATCCACCCGGAGGCCAAGTCCCCCATGGAGCGCTCGCCTTGCACGGCAGCAAGAACATCGCTCAGTTTCGCTGAGTAACGACGTTCTCTTCGTTGCGCCTCCGAGTCTGGACAACTCCAAGGCGCAACGATAGCCTCACCTCCGCACGGGGATACCCGGCCCGGGGGAGGCAATGGATCAGCGCGTCAAATACCAGATCTTCATCTCGTCGACTTACAGAGACCTTCATGAGGCTCGTCGGGAAGTTTCGTGGACTGTTCTCGGGCTCGATCATATCCCCGCGGGAATGGAAGCTTTTCCAGCCACAGATGATCGGGGATGGGGTATTATCAAACGGACGATCCAGGACTCGGACTTCTATATTCTCCTAATCGCGGGACTCTACGGATCCATAGATCAAGAAACCGGACTGTCCTGGACCGAGAAGGAGTACGATTTTGCAAAATCACTCAACCTTCCCGTGCTCGCCTTCGTTCAGCGGAGGAGCGCAACGCCCGGCGACATGGTCGAGGCGAACGCTAAGCAGAAGAAACTGCTCAACCGTTTCATATCACGAATTCGAGAATCTCACTATTACAAAGAATGGAGCGAAGACAAGGAACTCAGCGGCCTGGTCAGCCTCGCGCTCACCCGTGAGATCCAAATCGCTAACGAGAGCCGCTTCCGCCCCCGAGGCTGGACCCGCGGTCCGGACGCGGCGGCAGCCTACACAAGGACCCTCGCCTTGGCCCAAGATCGCAAGAGCATATTGATAGAACCCCTCACCATTGATGGCCATCAGGCCCTTGCAGTCACCCATTCCTTCGCCCGATTGAGGGACCATGACTATGCCACGCTCACCGTGGAGATGCCTTCAGTGCCTTACGGTCGGATTACGATGGGGTCAGATGGAGTGCCTCAGCATGAGCTTCGCGGTCATACCCCACCAGCGACCACTGCCCAGATTCCCTGGACTGCGGTGACGAGCGCACGCCCGGACGACAGCCTACCACACCTCTTCCATCTACATCTCCGGCAACCGCTCACATTTCGGTCGTCGAGTCGTGTCTGGGAGATTATCTAGCCATGGATGCACTTGTGAGCATCTGCATCTTTATGGGCATCTTCGCTGGTGTTGCGCTGGTCGTACAACGACTAGGGCGTCCCCCGGAACGTGCGCACTTGCTCAGCACGCGGAGAGAGGGCAGCGTCGACGCGAACCGCTACACACCGCCGCTGACCCAGCCGATGCCGCGCACCGTGCCAAGTCCGACAGGAGTGCAAGCCTCGCACGCTCCCGATATTGAGAGCATCTTTCTTAGGTTCGAATCCGTACATGAACAGGCGCTCCTGATGAGTAAGGGACTAGACGGCATCGACGCGCCGGACGCACCGCCGACCCCGCGCACGGCGTTGACCGATCTCATACACTATCTCTGTTGTGTCCGGAGGCTTGTCAAGCCCTTCACGCTCCACATTGGAATCCAACTCCGTCAGCAACCCGGAAGCCCAAGCTTCGCC
Organism: Nannocystis pusilla; assembly: GCF_020073745.1. Taxonomy (GTDB): domain Bacteria; phylum Myxococcota_A; class Polyangia; order Nannocystales; family Nannocystaceae; genus Nannocystis; species Nannocystis radixulma. Next base: position 179,331 of record NZ_JAIRAU010000047.1, read on the forward strand.
GAGCCGATCGAATTTCCCGGCCTCCCGGGCAATGGGCGGGCGGACTTGATTCAAGAACAACTGGCCTCCAGTTTCAGAAGGCACCTGGAGAGATTGGGTGCGTAGATGACGGCGACCTCAACGACGCGACGCCGACGCCTCATCGCGCTGCTGGCCCTCCAGGCAGGGACGTTCTTCGTCACCATTCTCGCCTTGATGTTCGCTCACCCCCCCGAGGCATTCGTACCAGCGATCCAGGCCCTCTCGCTCGTGGTGGTACTGCTCGGCGCGCTGACCGGACGGGTCCTCTTCTCCCCACCGAAGCCTTGGCTTGACGCTGTCGCCGAGACAGGCCAGGGACGTGAGACGCCCGAGTGCCGCGTTCTCTTGATCGGTCTCGGCCGCTCGGGCAAGACTAGCCTCATCCGTCAAGTCTTGACGGGAACGACTCGCGCCGAGCAGTCCACAAAAACATTCAACGTCTATCGCGCTCCACGCGTGACCGATCTCGGCGGAGCCCGCTTCGACATCGTCCTCGCGGATTATCAAGGGCAAAAGCTCTCGCAGCTCGTTATTGACCCTCCGATTAGTTTCTTCGGCCCACCCGGCGATCGGCGGATCAACGCGATAATATTCGTGGTGGATTTGTTCAGGGAGCGTCGCGATGCGGTCGGAAACCCAGTATGCGACGCAGTGCTGCTCGAACAGTACTCGCACGACACAGGGGCGCAGATCCAAGAGCGCGTGGATGAGCAGTGCAAATATATCAGCGAGTTTACGATCGAGATCATACTCGAGACGACTTTCAATCGACGACAGGTCTGCTCAATTATCCTGGTCGTCAACAAGATCGACCTGCTCCGGATTCTTGTCGAACGAGGGTGCCTTGAGGGGGTCTCCTCTTCAAATATGGAGCACTACGTGAGCAACCTTTATGCACCGCTCCTAAATCTACTGAGGGAGGCGGCACGAGCAAACGAGGTTGAGGGACTTTTCGGAGCGTACCTCGTCAGCGCAAGGACGGGCGAGAACGTCGCCGTTGCGTTCTCGGAGATCCTTCGGCGGTTTCAGTTGCTGCATTGGAGGGGCTCCACAGATGCACGAGAGTTCGTGCAGGAGATGGCGCATGGATAGACCTCAGGCGCACCAAGGACTCGAGCAAGAGCGACAGGTCCGATCGCTGACGATGTACACAGCGATTGTCGTAATCGCCACGGCGCTCTCACTGGTCGCCCTGCTTCTGCCCCGAATCTCCGAGCCGGGAGAAAACCTGGGCATCGCGCTGGCCGGGGGGGCGCAGGAGGGTAGCGACAGTAGCGGCAATGGGAGTGAAGACAATCGCTACGAATTGAGGCGCAAGCTATCGGAGGTCGAGGCCGCTCGAGATCTCGGTGAGATGTGCTTGGGCAAGTGCAATTGTCTTTGCTACAGCAGGCGTGTCGGTAACACAATCGAGCCGCTCACCGTGTGTAGGCTGAATCAGGACGCGTGCTTAGCGCTCGAAAGCAAGGTGCGGGGCAAGAGCCCAGGCTCATCATCGGGCCGCGCGGTGGGGAATTCTGTCAGCGTCTCCTGTCGCCAAGTCGATCTGAGGGAGATCGACCGAATTAACGGGGTCAATCGACACGAATGGTCTCCTAGCATACGCAATGGCGGAGAACTGTTCGGTATCTTTTATGCCGGGAAATGTCTCCTGGACTAAGGGCAGCAGACGAATGAGCACGATTGACGAGCAGTCGGCAGCAGCCTCGAACACGGAAACACCCACTCGTCGGGAAGAGACAGATTCCTCAACCCGTGTTCCGGGAGGAGAGGAGAACGTGTTCGCGGCGACAGGTAGACGTGGAGACGAAGCCCGCGGCCGAGATGGGCTAGGCCTCGTACCCTATGCGGAATTGGACAACGTGGACTTCAGGGTCAGCGAGAGAGCGGTTTCAAATGCCGTCTCTGCAGGGAGTAAAGAGGCCGTCGACCCCCGCGCTTGGTCGCCACTGGTGTCCGGAACATGGTTACTCGCGGTGTTCACCCTCGTCTCGGTCCTGAGCCTCTCGATCTACGCATTTCGCCTCTCGAACCGCGTCTCGGAGCTCGAGCGGGTGTTCGCCTCGAGTCCTCGCGGTGGCGCTAGCAGCTCGGTCGACAAGGCATACGACATGAACGGACAGCCCGATGTCGAGGAGGCGCCACACGCGAAAACCGAGCGAAAGCGAAGAGACGCTAGATCGGAGAGCGTCGCCCCTGAAGCCCCAGAAGTCGCGGAATCCGCCGCGGTGGTCGGCAGCGAGGCTTCGACCGGAGATGCTGAGCCCTCCGCAGTCCTTCCGGAGACTGACGACAGAGTAGCTCCGCGGGAGCCGAGCGCCCGCGCGCCGAAGGAGAAGAAGGGAACGGCCAAGAAGGGTACCAAGAAGCCGAGTGGGGGCGACGAGGAGTCACAGGGAACACCCAAGTAGGCGACTATGTACGGAAATGCTGCCCATCCTGATCGCCCAAATCGGCCATGGTGCTCGCGGAGCATCCGAAGCACCGGCTTGACGGTACGCCCAGCAAGAAGGCGCAGCGCAACTTCACCGACCCGAGAGCAACTGATGATGACCTGGACGGCTTCGTTTCACTCGGCAAGCGACCCGGAACGAGGGCCTACGCGATACGACTCAGGCTCGCTCGCGCTGGCTTGGGCAGCCGCTATCGCCTGCCCAAGCAAGTCGTCGAACCCGTCACCGGACAGGACAAAGCAGCGCTCGGCTCACACGATTTCTAAGCCGTGAGTGACCAACCGCCGTCGTCGGCTCGGCGTGGAATGCCCTATGGCGAGGGGCCGTGAGCGCCTGCTCGACGGCCAGGGACCGGCCCCCGAACAGACGCTTTCTCGCGTCAATTACGGCGAGTCGATGACGGCATCGCGCCATCCGGTCAGCCGGCCGCCGCGGCGCGCAGCAGGTCGGCCGCGCGCCAGCCGATCATCATGCTCGGGGCGTTGAGCGCCGACACCGGCACCTCGGGGATGACCGACGCGTCGGCGACCCGCAGGTTGTCGATCCCGCGCACGCGCAGCTGCGGGTCGACCACGCTCCCTGGGACCTGTCCCATGCGACATGTCCCGGCGAAGTGGTAGGTCGTCATCGCCATGCGGCGCACGAACGCCGCGATCGCCGCGTCCGAGCGGACGAACGAGCCGGGCAGCACCTCCGGGCCGCCCCACGGCCGCAGCCCCTGGCCGGCGGCGATCTGGCGGGCCAGGCGGACGCCGGCGATCATCACCCGCATGTCCTCGGGGTCGGCGAAGTAGGCCGGGTCGATGGCCGCGTGCGCGCGCGGGTCGGCGGCCGCCAGGCGCACCGTGCCGCGGCTCTTCGGCTTGCCGAGGATGACCACCACCCCGTAGACCCGCTCGACCGCGCGGCGGACGAAACCTGGCCGAAAGGCCATGCCCACCCCGGCCTTGACCACGCGCGGCAGCGAGGTCCGCTGGTACAGCGCCGGCGGCACCGTCAGCGCCGGGACCATGCGCATCGTCGCCTCGCGGAACGACGAGCGCGCCGGGTAGAACACATAGCAGGTGTCGGCCTGGTCGGGCGGAAGGTCGCTGTCGGGCAGCGCGCGGTGGAACCCGTACAGCTGCGGGTAGTTGCAGTCGACCGCGCGCTTGCCGAAGTAGAACAGCTGGACGTTCGGGTGGTCGTGCAGGTTCTCGCCGACGCCCGGCAGGTCGAACAGCGGCTCGACCCCGTGCTGGCGCAGCACGTCGCGCGGGCCGACCCCGGACAGCATCAGCAGCTTCGGCGACTCGAGCGCCCCGGCGCACAGCACCGCCTCGCGCCGGACCCGGGCCGTGCGCCGCTGCCCGCCCTCCTCGTACTCGACCGCGACCACGCGGCGGCGGTCGTCGAGCACCAGCCGGTGCGCGTGCGCACCTGTCCGTACGACCAGGTTGATGCGCTCGAGGTGCGGCTGCACGAACGCCACGTAGGCGCTGCGCCGCTGCTCGCCGCGGTAGTTCATCGCCTCGTAGCCGAGCGCCCCGAGCAGCGCCCCGTTGTCGAGGTCGCGCTCGCGGTGGAAGCCCGCCTCCTCGGCGCTGGCGATGCACCCCTCGGTGAACGCCGTCGGCTCGCGCGGGCGCACGTCGAGCACGCGCTCGAGCTGCTCGTAGACCGGCACGACGTCGGACCAGCCCCAGCCCGGCACGTCCCACGCGCGGAAGTCGGCCTCGGACCCGCGCAGGTACACCATGGCGTTGATCGAGCCGCTGCCGCCCATCCCGCGGCCCGAGCCGAGCCACAGCGGGCGGCCGCCGCAGCCCGGCTGCTTCACGCTGAAGCGGTGGTGCAGCAGCGCGTCGTTGACGAACGCGTCCTTGTAGCCGTCGGCCCGCAGCGTCTCGGGGTGTCGCTCGGCCCGGTCGCCGGTCTCGAGCAGCAGCACCCGCACCGAAGGATCTTCGGTCAGCCGCCCGGCCAGCACGCAGCCGGCCGAGCCGCCGCCGAGGATGACGTAGTCGAACGCGTCGGGATCGAAGGTCATGCGCGCGCGGACTCTATCACGCGCCCACGCCGGCCCTGCAGCGTCCGCGGCGGACGTTGCGCCGCGTCACAGCCCGCAGCGCGCGCGCGATCTCAGAGATCGCGGAACGACAGCGGCGCGATGAAGTCGGGCTTGCCGACCTCGACCCCGTGGTGGCGCAGGATCGAGTACGCCGTGACCGCGTGGAAGTAGAAGTTCGGCAGCGCGAACTGCTGCACGAAGTCGGGCGCCGCCAGGCCCTTGCCCGGCATGAACGGCAGCGGGATCACCCGCTCCGCCGCGTCGGCGAACTCGGACGAGCGCAGCGGGGCCAGCCGCTCGCGCGTCGACTGCACCGCCGCACGGATCGCCGCGACACTCGGCTCGATCTCGGCGATGTCCGGCGGCGCCTGCCCGCGCAGCAGGCTGGCCAGCCGCAGCGGCGTCGCCACGATCTGCTGGACCTGCCGCGTGAAGTGCCACTGGTCGGGCGCCAGGCGGGCCGTGAGCAGCACGCTTACGTCGAACTTGCGCGCGTCGGCGTGCGCCTGGGCCCTGTCGAGCCACACGAGGACCTGCCCCGCGCTGCGGCTCATGTGCGGGATGGAGATGTCGAAGAGGTTCATCCGGGTGCTCCGGCCGCGGATGGTACCCCCGTTCATCGCGCATGGCGACGCGCGGGCCGCTGCACGCTGGACGTCTGCGCGCGCAGCCGCGTCGCCCGCGTCCCCCTGCCCCGATCGAACGGCGCGCTGAGCAGCCCCCGGTGCCCCGGCGCCGGCCCCCGCGTGATAGGCTCGCCGCGCCATGAGCACGGCGATTGCGGGCGCGGTGCCGATCGCCGTCCACGTCCTCGGCGGCGGCGTGTGGATCGGCGCGATGGTCTTCAGCGTGTTCATCCTTCACCCGCGCGCCGAGCGGTTCTTCACCCGCGCCGCCGAGTTCGAGGACTTCATCTTCAGCGTCGTCCACGGCGCCCGCTACAAGGTCCTCGCCGGCATCGCCGCCATCGTCGCCAGCGGCGTCGCCCTCGCCCTCGCCCACCGGGCCACCCCCGCCCCGTGGTCGTGGCTCGTCGCCGTCAAGGTCGCGCTGCTGCTGATCTCGCTGGCCCTGTTCCTCCACGTCAGCTTCACGCTGTGGCCGCGCCGCGTGTTCGCCCGCGAGGACGAGCTGCCCGCCGTGCGCCGGCGGTTCTGGTGGATCGGCGTCGTCATGATCGTCTGCAACGCCGCCAACATGGGCCTCGGCGTGCTCGCCCGCGTCCTGCGCGGCTAGAATCCCACGCCGGAATTGCCGGTGGTCGTCACCCACCACCTCGTCGCCTCACCCGCGACGCCGGACGTGCCGCATGCGCGTCGCGCCCCTATCGTCGCGTCCCCAGCTCGCACCGGAGTCGACGGGCAGTCATCGCGCCGCACATCGTCGCGTCACCAGCGAGCAGGGTGCTCGTCGACCCGCCCATCATCGCCTCCCCAGCGAGCAGGAAGCGCGTCGCCCCGCACATCGCCGCGTCACCAGCGAGCACGGGAGCCGCACCGTCCTCAACAGCGAGCGCGGTGCCCATCGCCCAGCCCATCGCCGCCTCCCCAGCCACCACGGGGTTCACCACCAGGTCGTCGCCCAGCACATCGTCGCCGCACGATCGAGCGCCGGATAGGACCCCCAGAGGTCCGTCCGAGGGATGGCCGGCCCCGGCCGTCCCTCGGGCGGAACGCACCTGCGCGAAGAGACAGCCCGTATCGAAGCCCGCGACCGGCGCTTCGGGCCACCCACGAGTGGGCCGTGCCAGCGGTCGGGGATGCGGTCCTCCGACCATCCGCAGAGAGATGGGCCCGACGAAGGAGGGTCCATCCGCGAGGACTGGGCGGAGGACCGCATCCCCGACCGCTGGCACGGCGCATTCGGCAGTTAGCGAAGCAAGCACGCCATGCCCCCCGCATCGAATCGGCCTCGAGGCCCTGTTCCCGCCGAGCTCTACCGGACGAGCCTACGTATTGATGAGTCCGCCAACTCGCCCACGTGCATTCGACCGCCCGTGCATCGCCCCGCAAACCGCGATTGCCCCATGGGGGCCACCCCGGACCGCCCCTCCTCCATCAGCCATCACACGAGCTCACGGCGACCCCCGTACCTCGATTTCCACGAAATGCGATTCACGGCGGACGACGCGCAGCCCAACTATCAGGGTTTTGCGAAATCAGCGCACATGCGATTCCTGCCCTTCGGCGCTCTCATTGTCGCCCTCGGCCCCCAATCGTCGAATATGCGATGATTTTGCTTTACCTCGAGTCAGAGGAAGGGTTACCTCATTGCAACCTCCCCGAAAGGACAACATGCGCATTTCGAAGCACAACATCGTCGCTGCGATCACGACGCTGATCATGGCCGTCTCGGGATCCTCGCTGATGAGCGGCTGCAACAAGCAGCAGACCGACACCGCCAACCCCGAGCCCGTCGCGGCCGAGCCGTCCGAGCCCGCCCCGGTCGACCCCGTCGCCGAGAACCCGCCCGACGAGCCCGCCGCCGAGACCCCGGCCGATCCGGCCGCGGCCGCTGCCCCGCCGGCCGAGGGCGAGGCGCCGGCCGAAGCTCCGGCCAGCACCACGCCGGCGCCGCCCGCTCCCAACTGAGCGGGCGCGGCGCGAGGGCCTGTCGCTTGCGACATGTCCTTCGCGCCATGCCTACATTCCACCCTGGCTGAATGGACGGATGCAGGGACATGGCCTTCGGGCCATGTCCCTTTTACGTGCGACGATCGCCCTCGGGCAGCGCCGGGCGGTCGCGCGGGTCGGTGTTGGTGGCGATCGCCTGCAGGCGCCGGCGGATCCGCTGCACCGAGCTGAGCGCGTCGGCCTCGCGGGCGCGCAGGCGCTTGAGGCGGTGGGCCTTCTTCTTGTAGCGGCGGCCCGACGCCTGCAGCGCGAACACCGTCGGCACGAACACGAACTCGATCAGGAAGAACAGCCCGGTCGCCATCCACGCCCACAGCCACACGAACACGCGCAGGAACTTCGGCAGGCTGCGCAGCGCCGGGTAGTCGGGCGCCGGCGCCGGCTCGAGCGCCTCCGACGACGATGCCGGCGCAGCCCGCCGCGACGGCTGCGGCGGCGGGCGGACCGACGCGCCCAGGGCCGCGCGCACGGCCGCCGCGCCGGCGAGCCGGCGCGTCGGGTCGGGCTCCAACATGGCCGAAAGGACATCTCGCAGCCGCCCCGGCGCCAGGCTGCGCTCGAGGTCGATCTGCAGGCCCTTGCGCGGCAGTTGGTCGGCCGGCACCCCGGCGGCCAGGGCCGCGATCGTGGCCCCGAGCGCGTAGATGTCGGTGGCCGGGGTCGCCTCGCCGTGCAGCTGCTCCGGCGCCATGTAGCCGAACGTGCCGATCATCGTCGAGCCGCCGTCTGGCCGCAGGGCCAGGCGCACCCCGCCGAAGTCGATCAGGCACAGGCGCCCGTCGGGCCGCAGCATCAGGTTGGACGGCTTGAGGTCGCGGTGGATCACCGGCGGCTGGCGGCCGTGCAGGTACTCGAGGATGTCGAGCGCCGCCGTCAGCCAGCGCAGCAGCTCGGCCGGATCGCCGGGGCGGCCGAGGCGCTGCGACAGGGGTGTCCCTTCGACCAGCTCCATCACCAGGAAGAAGTCGCCCGACGTCTCGCTGGTGAAGCGGTCGATGTAGCGCGGGATGCCCGGGTGCGACAGCGACTCGAGCGCCTGGCACTCGCGCTCGAACAGGTCGAACGGCTTCCAGTCGCCGCCGAGCGAGCGCAGGTGCAGCACCTTGACCGCCACCGCGGCCCCGGTCTCGCGGTCGATCGCGCGGAACGTGCGTCCCTGCGCCCCGGCGCCGAGGGGCTCCATGATCTGGTAGCGCTGCAGCCCCTGGGGCGGTCCGGTCTCGGGCATCGGCGCGCGAGTCTAGTGCTTCGGCCGCGGTATTTCGACCCTGCCGCGCGCCCGCCGGCTGCGAGCCTCGCCGCCATCGCGCTCGCTCTGCGCGCGCCGGGCCCGGCAGCGCCCCGCGTGATCCGGCCCGGACAAGCCGGCGAGCGGGCGCCCGCCGGGCGCGCCCGCGCGGCGCCGTCGCGGCATAATGCTCCCGCCATGCCGCGCCCCGACATCGACGTGCTCCTCGACCGCCTGCGCCAGAGCTACCCCCACGCCCGCTACGAGCTCGACTGGGACACCCCGGTGCACATGTTGGTCGCCACGATCCTCGCCGCCCAGTGCACCGACGAGCGCGTCAACGCGGTCACGAAGACCCTGTTCCCGCGCTACCCCGACGCCCAGGCGTTCGCCGACGCCGACCTCGCCGAGCTCGAGGAGGCGGTGCGTCCGACCGGCACCTTCCGCCAGAAGGCCAAGGCGATCAAGGGCGCCTGTCGCATGCTCGTCGACGAGTACGGCGGCGAGGTCCCGCAGTCGATCGAGGCCCTGGTGCGCCTGCCGGGCGTCGCCCGCAAGACCGCCAACGTGGTCCTTGCGACATGTTTCAACATACCTTCGGGCGTCATCGTCGACACCCACGTGATCCGCCTGTCCGGGCGCATGGGCCTGTCCGAGCAGCGCGACCCCGGCGACATCGAGCGCGATCTGATGCGCCTCGTCCCCCAGGACGACTGGACCTTCTTCGGCCCGGCGATGATCCTGCTCGGCCGCTACGTGTGCACCGCCAAGAAGCCGGACTGCCCCAATTGCGTGATGCGGGACATCTGCCCCAAGATCGGCGTCAAGGCGGCGTGAGCCGGCGTTCGTGACGACCGCGTGAACTCGACCCGCGCGGCCCCGCGCAAGCGGCCTGCGTCCGCGCGCGCGGCCGTCCCCGGGTCCCCGCTTCCCGTCGTCATGCCAGCGGACTATCCTGCCGGCCCTCAGCGAGATCGAAGATGGCCATCGAGAACCGGCAGAAGATCCCAGTCCCGCGTCGCTCCTTTCTGTGGTCGCTCAACGAGACGTCGGGCGAGATCCTCACCCACATCGGCCCGACCGAGTTCACGCCCAGCGCCAACGACAGGATCGTGCGCTCGAACGGGCGCGGCGGCTACGAGCCGGCGCCGATGGAGGCGCGGCCCTTCATCATCGCCCGCGACGGCGAGTACGTCCTGCTCGAGAACCCCGTCGCCGCCGATCACCCCGAGGGCCCGAACGGCTCCTACGTGCCCGGCGGCAACAAGGAGAAGGAGCTGCGGCTCGGGACCAAAAAGATCATCCCGGGCCCCTGCGCCTTCGCCCTGTGGCCCGGTCAGTCGGCCGAGGTCCGGCCGGCGCACAAGCTCAACGCCAATCAATACCTGCTGGTCGAGGTCGTCGGTCCGCTCGACGAGACCGCGCCGTACTTCCGCCTCGTGATCGAGTCGGCCGGCCTCTCGAGCGTCGTCATCGACGGCGCCGACGACGACACCTTCCGGCGCAGCCAGCCCGAGCCGGCCACCAAGGCCCACCCCACGCAGCTGCGAATCGGCCAGCGCATCGTCATCCAGGGCCGCCACACCCAGTTCTTCATCCCGCCGACCGGCATCGAGGTCGTGCCCGCGCTCGAGGAGACCGAGGCGCGCGGCCGCGAGGACGACGGCGTGACGACCCTGCCCGTGGCCGCGCAGGAGGAGCTGGCCAAGCTGCTGTCGCAGGTCGGCGAGGGCATGTCGGTCAAGCAGTTCAGCGTGGTGAAGAACGAGATCCGCCACCGCCAGGACCTCACCAGCGGCGAGCGCGGCGTGATCCTCGCGACCCTCGACGAGGCGTGGAACGACCGCGCCTCGCAGAGGCGCCAGCGCACCGCCGACGGCGGGCGCGGCGTCGCGGCCGACCCGTACGCGCGGCGGGCTGTCGTGCTCGGGCCGAAGAACTTCTGCTTCCTGTTCGACGCCGACGGCAACCCGCGGATCGTCCGCGGCCCCGCGCGCGTGTTCCCCGGCCCGCACGACACCTTCCTGCAGCGCGGCTCGCGGCGGCGGGTCTACGACGCCTACGAGCTCGGCGAGCACCAGGCGCTGTACCTCCGCATCATCACCCCGATCGTGCGCGACGAGCTGGCCAAGCGGCTCCCGCCCGGCACCCCGACAGGCCGCGACCACTACGAGGCCGGCGCCGAGCTGCTGGTGCGCGGCCTGCCGAGCGTGTTCTTCCCGTTCATCGAGGCCGAGGTGTTGAACCCGGTCACGCGCGAGCCGCACGTCGGCAACGACCACGACGCCGTCGTCATCGACGCCATCGGCATCGACCAGAAGTCGGGCGTGTACGTCCGCGACCAGCGGACCGGCATGGTCAAGATGGTCCGCGGCGAGACCTCGTACCTCGTCGATCCGCGCGGCGAGGAGCACGTGCAGCGGCGGATCCCCCACGACAAGTGGAACCTGTGGATCGGCCACGCCGAGCCGCACAAGCTGACCACCGCCGAGGTCGTCACCCCGTGGGCGCTGTCGGTGATCGTGCCCAACAACGAGGCCGTGCTGATCACCTCGCGGCACGGCCGGCGCGTCGTCGTCGGCCCGCGCACCGAGCTGCTCGAGTACGAGGAGCAGCTGACCGCGCTCAAGCTGTCGAAGGGCAAGACCAAGGACGGCCACACCACCGTCACGACCTGCTTCCTGCGGGTGCAGGGCGGGCGCGTCGCCGACAACTTCGAGATCGAGTCGGCCGACTTCGTCCGCTTCAAGGTCAAGCTCGGGCTGGCCGGTCACTTCGAGGGCGAGCCCGAGAAGTGGTTCCACGTCGAGGACCCGGTCAAGCTGCTGGCCGACACCGTGCGCGCGCGCGTGCGCGAGGCGGCGCGCGTGCTGTCGGCCACGCAATTGCTGATCGAGTTCCCCGCGGTCGTGCGCCAGACCCTGCTCGGCGGCGACGACGGCGTGCTGCGCTTCGCCGACAACGGCATGGTCCTGAGCGGCGTCGACGTGCTCGGCTTCCAGGTCGCCGACCCCGCCCTCGCCGAGCTGTTCGCCAACGTCCAGCGCGAGGCCGTGTCCTTGCAGCTGCAAGACCAGCAGTCGCGCCGCCGCCTCGACTCGACCCGCCTGCGCGACGCGCTCGACGCCGACGAGCACGCCCTGCAGCGCGGCGCCAGCCAGCGCATGGCCGAGACCAACAAGCTCGAGGCCCAGGACGAGCACGTGGTCGTCGCGCTCAAGCAGCAGCTGGCCGCCGCCCGCGACGCCGACGCCCTGCGCAGCAAGCAGCAGCTCGATCGCCTCGCCTTCGAGGCCACGCGCGACCGCGAGCGCGAGCAGGGCGAGCTCGGCGCCGCCGCGCGGGTGCTCGCCGCCGAGGCCGAGGCCAAGGCCCGCGCGCTCGTCGACCGCGCCGCCGAGGCCCACGCCCGCGCCCTCGCCGACGTCGAGCAGGCCCGCGCGGCCGCGCTCGCCCAGGCTGACGCCGTCCGCCTCGGCGCGCTGCAGCACGAGCTGGTCGGCGCGCTGCAGGCCGCCGCCGACAGCGAGGTGCTCAAGGCCGCCGCCAGCAACATGAACCTCGTCGCCCTCCTCGGCGGCAAGAGCCCCGCCGAGCTGCTGTCGCAGCTGGTCCGCGGCACCCCGCTCTCGCGCACCACCGACGGCATGCGGGCGCGCGAGACGTCCGGCAAGGACGGCCGCCCCGGCCGGTCCGAATGAGCTGATTCAGCGCTTGACGCCAGCCCCTCGCCCCGGCGATCCTCGCCGGCGAGGGGCTGCCACGTGGGCGGGAACACCAACATTAGTGAAATTGGTCATCACGTCAGTCTGTCACACTGAAGGTCGCGGGTTCGATCCCCGTATGTAACAGGTGCCCGTCGGGCGGCCCCTCGCTTCACGCCCGTCCTCGTCGATCTCCGCCGCCGTCCGCCCGCCCGTGGGGCGAGCGCCGCCGGCGATCCTGCGCGCATTCGCGTGCCTCTCGACAATGGCATCAGGCGCGGCCGGCGAGTGTGACGCGGCGCGCTCACCACCTCGCTACGAGCGCGAATCGCAGCAATGTCGAGTGGCGTGAATCGCCTTGAAATCTCGGCTCGTTCGGCTCGTTGTAACTTCGGCCACTCGGCGCCCATGTGTTCCGCGGTCATGTTGCGACCGAGGTGATGCCATGAACGACCCCAGATCCGCGCGAAATGGCTCGTCCGAGCCCGACGGCGCCGATCGTGCCTGTCGCGTCGAGTTCGTCAACGATTGCCCGCGCGAGCACGAGTACCCGGCCATGATCCACGTCTCCGCCCAATTCTATTACAAGGGCGGCGAGACCTCCGAGGTCGTCGAGGACGTGCGGGTGATCCCCGGCGAGGCTCACACCCTCTACTCGCGGGCGAGCGAGGACCCAGCCGAATGCGTCAAGCGGGTCGACACCGTCATGCAGTGGATGTTCGCCGACGGGCGCACCGGCAAGCGGAGCGCGCGGTTCGACGCCCTGCAGGGCAAGTGCCTCGTGCGCGCCAGGGTCGCGCTGAAGCTCAAGGGGCGCGAGGCCCCGGCGCAATTGCTGATCGGCATGGAGTCCGGCGCCGAGCCGGCCCTGCGCGCCCCGGCGGCGTGAGCACCACGACGAATGAGGTGACCGCCATGCATCCCTGGATCCTCGCGCTCTTCACCGCCTTCGCCGCGCCCGGGCCCGGCCTCGCCGTCGACGATCTCACGGCGCCCCCCGACCTCGCGGCCTTCGCGTGCGACCCCGCGCCCCAGCCGGGCGATCCGCCGTCCTACTGCCTCGCGCTGTGCCACGGCATCCCGGTGCCGCTGCTCGCCTCGCCCGAGCTCAGCGTCGATCACGACGACCTCTGGTGTGCCAGCAATGCCGCGCTGCTGTGTCAGAGCTACGGCACCGAGTACGCCGATCATTGCTGGGGCTGGCCCGAGTACGGCGAATGACCCTCGGCGTCAGCGCAGCATCACCACCCGCACCGCGCCGTCCTGGTGGCAATCGTGGCCCTGCGGCCCGGCGTCGAGCGTGAGCGCGTCGACGGCGAACGTGTCGGCCGACTCGTGGGCCACCGGGACCATGAATTCCCACGGGTACGGCTCCAGCTGGCACAGGTACTGCGTGGTCTCGTCGATGTACCACGCGCCCTCGCAGCCGTCCTCGGCGCCGAGGAAGCCGGTGCACAGCAGCGCGTCGGTCTTCATGTGGCCCTTGAGGCTGGCCTCCTTGTACATGATCGGGGCGGCGTTCTCGCAGGACGGCCCGCCCTGCTCGCCCGTGAAGATCGCCGGCGCAGCGGTCAGCAGATAGTCCGCCCCGCCGCAATCGATGCGCATCTCCGTCGTGTTCTTGAGCATGAGCTCGATCGCCGGCCGGCCCAGGCGGAACGGCGCCTCGCCCGGCTGGTCGAGGTTGACCGGGTGGTCCTTGAACAGCGCGACCCCGATCGGGTCATTCAGCGCGCTGCGCTCGATCACCGCCCAGCCGCCGCCCGTCGTGTTCATGTCGCAGTACACCGCCACCGACGGCGCCGGGTCGGGCCCGTCGAGGTCGAGCACGTACGCGCCCGACGCCGCGTTCGCGTCGAGCGACTGGATCTCCGCGCAGGTCCGCGGCACCTGGCAGGCCACGCAGCCGTCGTCGGACGTCGTGTTGCCGTCGTCGCACGCCTCGCCCGCCTGCAGCAGCCCGTCGCCGCACGCCGGGAACTTGCACGCCGGCGTGCACGCGCCGTCGTCGGCGTTGTCCGCCCCCTCGTCGCACTCCTCGCCGCCTTCGGGGATCCCGTCGCCGCACACCGGCATCACGCCGGTCATGCTCGTCGTCAGCGAGCCCGTCGTGTCGGTCGTCTCGGTGTCGTCCCCGTCGGTGGTCGAACCCGAGGTCGTGGTCGCCGGCGGCGACACGGTGGTGGTCGCGCCGACCATCGTCGTGCCCGCGCCCGACTCGCTCCCCGTCGGCTCCTCGAACCACGGGTTGTCTTCGAGGCACGCCGTCGTCATCACCGCCGCGGACACCGCCACCCGACCCAGGCCCGTACGCATCCTCTCCGGTGTAGACGAGCCCGCGGTCGCCAGCAACGCCGCCGCTCGCGCGGACGCGCCCGCCTGCGCCCGGGCCCGCGCTGGCGCCCTCGACGCGGCTTTGGCGGGGCTTGACGGCGGTCCCGCGCGGCCGTCATCCTCCTCACGAGGGGTCGCCACGTGGGCGCGCGTCATTCATCTTTGGCGAAACTGGTAAACGCGTCGGTCTGAAGAACCGAATATGCGGGTTCGATTCCTGCATGATCCCTGGCACGCGTCGGGCGGCCCCTCACTCGTCGATTCAGCGCAGTCCGCGTCGGCGGCTCAGCGCAGGAGGATCGCCCGGACCGCGCCGTCCTGGTGACACTGGTGCTTGTCCGGATCGCTGATCTGCGGGTCGACGGCGAAGATATCGGCCTGGAACGTGTACGGCTCGTCGTTCCACGGCACCATCGACAGCCCGCAGTTCATCTGCTCGGACTCGTCGACGCGCCACGCGCCGGGGCACTCGCCGTCATTCACGCCGTGGAAGCCGGTGCACAGCTCGACGTCGTCGATCTGCAGCGGCCCCAGCCTGGCCTCCTTGTAATGCACCAGGGCGGTCTCGTAGCACTCGCCCGGCGCGTCCTCGCCGAGGAACAGCGCGGTCGCCGGGTCGGCCCACAGGTGATCGCTCCCGCCGCAGTCGATCCAGATCTCCTCCGAGTGCTGGACCACGCGTTCCATCGCCGCGCGCGGCATGCGATAGCGCTCGTTCTCGGGATCGTCGTAGTTGACCTCCGCGTCGACGTACAGCGCGTGCCCGATCGGGTCGGCCAGCGGGCTGCGCTCGACGCGGGTCCAGCCGCCGCCCTGCAGCTCCATGTCGCAGTACGCCGGCACGAACTCGCCGATCCCCTCCGGGTCGAGCAAATAGAGCCCGCTCGGCAGGTTGGGCGGCCCGAACGCCATGATCTCCTCGCACGCGTGCGGCACGAAGCAGCCGACGCAGCCATCGGCCGGATCGTCGTTGGCGTCGTCGCAGTACTCCGCGTTGGGCATGGCGCCGGGGTACACGAGGCCGTCGCCGCAGAAGGCCAGCTTGCACGTGCCCGTGCACGCCGCCTCGTCGCCGTTGTTCGGGCCGTCGTCGCACTCCTCGGGCGGCTCCACCATCCCGTCGCCGCAGCCGACCGGCGCCCCGGTGGTCGTCGTCAGCGTGTCGCTCGTCGTCAGCGTCGCGCTCGTCGTCGTCGTCACGCCGCCGGAGCCGTCCGAGTCGGTCGTCAGCGGACCGGTGGTCCCCTGCGACGTCGGCGGCGCGTCGGTCGGATCTGCCGCGGTGCTGCTCGCGCCGAGCGAGTCGCTGGCCGTCGGCAGCGTCGGCTCGACGAACTCCGGATTACGGTCGAGACAGCCCGCCGTCGCGAGGGCCGCGACGATCCCCGCACACCTCTCGAGCCCCCGTCTGCAAGTCGCCATCCTCTCCGGTGTAGTCGAGGCGTCCGCCGCCAGCAATCGGGGCCTTCCGCGCGGAATTGCGCCGCCCATCGCTCGTCAGGGCGTACTCGCCACTTTCATGCCCGTGGCGTTCGGGGCTAGCCTTGAGCGATGAGAGGGCCGAGGGCCGCCGGTCGCAGCTTGCCGTGAATCATCAGCCTCCGACCCGTGAAACGTTGCGCGACGCCGACGGCACCGACTCGACCCTCGTCGCCGTCACCCCGGGGCAGATGATCGGTCAGCGCCAGCGCCCGCAAGAGGAGCTGTACGAGACGCTCGAGCGGCCGCTCGAGGACTCGCTCGCGCAGGCGGCCGCCCCTCCCGACACGACGCTCGCGCTCGATCAGACCCAGGCCTCGCGCCCGGGCGCGCTCGTCGGGCCGGGGGTCGCCCCGCCCCGCTTCGGCCGCTTCGCCGTGCTGCGCACCCTCGGCGAGGGCGGCATGGGCGTCGTCTACGCCGCCTACGACGAGGAGCTCGACCGCCGGATCGCCATCAAGGTCCTGCGCGACGCGACGCCCGACCCCAACGCCCGCGATCGCATGGTCCGCGAGGCCCAGGCGATGGCCCGCCTGTCGCACCCCAACGTGGTCCAGGTCCACGAGATCGGCCAGCAGGGCGGCCAGATCTACGTCGCCATGGAGTTCGTCAAGGGCCTGACTCTTCGGACATGGCTCTCCGAGCAGGCCCGACCGTGGCGCGAGATCCGGGACATGTTGGTGCAGGCCGGGCGCGGGCTGGCGGCGGCGCACGCCGAGGGCCTCGTGCACCGCGACTTCAAGCCGGAGAACGTCCTCATCGGCGGCGACGGCCGGGCCCGCGTCGCCGACTTCGGCCTCGCCGGGGCCGCGGGCACGCCGGCCGCGCTCGAGAACGGGCCCGACAGCGTCGCGCTGCGGCTCGGGCGGCACAACGCCTTCAGCACCTCGCTGACGCTCGACGGCACGATCATGGGCACGCCGGCGTACATGTCGCCGGAGCAGCACCGCGGCCTCCCCACCGACGCGGGCACCGACCAGTTCAGCTTCTGCGTCGCGCTGTGGGGCGCGCTGTACCGCCAGCCGCCGTTCGCCGGCAACAACCTGCTCGACCTGGCCGACTCGGTGTGCACCGGCGCGCTCGTCAAGCCGCCGCCGAGCGAGGTGCCGGCGTTCATCCACGACGCCCTGGTGCGCGGCCTCGCGGTCGAGCCGGCCCGGCGCCACGCGTCGATGGACGCGCTGCTCGCGGAGCTCACCCGCGACCTCGCCGTCGCGGCGCCGAGCCGCTGGCGCGCCGTCGGTTTCGCCGTCGCCGCCGCCGCCGTCGCCGCCGTCGCCGTGCTATTCGCCACCCGCGAGCGTCCGCCGACCCCCGAGGAGCTGGCCCACATCGCCCAGCTGGCCGTCGACGCCCGCGCCGCCGGCTCCGCGGCCCACTGGGTGTACCCGCCCGCGGCTGACCCGAAGGACACGTCGATCCTCCGCGTCGTCGCCCTCGACCGCACCGAGGGCCCGGCCGAACGCCCCGCGCGCGACCAGGCCCAGGAGCTGCGCAAGGAGTTCGCCGACGCGCTGGCCGACCTCGGCGACAACTACTGGGACACCGACGCCGGCCGCCCCTTCGCCCGCGACTTCTACTCGCAGGCGCTGGTGTTCCAGCCCGACCACCCGCGGGCCCGCGAGCGCGGGCTGTACACGCCGGGGCAGATGGCCGAGCTGCTGGCCAAGGCCGAGCGCGGCGAGTTCACCGCCCAGGACCTCGCCGCCGCCGAGCTGCTCGAGATCCTCGCCGAGGGCGACCGCGAGCGCCGCGACGCCCGCCTGCGCAAGTTCGTGCGCGAGCGCGGCGCCGCGGTGCAGACCGAATTGCTGGCCGCGCTGCTCGGCCCCGACGCCGTTCTGGATGTCCCCAAGGACATGCCCGAAAAGGCAGCCGAACCGCCCCCCGCCGTCGAGCCTCCGCCGGTGGTCGCCGTGGCCGAGCCCCCACCCGAGCCCGAGCCGGCCGCGCCGACCCGCCCGCGCCCGGGCAAGCCCGAGGCCAAGCAAGCCCCGACGCCCACGCCCGCCCCCGCCGCCGAGCCCGAGGAGCAGCTGGCGCAGGCGGCCCAGGACCGCGCCCGCTCCGACGAGCTGACGAAGCAGGGCGAGGCGGCGCGCCGCAGCGGCGACTTCGCGGGCGCCGAGCGCCTGTTCAACCAGGCGCTGGCCGCCTACAACCGCAACGGCGCGGCGCTGATGGGCCTCTCGGACGTCGAGTTCGACCGCGGCCACTTCGAGCAGGCGGTGGTGTTCGCCGAGCGCGCGGTCAAGGCCGAGCCGAAGAAGGGCGACTTCCGGATCCGCCTCGGCGACGCCTACTTCAAGGTCCTGCGCTACCCCGACGCCAAGGCCCAGTACGACAAGGCGGCCGAGCTCGGCCACGCCAAGGCGGCCGGCCGGCTCGACAAGGTCAAGGAGAAGATCGGTGGCTGACGCCCTGTTCTCGCGGACATGTTCTGAGATGCATGCCCCATCGGACATGTCTCCCACCGACCGGCCGCCGCGCCCGCTCTCGCCCTCCATGCGCTCACGGACATGTCCCGCTATTCATGTACTTTTGGCCATGTCGCTGATCACCGCCCCGGTGTCCGCGCAGCCGGCCGCATCCGCTCCCGCGGCGTCCGCCTCTGCGCCGGCCGCTGACGCGCCGAAGCTGGCGATCGCCCCGATCACCATCAGCGGCGCCGACGATCCGCTGCTCGCCTCGCAGCTCGAGCAGGACCTGCGCGGCGGGCTCGCGCGCGGCAGCCTGCAGCTGCTCGACAGCGAGGCCGTGGCGGGCGTGGCCGGCGGCCCGTGCAGCGACGACGCCTGCCTGGAGCGCCTGCGCGACCAGCTGGGCGCCGCGTTCGTACTCAGGGCCCAGGTGACGGTCAGCGATCGGGACTACACCCTGCGGCTCGAGCTGGTCGCCACCCGCGACCTCGGGCGCGCGGCCGAGAGCGAGCGCGGCTGCGAGCTGTGCGGCCTCGCCGAGCTGCGGGCGCTCACCGCCGATCAGGCCGCGCGCCTGCTGGCCAAGCTCGACGCCCTGGCCAAGCCGCCGCCGGCCTTCGAGGTCGCGACCACGCCGCCGGGCGCGCTGGTGTTCATCGACGATCAGCTGGTCGGCGCCGCGCCGGTCGAGCGCACCGTGCTCGAGGGCAAACATGTCGTTCGGGTCATGTCCGAAGGGTACGTCCCGGAGGAGCGCGAGCTGGTCGCGGTGGCCGGCCTGCGCGAGAGCCTGCAGATCGACCTGCGGCGCACCCCCGAGTCGCTCAAGCTGCGCGGGGCCGGCTGGGGCCTGCTGTTCAGCGGCATCCCGCTGCTGGCCGCCGGCGTGGCCCTGCTGGCGATCGACGGCTACGAGTACCGGGGCCGCTGCAGCGGCCCCGACGTCGACCTCGAGGGCCGCTGCCGCTTCGTGTACAACACCGACTGGGGCGGCGGCGGATTGCTGGCCGCGGGGGCGCTGCTCGGCACCGCGGGGACCATGCTGCTGTTGCGCACCCGCGACCGCGGCAAGACCAAGCTGCGCGCACGTCTCGGGCCCACCTACATCGGCCTCAGCGGCGCATTCTGAGTCGATCGGGCGTAATCGCCGACACTGCCGAATTGTCGCACCCGCGGCGCCGACAGCTGTCCGATCGACGCTTGCGGCCCGACGGCGCGTCGCCGCGGTCGAATCACGGCCGCGTCGCGGCGCGCGAGGTGCCCGTGGCGCACGTCATGGTCGATGCATTGCCGCCACCCTGCATCCGCCCAGACTTGAGGTCGAGTTCAACGACCGCCTGTTCGCACGACATGACGCGCGACGAAAGTACGACCCATGCTGTCCCATTGCCCGCCCCGCCACGCCCGCCTCGCGCTCGTCGCCCCGCTCGCGGTCGCGTGCACCTGCGGCCCGGAGTTCGGCCGGCACACCCGGGCGGTGCGCGAGCTCCCGTACTTGACCAGCGTGACGTTCTACGAGTCGAGCGGCGCGGTCGTCCCGCTGAAATTCGACCCATTCGGCCCCGAGCTCAACGCTCGCCTGCCCGACCCGCTCGGCCCCGGCAACTGTGACGTCGCCTTCGAGCCGATCGGCGAATACTACGACTTCTATTACTCCGACCGCGCCGGCAACTTCGACGCCGGCGGCAGCTACATCACCATCAGCGCCGTCTACCCCGTCGCCGCCCCCGAGCGCGGCGGCCTCAACGTCGCCGAGGTCGAGCTGCGCTACCTCGACCTCGTGTACGAGCGCGCCGACACCCTCGGCAGCTTCGCCGGCCTCGGCGACAACTTCCTGCTGTTCTCGGTCGACAACGCCGTCGACGACGACCTGGCGACCACCACCACCATGGGCAACACCACCGGCGATCCGGGCGAGCGCCTGCGGATCACCGTCGGCTTCGAATCGTCGCTCGACGCGCCCATGTGACGAGTTTGGGAGCCGCCGATGCCGCCGCTGCGTGTGTCGGGCTGACGCGCAGCGGCGCATCGGCGGCGACCAAAATGACCGCAGAGCCGGTCACGCCGGGCGCTGCTGCAAATCGGCGATCGGCTCGAGGCTCAGCGCCGCCGCGCGATAGGCCCGCAATTCGTCGATGCGCGGGTCGTTCGCCAGCCGCTCGAACAGCTGGCGGGCGTGCGTCGCGCTGGCGAAATTGAGGCTGACCACGACCTGCTGCTGCACCTCGGCCGGCATGGTGTCGAACTGGCGACCGAGGCGCTGGGTGTCGATCGCCCCGCGGATCTGGAGCTGCTCGCGCAGCGCCTTGGCCCGGCTCTCGCCGACGTACACGAACATCAGGGCCTGGTCCTGCCAGTCGCAGATCCGCTGCAGATTGAGCGACGAATTGAAGAACAGCCGCGGCGCCGGCACGAACGCCAGCGCGTGCACCGAGCCGATGTTCTCCTCCTGCAGCCGCTGGCTGTCCTCGGCGCCGACGCCCTCGATCACGCGCAGGCCGATCCCCGAGTCGGCGACCTCGATCTCGGCGCCGAGCATCGCCGCCGCGCGGTTCGACACGGCGATGAACGCCCGGTCGCCGAGCAGGCCGACGGCGATGCCCATGGCGATGCTCGCCTGCGCCGACTTCGGGTCGGTGCTCGACACCGTGAGGCACGCCAGCAGCCCGCCGCTCACCACGCACAGGCCGAACGAGCGGGCCGCGTCGGCGAAGGTGCGGGTGGTCGCGTCGTAGCCGGCGATCCGCACCAGGATCCGGCCGACCGACAGCATGAACGAGGTCGTCGCGGTGCTCAGCACCGTCCACGCCACCCACACGTGCCAGGTCGGCGGCGCCTCGCCGATGTTGGGGAACAGCTGCGCCGGCGGCAGGTGGATGCCCAGCACGCAGAACGCCAGCATCGCCGAGGCCAGCAGCCCGAACACGCCGACCTGCGGCAAGAGCCCCGACTCGTAGCGCATCTGCGCCCGCCCGCGCTCGTACGCCCACGTCGCCTCGCAGCGCGCCTTCGTCTCGGCCGAGAGCGGGTGCTCGTGCGGGTCGTCGCGGCACTGCAGGTTGAAGTTCCGGCGCGAGAAGCGGAACAGGATCATGCGCGCGACGATGTGCAGCATCACGTTCGGCAGCGCGACCAGCACCGCCAGCAGCAGCGGCACCGTCTTCAGCGTGACGAACCCGAGCGGCGAGACCGTGCCGTCGCCGATGACCCCGGCGAGCGAGGCGTACGTCGACACCAGCAGCGCGAACCAGGCCATGAACGCCATCAGCCGCGCCCACCCGTACGTCATCGCCACCGAGAGCAGGCGGTAGAACCCGTCGCGCGCCCGATTCTTGTCGTCGGAGGCCGTCACCCCGGCATTGTCCGCCGTTTCTCCGCCCGAGGAAACGCGCACGGCCGCGCAGCCGCGGGCGCGCCCGCGCGCGACGGATCCGCGCAGCGGCCCGCTCGCCGGCAAATCGCAGGTGACCGGCTCGCCCTTCGGCAATCAAATGACATGTCTCAAAGACCATATCATTACATAACCCCGGACCTCGTCGTCGAGCCCACCGTTCGAGGTACATGTCCGCGAGGACATCTCGTCCGTGAGACTCGCGGCGGCACCTGCAGGCGTCTCCGCGGAGCGCTCCCAGCACGACGAAGCGGCTTTCGGTCTCCCGCGTCGGGGCGGCCGCCCCCACGCTCGCTCGCGCCGACGGCTCCGCGCGAGGAAGGCACGATTGACAGGCGCGTGACGATCGACGATTGGAACCGGCATCATGGCTTCCTCGCATAAGTCTTCTCGCCTGCTCCTGGTCTCGACG
Source organism: Nannocystis pusilla (assembly GCF_020073745.1). Taxonomy (GTDB): domain Bacteria; phylum Myxococcota_A; class Polyangia; order Nannocystales; family Nannocystaceae; genus Nannocystis; species Nannocystis radixulma. The sequence continues at coordinate 201,456 of NZ_JAIRAU010000047.1, forward strand.
CTCCTCCTCGCCTGCGGCGGGTCCGGCGGCGACACCGAGGGTTCGTCGTCCTCGTCGTCCTCGTCGTCGACGGCCACGCCCGACCCCACGCTCACCGAGGGCGCGTCGTCCTCGTCGTCGACGACCACGCCCAACCCCACGGTCACCGAGGGCTCGACCCCCGACTGCGAGATGTTCACCTACGATCTGCACGTCACCGCCCTGAGCGCGGCCGAGGCCGTCGATTTCGTGTCCGTCGCCGGCCTCAATTCCCACGCCGCCCTGGCGCTCGCCGCCGACGGCCGGCTGTTTCGCGCCGACGACTCCGGGGTGTTCCACGCGCTGGCCATGCCGGCCGACCCGGCGCTGGGGCGGGTCGAGATGGCCGACGCGGACACGTGGATGGCGATCGGCGCCGGCGGGCTCGCGCAGCGCAGCGTCGACGGCGGCGACAGCTGGTCGCCCGTCGACGTCGGCACCGAGGCGGCCCTGCGCGACGTGGCGTTCTTCAACTTCGCCGATCCGCCGTCGAACCAGCAGACGCTGCACGGCGTCATCGTCGGCGACGGGGTGGTCCTGCGCTCCGACGACGCCGGCGCGACCTGGTCGCCCGTCGCGCTCGCGCCGGAGCTCGCGGGCTCGCTGCGCGCCGTCGACGGCTCGGACCGCCTCATCGCCGTGGGCGACGCGGGTCTGGTGATCCACAGCCTCGACGGCGGCGTGACGTGGGAGCAGGTCGACAGCGGCACCGACGCCGACCTCCTCAAGGTCGCCTTCGTCTACGACGACGCCGCGATCGTCGCCGCGACCGGCGAGGTCCTCGATCGGTCCGGGGACGGGTTCGCCCCCAACACCTTGACCGTCCCGGCCGTCGACGTCGGCCGCGTCGACGACGTGCTCGCGGTGCTCCACGGCGACGGCACGATCTCCGGCTGGCCCGCGAGCGAGATGGTGGCCGAGCCGGTGCTCGTCGGCGCCGGCGCCCGCGTGCTGTCCCGCGGCAACGCCTCGGGCGCGCTGGCGGTCGGCGACGCCGGCCTCGCCGCCTTCGTGATGCGCACGATCAACGAGCCCTGCGAGCTCCCCGACGAGTTCTGAGCGCGCGGAGCTCCGCGCTCGCCGACATGTCCCGAGGGACAGTTCAAACCGTCGCGTCCGGCGGGCAGGCGCAGCGCGTGCCGTTCGTCCGTCCGCTCGCCGGCCGTCGCGCCCGCGGCGGTCCTGCGACCCGGCGCACACCGGAGCGGCGACGAGCGTCCGTCGCTCGCCGCGAGCGGTGGCCGGCGCGGGCGACCGCGTCCACCTTGCGGCGATGTCGCCTGCGGTCGCCCTGCTCGTGTCGCTCGCCGTCGCCCAGCCGTCCGCGCCGCCGCGCGAGCTCCCGCCGGCGCTGCCGCTGTCGGGCGCCGGCCTGCTGGTCGGCGCCGGCGTCACGGGTGCCCTCGGTTTGACCGCGCACATCTGGCGGATCGGCATCCTCCGCAACGGCTGCAACGGCCAGCTCGTGTTCCCCGAGCTGCACGTCACGGTCACCAGCTGCATCGACGACACGTTGCGCTACCTCGGCCTGTCGACCGTGGCCCCGCTGCTCAACTTCGCCGCCGTCGGGCTCGCGGCCGGCGGCGGCACCGTGCGCGGGCGGTTCGCCTCGTGGAACCGCACCCGCCACGATCGCCGCAAGCGGATCGCCCCCGCTTACATGGGCGCCGGCGCCGGCGTGCTCGCGCTCGGCCTCGCCATGTACATCGGCTCGCGCGTGGCCCTCGTGCGCGACGCCTTCGGGGTCGACGCCTGCAGGCGCGAGGCCGACCTGACCATGGACTGCGTGCGCAACACCTGGAGCGCCTGGCTCGTGCTCACCGCCGCCGGTCAGTCCTTGACCGTCGCCGGCGCCGGCCTGCTCGCCTACGGCGTGTCGTACGCGCGCGGCGCCCGGCTCGCCCGCGGCCTCGCCCGCGTGCGCGTGCAGCCGACCATGGCCGGCCGCTTCGTCGGCCTCGCCGTCACCGGGCGGTTCTAGGGACATGGCGAAGAGAGCATGTCCATGAGAACATTGTCGATACGACATGTCCCCGTGAACATGCCCTGAGAGGCACCTTCTCAGGGCGCGAGAAAGCGGCCCGGACCGCCGGTCCGGGCCGCGAAGGTCCGAGCCGACCGCTCAGTACCGGCGCCGGCGCCGGCCGAGCAGGCCCAGGCCGAGCAGCATCAGCGCCCCGCCGGTCGCCTCGCCGCCGCCGGCCGCGCAGGCGCAGCCCTCGTTGTCGTCGTCGAGCCCGCTGGTGACGCCGCCCGTGCCGGTCGCGCTGGTGACGGGGCCGGGGCTGGTGGCGCTGCCGGTGGTCGGGTCCTCGCTGCCGGTGGTCGGCGCCGACCCGGTGGAGTCCTCGCCGGTGCCGGACAGGCTGTCGCCCTCGCTGTCGTCGCCGGTGCTGGTCGTGCCGACGGGAGGCTCCTGATTGATGCACAGCGTCACGGGCTCGGCCTGGCCCTCGTTGCCGACCCAGTCGATCGCCTTGGCCCCGACCTCCCAGCAGCCGGTCGGGAACGCCACGTTGACGAACTCGAACGGGTCGGAGATGTCGACGCCGCCGACCTCGTTGCCGTTGATCAGGAGGTGGACCTCCTTCACGCCGCAGCCGCCGGCGTTGTCGGTCGCGCCGACGGCGATGTTGGTCGACACGTTCGCCACCATGTCGGGGGCCATCAGCACGGTCCCGTCGGTCGGCGTGGTCACGTTGACCGTCGGACCCTGCTTGTCGGCCGCCTCGTCGCAGGCCGCCGCGCCGCAGGTGACGCTCTGGCCGCCGACCGGGCCGCCGTTGCAGCCGCTGCCCCAGTCGCCGTTGCCGGCGCCCGGATCGAGCGGGAAGCCCTTGCACGCCGGCGTCGGGGCCCACGTGCCGTCGACGTTGTGGCACGGCGTCAGGTCGATGCCCGACTCCTTCTCGAACCACTCGATGCCGTTGTGCATCATCGAGTACATGCCGCCGCCACCGCACGCGCCGCCGTACGACGTGATGCCGAAGACGCGCCACGACCCGTCGGCCAGCTGCACGAACACCGGCCCGCCCGAGTCGCCCTGACAGCTGTCCTTGCCGCCGCCGCCGATGTCGGCCTCGCCGTTGCCGGTGATGCCGTTGATCGTCGTGACGACCTCGCGCTTGACCCCGTACGGACCGGTGTCGGCGTTGCCGAACCCGACGATCGTCACCTGCTGTCCCTGCTTCAGGATGTCCGTCTCGCAGCCCATCAGGATCGGCACGATGGGGATGTCGAGCTGCGGCTGCGACAGCTTGCAAAACGCGAAATCCTGGCCGTTCCCGGGCTGGCCGCCGGGGAAGGTTCGGCAGAATTCGGTCGGCACCTGGCGCTTCGGCCCGTTGATCGTCTCGCCGAGCATCACGGCGTTGTAGCCCGAGCCACAGTGCGCCGCGAAGATGACCACCTCCGGGTGGACCAGCGTTCCGGTGCACTGACCGAGCATCGACACCGTCGTCGGCCATCCGCAGGCGACCGTATCCTCGCCGCCGTAGATCTCGGTCGGCTCGACCGGGAACGCGAGCTCGTCGGGCGGCTCGTCGGCGGCGGCCGGGGTGGCGAACGAGAGGGCGACGAAGGCGGCTGAGATGTGCGCTGGGGGCCTCATCGCCCTACCATGGCACTACGGCCAGCGCCCGACCAAGGGGTACGCCCCTGTGGGTGTGATCGGGCGGTTTCGCGCGAGGGGTCCCTACCGGCCGTGGAAACGCACGCATTACGCTGTTTACCCCCGCTCACGGTTTGCAGGTGAGTTTTGCTACCGTGGATGACCCGAGGAGTGGTGGCATGAACTTCGAGCAAGGAATTTTCGGACAGACTCTCGCGTTTGCGGGCGTTTTGGCCCTTTTCGCGGGCTGTGGTGACGACGGCGGCGGCAGCAGCGGGACGGCGGTGATCCCGGACACGGACACCTCGACCGGAGCGACGGGGACGACCGCCGAGCCGACCAGCGGGACCACCGGCGTGAGCACGGACGCGCCGACGTCCACCACCTCCGACGACACCACCGACACGACGAGCGGCGGCCCGATCGAGCCGCCTGCCTACGACCAGTGGCTGACGATCCCGCTCCCAGGGGCGGTGTGCGGCAACAACAGCCAGTACAAGATCTTCGTCAACTTCCACGAGGGCGCGAAGGATCTGATCGTCATGCTCGAGCCGGGCGGCGCGTGTTGGGACTTCGACACCTGCTCCGGCAAGGCCGACCTCGGCGCCGCTCACCCCGACGGCATCCCCGACGACCTCCTCTACGACCCGCTGACGAAGAACCTGTCCCCGCTGATGCGCCGCGACGTCGAGGGCCTCACGAAGGACTGGAACATGGTGTTCATCCCGTACTGCACCGGCGACGTGCACACGGGCAACAACGTGATCACCTACAAAGATCCCGAGGGCGTCGAGCCCGACCTCGAGTTCCACCACAACGGCCACAACAACGTGATCGCCGCGACCGAGTGGATGGCCAACCAGTTCCCGGGCACCGACCGCCTGTTCGTCACCGGCTGCAGCGCGGGCGGGGCCGGCTCGCTCATCAACTACCACTTCTTCCGCTCGCGCATCGACGCCCAGCGCGGCTACCTCATGGACGACTCGGGCCCGATCTTCCCGAGCACCGGCTGGTCCGGCCCGCTGCACGAGAAGATCCGCTCGTCGTGGGACATCGACTCGGTGCTGACCGAGCTGCCGCCCGGCTACGAGGTCGAGGACGACTTCGGCGTGCTCAACACCCACATCGCCGATCTGTACCCCGAGGACCGCCTCAGCACCGTGTTCTTCCAGCGCGACTACAACTACTCGCGCTACTCGTACGAGCGCTTCTACCCCGACATGACGAAGGAGAAGATCCACGAGTACTGGGCCGAGGACACCGACCTGATGACGGCGCTGTACGACCCGTACCCGAACATGGCCTATTACCTGCCCTACTGGCGCGGCCTCAACGACAGCCACTGCGTCTCGATCATCTCCTACCTCGACACGGAGATCGAGGAGCAGGGCATCGACCTCGGCGACTTCATCGCCGACCTCCTCGACGACGACAAGCCGCTCACCAGCTACCGCGAGAGCGTCCAGCCCGACGAAGACAACTAGGCCCACGACGGCCGCCGCGCGCGCTGGCGAACGCGCGGGCGGCCATTGACGGACGCGGGCGGGAGCCCTACGGTCGGGCCTCGGGAGCCGTATGGACCTCAGCGGACGTTGGGAATTCAGCTTCGACCGGACCCTCAACGGGCAGCTCGCCCCCACCACCGTGCCCTCCGAGCTGATCATCATCCAGCTCGACGCCGACCACTTCGTCGGCCGCTACGTGTTCCCGGGCGACGACCCCAGCCGCTTCGAGGGCACGCTCTACACCAGCGAGCGCGGCACCCTGTTCTCGATCCGCCAGACCAACGAGCGCACCGGCTACCACGCGCTCTACGTCGGCAAGGTCGAGAACGCGACCAGCCTGTCCGGCATCTTCACCGATGTCGCCGGGCCGGCCGGCGACGTCCGCCTGCGCAAGATCCCGTGAACGAGCGCCGCTCGCCCGCCGTGACCGGCGAGCGAGCGACGTGTCGCGAACGAGCGCTCCGGCGCGCCGCGCGGGCGGCCGGAGGCGCGGGTGCTCACGGCTTGCGGATCGTGGCGGCCAGTCGGTAGATGAACTGGGAGTTCGGGACGTTCTGGACCGCGTCGGAGGCCTTGACCTGCACGTAGTAGGTGCCGGCGGCGAGGCCGTGCGCGCCGGTGTCGAGCGGCGAGGAGCCGGTGCCGTCGATCAGCGAGCAGAAGCCGCGGCCGTCGTCGTCGTCGTTGGCGATCTCGACGCCCTGGGCGTTGAACAGGGTCAGCTCCGAGTCGATGCCGTTCGACTCGCAGGTCTCGACGGTGCGGTCGCCCTCGATGACCTCGAGGCGCAGCGAGCTGCCGCTGACCGGCACGTCGATCCGGTAGTAGTCCGAGTCGGACCCGGTCGAGTGGTCGCCGAACACGAACACGTCGGAGCCGTCCTGGATGTTGAGGCTCGCGGCGGCGCTGGTCTCGTTCGGCTCGGTCTCCGTGCCGGCGTCGGCGAGGACGACCGACTCGAGCAGGTAGTCGGCGATCGCCGCGTTGTTGCCGGTCTCCCCGAGCTGCACGTAGGTCGTGCCGGCCGGGAGCGGGAACACCACGGCGCTGCAGCTGCCGATGCCGGACGTGGTGTCGGAGATGATCTGCGTGTTGTTGCTGTTGAACAGGGTCAGCGTCGTCGTGACGGCGGCGTTGCAGTCGTACTTCGCGGTGAAGCTCTCGACGCGGACGAACGACGCGGCGGCGAGGTCGACACGGTAGCGATCGAGGTCGCCGTTGGGCGTGATGCTGCCGGTGTAGAGCGAGGTCCCGTTCGACACCAGGCCGGTGGCGTCGGCCTCGGCGTTGGTGTTGTTCGGCTCGATCTCGGCCGTCGCGTCGTCGACCTGGCACGTGGCGCTGCAGCCGTCGCCGTCGGCCGCGTTGCCGTCGTCGCACTGCTCGCCCGGCTCGAGCTCGCCGTCGCCGCAGGCGACCTCGTTGAGCCTGATGTCGAGGAAGTACTTGGCGATCGCGCCGTTGTCCTGCCAGTCGATGACGCGCACGTACAGGGTCTCGCCCGGCGGCACCACGAAGTTGGTGATCAGCGAGCAGCTGTTGATGCCGTCCTGGTCGTCGTCCTCGAGGAGCTGGTTGGCGGCGTTGCGGACCTCGATGACCGTGTCGATGGTCTGGCAGGTCCCCGGGCCCCCGGCCCCGAAGGTCTCGAGCCGCATCACGACGGGGTTGGCCCCGGTGTTCTGGACGGCGTAGATGTCGTCGTCGCCGGCCGGCTGGATGGCGGCCTCGATCAGGGCGTCGCCCGTGAAGGGCCCCTGGGCGTTGACGGTGCTGAAGTCGTTCACCCCGATCGCTACCATCGCGTCGTCGTTGGGCTCCACCTCGTCGATCGCGGTGACGCAGCCCGAGAGGTCGAAGCCGCACTCCGCCGTGCAACCGAGCGTGCCGAAGTCGGCGCCCTGCGTGGCGCAGGTCTGGTCGCCGAGCGCGGCGCCGTCACACTGCTCGTCGCCGCCGAGGACGCCGTCGCCGCAGGTGGCGCACATGCTGGTGTCGAGCGCGGCGCAGTCGGCCGCGCACCCGAGCGTGCCGCTCTCGAAGCCCTCGGACACGCAGTCCTTGCCGGCGAGGTCGGTGCCGTCGCACACCTCGTCGCCCTGGATCGCGTTGTCACCGCAGGCGAAGCAGGCCGACGTGTCGAACACGCAGGAGTCGGGCGTACAGGCCAGCTCGCCGCCGCTGAAGCCCTGCGAGACGCAGTCCTCGCCGCCGAGCTCGGCGCCGTCACACTGCTCGGCGCCCTCGATCGTCTCGTCGCCGCACGTGGCCAGCACACACTGCGAGACGTCGAACTCGCTGCAGTCGGCCGCGCACCCCAGGGTGCCGTCGTCGAAGCCCTGCATCGCGCAGTCCTGCCCGCCGAGCTCGGCCCCGTCGCACACCTCGCCGTCGTCGAGCACGCCGTTGCCGCAGTCGAGCGGCGCGGTGGTGTTCGTCGTGTCGGTGTCGGTGTCGGTATCGGTGTCGGTGGTCGTCTCGGTCGTGGCCGTCGTGTCGGTCGTCGGGTCCGTGGTCGTGGTCGTCGTCTCCGTCGCCGTGACGGGCGTCGTGTCGGTGTCCTCGGTCGTGCCGGTCGTCGTCGTCGTCGACGGGTCGGTCGTCGTGGGCACGCCGGTGGTCGGGTCCGGCGACGTCGTCGAGGCGTCGGTGGTCGTCGACGTGTCGGGCGTCGTGTCCGTGGTGGCGGTGCCGTCGTCGCCGCACGCGCTCAGGGTCGCGATCGCAGCAAAGAGTGAAGTGGATAGAGCATTCCTGCGCATGAACCCGGGATGCTATGCAGTGCCGACCGACGAAGAAAGTGCGGCGAGCGGTGCACACCCCCTCCGCATCGACCTGCATCCGCAGGAACCGCGGAGCGAGCGCCAGGGCTTTGCCTGATGCGCAACCTCCCGCACGCATTGCCCGCGCTCGGCGGAGATGTCCGCGATGACATGCCGCTCACCTGTCGCAGCCAGACCGCACGGGCGCGGCGACGCGGCCCTATCGCGACCCCGCGGGGCAAATTCCAAACATGACTTTCAAGACAGGTGCGAACCGGCCGCCGGCCCGCGCCGAGGATCGATCCCGACATGGCTCTCGGGACACCCAGGAATCCGCGGGGACCCCCGGGCGAGCGACCCGAACATGACCTCGCGACAGCTGCGAATCCGCCGCCGACGCGACCTCGACCTGGCCTTCGAGACACGCCCGAGCCGACCCCCGGCCCGGCGACCTCGACCTGACCTTCGAGACACGTGAGAGTCCCGCCCGCGCGCCAGCCCGCGCAGCCGGCGGCGAGGCCGCCGCCCCGTTGCAACATGGCGCAAAAGACATGTCCCGTGAGACATACCCGGCCCGACCCGCTCAGGCGCTGCCGGCCGCGCGGCCGAGGCGGGCGCGCTGGGCCCGGCCCGTCTCCAGCAGCACCTCGGGCGCGGCGCCGATCAGGTCGATCGCCAGGGCGGTGAAGTCGGTCGGGGTGACGCGGTCCTGGTGGCGGACGATCGCGGCGAGCACCGCATCGAGGCAGCCGTCGTCGACGCGGATCCGCAGGGCGACCTGGTCGTCGGAGTCCTTGCGGCCGACGGCCAGGCGGATGTGCTCCAGCGGCACGCAGGTCCCGAGCGAGCGCGACAGCTCGCGGTCGTAGAGCCAGTAGCCGGCCTCGAGGTTGGCGTGGGCGCCGAAGTAGCGGCCGATCGCCGGCGGCTCGACCCGGGCGACCCCCCGCATCTGTTCATAGAAGGCGAACCACTGCCGGGCCTCGCGCCAATCCTGTCCATCGAGACAGGCGACGAAGCGGCCGATCCGGTCGAGCTCGTCGAGGTCCGGCTCGGGCGCCTCGACGTCGACCCCGTCGTCGTCGCCGTCGTCATCGTCGCCCCCGCCCTCGCCCTCCTCGTCGTCCTCGTCCTCGGCCAGCTCGGCCGCGTCGACGCCCAGCCACCCGGCCAGCGCGGCGCGCTCGGTCAGCGCCGGCGCGAGGCCGATGTCCCGCAGCGCCACGCCGATGTTGGCGTAGCGCCAGGCCGCCGGCGCGCGCACGAGGCTCGCCAGCGTGGCGCGCTGGACGTCGCCCAGACCGGCCGCGGTCGCGTCCGCGGGCACGGCCCCGTCGGCGAACACGAGGCCGAGCAGCGCGGTCGCCAGCCCGAGCGCGTCGCGGCCGCGGACCGCCTCCAGCGCGCGTCCCAGCGCGGGCGCGAGGCGCAGGCGCGCGTCCGCGGGCAGTCGCAGCAGGCCGTCGGCGAGCGGTCCGTAGCTCATGCGGGCGGCGTTGTCGTGCAGCTCGTCGAGCTGGCCGAACAGGTCGACGTCTTCGACCAATTCGGCCAGCGCGTCGAGGTGCGGACCGGTCAGCGGCGCGCCGCCGCGCGCCAGTCCGAGCCCGGCATAGAGGCGCACGGCCGGGTGCTCGCTGCGGTCGACCAGCAGCTCGCGCAGCTCGTCGGCGCGGGCCGGGTCGGCGACGCACGCGAGGGCGAACGCCGCCACGGCGCGCACCGCCGGCTCGCTGTCGTCCTCCACCACCGCGCGCAGCGGCGCCCTGACCTCGTCGACCGCGAACAGCCCGAGCAAGTAGGCCGCCGCCACCCGCACCGCCGGCTCCGGGTGACCCAGCCGCCGCACGTAGACCGGCAGCCCGCGCGCCACCGCCTCGCGCGCGGCCGTGGCGACGTTGCTCGGCGCGTCCTCGTCCTCGTCGGGCGTGCCGGTGGCGAGGTGCGCCAGCAGCTCGAGGATCGCCGGCAGATCCTCCTGCGCGTCGGCCTCGAGCAGCTCGACCAGGAACGGCACCGCGGCCGGGCTCGCCGAGTACACGGTGCCCTGATGCCAGATCGTCGAGAACAGCGCGTCGAGTGCGCCCTCTCGCTTGCCCGGGTGATCGCTGACGAGCGCCCGGATCAGCTTGGGCACGTCGCTCGCCTCGCCGTAGGCGTGCCGCAAGGACTTCCAGTCGATCGCGTCGAGGTTGCCGAGCACCTCGCCGACCATACCCCTGCCCGACCCCCGTTGTCTGCAGCGCGCAGGGGCCGGCACGAGGCTCTGGCGGTCGTTTGAACGCCGTCAACCGCAACCGCGTTCGCCTGCGCTCCCGGCGCTGGAGCCGGCTCCGGCTCCAGCGACACGCGTCGCCCGGCCCGCCACGCGGTGCTACTGTGGCCCCGCCATGCAGCACCGCGCCCGCCCCTCGCTCCTCGCCTGCGGCCTCCTCTCGGCCGCGCTGACCGCAGGCGCCTGCGCCTCGTCGCCCGACATCATCTCGTTCCCGCTGGTCTATTCGCCCAGCGACAAGGCCGACCCGTCCAAGGTCGCCGGGCTCGTGCCGGTCCCGCCCGGCACCCTCATCTTCATCGCCCAGATCGTCGACAAGCGGCAGGTCCAGGACCCGCACCTCCTCGGGATCAGCGAGGACGCCAACCCCGACGTCCCCGTCTACAACGCCGCCGGCGGCCAGGTCCCGACCGAGTACGTGCGCAACGTGTTCGCCAAGGAGCTCGCCGGGCTCGGCTTCCCGGTCACCGCCGACCCGCTGGCCGCGACGCACACGTTGCAGCTGCAACTCGACCAGTTCTGGATCGTCGAGGGCAACACCTACCAGGCCACGCTGATGGCCCAGGGCTGGCTCATCGACCGCAACAGCACCACCCTGTGGCAGGGCCCGATCGCCGGCAAGAGCAGCCGCTGGGGCCGCAGCCAGGAGGAGAGCAACTTCCTGCAGGCCTTCGGCGACGCCACCCTCGACGGCTCGGTCAAGCTGGCCCAGACCCCCGAGTTCCGCAACGCGCTCGCGGCGGGCGGCGCCGCCCCGGCCCCCGTCGCCGGTCCGTGAGCCGGCGGGCTCCGCCGGGCCTGGCAGCTCCACGGCGCCGTGCTCGCGGCGCTCGTGATCTTCTACGTGGCGATCTTCTGGGACTACTACACCGGTCCCCCGCCCGGCGGCCTCGACCTCGAGGGCTTCGGCGCCTCGATCCTCCTCGGCTACGCGTCGACCGCTGCCTCCGGTGCGCGCGCTCCGGGTCCGCGCCGGTGAGCCCCTGAGGGCCGCGATCGAGCTGTACAACGATTGCGAGGCAGCAGTGACGGTCGACGAGATCGGCCTGCTCGGCTTCCCGCCCCGCGGCGAGCGGACCCGCTTCGCCGAGTCGTGGCGCGAGGCGACCACCCTGCGACCGGGCCGCGGGGCCACCTTCGTGGTCGAGCCGGAGCCGCCCGTCGACCCGGTCGAGCCCGACGACCGCTGGGCCTGGCTCGTCCACGCGGCGATCTCCACGCCCGCCCGCGGCTCCCCGTGCTTCGCCCCCCGCGCGCCCCGGGAGCGCCGGCCTGCCGCCCGCTCGACCGGGTCCTCGTGCGCCGCTGAGGCGTGACGAACGCCGCGACGGACACGCTCGAACATCCATGTCCTCTCGACCATATCCTTGAGAACATGCCTGAAAGAGCATGTCCTGAGGCGCATCACGGGGCCGGGCGCCGGCGGCCGCGCAGCTCGACGACCAGGCCGCCGTAGGGTCCGCGGGCCAGCTCGAGCACGAAGCCGTGGATCCCGGCGACGCGGGCGACGATGTAGAGCCCGAGCCCGCGCCCGCCCGGCCGGACCTGCTCGCCGTGGGCGCCGCGGAAGTGGCGCTCGGTGAGGCGCGGCAGCTCGTCCATGCGCACGCCGGGCCCGTCGTCCTCGATGCGCAGGGCGAACCCCTCGCCGCCGCGGCGGATCAGCACCGCCGCCACGTGGCCGCCGCGGTGGTTGTAGGCGACCGCGTTGTCGATCACGTTGGCCAGCGCCTGCTCGACGAGCAGCGCGTCGCCGTCGATCCACACCGTCGTCTCGGGCACCGCCGAGACCAGCTCGACCCCGGCCAGCCGCGCCTGCGCCGACGCGCGGATGACCACCCGCAGCAGCACGGCGTTGAGGTCGAGCGCCGCGCGCACCGGCGCCACCGCGGTCTCGAGCGCCGCCGCGGCCGCGAGGTTGCGCAGGAGCCCGGCGATGTGCTGCACCTCGGCGACGGCCGCGCCGGGCCCGAGCTCGGCGAGGTGCCCGTGCAGCGCGTTCAGCGGCAGCAGCACGTCGTGCGTGGCGTCGACGACGATGTCGCGCAGCGCCGCGTTGCGCCGCTCGCTCTCGGCGACCTGGTCGCGCACAGCCCGGCCGGCGGCGTTGAGGCTGTGCGCCAGGTCGGCGATCTCGTCGTCGCCGCGGACCTCGATCTCGCGGTGATGCCCGTCCTCGGCCGCGCCGCGGGCGGCCTCGGCGAGCCGGCGCACCCGCCCGACCAGCGACCCCGAGACCGCCAGCGCCGCGGCGATCCCGAGGCCGAAGCCGAGGCTCAGCGCCGCCGTGCGACCGAGCAGCGGCTCGGGCAGCGCGCTGACGCCGATCAGCGCCGGCGCGGCGACGACGAACAGCACCGCGGCCGTGCGCGTGCGCAGCTTCATCGCCCGCCCTCCCGCGCGCCGGCGCGGCGATGACCTGTCTCTTCGGCCAGGTCCTCCCTCGCTCGTCCTCCGTCACGCCGGCTGCGCTGGGCGCCGGTTGCATGCGGCCCGGGCGGCGCCGTCCTCGCGCCTGGTGAGGGCGCGTCGCGCCGCCCCGGTCGCGGCGCGGGCTCTCGGGCGCCGTCTCGCGCGGCCGCGGCCCCCCGCGCCGGGGGGCGGTCCCGGTCGTGGGCGGAGGAGAGCGCGCGCTCGGCTGTCGGCCGCGGGTCGGTCACGCCGCGGCAAGCGTAGCGCCGGGTCGCTACGGCGCCGCCGCGCCCCCGGGCCGGACGCCTCGGACCGGCCCCGATTCGTAACTGCGCAGGCGAACGCGCGTCGCCCGGCGGGTGCGAGGCGCGTCACTCCCAGTCGAAGTCGGGCGGCTGGCCCTTGAGCCGGAACCGCCGCGGCGTGAACTTGCGCCGCGCGCCGGTCGAGTCCGGCTTGTGCGGGTTGAGCAGCACGTAGGCCGAGCCGAGGGGCCCGGCAGCGTGCCACCAGTTGCTGCGGCGGACCGCCGACTCGTGCACGTAGCGCTCGAAGAACTCGGCCTGCTCGCCCAGCCACGGGCTGCCGGGCGCGGTGAGGTTCTGCCCGCCGCCGGCGTAGATGTTGGAGCGCCGGCGCAGGTCCTCGACGTCGACGCCGCCGGTGACCTGCGGCTCCCACGGGTCCATCACCACCCCGCAGCGCACGCTGTCGCGGTGCATGTCCTTGAAGGTGACGAACGAGAGGTGGTTGAACTTGCCGTCCTCGTCGGGCTCGCTGCCGGGCGCGCCCTCGTAGCCGCCGCCGACGTCGGAGTGCACGCCGGGGTACTCGACGTCGACCCCGGTGACGACCGTGAGCGGGAAGTTCTGCCGCACCTCGTGGCGCGCGACGAAGTGGCTGATCCCGCGGGCGTCGGTGGCGTCGATGTACATGTTCTGGCCGGGGTCGGAGTCGTCGCCGGCCATGCCGAACGACCCGACGGTGTCGTAGACGCCGACGAAGCGCACGCTGATCGTCGGGATCTGCTGGCGCATCGCCATGTTGACCAGGTTGACGAAGGTGCGGGCCAGCGCCGCCCCGCGCGAGAAGCCGTAGACGTCGACGGTCTTCGTGCCCGGGCCCGGCACCTCGCCGCAGCGGTCCTTGAGCCAGAAGAACGCGCGGTTGAGCCGCTCCTTGCCGCCGAGCCCGCCCATCATGCCGCCGACGTCGTGGCCGAGGTCGCCGATCAGTCGCCCGCCGCTGACCGCCCCCGAGACCACCGCCGACAGCGGGTTCCACCACACCGTCCCGCGCGCCGTCTCGCTCCCGGCCTGCCGCACCCGCGCCCCGACGTCCATCGAGCCGACGCCGTCGACGTACATCTTCTTGAGGAGCGCGTCGGCGCTGCTGCCCTCGCGCCACACCGTCCACAGCCGGACCACGTTGGTGTGCTTGCCCTTGGGCTTGTCGCGGTCGCGGTTGTTGTTGGTGCCGTCGAAGAACACCCCGGCGTGCAGCTTGCGGTGCGGGTTCTGGCACGGGCACGTGGCCCCCGGCGGCTGGGCCGGGAACGCCTGCGCCTCCCCGCGGACTCCGTTGGCGACCGCGCGCGACATCTACTACACACCCTTTCGGACATGCCTGAAAGGACATGTCTGCAAGCTCGAATCAAACAGGTGGGTCATCGCCTAGGCCCTCCCCCGCGCCTGCGCCAGCACGTCGTCCCAGTAGGCCACCTTGTCGGTGATCTCGCCGGCCTCGTCCCACGACGCGTCGTCGACGTCGTCGACGATCCGGTCGAGCCGGTCCTCCTCGCCCGCGCGCGTGTCGGCGAGGATCGCCTGGATCTTCGGCTGCAGGTGGAAGCACGGCCCGACCGCGAGCATGTCGATCACGAAGGTGAACAGCGCCCGCTCGGTGTAAAACCCGTACGAGCGCGCGACCCCGAAGCAGTGCACGATCATCGCCCGCAGGTCCTCCGGCGCGATCGCGGCGACCCGCGCCGGGTGACGCGTGCGCAGCCAGGCCTCGATCCTGCGGATGAGGTCGTCTTCGGCGAGCGCGTCGGCCTGGTCTGGGCGGATCTTGAACATCTCAGGTCATGTCCGAAAGGTCAGGAGTCCTCGAGGACAGGTGATGTGCCAGGCCAGGTCGGCCAGGAGCTCGCGCCGCTCGGCCGGCGTGCAGGTCGGCACGAAGGTCCGCAGCACCCGCGGGTCGTAGAAGCGGAAGTAGACCCTCTCGCGCCCGAGCTCGACCATGAGGAACTTGCGCAGGTGGCGGCGCACGGCCTCGAACTCGCGCCCGTCCGGCGCCGACAGGAAGATCGCCCAGCCGCCGTCGCCGTCGCGCCGCTCGGCCTCGGTGTGCCAGCTTTCGAGCACCAGGTCGTCGACCAGCTCGGGGTGCGGCGCCGCCCCGAGCTCGACCAGGTACGGCGCCCCCTCGGCCAGCGCGTCGCCCTGCCAGCCGTCGAACAGCGAGCGGTGGCGGGCCGGCGACTCGCGCAGGAGCACGCGCGCCCGCTCGTCGCGCGAGGCGTCGACGACGGCGAACAGCCGGCCCGGCTGCCCGCGCAGCGCCGCGATCGCCGGCGCCGCCGCGGCCACGACCTCGGGCGTGGGCGGCGTCTCGGGCGCCGTGTGGCGCTCGATCGCCAGCGCCAGGTCGGACGCGCCGGCCCGGATCCACCCGCCGTGGCCGCTCTGGCCCTCGCGCACCGGCTGTCCGTCGAGACATGTCGGATCGGTCACCGCCGCGCGCAGCGTCGCGACCTCGCCGTCCCACGCCAGCGAGAAGTGGATCGGCGCCAGCGCGTCGTCGTGGGCGAGGCGCAGCCCGGCGCGCTCGCCCGAGCCGACGGTGATCACCCCGCCCGGCTCGAGCACGGCCTTCCTGCCCTGCTCCGGGCCCCACAGCACCTCGACGACGAGCCGGGGCCCGGCCGCCTCGTCGAGGCGCGGCGGCCCGTCCTGCGCGAGCGTGACGCGGTCGGTGGCCATCATGACGGCAGCGGGTGGACCGGGCGCCACGGCGGCAAGGCGTCGTCCTCGTCGAGGAACTCGGACTCGTCGGGCTCGACCCCGGCGCGGTAGCGGATGTCCTCCCAGGCCAGGCGCCAGCTGGTCGGGCGGGTGGCGTACACGTACTCGACGGTGGCCGGGCGCGCCGGCTCCTCGGGGCTGCCCGGCCACGCGGGCGTGTCGACGCGCTGGGCCTCGACCGTCAGCTCTGGCGCGCGGTTGCTGGCGACGAGGAAGTTGGGGCAGCCGTTCTGCACGTCGATCGGCACCCACACCCCGGTGATCGGCACGACCTCGCCGGTCGCGATCGTCGGCCCGTGCGGCGCGGGCAGCGGCTCGAGCTGCGGCGGGAAGCGGCGCGGGCGGAACGCCTCGGGTGGCCCTTCGGACAGGATACGCGTGTAGGTCCACTCGGCCCGCACCGTGAAGCGGATCCGCGTCGCCATGTCGACCGCGCGCTCGGCCCACGCGTAGAGCCCCGTCGACGGCCGCAGCCGGCCGCCGTAGCCGAACTCGAACCACGGGCCGCCGCCCTCGAACGCCGGGCCCTCGATCTCGCACAGGAACGCCGCCCGCTCGAGCGCGTCGTAA
Source organism: Nannocystis pusilla (assembly GCF_020073745.1). Taxonomy (GTDB): domain Bacteria; phylum Myxococcota_A; class Polyangia; order Nannocystales; family Nannocystaceae; genus Nannocystis; species Nannocystis radixulma. Next base: position 217,637 of record NZ_JAIRAU010000047.1, read on the forward strand.
CCGCGGCTGGCCCGGTCGCCGAGCAGCTCGCCCGGCACCTCCTCGAACGCCGCGAGGTACGCGTACATGGTCTTCAGGACCTGTCTTGCGAAACCTGTCCTCGAGGGCGGCGCCTGGCGGGCCCACGCCTCGAACCCGCCGAGGAAGCCGCGCAGCAGCTCGGCGGCCCGGTTGGCGTAGGCCAGCGACGAGTAGCGGCGCAGGCACCAGAACACCTCGGCGCGCGTGGCGTCGGTGACGATCAGCTCGTCCGGATCGCACGGGCGCACGAGCGGCGCCGGGTAGTTCTCGGTCATTGTCGCGGCTGCTCCTCCTGGCGGTTCGCGCGCGCCGTGGCCGCGGTGACGCGGGTGACGGCGGTGATGCTGCCGGTCTTCTCGGCGCGCTCGGCCTCCTCGAGCAGGATGGCACGGTGCTCGGGCGTCGGCATGTTGACGCCGCGGTGATCGGTCCAGCCGGTCTGTTCGACCGGCGCTCGGCTGGCGTGCGGAGCGACCAGCGCGTTGTGCGGGTGGCGGAAGTCGATGAACAGCTGCTGCGCCCCGCCGTTGAGCACCTGGCCGAAGTCGGACCGCGACGCGTCGCGCTGGACCTGGCTGGCGACCGTGCCCTCCCACGCGCGCAGGGTCATCACGCTGCCGTCGGGGTTGTGCGGGATCGTGAACACGATGATCTCGCCGTTGTCGTTCCACGACTCGAGCACGGCGTAGTCCTCGCGCCACCGGCGGCCGCTGGTCGGCCGCGTGCGCGTCCAGCAGTCGCCGGTCATCGTGAACGGGCGATTGGCGCTGTCGTTGACGACGCGGTAGATCGTGTCGCCCGACTTGAGCTCGACCGGCCGCAGCGCGCCGCTGAAGGTCGAGATCGACTGATAGCGGCCGCCGGCCGTGTGTCGTCCGCGGCGCAGGTCGGGCCAGCCCGCGCGGTGGCGGTAGTCGGCGATCGTCGACGAGCGGTGCGGCAGCTCGTTGTCCAGCGGCAGCCGGCGGACGCTGACCAGCCCCGCCTCGGCCTCGCGCGTGCTGGCCCGCAGGCTCGACGGGATCGCGTTCCAGTCGCCCTGATAGAGGTGGCGCTGGATCAGCTTGAGGCGGTCGTTGAGGTCGCGGACCGCCCGCGGGATCATGCTGTCGGCGATCGCCAGCAGCTCGTTCATCCTGGTCTTGAGCTCGTCGAGGCGCCGCTTCATCGCGTCGGGCATGACCCACCGCGTGCGCTGCTTGACCCGGTCGATGACCGCGCCGACGCGGCGCACGAGCTCGCGGAAGTGGGCCTGCAGGTTCGGGGTGTACTGCAGGAGATCGAGCTCGCGCATGAAGCGGACCGCGTCGCCGGCCCCGACCCGGTTCAGCAGCTGGATCGCCTCGCGGAGGATCCCCGGGTGCTGCGCCGCCTCCCTGCCGACCCGCATCAGCAGCTTGCCGACGCCCTTGATCGCCCCGCCCGCGACCGGGATCAGCGCGAGCAGGCCGATCACCAGCTCGACCCACTGCATCGGGTCCTCGCGCTTCTCGGGCTGGTCGGCCAGGCGGATCGTCACCGCCAGCAGGTCGCGCACGGCGGTGACGTCGCCGACGACCGGGATCATGCCGATGATCGCGTCGACGACGATCTGGCTGACCGTCTGCTGCTCGTTGAAGCCGCCGATCACCAGGCCCCAGATCCAGTCACCGGCGTCGGTGACGAGGCGCATGTACTCGCCGCCGCTCATCGCGTCCCACCCATCACGGCGTCGATCAGCGCGTCGGCGTCCTCGCTCGAGAACGACTCCTTGAACTGCGGGTTGGGCGTCTGCTCCTTGCGCTCCCATTTGCGCGGATCGGGGCCGTAGCGCACGCGGGCGCGCTCGGGCGGCACGCCCTCGATGCGGGCCTTGCCCTCGGCGTCGAGCTTGCCCTTGATGATCGTCCCGTCGCGCAGCTCCACCTCGTACTCGGCGTTCTGCACCGGCTCGTCGTCGTGGTACCTGTGCTCGAGCAGCAGCACGGTGTTGCGGGCCTTCTCGCACTCCTCGCAGAACGGCTTGTCGGTGCGCAGCGCCTCGACCTGGGCCGTCGAGCCGATGAGCACCGTCGGGCAGCCGACGACGATCGTGCCGCCGTGGGTGGTCGGGTCGCCGAGGCGCGCCGCCGGCTTGTTGCCGATGAGCACCGTCGGCTCGCCGCGGGCGACGCTGTCGGGGCCGGTGGCGCACACCAGCTTGTCGCCCTCGCGCGCGGCCGGCATCATGCCGATGATCACGGAGGTCTCGCCGACGGCCACCGGACCGCCGACGTGGGTCGGCACCGGGCACACGTGCATGTCTGTGATGCGGGCTGCGGGCGGCATGACATGTCCCTCGGGTCAGATACCGCCGCTGTCGGCCGGGTCGGGCCTGGTCGGGTCGATCGGCTTGGCCTCGTCGGGGTCCTGCGGGCCGGCCGGGGTGCCGGTGAGCGCCCGCCCGCCGCTGTTGATCTTCACCAGCGTGCCGACGATGTCGATGCCGCCGGCGTGGATCGTGATGAACCCGCCCGGGCCGCGGATGGTCAGGCCCTGCGACGCCTCGACCACGACCTTGGCCGACTTGTAGTGGACCTCCTGCAGCGCCTCGACCGACAGCAGGCCGGTGACCTTGCGGTGGACGTCGCCGAGGACCTGCTCGTGGTGGCCGCCGCCGACCTTGATCTTGAGGTCGCCCTTGATCTCGAGGCTCTGGCTCTGCATCACCAGCTCGCGGCGGTTGCCCTCGATGATGGTGTCGACGTGGCCGACGCCGTCGATGCCGCCGACGCGGACCCGCAGGTCGGCGCCGACGTGCTCGTTGCGGTTGCGATCGATGCGCCAGTGGTGGTCGCGCCAGATGTTCTCGAAGTAGTCGCCGATCTTCGACCCGCCGTCGTTGCTGCCGACGGTCAGGTGGCGGTTGTGCAGCACGCTCTCCATCCGGTCGTGCAGGACGCGGATGTCGAGGTTGCGCTGCGCGTGCATGAAGACCTGCTCGATCCCCTTCTGGTCCTCGAAGCGCAGCTCGTTGTAGCCGGCTCCCTGGTAGGTGTCGGACTTGATGGTGCTCTTGGTCTTCTGCTCCGGCAGCGGGTACGGCGGCAGGTTGAGGCCGTGGTAGATCCGGCCGACGATCACCGGGCGGTCGGGGTCGCCCTCGATGAAGTCGACCAGCACCTCGTGGCCGATCCGCGGGATGAACATCGCCCCCCACGAGTTCCCGGCCCACAGCTGGCTGACGCGGACCCAGCACGACGAGTCCTCGCTGAACTGGTCGCTGCGGTCCCAGTGGAACTGCACCTTCACCCGCGCGTGCTCGTCGACGTAGATCTCCTCGTTCGGCGGCCCGACCACCGTCGCCGTCTGCACGCCCTTCACCGTCGGCCGCGGCGTCACGCGCGGCGGTCGATACGGCGTCTTCGCCTCGATGCACACGAAGCTGTTGTTGTAGAAGAACGCGGAGCTCGCGTCCTGCTCGAGCACCTGCGACTGCTCGCCCCGGTGTTCGACGCGCAGCAGCTTGTAGTCGCCGTCGAGGTCGCCGCGCTGGTGGCCGGCCTGCGTGAACGCGTAGCCGGGCGCGAGGCGCGGGCAGTCGCTCTCGCCGAGGCCGCGCCGGCGATCGTGCTGCATCGCCTCGAGGCGGATCTTCGCCAGCCCGGGGCCCTGGTCCGGGGTGCGGCCGCTGGTGTCCTGATACTCGCCGGGGAAATCGTAGACCTCGAGGTCGGTCGCCAGCGCGGCCGTCTCGGAGGCGTCCATCTGCGCGTCGGGTCTGTGCAGGTTGTGGTCGCGCAGCGAGGACTTGCCGGTGCGCACGCCCTCGACCAGACGAAAGCGGGTGATGTGCTCCTGGTCGCGCACGAACCCGTGCGGCGGCGCCCACCACACCTCCGTCTTGCCGGCGATCTTCGGCGCCGCCGGCTTGTCGCTCATCACCAGCACGTGCTTCTCGGCGGTGTGCTCGAAGTAATAGTAGATGCCGTCCTCCTCGAGCAGCCGGCTGACGAAATCCCAGTCCGACTCGCGGTACTGCACGCAGTAGTCGCGCGGGTTGTACGAGGAGAACAGGTCGAAGCGGAACCAGTCGCGCGGGATCCCGGCCTTCTCGAGCACCTCGCCGATGATCGTCTGCGTCGTCTTGCGCTGGAAGATCCGGCTGTCCTGGCGCCGCGTCAGCCGCCACACCCGCGGCACCAGCGTCACCTCGTACACGTGGTGCTGGCGCAGCTCGCCGTGGTACTCCGCGCCGCACACCAGACCGTGGATGTGCCGCGGCGAATCGATGCCGCCGATCATCAGCATCGCCGGCTTGTCGACCAGCGCCGCCAGATCGAGCTCGCCGCCGGCGAGTTCGATGCGCAGCTCGAACAGCGAGGACACCGCCTCGAAGCCGGCGAAGCGGACCACATCGAGCTCCCCCGCGTCGGCCGTGAACGTGAACAGCGCCGCGTTACCGGTCAGCGCCGAGATCAAGTTGGCGATCAACCCCTACCACCCCCCGGAAGGAGGCATCGTAACAGAGGGTCGAGCGGGCGCTGCCGGCCGATGTCGCGCACGCTCGCGCTGCGAGGGTGCGCAGCGGCGCGCGTGCGCGCTCGCCATGATGTCCGCATGCGCGTCCTCTTCCGCACCGATCCACGCGTCGGGTCGCGTCCCGATCGCGCGTCCGCGCCCGAGGTCGCGGCCGCGGACCCGGTCGGGCTCGCGTGGTCGTGCGTCGATTTCGCAGCGCTTCGTCGAGTTCGGCCCGGCGAGGCCGCGGAGGTCGTCGTGTACCGCGGCTGGCTGTTGCGGGTCGAACACTACGACGCGCGGTACACCGGCCCCCTCGCGCGTAGCCTGCAATTGGTCAACGACCCGGCCGCGTATCGCAGCGCGCACCTGCTGCCGCCGCGCTGCCCTTCCTCGCCGACGACACGCCCGACAGCGTCGTGTGCAGCGCGAGGCCGGCCTCGAGTGGCCGCGCATCGACGCCGCGCTGGTGCGGTCCGGCGGGCGTGCGCTCGTCATCGAGGATTACGGCCAATCGCGCAAGCACGAGGACGACGACGACCACGCCGAGGTGCGGCGCGTGGTCGACGACTTCCTCGAGCGTCAGGGTGGCGAGCTCGTCGGCGGGCTGATCTTCCGCGCCTACGAACCCCTGGTACCGCTCGGGATCCACCCGAGGAGCGGGATGCCGCTCCCTCGCGAGCGGCGGCGCCTCGTCGTCGGTCGCCTGGTCGTCGAGGCGCCCGCGTGGGAGATCGCCGACACGATCGCTGCGCCCGCATTCGCTGAGCTCGCGCGCCGCCTCCCGAGCCGCTTCTTCAGCCTCGATCTAGCCGAGCGCCAGGCCGGCGGCTGGACCGCGATCGAGCTCGGCGAGGGCATCGACGGCCTTCACATCGCCGTCTGTCGGCTACGCCTTCACGAGGCGCCGACCGATCTCCCTCGCCCCCCGGGGGACATGCCCTGAAGGAAATGTCCTATCGAGCATGTCGCTTCGGGCATAAGAAAACGGCCATGTCCTCATGGACATGGCCGTGTGAGCGAGATCGGCGCGCGCCTCGGCGCCGCGCTCGCTCGACCTCATTGCCGGCTCGGCGGGACGGTGCCGGCCCATGTGATCGCCGGCTGCTTCGCCGGCTTCTTCAGCTTCGCCGGCACCTTCCCCGCCCACTCGATCGCGGGCTTCTTCGCCCTCTTCGGCACCTCCCCGACCCATTCGATCGCCGGCTTCTTCACCCTCTTCGGCACCTCCCCGACCCACTCGATCGCCGGCTTCTTCACCCTCTTCGGCACCTCACCGGCCCACTCGATCGCCGGCTGCTTCATCTTCTTCGGCACCTCCCCGGCCCACTCGATCGCCGGCTTCTTCGCCTTCTTCGGCGCCTTCGCCGGCCGCTCGGCGTCGACGCGCCGGGCCGGCTTGCCGAAGCCGTGGCGTGCCGAGTCGCCGCTGAACGACGCCCCGTGGCCCCGGCTGGCCACGAGCGGCGCGGGGCCGTCCGCCCCCCACCCGCGGGACGACGAGAGCGTGAAGCTGCAGCCGGTCACGCCGAAGAGGAGCGCCAACAGGGTCACGATGAGCTTGTGCATTGTTCTTTTAAAACCTCGATGCGCACGGACGCGCGTCGACTCCGCCTATTCAGGCGATCGCCGATCGCCGCAGATCGGCCTCTGCTCACGGCGTCGCGGCCGCCGGCGCGTGGTGCGGTGATTCGCTGCCAATGTCATGACATGACCTGAGAGACATATCTTCCGCGCATCGCGCCAGCGACCTCGACGGGGTGCGACCGCAGGCTGGGGCCTCCGCGACCCCTTGCGCTCGCGCCGGCCTCGGGCTCGTCATGCGCGCCGCATGCACCATCCGCGCACCTCCGCCACCTCACGGCCGTGGTCCTCGCGCGGAGCGCCTGCGGCGACGACGGCGCCTCGCCCCTCGCGGCCGCCGTCACGGCGGCGAGCAGTTCGCCCACCGGGGCCGGCAGGCGCGTCGTCATGGGGCCGGACAGCGTCGCCGTCGGAGGATCTCCGGCGGCGACGTCGTCGTCGCGCTCGAGACGATCGGCGCCGGCGAAGTGCTGGCCGTCGCCGACTCGTCGATGCTCGGCTGCGTGCCGGGCGAGGCCGACAATTCGCGGTTCGTGGAGAACTTCGCCCTGCACTGATATCCTCGCGGCTCCGTGCCTCGCGCCTCGCTCCTCTGCGCGCTCCTGCTCGCCTGCGCGCACCAGGCCGCGCCGGCCGACTCGGCGCCCCCGACCGCGCCCGCGCCCGCGGAGGTCGATCCGTGCGCCGCGGCACCTGTCCCCGGGGACAGCACCAAGGCGCTCGCGCGGGCCGACGTGCTGCTCCGCTGCGGCGACGACGCCGGCGCGCTGGCCGTCCGCTTCGCCCTGCTGCGGCGCGACTACGGCTCGACCGCGCGCGCCTACGCGCTCGCCATGCTGGCCCACGAGTCCGGGCAGGGCCCCGAGTTCGACGCCACCGTCGCCGACCTGCCGCTGACCGCCGCCGCGCGGGCCGTCTACCGCCTGGCCCGCGACGTCTCGAACTACCTCGACGCCGTCGCCAGGCTGTCCGAAGAGGCAGGCAAGCCGGGCGAGGCCGGCGTCGACGGCAGCATCCTGGCGCGCGACGTCGCCGCCGCGCTGGCGGTCGCCGGCGAAGATCCCTACGCGCTGAGCCTCGCGCTGCGCTTCACCGCCGTGCACGACAACGACCCGCGCGAGCGCGCCGCCCCGATCTGCCGCGACCGCGCCGACCCGCTGCTCTCGCGCCTGCGCGACCGCGAGGGCGCCGCCGTGCTGGCCGGGGCCTGCGGCCGGATCGCCTTCCACTCGGGCGAGCCGATCGACGGCCGGCGCCGGTTCGCCCGCGCGCTCGAGCTCTCGCCGCGGGACCACGCCGCCGCGATCGCCTGGGCCGCCGCCGAGCTCGCGGCCGGCAACCTCCGCGAGGCGCTGCGGCTGTACGAGCTGGCCGCCGGGGCCCCGTCGCCGCGGCTGCGCTACGCCGCCTTCCTCGGGCTCGGGGTGACGCACGCCCGCCGCCACGAGCGCGACGCCGCCGAGGCCGCCTACCGCAGCGCCGCCGCCGTCCGCGGCCTCGACACCGCCGCGCCCGACCGGCTGCCGCCCGAGCTGTCGTTCAACCTCGGCGCCCTGCTCGCCGACACCAACGACCCGGCCGCGCGGACCGAGGCGCGCGGGCTGCTGCGGGCCTACGTGGCCGACCCCCGCGCCGACGACCGCCGCCGCCTGCGCGCGCGGATCTTGCTGCGCGAGCTCGGCGACTGACCCACCTCGCCGGGCTCGGCGACATGCTCCTGGAGACATGTTCGATTGGGCATGCCCTCATGGACATGCTCGAGGCGACATGTCGCATCGGACACAGCGCTCAGCGCGACGGCAGCACCGGCACGGCGGTCTGGCTGCGGCCGGTGCCGCCGCCGCCGACGAGGACGCGGCCGTCGACGTCGGGGGCGTACTCGAGCGGCTCCTCGTAGCGACCGACCAGGCGGCCGAGGCCGGCGCGGCACAGGGCGCTCTGGCTGGAGGGGTCGTGGCCCCACGCTGCCACGTGGTCGAGGCAGCGGGCGTACGCGGTGAACACCGCCTCGCGGCGCTGGGCGGCCAGGTCGCGCATCTGCTGGGCCAGGCCGATGTCGCCGGCCTGCTCGACCGCGGCGGCGACCTCGTCGAGCAGCGCCAGGTCGGACTCGTAGACCTGGGCCTTGCGGGTCTCGATCAGCGCCGCGGCCTGGTCGCGCCCGCCGGCCGCGCCCGCGGTGGCCCCCTCGTAGACCGCGCTCATGCGCTCGACCTCGTCCTTGCGCACGTCGAGCCACGCGCGCGAGCGGGTCGGGTCGAGGCTCTTGGGCGGCTGGCTGGTGAGCGCCGACTCGGCCTTGAGGTCGCCGAGCAGCAGCGCGACCTGGCGGCTGGCCGCGCGCGCCTCGTCGACGTCGACCGCGAGCGGCGCCTCGAGCTTGTCGGGCTCGCCGGCGCTGACCTCGGGCAGCAGCTTCTCCGCGCGGTCGAGGTGCTCGCGGGCCTTCGCCAGCGGCTTGGCGAGGCGCGGGACCACGCGGGCCGGCGTGCGGTCGCGGCCGAACTCGACGCACAGGCCCTCGGCGCCGTGGACCGGGCACGACGCCCGCAGATACGCCTCGGCCGCCCGCGCGTACGCGATCGCCAGGCGCCGCGGCCCGCCCTCCTTGCCGAACCGTTCGATGTACTTCTCCGCCGCCTCGGGCGCGACGCCGGGGCGGATCACCGCGCGGAACTGGATCGCCGCCGCCAGCGTGCGCTCCTCCGGGCGGCCGCGGATCAGCGCCTCGAGCTGTCCTTCGGGCAATGTCCCGGCGCGCAGGCTCAAGATCAGCGAGCGGCGCCGGGCCGTGGCCGCCGCGCGGTGTCGCGGCGCGCGGGCGACGAGGTCGAGGTAGCGGTCGCGCGCCTGCTCGTCGTTCAAGATCCGCTCGTGCAGCCGCGCCAGCTGCAGCACCGCGTCGGGCGCCCGCGCGTCCTCGCGGTGGACGTCGGCCATGCGTTCGAGCCAGTCGATCGCCTTCTGCGTCATGCCGGCGCGCTCGTAGCAGCGGCCGGCCCCGTCGGCCGCCTCGGCCGCGGCGTCGACGTCGGCCCCGAGGTCGGCGTACAGCGCCTCGAAGGCGGCGCCGCAGCCCACGTCGTCGCCGGCCGCCTCCGACTCCTCGGCCTGGGCCCACAGCGCCGCCCGCCGCAGCGCCGCGATCTGGGTCGCCTGCGTCGCGCCCGCGGCCTCGACCTCGGCGGCGGCGGTGATCAGCGCCACGCGGGCCGCCGAGCGCTCGCCGGCGCCGGCCGACTCCATCCAGCGCGCCAGCAGCAGGCCGACCAGCAGCACCCGGGCCTGCTCGCGCGCCGACCCGGTGACCGCGCGCAGGCCCGCCTCGGCCTCGTCCCAGCGGCGGTACAGCATCAGCAGCTCGGCCCGCTCGACCGTCACCTGCCCGTGATCGCTCGCGCCCTGCAGGCCCGGTTCGGCCAGGAACGCGTCGTAGGCGGCCAACCACTCGCGGTCGGCCGCCGTCAGCTCGCCCGGCGCGACGCGCGGGACCGGGTCGGTGCAGCGGCCGCGAGGATCCGGGAGACATGTCTGTTCGGACATGACCCATCGGCGCGGCGGGCCGTCGTACACGCGGCGGACCGCGTCGAGCTGCGCGCGCGCCGAGCGGGCCGCCTGATCGGGCGGCAGCCCGCCGGCGAGGGCGGCGCGGTGGTGGGCGTGGGCCTCGCGCAGCGCGTCGTCGGTCAGCGTGCGCTCGCCGATCTCGAGCGTCAGCTTCTCGGCGCGGGCCCACTCGAGCCGGCCCATCGCGTGGTGCATCTGCGGCGTGTCGGCGGCCGCCGGGAAGTGCCGGCGCAGCGCCGCGTAGGCCTGCCGGGCCAGCGTGTGGCTCTGCGCCCCGCCCGACTCGGCCCCCTGCTCGGCCCAGCGCAGCGTCACCGTCGTCAGCGCCTCGCGCGTGGCCTCGGCGCAGGGCTGGCCCGCGCTCGCGCCCGCGGCCTCGTAGGCCCGCACGAGCTTGTCGATCTCCTCCCACAGGTAGCGATCGGCCAGCCGCACCAGCCCGTCCTGGACCGCGCTCGCCTGCTCCTCGCAGCCCGCCAAACTCGGCCCGGCGGACGGCGCGGCGGACGTGTTTAACGGCGCACGCGCCGTCGCCGTCGTCGGCGCCCGCGGGGAGCAGCCGGCCAGCAGCAGCGCCGCGACCGCCCAGCCGAAGCCGCGCCTTCGGGTCACCGCCGCCCCTCCGTACGGGATGTCCGCATGGACATGTCCCTTCGAGCAGCGAACCCCGGCGCGCGACGAGCCGCCGCCGCCACGCATGGCTTCACAGACATGTCCCGAAGTACACGCGCCTCGCCCCGCTCACACGCGGCCATAGCAGTACTTCCGCTTGGCCCGGCCGCGCTTGGCCGCCTCGGCCGCCTCGGCGCCCTCCTCCCACGAGATCGCGTTGTACTCGCAGTCGCGCAGGGTCTTCTCGCACTCGGTCTTCTTGAGGCTGGGGTTGTTGTAGCACCACTCCTTGAACTGCTGCGCCTCGGCGCCGCCGGAGCGCAGCCAGCGGGTGACGCTCTCCTGGGCCTTGAACGGCGCGCGCACCAGCAGGACCCCCAGCGCCGGCGAGGCCAGGGTCGCCTCGACGTCGTCGAGCGCCGCGACCGCGGCCTGCTTGCGGTCGACGCCCTCGAGCCCGACCTCGTACGCGGCCCACAGCCCGTTCGGCGCGCTGACGCGGACCAGCTCGCCGATGCTCCGCCGCTGCGAGTCGATCGCCTGCGCCAGCTGGTCGAGCGGCTCCTTCCACGCGTTCGCGGCCGGCCCGGTCAGGCCGAGGCCCTCCGAGCCGAGCTCGAGCGTGGCCGCCTCGGCCGGGATCACCGGCGCCAGCAGCTCGTGCAGCGCGCCGAGGTCGACGTGCTGCGTGCGCATCAGCGCGACGCCGGCCTGGCCGACGGCGGGCGGGCCCGGCAGCGTCGGCGTCGGCGTCGGCGCGGCCTCGGGCGGATCGGCCTTCACCCCGGCGCCCGGCGGCCGCGGCAGGTCGCCGGGGTCCGGATCGTCGGATGTCATTCCGGACATGTACAAAAGACCAGCCACGAGCGGCGCCGCCAGGCCGACGGCGTAGAGGCCGTAGCGCGGGCGGTCGCCGGCCGCCCGCATCGCCGCCTCGAGCTCGGCGAGCAGCTGCGACAGCGCCGGGTAGCGGGCGTCGGGGTCGGGTTGCAGGCCGCGGCGCAGCGCGTGCCACACCGCCGGCGGCACCGGCGAGCGGCGCGGCGGAGCCACCACGCGGCCGTCGATCACCGCCATCGACAGCTCGCTGTAGCTCTCGCCCTTGAACGGGCGCTGGCCGTAGAGCGCCTCGTAGGTGGCGACGCAGAACGAGAACTGGTCCGAGCGGGCCGAGCTCGGGCGCGCCAGGTGCTGCTCCGGGGCCATGTAGGCCGGCGTCCCGACGGTCATGCCGGTGAGCGTGAGCGACTGCAGCAGCGCCTCGCCGGCCGGCTTGAGCGCCGGCGACGGCGCCGGCGAGGTCGGCAGCGACGCGGCGTCGAGGGCCGGGCGCGCGAGGCCGAAGTCGAGCACGTGCGCGCGGCCCTCGGTGCCGACCAGCACGTTGTCGGGCTTGAAGTCGCGGTGGACCAGCCCGGCCGAGTGCGCGGCCTTCAGGCCCTCGCCGGCCATCAACATGATCGACAGGACCTCGCGCCACGACCGGCCCTGCCGCAACCACGCCTTCAGCGTCGAGCCGGAGATCAGCTCCATGGCGATGAACACGCGGCCGTTGACCTCGCCGGCGTCGAACACCGTGACGACGTTCGGGTGGCGGATCTTGGCCGCCGCCTGGGCCTCGCGCAGCATCCGGCTCCTGCCCTCGGACCCGCCCTCCGCGCCCGCGAGCAGCAGCTTGAGCGCGATCTCGCGGTCGAGCTGCGGATCGTAGGCGCGGTAGACCACCCCCATGCCGCCGGCGCCGATCCGGCCGGTGATCTTGTAGCGACCGACCTCGGCGCCGATCGGCAGCTCGGGCGCGTCCGGCTGCGGCCGCGGCGTCGCGTCGCCGAGCAGCGTCGGGGCGTTGGCGAGCGATGTCCCGGGCCGCGGCGTCCGCTGGCGCGTCGCCGTGTCTTCGAGCGCGCTCGCCTGAATCTCGCGTCCTTCCACGCCCCAGCAATGGTGCCGGCAACGCCGGCCGGCGACAACGCCCGCGCACGCGCCTGCGCGCCGCCGCCCTCCGCGCACGGATCTTCGTGTGTTGGGCCCCGGGGGCCCGCAACGCCGCGAACCCGACCCGAGCGCGCAAGGTCCGCGGTGGGACCTATAGTCCCCCCACGATGCACTTTCGCCCGGCCACGAGCTCCGACGTCCCCGCGATCCTCGACATGATGGAGGACTTCAACCGCCTGGAGCACATCCCGTGGCAGCGCGGCCCGGGCGAGGCGCCCCTGCGCACGCTGATCGGCTCGCCCGGGCTCGGCACCGTCGGCCTCGCCGTCGAGGGCGACGCTGCGCTCGGCTACTACATCCTCACGTGGGGCTTCGACCTCGAGTGGGGCGGCCGCGACGCCTTCCTGACCGAGCTGTACCTCCGCCCCGAATTCCGCGGCGGCGGCCGCGGCCGCCTGGTCCTCGACGCCGCCCTGGCGACCGCCCGGGCCCACGACGCCCGCGCGATCCACCTCATGGTCCGCACCGACAACACCCCCGCCCTCCAGCTCTACCGCAGCGCCGGCTTCTCCGCCCCGCCGCGCGTGCTGATGACCCGCCCGCTCGATTGAGGGCCCACGGCCATGTGCCTCATGCGACATGCTCGATTGCGCATGTCCTCATCACCATGCCCATTCGCGCATGCCCTCTCGAGCATGTGCGAACGAACATGCCCGCCTCACCGCTTCGCGCCGACGTTCTTGCGCTGGAGCTCGATCGCCTCGACGTCGCCGACCGCCTCCGCCTCGGCCAGCAGCCAGCGGAACATCGGGCCCGACAGGCCGTACTCCTTGCGGTCGTTCCACAGCCACACCGCGTAGCCGCACACGTCGCGGTGGACCTGCGGGAACAGCAGGTAGCGCAGCGGCATCCCGCCGAGCAGGACCGCCTCCTCGTAGCGGCGGCGGAACTGGTTCCACGCCCGCGACTCCTCGGCCGGCGGCAGGCGGCGGTCGGCGGCCGTGCGCGCGCGCAGCTCCTCGGAGCCGGTCTCGACCCCGGTCAGCAGCTCGGCGCGCAGCTCCTCGGCCGCCAGCGCGGCCGTCGGCAGCACCTCGACCTCGAACGTGGCCAGCGGCAGCCTGGCCGCGCGCGCCAGCTCGGCCAGCTCGCGCGCGACGGCGCGGCGGATGCCCGCGAGCGCCTCCTCGGCGCGCGTCTGCGTCGTCAGCACGGCGACCCGCTGCCGCATGCGCCGCTCGGCGTGCGGCCACGCCTCCTCCCACGCGCGGCAGAGCTCCTGCATGCGCGTGGCCGACAGCCGCTGCTCGAGCTCCGTGCCGGCCTGCCCGGGCGTCTTCGGCCGCAGCGCCAGCCACGTCGCGTGCAGCGCCTGCGCGTGGGCCACCGGGTCGTCGGCGTGGGCCGCGGGGTCGACCAGCGGCACCGTCATGGCCGGCTGCGGCGGCGGCGGCTTGCGCTGGTGCAGCACCCGCGGGGCCGCGCGCGCCTCGACGAGCAGCGGGCGCATGACCTTTCGGCCAGGTGCCAGCAGCCAGGAGATCCACAGCCCGAAGTCGGTCGGGTTGGGCTCGCCTGGCAGCGCCTCGCCGCGGATCCGCGCGGCGGCACGGGCGAGGAAGCGGGTGTACGCGGTCGCCTGGCCCGGCAGCACGCCGCGGCGGATCACCGTGATCCAGTCGCCGCGGCTGGCCGCGTCGGCCACCAGCCAGTCGTTGGCGGCCCGGCGCGCGGCCGCGGGCGCGAAGTCGGGGTCGAACGCGTCAGCGCCGGCGAGGATGTCGCGCGCCCCGTCGCTATCGCCGCGGCTGGCCGCCAGCAGCCCGGTCGCCACGATCCCCCCGAGCCCGGTCTTCGCGTTCGCGTGGATCTTGCCTTCGAGCCAGGTCGCGAGCGCCGCGTCGTGCGGGCGGTGCAGCAGCGCCAGCGCGGCCGCCACGAGCTTGCCGCCCTCGCGGTCGCGCTCCCAGCTCGCGCGGGCCAGCAGCGACAGCCAGTAGCTGGCGCGCACCAGGCCGGCGGCGATCACCGTGCGGCGCAGCACCGGCCACACGATCCCGCCGATCAGGTCGAGCAGCGCCACCAGCCAGCCGCCGAGCGCGACCAGCAGGATGAGGTAGGCGAGCGCGCTGGCGACCGCGTACGTCGGCTCGACGGCGAGGACGCGCACCGCGAAGGCGGCCGCCACGAGCGCTGCCACCTTCGACAGCGCCCGCCGGGCCAGCACGAGCGCGGCGTCGATCCGCGAACTCACGACCGCCTCCATCCCAGCGCCGCGAACGCCTCGGCCAGCGGCGCCGGCCCGGGACCCCTCGTCTCGGGGGCCGGCGGCGGCTTCGGCGGCGTCGCGGGCGGCGGCAGGCTGGCCCAAAATTCATGGCCCAGGCGCTTCTCGTGGTCGCGCAGGGCCGCCATCGCCGCGCGCACCTTGTCCTCGGTGCGGGCGCGCGGCCCGAGCGGGCTCATATAGGTCGCGGCCGACTTGAGCTTGAGCCCGAGCATGCCGAGCAGCTTCTGGCCCTCGCGCTCGACGTCGACCCGGGTGCAGTCGGGCCGCAGCCCGAGCACGTGGAACGGGTTGTCGCCCAGCGGCTCGAATTCGTCTGACTTTTGCGACATGGCGTTCCCGACAGGTTCTTTACCACATGGTCGAACAGACAGCTCAGCGCACCCCCGACTCGTGGCCCTTGCGCCGGTCCTCCGGCGCGCTCGGCAGCAGCTGCCACAGCTTCTGCGTGACCCGCCGCAGCGCCTCGTTGTCGCCCTTGGCCAGCGCCTCGCGGCCCTCCTTGACCAGCGCCTGGGCGCGGGCGACGTCGGTCGCGTTGCCGACGTCGGCCGCGGCGTCCTCGAAGCGGTGCTTCCACGCCTCCGGGTGGCGGCCGTAGGCCGACGAGCCGAGCCGGCGCAGCAGCCGCAGCTGGCGCTGCAGCTCGAGCGGATCGCGGCCCTGGCGGGCCTTCTCGACCGCCTTCGCCGTCTCCTGGTAGAGCGTCTGCTCGTGTGGCTGGCCGTAGTCCTGGACCCATCCGGTGGTCCAGATCAGGGCCTCGCGGGCCTCGCGGTCGAGCTCGGGCCAGCGGCGGTCGAGCTCGACCCCCTCGATCAGCGCGTCGACCTCGATCAGCGCGCGCCGGGCCTTCTGCGCCGCGTCGGCGTCGCCGCCGCGGGCCGCCGCGATGTCGCGGCCGACGTCGTCGAGCGCGCTCTCCACCTGCGTCAGGCGCTCGATCGAGTCGCGGGCCTGGCGGCGGAACGCGTCGGTGCGCAGCTCGCCGAGGCGCCCGCGCGTGGCCGTCACCGTCGACTCGAGCACCTCGGGGTCGGCCTCGGGCACCAGCAGGTGCGCCACGCTCTCGAACACCTGGCCGATCGCGGGGATCAGCGCGCGCGCCGACATCCGCCCGCCGCGGTCGAGCTCGATCGTCAGCTCGACCTCGGCGCCGGACGCCAGCGTCTGCTTGAGCTCCTTGCCGCCGATCTCGAGCGCGCCGACCAGGCGGCACAGGTGGGCCTGCTCGTACTCGCCCTGCACGATCGGGATCTTGATCACCGCCTTCTCGGCCCCGCGGGCCACGCTGTCGACCGTGTGCAGCGTGAACGTGCGCCGGGCCGGCAGCGGCGCCCCGCGCTCGAAGTAGACCCGGACGTCGTTGCTCGCCAGCGCCACGCCGATGGTCCGCGACAGCGGCGGGTCGCTGATCGTCAGGCCCTGCACGATCGTCAGCGTCGGCGGGTCGAGCGCCACCGCGTTGCCCTGGATGTTCTTGCCGGCCAGGCGGAACACGTTGGGCTTGCGCGGCACCAGCGAGACCGGCAGCACGAACGCCCCCTCCTCGTCGAGCGGCGTCCACGGGCTGTCCCAAAGGCCATCCGAGCGCCCGAGCTGGACCTCGGTCGGCACCGAGTTGACCGGACCTGTCCGTTCGACCAGGCGACCGACCACGTGCGGCGTCAGGTCCGACGACATCGCCGGGTACTGCAGCCACACCTTGGCCCCGCGGACCGGCTCGATCGCGGCCGGCCGCGCCTCGAGCCCCGCGGTCGCGGCGAAGATCGCCGCGCCCTGGGCGACCAGCGTCATCGGGTCGAGGCCCTCCGCCGGCGGCACCGAGAGCTGCTCGCTGACCAGCCGGCGCACCACCGGCATCACCGACGGCCCGCCGACCAGCACCACGCGCGTGAGCCCGCCCTCGGCCACGCCGTGGGCCTGCAGCAGGCGCCGGCACACCGCGATCGAGCGGTCGATCGCCGGCGCGCACAGCCGCTCGAGCGTCTCGCGGTCGAGCGTGACGTCGAGGTCGTAGTCGGTCCCGCCGACGGTGAGGCCCGGCGCCGTGATGCTGGCCGACTCGGCGCGCGAAAGCTCGATCTTCGCCTCCTCGGCCGCGAGCTTGATCTTGCGCACCGCCGCCGCGTGGGCCGGATCGGCGCGGGTGATGACGACGCCGTCGCGGGCCGCCTGGGCGATCGCCCAGTCGACGATCGCCCAGTCGAAGTCGCGCCCGCCGAGGAAGTTGTCGCCGTCGTGACCGACCACGCGCAGCAGGCCGTCGCGGGTCTCGAGCAGCGAGACGTCGAAGGTCCCGCCGCCGAGGTCGTAGACCAGCCACGCGCCGCCCTGGTCCTCGACCGTCCAGCCGGCCGCCAGCGCCGAGGCGATCGGCTCCTGCAGCAGCTCGACGCGCTCGAACCCGGCCAGGCGCGCCGCCTCCGACGTCGCGCTGGTCTGCGGCAGCTCGAACAGCGCCGGCACCGAGATCACCGCGCGCGCCGGCAGCACCCCGATCTGGTCGCGCACGTCGGCCCGCAGCGAGCGCAGCACCTCGGCCGCCAGCTCCTCCGGCCGGCGCTCCACGCCCGCCGCCGCGAACCGGATCGCCTGCGCCGTGCCCATCAGGCGCTTGAACTCGCTGCGCGTGTTGTCGGCGTCGCTGTCGAGGAAGCGGCGCGCGCGGGCGCCGACGGACACGTTGCCGCGGGCGTCGATGCGGACCACCGACGGCGTGATCGGCGAACCCTGGGCGTTGCGGACCAGCGCGACCTTCTCGCCGTCGAACACGGCCGCGGTGGAGTTCGTGGTCCCGAGATCGATCCCGACGTACAGGGGCGCGCTGGTCATGGCGGGCAAGTGTACCCGGGCGCCCTCAGCCACGCAGCGCGGAGCGAGCGCGCCGGCGCAGAAGTCGGTCGATCGTCACCCCGGCCGCGGCGCCCAGGCCGACGAGCGCGCACAACAGCGGCAGATCGCCCGCGCGCTCCGGCGGCCCGGCCGGGGCCGCTGCGCGCCAGGCCACGCGCACCACCCCCGCGCTCCACGGCCCGCACAGCTCGCCGACCAGCGACGCCGCCGCGGCCTCGTCCCACCCGGGCGGCCCCAGCCCCGTCACCACCACCGCGCCCGGGTCGCCCGCGTCCGGCAAGCGCACCTCGACCGCCAGCGCCTCGGCCCCGAGCCCGCGCAGGGCCGCCGCCACCGCGTCCGCCAGGGCCAGCTCGTCGCGCGCGCGCTCGCCCGCGCGCGTCGGCACCAGCGCGGGATCGCCGAACAGCTCGCGCTTGCCGCGGACCCCGCGGGCCTCGGGCGGGCGCGGCCGGTCGCACGCGCCCGCCGCCAGGGCTGTCCCCAGGAACATGCACCATGCGACATGTCCGAAGATCCTCGTGGCCCTCAGGTCATGTCTCATACGCCATGTCCCGAGATATTATTCGGCCGCGCCTCGGCCGCGCCCACGCGCCCACGCGCGCCGCTCCCCGCTCGCGCGCCGGGGGCCCCCGTCGTGCTCGGCGGGCCGCCGCGCCGGGCGTTCACGGCCCGACCTCGGGCGGGCTCGCGCCGCCGCCGAGCAGGTCGGCGAGGCGCCGCAGCAGCCGCTGGTGGCGGCGCGAGATCGTGCTGACGCTGATCGCCAGGTCGGCCGCGACCTCGGTCATCGTCAGCCCGCGCACGTACACCGCGTCGATCAGGGCCCGCTCGTCGGCGTCGCAGCGCTCGACCAGCGCGCGCAGCGACAGCCGGACCTCGGGGCCGAACGCGTCGTCGTCGTCGCTGGCGAACAGGCGCGACAGCACCGCCGCCGCGGTGACCTCGCGGACCAGCTCGGCCGCGTCGCCGAAGCGCTCGCCGATCCGGCGCGGGTCGTCGCCCGGGCGCAGCCGGATCTCCGCCAGCTCCTGCGTCACCTCGAGCGTGTTGAGCAGCCGGCGCGCGCGCTTGTGGTCGGGGAAGGCGTTGCGGGCGGCGTCGATCATCGCCCCGCGCACCCGGTAGAACGCGTAGGCCGCGAACGGCACCCCGGCGGCCGGGTCGTAGCGCAGGGCCGCGCGCGCCAGCGCCTCGTAGCCGGCGCTCTCGCACTCGTCGGGCGCGATCCCGACGACGCGCCGCAGGCTGCGCGCGATGCCCGGCACCCGCGGCGCGAACGCCTCGACGCGCGCGCGCTGCTCCGGCGACAGACCCGGCCCGCGCGCCGGCGCGGGGTCGGGCGCGAAGGAGGCGTCCTCTTCGACGCCGCGGACGACCTCGTCGTGAGGCTGACTCATAGGACATGTCCTCGCAGACAGCAGCGGCTCAGGCGCCCGCGGCCTCCTGGCTGTCGAGGATGTGCTTGCGCAGCGCGCTCTTCTGCTCGTCGGTGATGTGGACGAAGCGGATCGCCATGTCGCTGTCGCCGCCGCGGACGACCGTCCCGGACAGCGGCAGGCTGGCCGACAGGGCCGGGAAGCTGAGCACGAGCGCGACCTGCTGCCCCGCCTCCTCCCACGCCGGGCCGCCGAACTTGCAGCCGCCGAGGCTGAGGTCGTCGAGGGCGCGGGCCAGGACCACCTCGGAGCCGATGATGTCGGCGTGGGCGTGGATCCGCAGGCGAGGATGGAAGCGGGCGTCCGTCACCGCGCGATGATAGCCGCCCGGACGCGTCGACGACCTGTCGTCGCGAAGGGACGCGCTGGCACACCGGCCGTGCCCCCCGTGCCAAATTGGCACGCAGAGCTCCCTGGCCGCGCTCCCAAGCCGTGCGCTAAGTCCTTGTTTCAAGAAGCGACTTTGAAGGCTGGCGCGCCTGGCCGCGTGATTGCACAATCCGCCTCGCTCGACCCATGCCCGGACGCTCTCTCGCCCTCGCACTCGCCACGGTGCTCGCCGCGCCCGCCGCCCTCGGCTGCAAGAACACCACGATCATCCCGGGGACCGAGATCCCCGACACGCCCGACAACCGCGAGATCCTGCAGGTCGTCGAGCGCTTCCGGACCAGCTTCGTGCGCCAGGATCCGGCCGGCATCCTCGCCACCGCTCACCCGACCTACTACGACGAGTCGGGCACCGACGACCCCAGCGACGACATCGTCTACGAGGAGCTCGGCCCGATCCTGCGCCGCCGGATCGCCCAGCTCGAGTCGGTCCGCTTCACCATCGAGTACCTCGACATCTACATGCGCCGCGACCGCGCCACCGTGAACGTGTGGATCGACGCGACCTTCCGCCTCAAGCCGATCCTCGGCGACGACGGCCTGCCCCGCTTCCCGCCGCGCGTGGTGCCCAAGCAGGACTACGCCAAGTTCGAGCTGATCCGCGAGGGCGACTCCTGGCTGATCACCAAGGGCATCTGAGCCGCACCTGAGCGAACGGGCAGGTCCTCCGGAACCTGTCCGTTCGTGCATGTCCGTTCGGGCCTGTCGCCGAGGACATGTCGCTGCGGACAGCGTCAGCCGCTGCAGGCCCCGCCCGAGCAGGTCTTCTTGCACTTCGCGCCGTCGCAGCTGCGCGAGCAGGTCCCGCCCGAGCAGGTCAGGTCGCAGTCGGAGCCGGCCTTGCACGTCTGGCTGCAGGTCCCGCCGCCGCAGGTGAACCTGCAGGTCGCGCCGGCCTCGCAGGTCTGCGTGCACGAGCCGCCGGCGCAGGTGTGCTCGCAGGCGCCGCCGCTGCACGTCTGCACGCAGGCGCCGTCGGGGCAGTCCTTGCCGCTCGCCGGCTTGGCCTCGTCGCCGCCCTCGGCGGGCGCGCCGAGATGCACGACCTCGCCCGGCAGCTTGATCGTGCCGTCGGCCCCGACCTCGACCTCGCCGGCCTTGACGCCCTTCGCGGTGACCGTGACGTCGCCGACCTCGGTGCTGCCGATCTCGACATTGACCTCGCCCGGCTCGACCGGCACCGCCGTCGCCGGCGCGCTCACGGCCGGCGCGGCGGCCTTCTGCTCCGCCTCCGCGGCGGGCTTCGAGCCGCAGGCGATGAACGACGCCGCCGCGATCGCGGCGAGGAACGAGAACGTGCGCATCACGAGCACTCCTTGGTTGCGGCACGACGCTAGCACGCCGGCCGATCGCCCACGGGTCTCGTGCTCCCTGTCCGTGGAGACAGGTTCGAGATCACGCGCTCACGTGCGCGCGTCGACGCCCGGCAGAGCCCGGCAGGTGTCGAGGATCCACCGCTGCAGCGCCATGTACGGCGAGGCGTAGGCGACGTGCGAGCCGCCCTTGAGGTCCTGGTCGAGCCGGACCAGCGCGGCGTAGGCCGAGCGCAGGCGCGGCTCGCTGAACCCGCGCGCCTGGGCCTCGAGCCCGCGCACCAGAAACGGCGGCAGCCGGGTCGCGTCCGCCACCCGGCCCGGGTTGACCTTGGCGGTGAAGATCAGGCGGATCTGCCGCGTGAGCATCGCCAGCACCTGCATCGACACGCCGGCGTCCTTCTCGCCGGCGGCGAACATGCGCGCCAGCACGGCCAGGGCCGCGCTGGCCTCGCCGCGGCCGACGGCGTCGGTGAGGTCGAAGATCCGCGCCTCGCGGGTGTGGGCCACGATCGCCTCGACGTCGGCGAGCCCGACCGGGCCGTCGCCGGCGTGCAGCAGCGCCTGCTCGAGCGCCCCCAGCAATTCGCTGCGCCCGGTGCCCACGGAGGCCACCAGCGCCGCCGCGGCGTCGCGGCTGATCTTGCGGCCCTGCGCCTGCGCCTCGCCGACGACGAACCCCACCGCCTCGTCGTCGCGCTTGTAGGCCTCGAACTTGTGGGCCCACCCGTTCGCCTTGCACGCGCTCACCAGCTTCGAGCGGCCGTCGATGCCGCCGCCGCTGATCACCAGCACCGAGGTCGGGCTCGGCGCCTTGATGTAGGCCGCGAGCGCGTCCATCGCCGCCGCCGCGGTGCTCTCGGCCTCGGGGCCCTTGCCGAGGTCGTCGGGGTTGGCGAGCTCGACCAGCCGCCACTTGCTCATCATCGGGATCTGCGCGCAGGCCGCCAGCACCGGCCCGGCCCCGCTGAGGTCGACGCCGTCGAAGCGCTCGTGGTTGAAGGCCGCCATCGCCTGCGCGGTCGGGTCGTCGGGCGGGACCACGACCTTGCGCAGCGCCGTGATGACCGCCCGGATCGCCGCCGGCTCGTCGCCGTAGAGCACGTACACGGGGTCGAGCTTGCCGGCGGCGATCGCCCGCTCGAGCGCGCGCACGTCGTCGCTCATGACCTGTCCCTCGGGGCATCCAGGGCCACGATCACCTCGACCTCCGGCGTCATCGGCATCATGTCGATCGCCAGCGCCGCGCTGGCGCGGTGGCCCGCCTCCAGCAGCGGCTCGAGGTCGCGCGCCAGCGTGGCCGGGTCGCAGGCGACGAACACCGTGCGCCCGCGGGCCACCTGGGCCAGCGCCCGCGCCCCCTGCAGGCCGAGGCCGGCGCGCGGCGGGTCGAGCACCACGCGGTCGAAGCCGCGGCCCTCGGCGGCGTAGCGGAGCAGCGCCCGCGTGGCGTCGAGCCGGCGCACCTCGACCTTCGCCTGCCGGCCGGCGCCTGCCTTTTTGGCCAGGCGGAGCAGCGCCGCCGCCGAGCCGCGGTCGTCCTCGACCGCGACCACCTCGGCGGCCTCGCGGGCCAGCGCGCGCGTGAAGTTGCCGCCGCCGGCGAACAGCTCGAGCACCTGGCCGCCGCGCGCGTCGGCCAGCGCGACCACCCGCTCGACCAGGGCCCGGTTCTGCGCCGCCTGGGCCTGCGCGAACTCGAAGGGACCTGTCGGAATGGCCATGTCCTCGGGGCCAGCATCTGCCAGCGCCAGGCGCCCGCGCCCGACCACCAGCTCGCGCCGCCCGCCGCGGGCGACCACGCCGACGACCACGTTGTCGAGCGCCTCGCCCAGCGCGGCCCGCAGGCCCGCCTCGCCGGCGTCGCCCTCGCGCGGCGCGAGGCCGGGGATCCCCACCACCACCGCGGCGCCGTCGGACAGCAGGTGCAGCTCGCCGCGCCGCAACGACCGCAGCACCTGCGCGAACGCCCCGCCCGCGCCGGCCAGCGCGTGCAGGCGCGCCAGCGCGTGGTTGAGCGGGGCGTCGAACACGGGGCAGTGCGCGAGGTCGAGGACCTCGTGCGACTGCCGGCGGTGCAGGCCGAGCCGCAGCGCCTCGCCGACGCGCTCGACGTGCAGGCGGGCGCGCCGGCGGTAGCCGAGCGCCCGCGGGCTCGCCAGCGCGTGCGGGACCGCGATCCCGAGCCGGCGCAGCGCGCCCTCGGCGATCTGCCGCTTGAGCTCGGCCTGCGCGGCCGCCCGCGCGTGCTGCAGGCCGCAGCCGCCGCACACGCCCTCGACCGGGCACGGGGGCGCCGCGCGGTCGGGGCTGGCCGTCAGCACCTGCAAGGTGCGCCCGCGGATCATCCGCCGGCGCTCCTCCGACCTGACCGCAAGGACCTGTTCTCCGGGCAATGCCCCTTCGACCAGCCACGTGCGCGTGTCGGCGCCCTCGCCCGCCGCCCGGCCGACGCCCTCGCCGCCGTGGGCGATCCCGCGGACCTCGACGCGCTCGCCGGCCGCGGCCTCCATGGCCTCGGTCGTCTTCATCACTTCTTCTTCTTGGTCTCTTCGGCGTTGACGTCGATGACCCGCTCGCGCGCCGGCCGCTGCTTGCCGTCGCCCATCTGCGCGAACGGGAAGCTGCCGAAGCCCGCCCCGCCGCCGCCCCCGGCCGGCCCGCCGGGGCCGCCGCGGCCCTGCTGCTGGGCCTGTTGCTGGGCCTGCTGCATCGCCTGCATCGCCGCCTGCAGGTTGGCCAGCGGGCCGGTGGCCTTGGGCTTGGGCGCGAACTGGGCCAGCAGCGCGAAGCCGAGGGCCCCGAGCCCGAGGATGTAGACCGTCGGGTCGGACCCGCGCGACACGCCGCAGGCGACCGCGCCGAGCCAGAAGAAGAACAGCACGATGGCGAAGCAGCCGGCCCCGCGGGCCAGGCCGAACAGGCCGAGGATCGCCAGCGCGCCGCCGCCGACCATCACCACCGTGGGCAGGTAGACCGGCGGCCCGTTGAGGAACAGGCCGACGATGACGACCACGGCGCCGACGAGGAACAGCGAGAAGCGCCGCTGCATCTCCTTCTTCATCAGGCTCATCGCGTCGGGCGGGAGCTTGCTGAGGTCGAAGGGCATCTGGGGCGGGACTTGGGCCATGGTGCTCTCGTGGTGCTGCTGCGTCGCGTCGCGTGCGTCCTCAGGCGTGCGTCCTCAGGGTAGCAGCGCTAGCCGGCGACGCGAGCGAAGCGGCGGGCGATCTCGCGACTGATGACGATGCGCTGGATCTCGCTGGTGCCCTCGAAGATGCGGGTCACGCGGACGTCGCGGAGGTAGCGCTCGACCGGGAATTCACGGGTATAGCCGAAGCCGCCGAGGATCTGCACGGCCCGGTCGCAGGCGGCCCAGCCGCGCTCGCTGGCCGCCAGCTTGGCCATCGACGCCTCCTGCGTGAACGTGCGGCCCTGTTCTTTGAGCCAGGCGGCGCGCAGCGTGAGCAAACGGGCCGCCTCGAGCTCGGTGGCGCTGTCGGCGAGCATCCACTGGATCGCCTGGTAGTCGGCGATCGGGCTGCCGAACTGCTGCCGCTCGAGCGCGTAGCCGCGGGCGAATTCGGTGGCGGCCAGGCCGCAGCCGAGCGCCAGCCCGGCGATGCCGATCCGCCCGCCGTCGAGCGCCATCATCGCCACGCGGAAGCCCTTGCCGACCTCGCCGAGCAGCGCCTCGGGCCCGAGCTCGACGTCGTTGAACTCGAGCGGCGTGGTGGTGCTCGCGTGCTGCCCGGTCTTGTGCTCCGGCTTGCCGCGGACCAGGCCCGGGGCGTCGCCGCGGACCAGGAAGGCGCTGATGCCCTGCGAGCCGGGGGCGTCGCTGGTGCGCGCCCACACCACGAACAGCCCGGCGTCCGTGCCGCTCGTGATCCACAGCTTCTGCCCGCTCAGCACCCAGCCGCGGCCGTTCGCGGTCGCCCGCGTGCGCATGCCGGCCGGATCGCTGCCGGCGCCGGCTTCCGACAGGGCGAACCCGCCGACCACGTACTCGCCCGAGCACAGCCGCGGCACGTGCTCCTCTTGCTGCTCCGGCGTGCCGAACTTGGTGACGACCTCGGCCACCATGTTGCTGACCGTCATCGCCACCGTGGTGCCGGCGCACGCGCGCGCCAGCTCCACGACCGCCAGGGCGTAGGCGACCGCCCCGGCCTCGACCCCGCCGAGCCGCTCCGGCACGTTGATGCCGAGCAGCCCGAGCTGCGCCGCCTCGGCCAGGCTCGCGCGCGGGAACCCGCCGGTGACGTCGAGCTCGGCCGCCCGCGGCGCCAGCGTGCGCTGGGCGAACTGCCGCGCGGTGGCGACGATGAGCTCCTGGCTCTCGGTCGGGGTGAAGTCGATCATCGTGGTGTCTCGAAGGGCATGTCCTGGACGACATGCCCGAAAGGGAATGGCCCGAAGGACATGCTCCTTCGGGCAGGCGGCTCAGTAGGCCTCGCCGACCTTGCCGGTGTACGTGTAGACGTACTCGACCTCGGGCGCCGGGTCGAACTCCCACTTGAAGGCCGACTCCTCGACGCAGGAGGCGAACAGCTTGGCCTCGCGCGGCTGGAACTTGTCCTTCGGCACGCCCTTGGGCGGCCGGCGCTCCTTGATGTCCAGGGCCGGGATGTTGACCTTGGTGACCTTGCCGCTGGTGGCGATGGTGACCTCGACCGAGAAGGTGCCGGCGATCCAGCGGTTCTCGTAGGCCTCCATGTCGCGCTGCAGGCAGCGGCCGAAGTCGCGCTCGTACACGCTCTCCATGGTGTCCTGGATCGACGCCAGGGTCTTCGGCGAGACGGAGGCCTGCGTGTTGCGGTCGTACTCGTCGAGGCCCTCCTCGGACTTCACCATGTCCTTGTCGTACTCCGTCTTGGTGTACTCGGCGTACATGGCGTCCTCGTTGTTGTCCATCTTGTTGAGGTGGCGCTTGGCGCACCCCGGGCCGGCGAGGGCGGCGGCGAGCAGGATCACGGTCGTGGTTCGCATGGTGGTTCCTCGAGAGGCTCGTGGGGGAGCCGGGCGATCCGGGGCATGATAGCGCGCCCGAGCCCGGCGGTCACTTGCGGCGAAGGAGGCCGGCGGAGATGACGACGCGCTGGATCTCGCTCGTCCCCTCGTAAATCTCGGTGATCTTGGCGTCCCGGAAGTGGCGCTCGACCGGGTACTCGGTGACGTAGCCGTTGCCGCCGAACACCTGGATCGCGTCCTTGGCGACCTTGTTGGCCGTCTCGGAGGCGAACAGCTTGGCCATCGAGCTCTCGACCGAGTGCCGCTGCTTCCGCGCCTTGAGGCTCGCGGCCCGGTAGGTCAGCAGGCGGGCGGCGTCGATGCCGACCTGCATGTCCGCGAGCATGAACGCGATCGCCTGGTGGTCGATGATCCGGCGGCCGAAGGTCTTGCGGTCGAGCGCGTACTCGGCCGCGGCCTCGAAGGCGGCGCGGGCGATCCCGAGAGCCTGGGCGGCGATGCCGATCCGCCCGCAGTCGAGGGTGGCCATCGCGACTTTGAAGCCGCCGCCGACCTGGCCCAAAATCTGGTCGTCCGACACGCGGTGGTCGGTGAAGAAGATCTGGCACGAGTGGCTGGCCCGGATCCCCAGCTTGTCGTCCTTCGGCCCGCGCGACACGCCCTCGCCGTGCATGTCGACGACGAACGCGGTGATGCCCGAGTTGCCGCGCTCGGGGTCGGTCATGGTGAACAGGATCCCGGTGTCCGCCTGCGGGCCGTTGGTGATCCAGTTCTTGACGCCGTTGATGACCCAGCCGTCGCCGTCGCGCACCGCCGTGGTCTTCTGCGCCGCCGCGTCGCTGCCGGCGTTGGGCTCGCTCAGCATGAAGCAGCCGAGCTTGTCGCCGCGGGCCAGCGGCGCCAGCCACTGCTGCTTCTGCGCCTCGGTCGCGAACTTCAGCAGCGGGTCGCACACGAGCGAGTTGTTGACGCTCATGATGACGCCCGTCGAGGCGCACGCGGCCGAGACCTCCTCCATGGCGATGACGTACGAGATCGGGTCGAGGCCCGAACCGCCGTAGGCCTCGGGGACCTCGATGCCGAGCAGCCCGAGCTCGGCCATGCGCTTCACCAGCTCGCGCGGGAACCGGGCCTCGCGATCGAGCTCGGCCGCCAGCGGCTTGACCTCGCGGGCCGCGAACTCGCGGACCATGTTCTGCAGCGCTTCTTGCTCTTCGGTCAACGACAGGTCCATCGCGCTCTCGCTCCCTCTCTCACCGGCCCTTGAACTCGGGCTTGCGCTTGCCGAGGAAGGCCGCCATGCCCTCCTTCTGATCGGCGGTGTCGAACAGCCCGGCGAACGCCTCGACCTCGAGCGCGTTGGCCTGCGAAAGCGGCAGGCCGGCGCCGGCGTACAGCACCCGCTTGGCCTCGGCGACGGCCACTGGGCCCATCTCGGCGATCTTGCGGGCGGTGGCGATCGTCGCCGGCAGCAGCTCGGCCGCCGGCAGCACGCGGTTGACCAGGCCGATCCGCGCCGCCTCGGCGGCGTCGATGGTGTCGCCGGCGAGGCACAGCTCGATCGCGCGGGCCAGGCCGACGCGGCGGGCCAGCCGCTGGGTCCCGCCGAAGCCGGGGATCACGCCGAGCTTGACCTCGGGCTGGCCGAACTTGGCGTTCTCCGCCGCGTAGATGAAGTCGCAGGCCAGCGCCAGCTCGCAGCCGCCGCCGAGCGCGAAGCCGTTG
Organism: Nannocystis pusilla; assembly: GCF_020073745.1. Taxonomy (GTDB): domain Bacteria; phylum Myxococcota_A; class Polyangia; order Nannocystales; family Nannocystaceae; genus Nannocystis; species Nannocystis radixulma. The sequence goes on from NZ_JAIRAU010000047.1 coordinate 244,813, forward strand.
ACGGCGGCGATCGTCGGGATCGGCAGCGAGGCCAGCGCGTCGCCGACGGCGTGGCCGCTGCGGGCGAACTCGCGGGCTGTCCCGACGGACATGTCGGCCATCGCCGCGATGTCGGCCCCGGCGACGAACGCCTTCTCGCCGGCGCCGGTCAGCACCAGCGCGCGCGCCCGGCCGGCGCGGGCGGCCTCGGCCGCCTCGTCGAGCACGTGCTGCAGGCCGGCGATCACCGCCTGGTTGAGGGCGTTCAGCGCCTTGGGCCGGTTGATGGTGACGACGAGGACGCCGGCGTCGTCGTCGACGAGGAGCGTGTCGGTGCCGAGCATGGCCGCCTACTTGCCCCTGTTCGAGTAGTCGTAGAAGCCGCGCCCGGTCTTGCGCCCGTGCCAGCCGGCGGCCACGTGCATGCGCAGGATGTTGGCCGCGCGGTACTTGTCGTCGCCGAGCTCGCGGTGGAGCACGTCGGCGATGGCGAGGCAGGTGTCGAGGCCGATGAGGTCGGCCAGCTCGAGCGGGCCCATGGGGTGGTTGAGGCCGAGCTTGGCGCCGGTGTCGATGTCCTCCGGCGTGCCGAGGCCCTCCTGCAGCGCGAAGCAGGCCTCGTTGATCAGCGGGATGAGCACGCGGTTGACGAGGAAGCCCGGGCAGTCCTTGCTGGTGATCGTCGTCTTGCCGAGCTTCTGCGACAGCGCCACCGTCGCGCCGTAGACGGCGTCGGCGGTCTGCAGGCCGCGGATGATCTCGACCAGCTTCATCAGCGGGACCGGGTTCATGAAGTGCATGCCGACCACGCGGTCGGGCCGCTTGGTCTGGGCCGCCAGCAGGGTGATGCTGATCGAGCTGGTGTTGGTCGCCAGCACCGCGCCGGGGCCGAGCACCGCGTCGAGCTCGCGGAACAGCTTCTTCTTGAGCTCGATGTTCTCGGTGGCCGCCTCGACCGCGAACTCGGCCGGGGCCAGGCCCGCCGCGCCGACCACCGCCGTGATCCGCTCGACGATCGCGGCCCGCTCGCTCTCGGCCAGCTTGCCCTTCTCGACCAGGCGCCCGAGCTGCTTGGCGATCCCGGCCTTGCCGGCGTCGGCGCGGGCCTGGTCGACGTCGGCCAGGAGCACCCGGTAGCCGGCCTGCGCCGCCACCTGGGCGATCCCGGCGCCCATCTGCCCCGCGCCCAGCACGCCGATGGTGCGGACGCTTGCGAGGATCTCGTCTGCGCTAGTCCCTTGGGTCATGTCCGATCTCCGGTGTCCTAGAGGTCATGCTCGAAAGTTCAGGCGCGCTCGACCATCAGCGCCACGGCCTCGCCGCCGCCGAGGCACAGCGACGCGACGCCGCGGCGCTTGCCCTCCTGCTTGAGCGCGTGGACCAGCGTGACGAGCACGCGGGCGCCGGAGCAGCCGATCGGGTGGCCGAGGGCGATCGCGCCGCCGCGCACGTTGAGGCGCTCGTGGGCGATCTTGAGGCGGTCGGCGTTGGCCAGGGCGACCACCGCGAAGGCCTCGTTGATCTCCCACAGGTCGACCTCCTCGACCGTCTTGCCGGTCTTGGCCAGCAGCCGCTCGATCGCGCCGGTCGGGGCCGTGGTGAACCACTCGGGCGCCTGGGCGAAGCCGGCGTCGCCGACGATGGTGGCGAGCGGGGTGATGCCGCGCTTGTCGGCCTCGGCGCGCGACATGACGACCAGCGCGGCTGCGCCGTCGTTGATCGTCGAGGCGTTGCCGGCGGTGATCGTGCCGCTCTTGTCGAACGCGGGGCGCAGGCTCGACAGCTTGTCGATGTCGCCCTTGAACGGCTGCTCGTCGTCGGTGACGGTGGTCGCGCCCTTCTTGCCGGGCACCTCGACCGGCGCGATCTCCTCGCGGAACAGGCCGGCCTTCACGGCCGCCTGGGCCCGACGGAAGCTCTCGGCCGCGTAGCTGTCCTGGCGCTCGCGCGGGATCTGGCACTCGCGGGCGCACAGCTCGCCGGCCATCCCCATGTGGAAGTTCTTGTACGGGTCCCACAGGCCGTCGTGGATCATCCCGTCGACGAGCGTGCCGTTGCCGAGGCGGTAGCCGGCGCGCGCCTGCGGCAGCAGGTACGGCACGTTCGACATGCTCTCGATGCCGCCCGCGACCACGATCTCGGCGTCCCCGGCGCGGATGGCCTGGGCCGCGAGCATCACGGCCTTGAGGCCGGAGCCGCAGACCTTGTTGATGGTGACGGCGCCGACGTGGTCGGGCACGCCGGCGCCGCGGCTGGCCTGGCGAGCGGGCGCCTGGCCCTGCCCGGCCGGCAGCACGCAGCCGAGGATCACGTCCTCGACATCCTTGCCGTCGACGCCGGCCCGCTGGAGCGCGGCGCGGACGGCGATGCTGCCGAGCTGGTGGGCGGCGAGCGGCGCGAGCGCCCCTTGGAACGCGCCGATGGGGGTACGAGCAGCGCTGGCGATCACGACTTCCCGGGCCATCACGAAACTCCTTTTGCGCAGCCTGTTGTGCGGCCGGCGGTGCGCGCGGCGACGCGGCGTCGTCACGGCTGCCGGAAGGCTCGCAAGTTCGCTTAGCACGCGGAGATGCAAGATCTGAAGCCCTGGAGCCGGTCGCGCCCGCGGCGCGACCTTTGCGCTGACTCACTGCGCTGGCGCATCCGCATGACTTCGGGGAAATAACGTCATGCCCACCCGACCCTCGAGCTTTGCGGTTGACGATCGCCGCACAGATCGGGTACGAGCGTGGCCCCTTCTTCGCCGGGGTAGCTCAGATGGTTAGAGCGAGGGATTCATAACCCCTAGGTCGGCGGTTCGATTCCGCCCTTCGGCACCAGCCCGCCCCGTCAGGGAGCGGGCTTTTCTCTTTTCGCGGGCCGACGACGCGTCTCCTCGGGCTGCACTTCGGGACAGGTCGACGCTCCCAGTGCGCCCAGGATCCCCGAGCGACCTGTCGCCTCGGACAGGTTGACGGCGGGATCTCGCCCGTGCGGGAGTCGCTGCCTGCCTGGCGCTTCGGACAGGTCGGCCTCGGTCGATCGCGCCGGTCAGGCCTTCTTGTCGGTCGGATCGCTGCTCGTCGGCTGGGCGGCGTCGTTCGGCTCCGACGCGGGGCGCTTCGCGCCCGGGGGGCGCGGCAGCAGGCCGCCCCCGCCCGGTCCGGGGATGTCGAACAGCGCCGACTTGGCCCGGGGGCGTGGACTGGTACCGATCGGTCCCAGCGGCTCGAAGGTCGGCTTCGGCGCCGGGGCCGGGGCCGGCTCGGCGGCGGCAGCGGGAGGCACCTCCGCAGGAGCCGCCGGGGGCTCGGGCGCCGGAGCGGTCGCGGCTGCCGGGGTCGTCGCGCTCACCGGCGTGGCAGCAGCGGGCGCCGCGGCCGGCCTGGGACCGCCGGTCGCGGCGGCCGCGGGCGTCGCCTTGCTGCCTGCTCCCAAGGACATGCCCGAAAGACCAGGTCCGGAGAGACCCCGGGCGGGCTCGGCCGCCTTTGCGGTCGCACCGCCTGGCGTCGCGCTCGTCGGCGCGGACTTCGTCGCGCCCGGGCCCGCCGCGGTGCTCGTCTTCGCCGGGGTGCTGCCCGGACCTGCTGCGGGCGTCTTCGACGCGCCCGTGCCCGTGGCTGGCGTCTCCGGCTTCGCCGCGCTCGCCGGTCCGCTCAACGCCGGGCGGTTCAGACCCGGGGCCGGCGTCGCCTTCGCGCCCGTCGCTCCGCTGGCAGCGGCCGGCCTCCCTGCCGGCTTCGTGCCGGCGGGCGCACCGGGCCCAGCTGTCCCCGGGGACCTGTCCGTCAGGCCAGCGCCCGGAGCCCTCGCCGGGGCTGTCCCCGCGGCCTTCGCCGGCCCGCTCAGAGACGGAACTCCGACGCCCGCCGCCGTCGTCGGCCCGCTCGCCGAGGGAGGCGCCGAAGCCTGTCCGATCCCCGCGCTCGCAGCCTTCGCCGGCCCGCTCGCGGCCTTCGCCGGCCCGCTCGCCGGACGCGCCGAAGCCTGCCCGATCGAACCGCTCGACGCAGCTCTACTGGGCTCGCTGCGCCCCCGTGCGCTCGCGGCGAGCGGCGCGTCGCCGGCCGCGGGCACCGGCCCCGAGCCGCTGCGCCCGGCCGCGGTCGAGATCGTCGTGCCCGCGCCGAGCGGCGGACGACCTGCAGCGGGGCTGCTCCAGCGGGGCGCCTCACCCGGCTTGCCTGCCCCGCTCGGCTCGGCCGCGGCGCGCGTCGGCAGCGAGCCGCCTGGCGGCAAGAACGTGCGTCCTGTCGCCGGCGTGCCCTGTCCCGCGACCGACCCGCCGCGCGGTGCCGCGGGCGAACCACTCCCAGGCGCGCTCGTGCCCGGTGGGACATGTTCGGAAGTACCTGTCCTACCAGACAGCCCAGGCGTCATCGCCGGTTGCCCGTGCGCCGGCGTCGTCGGCCGCGCGCCTGGCGTGGCTCCGACAGCAGGCTGCCCCTGCGCCGGCGTGGCAGGCCGCGCTCCCGGACCTGGGAGCCCCACGACCGGCTGCCCCTGCGCCGGCGTCGCCGGCCGCGCCGGACCCGGCGCACCCACGACAGGCTGCGCCGGCGCGGCGGGTCGCGCGCCCAGACCCGGGAGCCCCACGGCAGGCTGCCCCTGCGCCGGCGTCGCTGGCCGCGCACCCGGCAGCGGGCCCGAAACGCCCAGGCCCGGCGGCCGGCTGGCCGTGGGGACAGGTCCCGAAAGACCTGTCCCGAGCGGCGGCCGCGGCGCCGTCGGCACGGGCCCGGACGCGCCACGCGCGAGGCCGGGCGTCGCCGTCCCGAGCCCGGCCCGCGGGGCGGGCCCCGAGATCCCGGGCGGCAGCGGGGCCGGTCCGACCACCGTCTGCCCCGCCGGTCGCGCCGCCACCGGGAGCGGCCCCGACGCGGGGGGCGGCGGTCCGGGCCGCATGACCCCCGGGACAGGCCCCAAGGGACCTGCACCGTGCGACATGTCCGTTCCGACATGTCCGGACGTACCTGCCGCTTGCGCCGCCCGCACGCTCTCCGGCACCGGCAGCTCGGCGGGCATCGTCATCTGGACGGTGTCCTCGTTGGGGTCGGGTTCGCCGTCCGCGAGCTCGTCGACCTCGGCCTCGTCGAATTCCTCGACCTCCTCCGCGTACCCGCCCTCGTCGGCCTCGGCCTCGTCGCCCTCACCGGCCTCCATGCCCTCGCCGGGATACGACCCGCTCTCGGCCAGCGGCTCCTCGTCCTCGGCCGCGGCCGCCGCGATCGTCTCCGCGGCGGCGGCGTCCTGATCGATCTCCGGCTCCTCGGGCTCGCTCACCGGCGCCGGCTCCGGCGCGGGCGCAGGCGCGGGCGCGGACGCAGCGACAGCCGCGGCGCGCAGGCGCTCCCACTCGAGCTCCTCGGCGATCTCCTCCTCGGACTTCACCGGCTCGGCGGCCTTGACCGGCTTCGACTCCGGCCGGTCTGCGGGCCGCTCGGGGATCCCGAGCGAGGCGCGGCGCTCCTCGAGGATCTTGCGCAGCTCGGCCCGCCCCTCGCGGGTCAGCAGCGTGCGCGAGCGCCCCTTGGACGACTCGCTGACGCTCGCGCTCGGTCCGCTGCCGGCCGCCAGCGCCTTGTTGCGCAGCGTCTCGTCGACGTTGATCTCGAACTCCTCCCCGCCTGTCCCATCGGCCAGGTTCGCGAACGGCCCGCTCACGCGCGGCGGCGGCTTCGGGGCCGGGGGCGGCGGCGCCGGCAGGCTGCGCGGGCGGAACGAGCCGGCCATGGGGTCGGTCTTGGGCCGCGGGCCGCTCGTCGTCGGCGCCGCGGCCGGCCGCAGCGGCGACGCGCTCGGCTCCTCCCAGTCGTCCTGCTCGCTCAGCTGGTTGAGGACATCCTGGACCACCACGCGCATCACGTTGGCGCTCGGCCAGCGGGCCACCGGCTCGAACGCCAGCGCGCGGTCGACCAGCTCGATGAGCGGCCTGGGCAAGTCGGGTCGCAGCGTCGCCAGCGAGCGCGCCGGCGTGCGGGCCACCGCCAGCAGGCGCTCGATCACCGGGCCCACCGCCGGGAAGACCGTCTCGCCCGACAGCGCGCGGAAGATCGTCGCCGCGATCGACCACAGGTCGCTGCGCGCGTCGAGGTTCTCGTTGTCGGCGCGGGCCTGCTCGGGCGCGATGTACGAGACCGTCCCGAACACGATGCCGTCGCTCTGGTCGAGCGCCTCGGCCGACAGCTCGCGCACGCGGGCGAGCCCGAAGTCCAGCAGCTTCACGCTGCCGTCGCGGCACAGGAAGATGTTGGCCGGCTTGATGTCGCGGTGGAGGATGCCCTTCGAGTGGGCGGCCGCGAGCACCTCGAGCAGCGCGTCCGTCATCTCCAGCACCGCCATCGGCGGCAGCTGGCCGAGCCGCTCCAGGCGCGCCTCGAGCGACTCGCCGTCGAGCAGCTCCATCACCAGGTACACGTCGCCCTCTTCGGTGATGTCGTCGTCGAGGACGTGGACCGCGTTGCGGTGGCCGACGCTGTTGGCGGCGTAGCCCTCGCGCAGGAAGCGGCGGCGCGCCTGCTCGTTGCGCAGGAAGAGCGTGTGCAGCACCTTGAGCGCCGCGCGGTTGCCGTTGCGATGCGTCGCCGCGTACACCGACGCCATGCCGCCGATGGCGATCAGGCCGTCGAGGTGCCACTTGTTGCGCAGCCACCGGCCCACGCGTCCCTGGGCCTCCGACAAGAACCTCGTGCTGCTGCCCCCGACCAAGCGCGCTCAGGATCACGACTGAGGGTGTAGGGTGTCAAGCATGCTGGGGGGCACGCGCCGCAGTCCGTGCGCCGCGCTGCGAGCCGCGTTCGCCGCCGCCGCCAGCGGCCTCATGCGCAAGGGAACGCCGCTCGACCGGCGTGCCGGGCGGTTCCGCCCGAAACCGCGGCGAGCGAGGCGAACATCGCCGTTCCAACATGTCCAGCGCGCCACCCGAACAGCGGCATCGCGGTCACGCGCGCGCTTTCGTCGGTTTTTTGGTCGACCTCGACGACCGGTCTACGCTCTCGAACCGTGGAACTCGCCACCGCGCAGCGCCCCACCCTCTCCGACCTCGGCGACCACTTGCCGGGCGGCGAGGTCATCGAGCTGCCGGTCGAGATCGACAGCCCGCTCGAGCACCTCGAGCGCTACACCGTCCTGCGCCTGATCGGCGCCGGCGGGATGGGCAAGATCTACCAGGCCTACGACAGCCTGCTCGAGCGGAACGTCGCGCTCAAGGTCATGCACACCGACGTGCCGGCGCGCGAGCAGCGACGCTTCCGCCGCGAGGCCATCCTCGGCGCGCGCCTCCTCCACCCCTGCCTGGTGCGCGTCTACGACATGGGCGTCGACGGGCGCGGCCAGACCGAGTGGATGGCGATGGAGTACCTGCCCGGCACCGACATGCTGCGCCTGCTCGACGCCACGCGCGCGCGCGGCCGGACGGTCCCCTGGCCGGCGCTCGTGCGCGGCCTGTCGCAGGTGCTGATGGCCCTGCAGTACCTCCACGACTGCCGGATCGTCCACTGCGATGTGAAGCCGGCCAATATGTTCGTGACCCGCGATCCGAACACGCGCTTCTTGACCACCAAGCTGCTCGACCTCGGCATCGCCTACGACCTCGACGGCCCGCGGCCCGGCCCCACCGACCCGCTCTGTGGCGACCCCAACTACATCGCCCCCGAGCAGACCGTGCACGGCGGCGTCATCGATCCGCGGACCGACGTCTACGCCGTCGGCGTCAGCCTCTACGAGCTGGCCACCGGCGTGCTCCCGTTCGAGGAGCTGACGAGCGCGCCGCTGCACGAGCTGCTGATCGCCCAGCGCGACCTGACGCCGCCGCCGCCGAGCTCGCGCCTGCCGGCCGGCACGCCGCCTGAACTTGCGGACAGGCTCGACTGGATCTTCAGCCGCGCTTGCGCCAAGGACCCCGCGCGTCGCTACCCGAGCGCGCGGGCGATGCAGGCCGCGCTGAACGCCGAGTGACCGCGCGTCCTCGCGTCGACGTGTAAGGCCGTGTCGCCCCCGTGCGCGGCCTTCCGACCCCGAACGGGGACCCGGTGCGGCCTGGGAGCCTCGCTTGCCGACGCCGATCGCCGATGCGTATGATCGCGCAGAGTGCTGAAGACCGTACGGGTGCCGCCGGAGCTCGAGCCGCTGTTCGAGCAGGCGCAAGAGGACGTCGGACGCTTCTTCGCGGAGCGTCGTGACGTCCCCGACAAGGCCACCATCGAGGTCTTCGGCCAGCGCTACATGCTGGTGCGGGCGCGGGCCATGTCGGTCGAGTTCTTCGAGATGGTCCAGCGGCTGTACCGCGACAAGGGCCAGGACGAGGCCCTGGGGGTCGCCCGTAGCCTGTTGTTCGACATCGCTCACGCCATGGGTCTGGCCGACGCCAACGACCTCGCCGATCGCATGCAGTTGCAAGATCCGATCGCGCGGCTGTCGGCCGGTCCGATCCACTTCTCGCACTCGGGTTGGGCCTTCGTCGACATCTCGCCCGAGAGTCGGCCCGTGCCCAACGAGAGCTTCTACCTCATCTACGATCACCCCTACTCGTTCGAGTCGGACTCGTGGATCGACGCCGGCAAGCGCACCGACTTCCCGGTGTGCGTGATGAACGCGGGCTACTCGTCGGGCTGGTGCGAAGCCAGCTTCGGGGTCCCGCTGGTCGCCTCGGAGATCCTCTGCCGGGCCAAGGGTGACGAGCACTGTCGCTTCATCATGGCCCACCCCTCGCGCATCGAGGGCTACATCCACGACTACTTGCACGGCCGGCCGCACCTCGCCGGCCACGTCACGCGCTACGAGATCCCGGGCTTCTTCTCGCGCAAGCAGCAGGAGGACGAGCTGCGCAGCCGCGAGGAGCAGTACCGCGGGATCTTCGAGGCCGGCACCAACGCGCTGCTCATCCTCGACGACCACACCGGCGTGGTCGTCGAGGCCAACCCGGCCGCCTCGCAGCTGTTCCGCTGCTCGCGCGCCGACCTCGGCCGGTGCCGCTTCGCCGAGCTGCTCGAGGCCTCCGGCGGCGCCGACCTGTTCGCCCGCATGCGCGCCGCCGTCCACGAGCTCGGCTACTTCCTGTCCGAGGGCATCGCCACCGCCCGCGACGGCGAGACCTTCGTCGTCGAGCTGCGGGGCGCCCGCTTCCGCCTGCAGAACCGCGACCACCTGCTCGCCGTGCTCACCGACATCACCGAGCAGAAGCGGGCCCAGCTGGCCCTGCGCAAGGCTCACGACGAGCTCGAGCAGCGGGTCCGCGAGCGCACCGCCGAGCTCGAGCGGCTGAACCAGCAGCTGCACCTCCTCAACGGCCAGCTGGTCTCGGCCCGCGACTCGGCGATCGACGCCAGCAAGGCCAAGAGCGCCTTCCTGGCCAACATGAGCCACGAGCTGCGGACCCCGCTCAACGCCATCATCGGCTACAGCGAGCTGCTCGAGGACGAGAGCGTCGAGGACGGCCGGCGGCTCGACCTCGGCGACCTCGGCAAGATCCGCGGCGCCGCCCGCCACCTCCTCGACCTCATCAACGACATCCTCGACGTCTCCAAGATCGAGGCCGGCAAGATGGAGCTGTTCGTCGAGGACTTCGCGGTCGACGAGCTCGTCCAGGAGGTCGTCGCCACCATCGAGCCGCTCGCCCACAAGAACGCCAACCGGCTCGACATCGTCGCCCGCCCCGGCCTCGGCCTCGTCAGCCTCGACCGCACCAAGGTCAAGCAGATCGCCATCAACCTGCTCAGCAACGCCTGCAAGTTCACCCACCGCGGCGTCGTCGGCCTCCGCGTCTCCCGCGAGCTCGGCGCGCACGGCGAACAGCTCGTCATCGCCGTCCAGGACACCGGCATCGGCATCGACCCCGCGCGCCTCGAGGAGCTGTTCCAGCCGTTCCGCCAGGCCGACGAGTCGACCACCCGCAAGTACGGCGGCACCGGCCTCGGCCTGTCGATCAGCCGCCACTACGCCGAGATGATGCACGGCCGCATCGAGGCCCGCAGCTCGCCCGGCCTGGGCTCGACCTTCACCGTCACCCTGCCGATCGCGCTGTCCCGCGTCGAAGCCGCCGAATGAACCGACATGCGCCGAAGGGCATGCCCCTTCGAGCATGCACATCGGGACATGCCCTCGCGGACATGTCCGAAGCGACACCTCGGCCTCAGCCGATCAGCCGGCCCGAGCGGTAGTCGGCGAACGCCTGGCGCAGCTCGTCCTCCGTGTTCATGACGAACGGCCCGCGGCGGGCCACCGGCTCGCGCAGCGGCCGGCCGGCGAGCAGCAGGAGGCGCGCCCCGGCGTCGCTGGACAGCGCCAGCGTGTTGCCCTGGCCGAGCACGCCGACCTGTCCCTTGAGCAATTCGCGGCCCTCGCCGCCGAACCGGGCCGCGCCCTCGAGCACGTACGCGAACGCGGCCAGGTCGCAGGCGATCGGCTGGCGCAGCGCGGCTCCGGGCTCGAGCGTCACGTCCATCAGCAGCGGCCGCACCGTCACCCCGTCGACCGGCCCGCGCTGCCCGGCCAGCTCGCCGGCGACCAGCCGCACCTGCGCGTCGTCGACCGTCAGCGTCGGGATCGTCTCCGGCCCCAGCTCCTGGTAGCGGGGCTTCGTCATCTTCTCCGCCGCCGGCAGGTTGACCCACAGCTGGAAGGCCCACAGCTTGCCGCCGTCCTGCTGGCGCGGCATCTCCTCGTGCACGATCCCGCGGCCGGCCGTCATCCACTGCGTCGCCCCGGCGCCGATCCGCCCGTGGTTGCCGACGCTGTCGCGGTGCTCGAACGCCCCCGCGAGCACGTACGACACGGTCTCGAACCCGCGGTGCGGATGCTCCGGAAACCCCGCCAGGTACTCGTCGGGCCGCTCGCTGCGGATCTCGTCGAGCAGCAGGAACGGGTCGAGGTCCGGCAGGCCGCGGTGACCGAGGGCGCGCCGGATCGTCACGCCTGCCCCGTCGCGCGACGGCTGGAACGGATGCACCGCCGTCACCTCTCGCGGCTTCGCGCTCTTCTTCACCACCGGTGTCGTGATCGACGGCGGCGTGCAACCAGCGAAGATCAGAGCGGGAGCGGCCTTCAAGAGCGCGCGACGCGTCGGTGACACGTCCTGACGCTAGTCCCGCGCGCACACCGTTTCAACCTCCTGGCGATGGGCCTCATGTCACGCGTCGGCGGCCTGACCGATCGGTCATGTGTCCGCCGCGGCCTGCCCGCCGACCGCCGCGAGCAGCGCCCTGGAACCAGCCGACGCGGCCGCGAGCCGGCGCAAACACAGGACTCGAGTGTGACAGCAAGACACGAGCCAGCCGCACATCTCCTGCAACTTTCACTCCTCCGCGCCACCGGCCCGATCCTGCTGGCGCCGCGACACGCAGCCGACGACCCGGGCCCGACCCGAGCTCATCGGCGGGCGCCGGGTGCATTCGTGGCGCCGGCCCGCCGGACATCGGCCGGCGGACGCGGCGTGCGCGACGAGCCGATCACTTCCTCGCGCCCGCCGCGGTCAGCCGCGTTCGCTCGGGTCGAGGCCCTGGATCCCCGCCACCATCACCGCGTGCAGGCGGGGCTCGTCGATGTGCGCCGCGATCGCGTCGGCGGTGAGGTCGCGCAGGCGGACGATGTCGACCAGCGTCTTGCCCTCGGCCGTGATCGGCGGGAGCACCTGGACATCGATCGGGACATGTCGCGGGAGCCAGGTGCCGTCGTGCAGCGCGTTGCGGGTGCCCCGCAGCGCGATCGGCACCACCGGCACCCCGGTCTCCGCGGCCAGGCGGAACGCGCCGAGCTTGAACGGCCGCAGCCCGGCCTCGCGGCTGAACGTGCCCTCCGGGAACACCACCACCGGCGCGCCCGCGCGCAGCACCTCCGCCACCGCCTCGAGCCCGGCCAGCGCGCGCTCCGCCTGCAGCCGCTCGATCAGCACGTGACCGGCCCGGCGGATCAGCGGCCCGAACGCCCGGTTGTCGCGGCACTCGCCCTTGACCACGAAGCGGATCGTGTCGGGCAGCGCCGCCAGCAGCACGAACGGGTCGAGGTAGCTGCAGTGGTTGGGCGCGAGGATGCATGGCCCTTGGGGCATGTTCTCGAGGCCAGTCACGTTCGGGCGCAGGCCGATGGTCGCCATCGTCGCGCGCGCGACCTGGCGCGAGAACCTGCGCAGCGGCGCGCCCGACGGGATGAAGCGCCCGGCCGCGGTCGAGGCCGCGAGCATGCCGCCGAAGGTGCCGAGGGCGAAGCCGCCGTACGCGACCTCGCCGGCGCGCCCGGCCAGCGCCCGGGCGCGTCGCGGCAGCCCGCGCAGGTACAGCCCGGCCGCCTGGCGGGCGAACGAGCCGTGGCCGCGCCCGAGCTCGCCGGCGAGGTAGAGCTTGCGCGTGTCGCCGCGGCGGATCTTGCCGCTCGACGTCTTCGGCACCGCCCCGGGCGCCGTGAGCACCACGCGGTCCGGCGGGATCCCGACCGACGCCGCGATCGCCTCGCCGATCTTCTGCTGCAGCGCCGCGCGGGCGGCCGGCCGCTCCTCCTTCGTCTCCGCGACCACCACGATCGACTCGGTCCCGGCCGCCTCGTCGCGGACGGCGAACGCCGCCACGCAGCCCTGCCGCACCCCCGCGACCGCGCCCGCCGCGGCCTCGAGCTCGTGCGGGTAGTAGTTGCGGCCGCCCTTGATGATCAGGTCCTTGACGCGACCCGAGATGAACAGCTCGCCGTTCACCATGTACCCGAGGTCGCCCGAGTCGACCCAGCCGCCCTCGAGCTGGACCTTCGCCGTCGCCTCCGGGTTGCCGTAGTAGCCCTTGAACGTCGACGGCCCGCGGAACAGGATCCGGCCCTGCTGCCGATCGGGCAGCGCCGCCCCGGCCTCGTCGGCGATCCGCACCTCGTGCTTCGGCACCGCCGCGCCGCAGCCGACGAAGTGCAGCACCTCCCCCTCAGGCGCGTCGGCGGCCGCCGGTCGCGCCTCGCCCGTCGCCTCGAAGGCCGTGCGCTCGACGCGATCGACCAGCGGTCCGCGGCCCGGCGGCGGGAACGTCACCGCCACCATGTTCTCGGCCAGGCCGTAGGCGCAGAACAGCGCCTCGCGGCGGAAGCCCGCCGGCGCCAGGTGCTCGGCGAAGCGGTCGAGGGTGGCCGGCAGGATCGGCTCGGAGCCGTTGAGCAGCGCCCGGATCTGGCCCAGCTGCAGCGGCGCGATCGCCTCGGCCGCGACCCGCTTGACGCACAGGTCGAACGCGAAGTTCGGCGCGCACGCGATCGTGCCGTGGTAGCTCGAGAACGCCTGCAGCCACCGCTCCGGCCGGGCCAGGAAGGTCACCGGCGACAGGATCACCGTGGGTGTCCCGAAGTACAGGTTCATCAGCCACCCGCCGACGAGCCCCATGTCGTGGTAGAGCGGCAGCCAGCTGACCATCACGTCGCCGGCCCGCAGCGCGCAGCCCTCGGCCGCCGCGCGGATGTTGGCGAGCACGTTGGCGTGCGTCAGCTCGACGCCCTTCGGGTCGCCGGTGCTGCCCGACGTGTACTGCAACAGCGCCGTGTCCTCGCCGCGCAGGTCGGCCGCCACCGCGGTGTCGAGGCTGGCGTCGGCCAGCGCCTCGTCGACGTCGAGCACCTGCCCGAGCGCCGGCACCTGGTCGCGGATCAGCTCCGCGACCCGGGCCGCGCGGGCGAACGTGATCAGCACCTCGGCCTCGGCGTTGGCCAGGATCTTCGCCTCGCGCTGGATGTACTCGGCGATCCGGTCGAGGCGGAACGGCGGGTACAGCGGCACCGGCACCCCGCCGGCCAGCAGCGCGCCCATGAACGCCGCGAAGTAGCCGCGCGACGTCGGCAGCATGATCGCCACCTTGCCGCCCGGCCGGAGCCCGCGCCGCCGCAGCCCCGCCGCCACCCGCCCGGCGTCGCGCCGCAGCCCCGCGTAGGTGATCGGCTCCTCGCGCCCGTCCTCGCGCAGCAGCATGACGTGGACCCGCCCCGGGGCGCGCGCGACGTGCCAGTCGAGCGCCTCGATCAGCGTCTGCGCCTCCGCCGGGGCCGGCGGCGGCGCGTCAGTCGGCAGGGACAGGTCCTCTCGGACATGCTCCTTCGCACCTGCGCTCTCGGACATGTCCGAAGCGCCCTCCCCGCGGGCCTTGCGTGCCAGCGCGACGAGCTGGCGCGGGGTGTCGGCCTCGCTCAGCGCCTCCTCGGGGAACACCACGCCGAGGCGGGCCTCGAGGCGGCCGAGCAGCTCGACGCGCTCGAGGCTGCCGAGGCCGAGCTCGCGCTCGAGCGAGGCGTCGAGGCGGAGGTTGCCGAGGCCGCGCCCGTCGCCGACGGCGGAGATGAGCTCACCGACGACGGCGAGGACCGTCGCCTCTTCGATCGGGCCGGGGGCCGGGGGCGTGTCGGGCATGGCGGGGACGATACCCGATCCCCGGCCTCGCGCCGCCCGCCGCGCGGCGGGCCCAGGCGCGCGCGGCCAGTGCCGCGGCTCACTGCAGCTTGAACTCGATGCGGCGGTTCTTCGCCTTGCCGTCCTTGGTGTTGTTGTCGGCGATCGGCTCGTCGGGGCCGGCGCCGCGGGTCGTGATCCGCGCGGAGTCGATCCCCTTGTCGACCAGGTACTTCTTGACCGCGTCGGCGCGCCGCTTCGACAGGTCGACGTTGTGGTCGCGGTCGCCGGAGCTGTCGGTGTGGCCGCTGATCTCGACCTTCACCGACGGGAAGTCCTTCAGCACCTTGACCGCGTTGTCGAGCGTCGACTTCGACGACTTCTTGATCGAGTCCTTGTCGACGTCGAAGAAGATGCCCTTGATGACGCCGGTGAACTTGGTGACCGCGCGCGGGACCTCGTCGGCGCAGCCGTCGTCGTCCTGGTAGTTGTTGCGGGTCTCCGGGATCGCCGGGCACTTGTCGTCGCGGTCGGGGATGCCGTCCTTGTCCTTGTCGGGCAGCGGGCAGCCGTCGGGCGCGATGCCCTTCTCGTCGGGGCACTTGTCCTTGCTGTCGACGAAGCCGTCGCCGTCGCGGTCCTTCTCGGGGCAGCCGTCGGGCGCGATGCCGGGCTCCTGCGGGCAGGCGTCGACCGAGTCGAGGAAGCCGTCGCCGTCGGCGTCGCCCTCGACCGCCACCGGGCAGCCGTCGGGCGCCACGCCCGGCACCGTCGGGCACTTGTCGACCGAGTCCTTGAACCCGTCGCCGTCGCTGTCCGGGTCGTCCTTCTGCTTCTGCTTCTTGCGCAGCACGAACGACAGGCCGAGCAGCACCTCGAGGTGGTGCGTGCGGCCGCCGTCGATCGCGTACTGGGCGGTCGCGTTGTCGCGGACGTCGAGGCGCAGCGCCAGGTAGTCGTTGATGTAGAACTTCACGCCGCCGCCGAAGTGGATCGCCGGGTCGACGTCGCCGCCGAGCCCCGACGTGCCGAGCAGACCGGGGCCGATCAGCACGAACGGCGAGATCCGGTACGGCAGCTGCGCGATCGCGTAGCCGCGGAAGCCGCCGAGCACCGCGCCCTTGTCGTCGTTCTCGGTCTTGGTCGGGACGATCGCGCCCTCGAGCTCGACGCCGAGGAACGACAGCGGATAGAAGCCCGCGCGCAGGCCGATGTCGGCCGCGACCTTCTTGTACGGCTGCCAGTTGTTCGGCTCGCCCGGCAGCGGCGGCAGGTACAGCTCGTGGTCGCGGGCCGGGAAGAACAGGCCGGCGAAGATCCCGAACTCCGCCGACATCGCCGTCGGCCGGTAGCGCTTGATCCACGGCACCCCGCTCTTGTCGCCGCCCCTGGCCTTCTTCTCGCGCTTCTTCTTGCCGGCCTTCGCGTCGCCCGCGGCCGACGCCCCCGCCGGCGACAGCGAGACCGACCCCTCCGCCTTCGCGCCCTCGGGTTCCTGCGCCGCCGCGGGCAGCGAGAGCGACGAGAGGACCACAGCGGCAGCGACGGGGAGCGAGAGCTTGGACATGGTGCGGACCCGTGGGGAAGCGTCGCCTCGTCGTGAGGCGGCAAGACAACTTGTACATGCCTTCGTCTGCGTTGCCTAGGCAGCGGCAGCCCCCGCACGGCCCCTGAGCGGCTCGCCGACAGCCCTGCTCGCGCCTGCTTGTTCGGACAGGCGCGGGCCGGTGTCGCCCGAGACGCGCGCGCCAGCGCCCATGCGTGGTACGGTCCCGCGCGCCATGACGGCCGTCCTCTTCGCCCATCCTCGATGCGACACCTGCCGCAACGCGCGGCGCTGGCTCGACGCCCACCACGTCTCCTACGACGTCGTCGACCTCACCGTCCGCGCGCCGACCTCCGCCGAGCTGCGCGCGGTCCTGCGGAGCTCCGGCTTGCCGGCGCGCAAGCTGTTCAACACCTCCGGCCAGGCCTACCGCGCCGGCGGCTTCGGCGAGCGGCTGAAGACCATGGACGACGACGCCATGATCGCAGCGCTGGCGGCCGACGGCCTGCTCGTCAAGCGCCCGATCTTCACCCGCGACGCGCTCGCGCTGGTCGGCTTCTCCGCAGACGCCTACGCGCGCGCGCTCGCGTAGCGCCACGACCGGGCATGTCGATCCTTCCTCGCGCCGGATCCGACATGCTGGCGGAGGCGCGAGGAGGGCTGTAAGTCGGCCCGCGGCCGCATCGTTGGGGGCGCAGCGGCCCGCAGCGCCCGTGAATTTGGTTCACGGCGCTCCGGGGTCCCCCAGGTATGCCATGACAGCCCTCGCCTATCCCCGCCCCGTCCGCTTGCCGACCACCGTCAAGCTCGCCCTCGTCGCCCTCCTCGCCACCATCGCCGTGATCGCGCCGCGGCCCGCACGCGCGAGCGAGGGCCAGGTCGCGACCGACTTCAAGCGCGGTCCCTTCGCCGAGTTCGCGTGGCGCCCCGCCGTCGTCCCCCTGCGCAACGACGTCATGCCCGCCGCGCGCACGCACATGATGTTCGGCGCCCGCATCTCGCCCGCGGTCACGCTCGGCACCATGGGCCACCTGACGATCTACTTCGACAGGGACCAGAAGGTCGGCGCCGGCCTCGACGCCATGATCCAGGTGAACGTCACGCGCGGCTTCTATCTCCGCGGCGGCGCCGGCGTGATCAGCCACGTCCCCGTCGCCCGCGAGATCACCACGCGCACCCCCGGCTACGGCGGTCAGGTCGGCCTCGGTTACGCGTTCAAGCTCGGCGACAAGGGCAAGGGCAAGGGCATCGCGCTCGCCCTCGGCGCCGACTACGACCTGCGGATCCTCGCCGACAAGCGCCGCCGCGGCGTCTTCGTCCTCGGCCTCTCGTTCATGTTCGGCTGACCTTCACGACCTCGACCTCACCCCGCCGAGTGGGTCGTCCCCCGAGGTCGCCAGGATGATTCGCCGGCGAGCGAACGCCGACAACGTCGTCGCCATGGTCGCTTCGTTCGCGCGACGCGAACAACTTCGCGGCCTGCGGCTTCACATCTTCACACCCGCCCCGCGTGCGGCACCGCGGCGACCAGCGCATCGACGGCGCGACGCACCCGCGCCGTGCTCTCGTAGCAGGGGGCGCCCAGCCGCAGCAGCGGCGTGCGCTTGCCGGCGGCTCTTCGCTCGTGAACGCAGCGCACGTGGATCCCCGCGGGTTGCAGCGACGCGCACACCGCCTCGACGTCGACCGCGGGCAGCGTCACGCTCACCGTCGCCAGCAACCCGTCCGCGGTCGGCGGCGTCTCGCGCTCCTCGCCCGTCACCGGATCGAAGAACTGATGGGCCACGCCGGCCGCCAGCAGTCGCTCGTGGAGCTCGCGCGCCAGCCAGGCCGCCAGCGTGCGGCTCCGCTTCAGCGCGACCTGTCCGAGCGCCGCGTGCAGATCGAGCGCGGCGGCCAGCCCCGCGTAGACCGAGAAGTCGTGCGCCCCTCGCCGCTCGAGCCCCGCGCAGCCGCCCTCCTCGCTCGCATCGCCCGCCGTCAGCAGCGGCAGCTCCGAGCGCGCGCGCGTCGAGGCCCACGCCAGGCCCACCCCCGGCGGCCCGAACAACCACTTGTGCCCGCTCGCGACCACGAAGTCGGCCCCCGTCAGCGCCGGCGGTACCAGCCCCAGCGCCTGCGCCGCGTCGACGATCACGAACACCTCCGGCGCCGCCGCGCGGACCGCCGCCGCGATCTCCCGCACGGGAATCACCTGTCCGATCGTATAGGTCACCTGCGACAGCAGCAGGATCGCCGGCCGCTGCGCCGCCGCGATCGCCCCCGCCGCCGCCGGATCGCGCAGCGCCGCGTCGGGCAGGATCGCCGCGCGGAACCCCGGCTCGAACGCCGCCGTCGCCCCCGGGTGCTCGTGCCCGCTGGTGAGGAGCAGCGGCGACTCGCTCCCGCCCAGCCGCTCGCTCAGCGCCGACGCGATCGTCCGCAGCGCCTCGCTCGTCCCGGCCGTCAGCGCCGGCGGGTCGCCGCCCCACAGCGCGGCCGCCAGCGCCCGGGCCCGCCGCCGCTCGGCCCGCCCGCGCTGCACCTGTCCTTCGGGATAGGCGAACAGCTCGTCGTCCCAGAACCCCTGCATCGCCGCGCGCACCGCCTGCGCCGGCGTGGCGATCGCTCCCGGGTCGAGGTTGATGCGCGCCCCGGGGAATTGGCGCACGCGCAACCTGTCCCAGAGGTCCTGGTCTTCGGGACGCTCGCGCAGCGCGCCGAGCACCGACTCGCCGGCGGGCCGGCGCCCGCTCGCCTCCGTCATCGGCTGCCCTCTGCCATCGGTCCACAGTAGACCGCCGCGCGCCCTCCCGGGGGATCGATCCGCCGCGCTGAACCGCGCTCCCCGAGCGCCGCCGCGCGGCAGCGCGCACGGCCGAGGTCGCGACCGTCGTATCTGTTCCACCATGCCTGTTCGGACATGCCCCAACCGACATGTCCATTCAACCATGGCCGCGAACAGCGTCTCGCACCTCGCCGGCCTCACAGCGAGTTCTGCAGCACACACTCCCCGGCCACGCAGCGGGCCACCTTCGCGGTGCACTGGTCGATGGCGACGCACGGCACCTCGTCGGGCGGCACCGGGCACTGCGCCAGCTGGTCGACGCAGTCGGTGGCGATCGCCATCTCGTGGCCGCCGAGGTCGCACGGGCAGCAGCCCGGGACCACCTTCTGGCAGTCCTCGTCGTCGTTGCAGCCGCAGCGCGGCTCGGTCCGGCAGCGGCAGATCTCGCAGCCGCGCTCGTCGCGTTGGAACCCGAACGGGCACAGGAGGGTGCACGGCACCGGCTCACACACGGCAGCCGCGTCGACGCAGGTCCCGCCGCCGCAGTCGAGGCTGCAGGCCGACTGCCCCGTCGCCGGATCGCAGCTGCACAGCGAGGGCACGCACTCCGGGCCCCGCTGGCATACCTGTCCTTCCGGACACCCGGCCTGCACGCAGCCCGGCTGCCGGAACCCCTCGCACGGGTCCTCCGCGACGTCCGTGTCCTCGCCCGGACTGGGCGGCACGAGCGGCACCTGGGCCGTCCGCACCGGCACGCCGGGCGGCAGGACGTCGCACCCCGGCCCGAGCGCCGCGCCCAGCAACACCACCGCCAATGGCAGAGATCGCATGACCACGCTCCTTCCGGCGAGCGTGGCCCGGGCGCACGCGCGAGCAAGCCGGCGAGCCGGGCGACCGGCACGCGCGAGCCCCCGCCCGCGACGCCTCGGCTCGGACCGCTGCTCGCCCGCCCCGCCGAGGCGCGGCGGCCCGGCCGCAGCGGACCGGACCTTGGTTCATGCCCGAAGGACCATGCTCCTTCGGACATTCCCCTCAGGACATGTCCGTCACGACATGCCCCGGAGGGTCACTGCAGCACGCACTGCCCCTGCGAGCACACCGCCTGGGCGTCGGTGCACAGGTACACCGCCGGGCACACCACCTCGCCGGGCGGGAACGGGCACGGCTCGAGCTGGTCGAGGCAGGCGGCCGCGACCGCCACCTCGGCCCCGCCCATGTTGCACGAGCAGCAGCCGGGGCTGGCCTTGACGCAGTCGGCGTCGGACTCGCAGCCGCAGTCGGGCGCCGGCGGCTCGTTGCAGGCGCAGATCTCGCAGCCCTGCTCGTCCTTCTGGAACCCGAACTCGCAGAACAGGTCGCAGACCACCGGGTCGCACAAGGACGCCACGCAGGTGCCGCCGCCGCAGTCCGGCGTGCAGTTGATCTGCTGCGTGACCGGATCGCAGCTGCAGGCCGACGGCACGCATTCGACCCCCATCTCGCACGTCTGTCCCTCGGGACAGCCCTTCTCGATGCACCCCGGCTGCTCGAAGTCGTCGCACAGGTTGCCGCCGGTGCTGGTCTCCCCGGTCGTGTCCGGACCGGCGGTGCCGCTCGTCGTCTCGGCGGTGGTGCCCGCCGTCGTCTCGCCGCTCGTGCTCGTCGTCGTCGTCTCGCTGCTCGTGCTCGTCGTCGTCGTCTCGCCCGTCGCCGACTCGGTCTGCCCCTCGCTGCCTCCCGTCTCGGTCGGCCCGCCGGAGCCCGTCAGCGTCGCGCTGCCGGAGCTCGTGTCGGCGCTCGTCGCCGTGCTCTCCGAGGTCTGACCGGACTCGCCGCCCTCGCTGGTCCCGCCGCTCTGACCGCAACCCAGCCCGAGCACCAGCGCCGCGCAACTCGCAGCTCGCGCCATCCGACCCTGCGTGTTCATGATCATCATAATTAAGCTCCTTCGTCGCGGGCATAGCCGACAGGCCTCACCGCGACAAGCGACGCCCGCAGCCGCGTGTGGCCAGCGACGCCCCTGCGCGGTCGGGCCCGCTCGTGAAGCTACACGCGGACCTGAGCGCGGGGCGGCGGCGCGCCGGGCAGCTGCAGGCAATAGGCGACGAACGCGGCGAACACCGGGCGCGCGCGCCCCTCGGTCGGCAGCGCGTGCAGGTGCAGCGCAGGCACCACGTTGACCTCGAGCAGCAGCGCCGAGCCCTGCGCCGCCGCGGGCGGCCCCGCGAACGCCGCCAGCGGCCCGCGGAGGTCGACCCCGCCGACATCGACCCCCAGCAGATCGCACGCCGACGCCGCGACCGCCAGCCACTCCGGGTGCACCTCCTCGGTCCGATCGATCACGGCGAGCTCGTCGCCCGTGATCTCGACCTCACGCCCGTCGGGGATCGCCGCCTCGAGGTCGAGCTCATAGACCTCGAGGTGACCGGCGAGGTCCTCGTCCGCCTCGATCTGGTCGATCGGACAGAGGCTCGGCGTCGACCACGTCCCGCGCCGCGCGTCGCGGTTCAGCGCCGCCACCTGCGCCGCCGCGCTGCGCCCCGCCTGCAACGTCGGCCGCACCACCTCGACCGCGGCCAGCGCCTCCCCGGCGATCACCGCCACGCGCAGGTTGGTCCCGGCGATGAACGGCTCGACCAGCACCTCCTCGTCGAGGTCGATCGCGCGGGCCCGCTCGCGCGCGCGCGCCAGGGTCGCCAGGTCGCGCACATCGGTCGCGACCCCGACCCCGCGGTTCCCCCAGTTGGGCTTGACCACCAGCCGCCCGTGACGCGCCAGCAGGGCCCGCACCACCGGCCCGGCGATGTCGCCGGCCTCGTCGACCAGCACCCCCTCGGCGCACGGCAGCGCGCGCGCGCGCAGCAGCTCGCGGCTCAGGTGCTTGTTGTTGGCCAGGCCCTGCGCCACCTGCGTCAGGAACGGCGAGCGCGTCTTGCTGACGATCGCCGAGCGCTCGCCGTGCGACAGGCGCATGAAGTAGTCGGTGTGCTCGCGCCCGAGCGGCTCGGCCCGCGCCCCGAGCTCGGCCGCCGCCGCCGCGATCAGCTGGTTCGTCCTGCTCCAGACCACTGGGACATGTCCTCTCAGACATGGCTCAATCGCCATGTCCTTTATGACCTGTCGTATACGACAGCAGCTCGCCCTCGCCGGTGATCACCTGCCCCGGCTCGGCCAGGCGGCGGCGCAGGATCGGCGGCAGCTCGAGCGCCGCGCGGTGGGCCGTCGGCGTGTACCACTGCAGCTCGCCGAGCGCGGCGATCCGGCGGGCCAGGTCGGGCGGGTCGGCGTCGAGCGGCCGGCGCGACATCAGGGCGAAGCCCCACAGGCAGTGGAACGACGGCACGAAGCCGTGGGCGAAGCGGACGTGGGGGAACACCGCCTCGAGCGTGCTGCGGACGGTGCGGGCCAGCTTGAGGTCGAGCGGGTCGAGCTCGCCGGCCTGCAGCACGCAGATCCCGTCGTCGGCCAGCGCGCGCCGCACCAGCGCGAAGAACCGGGTCGAGAACAGCGCCGCCGAGGGCCCCTCGTCCGTCGGGTCGGTGACGTCGAGGACGATCGCGTCGAAGCTGCCGGGCGCGGCCTGGCGCAGCGTGTCGAAGATGTCCTCGGTGCGCAGCTCGACGCGGGGATCGTCGAGGCTGCCGGCGTGCCACTTCTCGAGGAACCGCCGGCTGAGCTCGACCACCTCGGCGTCGAGGTCGACCGACACGATCTTCTCGACCGAAGCGTGGCGGAGGATCTCCCGCAGGGACGCGCCCTCGCCTGTCCCTCCGACCAGCACCCGGCGCGGCGACCCGTGCAGCACCAGCGCCGGGTGGATCAGCGCCTCGTGGTAGAGCGCCTCGTCGGCCTCGGCCGACTGCACCAGCCCGTCGAGGAACAGCATGCGCCCGTAGGCGCTGGTGTCGGCGACGACCGCGTCCTGGTAGCGCGTCTTCACGTGCGCGACCAGGCGCTCGACGCTGTACAGGATCGACACGCCCTCGATCTCGGGCTCTTGCAGCACCAGGTGCATCGTCTGTCCTTTCGCTCAGCCGCGCGACCGGCGGCGGCTGGCGATCATACCGAGCCCGGTGGCCACCAGCGCCAGCATCCCGAGGCCCGCGAGCAGCGCGGCGGCCTGCCCCGGCAGACCGACGATCTCGCCGGTGTGCAGCTTGAACAGCAGCTGCGTCAGCCCGCCCGCGGTGCGGCGGCGCTCGATCAGCGAGCCGTCGCCGGCCAGGTAGAGCACCGTCTCATCGTCGTCGTCGAGCCAGAACACCCACGGCGCGTCGGGTTCGGTGGCCAGGCCGATGTCGGTGATCACCTCGTCGCCGGCCTCGCGCTGCGCGCGCTCCAGCAGCGCCTCCAGCGCGAGCGGCCGCTCGACCACCGGCGCGGTCGGCGGCGGCACCTTCGTGCAGCCGCGGAACACCAGCATCGCCCCCGTCAACGCGATCACCGCGAACACCGCCGCCAGCCCGGCCCCGACCGTCTGGTGCAGCTTGAACAGCCTCCGGCGCATGCTCATACGGACATGCTCCTTCGTTCATGCCCCTTGCGACATGTCCTCACAGCGTGGCCCCCCAGGTGCGCCAGAACCACCGCTCCATCCGCCGCACCCCGGCCGTCCAGACCCGGCGGTTGACCTTGCCGGACTTCCAGCGCATGCGCGCCTGCTCGCCGGCCTTGCCGCGGATCCACTCGTGGGCGAACCCCAGGTTGAAGTAGAACGTGCGCGGGCGCATCGGCAGGATGCCGCCGTTGATGTCGTCGGAGCGGGTGAACCACACCTCGTCGAGCAAGTTCTTGACGCCGACGGTCGCCTCGAGCCGCCAGCCCTGCGGCAGGGCGGTGCGGTAGCCGAGCCACGCGCCCATCAGCGTGTAGGCCGGCATCGTCCCGACCTCGCCGGTCGCGCGCGGCGCGTCCCAGTTGGCGTAGTCGGTGTACTGCCTGTCGACCCACTCGACCTTGGTGCCGACGCGCAGGCCGAACGGCGCCTCGTAGCTGGCCGAGCCCCACACCTCGTGCGCCGGATACCACGGCATGCGGTTGCCGGTGTAGAGGTCGCGCAGCACCCGGCTGCCGTTGTAGGCGTAGCCGGCGTTGAACTCGAGCCCCTCGACCTTCTCCCACACCTCGCCGGGCAGCCACTCGACGTCGACCTCGGCGCCGTAGGTGTGGGCCGCCGGGATGACGTCGATCGCGTTCTCGCCCTCGTCGCGGAGGTTGTTGAAGTAGCGGTACCAGCCGTCGACGGTCGCGTAGACCCCGCCGAGCTCCATCAGCTTGACGCCCGCCTCGACGGTGTCGGCCAGCTC
Organism: Nannocystis pusilla; assembly: GCF_020073745.1. Taxonomy (GTDB): domain Bacteria; phylum Myxococcota_A; class Polyangia; order Nannocystales; family Nannocystaceae; genus Nannocystis; species Nannocystis radixulma. The sequence continues at coordinate 268,710 of NZ_JAIRAU010000047.1, forward strand.
GGGCTTGATGAAGCGCAGCGCCCGGCCCATCGCCTCGCCGGGGTTGATCGGCTGGATCGCCCCCGACAGGTAGCTCGGCGCGCCGAACGAGCGCCCGTAGCCGAGGTAGAGCCCGACGTAATCGCCGCCGTACCACAGCGACGCCGCCGGCAGCGGCCCGCCGTAGAACGGCCGCGGGTAGCTCACGCCCTCGAGCACGTTGTAAAAGCTCTGCTTGGTCAGCTCGAGCCGCACGCCGGCCGTCAGCACCAGCTTGGTGTCGAGCAGGTAGATCTTGTCCTCGAGGTACAGCGAGTAGCCGCCGATCCGGCCGTCGAAGCAGCGCAGCGCGTTGGGCGAGCCCTCCGGCAGCACCGCGCCGCGCGGGCACACCCGCGCGTCGCCGTCGGCCTGCAGCGGGTCGCCGGGGCGCCCCGGAAACTCGACGCGGAAGCCGCGGATCCGCGCCGCCTCGAACACGCCGCGCGTGCCGATCGAGATGTCGTGGAAGCCGCCGCGGTGGCGCACGCGGAACGCGTAGCGCGGCTCGACGCCGACCACGTCGAACGCGCGCGGCTGCACCAGCAGGAACGTCGGCGCCGCGCCGAGGTTGCGGTCCTCGTTGGTCGCCTGGACCACCCGGCGCAGCGTGTGGCTGTAGAACGCGATCACCTGCAGCTCGTGCTCGGCCTTCGGCGTCCACCGCAGCTTGAGGCTGGTACCCTCGCGGTGGCCGTTGAACGTGTCGAACGGGCGCTTGCTGGCGAACCGGTCGTCTCTGTAGACGTCGGAGTCGAGGCCGCCCGGCAGGTTGGTCTTCTCCCAGAACAGGTGCGTGCTCGACAGCAGCTCGACGCGCTTCGTCACCGGCACTTGGAGCTTGACGATCCCGCCGTGGCTCTGAAACTCGCTGTGCTCGCGGTACGTCTTGCCGAACCGCGGCGCGTACTCGACGTACACGCCGACGCCCCTGTGCGTGCCGCCGTACGAGGCCGCCGCGCCGGCGTCGCCGAAGTGATCCGACTGGGCGAACACCGACACCGTCGGGTTCTTCGGGATCGGGTGCGACACCATGTTGAACACGCCGCCCGACGTCCACGGCCCGAAGCGCACCGACGAGCCGCCGCGCACCGTGTCGACGCGGGCGATCTGGAACAGCGACAGCGGGAACAGCACCATCGACGGCGCGCCGTACGGGGCCGGCGCCACCGGCACCTCGTCGAGCAGGATCGTCGCCTGCTCCGACAGCCGCGGGTCGGCGCCGCGGACCGCCAGGTTGAGCTTCGTCGCCGACGTCCCGAGCCCCGACGCGCCCTCGACCGCGCGCACCCCCGGGACCTTGTCGAGCAGCTCGGCCACCCCGCTGGCGCCCTCGGCCTTCGACTGGTCGACGTCGACCACCGCGCGCCCGCCCGCGTGGCGGTGGGCGTCGACGCGGGTCGAGCGGCCGAGCAGGTCGGTCGTCACCTCGATGTCGCGCGACTCGCCCGGCAGCACCTTGGCGCCGGCGGGCAGCGGCCGCTCCTCGGGCTCGGGCGCCGCCGGGGCGGTGACCGTCGGACTGCCTGTCTCTTCGGGCATGCTCTTCAGAGCAGGCTCTCGAGAGAATGTCCAATCGGGCCTGTCCTCCGGAGCAGGCACGTCCGGGGCCGCGTCCGGCCCGTCGTACGCGCGCGGGTCGACGGCCAGCAGCAGGGCCAGGCTGTACGCGAGCGGCGACACGGCGGTTCAGGGCACGACGACGGCCGTGGCCCCGCGGATCCGCAGGCTGCGATCGGGATCGGTGAACAGCGGCCCGAGCTCGTCGTGGACCTCGAAGCGCCAGGCCGACGGCGCCTCGGCCGTCGGCTCGGTGATCTTGTAGACCGTGCCGCCGATGCCGACGGCGTAGATCGCCCCCTGGACGCGGGCCAGGCCCTCGATCTCGAAGCCGGCCGGGATGTCGTCGATGTACGGCCCGTACGCGCGCGGCTCGGGCATCTCGCCGGAGGCGGCGACTCGCAGCAGCTCGTGGCGGCCCTCGGGGAGCGTCTCCGACATCTCGCCGCGGACCAGCGCGAGCACGTCACCGCCTGGCCCCGGGACCATGTCCCCGGAGACACCCACCTTCTCCTCGAACTGCGCGTGGATCGAGCAGATCGGGTCGCAGGCGTAATAGAGCGGGTCGTGGCTGATGTCGCTCGGTAGCACGCAGTGCTTGGGCTCGGCCAGGAACGCCGGGTCGAGCTCGAACAGCGCCCCGCGGGCGTCGAGGCCGTTGCCGGGCTTGCCGGCCGAGGCGGCGAACAGGGTGTCGCCGACGAACTCGAGGCCGGTCATGCTCTGGCGCCAGTAGCAGGCGTCGGTGGCCGGGTCCTTCACGTCGCCGTACTTGAAGGCGTAGCGGACGCTCTCGATGCGGTTGTCGGCGCGGGTCCAGTCGGGCACGCCGAGGGTCATCAGGCCCCACTCGTCGTTGAGCGGGTCGTAGCTGAGGCCCCACAGCCCCTTCTCGGCGTGCCAGGCCAGGTCGCGCACGGTGAAGCGCAGCAGCGACTGATCGGACATCGAGATCGGGCCCATCTTGTCGTCGAGCCACAGGTTGCCGAGCTTGCTCAGGCAGCCGCCGTCCTTGCACGGCTTCGACGGGTCGTACAGGTAGAGCGCGTTGCCGACGTAGCGGCCCTCGGCGTCGAGCGGGAAGTTGGCGGTGAAGTTGGCGTCGCCGTCGGTCGGCTTGGTGTTGACCAGCAGCATCAGCTCGCCGCGGAGCGGCTGGTCTTCGGGACAGCCCTCGCAGAGGTCGACCTCCGGCGGCAGCCCCTCGCCCTCGTACGTGTCCGGCATCATCGGCTCGTAGCCGACGCAGCCCGACGCGACCGTCGCCACGCCGGCGAGGGCAATATTGAAAATCGTTTTCATTTACCGGTGTTCTCTACACCGCAGTCCGCCGGGGGTCAAGCAGGTAATTCCACCCAAGAAACAGGACGTCAATGACCTTGCAAATGATTTTCCTTTTCATTATGACCCGGCCGCACGCCCCCGCTCGCCCTTTCAGGAGATTTCCATGCACCTGCGCAGCCTTCCCCTACTCGCCCTCTCGCTCGGTCTGGCCGCCTGTCCGGGCAATGAATCCGCGACCGACGGCACCGACACCGAGACCGCCGGGCCCACCACCAACGAGCCGGCGACCGACCCGGGCACCGAGACCGACGGCACCGAGACCGCCGCCCCGACGACCACCGAGGACGAGCCGACGGCCGGGACCACCGGCGAGCCGGGCGGCGACCTGAACCCGCACACCCTCGGCGACCACGCCAGCCAGGCCTGCAAGGACGCCATGACGGGGGCCGCGGCCTTCCTCGCCGCCACCGCCGACGCCGACGCCGCCGCCGCCACCGCCGCCTACGGCGACGCGCTCAAGATCTACGTCCAGACCATCGACACCGGCAACATGCGCGACGACGACAGCGCCATCACGGCCGCGCTCATGCAGAACGACGCCCCCGGGGCCGCGCTCGCCGAGGGCCACCTCTACACCGCCCTCATGTTCCAGCTGCGGGCCAACCTCTCGGCCGTCGAGACCGGCGCCGAGGACAAGTACGCCGCCTGGGACGAGGCCCACTGCGTGTGGGACGGCGGCCTGCGGCTGCTCGCCACCCGGGCCCAGGAGGAGGGCTGGAAGACCGAGGGCGACCCGATCGTCGCCGACATCGACGCCGCCTTCGCCGCCGGCCACGACGGCATCAGCGGCGACGCTCCGGCCACCGCCATCGACGACTGGCGGATCCCCCCGCAGAAGCAGATCATCGAGAAGACCCTGTTCCGCGCCGCCCACCGCGACATCATCGGCAAGGCGATCGCCGCCGCCGACGCGGCCGACGCCACCCAGGCCGCGCGCGCGCTCGGCGTGTTCGGGATCGTGCGCGACCGGCTCGAGGGCCGCAACACCCCCGGCATCGCCGTCATCGAGGGCATGCTGACCGGCGACCCGGCCATGATCAACGGCACGGTGGTCGCCTTCGAGATGGACAAGGCGTTCGCCAAGCGCACCCGCAACTACGCCGACCAGGCGTTCGGCGAGGGCCTCGGGATCCCGCCGAGCTACAAGGGCGCGGTCGAGGGGCGCACCTATGCCAAGCTCATCGTCGCCGGGATGTCCTCGGCGATGTTGAACACCGACGCCTACCTCGCCGACTGGGAGGATTACGCGGAGCTTGTGCGCACGGGTGAGGACGACGCGGCGGCCATGGAGATCAGCCAGCGGATCATCGACACCACCTGCATGTACCAGACCCTGCTCGGAATCGCCGCCTGCACCGGCAGCGATGACGAGACCTAGGCGCGAGCGGCAATATGTCCGGACTGCATGGCCGAGATTTTTCCGGGATACAGCGAGTTCGGCCGCGTGCTCGCCGACTACATCACGCGTGAAGCCGCGGCCCGCGGCGCGGTGCTCAGCGACAACGAGGGCGACACCGTCGACCTCGCTTTCGACGAGGCCCGCACCTCCGCCCTCGAGGTCCAGATCCTCGGCGCCCAGCTCGACCGGGCCGCCGAACGACTGAGCTCGTGGTTCCAAGATCGCGGCCGAGGCCAGTGTGAGATCTTGATTGAGGCAAGTCACGGACGACTCTGCTGCGCGTTCGTCGGCGGCGCCTACGTGCTCGCCGTCCTCTCCGAGCCGGCGGCCGGCGACGACGAAGCCCGCGCCACCGAGGCCGAGCGGGTGCTCGCGGGCTTCCGCGAGCTGCGCCGTGACATCGAGGCCCTGCTGGATACCTGAGCTCCACTTCCTGCCCGGCGTGCGCGATCTTGACGCAAGGTCACATCTCGCCGCTCGCGTCCCGCTGCGCCGCCGCCGTCCAGGCGTGGCACACTGCGGGCGCGTGGCCCCGGCCCGGAAGGAGCCCAGTTTTACCCATGGCGACCCACATCACTGAAGAGTGCATCAACTGCGGCGCGTGTGAGCCGGAGTGCCCCAACGAGGCGATCTCGGAGGGCGACGACCGGTATGTCATCGACCCCAACCTCTGCACCGAGTGCGTCGGGTTCCACGATTACGAGGCGTGCCAGGCCGTGTGCCCGGTCGAGTGCTGCGTCCCCGACCCCGAGCGCCGCGAGACCGAGGACACCCTCCTCGAGCGCGCCCGCAAGCTGCACCCCGAGAAGAGCTTCCCCGCGGTGGCCGACCTGCCCAGCGATCTGAGCCGGTTCCGCAGCGCGAAGAAGAAGTGACCCACCGCGGCGCGACCCGCCGCGATCTTCGATACCTACGGGCGGCGCCAGGGCGCCGCTCTTCGCGTTGGTCGCGACCTGATCACCGGCTGTCGCGCAGGAGATCCCCTCCCCGCGTCCCGAGGATCGGCGCCCGTGCTCGGTCGCGGATCTCCGCTGCGGGCCCGGCGCGCCGGGCCGCGTCGACGGCGATCGCCGCTCGTCGGGTCCGAACGCAGGTCCTGACTTTCGCAGCCGCCCCGGGGACACTCTCGCCAGCGTGTCGTCCTCGCCCGCTCCCGCGCCTCTCGCTGCCGCGCCCGCGCCCGCGCGCGCGTGGCTGCGCGTCGGCCTGTCGATCGGGATCACCGCGCTCGCGCTGTGGCTGGTCCAGCGTCAGCTCGATCCCCTGCCCGACGAGCTCGAGATCGCCGCCTGGGGCCTGCCGGCCTACCTCGCCACCCTGCTGCTCTACGCCTTCCTGCGCTCGGCGCGGTGGTGGTTCCTCGTCAGACCTTTGGGACAGGTTCGCTTCGGCGACGTCATGCTCGTCGGCCTCGCCGGCGCGCTGTGGATCGTCGCGCTCCCGTGGCGGCTCGGCGAGCTGGTGCGTCCGGCCCTGCTCGGCCGACGCAGCGGCATCCCGGCCAGCCAGCTGCTCGGCACCGTCGCCATCGAGCGCGTCGTCGACGGCCTGTGCGTGTGCGCGGCCTTCTTCGTCGCGGCCGCCGGCGCGCCCGACGTCCCGGCGCTGACCGGCCTCTACGCCGCCTGCACCGCCGCCTTCGCCCTGTTCGCCGGCGCCCTCGTCGTGCTCGTCGTGCTCGCCCGCTGGCCGGCCGCGCTCGAGCTGCTGCTGCGGCGCGGCCTCGGCCGGATCGCCGCCCGGCCGGCCGCCATCCTCGCCGACGTCGCCCGCGGCCTCGCCGAGGGCCTGCGGGCCCTGCCCTCGCTGCGCCCGCTGCTGCTGTTCCTGCTCGGCACCGTCGCCTACTGGGGCACCAACGTGTTCGGCATGGCCCTGCTCGCGCGCGCCTGCGGCCTCGACCTCGGCCTGCTCGACGCGCTCGCCGTCCTCGCCGTCCTCAACCTCACCCTGCTCGTGCCCGGCCCGCCGGCCCACGTCGGCACCTTCCAGCTCGGCGTCGCCGCCGGGCTCGGCCTGTTCCTCCCGCCGGACGTCGTCCGCGCCGGCGGCTCGACCTACGCCTTCTTCCTCTACACCTGCCAGCTCGCCATGATCGCCGCGCTCGGCATCGCCGCCAGCCTGCGCCTGCGCCTCGGCTGGCGCGCCGCCCTCGACCTCCGCCCGCCCGACCGGCCCTGATCGCCCCGCGATGCCCGCCGCCCTCACCTGCCCGAATCACCATGCTTCTGGGGCCATGCCCTTTGAGACATATCCATTCGAGCATGCCCTCACGAACATGTCCCCGGGAGCCGGACCCTCGTGAGCCCGCGCCTGCGCACCGCGCTCAAGCTGCTGCTCGGGCTCGGCCTGCTCGCCGGCCTGGTGTGGTGGCTCGTGCCCGGCGGCGACGAGCTGCGGGCCGCGTTCGCGCGCGCCCGGCTGCGGCCGGCGTGGCTCGGCGTGTGCTTGCTGGCGACCTTCGTGGCTACCTTCGTCACCAGCGCGCGCTGGCGGCTGATGGCCGAGTCGATGGGCGGCAACCGCCTGCCGCACATCGCCTACTTCCACAGCCTGGCGCTGACGAAGATCCTCGGCCAGGTCAGCTCGACGTTCGTCATGGACATCGTCGGCCGCGGCGTGGTCTTGCGGGCCGCCGGCTCGCAGCGCGGCCTCGGCCACGCCATCACCCAGGCCGTGCTCGAGCGGGTGTTCGACGTCGTGCTGCCGGCCATGATGCTCGCCTGGGCCGTGGTCGTCTGGCGCGGCGGCTTCGCCGGCGCGGCCGCGATCGGCTCGTTCGCCGGCGTGTGCCTGCTGTTCGCCGCGTTCGCCGCCGTCTTCCTGGCCCCGCTGACGCGCCTGGCCCTGCGCGCCTACGCGGCCGCCCGCGCCCTGCGGGCCCGGCTCCGCCGCGTCGCCGTCGAGGACCCCGAGCTCGCCCCGCCCGTCGTCGACCGCCGCCTCGCCGTGCAGATCGGCGCCTACAGCCTGCTGCGCTACCTCGCGTCCATGCTGATGTCGTGGTCGACCGCCGCCGGGATCGGCGTCGACTTCACCTTCTTCCAGATCGCCGCCGCCACCCCGCTCGGCCAGTTCGCCGGCATGCTCGGCGTCACCCCCGGCTCGCTCGGGATCCAGGAGGTCGGCTGGGCCGGCGGCTTCAAGTGGGTCGGGGCCGACGACGCCGCGATCGTGCTGTTCGTCCTCAGCCTGCGCCTCGTCACGACCGCCTCGTTCGCCGTGCTCGTGCTCGTCAGCTGGCCGCTGCTCCGCCGCAGCCGCCCCGCCGCCCCGCCGCCCGCCTGAACGCCTCTTCGGACATGTCCGTCACGACATGTCCAGGAAAACATCACGGCGTGACGATGTTGAACGCCTGCGGGAACTGATCGAGCAGGCCGAAGAGCTCCTCGACCGCCGCCCGGTTCCCGCGCAGCTTCAGCGCCCCGGCGGCGATCGCCTGGTCGAGCGACGTCTCGCCCGCCTGCAGCGCGATCAGCGTCATCTTCGACAGCGCCAGGCTCGCGTCGGCGTCGGCGACCTCGGCCGAGCGTCGCCCGTAGTTCAGCACCCCGTGCGCGACCGTCAGCTCGTAGCGCTCCTTGGGCTCGGTGAAGTGGATGTCGAGCTTGAGCCGGGTCGCGGCCGCGCGCGCGCCGTTGAGGCGGACGGCCATGAGGTCGAACAGCAGCGCCGGCGTCAGCGCGCGCAGCGTGTCCGGCCCGGCCGTCTGGGCCGCCGAGCCGCTCGGCACGCCCTGGCGCAGCTCGAAGGCGCCTTGCAGGTACACCGCGCGCCACGGCCCCGACTCCGCCTGGTAGCCCAATTGCTCGTAGGCGTCGGCCAGCAGCTCCTTGCCGGCCGCGCTGTCGGGGTTGGCGAACACCACGTGGCGCAGCACCTCGGCGACCCAGCGGTACTCCCCGCGCTCGAAGTCGGCGCGGGCCCGCTCGATCGCCGCCGCCTCGCCGCCCATGTACTCGACGTACTTGCGGGCCGCCGGCTCCTGCGGCAGCACGTCGAGGTCCGACGGGTTGCCGCTGTAGAAGCCCATGTATCGCTGATACACCGCTCGCGCGTTGTGGCGCACCGTCCCGTAGTAGCCGCGGTTCGGCCAGTACTGCGCCAGGTCGGGCGGCAATTGCAGGTACTCCGCGATCTCCGGGCCCACGTAGCCGAAGTTCAGCATGTGCACCGATTGATCGTGGATGTACTTGTACAGGTCGCGCTGCTTCTCGAGGTACGAGCGCACGTTGGCCTTGCCCCACATCGGCCAGTGGTGGGCTTGGAACTTGACCTCGATCGCGTCGCCGTACAGCCCGATCGTCTCGTCGATGTACTTGGCCCACGCCAGCGCGTCGCGCACCTGCGCCCCGCGCAGCGTCAGGACGTTGTGCAGCGTGTGCGTCGTGTTCTCGGCCATCCACATCGCCCTGAACTGCGGGAAGTAGGTGTTCATCTCGGCCGGCGCCTCGGTGTTGGGCGTCAGCTGGAACACCATCTTCACCCCGTCGATCGTCAGCTCCTGGCCCGTCTTCGTGATCGACTGCGTCGGCGCGATCAGCGACACCGTGCCGCTCGCGTTCGCCATGCCGAGCCCGCTGCCCACCGTGCCCTGTGGGTCGCGGGGCAGGAACGTCCCGTACATGTACGCCGCGCGGCGAGTCATCGCCGGGCCCGCGAGCACCATCTCGCTCACCGCGTGGGCGAGGAAGCCCTCCGGCGCGATGATCCGCACCCGTCCCGCGCGCACCGCGGCCTCGTCGACCAGCCCGCGCACGCCCCCGTAATGATCGGGGTGCGAATGGCTGTAGATCACGGCCACGATCGGTCGGTCGCCGAGGTGCTGCTTCACCAGCGCGTGCGCGGCCCTCGCCGTCTCGACGGTGAGCAGCGGGTCCATCACGATCCACCCGCGGTCGCCCTTGATGAACGTGATGTTCGCCAGGTCGAAGCCGCGCACCTGATAGACCCGCTCGGTCACCTTGAACAGGCCGTAGATCAAGTTCAGCTGCGATTGTCGCCACAGGCTCGGATTGACCGTGTCGGGCGCCGGCGCGTCGCGGCGGATGAACTTCTTGAACGGCTCGAGGTCCCACACCACATTACCGTCGCCGTCGGTGATGGTCAGCGTGTGCGGGCGGGCGATGAGCCCGCGCTCGGCGTCCTCGAAGTCGGCGCGGTCCGAGAACGGCAGCGACTGCAGCAGCGCCGCGTTGGCCCGCCGCGTCGCCTCGGTCGCCGGCTTCGGCCCGTTCGGCGCCGCGGCCAGGCCCGCGTACGTCACACCGGCCAGCAGCAATCCGAGGGCGACGAACCAGATCCGCGAGACGTGAGCTCTCCGTGGCTGCATACGCCCACGATGGCCGAGGACCGCGCCCGCGCCAGTGACCGCGCCGCCTGCTCGTCGCGGCCCACGCCGCCGCGGAGGCCGCCGCGCCGGCAATCACCACACATGACCTTGGAGACATCTCGGAAGACCTCCGCCGCGGGCGGACGAGGTCGAGGCGTCGAGCCGCGCGCAGGCGGGCCGAAACGCCCCTCGCGGTCGTCGGCGCCGCGGCCGGCGCCGGTACGGTGAAGGTCCAGGTGCGGCCGTCTGAGCCTGTCCCGACAGACAGGCGTCGTCAGGGCGCGACCAGGATCCGCGCCGAGCGGGCCGGCACCGTCACCATCGGCCCCTCGACCATCTCGCCGGTCAGCTCGTCCTTCAGCGTCATCGCCGGCAGGTTGCCGACCGACTTGTCCGCGTCGCTGCGGTTGACGGCCACCGTCACCGTCTCGCCCTCGCCGGACATCGAGTAGGCGAAGCTGTCGGCGTCGGCGCCGAGGCGCGTGTACGACCCGCGGCGCAGCGCCGGGTGGGCCGCGCGGATCGCCCCCAGATCCTGGATATGACCCAAGAGCCAGGTCTGCCCCGCCGAGTAGCCGTCCCACTGCATGAAGCGGCGGTTGTCGGGGTCGCCGGCGCCGGGCATGCCGACCTCGTCGCCGTAGTACACCAGCGGCGCGCCGAGCGACGTGTAGAGCATCGTGAAGCTCAGCCCCAGGCGCTCGAACGCCGCGGCGCCGCCCGGCAGCCCCGGCTTGTTGTCCCACGCCCGGTCCTTGCCGTCGGCCCACTGGTTGTTCCACAGCGGCGAGTCCTCGGCCAGGTGGATCGCGCGCGGGATGTCGTGGTTGCCGATGAACGTGCTCATCACCGCCGCCCCGCCGTTGTAATAATTATTGTTGGCGTCGTAGAAGTCGGCCAGCTCCGTCATCGAGCCCTGGCGCATCAGCACGTTGTAGGCCATCTGCATGCGCAACGGGAAGTCGAACTGGCCGTCGAGCTTGTCGCAGCCGACGTACTTGTTGATGGTCGGCTTGTCGCCCGTGAACGTCTCGCCGACCATGTAGAAGTGCTGACCCGACATCGGCTCGACGTCGGCCTGGACGCGCGCGCGCAGGTCGGTCAGCCACTCGATCTTGATGTGCTTGACCGCGTCGAGGCGGAACCCGTCGGCGCCGGTGTCCATGATCCACTGGATCGCGTTGTCGATCGAGAATTCGCGGGCCGCCTGGTTGCTGAAGTCGAAGTCGGGCAGGTAGTCGGTGAACCAGCAGCGCTCGCCGTCGGCCCCGTCCCACGAGCAGCCGGCCCCGCACACGCAATCGCCGCCGCTCCCGTTGTCGTTGGGGTTGAACCAGTCGGGGTTGTCGGCGTAGACCGGCGCGCTGATGTGCACGTGGTTCATCGCGTAGTCGAGGATCACCTTGAGGTCGGCCGCGTGGGCCGCCGCCACCAGCGCCTGCAGTTCCGCCAGCGTGCCGAAGTGCTCCTCGGTCTGCGTCAGGTCGGTCGGCCAGTAGCCGTGGTACGCGCTGTACAGGTGCCCGTCGGTGCCGAGGCCGTCGTCCGAGGTGTTGTTCATCGGCACCGTCAGCCACAGCGTGTTGATCCCGAGCTCGGTGAAGTACCCCTCCTCGATCTTCGCCGTCACCCCGGCCCAGTCGCCGCCCTGCCAGTCGGCCGCCGTCTCCACCCCGATCAGCGCGTCGTTGCCCGGATTGCCGTTGTTGAAGCGGTCGACGAACACGAAGTAGATCACCGCGTCGCGCCAGTCGAACTGGCCCTCCTGCGGCGCCCCGCACGAGGCCGCCTCGCAGGTGAACGGGTCGCACGTCTTCGGCTCGAGCACCGAGTTGTAGCCGCCGAACCCGTCGTCGACCTGCTCGGGGTTGTTCGGGTCGGGGATCCAGCTCATCGACCCGTCGATGCGCAGCTTGTACTGCACGGGCGTGTCCCACGGGACAGTCACCGTCACGCGCCAGGTCGTCCCGTCGCTCTTCATCGCCGCGCCCTTCGTCCACCCGTCGGGCGCGAAGCTCCCCATCACGTCGACCGACGTCTCGCCGTTGTCGGGGTGCGTGAATTCGTGGTCGCAACGCTTCAGCGCGTCGTCGCACATCGGCGGCGGCGGCTCGCCCGTGGTCGGCTCGCCGGTCGTCGGCTCGGGCCCTCCCGTGGCGTAGCCCGTCACGTTCCCGCCCTGCGACGGGTCGTACGGCATCGTGCTCGGCGGCATCGTCACCGAGTCCGTCGTCTCCGACATGAGCGGCGGATCGGTGCAGCCGACCCACAAGATCGAAAGGACAGGCAGGATCCGGTGCGAGCGCGACACGCGGCCCCGAGGATGGCGCCTCGCCCGGCTCGCGGTCAAGCGCCCGGCCGCCTCCGACCCACGCCCGCCGACCTCGGGCCGCGGACGACCGGCCCCGACCGGCCCCGCCATTTACATGTCTTTTAAAACATGTCGAATCAGCCAGACCGAGCGCTCCGTTGTCGCCTCCGCTGAGCATTTCTCGGCCCGGCGACGAGCGGGGCCCACGACGCTCGCTGCAGGCGGGCACGGAGCGGCGGATTTGGGACGCCGGTGGGACGGAGACGCGGTTCAGCGCGCGCAGGCGCCCGTCCTCCGCGCGCGCGACGAACATGTCCTCAAGAGCATCTTGTCCCCAGCCAAGGCGCCGAGCACGTGAACCGGTGGGGGCCCGCCGAGCGAGGGGCCCAAATCCGCCGCTCCGTGCCCGCCGTCACCCAGTTCTTCCGGGCCCCGCGCCTTCGCACGCGCCTTCCGGGCCCCCGCGCCTTCGCACGCGCCAAGCCCAGTTCTTCCGGGTTCCGCGCCTTCGCACGCGCCAAGCTCAGCCGCGTTCACCCCGGCCCGAAGTCCTGGCGATAGCTACCGCGCTCGATGTCCTCGACCAGCCCCGGCCGCGACGGACGCCAGCCGAGCGCCCGCGCGTGCGTCGCTCGCACCCGGCTGTTGGACGCCAGGCCCAGGGCCGCAGCCTCCTCGCCGAGCGCCGCGATCGCCTCGGCCAGCGGCCACGACGTCGTGCGGTCGCCGAACCCGAGCAGGTGCGCGATCGCCAGCGCCACCTCGCGCAGCGACGTCTCGCCGTTCTCCGCGAAGAAGAAGCTGCCGGGCTCGGCCTTGTCGATCACCAGCGTGTACAGGTCGACGAGGTCGTCGATGTGCACGTTCGACCAGATGTTGCGACCTTCGCCGATGTACACCCCCGCGCCGCGCTGCTGCGACTCGCGGATCAGCATCGGCACCTGGATCGAGTCGCGCTTGCTGCCGGTGCCGCGGCCGTAGATCATCGTCGGGCACACCACGACGCTGCAGACCCCCTGGTGGGCCGCGTCGCGGACGAAGCGGTCGATGGCCACGCGCGCCGCCTTCGCCGGCACCGGCGTGAACGGCGAGTCGTCGGTGAACACCTGCTCCGACCGCTCGCCCGTGCCGACCTCGGCCACGATCGACGACCCGCTGGTGTGTACCAGCGTCTTGCCGCTCCCGCGCATCCCGGCGACCAGCGCCTCGACCGCCGGGCGGTGGTCCGCGTCCGCCGTGCTGATCACCAGGTCGGCCGCGTCGGCCAGGCGCACCAGGAGGTCCGTATCGTCGAGCCCGCCGATCACCGGCCGCACGCCCGTCGCCTCCACCCGGACCGCGCTCGCCGGATCGCGGACCAGGCCCGTCACCTCGTAGCCGTCCTGCACCAGCCGTCGCGCCACCGAGCCGCCGATATAACCGGAAACACCTGTCACAAATGCACGCTTCATCTCGCTGCTCCTGTGCCGCGAGCATGGTGTGTTCCTGCGCAGCATGGTAGTGTGATTCCTGGCACACCATCTGTGCCTGAAAGGCAAACCTCGTGGACCTGTCGCCGCAACTCCACGCGTTCGTCCGCAGCGTGCGGGCGGGCAGCTTCAGCGCCGCCGCGCGCGAGGCCGGCACCACCCCCTCGGCCTTCAGCAAGCAGGTCGCGCGGCTCGAGCAGAAGCTCGGCGTACCGCTGGTCGTGCGCAGCGGCCAGGGTCTGCAGCCGACCCTTGAGGGCGAGGCCCTGTTCGCGCGGGTGCAGCGGGCCTTCGACGACATCACCGACGCCTGCGAGGAGGCCGCCCGGGCCACCGGCCCGCGCGGGCAGGTCCGCCTGAGCGCCCCGGTCGAGCTCGGCCACGCCTGGCTGGTCCCGCGCCTGCCCGCCCTGCACCGCGCGCACCCGCAGATCGCCGTCGCGCTCGAGCTCGCCGATCGCTTCGTCGACCTGCACGCCGAGCAATTCGACCTCGCCTTGCGCGTCGGCGGCGACGGCGACGGCCGGCTCGTCCAGCGGCGGCTCGGTCGCCTGCGCCGCTGCTTCTGCGCCACCCCGGCCTACCTCAAGGCCCACGGCGTCCCGCGCACCCCCGAGGCCCTCGCGGGTCACCGCCTGCTCGCCATCCTCCGCGCCGGCCGGCGCGTCGTCTGGGAGCTGCCCGGCGGCGGCCGCCTCACCCCGCAGGGCCCCGTCGCCAGCGACAGCAACGAGGCCCTGCGCCAGCTCGTCCTCGCCGGCATGGGCATCGCCTGGCTGCCCGACGTCACGATCGCCGTCGACCTCAAGCGCGGCGCCCTGCGCCAGCTCTTCGCCGACACCCCCGAGGAGCCCGGCCTGCCGATCCAGCTCGTGTTCCCGCAGAGCCGCCTGCTCGCCCCGCGCGTCCGCGCCGTCGTCGACTTCCTCGTCGCCGCCGCCCGCAGCACCATGTCCGCATGAACATGTCCTTGTCGCCATGTTCCTCGGCGCGGCGCGCAGCGAAGCCTGCACGAACCTGTCCCGAGGGCCATATTACACGCACGCCGACAATGCCCTTTTCGTAATTCAGATCACCAAACTTGCAGTTTGGCGGTAACGGCGCCTCCGTGATAGTTTCGGCCGGACATGACCGTCGATCCGGCACGTTTCGGGCGCACGGCCGCCGTCCTGGCCCGCGGCCCGCTCGGCCTGCTCGCGCTGTGCCTCGTGTTCTCGTACGGCGTCGCCAACATGTTCGGCAGCCTCGCCGTCGCCCACCTCACCCCCGGGCAGCGCGACGTCCTGCTCGGATTCGTGGTCGTGTTCCCGTTCGTCGTGTTCGCCGGGCTGTTCCGCCTGATCACCCACCATCACACCAAGCTCTACGCCCCCGCCGACTTCCGCGACGAGCGCCACTTCGTCGCCGTCGGCCGCCCGTCGCCCGGGCGCCTCACCCCCGTCAGCCCGCCGGCGCTCGTCGAGCCGGTCGTCCACGGCGACGACTTCGTCATGATCGACGTCGCCCCGCCGGCCAACACCGCCCCGCGCGCCCTGTCCGGCTTCTGGACCCGCGCCGGCGAGACCTACTACGTCACCCGCCAGGGCCGCGTCTACCTCCTGCGCTCCCCCGCCCAGCAGGCCCAGATCACCCGCGTCGACGCCCTCCCCGACGGCTGCAGCCCGATCGCCAGCCAGCACTGCGACTCCGCCCTGTGCGCCCTCGCGGAGGTCGCCGACTCGCGCGCCGGCTGATTGAAAGTCTCCTCGGCTCGAGTCACCGTCACGGCATCAGTCGGGCCAGGATCCCAATTCACCGCCATCCACGATGGCCTTGATCAACTCGTGCTTCCCCGCGAATCTGATGAAGACTCGCGCGAAGAACTCCAGATCGAAGTCACACGCTGGAGAGACGCCAGCTCGCGTCTCTTGCCAGAGAGCGGCGAACAACGCGCCCACCAGATCCCGCGTCTTCTCGTCGTCAATTTCGTCGATCAGAAGCACGGCCTCTTCCTGGCGGATCAAGACACCCTTCGCGTCGCTCATCTCTCCGTCCTTTCGAGTCATCCACCACGGCGGCGCTCCTCGCGGCCGCGGGGCGAGATTCACCCTCCCGCCGCCCGCTCGCACCGCGCGGCGTAGCTGCGCATCAGCTCGGCGAGCTCTGGCGAGTGCTGCGGTTCGGCCGCCCGGAGCTCGCGCTCGAGCAGCGCGAGGCGCTCGTCGACAGCGAGGCCGCGGAGTTGTTCGGCGAGCTCTGCCAGCGCGCCGCCCTCGACGCCCAGTTCGTCCCGCGCCTCGACCTCGGCCGCGATCGCTCGCGCCTCGCCGGCGATCACCGCCTCGAGCTGCTGCGAGCACGGGACAGCTGGAGCGGGGAAGCGGTCGAGGCCATCGGCCACATGCTCGAGGAGGTGCACGATCCGTGCGATGCTCGCCGGCTCGGGCGCCGATCGATCGAGCACCAGCACGCCTCCGGCGCGCACGCTGCCGAGCTCCCGGCCGCCGAAGCAGATCTTGTAGTCGCGCAGCCCCAGCCCCGCCAGCGCGCGTGCCCCCGAGCGGATGTTCGTCACGCCTTCGAGCAACGTCGCAGCGCGCCTCGGCTCGGCGACAGTCCCTTCGGGGCAGCCCGTCGTCGGGCTCGCGGCCCGATCCGCGCCCGCCATCACCGGCGTGCCGCAGCCCGGCAGCGCCGTCGCCAGGACGAGGCACAGGACGCGATACCGGCGGGCATGCACGCTGCGATGATAACCTGCGAGCGGTCCCCCGCGCGGCCGCCGTTGCTGCCACCGCCGGCGACGTGTAGCATCGAACGATGCTTATCGCGCCTCCTTATCGCTTCGTTGGCCGGTGGTGTGCCGCCGCCCTGCTCGCCCTCCTCGCCGCCACGAGCGGCGTCGCCCGGGCCGACGTCGTCGACGTGCCGCCGGACTGCCCCGACGGCGCCACCCCGAACGGCTGTCACAGCGGCCCGTACTGCAGCCCCCAGGATTGCAGCGACGACACGACCTGTCCCGAAGGCAAGGTGTGCCGGCCCGTCGAGAAGTGCGCCCAGCCCTTCGAGTGCGGCGGCGGCTTCACCACCAGCGCTGGCGGCAACCTCATCGACGACATCGTCGGCGAGTGCGGCGACGGGGGCGCCTGCGCCAAGGGGACGTGCAAGATGTTCAAGCTGTGTGTCTCGGAGAGCGCGACGACCAGCGACACCGCCGGCAGTTCCGTCACGGGCTCCGGCTCCGGCGACTCGACCGCGAGCGGCGGCTCCAGCGGCGCCGGCTCGGGCTCGGGCTCCGGCGACTCCGCCGCGAGCAGCGGCGGCGCCCCGACCAAGCCCCTCGGCTGCGACGGCTGCCGCGCCGGCGAAGACCGCACGCCCGCGCTGATGCTGCTCGCGTCGCTGGCCCTGGCGCTGCGCCGGCGCCGACGATGAACCCCCGAGCGCTCGCGTTCACCCGCGATGCCCGCCCGGCCGCGCGAACTCCTCGGCGCAACGAATTCGCCCCCGCCATCCACATGTCCCAAAGAACATTCTGTCCAAAGAGACAGCGTTGAGCCGATCGAGCGGTAGCGCCCTCGACCCCTGCCGCCCCGCGGCACGGACGCGCGACAATCGTCGTACGCGAACGCTGACGCCCGTGCAACGCAATCCAGCGCACGCCGACCCCGGTCTTCAACGAGGCGCCTGCGCACGTCCCTCCCCGCCCGGCCACGAGCGGGGCCCGCGACGCTCGTCGAGAGGCGGGCACGGAGCGGCGGATTTGGGACGCCGGTGGGACGGAGACGCGGTTCAGCGCGCGCAGGCGCCCGTCCTGTGCCGGATCGACGAACCTGTCCTCAAGGCCATCCTGTCCAAAGAGACAGCGCCGAGCACGTGAACCGGTAGGGGCCCGCCGAGCGAGGGACCCAAGTCCGCCGCTCCGTGCCCGCCGTCACCCAGTTCTTCCGGGCCCCGCGCCTCCGCACGAGCGAAGCTCTCCGGCCCCCGCCCCTCCGCCCGAGCGAAGCTCTCCGGACTCGCCCCCCGCCCCTCCGGACTCGACCCCCGCACTCCCGGACGAGCCAGCCCGCTCGATCGCCCCGTAAAGCAACCGAGCCGCCCGCGCCACCTGCTCCACCACCGTCTCCGGCCCGTGCAGCTCGCCCGTCCAGCCGACCAGGCGGGAGAACCACACGTCCTGCAGGACCGCCAGCATCTCGAGCTCCGTCGCCGTCACCGGTCCCTCGTCGCGGCCGCGGATCGCCCCCACGATCAGCTCCATCAGCGCGCTGTGGAACCTGTGCAGCCGTTCTGCCAGCGCGTTCTCACCCGTCGCCGCCGAGCGGATCACCGCGCGTCCCAGGTGCGGTCGAGCGCACAGCGTCTCGGTCAGCGCGGCGAAGCACTCGATCAGGCGGTCGAGGCGGGTCGCCCCGGGCAGGGGTGCGTCGCCGAAGCGCTCGCGCAGTGCCACCAGCTCGAGCGACAGCACCCCGACCAGCAGGTCTTCCTTGCTGCGGAAGCGCTTGTAGACCGTGCCCAGGGCCACGCCGGACGCCTGGGCCACGTCGCGCAGGCGCACCGCCGAGAACCCGCCGGACTCGGCGAGTCGGACTGCCGCGTCGAGGATTCGGCGGGCGCGGTCGTCGACGAGGGTGAGCTCGCCTGGGATCGGGGCAGCCGTCATGTCTCCTCGGTGTATGCGGCTCGGGGGCACGCGTCAACGCTTCGCTTCGACGCGAACGAGGACCCCGTGGCGGGGCCGCATCGTGATCTGGAATTCTTGCGCGATCCGGGCCTGCGGGCTCAGCGACAGGCGGAAGCGCTGGGCGATCATCGCCAGCACCAGCGTCCCTTCGAGCAGCGTGAAATGATTGCCGATGCACATTCGCGGACCGGCGCTGAACGGGATGTAGGCCAGCTTGTGCCGGCCTTGCGCCTGGCCTGGCAGAAATCGCACGGGTTCGAAGCGCTCGGGTTCGTCCCAGAAGCGCGGGTCGCGGTGCATCAAGAACGGCAAGTACAGCACGCGATCGCCCGGATGGACCCGGTGGCCCGCGAGTTCGGTCTCCGCCACGATGTCGCGGCCTCCGCTCCAGGTCGGCGGGTACAGCCGCAGCGACTCTTGCAGCACCGCCTTCGTGTACACCAGCGTCGTCTGCACGTCCTCCGCGGTCGGCACGCGTCCGCCCAGCGCATCGACCTCCGCGATCACGCGGTCCCACACCTCGGGATGCGTCCCCAGCAGGTAGAACGTCCACGCCAGCGCGATCGCCGTCGTCTCGTGGCCTGCCAGGAAGAACGTCACGATCTCGTCGCGCACCAGCCGTGGGTCGAGCGGTGCCCCCTGTTCGTCGCGCGCGTTCAGGTACGCCGCCAGCAGGTCGTCGCCGTGCGTCCCTGCCGCCCGGCGGCGCGAGATGATCTCGAACGTCACCGCGTCGAGCGTCCGCAGCGCCTTGCGCAGGCGCAGGTTGCCCGGCGTCGGCCAGTGCAACGGCAGCTGCAGCATCTGGTTCCCGCGGCCCGACACCTGCTCGAGCGCCACCGTGAACGCCTCCGCCGACTCGTCCACGCGCGCGCTGAGGTCGAGGCTGAAGAGCGTCTCGCCGATGATCTCCATCGCCAGCGCCAGCAGCTCCTTGTACACGTCGAACTCGTCGCCGACCTCGTAGCGCTGCGTCCACCTCGTCAGCGTCCGCTCCGTCAGCCGCGTCATCTTGCCCGCCAGCGCCGCCACACTGCCCTTATTAAAACTCGGCTGGGCGATCCGGCGCTCGCGCCGCCACAGCTCGCCCTCGCTGGTCAGGATCCCGTCGCCGACCAGCACGCGGATCGAGTCGTACGTGTCGCGCTTCCCGTACGAGTCCTTGTCCGTCAGCAGGATCTGCTCGACCGCGTCGGGGTGCAGCGCCACGAACAGCGAGTGCTTGCCGACGCACAGGCGAAAGAAGTCGCCGTGCTTCTGCCGCGCCGCCTCGACCACCGGCATCAGCCCGTGGCGCGTGAGCATCGGCAGGTGGCCGAACACCGGCCACCGCGACGGCGTGGGGATCGAGTCGATGGGCGGCGGCGAGACGCGGTCGAGCAGGGCTTGCAGCACGGAGATTCATCCTCTTTGAAACGTGTTCTACACACCTAGAACGCGTTTCATTTCCAGGCAAGAGGCCTACCTCGCGCGATGCCGAGCATTCCTGCTCGGACGCCCGTCTCAGCCGCCATCTCGCCCTCTCCGCCGCGGCCGACCGCCGCGATTGTCGCGCGCGAATCCGCCCCGCGCGGGGCCGACCAGGCGAACCGGCGTCGGCATGCCCCGGAGGACATGTCCTTCAGGTCACTATCACATGTCCCGAGAGACAGCCCATCACAGGCACGGGTCGCCGGCCGGCAGCAGCACCCGCAGCGAGCGCGGCGCCATCGCCACCTCCGCGCCCGGCCTCACCTCGAGCGGCTCGCCCGTCAGCGCGTCCACGTACGAGCCTGGCGCGAAGGACATGTCCTCGAGCGCGATCGCCCCCGCCTGCCCCGCGCGCCACGCCAGCACCAGCGCGCGCTGCCCCTCCGGCGTCGCCCGCTCGAACGCGTACGCCTCGCCCTCGGCCACCAGCGCCCGCCGTTCGCCGCGCAGCAGCGCCGGCGAGCAGCGGCGCAGCTGCCCGAGCCGGCGCGTCGTCGCCAGCAACCTCGCTTGCGGCTCCATCAACGCGTCGAGCGCCGGCATCACCCGCCGGCAGTCGGGGTCGTTGCCGCCGGCCAGCCCGACCTCGTCGCCGTAGTAGATCACCGGCAGCCCCGGCAGCGTCAGCACCAGCCCGAGCGCCAGCGCCTGGCGCTCGTACGGCTCCGCCGCGACCGGCTGCGGCTCCGGGCTGGCCCATGGGTCAGGTGCCGTCCCGCCGGCGGCCTCCGACAAAAACCGCGTCGTGTCATGGTTGCCGATCATCCGCGCCAGCGTCCCGCCGCTGCCGGCCGTCTTCGCCTCGACCGCGAGCAGCGACGTCTCGACCGCCTCGAACCCCGCCGACTCGTGAGCCACCGCGTCGCGCAGCGCCCACATCAGCGGGAAGTCGAACACGCTGTCGAGCCCTTCCGGACCCAGGTAGTAGCGGATCACCTCGATCCCGCCCGCCCCCGGCCCCGTGAACACCTCGCCGACGAAGAAGCTCGCCTCGCGCGGCGCCAGCCGCTCGCGCACCTCCGCCGCGATCCGGCGCGTCGCCGCCCGCGGCATCATCGGCACCGCGTCGACCCGCATCCCGTCGACGTCGAATTCTTCCATCCACCACACCGCGTCCTCGTAGGCCCAGCGCAGCGCCTCCGGCCGCTCGAGCCGCAGGTCGGGCAGGTACGGCGTGAACCAGCACGTCTGGATGTAGCGCCCCCAGTCGCAGCTCCCGAGCCCGCACACACATGTCGGATCGGACCTGTTCCACAGGTCATCCGCCGCGTGCGCCACGTAGCGCTCGTTGGCCTCGTACAAGTGGTTGGGCACCAGGTCGAGCAGCACCCGGATCCCGCGTGCGTGCGCCGCCGCCACCAGCGAACGCAGCGCCGCCTCGCCGCCGATCCGCGGATCGACCGCGCGCGACTCGAGCGGCCAGTAGCCGTGATAGCCCTCGTAGAGGTGCCCGTCGCCGCGGCCCTCGCGGGCCTCGGTCGGGTTCACGTACACCGGCGACAGCCACAGCGCCGTCGCCCCGAGGGCCGCGATCGACTCGAGCTCCGCCTCGATCCCGTCGAGCGTCCCGCCCGCGCGCCCGCCCGGGCTCGCCGGCGGCGCCAGCGTCGCCCCGCCCGGCCCGCGGAAGCGATCGATCATCACCTGCACGAGCACGCCCTCCTGCGGCCGGGCCGCCGCCGGCTCGACCCACGCGACCGCCCGCGCCCGCGCCTCGCGACCGGCGCGATCGAGCGCCACCAGCTCGAGCGAGTGCTTGCCGCGAGGCAGCCCCGCGCGCTCGATCGTGATCGACCCGCTCGCCGGATCGATCACCGCCGGCACCACCGTCCCGTCGCTCGCGCGGCCCTCCGCGCGCTGCAGCGGCGAGCCGTCGGCCCCCGCCAGCAGCCGCGCCGACGCCGACCACGTCCCGGCCGGCGTCGCCTCGACCGCGTCGACCACCAGCTCCGGCTGCGCACAATCGGCGATCCGCAGCAGCGACACCTCGAGGTCGTCCTGCTCGCGCCAGAACGTCGTTAGCGGGTTGTGCTCGTCGACGCGATCGACCCCGTCCTCGACGATCAGGTAGCCGTATTCGCCGGGCGGCAGCTCGAGCCGCGCCACCTGCCACTGCGGGTCCTCGGAGCTGGTCCGCAGCGGCACCCCGGGCACGTACCACGCGTTCCACGAGCCCACGATCTCGAGCGACGCCCCGGTCCGCTGCGGCTGAGCCCACACCGTCACCGAGCAATCGCGCCGCGGCGGCGCCGCGTCCTCGCAAGCGGCGAGCCCGACCGCGATCGCCGCGGCCATCACTCGGACCTGCCGACCTCCCCCGCGCATCGGCCTCAGCGTATCACGCCGGGCTCTGCCGCCGGCCGCCGCGTGCAGCCCCGTGCGCGTCTGCCTGGTGGTGCTACGGGTTTCACGGAGCCACCCATGCAGTCACAACAGATGATCCAGGCCCTCGCGCAGATCACCTCGGACTTCCGCCGCGGCGACCTCGACGCCGCCTATCAGGGCTATCGCGACCTGTTCAGCAGCCCCGCCTTCAACCAGGGCAACGCCGACGATCGGCGACATGCCCTGCGGCAACTCGTCTACACCCAGGGCGCCCCGACCCAGTTCACCCGGACCATGCGGGTCGCCCACGACGCCGCGCTCGGGCCGATCCAGGCCCTCATCGCCGAGCAGGACGACCCGGCCGACCGCGAGCTGCTGCGCGTCTGCAAGACTCGCCTGACGTAGCCCGCGATCCACGCTCGACAACCGTCGTCGCTTCGGAGTACCACTTGCGACGACGCCGTGCGCCGCGATCTTCGTCCTGTCCTGTCCCTCGCCGTCGCGTTCCTCGGCGCCGCCGTCTCACCTGCGGCCGCCGCCCAGAGCCCGCCCGCGCCGCCGACCACCTCGCAACCGACCGCCTCGACGCCGCCGGTCACCCCGGAACCGACTGAAGCTGTCCCTGCGGACAGCCCGACCGAGGTCGCCACCGAGCCTGAGCCCGCGCCCGACGGGCCCGACGAGGCCACCCCGCGCGAGGCCCCGCCGCCCGCGCCCGTGCCCGAGCCGGCCGTCAAGCCGGACAAGAAGCCGGCCGCCAGGGGCCCGCACCCGCACGATCCCAACAGCCCCCCGGGCCTCGCCGACGGCTTCCACTTCGGCTCCTACGGCCGCGTCATCGCCGGCGGGGACGCGGCAGGTCGGGCCGGGCGCAACGGCGACATCGTCGCCCGCGGCTCGCGGCTCGACGAGGCCAACTACGCCGAGCTCGAGCTGCGGCGCGAGGACTACTGGAAGTCGACCGGCGCCTACACGCGGATCGTCGCCACGACCGCCTTCGCCAACCCGATCTTCCACTACAACGGCCAGTTCGCCGCCGCGCTGGCGATCCGCAACCTCTACCTCGAGGTCCGCAACGCCGGCCTCAAGGGCCTGTCCTTTTGGGCAGGTGCCCGCATGTACCGCGGCGACGACATCTACCTGCTCGACTTCTGGCCGCTCGACAACCTCAACACCGTCGGCGGCGGCGTCGGTTACACCTTCAAGACCGGCACCGAGCTCAAGTTCCACGCCGGCCTCAATCAGCCGACCGATCCGTACTATCGCCAGACCATCCTGCGCCCGCCCACCTACAATCAATTCGGGCAGGCCGAGGTCGCGATCCTCGATCGCCAGAAGCTGGTCAGCAGCGTCAAGCTCAGCCACGTCTGGCCGATCGGCGCCAGCGGCGGCGTCAAGGGCATCCTCTACGGCGAGCTGCACTACGTGCCCGAGGGCCAGCGCGAGGTCGAGAACAAGGTCTACGAGCAGGTCCCGAAGGACAAGGGCTTCGTCGGCGGCGCCCAGATCAGCGCCTTCACCGGCAAGCGCAGCACCTACGTCAACCTCACCGCGCGCTTCGCCTCCGGCCTGGCCGCCTACGGCGAGCTCAACGCGCCCCGGCAGCTGCGGCCCGATCGCCTGACCACCGGCGCCTACGAGATGCTCGTCACCCTCAGCGGCAACTGGGAGCGCGGCCCGTTCGGCCTGCTCATGGGCTCGTATTATCGCCAGTTCCGCAACGCCAGCCGCACGCTCGACTGGGACGACCTCAACGAGGGCATCGTCATCGTCCGCCCGCAGGTGTGGTTCGCCAAGATCGCCGGCGTCGCGCTCGAGGCCTCGTATCAGGCCCAGCAGCGCGGCGTCGCCACCGAGGCCGAGCCCGACCTGTTCAAGCCCGTGTTCGCCCAGATGGGCCGCTTCGGCTTGATCCCCTTCATCACCCCGGGCGGCCCCGGCGCGTTCCAGCGCCCGCACATCCGCCTGATCTACCTCCTCACCGTGCGCGACGCCGCCGCGCGCTCGTTCTACCCGGCCGACGACAAGTTCGCCCGCCGCGGCGTCGACCATTTCATCGGCGTCGGCGCCGAATGGTGGTTCGGCTCGACCAGTTATTTCCGCTGACGCGGACCTTCGCGAACGGAGGCACCCCATGCAATTCCGACTCCTCGCATTCGCCCCCGCGCTCCTCGCCGCCGCCGGCTGCCTGCACTTCGACACCCTCGAGGAGCCGGTCAAGGTCGCCACCCACGCCAAGGACTGGCGCGAGGCCGTCATCTACCAGGTCCTCATCGACCGCTTCGACGACGGCGACGACGGCAACAACTACTTGCTCGACCGCGAGAACATGGCCCGCTACCACGGCGGCGACTGGATCGGGCTCGAGAACCGGCTCGACTACATCCTGGAGCTCGGCGTCAACACCCTGTGGATCTCGCCGGTCATCAAGAACATCGAGACCGACGCCAACGTCGACGGCTACCACGGCTACTGGGCCGTCGACCTGACCCAGCCGAACGCCCACTTCGGCAACCTCGACGATCTGCGCAGCCTCGTCCAGGCCGCGCACGAGCGCGACATGCTGGTCGTGATCGACATCGTCGCCAATCACATGGGTCAGCTGTTCTTCTACGACATGAACCTCAACGGCGTGCCCGACATCTTGCTGCAGGGCACCGGCACCCGCCCGCAGGGCACCCCGGTGCCGCCCGGCTTCGACCAATCGGGCTTCACCCACATCACCGAGTACGACCCCGACTTCAACCCCGGCGGCGTCCAGGCCTTCACCTCGCTCGGGCCCGCCGGCCCGGCGCCGATCATCTTCCCCTTCGATCCGAAGAGCGGCCACGTCACCCCGATGCCGGCCATCTTCCAGAACCCCGACGTCTACAACCGCAAGGGCCGCACCTTCAATTATGACGACCCGCAGCAGCTCCTCACCGGTGATTTCCCCGGCGGCCTGAAGGACGTCAACACCACCCGCTGCGACGTCAAGCAGGCGTTCGTCGACTCCTACGCGCGGTGGATCGAGCTGACCGACGCCGACGGCTTCCGCATCGACACCGTCAAGCACGTCGAGCGCGAGTTCTGGCGCTACTTCACCCAGCGCGTGCGCCAGCGGCTGGCGGCCCGGGGCAAGCACAAGTTCTTCATGTTCGGCGAGGCCTTCGACGGCCGCGACGAGTTGGTCGGCTCGTTCACCAAGAACGACCTCCCGAGCGACGAGGAGCTCGCGCGCGAGAACTCGTGCGACGACGGCCCCGAGCTCACCGGCGACCAGCTCGACAGCGCCTTCTACTTCCCGCAGCACTACCAGGTGTTCCGCGACGTGTTCCAGGACGCCGCCTCGACCGACCGGATCGCCAATTTGTGGGCCAACAAGACCGTCAATTACGGCACCGTCGCCCCGGCCGACAGCGCCGGCGTCGCGCCCCACAAGGTCCTCGTCAACTTCATCGACAACCACGACGTCGCCCGCTTCCTCTACTTCGCCCGCGCGCGCGTCGACGCCGACCCCGCGTTCGCCGGCAAGTCGCTGCGCGACAAGGAGCTGCGCCTGCGCGCCATGCTGCAGAACGCCCTCCTCATGCTCATGACCGCCGAGGGCATCCCGTGCCTCTATTACGGCACCGAGCTCGAGTACCGCGGCGGCAACGACCCGAGCAACCGCGAGGACATGTGGCGGCCCTACCCCTATTTGGGCGACACCGCCGCGCCGCCCGCGTTCGACACCACCGGCCCGACCTTCGTCTTCACCAAGAAGCTGATCGAGATGCGCAAGAAGCTGGCCGCCCTGCGCCGCGGCGACACCACGGTCGTGTGGTCGACCTCGCGCACCGGCGACGAGTCCGACGCCGGCATCTTCGCGTTCGAGCGGGCCGGCGGCGAGGCCGGCGGCAACTATGCGCTCGTCGTGTTCAACACCAACCAGCACCACGACAGCCGCACCGCCTTCGACGGCACCACCATGACCACCTCCGCACCCGCCGGGGCCGTGCTGGTCGACGTCCTCGACGGCAACAAGCAGTACACCGTCGGGGCCGGCGGCGCGCTCGACCTCACCCTCCCGCCGGTGTCCGGCATGCTCCTGGTCCCGCAGCAAGACGTCTGACGATCCATGGTCGCCGTCACCGCCCGCACGATCGTCAAGCGGTTCGGGGCCACCGAGGTCCTGCGCGGCGTCGACGTCCACGTCCCCGACGGCGGCTTCGCCGTGCTCGTCGGCCCCAGCGGCTGCGGCAAGTCGACCCTGCTGCGCCTGCTCGCCGGCCTCGAGGAGGTCACCTCCGGCGAGATCCGCTTCGGCGAGCGCGACGTCACCCGCCTGCAGCCGCGCGACCGCGACATCGCCATGGTGTTCCAGTCGTACGCCCTCTACCCGCACCTCACGGTGCGCGACAACCTCGCGTTCGGCCTCAACCTGCGCAAGACCGACCCGGCCACCATCGCCAGCCGCGTCGCCGAGGTCAGCGCCATGCTCGGCCTCGATCACCTGCTCGACCGCCTGCCGCGCGCGCTGTCCGGCGGCCAGCGCCAGCGCGTCGCCATGGGCCGCGCGATCGTCCGCCGCCCTCAGCTGTTCCTGTTCGACGAGCCGCTGTCGAACCTCGACGCCGCCCTGCGGGCCCAGGTGCGCGTGGAGATCCGCAAGCTCCACGACCAGCTCGGCGCCACCAGCGTGTACGTCACCCACGACCAGGTCGAGGCCATGACCCTGGCCGACCAGATCTTCGTGCTCAACAAGGGCGTCGTCGAGCAGGTCGGCCCGCCGCGCGAGGTCTACGACCGCCCGCGCACCCGCTTCGTCGCCGCCTTCCTCGGCAGCCCGGCCATGAATTTCCTCGACGGCGCGCAGGTCGGCGCCAGCGGCCTCGCGCTGCCCGGCGGCCAGACCCTGCCGCTGCGCGAGCCGGGCCAGTTCGGCGCCGCCCTGCAACCTGGCCGAACGGTCAGCCTCGGCGTCCGCCCGCACGACTTCGTGGTCCGCGCCGACGCCCCCGACCTGCGCGTCGCCGTCGAGCTCGTCGAGCTGCTCGGCCCCGAGCTGCAGATCCACGCCCGCTTCGGCGACGCCCCGCTGACCGTCTGCCTCGACAGCCAGAGCGGCGTCCGGCGCGGCGACACCCTGCCCCTGGCCGTCCGCGCCCTCCACCTGTTCGACCCCGCCACCGGCCTGAGCCTGCGCGCATGAGCATGTCCTCGAGAGCCTGTCGATACGCGCGTGTCCGTCCGGGCATGTCCCCGCGAACAGGCTCCTTCGCACATGTCCTCTGCCTCATCTTCGCCCTGCTCGCCGCCCTCGCCCCCGCCCGCGCGCGGGCCGACGACCTGCGGCTGTGGCACGCCTACCGCGACGCCGAGGCCGCCGCCCTGGTCGAGGTCGTCGAGCGCTTCAGCGCGGCCACCGGCCACCGCGTCGAGCTGCTGGCCGTCGCCCACGAGAGCTTCGCCAGCAAGCTGGTGGCGACCATCCCGCGCGGCCAGGGGCCCGACGTCTTCATCGACTCGCACGAGCGCCTCGGCGACTACCGCCAGCGCGCCCTCGTCGGCCCGGCGACCGCGGCGCTCGACGACCCCGCCGTCTACTCCGCGCAGTCGCTGGCCGCGGTCACCCGGGACGGCGTCGTCTGGGGCGTGCCGCTGAGCGCCAAGTCGGTCGCCCTGTTCGTCAACACCGGTCTCGTCGGACATGTCCCGAAGACCCTGGAGGAGATCGCCGCGCTGTCGCTGCCCGCCGGCGTCTACCCGCTCGCCTACGAGGCCCAGAGCGCCTACGGTCACATGCCGCTGCTTGCGGCCTTCGGCGGGCGCATGCTCGCCGAGGACGCCTCCTTCGGGTTCGTCGGACCGGCCGCCGAGCGCTCGCTGGCGTTCGCGCGCGAGCTCGCCGAGCGCGGCGCCGTCCCGCGCGACGCCGACGGTGCGCTGGTCGCCGACCTGTTCCGCAGCGGTCGGGCCGCGTTCGCGATCAGCGGTCCGTGGCTGGTCGGCGACCTCGCGCAGGTCCGCTTCGCCTGGCGCGTCATCCCGCTGCCCGTCGTCGCCGAGACCGGCCTGCCGATGCGCCCGCCGCTGACCGTCGAGGCCGCCATGCTGTCGCCGCAGGGCGCCGCCAAGCCGGCCGCGCTGGCCCTGGCCCGCGCTCTCGGCGGCGCCGACGCGGCCGAGCTGCGCCAGCGCCAGGCCGGCACCCTGTCCGTGAGGACAGACGTACCTGTCCCCGAGGACAACCCCGTCCTCGCCGGCTTCCGCGCCCAGGCCGAGCTCGCCGAGCCGATGTCGGCCGACCCGGCGATGCGCTCGACCTGGGAGCCGGCCTTCCGCGCGATCCGCAAGGTCCTGCGCGGCCAGGCCGACCCCGCCGAGGCCCTCGCCGAGGCCGCGCACCGCTTCGCCGACGTGCGCCGCCCCCCGCCGGCCGCCGCCTCGCCGACCCCCGCGCTGTTGCTGCTCGGCCTCGGCCTCCTGCTCGTCGCGTTCCACCTCGTCCGCCGCGCCCGCGACCCCGACGCGCGCCAGGCATTGCGCCGCTCGCTGCCCGCCTACCGCTATGTCGCCCACAGCGTCGTCGTCGTCGGCCTGCTGGTGTTCGTCCCGCTGATCGTCGGCGCCGCCACCTCGCTGTTCGCCGGCCGCCCCGGCGAGGGCTACTACGTCGGCCTCGCCAACTTCGTCGAGATCCTCACCGCCCGCGGCGGCCCCCTGCTCGCCACCGGCTCGTTCTGGTTCGTCCTCCTCGTCACCTTCCTGTGGACGGCCGTCAACGTCGTCCTCCACCTCGGCATCGGCCTCGCGCTCGGCCTCGTGCTGTCGCGCCCGACCCTGCGCCTGCGCGCGCTCTACCGCGTGCTGCTGATCATCCCCTGGGCCGTCCCCAGCTACGTCACCGCCCTGGCGTGGAAGGGCATGTTCCACCAGCAGTACGGCGCCGTCACCGGCCTGATCCACGCCGTCAACGACCTGTTCGGCACCAGCGTCGAGCCGATCGCCTGGTTCTCGCGCTTCGCCACCGCCTTCGCCGCCAACGTCGCCACCAACGTGTGGCTCGGCTTCCCCTTCATGATGGTCGTCACCCTCGGCGCGCTCACGGCCGTGCCCGCCGACGTGCTCGAGGCCGCCGAGGTCGACGGCGCCTCGCGCTGGCAACGCCTCACCCGCGTCACCCTGCCGATGATCCGCCCCGCCCTCGCCCCGGCCGTCACCCTCGGCGCGATCTGGACCTTCAACATGTTCAACGTCGTGTTCCTCGTCTCGGGCGGCGACCCCGACGGCGCGACCGACATCCTCGTCAGCGAGGCCTACCGCTGGGCCTTCACCCGCGAGGCCCAGTACGGCTACGCCGCCGCCTACGCCGTCCTGATCTTCCTGCTCCTGCTCGTCACCACCCGCCTGCCGGCCTGGCTGGCCCGCCGCTCGGAGGCCGCGCGATGACCCACCGCCGACGCCCGTCTCGTCGCCCCCCGCCGACGCGTCCCTTCGAGCATGCCCCTGCGACCATGTCCTTCGGGTCATGCCCCTCACGACATGCCCTGACGACCATCCACCCCGCCATCATCGAGGTCGGCCGATGAGCCCGTCCGGCCAGGGCCGCAGGGTCGGCCTCGTCGAGTCGATCGGCGCCCACCTGCTGCTGATCGTCGCCGTCGCGTTCGCCCTCTACCCTGTCCTTTGGGTCATCTCGCTCGCCTTCTCCGGCGCCGTCGAGCCGACCGCGCGGGTGATCCCGGTCCCGATCGAGCCGACCCTCGAGCACCTGCGCGGCGTCGCCTTCTCGACCCTCGAGGTGCCCGGCGGCCCCGACCGGTGGTTGTTCGGCCTGCAGCTCGCCAACTCGATCGTCATCAGCCTGGCGACCGCGCTGGTCGGCGTCGTCATCGCCGTGCCGACCGCCTACGCTCTGGCCCGCTTCGAGTTCGTCGGCAAGGACTCGGGCGTGCGCGCGCTGCTGGCCACGCAGATGTTCCCTGCGGTCGCCAGCGCGATCCCCCTCTACATCATCCTCGACGGCCTCGGTTTGCTCGGCACCCGCTCGGGCCTGGTCCTCTGCTACGCCACCACCGCCGTCCCGTTCGCCATCTTCCAGCTGCGCGGCGCCTTCGAGACCATCCCGCGCGACCTCGAGGAGGCCGCCATGGTCGACGGCGCGACCCGCTTCGAGGCCTTCCGCAAGGTCGTCCTGCCCGCCGCGCGCCCCGCCATCGCCGTCACCGCGCTGTTCGCCTTCATGAGCGCCTACAACGAGTTCGTGCTGGCCCACACCATGCTCGGCCGCGAGGAGATGTACACCGTCCCGGTGGTGCTGCAGCGCTACATCTCCGAGTTCAGCGCCGACTGGCCCAAGTTCGCCGCCGGCTCGCTGATCGTCTCGATCCCGGTGATGGTCCTCTTCTACATCGCCCAGCGCCACCTCATCGCCGGCCTCACCGCTGGCGGCGTCAAGGGCTGACGGGCGAGCGAGCGCAATGATGGCACTGTGATGTTCGCCCGGAGGCCGCGGCCCCCACGAAACACAATGCACATACCGGGCTTCGGCCCCACGAAACGCATCACGCTCGTTTTCGCCCCAGCATGCGTTCGGCAAATTTCACACCAGGCCGTGAATCCAACCCGCGGTCGCCGCATTCCAAGCCTGGAACTCTCAGCCCACCCTGGAGAATCTCATGCGCCGTCCTCTGCTCCTGACCCTCGGCCTCGTCTTCGCCGGCTGTAGCGGCCAGCCCGCCGAACCCACCCCGGCCAAGCCCGCCGCCGCCAAGCCCACTCCGGAGGCCGCGCCGCCCGCCGCCGCGCCCGAGCTCATCCCGCGCGAGGCGCTGTTCGGCAACCCCGAGCGGGCCAACGTGCAGATCAGCCCCGACGGCAAGTACCTCAGCTGGGTCGCGCCGGTCGACGGCGTGCTCAACGTCCACGTCGCGCCAGCCGACGAGCCCGCCAAGGCGCGCGCCGTCACCAGCGACAAGGCGCGAGGCATCGTCCAGTACTTCTGGGCCTACAAGCCGGACACCCTGCTGTACCTGCGCGACACCGGCGGCGACGAGGACTACCACCTCCACGCCGTCGACCTCACCAGCGGCGAGAGCCGCGACCTCTCGCCCTTTCCGAAGACACGCGCTCAGGTCGACGGCGTCAGCCACCTCCACCCCGAGTCCGTGCTCGTCGGGATGAACGACCGCGATCGCCAGTGGCACGACGTCTACCGCGTCGACCTCGCCACCGGCCAGCGCACGCTGGTCGCCCGCAACGACCACAAGATCGCCGGCTACATCGCCGACGCCGACTTCAAGCTGCGCCTCGCCACGCGCGCCCGCGAAGACGGCGGCATCGACGTCCTCCAGTCCGACGGCAAGAACGGCTGGAAGGACCTCGAGCAGATCCCGTTCGACGACTCGCTGAGCACCGGCTACGGCGGCATCACCGTCGACGGCAAGACCGCCTACCTCCGTGAGTCGCGCGACCGCAACACCGTCGCCCTCTACGCGGTCGACCTCGCCACGCGCGAGCGCAAGCTCGTGTTCGAAGATCCGCGGGCCGACATCAGCGGCGTGCTCGCCGACCCGCAGACCGGCGAGGTGCAGGCGGTCGCCTCCAACTACCTGCGCGAGGAGTGGAAGGCCGTCGACTCCGGCATCGAGGCCGACCTCAAGAAGCTGCAGGCGCTCGGTCCCGGCGTGATCGGCGTCGGCGCCCGCACGCTCGACGACAAGACCTGGATCGTCACCTACTCGGCCGCCGAGGCGCCCGCGATCTACTACCGCTACGACCGCGGCGGCGAGCCGCAGAAGTTGTTCTCGGCCCGACCCGCGCTCGACGGCAAGCCGCTGGTGAAGCAGTGGCCGCAGGAGATCCCGTCGCGCGACGGCCTCAAGCTGGTCAGCTACCTCAGCCTGCCGCTCGTGGCCGACCCCGACCAGGACGGCAAGGCGAACACCGCCGTCCCGCTGGTGCTCTACGTCCACGGCGGCCCGTGGGCGCGCGACACCTACGGCTACGCCGCCTCGCCGCAGTGGCTGGCCAACCGCGGCTACGCGGTGCTGCAGGTCAACTATCGCGGCTCGACCGGCTTCGGCAAGGACTTCGTCAACAAGTCCAACTACGAGTGGTCGGGCAAGATGCACGACGACCTGCTCGACGCCGTCAACTGGGCCGTCAAGCAGGGCGTCACCACCGAGGACCAGGTCGCGATCATGGGCGGCAGCTACGGCGGCTACGCCACCCTGGTCGGCCTGACCTTCACGCCCGACACCTTCAAGTGCGGCGTCGACGTCGTCGGCCCCTCCAACCTCAACACCCTGTTCGCCACCTTCCCGGCCTACTGGGCCAGCTTCATGAACCAGTGGTACATGCGCGTCGGCGACTCGCGCACCGAGGACGGCAAGAAGCAGCTGCTCGAGCGCTCGCCGATCAGCCGCGTCGATCGCATCAAGAAGCCGCTGCTGATCGCCCAGGGCGCCAACGACCCGCGCGTCAGCCAGGCCGAGAGCGACCAGATCGTCGCCGCCATGCAGGCCAAGAAGATCCCGGTCACCTACGTGCTGTTCCCCGACGAGGGCCACGGCTTCGCCCGCGCGGCGAACAGCACCGCCTTCAACGCCGTCGCCGAGGGCTTCCTCGGCGCCTGCCTCGGCGGTCGCGTCGAGCCGATCGGCAAGGACTTCACCGGCTCGAGCATCACCGTCCCGGCCGGCGCCGACGGCGTGCCCGGCCTGACCGAGGCCCTGCAGTCGCACACGCAGCAGATCAAGAAGTGAGCGCCTGACGCTCGACGCCAGCGACACGACCCGGCCGGGCCCGCCCGGCCTGAGCGGGTCGCTGTCGCACACGCAGACCGCACGAAGCGAGCGCCTGTCGATCTTGCAACCTCCTCGCGTCTCCCGACCTGTCGAGCCCGCGACGCGGGATCGACCGGCTCGATCGCAGCGGATCCAGGGCGTTAAGCGACTCCTTGCCGCGGAGCGCCCCGCGGCGAGTCGACCTCGAGCGACCTCTCGCCGCCGCCGCGCGGATGCGACCTGCCCGATGAGCCAGGCCCAAGCTCTGCACCTGTCCCAAAGACCAGCCGTTGCACCGCTCGCGCACGATTTTGCTATCGTCGTCTGCCGTGCCCGAGACGGAGCTCTCAGAGGCCGCGCGAGGTTCGCCCCCCGACCCCGCCGCGGCGACAGGCCGTGCGACCTCGACGCGGCCGACCGGCGCGCACCGGATCGCCAGCGCCGAGGTGACCGGCTTCTTCGACGCGCTGCCGCACGGCACCGTGTTGATGCGGCTGTGGGCCCGCTTCGGCCTGCTCATGGGCCAGCAGCTGGCCCGGGTCGTGCGCGACGACCACGTGTTCCTGATCGTCATGGCCGCGGTCGTCGGCACCACCAGCGGGATCGCGGCCGGCGCGTTGCTGGCGTGGATCGACTACGCCTTCCGCCTGTTCCCGCGGCCCGAGGAGAGCAGCGCGCTGGTCCGCTGGGCCGCGGTCATCGGCGTCCCGGTGCTCGGCGGGCTCGCGGCCGGCGGCCTGCACTTCGTGCTGCGGCGGCTCATCCGGCAGCCGCTGGTCCAGAGCATCCCCGCCGTCATCGAGGCCATCGCCCGCAAGCAGGGCGCGATCGGCGGGCGCCAGGCCGTCATCGCCGGCGTCGGCACCGGCATCACGATCGGCAGCGGCGGCTCGTGCGGGCACGAGGGTCCCAGCGTCGCCATCGGCGCCGCCGTCGGCAGCGTGATGGCCCGCTTCTTCGGCCTGCGCATGCGCTGGCACCTGGCGATGGTCGGGGCCGGCTGCGCCGGCGGCCTCGCGGCGGCCTTCAACGCCCCGCTGGCCGGCGTCGTGTTCACCGTCGAGATCGTGTTCGGCGGCGCCATCGGCGGCAACATCGGCACCATGTCGGTGTTCGTGCCGCTGATCGTCGCCGCGGTCGCCGGCACCTTCACCTCGCACGCGATCCGGGGCGAGCACCTGACCTTCACGACAGTCCAGCACGGCGACGCCATGCTCGCCGAGATGGGCCTATTCGTCGCCCTGGCCGTGCTCGCCGGGGTGCTCGGCACGCTCATGGGCCGGGCCGTCATCGGCATGACGAAGTGGTTCCAGGCGCTGAAGGCCCCCGTCCTGCTCAAGCCGGCGCTCGGGGCCCTCGGCGTCGGTGTGCTCGCCGCCGTCGTCTCCAACGACGTCCTCGGCGGCGGCCTCCCGACCATCAACGAGGCGCTGCAGGGCCACCTCGGCTGGCAGCTCGCGCTCGCGCTGCTCGGCCTCAAGATCGTCGCCACCGCGCTGACCGTCGGCAGCGGCGGCTTCGGCGGCGTGTTCACGCCCTCGCTGTACATCGGCGCCTGCCTCGGCACCGTCGTCGGCGCGCTCGCCAACTTCGCGCTCGGCCCCGCCGCCGAGTCGACCGCCGCCTACGCGCTCGTCGGCATGGGGGCGATCTTCGCCGCCACGATGCAGGCCCCGCTGACGCCGATCGTGATGATCTTCGAGCTCACCCGCGACTACCAGCTCATCCTCCCGCTGATGCTCGGCTGCATCCTCGCGGTGTTCGTGGCCCGCCGCATGTCGCCGCGCAGCCTGTTCCAGGAGGT
This sequence comes from Nannocystis pusilla, assembly GCF_020073745.1. GTDB lineage: Bacteria > Myxococcota_A > Polyangia > Nannocystales > Nannocystaceae > Nannocystis > Nannocystis radixulma. Next base: position 303,159 of record NZ_JAIRAU010000047.1, read on the forward strand.
CCTCCACCAGCAGGGCGTGGTGCTCGGGCACGAGGCCGAGGTCGAGGTCATGAAGCGCGGCCACGTCGCCGACCTCATGCGCCCGCCGCCGCGTACTCTGTCCGAAGGGACAGGTGCCGCCGAGGTCCGGCGCGTCGCCCTCGACGAGGGCCGCTCGCCGTTCGTCGTCGACGACACCGGTGCCGTGGTCGGCTTCATCGACGCCGACCTGCTGGCCAAGCGCGTCCTCCACGGCGACGTCCCGGCCGACGCCGCCGCGCGCGACCTCATGTCCGACGTCCAGCTCGCCCTCCTCTACCCGACCGACACCCTCGCCGGCGCGATGCTGGCCTCGGCGCGCGCCGCCGTCGAGGTCCTGCCGGTCGTCGACCACGAGCACCGGCTCGTCGGCGTCATCCGCCGCGGCGACCTGCTCGCCCACTACAGCGACAAGGTGCTCGGCCAGCAGGAAGAGGCCGTGCACATGCACACCACCGGCGGCGCCGTCCACGGCCACGAGGTCGGCCTCGGCAAGGGCACGATCCTCGACCACATCGTCGTCGGCCGCCGCTGGGCCGGCCGCACCCTCGCCGACCTCGCCCTGCGCTCCCAGACCGGCGCCACCGTGGTCGAGTGGCTGCGCGGCGACGCCCCGCTGGCGCTCGACCCCAACGCCCCGCTGCAGCACAACGACGTCCTGGCGATCGTCGGCACCCGCGAGCAGATCCTCGCCGCCCGGCGCATGGGCCCGACCCACCCCGGCGTGCCTGTCACCCCGCCGCCGATGCGCCCTTGAGGACATGCTCTCCAAAACATGTCCTCCAAAACATTATCGTAAGGACATGTCCTCGACGGCCTCCTGCTCGCCCCTCCTTCGGCGCCCAGCGCTGCGCCGCCGGGCCCCCACTGCGCGGAGCGCCGCCTCGCTCGCCGCGCCGGGAAGGACTGGTCCTGCGCACCGACGCCGGCCGTTTGATGTCCACCATCCTCGTCATTCCCCGCCCGGCTCGAGCCACGCTCTCGCCGCTCGTGACGCCCCGCGACGACCTGTCCCGCCCGGACAGAGCGCCGCTCGCGTCGCTCTCGTGACCCCCGCGGCGCACCTGCTCCCCCGGGTTCGAGTCCCGCTCGCGTCGCCCGTCATGACGCCTCGCGGCAAGACGCGCTACCCTCCGCCCGTGCCACACGACCCCCAGGGCTGGATCGACGCGCTTCACCTCGTCCCGCACCCCGAGGGCGGGCACTACCGCGAGACCTACAGGGCCGGGCTCGCCGTCGAGCGCGACGGCCGGCGGCGCAGCGCCTCGACCGCGATCTACTACCTCCTGCGCCACGGCGAGCGCTCGCGGCTGCACCGGATCCGCAGCGACGAGCTGTGGCACTTCCACGCCGGCGACGGGCTCCAGGTCCACGTGTTCGACGCGCGCGGCCACGCCGTCCTGCGGCTCGGCCTCGACCTCGCGGCCGGCGAGGCCCCGCAGCAGTGGGTGGCCGCCGGCGCGTGGTTCGGCGCCGAGGTCGAGCGGCCGGGCGGCTGGGCGCTCGTCGGCTGCACCGTCGCCCCGGGCTTCGAGTTCGCCGACCTCGAATTCGCCGACCGCGACGCGCTCCTCCGCGCCCACCCGGCCCACGCCGACGTCATCGCCCGCCTCGCCTGAAGATCGCGGTCACGCGCCTGCGGCCCTGAATATTCCCCGGGAACCTCGCCGGGGCGGCGCTGTCTGCCGCTCCCGAGCGACGCGCGTGCGGCCGGTGGCGGCCGACCTGTCCGTCGCGACATGTCCATTTCGCCAGCTGACTCATCGCTGCCATCGGAGGACCCCGCCGTGCCCACCCGCAAGCCGCCCGAGGAAGAGACCGTCCAAGCCGACCTCCTGCCCGTCATGAACATCATGTTCTTGCTGATCCCCGCCTTGCTGCTGGCGATGGAGTTCGCCAGCATGGCCCAGATCTCGGTCGCCGTCCCGCGCACCGTCAGCGACGTGACCGCGCGGCCGAAGGATCCCGGCCAGCCCGAGCTCGGCTTCAAGGTGGCGATCGGCCGCGACGGCTTCCGCACCCGCTCCGGCGGCGCCGACGCCGGCCCGGGCACGATCCCCCTGAGCGGCGGCGCCTACGACTACGCCGCCCTCGCCGCCGCCGCCCGCGACCTCAAGCAGCTGTTCCCCACCGAGTCGACCGTCACAATCACCGCCGAGGGCGACGTGCCGATGGACGTCCTCGTCCGCACCATCGACGTCCTCCGCGGCGACAGCTGCAAGCTCGGCGGCTGGGCCCGCGGCGAGCAGCCCGGCGACGGCTGCCTGTTCTGGACGCCGGTGATCGAGAGCGTCGGCTGAGCCCGCGGCTTCGAGCATCGCCCCCCGCGCCGTTGCCCGGGTGCTTTGGACATGTCTCACAAGACATGTCCATGAGAACATCTCATTGCCGGCCCAAGGTCCGCGCGGCCGCGTGCCCCGCAGGTCGCCTCACCTTGACGAGCAGTCTCCTGACGCCTCCGGGCCGCTGCAAGGCCGCCCACGCCGCCAGGTCGGGGGGCCCCGCAACGGGCGCAGCTTCACGCGACCTCACGCGTGCGCGAAGCGCGGCTCGCCCTTCCGCCCAGGCGCGAGGCGACGCTCGCGCTCGCGCGGCGAGCGGCGGCATTCGCCGCGACGCTGAATGAGGATCGCCGGCGCGCGTTCTCGCGCCCCGCGCGCGCTCGCGCGCCTCAGTACTCCTCGACCCACTCCGCCACGGGCGTGCCCTCACCGGCGTGGCGCTCGAGGATGACCGGCAGCATCTCCTCGGTCACCCCCGGATAGAACCCGCGTCCGCTGACGTCGCGGGGCTCGACGTCCCCGTTCTCGCCGGGGGCCAGCGGCCGCACGAACACGTTGGGCCCCTCGCTGCAGCGGCCGAAGCAGTTGTAGGCGACCACGTGGCAGCGCGGCTTCAGCCCGGGGTCGGCCGCGATCCCCGCCTTGAGCAGCGTCACCAGGCGCTCGCTCTCATGGGTGATGCCGCAGCTCGGCCCGTCGCAGACGAGGATCTGAAACCTTCGCATGGCGCCCGGGCCTTGTAGCGAACAACGCCCAGGCCCCGCAAGTCGCCCGTCTGCCGGTTTTTTGGCGGTCCGCGGTCCGGCGAGTAGCGTCTCGCTCCATGATCGGATCCCCGGAGCCTGGCGTGCGCAGCGGCTCGCGCCGAACCTCGCAAGCCGGGCCGCGGGCCGGCTGCTCGTGCGAGCTGCTGCTCTCGCTGTGCGCCGCCGACTCGGTCCAGGGCGTCCTGGCCGCCCACGGCCTCGACGTCGCCCGCCTGCGCGCCGTCGTCGACGAGCTCCACGCCGAGGTCGAGACCGAGCCGGCCGACTGGCGCCTGCGGATCACCCAGCGCGGCGGTCGCGCCGCCGACCCCGACCTCGACCTCCTGCTCGCCCTCGTCCGCTCCGCCGACTCGCACGCCTACCAGCTGCTCGAGCGGGCCGGCGCCGCCTGCGGCGCCCTGCGCAAGCTGCTGATCGACCGCCTGCGCGCGCTCGAGGCCGCCGCGCTCACCGGGACAGGTCCCTCGCGCCATGTCCCATCCGGCATGTCCTCCGAGACAGCCCTGCCGCGGCGCCCCGTCGTCCAGCGCATGTCGACCATCGGCGCCGCCGGCGAGCGCCCGGTCCGCCGCTCGCTCGCCGACGCGCGCGCGAGTGACATGTCCCCGCGGACAGGTGCCGGCGACGCCCCGCCCCGCCCCGCCCGCGGCGGCGGCGCCCGCACCTGGCCCGAAGGCCAGCCTGCCGCGCGCCCGGCCCGACCGACCGACGTCCGCACCTGGCCCGAAGACCACCCGGCCCGCGCCCGCCTCGACGCCCCCCGCGCCCGGCCCGAAGACCCGCGCGCGCCGACCCGCGCCCAGCCGCGCCTGCCCGCCCGCCCCGAGCCGGGCCGCGCCTCGGCCCTGGCCCTCAAGCCAGGTCCAGGCGCCCAGGTCGCGCCGGCCGGCGAGCCCGAGCCGCGCCCGGCCCCCGCGCCCCAGCCCGAGGCCCGCAGCCAGCGCCTGAGCCCGATCGACCCCTCGGCCCTGCCGCCGCTGCACGGCCGCGAGGGCGAGCTGGCGCGCCTCGCCGACGCCGTCCTGCGCCGCTCGCCGCGCCCGCCGCTGCTCGTCGGCCCGGCCGGCAGCGGCCGCACGCTGGTCGCCAAGCACCTCGCCGGCCTGCTGCACCAGCCGGTCTTCTACCTGTCCGCGACCCGCTACGAGGACGAGGACGGCCTGCGCGCCGACCTCGCCGCCGTCGCCAAGCAGGGCGGCGTCGCCATCCTCGACGACCTCGACCGCCTCGGCGGCGACGGCCCGCCGGCGCTGCTCGGCGCCCTCGCCAAGGCCTGGTCTTCGGGACAGCCGCCGATCGTCGCCGTCGCCTCGCCCGAGGGTCAGGCCCGCCTGTGCGCCTGGGCCCCCGGCCTGGCCGCCGCCCTCGACCTCGTCACCCTCCAGCCGCTCGAGGGCGACGACCTGCGCGCCGCCGTGGCCGCCGCCGCGCCCGCGGTGCTGGCCCAGCACGGCCTGTCTCTCGGGTCAGGTAGTCGCCTCGCCGAGCTCGTGCGCCTGTCCGACCGCTTCCTCGCCGGCCTGGCCCAGCCCGGCCGCAGCCTCGACCTGCTCGACCTCGCCTGCGCCCGCACCGCCCGCGAGGGCCGCGGCGCCGTCCAGCGCGACACCTGGATCGACATCGTCTGCGAGCGCAGCGGCGTCCCGCGCGAGCGCCTCGAGGGCCAGGGCCACCAGGACATGCTCGAGCTCGAGGCCGAGCTCGCGCGCAAGGTCGTCGGCCACGAGCACGCCCTCGCCGCCGTCGCCCAGCTGATCCGCAGGAACCGGGCCGGCTTCGGCTCGCAGCGCCCGATCGCCACCGTCCTCCTGCTCGGGCCCAGCGGCGTCGGCAAGACCGAGATCGCCAAGGCCCTGTGCGGCGCCCTGTTCGACCGCCCCGACGCGTTCGTCCGCCTCGACATGAGCGAGTACGCCGAGGCCCACGCGGTCGCGCGGATCGTCGGCGCCCCGCCCGGCTACGTCGGCCACGAGCAGGGCGGCGCGCTGACCGACCCGCTGCTCAAGCAGCCGCACTGCGTCGTCCTCCTCGACGAGATCGAGAAGGCCCACCGCGACGTCCACCAGCTGCTGCTGCAGGTGTTCGACGAGGGCCGGCTCACCGACGGCCGCGGCCGCACCATCGACTTCCGCCACGCCGCGATCATCATGACCTCGAACCTCGGCGCCACCTGCCTCGACGCCACCGGCGACGCCCGCCTCGACGAGGCCCGCGTGCTCGAGGCCGCCCGCGCCGCCTTCCCGGTCGAGCTGTGGAACCGCATCGAGGCCCCGCTGGTGCTCCACCCGCTCGGCGGCGAGCAGCTGGCCCGGATCTGCGCCCGCCTGGTCCGCGCCTCCTCCGACCGCCTGCTGCGCGAGCGCGGCATCCGCTACCGCCTCACCGAGGCCGCCACCCGCCACGTCGTCTCGCTGTGCGGAAAGGACATGTCCCTTGGGGCACGTCCCTTGCGACATGTCCTTACGCGCAGCGTCGAGGCCCTCCTGGCCGACGCGATCCTGCGCGGCCAGATCCGCGCCGGCATGCAGGTCGAGGTCGATCTCGACCACACCGGCGCGCTGTGCCTGCTGGCCTCGCGCGCCTAGTCGATCGCTGCGCCGCGTGGTACCGTGCGGCGCGGTGGCGTCCGCCCTCATCATCGACGCCGACGCCCGGCTGACGATCCGCCTGGCGACGATCCTCGCCGCCCGCTCGCTGCCGGCCGCGGTGCTCGTCGATCCCGGCGAGGCCGTCGCGTGGGTGCGGGCCCACGCGCCCGCGCTCGTGCTGCTGCGCGTCGAGCTGCCGGGCACCTCCGGCTTCGCGGTGTGCAACCGCCTGCGACGCGACGACGACACCCGGGCGATCCCGCTCATCCTGTACGGCTCCGAGGTCCCACCCGAAGTCTTCGACGGCCACAGCAAGCTGCGCACCCGCGCCACCGCCTACTTGCACGCGCCCTTCGACCCCGCCCGCGTCCACGCCGCCGTCGCCGCGTGCCTCTCCGTGAGCGCGTGAAGCCGGCGCGTGTCTCGCGGTGACCGCGCGACGATCGTCGTCGCAAGAGCCTCGTCGCAGGCGGCGGCGCCGGCCCGTCGAACGTCGTTATGCGGGCCGCCAAGGACCGGCCCGTCGCCCCTGGTGGAAGCGAGCAAGGCCGGATATTTTGGCCCACGTGCACTCAGCGCTGATCATCGACGCGGACGGCAAGACCCCGGCCACCCTCAAGAACATCCTGGCCCCGTACGGCTTCGAGTTCACGATCACGGAGAACGGGCCTGAAGCTGTCAACGTCGCGCGCCAGGCCGCGCCGGACATCATCTTCTTGCGCGCCGAGCTGCCGCTGACCTCCGGCTTCTCGGTGTGCAACCGCCTGCGGCGCCACGAGGACACCAAGCGGATCCCGCTCATCATGTACTCCTCGAACGTCAGCGAAGACGTGTTCGAGCAGCACCGCAACCTCAAGACCCACGCCGACGACTACCTGCGCCTGCCGCTCGACGAGAGCCGCCTGATCTCGGCGATCCGCCCCGTCCTGCCGATCGGCGAGGCCAAGGCCGCCCAGGACGCCCCGCCGGGGCCCGCGCGGCCCGGCGCCGGCGCGAACCCGCCCGCCGCCGCCTCCGCCAGGCCGGCCCGCCCCCTGCGTGCAAAAGAGCGCCTCGAGATCGAGCTGCGCGACCCGCCCGCGCGCGCCGGCGAGAGCCGCCAGCAGTTCGAGCAGGAGTTCGAGGGTGGCTTCAGCGCCCTGCAGGACGAGCCCTCGAGCGCCCTCCCGCGCGAGGGCTCCGGCGCCCTCCCGCCGCCCGACTCCGAGATGTCCGACGCCACCATGGCCGCCGGCGGCTTCAAGGCCCAGCGCGAGGTGCTGCAGCTCAGGAGCCAGCTCAACGCCCGCAGCCGCGAGATCCTGACCCTCAAGGACGAGCTCGAGTCGCGCGAGCGCACCATCCTCGACTCGAAGAAGCTCCAGCGCGAGCTGCAGGCCCAGATCAGCGAGCTCGAGAACCAGGTGCTCGCCGCCCAGGAGCAGATCCTGTCGTCGCGCGAGGCCGTCGAGGCCTCCGTGCGCGACAAGCAGACCGCGCTCAAGCGCGAGGAGGGCGTCAAGACCCGCCTCGAGGTGCTGCAGAAGAAGCTCAAGGACACCGAGACCGAGTTCGCCGCCGTCCGCGCCCAGAACGCCCAGGACCGCGACAAGGCCGCCATCGCCCTCGCCGAGGCCCAGCAGCGCGTCGAGAGCCAGGCCGTGACCATCACCGAGCTCGAGGCCGAGCGCGAGCGCCTGAGCGCGCAGCTGCTCGAGTCCAGCGGTCAGGTCACCAGCCTCGTCGACGGCTTCGAGGGCGCGCGCAAGAGCGTCGCCGAGCTCGAGGCCCAGCTCGAGCAGCACCGCCAGGAGATGGAGCGCGTCCTCGCCGACGCGGAGATCGAGCGGGTCGCCGCGCTCGAGTCGCTGGCCCGCCAGCACCAGGCCGAGATCGACGACCGCGAGCAGGACCACCGCGCCACCGTCAACCAGCTCCACGGCCAGATCGCGACCCTGCGCGATCAGGCCCAGCAAGAGCGCGAGCGCGTGGCGCAGACGATCATGGAGACCGAGGAGAACGCCCGCCTGCAGATCAGCCAGCTGACCCAAACGCTGGCCGCCACCGAGGAGGCGGCGCGGCGGGAGATCCAGCAGCTGCAGCAGACGCTGGCGCAGACCGAGGAGACCGCGCGCGGCGAGATCGGCGCGCTGCAGGCCGCCCTCGCCGACAGCCGCGCCCAGGCCGAGGACGCGGCCGCCGACGCCAACCGGCGGATCGCCGGCCTCGAGCATCAGGTCGACGAGCTCGGCGCTCAGCTCGACCGCTCCGAGACCCTGCTGGCCCGCCGCCGCGACGCCGCCCAGCGCGCCCAGCAGGCCCTCGCCGTCGGCCTCAAGCTGCTCGAGGACGACGACCTGACCTGACCTATCCTGAAGGTCATCTGCGAGGATCGATCGCTTGAGCGCCGACCGCATCCACGGCGACACCGCCAACCTGAAGAGCAGCCAGTCGCGCGCCCTCCAGCGCCTCGGCGAGCGCCGCGTCCCCGCCGACCGCGTCATCTCGGCCGCCCTCGCGCGCGACCTGCTCGACCTCTCGCACCAGCTCGGGCGTCAGCTCGGCCTCTTCATCGACCGCCGCGGCCAGGTCGAGCGCGTCATCCTCGGCGACGCGCACAGCCTCAGCCTGCCGGAGTTCGCCCGCGTCCGCGGCGCCCTCGGCCGCTTGCGCGGCGTCCGCCTGATCGTCACCCACCTCGTGCCCGACCCGCTCACGCGCGAGGAGCTGGCCGACCTCGCCAAGCTGCGCCTCGACCTCGTCGCCGGCGTGCACCGCGGCCCCGCCGGCATCCAGCTCGACCTCGCCAGCCTCACCCCGGCCGCGCCCGGGGCCGCCGAGGTGTTCACGCTGCGGACCTGGCCGAGAGTACCTGTCTCGACGCTCAGCCGCGATCTGTCGACCCGACCCGACGACGAGACGCCCCCGCCAGCCGACGCGCCCGACCTGCCGATCGACTTCACCGGCTTCATCCGCGAGCTCGAGGCCAAGCTCGTCGCCGCGACCACCGACGCGCGGGCCGAGGCGCGCGGCACCAAGGCGACCGCGCTGGTGATCCACGGCGGCGGCCCCGAGGTCCCGGCGCGGATCAGCGAGCTGCGCGAGCTGTGCCGCACCGCCGGCATCCAGCTGATGGACCTCGTGACCCAGCGGCGCCCGCAGCCCGACCCGCGCACCTTCTTCGGCCAGGGCAAGCTGCGCGAGGTCATCGTCCGCGCGCTCGAGCAGGACTGCGAGCTCCTGATCTGCGACCCCGACCTCACGCCCTCGCAGGCGCACGCGATCGCCGACGAGACCGAGCTCAAGGTCATCGATCGCACCACGCTGATCCTCGACATCTTCGCCCAGCACGCCCGCAGCGCCGACGGCAAGCTGCAGGTCGAGCTGGCCCAGCTGCGCTACATGTTGCCGCGCATGGTCGGCAAGGGCACCGCGATGTCGCGGCTCGCCGGCGGGATCGGCGGGCGCGGCCCCGGCGAGACCAAGCTCGAGATCGATCGCCGCCGCGCCAAGGAGCGGATAAGCGCCCTGACGCGCCGCCTCGCCGAGCTGCGCCAGCGTCGCGACCAGCGCCGCGCGCTGCGCCGCAGCACCAACGTCCCGGTGGTCGCGATCGTCGGCTACACCAACGCCGGCAAGTCGAGCCTGCTCAACACCGTGACCCAGAGCGAGGTCCTGGCCGAGAACAAGCTGTTCGCCACCCTCGACCCGACCGTCCGCCGGATCCGCTTCCCCGAGGACCGCGAGGTCGTCCTGCTCGACACCGTCGGCTTCATCCGCGACCTCCCGCCGGCCCTGCTGCAGGCGTTCAGCGCCACCCTCGAGGAGGTCGCCGACGCCGACCTGCTGCTGCTCGTCGTCGACGCCAGCGACCCCGACCGCGACCAGCAGCGCGCCGCCGTCGAGGCGATCCTCGGCGACCTCGGCGCCGGCAAGGTCCCGCGCCTGCTCGTGTTCAACAAGTGCGACCTGCTCGCGCCGGAGGAGCTGGCCGCCCGCCGCGAGGACGCCGGCCCCGACACCTTCTTCATCAGCGCGATCGACCGCCGCAGCACCTTCCCGCTCATGCACGCCATCGAGACGCACCTGTGGGAGCGCGGAATGATCGAGCGCGCGGCCACGTTCACGGGTGACGAGCCCTGATGTCCGCCCCCGAGCTCGACCTCGGCCTCGCCGCCCTCCTCGGCGCCCTCCAGGGCGTGGCCGAGTTCCTGCCGATCTCCTCGTCCGGCCACCTCGCCCTGGCCCAGCGCGTCGCCGGCCTCGACGCCGGCGCCGGCGGCCACTCGTTCAACATCGTCGTCCACGCCGGCACCCTGCTGGCCGTCCTGTTCCACTACCGCGGCGACCTGCTCGCGCTGGCCCGCGCCGTCTTGCGTCCGGGACATGTCCCCCAGCACATGCCCGATGCGCCAGGCTCGGAAGGACATGTCCCCTCGGGCAGCTCACCGAGCGACGCGCGAGCGCTGCTGCTCGCGCTCGTCCTCGGCACCTTGCCGCTGGCCGCCGCCCTCGCCCCGCCGGTCGAGAACCTCGTCATCGCCGCCGAGCACCACCCCCGGGCCATCGGCGCCTGCTTCCTCGTCACCGCGGCGATGCTCGGCCTGGCCGAGTGGCTGACCCGCCGGCGCCGGAGCCCGCAGGAGGTCCCGCGGCCGCTGCAGGCGCTGCTCATCGGCCTCGCGCAGCTCGTCGCCATCCTGCCCGGCATCTCGCGCAGCGGCTCGACGATCGCCGCCGCCATGGGCCTCGGCCTCGGCCGCCTGCCGGCCGCGCGCTTCTCGTTCCTGCTGGCGATCCCCGCCATCCTCGGCGCCGCGCTCAAGGAGGCGCTCGACCTGATGAAGGAGGGCCTGCCCGCCGTCGACCCGCTCGCCTTCGTCGTCGGCTTCTTCGTCAGCTTCGTCGTCGGCGTCGCCACCCTGCGCGTGCTGCTGGTCCTGCTGGTCCGCGTCGGCGTGGTGCCCTTCGTGCCCTACCTCGTCGTCCTCGGCCTCGCCGTCCTCGCCCTCGGCTAGGAGCCTGTCCGGGAAATCGCGGGGCCGGAGGCGCGGGGCCGTGGAGTTCTGGGTGACGGCGGGCACGGAGCGGCGGAGCGGGTCCCTCGCTTCGGCGGGGCCCTCCCAGGCAACGTGCTCGGCGCCCTCGGGCTTCGATATCGATCTGTCGTTGAGGACAGGTTCGTACGTGCCTCACGGACGATGGCGCCTGCGCGCGGTTGCCTGCGGCCCCTCCCGCCGGCGTCCCACTCCGCCGCTCCGTGCCCGCCTGCGAAGAGCGTCGCCGGCCCCGCTTGTCGCCGCGCGGGAGCCTCACGGAGCGGCGGCGAGTGCGGCGCGTCCGGCTTCGTTTCTACCTGTCCTAAAGAACAGGACCGATCCACCATAACCTTGTAGACATGCCCATCACGACATGCCCGTACGAGCATGCCCTACCGACGGCTCAGCCGCCGGCCCGCGTGAGCAGCATGCAGTCGCCGTACGAGTAGAAGCGGTAGCCGGCGGCCACCGCCTCGGCGTAGGCCGCCAGCACCCGCTCGCGCCCGCCGAGGCAGCACACCAGCATCAGCAGCGAGCTGCGCGGCAGGTGGAAGTTGGTGACGATCGCGTCGACCACCTTGAACTCGAAGCCGGGCGCGATCACCAGGTCGGTCGTGCCGGAGAACGGCGCGATCTCGCCGGCGCGGGCGACCGACTCGAGCGCGCGCGTGGCCGTGGTGCCGACGGCCACGACCGGCCGGCCCTCGGCCTTCGCCGCCGCGATCCGGCTCGCCGCCCCCGCGTCGAGCTCGACCCGCTCGGCGCCGACCTTGTGCTCGCGGACATCCTCGGCCTCGAGCGGCAGGAACGTGCCCGGACCGACGTGCAGCGTCACCCGCACGACGTCGAGCTGCGCCAGCACCTCGGGCTCCCAGTGCAGCCCGGCCGTCGGCGCGGCCACCGAGCCCGGCTGGGCCGCGTAGATCGTCTGGTAGCGCGACGCGTCCTCGTCGGTCGGCCCCGCGGGCCGGCGGATGTACGGCGGCAGCGGCACCTCGCCGCGGCTCGTGAGCGCGCCCATCCACTCGCCGGCCTCGACGCAGAACACCCGCGCCCGCGGGTCGACGGCGTCGGGCTCGACGTAGCGGGCCACCCACTCGCCGCAGCGCACCACGTCGCCGGCCCGCAGCCGCTTGGCCCCGCGGACCCACGCGCGGAACGTCTGCCCCGGCGACAGCCCCGGCCGCGGATCGCAGACCAGCAGCTCCAGCTCGCGCCCGTTGTGCAGCACCCGCAGCCGCGCCGGCACCACCCGCGAGTCGTTGACCACGACCAGCGCGCGCGGGTCGAGGAAGCGCGGCAGCTCACGCGCATACGCGTGGACCGGCGCCCCCGCGTCGCGCTGCACCAGCATGCGGGCATCGCCGCGCCGCGCCGCGGGCGTCTGGGCGATCTGCTCGGACGGCAACACGTAGTCGTAGGCTTCGGGACCCATCGCTCGCGCGCGGGTTTTGACACACCCGCGCCGGCGCGCACAAGTGGTCCGCGCCGCGCGACGGTGCCATCCTCGCCGCAGTGTCCGCCCGCACGCTCCTCGCCGCCGCCTCCCTCGCCCTGCTCGCCCTGGCGCCCGCGTCGGTCCGCGGCGGCGAGTCGAGCGCCGAGCGCCTGCACCGCAAGGGCGTGCACTGCATGGAGGAGATCGAGCGCCGCGACTGCGCGATCGAGCACTTCGAGGAGCTGCTCGACGAGCGCACCGATCGCCGCGAGCTCGTCACCGACGGCCTCCTGCGCCTCGTCAAGCTGTACGAGAAAGAGGATCGACCCGAGGACCTCAAGGCCGCGCTGCGCCGCTTCTGGGACGCCGGCAAGACCGACACCCGCCGCGGCCACCTGCCCTACACCGCCCGCTTCCTGCCGAAGGACTTCGACGTCGTCTTCCACGCCCACATGCAGCGCCTCATGGCCGCGCCGCTGGCCAAGCAGCTCGACGAGATCGCCGAGTACGTCATGACCTGCGACCCGCACGTGCGCGCCCAGCTCGACGACGTCCGGATCCTCCGCAAGGCCCAGCGCAAGGCCCGAGAGACAGGTGTGACTGTCCAAAAGGCCATGTCGGACGTCGTCGCCGAGGAGCACAAGCGGACCGAGGCGTACAAGAAGCGGCGCGCCCAGGCCGAGGCCGAGGGGCGGCCGCGCCGGCCCGAGCCGGTGTTCGCCGACGCCACCTGCCAGGTCGCGCGCGCCCTCGGCGACGACACCGCGGCGGTCTGGACCCGCGGCGCGTTCGCCCTCGCGCACGGCGACTTCACCCGCTCCGCCGCGATCATCGAGATCCCCGACCTCCCCGCCAAGCTCGAGGCCGCGGTCGCCGCCGGCCGCCTGCTCCCGCGCGGCGAACGGGCCTATGCGCTCACGCCGCTGCGCTACCAGAACGGCGAGGTGCTGCTGCGCGTGCTCGACGGCGGCGAGCTGGTCGTCGCGCCGCCGGGCGTCATGAACGAGATCGCCGCCAACTACGCCCGCGGCAAGCGCACGCTGCCCCGCGAGGTCGACCGCCTCGTCGTCGGCGTGCCCGTCGACGCCGGCTTCTTCGCCGTCGCCACCGAGGCCGCCGTCCGCGAGCTCGGCTTCGGCGGCATGTCGAAGGGCCGCCGCGGCCTGCTCCAGCTGCTGCTGCCGCGCCCCGAGGGCCTGCAGATGGCCGGCGTGGCCCACGAGTACTTCGGCTTCTTCCTCCGCATGCCGACCGACACCCCGCTCAAGGCCGGCGCGCTCGTCGAGGTCGTCCAGCGGATGATCGCCAACCAGGCCGAGGCCGACTCCGAGAGCGCCGACTTCCTGCGCCTGCTCGACGTGACTCAAGCCACGGACAAGCGCGCGCTCCTCCTGTCGTACGTCATGTCGCGCCGGCAGATCGAGACGATCGTGCTGCGCTGAGCGGCGAGGCGTGGCAGTCTTGTCCCCCGTGGCGACCCCCCTGTCGGCCCTCTCGCTGATCGCCTGGCTCGCGCTCGCCGGCGCGGCGCCTGGCGGTCCGCGCATGTCCCTCGGCGCAGGTCCTGACGGCCAGGTGCGTTCGGGCATGTCCGAAAGTCCAGGCCCTCTGCTGGCCCTCGCGCCGGCCCGCGGCGGCAAGGCCAAGCCCCCCGCGCCCGAGCCCGCGCCGGCCCCCGCGCCGACCTACGGCCCCGAGCAGGCCCGCGCCGACATCGAGCTCGTGCTGACCGGCCGCGGCCAAGACTACCTGCAGGCCCGCGCGCGGCTCGAGCAGCACCCGACCGTCGCCGCGCCGCTGGTCACCGCGCGCATGACCGCCACGCCCGCGCCCACCGCGGTCGAGCAGCGCCGCCTGCTCGCTCTGCTCGGCGGCATCGCCCGCCCCGAAGACGTCCCGCTGTTCGCCGACGCCATGCGCCGCGACGTCGCCGCCGCGGTCAAGCAGTCGCAGGAGCAGGGCATCGAGCTGCCGGCCGCCGAACCGTGGCGCGAGATCTTGCGCGCCCAGGGCCCGGCGGCCGCGCCCGCGCTCACCGGGCTCGTGGCCGAGAAGTCGTTCAGCGAGGAGCTGCGCGGCCTCTTGCTCGCCGACCTCGTCGCCGTCACGCCGGCCGACAAGCTGCCCGAGCTCGTCGCGCTGGTCGGCCTCGGCACGCCGAGCCTGCGCGCCGCGCTGCGCCAGGCGATCGCCCGGCGCGCGCACGCGTCCGCCGGCGAGCGGGCCCAGCTCGTGCAGGTCGTCGACGCCGCGATCGAGGCCGGCGAACCGGCGCGCCTGCCCGGCCTCGTGCTGCTGCGCGCCGCGATCGGCGGCAGCGACGACGCTCCGTTCACCCGGCGCGCGGCCGCCCTCGCCGAGGACGCCGCCGCCGAGTTCGCCGCCCGCGTCGCCGCGCTCCGCGTGCTCGTCGCCCGTCGTAGCGACCCCGCGGCGCAGACGGTGCTCGCGCGCCTCGCCGAGCAGCACCTGCCCGCCGACAAGCGCGTCGAGCTGCGCAGCGAGATCCTCGGCAGCCTCGCCCTCGCCGGGCTCGAGCCCGGCCCTGCCGCCGCCGTCGTCGACCGCCTGCAGCTCACCGGCGCCGACGCGCCGCGGGTCGCCGTCGCGGCCTTCTCCGTCGCCACCCTGCCGGCCGACGGCGCCTGGCTCGACGTCAGCCAGCGCCACGCCTGGCCCGAGGTCCGCGCCGCCGCGCTCGCCCGCGTCGACGGCCCGTGCTCCGCGGGCGTCCTCCGCCGGCTGCGCGACGGCACCAGCACCTCCGGCAACACCTTCGAGGCCGACGCCGCCGTCGCGCGCGAGGTCATCGCCGCGCTCGGCCGCTGCGGCGGTCCCGACGCCTTCGCCGCGCTGCAGGCCGTGGTCGTCAGCGCCGAGCAAAACGTCGACCGGCGGGCCGAGGCCGCGCGCCAGCTCGTCGACCGCCACGGCAGCGCCGGCGCCGACGTCGTCGCCGCCGTGCTGCGCAGCACCGACGACCTCGCGGTCGCGCTCCGCCTCGTGCGCGCCCTGCAGCGCTACGCCGACGACGAGGCGGCCCCCTCCGACGACGTGCGCACGGCCCTGTGCGCCGCGAGCAAGCGCCAGGAGCTGGCCACGATCGCCCAGCGGGCCGTCCGCGGCCTGTTCCCCGACCTCGACGACCCCTGCGCGGGCAACTGACGATGGCCACCGACAAGCCCAGGCTCCGCAAGGTCGAGCGCATGGCGCTGCAGCGCGGCGACGAGGCGCTGATCGTCCTGCGCGACCCGACCGGTCTCAGCGAGCAGGTCGCCTTCCCCCAGGAGGCCTCCGTCATCCTCGACGCGCTCGACGGCCAGCGCACCGTGCCGCAGCTGCGCCAGTCGCTGGCGATGCGCGGCATCATCGACATCCCGCTCGCCGACCTCGAGGCGCTGGTGCGCGACCTCGAGAGCGCCGGCTACCTCGACGACGACGCCTTCCGCGCCCGCTGGGAGGCCATCCACCGCGAGTTCCTCGCCAACCCGGTCAGGCGGCCGCGCTGGGCCGGCCTGCTCTACCCCGACGACCCGGTTGCCCTCGCCGCCGCCCTGGCCGCCGCACTACCTGACCCTTCGGCCAGGCTCGCCGACACCAGCGACACCCTCGGCGTGCTCCTGCCGCACCAGCCGCTGCCGGGCACCGGCGCCGCCCCGCCCGAGGCCGCCGTCCACGCCGCCGCCGGCCTCGGCGACGAGGTCCTGCGCGGCCTGCCGCGCGCCCGCGACATCGACCTCGTCGTCGTCCTCGGCACCGACTACCACCCCGGCCTGCAGCCGTTCGTCATCACCGACAAGCGCTACGCCACCCCGCGCGGCGAGCTGGCCAGCGACCCGGCGCTGGTCCGCGCGCTCGACCGCCGCCTGCCGTGGATCCGGCGCGAGGAGATCCGCCACCGCGAGGCGCTGAGCCTCGAGCTCGCCGCGGCTGTCCTTCAGCACCTGTACGATGGAGCATGTCCTCCGGTACTCCCGGTGCTGTGCGGGCCCGGCGCGATCGAGCTCGACGACGGCGGCCCGGTCGAGGGCTTCCTCGCCACCATGGAGCATGTCCTCGAGGACAGGCGCGTGCTCTGGTGGGTGACCGCCGAGCTCGGCCACGAGGGGCCGGCCTACGGGCGCGCGCCGCTGACGCGGGAGCGGGCCGCCGCCCTCGTGGCCCGCGATCGGGCCTGCCTGGCCGCTCTGGCCGACGCGCGGCCCGAGCAGCTGGAGCGCTGCTGCAAGGGCGTCCCGGGCCTCGACCCGCCGAGCGGCACCGCGGCCCTCGTCACCGCTGCGCGTCTGTTCCCTGTCGGCTACGGGGCCGACCTCGTCGCCTACGCCTCCGGCCGCCCGGTCGGTCCCGACGACGGGTGGGTCGGCCTCGGCGGGGTCCGCTTCACGCGGCCCGTCGACCTCGGCGACGACGACGACTTCAGACCCGCGAGCCTGCGAGCCTCATGATCTGCTCGACGGCCTGCTCGACCGTCAGCGGGATCCGGCCCTGCGGGTCGACCGACGCCTGGGCCGCCAGCCCGTAGATCACGGCGATGATGCCGCGGGCCACCACCTGCGGGTCCCCGGCCAGCACGCCCTGCTCGACGCCGCGGCGCACGATCTCGGCGTAGGCCGTGCGCATCTCGGCGAACGTCTTCTCGAGCTTCTCGCGGTACTCCTGGATCTGGCCCGACATCGTCACCAGCAAGTTGCAGAGCTTGGCCTCGTCGCCGTGCTCCACGAACAGGCGGAGGTGGTTGCTCGCCACCTGCGCGAGCGCCCGGTCGGCCGGCAGGTCCGGCGGGATGTCCGCCGCCCAGCGCTCTTGCAGGGCCAGGAGCTGCGCGTCCAGGATGTCGTGGAACAGCGACTCTTTGGCCTTGTAGTGGAAGTAAACCCCGCCCTTGCTGAGGCCGGCGTCGCGGGCGATGTCCAGGAGCCGCGTCGAGGAGTAGCCGCGGCGCACGAAGCACCGCGTCGCCGCAGCCCTGATCTGCTGCTTGCGCTGGTCGTCGATCTTCTGGCGTGTCATCGCTGCTCCCCACCCTCCCGGCGCCTGGCCAGCGCCCCCGGCCTCCACGCTAACGGAGACCCCCACCGGTCTGTAAAGCCGCCTCGCACCCTCACAGACGACGGGTGATAATGGCCCTCTCGCCGCGAACGGCCGCGTAGAGGTGGCCAGGCCGCCGGATCGGCCCCGCCGCGGCGCGCGGGCGGTATCGGCCCTCGCACGCGTCGATCTCCGTCGCCGTGAGCTCCCTGCTGGCGGGCGATGCCGCCCCGCGCGAGGCTACCCCTTGGCCAGACCCCCTCCTGAATAAGACACTAAGTCGCGCGTCCTGGACGCCGAGGTTTTATGCGCAAGCTCCTTCCGGTCTTCATGGCCCTCGCCTTCTCGCTGCCCGCCTGCTCCTTCTCGTATTCGTCGTCGAGCCGCTCCGGAACGGCGCCCGGCACCACCGACGGGACGAAGAGCGGCAAGGGCAAGCCGGCGCGCCAGGCCGCGGTCGACACGTCGAGCACACCTGCTCCGGCGCCCGCTGCCAAGCCCACCCCCAAGCCCGCCCCCGAGCCCGAGCCCGCCGCCACCACTCCCGAGCCCGCGCCGGAGCCGACCGAAGAGCCCACGCCCGGCCGCGCCACCGATCCCAAGCCGGGCCGCGCCGAGCCCAAGCCGGGCCGCGCCACCGAGCCCGCGTCGGCCCGCCTCGTCGACCCCGCGACCCAGCCCACCCCGCGTGACGACCCGCAGCAGGCCGGCCTCAGCCTCACCGCCGGCGAGTCCAAGCCCAAGCCCAAGACCAGCACCATCTCCAACGGCGGCGCGGCGCCGAAGGGCAAGCCCGGCACCCTGACCGGCACCCCCAAGCCGACCGAGCCGCCCAAGCACGAGGCCAAGCTGGCCGCGCCGCAGTGAGCCGGCGGCCCTTCGTCCGCCCTCCGTGAACCAAGGGCCATGACCGCGAGGTCATGGCCCTTCATTCATGACCTCTGGGACAGGAGCGCGAGCCGGCTGCCATGTCCCGCGGGACAGCTCTCAGGAGCGCGAGCCGGTGCGCGCGTGGGCGCGGCGGCCCGGCACGTCGGCGCGCTGCATCGGCGCCGGCGGCAGCTCGAGCCGCGGGTCGGCGGGCTGGCTGCGGCGCAGCACGTCGAGCGAGACCTCGTCGAACTCGTCGTCGACGTCGTCCTCCTCGAGGTCCTCGCGCGCGGTGAAGCGGCGGCGGAGGATCAGCGCCTCGTCGGCCTCGTCGCCGAGCTCCTCCTCGTCGACCTCGTCGAGCTCGGCCGGATCGGCGCACGGCGGCTCGAGCTCGAGCTGGGCCGGGCCGGCGCGCCGCTTGCGAGCCGCGGGGGCGGACTTGCCGGCCGGGGCGTTGAGGCTCGCACGCAGCTCGACGCCCGGGCGGAAGTCGATCGTGAAGGCCGCGTCGATCGTCATGGGCTCGAGCGTCCGCGGGTTGACGCCCTTGCGAGCCGAGCGCTTCTTCTTGGTGAAGGTGCCGAAGCCGGGGAACGTGAAGCGCGGGCTCTGGGCCCGCGTCACCCTCGCCTTGACGAAGTAGGCGGCCATCTCCCCGAACGCGATCTCGAGGATCTGCTGCACGCACTTCTTCGTGATGTCCGGCGGCAGATCACGGTTGCGTGCGATTTTTTCGATGAGTTCAGCCTTCGTCATCGCGTCGCCACAGAAACGTGACTGTAGAAGTGGCGACGCGAACCGTCAACTGTACTGCCGAACAGCATCCGCAGCGGACGTGACGATCATCGCTGAAAACTGGACTACAGAAATTTCACGACGCGGATCGCAAGCGGCGCGCGCGGCCCACTTCTCCACAGCTCTTCACGCGTGAAAATCCGTCGCGCATCCGGGCATTGCATGTGCATGACGCGATCAACTTCGCAGCACGCGCAGCGCTCGCTCGAGGTCCGACATCACCGTGTCGTCGGCCGGATTTCGCTGCCCCGGAGGGAGTTCACCCTCGCGTCGGATCACGTACGACGGATGATACGTGACGTGAAGTGGGATCTGCAGGCCTGCACCCGGGTCGTCGTAGGTCCAACGACGGTTGCGCATCTGTGCCAACTTCAGATCCTGATCGGTGCCGGTCAGCAACATCCCCGCGTGCCGGCCGAGCGCCACGATCACCGCGGGACGGATCGCCCGGATCTGGGCGCGCAGGAACGGCGAGCACTTCTCGATCTCGTCGGCGGCCGGTTCGCGGTTGCCGGGCGGCCGGCACTTCAGCACGTTGGCGATGTAGACCTGCTCGCGCTTCATGCCCAGGCGCTCGATCCACTGCGTCAGCCGCCGGCCGGCAGCGCCGACGAACGGCTCGCCGCGCCGATCTTCGTCCGCGCCGGGCGCCTCGCCGATGAACATCACCCGCGCGTCGGGGTCGCCGACGCCGAATACAATGTTCGTGCGGGTCTTCGAGAGCTTGCAGCGGGTGCAGTCGCCGACGTTACGGGCCCGCAAGTACTCGAGCTTCTGCGCCGGCGTCCACGCCTGAGCCTGCGCGCGTAGCGAGGCATCGCCGGCCGGGCGCGGCGCGCCCTCGGCCGCACGCGGCGGTGCCCCCTGATCCGCCAGCGGCAGGCTGACCGTCCGGGGCCGCGGCGACGGCTCCGCGGGCTGCTGGTGGACCGTGCGAGCGCGCGGCGGCTCCGCGGGCGCGCGCGAACGCGGTGCATCTTGCGGCGGCGGCTCCCAGTCTGCAGGGCCCCGCTGCGTGCGCCCTCGCGTCGTCTCCTGCGGCGACGACTCGCGGTCTGCATGGCCCCGCTGCGCGCGCCCTCGCGTCGTCTCCTGCGACGACGCCTCCCGGTCTGCAGGGCCCGGCTGCGCGCGCCCTCGCGTCGGCTCGTGCGGCGACGGCTCCCGGTGTGCAGGGCCGGGCTGCGCGCGCCCGCGTGTCGTCTCCTGCTGCGACGACTCCCAGTCTCCGGAGCCCGACTGCGCGCGCCCGCGTGTCGTCTCCTGCGGCGGCCACGGCTCCCAGTCTCCGGGGTCCGGCTGCGCGCGCTCTCGCGTCGTCTCCTGCGGCGACGGCTCCCAGTCATCCGGGCCCGGCTGCGCTCGACCGCGTGGCGTCTCTTGCGGCAGCGACGGCTCCCAGTCCTCGGGGCCCGGCTGCGCGCGCCCTCGCGTCGTCTCCTGCGACGGCTCCCAGTCCGCCGGGCCCGGCTGCGCGCGCCCTCGCTTCGTCTCCTGCGGCGGCGGCCCCGAGGCCGCGCCCGGCTGTGTGCGCGCTCGCGGCTCGGGATCGCGGGCGGATCTGGCCTGGTCTTCGGGCCATGTCGGCGCGCGCGCCCCCGCGGCGGTGCGCTCGGTCGCCTGTCCGGACGGCCAGGTGCTGTCCGGCGCCGGCGATCGCTCCTCGGGCGCGGAGATCGGCGCGCTCGCGCGACGCGGAGAGGCCGCGGCGGACACGTACGCCAGACCGCGGAACTCCCGGAGGTGACGCAGGTGGGCGGCGAACTGAACCGCCAGCCGCCGGGTCGCGTCGCGTCGATCGCCTTCCACCGCGAGATCCTCCGTCAGTTCGTCGCCGCCAGCGCGTCGAGCAGCCAGGCCGCCAGCGCCGCCTTGGCGATCGGCGGGCCCGACGCGCGCACGGCGATCGCGTCGCCGTCGCGCGCCAGCAACAGGCCGGCGTTGGTCGCCGACGCGAAGCCGACCCCGGGCGCGCCGACGCGGTTGACGAAGATCGCGTCGGCGCCCTTGGCCCGCAGCTTGGCCGAGCCGAGCCGGATCAGCTCCTGCTGCAACCTGTCCTCGGGGCCATCCTCGACCGTCTGCGCGGCGAACCCGAGGAAGCGCGAGCGCGGGGCGCCCGGCGCCGCGCCGCGGCCGAAGCGGACCGTGAGCGCGGCGAGGATGTCGGGCGCGGCCCGCCAGGCGAGCGTCGGCAGCGTCGCCAGCAGCTCGGCCTTCTCGAGCTTGCGCGCGGCGCCGCCGTCGATCTCGAGGTCTTGCACCGCCGCGACCATGGCCACCCAGTCACATGGCCCTTGAGACAGCTCGTTCTCCAGCGCCGCCTGCATCTCGGCCGCGGTCTCGACGTCGACGCGGCGCACCCCCGCCGGCGTGGCCAGCTCGACCGGTCCGGCCACCAGCGTCACCGCGGCGCCGGCGCGCTGGGCCGCCTCGGCCAGCGCGAAGCCCATCGCCCCGGTCGACGCGTTGGTGACGAAGCGGACCGGATCGATGTACGTGCGCGTCGGCCCGGCCGACACCAGCACGCGCTTGCCCGCCCACGGCCCGCGGCCGACGCCGAGCCGCGCCAGCGCGGCGGCGACGATCAGCGGCGGGTCGATCATGCGGCCCTCGCCGATCCACCCGCACGCCAGCTGCCCGCGATCGGGCCCGACGAACTCGGCCCCGCGGGCGCGCAGTGTCGCCAGGTTGTCCTGCGTGGCCGGGTGGCGCCACATGTTCGTGTTCATCGCCGGCGCCCACAGCACCGGCGCGCGCGTGGCCAGCAGCACCGTCGCGGCGAGGTCGTTCGCCAGGCCGTGGGTCGCGCGCGCCAGCAGGTCGGCGGTGGCCGGCGCGACGACCACCAGGTCGGGCCAGTCGGCGAGCTCGATGTGGCCGACGTGGCCCTCCTCCTCCGGGTCGAGCAGGCGCGTGCGCACCGGCCGGGTCGACACCGTCGCCAGCGACAGCGCGCTGACGAACGCCTCCGCCGCCGGCGTCATCACCACCTGGACCTCGCAACCGGCGGCGACGAACGCCCGCACCAATTCCGGCGCCTTGTAGGCCGCGATCCCGCCGCTGACGATCAGCAGGACGCGACGGCCCCGCGGACGTGTCCCATGGGACATGTCCGTGGCACCAGCCTCAGTCAACCGGCCCCTCCTGCAGCGGCTCGACGCCGACGGTGTGGATCCCGAAGCCGGACAGGCCGACGATCTTGCGGGGGTTGTTGGTGATCACGCGGATCCGGTGGACGCCGAGGCTGCGCAGCACCTGCGCGCCGAGGCCGAAGTCGCGGAAGCCGGCCTCGGCGGGCTTGAGCGCCGGCGCCGATTCGGCCGCGCGCGGCGTCAGCAGCGGGTCGGACGGCCAGCGGTGGCCGAGGACGTAGAGGAACACCCCGCGGCCGGCGCGATCGATCTGCTTCAGGCTCGCGCGCATGCGGCTCGCCGCGCCGTCGCCCGTCACGCCGAACACGTCCTCGAGCACCTGCGACCGCTGCGCGCGCAGCAGCACCGCGTCGTCGCCGTCCTCGCGCTGGTGCAGGTCGCCCTTGCACAGCGCGACGAAGAAGCTGGCCGGCTCGACCGTCGAGCGGAACGTGTGCATCGTCCAGCCGTCCTCCGCGGAGATGCCGAGGATCGGCGACTCGAGCGGCTGGCGGGCGACCTCCTCGATCAGCGTCTCGCGCTGGAGGCGGTAGCCGATCAGATCGGCGATCGTCAGGATCGGCAGCTCGTGCGTGCGCGCGAACGACTCGAGGTCGTCCATGCGGGCCATCTCGCCGTCGTCGCGCATGATCTCGCAGATCACGCCCGCGGCGCGCAGGCCGGCCAGGCGGGCCAGGTCGACCGAGCCCTCGGTGTGGCCCGAGCGGACCAGCACGCCGCCGGGCTGGGCCCGCAGCGGGAAGATGTGCCCCGGGCTGACGATGTCGGTCGGGCCGAAGCGCTCGTCGCTGGCGACGCGGATCGTCTGCGCCCGGTCGGCCGCCGAGATGCCGGTCGTCACGCCGCTGCGCGCCTCGATCGACACCGTGAACGCGGTGCCCATGTGCCCCGGGTCGGTCGGCACCATCATCGGCAGCCGCAGCTCGCGCACGCGGTCGGCGGTCAGCGCCAGGCAGATCAGCCCGCGACCCCACCGGCACATGAAGTTGACCTGCTCCGCCGTGCAGTGCTCGGCCGCACACACCAGGTCGCCCTCGTTCTCGCGGTCCTTGTCGTCGACGAGGACGATCATCCCGCCGCGGCGGATGACCTCGATGCAGCGCTCCACGTGCTCGTAGTTGGTCGTTTCGCTCATGTCTTTAGCTGTTCTTGGAGACAGGTGCTTCGGGACAGGGCGCTTCGGACCTGTCCCCGGAGTCAGCATTCACGTCGGCCGCGGCGGCGTAGCCGGCCGCGGCGTCGAGGTAGCCGGCGCGGACCAGGGCCTCGCGCGTGACCGCGGGCGCGGCGGCCCGGCCGGCCTCGGCCCCGGCGCCGAGCAGGCGGGCGACGTAGCGCGCCAGCAGGTCGACCTCGAGGTTGAGCGCGTCGCCCACCTTCAGGTCGGCCAGGGTCGTGGCCGCGAGCGTGTGCGGGATCAGGCCCACGGCGAACCCACGCGGGTCGACCGCGTTGACCGTGAGGCTGACGCCGTCGACGCACACGCTGCCCTTGACCGCGATGTAGCGGGCCAGCTCGCCCGGGACGTCGAACCACATCTCGACCGCGTCGCCGCGGGCGACCCGGCTGCGCACGCGCGCCAGGCCGTCGACATGGCCGGACACGAGGTGGCCGCCGAGCGCGTCGCCGAGCCGTAGCGCCGGCTCGAGGTTGACGCGGCTGCCGGGCCGCAGCTCGCCGAGGGTGGTGACCGCGAGCGTCTCGAACGCGGCTTCGACGGTGAAGTCGCCGGCGGTCGAGGCGACCACGGTGAGACACACGCCGGAGATCGCCACGCTGGCGCCGAGGCTGCGATCGCCCTCCGACAGCGCGTAGCGGATCACGAAGGTGCGTCGCTGCGCGCCAGGGATCACGCGCTCGACCGTGCCGACGCCGCGCACGAGGCCGGTGAACATGCGGGGGTTATGGCACAGATCACCGGCCGGTGCGACGGCCCGCAGAGCCCGCCGGATGCGTCAGATCTCGCGTCCTTCGGGATCGTCGGCGGCGTCCGCCGGCGGGCCGAGGACGGTCAGGCCGTCGACCCCGACGTCGGTGCGCAGCAGCGGACGAAGCCGCGTGGCGTCGGCGACCGCCGCGACCTTGAGGCCGGCGGCGGCGGGACGTCCGTCACCCAGCACGATCGGCGCATGGAACCAATAGAACCGCTGCCACGCGGCGGCGGCGACGAAGCTGGCGATCATCCGCCCGCCGCCCTCGACCAACAGCGAACGCAGCGGCAGCTTGCCGAGCGCCTGCAACGCGCCGGCGACGTCGACCCGGCCCTCGGCGTCGCCGTCGAGCTCGATGCGCCGCAGGCCGAGCTCCTCGACCGCCCGCTGCGCCGCGGCGGGAGCGCGGCTGGTGTGCAGCACCACGGTGCCCGGCCGCAGCAACGTCGGCCGGCGCACCGCCCCGGCCACGCGCAGCCCGCTGTCGAAGATCACCGGCAGCGGGTCGACGCCGGTCACCATGCGCACCGACAGCGCGGGATCGTCGCGCAGCACCGTGTCGGCGCCCACGGCGATCGCGTGGTGACGGGCCCGCAACCAGTGTCCGAGGCGCCGCGCCGGCGCGCCGGTGATCCACTTGCTGTCCCCCGAGCCAGCCGCGATCTGGCCGTCGAGCGACGACGCGATCTTCAGCGTGACGAACGGCAGTCGCGTCCTCTCGTGGTGCAGGTAGTGCTCGTGCGCAGACGCGCACGCGCCCGCGAGCACGCCCTCACGCACGCGGATGCCGGCCGCGCGCAGCAGTTCGATCCCGCGACCGCCGGCGTGCACCGCCGGATCGAGGCTGCCGATCACGACCTCGGCCACCCCGGCGGCGATCAGCGACCCGGTGCACGGCGGCGTGCGGCCGAAGTGCGAGCACGGCTCGAGCGTGACGTAGACCGTCGCCCCGCGCGCGGCCTCGCCGGCCTGCTGCAGCGCGGCGACCTCGGCGTGCGGGCCTCCCGTGACCGCGCTGCGCCCGGCGCCGACGACCTTCTCGCCCTGCACGACGATCGCGCCCACGCACGGGTTCGGGTAGGTCGCGCCGGTGCCCGAGCGAGCCAGCGCCACGGCCGCGCCCATCAGTCGGACGTCGCGTGCCGCCCGCGACTCGTCCGCCGCCGGCGCGCTCGCCAGCGCCGCCGCGATCGCAGCCGGGCCGTCGTCCGCGGTCCCGCTCGCGCCGCCGAGCAGGTCAGCGAGCTCCGGGTAAATCAATTCACCTCGCTCTCCGGCGACGCTGCCGGCGCGGACCTGTCCCCAGAGTCAGCCTCGTCCTCGCCCTCGGCGAAGGCCGGCAGCCGGGTCGGCGCGCTGAGCTGGATCTGCCCGCGGGCGTCGATCTCGAACAGCGTGCGCTGGCCCTCGGGGCTGGTGTGCGCGGCCTTCTCCATCTCGTTCAACAGGTGCACGAACTCGTCGACCGCCTGGTACTCGCCGTGGATGGCGACGTAGCGCACGTAGGCGACGGCGTCGAGCGGGCGCAGCAACCGGAGGATCCGGTCGGCGATCTCCTCGGCGCGGATCTCCTTCTCGCCGCGCGTCGCGGCCCACAGCTCGACCACGCCGAGCAGCGCCTCGATCTGCTCGTCATCGACGGGGCGCTTGCGGCAGACCGCCTGCAGCGAGGCGCGGATCTTGTTGCGATCGAACAGCTGCTTGCCTCCGCCGCGCCCCAGCACGATCGGCGGCGTGGTCTCGATGCGCTCGTAGGTGGTGAAGCGGTGGTTGCAGTCGAGGCACGCACGTCGCCGCCGGATCGCACCGCCGTCCCGACTCTCCCTCGAGTCGAGGACCTTGATGCTCCCGCTGCGGCAGACCGGGCAGAGCAACCTACCCCCCGGGCTCCAGCTTCTCGACTCGCCGGGCGTGGCGCCCCCCGGCGAAGCGGGCGTCGAGGAAGGTCCTGAGCAGGACCTTCGCCAGCTCGACGCCGACGACCCGCGCGCCCAGACAGAGCACGTTGGCGTCGTTGTGTTCGCGGGCCATCGCCGCGCTGAACGGATCCATCACCACGGCGGCGCGGATGCCCGCCTGCTTGTTGGCGGCCATGGCCATCCCCTGACCTGTCCCACAGACCAGGAGGCCGAGCGAGCCCGGCTCGGCGCGCACGCGCCGGGCGACCTCGACCGCCACGTCGGGGTAGTCGACCGACTCGCTGGCCGCGGCCGGCCCGGACTCGCTGGCGACCTCGTGGCCGAACGCGGCCACGGCGGCCGCGAGCTCGCGCCGGAGATCGATCGCCGCGTGGTCGCTGCCGAGGTGCACGCGCATGGTCTAGCCCGCCCGCTTGAACACGAGGCACGCGTTGGTGCCGCCGAAGCCGAAGCTGTTGGAGAGGGCGACGTCGACCGCGACGCGGCGCGCCTCGTGCGGCACGTAGTCGAGGTCGCAGTCGGGGTCCGGCTCGTCGAGGTTGATGGTGGGCGGCAGCACGTTGTGGTGCAGCGCGAGGGCGCAGATCGCCGCCTCGAGCCCGCCCGTGGCCCCGAGCAGGTGGCCGTGCATCGATTTGGTCGACGACACCGCCAGCTTGCGCGCGTGCTCGCCGAACACCGCCTTGATCGCGCCGGTCTCGGTCGCGTCGGCGC
This sequence comes from Nannocystis pusilla, assembly GCF_020073745.1. Lineage (GTDB taxonomy): Bacteria > Myxococcota_A > Polyangia > Nannocystales > Nannocystaceae > Nannocystis > Nannocystis radixulma. The sequence continues at coordinate 329,688 of NZ_JAIRAU010000047.1, forward strand.
TGGTCGAGGTGCCGTGCGCGTTGATGTAGCCGACCGTCTCGGGGGCGAGCCCCGCGTCGCGCAGCGCGAGCCGCATGCACCGCTGCGCGCCCTCGCCGTCGGGCGACGGCGCGGTGATATGATGCGCATCGGAAGTGGCCGCGTAGCCGACGATCTCGGCGTAGATCCGGGCTCCGCGGGCCTTCGCGCGCTCCCACTCCTCGAGGATCACGAGGCCGCAGCCCTCGCTGAGGACGAAGCCGTCGCGGCTGACGGTGAACGGCCGCGACGCCTTGGTCGGCTCGTCGTTGCGGGTCGACAGCGCGCGCATCGACGCGAAGCCGCCGACGCACAGCGGCGACACCGTGGCCTCGGTGCCGCCGGCGATCATCACGTCGGCGCCGCCGCGGGCGATCAGGTGGAACGCCTCGCCGATGCTGTGGGCGCCGGTCGAGCAGGCCGACACGTGGCTCATGTTCGGCCCGCGGTAGTTGTGGCGGATCGAGATCTGCCCGGGCGCGAGGTTGACGATGATCGCCGGCACGAAGTACGGGCTGATGCCGAGGCGCGGGCCCTTCTCGCGCAGCGAGTCGTGCGTGGCCTCGAGGACCGGCAGACCGCCGAGGCCGGCGCCGACGTAGACGCCGAAGCGCTCGGGGTCGTCGGGCGCACCGAGCTGCGCGTCCTCGACGGCCATCGCCGCGGCCGCGATCGCGTACTGGATGAAGAGGTCCATCTGTCGGACCTCTTTCTTGGCGATCCAGCGGGTCGGATCGAAGTTTCGGACCTCACCCGCGATCCGCGTCGACAAGATGCTGGCGTCGAACCGCGTGATCGGCCCGATCCCCGACTGCCCCGCGCACAAGCTCCGCCAGTTTTCGTCGTTGCCGACGCCCAGCGGGCTGATGAGCCCCACTCCCGTGATCGCGACCCTGCGCCCCGTCACAACGACCTCTCAGGCCTTGCGGCGCGCGCGGATGTAGCTCACCGCGTCGCCGACGGTCTTGATGTTCTCGACCTCTTCGTCGGGGATCTTGATCTCGAAGTGCTCCTCGAACGCGAGGACGAGCTCGACGATCGCCAGCGAGTCGGCGCCGAGGTCGTCGGTGAAGATCTTGTCCAGCGTGCAGTCCTCGGGCTTCACGTCGAGCTGCTCGCGCACGATTTCGATGACCTGCTTCTCGATGTCGGATGTCGTCATGGTGGTAGTTCCCTCTCAGGACGGGTCACAAGCGGCGCACTAAATACGGAGGCTTCACATGCGCAGGCCGCCGTTGATCGCGAGGACTTGCCCCGTGATGTAGGCGGCGGCCGGCGCGGCCAGGTAGGCCACGGCCTCGGCGACCTCTTCGGGTCGACCGATCCGGCCCAGCGGGATCTGCTTGAGCAGCGCCTCGCGGGCCTCGCCCTGGACGCTGGCGGCCGTCATGTCGGTCTCGAAGAAGCCCGGCGTGACCGCGTTGACGGTGACGCCGCGGCTGGCGAACTCGCGGGCGAGCGAGCGGGTCAGGCCGAGCATGCCGGCCTTGGCGGCGGCGTACATCGCCTGGCCGGCGTTGCCCTGCTCGCCGATCACGCTGCTGATGTTGATGATGCGGCCGTCGGCCTTGGCCTTGAGCAGTTGGCGAGCGGCCGCCTTGGCGCAGAAGAACGCGCCCTTGAGGTTCACGTCGAGGACGCGCTGGAAGTCGGCCGCGGAGGCGCGCATCAGCAGGGCGTCGATCGAGATCCCGGCGTTGTTGACGAGGATGTGCAGCCCGCCGAGCTCGGCGGCGATGCGCTGCACGCCGGCCTCGACCGCGGCCGCGTCGGCGACGTCGAACCCGTACGGCCTGGCCGCGCCGCCCTCGGCGACGATCTCGTCGCACAGCTCGCGGGCGGCGTCCTCGCGGGCGGCGTAGTTGACGGCGACGCTCGCCCCGCGCTGCGCGAGCAGCTTGGCGATCGCCCGCCCGATCCCTCTCGACGCGCCGGTCACGAGCGCGACGCGCCCGGTGAGCGCGAGCGACGGCGGCAGCGCCCGGGGCTGGGTATTGGCTTCGTGGCCCGACACTAGGTGCCGAGCTTTAGCACATCGAGGTCCGCCGGGGAACCGACGGCGGCGAGCGAGAAGCCCTTGTCGATGCGTTTAATCAAGTTGCAGAGCACTTTGCCGTGCCCGAGCTCGAGCCCGCGAGAGATATCCATGCGTATCACCGTTCGCACGGACGCCTCCCAGCGGACGCGGCCGGTGATCTGACGAACGAGTCGATCGCGGACGTCCTGCGGCCCGCCGCTCGTCGGATACGGCTCGGCATCGACGTTCGCGATCACGGGCGCACGCGGCGCGGCGATGTCCATCGTCGCCAGCGCCTCGGCCACCCGCTCGGCCGCGGGCCGCATCAGCGCGCAGTGGAACGGCGCCGACACGTTGAGCTTCATCGCTCGCGCCTTGCTCTCCTTGGCGCGCGCGACCACCCGCTCGACCGCCGCCGCGTGCCCGGCGATCACGATCTGTCCGCCGCCGTTCTCGTTCGCGGGGCTCACGACCTCGCCCCCGGCGCTCGCTTCTTCGCACCACTGCTCGAGCGCGAGCGGGTCGGCGCCGATCACCGCCGCCATCGCGCCCACGCCCGCGGGCACGGCCTCTTGCATGGCGAGCCCGCGCAGGCGCACCAGCTTGACCGCGTCGACGAACGCCAGCGCGCCCGCGGCGACCAGCGCCGAGAACTCGCCGAGGCTGTGACCGAGCAGCGCGGCCGGCTGCAGCCCGAGCTCGCTCGTGACCACCGTCCACGCCGCGATGCTGCAGGTGAGGATCGCCGGCTGGGTGTTGGCGGTCTGCGCCAGCGCCTCGGCCGGGCCCTCGAAGCACAGCCGCGACAGCGGCTCGCCGAGCGCGTCGTCGGCCTCGGCGAACACGCGCCGCGCGGCCGGGAACGCCTCGGCCAGCGCCTTGCCCATCCCGGGCTCCTGGCTGCCCTGACCGGGGAACAGGAACGCGAGCGGCCGGGCGACCCCAGCCGAGGAGCTGTCTGAAGAGACATGTTCGTTCATACAGGTGAATCCTCGCGCTTGGCGGCCGCGAACAGCTCGCGGTGATCGCCGATCGCGGCGCGCAGCGCCGGCGTGAGGTCGCGCGCCGCGTAGTCGGCCGCGATCCGGATCCCGCCGGCGAGCGCCTTCGGCCCGGCGCCGCCGTGACAGATGATCGCCACCCCGTCGACGCCGAGCAGCGGCGCGCCGCCGTAGCTGTCGGGGTCGAGCTGCTCGCCGAGGGCGCGGAAGGCCGGGCGCAGGATCAGCCCGCCGAGGCGGGTGCGCGCGGTCTTCATCACCGCGGCGCGCAGGAACCCGACGATGCCGCCGGCGGTCCCCTCCATCACCTTGAGCGCGACGTTGCCCGTGAACCCGTCGGTGACGATGACGTCGACCGTGTCCTTAAAGAAGTCCTTGCCCTCGACGTAGCCGTGGAACGAAAACGCGGGGCTCGGGTGGGCGGACAGCAGGCGGTGGGCCGCGCGCGTGAGATCGGTGCCCTTGCCCTCCTCGCTGCCGTTCGACAGCACGCCGACGCGCGGCGTGATCCCGTGCACGGTGCGGGAGAAGATCGCCCCCAGCACCGCGAACTGCACGAGGTTGATCGGCTTGCAGTCGACGTTCGCGCCCATGTCGATGAGCACGCACGGGCCGCCCTTCGGCCGCGGGAAGCTCGAGACGATCGCCGGGCGGTCGATGCCCTTGAGCCGGCCGAAGCGGAACAGCCCGCACGCCAGCATCGCCCCGGAGTTGCCGGCCGAGACCACGGCCGCGGCCTGGCCGCGCCGGACCAGGTCGAAGCACACCAGCATCGACGCGTCGGGCTTGGAGCGCACCACCTTGGAGGGCGTGTCCTCCATGGTGATCACCTCCGACGCGTGATGGACCGTGATGCCGTCCTCGCCGTCGTAGCGAGTGACCCCGAGGAGCGCGAGCTGCGGCATGAGCCGTGCCCGATCGCCGACGAGGATCACCTCTTGCCCGGCGCGCGCGGCGAGGACTGCGGCCTCGACCTCGACGAAGGGACAGTGATCACCGCCGAAGGCGTCGAGCGCGATCTTCCTCGTCGCCGCCACCTCTTACTTACTCTTGCGCGATCGTGATCACCTCACGGCCCTTGTAGTGGCCGCAGGCCGGGCACACGTGGTGGCTACGCACGCGCTCCTGGCAGTTCGGGCAGGCGACGAGGGTCGGCGCCGAGCGCTTGTCGTGGTGGGCGCGCCGCATGTCGCGGCGGGACTGGGACTTCTTCTTCTTGGGGACAGCCATGGCACAAAACCGCCTTGGAAGCGGGGGCGGGAGTCTAGCGCTTTTCCCGGCGCCACAATCGGCGCAGGGGGCGGTAGGGTGCCCCGGGGACCTGAGATAACTCAAGCCCTCGAGGCGAAGATCACTGCTTCTTCTTACTGGGGGGCTTCTTGGAGGACCTGCTCGCCGCGTTGCCGGCGGGCGACTTGCCGGCGGACGACCTGGCCGCCGGCTTGCCCGCGGCGGGCTTGCCCGTCGGCTTGGCCGCCGATCTCCCGGCCGGCTTGCCCGATCTGGCGGGCGTCGGGTCGGGCTCCGGCTCGAACCCGGGATCGAAATCGTCGACGCCAGGAATAGGGCCGGCGAACTCCAGGTTGTCGGCCCCGATGTCGTCGTCGCCCTCGCCCACGCCGGAGTCGGCGAGCTGCTTCAGGGCCGCTTGCCACGAGCTCGCGGGCCTGGCCGGCTCCTCGAGGTCGGCGTCGGCGGCGATCGGCACCTGGGCGTCGACCGCCCCGCACGCCGCGCACGGCCCCGGCGGCTGACCGTTCAGCTCGGCGCCGCAGCGCATGCACAGGCCGCGGCACGCCTCCCCGTACGCGCACAGCGCCCGGATCGGATACGACAGCAGCACCTGCTCGGTGATCAGCGGCCGCAGGTCGATGCGCGTGCCGGAGAAGCTGCGCTCGTCGGGCGACTCGGTCTCGGTCTCCTCGTCGTCGGCGTCGCCGACGCGATCGCGGACGAAGTGCACACAAATCTCGCCGCCGGCGGAGACCGCGGCCGGGGCCAGGCAACGGGCGCAGGGGACGCTGTAACCGCCCTGGATCGAGCCGCGGACCAGGTAGCTGCTCCCCTCGCCGATCGGCGTGACCTCGAGCTTGGTGGAACCGGCGCTCGTGACCTCCGCGTCGGTGTGCGCCAGCACCGTCGCCATCCACGGCGCCGGAAGCTCCGCCTGGATGTCGTACGGACCCGGCCCCGAGCGGGCCAGGGCCACGAGATCGAGGTCAAGCTCCGGCGGGAGCTGCGTGCCGTCGTCGCGGGTCGTGGCCTTCATCCGGCCGCATGTAGCGCGTGGCGCCAGGGCTGTCAAACCGCCGCCAGCCCGGATCCATTCCCCGCCAGCCCCGGATCCTTGTGGATCCTTCTGTTGACACGGCAAACGTGGATTGGCTATTGCCTCCCGGCCCTTGGTCGCCTCTGAGCCCACTGCGCGCCTCGGAGGCGCCGACGCGAGTCCCGAGCTCGACGCGCCCGGCGACGTCCGGGTCGACGCGCCGGCGCGTCCGCTCGACGACATCATGATGCGCACGCCCGACGACCTCATGCGCACGCGCGACGACCTCATGCGCACGCGGGTCGTCGCGGTCTCGGCCTGCCTGATCGGCGCCTGTCTGATCGGACTTGTCCCTCGGGACAGCCACGCCGCGCGCCCGGTCCGGCAGCTCGGCATGGTCGCCTCGACCGGCGCGCCGACCTGGCCGGCCCTGCACGCCGCGCCCGGGCTGCGCCCCACCGACCTGGTCGCCGGCCTCGGCGCGCCGCTGCTGCTCGCCCCGCCGCGCACCACCCCGCGGCGCCTGCCCGGCGGCCAGGCCGAGCCGCCCGCCGGCGAGCCGCCCGCCGGCGAGCCGCCCGCGAGCGAGGCGACGCCGGTCGAGCCTGTCCCCGAGGACATGCCCGATCAGCCAGGGCCTTCGGCACCTGGCCCCACGGGCAGCCCGTTGACGCGGCCGACCCCGAACCTCGCGCCGCCGCCGAGCGGCGACGATCTCGAGGCCGGCGACGAGGAGGTCGCGCCGGCGCCGGAGCCGACCAACGACAACGCCCCGCCAGTGACGGTGCTGGTGCCCGAGCCGGAGAAGCCCGACCCGGCCGACGAGGTCCCGCGCTTCCTCAAGGGCAAGAGCGTCCCGCCGTTCTGGATCGACCGCACCTACACGACGCACCGCACGCGCGCGCTGACGCTGCCGCCGCTGTTCTTCGACCGCCGCGGCACCGCGACCCACCCGGAGAAGCTGTTCCACTTCAACCTGTCCTTGACGACAGGTTGGTACAGCCAGCGCACGGCCAAGCGGCGGTGGTTGTCGCCGGCGATCCTGTTCTTCGGCTCGTTCAGCGAGCGCACCAGCGGCTGGGGCGCGGTCGCGCTGCTGATGGGCTACAAGCGGGTCGGCGAGCAGTTCAGCTTCGGCCAGTTCCCGTTCGTGTGGCGGTGGGGCAACAAGTCGGTCAAGAACCTGATCGTCGTCCCCTTCCACTACCACCAGAAGACGCCCGACAGCATGCGCGGCTTCTCGGCGCTGCTGTTCTGGTACGGCCACAAGAACACCACCGACAAGGATCCGCTCAACGACCTGCGCTACTTCGTCGGCGCGCCGCTGTTCTACCGCGTGACCCGCGGCCCGAGCACCGTCAACGTCGGCGTCCCGCTCTACGTGGGCGGGCAGAACAAGGCCCGCGGGGTCAAGTGGCACACGGTGCTGCCGTTCGTGCACTGGCAGTCGAGCGAGTACGGCAACCGCAAGGACCTGTGGACGCTGCTGTACGTGCAGCGCAGCGACAAGGCCCGCAGCCAGCGCACCTGGGCGGTCCCGCCGCTCCTCACGTTCTCGCGCCAGACCCCGACGCGCAAGCTGTTCTCGGCCACGCCGCTGGTGTGGCGCGCCGAGAACCGCGACCGCGGCAGCGTCGCCTGGTCGGCGTTCCCGTGGGTCAGCTACCGCGACCCGGAGCAGCGCAACCGGGTGCTGTTCCCGCTGTTCTGGCAGTTCGGCGACGTCAAGGCCGGCGTCACCAGCAGCGTGTTCGTCCCGCTGCTGTACGCGCGCAAGAGCCCGCAGGACACGCGGGTCTACACCCTGCTCGGAGGCGGTCGCGCCGGCAAGGACGGCCGCTGGGGCTTCGGCATCACCCCGCTGCTGACGTTCGTGCGCAACGAGCCCGGCGGCAACAGCTTCCAGGTCGTCACGCCGCTGTTCGGCCACTCGCACGACCCGAGCGCCTACGACGGCAAGGGCTCGCGCACGCTGTCGGCCGGCGTGCTCGGCTTCTACCGCCGCCGCGGCGAGCGCTGGGACGCCGGCCTCGCCCCGCTCGCGTTCGTCGGCCGCGACGGCACCCGCTCGTACCAGACCATCACCCCGCTGTTCTGGCACCGCCGCGACACCGACCCGGCCAAGCCGAGCGACCTGTGGGTGCTCGGCCCGATCTACGCCAAGAAGGTCAAGTCCGGCGGCCACGGCGGCCTCGCCCCGCTGGTGTTCGCCGGGCGCGACGACAAGTTCCGCTACGGCATCGTCCCGCCCTTGCTCTTCGGACATGTCCACGACGTCGAGGCCCAGCGCGCGCTGACGGTGTCGCCGCTGTTCGCCCGCAGCAAGGGCCCCGACCACCGCACGATCGGGGTGCTCAACCTGTTCTGGGACGTGAAGCGCGCCGGCGACGAGCGCCACACCGCGCTGTTCCCCCTCTTCTACCGGCGGCAGAAGGACGGCAAGGCGCTCACCCTGACCCCGCTGGGCGGCGCCTATCGCACGCCGGAGCAGCGGACCTGGTCGGCCGCGGCGCTCCTGTACGGCTTCCGCGGCTACAAGGATCCGGTCCGCCGCGGCTTCGGCCTGATCCCGCTGGTGTTCTACGACCGGCGCAAGGTCGAGGGCGGCGTCGCCAGCAACCTCGTCGTCGCGCCGCTGTTCGCCCGCCACCGCGCGCCGAGCGAGGACCTCGACATGTGGTCGCCGCTGGTCTGGCGCACCGCCACGCGCGGCGAGAAGCCGCGCAAGAACCTCGCGGTCGTCCCGTTCTACTTCCGCCAGCGCCAGCCCGAGGGCATCGACGTCGACGCCGGCCTGCTGCTGCCGTTCTTCTACAGCCGCGACAAGATCCGGCGCACGCACACGCTCATCGCCGGCCCGGCGTTCCACCGCCTCACCCGCACCTCGCTCCACGCCGGCGTGGTCCCGGTCTACTGGTGGATGGACTCGGCCGAGAAGCGGCGCCTGATCTCGCTGCCGCTCATCTTCCACCAGGCCGACAAGGCGAAGAACGAGCACACCACCATCGCCGTGCCGTTCTGGTTCGACCGTCAGCGGGCCAACGGTCGCCGCTCGTGGGTCGCGTTCCCGTTCGTCGTCGGCGTCAAGGGTCAGTTCAACTTCACGCGCTTCAGCCTGGCCCCGCCGATCTACTTCGACTTCTTCCGCCTGCACAAGAACTACCGCTTCACCGGCGTGGTCCCGTTCGCGTTCCGCTACCAGAAGTGCGGCTTCCGCGAGGAGGACGACGATCGTTGCCGCTACACGGTGTGGGGCTCGTGGCCGTTCTTCCTCTACGGCAAGGACGGCAAGGGCCGCACCAGCCACGGCGCGCTGATGCTCTACTACTTCGACAAGGACCCGGGCGGCCGCCGGTTCCTCACCTTGCTGGGCGGCGCCAACGTGCGGCCCGGCGAGCGCCTCACCTGGTACGCGCTCAACTTCGGCCACACGACCACGCGGCAGTTCAAGACCACCGTCTTCTTCCCGCTGTTCTTCCGCAAGGCCTACCGCACCAAGGATCGCAGCACCACCGTCGTGCTGCCGCCGCTGTTCGTCGGCGCCCGTCGCGAGGACTACCGGTGGTTCCAGGCCGGGCTGATGGTCTGGAACTTCCGCCGGCCGCACAAGGTGACCACCGTGGTCGCGCCGCCGCTCTTCTACACCGCGCACAGCTACGCCGAGCGGCGCATGACCTGGCTCTTGCCGCTGTTCCTGCGCGACAACAACTGGGCCAAGGACACCAGCTTCACCAGCGTCTTCCCGGCCCTGGTGTTCCAGCGCCGCCGCGGCCAGGACAACGACTGGGTCCAGTTCCCGCTGATCTGGCACATCGAGCGCGGCGAGAACTCGGGCACCTTCGGCGCCTTCTTGTGGTGGGACATCCGCCGCAAGGGCCGCGTCACGCAGGTCGTGCCGGCCATCTGGGCCCGCCAGCGCGGGCGCGGCCGCGAGACCCAGGTCATCGGCCCCGGCCTCGGCTGGTGGTGGCGCACCGAGCAGACGATCAGCGACGCCAAGGGCGACGGCATCGGCGTCAAGAAGGGCCTCCACTGGCGCGCCCTGTTCGGTCTCATCGGCGGCGGCAACGACGGCGCGCAGCGCTACTTCTCGCTGTTCGGCGGCCGGATCCCCCTGCGGCCCAAGGCCGTGTGGGAGCCGCGACGCAAGCGCCTCAAGGCCCAGACCCCCGCGGCGCCCAAGGCCCTGCCCCCGGCCGCGCCGAAGGCCCCGGTCGAGCCCGCGCAGCCCAAGCCCTGATCGGCGGCAGTTGTCCTCCTTGCGAATGCAAGGACGATGACGACGCACGGATGACGCCGATGGGCGCGATGCGGTGCACCCGCGTCGCGCCCACACATCATGCTTGCCTGCGGCCACGAGGGCCCCGGGCGCGGACCCGGAGCCCACGTCGCGCCGTGGTGATCACATCGGCTGGACGCCGCAGTCGTCGACCTCGCTGGGGATGCAGCCCTCGCAGTCCCAGCGGAAGTTGTCGATCAGCGCCGCGGTCGACAGGTACTGGTCGGACATGTCGGCGAGGAAGAAGCCGACCGTGATCTCGGCGCCCGGCTGCACGCCGCCCTTGGCGGTGAACCAGTCGGAGCACGCGTGGGTCTCGAAGCCCGTGCCGGCCAGCTGCGGCTCGTTGTAGGTGTAGCCCTGCTGGATGAAGTACGGGTCGAGCGCCGTGATGGTGATCGGCAGGCCCTTGGTCGGGTCGTTCGGGTCGGGGATGAAGGTGACGTTGCCGCTGTACGGGTCGACCGGCGGGTTGGCGTTCGGGTTGTCGGGCGTCGGGTCGACCTGGTAGGCGATCAGCAGGTCGTTGTACGACGAGTCGACCCAATTGGGCCACTCGGCCGAGCAGAACGCGAACTCGAAGGTGTAGCCGAAGGTCCCGGCCGGCACGACGGTCTTGAAGCTGAAGTAGATGCGGTCGTTGCCGTCGGCGTCCGTCATCTCCCACTGCGCCTGGATGGTGTCGGAGCAGTCGTTGTCGCCGGCCCCGTTGTCGCAGTTCTTGAAGGGCGTGCCGCCGGCGCCGTTGTTGCTGCCGTTGACGGCCTTGAACGGCAGGGGCAGCGGCATCTCGTCGGGGTTGCCGTTGTCGGTGGTGCCCTGGTTGTTGGGCGCCTCGATCACGACGCCCTCGGCGTTCGGCGGCGCGATCTCGCCGTTCGAGATGATGAGGAAGCTGCTGCCCTCGCGCGGGCTGTAGAGGCGCTGCGGCGGCGTGTTCGCGTCGTTGTCGTGATCGTACGTGTAGGTGCCGTAGCCCTTCGTCACCTGCCAGCTGACGTCGACGGGGTTCGAGTGCTCGAAGCTGGTCGTGACGATCGAGTTGGCGAGCGTATCGTTGCAGATGCCGATCGCCTTCAGCATGTTGTTCTTGTCGGCCTTGTTGCTGATCACGTCGGGCGCGTCGTCGCACACGATGTAGTTGGCCGGGGCCTGGCAATTGGCCGGGAAGAACGAGGTGCAGTTGTTGAGGCAGAAGTCGCCGGGGCCGCCGTCGACCTGGTTGCCGTCGTCGCACTCCTCGCCGCGCTCCTTCTTGCCGTTGCCGCACATCGGCGGCGTGAGCGAGCAGTCGGGCTCGCAGCCGTCGTTCGGCACGTCGTTGCCGTCGTCGCACGCCTCGGGCTCCTCGACGTTGGCGTTGCCGCACTCCTGCGTCGGCGTCGCGGTGAGGCAGTCGGCGCTGCACTCGTCGCCGTCGTCGGTGTTGCCGTCGTCGCACGCCTCGCCCTGCTCGACGTTCATGTTGCCGCACACCGCCGTGACGTTGCAGGTCGGCTCGCAGCCGTCCCCGGGCACGTCGTTGCCGTCGTCGCACTCCTCGGTGCCCTCTTGCACGCCGTTGCCGCACTCCGGCGTCACGGCGGTCTCGCCCTCCGTGTCCGTCGCGGCCGTCGTGCCGTCGGTCGTGCCCTGGGTCTCGCCCATGCTCATGCCCGTCGTCGGCGTCGTCGTCGTCGGTCCGGTCTCGCTGTCCGAGTTGCCGCCGGGCGTCGGGTTGTTGGTGGTGATGTTCGTCGAGGCGTCACCTTCGGTCTGGTTGACGCCGGTGACGTTGTCGACGCTGTCGCCGCAAGCGACCAGCGCGGTGGCACAAAGGCCGGTGGAGAGCAGTCGTACGATCGGAGTCTTCATGGTCATGGTCCTCGGGTCTAAGATTCGCGGGCCGCCCACGCACGCATGGGCGAACCAGCGGAGTCGACGTAGCGTTTCGGATCGCGAGCGATCGATCAAGCGTGCAAGTCCGCGACGCGCGTCGTCGTGCCAACGAATTTCACCCGCGAAAACACCGACGCGGGCCGCCCCGGCCGGAGCGACCCGCGCGTCATGCCACATCACTCACATCGGCTGGATGCCGCAATCGTCGACCTCGTTCGGAATGCAACCCTCGCAATCCCACCGGAAGTTGTCGAGCAGCGCGACCGTGGTCAGGTATTGATCGGACATGTCGGCCAAGAAGAAGCCGATCGTGATCTCGGCACCCGGCTGCACACCGCCCTTGGCGGTGAACCAGTCGGTGCAGGCGTGCTGCTCGAAGCCCGTGCCCTGCAGCTGCGGCTCGGCGAAGGTGTAGCCGGGGCCGTCGTAGTACGGGTCGAGCGCCGTGATCGTCAGCGGCAGGCCGCTGGCCGGATTGTTCGGGTCGGGGATGAAGGTGACGTTGCCGCTGTACGGGTCGACCGGGGGCATCGCGTTCGGGTTGTCGGGCGTCGGATCGACCTGATAGGCGATCAGCAGGTCGTTGTACGAAGAACCGACCCACGTCGGCCACTCCGCCGAGCAGAACACGAAGTCGAAGGTGTAGCCGAACGTGCCCGCCGGCACCTTCGTATTGAAGGTGAAGTAGATGCGGTCGTTGGCGTTGCCGTTGGTCATCGCCCACTGGGCCTGGAGCGTGTCCGAGCAGTCGCGGTCGCCGTTCGGCACGCCGTTGTCGCAGTTCTTGAAGGGCGTGCCGCCGGCGCCGTTGTTGCTGCCGTTCTGGTTGTTGAACGGCGCCGGCAGGACGCCGCCGTCGGGGTTGAAGTTGTCGTCGTGCGTCTGCGAATTCGCCGGCTCGACGACGACGCCCTGGCCGTTCGGCGGGGTGATCGTGCCCGTCGACAGCATCAGGAAGGCCGCGCCCTCGCGCGGGCTGTAGAGCAGCTGCGGCGGCGTATTCGCGTCCATGTCGTGGTCGTAGGTGTACGTGCCGAAGCCCTTCGCCACCTGCCACGAATTGTCGACCGCCTGCGAGAACTGGAAGTTGCTCGTCATGATCGAGTCGGCCGGGGTGCTGTTGCAGATGCCGATCGCCTTGAGCGCGTTGTTCTTGTCGGCCTTGTTGCTGATCACGTCGGGCGCGTCGTCGCACACGACATAGTTGGCCGGGGCCTGACAGCTGGCCGGGAAGTAGGTGGTGCAATTGTTGAGGCAGAAGTCGCCGGGGCCGCCGTCGACCGTGTTGCCGTCGTCGCACTCCTCGCCGGCCTCCTTGATGCCGTTGCCGCAATCGGCCGGCGAGAACGTGCAGTCGGGCTCGCAGCCGTCGCCGGGGACCACGTTGCCGTCGTCACACTGCTCGGGGCGCTCGACCGTGCCGTTGCCGCAGTCCTGCAGCGGCGTGGCCGTCTGGCAGTCGGCGCTGCACTCGTCGCCGTCCTCGGTGTTGCCGTCGTCACACGCCTCGCCGGCCTCGACGTTGTTGTTGCCGCAAACGGCCGTGATCGTGCACGTCGGCTCACAGCCGTCGCCCGCGACGTCGTTGCCGTCGTCGCACTCCTCGCTGCCCTCCTGAACGCCGTTCCCGCAGTCCGGCACGCCCTCCGTCACGCCCTCCGTCTCGGCCGCCGTGGCCGTCCCCTCCGTCGTGCCCTGCGTGGCGCTGTCGCTCACGCCCGTGGTCGGCGTGCCCGTCGTCGGCTGCGAGGTCTCGGTCGCCGAGTCGCCGCCCGCGGTCGCGTCGACCGTGGCTTGTGAGGCGGTGTCGCCCTCGGTCTGACCGTCGGACGCGCTCGAAAGTTTGCCGCCGTCGTCGCCGCACGCGGCGAGCGCCGAGGCGAGAAAGCCGGCCGTAAGGATTCGAAAAGTCGGTCGAGTCATCATGGTCGTGTCCTGTATGCGAAGCATGTGGGCCGTCCTCGAATGCATGGCGGTCCCGCCTTGATTCCTCATGATTCATGAGTGATCAAGGCCGGTGCCTCGCGCAGCGGTCCGCAGGCCTCATTGGTGAATCTGCAGCCTCGACCGCGCGAGACCGTCGTTCCGGCGCAGGAAGCACGCGATTCGTCGTCGCTGCCGATGGTGATCCACCGCAAGCTGTCGAGCTCGCTGGAAGACCACGGGTAGACGTCACATTTGTTCGACTCGCGCGATTCGACGCAACATCACACCATCGATTCCGCCCGCTCGAGACGCGACGAGGCGCGCACGTCGCCGTGCGCGCCGCGTCACTCGTACCTCGAGCCGTCGATCACATCGGCTGGACGCCGCAGTCGTCGACCTCGCTCGGGACGCAACCCTCGCAGTCCCAGCGGAAGTTGTCGAGCAGCGCCACCGTCGCGAGGATGTTGTCCTGCATGTCGGCGAGGAAGAAGCCGATCGTCACCTGGGCGCCGGGCTGCACGCCGCCCTTGGCGGTGAACCAGTCGGAGCAGGCGTGCTCCTCGAAGCCCGTGCCCTGCAGCTGCGGCTCGGCGTAGGTGTAGCCGGGGCCGAGGTAGTACGGGTGGAGCGCCGTGATCGTCAGCGGCAAACCGCTCGCCGGGTTGTTCGGGTCGGGGATGAAGGTGACGTTGCCGCTGTACGGATCGACCGGCGGGTCCGCGTTCGGATTGTCGGGCGTCGGATCGACCTGGTAGGCGATCAACATGTCGTTGAACGCGGTGTTGACGAAGCTCGGCCACTCCGCCGAGCAGAACACGAAGTCGAAGCTGTACCCGTAGGTCCCCTGCGGCACCGTGGTCTTGAACGTGAAGTAGATGCGGTCGTTCGGGTTGCCCTGACCCAGCATCCACTGCGCCTGCAGCGTGTCGGAGCAGTCCCTGTCGCCGTTCGGGACGCCGTTGTCACAACCGATGAACGGCGTGCCGCCGGCGCCGTTGTTGCTGCCGAACTGGACCTTGAACGGAGGCGGCAGCGCGTTGTCGTCGGAGTTGCTGTTCTCGCCGTTGCCGACCTGCGAATTGACGCCGTGGATGACGACGCCCTGGCCGTTCGGCGCGTTGATCGTACCGCTCGACAGCATGAGGAAGGCGCCGCCCTCGCGCGGGCTGTAGAGCAGCTGCGGCGGCGTGTTCGCGTCGTTGTCGTGATCGTACGTGTACGAGCCGAAGCCCTTGGCCACCTGCCAGGTGTTGGGCTGGGCCGCCGGGTCGAACACGAAGTCGGTCACCTGGATCGAGTTGTTCGGCTGATCGTTGCAGATGCCGATCGCCTTGAGCGCGTTGGTCTTGTCGTTCTTGTCGCTCAGGTTGATGTCCTGGTCGCAGTTGATGTAGTTGGCCGGCGCCTGGCACTGCGGCGGGAAGTACGTGGTGCAGTTGTTGAGGCAGTAGTCGTCGGGCCCGCCGTCGACCATGTTGCCGTCGTCGCACTCCTCGCCCTGCTCCTTGGTGCCGTTGCCGCACACCGCCGGCGTGAAGCTGCAATCGGGCTCGCAGCCGTCGTTCGGCTCCAAGTTGCCGTCGTCGCACGCCTCCGGCGCCTGGACCGCGCCGTCGCCACACACCTGCGTCGGCGTGGCCATGGTGCAGTCCGCGCTGCACTCGTCGCCGTCCTCGGTGTTGCCGTCGTCGCACGCCTCGCCGGCCTCGACGGTCATGTTGCCGCACACCGCCGACGCCACGCAGCCCGGCTCACAACCGTCGCCCGGGACGTCGTTGCCGTCGTCACACTCCTCGGCGCCCTCCTGCACGCCGTTGCCGCACTCCGGCGCCCCCTCGGTCACGCCCTGCGTGCCGTCCGAGGCCGTCGTCCCCGCCCCGGTCGTGGCCTGCGTGTCGCTCATGCCCATGCCGGTGGTCGGATGGTCGACGGTCGTCCCCGCCTCGCCCTCCGACCCAGGCCCGCCGGGCGTGGCGGTCACGCTCGAGCCCTCGGTATTGCCTTCCGAGGCCCCGGTGAGCTGACCGCCGTCGTCTCCGCAAGCGGTGAGAGAGGCAGCGCAGAACCCTGCAGTGAGGAGGCGAATGATCGGTCGAGTCATGGCGAAGGTATCCTTGAACGTGGTGGCGCGCCCTTCCAGGACGGGCACGCCGCTGCCGCAGCGGCGCGCGCGCGGAATGACGTGAATCAACCGGGCCACGATTTCGGACTTCGCCGCAGGATCAAGCGTCCACCGACCTGGTGCCTTCAAACCATGCCTGACGACGATCGTGGCAAATCTGCGCCCGCAGAGGCGCTGCCGCCGCGCGCCGCTCGTTCGCTACTCCAGCGACCGCGAACCTTCGATCCGGACAACAGAGGCGCAGACTCCGCCGCAGCTGCAGAGACTGCCATGAATCAACTTCATCGCCTGTCCTTCAGAACCTGTCCGAAGGGACCTGTCCACTTGTTGTCGTCACGCGCCCCCGCTGGCGAACGGCGGTCAGCCGCGCCGGACCGATCCCGCGCACACGCCTCAAGTCATCGACCGTGGAGTACGGTCTCCCTTCGATGATTCGCCGCGCGAGCTCGGGACCGATCCCGGGCATACTCTCGAGCTCGCTGGCCGACGCTCGATTGAGGTCGACAGGGACCGCGAGCGCCTCGAGATCGTCTCCTCGCATTCGCCCCCAGCCGAGCTCGCCAGGTCGCGGAGATCCGCCTGCGCACAATGATGCACGCACGATCGCGTCGCCGTGGTTCAGCACCCCGCTCGCCGTGGCGTCGCCGCACACGCTCGCGACGTCGCGCGGCGCCTCGTCGTCGCAGCGCAGCACGCCGTCGACCTCGACGGCGAATTCGCAGGCGACCCGCACCAGCAGCTCCGGCGCCGCCGGCCTCAGCCATGCCGCCAGCGCCACCGCGAGCGCGGCGATCAGCGCGAGCCCTGCCCCGACGCGCATCACCGCGACCGGCCTCAGGCGGCGCTGCTCGCCGGCCCCTCGTGCAGCCCGAACCCGGCGTGCAGCGCCCGCAGGGCCAGCTCGCCGTAGCGCTCGTGCACGATCACCGAGACCTTGATCTCCGAGGTCGAGACCATCTGGATGTTGATGTTCTCGCGCCCGAGGATCTCGAACGCCTTGGACGCCACGCCCGCGTGGGTGCGCATGCCGACGCCGACGATCGAGATCTTGCAGATGTCGGGGTCGCTGAGGATCTCCATCGGCCCGGCGCCCGGGAGGTCGAGGCTTCGCAGCCCGGCGACCGCCTTCTTGAGGTCGTTCTCCGGCACCGTGAAGGTGACGTCGGTCGACCCGCCGCGGCTCGCGTTCTGGATGATCATGTCGACGATGATGTCGGCCCCGGCGAGCACGCCGAAGATCGACGCGATCGTGCCCGGGACGTCCGGCACGTTGGTGAGGGTGACCTTGGCCTCGTTGCGGTCGAGGGCGACGCCGGTCACGACCGCGGACTCCAGACTCTTCTGCTCAGACACGATCCACGTCCCTTCGCTCTCGTTCAGGCTCGATCGCACGTGCACCGGCACGCCGAACTTCATGGCGAACTCGACGCTGCGGATCTGCAGCACCTTGGCGCCGAGGCTCGCCAGCTCGAGCATCTCCTCGTAGGTGATGCGGTGGATCTTGCGCGCGCGCGGCTCGATGCGCGGGTCGGTGGTGTAGACCCCGTCGACGTCGGTCAAGATCTCGCAGACATCGGCCTTCAGCGCCGCCGCCAGCGCGACCGCCGACGTGTCGGAGCCGCCGCGGCCGAGCGTGGTGATGTTGCCGGCCGCGTTCAACCCCTGAAAGCCGGCGCACACCACCACGTTGCCGGCGCTCAGCTCCTGGCGGATGCGCCCGTGGGAAAACCCGAGGATCCGCGCGTTGGTGTAGGTGGCGTCGGTCTGCAGGCCGATCTGGTGGCCGACCAGCGAGATGGACCGACCCCCCGCGTTCTGGATCGCCATCGCCAGCAGCGCGGCGCTGACGTTCTCGCCGGTGCTGACCAGCTGGTCGAGCTCGCGCTCGTGGGCCCGGTCGCCGGCCCGCTCGCTCGCCACGTACGGCCCCTTGCTGGTCAGCGTGACGTCGCCCTCGCTGGCGAGCTGGTTGGACAGACCGATCAGGCGATTGGTCTCGCCCGCCATCGCCGAGACGACGACCACGACGTCCTGACCCGTGCGCTGGGTCGCGAGGACCCGCTGCGCGACGTTGCGGATCCGCTCGAGCGTGGCGACCGACGAGCCGCCGAATTTCTGCACGATGAGCATGGCTTTCGATCGGGACGCGCGGTCCCGTGCGCGCATGCTGTACCTCAATTGCGGTGCAAGGGCACTAGTCTTTTCGCGACTTGAACAGCGGCAGCTGAAACAGCGCCTCGGGCGCCCCGCCGTCACGCCCGCTGCGGCGGCGCTGCGCCTCTTCCTCGAGGATCGTCTTGATCGCCCCGCGACAGCTGCCGCACCCGGTGCCCGCCTCGCAGGCGTCGCCAACATCTTCGACGCTGCGGGCCCCCTGGCGCACGCAGGCGACCACCTCGTGCTCGAAGACCGTGTTGCACTGGCACAGCAGCACCCGCACCCCTCCGGGATACCGCAGCGACCGCCGCCCGTCGACGCCCCGCCGCGAGCGCGGGCGCACGCGCGCACCGCCGCGCGCGCCGCAAGCTGACTATTCGGACATGTCTCTCAAGACATGGCTATTCGGCCAGCGCGGCGAGGTAGTCGGCGACGGCCCGCGCGAGCCCGACGAACAGCGCGTGGCTGATGAGCGCGTGGCCGATCGAGGCCTCGTCGAGGTGCGGCAGGCGGCTGAACAGCGGCAGGTTGTCGAGGTCGAGGTCGTGACCGGCGTTGACGCCGAGCCCGAGCGAGTGCGCCAGCTCGGCCGCGGCGGCGAACTGCGCCAGCGAGGCCGCGCCCGCGCCGGCCGCGAAGGCCCGCGCGTACGGCTCGGTGTACAGCTCGATGCGCTGCGCGCCGACGTCGGCGGCCCAGCGCACCGCGGCGGGGTCGGCCTCGATGAACAGCGAGACCCGCACCCCGAGCTTGTGCAGCCGGGCCACGACCGCCCCGAGCTCGGCGCGCGAGGTGTCGGGCGGCCACCCGGCCTGGCTCGTGATCTCGCCCGGCCGCACCGGCACGAGGGTGCACTGGTGCGGCCGCAGCTCCTCGACCATCGCCAGCAGGTCGGGCCGCGGGTCGCCCTCGATGTTGAACTCGACGCGATCGCGCAGCGGCGCCAGCTCGGCCGCGATCGCCCGCGCGTCGGCGGCCCGGATGTGGCGCTCGTCGGCCCGCGGGTGCACGGTGATGCCCGGCGCGCCGGCCGCGACGATCGTCCGCACCGCCTCGATCACGCTCGGGACGTCGCCGCCGCGGGCGTTGCGGAGGGTGGCGACCTTGTTGACGTTGACGCTGAGGCGGGCGGCCATGCCGCGCGGATAGCATCGGCGCCCGCGCTTGTCACCTGGCGAGTGTCGCGGGCGCGATGTTCGATCTCTCGCCTCGCGCCGGATCCGCCCACCGCCGGGCGCGAGGCAGGCGCCGGCACACGGAAGGCTCGCCGAACTCGCCGTCCCTGGCTCATGCGGGCCCGACGGGGCGCAAAACGAGGCGACGAGCGCCCGGAAGTCCGCGCGCCCTGGCCGGACCCGTTGAAGCCGCCGGCGCCGGGCACTAGTACAGCCGACCCGAAGTTCTCCATGGGTTCCTGCGAGCTGCTCCGTCCTGGATCTAACTGGATCCATCGCGAAGGCGATACAGGCGGCGGAATAGACGAGGCGCGAAAACGATCTCGTCGATGTGTCGGGCCCGCGAGCGCAACGGCTTCGTGTGGCGCCTTCGGTCCGTGAGGAGTTGAAGGTGCTCGCTCGGAGTGGGCGCGCCGAGGCACGCCTCGTCCTTCGGGCGAAGCTCGTGCTGCTCGCCGCCGAGGGGCACTCAAACCAGGATATTGCGCGCAGCTTGGGTTGCCACGTGGATACGGTGAGAGTGTGGCGTGGGCGGTTCGCGCGTGATGGGCGGGTCGTGACGCTCGAGGATCGCCCTCGAAGTGGGCGACCTGCTCGGATATCGCCGGCGGCACGCTGCGAGCTCATCAAGCTCGCCTGTGACAAGCCTGCCAACCACGGCCTGCAGACGCGTACGACGTGGACGTACGCGACGTTGGCGAGGCGCCTGCTTCATGAGACAGGTATTGGCCTCAGCGTATCTGAGGTGGGGCGAATCCTCCGCAACGAGGACTTCCGGCCGCACAAGATGAGGCTCTGGCTACACAGCCCCGATCCCGACTTCTGCCGCAAAGTTCAGCGCATCTGCGACCTCTACCATCATCCTCCCGACGGAGCTCACGTGCTCTGCGTGGACGAGAAGACCGGCATGCAGGCGCTCGGACGGAGATTCCCCAGCAAGCTCCCCGCACCCGGTCGCGCGGGCCGTTTCGAGTTCGAATACGTCCGCCGCGGCACGTCGTCGCTGATCGCAGCCTTCGACGTCCGCACCGGCCGGGTTCTGGGTGAGTGCAAGCCGCAGCGGCGGGCCGAGGATCTCGTGGGCTTCATGGAAGCCCTCGCCCGCAACTATCCCACCGGCCAGGTCTACATCGTCTGGGACAACCTCAACATCCACTATGACGGCTCGGACAACCGTTGGGTCCGCTTCAACCAGCGCCACGGCGACCGCTTCCACTTCGTGTACACGCCGATTCACGCCTCGTGGATCAACCAGATAGAGATCTGGTTCTCGCTGCTGCAGCGCCGTGTCCTTCGCTGCCGACTTTCCCTGCGCCGGTGCCTTGCCCCGCGCCGTGATGGCCTTCATCCGCCGCTGGAACCGCGACGAAGCCCACCCGTTCAACTGGACCTTTCGTGGCCACTTCGTCCAAACTCAGCGGCATCACGCCGCATGAGCCGCCCACGCACCAGCCGCAACACCGCTGCGAAAACGGACGATGATGCTCGCGCTGTCGAGCAGTTCCTGCGCCAATACCAGGGCCTCGCACACATCCGCGTCCGGCATCGCGCCCCTCTCATCACCCTCGAGTCCGGCCCCGCCGACGATCCGGTCCTGCACGCGCGCCTGCGCCGCCTCGCTGCCAACTTGTGGCAACTCGAGATGGCTACCCACACCGGGCGCTGGGAACCAACCCCCTTCCGCGCCTCCCGCGACGAGCTGCTCGAGCTGCTCCTCGGTAACTTCGGCTGGACCCTCTCTGAGAGGGCCTAGCAACCCCTGGAGAACTTCGGGCCGGGTGTACTAGGCTGAGGCGTGCCGTCTGCGTCCGCGCCCGCCATCGCCGTCGTCGGCGCGGGCTTCTGCGGCGTCGCCCTCGCCTACCACCTCGCGCGCTCGCCCGTCCGCCCGCGCGTGACCGTGATCGACGCGCGCGGCGAGTTCGGTCCCGGCCTGGCCTATCGGACAGCCGACCCACGCCACCTGCTCAACACCCCCGCGGGGCGGATGAGCGCCCTCCCCGACGACCCGGAGCACTTCGTCCGCTGGGCCCGCGCCGGCGACCCCGGCGTGAGCGGGGGCAGCTTCCTGCCGCGCGGCCGATACGGCGATTACCTGCGCGCGCTGCTGGCCGCCGGCGGCGAGGCCATCACATGTCTCACGGGGCAGGTCGTCGACGCCCGCCCCCCCGCGGTCGACCGACCCGCCGCGCTCGCCCTGGCCGACGGCACCCGCGTCACCGCCGACCACGTCGTCCTCGCCCTCGGCAACTTCGCGCCGCGCCTGCCCGCGGGCCTCGGCGAGCCGGTGCGCGCCGAGCCGCGCTACGTCCACGACCCGTGGTCGGCCCCGGCCCTGGCGCCCGCGCCCGACGCGAGTGTGCTGGTCTTCGGGACAGGTCTGTCCGCGCTCGACCTCGCGCTCGGCCTGGACGGCGCCGGCCACCGCGGCCCGATCCACCTGCTGTCGCGCCACGGCCTGCTGCCGCACGCCCACCGCGCCCCGGGGCGGCCGCCCGAGCCGCACCCGCCGGCGATCGAGCGCTGGCCGGCGACCGCGCGCGGGGCCCTGCACGCGCTGCGGGCCGCGGTGCGCGAGGAGGCGGCCCGCGGCGGCGACTGGCGCGACGTCGTCGCCGACCTGCGCCCGGTGACGCAGGCGATCTGGCGCCGCTGGCCCGCTGGCGAGCGCGAGCGCTTCGTCCGCCACCTGCGCGTGTACTGGGAGATCCACCGCCACCGCGCCGCCCCGGCCACCGCCGCCGCGATCGCCGCCCTGCGCGCGTCGGGCCGCCTGCAGGTCCACGCCGGCCGGCTCGAAGATCTGTCTCTCGGGACAGACTCGATCCTGGCGACGATCCGGCCGCGCGGCGGCGGACCCTGCCGCCACCTGCGCATCGACGCCATGCTCAACGCGACCGGTCCGGCGACCGATCCCCGCGCCGCCGGCGATCCCTTGCTCGACCGCCTGATGGCGCGCGGCCTGCTGGTGCCCGACCCGCTCGGCGCCGCGGTCGACGACGACGGCGCCCTGCTCGACGCCGAGGGTCGCGCCTCGACCTGGCTGCACGCCCTCGGCAGCCTGCGCCGGCCGCAGCTGTGGGAGACGACCGCCGTGCTCGAGCTGGCCCCGCAGTGCCAGGCCCTGGCCGGCCGCCTGCTGGCGTAGCACCGCGGGCCGGGAGCTTCGCAGGATCTCTCGATACAAAAGTGTCCCTTCAGACAGCTCAATCGACCTGTCTCTCGGGTCCGATAAACCTGTCTCTCCGGGCATCTGTCCCTTCGGGCAGCTCACTCGACATGTCCCTCGGGCCCGATGACATGTCTCTCCGCACACCTGTCCATTCGGACAGATTAATCGAACTTCCCCCGGGACACGTCTCTCCGCGCCGGCCTCACTCGCCCGGCTCGGGCTCCTCCGCCGCGGCCGTCCCGGCGCGCAGCTGCTGCAGGCGCGCCCACGCGGTCGCCTCCCACCCGCGCGGCCCCGGGTGGGCGTAGCGCTGGCCGCGGAGCGCCTCGGGCAGGTAGCTCTCGTTGCCCGGGACCACCCCGCCCGCGAAGTCGTGCGGGTACTTGTAGCCGACCCCGTACTGGGCCTCGCGCATCAGCGGCGTCACGGCGTTGCGGACCGCCAGCGGCACCTCGAGGCTCCCCGCGCGCAGCACGTCCTTGCGCGCGTTCGCGTAGGCCGTCAGCGCGGTGTTGCTCTTCGGCGCCAGGGCCAGGAACAGGGCGGCCTGCGTCAGCGGCAGCACGGCCTCGGGCATGCCGATCTGGTGGGCGGCCTGCGCGGCGGCCACGGCCACCTGCAGCGCCTGCGGTTCGGCGTTGCCGACGTCTTCGGCGGCGAAGATCACGATCCGCCGGGCCACGAAGTCGACGTCCTCGCCCGCCTCGAGCATGCGCGCCAGCCAGTACACCGCGGCGTCGGCGTCGCTGGCCCGCATGCTCTTGATGAAGGCCGAGACGACGTTGTAGTGCTCCTCGCCGGCCTTGTCGTAGCGCAGGGAACGGCCGCCGACGGCCTGCTGCGCGACCTCGCGGGTCAGCCGCGTCTCGCCCTCGGGCACCAGGTCGACCGCCAGCTCGAGCGCCCCGAGCGCCCGCCGGGCGTCGCCCTGCGCGGTGTGGGCGATCGCCGCCAGCAGCCCGTCCTCGGCCTCGAGCTTGCGCGCGCCCAGGCCGCGCTCCTCGTCGGTGAGCGCGCGGCGCAGCAGCGCCACCAGGTCGCGGACCTCGATCGGCCGCAGCTGCAGCACCCGCACCCGGCTCAGCAGCGCCGCGTTGACCTCGAAGCTCGGGTTCTCCGTGGTCGCCCCGACCAGCGCGCACGCCCCCGCCTCGAGGTGCGGCAGGAGAATGTCCTGCTGCGCCTTGTTGAAGCGGTGGATCTCGTCGACGAACAGCAGCGTCCCGCGACCCTCGTGCGACCTCCGCCGGCGCGCGGCCTCGACCACCTCGCGCAGCTCGCGGGCCCCCGCCGAGGTGGCCGACAGCACGCAGAACGCGCTCTTGGTGTGCTCGGCCAACAGCCGCGCCAGCGTCGTCTTGCCCGTGCCCGGCGGCCCCCACAAGATCAGGCTCGGCACCCGCCCGGTGTCGGCGATCCGCCGCAGGATCTTCCCCGGCCCGAGCAGGTGCGTCTGCCCGACCACCTCGTCGAGGCGGCGCGGCCGCATGCGCTCGGCCAGCGGCACCAGCGAGGGGTCGCGCTGCCAGGCGCGCTCGAAGAGGTCGTCGCTCGCGTGGGACTGCACGGTGCGTGGTAGCCTACCAGGCGTGACGCGCCGCGCCGCTCCTTCTGCGCCCGCCAGCGACCGCCCGCGGCCGGGCTCGCTCGCCGCCTCGCGCCGCGGGCTGCTCCTCGCCGTCGCCGTCGCCGCCGCCGCCGGGCCGGCCTGCGACGAGAAGTTCCAGTCGTTCCTGCGCAACGCCTCCGACCGCCACGTCGAGCGCGAGAAGAAGAAGGAAGCCGACGCCGTCCGCCTGGCCACCGAGGAGGCCGTGATCTCGCCGCCGGTGCGCGCCGCGATCGCCCTCGTCCGCGCCAGCGACTACGACTTCGTGTCGGTCACTTCCGACGGCACGCGCAAGCGCTACAGCGGCTTCGACTTCGCCGGCATGCTCGAGACCAAGACGCGCTGGCTCGGCCGCGGCCTCGAAGGCCTGTCGACCTGGCTCGACCAGATCGGCGGCCGCACCTTCTTCGGCGGCCGCTCTTACCTCGTCCGCCTGCCCGACGGCCGCGAGCTCAACTTCCGCAGCTGGCTCGAGGCCGAGATCGCGGCCCTCCCGACCGCACTGCCCGCCACTGAACCACCGCCATGACCGCAAAGACAGGAATCATCCTCGCCGGCCTGCTCGGCTTCCTCGGCGTCGCCGCCGGAGCGTTCGGCGCCCACGGCCTGCGCGACCGCGTCAGCCCCCGCGACCTCGAGATCTGGCACACGGGCGCGCACTACCAGCAACTGCACGCCGTCGTCCTCCTGGCCGTCGCGCTGTGGGCCCTGTCGCTGCAGGCCCGCGGCGAGGCGACCGGCCTCCACGGCGTGGCGATGTCGCTGTTCGTCGCCGGCATCGCGGTGTTCTCCGGCACGCTCTACGCGATCACGCTCGGCGGCCCGCGGGTGCTCGGCGCGGTCACGCCGCTGGGCGGGCTGTGCCTGCTCGCGGGCTGGCTGACGATCATCGTGCTCGGGCTGCGCCAGGTCGCTCCCTGAGGGCCGCGAGGTCCTCTGTGCGATCGAAGGCGCGCGAAGTCTGGCGTTCGAGGGCGCGGGACCCGGAAGACCTGGGTGACGGCGGGCGAGCTCTCGCGTTCGCAGGCGCGGGGCCCGGAAGACCTGGGTGACGGCGGACACGGAGCGGCGGAACGGGTCCCTCGCGGACGGCGGGCCCCTCCCAGTTCACGTGCTCGGCGCCCTTGCCTGCGAACGGCGTCCGGCTGAGCTCGACGACTGTCGCGTGCACCACGGACGATGGCGCCTGCGCGCGGTGAACTGCGGCTCCGTCCCGCCTGCGTCCCATTCCGCCGCTCCGTGCCCGCCTGCGACGAGCGTCGCCGGCCCCGCTCGTCGCCGCGCGGGGAATCAATCCACCTGCGGCGAGCGGCAGGCATCGGATGTCTCTCTGGACATATTTTTCGGGACATGCCCGGAGAGACACGAGTCGCGGCGAGGGCTCAATCGACCCCGCAGTAGCGCAGCGCGCAGCTCGGTGGGGTCGGCAGACGGTACATGACGAACGGCCCGCAGTTCTGCACGGCGATCGGGGCCTTGAAGTGACAGGTCTCGCCTTCCCAGTGGAAGCAGACCTCGCGGGCGACCACCCCGTCGGCCTCCGAGGGCTCCTGTCCGTTGAGCCAGCCGGGCGCGTGGGTCCCGCACGAGAACATCGGCGGCGCGGTGGTCGGCATGCGCGAGCCCGCCGAGCCGACGAAGCGCGACCACTTGCCCTCCGGCGGCAGAGCGAGGTCGCACTCGACCTCCTCGATCTGCGACGCCACGTTGCGGCCCGGCTGCGGCAGCGCCACCGCCTGACTGCACTCGCCGGGCAGGTCCTCGGTCAGGCAGGCGTTGCAGCCGTCGCCCGCGGTCTGGTTGCCGTCGTCGCACAGCTCGCCCTCGGCCGCCTGCAGCACGCTGTCGCCGCAGCGGGGCGCGAGCGCCGAGCAGCCGGGCGCGCAGCCCTCGTAGCTGTTGTCGTTGATCTTGTCGTCGCACACCTCGGCGCCGGCGCGCACGAACCCGTCGCCGCAGAACGCCTGCTTGCACGTCGACGGGCAGTCGTCGGTGTCGCTCGAGTTGCCGTCGTCGCACTCCTCGCCGTCCTCGACCACCCCGTTGCCGCAGTCGCTCGGCGGCGAGGTCGTCACGGTGATGGTCGTCACCGTGAAGGTCTCGGTCGGGAAGGTCGTGAAGGTCGGGTCCGTGAAAGTCGGGTCCGTGATGGTGACGGTCGGCTCGATCGTGTCGGTCGGCTCGATCGTCGTCGGTGGGTCGATCGTCGTCGACGGATCGATCGTCGTCGGCGGCAGCGTGTCGGTGACCGTCGTCGGCAGCGTGTCGGTGACCGTGTCGGTAAGCGTATCGGTGATGGAGGTGGAGAGCGTGTCCGTGGTGTCGATCTTGATCGCGAAGCAGCCCGCGGCGAGGTGCGCAAAAACAATCACCCACGTCTCCAACCGCCATCGTCTACAAGCGAGTAACATAGGCTTTCAAAGTTACTCGCGCGCCCCGTACCCGTGCAAGGCCGACCCGTCGCTCAGGCGCGCCCGGGGTCTTCGTCACGCGATCGCGCGCGATCGGTGGCGACACCGCTGCGGCTTTTCGGAGTCAGTTGACAGCCGGCGGGCCGTGGCGCATCGAGGCCTGAATGACGAGGCACACGCACCGCCCATGGTTCGGGGTCGCGCTCGGGCTCGTGTGGTTGGCCGGCTGTCCGAGCAGTCCGACGGCCAACGACACCGACTCCGACGCGGTCACGACTGGTAACACGATGTCGTCGCCGACCGGCGTGCCCACCGAGGGCACCGGAGACACCGACGAGCCGACCGCCGGCGACCCGACCGAGGGCGACGCGGTCGACCCCGGGCGTGTCACCGTCCACCGCCTCAACCGCACCGAGTACAACAACACGGTCAAGGACCTCCTCGGCACCGCGCAGCGGCCCGCCGACAGCTTCCCGGCCGACGACTTCGGGCTCGGGTTCGACAACATCTCCGACGTCCTCAGCACCTCGCCGCTGCAGGCCGAGCTCTATGAGCGGGCCGCCGAAGGTCTGATCCTCGAGGCGATGAAGATCCCGATCACCGACCCCGGCACCTGGCAGATCGAGGCCGAGGACGCGCTCGCCTCGGTCGGCGGCGCCACCAGCGGGGGCTGGAACCTCTACAGCAACGGCGAGGTGTACCAGACCATCGAGCTGCCCTACGACGGCCAGTACAAGTTCAGCGCCCGCGTCTGGGGCCAGCAGGCCGGCCCCGACCTGCCGCACATGAACCTCACCGTCGATCAGGCCCCGGTGGCGATGTTCGACGTCGAGGCGGTGCAGAACGGCGCCCAGGTCTACGAGATCACGATCGACGCCACCGCCGGCGTGCACAAGTTCGCGGTCGAGTTCACCAACGACTACTACGACGAGCCGAACATGGCCGACCGCAACCTGATCGTCGACTGGTTCAAGGTCGAGGGTCCGATCGACCTGGTGCAGGGCGACAACCCGCTGCGCACGCGGATCATGATCTGCGACCCGGACACCGACGGCGAGGAGGTCTGTCTGCGCCAGATCTTGAGCGCCTTCACCGAGCGCGCGTGGCGACGCCCGGTCACCGGCGCCGAGCTCGACGCGCTGATGCAGTTCGTCGCCGACGCCAAGGCGGCGGGCGACACCTGGGAGGCCGGCCTCCGCGTCGCCCTGCAGGCCGTGATGGTCTCGCCGTACTTCGTCTACCGCGTCGAGCTCGACCCGGCGCCGACCGACCTGACGCCGCACCCGCTCACCGACTTCGAGCTGGCCTCGCGCCTGTCCTACTTCCTGTGGAGCAGCATGCCCGACGACGAGCTGTTCGCGGCGGCCAGGGCCGGCGCGCTGCAGGACCCCGTCGAGCTCGAGGCCCAGGCCCGGCGCATGCTCGCCGACGACCGCGCCCGCGCGCTGATCGACAACTTCGCCGGGCAGTGGTGGCTCATCCGCAACATCGCCGTCGCGTTCAAGGACGTCGCCATGTACCCGCAGTGGAACGACGCCATGCGCGAGTCGATGCGCACCGAGATGAAGCTGTTCGCCGAGACCTTCTTCTCCGCCGACCGCGACTTCCTCGACATGCTGACCGCCACCGACACCCACGTCGACGCCACCCTCGCCGCCCACTACGGCATCGAGGGCCAGTTCGGGCCCGAGTTCGCCGAGGTCGACTTCGGCGAGCTGCCGTTCCAGGGCATCCTCAACAAGGCCGGCCTGATGACGGTGCTCTCGCACGCCGACCACACCTCGCCGGTCAAGCGCGGCAAGTGGGTGCTCGAGAGCCTGCTGTGTCAATCGCCGCCGCCGCCGCCGCCGGGCGTCGACACCAAGCTGAACCCGATCGAGGGCAAGACGCAGCGCGAGATCCTCGAGGCCCACCGCGACAAGCCCGAGTGCATCGGCTGCCACGTCACCATGGACCCGCTCGGCTTCGCCCTCGAGCACTACGACCCGCTGGGCGCCTGGCGCGACCTCGACAACGGCCTCCCGATCGACGCCACCGGCACCCTGCCCAACGGCACGCCGTTCGCAGACGGCCTCGAGATGCAGGCGTTGATCGCCGCCGAGCCCGACTTCCTGGCCTGCGTCGCCCGCAAGACCTTCATCTACGCCCTCGGGCGCGCCGTCGGGATCAAGGACACTCCGTACCTCGACGACATCACGACCGACTTCTCGGCCGAGGACCGTCGCTTCTCCGACCTCGTCGTCTCGCTCGTCACGAGCGACGTGTTCCGCATGCGCCGCGGCGACCCCGCGATGTGACCACCACCCCAACTTCCCGGAGACATCACGATGCCGCGTCGTTTTTCACTCTCGCGCCGTACCCTCCTGGGCGGGGCCGGTGCCCTGATCGCCCTGCCCTGGCTCGAGGCCATGGCGCCCGCCGGACGGCGGGCTCGCGCGGAGGAGCCCATGGGCCCGCCGCTGCGCGCCCTCTTCTACTACCTCCCCAACGGGATCCACATGCAGTCGTACACGCCCGCGACCGAGGGCCCGGGCTTCGAGATCACGCCGATCCTCTCGCCGCTCGTCGACCCGCAGGCGATGGTCGACCTCAAGGGCGACATCCTGGTCCTGACCGGCCTGCAGAACCTGCCCGCAAAGCCAGAAGGCCCGGGCGACCACGCCGGCGGCACGTCGGCGTTCCTCACCTGCACGCACGTCACCAAGTCCGAGACCGACATCAACAACGACATCTCGATCGACCAGGTGATCGCCAACGCGATCGGCGACGCCACGCCGCACCGCTCGCTGCAGTTCGGCACCGCCAACGGCGCGACCATGGGCAACTGCGACAGCGGCTACAGCTGCGCCTACACCAGCAACATCTCGTGGGCCGACGCCAAGACCCCGCTGCCCAAGCTGTACGACCCGCAGGTCATCTTCGACCTGCTGTTCTCCGGCTTCGACCCCGAGGCGACCGCCGAGGAGCAGGCCAAGCGGCGCGCCAACCGGATCAGCGTCATCGACTACGCCACCGGCCAGGTCGAGTCGCTGCAGACCAAGCTCGGCAAGACCGACCGCGACAAGCTCGACCAGTACCTCACCGGCCTGCGCGACCTCGAGAAGCGCCTCACCGCCGAGAACACCGAGGCGGTGTGCTCGCTGCCGGCGATGTTCTCGGGCGCCTACCCCGACTTCACCACCCACGTCGACCTCATGACCGAGCTGATGGTGCTGGCCTTCCAGTGCGACCAGACCCGCATCATCACGTTCATGCTCGAGAACGCCGGCAGCTACCGCGACTACTCGTTCATCGGCGCCCAGGGGGCGCACCACGAGATCTCGCACCACATGGACAACCCGGACAACTTCGCCAAGCTCGAGATCATCGATCGCTGGGAGATGGTCCAGTTCGCCAAGCTGCTGCAGAAGCTCAAGACCTCCCCCGAGGGCGACGGCACGCTGCTCGACAACTGCGTGGTGTTCCTGTCGTCCGAGATCAGCGACGGCAACGCCCACAACCACACCAACCTGCCGGTGCTGCTGGCGGGCCGCGCCCAGGGCCAGCTGACGCCCGGACGCCACGTGAAGTACGGCGACAACCCGCCCCTCGCCAACCTGTTCGTCTCGATCGCCGAGATGTTCGACGTGCCCATGGCCGGCTTCGGCGACGACGGCACCGGCGCGCTGCCGAACCTCAAGGTGTGAGCGCTCCGAGCGTGTACTTTTGAACATGCTCGAAGGAGCATGCCCTCGTGGGCATGCTCCTTTGAACATGCCCCCGCAGACAGCTACGGCTCGGCGAGCTCGCGCCGCGCGACGTTGCCGATCTGTCCGGCCAGCTCCTCGAGGCGGGCGTGGTCGGGGCCCTCGAGCATGACGCGCAGGCTGGCCTCGGTGCCGGAGTAGCGGACCAGCACGCGGCCGTCGTCGCCGAGCTCGGCCTCGGCCGCGCGCACGGCGGCGCCGAGCTGCGGCAGGAGGTCGAGCGGGACCTTGCGCGCGACCGGGATCGCGCGCAGCAGCTGCGGGTAGCGCGTCATCACCGACGCGAGGTCGGCCAGCGCGCGGCCGCTGCGCCGCATGATCGCCAGCACCTGCAGCGCGGCCACCATGCCGTCGCCGGTGGTCCCGTGATCGAGGAAGACGACGTGGCCCGACTGCTCGCCGCCGAGGTTGTAGGCGCCCTGGACCATCGCCTCGACCACGTAGCGATCGCCGACCGGGGTGCGCACGACGCCGATCCCGTGGCCGGCGAGGCAGCGCGCCAGGCCCATGTTCGACATCACCGTCGCCACCACCGCGGCCCCGCGCAGGGCCTGGCGCGCGTGCATGTCGAGCGCGCAGATCGCCAGGATCGCGTCGCCGTCGACGACCGCGCCGCGCGCGTCGCTGAAGACCACGCGGTCGGCGTCGCCGTCGAGCGCGATGCCGAGGTCGGCCCCGTGCTCGACCACCGCGCGGCACATCGCCTGCGGGTGCACCGCGCCGCAGGCGTCGTTGATGTTGACGCCGTCGGGGCCGGCGCCGATCGCGATCACCGTCGCGCCGAGCTCGCGCAGGACCGTGGGCGCGACCTTGTAGGCGGCCCCGTGGGCGCAGTCGACGACGATCTTGAGACCGTCGAGCTCGAGCGACGACGGGAAGCTGTGCTTGAGGTGCGTCAGGTAGCGGCCGGCCGCGTCGTCGATGCGCGCCGCCTTGCCGATGTCGCGCCCGCGCGCGACCCGTTCGTCGAGCGCGCCCGGCTGCATCAGCTGCTCGAGGTGCGCCTCGACGTCGTCGGGCAGCTTGAAGCCGTCGGCCGCGAACAGCTTGATGCCGTTGTCGGCGAACGGGTTGTGACTGGCGGAGATCACGACGCCGGCGTCGGCGCGCATCGAGCGGGTGATGTAGGCGATGCCCGGGGTCGGCAGCGGCCCGACGAGCAGCACCTCGGCCCCCATCGCGCACACGCCGGCCGCCAGCGCCGTCTCGAACATGTAGCCGGACAGCCGCGTGTCCTTGCCGATGACGACGCTGCCGCGTCGACCGAAGTGCGCCGCGACGGCCATGCCCAGCCGCAACGCGACATCAGGGGTCATCGGCGGGACACCCGCGGGTCCGCGGATCCCGTCGGTGCCGAACAACCGACGCTCGTTCGCCATGCGCCCTTATTAGTGGCCGCGACTGGCGCCGTCCAGCGGCTTTTCGGCGGGCGGCGGCGGCAGGATGATGCGCTCCTGAGCTGGCTCCAAGGTCAGGTTGGCCCGCAGCGCCGGCGGGACGGCCTCGGACAGGCTCAGATCGACCTGCACCGCCCCGGACGGCGCGTCCTCCTGCGGCTTTTGCAGCTGCACGGTCGAGACCACCGCGCTCGGGATCGCGTCGATCTGGCGCAGCGACGGCACCGGCCCGCGCACCACCGCCGCGACCTTGAGCGGCGCGCCGTACGGCGGTTCCTGGTCGACGGGCCAGGTCAGCGGGACCTCGTAGCGGCGCTCGCTGACCTTGGGCCGGATCGCCACCGACACGGTGACCTTCGGCACCTCGCCCGGGGCCACGCCCGTGTACTCCGCGCCCTCGCGCAGCTGGCCGAGCCCGACCACCATCTCGACGTCCGCCGTGGCGCCGCTGACATCGATCGGATCGGTGTTGAGGTTGGCCAGCTCGCCGACGATCTTGCTGCCGCCGTGGACGCGCCAGCGCGGCGGGTCGACGCGCGTCCCGGTGTGCTCGTAGTCGGGGTGGACCAGCCCGCGCACCGCGGCGCTGATCAGCACCGCGCGCTCGATCACCGGGTCGAAGCGGAGGTCGACCTTCTCGTAGTCCATGCCGCGGAAGATCACCCCGGGCGGCATCACGATGGTCGCCGGGTCGAGCTCGAGCGGCCCCGGCCGCGCGCCCGCGAGGTCGAGCTGGGCGCTGCCGAGGTCGTGGCCCGACAGGCGGTTCATCCGCGCCCACGAGCCGTGCAGCTCGACCGTCACCGTCTCCGGCAGCTTCGTCATCAGCACGCGCCGCGGGTCGGTGTTGACCTTGAGCGGGATCGTGAAGCGCCGCGTGACGTCGTCGCGGGTGAAGATGAAGAACCCGCTGGCGATGAGCAGCGCCGTCAGCTTGGTGAGCAGGTGGTTGAACAGCGCCCCGTAGAGCCACCGCAGCGCGCGCGTCACCCCTCACCTCCCTTGCGCGACAGCGGCGTGAAGTCGGTGACCGACGGCGAGTGGAGGAAGTCGTTGTCGTTCCACTTCTCGTCGGCCGGCGCCGCCCCCTCCTTGCCGCGCCGCCGCACCGCCGTCATGTCGGACGCGCTCTCGCTGGCCTTGCGCAGGTCCATGTAGCTGCGCGCCGCGCCCTTGGCGACCGCGAGGCTCTCGCTCGGCGGCGCCTGGCGCGACGCCTCGGCCCGCGGTTGCTCGAGCCAGCGGGAGATCCGGGCCTCGAGCTGCTCGGGCGTCAGCGGGTCGGAGATGGCGCCGCGGTGGACCATGCGGATCTCGCCGCGCTCCTCGCTGAGCACGATGACCAGCGCGTCGCTCTCCTCGCTGACGCCGATGGCGCCGCGGTGACGGGTGCCGAACGCCGGGTCGAGCCGGTCGCGCTGGGTGAGCGGGCAGATCACGCCGGCGCGGGCGATCCGCAGGTTCTGGATCAGCACGGCGCCGTCGTGCGTGAGGTTGATCGAGTACGGGATGAGGAGCGCGACCAGGGTGTCCGCGTGCAACGAGGCGTCGATCTCGCGGCCGCGGTCGCTGACGACGTCGAGCACGTCGATCTCGCCCTGCAGGATGAACAGCGCGCCGAGGCGGGCGCGGCTGAGCCGCTCGACCGCCACCACCAGCTCGCTGACGGCGCTGCGGGCCGCGTCGCGGTGGCCCTGCG
The DNA here is from genome assembly GCF_020073745.1 of Nannocystis pusilla. Classification (GTDB taxonomy): domain Bacteria; phylum Myxococcota_A; class Polyangia; order Nannocystales; family Nannocystaceae; genus Nannocystis; species Nannocystis radixulma. The sequence goes on from NZ_JAIRAU010000047.1 coordinate 362,564, forward strand.
GCAGGAGGCGCTGGCCCATGTGCAGCAGGATCCGCCGCAGCTCCTGGTGGAACACGACGATGAGGATGATGATGACGTACTCGAGGAAGTAGCGGACCAGCGCCGCGACCGCGACCATGTCGAGCGCGCTCGCGGCCGCCGCGACGCCGCCGAACACCGCGACCGACAGCAGCACCGGCACCGCCCGCGTGCCCTGGAGCAGGCGCAGCGCGGCGTAGACCAGGATCAGCAGGATCCCGAAGTCGAGCCCGTCGCGCCACGTGAGCGCCTCGATGAAGTCCCGCGGCGTCACCATCGCGCTCGCTCGACCTCCTCCGCCTCGCGGCGGGCCGCGGTCGACGCCCGGCGGATCGCCCACGCGACCCGCAGCGCCTCGGCCGTGGGCGCCACGTCGTGCACGCGCACGATCGCCGCGCCGCCGAGCGCCGCCATCACCGCCGCGGTGACGCTACCGATCAGGCGCTCCTCGACGGGCCGCGGCTTGCCGCCGAGGACGCCGAGGAACGCCTTGCGACTGGCGCCGATGACCACGGGGCAACCTGTCTCTCGCATCAGGTAGTCGGCCGCGCCGACGAGCGCCGCGCTGTGCTCGGCCGTCTTGCCGAAGCCGATGCCGGGGTCGACGGCGATCCGATCGGCGGCCACGCCGGCGCGCAGCGCCAGCTCGACCGCGCGGCCGAGCTCCGCCGCGATCTCGGGCAGCACCCGCTCGAAGCGGATGTCGTGCATCATCGTCGCCGGCTCGCCGCGGAGGTGGCCGATCACGAGGCCCGCGCCGGTGTCGGCGGCGACGCGCGCCATCTCGGGATCGGCGAGCCCGCTGACGTCGTTGATGATCGCCGCGCCGGCCGCCATCGCTGCGGCAGCGACTGTCGCGCGGCGCGTGTCGACGCTGATCGGCGCGCCCGCCAGCTCCGGATCGGCGACGAGGCCGCGGATCACCGGCAGCACGCGGCGCAGCTCGACGTCGGGCGCCACCGCGGTCGCGCCCGGTCGCGTCGACTCGCCGCCGACGTCGAGGACATCGGCGCCCTGCTGGCGATACGTGCGACAAAGCCTGGCGGCCACGCTGACGCTCGCGTCGTCGGTCTCGGGCGCGAGCAGGTTGCCGCCGTCGAAGAAGCTGTCCGGCGTGACGTTGACGATCGCCATCACCCGCGGTGCATTCACGTCGAGCGCACCGCGGGCGTGCACCCACGCGGGCGCCGGCGCGGGCTCGGGCCGCGCGCCGTCGTCACGGGCGAAGGCGCGGTCGGCGGCGAAGGACATCGCCGCCATGGTAGCGCGCCATCACGCCAATGACACGCCCGGGTCGCTGTTGTCGCTGTGCCCGCCAGCCGCCCCGCTGCGCCCGGCCGCGAATTGCTTGGCGTCGATCCCGTAGCGGCGCAGCAGCTTGTGCAGGTACTTGCGGTCCATATCGGCCTCGCGGGCGGCCCGCGAGATGTTGCCCTCGGCCCGCTGGAGCAGCCAGTTCAGGTACGTCTCCTCGAACAGCTCGACCGCGCGTTCCTTCTGCTCGCGGAACGTCAGCGTCGGGTCGAACGCGACCTGCTGCTCGCGCCCGGCGCGCCCGAGGTTGCCCGTGGTGATGAGGTCGATGACGCCGTCGGGCGAGAGGTAGGCCGAGCGCTCGACGACGTTGCGGAGCTCGCGGACGTTGCCGGGCCAGTCGTAGCCGACCAGGCGAGCCATGGCCTCGGGGCCAGGCGCGCGCCACATGCCCGGCGGCAGGCGGCGCGAGAACTGGTCGATGAGCATCGGGATGTCCTCGCGACGGTCGCGCAGCGCCGGCACTTCGATGTGGACGACGGCGAGCAGGAAGTACAGATCCTCGCGGAACTCGCCCGACTTGACCTGCTCCCGCAGCCCGCGGCTCGCGGTCGCCAGCACGCGGATGTCGACCTCGAGCTCCTCGGTCACCCCGTGGCGCCGCACCTTCCCGTTCTCGAGGGCGCGGGTGAGCTTCGGCTGGAGGTCGGCGGGCAGCTCGCCGATGTCGTCGAACACCAGCGTGCCGCCGTGGGCGAGCTCGAACGCGCCGCGTCGGTCCTCGTGGCCGAACAGCTCGACCTCCAGCTGTGCCGCGGCCGTGCCACCGCAGTCGACGACCACGAAGGGGCCATCGCGCCGCGGGGAGATATCGTGGATAGCCCGAGCCAGCAGAGCCTTGCCGGTGCCGGTCTCGCCGTCGAGGAGAATGGTCGCCTCGGCGCCTGCGACGCGTTCGAGGACGCCGAAGATCTTGCGCATCGCAAGGCTGCGTCCGCAGACCGGACCGAAGCTGTCGGCCTCGCTAGGGAGAAGCTCGACACGCGAGTCACGCGGCATGAATCGGACCTGGACCTTGCCGAGTCCGAGGACATCGCCCGGTCGCAGGAACCCGTCGCTGACCCGCACACCACCGATGAACATGCCGTTCGTCGACTGTTGATCCAGGACGCGATAGCTGTCGCCCTGTCGCCGGATCTCGGCGTGGATCCGGCTCACCGACTCGTCGGGGAGGACCACGTCGCACTGGCGTGACTTGCCGAGCTGGACGACATCCTGGGTGACATCAATCTCACGGCCGCGGAGCTCGCCGTTCAGGACGACCAGCCGAAAACCGGAGTGCCGCATGGGCTCGGCATCGTCCTGGACCACCGTCGAATCCACCGCTGCTTCGATCTCGTGCGCCATGTCCTCCACGCTACCAGGGGCCTCCTCCTGCGGGAAGCACACAACGGCCGGTACAGAGCGTTTGGCGAAGATTGACAGCGTTGAGGTCGCTCGGCCGCAGACAAAAAAAATCGGGGTGCCTCGGCCCCGAAGCACCCCGAACCTCGCGCGAAAAACTCCTCAGACGTAGAAGTCGACGATGGCCACCCCGCGCTCCGAGGGCTCGGGCAGCGGAGCCCGCTCGTCGAGCTCGTCCGCGGGCACGCGCGGCAGTTCGAGCTCGATCTGCAGCGTCGGAGTCCGCTTGCCCGGGATCTTCTTGCTCGGGACCTGCTTCTGCTTCTCGAGGGCTGGTCGCATGAACACCTGCCTTTTTCGCCAGAATTCGGGACGCGCTACCGGGCGGTCTGTCTCAAAGCTCACGAGATCGGCGCTTGCACCGCCACCCTGCGGGGAGTACCTATCCTCCCCACGAGTGACGTGGTTCGCTCGACTCGCAGCTCCGACCCTGATGTGCCCACCATCCGGTTCGGAGCGCCTGAATTCTTGGTTGGCCACCTTACGTTTGAGACTAACGCGGCCACGGTTGTTGGCAAGAATTGTCTTCGCGCCGTTTGGCGCCGGGACAGTGTGCGCGAGGCGTACACCGGCGCCCGGCATACGACGGGCGAATTGAGCCCAGGCGGCGCGCACGACCTTGCCGGTCCGCGCCTCCGGCGACAAACTCAGAAGTCGACCACGACCCAGCGAGAGCCTTCTCGCTCGAGTCGGGCGACCTCGGCGTTTCCCAGGTCGAGCACGGCCTCGTGGGCGTCCGCGACGATGGGATCGCCCAGCCGGGCCGCGAGGCGATCGCGGGCCGTCTGCAAGGCGTCGGCATGCTCGCCCTCGGTCCAGGCGGCGCGGAGATCGTCCTCCGACAGACCGAGGCGGTAGCGCTCGGGGGCGAGGCCGAGGAGCACGTCCCAGCGGCGCTGGAGGCTCGCCCGCACCAGGCTCCGCAACGCCGCGCGCGGCGTCGACTGGTCGTACACGAGAGTGGGATCCTCGCCGAACACCCAGCCGCGTGGCGTCCAGCGGACGTCGATCGGCGAGTCGGCCGCGAGGAAGACGACCGCACGCGGGCGGATCTCCGCCGGCTTCTTCAGCGTCCTGGCCCAGCGCTGGCGCGTCGCCTTGTCGCCGAGGATCGCCGCATAGTCGACGCGAGCGCGCGCGCCGACGAGCACGTGACTCGACAGCGCCTTCGCATCGCCGCGACGAACCGCACCGGCGGCGGTCTCGCTGGCGCGCGCGAGGCCGCGGACGTCTCGCTGTGCGCAGGACGCGAGCAGCAGCGCCATGCACACCGCGTGGATCTTCACGCAGCGCCTCCGGCGTCGCTGCGCTTGGCCTCGATGATCGCGGTGAACACGCCCGAGCTCTTCACTTGCTCGCCGACGCGGGTCTCGCCGGAGAATTTGCCGATCCGGCCCAGTCGTTGCGCCTTGACCTCGATCGTCAGCACGTCGCCGGGCACCACGGGCGCGCGGAACTTGGCCTCCTGGATGCCCATGAAGAAGCAGTTGTGCAGCGCCGGGTCGAACACGCCGGACAGGTTGGCGAGCAGCACCGCGGCCTGCGCCATCGCCTCGACCTGAACCACGCCCGGGAGGATCGGGAAGCCGGGGAAGTGACCTTGCAGGATCGGGTCGCCGACCGACACCAGCTTCTGCGCGACGATCGACTCGTTCGGCGTCGCCGCGAGCACGCGGTCGATGAACAGGAAGGGGTACCGGTGCGGGAGGATCTTCTGGATCTGGACGGCGTCGAGGAGCATCGGTCGGCGCGTAGCTTATCAGACTGCCCGGCTCCGGGCCGGGGCGAGCGCGACGCCGGTCGGACACGCGAACGTCCCAGAGCCGCGCAGGGTGGTGCGCGAGTCCGGGACGTGCGAGCGGCCGGGGCGGCCGGGCCTAGGACGGGTACTTGGCGTTGTAGCGCTTGACGAGCTCGGTCGTGATGTCGAGGCCGGGCTCGACGAACAGCACGGTCGAGTCGTCGCGGATCAGCACCAGGTCGACGTTCTTCTCGGCGGCCAGCTTGTCGATGAGCGTCTGGCAGTTCTTGTAGATGTCCTCGAGGACACGCGACTCCTGCTGCGAGAGCTCCTGCTGCATGGTCATGTAGATCTGCTGCATCTCCATGTACTCCTTCTGCAGCGCCTCCTCCGCGGCGGCGAGCTTGTCGCCTTGCAGGTTCTTCAGCTTGCCGGTGTCGGCCTCGAGCTTCTTGCGCTTCTGCTCGAGCTTCTCCTGCTTGGCCTTGGAGCTGTCCTCGAGCTTCTTGCGCGCGGCCTGGCCCTGCTTGGTGTCGGCGAGGACCTTTTGCATGTCGACGACGGCGACGCCGCGGACCTGCGGGATGGTGGCCTGGGCGGGCGTGACGAAGCTGGGGGCGAGGCCGGCGCCGCCCGCGAAGGCGAGCGCGACGGCGGCGGCGGAGAGCAGACGACCGAGACGACGCTGGGGGGTAGGCATGGCGGAACGATCCTTCACGTGAGTCACTTGTGCTTCTTGTCGTAGGCGACGATCACGCGATTGGTGATGTCGAGCTTGGGGTTGGCGTACAGGACCGTCGCCGGGGAACGGACCAGGACGATCTGCAGACTCTCCTCGGCTGCGATGTCTTTCACGATGGCCGCGACGTTCTTGTAGATCTTCTCGGTCAGCTGCGCCTCTTTCGTCGCCACGTCCTCCTGGAGCTGGGCGTACAGCTGCTGCAGCTCCTGGTCCTTGACGACGAGCTCTTGCTGGCGCTTGGCGATCTCTGCGTCGGAGAGCAGCGTCCGCTTCGCCATCAGGTCCTCGTACTTCTTCTTGAGGTCCTCGGTCTTCTTGTCGAGCTGCGACTGGCCCTTCGCGAACGTCGACTCGAGGTCCTTCTTGCCCTTGGTGCCCTGCGTGGTCTCCAGCAGGCAGCGCTGCAGGTCGACGAGGGCGACCTGCTTGAGGGCGTTGACGGTGGCAGCCGGCGCGGCGGCGACCGTGGAGGCGCCGAGAACGCCGGCTGTCATGGCCGCTACGAGGAGGAGGACACGCGAGGTAGAGGGCATAATGGGCGGGACCTTAGCCGGGGCCGCGCAGGGGGGCAACCGGGCTGGCCTCGGACGCGCGGCCTCACAGGCGCATTCATACGGTCTGCGGACCTAGCCGGGCGGCCGAGGTGTGGTCTAGCTCACCCCTTTCGCCGCTGTAAGCGCCGAAAACGGGCCCGGCGGCGGCTTTCAGAAGCTGTTGCCGACGTTGAACTCGAACACCACCGGCTCGTCGCCGTAATAGAACTCGGTCGGAGGCAGACGGTCGAGCGGGAAGCCCCACTCGAACCGCAGCGGACCGATCGGCGACTGCCAGCGGAAGCCGAAGCCGATCGAGCGGCGCAGCGACTTGAGGAAGCCGGGCGCGCCGGGGCGCAGCAGCGTGCACGGGTCGCTCTTCGGCTGCTCGACCGGGTTCGCCTCGACGCAGTACAGCGGCTCGGTGTTGTAGGCGTTGCCGATGTCCATGAAGACCACGCCCTTGATGTTGGCGGGCGGGACCATCATGAACTCGAGCTCGAGGTTGAGCGCGGTGAGCAGGTTGCCGCCGATCGTGTACGGGATCAGCGTGGCCGTCGGGTCGGAGCTGCCGAGCACCTTGATCGCCGGGCCGAGGCTGCGCAGGCGGTAGCCGCGGATACCGCCGTCGCCGAAGATACCGCCGGGGAAGTAGCGCTCGAACACCGGCACGCCCTTGTCCTGCGGGCTGTGGATGAAGCCGACCTGCAGGCGGGTCTTGAACACCAGCCAGGCGCGGAACGCCTGCTTGCTGCGGATGATCGGGAAGTAGAAGCGGAAGTTCGCGTCGTAGCGGTTGAAGCGGTTCTGCGAGCCCCAGTACTTGTTGGCGAATTCGGCGCGGATCTCGTGCCGCATGCCCTCGGTCGGGAACAGGTAGTTGTCGGTCGTGTCGTAGCGGAGGCTGGCCGTGATCGCCGAGGTGATGCCGTTGTTGAACAGGTTCGAGATCAGCGCCGAGCCGCTGTAGAGCGTCGAGTAGGCGCCGCCGCCGAACAGGCCGGCGCCGCCGATGCCGCCGACGCCGCCGAACGAGCCGAAGTTGCCGAAGCCGACCTTGATGTACTCGAACGAGTAGCCGGCGAAGAGGATCAGGTTGGGCACGCGCGGGATCGGGTAACCCCACGACAGGCGCACGCCGGTGCTCTCGCGCGAGAACCCGGGGAACACGTTGCGCGAGTTGAAGATGTTGAACGAGAAGTTCCAGCGCGAGTCGAGGAAGTAGCGCGTGATGTAGGCCAGGTTGAACAGGCGCCGCAGGCTCGACATCTGGGCCACGAGGGTCACCGTGGTGCCGCGGCCGAGGAAGTTGTCGTACTGGATCTGCGCCTGCAGCACGAAGTTCTCGATCGTGCTGAAGCCGGCGCCGACCTGGAACGTGCCGGTCAGGCGCTCGGTCACCTCGACGTTGAGGACGATCTTGTCCTCGGCGCTGCCCTTGCTGGTCGAGATCGTGACCTGGTTGAAGTAGCCGAGCCGCATCGCGTTGAACTCGGACTGCTCCTTGGCGCTCTCGGAGTAGAGGTCGCCCTCGCGCAGCGCCATCTCGCGGCGGATGACCTTGTCGGCGGTCTTGTCGTTGCCGCTGATGTTGATGCGCTCGATGTAGACGAGCGGGCCCTTGCCGACCTCGAGCGTCATGTAGAGCTTGAGGTTCTCGCGGTCCTGGCGGCCGTCGGGGATGACGTTGACGTAGGCGTGGCCGGCGTCCTTGTAGCGGCGCTCGATGTCCTGGATGATCGTCTGGATCTTCCCCATCGAGGCGACGTCGCCCTCCTTGATGACGGGGGTGATCGAGTCGGCCAGGATGTTCTCGTTGTAGAGCGCCTTCTCGCCGCGCCCGAGGACCTCCTTCGCGCGGATCTTGCCGACGCGGTACTGCGGCCCCTCGTCGACCGGGACGGTGACGTAGACGAACCGACGGTCGGGGCTGAGGCTCAGCTCCGGGTCCTTGACGTTGGCGTCGAGGTAGCCGTTGTCGGTGTAGAACTGCTTCAACATCTGGAAGTCGCCGGCGAACGCCTCCTTGTTGAAGACGCCGCCGGCCTTCTTCGTGACGACGCTGAGGTAGCCGCCGACGCGCGTGATCATGTGCTTGCGCAGCTCGTCGTCGGTGAACGCTTGGTTGCCGATGAAGGTGATCTTGCGGACGATCGTCTCGGCCGCCTCGCTGATCACGATCTGGATGTCGACCTTGCCGATCTCGTCCTCGACCGGGCGCAGGCCGTAGGTGACCTCGGCCAGGAAGAAGCCCTTCTCGACGTAGAGCTGCTTGACCTTCTCGACGTTGGCCCGCACCGCGCCGACGTCGAGGATGGCGTTGAGCTTGAGGTCGAGCTGCTCGTTGATGTCGTCGAGCTTGATCTTGCTGTTGCCCTCGACGACGATCTTCCGGATCGTCGGCCGCTCCTTGACGATGTAGGTCAGGACGACGCCCGAGGGGGTCAGCTCGCCCTCGATGCGGATGTCGTCGAACTTGCCGAGGCCCCACAGCCGCTTGATGTCGGTCGCCAGGTTGCGCGGGTTGACGACCGCGTCGATGTGGCTCTCGAGCTCGAGCATCATCGCCTCGCTCTCGACGCGACGGTTGCCCTCGAAGCGGATGTCGACGATCGGCTGACCGTACAGCTCCTGCGGCACGCCGGCGGCGGCGGAGCGGAAGAACATGTCCATGCCGATCTCGGCCATGCTCGGGCGGGCGCCGGCGACCTGTCCGAACAGACAGACCAGCGCGCAGGCCAGCGACGCCAGGGCGCGCACCAGCGGCGAGACGTCGCGGCGGGCGAGGGGCACGGGGAGGACGACTCCGCGGGCGGAGCTGTGAGGACGACGCTCCGTCACTGGACCTTCGCGGCGCTCCGCTCGTCGCCGGCGCGGCCCGGGCCGCGCTGATCGTCGACGAGACGTCCGTCTTCCATGCGGATCCGGCGCGGGACCTTCCACGCCAGCTCCATGTTGTGGGTGACGATCAGCAGCGTCATCTTCCGCTCCTCGTTGAGGCGGAAGAGCAGGTCGTGCACCTCTTCGCTGGTCCGCGTGTCGAGGTTGCCTGTCGGCTCGTCGGCCAGCAGCAGGGCCGGCTGCATCACCAGCGCGCGGGCGATGGCGACGCGCTGCTGCTCGCCGCCCGACAGCTCGCCCGGCCGGTGATTGAGGCGGTGGGACAGGCCGACGGCCGCGAGCATCTCCCCTGCCCGCTCGCGCGCCTCCTTGACCGCCACCCGCCCGATCAGCGCCGGCATCATCGCGTTCTCCAGCGCGGTGAACTCGGCCAGCAGGTGGTGGAACTGGAACACGAAGCCGATCGTCTGGTTGCGGAACGCCGCCAGCTCGGGCGGCGACAGCCGCGTGATGTCGGTCGACCCGAAGAAGATGCTCCCCCGCGTCGGCAGGTCGAGCGTGCCGAGGCAGTGCAACAGCGTCGACTTGCCCGCACCCGAGGCGCCGATGATCGTGACCATCTCGCCCGGCTCGAGCGTGAGGTCGACGCCACGCAGCACCTGCAGCACCTGGGCGCCGTGCGTGAATTCCTTGACCATGTTGACGACGCGCACGAGCGCCGTCCCGCCGGACGACACAGGTCCAGAACCCGTGCTCCCGCCCGTTTCAGGCCGTACAGCTCGATCAGCGCTCGCACTCATGGGGGCCGTTGCCGGCGCAACCCTAGACGCGCTGAAATCCCCTGTCAATGCGGCTTGCGGGTCACTCGCCGCGCCGCAGGCCGTCGACAGGACGCAGCGCCGCCGCGGCACGCGCGGGGAGCACGCTGGCCAGGCCCACGAGCACGAGCGCGGCGGCAGCGACGACCACGACCTCCCACGGATCGACGCGCAGCGGCAGCGCTTCGAGGGTGAACGCACTGCTGCGCAGGGGGATGCCGTGCTCGCCGAACCACACGCACAGGGCCAGACCCGCGGCGATCCCACCGACACAACCGACGCCGCCGACGATTATTCCCTCGAGCGCGAAGATCCCGGCGATCAGGCGATCACGGGCCCCCATGGCCTTCAGGATGGCGATCTCGGCCGACCGCTCCATGACGCTCATCATGTTGGTGGCGAGGATCCCGAACGCAGCGACGAGGATCACGAACAGCAGCGCGACGAACATAGCGACCTTCTCGAGGAACATCGCCGAGAACAGACCGCGGTGGATCTGGCGCCAGTCCTCGACCACGAGCTCCGGGCCGGCCACGGCGACGACGGCGGCCTTGGCGGCGGCGAGCGCCTCGGGATCGCCGAGGCGGACGGCGATCGAAGTGACCGCGCCCGGCGCCCGCAAGAACGCCTGGGCGTCGGTCAGCGGGACGTAGGCGAAGTCGCGATCGTCGTCGTAGACGCCGGTGGCGTAGACGCCGGCGACCCGGGCCTGCAGGACGCCGGGCACGAGCCCCGCGGGGGTCATGCGGCCTTCCGGGGTAATGAGCTGCACCGGGTCGCCGGCGCTGACGCTGAGCTCGGCCGCCAGCTCGATGCCCAGCAGCACCGGCACCGTCCGCGGCTCGTCCGCCGTCGGACTCTCGAGCTCGGCCGCCGGACTCTCGGGCTCGGCCGCCTCCGCGGGCCCTTCGGCCGGCGGCTCGTCCTCGACGATCACGGGCGGCCGGGCGGCGGGGATCTTGCCCTCGGCGCGCAGCCGCGGGATCTCCTGCTCCGGATCCTCCCAGCCGCCGCCGTCGTCCTCGTCGTCGGCGACCGGCGGCGGCGGCACCACCGGGGCGCGCGCGGGCGGGATGCTCCCCTCGGCGCGCAACCGCGGGATCTCCTGCTCCGGATCCTCCCAGCCGCCGTCGTCCTCGCCGTCGTCGCCGGGCGGCGAATCGACATGGTCTTCCGGACCTGTCTCTTCGGCCCTGCCCGTGGAGACATTTGCTTCGCCGGGCTCGGGCTCGGGCTCGATCGCGTCGGGCAGCGTGGGGAACGGGCGCTGCGGCAGCAGCGACGGGTCGAGGAAGGCGGTGTAGTCGCCCTCGACGACCTCGCCGGGCAGGCCCGAGGCGCGCGCGTGCAGGACGGGGTCGACGCCGACGAGGTTGACGCCGGCGCGGCCGAAGCCGCTGCGGATCATGATCGGGCCGGCGAGCTCGGGGCTGACGCCGACGACCTCGGGCACCGCCTCCACGCGAGCCACCAGCGGCTCGGGGGTCACGATCTCGGAGCCCGGCGGCGGCGAGATCCGCAGGTGCGCGCGGTGGCCGAGCAGGCGCCGCTGCAGGTCGCCCTCGAGGCCGCCGAGCAGGCTCAGGACCAACACCAGCGCGGCGCAGCCCTGGGCCACCGAGTAGCCGGTGATCGCCACGAGGAGCGTGAAGCCGCGGATCGTCGCGGCGAAGCTGAGCACGAGCAGGCCGATGAACAGGCCGAAGCTGCCGAGCACGTAAGCGAGCGTCGGCAGCGGCATCTCGTCGTCGATGACGGAGGCCGGCTGGCCGCGCGACCACAGCACCGCGGCCGCGCCGGCGATCACGAGGACGAGCGCGCAGGCGCCGAGCGGGCGAGCCCAGCGCGCCGGCCGGCGCGCCCGCAGGTGCCGCCAGGCGACCCGCAGCGACAGGCTCATCGCTCCGCCTGCCGGAGGGCATCGACCGGACGCATGCGCGAGGCGATCCGCGCCGGGTAGAGGCTCGACAGCCAGACGATGACGAGCGACGACACGCCGACCAGGACGACCTCGAACGCGTCGATGAAGACGGGCAGCTGCTCGAAGCTCTGCAGCGTGCCGCCGAGCGGCAGGCCGAAGCGGTCGAGGAGGCCGCACAGACCGATGCCGGTGGCGATGCCGAGGATCCCGCCGAGGATGCCGAGGCACAGGCCCTCGGAGATGAAGATCCGCTGGATGAGCGCGTCGGTGCAGCCCATCGTCTTGAGGATCGCGATCTCCTTCGACTTCTCGAGCACGCTCATGAGGTTGGAGCCGAGGATCCCGAACGAGGCGACCAGGATCACGCACAGCAGCGCGACGAACACGGCGATCTTCTCGAGCGCCATCGCCGAGAACAGGCTGCGGTTCAGCTCCTGCCAGTCCTGGACGATGAGGTCGCTGCGCCCTGCGGCGTCGACCGCGTCCTGGACCGCCTGCTTGCGCACGTCGAGCTGCTCGATGTCGTCGACCTTGATCTCGAGGCCGGTGACGCGGTCGCCGGCGCGCAGGAACGCCTGGGCCACCGGCAGCGAGGCGTACACGAGCCAGCGGTCGTAGTCGTAGTGGTCGGCGTCGAACACCCCGGCGACGCGCACGGCCATGACGCCGGGGATCCGGCCGGCGGGGGTCATGCGCCCGATCGGGGTGATCAGCTGGACCTGGTCGCCGGTGCGGGCCGCCAGCTCCTTGGCCTTCTCGCTGCCGATCAAGAGGCCGTCGACCAGCGCGCCGCTCGAGCCCGGCTCCTCGGCGTCGACGTCGACCGCGGGCTCGGGCGGCGGCGGCGGCGTCTCCTCGCTCGACGTCGCCGCCGGCGGCAGCTTGCCGGACGCGCGCAGCTTGCCGATCTCGACCTCCGGGTCCTCCCAGCCCTCGTCCTCGTCACCGCCGGCGGCGACGCCGAACGGGCTGCGCGGGATCGTCGGGATCGCCGCGGCCGGCGAGGTCGGGACGGTGATCGGCTTGTCCTCGGCCGCCGGCTTGGCGGCAGGGATCACGCCCTTCTTGCGCAGCGCGGGGATCTCGACCTCGGGATCCTCCCAGCCGCCGTCCGGGTCGTCGTCGACGGCCTGGCTCGGGGTGTCCTCGGGGACATGGTCTTCAGAACCTGTCGGAAAAGGCAGGCCCGTGGCGCCGCCGCCCTTGTCGTCGGGGGCCGCGTCCGGCTCGTCGCTCTTCGGCGGCTCGACCGGCGTGATGTCGAAGCCGAACTCCGACTCGGGGATCCGCTCGGGGTGCGAGAGGAACTCGTAGTCGCCCTCGCGCATGATCTCGGGCAGGTTCGACACGCCGCGGTGCAGCTCGGGGTCGATGCCGAGGAGGATCCCGCCCTGGCGCTGGAAGCCGCTGCGGACCATCACCTCGCCCTGCAGGTAGGGGCTGGCGCCGAGGATCCCGGGCTTGTCGGCGATCGCGTGGGCGAGGTCGCGGTAGTCGGCGAACGGGCGCCCGTCGGCCGCGCTGACGCGGATGTGCGCGCGCTGGCCGAGGATCTTGTCGCGCAGCTCGAGCTCGAGGCCGGTCATCAGGCTGAGCACGACGACCAGCGCCATGCAGCCGAGCATGACGCTGACGGTGATGACGGTGGCCAGCAGCGTGAACACCAGCGACAGCACGGCGCCGAGCAAGAGGCCCGCGCCGAGCAGCAGGGTGATCGCGCCGAGGACCCCGAAGTACGCCTGCGCCGGCGGCGGCAGGTGCAGCGTCGGGTCGAAGCCGAGGCCGACGAGGCTCGAGTCGAGCGCGACGCGCTCGGGCAGGCCGGGGTCGACCGGGGCGAAGCCGTAGAGGGCGTACAGCACGAAGCCGCCGCCGACGATCAGGAGATAGACGGCGAGGCCGACGGCCGGCCAGGCCCAGCTCGGCGGGCGATCGCCGGCCCGCAGGTGCCGCCACGCGATCTGCCAGTGGAGGCTCGGGGGAGCCTCCGCTCTCGGCGGCGCGGCGGGGCGGGCGGCGTTGCGACTCACGACGGCGCTTCCGTGGACGACTGCGACTGTTGCAGGAGGTAAGCCTCGATGAACTCGTCGAGGTCGCCGTCGAGGACGGAGTGCACGGCCGAGCTCTTGAGCTCGGTGCGGTGGTCGTTGACCTGCTGGTACGGCTGCAGCACGTACGAGCGGATCTGGCTGCCCCACTCGATCTTCTTGCGCTCGCCCTGCAGGCTCTCGCGCTCGGCCTCGCGGCGCTGCTGCTCGAGGTCCCACAGCTTGGCCTTCAGCATGCGCATCGCCGTGGCCTTGTTCTTGTGCTGCGAGCGCTCGACCTGGCAGGCGACGACGATGCCGCTCGGCAAGTGGCGCAGGCGCACCGCCGAGTCGGTCTTGTTGACGTGCTGACCGCCGGCGCCGCTCGAGCGGAACGTGTCGACCTCGAGGTCGGCCTCGTTGATCTCGATGTCGAAGTCCTCGTCGCCGAGGTCGGGCAGCGCCATGACGCTGGCGAAGCTGGTCTGACGGCGCGCGTTGGCGTCGAACGGCGAGATCCGGACCAGCCGGTGCACGCCGATCTCCGAGCGCAGGTAGCCGTAGGCGAACTCGCCGGTGATGGCCAGTTCGGCGCTGCGGATGCCGGCCTGCTCGGCGTCCTGGACGTCGAGCACCTCGACCTTGAAGCCGTGGCGCTCGGCCCAGCGCATGTACATGCGCATCAGCATCTGCGCCCAGTCCTGGCTGTCGACCCCGCCGGCGCCGGCGTTGATGCTGAGCAGCACGCCCTTCTCGTCGTGCTGCCCCGACAGCATGCGGCGGAACTCCATCTTGCCGACGCGCGCGTCGAGCGACTCGAGCGCCGACCAGGCGTCGCGGATGGTGGCGTCGTCGCCCTCCTCGCGCCCGAGCTCGTACAGCGTCTGCGCGTCGTCGTAGCGGGTCTTGGCCTCGTCGAGGTCGGCGACGACCTTCTTCAGCGTCGACTGCTCGCGCAGCACGTCCTGCGCGCGATCGGCGTTGGCCCAGAACGCCGGGTCGGCGGTCTGCGCGTCGAGCTCCTCCAACTTCTCACGCTTGCCGTCGTAGTCAAAGATGCCTCCGCAGCTCGTTCAGGCGGTGCGCCAGGCGGGCGAGCTGCTCGGTGACCTTGTTGTGCTCGGGGAGGATGCTCGTTGCGTCGTTCATGATGCGGCACCAGTGCTCAGGCTTCGATCAGGCGGAGCTGACGGCGCCCGGGCGGAGGGATGAAACGGAGGGGGTAGCGGCCGGTGAAGCACGCGTCGCAGTAAGTTGTACCAGAATCGCCGCGCACCGCCTTCATCAGGCCCTCGGCCGTGAGGTACGCCAGCGAGTCGGCCGTGAGGTAGCGGGCGATCTCGTCGGGCGTGTGGCTCGCGGCGATCAGCTCGGAGCGCGTCGGGGTGTCGATCCCGTAGTAGCAAGGGCTGATGACCGGCGGCGACGAGATCCGCAGGTGCACCTCGCTCGCGCCGGCGGCCCGGATCATCTTCACGATCTTGCGCGAGGTGGTGCCGCGCACCAGCGAGTCGTCGACCACCACCACCCGCTTGCCGCGCAAGACCTGCGGCACGGGGTTCAGCTTGAGCTTGACGCCGAAGTGGCGGATCGAGTCCTTGGGCTCGATGAAGGTGCGGCCGACGTAGTGGTTGCGGATGAGCCCCATCTCGAACGGGATCTTGCTGGCCTTGGCGAACCCGAGCGCCGCGACCACGCCGCTGTCGGGCACGGGCACGACCACGTCGGCCTCGACCGGGGCCTCGCGCGCCAGATGCTCGCCCATGGCGATGCGCGCCTCGTAGACCGCGAGGTCGTCGAGCACGCTGTCGGGGCGGGCGAAATAGACGTGCTCGAACACGCAGAAGCGGCGGTTGTCGCGGCGCAGCTGGACGCTGCGCAGGCCGCTGTGATCGATGACGAGGATCTCGCCGGGGGCGATGTCGCGGACCTTGTCGGCCTCGATCAGATCGAAAGCGCAGGTCTCGGACGCGACGACGTAGCACTCGGGGTGGTTGCGCAGGCGGCCGAGCACCAGCGGGCGGAAGCCGTGCGGGTCGCGGACGGCCAGCAGCTTGTCCTCGGTGACGAGCACGAGGCTGTAGGCGCCCTGGACCCGGCCGAGCGCGTCGCACAGGCGCTCGACGAAGGTCGCCTCGCGGCTGCGCGCGAGCAGCTGCAAGATGACCTCGGTGTCGCTCTGGCTCGAGAAGATGGCGCCGTCCTGCTCGAGCTCCTCGCGCAGCTGCTCGGCGTTGACGAGGTTGCCGTTGTGGGCCAAGGCGACCGAACCGTGGCGGTACTCGGCGGTGAGCGGCTGGATGTTCTTCGGCAGCGAGCCGCCCGAGGTGGTGTAGCGGACGTGCCCGACGGCGATGCGCCCGGGCAGCTGGGCGAAGGCGCCGTTGACGAACACGTCGGCGACGTGCCCCATCTTGCGCACCGCGTGCAGCGTGCCCTCCTGGCTGGTGACGATGCCCGCCGACTCCTGCCCGCGGTGTTGCAGCGCGTGCAGGCCCAGATAGGTGAGGTTCGCAGCCTCGGAGTGATTGAAGATGCCGAACACGCCGCACATGGCGCGCGAAGCGTAGCAGCACGCAACCAGCGAGGCCGGGCGCCGGCGCCGCCGAAGCCGTGAGCCGACGCGCGGACAGCTGCTCGCTAACCGGCGACCGCGCGCGTGACCAACATCTGCAGCAACGTCAGGCCGATCGCCGCCCACAGCGCCGTGCGCCAGCCGACGAAGCGGACGCCGTCGACCAGGTTCTCGGTGATGACGAGCAAGATCGTGTTGACGAAGGCCTGGACCAAAAAGGCGCCCAGCGGGCCGCTTATCAGGATCGGGAAGAAGAACACCAGCGACAGCAGGAAGAACAGCACCTTGCCGAGCACGGCGCTGAGGAGCCCGCAGATCACGGCGGCTTTGAAGGCGCTCCACAGGTCACGCACCATCATCCCCGGCAGGAGCGCCGAGCAGACGATCAGGCCGAAGGTGAACGCGAGGCAGGAAGCGACGAGCGACGTCATCGCCGCCAGCGTGAACCGCCCGCCTCCGGTTTGCAAGGCTCGCCGCTTCAGCGCGACGACAGGCCGAGGTTCCGCCGCAGGCGCGCGACCGGCGGTTCGACGTCCGGCTCGAAGGTCCGCCCGGTGATGAGCTCGTGGACCTCGATGTAGCGCCGCGCCGCCTCCGCGCGGATCTCGTCGGGCAACACCGGCGGCGGGCCCTCGCCGCGGAAGCCCTGCGAGACCAGCCAGCGCCGCAGGTACTCCTTGTCGAGGCTGCGCGGATCCTCGCCGCGGGCCATCGCCTGCGGGTAGCTGTCGGCGTACCAGTAGCGCGAGCTGTCGGGGGTGTGGATCTCGTCGATGAGCACGATCTCGCCGTCGGGTCGGACGCCGAGCTCGTACTTGGTGTCGACGAGGATGAGCCCGCGCTCGGCGGCGATCTTCTGCCCGGCGGCGAACAGCGCCAGGCAGCGGCGCTCGAGCACGTCGTAGCGCTCGCGGTCGATGAGGCCGCGCTCGACCAGCCAGTCGCGGCTGACGCTGATGTCGTGCTGACCCTTGGGCGCCTTGGTCGAGGGCGTCAGCAGGCTCTCCGGCAGCTTGTCGTGGCGGCGCAGGCCGTCGGGCAAGGCGTGGCCGCAGAAGGTCCGCTCGCCGCGCTCGTAGGCGCGGGCGATGCTGGTGTCGCTGACGCCGGTGAGGTAACCGCGGACCACGAACTCGACCGGGATCGGCGTGCACTCGACCGCCCGCATGGCCTGAGGGTCAGGTACGCCGAGCATGTGATTGGGGAAGATCGCGGCGGTGGCGTCGAACCAGAAGCGCGCGAGGCCGTTGAGCACCTGGCCCTTGAACGGGATGGTGCCGAGCACGACGTCGAAGGCGCTGACGCGGTCGGTGACGAGGATCAGGCGCTCGCCGCCGCGCGTGAAGTTCTCGCGGACCTTGCCGCTGTAGCGCGCGCCGAGGACGTCGAACTCGTCCGGCAGCGCGTCGAGGGTGCCGCCCGGCGCCAGCGCGCGCCGCATCTCGGGGGACGTGGAGTCGGTGACCGCCATGCGGCGCGGACCATACCCGGACCACGCCGCGCGGGGGGCGCGCTCAGGTGAACGCCCACGCCAGGACCACGGCGAGCAGCAGCGCGGCGATCACCAGCCAGAAGCCGCTGTCGGTCCGCTTCGGCGCGGGAAGCTCCGGCGGCTTGGGCACCGGCGGACCCGACTCGGCGGCCGGCGACGGCGGCGACACGAGCGGCGCGACCGGGGGCTCGGGCGCCGCAGCTGCCGGCGCCTCCACCTTCTTCTCTTCACGCTCGCGCACGTCGGAGCGGCTCGCCGCCGGGACGCTCTCGCTGACGCTGGGCTCGACGATGATGTCGGGCCGCGACGGCGAGCCGCGACGGACGATGCTGTCCTCGGTGAGGACGTGCACGCGGCGCAGCCCGCTGTTGGAGCGCCCCGACGGGTCCTGCGGGTTGGCGAAGCCGCCGGCGCTGACGGCCGCGAACGTGCCGGACGGGATCGAGCTCGAGCGCAGCGCCGCCACGCTGTTGGGCCGGATCGAGCCCTCGCCGAACAGCAAGTCCTCGAGGCCCATGACCGGCTGCTCGACCGGCGCCGAGGCGGTGACCTTCGGCGGCTCTCTGACCGAAACGCCAGGTGCCGAAGGACCTGTTGGAACGGACAGGGTCTCGAGGACAGGCGGTACCGCGACCGGCGGCGGCGCCGACGGCAGCGGCGCCGAGTGCGACACCGGCGGCTTGGTGTTGGGCCGCGGCGGCGGAGGCGGCGGCGTCGGCGGGGTGAGATCGATGATCGGCTCGGGCGCGGCCTCGGCGGTGCCGGCGAGCGCGAGCGACTCGAGTCGACGCACCAGCTCGGCGCCGTCCTGCGGACGTGCCGACGGATCGGCGGACAGGCTGGCGCCGATCAGCGCCCACAGTCCGGCCTGCAACCCCGGCGGCTCGGCGGCGCGGAGAGCCGCGGCGCCGCGCAGGCCGGTGGCGAACTCCATGAGCGCGACGCCCCACGCGTAGGTGTCGGACAGCGGCGTGAAGTCGCCGCCGGCCAGCACCTCGGGCGCGAGCAACGACCGGTCGACGGTGCTCCACCGCCGCTCGAGCTCGGCGCGGGCGCACAGCGGAGCGAACCCGTGCTGGAACGCCGCCGGGCCGCGCGGGCCGACGAACACCGCCTCGCCCGCGAGCATGCCGTGGACGCGGCCGCGGGCGTGCAAGGTCGCGAGGGCCCGCGCGAGCTGACGCGCGAGCCGTTGCAGCTCGTTGGCGAGGTCCGACGAGCGCGGGCCGTCGTCCATGTCGCGCAGCGCGAACGCCCCCTGCAGCGGGTCGTAACAGACGACCACGCGCTCGCCGTCTTGACCGACGAACACCTGGGGCACGAGCGAGGAGTCCTGCAGCTCGCCGAGCTCGCCGAGCTCGCGCACGAAGGCGGCGCGCGCCTCGGGCGTGGGCAACAGCGCGGCGTCGAGGACACAGGCGCGAGCCGGCTCGCCGCTCTGGGTGTCGAGGACCGCGAGCGTGGGGCCGAAGAGCTGCACGCCGGTGTTGGCGGGCTCCTCGCGCATCAGCTCGAAGCGCCCGCACAACATGGTGTGGGCCTCGTCCGAGTTCGAAGTGCCCGGGCTCAACTCCATGAGACGCTCCCGCGGCTAGACGCCGGTGCTGCCGAAGCCACCTTCACCCCGCTCGGCCGTCGGCAGGTCGGAGACCTCGACGACCGCGGGAAAGACGACAGGGGCGACCACGAGCTGAGCGATCCGCTCGCCGTGCGCGACGACGAACGGCGCGGCCCCGAGATTGACCAGGATGACCTTGAGCTCCCCACGGTAGTCGGCGTCGATTGTACCTGGTGCGTTCACGATCGAGAGCCCGTGCTGCAACGCCAACCCCGATCGCGGACGCACCTGACCCTCGTGGCCGGCCGGGATAGCGACGGCGACGCCCGTGGGAATTAAACGGCGTTCCCCCGGCGCCAGCTCGATTGGGCCCGTGGGCAGACAGGCCGCCAGGTCCATTCCGGCCGCGTCCGCGCTCATTCGCCGCGGCAGCTGGGCGTCAGGATGGACCTTGCGGACCAGCAGCGTCGGCGCGACGTGCGACATTCGCTCACCCTCGCAGGTTCTGGACCTCGGAGGGGTCGACCCCGAAGGCGGCGCGGCGGCTGAGGCGGATCTTGCCGGTGGGATCGACATTGATGACCTTCACCACGACCTCGTCGCCCTCCTGGACCACGTCGGTCACGCGGTCGACGCGCTTGTCCTCGAGCTCCGAGATGTGGACGAGCCCGTCGGTGCCCGGGAGGATCTCGACGAAGGCGCCGAAGTCGACGATCCGCTTGACCACCCCGTGGTAGGTCGCGCCCACCTCGGGCTCGGCGATCAGACCCTCGATGAGCCGCTTGGCCCGCTCGATCTGGGCGATGTCGTTGCTGGCGATCGCCACCCGGCCCGAGTCCTCGATGTTGATGACGCAGCCGGTCTGCTCGATGATCGCGCGGATCGTCTTGCCGCCGGGGCCGATGACCTCGCGGATCTTGTCGACCTTGACCTGCATCGTGACGATGCGCGGCGCGTGCTTGCTGATGTCGGCCCGCGGCTCGGCGAGCACCTCGAGCATCTTGCCGAGGATGTGCAGCCGGGACTCGCGCGCCTGGTCGAGCGCGGCCTCGAGGATCTGGCGGGTCAGGCCCTCGATCTTGATGTCCATCTGCAGCGCGGTGATGCCGGTCTTGGTGCCGGTCACCTTGAAGTCCATGTCGCCGAGGTGATCCTCGTCGCCGAGGATGTCGGAGAGGATGGCGATCTCGCCGCCCTCCTGCATCAGGCCCATGGCGACGCCGGCGACCGGCGCCTTGATCGGCACGCCGGCGTCCATCATCGCCAGGCAGCCGCCACACACCGCCGCCATCGACGACGAGCCGTTCGACTCGAGCGTCTCGCTGACGATCCGGATGGTGTACGGGAACTTCTCGTGCGCCGGCAGGACGTACTTCAGCGCCCGCTCGGCCAGCGCGCCGTGGCCGACCTCGCGCCGCGACTGGCCGCGGATCGGCTTGGCCTCGCCGGTGCAGAACGGGAGGAAGTTGTAGTGCAGCATGAAGCTGCGCGTGACGTCGCCGCGGATCGTGTCGAGCCGCTGCGCGTCGCTCTCGGTGCCGAGAGTGACGGTCGCCAGCGCCTGCGTCTCGCCGCGCTGGAACAGCGCCGAGCCGTGCGGCCGCGGGAACGGGTGGGCCTCGATGTAGATCGGGCGCACGTCGCGGGTGCCGCGGCCGTCGAGCCGGCGGCCCTCCTTGATCACGCGGCTGCGCACGACCTTCTTCTCGAGCTTGCCGAGCGCCGCGAGCACCTCGGAGGTGCGCTCGGGGTGGCTGGCGGCGAAGCGCTCGATCACCTTCTTGTTGGCGGCCGCGAGCGCGTCGCGGCGCTCGTGCTTGCCGGTGATCGAGAACGCGGCCCGCACGTCGGCGTCGGCCGCGGCCATGACCTCGGCGCGGAACGCCTCGTCGACGGCCGGCTCGACGTGCACGCGCTTGGGCTTGCCGGCGTGCTCGCGCAGGCGCTCCTGCGCCTCGAGCAGCGGCTGCGCCGACTCGTGCGCGAACATGAGGGCGTCGATCATGTCCTTCTCGGCGACCTGATCGCCGCCGCCCTCGACCATCACGATCGCGTCGCGGCTGGCCGCCACGACCAGCAGGATGTCGGCGACCTTCATCTGGTCCCACGAGGGGAACGCGACGAACTTGCCCTGCACGCGAGCGACGCGGACGCCGGCGATCGGGCCGGCCCACGGCGCGTCGCTGATGTGCAGCGCCGCCGAGGCGCCGGTGATCGCGAGGATGTCGGGCTCGTGCACCTTGTCGTGCGAGAGCACGGTGGCGATGATCTGCGTGTCGCTGCGATAGCTCTTGGGGAAGAGCGGCCGGATCGGCCGGTCGATGAAGCGACAGGTCAGCGTCTCCCACTCGGTGGGGCGACCTTCACGCTTGAAATAACCGCCGGGGATCTTGCCGGCGGCGGCGGGGTACTCGCGGTACTCGCAGGTGAGCGGGAGGAACGGAAGATCCTTCGGCTCCTTGCTGCTGACCGCCGTGACGAGCACGGCTGTCTCGCCGCAGCGCACGACAACCGCGCTGGACTGCTTGGCGAGCTTGCCGGTCTCGATGCTGATCTGGACCTCGCCGACGGCGCAGGTCTCGGTAATGACGTTCATTGGGGGAAACTTTCCGCCGTGGACTCGAAATCTTTGCCCCGCCCGTCGGGGCGTCGGACGTGTCGCGCCCGCGCCGGCGTTCCGGCGCGTTCCCACGGCCGATCAGCGCGGCTGACCTGCGCGGGCGCCAGCGGCACAAAAGCGAAAAGGGGGACGTGCCCCCCTTCCTGCTCTCGGCCTACTTGCGGATGTTGAGCGCCCCGATCAGGGTCCGATAGCGGTCGACGCTGCGGTTGCGCAGATAGTCGAGCAGGCGACGACGTTGACCGACGAGCTTCAGCAGACCCCGGCGCGAGTGGAAGTCCTTGGCGTGGCCGCGGAAGTGCTCGGTGAGGTAGTTGATCCGCGACGTGAGGAGGGCGATCTGCACCTCCGGGGACGCGGTGTCGTTCGGGTGGGTCTGGAACTTGCTGACGATCTCGGCCGTGCGGTCAGGAGAGAGAGACATTTTCGCATTCTCGGTGCGGGCGGCCCGTGCCCCCGCAGAAGGTGTTGTGCTTTTTGTGTAGGCGGAAAATCCAGGCAAAACCCCGGCGTGTCAAGGCCGCTCACGCACGCGTCGACGCTTTTCTGCATGGCGGTCACGACGGGGTGACGGAGGCGGCGACCGCGGCATGGATCACTTTCTCCGGGCGCCACAGCGGCCCGTCGAGACGAACCACGACCAGCGCGTCGCGGAACCACAGCGCTTGCCTCGCCGCCGGATCTCGACCCTCGGCCAGGGTCGGCGCGACCTCCGGCAGCGCAGCGGCGTCGACGCCTCGACCGTGCAGGAGGCCCCGGAACGCCTCGGCCTCGCCCTCGTCGAGGCGGCGGACCGGAAACGGCAACACCTCCGCGGGCGCCAGCAAGGCCGCCTCGAGCCGCGCCCGCATGGCGTCGCGACTTTCGCCGCCCGCGAGGCCCAGGCGGTACTTGGGCGGCGCTCCGGCCAGATCCGGCAAGCGCGCGGACACGCCCACGGGCACGGTGCGAGGGTCGACGAGCGCGAGGCTCCCGCAGGCGGTGCGCCGCAACGCCGCCAGATGCGCCGGCAACCCGAGGCGCCGACCGAGCTCCTCGGCGAGGCTGCGAACATAGGTGCCCTTGCTCACGGCACACGTGGCGTCGATCGCGTCCTCGCCGACCTCGATCTCGGTCGCGGACCGCAGCTCCATCGGCCGCGGCGGCAGCGCCAGGACCTCGCCGCGACGGGCGCGTGCGTGGGCCGGACGACCCTCGAGCTTGACCGCCGAGTACACGGGCGGCGGCAGCTCGAGCGCGCCGCACATGTCCTTCAGGACATCCGCGGCCGCGGCCGCCTGCGCCGGCGCGACCGCGATCTCGGCGATCGTCTCGCCCTCGCGATCGGCCGTGGTCGTCGCCCGCCCGAGGCCGAAGCGCGCGCGGTAGACCTTGTCGACGGCGCTCAGGTACGGCACGAGCCGCGTCGCCCCGCCGACACACACGACGAGCAGGCCCGAGGCGAGCGGGTCGAGGGTGCCGCAGTGGCCGACCTGCTTCTCGTTCAGGACCCAGCGGACGAAGCCGACCACGTCGTGCGAGGTCGGCCCCTCCGGCTTGTCGACCAGCAGGACGCCGCAGCGCTCAGCCTGCGTCGTCACCCTGGCCACCGTCGCCCTCGCCCTCGTCGCCGGCCTTGGCCGCCGGCGGCGGCGCGATCTCGGACAGGATCGTCTCGATCCGCAGGCCGCGCTGGATGCTCTCGTCGAACTCGAAGCGCAGCTCCGGGATCCGGCGCAGGTGCACCCGCCCCTGCAGCTCGCGCCGCACTGCCCCCGCGGCCGAGCGCAGCCCGGCGAGCACCGCGGCGCGGTCGCGGTCCGGCGACAGCAGGTCGACGAACACGCGGGCCAGCGTCAGCTCGGTGTCGACCTTGACGCCGGTGACGCTGAAGTTTACGCCCTGCAGCCGCGGGTCGTTGATCGAGCCGAACAGGAGCGCGTCGGCGATCCCGCGGCGCAGGGTCTCCTCGACCCGTTGCATCCGGTTACTCGCCATACGCGCTCCCGTCGCCGACCCGCCGCCTCACAGCGTCGGGGCGATCGTCTCGATCTCGAACGCCTGCAGGATGTCGCCCGGCTCCACCTCGGGGAACGAGTCGATCACGATGCCGCACTCGAAGCCCTCGCGGACCTCCTTCACGTCCTCCTTGACGACGCGAAGGCTCGAGATCCTGCCCTTGTGGATGACCGTGCCGCCACGGACCACGCGGACGTGGCTCGTGCGCTGGATGAGGCCCCGCATGACGCGGCAACCCGCGACCACACCGACCTTCGGGATCGGGAACAGCGCCCGCACCTCGGCCTCGCCCTGATCGCGCTCGCGGTACTCGGGCTCGAGCAGGCCGACCATCAACTCGCGCGTCTTGTCGAGCGCGTTGTAGATGACGTTGAAGGTGTGGACCGGCACCTTCTCGGCGTCGGCGATCTGACCGGCCTTGCCGACCGGCTTGGTGTTGAAGCCGATGATCACGGCCTCGCCCGCCGAGGCGGTCTTCACGTCGGTCTGGGTGATCGCACCGACGCCGGACGAGATGACCTCGACCTTGACCTTGTCGGTCGACAGCTCGAGCAGCGCCTGCTTGAGCGCCTCGGCCGAGCCCTGCACGTCGGCCCGCAGGACGATCTTGAGGGTCGGCGTCTTCTTGCGCTGGATGAAGTCGGCGATGCTGGGCCCCGAGCGCGCGCTCTCCTTGCGGCGGCGGACCTCGCGGCGGTGCGTCACGAGCTGGCGCGCGGCCTTCTCGCTCTCGACCACGTTGAAGCGGTCGCCGGCCGACGGCACGCCGTCGAGACCGAGGACCTCGACCGGGGTCGACGGACCGACCTCCTCGAGCGCGCGGCCGCGGTCGTCGAGCATGCCGCGGACCTTGCCGCTGAACTCGTTGGCGACCACGATGTCGCCCTTGCGCAGCGTGCCGGCCTCGACGAGGACGGTGGCGATCGGACCGCGGCCCTTGTCGACGCGCGCCTCGAGCACGACGCCGATCGCCCGGCCCTCCGTGGTGGCCCGGAGATCGAGGATCTCCGACTGGATGGCCAGCATCTCGAGCAGGTGCTCGATGCCCTTGCCGGTCTTCGCCGACACCTCGCAGATGATGGTGTCGCCGCCGTACTCCTCGCCGACCAGGCTGTGCTCCATCAGCATCTGCTTGACGCGGCCGGGGTTGGCGTCGGGCTTGTCGATCTTGTTGAGCGCCACCACGAGCGGGACGTTGGCCTCCCGCGCGTGCTTGATGGCCTCGACCGTGGTCGGCATGATGCCGTCGTCGGCGGCGACCACCAGCACGACGACGTCGGTGACCTGGGCCCCGCGGGCGCGCATCGCCGAGAACGCCTCGTGACCGGGCGTGTCGAGGAACACCACGTCGCCCTTGGCCGTGCTGACCTTGTAGGCGCCGATGTGCTGGGTGATGCCGCCGGCCTCGCCCTCCGCGACCGTGGCCTTGCGGATCCGGTCGAGCAGCGAGGTCTTGCCGTGGTCGACGTGGCCCATGATGGTGACCACGGGCGCGCGCGTCTCGCCGGCCCCCTCCTCGGACTCCTCGAAGTACTGGTCCTCCTGGAAGGCCACGTTCTCGACGGTGTAGCCGTACTCGGCCGCGACCAGCTCGGCCGTCTCGGCGTCGATCGAGCTGTTGATCGTGACGCCGCGGAGGCCCATGCCCCACAGCGTCTTGAGCAGCATCGTCGCCTTCTTGCCCATCTGGTGCGCGAGGTCGGCGACCGGGATCGCCTCGTCGACGCGGATGCGCTTCTTCGACTCCGACATCTCCTGTGTGGAGGGTCGGGCTCCGGGCGCACCGGGGCGGCCGCGGACGTTGCGGACCATCGTCTTGCGCTTACGGCCCTGCTGCTGCGCCCGCTCCTCGCGCTCCTTGCGGATGGTCGCGCGGCCGCGCTGCTGGCTGTCGCTGGCGTCGGTGATGATCACCTGCTGCGGCCGCGGGCGGTTCGCCAGCTGGACGAACCCGACGATGCGCGGCTCGGCCCGTTGCGGGGCGGCGCCGACGATCACGCCGGACTCGTCGCGCACGACGCGACGACTGGCGGGATCGTCGACCACGACCTGCGAGGCCGGCTGCGCCTGCTGCGGCGCCGGTTGCTGCTGCTGCGCCTGCGGGGCCGCCGGCGTGACCGGACGACCCGAGGGGCCGCCGACCGGGCGCTCGCCCGGACGGGCCGCCACCGGCGCCGGCTGCACGACCTGTCCTCGAGGACCGGTCTGGCCCAACTGCGGCCCGCTGCCCAGCGGACGCGTGCCGGTCTGGGTCGGCGCACCCGGCTTGCCGGGGCCCGGACGGGTCTGGACGCCCGGACGGAGCGGCGTGCCGACGGGACCGACCTGGCCCTGCGGCGGCGTGCCGCGAGGACCGTCCGGCGAGCGGCGGTGCGGCTCCACACGCGCTTCACGCGGGTGGTCTTCCATGCGCGACGCGACGCCGCCCGGAAGGCGCTTGGTGCCCGGCGGGAGTTGGATCCGCGTGCCCACCTCGGGCGCGGGCGCCCGCGGAGCGGCCTGCTGCGGCTGCGGCCGCGAGGGCTCCGGACGGCGGACCTCCGGACGCGACTCCACCGGTCGCGAGCCCTGCACCGGACGCTGCACCGGCGCCTGCGGCTGCTGCACCACGGGCCGCTGCGGCGGGGCCGGCTGGACCGGCGCCTGGACCACGGGGGCCGGCGGCGCGACGGGCTCGGGCGCAGCCACCGGGGGTGCGGCCACGACCGGCTCGGCCGGCGCTTGCACCGGCTCCGGACGGACCGGCTCGGCTGGCACCTGCACCGGCTCGCTCGGCGTCGTCGCCACGGGCCGCGCCTCGGCCGGCGGCGCCGGCTCGGCTTGCGCCGGCGCCTGCACCGGCTGGCTCGGACGCGTCTCGACCGGCTCGCTCACCCGCTCACGCACCTCGACCGACTCGGCCACGCTCCTCACCTCACGCTGCGGCTCCCGCGGCTGCGTCACCGCGGGGGTGGCCCACGGCGTCTCGGGCGGCCGCGTCGGCTCGCTCGGCCGCACCGGGGCGCTGGGGCGCACGACCGGCTGGGCCGCGGCGGGCGGCGGCACCGGACGCCGGATCACCGGCGCGGGCTGCTGCGGCTGCGGGGGCTGCTGTACCGGCGACGGGCGCACGAGCGGCGGCGCCGGACGGGCGACCTCCGACTCCTCCTCGACCTCGTCGGTCGGACGCGGGCCGCGGCCGGGACGACGAATGACCGCCGGACCGCCGGCGCGCGCCGTGTCGGTGCGCTCGGGCTCGCGGCGACCGCCGCCTTGAATGTGGCGACGGACGAGCTCGGCCTGATCGTCGTCGAGCGTGCTCATGACGCCCTTGATCTCGACCCCGAGGCCGCGGATCAGGTTCTCCATCACCTTGTTGTCCTTGCCCAGCTCTTTGGCGAGCTCGTAGACGCGAATCTTGGCCATAACTCAGGAAACCCTCCCCACCGCGGCGCGCATGGCGGTCGCCAGGGCAGCGAGACGTTGGACGCGCGGCGCAGCGGCGGTGCCGCCGCTGCGATTCAGGAGATCGATCATGCCCGCGAGCACCTCGCCGTGCGCGCTCCACAGCGCGGCGGGGTCCACTGGGGGCGTCTTGCGGGCGAACGCGCGGGCGAAGCCGCCGCGGCGGGCTGCGCGCTCCATGCAGGCGCGCGCCGGGCACACGTAAGCCGAGCGCCCGGAACTGGCCCGAAGACCATGGCGCTTTGCACATGTCCGAACAGACTGGTCCGGCAGGACCTGCTCCTTGTCGGCCGACTCGTCGGTACCGACGTGAAAAAGCTTCGAACGCAGGAGCTCCGCCTGGGGGCGGACGGCGCGGCAGCCCACGCAAGTGCGCATCGGCGCGTGCATGTTACTCGCCACCTCCGTCGCCGTCGTCACTGTAGTGATCCTCGCCGGTCTCTTCCGGCGGGGGCTCTGGGTACTTGACATTGAGCTCGAGCTTGCCCGAGGCGGCGTCGTCCGCGACCTCGATGATCTGCTCGGCGCGCTCGACCGAGCCGACGCCGGGCACCTGAGCCAGCTCCTCGGCGTCGGCGATCGCCACGTCGCGGAGGTTGCGCCAGCCCATCTGGAACATCGCCTGGGCCACGGTCTCGCCGACGCCCGGGATCGCCGCCATCTCGGCCAGCGAGCGCCGCTCCATCTGCTTGAGCTTCGACTCGGAGTAGATGTCGATGCGCCAGCCGGTCAGGCGCGAGGCCAGGCGCACGTTCTGGCCCTTCTTGCCGATCGCCAGCGACAGCTTGTCGTCCGGGACCACCAGCTCCATCGTGTGGCGCTCGGCGTCGATCAGCACGCGGGACACGGTGGCCGGCTGGATCGCGTTACACACGAAGCGGGCCGGGTCGTCGTTGTAGGGGACGATGTCGATCTTCTCGCCGCGCAGCTCCTGCACGACGGCCTGGACCCGGCTGCCGCGGATGCCGACGCAGGCGCCGACCGGGTCGACGTCGCGGTCGCGCGACGACACGGCGATCTTGCTGCGGGCCCCCGGCTCGCGGGCGCACGCCTCGATGCGGACGATGCCCTCGTAGATCTCGGGCACCTCGTGCTCGAACAGCTTCTCGACCAGGCCGCGGTGGGTCCGCGACAGGATGATCTGCGGGCCGCGGGCCGACTTGTCGACGTCCTTGACGAACGCGACCACGCGGTCGCCGGGGCGCAGCGACTCGCGCGGCACCTGCTCGCGCGCCGGCAGGATCGCCTCGGCCTTGCCGTTGTCGACCTCGACCACGATCGACCCGCGCTCGAAGCGGCGGACGATGCCGGTCATGAGCTCGGCCTTCTTGTCCTTGTAGGCGTCGAACAGGTTGTCGCGCTCGGCCTCGCGGACGCGCTGGATGATCACCTGCTTGGCGGTCTGCGCGGCGATGCGGCCGAAGCCGTGCTGGCCGAACTGCAGCGCCTCGATCTCGGCGTAGTCCTTGGCCTGCTGCTCGGCGCGCTTCTTGTCGGACTCGAGATAGAAGATCTGGAACAGGAGCTCGTCGCCGATCTCGGCCTCGAGGCCGGCGCGGTGCGCTTGCTCGAGGCTGATCTCGCGGTGCGGCGCGGTCACCTTGTCGACGACGTAGAGCACCTGGAACAGGTTCACGTGCCCGGTCTCGGGGTCGAAACTGGCCTCGATCTCCTTGTCTTCGAAGACCTTCTTCGCGGCGGTGGCGACCGCCTGCTCGACCGTCTCGATCAGGACCTCGCGCGAGATCTTCTTCTCGTCGCAGACCTGGTCGAGCACCGCACTGAGGTTGAGCTGTTCTTCCATAGACCGATGACCTCTGCTGTCCTAGCCGTGCCCCCCCGTAACCGGGGGCGAGTACACCAGGTTGGCCCGCCGGATGTCGGCGAGCGAGATCTTGTAGATGGTATCACTGTCGAGCGATCGCAAGAGCACCGTGCCGCGGCGATCGTCGCCAGGATCGGCGGCGTCGACCTCGGTGCCGACGATCCGCCCGTGAAAGGTCCGCTGATCGGCGCTGCCCTGACCCGGCAGCGGGTGGAACGTGCGGACCACCGCGCGCCCGCCGACGAAGCGGGCGAAGTGACTGAGGCGCACCAGCGGGCGATCGACGCCGGGCGAGCTCACCTCGAGCGTGTACGGCTGCGACAGCAACGCGGCCAGCTCCGGGGTCTCCGGATCGGCCTCGGCGGCGTCGAGCGCGTTGCTCAGGACCCCGCTCATGCGCGAGCAGTCGTCGAGCGAGACCCCGTTGGGATGGTCGAGGTACACCCGCGCCACCCGGCCGCCGCGCCCGCCGGCCCACTCGATCAGCACCACCTCGAAGCCCATCGCCCGCGCGACCGGCTCGACCGCCGCCTCGAGCAGGCGCACCGCCCCCTCGTGCACGTCGTGGCCCGCGCCGTCGTGCTCGGACTCGGTGCCGGCGACGTCGTCGACCACCGCGGGCTGCGGTGGGACCTTCGAGCGGGAGTTGTGTGTCGGGCGCCTTGTGGCCATGCGCGTGGGATTCGAGACAAACAAAAAAGCGAGCTGGGCCAGTTGCCTGCTCGCTTCCGAAAGGCAATTTGCTGGCCGGGCCTGTAGCACGGCGCTTGAAGGCGAGCAACCCCCTTCCCGGACCGTGAGGTCTGGAGACCCCATGTTGGGGCGGGACTGGAGTCCGGCTTGGCGGCGGGCGGTTTCTCGCTACCATCGCCCCGTGCGAGACCTCTGCGCCGCCCTGATCCAGCTCGGCAGCGGGGCCGACCCCGTGCCGAGCCTCGCCCGCGCCGCCGAACTCACGCGCGAGGCGCTCGCGCACGGCGCCGAGCTGGTCGTGTTGCCCGAAAACTTCTGGGCCGTGGCCCCGCCCGGCCTGGACCGCCGCCCCTGGGCGGTCGATCTCGGCACCCTGGGGCCAGGCGGCGATCTCCGCGGCGATCCGCCGCCGGTGCTGCGTCCCTTCCTCGCTCTCTCGCACGAGCACCCGGCGGCGGTGATCATCCTCGGCGGCCTGCCCGAGCTGCCGCCCTCGGGCGAGCCGGGCAAGTTCTACAACACCCTGGTCGCCCTGTTCGGCGGCCGGGTGGTCGCGGTCTACCGCAAGATCCACCGCTTCGACGCCACCTTGCCGGACGGCTCGCGCGCCTCCGAGTCCGACGTGATCCTCGCGGGCGAGACTCCGCACGTGCTCGCGGCGCCGTTCGGCAAGATCGGCCTCAGCATCTGTTACGACCTCCGCTTCCCCGAGCTGTATCGCGCGCTCTCCGCCGCCGGCGCGGAGATCCTCGTCGTCCCCTCGGCCTTCACCCTGCTGACCGGCATCGACCACTGGGAGCCGCTCCTGCGCGCCCGCGCGATCGAGAACCAGGCCTACGTGCTCGCGCCGGCCCAGTACGGCCCGCACGGCCACGGCCGCCACAGCTTCGGCCACAGCCTCGCCGTCGACCCCTGGGGCGCCGTGATCGCCCAGGTCTCCCGCGGCGAGGGCATGGCCCTCACCTGGCTGCGCGCCGACCTGCTGCAACGCGTCCGCAGCGACCTGCCCGCGCTCACGCACCGCCGGCTCCACGGCGTAACTCCGGCCGAGGTCGTCACGTTGTCGGCCGACGAGACCTCCGCGTGACCGGCCGCGCGACCCAGGAGGGCCGCAGCGCACCGGCGGGCCTCCACGCGCTGATGGACCGCTACCTCGACGGCGACGCGCGGGCCTTCGCCGCGCTGCACGCCGCCCTCGCCCCTCGCCTCACCGCCTTCCTCGTGCACCTCGTCCGCGACACCGCCGCCGCCGAAGACCTGGTCCAGGCGACCTGGCTCAAGGCGCACCTGGCCCGCGCCCGCTTCCACGTCCAGGGCGCCAGCCCTGACGGCGCCGTCCAGGCCTGGTACTTCACGATCGCTCGCAACCTCGCCGTCGACCACCTGCGAGCGGGGGTCCGCGACCGCCGCCGGCGCGATCTCGGCGACGACGGCGGCGAGCGCGACCGCCTGGCGGAGATCCCCTCCGACCTGCCCACCGCCGAGGACCTGGAGATCGGCGAGGCCGAGGCGCAGGAGATCACCTCTCGCGTGCGCGACGCCCTCGCCCAGCTGCCCGCCGGCCAGCGCGAGATCGTCGAGCTCCACAAGTTCCAGGGCCTGAGCATGGCCGAGATCGCCGCTCGCCTGCGGATCCGCGAGGGCGCCGTGCGCGTCCGGGCCCACCGCGCCTACAAGGCTCTGGCCCGCTGGCTCACGCCGACGCTCCGCGCCCTGCTCCTGCTGCTCGCGCGAGGGGGCGGCGCATGACCGAGCTGGACGCCTTCGACCGCTTCGCGCCGCCTCACGCCGCGCCCGACGTCGGCGCCTCCCTTCCTTTTATCCACGCCGCCGCGGGAGGGGCTCGCGCATGACCGAGATCGACGCCAGGGCGCTCATCGCCGGCGATCTCGCCGAGCGCCGGCGCGAGCGCCTGCAGCACTTCCGGCCGGCCTGGCTGCTCACCGCCGCGATCCCGATCGTCGGCCTCGTCCTCACCGGCGCGCGCGACGACCTCTGGGCCCAGCCGGCGTGGATGCTCGGCCTGCAGGCGCTGGTGTGGGGCCTCGCGCTGTTCGCCCTGCCGGCGCTCGGGCTCGGCCTGTGGTTCCCCGGCCGGGCCGCGCGGGTCGTCCTCGGCCTGCTCGCCGCCGCGGTCGCCTTCGTGGTCGCCGCCGGGCCTGCGCTTTTCGACATGTCCTATCCGACAGGTATGGAAGACCATCCGATCTACCAGGTCGGCTGCGCCTCCCTGACCCTCGGGGCAGGCGCCCTGGTCCTGGCCGTGTGCGCCCTGAGCGGCGCGTTCGTCCAGCGCCGGCGCTCCGCGGGCGCGCTGTGGCTGGCCGCGGCGATCGCCCTGCTCGGCGTCCTGACCACCACCTGGCACTGCGTCATCACCGGCCTCGATCACACCTTGCCGTCGCACCTCGGCGCCGGCGTCCTCATGCTGCTGGTCGCCGGCCTCGTCGGCGCCGGCCTGCACCGGCGCCAGCGCGACCGGGCCTGAGTCCGCCGGAAGCAGGCGCGGCCGCGGCTTTCTGCGCTAGGCTGCGCCCGCGTGGCCACCGAACACCTCCTCACCCGCGGGCGCGACACCATCCGGATCGTCCATGACGACTGCGACCTCGTCACCGGCGAGGGCGAGCACGCCGTCACCCAGACCTTCGACGACGCCGACGACGCCCGCGCGCACCTCGAGTACGTCCTGAAGCGGATGCGCCGCGACGGCTACGGCCTCACCTCGCGCCCGATCAGCCTCGAAGACAGCCAGCGCGACATCGCCGACGGCCTGTTCGAGTGGGACCCCGAGCGCCGCCGCCTCAAGTGCGTGTTCGTCGAGGACGACGGCGTCCGCGTCCGCTGCGAGCTGCTGGCCGACGTCGCCGACGCGCGCGAGGCCTCCAGCCTGCAATTCGTGTGCGACCACGCGATCCCCGGCCCCGCCCTGTCGGCCGCGCTGGCCGGGCGGCCGCTGCCGCGGATCCGCAGCTTCATCTTCGACACCCCGTTCCAGACGATCACCCGCCAGCACGCCAACACCCCCGGCCGGCTCGACCTCGTCTTCCACGGCCTGCCCGCCCTCGAGTCCGCCTACGTCACCGGCGCGCCCGAGCTGCGCCGCTGCGGCCACCCGCGCCTGAAGCACCTGCACCTGCTCGGCGACCCGCTGCCGCCGGCCACGCTCGCCGGCCTCGGCGACAGCGACTTCCCCGCGCTCGATCGCCTGGTGCTGTGCCTCAGCCGCGACGCCGAGCCCGCGCCCGCGGCCGCCGTCGTGCGGGCGCTGCGAGGCCTGCGCGCCCCGGCGCTGCGCCACGTCTACCTGTCCGGCAGCGACGACCTCGTGGCCCTGATCGACGCGCTGTGCGATCGCCCCCTGCCCGCCTCGTGGACCGTCCTCTCGCTCGAAGGCGTCCTGCGCGACGAAGACGACCTGCTCGCCGTCCTCGAGGCCCGCGCCCCCGTCCTCGGCCGGCTCCAGCGCCTCGCCCTCCCGCTCGCCGACGACCTGTCCGACGACGCCGCCGACCGCGTCCTCGCCCTCCTGCCCGCCGTCGTGGACCGCGACGAGCTGCCCGAGCAGCTGCTGCCCAGCGTCTACGAGGACTGGTGATCCGCCTGTCCTCCAGGGCATTCTCGAAAGGACATGCCGCGAAGAGCATGTCCTCTTGAACATCTCCCTCTGGACATGTCCTGAAAGACAGCGTCCCCGCGTCCGACCTCAGCCCTGCCCCGCGAGCCAGGCCGCCGTCCGCCGCAGCCCCTCCTCGAGCTCGACCTCCGCGCGGAACCCCAGCAGCTCCGCCGCCGTCTCCGTCACCGCCGCCGAGCGCGCGATCTCCCCCGGGCGGGCCGCCGCGAACGCGATCGGCTGGTCCTCGCCGCACACCCGCTGCACGGCGGCCGCCAGCTCGAGGATCGACGTCTCGCGCCCGGAGCCGACGTTGATCCCCGCCGGCTCCGGCGGCGTGTCCTGTCTCAATGAAGGAACATGTCCTGCGGGACCTGGCCCCGCGGCCAGCGCGATCGCCCGCGCCACGTCGCCGACGTACACCAGGTCGCGCGTCTGCGTGCCGTCGCCGAAGATCGTCAGCGACTCGCCGCGGCGCGCCCGCGCCAGGAACGCCGCCACCACCCCCGAGTACGGGCTGTGTGGGTCCTGCCGCGGCCCGTAGACGTTGAACAGGCGCAGGCACACCGTCGCCACCCCGTACAGCGGGCCGAGGCAGCCGAGGTACAGCTCGGCCGCCCGCTTGGCCGCCCCGTAGGGCGACAGCGGCGCGGTCGGGTCGCTCTCGGCCACCGGCACCTGCCGCGGCTCGCCGTAGACCGCCGCCGACGACGCGAACACGAACCGCGGCGCCCCCGCCGAGGCCGCCCACAGCAGCAGCCGCGCCGTCGCGCGCAGGTTGAGGTCGAGGTCGTCGATCGGCGCGGCGATCGATCGCACCACCGACGTCTGGGCCGCCAGGTGGACCACCGCCGCGAACGGCCCGCGGCCGGCCAGCAGCGCCGCCACGTCGCCGCGCACGTCGCCCGCGATCACCTCGACCTGCGAATCGCCTGTCCATTCGGCCAGGTTGTCGCGCCGCCCCGTGCTGAAGTCGTCGAGCACGACCACGCGCCGGCCGGCCGCGCGCAGGGCCGCGACCGCGTGCGAGCCGATGAACCCGGCCCCGCCGGTCACGAGCACCGCGTCGTCCACGGCCACCAGCCTAGCAGCGCCGCGACGCCAGCGCGAACGGGTTCTCCGGGCCCACCGACGCGTCGCCCTGCACGATCTGCAGCTGCTGCTCGGACAGCGGCAGCGCCATCTGCCGGTACAGCGCCGCCGTCGAGAACCCGTACGGCTCGCCGTCGGCGTTGCTGTACGCGAACACCACCCGCGGCACCCCGGCCAGGTGCAGCGCCGCCAGGCACATCGGGCACGGCTGCCCGCTCGCGTACACCGTGCAGTCGTCGAGCCGCGTGCGCCCCAGCGCCGCCGCCGCCGCGCGCAGCGCCAGCATCTCCGCGTGCGCCGATGGGTCGGGCCGCAGGTGCAGCTCGTTCACTCCCTCGGCCGCGATCGTCTCGCCCCGCACCACCACCGCCCCGTACGGCCGGCCGCCGCTGCGCACGTTGGCGCAGGCCAGCTCGATCGCGCGGCGGAGGAACACGTCGTCGGTACTCACGACTAGAACCATGCACGCCGCGGTCAGACCGCCAGCTGGGTGCGGCTCACGGCCACTTCTTCGCGCCCGTGGGGCAGCTCGAGGCCCTCGCCGGAGAACCGCGCGATCGCCACCGTCACGTTGTCGGGTCCGCCGGCGGCACAGGCGGCCTCGGTCAGGGCCCGACAGCAGCGCAGTGGGTCTTCGTAGCGCAGCATCAGCCCGAGGATCTGCTCGTCGGTGACCGGCCCGGTGAGGCCGTCGCTGCACAGCAGCAGCACGTCGCCGGCGCGCAGCTGGACCACGTCGAACTCGGGCCCGACCCGCGGCTGCACGCCGAGCGCCTGCAGCAGCACGTTGCGGTGCTCGTAGTCGCGGGCCTGCTCGGGGCGCAGGCGGCCGGCCGCGATCAGCTGCCCGACCACGCTGTGATCGGTCGTGACCTGCGTCAGCGAGCGGCCACGGCGGATGTACGCCCGCGAGTCGCCGACGTGTCCGATCATCAATTCTGGCCCGAAGGCCAGGGCCGCCGTCAGCGTCGTGCCCATCCCGTGGCGGGCCGGATCTTCGACCGCGGCCGCGCGGATCTTGTCGTTCACCGCCGTGATCGCCTCGTGCATCACGTCCTGAGCCATGGCCGTGCTGGCGAACGGCGCCTTGGCGTGGACCACCGCCGACAGCACGTCGACCGCGATCCCCGAGGCCACGTCGCCGGCCGCCGCGCCGCCCATCCCGTCGCACACCGCGATCAGCGTCCCGCGCGACGTCAGCTGTTGCACGCGCTGGTGCGGCAGCAGCCCGCGCTCCCCCGTCTGGAGGTTTTGGACCACGAAGTGGTCCTCGTTGCGCTTGCGGACGCAACCGACCTCGGTCCTCGCGAACACCTCGAGCTGCGCCACCTCAGTGCATCCTCACGCGGAAGATCTGGTCCCCGACCCGGAACATGTCGCCCGGTTGAAGGATGACATCCCCGCGGATCCGGAGGTAGGTCCCGTTGGCCGAGCGGAGGTCGGTGAGGAGGACGGTCATCGCGTCTCCGCGCAGCTCCATCGCCAGCTGCGCGTGTTGCCAGCTGACGAAGGGGTCGGTCGGGAAGATGATGTCGCCGAGTTCGCGGCCGAACACGATCTGCGGCGCGCGCAGGCAGTGGACCTCGGCCTCGGCCCCGCCGACCCCGATCAGCGTCAGGCGGCCCCACGCCGGCTGCATCGGCGTGCCGAACAGGCGCGTCGCCTCGGCGTCGAGCTCCTGCTCGCGTCCGCCCGACGGGAGGTTCTCCAGCCGCAGCAAATGGTGACCCACGAGGAAGAGATCGCCCGGAAACACCGGTTCCGGCCGCGAGATCCGGACATAGACCCCGTTGCGCGATCCCAGATCGCCCAGGCGGACCCCGCCGCCGGGCGCCGGCTCGAGGCGGGCGTGGGCCGGGCTGAGGAACTCGTCGCTCGGGAACATCAGGTCGCCCTGCTTGCGGCCCACCACCAGCGTCCCGCGCAGCGCCACCGACTCGCCCTCCGAGCCGTCGCGCTTCACCAGCACGATCCGCAGCGGCGCCGCCCCGGCCGAGCGACGCGACGACTCGACGGCCAGCCTCGCCATCGGCGCCGACCACGACGGCCCGCCCGGCGAGCCCGTCACCGACACCTGCGCCTGCTCCGACGGCAGCGCCTGACCCATCCGCGCCGTGTCGCCGGGCCCTGGCCCCTCGCGCGGCACCGGCACCCCGTCGGCCGGCGGTCGCAGCCCGACCACCCGCGCCACCCCCCACGAGCCCTGGCCCGGCTCGCTCGCCTCCGGGCCGTTGCCGGCGTTGCCGCCGCTGTCGGCGGCGACGAGCGGGGGCTCGGCCTCGCTGGCGTTCGGGACAGGTGCGGTCGGCGGCGCCGGGGTCGCCGGCGAGACGATCCCGGCCTCGGGCGCCGGGGTCGGTTCACCCGCGGAAGAACGCGGCGCCGGATCGGGTACGGGGGGTCGTGCCGGCTCCACCTCGCCCGTGCCCTCGAGCAGGCGTCGCGGGATCAACTTCATGCTCTGGGTGCTCGGGCGCGGCAGCCGGGAGTGCACGCGCAGGCCGCAGATCTGGCAGAACTCGAAGCCGTCGCCGAGCGGCTGCCCGCAGCGCGCGCACTTCGGGAGCGCGCTCACTGGCGCCGGTGGCGACAGGCGATAACCGCAGATCTCGCACGCAGCAGCCTCTGGGGCGTGTTCGGTGCCACAGGCGGGACAGGGGATCCACTCCGTCATCGGCCTCATGCCTGGAGAAGGCTTGCCAGGGTCGCGCGCGTGGGATAGACCCGCGCTCGCCCGCGATTCGCCCCGTCAGGGTACCCGTCCGGCTCGGACCGCGTCAATTGAGCGTCGCCATTGCACAGTCAGGCTCGTCGCCGCCGCCCTCCGCGCCCGAGCAGTCATCCGCGGGCGGGTCTGCCGGGCCCACCGGCGCCCCGTGGCCGTCGCCCGTGGGCGATCCCTCCCGGCCCTCGGGGGTGGGCGCCTCGTCCACGCGGTCCGACCGCGACGGATCGCAGTGGCTGCTCCGCCCCGACTCCTCCTCACGGAGCCGCGGCGCCGGATCGCCTCCCTCGCCCGCGCGGCGGCTCGCGCGAGCCGTCTTCGCCGCCCTCGCCGCGCTGGGCCTGCCCGCGCTCGTGGCCTGCGCCCCGATCGTGCGTCCGCCGGCCTTCGTCGGCGCGCGCGACCTCGTCACCGACGCCTCGCTGCTCGGCCCCTTCGACGGCCAGGTCGTCGACGTCGCCACCAGCGAGCCGATCGCCGAGGCCACCGTCGTCGCCGTCTGGTCGTACGACCGCGGCGACGGCTTCATCGGCCCCTGGGGCGCGGAAACGTCCAGCGTCACCACCGACGCCGCCGGCCGCTACCGGATCCCTCCGGCCAGGCTCAGCGTGCGCGGCTCGACCACGCGGCTCGTCGACGCCTACCTCATCGTCTACAAGCGCGGCTACGCCGGCTACCGCTCCGACGCCGTCCCCACCGGCGGCCCCCGCTCCGACTTCACCGTGCGACACAACCGCGTCGAGCTGCGCAAGTGGCAGAACAGCGACTCGCACGCCGATCATCTGTTGTTCCTGGCGCCGCCGCGGCCGCTGCACAAGGCCGTGCGGTGGGAGGCCGACCTCGCCAACCTCGACCTGTTCCGCGCTCTCGGCGGCGCCGGAGGTCCGGTGGTCGCGGTCGAAGAGGAGGAGGGCGGCAAGCCGGCCGGGCCGGTCGTCGCCGAGGTGCTCGACGCCACCGCCCTGCTCACCCCCGACGAGGTCCGCCAGCGCACCGGCTACACCGAGGCCTTCGAGGTCAAGGACCTCACCGACCTCAAGCGCACCGGCTTCTACCACGGCGTCCACCTGCAGGCGATCAGCAGCGACGAGCGCCACGACCTCGCCTTGCGGGTGTGGAGCGCCCCGCCCGGCGGCATGGACCCGGTCGCGGCGACGATCCAGGAGACCTTCGGCAAGGTCAAGCCGGCCGGCGACATCACCCCCGAGACGTGGAGCACCACCGCCGACGGCGTGCACGCGATCGGCTTCGTCGACCGCGAGCAGAAGGTCGGCGTGCTGCTGACCTGCGGCGACCAGCAGTGCCACGACCTCGACACCGCGCTGATCCTCGCCAAGCACGTCCACCGCAACCTCGACCGCCTCGAGCAGGTGCCCGACCCGGCCGCGGGCGCGCCCGCCGGGACCGCGCCCGCCGCCTCCGGCGTCCCGGGCGGCGCCGTCCCGGGCAAGTCCGCCGCCCCGGGCGGCAGCGGCGGCGCGACCAACCCCGCCGGCGTCGCCAGTCCCAAGGGCCAGGGCGCTTCGACCATGTCCCCAGAGTCAGGTCAAACCACCAGTCCCAAGGGCCAGGGCGCTTCGACCATGTCCCCAGAGTCAGGCCAGCCGGCCGGGAAGGGCCGGCGCCCGTGACCCGCGCGCGCTCGTGGCTCCGCCGGGTCGGCCGCGCCCTCGGCCTCGGACTCGCCCTGTCGCTCGCGCTCCCGGCCGCGCCCGCGGCCGCGTGGGACGCCCGCGCCACCCACCTCGGCATGGTCGACCGCGCCCTGCTGGAGAGCGCGCTGCACCTGCGCTGGATGGCCCAGAGCGAGCTCCAGCGCGGCCTCTTCACCGCCCTGCGCGTCGACCCCAGGCGGCTCAGCGCGCCCGAGCGGCGCATGCTCACCGCCGCCCTGCAGCACGGCGGCCTCCAGGCGCTCGGCGGCCCCGGTTCCTGCCCCGGCCTCGGCGCCCCGATCGAGACCCAGAAGTACTGCGTCGAGGGCGACGTGTGGGAGCTGCCGGCGCTGCAGTGGCTGCAGGTCGGCGTGCTCGCCGAATTGGTCCCCTCGGCCCGCGCCGTCCACCACTTCGTCGACCGCGACGACCCGCTCGCGCCCGCCTTCGCCGATCCGCAGCAGCGCCCCGGCCTGGTGCGCCTGCGCCAGGTCCGCCACAACGGCGGCTCGGCCGCGGCCCTGGCCACACAGACAGGTTTCTCGGGACAGGGCCCTTCGGTCATCTCGTTCCTGCGCGACGACACCGACCCGCTGGCCCCGCCGAACATGTGGCGCCACCTCGAGCTCGCCTCGACCTTGCCCGAGGCGGACGCGCGGGCGCACCACCTCGCGCTGGCGCTGGTCGGCCTCGGCGCGCTGCTGCACGTCGTCCAGGACCTCGCCGTCCCCGCCCACGCGCGCGGCGACGTCAGCGGTTTCTTCAGCCCGCTGTCGCCGAGCCCCGGCGATCGCGGCCTGCCGTTTGCGGAACTGGCGCGTCTGGCGTTCGGTCGCAGCGCCCTGCCCGGCCGCCCCGCCCAGGACGAGGTCGCCCGCGCCCGCGGGATCCCCGTCGCCGGCTCGCTCGCCGAGCACCTGTTCGGCGGCGCCCCGGCCAGCAAGGATCCTGGCGCATTGGTCATGCCCGAAGGGACAGGTTACGAGGGCCTGGCGGTGTTCACCGCGCGCCGGTTCCTGTCCGAGGCCAGCGTCCCCGCGCCGCGCCACCTCGACGACGACCTCACGCCCGAGGCCGCCGCCGCCGAGCTGCTGCAGGCCAGCCGCCTCGACCCGGTCGAGCTCCAGGGCGCCCGCATGCACCCGTGGCCGGCCGCGCGCGGCTACATCCAGAGCGGCAGCGGCCGGCCGCTGGCCGCCTTCGACACCGACGACGACGGCCGCGTCCGCCCGTACATCGACGAGGCCGTCTACCGCGAGCAGTTCGTCCACCTGGCGCCCCGCGCGGTCGAGGTCACGCGCTCGCTGCTCGACTGGCTGTGGCCGACCTGGCCCGAGCTCACCTTCGACGCCACCGCCGGCAACCTCGACTTCGTGGTCCCGCCCGGCCTCGTCGACGCCGTCGTCCTCGTGCTGCGTCAGGACTCCGCCGGTGCGCGCACGATCGTCCGCAAGGTCACCCTCCGCCCCGGCGAGCGCAACCGCGTCGCCGGGATCCCCACCGGCCTCGGCGAGGGCGAGCGCGCCGTCGTCGTGCTCCGCGCCCGCCGACCCACCGGCGAGCCGCTCCTGCTCGAGCACGTGCTCGGCAGCGAGAGCAAGGTCTTCCCCGTCGTCCCCGCGCCCTACGTCGCGCCCGAGCCCGAGCTGGCCGAGCCCGAGCCCGAGCCCGAGCTCCAGCCAGAGCCCGAGCCGGAGCCCGAGCCGGAGCCCGAGCTGGCGCCGTCGACCAGTCCCAAGGGACAGCCCGCCAGGCCCCAGCAAGGCCAGCCCGTCGAGCCCGTCACAAGTCCCAAGGGACAGCCCGCCGCCAAGGGCGACGCGGCGTCCACCAGTCCCAAGGGACAGCAAGCCGCCAAGCCCCAGCAGGGCCAGCCCCCGGCCGGCACCACTCCCACGACCAGTCCCAAGGGACAGCCAGCCGCCAAGCCCCAGCAGGGCCAGCCCACGACCAGTCCCAAGGGACAGCCCGGCGATGCCACGCCCGCCCCTGGTCCCGACGGACAGCCCGCCGCCAAGCCCCAGCAGGGCCAGCCCCCTGCCGGCACGAACCCCGTCAGCAGTCCCAAGGGACCGCCCCCGAGCGGCAAGAACCGGGGCTGAGCGGCGTCGTTCGCTCGTCCCGACGCCTCCGACCGCACGCCGGAGCTGAACGCCGACGCCCTCGCCGAGGCGACCTGCCCCCGAAGACAGCCTGTCCTCCTCGCCTCCTTGCTCTCGGACGCGCCGGCGGCTCGCCCTCCATATCTTCCGCCCCGCGCGACGCCCGGCCGACCTCGCGCTGGTGACAGCCGCCACCCCGCGCGGACCGTCCACATCAGCCCGCCCGCGGTCCGCGTCAGGCGTCCAGGCGGCTGTGCTACACCTCCACGCCGTGTCGACCGAGCGCGATGACGACGGCCTGATGTTGCCGCCCCTGGACGAGCGTCGCACCCTGCTCGACCAGCTCGTCGCGCTCGTCAAGGCGCGTGGTCCGGCGCCGCTGCTCGTCGCGCCGCTGCTCGAGCCCAGCCCGCGTTTCTTCCCCGATCGCTGGCAGGGCGGCGACGGCAGCCTGCGCCGGCTCGTGCGGCGCCTGCTCGGTTATGCCGGCCTCGGTCAGCTGCGCGTCGAGGTCGCCATCTACGACGCCGACCCGGCGCGACGCGGCGAGGTCCTCGGCAAGCCCAGCTCCACGCGCGGCCAGGACCTCGTCGTCTGGCTCGCCGGCATCGAGCGCGACCTCGTCAAGATCGGCGC
Source organism: Nannocystis pusilla (assembly GCF_020073745.1). Lineage (GTDB taxonomy): Bacteria > Myxococcota_A > Polyangia > Nannocystales > Nannocystaceae > Nannocystis > Nannocystis radixulma. The sequence continues at coordinate 403,951 of NZ_JAIRAU010000047.1, forward strand.
CGAGGGTTCGGCCATGGTCGACCCGCACACCATCGTCGCCGCCGCCGCCCGCGTCGTCGCCCACGTCTACCGCCGGCACTTCGGCCTCGCCACCGGCGACGCCTTCGACCCGCGCATCGACCTCACCGGCGTCTACCTCGGCTTCGGTGTCCTCACGGCCGACGCCGCCCTGCGCTACACCGTCCGCACCGCCGCCGGCCCGATGCAGACCCGGCGCACCCCCGCGCGGCTCGGCGTCCTCTCGCCGCAGTCGCTGTGCTTTCTCCTGGCCGCGCAGCTGCACGCGCGCGCCCTCCCGCGGGCCGAGCGGCAGCGGATCGGCAAGCTCCTGCAGGCCAACCAGGCCGCCTTCCTGCGCCACGCCTACGCCGCCCTCGACCGCGCCGAGCCGCCCGTCGCCCAGCAGCTCGGCGTCCCGCCGCAGGAGCAGTGGCCGCCCGCGCCCGACCTCGCCGCGCTCACCGTCCCGTTCACCGACGACCCCGATGCTGTCCTCGAGGCCAGGCGCGACGAGGACCCGGGCATCGCCGGCGTCAACGCCGGCAAGCCCGTCTTCCGCGTCGAGCGCAGCATGGCCGCGCGGCTCGGTCGCACCCTCGGCATGGGCGCGCTCATGCTCGGCGGCGTGGTCGCCGGCATGAAGGGCGGCCTCCAGCTCGACGCCGGCACGATCCCCATGATCGCGCTCGGCCTCGGCGTCACCGGCCTCGTCCTCGGCCGCTTCCTCCGCGAGTCGCGCTGCTCCGAGCCGCGCTGCGGCGCCCCGCTGGCCCCCGGCGACCGCGTCTGCCCGCGCTGCCGCGGCGAGGTCGTCGGCGTCATCCGCCACCCGCGCGAGCGCCTGGCCGCCGAGGAGGCCTGGCGCCGCGCCCACCCCGAGGCCGGCGAGCCCGACCCCTCCGAGTCGACCCCGACCGTCGCCGCGCCACCTGTCTCTTGAGACAGATGAATGCGCAGCACAAGACTCAGTCGACCGCACCGTGAGGTCGCGGCGCCCAGGCAAGCGCCTCCGGCGCCTGCACGAACAACCTGTGGAGCCCTGGGTGGTTTATCTGTTGGCGTCGGATCTCGTTCCACACCATGGGATGTCCCATCCGGCAGATGTCCTCAACGTCCGCGTCTAGATCGGCAAGCTCGTCTTCGTCGCGCATACGGATGTATCTCGCCAGCCGGGCAATATAGTTCCTGTGTTCTCGCATCCGAGCTCGCATCAAGCCGGGCCGATTCAGCCGCAGCACCTCGATCGTCTGTTCAGCTCTCTGTCTTTGTAGTGGGTCCAGTGATCGACGCGGCAAGATGAACCCCGTCGACAGATCCAGCATCAGCACCTCTGCGGGCTCATCCACCCTCGGATCGAGCAACAGGTCAACCCCCTGCGGTGGCTCGACGATCGGGTCTTTGGGTCCGCGTGCCACGTTGCGAACGACCCCGCCCACTAGCCGAGGAAAGTTATCGCGCTTGATTCCGTTGCAAGGACCGCACGCGTAAATGTAGTTGCGCCACGCGAACACCTCTTCAGGGAAGAGCGCCTTGGGCCGCACGTGTTCGATCTCGTCGGCGCAGGAATCCTCGCAATACGCGCATCGCCGCTCGCCACAGCACATCGCGGCGAGCTGCCCTCTCACAGCGCGGAACACTGGATTGCCGGTCTTGTTTCGGGCCGAGAATTGCTCTCGCGCCTGCGCCACCCGCTCCTGGTACGTGGGCAACGCTGTAATCGCTTGCTGCCAGGCCGCGAGCTGGTTCGAGGCTACCTCCGGAAGTTCGAGCGCGACCAGCCGGATCACAGCTCAACCTTCCTCTTCAGTCAGATCATCCTGATGTACCGGTAGTGTCCGGCGCAGTGCGGCACGTTCCTTCTCTTCATCGGCGTCCAGCCCTTCGTCCAGCCGCTTGACGTTGAGCTCGGCGAGGCGCCGCAGCTTCGCCTCGCCTTCTTCCGAGCGAGTCTCCAAGACCCCGAAACTCTCGGTCTCATAGGCGTCGAGGATGTCGCCATACAGCAGCCGATTCAGCTCGTCGCCGATGACCATGCGGCCCTCCTCGTCGCTCCCCGGCCGCGGCAGCCTGTACACTGACCCCTTGACCGCCGCCTGGCACACCAGGGGACTGTGTGTCGTCACCAGGAACTGCATGTTCGGGAACGACTCGACGAACCACTTGCCGACGCGTACCTGCCACGACGGGTGCAGATGGGCATCGATCTCGTCGATCAGCACGACTCCGGGGGCGATGATCTTCGTCGGGTCATGCGGCGCAAAGATGATGTCCGGGTCGTACGCAATCGAGAGCTGACGGATGAGCTCGAACGTCAGACTGAGGATCGATCGGTAGCCGTCGCTGAGCTCGCCGACTTCGATCTCATGACCATTGCCGTCCTTGAACGTCACACGCTTCTGGCTAACATCCACCAGTTGAGCCCCGTGGGGCAAGAAACCCTTCTGATTTACGAAGGCGATGAGGCGTTGCAGTAGACGACCGCTCGGTCCACCATCGCGCTGTCCAGCCCGTTCAGCTTCAAGCTGGGCAAACCGAAGTCCCTGCATCCACGCCAAACACTCAGACAGGGCGATGTCCTCACCGAAGACCGTCAGGTGGCGAGCTAGCCTTGGGTGCGAATAGTACAGTTTCTCGGCTTCCTTGTCTCCCCCCCGGAGGCGCCTGAACGGCCCGTACGAGGCCGAGAACCATCCCGAACCGCTCCCCCAAACATTCGCAACCGGCGTGTGCTTCTTGTACTTCGTCGTTCCGAACCCATCCAGTTCGACCAAGCCACTCTCCAAACGCTCCAGCGTCAGTACGATCCAAGGGTAGGTCTGGCCTGGGCGCGGACCTCGACCAACAAGAGGATCCCATCGCTCGCCGTCATCGCTGTAGATTAGCGTGCAGGTTCCGTCATTCTTACCGGAGCTAAGCCAGTCGCGCCAGTCTTGGCGCAGAGCAGCAGCGTCCTTTGGTCCGACCAACGCAAGCGCGATGGTCCGAAGCAGCGTGCTCTTTCCTGCACCATTCGGCCCCAGAAACACATGCCACCCCTGACGCACTCCGGGCTCAACTCTCCACTTCAGCGCTCCGATGACGCGGATGTTCGAGATCTCGAAGCTGACGAGGTGCATGATGGCGAGACCCTAGCACGGCGCTCGCGGCGCCCTCAACTTCGCTGGCGCACCACCCACCGCACCACCCGCCGCGCCTCCTCGGGCCTGAGGAACGCCAGGTAGCTGGCCAGCGTCAGCGGCGTGAACCACTCGACGTACATCATCAGCTGGATGCCGACGTGCATCGCCACGCCGAAGCCGAGGAACAGCCAGCGGAGGTCGGGGATCCGGCGCCAGCGCTGGCGCAGCCAGTGGGCCGCGACGAACCCGGAGAACGCCACCTCCCACACCAGCACCAGCCACGTGATCGGCCGCAGCACGAACGGCTGCAGCGACGCCAGCGCGCGCGTCAGGTCGAAGTGGCGGTTGTAGGGGCTGACCAGCGAGAAGTAGATCGCCGTGCCATCGGACTTCCAGGTCGCCCCGTGCTTGGCCAGCCCGGTCGTCGTGTACAGCACCGCCAGCTGCAGCTGCACGATCCGGCGGCACCACACCGGCACCGGCCCGCCCTTGCCGCGCCAGCGCGCGTCGAGGCTGAGCCCGCGGCCGCTCGGCATCAGCGCCAGCCACACGATCATCGCCGTGTGCAGCTGGTCGGGCATCGCGTAGAGCAGCGGGTTGCGGCCGACCAGGCTGACCCACACCAGCGCGCTCACCAGCGCCGCCGGCCGCGTGAACAGCCCGACCAGCCACAGCACGTGCGCCACCACCCCGGCGGCGAAGATCGCCTGCACCGCCAGCGGGTCGTCGATCGAGAAGAACAGCGACCAGCGCGACGGGAACGCCTGGCGGGCGAATTCCCCGCTCAGCGGCGCCGCGCTCGAGAAGTACTCCGCCACCGCCCCGACGTGCGACAGCAGGCTGGCGGTGAACACCGCGACCAGCCCGATCCGCAGCAGCCCCAGCGCCGTCGGGTCCTCCTCCCCGGTCAGCAGCGCGTCGCGCAGGCGGGCCAGGCGTCCGTGGCTGTCCTTCACGCCCTGTCCGTTCGGACCTGTCGCTTCGACCAGCTCGTGATCATCCGCCGCCCCCGTCGTCCGGACCTGTCCGTTCAGACCTGTCGCTTCGACCACGTCACGTTCACCCGCCCCGCGGGCTCGCGCGTCCGCCGGCCGGCTGTCCTCCGCGCCCTGTCCCTCGGATCCTGTCACATCAACCTTGTCGAGCCAGCGCCGCGGCCACCATGTCGCGGACCGGCCAGCTCTTGCAGTCGACGGTGGCCAGCGGCTTGCGTTCGACCTGGCCGAGCCCGGGCTTGCCGGCGCGCACCTTGTCCGGCGGCGTGAAGCGGCGCCGCACCCGTTCGGCGACGATCTTGCGCGGCGGCTCCGGGCGGGCCAGCGCCTCGCGCACGCACACCGAGCGCAGGTACCACAGCCGGTTGTTGTTGGGCTTGTCGGGGTTCAGCACCGCGTAGAAGCGCCAGATGTCGTTGCGCGTCTTGTCCCACGCCCACGTCGTGTCCCAGCCGCTCCTGGCCTGCTCGGCCTCGGCCAGCGCCTCGCGGCGGCCGTCCGCGAACTCGGCGTAGACCGCGATGTACGTGTGCGCGCGCGTCGGATCGGGCGCGTACATGTTCCACGTCTGGATCACGCTGATCTTCTTCAACCACTGCGCCAGCTTCGACGGCGCCCCCGCCAGCGCCGCGTTCGGCAGCACCGGCCCGACGATCAGCAGCACCAGCGCCAGCGGCAGCAGCGTGTTGTAGGCCGTCGACAACCTGTCCCAAAGACCAGCCATGGGCTCAACGCCGCCTCCGCCGGCGCGACAGCCCCAGCAGCGCCAGCGCGCCCAGCGGCGCCGCCGACCCGCCCTCGCTGCGACAGGCGCAGCTGGCCTCCGGCTCGGACGTGTGGACCTCCGGCGCGTCCGCCCCCTGCCCGGCCGTCTCCGCCGGCCCGACGTCGACCGTCACCGTGCCCTCGTCGAGGAACTCCGGCGGCACGCTGACGACCGACGTCGCGCTCGCCACCTGCTCGCCCGACGTCAGGTTGGCCAGCGCCACGTGGACCACCTCGCCGGGCCGGAACCCGCGCAGCACCAGCTGATTGTCCGACTCGCCGAGGCGGCTGGCGACCAGCTGATGGTCCCAGTCGCCCGTCACCTGGATCACCTCGCGCACCGAGCCCTTGTTCGAGCCGTCGGGGTTCTTGTCGACCGCCGTCAGCGTGTACTCGAACTGGATCGGCGCGTCGGCCCGCTTGAGCAGCACCGCCACGCCGGCCGGGTTGCCCGCCGGCCCCGCCGTGCCGCCGAGGCGGAAGCGCACGATCACGTTGTCGGAGCCCTGGGGCACCTCGTGGCGCAGCTGCATCGGCCCCGGGAAGAACGGCGTGACCGCGGTCGACTTGCCGCGCAGGTACAGCGACGCGCCCGCCGCCACCTTGTCGGGGTCGGTGTGGACGCGCGGGCAGTCGTACAGCCCGCGCGCGTCGAAGGCCCGGACCAGCACGTCGATGTCGCTCTCGGTCCACTCGCCGCGGGCCAGCCCCTCCTCCGCGATCTCGAGCACCGTCAGGCTCGCCGTCTCGAGGTCCGCGTCGCTCGGCAGGCGCGGCAGCAGCTCGAAGATCACCGGGTCCATCTTCTCGCGCCCGATCCGCTTGCGCGCCGCCCACATCGCGCCCATGAACGGCTCGCCGTCGTTGTGCACCTGGCCGACGATGTTGTCGGGGCAGCGCTTGGTGTTCTCCGCGTTGCGGATCGCGTTGCCGTAGCCGGGCCAGAAGCGGGCCACGTAGTCGCCGAGCAGCGGCTCGTTGGCGAGGATCACCGAGAAGTAGTCGGCGATCGCCTCGTTGAGCCCGCCGGCGTCGTTGAGCACGCCCTCGGCGCGCAGCGTGCGGTCGCCGAGCCCGTCCGGCGTCAGCAGCGAGACCATCCCGTGCCCGAGCTCGTGGTAGACCACGTCGCCGTCGTAGCCGAAGTCGACCGCCGCGCCCTGGCCGAAGATCATCGTCGGCCCCTTCTCCGGGTCGCAGGTGTTGGTCCAGTAGGCGTTGTTGAGCGGCGTGTAGTCGAGGTCGGGGTACGCGGTCGACAGCTCGGTCGTGCGGTAGTTGGCGAGCATCGTCGACAGCTCGCACTTGAACGCGTCGACGCCGAAGCGCTTCATCTCGTCGATGAAGCGCTCCGCGTTGTAGTACATCGACAGCTCGGCGTAGAGGTCGTCGTCGTCGGCGTTGTCCGCGGGGAAGATGACGTCGGGCAGCGGCAGGAAGAAGTCGCCGTTCTCGTCCGACTCCGCGCGGTGGACCGCGTAGCACTTGCCCTCGGCCCACCACGGCTGGATCTGGTCGTCCGGCGGCGCCTCGAGCGTGCAGTTGAACGAGCGGATCCTGTCGCCCTCGAGCGGCTGCCCCGGGCCCGTGGCGTGGATGCCCGCCAGCTCGACCTCGACGGGCACCGGCGTCGACGCCGGGTTGGTCTTGAACACCCGCGCCCTGGACGACCGCACGTGCTCCCACTCGTCGAGCACCACGCCCGAGCTGGCCGACACCCAGATCGTCTTCTTGCTCGGCTCCGGGTCCCACTGCAGCGGCAGCTCGACCTCGTAGGCCAGCACCGGCTCGCCGAGGATCAGCTTGTAGACCAGCGTGCCCGGCTCGTCCGGCCCCTCCGCGTTCGCGTGGGCCGCCGCGATGTCCTCCGCCTCCGCCGCGTCGATCCGCGCCTCCGCGGGCATCAGCTGCGGGCCGACGCGCGGCCGCTGGAAGGCGGCCTCGCGCTCGCCTGTCCCTTCGGACAGCACCGTGGCGAACGCCCCGCGCACCGGCAGCCCGTGCAGCGTGTACGACTTGTGCGCGATCGTCAGCGAGCCGCCGCGCAGCGCCATCGGCAGCGCGCGGTCCTGGGCGGCCGCCAGCTCCGGCGGCGCCGCGGCGGCCGTGTGCGGCCACGCGAGCACCAGCCCGAACCCGAACCCGAACCACCGCAAGCTCCGCGCGATCGTCATGAGCGCTCCTGCCGAGGCCATCAGCATACATGGGATCGCCGTCCGCGCGGCGAGGAAGACATCACCCGCTCACCCCAGGTCGCAAAGCTTGCTGGAGCCGCAACGAGCGCCGCAAATTGGACCTTCGGCCGGCAATTCTCGTAGCCTGCCCGGGTGCGCCCCTCGATCGGTCCGCGCCTCGCCATCGCCGCCGCGCTCGGCGTGTGCTGCCTCGCTCCGCCCACCTCCGCGGCGGGACCTGCCGCCGATCCCGCGCCGGCCGCCGCCCCTGCCGACCTCGCGTCGCAGATCGACCTCCTGCTGCAGGCCAAATTCCTGGCGCGCGCGCGCGTCGGCCTGCTCGTCGTCGACATGGCCACCGGCGCTCGCCTCTACGAGAAGAACCCCGACCTCGGCCTCAACCCGGCCAGCAACATCAAGCTCGTCACCACCGCCGCCGCGCTGTCGCTCCTGGGGCCCGAGCACCGCTACGTCACCCGCGTCTACGCCAAGAAGGGCGCGCTCAAGGGTCACACCGTCGACGGCGACCTCTTTCTCAAGGGCGGCGGCGACCCCTCGCTCGTCACCGCCGACCTCTATCAGCTGGCCAGCGACCTGCGCGCCCTCGGCGTCACCAAGGTCACCGGCGGCCTCGTGCTCGACAGCACCGCCTACGACCGCGACGAGCTGCCGCCGCTGTTCGATCAGAAGGACGAGCTGGCCTCGTTCCGCGCCCCCGGCGGGGCCACGGCCGTCAACTTCGGCACCTACGTCGTCCTCGCCCGCCCCGGCCCCGGCGAGGGCGACCCGGCGATCGTCGCCATCGACCCGCCGGTCCCCTCGCTCAAGCTCAAGGCCAACACCGCCACCACCGCCTCCGGCGCGCGCAACCAGCTCAAGCTCGCCATCGGCACCAACAAGGACGGCGTCGTCGAGATCGCGGTCGACGGCACGATCGGCAAGGACGCCGCGCCGGCCGAGTACCGCTACCCCGTGGCGAAGCCGGCCGAGTACGCGGGCGAGGTGTTCCGCCTGGTCCTCAAGCAGCGCGGCGTCAGCCTCGGCCGCAGCGCGGTCAAGTTCGAAGCTGTCCCCGAGGACAGCGAGCGCCTGGCCCTGGTCCGCTCCGAGCCGCTCAGCGTGCTGGTGCGCAGCGTCAACAAGCTGTCCAACAACTACGTCGCCGAGCACATCCTCAAGAGCCTCGACGACCACGCGCCCGCCACCTTCGCCGGCGGCCTCGCGCGCGTGCGCACCTGGCTCGAGGGCCTCGGCGTCGGCGTCGACGGCTTCGTCTACAAGAACGGCTCCGGCCTCTACGACGCCAACCGGATCAGCGCCGCGCAATTGGTGCAGCTCCTGATCGCCGTGCACCGCGACTTCCGCTTCGGCGCCGACTTCCTCGCCTCGCTGCCGATCGCCGGCGTCGACGGCACCCTGCGCTCGCGCATGCAGGAGGGGCGGGCCGCCCGGTTCGTGCGCGCCAAGACCGGCTCGCTCGACGGCGTCTCCACCCTCTCGGGCTACGCCGGCGCGGTCGGCCGCCCCCCGCTCGCCTTCGCCATCCTCTTCAACGACCTCGACGTGTTCGCCGCCCCGCAAGCGCGCGATCTCCAGAACCAGATCGCCGAGCTGCTCGCCGGCGCCGTCGCGGCCCGGCCCTGACCACTATCGCCTGCCTGAGCCCGGTGTTAGCCTGGCGCGATGAAGCACGCCGCCCTCGTCCTCGGAGCGCTCCTCGCCGGCGCCCCGCTCACCGCTCGTGCCACCGTGTTCGAGGACGGCAACAGCGCCGCAGCCCCGCAGGACGCTCCTCCGCCCGGCTGGGACGCGCTCAGCCCGCAGCAGCAGGAGAAGCTGGCCCAGCTCGACGAGGCCGGCCTGCAGGCCCTGGGCGGCAAGATCGACCGCGGCGAGGCCCTCAGCGACGACGAGAAGATGATCGCCGAGGGGCTGGCGATCCTCATGACCGCCGAGTTCGACGGCAAGCTGAACTATCAGACAGGTGACATCCCGCTCGGCTCCGGCCTGGCGACCCTCCACCTCGGCACCCAGTACCGCTTCCTCGGCCCTGCCGACGCCCGCCGCGTCATCGAGGAGGCCTGGCACAACCCGCCCGGCGAGCAGCCGCTCGGCATGATCGTCTCGGCCGACCTCAGCCCGGCCCACCCGCGCGGCTGGGGCGTCATCGTGTCCTACGTCGAGGAGGGCCACGTCGACGACGCCGACGCCGCCAGCATCGACTACGACGAGCTCCTGGCGCAGATGAAGGAGGCCACCGAGGCCGAGAACGAGTCGCGCAAGGCGATGGGCTTCCCGGCCATGCACCTGGTCGGCTGGGCCGAGCCGCCGCACTACGACCAGGCCCGCCACAGCCTCTACTGGGCCAAGGAGCTCGGCGGCGACGAGGGCGGCGAGAACTCGCTCAACTACGCCGTACGCGTGCTCGGCCGCAAGGGCGTGCTCGAGCTCAACGCGGTGTCCGGCATGACCCAGCTGGCCGACATCAAGCCCGAGATGGAGAAGATCTACGGCCTCGTCGAGTTCGACAGCGGCAACCGCTACGGCGACTTCAACCCCGACCTCGACACCGTCGCCGCCTACGGCATCGGCGGCCTCATCGCCGGCAAGGTCGCCGCCAAGGCCGGCCTGTTCGCCCTCCTCGCCAAGGGCGGCAAGTTCATCGTCCTCGCCATCGTCGGCCTGTTCGCCGGCATCCGCGCCTGGTTCACGCGCAAGAAGGAGTAGCCCTCTCGGGCATGTCTCTGCGGACATGCCCCCTGGGCCATGCGCCATCAGACATGTCCTTGTAGACATGTCCTTCGACGCCGCGGATTCAACCACGGAGAGCGGCTCCGGTCGCTTCGCTGATTGCCGGATGCGCCTCGCGAGGGATCTGGGGCTGCCTCGGCCGCGAGTTCAGCGTGCCGATGACCCCGACTTCGTCGTGGTCATCTTGCCCTCGTATTCGCGGCCGAGGCAGCCCCGGACCCCATGCACGGCTCACCCGTGAGAAGCCGACCCGCCGGCGGCGCTTCGATGATGGATGTCCTTCGGGGCAGCTCGCCGGCGCCTGGTCGACGGCCTGGCGGCCGCCGACCAGACGCTTTCTCGCGTCACAAACGGCGGGTCCTCTTCTGCGGCAAGGCAACAACACTCGCGTCCGGCGAGTCGGCAGAGATCGTGAACGGCCGCCGGCGAGCCAACGGCGCTCGCGTCCGGCGAGTCGGCGGAGCTCGAGGTCGTCGCTGTCTGGCGTCACGGACGGTCACTCTGCTTCCGCAGCGGGGCGATGCGTCGCCGCGCGACCCGGTGGCCATCGTCGTCGTCGGCCTCCGCCGATCTCTCGGGACAGGTCTCTCGCGACATGCCCGCGAGAGCAGATCTGCTCCTCTGCGGCCCCAGGCGCCGTCCCCGCCGACCTACGCACCTGACTCAAGGGACACCTGCTCCTGTCGCTCGTCGGCGCGCGTCACTGCGCAGCGCTCGCTCAGGGGGATCGGCCAGGCCCGGCGGCCTGCGACGACGACGGCGCCGGACTTTCACTCACGAGCGCAGCGATCGCCGTGCGCATCTGCCTGCGCAGCGTCGCGGCAGCGCCGGCGAGCCCTCCACGAGACCGATGTTCCGCCGCCGCTGCGCCGCGCTGTCGAGGTGAGGCACTGCGCATTCGATTGCACACCGACTGTGCAGCGGTACGCGGCGTGCTGAGCAGCGTCGCGACAGAATTTGTCGCCCTCGATTCGGCCGCGTATGGTCTTCCCTCGCCACTTCGGGGTCGCAATGGACGTCGGCATCATCACCAACCCCAACTCGAAGAAGAACTACCGCCGGCCGCAGCGTCGGCGGGCCCTCGAGCAGGCAGTCGGTCGCTACGGCGCGGTCGTCGAGACCCGCCGCCTCGACGAGCTGCCGAAGGCGATCCGCAGCCTCCGCGAGGCCGGCTGCCGCTACTTCGTGTGTGACGGCGGCGACGGCACCCTGCACTGGGTCCTCAACACCCTCCACGCCGACGCCCGGCAGACCGGCGCCGCCCGCCTCCCGATCGTCGTCCCGACCAACGGCGGCACCGTCGACTTCGTCGCCCGCAAGGCCGGCCTCAAGGGCGACGCCGACTCGATCGTCCGCCGCCTCGTCGGCCGGCTCGAGCGCGGCGAGACCATCCCGACCGTCACCATCGACACCTGCAAGATCGTCGGCACGCCGATCGGACATGGACTTTCGGACAGCCCGGCGCCGCCGGCCTTCGAGCGCGTCGGCCTGGCCGCCGCGCTCGGCGGCGTCGCCCAGGCGTTCTTCGACCGCTTCTACGCCCTGCCCAAGGAGCGCGGCGCCCTCGCCATCGCCGGGGTCATCGGCGCCGCGGCCGGCGGCGCGATCGTCAGCACCCTCGCCAGCAACCTCGCCCCGCCGCTGCAGCGCTTCATCCCCGACGAGATGCGCAGCTACGCCACCGACTTCTTCCGGCCCACCCGCGCCCGCGTCGAGGTCGACGGCCGCGAGCTGCCGTTCGCCAGCTTCGCCTCGATGCAGGTCGGCGCGATCGACATCAACCTCGCCGGCGTCGTCCGCTGCTTCCGCCACGCCCGCGAGGGCGGCGTGCTGCACTTCCAGGCCCTCGACACCTCCCCGATCGGCGTCGTCGCCAACGTCCCCAACATCGTGCTCGGCACCCCGATCCTCGGCCGCAAGGTCTACGACGACAAGGCGCGCTGCGTCCGGATCTCCGCCGAGGACGGCGAGGCCCTCAACCCGGTCATCGACGGCGAGCAGTTCCACGGCCTCGCCCGCGTCGAGCTCACCCTTGGCCCCCGCGTCGAGCTGCCGACCTTCGCCAGCAACTGAGCCGGCCCTGACCTCCGAGCCCCGGTCGCGCCCCGCCGCGCACCGGGGTTCGTCGCGACCTCGCGCGAGCGCACCGCGGGACATGTCGAAACAGACATGTCTCTTCCAGCAGTATCCCGGACAGCGCGCCCCGGCACCTGTTCCCGTCCGGGCAGGTCCGCTCGCGCCCCGAGCGGGCGCCCATCCCCCTCCCCGACCCCTTCCACGAGGTTTTACCGACCTCTTACCGTCGCCGCGCCGATCTGTGTCACGATCGTCCGCGTGACCGAGCCTGCCCCGCGGATCTTGATCGTCGAGGACGAGCCGGCGATCCGTCACGGCCTCGTCGAGCTGTTCCGCTCCCAGGGCTACGCGCTCGAGGTCGCCGAGGACGGCCACGCCGCGCTCGCCCGCCTGGCCTGCGCCGAGTTCGACCTCGTCCTCCTCGACATCATGTTGCCGGGCATCGACGGTCTCGGCGTCCTGCGGCAGACGCGGGCCCGCGGCGACCTCGTGCCCGTCCTCGTCCTGACCGCGCGGGGGTCCGAGGCCGACATCGTGGCCGGGCTCGACGCCGGCGCCGACGACTACGTCACCAAGCCGTTCGGCATCCGCGAGCTCCTCGCGCGCGCCCGCGGCCTCCTGCGCCGCGCCAGGCCGGCCCCCGCCAGCCAGTCCTTCCGCGTCGGCGACGCCGCCGTCGACCTCGCCCGCCTCACGATCACCTGGTCCGGAGGACAGGTCGATCTCACCGCCCGCGAGGGCCTGATCCTCGACTTCTTGCGCACCCGGCCCGGGGTCGGCGTCACCCGCGAGGAGCTGCTCACCCAGGTCTGGGGCTACCACGACGGCACCGTCCGCACCCGCACCGTCGACGTCCACATCCTGCAGCTGCGCGGCAAGCTGCGCCAGATCCCCGGCGGCGACGACTGGATCGGCACCGTCCGCGGCCGGGGCTACCGCTGGGACGCGCGATGAGCCCCGCCCGCCGCCGCACCCTCGCGCTCGGCCTCGGCGTCGCCGCGCCGACCCTCGCCCTCGCCCTCGGCTGGCTGCTGTCCGGCCTGCGCGAGCGCGACATGCTGGCCGAGCAGCGGCAGGGCGAGCTCGTGCAGGCCGCCGAGCTGCTGCGCGCCGCCGTGCGCGAGGGCCTCGAGGAGCTGCGCCGCCGCGAGGACGCGCGGCCGTTCGAGCACTACGGCCGGTTCTACCGCCCGCCCGAGGTGCTCGCGCTCGGCGAGGCCGTCGCCCTCTCGCCGCTGGCCGGTGAGCCCGACGACCCGCGGATCTCCGCCTACTTCCAGATCGATCCCGACGGCCGCGTGCGCACCCCCTACGCCCTCGAGCCGGGCGGCTCGCCGCGCGCCGTCGCCGTCGAGGCCCTCGTCGCCGCCGCCGAGTTCGCCCCGCTGCGCGCCCTCAGCTTCGGCGACGGGCGCGCGAGCGACGGTCACGCCCTCACCGCCACCCTCAACCAGCTCGGCAACGCCGCCTACCTCGACATCGCCGAAGCCCGCCGCGGCGACGCCGGCGCGGCCGAGCGGGCCCAGACCGCCCGCCTGCCGCAGACCTCGCGCAACGTCGTCAGCTGGGACGCGATCCAGAGCCAGCAGGCCCAGAGCGCCCCGCCGCGGCAGCAGGCCAGCGCCGGCCCGGTGTTCGACGCCATCCAGCAGCAGAAGGTGACCTATCCCGAAGGACAGGCTCAATCAGGCATAGCCCAAGGGACATATCTCTCCAAACCTGCCCTCTCGGACATTCCCCAGGAGGCAGGTCCGAGCCTCGACTACTCGCCGATGGCCTACCTGCGGCTCGGCGACGCGGTCGTCCTCCAGCGGGTCGTCAGCCACGCCGGCGCCGGCTCGGTCCAGGGCGCGGTGCTCGACCGCGGCCAGCTCGAGGGCGCCTGGCTGGCCGCGCTGGTCGCCCGCCACGCCCTGCCCGAGACCACCCCGACGATCGCCCCTGCGAGCGACGTCGCCGGCTGCGCGCTGGCGCGGCCGGTCCACGACGAGGTCCTGCCGGGCCTCGCGTTCTGCTTCCCCGCCGGCCCGCCCGCGCCGGCCGGCTCGCTCGCCCTGCAGCTCGGCGTCCTGCTCGGGCTCGGCGGCGTGGTCGCGGCGGCGATCGCCGCGATCGCCCGGGCCGCGCGGCGGGCCGACGAGCTGTCGGCGCAGAAGACCGCCTTCGTCTCGGCCGTGTCGCACGAGCTGCGGACCCCGCTGACCACGCTGCGCATGCACGCCGAGATGCTGCAGGAGGGCCTCGTCACGCCGGAGCGGCTGCCCGTCTTCTACGACGACCTCGCGCACGAGAGCGTCCGGCTCAGCCGTCTGGTCGAGAACGTCCTCGCCGTCGCCCAGCTCGAGGAGGGCCGGCGCGTCCTGCAGCTGCGGCCCGGCGACCTCGCGGCGCAGATCCGCGACATCGTCGACGAGCAGGCGCGCCACGTCGAGCGGCGCGGCTTCCCGCCGGTCGAGCTCGTCCTGCCGGACGAGCCGGTGGTCGTCCGCAGCGATCCCCAGGCCGTCGAGCAGATCCTCGTCAACCTCCTCGACAACGCCCTCAAGTACGCCGCCGACGCGCGCGCGGCCGGCCTGCGGGTCGCCCTCGCCGTCGAGGGCGCCGAGGCCGTGCTGCGCGTCCAGGACCGCGGCCCCGGGATCCCCGAGGCCGACCGCGACCGCGTGTTCGACCGCTTCTACCGCGTCGCCCGTGAGCGCGACGCCCACACCCCCGGCACCGGCCTCGGCCTCGCGCTCGTGCGCGAGCTGGCCCGCGGACACGGCGGCGAGGCCACGGCCCACGCGCGTGCGGGCGGCGGGGCCGAACTCCAGGTCCGCCTCCCGCTCGCACCCGCTCCCGCCCGGCCCACGTGATCGCCGCGTCGTGGCCGGTCGCGACGGCGCGGCAACTCGCAACACCACGGCCGCCCGTCGCCGCCGTGCAGCCGTCCGGCATCGAACAATATCGCTGACTTGCGCCCGCCCCCCGCGGCCCGGGCGGAAGTATGCGTCTTGCTGAGGCCAGGTGCCGGGGGCAGACTAATGCACGCTCGCCCCCATTGAGGAGCCCAGCAATGATCCGCCGCGCCGCCCCGCTCGCCGCCGCTCTCGCCGTCACGCTCGCCTGCCCCGAGGTCTTCGCCAGTCCGTGGGGACATGTCCCTTCGAACATGGCCTTTCGTTCCGACGCGCAGCAGCCCACCGAGACGACCGTCGTCGTCGAGACCGGCCCCGCCCCGGCCGCTCCGCCGCCCGTCGCCCCCGCGCCCGCCCAGCCCTACGCCGACCCCGCGGCCCCCGTCGTCGCCGAGGGTCCGCAGCCGTACGCCGACCCCGGCAGCCAGCCCACGGCCGTCGCCTACGGCCCGCCGCCGCCGATGCCCCGCAAGCGCCGCAAGGGCCTGATGGTCGGCGGGTGGGTCATGTTCGGCTCGTCGTACCTGGCCACCGCCTTCGTCGCCGCCATCGTCCACGACACCTGCAACCTGACCCGCAACCCCAACTGCAAGAACGCCGCCGCCCTCTCGCTGATCCCGGCGATCGGCCCGTTCATGGCGATCCCGTACATGGAGACCGACGCGATCACGCCCAAGGCCCTGATGGCCTTCCCGGCGCTGGTCCAGATCGCCGGCCTCACCATGGGCATCATCGGCACCGTGCAGTTCGTCCGCGACGGCCGCGAGCCGCGCTACGTCGGCGTCGACGGCCTCAAGCTCGGCAACAAGCTGCGCCTCGGCGTCGCCCCCACCCGCTACCTCGACGGCGGCACCCTCACCCTCGGCGCCCGCTTCTGAGCCCGCCACGACCTCCGCGTCCCTCTCGTCGGCCACCTGAACTCAAGGACCTGTCCTCATGTTCACGTCACGCATCGTCGCCCTCGCCACCGCCGTCGGCCTCGCGCTCCCGCTGGTCCCCGGCACGGCGGCCGCCAGCCCTTACCTGGTCAAGCTCCACTCCGACGCGGAGGTCCCGGCCGGCTACGCCCCGGCCGGCACGCACGAGGTGATCGTCGAGGCGGTCCCGGTCCCCGAGGCGCCGCCGACCCCGCCCGAGCCGGCCCCGGTGGCCGAGGCCGTGATCGTCACGGCGCCGGTGGCCCCGGCGCCGGTCGTCGAGCCCTACGCCGACCCGTCGCTGCGGGGCCCCACCACCACCACGGTGATCGTCGCCGCCCCGCCGGCCCCGCCGGCCGCGCCGCGGCGCCCGCCCCCGCCGCCCAAGCGCGGCCTCGGCCTGATGATCGCCGGCTTCTCGATGTTCGGCACCAGCTACCTGCTCACCGCCTGGGCCGGCGCGATGAGCCACGACGGCCACGGCGGCTGCAACCGCACCAAGTACGAGTGCCGCGAGATGGGCAAGGCGCTGATGGTCCCGTTCATCGGCCCGATGATCGCCGCGCAGGACACCGACAGCGCGCGCGAGACCCTCGGCCTGTTCATGCTCTCCGGCATCCAGATCGCCACCTTCGTGATGGGCGTCGTCGGTGCCGTCCGTTACTCGCGCTACAAGCGGTGGGAGCGCGGCATGGCCGGCCTCCCGCTCGGCAAGTCCGGCCTCGCCGTCGCGCCGATGCCCCGCTTCGACGGCGGCGGCCTCGGCCTCAACTACCGCTTCTGAGCCGCTCCTCCGGCGACACTCGGCCCGCGGCGCGCTCGCTCCGCGGGCCGGATCAATTCAGGCCATGCCGATGCAGTGCTTGAGCGCCTCGCGCAGCGTGGCGAACACGGAGATCCCGCGCAGATCGACGCCGAGCGTGACGATCGTCTGGGCGATGCCGGGGTTGATGCCGGTGATGACGCCCTCGGCGCCGAGCAGACGGACCGCCCGGATCATGCTGATGAGGTGGTTCGCGGTCGACGTGTCGACGACCTCGATCCCCGTCATGTCGAGGATCGCATGGCGCGCGCGCATGCGGCCGACGTGCTGCAGCAGGCTGTCCATGATCTCCGCCGTGCGCACGCTGTCGACCAGGCCGATAATCGGCAGCGCCAGCACGCCCTCCCACACCTCGATGATCGGCGTCGACAGCTCGCGGATGAGCCCCTGCTGGCGCTCGATCAGCTCGATCTTCTCGAGCAGCTCCCGCTCGCGCTGGCGCGCCGCCGTGACCTCGAGCGTGATCGTCACCAACCCGGCGTCGGTGCCCTCCGGCACCGGGATGTTCCAGTTCTCCCAGATCTTCCCATACTCCTCGAGCACGGTCATCGGCCTCGCCTCGCCGGCGAGCCCGCTGCGGATGAACTGCGCCGTCTTCGAGTCGCCGTACAGCGCGAACGCGTTCTGACCGACGAACTGGCCCGGCGAGGCCCCGGCCGCCTCGAGGCCCTTGCCCTCGAGCAGCATGTACGTGCCGTCGCGGTCGAACACGCTGACCACCGTCGGCAGGTGGCTGAGGAACGCCCGCAGCGCCACCTGCTCGATCCGCGCCTGCTTCTCCGCGGCGGCCCGCTGCGTCACCTCGCTGCCGTAGCAGACCACCCCCACGCGCGCGCCCGCCTCGTCGCGCACCGTCGCCGGCGACCACTCGATCACGCGCCCGTCGGCCAGCGTCAATCGCCGTGGCCCGCCGTCCCTGTCCTCGAGGACAGCTCGCCACTCGCCGCCATGGACCGGCACCAGCTCGCCGACCTCGCGCCCGAGCGCGTCCGCCTGCGCGACGCCCAGCAGCCGCTCGGCCCCGTCGTTCCAGTCCGTCACCCGCAACTCGAGGTC
This sequence comes from Nannocystis pusilla, assembly GCF_020073745.1. GTDB lineage: Bacteria > Myxococcota_A > Polyangia > Nannocystales > Nannocystaceae > Nannocystis > Nannocystis radixulma. The sequence continues at coordinate 421,524 of NZ_JAIRAU010000047.1, forward strand.
GAACCCGACCACCGCGAAGGGGACGCTGTGGCCCCCGCTACGTCGTTCCATGGCGGGATTTGACCACAAGGCCGGCGCCGCTCCGCCGCGAAATCGCGGGCCATCCGCGGCACCGGACCACTTTCATGCGGCCCCGGACCACCGCGCGCCAGCCCGACGCAGATGGTGCGACACGCGGCTTAGAACGCGTTTCACGGAACATGTCCCGAAGAACATGTCTCCGAGCGCGCGCTCGCGCGGCCGGACGGCGCCCGTCGCGCCGGGGACCGCGTTCCACTGTACGTGTCCCGAAGGACATGTCCTCGGAGCGCGAGCGCGCCGCGAGCGCGGCTCCTCCGCCGCCGCCCGACCTGCGGCTCCCCAAGACATGTCCCGAAGGACATCTCGCGTCCCGGCCTCAAAACGCGTGCTCGCTCTGCAGGTACAGCGCCCCGCCCTCGCGGCCGAAGGCGCCCTCGACACGGAACACCACGAAGCGGTCCCAGATCAGCAGCAGGCCGGGTCCGCCGGAGATGTAGAAGTGCTTGAACAGGTCGGCCATCTTCTGCGCGACCAGGCCGGCCTCGACGAACAGCTCGAGGCCGACCCCGAGCGTGTGGCGGCGGATCTTGAGCTCGACCGGGGCGAAGCGCAGCTCGAACCCGGCCGTCGCCTTGTGCTTGCCGATGAAGCGGCGGCGGCCGAAGCCGCGGCCGACGTAGGCGCCGCCGTAGGCCTCCATCGGGAACAGCCCGCCGAAGTCCCCGAGCGCCATCAACGAGGGCTCGCCCCACAGCGTGTCGAGGGTCAACCGGTGGGCCAGCACCACTTGCGAGGCGCCGAGCGACCAGTAGTTGCGGATCGAGCCGTGGAAGCGGCCCCAGCTCGTGGACGAGCCGGTGTACGGTCCGGACGCGTCGAACGTGACGTCGATCAGGCTGCCCTCGCGCGGGCTCCAGTCGTTGTCGCGGCTGTCCCAGGTCAGGCCGAGTCGCAGCACGCCGCGGCGCCAGCTGCCCTCGGCGGCCGGCAGCTCCTCGAGCAACCGGCTGCCCGGGTAACCGCGGACGACGTCGAGGTAGAAGAAGTAGCCCGAGTAGTGACGGAGCGTCCCGACGGCCCGTCCCGGCCGCTCGAGCACCCACAGCGGGTGCTCGAAGGTGAACCACCCGCCCCAGTTGTCCATGCGGATGTGGTTGTACGGCGACTGCACGTCCGCCGCGTCGAGCCGCTCGTGGTTGTTGATCCCGTAGAACGAGAACACCGGGTCGAGCGAGATGAACAGGCCGAAGTTGAAGATCTCGTTGCGGCCGAGCATGTTGCGCATGCGGGCGCTGAGGATGTGGTCCTGCACCAACTTCGTCGACACGCGCGACCACGCGAGCCCGTACACGCGGTTGAAGTTGTCGCCGGGCAGGCGGTACGCGTAGTTGAGCGAGCCGCCGAGCGTCAGGCCGGTGGCCGGCTGCGAGCTGAGGTGGGGCAGCGGCAGCAGGCGGTGGCGATTGTCGCGGGGGCGACGTTGCCGCTTGCGGAACCGCCGACCTGCCGGCGGCGTCACCGGCACGGTCGCCTCGGGCAACGTCGGCGGCGGCGGGCCGCTCTCCTCGTCGTGCGTCGCCAGCGGGATCACCGGCGGCAACTTCGGCCCCTCGGGCGGGACGCCCGGAGGCGTCGCCGGCGTCGCGCCGGGGACGGGCGACGGCGCGAGCGCGAGGGCGATGGCGCAAGCGGCGAACAAGGATTCGAAGCCCGGGGCAGTGTCGACCGCGCGCGCCAGCGATGCAAGGACCCGCTTGCCGCCCACGCGCTGTGCGCGCTAACTTGCGTCCACTGCGAAGATGCCCGCCCCGATCGCCATCTTCTACGAGCACCCCGACTGGTTCCGCCCTCTGTTCAGCGAGCTCGAGCGGCGGGGCCTCCCGTTCGTCCGCCTCGCCGCCGAGCGGAGCTGCTTCGACCCTGGCGAGCGAGACCCGCCCTACGGCCTCGTGTTCAACCGCGCCAGCCCCTCGGCGTACCTCCGCGGCCGCGGTCAGACCACCCATTACACGCTCGCAATCCTGCGGCACTGGGAGCGGCGCAAGATCCCCGTCGTCAACGGCAGCGCCGTCTATCGCTACGAGGTCTCCAAGGCCGATCAGCTGGGCCTCCTCGACGACCTCGGCCTCGGCTACCCGCGCGCGCGCGTCATCAACCACGCCAGCCAGGCGCTGGCTGCCGCCGAGGGGTTGCGCTGGCCGCTCCTCGTCAAGGCCAACGTCGGCGGCAGCGGGGCCGGCATCCGCCGCTTCGACGACGGCGACGAGCTCGCGCGGGCTGCCGACGCCGGCGAGCTCGACCTCGGCCTCGACCAGACTGCGCTCGTGCAGGAGCTGTGTCCGTTGCGCGGCGGGCGGATCGTGCGGGTCGAGGTCGTCGGTCGCAAGTTCCTCTACGCCATCGAGGTCTTCCCCCCGCCCTCGTCCTTCAACCTGTGCCCGGCCGACGCCTGCCAGACGGCCGACGGACGCGACCTCGTGCGCTCGGCCTGTGCCCTCGATGCCCCAAGGACGGGCATGCGCGTCCAGGGCTACACGCCCCCGCCCGAGGTCATCCGCGCCGTCGAGGCGATCGCCGAGGCGGCCGCGCTCGACGTCGGCGGCGTCGAGTATCTCGTCGACGACCGCGACGGCGAGATCTACTACTACGACATCAACGCCCTCTCGAACTTCGTCGCCGACGCCCCCAACGTCGTCGGCCTCGACGCCTTCGCCCGCTGCGTCGACTACCTGCAGGCCCGCTGGGAGGCCGGCACCTGACCTTTCGACCACCTGACTCATCGACCATGTAGGAACGGACATGCGCTTCGGATATTGGCTCCCCGTGTTCGGCGGCTGGCTGCGCAACGTCCCCGACGAGGGCATGGCGGCCACCTGGGACTACGCGCGCCGGCTCGCCGTGCGCAGCGAGGAGCTCGGCTGGGACCTCACCCTCGTCGCCGAGCTGTTCCTCAACGACATCAAGGGCCCGGCCGCGCCCGCGCTCGACGCCTGGACCACCGCCGCCGCGCTGGCCGCCGTCACCACCCGGCTCGAGCTCATGGTCGCCGTGCGGCCCACCTTCCACAGCCCCGCGATCTTCGCCAAGCAGGCCGCCAACCTCGACCGGATCAGCAACGGCCGGCTCGCGCTCAACGTCGTCTCCTCGTGGTGGTCCGACGAGGCCCGCCGCTACGGCGTCCGCTTCGAGCGCCACGACGACCGCTACGCCCGCACCGACGAGTGGCTGCGCGTCGTCACCGGCGCCTGGCGAGCGCCCGAGTTCACGTTCCACGGCGAGCACTACCGCGTCGACGACTGCGTGCTCGAACCCAAGCCGGTGCGCCGCCCCGTGATCTACGCCGGCGGCGAGTCCGAGGCCGCCAAGTCCCTGATCGCCCGCGCCTGCGACGCCTACGTCATGCACGGCGACCCGCCCGAGCGCGTCGCTCCCAAGATCGCCGACATGCGGCGCCGCCGCGAGGCCCTGGAGCTGCCGCCGATGCGCCACGGCATGGCCGCCTACGTCATCGTCCGTTCGACCGAGGCCGAGGCCGAACGCGAGCGCGCGCGGATCACCGACGTGTCCGAAGGGTCACCCGGCTACGCCAACTACCGCGACTACCTCGCCAACACCCAGCTCGAGCAGCAGGTCAGCCGCGAGGACTACTCGGTCTCGAACCGCGGCCTGCGAGCCGGCCTCGTCGGCACCCCCGAGCAGGTCGCCGACCAGATCCGCCGCTTCGCCGCCGCCGGCGTCGACCTGCTGCTGCTGCAGTGCAGCCCCCAGCTCGAGGAGATGGAGCGGATCGCCGCCGAGGTCATGCCGCTGGTCCGCTGAAACATGTCCCGATCGACATGTTTTAAATACAATGTCCTCATCGACATGCCCCTTCGGACACCCCGGACGACTGCGCCGGGCCCGGTGACCTCGACCTCTGCTCGGTAGTCACGCGAGCGCCGCGGGGATGCACCGCCACCGGGGCTGCCCCAAGCGGGGTTGGCGAGCGGGCTCACGTCCCGCGCCTGCAAAACCTCGCCGGCTCCGCGCGACCTCTCGGTGTGAGACTCCGGCTGCTCCTCGCCCTCGCCTTCGCCCCCTCCTGCATCGACTTCGTCCTCGACGCCGACCTCGACGGCCCGCGGATCGTCGCCACCGACCTGCCCGGTCCGCGCGCCGTCGAGGTCCCCGTGGCGGGCCCGTGGCGGCTCGAATTCAGCGAGCCGCTCGCCCCCCGGCACCTGCGCGTCGCCCTGCTCGAGTGGCCGACCGCCGGCGCCTGCGAGCTCACGCCCGAGTGCGACAAGGGCAGCTGCGAGCGCGGCCGCTGCCAGACCGACCCGATCGCCGCCGCCGACCTGCGCGCGCTCGAGCGCGGCGACCCGCTCGACGGCGCCGTCGCCCTCTCCGTCACGCTCGAAGACATGCCCGATGGGACAGGCTCGAAAGTACAGCTCGTCCCGCAGCGCCCGCTCGCCGCGCACGCCCGCCACAGCCTGCTCGTGTTCGCCCGCGACCGCCGCGGCGCCCCCCTGGTCGACGACGACGGCGAGGCCGCGGTGTGGCGGCGCGACCTCGTCACGGCCGGCCCCGCGAGCTCGGGCCCCGCGCCGCGCCTGGTCTCGCCGCCGCCGGGCGCCGACCTCGTGCCCACCGACCTCGCCCGCGTCGACACCGCCTTCGCCCGCCCCGTCGTCCTCGCCGCCGGCGCCACCCTGCAGCTGCGCGGCGCCGACGACAGCCTGCGCGAGCTCCTCGACCCCGAACCGTGCCCCGGCTGGGTGCCCGGCCTGTGCCTGTCCTGGAGGACAGCCGCGCCGCTGGCCCCGGGCGTCGTCTACGAGCTCGGCGGCGGCACCCTGCGCGACCGCGCCGGCCGCCCCGCGATCGCCCCGCGCGAGTTCGCCGGCTTCCGCACCGGCCCCGGCCCCGACGCCGCCCCGCCCGACCTCGACGGCCTGGCGTTCGCGCTCGTCGGGCGCTGCCTGCACGCCCGCCTGAACGCCCGCGAGCCGCTGCGCCTGCGCCTCGAGGTCGGCGCCGCCGCGCGCGAGTTCGTCGCTCCCGCCGGCCCGGTCGACGTCGGCCTGCGCCTGGACGGCTCCGCCGGCGCCGAGGTCACCGCCATGCTGGAGGCCTGGGACCTCGCGGGCCGCCGCGCCGAGCGCTCCGCAACACATGTCCTCGGGGACAGCTTCGATCGGACCGCCCCGCCGCTGGCCCTCGTCGAGGTGCTGGCCAACCCGCGCGGCCGCGAGCCGGCGCAGGAGTTCGTCGAGCTGGCCGACCTGCGCACCACCGGCGAGCCGCTGCAGGTCGCCGGCCTGCGCCTCGTCGACGGCTCCCCGGGCGCCGTCGACCCCGCCGGCGGCGATCCGCTGCCCCCCTTCACCTCCGCGCCCGGCCAGCGCCACGTCGTCGTGCCCGCCGCCTACGACCCGGCCGCCGGCGACGATCCCGGCCCGCCGCCGGGCACCTCGCTGCTCCGCGTCGACGCCTCCCTGGCCTCCGGCGGCCTCAAGAACAGCCCCGGCGAGGTCGTCGCCCTGGTCTTCGAGACAGGTGCGAACGGACCTGTCGTCCTGGACAGCTATGGCGGCTGGCACGACCCCGGCGACCTGCCGGGGCGCTCGCTCGCCCGCGACCCGGGCGGCTGCGACACCCCCGCCGCCTGGGCCCCGCACCCGGGCGGGCGCGCGAACCCGGGCCTCGGGCCGTGAACATTGCCGAGAGGCGCCCGATCGGCGATGCTCCGCCGCCGCATGGCGACCCCCGAGACCCCCGAGACCGAGGCCGCCGGCGAGCGGATCGAGGGGGCCGTGCTCCGCGTCGTCCACCACAACCCGCAGACCCGCTACACCGTGCTGCGGGTCGTGCGCCCCGGCGAGGTCGCGCCGCAGACGTGGGTCGGCCGCTCGACCGGCATCGAGGAGGGCATGCAGGTCACCGCCGCGGGCGAGTGGACGCACCACCCGAACTACGGCAAGCAGTTCAACTTCGCCAGGATCGCCGCCAAGGCCCCGACCACCCTGCCGGGCATCCAGCGCCGCCTCGAGCGCTACCCCGGCCTCGGCGCCGAGAAGGCCGAGCGGATCGTCCAGCGCTTCGGCCTCGACACCCTCTCGATCCTCGACAAGTCGCCGCGCCGCCTGCTCGAGGTCGAGGGCATCGGCCCCAAGACGCTCGAGCGGATCATCGCCCACCACACCGCGCGCGGCGGCCCGACGGCGGAGATCGAGAACCAGCTGCTCGAGCTCGGCCTGCCGACCCACTTCGCCGACGCGATCAGCCAGCGCTTCGGCGAGACCGCCCTCACCGTCCTGCGCCAGCACCCCTACCGCCTGGCCCGCGAGGTCCGCGGGATCGGCTTCATCACCGCCGACAAGATCGCCCGCGCCCTCGGCGTCGACCTCGAGAGCGACGAGCGCATCGAGGCGGGCCTCTTCCACACCCTCGAGCAGTCGGAGCAGAACGGCCACTGCGCCCTGCCCATGCCGATCCTCGTGCAGAACGCCGAGCGCCTGCTCGAGCTGCCGCCGGCCCGCATCGAGCCGGCCGCCATGGCGCTCGTCCGCTCCGGCGCGCTCGTGCTCGAGGAGCGCGAGGGCGAGGACGGCGAGCCGCTGCCCGCCCTGTGCTACCCGCCGCGCTTCTACGACGCCGAGCGCAACGTCGCCGAGATCCTCACCGACATCGCCCTCGGGGCCGGCAAGGGCCGCCAGCGCTGGACCGCCGTCGATCCGCCGCCCGGCCTGTCCGCCGGCCAGCAGGCCGCGATCGCGGCGATCCGCGACGCCGGCCTGGTCGTCCTGACCGGAGGGCCAGGTACGGGCAAGAGCACCGTCACCCGCGCGATCATCGACACCGCGCTGGCCAACGAGTCGCCGGTGCTGCTGGCCGCCCCGACCGGCCGGGCCGCCAAGCGCCTCGCCGAGGCCACCGGCCAGCGCGCCACTACCATCCACCGCCTCCTCGAGATCGAGGGCGGCACCGGCGAGTTCTTCCACAACGCCCACAACCCGCTGCCCGAGGGCCTGGTCGTGATCGACGAGGCGTCGATGCTCGACCTCCCGCTGGCCGAGGCGCTGCTGCTCGCGCTCACGCCGCATCACCGCCTCCTGCTCGTCGGCGACGCCGACCAGCTGCCCTCGGTCGGCCCCGGCAACGTCCTCCGCGACGTCCTCGCCGCCGCCGACCGCCCCGACTCGCCGATCCCGGTGGTGCGGCTGACCCAGATCTTCCGCCAGGCCGAGGGCTCGTCGATCGTCACCTCGGCCCACGCGATCCTGCGCGGCAAGGTCCCCGAGTCCGACCGCAGCGAGGGCGGCCAGTTCTACGTCGTCCAGGCCCGCGACAGCGAGCGCGCCCACGAGCTGGTGCTCAAGGCGATCACCGAGCGGATCCCCAAGGCCTACGGCCTCGACCCGCGCACCGAGGTCCAGGTGCTGTGCCCGATGCACAAGGGCAAGGCCGGCACCGAGGCGCTCAACGCCGCGCTCCAGGCCCACCACACCGCCGGCGCGCCCGAGCTGGTGCTGCCCGGCCGCCCCCCGCGGGTCTTCCGCGTCGGCGACCGCGTGATGCAGACCAAGAACGACCACGAGCGCGGCGTCTTCAACGGCGACATCGGCCTCGTCACCGCCGTCGATCCCGAGCGCCAGATCCTCACCGTCGAGGTCGACGGCGACCCTGTCCCTTACGACAGCAAGCAGCTCAACGCGCTGCAGCTCGCCTACGCCGTCTCGATCCACAAGAGCCAGGGCAGCGAGTTCCCCGCGGTGGTCGTGCCCCTGCTCGGCGAGCACCACGTCATGCTGCGCCGCAACCTCCTCTACACCGCCGTCACCCGCGCGCGCCAGCTGTGCGTCCTGGTCGCCGACCCGCGCGCCCTGACCCAGGCCGTCCACCGCAGCGACGCCGCCCGCCGCTTCACCGGCCTGCGCGAGCGCCTGCTCACCGCCCTGCGCGAGCGCCTCGGCGAGCGCCGGACCGTGCGCCACATCGACAGCGCCTGAGCGAAAGGACATGCCCTCGTGGACATGTCCTCATGAACATTTTTTAAAGGGCATGTCGGAAAGGACAGCCTCGCCTAGCCACTGCACCGCAGAGACACCGCGCAGAAGCGCAGCGGCCCCGACCGGCCCGCACTCGCTGCCGACCTGCCCCGCCGAGCAGCACGTGCCTCCCCCGACAGCGACCACGCGCCTCTCTCCAGGCCCGCGCCTCGGCGCCCGCACCACCTGTCTCTCGAGACATGCACCCGGCCCGGCCCGACACGTGGAGCGACCGCCTCCCCGTGCATCCGAGCCCGCGCTCGGGGCGGCCGCTCCGCCGGCGGGCCGATCCGTCGTGCGCCGACCCACGCGGACCGCGAACCCCTGGTCGCACAGCCCAGCGCGAGCTCGTCGAGCGCCGTTCGCCGCGGCCGGGCGCCTCGCAGGGAGGGGTCCGCCCCGTCCACCGCGGTCCCCGCCCCGTCGGGCCCGCCTGCGACGATCCGGAGCAGCGTCCACGCCCCGCCTGGCCCGCGAAGGCGCCCGCGGCCAGGGGTCACCGCGCTCCGGTGGGGGTGCTTTTTTCCGCCAGGCGCGTGTGGTACTGACCTCGGTCAGGATGTCCGGCCACAGCAAATGGTCCACGATTAAGCGCAAGAAGGGGGCGCTCGACGCCCAGCGCGGCAAGATCTTCACCAAGATCGCGCGCGAGATCATGGTCGCCGCGAAGGACGGCGGCGGCGACCCGGCCGGCAATCCGCGCCTGCGCACCGCGCTGCTGGCGGCCAAGGCCGCCAACATGCCCAAGGAGAACCAGGAGCGGGCGATCAAGAAGGGCACCGGCGAGCTCGCCGGCGTCACCTTCGAGGACGTGGTCTACGAGGGCCGCGGGCCCGGTGGTTCGTGCTTCATCGTCGAGGTGCTGACCGACAACAAGAACCGCACGGTCGCGGAGATCCGGAGCTACTTCGGCAAGTCGGGCGGCGAGATGGTGTCGAGCGGTGCGGTCGCCTGGATGTTCGACCACAAGGGCGTGCTCGAGGTGCCCAAGGCGAAGATCAGCGAGGAGGCGCTGATGGAGCGCGCGCTCGGGGCGGGCGGCGAGGACATCCAGGACTGGGGCGAGACGTGGGCGATCATGTCGTCGCCGACCGACCTCGCCGGCCTGCAGTCGGAGCTCGCCGACCTCGAGCCGACCGGCGGCGTGCAGTACATCGTCAAGCCCGAGAACGAGAAGGCGTTCGAGGGCGACCTCGCGGTCTCGGTCGCCAAGCTGTGGGCCAAGCTCGACGAGCACGACGACGTGCAGAGCTGCTACACCAACGCGACCCTGCCCGACGACGTCATGGAGGAGCACGGCCCCTAGGCCGGCAACCCCGTTGACGGGCGCCACGCGGATCCTCGGCGTCGATCCCGGTACGCGGATCGTCGGCTACGGCCTCCTCGACCACCGGCACGGGGCTCGCCCCGCCTACGTCGAGTGCGGCGTCATCCGCCTGCGCGAGCAAGACCCGATGCCCGTGCGCCTGTCCGTCCTCGCCCGCACGATCGCCGAGCTCATCGGCGAGTTCGGCCCGCGCGTCCTCTCGCTCGAGGCCGCCTTCCACGGCGTCAACGCCAGCTCGGCGCTCAAGCTCGGCCAGGCCCGCGGCGCCGTCATGGCGGTCGCCGCCGAGCGCGGCCTCGAGGTCGCCGAGTACCCGCCGGCCTACGTCAAGCGCGCCGTCGTCGGCCACGGCCGGGCCAGCAAGCAGGACGTCATGGCCCGCGTGCAGCTCCTGTTCGGCCTGGCGCGCGCCCCCACGGCCGACGCCGCCGACGCCCTCGCCATCGCGCTGTGCCACGCGCACGCGCCCAAGCTGCCCCGGAGGACAGGTCCATGATCGGCTGGTTGTCGGGCATCGTCGTCCACCGCGACGCCAGGCAGGGCGTCGTCATCCTCAACGTCGGCGGCGTCGGCTACGAGCTGCGCGTGTCGCTCCAGACGCTCGCCGCCGTCGGCGACCCCGACGAGCACTGCGCGCTGTGGGTCCACACGCACGCGCGCGAGGACGCGTTGCTGCTGTTCGGCTTCGCCACCCAGGCCGAGAAGCAGCTGTTTTTGCTGCTCACCGGCGTGCCCAAGGTCGGGCCCAAGCACGCCATGGCGGTGCTCGGCGGCTTCCCGCCGGCCGAGCTCGTCGACCACCTGACGCAGGGCCGCGAGGTCATGCTGACGAAGATTCCCGGGATCGGCAAGAAGACCGCCGAGCAGATCCTGCTGTCGCTCGGCGACAAGGTCGCCGGCTTCGCCGACGAGCTCGCCGGCCCGCGCGCCCCGACCCCGGCCAGCGCCGAGCCCGAGCCGCCCGCGATCGTCGAGGAGGCCAAGCAGGTCCTCGTCGACCTCGGCTGGCGCGTCAAGGAGGTCGAGCTCGCCCTCGCCAAGCTCACCGCCGGCGGCCCCGTCACCGCCTCCCTCGACGACCTCGTCCGCCGCACCCTGGCCCAGCTGATGGAGCGCTGAGCCTCTTCGAGGAGCATGTTCTCGGGGACATGCTCGTCCAGACATGGCGCCTGGGCCATGCTCTTCGCGGCATGTCCGATGCACCAGGCCTGCTGCCGCGCGACGCGGCGCCCGCCCTCAGCCGCCGGCGGTCTGCAGCTCGGCGACGTACCAGTCGCCCCACTCGAGCCGCATCTGCATCACCAGGGAGGTCGGCTGGCGGCCCTCGGCGTCGCCGTTGCGCAGGGTGACGACCGCGTGCGGCGCGTAGGCGCCGGGCACGATCTCCAGCCGCTCCACCACCAGTCGGTCGCCCCGCTTGAAGCGGCCGGTGGCCTCGGCGAACGCGAAGGTGCGGGCGGCGTCGACGGTCTGCAGGCGCATCATCGCCGCGTTCATGGCGTCGTCGGGGTCGCTCTCGGCGAAGTAGCGGGCGCCGACGTAGGCCTGGGCGAACTCGAAGAAGAAGCTGATGACCTGCTCCTTGGACAGCGCGCCCTCGACCCCGAGCGCCTCCATGAAGCCGCGCGTGCCGGTGCGCAGGACGACGTCCTGGACCTTGGAGAACGGCAGCTCCTCGGCGCCTTCCGGCTCGGAGTCGACGATGTCCTCGAGCGCGGCGACGAACTGCTGCACCGCCGCGCGGCCGTCGCCCGGCAGCTGCTCGGCGATGGTGGTCATGGTGCGCTGGCGGATCTTGCGGCTGTAGGTCGGCGACATCATGCGCCGGGCGATCTCGAGGTCGCCGCCGTCGAGCGCCTTGAGGAAGCCGCGGGCCCGCTCGGCCGCGCGGACGCTCTGCTCGGCGGGCGTGGTCATCGACGGCAGCTCGCTCAGCATCTGCGCCGCCTCGGCGATCGGGATCGCGTAGCCGCCGACGCGGTGCTTCCACGTCCAGCTGACCACCCCGACCACGCGGCCGTAGCGGTCCAGCACCGGCCCGCCGCTCTGGCCGCGCCGCACCGCCTGCGACAGCCCGAAGAACGCCCCCGGCCCGACCGCGGGGTTGTAGACCGCGAGCTCGCGGACGCTGCCGGTGCGGGCCACGAAGCCCGGCTGCTCCTTGCTCTCGCCCTCGCCTTCGCCCGGGCGCGCCAGCAACAGCACGTGGTCCTGGGCCTTGAGGTAGTCCTCGATCGGCGCCGAGCCGACTGTCGCAAGGGACAGGGACGGCAGCGGCGCGTCGACGTCGAGCTTGATCAGCGCCAGGTCGCGGCTCGGGTCGATGTAGACGATGCGCACCGCGGCGAAGCTGCGCTGGGGCCGGAGCGCCGGGAACGTGACGTCCTCGATGTGGTCGGCGTCCTCGATCACGTGGCGGTTGGTGATCAGGTAGCCGTCGGGATCGACGACGAACGCCAGCCCGCGACCGACGTCGGTCGAGATCACGGCGACCGCCGCGGCCCCCTTCTGCGCCACCGCGAGGTCGTTCAGCGCCCGCCCGGCGGAGCCGCGCTCGAGCGTCACGTCGCCGATCGGACGGCTCGCGCAGCCCAGGGCGACGAGGGCGGCGCAGAGCGACAGGATCCGGAGCGCAACAGGCACAACCTCCAGGCTACGGCACGCGCCGACCACGGGCCACCCCGAAGCCAATTCCGTTGTGGTGGCGCCCACGGACGCTCTTCGCGGCCCGGGCGCGCCGCCGCGCGAGCCCTCGCGTCGACGGGGGCGCTCACCGGCCGAGCCCGCACCCGAGCCGGGCCACCGACATGTCGACGCGAGTTCGACGACATGTCCCAAGAGACAGCATGACGACTGTCCGCGGATGGCGCGCGGCGAAGGCGGCGAGGGTGAAGCGGCGGACGCGTCCGCGATCTCTCGACCAGCCAACATGAGCGCGGGCTCATCGAACGGCGCCGCTGCCCGCAATCGCGGGAAAGAGCCCACCCCTGTCGCCGCTGAGCCTCGCCGCGGCCATGCCCTGCCGCACGCGCGGGTCCCTGCTGCCGCCGAGATCGCCGCGACACCGCTGTGATAGCGTGCGGTCGGACCCCTATGACTCGCCCCATCGCCTACATCTCGATCCCCTGCGCGCTCGCTCTCGCACCGCTGGTCGCGGCGGCCGAACCCGCCCCGCGGACGCTCTTCGGTCAGCCGCTGCCCGAGGTGGCTGAGCCCACCGACGAGGAGATCGCGGCCCGTCGCGCCGCATTCGAGAAGTACCTCGAAGACAACGACCTGATCCGCTCCGGCGGCGTGGTGATGCCGCGGGCGGCGGCGGAGGGCGACCGCAGCGCCGCGCCCGACCCGAACTACGCCTGGAACACCCCGCCGAAGCGCCACACCGTGTTCCTCAACTTCTTCGGCGGGCCGCTGACGGGCGGCACCAACTCGGCGCTGATGCAGTCGCCGTGCATTCAGGGCGGCTCGGTCCAGTACAAGCCGTTCCAGCGCAGCGAGCAGGAGGCGCTGGCGATCATCCAGGTGTTCGAGGACGCGATGAAGCCGTTCGGCGTGCGGATCGCCTACGAGAAGGCGCCGCCGAACCACCTGCCCTACAGCATGGTGATGATGGGCGGCAAACCGCAGGACATCGGCCTGCCCAACGGCGTGCTCGGCGTGGCCTGCAACCTCGACTGCGGCGACACCTGGTGGCGCGACACGACCTTCGCCTTCACCGAGGTCGCCGGCGACATCCAGGTCCTCGGCACCACCGCGCTGCAGGAGGCCGCGCACGCCTGGGGCCTCGACCACATCGACGGCCAGGACAACATCATGTACCCGTACGCGACCTTCGGGAAGAAGGTGTGGGCCGACACGTGCACCCCGTACAACGACGCCACGGGGGGCATCGGCTGCACGTACGTGCACGACGAGTTCTGCGGCGAGAACGGCGGCGCGCAGAACGACGTCGCCGAGCTGATGGCGTACTTCGGCGCCAACTCGGTCGACGACGTGCCGCCGACGGTCAAGCTGCTGACCCCCACCGACGGCCAGGTGTTCGACGCCGGCGCCGACGTGGTCGTCGAGGCCGAGGTCACCGACAACTTCGAGGGCTTCGGCTGGCGCCTGATGATCCCCGAGGCGGACCTCGAGCAGCCGGCCTACAAGAACGAGAAGCAGTGGTCGCTCAAGCCGCCCAAGGGCACCTACACCGTCCGCGTCGAGGCCCTCGACCACGACGGCAACATCGGCTTCGCCGAGGCGGTGATCCACGTCGGCGTCGAGCCGCCGCCCGATCCGACCACCGGCACCCCGACCACCAGCGACACCGAGGGCGACAGCACCGGCACCGACCCGACCGGCGACAGCGAGACCGACGGCGACTCCGACGCCAGCGGCGCCTCCAACGTCACCTCCGCCTCGGACACCCAGGGACCCGGGTCGCCCAACTCCGACGAGAGCGGCTGCAACTGCGCGAGCGCGCCTGTCTCTCGGGACATGTCCGTGTGGATGATCGCGCTCGCCGGCCTCGGCCTCGTCCGCCGGCGCCGTCGCTGACCCGCGGCCATGCCGCGCCGCCGCCGCCCCGGCAAGAAGTCGCCCCCGGGCCGGGCCGCGCCGCCCGAACCCGAGGGCCGCTTGCGCGCGCCGCTCGTGGCTTTGTTCCCCGAGGGCCTGCCGTCCCGTCCGCCCCCGCCGCCTCCGCCCCCGCCTGAGCCGCGGCTGGTCAGCGAGCACGAGCTGATGGCCCGCGCCTTCGCGGCGCTCGCCGGCGGCGCCGCGCTCGACTTCGACGCCATCCGCGTCGTCACCCGCCTGCCCGCTGCGTCAGGTCCGAAGAGACATGTCCTTTCAGACATACCCGCGACCGACTCGAGCCGCGCGCCCGCTCGAGCCGACGCCCCGGCGCGCACGAGCACCCGCGACGCCGCCCCACCCGACGCCGACGCCGGCTCCCCGGCCGCTCTCGCCCACCCGCCGGCCTCGCCCGCCGTGACAGGCGGAGCGGACCCGGCCGGCGACGCGACCGGACCCGAGCGCGACCTCGCGGTCCTGCAGGCCCGCGCGTGGGCCGGCACCGGCTGGCGCGACGAACCCGGCCGCACCCACGAGCACGCCCGCGCCGCCGCCGAGCTGGTCGCCCGCGCCCGCCGCGGCCGGCTGCCGACCCTGCGCCTCCGCGGTCTGCGGCGCGAGCCGGCGCTCGCGGCTCTGGCCGCGTTCGTCGCCCGCGAGCGAGCCGCCCGCAGCCGCTACGTCCGGGTCGTCACCGGCAAGGGCCTCGGCAGCCCCGGCGACCCGGTCCTCAAGGAGGCGCTGGCCGAGTGGTGCGCGTCCGCGGCCGGCGAGGCCGAGGTCGCGGCCTGGGCCCCGGAGCTCGACGTGCGCGGCGAGTACGGCTCGGTGATCCTCCAGCTGCGCCCCTGGGGATGACCCATGGGGCATGTCGCCGCGGACATGCTCCTCGCGACATGCCCATTGCGACATGTCCACTCGCTCAATCGTCGTCGTCGTCCGACTCGTCGCCGCCGGAGGGCTCGACGCGGATCCGGATCACGTGGCGCGCGTCGGCCTCGAGCACGACGAAGCGCAGGCCCTCCCACACGAACACCGAGCCGGCGATCGGGATCTGGCCGGCCAGGTAGGTCAGCAGGTCGCCGACGCTGATGACGCCTTCGAGGTCGGGCAGCTCGACGTGCAGGCGCTCCTCGACCCGCGTCAGGCTGTCCTGACCGTCGACGATCACCGCGCCGCTCACGTCGGGCACCGGGGTGAGCGGCGCCCGGTCGCTCTCGTCGAAGATCTGGCCGACGATCTGCTCGAGCACGTCCTCCAGGCTGACGATCCCGACGGCGTCGCCGGCGTCGTCGACCACGATCGCCAGGTGGACCCGCTGCTCCTTGAACCGCTGCAGGAGGTCGTGCAGGCGCATCGTCAGGCTGACGAACACCGGCTGGCGCACCACCCGCGCCACCCGCTCGCCCTCGGCCAGGTCGACCAGCTGCTTGATGTGCAGGACGCCCTTGATGTTGCTCGGCTGCCCCTCGTACACCGGCAGCCGGCTGTGCCCCGAGCGCAGCGCCACCTCGCGCACCTGCGCGACCGTCCAGCCGAGGTTGACCGCGGTGATCCGGTTGGCCGGGATCATGATGTCGCGGACGATCTTCGCCTCGAAGCGGACGATCCCGGCCAGCAGCATCGCCTGCCCGGGGTCGATCGAGCCCTCGCGCTGACCGACCTGCACCAGGTAGCCGATGTCGTCCGACGTCACCTTGCTGCCGCTCGCCGCGCCGGCCTGGCGCTCGAGGCTGCGCACGATGGCGCCGGTGAACGCGGTGAGCAGCCACAGCGCCGGCGCCATGATCTTGCTGAGGCCGCGCAACACCCACAAGGCCGGCAGCGCCAGCCGCTCGGAGTAGATCTTGCCGAGCGCCTTGGGCGTGATCTCGCCGAGGATCAGTAGCACGACGGTAGTCACGAACACCGCGCCGCCGACGGCGTAGCCGCCCCACGGCCCGCCCTCGAGGTGACGGATCGCCAGCGCCGTGACGACCGCGCCCATCAGCGTGTTGGCGATGTTGTTGCCGACCAGGATGGTCGACAGCACCCGCACCGGCTCGCGCACCCAGAACGCCGCGAGGCGGCCCTGGCGCCCGCCGTCCTCGACCAGCCGCTTGGCCCTGTGCGCGTCGAGGCTGGTGATCGCGGTCTCCGAGCCGGAGAAGAACATGCTCGCGGCCAGGCACAGGACGACGATCAACAGGCCCAGGACGTCAGCATCGCTCATCGGCGCGTCCCGACGAATTTCTCACGAGACACGAGCGAGGTGCAAGCGGGCGTCACCGGAAGCACGTACCGGCCTCTTCCGCGAGGAAGCACGCCAGGGCTGCGGTGCGGCGGCGCAGGCTGTCGAGGCTGCACCACTCTTCCGTCTCGTGAAAGTGTTGCCCGTACGGGCCGAGGCCGTCGACGCAGGGGACGCCGTCGGCCGCGAGCAAGTTGGCGTCGGAGCCGCCACCCTGCAGCGGGCACTCGCCGACGTGTAGACCGCATGCCGCGGCGTAGGGCTCATAGACCCCGCGCAGCCGCTGGCTCGCGGCCGTCGCTTCCATCGGCGGCCGCGTGATGCCGCCGCTGACCTCGACGGTGACCTCGCGCAGCCGCTCCGGCACGTCGGCGAGGCCCGCGAACGGCTCGCGCGCGAGCTGGTGCAGATACGCGGCCACGCGCTCGGCGTCGGCGACGGCCTCGAAGCGCGCGTCGATCTGGCACTTCGCGCTCGCGGGCACCGTGTTCTTGGCGGTGCCGCCCTCGATCAGCCCGACGTTGACGGTGACGCCGCGCGCGTAGTCGGTGAGCCGCTCGACGCGGTCGACCAGCAGCGCCAGGGCGTGGATCGCGTTGACGCCCTTGTGATGGTTGTTGCCGGCGTGCGCCGCTCGCCCGCGCACGGTGACCGTGAACAGGCCGCCGCCCTTGCGCCGGGTGACGATGGTGTCGCCCTCGCGGCCCGACTCGAACACCAGCGCGCCGGTGAGGCGCGGCGCGAGCTCGCGGTACATCGCCGCGCTGCTCGGCGAGCCGACCTCCTCGTCGCTGACGACGATGAAGCGCACCGGCAGGCTCGCGCGCGCCGGCGCGACCGCCCGCAGGGCCCGCAGCGCGAAGATCACCGACGTGAGGCCCGACTTCATGTCGAGCACCCCGGGCCCGCGGGCGACGTCGCCGTCGCGGCGGAACGCCAGGAACCCGAGCGAGCGCGGGAACACGGTGTCGATGTGCCCGACCAGCGCCAGCGACGGGCCGTCGCCGACGCTCGGGTCGGCGTAGATCCGGTGGTCCGTGAACCTGCCCGAAGGGTCAGGTACTTTGGTACATACGAGTCCGACCGCCGCGGCCGCCTCGTCGAGGGCGGCGGCGGCGATCTCGACGTCGTCGCGGGCGTAGGTGTGGCTCGGGAGGTCGACGAGCCGCTGCAGCAGCGGCACCTGCTCGGTCTCGAAGGCGGCGTCGACGGCCGCGCGCAGGGCGGCGCCGAGGAGTGGGTCGCGCATGGGCGACGAGTTTAGCAGCCTCAGGCGACCAGCACGGTGCCGACGCTGCCGGGCCCGGCCGCTTCGGCCTGCAGCGCGCCGGCGTTGGCGCCGAGGATGTGCACTGCGCCGATCCCGAGGGCCAGGTTGGCCAGCGCCTCCTCGACCTTCGGGATCATGCCGCCGACGATCACCTTCTTCTCGATCGCCCCGCGGGCCTCGGCGGCGCTGAGCCGCGCGATGCGGGTGCTCGGGTCGTCCTTGTCGCGCAGCACGCCCGGCACGCCTGTCATGAGGAACAGGTGGTCGACCTTGAGCGCGCCGGCGATCGCCGACGACACCGTGTCGGCGTTGATGTTGTAGACCGGGCAGGCCAGGCCCGCGGTCGCGAGGCCGACGCCGAGGGTATTGATGACCGGCGTGTACCCTCCGGCCCACAGGTGCTCGATCAGCGCGGTGCGGATCTCGACGACGTCGCCGACGAGGCCGAAGTCGACCAGCTCCTCGCCGCCGCCGCTGACCCGCGCGGGCGGCCGTCGCCGCGCCGACACCAGCCCGGCGCTCACGCCGGAGATCCCGAGCGCGCCGCCGACCCCGGCCGCGAGCGCGGCGGCGACGACGTCGACCGAGAGCTCGCCGGCGAGGACGTACTTCATCACCTGCAGGGTCGCCTCGTCGGTGACCCGCCGGCCGCCGACCTTGACCGGCTGCAGCCCGAGCCGCTCCTGCAGCGCGTTGGCCTGCGGGCCGCCGCCGTGGCAGATGGCGAACTTCCAGCCGGCCGCGGAGAGGCGGGCGACGTCGGCGAGCACCGCCGCCAGCGCGGGCGCGTCGGCGATCACCTCGCCGCCGAATTTGAGGACCGCCGTCGTCATGGCCACAGCCCCGGGGCGTCGATGCCGAGCGTCTCCGCGAGCCCGAGCATCAGGTTCATCGACTGCACCGCCTGCCCCGCCCCGCCCTTGACGAGGTTGTCGAGCGCGGTGACCACCGCCAGCTGGCGCTGCCCGGTCGCCGGATCGACCTGTCCCAAAGTCCAGGACAAGTCGACGTACATGCTGCCCTTGATGGCGACGACCTCGGCCCCGACCTTGCTGCCGAGCACGCGCACGAACGGCGCGTCGCGGTAGAACTCGCCGTAGAGCGCCTTGACGTCGACGCTCTCGGGCACCGGCACGATGCTGGTCGCCAGGATCCCGCGCACCAGCGGCGCCGACACCGGCACGAACGCGAGCGAGAATTCGGGCGCCTGGCTGCCGCGGCCGGCCGCGTCGCGCAGCGTCTGCTCGATCTCCGGCGTGTGCTGGTGGTTCAGCACCTTGTACGTCTTGAGGTTGCCGGCGCGCAGCGGGTGGTGCGTGCCGATCTGCGCGTAGGCCCCGGAGCCGGACGAGCCGGTCATGGCGACGGTGTGGATCGCCCCGCGGAGCAGCCCCGCCTGGGCCAGCGGCAGCAGCCCGAGCGCGATCGCGGTCGCGAAGCAGCCCGGCGACGCGACCCGGCGAGCGCCGCGGATCGCCTCCTTGTGCAGCTCCGGCAGCCCGTAGACCCACGTCCCCAGGTGCTCGGGGTGCGGATGCACGTCCCCGTAGTAGACGCGGTAGGCCTCCTTGTCGCGCAGGCGGAAGTCCCCCGACAGGTCGATCACCCGCGCCGACACACCCGCGAGCTCGGCCGCCATGGTCGCGCTGACCTTGTGCGGCAGGGCCAGGAACACGACGTCGACGTCCCGGGCGGCCTCGGCGGCCGGGATGTTCTCGAACACCAGGCCGGTCTTCGGCAGGTTGCGATGCACCGCCTCGAGCGGCTCGCCGACCTGGTCGATGCTCGTCACCCGGACCAGCTCGACGCCGGGGTGCCAACGAAGTAACCGGATCAGCTCGGCGCCGCCGTAGCCGGTCCCACCGATAATCGTCACGCGTGGCCGCGAATTCGTGGTCATGGAGCCCTCTTTGCGGGACTTCCTAGCAGATGACCGCCCTGCGCGCGATGTCCGGCCCCGCACGCGCACGACATCGATGTCATGCCCTGTCGGGGCACCTGGCGGGCCAGGCCTGACAGCGATGTCATACCCCGCTCGAGCGCGACCGCCCCTGCCAACCTGTCACCAAGGATTTCAACTACTTGTCACTCTGGCTCGGGCCCTGCAACCTAGGGCGGTGTCCACGGCGACCCCGGCGACCCTACCTTAGCCCTTCACTTCCTTAGCCTCTTCCTTAGCTTGGTTTGCCGCTTCCTTCTTGACTTGGCTTCTTCTGGCTTGAACCTTCGCGCTTAAAACTACTTCTCGCCTAGCTTATCGAGTCGTTTGAGCTTGTCGCGCTTCGCTTGGTCGGTGCAGTAGCAACATCTTAGATCTGGGGGGGGACCCGGGGTGCTTTGGTCGGCATCTCGGGTTCTCGATTTTAACCGGGGCGCGCGGCCGGCTCAGTGCAGGTGATCGTCCGGCTCGACCACGTGGTCGGCCAGGCGCTCGACCTGATCCGGCGCGAGCAACCCCTGCAGCGCGGCCTCGAGCTCCGCGCGGCCCGGCTCACCTGGCCCGAGAGCCAGGTGCGAGGCCGCCACCGCGAAGTGCCCGCGCAACCCGCAGCGCTCGCCGAACGGCATGGCGTGGACCGCGGGGGCCCAGCCGTCGCGCGCGAGGCGCTCGTGGTCGGCGCGGATCGGCCCGCCGCAACGCGGACACATCAGCTCGCCCTGGGCCTCGCCGCGCCACAGCGTGACGAGCGGATCGCGCCCGCCGGACCGCACGCTCGACCACCAGCGCGAGTCGAACGGCAGCACGCCCGCCTGCTCGCGCGGCAGCAGACCCTCGGCGCGGAACCACGCCGCGCTGAGGTAGTACGCCGGGGCCTGCCGCTGCTCCTGCTCGCGCGCCTCGACGAACAGCGGCGGCCTGTCGAAGTGCGGATCGACCGACCACGCCGCCTCGAGCCGCTCGCGCATGGGCCCGGCGAAGCGGGTGAAGCGGTGACCGACGACCACGCGCGTGAGGCGATCGGCGAACACCCACAGCACGTTGCCGAGCTTGTGCCACGGGTCGATCGTCAGATCGCAGACCTTGAGCTTGTCGCAGGCGAGCCCGTCGCGCGCGCGCCAGACCGACACCAGCTTGAGCTCGATGCGGTCCTCCCAGTCGAGGCGATCGAGGCCGTCGTGCGGCTCGAGCCCGAAGTGCCACTGCAGGGCGCTGCCGAACCGGCCGCGCGAGCCGCGGGGCGTGACCAGATCGGCAGCTGGCCCGAGAGCCAGGCCACGGGCGTGCTCGGCCAGCGCCTCGAGATAGGCGCAGCGCCGCAGCGACGCGTCGCGCTCGTGCGGCGGGTGACGAAGCGGCAGCCGCATCGCCGGGCGTTACTTCGCCTCGGGCGCAGGCGCGGGCGCGGCGTCGGCGGGCTTCGCGTCGGCGGGCGCGGCCTCGGCAGGCTTCGCGTCGGCGGGCTTGGCGTCGGCGGGCTTGGCGTCGGCGGGCTTCGCGTCGGTCTTCTTGCCGTCGACCGTCTTCGCCTCCCCCTCTTCCTTCTTCTTGCCCGGCTGCTCGGCGCAGGCGGCGGTGAGACCGAGAGACACGGCGAACAGGGCGCAGATGAAACGCTTCATGCCGGCAAGCTAGCACTCCGCGTCGCGCGGCGGAAGTGTGCGCTGGATCGGCACCGGACGGCCGCGGTCGTCGACCTGCACGTAGACCAACTCGGCGGTGGTGACCTCGACGCTGCGCCCGCCGATCGGCTCGTGCGCCTCGACCCGCACGCGGATCGTCAGCGAGGTCGTGCCCACCTGCGTGACCTCGGCGTAGAGGCTGACGATGTCGCCGACGTGCACCGGCTCCTTGAACACGACCTCGCGGATCGCCACCGTCACGACCTTGCGCGCGCCGATGGCGTGCGCCGCGACGGCTCCCGCCTGATCGAGCAGGCTCAGGATGTGACCGCCGAAGATCGTGCCGTGCGCGTTGGTGTCGCGCGGCATCATCAGGACGCGAATCGCGGGCTGCATGGGCCGGACGATGCGCCAAACGGCGCCGCTTGTCACGCGACCGTGCGCCCGACGGCGCGCTGGATCGCGGCGTGGATCGTGTCGGCGTCGGCGTAGTCGGGGCAGTAGCTGAGCGCCGGGTCGCGCTCCGACAGCGCGCGGAAGCGCCGCTCCTCCGCGCCGAAGTCGTACGAGAGGATCACCGGCCCGCGGAAGCCGGCGTCGCGCAGCGCTCGCAGGACGAACAGGCCCTGGTTGTCCTGCTGGAAGGCGCGCGCGCGGGCGACGTCGCCGTTGAAGCGGGCCGTCAGGGCCACGAGGTCGCCGAGCAGCGCCTCGTTCGGCGTGCGGTCGAAGCGCATGTCGAGGTACACGAGATCCGGCTGCAGCGACGACAGCAGCGCGCAGGCCTGCTCGCCGCTCTTGGCCTGCGTGTAGCGGATCCCCCGCGACACGAAGGTCGACAGGTTGGTGAGGTACTCGTCCCCGTCCTCGACGACGAGGACCTTGATCTCGCTCATGGCCCCTCCTCCACGGTGAAGAAGCGCAGCACGACCGCCTTCTGCCAGCCGCGCTCGGGTTCGACGGCGATCGAGCCGTCGTAGCGCGACAAGAGGTCGGCGGTGATGCCCATGCCGCGCTCGACGTAACGGCCGCGCAACATCTCGTTGCTGAGCTGCTCGGTCGACTTGTCCTTGATCCGGATCGCCAGCGTCGACAGGCCGGTGATCTCGTCCATCTCGGTGACGAGGTCGATGCCGAGCTCGATCGGCTTGGGCCCGTAGAGGACGCTCGACTGCAGCGAGTTGCGCAGCACGTTGGTGACGATGTCCTCGAGGTCGGTGTGGAACACCCGGATCTTGGCGCCGTCGCCGGCGATCTGCGGCTCGGCGATCTGGACCCTGGCGAACTGCGGCTCGGCGACGACCCCGGCGAAGATCTCCTTGATGGTGGCCGGGTCGACGGTGACGATGCACAGCGAGCGGATGACGCCGCTCAGCTCCTCGAAGGCCTTGCGCCCGAGGACGTGACCGCTGCGGCTGAGCCTCCGCGCCCACTCGAGCTTGAGCGCGTGGCGCTCGCGGCCCGGAGCGCGCTGCAGCACCTCGAGGCCGCGCAGATCCTCGAACGCGGCGATCATGGCGCTGAAGATCGGGTCCTTGCGGTAGAGGTTGAGGTTGATGTTGTGGCTGCGGCCGACCTTCTGCAGCTCGTCGACGTAGCCGAGGAAGCGGCCGTGGATCCCGCGCTCGCGCAGGGACACGCGGCCGGGGGTCGGCGAGGCCTCGCCGCGGTCGCGCGGGGCGCCGAACAGCCGCGCGGCGACGACGGCGGCCCGCGCCTCGGCGTCGGGCTCGTCCATCTCGAGCGCGCGGCCGACGTCGGACACGAAGGCGGTGTTGTGCTTGAGGATCTCGTGGCGGATGAGGCTCAAGATCCGCGCGACCTCGGGGAAGCTCTTCGGCGCCCGCTCGAGCAGCTGCGCCAGCGAGGCGCCGCGCAGGCGCCGGTAGACCTGCCACGCCGGGATCGCCACCAGCAGCAGCGCGAGCGCGCCGGCGCCGAGGTAGATCCGCAGGAAGATCGCGTCCATGCGATCGCGCAGGCGGTGCGCGGCGTCCCAGTGCAGGTTGTACTCGTCGGCCTCGCGCAGGAACTGGTCGAGCTGCTCGGAGGCCTCGATCAGGTGGAAGTCGTCCCACAACCGCTTGGCCAGGCGAAACCGTGCGGTGGCCGAGCCGAGCTCGGCGGCGCGGCGCAGGTGCAGCGTCGACTGGGCCGGCAGGTCGCGCTCGAGCAGGATGCCGAGGCGCTCGTGGACCTCCATCTGCTCCTCGGCGAGCTGGAGGCTCTGCTCCCAGAACTGGCGCGCGTCGCCGGTGCGGCCCTGGGCGTACACGACCTTGGCGAGCTCGTTGTAGACGACCGGCTCGCTGCGGAACCGCTCGCGCGCGCGCTGGAGGATCTTCTCGGCCTGGTTGAGGTCGCCTTCCTCGGAGACGCGCAGGTAGGCCTCGTTGATCATGCGCTGCAGCACCGGATCGAGGCGCTGCAGGTTGTCGGGCGGCTCGTTGAGGTAGAGCGGCTCCTCGGGGCTGACCTCCTGCGTGAGGTCCTTGAGCGCGCGCTCCGCCTGCGGGCGATCGGGGTCGTCGTCGGGCGCGACCCGCAGGAACCGCTCGTAGTGGCGACGCGCGGCGTCGCGGTTGGTGCGGGCGTTGAGCTCGCCGAGCAGGATGTGCAGGTGGTGCAGGTCGGGCCGCAGCAGCAGCGCCTTCTCGAGGTGCTCGATGGCCCGCCCGTCCTCGGCGCCGGCGAACTGCTTCTTGTAGACGAGGCCGAGGGCCATGTGCGCCTCGTAGTCGAAGCGATCC
Source organism: Nannocystis pusilla (assembly GCF_020073745.1). Lineage (GTDB taxonomy): Bacteria > Myxococcota_A > Polyangia > Nannocystales > Nannocystaceae > Nannocystis > Nannocystis radixulma. Next base: position 445,273 of record NZ_JAIRAU010000047.1, read on the forward strand.
ATGCGCACGGCCAGCTTGAGCTGATCGACGGCCTTGGGGATCCGGCCCTTGCGGGCGTAGATGACGCCGAGGGTGTAGTGCGCCTTGGGGTACCACGGCGAGTTCTCGATCGCGGCCAGCAGGTCGCGCTCGGCGGCGTCGAGGTCGCCGGCCCGGACCGAGGCGAGCCCGCGGCGGTAGCTCTGCTCCGCCATCTCGCTCGGCCGCCCGCCCTGCTCCTTCTCGAGCTTGTTGAGCTCGACCTGGAGGCGCAGGTCGTCGACCTGCTCCTTGGCCCGCTTGGCCAGCGGCGTGCCCGGGTAGGCGGCGCTGAGCTCCTCGTTGACGGCGATCGCGGCCTCGAGGTCGTAGTTCTCGAGCAGCAGGTCGGCCTGCAGCCGCAGCGCGTCGGCCCCCGGCTTGCGCCCGGCGGTGACGCACTCGCGGCGGTAGAGCTCGAGCTGCTTGAGCGCCGCCTCGCGCTGGCTGTCGCGCTCGCGGGTCGACGTCGCCTCGCCGGCCTGACGGTTGAGCAAGGAGGCGACGGTGTAGCGGATCTCCGGCGGCCGGCCCTCGGTGCGCGGGTCCTGCTCGGCCAGCTCGAGCGCGAGGCTCAGGCGCTCGTCGTCGTAGCGCTCCTCGCAGCGGCCCATCCAGTCGACCAGCGTGCGCCGCTCGGCCAGCCACAGGCCGCGCGGATCGTAGGTGCGCAGCAGCTTGAGGTCGTCGATCGCGCGCCGCGGGCAGGTGTTCTCCTTGGCCCGGCGCGCCCGCAGGTAAGCCCGCCCGCGCAGCGCCCCGGGGTCGCCGGGCTGGAGCTTGAGGGCGTTGTTGTACTCGCGCAGCGCGTCGTCGAGCCGGTTCTCGCGCTCGAACCGGGCGGCCCGGCTCATACTGACGTCGAACTGCTCCATCCGCTGCTCGGGCGTGAGCCCCCCGGGCTCCTCGAACGTGTCGTCCTCCGGCGGCAGCGGCAGCTCGCCCAGCGGATCGATGACCGGCTTGACGCCGCCCTCGTCGGCCTTGCCCGACTTCTTGCCGCCCTTGGCCGCGCTCGGGCCTGCCGCGGCCCCGGCCGGCAGTGGGTTGGCCAAAAGGACATGTGCGAACAGCCATGTCCCAATAAACCTTGCCCATTGGGCATGTCCTCTTCGCCAGGTCACCGGGACCTCGGACGGAGCAGCAGGACGCAGGTGGAGCGGGGCATGGCGGGGTCCGGGGCGCTCAGCCGTCGGCGCGGCGCTTGAGGCGGCGCAGCTTGATGCCGAGCTGGTTCATGCGCAGCTGGATCTTGCGCCCGGCGCCGGCGTCGTTCAGCAGGATCTCGCCCATTTTCCCGAGGTCGCCGAGGCAGCGCTCGTAGAGGTGCTCGAGGTACTGGCGCTCGACCGCGCACGAGACGGCGTTGAGCGACTCGGCCGGGCTGAGGGCGATCGTCAGACGCGCGAGATCGCCGCTCTCGGGCGCGACGGCCTCGGTCGGCGCCTCGGCCGCCGGGGCGGTCATCGGTCGCAGCAGGTCGCTGACGGTGCGGGGCAAGATCGGGATGATGTCAGGACGCCCGGCCTCGCCCAGGTCTTCCGGCTCGATGCGCTCCGGTCGATCGACGAGGTCGACGAGCGTGAAGGTGAGCAGGTTCGACAGGGTCATCTCGAACTGGCGGAAGTTGCCCGGCCAGTCGAACTCCTGCAGCAGCTTGAAGCTGCTGGGGTGGAGGAGGACGTGCATGCGGCGGGCGTCGCCGCGCGGCGGGATCGAGCGGCCGACGGTGACGGCGAGGTTGTCGTTCGGCCCCGGCGCCGGCAAGCCGCGCTGGAGCGCGTACTGGGCCAGGAGGTCGCGGTTGTACGCCTCGGCGGTGACGCGGCGCATGAACCACTCGAGCAGCTCCTGGAAGTCGTCACGGCGCTCGCGCAAGCCCGGCAGCGTGACCGCGGTGGCGGGGTTGAGGCGCATGTAGAGATCCTCGCGGAAGCGGCCGGCGCGGACCATGGCGGCGAGGTTCTCGTTGGTGGCGACGACCAGCTTGATGTCGGTCTGCAGCTCCTTGGTGGCGCCGATCGGGCGGTAGGCGCCCTCCTGCAGGACCAGCAGCAGCGACTTCTGCAGCTCGAGGCCGAGGTTGCCGATCTCGTCGAGGAACAGGGTGCCGCCGTGGGCCCGCGCGAGCACGCCCTCGCGCGAGCTGGTGGCGCCGGTGTAGGCGCCCTTGACCACGCCGAACAGGTGCGCGGCCATGAGGTCGTTCGGCAGGGTCGAGAGGTCGACGGCGACGAACGGACCGCCGCGCTCGGAGCGAGGGTGGATGAACTCGCGGGCGACGAGGCTCTTGCCGGTGCCGGTGGCGCCCTGAATGATGACGGGCAGCCGCCCGCGCGCGAGGATCCCGAGGCGGCGGCGCAGGCCGATCATGGCGGCGCTGTTGCCCCAATAAAATGGTTCGCCGGCGGCGGCGACGTGGCGCTCGCGCTGGGCGAGGATGCCGTCGATCTGCAGCTTGAGCGCCCGCGCGTCGAGGTAGTCGTCGGCGAGGAGGTAGGTGTAGTCCTCGGCCCGCAGGCGCTCGGCGTCGGCCTCGAGCGGGAGGTCGTCGCGCGAGGTCATGACGATGACCGGCAGGTCGGGGTGGCTCTGCCGGATCTGGTCGAGGATGTAGAGGCCCTGGCTGCGACGCAGCCGCTCGATCAGCTTGACCGGATCGCCGCCGCGGGCGAGCAGCGGCTGCTTGTCGTGCGGCAGCAGCTCGGCCTCGGGGATGTTGAAGTGGACGTCGAGCAGGACGAGGTCGACCTGGCCGGCGTAGCGCCGCAGCGCCGCCGCGGTCTCGCGGTAGTTGCGGGCCGGCGGGAGGAAGCTGTGCTCGGGCATGTAGCGCCGGCACAGCTCGAGGTAGTTGTCCTCGTCGTCGATGATGAGGATCGACGGCACGACTCACCCGCGTGAGAGGCTTTGAGACTGCAGGCGGCGGTGCAGCTGTTGCAGCGCGGCGCGGATCGTCCGCTGCGCGGCGCGGATCTGCGGGCGCGCGCCGGCGATGGCGTCGCGGTCGCCGCGGACGAGCGCGGGGCCGTGCGCGCGCAGGACGTCGACGGCCGCCTCGACGTCGACGAGCTCCGGCGCGGGCAGCGGCCGCGGCCACCCGGCGGCGAACCGCGACCACAGGTCCCAGGCGGTCTCGACGGTGCCGTCGGCGCCGCTGCGGGTGCGCAGGATGTCCCGGCGCAGCGCCTCGACCAACTCGTCGCGCACGGGACCGTGCCAGTGGTCGTCGCCGAGGTTGGCGGACATCCAGGCGACGTACTTGCCGAGGTCGTGCTTGAGCGCGGCGACCTGTTCGGGGAAGTCGGCGACCGCGAATGCCATGGCGTGCCGGCGCCCTCCCGGGGGTCAGGTCCCCGCGGGCTTGTGGTAGCGGGTGGCGCGGGCGCGCCCGCTGCTGTCGATCTTGCCCATCTTCTTCATCCACGCGAGGTAGCCGCGCAGCTCGGCGATGTCGCAGTCGATGCGCTTGGCGAGCTGGCCGATGGTGAGCGGCTCGTCCTCGATGGCGGTGAGGATCTGCTTGTAGACCTGGACCTCGCGCGCCTCACCGGCGCCGTTGGCCGCGCCCTCGCCCTCGCTCGCCGGTGCCGCCGCGCTCGCCGCCGGGCGGGCGGCCCGCGCGGGGACCAGCGCGCCGAGAGCCTCGCGCAGCTCGCTGATGCTGAGCTGGCGGATCGAGGCGCCGGCCTCGCTGCTGAGGAGCTCACTGAGCTTGGTGGTGGCCGGCATCCGCGCCACCGTGTTGATCGCGGCCTTGCGCAGCAGCGTGGCCCGATTCTGTCGGAGCGCAGATTCGAAGAGCTGAGCGATCTCTGTCATGGAAGTCCACCACGTCCCGCGGGGCCACAGCGACACACACGTGACGGGGGAGACGTAGCGGCAATCAGGCGCAAAAGCAAGGGGCCGGCGCACCCCGCGGGCTCGCCGGCCTTCAGCCCTCGCAGGTGAGGAACCCGAGATCCAGCAGATCCTGGGAGCCGCAGGCGGCACAGCAGTTCTCGCATTCGCCGGTGCCGTCGAGGTTGAAGCCCCAGGTGACGTCACCGGACGCGCCGGCGAAGCAGATCCATTCGCCCTCGAAGCACTGAATGATCTGGTAGACGTCGACGCCGCGGCCGGCGGTGCGGAACGTGGAATCGATGCTGGGCCAGGTCCAGTCGCGGTCCTGCGCGAACAGCCGCCACTCGATGTCGAGGCCGTCGTCGCAGTCGTCGGTCAGCAGCCACTCCTGGAAGACGGGCGGCGAGCAGACCGCGAGGGCCTCGTCGGCGGCGTTGGGACAGTCGTTGGCCTTGTCGCACAGCCGCTCGGTCGGCATGCAGCCGGCGTTCTCGCCGCAGACGTATACGTGGTCGAGCTCGCAGTAGCACTCGCCCTCGGAGCAGTAGGCGTTCTGCCCGCAGTCCTTGGCGCACTCCTCGTCGACGGCGGGCGTGGCGTCCTGACAGCCGGTGTACGGGTTACCCTCGTAGCCCGGGTCGCAGAAGCACTTGCCGTCGCCGCAGCTGGCATGGTTGCCGCACGCGACCTCCTGGCAGGTCTTGTAGTCGTCGGGCTCGCCGTAGAGCACGCACCCGCCGGCGACGGCTGCGGTGAACAGCCCGGCGAACAGGGGGAGCGAACGAAGGGCGGTGCGGAGGGACGAGAGCGTGCGCTGCATGGCGATGACCCGAGCCGGCGCCGCGTGAGCCGCGAGCCGCGCCTACCGCAAGGTTGCGCGAGCGGCAGGGTCGACGCAATGGGGACCGCACCGACGCGGCCGGGCGGGCGCGAACACCGGCGCGCAAAGCGATGAGCGGGGGCCCCGGACGTCACGGGCTTGACGGCCGCGCGCGCCCGAGGTCAGCCTCGCCGGCGTGGCGAGGCTCATCGACCGCGATCGCGCGCACGTCTGGCACCCGGCGACCCACTTCGCCGATCTCGACCGCCTGCCGCCGATCGCGGTCGAGCGGGCGCGCGGATGCTGGCTCTACGACACCGAGGGGCGGGCGATCCTCGATGCCATCGCCTCCTGGTGGACCTGCGTGCACGGACACGGCCACCCGGCGATCGTCGCCGCGGTCCGCGAACAGGTCGAGCGCCTCGACCACGTGATGTTCGCCGGCTTCACCCACGAGCCCGCGGTCGCCCTGGCCGAGGCGCTCGTGGCCGCGGCGCCGCCCGGCTACGAGCGGGTGTTCTACGCCGACTGCGGCTCGGCGGCCGTCGAGGTCGCGCTCAAGCTCAGCTTCCAGGCCCGACAACAGCGCGGCGAGCCCAACCGCCGCCGGTTCGCCACCCTGCGCAACGGCTATCATGGCGAGACCCTCGGAGCGCTGGCCCTGTGCGGCGCCAGCGCCTACCGCGACACGTTCGCGCCGCTGCTGTTCTCGCCGCTCGAGCTGCCGGCGCCGAGCTTCCGCCACCACGAGCACGCCGACCTGGCGTCCGACCTCGGCAGCGACGCGCCGGAGACCGCGGCCGCGATCGCGCTGCTCGAGGCCCACGCGCACGAGCTGACGGCGGTGGTGATCGAGCCGCTGGTGCAGTGCGCCGGGCGGATGACGATGACCGGGGCGGGCTTCTACCGCGAGCTGGCGCGCGCGGCCCAGCGGCTCGGGATCCACGTCATCGCCGACGAGATCGCGGTCGGCTTCGGGCGCACCGGTCACATGTTCGCAAGTACATGGTCCGAAGTTCAGCCCGACCTGCTGTGCCTCAGCAAGGGCTTGGCGGGCGTCCTGCCGCTGGCGGCGGTGCTGCTGCGCGCGGGCTTCGACGTCGACTTCCGCGGCGCGCCGACCCGCAGCTTCCTGCACAGCCACACGTTCACGGCCAACCCGATCGCCTGCGCGGCGGCGATCGCCGGGCTCGAGCTGTTCCGCGCGACCGACCTGCTGGCGCGCCTGCCGGGGCGCATCGAGGCGATCGCGGCGCGGCGGCGGGCGGTCGCCGAAGCGTGCCCGGCGGTGGTGGCTCACCGCCAGGCCGGGATGATCGCGGCGCTCGAGGTGGTCCCCGGCGGCGGCAGCACGGCGGCCCGCGACGGCCGGATCGGGCTGCTGCTGCGCGAGGCCGCGCTGGCCCACGGCGTGCTCCTGCGGCCGCTGCACGACACGATCTACTGGCTCCCGCCGCTGGTGATCGACGACGACGAGCTCGACCGCCTGGCCGACGCGACCATCGCGGCCATCCGCGCGGTGCTGTAGTGCCGCTGGCGTGAGTCGAAGTGCCGCGGTCGCGGCGCTGATGACCGCGGTTGCAGGTATGCTCGCGACGATGCGTGCTCGCGCACTCGTCGGCGCGGCGCTGCTCGCCGCCTGCAGCTCGGTGACCCCACCCGGGCTCGTGCTCGACGTCGGCCGCACGTGCGAGGACATCGCCCTGGCGATCGCCGACCCCGACGTGCTGCCGGGCTGGAAGATCCACGCCGCGGCGCTGGCGCGCAGCGACGAGGATCCGGCCTGGTACCTGGCGAGCGACAACCCCGACGAGCTGGCGCTGCGACGTGTCCCCGAGGACATGCCCGGCGTCGACCTGTCGGCGCTCGGCGGGCCGCACGAGTTCACGCTCACGCGCGGGCCGATCGAGGGCCAGGTGTGGCTGACGCTCGACCGCGAGGACGAGGCGCGGCTGTGGCGAGTCGACGAGGCGGGCGAGACGATGCTCGCGGGGCCGCAGCTCACGGGCTTCCCCGCGGACACGTCGACGGGGTGGATCCGCCGCCTGGTGTTCCTCGGCCAGAGCCCGCACCTGATCGCGCTGCCGCGGACGACGCGGGTCGGCGAGGTGCCGGTGCACATGGCGGCGGTGAGCCCGGAGCTCGCGCTCGGCGAGCGCTGGACGTTGACGGCGGAGGTCAGCTGCGCGCCGCTGAGCGAGCTGAACTGCCCGCTGCTCTGGGAGGACCTGCGGACGCTGACCGTGCTCGACGTCGCCGAGCCCGGCAGCGTCGCCGGGGCGGCGCTGCTGGTGTCGATCGCCTCGCTCGGCGAGCAGCCGGATCCGCAGATGCCGCCGATGTTCCAGACGCACATCATCAGCTTGACCGTCCAGCGCGATCCCTCGGCCGAGCGCCCGCTGCTGACGCGCCGCGATCACGTCGCGTGGTCGACCGACGGCCCGGTGCTGCCGTCGCCGGCCCAGATCGCCGCCGACCCGCTCGGGATCTACGTGCTCGCGGGCCTCGTCCCCGCCCCCGACAGCTCGGGCGCCAACGCGACCACGGCCGACTACCTGTTCCGCGCCGACGTGCTCGGAGCCGGCACGTCCGGGGACAGCGGCGTGATCGCGCTGCTGGGCAAGGACCTGCGCTCGCACCTGCTGCAGCTCGGCAGCCGGGTGGCGATCGGTCAGCGGACGGGCGACTGGTGGCACGTCGCGCCGATCGAGGGCGTGACGATCGAGGAGGGCATCGTCGGCAGCCTCGAGGTCGGCGACCGCGTGACGCTGCTCCGCGCCGGGCGCGGGCAGGTCGTCGTGGTCGGCGACGCGAAGCCGAGCCGGCGCGTCCGGATCGCCTGCGCGGACCCCGACGACGGCTCAGAGACCGGAGGTCTTTGAGGACATGTCGTCGGGGACCTGTGCGAAGAGACAGCCTACTTGCGGGCCTTGACGCGGGCGTCCGCGTCCTCGGGCTTGAACAGGCTCTTGATCGGGATGGCCACCGGCGTGCCGTCCTTGCCCTCGGCCCAGCTCAGGCGCACGGCGATCGGGGCGGCCGTGTGGAACGAGCGCAGCTCGAGCGTGTACTCGCCGGGGTCGAGGCTGACGGTCTCGCAGACCTCGGCGGCCTCGGTCTTGACGCCGTCGGCGTCGACGATCAGCGTGTCCTCGATGTAGAGCTGCGAGCCGTCGTCGGTGGCGGTGCACAGCTTGTACTCGCCGGCGGTGAGCACGTTGACCGAGCCGGTGAAGCGGAGGGCGATCGGCGCGGCGGTGCCCTTCGGCAGGCCGGCGAGCGGCGCGGCGGCCGAGGAGTCGAGGTTCGGGGCGATGAACACCGACTTGGCGGTGAGGCCGGCGAAGTCGGGCAGCCGCTCGGTGTCGGCGGGGATCGTGAACACCTCGGCGAGGAGGCCGTTCGGGGTGGTGGCGCGACCCGGCTTCGGCTTGGTGGCCGGCGTCTCCGGCTCTTCGGGCTTCGGCGGCTTGGTGGCGGCGATCCGCTTGACGACCTTGGGACCGACCGTGGCGCCGCGCGTGGTGGTGGAGTCGCGGGGCTTGACCGCGGGCTCGGCCCCGCCGTCGCTGTTGCTGTCGGTCGGCGTACCGCCGGCACCGCTGCTGGGCGCCCCGACGTCGTAGTCCACCTTGCCGGCGTCGGGAGATTGGGTGTTCGGCGAGTTCGCCGAAGAAGATGCACAACCAGCGAGCAGCCCGAAGCTCGCAACCAGGATCACGGACGTGCGAAGCATGAAAATCCTCTGGAGGTCAGAACGTGGCGGCTGTGACGACGCCCTCGGCGCAGGGATTCAGGCGGGCACGGGCCCGCAGGAACGGGGAGTCTGCGCCGTGCGAGTGTACGGCGACGAATTGATTCGAGGTGGCGAAAACGGCCGGGTCCGTGCGACCCCAGCGCCCCACGCGACCTGTGAGACGCATCACTCCCCTCGCGCTCGGCCGGGGGCCCCGGGTCGAGTATCCACAGACAGCCATGTCGGGGCCTGAGCCAGCCGGGCGCGACCGCGCCGAGAACCGCGACCTCCGCCGCGGAGGCGGTCGATGACGCAGTTCCTGGCGTTCATCCTCCTGATCGGCCCGCTGATCTTCGTACATGAGCTCGGCCACCTGCTGGCGGCCAAGCTCGTCGACGTCAAGGTGGTGCGCTTCTCGCTCGGCTTCGGGCCGGCGCTCGCGAAGATCAGGCTCGGCGAGACCGAGTACCGGATCGCTCCGATCCCGCTCGGCGGCTACGTGACGCTGCTCGGCCAGTCGCCCGACGAACCACTCGCACCGCACGAGGCCCACCGCGCGCTGCGCAATCGGCCGCTGTGGGCCCGTTACCTGGTTCTCGGCGCCGGTCCGCTGTTCAACCTGCTGCTGCCGCTGCTGCTCTACTTCACGTTCTACCTCGGGCACACGGTGATCCCGCCGCCGGTGATCGGCACGGTGCTCGACGACTCGGCCGCGGCCACCAGCGAGCTGCAGTCCGGCGACCGCATCGTCGCCATCGACGGCACCGACATCCACTCGTGGGGCGAGATGCAGGACCACGTGCGGGCGGCGCCCGACCGCGAGGTGAAGCTGCAGATCGAGCGCGACGGGGTCCGCTTCGACCGCTTCGTCACGCCGCGCCGCAGCGTGGTCAAGAACGCGGTCGACGAGCCCGAGGCGCGCGGGATGCTGGGCGTGTTCCCGTGGGTCTACGCGCCGCAGATCGGCATCGTCGACACCGACTCGCCGGCTTACGAGCAAGGGCTCATGACCGGCGACATCATCACGTCGATCAACGGCGAGCCGATCGAGACGGTCGAGGACCTCGAGCGCGAGTTGACCCGCCAGGGCACCGCGCTGCTGCGCCTCACGTACCTGCGCGCGGTGCCGGTGCGCGGCGAGCTCGGCACGTACTGGTGGTACGCGTCGCATCACGCGCGCCTGCTACCGCGCCACGAAGCGGGCGCGAGCACCGGGCTCCTGCCGGCCAACACGTTCGTCCGCACGGTCGCGTCCGGCTCGCCGGCAGCGAAGGCGGGCATCCGCCCGGGCGACCGCGTGCTCGCGGTCGACGAGCGCCCGGTCACCCGCTGGGAGACGGTCGCCGTCATGCTCGATCGCCAGGGCACCAAGCCGATCGACATGCGCGTGCAGTCGCCCGGCGAGGCGCCGCGCACCGTCCGCGTCGAGCAGGAGATCCGCACCCACCGCGGGATCTACAAGCAAGAGCGCAGCTACCTGTTCTTCGGGGCAGATCCATACGCCAAGCGCGAAGCGCCGCCGCCGGAGCCGATCCGCGGGCGCGTCACCTACGCCGTCCGCTCGGCGGTGAGCGAGACGCTGTCGATGCTCGGCATGATGTGGACGAGCCTGCGGCAGATGGTGACGCTCGAGCGCGGCGTCGACGAGCTCAGCTCGGTGGTCGGGATCTTCAACGTGGCCGGCACGGCGGCGGAGCAGGGCCCGGGGCAGTTCCTGCTGCTGATGGCGCTGCTCAGCATCAACCTCGGTTTCGTCAACCTGCTGCCGATCCCGATCCTCGACGGCGGGCACCTGATGTTCTTCACGCTCGAGGCGCTGCGCCGGCGGCCGCTGGGCCAGCGCGCCCGCGAGGTCGCCAGCGCCGTCGGCCTGGTGATCATCCTGGTGCTGCTGCTGATCGCGCTGCGCAACGACATCACCCGCTTCTGGATGGACTAGTGGCGACCTGGCTCCTCGCGCTCGACACGTCCACGCCGCGGACCGCCCTGGCCGTCGGCCGCATCGACGGCGACGCGGCCGAGCTCGTGGCTCACGCCACGCACGACGATCGCGGCAAGCCGGCCTCCGCCGAGCTGTCGCCGCGGATCTCCGCCCTGCTCGCCGAGGCCGGCGTCCCGGCGCGCGCGCTGGGAGCGGTGGCCTGCGGGCTCGGCCCCGGCATGTTCACGGGCAGCCGGGTCGCCCTCGCCACCGCCAAGGGGCTGGCGCTCGGCCTGGGCTGCCCGCTGTTCGGGCTCAGCACGCTGGCCGTCGTCGCCGGCGCCGAAGCCACGCGCGGGCCGGTGCTGGCGCTGCTCGACGCCCGGCGCGGCGACGTCTACGCCGCGCCGTTCGTGGTCGGTGACGACGGCCCGGAGCGGCTGGCCGAGGATCGCTGCTGTCCTCTGGCACATGTCCTCGCGGACCTGCCCGCCGGGTTCGCGGCCCAGGCCCGCGCCGTCGGGCCGGGCGTGAACGTGGTGGCCGACGCCCTGCCCGCAGACCTGCGCGCGCGCTCGCTCGCCCTGCCCGGCGCCGACGCCCCCGGGCTGTGGGCCGCCGCCGCCCGCGCCGCCCGGCGCGAGGCCCCCGCCGACGTCGCCACCGTCGACGCGGTCTACCTGCGCGCCAGCTACGCCGAACTCGGGCTCAACACGCCCAAGCGACCGCCGTACCGCTCGCCGTTCGTGTAGTGTCCGTCAGGACATGCTCTCGGCGACATGCTTGAAGTGACATGTCCGACACGGCATGTCCTCCGGTTCGCGCCCGAGAGCTGCCCCTGCCCCGCGCGCGCCACCAGGTCCGATCCTCGGGCCTGCGGCGCTAGAACGACACCGACAGCCCGCGGCCGCCGAGCGCCAGGGCGGCGGCGCGGCGGCGCTTGTCGCCGATGATGAGCATCGGCATGCCGGCCGTGAACGCGGTGGTGCCGGCGACGATGCTGAGGGCGGCCGAGGCGTCGCGCTCGCGGCCGGCGAGGCCGACCCCGAGGCCGACGACGAGCAGGCCTCCGGCCATCAAGGCGACGCCGAGGTTGGTCCACAGCTTGCCGCGCCGGCCCGAGCGCGGCGGGACCGGGGGCTGGTCGGACGCGTCGAGCGGGGCGGCGCGGGCCAGTGCACCCGGCTCGATGAGCCTGTCGTAGAGGACATGTCCTGTGGGATGGCTGGCGATCGCGCTGAGGGCGATCGACGGCGGGGCCGCGACCGCGGGCCCGGGACACAGCGCCGAGGCCGCGCGCAGCCGGGCGTCGATGCGCGCCCGGGTCCCCCGCAGCAGCGCGACGGCGGCCGGCGTGAGCGCGTCGGCCGACTCGAGCAGGCGAGCGTGGCGGACCAGCCGGAGGTCGGCGTCGCACAGCACGTCGGTGCGCGCCGGATCGAGCGCCTGCGCCTCGCCGGCCGCGTTGACGCCCTTCTCGAGCGGCTCGTGGGTGCGGCCGAGGAACCGGCGGGGCGCGGCGCCGGCGGTCAGCCGGTCGTGGGCGCGGAAGTAGAACTCGGCCGCGGCGGCGAAGGACTTCTCCTCGGCCAGCCGGTCGGCATGGCCGACGAGGTTCTCGCTCCACGACCCGCTCTCGGGCGCGGGGCCCTCCGCCGGCTGCGCCGCCACCGAATTGGCGCTCAGCGCCACCACGAGCCCACAGGCGACCGCCCGGACACCGCGCATGACTCCAGCCTACTCCCGGCGCTCGCCAGGCGCCAGCGCGCACGCACGGCACGCCAGGGCCCGGGCGCGGGGCGCCGGAGCGAGGACCTCGCGGCCGGACATCGCCCGGCCCGAGCGCGGGCGACGACGTCGCCCGGCTCTGAACACCCGGAGGCCCGGCGGCGGACCGCGTCGCGCCGACGAGGGCGCGTTCATCACAACGGTCACCTCGTGCCCAGCCGGATGCTCGCTCCCGGCACGAACGAGCGTGCGCGAACGACATGTCCTTCCAGACATCTCACCGCGTCAGGCGTGCGCGAGTTACATGTCCTTCAAGACATCTCACCGCGCCAGGCGTGCGCGAACGACATGTCCTTCAAGACATCTCACCGCACCAGGCGTGCACGAGTTACATGTCCCTCAGGACAGCTCACCCGCGCAGGTGCGCGAGCAGCTGCTCGGGGGTGTTGCGGCGCGGATCCTCGAGCACCCACTCGAGCAGCTCCGCCAGCGTCTTGCCGAGCTGCGGGCCGGGGGTGGCCAGCCCGGCGGCGAGGAGCGTGTCGCCGCCGATCGCCAGCTCGCCCACGGCCAGGGGCGCGCCGCGGATGGCCTCCTCGATCGTGACCGCCTGGGCCCACTCGCCGGCGTGCAGGGCGGCGGCATCGGCCGCGTACTTGCGGCCGACCCTGGCCAGGATCCGGCGGATCTGCGCCGGGTCGCGCGCCTGCCCGAGGGCCGCGAGCGCGGGGTTCGTGAGCGCGAGGACGCGGGCGCGCTCGTCGCGGCTCGGCTTCAGGCCGTCGACGATCTTCTCGATCTTGCCCTTGTCGCCGCGCAGCGGCCAGAGCAGGCGCGCCAGGCGGATCACCGGGTCGCGCGGCAGCCGTTCGACGTGCTGGATCGCCGCGTCCAGCTCTTCCTGGGCCAGCGGGGCGAGGACGCGCGCCCAGATGCCGGTCTCGGCCATCGGCAACAGGCCGAGGATCGGCCGCGCGGCCGCCAGCAGCTTGAACAGCTCGACGTGCACGCGCTCGCGGCTGACCTTGTCGAGGACGTCGAGCGCGCCGCGGATGGCCGCGGCGGTGTCGAGGTCGAGCCTGTACTCGAGGACAGCACAGAGCCGGACCGCGCGCATGGCCCGGAGGCCGTCCTCCTGGAAGCGCTGGGTCGGGTCGCCGACGGCGCGCACGACCCCCCGCGCGAGATCGCCGAGCCCGTCGAAGCAGTCGGTGAAGACCTCGCGGATGGGGTTCCAGGCGAACGCGTTGATCGTGAAGTCGCGGCGCGCGAGGTCCTCGCGGAGGTCGCGGAGGAAGCGGACCTCGGCGGGCCGGCGCCCGTCGTCGTAGCGGCCCTCGCCGCGGAACGTCGTCACCTCGGCGTGGACGCGGGCAGCGCCGCGGCCGTGGACGACGGTCACCGTGCCGTGCGCGATGCCGGTCGGGATCGTCTTCTTGAACAGCTCCTGCACCTCGTCGGGCGTGGCGCTGCTGGCGAGATCCCAGTCGCCGTGCGGCCGCCCCAGGAGGACGTCGCGGACAGCCCCGCCGACCAGCACCGCCTCGTGTCCGGCGTCGTGGAGGATCTGGGCGATCTCGCGGAGCGCGGCGGGGATCGGCGCGGCGCGCAGCAGCGCCGCCGCCTGCGAGGGCGTGGGAGTCATGCTCACCACGGTATCACTCGCGAGGACGGGTTCGCACGCCGGGTGCTATGGTTGACCCTGGCCCATGGACTTCCCCATCCGCATCACGCCCATTCTCCGCCCCCTGCTCTTTCCGCTCCGGGCCTCGGGCGAGCGGGCGGTGGTGCGGGTCGGCGGGGGGCGCGTCGAGGTCGAGTTCGGGGTGCTGTTCCACGGCAGCTTCGCGCTCGAGCAGATCGAGCACGTGAGCCGCTCGGGCTGGTCGTGGTGGGGCGGCCTCGGCCTGCGGATCGGCGCCCGCGGTCGCGTCGGCCTCATCGGCTCGCTCGACGGCGTCGTCTGCGTCCACTTCAACCGGGCGCAGCGCGTTCGCGCGCCCTTCCCGTGGCGATGTCGCGAGCTGTACATCTCGCTCCACGACCCCGAGGGCTTCATCGCCACGGTGGAGGCCGAGGCCCACATGGCTGCGGCCTGAACGACGCACTCAGCCCTTGCAGGCGGCCCAGCTGGGGCCCTTCCCTGCCTCGACTTGCAGCGGCACCTGCAGCTTGTCGCCGGCGGCGCCCTCCATCAGCGGACGCGCCAGCGCGATGAGCTCCTCGGCGCGACCGGCCTCGCACTCGAAGATGAGTTCGTCGTGGACGGTCAGCAGCATCTGCGCCCACGGCCTGTCGGCGAGCGCGGCGTCGACGGCGATCATCGCCCGCTTCATGATGTCGGCGGCGCTGCCCTGGATCGGCGTGTTGCGGGCGATCCGCTCGCCGTAGGACCGCTGGGCCCCCTTGCGCGCGAGCTCGGGGATCCTGCGCCTGCGCCCGAAGATGGTCTCGGCGTAGCCGCGCGCGCTGGCGGTGTCGATCAGCTCCTCCATGTAGCGCGTCACGCCGGGGATCTTCTCGAAGTAGACCTTGATGTAGCTGCCGGCCTTGCCGCGCGGGATGCCGAGCTGGCGCGCGAGACCGAACGCCGACTGGCCGTAGATGACGCCGAAGTTGACGGCCTTGGCGACGCGCCGCTGCTCGGCCGTGACGTCCTGCTCGGGCACGCCGAACACCTCCGCGGCGGTGCGGCGGTGGACGTCGACGCCGTCGCGGAACGACGACACCAGGTTCTTGTCGCCCGAGAGGTGGGCGAGGATCCGCAGCTCGATCTGCGAGTAGTCGAGCGTGACGAGCAGCTTGCCCGGACCGGCGACGAAGGCCTCGCGGATCTGCCGCCCGACCTCGCTGCGGATCGGGATGTTCTGCAGGTTGGGGTCCTTGCTCGACAGACGCCCGGTCTGCGCCACGGCCTGGCGGAAGTTGGTGTGCAGGCGGCCGGTGGTCGGGTTGATCTCGTTCGGCAGGGTGTCGAGGTAGGTGCCCTTGAGCTTGGTGAGGCCGCGGTACTCGAGGATCAGGCCGACGACCGGGTGATAGGCGGCGAGCTCCTCGAGCACGGTGGCGTCGGTGGAGAAGCCGGTCTTGGTCTTGCGCGAGGCCTCGAGCCCGAGGTCCTCGAACAACAACTTCTGCAGCTGGTTGGGCGAGTCGGGGTTGAGGTCGTAGCCGGCGTGCTCGGCGATATGGGCCCGCAGGCCGGCGATCTCGGCGCCCATGACCTCGCCCTGGCGGGCCAGCACCGCGGCGTCGACGCGCACGCCGGTCTCCTCGATGCGCTGCAGCACGCGCGCGAGCGGCATCTCGAGCTCGTCGAACAGCGCGCGCAGGGCGGTGCTCTCGTCGAGCTGCGGGCGCAGGTGCTGACCTGTCTTCAAGGCCAGCTCGGCGCGCTCGCAGGCGTACAGCGTGGTGCGGTCGACCGCCGCGCGGGCGAAGGTGACGGCCTTCTTGCCCTTGCCGAGCACGTCCTCCTGGACGCCGGCGGTGTAGGCGAACAGGTCCTTGGCCAGCTCGGCGAGGTTGTGGGACGAGCGCGCCGGGTCGAGGGTGTAGGAGGCGAGCTTGGGGTCCATCGTCAGCGGGCCGAGCTCGACGCCGTGGCGGCGCAGGACGATGGCCTGGAACTTGGAGCCCTGGGCGACCAGCGGCAGGGCGCCGCCGGTCAGCCGCCGCAGCTGGGCGGCGATGATGTCCTTCGGGACAGGTTTCACGAGCAGGGCGTCGCCCTCGTGCGCGACCGGGACGTAGGCCGGCGCCGGCGCGCTCTCACCCCCCGGCGCGAGCGCGACGCCGACCAGCGCGGCGCGCATCGAGTCGGCGACGTCGACGACGATCTGCAGGGCGAGGCGGTCGCCCTTCGCCAGCACGGCGTCGACGTAGGCGGTGAGCTCGGCCTCGCCGGTGAGCGCCGTGTAGCGCGACTTGTCGAGCGTGAGCGGGGCGCCGGGGCGCAGCTCGAGCGGGCCCTCGGGCGGCTTGGTGTCGACGACCTTGCCCCTGAGGCCGAGCAGGCTCTTGAAGCCGAGCGGGGCGAAGAACGCCTCCATGGTGGCCTGGTCGCTGCCGTTGTCGACGAGCTCCTCGAGCGGGCGCGGCAGCGGGATGTCGCAGCGCAGCTCGACCAGCTGGCGGCTGAGCCGGGCGTTGGCGGCGTGCTCCTGCAGGGCCTCGCGGCGCTTGACCTGCTTGATGCCGGCGGCGCCGCTGAGCAGGCCCTCGAGGTCGCCGAACTCCTCGAGCAGCTGCGCGGCGGTCTTGGGGCCGATGCCGGGCACGCCGGGCACGTTGTCGGAGCTGTCGCCGGTGAGCGCGAGCAGGTCGACGAGCTTGGTCGGCGGCACGCCCCACTTCTCGACGACCTCGGGCGGGCCGATGAGCTTCGACTTCATCGAGTCCCACATGAGGATCGGCTTGCGGTCGGGGCCGCCGGCGTCGATCAGCTGCATGAGGTCCTTGTCGGTCGAGAGGATGTAGACCGAGCGCCCGGCCTTCTGCGCGGCGAGGGCGTAGCAGGCGATGATGTCGTCGGCCTCGACGCCGGGCACCTCGATCACCGGCAGGCCGAGCGCCGCGGTCGCCGCCCGGACCAGCGGGATCTGCGGCACCAGGTCCTCGGGCATCGGCGGGCGGTGCGCCTTGTAGGCCGGGTAGAGCTTGTTGCGGAACGTCTCCTCGCTGTGGTCGAACACGGCGATGAAGACCTCGGGCTGGAACTCCTTCCGCATGGCCTGGATCATGCGGACGAACCCGTGCACGGCGTTGATCGGCACGCCGCCCGGCGCGCTCAGGCTCGGCATGGCATGGAAGGCGCGGAAGATGAAGTTGTTGCCGTCGATGAGGAAGACGCTGCCGGGGCCGCCGGTGGGACGCGCGTTTGTGCTCACGCTGCGGGTTCTACCACAGGCGGGCGGCCGATCGACCCGGCCGACCGGCGCCCGGCGCGACCCGGCGCACGCACGGTGAGAGCGAACGGACCTGGCCCGGAGGACAGGTCAGCCGGGCGCGGCGGGGCCGCATGACCTGTCCCGAGCGACAGGTCATGCGGCCTGTCCCGCGGGACATGTGAGACGGACGCTCAGCGCGGATCGGCGGCGCAGCGGAAGCCGATCCCGTGGGTGTGCGCGTCGGCGTCGTTGGGGAAGCGCAGGGCCGGGTCGGTGTGCTCGGGCTCGGAGCTGTTGAAGGCGCCGCCGCGGATGACGCGGTTGTTGCCGGGCATCGGCGGGGGCGGCTCGCCCTCGGTGGTCGGGTAGCGCTCGAAGCGGTCGGCGGTCCACTCGAACACGTTGCCGACGAGGTCGAACAGGCCGTTCTCGGTCTTGCCGCCGGGGAAGCTGCCGACCGGCGCGGTGCCGACGAACTTGTCGTCGGCGGCGTACATCGGCTCGACCGGCGGCAGGCCCTTCTGCTTGCGCCACGCGACGCACTCGGTGCCGCAGGCGTTGAGGTGCTCGGGGCTGGGGGCGCCGTCGCCCCACGGGTACACGCGGCCGTCGGAGCCGCGGGCGGCGAACTCGAACTCGGCCTCGCTCGGCAGGCGCTTGCCGTGGACGCGGCAGTACTCGTCGGCCTGGGCCCAGGTGACGCAGTTGATCGGGTGCTGCTTGCGCTCGGCCACGCCCGCGTTGCAAAGCGTCGAGTAGGCGGTCTTGGCCTTCTCCCAGTCGGCCCGCTTGCTCGCGCCCTGCGGCCAGAAGCTGTCGCGGTAGGCCCGCTTGCAGTCGCCCTTGTCCGAGCAGGCCTCGTACTTCTCGGTGGTGACCTCGTAGATGTCGATGCAAAACGGCCGGATCTCGACCTTGTGCTGCGGCCGCGCCAGCGCCAGCACCGGCTTCTCCGACTCGGAGCCCATGAAGAAGTTCTTGCCGGTGACGAAGGCCATGCCCTCGGGGCACGAGGTCGGCGGCTTGGGCGGCTCGACCTTGGTCTCGGGCTTGGGCGCCTCGACCGCCTTGGCCTCGGTCGGCGGCGGCTGCGGCGGCGGCTTCTCGGGCTCGCCCCCGCCGCGGGTGGCCACGAACACGGCGGCGCCGGCGGCCACGAGGGCGCCGACGATCGCGGCCATCGCCCCGACGGCCATCGGCTTGACCGCGGGCGCGGGCGGAGTGACGACGGTCGACGGGACCGGCGGCGAGGCCGGGGTCGGCGCGGCCGGGGTCGACATCGTCATCACCGGCGCCTGCGCCAGCAGCTCGCCGGAGCGGCGGGTCTTGAGCCCGCCGCTCCCGTCGGGCACGACGGTCTGACCGATCGCGGTCTCGGCGGCCTGGATCGCCGGGTACTCCTTGAGCTCGAGCGCGGCGGCGAGGTTGGTCCAGAACTCGCCCATGTTGGGGTAGCGGTCGACGACCCGGACCGCGAGCGCCTTCTGGAACACCGCCTCGACGGCGTCGGAGGTGGCGACCCCGAAGGTCCGCGGGGTCGGCCGCCGCTGGGTGTTTTGGGTCGCGAACGCGAACTGGATGAACTGCTCGCCCTCGAGGGCCGGCAGGCCGCCGCGCATGATCTCGACCAGCACGAGCGCCATTTGATAGACGTCGGTCCACGGCCCGGTGGCGCCGTAGCTGCGGTCGAACTGCTCGGGCGCGCCGTAGGTCGGGGTGAAGCTCGAGATCTGCGTGCCGGTGGCCTGCATCGCCGTGCGGGCCTGGCTCTGCATGACCTTGGCGATGCCGAAGTCGAGGACCTTGATGACGACGCCGGGCACCAGCTCGTCGCC
>NZ_JAIRAU010000043.1 GCF_020073745.1 Nannocystis pusilla
TGACGATGGGCGTGAAGGTCCAGCCGCGGGTGTCGATCGGGACGACGAGCGGCTCCATGCCGTCGCGCACCTCGGCCGGGAGCGGGGCCTTCTCGGCCTCGGCGACGACATCGGCGAACAGCTGCGAGGCCGGGGCGGGGGCGTCGACGCGGAACAGCTGCTCGCCGGTCTGCGGGCCCCAGGCGCGCACGAGGAGGCGCGCGCCCTGCGGCCCCGGGGGCGCCCAGGCGACGTACTGCAGCTGGGAGGCGGCGTTGAAGTTCTGGGCGTCGAGCCGGAGGGCCCGCTCGGGGCGGCTGGCGCTGTAGAAGTAGATCGCCGCGCGGGTGATGTAGTTGTCTGGGTCGACGCGCTCCTCGGCCGGGCCGGCGAGGACGTCGTCGTCGAGCCAGACCGGCAGCTGCAGCGAGGCCCTGGTGGTGCGGACGAGGTCGAAGGCGACCTCGTCGCCCGGCTTGACGAGGTAGACGACGCTCTCGCGGCCGTCGCCCTGGGCGCGCGCGACCCGGCCACTGCGGTGCGGCTCGCCGGGATCGTCTCCGCGGGCGATTGGGACGGTGATCTCGCCGAGCGCGGTGAAGTTGCAGCCGCCCTGCTCGAGCTTGAACAGGCGCGAGCGGCCGGCCTCGTGGATCTGCAGGACGTCGCCCTGCGGCGAGCTGCGGAACACGGGGGAGCGGCCGGTCTCCTCGAGGCTGCCGCCGAGCAGGCCGACGCAGGGGACACGTCCGGCGACCGGATCGGCGCCGGCGGGGACGTGGAAGAACTGCCAGGTGGTGGCGAGCTCGAGGTCGGCGTTGAAGCCGGTGCTGCTCGAGAAGTTGGCCTTGCGCGCGAGCAGGAGGGTGCCGCCGTCGGCGAGGGCGATCGGGTGGACGCTCTCCTGCACGCCGCCGAGGAGGGTCGGCTTCGGCTGACCCTGCTCCTTGTCGACGAGCAGGACGCGGGCCTTGTCGGCGATCTTGGCGACGGTGGCCTCGGCGGCGGCGATCGCGTCGAAGGCGTCGATGCCCTCCCGGACCTTGGTGCGCAGGACGATGACGTCGGGCGAGTTCTTGGGGTCGTCGCGCAGGGTGCTGGCGAGCGGCTCCTGGGCGAACAGGGCGCTCAGCAGGTCGAGCTCGGGGCCGTTCATGAACTCGGACGGCGCGGCGTTGACGGTGAGCTTGTGCGGGAAGGCGTAGTCGCCGGCGCTGACGACGGCGAAGCGGTGGTGCTCGGCGAAGGTCGGGACGCCGCCCTCGATGTCGAGGCCGCTGAAGTCGAGCGACTTCGGGTCCTCGAAGGCGACGAAGGCGAAGCCGGCCCAGTCCGCCAGCTTGAGCGCGGCCGCCGGCCCGTCCTCGGTCGCCTCGGGGACCTTCTCCTTGAGCTCGTCGACCATGGTCTTGAGCCGGCCCTCCTGGGCGACGAAGCCCCACTTCTCGAGATACGGCTTGTAGCGCCAGTGGGCGGCCGGGACGACGAGGACCCGCTCGGCCTGCTCGTCGTTGCCGATCGGCCCCGGGCGATTGTTCCACCACACGAGCCCGCCGGCGACGCCGAGCAAGGCGGCGAGGGCGACGAACTTGCCGCGGTGGCTGCGGCGCAAGACGTCGAGGTCGCTCGCGGAACGATCGGGAGAGTCGGAGCGGTCGGGGGAACCAGCCATGGGCGCGAGCTTCGCACAAGACGACCGCCGGATCATGTCGCTTTCCGGCGCCCGGCTCGGCCCTGCAGCCGGCGCCTTGCTGCGACAAAACTGGCGTGGCAAGGTGACCTCCCCGGCCAGATCGTGGGAGGAGCCCGGAGATGAAGAGTTCACGGCAGGAGCTGAAGGTAGAAGGCGCCGTCGAGGTGCCGCACGTGATCGCCTACCTCGAACAGCTGGTGACCGCCCTCAAGTCGGGGACCGTCCGTGTCTACCGCGGCGGCGAGCAGGTGGTCCTCGGGCCGCGCGGGATCATCGGGTTCTCGCTGGCGGCCTCCGAGAAGGGCAAGCGGCAGAGGCTGGCGCTCGAGCTGTCGTGGCGCAAGTTCGCGGCGCCCGATGCCGACTTCGACCTGGCCATCGGGCCAGCTGCCGAGCTGCCGCCCACGCCCGAGGTGCAAGACGGCGCGGCCGAATCAGCGGCCGCAGCCACGCTCGAGAGCGACCCGACCAGCCCCGGCGAGGTCGTGCTCGGCGAGGCGGACTGATGCGCGCCGCGGAGCGCGTGGCAGCCCGCGAGTGAGACGGGCGAGGCCCGCGAACCCGCGGCGCTCGGGTGCGTGGCGATCCGCGAGTGAGAAGTGCGACGACTCGGCGGCTCGCGGCATGCGTGGGTGATGGATGGATGATCTGTCGCGGCCGAGCGGTCGCGCTTGCGCGTCGACGTGCGCGGCCGTATGGTCGCGCTCCCGCGATGAACGAGACACCGCCGGCCCTGGTTTCGGACAGCGTCGCCGCGGTCGACCTCGGCTCGAACAGCTTCCACATGGTCGTCGGCCGGGTCGTCGACGACACGCACTTCCACATCGTCGACCGCCTGCGCGAGCGCGTGGCCCTGGCCGCCGGCCTCGACGAGCACAACGAGCTGACCGACAAGGTGCAGGAGCGCGCGCTCGCCTGCCTCGAGCGGTTCGGCCAGCGGCTGCGGGAGATCCCCGAGGGCCGCGTGCGCGCCGTCGGCACCAGCGCGATGCGCCAGGCGAGCAACGCGAAGGCGTTCCTGGCCCGAGCGCAGGCGGCCCTCGGCCACTCGATCGAGATCATCGCCGGGAACGAAGAGGCGCGCCTGATCTACCTCGGGGTGTCCCACACGCTCGCCGACGACCGCGGCCGCCGGCTGGTGATCGACATCGGCGGCGGCAGCACGGAGCTGATCGTCGGCGAACGCTTCGAGCCGATCCGCATGGATAGCCTCGGGATGGGCTGCGTCGGCTACAGCCTGCGCTTCTTCGTCGACGGCAAGATCCGCGCGGAGGACTTCCGCCGGGCCGAGATCGCGGCCCGCCTCAAGCTCGAGCCCATCGAGCGCCGCTACCTCGAGGCCAACTGGGAGAACTGCGTCGGCTCGTCGGGTACGATCACGGCGGTCGACGCGATCCTGCGCGCGAACGGCTGGAGCGACCGCGGGATCACGGCGAGCGGGCTGCGCCAGCTCAAGAAGGCGCTGATCGCCGCGGGCAACACGAACAAGGCGGCGAGCCTGGCCGGGGTGCAGGCCGACCGCGCGCCGGTGCTGCCGGGCGGGGTGGCGATCCTGCTGGCGTCGTTCGAGGCGCTGCACATCGAGCGCATGGCGGTCTCGACCGGGTCGATGCGCGAGGGCCTGCTGTACGACCTGCTGGGCCGGATCCGCCACGAAGACGTGCGCGACCAGACGATCCGCCAGCTGTGCCAGCGCTACAACGTCGACATGGCCCAGGCCGGCCGCGTCGAGCGCCTGGCGCTGCACTGCTTCGACCAGGTCCGCGAGGCCTGGGGCCTCGACCCGGCGCTCGGGCAACAGCTGGTCGGCTGGGCGGCGCGCCTGCACGAGATCGGTCTGTCGGTGGCGTTCTCCGGCTACCACAAGCACAGCGCCTACCTGGTCGCGAATTCCGACATGCCGGGCTTCTCCCGCGCCGACCAGGAGCTGCTGGCGGCGATGCTGCTCGGCCAGCGCAAGCGCCTCGCCCGCGAGGTGTTCGCCAGCCTGCCCAACAGCGAGGCCGAGCTGGCCAAGTCGCTGACGATCTGCCTGCGCGTGGCGCTCCGCCTGGCCCGCAGCCGCAGCCCCACGCCGCAGCCGCCGTTCACCGCGACCGCCCGCCGCGGCGCGCTCGAGCTCGGGTTCCTCCCCGACTGGATCGACGCCCACCCGCTCACCTTCGCCGACCTGGTCGAGGAGGCCGAGAAGCTGCGCGAGATCGGGTTCGAGCTCCGCGTGCGCTGACGCGACGGCGACGCCTCGCGCCGGGTCGAGCTCGCCGCGCGGCGACGCTCGAGACCTCGAGGTCGAGGCCGAGCTTCGCGAACGCGCGTCGGCCCGCGTTCGCCGACGCGCGCGGGCCGGGCCGGCTCTACCTGTACCTGAGGACAGGTCCTTTAGGCCAGGGCGACGGCGCGCTCCCAATTGCTGCGCAGGGTCGCCAGGGCGGTCGACGGCGGGCTCGGGGTGAAGGCGCGGTCCTGCTGCCAGGCGGCGGCGAGGGCGGTGGTGTCGGACCAGACGCCGACGCCGAGGCCGGCGAGGAAGACGGCGCCGAGGGCGGTGGCCTCGAGCATGGTCGGGCGGGCGATGGGGACGCCGAGCAGGTCGGCCTGCAGCTGCATGAGGAGGTCGTTGGCCGCGGCGCCGCCGTCGACCTTGAGCGCCTTGAGCGGGGCGCCGATGTCGGCGCTCATGGCGCGGAGGAGGTCGGCGATCTGCAGGGCGATGCCCTCGAGCGCGGCGCGAGCGATGTGGGCCCGGGTGGTGCCGCGGGTGATCCCGCTGATGAGACCCCGCGCGTGCGGGCGCCAGTAGGGCGCGCCGAGGCCCGCGTGCGCGGGCACGAGGACGACGCCGCCGCTGTCGGGCACGCTGGCCGCGAGGGCCTCGATCTCGCTGGCCTTGACGACGAAGCCGAGGCCGTCGCGCAGCCACTGCACGACCGCGCCGGCCATGAAGGCGCTGCCCTCGAGGCAGTAGGTGGTGCGCTCGCCGATCTGCCAGCCGATGGTGGTGAGGAGGCCGTGCCGCGAGGCCACGGGCGCGTCGCCGGTGTTGAGCATGGCGAAGGCGCCGGTGCCGTAGGTGCACTTGGCCTCGCCCGGGTTGAAGCAGGCCTGGCCGAACAGCGCCGACTGCTGGTCGCCGGCGATGCCGTGGATCGGGATGCCGTCGGGCAGGCCGGGGACGCCGCGGGTCTCGCCGAAGCGGGCGGTGCACGCCAGCACCTGCGGCAGGATGGCCCGCGGCACCCGCAAGAGGGCGCACAGCTCGTCGTCCCAGCCGCCGCTGTGGAGCGGCCAGAGCAGCGTGCGCGAGGCGTTGCTCGGCTCCGACACGTGCGCGGCGCCGGCGGTCAGCCGCCACACGAGGTAGGTGTCGACGGTGCCGGCCGCGAGCTCGCCGGCCTCGGCGCGCGCGCGGGCGCCGGGCACGTGGTCGAGGACCCACGCCAGCTTGGTCGCCGCGAAGTAGGGGTCGAGCAGCAGGCCGGTGCGCGCGCGGATGAGGTCCTCGTGACCGGCGGCGCGCAGCGACTCACAGGTGTCGGCGGTGCGCCGGTCCTGCCACACGAGCGCGCGGTGCAGCGGGCGACCGTCGCGACGGTCCCACACGAGGCTGGTCTCGCGCTGGTTGGTGATGCCGATGGCGGCGATCCGCCCCGGCGCGACGCCGCTGCGGCTCAACACCTCGGCGACGGCCGCGAGCACCGAGGCGTACAGCTCGTCCGGGTCGTGCTCGACCCACCCCGGCTGCGGAAAGTGCTGTGGGAACTCCCGGGTCGCGCGCGCCAGCACGCGGAGCTGCGGGTCGACGAGCAAGCAGGTGCTGCCGGTGGTCCCCTGGTCGATGGCGAGGATCAAATCTGCGGTGGTCACGGCGCCGGGAGCGTATCACCCGCGCGCATCGCGGCGCCCGGACGACGGGCCCAGCATTGCCCGGCACGACCCAGGGAGATCTGCCCAAAGCCCAGGTGTGCGTGGACGCGCGCGCGGCGACTGCGCGAATGGGCAGAATCGCACATATGGTCTGAACGGCAACCTGCGGGGCCTCAGGCCCCTGAAGACGCGGTTTTACCTATCTTCCTGGGGCGGTGACCGGCGTCGCTCGGATCGCTACAAAGACCTATCAAATCCCTATCACTAACATTCACTTACGTATCACTGAGACGGTCCGGCCACGTTGACGAAGCGCTTGCCGGGGCTGACAATGTGTAGGAAAGCGTAGCCCGACCGGCCAGCCCCATGACCGCGACCCCGAAGCAGGAGCTTCAAGCTCCGCCGCCGCAGCAAGCCGCCCCCGCGGACACGGCCGAGCTGTACACCCGCGACGACGCGGCGCCGCGCGAGCGCGACGAAGACGGAGCCGACGACGAGCACGCGGCCGCGAACGTGGTGCCCGAGGCGCCGACGCCGAAGCGAAATCGCAAGGCCGCCAACGAGACCGGGACGGCGAAGGCCAAGGGCGGCGTGCAGCCCAACAACGTCCGCAAGCTGCGCCAGGCGGCCATGATGAGCAAGGCCGAGCTCGCGCGACGTGCCGGCGTCAGCCCACTGACCATCGACCGCGTGGAGTCGGGATGTCCATGCCGCATGGATACCAAGCGCAAGATCCTCGAGGCGCTCGGGCTCAGCCCCTCGGCGCGCGAGCAAGTGTTCGGCCCCGACATCGACCAGGGCTGAGCCGCGTTCGCGGCTGCATCGCGCCGCCATCGTCCAGTCCACCGGCCGCCACGGCCCGGAGCCCCCGCCACGCACGCCCCTCGACCGGCCGGCGACACGCGAGGCCGCAAACCTCCGTACGCTGCGAAGGCACAAGGCGGGCGCTAAACGCATGACCAGGCGCTGCATCGGCCTCGACCTCGGCGCCTCGGCGGTCCGCGTCGTGCAACTGCGACAGGCTCGCTCGGGCCTGCGGGTCGCTCGCTTCGGCGTCGAGCCGCTGGCCCCAGGTTGCGTCGAGGACGGCCAGATCGTCGACCACGCGGCGACCGTCGCCGCGACCCGGCGCGTGCTCGCGCGCGTGCGACCGCTCGGCCGCGACGTCGCCCTCGCGGTCGCGGGGAACGGCGTCATCATCAAGCGCTTCGCGGTGCCGCAGCTGCGGCCCGAGGCGCTGGTGGCCCAGATCGCGTGGGAGGCCGACCAGATCGTCGCGCCGCAGCAGCGCGGCGAGGTCCTGATCGACCACACGATCTTGCGCGAGAACCCGGCCACGGGCGAGATCGAGGTGCTGCTCGTGGCGGCCAAGCACGACATCGTCCGCCAGCGCCTCCGCGTGGCCGAGGACTGCGGGCTGCGCCCGGTCGTCGTCGACGCCGCCGCGTTCGCGCTGCACAACTGCGTCGAGGCGGCCCACGGCCTGGTCGGCGGCGAGACGACGGCGGTGCTGGCGGTCGGTGCGACGACCTCGACGATCACGATCGTCGCCGACGGCGTGCCCGCCTACGGGCGCGACTTCGGCGCCGGCGGGCGCGACTACGACGCGGCGATCCAGCAAGCCACCGGGGTCGACGCGCGCGAGGCCGAGGTGCTCAAGCGGCGCGCCGGCGTCGACCCCGAGGCCGCGGCTCGCCTCGCGGACGTGCTCGCGCCGGTGTCCCAGGCGATCGCCGGCGAGGTCCAGCGCTCGCTCGCATTCTTCCTCGACTCGACGGTCGCCGAACCACTGGCGCGGATCTACCTCGCCGGCGGCGCCGCCCCGACGCCCACGCTCGCCGCGGCGCTGGCCGATCGCCTCGGCGCCGCGGTCACCCGGGTCGAACCATTCGCTCGCCTGGCGATCGACCCCGGCGTCGACGCGGCCGCCTTGCAAGCCGAGGGCGCGGCCGCGGCGCTGGCCTTCGGCCTGGCGCTGCGGCGGGAGGACGACTCGCCGTGATCCGCATCAACCTCCTCCCGCGAGCCCAGCGGCGGCGACGGCTGCGGCTGCGCAGCGGCGCCGTGCTCGGCGGAGCGATGCTGCTCGGCTGGGCCGTCGTCATCGCCCTCGGCCACGCCTGGATCGCCAGCCACCGCGCACGCGCCGACGAGCTGCGGGCGGACGCCGCCGAGGCCGTCGCGGCGACCCGCCTGCTCGAGAGGAAGCGCGAGAACCCGGCCCTGGCCGAGCGCCAGCGGGTGCTGCGGATCCGCCAGGAGGCGCTGGCGCAGCTCCGCGAGGCCCGCGGCGGTCCCACGGCCGCGCTCACCGGGCTGGTCGCGCTGTTCGCCGGGCCCGACGCGGCGCTGCGGCCGCTCGAGGTCCACGCGCACACCCTCGACCGCTGGCGCGTCGACGGCCTCGCCCGCGACGTGGGCGCGCTCGCCGGCCTGGTCGCTCGCGTCCGCCGCGAGGCGACGTTCGACCTGTCCTATGGGCCAGAGTACGCCCGCACCGCCGACGGCAGCCTGCGCTTCCGCCTCGACCTCGAGGTCGCGCCGCACCCGTGAGACCCGCCCGTGCTGTCGCCCGAGAGCCTCACGCGCCTGTCGATCCTGCAGCGCCTGCTGATCTGGGTGCTCGGCGCCAGCGTCACCGCGATGATCGGCTACGCGCTGTTCTACGTGCCCGCGCGCGCCGACCTGCGCGCGGCCACCAACGAGCTCGCGGCCGCCGAGGCGCGGCAGCGACAGGTCCAGCAGGAGCTCGCGGAGCAGCAGGCGCTCGCCGGGGCGCTCGCGCAAGAGGAGGAGGCGCTGGCGGTCGCGCTCGCAGCCACGCCCGGCGCCGCGGGCGACCGCACGGAGTTGTTGTTCGTCCTGCCCGAGCTCGCACGCGCCGCGGGCCTCGAGATCGATCGCTGGCAGCCGCTCCCCGACGAGGTCGTCGGCGAGTGGGGCGTGCGCTCGCCGGTGCAGGTGCACGCGCGCGGCAGCTGGGCCGCGCTCCTCGAATTCGCGGCGGACCTGGCCGCGTTGCCCGAGACCGTCGTGCTCGACGACCTCGTGCTGCGCTGGCCCGACGTCGGCGACACGCTGGAGATCTCCTTCCGCGCCGGCGCGCTGCGGGTCCGCGCCGAGCTCGCGGACCCACCGACGCGGCCGACCCCGCCGCCCGAAAGCCCGCGAGCACGCTGATGAGCTCTCTCACCGCCATGAATCCGCGCCGTGCAGACGATCCGCAACGACCGGTGTTCCTCACCGGCATGATGGGCGCCGGCAAGTCGACCGTCGGTCCGCTGCTTGCGGCGACATGGGGCTGTCCGTTCGTCGACCTCGACCGTCGCATCGAGCGGATCTTCGGCGCGGCGATCCCCGCGCTGTTCGCTCGCGGCGAGTCGCACTTTCGCCGCTGCGAGAAGGCCGCGCTGCAGCGCCTGGTGGCCGAGCCTGGTTTTCGCGCGCGCACCGTCGTGGTCGCTGCCGGCGGCGGGCTCGTCGTCGATCCCGACAATCGCGCCGCCATGCGCGAGGCGGGGCTCGTGTTCTTCCTCGACGTCCCGCCCGCCGAGCTGGCGCGTCGGCTCGGCAGCACCCCGATCGCCGGGCGCCCGCTGCTCGGGCCCGATGTGGATGCGGTCGCAGCGCGCGTCACCGAACTTCTTGACAAGCGGAGGTCGGCGTATGAGGAAGCGGACGGAGTTGTCGACGGCAGCGGACCGCCGCAAGATGTGGCCCACCGGTTGCTGACGGCGCTGGCCACCAGCTTCCGCATCCTCTGAGGTCCTGCATGCAAGACAGCGGGTCATCCAGTCAACGCAAGCGCCCTCGGCCCCTGGTGCTCGACGTCCACGTCCCGGCCGAGAGCCGCAATTATCCGGTGCTCATCGGCCGCGGCATGTTGTCGCGGATCGGCACGGAGCTGCGGCAGCGGCTCGGCGGGGCAAATTCGGTCGCGCTCATCACCGACGCCACGGTGGCGCGTCTGCACGGCGCGGCGGCGCGGGCCAACCTCGAGGCGCACGGCTTCCAGGTCGTGCCGATCGTCGTTCCCGCGGGCGAGGTGCACAAGACGATGCCGACGCTGCTCGGCGTGCTCGAGCAGATGATCTCGGGCGGTCTCGGGCGGAGGGACGCCGTCGTCGCGCTCGGCGGCGGAGTCATCGGCGACCTCTCGGGTCTGGCGGCGGCGCTGTTCATGCGCGGGATCCCGGTCGTGCAGGTGCCGACCTCCTTGCTCGCCCAGGTCGACGCCTCGGTCGGGGGCAAGGTCGCGGTCGACCTCCCTGGCGCCAAGAACATGGTCGGGGTGTTTCACTTCCCGTTGTTCGTCGCCATCGACCCCGAGGTCCTGAGCTCGTTGCCCGACCGCGAGCTGGCGCAGGGTCTGGCCGAGATGCTCAAGCACGCGCTGCTGTTCTCGGGCGACCACCTCGAGCAGCTGCTGAACCGGGCCGACGCCATCTACGCGCGCGACGTCGACGTGATCACGCCGCTGGTGGCGACCTCGGTCGGGCTCAAGGCGGCGTGTATCGGGCGCGACCCGTGGGAGCAGGGCGAGGCGGGCAAGGGCCGCGTGTTGCTCAACCTCGGGCACACCATGGCGCACGCGATCGAGGCCGCCTCGAACTACGAGGTGCCGCACGGCGACGCGGTGGCGCTGGGGTTGCGGGCGGCGGCGCGGGTCTCGGAGCTCAAGGGGGTCGCCGAGCCGGGGCTCGAGCCGATGGTCGCGCAGGCGCTGGCGCGGCTGCGGTTGCCGCAAGATCTCGACGCGTGGTTGGTCGGGGAGCGCGGCGGAGCGGTCGAGCGGGCGCTCTCCGTCGACAAGAAGCGCGTCGGCGGGACCGTGAGTTACGTGGCGTTGGCGCGGGTCGGCGAGCCTTTGGTGTTGCCGCTGACGCCGCGCGAGATCTTGGGGCTGCTGCGGCAGCGGGCGCAATTGCCCGCGGAGTGATCGGCGCGTGCGCCCGCGGCTCGGATGACGGGTGCGAAGGCGTCGTTGCGGCCGAGTTGAGGCTTGCCAGAACCGATTTGCTCTGCCAACCTGGCGGCCCGCGCGAGGACTGCGCCAACCATGAAAGACACCCTCAAATCCATCGTCGACAAGATCCCGGGCGCCAAGGGCGCCATTCTGATGGGCTTTGATGGCATCGCCGTCGAGCAGTACGACGGCGGCAGCGGGGTCGACATCGAGGGCATCGCCACCGAGTTCTCGTTCCGGTTCGTCGAGCTGCTGAAGGCCACCAAAGCGCTCGAACTCGGGGCGCTGACCGACATCACGATCAAGGCCGAGCGCGGCACGCTGCTGGTGCGCTGCCTGTCCGACGAGTTCTTCACGATCGTGCTGCTGGCCGACTCGGGGAGCTTCGGCAAGGGTCGCTGGGTGCTGAAGTCCGCGGCTCCGGACTTGCTGGCGAGCCTGTAGGCGGCGAATGTCGGCGGCGCCGCGGGTGCTCGTGCTCCACGGGCCCAACCTCAACTTGCTGGGCCAGCGCGAGCCGGGCATCTACGGCGCGCAGACGCTGGCCCAGCTCGACGCCTCGCTTCACACGCTGGCGGCC
The DNA here is from genome assembly GCF_020073745.1 of Nannocystis pusilla. Taxonomy (GTDB): domain Bacteria; phylum Myxococcota_A; class Polyangia; order Nannocystales; family Nannocystaceae; genus Nannocystis; species Nannocystis radixulma. Next base: position 11,083 of record NZ_JAIRAU010000043.1, read on the forward strand.
GAACTCGGGGCCGAGCTCACCTGTCGGCAGAGCAATCACGAGGGCGTGCTCCTCGACTGGATCCACGCAGCGCACGGCACGGCCGACGGCATCATCATCAATCCGGGCGCCTACACGCACACGAGCGTGGCGATACAGGACGCACTGCGTGCGGTGCCCGTGCCGGCGATCGAGGTCCACCTGAGCAACCTCTACCGCCGCGAAAGCTTGCGCCAGGTCAGCCTGTCTGGCGTAGCATGTGTCGGCGTCATCATGGGCCTCGGCACCGCCTCGTATCACCTCGCTCTGCGCTACCTCGTAGCCGAGCACACGGTCCGCCCGTCATGAGCGACGCGCCCGGGACCGTTCGACCCTGACGGAGAGTGCATGTCGTCCGAACCTCGGGATTCGTCTCCACGGCCTGATTCGCTGCCGGACCTGCGGTATATCCGCGAGCTGGCCAAGGTGCTTCGCCAGAACGAGCTCGACGAGATCGAGATCGAGAGCGGGGAGCACCGGGTGCTCCTGCGCCGCACCAGCGCGGTCGAGGCCGCCGCGGTCGCGCCGCGGCCGGTGGTCTACGAAGCGGCCCCGGCGGCGGCGCCTGCCCCGGTCGCGGCGCCGGCGCCGACTGCGCCGGTGGCACCGGCGCAGGCCGGAACTTTCATCACATCACCGTTCGTGGGCACCTTCTACCGCTCGGCGAGCCCCGACTCGCCCTCGTTCGTCGAGGTCGGTAGCACCGTTCAGCGCGGCCAGACGCTGTGCATCGTCGAGGCGATGAAGCTGTTCAACGAGCTCGAGGCCGAGTTCCCGTGCGTGATTGAGGAAATTTTGCTCGACAACGCCAAACCGGTGGAATACGGCGCGAAGCTGTTCCGGGTTCGCAAGCTCTGATGCCGACCAAGACGCCGCAACCGACCGCGCCGCGGCCCGCGCCGCCGCTGAAGCAGATCCGCAAGGTCCTGATCGCCAATCGGGGCGAGATCGCGCTGCGCGTGATCCGGGCCTGCCGCGAGCTCGGCATCCGCACCGTCGCCGTCTACTCGACGGTCGACGAGCACGCGCTGCACGTCCGCTTCGCCGACGAGGCGGTCTGCATCGGTCCCGGGCCGTCGTCGCAGAGCTACCTCAACATCAAGAACATCATCGCGGCCGCCGAGCTGACCGGTGCCGACGCGGTCCACCCCGGCTACGGCTTCCTGTCCGAGCGGGCCGAGTTCGCCGAGATCGTCCAGAAGTGCAAGCTGACGTTCATCGGACCTGACCCCTCGCACATGCGCGTCATGGGCGACAAGGTCACGGCGCGGCAGACGATGGATCGCTCGGGCGTCCCGGTGCTGCCGGGGACCGGCGTCCTGACCAGCGCCGCGCACGCCGTGGCCGAGGCGGAGCGGATCGGGCTGCCGGTCATCCTCAAGGCCTCGGCGGGCGGCGGCGGCCGCGGCATGAAGATCGTCCGCGACATCAAGCTGCTGCCGCAGACCCTGCAGACGGCGCAGGTCGAGGCGCTGAAGGCGTTCGGCTGCGGCGACATGTACCTCGAGCGCTACGTCCAGAGCCCGCGCCACGTCGAGGTCCAGGTCGTCGCCGACCAGCACGGCAACGCCAACCACCTGCTGGAGCGCGAGTGCTCGGTCCAGCGGCGCCACCAGAAGGTGCTCGAAGAGGCCCCCTGCTCGGCCCTCAGCGAGCCCCTGCGGCGGGAGATGTGCGCGGCGGCCGTCGCGGCCGCCAAGGCCATCGGCTACCACTCGCTCGGCACCATCGAGTTCCTGCTCGACGGCGACCGGTTCTACTTCATGGAGATGAATACGCGCGTCCAGGTCGAGCACTGCGTGACCGAGATGATCACCGGCGTCGACCTCGTGCAGGAGCAGATCCGGCTGGCCACGGGTGAGCCGTTGGGGCACCTGATGCGCGAGTTCCGGCCCCGCGGGCACGCGATCGAGTGCCGGATCAACGCCGAAGACCCGATCAAATTTGCGCCCCAGCCGGGGACGATCTCGGCACTGCACTTCCCGGGTGGCTACGGGGTCCGGGTCGACAGCCACATGTACCAGGGCATCACGGTTCCGCCCTACTACGACTCGATGCTGGGCAAGCTGATCGTGCACGCCCCCGACCGCCAGCAGGCGATCCGGCGGATGCAGCGCGCGCTCGGCGAAACTGTCATCGAGGGCATCCAGACCAATATCCCGCTCCATCGGTGGCTTCTCAAGCAACCGGCGTTCATTAGTGGTAAATACGATACCCACTTCCTCGAGTCGTCGCTCGACCCCGAGGCCGTGCGTGCCGAGGCCGACGCCGAAGCGCAAGCCTGAAGGAGAAAAGAAGGAAAAGGGTGGCGTTCAACCGCGACAAGGCACTGGCAGCCGCTGCGAAGTTCGCGGCGAAGGGTCAGCACGATCGGGCGGCGAGGGAGTACGCGGCGGTCGTCGAAGCTGACCCTTCGGACATCCGCTCATGGCTCCTCTACGCCGACGCGCTGCGGCAGATGGGTGACACCGCCGGGGCGAGCGAGCGCTTCATGTTCGTCGGCAAGCACTACACCGACGCCGGCGAGCACCAGAAGGCGCTCGCGGTCTACCGGCAGGTGCTGCAGATCGACTCCGGCCGGCTCGACGTGCAGGCCAAGGTCGCGGCGCTCTACAAGGAGCTGAACCGCATCCAGGACGCGATCGCCACCTACGAGTTCGTCGCCCAGGCGTACTTCCAGAGCGGCCAGATCGTCGAGGGCCTCGAGGGCTTCCGCATGGTCGCCGAGCTCGACCCGGGCGCCGTCGGCAAGCGGCTGCGGCTGGCCGAGCTGTACTCGCGCGAGGGCATGGTGCCGCAGGCCGTGGAGCACTTCCGGCTCGCGGCCGACAAGCTGTTCGCCGACCGCCGGATCGACGACTACATCCGCGTCGCCGAGCGGCTCATCTATCACAAGGAAGACGACCTGCCGGTCCTGCGCTCGCTGGCGCGGATCTACCTGTCGCAGAACGAGAACCGGCGCGCGCTGGTCAAGCTGAACGCGCTGCTGCGCTCGGCCCCCGCCGACCCCGAGGGCCTCGAGCTGCTGGCCGACACGTTCGTCGCGCTGGGCAAGCAGGACAAGTCGGTCAGCGTGCTGCAAGAGCTGGCCAAGGAGCAGCGCAAGGGCGGGCGCAAGGCCAAGCTGCTGGCCGCCCGCGTGCTGCGCAAGGCGCTCGCGCTCGCGCCCGAGAACGCCGAGGAGCTCAAGAAGACCGCCGCCGAGATCGACGCCGAGATCGCGGCGATGCCCGTCGACCCCAAGGACCGGGAGGAAGAGGGCCTCGACATCGACGTCGTCGAGGAGGAGGCGGCGGCGCAGACCGGAACCGACCTCGAGCTCGACGTGGAAGTCGAGGACGTCCCTTCGCGCCCTTTCGCGGGAGTGGGCGCGAATCTGGCGCCCAGCGCCGCGGAGGAGCCTGAGGACAACGTCGGCGACGTCGACAAGCTGCTGCTCGAGGTCCGGGTCTACATCAAGTACAAGATGTTCGAGCACGCGCTCGGACACCTCGACTCGATCTTCGTCCGCGACGCCAGCAACGTGCAGGCGCTCGAGCTGCAGGCCTCGATCCTCGAGGCGCTCGGCCGCAACCCCGAGGCCGCCGACACCTACGCCCGCCTGGCTCAGCTGGTCTCCTCGCGCGACCTCAAGCTGGCGCGCGACCACGTCGAGCGCGCCCTGAAGCTCGCGCCCAACCACACCAAGGCCGAGATGGTCCAGGCCGCGCTCGAGGCCGGCGCCAGCCAGCCCGACGAGGCCGCGCCGCTGGTCCGCGGCATCAAGCACGAGCGCCTCGCCGGCGACGCCGAGGCGCCCCCGCCGGTCGCCGGCCAGAGCGGCGCCGGCCTGAACTCGCCGGCCGACTCGGCCCGCTCGGCGCTCGTTCCGGATGTCTCTTCGGACACGTCCACAGAGACAGGTTCCAAGGCGCAGGTCGACGACCTGACGCCGACGCCCGCGCCTGCGCCGCCGCCGGAGCCACCCCAGGCCGCCGCCGCTGCCGAAGAGGCCGCGCCCGCCCGCGAGACCAGCGGGCTCAAGGACCTGGCGCTCGGCCTGGCCGCGCCCCCGTCCCGCGACGAGGGCGACAGCGCCGTCAAGTCGCCGCTGCCGGGCAAGTTCCCCGAGAAGACGCCGCTGCCGCGGGTCGGCAGCGAGAAGACGCCGCTGCCCGGGTTCAAGCCGCCCGCCAAGCCGCTGGCCAAGTCGGCTGGCTCGGAGGACCTGTCCGCAGAGACAGCTGCTCCCGAGGCCGCGAAGCCCGAGGCCGCGAGCTCGCCGGCCGACGCCGGCGCGAAGCCGCCGCGTCGGCCGCCGGCCCGCCCGCCGACCGAGAAGTCGGACGCCAAGGCGGCGCCGCGCGCGGAGGAGGTCGAGGAGCTCGAGGCGGAGGAGGTCGAGGAGGTCGAGGAGCTCGAGGAGATCGTCGAGGCCGCGCCGGAGCCGGCGCCGCGCAAGCCGGCGCCGCCCAAGAAGGCCCCGCCGAAGCTGGCCCGCCCGCCGCAGCGCCCGACGCCCCCCATCAAGCCCAGGGCCGCCAAGCCCGACGCCGCGCCCGAGGCGAAGCCGGACGTCCGCACCGACAGCGTCGTGACGGCCGCGCCCGCAGCGGCGAAGACCGAGGCTGTCCCGACGGACAGCTCGGAGAAGAGCGTAGCCGGGGCGAAGGTCGAAGCTGCCGCGACGGACAGCCCGGAGAAGATCGAGGCCGGCGCGAAGGCCGAGGCTGTCCCGACGGACAGCTCGGAGAAGAGCGAGGCCGGGGCGAAGGCCGAGGCTGCCGCGACGGACAGCCCGGAGAAGATCGAGGCCGGCGCGAAGGCCGAGGCTGTCTCGACGGACAGCCCGGAGAAGATCGAGGCCGACGCAAAGGCCGAGGCTGTCCCGACGGACAGCGCCGACAAGCCCGCCGCCAGCGACGCCGCGGCGACCGAGGCCAGGCCCGAAGCTGTCCCGGCGGACAGCTCGGCGAAGGCCGAGGCACCTGTCCCCGCGGACAGCTCGGCGACGACCCCGGCAGCTGCGGAGACGAAGCCCGAGACGGCGCAGGCGAAGGCCGAGGCCGCGAAGGTCGAGGCCGCGAAGTCCGAGGTCGCCAAGCCGACGAGCGTGCCGAAGGCGGAGATCGTCCGGGCGACCAACCCCTCGGCCAAGTCCGAGGCCGCCGCCAGGCTGCGGGCGCTGCGCCCCGGCGCGAAGCCGGCGAAGCCGATCACACGGCTCGAGAGCAAACCGCCCGCGACGCCCGCGGCCAAGCCTGAAGCTGCCCGTTCGGACAGCCCGAGCCCGGCGCCGGCGAGCGAGACGAAGCCCGCCGACGCGGCGAAGCCGGCGGACAGCACGAGCGAGACCGTAGCGAAGCCCGCGGACGCGAGCGAGGCGAAGCCCGCCGACGCGGCGGCGGCGGCGCCTGCGGAAGCGATCGAGGCGAAGCCTGCGGAAGCGATCGAGGCGAAGCCCGTCGACGCGTCGGAAGCGAAGCCCGCCGACGCGATCGAGGCGAAGCCCGTCGACGCGTCGGAAGCGAAGCCCGCCGACGCGATCGAGGCGAAGCCCGTCGACGCGTCGGAAGCGAAGCCCGCCGACGCGATCGAGGCGAAGCCCGTCGACGCGTCGGAAGCGAAGCCCGCCGACGCGACGGAGGCGAAGCCCGCCGACGCGACGGAGGCGAAGCCTGCGGAAGCGACGGAGGCGAAGCCCGCCGACGTGATCGAGGCGAAGCCCGCGGACGCGATCGAGGCGAAGCCTGGCGAAGCGACGGAGACGAAGCCCGCCGACGCGATCGAGGCGAAGCCCGTCGAAGCGATCGAGGCGAAGCCTGCGGAAGCGACGGAGACGAAGCCCGCAGAGGCGACCGAGGCCACGACGCCCGCCGCCAGCCCGGCCGACGCCGCGAGCGAGGCGAAGCCCGAGGCCGAGGCGAAGCTCGAAGCTGTCTCTCCGGACAGCTCGGCCGCCGAGCCCTCGGCGGCCACCGCGGCTGTCCTCGCGGACAGCAAGCCCGAGGCGCCCGAGGCCGTCGCCGCACCTGTCCCGCAGGACAGCCAGCCCGCCCCGGCCACACCTGTCTCGGCGGACAGCGAGTCCACCGACGCGGCGGCTCAGCCGCCGGCCGAGGAGCTCGACGCGGTCGAGGAGCTCGAGCCGGTCGAGGAGATCTCGGCGGAGGAGCCGGCCGCGCCGGACTACCCCGACATCACCGACGAGATCGAGGAGCTGCGCTTCTTCATCAAGAGCCGCTTCGAGGACGACGCCCAGTTCACGTACCTCGAGCTGCAGCGGCGCTACCCGGGGCACCCGGCGCTCGACGAGTTCGCCGACCGCTTCGCCACCGGCGCCAAGCTCGAGTCGGCCGCCGCGCCGGTGACGATCGAGGACACCCCGCCGCCGGTCGCCCCCGCCGCTCCGGCCGCGGCCAGCCCCGGGCGCACCGTGCAGCGCCTGGAGGACGAGGACGACGAGGACGACTTCCTGTCCTCGATCTTCGACGAGCCGTCGCCCACCAGCCGCAAGAAGTCGTCGCAGCAGCGGGCCGTCGCCACGCTCACCGAGCAGGCCGACGCCCAGACCTACTTCGACCTCGGCATGGCCTATCACGAGATGGGCCTCATCGACGACGCGCTGACCCAGTTCGGCCTCGCCGCCGCCGACAGCACCTGGCAGTCGCGGGCCAAGGTGATGATCGCCGACCTCCGGATCCTCCGCGGCGAGCCCTCGGTCGCCGTGGCCGCCCTGCGCGAGGCGGTCGACGCCGCCAACGACGAGGACGAGCGCGACGCGGCCCAGTACCGCCTCGCCGAGGTCTACATGACCCTCGGCGACCCCGCCGCCGCCGCCGCCGCGCTGCGCGACGTGAGCCCCGGCTACCGCGATCGCGACGAGCTGCTGGCCGAGCACGAAGGCTGAGCCGTGCGGCTTGTCACGCCTCTCGGACGGCGTCACGCGCTCGCGGCCTGCCCGGCCGCGGGCCTGCGTGCGCGCCCAGGCTTGTGATCGTGGCGGCCCTCTGGTACTGGACCGTCCCCGCTTTCGCTCGCCATGGAAAGTCAAATCGAGAGGATCAGTGCGGTCGAGTGCCGCGTGCGTGTGCAAATCCCGTGGGCGGAGATCTCGCCCCGGTTCGCCGGCAAGCTGCGCGACCTGCAGGGCAAGGCTCGCCTGCCCGGCTTCCGTCCGGGCAAGGTGCCGCCGCAGATGCTCGAGCGCATGTTCGGCAAGAGCGTGCGTGAGGAGCTGGCGCGCGAGCTCGTCGACGAGACCTTCCAGGCCGCGGTCACGCAGCACAGCAAGGTGCCGCTGACCCAGCCGGTGCTCGAGGAAGGCACGCTCAACAAGGACGAGACCTTCAACTACGCCGCGCGCTTCGAAGTCCCGCCGGAGATCACCCCGAAGGACTACACCGGCATCGCCGTCCGCCGGCGCCCGGCCGTCGCCGACGAAGCCAAGATCGCCGCCGAGCTCAAGGCGAAGCAGGACGAGCTGACCGAGCTGCGTCCGCTCGCCGAGGGCAGCGAGCGCACCGTGACCCAGCCCGGCGACGTGTGGACGATCGACCTCGACGGCCACATCGGCCCGCAGAAGATCGCCCGCAAGGACCTCCGCGTCGACATCGGCGAGACCGAGAACGAGTACATCCCCGGCCTCGCCGCCGCCCTCGCCAACCTCACGGTCGATCAGGTCGGCAAGACCCAGGTCGTGCGCTTCAGCCCCACGCAGGAGCGCCTCAAGCAGGAGCTGCGCGGCCACGAGGCGGTGCTGACGATCGGCTTCCGCGACCTCCGCGAGAAGCACGTCCCCGCGCTCGACGACGACTTCGCCCGCGACACCGGCGAGGCCGAGAGCCTCGACGGCCTCAAGGCCAAGATCGGCGAGCGCCTCCTCGAGGAGGACAAGAACGAGGCCGAGCGCGACGCCCGCAAGCGCCTGGTCGAGGTCCTGCTCGAGCGCAACACCTTCGAGGTCGCGCCCTCGCTGGTCGCCCGCGAGGTCGCCGCCCAGGTCGACCTGTTCAAGCGTCAGGTCCAGCAGCAGGGCCTCACCCTGCAGCGGCTCGGCATCACCGAGCAGCAGCTCAGCTCGCAGTACCGGCCGCAGGCGCTGTTCAACGTCAAGGCGTTCCTGCTCCTCGACGCGATCGGCAAGGCCGAGAACATCGTCGTCGCCGAGGACGAGGTCGAGGCCGAGCTGAAGGAGATGGCCGCGGAGCGCAACCAGAACGTCGATCGTCTGCGCGCGACGATGGAGAAGAACAACCAGCTGCTGCTCCTGCGCGCTCAGCTCCGCGAGGAGAAGATCCTCGACTTCCTGATGAGCAAGGCCGAGGTCACCGAGGCGCCCGATCCGGTGCCCGAGGCGCCCGCTGCGTCGGAGACCAGCGGCGAGACCGCCGCGACCTGACGAGCGAGTCCGCCGCGCGCGCCGGTGCCGAGTGCGCCGAACAGCGAGAGGAGCCACCCCCGGGTGGCTCCAGCCGCTTTCTCGATCGACGGTGAGAAAGTAGATGACGAGGCCGCGCGTTCTGAGGCCTTGCATCGCCGCGGCGAGGCGGTCACGATAGGCCGAGACACCTAGAAGGAGCGCGGAGCCGCCGCATGAAGCACCACGAAGACCTGGGCCCGGTCGCAAATATCCCATTCGTCATCGAGCAGACGCACCGCGGCGAGCGCTCGTGGGACATCTACAGCCGGCTCCTCAAGGACCGGATCATCTTCCTCGGCACCGGGATCAACGATCAGGTCGCCAACGTCATCATCGCTCAGCTGCTCTTCCTCGAGTCGGAGGACCCGGAGAAGGACATCACGATGTACATCAACTCCCCGGGCGGCGTGGTGACGGCGGGCCTGGGCATCTACGACACCATGCAGCACGTGCGCTGCGACGTCGCCACCTACTGCATCGGCCAGGCCGCCTCGATGGGGGCCGTGCTGGTGGCCGGCGGCGCGCCGGGCAAGCGCTTCGCGCTGCCGAACGCGCGCATCATGATCCACCAGCCGTCGGGCGGCGTGCAGGGCCAGGCCACCGACATCGAGATCCAGGCGCTCGAGATCCGGCGCCTGAAGGCCATCTTGAACGCGATCCTCGCCGAGCACAGCGGCAAGACGGTCGACGACATCCTGCGTGACACCGAGCGCGACAAGTTCATGGACCCGCAGACGGCCAAGAGCTACGGGCTCATCGACGAGGTGCTGAGCCGGCCGCGGAAGGAGCGGTCGACGGGGGGGACTCCATGAGCTCCAAGCGAGACAACAACGGGAACCTCAGCTGCTCCTTCTGCGGCAAGTCGCAGAAGGAGGTCAAGAAGCTCATCGCCGGGCCTTCGGTCTACATCTGCGACGAGTGCATCTCGCTCTGCAACGACATCCTCGCGGAGGAGGTCCAGAAGGAAGAGCGGGCCGACGTCAGCGCGAAGATTCCGAAGCCGAAGGACATCCGCAAGGTCCTCGACGACTACATCATCGGCCAGGAGCTGGCGAAGAAGACCATCAGCGTCGCGGTCTACAACCACTACAAGCGCATCAACGCCAAGAAGCTGCCCGACGAGACCGAGCTGCAGAAGAGCAACATCCTGCTGCTCGGCCCGACCGGCTCCGGCAAGACGTTGATGGCGCAGACGCTGGCGCGCATCCTCGACGTGCCGTTCGCCATCGCCGACGCCACGAGCCTGACCGAGGCCGGCTACGTCGGCGAGGACGTCGAGAACATCATCGTCAACCTGCTGCAGAACGCCGACCACGACATCGAGCGGGCCCAGCGGGGCATCGTCTACATCGACGAGATCGACAAGATCGCGCGCAAGGGCGAAAACCCGTCGATCACCAGGGACGTGTCGGGCGAGGGCGTGCAGCAGGCGCTGCTGAAGATCCTCGAGGGCACCATCTCCAGCGTGCCGCCGAAGGGCGGGCGCAAGCACCCGCAGCAGGATTTTCTGCAGGTCGACACGACCAACATCCTGTTCATCTGCGGCGGCGCGTTCGCGGGCCTCGAGGACATCATCGACCACCGCATCAGCGCCAAGACGATGGGCTTCGGCGTGCAGCACGGACAGAAGAAGGAGCTGCGCCAGTGGGAGCTCCTGCAGCAGGTCCAGAGCGAGGACCTGATGAAGTTCGGCCTCATCCCCGAATTCATCGGCCGCCTGCCGATCGTCGCCCCGCTGCACGACCTCGACGAGGCCGCGCTGGTCGCCATCCTCACCCAGCCCAAGAACGCGCTGGTCAAGCAGTACGAGCGCCTGCTCGGCATCGACGGCGTCGGCCTCAAGTTCACCGACGGCGCCCTCAAGGCTGTGGCGCAGAAGGCCCGCGCGCAGAAGGCCGGCGCCCGCGGCCTGCGGACCATCCTCGAGCGCGCGATGCTCGACGTGATGTACGAGATCCCCAGCCAGGGCAACATCCGTGAGGTCGTCGTCAACGAGGACTGCATCCTCCAGGGCAAGCAGCCCGTGGTCGTCTACGCCAACGACGGCGAGGTGAAGAAAGAGGCGAGCTGAGCCGCTGCGTCTCCGCTCGCCCGAAGGGCCGCACCGGCACAGCGCCGGCGCGGCCCTTCGTGTTTCTGCGGGCCGGAGCTCCGCGCCCTCGGTTCGGTAGCGAGGCGCTCGATCGTCATCGCTAGAGAGTGGGGTCGAGATGCCCCGATCGCGTGGCGAGGCCTGGTGTCCAGAACATGCCCTCAGGGACATGTCCGCATGAGTAAGATGGCGAAAAGGACATGTGCCGGCGGCCATGCGGCGTTGACAGCGCAGGCGGGGCTGGCAAGATCGCCGCGTGCAAACCCCCCGCGTGTCCCCCCCGATGAAACTGTGTGTGCTCGCCGTTCCGCTGCTGATGCTGGCCTGTGACGGCGGGCAGCCGGCCCCGACCTCCGAGACGAAGAAGAGCGCGCCGTCGGTCTCGGTCGAGGCCAAGGCCGAGGCGAAACCCGACGCGAAGGCCGAGGCCAAGCTCGACGAGAAGGCCGAGCCCGCTGCGGCCGACAGGCCTGCACTCGCGGCTCCGCTGACGGTCACCGCGGGTGCGCCGGGCCCGGCGTTCATCGCCGTCGAGAAGAAGGGCATCGTGCGCCTCGACGACCGCAAGTTCACGCCGGTGGCCGGCGCCGACACGGGCTCGTTCAAGCGCATGAAGGTCGGCGCCGACGGGCAGGTGTATGCGGCCAACTACTCGCAGATCGGGCGCCTCGACAACGCGGGCTTCACGGTCGTCGCGGGCGACGGGGAGGCGAGGATTCCCAACTCGCTCAGCGACTACGCGGTCGCGGGTGACGGGCAGATCTGGGGCGTCAGCTACAGCTCGATCGATCACTTCGACGGCAAGGCGTGGACCAGCGAGGCCGCCACGGTGCTGGCCCTCGGCGCCGAGGACTACCCGCAGGCCGTCACCGTCGACCGGGCCGGCAAGGCCTGGCTGGCGTCGAGCCAGAAGTTGTTCGTGCGCGAGGGCGACGCGTGGAAGCCGGTCGACCTCAAGCCGGCCAGGGCGCGCAGCCCGTACTACCTGAGCCGCCTCGAGCTCGCGCCCGACGACAGCGTGTACGCGCTCGGCATGGACAGCGTGTTCCACCTGGTCGGCGCCGAGCCGGCCAAGAAGTTGAAGCTCGGCGGGGCCGGCTCGTACAGCGAGTTCTCGGTCAGCACCGCCGGCGACCTCGCGCTCGTCGACGTCGACAAGGTCACGGCGACGCGGCCGGCCGACGGCAAGCTCCGGGTGCTGCGCAGCGGCAAGAGTTTTAATAAGGGGTCGATCTGGGCCGTCGGCGCCGATGACAGCGGGCGCGTGTGGATCGGCTCCGACTTCGGCCTGTCGATCCTCAACGCCGACGGCAGCAAGACCGAGTTCGCCAGCGGCGCGGCTCCGGAGATCGCCGGCGAGATCAAGGGCATCCTGGTCCTCGGCAGCGGCCCGGCGACGCTCCCCGGCGCGGGCCCCGTGCGCAAGGGCGGCCTCAAGGGCACGATCGCCCACCCCGACGACATGCCGGTCGCCGACGCCCCCATCGAGGTGTGCCCGAACCCGGCCTTCATCTACACGACGACGCCGTGCGCCGATCAGCCGGTCCGCTTCACTGGCAAGACCGACGCCCAGGGCGCGTGGAGCTTCCCCGAGGTGCCGCTCGGCGAGTACGGCGTGGCCGTGAAGGTCGGCGGCAAGTGGATGACGACCCTCGGCTTCGCAATGAACTCGGCGATGAAGGAGGGCGAGGTCCACGACATCGGGCTCATCAAGCTCGCCGACAAGAAGTGACGGGGGTGAGCTTCCGAGATGGCCGAGCGCGGTGGGAACGCAGCGAGAGCTGCTGACGCGCAGGCGCGGGATGTCTCTTCGGACATGCTAGGATAAAACGCACCGCGCCGAGTATCTGGCGTGGCAGCTCTCGCGTCGCAAGGGGGCCCGCCACGCTGCCCCTTCCTCGCTCTTCGATAATGTCGGGACGAGCGGCTCACCGAGGCGGGCGGGAAGCTCCCCAAGGTTGGCTGAGCGAGCCCTCGCGGTCAGACGAGAGCCGCCGCGAACCGACGAGCGGGGCCGGCGACGATCGTCTCGAGGCGAGCGAGGGGCGGCGTGGTGGGACGCAGCGAGGGGCCCCATGCCTGACGCGCAGGCGCGGGATGTCTCTTCGGACATGCTCGCGCAAAGCACTCCGCGCCGAGCATCTCGAGCCGCCTCGATCTCAGCCGAGAGAACCGCCGTGGACCCACGAGCGGGGCCTGCGACGATCGTCTCGAGGCGAGCGAGGGGCGGCGTGGTGGGACGCAGCGAGGGGCCCCATGCCTGACGCGCAGGCGCGGGATGTCTCTTCGGACATGCTCGCACAAAGCACTCCGCGCCGAGCATCTGGCATGGCAGGTCTCGCGTCGCGAGGGACCCGCCACGCCGCCCCTCGCTCGCCCCTCGCCAATCTCCCGGCCCCGCGCCCTCGCCCACGCGACGAGCGGCGCGTCCGCCCTCGCCCACGCGACGAGCGGCGCGTCCTGTACTTCGCGAGGAGCATCACTTCGCCAACGTATCGACGCTGAGCTTGCCGGTCGACTTGTGGAGCTCGTTCGAGCGCGCCTCTTCGAGCCCGCTCGTGCGGAGCACCCACATGTGCTTGGCCGCGCTGACGTCGTCGTCTTCGCGGGCGCGGACCTCGATGAAGTTGTTGCCGGGCGTCAGCGGGATGTCGGCGGAGAACTCGAGCTTGCCGTCCTTCGGGTTGGCGGCCGCCTGGTAGAACACCTTCTCGGCCTTGCCGAACAGGTCGCGCGACGGGTTGACCACCGTGATGAACACGTCGCGGACGGCCTCGCTGTCGGTGATCGTGCCGCTGACCTTCATGCGTTGGTCGGCGGTCTGGTTCGGGCTGGCGGCCAGGGCGATCCGCGGCGGGCTGATGGCGAACACGTCGGTGATCTTCGGCTTGCCGCCGCGCTCGCCGAGCTTGGCCTGGGTGTCCTTGACGAACGCGAAGCGCTTGCCGTCGAGGTCGACGCGCAGCCAGCCGTCGGTGCGGCCGAGGACTTTGAGGCCGGAGCCGGGCTCGGCGCGGGCCACCAGTTGGTCGGCGGCGAGCGGGCTCTGCACGAGGTCGCAGGTCTTCTCGCACGCCGCGGTGCCGCTGGCGGGCGCCAGCGTGACCGTGCTCTGCGCCAGCGGGAAGTGCAGCTTCTGCGCCAGGGCCACGCCGATCTTCGCGTCGTGGGCCGACAGCTGCAGCTTGATCTCGCCCTCGTTCGGCGCCTTCTTCACCTCGAAGTCGAACTCGACCACGCGGCCGTCGCCGGTCGGCATCGCCTTGAGCTGCTCGCGGCCGGTGTGGAGGAACACCGCGTCGCCGTTCATGTTCTTGAGGTTGACCCAGGCGTCGAGCGCCTGGCCCTCGCCGGTGTTGCGCACGTGGACGCGCAGGCGCACGCGCTCGCCGACCTGGAGCGCGCCGTCGCCGTTGCCGTGGATGTTGGCGCCGGCGCGCGGGTCGTCGAGCAGCTGATAGGCCAGCGCGAAGTCGGGGCGCGGGATGCCGGCGCTGCTGATGTCGATGAAGCGCTGCGAGTTGGGCGACACCGTCGAGCCGTGGCGGTCGAACAGCTGCAGCTCCATGCGGTCGGTGCGCGACAGCTCGTGCTCGTTGACGTTGACCTTGGCGGTGGCGGTGCGGGTCTGGCCGGGGTCGATGCGGCCGAGCAGCAGCTCGCGCTCGTCGAAGTACGAGTAGTCGGAGTCGGTGAAGGCGCGGACCTGGTAGGCCGGCGCGGTGCCCTCGTTGGTGACGCTGACCGTGACGATGCCGGTCTCCCCGGCGAGGACCGTGTTGTCCTTCTTGTCGGTCTTGACGGTCATGCGCAGCACGGCGCCCTTGCCGGCCTCGGGCGCGGCGCCGGCGCTCCAGTCGACGCCGCGCTTGGCGAACGCCTCGGCGAGGCGCTTCTCCTCGACCGCCGACTGCTTGGACACGAACTCGCCGATCCGCCCGAGGATCGCGTCGCGCGACGGCGACGGCGCCCACACCACCAGGTCGCGGGCCATGCGGATCTCCGGGTCCTCGAGCAGCGCCTCGGGCGTGAGGTTGCCGGCCTTGTCGGTCTTGGCGGCGCGGGCCTTGTCGCGCTCCTTCTGCTTGGCCGCCTCGGACTTCTCCTCGCCGCCGTCGTCGTCGGGCAGCTGCGCGTTGCTGAGGAAGTAGAGCGGGCCGGCGGTGATCTTCTGCGACGGGTCGGCCTTGGTCGAGGTGAGGTGCGAGGCCAGCGACTCCTCGCGCACGAGGTCGAAGCGCTTGCGGCCGTGGTAGGCGACGAAGTCCTTGGTGACGACGACCGGCAGGGTCTCGAGGTCGGGGCTGACGCCGACCGACTGGATCGACACGTCGCCGGGCGTGAGGTACTGGGCGATGGTGAGCTTGAGCGCGAGCTCCTTGTCGGCGACCTTGCGGTCGTGCAGCACCTGCACCGAGCCCTTGCCGAAGGTGCGGCGGCCGAGCAGGACCGCGCGGCCGAGGTTGCGCAGCGCGCCGGCGACGATCTCCGTGGCGCTGGCCGAGCCCTGGTCGATGAGCACGACCACCGGCACGTCGGCGAAGTCGTAGCGGTCGTCGGCGGTGAGGTCCTCGCGCGGCGCGCCGGGGCCGACGGTCGAGACGATCACGCCCGACTTGAGGAACGCGTCGGCGACCTCGACCGCGGCGGTGAGCAGGCCGCCGGGGTTGTCGCGCATGTCGAGGACGATGCCGCGCACGCCGGCTTTCTCGAACTCGGCCAGCTTGGCGCGCAGCTCCTTGCCGGTGGTCTGGGCGAAGTTGCGGTTGATCTGGACCAGGCCGACCTTGACTGGCTGACCCTCGCTGTTGGTGCCGGGCAGGACGGTGCCGGTGACGCTGTCGAGGGTGATGACGTCGCGGGTGATGCGGAAGCGCTTGGGCTTGTCGACGCCCTCGCGGCGGATGTGCAGCGCGACCGCGGTGCCGGGCTCGCCGCGCATGTGGTCGACCGCCTCGTTGAGGTTCATCGTCACCGTCGACTCCTCGTCGATCTGGACGATGCGGTCGCCCGACTCGATGCCGGCCTTGGCGGCGGGGTTGCCGTCGATCACGCGGATGACGGTGATCATGCCGTCGCGCATGCCGACCTCGATGCCGAGCCCGCCGAAGCTGCCCTTCGTGCTGGTCTTCATGACGTCGAACTCGTCCGGACGCAGCAGGTTGGTGTGCGGGTCGAGGGTGCCGAGGACGCCCTCGACGATCGCGTACTCGGCGTCGCGGCGGTCGTCCTCGGAGAGCTGGGTGTGGCGGGCGATGAAGCGGAACACGTCGCGCACGTGGGTGCCGACGGCCCACAGCGCGTCGACGCTGCCGAGGTCGAACTCCTGCTCGGCGGTGCCGACGCGCACCTTGACCCGCGAGGCCTTGGCGCTGCCGCCGACCGGCTCGACCAGCACCTGGGGGATGGCCTGCTCGAGGCCTTCGAGGCCGGCGATGGTCATCCGGTGGGGGTCGATGCGCTCGGGCTCGACGTAGTACTTGGCGACGTACCAGAGGGTCCAGTCGAGGATCCGCAGGTCGGTGGCGTCGTAGGCCTGGGCGGCGGCGCGGACCGGGGCGCGCGCCTCGCTGCGCTGCGCCAGCGCCTCGCTGTCCTGGACGGCGGTGAGGCCGAGCGCCAGGGCGAAGGAGCCGAAGACGATGGCCGGGGCGGAGGCCCGGCCGAGTCGACCACGAAGCGGAGCGATCACGATCGCCAGTGTAGTGGGGGGCAACTGCGATGGCCACCGAATGGCAGCCGGGCGTCGGGGCGCCGTCCGGGGCCGCGCGGTGGCGGCGCAGCGAAACCGCGACGGGCGCTCGGGGGTCGGTCCGGAGGTCGCGCACGGACGAAGCTCCGCCGACCTGTCAAAGATGGCGAGGGGCGGCGTAGACTCCGCCCCGGCATGTCTCAACCGAAGCGCAGCCCGTCCGAGAAGTCCTCGCGCAAGGCGCCCGCGGTCGTCGATGTCGAGGCGCCCGGCGACGCGGCTCTCCCCGTGAAGGCGACGCCGGTCGCCCCCGAGCCCGAGCCGGACGACGAGGACGCCGACGAAGCGGCCGAGGTGCTGGGCGAGACCGAGCCGGCGACCGACGCCGAGCTCGACCTCATCGAGGCGGAGATCGGAACCACACCTCCGGGCACGCAGACCGCGGCGCCGGTGACGGCGCTGGTGCGGCGCGACCCGATGGGCCAGTACATGGCCGAGGTCCGGCGCCATCCGCTGCTGACGCGCGAGGAGGAGCACGCGCTGGCGGTCCGGTGGGTCGAGCAAGGCGACGCCGAGGCGGCCAAGCAGCTGGTGACGTCGAACCTCCGCCTCGTGGTGAAGATCGCCCACGAGTACAAGCGCGCCTATCAGAACCTGCTGGATCTGGTGCAGGAGGGCAACGTCGGCCTGATCCAGGCCGTGAAGAAGTTCGACCCCTACCGCGGGGTCAAGCTCTCGACCTACTCCGGCTGGTGGATCCGCGCCTACATCCTCAAGTTCATCCTCAACAACTGGCGGCTGGTGAAGATCGGCACCACGCAGAACCAGCGCAAGTTGTTCTTCAACCTGCGCAAGCAGGTCGACCGCCTCAAGCAGGCCGGCGTCGACCCCACGCCGGAGCGGATCGCCGCCGCGCTCGACGTCAGCGAGGCCGAGGTCATCGAGATGGACCGCCGGCTGTCGGCCCCCGACATGTCGCTCGACGCCCCGCTCAGCAGCGGCGACGAGGACGACGGCCGCACGCGCATGGACATCATCGAGGACAGCAGCGACGACCCCGAGGTCGAGGTCGAGTCGACGGAGTTCAAGGACATCCTCCACGCCAAGCTGCGCCGCTTCGGCGCCACGCTGTCGGGCCGCGAGCTCGAGATCTTCCGCGACCGGATCGTCGCCGACGAGCCGATCACGCTGCAGGAGCTCGGCGACCGCTGGGGCGTCAGCCGCGAGCGGGCGCGGCAGCTCGAGAAGCGCATGGTCCTGCGCCTGCGCGAGTTCCTCCAGGCCGAGCTCGGCGACGCGGTCCAGATCGCCCTGGGTCACGACACATGAGCGCGGACGCGTCGGGTCCCGGCAAGCTGGTGCTGGTCGGCACGCCGCTCGGCAACCGCGGCGACCTCAGCCCGCGCGCCCGCGAGGCGATCGTCGGCGCCGACGTGCTGTTCTGCGAGGACACGCGCAGCCCGCTGCGCCTGCTCGGCGAGGGCGCGACGCTGCCGCCGCGGATCAGCTGCTTCGTCGCCAACGAGGGCGAGCGGGTGACCCTACTTCTCGACAACCTGGCGCGCGGCAAGGTGGTCGCGTACCTGTCCGAGGCCGGGCTGCCGGTGTGGAGCGACCCGGGGCTGCGGCTGGTCCAGGCCGCCGTCGAGGCCGGTTACGCGGTCGACGTGGTGCCGGGGCCGACGGCCGCCGCGGTGGCGCTGTGCCTCAGCGGGCTGCCGGCCGACGACGTGCGGTTCCTGGGCTTCCTCCCGCGCGGCGGGCCCGAGCGGGCCGAGCGGCTGGCGGCGATCGCCCAGGAGCGCGGGACGGTGCTGCTGTACGAGGCGGGCAACCGGGTGCCTGCCCTGCTGCGCGACCTCGCGGGCGCGCTGCCCGACGCGAGCGCGCGGCGGGTCGCCATCGGCCGCGAGCTGACGAAGCAGCACCAGGAGGTCGTGCGCGGCACGCTCGCCGAGCTGGCGGAGTCGGTCGAGGAGGCGCTGCGCGGCGAGGTGACGCTGGTGCTCGCGGGCACTCTGGCGCCCCCCGCCGCCGATCCGGCGCAGGACGCGGCGCGGGCGCTGTGGCAGCTGGTGCGCGATCCGACGCTGAAGCCGCGCGAGAAGGCCAAGCAGATCGCGGCGCTCACGGGGCTCGAGGCGCGGGCGATCTACGAGCAGCTCGGGGCGCTGCGCCGCGGCGCCGGCGAGGGCTGAGACCGGCAGGACGCGGCGCAGGCGAGGTTGTAGCGAGCTGTTTGCAAGGACAGGCCGCGGCGAGCCGGACTCGCGGGCGCCGGCGGTCGACGCGGCGCGGCGAGGGCCGGCAGGCGAGGATGAGCCGGCGCACGGCGGACCGAGGCGAGCTGTTCGGAAGGACAGGCCGGAGCGAAGGTTGCGAGGTCCGTCGGGACGAGGAACTCGCCCGCTTAAACGAACATGTCCGCGCGACCAGGGTCGCGCGGACATGTCTCGGAGGGCAGGCCTGCCCGCTCAGAAGGTGAGCAGGAAGCGGAAGTAGCCCATGGCGCCGAACACGTCGCCGACGGCGTAGCGGCGGCCGACCTGGTCGATCACGTCGCGGCGGATCGGGTTGATCTCCTGCGGCTGGTCGACGAGGTTGGGGTCGCCGCCGAGCTGGGCCTTGCCGCGGCTGGCCGCGGTGATGAGGTGGCGGGTGTCGGTGGTCAGCGTGGTGCCGATCATCAACACCGCGTACTTGCTGAGGTGGGCGTGCAGCGCGATGTTGAGGCCGAAGGTGGCGAAGTCCTGGATGTTCGTGATGCCGTTGAAGCGCTGGCAGCCCTGGGGCGCGCCGGAGTTGCCCAGCGGGTCGCCGTCCTGCGGGTTGTCCTTGGCGTACTGGATCACGCTGTCGACGTCGGCGCGGCTGCACTCGAGGTTGGCCTGGCCGGGCTGGTAGGTGCCGACCAGCGCCGGGCTGTCGGCGAACAGCTCCCACGCCTCGCTGTAGCCGCGGCCGCCGTACTTGAGCATCGCCAGGCCGCGCAGGTTGAGCGCGACCTTCTGGCCCTTGGCCTTGCGCTCGAACGGCACGATCTCGGTGCCGAACGACACGCCGACGTTGGACTGCGGGTTCACGCGGTCCTGCGTCGAGCCGTAGTTCTTGAACTCGGAGCCGTTGGCGCGGATGGCCTGGTACCACCACGCGGTGAAGAACGGGTCGAGGAAGCGGTAGCGGCGCGACAGGGCGGTCCACACGCCGAGCTCGTGGGTGCCGCGGCCGACGCGGTGGTTGCCGGCCGGGTCGGCGTCGACGGTGTCGCGCGAGAAGGTCATCGGCTTGCCGACGGCGAACCGGCCCTCGAGGCCGATGACCCACTTCGGCATGTGCGACAGGCGATCCTGGTTGAGGATGCCGATCTTCAGGCCGACGATCAGCTGGTCGAGGCCGTAGCGGTTGGCGCCCTTGAAGATCGTCTCGGTGCCCATGCCCCCGAACGCGCCGAACGGGTTGGCCGCGTTCATCGCGTTGAAGCCGTCGCGCGGGATGATGCCGTCGCGGATCGTGGTGCTGTTGTCGTGGCGGACGCAGGTGGCCGGGTTGGTGCCGCTGGCCTCGTCGGCGTACACGCACGGCTCGGCCTTCTGGTCGAAGCCGTAGGTGCGCTGGTCGCTGACGACGATCGGCAGGGCCGCGTAGATGGCGAGGTCCTTGTAGAGACCGATCTCCATCGTCGGGGTGACCACGTGCCGCTGCTGCCGGTACAGCAGGTCGCGCACCATCGTGCTCTTCGGGTTGTTCGGATCGCTCCACTCGCGGAGGATCGCCGCCTGCTTGAAGTTGAAGTCGTAGCCGACCCCGAAGTGGAAATCGAACTTGTTGTCGCCGTCGAAGGAGCTCGCCACGCGCGTGACCTCGGCGGCGTGCGCCGTGGAAGTCACGCCGAGGGCGACCGCGCCGAGAGCAGTCAGGACGGGCAGGAGGCGGCACAGTTTCCGCATAGGGAGCACCTCAAGAGGGGTCGCTGCACGCTACCAGCGCGCGGGCGGCAGCGTCAACATTCCTGGGCCGAAGCGGCCGGGGCAGCCACGATCCCGACCCCGATCGCCGCTCCGCAAGAATCGATCGCCGCGGCGAAAAACCCGGGCGCAGGGACCCTTTGACGGGCACACGACCTCGTTTCCGGCCGCCCGGCGGCTATCGGCGTCGCGGACCCCGCGCGGCCGCCTCGGCGCAGCGTGCGGGCGTGTGGGCGAGATCTGCTGTGATCGCCGCCGCGGCCCGTCACCGGCTTCGGGGGTCGGCTCAACTCGCCGGCTGCGGCGGCGGGCCCTTGGGGCCGCCCTCGTCGGGGCTCTCGCGCAGGCCGAGCTCCTTCATCTTGGACTGCAGGCTGCGGCGGCTGATCCCGAGGGCGCGAGCCGAGCGGGTGACGTTGCCGTCGGTCTTCGCCAGCGCCTCGCGGATCAGCGCCTCCTCCACGAGGCGGGACCCGGCCTTCACGGCCTCCTTGAGGTCCTGGCCCAGGCTCGACAGCGGCAGGCGGATCTGGCGGTCGCCCGGCTCGGCCAGCCGGGTGCTCGATTCCGCGGCGGAGGGCGCGCTCGCGCCCGCCTCGCCGGCGTAGGCGTCCGGCAGGTCGTCCTCGTCGATCAGCGGCCCCGAGGCGAACAGCACCATCCGCTCCATCAAGTTCTCGAGCTCGCGGATGTTGCCCGGCCACGGGTAGCGCTCGAGCGCCGCCAACGCGGCCGGGGTCAGGCCCTGCACGGTCTTGCCGAGGCGCTCGTTGCAGCGCTGGACGAAGTGCGACACGAGGAACGGCAGGTCCTCCAGCCGCTCGCGCAGCGCCGGCAGGTGGATCGGGACGACGTTGAGGCGGTAGTACAGGTCCTCGCGGAACTGGCCGTCGCGGATGAGCTCCTCGAGGTTGCGGTTGGTGGCCGCGATCAGCCGCACGTTGACGTGCAGGGTCTTGACGCCGCCGACGCGCTCGAACTCCGACTCCTGGATCGCGCGCAGCAGCTTGACCTGGATCTCCTTGGGGATCTCGCTCACCTCGTCGAGAAAGAGGGTGCCGCCGTCGGCGAGCTCGAAGCGACCGGCGCGCGTGCTGACGGCGCCGGTGAAGGCGCCGCGCTCGTGGCCGAAGAGCTCGCTTTCGACCAGCCCGCCGGGGATCGCGGCGCAGTTGACCTTGATGAACGGCTGGCTGCGCCGCGCCGAGCCGAGGTGCAGGGCGCGGGCGACGAGCTCCTTGCCGGTGCCGCTCTCGCCGGCGATGAGCACGGTCGAGGGGCTGGCGGCGACGGTGCCGACGATCTCGCGGATCGCCTGCATCGACGGCGAGCGCCCGACCATGCCGGCGGCGGCGCACGGGTCGGTGATCTCGCCGGGCGGCGGGCTCGGCTGGATGCTCGGTCCGGAGCGCTCGCGCGTCGTGATCGCCTTCTGCACGATCTGGTGGATCTGGTCCTTGTCGAACGGCTTCTCCAGGTAGTCGAAGGCGCCGAGCTTGACCGCCTCGACCGCGCTGTCGATGCTGCCGTGCGCCGTCAACAGGATCACCGGCAGCCCCGGCTCGTGCACCTGCAAGGCCTTGAGCAGGCCCATGCCGTCGAGGTTGGGCATCCGCAGGTCGGTGATCACGACGTCGAAGGTCCCCGGCGGGGCGGCCCGCACCCGCGCGAGCGCTGCGGCGCCGTCGTTCTCGGCGTGGACCTCGAAGCCGAGCTGCTTGAGCAGCGCGCCGAGGACCTTGCGCAGGTTGGGTTCGTCGTCGACGAGGAGGATGCGGTGTTGTACTTGGGACAAGATGGACCTGTCTGAAAGAGCAGATTGGTCGGAGGCCGAGGTCGGTCAGGCCGGAGGTTCGGCGCGCGGCTGGGCGTACACGGGCAGGACGATCGTGAACTGGGCGCCGCCGCCCTCGGGGGCGCTGACCTCGATGAGCCCGCGGTGATTCTCCACGATCCGCTGGCTGATGGGCAGCCCCAGGCCGGTGCCGGCCGCCTTGGTGGTGTGGAACGGCACGAACAGGTTGGCCAGCGCGCCCGGGGCGAACCCGGGGCCGTTGTCGCGGACCGTGAGGGTGACCGCGTCGCCGCTGCCGAGGCCGTGCCGCCGCAGGCCCAACGACACGAACACCCGCCCGGGCGCGCCCTGGCCGGCGAGGGCGTCGAAGGCGTTGCGCAGGAGGTTGAGCAGGACCTGGCGCAGGGCCTCGGCGTCGCCGCGGACCGGCGGCAGATTCGCAGCCTGGGTGACGGTGACGCGCCCACGGGCGTCCTCGTCGAGCAGGCGCATGGTGGTGACGACGACCTCGCCGAGCGCGACCGGGCCCATCTGGCCGGTGTAGGGCCGCGAGTAGGTGAGGAATTGGGTGACGACGCGGTTGAGCCGCTCGACCTCCTCGACGATGACGCCGAGGAACTCACGCGTGGTCGGGTCGGCGTTCTGCAGCCCGGGCTCGACGACCTGGACGGCGCCCTTGATCGCCCCGAGCGGGTTGCGGATCTCGTGGGCCAGGCCGGCGGCCATCTCGCCGAGCGCGGCCAGGCGGTCGCGCTCCTTGCGTTGCTCGTACACGGTCGAGTTCTCGATCATCACCGCCGCCTGGGCCACCACGCCCTCGAACAGCTCGACCTCCTCGCGCGAGAACGGCTCGAGCAGGCGCTCGTCGTCGACGAACAACACGCCGAGCAGGTGCAGCCGCGGCGGACCGCTCTCGAGCTGCTCGCCGGCGAGGCCGCGGATCGGCAGCGCGAGGCTGGCGCCGACCTCGGCGAAGGTGTCCAGGCACTCGTCGAGCTCGGCCTTGAGCTCGTTGTTGGCCCGCTCGCGCTGCCGCTCGAGCACGTCGCGCAGCAGCGGGCCGCTCTGCCGCATGCGCTCGAGCAGGGGCCGCCGGGTCGCGAGGTCGAGGCTCGACGGCGGCGTGGGAGCGCCGGTGTGCCCGCGCAGTCGCAACGCCGAACCCTGACGGTCGAGCAGGAACAGCGAGGCGCGAGTGACCCGCTCGGATCCGCGCAAGGTGTTCATGACGACGCGGACCATCTCGTCGGGATCGATGAGGTTGACGAGGCGCCGGCGCAGGCGGTCGAGCAGGGCCCGCAAGATCGAGCGGTCGTGGAACAGCCAGCTCTCGAGGCGCCGATCGAGCTCGGTGCGCAGCGGGTCGATCAACACCAGCACGGCGAACGAGGCGAGCAAGGTGTTGAAGACCAGCAGCATCGGCTCGCCGGCGAAGGTCCACGGCACCCACAGCACCAGCGCGGCGTAGACCGCGGTGACGGTGATCACGAGCAGCGTCATGCTGGCGATCCGCGCCAGGATCTCCGGCAGGTCGAGCAGACGCTCGCGCGTCAGCGTCTGCGCCATGAAGTACAAGTAGACGGCGGTGACGATCGGGCCGATGACGGGGATCCCCGGCTGGCCGAGCGCGAGCGCGATCAGGGCGGCGTAGAACAGGTAGCGCAGGCGCGGGCCGGCCGCGGTGCCCTCGGCGGCGCGCGCGGCCCGCCACATGCGCATGACGGCGTAGAAGAGGCCGCCGACGACGTAGATCTTGATGCTGACGTCGATGACGACCCACCACGGCTCGTCGGCGAGCTGCGGGAAGACGAGGGCGAACACCTGGAACACCAGGAGGACGCCGAGCAGCGGCCCCTGCACCGGGTTGCGCCCGGGCGCCGGTCCGGCCGCGGGGAAGAAGCCCGAGAGGAAGCGGTCGGCCATCAGCGGGAGCAGCAGGCTCAGGGTGTCCGCGACCCACTGCGAGCGCGGCAGGCTCGGCAGACCGGCGAAGAAGCGCGCGAGGTGGAAGAGGCACAGGCTGAGACAGAAGGCGAAGAAGCGCGAGAACTGCACCCGCGAGCGGTCGCGCAGGTAGACGCTGATGCCGATCGCGGCGGCGACCGCGGCGGCGAGCAGCGAGCTCAGGCTGGCGTAGAGGTTCGACCCGGACACGCGGCGCAGATGGTAGCAGCGCGTCCCCGCGGCCGAGCCGGTGAACTGATTTTCACGGCGACCGGCCGGCGCCGGCGGTTCGCCGCCGGACGGCGCGGAGCGATGTTCCGCGGGCAGTCGGCGCGGCGCGGCGCGTGAGGTGAGATTGCGGCGATCGCCGCGCTCGGACGAGGTCGGCGGATCGGTGTCGCTCGCGGACCAGCATCCGGCCGGCAAGGGGATGCCCGAAGAGACAGCTGATGAGCCGCGGACCCGCAGATCCTGGGCGAGGTAATTCGCCGCGTGCGTGCGCTGGATGCCTCACGCTCGAGACGCGGTCATGACGTGTCGTCGGTGAAGCGGCTGCGCGACTTGAACAGGGTGAATTCGGTGGGCTTGATGGAGACCTCCGTGGATGAACGGGCGCGAGTTCGCAGTCGGGCCGCGCGAGAGCGGCAGCCGCGAACGCGCCGGCAGGCGCCGGACGCAGCGGCAGAGGGTCGGGCGCGGCGTGGAGGCGAACCCGTGAGAGGCGCGCGGGGTCGTTCGAGGCGCACGCTGTGGCGTGGATGCGCGACGAGCGAGCGGCGCGCGGCGACCTCGCCGACGCTCCCGAGTTGTTCTGGGTCGACGGCGGGCCCGGTGACGCCGCGCTGCGTCGGCTCCGTGCCGCGCCGTTGCGTGGGCGCGCGCCCGCGGTGGCGGCGGGCGTGGCCCTGTTCGCGTGGTTTCCGCTGCTCGTGCTCGCGGGTGTGGACGGCGTGCTGGTCGGCCGCACCGCGTTGCCGTTCCTCCACGATCTGGCGGCGCACGTCCGTTTCCTCGTCGCCGTGCCGCTGCTCGTGCTGGCCGATCTGCCGATCGGGGCGCAGCTCGACCGCTGCACCGCGCAGTTCATCGCCGCCGATCTGGTGCGCGCCGAAGATCGACCGGTGTTCGCCGGCCTCCTCGTCGAGGCGCATCGCACCCGGGATTCGGGGGTCGCCGCGCTGATCGTGATCACGGCGGCCTATGTCTCCGCGCTGGGCATCATGGTGCTCGGCGAGAGCCATGCGGGAGGCAGCTGGCACACGGCGGGGCCGCCTCCCACGCTCACGCTGGCGGGTCGATGGTTCGCGCTGGTCTCGTTGCCGCTGTTTCACTTCGTGCTGTATCGCTGGGTGCACCGGCTGTTCGTCTGGGGCCGCTTCCTGCGACGGGTGTCGCGGCTCGAGCTGCGGCTCACCGCGACGCACCCCGATCGCGCCGGCGGGCTCGGCTTCCTCGGCGATGGCCTCCTGCCGTGGGGGATCCTGGTGTTCGCCGCGAGCGCCGCGATCTCCAGCGCGATCGCCACGCGGATCCTGTTCGCGGGCGCGACGCTCGAGCAGTACCACTCGAGCTACATCGCGCTGCTGGTGCTGACGCTCGTGATCGTGATAGGTCCGCTGTTCGCGGTCGTGCCGGCGCTCTTGCGCCTGCGGTCGCGCGGGCTGTTCGAGCACGGCGCGCTGGCGAGCCGCTACACCCAGCAGTTCGAGTCGAAGTGGTTCGCTCCCGCGCTGCCCAGCGAGGAACCACTGCTCGGCACGTCCGACGTGCAAGCGCTCGCCGACCTCGCCGCCGATCACGACGTCGTCCGCTCGATCCGCCCGGTCCCGCTCGGTCGCCGCGAAGCGCTCGTGCTCGTGCTCGTCGGCTTGCTCCCGGCCCTGCCGCTGGCGGCGACGACCAGCGCGGTGCGAAACTTCCTGCAGCAGGCGCTGCGGCTGTTCCTGTGAGGCCGGGTGCGTTCACCTGGCCGATGGTTCGTCACACGCGCCGTACGCTCGCGGGCGTGAGGCGCGGGGTATGGGTCCGCGACGCGGGGTCCCAGGCGGTGTCGATGCGGTAGACCGAGGTCCCGGCGTCGCGCAGGTGCGCGAGCTCCTCGGGAGCGCGAAAGAACACCGCCGCGCCACCGACGATCGTGGCGTAGTAGGGGCGAGTCGGTGGAGGCACGGGCGCGTCGCTCGGCTCGTCGTCGAGGTGCAGCAGCGCGAGGGTCTCGAGGATCACGCGGACATCGGCGCGCGGGGGGAGCCGCTCGCAGGCGGCGCGCACCCGCAAGAGCGGGTGGAGCCGGCTGTCGATCGCCAGCGAGCGCAGGAACGGATGCGCCGGCGCGTCGGCGAGGGCGACCTGCTCGACGCCGTCCCGGCTGCGGATCTCGATGTGCCGGAGCTCGAAGCGCACCTCGTAGCGGCGGCGATTGAAACGGTGCGCTGCGAGCGCGTCGGGCAGCAACCAGCTCGCCATCCAGCCGAGGCCGGCGGCGATCAGCAGCTCGAGGACGATGAGGAAGGTGGCGGGCACGGCACCGGCGGTGACGACGGCGGCGACCACCAGGCCGAGCGCGAGTGCGCCGCAGATCCCGCCGAACACCAGCGGGAAGCCGGCGTCGCGCGTCGGCCGATGCACAATGGTCTTGCCGACCGCGGCCGCCGAGAGCGAGCCGCGATCCAGCTCGAAGTTCGCTTGCTCGGTCATCCGCCGCGACTTTACCAGGAGCGGCGCCGTCACTCGCAGAGGGCGAGCGCGCGGCTCGCCTGGCGCCGGGGCGCAGGGGCGTTTTCGAGGCCGCGGGCGGCGAAATTGCGGCGACTTGGCGGGCGCCGCGGCGCTGTGGCATCCTCGCGGTCATGGCAGCCACGCCCATCGACAACGACGCCCGCGCGCAGCAGCTCGCCCGAGCGATCGCCTCGGACATCCAGCTCTACAACAAGCAGAAGATCGAAGAGGCGCTGATCAACGACAACTTCTTCGACGCCCTCGGGGAAGAGATCATGGAGGGCCGCGACCTGTTCCGCGGCCGCGTGACGCCCGAGCTGTTCCGCAAGAACTACTACGACCGCGCCATCGTCGACCGCGTGATCAAGCCGATGGCGAGCCTCAAGACCCACATCTGGTAGGCTTCGGGCCTGCGCCTCCACCTCGGATCCGACGCCATCGGGCGTCGCCTCGACCAGGCCCTCGTCGCCGAGCTCGCTCGCCGCGGGCACCCGTGCACGCGCTCCCAGCTGGCCCGCGCGTTCGCGGCCGGGAAGGTGTGGGCGGCCGGGGGAGCGGCGCTGAAGGCCTCGCGCCTGGTCGACGCCGAGGTCGAGGTCGAGGTCGAACTGCAGGCGCCCGCGCCGCTGCACGCGACGCCCGAGGCGCTGCCGCTCCAGGTGGTGTTCGAGGACGAACACCTGCTGGTGATCGACAAGCCGGCCGGGATGGTGGTCCACGCCGGGCCGGGCCACAGTCACGGGACGCTGGTCAACGCGGTGCTGCATCACCTCGGGGCGGGCGCGGAGGCGCTGCCGGTGCTGCCCGGCAACGACGCGACGCGCCCGGGGATCGTGCATCGCCTCGACCGCGACACGAGCGGGCTGCTGGTGGTGGCGAAGCACATGCAGGCGCAGGAGGGGCTGGCGGCGCAGTTCCGCCGGCACTCGCTGCGCCGCCGCTACCTCGGGGTGGTGCGCGACGCGCCGCCGTTCGACGAGAAGACGCTGCGCACCGGCCACGGGCGCGACCCGGTCGATCGCCGCCGCTTCACCTGGGACGCCAGGGACGGCCGCCGCGCCGTGACGCACGTCCGCACGCTCGAGCGCCTGACCGGCGCGGCGCTGCTCGGCTTCCAGCTCGAGACCGGCCGGACGCATCAGATCCGCATGCACTGCCGCATGCTGGGCCACCCGATCGTCGGCGACGCGCTGTACGGCGGGCTCGGCGGTTCGCCGGCCATCCGCGCGCTCGCGGAGAGCCTCGGGCGCCACGCGCTCCACGCCGCAGTGCTCGGGTTCCGCCACCCGATCTCGGACGCCGAGCTCGACTTCGAGAGCGCGCTGCCACCCGAGCTCCGCGCCCTGATTGTTGCGCTCGGCGGCCCGGACTCCTAAGAGTTCAGGGTGCTCGCCCGCGCCGTGCTGCTGTCCTCACCGCGTATCGTCCACGGCTTCACCGACCGCACCGGTGGCGTCAGCCGCGGTCGCTTCGAGAGCCTCAACCTCGGCCGTCGCTGGGGTGACGAGCCCGCCAACGTCGACGAGAACCTCCGTCGCGTCGCCGAGGCCGGCGGGTTCGAACCCGAAGAGCTGCGACTGGTGCGACAGGTCCACGGGGCGACGGCGCTGCGCGTGTCGGCGTTGACGCCCGGGGCCGAGGCCGACGCGCTGTGGGCCCGCGCGAGCGACAGGCCGGTGGTGGTCGGGGTGATGACGGCCGACTGCGTGCCGGTGCTGCTGGCCGATCACGCGGCGACGGCGGTGGCGGCGATCCACAGCGGCTGGCGCGGGACGGTCGCCAACGTGGTCGGGGCGACGATCGCCGCGCTCGTGGCCGACGGCGTCGACCCGTCGCAGCTACGCGCGGCGATCGGGCCGTGCATCGAGGTCGAGGCGTTCGAGGTCGGCGAGGAGGTCGCCAGCCAGTTCGCGCCCGCGCACGTACGCCGCGAGCCCGGAAGGCGGCCACACGTCGATCTGGTGGCGGCAGTCCGGGCTCAGCTGGAGGACGCAGGCGTCTCGCGGGATTGCATCGAACGCGTCGGCGGGTGCACCTGCCGCAACCCGGAGCGTTACTTCAGCTATCGTCGCGACGGCGCGGGCATCGGTCAGATGCTCGCGTTCATCGGCATTCGTTGAGGCGCCCGGGGGCGCCGCGGCTCACTCCGCCGGCGGGGCCTCGGGGGCCTTCTTGCCGTCGACGGTGAGGTTGCCGTACGCGTCGGCCAGGGTCTCGCGCTTGGAGCCGAAGATGCCCTGGAAGGTGAACATCAGCATCCAACCGAACAGGGCCGCGAAGAACGCGACGACGACGATCTGGAGAATGCCTCCGACGTCGGAGATCGGGGGCTTGGAAGCTTCGAGCTCCCACTTGTTGTCGGCGATTTCAGAAGCGGACATGGCAGCACTCCGGGCGCCCGCAGGCGAGCACGCAGCAACGTAACACGAGCGCGGGCGGCGAAACAAGCCGAGCCGGCGTCCCGGGCCCGGCGGAGGCTGCGCGAGGGCTTTGCAGGAGCGGGCTCAGGGGAGATCTCGCGCGCCCGCCGACGGCCTCGCGGCTGCCGATGCGTGCGCGCGCAGGAGGCCGCGAGGAACTAGCGGTAGCTGCCGCCGGTCGGCGTCGAGGCCTGGCGCGGGGCGGCGGCGCCGGACAGCTCGAGGCCGTAGGACGGCAGCAGCTGGCCGGTCAGGGTCTGCAGCTCGACGGTCGCGCGCAGGAAGTCGATCTGGGCCGAGAGCGCGTTGAACTGGGCCAGGGCGAGCTCGTCCTGGCGGAACAGCACGTCGTAGCTGGTCGAGCGGCCGACGCGGAAGCGGGCCTCCTCGGCGCGCAGGTTCGACTCGGCCAGGCGGACGGCCTCGGAGGTGATCGTGAGGCGCGCGCTGGCGGTCCGCATGGCGTTGACCGAGCGGATGACGGCGATCGAGATCTGCTGCTGCGACTTCTGCAGGTTGAACTCGGCCTTGCGGATCTCGAGGACCACGCGCTCGTGGTTGGCCTTCGGCGTGCGGCCCTGGATGTCGAAGTTGAAGTTGAGCGAGCCGCTGATGTTGAAGTCGGCGAACGGGCCGGTGTTGAAGTTCACCTTGGCGACGTCGGTCGCGGTGAAGAAGTTCGAGAACGCCTGCGGCCACGAGGCGCGCTGGGCCGGGACGCCGGTCTCGGCGACGGCGTTGAGGTCGACGCTGCGGCCCTGCGGCGCGAACTGGAACCGGAAGTCGAGGACCGGCAGGCGGGCGTTGGCGGCCACGAGCTCGTCGATGCGCCGGCTGGCGATGCCGATCTCGAGCGAGCGCAGCTGCGGGTTGGCGGCGTACGCCTTCTTGATCTCGGCCTCGAGGTCGATCTCCCGCGGCGCGAGCGCCTGCGGGTCGGTCTGCGGCAACACGCCGAGGACCTTGCGCTTCGCGAAGTCCTGACCCATGAACTGTCGCAGCGTCAGGCTGCGGTCGAGCAGGGTGTTCTCGGCCAGCACGACCTCGTTCTCGCGCGCGACCAGGGACTGGTAGATCGTGTCGAGGTCGAGCTGCGACTTGCGACCGGCCGCGACCTCGGCCTTGACCCGGCGGTGCTGCTCCGAGGTGGTGGCGGCGCTGCGGCGCTTGTTCTCGAGGTCGCGCGAGGCGAACAGGACGTCCCAGTAGGCCAGGATGATGTCGTGGATGGCCGTCTGGGCCATCTGCAGCTGGTTGGCCTCCATCTGCGTGCGCGCGATCCGGGCCCGGTCGATGTCGGCGCGGTTGACCCGCACGCCGGCGTTGCGCAGCAGCGGGTGCGTGAGCGTCAGGCTCGGCGAGATGATGTAGCTGTTGAGCTGACGGGTGCCGGCCGCGGCGTTGAAGAAGTTGATCGGCTGGAGGATCGTGCTGCGCGTGGCCGTGACGGTGAAGTTGAGCGTGCCGCCGGACTCGAGCTTGCGCTCGAAGCCGAAGTTGCCCGAAAACGACTGGTTGCCGACGGTGAAGGCCGCCGCCGAACCGCGCTGCGGCGTGACGGCCTTGCTGGCGGTGGTGCCGGCGAGGAAGAACACGTCGTAGGCGCCCAGCGCCGCGGTGACCTGCTTCTCGGTGATGGCGATGTCGATCGCGCTGTTGCGCAGGTCGATGTTGCCCTCGAGCGCGCTCTTGAGGACGTCGCTCAGCGACAGCTCCTCGGCCGCGAACGACAGCGGGTACAGCGTGGACGGGTCGGGCGCGGGGCTGGTCGGTTGGACCTGCTCCGAAGGACCTGTCCCCGGGGACGGAGCCGGGCCGGCGTCGGGCCGCGGGCGCATCAGCGGGGTGCGCGGGGCGGTCGGATCGGCGGGGCTCGGCGGCCGGGTCGCGGGCGGCGTGACGCTCGTCGGCGACTGACCGAAGTTGACGCCGGGCGACGGCCGCGGCTCGACCGTCGGGGGAGTCGCCCGCGGTTGGATGTCCTGAGGAGCCCCCGTGGTCGGGTCGAGGGTGCCCGGCGCGGGGGCGTCGAGCAGGGCGGCGAGCAGGGTTGCGGTGAGGCCCAGCACGGATCCAGACGGCTAGTAACGCCGGGGGCCGGCGGGGTCAAGCGGCTCTCCCCGGGTCCGCAGCCCGGGTCCGGCGCCGCGCAGCCAACGGCGCCCCGATCGACGGGCCGCTACCCGCACAGCGGCGCGACAGCGTGCGCGGGCCGCTGAAACTATCAGGGCCGACAGGGGGTCGGCACGCCCGCGTGAGCCAGGTCCAGGCAAAAATTCGTCGATCGCCGGGCCTGACCGCGGGCGACGCCTCGCGCGCGCCCCCGCCGGTTCAGGGCTCGACCTCGACCTCGAGCCACCACCAGTCGACCCCGAGGCGGCTGTCCCTCAGGACATAATAGAGGAGGGCGCGGCCGTCGGGTGGGAGCTCGTCCGCGTCCGCCTCGCCCTTGCGCATGGTCCATTGATTGAAGGCCTCGCGGTCGTCGCTGCCGCTGGCCAGCAGGGTGCCCCAGGTGCGGTACCACGAGCCGTCGAGCCGCTCGGTCTGCAGCTCGGAGCCCATGCCGCCGACGCCGTTGTTGATCGGGACGGGAAAGGTCTGCAGGTCGACCGCGGGCGTGTCGGTGTCGATCTCGATCGTCTGGCCGCGCTTGACCGTGATCTTGCCGCCGCGCTCGACCTCGCCGTACTCGGTCTCCTCGTCGGCCGCGGGGTCGAGGACGGTGACGCGGAAGCTGGCGATCCGCGGGTTGCGGTCGCCGTCCGGGATGTCCTTGGGGTCAGGTACCTCGCCGAGCTCGGGCGGCAGCTCGAACCCGAACATGCCGGCGAACGCGAGCAGTTGCTCGATCGGCCCGACCGAGACGCGCGTGACGGCGTAGATGCACTCGTTCGGCAGGTCGGCGGCCTTGCTCAGCATGGCCTCGGCGCACGCGCGGGTGGCGGGCGAGCCGGGCGCGCGGCTGATCATCGTCAGCTCGATGTCGCCGCCGAGCAGGAGGTTGGGGGCGAACGGGGCGGTGAATTCGAGGCGCCCGTCGTCGCTGCCGTCGTCGGGGAAGCGGCACGGGCTCGGGTACTCCGGCAGCTCCATCGCGTTCGGGTCGATGTCGGTGAAGCTCGGGACCGGACACTCGGGCAGCTCGTCGAGCTCGAGCGGCAAGGCGTCGCGCAGGCAGGCGAACAGACCCTGGCCCGGACCGAGCTGACAGGCGAGCCAGATCGGGTCGAACTCGGCGCCGGCGATGTCGAGCACGCCGGTCGGCTCGACCATGAAGGGGGTGACGCGCACCTTCTCGAACGGCAGGGCCTCGCAGCGCACGCCGGCGTCGGCCGGCTCCTCGGCGGGGAACAGCGGGGCGATGACCTCGGTGCGCAGGGCGAGGATCCGCGGGCCGGCGACCCGCTGACCGGGCGGGAGGTCGGGCGCGCAGGCGACTCCGAGACATGTCCCGAGAGACAGGAGACAGGCGAGCCGGGCGCGGCCGGTCGACGCGGTCGGACCGAGGTCGGCAGGGTGAGGCGCGCGCGGCACGGCGGCCGGACGATAGCGCCGATCCGCGGCCGGGGGCAAACGCGCACGCGCACGCGCGCGGGGCGGTCCGACGGCGACCGTGAGGGCGAGGGCGGGCGCGAGGCTTCGGAGCGTTCAGTCGCCGAGCTGGAACTCGTACTCGTAGCGCAGCTCGAAGTCGGCCGGCTGGCCGTTGGTGGCGATCGCGGGGCGGAACTTGGCCTTGCGCAGGGCCTTGGCGGCGATCTTGCCGCAACCGTGGCCGATGTCCTTGGCCACCTTGACGTCCTTGACGGAGCCGTCACGGCGGACCTGGACGGTGAGGATGACGACGCCCTCGATGCCGAGCTCCTGTACTGCCGGACATTGCTCTTGGGGCACGTTGACGACGGCCGGGAGCTCGCGGATGTAGAGCTCGCCGCGCGGCTCCCAGGTGGGGCCGCCGGTGCCGGTGCCGCCTTCGGTGCCCTTCGGGCTGCCGCTCTTGCCCTTGGAGTCGGGGCTGCCGGTGCCGCCGGGCGTGCCGCCGGGGGTGCCGACGCCGATCTTCACGCCGCTGTTGCCCGAGGTGGTGGTCTGGCTGGCGTCCATGCGCAGCGGCGGCGGGGCGTCGTCGGGCTGCTGCGGGACCGGGTCGGCCTTTGGTCGCGGCCGCGGCTTGGGCGGCGGCTCCTCCTTGCGGACCTCGGGGACCGGCTCGGGCGGCGGCTGCTCTTCCTGCGGCTTCTCGGGCTCGGGCTCGGGCTCGGGCTCGGGCTCGGGCTCGGGTTCGGGGATCTCGAACTCGACGATGTCGATCTGCGGCTCCTCGGGCGTCGGCGGCTCGACCGACAGATAGCCCAGCAGCAGCGCGAGCAGGGCGTGCAGGCCGAGCGAGCCGAACGCGCCGGTGCCCGATCGAGAGATGAAGCTGCCGCCGAGGCGCATCCGCAAACTCGCTGGCTAGGACGGGGCGCCGGTCGTGGCCTTGGGCTTCTCCGTGGCGATGGCGTACTTCTTGACGCCGGCCTCGCGCAGCAGGTCGACGAGGTGAATCATCGACCGCACCTGGGCCTCCTCGTCGCACTGGATGATGCCCTGGAGGTCGCGGCCCTCGGCCAGCTTGCGCGTGATCGCCTCCTTGATCGCGGCGTCGCCGTCGACCGGCTGGTGGTCGACCTGCAGCGTGCCGTCCTTCGCGCACGTGAGGAGGATGTGGTGCTGCTTCGGCTCGAGCTTCTGGCCGGTCTGCGCGTCGGGCTTGTCGATCGCCAGCGCCTCCGACTCCTGGATCTTCGTGGTCGTGACCATGAAGATGATCAACAGCACGAGCATGACGTCGACCAGCGGGGTGACGTTGATGCTGTTGATACCCTCTTCGTCGTCCTGATTGGTGTCGGCGGCCACGGCTGGCTCCTCAGTGCGGGCGCGTGGCGCCGTCCTGGTTGCTCGACAGCGACAGCACCATGTTGGTGAGCGCGTCGGCCTCGCCGAGCAGCGCCTTGACCCGGCGCTGGAAGAAGTTGAAGGCGATGACGGCCGGGATGGCGACGAGCAGGCCGACGGCGGTGGCCACCAGCGCCTCGTAGATGCCGGCCATGACGGCGTTCGAGTACTCGGCGCTGCCCATCACGCCCGAGCGCTCGATGGCGCGGAAGGTCTCGATGATGCCGAGCACGGTGCCGAGCAGGCCGATGAACGGCGAGTTCGAGCCGACGGTGCCGAGGAAGTTGAGGTTGCGCTCGAGCCGGAGCTTCTCGCCGGGGCGCAGCGCGGCCATGATCGCGGACATCGAGGCGGCGCCGCGCTGGCTGGTCTCGAGCATCTGCGCGGCGATCCGCGCGCCCGGGCTGGTGGCCGCGCGCAGGACCTCCTGGGCCTTGGCGATGTCACGGTCGGCGAGCGCGGCGTGGAGCGCCCGGACCAACGCCGTGTCACGCCCCTGGACGCCCGAGTAGAAGATCAGGCGCTCGATCATCACGGCTACACTCACGACGGACAGCCCGACGAGGATCCAGAGGATCCACTCCGAGCCGACCGCCGAGAGCTCGAGGAATTTTTCCGAGAGCTTCATTGGTGAGCCCGCGAACCGTAGCCCAGCCGGCGCGAAACGGCCAGTGTTCGCCGGCGACACAGGCGCACGCCGGTTCAGACCGGCCGCTGAAGCTCGCGCAGGAGGGCCGTGGCGTAGCTCCCGGAGGGGAGCTCGAAGCTGAGGGCGACCCCGGGGCCGAAGTCGTCGCGCGCGAGTTCCATCTCGACCGCGAAGGGCGCGACCTGCAGCGGCCGCCGCGTGCCCTCGAGGGTGTGACCTAAGCCTTGCAGCGTCGTCAGGTCGATCTCCGCGCGCGCCAGGATCTCCGCCTCCAGCGCCCCCGAGGGGGTGTCGAGGCCCGGTGCCCGCATCTTGCTGCCGAACATCGGCCCGGTGATGAGGAGTTCCCCGGCATCGAGCCGGGCCTTGTCGGTGGCCGGGTCGGTGCACTCGAACAGGCCGCCCGTGGCCGTCTTCTTCAAGATGTCGCCGCGCAGCACCTCGCGCATGAGGCCGCGGGCGCGCCGCTCGAGCAGGTAGAGGTTGAACAGCGCCGACTGCCCGGCGCTCAGCAAAAAGTCGGCCCGCCCGCGCCGGCGCGCGCGCGCCAGAGCGGCCAGCCCGCGCGTCA
Source organism: Nannocystis pusilla (assembly GCF_020073745.1). GTDB lineage: Bacteria > Myxococcota_A > Polyangia > Nannocystales > Nannocystaceae > Nannocystis > Nannocystis radixulma. The sequence continues at coordinate 46,289 of NZ_JAIRAU010000043.1, forward strand.
AATTGTCACCGCCGAAGCGCTGCTCGCCGTAGAGGTTGTCGAGGCCGCCGAGCGCGCGCAGGCGCTCGACCTTGGCCCGGCAGCGCGCCAGGGCCTCGTCGGGGTCGACGGCGAGGTCGCGCACGACGATCGTGAATTGGTTGCCGCGGAGGTGGCCGCGCCGCAGCTTGTTGCCGTGCGGGTAGGCTGGCCCGAGGGACATGTCCGAATGGACGAACTGGCCGAGGCGCGCGGCCGCGGCGGCGGGCAGCGAGATCCACTGCTCGGTGACGGCGTCCTTGTCCTTCAGGCCGGCGAGCCCGACCTCGGCGCGCGGGACCCCGAGCTGGCGCGCGACCTCGGCGACGGCGTCCTCGCTGCCGACGCCGCGCTTGGTCAGCACGAGCAGGACGTGCGCGCCCGGCCGGCCGTCGGGGTCGTAGGCGGGCACCTCGCGGACCCGGAAGTCCTCGGGGCGCCGGCGGATGGCGCCGCCGACGCCGGGGAGGTCGGCGGTTTGCAGCGGCGGGTCGCGCAGGCGCTCGAGGTCGGCGGCCGACAGGCCGCGGCGGGCGCGAGGCGCGTCGCCACCGCGGGGCGCGCCGGCGGCGTCAGGCTGGCTGTCCTCGGGGACATGTGAGCTGTCCGCGAGGACATGCGAGTCGGCCCTGTCCTCGGGGACATCTGACTCGGGCGCTCTTCGCCTGTCCTCGGGGACAGGTGCATCGGGCGCGCCGGTCTCGTCGTCGCGCGGGTCGTCGGCGCTCACATCGAACCCGTGCGGCCCTCGACGGACGCCTTCGGCTTGCCCTTGGCCTTGGGCTCGTCGACCGGCTTGGGCCGCGGCGGGGCGATCGGGCGCGGCGGGCTGCGGTCGGGGCGCTTGCGGCTGGCGTCGGCGGGGCCGTAGGTGTCCTGGATGTACTTGAGGTAGAGGCGGGCCTGGCGGCCGTGGTGGTGCTTCGGGTGCTGCGCCTGCAGCTCGGCGAAGGTCGTCCGCGACAGCTCGATCTCGTCCATCTTCAGGTAGGTCAGCGCCAGCAGGAACAGCACCTCGGCGTCGAGGCCGATGCCCGAGTACACCTTGTGCGCCGACTCGAGGCGGCCGATCGCGGCCTCGGGGCGGTCGCGGTCGAGGTAGAACTTGGCGACGTAGAGCTCGTGCTCGAGCAGGCGGCGCCGGACCTCGTCCTGCAGCTTGATCGCCAGCGGGTGCATCGGGCTGCTCGGGTAGTGGTCGAAGAAGTAGGCCAGCTCGACCAGCGCGTCCTGCAGCTGGTCCTGGTCGCGCTGGTAGTGCGGCGGCATCAGGAAGAAGCCCTCGGGCGCGTTCATGTACGCCGAGACCGCCGCCATGTACGCGCACCATCCGTTCTGCACGTGCTTGTGCGTCGGGTGCAGCTTGTAGAACTGCTTGAACTGGTCCTGCGAGGTCGTGTAGTTGCCCTGGGCGAACTCGGCGCGGGCGATCAGCAGCTCGGCCTCGACGGCGTAGCGGCTGAACGGGAAGCGGATCCGTACGAAGTCGGCGTACTGGATCGCCTCTTCGTAGTCCTTGTCGGTGAACTCACCGACGGCCAGCTCGTAGTTCTCGCGCGCGGTCTGGCCGTAGTCCGTGCTGAGGTTGGGACCCGTCTTGCAGGCCGCAAGGCTGAGCCCCACCGCCAGCGCCGCGCTGCAGAGCCGCCGCATGCCGAGGCGCGAAGCTAACCGCCGCCCGGCCCGCTGTCAAAGGCCAAAGTTCGGCCCGCTCGTGGAGCCTGCGCCTGGCCTGGACTTCCAGGTCCGCTTTCTTGCGTCGGGACGCTCGGACCCCGATCATCGGTTAGGCTGCCCCGGATGGAGACGCGACACCTCGGCCGCTGGGCGGCGCAAGCGCTGGTCGCGGGCTCGATGCTCGGCATCGGCATCTTCATCTCGCCGCCGGTGGTCGCCGCGCACGTGCAGAGCCCGTTGTGGTTCCTCGCGCTGTGGCTGGCGGGCGGCCTGGCGGCGCTGTGCGGGGCGCTGTGCGTGGCGGAGCTCGGGGCGATGATGCCGCGCGCGGGCGGCGAGTACCCGTACTTGCGCGCCGCCTACGGGCCGGGCATCGCGTTCGCGACCGGCTGGCTGCAGCTGCTGGCGACCTTCCCCGGCTCGCTCGCGGCCATGGCCGTCGGGACAGCCACGTTCCAGCTGCCGGTGCTGCTCGGGCCGAGCTTCGCCGCGCCGGTCGACCTCGGCGTGGCGACGATGGCGGGCCCGACGTTCTGGGCGCTGGCGCTGGTGGTCGGCCTGACGGCGCTCAATCACATCGGCATCGTGCTGTCCGGGCGGGTGCAGCTGGTGGTGACGATGATCCCGCTGGCGGTGCTGCTGGCGGTGAGTCTGTTCGTGGTCGGCGACATCGGCGCGGTCGAGGTCTCGCGCGAGAGCCTGCGCGTGGGCCTGAGCCCCGCGCCTTCGGCGGCCGAGCTCGCCCAGGCGTACCTGCCGATCTACTTCGCTTATTCCGGGTGGAACGCGGCGATCTACATCGGCGGGGAGATCGCCGACCCGGGCAAGAACCTGCCGCGCGCGGTGGTCGGCGGCACGGCCATGGTCGCGGTCCTCTACTTCGTGCTGTGCGCCGGCTACCTCGCGGTGTTCGACATGAGCGCGCTGGCGGGCGCCGGCGAGGCCGGGACCGCGGCCGCGGGGGCGCTGTTCGGCCACGCCGGCGTGATCGTGGTGACGCTGATGATCCTGCTGGCGATGCTCGGCTCGATCAACGGCACCGTCATGGCCGGCTCGCGGATCGCCTACGCCATGGCCGGGCAGCGCCACTGCTTCGCCGCGGCCGGGCAGCTGAGCCCGCGCTTCGGCACCCCGGTGGTCGCGCTGTGGCTGCAGGCCGCGCTGGCGGCCGCGCTGATCCTCAGCCGTCAGTTCGACCAGCTGATGGACTACGCCGCCGCGGCGATGTTGATCTCCGGCTCGCTCGCGGTCGCCAGCGTGATCGCGCTGCGGCGCAAGGACCCCGCGCACCCGCGGCCGTACCGCCTGGGCTTTTATCCGTGGGCGCCGCTCATCTACGTCGTCTCGAGCGTGTTCGTGCTCGGGGCGCTGGCGGTCAAGGGTGACCTCTCGGTGCTGATGGCGGCCGGGTGGTTCGCGCTGGCGCTGCTGTTCCACGGCCTCGTCGTCGCGCCGCGGCTGCGCTAAGGTTCGCGGCCATGAACCGGCCCTTCACGCTGCTGACATGGAATGTCAACGGGATCCGCGCGCGCCTCGACGACGTGCTGAGCTTCCTCGCCGAGCGGAACCCCGACGTCGCCTGCCTGCAGGAGACCAAATGCGAGGACAAGGTGTTCCCGCGGGTGCCGTTCGCCGAGCTCGGCTACACCGTCGACGTCCACGGGGCCAAGGGTTACGCCGGCGTGGCCACGCTGTCGAAGGTCAAGCCGACGCAGGTGGTCACCGGCTTCCGCGGCGGCGACGCCGACTCGCACTGCCGGATCTTGAACACCGAGATCGACGGCCTCCGCCTCTACAACCTCTACGTCCCCAACGGCACGGCGCTCGGCACCGAGGCGTTCGCCTACAAGCTGGCCTGGCTGGCGCGCCTCAAGGCCGAGCTCGTCGAGCACTACACGCCCGACACGCCGCTCATCCTGTGCGGTGACTTCAACATCGCCCCCGACGAGCGCGACGTCGTCGACCCGCGGGCGCTCGAGGGCTGCACGCACTTCTCGCCGCAGGAGCACGCGGCCCTGCGCGAGCTGCTGGGTTTCGGCCTGCAGGACTGCTTCCGCAAGCACGACGACCGCGCCGGCCAGTACACCTGGTGGGACTACCGCCGCGGCGACTTCGATCGCAACCGCGGCATGCGCATCGACCACGTCTACGCCAGCGCCCCGCTGTACGCCCGCTGCGACGCGGTGGTCCACGACAAGACCCCGCGCGGCTGGGACGCGCCGTCCGACCACATCCCGGTCATCGCCACCTTCCGCGGGCCGTGAGGGGCGGACGCCGGGTCCGCCGCGCGGTCCCCTGGCGGCGTGCCCGGCCGGTGCGTCGCGGTGGCGCCGCTCCTGTCCTGCCTCACGTGAAGGCGAGCCTGCGGGTGGCGAGAGTCGCAGGAGGCGCCCGCCGATGCGGCGGCGAGAGGGCGAGCTCGGGGCCCGTCGTGCCGCTGCGATAGGTCTGCGTTCGCAAGCGCGCGAGACCCGCGGGCGGGCTCTCAATCCCACGTCCGGCACGGTCCGCCGCACGACTGTCGCCCGCGGTACTCTGTGTCTGCGCTGCCAATGAACGGGACCGACGCCACCATCGGCATGCTCGGCGCGCGCGACCTGCTGGAGGGGCTGCCGCTCGCGGCCTACGTCTGCGACGCGCGTGGGGAGCTGGTCGCGTTCAACGCCGACGCCGCCGCGCTGCTGAGGTTGAGCTCGTCGGACGCCCCGCCGTACTGCCCCGCCGACGAGTTCGCCACGTTGACCGGCACGCCGCTGCGCCGCGAGGACACCGCCGTCGCGCTCGCGCTGCGCACGCGAGCCCGCACGCCGGCGCAGACCTACGCGATCGGCTGGCGCGACGGGCGTCAGCTCCGCGTGCGGGAGACCGCCCGCCCGGTGCTCGGGCTCGACGGCAGCCTGCTCGGCGCCGTGTGCGTGGTCGAGAGCCTGCGCGAGACGGCGCTCTACGAGGCCGCCAAGGCCGGCGGCCTGGCCCAGCTGGTCGGCCTGTTCGTCAGCGACATGCACGGCCAGCTCGTCGAGGCCACCGACGAGTACCTGCGGATCCTCGGCTACACCCGCGAGGAGCTCGAGAGCGGCAGTTTCCGCTGGGACCGCTGCACCGCGCCGGAGCACCTGATGCGCGACCACCAGGGCATCGAAGAGGCGCTGCGCACCGGCAAGTGCCGCCCCTACGAGAAGGACTACCTGCGCAAGGACGGCAGCCGCGTGCCGGTGCTGATCGGCTACACGCTGGTGCGCCCGCGGCAGAACCAGTTCATCGGCTACGTCGTCGACCTCAGCACGCGCCTGCGTCAGTACGCCGACGTCAACGAGGCCATGCGCGCGGCCGAGACCGGCGTGTGGGACTGGGACGCGCGCACCGGCCAGGTCATCTGGTCGGAGACGACGAGGACGCTGATGGGTTGCGCCTCCGAGTACCAGCCGCACGACATCCACGAGTTCCTCAAGCTGATCCACCCCGACGACCGCGACCGCGTGCGCCAGGCGCTGTCCGACTCGCTGGCGGCCCGCTCGACCTTCCGCGCCGACTTCCGCCTGCGCGACCCCGAGCTGCGCGACCGCTGGTTGTTCTCGCAGGGCGGCGTGTTCTCCGACTACGCCGGCGACGGCGTGCGGATGTCCGGCACCCTCGTCGACATCTCCGCGCGCAAGCAGGCCGAGCAGGTCCTGCGCGACGCGATCGCCGTGCGCGACGAATTCCTGTCGGTCGCCAGCCACGAGCTGCGCACGCCGATCACCTCGATCCTGCTGCGCGCCGAGTCGCTGCTGAAGAAGATGCCGGCGCCCGAGCCCGCGTCGACGAAGCCCCAGCCGCTCGTCGCGGCCCTGGAGCTCATCATCCGCCAGGCGCGCAAGATCGACTCGCTGGTCGGCGACATGCTCGACGCCACCCGCCTGTCGCACAAGAAGTTGTTCCTCGACCGCACGCGCACCGACGTCGTCGAGCTGCTGTCGACCTACGTCGCGCAGACGGTCGACCACGAGCCGCGCGCCAGCGCGGGCCTGCACCTCGAGCTGCCGGCGCCCACCAGCCCGCCGGTGTTCGCGTCGTGGGACCGGCGGCGCATCGAGCAGGTGCTCGACAACCTGGTCAGCAACGCGTTCAAGTACGGCGCGGGCCGGCCGGTGACCGTGCGGCTCAGCTTCCCGGCCCGCGGCCTCGCGCGCATCGAGGTCGAGGACCACGGCATCGGCATCGCCGTCGAGGCGCGCGAGAAGCTGTTCCAGCCGTTCGAGCGGGCCCACCGCGCCGTCTCGTTCGGCGGCCTCGGCCTCGGCCTCTACATCGCTCGCGAGATCGTCCAGGCCCACCACGGGACCATCACGCTGGACTCCGAGCTCGGCGTCGGTACGACCTTCCGCGTCGACCTGCCGCTGGCGCCGCCATGATACGGCAAGATACGGCAAGATACGGCAATGAACGGCCGCGGGGGCCGCCAGGGCCCCCGCAGTCACATTCGCGGCGGGCCGCCGGCTACTTCATCTCGCCGCGGGCGAAGATCGAGGCGACGTAGGTGAGCACGTCGGACGCGCTGATCTCGTCGTAGCCGTAGTTGCGGATGAGCCGCTGCTTGACCACGTCGATCTTCTCCTGCGCCTCGCGGTCGACCACCTGGGAGACCAGGCTGGTGAGCTTGATGCTGTCCTTCTGGTCCTCGAACAGCTTGAGCTCGAGCGCCTTGTAGAGCCGCTCGTTGGTGCGGTAGTCGAACTGCTTGCCCTCGATGGCGAGCGCGCCGATGTAGTTCATGATCTCGCGGCGGAAGTCGTCCTTGCGCGACTCGGGGATGTCGATCTTGGTCTCGATCGAGCGCATCAGCCGCTCGTCGGGCTCCTCGTCCTGGCCGGTGTACGGGTTCTTGACCTTCTCGCGCTGGGTGTACGCCTTGACGTTGTCGATGTAGTTGCCGCAAAGGCGCGCGATGGCGTCGGCGTCGGCGCTGATGGCCCGCTGGACCTCGTTCTTGACGATGTCCTCGTACTCCTGTTTGACCACGGCGAGCAGCTCGGTGTAGCGCTTGCGCTGGTCGTCGTTGTTGATGAGGCTGTGGCTGCGCAGGCCGCCCTCGAGCTCGTTGAGGACCATGAACGGGTTGATGCTCATCTGCCCGCGCTCGGACACCAGGCAGTTGGCGATCTTGTCCTGGATGTAGCGCGGGGAGATGCCCTCCATGCCCTCGCGCACGGCCTCCTTGCGCAGCTCCTTGACCGAGTCCTGGGTGAACCCGGGCAGGGTCTTGCCGTCGAACAGCTTGAGCTTCTGCAGCAGCGACAGCTGGTGCTTCTTCGGGTCCTCGAGGCGGGTGAGGATGGCCCACATCGCCGCCATCTCGAGCGTGTGCGGGGCGATGAAGCGGCCGCGGACCTTCTTCGGGTTGTAGTCCTTGGCGTAGATCTTGATCTCTTCGCTGAGCTTCGTGATGTACGGGACGTCGATCTTGACCGTACGGTCGCGCAGCGCCTCCATGAACTTGTTCTCGAGCAGGCGGTTGTACTCGGCCTCGTTGGTGTGGCCGATGATCACCTCGTCGATGTCGGTCTGCGCGAACTTCTTCGGCTTGATCTTCTGCTCCTGCGTGGCGCCGAGCAGGTCGTAGAGGAAGGCGACGTCGAGCTTGAGGATCTCGACGAACTCGATGACGCCGCGGTTGGCGACGTTGAACTCGCCGTCGAAGTTGAAGGCGCGCGGGTCGGTGTCGCTGCCGTACTCGGCGATCCGGCGGTAGTTGATGTCGCCGGTCAGCTCGGTCGAGTCCTGGTTCTTCTCGTCCTTCGGCTGGAAGGTGCCGATGCCGATGCGGTCCTCCTCGGACAGGAGCAGCCGCTTGACCCGCACGTGGCGCACGACCTTCGACCAGTCGCCCTTGTAGTGCAGCATCAGCTCGCGGAAGATGAAGCGACAGGCCGGGTTGAGGTTGCCGCGGATGTACGGGCGGAAGCCGTCGCGCTCGAGCCCCAGCGACGTGATCGCCTGCTCGCGCACGTCGGCCGGGATCAGCTTCAGCGGCTCCTCGTTCATCGGCGACGAGAAGCTCTCGTTGCCGGCCGTCAGGTAGCGCAGCCCCTCGGGCAGCGTCCACTCGTAGGTGTAGAGCGCGCCCTCGGGCGTGCGGCTGTACTCCTCGAGGCCTTTCTTGAGCAGCCTGGCGATCGTGCTCTTCGACGAGCCGACCGGGCCGTGGAGCAGGATGATGCGCCGCTCGGTCCCGTAGCGCAGCGCCGCCGCCTTGAGCACGCTGACCAGCCGCATCAGCGGGATGTCGAGCCCGAAGATCGCGTCGCGCCCCTCGTGCACCTCGTCCTGGAAGAACCGGTAGCGCGTGATCTTCTTCTTGCTGTCGACGTACTCCTCGGTCCCGTGCGACAGCACCATGTCGTAGAGGCGCTCGTACGCGGTCCGGGCCACCCGCGGGTTCTTGCGCACGAGCTCGAGGTACTCCTCGAACGTTCCGCTCCAGTGCAGGTCTTCGTAGCGCTTTTGGTCCTGAAGGGCGGCGACGCGGTCGACGAGCGAGACGGATGACATCGTCCCCAGATGGTACACGAGGGTGGCGGAAGCGGCCACCGCGGAAGCGACGCGCGCGGAGCCGCGTCGGCGCGCACCGCGGAGAAACAGGCAAATGCGCCGCCGAGCGCGCTTGCCCTCGCATCCGCCGCGCACCTCGCATACTCTGGTTGTCCATGATTTCGCGCATCGAGCAGGACCACAGCCGCTTCCGAGAGATCATTCGCGGCAAAATTCGGCAGAACTTGCGCAAATACATCTCTCGCGGCGATATGGTCGCGCCGAAGGGTCAGGGCACGGTCGCGATCCCGATGCCGCAGATCAACATCCCGCGGTTCGTCCACGGCGACAACAGCGGCCAGGGCGTCGGTCAGGGCGACGGCGAGCCCGGCGACCCGGTCGGCGGCACCGGCAAGGACGGGCAGGGCGGCGCCGGCAAGGCCGGCGAGCAGGAGGGTGGCAAGGCGCTCGAAGTCGAGGTCACGCTCGAAGAGCTCGCTCAGATCATGGGTGAAGAGCTCGGTCTGCCCAACATCCAGCCGAAGGGCACGCACTCGCTCGAGACCCGCAAGGACCGCTACGTCGGCCTGCGCAACAGCGGCCCCGAGAGCTTGCGCAACTTCAAGGCGACCTACAAGCGCGCGCTCCGCCGCCAGGTCGCGATGGGCTCCTACGACCCGGCGCGCCCGGTGATCGTGCCGATCCGCGAGGACCGCCGCTACCGCTCGTGGCGCACCGACCCGCGGCCGCAGACCAACGCGGTGATCATCTACATGATGGACGTGTCGGGCTCGATGGGCGACGAGCAGAAAGAGATCGTCCGCATCGAGTCGTTCTGGATCGACACCTGGCTGCGCAGCCAGTACAAGGGCCTCGAGTCGCGCTACATCATCCACGACGCGACGGCGCGGGTGGTCGAGCGCGAGGTCTTCTTCCGCACCCGCGAGTCGGGCGGGACGATGATCAGCTCGGCCTACAAGCTGTGCGCCGAGCTCATCGACGCCGAGTTCAGCCCCGAGCAGTGGAACATCTACGCGTTCCACTTCAGCGACGGCGACAACTGGTCGGTCGACGACACCGCCACGTGCATCCAGCTGGTGAAGCACCAGCTGCTGCCGAAGTGCAACCAGTTCGGCTACGGCCAGGTCGAGTCGCCCTACGGCTCGGGCCAGTTCATCAAGGACCTGCGGTCCGCGTTCGCCAAGAACATCGCCCTCGTCACCAGCGAGATCAAGAGCAAGGACGACATCATGGACTCGATCCGCGAATTCCTGAAGGGGGGCCGCTAAGCCATGTCGCGCTCGCTCTACAGCCCCTCCGGCCAGCTGCCGCCGGCGCTCCGCGAACTCCAGGACGAGATCAAGTCGTACGCCGACGAGTTCGGCCTCGACACCTTCCCGGTGGTGTTCGAGACCATCGACTACCGCCACATGTGCGAGATCGCGGCCTACGGCGGCTTCCCCGTCCGCTACCCCCACTGGCGCTTCGGCATGGAGTACGACCACATGCTCAAGAGCCACACGTACGGGCTGTCGAAGATCTACGAGCTCGTCATCAACACCAACCCCTGCTACGCGTACCTGCTCGAGGGCAACTCGTTCGTCGACCAGAAGCTGGTGATGGCCCACGTCTACGGCCACTGCGACTTCTTCAAGAACAACTACTTCTTCTCGCACACCGACCGCCGCATGATCGACGGGATGGCCAACAACGCCGCCCGCGTGCGCCGCTACATGGACCGCCAGGGCGTGTCCAACGTCGAGACGTTCGTCGACACCTGCCTCTCGGTCGACAACCTCATCGACCCGTGGCTGCCGTTCCGCCGCAAGGAGACCCGCCGCGCGCCCGAGCCCGCCGCCGCCCCCGCCGCGGAGGGCGACCCCGAGTCGTCAGGCCCCGAGCCCGGCCGCCTGCACAACACCCGCAGCTACCTCGAGGGCTACATCAACCCGCCCGAGTTCATCGCCGCCCAGCGCGCCAAGAAGAAGCAGGCCGACGAGGCCCAGAAGCGCAAGAACCCGCCCCACCCGGAGCGCGACGTGCTCGGCTTCCTCATGCAGTACGCGCCGCTCGAGGCGTGGGAGGCCGACGTGCTCGGCATCATCCGCGAGGAGGCCTACTACTTCCTGCCGCAGATGCAGACGAAGATCATGAACGAGGGATGGGCCACCTACTGGCACTCGCGCATCATGACCACCCGCGCGCTGCGAGACGACGAGCTCATCGACTACGCCGACGCCGCCAGCGGCGTGACCGCGATGGGCCCCGGCCAGCTGAACCCGTACAAGCTCGGCGTCGAGCTCTACCGCCACATCGAAGACCGCTGGAACACCGGCCGCTTCGGCAAGGAGTACGACGAGTGCACCTCGCTGTCGCAGCGCGCGGCGTGGGACAAGAAGCTCGGCCTCGGGCGCCAGAAGCTCTACGAGGTCCGGCGCATGCACAACGACGTCACCTTCCTCGACGAGTTCTTCACCGAGGACTTCTGCCGCGAGCAGAAATTCTTCACCTACAAGGAGAACCGCCGCACCGGTCGGCTCGAGATCGAAGGCCGCGAGTTCAGCAAGATCAAGCAGCAGATCCTCCAGCAGCTGTCGAACTTCGGCCAGCCGTTCATCTACGTCGTCGACGCCAACTACCTCAATCGCAGCGAGCTGCTGCTCGGCCACCGCCACGAGGGCATCGACCTCAAGATGGATTACGCCCGCGACACCCTCCGCAACGTCGAGCGCATCTGGCGGCGACCCGTCTCCATCCTCACCGTCCTCGACGACAAGCCCAAGCGGATCCGCTTCGACGGCGCGGAGATCTCCATGTCCGACGAGCCGGCGGCCTTCCGCGTGTGATCCGGCCGCACACCGGCCCCCGCGCCGCACCTGGCCGCGAGACCGCTTCGGCCGCCGCAGCGCCCGCCGGGGCGTGCGGAGGCCGTCGGTTTACTCACGCGCTGCCGGCGCGGCCCCGGCTGCGCCAGCAACCGACGCCGAGCGCTCACCCTCCCGCAGCGATTCGTCTCGAACTGCCGCCGTACGTGGTATCGTCCAGGCTGTGCGTTTGATCGCGTGGGCATCCACCGACGTCGGCCGCGTCCGCATGGCGAACGAGGACAGCTTCCTCGTCGACAGCTCGCTCGGGCTGTATCTCGTCGCCGACGGCATGGGTGGCCACGCCGGCGGGGCGCATGCCAGTGCCATGTGCGCCGACGTCGTCAACAAGGTCGTGCGCCGCGGGATGGCGCGCCTGCACGGGATGCCGCAACAGGCGTGGTCGGAGGCGATCGCGGAGATCCTGCAAGCATCGGCGAGCGAGGCGAGCGCGCGGATCTACGACCAGGCGCAGCAGGACCGCTCGCTGCACGGGATGGGTACCACGCTCACCGGCATCCTGTTCCACGGCGACCGCGGCTACGTGGTCCACGTCGGTGACAGCCGCGCGTACCTGCTGCGCTCGGCGATGGCCTGCCAGCTGACCACCGACCACTCCTGGCTCAACGAGCAGGTGCTCGCCGGCCTCATCACCGAGGAAGAGGCGCAGGAGTCCGACCTCAAGCACATCATCACCCGCTCGGTCGGCTTCGAACGCCTGGTCGAGGCCGACATCGTGCCGGTCAACGTCAACCTCGGCGACGTGTACCTGCTCTGCTCCGACGGCTTCGCCAACTACGTGTCGCTCGACGAGCTGGCCGCGCTGGCCCGCGACAACCTGTACTCCGAGCTGCCGCAGGTCTGTACCGAGCTGGCGCTCGAGCGCGGCGGCGACGACAACATCACCGTGGTCGTCGTGCTCGCCTGCAACGACCACGACGAACGCCACGCGGTCCGCCAGCTCAGCAAGACCGCCACCGATACGCTGCCCTCGCTGCCGTGAGCGCCGCGCGCCGCGCTCGCTTGGCCCCGCCGCTCACGCGTGCTACACACCGCGGCGGGAGAGGAGCGGCCGAGGGGGACAAGGCGTTCGCGGTGAGCCCCGAGCTCATCGAGGAAAGTCCGGGCTCCGCAGGGCAGGGTGCTGGCGCAGGCCAGTCGGGGCGACCCGAAGGAAAGTGCCACAGAGACTCAGACCGCCCGCGTCCGCGCGGGTAAGGGTGAAAAGGTGCGGTAAGAGCGCACCGGGGACCTGGCGACAGGGACCGCACGGTAAACCCCACCCGGAGCAAGGCCAAACAGGGACACGGTGGCTCTCCGCAAGGAAGCCACCAGGGGCTGCCCGTCCCGTCCCGGGTAGTGCCGCGTAGAAGAATGACCGCCACCTGGGTGAGGCGACGATCCCAGGGACAGAACCCGGCTTACGACCCCGCTCGTCCGCTCCTCCTCCCGCCTTGTTTTTCAGACAGGTGCTGGCGAACATGTCTGAGCGGACATGTTCCGAGGGACAGGCTCAAGCGCGGCGCTTGCTCTCGAGGTCGCTGTAGAGCGCGTCGTAGCGGCTGGCCATCTGCGCCAGCGAGAACTCGCGGGCGGCCAGGGCGGCGGCGGCTTCGGACCAGGCGGCGACGGTGTCGCCGTGGACGACCTCGGCGACGGCGCGGGCGAACGCGTCGGGCTCGGCGGGGGCGGCCAGGCCGGGGCGGAGGCCGGCCTCGTGGCCGACGTGCAGCAGCTCGGCGGCCGGGGACACGTCGACGATCGCCGCCGGGACGCCGCGCGCGAGGCCCTCGAGCAGCGCCAGCGGCAGGTCGACCTTGCGCCGGGTGTGCGTGGCGGCGAACAGCTGCAGGGCGCTGCGGCGGTACAGCGCGTCCATGTCGGCGACCTCGGCCAGCAGCTCGACGCGGCCGGAGGCGAGGTCGCCGGCGAGCTCGCGCTGGAGGTGCGTGCGCGCGTCGGCGTCGCCCTCGGCCTTGGGCCGGCAGGCGATCGTCAGCGACCAGCCGCTCGGGGCGGTCGCGCGGGCCAGGGCGACCAGCCGGGCCGCGATCTCCTGGTCGAGGTCGCCGGCGTAGAGCAGGCGCTTGCGCGCGGCGACCTCGGCCGGAGCGTCGGGCGGGCAGGCGGCCACGGCCGGGCGGATCGTGGCGATCTTCGCCTCCGGCACGCCGGCGTCGCGCAGGCGCCGGGCTGTCCCGTGGGACAGGGCGACCACGGCGTCGAGCGGGCGCAGCAGCGGCGTCCAGCTCTCGGCCCCGTGCGACGACATCAGGCTCTGCACGAACAGCCGCCGCGGCTGCAGCCGCCGCAGCAGCGACACCACCGCGGCCGTGGCCTTGCCTGGCGTGAAGGACAGGTGCACCGGCAGGCCCGGGTGGCGCAGCATCGCCGCCAGCGCGCGCAGCTTGTCGCCCATCGTCGGCGCGTAGCCGGCCGCCGGCGCGCCGATCACCCGATCGGCGCCCGGCCGCAGCGGCGCGTTCGGGTCGCCGAGGTAGGCCAGGGCCCGGCCCGGCGGCATGTGCGTCACCAGGTCGCGCAGCAGCACCGTGCTGCCGTCGCGGAACGGCGGCCGCAGCGGCTTGGAGATGATGAGCCAGGGCTTTTGGGACATGTCCTAAGGAGCACGCTTCTTGCGGAGCTCGCGGAGCTCGGCCGGCGTGACGGCGCGGGTGACGACGATGGCGGCGAGGAACGCGGCGGCGAGCAGCGCCAGCTTGACGAGGATCAGCGGCTTGCTCGTGGGGGCCCACGTCCGCGAGACGACCTCGACCAGGGCCACCGCGGCCAGCAGCTTGACCAGGAACACCGGCGACAGCGCCGCGCCGAGGCTGCGCGCCAGGGCGACGAGGCTGACGATCGCCCCCGCGGCGCCGCCGATCGCCACCGCCGTGGCCGCGCCGGAGGTGAAGCTCTGCGGCACCAGGACGAAGCCGGCCGCGCTGACGACCACCAGCGGCACGGCGATCAGCAGCAGCGCCAGCTGCGAGCGGCGGCTGCTGTTGAAGATCCACGCGGCGGTGACCGTGAGCGAGTAGCCCGACATGCCCCACACCAGGAGGCGCAGCTCGCCGGCGGCCTCGCCGTAGGCGGCGGGGAACAGCAGCCGCTGGACCTCGGGCGCCGCGCCGGCGCCGACGCTGCTCATGAAGCACAGCAGGAACAGGCTGACCTTGGCCGTCGCGGTGACGTAGCGCTCGATCTGCGCCCGGTCGCTCTGGGCCTGCAGGCTGGCGATCAGCGGGAACATCACCAGGCTGACCGCGTTCATCATGCTGTAGGGCACGCGCGCGACCAGGTTGGCGCTCGAGTAGAAGCCGAGCGCGTCCTTCTGCGCCGCGGTGGTGGTGAACTGCTTGAGCAGCACCAGGTCGAGCGCCTGCAGCAGGTTCACGCCGGCGGTGAACACCAGCAGGAGGCCGGTGAACTCGGCCATCGCCGGCAGCGGGCCGGCGCCGCCGCCGGCGGTGCGCGGGCGGCAGCGGGCGACGAACAGGATCGACAGGGCGAACGCCAGCAGCGACGCGAACGTGAAGCCGCCGAGGATCTCGGCCAGACCGAAGCCCATGGCCGCGGCGCCGACGATCAGCGTCGTCTTCGTCATCGCCATGAAGATGTCGAGGCCGGCCTGGAACTGGAACTTGCGGATCGCGTTGAGGGTGCCGACGTTGACCGCGTAGGCGGCGTAGATCAGCGGGATGATGCCGACCATGCGCAGCGCGCCGGCCAGCGCCGGATCTTTGAGCGCGTACTCGGCGAGGAGGTCGGCGCCGAGGATGAAGACGACGGCGACGAGGCCGCCGAGCCCGGCCGCGAGGCGGAAGCCCCGCCGGCGCAGCCCGTCGTAGGAGGGCAGGCCGGCGTCGAACTCGGCCGACATCGGACGACTGACCGCGAACAGCAGCGTCTGGATCAGCACCATGTTCGGGATGGCAATGATCTGGCTGACGACCGTGTAATCGCCGAACGTGCCCGGGGGGACGAGTCGGGTCAGGGCGATCGAGACGGCGTAGCCGGCGATCAGGAAGAAGAGCTTGGCAAAGCCGAGCGAGAGGCCGCCTTTGCTGAGTTCGCTGGCATCTGTGGCCACGGGTCGCGCACACTAGCACGATGCAGCGAGCAGCCCCAACGCGGGCCCCCGGGGCGGTCGTCGCAGGCAGCGGAAGGCGCGCCTGCGGTGAACGCGCGATGCCGCTGAGTTTGACGTCCATGCCCTCCGTTACCTACTCTGGGGAGGACGATCCCCCAGCGTCGCACGGGCCCATAGCTCAGTCGGTCAGAGCGGCCGGCTCATAACCGGTTGGTCCCTGGTTCAAGCCCAGGTGGGCCCACCCACAGGCGTCCCATGACAGATATCCACCCGCAAATCCCCGCCCTTCGAACGCTCCAGCGACAGGACCGTCGCCTCACGCTGATGGAGCGGCGCTTGAGGGAGATCCCCAGCCGGATCGTCACCCTCGACTCCGACCTACACAAGCTCGAGCAAATGCTTGCGACGGAGCGCAACAAGCTCGACGACACGCGCTCGTTCCAGCAGCGGCAGGAGATGCAGCTCCACGACGAAGAGGACCTGATCCGCAGCAGCAAGGCCAAGCTCGGCGCGATCAAGACCGCCCGCGAGCTCAACGCGCAGCAGCGCGAGCTCGAGACCACCCGCCGCATGGTCCAGACCCGCACCGGCGAAATCGGCAAGCTGCAGGAGGCGGTCAACCGCACCGAGGCGCAGATCGCCAAGATGGACGCGCAGCTGCAGGCGCTGCGCCAGACCGCCGAGGCCGAGAAGGCCAAGCTCGGCGAGGAACAGGGCCGCCTCAACGAGTCGATCGACAAGGCCAAGAAGGTCCGCGCCCGCCTGGTCAAGGACATCGACCGCGAGACGCTGGCCTCCTACGAGCGCATCCGCAAGCGCCTGGGCGGCCTCGCCTTCGTCGCCGCCCACCGCGAGCGCTGCACCGCCTGCAAGATGGTCATCCCCCACATCATGTACACGCGCCTGCTCAAGGGCCGGGAGATCCCCGCCTGCGAGTCGTGCGGCCGCCTGCTCTACTGGTCCGGTCACTTCCCCGAGGACCACAACCAGTTCGAGTCGAAGAAGGACGACGACAACAGCAAGCCGAAGCCGGCCGAGGACGTGATCCCCGGCGTGCGCGAGTTCTAGTACGGCGGCCCGCAGGTGGCTTCAAGGACATGCCCTTCAGGGCATGTCCTTTTCGCTGCCCGTCACGCCCCGCACTTGAACACGAGGAGCGGGCAGTTGCCGGAGCAGCACTCGGAGCCGTTGCCGCAGCTGGCGCCGTTGGGCTTGCAGCAGCCGGTGACGTCGAAGGTGCAGTTGGCGGCGCACTTCAAGATCCCGCCGCCGTAGGCGCCGAGGTCGGTGCACTTCTTGCCGTCGAGGTCGGCCCCGTCGCAGGCCTCCTGGTCCTCGACGACGCCGTTGCCGCACAGCTCGGTCATCGTCGTGCTGCCGGTCTCGGTGGTCGTGTCGGTGGTGCCGGCGGTGGTCGTGTCGTCGGTGGTCGTCTCCCCGGTCGTGCCGGTCGTCGTGCTCGTGCTGGTGTCCGCGCTCGTGCCGGTCGAGGTGGACGTGCTCGTGCTGGTCGAGGTCGACGTGCTCGTGCTGGTCGTGGTGGTCGAATCGGTGGTGGGGATCCCGGTGGTCGGGATCGCGGCGGTCGTCGTGGTCGACGGATCGTTGGTCGTCAGCGGCGGGCCGCTGTCCGAGTCGCGGCGGCACGCCTCGACGGTCACCGGCTCGGCCACGCAGCCGTCGTTGCTCGCCTCGCACAGGCTGCAGTACGGCCGGCTCGCGTCGCGCTCGGCGCAGGTCAGGTCGCCGGACTGGTTGCCGCAGTGGCTCGTGTTGGGGACCGAGCAACCGGCGGCGAGGAGGGCGAGCGCGGCGTATGTTCTCCAGGACATGTTCCGAACAACCTGTTTTAAGAGCAATTTTCAGAACGAGCCGGCCAGGGTCAGGCCGGCGGCCCCGCGGCCGACGCTGGGCAGCCAGGACACGCGGCGCTGGGTGGCCTTGCGGTCGAGGGCGAGCAGGACCGCGCCGGTGATCACCGCGGCGGCGCCGATGCCGAGCACGGCGAAGCCGGCGGGTCGGGTGGAGATCTCGTAGAGCGGCATGTCGGGGTCGGGCTTCGGCTCCTTGATCGCCAGGCCGAGGCCGGTGATCGCGCCGACGCCGCCGACGACGAGCAGGGCGACGCCGGCCTTGCCGCGCGGGCCGAGGCCGCGCGGGGGCGGCGGGGGCTCCGGCTTGGGCGGCTCGGGCGGCGGCGCGGCGGCCTTGAGCTGGGCCTCGCGCTGGGCCTGGGCGAAGTCGCGGACGAACGGGACCAGCCGCTCGATCTCCGCCGTCCCGCGCTCGACCGCCTCGCCCTCGGTGCACAGGCGGCACTCGGTCTGGTGCAGGCTGTCGCCGACCGCCTCCTCGCCGACGTAGAGGCCCGAGTCGATCATGTAGCCGGGCTCCTCGCCGGGCAGGGCGCGCACGGTGAGGCGGATCCACGGGTCTTTCGGGCCGCGGCCGGGCAGCACCTCGAAGCGGCGCAGCTGGCGGTTGCCGACCTCGTCGAGGCGCTCGTGGATGATCGGGCCGGCGGGTCCGGCCGCGTTGGTGTCGATCGCCAGGCTCGCGCGGGCGATCGTCTCGCCGGGGGGCGCGAGCTCGGGGCGGGCCGCCGGGCTCGCGGTCGCGGCGGGCTTCGCCGGGGTGTTCGCGTCCGCGGGCGCGGCCTTGTCGGCCGGCCCGTTCGCGGGCGTGGGTGGGTTCGCGGGCGCGGCTGCGCGGGCAGGGCCGAGCGGGGCCGCGGCGAGGGACACGGCTGCGGCGAGGCTCAGCCCCCGACGCGCTTTTGGCACAGCTTGAGCCAACCTTGAGCCTCCTGGTCTTTGAGACCTTTCCCTACGGACATGCATCCCGTGAAGTCACCCAGCTCCATCAGCGCCTTGGTCTCGAGCTTGCGGGCCTCGGCGGCCGAGGCCCAGCACTCGCGCTGACGGCTATAGTCTCGCAAGATCGCCCAGCGCTGGGATCGGCGGGCGGTCTCCGCCGACGTGCGGACCCGCTGGCAGCGCTGGGTCAGGTGGGCGTCGCGCGTACTCGCCTTCGGGGTCGGACGCGCGCTCTCCGGCGGAGTGGGCGCGGGCTCGAGCGGCGCGGGCTCGAGCGGCGCGGGCTCGACGGGCGGGGGCGTCGGCGGCGGCGACGTGTCCTTCGGGACAGGTGGCGGCTCGACCGGCGCCGGCGCGGGCGGGACCACGGCGGCGAGTTCGGGCGGTGATTCGGGCGGCGGCGAGCGCAGCAGCGAGAACGTGAGCATCAGCCCGGCGACGGCGAGCAGCCCGAGCAGCAGCGGCACCGCCAACTTGCGCGGCGCGGGCCGGTGCACCGGCGGGAGCGTGGCGCCCGGGCTGGACTTGAAGGGCGGCAGCGAGGGCTCGGCGGCGGCGAAGGCCGTGGCGGCGCCGAGGGTGTCGGCGGGCTCGGGCTCGTCGGGGTCGATCGGGCCGAGTCCGTGCGACGTGCTCGACCGCCGCATCTCCTGCAGGACCTGGTCGAGGCGGGCGGCGACGGTGTCGCCGTCGCTGGGGCGCTCGGCGGCGTCGGTGGCCAGGCAGTCGGCGATCAGCTTGACCAGCGAGGGGGGGAGGCCGGGGCGGCGGGTCTCGATCGACGGGGCCGGCCGGTTGAGCTTGAAGGCCAGCAGCTCGAACGCGTTGCTGGCCGAGAACGGGATGTCGCCGGACAGCATCTCGAACAGCATCACGCCCATCGCGTAGACATCGAAGGTCGGGCGCGCGGGCATGTTGGTGGCCTGCTCGGGGGCCATGTACTCGGGCGTGCCCATCAGCGAGCCCGGGCTGGTGATCCGCTCGGCGCCGCTGACGATGAGTCCGCCGTTGGCGGCGATGCCGAAGTCGAGCACCTTGACGGCCTCGCCGTCGGACTGGGGCACGAGCATGATGTTGCTCGGCTTGAGGTCGCGGTGGACCACGCCGGCGCGGTGACCTGCCCCGAGGGCCAGGGCGATCTGCCGCATGATCACGCACGAGCGGCGCGGCTCGAGCGCGACGTGCTCGATGAGCTCGGCCTCGAGGTCGCGGCCGGCCAGGTGCTCCATCACCAGGAACAGGCGGCGGTCGGGCAGCATGCCGGCGTCGAACACTTGAACGATGTTCGGGTGGCCGATCGCACTCGCGGTGCGGGCCTCGGCGCGGAACCGACGGACGATCGAGTCGGTCTTGCTCCACTGCGACAGCAGCACCTTGATGGCGACCTTGCGGCCGACCTCGATGTGCTCGGCGAGGTACACCGAGCCCATGCCGCCGCGGCCGAGGACCTGGATCACCTTGTAGCGCTCGACCAGGACCGTGCCCGGGGGGAAGTCGCCCTCGGGTCCTGCGGCCTCCTCCGGCTCGGCATCGATGGCGAGGTCGAAGCTCACGGCGCGTCGGCTCAGGCTATCACGGACCTGGGTCTGGCCCCGAAGGGAGCGCTCGAGCGAGGTCATGGTCGGCGATCGCTCGCGACACTGCCAGCGCGCGCCGGGCCCGCTGGACCTCCGGGGTGCAGGCCTCGCGCTCGATCCGGGCCCCCTCGGCCGCGAAACAGGCCCCTCCGGGCGGGATATCCCGCCCGGCGACCGCGAACAGGCGGTCGTCGCCCACCGCCGAGCCGTCGGGGAGGGCCGCCACCCCCGGGCCCGCCCGACCCGGGACCAGAGGCCGGCCGACGAAGGCGGGTGGGGCGGGGACGCCGAGGTAGTGCAGCCAGGTCGGGGCCAAATCGACGTGGCTGCCGACGGCGTCGACCTCGCCCGCCTGTCCTCCGGGCAAGACGAGGAAGCCCGGCACGCGCTCGAGCCGGAGCGGCAGCGACGGCGACCCGGCCGGCTCGCCGGCGAGCGCGGCGATCTCCGGCGTGACCCCGAGGCGGGCGTCGTGGTCGCCGTAGATCGCCACCGCCGTGCTGTCCGCCAGGCCAGTCGCCTCCAGCCCGGCGAACAGCTCGGCCAGGGCCGCGTCGAGGTGGTGGATCCCGTGGAGGTAGTTGCCGAGGCTCGTGCCCTCGAGCGCGCCGAGCTGCAGCCGGCGCAGCCCCGGCGGGAACTCGTCGTAGGGGTGGTGGAGGCTGAGCGTGACGAGGAAGGCGAAGAACGGCTTCGGGGCCCCGGCCAGCTCCGGCAGCATGCGGGCGAAGAACGCCTCGTCGGCCAGGCCCCAGCCGATCACGGGCCCGGGGCCGAGCTCGCGGTCGAACAGCGAGCGCTCGAAGCCGTAGCGCGGGTGCAGGGTGGCCCGGTTCCAGAACCCGCGCTTGAACGGGTGGGCCGACAGGGTCGAGTAGCCGGCCGCCTTCAGCGCGTGGGCGATCGTCTCGAACTGGTTGCCGGCGCGCAGGAACGCGACCGCGCCCTGGCCCAGCGGGTACTGTGAATTGAGGATCGCGTACTCCGCATCCGAGGTCATGCCCTGGGCGGTGATGTCGACGATCGCGCGGAAATAGAGGGCGCGCCGGCGCAGGCGGTTGAGGAACGGCGTGATCTCCTGCCCGGCGACGCTGGCGCCGATCGTCCAGCCCTGCAGCGCCTCGGCCTGGATCACCAGCAGGTTGGCCCCGCGCGCCGCCGCGAAATCCGGCGGCCTCGCCCCGGCGCGCTCGGCGAAGAACGCCGCGATCTCGGCCCGCTCCTCCGGGGTCAGCGAGCCGCGGCCGAACGCCCCCCCGAGCGTGCGGACCACGTCGAACAGGTGGGCCCCGAGCACGCCGAAGCGGCCGGCGTTGTGCTGCTCGGAGAACACGCGCGCCCCGAGCCCGCTGCGCATCGCCCCGCCGAGGATCACCGCGATCGGCAGGCTGGCCGCGACGAGCGTCGCCAGGCCCGCGAGCGTCGCCCGGCGGCGGGCCGTCTCGCCGGCCCGCTCGCGCGCCCGCGGCCACGCGCCCGCGAGCGCCAGCCCGGAGATCGGCGCCGCGGCCAGCCAGGCGTACTCGGGCCGCAGCAGCGCCTTGACGCTGGCGCCGATGTCGCCGACCTGGTGCGCGCCGACCAGCGCCTGCACCGGGACGATCGCCCCGAGCACGTGCATGTACAGCAGATCGGCGAGCAGCAGCACGGCTGTCCCGAGGGACAGGACGAACGCCAGCCACGGCCGCGCCCGCGCCGGCACCAGCAGCACGAGCAGGGCCGGGACCGCCGCCGCGCTGAACGCCGCCGCGCGGCCGCCCTGCCACAGCTCGATCGCCGCCAGCTCGGCGAACGTGAACGTGAGCACCGCCCCGGCCGCCCACAGCCACAGCGCGGGGACCAGGTCGAGCGCGGCCCACCGCCACGAGCCGGGGCCCGGCCGGCGGCGCCGCGCCGCGACCACGGCCGCCAGGGTCGCGGCGATCAGCGCCAGCTGCCAGCGGGTCGAGCGCAACATGACCTCGACGACATGTTCCGAAGGACCGCCGGTCGGCGGCGGGAACCACCGCACCTGCTCGCGCACCATCGCCAGCGCGAGCGCGTAGCTGCCGGCGCGCGGCGGGCCGGCCACGCGCACGGACACGGTCGCCGTCTCGCCGGGCGCGACCGGGTGGGGCAGCTCGGTGCGCATGCCCTCGTGCTGCAGCGGCGCGCCGTCGTCGGTGCGCCAGCGGTACGACAGGCGGTCGCCCGCGGCCGGCGACCACGTCTCGGCGCCGGTGTTGCGCACGGTGACGGTGAACTCGTCGCTGTCGGCGGCGGCGAGGCGGGTCGGCCAGTCGGCGGCCACCAGCTCCCACGCGAGCGCCGGCGGTCCGACCGTCGCCGCCGCGGCGAGCTCGTGCTCGGGGGCGATCCACGCCTCGCCCTCGCGGACCAGCCGCGGCGCCAGCAGCCAGGTCCCCGGCGCGTCGGGCGGCCGGACCTTGAACGCGAGCTCGACGACCTCGCCGGGCTCGACCTCGCCCGGCAGCTCGGTGCGGATGCCCTCCTGGACATGTCCGTCGGGACCTGTCCACAAGTAGCTGACCTTGAGACCCTGTCCGGGAAGCCAGGCCTGTTCGCCGCGGTGCTCGAGCGTCAGCAGGGCCTCGGCGGGCAGCCCGGCCTGCAGCGGCGGCAGGCTCAGCGCCAGGGCCGCGAACGCGTCGCGCGGGGGGCCGACCGCCACGGCCGCCGCGGCCTCGCCGGCCCCGGGCCCGTACCAGGCCCGGCCCTCGCGGACCGGCTGCCACTGCAGCGTGTACGGCCCCGGCCGCGCCGGCGCGCGCAGCTCGGCGGGCAGCACCACGCAGCCGCCCGGCTCGACCGCCGCCGGCAACGGGGTGCGCACGCCCTCGAGCCGCTCGCCCTCGCCGCTGAGCCAGTGGTAGCTGAGCGCGTCGCCGTGCGCCGCGGCCCACGTGTTCGCGCCGGTGTTGCACAGCCGCACCCGCGCCTCCGCCCGCGCCCCCGCGGCGACCTCGCGCGGGACCTCGACCTGCTCGATCGACCAGGTGCCCGGCGCCGGCCCGACGTCGACCTCGATCGCGTCGCCGCCCCCGACCGGCGCGTCGTACCAGAACCGGTTCTCGCGCACGAGCGCCCAGCGCAGCACGTAGCGCCCGGCCGCGGCCGGGGCCGCCAGCGTCGCCGCCACCGCGACCCGCTCGCCCGGCCCGACCGGGAACGGCAGCCGCGTGCGCGCCCCGTCGCGCTCGACCACGGCGCCGCCCGCGTCCTCCCAGTGGTACGACAGCCGGTCCTTCTGTCCCTCGGACCATGTCTCTCGGCTCAGGTTGACGAGCTCGACGCGGACCGTCGCGCCCTGGCCGGGCGCCAGCGAGCTCGGCGTCTCGTGGCCCGCGAGCCGCCACGCCGGGGCCGCCCGCGCCTCGCCGGCCGCGCCCGCGGCCAGCCCGATCGCCAGCAGGAGAGCGCGCGCCGACACGACGGGCGACCGTAGTGCCGCGCGCCGCGGATTTCAACCGCCCCGGGTCCGACGCGAGCGCGCGGTGGACCCGCGACCGCGTGACCTCGACGTCGCGCGCGCTCGCGGAGCGCGGGAGGTCGCCGCGTGCGCTTGAACCGGCGTCGCGCGCCCGAGTACCATCGAGCGATGGCCCTCGCGCACCGTCCCGCGGCGGACGACGACTACGCGACCTTCGCCCGCCTGTTCCCCGAGCTCGACACCGGCGACCCGGTCCCGCTGCGCTCGCACTGGGCCGCGGAGATCGCCCCGCACACCTGGCTCTTCGAACAGGACGGCGCCACCGCCGGCTACCTCTACTTCGAGCGCCTGGCCGGCGTCGGCTACATCCGCCACGTCGTCGTCGTCCCCGAGCAGCGCGGGCGCGGCCTCGGCCTCGCCATGCTGCGAGCGGCCGCCGCCGAGCTGCGCGCGGCCGGCTGCGCCACCTGGTGCCTCAACGTCAAGCCCGGCAACCTGCCCGCGGTCCGCCTCTACGAGCGCCTCGGCCTGCGCGAGGCCTACCGCTCGACCGCGCTGCGGTTCCTGTGGCCGCAGACCGAGGCCCTCAGGCTGCCGGCGCGCGGGCTGCAGACGCGCACGATCGACCCGGACGAGGACGCGGCGATCGAGGCCGCGTTCACCTTGCCCAGAGGACAGCTCGCGGCGGGGCGCGCGGCCGGCCGCGTGCTGGTCCGCCTCGCCGACCCCGCCGACCCCGCCGCGCTCGGCCTCGGCTTCGCCTCGTTCAACCCCGACTTCCCCGGCGCGTTCCCGTTCCGCCTCGCCGACCCCGACTACGCCGCCCCCCTGCTCGCCGGCCTGCGCCCGCACGCCCGCCCGGGCGTGGCCAACATGGGCATCGTCGCCGAGGCCGACCCCGGCCTGACCGCCCGCATGGTGGCGATCGGCGCGACCGTGCACATGGAGTTCAGTCACTTCTCGGGACATGTCCCTGACGACATGCCCAGTTAGACATGTCCTCATGAACCTGCTCATCGAGCCATACTCCACCCAGAAGCAGCGCTGGCCGCGGGCCGGCCGGCACATCCTGGCCCAGTTCGACGCCGACTCGGTCGTGGTCTACCAGGCCTACCGCCCGGCGATCGGTCACTGGGCGGCGGCCCACCAGCGCTTCGGCGGCCCCTTCAGCCTCGAGCGGATGAGCTGGATCAAGCCCAACTTCCTGTGGATGATGTACCGCTCGGGCTGGGGCACGAAGGAGGGCCAGGAGGTGACGCTGGCGGTACGGATCCGCCGGCCGGCCTTCGACGCGATCCTCGCCGCGGCGATCCACTCGACGCATGTCCCGGAGGTCTACGGCGAGCGCAAGGCGTGGGAGCAGCTCGGCAAGCGCTCCGACGTGCGACTGCAGTGGGACCCCGACCACGGCCCCGCGGGCGACAAGCAGGAGCGCCGGGCGATCCAGCTCGGCCTGCGCGGAGCGGCGATCGCCGCCTACGCGAGCGAGTGGATCGTCGGCATCGAGGACATCTCCCCGTTCGTCGCCGAGCAGCGCCAGGTGTGGCTCGAGGGCGACCGCGCCGCGCTGCTGACCCCGCGCGAGGAGGTCTACCCGGTCGCCGATCCCGCCGTGGGATCCAGGCTCGGCATCAGCCCGCCGTAGCATTCCGCCCGGGCGAGCCGGGGCGTACGATCGCCGCGTGCGCATCGACCAGGCCGAGATCGACTCGTGGATCCAGCCGCTGACCGGCAAGAAGGGCGACCGCTGGCCGGAGCAGCGGACGTTCCGCGCCCTCCTCCGCAGCGGCGAGCTGCACCGCTTCGCGTCCGACGCCCACGTGCTCGTGGGCCGCTCCGCCTCCGACCCCGACGCGCACCTCATCACGACGACCGCCCTGCTCGAGGACGAGCTCGCCGCCGACGAGCTGAAGTTCATCAAGGAGCTGCTGGCGAGCTGGTCGCCGCCGACCGTGTGGCTGGCCTGGCTGCAGCGAGACACCCGCATGCAGCGGCTCCACCCCGAGCTCCTGCGCAGCTCGGGCCTGTCGAAGGTGACGCGCAAGAAGATCCGCGGCTGGGCGATCTCCGTCGGCGTCAAGCTCGACGACCTCAAGGCGCTGATCCGCGGCTGACGGCGTCAGCCCGTGACTGGGCAGGGGCGACTCAGCGGAACGAGGTCAGCGTGCGCCCGCCGTCGATCGCGTGCAGGCCGCCGGTGATCCAGCCGGCCTCGTCGCTGACGAGGAACGCCGCGAGGGCCGCGATCTCCTCCGGTTGACCGGGGCGGCCGAGCGGGTGCGTCGACTTGGCGCGCTCGAGGAACGCCGCGTAGTCGGTGACCGCCCCGCTGGTGATGTGCAGCTCGCTGACGACCACGCCCGGGCAGATCGCGTTGACGCGCACGCCGCGGGGCGCCAGCTCGAGCGCGAGGCACTGGGTCAGCATGTCGAGCGCGGCCTTGCTGACGCAGTACGAGAGGATCGTCGGGTAGGGGCGCAGGCCGGCGATGCTCGACAGGTTGACGATCGAGCCGCCGCGGCCCTGGACGATCGAGGGGGCTGCCCTTCGGGTCAGGTCGTAGACCGACTCGAGGTTGGCGTCCATGATGCGCCGCCACTCGTCGGGCTTGGGGCTGTCGAGGATCGAGTCGTTGCCGAGCACCCCGGCCGCGTTGACGAGGATGTCGAGCCCGCCGAGGCCCTGCAGCGCCTCCTCGACGACGCGCTCGTTGTCCTCGCCGCGGGTGTGGTCGGCCGCGATCGCCACCACCTCGACTCCGGCCGCGCGCGCGCGCTCGGCCGTCTCCTTCAGCCGCTCGAGGCGTCGCCCCGTGATCGCCAGGCTGGCACCCTCCTCGGCGAACCGCGACGCGATCGCCCGCCCGATCCCGCTGGTCGCTCCGGTGACCAGCGCCCGCTTGCCCGTGAGTCGCTTCATCGCGGGCGACGCTACCACGCCTCCCATCGTGGAGGTGTGCCGGTACACCCGCGCGCCCACGCGGCCACGCCTCACATCGTGAAGGTGTGACGGTGCGACGACTTGGCCCGCGACGGCCGCAGCAGGGCCGTCTTGGCCACCCGCGCCACGCAATTGCCGAGCGTGCTGCCGGCTTGCGACCCGGTCGGCTCGGCGCTCTTGACCGAACCATCGGCCCCGACCACCACCTGCACCGTGACCGCCATCTTGCGCAGCGCGTAGCGCGAACACTCGAGCTTGACCCGCGCCCCGAGCTTGGCCATCCCCGCCGCGAACTCGTCGGCCGTCAGCGGCGCCGGCCCGTTGCGCGGGCCCTTCGGCGTCGCGGGCCCGCGCACCGTCGCGGGCTCGGGGGCCTCGTCCGCGGGGGCCTCGTCGGTCGGAGGCTCGACCGGCGGAGGCTCGACCGGCGGCGCGGCGACGGGCGGCGCGGCGACGGGCGGAGCCTCGGCCTTCGCGACCTCGACCTTCGCGACCTCGACCGGCGCCTCGACCTTCGTCGCCGCGACCGGCGCGGCGAGCACCGGCGCCGCCGCGGCGATCGGCGCGACCACCGTGGCCGCGGCCGGGGCGGGAGCCACCTGTCCCGTGGTATAAAACCTTTTGGCCATGGTCCAGAGGACAGCCGAGAACAGCACCAGCAGCGCCACCACGCCGGCCGCGATCCATCGCGGCGACGTCCGCGGCGGCTCGGGCAGGGGGGGCGGCAGCGGCGGCGGCGTCGGCGGCGGCGCGACCACCACGTCGGCCTCGGCGATCGCGGCGCGCAGGGCCGCCGCGAACTCGCCGATCGTGTCGTAGCGGAGGTCGCGGTCCTTGGCCAGCGCGCGCAGCACCACGGCGTCGAGGGCCGCGGGGATCTCCGCGGCGGGGCGCGCCTGCGACGGCGGCGTCGGCAGCTCCATCAGGTGGGCCGTCAGCGTCGACATGAAGCTCTCGCCGGCGAACGGCAGCTTGCCGACCAAAAGGTCGTAGAGCATCACGCCGACGGCGTAGATGTCGACGCGCGCGTCGGGCTTGAGCCCGCGGATCAGCTCGGGCGCGAGGTACTCGGGCGTGCCGAGCAGGCCGCTGCCCGCGCTCGAGGGGCGCTCGACCTCGCTGTCCTCGAGCACCTTGGCGATCCCGAAGTCCAGCACCTTGATGAAGTCGGGGTCGTTGCCGCGGCGGATCCGGAAGCAGTTCTCCGGCTTCATGTCGCGATGGATGATCCCCTGCGCGTGCGCGGCCTCCAGCGCCGCCGCGATCTGCAGCACGATCGCCGCCGCGCGCCGCCACGGCAGCGAGCCCTCGCGGTCGCTGGTGGCCGCCAGGTCCTCGCCTTCGAGGTACTCCATCACCAGGAACACCAGGCCGTCGTCGGTCGAGCCGAAGTCGGTGATGTCGACCACGTGCTCGTGGCGGATCTTCGAGGCCGCGCGGGCCTCGTTGAGGAAGCGCTGGACCTCGACGCGGCGCTCGCTATGGGCCGCGTCGAGCACCTTGACCGCGACCGGCTTGCGGATCACGACGTGCTCGGCGCGGTAGACCGTGCCCATGCCGCCGTGGCCGATCACCTTCTCGAGCCGGTAGCGGTCGGCCAGCGTGTGGCCGAGCAGCGGGTCGGGCGCCTCGGGCCACATCCCGTGCGTTCGGCCGCTGACGGACCTGCGCGAGCCAGATGGACGCAAGGGCATCGGCGGCCCCAGCATAGCGGAAGTCGCCGCGCCGCGATCTCCGCGGGTGGCCGGGCGCGGCCCCCCTCGTCTGTCTCGAGGGACAGAGACCGGCGCGGCCTCAGAACCGCCAGCGCACCGCCGCGCCGCCGCCCGCCGGGGTGGCGACCGGCCACACCGCGAGCGCCGGCTCGGCCGCCGCGGGCGGGCGACCGGCCGACTTGTGGGCGCGCACGCCGACGACCAGCAGCGCCACGCCGGCGCCGAGCGCCAGCGAGCCGAACACGCCGCCGACGATGGCCATGGCGTTGTCGCCGTTGCCGCGGCGTTCGAACGCGGCGAACCGGGGATCGTCGGCCGCGAGCTCGGGCATCGCCTGCACCAGCGCCGCGGCCTCGTCCTCGGTGCGCTGGCCGCGGACCAGGCCGCCGATCATCAGGCCGAGCAGCGCCACGCCGACCCCGGTCGTCACGCCGCCGGCGATCAGCAGCTTCTTCGGCGTCGCCTGGACCGGCTTCGGCGCGTCGCTCGGGGGCGGCGTCGGCGGCCCCGCCTTGTCGTGCACGCGCGGCAGCTCGAGCGCGGCGCAGTCGAGGTCGCTCTCGCGGGACTTGGCGACCACGAAGTCCTTCCGGACCTCCTCGCGCAGCCCGGTCGCCTTGACCATGTCGGGCGACTTGCGGCCGCGCTTCCGCTCCTGCTCGGTCTCGATGAAGTCGGCGAGGGCCCGATCGGCGGCGCACAGGTGCGCGGCCGGGTGCTCGTTGCCGCGGCGCTCGCCGCCGGCCGTGAAGGCGCCGCGGTGGGCGTCGACGAGGTCGAAGAGGATCGCCGCCCGCAGCTCGCGCTCGGATTCGGGGATCTGGGAGTAGGCGGCCGCGAACTCGCGGGCGGCCGCGGGGAACTGTCCGGCGTCGCGCTCGGCCAGGCCGCGGTCGTACGCGCGCTGGGCCGCCTCGGGGATCGGCGGCGGCTCGTTCGCGACCGCCGCCCGCGGCGGACCGGCCAGCGCCGCGGCGACGACCAGCCCGCTCCAGCGGGCGCGCGAGGACGAGGTCGCCAGCGAGTTCAGCATGCGAAAAGCGCGGTTCCGCGCGGGCAGACGCGGCGAGGCGAGGATAGATCGCCGCCTGCGGGCGACACAAGCCGCGCCGAACGCTGACACCGGCGCGCGGGCGGACCTGGGCGCCGGTAGCGACGGACCGCAGGTGCGTCGCCGCGGTCGCACCGGCCCTGTCCGTGGGGACAGGTCAGGAGCCGAGGGTGACCGGAGCGCGGTGGGCGGCGCGGATGATCTCGTCGGCGGCGGCGGCCAGGACCTCGGCGCGGCCGCGGCGGTCGAACGCGGCGAGCGGCTTCATCGGATCGTTGAGGCCGTAGAAGCTCGAGATCCGCACGCTCTTGGTCGCGCGGGTGGTGGGCTCGACGAACTGGAACTCGGCGAACGCGTCCATCGCCGGGCGCATGTAGAGGCACTGGACGGCCGCGCGCGGGTGGGTCTGACCGGCCAGCAGGGCGGGCAGGCGGTGCTCGGTGATGAACGGGGAGGACAGGAAGCCGGGGGAGATCAGCAGCACCGTCACGCGCGCGCCGGCGAGGGCGCGGCGGAACTCCGGGCCGGCGCCTGCGACCCGCAGGTCGTCCCACAGGTCGAGCATCCAGGCCTTCTGCAGCGGCTTGAGGTGGACCTGCAGCTCGCCCAGCAGATCGCGCTCGCGGTGGCTGTACGCGATGACGACGCCGTTGCGCAGCGGCTGCGCCTGCTCGTACGGCGAAGACGACATCGTGGTGGCAGTGACCGACGGCCCGCTCATACCGGCTCCCTTGTAACAGATTCCGCTACACTTTCGCGCATGCTCGCGTCCCTTCGGTCTGTCCCGAGTGCCCTGTTCGTCCTGACCCTCGCGCCGGTCGCTTGTGGCCCCTCGCCCGAGGCGTCGAAGGCGAGTCCGACAGCCGAGTCTGTGAAGTCGGCTACACCCGGGGCAGCACCGGCGGCGGCGCCGTCCGAGGGCCAGCAGTTCTCGAGCAAGGCGTCGGCGTCGACGGTGCCCGACCCGGCGTGGTTTTCGCCGGCGCTGTTGCCGGGCGCGACGGTGACGAAGAAGGGTCGCTCGCCCTCCGATGACCAGGGCCGCTTCACGGCTCAAATTTTGTTCGCGTTTCCGGCGGGCGCCAGCCTCGATGACTGCACCGATCCGCTGGCGGCCGCGCTGGCGAAGATCGTGCCCACCGTGCAGCGCGAGGAGAAGGACGGTCGCGTGACGCTCTCGGGCGACGCCGAGGGCCAGCGCGTGATGTTCATCTGCGGCGACGCCAACGGTACGCTCACGGCCTTCGTCAGCTACCGCTGGACGCAGCCTCCGCCGGCCGCGCCGTGAGCTGGGGCCACGTTCACGCGCCGCCAGGCCCGGGGGCCGCGGGCTCGCGTGGGTCTCGGCGGCGCGCTCGCGGCTCGCGGGCGTGACGTCGTCGGCACCGCCGCGTTCGCCGGGCTTACTTCTTCGCGGCGCGCTTGCGTTCCTTGGCGCGCTCTTTCTGGAATTTCTTGGCCGAGGGGTTGTTGCGATTGGCCTTGGGGGCCGGTTGGCCATCGGCGGCGAAGCGCGGTGGGGCCTCGCCGACCTCGGGAATCGTCTGGCCCTCGCAGAAGTGCAGCATCTGCAGCAGGCCCGCGTTGAGGAACGGCGCCACGCCGAGCATCATCCGCTTCTCGATCTGCATCAGCGCGACCTGCTGGCGCACCGGCAGGCGGATGTTGCGGGCCGTCACCCTGGCGAACGAAGGATCGCGCGGGTCGGACCAGGCGGGGTCGGTGGTGACGAAGTGCATGCGGCAGGCGTTGGGGCGCACGTCCCAGACGCGGCAGCGGTGGGTCTGCGGGTCGAGCAGCGGGCACAGGTCGCCGCGCTGGGCGAACGCCAGGCGGCCGTCCTCGACCGCGGCGTCGGTCATGGCGATCTTCTCCGGGTCCTTGCCGGTGTGGCGCTGCTGGATCTCCTTGAACTGCGCCTCGCCGAGCTCGGCCAGCCGCTTGGCCACGTCGGCGAAGTCGCGCCACGGGCGGATCGTGCGGTAGATCAGCAGCGCCTCGACGCCGCTGACGCCGACCGGCTGCTCGTGACAGCAGCGGAACCCCTCGGGCGTGCCGGGGCGGGCGGCTGTCCCGAGGTTCATGTGCTTGGAGACAGCCTCGACGTAGGCGTCGTAGGCGGCGACGAAGCGGGCGGCGGCGGCGTAGAAGCCCTTGGGGGCGCGCTTGTTCAGGGCGATGTCGGCGAGCCCCGGCAGCGCGGCGAGCTCGTCGAGCGCGGCCTGGACGGCCGCGACCTGCGGCTCGGTGGCCTTGCGAACTGCCCGCGGGATGCGGGTGATCTGGTCGCGCGGCATTTTGGGCCGGCGCCCGAGGAGCCGCTTGAAGAGAGCCAGGACCATGAGGCGGCGACTTCTTAGCAGAGAGGCAGAGCTTTTTCACGGGCGTACGCCTGCGGGACCGTTGCGCGGCCTGGCTCGCGCGGTTAGCGTTGCCGCCGATGTCGACCTCACGTGCCCTGCTGTGCCGCCGTTCTGCGCTGTTCGCCCTGTTCGTCGCGCTCGCCTCGTCCCCGCTCGCCTGCAAGAAGGGCGCCGACACGGCCGGTCCTGACGGCGCCGGGGGCTCCGGCGCGGCGGTCGCGGGCGGCACGGAGCTGCGCTACAAGGCCGGCGCGTACAAGCTCAAGGCCGACGTGAAGTTCTCGTTCAAGGCGACCTCGCCGCAGGGCGTCAACGAGGCCTCGGGCGACATCTCCGGCCTGCTCGACGTGAGCGACGCCGGCGACAAGATCAAGGTCGCCCTGGCCGTCGCCGAGGTCCGCGACTTCGTCCTCGGCAAGGACATGTTGCCGCCGCCGAAGGAGGGGGAGACCCCGGTCGACCCCAAGGCCGCGGTCCAGTCGTTCACCGGCGCCTTCGTCGCCGACATGCGCGGCGAGCTCGACGAGGCGGCCACCAAGGCGCTGCCCGAGACCGCCGCCGCCAAGGAGAAGAAGGGCGTCGAGGCCGCGGTGGCCGGCTTCGCCACCGGCGTGCTCGGCCTGCCCGAGCTGCCGAAGGCCCCGCTGGTCGAGGGCAAGCAGGTCGAGACGACCGAGCGCAAGGACGAGAACCTGCAGGGCCTGGTGATCCCGGTCGACACCACCAGCAAGTTCACGCTGATCAAGATCGACAGCTCGTCGGGCAAGCGGATCGCCGAGGTCAAGTACGAGTCCGAGTCGTCCGGCGCGGTCGAGCAGGGCAAGCAGCTGATCACCCTCGAGGTCGCCGCCGAGGGCACGGTGCTGTTCAACCTCGACGACCAGATCCCCGTGCGCCGCACCTCGTCGTCGACGACCAACATCGCCGCCGGCCAGATGGGCGTCGAGATCGTCAACAGCATCGACTCGACCTTCTCGCCAGCGTGAGCCCGCTCGCCGCGGTCGCCGGCTGGCGCTCGCGGCCTCGCGCCGGTATGACCTCGCCATGAGCGAACCCGTCCGTGCCGTCGTCCTCCTCAGCGGTGGCCTCGACTCGACCACCGTCCTCGCCCTCGCCGCCGCCGAGGGACGCGCGCTGCACGCCCTGAGCTTCCGCTACGGCCAGCGCCACGAGGTCGAGCTCGCCAGCGCGGCCCGCCAGGCCGCCCGCTTCGGCGCCCGCGCCCACGAGGTCGTCGACCTGGCTCACCTCGGCCGCCTCGTCGCCGCCGGCACCTCGCTGCTGAGGGCCAGCGGTGAAGCTGTCCCCAAGGACAGCCCGACGGGCGCGGGCGAGATCCCCAGCACCTACGTGCCGGCGCGCAACACCCTGTTCCTCGCCTACGCGCTCGGCTGGGCCGAGGTCCTCGGCGCCGCCGAGATCTGGGTCGGCGTCAACGCCGTCGACTACTCCGGCTACCCCGACTGCCGCCCGCAGTTCCTGGCCGCGTTCGAGCGCCTCGCCGCCGAGGCCACCCGCGCCGGCGTCGAGGGCAAGCCGCTGCACGTGCGGGCGCCGCTGATCGACTGGTCCAAGAGCCAGATCATCCAGGCCGGCCGCGCCGCCGGGGTCGACTACGCCGACACCGTGTCCTGCTACGACCCGGTCGTCGTCGCCGAGCTGCCGCGCGCGTGCGGCCGCTGCGACAGCTGCCGCCTGCGCCGCGACGGCTTCGCCGCGGCCGGCGTGCCCGATCCGACCCGCTACGCGTGAGCGCGGCCGGGCAATTTCTAAAAAAGGCATGTCCTCTTGGCCATGCCTTTATGGACATGTCCATAAAGGCATGGCCACTGGGGCATGTAGCGAAGCCATGGACTGTCCCGGGCGCGCGAGCCCGGGCGGCCGGGTCGTCTGCTCGACCTGCCGGCGTATGGAGAGGAGCGTCTGACCGTCGCGCTGCCGCCGCCCTGCTCGCCGCTGCCCACGCGGCGGCTCCGCCGGCTCGCGAACTCGCGCGACAGCCGTCGTGACGGAACCTCCGCGGGCCGGAGAAGAACACAAACAAGGAGCCCGCCATGACATCTTCTCGTCTTTCACAAGGAATATCGCATCGAGCAGTCGTCTTCGCCTCCGTCTGCCTGTCCGGGTGCGTCCTCGACTATCAGGTCGGCAAGAATCCCCAGGCCACAGCGAGTGACGACTCCGGGTCCTCGTCGACGACGGCGTCTGGGCCGGCGGTGTGCGGCGACGGGAGCGTCGACGGCGACGAGGCTTGCGACGACGGCAACGACGTCGCCGACGACGGCTGCGATCTCGAGTGTCGGCCGAGCGCCACCGTCGAGTGGACGCGCAAGGACGGAGCTGACGTCTTCGCCGTCGCCGTCGATCCGTCCGGACGGATCGTCCTCGCCGGCAGCGAGGGCAACGAGGCGCTGGTGCGCGTCCTGGACCCGGACGGCGGCCTCGTCTGGGAGCGGACCGTCCTCGACCCGGGCTTCACGTACGCGGGGTTCTCCGACGTGGTCGTCGACGATGGCGGGCGGATCTTCGTCGCGGGGCGCGAGGGCATCCCGGGTGCGTCGGATCTGCTGCTCCACGGCTTCGGACCGGACGCCGAGACGCTGTGGTCGTTCCACGAGCCCTTCCCCGGCCACGCAGCCGACGACTCACCCGCGCTCGCGGCCGGCTCTGGCGGTTTGTACGTGGCGAACAGCGGGCTTCAGCCGGATGGCAATAAGGACCTGATCGTCCGTCGCCTCGACCCGGCCACCGGCTCGGTGCTGTGGAACACCCACCACGGTGACGCGCTCATCTTCGCCACCGACCTCGCGGTGTCCGGCTCGACGATCGTCGCCGTCGGCGGCATCCACCAGGACGAAGACGAGCCCACACACCCGCTCGTGGTCGTCCTCGACGAACAGGGAGAGGTCGTCTCGAGCGCCGCCGACGCGCAGGTCGATGGGATTTGGCTCAGCGTCGCGGCGATCGGCGGCGCCAGCGACCTGTTGCTGGCCGGCCTCGACGCCAGCATCGATATCAACGGGTACGGCGCCGTGCTGCGGCGCGTCCGCGCCGACGGCACGCAGGTGTGGAGCTTCATCGACGAAGAGACGACCGAGCAGTTCCTCGATGTCGCCGTCGGTCCCGACGAGGCGATCGTCGTCATCGGCACCGGCCGGGTCCCGGACTCCCCGGTGATCTACAGCTACGCCCGCCGTTTGACCGGCCAGGGCGCGTCCGTGTGGTCGTCCCATTTCTTGAACAGCGCCGAGGCGACGCAGGAGCAGGGCTTCGCCGCCGCCTTCGGGCCGGGGTTCATCGTCGCCCTGGGGCTCTGGAACGAGGGCCCGATCGACGACGATGGCGGCAACTGGGCCTCGTGGGTCCGGCGCCTCAGCAGCGAGTGAGCGGCTCTGTCATGGCCATGGACCTGTAAGTATCTAAGGATATGACCGATAGGGCATGTCCTGAAGGCTAGTCCGGACGTCTGGACCATCCAGTCGTCGGCGGCCGGGTCGTTCGGGTGCTGCCGGGCGACGGCGCGGAGAGCCGGAGCCTCACGCGTCCTCGGCGAGCACCGCCGCGACGTAGGCGGTCGGCGGCCGCGCGCGCAGCTCGGCCGCGGTGCCGCGGGCCGTCAGGCGGCCGCCCTCGACCACCAGCAGCTCGTCGGCGAGGGCCACCGCGTCGCGCACGTCGTGGCTGACGATCAGCGAGATCGCCCCGGCCTCGGCCAGCCAGCCGGCCAGCAGGCGGCGGGCCTGGGCGCGGGCCGACACGTCGAGCGCGGCCAGCGGCTCGTCGAGCAGCAGCAGGGCGGGGCGGGTGATCATCGCCCGCGCCAGCGCGACCCGCTGGGCCTGCCCGCCCGACAGCGCGGCCGGCCGCAGCTCGCCGACCTCGGCCACGCCGAGGCGCTCGAGCCACGCCTGCGCCTCCGCCCGCGCCCGCGCCCGCCCGACCCCGCGCGCCCGCAGCCCGTAGGCGACGTTGTCGCGCGCGCTCATGTGTCCGAACAGACAGTATCCTTGGAACATGACCCCGAGGCCACGTTCCTGCGGCGTCAGGCGCAGCCGCTCGCCCGGGCGCTCGAGCGCGCGGCCGCCGAGCACGACCTCGCCGCGGGTCAGCGGCACCAGGCCGGCGAGCGCGTCGACCAGGGTCGATTTGCCGGCTCCGTTGGGCCCGAGCACCGCCGCGGTGGCCCCGGGCGCCAGCGAGAACTCCAGCTCGAGCGAGAACTCGCCGCGGCGCGCCGCGATGTCGGCGTGGAGCCCCGGGCTCATCGCCGCCGCCCTCCGCCGCCGGGCTCGCAAGTGCAGCCCGCGCGCGTCGTCGATGTCTTCGTGGCGGGCGCCGGGTGTTTCATGTGCGGAACAGGTGGCCGCGCAGGGCCGCGAGGAGGGCGAGGGACACGGCGAGGAGGAGCAGGCTGAGGGCCACCGCGCCGTCGGGGCTGGCGTGCAGCGCCTCGTAGACCGCCAGCGGCATCGTCTGCGTGCGCGCCTGCAGGTTGCCGGCGAACGTGATCGTCGCCCCGAACTCGCCGAGCGCACGGGCCCAGCACAGCGCCAGCCCGGCGACCAGGCTCGGGCGGATGGCCGGCAGCACCACGGTCCCGACGATCCGCAGGCGGCTGGCCCCCAGCGTCGCAGCCGCCTGCTCGAAGCGCGGGTCGAGCCCGCGCAGCGCGCCCTCGACGGTGATCACCAGGAACGGCGCGGCGACGAAGGTGGCCGCCACGACCGCGCCGGCGGTGGTGTACGGCAAGATGACCCCGAGGCCATGTTCCAGGAACCCGCCGAGCAGCCCGCGCCGGCCGAACGCCGCCAGCAGCGCGGTCCCGCCGACCACCGGCGGCAGCACCATCGGCAACGTCACCAGCGCGCGCGCCAGCCCGCGCCCCGGGAACGGCAGCCGCGCCAGCGCGTACGCCAGCGGCAGCCCGAGCAGCAGCGACAGCCCGGCGGCCGCCAGCGACACCTGCAGCGACAGCCGCAGCGCGTCCCGCACCGCCGGCGCCTGCAATTGCCGCCACAGCTCGCCCGGCGCCACGCGCACCAGCAGGCCGATCAGCGGCAGGGCCAGCAGCGCCACCGCGGCCCCGGCGAGCAGGCCGATCGCCAGGTGCGCGTGGCCCGGGCGACCGGGCTTCAAGGACATGTCGTGCAAGACAGGTGCCTTCGGACAGGTCGAATCACGGCGGGAGGAACCCGCGCTCGCCGAGCGCGGCGGCCCCGGCCGGGCCGCTGACGAGCTCGACGAACGCGGCGGCGAGGGCCGGCTGCGGGCTGTCGGTCAGCGCGGCGATCTCGTAGGCCGGGACGACGTCGTCGGCGCCGGCGAAGGCGACGGTGCGCAGCTTGCCGGCGACCGCGTCGGTGACGTCGGTGGCGTAGACGACCCCGGCGTCGGCCTCGCCGGCCGCGACCTTGCCGACCACCCCGCGCACGTTCTCCTCGTTGGACACCACGTTGGCGAGCGCCGCGTCGCGCACGCCGGCGCGCCCGAGGGCCTCGCGGGCGTAGGCGCCGACCGGCACCGCCTCACCGGCGAGCACCAGGCGCAGGCCGGGCCGCGCCAGATCGGCGGGCCCCTCGATCGTGCCGTCGGCGATCGGGGTGACGATCACCAGCCTGTTCCTGGCGAACACCCGCGCCGGCTGCATGCGGCTCGAGGCGGCCGCGCGCTGCATCTGCGCCTGGTCGGCCGAGGCGAACACGTCGGCCGGCGCGCCCGCGACGATCTGCGCCGCGAGGATCTGCGAGCCGGCGAAGTTGTAGACGACGTCGACGCCCGGGTGCTCGGCCTCGAAGCCGGCCTCGAGCTCGACGAACGCCTCTTTTAAAGACATGGCCGCCGCGACGTGCAGCTCGGCCCCGGTCGGCGCGCCCGCGGGCGACGAACAGGCGAGGAGCACCAGCGCTCCGGACATCGCCGCGCCGCTCCGCGAGGGGGACCGCATGCCGGGAGCGTAGCGATCGCGCGCTCCGGCGAGCAAGCGGTTTTGAAACCACGAGCAGCGGCGGCCGGGCGAGCCTCTGGCGGTCCCTCGCCTGCCACCGGGCGCGGCGGCCCCACCTGCGGGGACGCGTCGTGATCTTGCGAGGGGCCTCAGCCGCGCTCGTCGAGCAGCGCGCGGGCGATGACCAGCTTCTGCACCTCGGTCGCGCCCTCGTAGATCCGCAGGGCGCGGATCTCCCGGTACAGCCGCTCGGGCACCTGGCCCACGGTCACGCCGAGCCCGCCGAAGCTCTGCACCGCGCGGTCGATCGCCCGCTGCGCCGACTCGGTCGCGTGCATCTTCGCCATCGCCGCCATGTCCGACGTGGCCCGCCCGGCGTCGCGGGCCGCGGCCGCGCGGTAGACCAGCAGTTGCGCCGCCAGCTGCTCGGTCGCCAGGTCGGCCAGCGCGAACTGCAGGCCCTGCTGCTCGGCCAGCGGCTTGCCGAACTGGACCCGGCGCTTGAGGTGGGCCACCGTCTCCGCGAGCGCGCGGTCGGCCAGGCCGAGCGCCGCGGCGCCGACGCTGACGCGGAACACGTCGAGGTTGCCGAGCGCCAGCTTGAGCCCGGCCCCGGCCTCGCCGACGCGGTGGGCCGCGGGGACGAACACCCGCTCGAGCCGCACCGTGCCGATCGGGTGCGGCGCCAGCACGCGCGTGCGGATGACCGAAAGGCCAGGTGCGTCGCCGGCCACGAAGAACGCCGAGAAGCGCGGCCTGTCGCCGCCGGCCTCGCGCGCGAACACCACGTAGCTGTCGGCCAGGCCGGCGTTGCTGATGAAGCACTTGGTGCCGTCGAGGACGACCCCGCCGTCGACCGCCGTGGCCGTGGTGCGCAGGTTCTTCACGTCCGAGCCGGCCTCCGGCTCCGTCAACGCGAACGCGCACACCGCCGCGCCGGCGGCCACGCGCGGCAGCAGCTCGCGCCGCAGCGCCGCGCCGCCGGCCAGCGCGACCGGGAACGAGCCCAGGCCCTGCATCACGAAGGCGGTGTCGAGCGCCCCGCTCTCGCGCGCCAGCCACTGGCGGATCAGGCAGATCGCCGTCGACGACAGGGCCGGGGCCGCCGACGGCGCACCGAGGTCGGCCCCGCCGTACGCCGCCGGCACCACCCACTTCAGCAGCCCGGCCGCGGCCAGCCGCTCGAGGTAGGCGCGCGCCGCCGCGTCCTCCCCGGCCTCCTCGTCGACCGGCCGCGCCCGCAGCTCGGCGACGAAGCCGGCCAGCGCGTCCTCGAGCCCGCGCCAGCGCGGCCCGTCGAGCAACCCGAGCGCCCGCTCGGTCACGTAGGGGGTGAGCAACATGTTCATCGGGGCATGCTCCGGGGGTCAGGTCGGTCGTCGCGGGCTGTCCGTCGAGACATGCCCGCAAGAACAGGGTCAAAAGCGCATGCTCGTCCGAACATGTCCTCAGCGCCACACGGGCGGGCGCTTCTGCTGGCGCGCGCGGTCGGCCTCGGCGAAGTCGGGGTGCTGCATGCACAGGGCCTGGGCCTGGGCCTCGGCCTCGATGCCGGCGGTGAAGTCCATGTCGAGCTCCTGCTGCAGCATCGTCTTGGTCATGCGCGCGGCGAAGTGGGGCCCGTCGGCCAGGCGCTTGGCGAGGGCGAACGCGGCGCGGTCGACCGCCTCGCGGTCGGGCTCGTCGTCGACGACCTGGGTGGCCAGGCCGATCTGCGCGCAGCGCTCGGCCGGCACGCGGTCGCCGAGCAGCAGGATCTCGCTGGCGTGGCCGAGCCCGACCACCCGCGGCAGCAGCCAGCTCGCGCCCATGTCGGCGCCCGACAGCCCGACCTGCGGGAACAGGAACGCGAAGAACGAGCCCTTGCCCATCACCCGCAGGTCGCTGGCGAGGGCCATCACCGCGCCGGCGCCGGCGGCCACGCGCTTGACGCTGGCGACGATCGGCAGCTTGCAGCGGCGCATCGCGTGGATCAGCTCCCCCGTCATGCGCGTGAAGCGGAGCAGCGCCTCGGCGTCGCGCTCGAACAGGCGGGTGATGATGTCGTCGACGTCGCCGCCGCCGCAGAACGCCCGCCCGGCGCCCTGCAGCACCAGCGCCCGCGCGCCGCCCTCCGCGTGGGCGCGGCGGTCGATCACCGTGAACAGGTCGGTCAGCTCGCGGTAGACCTGGAAGGTCAGCGCGTTGAAGCGGTCCGGTCGGGTCAGCGTGATGACCCCGACGCGCTCGCGCTCCTCGTACAGGAAGCTCTCGGGGCGGGGCAGCGGCAGGTCGCGCAGGTCGGGGTCGGTCACGCCGGAACTGGTAGCACGGCGAGGCCCTGGATCTCCACCTTCGCCCGCGGCTCGAGCAGCCCCGCCACCTCGACCAGCGCCATCGCCGGGTAGTGGCGGCCCATCAGCTCGCGGTACGCCGCCCCGACGGCGGCGAGCTCGGCGACGTACTCGCGCTTGTCGGTCACGTAGACCGTCAGCGAGATCACGTGCTCCGGCCGCCCGCCCGCGGCCGCGACCACCGCCACCACGTTGGCCAGCGCCTGGCGGAACTGCGCCGCGAACTCGTCGGACACCAGCTGCTCGCGCGCGTCCCAGGCGATCATGCCGGCGATCGCCAGCAGCTCGCCGCGGGCCGCCATGCCGTTGCTGTAGCCGCGCGGCCGCTGCCAGCCGTCGGGGAGGATCGCGCGCGCGTGGACCGGGGCCTCGTCCGTCATGCCGGGCCAGCTTCGCACGCGCTCCACAATTCCTCCATCCTTCCGCGGGCCCGCGCTGCTACCGTCGCACGAGAGCCCGCGCATGTCGTCCCGCGACCGGAGCACCCCGACGATCCTCGTGGTCGAGGACGACCCCGCGATCGCCGCCGGCGTCGTGCGCGGGCTCAAGGGCGCGGGCTTCGACGTCGAGCTCGCGCACGACGGCCGCCGCGGCGCCGAGCTGGCGCTGGCGCGCCCGTTCGACCTCGTGATCCTCGACCTCATGCTGCCCGAGCTCGGCGGCTTCGAGGTGCTCGAGCTGTGGCGCGGCCGGCTGTCGACCCCGGTGATCGTCCTCAGCGCGCGCACCGAGCTCGACGCCCGCCTGCAGGCCTTCGCCGGCGGCGCCGTCGACTACCTGCCGAAGCCGTTCTGGATCGAGGAGCTGCTGGCCCGCGTGCGCGCCCGCCTGCGCCTGCCCGACGCGGCCGCGCCGACGCGCCGGCTCGCCTTCGACGACGCCGTCCTCGACCTCGACGCCCGCACCGTCACCCTCGCCGGCGAGCCGCTCGGGCTCACCGCCCACGAGTTCAACGTCCTTTTGTACCTGGTCGAAAGGCCATCTCGTGCGATCACCCGGCGCCAGCTGGCCGAGGCCGCGCTGCCGGCCGGCGGCGACCGCAGCGAGCGCACCGTCGACTCGCACGTGGCCCGGATCCGGCGCAAGCTCGGGCTCGCCGGCGGGCGGATCGCCACCGTGTGGGGCATCGGCTACCGCTTCGACGCCCCGGAGCCGCCATGACCCGGGTCCTCCGCGGGCTGTCGGGCCGCGTGTTCCTGGCCGCGGCGATCTGCGCCGGCCTCAGCGTCGCCGTGGTCGCGGTGGTCATGACGTCGCTGTTCATCGACCAGGCGATCAAGCGCATCAGCGCCCTGACGCCGCAGATCGACGCGCTGACGCTGGCCCAGTGCGAGCGCGACCCGGCCGGGTTCGCCCGCGGCCACGGCCCCGAGCTCGAGTTCAACGTCTACGACGGCGACACGCTGGCGCCCGCGCGCCCCGAGGCGACGCCGCTCGACCCGGTCCTGCTGGCGCGGCTGCAGGCCGGCGAGGCCGCGCCGTCGCGCATGTACTTCCTCGACCCGTGGGGCGGCGCCGCCCTGCGCCGCGCCGCCGACCACGGCCCGTGCGCGATCGTCCAGATGCGCTGGAAGGTCAGCGCGCCCGACCGCCGCTTCTCGCTGCTCGTCATCTTCGGCATGCTCGCCTTCAGCGTCGCCCTCGCCGTCGGCCTCGCCAGCTTCTTCGCCGTGCGACCGATGGCGCTGCGGGTCGAGAAGCTGCGCCGCGCCACCCAGCAGGTCGGGCAGGCCGCCGGCTACGCCTCGGCCGCCGACCCGACGCGCGACGACCTCGGCCAGCTGTCGGCCCTGCTCGACCAGGCCCACGCGCGGATCGCCGCCGACGCCGCGCGCATGGAGGCCCGCCACCGCGCGCTCGAGCAGCACCTCGCCAACATCGCCCACGACCTGCGCACCCCGCTGGCCTCGCTGCAGCTCGCGCTCGAGCAGCTCACCGAGGTCGCCCGCCCCGACGCCGACGCCGACCTCGTGCGCGGGGCCATCGGCGACGTCGTCTACATGGGCTCGCTGATCGACAACCTGTCCCTCGCGTGCCGCCTGCAGGAGGGCGCCGACCCGCTGCACGGCGACCTGCGCGTCGAGCTGTGCGCCCTCGTCGACCGCGTGACCCGCCGCTTCGCCGCGCTCGGGCGCACCCGCGGCATCGAGGTCCACGGCGCCCGCCCCGACGCCGCGCTGTGGGCCCGCTGCAACCCGGCGATGGCCGAGCAGGCCCTGGCCAACCTCGTGCACAACGCCGTCGCCCACGGCGAGCCCGGCGGCCACGTGGCGATCCTGCTCGAAGAGACAGGTGACTCCGGCTTCACGCTCACCGTCGTCGACGACGGCCCCGGGGTGCCGCCCGCCGACCTGCCGAAGATCGGCGAGCGGACCTTCCGCACCGACGAGGCGCGCCGGCGCGATCCCAAGGGCGGCGGCCTCGGTCTGGCGATCTCCCGGGAGGTGTGCAGCCGCGCGGGCTTCGTCCTGGAGCTCACCGGCGAGCAGCCTCGCGGCTTGCGGGCCACCATCACCGGCGCCACCGCGGGCCCGCCCCCGCGCGAGTGACATGTCCCCGCGGACAGGCACCCTTCGTGCCGCGGCTCCACACACTCTCCACAAATTGGGTGCTGAACTCGAGGCCATGCAGCGCCTCTCCGCGATCATCCCGCTCGGCCTCCTCCTCGTCGCCTGCGGCGACGCCCCCGGCGACAGCGCCGGCACCACCGACGAGACGGGGGCCGGGACCTCGACCGGCGGCGACGCCCCCGAGGTCACCTACTGGCGCGACATCAAGACCATCCTCGACGCCAAGTGCGTCGGCTGTCACAGCCCCGGCAACCTCGCGCCGTTCTCGCTCGCCTCGTACGCCGACGCGAGCGCGGTCGCCGGCGCGCTGCCGGCCTCGATCGTGGCCGGCACGATGCCGCCGTGGCCGCCCGACGCCGCCTGCGGGACCTACGTCCACGACCGCTCGCTCGCGGAGGCCGACCAGGAGGCGCTGCTGAAGTGGGTCGAGCTCGGCGCGCCCGAGGGCGACCCCGCCGACGCGCCGCCGGCCCCGCCCGCGCCCGAGGAGATCGAATTCGACATCGAGCTGGCGCTGCCCGAGCCCTACACCCCGACGATCGCGCCGGACGAGTACCGCTGCTTCCTGCTGCCCTGGCCCGAAGACCAGGAGACCTTCATCACCGCGCTCAGCGTGACCCCCGGCGAGCGGCAGATCGTGCACCACGTGATCGCCTTCGCCATCCCGCCCGACCGGGTCGAGGAGTTCCAGGCGCTCGACGACGCCGACCCCGACCCCGGCTACCTGTGCTACGGCGGCCCCGGCGGCCAGCAGAGCGGCGGCCGCGTGCCGTGGATCGGCGCGTGGGTGCCCGGAGGTGACCCCGGGGACATGCCCGAAGGAACAGGTATCAAGGTGCAGCCGGGCTCGCTGGTCGCGGTGCAGATGCACTACCACACCTACCCGGGCGCCCGGCCCGACCAGTCGCGGATCCAGATCCGCACCGCGGCGAGCGTCGACAAGGTCGCGGCGATGATGCCGTTCACCAACCCGGCGTGGGTCCAGGGCAGCGAGCCGATGCTGATCCCCGCCGGCGAGCCGCGGGTGGTCCACGAGTTCGCCGCCGACATCAGCAACTACCTGCCGCTGCTGTTCCCCGGCGGCGAGTTCGCGGCCGGCGACCCCTTCATGGTCCACGCCGCCGCCCTGCACATGCACACCCGCGGCGTGCGCGGCTCGCTGGGCCTCACCGGCGGCCAGAGCACCTGCCTGCTCGACATCCCGCGCTGGGACTTCAACTGGCAGGGCAGCTATCAGCTGACCCAGCCGGTCACCGTGCGCCCCGGCGACCAGCTGCGCATCGAGTGCGAGTGGGACAACACCGCCGCCAACCAGCCGGTCGAGGACGGGGTGCAGCAACAGCCGCGCGACATCCTGTGGGGCGAGGGCACCGGCGACGAGATGTGCCTCGGGATCCTCTACGTCACCGGCGTGTGAGCGCGGC
Source organism: Nannocystis pusilla (assembly GCF_020073745.1). GTDB lineage: Bacteria > Myxococcota_A > Polyangia > Nannocystales > Nannocystaceae > Nannocystis > Nannocystis radixulma. The sequence continues at coordinate 89,614 of NZ_JAIRAU010000043.1, forward strand.
GCTCAGGTCCGGACCTTCCGCGCGGCCTTCTTCGCCTTCGCGGCCTTCGCGACCTTCTTCGCGCGGGCCCTGCCGGTCTGCGGCCGCGGCCGCGTCCGCGTGGCCGCGCGCGCGATCTTCTTGCCCGCTCGCTTCGCCCCCGCCGTCGACGCGGCCTCGTCCGCCATCTCCCGCCAGGCGTAGGCGCGCTCGTCGTCGTAGTAGCGGGCGAACTCCTCGAGGATCGCGTTGTGTTCGATGTCGGCCAGCGTGGCGCCGGTCTCCACCTCGACCGGCGCGGCGGGCCGCGGCCGGTAGAGCGAGAAGAACCGGATCGGCACGTCCGGATCGAGCGCGTGCTCGGCCGGCTGCGACAGCCGATGCAGCAGCAAGAAGTCGTGGCTGGCGAGGAACACCTGCACCCCCGCCCGCGCCAGGGCGCGCACGAACTCGACCACCTGCACGACGAGCCGGGGGTTGAGGCTGGCCTCGGGCTCGTCCCAGAACACCACGCTGTCGCGGGTGATGGCGCCGTTGGCGACGAGGTAGGCGAGGCAGGCGAGCTTGCGCAGCCCCTCGGCGAGCAAGTGGGCCTCGGTCTCGCAGTCGCCGCGCTGGACGTAGAAGTGGTTGCCCCTGAGCAGCACCTTCCCGCCGAGGACCTGCTCGAGCGGCTCCAGCAGGCCACGGACCGCCTCGGCGCCGGCGCCCCGCAGCGGCGCCGCGCCGAGCGCCTCGCAGATGTCGCGGTACGTCTCGTCGAATTCGAGCTCGCGGCCCTCGTAGGCGGCGACGAAGCCGTCGTACATCGCCAGGACCTCGCGCGGCGGGACGAACAGGCTCGGCGCCGGGTGGATGTCGGCGGTCACGGACAGGACGTCGGCCCCGTGCTGCTCGCAGCACATGTGCAGCCGGGCGCCCCGGCCGTCGAGCAGCCGCAGCGACCAGGAGCCGCCGCAGCCGTGGCGAACGAGCCGGGCGGTGCGCCGCGAGTCCGGGCGGAACACGGTCACGACCTTGGCGAAGCAGCCGGCTCCGGGAGGAGCCTCGCCCGCGGCGCCGCGCAGCGCCGCGTACATCGCCTTGAGCACGTGCGACTTGCCCGTCCCGTTCTCGCCCATGAGCACGTTGATCCCCGGGCAGAACTCGAATTCGGCCTGCTTGAAGACCGTGAAGTCTTGGAGCTCCAGGCGGGCGATCGACATGAACGCCAGGCAGCATGCCACCGCCGGCAGGGGTCTGTCACGCGGCCCCGACCTCGAATACGCCGCCGCTGGTCCGTCGCTCGATCCCGACGACGCCGATCAGCCGGTCACGCAGCCCTCGCGCTCGCGACACCCCGTGGTCGTCGTCGGGCTCACGACAGGTTGAGCGAGTAGGGCAGGGTCATCGGGCTGCCGTCGCGGGTCCTGGGGAACTTCCAGCCCTTGGCCTTCTCCTCGACGCAGGAGGTGATGCTGGCCTCCTTGATCGTGCTCGAGTCCTCGAACTTGATGGTCTGGACCGAGCCGTCGCCGGCGACGGTGATTTCGAGGGAGAGCTTGCCGGCGAGGTCGGGCTTGGCCTCCTTCGCCTGGGCGAAGCAGTCGGCGACGTCGCTCTGCTTGGTCTGCATCGTCTCCTCGAACGCGTCGACGGTGAGGACATCTTCGGTCGGGCCGTCGTAGCCGCCGTTGTCACCGCCGCCGCCGTCGCCGTCGTCCGCGGCCGCATCACCGCCGCCGGCGTCGGGCGAGCTCGTCGCTTCCTTCTTGCAGCCGGGCAGGGCGGCGACGGTGACGAACAAGAGCGCGAGGGTCCACGGGTTGCGGGTGGTCGTCATGCGAACGCTTTTATCACGGGCAGAGCGGAGGATCTCGGCGCGATCTGTACCTGCAAGGACATTCGTCGGGGTCCCATGGAATCACGGGGGAAGTCCCGAGCTCGAGCGCGGGATCGAGCGCTCTACCTGTCCACATGGACAGCCGAGGCGCGACTGCGGCAGTTGAAAGCCCGCGACCGTTCGCGGCATGCTCCGGCTCCCTCTCTCGGGAGCAGGCGATGGCCCTCGAACTCAGCCTCGATGATATCCGCCGCGCGTGGGACAGCCGGGATCCGGATCTGTCCACCTTGATCGTGAGCCTCGCCAACGCGGCCGACCCACGACCGGACAAGCCGCCGCGAGAAGGCGCGCTGACCTACGCGAGCTTCACGCAACAGCTGACGAGCTGGAAGTTCACGCGCAGCAAGCCGCAGGAGCGGGCCCGCTACCGCATCGACAGCATGCGCGCGCTCGAGGCCAAGGACGCCGAGTCGCCGCTGCCGCCGCGGCTGCGCCTGCACGAGGTCCTGCTCGATCTGTGGCAGCGCTCCGCCGGCGCCTACGAGCGCGCCGCGCTGCTCGACGCGATCCAGAAGGTCCCGCTGCGCTGGGGCCCGTGGCGCGGGCTCAAGCAGATCTTCAAGGAGGCCGAGGCCAGGGGCGACGTCGAGATCCTCGGCGCGCTCGCGGTCCGCTTCGACCACGCGTACGCGACCAAGCAGCGCAAGGTCGGCGAGATCTCGCGGCACACGCTGGGCTACCTGGTCCGCCGCGCGTGGCGGTTCCTGCGGCGCCTCGGCGAGTCGGCCGCGCCGGCCTACGTCGACGCGGCGGTGTCGTTCCTCTGCCACTACGAGGACAACACCACGTGGCAGAACACGTGGGTCTACAACCACATCATCCATCACGAGACGAAGAAGTACACGCGCCGCAACTTCAAGCTGTACCGCTCCGGCGCGCCGCAGCTGAACGAGCGGGCCTACGCCGAGCTGTGGCGGCGGACGCCGCGGCCGGTGCTGCAGCTGCTCGAGCGGGCCAGGTCGGAGCAGGTCCGCAAGTTCGCGGTGCAGGCGCTGAAGACCGACTTCCGCGCCAACCTGCGCGAGGTCGAGGCGCCGTGGGCGGCGCGGCTGATCGCCGTCGGCTCGGCGACGGTCGACGAGTTCGTGATCTGGCTGCTGTCCAACGTGCCGAAGTTCGACCAGGGCAGCTTCCGCGAGCTCGGCCTGCACGAGCCGGTGCTGCAGCTGCTCGACTCGCGCGCCGACTCGGCCCGCGCCTACGCGGCCAACTACGCGCGCACGCACGCGCGCGACCTGGCGCTCGACCGCCTGATCCTGCTGGCCAACAACAGCAACGTCGAGGTGCGCAAGCTGGTCGCCGACCTGCTCGGCGATCGTGACCCGCGCAAGGACATCGGCCTCGACGCGTGGGGTCGCCTGCTCGGCACCCAGTACGGCCACGACCTCGCGGTCGCCGCGTTGCGGAAGCACTTCGGCGCGCGCGAGCTGACGCCGGCGTGGTTCACCGACCGCCTGCTCGACAGCCGGCAGAAGGTGTTCGCGTTCGCGTCGGACCTGCTGCCCAAGGTCCACACCTACAAGTCGCTCGGCGCCGCGTACTTCCGCGACCTGCTCGACGACCCGCGGATCTCCGCCAACGCCACCAACTTCGCGCTCGACGCCCTGTCGCGCTTCCCCGGCGAGGAGCTCGGCAAGGAGTTCCTCGCGCGCATGGTCCTGCACCCGTACGCGCGCCAGACCCTGCTCAAGTGGATCGCCGAGGAGAAGGTCAAGGCCGAGGACATCGACGCCGGGTTCTGGCGCGCCGTCGCGTTCCAGCCGACCTGGGCCGAGGACAAGTGGATCGCCGAGCTCATCGCCAGCGGGCGCCCGTGGGCCCGCGCGCTCGAGTTCGACGACGGCCTCGCCGCCACCGCGCTCGGGTTCCTCAGCGACGTGCGCCGGTTCCGTCCGAGCCAGCTCGGCTTCGACTGGTTGATGCAGCTGGCGCTGCGGCCCGAGCCGCAGTACCGCGGCTTCGCGCTCGAGTACATGACGAAGGCGCTGGTGCCCGCCGACTTCGCGCCCAAGCAGGAGGAGGCCCCCAAGGCCGAGGCCAAGGGCGCGGCCAAGAGCGTCGACCTCGGCGGCAAGACCTTCCTCTTCACCGGCAAGCTGGCGACGATGAAGCGCGACGACGCCGAGGCGAAGGTCACCGGCGCCAAGGGCAAGAACGCCGGCAGCGTGACGGCCAAGCTCGACTACCTGGTGATCGGCGACGAGGGCTCGCCCCTGTACGGCCAGGGCCGCAAGGGCAGCAAGCAGGTCGCGGCCGAGAAGCTGGTCGAGAAGGGCGCGCCGATCAAGATCATCTCCGAGACCGCGTTCTTGCAGATGCTGGCCGGCGAGCAGCGCAGCTTCAGCGGCGACTCGGTGCAGGCCGGCTGCGAGCGGCTGTGGGAGATGGCCACCGGCCCCGGCCCGGCCGACGCGCCGCAGGCCGACTTCGCCCGCCAGTACGTCCGCCGCCACCACCCCGACATCAGCCTCGCGCTCACCGACCGCCCGGTCGACCCCGGCGCGGAGGTCCCCGCGGAGTTCCTGTCGTGGGCGCGCGTCAAGCCGCTGCTCACCGACAGCCGCGCGCCGGTGCGTCAGTTCGGCCTCGACCTCGCGCGCTGGGAGCTGGCCCGCTGGTCGCCGCCGCTGTCCGAGCTGCTCGGCGTGGTCGAGTCGCCCTACGCCGAGGTGCGTGAGTTCATCGCCAAGGCGCTCTTCGCCGAGGACAACGCCGACAACAAGCGCTTCCGCATCGACCCGACCACGCTGACGCCGGCCGCGGTCTACCCGTTCTGCGAGTCGCTGATCCCCGAGGTCCGCGCGATCGGCATGGGCCTGGTCCGCCGCGACGCTCGCCTGGCGATCCCCGAGGAGCTGTTCCGCCTGAGCGAGAGCCCCGACCGGCACGTCGTCGCCTTCGTGGTCCGCACGATCTGGCACCTCTATCGCGACCGCGGCATCACCGACGGCTGGAAGCCGGCGCCGCGGCCGGAGCCGAAGGCGGCGCCGGGGCCCAAGCCGACGGCGAAGAAGGCGGAGATCGAGCCGCCGGAGGGCCCGGGCGCGCCGGCGCGGCCGAGCGGGCTGCCGGCCGCGGGCGAGGCGCTGCGCGACTTCATGCGCCGGATGCTGTTCACGATCCCGCCGACCAAGCCGAGCGCGGAGGCCAAGCAGGCCGACGCCGAGGGCGTCACGACGCCCTTGGAACATGCCCCGAAGGCCAGGAAGCTCCGGCCGTTGCCGGCGCGCAAGGCCAAGCTGGCGCTGGTCGAGGCGATGCGCGACCTGGCCGAGGCCGACCGCGTGTTCGCGGGGCTGGCCGGCCCGGTGCTGGTCGAATTCATGGGCTCGCGCGGCGCGAGCGAGCGCGCGGCCTGCCTGGTCGCCCTCGCGCGCGTCGGCGCCGCTCACCCTGACCTCAAGCTCTCGCCGGAGGCCGCCTGATGTCGACGCCCGTCACCGACCGCTTCACGAACGACAAGTACACGCAGATCCGCGGCGACCTCAAGGCGATCCTCGCCCACGGCGTCCAGCTGCTGATCGCCGCGGTCCACCCCGAGGGGCAGGCGACCGCGCTGTACCGCCTCAACCTCGACACCGGCGAGCTGGTGGTCGGCGACCTGCCGGCCGGCGGCGTCGCGCTGGCGGCCGACGACGGCCACGTGTTCGTCGCCGGCAGCGACGGCCGGGTCTACAAGGCCGGGCTCGACAAGGGCGAGCCCAAGCCGCTCGGGCCGGTGTTCGACCCGCCGCCGGTCGCGCTCGCGCCGGCGGCGAACGGCCGCCTCGCGGTGGTCGCCGGCAAGCAGCTGGTGATCCTCGCCAAGAAGGACGGCAAGGAGCTGCAGCGCATCGAGCTCAGCGAGTTCGCCACGGCGATCGCGTCGGACCCGTCGGGCACGTGGCTGGTGGTCGGCAGCGACCGCGGCACGCTCAGCGTGTTCGACTGCGAGAACAAGGAGGCGTTCTACGCCGGCGAGTCGAAGAAGCTGCACGAGGGCGCGGTCACGGCGCTGTGCTTCGAGCCCGACGAGCTGCGCGTGATGTCGGCCGCGGTCGACCACAAGCTGCTGCTCACCCACGTGCGCGGCGACCTCGACCCCGAGGACCGCTCGGGCAAGAACGGCCACACCGACAAGACGACGGCGATCGTCAACGGCTCGGGCGACCGCTTCTACACCTCCGGCCTCGACTCGCAGATCAAGGCGTGGGTCCGCGGCGCCGGCCAGCGCAAGCCGGCCGCGCAAAAGGAGGGCCTGGCCAAGGTCGTGGCCCTCGCGCTCGGCCAGTACAAGGGCAAGGACCACCTGGTCGCCGCCTGCATCGACAACACGCTGCGGCTGTTCCCGATCGACGCCGAGGGCAAGCTCGGCGACCGCGAGCTGGTCTACTACGGCGCGCACCAGTGGGCCGAGTACGAGCTCAAGCGCCGCGACCCCAAGCTGCGCGAGGTGGCCCTGCGGGCCCTCGCCGGCTGGAACGACGCCAAGTCGCTCGAGACGCTGGCGCAGCGGGTCAGCAACGACGACGATCACGGCCTCAAGGTGCTGGCGACCGAGCTGCTCGGCGCGTCCGGCAGCCCGCGGGCGATCAAGCTGCTCGAGCCGCTGCTGCGCGCCGGCGAGGAGGCGGTCCGCCTGGCCGCGCTGGCCGGCCTGCTCAAGCTCGAGGGCGCCGACTCGCTGCGGATCTTCGACCTCGCGCTGGCCGTCGGCAAGCGCGACATCGGCACCGCGGCGATCACCGCCCTGACCGAGCTCGCGCGCAAGGACGACCTCGCGTTCACCCGCCTGGTCACCGCGCTGTCGGGCTCGAACCGCGAGGTCCGCGTCGCCGCCCTCGCCGCGCTCGAGGACCTGCACGACGCCAGCTCGCCCGAGGCCGAGCTCATCGCCCTGCGCGCGACCCAGGCCGACATCCGCCGCACCGCGCTGATCCGCTTCTACCAGCGCGACATGCTGGCGCTGCCGGAGGTCCAGGCGGCGCTGCGCCGCTTCTCCGCCGACACCGACCCGGGCGTGCGCCAGGCGGCGTTCCTGATCTCGCTGCTGGCCCGGCCCAAGCTGGCCGCCGCGCTGCGCTGCCGCGACAAGCCGCTGCACCGCCAGCTGCACGACATCGAGACCGCGCGCTCGCCGGTCGACGAGGTCAAGGCGGCCGCGGCCGAGTCTGGCTCTTCGGGCAAGTCCAAAGAGACAGGTTCCAAGGGCAAGGTCGAGGACGAGCTGCCGAAGGCCAAGCAGGTCGCGCTGTCCGAGCTGGTGGAGGCCGACAAGCGGCCGCTGCTCGAGGCGATGGCCAGCCGCGCGCTCGACACCTGCCTGGCCGGCGCGGCCGCGCTGGCGTCGCTGCAGGACCCGCGGGCCCTCGGCACGCTGCTGCAGCTGAGCCGCGAGACCACCCCGGCGGTGCGGGTCGACACGTGCAAGGCGCTGGCCGAGCTCGGTGACCCGCGCGGCGGGGCGCGCCTGCGCCTGATGCTGCGCGACGCCGACGCCAGCGTGCGCGACGCGGCCTTCACCGCGCTCGCGGGCCTCGAGGACGGCGGCCCGCTCGCGGTCGCCGAGGCCGGCCTGTTCGCCGAGCACGAGGACGTGCGCCGCCGCGGCCTCGACCTGCTGGTCAAGCAGATCAAGAAGGCCGGCAAGGGCAAGGAGGACCCGAAGGCGATCGCGCTGCTCGAGCGCGCATTGGGCGACGCCGGCAAGACCGTGCGCTCCGAGGCGTTCAAGGCCGCGCTCAGCCTCGAGGTCGGCGGCGGCGGGGCCGGCAGCCTGCGCTTCGTCCTCAAGAGCATCCACGCCGACGTGCGCCGCGAGGTGCTCAACGAGGTGATGGGCCAGATCTCCCAGTCGTGGGCCTGGCCGCTCCTGCTCGAGCTCCTCGGCGACGCCGACCCCAGCCTGCGCAAGGACGCCTTCGAGTTCGCGCTCAAGCGGACCAAGGGCATCGGCGCCGAGCCGCTGTCGGTCGCGCTCGCCGGGCGCTGGATCGACCTGCGCGTCGAGGCGGTCAAGGTGCTGGCCAAGCGCAAGGCGCCGGGCACCCACGAGCTGCTGGTCAAGGCGATCGACGACGACGAGGAGACGGTCCGCCAGCTGGCCGTCGACGCGCTGCTGACCGGCGAGGGCGAGGAGGCGCTGCCGGCCGCGCTCACCAGCAAGTACCCCGACGTGGTCGTGCGGGCCGCCTGCGCCCTGGCTGTCCACGGGGACAGCTCGGTGCGCGCGCCGCTGCAGGCGATGGTCGAGGCGCCCGAGCCCGAGGTGCAGCCGCTGCGGGCCAAGTGGCTCGACCGGGTCGTGCGCGCGCTCGGCGGCCTGGCCGAGCTCGGCGACCCGACGCCGAGCCACGCGGTGCTGCCGCTCTTGCAGCACAAGGAGGGCCAGATCCGCCGCGCCGCCGCGACCGCGCTGTCGTGGATGGCCCGGCCCGAGAACGCCAACGCGGTGTTCGCCCTCCAGGCCGCGCTGCAACACTCCGACCCGGCGGTCCAGAGCGAGGCGGCGCTCGGCCTCGCGTTCATCGGCGACCCGGCCGGCGCGTCGCTGATCTTCACGCCCGGCAAGGCCGCGCCGCCGCCGGCGCAGGCGCTGCTGGCCGCGCTCGCGCTCGCCAACGAGGACCTGCTGGTCGCGTTCCTCGACTCCAACGACGAGAAGATCCAGAGCCGCGCGCTGCTCCTTTTGATGATGCGCGAGATGGTCGAGGGCGACGGCGTGCCCGACCGCTGCCTGGCCGCGCTGTCGTCGGCCCACCCGCGCGTGCGCCTGCTCGCCGCGCAGGCGCTCGAGAGCTTCGGCGACGACCCGGCGTTCGCGAAGTTCGTCACCGACCTGTTCAACGACCGCGGCGAGGGCCGGGCCAAGTGGACCTTCCCCGAGGCCAACGTGCGCGCCCTGGCCGAGCTGGCGACCTTCGGCGACAGCCGGGCCAACCCGCAGCTCAAGGTCCGCGCCGCCCGCCTGCTCGAGGCGCTGCAGGAGGACAAGCAGGAGGGCCTCGACCGCCAGTGGGCCGTGTTCAGCAAGCGGTTCCACCGCGCGCTCGCGGCCGCCAAGACGCAGGCCGGCCAGCGCGGCGCGGCCAAGCTGGCCTACGCGCCGGGCGAGCTGCGCCAGATCGTGTTCGGCGCCTACGCGGCGCTGTCGCGCCTGCCCGGCGGCCCGGCCGAGACGCGGATCCGCCAGACCGCGCTGGCCCGCGTGCTCGCGCTCGCCGGTCACAAGTCGAAAGAGAAAGGTGCTCCGGAACATGTCGCCGCGGCCATCTCGGTGCTGGTCCCGGCGCTCGGCGACGGCCAGGCGACGATCCGCCGCCAGGCGTTCGACGGCCTGAAGGCGCTCGGGGTCGACAACACCACCCTCGCCGCCGAGGCGCTGGCCACCGGCCAGAGCGACACCGGCTCGTGGGGCCTCGGCCTGCTGTCGCAGGAGGGCGGCGCCGCGGTCGGGCTCAAGGTGCTCGAGGAGACGCTGCTGCAGCGCGACGACGGCCTCGAGCAGGAGGCCGCCAAGCTGCTGGCGGAGAAGAAGAGCGGCGTCCGCCCCGGCTCGCCCGAGGCCGAGACCGAGGCCGGCCAAAAGGCCCGCGCTGCCGCGTGGGTGTACGTGCACACGCTGTCGCTCGGCGCCCGCGCCGAGAAGCTGCGGCTGGCCGGCGTGCAGGGGCTGGCCGGCGCCTACGAGCCGGAGGGCAAGGGCCCCGCGGCCCAGGCGCTGCGCGGCGCGCTGAAGTCCAAGTACCGCGCGGTCCGCTTCGCCGCGGCGCTGCAGCTGGCCACCCACAAGGACGCGGCCGCGTTCGACGTGCTGGTCGAGATGCTGCGCTCCGACCAGGCGAACGAGCAGAGCGAGGCGATCCGCGCGCTGCAGCGGCTCGGTGACGGTCGCGCGGCCCAGGCCTTCCTCGACCGCATCGACCGCGACCCGGCCGGCACCGCCCGCGTCGACAACCTGCTGCAGGCCGCCGCCGGCTTCCGCCAGGTCGCCGAGGTCCCGCGGATCCTCGCCTACGTCGACAACCCCAAGCGCCGCGCCGCGGCCTTCGGCGCCCTGATCACGATCTCCGGCTACGACCAGCGCATCGAGGATCCGGACGACACCGGTCCGCAGAGCCCGACCTCGCTGCGCGACGCCGGCCTCGACGACGACGACGACGACGACGACGATGACTTCGACGACGACGACGACGACGATTTCACCGACGACGACGACGACGATTTCACCAGCGACGACGACGACGACGACGACGACGACGTGAGCAGCGGCCCGCGCGTCGCCGACTGGGAGTCGAAGCAGTTCCCGCGCCACGACGCCGTGCTGGTCCAGATCACCGAGGCCGCGCGCCGGCTGTCCGACGACCGCACGCTGCAGAACATCCTGCCCGGCCTCCGCTGGGCCCGCGGCAAGGAGGTCGACCCCAGCCTCGCGCCGCTGTGGACCTACCCGAAGCCGGAGATCGCGACCCGCGCGACCGAGGCGCTCGGCTGGCGCCTGCGCAAAAGGACAGGTCCGGCCGAGCCGCTGCTGGCCGCGCTCAAGTCGAGCGACCCGATGGTGTCGTTCCTCGCCGCCGAGGGCCTGGCGCTCGGCGGCCGCGGCGAGGGCAGCAGCGTGCTGCTCACCAGCGTCGACCTCCAGCCCGACCTCGACATCCGCCGCCGCGCGGTGCGGGCGCTCGGGGCCCTGGCCGACATCCGCGCGCTCGACACGCTGCTGCGCCTTGTGTCCGACGAGGGCCACGCGCTGCAGGAGGAGGCCGCCGAGGCGCTCGGCCACATGGGCAAGGCCGCCGAGGCCCAGCCGGGCCAGCCGCAGCGGATCTTCGGGATCCTCACGCGCCTGGCCAAGGGGACAGGTGGCGTCGCCCGCCGGGCCCTGATCGGCCTGCGCTACTTCGGCACGCGCGAGGCGTGGGACCTGATCCGCGGCCGCGTCGAGGACGCCGACCCCGGCGTGCGCCAGACCGTCGCCGCGCTGCTCGAGCACTGCGCCGACCCGACCACCGCCGACCTGCTGACCGCCCGCCTCGGCGAGGAGCGCTTCAGCGCGGTCGCCCAGGCGCTGGCCTTCAGCCTGCGCAAGCACCACGGGCCCGACTCGCTCGAGCCCGACTACGCGATGGTGCTGAGCTACCACGCCCCGCTCGAGCGCGAGCTGCTGAACCGCCTGCGCGACCGCGGCGACGTGGTCCGGCTGTTCTCGCTGCTGCCGAAGCTGCGCCGGCAGGACCTCTACATGGGTCCGCTGGTCCAGATCCTCACCAACCGCGACCCGCTGCCGATCGACGCCGCGGCCCCGCACCTCGGCCTCGCGCACCCGCGCACGGCGATGGTCGCGGCCCAGGTGATCGGCCGCGCCGGCGCCGGGGCCAACAAGCACAAGGACGCGCTGGTCGCCGCGACGAAGGCCTACCGCGAGGCCTGGCTCGGCGAGTACCGGCGCCTCGTCCACGGCGAGACGCACCGCCTCGGCGAGCTCGAGGGCCCGTACCTCGCGCTGCTGTGGGCCTGCGCCCGCCTCGACGTCGGCGGCGACGAACTGGTGGCCGCCGCCTCGCTCGCCGCCGACGGCACCGCCCACGCCGTACACGGCCGCAAGATCCGCCGCCAGGCCGTCATCGACCTGGCCGCAGGGGCAGGTGGCGCCGCCGGCGAGAAGGCCCTCAAGGCGGTGCTCGGCGGCAGCGACGGCGAGCTGCGCACGCTGGCCGCCGCCGGCCTCGGCCAGCGCAAGGGCTCCGCGGCCCCGCTGGCGGCGACGGTGCTCGACGACGCCGGGCCGCTGGCGCGGCTCCTGTCCCAGGGGGCAGACGACGCCAAGCCCGCGCTGCGCGGCGCCGCCGGCGACGCGCACCGCCAGGGCGTGGTCCTGACCTGGCTGGTGAAGCTGGGCGACGTCGCCGGCCTCGCCAAGGCGCTGGCCGACAAGAACGCCAGCGAGACGGCGCGGATGGCCCTGGTCGAGGCGCTGGGCCAGATCGGCGACGACGCGGCGTTCAAGGCGCTGAGCAAGGTCGGCGCCGACGAGCAGGAAGACGAGGAGCTGCGCAAGGCGGCCTGGCGCGCGCTCAGGCGGGCCAAGCGGATCGAGGCCGCCGCCGCATCGCCGAAGGTACGCCGTAGCCGCTGGGAGGTGTCGCTGTGAGCGAGGAGACCAAGGAACCGGAGTCGGGCAAGCCCGAGGAGCAGCTCACGGACCCGCGGACGCCGGTCCGCCTCGGCTACGCCGGGGCCAGTCAGCTGGAGGCGGGCGAGGGGTCGGCGAAGCTGCAGATCTTCGCCAACACCGAGCGCCGGCCGGTGCGGGCCGAGGGCGCGCTCAAGCAGCCGCTGCTGGTGCGCGAGGCGTTGTCGGCGCTGTACGAGGTCGTCAGCTCCGACTTCCGCTATGTCCCGAAGGACAGGACCGCGTACCTCGCGTACATGCGGTTGAAGAAGCAGACCGCCGGCCAGAGCGCGTGGCAGGCCCAGCAGGCCTACTTCGACTGGCTGGCGCGCAACGACCCGTCGGCGTGGGTGGTGCTCGACCCGGTCGTCACCGTGCACCCCGACAAGCTGCTGTTCGAGGTGTTCTCCAAGGACGAGGGCGCCTACGCGCAGATGGCGATCGACTGGTCGGCCGTCGACCGCGTCGGCGAGCTGGTCCACGGCACCACCAACATCGACTACAGCAAGGCGCTGTTCGACGGGGTGCAGCGGATCCGCAGCTACCGCGAGACCCGGCTGGCGATCGGCACCGACGCCGTCACCGTCGCCAGCGACGCGACGCGCCCGCCGGTGATCGAGAAGTCGATCCAGCTGCCCGACAGCTGGCTGCGCGGGTTCTTGCAGGTCCAGGCCGCGGCGACGCTGCCGACCACGGCGGTGCGGATCGCCGCGATCGACCTCTACAACGTGCTGCGTCACCTGCGGCTCAACGCCGACAAGAAGCAGGGCGGCCGCGGCGTACGCGTCGAGCTGGTGCCCGGCGAGCCGCCGCGCCTGGTGCTCGAGCCGTGGGAGCTGGTCCTCGCCACCAGCGCCGGGCCCTTCACCGGCCGCCAGCCGGCGCTCGTGCGGATCTGGGGCCGCCGCCGCCTCAGCCTCCTGCGCCGCCTGCTGCCGTTCGTCGAGACCGTCGACATCCACCTGCTCGGCTCCGGCCTGCCCAGCTTCTACGTGCTGCGCGCCGGCCCGGTCACCTTCACCCTCGGCCTGTCGGGCTTCACCTCGGCCAACTGGTCGCAGGCCGTCGGCTTCGACCAGCTGCTCCCGCGCGACCGCGGCAAGGAGGCCGCGGCCACGCTGTCGGCGGTGCTCGAGCAGCTCGGCAAGGTGTGGGTCGCGTCCGCCGACGAGCTGGCGAAGTCGACCAAGAAGCCGATCGCCGACGTGCGCGCCGCGCTGCAGCTGGCCTGCCAGCACGGCCAGGTGATGTACGACCTGGCGCAGGACCGCTACCGCTACCGCCCGCTGCTCGGCGGCGCGATCGACCTCGGTCGCCTCGTCTACCGCAACGCCCGCGAGAAGGCCGCGCACGACCTCGTGGCCAAGGGCGCGGTCAAGATCGCCAGCGAGAACCGGATCTACGGCGTCGGCCTCGAGCTGACCGGCAAGGTCACCGTCACCGCCGACCGCCGCGACTACCGCCCGCAGCTGACGCTCGACGACGACGGCCGCGTGCGCGGGGCCGAGTGCACCTGCGCGTTCTACCGCAAGCACAAGCTCAAGGAGGGCCCGTGCGCCCACCTGATCGGGCTGCGGATCGCCCAGGCGCAGGAGGAGGAGCGGCGCCGCCAGGCCCGCGGGGCCGAGCGCGGGACGATCACGCTCGAGACCCGCACCTACGCGCGCCGCCTGCCGGTCGCGGCGGGGGCGACGGGCGAGTCGGAGGAGATCGTGCAGCTCTCGCTCGACCGCCAGCGCCTGCGGATCCGCTGGGGCCCGCGCGGCGCCAAGCTGCGCGTGCAGAGCTTCGTGTTCGGCTCGGTCGCCGAGGCGCGAGCGGCCTTCTTCGAGCGCGTCGACGACCTCGAGGCGCGCGGCTTTCTCGACGGGAGCGCGGGGTAGACCACCATGGCCACCACCAACCGCATTGATTACAACCGCATGCTCGAGACCTGGCGGGCCGTCGAGTCCGCCGGCGGGCGCGACAAGTACATCGAGGCCCAGCTCAAGGAGAAGGGCTACCTGGTCGAGCGCAAGCCGACCGAGAGCATGAGCAAGGCCGAGCTCGAGCGCTACAAGAAGTCGCTCAAGGACGAGGCGGCCGAGAAGCGCCGGCTCGCCAAGGAGTCGTGGCTCGCCTACAAGGCCGCGCACCTGGTCCACCTCGGCGAGGGCGTGTTCTGGAACGACCAGCTCGACCACGACAAGTGGGACCTGCCCGGCGCCGAGGAGCGCCAGGCGGAGAACGAGCTGCCGAAGCTCGACAAGCCGAAGGAGCTGGCCGAGGCGCTCGGGGTCAGCATCGCCGAGCTGCGCCGCCTGGCCTACCACCGCGACGCGGCGACCAAGCTCAACTACTACCGCTTCGAGATCCCCAAGCGCGACGGCAGCAAGCGGGCGATCTGGGCCCCGCACCGCACGCTCAAGGCGGCCCAGCGGTGGATCTTGCGCGAGGTGGTCGAGCGCCTGCCGGTCCACGGCGCGGCCCACGGGTTCCTCCACGGCCGCTCGACCGCCAGCAACGCGGCGGTCCACCGCGACTCGCAGATCCTGCTGAAGGTCGACCTCAAGGACTTCTTCCCCACGGTCACGCTGCCGCGGGTGAAGGGGGTGTTCCGCAAGGCCGGCTACCGCGAGCAGATCGCGACGCTGCTGGCGCTGCTGTGCACCGAGGCGCCGCGCCACGTCGCCGAGGTCGAGGGCACGACCTACTACCTGTCCCTCGGGCCACGTTGCCTGCCGCAGGGCGCCCCGACCAGCCCGGCGATCACCAACACGCTGTGCCTGCGGCTCGACCGCCGCCTGCAGGGCCTGGCCAAGAAGCACGGCTGGCGATACACGCGCTACGCCGACGACCTCACGTTCAGCCTGCCGAACGACCACAAGGGCAAGCCGCACGTCGGCAGCCTGCTCGGCGGGATCTCCATGATCGCCGCCGCCGAGGGCTTCACCGTCCACCCCGACAAGACCCGCGTGCACCGCTCCGGCGGCCGCCAGCAGGTCACCGGCCTGGTCGTGAACGGCGGGCAGGGCCCCCGCGCGCCCCGCGAGTTCAAGCGCGAGGTCCGGGCCGCCGTGCACAACCTGGCCCACGGCAAGCCGCTGAAGGAAGGCGAGACGCTGTCCAGCCTGGCCGGCCGGATCGCCTACATCTACATGACCGACAAGAAGCTCGGGAAGCAATTGCTCGCCGCGCTGTCGCGCGTGTGAGCGCCGCGCTCGACCTCCGCCGCCTCGGCAGCGACGCCGCTGCCCGGGCGGCGGTCGCCGTCGAGGGGCCGGCCGAAGCGCCGAGCGCCTGGCCTTCGGGTCATGTCGAGTGCGTCGACTGCCAGTCTTCGATGCTGCGGATCTCGGGCGCGAACGCCTCGCCGCGGGCCTCGTAGATGGCGAGCGCCCTGGCGGCCAGCCGGCGCGCCTCGGCCCCGGTCGCGCTGTCGGCGGCGAGCGCCTGCGCCAGGCTGAACTGAGTCTGGGCCAGGTCGGGGTGGTCGGCGTCGAAGTCGGCGAGCGCCAGCGCGGCAGCGCGACGCAGGTGAGACACGCCCTCGTCGGCTCGGCCCTGGGCCAGCTCCGCCTCGCCGAGCAACCGCAGCGTCGCCACGATCTCCGGGCTCGACTCGCCCTGGATCCGCTCGTACAGCGCGAGCGCCTGCTGCAGGGGCTCGCTCGCCTCGCCCGGGGCGCCGAGGCGCAGCTTGGCGTCGCCCGTCATGCGGGCCGCGTCGCCGCACAGCACCGCCATGTCGGGCGCCGCGTCGCCGCACTTTGCGGTCACGCGGGCGAACTGCGGCAGCGCCTCGAGCGGACGATCGAGGTGGACGAGCCACATCTCGCCGAAGCGCATGCGGGCGAGCAGGGCCTCGGGGTGGTCGGCGCCGAAGCGGCGCTCGACGCTGTCGACGATGCCGTCGTAGATCGCCTGCGCCTCGCCGAGCTCGGCCTTCGCCGCGGCGACGTCGCCGAGGCCGTAGATGGCCTCGCGCGCGCTGGTCTCGTCGGGGTCGGTGGCGTTGAAGGCGGTGCGTGCTGCCTCGAACTCGGTCCGGGCCCGCGTGAGTTCGCGTCGCTTCAATGCGACGAGCCCGAGTCGTGTCCGCGCCCACGCGTAGGTCGGCGAGGTGGTCGCCTGCGCTGCTTCCAGCGCGTCGGTGGTGATCGTCAGCAGGGATGCGCCTTCGGACAGGTGGTTCTGCCAGACCAGCGCCGTGCCGAGGTTGAGGCGCACGAGGAGCACGCTCGGGTGGTTGCGACCGAGGAGGCGAGCGCCGAGCTGCAGTGCGTCGGCGTAGTGCTGGGCGGCGTCGGCCTGGTTGCCGAGGAAGGTCGCGAGGTAGCCGAGGTTGTTGTGCGAGTAGGCGTTGAGCACCGAGTCGCCGAGGCCGGCTTCGGCGCGCGAGGACACGGCCGCGAGCATGTGGGAGCGGGCGCCGGCGTAGTCGCCGGCCATCATGTACGCCGCGCCGAGGTTGTTCTCGAACTCGGCGACCAGTTCGACGTCCCCGCGCACGCGGACGTGCAGCGCCTGCGCGAGCTCGAGGTCCCGCAGGGCCTCGCTCGGCTGATTCATGCGAGCGGCCCGCAGGAACATCCGCTTCGACACCGCCTGCGCCGCGGTGCGAGCGTCGTCGGCGGCGAGCGCCGTCCACAGCGCCTGGCTGAAGGCCGCGTCGGCGCCCGGGAAGTCGCCGGCCTCCATCTGCAAGCTGCCCTGGCGCAGCATCAGTTCGCCGCGTAGCGGCGGGTAGTCGATCGCGGAGGCCTCGTCGGCCACCGCCGCGATCGTCGCCAGCCCGGCCTGATAGCGGCCGGCGCCCTCCTGCACGGCGGCGCGCGCCAGCGTCTCGCGCACCGCCTGCACCCGCACACCGGCGCGAGGATCGTCGGGTGGCGCGACGTCGGCGTTGAGCGCCGCGACGTCGCCGCAGCGCTCGATGGGGGGCAGGCTCGACAGCGCCTGCATCGCCTTCTCCATCACCTCGGCGTCGGCCGAGGCGAGCGTGTCGACCAGCCCCGCGAAGCCGGCGCGCCGCTGGTCGAGGCAGGCCGTGCGCAGGTCGAACAGGTGGTCCGACTGGTGGCCGGACGCGTGGGTCGTACACGCCTCCTCGCGCATGGCGATCCACCGGCTCGCGTAGGCGTCGAGCTGCGGCTGGACCTGCGACCAGGTGTCGCGCGCGTACGCGACACCGCTGGCCGACATGGCCGAACGGACAGCTTCGCTGCGCTCGCTGTTCCACACCCCGGCGAGCTCGTCGGCCGCGCTGCCGCACAGCGGCGCGCCCGCGGCCGGCTGCTGCAGCGCCGCCAGGCCGAAGCCGGCCGCGCCGACGAACCCGGCGAACGCGGTCGAGGCGAACACGCGGCGGCGCTGGGCCTCGGGATCGCGCTCGAGCTCGGCCAGCAGCGCGTTCATCGACGGGTGGCGCTGCTCCCCGGCGACGGCGAGGCCGCGCACCAGCGCCTTGTAGATCCGCCCCGGCACGCCCGACCCGGGCGGGGCCGCGGCGACGCGGCCGACGATCGCGTCGCCGATGAGGCTCGCCAGCGACTCGGTCGAGAACGGGTGGCGCCTGTACACGCCCTCGAACAGCGAGACGCAGAACGCGAACTGGTCGCTGGCCGCGGTGGCCGGCCGGCCCTCGTGCTGCTCCGGGGCCATGTACGCCGGCGTCCCCATGATCGCGCCGGTCTGCGTCAGCGACGACTGGAGCGGCAGCCCGGCCGACTCGCCGCTCTTCGCGGTGATCAGCAGCTCGTCGCTGCCGGCGTGCTCGACGGCGCGGGCGAGGCCGAAGTCGAGGACCTTGACCGCGCCGTCGTCACCGACGAGCACGTTGTGCGGCTTGAAGTCGCGGTGGATGATGCCCGCGGCGTGGGCCGCCGCCAGGCCGCGACCCGCCTGCACGAACGCCGCGAGGACCTCGCGCCACGAGCGGTCGCGCCGGCGCATCCACGCGTCGAGGCTCATGCCGCGCACGAACTCCATCGCCACGAACAGCTGGCCGTCGTGCTCGGCGACCTCGTGCACGGTGACGATGTTGGGGTGCGACAGGCGAGCCATCGCCTGCGCCTCGCGGTGCAGGCGCTTGTAGCCGACCGCGTCGGTGCGGGTGGTCTCGTCGCGCAGGACCTTGAGCGCGACCTTGCGGTCGAGCTGCGGATCGTAGGCGGTGTAGACGACGCCCATGCCGCCCTCGCCGAGGCGATCGAGCACGGTGTAGCGGCTGATCTTGAGCGGGGTGCTGCGAGTGCGGAACAGCTTGCCCTTGATCAGGGCCTTCATGCGCTGCTCGTCGTCGCCGTCGGCGAGCAGCGCCAGCTTGCCGGGTGGGGCCGCGGAGATGTGCGTCTCGAGCAGGCCGATGTCGGCGTTCGACGGCGGCTCCGCGTCTGCGTCGTCGTCCGCGCTCGACTCGCCGATGCGCGTCTCCTGGAAGGCGATCCGCGCCCGTGAACGAGCCGGTGGCGCGGACAAATGTCCATCGGCCGAGATGGCCGTCTGCTCGAGGCTGATGTCTTTGTCGGCGGTCACGACGGGGACGCGGCGAAGAGGGACCATCTCCCCGGATCAGTGTCCGAGGGCCGTCCGGCAATTGCGCCATTCGTGTTTGCGCGATCGCCGCAACGGCAAATCGCGGCAGAACGGCATTCAGCGCGGCTTCAGGGCCGAACGCAGGTGCTGCGCCCAGCTGTCGAGGTCGGTGACGGTGCTCTGCAGGAGCTGAGGGGTATCGGCGAGCGCGGCGAGCTGGGCCTCGAGGAGCTGCTTGGCGCGACGGATCCGCGTGCGGGCGGTGCCCTCGGGCACCTCGAGCACGTCCGCGATCTCTTTCGCGGTCATCTGCTCCCAGTAATACAGCTCCAAAATGAGCTGACTCTCGAGCGGGATGTGCCGCAGAGCCTGCAGCAGCAGCCGGGTCTCCTGCGCCTGCGCCATGAGGGTCGTCGGCGTCGGGCCGAGGTCCTCGACCGAGTTCTCGTCGGGCTGGAAGCGTTCGCCGTCGCGACGCTTGCCGCGGTAATGCTCATAGAGCACGTTGCGGGCGATGCCGTACAAATAGCAGTGGAAGCTGGTGCCCTCGCGCATGCGAGACTTTGTTTCCAGCAGGATGAGGAACGTGCGCTGGATGAGGTCGGCGGCCCCGTCGCCGGCCTTGGAGCGGAAGAAGCGAGCGAGCCCCTCGTAGTAGTGCTCGAAGAGCTGCTCGCCGGCGTCCTCATCACCTCGCCGCCAGGACTCGAGGAGCTGCTGATCGTCAGGCATCGGCGTCGACATCATACCCCACCGTGAGTGCACGAGGGGGCCCCGGCGGATCGCCAAATTCGGCGCGTCTGCAAGCGCTGGCGCACGAAATCGGGTCGTGGCGCGCGGAAAAAATTTGCCGCGGACGCAATTGTTCGACCGTCCAGGATCACCTGTAAGGAGAATGCGAAAGCGAAGCCCCACAACGGAGCGTATGATGTCCCGCACCAATCTCTTCCTCGCCCTCGCCCTGGCCGTTTCGGCCGCTTCTGCCTGTGACGAGGCCCTTGACAACGAGTTCGGCGCCGAAGACGACGACATCGCGTTCCGCCCCGGTGGCTTCGGAGCGGGCGGCTTGCTGCTCAACACCAACGCGCTCGGAGATCACCCGCTCCACGAGATCAACCGCCTCGGCAAGCTGCACGAGAACGTCCAGCTGATCGCGGTCTACATCAAGCAGACGTACAAGAACCAGGTCACCTGGATCAAGCTCGACGAGCAGTGGTCGGAGAAGGGCCAGCTCCACGGCCGTTACAAGGACGTCATCTACAAGGGCGACCAGTTCAAGGGTTCGCGCTGGGAGCTCGCCACCTACGGCGGCGGCGCCGTCAAGCGCACGATGTACATCCACGCGTACCGCTTCGACGAGGTCGACGGCAATCACAAGTACGTGTTCGGCTACCCGAAGGACGCGGGCTACGGGGCGAACTTCTACACCAAGAAGGTCCAGTACATCAAAGAGACCGCGCTGGCGGCCGCCTGCGGCAACGTCAACGGCGAGGGCATCGAGGCGGTGGTGTACGAGAACCTCCGCGTCGACATGGGCAGCGGCTACGTCAAGGAGACGCCGGATCTGATCAACATCGCCTGTCTCGACGGCGGCATCGGCAAGGCCGCGCTGTGGGGCTACCGCCCGTGGGACATCGGCTACTACGAGTTCATGGGCGCCATCCGCACGATCCGCGCCGACTACTGCGGCGACGGCGACTCGTGGACCCGGTCGGGCACGGCGATCGACCTCGAGGACAAGTGGGGCTACAACACGTTCTTCGACCCGACGCTCAAGACCGAGGCGTTCTTCGGGCCCAAGGGCGCCGCCTGCGTCACCCGCCCGCGCCGCCCCGAGTTCCAGCTCACCGGCGTCCAGTGCAGCGGCTATGCCCTGCCGGACTGCAAGGACGCCAAGCTCGGCGACGTCTCCGACGGCTACTTCTGGACCAAGACCCCCTGAACGCGCCTCGCAGCGCCGTCCTCCGGGCCGGGTCGATCCGGTGATCGACCCGGCCTGTTTTTATGTCACATCGGACATGTCTCTGAGACCATGTATTATGATAGATCTCAGGGAGACAATGCGCATAGTGGCCGATCCGGGCGCGGGTCGCGCGGGCCGGGCCATCAGCGCTTGCCCTGTCTCTTGAGCCAGGCGTCGAGCGGCGCGATCGCCTGCGGGTCGGCGTTGGGATCGCGGGCGTAGTTGTCGCGCGCGGCGGTCGCGAGGTCGATCGCCCGCGCGCGCCGGTCGGCCGGGAGGGCCCGCGCGAGCAGGAATTGGGCCTCGGCGCGGTCGCTGGCGGCGACGTCGGCGGTGGCGTCGCGGATCGCCACGGCCCGCTCGGCGTGCTCGACGGCGGCGGCGTCGCCGACCTCGACCTCGACCCGGGCGAGGGTGACGAGGGCGGTGGCGACGTCGGGGTGGTCGGGCCCGAGGGCGCGGACCAGGATCTCGAGCGCGCGCCGCAGCAGCGCCAGGCCGTCCTGCGGCCGACCGCTGCGGGCGGTGGCGTCGCCGAGGTTGAGCAGGGTGGCGGCGACGTCGGGGTGGTCGGGCCCGAGCGCCTTCTCGCGGATCTGGCGGGCGCGCCCGAGAGTGGCGAGCGCCTGCCGCAGGTGACCGGCGGCCGCCTGGGCCTCGCCGAGGTTGTCGAGGGTGTGGCCGATCGCCGGGTCGTCGGGCGCGAGGGTCTTCTCGCGGATCTGCAGCGCCCGCTCGTAGTAGCGGATGCTCTCGGCCAGGCCGTCCGGCGCGCTCGAGTTGCGCAGCACGAAGCCGAGGTTGGTCAGCGAGTAGGCCAGCTCGGGGTGCTCCGGCCCGAGCACGCGCTCCTGGATCGCCCGCGCGGCCTCGTAGTGCTCGTAGGCGCGGTCGAGGTCGCCGAGCACGATCTCGGCGTTGCCGAGGTTCATCAGGGCGCCGGCGGTGCGCGGATGGTCGGGCCCCAGCGCGGCGCTGCGGATGGCGACCGCGCGGGCGTAGTGGTCGCGGGCGGCCCGGTAGTCGGCGGTGGCCGAGAACAGCGCCCCGAGGCTGGTCTCGGTGTTGCCGAGGTCGGGGTGGTCGGGCCCGAGCACGCGTGTCCGCGAGGCCAGGGCCTGCTCGAGCGCCTCGCGGGCCTCGGCGTAGCGGCCGCGGGCGCGGTCGTTGTCGCCGAGGTCGTTGAGCGCCGAGGCGACGTCCGGGTGGTCGGGCCCCAGCGCCTCGCGCCGGATCGCCAGCGCCGCCTGGAAGTGACGGTCGGCCGCCTCGAACTCGCCGCGCGAGTAGGCGGCCTTGCCGAGCGTGGTGTCGACGTTGGCCCGCTCGAGCTGACGGCCGACGTCGCCGCCGCTGTCGCCGAGCAGCGCGAGCGCGCGGGTGGCCAGCTCGGTGGTCTCGACCGCGTCGCCCTGGTTGAGGCGGATCCGCGCCAGGGCGGTGAGGAACCTGGCCTGAAGGACAGGGTCGGAGCCGTCCCACGCGAGCGCCGCCTCGGCCGCCAGGCGCAAGCCGAGCGCCCGCTCGGCCTGGGCCTGGCGGCTGCCGATGCTGTCGATCAGCTGGATCCACGCCTCGGCGGCGGCGCGCGGGTGGCGGCCCTCGGCGGCGGCCCGGATAGTGTCGGCGTAGGCGGCCTCGGCCTCACGTGCCCTCCCGGACATGGCCTCGAGGTCACCCAGCGCGAGCAGGGCCTCGGCCAGCAGCGGGGCGTAGGCGAGGGCGCGGGCCTCGACCACCACCGCCTGGACCTGCGACAGGCCGGCGCCGTACTGGCCGGAGCGGGCCTCGGCGCGGGCGGCGTCGAGGCGCTCGCGCAGCTGCGAGGTCGGGGCGCGGGCGGCCGGCGGCGGCGGCGGGACGGCGCTGCTGGTCAGCAGGTCCTCCTCGTTGCAGTCGCCGACGTCGCCGAGCCCGGCGACGACGTTGACGGCGCGCTCGACGACCTGGCGGTCGGCGCGGGCCAGCACGTCGACCGCCGAGCGCAGCTCGCCGAACCGGCGCGCCAGGCAGGCGCTCTTGAGGTGCGCGACCTCGTCGCTGACGGCGAGCCCCTCCTGCGCGGCGCGGCAGGCGGCCGTCTGCGCCGAGGCCCACGTCGCGGCGTAGACGTCGAGCACGCCCTCGACGCGGCGGAACGTCTCGGCCGTGAACGCGGGGTCGCCCGCGGCGGCGAAGGCCGCCTGGACCTGCTGCTTGCGCGCGGGGTCCCACACGCCCTGCAATTGATCGCGGGCCGCGTCGCACACCGCCTCGCTCTCGGCCCGCAGCTGGGCCCAGCCGGCCGCGCCGAGGGCCACCGCCGCGGCGGCCCCGACGGCCAGGATCCACCGCTTCCGCTGCGAGCTGGGGTCGCGCGCGAGGTCGTCGAGGAGGGCGGCGATCGAGGGGTAGCGGCCCTCGGGGTCGACGGCGAGGCCGCGCAGGAGGATCTTGCGCAGCCACGGGGGCACGCGGGCGTACGACTCGCGCGGGGCCTCGGCGACGTCGCCGGACAGCACCGCGTTGGCGAGGCTGACCAGGCTGTCGCCGTAGAACGGCGGGTTGCCGTAGAGCGCCTCGTAGAGGGCGACGCAGAAGCTGAACTGGTCGGTGCGGGCGTCGGTGGCCTCGCCGAGGTGCTGCTCGGGCGACATGTACGCGGGCGTGCCGAGGATCGCGCCGACCTGGGTGAGGGCGGTGTTGAGGGACACGGTGCCGCCGGTGGTCGGCCGCTCGGGGATCGGTCGCTCGCCGTCCTCGGTCTGCTTGGCGAGCCCGAAGTCGAGGACCTGCGCGCGGCCCTTGTCGGACACCAGCACGTTGTCGGGCTTGAAGTCGCGGTGGACCAGGCCGGCCTCGTGCGCGGCCTGCAGCCCGCGCCCGGCCTGGGTGAACACGGCGATGACCTCTTGCCGGGTGCGCGGGCGGGCGCGCAGCCACTGCTTGAGCGTGCCGCCCTCGACGAACTCCATGGCGATGAAGATGCGCTCGTCGTACTTGCCGACGTCGTGCACGGCGACGACGTTGGGGTGGTGCAGGCGGGCCATCGCCTGGGCCTCGCGCAGCAGCCGCTCCTGGCCGTCGATCTTGCTCTGGGTCGCGCCGCTGGCCGACACCGCCTCGGGGTGCAGCAGCTTGAGCGCGACCTTGCGGTCGAGCTGTGGGTCGTAGGCGGCGTAGACGACGCCCATGCCGCCGGAGCCGAGCGGGCTGAGGACGACGTAACGGCCGACCAGGTGGCCGTGCTGGATCTGCCGGTCCCCCGACACCTGGCGGCTGTCGCCGCCGCCGCCGTGGGTCTCGGCCCGGGTGTCGACCAGGCTCTGCGGCCGCTTCGGCTGCGCCGGTCCGGCCAGCGTGCGGTCGAAGCTCACGCTCGCATGCGTCGGGCGGCTCGGTTCCTTGGACTCCAACGGGCCGGCAGTGTACCATCCGGCCCGCCGAGGACGCTTGAGCGAGGCGCACGAGCCCAACGCACCGCAGCTCGCTCCAGAAGCCGCCGGACGCGCGCTCCGGTGCGTGCTGGAGGCCCTCGCGTCGCTCGCGGACGTCGACGCGACGACGGCGGCGGACGCCGCGGTGCAGGCGCTGCAGCGTCACCTGGGCCTCGCGGCGACCGGCGAGATCACGCCCGCGTTGCTGGAGCGGGCGCAGGCGGCCGCGCGGGCGGTCCACGCCGGGGCCGAGGTCGGAGCGGCGGAGGCCGCCGAGGCCGCGGCGGGGCTGTACGAGCAGATCGCCGGCGACCGCGAGCGCGAGGTCGAGGCCGCCCGGGCGCGTCAGCCTCCGCGTCCGACCTGCCTCACCGAGGAAGAGGTCGGGGCCTCGCGGCTGGCCGAGGCCCGCTGCGCCCTCGAGGCCGCCGGTCACTGGCGCCGCGCCGCCGCGTCCGCCGGCGCCGATGCCCTCGCGCTCGCGCTGCGGGCCGCCTCGGCGCGCGCACGGGCCCGGCGGGCGGCGGCCGCGGCTGGCCCTTGGTTCAGGTCGGCGGCAGCGGGTCACCTCGCCAGCGGCGATCGCCTGCAGGGGTCGCGCGCGCTCGAGGGGGCGCTCAAGGCCGCGGCGCTGCTCGCCGAGGCGACCGAGCCGCGTGAGCCGTCGCCTTGACGTGGCTTTGACGACATGTCCCCCTGGACATGCCCGAACGGCCAGAAATCGGCGCCCCCGGGGCTCGCCGCGAGCGTGCGCGCGCTCGCGCCGCCCGCCTGCAAAGGCCGCGGGAGCACCCGTCGGCGACGGTGTAAATGCGGATTTTAACCGTAAATTGACGATGCATTGACGTGGCCGCGTGGTGTCGGGTCACGGTGGCGGCGGGAGGGCGGCGGTAGGAAGTCGGGGTCTTTTTGCATAAGATGCCGCCGATGCAGCACCTCTCTTCTCGACGCGCTGGCTCGCCTGCGTTGTGGGCCGCGTTCGCGTCGGTCCTCGGCTGTTCGGCCGTCTCGAGTGTCGACTACGCGCCCTGCTCGAGCAGCGCCGACTGTCGCAACGCGTTCGGGCTCGGCTACGTGTGCGGCGCGGAGGAGCTGTGCGAGAAGAGCGAGGCGCTCGAGCGCTGCGAGGGCGTGTATCCGGTCGACCTGCTCAAGGCGCCGGAGAAGTACCGCGACGTGATCGTGCTCGGCTCGCTGTTCGACCACACCAAGACCACCGGCGACACGATCCTCGTCAACTCGGCGACGCTGGCGGTGATGGAGGCGAACATGAGCGAGCTGGGCGACCGCAGCTTCGCCATCGTCCACTGCGACTACCAGGAGAACCCGCAGCTCGACGATCTCGAGGCGGAGGACGCCGCGATCGCCGGCGCGAAGTATCTGGTCGACGTGCTGGGCACGCCGGCGATCATCGGCCCCGGCACCTCGGGCCTGGCGGAGGCGGTGTACAAGGAGCTGGCCAAGTCGGAGCACGCCGAGCGCACGCTGATCGTCTCGCCGTCGGCCACCAGCCCCAGCCTCACCGACATCGACCCCGACCGGCCGGGGCTGTTCTGGCGCACCGCGCCGCCCGACTCGGTGCTCGGCGCCAAGCTGGCCAAGTACATGCAGGACGAGGCCGTCACCAGGGCGGTGGTGGTCTACGAGGGCAACACCTACGGCAAGGGCCTGGCGATCGAGCTGCAGAAGAGCTTCAAGGGCGTCGAGCTCGACGAGTACCGGGACCCGAGCGAGATCCCGCTGAAGGTCGTCGAGATCGCCAGCGCCAACCCGACGCCCGCCAACTTCGCCATCGTGTTCATCGCCTCCGACGTCGCCCAGGTGACGAGCTTCCTCAACGCGGCCGGGTCCGACGACTTCTACGCCGACCCCGAGGTCAAGCTCTTCTTCGGCGACGCGGCCTTCAACGTCGACGTGATCACGCAGACGCAGAGCAAGGCCGCGGCGATCTACGGCAACGTCCGCGGCGTGTTCCCCGGCGAGCCGACCCAGCGCGAGGTCTACAAGTTCTTCCGCACCACCTACGACGCGACCTTCCCGGAGAAGGCGATGGACGCGTCGTACGCGTCGCACACCTACGACGCGACCTGGCTGGCGATCTATGGCGCGGCCTGGGCCTACTTCCAGAACGACGGCGAGATCGTGGGCCCGGCGATGGCCGAGGGCCTGACCAAGATCAGCGCCGGCGAGACCTACGACATCGTGTCGACGACCTGGAACGGCATCAAGACCGCCTTCAAGGCCAAGCGCAGCATCAACGTCAGCGGCGCCTCGGGCGAGCTGGACTACGACCCCGTGACCGAGGAGACCACGGCTCCCGTGATCCGCTGGACGATCGTCGACGACGGCGCGGGGGGCTGGGAATTCAAGACGGTGCAGGAGGAGATGTGAGTTGTGCGCCGGGCACGTCCGCAATCGCTGGCTCCATGCCGGACGACGTGCAGGGCGTCCTGGCGGTGCGGCGCGGACGGCATTCGCGGCCGGCAGCGCCGGGGCGGAGGTCGCTGGCTGGGCGCGGATTTCTTGCCGCGGCCTACCGGACTTGGTTTCCTCGTGTAGGCTGAGGGGCGCCGGGAGCTGAAAGTGGCAGGCATCGAGACTCCGAAGACGATGATCCGGGCGTCGGGCGCCGGCCTTGCGACCTCCATCGGCGAGGAGGCGTCGCGCGGGCCGGGCATCGGGGCCGACCTCGTCGGCAGTCTGCTGCTGGGTCGTTATCAGGTGCTCGAGCGGATCGGCGACGGCGGGATGGGTGCGGTCTACCTGGCCGAGCACACCACGATCCTCAAGAAATTCGCCATCAAGGTCCTGAGCGCCCAGCTGTCGCTGCGCGAGGACCACGTCGACCGGTTCATGCGCGAGGCCCGGTCGGCGTCGATGATCAATCACCCGAACGTCGTCGAGATCACCGACTTCGGCAAGACGCCCGACGGCCAGCCGTTCTTCGTCATGGAGTACCTGCAGGGCAAGGACCTGGCGCAGGTGCTGAGCGAGGCCGGCTCGCTGGCGTGGAAGCGGGTGCGGCCGATCCTCCTCCAGGTGTGCAGCGCCCTGCAGGCGGCGCACGAGCAGGGCATCGTGCACCGCGACATCAAGCCGGGCAACATCGTCCTGGTCAAGCGCGGCAGCACGCTCGAGCACGTCAAGGTGCTCGACTTCGGCATCGCCAAGGTCATCAGCCACGAGCCCGACGCCAAGGGCCTGACCCAGAGCGGCGTGGTCGTCGGCACCCCCGAGTACATGTCCCCCGAGCAAGGTTGGGGCCAGCCGGTCGACCACCGCGGCGACATCTACGCCCTCGGCGTCCTGCTGTACGAGCTGCTCACCAGCAAGATCCCCTTCTCCGGCACCACCATGATGGAGGTGCTCAATCGCCACATGTTCGAGGTGCCCGACATCAAGCACCCCAACATCCCCGAGGAGGTCGGCGCGATCATCCTCAAGGCGATGCAGAAGGACCGCAGCCTGCGGTTCCAGTCGATGAACGAGATGGCCGCCGCGATCGAGGCCGTCGGCACCGGCGCGAGCCCGGTCACCGTCGTCGACGAGGAGATCAAGACCCCCTGGGGCCCCGTCACCGCCCGCTTCAACGCCGTGCCGACGCAGCAGCGCAGCTGGGTGTGGCTCAGCGTGCTGTCGGCGGTGGTGGCCGTCGGCGCGGTGGTCTACGCGATGGTGCCCGACGGCTCGGCCAATTCGGTCCAGCCGCCGCCGCCCGCGGCTGCGCTCGCCGTCACGCCGCCGGTCGCGGCTCCGGTCGAGCAGCCCAAGGTCATCCCGCCCGAGGTCGAGCGCGTCCGCTTCAAGATCTCCACGCCCGGCATCGAGGCGCGGATCCTCGACGCCCGCGACCAGGGCCAGTTCGGCGTGACCAACGACCCCAACGGCGTCGAGGTCGAGAAGTCCGACCAGCCGCTCAACATCATCCTCCGCGCCCCCGGCTACGAAGACCTGACGTTCCAGGTCGTGCCCAGCGAGGACAAGACCTTCGAGCACGAGATGGTCGCCAAGGCCGTCGCACCGCCGACGCCGACGCCCGCGACGACGCCCAAGCCGCGCCCCGACAAGAAGCCGCACAAGCCGTCGAACGAGGCCAAGCCCGCAGAGGCGCCCGCCGAGGCGCCCGACGACGGCGACGACGAGATCAAGAACCCGTTCAAGAAGTGAAATGGGAGCTGGCCTGTTTCATGGAACAGGCGTGAAAGGATATGTCGATTCGGACATGTTGACGGGGACATGTCCGTGAAGACATGCGCGGTGAGATCGCCGCAGGCCGGTGAGTCTCGGCCTGGCATACGAGCGGCGTGACGGAGCGCAGCTGTCGGCCAGAGCGCCCTGAGCGCGGAGATGAGGCCCGGGCGAGACCTCCGACAGGCCGCCCAATCCGCCCAGGTGAATCACGAGCCGGCCCGCTTGGTCGCTCGCGCCGGGCCCGCTTCGCTGGTCGCGGGGCTGGCCGGCGGGCGCTACGACCGCCGTACGGTGCCGTCCCCTCGTGCTTGCGGGTCCGCCACCTTCATCCAAGCTCGCGTCGATGTCCCTCCCACATCAGCGTCCTGTCCCCCGGTCGGAAGGGAGGCCTCTGGCGCTCACGGCGGCCTGCTTCGTTCCACTGCTCTCCGCCGTCGCCACTGCCGCACCGCAGGAAAGCCCACCGGAGGAGCCCATGTGGTGCGCCTCGGTCCTGTTGCGCGTGTCAGATGCCGCCGCGCGCCTCGGGTACAGGATGGAGCCCGATACACGCGAACTCGTAGGGAGCCGAGGGGACACCCCGCTCCGAACCACGTGCTCGGCGGAGCAGCTGACGATCGAGCTCGCCGAGGCGGCCGGCCCCCGCGTCACGGTCGCAGCCAGTCCATCCGGGCTGGAGGTCGTCGGCGAGTTCCCAGGCGTGGGCACCGTCTCACAAGTCGCGGTCGTCACGGCTGCGGACACGCCGACGGGTTTTCTCTCCTTCGCAGCCGAAGCGCCCACGGCCTCGGCGTTCGTCGAGTTCGACCTGACCGGCGACGTCGTCGCCGAGGACGGCGACGCAGCCGCCGTCAACGACCGGCTCGAGCCCGCCCTCGCCGGGTCGAGGGTGTGGAAGGACGCGCACGGGCTGACACTCGCGCTGGCGGAGACCTGGAGCCCCGACGATGAGCAGCTCGCGACTGGCATGGACCTCGTGCTCGCGGTCGCTGTCCCGAACCCTCGCGCATCCGGCGTCAAGAAGAGCATGGTCGGCATGGCGATGGCCTGCGGGAAGTCGGCGGTCGTTTGTACGCTCGCGGCGACCTGGCTCCCACCGCTCGCGGGCACCTGCGTCGGCGACAGCACGACCTGCGCCCTGGCGATCGGCTGCGCCCTCGTGACCTGCCTCGATTGACGGGAACTCTCGACGTGGACGCTCACCCTGTCCGCCGCGCCCTCCTCGATCGCCCGCAGCGGCTCGGGTTTCTGCCGACGTGGTGGTTCTGGAACCACTACGAGCGGCAGCGACTCACGATGCCGCTCATCGCGACGCTCGCGGTGCCGCTCACGCTGCTCTTCTTGTTCTTGATGGCGTGGCTGCAGCTCCCCGTCTGGCTCTTTCTGGTGTTCGGGACGGCGTGGCCGCAGCTCGTCCTCGGCCTGGTGGAGCGTCGAGTCCGGCGCTCGCTCAGGCAGCGAACGCTCGACGGCATGGCAGGCGTGCCCGCACCAGAGCCATCGCCGTCGCACAAACCCGTCGATGGCGTCACCCTCTCGCTCGCCGGCCTCGGTGCGTTTGCAACCGTCGTCGCGGTCGCCGGGACATGGGGCCTTGCGCCCGCGCTGTGGACCGGCCTCGCGCTCGCAATGTTCGCAGCCCTGGCGGGGGGCCGCCTCGCGAAGCGCGAGCGCGATGCGCTGGCGCTCGCAGGATCGAACGAGCCCGGCCAGCTCCCGCCGCCTCCCGAGACCCGACCTTGAGCTGGCCGAGCCGTCGCGGCGAGCGGCGGTGATGATTCGTTCGCAGCGCTTGGCTCGTCACGGCCTCGCGGCGGGCTTATCCACGAAAGGCCGCGACTTCTCGACGGGCGGGGGATAGGATAATCGGGCCATAACATGCCTAAAGAGAAATGTTCGTTAGAACATATCGATTAGAACATGTTCGATAGAACATAGTATGCATATCGACAAGCCGGGGCGTGCACGCATCCGATGGCTCGGCAACGGGATAGCGTCTTGGAGGGGTCGACCCTCGCAGACGGTGCTCGTCGCCTTGACCAGAGGGTTGTATTTCGTGCGCGTTTCTGACCCAATGCCCACGAGGCCCCCGATGTCCCCGACGCTTCGCGTGCCCTTTACCCTCCCGCTCGCCTGCGTGGTGGTCCTGTCGTCGAGCGGATGCCTGCGCGACCTGTGGGCCGACGCTCTCCCGCACTTTCCGGACACGGACTCCACGACCTCCACGGCCGGCTCCAGCGGCTGCGCCGAGGTCGACGCCTGCGCGACGGGCTCGTCGAGCGAAGCGAGCATCACCGAGGCGAGCCAGACCGCGACCGGCGAAGGCACGAGCGCTGCGACGACCGGGGACGGGGCGAGCGAGGGATCGGGCTCGGGTGACGAGGAATCGGACTCGGGTGACGAGGAGGCGCTCCCGGTCGAGGTCGAGGTGTTTCTCAGCCCGTCGCCGATGCTCGCCGTCGGCGAGGTGCACGTCTCGATCGCGACGTCGCGACCCGTCGCGTCGATCGATGTTTATAAAAACGACGCGCCGCTGGTGATCGGCGCTGCGCCGACGTCCCCCGTCCACGTGCTCGAGGTGATGTCCGACGATGCTCCGGGCGACGGCGTGCACACGATCCGCGCCGTGGCGCACGCGGCCGACGGCGGGAGCGGCGAGGCCGAGAAGGAGCTGCTGATCGACGTCCAGCCCGGCGGTACCGACGTGTGGCCGCCGTACGTGAAGGCCGGGCCGATCAACGGCTTCACGGGCGCGACGCTGCGCAAGAATGGGATCGACACGGCGGGCTTCTTCGAGACGAACCAGGGGATCGAGGCGGTGGCGCTGCGGATCGACGGGACCACGGGACTGCCGGAGGGCGAGCCGATCTTGCTCGGCCCGGTGGCGGTGACGGGCGGCGGCCGCGGGCCGGCGATCGCCGCGGCAGGCGATGCGACGTTCGTGGCGTGGACGCAGGCCAGCGGCCCGACGACCCGGTGGGCGGTGTCGCGGGTGATGTTCGGCGAGGGCAAGGGGCCGACGTGGAGCGGGCCGCTCAAGACGACGGTCCATGCGCTCGCCGTGGCGGGCGACAAGCTCGTCCTCGCCGGCGCGCTCGCGACCGGCCCCGATACCCACGACCTCTGGGTCTGGTGGCTCTCGAGCGAGACCGGCGAGGTCGTCGCGTCGCGCTCGTTCGCCGCGACCGCCGCGGAGGATCCGCCGAACATGTATGACGAGGTCGCGCGCGGCGTGGCGATCGTGGGCGACGAGGTCGTGGTGGTCGGCGAGCGCACAACCAGGGATCTCAACAATATCGCCGTCCGGCGGATGGTCGTGCTGCGCCACAGCCTGGACGGGGAGCCGCTCGGCGAGTGGACCTCGCCTGGCGAACAGCTCGACGAGGACGCGGGCTTGGCCGTCGCGCCGCTACGCGCGGGGGGATTCGTCGTGGTCGGCTGGGGCCGCGACAAGCAGTCGATCCGGCAGGTGATGACGCGCTGGTTCTCGGCGGAGGGCGCACCGATCGCGGTGCGGATCGAGCCGACGCCCTCGAACGACGCGATTGGCTTCGCGGTGGGCGAGGATCGCGAGGGCAAGATCGTGATCGCCGGTGCCCGGCAACAACCGCAGACCGACGCCAATGCCTGGATCTTCGCCGTTCCCGGGCCAACGGGGGCGCCGGCGTGGGAGGTGATCCGCAATGGGCCGGGTCACGGCCCCGACGAGGCCGCGGGCCTCGCGGTCGACGCGTGGGGTTACACCTACGCCGTCGGCAGCGAGTTCGACGCGCTGCAGCCGCGGGCGTTCGCGCTGCGCCTCTACCCGTAGCCGTCACTGCGGCACGAACACGTCGCACTGCGACTTGATCATCTTCGCCACGGTCGCGAAGTAGTCGCTGTACCCCGCGGCGCAGATCGAGCCGAACAGTGCGTTGGGTTGCATGAGCTCGGCCCAGGTGCGGAGCTCGTGCTCGACATTGTTGGGGTCGTAGCCGCACAGACCGTCCGGGTCGTCGATGTCGGTCGAGATCACGAGGAGTACCACGGCGTCGGCGTCGCCGCCCTTCGCCTCCACCAGGGCGTCTCGCCAGTCCTCCGGACTGCCTTCGCTGAACTCGTCGTAGGTGTCCTGGATCGCGACGACGACGAGGAGCGCGTCGTCGCGGAGGAAGCCCTCGTTGCAGGCGCCGGGGGCATGGTTCAGCTCGTCGGCGAGGGCCATCACGGTGACCCCTGCGACCTGG
Source organism: Nannocystis pusilla (assembly GCF_020073745.1). Lineage (GTDB taxonomy): Bacteria > Myxococcota_A > Polyangia > Nannocystales > Nannocystaceae > Nannocystis > Nannocystis radixulma. Next base: position 121,937 of record NZ_JAIRAU010000043.1, read on the forward strand.
TCGGAGCCGTTGGCTCCCATCGAGGCGATGCAGGTGAACGCGTCCACGAGGTCGGGCTGGCCGGCGGTGATGTAGCGGAGGCCGCTCGCGAGCTCGCAGCGCTGGTTGCTCGCGTCCTTCCCGATCGGGTAGGTCGTCCCGGCCCCGCGGACGAGGTCGCACGGCTGCGGCGGCGTACCGCACGGAAATTCGGGCAGTTCGGCGCACACGTCGTCGCAGCCCGCACAGCTCGGGTAGCCCCAGAAGCCGGCAGTGTTGGCGGACAGGATGTGATAGTCGAAGTCCGCGAACTCGCTCTCGAGCGTGGCGATGAAGCCCGGAAAGCTCGCCTTGAGCCGCTCTTGCTTCGGCGTCATCGTCGGATGGCCGCTGATCGTGAACACGAAGTCGACCTTGCCCTTGCAGCCGGGCGGAGGGCCGTCGCCGCCGTCGGGGATCACGCCGAGGTCGGGGATGTTGCTCGCGGTGCTCGAGCTCGTCGTGCTCGACGCGGTCGAGTCCTCGCTCGCGGCGGTCGATGATGACGACGATGACGTCGACGCGTCGGCGCCGGTCGAAGAAGACGAGGTCCCCGGCGGCGCTGTGGTGATGCTCGTGCTGAAGCCCGACCCCTGCCCGCTGGCGTCGCCGCAGGCGGTTGCGAGCGCGAGGGTGGTGAGCGCGAGGCGCCGCATAGCCTGCGGAGGATAGCGTCGGCCGCGGAGAATTTCACGCCTGTACCCGCCTTGCCAGCCGGTTGGCTCGCGGCGCGCCGGCGCGGATGGTCGTCCGCGACCGCCCCGTCGCGGAGCGAGCGGCGCCGTGGCCTCCGGGGCGAGTGCCCCGCCGGTGGGCCGAGCGAGGGCCGTCGACCGCCCCTTCGCACATCACATCTGACGACGATTGCGGCCTCGCCTCGGTGCTCTACGACAGCTTGGCAAGCCCGAACTGAAGGATCATCCACCTCTCCGCGGTTGCCGAGCTCGCAGGCCGCGTTAGCGTCGATATGGGAGGGAAGAGCCGTGAAAATGTCCGCGAAGGTTTTGGTTGCGCACGCGCTCGGGAGCGCGTGCGGCGGCTGCAGTGACGGCTGCGGCAAGAAGAAGCCGCCGAGCGCGTGCCAGATACATGGCTCCGATCAATACACTTGCCCGGCGGGCTAGCAGTGCATCTACGAGCTCGGCGTAGAGCCGCAAGACCCGACGAAGTACGGGACCTGCAAGTCGCACGAGACGAGCAGTCTGTGCCAGGTCGTGGGCCCTTGCCTCAACCATCACAGGGAGTGTGGCTTCAATGCGTCCATCTGCGATCAGGCCGACGGCCTCAGCTTGTGCCACTGCCAGGGGCCTCACCCGAAGGAAGACTCGAGCGAGGTGCCGACCAGTGGTCCGAGCGAGGCGAACCAGTAGCATGGCACGCGGGCGTGCCCCTGACGCTCGGCGTCTTTGTGGCCGTCGCGGCATGTCACGAGGAGATCGAGCTCGACGGCCTCACGGTGCTCCCGGAGTTCTCGGAGCCGATCTGCGGCGGCACGCTCGAGAGGATGGAGCGACGCCTCGACTGGCTCGTAGAGGTGACGGGTGTGCCGCGTGCGGACCGCCCGATCAAAGTCCACTGGACGCGGTACAGCACCGGCGAAGGGGGTTCGAAGGAAACCCACGTGGATCGACGCGGCAGGGTCTACACTTCACTCGAGTTCTTCACGCACGAGCTCGTCCACGGGCACCTCAACCGGTTCGAGTATCAGCGCCCGTGGCTTGCGGAGGGGCTCGCATTCATGCTCGAAGACGGCGTCAACTCGCCGCCGAGCGCCTTCGTCTCGCCCGCGGAGCTGCTGGCGGCCCGACGATCGCGCGACCTCGACTACTTCGCCGCGGGAAACTTCGTCCGGGTCTTGCGCGAGACGTACGGCATGGAGCGGTTGATGCGGCTGTACGCGCTCAGCGAGGACACGACGTATGCGGAGGCGAAGCGCGTGTTCAAGTCGGCCCTCGGCGAGAGCTTTGACGACGTGTCCGAGCGCTACGCCGCGCCTTACACGGTCTGGCGGATCGGCTCACCCGACTGCGAATACCCCCGATATGGAGCGCGACGGCGACAGGTGGCGCCGTCACTTTCATGGCGACTGCGACGACCCGAACAGCATCGGGCCCTACTTCGGGCCGTGGCCAGGCTTCCCACCGCAGCTGACGACGTCGGCGGTGTTCGAGACGGAGGACGCGGGCACATACCGGGCGACAGCCGCAGGGACGGACATCAACTTGACGGTGACGTCGTGCGACCTGTCGGCGCAGCTGAGCAAGACCGGATCCGACGTCGAGATCGCACTGTTCCTCGAACCGGGGCGACACCGCGTGACCGTGCGCGTCGACCTCGCCACACCCCGGGAGGTGGACGTCCTGGTCCAACCCGAGGCGTTCGACCGGGCGCCACCGTGACCAAGCGTTCTCGGAGCTCGCATCGACCTATTATGTCCGAAAGGACATGACGGGTGGCGGGCCGAGACTTTCGGCGATCTGCCAGAAGCGGAAGCCGAGCGCGAGGTCGCCCCCGCGCGGGCTGGCCCAGGGGGTCAAGCGGGCGCCCGGTTCGAGTGGTACAAGGGTTGGCGATGCGGCTCGCGGCACGTCTCGTGGTCTTCCCGCTGGTGGCGGCCTGCCACGCGCAGATGCCCGAGACAGAGGTCGTCCATGGCGAACTCGTCGACTACCACTACAGCCTGGGGCTCGAGCTCTGCGGAGGAACTGTCGCGTCGTGGGACGCGACGGCGCGCCGCGCGGCCGAGTTGCTCGATCTCCCGGCCGAGGGGCTGAAGCGGGTCGTATACTACTGGCTGACGGAGGCCGACTATTCGGCGATTTGGGCCGACGGTTCTCGCTGCGCCGCTGCCCTCGGGTGCGCCTTCGGGCTGCGAGCTACCGGGCACCTACCGATGTTGACGCACGAGATCGTCCATACCATCGCGAACCAACTGAACGGGTCGGCGGCTCCGTTCCTCGCCGAAGGCTTCGCGGACGCAGTGATCGACGGCCGCATGGAGGAACGCGACCCTCGTCCTTACATGACGCTCGATCATAGCGAAATCACGGCCGGCTATTGGGTGGCGTCGCGCTTCGTCAGGTACCTCCTGCAGGTCCACGGAGCGGAGCGCTTTGCAGCGCTGTACCGGGGCGTGCCGCAAGCGTCCGAACTCGACGACTGGGACGAGGCCGTGCGTGCGAGCTACGGCATGTCGCTCGATGCGCTGGTCGAGGAGTACCTGGCGGCGACGGAGTGCCCCTCCGACCTCCCGTCCTTGCCGCGGCTGGAATGCGACGCGCCCGCGTTGACGGCCGATCCCGCCGGGAACTTCGTGTGGACGAACTCGCTGCGTTGCGATGACCCGGAGGTCGTGGGTGGGATGCAGCCGCCCGACGAGCCGATCCTCATCGGAGAGACCCATCTGGAGCTGCGGCGGACCTTCGAGGTCGTCGAAGCCGGCGAGTACGAGATCGCGGTGGTGACGCCAGAAGGCGAAGGTACGCGCGGACAGGTTGTCATCGCGGAGTGCGACGGCTGCGCCTGGCTGCGCGACTACAACGCCACGCTCGAGGCGTCGATGACGGAAATGCACTGGCTCGAGCCGGGGCGGTACTCCGTCATCCTGCGGGGGTTCATCGAGGCGGAGACGGTGGAGTTTCGCGCGACGCGCCAGTGAAGGTTCATCGGAAGCTCGAAGAACCTGGTCGATACACTCGGCCTAGAAGCGGAAGCCGAGCGCGAGGCCGGCGCCGCGCGGGCCGCCCCAGGGGGTCAGGCGGGCGGTCTTCTCGCTCTTCTTGCGCGAGGCCTTGACGGCGACGATGGCGATCACGGCGATGGCGGCGGCGCCGGCGATGGCGAAGCTGACGTCGGCCCCGATCGCGCGCGACTTCTGGGCGTCGAGGAAGGGCTGGGCCTCGACGTCGCAGAAGGTCTGGCCGTCGCCTTCGGAGCAGTGGTCGAGGGCCTTGTTGCGCTGGCCCTGGGCGCTGACGCCGAAGCCGATGCCGAGGCCGAGGCCGACCGCGGCGACGCCGGTGAGCACGCCGGCGGCGGGGCCGAACACGCGGTCCTTTTTGGGCTCGGGCCTGGGCTCGGGCTCGGTGGCCGGCGGCGGGGCGGCGGGGCCGGGCTCGGGCTGGTTCTCCTGGGCCTGCTTCTCGCGCTCGGCCCGGGCCTTGTCCTCCTGCTCGCGCAGCCGCTGGTCGAGGTTCTGGATCCGCCGACCGAGCAGCTCGCGCTCCTTCTCCGGCGCGAAGGCCCGGTACTGGTCGAGGTACTTGCGGGCGTTGGCGAAGTCGCCGAGCTTCTCGTACGAGTTGCCGATGTTGTAGAGGATCTCCGGCAGCTTCGACAGCTCGTAGCTCTCCTGGAACGCCAGGATCGCGGCCTCGTACGAGCCCTCCTTGAACAGCTGGCGGCCGTTGAGGAACAGCTCCTCGGCCCGCTTCAGCCTGGCGTCGTCGGCCGGGGCGCTCGACGACGCGGCGGCGCTGCCCTCGGCCCCGGCGGCCGGCTTCGCCGCGGGCGAGGCGGGCGCGACCATTGCGACGCTGACGAGGGCGGACACCAGGAGCTGCATCGACATGTTCGGGGGCCGATGATAGAGGCGCTAAGCCGCGCTTGGCAAGCCGGACGCCCGCTTGCGCCGCAAGAACGGGGTGATCGAGGGGGCGAGGGAGTCCTGCTGGGCGCGGCTCAAGTGACGGAAGCCGCGGATGTTGCCGAAGCAACGGTCGGCGCCGCAGCGGCAGACGAACGCCTCGGCCATGTCCCACTCCGAGGTGAGGTAGTTGAACGTCACTTCGGCGACGCCTGCGATCGCGGCCGCGCCGCCGCCCACTCCTCGATCTCCACGTCCGCCACGTCCTCCACCCCGTCCGCGACCGCGAGAGGCCGCGGCGCCCATCATGCCAGAGTCACCGGGTGCACCCGGGCGCGGACCACCGAGTCGAACTCGTGATGGAGCCGCGGGTCGCTCTGGATCAGCTCGAGGAATTGGCGGCGCTGGAGGGTCAGGAGGATGCACGGCGTCAGCGTGCGGATCGTCGCGTTGCGCGGGGCGTCGCGCAGGAGCGCGACCTCGCCGAAGTGGTCGCCCTCCTGCAGCGTGGCGATCTGCCGGTCGGAGCCGTCCTCCTGGCGCTTGAGCACGGCGACCTTGCCGCGGGCGACGATGTAGAACTTCTCCACCGTGGTGTCGCCCTCGCGGATGACCGAGCGGCCCTCGGGGAGGCGCTCGCTGAGGAAGGTGCGGGCGACCGCGGCGAGCATCGTGTCGGACAGGTTGCTGAGGATCGGGATCGCGCGCAGGCGCTCGGGCTCGACCTCGGCGCGGGTGCCGTCCTCGCTCACGACGAGGCCCTGCTGCTTGTTCCACAGCCGGCGGTAGAGGCCGTCGGCGGCCAGCAGCTCGGTCTGCGAGCCCTGCTCGACCAGCCGGCCCTTGTCGAACACGAGGATCAGGTCGGCCACGCGGGTGGCCGCCATGCGGTGGGTGACGGCCACGACCGTGCGGTCGCGACCGAGGCGCTCGAGCGTCGCGTTGATCGCCGCCTCCGTGGTCGGGTCGAGCGCCGACGTCGCCTCGTCGAGCAGCAAGATCTGCGGGTCGCGGAGGATCGCCCGCGCGATCGCGACGCGCTGGCGCTGGCCGCCCGACAGCCGGCTGCCGCGCTCGCCGACGATCGTGTTGTAGCCCTCCGGCAGGCCGGCGATGAGGTCGTGGATCTCGGCCGCGCGCGCGGCCGCCTCGACCTCGTCGTCGGTGGCATTGAGGCGGCCCATGCGGATGTTCTCGCGGACCGTCGTGTTGAACAGGAAGCTGTCCTGGAACACGATCCCCAGCTGCCCGCGCAGCGAGTCGAACGAGGCGTCGCGGACGTCGACGCCGTCGAACGCGACCACGCCGCGGTCGGGGTCGTAGAAGCGGGCGAGCAGGCCGAGCACGGTGCTCTTGCCGGAGCCGCTGGCGCCGACGATGGCGACGTTGGTGCCGCGCGGGATCTCGAGGTTCACGCGGTCGAGGTTCTTGTGCTCGCCGGTGTACGAGAACGACACGTCCTCGAAGGTGATGGCCTGGTCGAGCGGCGCGAGGGTCTGCGCGCCGGACTTCTCCTGCACCTGCGGGCGCGCGCCGAGCAGCTCCTGGATCCGCTTGATGCCGCCGGCGGCCATGAGGAGCGGCGGCATCACGCGGGTGAGCGCGGTGACGTAGGTGCTGAGGTAGCCGAGCAGGATGTTGAAGGCGACCAGCGCGCCGAGCGACAGCTCGCCGTGGAAGGTCTTGACCGCGCCGAACCCGAACACGGCGATCTGCAGCAGCAAGAAGGTGAGGTTGGGCGTGCGCTCGACGAGGTAGGTGGTGAGGTTGAAGCGGACGCCGATGCGGTAGAGCGAGCGCAGCTTGTAGCGGAACCGGTTGGTCTGTTCGGGCGCCAGCTGGAAGGCGCGCACGACCGCGTGGGCGCCGAGGTTCTCCTGCACGGTGCTGGCGATCTGCGCCTCCTCGTGGCGCACGAGGTAGCTGTCGCGCTCGGCGCGGGGGCCCAGGACCTGCGGGCCGAGGGTGGCGAGCGGCAGGCCGATGAGGGTGAGCAGGGCGAGCTGCCAGGAGAAGATGAACAGCAGGGTGGCGATCGTGGTGACGCCGAGGATGCCGAGGATGGTCTCGGGGATGGCGAGGATGACCGCGTTCTGCACGGCGCTGAGGTCGGTCGAGAAGCGGGCGAGGATGTCGCCGACCTGCATGCGGGTGTAGAAGTTGTTCGACAGCCGCTGCAGGTGCTCGAACATTCGCAGGCGGAGGTCGTTCATCACCGCGGTGCCGAGGCGGGCGTAGAGGTAGTCGCGCATGATCGCGACGGCGGCGGCGAGCACCACGGCGGCCAGCAGCGCGACGAGGATCGTGTAGAGCAGCGCCTCGTCGTGCTTGGCGATCGCCTCGTCGATGACGTACTGGAAGCTCAGGCTGAACAGCACGTTGAACGCGAGGTCGATCAGCAGGCCGGCCAGGAGCAGCGACACTTCGAGGCGGTAGGGCCGGAGGTACGCGAGCAGATGGCGCAGGGCGCTGAACATGGCGCGAATTCGGGCGGACGGCCGGGGCCGGATCCGCATGGTCGCCCACCGGCGCTTGCACGTGCAAGCTGCGGCGCCGCCCGAGGCCCGGTTCGACGCTCGACGTTGACGACCCCCGCGAGCTGTCGTACTGCTCGCCGCCCATGCGCGACGAAGAGCGACCTCTGTGGCCCGGGCGCGCGGCGCCGGCGGCGAGCGCCGAGCGTGCGCGTCGCTTCGGGATGGACCCTCGCCCGCTCGGTCGCACCGGCCTGCACGTCGCGCCGGTCGGCTTCGGCGCCTACCGCGTGCACGTCGAGTCGCAGCTGAACCGCCAGGCCGTCGAGGAGGCCGTGCGCGCGGGCGTCAACCTCGTCGACACCAGCGCGAATTACGGCGACGGCGGCAGCGAGATCCTCATCGGCCAGGTCCTCCGGGACCTGTTCGAAGGGCGGGTCGCGAGCCGCGACGACGTCGTGGTCGTCACCAAGGCCGGCTATCTCCAGGGCACCGCGCTCGAGCTCGCCCACGAGCGCGAGCCGGAGTACCCCGACCTCGTCCGCTATCAAGACAACTGCTGGCACTGCCTGCACCCGGAGTTCCTCGCCGACCAGCTGGCGCTCAGCCGCCAGCGCCTCGGGCTGCAGACGATCGACGTGTTCCTGCTGCACAACCCGGAGTACTTCTTCGTCGACCGCGAGAACCGCGCCGGCGAGGTGACCGCGGAGGATCGCGCGGAGTTCGAGCGGCGGCTGCGCCTCGCGTTCGCGTTCCTCGAGCAGGCCGTGCAGCGCGGCGAGATCGCCTGGTACGGGGTGTCGTCCAACCACTTCGTCGAGCCGGCGACGAGCGACCAGTTCGTCTCGCTCGGCGGCGCGCTGGCGCTCGCGCGCGAGGTCGGCGGCGCGCTGCATCACTTCGCCGTCGCCCAGCTGCCGCTCAACCTCTACGAGCTCGGCGCGCTGACCGAGGCGCAGCCCGACGGCGCCGCCTCGGTGCTGGCGCTGGCCCGCCGCGAGGGCGTGGCCGTGCTGGCCAACCGCCCGCTCAACGCCTTCGTCGACGAGGGCGCCGGCGCGTACACGATCCGCCTGGCCGATACGACAGGTCCCAAAGACCAGCCGAGAGATCCGCTGCCGATCTTGCACGCGCTGCAACGGCTCGAGGGCGAGTGGTCGCGGGGCCTGGGCGCGCGGCTGGCCGTCGAGTACGGCGACGACATCCGCGACCTGCTGCGCTGGGGCACCGAGCTGGAGGCGGGGCTCGGCCAGATCCGCGACCTCGGGCACTGGCTGCACCTGCGCAACAACGTGATCTCGGCCCACTGCGCGCAGATCGAGGCCAGCTTGACGAGCGACCTCGACGAGGCGCTGCAGCCGGAGTTCCGCGCGTTCTGGGACGAGTATGGCCAGCAGATGCTGGCGGCGCTCGACGCCATCGAGGACGACTTCCGCGCGCGCGCGCAGGCCCTCACCGACGCGATCGGCGATCGCCTCGCCGCGGCCACGCCGGCGGCGTGGCGCGGGCTGCCGCTGTCGCGCCGGGCCGTGCTCACGCTGCTGGCGCTGCCGGTCACGTGCGTGCTGGTCGGCATGCGCCGTCCGGCCTACGTGCACGACATGGCGTCGCTCGGGATGGTCCGGCCCAAGCCCGGCGTCGGGCCCGGCAAGGTCGACGCCGACGCGCTGGTCGCCGCGTTCCGCCGCCGCGCCCAGCACTGACGCGGGCGCGCACTTGCGAGCGCCGCGCGCCGGGGCCTACACTTCGGGGCGAGCGTCGAATGCGGGTCCATCGGCTGCAGCTCGAGAACTTCCGCGGCTTTGAGGCGCTGGATCTCGACCTGTCGCGCGGGCGGACCACCGCGCTCGTCGGCGTCAACGGCTCGGGCAAGACGTCCGTGCTCGACGCGCTGGCGCGGCTGCTCGCGCTCGCGGTGGCTCGCACCGGGCTCGGCGAGGACGCGACCCGGCTGGCGCTGTCCGACGTGCGCGCGGGGGCCAGTCGCTGCGTGGTCCACGGCGAGTTCGCGTGGGTCCCGCCGCCCGCGGGCGAGCGCGAGCTGTTCGCCGGCGAGGACGGCGAGCAGCGCTTCGTGCTGCGCCACGAGCTCAGCCATCGCTGGGACCGCTGGACGCACGCGCAGTCGGACACGCCGCAGACCGCGAGCTGGACGCAGCGCTGGCACGACGCGTGGTCGCGCGGCGTGGTGCTCGACGCGCCGCTCCTCGCCACCTACTCGCACGAGCGCTACGTCGAGGGCGCCGACGGTGACGCGCGCGGTGAGCTGCCGGCCAACCCCGCGAGCCTCTACGCCGAGCACAACTGGTCGCGCGGGGCCCGGCGCGACGACTTCCTGCGGTGGTTCCTGCTGCGCGAGGACTTCGAGAACGAGCTGTTCCGCGAGCGGCGCGACCACGTCGACCCGCAGCTCGCCGCGGTCCGGCGGGCGATCCTCTCGTTCTTGCCGGGCTACGCCGACCTCCGCTTCCGCCGCCGGCCCACCCGCGAGGCCGGCGCGGCGCACATCGACGTCGTCGTCGGCCTGCGCCCCGCGCTCACGCTGCGCAAGGACGGCACGCAGCTGGCCTTCTCGCACCTGTCGGGCGGCGAGCAGGGCCTGCTGGTGCTCGTCGGCGACATCGCCCGCCGGCTGGCGATCACCCACCCGAACCTCGTCGACCCGCTGCAGGGCCGCGGGGTCGTGCTGATCGACGAGGTCGAGCTGCACCTCCACCCGCAGTGGCAGCGCACGCTGGTGCCGAACCTCGAGCGCACGTTCCCCAACCTGCAGTTCATCGTCACCACCCACTCGCCGCAGGTGCTGAGCCTCGTCCCGCGCGAGCAGGTCAAGCTGCTGCGCGACTTCCAGCTGGTCGAGCGGCCGCCGCACACGCTCGGCCGCGACAGCAACGCGATCCTCCTCGAGGTGATGGGCGTCGACCAGTACCCGCCGTTTTCGGCCGAGAAGGTGCGCGCCGTCGCGCGCCTGATCGACGAGGAGCGCTGGGCCGAGGCCCGCGCGGCGCTGGCGGAGCTGGTCGCCGACTTCGGCCCGCACGACGCCGAGGTGGTCCGCTTCGGCAGCATGATGGAGTTCCTCGCCGCCGGCGACGACGACGAGGCGAGCCGATGAAGAACATCCAGAAGGGCCGCGAGCCGGCCGCGCTGATTCAGCACCGGCAGAGCGGCGGCAGCTTCGAGGACCCCGGCCCGTGGAAGCACGAGCTGCGGCGGGCGCTGCTCCGCGAGCAGGGCGCGATCTGTTGCTACTGCATGAACCGCATCGACCTCGAGACGCTGCGCGTCGAGCACCTGCGGCCGCAGCACGAGCACCGCGCGCAGCAGCTGGCCCACCGCAACCTGCTCGCCGCCTGTCCCGGAGGACAGGATAACCCGACGCACGAGCAGCGCGACATCCGTCACTGCGACGTGCGCAAGGGCCCGGCCGCGCTCGCCCTCGACCCGGTGGCCGGCGTCGAGCACCGCGTCCGCTACGGCTTTGTCGAGGGCCGAATCTTCGGCACCGACCCGGCTGCCGAGCGCGACGTCGACGAGGTGTTGAACCTCAACGCGCCGCACCTCCGCCAGCTGCGCCGCCGCGTGATCGAGGGCCTCGTCGCCCGCCTTTCCAAGAAGTACAGCGACCGCACGTGGTCCCGCGGGGCGCTCGAGCGGGAGATCGCGCGCTGGTCGGCGCGCGACGGCAGCGACTTCCGTCCGTTCTGCCAGGTGGCGGTCGAGTTCTTGCGCAAGCAACTGGCGAAGGCCCGAGCATGACGATCGAGCGGAGCGCGACGAAGGGCAGGGGTATGCGCGAGCAAATTCTCGAGGGCGCGAGCTCGGGAGCACGAGCGTGACGCGACGGTGCGAAGGCGAGTCCTCGCGCCCGCGACGAGAGGCACGAGCATGACGCGACTCGGGGCGGCGGCGGCGACGGCGGTGCGATTCGGGCTCGGCGGCAGCGTCGGCGCGACGGGTCCGCGACCGGCGCACGAGCTCGTGCTCTACCAGTTCGAGGCGTGCCCGTTCTGCCGCAAGGCCCGCGAGGCGCTGGTGTGGCTCGACCTCGACGTCTTGGTCCGGCCGTGCCCGCCCGGCGGCACCCGCTTTCGCCCCGGACACGGGCCCCCGTACCCGCTGCTGGTCGACGAGGGGCGGGAGATCCACGAGTCGTCGGTGATCGTGCGCCACCTCGTCGACCGCTACGGCGACGGCCACGTGCCGTGGCCGCTGCGGCTCGGGCCCCTCACGACCGTGTCGAGCGGCCTCGCCTCGCTCGCGTTGCCGCGGATGCGCGCGCTCGCCTCGCGAGAGCCGGCGCGGCCGCTCGAGCTGTTCGCCGACGAGACGTCGGCAGCGGCGCGGGAGATCCGCCAGTGGCTGTGCGCGCTCGAGATCCCGTACCGCTGGCGCACCAGCGGCCGCGGCAGCGCCAAGCTCGCCGAGCTCGCCGAACGCACCGGTCGCGCCGAACTGCCCGCGCTCCTCGACCCGAACCGCGACGCGGACCTCCGCGGCGCGGGCGCGGCGGTGGCCCACCTGCAGCGCACCTACGGCGGCTGACGCAAGGGCAGGTCGTGGGCGAGCGTCACGAGGTCGGCGCGAGCCGCTCGCCGGCGGAGATCGATCCGCCTGCTCGACCCGCGGCGCGGATCCGTCGCCGCTGCACCTCTGCGAAGGCGCCGCGGCCCGCCTCGCAAGGCCCCGCTGACGCCCGACCGGCGGCGAGATAAGGTGACGTCGATGCCGTTCGACAGGCCCCGGGTCCCGGCCCCGTGCGCGGTGCAGATGCCCGCCAACTTCCGCGCGATCGCCGAGCTCGACGACGGCTGGCGCGAAGCACGGCCAGGCTTCCGCCTCGAAGACATGCGCGCCCGCGGCGAGGCGTTCGCCCGCCGCTTCCGCGGCGACGGGCCCGTCCGTGGCTTCCGCAGCATCGACCTGCTGCCGTTCCCGTACCCGGTCGCGTTCGGCTTCTGGCAGGCCCCGCCGACGAAGGCCAGGTACCTGCTGATGCGCAACCGCTGCAACCTGATCGAGTTCGAGGACTGGAGCGGCGAGGTGCGCACGATCTTCGTCAACCCGACCGAAGCCGACCTGTCCGCGAGGGCAGGTTTCTTCGACCAGCTGCGGCGCGACCTCGTCCCCTTCGTCCCGCCCGAGCTGCTGCAGCGGGCCGACAGCCCGGCGGCGCTGGCCCGCAAGCGCCTCGGCGTCGATCCGGCGAAGATCGACTACATCACCTTCGACCACTTGCACGTGCAGGACCTGCGGCGCGGCCTGATCGGCGAGGGCGGGCGGCCGCCGCTCTATCCCAACGCGAAGCTGATCGTGAACCGCCGCGAGCTCGAGACGCTGCAGGCGCTGCACCCGCTGCAGCGCCCGTGGTGGATCGAGGAGGCGCTGGACGGCGTGCCGGAGGACCGGATCATCGCCGTGGAGGGCTCGGTGTGGCTCGGCCGCGGCCTCGCGCTGGTGTGGACGCCGGGGCACACTCTCGGCAACCACTCGATCGTGTTCCACGCGGCCGGCCGCGGCGTGTTCGCCATCTCGGAGAACGGCATCTGCCCCGAGAGCTACCACCCGCGCGCCTCGGGCCTCCGCAGCCTGCGCGAGCACGCCGCCCGGTACGGGGCCGAGGTGGTCCTCAACGGCAACGCGCTCGAGAGCAGCATGTCGCAGTACACCTCGATGGTGCTCGAGAAGTCGATCGCCGACCGCGGCGACGCCGGCGGCGACATCCCCAACATCTACTGCTCGTCGCCCTTCATCCGCTCGCCGCTGGCCTGGGGCATCGGCCCCCGCTACACCGTGGCGCCGATCGACAGCGGCGCGCTCACCCGCTCGCTGGCCTGAAGAACATGTTGTGAGGGACACATGGCAAGTCTGCAGAGCCGCCTCCTCTACCAGTTGATCCGCTACTGGCGCCGCCGCCACCCGATCGGCGAGTTCGGCCCCGACGGCTACAGGGGCGTGCGCGCGGCCATCGACCGCGGGGCGGCCCAGGCCCGCCTGCCGCCCGGCGTCTACCGCGAGGCGACCCGCGCCGGCGGCGTCCCGGGCGAGTGGATCCACGCCGCCGGCGCCCGCGCCGACAAGGTCCTGCTCTACCTGCACGGCGGCGGCTACGTCGCCGGCTCGCCGGCCACCCACCGGGCCCTGACGGCGGCGCTCAGCCGCGAGGCCCGCGTCCGCGTGCTCGCGCTCGACTACCGCCTCGCCCCCGAGCACCCGTACCCGGCCGCGCTCGACGACGCCCTGTCCGCTTATACATGGCTCTTGAACCAGGGCTTTTCGGCCAGATCGATCGCCCTCGGCGGCGACTCGGCGGGCGGCGGGCTGACCGCGGCCACGCTGGTCCGCCTGCGCGACACCCCGGGCGCGTCGCTGCCGGCCGCCGCGTTCATGCTGTCGCCGTGGGCCGACCTCGCCGGCACAGGCGAGTCGGTGCGCACGCGGGCGACGCTCGACCCGATGATCGGCGGCGACATCGCGGCGTTCGGTCGCTACTACGTCGGCCCCGCCGGCGACCCGCGCGACCCGTTGATCTCGCCGATCCACGCCGACATGCGCGGGCTGCCGCCGCTGCTGATCCAGGTCGGCACGCGCGAGGTCCTGCACGACGACGCGGTCCGGCTGGCCGAGCGCGTGCGCGCCGGGCAGGGCCGGGTCGAGCTCGAGGTCTGGGACGACATGATCCACGTGTTCCAGGTGTTCCCGAGCCTGCTGCCCGAGGCGCGGCGGGCGATCCGGCGGATCGGCCAATTCCTGCAGACGGAGCTCGCCTGAGCGCCGCGGCGCGGAGGGTGCTGCTGCGGCGCTGCGACGAAGCATCGCCGTGACCTCGTGCGAGCCCCTCCGTGGTACGCTCGCGCGCGCGTGGTCGCAGCGGCCCAGCACGAATTCCCCGCCAGCACGCATCGCCTCGGCGACGTCGGCTACACGCTGGTGCAGGGCGACGGCCTGCGCTGGATGGCGGGGCGGCCCGAGCGATCGATCCACGCGATCGTGACCGACCCGCCGTACGGCCTCAAGGAGTACACCGCGCTCGAGACCGCCAAGCTGCGCGGCGGGCGTGGCGGCGTGTGGCGGATCCCCCCGGCCATCGGCGGCAGCGTCCGCAGCCCCCTGCCGCGCTTCACCGTGCTGTCGGGCGACGAGCGGGTCGCGCTCGAGCGCTTCTTCGCCGAATTCGCCGCCCAGGCGATGCGCGTGCTGGTGCCGGGCGCCCACGTGTTCATCGCCGGCAACCCGCTGCTGTCGCACCTCGTGTACGGGCCGTTCCTCGCCGTCGGGTTCGAGAAGCGGGCCGAGATCATCCGCCTGGTCCAGACCTTGCGCGGCGGCGACCGGCCGAAGAACGCCCACGAGGAGTTCGCCGACGTCACGGTGATGCCGCGCTCCGCGTGGGAGCCGTGGGGACTGTTCCGCAAGCCGTGCGAGGGCCGGGTCCAGGACAACCTGCGCGTGTGGGGCACCGGCGGGCTGCGACGGATCTCCGCCGAGCAGCCGTTCGCCGACGTCATCGCCTCCGCGCCGACGCGGCCCGAGGAGCGCGCCCTCTCGCCGCACCCCTCGCTCAAGCCGCAGGCGTTGATGCGCCAGCTCGTGCGTGCCGCGCTGCCGCTCGGGCGCGGGGTGGTGCTCGACCCGTTCATGGGCGGCGGCTCGACGATCGCCGCCGCGGTGGCGGTGGGCTACGAGAGCGTGGGGGTGGAGCTCGATCCGGAGTTCTTCGCCGCCGCGACCGCCGGGATCCCGCGCCTGGCCGCGCTCACGCCGGCGCGACCGCGTCGCTGACGTGGTGTCCTTCGGGGCATGCGCTCGAGGGCATGTTCTCGAGAGCATGTTCTCGTGAACATGTCCCATGGCTCTCGCAACCCGCGGATCGGCGCCCGGGCCGAGGCGACGCGACGAGCGGGCGGCGGGTTGCGGCGCGCCGCAGCGCGCTGTCGTCGAGGTCGAGCGCCGCGCCGGCGACGAAGGCGGGGGCCTGCGGCTCAGGGCACCGCGCTGGCGCCGCCGTCGAAGTTGATCGCCGCGCCGGTGATGAAGGCGGCGCGCGCGGACGACAGGAACGCGATCAGGTCGGCGGCCTCCTCGGCCTCGCCGACGCGGCCGAGCGGGACTTGCCGCTGGCGGGCCATGTCGGCGTAGTAGCGCTCGCGGTCGACGCCGTCCTTGCGCTTGCGGTCGTGCTGGGCGCTCTTGACCAGGCCGATGAGCACGGCGTTGACGCGGATCTTGTCGGGGGCGAGCTCCTTGGACAGGGCCTTGGTCAGCGCCAGCCCGGCGGCGCGGCTGACCGTCGAGGGCATCGAGCCGGCGGCCGGCTGGCGGGCGCCGATGTTGAGGAGGTTGACGATGCTGCCCCCGCCGACCGCGCGCATGTGCGGGATGGCGAGGCGGGTCAGCCGCAGGGCGGCGAACAGCTTGAGGTCGAGGTCGTCCTGCCAGGCGTCGTCGGTCAGCGACTCGAAGGCCGCGGCGGCCGAGGTGCCGGCGTTGTTGACGAGGATGTCGATGCGGCCGAGGCGGGCCATCACCCCGTCGACCAGGCGCAGGACGTCGGCCGGCTCGCGCACGTCGACCGGCATGGCGAGCACCTCGGAACCTGTCTCGGAGGACAGCTCGTGCATCGCCTTGGCGAGGACGTCGGCCCTGCGGGCGCAGATGACGACGCGAGCGCCGGCCAACCCGAGCGCGCGGGCGGTGGCCCGGCCGATGCCCTCGCTGCCGCCGGTGACGATCGCGACCTTGTGCTGGAGACCCAGGTCCATGGCGCGAGGGCGTAGCACAGTCGCGTGCGCGCGTCACAGCGGTCACAGCGGGGTTTCCGCGGGCAGAGGGGCCTCGGGGATGAGCCCGAGGGCCAGCATGGAGGTGCAGCCGCCGTCGGTGACGATGAGGTGGTCGACCACGGGGATGCCCATCATCCAGCCGCACTCGACCAGGCGGTGGGTGAGGCCGACATCGCTCTCGCTGGGGCTCTGCTCGCCGCTCGGGTGGTTGTGGACGAGGATCACCGAGTGGGCGCCGGCCTGCGTGAGCGGGCGGAACACCTCGCGCGGGTGGACGTGGACGTGGGCGACGCTGCCGAGGCCGACCTCCTTGATCAGGCGGATCCGCCGCCGGCTGTCGAGGCCGATGATCAGGAAGACCTCCTGCGAGCGGCCGCGCAGGTGGGCGTGGACGAACCGGCGCACGTCGTCGGAGCCGCGCACGGCCGCGTCGACCGGCAGCTGCAGCTGACCGATGCGCCGCGCCAGCTCGACCGCGGCGCACACGGCGGTGGCCGACGCCTCGCCGATGCCCGGCGCCTCGGCGAGCTCGTGCGGCAGCCCGCGCATCAGCCCGGCAAGCCCGCCGAGCCGCTGCAGCAGCGCCAGCGCCCGCTGCTCCGCTCGCCCGCCGCCGAGCAGCAGCGCGACCAACTCGACGTTGCTCAGCACCGCCGGCCCGAACGCGTACATGCGCTCGCGCGGGCGCTCGATCGCCTGCGCCCGCGCGCCGGCCTCCTCACCGCTGCTCTCCTCGACGCTCCCTTGGGACATGTCTCAAGGTGTTTCAAGCCGCGTGCCAGCGAGAACCCGCGGCGCGACGCGAACCACCGCGCGAGGCCGTCCCGCCGGCTGGACGCGCGTCCCGCCGGCTGGACGGCCCGCGCCCGGGCGGCCGACCAGGTCGACGAGACCACGACGCGTCCGCGCCGGCACGATGCGTGCAGCGGTCTGAGTATGCAGTGCTGCAGGTCCGCGCTCGCCTCGAGAGTCGATGTCCTTGAAGGCATGCTTCTAAAGACATTGCCTTCTAGGCATGCCCTCATGGACATGTCTGAAAGCTACGAGCTCCGCGGCGAACCGATCGGCGGGTTACGTCGCCGCCTCGACCGCCAGCTCGCGCGCCCGGGCCGCGAGGTCGTCCGTGAGGCGGTACATGGCGTCGATCAGGCGCTCGACGCGGGCGACGCGGTCGGCGTCGGTGGCGTGCGGGCCGAGGCCCTCGAGCTCGCGCGCGAGGCCGAGCAGCTCGCCGGCGCTGAACATCGCCGCGGTGCCGGCGATGCGGTGGGCGGCCTGGCGCATCACTTCGGGGTCCTTCGTGGCCGACGAGCGCAGCACCTCGGCCAGCTTGGGCGCCTCCTCGCGGGCCATCTCGATCATGCGGAGGAGGGTCTTGCGCGAGCCGGCGACGCGCTTGCTGACGGCGTCCCAGTCCTCGACGGCGCCGTTGGGGCGCTGGCCGATGGTGGCGAGCGCGGCCTGGAGGTCGGCGATCTGGACCGGCTTGGTGAGGAAGCCGTCCATGCCGCGCGCGAGGCTGTGCAGCCGGTCCGACTCGGTCGCGCGGGCCGTCATGGCCACGATC
Source organism: Nannocystis pusilla (assembly GCF_020073745.1). Classification (GTDB taxonomy): domain Bacteria; phylum Myxococcota_A; class Polyangia; order Nannocystales; family Nannocystaceae; genus Nannocystis; species Nannocystis radixulma. Next base: position 139,364 of record NZ_JAIRAU010000043.1, read on the forward strand.
GGGACCGACCGCACGCGTGGGTCGTCGTGCCGGCGGATCGCCGCCGCGGCCTCCCAGCCGTCCATCCCGGGCATCTGCACGTCCATCAGCACCAGGTCGAAGCGCGTCGACTCGACGGCCGCCAGCGCGGCGAACCCGTCGTGCACGACCGCGACCTCGTGACCGGCGCCGCGCAGCATCTCGGCCGCGACCAATTGATTGATCGGGTGGTCCTCGGCCAGCAGCACGCGCAGCCGCCGGGTCGCGGCCAGGCGCGCCGGCGGGGTGCGCGTCTCGGGCCGCGGAGCCTCGTGGGCGCACGGCAGCTCGACCTCGAACGAGAAGATGCTGCCGACGCCGACCTTGCTGTCGACCGCGATCGCGCCGCCCATCAGCCGGACCAGGCGGTCGGCGATCGTCAGGCCGAGGCCGGTGCCGCCGAAGCGGCGGGTGGTCGAGGCGTCGCCCTGCTCGAACGGGACGAAGATCGCCGACAGCCGCTCGGGGGCGATGCCGATGCCGGTGTCGCGGACGGCGAAGCGCAGGCGCACGCGCTCGCCGAGCGGCGCGGCGCCGACCTCGACCTGGACCTCGCCGTGCGACGTGAACTTGATCGCGTTGCCGATCAGGTTGACCAGCACCTGGCGCAGGCGGTCGGGGTCGCCGACCAGCCAGCGCGGGACCTCGGGCGCGAGCGCGGCGGCGAAGCGCAGGCCCTGCTCGGCGGCGCGCGGGCGCAGGGCGTCGAGGGTGCGCTGCATGGTCGCGTGGAGGTCGAAGGTCACCGGCGCGAGCGCCAGCTTGCCGGCCTCGATCTTGGTCACGTCGAGGAGGTCGTTGATGACCGCGAGCAGCGAGCGCGCCGAGTCCTGGATCACGCGCAGGCGCTCGCGCGCGGGCGGCGGGGGGTCGTCGAGCAGCGCCAGCTCGACCATGCCGAGGATCCCGTTCATCGGCGTGCGGATCTCGTGGCTGACGTGGGCGAGGAACTCGCTCTTGGCCCGGCTCGCCGCCTCGGCCGCGCGCACGGCCTGGCGCAGCTCGTCCTCCTGCCGGCGCCGGTCGCTGATGTCGGTCTGCGTGCCCATCAGCCGCGACGGCCGCCCGGCCTGGTCGCGCGCGACCAGGCGCCCGCGCCCGAGCACCCACCGGTAGCTGCCGTTGGCCGTACGCGCCCGGTACTCGCAGTGGAAGGTGGGCGCCTCTCCGGACATGTGCTTGCGGACAGCCTCGTGGAAGGCCTCGCGGTCGTCGGGGTGGACCGCGTGGGCCAGCTCGGCCTCGGAGTAGGTGTGGCTGGCGTTGTCGCGGCCGCGGGTGGAGAACACGGTGCCGGCGACGAGGTCCCAGTCCCACAGCTCGTCGCCGGCCGCCTCGAGGGCCATGTTCAGGCGCTGCTCGCTGTTGCGCAGCAGGACCTCGCTGCGCTTGCGCTTGGTGATGTCGCGCGTGGTGATGGCGACGCCGTCGCCGACGCGGACGGCCTGGTGGCGCAGCCACTCGACCCCGGGGATGAGCTCGGAATTGATGCGGATGTCTTCGTCGAGGGTCTCGCCGCTGGCGATCACGCGCTCGTACTTGGCGAGGAACGGCGCGAGCCGGCGGTAGCCGCCGAACTCCGACAGGCGCATGCCGATCAGGCGCTCGCGCGGGCGGCCCATCAGGCGGATCGTGCCGGGGTTGACCTCGACGACCACGAGGTCGAAGCGGCCCTCCTCGTCGATGATCCGCTCGGTGACGACGATCGAGTCGGTGCTGGCGAGCAGCGCCCCGCGCAGGCGCTGGGCCAGCCGCTCGTGCTCCGCCTGGGCCAGGCGGCTCGCCGTCACGTCGCGCAAGATCCCCACGTAGCCGATCACCTCGCCGGTCGTCTCGCGCAGCGGCGACGTCACGACCTCGACGTAGGCGCGGCTGCCGTCGGCGCGGGGGATCGACGACGAGTGGTCGTCGGAGCCGTACTCGCGGGCCCGCAGGGTGTACGTGTCGAGCTTGGTGACCTGGCGGCCGAACTCGATCGAGAGCCGGCGGATCCGCTCCGCGACCTCGTCCGGGTCGCTCGGCAGGGTGTCGAAGTGGCGGCCCAGGACCTCGTCGGCGGGGATGCCGTAGATCCGCTCGGCGCCGCGGTTGAAGCGGACGATCCTGCCGCTGATGTCGACGGCGATCAGGCCGACCGAGGTCGCGTTGGCCAGGAGGCCGCCGATCTGGCTGTGCACGCGCGCGAGCTCGCACTGCAGCGAGACCCACGCGCTCTCGCCGTCGCGGGCGCGGTGCATGCGGGCGTACAGCTCGAGCCGCCGGCCGTCCTGCGTGAGCATCTGCGTGCGGCCGCGGACGTCGGTGTCCCCGGCGAACACGCGGCCGAGGAGGCTCGCCACCTTGTCGCGGAATTCGGGCGCCGCGGCCGCCACCAGGCTGGCCGCGGCGACCTGGTCTTCCGACCAGCCGAGCACCTCACGGAGCGCGCGGCTGCAGGCGAGGATGCGGCCGTCGACGGCCACGGCCGCGAGCAGTTCATCGCTATCCTCGAGGAGGTCGCTGAGCGATGGCGGCATCCTGGAGTGGGGCCATGACAGCACGCCTCCGCGGCGCCGGCAACCGGTCATGAGGGGGCGCACGCTGGCTCCGTCGCCGCCGCGTCGACGCACGCCGGCCATCTGCCGGGTCGCCGGCGGATCTCGCAGATCGCGCGTGGTATGGTTGCCGGCCGTGACCTCGACCCGTCTGGTCCTCGCGCTCGCCCTCGCACCCGCCGTCGCGACCGCGCTCGCCCTCGCCGGCTGCACCGGCAAACCATCGAACGCCGGTCAACAGCAGCAGGAATCATCCGGCGCGGCGGCGGCGGGCCCGTCGGCGCCCGCGGGCCCGCAGCGCACCGCCACCGCGCCGGCCAACGGCTTCGGCGACAAGATCGCCTGGCGCGGCCTGACGGAGGGCTTCTCCGAGGCCGCGACCCTCGGCCGGCCGATCATGCTGGTGGTGCACGCGTCGTGGTGCTCGCAGTGCAAGGCCCTGCGGCCGGCCTTCGCCGACCCGGCGCTGGTCGACCTGTCCGACCGCTTCGTCATGATCAACGTCGACCAGGACGAGGAGCCGTCCAGCCAGCAATACGGCCCCGACGGCCGCTACGTGCCGCGCGTGCTGTTCTTCGACTCGGCCGGCGAGCTCGATCGCGAGCTGCTGAACGCCTCGCGCCGCCGCTACAAGTACTATTACTCGCCGCACGACGACCTCGTCGGCGCGATGCGTCAAGCCCTCGAACGCCATGCCAAGTCCTGAGCCCCGTACCATGCGCCGCTTCGTCCGTGGAGGCGCCGCCGGGCTCGTGCTGCTCGGGGCGCTCGCGCTGCGCCCGGCGGCGGCCGCCCGGCCCGACATCATGTCGGTCGACGACGTCCGCCCGGGCATGAAGGGCCACGCGGTCACCGTCTTCTCCGGCACCGGCACCGACCGCTTCGAGATCGAGGTGATCGACGTCATCCGCGACTACCTCCCGCGCCAGGACGCGATCCTGTTCCGCTCGAGCGACCCGCGGATGGTCCACTCCGGCATCGTCGGCGGCATGAGCGGCAGCCCGATCTACATCGACGGCAAGCTGGTCGGCGCGCTCGCCTACGGCTACCGCTTCAACAAGGACCCGATCGGCGGCATCACCCCGATCTCCAATATGTTCGCCGTCGGCGAGCTGCCCTTCCGGCCGGAAGTGCTGCCGCAGAACAAGGTCCGCGGGACCGCGCGGCCCGGCGCCGCCGGCTGGGCCGACGCGATGCTGGGCCTCGCCACCACGCCGCTGCCGCAGCGGCGCCGCCCCGACGACCTGACGCCGCAGGGCGGCCTGGCCCCGCTCGGCGCGCCGATGTCGGTGAGCGGCCTCGGGGGCGAGGCGACCCGCTTCCTCGCCGACGCGCTCGGCCTCGTGCCCGCGCGCGGCGGCAGCGGCGGGGCGACCGTCGGCGACGCCAAGGCCGCTCCGGCCAAGACGTGGCAGGGCGGCGACTCGGTGTCGGTGGTGCTGATCCGCGGCGACAACGCGGTCGCGCCCAACGGCACGGTCACGTGGGTCGGCGGCAAGCAGGGCGAGAAGCTGCTGGCGTTCGGCCACGAGATGCTGGGCGCCGGCCCGAGCAACCTGCCGATCGCCGACGCGCGGGTCCACGTGATCATCCCCAGCGTCGAGCGCTCGGTGAAGCTGTCGAGCGCGCTGCACGTGCGCGGGTCGATGGTCCAGGACCGCCAGGCGGCGATCTCCCTGCGCACCGACGTCAGCGCGCCGATGATCCCGGTGACCACCGAGCTGCGGGCGCCCGAGCCCGACATGCCGCCCCGCGTCTATCACAGCGAGGTCGCGCTCGGCGTCGACCTCACGCCCGCGCTGGTCGCCAGCCTGCTCGTCGACGCGCTCGGCGAGGGCGCCTCGGACGGCACCGAGGTGGTCGCCGAGGTGCTGCACGAGATCGACGTCACGACCAGCAAGGGCCCGCGCACGCTCAAGGTCCGCCACGAGGAGTTCTTCCCCGCCGGCGTCGACGCGCGCGCGCTCGGCCGCGGCCGCGGGGCGCTGATCATGGCGGCGCTGCTCAACAACCAGTTCGAGGTCGCCAAGCTGCGCGCGGTCCGTCAGACCGCGACCCTGCGCTACGACAGCCCGGTCGAGACCCTCGAGTCGATCCGCCTGGCCGACGCCGACGTCCACGCCGGCGACCTCGTCACCCTCGAGCTGCGCCTCCGCGACTACCGCGGCAGCAGCCACAGCGAGACGCTCAGCCTGCGCGTGCCCGACGACGCCGCCGACCAGGACATCCAGATCGAGGTCACCGGCGGCGACAGCGCCCGCCCGCCGCGGCCGATGCCGAGCTCGCTCGACGACCTCATCGACACGCTGCAGGACACCTACCCGGCGCGCAGCCTGGTGGCCACGATCTACCGCCAGGCCGAGGGCCTCTCGACCCGCCACGGGCTCCTGCCCGAGCTGCCCGCGAGCGTGCTCGAGAGCCTCGCCGCCACCGGCACCACCACCGCGGCGGTCCGCTTCAAGCAGATGGCGCGGCGGGTGATCCCGCGCCCCTCGCTGATCGAGGGCGAGCACACCCTCAAGGTCAGCGTCAAGCCGCGGCGGAGCTTCGCCTCGCCCGCCTCCGAATGACCCGTCCAGCCTCGACCATGACTGTCCGTTCGCGCATGTCCCTTCATACATATTCGGCGCTCGCCGCCCTCGTCGCCCTCGCGCCCGCGAGCGCCGGGGCCGGCGGCACGCGCAGCTTCCACCTCGGCGACTTCGACGACTTCGACGCCGGCGAGGCCGAGGGCGCGGCGATCGAGGGCTCGGGCAAGGTCACGGTCGGGCTCGTGCCGGCGCGCGGCGGGGTGAAGGGGGCCGCCAGCGTGTTCTCGTGCGCGGCTGACCCGAAGGACAGGAGCGCGGCCTGGCTCGGCACCGCCGACGGCTCGGGCGTGCAACGGATCAAGCTGGTCACGCCGAGCAAGGCCGGGGCCGCCGAGCCGGCCGCGAGCAAGCTGGCCGAGCTGCCGGGCGCGGTCGTCTCGGCCCTGGCGACGCTGCCGGGCGGCGATCTTCTGGCGGCGACGCTGCCCGGCGGCACGATCCACCGCATCGACGCCAAGGGCAAGGTCAGCGAGTTCGCCAAGCTGCAGGTCGAGCAGATCTGGGCCCTCGTGCCGCACGAGGGCCGCCTGCTCGTCGGGACAGGTCCGAAGGGCGAGCTGTTCTCGCTCGACCTCCAGGGCAAGGACCCCAAGGTCGTGCTCGACTCCGACGAGAAGGACATCCTCGCCGTCCTGCCGGTCGGCAAGGAGGTCGTCGTCGGCACCTCGCCCGGCGCCAAGGTGCTGCAGGTCGCCGCCGCCAGCGACGGCATCCTCGTGCACGACTTCGCCGGCGACGAGGTCCGCGCGCTCGCGCTGGTCGACGGCGGCCTGGTCGCCGCCGTCAACGACTTCACCGACCGCGGCCTGTCGTCGGTGCAGGCGCTCACCAAGAACCTCAACCGCACCAGCCTGGTCGGCCAGCCGGCCGAGGGCAGCCTCGACGCGACGTCGGGCGGCGCGCCGCAGTCGAGCGCCGACCTGTTCTTCGTCGCCCTCGGACCCAAGCGCGACCTGGCCCGCGCGGCCGAGGCGACCTGGGAGTCGTGGCTGCACAAGGACAAGCAGTACTTCACCGCGCTGCTCGGCGACCCGGCCGCCAAGGGCTCCGAGGTGCTGGTCGCGGCCTCGCAGCAGGGCAAGGTCTACCGCGTCCGCGGCCGCCGCGACGTCGCCACCGTCGCCGACCTCGACGAGCGCCAGGCGACCGCGCTGTGCCGCCTCGGCGACGGCGCGGTGCTGGCCACCACCGGCGACGGCGCGGGCGCGTACCGGCTCGCGGTCGCACCTGCCCAAAAGGCCAGGTACCGGACGAAGGTCCTCGACGCCAAGCAGCCGTCGGTGTTCGGCGCCGTCTACCTGCGCGGCAGCGGCCTGACGCTGCGCGCCCGCAGCGGCCCGGGGGCGGAGCCGGACAAGCGCTGGAGCGAGTGGAAGTCGGTCACGCTCAAGAAGGAGGGCGACGCGCTGGCCGGGGCGCTCGGCCTGCCGACGCGCCGCTTCGTCGAGCTCGAGGTCACGCTGGCGAGCGGCGGCGAGCTGCGCGACGTGCAGCTGTTCTACGCCCCCGAGAACCTGGCGCCGCTGGTCGCCGGGGTCGACGTCGCCCGCCCCGAGTTCGAGTTGGCCGACGACGACGAGCCCGACTCGAAGCTGACGATCAAGTGGAAGGCCGAGGCGCGCGACGACGACGACCTCGTCTACGAGATCCGCGTGCGGCCCGAGGGCACCTCCGACAAGGAGTGGATCTCGCTCAGCGGCGCCGAGCCGGTGACCAAGAAAGAGTACAAGTGGGACCTCGGCAGCGTGCCCGACGGCGTCTACGAGGCCCAGGTCATCGCCAGCGACGAGCCGAGCAACGGGATCGCCCGCGCCGCCCGCGACGAGGTCGTGTCGGCCCCGTTCGTGGTCGACCACAAGCGCCCCACCATCGACGGCGTCAAGGTGAACGGCCTCGCCATCACCGGCACCGCCAGCGACGACGGCGGCCAGATCCACGACGTGGCCTTCAGCGTCGACGGCGGCCCGTTCCGCGCCGCCAGCCCGAGCGACGGCCTGTTCGACACCGGCCGCGAGGGCTTCCAGCTCACGCTGCCCGAGCCGCTCGCCCCCGGCCGCCACCGCGTGGTCCTGCGCGCCCGCGACAGCTTCGGCAACATCGGCTCGCTCGCCGTCATCGCCGACAAGTGAGAGGCGCGGCGCCCCTCGCCCCGACTGCAGGGCTGTCCCTGCAGACAGGTGAGGCGTGGGCCGAGCTGTCCTGAGTGACGAGGCTCGAGCGCGGGCAGAGCCGAGGGCGTGACCGCCCCGAAAGCACGAAGGGCCGCGGCGTAATGCCGCGGCCCTGACGAGCTGTCCCTACAGACAGGTGAGGCTCAGGCCTTCTTGGCGGCCGTCTTCTCGGCCGGCTTCTTCTCGGCCTTCTTGGCCTTGCGGGTGAGGCTCTGGTGGAGGTCGACGAGGCTGGGCACGCTGACCTTGGCGAGCGCGGCCTTGAAGTCCTTGTCCTTGGCCTGGCCCTTGAGCTCGGCGATCTTGTCGACGATCGCCTGGACGCCGCCGAGCTTCTTGGCCTGCTCGCCGATCTCGGCCAGGCGGAGCAGCTTGCTGTTGGCGACGTACTTCAGGCGCTTCTTGAAGTCCTCGGCCGACTCGCCGGCGAAGGCGCTGGGCAGGAGCTCGGCCACGCGGGCGACGAGCTGGTCCTTGGAACCGAAGAGCTTCTTGACGTGTTGCAGGGGTGTGGTCTTGGGCATTGCGATCCGCCTCGATGTTCGCCGCCATGAGCAGCTACGAAGGGGGTTGTCGGGGTCTGACCGGCGCGGGCAGGCCACCGAAAGGAGCGGCCCTCTCGACGGTGAAGTCGACAGGGCCGCGACTCTTTAGAGGATTCACGGCCGCGGCGCAAGCGCGCGGCCCGATTTCAGGCGCTCAGTTCGCCGGGGCAGCCGGCGCATCGCCCTCGGCCGCAGCCGGGGGGGGCTCGGCCGGGGTCGGGGGCTCGGCCGGCTCGGCCGGGGGAGCATCCATGCCGCCGCCGCCGCCGCCGCCGCCCATCAGGCCGCCGAGGCCGCCGGCCTTCTCCTGGAGGGTCTTGAGGTCGCTCGAGCTGAGCGAGATCTCGAAGCTGAGGAGCGCGTCCTTGGCGTCGATCTTGACGGTGTCGGCGACCGTGGCGGGCAGGCCGACCATCGCCAGGCCCATCTTCGCCATCGGCAGCGCCTCGTCGGCCTTCTTCTTGAGGCCCGCGGCCTGGTCGGCCGAGCCGAGGCCGGCGGCGAGCTTGACGCCGAGGCCGTCGCTGAGGTCGACCGAGCCCGAGAAGTCCTTCACGTCGACCTCGCCCTGCGCCTTCGCCATGCCGGCGAGCTGCTCGGGGGCGACGCCCGCGAACCAGATGTGGCGGCTCTGGTCGGCGCGGGTGAACAGATCCTTGTGCGGACCATCGACGGCGGCCTTGCCCTTGCCATCGACCAGATCCTTGACTGCGGCGGCCCACGGCTTGCTGGCGATCACGACGGTGCCGGCGTCGACGATGTAGCCGGTGCCATCATCCATCTTGATGGCCTTCTTGCCGCCCTCGTCGGCGATCGTGAACGGGACCTTGCCGTTGTTCTTCTCCTTCGCCTTGTCGGCGATGCAGGTCAGGTTCTTCTCGTCGCCGATACCGGTACCGGTGATCACGACCGCGACGCCGTCCTTCGCGTCGGTGCCGATGAGCACGGAGGTGATCGCCTTCTCGGGGTCGAGGTTACAGCCCTTGGCCGCCTCGACGACTTCCTTGTAGCCGGCCTGCGACTCGGCGATGGCCTTGTTGTCCGCGTACAGCTTGCTCTTGAGCAAGCCGCCGACGTCGATGCCGGCCATGATGGTGGCTTGCTCGGGGATGAGCTTGCCGCCGGCGGCGCTGGCTCCGCCCTTGCAGGCGGGGATCGCGATGAGCGCAGTGGCAGCGAGGGTCGTGAGGATCGTCCGCTTCATAGCGGGGCACTAATACGCCACGAATTTTAATCGATCAACCAAAAAAACCCGGGCCGAGGCCGGGTGAGGATGTGCCTTTCCGCCGGTCGGTGCATAGTGATCCAATCTGCCCAATTCTGCAGCGCGGCCGTACGCTGCAGGCGACGACGCAGCCTTTCGGCGCGCCGCTCGGAGCTCGCACATGGCGTGGAAACGCTTCGTTTTCAAGGATCAAACGGTGTTCGTCCGCGTCCTCGCGTCCGGCAAGCCCATCGTTCACCGCGGCCGGATCGAGATGCGCTACCGGATGGGCGCCAGCAAGTCATATCGCGCCACGCCCGACAACCTGATCGAGATCCCGGACGACACCGAGATCATCTCCGACGACGCCTTCTCGGGGACTCCGACCCCCGTGGCGACTGTTCAGGTGGTCCGTGAGGAGCCGACCAGGCCGGCGACCGACGCGACCATCATTATCCACACCGACGGCGCGTGCAGCGGCAACCCCGGACCGGCCGGCATCGGCGTGCTCATCGAGCGCGGCGAGGAGGCCGTCGAGCACAGCGAGTTCATCGGCGAGGGCACCAACAACGTCGCCGAGCTGACGGCCATCCTGCGCGCGCTCGAGATGCTGCGCCCCGAGGACAAGGACGCGCACGTCCTCCTCTATACCGACAGCGGCTGGAGCCTCGGCGTGCTGGTCGGCGGCTGGAAGGCCAAGGCCAACGTCGAGCTGATCGACAAGATCAAGGAGAAGCTGGCCGAGCACCCGGGCGTGGAGCTGCTCAAGGTCAAGGGCCACGCCGGCCAGTCGGGCAACGAAGAGGCCGACGAGCTGGCGACCATGGCCGTCCGCCGCGAGGACTCTAGGACCCGAACGCGGCGGCGATCGAAGTCGCCCCTCCCCGCCGTTTGATCAGCTCGCGCAGGCGCGCGAGCCGCTTGTCGAGCGGGGTCCGCAGCTCGGGCTGGCGCTTGCGCAGCGCCGGGTCGATCGGGTCGGTGTCGGGGTCGGCGAGGTCGAGCGCGTGCAGCTCGAGGTGCAGCGCCGGCGTCCGCAACGCCTCCTGGTAGAGCGGCCCGCCGCGCAGCACGAAGGTGCCGACCATCGGCAGGCGCAGCAGCGGGCTGACGCTGATCGGCACCTCCCACATGCCGACGTCGGAGCGGTAGTACGGCCGCGCCGAGCCGAGGAAGCTGCGGAGCCCGCGGGCCCGCGACTGCGACCGCCGCCCGCGCAGACGGATCCACGCCATCGCCGCCAGCTTGGCCGCGTAGTACGGCAGCGACGGCAGCAGCGAGCTGTCGTAGCGGTAGCCGAGCGCCCCGGCCTGTTGCAGCAGCAGCTCGTCGTGGCAGTACCCCGGCGCGCGGAAGCCTCTGGGCCGCGCGCCGAGCTTGCGCAGCAGGTCGTCGCAGCGGCGGAGGTCGCCGTAGATCTGTCCCGAAGGCCAGTCGACCAGATCGTAGGCGTGGCTGTAGCTGTGGTTGGCGAGCTCGTGCCCGGACTGGGCCGCCAGCTCGAGCAGCGCCGCGCCGTGGCCGGGGCCCTGCATGTCGCGCTCGAGGTCGCGGCCGACCACGAAGAAGGTGGCGCGCGCGCCGGTCTCGGCGAACAGCTTGAGGAGGCGCGGCAGGCAGCGGCCGAGCACCACGTCGGCCTGCTCGGGCGTCGGCGGCGGCAGGCCGTGGATCGCGTGGTAGCAGGCGAGGTCGTCGAGGTCGACGCTGAGGATCGTGCCGCGCAGCTCGGTCGTCATCACCGCTCCTTCGCGCCGCGCCCGAGGTGGATCGCGGCCATCAGGCGCGCCAGGTTCTTCAGCACCCGCGGCACCCGCCGGGCCAGGTGGATCGACGGCGCGCGCTTCTCCGCCAGCTCGACCGGGATCTCGGTGATCGGCACGCCGTCGCGCTGGGCCCGGATCACCAGCTCCGAGGCGAACACGTCGTGGCCGACGATGCAGCGCGCGACCACCGGCAGCAGCGCCGCGCGGCGGAACGCCTTGAGCCCGTGCGTGTCGGTGCCGCGGTAGCCGAGCGTGACGCGCAAGAGCCCGTTGTAGGCCCGCGTCGCCGCGCGGCGGCCGAGCGGCCGGCGGTCGTGCGCCCCGGGCATCGCCTTCGAGCCGACCACCAGGTCGGCCGCGCCGGCGCGCAGGAGCGTGAGCGCGCGCCGGTGGAAGTCGACGTCGCACAGGTCGATCTCCTCGCACACGACGAAGCGGCCGGCCGCCTGCTCGATCGCCATGCGCAGCGCGGCGCCGTAGTTGGGCGCCGGGCACGAGAACCACTTCACCCGCGGGTCCATCGCGGCGAGCTCGGCCGCGATCTCGCGCGTGCGGTCGCGGCTGCCGTTCTCGGCCAGCCACAGCTCGAACTGCCAGCCCTCCGCCTCGAGGCCGCGGACCAGCTCGAGCACGCTGTCGCGGAGGATCGCCTCCTCGTTGTAGACCGGGATGACGACGCTGAGCTCGGGGGCGATGTCCGAGCCGGAGGTCGGTGAAGAAGTCTCGGTCATCGCGGCTCCCGTCCGGCGAGCCGCGCGCTCGCCCAGTGGCCCGCGGCGCGCCCGGCCAGCAGGCAGTCTTCCATGCTGTTGTAGATCCACCCGCCGTAGCGGCCGCAGCTCAGGATGTCCTGTCCTTCGAGCCAGCCGAGGATCACGCCGCGGGCGGCGGTGTAGGCGGCGTCGAACACGACATAGGCGTGCTCGACCACGCGGACCTCGACGAAGCGGACGTCCTCGGCCGCGCGCAGCGCCCCGACCTCGACGAGGCCGGCGTAGATCGCGGCGAGGTCGATCGGACCTGTCCGCTCGTTCAGCTCGACGTAGAGCCCGCTGCAACCGGCGGGGGCCATCCGCGGGGCGGCGTTCGAGTAGACGCCGACGCGGAAGAAGGGCAGGCGCGGCTCGGGCACGTAGACCCAGTGATAGTCGCACGGCGCCGGGGCGCCGACGGCGATGTCGAGGTAGCGCCAGCGGACGTGGCGCAGCGCGCCGGCGGCCTCGCGGACCTCGGGCGGCGCGGCCGGCATGCGCCGCACCAGCTCGGGCAGGGGGATGCTCGAGACGAGCGTGTCGTAGCGGCGCCAGTCGGCCTCGGTGGAGAGCTTGATGCGCCGGCCGGCGACGTCGATCTCGTCGATGTCGCTGCCGAGCCGCAGCTCGACCTCGGGGCGCTGGGCGAGGCCCGCGCGCATTCGCTCGGGGATGGCGTCGATGCCCCCCGCGGTCGGCACGAGGAAGCTGGCGTTGTAGCCGAGGCCCTCCTGGGCCAGCCCGATCGCGCCGCCGATCACCTGCGCCGTGTCGGGGATCGGGATGTAGCGCGAGACCCACTCGGCGGTCAGGCGCTCGAGGTGCTCACCCCACAGCTTGCGGTTGTACGGGACGAAGAAGTGCTTGGCGATCCCCGCGCCGAAGCGGGCCTCGGCGAAGCCGACGAAGCTCTGCGGCTCCGGCGCGCCCCTCGCGGCCTGCTCGCGCGCCGCGACGTAGCCGACCAGGCACTCCTGCACCACGTCGAGCGGGAGCCCGTGCAAGTTGGCCTGGAACGGGTAGGGCAGCTGCACGCCGTGGCTGTGGATGCAGGTGCGGCGGGCGACGGTGGCGAGCTCGCCGGGCCCGAACAGGCCCTCGACCAGCGCTCTTATCGACGCGTCGCGCAGGTGCAGCCAGTGCCCGGTGACGTCGAAGGTGAAGCCGTCGCGGCGATGGCTGCGGGCGTGGCCGCCGACGCGAGCCTCGCGCTCGACCAGCAGCACTGGCCCGCGCGCGTGCCAGGCCGCCGAGAGCCCGGTCAGGCCGGCTCCCAGCACCACGAGCGGCGTTCGCGGGGGCGATGACATCGCCGCTCTTGTAGCAGGTCCGGGACCGTGGCGCCTCGCACTCGGCGATGGACACGCGGATCTGCGGGCGGCACACTCAACTCGTCCATGGAGCTCCAGAGTCTCGGCAAGTTCCGTCTGGTCCGGCCGCTCGCTGTGCGCAGCTCGGTGTTCCACCTGTTCCTCGCGCGCCACGAGGACGACCCGGAGGCGGCGCCGCCGGCGTATGTCGTCAAGCTGTTGCCCTCGGGCTCGGGCCCCGAGCACGCGATATTGGCGGCCCAATTCGAGCACGAGATCCGCCTCTATCAGGCGTTCAATCATCCGGGGATCCCCAGCGCCCACGCCGAGGGCGCGCAGAACGGCGTGCGCTATCTCGTCCTCGACGCCATCGACGGCTGCGACCTCGCCGTCCTGCTCGGCCACGACGTCGGCGCCCCGCGCGGCCTCAGCAAGGAGATCGCCGTCTACATCATGGGCCAGCTGGCCGACGCGCTGCACCACGTGCACACCGCCGAGGCCGAGGACAAGGGCAAGCTCGTCGAGCTCAACGTCGTCCACCGCGACATCTGCCCGGCCAACGTCCTGCTGTCGCGCACCGGCCAGGTCATGCTCGCCGACTACAACTCCGCCACCAGCATCTGGCTGCCGCGCGAGAACGACATGTCCCAGGCCGGCTCGAAGGCCTACATGGCGCCCGAGCGGGTGGTCGGGACCGCGGCCGCGTCTGTCTCTTCGGACATCTTCAGCCTGGCCGTGATCCTGTGGGAGATGCTGAAGGGCCAGCGCTGCTTCAAGGCCGACGACGACCTCAAGACGATGGACGCGATCGTCAAGTTCGACGCCGGCCACCCCAGCCGGCGCCTGCCCGGGCTGTCGACCAAGCTGTCCGAGATCGTGCGCAAGAACCTCGACCGCGACCCGGCCCGCCGCTACGCCGGCGCCTACCAGGTGCTGCAGCGCCTGGCCCAGTGCCCGGAGGCGGCCGCCGCCGAGCGGGCGCAGCAGGAGCTGGGCGCGCTGGTCATCGAGGCCGCCAAGGCTCCGGTCTGAGAGACATGTCCGCTGGGCCAGGCTCCGGCGAGGACCGCGCGGGCCGTGAGGAGCGGGTGACGGCGACGCAACAGGGCGGCTCGTCGGAGCGGGCGATGGACGCGGGGCGTCGCCGAGAGCGCCGCGGTGAGGAGCCGGCGAACGCGAGCGAGGGCGAGGCCCGCACGCGCGAGGCCGGCCGCGACGACGCGCGCCTGCCGGCGCTGGTCCGCCGCGAGGCCCCGGTGCTGGTCCCGCTGGCGCTGGCGGTGCTCGCGGCGACGTCCTACTTCTCGGGCCCGCCGGCGTGGAATCAGAACTCGCGCCTGGCCCTGACGCGCGCGCTCGTCGAGCAGGGCACCACGATCATCGACGAGTACCACGCGACCACCGGCGACAAGAGCCGGCGCGACGGCCACTTCTACAGCGACAAGGCCCCGGGCGCCTCGTTGCTGGCGGTCCCGGCCTACGCGCTCTACCACGGCGCGGCGCGCCTGGTCGGCGCCGAGCGGCCCGACGTCCGCCTGGTGCCGCTCGACCCGCGCGACCCGAACCGCGACCCCGAGGCCCGCCGCCCCGGCGACCGCCTGGCCTACAACCAGGCCTACCGCACCGCGCTCTACGTCAGCCGCGTCGGCTCGGTCGGCGTGTTCGCGGTGCTCGGCGCGCTCGCGCTGTACCTGCTGGCGCTGCGCCGCCTCGGCGACCGCGCCGGCGCGCTGCTGCTGGCCGCCACCTACGCGCTCGCCACCCCGGCGCTCGTCTACGGCGCCGCCTTCTACGGCCACCAGCTGTGCGCCGACCTGCTCCTGCTCGGCCTCGCCGGCGTCCTCCTGGGACATGGCCAGAAGGCCATGGCCTTCGGGACAGGCATGTGCCTCGGCCTGGCCGTCCTGTGCGAGTACCCGGCCGCGGTCCCGGTGGCGCTGCTGTGGCTGTTCGCGGGGCTCCGCCGCGGACCTCGCTTCGCCGCCGTGGTCGCGCTCGGCGGCGCGCCGGCGGCGGTCGCCCTGGCCGCCTACCACACGGTCGCGTTCGGCGGCCCGCTGAAGACCGGCTACGACTTCGTCTACCTGGCCGAGTTCGCCGAGGGCATGCGCGTCAACTACGGCATCCACGCCCCCGACCCCGGGGTGCTGCTCGAGCTGCTGTTCGGCGCCTACCGCGGGCTGTTCTACCTCGCGCCGGTGCTGCTCCTGGCCGCGTGGGGCTTGCTCTGCGAGCTGCGCGGCTGGCCGCCTGCTCCGAGGTGCATGTCCGATCGACCATGGCCCGTGCGACAGGTCGCGCTGCTGTGCCTGGCGATCGTCGGCTTCTACCTCGCGCTCAACGCCGGCTATTACATGTGGGACGGCGGCGCCGCGATCGGCCCGCGCCACTGCGTGCCGATGCTGCCGTTCCTGGCGCTCGCGCTGGCGCCGGCGATCCGCCTGGTGCCGCGCGCCGTCGTCGGCCTGGCGCTGCTGTCCGGCGCGATCACATTGCTGCTGACCGCCGCGGCCCCCGAGGCGCCGCAGTTCGGCGATCCGCTGTGGGGCTACGCGTGGCCGCGGATCTGGGCCACCGACACCGGCTACGGCGGACCCGCCAACCTCGGCCGCATGCTCGGCCTGCCCGGTCCGCTGAGCCTGGTGCCGCTGCTGCTCGTGCTCGCGTGGTGCCACGCCCAGGCGCGGCCGCACCTCGCCGCGAAGGGCTGAAGCGACGACGCTGCCTGGGGTACCTTCGCTGCGAGGTCCCCGATGCCCAGCTTGCTCGTCAACATCGATGTGCCCGACGTCGCCGCGGCCGAGGGTTTTTATGTGCGCGCGTTCGGCTTCACCGTCGGCCGGCGGATCGGTCCCGGCGCGGTCGAGCTGCTCGGGGCGGGTGTGCCGCTGTACCTGCTGCAGAAGGCCGCGGGCACGCCTGTCTCTGCGGCCAGCTCGGCGCGGCGCGACTACGGGCGCCACTGGACGCCGGTGCACCTCGACGTCGTGGTCGACGAGGTCGAGCCGGCGCTCGCGCGCGCGCTGGCCGAGGGCGCCACGGTCGAGGGCCCGATCCGCGAGGCGGTGTGGGGCCGGATGGCGCTGCTGGCCGACCCGTGGGGCCACGGGGTCTGCATCGTCCAGTTCAAGGGCCGCGGCTACGACGAGCTGATCTCTCCCGCGACGTGACCGGCGAGCGCGGGCCGCATGTCCGAGGGGACATGCGAGCCGGCGATCTCATAGCCTGTCCCGAAGGACAGCCGTCACGCGGCTGACGGCCGCTCGCCCCACGCGAGTGGGTCGCGGCCGAGGCGATGTTCGACCGCGTTGTCGGCGATCGCCAGCAGCGCGTCGAGCAGCTCGGCGGCGCTCTGGTAGCGCTCGGCGGGGTCGCTGGCGACGGACTTGAGGATCACGGCCTCGAAGTCGTCGGGGAGCTCCACGGCCGGCGCGGCGCGGCGCAGGGCGATGGGCCCGCTCGTGGGGCGGCGCGGGACGAACAGGCTGCCGCCCGAGTAGGGCATCTTGTTGGTGAGCAGGCGGAACATCAGCACGCCGAGGGCGAAGATGTCGACGCGGTGATCGTAGGGCCCGCCGCGCAGCTGCTCCTGCGGCATGTAGCCGGGCGTGCCGATCACCGGGCCCGACCTGGGCCTGGCGGGAGCGGTGGTGGCGTCGCCGCTGAAGCAGGACACGCCGAAATCGAGGACTTTGATGAAGTCGTCGGTGCCGCCGTGGGAGATCCGGAAGCAGTTGCCCGGCTTGATGTCGCAGTGGACCACGCCGCTGGCGTGGGCCGCGACCAGCGCCTCGCACACCTGGGTGCCGATCGACAGCACGCGGCGCCAGTCGAGTGGCCCGTCGTGCTCGAGCGTGGCCGCGAGGTCCTCGCCGTCGAGGCACTCCATCACCATGTAAACCAGCTCGCTCGCGTCGTGACACACCAGCTCGATGATGTCGATGATGTGTTCGCTGCGCAGCGCCGCCGCGGCGCGCGCCTCCTGCGTGAAGCGGGCGACGGTGTCCGCATCGGAGAGGCCGGGATCGAGGACCTTGACGGCGACGCGGCGCCGCATGTCCACGTGTTCAGCCTCGTAGATGGTGGCGCCGCTGCCGCCGTGGCCGAGGCGACGAAGCAGCCGATAGCGGCCGCCGAGGACGCGACCGGTGAGGTCGACCGACGCGCGGCGGCTGCATGGTGCGCGCGGTGCGTCGGGTTCGCGACTTCGATTGGAGTCGGGCATTCGGGGGGTGAACAAGAGTAACCACGCCGCGAGCGAGGCGGCAATGTCTCGGGGACGGTTCGACACGATCGTGACAGCGAGCGCGACGACCGACGATCCCCAAACGAGTTCGCGTAGTTTCACAGCCGCCGGGCACAGGTGTGTGGATCGCCGCGCGCGAACGAGCGCGAACGGCCGGCGGGCCGCCTCTTCGTCGTCGATCGCGACGCGACGTCGCGCGCCCACGCACATGGTCTTCGGGACATGTGTGATAAATCGGGCGGAGCGGACGCCGGGCCCGTCGCGCGGCCCTGCAGCGGATGGACCGACGCGCCGGCGGGGCGCGCGTCGACGCACATGGCCTTCGGGACATGTGTGAGAAGGCCGGGCTGAACAGACGAGCGGGCCGGCTGCTGCGCGCGCTGGCGCACCCGTACTTCGGGACATGTGCGCAAGGCCCGACGGCACGGCCTCGCCCGCTCGCCCGGAAGGCGAGCTCGACCATGCGCGGGCGAGTGCTCACGAGCTCCTCGGAGGCGCACTCGCGGCGGCGACGGCCCGCGCCGCTCTCGCGTCCCACGGCAGGATGGACATGTCCCTATGGACAGAGTGTGGACCCGCGAGTCGTCGGCCTAATCCGAGGTTATGTCGAGAAGGACATGACTCAATGGTCAGGCGGATGTGGCGGGCCGTGGAAGCCACGCGTGCTGGTTGCAGCCGAGTTAATGAGTGGCCGCGCGGGGGCCTCGAGAGCGAGGAGGCCGGCTCGCGCGTTCACAGGGGAGCCCTCCGACCGCCACACGCGCGCTCATCGATGTGGAGCTCGGCGATGCGCGTTGATGGTCGTAAGAACATGTTCTCAGGGTCATGTCATCGAGCGGCACCGCTCGTCCCCGCGATGCGCCTGCGGAGGCGCGCATCCGTCCGTTTGTGGGTGTCGTGGGCCGGGGCTGCACGCTGGTTTGCTTGCGGCGCGCTGTTGCGGTAGGCGTCTGCTCGTGCGTACCTACCGTCTCCCTTCATACCCCTACGGCAGCGCGCCTGGCCTGCCGCTTCGTCTCCTCGTGTTCGCCGTGATCGCCGCCTGTGGCGACACTCCGCCCGCCGGCGACACCGACTCGACCAGCGGCCAGGCGACGGAGACCACCACCGAGACCGCGACGGCGTCGACCAGCGGGGGCGTGACGCCGACGACCACCGCGGCGACGACGGGCCTCGACACGAGCAGCACGACGGACTCTGCTACGAGCACGACCTCGACGAGCACGACGGAGCCCGTCACGAGCACGACCTCGACGAGCACGACGGAGCCCGGCACGAGCACGACCTCGACGAGCACGACGGAGCCCGGCGCGAGCACGACCTCGACGAGCACGACGGAGCCCGGCACGAGCACGACGGACAGCGAGACCGGCGTCGACCCCTGCGGACCGGACGGCGAGGGGCCGCTCCTGAATTGCTACGAGGGCTGCCCGGCGGAGCTGTTCGCGGTCATGCCCTACGTCGAGGAATTCGCCGAGCAAGCCGGCTACGACGCCCATTGGACCGGGAACTGGGACGCGCCCGTGCTCGCCGACGGCGCGCTGACCTTCGGCCCGCACCCGCTGACGCTCGATTGGTGGGACAACTACAGCCCGACCACCTCCAAGGAGAAGTACGGCGACACCCTGCAGTGCGCGCGCGTCCGCATCACGCCGCCCGCGACGGCGATCGAGGACGACGACCTGTTCGAGATCACGGTCCGCCTGCCCGAGGGCGCGATGTATGAGACGTCCGGCATGACGCTGACGCTCGACACCGCGAACGAGCAGGTGCTGCTCCGCAGTCGCATCGGCCAGGTCGAGTGGGTCGACTACACGGACGCTCCGCTCGCCTTCGACCGCGACGTCGAGAACACCATCGACGCGCTCGTCTATGGCCAGGGCGACAAGTACGTGGTCGAGGTCCGCAACGCCGCGTACCCGGACGACGTCGTCGTCGTGACGGCCGAGGCGACGCTCGGCGCGACCGGAGAGACGACCTTGCTCGGGTGGCGCGACAGCAAGACCGTGTACGTCGACCGCCTGGTGATCGGCGAGCCGTCCGCCGCGGTGTACGACCGCCTCGTCGCCGAGCTGCCGTGAACGTCCGGGCTCGTCCGGCGACGAGCGGGGCCGGCGACGATCTGCGCCGGGCGGGCGAGGGGGCGGCGCGGTGGGACGCAGCGAGGGCTCCGTCACGCGAGCGGGACTCGTCCGGCGACAAGCGGGGCCGGCGACGATCTGCGCCGGGCGGGCGAGGGGGCGGCGCGGTGGGACGCAGCGGGGGGCTCCACGCCTGACGCGCAGACGGCGGGCCAAACTCCGGACACGCGTCATCTTCCATCGCCGTCGAGCATCTGGCGTGGAAGGACGCGCGTCGCGACGGGACCCGCCGCGCCGCCCCCTCGTCCGCCCTCTCGAGAATTGACGGGCCCCGCGTCTTCGGACCCGCGAGATTAGCCGGACAGCAGCTTGGGCATGTCCTCGCCGGCCAGCGGGAAGCGAGCCGTGACCTCGGCGGTGTCGATGCCCGCGAGCTTGCGCAGCGCGAGGTGGATGCTCTCGGGCGTGAGCTTCTTGCCCTTGCCGACCGTCAGGCTCGACGGGTCGATGAGCGCGCCGTACTGCTCGGCGTCGGTGGCCCCGACCACGCGGTTCCCCTTGATGCCCTTGCCCATCATCATCACGCTGGTGACCGGCCAGTGGTCCTTGCCGGCGTACTCGTTGTCGCCGTTGTAGCCGGGCCCGCGGGCGAAGTCGGAGCCGATGATCACCGTCAGCTTGTCGGCGATGCCGGCGGCCTCGGCCTCCTGCATGAAGAAGTCGACGCCGGCGAGCAGCTTGGCCAGCTGGCGCACCTGGTCGCGGTCGTGGCTGCCGTGGGTGTCGAAGCCGCCGATGTTGAGGTTGGCGGCGACCGCCATCTTCGCCTTGAAGGCGGCGACGGCGAACTGACTCTGCTGCATGAAGCCCTGCAGGTCGCCGAGCTGGTAGCCGGGCAGCGTCGCCGGCTCCGCGGGCAGCGTGAGGCCCTTCAGCAGCTTCTCGCCGCCGCGCGCCAGGAACAGCTCGTTCATCGCCGCCTTGGTGCGCGGCAGGCGGGCGGCGGCCATCTGCGCCTCGAGCCGCTCGGTCTGGGCCTTGCGGATCCGCTCCACTGTCTTGTCGGCGTGGAACTTGTCGGTGTCGGGGTTGTTCGGGTCGGTGAGGTTCGGGCTGCCGATCTTCTTGACCGCGTCGACGCTGCTGATCCGCGTCAGCGGGATGAGGCCCTCGGTCGCGTCGAAGCCGCCCGCGCTGACGTAGGCGAACGTGCTCTCGGGCGCCCGCGCGGCGGCCGCCAGCGCGCCGAACGACGGGAAGCCCTCGGGCAGGCGGCCGCTCCAGGTCGCGCGCGAGCCGGCGTCGTGGTTGTTGGTCGCCATGTCGACGCCGTTGAGCACGAGCAGCTGGCTGGCGTACTTGGTGAAGAAGTCGGTGTTCGACATCAAGTACGCGACCTCGGCCTCCTCGAGGCCGAGCGCGACCGGATCGAGCGCGAGCGGGGCGTAGGGGATGTTGCCCTGCGTGGCCGCGGCGGAGTACAGCCGGTTGAGCGGGCCCTGCTCCTTCGGGTCACACAGGTACACCGGGTCCCAGCCGCCGGAGGCGTTGATGAGCACGAAGTACGGGCCGTCGTACGGCTCGGCGTCGGCGAGGGCGCGGCGCACCCCCAGCGGCGCGGCGACGGCGAGCCCGGTCATGGCGGCGATCTTCAAGAAGTTGCGGCGATCCATGGTGGTAGCTCCTTCGTCGTCGGCGTCACTCGTAGAGGAACTTGTAGTCCGACAGCATGTACGTCATCACCGCCATCCACGCGCGGATCGTGTAGTTCTTGTCGGTCTCGATCTTCTCGGCGTCGGGCAGGTCGACGTTGGTGTTGGGGTTGACGCGGGCCTGGCACCACCAGCTGAGCCACTCGTTCTCGGCCCCGCTGGCGACGTTGGCCGCGCCCTCGCGCCATGTCTCGAGGAACAGGTTGTACGTGCGCTCGACCTCGGGGTCGTCGGCCGCCAGCTCCTCGCCCAGCATGCGCTGGTGCAGGTGGACGATGTTGTCCTTGATCGCGGCGATGTTGTCGGGCACCTCGGCGCCGTTATCGCTCAGCGGGACGTGGTCGAGCGTGACCTTCGGGAACAGCTTGCGCTTGTCGGCCGCGCGCGAGAAGTCGTAGGCCGTGACCGCGCAGGCGACCTCGTTGGCCATGCGCCCGGCGACCGCGCCCATGATGCCGTTCATGTGCGGCAGCCGCTGGGTGATGCTGTCGGAGTCGATGCCGCCGTAGAGGATCCGGTAGTCGGTGGTCAGCCAGTCGCTCAGGTCCCAGCCGCGGATCCACCGGATCCCGGTGGTGGCCTCGATCTTGTTCGCCAGCAGCTCGGGGGTCGACAGGCGGCCGTGACCGACGGCGCCGAGCTCCTCGCTCTCGGCCTCGGACAGCTCGGTCTTGTCGATCGTGAGGCCGCGGAAGTACGGGCTCATGACCACGCTGACGATCAGCGTCTTGAGGTTGTAGTCGTCGGCCACGAATTCGTCGCCGATCTGGCGGAACAGCGCGTCCTGGGCCTCCCACGCGCGCAGCTTGGCGCTGTACAGCGGGTCCTCCGGCTCGGACGGGAACAGCAGCGGCTCGGTCCCGGTCAGCGCGCGGAAGACGGTGTGCACGCTGGCGATCACGAAGCGCGGGTCCTTGACCAGCCGCGCGGCCAACCACTCGAGCGACTTGGGGAATTCCGACTTCGGGATGTCCTCGCCGTCGAAGCCGGGCGCGAACATCTCGGGGAACCACTCGCGCGTGGTCAGGACCTCCATGTCGTAGTCGTCGTAGTTCTGGAACGCGCCGGCCACCGGGTCGATGAGCTGGTGGCAGAAGTTGCACTGCTTGTCGTCGCGCGTCGGGTTGGTGTACGCCTCCGACAGCGACGGGTCGATCGGCCGCTCGCCGATCCGCAGCACGTCGGTGGCGAGGAACAGCTTGTAGGTCATCCGCGCGCGGTGGCGGTTGCGGTTGGTCGGCGTGGTCGGGAAGCGGTTGAGGAACATCGGCGAGCTGAGCACGCCGGCGTGCGGCAGCGTCTTCTTGCCGCCGCGCATCGTGAACAGCTTGGCCTCCTTGAACTCGCGCGGGTCGGCGGCGTCGGCGAAGTCGAGCTGGACGTTGTAGAGCTGGGCCGAGAACGGGTTCAACACCGTGTAGTCGGCGGTGAGGATCTCGGTGAAGGGCCGGTCGTTGCGGACGATGTAGTTGATGAGGTCGAGCGGCTCGCGCGCGGCGGCGCGGTTGACCTGGTACCTCAGGTCGTCCTGACCCTCGAGCCCGTCCCACCACGCGCCCGCCTGCGGGAAGTCCTCCGAGCTGAGGATGTTGACCGCGAAGCCGGTGTAGACGAGGTAGCGGTCGGTCAGCAGGACGTCGTTGAAGATGTCGCCGAGGCGGTCGTAAAAGCCGTCCTCCTCGAGCACGCCGCGGACGACGTCGGCCAGCGCGTCGTCGCCGGCGGCCGCGTCCTTGAGCTCCTGGGCGCTCGGCAGGCGGCCGGCGAGGTGCAGCGTGGCCTTGCGCAGGGTCTCCTCGGGGCTCATCAGCTCGACGGCGTCGAGGTCGGCGCCGTCGTTGTCGGGGCACTCGCGCGGGGCCTTGAGCTGGGCGAGCAGGGTCTCGAGGATCCGGTACTCCTCGCTGCCGGCCTTGATCACCTCGCCGCCGCCGTGCTTGGTCCTGGCCGTGGGCTTGGCCAGCAGCGCCGAGAGATCGTCGTAGCTGACCGAGGCGTTCTCGCTGACGGAGGCGAGGTTGGCGTCGAGGAAGCCGGGGTAGGAGGCCGGCAACAGGCGAAACTCGGCCCCCTGCTCCTCGGCGATGCCGGCCGGCCCGTGACAGGTGATGCAGGTCTTGCCGAGCACCTTGGGCCACACCTCGTTGGCGAAGTACTCGCGCGTCGAGACGCAGCTGTCGCCGTCACCACCGTCGCCGCCGTCCTTGCAAGCGCCGAGCGCGGCCGCGGCGATGCCGGCGACGCCGAGAGCCAGAAGCGTTGGCGCGGAGCGCCGTTTGCCAGTCGAGGTCATGCGAAGCCTCCCCCACGCTGGGGCACGGTCGCAAGGTATCGCGGCGCCGGCGATCGCGGCAAGCGTGGCAAACGGGGGCGAACGGCCTCGCGGCGCGCGGGCCGGTACCCAGGGAGGTCGAGGGGTCGCAGTTCCGCGCGCACAGAGCGGCTGGTCGTGCGGACATGTGCGGACGGGAGCTCACCGAGGTCGCGCGCATGGTCGACCGACGATGAATTGAGTCAGCGCGGCGCGGGAGCTCGCGCTCGTGCTCGACGATCACATCTTGAGCCGCACGGTCTCGTCCATCGACATCGGGCTCTTGTGCGGCTTCCACGAGCCGCTCTCGCGGATGCCGGCGTAGCTGACGGGGACCGTGATGGTGAAGCTCGAGCCGACGCCCGGCGTCGACACGACGCTGATGTCGCCGCCCATGAGGCGAGAGAAGCGGCGGGTGATGGCGAGCCCGAGGCCGGTGCCGGTGGTCTTGCGCGCGGCGGGCTGGGCGACCTGCGTGAAGGGCTCGAAGAGGGTGGCGAGCGCGGCCTCGGGGATGCCTCGGCCGGTGTCGCGGACGGTGAAGGCGAGGCAGATGAGGCCCGCGGCGCTGCGCTGCTTGAGCGCGAGCACGATCTCGCCGTCCTCGGTGAACTTGGCGGCGTTGCCGAGCAGGTTGAGCAGCGCCTGCCGCAGCTTGTGGCGGTCGTTGTACATCGGCGCGGGATCGTGGGCGATGTCCACCACCAGCTTGTTGCGGCCGGCGACGACCAGCGGACGGATCGCGTCGGCGACCTCGCGCGCGAGCCGGGCGGCGTCGAACTCCTCGAGCACCATGTCCATCTTGCCGGCCTCGATCTTCGACAGGTCGAGGATCTCGTTGATGATCGTCAGCAGGTGCTGCGCCGACTGGACGATGTTGTCGGCGTCGCGCGCGAGCCCGTCGCTGCCGTGCTCACGGGCCTGCTCGTGCAGCATCTCGCCGTAGCCGATGATCGCCGTCAGCGGGGTGCGCAGCTCGTGGCTCATGTGGGCGAGGAAGGTGCTCTTGGCGCGATTGGCGGCCTGGGCCTGATCGATCGCGGCGCTCAGCTCGCGGTTCAAGACCTGCAGCCGGCGCTCCTGTTCGCTGCGCTCGGCGACCTCGGCCTGCAGCCGGCGGGTCTGCTGCTCCTGCGTGCGCAGGAGGGCGCCGACCTGCTCGGCCATGAGGTCGAAGCGGCGCGCGAGCCCGGCGATCTCGTCGCTGGCGAACCGCGCCGGCCCGCAAGAGTCGTCGCCGGTGAAGCGAGCCATGGCGGCGGCGAGGCGGGCGATCGGGGCCGCGAGCCGGCGACTGAACACGAACGCGCCGAGGCTGGCGAGCGCGGCGACGAGGAGGGTGACCCCCTGGATCCGGCGCGTGCGCTCGGCGGCGATTGCGGCGAGGTCGACGGGGTCGCGCACGAGCGCGAGGGTCCACTCGACGCCGGCGATCCGCGCGACGCTGGCGAGGCGACCGTCGGCGAGCGCGAGCGCGGCGGTGTCGTGCGCGGCGGAGCGTGGCAGCTGCGGGAGGCGGAGGTCGGTCGCCGGCGCGGGCGGCAGGGCGGCGTAGCCGGGCACGCTCGCGGCGAGGTCGTCGGCGCCGAACAGCGGGCGGTCCTCGCGATCGCGGAGCAACACCAGCGCGCCGGTCTCGCTGGCCGCGGCGGCGCTCCACTCGTGCACGAGGCCGGGTCGCAGCGCGAGCGCCAGGGTGCACGGGCTGTCGTGCTCGCTGCGCACCGGCGTCGAGAGGATGAGGACGTCGCGACCCTCGCCGTCGAGCGCGAGCGCGACGGGGGTCACCGGCGCGGCGGCGACCGGGAACTCGCCGACGGCGACCACGCGCTGGCCGACGCCACCCCACAACCCGGCGGCGCGGACCTGCGAGTCAGGGCGCTCGCTCCAGCGCCGCAGCTGGCTCGCGAGCGCGGCGCGGGCGGCCGCGTCGCCGGAGCAGGCGCCGCGGGCCGCGTCGCCGTCGCCGAGGGCTCGCAGCGGCGCCTGTCGAACGGCGAGGAAGCCGCTCCACGCGCTCGCCGAGCGGGCTGCCCGATCGGACATGTCCGCAAGTGCGATCTCGCGGTCGAGCGCGGCCAGGCGGTAGCGCGCGTCGACGCGGGCGGCGAGCAGCGGCGCGAGGGCGACCAGCAGGGTGACGAGGGTGAGCTTGATCTTCAGCGAGTAGCGCGGGAAGTCGCGCAGGGCCAGCACGCCGGCGGCGATCAGCGCGACGACGCAGGCGACGTCGCGCAGCGGACCGCCGGGCGACTCGGCGGCGCGGGTCGGCAGCGGCACCAGATCGAGCGCGCCGAGAGCCAGCGCGCCGAACACGGCGACGACGGCCCAGCGGTCGAGGCGCGCGGGCGCGAGGACCCGCGGGGCGGTGGCGAGGATCAGGAAGGCGGCGGCGCAGCCGAGGATCAGCAGCGGCTGATCGAAGAGGACGCCGTTGCCGGCGAGGACGGCGAACACGGCGATGTAGCCGAGCTCGAGCGCGCGGCCGGGCTCGCCGAGGCGGGCGCGACGATGGGTGACGACGCAGGTCGCCAGCAACATCGACGCGAGCCCGAGACCGACCAGGTCCTGCCAGGCGTGACGCGTCGGCAGCTGCACGAGCTTCACCAGCGTCAGCACGCCGCTGACCGCCACGACCGACGCGAGCACACCTCGCACGAGTCGAACCCGGCCCTCGTGTTCTGGATCGGTCTCCATCCCCGCGCGCGTAGTCTACAGGCTACACGGGACGCGCGCAGGCGGGTCTGCCGCGCCGCAAACTCTCGCCGGCGCCGCGCGGGGCCGCCCGGGACCCCGCACCGGAGGACGAGGATCGGGTCCCCGCATGCAGGTGGATGTCCGAAGGGACAGGTGGTGAGGATGCGCGGGCCGATCTGGGTACAGGGAGGCGCGGGCGTGGAGATGTCCGAAGGGACAAGTCGAGCGGGCGCAGCGACCGGTCTGCGCACGGATGTCTGAGAGGCCAGGTCGAGCCCCGGCGGACGGGGATGTCCGGAGGGGCAGGTCGTCTCATCGTCCGGCGTAGGCGCGGAGGGCCTCGTAGGCCAGGCGCTCGCCGCGGAGCTCGGCGTCGGCGACGCCTTCCATGTTGTGCTCGGCCCAGGCGCGGCGGTCGGCCTCGTCGCCGGCGAGCTCGCGCGCGACCATGCCGGCGATCGAGCGCATGCCCTTGCTGAGCAGCGCGCTGTTCTTGGCGTCGAGCTCGTCGAGGCGGCTGCGCAGGCGGGCGGTGTCGCGGGCCTGGAGGGCGTCGAGGGCGTCGAGGAAGGCGAGGACCTCGGCGGGGGCCTTGTGCTCCTGGGCGGTGCTGCGGACCTCCTTCCACCAGGCGACGTCGTCGAGGCGCAGGTGCGGCACGAGGTTGATGTAGACGCCGTAGGTCTTCTCGACCCACGCGTCCCAGTCGTCGATCCCGGCGGTGATCCGGCGCTGCTCGTCGACCCACTGGTTCATGGTGGTGAGGCTGATGTCCTCGGCGAAGCGCAGGGTCGGGTCGGCGTGGAAGCGCAGCAGGGCGACGGCGGTCTCGGCCTCCTCGAACACGTGGGGGGCGCGGCGGTCGCCGATCCCCCTGGCGGGGTAGGGCCGGCGCTCGATGCCGCCGAGCACCTCGAGCAGCGGCGCGGGGGTCCAGCGGATCCGGTGGAGGAAGCCGGCCGACTCCTTGAGGAAGCGGGCCTTTTCGGCGCCGGTGTCGAGCAACGGCATGGCGTCGGAGTTGGCCGGGCGGCCGGCGAGGAACGGGTGCAGCATGCGGCGGTTGGCGACCACGAGGTTGTCGACCTGGCCGATGTCGTGCACGCCGAGCAGCTCGAGCTCGGGCTTCATCGCCGCCCACGCGAGCGGGGCGTCGCTGAGGCGCCCGAGCTCGCCGTCGGCGACCGAGAGGATCACCCAGTCGCTCGCGCCGACGCGGAGGATCTGGTAGTCGCTGAACTCCTGGTCGAGGGCGGCGAGGACGGTCAGCAGCAGCTCGTCGCTGAGCTCGTAGCCCTGCAGCCACTGGGCGAGGATCCCCCGCGGCTTCAGGTAGCGCTTGGCCTCCCGGTAGAACTCGACGGTGAACAGGCTCGAGACGCCGCTGACCCACGGGTTGGTCGGCTCGGACACGATGATGTCGAACCGCCGCGCGGCGCCGGCGAAGTAGGCCTTGGCGTCGTCGAACCAGAAGTTGTTGCGCGGGTCGTCGTAGGCGCGCGCGTTGGCGGGGTAGAAGTTGCGCGAGCCCGTCACCATCTCGCGCTCGATCTCGATGGTGTCGAGGCGCTGCAGCGTCGGCGAGCCGAGCAGCACGTGCGCCGTGACCCCGGAGCCGAAGCCGATCAGCGCGACGTCGGTGGCGTCGGGGCGCGACATCAGCGGCAACAGGCCGACCAGCACCTGGTTGGGCTCGTCGCCGGCGAAGTCGGGGCCGAGCTCGGGGTCGCGCTCCTTGGGGTAGCGGTTGAGCACGACCGAGGCGTCGGGCTTGCCGTTGGTGTAGATGACGCGGTACTCGCGTTCGTTGGTGAGGCGGACGACGGAGACCGAGGCGGTGCGGCCGTCGACGTAGGACAGCAGCTCGAAGCCCTCGGGCAGGCGGGTGCGGCCGTTGCGGAACACGGTGGCCGACAGGACCATGGGGTCGATCTGGACGACGAACAGGCCGAACGCGAGGGTGAGCAGCGAGCTGCCGGCGGCGACCCGGCCGAAGCGGCGGATCTCGGCCGAGTTCTTGGCCCGGCGGGCGTCGCCGAACACGAGCGCGAGGCCGAGGGCGACGTCGACGGCGGCGCCGAGGACGATGACGCGCTGCATGCCGATGATGGGCATGAGCACGAGGCCGGCGAGCACGGCCCCGGCGATCGCGCCGAGGGTGTTGAAGCCGTAGACGCGGCCGATGACGCCCTCCGGCTGGCCGCGGCGCAGCAGCACGTGGGTGATGAGCGGCAGGGTCATGCCGGCGCAGAAGGTCGCCGGGAACATGATGAGCAGGCACAGCGCATAGCGGAGGACGTTGAACTGCAGCCACAGCGCCTCGGTGCGGGCGCCCTGCGCGTCGACCAGCAGCCAGCCGATCGCCTCGACCGCCCATTGATAGGCCGGCAGGGTCGCGATCGCGGCGACGCCCATGATCAGCTGGACGATGCCGAGCACCAGCTCGGGCCGCTTGAAGCTGTCCATCCGCTTGCGCACCCACAGGCCGCCGATCGCCAGGCCGAACACGAACGCCGACAGCATGACCTCGAACGAGTGGGTGGCGCTGCCGATGATCATCGACAGCAGGCGGATCCACCCGATCTCGTACATGAAGGAGGACAGACCTGTCCCGAAGGCCACGAGCAGGAGCAGCTTGACGAGGTCGTCGGTGCCGGCGCTGACGCTGGTGTCCTCGGTGATCGGCTCGTGCTGCTTCTTGTGGGCCAGGGCGATCAGGGCGATGAGGACGTTGAGCCCGGCGGCGCAGGCGAGGGTGCCGGGCAGGCCGAAGTTGGCGACCAGCACGAAGCCCGACAGTAGCGCGCCGAGAGCCGCGCCGATGCTGTTGGTGAAGTAGAGGAAGCTGAGGATCTCGCCCGAGCGCGCGGGGTCGCGGCGGAGGATGCCGGCGCTCATCAGCGGGAAGGTCATGCCCAGGAGCACGCACGGCGGCAGGATCAGGAGGCCGGCCACGCTCCACTTGACCACGTCGACGGCGAACCCGCCGCCCATCTGCGGGAACACGTGGTCGTAGCACAGCCGCATGGCGGTCTCGCTGATGAGCGGGAACGCCAGCGCGTACAGGCCGATGCCGCCCTCGATCAAGCCGTACACGCGCACGGGGGCGCGCACGTTGGCCAGCTTGCGCGAGGCCAGCAGCGAGCCGAGCGCCATGCCGCCCATGAACAGGCTGAGCACGAGGACCTGGGCGGTGGCGGCGCTGCCGACGAACTGCTTGATGTAGCGCGACCAGATCGACTCGTAAATCAGGCCGCTGATGCCGGACAGGAAGAAGAGGAGGAAGAGCGGGGCGTAGCGGGCCATGGGCCGGGCGAGAGTACCCCAGCGGCCGGGCTCGTGGTCACCGGCGCGCCCGGTTGTCCGGCCGATCGTGCCAGTCGCCGTCGCCGCCGCGCCCGCGGGCAGGAGGGGCGGCCTCACGGCCGAGGCCGGCGCCGCGAGGTCGGGGCGAGGGGTCGAATGTCGTCAAGGACATGTCCAAATAGACATGTCAATGCTCGGCGGCGACGTCACGGCCCCTGCACGACCCACGCGTGGCCGTCGGTGGCGACCTCGCGCTTCCAGATCGGCACGTCCTGCTTGAGCCGCTCGATCGCGGCGCGGCAGGCCGCGAACGCCTCGGCGCGGTGCGGCGCCGAGGCGGCGACGATGACGGCGCTGTCGCCGATCTGCAGCACGCCGAGGCGGTGGTGGATGGCCACGCGCGCGCCGGGGGTCTCGGCCTCGACGGCGGCGCCGATCTGCTGCATCACCCGCAGCGCCATCGGCTCGTAGGCCTCGTACTCGAGGCGGGCGATGTCGTGGCCGCGGCTGCGGTCGCGCACGTTGCCGACGAAGATGTCGATGCCGCCGGCGCCGGGGTGCGCGACCGCGGCGACGACGTCGGCGAGCGACAGCGGGCGCTCCTTGATCAACTGATAAGCCGCCGGGCCGTCGTGACCGCCGCTGACGGGCGGGATGATCGCGACCTCGCTGCCCTCGCCGATCACGTGGTCGGCGGCGACGAACTCGTGGTCGACGGCGACGCGACACACCGAGAGGCTGGCCGAAAGCTCAGGTCGATCGCGGGCGAGGGCGGCGAGGAGGTCGCGGGCGGTGGCGCCGGCGGGCAGCTCGACGTCGACGCTGTCGCGGCGGAGGCGCTCGCGGAGGCCCGCGAACAGCAGGACGCGCAGGTGCATGGGCCGGCAGTGTACGCCCGGCGGCGGGGCGTCTTTCCAGATCGCGCGGGGCAGATCAAATTTCGCGCCGCGACCGGCGAGGCGGGGCCGGTACCCCACGAATTCGACGCCGTCGCGTAGGCGGATATCCTACATGCCCGTTCGTGATCCCATCGAGATCACCGCGAACTCGTAACCTCGCCACCGACGCCTATGATGCCGATCGCTCCGAGAGACTCGACCGCGTCCGACCTGCGCGGCCGTCCAGCGCCAGCCCAGCGCTCTGCCGCGATGAAGTCCCACCGCTCCGCTCACGCCCCCGCGCTGCGCCTCGTGGACGCCGAGTCCCGGGCCGATGGCGATGTCCGCGACCCGAGCCCGGACGGCGTCCGCGACGCCGAGGCGGACGAGGACGTCGATGTCGATGTCGGCGCCGAGTTCGGCGACGACCTCGACCTCGAGGAGGAGGCGCTGGCGGCGGCGGCCGAGCGCGCCGCGGCCGGCGAGCTCGACGCGGCCAGCGAGGACGCGCTGCGCCAGTGGCTGCAGCGGCGGCTGTCGGCCTATCTGAAGCCGGGCCATCGCGCGCGCATCATCTTCACCGACAACGTCCACACCATGCTGTCGGTCAAGCGCGGGCAGGGCGTCTACACCTTGCGCATGCACCGAATGTTCGCGGCCGCCCCGCCGGCGGTGCTGCGCGCGGTGGCCCGCTACGCGCAGTCGCAGGACCGCGAGGCGGGGGCGCTGCTGCGCCGCTACATCGACGGCAACGAGCACCTGATCCGCGACGCCGAGCGGCCGCGGAGCCAGCAGCTCGACACCCAGGGCGCGCACTTCAACCTGCAGGAGCTGTTCGACGGCCTCAACGCGCGCTACTTCGGCGGCGCGATCGAGGCCAAGATCACCTGGGGGCCGCGGGCGCGCCGCAAGCCCGGGCGCGAGTCGATCAAGCTCGGCAGCTACTCCATCGAAGAGCGGCTCATCCGCGTGCACCCGGTGCTCGACGCCGCCGACGTCCCGCGCTTCTTCGTCGAGTGGATCATCTACCATGAGATGCTTCACGAGGTGCACGACATGCCGATCGTCGACGGCCGGCGGGTCTATCACACGCCCGAGTTCCGCCGCGCAGAGGCGCTCTTCGACCGCTACGCCGAGGCGGTGCTGTGGGAGCGGACGCAGGTGCACAAGCTGCTCGACCGCTAGCAGCCGCGGCGGTCGAGGGCCGCGCGCGGGTGCCTGCGCGCGCCCGTGAACCGGCGTGCGCGCCGGCAAGCGCGCCAGGAACGTGACGACGTGGGCCGCTGCGAGTATCTTGCAGCCCCTATGTCGAACCCCCGTTCCCAGCGCGGCAAGGATGCCCTCGAGTTCCACGCGAAGGGCCGCCCCGGCAAGATCCAGGTCGTCCCGACCAAGCCGCTCACGACCCAGCGCGACCTGTCGCTCGCGTACTCGCCGGGGGTCGCCGAGCCGTGCATGGAGATCTTCAAGGACCCGGCCGAGGTCTACAAGTACACGGCCCGCGGCAACCTGGTGGCCGTCATCTCCGACGGCACCGCGGTGCTCGGCCTCGGCGACATCGGCCCGCTGGCGAGCAAGCCGGTGATGGAGGGCAAGGGCGTCCTCTTCAAGAAGTTCGCCGACATCGACGTGTTCGACCTCGAGGTCAAGGCCACGAGCCCCGACCAGTTCATCGAGTGCGTGGCGGCGCTCGAGCCGACCTTCGGCGGCATCAACCTCGAGGACATCAAGGCGCCCGAGTGCTTCTACATCGAGGAGAAGCTCAAGCAGCGCATGAACATCCCGGTGTTCCACGACGACCAGCACGGCACCGCGATCATCAGCGGCGCGGCGCTGCTCAACGCGGTCGAGATCCAGAAGAAGGCGATCGGCGAGCTCAAGGTGGTCGTCAGCGGCGCGGGCGCCTCGGCGATCGCCTGCGCCAAGTTCTACATCAGCCTCGGGGTCAAGGCCGAGAACATCGTCATGTGCGACTCGAAGGGCGTGCTGTCGACCAAGCGCAAGTTCGAGGCCGGCGACCCCAAGCTCGAGTTCGTGCGCGACGTGCCGGCCGTCACCCTGGCCGACGCGCTGGTCGGCGCCGACCTGCTGCTCGGGCTGTCGCGCGCCGGCCTCGTCACGCCGGAGATGCTGCAGGCGATGGCGCCGCGGCCGATCATCTTCGCCCTCGCCAACCCCGACCCGGAGATCGACTACCCGACGGCCAAGGAGACCCGACCCGACGCGATCGTCGCCACCGGGCGCAGCGACTACAACAACCAGGTCAACAACGTGCTCGGCTTCCCGTTCATCTTCCGCGGGGCGCTCGACGTGCGGGCGACGCAGATCAACGAGGCGATGAAGGTGGCCGCCGCGCACGCGCTGGCCGAGCTGGCGCGCAAGGACGTGCCGCAGGTCGTCAACGCCGCCTACGGCGAGGAGTTCCACTTCGGGCCCGAGTACATCATCCCCAAGCCGTTCGACCCGCGCGTGCTCCACTGGGTCGCGCCCGCGGTCGCCAAGGCGGCGATGGACACCGGCGTGGCCCAGATCCAGCTCGAGCTCGACGGCTATCGCGAGCGCCTGCAGGGCCTGCTCGGCGGCTCGACCGCGGTGATGCGCAAGTTCGTGCGGATGGCCGCCGGCGCGCCGAAGAAGGTCGTGTTCCCCGAGGGCGACGACCCGCGGATCCTCAAGGCCTGCTCGATCATCACCGAGGAGCGGATCGCCCGCCCGATCCTGCTCGGTGACCCGCAGCGGATCGAGAAGCTCATCCGCGACCTGGACATCGACCTGCTCGAGGGGTCCTACGAGATCGTCGACCCGCGCGAGGACCCGGCCGCGTCGGCCTACGCGGAGATCTTGCACCGCCGCCGCGAGCGCAAGGGGGTCACGGCCGAGCTGTCGCGCCTGCTCATGCGCGAGCGCAACCACTTCGGGATGATGATGGTCGCCGAGCGCCGCGTCGACGGCATCGTCACGGGCCTCAACTTCTCGTACTCCGACACCATCCGCCCGGCCCTGCAGATCATCGGCATCCGCCCCGGCGCGCGGAGGATCTGCGGCATGTACCTCATGCTCCACAAGGGCGGCATGCTGTTCTTCGGCGACACCACCGTGAACCTCGACTACGACGCGACCACGCTGGCCGACGTCGCCGAGATGGTGGCCGAGGCGGCGCGCACGTTCGGCGTGACGCCGCGGGTGGCGATGCTGAGCTTTAGCAACTTCGGCTCGGTCCGCGACGCCCGCTCGACGATGGTGGCCGACGCGACGGCGCTGCTCCGCCGCCGCCGCCCCGACCTCGAGGTCGAGGGCGAGATGCAGGCCAACGTCGCCGTCGACTACGCGCTGATGCAGAGCATCTTCCCGTCGACGCAGCTGACCGGCCCCGCCAACGTGCTCATCTTCCCCAACCTCGAGGCGGGCAACGTCGCCTACAAGCTGATGCGCGAGCTCGGCGGCGTGCCGGCCGTCGGCCCGGTGCTGCTCGGCATGGCCCGCCCCGTCACGGTGCTCGAGCGCGACTGCTCGGTCGACAACATCGTCCACATGACGGCGCTGACCGTGGTCGCGGCCCAGAAGGAAGAGGCCGACGCGAGCGGCAGTCCGCAGCTGGTCTGAAGCCCGCGAACCGGAGAAAGCAGCGACGCCCCTCTCGCGCCTGGCGCGGAGGGGCGGAGCCGAGGCGAGCGGGCGACCGGCGCCCGCGGCTCACACGAGCTCGGGCAGGCTCGGGGCCGCGGCGGGCTTCTCGCCGTCGTGCTCGGCGTGCCAGCGCTTCATCTTGCGCTTGATGACTTCCTTCTTGATCGTGCCGACGAGGTCGATCATCAGCTTGCCGGTCAGGTGGTCGTGCTCGTGCTGCAGGGCGCGGCCGAGGAGGCCGTCGCCGTCGACCTCGACCGTGTTGCCGTCGAGGTCGCGGGCGCGGACCTTGGCCCAGCGCGGGCGCTTGATGTCGACGTACACCCCGGGGAAGCTCAGACAGCCCTCCTCGGCCACCGCGAGGCCCTTGCCCGTCTCGACCAGCTCCGGGTTGATGAAGACGAGCGGGGGGCTGTTGTCGTCGCCGCCGGCGGGGACCTTGCCGTCGAGGACGAAGATCCGCTCGAGGCGCCCGACCTGGATCGCGGCGATCCCGGCGGCGTTGAGCGAGTACATCGTGTCGATCAGGTCGCGGACGAGCTGACGGATGTCGTCGGTGATCTCGCCGACGTCGAAGGTCGCTTCGCGCAGCCGCTGATCGGGGTACTTGACGATGTCGAGGACTGCCATAACCTGTGCGTTGGCTCCGCCCGATATTGTAAGCCGGCGCGCCGGCCGAGCAAAGTCCCCGTGCTACAGGTGAGCGCCGCGCCATGAAGCAGCCTTCGCTCGTGTTCGTCTGTCAGAACTTGCGCGACCCGGACGCGATCCAGGGCAGCTGCATGCGTCGTGGCAGCAAAGACGTGCTCGACCGCCTCAAGCAACTCCGCGTCGAGCTCGGCCTCAAGACGCGGCTGCGCGTGATGGGTTGCACGTGCCTCGGACCGTGTGAGTCAGGGGTCACCGTGCTGGTGGTCGACGACGAGGGCGGCGCGACGTACTACGGGCGCATGGACGTGGCGACGGCGGACGCGCTGATGCGCGAACACGTGCTCGCGGGCGAGCCCGGCGAGGCGCTGCGGCGCCACCGCCTGCCCAAGGACAACCTGCTCGACCTGTCCGCGCTCGAGGGGCATGAGGAACCCGACGCACAGGCGGCGGAGGAGAAGAAGGCATGAGCGTCACCGTGGAGCAAGTGCTGGCCGCGTTGTCGGGCGTGAAGGACCCGGCGACCGGCCGCGAGATCGTCGCCGACCAAGTCTCTGACGTCCGCATCGACGCCGCGGGCGAGGCGAAGTTCAAGATCGACCTGATCTCGCCGGGGTTCCCGCTGCGCGACGCGCTCGAAGCGTCGGTCCGCGCGGCGCTCGCCGCTCGCAACCTCCGCGGCACCATCGAGTGGGGCCTCAAGGTGCCGCACAAGCCGGCGCGGCAGGACCTCAACCGCCTGCCGACGGTGAAGAACATCCTCGCGGTCGCGGCCGGCAAGGGCGGCGTCGGCAAGAGCACCGTCAGCGTCAACGTGGCGATGGCGCTGCACCGCCTCGGCGCCAGGGTGGCCGTGCTCGACGCCGACATCTACGGGCCCAGCGTGCCGAAGATGCTCGGCACCGCCGAGCGCGAGACGTCGACCACCCTCGCCGGCGACCGCATCAGCCCCGCGATGTACCGCGGGATCCCCGTCATGAGCGTCGCCTTCTTCGTCGAGCCCGGCAACGCCGTGGTGTGGCGCGGGCCGATGATCCACAAGCTGCTCAAGCAGTTCCTCGAAGACGTCGACTGGGGCGACATCGACTACCTGATCGTCGACCTGCCCCCGGGGACAGGTGACGCCCAGCTCTCGCTCGCCCAGCTGATCCCGATCACCGGCTCGATCATGGTCACCACCCCGCAGGAGGTCGCGCTCATCGACGTCCGTCGGGCGGTCAACATGTTCAACAAGCTCGAGGTGCCGGTCGTCGGCGTGGTCGAGAACATGAGCTTCTACGTGTGCCCGACCTGCGGCCACCACGACGCCATCTTCGCCTCCGGCGGAGGGGCGGCGCTGGCCCGCGAGCTCGGCGTCGAGCTGCTCGGCCAGGTGCCCATCGACAACCGCGTGTCCTACGGCGGCGAGTCCGGCGTGCCGGTGGTCGAGGGCGCGCCCGACAGCGAGCAGGCCAAGGCCTTCACCAACGTGGCCGCGCGCGCGGCCCTGGCGCTGAGCAAGCTCAGCGCGACGGGGCCCAAGCGCAGCAGCCTGCTGCGCACGGTGACCTGAGGCCTGTCCGCAAGGACAGGCGTGTCTCGGGAGACATGTCCTCTCGCGCATGTCTCGCGGGACACATGTCCCGCGAGACAGCCACAAGGCCGCGACTAGTTGAGCAGGATCGAGGCCTCGCTGCCGTCGCCGAGGCGGCGCAGGAGGGTGGCGGTGCGGTCGACCAGGAAGGTGAGCCGGTCCTCGGGGGTCTCGGCGGCCAGGCTCTGCTGCTGCAGGTCGACCAGCTCGCGCCGGGCGGCGGCCGAGGCGACGTCGTGGCCGCCCATGAGCTCGAGGCTGGGGAGGAAGGCGGTGAGGGCGTAGAGGAGGATCCGCGGGTCGGGCAGGGCCAGCAGCGAGCCGAGCGCGTCGCCGTCGTCGCCCGACAGCCGCGCCAGCCGCTCGATCTGCGAGCGCAGCAGCAGCAGCGACGACTTGTCGAACACGGGCGGCTCGGGCAGCGCGGCGGCCTCGACCTGGCGGAACAGGTTGGTCATCGGCAGCTCGCGCACGAGCTGCACGCGCCCCAGGCCCTCGAGGCGGATCAGTCGCCGACCGTCGGGCAGGCGCAGGTGAAACACCAGCTTGCCGAGCCCGAACACCGGTTCGATCGCGGGGCGGCGCTCGGCCGTCCGCTCGCCGCGGGGCCGCAGCAGCGGCACGCCGATGTGCTGGCCTTCATTCAACGCGTGGTCGACGAGCTGCAGGTAGCGCGGCTCGAACACGTTGAGCGGCAGCACCATGCCCGGCAGGAGGACGACGTTCGGCAGCGGGAAGATCGGCAGCGCCGCCAAAACTTCGGGCAGCGGTGTGGACCTGGCCGTGAGCATGGGGCGACGCTGCTTTATACCCCGCGAGCTGCCGGCCGCCACCAGTCCGCGGGCCAGCAGGCCGGCTGGTGCACAACCGCGCAGGAATTGCTCTAGCGAGAAAGAGCGGCGGTTTCGGTCGCTTCAGGGGTCCAGTTGACGAGGCCGATTCGTGTGCCCGCCCACGGGTCGGTTGCGCTCCAGGTGTCAGGCACGTCGACCCGGTTGAGCGACCCGTGGGCCTGTTCGAAGCGCGTGTATCCGGCCGGCCCGAGCCCCGCGGCGCAGGCCAGGACGACGCGGTTGACGGTGTTGTGCGCGACGATCACGACGGCCGGGGCCGGAGCGCGCCGCGACTCGCCGGGCCCGCGTCGATGACGGGCGACGAGCCCGACGACGCAGGGGACGACGCGTGCGGCCAGGTCGCGCACGCTCTCGGCGCCGGGCAGGCGATGGTCGAGGAGGTCGTCGTAGCCGAGTCGGGCGAGCTCGGGTACGCGTGCGCGCCCGTCGCGGAACGACACCTGCTCGAGCACGCCGAGGTTCATCTCGCGGAGCTCGAGCAAGGCGCTCGGCGCAGGGCGCTCGCTGCCGGTGGCGGCGATCCGCGCGGCACCGATCGCGGCCCGCTCGAGGTCCGAGCTGTAGATCGCGGCCAGCGGCACGGGGGCCAGCGCCTGCGCGACGGCGTCGGCCTGGCGGAGTCCACGCGGCGACAGGCCGACGTCGGCGTGCCCGATGAACATGTCCGAAGCGACAGGCTCGCCGTGGCGCACGAGGTACAGGCGGAGCGCGGTCACGCGAACAGCTGGGCCTGCAGATCGGGCCGGCTCGACATCTCGCCGCGCACCGAGCTGGTCACGACCTCGGCGTCGTGCTTGTTGTCGGGGATGCTGAGGCAGGTGTGGCGCCCACGCATGACGCAACCGGCCCCGCGCGCGCCGAGGTGCTCGACCAGCGCGTCGACGACGTCGTTGCAGGCGCGCTCTTGCAGGGTCAAACGGCGGGTGAAGCAGGCGACGAGATCGGCGAGGCGGCCGAAGCCCGCGAGCCTGGCGGCGGGTAGATAGGCGACGGTGGCGGTGCCGGTGTAGGGGAGCAAGTGGTGCGGGCAGAGGCCGTGGAAGGGGATCCCCCGCACGACGACGAGCGCCGATTCACCCTCGCCCTCGACCGGGTCGCCGAGGATCTTGGCGGGGTCCATGTCGAAGCCGGACAGGAACTCCTGCGACCACACGCGGGCGACCCGGCTCGCCGTGCTCGTGAAGTCCTTGTGCCCGCGGTCGACGCCGCAGGCGTCGAGGAGCGTCGTGATCGCCTGCTCGAGGGCGATCCGCCGGTCGTTCTCCGCAGGCTTGTCTTCGGCGCGCTTGGAGGACACTGCGCCCCGATATACCCGTTCCGCGCGGTCGAGGCACGTGCGCTAGCCGTCGCCACGCCAGATCAGGCGAAACCCTCGCGGCAATTCGCCGGGTTCGGGGAGCCGCTTGCAGTCGCGGCAGCAGGTGCGGTCGGGGGACGCCTGGGTGCACTCGCTGCACACCGCGAGCGCCTCGCGGGTGCCCTCGAGATCGCTGCGCAGCCGCGTGAGGACGTCGAGCTTGCGCTCGAGCTCGCCGAGGCGCGTGCGCAGGGCATGGTCGAGCTGACGGCAGGCGTCGCGGTCGCTGGCGGCGGCGCCACGGACCGCCAACAGCTCGGCGATCTCCTCGAGCGACCAGCCGGCCTCCCGCAGCGCGACGATGAAGTTGAGGCGGTCGAGCTCCTCGGGCGAAAACGCGCGGTGCCCCCCGCGCGTCCGCGTGGCCCGCAGCAGGCCCTCGCGCTCGTAGAACCGCACGGTGCGTGGTGTGCAGCCGCTCCCGGCCAGCATGTCCTTCAAACTGAGCGTCCGAGCCGTCCCCGCCATATGAAGAAACCTTACCTGTGACCTATCGTAACAGTCAATATTGCGAGAGGGTTCGGTGGTGGCATCCGCTCGTGAGATCGGTAGGCTCTGCCGGCCATGGAGCACTCGGAGCCCATCGCTCTGGTCACGGGAGGCGCCGTGCGCGTCGGTCGGGCGATCGCCACGGCGCTGGCTCGCGGCGGCTACCGCGTCTGGTTGCACTATCACCGTAGCGGGGCCGAGGCGGTCGAGGTCGCCAGCGAACTCGGCGAACGGTGTCTCGGGACGATCCAGGGCGATCTCGCGGCGGAGTCGGCGCGCGCGGCGGTGGCGCAGCGGGTGCTCGAGCCGGCGGGCGCTAGGCTCGATCTGCTGGTCAACAGCGCGGCGACCTTCGAGCGCGGCGGTTTTCTCGCGCGCAGCGACGATGACCTCCGGCGCGTGCTCGAGGTGAACCTGGTCGCGCCGGTGTCGCTCGCGCGGGCGCTGGCGCCAGCGCTGACCGCCGCGCGCGGCGCCGTGGTCAACATCCTCGACGTCGCGGGGATGCAGCCGTGGCGGGGATATTTCGACCACTGCACCGCCAAGGCCGGGTTGTGGATGGCGACGAAGGCGCTGGCGGTCGAGCTGGCGCCGGCGGTGCGGGTCAACGGCGTCGCGCCGGGGGTCGTCGCCTGGCCTGAAGAAGATCCGCGGTACGCCGAGGGCTCGGAGATCCGCGCGCGGATTCTGCGCGCAATCCCGCTCGGGAGGATCGGCACGCCGGACGACGTGGCCGAGACGGTGCTTTTCTTGGCCCGCAGTTCCTTCATCAGCGGGCAAGTCATCGCCGTCGACGGCGGGCGGACGGCCGCCGGCGGCGTCGCGGGCGGGTGAACACCGGCGCAGGCGGGCCGCTTGACCGGCGGCGCGGGATCTCCTATCCATTGCGGCCTTCACCATGGCCCGCCAAACCGACGAAGAGTTCTCCGACTACAACCAGCGCCGCGAGCCGCTCCCGAACCCCGCCACCACCGTGAACGATCATCGGCCGGTGACGGGCCGCCCGCTGGAGGTCAAGGTCGACGAGCGCGGCGTCGAGCGGGCGATCCGCAAGCTCCGCCGCCTCATGGCCAGCGAGGGCGTGCTCCGCGAGATCAAGCGCCGTCGCCACTACGAGAAGCCGAGCGTGAAGATGAAGCGCAAGCTCCGTGAGGCCGAGCGCCGCCGCAAGCGTCGCCAGCGCAAGCGGATCCCGATGCGCGGCGAGGGCTAGCAGTCCTTTCGGACATGTCCCATGCGTCTGCGTCTGGTCGCCGCCCGGCGCGATGACGGTGTCCCGAGGGACATGTCCGAACAAGCATGGTTGGCCCCGGGGTTGATCGGCCTGCGCTGCGTGTACGGCGTCGGCGATCCACACGGCGGCGCGGCGTTCTGTCCGGTCTATACGGTCGCGCTGCCGGTCGCCCAGCCCGGCGCGCTCGACGACGACGACATCTACGAGTTCGCGGCCGCCGACCTGCTGGCAGATCTCCAGCGGCGGGCGACGCGGCGCGGGTGGTCGATGCGCGTCGAGGTCGAGGTCGAGCAGACGGCCGTCGACGCGGCGGGCTGCGACCTGTACGCGCAGGCGCCGGAAGACGCGACGGCGCTGCAGCTGCTCGCGCACGCGGACGCGCCCGGCGGCGGGCGGCGCCTGACCTTCGGGACAGGTCTCGCGCACGCGCCCGAGGCGGTGGTCCGCCTGGCCGGGCGCTACGTCGTGCAGCACGCCGCGGCGCCGCCGACGGCGATCGAGCCGGCGCGGGCGTGCACGTTCGAGCTCGGCTTCACCGAGTACGAGTTCGAGGCCTGAAGTGACGCGGCGGCGGCGACGACGACCTCGCTGGCTCGGCGCCGCGCTGGTGATCGTGCTGGTGCTCGCCTGGTCGCTGGCCGGCGAGTCGATCCGCCGCTGGCTGGCGCTGCCGGGCGACGGCGGCGCGCCGAGCAAGCTGGCGGGTCGGCTGCGGGTGGCGACGTGGAACCTGCGCAACTTCCCCGACGAGGGGCAGGATCTCACGCTGCTGGCGGCGCGCTTGCCCGAGCTCGCTGCCGACGTGATCGCGGTGCAGGAGATCCACGACGCGGCGCGACTGAAGCAGTTGATGCCGGGCTGGGAGTTGGTGCTGTCGACGGCGGGCGGACGCGGCGGGCAGAAGCTCGGCTTCCTGTACGACCCGTCCCGCATCGAGCTCGTCGGTGCGCCGCGAGAGCACGAGCGCCTCGCCATGGGCGGCCCGGTGCGACCTGGCCTTTCGGGCTACTTGCGGGTCCGCGGCGGCGGCCCCGACTTTCATGTGCTCGTCGTGCACCTCAAGGCGCGCGACGAGGGCTACGCGCTGCGTCGCTCGCAGTGGGAAGTACTGGCGGAGATCGTGCAGGAGATCGCGCAAGATGACGGCGATGTCATCGTGCTCGGCGATTTCAACGCCACCGGTCCGACCAGAGGTGGACCCGACGCGGAGCTGAAGGCACTCGATGCGCGACTCGGCGCCGTGGGTCTGCAGCGAGTGGTCAACCGCTCAGGCTGCTCGGTGTACTGGGACGGGGCGAGGCGCGACGCCTGGCACGAGCCGTCCTTGCTCGACCTGGTGTGGGTCGCAGGGCTCCTCGAGGCCGAGGTCGCGAAGGCCCACGCCGAGCCACTCCTTCATTGTGCTCGTCATGCCTGTCGCCCCTTCCGCTCGACCCCGACCTATCCCGAGCGAGACTACACCGATCTGAGCGACCACTGTCCGGTCATCGTCGACCTCGAGCCCGGGCCCGACGACGATCCCTGAGACCGGTGGCAGCGGTCTGCGTCGGATTCGCGCGGGGCAAAACTGGCACCGGTCGCGGAGCATGGTAAACACCGCCGGCCCGGCTGAAGATTTGCGCGGTCGCGCTGTCCAAGGGCACCATCGGCTTCCATGTCTGGTCCTGTCTTCGCGAGCGAACCTTGCAAAGCTAACCTCCCGCACCCGGGCGGTTGGGTTGCGGTTCGTGACGGGTCCGGCGCAGTGCCCACGTTGCTGCGCCCGGGCTCGTTCCCTTTTAAAGGGGCTTTGCAGGGTCCTTCGGTCATGGGACCATCTCGACCGTTAGCTCGGGCGCGCGCGTCCGGGCCAGCGCGGCGAGAATTCCGTGGAAACCACCGACGAGTTCATCGCAGAGCTTGGTAAGGAGCAAGTGAAGATCATGATCACGAATCGAATGGGATCCTTTGGGTTGATCGCCGGCGGCCTCATCGCGGGCGTCTCGCTCACAGCCACGCAGGGCTGCGATGCGGGCGACCTGGCGGAGCAGTGCGGCCTCACGTGCGACAAGGAAGCGTTCCTCAACGGCAAGTTCGCCGTGTCGGGCATCGCCGAGGTCGACGCGTTCTTCAGCGCGACGCTCGACGTGTCGGGCGCCATCAACACCACCGCCGCCAACATCGAGGCCGAGCTCAAGGGGCTCTACGCGCTCGTCGGCGCCACGGGTCCGGCGGACTTCAAGGCCGCGCTCGAGGGCAAGCTGTCGGCGTGGGTCGACATCGACGCGGGCATCCAGGTGAAGGCCGAGCCGGCGCGCTGCGAGGCGTCGCTCGACGTCACCGCCAAGGCGGCCGCCGAGTGCGACGTCGAGGCCAAGCCGGGCAGCGTCGAGGTCTCGTGCGAGGGTTCGTGCAAGGTCTCTGCCGAGGCCCAGGCCGACTGCCGCGCCGCGGGCGGCCTGACCTGCAAGGGCCAGGCGCCGATGCTGACGTGCGATGGTAGCTGCTCGGGCAGCTGCAACCTCGAGATCGCGGCGAAGTGCGAGGGCACCTGCCGCGGCCAGTGCGACGGCCAGGACTTCGAGGGTCGCTGCGCCGGCGACTGCCAGGGCGAGTGCGACCTCGGCGCGGGTGGCAAGTGCGAGGGCAAGTGCACCGGTTCGTGCGAGTACGACCCGGGCATGGCGGACTGCCAGGCGGACGCGGAGGTCCGTTGCTCGGCGTCGGCCGAGGCGAACGTCAAGTGCGAGGGCGGCTGCGACGGCAAGGCGACGCCGCCGTCGGTGTCGGCCGAGTGCGAGGCGACCGTCGAGGCGAAGGCCGAGGCGAGCGTGCAGTGCTACCCGCCGTCGCTGGACATCCAGTACAAGCTCAACGTCGCGGCCGGTTCGCAGGGCGAGCTCGAGTTCCGCGCCTTCATCAGCACCTTCAAGATCCGCTACGCCGCGCTGCTCGCCGCGATGGCCAAGGCGGAGGGTCTGATCGACGTCACCGCGACGCTCGGCGATGCCGGCGTCAGCGCGGTCAACGGTGCGGCGGCCGAGCTCAAGGCCTCGGGCGACCTCAAGGCCTCGCTCGGCGCGGCTTGTGCGATCACCCTGCTCCCGCAGGCGGCCAACCTCCTCAAGGATGCGGGTGGCAAGCTGAAGACCCAGCTCGACGCGGCTGTCCAGGTCTCCGGCTCGATCGCTGCCGGCGGCTGATCGCTGTCGAGTTGCAACGCGAGGGGCTGTCCGGCGTCGCCGGGCGGCCCCTCGGTCGTTGTGGGGGCGATACACGCCGTTTCGCTCGACGCCGGCATCGTCGCGCCCGCGTCGGACGGGCTACGGGTCGCGCGGTGGTTCGTGTTCACCGACGGCCGCGCGGGCATCTCGTTCGCCGGCGACGACACCCGACCGGTCTCGGAGAACATGTCCGTGAAAACATGCTTCGGTCGACGTCGTTGAAGTGGTGCCGCGTGTGGACGCCCGAGTTCGCGGAGGCCCGCGGGTTTTCGTCGCTGGAGCTCGACTTCTACCAGACGCACTACTACCCCTGGATGGACGACCAGGCGTGGAACGGCGATCCGGAGCTGGGGACGGTGCTGTTCTCGCCGACGGCGCAGATGTACACCGACCTCGGCCTCGACCGGCCGATGGTCGTCGGTGAGTTCATCGCCTCCGACCAGGCGGGCGCGCGGCTCGACGTGCTGCTCGCCAACGGCTACGCGGGCGCGTGGCCGTGGAGCCTGACGAGCGATTACAGCCTCGACGGTCCGGGCATGCAGGCGTGGGCCGAGGCTCACGCGGCGCTCGTCGGGTTGCCGCCGCTCTAGCTCATGACGATCGCCGCGGAACCTGGCGCCGGTGAGGTTGTCTGAGGCCGCCGTATGCCACGCCTCGACCGCCGTGCTCCCGCTCGCGCACTCGCGCACTCGTCGGAATCAAAGGACATGCTGCTTGGGACATGTCCAAACGTCCTGGTGAGGAGGACGGCGGGCGCGACGGCGGCGCTGGCGTCGTGGATGTTGGGGTGTACGGCCAACCCGGGCAAGGCCGAGGCGACGGCGACGGCGACGACGATGGCGCTGCCGAGCAAGGGCGTGAAGCTCACGGACGACGGGGCGACGCGGCGGGCGCCGGTGTCGTTGACGGCGTCGGACGGGACCGGGCTCAAGCTGGTGAGCTTCAAGGCGCGCGGCGTGGT
This sequence comes from Nannocystis pusilla, assembly GCF_020073745.1. Lineage (GTDB taxonomy): Bacteria > Myxococcota_A > Polyangia > Nannocystales > Nannocystaceae > Nannocystis > Nannocystis radixulma. The sequence goes on from NZ_JAIRAU010000043.1 coordinate 183,432, forward strand.
CGAGGAGCCGCTGGCGTTCACCGAGCTGCACCTGGTGTTCGAGAACCCGAACGACCGCCAGATCGAGGGCCGCTTCGAGATCGACATGCCGCCGGGCGCCGCGATCTCACGCTTCGCCATGAAGATCCACGACCGCTGGCAGGAGGGCGAGGTGGTCGAGCGCCAGGCGGCGCGGGTCGCCTACGAGGACTTCCTGCACAAGCGGCAAGATCCGGCGCTGCTCGAGAACAAGGCCGGCAACTCGTTCAGCGCCCGCGTGTTCCCGATCGGCCCGCGTGAGCGCAAGGAGCTGATCGTGTCGTACTCGCAGGAGCTGCCGAGCTCGGCCGAGCCCTACCGGCTGATGCTGCGCGGGCTGCCCGAGCTCGACGAGCTCGACGCCAGCGTGATCCTGCGCGAGCCCGGCGATTCGGCGGCGCCGACGAGCCTCGGCGGGGCCGCGGTCCAGACCCGCGTGATCGAGGTGAAGAAGCAGAAGTACCTGCCCGAGCGCGACCTCGAGGTCCGCTCGGACCGGGCGTCGACGCTGATGGGCCTGCGCCACGACAACCTCGCGGTCGCTCGCGTGGCCCCGGCGGGCGACATGCCGGCGGTGCCGATCGGCGCGCTGACGGTGCTGTTCGACACCAGCGCCTCGCGGGCGCTCGGCTTCGACCGCCAGATCCGTCGCCTCGCAGATGTCCTCAAGAACATGCGCGAACAGTCAGGCGAAGACTTCCCGCTGCGCGTGGTCTGCTTCGATCAGACGACGGAGGCGGTCTATTCGGGGCCGGCGAGCGGGTTCGGGCAGGCGCAGCTCGAGCGGATCGCGTCGCGCCGGGCGCTCGGGGCCTCGGACCTGGCGGGGGCGCTGGCGGCCGTCGCGGCGGACGCGGGCGGGTCGAGGCGGCTCCTGGTGTTCTCCGACGGGATCACGACCGCGGGTTCGGCGGAGCACGCGGCGCTGCGCGACGCGGCGAAGACCCTCGCGGCCGCCGGGTTCGAGCGCGCCGACGCGATCGTCGACGGCGGGATCCAGGACACCGCCTCGCTCAAGGCGTTGACCACCGCCGATCTCCCGCGCGACGGGGTGGTGATGGACGCTCGTCTGCCGCTCGAGACGATCGCGCACAAGCTCGGCAGCGCGACCTTGCCGGCGATGAAGGTGTCGGTGCCCGGGGCGGCGTGGGTGTGGCCGGACACGATCGAGGGCGCGCAGCCCGGCGACGAGATGCTGGTCTACGCCGACCTGCCGGCCGAGGCGGCGATGCAGGTCGTGATCGAGGGCCAGGACCGCATCGAGGCCGAGGTGCCGACGACGGCGGTGGAGCGGCCATTGCTCGAGCGGGCGTGGGTCCGGGCGCAGGTCGAGCGGCTGCAGGCGCAGCGTTCGAGCCTGTCCGAGACGGACGAGGCGGCGCGCGCGGGGTTGCAGAAGACGATCGTCGAGCTATCGACCAAGTACCGCGTGCTCAGCGACTTCACGGCGCTGCTCGTGCTCGAGTCGGAGTGGGACTACCAGCGCTTCAACATCGACCGCAACGCGCTCGCCGACATCCTGACGGTGGGCGCGACGGGGGTCGAGCTGTACAACCGCAAGTCGCCGCCGGCGACGAAGCCCGACCCGGGCACGCTGGTGAACCGCGGGCCGGGCGAGGAGTTCAGGGCGCCGGCGGAGCCGCAGCGCGACGCGATCCCGATGATGGCGCGCAACTTCGACCCGGAGATGGCGTCGCGCCAGGCGGGGATCCTCGGGACCATGTCCCAAGAGTCAGGTCACTTCCTCGCCAGCCCGTACGGCGGCGCGTTCGCGGTCGGCAACGACGACGCGGACGTGTGGGGTGGGCTCACGGGGACGGAGATCGGTGAGGCGTACGGCGTCGGCGGGCTCGGACTGGTCGGTACCGGTCGCGGCGGCGGCGGCACGGGCGAGGGCACGATCGGCCTCGGCAATACCGGTCTCATCGGTCGCGCGGGCGGGGGCGGGACTGGTTCGGGCTACGGTCGCGGCGCAGGAGCGGGCTTCGGCGGCCGCGGCAGGCGGGTGCCGACGGTGCGGCAGGCGAAGGCGGAGGTGCAGGGCGCGCTCGACAAGGACATCATCCGCCGGATCGTGCGCGCGCACATCAACGAGATCCGCTACTGCTACAACCAGGCGCTCGCGCGAGATCCCAACGCCAAGGGGCGCGTGGCGATCCAGTTCGTCATCGGCGGCACGGGCAAGGTGCCGTCGGCGGTGGTGTCCGAGAGCACGCTGCGGGACGCGCGAGTGGGGACCTGCATGGCCCAGGCGGTGCGGCGGTGGACGTTCCCCAAGCCGCAGGGCGGTGGCTCGGTGACCGTGACCTACCCGTTCATCCTCGAGCCCGGGGGAGGCGTGCCGGCCGACTACACGCCGCCGCCGCCGCCGACGCCCGAGGAGTCGGCGCGGCAGCGGGCCGAGGAGGAGGCGTGGCAGGCCCGCATGCGCGAGCAGGACGCGCAGCGGCAGGCCGAGCAGGCCGAGGCCGACCGCACCGCGGACAGCCCGTACACCGGCAAGTTCTTCGACGTCGCGCAGCGGTTGAAGCAGAACGACGCGCGCGGGGCGGTCGCCCTCGCGCTCGCGTGGCACGAGCAAGATCCGGGCGACGTGCTCGCCCTCATCGCTCTCGGCGAGGCGGCCGAGACCGCGGGCGACCCGATCACGGCGGCGCGGGCCTACGGCTCGATCATCGACCTGTTCCCGTCGCGCGCCGACCTGCGGCGCTACGTCGGCGCGCGGCTCGAGCGGCTCGGCGAGGCGGGCTCGGCGCTGGCGGTCGACACCTTCGCCAAGGCGGTCGAGTCGCGGCCGGACCACCCGTCGAGCCATCGCCTGTACGCGTACGCGCTGCTGAAGGCGGGCAAGCACAAGGAGGCGTTCGAGGCGATCAAGGCCGGCGCGACGCGGACGTACCCGTGGGGCCGCTTCGCGGGGGTCCAGGAGATCTTGCGCGAGGACGTGGGGCTGATCGCGGCGGCTTTGATCAAGGCCGAGCCGTCGGCGGCGTTCACGGTGCGGGCGACGCTCGACGGCATGAACATCCCGCTGGCGAGCAAGCCGTCGACGCGGTTCGTCATCAACTGGGAGACCGACGCCAACGACGTCGACTTCCACGTCCACGACGGGCGCAAGGACCACGCGTTCTACTCGCAGAAGACGCTGCCCAGCGGCGGCCGGCTGTACGCCGACGTGACGACCGGCTACGGGCCGGAGTGCTTCACGATCGAGGGCGAGCCGAAGGCGTTCCCGTACAAGCTCGAGGCCCACTACTTCAGCCGCGGGCCGATGGGCTACGGGATGGGCAAGCTGCAGATCGTCCAGCACGACGGCAAGGGCGAGCTGCGCTTCGAGGAGCGGCCGTTCGTCATCATGAAGGACCGCGCCTACGTCGACCTCGGACAGTTCACCAAGCCGCTGTGAGCCGGCCGGAGATTAAACAAACATGGCGCCGAGGGCATGTCCTCGGCGCCATGTCTCAAAGAGCGGCCGCTCAGTCCTTGCCGGACGGGTACATGGCGTCGATCAGGGCCTTGTAGCGCTTGGAGACCTCCTTGCGCTTGACCTTGAACGAGGCGGTGAGCATGCCGTTGTCGACCGAGAACTCCTCGGGGGCGACGCGGAAGTACTTGATCGACTCGAACGAGGCGAGGCCCTGGTTGACCTCGTCGAGGTAGCCCTGGATCTCCTTCTGGACCGCATCGCTGTTGATGTCGGCCGGGTTGCCGGTGCGCTGCGACCAGGCGGCGAGCTTCTCCTTGTCGACGGTGACGAGGACGACGCAGTACTTGCGACCGTCGCCGATGACGACCGCCTCGCTGAGGATCGGCTTGGTCTTGAGCAGGGCCTCGATCTTCTGCGGGGCGACGTACTTGCCGCCGCTGGTCTTGATGAGGTCCTTCTTGCGGTCGGTGATCCGCAGGTGCATGTCCTCGTCGAACTCGCCGATGTCGCCGGTGTGGAACCAGCCGTCGCTGTCCCACGCCTCGGCGGTGGCGTCGGGCCGGTTGAGGTAGCCGGACACGACGTTGGGGCCCTTGGCGAGGATCTCGCCGTCCTCGGCGAGGCGCAGGGACACGCCCTTGATGGCCGGACCGACGGTGCCGATCTTCCAGTTGTCGGGGCGGTTGGTGGTGAGGCCGGGGCAGGTCTCGGTGAGGCCGTAGGCCTCGCAGACGTTGAGGCCGAGGGCGATGAAGAACTCGCCGACCTCCTTGGGCAGCGGCGCCGAGCCGGACAGCAGCACGTGCATGCGGTCCATGCCGAGCTTGGCCTTGAGCTTGGAGAACACCAGCTTCTCGGCGAGGCCGAGCTTGATGCCGAGCCCGAGCGGCAGCGCCTTGTTCTTCTGGCGGTACGGGATGGTCTGCTTGCCGACCCCGAGCGCCCAGTGGAAGATCTTCTGGCGCAGCGGCGGGCTCGAGGCGACCGTGGTCATGATCTTGCCGTAGACGCGCTCGTACACCCGCGGGGCCGCGGGCAGGAAGCCGGGGCGCGACAGGCCGAGGTCCTCGGCGACGGTGGCGATCGACGACAGGACGATCTTGCAGCGGAAGAACGCGCCGCCGAACTCGACCAGGCGGCCGAACGAGTGGGCCAGCGGCAGGAACAGGAACGCCCCGCCGACGCGCGCCTTCTCGCTGAACATGCCGACCTCCTCGACGTTCTCGAGCATGCTCAGCATGTTGTCGTGGGTCTGGATGACGCCCTTCGGCGGGCCGGTGGTGCCGGAGGTGTACGTGTACGTGGCGACGTCGCTGCGCAGAATCGACTGCAGCCGCCGGTCGCGCTCGCCCTTCGTCTCGGCCAGCGCGGCGCGGCCGCGAGCCTCGACGTCGGCCAGGCTCTCCCAGTCGGCCGCCGGCGCGATGCCGGTCGGGTCGATGACGATGAAGCGCTTGAGCTTGATCGCGTCGGCCGGATACTCGACCTCGAAGAAGGTGAAGCCGCGCTGGGCCGCGCGCACCTTGTCGAGCATCTCCTTGTTCTCGACCACCAGCAGCTCGGCCTTGGTGTCGGCGTGGATGTAACCGATCTCGGGCGGCAGCAGGCTGACGTAGATCGGCACCGTGCGATAGCCCAGCGACAGGAGCGCCCAGTCGGCCAGGATCCACTCGAGCCGGGTGTTGGCCATGATCGTGACGCAGGTGCCCTCCGGGGGCGTGTTGCCACCCTTCAGCACGCCGGCGGCGATCGCCTCGACGCGGTCGGCGGCCTCGCCGAACGGCACGTCGACGAATGCACCGCCCTGACGGAGGCAGTAGCCCGGGCGCTGGCCCTCGGAGCGGGCGCGGTCGAAGAACATCTGAGCGAGGTTTGTGTCAGCCATGATCGAGGCGCTCCAATCGGGCACCCTTGTAGCGAAGGCTCGCACGCCTGTCCAGGCGCCTCTCCGGAGGCCCGGGCGCGCCCACGCGCCGGGCGAGCGGCCGAGAGGCGAGATCCGGCGAGCAGCCTGCGAACGATGTTCATGGAGCGACCGTCCTGTCTGAAGGGACATGTCCTCGGACGGCAGACTCCCGCAGCGACTGGACAGCGAAATCAGGCCCGCAGCGAGCGGGCCGTGAAGTGGGCATTCCGGGCGGTGGTCCAGCGGACCCTGCTGGGCGGGTCCTGGACTGGTGGGACACGGAAGCCTTGCGACGAATGCAGGTGGAATCGCGTGCTCGAGCCCGCCTCGCAGAGCGCGCGGCTCGTCGGAGTGCCGACGGGCCTTCGACCCGCCGCCGTTCGTGCTTTACGAATGCGCCCGCTCGAGCGCTAGCGGGCGACGCCGACGACCCGCCAGTCGCCGAAGCGGCGCTCGAGGATCAGGATGAAGGGCTCGCCGCGGACCTTGCTGACGGCGTAGTTGCGGCCGAGGCCCTCCTGCACGCCGGCGGGGACGCTGCCGAAGCGCTTGCGCAGGCCGGCCGCGGTGAAGACCTCGGCGGGGCCCGGCGTGCCGCTGCCGGCCTCGTCGAGCATGGCCTGGAGGACACCCTGCAGCTCCTCGCGGGTGCGGGCGACGACCTGATCGCCGATGACGAAGGGGAGGCTGGCGCGGGCGGCCAGCTTGGCGGCGTCGCGGGCGGCGAACACCTTGAGCCAGGCGGTGGCGGCGTGCCCCGCCTCCGGGTCGGCCTGGTCGCCGCCCTGCTCCGGCGGGGGCGTGCCGCGCTCGTGGTTGTGGCCGTCGCCCTCGCCGTGCTCGTGGTTGTGACCGCCCGGCGCCGCGGGACCTTCAGGGCCGGAAGGGCCGGGCGCGGCCGGGCCCATCTGCCGCGCGAGCCGCCGCGACGCCATCGCCTCCGACTCCGAGCTGGCCGGACGGACAGCTCGATTCGGATCGGGCCGCTCGCCCTGGCCGGCGTTGTCGAGGATGAACGGCTCGGCGCCGAAGGTGCCGCAGGCCCGCTCGTCGCGGTGGAACGCCCAGTGGATGTAGACCTTGCCGTTGCCGCTCAAGATCTCGCGCGGCGGCTGCGGGTAGGGCCCGGAGTTGCGCACGACCTCGCGCGCGGCCCCGTCGAACTGCATGTTGCCGGAGTAACGGACGGTCCGCAGCTTGTCGAGCGAGCCGTCGCTGTTGAGCACGATCTCGACGCGCGTCCACAGGTCGGGCTTGTTGAGCGCGTTGCCGCGGCCCATCGTGTCGAGCTGCTCGAGGAACCCGAACGCCCACTTGTCGTGGATCGTGCGGTGCATCGTGGCGATGAACTGCGCGAACGGGTGCTTGCGCGAGCGCAGCGCGGTCTGGTTGCCGGGCCGCACCTCGGGGACCATGTTCTCCAGCGGCGACTGGTAGAGCTCGCGCGCCTCCTCCCAGATGCCCTTCTTCTTCGACTGGCGCTGCGAGATGACGTCCTTCTTCTCGGCGATGTCGCGGCCGAACAGCGCGTTCATCTCGTTGGCCGACAACCTGAACCGAAGGACAGGTGACTTGGTGTCGGAGGAGCCGGCCTGCTGCTTGTTGCGCTGCATCACCGCGGCCTGGGCCTTCTGATCGGGCGCGAGCTCGCCGGCGGCGGCGGCGTCGGCCGCGGCCTCGTGCTTGAGCATCTCGGGCGAGTGCTCGCGCGGGGCCAGGTCGCGCATCGACAGCTTGCTCTTGGCCTTGGGGTCGTTCTGCTCGGGGATCTTGGTCTCCGGGCTCTGCTGGACCTTCGGGGCCTCCTGCGCCAGCTGGCTCTTCTGCTCGCGCGTCTCGGCGATCTTGTCCTCGGCCGCCATGCCCTTGGTCGGGTCGTCGCTCGGCTCCTGCTGCGAGGCCTTGGCCTGCTCGGCGTCGCGCTGCAAGTTGGTGATCTCGGCCCGCGTCTCCTCGGTGACGTCGCGGTTGACGTTGGACAGGTAGTGCGCGTCGTCGGGCGACTCCTTCTCGTCCTTCTCCTCGAGCTGCTCGACCATCTTGAGCTGCAGCAGCTCGAAGTCGATCTTCTCCTTCGGCTGCTCCTCCTCCGGCGGCTTCTCCTCTTCCTTCTTCTTCTCCTCGGGCTTCGGCTCCTCGACCGGCAGCGGCTCGGGCGGCTTCTCCTGTTCCTTCTTCTTTTTCTCGCGCTCTTTCTTCCGCGGCTCGGGCGGCTCGGGGTCCTCGAGCTCGGCCAGCGGCTCGATGGGCTCCTTGTCGTCGACCAGCGCGACGATCACCTCGGTCTCGCACTTGCCGTCGACGATCGTGTGCAGGAGGCCGTCGTAGAGCTGGTCCTCGGCGCCCGACAGCGCCTTCTCGAGCAGGCCGAGGCCGCGCTCGTAGCCGTTGACGCACGCGGGCTTGCGCGCGACCGGATGCGACGCGACCCGGTCGTCGGAGCGGATCAGCACGAGCAGGCTCGTAGTCACCGCGGCGACGTTGAGGCCCGCGGAGACCAGGAAGCAGGCGAGGAGCGCGAGTGGTCCGGCGCCCCGTCGACGCCGAGTGCGGTCCCCAGGCGCGAGAGCGCCAGGTGTGGGCGGCCGCGGCACGGGGGACACTGTAGCGGAAATATTTCGTCAGGGCTCGCCACCGCTGTTCGGCTGCCTCACGGCGGCGACAGCGGCGATGCGCCCGCTGGACTAATGGAGGCTGCGGTAGACGCCGATCACCTTGCCGACCAACTCGAAGGCGCGATGATCGCCGCGGTGGACGTAGATCGGTTGCATGGCCGCGTTGCCGGGCTGCAGGCGGATCTTGTCGCCCTCGGGGTAGTAACGCTTGCACGTCACCTCGCCCTCGATCATGGCCACGACGATCTCGCCCCGCTCCGCGGTGGCCTGGCGCCGGACGAACACGTAATCGCCGTCGAAGATTCCATCCTCGATCATGCTCTCGCCGTAAACCACGAGGCCGAACACCTCGCGCGGCTGGTTGCCGTGGAGGAAGAACTGGTCGACGCTGATCCGGTTGGTGACGTTCTCGTCGGCGAGGATCGGTTGACCCGCGGCCACGCGACCGAGGATCGGGATCTCCGTCGTGGTCGAGCGAACCCGCGCGGCGCTCTCCGGCGCGTCGACCGGCCGTAGCGCGCGGCTCTTGAGCTCCTCACGGACCAGGTAGCCCTTGCGCTCGAGCGCCTTCAAGTGGTCGTTCACGCCGTTGGTCGAGCGGATCCCCATGTGCTCGCCGATTTCGCGCAGCGTCGGTGGGTACCCGTTGGCGTCCAGGCATGACGAGATGAAATCGAGCGCTTGCTGCTGGCGGTGAGTGAGCTGGGGTTTCACGGGGAGAGCCTCCTGCGGCGGCTGCGGAGATCACGCCTTCGGCACTGAACGGGTGTATACAACAAATTTGCTCAGGTCAAGCTATGCGGAACTGCGAAAGGCGCCGGCATCACGGGCCCGCCAGAGCCCGCCGAAGCCTGAAATTTGCCGGATCGCCCGACCGCCCCGACGCTTGCGGCATGGGTCCGGAACTCGACCGACGTCAGGGGCGAAGGGACCGCCGTGACAGCTCCCGGCCGGCGATCGCGCCCGGCGTGGAGCGGCGGCTCAACCAGGGCTGCCGCCGCCGCCTGCCCGAGCCGCGCTGGCGCCAATGGCCGTCGATCGCCGCCGCCGCCGTACTCGGCGTGGTGGCGGCCGTGGCGCTGCAAGGCTGGCAGGCCGGGGCCTCGGTGGTCGTGCCGGAGCCAATGATCGCGGAGACCGAGGTCCTCCCGGCCCCGCTCGTGGTCAGGACGCCGATCTCCCTGAGCGAGGCGCAGGCGTTGCGGGACGAGGCGATGGCGCTGACCCCCGCCGGGGTGGCCTTCGACGAGCGGGCCCACACCCTCTGGCTGCCACGAATCGGGCGCCTGGAGGCTGCAGTGGCCGATCCGGGGCTGTCGCCAGAGATCCGCGAGGAGCTGTCCGCGACCCTCGAGGCGCTCGCGAAGGTGGGCCTCGTCCTGGGACGGCCTTAGACCGACGAAGCTCCTACGAGGTTTCGGGCCTTTGCTGCTTTCTGTGATAGCGTGCGCAATGGAGGCCCACCATGAGATCGCTTCAGCTTTGGTTCGTATCCGTCGCCGTGCTCGCAGGCGGCGCGTGTGGCGAGAAGTCCGGAATGATGACCGCGACGGACGCGTCCGGCCCGACCGGCGAGCCCAACGACGACGGCGACGATACCGAAAAACCTGATGATACGACCGGGCCGGGGACGACGTCGACCACCGGCGGTGGCATGAGCGCGACGAGCGGGCCGGTCGACCCGACCAGCGCCGGCAGCGAGCCGACCAGCGCGGGCTTCATCGTCCCGCCCGACGGCGGGATCAGCGGTCAGTGCGATCCGCGGGTGCAAGACTGTCCCGAAGGACAGAAGTGTACGGCGGTCGCGCCGGTCGAGGGCGAGCCGTGGGGCGTCAACACGTGCGTCGAGATCAACGGCGAGGGCGCCGTCGGCGACCCGTGCGACGTCGAGAACGGCAAGTACACCGGCGTCGACAATTGCGCGCTCGGCAACATCTGCCTGCTGACCGACGAGGAGGGCCTGGACGGGGTCTGCGTCGAGTTCTGCAACAACAGCGACGACTGCCCGAACACCCCCACGGCCGACTGCGTGGTCTACAACGACGGCTCGCTGCCGATCTGCTTGCCGGCGTGCGACCCGCTCGTGCAAGACTGTCCCGAAGGACAGGGCTGCTACAACTCGGCCGGCGATCTGTTCGTGTGCTTCAAGGAGTCGGCGATGCCCGGCGAGGGGGGGCCGGGGGCCGAGTGCCAGTACATCAATCAGTGTCAGAAGGGCGGCTTCTGCGCGTCGGCGGCGTCGGTCGCCAACTGCCCGGCGGGGTCCGCGGGCTGTTGCACCCCGTTCTGCCCGGTCAGCGGCGGCAATGGCCCGTGTCAGGCCGGCGAGGAGTGCACCCCGTTCTTCGAGATGGGCATGGCCCCACCTTCTTATGAGGATGTCGGGGTCTGCGTGATCCCCGCATGAACCAGCGCCGGCGCTCCAGGCGACCGATCCTGAGAGGCAGGGACCCGCGTCAGGTCGACCGGGTCCTTGCTGCTACCCTGCCGGTCATGCGGCTCCTCGTGAATGCGATCATCACCGGCTTCGGGCTCAAGCTCGGGGCCGACATCTACAAGGCGGTCAAGAAGAAGCTCGGGCTCCCCGACGACGACGGCGACAACAAGGTCGTGCCGGTCGATCCCGCGGCGCAGAGCTGAGGCTCACTCTTTGGGAGCCTTGCCGGCCGGGGGCGCCTGCGGCGTCGTCGGTGCGGCCGACGTCGCGGATGTCGACGCCTGACCCGGCGCAGGCGTGGGCTGCGACGGCTCCTTGACCCGTTGCGTGGCCTTCTCGGCCCGGATCGCCGGCTTGAGCTGGCCCTCGGGGTCGATGGAGAAGCGGATTTCGGCCTTCACGTCGATCACCAGGCCGGCGATGACCCGCTGCAGCAAATCGACGGTGTCCATGCCGTCGAGGAACTGCCGGACCTCGGCGCTGATCATCCGGACGACCTCGTTCTTGGTCGCCTGGGTCACTCCGGTCACGATCTCCTTGCCCTTGCCGATCGCGCCGTCGGGGTCGAGCAGGCCCGCGAGGCCCTCGCCGATCTTGCGGCGAAAGTTGCTCGAGGTGAACCCGAGACGGTCGTCGCGGGGGGGCACATCGTCGTCCTCGGGGTCGCGCATGGCGTCACAGTAGCGCCCTCGCGCACGCGTGGCCATCCGTCCCGAGGTGCGCCCACGCGTCCGCGAACCCGGCTGCGTCAGCCTGCTGGCGGCCGCGGCGCCCGTGGGGGACTTTCCAACGGACGCAGGAATGTGTTATCTGCCATCCGGCGTTCTGGCCCCAGAAGACGGGGGCCACGCGCTTTCAGGCCCAGGACCCCTTTTCAGACCAGTTCTCGCGCCTGAACATCCCCCCGCTCCAGCTTACTCGTCCAGCCTTGCGAACCTTGAACTGAGCTTCCGCCGAGATTGTCCTACATCTCCTACTTTTTCCGACCTCGCCCGATTCCGTGATAAGTCCTGAGCACACGACTGCAAGGACTGGAGCAACAAGGTTCATGACCGCTTACCTCGGAAACATCTGTGCCGCCCTCGTCACGATCGGTCTGCTCGTCGGTACTCTCCGCTTCTCTCGGCGCGTAAGCGGCTAAGCTGGGCTGCGGCGCGATGGCCAGGCCTCCGCAGCGCTCGGATCCATTCGGCGCCTTCTTGGCCTCGCAGGCGCTCTGGCGCGAGGCCGAGCAGGGCGGCGAGCACGCCGAGCTGTCCCTGCAGGACATCAACGAGATCCAGCTGCTGCTGCGCGGACAGTCGGTCATCGACTGGCACCGCCTGGCCCTGAGCTCCGACGAGGACGTGCGCCGCCTGCTCGCGCTCAACGGGCTCGAGCTCGGCGACCCCCGCGACGAGGCCCGCCTCGCCGACCTGCGCCAGCAGGCCGTCCGCTACATCAGCGACGTGCTCAAGCTGCGCCTCGACGACACCATCGCCGACAAGGTGCCGTGGGTGCAGCTGCCGCGGATCGCGTCCGGCAAGGCCGGGCCGCACCAGCGGCAGGCCTGCACGCTGCTCAAGGTGATGCACATCCTGTATCACCTCGAGGCGCGTGAGATGCGGGCGTCGCTGGCGATCTCCGACTCGGAGATCTTCTCGCTGGTCGAGGAGAGCGTGACGCGCATGTTCGACGAGCTGCGCACCGCCGGCGTGCCGGTGGTCGAGTTCTCGTGGTCGCGCAAGTCGAAGGAGTCGCAGCTGACCAAGCTGCTGCTCAAGCGGGAGAACAACGCGGCGCGCGTGTTCGACCGCCTGCGCTTCCGCCTGATCGTCCGCGACCCCGACGACCTGGTGCCGACGCTGCGGATCATGCTGCACCGCTGCATCCCGTTCAACTACGTGGTGCCCGACCAGACGGTCAACACGCTGATCGACCTCAACAGCCTGAAGGTCCACGGCGACAGCTTCGACACCGACGCCGGCAACCGCCCGCTGCCGGGGAGCAACGAGTTCTCGGGCAAGAGCTTCCACGTGCTCAACTTCGTCGCCGACCTGCCGGTCCGCGTCGACGCCCTGCTGGCCGGCGACCACGACGAGCGCCGCGGCCGCGTGGTGTTCGTGCTCGCCGAGTTCCAGGTGATGGACAAGCGCACCGCGGAGGCCAACGAGCAAGGCGAGAGCTCGCACGCGGAGTACAAGCGGCGGCAACACCAGCACGTCCGCATGCGCCTGCTCCGCGAGCCGCGCGACGGCTGAGCGCGCGATCGCGTCGCCTTGATGGCCGGCGCTCACGCGTCTACCGTCGACGGTGATGCAGGAGCGTCGTCGTCGTCGTCGTCGCGTGTGGCTCTGGCTGGTGCTGGTGGCGCTCGCGCTGCTGCTGTGGTGCCGCCGCGAGGCGCCGCTGGTGCTCGGGACGTTCAACATCCAGACGTTCCCGCATGAAAAGACGGATCCGGAGGCGGTGGCGGCGGCGCTCGCCGAGCTCGACGCGGATGCGGTGGCGGTGCAGGAGATCCACGATTGGGGGAAATTCTTCGCGACGGTCGATCGCGCCAGCGCGCTGACGGGACGGCGCTACGCGGCGGTGTTGACGGAGTCGTGCCGGAAGAACCCGAAAGGCCGACTGAGCGTGGGTGTCGTCTACGACACGACGCGGCTCGAATTGAAAGACTACCGCTCGCTCAGCAAGGGCGATCGATGTCCCGTGGGGCAGGCGCCCGCGCTGGCCGCGTCGCTCCGGACGACCTCCGGACGGGCCCTGGTGCTGGTTTCGGTGCATCTCTCGCCGGGCGGCAAGGCTCCGGAGGTCGATCGGCGCAAGCCGCAGTGGCAATGGTTGACGTCGATCCTGCCCGCGCTGCGCGAGGAGTTCGGGGCCGAGGTCGTGGTCGCGGGCGACTTCAACACGACCGGATTTCTCGATGCGAGCAGCGACGAGCGGCGCTTCATCGACGGGTTGATCGAGAGCCGCGCGCTGCAGCTGCCGACCCGCGCCCTGGGGTGCTCGGAGTACTGGCAGCCGAACAGTGAGGTGCCTCGCTGGGAGGCGAGCCTGCTCGATCACGTGCTGGCCGCGAAACAACTGTCCTTTGGGACACCCGAAGTCCTCGGCATGTGCGCGGCCCTGGCGTGCGAGATCCAGACGACGGAGCCTTCGAAGTTGCGCAGCGTGTCGGACCACTGCCCGGTGCGCGTCGAGCTGCGCGAGTGAGACGGGCGCGGGGCAGGCGGGGCCCGGGGCTCACCACTTGACGGCGTCGCAGGACGCGTCGAGCTTGGGGGCTTCGGGCTGCGGGAGGCTGATCTTGAGGGTCTGGTCGCCGCTGCGGACGGTGTAGTTGCCGGGCTCGAGGCCGCCGACGACGCAGGCGATCGAGAGGGTCAGGCAGGTGTCGCAGGGGCCGCTGCGCTGGGTGTAGACGCCGCCGGCGTGGAGGTTGATCGTGCTGCCCTGGCGGTCGACGTCGCAGTTGGCGGTGAAGTCCTTGGGACAGGCCATGCAGTCGTCGAGGACGACCACGAACTCGACCTCGTCGCCCTCGGCGAACGAGGCGAGGGCGGGGGCGTCGACGCAGATCTCGCCTTCGCTGTAGTTGTGCTGCTCCGCGCAGGCGGAGGCGAACACCAGGAGGAGGGGGACGAGCCAGGCGTATCGCATGCGAGCAGTATGGCAGATCGCGGGAGGGCGCCAACCGGTGCGGCGGCGCCAGGACGGCGGAGAACAGGCCGGGGCGGCATGTGCGGCGCGCGGGCGCTCAGGCCAGCTGGTTCGCGCGGGTGACACAGTTCCGGCCGTTGTGCTTGCAGTGGTAGAGGGCCTGGTCGGCGCGCTCGATCAACTCGGCCGTGGCGTGGCCGTCGGTGGGGTACTCGGCGACACCCATCGAGATGGTCACGGCGAACGGGCCGTGGTCGCTGGTCATGGTCTGGGCGGCGACCTCCTCGCGCAGCTTGTTGGCGAAGATGGCGGCGCCCTCGGCGTCGGTGTCGGGCAGGACGAGCACGAACTCCTCGCCGCCGTAGCGGGCGACGATGTCGACCTTGCGCGCGCGGCCGGCGAACACCGCGGCGACGCGCTTGAGCACGGCGTCGCCGATCGGGTGGCCGTAGGTGTCGTTGACCTTCTTGAAGTGGTCGATGTCGGTGAGGATAAGCGAGAAGTTGCGACCTGTCCGTTCGGCCAGGGCGTGGATCTGGGCCAGGCGCTCCTGGAAGGCGCGGTGGTTGGTGAGGCCGGTGAGGCCGTCGGTGGTGGCGCGCTCCTCCATCGCCCGGTACATGCGGGCGTTCTGCAGGCCGACGCTGAGCTGGTGCGAGAGGACGCGGAGGATCTCGCGGGTCGCGCGCGGGAACTGGCGCTCGCGCGCGGCGGCGAGGGTGAGGGTGCCGAGGACCTTGTCGCCGTGCAGCAGCGGCAGCACGAGCACGCTCTGGGCCGGGCGCAGGCGGGTGTGGACGTCGAACACGACGGTCTCGGGCTCGACCCGCTCGTCGGCGGCCGGCATGAAGTGGCGGTTCTTGGTGGCCATGGCGACCAGGCCGGAGCCGTGCTCGAACACGCGGTCGCGCAGCGACTCGGCCAGGCCGCGCCAGCCCTCGCCGTGGTTGGGGTCGGACTGGCCGGGGACGTCGACCGCGAGCACGCGGTGCGCCTCGGCGTGCTCGTCGTAGGTGGCGATCGCCGCCAGGTCGTAGGGGGCGATCGCGCGGATCGCCTCGAAGCTCTTGCCGTAGAGCGCCTCGAGCCCGAGCGCGCCGCTCAGCAGCTCGCTCGCGCGGTACAGCTGCTCGTGCTCGTAGCGGCTGCGCATCGCGGTGATGAAGGCCCGCTCGTGGTCGACGGTGCGCAGCACGTGCTGCGCCGCCGCGGCCAGCTTGTCCTGCTCGGCCGCGGTGAACGGGCGGTTCTCGGTGCGGTCGGCGCACAGGACCCCGAGCACCCGCTCGCCGCGGACCAGCGGCACGGCGCACAGGTCGGTGACCGCGACCGGGGCGCCGTAGTACGGCGGAAGATGCTTTTCGGACATGTTCTTGAGGACAAGCGTCTTCGGGCTGCGCAGCAGGCCGGCCAGGACGCCGGGGCTGGCCAGCTCGGGGCCGCCCACCAGCGCGGTCGAGGACGTGGCGGCGCGCTTGAGCACGAGCTCGTCCTCGGACATCCACAGCAGGGCGCAGGTGTGCAGCTCGAGGTCGCCGCGCACCAGCTCGAGGCTGAACGCGACCTGCTCGTGGATCGCGTGCACGGCCGACTGGGTCAGCTGCGCCTCCTCGCCGTCGCGGCTCTTCCGCGGCGAGGCGGCGGCGACCAGGCGGAAGTCGCGGGCCTCCTGGCGGATGTGCGACAGCTCGTCGGCCAGGCGCTGGGCGTGCTCGCCGCGCAGGCGCCGGACCAGCGCGCCGAGGATCAGCAGGTTGCCGGCGGCGAAGAAGGCGATGTAGCTGAGGTGGAACGCGACCCTGGCCCCTTGACCATGCCCCGAAGACCAGCCGACGAGGACCTCGAGCAGGGCGATCGAGGCCAGCCACACGCCGGCGATCCAGCGCGCGCGGTGGAGCAGCAGCAGGAACGAGGCGAGGGCGTAGACCAGCGGGTGGGCCGGGCTGGCGAGGCCGCCGGTGACGGCGATCAGCAGGTAGGTGCCGGTGATGATGAGGAGGCCGAGCTCGAGCTCGTGGGCCTGCGAGTAGGTGGCGGCGTTCGGCCGCAGCTCGCGCACGAGGGCGCGCACGAGGGTGGCGGCGAACACCGCGAGCGAGGCGGCCAGCGCCGGGCTGCCCTCGTCGAAGGCGGTGGGCGTGGCGGCGCCGACGGCCAGGACCAGCCAGGTGGCGAGCAGGACGAGGAGGCTCCAGCGCTCGCGGGCGCGGAGGCGGAGGCCGTGGAGGGTGCGGGCGAGCGTCGTCATGGCTTGGTCTTGTCGTCGCGGCGGATCTCGAACACCACTTCACCTGGCCGGATCAGGTTGAGGTCCTCGCGGGCGATCCGCGCGACCTCCTCGGGGTCGCGCTTGAGCGCGGCGATCTCGGCGCGCAGGGCCTCGATGTCGCCCTGCAGCCGCTCGTTGCCGCGGCGCAGCGCGGCGTGTTCCTTCTCGACGCGCGCGAGGTCCTCGGCGCTGCCGCCGGTGGCGACGTGCTGCGGCAGGTAGGCGATCGCGAACGCGAGCAGCGCGGCGAGCAGGATCCGGTTGACCCATTGCATGGGAGCGCGCCGACCTTGGCCGGGGTGATCGATCGGGGCAAAAAATCGGCGCAAGGCGCGGTCCGGGTGCGCGATGCTGCGCACCCGTGCAGTGACGAACGGCGCTTCAGACCGCGCGGGTGCGTCGAGCCCGCAGTCACGGGGTCGCGCGTCTCGACGGCGAGGCGCATCCGCTGGGGCCCGGCTCGACACTGGTGCTGCCGCCCGGGGTCCGCTTCTCGCTCGCGGCGCGCGGGCCGGAGCCGCTCGAGGCGGTGGTCTGCCTGCCCGTCGGCGGCCAGGCGCTGCTGCACGCGGGCGGGGAGCCGTTCACGCCGCCGTGGGCGCGATAGCGCCGCGACCGGGGCTCGCGCTCAGTGGCGGTGGAGGATGCCGAGCTTCTCGATGCCGCACAGCTTGGCGACGTCCATGGCCTGGACGACCTTCTCGTGGCGCGTGTTCTGGTCGGCCTTGATGTTGACCGTGGACACGCTCTTGTCCTTGGCGGCGTTGCACAGGCGCATCTGCAGCTCGCGGTCGTCGACGACGACGCGGTCGACCTCGAAGCGGCCGTCCTCGCTGATCTCGACGACGAGGGCCTTGGACTCGCTGGCGGGCTCGTTGCTCGAGGCCTTGGGCAGCTTGACCTTGAAGGCGGAGTCGGTGTTGAACGTGGCGGTCAGCAGGAAGAAGATGAGCAGCTGGAAGGTGACGTCGATGAGCGGCGTCAGGTCGACCAGCGCGTTGCTGGGCCGCTTGCGCCCGTGCTTGCCGCGGAAGTTCACGCGCCCACCTCGGCGGGCGCCGACTTGGGCTCGGCGGGGCGGGCCTTGGCGGCGCGGCGGCCGTCCTCGAGCAGGTTGACGATCGCCATCGCGTCCTCCTCCATCTCGAGCACCAGCTTGTTGGTGCGGTCGAGCAGGACGCGGTAGAGGACCAGCATGGGGATCGCCACGGTGAGGCCGTAGGCGGTGGTGATGAGCGCC
The DNA here is from genome assembly GCF_020073745.1 of Nannocystis pusilla. Lineage (GTDB taxonomy): Bacteria > Myxococcota_A > Polyangia > Nannocystales > Nannocystaceae > Nannocystis > Nannocystis radixulma. The sequence continues at coordinate 200,989 of NZ_JAIRAU010000043.1, forward strand.
TGCCAGATGCCCTGGGCGAAGGTGTCGGGGCCGACCGCGCCGGAGGCGTAGGCCTCGACGAAGTTGCGGAACACCTGGATCATGCCGACGACGGTGCCGAGCAGGCCGAGCAGCGGCGAGATCGCGGCGATGGTGCCGACGATCTCGACGTTGCGGTCCATGTGGGCGATCTCGCGGGCCCCGACCTCCTCGACGGCCTCCTTGACGTCGGCCCGGGTGGTGCTGTGCTCGAACGAGCGGAGCGCGGAGGCGATGACGAGCGCGATCGAGGAGGCGTTCTCCTCGCACAGCAGCAGCGCCTCGTTGACCTTGCCCTTGGCGACGAGCGCCCGGATCCGGTCGACGAACGCCCGCGGGAGCACCTTCGATCGCTGCGTCGACCACAGCCGCTCGAAGAAGATGCCGACCCCGACGATCGAGGCGGCCAAGATGGCCCACATCAGGGGCCCGCCCTGTTCGAAGAGTTCCTTGAGATCCATCGCGGTGGTTTCGCCCGAAGTGGTTCGCTCGAATCAGGGGGACCGGCAGGTCCGGGAGTCGATCAGGGCCGGAGGCCCGGGGAGTCGATCAGGGCTGGAGGCCCGGGGAGTCGATCAGGGCCGGAGGTCCGGGACGGCAGCGGGCCGGAGGCCGGCGCGGGCCGCGTGTGTTCGGACCCGCAAGGCCGGCGTTTGATTGCCGGTCAAGAGCGACTTGATGCGGTTTACTCCGCGCCAACCCCGAGCCGCAACCCGTCGCCGCGACCGCCATGGGAGTGCGCTCACGCGAAGGGGCTTGACGACCGCGGGGTATCGGAGTTACACACTCCGCCCACCAAACGCACGGGGGCGTAGCTCAGCTGGGAGAGCATTGCGCTGGCAGCGCAAAGGTCAGGGGTTCGAACCCCCTCGCCTCCACCGCGGGAAGACAACCCGAAGCACACGAGACCGAGCCGGCTGCAGAGCCCGCTCGGTCTCGGTCTTTTTGCCGCCTCCCAATCGCCCGAGGTCGCGGGCACGCTCGCAACCTCGCACGCTCGCAACCTCGCACGCTCGTAACCTCGCACGCGTGCGCTGGCCCTGCGAAGTCGCGTGCGCCGGCCTGCAAGTGGGTGCGCAAGGGGTTTCAGGCTTGAACGCCGCGGCGCGCCTGGCACCATGCCGACGATGACGAAGCGCGCCGCTATTCTGGGCTCCGGCCACTATGTCCCGTCGCGGGTCGTGACGAACGACGATCTGGCGAAGTTGATGCCGACCAGCGACGAGTGGATCCACCAGCGCACGGGGATCCGCGAGCGCCGCTTCATCGAGCGCACCGGCATCGGCGCCAGCGACCTGGCGCTGCCCGCGGCGAAGATGGCGCTCGAGCAGGCGGGCCGCGACGTGAAGGACGTCGACGCGGTGATCTTCGCCACCCTGAGCCCCGACGTGAACTTCCCCGGCTCGGGCTGCTTCCTCGCCCACAAGCTGGGGATCCCCGGCGTGCCGGCGCTCGACGTGCGCAACCAGTGCTCCGGCTTCCTCTACAGCCTCTCGGTCGCCGACGCGTGGGTCCGCGCCGGCGTGTACAAGAACGTGCTCGTCGCCGGCGCCGAGGTCCACTCGACCGGGATGGAGTTCAACGAGCGCGGCCGCGACGTCGCGGTGCTGTTCGGCGACGGCGCCGGCGTGGTGCTGGTCGGCGAGGCGACCCGCGACGAGCAGGGCGTGCGCAACGTCGAGCTCCACGCCGACGGCGTCGGCGCCCAGGAGCTGTGGGTCGAGGCCCCGGCCAGCATGTACATCCCGCGCCTGACGCCGGAGATGCTCGACGAGGGCCGCCACTTCCCGCGCATGAACGGCAAGCAGGTGTTCCGCTGGGCCACCGAGAAGATGCCCGAGGTGGCCCACTCGGTGGTCCGCGGCGCCGGCCTGACGATGGCCGACATCGACCTGTTCGTGCCGCACCAGGCCAACATGCGCATCAACCAACTGGTCGCCGCCAAGCTCGGGATCCCCGACGACCGCGTCGTCCACAACATCGAGCGCTACGGCAACACCACCGCCGCCACCATCCCGATCGGGATCAGCGAGTCCTGGCGCGCCGGCAAGATCGGCCCCGGCTCGCGCGTGCTGATGGCCGCCTTCGGCGCCGGCTTCACCTGGGCCGGCTCCGTGGCTGTCTTCTAGGACATGTCGCAAGGGGCAGCATGACGACGGAGATCAGGACGCTCGGGGTCGACGAGGCCGACCTGCTGGGCCGCGTGGCCGCGGACGTGTTCGACGACCCGGTCGTGCCGGCGCGCGCGCGCGAGTTCCTGGCCGACCCGCACCACCACCTGGTGGTCGCAGTCGAGGACGGGCTGGTCGTCGGCATGGTCTCCGCGGTCGACTACCTCCACCCCGACAAGGCCGACCCGGAGCTGTGGATCAACGAGGTCGGCGTGGCCTCGTCGCACCGCGGCCAGGGCCTCGGCCAGGCGCTGCTGCGGGCGACGCTGGCGCTCGGGCAGCAGCTCGGCTGCCGCGTCGCGTGGGTGGCGACCGAGCGCTCCAACACGCCGGCGATGCGCCTGTACGCGGCCGTCGGCGGCGTCGAGGAGCCGCAGGACACGGTGCTGTTCACGTTCCGCCTCGACTGAGGGCCCGTGCGCGGGCCGACGCGAGCTCGCAGAACGCTGTCTCCATGGCGCCCGGCGCCGGTCGCCGCGCCGCGCCGGGGCCCGAGGCCGCTTGCGGTGCAAGAGGGCGTTTGATACCAAGCAGGCGGAGAACGCGGACACAGGTCCGCGCAGCGCATGCGCAAGCCGCAAGACGACCTGGTCTTCATCGATGAGCGAGGCGTGGCGCAGCCGCACGGCGACCACGCGAGCACGCAGATGCGCGCCCGCGCGGGCGCGTACCGGCTGATGCCGACGCCGAACCACGTGGTGTTCATGCGCTATACCGGCCAGGACGGCCGGCGCGACGAGGAGGACGGCGCGATCGTCAGGCTGGCCGGCGAGATCACGCACCCCGGCACGATGTGCGACGTCATCGCGCTGATCGCCCAGGCCAACTGGCGCGGCGAGCTGACGGTCCGCGACGGCGAGCACGTCCGCAGCATCTTCATCGACTCGGGCAACGCGGTGTGCGCCACCAGCGACGTCGACGAGGAGCGGTTCGGCAAGATCATGTACCGCTTCGGCGCGATCGACGAGTTCCAGCTGCGCCACACGCTCGACAAGCAGAAGGAGTCCGGCCTGCGCTTCGGCGACATGGCCGTCGAGCTCGGGATCTCCAACCACTCGCAGGTCTATCACTACCTCGGCAAGCAGGCCGAGGAGATCGTCCTGGCGTCGATGCAGGTCAGCGACGGCATGTTCTGCTTCCTCGACGGCTTCGACGACGAGGCGATCCCGTTCCACCAGTCGCTCAACCTCAACAACCTGTTGATGGACGGGGTCACGCGCATGGACGAGATGCGCTACTTCCGCCAGCGGGTGCCGAGCGGCGACTACGTGCCCGAGCGCGCCGAGGGCCGCACCGAGCCGCCCAAGGAGTTCCGCGCGGTCTACGAGCAGATCGACGGCGTGCTCAGCGTGATCGAGCTCGGCCGGGTGCTCGGCCTCGGCGAGTTCCAGACCACCAAGCAGCTGTTCCAGCTGATCCAGTCGAAGCACGTGACGATGCAGAAGCCGCGCATGCGCGGCGGGCCGCTCGAGGTGGTCGAGACCGCCAACGCGGTGCTGCAGCAGATCCACCAGGAGGCCGACTCGTTCGGCAAGGGCACGATCCTGCGCAACAACCTGGCCAGCTTCGTCGACCCGACCTACGAGCAGCTGTTCTCCCGCGCCGGTCCGGCCGAGAAGGGCGCGTTCGAGGCCCAGCGCGTGGTCGACAACGCCCGCGCCCTGTTCGCCGGCGCCAACATCGAGCGCCAGCTCAAGGAGCTGCTCTACGACTACGTCAGCTTCGCGCTGTTCACCGCCGGCAGCCTGGTACGCCGCTCGAAGGACCAGGGCCTGAGCAAGCAGGTCGAGCCGCTCATGAGCCGCCTGCGGCCGATCGGGTGACCGTGAGCCACGCGCGCGCGGGCGACGGGCCCGAACGTTCCGGGATGGTCCGCGGGCTCGGGCTCGTGGCCACCACCGCGCTCGTGGTCGGCAACATGATCGGCTCGGGGATCTACGTGATCCCGTCGAGCCTGGCCGAGACGGCAGGCCCGCTCGGGCTGGTGGCCTGGGCGATCAACGCGGCCGGCTACCTGTGCCTCACCGCGGTGTTCGCCGACCTCGGCGGGGCCTACCCGGTGTCCGGCGGGCTGCAGGCGTTCGCCCGCCGCGCCTTCGGCGACCTCGTCGGGCTCGAGGTCGGGTTTCTGTACTGGCTGTGCGCGGTGATCGGCAACGCGGCGTTCTTGACCGCGTTCGTCGGCTACCTCGCGGTGCTGTGGCCGGCCGCGGGCGACCCGCTGGTCGCGTTCGCGGTCAGCCAGGCGCTGCTGTGGGCGCTGACGCTGACGAACGCGCTCGGGGTGCGCGCCGGCGGGGCGATCCAGGTGATCACGACGATCTGCAAGCTGACGCCGCTGGTGCTGCTCAGCGTCGCGTTGTGGCCGCTGGCGTCGCTCGAGCACGTGCAGCCGTTCGCGCCCAGGGGTTGGGGCTCGCTGCTGCCGGCGGTGTCGCTGGTGTCGTGGTTGTTCGTCGGCATGGAGTCGGTCACCGTGCCGGCCGAGGAGATCCGCGGGGCCGGTCGCACGATCCGCAGGTCGGTGTACATCGGCTTCTCGCTGACCTGCGCGGTCTACCTGCTGGTGCTCGGCTCGCTCAGCCTGGCGGTGCCGGCCGGGCTGCTGGCCAAGAGCGCCAGCCCGCTCGCCGACGTCGCGGCCCACCACTTCGGGGCGACCGCGGCGACGCTGGTGACGATCGGCGCGCTGGTGTCGGTCGCGGGCATCTTGAACGGCTGGGTGCTGGTGACCAGCCGCATGGCCCACGCGACCGCGCGCGACGGGCTGGCCCCGCGCGCCCTGGCGGTGCTGCACCCGCGCTTCGGCACGCCCACCCGCGCGCTGGTGCTCACCGCGGTGCTGTCGGGCGCGCTGGTCGGGCTCTACTTCAGCGGCACGACGCTCGAGATCTACAACTTCATCGCCCTGCTCTCGACCGCCACCGCGCTGGTCGCGGTCGGGGCCGCCTGCGCGGCTCAGATGGTGCTGATGCGGCGCGAGCCCGAACGCTTCACCCCCGCCCAGCGCCGCCGCGGCCCGTGGACCGCGGCGATCGGCCTCGCGGTCGTGCTATTGATGATCGCCGGCTCGGGCGCCGAGATCGTGGCGCTCACCGCCGGCTGCGTGCTCCTGCCGCTGCCCTACTGGTTCCTGGTGCTGCGGCCCGCCGCCGCCGCGCGGCCGTGACGACGAGATGATCGAATAGACATGTGTGGAGGGACAGGTTGAAACGGACAGACCCGAAGGCGGTCACCTCGGCCGAGCTGTTGACGCTGCCGGTCCACGAGCGGCTGGTCAAGCTCAACTGGCTCGGACAGCTGTGGACCACGCCGGACGGCACGCCGCTGTTGCCGGTCGAGTTCGTCGGCCGCCAGGGCCGCGCGGTCCAGCTGATCGACGTGCGCGAGGGCGAGGAGCTGACCGGAGCGCTCGGCTACGTGCCGGGCAGCGTGTGGCTGCCGCTGGCGCGGATCCACGAGGCGCCGACCCGCTGGCCGCCCGGCACGCCGATCGTGCTGGTGTCGCGCAACGGCGGGCCGCGGGCGGCTCAGGCCGCGCAGTCGCTCGAGTGCCTCGGCATGGAGTACGTCGCGGTGATGGACGGCGGGATCACGGCGTGGCGCAAGTTCGGGTTCGCGACGATGCGCGACGAGGCGATCCTGCGCCAGGCCCCCGTCCCGGCGCCGGCGCCGATCGAGACCGGCGAGCCCGAGGGGCCGCTGACGCAGGCGCAGATCGAGGCCCATATCGGCGACGCGCAGCGGGTCCGGTGGGTCAAGATGGCGGCGCTGATGCTGCACAGCAAGACGTCGTGCGTCGACGGCCGCGACGACCACGCGGTGGTCGGGACCCCCGGCGGCGACGCCGGCGAGTTCCTGCTGGCGCTGGCCTCGGTCGAGCGCGTGACCGGCCAGCCGGTGCCGCTCGAGCGGATCGCGGCGCTGCTCGAGGGCTACGTCGAGACGTTCGGCCACTTCTACATCCACTCCGACACCACCGCCGGCAACAACCTGATCCGGGCGATGCGCGCCGACCCTGAGCTCACGGACCGGTTGCCGCCGACCTCCTCGGGGCCCAAGGAGTGGCGCGCGTTCCTCGACAGCCCGCCCGAGGCGCTCAGACCGCTGGTGCTGCGCCACGTCATCACCCCCGGCAACGTCGGCTGCGGCCACCTGCGCCTGATGCTGCAGCACCCGGAGCGCTACCTGATCCGCCGCGCGGTGGTCGAGGAGTTCCTGCGCGCGCTGTTCACGATGCGCTGGAACGGCGCGGTCGAGCTCGACCTGGTGATCCTCGGCGGCGGCCACGAGGAGGGCGCGGTCGTCAACGTGCGCCTCGAGCAGGGCGTGTGGGCGTTCACCCGCGTGCCGCTGATCTCGCCGGCGTGCGGCACGGCCGGGGTGCAGATGTTCGTCAACCACCCCCAGGTCGCCGACTTCATGCGCGAGCAGGTGGCCCGCTACTTCACGACCCACCCGGAGCTGCTGCCGCTCGGCGAGGCGGAGTACGGGATCCTCCGCAAGGACATCCGCCGCCTGGCGGAGATCCAGCAAGCGGCCACGCTGTCGGTCCTGGCGAGGGGGCTGCCGGTGTTCGACGTGGTGTTCCGCAGCGCGCGCGAGTTCACGGTCCAGGCGGCCGGCGTGGTCGCGTAGCGCTCTGTCATCGAGGGCATGGCGTCGGAGGCATGGCCTTCAGAGCATGGCCTTGAGAGCATGTCCTTCAGGGCAGTCGCCGAGGGCCGAGCGCGCGGTGCTCGTCGCTGCCCCAGCAGGTGACGTTGCCGCTGGCCTGCAGGGCGCACGAGTGGGCGGCGCCGAGGGCGAGGCCGACGGCGTCGGTCAGGCCGGGGACGGGGGCGGGGCGCGGGCGCGAGGCGGCGCCGCCGTCGACCTGTCCGTTGCGACCTGACCCCCAGCACATGACCTTTTCGCCCTGTACTCTCGCGCAGGTGTGGGCGCCGCCGGCGGCCAGCTCGAGCGGGCCCGTCAGGCCGGCGACGGTCACGGGGGTGCGCTGGGCGAAGGTGCCGGCGGTGCCGTCGCCGAGCTGGCCGTCCTGGTTGTGTCCCCAGCAGACCACGGCGCCGGTCTTGCGGCGGGCGCAGGTGTGCTTGCCGCCGGCGACGAGGTCGACGGCGTCGCCGAGGCCGGGCACGGGCTTGGGCGTGGAGCGGCCGGCGTGGAGGTTGTCGCCGAGCTGGCCCTCGGTGTTGCGGCCCCAGCAGAGCACGCTGCCGGCGTCGGTGCGGGCGCAGGTGTGGGCGTCGCCGGCGGCCAGCTGGACAGCGCGGCTGGTCCCCGGGACAGCTACGGGTCGGGCCGAGCGGTCGGCCTGGGTGCCGAGCTGGCCGTTCTCGCCGAGGCCCCAGCAGACCGCGCCGCCGGCCCTGCGCCGCGCGCACGCGTGGGCGGCCCCCGCGGCGATCTCGACGGCGTCGGCGAGGCCGGCCACGGCCACGGGGCTGGTGCTGCGCGCGCCCGGCCTGGCGCCGGCGCCGTCGCCGAGCTGGCCGTCCTCGTTGTTCCCCCAGCACAGCACCTGGCCGCCGGGCTTGCGCGCGCACGTGAAGTTGCCGCCGGCTGCCACTTCGGACATGCCCGTAAGACCAGGTACGAGCGTGGCCCGCGGGAGGTCGGCCCGGCCGCCGTCGCCGAGCTGGCCGTCGCTGTTCTTGCCCCAACACGCGACCGCGCCCGACTTGCGGCGGACGCAGGCGTGCTCGCCGTGGGCGGACACGGCGACGGCAGGGTCCGCTGGGGGAGGTGGGGGCTGCTGCGGCTGGGGACGCGGCCGAGGCTGCGGCTGCGGGGTCGTCGGAGGCGGAGCGGGAGGGCGCGGCGGAGGCTTGTATCCGCCGTCGCAGGCGGCGAGAACGAGGGCGAGGAGCGCGACGCGCGAGCGGAGACGCATGTCGCCGCAAGGTAGCCCATCCTCGCGTGGCACCGAGCCGTCGAGGCGCGTGCCAAATTGGCAAGGGAAAAAAGTTGGGAATAGGGCGCAGGGGGTATCTGGCGGCCTTCCGGCGCAATTCGAGGTTGGCCCGGGCGTTGCACAACCAGGGGGCATGGCTACCAAGCAGGAGAAAAAAGAGGCGAGCGAGTCGACGGTCGTGGTGGTGGGCGGACACGGCGGGATGTCGAGCCGCTATCGCGAGGTCGCGCAGCGGTTCGGTTGCTCCTTGCGCCACTTCGAGCAGCGGATCCCCCCGGGCGTGCGCCACGGCGCCGGCAAGATCGCGCTCGTCGTCGTCATGGTCGGCATGGTGTCGCACGCGCTCCGCGATCAGATCAAAGACCTCGTCACCGACGACACCAAGGTGGTGTACCTGCGCACGGCCTCGGTGTCGGCGCTGCGGGCCGCGGTCGAGCAGAACGCTTCGTGAGCGGGCTGCGACCGCGACGAACGTCGTGCAGGTCGCGGTGAATCACGGCGTCGACCGGACGGGTCGATCGCAGCGGTGTCAGATCGAGCGAGCGCGTGGTGTGTGGATCGTGCCAGTGAGGGCGGCGACGGAACGACGAGCGTCCGGCGATGCGGTGAAATTCGGCCCCCGGTACGCGGCGCACAGCGCGGCGGCGAGATGCGCGAATTTGCGGTGAATTGACGGGATGGGCCGGCGCGGGCTCCATCGAGGTCATGACGAAGACGTCGCGCCCGTGGAAGCGCATCGGACTGCAGCTCGGGAGCCTCGCGGGGGTCGGACTGGCGCTGGTCGGCGGCGTCGAGCCCTCGCGCGCGGCCCCGGTGTGTACCGAGGAGGGCCAGTGCACCTTCAACAAGCCGCTGCTCCTGATCGCGCTCGACTACTCGACGGCGATGAACGCGGCGTTCGACGCCGACACCACGCGCTGGGAGCGAGCCGTCGAGGCGGTGGAGCTGATCGTCGAGACCGACAACGGCTACCTCCAGGGCAACGTGCTGCTGGCGCTGATGCGCTTCGGCCACGACCCGGACATCGACCAGCCGGGGACGACGATCGCCGGTGACGCGAGCGGGCTGGTCGACGGGCAGAAGCTCGACGTCGGCTGGTACGACGAGCTGGCGCCGAACAAGAACTACTTCGAGTGCAACGGCCAGGCGGTGCTGGCCGCGCTGGCGGCGATGCCCCCGCCGCTGGACGGGGCGCCGGCGGGGATCGGGTCGTGGACGGCCGGGGCGCTGACGCGGGCGCAGTCGCTGTTCGCGGCGGTGGCGGCCGATCACCCGCAGGAGGTCGGACCCGAGGCGCGCGAGCGGGCGCTGATCGTGATCACGCAGGGCGTGTGGAGCGACCCGGAGGACACGCAGGTGCTGCAGCCGCCGGCGGCCGATCCGGTACCTGTCGCTCAGGACATGTGGAACGACCTGGCGATCCCGGCCTACGTGCTGTCGGTCGGCGACGCGGCGGGCAAGGCCCAGGCCGACGCGCTGGCGGCGGTCGGCGGGACGGATCACGCGTTCGACGGCGAGCCGCAGGCGTTCGTCGACGCGTTGAAGTTGTTCGTGCAGGCCAAGATCAACGACGTCTTCGTGCCGGACTGTGACCCGGCGATCCCGCGGATCATGTTCCTCCTCGACGGCTCGTCGTCGATGCTCAACGTGATGGGCGACAGCGTGCACGGGGCGATGGGCGAGACGCGCTGGGATCTGCTGCGGAACGGCGGGATCGGCGACATCCTGTCCCAGGGGACGAATTCCCTGTTCGCCGGCTCGATCGACATGGAGACGTGGGCGCTCGTCGGCGCGGCGGTGTTCGGCGGGGACGCGCCGGCGGAGCAGAAGATCGTCGTCGACTACGCGCCGTGTCGTCATCACACGCTCGACTGGGCGCTCGACCCCGAGACGTCGTGCGAGGCGCCGGGGTGCGTGGACCCGTGGGGCGGGCCGCCGATCTCGTGGAGCTTCCAGACCGACGAGATCATGCACCCCGGCCCGACGACGACGGTGCACAGCCACATGCCGCGCTGCGACGTCGACCCGCAGAAGCCGGGCGCGTGCGCGGGCTCGGGCGCGTTCGTCCACCTCGGGCTCGAGCTGGTGCGAGAGAACCTCGACGCGTACAAGGCGAGCTGCGCCCAGCCGGAAGCGGCGCAGGCGTGCGACGCACAGACCCGGTTCTACAACGTGCTGATCATGGACGGCACCTACGACTCGGACGACGCGGCGGTCGAGGCCGCGCTGACGCAGCTGTTCGCCGACGGGGTCCGCACGTACGTGGTGGGCCTCGGCGAGCTGGCCGAAGAACCCGAGGCGGTCGAGCAACTGACGATGATGGCGGCGTGGGGCTCGGGCGGCGCGCTCGACTTCTTCGCCGCCGACTCGCAGGTCGAGCTGCTCGAGGCGCTGTCCGAGGTGCTCGAGCACCTGTACGCCGAGGTGATGGACGTGACGGTGATCGACCCGTGCTGTGGGGGGTTGCACTGCGGCGGGCTCGACGGCGGCGAGGTCGGCGAGCCGGACCCATTGCCGCAGCCGGAGACCGAGACGGACGGCGAGACGGAGGCGACGACGAATGCCGGATCGGACACGACCGGCGGGCCGGCGACGTCGACGACCGCGACGACGGGCGAGCCGACGACCGGCGCGACCTCGCCCGACCCGTCGTGGGGGCCGACGACGGTCACTCCGACGAGCGGACCGACGGGCGGGCCGACGACGGACGGGCCGACGAGCGGCGTGCCGGGCGAGAGCATGACCGGCGACGACGCGGGTACCGGGACCGACAGCGACGGCGGGGCGCCCGGCGGCGACACTTCCCAGGCAGGCTGCGCGTGCATGGCCGACACGGACGCGCCGGGGTTGCCCGCCGCGCTGCTCGGCCTCGGCCTCGTGGGGCTGGGCCGGCGTCGACGCGCGCGATGAGCGGGCGAGCGGCGGCGTCGAGCTTTAATGTCCTTCAAGGCATGTTCGATGGGACATGTGATTAAGAACATGTCTTGATGGACATCCGGTGGTTGAGCTACCGGCGGAAGCTGCGCCCGCGGGCGCTCGTGGGCGGTGAGGCGCGCGTGTGCGGGCGCCTGGGCCCGGCTCCCCGATGCGAGGACGCGCGTGGGGTCGCGCGTGCTACCCGGCACGCCGCGGACGGCAGGCCGTATCGCGGACAGGGAGCAGGGCATGGCACGGAGAGCATCGATCGGAGCGCTGCTGGCGATGGCGGGCTGCGCGGGCGCGCCCGGAGCAGGCGAGGCGACGGCGGGCGAGACGGAGATGAACTGGGACCGACCGGTGACGCCGCCGGGCGACGCCGAGGCGAAGGCCAGCCGCGACCGCTGCGCCTACGAGGCGGGCGCGCTGCCGGCCGAGACGCAGGGCAACGCGTACCCGAGCGGCGAGCAGATCCCCATCGATCACATCGTCGTGCTCATGCAGGAGAACCGCTCGTTCGACCACTACTTCCAGATGCTGCCGCAGCGCGGGCAACCGGAGGCCGACGTGGCGCCGGCGGACTTCACCAATCCGGGGCCCGAGGGCGCGCCGGTGGCGATCTACCACCAGACGCAGCCGTGCTTCGGCGGCACCGACCACTCGTGGGACGCGACGCACGAGCAGATCGGCGGCGGCGAGATGGACGGGTTCGTCACCAGCAACGAGGGCAAGGGCGACGACGTGATCGACGAGACGCTCCGGGGCGAGCGGGCGCTCGGCTACTACGACGACACCGACCTGCCGTTCTACTACTGGCTGGCCAACGAGTTCGCGCTGGCCGACCGCTACTTCTCCTCGGTGCCGGGGCCGACGTGGCCGAACCGGATGTACCTGTACGCCGGCTCGTCGTACGGGCGCACCGTCAACGTCAACTTCAAGCCGGAGGCGACGATCTTCGACCACCTGGTGACGCGCGGGGTCACCTTCAAGGTGTACTTCAGCGACACCGGCGGGCTGGGCGACTTCTTGACCGGGCTCTTGCCCGACCCGGAGACGCAGCGGCGGCCGATCGCGCAGTACTTCGCCGACGCGAAGGCCGGGCAGCTGCCGGCGGTGGCGTTCGTCAACGCGACGTTCGACGCGCCGGAGGCGATGGCGACGTGGGAGCACCCGCCGTCGGTGCCCCAGCTGGGTCAGCGGTTCGTCGCCGAGGTGGTCTCGGCGCTGATGACGAGCCCGAACTGGTCGAGCTCGGCGCTGTTCTTCGCCTACGACGAGCACGGCGGGCTGTTCGACCACGTGGCCCCGCCGCGCGCCTGCCCGCCCGACGCGCACGCGCCCGAGCTGCAGCCGCACGACCGGCCGGGCAAGTTCGACCAGCTCGGGGTGCGGGTGCCGATGATGGTGATCTCGCCGTTCGCCAGGAAGCATTACGTGAGCCACGAGGTCTACGACCACACGTCGATCCTGCGCTTCATCGAGGCGCGCTTCGTGCTGCCGGCGCTGACGGCCCGCGACGCCAACGCGCTGGCTCCGTGGGACATGTTCGACTTCTCGTCGCCGTCGTTCGCGACGCCGCCGCAGATCTCGCTACCGGAGGTCGACCCCGGCGCGATCGCCCGCTGCGCCCAGCTCTACCCCGAGAAGCCCGGGGTCCGCCATGAACCGGCTCAGTAGCCGGCCTGGAAGCGAACGACCGACGCGCCGCGCCTCGGCGGCGCGGCCTCACGCGCGGCGGTGCTCAGCCGACCGGGCTGCAGTCCTTGATCTGGATGGCGTCGCTGTTGTTGTTCTCGAAGCACTCGAGCGCGAACTCGCCGCCCTGCCCGTCGTCGTCGACGACGACGGTGACGGTGCCGTTGACCGTGTCGTCGATGGTGCACGAGACCTCGCGGCACTCCTCGACCGGGACCGGCTCGGCGGTGTAGGCGACGCACAGGACGACGCCGTCGGCCGGGTCGCCGAGGTAGAAGGTCGCGGGCAGGTTGGCGCCGACGGCCTTCTTGCCGCGGTTGCAGACGGTGCTGGTCAGGACGACCTCGCCGCCCTTGCCCATGCAGGTCTGGTCGCCGAGCTTGCCGGTGATGTCCGGCAGCGCGGCCGGCGGCGTGTCGCCCTGGCGGTTCTGGCGGTAGTTGTTGAGGTCGGGCTGGGTGAAGTTCGGCTGCCACTGCGAGGTCTGCGGGACGCCGCCGTCGTCGTCGATGTTGGTGACCGAGTAGGCGTGCTGGTTCCACAGCGGGCGCGAGGAGGCCCAGCGGTCGAGCCTGTCCCGAAGGACACGCAGACCGGTGAGGCCGACGCCCGGCGGGTGGAACGCCCGACACACGTTGCCCGCGCCCGGGGTGCCGGCCAGCGGCTCGGTGCAGACGTGGCCGGAGACGCACTGGGTGTTGTCGCTGCAGCGGCAGAAGCCGGCGTCGCAGATGAACGGCTCGCCGCACTCCTCGCCGGTCTCGCAGCGCAGGCCGCGGTGGATCGGGTCGACGTCGGGGCAGATCACCCCGCAGTTGTCGTTCGAGCCGACCAGGATCTCCGTGTTCTGGTCGTAGTCGGGGTCGCCGACCACGGGGTTCTCGTACCAGGTGCACGAGGTGCGGAAGGTCGAGTAGAGCACCTCGCCGGTGGCGCCCTCGTAGACGCGGAGGAAGCACTCGTCGGCGTAGACGGCCTCGGCAGCGCCGTCGCCCTCGAAGTCGAAGATCGACGAGCCGGTGTTCTGCGACGAGGCGTCCTGCGACGGCTGCGACCAGCGGATCCACGGGGCGACGCAGCCGGGCGTCATCGCGTCCTTGCAGTCGAGGTCGTAGATGCTGAAGGCCTTGCCGCCGGCGCTGGCGATCTCGGGGAAGCCGTCGTTGTCGAAGTCGCCGATGGTCGGCGGGCCGCCGCTCCCGAGGTCGGTGGTGGCGGCGAAGATCAGCTGACCCTCGAGGGTGTAGAGCTCGACGAGGCCGCCGGTGACGCTGACGATCTCGGCGCGGCCGTCGAGCGCGGTGGCGTTGAAGCTGGCCGGGTCGGCGCCGGGGGTGCCGAAGTCGGCGAAGCCGTAGTGCGAGCCGCCGTCGGGGTCGCCGGGATAGGCCATCTCCCACACGTTGGTGCCGACGTTCCAGCGCCACACGCCGGCGCCGATCAGCTCGGCGGCGCCGTCCTGGTCGAGGTCGCCGATCACGGAGAAGCGGTTGGCGCCGGCGCCGGTGACGACCTGGCCGGGGTTGAGCCGCGTGCCGGTGGCGCCGTCGTAGACCTCGCTGCCGGTGATGACCTCGGCGACGCCGTCGTCGTCGAGGTCGTGCAGCGAGGGGCCGTCCCAGCGCGTGGTCATGCTGAAGTCGCTGCCGGCGGCGACCCACTTGGTGACGTACTTCTTGGTCGCGTCGTCCCAGGTGAACGCGATCGTGCCGGACACGGCGCGGTGGGTGACGATCTCGGCCTTGCCGTCGCCGTCGATGTCGCCGATCGCCGGCGGGCTGGCGGCGATGATGCGGTTGGCGGGATCGTCGATCGTCTCGATCAACTCGCAGGTGGTGCCGTCGAGGATCCGGATGACGCCGAAGTAGTTGGGGTCGGAGCCCCAGCCGGACGGCTCGCCGCCGTCGGTGTAGTTGTAGGTGACGATGACGATCTCGGCCTGCGGGAACTCGACGTTCTGACCGTGCGGGAGGTCGAAGATCAGCGGGGTGGTGAGCACCGACTTGTGGCCGGGGTAGGGATCGCCGGGCGGCGGCTCGGTCCACTCGCACTGCACGGCCGGCTCGAACAGGCCGATGGTGACGTCGCCGACGCACTCGTCCTGACCCCAGGGGTAGGGATCGAAGCCGTACGGGATGCACACCGGCGGGCCCTCGCCGGGCGGGAGACAGCTGTCGGCGCAGCAGTAGGTGTCGCCGCTGCAGTCGTCGTCGGTCTGACACTCGCCGTCGGTCGGGGCACACTCGCCGCCGGCGCACACGAGGCCGGACGCGCACTCGCTGCTGATGCCGCACGGCTCGCCGGCCTGACCGGTGCCCTGGCCGCCCGTGGTGGTGCTGGTGGTCGGGGCGGTCGTGGTCGGGGCGGTCGTGCCGGTCGGCTCGCCGGTGGTGCCCGTGGGCTCGGTCAGGCCCGGCTGGGTCGAGGTCGGGAGCGTGGCGGTGCCGTCGTCGGCCGGACGTCCGTCGTCGCCACAACCGGCGAGCGCGAGGACGAGCGTGCAAGGCAAGGCGTAAACGCGAGTCATCATCGAGGCACGCTACGCCGGGCCGCGCGCGAGCGTCAAGCGCGGGTCCACCGGGGCGGGCGCCTGTATGACTCAAAGGACATGTGACTCGAGACACCACGACCGCGCCGCGAACACGCGGACGCACCGTGACGCGCGCGTCGCGAGCGCGGGTGCGGCGGCGGGCGCGGTGCGCTATCGTGCGCCGGTCGATGACGCCCGCCGGCAAGCTCGCGCTGCTCGCCTCGCTCTACCTGGCGCAGGGCATGCCGTACGGGTTCTTCTCGCAGTTCCTGCCGGCGATGCTGCGCGAGCAGGGCGTGTCGCTCGAGGGCGTGGGGCTGGCGTCGCTGCTGGCGCTGCCGTGGGCGCTGAAGTTCGCGTGGGCGCCGCTGGTCGACCGCCACGGCTCGTCGCGCTTCGGCCACCGGCGCAGCTGGATCGTGCCGCTGCAGCTGCTGACGGTGGTCACGCTGCTGGCGCTGTCGCTGGTCGAGCCGAGCGTCGACCTGCAGGCGATGCTGCTCGGGGTGCTGGTGCTCAACTTCCTGGCGTCGACGCAGGACATCGCGACCGACGGGCTGGCGGTGACGATCCTGGCCCCGCAGGAGCGCGGGCTCGGCAACGGGGTGCAGGTCGCGGCCTACCGTTTGGGGATGATCCTGTGCGGGGGTGTGCTGCTGATCCTGTACCCGTGGCTCGGCTGGGCCCGGGTGTGCCAGTGCATGGCCGGGGCGATCGCGCTCACGACGCTGCCGATCGCGGGGTTCCGCGAGCCGCCGCCGGAGGTGCAGGAGCGGCCCGGGCTGGCGGTGTTCGCCGAGTTCTTCCGCCGCCCCGGGATGGGCTCGTGGCTGATCGCGATCGCGGCGTTCAAGCTCGGCGAGGCGTTCGGGGTCGGCATGCTGCGGCCGTTCTTCATCGACGTCGGCCTCGGCCTGGCCGACATCGGCTGGCTCACCGGCACCGCGGGGTTCATCGCCGGCCTGGTCGGGGCGATGGTCGGCGGGGCGTTCGTCACCAGCTTCGGCCGCTGGCGCTGCCTGTTCGTGTTCGCGGCGGTGCAGGCGCTGGCGGTCGCCTCGTACGCGATCGCGGCCGCGGGCTGGCGCGACGGCTGGGTGCTGTACGCGCTGTGCACCTTCGAACACTTCGCCAGCGGGATGGCGACGGCGGCGCTGTTCACGATGATGATGGACGCCTCGCGCCCGCGCACCGCCGGGACCGACTACACGATCCAGGCCAGCGTGGTGGTGCTGGCCACCGGGGTCGGAGCGTCGCTGTCCGGCTTCTCCGCCGCCAATTTCGGCTACACCGACCACTTCCTGATCGCCGCCGGGATGTGCGTGCTCGGGACGTTGCCGGCGGTGCTGCACTGGCGCCGGGTCCGCCGCGGCGAGACCGAGCTGGCGAACGTGCCGTGACGCGGACCTGTCCCTGAGGGCAGGCGAGCCAGCCGTGCGCGAAAATAGTTGAGCCGTCCGAGGTCGCTCCCACGACCTCCTGCATATGCATCGCTCACCGCGACTACCACTCGCCCTCGCCCTCGCCCTCGCCCTCGCGGGTTGCGTGCCGGGGATCCTCGATCCGATCATCTCCGGCGGGATCTCCGGCGAAGCCTCGGAGTCGGGCCCGTCACCGGTGTCATCGACCGACAGCGACGGCTCGATCGGCGACCCGGGCGACACCTGCACGACCTGCGACAGCGCCACCGAGGCGGTCTTCGTCGTCCCGCCAGATCCGGACGACACTTGCACGACCTGCGACGGCGGCACCGAGGCGGTCTTCATCGTCCCGCCGGGGCCGCCGCCCGCGTGCGACGTCTATGCGCAGGACTGCCCGAGCGGCTTCAAGTGCACGGCCGAGGGTCCGCCTCCCCTCGACAGCGAGAGCATCACCTGCTCGCCGATCGTCGCCGAGCCGGATCAGGCCGGCGAGCCGTGCCAGGTGCTCGTCGAGGGCCACTTCGGGCCCGACACCTGCGACATCGGCCTGTTCTGCGACGACGTCGATCCGCAGACCAGCACCGGCACCTGCGCCGTGATGTGCCAGGGCAGCGCCGGCGAGCCGCTCTGCGACGTCGGCTCGGTGTGCCTCGGCTACAGCGAGATCCCGCTGTGCATCCCGCGCTGCGATCCGCTGGTGCAGGACTGCCCCGCCGGGGACAGCTGCGTGTACGCCGGCGGGCCAGGCTTTGTCTGTCTGGAGATCCACGACCTGCCCGCCAATCAGCTCTTCGAGGGCTGCGGCGACCACTGGCAATGCGCGCCCGGCCTGAGCTGCGTCGCCGGTGAAGTGGCCGAGGAGTGCGTCATCGGCGTCGATGGTCCGGGATGCTGCTCGCCCTTTTGTGACCTGAGCAGCCCCAGCTGCCCCGGCCTCGGTCAGCAGTGCCGGGCCTTCTACGAACCCGGCGAGGCCCCGTCCGGGCTGGAGAACGTCGGGGTCTGCGCCTTGCCGTGAGCGGGCGTCGCGCGTCCGTCTTTCAGGTGCTTTCGGGCATGCCCCTCGGAGCATGTCTGAAAGCACAGGGCGCCAGGACCATGCCCTGAAGGTCAGGCGGATCGGGCTCGGTCACGGGGCCGGCTTCTCCGCCGGCTTGGCGGCGGGCTTGGCCTTGCCGGGGGCGGGCAGGACGACGTCGATGATGTGGAGGACGCCGTTGGTGGTCTGGAGGTCGGCGCGGGCCAGCGGGGGCAGCGGGGGCAGCGGGGCGCCGGCCAGGGTGGTGACGGTCGGCGCCGGCGTCTCGGGTGCGGCCGGCTCGGAGGCGGCGGCCGAGGGGTAGGCCGACGCGGGCAGCGGCGGGCCGGCGACGACGTGGTGCTGCAGCAGGGCGGCGAGCTTCTTCTTGTTCTTGAGCAGGCGGTCGAGCTCGCCCTTGGGCAGGGCGGCGAAGGCCTCGTCGCTCGGGGCGAAGATCGTGAAGGGGCCGGGGCCCTGCAGGGTCTCGCGCAGGCCGGCGACGTCGACGGCCGAGAGGAAGGTGGTGAGGCCGCCGGCCTCGCTGGCGGTGGCCAGGAGGTCGAGGGTGGGCGCGGGCGGCGGCGGCGGCTCGGGTGGGGCCTCGGGCTCGGGTTCGGGGGCGAGCTCGGCGACCACCGGCGGCGGCTCGGGCGGCGGGACGTCGACCGGCGGCGGGGTGCTCTCGCCGGCGCGAGTGCAGGCCAGCGCGAGGGCGACGATCAGGGCGGGGGCGGTGCGGCGCGGCGACATCGTCGAGCGGTTTTGACGCGCCACGCCGGCGTTGTCAAAGGGGAAGCACGGACGAGTGCGCGAGGTCGTCGGCGGAGACGAGGACGCGAGGCTGAGGTCGCGCGAGCGCGCGACGCATGCGACAGCGCGACGACGGCGATCGCGTCAGTCCGCGGCGCTCGAGTCGAGCGGGCAGAGGGTGTCGATGAGCTCGTGCAGGCGCTCCTTGGTGGTCGGCGCGACGTGGCCGCCGCGCGCGACGAGGGGCTCGCGCATCGACTCGGACGCGAGGCCGCCGACGATCCACGGGGTCGGGCCGCAGGCGTCGGCGTAGCCGTCGAGGAGGGCGAGCGCGCGCTCGTGGCTCGGCGTGACGGTGGCCGACAGGCCGACGAGGTCGGGGCGCAGCTCGTCGATCATGTGACGCACGGCGTCGGGGGGCGTGCGGGCGCCGAGGACGATCGACTTGATGCTCCACGTGGCGAGGCGCAGGCCGACGCCGTAGAGCGGGCCGGTGTGCTCCTCGTCGGCGAAGCAGGCGAGCACGACCTGCCGGCGCGCGCGCTCGGGCTGCACGAGGCGCAGCAGGAAGCGCATCGTGTTGCCGAGGATCTCGGCGGCCAGGTGCTCCTGCGCGACGCTGATCTGGCCGGCGGCCCAGCGCTCGCCGATCTGGATCAGCGCCGGCCGGAACACGCGCTCGAACAACGTGACGGCCGGGCCGAGGAACAGCGAGCTCTTGACGGCGGCCTCGATGCGGTCGGGGTCGAAGTGGTCGACGGCGTCGAGGATCCGCTGCACGGCGAGCTCGTCGTTGTCGGCCTCGACGCGGGCGGCCTCGGCGCTCTCCTCGTCGGTGGCGAGGACGCTGCGCGCGGCCTCCGACGGCGCCATGCCCGCCTCGCACAACTCGCGCACGCGACGGATGCGCTCGACGTCGCGATCGCTGTAGAGCCGGTAGGCCGAAGACGAGCGGCGCGGCGCAGGCAGGCCGTAACGCCGCTCCCACGCGCGCAAGGTGGCCGCGGAGACGCCGGTCATCTCGGCCACCGACTGGATGCGGTATCGTCCGGTCGTACTCACAGAGCAGGCTGCAGGGTCGAGGCCTTGCGAAAGGTTGGCGGCAACTCTTCGCGAAGGTTGTATACTGCGAGCTGCGGCGCCCTGCAACCGCGTGGGGCGAGGCGGACTGCTCGCGAGCGAGGACGGCAATGCTGACACAAACTCTGATCGCGCTCACCCTCGCGCTCGCTCCGGAGCCCGCTGCTCCGGCGCCGGCCGGCGTGCTGTCGATCCGCATGCACGGGTTCCGCAACGCGGAGGGGCAGGTGCTGGTGGCGGTGTTTCGCGGGGCGGAGGGCTTCCCGGGCGACCCGAACAAGGCGTGGAAGACCGCGGTGGCGAAGGTGTCGAACGGCCGGGCGCGCGTCGACCTGGAGGTGCCGCCGGGCGAGTACGCGTTCGCGGTGGTGCACGACGAGAACGGCAACAACAAGATGGACACGACGTGGGTGGGGATCCCCAAGGAGGGCTACGGCACGTCGAACAACGCCAAGGGGCGGTTCGGGCCGCCGAAGTACCGCGACGCGAAGTTCAGCGTCGCCGAGGCCGGGGTGGTCCAGCAGATCGCGATCGTGTACTGGTGAGGCGTGATTGCGTCGAGGTGTCCGGGGGGACATGTCCTTGAAGACCGGCGCGTGACCGGGGGCGAGACGAGGTGTCCTGGGGGACATGTCCTTTCGGGCTTGTGGCCCGGGCCGCGGTCAGCCGGGCGCGTAGGCGTGCAAGGTCGGGGCGAGGCCCTCGCTGACGGTGTAGTAGCCGCGGCCGTCGGCGGCGAAGGTGAAGGCCTCGCCCTGGCGCTCGAGGGCGAGCGGGATGTCGCAGTCGGGGCCGCGGAAGGCCTCGGCGAGCGGGCGCGCCGGGTCGCGGCGCCACAGGCGGGCGTCGAGGTAGGTGCGCGCGGCGACGAGGGTGCCGTCGCTGCTGACGGCGCCGCCGGTGACGAGGCTGGCGACGTCGAGGCGACCGGCGGCCGTGAGCGCGCCGGAGGTCAGCGGCGCGTCGGCGCAGAACAGCAGCGAGTCGCCGCGCTGCTTGGTGACGATGCACATGTCCCCGCGGACAGGGTCGACGAGCAGGGTCTCGGCGTTGTGGGCCTGGCCGCCCGGGTAGGTGAAGACGAGCCGCTCGACGTCGGTCAGCCGGTGCTCGGCCGGGGCCTGGGCGAGGTCGACGGCCGGCTCGGCGACGCGGTAGACGACGACCTCGGCGCGCCGGCGCAGGTTGTCGCCGATGTCGCCGACGTAGAGCGCGTCGCCGCCGTTCAAGCCTGGCCCGATGGCCATGTCCTCCCAGTCATGCACCTCCGCGCCATCGAGGCGCCAGCGGCCGAGCCAGCGGGCGTCGGCGGCGGCGAAGGCGTAGACCAGCGGGCCGTCGACGTCCGAGTCGTTGTGGGTCCACAGCACGCCCGGGCTCTGCCGGCTGGCGGCCAGGCCCGAGGCCTCGACGATCGCCGGCGGCGTCAGGGTGCCGGGGCTGGGCACCACGGCGAAGCTCGGGCACTCGGGGGCGGGCGCGACGGTCGGGCGGGCGGCCGCGGCGGTGCTGTCGATCGGGACAGGTGCGGAGGAACATGCTCCGAGGGACAGGAGCGCGGCGAGGGCGAGGGCGGCCGGAGGGGAGCGCGCAGCGACGACGGCCGGAGGGCGCGAGGGCGGGGCCGGGCTGTCCGCAGGGACAGCAGGCGCGAGGGCGGCCGGATCGCTGCCGTCTGTGCTGCTCTTCGGGACAGGCTCCTTGGGGCATGTCCAGGGGGGTAGCAGGCACACGGGGCGGGGCCCGGCGGCCCGCGCGCTCATGTCTGCGGTCCCGAGGTGCGGTTCAGCGTGCGGAGGATCTCTTCGATCCGGACCACGAACTCGTTGGCGCTCTGGGGGCGCAGGCCGGGGTCGGTGTGGAGGCAGTCGTCGACCAGCTCGATCAGGCGGCGCGGCATGCCGGGCAGCTTGGCGCCGAGCGAGGGGGCGGGGCGCGACACCTTGGCCTTCATCAGGTGCTGCGGGTTGCCGGAGAACGGGGTCTCGCCGACGAGGGCCTCGAACAGCATCACGCCCATGGCATAGATGTCGAACAGCGGGGTGGCGGGCTTGCCCAGCACCTGCTCGGGGGCCATGTACTCGGGCGTGGCGACGAAGGCGCCGGGGTTCTGCTTGCGCGCCTCGGCCTCGGCCCAGGCGGCGATGCCGAAGTCGAGCACCTGCACGGCCTCGCCGTCGCCGTCGGGCAGCGGCACGAGCATGACGTTCTCGGCCTTGAGGTCGCGGTGGATCTGCCCGGCGTTGTGGGCGGCGCGCACGGCCCGGGCGACGTCGCGGAGGATCCGCGCGGCCCGCAGGATCGGGAGGTAACGACGCTCGGCGATCTCCTCGAAGAGGCTGCGGCCGACCAGCAGCTCGGTGACGAGGAACAGGCGACCGTCGGCCAGGCGGCCGCCGTCGAACACCTGGGCGATGTTGGGGTGCGAGGTGTCGCTGGCGGCGCGGGCCATGCGGCGGAAGCGGTCGACGTCCTCCTCGCCGCGGATCAGGCTCTTCCACTGCGGGCTGAGCACGCGGACGGCACAGCGGCTGCCCATCTGGATGTGCTCGCCGCGGTACAGGTCGCCGAAGTTGGCCGGGCCGATGAACTCGAGCACGCGGAAGTAGGTCGCGACGAGGGTGCCCGTTTCGAGGGTGTCCTCTTCGTCCTGCGCCAGGCTCTGCACCGGCCCCCAGGCTACCACGGGCCTGGACGCAGGCGGGAGAACTCGGCGCGGAGCGAGGCGGGGCGGGCGCCGCGGGCGAGCGCCCGGATCTTGGGACAGGTCGAGCCCGGCGGACCCGGACACCGGGATCCCGCGAACTTCCGGGGCTGCGGCGGCGAACTTGTTCACATCGTCCGTCGCCGTCATCACGGCGATCGGCCCGCCGGGCACGGGCTCGCCGCTGTCTCACGGTGCGCGACGCGTGAAGTGACGTGCGCTCGTGGCACACTCGCCGGCGATGAGCGAGCTGGCGCCCGAGGACGAGATCTATGCCCGGATCGGCGAGGAGGGCTTTGCGCGGCTGGCAGCGGCCTTTTATCGCCGTGTGTCCGCCGACGACATCCTCGGACCGATGTACCCGCGCCACGACATGGCCGGCGCCGAGGCCCGACTGCGCGACTTCCTGGTCGGTCGCTTCGGCGGACCGCAGCGCTACATCGCGCAGCGCGGCCATCCGCGGCTGCGGGCCAGGCACATGCCGTTCAAGCTCGACCAGCGCGCACGCGATCGCTGGGTCGCGCTGATGGATGCCGCGCTCGCCGAGGTGCAGCTCGAGCCGGGGTCGGCCGCGACGCTGCGGGGGTTCTTCGCCGACACCGCGAGCTTCTTGATGAACAGCCGGTGAGGCGAGTGATGCGCAGCCGCGTGATGGCTGACAACGGAGGAGCCGCGTCGGCCGAGATGGCTGGAGCCGGAGGTCGTGTCATGATCCGGCTGACGTGCCGAACAGCGTGTGTGGCAAAATAGGGGCGTGGAAAACCGCGTGCGAACGCACACGTGTTGCCAGGTGGAAACCTCGAGGGGGACCAGATAGAAATGGCTGCATGGTCCCCCACGCACAGTTGCGTTACACGGTGCTTTTCCTGCTGGGGGGTATGCTGAGTAGCATTGGGGGGTGCACCGAGCGAAGGGTTCCCATGGACGAGATCGCCGAGGTATGCGAGCAGGCCTGCCCGATTCAGTTCGAGTGTGGCTTCGCGTCCGAAGGGAAGACCCTCGAGGATTGCCTCGAGGGGTGTCCTGCGAACTTCAAGGCAATTCGTGACGCCTGTCGCGCCGATTTTGAAGTCTTCGCGTGTCTGTCGACGCTGTCCTGCTCGGAGTACTTCGAGTACAAAGAGGCGCTCGATCGCAAGATCGGGACGTTCGGCGATCCTCCTCCATTCCCCTGTCAGGCCGAGGTGATTGCGAGTGCGCGGGAGTGTGACGGGGTTGAAGGTATCTAGCTGCACCCGTTGAGGGAATTTGAGAAGGCGAAAGGTGACTTCGGTGAAGAATCTGAAATCGTGTCTTGTTCTGGGAGCTTTGAGTTCGGTGGTGGGCGCGGGGGTCATCTCGACCTCGGCATCATGCATTATCTCCGACAAGTGCATCAACTTCCAGAAGAGCGGCAAGCGGTGGGAAGTGACCTTGTCTGCGAAGCGGACGGACCCAGGGTCGGACCTGGAGGATACGTTCTTCGTCAAGTGGGGGAAATGCTACGATGAAGCCGATCATGCTCTCATGATGGAGGCCGACGAGGAGGACCTTGCATATCAGGCGCTTCGCAATGACCTGCTTCTTGCCGTGCAAGAGGCGTGTGCTGAGATGTACGACGGAGATGGGGACGGGGATGCTGATGGATGGGAAGGATGGATAAATGTAAAGTGTGACCCATTCGACGAGGAGATGGATCTCGATTGGGCCATCCTCGAGACGCCGGACGTTCCTTGCTACCTGAAGGACGTCTATGAGTCGAGTTGTCCGGAGCCGGAGAACGCCAGCGCTACGGTTACCGGGGCGGCGACGACGACAGGAGAGTCGACGACGACGACGACAGGAGAGCCGACGACGACGGAAGAGCCGCCGACGACCGGTAATCCGATGCTGGCGAGTGAGTCTCGATGCGAGGTGCTCGATCTGCGGAACTGGATTTCGTGTAGCGGTGGAACTTGCATCGTGTCCCAGGACCTCATCGATATCCTGGGGGCGGAGCCGACGCTGTTGTTCTGCGACTCGGCGAGGCTTTATCCGAAAGTCGAGTCGAGCGGAGTTGTCGGGATGTATTTCGATGACATCGCTCCGACCGGTCTCGCGGCAGCGCTCGGATTCATGGAGGATGATGTGATTATCGCGGTGGAGGGGTTGCCGTTTACCAACGAGTCAGAATTTGCTGCGATCGCGTTGGAGATCGCGGATGCCGATGCGATCACGGTGACCGTAAAACGTGGTTCGAGTACCTTTGACCTCGATTTCGAGCGCGATTAGACGCGGGTCGCATTCGCCTTGAGATGTCACAATAGGTCGCCGCTCATGGCCGCGGAGGCAGGCCGGGGAACTCGACGCCGAAGACGACCACCGCGTAGACGAGGTCCTCGCCGGGCAGGGCGGTGAGGGTGTGGGCGGTGCCGGCGGGGCGGTAGGTGCTGGCGCCGGCGCGGGTGACGGTGCCGTCGTCCTCGACGAAGCCGCCCTGGAGGATGAGGCAGCGCTCGTCGCCGAGGTGGCGGTGGTGCGGGAAGGTGGCGCCGGCGGCGATCCGGACGAAGCCGACGTCGGCGCCGGCCGTCGCAGGGCCGCCGCTGAGGTGCACCAGCTCGACGTCCGGCAGCACGGTCTGCCACACGTCGGCGCGGGCCAGGCTGGCCAGCAGCTCGCGGGCGCGCTCGTGGGCGACGTCGACGAGGCGGGCCAGGCGGGCGACGAAGGGGGCGAAGCGGGCCTCGGGCGCGGCCACGGCGGCCAGCAGGCGGGCGCGCGCGTCGGACCGCGGGGAGGCCGGCGGCAGGGCCAGCGAGAGGGCGGTGAACGCCTCGGCGACGGCGGCGGCGGGCTCGTCGTCCTCGCCTGCCCAAAGGGGCATGTCCTTCAGGTCGTCCTCCGGGAGGTCCGGGCGGTCATCGCGGTCGCGGCCGGTCATCGGTCCCCCTTCTCCTCAGCATGAAGCGCGGCGCGCAGCTTGGCGAGGCCGGCGGCGGTCCGCGACTTGACGGTGCCGACCGGAACGGCGAGCCGCTCGGCGATCTCGGTGGCCGACAGGCCGTCGAAGTAGGCCAGCTCCAGCACCTGTCGCTGCGCCGGCGGCAACTCCTGCAGTGCGCGGCGCACGCGAGCGTGGTCGAGGCGCTGGCCCGGCTCGTCGCCGCCGGCCGGGCCGAGGTCGTCGAGGTCGCGCTCCTCGAGGGTCTCGACGCGGAAGCGGCCGGCGCGACGACAGCGGTCGAGGGCCCGGCTGCGCAGCCGGACGAGCAGCCACGTGCGCACGCTGCCCCGCTCGGGGTCGTAGTCGGCGCACTTCTGCCAGACCTCCATGAGCACGTCGTGCACGAGGTCTTCGGCCTCGCGGCGGTGGCCGAGGATCCGGATCGCCGTCGCCAGCAGGAGGCCGACGTAGCGGTCGTGCAGGTCGCCGAGGGCCTCGCTGTCGCCGCACGTCATGGCGGCGAGGAGCTCGACGTCGCTGCGCTCGGTCCGCGGGCCCGAAGGACCGGAGGGCGAGCTGGGGCCCAGCCGTGACACGCGTGCTGGACTATATGCTCGGGCGTATGCGTGCGCGTCAAGCATGGCGAGCGGGCGAGGCCGTCACGCCTCTGCCGTCACGCCTCTACGTCGATCCGGGGCGCCCGGATCGACGCAGACCGGCCTCGTCCGTCACGCCGCGGGCGCGCAGCTCGGCCCAGACCTCGTCGCGGTCGACGTGGACGAGGATGGCGACCACGTCGCCGGGCCGCGCCCACGCCAGGCCGCGACGGATCGCCGCGACCTCGCCGTCGACCCGCTCGCACGCGATCCCGAGCCCCGCGAAGCTCTCCTCGAGCAGCGCCGGGACCTCGCCCGGAGCCCGGCCGCGCAGGTAGTGCTCGAGGTCGCGGGTCAGCACCAGGTCCGGCCCGAGCGAGGCGACGGCGCGCGCGATGTCGCGGATGTCGTCGTCGCGCCGGTCGCCGGCGATGCCCAGGCTGACGAGGAGCCGCGCGCCGGCGCGGATCTGCGCCAGCAGCGGCGCGAGCCCGGCGATGCCCGCGGGGTTGTGGGCGAAGTCGAGGAACAGCCTGGCGTGCTCGAGCTCGACCAGCTGCGCACGGCCGGGGTTGTCGACGAAGCTGCGCAGGCCGGCGGCGATGGCCTCATCCGACAGACCGAGCGCGCTCGCCAGCGCCGCCGCGGCGAGGGCGTTGGCGACGTTGTGCGTGGCGGCGCCGCCGAAGCAGAACGGCAGCTCGGCGATCGGGACGATCGGCACGTCCGGCTCGGCGCCGCGGCCGCGGGTCAAGGCGCCGGCGGCCGAGACGAACCACACCTCGCCGCCGGCCGCGCGGTGCCGCAGCAGCTGCGGGTGCGCCGCGTCGCGCGAGAACCACACGACCGGCGCCGGGAACTCGGCGGCGGGCAGGTCGAGCAGCGCGGAGGCCCCGGCGGGCGGGCTGTCCGAAACGGCAGGTGCGATGTCGGGGGCGGGCTGTGTCTCGGAGGACATGCCCGACAGGGCATGCTCCAGTGGCAATGTCTTCGAGGACATGCCCGAAGCGGCAGGCGACACGGCGGCCGGGGCGTCGGCGCCGAGGACGATCCGGCCGTGGGGGGCGACGACGCGGGTGACCACGGCCTTGACGCGGGCCATGCCGGCGAGGTCGTCGATGCCGTGCTCGCCGAGGTGGTCGGCGCTGACGTTGGTGATGCAGGCGGCGTCGCAGCGGTCGACGGCGAGGCCGCGGCGGAGGATCCCGCCGCGGGCGACCTCGAGCACGGCGAGGGTGACCCGGGGGTCGCGGAGGACGATCCGCGCGGCGCCGGGGCCGGTCCAGTCGCCGGTCTCGACCACCTGCTCGGCGACGGCGAGGCCGTCGGTCGAGGTGTTCCCGGGGACATGTCCGGCGGTGCGGGCGATCCGGGCCAGGAGCCGCGCGGTGGTGGTCTTGCCGTTGGTGCCGGTGATGAGGGCGACGGGGATCGATCGCAGGCTGTCCCACGGGACATCCGCGGGGGCCGGCGCGGCCGAGCGCGGCCAGGCGCGCGAGCCGGCGCCGGCGCCGAGCGAGACGGTCTCGTCGTCGAGCAGCAGCGGGACGCCGCGCTGCTCGGCGGCGGCCTGCAGGGCCGGCAGGGTGGCCACGCGCTCGCGCTC
Source organism: Nannocystis pusilla (assembly GCF_020073745.1). Classification (GTDB taxonomy): domain Bacteria; phylum Myxococcota_A; class Polyangia; order Nannocystales; family Nannocystaceae; genus Nannocystis; species Nannocystis radixulma. The sequence continues at coordinate 228,319 of NZ_JAIRAU010000043.1, forward strand.
GCGGGCGGCCTCCCACTCGGGCAGGAGCTCGTACACGTTGCGCAGCGGCTCGCCGCGGAGCTGGCGGATCGCGCTGTCGACGGCCCACTCCGTGATGTCGACGGCGACGTAGAGGGCGTCGGCGGGGGCCGCGAAGGTGAGGCTGGCGCCGCGCGGGGTCGCGGCGCCCGGAGCGGTCCACCGGCGGACGACGGGCGGCGTCAGCCAGCCGAGCAGGCGGGTGGCGAGGGTGACGGACAGACCCCAGGTGTCGATCGCCTGCTCGACGTCGTCGCCGGCCTCGAACTCGACCTCGGCGATCGCGCCGGGGCCGTCGAGGTCGAGGTTGACCCCGGTCAGCCGGCGGGCGTCGAGGAGGCGCATGCGGCTGTCCCTCCGGTCAGGTCAGTCCTCGTGCCCGGCGTCGCGGGCGAGGCGGACGCCGCGGGCGTCCTCGACGACGCCGGCGGCGGGGGCGCGAGCCTCGAGCGGGCGGTCGTCGTTGACCGGGCCGGTGAGGCCGGCGGGCTGACCGGCGAGGTGCCCGGTCGGGTTGCTCGGCAGGCCGACGGCGAGCTGTCCGACGCTCGAGGTGGCGGCGGCCCGGTTGGCCGGGGCGAACCGATCCTCGCGGAAGCGGACGATCTGCTTCCAGCAGCGCGAGATGTTGTCGCCGAAGATCAGCAGCAGGTCGCCCTGGTCGCAGGCCGCCAGCGCGCTGTCGATCGAGCGCTGCTCGTCGAGGATGATCTGGATCCGCTCCTCGCCGACGCCGCTCTGCAACAGGCCGGCGCGCAGCAGGTCGGCGACCTCGCCGGAGGCGCGCCCGCGCAGGCCGTCGTCCTGGCGGATGATGAACTGGTCGAACGCCGGCGCGGCGTGGCGGGCGATCTCGGCGATGTCGGCGTCGCGTCGGTCGCCGGGGGCCGCCAGCACGCAGACCCGCTTGCCCTTGACGTCGAGCCGCGACACCAGGCTCGCCATGGCCCGCACCGCGGCCGGGTTGTGGCCGTAGTCGAGGATGACCTTGAAGGGCAGCTCCTCGTAGACGTTGAGCCGGCCGGGCGCCTGGAAGTAGGTGCTGTCGAAGGTGCGCAGGCCCTGGCGGATGTTCTCGAGCTTGACGCCCATGGCGTAGGCGACGCAGGTGGCGAACATCGCGTTCTGCACGTTGTGCAGCGCCTTGCCCTCGAGGGTGGCGGGGATCAAATGCGTCCACAGCAGCGGGATGTGCGAGCCGCGGTCGTAGACGGTGATCATGTCGCCGTTGATGCCCTCCTCGAGCACGACCGCGAGGCCGCCGGCGCGGATGTGCCGGCGCACGAGGTCGTGCTTGGGGCTCGTGGTGACGTAGCCGATCCGCGTGGCCTGGGTGTAGTCGGCCATGCGCAGGCAGTGCTCGTCGTCGGCGTTGAGGACGGCGCAGTCGCGCGCGACCTCGACGACGATCCGCTTGAGCTCGGCCAGCTGGTCGAGGTTGTCGATGCCGCCGAGGCCCAGATGATCGGCGGTGACGTTGAGGACGGCGCCGACGTTGCAGGCGCGGTAGCCCATGCCGGCGCGCAGCAGGCCGCCGCGCGCCGTCTCGAGGACGGCGAGGTCGACCAGCGGATCGCGCAGGACCATCTGCGCGGCGACCGGGCCGGTCATGTCGCCGACGACGGTCCGCTCGCCGTCGATGTAGACGCCGTCGGTGGTGCACAGGCCGACGGTGGCGCCGGACATCTTGTGGATGTGGGCGATCATGCGGCAGACGGTGGTCTTGCCGTTGGTGCCGGTGACGGCCGCGATCGGGATCCGGCTCGGCGTACCTGGCGGAAAGAGCATGTCCATGACCGGGCCGGCGACGTCGCGCGGGGTGCCCTCGGTCGGCGCGACGTGCATGCGGAAGCCGGGGGCCGCGTTGACCTCGCAGATCCCGCCGCCGACCTCGCGGTAGCTGCGGGTGATGTCCGGGGTGATGAAGTCGATGCCGCAGATGTCGAGGCCGATCGCCTTGGCCGCCCGCACCGCCATCTCGCGGTTGTCGTGGTGGCACACGTCGGTCAGGTCGATCGCGGTGCCGCCGGTGCTGAGGTTGCCGGTGCTGCGCAGGTACACCTCCTCGCCGGCGGCGGGGACGGTGTCGGCGCTGTAGCCCTTGAGCTCGAGCAGGCGCCGCGCCTGGTAGTCGAGCTCGATGCGGGTCAGCACCTTCTCGTGGCCGATGCCGCGCCGCGGGTCGTTGTTCACCAGCTCGACGAGCTGGGCGATGGTCCGCTCGCCGTCGCCGACGACGTGGCCGGGCACGCGCTTGGCGACGGCGATCAGCTCGCCGGCGACGACGAGCATGCGGTGGTCGAAGCCGGGGATGTAGGTCTCGACGATGACGCTGTTGCTGTGCTCCTGCGCCTTGTCGAAGGCGGCCCGCACGGCGACCTCGCTCTGCAGGTCGATCGAGACGCCGCGGCCGTGGTTGGCGTCGAGCGGCTTGACGACGACGGGGAAGCCGAGCCGGCTCGCGGCCGCGACCGCGCGGTCGGCGGTGCGCACGAGGTGCTGCCGCGGGACCGGCAGGCCGAGGTCGCCGAGGATCTTGTTGGTCTCCTCCTTGTCGCTGGCGATCTCGACGGCGATGTGCCGCGTCTCGGAGGTGACGGTGGCGCGGATGCGCTTCTGGAACCGACCGTGGCCGAACTGCACCAGCGATTGGTCGTTGAGGCGGATCCACGGGATGTCGCGCCGCTCGGCCGCTCGGACCAACGAGGCGGTCGAGGGCCCGAACTGGCGCTTCTGCGCGAACGCGATCAGGTCCTCGAGCCGCGACTTGAAGTCGAAGCCCTCGGGCACGCCCTTGCGACCCTCGAAGCCGTCGGGCAAGAGCGAGTGCAGGAGGTCGAGCGCGAGGTCGCTGGCGGCCTCGCCGACGCGCTCCTCCTCGTACTCGTAGACGACGTAGTACTGGCCGGTCGCGCCGGTGCTGCGCGTCTTGCCGAAGCTGACCTTGGCGCCCGTCAGCACCTGAATCTCGATGGCGACGTGCTCGAGCACGTGCCCGAGCCAGGTGCCGCTGTCCTCGCGCAGGCGGCGGACGAACCCGCCGGCGTCGCCGTACGAGCAGGTGTGCTGCTGCAGGCTCGGCAGCGCCGCGAGCAGGCCGTCGACGAAGCCGGGGATCGTCGCGCTCGGCCACTGCTCGAGCTCGCCGAGGTCGATGTTCATCCGGATGACCGGGAAGTGGGCGTAGAGGTTGGGACCGCGGTAGACGCGACGCTCGAGGATCTGCATGATGTCCCTTGGGTCAGGTGGATGAACGCCGGGGGGCGACGGGTCGGTGGGGCCGCCGGTCAGTCGTCGTCGTCGGGCGGCGGCAGCGGCGGGACGGCCTCGCGGGTGACGAAGTTATAGCGGGCGCCCTTGGTGAGGATATGCAGCTTGATGCCGGTCAGACAGATCGGCTGGCCGGGTTTTGCGAAGGCCATCGACGAGTGCTCCAGGCCGGCGACGTCGACCAGGGTGATGGCGCCGGCGCCGTCGACGTGCATCACGTCGTCGGGGCCGAGGAAGGCGGCGGTGTCTTCGTCGAGGCCGATGCCGACGGCGAAGGGGTTGAACGCGAGGACCGACAGCAGTCTGCCCAGACGGTCGCGCTGGCGGAAGTGCTGGTCGATGACGACGCGATTGGTCAGACCGAAGCCCGGCGCGAGCGAGGCGAGGCCAGCCTTGGGGGTCGCTCCCCCCTGGCCGAAGGCGATCATGTGCTCCGAGAGGATCGCGGCGCCGGCGGACGTGCCGCCGACGGTGACGCCGCGAGCGTTGAGCCGACGAATGGACTTGGCCACCGGCGTGCCGCCGAGGATCGTGCTGAGCTGCAGCTGATTGCCGCCGGTGAAGAAGACGCCGGTGGCCTGGTCGAGGGCGCCGAGCCAGTCGTCGCGCTCGGCGTCGGCGCGGGTCTCGAACGGCAAGGCGCGAGCGCTGTAGGCGCCGAGCTGGCGGAAGATCTTCTCGTAGCGCGCGCCGGTGTCGGCGAGCCGCGAGGCGGTGGGAATGACGATGATGCGGGCGCCCGCTCCGCCGCTGACCTCGACGAAGCGACGGAGGATGACCGGGTCCTGCTCCTTCTCCTCGGCGCCGCCGACGGGGACGATCCACCCGCGGCTGTGGTGCTCTTCGATACGTGCTGGGCTCACGTGGCAGACCTCTCGAAGGGCCCGCATACCACTGTTTGCCCGCCCCGGATCAGCCATCGTCCGCGGGCGATCACGCCGGCGATGTGACCGTGGTCGTCGAGGACGACGAGGTCCGCGTCGGCCCCCGGCGTGAGCCTGCCCTTGTGCGAAAGTCGCAGCAGCCCGGCCACGTTGCTGGTGAAGATCGGGAGGACGACGGCGAGGTCGTGGCCGCGGGCCAAGAGCTCGGTCAGGGTGTCGCTGAGGGTGGTCGGCCGCCCGACGTCCATGGCGCAGATGTGACCGTGCGCGTCGAAGACGGGCATGCAGCCGGCCCCGTCTGAGCTGCATGTGAGCCGGCTTACCGGCAAGCCCTGCGCGATCCAGCGGTCGATCGCGTCGGCGGCGTAGAGGCTGTCCCCGGGGTCATCCTCGGGCGGGAAGGCGGTGACGTCGACGCTGCAGCCGCGCGCCACCAGCTCGCCGGCCTCGGCGAACAGCCGCCGGTTGCGGTTGACGTGGGTCGGGTGGAAGACCCGCGGCGGCAGCTCGCTGGTGTCGAGGGCCCGCCGCACGAGGTCGAGCCCGCGCAGGCCGTCGCCCATGTGCAAATGCACGATGCCGGCCTTGTTCGCCATCATGCCGCCGACGTGGGCGTCGGCGGCGACGCGCAGCAGCTCGTCGAGGGTGGGCTGCGAGGAGCGGTGGTCGCTCAGGGCGAGCTCGCCGACGCCGATGATCGGGTCGATGTAGACGAGGTCGCGGCGCACGCTGCCGGTGAGGGTGGGGACCGGGAGCTCGTAGCTGCCGGTGTAACAGTAGGCGGACAGGCCCTCGTCGCGCAGGCCGAGGGTGCGCGCGACGAGGTCGGCGACGGTGCGGGTGGTGCCGTCGGTGCCGAGGACGCCGACGACGGTGGTGATGCCGGCGCGCGACAGCTGCGACAGGCCGACCGGCGGGACCCGGGTGCTCGGGCCGGCCTCGCCGCCGCCGCCGATCAGATGGACGTGGGCGTCGATGAGCCCCGGGACGAGCCGCCGGCCGCGGAGGTCGTGCTCCTCGCCGGCCAGCTCGGGCGGCAAGGCCGGCAGCTGGCGGGCGATGGCGGCGATCTTGCCGGCCGCGAGCAGGACGTCGCAGGTGCCGAGCGGGGCGGGCGCGAACACCTCGGCGCCGCGGAGCAGCTGCAGCAGGCCCGGGCTGGCCGAAGGGACATGTTCAAACGCGCCGGCGGTGGCTGCCATCGGCGCGGGAGTCTATCGCAGCGCCCCGGGGCCGGGAAGCTCCGCGAATGGGCGGGGCGCGTCGGCTGGTCGAGGGGACATGTCCGAAGGGGCTGGTGGGCCCCACGACCGAGGTCGGCCGGCGGGTCGAGGACCGGCGCCGCCGGACGGGCTCACGGGCTCGGGGCCGGGGCCTGGACGACGGGGCCGAAGCTGGTCTTGTCGAAGTCGGCCTTGGCCAGGCAGGCGTCGCCGCCGAGATCGTCGGTGTAGACGGTGGACGGGGCGCCCTGCAGGAACATGGTGCCGCAGCCGCCGTTGCCGTAGGGCTTGTCGGGGTCACAACGGACGCAGCGCCAGCCGCTGCTGCTGCCGCTGCCGCGGTTGCACACGAACGAGTCGTCGCAGAAGTACGAGCGGCAGTGCTGGTCGAGCACGTCGAACTGGCGGATCGCGCTGTTGGGCGCGACGGCGTCGACGCCCTTGGGCGCGCACACCTTGAACTCGCTCTGCTCAGGGTTGTCGGCGTCGCCGCTCAGCGCCCTGTAGGTGCGGACCTCGAGGCCCGAGTCGCAGGCGCCGGCGTTCGGCGGGCAGCCGGCCGTGCCGTAGTTCTCGGCGAGGCACGCGCTGTAGGCGCCGTTCTGCTTGACCGCCTCGGCGTAGGTCTTGGAGACCTCGGTGCTCTCGTCGCTCGTGAAGACGCTCGGGTTGCACGAGACGCTCTCGAGGTCGACGATGCTGCAGACCTTGTTGTCCTGGCTCTGGGTGAAGCCGCCGCCGCCGCCGCCGCCCGCGGCGCAGCGCGACTGCGTGCGGTTGTCGGCGAGCGCGTCGGCCAGCGGGACGTCGCAGTCGTCGGCGTTGTCGCAGCGGAAGATGCCGTCGCCGTCGGGGTTCATGATGAAGTTGCAGCCGAGCGAGGCGACCACGGCGAACAGGGCGGAGGCGACGAGCGAGCGGATGGGCATGGGCGGAGTGCGGTCCTAGACGGGTACGCCCGCCGAGGATACGGAGGGGGCCGGAGGAGCGCAAGCCGGGATCTGGACCTCGAAGGCGGTGCCCGCGGGCCCGGTCGCGGCGACGCGGACGCTGCCCTCGTGGTCCTGCACCAGCTGCTGGACGATCGAGAGCCCGAGCCCGGTGCCCTGCGGCTTGGCGGTGAAGAAGGCCTCGAACACCTTGTCGACGTCGGCGACCGGCAGGCCGGGGCCGTTGTCCTCGATGGTGACGCGCACGACGCCCGCGCCCTGGCGCAGACGCACGGCGATCCTCGGGGTCCGCGCGAGGTCCGAGGCGAGATCGCCGAGGTCGCCGACGTCGTCGGCGGCCCCGGCGCGGCCGAGCAGCGCCTCCCGGGCGTTGCGCAGCAGGTTCATGAAGGCCTGGCGCAGCTGCCCGGCGTCGCCCAGCACCCACGCGGGCCCGGGGACGTCGACCTCGACCTCGATGCCGGCGCCGGCGAGCTCCTCGCCCATGAAGTCGAGCAAGCTGTGGAGCTCGGCCGCGAGGTCGGTCGGCACGCGCTCCGGCGGCTTGCGGCGGGCCAGCCCGAGGTAGTCCTCGGTGATCGCGGTGAGGCGATCGATCTCCGCGGTGATCTTGCGCAGGAGTTGTTGCGCCTCGGGGCTCGCGGAGGCGATCTCGTCGTCGAGCAGCTCGACGTTGAGGGCCACGCTCGACAGCGGGTTGCGGATCTCGTGCGTCACCTGGGCCGCGAGCTGGCCCACGGCGGCGAGGCGCTCGCCGCGGATCAGCCGGCGCTCGCGCTCCTGCAGCGCCTCGGCCATGTGGTTGAACTCGAGCGCGAGCCGGCCGACCTCGTCGCCGCGCAGGGCGCCGGGGGCCGCGACCCGCTGGGCCCAGTCGCCCTCGCCGAGCTGTCGCACGCTGGTCGCCAGCCGCCGCAGCGGCCGCAGGGTCCAGATCACGCCGAGGGCCGCGAGCAGGGCCATGACCGCGGTGGCGGCGGTCAGCAGGGCGATGGTCCGCTCGGTTTCGCGCTCGCGCTCGGTGACCTGGCTCTGCAGGTCGATGATCGCGCGCGAGACCTGGTCGTCGAGGCGGCGGAACAGCTCGCTGATCTCGTTCTGGGTGCGCACGTCCGCCAGCGCCTCGGCCGGGTTCTGGTTGGCGGCCGCGGCGGCGAGGTCCTCCAGGCGGCTCAGGACCTCGCGGAAATCGCGGAGGGTGCGGACGGCCTCCTCGCCGCCGATCCGCTCGGGGTGGGCGATCGCGCTGTCGAGCACCGAGCGGGCCTGCTGGACCTGCTCGGCGCGCATCTCGAGCGCCTCGGCGAGGGTGGCCTCGGTGCCGGGGCTCATGCGCTGGGCCTCGCTGCTGGGCCGCTCGCGGGCGTGGGTGCTGATCCGGACCGACTGGCGATAGGCCGTGGTGAGGTCCTGGTTGAACTTGACGTAGATGATCGTGAGCAGGTCGAAGCTGACCTTGAGGGCGCGCAGCTCGCGAATGATGAGCAGCGAGGCGACAGCGCTGGTGATCACGACGAGGACCACGAGGGCGGTGATCCGCGCGGCGAGGCTGTGGCGCAGGCGCAGTGGGGGAGCGGGTGGTGGGGGGAGCCCGGGGGGCACGCGCGGCGATGATGCCGCGTCGGCGCGTCCGGCAAAACCGGCAACCGCGATCCGTAAGGCCGGGGCCGGCGGGAAAAATCGTGCACACCGGGGCGAGAGCAGCCGTCCGCGGGGGGCCTGATGACGCGGGCCTCTTCCCTGGCGGCGCGTCCCGTGCGACGTTTGGGCCCCGATGTCGCCTCGTCCGCGCCGACTGTCTCCGTCCCAGGCCGCACTCTCCCTGGCGCTGGCCCTGTCGCTCAGCCTGCCCGCGACCGCGGCCGCCGCGCCGGTGTCCGGCAAGGGGTCGGTGCTGACGCTCGAGGGCGACGACGCCGCCAAGGCGGCGGCCCTGACGAAGGCGTTGCAGACGGAGTTCGCGGCCCGCGGGGTCGGCGGCGGGCGCGACATGTCGCTGTCGGAGCTGAAGATGACGATGGGCTGCGACGAGCCGCCGTCGCCGAAGTGCCTGGCCGACGGCGGGCGCACGCTCGGGGTCGACAACATGGTCTACGGGACGCTGTCGAAGAGCGGCGGCGGGTTCGTGGTCCAGCTCAACCTGCTCGACGTGGCCGGCGCCAACGTGAAGGAGGCGGTGACCGCGGAGTACCCGGCGTCGGCGCTCGAGGCCGGGCAGGTGCAGGCGACCGCGAAGGACCTGGTCGGGCGCGTGCTCGGGGCCGAGAAGGCCGCGGCGCCGAGCGGCCCGGTCGCCGAGCCGGAGCAGACGGAGCCGGAGCCGCAGCCGGACAGGTCGAAGCTGGTGTGGGGCCGCTACAAGGAGCAGCCGACGTGGAAGAAGGCCGGCCTCGCGGCCTCGGCCAGCGTCGCCGTGCTGGCGTTCGGCGCGTCGCTCGGGCTGTTCATGGCGTGGCGCAAGCCGAACGGGCCGGTCTTCAAGAAGATGCTGCAGCTGGCCCAGGACTCGTACACGCAGAACGACAACCCCGACGACAACGTGCGCTACGGCGAGGGCGAGGACATCTGTGCCAACGCCCGCGCGCCGCTCGGCAACGGCGTCACCAACGCCGCGGTCGCCAACCAGTGCACCCGCGGCGAGCAGATGGCCAAGGCGACCACCGGCCTGCTGGTGGTCGGCGGCATCGCCCTCGCCTCGACGATCGCGTTCACCACGTTGATGTTCGTCCACCGCGAGACGCCGACGATGGCCAAGCTGCGAAAGCGCGGCTTCAACTTCGGCGCGGCCCCGACGTTCTCCGGCGTGATGTTCGGCGGCGGCATCAACTTCTGATTCGGCGCGCTCCGAATCGATAGAGGCAGCCGTCGCGCGATTCCGCGGAGTCGCCGGCGCGGGACATGAATCGTGCCAGCAGCGCTTGACGGCGCGGCGAGGTCCTGCTATCTCGTCGTCCGTCATGTTCGGAGCCAACAACATCGCTCAGTCGCAGCTCGCGCTCTTGCAGCCGCAGCTCCTGGCGTTGTTGTGTCTCTGACACAGCGGCTCCGGGCGAGCTGCAGGACCCAATAAACTGAAGAATCCGGCAGGCGCCCGCGTGCGGGCACCTCCGTGAGGTGACGACGGCGCTCGCCGCGACGTCCGGCGCGTCAGCGCCGACTCGCAGCATTCGCCGATCGCCGAATCGCGCGCGCGATTCGGCCGATTCGTCGTCGCCTCGCGCCGGCCGTGTCTTCTCGGTCGTATGTCCGAGAGGACATGTGATCGATTTCCCTCCGCGCGACTCGGGTCAATTCCCCGAGGCGCTCCATTGCGTAGACCTGGGAGGACCAGGAGAACATGTGAGCATGTCATGAACATCAAGCCCCACCTGAACTGCGGCACGATCGGCCACGTCGATCACGGCAAGACCACCCTCACCGCGGCCCTGACCCGGGTCTGCGCGGCGCGCTTCGGCTCGAAGGCCCGCGCCTTCGAGGACATCGACAACGCCCCCGAGGAGCGCGAGCGCGGGATCACCATCAACGCGGCCCACGTCGAGTACGAGAGCGCCGAGCGCCACTACGCGCACATCGACTGCCCGGGGCACGCCGACTACGTGAAGAACATGATCACGGGCGCGTCGCAGATGGACGCGGCGATCCTGCTGGTCGACGCCAGCCAGGGGCCGCAGCCGCAGACGCGCGAGCACATCCTCCTGGCCCGCCAGGTCGGCGTGCGGCAGATGGTCGTGTTCCTCAACAAGGTCGACGTCGCGGACCCCGAGATGCTCGAGCTGGTCGAGCTCGAGGTCGGCGAGATGCTCGAGCGGCAGGGCTTCCACGGCATCCCGTTCGTGCGCGGGTCGGCCCTGCAGGCGCTGCGGGGCGAGGACGAGCGATCGATCCTCGCGCTGCTCGCCGAGCTCGACCGCATGAGCGTGCCCGAGCGCGACGTGAACGGGCCGTTCCTCATGCCGATCGAGGGGGTGCACACGATCGCCGGCCGCGGCACGGTGGTGACGGGCCGGGTCGAGCGCGGGACCCTGGCCACCGGGACGCCGATCCAGGTGGTCGGGCGCGTCGACGGCCGCCCGCTGGAGGCGGTCGTCACGGGGATCCAGATGTTCCACAAGAACATCCCGGAGGCCCGCGCGGGGCTCAACGTCGGCATGCTGCTGCGCGGGGTCGACCGCGACCAGGTCGAGCGCGGCCAGGTGGTGATCGCCCCCGACTCGATGCAACCGCGGCTCGCCGGCACGGCGGAGATCTTCACGCTCACCGAGAAGGAGGGCGGCCGCCGCACCGGCTTCGGCACCGGCTACTCGCCGCAGTTCTTCTTCGGCGCCTGCGACTCGACGGCGATCCTCGACGTCGGCGCGCTCGGCTCGGTGACCCCGGGCGACCGCGCGACGGTCCGCTTCAAGCTCGGCAAGCCGGTCGCCTTCGAACCGGGCATGAAGTTCGCCATCCGCGAGGGCGGCAAGACCGTCGGCGCCGGCGTGGTGCTGACGACGGAGTAGAACGAAAAGAAAGAGCGCCGGCCGGTTCAGTGAACCGGCCGGCGCTGCTTCTTGTCAGGAGTCTTCCGCTCGCACGTCGCTGTCACAGCGCCTCGCGGCGGCGGGTCGATGTCGCACGACGAGCGGTCTCAGTAGCCGCGGTAGGCCGGCGGGGGCGGGGCGTAGCGGTTGGGGAACGGGTCGGCGGTGTCGCGGCGGAAGATGTCGTCGTGGGCGTGGCCGGCCTCGCGGAAGAAGGCGACGCCGATGACGCCGATGTTGCGCGGCTTGCCCATCTGCGCGGCGTAGCCGGCGTCGGTGTCGCTGAAGCGGAAGGCGGCGACGGTGTCGTCGGAGGTCCGCCAGCCCTCGATGGCGAAGCTGGTGTACGGGGCGACGACGTAGCCGCGCTTGTGGAAGTCGGCCTCGCCGCCGTCGAGGACGTCGAGGCCGTCGACCGAGGCGACGACCTCGAGCCGCTGCGGGCTGTGATTCTCGACGCCGATCGTGTAACGCGCGCCGATCTCTCCGATCGCGTAGACATCGCCGCCGACCTGCGCGGCCGACAGCGGCGCGCCGTACTCGTCGCGCAGCGTGACGGTGACCGGGTTGCTCTGCTGGATCGCCGATTGGAGGTACGGCGAGCCGGTCTTGTGGTGGGAGATCTGGCTGACGCCCTCGGCGTCGTTGTAGCGCAGGCTGAGCACCAGGTCCGGGTTGTAGGCGTCGGCGCGCTCGAACCGGGTGCCGCGCACGGAGCTCGAGCGCTGCTCGCCGTAGGCGGTGCCGAGCCCGCGCGACTGCTGGCGCTCGCGCTCGGCCAGCGCCCCGCCCACGCTGGCCTCGCCGCCGCCGGGAGCGATCGGGCCGGCCGCGTCTGCGTTCGTCGGGGTGGCGCTGATGCGGTACTGCTGGCCCGCAGGGGCATAACCGGCCGACTCGGGGGCGCTCAAATGGGCCCCGTCGGACGACTTGTGACAGGCAGCGAGAGCGGCGACGGAGGCGAGGAGGAGCGAGGCGACGAGGTTGGTGCGGGGCATGGCGTTCGTCCAGGTGCGCGACCAGAACGCGGCGAGCCGGGGCCGCTTACACCGGGCGCCCACGCGCGCGGTCGAGCTCGTCGCGGGGCGGATCTCGGACGATACGCATGGCGACAAGCGGGGCTGGCGACGATCTCCGCAGGGCGGACGAGGGGGCGGCGCGGTGGGACCCGCCGCGCCGCCCCCTCGTCCGCCCACTCGAGTTCTTCAGGCCCCGCGTCTTCGGACACGCGATCAGGCGTCCTCGGGGTGGATGTCGGCCCACTCGAGGTCGAAGCGCTGCAGGTACTTGCGCAGGCGGTCGGCGTCGTTGCTCGAGCGCTTGCGCAGGCGCGACGCGGCGAACAGCGTGCGGCCGGCGTCGGACAGGCTGCGGGCGGCCGCGCACACGCGCACGACCTCGGCCAGCTGGACGAGGTCGAAGGGGTCGACCTCGGCGAGTTTTTCCCGGCCGAGCAGGCGCGTCAGCAGGTCCTCGCCGGCGTGCGGGGCGATGCCCGACCAGGCGGCGCGCAGGCGGGCGATCTCCGCCTCGACCTCGCGCACGGAGATCCGGCCGCCGGGGGCGAGGGTCGCCATGCGCTCGACGGCGGCCGCGAGGTCGCGGAAGTTGCCCGACCACACCGCGTCGGCGGCGGTGGCGAACTTCAGGAAGGCCGTGCGCGCCTGACCGTAGAAGCTGGCCTTTCGGCCATGTCTCTGAGACCAGCGCTCGAGCTCGTAGTCGAGGTTGGGCTCGACGTCTTCGCGACGCTCGCGCAGCGGCGGCAGGCGGAACGACCACAGGTCGATGCGCGCGAGCAGGTCTTCGCGGAAGCGGCCGGTGGCGACGTCGGAGCGCAGGTCGCGGTTGGTGCCGGCGACCAGCTGGAACTCGCTGCGGACCTCGCGGTCGCTGCCGACCGGGAGGAACACGCGGTCCTCGAGCGCGCGCAGCAGCATCGCCTGCTCGTCGACGCCGAGCTCGCCGATCTCGTCGAGGAAGAGGAGGCCGCCGTCGGCCATCTTGAGCACGCCGGAGCGGTCGCGGACGGCGCCGGTGAACGCGCCGCGGACGTGGCCGAACAGCGCCGACATCGCCGCGTCGCCGCGGAGGGTGGCGCAGTTGAGCTCGACGAAGCCGCCGCGGATCTGGTGGCGGTTCTGCTTGAGCTCGAAGATCTTGCGCGCGAGTCGGGTCTTGCCGGCGCCGGTCGGGCCGGTCAGCAAGATCGGCGCGCGCGTCACCCCGGCGACTTGCTCGATCTGGGCGATCAGGTCGTTGAAGGCGGCGTTGCGGGTGGCGATCCCCGCCTTGAGGAAGGACTCGCCGGCGCGGGCGTCTTCGGCGAAGCGGGCGGCGATCGGGGCGTAGCGGGCCAGGTCGAGGTCGATCAGCGCGTAGGCGCCTGGGTCGCCCTGGTCGCGGCGCGCCGGCGGGATCGTCTGCAGCAGCCGCCCCGGCAGGTAGCGCGACTCGGTCAGCAGGAACAGGCAGATCTGCTGCACGTGCGTGCCGGTGGTGATGTGCACCAGGTAGTCCTCGTCGTCGGGGCGGAACGGGTAGGCCCGCACGAAGTCGAGGAGACCGGCGTAGACGACCTCGAAGGCCCATGGATCGGCGAAATCGAGGCGGTGCAGGCGCACGCGGGTCTCCGGCGAGACCTGGGCGATGTCGACGGTGACGGCCTCGGCCAGCTCGGTGTGGCTGCTGCCGTGGATGAGCTCGAGCCGGTCGACGATGAGGTCGTCGTGGCGGCAAAGGTCGACGGTGGGCCGCCAGCGGTCCCAGCGGTTGCGTCCGCCGATGTCCATCTGGGAGCCGAGGATGCCCAGGACGACCGTGGGCTTGCGCATATCGCTCCGAATCTATCAAAAGTTATAGGTGTGGATAGAAAATTGTGCTGGCCAATCCCGGGCGGCCTTCGGTAAGATCTTGAAACTTACTCGTTAATCCCTGAGTCACGGCCGTGAGGCACGTTCTCTGCGATACCGGGCTTCAGGAGAACGCCGATGTCCAACCGTGACGCGCAAAACTACGAGGTCCACCAACCCAAGGGCGGGGTCCCGATCAAGCGCTGGACCCGCGGGGTGCAGGTCGAGCAGGACGCGATCGAGCAGCTCGAGCGGATCGCGCAGATGCCGTTCATCCACCGCTGGGTGGCCGCGATGCCGGATGTCCACCTCGGCATCGGCGCGACCGTCGGCAGCGTGGTCCCGACCGTCGGCGCGGTGATCCCGGCGGCCGTCGGCGTCGACATCGGCTGCGGGATGATGGCGGTCGAGACCAGCCTCGTCGCGTCTGACCTTCCGGACAGTTTGGCCGAGGTCCGCGCGGCGATCGAGAAGGCCGTGCCGCACGGCCGCACCACCAACCACGGGCGGGACAAGGGCGCGTGGCACGACCCGCCGGCGCCGGTGACCGCGGTGTGGAAGCAGCTCGAGCGCCGCTTCGACGCGATCGTCGCCAAGCACAAGGCGATCGAGAAGAGCAACACGGCGGTGCACCTCGGCACGCTCGGGACCGGCAACCACTTCATCGAGGTCTGCCTCGACGAGCGCGACCGGGTGTGGTTCATGCTGCACTCGGGCTCGCGCGGGGTCGGGAACCGCATCGGCTCGCACTTCATCGCCCTCGCCAAGGAGGAGATGAAGCGGTGGTTCGTCAACCTGCCCGACCAGAACCTGGCGTACCTGTCCGAGGGGACGCAGTACTTCGGCGACTACGTCGAGGCGGTCGAGTGGGCCCAGGACTTCGCGCGGCACAACCGCGAGCTGATGATGCAGGCGGTGATCAAGGCGGTCGCCGGCTGCAAGGGCATCCCCCCGTTCACCTTCGGCGCGACGGCCGTCAACTGCCACCACAACTACGTCGCGCGCGAGCACCACTACGGCAAGGACGTGTTCGTGACCCGCAAGGGGGCGGTGCGCGCCCGCGAGGGTGACCTCGGGATCATCCCCGGCAGCATGGGGACCCGCTCGTACATCGTCCGCGGCAAGGGCAACGCGGAGAGCTTCCACTCGTGCAGCCACGGCGCGGGGCGGGCGATGTCGCGGACCGAGGCGCGCAAGCGCTTCACGCTGGCCGACCACCGCGAGGCGACGGCCAACATCGAGTGCCGCAAGGACGAGGACGTGATCGACGAGACGCCGATGGCCTACAAGGACATCGACGCGGTGATGGAGGCGCAGCGCGACCTGGTCGAGGTCGTCCATACGCTGCGCCAGGTCGTGTGCGTGAAGGGGTAGAGCTGCGAGGATGCAAGCGCCGAAGGACGCGATCGTGATCGACGGCTCGGAGGGCGAGGGCGGAGGCCAGATCCTCCGCACCTCGCTGGCCCTGTCGCTCATCACGGGGCGACCCTTCCACCTGGTCAAGCTGCGGGCCCGCCGGCACAAGCCGGGGCTGCTGCGCCAGCACCTCACGGCCGTGCGCGCGGCCACCAGCGTCGGCGCGGCCAAGGTCCAGGGCGACGCGCTGGGCTCGCAGGAGCTGGTCTTTCAGCCAGGCCCGGTCAAGCACGGCGAGTACACGTTCTCGGTCGGCAGCGCCGGCAGCGTGACGCTGGTGCTGCAGACGGTGATCTGGCCGCTCTTGCACGCGCCGGGCACGTCGACGCTGAGCTTCGAGGGCGGGACGCACAACCCGATGGCGCCGCCCTTCGAGTTCATCGCCGAGGTGTTCCTGCCGCTGCTGCACCGCATGGGCGCGCAGGTGCAGGCCAACCTCGAGCGCGTCGGCTTCTACCCGGCCGGCGGCGGCCGCTTCACCGCCAAGGTCACCGGCGGCGAGCCGCTGAAGCCGCTGCACTGGCACGAGCGCGGCAAGGTGGTCCGCCGCCAGGCGCGGGCGATCTACGCCAACCTGCCGAAGTCGATCGCCGACCGCGAGCTGCGGGCGGTGCAGAACCTGCTCGGCTGGGAGCGCTCCGAGCTGCGCGCGATCGAGGTCGAGAGCGCCGGCCCCGGCAACGCGCTGCTGCTGTCCGTCGAGTTCGAGCACGGCAGCGAGCTGTTCTCCGCCTTCGGCGAGAAGCGGATCTCCGCCGAACAGGTCGCCGCCCGCGTGGTCAAGGAGCTCGGCGAACACCTCGGCTCGGCCGCGCCCGTCGGCCCCCACCTCGCCGACCAGCTGCTCATCCCGCTGGCCCTCGCCGGCAGCGGCAGCTTCCTGTCGCACTCGCTCACCCAGCACACGCTGACCAACATGAGCATCGTCCGCCGCTTCCTCGCGGTCGAGTTCGAGGTGACCGACGCCCCGGACGGGGCGCGGCGCGTGTCGGTCCGCCCGGGCTGAGCCTCTCGCCCGCGGCTTCGCGACCCGGCGCCCGTGCTCCGCGCGCAGGCGCTTCGTGAGAGGTGCAAAAGGGCATGTTTTTATGAGCATGTCCTTTCAGCAATGTCCGTCCGGACATGGCTCCGCCGGGCCCCGCGAGATCGTGCTTCGACGGCCCCGGGAGCGCGGGCGCAGGGCCGGCTGCGCCGCAATTTTTCTTGACCGACCGGTCTGGTACCACTATCTTGACTGGGTGGTCCAGAATTTCTACTGTCAAGAACGGTCCCGCCCACGGGCCTACTACCAGCACCTACAGCCGATGCCGCGCGTCAAGGAGTTCGACCCCGAGGAGGCGCTCGATCGCGCCCTCGATCTGTTCTGGCGCCGCGGCTACGAGGGCGCCTCGCTGCGCGACCTGATCGAGCACATGGAGATCTCGCGGCAGAGCCTCTACGACACGTTCGGCGACAAGCGCTCGCTCTTCTTGAAGGTGCTGGCGCGCTACGAGGAGCTGGCGGTCGGCGGCATGCTGGACACGCTGACGCGGACCGGATGGAGCCGGCCGATCGAGCGGCCGCTGACGGCGCTGGTGGCGATCCGCGGGTTCTTCGAGCTGTTCCTCGCCGAGGTGGTGCTCGACCGCGAACGCGGCTCGTGCCTGATGGCGAACACCGCGATCGAGGTCGGCCCGGCGGACCCGGAGATCCAGGGCGTGGTGAAGGCCTACTTCCTGCGCGTCGAGGAGGCGCTGCACGCCGCGCTGGCGCGCGCGGGCGAGGCGGGCGAGCTGCGGGCCGGTCAGGAGCCGCGGGCGCTGGCCAGGCACCTGGTCAACACGCTCTACGGCCTCGGCATCATGAGCCGCGCCGGGGCCTCGCGCGCGGCGCTGCGGCAGATGCTCGACGTCGGCCTGTCCGTGCTCGCCTGAGAATGGGTCGGTGATGTCTCTCGGGTCGGTATGACCTGAAGGACATGTTGTGGTCGGTGAAAATTTCGGTCCGGGCGGTGGGCCCGGGGAGGGATGATCATGCCGTTCATCAATTATGCGGCCAAGGAGATCAACCTGAAGCTCGTGTATTACGGGCCAGGTCTCTCGGGCAAGACCGCGAACGCCCAGTGGATCCACGGGAAGACCGAGGAGGCGCGGCGCGGGCCGCTCCTGCGGCTCAACACCGACAGCGAGCGGACCCTGTTCTTCGACTTCATGCCGCTGACGCTCGGCACCATCGGCGGGTTCCGCGTGCGCGTGCACCTGTACACGGTGCCGGGGCAGGTCATGTACGCGGCGACCCGCAAGCTGGTGATGCGCTCGGCCGACGGGGTGGTGTTCGTGGCCGACTCGCAGGAGGTGCGCATGGACGCCAACTGCGAGAGCCTCGAGAACCTGCACCACGACGTCGCCGAGAACGCGCTCGACCTCGGCGACGCCTACGTGATGCAGTACAACAAGCGCGACACGCCGGGCGCGCTGCCGCTGGCGGAGCTGCGCTCGGCGCTCAACCCCGACGGGTGGCCGGAGTTCCCCGCCGTCGCGCGCGACGGCGAGGGGGTGTTCGACACGCTGCGCGCGGTCACGCGGCGGGTGACCGAGCGGCTGCGGGCGCCGCAGGCCGCGTCGCGCTCGCGCTAGTCGAGCGAGCGGCTCACTGGCCGACGATGAAGCCCTCGCAGGCCTGCTGGACGAGGTTCACGCCGTTGGTGAAGAACGAGGTGTAGTCGGCGGCGCAGATGCTGCCGACGGCCCCGTGGCTGAATTTGGCGACGAACTCCTGCAGGCGCGGGGCCGGGCTGCCGGCCAGGGTGTCCTTGTCGGGGTTCATGTTCGGGGCGCAGGTGCCCCCGGTCATGTTGCCGTCGCCGACGAGGCCGAGCACGACGAGCGACTCGGCGTTGCCGCCCTTGGCGGCGACGAGCGCGTCGTACCACTCCTGCGGGCCGCCGGGCGAGCCGGTGGCGTTGCCGTTGGGGGCGTCGTCCTTGTCGGACACGAACACCACGACCAGCAGCGCGTCGCTGCGCAGGAAGCCCTCGTCGCAGCCGCCGGCGCCGTTCATGGTCGGGCCGACCGCCTCGATCGCGGCGAACATCGGCTGCTTGCCGGCGGGCGAGTCGTACAGGCCGGTCTCGGCGACGCAGCCGAAGGTGGCGTGCAGGTCGGGCTGGCTGTCGAGCAGGTAGCGGCGGCCCTCGGCGATGTTGCAGTACGCGCCCTGGGTGTCGTGCTCGCGACCGGCGCCGAACTGCGAGGCGCACTCGCTGACCTGCAGGGTCGCGCAGTCGTTGCTGTTGCAGGAGCTGGCGTTGCCGCCGCCGCACACCTCGGTGCAGCAGGTCGGCGCCGGGCCGCAGAAGCACTTGCCGCCGCCGAGGCACTGGCTGGTCACGGACAGCGCCTTGGCGTCGTCGGTGCCGACCACCATGACGTGCGTGTCCTGCATGCCGAGCGTCGCCTTGACGCTGTCGTAGAACCCCGGGAACGCGGCCACCAGACCCTGCTGCTCGGCCTTCATGGTGCTGCCGCTGTCGACCACGAACAGCAGGTCGACCTTCGAGCAGCCGGCCTCGACGCCCGCCGTCATGTCCTCGCCGGTGGTCCCGGGCGCCGACGTGTCGCCGCTGCCCGCGCTCGCGGCCCCCGAACCGCCGTCCTCGGTGTCCCCGGGCGGGACGGCCGAGCTGTCGAGAGCGTCGGTGTCGACGGCCCCGCTCGGCTGGACCGAGCCGCCCCCGCCACCATCGCTCTCGGTGCCGCCCTGCGGCTCGTTGTCGACGCAGGCGGCGAGCGCCGAGGCGCACACCAGCCAGCTTCCAATTACGGTCTTCGTAGTGCGAGTCATGTCCAACTATTTAGCCCCGACCGTCCGGGCACATGGCCGACGCCGTGGGTGCCATCACCGGAGGCCGCGATGGTCATACACGGAGGCACCCCGATAACGCTGTTCATGCCGGTCGTTGCGGCGAATCGCGGCGACACGGCGAATGCCATGAGGCGTGACGACCATCATCGCCGAGGCCGCGCGCGGTATGATGATTGGCGCCGCCTCGCGCGCCCGCGTCGGCGCGGCGAGCGGTGCGCCGAGACGTCGCCGCCCTCGAGCCGGACGGCGCGAGGGCGGGCGGGGCGAGCTGCCGCGAGGCGGCGCTCAGCCGATCGGGACGAAGCTGTCGCAGGCGCTGTCGATGACGTCCACGGCCTCGAGCAGGAAGGGCGTGTAGTCGGCGGAGCAGACGCTGCCGAGCACGTGCGCCGGGAACATCTTCACGAACGACTGCAGGCGCGGGGCCGCTTCGCCGCCGTCCTCTTTGGGGTTCCAGGCCGCCGGGCACAGGCCGCCGGGGAGGTTGCCGTCGCCGACCAGGCCGAGCACCACCGCGTTCTCCGGCACGCCGCGCTTGGCCGCCACGACCGCCTCGTACCACGCCGCCGGATCGCCGGGCGAGCCCTCGCCGGCCTCGATGTTGTCGTCCTCTTCGTCGGTGATGAGGACGAGCACGAGGATCGCGTCGTCGCGCAAGAAGCCCTCGTTGCAGCCGGTCGGCCCGTTCTGCCACCCGCCGAGGGCCGCTTGCACGGCCTGCATCGGCCGCTCGTCGCCGCTGCCCCACGCGCCGATGCGGGCGGCGCAGGCGAAGGTCGACTCGAGGTCGGGCTGGTCGGCCAGCATGTAGCGGCGGCCGGCGGCGATCGGGCACGGCTTGCCGAGCTGATCGTACTGGCGACCGCTGCCGTACTGGAATTCGCAGGTGTCGATCGTGACCTGCTCGCACGGGGTGCCGTTGCAGGTCCGGTCGTCGGCGAACAGGGAGTCGCACACCTTCTTGCAGCAGGTCGGCGCCGGGGCGCACTTGCACGTGTCGGTCTTGAAGTCGCAGTCCTGCTCGCCGTCGATGGCGTTGCCGTCGTCGGTCGAGATCGCCATGATGTGGTAGTCGTCGGCGGTCAGCGTCTCCTCGATCGCGGCGATGAAGCCGGGGAACGAGGCGATCAGGCTGCTCTGCTCGTCGGCCATCGAGTTGGAGTTGTCGATCACGAACAGGAAGTCGACCTTGTCGCAGCCCTTGACCGCGAGGCCGCTGTCGCCGCCGGTGCTGGTGCCGCCGTCGGGCAGGTCGAGCTTCTCGTCCTCGCCGTCGTCGAGGCCCGAGGGCAGGGAGAGCGCCGGGGGGTCGCCGAACGGCGGCAGGGCGCCGCCGTCCGTGACGTCCCCACGCTGTCCGTCATTGTCAGTACACGCGAACACGAGGGTGCACATCAACCACAGGTGCACAGGAGGCGACATCGGACGAGACATGCCGATTCCATAGCGCCGACCCGCGGCCGAGGGCCGTGGATGGCGTCACAGATCAGCGCGTGGCCTCGAGGTAGCGCTGCTCGAGCGAACGCCCCTTGCCGACGCCGGACACGCGCGCGCCCTGGGCCAGCAGCTCGCGCAGCACGTCGGCGATGACGTCCTCGGCGGCTCGATCGGGACCTGGCTGAAAGGACACCCGGAGCACCCGCGGCTGCGGCTCCCACTCGACCCGGGCGTCGCCGAGGCGCGCGCGCACGACGTCGATCGGCTCCGGGCCCGCCGCCAGGACCACGAAGATCTCGGCGTCCTGTGCGGTGAGGGCGGAGACCGCCCCCGACTCGAGCGTCTGGCCCTTGTCGATGAATGCGGCCTCGTCGCAGATCGCCTCGAGCTCCTGCAGGTTGTGGGACGACACGACGATGGTGCGCCGGCCGCGGTGACCGCGGAGCGCCTCGCGCAGGTCGTGGGCGTGGCGCGGGTCGAGGCCGGCGGTCGGCTCGTCGAGGAGGATCAGCTCCGGGTCGCCGAGGAACGCCTGCGCGACCCCCACCCGCTTGATCTGCCCGTGCGACAGCGTGCCGGCGCGCCGCCCGGCCAGCTCGCCGAGGTCGACGATGGCGAGCACGCGCTCGGCCTCACGCTTGGCTGTCTCTTGGGACATGCCCTGAAGGCGGCCTAGAAAGGTCAAGTGCTCGCGCACGGTCAGCTCGCGCCCGAGCACCGCGTCCTGCGGCAAGGCCGACAGCCGGCCCTTGAAGCGCTCGACCTCGGGCGTACCGTCGAGCACGCTGACCTGGCCCTGGTCGGCGCGGAGGAACCCGCACACCACCGAGAACAGGGTGGTCTTGCCGGCGCCGTTGGGGCCGATGAGGGCGAAGACCGAGCCGCGTGGGACGCGGAGGTCGACGCCGCGGAGGGCGTGTACGGCGCCGAAGCGCTTGTGCACGCCGCCGAGGGCGAGCGCGAGGGCGGTCACAGGTCCCTCCGGCGAAACACTTGAAAGCCGATCCAGGCGTAGCCGGCGCACAGGGCGATGCAGCCGGCCGCGTTCATCAACCTGTGCAAAAGGTCAGGGTGGAAGAATTGCGTCTTGTAGGCGAACGGGGTCAGCCAGCGCAGCAGCGACAGCGGCGCCGGAGTGAACAGCGCCCACACGCCGACGATCCACAGCACGGACAGGAAGAAGATCGCCAGGAACCGCGCGGCCCCGGGCCCGCGCACCAGCTGCGAGGCGCAGGCGACCGGGCCGAGCACCGCGAACGCGAACAGGGCCAGGATCGGCCAGGCGCGCAGGAGCGCGAGCAAGGAGTCGAGGACGTCGAAGCGCGGCAAGTAAGCGCTGCCGATCAGCAAGACGGGCAGCATGCCGAGGCCGGCGATCAGCGCGACGAGCAGCACCTGCGACAACAACTTGCCGAGGACGAACGCGCCCCGGCTGGCCCGCAAGGCGACGAACCGGACGGTGCGCAGGTGGAGGTCGCCGGCGACGAGGTCGTAGCTGGTGAGCGCGATCAGCCACGGCAAGGCGCCGAGCGAGAGCCACGCGAACACCAGGACCATCGGCGGGTAGGTGGCGAGGTGGCCGGCGATCTGCTGGTCGCCGCCGGCGATGACGTAGAGGAGGCCGGTGTAGCCGGCGCCCTGCGCGGCCCCGGCGGCCGCCGCCGCGGCGACCTTCTCGCCGGTGTCGCTGATGCCGGCGACGACCTCGGCGGTGGCCTCCTCGGCGAACTTGACGACCTCGACGTAGATGTAGCTCGTGATCGAGGCGACGAGGAGATAGAGGAGCGCGAGCACCAGGGCGCGACGGGTCCGGATCGATTCGCGGAGATCGAAGCCGGCGATCAGCCACGCGTCGCGCCAGAAAGTCGATGAGGCGGCCAAGGGGGCGCCGATCGTACCCGAGGACGCGGGCGCCGAGAAGTCGCGGCGTCGTGACAGGGACCGCAGACCGGAGGCCCCGGCGCGTCGTTGACCATTCTCATGACGCGCCAACACTATCGCCCTCGCGGCCCCGGTGCGCTGGTTCTGCTCGGGGTCCTCCTCGTCGGCGGCTCGATCGCCGCCCTGTCCTCCCTGGTCGCCGCCGACGCGGCCGCCGCAGCGCCGACGACCGAGGCGCGATGACGTGACGCCTCTCGTTCGGGATCTCGCCCACGTCCCGCTCGCCCGCGGGTCGCTGGACCTGTCCTTCGGAGCACCTCAGAGGCCGCGGCGGAAGCGGCCGGTGAAGCGGCGAAAGCCGAGCACATCGCCGGCGACGTCGAGCTCGCCGGCGGCGATCGGGCCCGGGCTGTCGCGCAGCAGGGCCTCGCGCACCGGGGCGGCCCGCGCGGGGCTCATGCCGACGTCGACGATGACGTTGCCGGCGCCGGTGCGCACGAGGATGGTGCTGGCGAGGTCCCAGCCGATCGCCAGGCGCACGCGCTCGGAGATCGCAACGATCCGCGGCGGGCCGATGACGTCGTCGCAGTGCGCCCGCTGCGACTCGGGCGGAGCCTGGCCGCGGACCAGCAGGACGCTCCGCCGCGCCGGCGTGACGACCCACCACACGGCCCCGCCGAGGCCGATCAGCGCGGCGAGGCCGAGCGCGACGAAGGTCCTGCGAGCCACCCGAGCCAGCGATCGCCGAGAGCGAAGGGGCGGTCAAGCCGCCTTGACGCTGGCCGGCCCCGCGGCCTAGACCATGGGCCATGGCGGATCGAGAGCCTGGGCGCGAGGGACGGTCGCGGATCTTGTGGCTGCTGCCGCTCGCGCTGGGCGTCGCGGGGCTGTCCTGGTCGACATGTCTGAAGGGACAGCAGGAGACCGAGCCGCCGGCGCCGGACGACGCGAAGGACCCGCGACCGGCGACAGGCGCGGCGCTGCCAGCGGCGCCGCTGCCGGGGATCGATCCGCACAAGCTGCAGAAGGCGGCGATCAGCGGCACGGTGCGCGACGACAAGGGGCGGCCGCTCGCGGGGGCGCAGGTGTGCGCGATCGCCAGCTCGGGTCGGCTCGACGCGCGCGACACGTTCACGCCGCCGTGCGCCACCAGCGGGCGCGACGGCCACTACCGCATCGAGGGGCTGTGGCCGGTGCGTCACTCGGTGAGCGCGTCGGCGCCGGGGCACGTGCCGACGTTCTACACGCGCGGCGATCGGCCGCGGGCCTACGACCCGATCGACCTCGTGCCCGGCGCCGAGGTGCCGGACGTCGACCTCACGCTGCGCGGCGGGGGCGTGGAGATCCACGGCGTCGTCAAGGACCTCAGCGGTGGGGCGGTCGAGGGCGCGGTGGTCAGCTCGGGCGGGCTGTTCATCGGCACGGGGATGGCGTTCGCGACGTCGGGCCCCGAGGGCGAGTTCTCGCTGTGGGTGGCGCCCGGGCAGCCGCAGGTGTGGGCGCGCGCCGAGGGCTACGCCGGGGGCGGCGACCGCGGGGCGGCGCCGGGGCACCGGTTCGAGCTGTTCATGACGCCGGAGGCGGTGCTGGTCGGCAAGGTGGTGCGCGCCGGCAGCGGCGAGCCGGTCGAGGGCGCGCGGGTGACGGCGCAGCGCGGCGACACGTTCTTCGGCGGCGGCAGCGGGACGGCGATCACCGACGCGGGCGGCAACTTCCGCCTCGCTCAATTGTCGCCCGGCGCCTACAAGCCGGCCGTCGAGGCCGACGACGCGCTCGGCATGGCGGCGGAGCAGGTGGTGCTCGGGCTCGGCGAGACGTCGCAGGCGATCGTGATCGAGGCCCACCCGGCGGCGATGCTGACGGGCAAGGTGGTGGTGACGCCGGGCGGGACGTCGTGCCCGCGCGGGTCGGTGAGCCTGCACGCGGCCGCGGGCGAGCGCGAGAGCGCCGCGGAGGTCGAGGCCGACGGCGTGGTGCAGATCCGCGGGCTGCTCCCGGGCACCTACGCGGTGACGGCCACCTGCGACGGGTTCGTGTCGGCCGAGAAGTACGAGCCGGTGGTGGTCGCCGACAAGCCGCTCGAGGGCCTGCGCTGGGACGTCGCGCCGGGGCGGGCGATCCGCGGCAGCGTGACGTCGGCGAAGGGCGAGCCGGTGCAGGGGATCAGCGTGATGGCGCGCAGCAAGGCCGAGCCGGGCCGGCCGAGCCCGCGCGCCGGCGGGCCGGCGTTCGTCGACTCCGACGCGCGCGGGCGCTTCGAGCTCGCGGGGCTGCTGCCCGGCAAGTACGAGGTGAGCGTGTTCACCAAGGCGCAGAGCCGGGCGACCCCGACCAAGCCGATCGAAGTGACATTGCCCGAAGGACAGGACCTCGAGGACATCCGGATCGAGCTGGTGGCGGCCGGGCAGGTGCGCGGCGAGGTCCGCGACGTCCACGGCAACGGGGTGGCGCGGGCGCAGGTGTCGCTGCAGTCGCCGGGGCGGCGCGGGGTGACGGCGATGACCGGCGACGACGGCACGTTCCACGCGCCCGAGGCGGCGACCGGCGAGTACCGGGTGACGGCCAGCCGCGACGGGGTCAAGCTGCGCGCGCCGGGCACCGGCGACGACGACATGCAGGGCGTGAAGGTGACGGTCGAGGCCGACGCGGTGGCGACGGTCAAGCTGGTCGTCGAGACAGGGAACGGGCGGATCGTCGGGGTGGTCCGCGACGAGGGCGGCGCGGCGGTGAGCGACGCGTTCGTCGAGGCGACCCGTGAGTCGGAGAGCGCGGCCGGGCCGGGCGGGCGGTCCTCGCGGTTCTTCTCGCTGGGGGACCGGCCGCACCTGACCGACGCCGAGGGCCGCTTCGCGGTCGAGGAGCTGTTCCCCGGCAAGTACACGGTCCGCGCGTTCCGCCGCGGCGGCGGCGAGGCGACGGTCGAGCACGTGGCGCTCGGGGCCGAGGTGACGCTGACGTTCGCGCCGACCGGGCGCCTGGCGGGGACGGTGGCGCTCAAGGCCGGCGGCGCGCCGCAGGAGTTCTCGGCGACGCTCGAGGAGCCGACGACCGGCTACCGCCGCACCGACCAGTTCTTTCGCACGGGCGGCGCGTGGAGCTTCAGCGAGCTGCCGGCGGGCAACTACAAGCTGGCGGTGAGCGCGGCCGAGGGCACGGTCGACACCGAGGTGTCTCTCGGGTCAGGTGAAGAGAAGGCGGGGGTGCGCGTCGAGATGGCGGCCAAGGTGAAGCTGCGCGGGTCGGTGGTCGACCTCGAGGGCGCGCCGGTGGTCGGGGCGGCGGTGCGGGTCAGCCACGGTCGGACGTACACGGTCGACGACCGCGAGACGCCGCGCACCGACGCCGAGGGCCGCTTCGAGGTCGAGGGGGCGCCGGTCGGGGCCGTGACGATCCTGGTGGCGGGCCCGCGCGGCGCGGCGGTGGAGTACAACCAGGCGGTGATCAGCACCAACATCGCCGGCGGGCCGGAGGTCGAGCTGGCGCCGATCCGGGTGACGAAGCGGCGCCTCAAGGCGGGGGATTCGAGCGGCGACCTCGGGTACGCGATCAAGCTCGGCGCGCCGGCGGTCGACCCGGCGCAGCGCAAGTTCGAGGTCGCGCTGGTGCGGCCCGGCTCGCCGGCGGCCAGCGCCGGACTGCAGGCGGGCGACGTGATCGTCAGCGTCGACGGCGAGGACGTGACCGGCGAGCGGCGCTACCTGTACGAGCAGCTGACCCGCGTGCCGGTCGGCACGACGCTGCGCCTCGGGCTGGCCCGCGGGGCGACGGTCGAGCTCACCGCCGGCGAGGCGCCGTGAACCGGCGAGGTCGTGATGCCGCGACGCGCGGGCGATAATGTCCGGCCGCCCTTCGCGCACTTCCCACCGCCGGGGGTTTCGGGCACATCTGCGGAAGTGCCCTTCGCCTGGAACGATGCCGCCGCGGACGTCTACTACGCGGACGGCACCGAGGTGTTGCTGTGGCGCCCGACCGAGCGCTTCATCATCACCAGGCTCAAAGGACAGGCGACGCTGACGGCCCTGAACTTCTACATGACCCGGGCCGCGCGCGAGATGAGCTCCGGCCGCCTGACGGTGTTCCACGAGTGGGCCGAGATGACGACGTACGAGCCGGCGGCGCGCGACGAGCTCAAGCGGTGGGGCAAGCAGCACAACGACGCGTTCGACCACGTCGAGTACCTGGTGCGCTCGAAGGTGGTGGCGATGCTGATCTCGGTGGCCGCGCTGACCCTCGGTCGCGACCTGCACGCGACCACCGACGAGGTGCAGTTCCTCGACGACCTGTTCCGCCACCTCGAGCGGCGCGGGCTGTGAGGCGCCGGCGACGCTGCGCCGCTCCGATTCTTGCTGCGATGTTCGAGGCCGCCGATCGTTGCATCGTCACGGTGTGCGGTCTCACGGCGGAGCGGCCGAACGCGGACCCTGGAAACCGCGACGCCTGGCCAGCGGATGCTCGCGGGGTTCGCTGCGACTCGGCCCGAGGACTCGATCGAGCGCCGACGTCGACGCCGCGTTTCCATGACGCGAGCGACATGATGCGGTCGCACGATCGTGACCGCGCGACGACGGACGCCCGTGTCATCCGATCGACGACCTCGCAACGCCTGGTGAGATGAAGTCGGCTTCACGGCGAAGCACGGCGGTGCGCACGCGACGTCACGGACCCGCCCGGCTCGCCGCGCGACGGGCGCCCGCGCGGGCATAACTGCCCGTGTCCGATGTTCTTCCAACTGTGCTAAGTGGTCACGTCGCACCCTCGAGGACGCACCCCATGAAGCTCCGACCGCTCGGCTCCACTGGCCTCCACGTGTCCTCCATCGGCCTCGGCGGCATGCCGCTGTCCCTCGAGAGCCGGCCGGCCAAGTCGGAGGCGATCAAGGTGATCCACGCGGCGCTGCGCGCCGGCGTGACGCTGATCGACACCGCCGACGTGTACTGCATCGACCACGCGGAGGTCGGGCACAACGAGAAGTTGATCGCGGCGGCGCTCGATCAGTGGCCGGACCCCGAGTCGGTGGTGGTGGCGACCAAGGGCGGGCTGACGCGACCGGGCGGCGCGTGGGTGACCGACGCCCACCCGCGCCGGCTCAAGGCGGCCTGCGAGGCCAGCCTCAAGGCGCTCAAGATCCCCGCGATCGCGCTCTATCAGCTGCACGCGGTCGACGACGTGGTGCCGCTCGAGGACAGCGTCGGCGCGCTCGCCGAGCTGCGCCGCGCCGGCAAGATCATGCACATCGGCCTGTCCAATGTGACAGCCGCGCAGATCCGCCGCGCGCAGCAGGTGGCGCCGATCGTCAGCGTGCAGAACCGCTGCGGCGTGTTCGATCGCCGCGACTTCAACAACGGCGTGATCCCGCTGTGCGAGGCCGAGAAGATCGCCTACCTCGCCTACAGCCCGGTCGGTGGATCCAGGGGCAAGCATCGTGTCACAGATGATCCCACGTTGCGCCGGATCGCCGCCAACCATGGCGTGTCGCCGTTCCAGATCGCGCTCGCATGGCTCCTGGCCCGTTCACCGGTGATTGTCCCGATCCCGGGGGCGAGCAAGATCACCAGCGCCATCGACAGCGCGGCGGCCGGCGCGCTCGAACTCTCGAGCGACGACATCGCCGCGCTGGAGCAGGCCTTCCCGCTCGCGCAGGCGTCCCCGTCGGCGGCACGCGCCGTCTGAGGACCCCTTTACGGCGTTTTGCGGCGTGATACGGTCGCCGCGATGACTCAAGGTCCCGATCTCGAGGGTCGACTGGCGCAGTTCCAGGCGATGGTCGATTCGCTGCCGTGGGCGATCTTCTGGAAGGACCGCGACTCGCGGTACCTCGGCGGGAATCAGGCGATGGCGAAGTTGTCGGGATTCGCCAGTCCGCGGGAATTGGTGGGGCTCGCCGACACGGACCTGTGGTGGCGAGACAACGCCGCCGAGTACCGCGCCGACGACCTCGAGGTGATCGAGTCGGGGCAGCCGAAGCTGCACGTGCGCCTGCCGTTCCCGGGTGAGGACGGCGGCACGGTGTGGATCGATCGCCACCGGGTGCCGCTGCGCGACGCGAGCGGAGCGGTGGTCGGGGTGATCGGGTGGTTCGAGGACGTGACGGCGAAGAAGCTGGCCGAGGACGCCGAGGCGCAGGCGCAGCTCGAGGCGACGCTCGAGATGGCGACGCCGCTTTTGCCGGTGGCCGAGGGGGTGCTGGTGATGCCGCTGATCGGCAAGCTCGACGCCCAGCGCGCGGCGCAGATGACCGAGACGCTGCTGGCCGGCGTGGCGCTGCACCGGGCGCACACGGCGATCCTCGACGTCACTGGCGTGCGCCGCATGGACACCACGGCGATCGAGGCGCTGGCGAGGGCGGCCGCGGCGGTTCGCCTGCTCGGCGCGGCGGCCGTGGTGACCGGCGTGGGCCCGGTGGTGGCCCAGGCGATCGTGCGGCTCGGCGTCGACCTCGGCCAGGTCACCGTGCTCGGCGACCTCAAGGCCGGGGTCGCCCACGCCCTGGCGACGGCGCAGCAGCGGCGCGGCTGAGCCCGAATCAGCGGGCGCGGCCCGGCAGCGCCGGTTGAGCGGCGCGGCACGCGGGTGGTAGCCTGCGGTCCGGTCGATGCACGCGCTGTGGTTCATGATCCTGGCTCTCGCGGTGCTGGCGATCGCCTACCGCTACTACTCGGCGTTCCTGGCGGCCAGGGTACTGGCGCTCGACGACGCCCGCCGCACGCCGGCGCACGAGCGCAACGACGGCCAGAACTACCACCCGACGTCGCGCTGGGTCCTGTTCGGCCACCACTTCGCGGCGATCACCGGCGCCGGTCCGCTGGTCGGCCCGGTGCTCGCGGCCCAGTTCGGGTTCCTGCCCGGGTACTCGTGGATCCTCATCGGCGTGGTGCTCGGCGGGGCGGTCCACGACCTGGTGATGCTGACGGCGTCGGTGCGCCGCGGCGGCCGCTCGCTGGCGGAGATCGCCCGCGAGGAGCTCGGCCCCGGCGTCGGCGTGGTCGCCGGCGTGGCGATCCTGTTCATCGTCGTCATCGCCCTGGCCGGCCTCGGCCGCGTGGTCGTCGGCGCGCTGGCCGAGAGCGCGTGGGGCGTGTTCACCATCGGCGCGTCGATCCCGATCGCGCTGGCGATGGGCCTCTATATTTACATGGTGCGCCGCGGCAGCGCCCAGGGCGTGCGCGAGGCGACGGCCGTCGGGGTGCTGCTGCTGTTGCTGTGCGTGGTGTTCGGCAAGCAGGTCCAGGACTCGAGCCTCGGGCAGCTGCTGCAATTGTCGGAGACGACGATCACGCTGCTGATCGCCGCCTACGGGTTCGTCGCCAGCGTGCTGCCGGTGTGGATGCTGCTGTGCCCGCGCGACTACCTGTCGTCGTACATGAAGATCGGGACGATCGCGCTGTTGGTGCTGGGGATCGTGCTGGTCAACCCGGTGATCGAGATGCCGCTCGTCAACGCCGTCGGGGCCGGGACGATCGCGGTCGACGGCGAGGTGTTCCCGGCGGTGGTGCGCGGGTCGCTGTTCCCGTTCGTGTTCATCACCATCGCCTGCGGCGCCATCTCCGGCTTCCACGCGCTGATCGCCTCGGGCACGACGCCGAAGATGATCGACAAGGAGTCCGACTGCCGGCCGATCGGCTACGGGGCGATGTTGATGGAGGGGCTGGTCGGGATCACGGCGCTGCTGGCCGCGACCGCGCTGCCGCCCGCGGACTACTTCGCCATCAACACCGACCCGAAGATCGCGGTGGTCGCCGACGCGAAGGGCGGGCTGGCGCCGTCGCAAGCGGCCCTGGCCGCGCTCGACCCGGTGATGACGGCGGACGACCGCAAGCGGCTCGGCCTGGCCGAGGGACAGTCGGCGACGGCGGCGGCGAACAAGACGCTCAAGCTGTCGGAGGTGCTGCGCCTGTCCAATGGGTCACTCGCGGCCCTGGGTTACCACGCCGACCCGGGCTCGGTGCACGCGTCGGAGCTCAGCGCGGCCGACTTTACGCGCCTCGGGGTGAAGGTCGAGGACCTGCCGACGCTGGCCGAGGCGACCGACGAGGTGATCGCGGCGCGCACGGGCGGCGCCGTGTCGCTGGCCGTCGGCATGGCGCGGGTGTTCTCGGGCTTGCCCGGCATGCGCACGCTGCTCGACTATTGGTACCACTTCGCCATCATGTTCGAGGCGTTGTTCGTCTTGACGACGATCGACACCGGGACGCGGGTGGGCCGCTTCCTGCTGCAGGAGTTCCTCGGGCGCTTCAACGAGCGGCTCGGCGACCCGTCGTGGCTGCCGGGCGCGGTGCTGTCGTCGCTGGTGATCGTGGCCGGCTGGAGCTACTTCATCCTGACCGGCTCGGTCGCCACGATCTGGCCGATGTTCGGCATCGCCAATCAATTGCTGGCCTCGGTCGCGCTGGCGGTCGGCACCACGATCGTGCTCAAGGAGAGCCCGCGCCCGGTCTACGCGTGGGTGACGCTCGGACCGCTGCTGTTCGTCGGCACGACGACGCTGACCGCCGGCTTCCGCTCGCTCGTCGAGGTGTACGTGCCGATGACCCGCGACGCGGCGACGGCGACGATGGGCTACGTCAACACGCTGGTGACCGGGACGCTGCTCGCGTGCGTGGTGGCCATCCTGGTGATGAGCGCCCGCAAGTGGCGCGAGCTGCTGCGCCTGCGCGCAGCGGCCTGAGCCGCTCGCAGCCGGCGCCGGCGCAGGACCGCCCCTGCGACACAGCCGCCGACTCTTGCCATTGGAGAGCGTTGTTCGAGTGAGTCGAGAGGCTCGTGCACCGGGCCTGACCGAAGAGACAGGTCGTCGACATGCCGGTGCGGGACGCTGCTCTGGTGATGAGCACCCGCGAGTGCCGTGAGCTGCTGCGCCTGCGCGCAGCGTCGGCGTGAGGCCGTAGAGTCTGGGCTGCGTGTGCGCCCGGCCTCCGCGGGCGGTGATTCTCGGCAGGATGTGGCGAGCCCGACGTTGCCGTCGGTCCGCCGCTGGCTCGCCTGCACGATCCCGGCATACCTGGATTCGTGCCCTCTCGGGCGGGAGGATATGTATGAAGATCACGAGATATTGCCATGTCGGTCTCTGTGTGGGCGTGCTGGCGTGCGAGGCGGCACAGGGGGCCGCGTATGACGAGGCGGCCGCCGACACCGAGGTTTGCGAGGCCGGCGAGAGCGAGGCCTGCGGCGGCGAGGAATTCGCCCTCGGCCCGGCGCACGACGGCCGCTGCGGCAATCACCCGACGTCGCTCGAGGTCGCGGCGATGGAGGCGGATATCAGCGCACGCGTGACCGCGGCGACGCACTATCCCGAGGCCCGGGCGACAATCCCGGTCTATTTCCATGTGATCAGCGACGACGCCGGGTCGGGCGATATCTCGGAGACGCAGATCACCCGGCAGCTCGATGTGCTCAATAAGGCCTTCGCCGGCTCGGGCTTCGACTTTTCGCGCGCCGGCGTCACGCGCACCCGCAAGAGCGCCTGGCACCTGATGGCGATGGACAGCGCCGCCGAATCAGAGGCCAAGAGCGCGCTCCGCCAGGGCGGCGCGCGGACACTCAACGTGTACGTGGTGAACGCGGTGAGCCTGCTGGGTTGGGCGACCTTCCCCTGGTGGTACTCGAGCGACCCACAGAACGACGGGATCGTGGTCGACCGCGCGACCTTCCCCGGCGGGCACGCGGTCAACTTCAACAGCGGGTTGACGGCGGTGCACGAGGTCGGGCACTGGCTGGGCCTCTATCACACGTTCCAGAACGGGTGCTCGTTCCTGGGCGACTTCGTCGGTGACACTCCCGCCGAGCAGTCCCCCGCGACCGGCTGCCCCGCGAGCCGCGACAGCTGCAAGGCGTCCGGGAGCGATCCGATCCACAACTACATGGATTATACGAACGACACGTGTCGAAACGAGTTCACGCCCGGGCAGCGGAGCCGCATGTCCTGGAATTATTCGTTGTTCCGCTGACGCGCCGGGACGAACGCGAGCGCCGAGGCGCGAGCGATGTGATTGGCACCTCGGCCTCCGCGGCATTTCGAGCAGCCGTGCTAGCTAGAGCTTGAGCAGGTCGAGGGTCGGCAGCGGACCGCCCGGGAATTGCTGCAGCTTGCCGCCCTCGGCGAGGCTGCCGAGGTCGACCGGGGCGAAGCCGAGGCCGTCGATGAGGTCGCGGACCTTCGCCTTGGCCGCCTGGTCGTCGCCCGACATGAAGATCACCCGGCGACCTCCGCCCTGGCGCGGGTCGGCGCCGAGGACCGGCGGCGGGAGGGTGTTGAACGCCTTGACCACGCGCGCGCCGGGGACCATGTCGGCGACGACCTCGCTCGAGGTGCGGCCGCCGAGGTCGGCCACGCGGAAGTCGGGCGGGCCGAGCGGGTTGGTCGGGTCGACGACGATCCGGCCGTCCCACGCGGGCAGGCCCTTCAGCGCCGCGGGCAGGTGCTTCCACGGCACGGCGAGGAAGACGATGTCGGCCGTCGCGGCCTCGCGGACGGTGACGGCGCGGGCGCCGGGCCCGAGCGCGCGCGCGAGGTCGGCGAGCGACTCGGGGCCGCGGCTGTTGCTGAGGAGGACGCGATGCCCGGCGCGCACGAGATGTTTAATAAGGGCCTGGCCGATCGCTCCGGTGCCGATGATGCCGATGGTCATGACGAGGTCTCCGTGGATGGTGTGATGATTGGAGAATGGCGGTAGTCGGGTGATTCAGGCCGCGAAGCCGCCGTCGATGCGGAGGTCGGCGCCGGTGACGTAGGCGCCGTCGTCCCCGGCGAGGTAGGCGACGAGGCCGGCGACTTCGCGGGTGTGGCCGAACCGCTGCACGGCGATCTGGCCGGTCAGCCAGGCGCCGTTCGGGCCGTCGGCAGGGTTCATGTCGGTGTCGACCGGGCCGGGCTGGATGTTGTTGATGGTGATCCCGCGCGCGCCGAGCTCGCGGGCGAGGCCGTGGGTGAAGCCGGACAGGGCGCCCTTGCTGAGGGCGTAGAGCGAGGCGCCGGGGAACGGGACGTACTCGCTGTTGATGCTGCCGATGTTGATGATCCGTCCGCCGCGCTCCATGTGGCGCAGGGCCTCCTGGGTGGCGACGACGGGGCCGCGCACGTTGACGGCGAGCGTGCGCTCGATGTCGTCGGCGCTGGCGTCGACGAGCTGGCCGGTGCGGGCGATCGCGGCGTTGTTGACGAGGATGTCGAGGCGGCCGAAGGCCTCGCGCGTGCGCTGGACGGCCCGCTTCACCGCGTCGACGTCGCCGCTGTCGGCCTCGATGGCGAGCACGCGCCCGTCGCCGGCGGTGAGCTCGGCGACGAGGGCGTCGGCGCGGTCCTTCGAGCCGGCGTAGGTGAAGACGACGGCGGCGCCGTCGCGGACGAGGCGCTGGACGATGCCGGCGCCGATGCCCCGCGAACCGCCGGTGACGAGGGCGACCTTGCCGGCGAGCGGAAGCTTGGTGGGGGTGGAAGCGAGGGTGGTGGCGGCGGACTGCGTCGTGGTCATGCGAGGAAGATGCTTGCCGCCGGCACTTCCCGGTAGTAACAAGACAGTCGGAACACTTTTGACCAAAAGTTGAAAGTCCTGCAGGAGCACGCACCCATGGAGAGCCTGGCCGCGATCGAGAGCTTCGTTCACAGCGCCGAGGCCGGCAGCTTCTCGGCGGCGGCGCGCAAGCTGGGGGTGACGCCGGCGGCGGTCAGCAAGAGCGTGGCGAAGCTCGAGGAGCGCCTCGGCGTGCGCCTGTTCCAGCGGACGACGCGGAGCCTCGAGCTGACCGAGGCCGGCGAGCTGTTCCTGCGCGAGGCGGCGAGCGGGCTGCACACGCTGCAGGCGGCGATCGCCGGCCTCGCCAGCGCGCAGCGCGAGCCGGCCGGCACGCTGCGGGTGAGCATGTCGCCGACGTTCGGGCGCGACTACATCCTGCCGATGCTCGCGGGATTTCTTGAGAAGTATCCGGCGATCACGCCCGACTGGCACCTCGACAACCGCCAGGTCGATCTCGTGGCGGACAAATTCGACGCGGCCATCGGCGCGGCGATCGAGCTGCGCTCGGGGATCGTGGCGCGCGAGCTGGCCCGCGCGCACATCGTCGCGGCCGCGTCACCGGCGTACCTCGCTCGCCACGGTGCACCAAAGTCGCCGGCCGAGCTGGCCCGTCACGACGGGATCGTGCTGCGCTCGCCGCAGTCGGGCCGCGTGCGCACGTGGTCGTTCCGCAGCAAGACGGGCGACGAGGCGACGTTCGAGCCGCGCCCACGGATCGTGTTCAACGACATGGAGGCGGTCTGCCAGGCGACCCTCGCCGGCCTCGGCGTCGGCCTCATCAGCATGCCGCACACGGTGCCCCACTTCGACAGCGGCGCGCTCGTCCGCGTGCTGCCGAGGTGGTACGCCGACGCGGGCGCGATCTTCGTCTACTTCGGCGGGCAGAAGCTGCTGCCCGCCAAGACGCGGGCGTTCGTCGACCACCTGGTGGCCTATTTCAAACGGGAGCGGCTGGCGGAGCGCTTCCGGGCCGACCGGTGAGGCCGCGAGCTGTTGCACCGTGATATGAGGTCGATGTGAACATGACGCCCCCGCTCAAGCGCCACTCGACCGCCGCTCACTTCCAGCCCGACGCGGCGCCGCCCGGCCTCGCCGCCGCCGTCATCGCCGGCAAGAGCGTGCACGTCGCCGAGGTCGACGACTACGATCTCCACCGCTCGATGCTCTACGCGCTCGGCGCCAGGGGAGTGTCGAGCAAGATGATGGCGGGCGTGGAGGTCGTCGTGCACGGGCGGGCGAAGCCGCCGCAGAAGGCGCTGGCCAAGTACCCCGACCGGATCTTCGTGCGGGCGCAGGAGGTGCTGCAGCTGTTCCACCACGAAGTGCCCTCGTTCGCCGCCTATGTGCGGGCGCTGCAGGGGCACGGCTTTACGATCCGGAACCCGAGCGACGAGGGCGATCCGGACCTCGACTTCTTCGAGCTGCCGGCGGTCGACGGCTCGCTGCACGCGACGCTGCTCGCCTACCTCGCCCGCGCGCCGTTCATCCGCGAGTTCGTGCACACGCAGCACTTCCCGGTCGACCCCTGCCAGGACCCGTTCACGGCCTTCGAGGTCCCGGAGACCGGAGTCACCTGGTACTACTGCTGGGCCCACGACGGCTGGGGCCGCGTCGGCGCCCAGCGCGGCGACGGCGACTACCCGCTCGAGATCAAGGCCGACCAGCTCATGCGGGTCGACGCTCTGTTCTGGACCGAGAGCGCCGGCATGTACTTCTACGAGTATCCGAATAGCGACAGCGTCGACGGGCTCTTCATCCACGCCGGCATCGACGCGCGCACCGGCCTGGTCCACGGCGCGGCGATCTCGCGGGTGTGGACGTAGTCGATGTCAGCGTAGAGGCTTGAGCAGCCGCTCGAGGCCGTTGGTCTTGATCTCGAGCGTGAGCGCGAGCTGCTGGCCGAGCTTGCCCGGCGGGAAGCCCTGGCGCGAGAACCACACCAGGTACGGCTCGGGCAGGTCGAGCAGCGCGACGCCCTGGTACTTGCCGAACGGCATGCGCGCCTGGACCAGGGCCTCGAGCGCCTCGGGGTCGAGCTGGAGTTCCGCCACGCGCGGAGGCTACCGCAAACCGGGGCCGGCGAGGCGGAGCGCGCTCAGCGGCCGAGGGCGCGGTGGTAGAGGTCGAGGTAGCGGGCGGCGCTGCGGCGCCAGCTGAAGTCCTGCTCCATGCCGTTGCGGACGATCTGCTGCCACACCGGGCGGTTGTGGTAGAGGGCGATCGTGCGGCCCAGCGCCCACGCGAGCGCGGAGGCGTCGATGTCGTTGAAGACGACGCCGGTGGCGAGGCCGACGCTCAGGGTCTCGGGGGTGGTGTCGACCACGCTGTCGGCGAGGCCGCCGGTGCGGCGCACCACCGGGACGGTGCCGTAGCGCAGGCCGTACATCTGCGTGAGGCCGCACGGCTCGGTGCGCGAGGGGATGATGATGGCGTCGCCGCCGGCCTGCATGCGGTGGGCGAGCGGCTCGTCGTAGCCGCCGCGGTAGGCGACGCGGCCGGGGTTGAGGCGCGCGGCGTGGGCGAAGCCGTCGACGAGGCGCTCCTCGCCGGAGCCGAGGACGGCGAGCTGACCGCCGCGCTCGAGGATCGAGCGCCCGGCGCTGAGCAGCAGATCGAGGCCCTTCATGGTGACGAGCCGGCTGACGACCACGAACAGGGGCGCGTCGGGGTCGGGGTGAAGCCCGAGCTCGAGCTGCAGCGCGCGCTTGCCGATCCGCTTGCCGGCGAGGTCGTCGACGCTGTACGTGGCCGGCAGGTGCTTGTCGCTGGCGGGGTCCCACACGGCGGTGTCGATGCCGTTCAGGATGCCGTAGAGGTCGGCGTCGCGCCGACGCAGCAGGCCGTGCAGGCCGTGGCCGTAGGCCTCGGTCTGGATCTGCCGGGCGTAGGTCGGGCTGACGGTGGTGATCTTGTCGCTGTACCAGAGGCCGGCCTTGAGGAAGCCGAGGTGGCCGTGGAACTCGACGCCGTGGATGTCGAACATCGAGCCGGGCAGCCGCAGCGCGCCCATGGTCTCGGCGCGGAAGACACCCTGGTAGGCGAGGTTGTGGATCGTGGTGATCGTGGCGGGGCGCTGCTGCGGGGGCATCAGCGCGACGTAGGCCGGCGTGAGGCCGCTCTGCCAGTCGTGGCCGTGGATCAGCTCCGGCCGCCAGCGCTCGCCGCCGTCGGGTCCGGCCAGCCACGCGGCGGCCTGGCACAGGGCGCCGAAGCGGAGGTGGTTGTCGCCGAAGTCGCGCCCGTGCTCGTCGACGTAGGGATTACCTGGCCGATTGTACAGGTGCGGCGCGTCGAGCACGAGCAGCTCGAGCCGACCGACGCGGCCGTACATCAATTTGGCCGCGCCGCCGACGAGGCCGTGGAGCTCGACCTCGCGGCCGCGCGCGTGCAGCCCGGCGAGCACCTTGGGGTAGCCGGGCACGAGGACGCGGACGTCGACGCCGAGCTCGGCCAGCGCGATCGGCAAGGCGCCGACCACGTCGGCCAGGCCGCCGGTCTTGACGAGGGGATAGACTTCGGAGGCGACGAACAGGACGCGCATGCGGAAAAAGCTCGTGATCGCTACAGCCGGTCGATCATCTCACGCGTGATCAGGGTGACGCCACCGCTGGTGCGGAGGAACCGGCGCGCGTCCTCCTGCGGGTCCTCGCCGACCACCAGGCCCTCGGGGATCTCGACGCCGCGGTCGACGACGACCTTGGTCAGCCGCGCGCTGCGGTTGACGACCACGTCGGGCAGCACCACGGCGCCCTCGAGCTTCGAGTAGGAGTGACAGCGGACGTTGGAGAACAAGAGGCTGCGCCGCACCAGCGAGCCGGAGATGATGCAGCCGCCCGAGACCATGCTGCCGAGGCACTGGCCGCGCCGGTTGTCCTCGTCGTGGACGAACTTGGCCGGCGGCAGCTGCTCCTGATACGTCCAGATCCGCCACTGCGGGTCGTACAGGTCGAGCGGCGGGATGATGTTGGTGAGGTCGATGTTGGCCTCCCAGTAGGCGTCGACGGTGCCGACGTCGCGCCAGTACGGCGTGCCCCCGGCCTCGCTGACGACGCAGCTCTCCTGGAAGCGGTGCGCGAACACGCTGGCCCGGCCCTGGACGAGGTGGGGGATGATGTCCTTGCCGAAGTCGTGGTTCGAGTTCGGATCCTCGGCGTCGCGGCGCAGCTGGTCGAACAGGAAGTTGCCGTTGAACACGTAGATGCCCATGCTCGCCAGCGACATCTCCGGGTTGCCAGGCAGGTGCGGCGGGTCGGCCGGCTTCTCGACGAACCGGACCACGCGCCCGCCGGGGTCGACCGCCATGACCCCGAACGCGCTGGCGTCCTTGCGCGGGACCTCGAAGCAGGCCACCGTCACGTCGGCGCCGCGGGTCACGTGCTGCCACAGCATCTTGCCGTAGTCCATCTTGTAGATGTGATCGCCGGCGAGGATGATGACGTGCGAGGGCCGCAGGCTGTGGAAGATGTCGAGGTTCTGCCACACGGCGTCGGCCGTGCCGCGGTACCAGTTCTCCTCGTTGAGCCGCTGCTGCGCCGGCAAGAGGTCGACGAACTCGTCCATCTCGCCGCGCAGGAAGCTCCAGCCGCGCTGCAGGTGGCGCAGGAGGCTGTGCGACTTGTACTGCGTCAGCACGGAGATCCTGCGGAACCCCGAGTTGATCGCGTTCGACAGCGCGAAGTCGATGATGCGGAACTTGCCGCCGAAGTAGACGGCAGGCTTGGCCCGGCGATCGGTCAGGGCGGCGAGGCGGCTGCCGCGCCCCCCGGCCAACACGAGGGTCAGCGCGGTTCGGGTGAGTTCACGGAGACGCGGCTCGAAGACCATAAGAGGCCCTCCCCTCCGGGATGTACCACCGCCCGCCCCGCGAGATCAACTTCGCGGGGTGCAGGCGGGCGAGCGTCGATTCGCGTCACGGCCGGGACCGCCGCAGCGCCACGGTCCGCCGCCGGGAATCACAGCCAGTGGCGCCGCCGGAACCAGAAGATGAGCCCGGCGGCGGTGAGCGCCATCAGCCCGAGGGCGAACGGGTAGCCGAAGCTCCACCGCAGCTCGGGCATGATGTCGAAGTTCATGCCGTAGATGCCGGCGATGAAGGTCAGGGGCAGCATGACGGTCGAGATCTGGGTCAGGACCTTCATGATCTCGTTGGTCTTGTTGGCCGAGACCGAGAGGTAGGCCTCGACGGCCGCCTGCACGCCCTCGCGGTTGGCCTCGCTGAGGTCGGCGACGCGCACGAAGTGGTCGTAGATGTCGCGGAAGAAGGCGATGCTGTCGCGCGGGATGAGGTCGATGTGGCCGCGCGCAAGCGACTCCAAGATCAGCCGCTGGTGACCGGTGATCCGGCGCAGGCGGTTGATGACCTTCTTGGCGTCGAGCACGAGCTCGAGGTGCTCCGGCTCGGGTCGGTGGATGATGAGGTCCTCCAGCGCGTCGAGGCGAGCGCCGATCTTGTCCATGACCGGCAAGTAATTGTCGACCAGCCGGTCGAGCAGGCGGTGCAGCACGCGCACGGAGATCCACGGGCGATGACACGGGTCGCACACGTCGCGGTGCAGCTCGCTGACCGAGCGCAGGGTGTTCTCGGCGTGGTGGGTGACGACGTAGCGCGGGCCGGCGAAGATGTCGAGCTCGAGCGTGTTGACGACGAAGTTGTCGATCAGGTCGAGGCTGTGGAAGTCGATGCCGTGGACGATGAGGAACACGTAGTCGTCGTAGACGTCGAGCTTGGGGTGGCCGTAGTCGTGGAGCATGTCCTCGATGGCCAGCGGGTGGAAGTGGAACACCTCCGAGAGCACGCGCGCCTCGTCCTCGGTCGGGTCCTGGAGGTCGAGCCAGATCGTGACGTCGGGCGCCGCCAGCAGGCCCGGGATGGTCGCGAGGTCGGTCTCGTTCCAGTGCCCGCGCGTCGGGTGAAAGGCGTGCAGCGTGAACACGCGGCGAGGGTACCACGCGGCCGCTTGGCCTCACCCGCGCAGCCGGAGGTCGGCCCGCTGCTGTTCCGCGAGGGCGAGCTCGACCGCGAGCCCGCCGGTGCGCGTGCTCAGGACCGGCCGCAGATCGACGCCGACGGTCACGCGCAGGTCGGGCGGACAGAGCAAGGCGGTGCGCCAGGCGGGGAACCTGTCCCGAAGGACGTGCCCGATGTGGGCGTAGAGGTCGCGCAACGTGCGTGTGCGGCCGACGCGGACGCCGTAGGGCGGGTTGGTCAGGAGCAGGCCGCGCGCGCTGAACGGCTCGCAGGCGGCGAAGGGCCGCACGGAGAAGGCGATCGCGGCGTCGACCCCGGCCCGCTGGGCGTTGGCGCGCGCGGCCGCGACGGCGCCCTCGTCGCGGTCGGAGGCGACGATCGGCGCGTAAGGACATGGCGCTCGGGACAGCCTCGTCGCGGCCCGGCGCAGCGCCGGATAGGCGGCGGCGAGCGCCGGCCAGCGGGCGCACGAGAAGTCGCGCAGGGCCCCGGCCGGGATGCCGTGGGCCTGCAGCGCGGCCTCGATAGCGATCGTGCCGGAGCCGCAGAAGGGGTCGAGCAGCGGCTCGCCCGGGCGCCAGCCGACGGCGGCGAGCAGGGCGGCGGCGAGGGTCGGGCGCAGCGGGGCCTTGGCGGTGGCGAGGCGGTAGCCGCGGCGGTGCAGCGGGTCGCCGGAGCTGTCGACGCTGACGGTGCAGCGGTCGCGCTCGAGGCGGACCACCAGCAGCACGGTCGAATGCGAGGAGCTGACCTCGGGGCCATCTTCGGCGTCGTCGTGGGGCCGCGCGAGCTCGACGTGGCCGCCGAGGCGCGCGGCGACGGCGAGGTGGACGCCCTCGGCGATCGCACCGGTGTGGTAGAGGCGCGACTTGTGGGCGGTGGCCCGCACGGCCAGGCGCACGGGGGCGTGCGGCGGGAACAGGTCCTCCCAGGCGATGTCGACCAGCCGCCGCGACAGCACGGCGAAGCTGGTGGCCGGGAACTCGGCCAGGCGGACGAGCACGCGCGTGGCTGTCCGAAGGTGCAGGTTGGCGGCGACCAGCGCGGCCCAGTCGCCGCGGAAGCCGACGCCGCCCGGCACGACGCGCGCCGGCCCGAGGCCGAGCTCGTCGAGCTCGGCGGCGACCAGCGGCTCCAGCCCCGGCAGGGCCACGGCGAACAGTTCGCGCATCGAGCCGAGTCTAGCGCCTTTGCGACGTCGATCACAATTCGCGGGCGGCGCAAGGCGGCAATTCGCGGCCACCGCCGCCGCGAACAGGCTCGGCCGTCACTTGAAGTTCTGCACCATCCACAGCTCGCCGCCGATGTCGGCGAAGCCGCAGGCGACCATGGTGTAGTCGGTGCTCGACATGTTGATGTAGTGCCCGTGCATCTGGAAGTCCTCGCCCGGACCCTCGGCCCACATCTGAGCCAGGCAGTCGGGCAGCGACTGCTCGGCCGGGCTCGGCCACCCGGGACACTCGTTCTGGGCGAACTCGCCGCACTGGCCGAAGGCGCCGTGCGGCGTGCCGCTCTGCGCGTCGGCAGCGGCCTCGTCGTCGGAGCAGGTCTCGGCGTCGCTCCAGCGCTGATACGGCGGCAGGCCGATGGTGGCGCGGTACATGTTGATGGTGTCGACGCACAACTGCCGCGCCTGGCCGTAGGGATCGCCGGGATCGGCGGTGGTGCTCGTGGCCGAGGTCGGATCGCCCCCCGGGCTCGAGGCCGAGGTCGTGGCGCTGCTGCCGGTCGGGTCCGGCGGGTCGCCGGTCGAGGTCGCCGAGGTCGCAGGGTTGCCGCTCGCGCTCATCGAGGCGCTGCCGCCGTCGCTGCTCGTCGGCCCGTCGGTGCCGCCGCCGCTGGTCGTGTCGCCGCCGCTGGTGTCGGGCACGGCGGTGAGGCCGTCGAGCGGATCCTTGGTGTCGGAGCAGGCGACGAGACTCAGCGGAGCGAACAGGACCAGCGAGACGAGAGTGCGCATGACGACCTCCGGGACGTGAGAGCGAACATACCAGGCGCACGCGCCCGCCGCGTCGCCGCGCGCGTGCGCAAGCGGCAGGCCTCGCGGCCCCCGCTGGGCGGTTCGTCGGGGCCGGAGACGGGCGCGGGTAATTCCCCGCGATGCCGGTGCTCGAGCCGCGGTGGCGAGTGCGTGCGCGCGTCGCAATCGCGCGCGCGCGGACGTTCACGAGTGCGGCCATGTCGCGCCTGCGAATGACTACACTCGTCAGGTGTTTGGGTTCAGCGTCTCGGTCGTGGTCCTGGGGCTCTTCATCTGGTTGGTGAGCGGCCTCGTGACCAACTCCGGCGAGGCCGCGCACGACCAGCTGCGCGCGAGCGGGACGAAGGCGACCGGCACGATCCTGTCGGTGGGCGCAGGGCATGTCTCGTCGCGCCAGGGATCGCTGACGATCTTCGTGCGCCCGGTGACGCTGAAGGTCGCGCTGCCGACAGGCGAGGTGCAGCTCGAGGTCGCCATCGTGGTGCCGGAGACGCTGCAGTCGCTGCTCGTCGCCGGCGCGCCGTGCGAGGTCATCGTCGACCCGGCGAACCACAAGCACGTGTGCATCACGTCGATCAGCAACAGCTTCGGCGTGAACACGCCGGTCGAGCTCGGGTCGCTCTACTCGCGCTGGTGAGCTCAAACGACAGGCGCGCCGATGCGCGTGCGCAGGAGCTCGTGCAGCGCGCGCAGGTCGTCGGGCTGCTGCTCGAACGGCCCCTTGACGAGCGGAAGCTGGGACCGAACGGAACGACGTGGAGCAGCTTGTCTCCGAGCGGGTGGGCCTCGAAGAAGGCGGTCAGGACGTCGGCGTCGAACTTGCCCTCGACGAAGAGGGTGTGCCGAGCGCCCTGGTTGATCTGCTGTGCGGACGGCGAGACGACGACGGCCATGCCTCAACCCTGAGGACCGATGAGGATCCGCCGGTCCTCCTGGACCGAGCGGAAGATGAACTCCGAGTGCGTGGCGAAGATGTACTGGTTCTTCGGCGCGAGTTTAAACAGGAGACGGACGAACTTGACCTGCCACTCGGCGTTCAGGTGCAGCTCCGGCTCGTCGATCAGGACGATGCCGGCTCATCACGAGTTTGATACCAGGTCAGGAAGAGCGTCGTGATCATCTCCTTCTGGCCGGAGCTGAGCGCATCGACGGAGAAGGACTCGCCGCCGGAGAGGGGCTGGACGCGAATATCCAGCGCGTTGTTGGGCTGAGTGCGGAGCTTGGCGAGCTTGGCGTCCGCGAACTCCTTGAAGAGCTCCTCGAAGACTCGAGCGGTCTCCTCGACGGAAGATGCACGGATGTTCTCGAAGAGGCCGGCCTGCGCGAGGAGGAATCGAAGGATCTTTGGTTGTGCCGTTCACCTGCGGTTGGCTCTTTGCGGGGAGGATGACCTCGCAATGTGAACCCTTTCTTCTCAGTGACGGGAAGGAGCCTTGAAGCCGGAACGCAGCGGCTTCCCCACGGATGAAGTAGTCCCGCAAGGAGTATTTTTTGCTCTCGGTAAGCTTGAAGAACGCTGGCCGCATCAAGGCGGCGAACGTGAGGAGCACGCACGCCTCGAGGATGCTCGTCTTGCCGACGCCGTTCTTG
This sequence comes from Nannocystis pusilla, assembly GCF_020073745.1. Classification (GTDB taxonomy): domain Bacteria; phylum Myxococcota_A; class Polyangia; order Nannocystales; family Nannocystaceae; genus Nannocystis; species Nannocystis radixulma. The sequence continues at coordinate 271,662 of NZ_JAIRAU010000043.1, forward strand.
CTGCCGATGACGAAGACGTCCGGGTCGTCTTCCATCAGCGGTGCGGGGAGCTCGAGCGTGAGCTTGTCGATCGCCTTGAAGTTCTCGATCTCGAGCCGGCGCAGTTTGAAGCCGGTGTCGGCCCCGGCGGGCTCGGACGGCTCGGGCTGCTCCGCGACGGCGCTCATGAGCGCGAGCGTATCATGAGGTTCGGGCGCGTGACGCGGCCGGACGGGCGGATGCGCGCGGTGCGCGGGTCGGAGTGTGCGCCGTGGCAAACGCGTCACCGGGACGGGATGTGGCGGGGCGGGGGCGTCATGGCATGATGCGCGCCATGTCGCTTCCGCCTCTTCGCCGCGCCAAGATCGTCTGCACGATCGGTCCCTCGAGCCAGGATCAGATCGGCGCGCTCATCTCGGCCGGCATGAACGTCGCCCGCCTCAACTTCTCGCACGGGTCGCACGAGGACCACACGCGGGTGTTCCAGACGATCCGCAGCGAGGCGTCGGCGCGCGACATCGCGGTGGCGGTGCTCGGCGACCTGCAGGGGCCGAAGATCCGCGTCGGCAAGATCCCCGCGCCGGGGTTCGAGCTCAAGGTCAACGACGAGTTCGTCCTCAGCGTCGACCCCGCGGCCAAGGTCGAGCCGGGCCGCGTGACGGTCGACTATCCGCAGATGGCCGGCGAGGTCAAGCCGGGCGACCGTATCCTCATGGACGACGGGGCGCTCGAGCTGCGCGTCACCGGCGTCGAGGGGCCCGAGATCAAGACGTCGGTGGTGACCGGCGGGGTGCTGACGTCGCGCAAGGGCGTCAACCTGCCGGGGGTCCACCTGTCGCTGCCGTCGATGACGGAGAAGGACAAGGAGGACCTGCGCTTCGCGCTCGAGCTCGGCGTCGACCTGGTGGCGATCTCGTTCGTGCGCCAGCCCGAGGACGTGCTGGCGGTGCGGACGATGATGGAGGAGTTCGGCCGCGTGGTCCCGATCGTGGCCAAGATCGAGAAGCCCGAGGCGGTGACCAACCTGAAGTCGATCCTCGAGGTGTCGAACGGGATCATGATCGCCCGCGGCGACCTCGGGGTGGAGATCGGGCCCGAGGAGGTGCCGGTGATCCAGAAGCAGGGCATCGAGCTGGCCAACCGCTCCGGCAAGCTGGTCATCACGGCGACGCAGATGCTCGACTCGATGATCCGAAACCCGCGGCCGACCCGCGCCGAGGCGTCCGACGTCGCCAACGCGGTGCTCGACGGCTCCGACGCGGTGATGCTGTCCGGAGAGACAGCCTCGGGCGCGTACCCGCTGCAGGCCGTGCACACGATGGACAAGATCATCCGCTCGATCGAACGCCAGGAGCGCTACTGGCGGGAGCCGTCCGACCTCGACCTCGGCCACTCGACCAACGCGATCGCCCGCGCCGCCGTGGTCTGCTGCAAGTCGCTGCCCGACACCAAGGCGATCGTGACGTACACCGTGTCCGGCGGGATCGCCCGGCTCGTCAGCGACTACCGCCCGCGCGTCCCCATCTTCGCGTTCACCCCCAACCCCGCCACCTACCAGGCGCTCGCCGTCTACTGGGGCGTGGTCCCGGTGCTGTTCACGGTGTCCAGCCCCCACGGGAACAGCATCTTCGTCGACATCGACAGGCTCATCCTCAGCCGCGGGATGCTGGCGCGCGGAGACCGCGTCGTAATCACCCTCGGCTACCCGGTGAAAGATCACAAGTCCGTGAACCTCCTCAAGCTCCACGTCGTCGGGGAGAGCTTGCCTCCCCCGCCGAACATGTGATACACAGCGCCTCCCCTGGGCGAGCCCAGGGGGACGGCCAAACAGCCACGCGAAGGTGGCGGAATTGGTAGACGCGCTAGACTAAGGATCTAGTGGGGTAACCTGTGAGGGTTCGAGTCCCTCCCTTCGCACCAACGCCGAGGATGCTCTCCTCGGCGTTTTTGATTTGGTCGCCGTGCGACCGGACGTCCGGGCGCGGCGGCTTCGCCCGTCGGCCGCTCGCTCGCACGGCCTCACGCGGGCGCCTCGAATTTTGCCGGCGGCCTCGGGCTATAACCGGGCGCCATGACAGCGTCCGCATCGATCTCCACCGTCGCCGTGATCGGCGCCGGCACCATGGGCCACGGGATCGCCCAGGTCGCCGCCGCCGCCGGCTACCAGACCCGACTCTTCGACGTCCGCGCCGACCTGGTCGAGGCCGGTCTGAGCAAGATCCGCGCGAACCTCGACGGCGGGGTCGCCAAGGGCAAGGTCACCGAGGCCCAGCGCGCGGCCACGCTGGCGGCGCTGCGCGGCGAGAGCGAGCTGGCGGCGGCGGTGACCGGCGCCGACATCGTCGTCGAGGCGGTGCCGGAGAAGCTGGCGCTGAAGCAGGAGCTGTTCACGCAGGTCGCGGCGCACGTGGCGAGCACGGCGGTGCTGGCGACCAACACCAGCTCGCTCAGCGTGACGGCGATCGCGTCGGGGCTGCCGCACCCGGAGCGGGTGATCGGGACGCACTTCTTCAACCCGGTCCACGTCATGAAGCTGCTCGAGATCGTGGTCGGGCAGCAGACCGCGCCCGAGGTGCTGGCGGCGGTGCAGGCCTGGGGCGCGAAGCTCGGCAAGGACTGCATCGTCGTCCGCGACTCGCCTGGCTTTGCGACCAGCCGGCTCGGGCTCGTGATCGGGCTCGAGGCGATCCGCATGGTCGAGGAGAACGTCGCGTCGGCGGAGGACATCGACAAGGCGATGTGCCTCGGCTACGGGTTCCCGATGGGCCCGCTCAAGCTCACCGACCTGGTCGGGCTCGACGTGCGCCTCAACATCGCCGAGTACCTGGCCGCGAACCTGCAACAGGGCGACCACTTCCGCCCGCCGGCGCTGCTCCGCGAGATGGTCGCGGCCGGCAAGCTCGGCAAGAAGTCGGGGCAGGGCTTTTACAAGTGGTGAGCGGCGGCCGCCCGGCCGCGTTCGAGCCGCCTGCGCGCTCCGACCGTTCGCGCCGCGGTTGCGACCGTTCGCGGAGTTGACCGGTATGGGCCGCGCGAGGGCCGGCGTATGAGCGAGCGCAGGAGGCGCTCGCATGTGGAGCCGGTGGAGAGAGTACTTCGAGGTCAACGCGCGCAGGCCGTTGCCGCCGGTCGACGCCGAGGGGATCGCGGCGGCCTGGCGCGGGCCGTTGATGCGGTCGCTGGCGATCTTCCAGGTCGGTGAGAGCGGCGAGGGGCGGATCGTGCAGGAGATCGAGCGCGCGCGCCTGGCGGGGGTCGACGCCGACTACCGCGCGGCGCTGAAGCTGTTCGTCAAGGAGGAGGGCCGGCACGCGCGGATCCTCGCGGCGATGGTGCGCGGGCTCGGCGGCTCGCTGCGCCGGTCCGCCTGGACCGACCGCCTGTTCGTGCGCGGCCGCCGACTGCTCGGCCTGCGCCTCAAGCTGCTCGTGTTGCTGGTCGCCGAGGTCATCGGCATCGGCTTCTACGGCCTGCTCGCCGAGCGCCTCGGCGCCTGTCCGATCGGCCAGGCGTTGAGCGAGATCTGCGGCGACGAGCAGGCCCACCTCGAGTTCCACTGCGCGTTCTTCCGCCTGCAGACCGCGTCGGCGTGGCGGCGGGCGGTCTTCAGCCTGGCGTGGTTCGTGGTCGCGGCGGCCGCCTGCGTCGTGGTGCTCGTCGACCACCGGGCGACCTTGCGAGCGCTGGCGATCGACGGCGCGCCGCGGCGGCTGTGGGGGCTCGTGGCTGCGGTGCGCCGGCGCGTGTGCGCCGGCGAGGCGGTCGCGCCCGCGCCCGCGCGTGCTAGCGTGCCGGCGTGAGCCAGACGGAATTCGAGCGGATCTACTCGCGCGCGCCGTGGGAGCAGCAGGTCGGCTACTGCCGCGCGCTGCGGGCCGGTGACATGGTCTTTGTGACAGGTACGGCGCCGATCGACGAGGCCGGCGGCGGCGTGTTCGCGCCCGGCGACGCGTACGCGCAGGCGGCCCGCTGCCTCGAGCTGATCGAGCGGGCGCTGCGGCCGCTCGGGACCGACCGCACCCGCGTCGTGCGGACGCGGATGTTCGTGACCGACATCGCCCGCTGGGCCGAGTTCGGGCGGGCCCACGCGGAGTTCTTCCAGGAGCACCGGCCGACGACGACGATGGTCGAGGTGCGGCGGCTGATCGACCCGGCGATGCTGATCGAGATCGAGGCCGACGTGTTCGCGCCGGTGTCGCGGTGATCGCTCGCGGTCGGGAGCGCGGAGCATGCGGGCGCGAGCGCGGGTGTGAACATGCCCGCGCCTGCAGCGAGCGGGCCGTCTGCGGGCGCGGGTGAGTAGGTGTCTCTTGGGACAGATAAATCCTCGCTGGTAGCGACCAGGTGGCCGGCGTATCGTCGCCGGCATGCGCAATATGACTCGGTTACTCCCGGTGACGGTGTCTCTCTTGCTCGCGGCCTGCGGTGACGACGACGGCGCCACGGCCACCCAGGGCGGCGTCAGCCAGACCGGCGCGACGATGACGATGACGGGCGCGACGATGACGGCGCCGACCACCAGCGATTCGGGCAGCGCCAGCGCGACGGACACCGAGGGGACCGTCTCCGACAGCGCGACCGGGGTGCCGACGTCGACGACCACCACCGGCGCGAGCGAGACCACCGGGACGTCGATGCCGAGCAGCGAGAGCGACGGGACCACGGGGACGAAGTTCGACATCGGCGAGGACACCGAGGCGCCGGGGACCACGGGCAACCCGGTCGACGTGTGCAAGGCGACCGACGACGACATGGGCGGCGTCGGCGACTGCACGATGAAGGCCCCGCCCGACGCGTTCGAGCCCGCCGTGCAGTGGAGCTGGAACGGGCCCGGGCTGGAGAAGGAGTCGCTGGTGACGCCGCTCGTGGCCAACCTGACCGACGACAACGGCGACGGCGAGATCGACCTGTGCGACACGCCCGACGTGGTCGTGCTGGCGACCCAGTTCTCCAACCCGGGCCACATCTACGTGCTCGACGGCGCGACCGGAGCGCTGCACTTCATGATCCCGACCGCGGTGACGTGGTCGATCAACCCGGCGATCGGCGACATCGACGACGACGGCCTGCCCGAGATCATCGCCGCCGTCGGGCCGGGCTTCGGCGGGCCCTCGATGGCGATCGCGTTCGAACACGACGGCACCGTCAAGTGGCAGAACAACACGCCCGTGTCGCACAGCCAGGGCGGCGCGATCACCCTGGCCGACCTCGACAACGACGGCGACGTCGAGATCAGCATGGACAAGCTGATCATCGACCACAACGGCCAGACCGTGGTGACCTTGCCGGAGAATCAGTTCGCCGAGAACTTCACCACCGTCGCGGCCGACCTCGACGGCGACGGCGACCTCGAGATCGTCATCGGCGCCAACGCGTACCACCACGACGGCACCGTCTACTACTCGAACCCGGGCCTCCAGCACGGCTTCGCCCAGGTCGCCAACCTCGACGCCGACCCCGAGCCCGAGATCATGGTCAACAGCAGCGGGGGGTTGACGCTGCTCGAGCACACCGGCGCGATCAAGTACCAGAACCAGGCGCCCGGCGGCGGCTCGTCGTGGTTCCGCCCGGGCACGGTGCACGACTTCGACGGCGACAACGTGTCGGAGGTGGCGACCAGCGCGGCCAACTCGTACGTGATGTTCGAGGGCGACCTGACGGTCAACTGGATCGCGCCCATCGTCGACGCCAGCGGCTGGGCAGCCGGCACGGCGTTCGACTTCGACGGCAACGGCGTGGCCGAGGCGATGTACGCCGACGAGAACAACCTCTACGTGTTCGACGGCGACGGTCAGCCGCTGCTCAACGTGCCGCGCAGCGCCAAGACGCTGGCGGAGTACCCGGTGGTCGCCGACGTCGACAACGACGGGTCGGCCGAGATCGTGGTGGTGTCCGACTCGGGCTGGAGCGGCAACCAGTCGGCGCCGACGGTGCAGGTGATCCGCGACGTCGAGGACCGGTGGATCCAGCCGCGACGGATCTGGAACCAGCACACGTACCACGTCACCAACGTGCGCGAGGACGGCAAGATCCCGCAGTTCGAGAAGCCGTGGTGGCAGTCGCTCAACACGTTCCGCACCAACTCGCAGATCGAGGGCGGCGAGATCTGCATCCCGCCGATGTGAGCCCCACGCGCGGGGCTCGCGAGTGAAAGCGGTACAGCGCCTCGTCTTCGATCCCGGGCATCGAGCGTCATCTGTCCCGAGAGGCAGGGCGTCGATGTTCGCGGGTTCGCCGCCGGGGATGGGGGGTGCAGGGCGAGCTCGACGGCGGCGTCGGGGGAGGCAGGTCGCGTCGCCGGCAGGTGAGTTCGGTCGTGGAACACGGGAGCGTTCCGCGGCATACAGGCTGCGCATGCACGTCCGTCTCTCGAACGAATTCTCGGTGTGGTCCCGCGGTCGCCTCGGCGTGGCGCTGTTCGGCCTGGTCGCGACCGCCTGCGCGCCGAAGCCCGCGGCCGAGCCGCCGCCGGTGGCCGAGGCGCCGCCGGCGGTCGAGCCGAAGCCGGCGCCGGTGAGCGCGGGCGGCGAGGGCGAGTGCACCGTCGACGCCGACTGCGTCCCGGCCTCGTGCTGTCACCCGGCCAGCTGCGTGCCGGCGGCGCAGAAGCCCGACTGCACCGACGTGATGTGCACGATGCAGTGCGCGCCCGACACGATGGACTGCGGGGGCCGCTGCGCCTGCGAGGCGGGCAGCTGCAAGGCGATCCTCGCCAGCAACCCGTAAGGACCTGGCCTGGCCGGTCGCCGGCTCGCTCGCGGGTTATCACATGTCTCTCGAGACAGGCCACCGGAGCGGCCGGGCGGGTGCAAATCGGCGCGGGTCGTGGTGAACTGACGGGCGTGCTCGAGGGCATCAGCATCGACCAGCTCCGCACGCTGCGCGCGGTCGCCGAGGCGGGCAGCTTCACCGCCGCGGCGCGCAAGCTCGGGCGGGTGCAGGCGGCCGTCAGTCAGTCGATCCAGCGGCTCGAGGCGCAGCTCGGGCTCAAGTTGTTCGATCGGTCAGGTCGCGTGCCGACGCTGACCGAGCACGGCGAGGCGCTGGTCGCCGCGGCCGCGAAGATCCACGAGGACGTCGAGGCGGTCGAGGCCCTGGTCGCGCGGCTCAAGAGCGGGGCCGAGGCGCGGCTGTCGCTGGTGGTCGACGCGATGTTCCCGAGCGCGGCGCTGGTCGGGTTCGCGCGCGAGTTCGCGGCGACCCACCCCGCGGTCGAGCTGACGATCGCCACCGAGATGCTCGACGCCGTGACGGCGATGGTGCGCGAGCGGCGAGCGACGCTCGGGATCGCCGGCAGCGACGCCGACCTGACGGGGCTCGAGCAGCGTCACCTCGCCGATCTGCGGATGCTCGCGGTCGCGGCGCCGTCGCATCCGCTGGCGGCGATCGCCGGGCCGATCGAGGACGCGGCGCTGGCGACGGGGGTGCAGATCGTGCTCAGCGAGCGCGCGCCCGAGGGTCGCGGGTCGGCCGATCGCGGGGTGCTGTCGCCGCGGACGTGGCGGGTGGCCGACCTGTCGACCAAGCACGCGCTGATCGTCGGCGGCCTCGGCTGGGGGCACGAACCGGAGCACCTGGTGCGCGAGGAGCTGGCGCGCGGACGGCTGGTGGCGCTGAAGCTGGCCGCGTGGGGGGCCGCGCCGCCGTTGCGTCAATTGTCGCTGGTGCGGCGCAAGCGGTCGGCGCTCGGGCCGGTGGCGAGCTGGGCCGCCGGTCGCCTCACCGAGCTGTGTCGCCTCGCGCTGGCAGACGCGTCGTGACGCCGGCGCGTCGTGGGCCGCAAAGGCCGTCGCGGCGGCAGCTTCGGCGATTGCGAGATCGCGGGCAGCATCACCCGGTGTGATGGCAGCCATCATCCGTGCGGCAGTTTCGCCGCGCGCGGGCGGGCCCATCCTCGTCGGCATGGACACGACGATCACTTCCTCGACCCTTCACGGCCCCGAGCTCGCGGCCCGCGCCCGCCGCGTGGAGTCCGTCCACCGCGGCGGCCCGATGCACTGGGTCGGCGACGGCTTTCACGTCCGGGGCGTGTTCCCCGGCCGCAGCCTGCCGATGGAGCGGACGAGCCCGTTCTTGCTGCTCGACCATCACCCGCGTCAGGTCTATCCGGCGCTGACGCAGGGGCGCCGCGGCGTGGGCTGGCACCCGCACCGCGGCTTCGAGACGGTGACGCTGGCGTGGGAAGGCACGGTCGCGCACCGCGACACGGCCGGACACTCGGGGATCATCGGCCCGGGCGACGTGCAGTGGATGACGGCGGCGTCGGGGATCCTCCACGAGGAGTACCACGAGCAAGAATTCTCGCGCCGCGGCGGACCGGTGCGCCTGCTGCAGCTGTGGGTCAACCTGCCGGCGCGGCTCAAGATGAGCGAGCCGGGTTATCAGCCGATCACGGCGGCGCAGATCCCCACGGTCGCGCTCGACGAGGACGCAGGCCAGGTGCGCGTGATCGCCGGCGAGTTCGCCGGGGCGCGCGGGCCGGCGCGGACGCACACGCCGATCTCGCTGCTCGACGTCGAGCTGCGGGCGAAGGGCCGGCTGGTCGTGCCGCTGCCGCAGGACCACAACGCGCTGGTGCTGGTCGAGTCGGGCCACGCGAAGGCGGGCAGCGAGCACGGGCGCGACGGCGAGCTGTTCGTGTTCGAGAACGACGGGGCGTTCGTCGAGCTGGTCGCCAAAGAGGACTCGCACCTGGTGGTCCTGGCCGGGGAGCCGATCGACGAGCCGATCGCGTCGTACGGGCCGTTCGTGATGAACACGCGCGTCGAGATCGCGGCGGCCGTGCGCGACTTCGAGGCCGGCAAGTTCGGCGCGGTGCCGAAGTGAGTCGTGCTCGAGGACATGCCCGAAAGGGCATGTCCTCGAGGTCGTCGAATCAACAGGCCCTCAGGACAGGCCGAGGCGGCGTCGCAGGCGGCGGGCGGCCTGGCGGGAGATCGGGACGACGTCGCCGCCGGGCATGCGGGCGTTGTAGCCGCCGGTGTCGAGCGGCTCGAGGCGCTCGATCTTCTCGAGGTTGACGAGCGCGCGCCGGTGGACCCGCTCGAACGCGGCGGCCGGCAGCCTGTCCTCGAGGTCCTGCAGGCTCTGGTCGGTGAGGAGGGCGCGGCCCTCGAGGTGGAGGGTGACGAGCGCGCCGTCGAAGGTCGCGTGCGACAGCGCGTGCGGGTCGACGAGGACGATGCCCTCGCGGGTGGTGACGGGCAGGCGCACGAGCTCGCGCGGGCCGCCGCGCTGGGGCCCGAGGCGCTGGCGCGAGCGCTCGAGCGCGCGGTGCAGCCGCACGGCCTCGATCGGCTTGAGCAGGTAGTCGACGACGCCGAGGTCGAAGGCGTCGACGGCGTGGTCGTCGTGCGCGGTGGTGAAGATGACGTACGGGCCGTCGTCGCCGAGCAGCGCGGCGGTCTCGAGGCCGGTGAGGCCGGGCATGCGGATGTCGAGCAGGACGACGTCGACGTCGGCCTCCGGGTCGCGCAGGCGGGCCAGCGCGGCCTGGCCGCCGTCGCACTCGCCCGCGAGCTCGACCCCGGGCAGGTCGGCGAGCAGGCGGACCAGCCGGCGGCGGGCCAGCTCCTCGTCGTCGACGATGAGAATGCGCAGGGTGGTCATGAGGACATGTTCAAAGGAGCATGGCGAAAAGGGAATGTCACGTGACGACGGTGGGGGCGGGGCCGGCGGGGATCGTGACGACGGCGCGGGTGCCGTGGTCGGCGGGGCCGATGACGAGGGCGGCGCGGTCGTCGTAGGCGAGGGCGAGGCGGCGCCGGGCCATGTGCAGGCCCTCGCCGCCGAGCCGCGGGCCGGCGAACGGGCCGGGGTTGTCGATCACGATCTCGGCCGCGGCCGGCGACACGGACACGCCGATCCGCACCGGCCCGCGGTGCCCGGCGGCGGGGCCGTGCTTGATCGCGTTCTCGGCCAGCGGCAACAGCAGCAGCGGCGGCACGAGGACGTCGCGCGGGTCGCCGTCGACGACGCAGTCGAAGCGGCCGGGGTCGCGGACGGCGTGGAGGGCGAACAGGTCGCGGCAGAGGTCGAGCTCGCGGCGCAGCGGCCAGGCGGGCAGGCGCGCACCCTCGAGGATCGTGCGCAGCATGGCGGACAGGCGCAGGACGGCCCGCTCGGCGACCTCGCCGTCGGTGCGGCACCACTCGGCGATCGCGTTGAGGGTGTTGAAGAGGAAGTGCGGGTCGAGGTGGCTGCGCAGGGCGAGCAGCTGGGCGCGCTCGGCCTCGCGGGCGAGCGCCTCGGCGCGGGCGCGCTCGCGGTCGAGGCTGGCCTCGAGGTCGATGTCGCGGCCGAGGCCCCAGCCGCCGACGAGGAACAGGGCGAGGGCGACGAGCAGGCTCTCTTGCTCGGTGAGGAAGGTGCGGCCGACGCCGAACAGCGCCGGCAGACCGAGGCCGAGGAACGCGACGACGAGGGCGCCGACGAGGCCGTAGAGGACGAGGCCGAGCCAGCCGCGCGCGGCGGTGACGCGCCACAGCCACGGGGCGACCAGCGCGAACACGAGGCACATGAGCAGGCCGACGACGACGGCGCCGGGGTCGCGCGCGGGCGAGTAGCGGTGCTGCGCGACGACCAGCGGGATGCTGACGAGGACGATCGGGACGAGCCGCCGGGGAGCGAGCAGGGCCTGCAGCGTGTGGGCGATCAGGTCCATGGGGGGAGGGCCGTGCGGAGGGCGCCGCGGCGCTTGCCGACGAGGTTCATCCAGGCGGTGCGCAGGAGCAGCTGGAGGTCGAGGAGGGCGCTGCGACGCTCAGCGTAGGCGGCGTCGAGCGCGGCGGTCAAGGCTGGCCCTTGGGCCAGGCAGACCTGGGCCAGGCCGGTGAGGCCGGGCGGGACGTCGAAGCGGCGCGCGAACGGCGGGTGCTCGGCGACGAGGCGCTCGGCGTCGGCGGGGGTGAGCGGGCGCGGGCCGACGAGGCTCATGTCGCCGCGCAGGATGTTGACGAGCAGCTGCGGCAGCTCGTCGAGGCCGCGCTGGCGCAGGAACCGCCCGAAGCGGGTCGGCCTGCGCGCGCCCGGGTCGGCCTCGCAGGTCATCGTGCGCAGCTTGACGATGTGGAAGATCCGCCGGCCCTGGCCGACACGCGGCTGCGAGAAGAAGATCGGGCGGCCGTCGCACAGCCACACGCACACGGCCAGCGCGGCGACGGCGAGGGCGAACAGCGGGACCAGCGGGAGCAGCAGCGCGAGGTCGAAGGCGCGCTTGCGGGCGAGCGCGCTCATCGCCAGGTCCTCAGCGGCGAGAGGTCGAACAGCGGCAGAAACGCGGCGGCGGCGAGGGCGAGCGGCCCGAGGGCGACCAGCGCGAGGACGAGGATGCTCTTGGCGAGGAGGGTCATGGTGGGCTCCGCCGGCAAGGTGACACGCGCCGGGGCGCCGCAGCGGCGCCGACTCGGCGAACGGTCGCGGGCGCCGTGCGAGCGGTCGCGGGCGGGCGGCGGAGCGTTCGCGGAGGTCCGCAGCGGGGGCCGGGATCGGCTGCCCGAAGGGTCAGGTGAGCGCGAGGGCGTCGACCTCGCGCTCGAGGTCGAAGACGTGGGGGTCGTCGACGGCGAGCTCGCGCAGGGCGGCGGCGAGGCGGACCAGGTACTCGCGGCAGGTGCCGCTCGGCCCGCGGCTGCCGGCGATCTGGCGGGCGATCGCGGCCAGCGGGGCGGGGCCGAGCCAGTCGGGGTTGTCGGGCGCGGCGACGTAGGTGAGCGCGGTGACGGTCACCGGCTCGTCGCCGATGACGTCGATCGGCAGCTCGAGGCGGGTGTAGCCGCCCTTCTCCCGCACGTCGAGGGTGTAGAGCACGGCGTCGACGTCGGGCGGGGCGACGCGGTAGGCGACGCCGTGGCAGCTGGCCGAGGCGCTCGGGACGAGGGTGACGACCCGGCCCGGCGCCTCGGGGACGCCGCGGTGGTCGGTCGAGCCCTGGTAGAAGCGGCGCTCGTAGCCGCCGGCGCGGGCCGGCCGCCGCTCGGCGAACGGGATCGCCGGGCGCCAGATCAGCGAGCCGTAGCCGAACAACCACAGAGAATCACGATCGGTCATGTTCGAAAGTCCATGCGCGAAGGAGCATGTTCTAAAAACAATGTCCCCATGAACATGTGTATCGGGCGGCTCAGGCGGCCGGGCGGGGCGGCTTGCGGTCGGCCCACGGGCGGGCGCGCTCGAGCTCGCCGGCGAGGCGGAACAGGGTGGCCTCGTCGCCGTAGCGGCCGACGAAGTGGACGCCGATCGGCAGGCCCTCGGCGCTCCAGTGCAGCGGCACGCTCATGGCCGGCTGGCCGGTGACGTTGAAGACGGGGGTCCAGGGCAGGTAGGCGTAGACCTCGTCGGCGCTGGGGTCGACGGCGGTGAGGCGCTTGAGCAGGCCGCCGGCGCGGGCGCGGCCGAGGAGCTTCATCAGGGCGGCGGACAGGCCCTGCGGGCCGAGCGTGCCGAGCGGCGCGGGCGGCTGGGACAGGGTCGGCGTGACGAGGACGTCGTAGGTGGTGAAGAAGGGCGCGATCGTCTGCGCGGCGTGGAGCAGGTGGCGCCGGGCGGCCACGAACTCGCCGGCGGACAGGCTCCGGCCGATCTGGGCGAGGGTCCAGGTGACGAACTCGAACTCGCTCGCGCGCGGGCTGCGGCCGGTCCGGCGCGCGGCCTCGTCGATGTCGGCGGCCAGCTCACCGCAGAGGATCTTGAAGAAGCTGCGCGAGAACGCCGGGCCGTCGACCTCGGGCGCGGCCTCGTCGACGTGGTGGCCGAGGTCCTGCAGCAGCGCGGCGGCGGCGGTGAGGGCGGCGGCGCAGTCGGGGTGGACCCGGCCGCCGAGCATCGGTCGGGTGGTGACGGCGATCCGCAGCTTGCCCGGCGGCGCGCCGACCTCGGCGAGGTAGGGCCGCGCCGGCGGGGGCGGGTAGTACGGAGCGCCATGTTCCGGGAGACATGTCGCATCGAGCAGGGCGGCGCTGTCGCGGACCGAGCGGGTCAGCGCGTGGACGACGGTGAAGCCCTGCCAGCTCTCGGCGACGTCGGGGCCGAGCGGGGTGCGGCCGCGCGTGGGCTTGAGGCCGAACAAACCACAACAGCTGGCGGGGATCCGGATCGAGCCGCCGCCGTCGCCGCCGCTGCCGAGCGGGACGACGCGCGCGGCCACGGCCGCCCCGGTGCCGCCGCTGCTGCCGCCGGCCGAGCGACGGAGGTCCCACGGGTTTTTGCACGGGCCGTGCGCGAGCGTCTCGACGGTGGGCACGAGGCCGAACTCGGAGGTCGCCGACTTGGCGACCGGGATCAGGCCCGCGGCCCGGTAGCGGCGCACGATCTCCGAGTCGGCCGGCGAGACCTGGCCGCGCAGGAACCGGCTGCCGCACTGCAGCGGCGCGCCCTCGGCCGCCGACAGCAGGTCCTTGAGGACCATCGGCACGCCGCGGAACGGGCCTTCGGGCACTGTCCCGCGGGCCAGCTCGCGCGCGCGCTCGTACATCGGCGCGACCACGGCGCCGAGCGGGACGCCGACGGCCTCGCAGCGGCGGATGGCCTCGTCGACGAGCTCGAGCGGCGAGACCTCGCCCGCGCGCACGAGGGCGGCGAGGGCGAGGCCGTCGAGGTCTTCGTACTCGGCGATCATGCGCCGAGGATACGCCTTGTCAGGGCACGTTGGCAGCGCCGGGGGTCGGGGTGGCCGACAGCGCCCAGTCGGTGGCGGCGTCGTTGCCGTCGAAGCCGTTGGGCAGGCGCACGAGCGAGCGGACCTCGATGTTGGAGTCCTGGATGTTCATCGGCAGGACGGTGCCCTCGACCAGGCTGACGACGCCGAGGCCGGCGATGCCGGTGTTGGCCATGGTCATCGCGCCCTCGTAGCTGAGGGCGTCGACGAGGGTGGTATCGCGGACGAGCGCGATGCCGTCGGGCGAGCCGTTCTGGACGCGGTCAGCGTCGCCGCTGAAGTTGATCTTGAGGACGCCCGCGGGGATGACGAAGCTGGGCTTGGCGAGCACCAGGTACTGGCCGGGCTCGATGGCGCCGGCGGGCGAGAGGTCGTAGGTGGAGTACGCCTTGTTGTCGCTGCCGCTGATGAGCACGACCTTGTGACCGGCGAGGTCGATCGGCTGGGCGCTGGTGTTGAGCAGCTCGATGAACTCCTCGCTGTCGCCGTCGATCTGGTCGTAGTCGACCTCGTTGATGACGAGGCCCAGGTTCGAGCACGGCTCGCAGTCGGGGCCGCCGCAGTCGACGCCGGTCTCCTGGTTGTTCTGGACGCCGTCGTTGCAGCCGGCGCCGACGCACACCCCGTCGGTGCAGTCGCCGCTGGCGCAGTCGGCATCGGTCAGGCAGGCATCGCCGGTGCCGCACGGGTCGCAGTCGGGGCCGCCGCAGTCGATGTCGGTCTCCTCGCCGTTCTTGGCCGTGTCGTCGCAGGTGGCCGGCGAGCAGACGTTGTTGTCGCACACGCCGCTGGCGCAGTCGTCGGCGCTGTCGCAGCTGTCGCCGTCGATGCACTGGTCGCACGTGGGGCCGCCGCAGTCGACGTCGGATTCCTCGCCGTTCTGGACGGTGTCGTCGCAGGTTGCGGCGACGCAGATGTCGTCGGTGCAGACCTTCGACAGGCAGTCGTCGCCGTCGACGCAGGCGAGCTCGTCGGCGCAGGCCGGGCACTCGTCGCCGCCGCAGTCGATGTCGGTCTCGTTGCCGTTCTTCAGGCCGTCGCCGCAGCCGGGCGGGGTCACGCAGAAGCCGTCGACGCAGCTCTGGCTCGCGCAGTCGGTGTCGGCGAGGCAGGCGCCGCCGTCGGCGCAGGGCGAACAGACCCCGCCGCCGCAGTCGATGTCGGTCTCGTCGCCGTTCTGCTCGCCGTCGGCGCACTGGTCGGGCGCGTCGGTGGTCGAGGAGGTCTCGGTGTCGGTGCCCGACGTCGTGGTGGTGGTGTCGGTGGTGTCGGTGGTGTCGGCGGTGTCGGTGGTGTCGGTGGTGTCGGTCGCCGTGGTCGTGGTGGTGGTCGACGTGTCGGTCGAGGTCACCGCCTCGGTGGTGGTCGGCTCGGAGGTCGAGGTGGTCGAAGTCTCGGTCGTCGAGGTGGTCGGCGGCTCGGTGGTGGTCGGCGGCGCGGTCGACTGCGTGTCGTCGGTGGTCGACGTGCTGGTCGACGTGTCGGAGGTGCTGTCCGTGTCCGCCGGTGCAGGATTGCTGCACGCGGGCAAGACGAGGAGGGCGAAACCAAGACGATAGGAGAGCTTCGACATGGGCCGGAGGGTAGCGGAAAGCCGGGCGCGCGGCGCGACCGGGGTGCCGCGGTACAGCGAGATTTCTCCGCCTCTCGGCCGCGCAAGGCGGGGGCGATGTGGCCACCGCCGTCCAAAATGCCTGCGCGGACGATCGACCGTCGTGGCCCCAGGTCCGACGCGGGTCGGACGTCATGCCGCGGTCGGCTCGCGGCTGCAGGGCGGCCAGGTGACACGTGTCCACGCATACGCGGCCCGGGCATGGCGGCCGAGCCCGGTGCGATCTCCATCCGCGTCGTCGTTCCGCCGTCGCAGAAGACGCATGAATGACATGAGGACGTCGGTGGCGTGATTCTCTCGCGCGGCGGCGACCGCACGGACGACGTCACCGGGGCCGCGAGCACAGCGCAGCGAGCGTGCGAATGAGGTCGCGCCGTGTCGGCTCAGCTCGCGGTGATGCGCGAGCGGCCGAACTCTCACGGGATGTTGATCGTCTTGAGGTTCATGCCGCCGGGGTAGGCGTAGGCCGACTTCTCCGGGTTGCTCTTGTTGTAGCCGACCACGACGATGTTGAACGGGTCGTCCGACTCGGCGACGTAGGTGCGGGCCTCGTCGCCGTCCATGAGCTGGACGTCGGCGACCTCCCACCGGTTGTCGGGGCCCACGCCGTTGATGAGCTTGTAACCGGTGACGACCTCGCCGTTGATCGTGACGTCGGCGGCGTCCTTCCTGCGGATGATCTGGGCGTAGTTGAGCTCGTAGTTGATGCCGGTGACGACGACGTAGCGTTTCAGCCACTGCTCGACGGCGACCATCTGGTACATGGCCGGATCGCCGATGCTGTTGGCCTGCTGCATGCCCGCCAGGTACTGCACCGGCAAGATCGGTCCCGTCGCGGTGAAGATCAGGCTGGCGCCGTGCGGGGCCTCGATCTCCCAAAAGCCGCCGCGTTTCAGGAGATGGGGCTGTTTGGGCTGTTGGGGCGTGAAGCCGGCCTCGTTGGACTCGACGGTGACGAAGACGTTGTCTTCGCCGTAGTAGACGCGCCAGTAGTGCTTCTCGTTCGCGCGCACGGGCGAGTTGGGGCCGACGTACTTCTTGCCCCAGTACTCGAGCGGGATCATCTGCTCCTGCAGGTGGTTGCAGTAGCCGACGTCGTGCGGCACGAACGCGCACTCGGTGGCGCCGACGACCCAGATCTTCTTGTCGGCGGTGACGACGGTGCCCGACAGGTCGTGGTGCTCGCTGTCTTCGGGGTGGGTCTCCGACGACGCGCCGACCTGCAGCACGTCGAAGCGGTTGAGCACGATCGAGTGCTTCTCGCCGGCCGGGACGGCGGGGACGAGCCCGCCGTAGGCGGTGTCGCGCGGGGACACCCACTCGACCGTGGTGCCGTCCTCGATGGCGATGACGTTGAAGTAGCTCGGGCGGCCGTTGAGGAAGACGGGGTCGACCTTGTCGGCGAAGCCCGGGTACGAGGCGATGACGTAGTCCTGCCGCAGCGTCGGGATCGGCAGCAGCATCGACGAGTCGTTGCTGGCGGTGTTTTGCAGGGCGGAGTGGAGGTAGGCGGTGAGCGGGATGTCGCTCTCGGCGCGGAACACCCCGCCGGTGCGGAAACCGCTGTAGTCGGTGATCGGGTCGGCGACGAGGTCGAAGATGTGCGACTCGCCCGGCGCGAGGAACACCGGCTCGAACAGCGGCTCCTCGACGAAGCTGTTGGGCGGCGTGAAGTACAGCTGGACCTGGGCGGTGCGCTGCGGGTCGGTGTTGCCGACGATGATGACGTCCTTGTCCTCGGGCTTGTAGTTGTGGCTCGCCATGCGGATGGCGAGGAACTCGCAGCCGACCGAGGTCGGGTTGTCGATGCGCTCGCACGGGCCGATGCAGAAGGCCGTGCCCTTTTCGACGTCCTCGACGCAATCCTCCTGCTCGGTGCAAGAGGTCGACTCCCACGACAGACCGGTGTCCTTGCACTCCTGGACCACGCCGGGGTTCTTCGGGTCGCAGCGCAGCTGGCCCGGGTAGCACTCGAGCATGAAGCCGGTGGTGGTGAGGTCCGGCGTCGTCGTCGGCGGCGGGTCGCTGGTGGCCGAGGTCCCGGTGGTGTCCTCGCCGTTGCTGTCGGTCGAATTGCCGAGCAGGCCGGGGCAGCCGGCGAGGAGGGGCAGGGCGGCGAGCGGGGCCAGGAGCGTGACGAGAGGGCGTTGGTGAGGTCGCATCGTATCGGCTCAGGGTTAAGGGTAGAGGAAGGTCGCGCGGCGGGCCGCGCGCTGGCTCAGTTGCCCTCGGCGGTGAGGACCAGGAAGTCGAGCAGGATGTCGACCTTCTTGTCGTCGACCGTGAGGCCGGTGGCGTCGAAGATGATGTTCTGACCCTCGACGGCGAGCTCGTTGTAGTTGACCGTGATGCCGATCTGGTCGGCCAGGCTGGTCTTGAAGTGGTCGACGAGGTCCTTGTTCTCCTCGACCAGGTCCTTGTTGTCCTCGTAGAGCTCGCCGACGCCCTCGCCGTCGAGCACCCGCAGCTCGTCGGTCGGGGTGACCGTGATGCGGTCCTGGAGGCCGTCGCTGTCGACGAGGTCGAGCCGCAGCACGGTGACCGCGTCGGCGAAGCCGCAGTACTCCGCCTCGCCGTCCTCCGAACCCTTGATGCGCCACACGCGGAAGTTGACGTCGAGGTCGGTGGCGCCGATGGCGTTCTTGCTCATGCTGGTCAGCGTGATGCCCTGCGGGCCCTCGGGGTCGGGCTCGCCGTCGTCGTTGTAGCGGCGCGGGATGACGCCCTCGGCCATCATCCGCTCGGCCATGCCGAACAACAGGCCCGGGTGCATCTGCACCGCCATCATCGCGCCGTCCGGCAGGGCCTGGCCGACCTCGAGCGCGACCGCCTTGGGCAGGGCGAGGTTGGTCTGCATGCCGAGCGAGATGACGCCGGTCTCGGGGAAGATGGCGAACTCCCTGGCCGCGACCTTGACCGAGTTGGTGCCGATGGTCCACGGCGCGAAGCGCATCAGCTGGACCGGCTCCGACTGCTCGCGGATGAGCTCCGTCATCTTGATCGCCAGCGCCTTCTCGAACTCCGGGTACTTCTCGCTGACGAAGCCCATCGCCGAGATCGACATCTGGAGGATCGTGAGCTTGTCGTAGGCGGCGATCAGCGCGGTGGTGTCGGCCCCGAGCTCCTCGAGGCGCAGCGGGATGCTGATCTCCGACTTGCCGGTGCCGGCCAGCTGCGACTTGCCCTCTTCGGTGAGGGCCTGGACGTTGAAGTCGACGGCGAAGACGACGCAGCGGCTGCACTTGTCGAGCTCGCTGGTCAGCCGGAGCTCGGTCTTCTTCGGGACGATCTCGAGGGCGAGGCCGAACAGCTCCAGGTTGCCGCCCGCCACCGGATTGGTGTCGCTCGTGATGCCCTTGATCAGCTCGGCGATGCCGAGCTCGGAGATGACGAGCGCCATCGGGAAGCTGGGCTTGTCGGGGATCGCGTCGAGCAGGACGCCCTCGCGCGCGGCGGTCTCTTCGAACGCCGCCCGGCGGTCGCCGCAGTCGAGCTCCTCTTGCTGGCCGCGGACGCACGACTCGAGGTCGCAGGCGGCGCCGAAAGCGAGGACGTAAGCGAGGCCGGTGGAGGCGAGGCGGCGATGGCTCATGGCAGATGATCCTTAAGACAGGAGGGGCGCAGGTGGCGAGTTTTGCCCGCGTTCGAGGGAGGGAAGACGCGGGCGCAGGGGGCGACTGAAGACGGGTTATGGCCCCAGGGCGGCGCTGGGCTCCTCATTTTGGCACCTTTTCGCCGCGAGTGACAAGCGAGGCGAGTTCGCGCGCGCGGCGGGCTCCGGCGCGGCGCGGGTGGATGACGCTAGCGACAGAACGGGTGTGGTCCCGCCTACACGGGCAGTCGGGAACATTTGGTCGGCTTGGCCGCCGCTGGTATTGTGCCGGAGATGACCCGGGCGCACACCCTCCTGCACCTCTCGGATCTGGCCGCAGTTCGGGCCGTCGTCTGGGCTGCGGCCGTGGCGCTCCTGGGCCCCGCGTGCAACTCGGACGACCGCGAGCAGTTCACCAGCTCGACGTCGGGGACGACGGAGGTCGACCCGACCGAGGTCCCGACGTTCACCACCGCCGAGCCGATGGACACGACGATGTCCGAGCCGCCCGCGCCGTCGCCCGACAGCTGCCGCGACGGGATCAGCTGCGTCGTCAACTGCGCGCTCACGATCCCCAGCCCGACCCCGCCCGAGTATCCGTGGCAGGAGTGCTTCTTCGACAAGTGCCTGACGGAGCTCAACGCCGAGGAGTGGCTCAAGCTGTTCGACCTCGTCGAGTGCGTGGTCGGGGTGTGCACGGCCACGCCCGAGTGCATGGAGGGCGACGACGAGAAGTGCAACCTCTGCTACCTCCTCAAGCTCGGCACCGCCATTCCGCCGCCGGAGGGGTGCGAAGACCAGGCGAACGCGTGCAAGTAGGGCCGCCGCATGCGCCTGCGCTTCGGGGTCGACTGTCCATACGGACAGGTCCGCTTCGGTGTAGCTCCTCGCCCGTTCCTGAAGCCCCCCATCGTCCGCTTTTCCTGTAACCTGCTCGCTGTCACCGAAGCCTCGGCCGCCGCATGACCCTCACTCCCAAGCCTCGCACCGCTGCTCTGATCCCCGCCGGCGTGCTGCTCTTCGCGGCGCCGGAGGCCCTCGCCCAGGAGCCCGCGGCCGGCGAGGCGGCGCCGACCGAGGCGGCCCCGGCCGAGGCCCCGACCGAGGCCCCGACCGAGGCGGCCCCGACGGAGGCTGCGGCGCCCGCCGACGCGACGCCGAAGGCCGAGCCGGCGGCGTCGGCGAGCGCGGGCGGGGGCAAGGCGGCGGTCAAGGTCGACGCAGCTGGCCCGAAGGCCAGGAAGGGCAAGCGCCAGCCGCCCGCCGGGGTGATCCTCGACGAGAAGACGGGCAAGGTCAAAGACACGCGCAAGTGGATCCACCGCTACTCGCCCGAGCGCCACCTGATCGAGCTCGGCGTGTTCGGCGGCCTCAACCTGCCGCCCGACGACCACGACCTCTACAAGCCGATCATGGGCCGGCCCGACGAGCACAAGCCGCTGTGGCGCCTGGGCCCGACGGTGGGCGCCCGCCTGGGTTACTTCCCGCTGCGGATCTTCGGCGTCGAGGCCGAGTTCTCGGCGGTGCCGACCTACGTCCGCAACGTGCACAACAGCCCGGCCTTCGTGTACGGGCTGCGCGGGAGCGCGGTGCTGCAGCTGCCGTACCGCGTCACGCCGTTCTTGCTCGGCGGCTACGGCATGCTCGGCATCAGCTCGCCGGACAAGGGCCTCGGCAGCGACATCGACCCGGCGGGTCACTGGGGCGGCGGCCTCAAGATCTTCATCTCGCGCATGGCGGCGTTCCGCGTCGACGCGCGCCACATCATCTCGGCCAAGGCGGCCAAGCAGGCGCCGCTGTTCACCAGCCACGCGCAGGTGACGGTCGGCTTCAGCCTGGTGCTCGGGCGCGTGCGGCCGCAGCCGGCCCCGAAGGACCTCGACTGGGACAAGGACGGCGTGCAAAACGACGTCGACAAGTGCCCGAAGCTGGCCGGCGACCCGCCCGACGGCTGCCCGTCGATCGACTCCGACAACGACACCTTCCTCGACAAGGACGACAAGTGCCCGTTCGAGGCCGGCGTGGCGCCCGACGGCTGCCCGCCGCCCGACACCGACAAGGACGGGATCATCGACCCCGACGACCAGTGCCCGACCGAGCCGTGGCCGGAGCCGCCGGGCTGCCCGCCGCCGCCCGACACCGACGGCGACAAGATCATCGACACGCTCGACAAGTGCCCGATGCACCCCGAGTCGTACAACGGCTTCGAGGACGACGACGGCTGCCCGGACAAGCTGCCGGAGAAGGCCAAGGAGTGGGACAACCGCCCGCTCGAGGGCATCAACTTCGAGACCCGGTCGGACAAGATCAAGAAGGGCTCGGAGAAGACGCTCGACCGCGCGGTCGCGGTGCTCACGGAGTTCCCGAGCCTCAAGATCGAGATCCAGGGCCACACCGACGACGTCGGCGGGCGCGAGTTCAACCTCGACCTGTCGCAGCGCCGCGCCGACTCGGTCAAGAACTACCTGGTCGAGAAGGGCATCGACGCCTCGCGCATCAAGACCAGCGGCTTCGGCCCCGACCGGCCGATCGACCCGGCCAAGACCTCGAAGGCCCGCGCCAAGAACCGCCGCATCGAGTTCAAGGTGCTCATCGACCGGCCCGAGGGCGCGGCCTCGAGCGACGACGGCGACGCGCCGAGCGACGCCGGGACCCCGCCGGCCGGCGGCGGCAAGTAAGGACCTGTCCGCAGGGACAGGTCCGCGAACGGCGGCCCGGGGCGGCGCTCCGGGCCGCTGGCTCGTTTCGCCTGCCCGAGAGGACAGGTTGACTCGGAGCGGGCGCGGCGGCGGCGGCGCCGCTGCGTTGTCCGCACGATCGCCCCCGTGCCTTTCCGCTCGTCGCTGCGGCGCTCGCGGCGTCTGCCCTTTCGGGCATGCGCTTTCGAGCATGCTCCCGCGCCCATGTCCGTGAGGACATGCCCGGGCGGTCAGGCCTCGTCGCGGTGCACGGTGGTCGGCGAGAAGGCCGGCAGGCACACGGCGATGTACTCGGCGCCGTCCGGCCCGGGGGTGCTGTAGCGGACGTGTTCGCCGCCGCGGACGAGCACGGCCTGGCCGGCGGCGACGTCGAGGGTGCCGCCGTCGTGTTCGACGCGGAGGGTGCCGCGCAGGACGAGCGAGTACTCGTCGAACTCGGGCCGTTGACCGCGCTCGCGCCAGCCCGCGGGCGAACGCATGTGGGCGATGCTGACGGCGGTCGCGTGGGTATTGACGCGGCCGACGTACTCGTCGATGAGCTTGGGGGGTTCGCCGTCGGCGACGACCCGCGTGGGCTGGGCGATGAGCTTGGGCATGGTGGAAGCGTAGCCGGCGGTTCGCGCGCCTGTTGTCGTCGAGAGGCCCCACGAACTGGGGCGTCGATGAAGGCTTGAGGTCGACGCGAGCGGGAGGCTAAGGTGGCGCCATGCTGAGATCGCTTCGTCTCTCGGGTGTCGCGCTCGCGCTGGTCGTCACCGGCTGTTACTCGGGCCTCGGCGCCGACGACTCGTTGCCGGGGATCTCCGACGGCGCGAGCGACGGCGACAGCGACGGCACGGGCGGCAGCGACGTCTCCGGCGGGGGCGGCGGCTCGATGTCGGGCGCGAGCGCGGACCCGGGCGAGACCACGGATGACGACGCGACGACCTCGCCGGCGGCGACCACCGGCGGAGAGCCCGCCACCACGACCGCGCCGGACGTGACGAGCGGTCCGGATACGACCACCGCTCCCGACCCGAGCGACGGCACGACCACGAACGATCCCTCCTCTACCGGGACCACCGGCACCACCACGAGCGATCCGAGCACGACGTCGACCACGGGCGCGCCGGTCGATCCCGACGTGCCGGACGGAGTTCCGTACTGCGAGCCGGCCAACGGCTGGGACCCGGCGTGGAAGCAATTGGAGGAGGACATCCTGGCCGCGGTCAATCAAGTGCGGGCGCAGGGCGCGAACTGCGGCGGAAAGGGCGACTTCGGGCCCGCCGGCCCGCTGACGATGGACCCGGCCTTGCGGTGCGCCGCGCGCATGCACTCCAAGGACATGAACGACCGCGACTTCTTCGACCACACCAATCCGGACGGCGAGCCGCCGTGGGACCGGATGGGCAAGGCGGGTTACGGCAACTACAGCAACGCCGGCGAGAACATCGCCGGCGGGTCGCCCGACGCCGCCGGAACGATGGACCAGTGGATGAACAGCGACGGCCACTGCGCCAACATCATGAACCCCGACTTCGAGCACATCGGCGTGGGGTACTACCCAGGCGGCCAGTGGGGCCACCTGTGGACGCAAGTGTTCGGTGCGAAGTAGCGCGCGCGTAGCATTTTTGCCGCGCCTCCGGCTACCATGTGCGCCGTCCGGGCATGCCGAACCTCGTGAGCGCGAGCGTCTCCCGCCTCCTCGATCTTTCGAGCGACTGGCTCGCCGTCATCGGCCCGAGCGGCGAGCTGCAGGCGGCCAACGTCGGCCTGCGCCAGATGTTCGGCGACCCGCCGCTCGGCATCACCTTCGTCGACCTGCTGCGCCCGGTCGATCAGCCGGCGTTCCTCGACGCCTGGCGGCGCGCCTGCGGCGGCGAGACGGCGCGCGTGGTCTGTCGCCCGCGGGCCGGCGAGCTGGCTGTCGCATGGACCATGGTCCAAGAGCCAGGTTGTGAAGAGGTGTGCGTGGTCGGTCGCCCGGCCGAGGACCCGCGCGCGCTGCAGGGCGAGGTGCTGCGCAGCGTGGTCGCCAACGTGCCCATCGTGCTGTTCGCGACCGACGCCCGCGGGGCGCTGCTGCTGCTCGAGGGCCGCGGGCTGGCGGCGCTGGGGCTCGAGCCGCGCGGCTACCTCGGCGAGCCGGTGTACGAGGTGTTCGCCGGGCTGCCGGCGCTGCTCGACGGGGTGCGGCGGGCGCTCAAGGGGCTCAGCCTGCGCGGGGTGTTCGAGTTCACCGACCGCCACTTCGAGACGTGGACGGCGCCGTTCCACGACGCGCACGGGACCCAGCTCGGGGCGATCGGGGTGGCGACGGACATCAGCGAGAGCGTGCGCTCGGAGCAGCGGCTGCGCGAGCTCAACGAGAAGCTCGAGGTGGCGCGCGACGAGGCGATCGAGGCCAGCCGGGCCAAGAGCGCCTTCCTGGCCAACATGAGCCACGAGCTGCGGACGCCGCTCAACGCGATCATCGGCTACTCGGAGATCGTGCTCGAGGAGCTGCGCGGGCGTCGCGACCAGGTCGCCGTCGACGTGCACAAGATCCACGGCGCCGGCAACCACCTGCTCGGGATCATCAGCGATATCCTCGACCTGTCGAAGATCGAGGCCGGGCGGATGGAGCTGCACATCGAGACGTTCGCGGTGCAGAACATGCTGGCCGACGTGTGCAACACGGCCCAGCGGCTGATGTCGCAGAACAACAACGCGTTCGACCTCCACCTCGCCGACGACCTCGGCGAGATGACGGCCGACCTGACCAAGGTGCGGCAGGTGCTGTTCAACCTGCTCAGCAACGCGGCCAAGTTCACCGAGCGCGGGCGCATCGCCCTCGAGGTGCGCCGGCTGCCGAGCGCCGCCGCCGAGGCCGGCGAGCCGCGCGACCGCAGCCAGGACTGGTTCGAGTTCGTGGTCGCCGACAACGGGATCGGGATGTCGGCGGAGCAGACGAACCGCCTGTTCCAGACGTTCTACCAGGGCGACTCGTCGACGACCCGCAAGTACGGCGGGACCGGGCTCGGGCTGGCGATCAGCCGCCGCTTCTGTCAGATGATGGCCGGCGAGATCGCGGTCGAGAGCACGCCGGGCACCGGCTCGACGTTCCGCGTGCGCCTGCCGGCGCGGGTCATCGGCCAGAGCCTTCCGGCCGACGACGGCGCGCGCGAGCCGAGCCTGCCGCTCGGGCCGCGCAGCGAGGCGGCGCCGCAGGCGATGCTGGTCATCGACGACGACCCCAACGTCTACGACCTGATGGAGCGGATCTTGAGCCGCGAGGGGCTCGAGGTCTACGGCGCGGCCACCGGCAAGGAGGGCCTGGCGCTGGCGAAGCGGCTCAAGCCGGTGGTCATCGCGCTCGACATCATGATGCCGGGCATGGACGGCTGGGCGGTGCTGCAGGCGATCCGCGCCGACCCGGACCTCAAGGGCACGGCGGTGGTGGTGGTCAGCATGCTCGACGAGAAGCCGCTCGGGCTGGCGCTCGGCGCCGACGACTACCTGACCAAGCCGCTGCGCCGCGAGCAGCTGGTCGCCTGCATCCAGCGGCTGGTGCCGGTGCGCGACGGCTACATCCTGGTCGTCGAGGACGACGAGGGCCTGCGCGAGCTGCTCCAGCGCACCCTGCTCGAGGAGGGCTGGTCGGTCCGCGTGGCCAGCACCGGCCCGCAGGCGCTCGACCTGATCGAGAAGAGCCGCCCGGGCCTCATCCTGCTCGACCTGAAGATCCCCGAGCTCGACGGCTACGAGGTGCTGCAACGGATCCGCAGCCGCCCCGAGTTCGTGCGCGTGCCCGTCGCCGTGATGACGGCCTTCGAGCTGGCCCGCGACGACTGGGAGCGCCTCGGCGGCCGCGTCGAGCAGGTCATCCAGAAGGGGATGTACTCGCGCAACCGCCTGATGCGGGAGATCCGCCGCCTGGCCGCGCACTTCGTCCGGCGCTGAGCGTCGGTCCCCGGGGACATGTCCGGGCGGGCATGCGTTTCAGGACATGCCCTGGCGGGCATGTCCTAGGCGCCAGACAGCTCGCGGGCGCAGGCGGCGCGGCGCTCGGGGGTGAGGTCGGGCGCCAGCTCGAGCTGCTGGACGGACAGCTCCTGCTCGCCCTCGGGCTTGAAGGTGATGAGCTTCTCGCGCTTGCCCGCCAGGACCCGCAGGACATACGGCACGGTGGAGTCGCCGGGCTCGCCGGCCTCGCGCCGGACGATCTTCATGCCGTCGCGCAGGCCGGCGCGCCAGGCGGGGGAGCCCTTGCGCAGGCCGGTGATGACGCGGCCGGCGGCCTCGGTGGCCTTCACGTCCCAGCCGCGCTCGAAGCTCCTGCGCGCGGTGGTGACGACGCGGACGCACTCGCCGAAGGCGTCGGCGGGCAGGGAGATCGCGGCGCCCTGGTCGACGAAGCGCGCGAGGTCGGCGGTGAGGTCGGGGCCGCCGAGCTCGCGGTACACCGGCGGGAACACGCGGGCGGCGTCGGGCGCGAGCTTCTCGGCGGCGGCCTGCACCCTGTCGCGCATGGCCTTGAGGACATCGTCGAGGTCGCGCGCGCCGGCGGTGGCGCGGCGCAGCTGCTGGTCCCACAGGACGGCGAGCAGCGAGCCGCGGCGGTAGGGCAGGTGGTTGAGCGCGGGGTCGTTCCAGTAGTCGGCGACGATCCGCGCGTTGGGCAGCTCGCGCGCGGGCGAGGTCCAGTACTCGACGAGGGACTCGTTCCAGGCGGCGACGAAGTCCTCGAGGCTGTAGAGGCCGGCGCGCAGGAGCAGGCGCCAGGTGTAGAACTCGGTGAAGCCCTCGGAGAACCACTTGCCGGCGGCCTCCTCGGGGCCCTCGGCCTGGCCGCCGAGCTGGCGCGCGTTCCAGGTGTGGAAGTACTCGTGGCCGAGGAGGTGGCGCAGGCGCGCGAACGGGGCGTCCTCCGACATCGACAGGGTGAAGGCGTCGGTGCGCCCGGTGCCGCCGAGCGACAGGCTGCCCTCGACCTTCTTCTGCGGCGCGAGGGCGATCAGGAACGGGCCGTCCGTGACGCCCCAGAACTCGCGCTCGGCGGCGATCACGGCGAGCGCGAGGTCGAAGAAGGCGTCGTGGCTGAAGGTGAAATTGCCGAGGATCGCCACGCGGATCTGCCCGCTCGCGTCGCTGCGGGTGTGCAGGCCGCGGCCGCCGATGACGACGCTCTCGAGGACGTCGCCGACGACGCCCGGACGCGCGCCCGCGAGGTGCTCGAGGTCGGAGGCGAACTGGAACCCGTCCGGCGCGTCGTGCCAGCGGAAGGTGGCAGGGTCGTCCTCGCGGCCCTCGGGGAAGATGAACAGGGTCTCGCCGAACAGATCGAACCAGTCGGGGCGGATGATCGGTTTGAAGGGTTGGCCGTCGTCGGAGGTCGGGTCGTGGTCGAAGCCGGAGACGACGCGGTAGCGGACCACCAGCGGGGCGTTCGCGGGGTGCTCGACGATCCGCCGCACGGGGCCGTCCTCGCGGACGTCGGTGGCGCCGTCGATCTCGAGATCTTTGATGAAAGTCCACAGCTCGCGGGCTCCTCCCCACTCCTCGGGGAGCTTGAGGCGCGTGGTGCCGGAGAGGTCGCCGCGCAGGCGCAGCTCGACCCGCAGGGCGACGAGGGCGCCTTGCTCGAACACGGGCGCGAGGGCGTAGGCGACCGGCTCGCGGGCGGGTGCTCGCGCGGGGGCAGGCTCGGGGGCGGGGGCAGGTGCGGCTCGCGGGCCGGCGCAGGCCGCTGCGAGCGCGAGGACGGGGAGGCATCGGCGAAGGAGCGCGAGGGCGTTGCTGCGCGGCACGAGGGGGCGACAGTAGCGGGGCGCACAGGTCGGCTCAAGGCGTCGGCCGCGAGCGGGCGATCGGTGCGCGAGGACACGGTGCGGCGTGCGCTCGAGATGGCGACAGCGGCGATTCGTGGCAGTGCGTGCGGCCGACGAACAAAAATCGAAGGTCGTGAATCGCAGGAGTTGACGGGGTGGCGTGTCGGTGGTAACCCATTCGCATCATGCCCGGTGTCGCCACCATCGACCTTTCGCAGCGCGCGCGCTTTCAGCCGCGGCTGGCGACGTCGTTGTGTCGACGCTGAGGCGGCGGCTCGGTCCGAGCTGCAGGTAGTCGCGGTAATTCGGCTCGTGGGCCCGGTACGCTTGCGCGTGGATGCAAAGCGGCCGGCCGGACTCGACGTGCAACACTCGCGTGAGTCGAGCCCCGCCGCAATCGCATGATTCGCGGCTTCGCATCCTCGCGGGCGCGCATCCTGACGCCGCCGAATGCTCACTGGGTCCTGTGTCCGAACGGCCAGGTGCTCGACTGCAACTCGAGCTATTCGGGTTCGAATCCCGACGGGACCTTTAATTTACTAGTTCGCGGAGAGACGGTCCTGTGATTGAGCGGCCAGGTGCTCGACTGCAACTCGAGCGACTCGGGTTCGAATCCCGACGGGACCTTTTAAAAAAATGCAGCCTGGGGCGGCCCTTCTGTGCCAGGGCGACGCTGTGGCTCGAAGGACATGTCGGGGAGAACATGTCCTGGCGAGCGACTCGGCCGCCACGCCGAAGGGCGCGGCGGCCGAGTCGAGGCGGCGAGACCGCGCTCGGCTCAGAGGGTGATGCCGTTGCCGGCGCAGGCGCTGTAGACGGCGCTGCGGCGCGCGCCCGAGAGCTGCTCGGCGGCGGAGCGGGCGTTGTCGGCGTTGCCGGACTTGCAGGCGGACACGCCCATGAGCTCGATGGCCTCCTGCGTGCGCGCGAGCGTGTTGGCCTGCTTGGCGAGGCTGTAGGCGAGCGTGTAGTTGCCCTGCGCGGCGGCCTGGCGGGCGCGGTCGAGGGTGTCCTTGGCCCTGGTCGCGTTGTCCTCGACCGGCTTGACCGCAGGCGCGGGCGCGGACGCCGGCGTGGGCGTAGGAGCCGGGAGCGAGGTACCGGCCTCGGCGGCCTTCTTGTAGGCCTCCTCCTGGGCCTTCTTCGCCTCCATGTGCTTGCGCACCTGGTCGAACAGGTCCTCCTCCTCCTCCTCGGGCTCGGTGTTCCTGCGCTGCTTCTTCTTCTTCTTCTTGGGCTCTTCGGCCTCGGGCGGCGGCTGCGGCTCGGGGTCGGGCGGTGGCGCGACGATCGCCGGCGTCTCGACCGGCGGGGCCTCGACCTTGACCGGCGGCGTCGGAGGCGCCTCGACCTTGGTCGGCGGCGGCGACTTCGGCTCGGTCTTGGCCGGCGGCTGGGGAGCCGCGCGACCGGCCTGCGGCGCGAGCTCGGGCTCGGTCTGGATGTAAGCGGCAGTCCCGGCGGCGATGGCGGCACCGAGGCCGATGATCGCGAACCACGGGGTCCGCCGCTTCGGCAGCTCGGCGATGATCGACTCGGTGGGCCGCATCTCCGCGCTGGAGGTGATCCGCTCGGACGATTGCCGGAGCGCGGCGGCCCGCAGGGCCTCGGGCGGGACGTCGGCGGCCACGGCCTTGCGCGGGGCGGTCGCCGGGGCGGGCGCCGCTTCCTCGGGCGGCGGTGTCACGGGCGGCGAGACTGCGGCGATCTCGGCCACCGGCGCGGGCGCACGGGCGGAGTCGGCCGGCGCAGGCGCGCGGACGGAGTCGCCGGCCGCAGGACCACGAACAGAGTCGCCGGCCGCGGGACCACGGCCCGAGTCGGCGGGCACGAGCCCGCGGGCGGACTCGGCAGCCGCAGCGGCGCGCGCGAGCTCGCTGGCGCGGAGCCGGGCCGACTCGCCGGGCGCGGGGATCCGGATGATCTCGGCCGGACGCGGGGGCTCCTTGGGCCTGTCCGCAGGGTCAGGTGTGGGCTGCACCGCGGTGACCACCGCGGGAGCCGGCTCAGGCGCAGGCGCAGGCGCTGCGGCAGCGACGGGCTCGACGGGCGCGGGGGCCGGAGCGGGCTCGGCAGGCGCCGGGACGGCCGCGGCGATCGGCTCGGGCGCGGGCGGAGGTTGAGGCGGCGCGGCGGGCGGAGGCGGCGGCGTTGCGGCTGCCGCCGGCGCGGGCTCGGGCTCAGGGGCGGGCGGGGCCGCGGGCGGGGGCTCGGGCGCAGCGGCGACCGGCTCGACGGGCTTGTCCGCCGGCTTGTCGGCTGGCGCTTCGGACATGGCCGAAGGTGCAGGTGCCGCGGGGGCCGGTTCGGGCGCGCGGGGCTGCGGCGAGGGGATCAGCGTCGGCAGCGAGAGCGTCGGCGGCCGCTTCGGACCGACCAGCGGCGGCGGGGCGATCGCGGCCGGAGGCGGCGGCGGGGCCGGCGGGGGCGCGGGCGCGTCGACCACGCGCATCACCACGGAGGGGGCGATCTTCGCCGGGGCGGTGCTGGGGGTCGGCGCCGGCGACTCCTCGACCACGGCCCCCGCGGCGGCGGCCGAGCTGACCGGAGGGACAGGTGCCGAGAGGGTGTCCGAAGAGACAGGGAGCGTCGAGGCCAGCGGCTTGGCCGGGGCCGGCGGGGGCGGGGCCGGCGGAGGCGGGGCCGGAGGCGGCGCAGGCTCGGGCACGGCGGCGACGGGGGCCGCCGTGTCGCTCGCGTCGGCGGGGATCGCCGAGAGGGCGGCGGCGAACGCCTCCATGCTCGGGTGGCGATCGGCCGGCGACTTGGCCAGCGCCTTGAGCACGACCTCCTCGACCGCGGCCGGGATGTCGGCGTCGGGCGCGACCTGCCGCAGCGGGGTCGGCGTGGCGTGCAGGTGCTGCGCGACCAGGCGGATCGGGTTGCTGTCGTTGAACGGGAGCCGACCGGTGAGCAGCTCGTAGGCGATGATGCCGAACGAGTAGACGTCGGTGCGGATGTCGATCGGCTCGCCGCAGCCCTGCTCGGGCGCGGCGTAGCGGGCCATCTGCGCCCCGACCTCGCCGGCGCCGGGCCCGAGGTTGGCGGCGATGTGCTCGAACACCGCCGTGCTCACGATCTTGATCGCCTCGTTCTTCGGCCGGTTGCGCACCGCGTAGCAGTGCTGGGCCTGCAAGGTGCCGAGCACGATGCCGCGCTCGTGGAGCGCCTGCAGGAGCTGGCTCAGGCGGATGAAGAGGTGGCGGGCTCGCGACCACGGCAGCCGTCCGCCGCGCTCGAGCATCGCCGAGAGGTGGTCGCCGTCGAGGAAGTCGGTGACGATGAAGAGCTCGCCCTCGAGGGTCATGCCGACGTCGAAGGCGTCGACGAGGTTGACCAACGCATCAGGCTGCTGCTGCTGGACCTTGATGTTGCGGTCGATGCGAGCGCGGATCCGCGAGACCAACGCGGGGTTCTGGGCCAGGCTCGGTACGAGGATCCGGATCGCGACCGGACGATTCATCAAGAGGTCGTCGGCGCGGTACACAGCGCCGGTCGAACCCTGACCGATGGATTGGGTGATCCGGTAGCGGTTGGCCAGCAACGTGCCGAGAAGCGCAGAACGAGGCTTCCACGCGGCGACGTCGCCGGCCTGCTCGAGAGAGGACGCCATGGAGCACTAACATACCGAGTTCTGTGGGCCCCGACGACGGGTCCCGGCACGCCTCGTCGCGGTTTCGATGTGCGATCGAGCGCGCAGGCGTCGCGCTCGCGCGGCTCCGGGCCGACCCGAGGCGCGCGGCGTGTGGGGGGCATGGGCCGCACCACCCCGGGTGCGAGCTGAGCTCACCTGTCTGTTGGAACAGGTTTAGACAGGAGATCCGGGCTCCACAGGCCCTCGCTGCGGGCGACGAAGGCGGCGGCGACGTGGTCGCCGAGGACGTTCACGGCGGTGCGCGCCATGTCGAGGATCCGGTCGATGCCGATGATGACGGCGATCCCTTCGCCGGGGACCCCGAACATGGTCAACATCCCGACGAGCAGGGGGACCGATCCGCCCGGGACGGCGGCGGCGCCGACCGAGGTGAGCACCGCCATGGCGATGACGACCGCCATCTGGCCGAGGCTCAGCGTCACGCCGAACACCTGACACAGGAAGATCACCGTGATGCCCTCGAACAGCGCAGTGCCGTTCATGCACATGGTTGCGCCCAGCGGATAGACGAAGCCGCAGATCCGCGGCGGGATGCCGAGGTTTTGCTGGCCGACGAGGAGGTTGGTCGGCAGGGTCGCGCTGCTCGAGGAGGTCGAAAAAGCGGTGACGAGCGCGGCGCGGATCCTCGAGAGGAAGATCCGCGGGCTGACGCCGACGAGGGCGCGGATCACGAGGCCCATGGTGCCGAGGGCGTGCAGGAGGAGGGCGGCCAGCACGAGCGCGACGTAGACGCCGAGCGGGGCCAGCAGGGCGAAGCCGAACATGGCGGTGACGCCGAAGATCAGGCCGGCGACGCCCCACGGCGCCAGCTTCATGGCCATGTCGACGATCGCCGAGATGACGTCGGCGAGCGCCTCGAGGAAGCCGATCATCGACTTCTGCCGGTCCTCGCGGATGAGGGTGATGCCGGCGCCGAACATCAGGCCGAAGAAGATCACGCCGAGCATGTCGCCGTCGACGGCCGACTTGAGCGGGTTCTTGGTGACGATGGCGATGAAGGTGTCGACGCCGAAGCTGGTCGGCGCGGGCGGGGGGCCGCTGGTGCGCGCGTACTGGGCGACGAGCTCGTCGCGCACCGCGGGCAGGACGTAGGCGCCGGGGTCGACGACGCTGACGAGGAACAGGCCGAGGGCGGAGGCGAGCGCGGTGGTGACGAGGAAGAA
Source organism: Nannocystis pusilla (assembly GCF_020073745.1). Classification (GTDB taxonomy): domain Bacteria; phylum Myxococcota_A; class Polyangia; order Nannocystales; family Nannocystaceae; genus Nannocystis; species Nannocystis radixulma. Next base: position 303,802 of record NZ_JAIRAU010000043.1, read on the forward strand.
GCCGAGGGTCTTGACGCCCATGCGTCCGGCGCGGCGGATGTCGCCGACGCCGGCGACGCCGAGGGCGATCGAGGCGAACACCAGCGGCATCACCACCATCGACAACATGCGCAAAAAGACCTGTCCGATCGGACCGGCGATGTAGGTCAGCGCGAACTTGACGAGGCCATGGTCGGCGCCGAGGCCGAGGTTGGCGGCGAGGCCGAGAGCAGCGCCGACCGCGAGGCCGAGCAAGATCCGGGTGTGCAGCGGCATGCGGCGCGCATGGTAGGCGAGGTCGGCCGTCGCGGGCGCGGGGGCCAGGAGACTCACGCCGGCAGGGGCGCCCGGGCCGCCGGGAAGGCCGCTCCTGCGCGGGCCGGCAGGGGGACCGAAAGCTCGCGGCCGGGGTCGGTCAGCCCGGCGCGATCTCCTTCAGGGCCATGCCGCCGGGATAGGCGTAGGACGCGCCCTGGGCCTCGCCGACGACGACGATGCCGAAGGTGGTGGTCTGGGCCGAGGCGGTGTTGGTGCCCGGCTCGCAGTTGCCCTCGCCGGGGTTGATGTTGACGACGGCGGTGACGTACTGGGTGCCGGCGATCTGCTGCCAGTCCGCGTCGGGCACGGCGCCGAGGCAGCCGAGCTCGACGTTGTTGTTCATGGCCTTGCGCACCAGCCGGACGTTGTCGTTGGCGTACGAGCTGTCGACCAGGAACACGTAGTCGCCGAGCCACTGCTCGGTCGGGACCATCAGCACCATCGAGGGGTCGCCGGGGTTGCCGTCGACCGGGACGCCGGGGGCCTCGGAGCCGTACATGTAGCCGGCGACGAGGATCGGGTTGCTGGACTGGATGCGGAAGTCGCCGCTGGCGCTGAATTGGATGAAGCCGCCGGCCGGGATGTCCTGGGTGGCGTCGACCAGGCCCTCCGGCTTCGGCGTGAAGGTGACGGTCGCGCCGGTCTCGCGCGCGAGCACCCGCCAGTACATGTCCTCGGTGCCGCGCTTGGGGCTGCGCAGCGCGACGTACTCGACGCCCCACGTCTCGACCGGGAAGATCTGCTCCTCGAGGTGGTCGCAGAACGTGACGTTCTTGTTCGGCACCTGCCCGCAGGTGTGGCCGCCGAACACCGCGATCGGCTTGTCGGCTTCGATCTCCGAGCCGGTGAAGTCGCCGCTGCTGCTCTGCAGCTGGATGTAGTCGTAGCGGTCGAGCTGGACCTCGGTGACGACGCCCTTGGTCATCGCCGGCATGCCGCCGAGACCGGCGGCGACGCTGACCGTCGGCTTGATGGAGATCTTGGTGTCGTCGGCGGTGGCGACCACGACCAGAGACGAGCCGCTGCCGAGGCCCTCGCCCCAGGCGAGGTGGAAGTAGCGGGTGCCGAGCGCGTGGGTCGGGAGCAGCAGCGAGGCGTCGGTGGTGAAGGCGAGGGCGCCGCCGAGCGGGTTGAATTGGGTGGCGACGATCGGCAGGTCGCTGACGACGCGGAAGGCCCGGCCGCCGGCGATGCCGGAGCCGAGGAAGCCGGCGTCGCCGGGGTAAAAGCCGCTCTGGGCGTTGCTGGTGCCCGACAGCAGGAAGGTCCGGACCTGGCGCGGGGCGATCACGCCGCCCAGCAGCTTCTGCTCGCTGCCGCTCTTGGCGTCGAAGATCTCGACGTTGACCGGCTGGGTGGCGCTCGGGTTCGAGATCGCGATCGCGTAGACGAAGGCGTCGCGCGGCGGGACGTTGGCCATGTCGACGGCCCAGAACTCGCAGCCGAGGCTCGAGTCGCGCTTGGCCACCACGGCGCAGGCCGGCTGGCAGCTGCCGACGTCGGCGTCGCACAGCTCGTCGCCGTCGCAGGCGTCGGGGGCGTCGTAGCCGGTGCCGTGCTCGTTGCAGGTCTGGCGGCTGTTCGAGCCGACGCACACCTGCTCGCCGGGGGTGCAGATCACCGCGCTGCAGCCGCCCGACGCGGCGTCGCACGCCTGGCCTTCGGGACATGTGATTTGCTTGGGCGTCAGGCAGCCGCAGGTCTCGAGCGTCATGGCGTCGACGCAGGTCGGCGGCGCGGCGCAGTCGCACGGCTGGCAGGTCGTCGCGCCCGCCTCGCAGCCGGTGCCGGCGGGGCAGGGGTCGTTGACCCAGTTGCCGCCGACGCACAGCTGGTGCTGCTCGCCGTCGCAGCGCTCCCCGACGCCCTCGCAGGTGGTGTCGGTGGTCGGGGGGTCGTTGGTGGTCGGGCCGGCGCTGCCGGTGGTGGTCGTCGGGTTGGTGGCGTCGGTCGGGCCGCCATTGGTCGCCGTGGTGGCGGTCGTCTCGCTCTCGTGCTCGGTCGTGGCGGTGTAGGGCGGGGGGCAGCCGGCGAGGGCGAGAGCCAGGGTCGAGCAGGCGAGCCGGCGTAAGTGCATGGTCCGATGGTGCCGCGCCCGCCGCGGCGCCACAAGATCCAGGCGTCGGGGCGACAGGTCCGCAAACATGCGCCCGGGATCGGCCCTAGGCCTCGTATGTCCTTCTGGACAGGCCCACCGAGGGCCGGCTAAATTCTGCGGTCGTGGTGGGAGGTCGGCGAGGACGGTGTTGCGCGGCGGGGGTCATGATGATCGCCTGCGAGGTCGCGGCCCCGAGCGACGGCGTCTTGCCGGCGGACGAGGCGGGCCCCGAGCTCACACCTTGTGTGCCGACCGAGGCAGCGTTTTTGCGCGCGACGCTCGAGCCGACGCCGGGCGAGCCGCGCGCCGATCTCGACTGTGCGGTGACGGCGATGCGGGGTGAGCCGGGGTCTCGCGTCCTCGACCTCGAGTGCGGCGGGGCGGCGGCGCGGTTGTCGGTCGAGGCCGAGCCGGCGCCGGCGCGCGACGGGTTTTTGCCCGGGCAGGCCGTGAAGATCGCGGCGATCCGGGCGCCGGGCGCCGCGGTCGGCGCGGCGGACGTGTGGTTGCGGGTCGAGGCCGCCGACGGGCGCCTCTTGCTGGCGGCGGCCGTGGCGGCGCGCGTCGACCCCCCGGCGGACCCCGGCTGGGCGGCGCCGTTCGCCTTCCGCGAGGCGGCCAGCGCCTGCATGGTCGAAGAGACAGCTTGCGGCGAGGCCCGGCGCGGCGCGCTCGACCTGCAGCTCTCGGGCGGCGCGCCGGTGCGCCTGTACGATGGGACATCTTCGCCGGCGGGCGACGAAGGGGCGTTTATGGCCTACGTCGAGGCGGCCAGGGCGACCCTGCCGGGGTCCGGATGTCCCCGGGAGTTCGTGTTCGGACTCATCGCGGCGCGCTGACGTCGCGGGCGAAAACGCTTGGGCGGATCCGAGCCGGTTTGGTAGGTTGCGTGGGGTGACGGTCGTCGATCGCTACAAGCACGGGAGCTTCTGCTGGGCAGAGCTCGGCAGTCCGGAGCCGGCGGTGACGACGCGCTTCTACAGCGCGCTGTTCGATCTCGGGATCCACCACGGCAAGGGCTACACGATCCTGCGCAAGCGCGGGCGCGACGTGGCGGCGATCCACCGCATGCCGGCCGACCGCGAGGCGCGGGGCGAGACGCCGTACTGGTTGCTGCACGTCAACGTCGACTCGATCGACCGCGCGGTGGCGCGGGTCGAGCCGCGCGGCGGGCGGGTGATCGTGCCGCCGCGCGAGGTGTACGACGCCGGGCGCGTGGCGGTGCTGGAGGACCCGAGCGGGGCGCACCTGGCCTTGTGGCAAGCCGTCGGTCACGCGGGCGCCGGGCTCATCGACGAGCCGGCGACGATGTGCTGGTGGGAGCTCAACACGCGCGACGCGGACGAGGCCGGCGTGTTCTACAGCGACGTCATCGGCTGGCGGCGCGCGGAGAGGTCGGTCGACGCGGCGACGCGCTACACCGACTTCTTCGTCGGCGAGCGCAAGGTCGGCGGCATGTTGCAGATGAACGAGGCGTGGGGCGGGATGCCGTCGCACTGGATGACCTACTTCCGGGTCGAGGACTGCGACGAGGGCGCGGCCCTCGCGGAGAAGCTCGGCGGCGCGATCTTGGTCGCGCCGTGCGACATCCCGCCGGTCGGTCGCTTCGCGGTGGTGAGCGACCCACACGGGGGTATCTTCTCGATCGTCGCGTACGGCCAGGCGGGCCGCGGCTCGCCGCCGGAGCGGGGGTTGACCGCGATCGGCCGCAGCGAGTAGCGTCCACGGCGATGATCCGCGCCCGCGGGATCCGAAAGAGCTACCGCCTCGCCGGCGCGCGGGCGGGCGAGCTGCCGGTGCTCCGCGGCGTCGACTTCGACGTCGAGGACGGCGAGTTCGCGGCGGTGATCGGCCGCTCGGGCAGCGGCAAGAGCACGCTGCTGGCGCTGCTCGGCGGGCTCGACAGCGACTACTCGGGCGAGCTCAAGGTCGCGGGCAAGGACCTGCGCACGCTGTCGGACGCCGAGCTCAGCGCGTACCGCAACGCCACCATCGGCTTCGTGTTCCAGGCGTTCCACCTGCTCGACCACCTGAGCTGCGAGGACAACGTGGCCCTGCCGGCGCTGTTCCGCGTCGACGGCAAGGAGAGCAAGGAGGCCCGGCTGACGCGCGCGCGCGAGCTGATGGACACGGTCGGGATCGCCGACAAGATCGGCGCGCGCCCGGGTACGCTGTCGGGCGGGCAGAAGCAGCGGCTGGCGATCGCGCGGGCGCTCTACCACCGGCCCAAGCTGCTGATCTGCGACGAGCCGACCGGCAACCTCGACAGCGCGTCGGCGGCGGCGATCATCGCGCTGTTCCGCCGCCTGCGCGACGAGTCGGGGGTGACGCTGACGATCGTGACGCACGACCCGACCATCGCCGCGGCGGCCGACCGGGTGATCGAGATCCGCGACGGCGTGGTCGAGCTGGCCGGCGGCGGCGAGGAGGTGCAGGCGTGAGCAGCCTGGGCGCGATCGTCCGCGGCAACCTGCGCAACAACGCGGTCCACTTCGCGCTGGCGTCGGTCGGCGTGATCGTCGGCATCGCCGCGTTCGCGTTCTTCCTGGCCCTCGGCGCCGGGGTGCGCGAGGTCGTGCTCGGCAAGATCTTCCCGCTCGACCAGCTCGAGGTGATCGCCAAGTCGATGACCCTCGACGTCGGCCCCGTGAGCCTCGGGCTGGCCAGCGACGTGCTCGACGAGAAGGCGGCCGAGCAGCTGCGCGGGGTCGCCGGGGTGCGCGGGGTCTACCCGAAGATGAAGCTGACGGCCCCGGCGATCGGGCTCGGCGGCAAGCAGATCATCGGCAACGACATCCGCACCGAGCTCATCATCGACGGCGTCGACCCGGCGCTGGTGCAGGGCGAGTTCTCGGGCTCCGACCAGTTCCGCGTGGTGCCCGACCCGCTGGCGACGACGCCGACGGCCTGCGCCGCCGACTCGGCTTGCCCGAAGGACATGTACTGCGGCAAGCCCTACAGGGGCGGCCCGGGCAAGGTGTGCCGCGACTACGTGCCGGTGATCGCGTCGCCGCACATGCTCGAGATCTACAACGGCTCGCTGCGGCGGGCCTACAACCTGCCGCGGCTCAACCCGGACTTCCTGATCGGCGTGACGCTCGACATGCAGGTCGGGGCGTCGATGGTGCAGGCGGCCGAGAAGGACGAGCTGCTGTACGAGAAGCTCAAGCTGGTCGGCTTCTCCGACAAGGCGGTGCCGCTGGGGGTGACGCTGCCGCTGTCGCAGGTGGCGCGCTACAACGTGCACTTCGGGGCGCCCGAGGCGGCGACCCGCTACCACTCGATCATCGTCAAGATCGAGAGCAAGGACCAGGTCGCGGCGGTGGCCAAGGCGATCGAGGAGCTCGGCTTCGAGGTCACCGACGGCGGCGCCGAGCAGGCCGGCTTCCTCATCAGCGTATTCGTGCTGGTGTTCAGCCTGCTGTCGACCATCATCGTCGGCATCGCCGCGGTCAACATCATGCACGTGTTCTTCATGCTGGTGTACGAGCGCCAGCGGGAGATCGGGATCATGCGCGCGGTCGGGGCCCGCCGCTCCGACATCCAGCGCATCATCCTCGGCGAGGCGGCCTGCGTCGGCCTCATCGCCGGCGCGATCGGGGTCGGCCTCGCGTACGCGACCAGCCGCGTGTTCGACTACGTCTCGGCGCAGCACCTGCCCGACTTCCCCTACAAGCCCGAGACCTACTTCGCGTTCAGCGTCGACCTCGTGGCCCTGGCGCTCGGGTTCGCGGCCGGCTTCTGTGTCCTCGGCGCCTGGCTGCCCGCGCGTCGCGCCGCGCGCATGGACCCGGCGGCGGTCCTCACCGGCCGATGAGTGGCGCGGCGCGGCGTGGCGTCCCGCCACAGGCCCGCCGCGCGACTCCGAGCGCGCCGCGCAAGACCTGGAGATCGCGGGCGAATCGCGGGCGGCGCCGGTGGAACGTCCCCCGCTAAGGGGTCGGGCATGACGCGCTTCGCCCCGCTGTTCGCCCTCTCCGCGGCTCTCACCACCGGCTGTTTCTTCACCGAAGAGGAGACGGCCTTCATCGAGGCCGACGACGTGCGCCTCGAACTGCCTGAGTCGATCGCGGCGCGCGAGGGCGGGCAGGTCCGCGGCACGCTGCACATCGGGGTGCAGTACACGGCCGACCAGGTCAACCGCTGGGTGACGGTGATCGTCGAGCACTGCGCGCGCGTGATCGCCTACCTCGACGACGTGCAGCCGACCTCGCGCGACGGCGACACCCGCGTCTACGGGCCCTACGACGACAACGACGGCCGCGACCTGGCCTGGCTGGTGCGCGTCGAGACGCTCGAGGACGGCTCGAACTACGAGGTCTACGTCGGCAACCGCGGGGCGAAGGGCCAGGACGCGATGGACCTGCTGATGCGCGGCGACCTCCACAAGGAGGAGAGCGAGCGCAGCGGCGGCTTCACGATGGACTTCGACGTGGTCGAGAAGTACCGCGAGATGAAGGGCCCCGACGCCGACATGAGCGTGATCGGCGGGGTCGTCGACGTCACCTTCAAGCGCGACGTCGAGACCGAGGAGAAGGTCATCGACCTCGACTTCAAGGCGGTCAGCTTCGAGTACCTCGGCTACCTCGACGACGACGTGCTCTTCAGCGACGACAAGTACACCTACACGCGCGACGCGAAGGGCGGCGGGACCTTCGACCTGACGCTGTACGGCGAGTGGGACGACTACGGCTGGAGCGGGCCGGAGCAGGAGAAGGCGAGTGTGCAGGCGGCGTGGGACGGCGACGGCAACGGCCGGGCGCGCGGCAGCATCCTCGAGGTCGAGGGCGTCGGCGACATGAAGCACGGCGACCTGTTCCTCGACGAGTGCCAGGGGACCGACGGCTTCCTCACGTGGCGAGCGCTCAACGAGCCCTATGCGCTCGAAGCGCCCGGCTACAACTTCGGCGACCCCGAGACCTGCGTCATCCCGGCGAGCGCGCTCGACGGGCTCTGAGCGAGGGCGCTCCCCGGCGGGCCGGAGTCGGCGAAGACGGCGAAATCTCGCCGATCTCGCGGCCCGGCCTGGTCCTTTTAAAAGGCGCAGTATACTGCCCCACAGTCATGAGTGCGGCGCGTCTGAAGAGTCTCGGCAAGCTGACTGTCCTCATCGGCCTGCCCGTCGCCTTCGTCGTCGGTCTGTTCGGGGCCGGCGTCTACGTCGGCCACGGTCACCGGGCGGCGATCCTCGGCTTCGAGCGGGACTGGCTCGGCCTCGACGTCGCGGTCCCCGGCGAGCCGAGCAAGCCCACGTCCGAGACGACCAGGCCCGAGCCGAAGCCGGAGGCCAAGCCGGAGCCGGAGGTCAAGCCGCCGGTGACGACCCCGGAGCCGCCGCCGGAGGCCAAACCGGAGCCGCAGCCGGTCGTGGAGACACCGCCGCCGAAGCCCGAGACGCCGACCCCGGAGCCGCCCCGCGGCCCCGACGCGCTCCCGCTCGCGGTCGTCGACCCGGCACCGCTGCCCCCCGAGCTGCAGGCCAAGCTGTCCGAGCCGCTCAAGATCCGCGTGAAGGTGGTGGTCGACGAGGAGGTGGCAGGTCGCCGCAGCGACTGGATCGACTACGTCGAGCGCCACGTCCGCTGGGCCTCCCAGGTGCTGCAGAGCCAGCTCGGCGTCGAGCTCGAGCTGCGCGGGATCGTCGCGTGGCCGACCACCTGGTCTTCGGGGCAGGTCGCATTCGCCGACCTCGCCGGGGTCGGCAACGACGGCGCCGACCTGCTGATCGGCCTCGGCGGCCGCAACGTCCGCACGCCGCTGCAGGCCGCGGCGACCACCCCCAAACACCACGCGTCGACCGCGATCGCGTTCGGCTCCGACCCGACGTCGCCCGCGCCGCACCTGCGCGGCCTGCTGCGCGCGGTCACCCACGCGATGGGCAGCGACCCGATCTCCGCCGACGCCAACCCGATCGCCTTCGCCGACGAGGACCGACGCATCATCCTCGAGCGCAAGCACCTGCCGTTCACGCCCGAGGCCGAAGACCCCGCCCAGCCGGCCGAGGACGCCGCCCCCAAAGGAGACATCTGAGATGGCCGCCCCCGCCCGCGTCGCCAACAACAGCCCCAAGCGCCAGGAACCCCCCAGCAAGGAGGTCGCCAAGCGCGAGGAAGACGAGGCTCCGCCGTCGCGCCTGGCGTGGTTCATCGGCTGGGTCGGCGTGCCCGGCCTGGTGTTCGGCGGGATCTTCGGCGGGGGCGTGCTGATCGGCGCCCACTACCCCGACGGCTGGATCGCCTGGGCCGTCACCGGCGTGGTCGGTCTGTTCGCCGGCTGACGCGCCCGCAGCCCCCTGCGACGCGTCGATGACATGTCGCAAGGGACATGTCACCGGCGCCCTCGATGACGTGTCGCAAGGGACATGTCATCTGGCGCGAGGGACAGGTCAGCACGGAGCGAGGACGCGGCCGGTCTCGACCCGCATCGCCTCGCGGTAGCGCTGCAGCTCGGCCTCGATGTCCGCCGCGCCGCCGCCCCAGGCGGTGACGAGGCGGGTGGCGACCTCGCGGGCGACGCGGGCGCCGAGGTCGGCGTCGGTCAGGGCGAGGGGGATCCGGCGTCGCAGCACGTCCTCGAGGTGGACGGCGCCCTCGTGGCTGATGGCGTGGTCGACCTCGGCCCAGCAGTAGGGCAGGTCCTCGACGATGCGGGCGCCGAGCCGGGGATCGGCCTCGATCCGGGCGTGCAGGTCGCGGGCGAGCGGACCGTGCCGCTGGGCGAGATCGCCCAGGAGCGGGTTCTGCAGCTCGAGCGGCGAGAGCGGCTCGCCGGCCACGAGCGGATGGCGGTGCGTCTGGCATCGGCCGACTCCGGCCGGCAGTCGGCCGCGTTGCCGCAAGCGGCGGATCACCCGATCGACGGTCTCCTCGGCCATGCTGCGGTAGGTGGTGAGCTTGCCGCCGACCACGGCGATGACGCCCTCGGCGGTCTCGACGATCCGGTGCGAGCGGGAGATCTCCGCCGTCGGGTCGCCGGGATCGGCATGCTCGTCGCGTACCAGCGGCCGCACGCCGGACCAGGCGCTGACGATGCGCTCGCGGCCGAGGACCGCGCCCGGCAAGACCTTGCCGATCAAGGCGAACAGCTCGTCGGTGTCGCTCGCGGTGACGCCGGACGCGGCCGGGTCGCCCTCGTAGGCGGTGTCGGTGGTGCCGAGGTAGGTCCGCGCGCCCCAGGGGACGACGAACAAGATCCGGCGCTCCTTCTGCGCCTGGACGACGAGGGGCTGGCGGATCGGGACGTCGGCGGCCCGCAGCACGAGGTGGATCCCGCGCGAGAGGGCGAGCAGGTGGGCGCCGGCGACGCCGAGGAGGCGCTCGGAGGTCCACGGCCCGGCGGCGACGACGACGGCGCGCGCGCGCACGCGGAGGCCGCCGTCGAGCTCGACGAGCTGGTCGTCGTCGGCGCGGCGGATGGCGACCACGGGCGCGTAAGTGAGGACCTGCGCGCCGTGGCGGCGCGCGTCCTGGAGCGTGGCGAGGGTGAGGCGGGCGTCGTCGGTGACCGCGTCCTCGTAGGTGACCGCGCCGCGCAGGCCCTCCTCGCGGAGCAGCGGCTCGAGCGCGCGAGCGGCGGCGGGGCGGAGCACGCGGTGGCCGTGGCTGCGGTAGAGGCTGAGGGCGTCGTAGAGCGACAGACCGATCCGCAGTTTCCACAGCGGCAGGCGGTCGCCGCGGTAGGCCGGGAACAGGAAGCGCGCCGGCTGAACGATGTGCCCGGCGATCTTGTAGAGCAGCCGGCGCTCGCGCAGGGCCTCGTAGACGAGCCCGAGCTCGCCCTGCTCGAGGTAGCGGACGCCGCCGTGGATCAGTCGGCTCGAGCGCGAGGAGGTCCCGAAGGCCAGGTCGCGCGCGTCGAGGACGAGGACCCGCAGGCCGCGGAGGGCGGCGTCTCGGGCGACGCCGGCGCCGGCGATCCCGGCCCCCACGACGATCAAATCCCAGGCGGCCTCGGTGCGGCCGCGCTCATCGGCGTCGGCCTGCCGCAATCGGTCTCGCAGCGAGCGGATCTCGACGGGCCCCCACGGAGGCGGCGACTCTTGTACTGGCAGGACATCGGCGCGATGGTTGCGCCGCACGGCGGGCATTTGTGACACTCTGCCCAAGCCTACCGCGACCCCCCGGAGACCTCGATGGCCTCGTACACGCTCCACATCCAGTACGTCGACCGCCCTGCGGAGACCCGGACCGTCACCCAGCCCAAGCTCCTCATCGGTCGGGACGCCGGTGACATCATCCTCCACGACAGCCAGGTCTCGGGCCGCCACGCCGAGATCCTCTGGGACGGCTCGACCCTCAAGTTCTCCGATCTCGGGTCGACCAACGGCAGCTTCCTGCTCCAGGGCCAGCGCGTCGCCAACCTCGAGCTGACCCCCGGCATCGCCCTCCGCCTCGGGAACTCGCTCATCACCGTGCAGAACATCGAGGGCGTCGCCTCCAGCGCGGGCAAGGGTCGCACCGTGATCGCCGCGCCGGGCATGGTCCCGGGCTTCCCGGCGCCGATGAAGCCGGCCGTGGCGCGCCCCCCCGGGCCGGTGATGCCCGCCCCGCCCGCGCCCGCAGGGGCGCCGCCGCCCGGCGGTGGGTTCGCCTTCGCGCCGACGGCGCAGCACCAGGGCCCGCTGCTCCGTCCGGCGCCCGGCGGCGCGCCTGGTCCGGCTCCGGGCGGGTTCGCAGCCGCGCCGCCGCAGCCGATGCCGGCGCCGATGACCCCGCCGATGGGCGCACCGGCGCCCGCGCCGTTCCCCGCGCCCGCGCCCGCACCGTTCCCTGCGCCGACGCCGCCGGGGCCCGGGGTGTTCGGCGCCGCGCCGACGCCGCAGTCGGCGATCGCCACGCCGCCGCCGCAAGCCGCGCCGACGCCGCCGCAGCCGATGGCCGCCGCGCCGATGCCGTCGGGCCCGCCGGTGCTGGTGCCCGAGGCCGCGGTCTCCGAGGTGCCGCCTGCCGGCGAGGCCGCGGCTCCGGCCGCCAGTCCGGCGGGCAACGACCTGGTCTCGCAGGTGAAGTTCATCCTCGGCGAGAGCTGGAAGGTGCTGCAGCCGGTCGCGGCGCCCGCGGTCGCGACCGTCGGCGCGGTGCTCATCCCGATCGGCCTGCTCGCGCAGCTCGGCCTGTTGATCCTCCCGCTGAGCCTCGCCGGTCTGCTGGCGGGCTTGCTGTCGCTCGTGCAGCTGGCGGCGATGGTGATCCTGTTCCCGTCGGTCGGGCGCTTCGTGCTCGCCAGCTACCTCGGCCAGCCGATCACGATCCAGGCGGCCGTGCAGCAGTCGATCCAGAAGGTCGCCGACGTCGCGGTCAACTGCTTCGTGCCCGGCATCGTGTTCGGGGTGTTCGCCGCGCCGATCTACTTCGTCGAGGACAAGAAGATCGGCGCGGTGATCGGCCGCAACTTCAACCTGCTCGGCAAGGAGCTGGTGCCGATCCTCGCCTCGGTGTTCGGTGGCGGCCTGGCCGTCGGCATCGCCATGACGATCCTCGGGATCATCCTCGGCTTCTTGCCGTTCGGCGGGCTCCTCAACAGCATTCTCGTCAACGGCGTGATGGCGTTCATGATCGCCTTCGGCGCGGCGCTCAGCGTGTTCCTGTACTTCTGGGTCCGGCGCAAGCACGAGGGCGGCGATCCCGAGAGCGAGGCGCGCGCGCGCCTCGGCGGGGAAGTGGCCGCGCTCCCGAGCGCGTGAGTCGACGCGCCGTCGCACGACGGCGCGCGCTGCAGCGGCACCTGGCCTTTTCGCCAGGTGCCGAGTTCGTTTCACGGTCCCCACACACGGGCATGCGCCACGTCACGCAGGGCGCTCGCGCCCGCTGCGCTGCGACGTAGCGCTCATCTGGCGTCGGTTTACCCCAGCGCTGAAGTCGCCTAGGCTTTGCCACGCGCATGGACCTGCCGACGCCCAGCAAGACCCTCCGCTTCGATCTCCGCGACCTCGCGCGGTTCCCGAGCCTCACCCCGGATCTGCTGCGGCTGGCCTATCAGGAGATGCTGATCGCCCGCTGCCACGTCGAGCGGGTGGTCCAGGAGTGCGCCAAGGGAACCATCAAGTTCGCCATCTGGGGCTCGGGCGAGGAGCTGCACGGGGCGGCCGAGGCGCTGGCGTTCTCCGAGGTGGTCAACCCCGACGCGTTCGGCATCTGCGCCCACTACCGCTCGGCCGGCCTGCTGGCGATGTGGTCGCGGCTGCGCGGCTACCAGGACTTCCACCTCGACCACATGCGCCAGCAGCTGTGCAAGGTCACCGACCCGTGGACGGGCGGGCGGCTGATGACGGCGCACTTCAACGACCTGCGCTTCAACACCTTGCCGGTGCAGAGCGCGCTCGGCATGCAGTTCGGCAAGGCGGTCGGCTACGCCCAGGGCCTGCGGCGCCAGGGCCACCAGGACGGCCTCGTGGTCGCCGTGGTCGGCGACGGCACCACCGCCGAGAGCGACATGCACGAGGGCATGACCGGCGCGTCGATCCTGCGCCTGCCGGTGCTGCTGACCGTCACCGACAACAACGTCGCCATCAGCGTGCGCCCCGAGGACGGCCGTGGGATCCGCAGCTTCGAGCACTACGCGGCCGCGTTCGGCTTCGCCTACTTCGAGTGCGACGGCAACGACTTCCTCGGCGTCTACGAGACGGCCCGGGCGGCCGCGCGCTACTGCCAGGAGCAGCAGGCGCCGGCGCTGATGTGGGTCAAGAACCTGTCGCGCCTCAACAACCACAGCTCGGCGGCCGACTTCACGTTCGAGTTCGACAGCTACGACCCGCTGATCGACTTCGGCGAGGCGCTGGTGCAGGCCGGGATCGCGATGCCGCACGAGATCTTGCGCCGCAACGCGATCACCGAGGGCAAGGACTACTTCCGCCGCCACGACTGGGGCACCCTGGCCAAGGCCGCCGACGACTACGTCCTCGAGACCATGTCGATCTGCGCGACCGAGCCGGAGCCGAGCTACGAGTCTGTCCTTTCGGACATCCGCGCGCCGTTCCCGGCGGTGGAGGAGGCGCCGCCGGAGAACCGCCCGACCGCGATCTCGATCAACGGGGCGATCCGCTCGGCGCTGCAGGCGATCCTCAAGGCCAACCCGATGACGTGGGTGTACGGCCAGGACGTCGCCAAGAAGGGCGGCGTGATGGTGGCGACCAAGGGCCTGTGGGAGCGCTTCCCCGAGCAGGTCCGCGACGCGCCGATCAACGAGCCGCTGATCCTCGGCACCGCGTTCGGGTTCGCGCTGCACAAGGGCGCGACGGCGATCCCGGAGATCCAGTTCTCCGACTACTCGCTCAACACGCTGCACTGGCTGGTGCTGCTCGGCAACCAGCGCTGGCAGTCGGCGGGCACGGTCGACGTCAACGTGGTCCTGCGCCTGCCGGTCGAGCCGCTGCACGGCGGGTCGGTCTACCACTCGATGTGCATGGAGGGCTTCTACGCCTCGATCCCGGGCATCACGATCGTCGCGCCGACGACCTCGCGCGACATGTACGGCCTGCTCCGCAGCGCCGCCGAGTACCCGGGTCCGGTGCTGGTGTTCGAGTCGAAGGGGCTCTACCGCATGACGCTCGGCGACGCGTTCCCCGGCGAGCCGACCGACCCCAAGGAGATCGCGGCGCTCAAGCGCAGCATCGGCTTCGGCGGCCACATCCCTGACCTGCCCGACGACTTCCGCGTGCCGCTCGGCAAGGCCGCGCTGCGCCGCCCCGGCAAGGACATCACGGTCGTCACCTGGGGCCGCTGCACCCTGTTCTGCGGCGAGGCGGTGCAGAAGCTCGCGGGCGAGGGCGTCGACGTCGAGCTCATCGACCTGCGCACGATCGTGCCCTACGACCTCGAGGCCATCCTCGCCAGCGTGCGCAAGACCGGCCGCCTGCTGGTCGTCCACGAGGACCGCGTGTTCGCCAGCCTCGGCCGTGAGATCCAGGGGGCCGTGCAGGAGGCGCTGGCCGGCGAGCACGTGATCACCCGCGTGCTCGGCCAGGACCCCAGCCCGGGCATCCCGTCGCCGATCGAGCTCGAGGAGCAGATCGTGGTCAGCCCCGAGAAGGTCCACGCGGCTGTCCTCGAGGTCATGTCGGTGAAGAAGGCGGCCGCCGCGGCCCCGCCGGCCCCGGTCCGGCCCGCGCGCGGCGGCGCCGAAGTGTTCGCGCGCCCGCAGATCTTGTGGACGCCGAGCCGTAACTCGGTCACCTGATGCACGACCTCGCGGCCCTCGACGAGCTCAAGGTCGGCGGTCTCACCCTGCGGGGCATCACCCGCGGCGGCATCGAGACCTGTCTCATGGTCCCTGAACTCGGGGTCATGTTCGACGTCGGCATGTGCCCGCCCGGCGCGCTCAAGTACGACAATGTCCTGGTGTCGCACGGCCACGCCGACCACCTCGGCGGGGTCGCGTACCTGGTGTCGCAGCGCAACCTGATGCGCGCGCCGCCGCCGGCGATCCACCTGCCGCAGGAGGTCCACGAGCCGCTGACGCGGATCCTCCGCGCGTGGGCCGAGATCGAGGGCTTCGACCTCAAGTGGCAGCTGCACGGGCACGCGCCCGGCGATCGCTTCTCGCTCGGCGGCGGGCTCGCGCGCGGGTGCGCGGCGACCTGCCTGCGGACCACGCACCGGGTGCCGTCGCTGGCGTGGGTGGTCGAGCGCACCACCAGCCGCCTGAAGCCGGAGTACGTCGGCCTGCCGGGGCCGGAGATCGCCGAGCTGCGGCGGAGCGGCGCCGACGTGCTCGACGCCCACACCGAGCCGCTGCTGTGCGTCACCGGCGACACGCAGATCGAGTTCTTCCACCAGCACGAGCTGGCGCGCCGCTGCCGGGTGCTGGTCCACGAGGTCACCAGCTGGACCGACGAGCGCGACGTCGAACAGACCCGCCGGTGGGGCCACACCCACCTCGACGAGCTGGTCGCCGCGTCGGAGCAGTTCACCGGCGAGGCGCTGGTGCTGGTCCACCGCAGCATGCGGCACAGCCGGGCCGAGGCCGAGCGGCTGGCGCGCGAGCGCTTCCCCGCCGGGGTGCGCGATCGCGTGGTCGTGTTCGGCCACTGACGCTCAGGACAGGACCCGAGGGACAGGGAGGAACGGACATGGCTGATGGGACAGTTGATGACGCCGGCGCCGATGTCCTGATCCTCGGGGCCAGCTTCGCCGGGGTCGAGCTGCTGCACCAGCTCCGCCGCAGCGCGCGGGGGCGGGGCCTCAAGATCGTCGTCGTCGACCGCCAGGCCGAGCACCCGTACATCCCGCTGGTGCAGGAGCGGCTGGTCGGGCGGATCGACGCGGCCGGCTCGGTGCTGGCGACGCGGCGCTACGTCGAGGGCCCGGCGAGGGCGCGCTACGTGGTCGGCGACGTCGTCGGGCTCGACCCCGACCGCAAGGAGGTCGCGCTGGCCTCGGGCGAGCGGCTGCGGGCGCGCTTCATCGTCGTCGCGCTCGGCTCGGTGCTGGCGCCGCCGGCGGCGATCGAGGGCGCCGAGCGGTTCGTCGACTACAAGTTCGACCGCGAGTTCGTGCACGCCGCCGACCGGCTGGCGGCCCTGCTCGCGCCCGGCGGCCCGGCCGGCGAGCGCCCCGCGCTCGTCGTCGTCGGCGGCGGGATCTCCGGCGTCGAGCTGGCCGGCGAGCTGGCCCGCCTCGCGCGCGTGCGACCCGCCGGCTGGCGCGCCCCGAAGGTCACGCTGGTCCACTCCGGCGCGCGCCTGCTGCCGCACCTGTGCGCCCGCGCCGGCGCCACGGCCGAGCGGCACCTGCGGGCCCAGGGGGTCGAGCTGCGGCTGAACACGCGCCTCACCCGCCTGGCCGCGGGGACAGCCGCGATCCGGCCCAGCGCGGGCGGGGCCGGGGCCGGGATCGAGGATGTCCCTTGCGACATGGCCTTTTGGTCCGGTGGCGTGCGGCCGGCGCCGGTGCTGGCGAAGCTGTCGTTGCCGCGCACCGACGACGGCTGGCTGGCGGTCGGGCCGACGCTGCAGTGCTTCGCAACCGCCAAGCCGACGCGGCCGGACATCTTCGCCATCGGCGACGCGGCGCGGGTCCAGAGCGCGACCGGGGAGTGGCCGACGATGCAGCGGGCGATCGAGTGCCTGTGGCAGGCGGGCCTGACCGCGCGCAACCTGACGCGGCTGGCCCACGAGGCGCCCGACTACCCGCACGGGGTGCCGCCGCTGCGGCCGCACACGCTGCGCGAGGATTTCTTCCACGGCATCAGCCTCGGCGACGAGTCGCTGATCGTGTACGGCCGGCTGGTGCTCGACTTCGCGGCGGTGAACACCTGGTTCCGCCGGTTCTTGATGCGCCGCTACTTCGCCCGCTACAGCTGACCGCCGTGAATGGCGGGACATGTCCGAACGGACATGCGGTGCGCGGCGGGGAATTGATCGCGGCGAGCGGCGGTCAAATCTACGCGAAAATAGGTATTGGTGGCGTCCAGACCTCGCCTCGTGTTCCAGGGGGATGAAATGGCGTGAGGGCGCCCTCGTGGGGGCGAAGGTGGTGTCGTCGCCGCACCACGCCGCGGGCCTCCGCGCCGGCGCGGCGCCGGCGTTTCACCCGGTCTCGTGAGCGAGCGGCGATTGCTGGCAGGCGAGGCCGCCGCTATGCGTGGTCGCATGCAGCGGTCTGTCATCACGCTATTTTTTGTCCTCCCCCTCGCCTGCAACGGCGGCGGGACGTCGTCGGACACGGGCACCGAGACCGGTACGAGTCCGGGCACGAGCACCGGCACCACGACCGGGAGCACCGGCGGCGACACCCCGACGACGGGCACCACGAGCCCGCCGATCACGACCACCACCGCGACCGCGAGCGAGCCGACGTCGGGGCCGACCTCGACCTCGGCGACGAGCGACGGGCCCGACACCACCGCCACGGCGACGACGGACGACGGCACCACCGGTGAGCCCGCCGGCGACGTCTACGATCCGGACGAGGACGGGCCGTGGCAGTACGACGACCTCGCCGGCGAGATCGAGGTCGGCGGCGAGACGATCGGCGTGACCGCGCACTACCCGACGCGCGGGCCGGAGGAGGGGCCGTATCCGGTGGTCCTGCTGGCCCACGGCTTCAACCTGCCGCCGACGCAGTACACCAATTACGCCACGCGCCTGGCCTCGCACGGCTACGTGGTCGTCAACGTCGATCATGCCGGCTATCTGTTCGGACCGGTCGACCACGTCGCCAACGCGAATCAATTGCTGGCCGGGCTCGACTGGGCGGCCGGGCATCCGGAGCTCGGGCCGATCAGCGACGTCGACAACGCCGGCGCCACCGGTCACTCGCTGGGCGGCAAGATCTCCGTGCTCGCGGCCATGTACGACGCCCGGATCAAGGCCGCGATCACCCTCGACCCGGTCGACGGCGCCAATATGTGCCCGAACATGCAGGCGTGCCCCGACGCGAGCGGGCTGCTGCCGATCGCCATCCCGCTCGGCTTCCTCGGCGAGACCCTCGACACCGCCGGCTTCATGGCCTGCGCGCCGGCGGCCGAGAACTTCACGACCTTCTACGCCGAGGCGGGCGCGCCGGCCCTGCAAGTCACCGTCAACGGCGCCAACCACATGAGCTTCCTCGACGATGTCGCGTCGTGCGGGATCACCTGCTCGTTCTGCCAGATGCCCACGCTCGAGAACGCGGTCGTCAACGACCTCGCGCGCGCCTACGTGGTCGCCTACTACGGGCGATACCTGCGCGGCAACGCCGGCTACGACACGTACCTCACCGGCGCGGCGGCGCAGCAGCGCTACGTCGACCCGGGGCTGGTGACGCTCGCCGAGAAGTGAGGGCGGCGCGCTGAACGGCGCTCTTGTCGCGAAGATATGTCCTTGAAGACATGTGAGCAGCCGAGCCGCGTTCGCATCGGCCGCCGAGCGACGTCCGAAGGCCCGCGGGCGCGGTCGTGGTAGCGTCGGCTCGATGGCCGGAGCGCTTCGGGTTCTGTTCGCCTGCGCGGGGATCGGGCTGTGCGCCGCGCTCGCGTGCGCGCGGCCGGCCGAGCCGGCTCCGCCGGCGTCGCCCGCGGCCGGCGTCGCGCCGGAGCCGGTGGGCGTCGATCCATCGCTGCTGACCACCGGCGAGCTGGCGCCCGGCGACGTCGAGGCGAAGTGTCCATCGCCGCTCTACCTCGCGCGCTGCCTGCAGGCGCGCGCGCACCCGGAGGTGCGCTTCACGTGGTCGCTCGCGTGGGACGAGCACCGGACGAACGAGCGCGGCGACCAGGTCGCGTACACGGAGTCGGAGATGCTGGCCCGGCGACAGCAGGTGATCGACCGCGCGCTCGCCGACGGGGTGCGGGAGATCTATCCGCGCCGCTCACGGCTGTCGGAGGTCATCCTGGTCGGGCCGGCGCCCGCCGTGCGCGGGGCGATGGCGCTGCCGCAGGTCCGCGTCGTCACGGTGAACTGCGCCGACGACGACCGGGAGTTCTGCGCCTGCGAGCGCCTGCGGGTCGACCAGTGCGCCGCGCACGCCTTCTGCCAGGAGGTCCACGGCCTGCTGCGCTGCCGCGAGCCGGCCGCGCTGGCAGGATGTACCCGCGCCGAACTGTGCCAGACGGCGATCGGTCACGCGTATGACCCGGGGGGCACGCTGTGGCAGTTCAGCAGCGGTTGCCTGCCCGACCAGCCGGGCTGGCGACCGGTGGGCTGGACGGGGGAGACGCCGCCGTGTGAGGCCGCGACGCGGCCTCGCTGATCGAGCGGCGACAAGGACATGTCCCTGGAGACATGTCTTTTAAAGTTTGGCGAGATGAGCGTCCGCCGCCGAGCGACGTCCGAGGGTCCCCGGGCGCGGTCGTGGTAGCGTCGGCTCGATGGCCGAGGCGCGGATGGAATGGTTGGCCTGCGCGGCGATCGGGCTGTGCGTCGCGCTCGCGTGTGCGCGGCCGGTCGAGCCGGGGCCGCCGGCGTCGCCCGCGGCCGGCGTCGCGCCGGAGCCGGTGGGCGTCGATCCATCGCTCCTGATCAGCAGCGAGCTGATGCCTGGCGACGTCGAGGTGAAGTGTCACGCGCCGCACTACCTCGCGCGCTGCCTGCAGGCGCGGGCGCACCCGGAGGTGCGCTTCTCGTGGCTCCTGTCGCTCGACGAGTACACGACGGACGAGCGCGGCGACCGCGTCGCGCTCGGCGACGCGGCGCTGCGCGAGCGGAGGCAGCAGGTCCTCGACCGCCTGCGCGCCGACGGGGCCCACGAGATCGACGAAAACTGGGGCCGGGACAGCGTGAGCGTGACGGCGCCGCACCCGGCGGTGCGCGGCGCGATGGGGCTGCCGCAGGTCTACATGGTCACGCCGAGCTGCGCCGAGGACGACCACGAGTTCTGCGCCTGCGAGCGGCTGCGGGTCGACCAGTGCCCCGCGCACGCGTTCTGCCAGGACCTCCACGGTCTGCCGCGCTGCCGCGAGCCCGCGGCGCTGGCCGGCTGCACGCGCGCGGAGGGGTGCACGGACTCGATCACGCACGCCGTCGACCCGCGCGGGGGCAAGTGGGAGTTTCCCAGCGGCTGCCTGCCCGACCAGCCGGGCTGGCGCTCGCTCGGCTTCACGATCGACATGACGACCGGCGAGCCACGATGCGAGCGGGTCGATGCCCGGTGAGCGCATGCAAGGACATGTCGATGGCGACATGTCCTTTGGTGCATCTTCGTGGCGCTCATCGCCACCATGGTGGCGCGGCCGCGGGCGGACCGCCACTGCGACCGCGGCGCGGATCGGCGCGCAAGAAGCAGAACAGGGCGCCGTTCCGCGCCCTGAATCTGCCTTCTTGCTTAAGAGACCTGGCGCGAGCGACAGGTCCTTTGGGTCATGTCCCGCTGAACTGCACGTCCTCGAACACGAGGGTGGGGGCGCGCAGGCTGGAGTACGGGTAGGGGTCGTCGCCGACGACGGCGAGCTTGGCGAACAGGGCGGCGAGGTTGCCGGTGACGTTCATCTCGCCGATCGGGGCGCCGATCTTGCCGCCCTTGATCTGGTGGCCGCGGAGGCCGAGCGAGAAGTCGCCGGTGGTCGCGTCGCTGTTGCCGCCGAGCCACGAGGTGACGTAGATGCCCTCGCTCACGTCGGCGATGAGGGCGGCGAGCGGCTTGTTGCCGAGGCCGAGCACGCGGTTGCTGGCCGAGCCGCTGGTGGGGGCCATGCCGAGCTTCTTGCCGTAGTAGGTGTCGACGTAGTAGTTGCGGACCACGCCGGCCTCGATGAGCGGCATGCGCCTGGCGGAGATGCCCTCGCCGTCGAAGTGGCGCGAGCTGAGGCCGCGGGGGAGCAGCGGGTCGTCGGTGATCGTCAGCTTGTCGCCGAACACCTTCTGACCTTGCTTTCCGGCCAGGTAGGAGCGGCCCTGCTGGATCGACGCGGCCGACAGCGGGGCCAGGGCGCGCGACAGCAGCGACACCGCGGCCTCGGGGTCGACGACCATCGTCGTGCGCACCGTCGGGCCCTTGGTGCTGCCGAGGCGTTCGACCGCCCGGCGCAGCGCCAGCGCGGCGACCGAGCCCGGCTCGGGCAGGCCCTGGATGAAGCGGCCGACGGCCATGGCCGAGCCCTCGGGGCGCTTGTCCTCGCCCTCGCGCACGGTGGCGGTGCAGGCGTAGCCGAGGTAGCTGCCGCTCCACTCGCCGTCGAAGCCGTTGCTGCTGGCGGCGGCGCCCTGCGACTCGCCGCTGAACAGGTTGCTCTCGGCCGAGATGACGCGCGGGTCGGTGTGGGCCTTGGCGTCCATCTCGGCGCACCAGGCCTCGCGCTGCTCGCGGGTGAGCTTGGCGACGGCCGGGTCGACGCGCTCGAGGTCGACGGTGGGGCGGTCCTTGAACAGCGCGGGGTCGGGGATCACGCGGTAGGGGTCGGGCTGGAGCACGCGGGTCAGCGCGACCGCCTCCTTGATGAAGCCGGCCAGGCGGTCGGGCCGCAG
Source organism: Nannocystis pusilla (assembly GCF_020073745.1). Lineage (GTDB taxonomy): Bacteria > Myxococcota_A > Polyangia > Nannocystales > Nannocystaceae > Nannocystis > Nannocystis radixulma. Next base: position 325,074 of record NZ_JAIRAU010000043.1, read on the forward strand.
GTCGGTGGTGCTGTGCGACGAGTAGCGGCCGTCGACGTAGAGGTTGATGCCGAGGCCGCGGGAGGTGCTCTCCTCGACCTTCTCGACCTTGCCGTCGCGGTAGATGAGGGACACCGAGCGGTCGCGCGAGACGGCGGCCCAGGCGTCCTGTGCACCTGACTTTTTGGCCAGGTCGACCGCGGTCTTGGCGCTTTGGAGCAGGTCAGACATTCTCGCCTCCGACGGTCATCTTCGAGACCAGGGTGGTGGGCAGGCCCTGCGAGACCGGCACGCTCTGGCCGTCCTTGCCGCAGGTCCAGCCGCCGAAGTCGAGCTTGCAGTCGTTCGCCACCATGGTGACGTTGCGCAGCGCCTCGGGGCCGTTGCCGATGATGTTGATGTCCTTGATCGGGGCGGTGATCTTGCCGTCCTCGATGAGCCAGCCGTTCTTGATGTAGAAGGTGAAGTCACCGGCGCCGATCTGCACCTGGCCGTTGGTGAAGGTCTCGGCGATGATGCCCTTCTTCACCGAGGCGATGATCTCCTCGCGCGTGTGCGGGCCGTTCTCCATGTACGTGCTGCGCATGCGCGGCATCGGCGAGTGGCGGAACGACTCGCGCCGGCCCGAGCCGGTGGCCTTCACCTTGTAGTGCTTGGCGCTGATGCTGTCGTGCAGGTACGACGCCATCACGCCGTGGTCGACCAGCACGGTCTTCTCGACCGCGTTGCCCTCGTCGTCGACGTTGAGCGCGCCGCGCTCGCCGTCCTGGGTGGCGTCGTCGACGATCGTCACGAAGTCGGGCGCGACCTTCTTGCCGATCATGCTGGCGTAGATGCTGGTGTTCTTGCGGTTGAAGTCGGCCTCCATGCCGTGGCCGATGGCCTCGTGCAGGAGGATGCCGCTGGCGCCGGCGGCCAGCACCACCGGCATCTCGCCGGCCGGCGGGCGCCGGGCGTCGAACAGCACCATCGTGCGCTTGACGGCCTCGTCGGCCAGGAACTGCAGGCGCTCCTCGGTGTACCAGTCGAAGCCGTGGCGGCCGGCCAGGTTGGCCGAGTTGCTCTGGGTGACGTCGCCCTTCTTGGCGGTCAGCATGCACCACAGCCGCGTCATCGGCCGGATGTCGGTCTGGATGTTGCCGTGCATGTCGGCGATGAGCACCAGCTCCTCGCCGTCGGCCCAGCTGACGGTGACCTTGTGGATCGACGGGTCGGCCTTGCGCGCCAGGGCGTTGAGCCGCTCGATGTGCGGCAGCTTCTGCACCGTCTGGATGTCCGACCACGGCTGCGACAGCGCGTAGTAGCTGGGCCGCTGGCGCTGCTTGAACTCGACCGGCCCGCGCGCCGCGCCGCCGTGGGCGATGCCGGCCGCCGTGCGCGCCGCCGCCAGCATCGCCTCGAGCGAGAGGTCCTCGGTGAACGCGTAGCCGGTCTGGTCGCCGACCACCACCCGCAGACCGACGCCCTGGTCGACCGAGGAGCTGGCGCGGCTGATGATGCCGTCCTCCATCGTGATCGAGTTGTCGCGGCTGTACTGGAAGTAGAGGTCGGCAGCGTCGGCGCCGCGCGACGTCAGTTCGCTCATGACGCGCGCGATCGTGGGCTTGTCGACGGAGAACCACCCGAGGTGGTCGGCGAGGGGGGCGTGTTCACCGGGGATCATGGTGGTGCTCCCGGCCTTTGTGGTGCCTCTGCAGCCGGCGAGCAAGCCCGGGAGCCCGAGGCCGAGGGTCGAGAGGGCCGCGAACGAGCGGCGTGAGAGGGTCTGTGGCATGAGGGCTCCGCGTGGGGTCTGGCGTGCTTGGAACCGAAGATGTCGCGTGAGGTTTCGCGGCGCGAAGATGAGGCAGCCGGCGGGCTCCGAGTTTACTCGGCCCAGTGCCGGGCGACCCGGCTGTCGACGACGATCGGGACCGAGGTCACGACCTCGGCCATGGCCTCCTGCATGATGCGCTGGACCAGCGCCCGGGCCGCCTCGCCGTGCTCCTCGGGGACCTCGGCGAGGTACTCGTCGTGAACGCACAGGACGCCCCGGCCGCCGAGCTCGGCGAGCGCCGGATGGAGGGCGATCATCGCCTTTTTAAAGCCCTCGGCGGCGGTGCCCTGCACGGGGATGTTGAGGGCGGCGTTGAAGCTGAACTTACCGGCGAGGAAGCGCTTGCGCCGGCCGATCGCGGTGCGGACGGTGAGATCTTCGCGGGCGCTGCGGGGCTGCAGGGCCGAGACCTTGCGGTGCCAGGCGGCGATGCCGGGGAAGGTGGCGAAGAAGGCCTCGCGGGCGCGCTCGGCGGCGGCGAGGTCGAGCACGAGGCCGTAGTTGCCCTCGGCGTACTCCTGGAAGCGGCGCGCGCCCATGCCGAACAGGAACCCGAAGTTGACGGCCTTGGCCAGCTTGCGCTCGTGACTGGTGACCTCGGCCTCGGGCTTGCGCGCGAGGTTCGCCGCGGTCGCGCGGTGCGGGTCGCGGCCGGCGTGGAAGACCTCACGCATGGCCGCGCACGGGGCCAGGTGGGCCGCCACGCGCAGCTCGATCTGGGCGTAGTCGGCGACCACCAGGACGTTCCCCGGCTCGGCCCGGAAGCACGAGCGCAGGCCCGGCGCCGTATGCTCCGACGGGACCTGCTGCAGGTTGGGCTGGCTGCAGGCGAAGCGGCCGCTGTCGGTGGCCAGCGGGTGCAGGTGCGTGCGCATGCGGCCGTCGTCGCCGAGGAAGTCGCGCGGCCAGCCGGCGTAGGTCGAGATCAGCTTCTCGAGCTGGGCCCGGCGCCCTTCGGCCTCGGCGACCTGCAGCTCGGCGCGCCAGCCCTCGGCGATGGCGAGGAAGCGCGGGCCGTCGACGCCGATGCCGGCGGCCTCCATGGCGACCACGGCCGGCAGCAGCTTGCACTCGAGCTCGTAGGCGCGGGACAGGCCGCGGGCCCGCAGCTCGGGGGTGAGGGCCCGCAGCAGCGCGGGCGCGGCGGCGGCGGCGGCGGCGACGACCTCGAGCCGCGACCAGGCCGGAAGGACCTGTCCCGAGAGCCATTCGCCGGGCAAGGTGGCGCCGAGGTGGCGGCGGGCGAGGGCGGAGATCTCGAGCTCGTCGTGGCGCCCGATGACGCCCTCGGCCAGCAGGGTGGCGGCCGTGCGGGTGCAGCCGACGCGCGGGGCCTGCAGGCCGAGGCCGGCCAGGGCGGTGAGGTGGAAGTGGGCGTCGGGGAAGACGACGTAGGGCGCGTGCGGGCCGGCGAGCACCGGCGCGAGCGGGCGCAGGTCGGCGAAGCAGGTGCAGTGGACGACGAAGGTGTGCCGCTCGCTGGCGAGGGCCAGGAGGTCGACGCGGACGCGGCGCGGATCGCTGGCTGCCTCTCGGGGCAGGTCGGGGTGCGGCGCGGCGAGCACGACGGCGACGCCGAGCACCGGGCTGCCCGCGAGCAGGTCGGCGGCGCGGCGCAGGGCCTCGGCGTCGAGCACGTCCTCGCTGGCGATCGTCGCGGTCACGAGCGCGCGAGTGTAGCGCGGGCGGGCGGCCGGGAGGACCGGGCGTGAGGTGGGCCGCGAGCCGGGGCCCCGGTCGCCGATCGCGCGAGGGCGTCCGGGCGGCGAGCGCGGAGACCGGGATTGCAGCGGCGCGAAGCGGTGGAGTGACTGCGACGGTGTCGCGAGTCAGCCGCGCCGGTCGCGAAGTCACTCGGGCGAGGGGCGGCGCGAAGCGGTGGAGTGACTGCGACGGGGCGGCGAGTCAGCCGCGCCGGTCGCGAAGTCACTCGGGCGAGGGGCGACGCGAAGCCGCGAGTGACTGTGACGGGGCGGCGAGTCAGCCGCGTCGGTCGCGAAGTCACTCGGGCGAGGGGCGACGCGAAGCCGCGAGTGACTGTGTCCGTGAAGTCACTCGGTCGTGGCGACGAGGCAGCGCTGTCGTCAGGGCATCGGCGGCGGGGGCATCATGCCGCCGCCGCCAGCGCCCTGGGTCTGGCACGTGGGGTGGCCGAGCGACGAGCGGATGGCGATCACCTTCGACGCCAGCATCGCGCCGTCGGGCATGCGCGCGGTGGTGCAGAGATAATTCGTCATGTCACCCTCGCCGCCGATGATGTTGTCGGTGGTGTTGGTGGTGTTCGGCTGGCCGAACTCGGCGTACTCGGGGTGCCCGGCGAAGATCTCGGCGTTGAGCTCGTCGGCGAAGAACAGCTGCGAGGTGGCGTGCAGGGCGTCGTCGACGTAGACGCGGAAGTGGATGTGGATCGCGCGGCCGCTGTACCAGCCGGGGAAGCAGGTGTCGAAGTCGACGCGGCCGGCGGCGTCGGTGGTCTGGGTGCCGCGGAAGTAGAGGTAGTTCTCGGCGTCGGGGTCGTCGCCGTAGCAGAAGGCGCCGCTCGGCGTCTCGCCGGAGTACACGCCCGTGCGCTGCGTGTGCCAGATCTCCACCTTCGCGTTGGCGATCGGCGCGCAGGTGTCGGCGGCCACCACGAGCAGCGCGAGGCGGACCGGCAGGCCGGAGAAGCCCTCGCTCACGTCCTGGCGCTCGAGCGTGTCGGCCGTGCACGGGCCCTCGGTGGTCTCGCACATCAGCACGCACTCGCTGACGCCGCCGGCGAACGGGTCGGGGTAGCAGTGCTTCATCGTCATCGCCGCGGTGCCGCCGGTGGCCCACGCGGTGGCGTCGCCGCACGCGGCGCCGGTGGTGTCGCCGGTGGTGTCGCCCGTCGGATCGCCGGTGGTGCCCGCGTCGCTGTCGCCGGTGGTCGGGGCGCCGGTCGAGGTCAGGCCGGTGGTCGCTTCGGAGCCGCTCGTGGTGCTCGTGGTGCCGGTGGGCTCGGTGGCGCCGGTGGTGCTCGCGGTGTCGGTGTCGCCGCCTTCCGAACCGCCGCAGGCGGTCAGGACGGCCGCTGCGGCGCCGCCGAGGGCGCCGAGCGTGAATTCACGCCGCGTGGGACGTCGATGGGTCTGTTGCGATGTCATGGTGTTCGCTCCCTCGTCGCCGAACGATAGGCGAGGGATCTTAAGCAATTGTTGCGCGCGACGGAGGATCGCCGACGCGAGTCGTGCAGGGGGCTCACGCCGGGCGGCGTTGCGCGCGGCTGCGCGATCGAGAATCACTGCGGGGTGGGCGAGCGCGTGCTGGTCATCGAGGACGATCGCGAGCTGGGGCGGCAGATCGTGCTGCACCTGCGGCGCGCCGGCTACGAGCCGACGTGGTGGACGGAGGGGCGCGCGATCGCGGCCGAGGAGGCAGCCGGGCTCGCGCTGGTGATCCTCGACCTGATGCTGCCGGGCACGCACGGGCTCGACATCCTGCGCGAGCTGCGGGCCCGCGCCGACGTGCCGGTGCTGGTGCTCAGCGCCCGCGCCGACACGATGGACAAGGTCGGCGCGCTCAAGCTCGGGGCCGACGACTACATGACGAAGCCGTTCTGGCCGGAGGAGCTGGTCGAGCGGGTGCGGGCGCGGCTGCGCCGGCCGGCGCTGCAGCGCAGCGACACGCTGACGGTCGGTCCGCTGACGATCGACAGGGCCGGGCGCACGGTGCAGGTGCGCGGGCGAGCGGTCGAATTGACGCGGGTCGAGTTCGACTTCCTGGTCGCGCTGGCACGCCGCCCGGGCGCGGCGGTGACTCGCAGCTGGCTGGCCGAACAGGCGCTGGGACCCGAGCGCGAGGGCAGCGAGCGCACGCTCGACGTCCACGCGTCGCGCCTGCGCAAGAAGCTGGCGCCCGAGGAGTGCATCGAGACGGTGTGGGGGATCGGCTATCGCCTGCGCGTGGAGCCGTCGCCGTGAAGCTGCGGCTCCGCCTGGCGCTGACGACGATCGCGGTGACCATCCCGATGGTGGTCGGGCTGGTGCTGTTCGACGCGGTGGCCCGCCACCGCGCGGCCGAGGAGGCGCTGGCCGGCTACACGCTGGCGCGCATGCAGGAGCCGGGCGGACGCGACCGCTGCGAGGCCGATCCTTCGCGCTGGGGCGGTGAGCTCGGGCCGGGGCGAGGACCGCCGCCGGAGCACGCGCGACCGCGAAGCGCGGAGGATGATGAGCGTCCGCCGGATGGCGGAGGGCCGACGGATGCAGAGGCGAGACGTCCGCCGGGCCACGGTGAGCGGGAAGCAGAGGCGAGGCGTCCGCCGCCGCCGGACGACGGGCGGCCGCGGGGGCGGCCGGCGGTGCTGTACGCGTACGATCTGCAGCTGCGCTCGGCGAACCCTGCCGCGCCGACGATCGGCGGGCCGCTGGCGGCGGCGATCGCAACCTCGGAGGTTGCGACGTGGCCGCGCGCGTGGGTCGGCGCGGAGGTGGAGATCCTGGTGCGGATGCCGTGGCAGTCGGGGCCGTGCGCGCTGGTGCTGGCGCAGGGCTCCACGGTGCCGGGCTGGCTCGGCGCGGTGCTGCCGCCGACGCGGATCTGGTTGGCGCCGCTGGTGGCGCTGTTCGCCGCGGTGTTGCTCGCGCTCGGCCCGATCGTCGGGCGGATCCGCCGGCTCACCGAGGCGGTGCGGCGCTCGGCCTCCGCGAGCTACGCGAGCCCGGTGCCCGTCGACGGCGACGACGAGATCGGCGAGCTGGCGCGGGCCTTCGACGCCGCGGGTCGCGAGGTGCGGGCGCAGCTGGCCGCGAAGGATCGGCGCGAGCTGGCGCTGCGCGAGTTCCTGGCCAACACCACGCACGACGTGATGATCCCGCTGACGGTGCTGCAGGGGCACCTGAGCGAGCTGCTCGCGGGGGCGGAGCAGGGCCGCGGCGCGCTGGTGGCGGCGATGGCCGAGGCGCACTACATCGCGGCGATCGTGCACAACCTGGCGGTGATGGCGAAGATCGACGCCGAGGTGCCGCGGCTGCACCGCGAGCCGGTGGCGCTCGACGAGCTGGTCGAGCGGGTGCTGGCGCGGCACCGGCCGATCGCGCGGCGGCTCGGGGTCGAGCTCGACGGCGGCGTCCCGGAGGCGCCGGTGCGCGTCGCGGCCGATGTCACATTGCTCGAGCAGGCGGTCAGCAACGTGGTCTACAACGCGATCCGTCACAACCGGGCGGGCGGACACGCGGCGGTGTTGCTCGAGCATGTCGCCGGTGACAGGTTTCGCCTGCGGGTCGTCGACGACGGGCCGGGGGTGCCACCCGCCGAGCTGGCGCGGCTCGCCGAACGCGGGTTTCGCAGCGACGCCGCGCGCACGCGGACGCCGGACGGGCAGGGGTTGGGGCTGCACATCGCGGCCCGGGTCGCGGCGCTGCACGGCATCGGGCTCGCGTTCGCGACACCGCCGGGCGGCGGTCTGCAGGTCGATTTCACCGGCGTGTGTCACTTCGGAGAGGCCGCTGATTCCACGCAGGAGGCGCACTTGTGAGGTAGATCCCGGCGTGTGCGGCGTTGCGCTTGTGGACAGGTGTGCGGCGGCCTCGCGCGTGCGGTAGTTCGCGGCGAGGCCCGCGAGTTGGGCGCGATTGCGGCGAAGATCCGCGCTTTGTGCCCGGGCGCGACGTTTTCGACTACACCTTCTCTCGCTATGGAGAGCAGCGTGACGAGCCCGATCAAATTGCCCGTGGTGACCACCACGGCGGCTTCCGGCGGCGAGCCGGTGCCGGCACTCAAGCCGCCGGTCGACCCGGCCTCGCTCGTTCACCGGCAGCTACTCGGCGGCGATTTTTGGCGCAAGATCCCGGCGTATCGCGACATCGACGAGGCCACGTTCCTCGATCACAAGTGGCAGGCCAAGCACACCATCACGCGGCCCGACAAGCTGCTCGAGGCTGTGCAAGAGTTGGTCACGCCGGAGTTCATCGCCGACGTGCGCGACGGCTTTCACCGCTCGCCGATGAGCCTGCGGGTCTCGCCGTATCTGCTGAGCCTGATCGACTGGCAGAACCCGACGGTCGACCCGCTGCGGCGGCAGTTCATCCCGCTGGGCTCGCGGCTCCGGCCCGACCACCCCAAGCTCGACCTCGACTCGCTGCACGAGCAGGCCGACGCGCCGGTGCCGGGTCTGACGCACCGCTACCCCGACAAGGCGCTGTTCCTCGCGCTCGACACCTGCCCGGTCTACTGTCGCTTCTGCACGCGCAGCTACGCCGTCGGCATCGACACCGACCAGGTCGAGAAGGTGCACCTGCGGCCGACGCAGGACCGCTGGGAGCGGGCGTTCGCCTACGTGGCGTCGCGGCCGGAGCTCGAGGACATCGTCATCAGCGGCGGCGACGCGTACAACCTGCGGGCCGAGCACATCGAGACGATCGGCAACCGCCTGCTCGACATGCCGAACATCCGGCGCATGCGCTTCGCCACCAAGGGCCCGGCCGTGATGCCGCAGAAGATCCTCACCGACGACGCGTGGTTCGCGGCGCTGGTCGGGGTGGTCGAGCGCGGGCGCAAGATGCACAAGGAGGTCGTGCTGCACACGCACTTCAACCACCCGGCCGAGCTGACCGAGATCACGCAGAAGGCGATGAACCGGCTGTTCGCGGCGGGGGTGTTCGTGCGCAACCAGTCGGTGCTGCAGCGCGGGGTCAACGACACGCCCGAGGCGATGCGGCTTTTGATCAAGCGCATGAGCTACCTGAACGTGCACGCGTACTACGTGTACGTGCACGACCTGGTGAAGGGCGTCGAGGACCTGCGGACCACCGTCGACACGGCGATCGAGCTCGAGAAGCAGGTCCGCGGGCTGACGGCCGGCTTCAACACGCCGACCTTCGTGGTCGACGCGCCCGGCGGCGGCGGCAAGCGCGACTGCCACTCGTTCGAGCACTACAACCGCGAGACGGGCATCAGCGTGTACCGCAGCCCCAACGTCAACGCCGACGCGCACTACCTGTACTTCGACCCGATCGAGCTGCTGCCCGAGGCCGGCCAGCGCCGCTGGGCCGACCCGGCCGAACACGACGTGATGGTGCGCGAGGCCGTCGCGGCGGCCCGCGACCGCAAGCGCTGAGGCTCTCTCTCGCCGAGAGAGCGAGGGCCGGCGCTGCGTCGGCCCTCGCGGTCTGTTATGTGATGTCCGTCGGGACATGTCCCCTGGCGCAGGTGGCGTGATTCGATCTATCCCGAGGGCCAGGAGTGCGAAATTCAGGGAATTCGCGTACTGACGGTCGGGCTCGCCGGCCGGGGCGACGAATAGGGATAGATAGCCAAGGCGAGGGCACTTCGCGGAGACCATGGGTTGTGCGGGTCGGCTGGCAGTGCTTCGCACTTCACGACGTCTCTTGCGACCGGCCTGGCGATCGCGAGCGCGATCCGTCTCACGCGGCCGCGACTGCCCGTGTCGCAACTGTGGAAGTGTCGCCGGCGCGACGATCTCGCCGCAGCCGCGGCCGGTGTGATCGCGCCGACATCACCACGCGCACCGGGGCGGTGCAGCGGGCTCAGCGAGCGCGGGGGCCGACCGAGCTGTGCAGCGAACGGGAACGTGACCTGTGCCGGGGCTGCGGCAGCGACGGGGTGGAGGCGCGCCGTGAGGGGGCGGGCACCTCGGGCATGACCGTCGGTGTCGGCTCAGGGGGTGTCGGGGTCGCCGGGGACTTCGCGGAAGAGGCGGTCACGCAGGCGATGCTGGATCTGCCGGGCGCGGACGCCGGAAAAGTGGTTCGCGTGACGACGAAAGAGCTGGCGCAGCGGGTCGCCCTCGGGCGAGGTCCGTGACGACTGCTCCGGTGCAGACAGTTCGCGCGGAGGTGTGGCGTCTGCAAAGGGGCGCGGGGGCTTGGTGGGGGGCATGGCGGCCGTCCAGTCGTTGCCTTAGTAGTGATGGCCAGGTGCTCGGGGATCTGTCTTTCTGAAAATAATCGCGTTCACGCGCCATAACGGCGCGGACATCTGCAATCGCTCGAGCTCTAGCGGGGTTCACGCGTGACCGTTCTGCCATGGCCTTCCGGCCATGTCGGTGCCTTCGCGGGGGATTTGCGGGCCTGCGCCTGCAGGTTCCTCGGATGTGGCACGCGAGTCGCAGACGCAGCTACGATGGCGGTGGTGGACGACGAGCGCGAACTGCTGAGGCGGTGGCGGGACGGAGACCTCGCGGCCGGCAACGCGTTGTTCGAACGCCACTTCGACGGGCTCTACCGGTTCTTCGCCGGCAAGGTGTCGCGCGACGTCGAGGACCTCATTCAGCAGACGATGCTGGCGTGCGTCGAGGGGCGCGACCGGATCGCCGGCGAGTCGACGACCAGCGTGCGCGCCTACCTGTTCGGCACGGCGCGCAACGTGCTGTACGCCCACTACCGCAAGCACCTGCACGAGCGCTTCGACGCGGTGAACACGTCGCTCGAAGACCTCGGACCGAGCCCGAGCCGGCTGGTCGACGAGGCGGTGGCGGCCCGGCTGCTGGCGGCGGCGCTGCGGCGGATCCCGCTCGACCTGCAGATCTTGCTCGAGCTCCACTACTGGGAGCACATGAGCCACAGCGAGCTGGCCTCGGCGCTCGGGATCAGCCTGGGGTCGGTCAAGGGCAGGCTGCAGGGCGCGAAGACGCAGCTGCGGCGCCACATGACCGAGCTCGCGGCCGGCGACGCGCTCGCCGAGCTGCCCGCGGTCGAGCTCGACCTCGACGGCTGGGTCGCGGCGCTGCCGAGCTCGGCCTGGGAAGTGCAAGAGGACAGGTCGTAAGGGACAGGTCAGAATTTCGCGGGAGCCGGACGGGGTCGAGGGCAGGTCGCAAGAGTCAGGGACGCGGTGGACGGCTGAGAGTGCGAGAGGACAGGTTGTAAGGGACAGGTCGGAAGGGACAGGGCGCGAGCGGCCGGCTGCGTGAGAGGACAGGTCGTAAGGGGCAGGTGATGCGTGCCTCAGGAGGACCGGCCGTGGAGGACTGGTGCGACGGTGGCGGACCAGCGGATCGGGTCGCGCACGCCGTGGCGGGTGAGCGCGAGCTCGGCGGCGGCGTGGGGGCGGCCGACGAGGCGGTCGTGGGCGAGGTGGACGGCGGCGGCGAGGGCGGGCATGTTGCCGCCGGTGAAGCGGTCGGCGGCGCGCTGGACCAGGTCGGCGGCGGGGCGGCGGCGGAGGGCGGCGATCTGGGCGCGGACGAGGTCCTCGCCGGCGTGGGCCAGCTCGATGCGCTCGCGCGCGAGGGCGGCGGCGTCGCTCAGGGCCACGCGCACGAGCTCGCGGCGGCCGGCGGCGGCGGCGGCCAGGGCCGCGCTGGCGCGCAGGCGGTGGGCGTCGATCCGCGGGATCTGCATGCGCATCAGCTGCGAGCGGACCAGCGCCGGCCAGGCCCGCTCGACCCGGCGCCAGGCGTCGCGCCCGCGGCCGTCGTAGAGGTCGCAGGCGACCTCGACGCCGAGCGCGAGCCAGTGCTGGAACGAGAAGCCCTCGTATGGCCACAAGGACAGGGCCTTTTGGACAGCCGCGCGGGCGCGGCTCGGGTCGCCGGCGGCCAGCGCCGCGTGGGCGGTGTAGAGGATCGCGACCACGCCGGCGAAGCGGTCGCCGGTGTCCTCGGCCTCGTGCTGCCAGGCCTCGGCGCGGGCGCGCAGGCCGGCGAAGTCGCCGAGCATGAGCAGCGCGTGCATCGCCATCGCGTGGGCGATGGCCCGCTCCCAGTGGACATCGACGCAGCGGGCGCGCAGGAGGTCGGCGCCGGTCTCGACGCCGGCGAGGGCGCGGCGCCAGTGGCCGTTGTTGAGGGCGGCGACGCCGGAGAGGATGGTGGTGAGGCCGGTGAGGTGGGGGTCGGCGAGGCGGGTGGCGAGGCCGCGGGCGAGGGCGAGCTCGCGGGCGGCGGCGCTGGCCCGGCGCGGGTCGGGGGCGTTGATGTCGACGATCGTGAGGTACGCGGCGGCGCGGGCGATCCGGCGCGGATCACCGCTGGCGAGGGCGAGGCGCAGGCCCTGGGCCGAGATCGCGGCGGCGCGGATCGGGTCGATGAAGCCGAGGCCCTTGCCGGCCGACCAGCACAGGTCGATGCGCAGCAGCAACTCGGGGGCGGCGGGGGTCCGCGGCGGCGGGGCGGGGAGGCGGCGGGCGACGGCCAGGCGCGCGAGCTCGCCGACCAGGCGCACGGCGGTGCCGGCGCTGGTGGCCGGGAACGGCAGGCCGAGCTCGTGCGCCAGCGGGTCGAGCACGTGCAGGCCGGCGTCGACGCGGCCGGACACGAGGTAGTGCTCGACGGCGCGGCCGCGCAGCTCGAGCTCCTGCAGGCGGTCGGGGGCGAGCGCGGCGGCGGTGAGGTAGACGGGCGCCGCCTCGGCGCAGCGGCCGGCGTGGACGAGGGCGTCGGCGCGGGCGATGGTGTACTTGAGGACATGCTCTGGAGGACATGAACCCCAGGACATGGCCTTTTCGTACAGGCTGGCGGCCCGGGCGAACGCGAGGGCGGCGGCGGCCCGCTCGGCGGCGCGGAGGGCCCAGGCGCCGGCCTGCGCCAGGTCGTCGGCGCCGTGGAAGTGGAGGACGAGCTCGTCGGGGTCGGGGTCGGGCGCGGCGGCGAGGGCGAGGGCGAGGGCGCGGTGGTGGGCGCGGCGGTCGGCGGCGGCGAGGCGGTGGAGCACGACCTCGCGCACGCGGTCGTGGTAGGTCTCGACGCTGTCGCCCTCGCCGCACGGGCGGACCAGGCGGCGCGCGCCGAGGACGGCCAGGGCGGCGCCGTCGAGCACGCGGGCCGCGGCGCCGCCGGCCTGGCGCAGGGCGAGGTCGCGGCGCAGCGGGCGACCGGCGACGGCCAGGCGCTCGAGCGTGAGCCGCTCGCCCGGCTCGAGCGCGGCGACCTCGGCCTGCAGGGCGCCCTCGAGCGAGGTCGCGGCGACGCCGGCGGCGCCGTGGCCGCTCATGCGCTGGGCCATGGCCTCGATGAACAGCGGGCTGCCCTGCGACTCGCGGGCGATCGCGGCGGCCAGGCGCCGGCGCGCGGCCGGATCGTCGCCACGACCTGGCCCTTCGGACAGGATGGAGGCGGCCAGGCGCTCGGCCTCGGCGGGCGCGAGCGGGTCGAGCGCGACCTCGTGGATCGGGCAGGCCAGCGGGGCGGCGTCGAGCTCGGCGAAGAACGGCGAGCCCGGGCGGACGTCGCTGCGCACGCTGGCGGCGACGACGATCGCCGGCGGGTCGGGCGGGGCCAGCAGCTCGCCGAGCAGGCGCGCCGAGTCGGCGTCGCCCCACTGCAGGTCGTCGATCGCCAGGACCACCGGGCGCTCGCCGCCGAGCCCGGCCAGCAGCCGCCGCAGCGCCGCGACGGCCCGCCGCCGGGTCTCGCGCGGGGCGGCGTCGGCCGGGTCGCCGCCGCCGCCGGTGGCGGCGATCACCCGCGCCAGCGCCGGGAACACGCGCACCAGGTCGTATGCCTCTTCGGGCATGGATGAGAGGACATGTTTGTTGGAGCATGTCCCGAGGTGCTGGGCGAGGGCCTCGACCACGCCGTCGAGCGCCTTGTAGGGCACCGACTCGCCGGCGTAGCAGCGGCCGTGGAGGACGAGCGCGCCGCGGCGGTCGCGGAGGTCGGCGACGAGGCGGGCGAGCAGGGCCGACTTGCCGGCGCCGCTCGGGCCGACCAGCAGCAGCAGCGCCGGCGCGGGGTCGAGGGCGCGGGCGCAGGCGGCCAGCTCGTCGGCACGGCCGACGAACACCGGCGAAGGCGCGGGCGGGGCGTCGAGGCCGAGGCGCAGCAGGAGGTCGCGGCCGCTCGGGCGCGCCTCGGGGTCCTCGGCGAGGAGGTCGCGGCACAGCGCCAGCAGGTCGGCGGGGACGCCGTCGATCGGGGTCGGCCCCGGGGGGACGCGCGGGCGCCGGCCGGCGAGCGCCTCGTAGAGCATCACGCCGACGGCGAACCAGTCGCTGGCGGGCGAGGGCGGGGCGCCGGCCAGCAGCTCGGGCGCGAGGTAGCCGGCGGTCCCGGCCAGGCCCTCGTGGCCGCCGTCGGCCAGGCGCGCGAGCCCGAAGTCGACGATCTTGACCCGGCCCTCGCCGGTGACGAGCACGTTCGACGGCTTGAGGTCGCGGTGCAAGAGGCCGGCCCGGTGCAGCGCGTAGACCCCCGACGCCAATTGCCCGAGCGCGCCGCGGATCGCCGCCTCCGGGGCGCGCTCGCCGGCCGGGCGCAGGTGCGCCAGCCAGCTGTCCCCGGGGACATATTCCATGACGATGTACCACTCGCCGCGCGCCTGATCGAGGGCGAGCTCGTAGACGGCGGCGAGGTTGGCGTGGCCGACGTCGACGACGTTGCGGAACTCCCGCTTGAGCCGGGCGATCGCGGCGGGATCGGGGCGGCGCAGGGTCTTGAGCGCGACCTGCTGATCGCCGGGGCCGCGGCCCTCGTGCACCACGCCCATCGCCCCGTGCCCGATCTCCCGCAGCACCCTGTACGGCCCGAGCGGCGGGACCCGCAGCTCGGCGCCGAAGAGCTGGGCCGCCAGACGAGCGCGCGTGTGCTCGGCCGGCGGCTCGCGCGGCCGCGTGGGCACGGCCGCGGCGAACTGCGCCGCGAAGGAGTCGCCGTCGGGGGCGTCCGCCGGAGCGTCCTTGTGCACGGGGGTCCTGAAGCCGGGGGCTCTTGAAGATGCCAAAGCCGAACGGGCGCGACAATGGTCCAGGCCCCCTGGTCGCTGCCCGCGGGCTATGTCACCATCGCGGTTGCCATGGCGATCAGCAACATGATGCGGGACGATGCCGAGGGCGGCTTCGAGTCGGAAGGTGACCCCAACACCGAGGCCTACTGGACCGAGCGCGGGATGAAGCGCCCCCAGGTGGTGTGGGAGCGCCTCACCGCCAGCAACAACATCGAGACCTATCGGACCCGCGTGCCCGGCGGGTGGCTCGTGCTGATCTGCCAGGAGTACCGCGACACCGGCGGCGCGCTGTTCTACCCCGATCCCGCGCACCGCTGGGACGGCTCCGGCTTCCACGGCTGAGGCGGGTCGCTCCTTGACGCCCGCGCCCGGTCCGGCAGGACCGTCGTCGGAGGCGCTGCGGCGCCTCGAAGCGCTCCACGAGCGCGGGCTGTTCGTGCAGGCGTTCCGCGCCGCCGAGGCGATCGCCGGCGGGCCGCTGGCGTGGCGCGACGCCGGCGCCTGTGCGTTCGCCAGCCGGCTGCTGCACCACGCCGGCGCGCCGCGGGCGGCCGCGCTGCAGTGCTTGCGGGCCTGGCGGGCCGCGCCGCGCGAGCCCGCGGTCGCCGAGGCGTACGCGCGCCACCTCAAGGGCACCCGCGGGCCGCTGGCGGCGCTCGAGCTCCTGCGCGCGTTCGCGGTCGACGCCGCGCCGGCGCCGGCGCAGTGCGAGCTCCGCCTGGTCCGCGCGCAGGCCCTGATCGCGCTGCGCGACTTCGAGGCGGCGGAGTTCGAGCTGTGTCGCGCCGAGACCCTCGACCCGACGTCGCCGACGATCGCCGGCGTGCGGGCGCGCCTGCACGAGGCCCAGGACGAGCTGCCGGCGGCGCTGGCCGGGCTGCAGGCGCTGCTGGCCGCGCGCCCCGATCACCGCGCGGCGGTGCAGTTCGCCGGCCACCTGCTGCTCGAGCTCGGCCGCGTCGACGAGGCGGCGGCGCTGCTGGAAACGGCGATGACGACGATGGAGTGCGGGGCGATCGCGCTGCAGCTGGCGCACCTCGAGCTGACGCGCCAGCGCCCGCGCCCGGCGTGGGACTGGGTCGTGCGTGCGGCCGGGCTGTTCCCGTGGCTCGAGGTCGAGGTGCTGCAGGCGCTGGCGGCGGCCGCCTGCGAGGCGGCCTGCGAGGCCGGGGAGCGGCTCGCCGCGGCCGCGCTGGCGCGCAACGCCGGGCTCGACGCGCTGGCCGAGCGGCTCGAGGCCGGGGGCGAGCGGCGACGGGTCCGCCTCGACGTGCCGTACGTGCGCCAGGCCCACAAGACGTGCGTGCCGGCGACGCTCACGGCGCTGTGTCAGTTCTTCGGCAAGACGGCCGACCACCTGGCGATCGCCGAGGAGATCTGCTTCGACGGCACGTCGGCGGCCAGCGAGCGCCGCTGGGCCGAGGCGCGCGGCTTCGTCGTCCGCGAGTTCACGGTGACGTGGGCGGCCGCGACGGCGCTGCTCGACCGCGGGCTGCCGTTCGCGCTGTCGACGGTGGCGGTGACGTCGGGCCACGCGCAGGCGGTCACCGGCTACGACGCGGAGATCGGGTCGTTCTCGGTCCGCGACCCCAGCCAGGCCAAGCCGGTGCTGTTCAACGTCGAGCCGCTGCTGCGCGGCAACGCGTGGAACGGGCCGCGCGGGATGGTGCTGGTGCCGCCCGAGCTGGCGAGCCGCCTCGACGGGCTCGAGCTGCCCGACGCGCCGCTGTACGACCGCATGCACGCGGTCGACCAGGCGCTGCGCGTGCACGACCGCGAGGCCGCGGTGGCGGCGGCGGCCGAGATCGCCGCGGCGGCGCCGCAGCACTACCTGGTCGGCCACGCGACCCAGGCGCTGGCGGCCTACGACGGTGACGAGGCGCGCGTGCTGGCGTCGCTCGACATGCGCCTCGAGACATGGCCGGACGCGCATGTCCTTCAGGCCAGGAGACTGGCGTGCCTCGGCGGGCTCGGGCAGCGGGCCGAGCGGCGCGCCCGGCTCGAGGCGCTGGCCGAGGCGCGCCCGGTCCACCCGTTCTTCCTGCAGCTGCTGGTCGACGACATCCTCAAGAGCGACCGCGACCTGGCCCGCGCGGAGAAGCTGCTGCGCCGGCTGCTGTCGGCGATGCCGGCCGACCCGGCGGTGTACGCCATGCTGGCGGGCGTGCGCGCGGCTCAGGACCGCTGGGAGGAGGGCGCGGCGCTGCTGCGCTTCGCGGTCTGCCTCGACCAGGTCGACAGCGACGCGGTCGACCAGTACACGGCGACGTTCGTCCAGGCCGGCCAGCGCGCCGAGGGCCTGGCGTTCCTGCGCGACCGCTTCGCCCGCCTCGGCCGCCGCTTCGCCGGCCCGGCGCTCGGGCTGGCGCGCGCGCTCGAGGCGTGCGACCGCACCGCGGAGGCGGTCGAGGTGCTCGAGCAGGCGGTCGCCCTCCGCCCCGACGACGCCCACCTGCTGCTGGCCGCCGTGCGCGCCCACGCGAGCCTCGGCGCGCCCGAGCGCGCGCGGGCGCTGCTCGAGCAGGCGCGCCCGCTGGCCCGCGCGGCGGCGTGGGAGGTGGCGGCCGCCCACCTCGACGCGCTGGCCGGCGAGCTGGCGGCGGCCCGCGCCCGCTACGAGCGCGTGCTCGAGCACAACCCGCTGGCGCTCGACGCCCGCGTGGCCCTGGCCGGGCTCGACGCGGCGCTGGCCGGGCCGGCGGCGGCCCTGGAGCGGATCGAGGCGGCGGTGACCCGCTTCCCCCACCACGCCGGGCTGGCCCGCCTGCGCGTGGCCTGGGCCCCGGCCGAGGGCGAGGCGGGGGTCGAGGTGGTGCGGGCGCTGCTCGCCGTCGAGCCCGGCAACGCCGGGATGCACGGCGAGCTGGCGCTGCGCCTCGGCCGGCTGAAGCGCCACGACGAGGCGGCGGCGGCGATCGCCGAGGCGCGCGCGCTGGCGCCCCACTCGGCCCAGGCCCACCTGGTCGCGGCCCAGCTGGCGATGTGGCGCGAGGAGCGGGAGGCGGCGGCGGCGTCGCTGCGGGCGGCCGTCAGCGCCGACGTCGACGCGCCCGGGGCGATCGCCGTGTGCCTCGGGACGGCGCTGACCGACGCGGCGCGCGCCGCCGCGCTCGCCCACGTGCGCGCCGAGCTGCGCCGCCAGGTCGTCGGCGCGCGAGCGCTCGTCGCCTACCGCCAGGCGGCCGCCGGCATCGAGCCGCCCGCGGCGACGCTCGAGCTGCTGGCGGAGGCGCGCGCGGTCCGGCCCGACCTGGCGGCCAGCTGGAGCGAGTACGCGCGCCAGCTGTCGAGCATGGGCCGCCACGCCGAGGCGCTGACGGTCATGACCGAGGCGGCGCGCCGGTTCCCGCGCGAACTCGACGCGATGCTCGCGCTCGCGGCGGTCCAGCGCGGCGCCGGCGAGCGCGAGGCGGCCCTGGCGACGCTCGAGCGGGCGGTGGCGTGCGCGCCCGGTGCGGTGGCGCCGGTGCTCGAGCTGGCGTCGGCGCTGGTCGAGGCCGACCAGGTCCGCCGCGCGGTCGAGCTGGTCGAGCGGGCGATCGCCCGCGAGCCGCTGGTGGTCGAGCTGAGCGAGAAGCTGGCCGACTTGCTGTGGCGCTCCGGCGAGCAGCGGGCCGCGCTCGACCGCCTGCTGGCGGCGATCGAGATCGATCCGTCGTCCGAGGCGCGCTGGCGGCAGATCGAGCGCGTCGCCGACCTGCTCGGCATGCGCGAGCACGCGCTCCGGGCCGCGCGCAGGCTGGCGGCAGCCCGGCCGCAGCTGGCCTGGGCCCACTTCGGGGTGGCCCGCCTGGCGCCCGAGGCGGCGATCGACGAGCGCCTGGCGGCCTACGACGAGGTGCTGCGCCTCGACCCGCACAACGGCGTGGCCCACGACGACAAGGTGCTGCTGTTCTGCGCGGCGGAGCGGTGGAAAGAGGCGCTCGCGGCCTGCTCGCCCCCGGAGCTGGGCTCGCCGCCGCCGCTCAACCTGCGCGGGCGGGCGGTGTGGATCCGGGCCCGCCGCGACATCCACAAGGGGATCCGCCAGATGCAGGAGCTGGTGGCGGAGGAGCCCGACTACGCGTTCGGCTGGAGCTGCCTGGCGGAGTGGTACCGCCAGGTCGCGGCCGGACAGAAGCACGCCGAGGCGCTGGCGCAGCTGCTGCGGCTCGACCCCGACAACCTCGAGGTGGCGCAGGCGCTGTTCGAGGTGCAGCTGCGCGCGGGCGCGACGCCGGCGGCCGAGCAGACGCTGGCGACGCTGCGCCGGCTCGGCGACGCCGACGTGGCCCGCGAGGCCGAGCTGCGGTTGGCGCTGGAGCGCGGGCCGAACCAGGGCCTGCAGCTGTTCGCCGCCCACGCCCGCGACGCGACGATCGAGCGCGAGTGGCTCGAGCACGCGGCGGCGCTGGTGCGCGAGCGGGTGACGGCGGCCCAGCTCGACCGCACGCTCACCGATCTGCTGCGCGTGCCGGCGGCCGCGGCGGTGGTCGGCTACCTGTGGGGCTGGTACCGCGTGGCCGGACCGCTCGACTGGCTGCTGGCGTCGTGGGAGCTGCGATCGCTGCGCGCCCGCGGGGCGATCGGCCTCGAGGCGACGGCCGGCCACGTCGAGCGCCTGGCCGCGGAGGGCTCGACGCTGGCGCTGTGGCTGTTCATCGCCCGCGACCGCGCGGCCCTGGTGGTCGACGGCCGCCTGTGGGGCTCGGTCGGGTTCGCCCTGCTGCGCCGCGGCTGGTTCGGTCAGGCCCGCAAGTGGTTCGCAGGCTGGGCCGGCCGCGACGACCTCGAGCCGTGGGTGTACATGCACATCGTCACGGTGCTGCGCACGCTCGGGATCACCGAGGAGGCGCACGCGGTCAGCTCGCTGGCGGTCGAGCGGCTGCCGCGGCACCAGACGCTGCGCCACCGCCTGTGGCTGGCGTTCGACGCGGCCCCGCACGCGCCGGTCGAGGAGGTGCGCTCCTCCCTGCCTGCGCTGGCCGACGGCGACCCACTCAACCACTGGCTGCTCCACCGCAGCCGCGCGCTGCTGGCCCGCCGCGAGGGCCAGCCGCAGGCCGAGGTCGATCGATTGACGCAGTTCAGCGAGCAGTGCCGGCTGCGCGCCTTCGAGGTGCGCCTGGTCGAACGCCTGCGCGCCGACCTGGCCCGAAGCCTGGCCGCGGCGACCCGGGCGGCGCTGGCGGCCTCGTGAGCCGGGCGGAGACGGATGCCTTTTAAAGGCATGTCGAATCAGACATGTGTTAATAGAAATGCCTCATCGGACATGTTCTGAAGGGCATGTTTAAGGGTCGCGCGTCGCGCGGGACGACGTGGGGCGAACTGCGCCCCGGCGGCCGGGAATGAGGCGTTGGGTGTGCGGCGTAGAGGGGGCGTGCGCCGCCTCCTGACGGGTCTGTTCGTCCTCGCGCTGCTGCCTCTGTCCGCGAACGCCGAGCGGAGCGCGGTCGACGGCTACGTCGCGTCCTCGCGGGCCGAGTCGGGCGCGGTCGAGCGCGATGAGCCCGTCGCGCCCTCGCGGGCCGAGTCGGGCGCGGTCGACGGCTTCGTCGCCGCCGCGCGGGCGCTCGCGGCCGACGTCGAGACCGGGCCGCTGACGAACGGGCTCCACTACTTCGCCTCCAACGAGCGCGACCTCGACCTCGTCGCCGACGCGGTGAGCGGGCTCGGCGAG
Organism: Nannocystis pusilla; assembly: GCF_020073745.1. Taxonomy (GTDB): domain Bacteria; phylum Myxococcota_A; class Polyangia; order Nannocystales; family Nannocystaceae; genus Nannocystis; species Nannocystis radixulma. The sequence continues at coordinate 345,172 of NZ_JAIRAU010000043.1, forward strand.
GTGGTCGTCGCCGTCGCGGCCGACCCGGGCTACATCCTCGCCGCCTGGGCCGACGCGCGGGCGCTGGTGTTGATCGATCTCGATCCGGCGATCGTGGCGCTGCACCGGATCTACGCCGCGTTCTTCACCGCGGCCGCGAGCCCGGCCGAGTTCTCGCGGCTGTGGACGCCGGCCGGCGAGGCGGAGGCGCGCGCGCTGGTCGAGGCGGCCGGCGGGGCGGAGCTGCGCGAGATCTTCATGGCGGCGCGGCCGGCGGTGGCCCGCCGATTCGCCGAGCTCGAGCGCCACATGGCGGCGCAGGGGCGGGCGTGGCTGCTGTCCGACGCGACGCTCTATGCCCGGGTGGCCAGGTTGGTGCGCGCGGGCCGGGTGGTCGCGCTGCGCGGCGACTTCACCCGAACGGGCACGGTCGCCGCGGTCGGCGAGGCGCTGCGAGCGGCCGGGCTGCGCGTGGGGCTGCTCTACCTGTCGAACATCGAGCAGTACTTTTTGTACACGCCCGAGTTCCGCGCGAACGTGCAGGGGCTGCCGCTGGCGGGCGGCCAGGTGTTGCGCACGCTGCCCGGCCGCCCGGCGGGGTTCGAGTACATCCTGCAGCAGGGCGGGCAATTCCAGGCCTGGGCCGCCCATCCGAAGGTGCGCTCGGTCTACCGGATCCGCGGCTTTAAAAAGGGGGAGCACCTGGTCAGCCGGCGGGTGCACGTGGTCGACCCCTCGCGCGCGCCGCCGTGAACCGGCGGGCACGATGAGGGTATGGCTCGCCGATTGACGCGGCTCCCGTCGGCTGCCACCATTTCCCGCGCCGAGCTCGGATGGATACGCAGCAATTCGCCAGGGCGATCGCCGCGGCGTCACGGGACCGCGAGGGGTACGCCTGCATTGCGGGTGTCGGTCTCGACGTGCGGTCCGTGTGGCCGCTCCGCGACAACTCGCGCCTGAAGTTCGAGCGTGTCGACTTCAATTCGCCGCTGGTGGGCTCGTTCTGGACCAGGCCGAGCTTCCGCGGCTGCGTGTTCCTGGGCTGCGAATTCGACGGGATCAACGCCGCGCGGGCGAGCTTCACCGACTGCGCCTTCCAGCGGACGTCGGTCGGGAAGCGTCACCACGCCGCCTTCAGCAGGTGCACGTTCCGCGGCTGCTCGTTCGACGATTGCGCCGTCGAGAGCGCCGAGTTCGTCGATTGCACGTTCCAGGGCGTGACGTTCACCCGGAGCGTGTTCGTGCGGACCAACTTCCGCCGCTGTGCCTTGAGCGAGGTGACCGTCGCCGGCGCGCTGCGCACCGTGAACTTCATCGAGGTCACCGCCGCGCTCGTCGATCTGAGTCGGTCGACGATCGTCGATTCGCGGCTCATCGACGGCCCCGGCCTCGACCTGCGGCTGCCTGACTCGCCGACGAATTTCGTCGCGTTCCCGGCGGCGTTCCGTAAAGTGGCGGACGAGCTGAAGCCCGAGCTGTCCGCGACGAGCCACGGGCGGCTGCTGGCGGTGGTCGATTTCGTCGCCGGCTCGACCTGCGGCGAGATCGTCGACGAGGCGCTGTTCGAAGGCCTCCCGGCGCCCGAGCGGGCGCTCGTGCTGGCGCGGCTGTACGCCCGGCGACACGACGCGGTCTGAGGGTCGGCGAGGGGCGCGGTCCCCGGGCGGGGCGTGTTCGCCACCGTCCTCATGGTCGCCCCTCGCGCGCGCCGGGCCGAGCTGGTATGGACGGGGCGTGGCGATCGCGGCGCTCGACGTCGACTACCGCGCCGAGGCGGCGGTGACCGCTTGCGTGGTCTTCGAGACATGGTCGGACGAACATGTCCTCGAGAGCTATACGGTGACGAGCCCGGCGGCGGCCGAGTACGCGCCGGGGGCGTTCTACCTGCGCGAGCTGCCGTGCCTGCTGGCGGCCCTGGCGCGCTGCGCGGCGCGGCCGACGACGGTCGTGGTCGACGGTCACGTGTGGCTCGGGGAGGGCCGGCCGGGGCTGGGAGCCCACCTGCACCGGGCGCTCGGGGAGGCGGTGCCGGTCGTCGGGGTGGCCAAGAACCCGTTCCGCGGCGCGCCGGCGCACGAGGTGCTGCGTGGCGACAGCCGCCGGCCGCTGTTCGTCACCGCCATCGGCATGCCGGGCGAGGCGGCCGCGACGCTGGTGGCGGGGATGCACGGACCGCACCGCGTGCCGACGCTGCTGCGGCTGGTCGATCAGCTGTGCCGCCGCGGGTGAGACGGCGTCCATGGCATCACCGTGAATTTCGCGCCAATGCGCCGAGCGCTTCGGGGCGGCGATCCGCTCCCATGCCTCAGCCGACGAGGGCGCGGTAGCGGGTGATGGCCGCCTTGCACGACTCGGCGCAGGCCTTACAGGCGGCGTGCTTGCCCTCGTGCTTGCGACACTCGGCCTCGCAACGCTCGCCCGCGGCGAGGGCGACCCGGGCCTGGGCGACGAGCTGCTCCGAGGGCCCGGCGGCGAGGGCCAGCAGCGCCCGGGTCACCGCGAGCATCTCGTAGGCCGAGCGAGCGCAGGCCGCCATGCTGGTGTCGCCCTGGCCCAGGAGCATGAAGCAGTGCTGCATGCAGACCTCGCCGGTCTTGAGGCATTCGGCCGCGACCGCGAGCGTGGTGTCGTCGCTGGCGTGGTGGCCGGCGTGGCCGGCGTGCGGGTCGACGATCGGCGTGGTCGAGCCGGGCGCGGGCGGCCTGGCGGCGGGCGGGCTCGTGGACTTGCCGGGCGACTTCTCCGGCGCCGGCGGCAGCTCGTCGGTCGAGCCGCTGCAGGCGGTGGTGGCGAGGACGGCAGGAGACCCGAGGACGAATTCGCGGCGTTGCATGGCGGTCTCGACTATATGGGCGATCGCGCGGTCGCGGCAACGCGGGCGGCTCAGGGGGATGACGCCGGGCGCTGGAACCCTGTTCTCGTCGGCCCGTCGCGCGCGTCGACGAGGCGTCGAGGCGGCGGAGGCCGGAGCGGTGTGGATCGAGGATGTCCGAACGGACATGTCACGCGATAGCCGGCGGGGTGCCATCCGGATCGCAAGCACCTGGTCTTCAAGACATGTCACTGCGCGCCGTGGCGGCCGGCGCCGGCGGCGAAGCGGCGGGCGCCGGCGACGGACTCGCGGGCGATCACGCCGGCGCCGCCGTGGGCCTCGGCGAGCAGGGCTTCCTCGAGGGACAGGTCCCACTGGAGGTGCGCGGAGCGGCGATCGACCTGCATGCACTCCTGGGGGAACGCGGCCAGCTCGGCGGCGAGCGCCTCAGCGGCGGCGCGGGCCTGGCCGGGCGCGACGACGCGGTTGACGAGGCCCATCGCCAGGGCCTCGGCGGCGTCGACGGGGCGGCCGGTGAGGATGAGGTCGAGCGCGCGACCCATGCCGACGATCCGCGGCAGCCGCACGGTGCCGCCGTCGATCAGCGGGACGCCGAAGCGGCGGCAGAACACGCCGAACACGGCGTCCTCGTCGGCGATCCGCAGGTCGCACCACAAGGCGAGCTCGAGGCCGCCGGCGACCGCGTAACCGCTGACGGCCGCGATCACCGGCTTGCGCAGCAAGAGCCGCGTGGGTCCCATGGGCGCCGGCCGGCCGAGCGCGTCGGCCGTGGCGTCGAGGTGGAGCCGGTTGGTGGCGTCGCCGGCGGCGAGCGCCTTGAGGTCGGCGCCGCCGCAGAAATGCCCGCCCTCGCCCCACAGCACGGCGACGCGCGCGTCAGGGTCGGCGTCGAAGTCGCGAAAGGCCCGCTCGAGCGCGGCCGCGGTCGGCCCGTCGACCGCGTTGCGCCGCTCGGGTCGGGCGAGGATGACGGTGGTCACGGGGCCGCTGCGCTCGGTTCGGACGGACATGCCCGGCGAGGATAGACCAGCGACCTGGCGGCGGCGAGTGACGTGATGCCGCGCGAGCGGTCGGTGCTCGAGATCCGCGGAGAGCCTACTCCGGCGCCACGCGGTATCTTGCAAACCAGGCCGACCTGTCGCTCGTGGCCTGCCCCGTCAAGACCACCTCGCTGGGCGCTCTGGCGACCACCGCGCGAACCCTTCGATCCGGTATCGACCGCTCGCATAGCAGACTGCCGTCGATTCGATGGACCGCGACGGATGTGCCGCTTCCCCCATCGACCGCCGAGACCAGCCATTCATCCGAGACGACGACCAGCCCACCGCCGTCAATCACGTCGGTCACGCCGGAGCGGGCTTCCCAGGCGCGTTCGCCGGTGGGATGATATCGCGCCAATAGCCTCTCGTCGAACACCGGCTTGTCCTGCGTCTGCAGGTGATGGTTTTGCCCGAGGGTATACGCCCCGCCCTGGCCGTCAGGTATGACAGCGAACGGCGTCAGCGCGCCCATCATGGCGAAGCCCGTGTTGGAGCCGACGGGCATGTCCCACCGGACGAGTCCGGTCGACTCCACCGCCACGAGGTAGACATCGCCACCTTCGATGTCGCGATCGAGCGCGAGCACGAAGTTGGTCCCGGCCGGATCGACCGCCACGGCCAGGACCTGGTTGTGATCGAGACGAATATCCCACGCCGGTACGCCGTCGGCCGATAGCGCCATCAGCACGGCCTCCTCGCTTTCGAGCTCCCACGCTCCGACGAATCCGCCAGTCACGATCCCGCCGTCGGCAGCGAGCGCGGCCGGGCCGAGCTGATACCCCTCACCCGGGATAGCGGCCGGAGATCCTCATGGCTCTTGGGACATGTGATGGTCGGCGGCGCTACCAGGCGGCGGCGATGGTGACGCCGCCGTCGGCGACGAGGACCTGGCCGGTGATGAAGGAGCCGGCGGGGGAGCACAGCAGGGCGGCGAGCGGGGCGATGTCGTCGGGCTCGCCGATCCGGCCGAGCGGGGTGCGGCGCTCGACCATCTCCTTGAGGTCGGGGTTCTGCCACAAGGCGCGGGCGAAGTCGGTCTTGACCAGGCCGGGGGCGATCGCGTTGACGCGGACGTTGTGCGGGCCGTACTCGACGGCGAGGCTGCGCACGAGCTGCATGTCGGCGGCCTTGGACATGTTGTAGGCGCCGATCAGCGGGTCGCCGCGCAGGCCGCCGATGCTCGAGATCATGAGGATCGCGCCGTCGCGCCGCTCGATCATGCCGGGGGCGACGCGCTTGGCCAGCCACAGGTTGGACAGCACGTTGTTGTGCATGATCTTGTGGAACACGTCGTCGGCGAGGCCGTCGAGCCCGCCGAAGTAGGGGTTGGTGGCGGCGTTGCAGACGAGGATGTCGACCTTGCCCCACTCGGCCAGGGTGCGGTCGACGAGCCCGTCGACCTGGGCCCTGTCGGAGATGTTGCACGGGACCGCGATCGCCTGCCCGCCGGCGCCGCGGATCGCCTCGGCCACCTCGTCGCACGGGGTCGGCTTGCGGCTCGAGATGACGACCCGCGCGCCGGCGCGGGCGAGATGCTCGGCGATCGCCCGCCCGATCCCGCGGCTCGAGCCGGTGACGATCGCTACCCTGTCGCTGAGGTCGATGATGGGCTTCCCGGACATGACGCCCAGCAGCGTCCGCCATGCGGGGTCGGGCGGGCAAGCCGCCGGGGCGTGAGGTCGGGCGCGCAGGAGCTTTCGTTGCGGAGCTAAATTTAGGACACTGCCTCCAATGCATGAACTGGGCTCGCCAACCATGTCCTTCGGGACATCCGACGCGGCTCGGCAGAAGCGCGTGGGTCGTCGTGGCCGCGGGCGGTGAACCACAGGTCCGGGCCGATCGGTGACGAAGTCGACGGCAGCTTCGCGGCAGGGGTAGCGCTCGTCGGAGCCGCGGGCGTCGAGCCAGGCGTGGGCGTCCTCCCGGGCGAGGCCGGCGACGCACTCGAAGCCGCAGGAGCTCTTGCAGGACTCGGAGACTTGCGCCAGACGCAGCGAGGAGCAGTCCGGCGAGCGCCGGCTGCTCCTCGGGACATGTCCTTTTTTAGGGACTCACTTGCTGCGGGCGCGGCAGCGGCGGTTGCCTTCCTCGCACTGGAAGCGGACGTGCATGTGGTTCGAGTGGCCGCGCCAGTGCTGGATCGTGGCGTGCGGGCTCTCGGGCGTCCTCGGGTACTCGAACAGCGCGGCCAGCTGCTCCGGCGGGAGGTGCTTCTTGGCCTCCTTGTGCAGCAGCTTCTGCAGCTTCTTGGCGATGTAGATCGTCTGGACCTCGCCGGTCTCGAGCAGCTCCTGGACCAGCGCCCAGTTCTTCTCGGCGTCGAAGTTGCGGACGTTCATGTACTTCCAGCGGTGCTCGCCGTCGTCGATGCCGCGGAAGATGTAGCCGATGTCGATGTCGCGGCCGGTCCGGTGCGAGCGGTGCGGCGGGACGCGGCCGCCGGTGCGCCGCGCGAGCTCGCCGACGCGGATCTTCGGGCCGTCGGGGTAGCGCTCGCCGAAGTCCTCGAAGGCATCGACCAGCGCGTGGATGGTGTTCGTGGTGCCGTAGGTGCGCGGCCGGTGGGTGCGCAGGCGCCAACCTGGCCCTTCGGGCAGGGGCATGCCGTTGCGCAGCTTGCCGCGGTTGGGCGAGCCGATCGACATCGGCGGGTGCTCGGGGTCGTGGCGGTAGACGAGCAGCCTGGTGCCCTCGGGGACCGGGGCGCCGCGGTCGAGGTCGGGGTTGAGCTCGCCGAGCTGCGCGGCCTTGATACCCCACGCGATCGCCAGCGCGTCGAGCGAGAGGTTGTCGTGCGCGGTCCAGAACACCTCGTGCAGCCGCTCGGCCTCCGCGACCGGTGTGTCCTCGATCTCGGACGGATCGCCGGCGACCACGGGGGCCTGGGACCCCGACGGCTCGTCCGCGGCCGACGCCACGACCGGTACCGCGACCGGAATATCGTCGGCCGGCGCGCGCGCCGGCGCGAGCGACGACCCGGGGAGATCGGCCCCCGCGGCGAGCACCGATTGCATCGGTGACGGCTGAGTCTCCTTCGCGGGGACAGCGACGCAAGTCACCAGAGCGAGGCCCGCGCCCATGGCGGCAAACAGCGTCAAGCGCCGCGCCAGGGGCCGTGGAGAGAGCTGAGTCACCGCATCACGCATCGATGGTCTCCCTGCATACCCCCGCAGAGGCTGCTGCGGGGAGTTGGCAGTCTATGGAGGAAGCAGCGGGGGGCGCAACCCCTCGGCGAGATGCAGGTCAAGTTTTCGGTGAACGGCGCATACACCGATCAGCGAACTCGAGTTCAGGCGGGACGCGTGCGCGCAGCGAGCGTATTGCCCGACACGGGCTTGTGGCCTTCGAGACCCACGACTGTCAGTTCGCGTCCCTCGTGTTCCAGGTCGCGCGCGAGCTCGTGCAGGCGCTCCATCACCGTGTGGTCGACGAGGCGAGTGTTCTGCAGATCGACGACGATATGGCGCGGCGCGGGCACGCGATCGATGGCGCGCTTGAGGCCGATGTAGTTGCTGAAGATCGCGGCCTTGCGCGCGACGATGCGGGTGGCGTTGGTGCCCTCGTCGCGGACCTCGAGGTCGGGCTTGAACAGCGCGCTGATCGGGGCGCCGCGGACGATGTGCAGCACCAGCTTGGTGAGGATGCCGGCGAAGATGCCGAGCAGCAGGTCCTCGCCGACGGTGACGCCGATGGTGACGAGGAAGACCAGCAGCTGGTCCTTGCCGACCTGGGCGGTGTGGATGAACTCGCGCGGGTGCGCCAGCCGGAAGCCGGTGAACACCAGCATCGCCGCCAGCGCTGCCTTGGGGATCATGTGGATGAGCCCGGGCGCGAGGACGACGAAGCCGAGCAGGAAGACGCCGTGGAAGAAGTTGGCCCAGCGGGTCCTGGCGCCGTTGTTGATGTTGGCCGACGAACGCACGATCTCCGAGATCATCGGCAGGCCGCCGATCATGCCCGACGCGGCGTTGCCGACGCCGACGGCCAGGAGGTCGCGGTTGAAGTCGGACTTGCGCTTGTAGGGATCGAGGGTGTCGACCGCCTTGGCGCTGGCGACCGACTCGATGCTGCCGACCAGCGCGAATGCGATGATCCACTTGAGCGAGGTCCAGCTGGCCAGCATCGAGAAGTCGGGGAACGTGATCATCCCGAGCAGGTTGTCGAGCCGGTTGACCAACATGGTCGGCTCGAGGTGGTACTCGTGGCCGGCGAAGCGGTAGTTGTGGGCGTGGTCGAGGTCGAAGTAGATGCCGAGCGGGATGCTCAGCAGCAGGACGACCAGCGGCGCGGGGATCTTGCGCACCAGCGGGTGCCGCAGCCGCGGCATGATGACGAGGATGGCGAGGCTGAGCAGGCCGATCAGCGCGATCTCGGGGTTGTTGTCGACGAAGCGCTGCGGCAGCTCGAGGATCTGTCCGACCGGGCTCTTCGCCGTCGGGTCGATGCCGACCATGACGTGCAGCTGCTTGGATGCGATGATGATGCCGATCGCGGCCAACATGCCGTGCACCGCGGCCGTCGGGAAGAAGTCGGCCAGGACGCCGGCGCGGACCAGGCCGAACACGATCTGGACGACGCCGGCGGCGACGATCACGGCCAGCGCGTACTGGTAGCCGAGGAGGGGGGTGGCGCCGCGGCTCAGCTCCTCGATGCAGCCGAGCGCGATGACGATGAGGCCGGCGGCCGGCCCCTTGATCGTGACCCGCGCGCCCATGAACAGGGTGACGATCAGACCGCCGATGATCGCGCTGAAGATCCCCGCGACCGGCGGGAACCCGCTGGCCATCGAGATCCCCAGCGACAGCGGGAGCGCGATCAAGAAGACGAGAAAGCCGGCCACCAGGTCCGACTGCAGGTTCTGACGCAGGCCGGCGAGCCCGTCGGCGGGGACGTTGCGGTTGCTCATTGCGAGACCTCGAGTGCTGCCCTTGGAGACATGTCCCATGAACCAGACGGCGAGAGACGCCGTTCATGACGGGAACTCCGGCCCAGCCTAGTCGAGAGGAGAAGCGCGGTTCAAGAGTACGGCGTCAGGATTCATCGTGCCGGCCGATCGGCGCCGAGCAATTCGCAAGCAGGACGGCGCTGGCGGGCAATCAGCGATGAACCGCGCTTCATCATGAAGGTACCTTCACCGGGTCCACGGCGGTGACGCGCGCCGCGAAGGCCCCGCGCGCGAGCTCCACCCGCACGGCGTCACCGGCGGCGACCTGGGCCGCGTCGGTGATGACCCCAGCCTCGCTGCTGACGACGGCGAAGCCGCGCTGCAGCACCGCGAGCGGGCTGAGAGCGTGCAGCGCCGCGGCCGCGCGGGCGAGGCGGAGGCGCGCGGGTTGTGCCAGCACCCGCGCGCGCTCACGCAGCGCGAGCTCGGCGGCGAGGAGCCGGCGACGGGCGCGGTCGAGCCGGTGACGCGGGTGCTGGGCGAGCAGGCGGGCGTGCAAGGCGGCGAGCAGTCGGCGGTCGCGGGCCAGGCGGGCCCGCGGGTGCTGCTGGCCGAGGCGCGCGAGCAGGGCGTCGAGGCGGCGCCGCGGGCCGAGAGCGAGGCGGTGGCCGACGGCCGCGAGCCGACGCGAGAGCAGCTCGAGCCGGCCGCGCTCGTCGAGGACGCGCCGCTTGGTGGCGAGGACGAGGCGGCGCTCGACGTGGCCGAGGCGCGCGAGGTAGCCGTCGCGGTCGGGCACCACGAGCTCGGCGGCGTGCGACGGCGTGGCGGCCCGCAGGTCGGCGACGAAGTCGCAGATCGTGATGTCGACCTCGTGCCCGACGGCGGACACGACGGGCACGGGACAGGCGGCGACGGCCCGCGCGAGGCCCTCGTCGTTGAAGGCCCACAGATCTTCGCTCGCACCGCCGCCGCGGCCGAGGATGATCACGTCGACGCCGGGCCGCCGCTGCAGCCGCTGCAGCGCGCGCACGAGGCTGAAGGCGGCGTCGTCGCCCTGCACCGCGGCCGGCGAGAGGAGGATCCGGACCGGACAGCGCCGGCGCGCGACCTTGAGGATGTCGTGGATCGCGGCGCCGCTGGCGGAGGTGACGACGCCGACGGTGCGCGGCCAGGCGGGGATCGGTCGCTTGCGCTCGCGCGCGAACAGGCCCTCGGCGGCCAGCTTGGCCTTGAGCTGCTCGAAGTGTTGCATGCGCGCGCCGAGGCCGGCCGGCTCGGCGCGCTCGGCGTACAGCTGGAACTTGCCCTGCGCGGCGTAGATCCCGAGGCGGCCGTAGACGCGGAAGCTCTGGCCGTCGGCGAGGCGGTGGCGCAGCCGCGACAGCGCGCTGCGCCACATCGCCACCGGCAAGATCGCGTGGCTGTCGCGCAGCGTGAAGTAGGCGTGGCCGCTGTTGACGAGCCGCAGGTTGGTGATCTCGCCCTCGACCCACAGCGGCGGGAACTGCTGCTCGATGCTGCGGTGGGCGCGGTTGACGAGTTCGCTGACGGCGAAGACGTGCGGGGCGACGGTGGCCATGCGCGGACGAGGCTAGCAGAGCCGCGCCCGCGCGGGCGGCGTCAGGTGCGGCGTTCGACGCCGCCGTCGAAGGGGCGTAGGCCGGGCTGGTCTGGCAGAGAGCCGCAGCCCCGCGGGGGCCGTCGGGGCACGTGCGGGCACCTCGTCGTGTCGCCCGCATCGACGGCCGGTGAGCGGGTCGTCGGGCGGTCGGCGTGGACACGACGGCGTCGGAGCGGTCGGCGGAAGCGAGGTGGTTTAATTTGGAGCGATCACGCGAAATCGCGGCAGTTCATGCTCGACGTACGGAGACCTGATTGTGAGGACATGCATCGAGCGCCACATAAAATATGTCCTTCGGGACATGTCGGCGACGGGAATCACAGGGTCGTTCGGTCATGTATTCGCCGGCGCGCCGCTCGGAGGACCGCCGGTTCGTCATGGGGCCAGGCGGATCGCGCCGGCCCCGATGCTGCGCGGTGAACATCGATTCGTCGCGGCTGCGGGCGGACTGGCGGCCGAGGCGCGAGCGGTGGGACGAATGCGCTATGGTGTGAGCCGGAGATGTCGGTCGAGACCACGCGCGCCGTCGCGGCCGGATTGTCGTCGCTGGCGGCGCGGCTGCGCCGGCGCACCGGCGCGGCGGAGGCGGTGGCGCGGTTCCTGATTCGTTGCACCTTCACGTCGATCGCCGAGACGCTCGAGCTGGCGCCGCGCGGCGGGATGGCGGCGGCGGTGAGCCGCTCGCTCGCGGCGCCGGAGCGGTTCGCGCCCGGGCTGACCGAGCTGTGGGCGACGCTGACGTGGACGGGCGAGGCGGCGGCGCTGTCGGCCACGCCGGCGCTGGCGCTCGAACGCGTCGAGCTGGCCGGGCTGCACGCGCTGACGCAGGCGCGCTGGGACGAGGTCGATCCGGTGATCTTCGGCGACCTGCTGCTGGAGGCGCTGAACCCGGGCGAGCGGCGCCAGCTCGGGGCTCACTTCACGCCGCGGGCGTACGTCGAGCGCCTGGTCGGGCTGGTGGTCGAGGAGCCGCTGCGCGCCGACTGGGCGCGGGCCCGCGGCGAGGCGCAGGCGCACCGCGAGCGCGGCGAGGCGGCGGCGGCGAGCCGGGTGGTGCGCGGCTTCCTCGCCGAGCTGGCGAGCGTGCGCGTGCTCGACCCGGCGTGCGGCGCGGGCAACTTCCTGATCGTGGCCCACGAGGCGCTGCGGCGGCTGGCGGACGATGCGGCGCGATGGTTGCTCGCGGCCACCGGCGAGGTCGTGGCGCCGGCGGTGAGCCTGGCGCAGTCGATCGGCGTCGACCGCAGCGCGTGGACCTGCGAGGTGGCGCGGCTGGTGCTGTGGATCGCGGCGATCCGCGGCCGGTCCGCGGCCGCGAGCGCGGAGCGGGCGACGATCGTCCACGGCGACGCCTTGCTGACGCCGTGGCCGGCGGCGACGTTCGTGGTCGGCAATCCGCCGTTCCTCGGCAAGTCGCGGCTGCGCGCCAGCCTCGGCGAATCGTATGTAGCGCGAATTCGAGCATGCCATGATTCGGCGGTGCCCGAGAGCGCGGACCTGGTGATGTATTGGTGGCACCGCGCGGCGACGCTGCTGCAGGCCGGGCAGCTGCGGCGCTTCGGGCTGGTGACGACCAACAGCGTGACGCAGATCTACAACCGCCGGGTGGTCGAGGGGTTCCTCGCGCACGCCGAGCGGCCGATCCACCTCGTGTGGGCGGTCGCCGATCACCCGTGGGTCGACGGGCCGCGCGGGGCGGCGGTGCGGATCGCCATGACGGTGGCCGAGGCCGGGCGCGGGGTGGGTCGATCGGTCCGCGTGCTCCCCGGCGGCGGCGAGGCGGTCGAGCACGGGCCGATCTTCGCCGACCTGCGCGTGGGGGTCGATCTGGCGCGCGCGCGTCGGCTGCAGGCGAACGCGGGCCTGGCCGGCGCGGGCGTGATGCTCGGGGGGCGCGGGTTCCTGGTGCGACCGGGCGAGCTCGACGGGCGCGACGCGGGCCACGTGCGACCGATCGTGAACGGCAGCGACGTGCTGCAGCGGCCGCGCGGGGCGGCGGTGATCGACTTCACCGGGCTGTCGGAGGCGGCGGCCCGGGACGCGGCGCCGGCGGCGTTCGAGCGGCTGGTCGCGGCGGTGCGCCCCGAACGGCTGGCCAACGTCCGCGCCGGCCGGCGCGAGCGCTGGTGGCAGTTCGCGGAGACGATGCCGGCGACGCGGCGGGCGATCGCGGGGTTGCCTCGCTACATCGTCACGCCCGAGACGGCCAAGCACCGGGTGTTCGTGTTCGTCGACGGGGCGGTGGTGCCCGAGCACCCGCTGCTGGCGATCGGGCTGGCCGACGCGTTTCACCTGGCGGTGCTGTCGTCGCGGATCCACGGGCTGTGGGCGCGCGCGAACGGAGGCACGCTGGCCGACCGCCCGCGCTACAACAAGAGCGTGTGCTTCGAGACGTTCCCGTTCCCCGACTGCGAGGCGCCGGCGCGCGCGGACATCGCCGCGCTCGGCGAGCAGCTCGACGCCTGCCGCCGCGCGCTGGCGGCCGCCGGCTGGACGGTGACCGCGATGTACAACGCGCCGCCTCCGGCGCTGCGGGCGGTGCACGCGGCGATCGACGAGGCGGTGGCGGCCGCGTACGCGCTCGCGGGCGACGGGCCGGAGGGCGCGGTGCTGACGGCCCTGCTGGCGCTGAACCACCGCCGCGCGGCGGAGGAGCAGGCCGGGGCGGTCCGGCGGCTGCGGGCGATCTGACCCTGAGGGACAGGGAGACGGCGAGCGCATGGCCATTGGGACATGTGACATGCCCGGCGGGGCAGGCGTCCGAGGACAGCGAGGAGCGCTGGGGCGAGCGGTGAGAACATGGCCATCAGGACATGTCGATAGCATGGCCTCGGGGACAGGTCACGTGCGCTGCGGTCAGGGCGTCAGAGGGACAGCGAGGTACGCTGGGGCGAGCGGTGAGAATATGGCCCTCGGGACATATCGGGCCTGCCGGAGGCGAGTGGCGAGCGTATGTCCTAAGGGACAGGTCACCCGTCCCACGGGCAGGCGCCGGGGGAGCGTGGCCTCGGGGACATGTCTCATGTCCCGGAGGACAGGCGGCTCACCAGACCTGGACCTCGCCGACGACGGCGAACTCGTGGGCGCCGGTGAACACGCGCACGCCGTGCTCGCCGGTCTCGCCCTCGGGGACGGTGATCTTATAATTGGCGCTCTCGGTGCGGCGCATGCCGATCACGACCTCGTGCGGGCCGGGCACGATCTCGAGCGTGGGCACGTGGACGCGGAAGCGGTGCAGGAGGTAGTCGCCGGCGCGCCAGTACTGCGGGGGGTAGAGGTTCTCGACGAGGTCGTGGGGCAGCGGGTTGACGCGCGACAGCCGGCCCTGCTGCAGGCGGACGGTGATCTTGCTGCCGCTCGGCATCGGCTTGAGCGCGCGCAGGACCACGCGCAGCTCGACGTCGCGGCCGCGCACGATCGGCTCGTCCCACTCCCAGGCGATGACCTCGACGTACTCGTCGAAGCGCAGCAGCGTCTGGTGGGCCAGCGCCGGCGGCTCGTCGAACAGGACCCGGCCGATCGGGTTCATGTCGGCGGCGCCGGGCGGGAGGGTGTTGGCGACCAGCAGGACGTCGCGGTTGCTGGCGTCGAGCACGTACAGCGGGAACTTGCCGGCGCGCGCGGTCTGGTGCAGCGCCGCGAGCTCGCTGGCGCGCACCAGCGCGGCCGCCGGGGCCGGCTGGCGCAGCAGGGTGGCGAGCGCGTCGCGCGTGGTCAGCGGGACGCGGGCCTCGGCCGGCGGGCCGTAGAGGTCGAGGCCGGGGTCGCTGACCCGGTGCACGCCGAGCGCGGCCGGCAGCGCGCCCGCGGCCGACCACTCGGCCCAGCGCGACAGCGGGCGCAGCAGCGAGTACTGCTCGCTGGTGTGCGGCAGCAGCACGCGGCCGTAGCTCCACGCCTGGCGGCCGAGGCAGGCCACGACCACCGCGGCCGGCAGCCAGGCGGGCAGGCGGGCCCGCAGCTGGAAGAGCTTTCGGGACATGTTCGATGCACCCTGTCCTCCGGGACCTGGCGCGGAGAACATGGCCGCGAGCAGGAGGGCGAGCGCGGCCCCGCCGGCGAGGCCGGCCAGCAGGTCGGCGGCGCCGAGCTCGGCGGCGGGGTAGTTGTGCTCGCCCCGCGCGGGCACGAGCGCGGCGCCGACGCGGCTCGGGGTGCGGCGGGCGTCCTTGGCGAAGATCCAGCAGCCGGCGAGGGCGAGCACGAGGGCCAGCCGCCGCGCCGCCGCGGGGGTGCGCGCGGAGGTGAGGCGGGCGAACGCCGCCGCGGCGAGGACGGCGGCCGGGACGGTCAGCGGGACCGCGCGCGGGCCGTATAACAGGGAGGAGGCGCTGGCGAGCGCGAGCCCGACGGCGAACCACAGCGCCGGCCAGCGCGCCCGCCCCGGCTGCAGCAGGCCGAGCAGCACCAGCGGCAGCCACGGGAACAGCTGGTAGCCGCAGTCCTCGAGCGCGGCGTGGAAGCCCCGCACGTGCGGCCGCTCGCGCAGCACGAGGTCCTTGGCCGCGCCGAGCGCGGGGATGTAGCCCTCCCCCTGGTCGTACGCCAGCCAGCCGGCGACGCCCGCGGCCGCCACCGCCCCGACGACGAGGACCAGCCGCAGCGGCCGCTGCAGGCGCGAGGGGGGAGGCGAGGATGGCTGCGGGGACAGGTCTGAATCACCAGAGTGGGCGGACGGCGAGGACAGGCCTGCGGCGGGACGCGGGGATCCAGCGCCCGGCGATGAGGCATCGGCTGGCGGAAAGGACAGGTCTGCGGCGGGACGGGAGCCGGCGGACCCCGCGGGCGCGACGGTCAGGGCGGGCGGCGCGTCGGGCTGTTGGGACATGTCCTCGAGAGCATGCCCTTTCAACAATGTCTCGGAGGACATGTCCGATGGGGCAGGGCCCCACAACGCGGCGGCGAGCAGGGGGAGGGCGGCGCCGAGCCACAGGCCGGAGGCGGTGACGGCGAGGCCGAGGGCGAGGGCGCCGGTGGCGGCGAGGGCGAGGGCGCGGGTCGGGCGGGCGGCGGCCAGGGCGGCGGCGAGGAGCACGGCGGCGGCGGCGGAGCACAGCTCGCCGACCGGGTCGCCGACGGCGATGCGGCCCTGCGTGAGCGACAGCGGGAACGCGAGGGCGAACGCGCCGGCGAGCAGCGAGACCGTGGCGGAGAAGCCGAGCGCGCGGGCGAGGCCGGCGGCGAGCGCGACGAGGGCACAAGTGGCGATCGCGCCCGGGAGGCGGATCGCGGCCGGGTCGCCGGTGAGCGCGAGCGCCTGCGTCCGCAGGGCGTCGGGCAGCCACGGGCTGCGCTCGAGGCCCGAGAGGGCCGCGCCGAGTGCCGCCTGCGCGCGCTGCAGCGCCCCGATCTCGCCTTGCGACCACAGGCCGTGCGCGCCGTGACCGGGGACCAGGACCAGCGCCGCGACGGCGCCGCTGACCAGGGCGAGCGCGCCGGGGCCGGGGCGGGCGGACGCCGTACTGGAGCGCGAGGGTGGGGCGAGGGTCAAGGCGCCGGAGTGTACTCGTTTTCTCTGCCGCTCCGCCGGCACGAGGCGGGTCGCCGCGGGCGCCTCGGGGGGCACATCGAGTATCCTGCGGCGCATGCTGTCTCGCCTGACTTCGACGCGCCGGTTCGCCGCGGCGCTGGCGCTCGGACTCTTGCTGGTCGACCCGACGACCGCGTCGGCGGCCCCCGGGACCGAGGCCGCGGCCAAGAAGCTCGACGCGTTCGTCTACAAGGTGGCGATGGACGACCCGCACCGCCACGAGTTCCAGGTCGAGCTCAGCTTCTCCGACCTGCCGGGCGAGGTCACCGACCTGCAGCTGCCGCGCTGGAACCCGGGCGCGTATCGGGTCACCGAGGCCCACCGCAACGTGCGCGGCATGGTCGCCGAGACCAGCGGCGGCAAGCCGATCCCCGTCGTCAAGGTCGACGAGATCACCTGGCGCGTGAGCCACGGCGGGCAGCCCTTCAAGCTGCGCTACCGCGTCTACCGCGGCAGCTACAGCGGGATCGGCGGGGCCTTCCTCGACGACGAGTTCGGCTTCTTCAACGGCGTGTACCTGTTCCCGTACGCCGTCGGCCACAAGGACCGGCCGATCGAGCTGCGCGTCGAGGGCCTGCCGGGGGCGCAGGTGGTCTGTGCGCTGCCGCGCGCGGGCGGCGGCGGCAAGGCGTTCAAGGCCAACGACTACGACATGCTGGTCGACGCGCCGGTCCACGTCGGCAAGGTCGACACCGTCAACTTCAAGGCCGGCAAGGTCCAGTTCCACGTCGCGCTGCAGGGCATCGGCAACTACAGCGACAAGAAGCTCGCCGCCGACCTGACGAAGATCGCCGACGCGACCTACGCGATCTTCGGCGGCGACGAGGGCGTGCCCTTCACCGACTACACGTACATCCTGCACCTTCGGCCAGGTGGTCGCAGCGGCCTCGAACACCGCAACTCGACCGCGATCGGGCTCGAGCCGTGGATCTTCGGCGACCCGGCGGCCTACCGCAAGTTCCTCAACACCGCCGCGCACGAGTTCTTCCACGCGTGGAACGTCAAGCGCATCCGCCCCGGCGTGCTCGGCCCGTTCGCCTACGAGCGCGAGGTCCACACCAGCATGCTGTGGTTCTCGGAGGGCTTCACCAGCTACTACGCGTGGGTGATCCTGGCCCGCGCCGGGCTGGCCAACGAGGCCGAGGCGATGGAGGCGCTCGGCGAGCAGATCAGGCGCCTGCAGGAGTCGCCCGGGCGCAAGCAGATGACCGTCGAGCAGGCCTCGTGGGAGGCCTGGCTCAGGCCCGACGACGGCGGCAACAGCTACGTCGACTACTACAACAAGGGCATGCTCATCGCCCTCGCGCTCGACCTCGAGCTGCGCCGGATCTCCGGCGGTCAGCGCAGCCTCGACTCGGTCATGCGCGACCTCTACGCCCGCTGGAAGAACACCGGCGCCGGCATCTCGCCGACCGAGCTCGAGCAGACCTTCGTGGCCGCGGGCGGGGCCGCCGGCGCGGAGATCAGCGAGCTGTTCCGCAAGTACGTCCACGGCTTCGACGAGATCGAGTACGGCAAGCACCTGCGCCTGGCCGGCTACAAGCTCGACCCGGTGACGGAGGTCGGCGGCGACCTCCAGGTGGTGTTCACCGAGGCGAGCGACAAGGGCGCGCTGATCGAGCTGGTGCGTCAGGGCGGCGCGGGCGACAAGGCCGGGCTGGCCAACGGCGACGTGATCGTCGCCATCGACGGCCTCAAGCTGTCGAGCACGGCCGAGGCCAAGCGGCAGATCAAGGCGATGGCCGGCGGCTCGCGCCACACGTTCACGGTGCAGCGCGGCTCGCGGCTCATCGAGCGCGTCGCGGTGCCGGGCACCGGCGGGCCGACGACCTACAAGATCAGCCTCGACCCGGCGGCGACCTACGAGCAGATGGTGCTGCGCCAGGCCTGGCTCGGCTACTCCGCGCCGGCCCCGGCGGCCGGCAACAGCACCCTGCGCGACGCGGCGCTGAAGCTGTTCAACCAGGACCCGACCCTCGGCGCCGAGCCCGAGGACAGCTCGGTCGTGGTGATGCCGGCCGGCGGCAAGAAGAAGAAGGCGAAGAAGCCGGCGGCGAAGAAGCCGGCCAAGGCGCCGGCGAAGTGACGCTCGTCCGCTGAGCGCGAGCGCGGCGTGGCCGTCGCCGTCACCGCGTCGCGGCGGCGACGCCGGTTGCGCGCGCGCGAAAACCGATCACAAGACGGGCGATGCGACGGGCCGTCGAGATCTGCGCGGGCGCGGCGCTCGTGATCGGCGCCTGTCGCAAGGCGCCGACGCCGGAGCAGCAGCAGGCCGCGCTCCCGCCGGTCGAGCCGGACGAGCTGCGGCCGCTCGAGGTGTTCGCGGCGATCGCCGATCCGACCCACCGCTCGCAGGCGCTGTTCCTCGAGGCGGCGCGCGTGCTGCTGCACCCGCGCTGCGTCAATTGTCACCCGGCCGGCGACACGCCGCTGCAGGGCGACGAGGGCCAGCCGCACGACCCGCCGGTGGTGCGCGGGCCGGACAACGAGGGCGTGCCGGGGCTGCAGTGCGGCGGGTGTCATCAGGACGAGAACCTCGAGCTGGCGCGCGTGCCGGGGGCGCCGAAGTGGCACCTCGCGCCGATCGAGATGGCGTGGGTCGGGCGCACGCCGGCGGCGGTGTGCGAGCAGCTCAAGGACCCCAAGCGCAACGGCGGCAAGACGCTGGTGCAGATCGTCGAGCACGCCGCCCACGACGAGCTGGTCGCGTGGGGCTGGTCGCCCGGGCACGAGCGCGTCGCCGTGCCGGGCACGCAGGCGCAGTTCGGGGCGCTGATGGCCGCGTGGGTCGAGCTCGGCGCGGCCTGCCCGCGCGAGGAGGGGCCATGAAGATCCACCTGCACGTCAACGGCAAGGCGCACGCGCTCGAGCTCGACCCGGACATGCCGCTGCTGTGGGCGCTGCGCGACCACGTCGGCCTCACCGGCACCAAGTACGGCTGCGGCCAGGCGCTGTGCGGCGCGTGCGTGGTGCACCTCGACGGCGAGGCGGTGCGCTCGTGCGTGACGCCGGTGAGCCGGGCCGACGGGCGCGCGGTGGTGACGATCGAGGGCCTGTCGCCCGACGGCTCGCACCCGCTGCAGAAGGCGTGGGTCGAGCTGGCGGTGCCGCAGTGCGGCTTCTGCCAGGCCGGCCAGATCATGACCGCGGCGGCGCTGCTGAAGAAGAACCCGCAGCCGTCCGAGGTCGACATCGACACGTCGATGGCGGGCAACCTGTGCCGCTGCGGGACGTACCTGCGGATCCGCGCGGCGATCGAGCGCGCCGTCGCCGAGAAGGGCAAGGGCGGATGACGGCGAGGTCCGGGCCGCCGATCCTCCTGCTGCGGCGCACCTTCCTCGCCGGCCTCGGCGGGGCGCTGACCGGGCTCGCGCTCGGCTCGCGGGTCGGCGTCGCCGGCCCGGCGCTGCCGCCCGCGGTCGACGAGGCGGTCAAGGCGGAGGCCGCGGCGGAGGGCGCCGGGCTGCGGCCGAACCTGTTCGTGCACGTCACGCCCAACGGCGGCGTCACGATCGCGTGCGCGCGCGCGGAGATGGGCCAGGGCGTGCGCAGCTCGTTGCCGGTGCTGATCGCCGACGAGCTCGGGGCCGACATGCGGCGCGTCGAGGTCGTGCAGGCGCCCGGGGACCCGGCCTACGGCGACCAGAACACCGACGGCTCGCACAGCGTGCGCGGCTTCTACGACGCCCTGCGCAAGCTCGGGGCGTGCGCGCGGATGATGCTGATCGCGGCGGCGGCCGTGCGCTGGAGGGTGCCGGCGTCGACCTGCGAGGCGCACGACCACGCGGTGCACCACCCGGCCACGGGGCGCTCGCTCGGGTTCGGCGAGCTGGCGATCGCGGCCGCGAAGCTGCCTGTCCCGCAGGACATCTTACTGCGGCCGCGGGTCGAGCTGCTGCACGTCGGCAAGGAGCTGCCGCTGCTCGACGGCCCCGACATCGTCACCGGCCGCGCGATCTTCGGCGCCGACGTCAGGCTGCCGGGGATGTTGACGGCGGTGATCGCCCGGCCGCCGGTGGTGGGCGGGCGCGCGACGCAGCACGACGCCAGCAAGACGCTGGCGGTGCCCGGCGTGCGCCACGTGGTCCCGCTGCCGGCGCCGCAGCCCCCGTTCGCGTTCCAGCCGCTCGGCGGGGTCGCGGTGGTCGCCGACGACACCTGGTCGGCGCTGCGCGGCCGGGCCCGGCTCGAGGTCACCTGGGCGCCGGGCGCGAACGGCGACTACGACTCGTCGGAGTACTGCGAGGTGCTGCTCGCGGCCGTGAGCGCGCCCGGGCACGTCGTGCGCGAGGTCGGCGACGTCGTCAGGGCGCTGGGGAGCGCGAGCAAGCGGGTCGAGGCGACCTACCACGTGCCCCACCTGGCCCACGCCGCGATGGAGCCGCCGGTCGCGGTGGTGCGGTTCGACGGCCAGAAGTGCGAGGTGTGGGCGGCGACGCAGAACCCGCAGGCGGCGCGCAAAGAGGTCGCCAGGGCGCTGGACATCGCCCCCGACCAGGTCACCGTGAACGTGACGCTGCTGGGCGGCGCCTTCGGCCGCAAGTCGAAGCCCGACTACGTGGTCGAGGCGGCGCTGCTGGCGAAGGCGACCGGCTCTCCGGTGCGGGTGCAGTGGACGCGCGAGGACGACATCCAGCACGACTACTACCACACGGTCAGCACCCAGCGGCTCGAGGCCGGGCTCGACGAGGTCGGCAAGGTGGTGGCGTGGCGGCACCGCACCGCGTTCCCGCCGATCGGCTCGACCTTCACCGACACGACGCTGTCGGTGCCCGGCGAGCTGCAGCAGGGCGTGCTCGACGTGCCGCTGGCGATCGCCAACGTGCGGGCCGAGAACTGCGAGGCCAGGGCCCACACGCGCATCGGCTGGTTGCGCTCGGTGGCCAACATCTACCACGCGTTCGCGGTCCAGAGCTTCATCGCCGAGATCGCCCACGCCCGCGGCAGCGACCCGCGCGAGACGCTGCTCGAGATCATCGGCCCGCCGCGGCTCGTCGGCCTCGAGGAGCTCGGGGTCCAGAGCCTGCCGAACTACGACCAGCCGCTGGCCGAGCACCCGATCGACACCGGCCGCCACCGCCGGGTGATCGAGCGGGTGACCGACATGGCGCGCTGGTCCGACCGCGAGCAGAGGAACCGCGCGCTCGGCCTCGCGGTCCACCGCAGCTTCCTGACCTACGTCGCCTCGGTGGTCAGCGTCATCCGCGATCCGGAGGGTCGCCTGGTGGTCGACGAGGTGTGGACCTCGCTCGACGCCGGCACGCTGGTCAACCGCGAGCGGGTGCGCTCGCAGTTCGAGGGCGCGGTGATCTTCGCCCTCGGCCACGCGCTGTACGGCGAGATCACGATGAAGGGCGGCGCGACGGTGCAGAGCAACTTCCGCGACTACCGGCTGATGCGGATCGGCGAGGCGCCGCGGGCGATCCACCTCGACATCGTCGACAGCGACGGCCCGTCCGGCGGCGCCGGCGAGCCCGGCGTGCCCCCGGTCGCCCCGGCCCTGGCCAACGCGATCTTCGCCCTGACCGGCCAGCGCGTGCGCGAGCTGCCGATCGCGCGCTCCCTGAAGGTGTGAGGCGCGGGCCGTGGTTTGTCAGCCGCGGGCGCGGGCGCGGCAGTTATCCTGCGCGCATGCCCCGGCCTTCGCGCGCGCTGGTCCTCGCCCTCCTCGTCACCGCCTGCTCGGACGACGGCACCGCCTCGACCGGCAGCACGAGCGACAGCACGACCGACGAGGCGAGCACCTCGTTCGGGAACACGACGACGAGCACGACCGGCGTGCCGACGACCGGTGCGCCGACGACGATTGATTCGACGACGACGGGCACGACGGGTGATTCGACCACCACGAGTGATACGACGACGAGCACGACATCGACGAGCGACACGACGTCGACCTCGACGGGCGACACGACCTCGACCACCTCGACCACCGGCACGACCTCGACCGGCGACACGACCTCGTCCTCGACGACCACCGGCGACCTCGAGCAGTGCGGCGACGGCGAGCTCGATCCGGGCGAGCAGTGCGACGACGGCGACGACGACGACCTCGACGACTGTCAGAACGACTGCACCCTGCACACCTGCGGCGACGGCGTGGTCGGGCCGGACGAGGCCTGCGACGACGGCAACGACGTCGACGACGACGCCTGCGACAACGCCTGCCAGCTGCCGCAGTGCGGCGACGGCGTGCTCCAGCCCGGCGAGGCCTGCGACGACGGCATGTTCAACGCCGACGACGCCGCGTGCACGCTCGCGTGCAAGGCGGCGACCTGCGGCGACGGGCTGGTGTGGGCCGGTAACGAGGGCTGCGACGACGGCAACCTCGTCGACGACGACGCCTGCGCCAACGACTGCACCGCGGCGACCTGCAGCGACGGCCTGCAGAACAACGGCGAGACCGCGGTCGACTGCGGCGGGCCGAACTGCGCGGCGTGCGAGTTCGTGCTGCTGCTCGGCGGCAACGCCGGGGCGATGCTCGGCGGGCACTTCGGCGGCGCGGCGTGGACGCTGGCCGACATCGCCGCGCCGACGGTCGACGGCGTCGACCTCGCGATCACCGGCGCCGACGTCGGCGTCGGCGTGTTCCGCTACACCAAGATCGGCGACCCGGCCGACACCCAGCTGCAGTACGTCACCTGGCAGGACGGGGCGTGGTCGGTGCCGGCGCAGATCGGCAGCAACACGACGCGCGCGGCCCCGTCGATCAGCGCCGCCGGGGCCGGTGCGCACGCGGTCTTCCACGGCGACGACTTCCAGCACTACTACGCGGCCTACGCGGGCGGCGCGTGGAGCCCGACCGCCGAGATGGTCGGCAGCTTCGGCCCCGGGCCGGGCAGCGTGACCACGCTGGCGGGCGACGCGGTGCTGCTGTTCCACGCCGGCGATCTGAACAACCGCCTGTACTCGCGCCGGCGCACGGGCGGGTGGGCGCCGCCGGAGACGGTCGACGGCGAGACGAACGCGTTCGAGCGCCAGCCTGCGATCGTCACCCTCGCCACCGACCAGCTGCTCGCCGTGCACGCGCTCAACGGCGGCGGGCAGCTGCGCTTCAACACCCACGCCGGTCTGTGGGGCGCCGGCGCGGAGGTGCCCGGGGCCCAGACCTCCGCGCCGCCGGCCCTCGCGCCGCTGACCGGCGGCGACGCGGCGCTGGCGTTCCGCGGCAACGACGGGCAGCTCTACGTCGCGCTGTTCCAGGCGGGCGTCTGGCAGTCCGCCGCGGCGGTGCCGGGCAGCGGCACGATCCACGGCGCCCCGGCGCTGAGCCCCGGCATCGGCGCGGCCGACCTCGAGCTGGTGTTCCTCGACGGCGCGACGAAGCTGCCGCGGCACACCCGGCGGATCGCCGGCAGCTGGTCGGCGCCGGTCGCCGTCGGCGCCACGGCGCTCGAGAACGTGGCGCTGGCGCGCTCGCCGTGAGGCCGGAGAGACATGCCCTGGAGGGCATGCTCGTACGAACATGCTTATTCGGGCATGCCCATGCGAACATGTCCGATCGTGAGATCGATGCGCGGGGCGGCTCGCCGCCTCACCACATCGGCCAGTCCGCGGTCCTGAGCAGCGCGACGAGGCCCTCGAGGTCGGGCGCCTCGAACACGATCGGCTCGCCGGGCTCGGCGAGGTCCTCGGCGTTCTCGGGCATGAAGTAGCCGCGCTCCTTTAAAAAGGCGTCGGCGCGGGCGCGATCGAGGACCAGCGCGCGGACGCGCCAGCGGTCGTCCTCGCGGACGACGGCGTGGGAGAAGTGATGACCGCCGAAGCGGACCTCCTGCGCCCCTTCGGCGACGGCGCTGCGGAGACGGGCGATGAATTGGTCGAGGGACTCGAGCGGGCGAGGTGCCATCGCCGTGCATGGTCGGCGATCCGGGGGCGGGCGTCGATTGGCCGCGGTGGAGCAACAATGTGTTGCCGGCGGCGCATCTACTTCGGTAGCACGGCCGACACTACGTTGGACGGCATGGGCGAACTTCTCTACACCCCGACCACGCTCGGCGACCTCGAGCTGAAGAACCGCGTCGTGATGGCGCCGATGACCCGCAACCGCGCGCTCGGCAACGTCCCCAACGACCTGATGGCGACCTACTACGGCCAGCGCAGCGAGGCGGGGCTGATCGTCACCGAGGGCACTGCGCCCGCGCCGGACGGCCTCGGGTATGCGCGGATCCCCGGCCTCTTCAACGGCGAGCAGGTCCAGGGCTGGCGCGGCGTCACCGACGCGGTGCACGCGGCGGGCGGGCGGATCTTCGTCCAGCTGATGCACACCGGGCGGATCGGTCACGCGCTCAACCTGCCGCCCGGCGCGCGCGTGCTCGGGCCCTCGGCGATCGCGGCGAAGGGCGACATGTACACCGACCAGCAGGGCCCGCAGCCGTTCCCGGTGCCGCAGGAGATGAGCGAGGCCGACATCGCCCAGGCGATCGAAAGTTTCGCTCGCTCGTCCGGGCTGGCGCGCGAGGCCGGCTTCGACGGGGTCGAGCTGCACGGCGCCAACGGCTACCTCATCGATCAATTTTTGAATGCCGCCAGCAATCAGCGCCGCGACGACTGGGGCGGCAGCGTCGAGAACCGCGCGCGCTTCGCCCTCGAGGTGGCGCGCAAGGTGGCCGCGCGGATCGGGGCGAAGCGCGTCGGGATCCGCATCTCGCCGTACGGGGTGTTTAATTCCATGGCGCCCGACCCGGAGCTCGGCGCGGTGTACCTGCACCTCGCGCGCGAGCTGTCGGAGCTCGGGATCGCGTACGTCCACCTGGTCGACTTCGGCGGCAAGGTGGTGCCGGCCGACCTGCAGGCCGGGATCCGTACGGCGTTTAAGAAAGGGCGGCTGATCCTGTCGGGCGAGTACGACGCGGCCCGCGCCGAGGCCGACCTCGCGGCAGGGCGCGGCGACCTGGTCGCGTTCGGCCGCCCGTTCATCGCCAACCCGCGCCTCGTCAGCCGCCTGCGCGCCGGGCTGTCGCTCGCCGCCGGCGACCCCACGACCTTCTACACGCCCGGGGCGCGCGGCTACACCGACTACCCGGTCGAGTGAGGCGCGCCGCGCGGATGTTCGTCGGAGCATGTCCGTCAGGGCATGTCCCAGCGAGCATGTCTGGGCAGACATGCCCGTTCGGTCAGCGGAAGTCGGTGAGGTGGCGGCGGCTGCGGCCGCGGGTGCTGTTGGCCTGTTCGTCCTCGCGCTGGCAGGTGGCGCACAGGGTGGCCTCGGGCACGAGGAGCAGGCGGCGCTGGGCGATCGGCTCGTCGCAGGCCTCGCACACGCCGAACTCCTCGGGGTCGTCGGCCATGCGGCGGAGGGCGTCGTCGATCGCGGCGAGCGCGGCGGTGCGGGCGCGGTTGCGGTTGGAGGCGATGACCTGCGTCATCTCGACCAGCGGCGCGGCGTCCTCGTCGGGCCTGGTGACGACCTCGCTCTGCTCGAACTCCACCGGCACGTCGCCGCCCTTGAGCAGCTCGGCGCGGCGTTGCAAGAGGAGCGTCCGCATCGGCCCGAGCTCGTCCGGCTTCATCGCCGCGGCAGGATACTCCACGCCGGTCGCGGCGGCGAGTCGCCCGACTGCCGCGAGCTTGGGAGCCAGACTCATCTGGTGTAGGGTGCGGCGCATGCACGCGCGCCTGTCCCACCTCCGCTCCTCGCTCCACCTCCGCACGGCGCTCGCGTGCGGGCTGTGCACCGCGCTCGCGTGCGGCGAACCCGGCGAGGCGACGCCGAAGGGCGGCAAGGACGACGGCAAGGTCGCGGCCAGGCCCGAGGGCAAGGCGCCCGAGGCGCCCGCCCCCGCGCCCGAGGAGTACAAGTGGGAGCTGCCGCAGGGCGTGCGCGCGCCGGATGTCCCCGAGGACAACCCGATGACCGCGGCCAAGGTCGAGCTCGGGCACAAGCTGTTCATGGACAAGCGGCTCAGCGTCGACGGCACGCGCAGCTGCTACAGCTGCCACCAGAACGAGCTCGGCAACGCCGACGGGCGGGCCAAGGCGCTCGGCCCCGGCGACAAGGAGCTGCCGCGCAACACGCCGACGATCTGGAACGTCGCCTATCACGCGGGCCTGTACTGGGACGGCCGCGCGGCCAGCCTCGAGAAGCAGGCGATCGGCGCGTGGAAGGGCGGCAACATGGGCGTCGGCGAGGACAAGCTGGCGGCCAAGGCGGCGGAGATCGGGGCGCTGCCCGAGTACAAGGCCGAGTTCGCCCGCGAGTTCGCGCTCCAGGACGGCGAGCCGGTGCTGCCCGAGCACGTGGCCAAGGCGCTGTCGGCCTACGAGCGCACGCTCCTGTGCGGGGCGACGGCGTGGGACAAGAACAGCATGAACGAGGCCCAGCAGCGCGGCTGGGAGCTGTTCCGCGGCAAGGGGGCGTGCACCACCTGCCACAGCGGCGACAACTTCAGCGACGGCCTCTTCCACAACATGGGCATCGGCCTGTCCGACGCCGGCGAGGGGCCCGACAAGGGCCGCATGGACGCGTCGAAGGCCGAGGCCGACATGTACAAGTTCCGCACGCCGACGCTGCGCAACGTGACGCGGACGGCGCCGTACTTCCACGACGGCAGCGTCGCCGACCTGCGCGCGGCGGTGGTGACGATGGCCGGCGGGCCGAAGCAGCGCAAGGACCTCGACCCGAACTACGCCGACCGCGGGCTCAGCGACGCCGAGGTCGACGACCTGGTCGCGTTCCTCGGCGCGCTCGAGTGCCCGGGCTCGCTGGCCGTGATCGGCGATCAGGCGGTGCCCGGGATCACGAGCCCGCTCGCGGCGGCCCCCGCCAAGTGACGAACTTGGCCGACGCGTCGCACTCGCGCTACACATCGGCCATGCACATCGACATCTACTACTGCGTGCGCTGAAACTACCTGCCCCAAGCCACCGGTCTGGTGGCCGACTTGCAGGCCCGCTTCGGCGACAGGGTCACGTGCCAGGTCCACCGCGGCGATCGTGGCGTGTTCGACGTCGTCGCCGACGGCGACAAGATCTTCAGCAAGGATCAGCTGGGTCGCTTCCCCAGGCGCGGCGAGGTCGGCGACATGATCGCGCCGCTGCTCGCCCGCCCTCGCCGTTGATCCAGCAAGCTCGGCGGCATTCCGGCTATTTACGGCAAAATGCCCGTAAAAAGAACGCACAGACACGATCAGCGCGCTCTTGCGCAGCGCAAGGACGCCCCGTAATGATGAGCGCATGTCCGTGGTCGCGTCGCGTTCGGCTGTCGTCGCCGTGCTGTTCGTGGGGTGTAGTTACGAACCGACCGTCGGCGGCGACGACGTCGGCGTCGAGCTGACCGAAGGGGCAGGTTCGTCGGAGGCCGACGAGGCGGGCGACGACACCACGGAGGACGCGCCGAAGCTGTGCGAGGACGCCTGCGAGGACGGCGCCGCCGCATGCGAGGGCGACGGCGTGGCCCGCTGCGCCGCCGACGAGCACGGCTGCCTCGCATGGCTGGCCCCCGAGCCATGTCCTGAAGGACAGGCGTGCAGCGACGGCGCCTGCTCCGCCGCGGCCGGGTTCGTGCGCGAGGCCGAGGCGTGGGCGGTGCCGGCGGGGGGGCGCGCGGGTGCCGGCTACGCCACGCCGAGCGGGCGGGCGGCCGCCGTCGGCGACGACGACTGGGAGCTGCTCGACCTCGACGGCGACGGCGCGCTCGACCTCGTGCGCACGGCCGCCGCGTACCCCGCGGGCGACGGGTTCGTCACGCGCACCAAAGGCTTCCCGCTCGGCCCGTTCTGGGAGGTGCACCGGGGCGGCGGGATCGACGGCTTCGCCGCGGGGCCGATGGCGTGGTCGTTGCCGGTCGGCGTCGGGCTCGGCGGTCGCGGCCTGATCGCCAGCGCCGGCGAGCCGCAGGTCGACGGCGACCTCGTGTGGGCCGTGCGCGACGTCGACGGCGACGCCCGGCCCGACCTCGTCGTCACCGGCGTGCGCGCGCCCGACGACTCGCTGGTCCCGCTCGGGCCGGCGGACGCGCCGCGCTGGGACGTCTACCGCAACGACGGCAGCGGCTTCGCCGACCAGGCCGAGCCGTGGCCGCTGCCGACCGGCAGCGACGGCAAGTTCTTCCACCACGTCGACGGCGCCGCCGCGGCCGCCAACGGCCCGGCCTGGTCGCTGCTCGACCTCGACGGCGACGGCTGGAGCGACCTCGTGATCACCGGCCGCAGCGCCCCGCCGCTCCACGTCGTCCCTGGCTTTCCGGGCAGCCCGCACTGGCAGCTGCACCGCGGCGGCCCCGGCGGCTTCGAGCCGAGCTTCGCGCTGTGGTCGCTGCCGCTCGGCGGCGGGGCCGAGACCGGCTTCGCCGGCCTGTCCGGCGGCGCCGCGGCGCCCGGCGATCAGCTGTGGGCGCTGCTCGACCTCGACGGCGACGGCCGTCGCGAGCTCGTCGTCACCGGTCAGCTCGACGACGCCGCCGTCGGCCCGGCCGCGCTCGCGCTCGACGGCGCCCCGGGGTGGGCCGTCTATTCCGCCGGCGCCGACGGGTTCGAGCTGTCCCCGCGGACAGTCGCCGTGCCGGCCGCCGGCGGCGCCACCGGCGGGCGCGGCTACTACGCCGCGAGCGGCGGCCAGGACATCGCCGGCAGCAGCAGCGGCCCCTACGACGCCAACGGCTGGGAGCTGCTCGACCTCGACGGCGACCGCCGGCTCGACCTCGTCGTCACCAACGAGGCCCGCGAGATCGCCGGCGGCGTGTACAAGCGCGGCGCGCTCGGCGGTGACGCGCCGTACTGGGACGTGTACTTCGGGACAGACGCCGGCTTCGTCGCCGCCACCCGCTGGCCGACCCCGACCGGCGGCTTCATCGGCCGCGGCTTCCTGTGGGCCCGCGGCGTGCTCGACCCGGTGCCCGAGAACCAGGGCACGGTGCTGTGGCACACCGGCGACCTCGACGGCGATGCCCGCCCCGAGCTCGTCGTCACCGGCCTGGCCGCGCCGGGCGCGGGCAACGACCCGTGGAGCTGGCAGGTGCCCGGGCTCGACGGCAAGCCGCACTGGCAGGTCCACTGGCAGTCGCGCTAGTCGGCCGCGCACGCCTTGACCGTCGGGCTGTCCGGCGCGACGCTGTCCTATAGAGCATGTCCTGGGAGACAGCCTCGACGAGGAACCTCCGTGCGGCGGGGGCGGAGGGGCGGGGCGCAGCAGGGCCATGTCTTTCGAGACAGCCTCGACGAGGAACCTCCGAGCGGGGGGGCGGAGGGGCGGGGCGCAGCGGGGGGACTTATGTCCTTCGAGACAGCCTCGACGAGGAACCTCCGCGTGCGGCGAAGGCGGGGCCTGCGACGATCGCCGCCGGGCGCCGCAGTGGGACGCCGCGAGGGTGTTCATGTCCTTCGAGACAGCCTCGGCGAGCAACCTCCGTGCGGCGAACGGCGGGGCCTGAGACGATCGCCGCCGGGCGCCGCGGTGGGACGCCGCGAGCACTTCTGTCCTTCGAGACAGCCTCGGCGAGGAACCTCCGTGCGGCGAAAGGCGGGGCCTGAGACGATCGCCGCCGGGCGGACGAGGGGCGGCGCGGTGGGACGCAGCGGGGGGCTCCGCGCCTGACGCGCAGACGGCGAGCCAATCTTCGGACGCGCCCCGGCTTCCATCGCCGTCGAGCATCTGGCGTGGAAGGACCCGCGTCGCGACGGGACCCGCCGCGCCGCCCCTCGTCCGCCCACTCGAGACCTTCCGGGGCCCCGCCCCCCCGATCACGCGAATGCCCGCCTCCTAGCGCTCCGCGATGGTCGGCATGATCACCAGTCGGTCGAGGATCCCCGCGATCGTCGCGATCGGCAGCTCCTCGGCCTGTCGCAGCCACCAGCCGATGATCTCGATCGTCGCCGACGTCGCGAACGTGACGCGGAGGTCGATCGGGCAGACGGACGCCGTGTTGGGCGAAGCCGCCGCGAGCTCGCGCGCCTGGCCGACGAACTGCTCGCGCAGTCGCGGCGCCGCGCCGCCCGTCAGCAGCGCCCGCCACAGGGCCTTGCGCCGCGAGATGAACTCGAACAGCGCCACGCAGGCGCGGCCCGTGTTCTCGGCCGAGAACAGCGGCATCGCCTCGCCGAGCAGCCCCGCGATCTCGTCGGCCGCGAGGTCGTCGAGCAGCGCCTCCTTGTCGGGGTAGTGGCGGAAGAAGGTCGCGTAGCCGACCCCCGCCTTCGCCGCGAGCGCGCGCACCGTGATGCCCTCGAACGGCCCCTGCTCGAGCAGCGTGAGCATCGCGCGCAGGAGCTTGGCGCGGGTGCGCACCTGGCGGGCGTCGGTTGCTGAGGCGTCGGAGACCATTTATGATACAGTGTGTCTCATAAAACCGAGACGGGGAGCGGGCCGGCGATGAGCGTGGATTCTGCGGCGAAATGTCCTTTTACATCCACCCGCAACGACAGCAAGAGCGCGGCCGTCGTCACGCGGAGGATGAAGGTCGAGAGCGGGGCCGAGCACGTCCGCGCCTACGAGCGTGCGCGGGAGATCTTGCTGAGCAAGGAGCTGCTGCAGGGCGGGGCCGGGGCGGAGTTCGTCGACACCAGCGATCCGGACAAGGCGCCGGTGTTCTTCCTCGACGGCGCGCCGCACCGGGACAAGCGGACCAGCATCGCCCGCTTCTTCACCCAGCGGGCGATCACCAGCCGCTACCACGCGATCATCGAGCGGGAGACGGCGCGGCTGCTCGGTCAACTGCGGCGCGACGGGCGGGTCCAGCTCGACATCGTCAGCTTCGAGCTCACGGTCGCGGTCGCGGCCAACATCGTCGGGCTGACCGACAGCGACATGCCGAGGATGGCGCGGCGGCTGGCGCTCCTGTTGTCGGCCGGCTGGCACCACCGGCTCAACGTCCTCGCCAGGCTGTCCGCCGGCCTGCGGAAGGGGCAGGCGATGCTGAGCTTCTACCTCAACGACGTCACCCCGGCCGTCCGCGCGCGCCGCAAGGCGCCGCAGGACGACCTCATCTCCGAGCTCCTGGCCAGGGGGGCCTCGTGGCGGGCGATCCTCACCGAGTGCATGACCTACGCCGCCGCCGGGATGGTGACCACGCGCGAGTTCATCGTCATGGCCGCCTGGCACCTGTTCGATCGCCCGGAGCTGCGGGCCGACTTCCTCGCGGGCGACGAGGCGCGTCAGTTTGCGATCTTGAACGAGATCCTCCGGCTCGAGCCGATCGCCTCGCTCCTGTACCGGCGCAAGCCTGAACAGCCGGGCGCGCGCCACGAGAAGTACGCGCTCGACCTGCGGGCCATCCACGGGGACGAGGCCGCCGTCGGGCCGTGCCCGCACGCGCTCGACCCCGATCGGGCCGAGCGGCTCAACACCAACGGCGCCTTCCTCAGCTTCGGCGCCGGCGCGCATCACTGCCCCGGCAAGCTGGTCGCGCTGCACGAGACGCGCATGTTCCTCGACGCGCTGCTCCGCGTCCCCGGGGTCCGCCTCGAGCGCGCGCCCGACGTCGGCTGGTCGGAGATGTTGCTGAGCTACGAGCTGCGCAACGCGGTCGTGACCTGCGACCGCGCGTGACGCCCACGCGAGCGGGCGCCCGCGCCGGCGCCGCGAGCGTGTCGGGCCAACATCGACCGACGAGCGAAGCGGCCAGCGTGGCGGAGAACCGAGCCCTCGCGCCGGGCTCCGACACGCGAGGCGCGAGGAGGGCGCCCATCGGGCGAACATGTGACCGGCGAGCGTGGCGGAGAGCCGGCGAGGCTGCTCGAAATGGCCCGGTCGCGGCGCTAGGATGGCGGGCGTGACGACGGCGAGCGGAGGGCAACCAGGACTGGCGCGGTGCTTCGGCGTGTTCGGCGATCCGGTCGCGCACTCGCGTTCGCCGGCGATGCACGCGGCCGCGTTCGCGGCGCTCGGGCTGCCGCACCGCTACCTCGCCTTCCACGTCGCCCCCGCGCGGCTGGCCGCGGCCGTCCGTGGCGCCGCGGCGCTGGGGTTCGGCGGGGTCAACCTCACCGTGCCGCACAAGCAGGCCGCGCTCGCGCTGTGCGACGAGCTCGGGGCGGAGGCGCAGCGGATCGGCGCGGTCAACACGCTCGTGTTCGCCGAGGGCGCGGTCGTCGGTCACAACACCGACGGGCGCGGCATCGCGGCGGCCGTCCGTCAGCTCTCGCCGGCGCCTGTCCGTGAGGCCATGGTCCTTGGGTCAGGTGGTGCGTCGCGGGCCGTCGTCGACGCGATCGCCGGCGAGCTCCTCGGTCCCGGAGGACATGTCCGGTGGGTCAGCCGCGATCCGGCCGCGCTGGCGGCCGCGCTCGCGCCGGGTGGTCCGGTCGTCGCGGCCGGGTGGGACGAGGCGAGGAGCGGGGCGCCGGTCGACCTCCTCGTGAATTGCACCACCGTCGGCATGGCTCATGGTCCGGGCGAGCTTCCGGTCGCTGCCGCGACGCTGGTCGACGGTCTCGCGGTCGGGGCGCGCGTGGTCGACATCGTCTATCCGCGGCCGGCGGGCGGCCTGCTCGACCTCGCCGAGGCGGCCGGCGCTGCCGTGCAGGACGGCCTCGAGATGCTCCTGTGGCAGGGCGTGTACGCCGAGGAGCTGTGGCTCGGTCGCCCGCTCGGGCCCGACGTCGTCGCCGCCATGCGGGCCGCCCTGCGATGAATCGCGGCCGGCGGCGAAATCGCAGATCTGTCCCCGGGGCCTGGTGGGGCCAGCGGGCGCTTGCCGGCGGCACGATCGCCGATCTGTCCGCGGGGTCCGGTGACGACGGCGTGGGCGTTTCGCCGCTGTTCGCTCGTATCGGCGGCCCTGGCGGCGAAGGGCGCCCCGATCTGCATGCGTGGATCGTCGGCCCCTGGGCGAACGCGGCGCCGGGGTCTTCAGCCCCGAAAATTTGCTCCGCCGATCGACCTCGGGCATGGTCGCCGCGGCTGCTGCGCTCTCGGACATGGCCGATCGATCTGGTGCTGTGATCTGACCTGAAGATCTGATCACCTTTTCTGTCCGCGAGGACAGACGGCTCGGTGCGCCCTGGAGGTGATGGGGCGTCCGATCTCCCTGAAAAATGGTTTGCCTCGATCCGGTGTGATCGAGGCCCTCGATCCGGACTCGCGGGCGGCGGGCCCGGCCGCGCCTGCTCGCTTGAAAATCTGTCCTTTTGAACATATGCGGCGGCTCCCCGCGAGAGCCGTCGTAGGCCCGATTTGGCGATCACCGCGGCGAATTCGCCGGTGATGCCGCGTCTGCGGGGCCTTTGCGAGGGTGCGAGCCGGACCTACATGCGACTACATAGCCTCGTGAAGAACACAAATTTTTTGCAATGAGCGATCGCCTCGGATAAGTGCGTAGTTCGAGAAGCGAAGCACATGACCGTCAGGCCAGGGTCCGACGGGAAAGTGGGCAGGCAGTATGGCGCAGTTCGAACTCGAGGAAATCGTTCAACAGGCGAAGATCAAGGTCATCGGCGTCGGCGGAGCCGGAGGCAACGCCGTCAATACGATGATCACGAACAAGGTCGAGGGCGTCGAGTTCTACACGGCGAACACGGACGTCCAGGCGCTCGAGAAGAGCATGGCCCAGACCGTGATCCAGCTCGGCAAGGACGTGACTCGCGGGCTCGGGGCCGGCGCCAACCCGGAGAAGGGGCGCGAGGCGGCGCTGGAGAGCGTGGACGAGATCGCCGAGGCGCTGCGCGGGGCCGACATGGTGTTCGTGACGGCGGGCATGGGCGGCGGCACCGGCACGGGCGCCGCGCCGATCATCGCCCAGATCGCGCGTGAGATGGGCGCGCTGACCGTCGGCGTGGTCACCAAGCCGTTCCGCTTCGAGGGCAAGCGGCGTCTGCGGTTCGCCGACGCCGGCATCGAGAAGCTCGAGAAGGCCGTCGACACGCTGATCACGATCCCGAACGACCGCCTGCTGCAGGTCACCAGCTCGAACACCAGCCTGCTCGACAGCTTCCGCCTGGCCGACGAGGTGCTGCAGCACGCGACCCAGGGCGTGTCCGACCTCATCACCGTGCCCGGCATCATCAACGTCGACTTCGCCGACGTGCGCACGATCATGTCCGGTCAGGGCCGCGCGCTCATGGGCATGGGCATCGGCCACGACGAGGGTCGGGCCCTGCAGGCGGCGCAGCAGGCGATCAGCTCGCCGCTGCTCGAGGACGTCACGATCCACGGCGCGCAGGGCATCCTGATCAACATCACCGCCGGGCCCGACCTCAAGCTGCACGAGGTCGAGGAGGCCGCCTCGCTGATCCAGGAGGCCGCCCACGAGGACTGCAACATCATCTTCGGCGCGGTCATCGACCACAACATGGGCGACGCGCTGCGCATCACCGTCATCGCCACCGGCTTCGACCGCCACGCGCCGGCCGAGGAGGAGCTCGAGCAGGTCATCCGCTCGACCATGGCGAGCCCGCCGGGCAAGCGCCGCTCGCAGGTCCAGGTGCCGTTCGGCATGCCGGCCGCCGCGCCGGTGCAGCAGCAGAACCCGATGTTCGCCGCGGTCCCGCCGCAGCCGCCGCCGCACCCGCAGCAGCACCCGCAGCAGAGCTCCAGCAGCCTGCGGCAGTCGATGGTCGAGCGCATCGCCACCCACGACCGCGCGCCCACGCCTGTCCCCTCGGCCAGCTCCGCGAGCATGAGCCGCTCCGGCGTGATCGGCCAGCCGAGCGCCCCGCAGGTGCACCCGCAGCAGGTGCACCCGCAGCAGGTGCACCCGCAGCAGGTGCACCCGCAGCAGGTGCACCCGCAGCAGGTGCACGTGCAGCAGCACGCGGTGCGGCAGTCGCAGCGGGTCGAGCCGCCGGCCGTCAGCGACCCGAGCGAGATCCCGGCGTTCCTGCGCCGGCGCGACGAGAACGGCTTCATCCGCTGAGGCCGCCGGCGCGCGCGAGGGGCATGCTCGGCGAGCGCGCCCTCGTCGCCAGGCCGCTCGAAGGGACATGCCCGAAGGGACATGTCCCTTTTGCGCGTCCGTCGTCGCGCCTCGAGCCGCCGTCATGCATGAAAGGGCATGCCCGATCGGGCATGTCCCTTTACGCATGTCCCGTTCAGAGACAGCTCACCAGGGCAGGCGGTCGCGCATGTGGAAGAAGCCGCCGGTCGGGCCGTCGTCGGGCAGGGTGGCCAGCCACACGCTGGTCTTGGCGCCGTCGACGACCTCCATCGGCGCTCCCTCGCCGCCGAGGTCGGTCTTGACCCACCCGGGGTGGGCCGAGTTGACCTTGATCGGGGTGGCGCGCAGCTCGTGGGCGAGGTGGATGGTGTATTGATTGACGGCCGCCTTGGAGCTGTCGTACGCGGCCGACTTGAAGTCGTAGATCGGCGAGGCCGGGTCGGCGTGGAGGGTAAGCGAGCCCAGGATGCTGCTGACGTTGACGATCCGGCCGGCCTCGCTCTTGCGCACCAGCGGCAGGAACGCCTGCGTCACCGCGACCAGCCCGAACAGGTTGGTTTCGAAGATCGCGCGCCAGGTGTCGAGCGAGGTCTCGCTGGCCTGCACGCCCCAGCCCTCGAGCGCGACGCCGGCGTTGTTGATCAGGGTGTCGAGCTTGCCGTGGCGCTCGCCGACCTGGGCGACGGCACGGGCGATCGAGGCGGCGTCGTCGACGTCGAGGGTCACGGCCTCGGCCTGCAGGCCCTCGCGGGCGAGCTCGGCGACCGCCTTCTCGGCCTTGGCGCCGTCGCGGGCCGCGACGAGTACGGTGTGGCCCTCGCGCGCCAGCTGCCGCGCGGTCTCGAAGCCGATGCCCTTGTTCGCCCCGGTGATCAGGATGATTCGCTTGCTCATGTCGGTAGCACTTCCTCGGCCGCCATGGTGGGGCCGCGGCGGAGTTGCAGCAAGCGCATGCTCTGCATGATAGGATGCATGGCGTGCAACTCCAGGGCGTGGACCTCAACCTGCTGGTCGTGCTCGAGGCCCTGCTCGGCGAGCGCAGCGTGACGCGGGCGGGCGCGCGGCTGGGGCTGACGCCCTCGGCGACCAGCCACGCGCTGGCGCGCCTGCGCGCGACCTTCGGCGACGAGCTGCTGGTCCGCACCCGCGGCGGCATGGTCCCGACGGTGCGCGGCGAGCAATTGCTGGCGCCGCTGCGCCTGGCGCTGCGCGACGTCGGCACGCTCCTGCGCGGCCCGCTGCGCTTCGACCCGAAGACGAGCCGCCGCGAGTTCGTCCTCGCCAGCACCGACTACATCGAGGCGGTGCTGCTGCCGCCGCTGCTCGCCCGCGTGTCGGCGGCGGCGCCCGCGGTGCAGCTGCGCGTCCGCCCGCTCGAGCCCGACATCGCCGGCCCGCTCGAGAGCGGCGCGCTCACGGTCGCGCTCGGGGTGGTGTTCGACGACAGCCCAGGGCTGCAGCAGCAGGCGCTGTTCTCCGAGGAGATGGTGCTGGTGTGCCGCAAGGGCCACCCGGAGGTCCGGCGCGGCCTCGACCTGGCGACCTACCTGCGCCTGCGCCACGTGCTCGTCAGCGTGCGCGGCGGGACCCAGAGCGTGGTCGACGAGCGGCTGGCGGAGCTCGGGCTCTCGCGGCAGATCGCGCTGGTCGTGCCGCACTTTTTGGCGGCGCCGCTGATCGTCGCCAGCTCGGACCTCGTGCTGACCACGCCGGCCCGGCTGGTCCGCCGCCTCGGCCCGGGCCTGGCGCTGCGGACCCTCGCGCCGCCGCTGGCGGTCCCCGGCTTCACGGTGCGCCAGGTGTGGCACGAGCGCCACCAGGACGACCCGGGCCACCTGTGGCTGCGCCAGCAGATCTTCGCCGCCGCCAAGACGATATCCTCGGGCAAGGACGGGGCGTGATGCTGAGCCGGACGCAGGTCGACGAGTTCCGCGAGCAGGGCTACCTGGTGCTGCCGGGCCTGGTGCCCGGCGAGGCGCTGGCGGCGATCGAGGCGGCCGCGCTGGCGATCGTCGATCGCTTCGACCCCGCGGCCGAGCGCACGGTGTTCAGCACGAAGGATCGCGACGCCGGCCGCGACGACGCGTTCTTCGCCTCGGCCGAGGGCGTGCGCTGCTTCCTCGAGGAGGACGCGCTCGACGCCGCCGGCGCGCTGCGCTGCCCGCCGCGGCTGGCGATCAACAAGATCGGCCACGCGCTGCACGACCTGGTGCCCGCGTTCGGCGAGTTCTGCCGCAGGCCGTGCTTCGGAGGGCTCCTGCGCGACCTCGGCTACGCGGCGCCGGTGCTGTGGCAGACGATGGTGATCTTCAAGCAGCCGCACATCGGCGGCGAGGTCCGCTGGCATCAGGACGCGACGTACCTGATCACCGCGCCGCCCTGCGTGACGGGCCTGTGGGTGGCCCTCGAGGACGCGCACCGCGACAACGGCTGCCTGTGGGTCCAGCCCGGGGGGCACCGCACGCCCCTGCGCGAGCGCTACGAGGTCGACTGGCGCACCCGCGTGGGCACGCTGCGCACGGTCGACGCGACGCCGTGGCCGTCGCTCGCCGAGGCGGTCGCGCTCGAGGTGCCCGCGGGCAGCGTGGTGGCGTTCCACGATCACCTGCCGCACCGCAGCGCGCCCAACCACTCGCCGGCGTCGCGCCACGCGTTCACGATGCACGTGGCCGAGCAGGGCGCGGCGTGGGCCGAGAGCAACTGGCTGAAGCGGCCGCGGCTGGGGGACTTCGCGCTCTGATCGCGTGGACGAAGACGCGGGGCCGGGGTGTCAGATCGGGATCTCACAGATGCGCGGATCCCAGGCGCAGCTGCCCTGATCCCAGGTCGCCGTCAATTCGTGCTCGCACATCGCCGGCAGCGTGACCGCGACGCTCATGGCATCGAGCGGGTTGGCCCGCACGTCGAGCTGCACGCAGCCCGCGGACAGCCACGGGGCCTCGGCGATCGGCCCGAGGTCGGTGATGGCGTTGTGCTCGAGCCGCACTTCTTCGAGCGCGGCGTGGCCGGCGATCGGCGCGAGATCGGTGATGGCGTTGTTCGCCAGGTTGAGGTAGCGGAGCGTCTCCGGGGCGAGGACCGGCAGCTCCGTGAGCCCGGTGTCGGCCGCGCTCAGCCAGCCGAGGCCGTGCGCTTCGAGCCCCTGCAGCCCGGCCAGCGGGTTGCCGTCGACGTACAGGGCGAGCAGCTCGGTCGCCGCGGCCAGCGGCGTCAGGTCGGAGATCTGGTTGTCGCCCACCAGCAGCCGGCTGAGCAGGGGGACGCTGGACAGCGGGCTCAGGTCGACGATCTGGTTGTTCGCGAGCTCGACGATCGCCAGCGCAGGGAGCCCGGCCAGCGCCGAGAGGTCGCCGATCTGGTTGTTCGCGGCCCACAGGTTCTCGAGCCTGGTCATGCCGGCGAGGCCGGTGAGGTCGGTGAGCTGGTTGTCCTGAAGCCCGAGGATCTCGAGGTCGGGCAGGGCCGCCAGCTCGCTCACCGAGGTGAGGCCGCAATTTTCCAGGCTGAGGCTGTGGAGCGCCGGGATGGATGCGAGCGGGGCGATGCTCTGCGGGGTCGAGTCGGCGAGGCTGAACGCGCGCAGGCCGGGGTGGTCGGTCAGCGGCGACAGATCCGCGACGGCCGTGCCCACGAGCGAGAGGTACTGCAGCTGCGGCATCTGTGTCAGCGGCCCGAGATCCGCGAGCGGGGCGTCGCCCACGTACAGGCTCCGGAGCGGCAGGCCGACCAGCGGCTCGAGGTCGGTGACGGCGCTGCTCCGTAGTTGCAGGTCGTCCAGCGCGTGCAGCGACGCGAGCGGGCCGAGGTCGGTGACCGTCGAATCGTACAGCGCCAGCCGCTGCAAGCCGGTCAGGCACTCGATGCCCGCGAGCGAGGCGACCGGCTGCATCGAGGTGAGGAAGAGCAGCGCGGCCGCGGCCTCGCCGGGGATCGGTCCCTCGGGGATCGCCAGCGCGTCGCGGATCGCCGCGAGCAGGCCCGGATCGGCGATCGACAGCTCGCTGCAGGCGAGCGGCGGCGGCTCGCCGCTCGTGCCCTCGCTCGTCGGGGACGAGGTCGGCGTGTCCGTCGTGTCGCCGGTCGGCGCGGTCGTGGTGACGCCCGGGTCGTCGTCGGCGCTCGTCGAGCCGGATACGCCCGAGGTGCCGGAGTCGGATGTCGCCTCGATGCCGGTGTCCGGCCCGCAGGCGGCGACGAGGGTGCTGAGGACGAGAGCGCGGCGGTTTGCCATCGCTACACCCTGCCACGGACGCCGCGGGCGCAGAACGACCCGCCATGCGGCGTCGATGAACCGGCCGGAACGCGGAACGCGAGCCT
This sequence comes from Nannocystis pusilla, assembly GCF_020073745.1. Classification (GTDB taxonomy): domain Bacteria; phylum Myxococcota_A; class Polyangia; order Nannocystales; family Nannocystaceae; genus Nannocystis; species Nannocystis radixulma. Next base: position 384,188 of record NZ_JAIRAU010000043.1, read on the forward strand.
TGGCGGCAGAACTGGGCCTGTGCGGGCGATGGCCGCCGCGGCTTGAATCCCGCGTGAAGGCCCCGCGACGGCGGTCCAAGCGAGATCCATGGCGCGCGATCGCCCGGCTGAGGCTGTGCGTGCGGCGGCCTCAGCCGGGTAACACGATGGCCCGGCTCTCGGGCTCGTCGGTCACGGTCACGTGCGCGCAGCGGACCGGCAGCGACGTCCAATCGACCGCGTGATCGCTCGTGGCGCTGAGCTGCGCGCACACCGTGTACGCCCCGGGCGCAACGTCCTCATAGACGAGCGGCCGTGGCGCATCCACACCGCCGTGCAAGACCATCTTGGTGGGCCTGGCGTCGTCCGTGGGCGCGGCGCGCAGCGCCACCAGGTCTTCGTACGCGTCCGCGGAGACCTGGCCGGGGAACAACCATCCCAGGGTCTGACCGGTGTCGGCCGGCGCCTCGACGTCGACGCGAAGCTGCTGCGCGTCCACGAGCAGCGCGCTCGCGTGGATCTCGTAGGCCGCCGCGATCCAGCGGATCAGGGCCGGGGCGGTCTCGGCGGTCGCCACCGCCTCGGCCTTCTCCGGTTCGCTCGGCACCCCGGTGCAGTGCATGTTCAGCACGACGAGCAGCGCGCTCGCGCAGATCTTCGAGTTGGGCATGATGCCCTCGTTTTAGGCCGGCGCCGCCGAATCCTCAAGATTCTCGAGGGTTCGCGGGGTCGGGAGACACGGACCGAAGATCCTCGGCGGCGGCCTGAACCGCCTCGCGGGCCCGCCTCGCGATTTTTTTCGCGGCCCGCGTCACACGGCCGGGGGCTGAATCGTCAGGTCGATGAACGAGCCGCGGCGAGGCGCCGCGGCGGCGAAGGAGACCGTGTCATGCAAGCTCGAATGAAGAATCCCGTGTTCCTGGTGCCCGACGCGCTGCAGGCGCTGCACGCCCTCGGCAAGGCGACCACGAAGGGGCTGCCGGCGTCGACGATCCAGCTCGTGCACCTGCGCGCCAGTCAGATCAACGGCTGCGGCGTCTGCGTCGACATGCACGCGCGCGAGCTCAAGCAGCACGGTGAGAGCGACGTGCGCCTGTTCGGCGTGGCGGCCTGGCGCGACACGCCCTTCTTCAGCGAGGCCGAGCGGGCCGCGCTCGCGCTCACCGAGGCGCTCACGCGGATCGGCGATCGCCCGGACGCAGTGACCGACGAGATCTGGGCCGAGGCGGCGAAGCACTACGACGAGCAGCAACTGGCCGTCCTGGTCCTGAACATCGCGCAGATCAACCTGTGGAACCGCCTGAACGTGGCGGTGAAGCAGGTCGCGCTCGGCCGCGCCTGGACCGCGGACGACCTGAAGGCGGCGGGCTGAGGCGGTCTCGACCTGAGTCAGACGCCGCGCGCGTACCGACCCGGCGTCGTGCCGACGATGCGGCGGAAGTGCCGATTGAGCTGGCTCTGGTCGTACAGCCCGACCTGCGGGGCGATGTCGCGAGGCTTCACCCCGGCGGCCAGCAGTTGCTTCGCCCGCAAGATCCGCAGCCGCGTCAAATAGGCGTGCGGCGGCATGCCGACCTGCGAACGGAACGCGCGGCAGAGGTGGAACTTGTCGAGGCCGGCGTGCGCGGCGAGATCGTCGAGCGTGACGGGATCGGCGAGGCGCTCGCGCAACAGCTCGAGCGATCGCCGTACCGGTCGCGTGGGTTCGAACGTCGCGTCGCCGAGCGACGCGAGCGCGGCGATCGCCTCGGCGACCGCGACCTCCAGCTCGAGGCGATCGGCGTGGGCGTGGACGGCGTCGTGAAGGCGCTGGAACGCGGCGCCGCGCGCGTCGTCGGCGGCGAGCTGCGGGCGCACGTGGACCTGCCCGCTCGCGCATTCGACAGCGGAGGCCGGAAACGAGACGATCTGGGCCGTGCTCGGGCCGTCGCGCGAGACGTCGCGATGGACCTGCCCGGGCCCCGCGAACAGCAACGAGCCCGGCTCGCAGCGCCACACCTTGCCGCCGCACCACCACTCCGAGCGGCCGGCCTCGACGCGCGCGATCGAGTAGGTCTCCTTCATCCCCGCATGGAGCTCGTCGGTGGACCAGCGCACCGCCCGTAGTCCGGGCGCGGAGACCGCGAGGATGTCGGTGCGGATCGCCACGCGCTTCATGATAGGCCGAGCGCGCCGGGGCGGCTTGGGCATTCTTGGCGGCCGCGCCTCCGTGCCAAGGATCACCAAGCCAGCGCGCCTGACAGTCGCTATCACCGGACCATGCATGACAAACCCGTCGCCCTGGTCACCGGGGCCAACAAGGGCATCGGCCTTCAGATCGCCAGGGAGCTCGCGGCGCGCGGCTACACGGTGCTCGTCGGCGCCCGCGACTCCGCGCGTGGCGAGGCCGCGGCCAAACAGATCACCGGCGACGCCCGCTCGCTCGTGCTCGACGTCACCGACGCCGCCACGATCGCGGCGGCCGTCGCGTGGATCCAGCGCGAGCTCGGGCGGCTCGACGTCCTCGTCAACAACGCCGGCATCGCCCATGGAGGAGCGGCCGGAGACGCTTCGCTCGCCGCCATCATGCGCAGCGGAGCGCCGAGCGTGGCCTCGCTGGCGGACGTCCGGGCGGTGTTCGAGACCAACGTCTTCGGCGTGATCGCCGTGACGCAGGCGATGCTGCCGCTGCTCCGCGCGGCGCCGGCGGGGCGGATCGTCAACGTGTCGAGCGGGATCGGCTCGCTGACCTCGATCAGCGATCCCGCGTATCCGTTCCGCGGCGTCGGCGGCGTCGCCTACGGCCCGTCGAAGAGCGCGCTCAATGCGGTGACCATCGCGTTCGCGCAGGAGCTCGCCAACACTCCGATCAAGGTCAACGCGGCGTGCCCCGGCTACACGGCGACCGATCTCAACGCGCACAGCGGACCGCGGAGCGTCGTCGAGGGCGCGCGCGAGCCGGTGCGGCTGGCCCTGCTCGGGCCGGACGGACCGACAGGCACGTTCTCCAACGACGCCGGCCCGATCCCCTGGTGAGGTCGCCGCTTGATCCTGCGGGGTATCGCCTCACCTTTCGGGCATGCTCAGTGTCACTCTCGTCGCCGTGATGTTGGGCTCGCCTGCAGGCGAGCTGGAGGAGTCTCTCGACGCGGTCTGCGTCGACGCGCCCGAGGGGGCGTGCGACGCTTTGTACGCCCTGGTCGATGCGCTCGAGCGGCTCGTCACGCGCGGCGCCACCGACGCTGGGACCTGGTGCTGCAAGACGTGCAGCGACGAGGCAAGCAAGGTGACCTGCGACGGCTGCATCAAGGCGAAGTACTGGCAGTGTGGCGACGGGATCAAGTTCGCCGATCGCCCCGCCCACCTCGACTGCCCGGGGAAGACGCTTCAGGTCGGCGAGGCCGTCACCTGCTACTAGCCCCTGGCCGTAGGGACAGGTGAGGACGGGCTCTGGTCGAGGCCGGCGAAGGGCCTGTCTTTCGGGTCAGGTCGGGCGCCGGCGCTCGCGTGCGTCGCGGGGAGGGCGCAGGCTTGCGCGGATGTTCAGGCCCACGGCGCCGAATTCTTGCCCACATGGGGAGCGCCTGATAGTCGCCAGGCTCGATCCTCACCGCCATGGGTCTCTTCAACAACAACCCGCGCGCGAACACCGCGACGGCGCGCAAGCAGAACCGCCGGGTGCAGCAGGCGCGGCCGCGACCGGTGCCCGCGCCCGCGCCGGTCGCCCGCAAGCCGGCCGTCGCCGCCGGGGTGAAGGGCGTGCGCGTCAACCGGCGCGTCGACGCCCCGCGGGCGGGCGCCAAGCCGGCGGTGCAGGGGCCGCGGGTCGGGCTGCGCCAGATGGTCGCCGCGGTGCCGCGGGTCGGGGCGCGCGGGCGCCGGTTCTTCAGCCTGGCGGCTCGCCTGGCGATCGCGCTGACGCTGGCGTGGGGCGTGCTGCTGGCGGTGCAGAGCGGCTACCAGTACGTCACCACCTCGGCCCGCTTCGAGGCCAAGTCGCTGGTGTTCCAGGCGACGCCACATGTCCCGGTGGACAGGTTGCAGGCGCTGCTCGGGCTCGAGCCCGGGACCAACATCCTGGCCGTCGACACCGACGCGCTGCAGGCCAAGATCGCGGCCGAGCCGTGGGTCAAGCGGGCCAGCGTGCAGCGCTCGCTGCCCGACACGCTGATCGTCGAGGTCGAGGAGCACGAGGCGGCGGCGGCCCTGCTGTCGGGCTACTTCTACCTGATCGACCGCGACGGGGTGCCGTTCAAGCGGCTCGAGGACGGCGAGCGCGGCGAGCTGCCGGTGATCACGGGGGTCGACCGCGAGCAGCTGGTGGCCGGCGACGCGCGGGCGCAGGCGGCGATCCGCCGCGGGCTGACGGCGCTGAACGAGTACCAGTCGACGCCGCGGCCGCGGCTGTCGGAGGTCCACGTCGACGAGGGCGGCGCGGTCGCGCTGTACACCGCCAAGACCGGCGCGGCGCTGCGGCTCGGCCGCGGCGACGTCGCGCCCAAGCTGGCCCGCTTCGACGCGCTGCGGGCGGCCCTCGGCGAGCGCGCCGAGCAGCTCGCGGTGGTCCACCTCGACCTCGACGCCACCCCCGGCACGCCCGAGCGGGTGGTCGCCAGCTTCCTCGACCCGGCCGCCGAGGCGGCGGTGCTGGCCCGCGGGGCCGGGGCGCAGAAGCCTGTCGCCAAGGACATTGTCGAAGCGCCAGGTGCCAAGGAGCAGGGGCCCGTCGCGCCGGCCCCGGCCAAGGGCAAGCCCGGCAAGGGCAAGAAGAAGAAGGCCGCCACCGGCAACAAATTTGCCTCGGGCATCCCGAAGTACGACTGAGGAACCAACGTCATGGCAGAAGTCGGAGAAGTGATCGTCGGACTCGACATCGGCACGACCAAGGTCGCGGCGATCATCGGCGAGGTGACCGAGAACGGGGTCGACATCATCGGCGTCGGCACGTGCCCGTCGGAGGGCCTGCGCCAGGGCGTGGTGGTCAACATCGAGGCGACCACCAACAGCATCGCCCAGGCCGTGCAAGAGGCCGAGCAGATGGCCGCCGTCGAGGTCCAGTCGGTGTTCGTCGGGATCGCCGGCGGCCACATCCGCGGCTTTAGCAGCCTCGGCCAGGTCAGCATGCGCAACCGCGAGGTCACCGAGGCCGACGTCGCCCGCGTGCTCGAGCAGGCCAAGGCGGTCAACATCCCGCTCGACCGCCAGATCATCCACACGCTGCCGCTCGAGTACATGATCGACGGCCAGGGCCAGATCAAGGACCCGATCGGGATGAGCGGCGTCCGCATGGAGGCCCGCGCCCACGTCATCACCGCCGCGACCACCAGCGTCCAGAACATCATCAAGTGTTGCAACCGCGCCGGCCTCGACGTCGTCGAGGTCGTGCTGCAGCCGCTCGCCTCGGCCATCAGCGTGCTCCACGAGGACGAGCGCGAGCTCGGCGTCGTGCTCATCGACATCGGCGGCGGCACCACCGACCTGACGATCTACTCCGAGGGCACCAACGTGTTCACCTCGGTCATCGTCATGGGCGGCCACCGGATCACCCAGGACGTCGCCCACGGCCTCCACACCAGCGTGGCCGAGGCCGAGGCGATCAAGCGCCGCCACGGCTGCGCGCTCGTCAGCATGATCGAGGGCGACGCGGTGGTCGAGGTCGCAGGCGTCGGCCCGCGCCCGCCGCGGAGCTTCCCCCGCCGCTTCCTCGGCGAGGTGATCGAGCCGCGCGTCGAGGAGATCCTGTTGATGGCCCAGGAGGAGCTGCTGAAGTCCGGGATGATGGAGATGGCCGGCTCGGGCATCGTTCTCACCGGCGGCGGCTCGCAGATGGAGGGCATGACCGAGATCGTCGAGGACGTGTTCCAGATGCCGGTCCGCCGCGGCGTGCCGGTCCACGGCGCCGCCTTCGGCCGCGGCCAGCCGTCGCTCACCGAGGGCGGCTTCGCCCAGGTGATCCAGGACCCCAAGTTCTCCACCGGCGTCGGCCTCGTGCTCTACGGCGCCGCCCACCAGCCCATGGCCCCCGTCGAGGTCCAGGCGCCCCGCGGCGAGCGCCCCGGCCTCGGCAAGCGCTTCGTCGGCTGGATGCGCGACATGTTCTGAAGGATATGCTTGCAAGAGCATGTTGTAAGGGGCATGCCCTGAAGGGCATGCCATTTTCTTAATTCACGGCGACGACGTAGCGCTCGGTCGACCGGGCCCCTCGGGCACGCCCCTCGACCCGGATGACTCGGCGAGCGCCAGGCCCGGTCGAGCGCCGGCTTCGAACTGCAAGAGGAGCCGACGCTGCCACACGCCGAACCAAATCGATAGGACGACCATCACCAGGGTCACCACAATTGTCGGCGTCCAGGTCGGGTAGGACAGCGCCAGAATGACTGCGAGGTCGAACGCGAGGTTGGCGACCCCCGCGGCTCGCCCGAACAGCCGCTCAAACGCATAGTCCCAGAATTCGGCGGTCGGCACGATCGGCCACTCTGACCGCGCCTCCCGCGACGGAACGAGCTCACGCGGCGCCTCATCGAGCAGATCACGGGGACCCCGTGGGGCCGCTCGAGCCTCGGCAGGCGCCGCATCCAGGGCGGCGCTGTGCCCCGCGAACAGCAGCGTTCGCCGGCGCGCGAGGTACTTCCGGCTCCATCGCTCCACAAGCCCGCCCCAGACGGAAAAGAAGACCATGAGCCCCAGCGCCTGCTGCCACCACACCAGGGCAAAGAAGTTTGAACAGGTGAAGAAGACGGCGGCTCCGGCCCAGAAGATGATGGCGATGGGCGTCAGCAATGCGCGCGACCAAAAGTTGTTCGTCGCCAAGAAACCCCACGGCTGGGGCGGCAGCGGCTTGTCGAGGGGGCTCAGGTGGTGCGAGGGCAAAGGTTCCTCCTGGAATTACTTGTCCTGGGCCCCGTTGCACTTGTCGGAGATGTAGCCGGAAACCTTCCAGAATGCAGCCGTTCCGGCGGTCCCACAGTATTTGAGCATTTTTGTAATGACGCCGCATGTCCCGCTGACGAGGATGCTTGCGGTGGCGCCGGCGATACCACCTGCGACCGTACACTTGAGGTCCCGGCCATCCACTGTCGCGGCGGAGAGCGCCTCCGTCACGACATCCTCATGCCAGACCTGGACGATGCTCGCAGCGACAGCACGGAGCTGCGGAGGCGTGAGGATGGACAGGTCGCTTGTCTGCCAGGCGACCGCACCGTCGACGAACCCGACCTCCGCCACGATCGCGTCGCCGACCGTCACGAGACCGCGGCCGGCGTCCTCGTCCTCGGTATACACGGCCACGGAGACGTGACCGACTTCCCGCAGATCGAAGGCGATCTCGAGATCGCCGGCGGCCACGTTCACATCGACACGATCGAGCGCCACGGGTGCCTGCAGGCTGGCGACGAAATCCTCGACCGTCGCGGGCGGGACGGCCGCCGCGGCGCTCTCTGCGGAGGGCGGCGCGGCGAGGGAGAGAAACAGGGACGCGACGGCGACGGTGTGGTGCATGTCCCTCCATGGCTCATTCTCCAGGCCCCTGGGCGCGCGCGGCGGGTCGAGGCCAGGTCCAGCCGCGTGGCGACTCGGTGGGCATCAGACGGTGAGAAGGCAGGCGGGGGTGGCGACCGGCGTCTGCGACGCCGCCGCCGAGGATGAGCGCGGGGACAAGCGGCCGGGCAGGGGGGGGATGCCTACACATCGATGTCACGACGCCGTGACCGACGTGGATGCGAGACATGCTCTGAAGAGCATGCCCGAAGGGGCATGTTTAAAGCATCATGTCCAACGGGACATGTCTTTTAGGCTTGATCGCAGGCGCGGGCGGCGTCGGTCGATCGTAGACGCCGCGACGCGCGGAGGCGCGCCGCCGGCGGCGCGGAGGGAACTTGGCCAGTTCCTGGCCGGTCCGTGATCGACCCGGCGTGATTTTGTGGCGCCTCGTCGCGACGGAAACGCCGTGGGTTGCGGGATCCAACGCCCATGCGTCGTCCCCTCCTCCTCTTCGCGCTGGCCCTCGCGTGCGGCCCCGACACTGCCAGCGACACCGACAACGGCGACACGGGGCAGCCGACCACCGATGCCGGTACCGACGATCAGGGCAGCAGCGACGGCGGCACCTCTGGCGAGCCGACCACCACCGGCGCGCCGACCACCACCGGCTCGACGAGCGGCGACGACACCACGGACGGCCTCACCAGCACCGGAGAGCCGGTCGTCCCCTGCACCGAGATCGTCCTCGCCGATCCAGCGCTCGAGGCGTCCGTCCGCTTCATGCTCGACATCCCCGAGGGCCCGATCCCCGTCGAGGCCGCCGAGTCGCTCACCCACCTCAGCGCTCACAAGGTCACCACGCTCGCGGGCCTCGAGTGCTTCACCGGCCTCGTCGACCTCGGCTTCGACTCGTCGACGGTGACCGACCTCGGCCCGCTCGCCGGGCTCACGCAGCTGTCCGTGCTGTCGTTCAGAGACAGCGCGGTGACTGACCTCGGGCCGCTCGCCGGGCTCGTGAAATTGCAGGAGCTGGACATCACCGGCAGCCCGGTCGCCGCGTTGGCGCCGCTGGCCGGCCTGCCGCTGAAGCGTCTGAGCGCCGCCAACACGCCTGCGCCCGACCTCTCGGGGCTCGGACAGGTCGTCACGCTCGAGTCGCTGTCGATGTTCGACAGCGGCCTCGGGGACATCGGCGAGCTGGCCCCGCTCGTCCACCTGACCTGGCTCAACCTCGACGGCAACGCGATCGTCGACCTCGGGCCGCTCGCCGGGATGACGGCCCTGACGACGCTCCGGCTCGACGGCAACGCGAGCGCCGACCTCGGGCCGCTGGCCGGTCTGACCCAGCTGGGCGACCTGCACCTCGACAGCAACGTGATCGTCGACCTCGCTCCGCTCGCGGGCCTGACTCAGCTGACCTACCTCGACCTCGACGGCAACGCGATCGTCGACCTCGGGCCGCTGGCCGGCATGTCGGCGCTGCATCACCTCGACCTCACGCACAATCAGGTCGTCGACCTCGGGCCGCTGGCGAGCCTCGGCGCGCTCGCCATCGCCAACCTCGATCGCAACCACATCGTCGACGTGTCTCCGCTCGCGCTGCCGATGTTGTTCGAGCTCGACCTCGACGACAACGACGTCGTCGACCTCTCGCCGCTGCTCGGCGCGTCCGCCCTCGGCTCGCTGGAGGTCTCGCAGAACCCGCTCGGCGGCGATCTGAACAGCCTCGCCGCGCACCCCGCCCTGTTCCGCGTCGAGGCGGAGGACGCCGGCCTGACGACGATCCCGCAGTTCGGCACCGCGCAGCTCGAGTCGCTGTGGCTCAGCGACAACGCGATCGTCGACCTCGCCCCGCTCGGCGCCTATCAGGCGCTCACGGTCGTCTACCTCAACAACAACCACATCACCCAGCTGGCGCCGATCGCCGACGACCCGTGGCTCGGCGAGTGCGACAACGTCCAGGTCCACGACAACCCGCTCGACGACTTCACGCTGATGGAGACCGTCCCGCAGCTGTGCGCGATCCCTGTGCACATCGAGGGCACCGGCGTCCTCGACTGCGAGCAGTGCATCATGCGCGGCTGACCGCCGGAGCCTCAGTACATGGCGACGACGAAGGTCGCCAGGCTGACGCCGAGCAGGATCACGAGCCCGGCGGTGACGTGGAGCCCGCGGTCCCCCGGCGGGCGCCGCTGCGGGTCGATGAGCCGGGCGTAGGCGTTCACGCGGTGGTAGCCGATCACGGCGACGACGCTGCCGGTGATCAGCAGGGCCGCGCCGGTCCACCGCGACTGGCCGGCGGCCCGCAGGTGCTCGTGGGTGGTCTGCGACAGGGTGTCGAGGAACAGGCCGAGGCGCGCGACCATCAGGCCGAAGCCCATCAGCGCGACGGCGGTGCGCAGCCACGCGAGCAGCGTGCGCTCGTTGGCGAGGCGGGCCTGCAGCAGGCCGGGCGTTTCGGTCGATTCGGACATGTCCCCGGAGCCTAGCGCCGCAGCGCGAGCAGGCTCGTCCGGCGGCGCCCGGGGCTGCTCTAAAGAGCCCACAGCTGGACTCGCCGGGCCCGTCGCGGCGGTCGCGCTCGTGCGTGGCCGGGGCGTGCCGAGCAGGCTTGCGCCGGCATTCGCTGTATCAATAATTCACGCGCACCCCGAGCACCGGCAAGATCGGGACGCCGACGACCGTGCGCGTGTCGGAATAGTCGTAGTTGTAGAGCACGCCCTCGGGGTTCTGGCGGTTGTACAGGTTCTGCACGTCGAGGTAGGCCGACACCAGGCTGCGCTTATAGACCCAGGTGCGATCGATGCGGATGTCGAGCTGGTGGAACACCGGCAGGCGGGCGCTGTTGGTCGGGCCGTCGAGCGGGCGGATCCACTGGCCGTTCTCGAGCTGGCTGCCGATCCGCGGCGTGTACGGCAGGCCGGTGACGACGCGGAACCGGCCGGCGATGGTCCACCGCCGCGGCAGCTTGTAGCCGAGCAGGAGCACGAGGTTGTGCCGCTGGTCGAAGTCGGCCGGGAGGTTGGGCCGCACCGGGCCGTGGGTGGCGTAGCCGAGCATCGAGCGCATGAAGGTGTAGGCGACCCAGCCGAACAGCCGGCGCGTGAGGTCGTGGCGCAGCATCATCTCGGCGCCGTAGGTCTGGGTGCCGACGTCGGACAGCGCCGGGGCTTCGGCCAGGAACGGCAGGTTGTCGCGCACGCGGCGGTAGAAGATCGTGCCGTCGAGGCCGAGGGTCGCGGTGATGTCGACGTGCACGCTGGCGCTGAGCTGGACCGCCCGCGCGGCGCCGACCCGGCCGCGCGGGTCGAACTCGAGGCGGGCGTCGAGGTAGCGCAGGGCGCCCGGCAGCACGAGGGGGCTGAAGCCGGCGATCGAGGTCGTGCCGCCCATCGACTGCGAGTTGGAGATGAAGCCCGACGTCTGCTCGTACTTGCGCTGGCTGGCCTGCGAGTACATGCCGGCGGCGAACTGCAGGGTCACCCGGTCGTGCGCGACCACGCGGGCCAGGATGCGCGGGTCGATGGCGAACGCGGCGTTGTCCGGGCTGCTGAACAGGTTGGCGCGCACGCCGGGGAACAGGGTGAAGCGGCCGCCGCCGAGCTGCGCCGACAGGTACAGGCCGCTGGTGGTGAGGAGCCCGCGCGCGGCCTGGTCCTGCGGCGGCTGGTCCCCGAGCTGCGGCGGCGGGCGCAGCTGGGTGCGCGTGGCGTAGCGATCGATCTGCGTGTCGAGGCCGAGCGTCAATTGGAAGTGACGCGACGGGCGCGCGGTCATCTCGGCGCGCAGCAGGCCGACGGCGTCGCTGCGCCGGCGGTAGATCTGGCTGCTGTCGTAGACCGTGCGGTCGATGCGGAGCGCCGGCGCGAGCAGGAAGTCCCAGGTGCCGTGGCGCTTGCGGTAGGCGAGGTCGAAGCGGTGAAAGCCGGCCCGCAGGGTGAAGTTGGAGCCGGGGCTGTAGGTGGTCTCGGGGTAGCGCAGGTCGTCGGTGGCGCCGAGGACCCGCGCGGTGAGGGTGCCGCCCTGGCCGACCGGGTGGTCGAAGATCAACTGATAGTCGTTGTAGCGCGGGCGGATGAATTGCTCGCCGCGCACGTCGCTCGGCAGGGCCTTGAGCACGAGGTCGAGGTAGCCGCGCTGGGCCGCCATCAGGAACGAGCCCTTGCCCATCGGGCCCTCGACGAGCGCGCCGGCGGAGGTGATGTCGAGCTTGGCGTGGCCGTGCACGCCGTCGCGCCGGCCGACCCGCGGGGTCATGTTGACGACGCCGCCGACGGCGTTGCCGTAGTGGCTCGAGAAGCTGCCGGGGGTGTACTGGATGTCCTGAAGGACACCCGTCTGCACGACGCTGGCGAGGCCGGGCACGTGGAAGGCGCGCGGCAGCGGGTGCTCGCCGAAGAACACCTGCGACTGATTGGGGGTCGCGCCGCGCAGGACGAGGAGGCCGAGGCCGCCGGGGGCGCGCGCGACCCCGGGCAAGTTCTGCAGCGCGCGCAGCGGGTCGCCCTGGCTGCCCGGCAGGCCCTGGATCTCGTCCGGCGCGAGCCGGGCGCTGAAGGGGCTCGGCCGCGTGACCCGCTCCTGCTGCACGATCGTGCGGTAGCCGCCCGAACCCGCCGGTTGCAGGTAGATCGTCGGCGGCTTGCGCCGGCGCCAGAACGGGGCGGTGGTGACCTGCTCGAGCCGCTGGTGCTCGGCGGCGACGATCGTCAGCACGAAGTCCTGCGCCGGCAGGTCGGCGAGCACGAAGCGGCCGTCGGGGCCCGACACGGCCTCGCGCGTCCACGCGGGGCCGCGGCGACCGACGGCGAAGACCTTGGCGCCGGCGATCGGGGTGCGCTCGCCGGCGCTGCGCAGGGTGCCCTGCACGACGTGACGCGCCGGTCGCTCGCCCGCCGCGGCGGCGGGCTGCGCGGCCGGTGCGGCGGCGGCGAGGACGACGAGGAGGACCGCCGCGATCATGAGGGGTCGAAGTGCAGGACCGCGAAGCCGCGGCCGGCCCGGGTGTCGCGGGACTGGACGTACAGCGTCGCCGGCTCGGGGTGGTCGGGGACGACCCACGAGATCTCGGCGTTGAAGTTGTAGAGGCTGAGGTATTCGTCGGGCTTCTCGAACTGATCGACGAGCGCGGTGATCTGCGCGTTGATCTCGACGAACTCGGCCTGCTCCTTCGCCTCCGGCGGGAGGGGGCCGTCGGCGTCCGGATCGATCAGGACGATGAACTCCTGCTCGCGGCCGGCGAGGAACAGCGGCAGCACGGTGACCTTCTCGCCGGGCGCCATCGCGACGGTGTCGCCGGGCATGGCGAGGGCCTCGATGCGCGTCGCGCCGCGCTCACGCGTGACGCGAAAGCCGGTGATGTCGGGGTGGGTGTCGGGCGCCTGCTCGAGGAACTCGGGCGGCAGCATGGCGAGCTCGGGGGCGAACGGCAGGACGGCCCACAGCGGGCCGGGCGCGAACAGGTCGCGGGCGATGAGGCAGTCCTGGAGGCCCTCGTGCGGGGCGCCGGCGTAGCGCTCGAGGCAGGTCTCCGACGAGACGTCGGGGCTGCGGCTGCCGATCGCCATGATCGTCAGGACGTCGTCTCGACCGGTATGCAGCGGGACGGTGAAGGCGCCGGCGAAGCCGACGCGCAGGCGCTCGCCCTCGCCGAGCCGACACGCCCACGGGAGGGAGAACGGCAGCGGCTGTGGGCAATCGGCGAGGTAGTAGCCCTCGGCGTAGAAGCGGTCGAAGCAGCCCGGGCTGGAACAGGCGAGCCAGATCGGCGGCTCGACCGCGACGCCCTCGGGGGTGACGACGAACCGCTCGAGCTCGACGGTGTCGAGCGGCAACGGCGTGGCCCGCTGCTGGCCCGGCGGGACGTGGAGCAGCGTGGAGTAACCGCCGGGCTCGACGACCGTCATGCGCATGCCGAGCACCCGGGGGTCCTGAATCCACCAGTAGGGCTCGAACGGGATGCAGGCGGCGCCGCACAGGATCGCGGCGCCGAGAGCGAGGGAGCGCATGCAGACCTCACCCTACTGTAGGCGCTTGCGGTCTGCCAGCCGCACGGCGAAGCGCGATTCTCGCGCCGCGCGTCAGTCCCAGCGGTCGAGCTTGTAGACGAGGCGCACGCCGCCCTTGCTGGCGACGCGGAAGGTGTAGTCCCAGGTGGTGCCCTTTTGCAGGCAGATCCCGCACGCCTCGGCGTCGTCCTTGCCGTCGATCACGGCGCTCCTGGCATAGGCCTCGAGGGTGCTGCGGATCTCGTGGTATTCGCTCTTGAGGAACGAGGGGAAGAAGCCGGCGCCCCCGGTGTATTCGCGGTCCTTCGCGCCCTTGAGCAGGAAGATGACCTTCTGGCCGTGATGCGGGAACTTGCCGGCGTCGCCCCACATCGACGGCTGATAGGTGACGGCGGTGACGGGGTGGAAGTGGTTGGGCTTGAGGTTCCAGCGCGTCGGCGCGGAGCCGTTGACGTAGAGGTACCAGGTGACCGGATTGCGCGCGCCCTCGCGGTCCCACTGCACGATCGGCGGGGCGTCCGGGTTGGTGGCGGTGACGAGCCCGAGGTACGAGTCGTTGCGGTCGGGGACCAAAAATTCGATGCCCTCGGCGTTCGGCAGGATGGTCCTGGCGAACTTGTCCCACGTCATCGTCACCGGCGGGACGTCGTGCAGCGTCGGCGCCTTGGACCGCTCGCGCAGGTGCGAGAAGACGCCCCGCTCCTCGCGCGGCGGCTTCTCGGCGGCGGGCAACCACAGCGGGACGATGTCGGCGAGGCGGGCGAACCGCCGCGCGAGCGAGCCGGCCGCGCCGAGCTTGGCGACGATCTCCTCGGCGCGGGCGATGTTGCCGGCGCTCGGGGCGGCGCTCGGGCGCTGATAGGCGAGCGGGTGCATCTTGGCGTCGAAGCGCGCCTTGATGACGTCGAACGCGAGGCCGGCCGCGAGGTCCTCGAGCAGGGTGCCGATCATGGTGCTGCGCACGCGGGCGAACCCGGCCGGCGCGCCGGCGACGGCCTGCCACACGAGGTTGTCGCGCCGGCGCGAGTGGTCGGCGAGGGCCAGGCGCTCGTGCAGCGCGAGCAACCAGGCGGCGACGCTGATGCACGCCTCGGAGCGGTGGAGCTGATCGGTGGTGAGCAGCGCGTGGGCCTGCCGCACCAGCTCGAGCGGGAACTCGGCGAGGCCGCGCAGGAGGGCGTCGTGGTCGACGCGCCGCTCGGCGGCGACCTGCGCGGCGCTGCGGACGGGCGTGGGCCGATAGACCAGCGCGGGCGCGGGCTCGACCGCGAGGTGCCACCAATCGCCGGTGCGCGGCCGGCCCCAGAGTTCGCGCTCCGACAGGAACAGGCCGGCGATCGGGGCGCGCGTGACGGCCTCGGCGAGGGCCCGCACGGCCGGCACGTAGACGTCGGGCACCGCTGCGGGATCCCAGAGGACCGACGCCAGCTCGCCGTCGTCGCCGACGCGCACGAGGCCGCCGTGGCGATCGACGAACCGGCGACAGGCCGCGCACTGATGCCACTGCCGCAGCCCGTCCGGCAACCCGGCGAGGAAGCGCTCGTACAGCCCGTCGGCCGTCGAGCTGAACAGGTGCACGCCGCCGGCGGTGGCGGCCTCGAAGCGCGCGCGCAAGGCCGCGAGCAGCCGCCGGCCGTCCTCGTCGCGCTGGATGTCGGGGGCGGAGGTGGCGGCGCTCGGAGCAGACATGGTGGCGGCAGTCGACAGTACGCCAAATTGCCGGCGCCGCGGGGGCGCGGGCGCGCGCGCGGCGGTTTCACGGGTGCGCGCGCTCGCCCGGGCGCGCGGACGTGCGGGCACTGTGCGCGCCGGGCGAAGGGCGCGATCGCCCGCGCGACGGGGCCGTATCGCGCCTCGATCGCGCGGCTCGACGGGGTGCGCGACGCGGAGGCTCGCGCGGGCGCGACGGGCGATTCGCGCGGGGCGGCGTCGTGGTGTCGACATTCATGGGGGGCGATCCCAGGGGCAGGTCCTCATCACATTCATCGCCGCGGGGCTGGCGCATCGCGCAGGACACGAGCCCGGTCTCGGGCGATCCTCCGCTCGCGTTCGTGAATCGGGTGCCGCGAGCCGCGCTGCGAGGGGACGGCGCGCCGCTGGCGAGGCGCGATGCGGCGGGGTATCACCGCACGATGCGTCGACTCGTGGTGGTTGCGCTGGTGGTTATGAGCGCGTGCGGAGAGGCTCCGGCCAGCTCCACGGCGACCGACGGCACGGGCTCGACGGGCGAGGCGAGCACGGGCTCGACGGCGGGCGCGAGCTCGACGTCGGGCTCGACGACCGGCACGGGCTCGACGGCGGCGACGGGTGAGGCGGCGAGCGGTGAGGCCCCGACCTCCGAGGTCGAGTCGACGACGAACGAGCCGCCGGCCACGACCGACGGTGAGACCACGACGACCGGCGCCGACGACACGTCGACCGGGAGCACCGGGACGGCCATGCCGCCGGTCACGCGGGCGTGGTGGGTCGAGAGCCTGCCGCGACAGATCCGCGTGATCCAGGAGGACGGCGAGGCCGGGCTGTGCCGCGGCATCATCCTCGAGTCGCTGATCGACGGCGGCGGCATCGATTCGCCGAAGTACGAGCCCGTCGAGCAACCGGCCGAATGGGGCGTCCGGCACGTGTTCGTGCTCGACGATCCCGAGATGTGCTTCGATCCGTACTTTTGGTGGGACCACGATCCCGAGTACGCCGAGAGCGCGACCGGCACGCTGACGTTCCACGAGGTCGACGACATCGGCAAGCCGGCGAGCCTCGACGTGGAGGTGACGGGGGTCTACGCGGCCGGGGAGCCGTGGGTCCCGGACGAGGACGTGCTGCTGGCGGCGGGCGTGGACGTCGAGGTCGGGTGAATCGAAGATCCTGCGATGAATCGGCGCTCGTCCCATGTTTGAATGTGCGGTCGGCAGATGCGCCCCGTCGCCTTCCTGCCGAGCTCGGTGGCTGCGAATGACCGCGGGAGGATCGACGCCGGTGCTCCGTAAAATCGCGTGAGTGTGAGGCGGCGCGGTCCTTCGGTGCGGATGTTCACCTGCAGAATGCCGAGTTTAAGCGCGCCTGCGCGCCGACCATTTCGCCAGGACGAATGCGACCGACGCTCGCCACAATGGAGCGGTCGCGATGCACTGCGGGCGCGGGCGGGCGGTGGGCGGGCGGCGGGCTTTGGTGAGGATTGCCTGCTCGAGATCGCCACGGCTTGACGCTCGTGCCGACGACGGCTTAGGAAGGGAGCGGGTTGATTGGGGGCAGGGGCGAGGTGAGGCCGCAGAGCGTGCGACACGAGCGGGGAGGCTCGCCGACGTCCGGGTCGTTCGACCCGGGTGAGGTCGCGTCCACGCCGTTCACCGGCGAGGGTCCGTCGCCCGACGCCGGCACCGCGGAGCTCGCGTTCAGCGGGGTGGACGACCGGCGCCTGTTCGCGGAGCTGCGGTCGCGCCTGTTCGCCCGCGGGGCGGCGCCGCGGATCGGCCGCTATCGCCTCGTGCATGCCCTCGGGGCCGGAGCCATGGGCGAGGTCCACCTCGCGTTCGACGACGAGCTCGACCGGCCCGTGGCGCTCAAGCTCGTGCACGCCCACCTCGCCAACCCCCGCTCGACCGCACGCCTGCGCGTCGAGGCGCGGGCCCTCGCGCGGCTGGCTCACCCCAACGTCGTGCACGTGTACGAGGTCGGCGAGCACGACGGGCGCACTTACCTGGCGATGGAGCGCATCGAGGGCGGGAGCCTGCGCGACTGGCTCGCCGGCCGCCCGGGGCCGGGCTGGGAGCAGGTGCTCGCGGCCTATCTCGACGCGGCGCGGGGGCTGGCCGCCGCGCATCGGGCCGGGGTGATCCACCGCGACTTCAAGCCCGACAACATCCTGCGCGGGGTCGACGGTCGCGTCGCGGTCGTCGACTTCGGGCTCGCGGCGCTCGAGTGCGGCGACGCGGAGCCGGGCGAGACGATGCTGGAGCGGGCGAGCGAGGCCTGGCGCGACGGCTCCTCGACCCCCGAGCGCACCGGCGAGGTCGCGGGCACGCCGGCCTATATGCCGCCCGAGCAATTCCGCGGCCGCGCCGACGCGCGCGCCGATCAGTTCGCGCTGTGCGTGTCGATCTACGAGGGGCTGTGGGGCCGCCGTCCGTTCCCGCGGCGGACCGTCGAGGAGGTGCTGCGCGGCCGCGTCGACTGGACACCCGCCGAGCCGCCGGCCGACGCGGTGGCGCGGTGGCTGTGGCCGATTCTTCGCCGCGGCCTGGACGTCGCGCCGGCCCGGCGCTGGGACGACGTCGACGCGCTGCTCGCGGCGATCGAGGCGGGGTTCGCCCGCCGGCGAGCGCGGCGGCGCGCGACGAGCTCGGGCCTCGCGGCGCTCGCAGTGGCGTCGCTCAGCGGGCTCTCGGTGGCGTGGTGGAGCGCGACGCCGGTGCTCGACGAGTGCGCCGCGATGGCGCGCGAGCTCGACGATACGTGGGGAGCCGAGGCGCGCGCGCAGCTCGGGGACGGCTTCGCCCGCGCGAGCGCGGCCGAGGGCATGGCCTGGCTGGCCGACAGCGAGGGCCCGGTGGCGGCGGGCCTCGACCGCTGGCGCACGCGCTGGCTGGCGGCCCGCGGGGCGCTGTGTCGCGCCCGGGCGGGCGGAGATCCGGTGGTGCTCGACCGCCTCGGACGCTGCCTCGAGCGCCAGCGGAGCGCGGCGCAGGTCCTGATCGCCGAGCTGCTGCGCGGCGAGCCGCAGGCGCTGCGCGCGGCGCCCGGGGCGGTGCTGCACCTCGAGGACCCGCAGGCGTGCGAGCGCGAGGCCCGGCGAGGCGGCCCGCCCGAGCCGCCGGCGGCGCTGGCCGGCGAGGTGCAGCAGGTGCGAGAGCAGCTGGCGCTCGCCGAGGCCGAGCTGCGCGCGGGGCGGGTCGAGGCGGCGTGGACGGCGGCCATCCCGCTCGAGGCGTGGGCGCGCGCGCTCGCCCACGAGCCGCTGACGGCCGAGGTCCAGCTGCTGCTGGGGCGGACCGCGCTGGCGCGGGGCCGCAGCGAGGACGGCCTGGAGCGCCTCGAACAGGCCGCGGACGCGGCCGAGGCGGGGCATCACGATCGCGTGCTCGCCAGCAGCTGGCGCCACCTGGCGATGGTGGCGGCGACCGAGGCGCCCGATCTCGCGGCGGGGCGCCGGTGGCTGCGGCGCGCCGACGCGGCGAGCGCTCGCGTGGGGCTCGACGCGGGCACGGCCGCGCGCCTCGACGCCATCCGCGGCAACCTCTCGCTGCTGGCCCGCGAGTTCGCGGTCGCGGTCGAACAGCTGCGCGCCGCCGAAGCCGCGCTCACGCAGCAGGGTGACCTGCTGTACGCCTCGCACGCGGCGTCGAACCTCGGCACGGCGCTGCTCGAGCAGGGCGAGGCCGCCGCGGCGCGCGAGGCCTTCGAGCGCGCCCTCGGCCAGCGCGAGCGCGTGTTCGGGCCGCGGCACCCCGAGGTGGCCCGGGCGGCGTACAACCTCGCCCAGGCCATCCGCGACTCGACGCGCGCCGGCGCCGACCACGAGGCGCTCGCCGGCGTGCTGCTGCGGCGCGCCGTGGCGATCTGGGCCGGCACCGACGAGGCGACGAGCCTCGACGCGGGCAGGGCCGCGTTCGTGCTGGCCCAGCTCGAGCTCGACGCGGGGCGGTTCGAGCCCGCGGTGACGCTGGCCGGCCGCGCCGAGGCGGTGTTCCGCAAGATCCTCGCGCCTTCGCGGATCGAGCACGCCGAGACGGCGGCGCTGCTCGGCACGGGCCACTATTTCCTCGGCCGGCCGGGCCCGGCGATCGCCGCCTTCCGTCGCGCCGTGGCGGGCTACGCCGCGGCCCACGGCGCCGACGATCCCTACACGGCGTCGTTCCGGGTGGCGCTGGGCTGGGCGCTGCTGGCGGCGGGGGAGGTCGCGGCGGCGCGCGTGGAGCTCGAGGCGGGCCGCGCCGCGATCGAGGCCGAGGCCGGGCCGGGCAGCGAGGAGAGCACCGACGCGCGCCTGGGGCTGGCGGCGGTGGAGCTGGTCGCGGGCGAGCACGAGCGCGTCGCGGCGCGCCTGGGCGAGTTCGCCGAGGCGCCCGCCGGCGAGCTCGATCGCGTCACCTTCGCGCTGGTCTCGGGGCTCGCGGCGATGCGCCGCGATCCGGCCAGTCCGCACGGCGCGGCAGCGCTGCGGCGCGCCCGGGCCCACGCCCGCGCGGTCGCCGGGGGCGAGGCGATGCTGGCCGTCCTGCTCGACAGCGCAGGCGCCAGCGCGAGCGAGCGCCGCCTCGCCGGCGGATGAGCTCCGAGCAACGACGACCGCAAACTACGACCGCGAATCCAGGAGACCCATCATGACGCAATGCATCACCGCCAACCCCACCTATATGCACGTCGAAGACCTCGAGGAGGGCGGCGCGGTCTACACCGTGCGCGTCACCTCCTCGGCGCCGACTGTGCGGATCTACTTCGTCCCGCTGCGCGTCGACGGCAAGGTCGGCACCGTCGGCGTCCAGGGCGTGAGCCCGAGCGGCCCGGCCTACGGCGCAGATTGGGTCGAATTCACCACCAGCCAGCTCGGCACCGAGTACACCGTCGTGGTCAACTACACCGACCCGACGACGGAGAATGCGGTCGTGCCGCCGCTCTACACCCCGACGAAATCGCCGAAGTTCAAGCCGCAGACGACGTGCCCCCCGACCCGCCACGAGTGACACGGCCGCGGCGCTCGCGTATCCTCGCGGGCCCCCCGTCATGGCCTCGCCTCCGACTCGCGTGCCGCCCTCCGACGCGTCGACCGACGCGGAGCTGCTCGAGGCGTGGCGGGCGGGGGACAGCGAGGCGGGCGAGCAGCTGTTCGCCCGCCACTATCGCCTGCTCAAGCGGTACTTCCGCAACAAGGTGGGCGCCGAGCACATCGCCGACCTCATGCAGGAGACCTTCGTCGCCAGCGTGGCGAGCCGCGAGCGCGTGACGGACGCCAGCCGGTTTCGCGCCTACCTCCTGCGCATCGCCTACCACGCGCTGTGTCGCCACCTGCGCCGGCGCGCGCGCGACGTCGCCGAGGCTGACCTCGACGAGGTCTCCGTCGAGGAGCTCGATCCGGGCGCGGTCTCGATCATCGCCCGCACCCAGGAGCAGCGGCTCCTGCTCGAGGCCCTGCGCTCGATCCCCGTCAATTACCAGGTGGTGCTCGAGCTGCACTACTGGGAGGACCTCAAGACCGCTCGCATCGCCGAGGTGCTCGGAGTGCCTGCCGCCACGGTGCGGAGCCGATTGCAGCGGGCACGCGACGCGCTGCACGCGGCGATGGATCGCCTGGCCCGCTCGCGCGACGTGCTCGAGAGCACGCTGACGCGGCTGGAGGACTGGGCGGCGCGCTGCGGGCAGGAGCTGGGCGCGGCGAGCGACGACGGTTGATCGCGTCGAGGCGCACGGACGCGCCTCTCACCGGGCGAAGAAACTTCGAATTATCTTGGATCGAACCAAGGGGGTCGTCGCTCTTTTACCCGTGAGCGCCAAGACCTGTCCTGGGATCCGTACGTGGTCGTCTACCGCCGTAGCGCCGCGAACGAGCGCGGGCGGGAGCGACCTGCCCGCGCTCGTGCCATTATATATCGAATAGCCTGAT
This sequence comes from Nannocystis pusilla, assembly GCF_020073745.1. Lineage (GTDB taxonomy): Bacteria > Myxococcota_A > Polyangia > Nannocystales > Nannocystaceae > Nannocystis > Nannocystis radixulma. Next base: position 405,227 of record NZ_JAIRAU010000043.1, read on the forward strand.
GTGCAGGCGGCTAGAGCTGTCCTGATGAACATATCGTCATAGATGCGGTGATCGCCTCATTCGAGGCCGCGGGCGAACGAGCGCACGCGGTCGCGGAGCCACGTGAGCGCCGGGTGTTTGGCGAGCCGGCGGTGCCACACCATGCTGATGGAGAAGCCTGGTACGGGGACGGGGGGCTCGAGCAGTTGGAGGCGGTCGGCGCGGTCGCGGGCGAGGCGGCCGGGGACCAGCGCGGCCATGTCGGAGCGCGCGACGAGCTCGGGGACCATGAGGAACGAGGGCACCGACAGGACCACGCGTCGCGCGCGGCCGCGAGCGGCGAGCACGACGTCGGTCGCGCCCGCGAAGCCGCCGCCGCGCGGGCTCACCACCACGTGGTCGAGCGCGCACAGCAGGTCGAGGTCGATGGCGCCGGACACCCGCGGGTGGTCGCGGCGGACGATGACGACGTAGCGCTCGTCGAGGACCTTCCGGCTGCGCAGCTGCTCGGGCGCGGTCTCGGGGGTGATGAAGGCGAGGTCCACCTCGCCGCGCTCCGCCTGGCCCGCGAGCTGGGCGGCGTCGAGGGCCCGCCAGGCGAGGCGCACGCCCGGAGCCTCGCGGCGGAGCTGAAACGCGAGCGGCATCAACAGGGCGTATTGCACATAGTCGGAGGCGGCGACGGAGATCGTGATCTGGGCGGTCGCGGGGTCGAAGCCGGTCCCGGCCGCGAGCACGGCGCGCACGCCCGCGAGCGCCTCGTGCAGCGGCGCCTGCAGCTCGAGCGCGCGCTTGGTCGGCGTCATGCCGCGCTGGGCAGGGACGAGCAGCGGGTCGCCGAGGAGGTCGCGCAGCCGCTGCAGCTGGGCCGACAGCGCCGGCTGGCTGATGTTCAGGCGCCTGGCGGCCCGCGTCACGTTGCGCTCGGCGAGCAGGGTGTCGAGCGCGACGAGCAGGTTGAGGTCGAGGCGGCTGCTATCCACCGCGGTTATAGCAGCACAGAAGAGCCGCGATTTCAACGCTGCGGCGGCGAGGGCCTAGGTTTGGAGGTAGGCCATGCCGGGCGTACGCCCCGGAGGTCGGTGCTTCGGAAAGGACACCCCATGAAGATCCTCATCGTCTACGCCCACCCCGAGCCGCGCTCGCTCAACGGATCGCTCCGCGATCGCATGGTCGCCACGCTCGCCGCCGCCGGGCACGAGGTCCTGGTCTCCGATCTGTACGCGGAAGGATGGAAGGCCGCGCTCGACGGCGCCGACTTCCCGGCCGAGCCCGCGGGCGCACGCCTCGAGGTCGTCGCGGCGTCCCACCGCGCATTCGCCGAGGGCACGCAGACGGCCGACGTGGCCCGCGAGCAGCGACGCCTGCTGTGGGCCGACGCGGTCATCCTGCAGTTCCCGCTGTGGTGGTTCTCGATGCCGGCCATCATGAAGGGCTGGGTCGAGCGGGTGTTCGCGCACGGCTTCGCCTACGGCGTCGGCGAACACTCGGACCGGCGCTGGGGCGACCGCTACGGCGAGGGCGTGTTCGCGGGCAAGCGCGCGATGCTGGTGGTCACGGCCGGCGGCTGGGCCGAGCACTACGAGGAGCGCGGGATCAACGGGCCGATCGACGACCTGCTGTTCCCCATCCAGCACGGGATCCTGTTCTACCCGGGCTTCTCGGTGATGGAGCCGTTCGTGGTCTACCGCGCCGATCGCATGGACGCGGAGCGCTTTCACGACGTGACGGGCGAGCTCGATCGCCGGCTCGCGGGGCTGTTCGTCGAGGCGCCGATTTCGTTCCGGCCGCAGAACGCGGGGGACTACGAGATCCCGTCGATGCGGCTGAAGGACGGGCTCGAGCGCGCGGGGCTGCAGGGCCTGCGGCTGCACCGGAGGTGAGGTTTTCACGTCAGCGTCAGGTCGAGGCGTCCGAGCGTGCAGCAGAGCGGCAGGTGGACGAATTCGACCGCCGGTGTCGCCGGAGCGAATGTCAGTACCAGGCGAAGCGCAGGCCGACGTAGGGCGTGTGGCGCAGGCCGTCGCCGGGGACGGCGCGGATGTCGTAGAGGAGGGCGACGCCGAGGGCGGCGCTGGCGTTGAGCCAGAACTCGTAGCCGAGGCCGACCACGCCGCCGGCGCCCATGCGGACGCGGCGGCCGTCGCCCTGGGGGACGCCGCCGATGCCGAGGCCGGTGCGGACGAAGAAGCCGCGGACGATGAAGACATTGGCCTCGACGTCGCCGCCGAAGAAGATCTTGGGGCCGAAGCGGCTCGACATGTACGTGCCGAGGTGGAGGTTCACGCCGAGGGTGAGGCGCTTGCCGACGCCGCCGCCGAGGGCCAGCTCGACGCGGCCGGCCGGGATGAAGGCGGTGGCCTCGTTGAAGGTGCGGGCGAACAGCGGGCTGTCGAAGTAGGTGGCGCCGAAGCCGATGCCGGGCCCGATGTAGAAGCCGCGGCGGTCCTGCGGGCCCTCGATCTCGATGCCGCGGCGGCCGAGCACGCTGGCCTCGGCGACAGGTGCGAAGCTGCAGATCGCGAGGTAGGCGCCGATGACCGTGAGGAGAGAGTGCAGGGCGCGGAGACGAAGGCGACGACGCATCATGGGGCACCTCGAGGGATGAAAGGCGACGGTCAAGGACGAGAGAAGCGTAGGGCAGCGTCAGCGCAGGGTGGTGACGTCGAGCACAACATAGCCGCCGGCCCGGAGGTCGACGTCGTACTTGCGGGTCTCGCTGCCGCCCGGGCCGCTGGCGGCGACGGTGACGGCGTGGGGGCCGGGCTGGACAGGGACGCGCGCGACCAGGACGAGCGCGGGCAAGAGGGTCCAGGAGCGCGTGTCCGGCCGGTCGGCCGCGAGCAGGGCGCCCTCGGCCGCGAGCGCGGCGAACAGGCCGATGATCGCGCCGCCCTTCTCCGAGCTGTTGCCGGCAGCGCGCGCGGCCTCGGCCACGGCCGCGCGGACGATGAGGCGCGAGATCGCGGCGCCGATGATCTTCGGCTTCATCCGCTCGTACTCGGCGATGACCTCGGTCTGGATGTCGCTGGCGATCTCGAGCTGGACCGGCTGGCCGTCGACGCGCACCTCGGCGGTCTGAAACGCGGAGTTCGACGGCACCAGCTCGGGGTAGACGACCATCTTCAGCGCGCTGCGCTCGAGCACGCGGCTGTCGCCGGTGATGTAGGCGTGGGCCAGGCCGATGGCGGCGCCGATCGGCATGTGCCGCGGCTCCTTGAGCGGGACGCGGCCGACGCTGACGACCACGAGGAGCTCGGTCGGCGCCGGGGTTGCCTCGTAGGACATGCCCCCGAGGACAGCATCGATGTGCGGCGTGCGGTAGCCGCCGAGCGCCGACAGCCGCTGGACCGGGCCGACGAGGCTGGCGAACGGGCGCGCCTGCAGGGCCTCGTCGTAGTAGCGGAGGGCGCTGTCGTGCTCGCCGAGGCGCTCGAACACGAAGCCGGCCAGCCAGCTGCCGAACGCGCCGTGCGGGTGGACGACGTCGCCCGCGCCCTCGGGCCGGTCCTGCCGGTCGTAGCTGGTGAGGTACTCGTGCATCACGGTGAAGCGCTTGGCCTCGACGCGCGCGCCCGAGAGGTCGCCCTGCAGGAGGTAGTTGAGGAGGTTGTAGGCGTTGAGGACCAGCTTCTCCGAGGGCGGCGCCTTGTACTTGGTGGCGCTGTCGGAGAACACGTACTTGCCGAGCTGGCCGGCGCCGTCGCGGGCGATGTCGAGGAGCTCGAGCTGCTTCTCGGCGACCGAGAGGTCGCGGGCGCTGAGCTTGTAGGCGCCGCCGGCGTGGAGGATCATGCCGCGCTCGAGCAGCGCCAGCGCGGTGTCCTTCTTCCACTTGGTCGGCATGTCCGCGCTGGTGCGGGTGCCGAGCAGCTTGTTGACCTGCTTCTCGGCCCCGCGCAGGTCGCCGACCTGCGCCGAGGCCCGCGCCTCGCGGGTGCGGTCCGAGTAGGTCGCGCAACCTGTCCCGAGGGCCAGGCAGAGCGAGAGCGCGAGGCCGGCTCTCGGGCGCGCGGACACGGGTGGCATGGCGCCTCTAGCGGACGATCGCCTTGCTGCGCTCGGCCTTGTACTGGAAGCGCACCAGACTGGTCTCGACCTCGATCACCTGGATGAACAGCGTGTACTGGACCCGCCGCTCCTTGTTGAAGAACTCGTCGACGCTGCCGACCTTGCCGGTGACGAAGTACTTGGCGCCGATCTGGCGCGAGATCTCGGCGGCGAAGTTGGGGTCGTAGACCGAGCGGTTCTGCTGCACCGCGGCCTCGCTGGCCATCTCGGCCTGGCGCTCGCGGCTGACGACCTGGACCACCCCGCTGTTGACAAGCTCGGTCTCGAGGTCGCCGAGCAGGGTGTTGAGCTGGTCGTCGATGTGCTCGGAGGTCTCGTTCTTGAACGGCCAGATCGCCACCACCACCGGGGCGGGGAAGCTGCTGACCTGGGCCCAGAACGGCGAGGCGTGCAGCTTCTCGAGCGAGACCTGCAGCAGATCCTGCAGGTCCTTGCGATCGAGCGTGGTGCTCATCGCGCCCTGGTCGAGGTTGGGGTTCTCGGTGCCGGGCCCGCCGCGCACCGCCTTCGGCTTGCAGCCGAGGTTGGCGCCGAGGCCGGTGGTGAGCGCGACGCCTAGGGCGATGAGCTGGAGTGGACGTACAGGCATGGCGAGTGGGCTGAGGGGGACGGGAGCGCAGGGGTTCAGACCCGCGGCGCCGCGGAGACATTCAGGAGGGCCGGGGTGACGTGCGTGCGGGACAGTGAGCCGGAGCGCAAGGCATGAGCGGCGCCCCGATGCTCAGAAGATTAAGAGGACCGTGGGGAGGCTGTACAGGCGAGCGTACACCTCCTCGACGTCCTCGACGCGCTCGGCCTGGAGGGTGAGCGTCAGGCAGACGCGGTCGCCGGAGCGGGTGCCTCGTTCGCTCACGACCACCCGCGCGGCGCCGACCACGGCGTGCGCGAGGTCGACCGCGGCGGCCCGAAACGCCTCGTCGGCGGGGCCGAAGGCCTTGATCGTGTACTCCCCGGGGAAGCTGTGGGCGGCGAGGATCGCCTCGCGCGCGGGAGCCCGACGCGACTCCTCGGGCCTGTGGGTAGATCCGGACATGGGGCCGTGGTTAGCACGCCACGGCCCGCGGAGCACCTCATTGGTTCAGGACGGCGAGGATCAGCTCGGGCCCGCCGGGTTCGGCGACGCCCAGCGTGGTGCCCGAGGGCCACGGCACCAGATCGCCGGGCCGGGCCGCGCCGGCCTCCTCCTGACTCAGCCCGCCCTGGAGCACCAGCACCCGCGCCTCGCTGTGCGGATAGCGAGACGGGATCACGGCGCCCGGCGCGACGCGCACGATCAGCCGCCGCGGCCACGAGGCGCGCTGCACCACCGTGACGTCGCCGGCGTCGACCGTGCCTGACTCTTCGGACATGCTCTCAGGGACACGGACTTCGGAGCCGCTCTCGAGGGGCAGGATCCGCAGGCCGGCGTCGTCGCGCCAGCCGCGGGGGGCGTCGACGCGGGCGAGGATCTCGCGGGCGTCGTGGTGCGGCAGGCGCAGCAAGTTGGCGAGGTCGTCCGCGAACGGGCTGAGGCGCTCGGGGCCGGCGATCGCGGCGACCAGGCGCGCGCGCGTCTGCGGCAGCAGGGCCGCCGGGAAGGTGTAGAGCGCGAGGCCGTGGACGTTGTCGCGCAGCGCCGCGACCTCGCTGGCCTGCAGCTCGCCGATCGCCTCGCCGAGGTCGAAGCGGGCCCGGTCCTCGGGCGACAGCTCGTCGAGCAAGTAGGCGGCGGCCAGGCGATCGTGCGGCCGCGGGACGTCGGTCGGCGGCGGGCTGCCGGCCAGCGCGGCCGACAACCGCCGCAGGCCGTCGGCGACCTGGCCGCGCACGACCTCGGGGCTGGTGCGGGCCCGGTCGGCGATCTCGCCGGCGCTGAGGCCCTCGAAGTAGGCCAGCTGCAGGGCGCTGCGCGGCTCGTCGTCGAGGTCGAGCATGGCGCTCTGCACGGCCTGCCGCAGCGGCCCGACGTCGGGCGCCTCGGTCCTGTCGTCGAGGGTGGTGATCTGGGTGTCGTGCACGGCGGCCATGCGCGCGGCCCGGTGCTCCGGGAGGGACCGCAGCGCCGCGGCCCGGGCGCCGATCGTCCACCACACGCGGACGCTGAAGTGACGCGGGTCGAATTGCTTGGCGTTGCGCCAGCCCTCGAGCAGGACGCCGTAGACGGCGCCCTCGGCGGCGACGCGGTCGCCGAGGATGCGCAAGGTGGCGCCGAGCAGGGCCGGGGCGTAGCTCTCGCACAGCTCGATGAAGGCGACGGCGTCGCCGCGGGCGGCGGCGGCCATTCGCTGCGCGGCCCCGACGTCTCCGGGCACCGCGAAGTTGATCGGGGGGGCGCCTTGCATGCGTTCATCAGGGTTTCGCGGCCGGGTTCGCTTGTCAAGCGCGCGGCCGTGGGGATGTCTCTTGGGGCATGTTCGACGCGGCGGCGAAGACTCCGCTGACGCGGCGCTCACGGCCCCGGCAGCGACGATCGCGCGGCCGGGCGGGCCCGCGCCAGCGTGGCCGGCGCTGGCGAACTCGTCGGTACCCGGGCATGCTGAACGCCCCCGTATGCACGACGCGGACGACGATGACGACGAGGGCGAGGCCAGCCCGGCGACGACCGGGCCGGCCGGCGATCCGGCACTCCAGTCGGTGCGCCTCGACAAGTGGTTGTGGGCAGCCCGTTGCTTCAAGACCCGCGGCCTGGCGAGCGAGGCCTGCGCGGCCGGTCACGTGAAGGTCGGCGGCGTGACGGCGAAGGCGGCGCGGTCGCTGCGACGCGGCGAAGAGGTCACGATCAAGACCGGCGACGGGCTGCGGATCCTGGAGGTGCTCGGACTCAGCGAGCGCCGCGGTCCGGCCGCCGTGGCCCGCACGCTCTACAACGACCGCTCACCGCCGCCCCCGCCCAAGACCGAGGTGCCCGGCATGGTCACGCGCGATCGCGGCCTCGGCCGGCCGACCAAACAAGAACGCCGTGACATCCGCCGCCTGCGCGGCTACTGAACCACGACGGCATGAGGTCGTCGCCCGATCGCTGGCGAGCATGTGCTCCTGAGTCGAGGACCGGAGCGATCGACGAGGTTCGGCGAAGTGAATTCGAGTCGGTCGATCGGGCCGATCGACCTGACGAGCATGGGCGCGTGACCTCGGTCCAGAGCACGGGACCGATCGGCACGGCGGTGAGCACGGATTGCGTGACTTCGGTGAGCGTGGGTCGCGTGACCGGAGGATCCGCGCCGGCATGAACCTCGTGATCGGAGCCGAGCGACTGCAACCTCTCCTGCGGCCGTCGGACCGATCTGCATGGAGGACGGGGAGCCGCGCGAGAACGCCGTGACGCTGCGACGCGAACGTCGTGAGGCTCGGCTATGGCGACGTCGGGTCGAGCGGCCAGAAGCGTTGCGCCCGCACGACCGCGAGGTACGGCTCGTCGCGCAGCGGCGAAGTCGGGCGTGCCCCGAGCCGGCGGCCGATCACGCAGACGCGGGCGCCGGGGCGCACCAGGGCCCGCTCGGTGCGGAGGCCGACGCCGTGGCGGACGAGCAGGTCGCGATGGAGGGCGGCGAGGTCGGTCCCGCGGTCGACGCAGACGAGGACGCGATGCGGGCCGTCGACGACGAGGAAGTCGACGGCCTGCTGGCGCGCGACGTGGAAGGTCCGCGAGGTGACGCCGAGCGCGCCCGCGACGCCGACGACGCTGTGCGGCGGGGCGGCCCGGTAGTCGATGGCGACCGCGGAATCGCCGCTGACCGGATCGTGGATGGCCTCGAGCGGCTCGACGGCGCCGCTGAACGTGACGAGCTCGTCACGCGCGGCCGCGAGGATGTCGGGCAGGCGCTCGAGACGACGCGGCCGCGGGGGCCAGAGGTGCTGCCACAGGCTCACGAGAGGACGGTAGAGTAGCGCGGGCGGCCTGCCGGGAAACCCGCAGTGGCGGGTAAAACTCGGCCGGGGGGCCGCGGGCGGGTCCAGACGGCCCGGCCGGTGCAGAAATTCCGCCGGGGTGGCGGGGGCGAGGTGCTATGCTCCGCCGGCCCGTTTGCCGGGTTTCTTGAACTAAGAGGAGATCGACGATGAGGCGGTTCGCCAGCGAAGGCCGCTCTCGGCGGGTGCGACCCACCGGGGCCGGAAGGACGTGGATGTTCGTGCTCGCCGTACCGGCGCTGGTGGCGGCGTGCGGCGACGACGACGCCGCAGGCGGTGGCGGTTCCCAGAGCGCGGGGTCGCAGACCACCGAGCCGCCGGGGACGACGACCGATCTGACGCCGACGTCGACGTCGACCGACGTGCCGACGACGACGGTCGAGCCGTCGACGGACAGCACCCCGACCGACGCGACCGCGACGACGACCGACGATCCGCCGGGGCCGCTGCAGGTCGACTGCGGGGCGCTGCCGAAGGGCGCGCAGGGGGCCGAGTACGAGCACCAGCCGACCGCCTCGGGCGGCGTCCCGAGCTACACGTGGTCAGCCACCGGCCTGCCCGACGGCCTCGTGATGAGCCCGACCAACGGCGCGATCTCCGGCGTGCCGACCACCCCGGGCGAGTACGACGTCGAGATCACCGTCACCGACGTCAAGGACAACGTGGCGATGGCGACCTGCCCGGCGCTGACGATCGGCGACATGCTCAAGGTCGACTACGACGCGCTCGCGGCCGACGGCCCGTGCATCGTCGAGGGCGGCAAGACGATCCTCGACTACATCACCGGCGGCGACGGCTCGCCGATCACCTGCTCCACGCCGGCCGACTCGGGCGACGGCAAGGTGCCGATGGGGCTCGGCGTCGACGACACGAGCTGCGCGATCACGGGGACGATCGGCGAGTCGCGCTACGGCGGGTGGGGCTGGATCGTCGCGGCCGAGCAGTCGGGCGTCCGCGTGTACGCGCCCTACTGCGCCCGGCAGACGCAGCAGGCCCCGAAGGCGTACTCGATCGTCGGCGACCACAGCGGGCAGCTGGACAACGCGCTCGAGCCGATGGTCATCGAGTTCGACCCCGACCAGCCGCTGCGCCTCGGCGGCGACGCCGACCCGTACTTCGAGGTGAAGAAGGGCAGCTGCGGCGACTCGTGCTTCTTCGGCTTCGTGTACCGCGTGACGATGTCGCCGCTCGGCACCGGCGACTGCAAGGCCGACGACGACGGCTGCTTCGGGCTGTGCCCGCTGGCCGCCGACGCCAACGAGCCCGACGGCGACAAGATGATCCAGTGCTCGCTCCTGCCCCTCATGGGCGCGCCGAAGATCGGGTTTTCACACGAGATGTGGGCAAAGGGAGAAGTCCCCCCGGCGGAGTTCAAGACCCGCCCGTTCGTGGCCCAGTGGAGCATCGACTACTGCCTGTCGGACGAGCAGTCCGACTGTCAGGGCAAGGACGCCATCCTGGCCAACGGCGACAACACGAGCTTCGAGTTCCCCGTGATCTTCCGGCCTCAGTGAGGCATCATGGGCCCCAGGCCCCCCCGATGAAGTCGCCCGAGGACCCGGAGCCCCCGCCCGAGTCGACGCTGCCGAGCGAGTCGGCGTCGCAGGCGAACCTGGCGACGCCGACGCCGGGGCTGACGACGACCGACCCGGGCATGCGCGTGCGGACGCAGAGTCTGCCGGGCATGCAGACGACGATGGGCAACACGCTCGACCGCTCGGGCGTGCAGCCGCGGCTGCGGGTGCCGAGCGACGTGCGGGCGGCGGCGCTGCAGCCCGGCACCGAGATCGACGGCAAGTACCGGCTCGAGGCGATGCTCGGGCGCGGCGGCATGGGCATCGTCTGGCGCGCCGAGCACTCGCACTTGCACGGCAGCGTGGCGATCAAGTTCCTGGCCGACCGGTTCCGCAAGAAGCCGCAGGTGATCGAGCGCTTCTGGCAAGAGGCCAAGCTGATGGGCGAGATGGGCCACCCGAACATCGTCCGGGTGCTCGACATCTCGCCGGCCACGGCCGAGCTGCAGTACATCACGATGGAGCTGCTGACCCAGGGCAGCCTGCGCGACCACCTCAAGCGCAGCGGCGGCAAGCTGCCGGCCGACGAGGCGGTCGAGCTGATGGACGGGGTGTTGTCGGCGCTGCTGGCCGCGCACAAGCGGGGCATCGTCCACCGCGACATCAAGCCCGACAACTTGATGCTGGCCAACATCCGCAACTTCGAGACCGACACCTTCGAGCTCGGGCTCAAGGTGCTCGACTTCGGCGCGTCGCTGCTGCTCGACGCCGGCACCGATACCAGCGCGCCCGACGGCCTGCTCGGCACACCTTATTACATGTCGCCCGAGCAGGCCGCGAGCCTGCAGCTCGACCAGCGCACCGACCTTTACAGCACCGCGGTGGTGCTCTACGAGGCGATCGCCGGCAAGCTGCCGCACCAGGCCGACGACGTCCACTCGCTCGTCTACAGCATCGCCACCGACGTGGCGACGCCGATCGAGCACCACGTCCCCAACATCACCCGGCCGTTCCGCGAGTTCTTCCAGCGCGCGCTGGCGATGGACCCGGGCAAGCGCTTCCAGTCGGCCGAGGAGATGCGCGAGGCGCTGCGCAAGCTGTCGCGCCGGCTGGCCGGCAAGGTCCGCAACACCGCGCTCTACCTCGCGTCCGGCGACACCGGCCAGATGCCGACCGTCGAGCCGTCGATCCACCGCTCCGACGCGCGCCTGATCCCGTTCCGCAAGGCCCTCGACGAGCGCCCGCCGACGCTCAAGCGCCTGATGATCCGCGACAACCGCCCGGCCGCGCGACCGGCCGTCATCGTGCTCGGCGCCGCGATCGGCCTGGTGGCCGGCTTCGTCCTGCAGTCGGTCCGCTTCGCCGGCCAGGGCCACACCCACGGCGTCGACACCCTCATCGTCTGCGTCGCCTTCGCCGGCCTCGGCTCCGGCCTGGGGTGGTTCCTGTCGTCACAGCCGCGCAATTGATCGCGTCGCTCGCAATCACGGTCGCAGAAAAATCGTCGCGCCGGCGCTTGACGCGATCGGGGACCCAATGTATAGAGTGCCCCATCGCCTCTCACCAGGCGGTTCGTGTCATGTCGCGCCTCTGAGCCACAGCTCCGCTCGAACGCAGGCCCGCTCGCCGCGTCCGCTCACGCCCTCGGGGTGGTGAGTCGCCGTCGTCCCTCCGACGACGCGACACCACGCGCCCGCAGGGCCGCAGCAGGACGCCGCTCACGCGGTCCAGGCGGCCGAATTCGGCCGTTCTGGCCCCCGTGAGCGCCGGCGACGCGCGCGGCCGCGGGCGCGCTGCAGCCCGCGACGTCTCCGCACGTCGCGCGCCCGCAGCGCCCGCGGCCCGGCCTGACGCGGCGGCGGACGGCCACCATTGGTTCATTCGTCGCGTCGCGGCGAATGGGGGCAGCGTCGCCGCGCCTGCCCCGGGCATTGTCGTGTGTCGAGAATACCACCATGGGCAATTCGAACTGCTGTGATTCACGTGAGACCGACCTCCTGGCCCGCGCGGGCGGAGAGGCGAGGTGACGATATGAGATGGGACATGTATGAAGTGATCATCGAGCGGCCCCGCACCGGCGGCCGGTGGGGCGGCAAGGGCCGCCGGGCGGAGATGCGCTTCCGCGCCGACCCGGAGCACGACCCCGCCCCGACCAGCGAGCCGATCAGCCGCGGGCGCGGCTCGAAGTACCTGAACGAGAACCTGGCGCCGCTGCGCCGCTTCCTCCTGAGCCGGGTGGGCCGGCCGTGGAACGCGGTCCACTCGGAGATCGCCGCGACCCTGCGGGTGACGAGCGCGGTGCAGAAGCACGTGCTCGACCACCTGCGCGAGATGGTCTACATCAACGTGGTGCAGATCGGCGACGACCTGTACGAGTGCGGCTCCTGCGGCGTCCAGGAGTTCCGGCGCTGCCGCTGGACGCCGGTCTACGTGTGCCCGCAGACGGGGCTGCTGAAGAAGGTGCCGCCGCGGCCGGCGCGGTTCAAGCCGCCGCCCGCGCGCGGCGTGGTGCCGATCGACCGCGACGCGCAGTACCGCAAGATCGGCGGGCAGTGGTACCGGATCACGCTCGCGCCGGTCCCGGCCTCCCCGGACTGGCTCGACCTGCGCGACGTGCTGCTCGGCGACCTGCGCGGCCTCGGCCCGACGTGGCAGCGCGAGTCGACGCTGCAGGAGCACTACGGCTACCGCGACCGCTACGCCACGGCGAAGCGGCAGATCGGCAAGAGCGAGCTGCGGCGCCTGCCGCAGGAGGTGCGGTGATGGAAGCAAAGTGCAACAAGGCGGCGGTGCGGATCGTGGCGTCGCCGAGGACGTGGATCGAGGGCGAGGCGGTGCAGCAGCTCGAGCGCACGGCGACGCTGCCGGGGATGATCGCGGCCGTCGGCATGCCCGACCTGCACCCGGGCAAGGGCTCGCCGATCGGCGCGGCGTTCGTCAGCGAGGGCCGCATCTACCCGCACCTGGTCGGCAACGACATCGGCTGCGGGATGGCGCTGTGGACCACCGACCTGCCGCAGCGCAAGCAGAAGCTCGAGCGCTGGGCCGACCGCCTCGGCGACCTCGACGGGCCGTGGGAGGGCGATGCGCGCGAGTTCATGGCCGAAAGGACAGTCGCGCCGACCGACCACGACGCGTCGCTCGGGACGATCGGCGGCGGCAACCACTTCGCCGAGCTGCAGCAGGTCGAGGCGGTGGCCGACGCGGAGGCGTGGGCGCAGCTCGGCGTCGACGCCGGTTCGCTGGTGCTGCTGGTCCACAGCGGCTCGCGCGGGCTCGGCGAGGCGATCCTGCGCGCGCACGTCGACCGCTTCGCGGCCGCGGGGCTCGCCGGCGACGGCGAGGACGCGCGCGAGTACCTGCGCGCGCACGACGGAGCGGTGGCGTGGGCGCGGGCCAACCGGGCCCTGATCGCGCGCCGGTTCGCCGAGGCGCTCGGCGCCGCGATCGCGCCGGTGCTCGACGTCTGCCACAACGCGGTGGTGCCGAGCCCCGACGGGGCGCCGCAACGCTGGCTGCACCGCAAGGGCGCGGCGCCCTCGACCGAGGGGCTGGTGGTGATCCCCGGCTCGCGCGGGGCGCTGAGCTACGTGGTGAAGCCCGACCCGACGCGCGCGGAGGCCGGCTGGTCCCTGGCCCATGGGGCAGGTCGGAAGTGGCGCCGCGGCGACGTCAAGGAGCGCCTGCAGGGCCGCTACCGCCCGGCCGACCTGGTGCGCACGGAGCTCGGCGGGCGGGTCGTCTGCGAGGACCGCGAGCTGCTCTACGAGGAGGCGCCGGAGGCGTACAAGAAGATCGACGCGGTCGTCGGCGACCTGGTCGCGGCCGGCCTGTGCACGGTGGTGGCGACGCTGCGCCCGGTGCTGACCTACAAGACGAGGAGCCGGCGATGAAGGCGTGGGTGCTGATCAGCGGCGGGCACGGCCCGCCGGAGCTGGCGTGGGTGGTCCACCGCCTCGGGCCGGCGTTCGCCGCCGAGGCGGCGGCAGCGGGCCTCGGGTGCCACGAGCTGCTGCGCGCGCACGGGCCGGCGGCGGAAATGACATGGTCCTTGGTCTATGAATTGGAAGACATGTCCGAAGGGGAAGTCATCGCGGCGCTGCTGCGCGGCTGGGAGGGCACGGCGCAGTGGATCGGGCGCAGCCCGCTGCGGCCGGAGCACCGCCGGCGCAATTGGTTCGTGAAGGTGACGCGCCTGCCGGTCGAGGCCGAGGCGACGACGGGGCTGCGCGAGGCGGACCTCGAGGAGTCGGCGATCCGCAGCGGCGGCTCCGGCGGGCAGAACGTCAACAAGCGCAGCACGGCGGTCCGCCTGCGCCACAAGCCGTCCGGCCTCGAGGTGGTGGCCCGCGACGAGCGCTCGCAGGCGCAGAACCGCCGGATCGCCCGCGAACGCCTGGCCGCCCTGCTGCTCGCCGGCGCGGCCGCCCAGCGCGGCGCGGCCGAGCGGGCCCGCTGGGACGAGCACAACGCGATCGAGCGCGGCAACGCCAGGCAGGTGTTCCGCGGGCCGGAGTTCGCGCGCGTGCGGGCGTGAGCGCGAGCGCGAGGCGGCGTTCGTGGGTGCGACGAACGCCGCGTCGATCGTCGCGCGCGTGTGGAGGTGAGGGCCAGTGGGTGGCCGACCTGCCGGTGAGGAGCGGCGCGCGAGTCGTGCGACGGGTGGCCAAATACGGCCATGTCCTGTCCGAAACACGTGCAGGCTCGGTGGGTCAGGGCTGCGGCTCGTATGTTCGAATGAGGGCACTCGCCGCAATGCTGCAAGGGGCTGCAGGTCCGCCCAAGCCGCGCTGCGGGGTGCAATCGCCGGTTCTGCCGTCGACGTCCGCGTTGGCGGGGTCGCCCCGGCTCGCGTGAATGCCATGAGAATGCGGGGGTCCTCCACTCGGCAGAATCGGCCGGCTGCTGCAGTTGCCGGCCGATCCTGCGGCGCGCAAGGTCGTCGTCGCTGCTTGCGTCGCCGCCGGCGCGGCCGTAGAGTCGAGTCGTAGCGGCTCGAGCGGTGTTGAGAGGCCGAGCCGCGAGTACCGGGGCGAAGCACCGCCAGCAGGCGAGCATCCGTATATGAAAACAGGAATTCCCGAGGTCGATCGAACCATCGCCGCGGTCGCGGCCGCCGCTGCGGAGCGCCACGGCGCGGCCGCCGTGGCCCGCATCGCGGCCAGCACGCTGTCCACGTTCGAGTCTCCCGTCTGGGAGAACGAGCGGCAGCGGCCGACGTGGGTGCACACTCCCGGGCTGACTGCGCGGCCGTTCTGGACCCGCGAGCAGTGCGGGCGCCTCACGGAGATGATCACGGCGTTCGAGGCCGGGCGCGAGGCGATCGCGGCGGAGATCCAGCAGCTCGACACGTCGCGCATGGGCGTGCCCTACGACCACCTGTCGGTCGAGCCCGAGAAGATCCGCGGCTGGAAGAACTTGTTCTTCTTCAAGGACTACCAGCCCGACGTCGAGCTGCTCGCGCGCGTGCCGACGATCAAGGCGATCACCGATCGCTTCGGCCCGGCTCAGCTCGATCGCTTCGAGCTGTTCCTGTCGGTGCTCGATCCCGGGACCCACATCCCGCCGCACTTCGGGGGCAGCAACGCCAAGTTGACGCTGCACCTCCCGCTCGCCGTCCCGGAGGGCGATACGGCGATCCGCGTCGACACCGAGACGCGCGGGTGGGCCGGCGGCGACATGCTGATCTTCGACGACACGTTCGACCACGAGGCGTGGAACCGGACCGGCCAGCCGCGCGCGGTCCTGCTGCTCAAGGCGTACCACCCGGAGCTCACGGTCGAGGAGGTCGGGGTGCTCGAGATGTACGCGCCGCTCAGCGCCAAGGTGTACCGCGAGCTGCTCAAGGCGAAGGGGCGCGGGCAGTGAACGCGCGCCTCGAAGCTCCCCGCGGGCGGGTCGTCCGCAGCGAGGCGGTGGTCCCGCGGACGATGGCGGAGGCCGAGCGCGAGGCGCTGGTCGACGCGTTGCTCGCGGTCTACGCCGACATCTTCGCCGGGGCGACCCGCGAGTACATCGCCGAGGGCCTCGTCTCGCCGAATTCGGAGTTCACGACGATCCTGCTCCACCGCGACGCGGACGACCGCATCGTCGGCTACTTCGCCATCCACTTCTTCGAGCGCCGCTTCCGCGACGTGGCGACGACCGTGGTCCGCTCGTCGGTCGGCATGCTCCGCGCCTATCGCGGGCGCAACGCCAACATCGGCTGGGCGCTCGGCGTGCTGCTGAAGCAGCGGCTGGCGCACCCGGGGCGGCCGATGTTCGGCATGGGCTCGTTCGTCCACCCGTCGAGCTACCTGCAGGTGGTGCGCTACGTCGACACGTTCTGGCCGCGGCCCGACGAGCCGGTGCCGCCGGACATGCTCGAGTTCATCGTCGAGCTGGCCGACGAGTTCCAGATGCGGCGCATCGATCCGGCCCGGCCGCTGATCCGCGCCGGGTCGATGCCGACGCGCGAGAGCGCGGCGGAGCGCGACTACTGGCGCCGCTCCGACAAGCCCGCGGCGCGCTTCTTCGTCGCCATGAACCCGGCGTACAACCAGGGCAACGGGCTGGTGACGATGTTCCCGATCGACGCGTCGATGTTGACCGGCATCGCCTCGCGGATCGTCCGCGAGCGGGCCAGGTCGCTGGTGGAGGGGACGCTGGCGCTGGCGCAGCGGCTGCCGCTCGTCGACCGCCTGGTCCGACCCCGCGCGGTCCGGCGGCAGCTGCAGGCCGCGCCGTTGTTCGCGGCGCTCGACGGCGCCGACCTCCAGCGCGTGCTCGAGCTCGCGGCGGTCGTGGCGTTGCCCGCCGGGCACACGCTGTTTCGCGCGGGCGACGCGGGCGACGATCTGTACGTGGTCGCCCGCGGCGCGGTGGCGGTGCAGGCGAGCACGATCGAGGGCGAGGTGATGATCGACCAGCTCGGCGCGGGCTCGCTGTTCGGCGAGATCGCGGTGCTGGCCGGCGGCCGCCGCAAGGCCTCCGTGCGCACGGTGATCCCCACCACGCTGGTGCGGATCCCCGGCGCCGCCCTGCGGGTAGCGATGCGCCGCGCGCCGCTGGGCGACGCGATCTGGGAGGTCTTCGCCGCCCGGATCTTCGACGATCACCTGCGCGCGGGCGGGCGGCATCGCGAGCTCGGACGCGAGGAGCGACTCGCGTGGGTCCGGCGCGGTCGCCACGTCGAGCTCGAGCCCGGCGCCCGGCTGCACGTCAGCGACGCGGCGTTCGTGGTCGTGCTGCACGGTGACGTGTTGATCGAGCAGGGCGGTTCGCAGCTGTCGGCGCAGGCGCCGGTGGTCGTCGAGGTGACGCCGTCGACGGTCATCCGGGCGACGACGCGGGCGCGCACCGTCCACGTCCCGCCGCTCGCGGAGCGAGGCCCCGCGGCCGAGGCTTCGTGACGTCGGCGCTCCACGCCGAGAGCCGCCTCCGCGGCGCGGACGGGCCGATCCGGCGGGCCTGCGCGTCGAACAGCCGCTGGCCGCGGCCTTCGGCGTCCGCTGGGCGGGACGCATGTGTCATTGGACATGCCAACTGAGACATGTCCAGTGCGACATGTCTCGGATGACATGCTCTCAAATACAAATCGTCACGAGCGGCGGCGGCGGACCGACTCGGTCATCTCGATGACGACCTTCCACTGCTCGAGCGTGCGGGTCTTGCTGTCGCCGAGCTCGGCGAGGGCGCGCATGCGCAGGCGCAGCGTGGTCGCGGTGGCGTCGGCGAGCTCGGCGAGCTCGGAGGAGCGGGCGGCCCGGCGGAACGGGTTCCAGCGGCCGATGACCAGCGCGAGCACGACGAGGCCGCCGGCGACGAGGCCGCCGGACAGGCCGTACTCGCCCTGGACGGCGGCGTAGAGGCCGGCGCCGACGATCGCCGCCGCCAGACCGGCGACGAGAAAAGTGGCCTGGCGCAGGCGCGAACCCTGGGTGCGCAGGGCCTGGGCGCTGCGCAGCGCCAGCAGCTCGAGCTCGCCGAGCGGGTTGCTGGCGAACACGTCGGGCGCGGCGACGTCGCGCAGGAGGTCGGCGCTCCAGCTCCTGGCCGAGCCGGTGAATTCGTGGGCGGCCGAGGGTGCGTGGTCGCGCGGGATCACGGTGGCGCTGTCCGAGCCGCGCTGGCCGGTCACGCCGGGGGCCGAGTCGCGGGCGTCGAGCACCGTGTCGGCGATCGCGGCGTCGCGGATCGCCGCCTCGGCGCGCTGCCGGAGCTTGCTCAGGCTCGCCGCGATGGCGGGGCTGCTACGGGCGGCTTCGACGAGGAAATCACTCATGCGGACCCGAGCCCGCGGGGTCGAAGCCCCCGGCCTCCGGGCTTGAGAGTTACACAGTCGGCTGTGCTTCGGGGCAGGAATTGTCGGCAGGGGTGCGAGAGGGCGGGCTCGCGCGCGCTCACAGGTGCGCGAGTGTCCGGCGTCCGCCGCCGACGAGTCCGCCATAGGTCGCAGGGTCGGCGAGCCCGAGCCAGGGATCGCGGGCCGGCGTCAGGAACAGCTCGTCGTACACACGACGGACGAGTGACTGCAGGTCCCGGGGCGCGGTGCTCCCGCGCGTCCACCAGCCGTGGATCTCCCGGTGGATCTCCTGTTCGTTGGCGAGGGTGTCGAGCGCCAGCGTGCGGCGCAGCGAATCGAGCGCCGTCGTCATCGCGGCCGCGTCGCGGGCCGCGTCGCCGCTGCGCCACTGCTGCGTGCGGACCAGGCCGAGGCTCGCGCGCGAGAGGACGATCGCCGGCGCGGTGAGGTCGGCGATCCGCTCGAGGCGCGTGGCCACCGGGTCGACGGGCTCGCCGGTCGCGCCGAGCAGCGGCCTCTCGGGGGCCATCTTGCTGATCGCCAGCGGCGCGGCCTCGCCGGCGCGCGGGGTCGGGGCGTCGGAGCGACGGGCGCGAGGCCACGGGCGGGCGCGCTGGCCGGCCGCGGCGGTCAGGCGGGTCCAGGCCTCGTCGAGGGCGCGCACGCGGGCGTCGTGATGCTCGGCGAGGGCGTCGCGGTGGGCCGCGCCGGTGAGCGCGGCGGTCTGCTGCGCGACGGTCCCGGCGCGCGCGAGCGCGGCCGTGAATTCGGCGGGCGCGAGCAGGCCGGGGACGACGTCGACGGGGCGACCGTGGCTGTCGAGGACGAAGTGGGCGCTGTTGCCGGTGATCGTGGTGGTGATGGTCTTGCCGTCGCCGAGGTCGACGGTGATCTTCGGCGCGGGCCGCTCGCTGCTCCAGTGCAGCACGAAGCGCTCGCGCAGCAGGGCGTGCACGCCCGGATCGGGGTAGAGGAGGGCGCGGAAGAAGCGGCTGTTGGCGCAGCTCAGCTCCTCGCGCAGGTCGCCGAGCAGGCGCAGCGAGACGATCGGCTTGCCCTCTCGCCTGGCCGTTCGGACAGCCTCGTCGAGGTCGGTGTGCCAGTAGAGGCCCGAGAGGACGCAGTCGCGCTGGGCGCACACGGCGTCGAGGGCGGCGAGGAGGCGGGCCCGCGCGGGCTCGCCGAGGCCGGCCGGGTCGCGCTGGTCGAACGGCGCGTCGGCGGCGGCGGTGATGGCCGCGCGCGCGGCGGCGAGGGCGGGGCCGTGGGCGCGCTCGAAGGCGCGGAGGCCCTCCGGTCCGGCCGCCCGCAGGCGCTCCTGGGCGGCCCGCGCGGCGGTGTCGTCGCCGGCGACGGCCAGGCGCGCGAGCTCGACGAGGCCGCGGTCGCGACCGAGGGTGGCCTCGAGGACAGGTGGAAGCCCGCCGGGGGCCAGCGCCGCGCCCGTGGCGGGCATGAGAGAGAGGAAGATCGCCGTGGCGTAACCAAACAGTCCGCGCGTCCGCATGCTGCCTCCTGCGACGTCGGGTGTACCGGGTCGCGGCAGGGGCGGCGGTCAAGGCTGTGTAAAACGTGCGAGGGGCGGAGACGCGCGCGGGCGAGGCCGGCGAGCGGACAGGGCGGCGCGGCCGGGCGGTGCCGCGGGTGTCCGATTGAGCATGTTCACTCGGGCATGTTTTGAAGGACATGACCCATTGGGCATGTCTCAACGTCGACTTCAGGGGTTGCGCTCGAGCACGAGGATCTTGTGCTGCTCCTCGACGGTGCGGAAGCGCCTCTCGACGCGGAGGGTGCGGAGCAGCGGCATGTGCTTGGCGTTGACGTCTTCGCGGTGGAGGACGAGGAAGTCGACGTCGAGCCGGGCGGGGAAGAAGGCGAAGCAGCGGCGGGCGGCCAGGTGGGCGCCGACGTCGCCGGTGGCGGCGACGCAGGCGTCGGGCGGCAAGCGGGCCGCCAGCTCGGCGAGCCAGGCGTGGCGCTCGCGCTCGGCGTCGGTGAGCGCGCTCGGGACCTTGTGAAAGCCGGCGCGGAAGTTGCCGCCCGGGAGACCGAAGGCCCAGCCGAACGCGAGCGCGGCGACGACGACGCCGGCGGCGAGCTCGAGCGCGAGCGGGCGGGCGAGCCGCTGCTGCAGGCGCATCGCCCCGACCGGGGCGGCGGCGAACACCGCGGGCAAGAAGAAGCTCGAGTAATGAAAGTACGGATCGGCGACGTACTGGTTGGCGCTGAGCACGAAGATCGCGGCGCCGGGGAGGAGCAGCAGGAGCACGCGGCCGGCCAGCAGCGGCAAGAGCAGCAGCGGGACGCCGAGGCACAGGAGGAAGCCGAACTTGTCGGGGCGCAGGAGCTCGAGCACGAGGCGCGGCGGATCGGCGAGGAGGGCCAGCACGAGGTCGCCGTAGCCGGTGGCCTCGACGAGGTTGCCGCGCAGGCCGTCGGCGTGCGCGCCGACCCCCGTGCCCGGGGCGAGCACGCGGGCGACGAGGACGAACCACGCGAGGCCGAGCGCGAGCAGGAGGAGGCCGCGGCGCGCACGGCCGTCGAGGGCGGCGAACAGGCCGAACGTGGCGACGACGAGGCCCATCTCCTCGCGCACGAGCAGGAGCGCGGCGACGGCGAGCGCGAGGCCGCGGCGGCGATCGCCGTCGTGGGCCCACAGGGCCCACAGCACCAGCGGGACGGCGAGCGTGAGGTCGTGGAAGTCCCACAGCGCGTTGGCGTGGACCAGCGGCGAGAGCAGGAAGGCGAGGCCGACGGCGAACGCGAGGGCGAGGCTGTCGCTGCGCCGGCGCGCGAACAGGTACAGCGGGATCGCGGCCGAACACAGCCACAGCACCTGCACGGCGATCAGGGTCTCGGCGCGCGGGCTGACGGCGTAGAACGGGACGAGCGCGAGCAAGAA
Source organism: Nannocystis pusilla (assembly GCF_020073745.1). Classification (GTDB taxonomy): domain Bacteria; phylum Myxococcota_A; class Polyangia; order Nannocystales; family Nannocystaceae; genus Nannocystis; species Nannocystis radixulma. The sequence goes on from NZ_JAIRAU010000043.1 coordinate 425,865, forward strand.
CGGGGCGAAGTGCTCGCTGTTGAAGGTGTCGCCGGCGAACAGGCTGGTGGCGAGGAGGTCGCCGTGGAGCGAGCGCCAGACGATGTTCTCGAAGATCCCGAGGTCGTGGATGTTGCTGACGAGGGCGTGATGCCGGACGACGCCGAGGTGAATGAGCGTCGCGGCGACGCCGAGACCGACGAGCACGAGGAGGAGCGCGGCGAGGCGCGGACGCGCGGGCTGTCGGGCGAGCGGCTCGCGCCAGGCCGCGGCGGTGCGGGCGGCGAGCAGGCCGAGGCCGAGGCTGGCGACGAGCGGGGCGAAGCCGCGCTTCTCGGCGAGGCCGGGGGCGGCGAGCAAGACGAGCGCGGGGGCGCCGGCGAGGAGCAGGAGGCGAAAGTTCCAGGCGGCGGCGAATTCGGCGAGCGGCCGGCCGCGGCGACGCGCGGCGAAGACGTAAGCGCCGCAGAAGGTGAGGAGGCCGGCGAAGGCCCAGCGCACGGCCTCGAGCCGCTGGCCCGCGTCGAGGTCGTCGCGCACGAGCGCGGCCGCGTCGGCGCGCAGCAAGGCCCAGGCGGTCCAGCCGAGCGCGAAGCCGAGGAACGCCGCGAGGAGGGCCCAGCGCCGGGCGTGGGCGAGTCCGGCGGCGAACAGATCGGCGAGCGGCGGCACGAGCCGAATTGGTCGCCCCGCGAGCGGCACGCCGTCAAGGCCGAGTTTTTAATAAAAACAATCCATGAGGCGACGGGACGAGCCGGACGGCGTGTTCCGTCCGGAGTGTCGCTGCTGCGAGGGCGTGCGCAGCGTGTGCTGTCGGCGCCGCTCCAGCGTGCGGGTGATCGGGCGAGGAGTCGGAGGTCGGGGCTCGCACCGCGGTGCTCGCCGGCGTCGCTCGCTCGCGCGACCTGATGGGTGAGCGGGCGAGGTGTCAGGAGTTGCGAGCGCCGCGGTGCTCGCGGGTGCTGCTCGCTCGGCCTGACGGGCGAGCGGGCGAAGCGTCAGGGCTCGGCGTGGGGGTGCTCGCCCGCGCTGCTCGCTCGACCGATGGACGATCGGGCGAGCTCGCCGGAGCCCTTCACTTGTGCGAGCGGAGGATGGGCGAGGCGTTCCGCGCCGGGGTGCTCGCCGGCGCCGCTCGCTCGGCCGAGCGAGGAGCGGGCGAGGAGTCAGGAGTTGCGAGCGCCGCGGCCGCTCGCTCCCGCCAGCGACCCGACGGACGAACGGGCGAGCGTCAGGGGTTCGGCGCCGGGGTGCTCGCGGGGGCCGCGGTGGTCGCCGGGTCCGGCGGCTCGGGCAGGTCGGGGATCGGGTCGGGCGGCGGGGTGCTGAGCTTCGGCGGCTGCGGGCCGCCGCAGATCTTCGAGGCCGGCTTGCAACCGCGGATCTTCAGCTGGCTGGCGATGGTATTGACGCGGGCCTGGTACGCCGTGCCGAACGCGCGGTCGCCGGCCAGCTCGAGCGTGAACTTGTACGCGTCGGTGACGAACAGCACCACGGTGTAGAACTTCGCCTCGTCGGTGCCGGGGAGCGCGTAGTCGAAGTCGAAGCGGGTGCCCTCGCGGCCGTTCTTGCTGCGCGCCGGCTGCTGGTTCGTCAGCACGTAGCCGCGCTTGCCGAGCTTGCCGACGAGGTCGGCCGCCCAGTAGCCGAGAGTGCCGCCGCGTACGTTGTCGAACCGGTGCACGCGCAGGCCGACGTCGTCCTGGGCCTTCATGCGCGTCTCGTACGAGTTGCTGCTGACCTCGACGAAGCCGGTCGGCGGCTCGATCGCGTACTTCTTGCAGCCGGACAGCAGCGCGGCGCCGGCGATGACGAGTGCGAAAGAACAGGTATTTTTGAACATGGCCTTCAGTTCCACTCGGTGGCCTCGACGCCGAGGGTGTCGACCCACGGGAAGGGATCGTTGCTCGACGGGACCGCGTTCTGGGGCCCGCGCGCGCTCATCCGCACGGTGAGCGTGGAGTAGCCGATCTGGTTCTCGAGCACGCGCAGGCGGCCGAGCGCCTGCTCGAGCTCCATGGTGGTCTGGTCGAGGGTCCTGCGCACGTTGAGCGCCTCCTCGACGTTGCGCGCCTGCTTGAGCAGGGCGAGGAGCTGGTTCTGCTGCTCGCGCAGGACGCGGATCCGGGTCGTGACGTCGTAGAACTCCTGGGTCACGTCCTGGGCCTGGAGGTTGCGCGACTCGACGACGCCGAGCCTGCCGAGCTCCTCCATGACCCGCCGCAGCTGCGGCGCGGGGATCCGCAGGACCAGGTAGCCCTGCTGCAGGGTCTGGACGTAGCCGCCGGCGTCGACCGTGAGCGCCTCGGCCCGCTGCATGGCTTCCTCGAGCTTGAAGCAGGAGATCGTCATGTCGGCGGTGTAGATGATCTGCCGCGCGAACTGCTTCTGCGGCTCCTTGCCCGTGTCCTCGCCCTCGCCGCCGCTCGCCGTCGGCGTGCCCGTCGGCTTCTGCTCGGGGCGCGGCGACTCGGCCTTCTTCGCCGGGGCAGGGGCGCCGAACGTCGTATTCGGGGTCCTCGGCGCCTCCGAGGCGGTGGACATGGTCTCGCGGCGGTAATCCTCGTCGTCGCCGGCGTAGCTGGGCGCGCCCTCGGCGGGCATGTCGGGCATGGCGCCTCCGCCCCCGTAGTACTCCTCGCTCGGCGGGGCCGGGGCGGCGGCCTCGCTGGCGTGCTTGGCACAGCCGACGGAGGAGAGGATGAACGCGGCGACCAGGAGGTGACGGAGTCGATGCATCACGAGCTCACGAGGCGGCGAGGGTGCCGATGATACTGCCCGAACGCGGCGGCCCGGCCGCGACTTACAGGCGTGCGAAGGTTGTGGCAGGATGACCCCCGTGCGCTCGTGGCTCCGATTCGCACTCGTCGCGCTGAGCCTCGTCGGCCCGGCCCCCACCGGTTGTTCGCGCGAGCAGGCGGCGCCCGTCGAGGAGCCCGCCTGGCCCGAAGGTCTGCCGCGCCCGCAAGACGCCGCCGAGGCCGAACGGCTCGAGCAGGCGGGGACGCGCTGGACCAATCGCCAGGCGCGTCAGCTCTATCTCGAGCGCGTGGCCGGCATCGCCGCCGAGGTCGAGGCGTGGCAGAAGCAGCAGATCCCCGCCGAGGAGCAGGCCCGGCGCGCCTACCAGGTCCGCCACGACGCTCGCATGACCGCCCGCGCGATGATGTCCGACCCGGCCGAGCTGGCGGCCCTGCAGGAGCGTGATCGCGCCAAGTACGGCGACCCCGACGGGCCGACCTTCGAGTGGTTGCTCGAGCGCGCCAGGGGCAAGGGCCTCGAGGGCGACGCGGCCTACCTCTCGATCGTCGAGAGCGCCCAGCGCACCGACGCGAGCGTCAACCAGAGCCTCGGGTTCTGAGGCCGGGCATGGACGCGCGGCTGCGGCGAGCGATCACCTGGTCGAAGGGGCATGACCGATCGGTCATGTATGTGGCCGAGGTCGACGGCGCGCGCTGGACGATCCGGCTCGGCGAATTCCCCGACGAGCCGCTCTACATGCTGGCGGTCGACGGCGCGGACGCGCTGCGCTTCGACGACTGGCCGCCGGCGTGGACGCGGCCGGAATAGCCGGGGCAGCCTGGCGCCAAGGGCATGTCCGAACGGACAGCCTCGCCGCGGGGCCTACTCCTGGACGCCGCCGACCTCGTCGGCCTTGCCGGCGAGCGGCTCGAGCACGCGGCGGAGCGGCTCCTTCATGCGCTCGAACAGGCGGGTCCTGGCGAGGATCGGGTTGAGCCAGCCCGAGGTGATGCAGTAGTAGGTGTTGAACGGGGGCGTGTGGTGGCGCGCGTGGTGCTCGGGGCCGAGGATCAGGCCCGTGCGCTGCAGGCGGCGGATCCACGCCGGCGGGCTCGGGTTGTGGGCCCAGCTGTGGAACTGGTTGGTGAGGAAGATGCCGAACAGGAACAGGCCGATGTAGGCGGCGAAGAACAGCGAGGCGGTGCCGTGGATCGGTACGAAGTACCAGGTGCCGATCAGCACCGGCAGGCTGATGAGACAGTTGGCGCCGTTGACCTCGAGGAAGTCGTGGCGGGTGATCGCCAGCGGGTCGACGTGGTGCTCGCGGAACGGGCGGATGAACACCGGGCCGAAGAACGGGGTGCGCGTCGAGCCGATGTTGTCGGCGAGGAAGTGCACGAAGCCGGACACGAAGTCGGCGGTGAGGTAGCCGAGCAGCAGCGCGAGCGGCAACAGCCAGCTGGCCAGGCCCGCCGGTGCGGCGTCGATGTGCAGGTACACGTCGCGCGCGAGCAGGTACTCGAAGAAGAAGAACACCGACATGCTGGAGGCGTCGACGAGGCGCATCCACAGCGAACCGGACATGTCGTAGCCGTGCCGGGGGATGTCATGGGGGGTGGCGGACATCGCGGTCGCCACGATGATCGCGGCAGACGGATGACTTTTGCAAAGGTCCGACGAAGAAAAGTGCGCATGAGCCGACGCGCCTGGCGAAACCGCGCCGGCGGTGGCGCGGGCGGCGGCCGGGAGCTCAGGCGTGGGCCTGGGTGGTCGGCGGCGGCGGCAGCGGGGCGGTCAGCGGCGGCGCCTCGACCGGCCGCGGCGCCGCGAGGGGCTGGAGGTGCCAGTCCTTGTTGACGATGAGCCGGGCGCCGCGGCGGAACTTGAGATACGACCAGGTCCACTCCCACATGACCTGCAGGCGGTTCTTGAAGCCGATCAGGTAGTAGACGTGGACGAGCAGCCAGGCGAGCCAGGCGAACAGGCCGGCGATCTCCATGCCGGCGAACTGGGCGATGGCGCGCTTGCGGCCGATCGTCGCCATCTGGCCCTTGTCGAGGTAGTGGAACGGCTCGCGCGCCTTGCCCTTGAGCTCGAGCTGGATGTTGCGGGCGACGTGGCGGCCCTGCTGGATGGCGACCGGCGCGAGGCCGGGCAGCGGCTTGCCCGGCTCCTCCTCGAGGTGGGCCTGGTCGCCGATGACGAACACGTCGCGGTGGCCCGGGATGCTGCAGTCCTTGTCGACGATGACCCGGCCTTGCCGGTCGAGGTCGATCCCCAGGGCGCGGTTGAGCTCGGACGGGGCCACGCCGGCCGCCCACAGCACCGTGGCCGCCTGGACCGACTCGCCGCCGAGGACCACGCCGTCGCTCGTCACGTTGGTGACCATGGTGTTGGTCCACACCGTGACGCCGAGCTGCTCGAGGTCGCGGGTCGCCCGGTCGGACAGCTTCTCGGCGAACGTCGGCAAGATCCGCGGACCGGCCTCGATCAGGATCACGCGCGCCCGCTCGGGGTCGATGCGGCGGAAGTCGCGGGACAGGGTGTAGCGGCTGATCTCGCCGAGAGCCCCGGCGAGCTCGACGCCCGTCGGGCCGGCCCCGATGACCACGAACGTCAGCAGGCGTCGCTGTTTGGCCGGGTCGCTCTCCTTCTCGGCCAGTTCGAACGCGGTGAGGACGCGGCGGCGGATCTCGGTCGCCTCCTCGAGCGACTTGAGGCCCGGCGCGTAGTTCTCCCACTCGCCGTGGCCGAAGTAGCTGTGACGCGAGCCACAGGCGAGCACCAGCCAGTCGTAGTCGAGGTCGCCGACGCCGAGGGTGTGCAGCTTCTTGTTGGCGAAGTCGATGCCGATGGCGGTCTCGAGGATGACGCGACAGTTTCGCTGGCGGCTGAAGATCGTGCGGATCGGGACGGCGATCTCTGCCGGGCTGAGGCCGGCCATGGCGACCTGATACAGGAGCGGCTGGAACAGGTGATGATTGCGCCGGTCGAGCAGGGTGATTTCGAGGTCGTCGACCCCGTCGAGCCCGCGTGCGACGCGGAGCCCGCCGAACCCGCCGCCGACGATGACCACGCGCTTCTTCGGTTTTCCGGCGTTCATGACCCGAAGTGTACTCGATGCCCGCGAAAGGGCCGCCAGGTGTGCGCTTGACGCGCGAGGCGAGGAAGTGTTAACAAGACGCACTCATGTCCTCGTCCGAATCGTCTGAGGAGATCAGGCTGTACATGCCGGACCCCAGCACGATCCGCGCGGTCGAGTGCTCGCCGCCGTGCTGGATGGTCCGGCTGGCCCTCGAAGAGAAGGGCCTCGACCACGAGTGCAAGCTGCTGTCGTTCACCGCCGGCGAGCACAAGAGCCCGGAGATGCTGGCGAAGAACCCGCGCGGCACCGTGCCGGTGCTGATGGACGGCAACATCGTCGTCTACGAGACGCTGGCGATCCTCGACTACCTCGAGTACGCCTACCCGCAGCCGGCGCTGCTGCCCAACACCCACGCGCTGCGCGCCCTGGCGCTCACCCGCCTGCACGAGGCCAACAACCTCAAGCAGGTCGGCATGGCCCTGTTCTCGTACCTGATGAACACCAAGGCGATCGACCTCGACCCCGGCGAGGTCGACCACCTGGGCTCGTTCCTGCACGACGAGCTGTTCTTCTGGGAGTATTATTATGGCATCGGCCAGTTCGCGGCCGGCTCGACGATCAGCCTCGCCGACCTCGCGGTGTTCGCCTACGTCGCCACCGCCGCCCACCTCGGCCTCGAGCTCGAGGAGCGCTACCCCAACCTGTACGCGTTCTGCCAGCGCATGAAGGAGCGGCCCAGCGTGCTCGCCACCTGGCCGTCGGTGTGGAAGCAGACGCCATACTCGTATCTGACGGCGGGACCCGAGTGAGCGCGCCGCCGGTCCCTTGGGACAGGCCCCGTAGAGCAGGTCCCGAGGGGCATGCCCCCGGGGACAGCTAGTCGAGCCACTCGGCGAGGAACACGTCGGTGTCGCCGGGGGTTTTGGCGCCGCGGTTGGAGGCGAACACCAGGGTCTTGCCGTCGCGGCTGAACATCGGGAAGCCGTCGAAGGTGTCGCTGAAGGTGACCTGCTCCTGGCCCTGGCCGTCGTCGCCGATCAGGTAGAGGTCGAAGTTGCGGCCCTTGGGGTCGCCCTGGTTGGAGCTGAAGATGATGCGCTTGCCGTCGGGGTGGAAGAACGGGGCGAAGTTGGCCTTGCCGTTGCTCGTGATCTGGCGCTGCTCGCTGCCGTCGGCGCTCATGACGAAGATCTCGAGGCGGGTCGGGCGGACCAGGTTCTCCTTGATGATGTCGTCGTAGGCCTTGAGCTCGGCCTCGCCCTCGGGGTGGTTGGCGCGGTAGACGATCCGCTTGCCGTCGGGCGAGAAGAAGGCGCCGCCGTCGTAGCCGCGGGTGTTGGTGAGGCGCACGAGGCCGGTGCCGTCGACGTTGATCTTGTAGAGCTCGGGGTCGCCGTCGCGCGTGGAGGTGAACACGATCGCGTCGCCCGTCGGCGAGACGGTGGCCTCGGCGTCGTAGCCGGGGCCGGTGACGAGCGGCTTGATGTCGCTGCCGTCGGCGCCGGCGGTGTAGATGTCGAACTCGGGGTAGAGCTTCCACACGTAGCCCTTGCTGCGGTCGGGCGCGGGCAGGCAGTCGTCGGCGGCCGCGTGCGTGGATGCGTAGAGGATCCGCTGGTCGCCCGGGAGGAAGTAAGCGCAGGTCGTGCGACCCTTGCCCGAGCTGACGCGCTCGGCTGTCTTGTCGGCCAGGTCGAGGGTGTAGATCTGGTCGCAGGCGGCCCCGTCGCGGGTGCTCTGGAACACCAGCCGCTTCTCGTCGAAGGAGAAGTAGGCCTCCGCGTTCTCGCCGCCGAAGGTCAGCTGCTTCAGCGACTTGAAGTGCTTCTCGCCGGCCAGCGGGACGCCGGGATCGGGCCTGGCGGCCTCGGTCGCGGGCGCGTCCGCGGGCTTGTCGGCGGGCTTGTCCGTGGGCTTGTCGGCGGGCTTGGCCGCGGGCTTGTCGGCGGCCGTCGGCGCGGCGCCCTGACACGCGGTCAGGGCGAGGACGGTCAGCGGGGCCGCGAGGCGGGAGAGGACGGGACGCATGCCCGGGAGGATAACAGGATGTCGCGCGGTTTCGCCGTCCCGTGCAGGCCGCGATCGCGGCCATGGCCCAATACGGCGAGCCCGCGCCCGAGCCGTGCTCCCGCTGCTTCGCGACGAGAGGTGTCGACGAGCACGCGGGGCGTGGAACCGCCGGCACACGCGCATGGACGCCGACGAGCGCGGGCAGCTGTGGGCCGGCGGCGACGCGGACGACGCACGGCCGCGGCCGGGCGGGCGGCCGACGAAGGGATCGCGTCGAAGATCGAGGGCGCCCAAAGTCCGTGGGACCGGATCATGCCGCTGTTCCGCCGAGCAGCGCCGGCTCGACGGCGGTAAAATCAGGGCGATGATCGATGTCGTCCTGTCGGGTCCGGGGAAGAACGCGCTGAGCTCGGCGCTGATGCAGTCGCTTCGCGGCCAGCTGGCGCGCGCCGAGGGGCAGCCGGTGCTGGTTCGCGGCGAGGGCGACGCGTTCTCCGCCGGGCTCAACTTCTTCGAGCTGGCGACCCTCGACGCCGCCGGGCTCGACGAGTTCCTGGCTGTCCTCGAGGACCTGCTCCACGAGCTCTACAACTACCCGGGCCCGACGGTGGCGCTGGTCGGCGGCCACGCGATCGCCGGCGGCTGCCTGGTGGCGATGTGCTGCGACCACCGCGTGTGCGCGGACGACCCCCGCCTCAAGATCGGGCTCAACGAGGTGGCGCTGGGCCTGCACTTCCCCGGCCCGGCGCTGGCCCTGGCGCGCAAGCGCGTCAACCCGCAGTGCCTCGACGAGGTGATCCTCGGTGCCCGCCTGTACGGGCCGCAGGACGCGCTGCGCGTCGGCCTGGTCGACGAGGTGGCCGCCGCCGCCGAGGCCGTGGCCCGCCAGCGCCTGACCGAGCTCGCCAGCCACCCCGCCGACGCCTACAGCGCGGCCAAGCGGGCGATCCGCGGCGGGGTGCTCGACGTCGACCCGGCCCAGCGCCGCGCCGAGCGCGAGGCGCTGCTGCCGGCCTGGACCGACCCGGCGCTGCGCGCCCGGATCGGCGCGTTCCTGGCCGCGAAGGCGCGGTCGAAGGAGTCGTGAAGGGCAGGTCCCCGGGGGCAGGTCCTCAGGGACAGGTCCTCGGGGACAGGGTCAAGAGGACATGTCTCTTCAAGCTGGTCGTGCTGACCTGCGCGCCGGGGCGGGCGCCGGAGGCGCCAGCGACCCTGGCGGACCCGGAGGCGGTGTTCATCGCCGGGCGCGGCGCCTAGCCGCGCGGCCCGAGATGTCCGAAAGCGCTCGTCCCCTCCGTCGGGCCTGCTCCGCGTGCCCGGGCCGCGCTCATGACATGGCTGAAAGGACATGTCATGAATCGATTCATACGATGGCCTTCGAGACAGGTTTATTGGCAGGTCGTGCCCTTCATCGCGCCGGGGGTCGCCACGCCGCCGGTGCAGCTGGCGCCCGGGTCGCAGTCGGCGTCGCTGGTGCACTCGCCGCACAGGCCGAGCGGGAAAACGCCCATGAGGCTCACCTCGCTGCAGATGCCGGAGGAGCAGGCCGCGCCGCCGCCGGGAGCGAGGGAGCAGCCGGCGTCGTTCGGGAGCGAGCCCGGGGCCACGCACGCGCGGTGACCGGCGAACAGGCGCGACCCGAAGCTGGGCGCGCAATAAGGGGTCTGCGCCGGACAGTCGGCATCGGTGGCGCACTCGCTGCAGGTCTTCGGCAGGCCGGGGATCGGGTTGTCCTCGTAGACGTCGAGGCACAGCGGGGCCGCGGGACCGCAGGCCTGGTCGGTCTCGCAGCCCTGGCCGAGCCCGCCGGTGTTGCAGAACGAGCCTTGACCGTCGACGGGGGCCGAGCAGCCGCCGCCGGGGCAGTCGTCGTCGTCGATGCACTCGCCGCACACGCTGGGCGCGTCGATCGGCTGGTAACACTTGCCGGAGAGGCACGCGCAGCCCTCGTTGAAGCACGGCGCGCCGTTCGGCTGGGGATCGTCGCACGGCGGCGCGACCGTGGTCGCCTCGCTGAGCGAGCCGGCGCTGGCGGAGGGGTCGGAGGGGTCGGACGGATCGTCGCCGGTGGTCTGCCAGGGGCCGCTCGTGGTGATGTCCGGGCCGCCGCTCGTGGTGGCGGAGCTGCCTCCGCACGCAGGGACGTCGGGATACACCGAGCCGAGGGTGGCCAGGTTCTGCTCGCACGCCATGAGGCACAGCTCCGCGGCCCCGGACGAGCCCTGCCAGCACGGGCTGTCGGGGCCGTAGCTCATCTCGGCGGCCGGTAGCGCGTCCGGCGTGGCCGCGGCGACGCAGGCGAGGTAGGTGTCGCAGATCCCTCGGTCCACGCCCGCGGTGTCGGTGCCGGCCGAGGTGTTGCCACCGTCGGTGGGATCGCCGGAAGGGTCGCCCGAAGGCCCGCCGCCCGGCCCACCCGCGGGGCCCATGCCCGCGCTCACGGTGGCGAGCGGGTCCTCGCCGTCGCCGCAGGATGCCGCCAGAAATAGCGTGATGCACGACGCCGCGCGCTTGATACTCAACATAGACGTCGATGGTGCCAGGCGCTGTGACCCCTTGCAAGCGCCGTCGCCCAGGGCGTGGGGGCCCGAGCCGTCGCGCCGAGGCGAGGGATGTCCGCATGGACATGTCCTCATGGTCATGTGAGGGCGGGTCGCCGGGCACGCGCAGATGGGATGTCCCTCGGGACATCCCACTGTCGAACGGCCGCCGGCCGGGGGCCGCGGACGTGCTGTCTCTCTGGACCTGTCCGAAGGGACAGGGCTACTTGAGCAGCTGGTAGAGCACGACGCCGAGGGCGAGCAGCAGGCCGGTGACGATGGTGACGACGTCGAAGTACTTGTCGATCAGCTGCTTGGCGCGCGGGCCGGCCAGGCGGATGATGGCGGCGACGAGGAAGAAGCGGCCGCCGCGGCCGAAGATGCTGGCGAGGATGAAGCCGAGGATGTTGATCTGGGCGACGCCGGCGGCGATGGTGAAGACCTTGTAGGGGATCGGCGTGAAGGCGGCGATGAAGACGGCGAGTTCGCCGTGCTTCTGGTACTCGCCGGTGACGAGCTCGAAGCTCTCGCGCGAGAACACGGGGCCGACGATGTAGGGCTCGAAGGTCGACCACAGCGCGTAGCCGATGAGGTAGCCGAACAGGCCGCCGAGCACCGAGCCGAGGGTGCACCACAGGGCGAACCGGAACGCCCGCGTGGGCACGGACAGCGCCAGCGCGATCAGCAGGACGTCGGGGGGGATCGGGAACACGCTCGACTCGACGAACGCGATCGCCACCAGCGCCGGGACGCCGTAGGGGGTGTCGGCCCAGCTCAGTACCCAGTGGTAGATCCGCCGGAGCGGGTTGCGCGAGACGGCGGGCGCGGGCGCAGGGTCGTTCACCGGCGTGACGTTACCACGCACGAGGCGCAGGCGGCGGGCGCAAACGCGTGGCGTGACTCACCTGCGCGCGTACGCGAGGAGAACCTGGCGCAAGAGACAGCCGCGGAGAGGTCGTTGCGAACGCGCGTCGGGGGCGGAGCGCCGTACCGCGGGCCGTGGTGGCAGGCGGGCGCTGCGGGGTGATCACGACCCACTCGCGTCGCCGCCCTGGTGGTCGAGGGCGAGCGCCTCCTCGTACTCCTGCGGGGTGTTGCAGGTGCGGAGGACGCGGCGGTCGGGCAGCTCGGCGGAGTCGAGCCAGCGGGCGCCGAGGCGGTCGAACATGAAGAGCGGGCGGCTGCCCTGCTTGCCCAGGACCTCGGCCGCGGCGGCATGCGCGGCCGAGACGCGCACGGCGCTGGCGAGCGGGTGCGGGAAGTGGCGGTCGGCAGGGTCGCCCGAGGCCGGGGCGTCGAACGGCAAGATGCCCCCGAGGCCAGGTTCGTCGACGAGCCGGCGCACCAGCAGGCGCACGTAGTCGGCGCTGAGGAACGGGGTGTCGCAGGCGCTGAGATAGGCGAACTCGGCCCGGTGAGCGACGAGCACGCCGAGGCCGGCGAACAGCCCGACGAGCGGCCCGCCGTGGTCGAACTCGGGCGGGTCGTAGGCCAGCACGACCTCGGGCGGCAGCGGCGGCAACGGCTGCCCGGTCTGGGCGACGACGACGATCGGCAGGTCGCACACCTCGCGCAGGACGTCGACGACGTGCAGCAGCAACGGCTGCCCGCGCCACGGCAGCAGGGCCTTGGGCGCGCCCATGCGGGACGAACGACCGCCCGCGAGGACGACGGCGCCGCAGGAACGGATGGTGGCGTCGGACGACATGGCGGCCGGAGGCGAGGGTGACAGGGGCAGCAGGGGTTGGCAAGGGAGCCGGCGCGTGCGCGGGTGGCTTCACGCCAGGGGATCGCGCGGCGGCGGATGCGGACGCTCGACGCGGGGGCGAGACGACGACTGACGATCGCGGGCCGATCGACGCGAGCGTGACTCTCGGCGAGCGAGCCGAGAGCGCAGCGATCAACGCGCGGCGCCGCTGCGGGGATCGAGGCGGCAGGTGTAGAGCGGGGCGCGGATGGTCGGGTCGTCGGCGTCGGCGACGAGGTCGACGCGCACGCCGTCGCCGTCGGGCTCGGCCCACACGCCCTCGAACTTGTGCCGCCCGGGCAGCGCGCGGTGCCACGTGACCCTGTGCGGCGGGTCGAGGCGGATCAGCGCCGAGCCGAGGCAGGCGCCGTCGGCGTAGGTGTCGCGCGTGTCCTCGGCGGCCGCGGTGAGCAGCAGGCCGCCGTCGGGCAGCGCGGCGGCGTCGGTGACGCTGTACGGCACGCCCTCGATGTCGCCGAGGTCGACGAAGGCGAGGTCGCGGACGAGGTCGGCGGTCCACGCGGCGCGCGCCCGCACGGCCGCGGCCACGCCGGCGCGGTCGAGCCGGACGACGGCGCTGCGGTTGCCGGCCCCGTTGCCGCGCTGCAGCAGCACGAGGTGGTCGCCCCACGCCGCGGCGCCCTCGAGGTTGAGCTCGGGGACGAGGCCGGCGAGCGCGGCGTGCAGCGGGGCCAGCGAGAACTCGGAGCACGTCGCATAAGACATGTCCTCGGCGACATGGACGATCGCACCTGTCTGACGGTTCAGCCGCGAGCCGGAGCCGAGCACGAGCAGGGCGCTGTCCCACGGGCACAGGGCCTCGAAGTCGGGCTTGTCGCGCTTGCGCGCGGCCGGGTCGCGCGGCAGGGCGCCCGGGCGCAGGGGGAAGCGGCGCGGCGGGCCGACGTCCGGGTAGGCGTGGAGCTCGAGGTCGTCGTCGGCGACGACGAACGACCAGCCGCCGCGGCGCACGAGCCCGCTGGCGGCCGAGAGGTCGAGGTCGCGCAGGTGGTGGAGCGTGAGCGGCGCGGGCGGCATGACGTGTCTCTTGGGGCAGGTTTTTCAGAGCACGAAGCCGGCGGCCCGCAGGTCGGCGCGGACCTCGGGGTCGGCGAGGGCGGCGAGGAACAGCTGGACGGCCCGGCGGGGGCGGCGGGCGCGGGGGATGACGAAGTCGTACGACTCGAGGCGGATCGCGGCGAAGCGCAGGCCGACCGCGTCGGCGACGCTGGCGATCGCTACGCCCCAGTCGGCGCGGCCCGAGGCGACGCAGGCGGCCACGCCGCTGTGCGAGCGGGCCTCGTGCGAGTAGCCGGACGGGCGCGGCCCGGGGCCGAGCAGCGCGTCGAGCAAGAGCCGCGTGCCGCTGCCGCGGTTGCGGTTGACCAAAAACACCTCGGGGTCGCGCACGCACGCGGGCAGCTCGAAGCGCGCGCCGGCGACGGGGTCGGGGAAGCGCGGGTCGTCCTTGCGGCTGACGAGGCCCTGCATGCGCCCGTAGCCGGGTACGAGGTCGCAGCCGTCGGGGACGAAGGCGCGGTTGTACTCGTCGGTGTCGGGGTCGAGCAGGTGGATCGGGGCGACGTCGCACAGGCCGCGGGCGGCGGCGGCGAGGCCCCCCTGGCTGCCCTGGGCGAGCAGGCGGACCGTCAGGCCCTGCGCGTGCAGGCGGTCGACCAGGCGCTCGAGGCCGGTGCAGTGGCTGCCGGCGATCACGAGGTCGGGGGCGGCGGCGTCGCGGTCGATCGGCCGCACCTCGACCGCCGCGCCGGCGAGCAGGCGCTCGGTCTGGCGCGGCACGGCGATGAAGCCGTCGGCCCGGCAGAACGCGGTGACCGAGCCCGAGCCCTTGCCGGTCGGCAGGGCGATCGGGAGCGTGTCCTCGGGGACATGTTTTAAAGGGCCTTCCTCGACGGACATGCTCTCAAGAGCATGTTCTTTGGGACCGGCGAGGAGCTGGACCAGGGCGTACTCGCGGCGGCCGCGCTCGCTGGCGAGGTCGTGCGGCAGGGTGGCGGCGATCGCCGGGGCCGCGGCGGCGCGCAGGCCGGCGAGGGCGCGCAGCAGCGGGGCGACGAACTCGTGGAAGGTGAACAGCGCCGAGGTGGGGAAGCCGGGCAGGACGGCGATCGGGACCCGCTGCTCGCCGACGGCGGTGACGGCGAGGCACAGCGGCTTGCCGGGCTTGAGGGCGACGCCGTGGACGCACACGGCCGGCTCGGCCGGCGCGGGCCCGGGCAGGCGGGCGACGGCGGCGGCGCTGAGATCTCCGGCGCCCTTGCTGGTGCCGCCGCTGAGCAGCAGGACGTCGCAGCGGCGCTCGTGCAGGGCTGTCCGCAGGGCCAGGTCGAGCGCGGCCGGATCGTCGCCGACGACGCCGAGCGCCAGCGGCTCGCCGCCGAGCTCGCGCACGCTGTCGGCGAGGAAGGTCTGGTTGCAGTCGTGGACCTGGCCGGGCAAAAGCCGGCCGCCGGGGGCGACGAGCTCGTCGCCGGTGGAGAGGATGCCGACGCGCGGGCGGCGGACGACGCGGGCGGCGGCGCGGCCGACGGCCGCGAGGACGGCGGTCTCGCGCGGGCCGAGGCGCACGCCGGGGCGCAGGACGACCTCGCCGCGGGTGATGTCGCCGCCGACGACGGCGATCATCGCCCCGGGGACGACGGGGCGGCGGACCAGGAGGATGCCGCTCTCCTCGTCGGTGTCCTCGACCATGACGACGGCGTCGGCGCCGCGGACGACGGCGCCGCCGGTGGCGATGGCGACGGCTTCGCCTGGTCCGAGGGTCATGTCCGGAGGGACACCCGGGACGACGACCTCGGGTCGCAGGCGCAGGCGCGCGGGGGCGAGCTCGCCGGCGCCGTAGGTGTCGCCGGCGCGCACGGCGTAGCCGTCGACGTTGCTGCGGTCGAAGCCGGGGACGTCGCGCGGGCTGGCGACGGCCTCGGCGAGGACGCGGCCGCACAGGTCGGCGAGCGCGAGCTCCTCGCTGGCCAACGGGACAGGTCGCGCGGCGGCCCACCAGCGGGCGACCGCGACGTCGGGGTCGACGACCTGAAGGAATTGACGCTGCTCGGTCACGGCGGGTCGAAGAGGTGGACGCGGACGCGCTCGCCGGGGGCGGCGCCCTCGCTGTCGGCGTCGACGAGGACGAAGCCGTCGGCGAGGACGGCGGAGGAGAGGTTGCTGGCGCCGCTGGTGGCGACCGGTTCGACCTGGTCGGGGCCGCGGCGGCGCACGCGGACGAAGTCGGTGCGCCCGACCTTGCTGGCGATCTTGCGGGCGAGCACGAGCTCGACGCTGCGGTGGGGGAAGGCCCAGGGGTCGGGCAGGCCGGCGAGGGCGCGCACGAGCGGGCCGATCACCAGCTCGTAGGCGCACAGGCACGAGACCGGGTTGCCGGGCACGAGGAACACCGGGCGGCCGTCGTGCGCGCGGCCGATGCCGGTGGGGCTGGCCGGGCGGACCGCCAGACCGTGGACGTCGAGCGTGCCGCGCTCGCGGAGGATCTGCGGCATGAGGTCCTCCGGGCCCACGCTGGTGGCGCCGGTGACGAGCAGGACGTCGCCGGGGCCGGCGAGCAGGGCGTCGAGGCCGGCGCGCAGGGCCTCGGCGCCGTCGCGGGCGCGCAGCGGGGGCAAGGACTCGGCGCCGTCGCGGGCGGCCAGACCGGCGAGCACCAGCGAGTTGCTGTCGACGATCTGGTGCGGACCCGGGACCGTGCCGGGCGCGACGAGCTCGTCGCCGGTGACGAGCAGGCCGACGCGCGGGCGGCGGACCACGTCGACGCTCGCCAGGCCGAGCGAGGCGAGGGCGCCGACGTCCTGCGGGCGCAGCCGGCGGCCGGCCGCGAGCACACATTGCCCGCGCGACATGTCCTCTCCGACCTGTCCGATGTGACGCAGCGGCGGGACGGACCCGAGCAGCTCGACCAGCCGCCGCCCGCCGCGCACGACCTCGCGCGCGAGCTCGGCCTGCAGCACGGCGTCGGCGCCCTCCGGCAGCGGGCTGCCGGTGGCGATCCGCACCGCCTCGCCGGGGCCGAGCGGCGCCGGATAGGGGCGGCCGGGCAGGCTGTCCCCGCGGACGTGCAGGACCAGCGGGGCGTCGACGGCCGCGCCGAAGCTGTCCTCGCCGCGCAGGGCGTAGCCGTCGACCGCGGCGCGGACGAAGCCGGGGACGTCGATCGGGGCCAGGACGTCGCGGGCGAGCACGCGGGCGAAGGCGGCGGCGAGCGGCAGCGACTCGGCCGGCAAGGGGCCGGCGCGGGCGCGCAGCAGCGCGAGCGCCTCGGCCAGGTCGGCGCGGGCCTGGAAGCCACGCATGCGCGGATCGGCGGGGCTGTCCCCGAGGGCAGGTTTAATCAGAGGGCCGGCGCCGGCCGCGGGCGCAGGTCCCGCGGGGTCGGTCACGATGTCCTCGGAGACATGTCCTGCAGGGCTTGGGGCGCCGGATCGACGGGCGGCGTCCGAGGTGCCTTCGCGGACATGTCCCGAGGGATAGTCCGCTCCGCCGGCCTGGGAGGGGGCCGGGCCCGGGCGCTGGGGTGCGCGGCTCATGACCTCCGCAGCGGGCGCGTGGGCGGCAGGCGGTCGAGGATCGACACGACCGGGAGGAGGGCGACCTGGCCGAGGCCGCAGATGCTGGTCTGGCCGAGGGTGCGGTCGAGCTGGCGCAGCAGCTCGGGGGTGTCCTCGGGGGCATGTCCCGCGAGCCACTCGTCGAGCAGGGCCACGGCCTTCTCGGTGCCGACGCGGCACGGCACGCACTTGCCGCACGACTCGTTGCGGAAGAAGCGGGTCACGTTGGCGCCGAGCTCGAGCATGTCACGGGCCTCGGCGACGACCACCACGGCGCCGGAGCCGAGCGAGGAGCCGGCGCGGCGCAGGTGCTCGAAGTCCAGCGGGGTGTCCATCTTGTCGGCGGTGAGGAACGCGGTCGAGGCCCCGCCGGGCATGACGGCCTGGACCGCGACGCCGCCCGGGACGCCGCCGGCGAGGGCCACGAGCTCGGCGATCGTGGTGCCGGTGGCGACCTCGTGGACGCCGGGGCGGACCACGTCGCCGCTGACGGACACGAACTTGAGGCCGGCGCAGCCGCGCACGCCCTGGGCCTTCCACCAGGCGGCCCCGCGCGCGGCGATCGCCGCCGCCATCGTCAGGGTCTCGACGTTGTTGATCAGGGTGGGCTGGCCGAACAGGCCGGCGACGCCGGGGTACGGCGGCTTGTTGCGCGGCTCGCCGCGCCGGTCCTCGAGCGCCTCGAGCAGGGCCGTCTCCTCGCCCATGATGTAGCCGCCGGGCGAGACGAAGATCTCGAGCTCGACGCCGAGCTCGGCGGCGACCCGCGCGGCGACCTCCTGCTCGCGCGCGAGGGCGCGACGCTCGAGCTCGTACTCGTGGCGCAGATAGACGATCGCCCGCCGGGCCCCGACCACGACGGCGCCGAGCATCATGCCCTCCCACACGAGGTGCGGCAGGCTGGCGAGGAGCTCGCGATCCTTGAAGGTGCCGGGCTCGCTCTCGTCGGCGTTGCAGACGACGAACTTCTCGTCGCCGGCGGCGTCGCGGACGGTGCGCCACTTGAGCGCGGTGGGGAAGCCGGCGCCGCCCATGCCCCGCAGGCCGGCTTCCTTGAGCTCGGCGAGCAAGGCCTCGGCGGCCGCGACGCCGCCGGCCGCGAGGGCGCGCACGGTGGCGTAACGCTCGCCGGGGCGCGCGTACGGATCGACGCGATAGGAGCGGGCTGCGACCTCGAGGGAGTGGTCGTCGTGCGCCGGAGGACGGCGCAGGGCAGCGAGCGCGGCCGCGGCGCCCGAGTACGGGTCGTGACCGACGAGCACGGCGGGCGCCTGGTCGCAGCGCCCGAGGCAGGAGACCTCGCAGACCTCGACGCGCTCGCCGGTGGCGGCCTCGTGCGCGGCAGCGCCGGCCCGCAATTGCACGAGGCTGTCGGCGCCGCCACGCATGGCGCACGCGAGGTCGCGGCAGACGTCGAGGCGCTGCGCGGCGGGCGGCGTGCGCCGATAGTGCGGATAGAACGAGGCGACGCCCTCGATGCGGTGCAGCGGCACGCCGAGCTCGCGCGCCAGCGCGACGAGGTCGTCGTGACGCAGCCAGCCGTGCTCCGCTTGCAAGGCGTTGAGGCGCTGTATGATGCTCGGCGGCCGATACCGCATCGTCGCAGCGGAGGATAGCGCACTTGACCGTCGACGAGGCCGGCGGTACGGTTTTTGTCACGATGGCGAGCGCGGCGCGCAAGAAGGCGACGCCCAGCGACCAGCCGAAGCCGCGGCGCGGGCCGATCAAGATCCAGGTCAATCGCTCGATCCGGGGCGCGACGTACGGGCTCGACGGCGACTCGCGGCGGGCGATCCAGGCCACCTATCCGGACCTGCGCGCCGCGCCGTCGGTCTACGTGGCGACCGAATCGGAGGAGGACTTCGAGCGCGTCCACAGCAAGATGTGGAAGCAGATCGCGCTGGTCCTCACCGGACTCCCGACGGCGAAGTTGCGGCAGCTCGGGGTGGTGCTCGTCGATCCGGTGACGCGGACCGAACTCGCCAGACCTTTCGCCGCATGACTCCTCGCGAGTACACGACGTACCTCGGCAAGGGCGGCCAATTCGCCGTCATGTCGCATATCGTCGTGCGCGGGTACAACGTGGCGATCCCGGAGATCGACGTCGGCAGCGACATCTTCGTCGTCCAGGACGAGAACAGCACGTTGTGGCGCGTCCAGGTGAAGACGGCGACCGCGATGGCCGGCGCCGACGGGTCCTTGCGCGCGAAGTTCAATCTGCCGGAGCGACAGCTGCGGAACCTGCCCGAGGTCGACGATCTGATCTACTCGCTGGTGGTGCTCCACGAGGGGGCCTGGCGGGCGTTCATCAACCTCCCACGGGCCAAGCTCGAGGACGCGACCGCGGGGATGAAGCCGACGCACGGCTCGCTCACGCCGACGCTGCGGCCGTCGGAGACGCGAGTCCTGTGCGGCAAGGTCGACCTGCAGCCGTACCGCGATTGGTGGGAGTACTGGCCAGACTCGCGGCGATCCTGAACGCCGTTTCGTTCAGATCCGCGCGCAGAGGCGGCGCGGCGACGCGCACCGATGCATCTGCAACGCGAGCGCGACCAGGTCCGCCCTCGCGTGATCTCCGCCAGGCGATGGGCCTCTGGTAAGGTCCCGCAATCGCTGCCCGCGTGGGTGCGCAGCCCAGGAGTCGAACGTGTCGAGTGTGATCGTCCCGAAGTCAAGAGATGAAGTATTGAAGAGCTTCTCGCCGCTGCTGCAGAAGCACCTGCAGCAGGCCGCACAGCCCGCGACGAAGGCCGAGGCGGCCGAGCGGGCCAAGCTGCGCGAGGCGGTCGAGCGCGCCGCGCAGTACACCAGCGAGACCATCATCAAGGGGCTCGCGGAGCTGCAGGTCAGCTTCGGCGCCGCGGTCGAGGCCCTGGCCGACCGGCTGGCGGCGGAGGCGGTCAAGCTCGACGAGCTGCGCAAGGCGATCGCGGCCGAGGCGGCGCGGGTCGAGGACCTGAAGCACGTGCGGATCGCCGCCGAGGCGCTCGAGATCCTGCACCAGGACGACGCCAAGCGGCTGCAGGCGCTCGAGGACAAGTTCGCGGCCGAGGTCCGCGAGCTCGAGGAGAAGATCGCCCGCCAGCAGGAGGCGTGGGCCAAGGAGGACGCGGAGAAGGCGACCGTGCAGGCCGAGGCCGACGCGGCGCGGGCCAAGGAGCGCAAGGCCGACGAGGAGACGTACGCCTACGAGATCGAGCGCCAGCGCCGGCTGGTGGCCGACGAGTTCGCGGAGAAGCGGCGGCTGCTCGAGCGGCAGCTGGCGGAGACGCAGGCGCAGCGCGACAAGAACTGGGACGGCCGCGAGAAGCTTCTGGCGGCGGCGGCGGCCGAGATCGAGGCGCTGCGCGGCAAGACGGCCGCCTACGCCAAGGAGATCGAGGACGCGGGCAAGTCGGCGCGCGAGAAGGTGATCGTCAAGATCAGCGCCGACGCCAAGGTCGACGCCGAGCTGGCCTCGCGCGACAACGCGGCCAACCTCGAGGTCGGCGAGCTCAAGATCAAGGCGCTCGAGGACCGCATCGAGAAGCAGCGGGCCCAGATCGCCGAGCTCAACGCGCAGCTGACCGCGGCCCTGGCCCAGACGCAGGGCCTGGCGCAGAAGGCGATCGAGGGCACCTCGGCCAGGAAGTGAGGCGCGATGAAGACGTTCACCAGCAAGAGCACCAAGCAGGAGATCCTCGAGGCCTACAACGAGCTGGCCGAGGAGCTGAAGAAACTCAAGGACAGCAGCGGCGCGAAGCCGGCCCGCGCCGCCGCTGCGGCGCCCGAGGCCGTCGTCGCCGCGCCGTCCGCCCCCGCCCAGGAGAACACCGCCGTGAATTTCGACGACCTGTCCCGCGACCTCGACAGCATCCGCACCCGCTTCGGCGACGCCTCGTCGGCGCTGCAGCAGCAGCTCCTCCGCGAGTCGGGCCGCCTCGAGGGCCTCCGCGCGGAGATCACCGGTTACACCGAGCACCTCAAGGTGCTGCACGCGATCGAGGTCGGCGACGACACCACGCGCGAGCTGGTCCGCCGCTACCTCGACACCCAGCGCACCGCCGACGAGGCGTTCGCGGCCCGCAAGCGCAAGGTCGAGGAGGAGCTCGAGGCGCGCAAGGCCGGCTGGCGCAAGCAGCAGGAGGAGCGCGGGCGGGCGGTGACCGAGGCCGACGCGGCCGGCAAGCTGGCGCGCACGCGCGAGGCCGAGGAGTACGGCTACGCGACCACGCGCGCGCGCACGGCCGACGCCGACGCGCTGGCGCAGGAGAAGAAGCGGCTGCAGGCCGAGCTCGACGGGCTGCAGGAGGTCAAGACGCTGCAGTGGAACGAGCGCGAGCTGGCGATCGCCACCCGCGAGCAGGAGTACGCCGAGCTCAAGGCGAAGGCCGTGGCTTACCCGAAGGAGCTCGAGGCCGCCACCTCCAAGGCCGAGGCCGAGGGCATGGCGATCGCGCGCCGGCAGTCGAAGATCGCGGCGGACCTGGCCTCGAAGGACTTCGAGGGCAAGAAGAAGATCCAGGACCTCAAGATCCACGAGCTCGAGGCCGCCAGCAAGAAGCAGGACGAGCAGATCCTCGAGCTGTCGAAGCAGCTGGCCTCGGCGCTCAAGCAGGCCCAGGACCTGGCGATCAAGGCGATCGACGGCGCGTCGAACTCGACGTCGTTCGCCGCGGTCAAGGAGATCGCGCTCGAGCAGGCCAAGACGTCGCAGAAGTTCAAGTGAGCGACGGCGCAGCGGCGGCGGCGTCCTGCGGGCGCCGCCGTCGTCGGGAGCGGCGGGTGATGCCAGGCTGCGGGCGTGAGACGCTGCCTCGTCCCCGTCGCGCTGGTGCTCGCCTGCGGCCCGGGCGAGTCCGACGATTCGTGCGACGCCGCCCACTGCGGGCCGTTGCCGAGCTGGGTTTTCCGTGAATGTCTTTTTGGCCAGGCCGTTCGTGCTACGCGGACAACTCGTCAGCGGTGGGCCCGGCCGCGCGTCGAAAACGTCGGCGCGACCGCTGGTACGATGATTGCTCGGGGCGACGCATGCTCCTCCTCCGTCGCTCTTTGCTCGCCCTCCTCGCCCTCGCGGCCTGCCGGCGCGGGCGGTTGCTCTCGTTCGCGGAGTACGCCGCGCTCGAACACGACACGCCGTACGTGTTGCGATTCGCGCGCGGCCGCGGGGCGCTGCTGTTCTTCGGGACGGCGCACACCTTCGACCCGGCCGATCGCCAGGTCGCAGAGATCGAGGCGCGCTGGCTCGACTTCGGGCCGACGCTGGCGTTCAACGAGGGCGGCGATCCGCCGGCCGAGGCGACGGTCGCGGCGGCGGTGTCGCAGTACGGCGAGTCGGGCCTGCTGCGATTCCTGGCCCGGCGCGACGCGGTGCCGATCGCCAGCATCGAGCCGCCGCTGCGCGAACAGGTGCGCGCGCTGCGGGCGTCCGGCTTCGCCGACGAGCAGATCAAGCTGTTCTTCGTGCTGCGCCAGGTGCCGCAGCACCGCGAGCGGACGGGCGCGGCGATGGACGCGGCGCGGCTCGCCGAGGTGCTGCGCTACTTCTCGGAGGCGACGGAGATCGCCGGGCCGGCGACGCCGGACGAGCTGGCTGCCGCCTGCGCGCGGCTGCTGCCGGCGCTGCGCCACTGGTCGGAGGTGCCGCAGGCGTGGTTCGACCCGGTGTTCACCCGGCCTCCCGCGTTCACCAACGTGCTCAGCGCGCGCACCAGCGAGCTGCGCGACGCGTGGGTGGTCGACCTGCTGACGGCGCAGGTGCGGCGCGGCGAGCGGGTGTTCGCGGTCATGGGCGCCAGCCACGTGGTCGTGCAGGAGCCGGCGCTGCGGGCGCGGCTGGGGCGGCCACAGCGCCTGGCCTGAGGGACAGGGGCTGAGGCGCCCGCACAAGCGCGAAAGGCCAGGCGCTCCGCGGAGCACCTGGCCTTCAGGGCATGTCCTTCAGATCAGCGGACGCGGATGGCGTCGGCGATGACGACGAAGCCCTCGGCGGCCCAGCGGGACAGGACGACCTTGTTCCAGCCCTTCTTGAACTTGAACGAGCCGAGCTGGTTCCACTTCTTGCCGTTGACCTGCTGGTTGGCGTTGACGGTGCCGAGCTTGGTGCCGGCGCTGTCGAACACCACGAACGGGGCCGCGGCCGAGCGGTTGGTGCCGGCGGTCCACCAGGCGTCGATGGTCTTGGTGGCGTCGGCGGCGAGGTAGAACGAGAACTCGGCGCCGTCGGACACCGGCGAGGTGTTGGCGAACCAGTAGCCGCTGCCGTAGTAGCCGGGGGTGCTGGCCGACGAGGTCCAGTTGGCGGACACGGTGATCTTGGCCTTGGCCGGGTCGTTGTTGGACGCGTTGCTGTCGACGATGATCTCACCGGTCGGGACGGGGTCCGGGTTCGGCGCCGGCGCCTGGCCGCAGTACTCGTTGATCTTGTTGAGGTAGGTCGTCCACGGCCAGTTCGGGCCCGGGTCGGTGCGGTTGTACGGCTGCAGCTTGCCGTGCGCGACGATGTGGTACTTGTCGCGGGTGATGCCGTGGCCCTTGGTGATGTCGCAGGTCAGCTTGGCGGACTGGTTGATGAGGTTGGAGTTCCAGCTCTGCTGGCTGGCGAAGCCGGCGTGCTCGATGCCGACAGTGAAGTTGTTGCAGTTGTAGCCCTCGAGCCCGCACTCCTTCCCGCCGTTGAGGTCGCAGTCGTAGGTCGCGCCGATGTGCCAGGCCTTGTTCGACTCCTTGACGAGCTGGGAGATCTCCGAGCCGTCCTCCTTGACCACGTAGTGGGCGCTGACGCCGGCCTGGGAGTTGTTGAGCCAGCCCCAGCAGCCGGAGTAGTTGCCCTCGCAGCTGTGGATGACGACCATCTTCACCTGGCCGGCCGTGCCCGCGGGCCGCGAGCTGTAGTTCGGCGAGGGGCGCCAGATCGAGCCGGCGTAGTCGGGGCCGGGGGCGAGGGTCGGGTTGCTCGGGGCGGTGAAGTCGGGGATGACGTGGGCCTCGGACTTGAGCTCGGCGACGGTGGCGCCCGCCCGATCCTGCACGGCGATGCCGCCCTGGATCGCGCCGTAGACGTCGTGGTGGATGTAGCTGACGAGCGCGTCCTCGACGGTGATGTCGGTCATCGCGGCGATCGCCGGGGCCCACGCGCCGAGGTCGGCGCGGTCGAACTCGAGGTCGTCGGCGTAGCTGCGCAGCACCGCGGCGGCGGCGCGGATGTTGGTGCGGCGGTCGTTCTTGACGTCGTCGAGGCTGGCGTCGAGGAGCCCCGCGCCGAGGCCGAGGTGCTCGCCGCGCAGCGCCATGATGCCGTACGCCGGCTCCTGGCCGTCGAACTCGGATTCGCCGACGATCATCTGCCACTGCGTCTCGGCGAAGCTCATCGCCTGGAGGATCGGCATCGGCACGTCGAACTCGTCGGCGGCGTCGCGGAACTCGTCGTCGAGACCGCCGAACTGCGCGCCGGGGTCGATCTCGGGCACGTCCTCGCCGTCGCTGTCGCTGTCGCCGTCGTCCTGCGGCTCGGGGGTGGATTCGTCGCCTTCGTCCGCACCCGCGCTGCCGTCGTCGGCGGCGGGCTGGTCAGCGTCGTAACAGGCGGGGACGAGGAGTGCGAGGCTGGTCAGGATGCGGAGCGGGCGAATGGTCATGGCAAAACCTTCGGTTGCGGCCAGGTGGGACGGTGCGCGTAGAGACATGTCCTCACGCGCAGAGCGGCGACCGGTCGGTCGCTGCTCCGGGTGGGCGGAGTCGGCCCATCACAATGACAGCATCGTCCTTACCGTCGCTCGCTCGCTCGCGCAAGAGGGCCGGCGCACCGCGAACCGCGCTAACGCGGCGGAGGAGCCGCTGGCGGGCCGTCCTCGACCGATCGGGCGGCGTCGCGACGACCTCACGGCGGACCTCCGCGGTTTCGATGATCGAAACTCCGACGGTCGTTACTCCTGTCTGCGCAGGCTCGGAGGTGCGCAGCGCGCTGCCGGGCCGCCCTTTGCAGTGCCCGAAGAGGCAGGCCCTCCGCTGCCGGGAAATGCGCGGCGGGCCGACTCGCAGACCTGTCTTCGGGGACATCTCTCGAGGGACGTCGCCGACCACGATCGCGTCGAGGCACGCCTTACTCGCGGCGGACGTCGGCGAGTCGGACCCTGAGGGCGTCCCAGCTCGGAGGCTCGGTGGCGGCGGACTCGGTATAGTGGGTGGTCTCCCACCCACTGGTGTACTTCAGGCCGTTCTTGATCGCGGCGCTGTGGACCTCGCCGAACACGAACTTCTTCCGCGCGGCCTCGTCGCGCCAGAGGGTCATGGTCCGGGCGCTTCCGCAAGCCTCGGAGTAGGCGAAGCTGGCCCCGAGAAGGCCGTCGTGGGTGAAGACATCCATCATCGGCGGGGCGTTGTGACTGACGACGGCGTCCCGGTTCTCGGGGGTGTGCCAGCCCGCAGTGGTGGCGACGATGTGCGGCACGGGCAGGGGGGCGAGGAGGACGCCGTTGTCGTCGAAGGCGGGACCCATGAAGGGGATCAGCTCGAGGTCGTGCTCGTCGCAGGCCGCGAGTTCGGCGACGCTGGGCTCCTCGGCCCTGGTGGTCGTGCTGTCGCTGTCCTGGGACCCGCAGGCGACGAGGAGCGAGAGCGTGGAGAAGATGACTCGGTGGGGCATGGCGGATCCAACACCGCGAGGGTCGCAAAGTGTCACCCGGTGAACCCAGGTGGAACGCGAGGAGAACTTCGGAGCGGCCGTACCGGAGCGCCGGGGATGGCGTTGCGCGGCCGTCGGCGAAGTAGGTGTCCGGGGCGTCGCCTGGCCTGACTGAAAGGCCAGATCAGACGTGCCTGTCGAGCGGGGACGATCTGGCCTAAAGGCCAGGTCTGCTTCGCCTCCGTCGGAAGTGACGCGGCGGACCTGAGGCGGCTCAGGCGCCGGGGAGGCACATCATCGCCGGGTCGAGGTGCTCGGGGCTGTAGTCACCCCGACAGTACTTGCCGTAGTGCTCCCATTCCACGTCTTCGTCGTCGACGTAGAGGGTGTTGGCGGGGTCGAAGGCGTGGACGCACAGGTCGGCGGCGTCGCCGATGCCGTCGAAGTCCTGGTCCCACTGCGGCAACAGGCAGAAGCTCGCCCACAAGGTCGCGAGGTCGACGGTGCCGTCGAGCGGCTGACCCTCCTGCGTGCAGCCGAGGGGCAGCTCGACGATCCCCGGCCGCGCGAGGACCTTCGCGGGCAGCGGGACGGTGCTGCCGTCCGGGTCGACGACGGTGCCGGCCGGGTTGAGGCGGACGCAGCAGTAGCCGTTGGCGCTGAGGTCGTAGAAGCCGAACGGGCGCGGGTCAGGGATGGCCGTGGCGGTGTTGTGCGTCTCGCAGGCGGCGCCGACGAAGTCGCCGTCCTCATCGTCCTCCTCCGCCTGGCCCATCTGGATCTGCGCCGGGTTCTTGCCCCACGGGCAGGTGTCGCAGATGTCGCCGATGCCGTCCCCGTCGCTGTCGGCGTGGCCGCACAGGCCATTGCGACAGCCGGCGCCGAGGGGGCAGTCCCCGGCGCCGTCGCACGCCTGCGGGGTCACGGGCTGGCGCGGGCAAGCGTCCTCGTCGTTGGTGAGGCCGTCCTGATCGAAGTCGTCGTCGGGGCCGATGCCGACCGGACCGGCCGCGCCGGGCAACATGGTGCCGGCGCAGGCGTCGCCGACGTGGTCGCCGTCGACGTCGGCCTGACAATCGATGGCCTCGCGATCGATCGGGTCGCCGAGCTCGAACGGATCGAGGCCGTCGCCGTAGCCCTGGCAGTTGGGGGTCCGCACGCAATTGTCGCAGGCGTCGCCGATGCCGTCGTGGTCGCTGTCCTCGACCTGCGGGATGTTGCGCACCTTCATCTTTTCCGGGATGTTCGGGTCGCCGTCGTTGTAATTGGCGGGCGCGCGCGGGCACAGGTCGCAGTCGTTGCCGATGCCGTCCCTGTCGCTGTCGGCCGTGGGGTGGTCGCCCGGCAAGATCGGGCACCGGTCGAGGACGTCGCCGAAGCCGTCGCCGTCGACGTCCGACTGGTCAGGGTTGAAGTGATCGGGGGCGTTGTCGCAGTGGAACATCACGCCGTCGCGGTCCACGTCCAT
Source organism: Nannocystis pusilla (assembly GCF_020073745.1). Lineage (GTDB taxonomy): Bacteria > Myxococcota_A > Polyangia > Nannocystales > Nannocystaceae > Nannocystis > Nannocystis radixulma. The sequence continues at coordinate 452,615 of NZ_JAIRAU010000043.1, forward strand.
CTCGCAGCTCTGGACCGGCTCGTCGCAGCCCGGCAGCGGCTGCTCGCCGGCGGTGCCGTCGTCGGTGGGGTCGGCGCTCGTGCTCGGGCTCGAGGTCTGTCCGGCGGTGCCGCCGCTGCTTTCGAGATCGACGGTGCCGCCGGGGTCGGTGGCGCTGTCCGTGTCGATCGGGTCGAGCTCGGCGGGAATGCACGCGCCGAGGGCGAGCAGCACGGCGCCGAGCAACCGGCGTGGTGGCGGGTGGAGAGGAGTGGTCATGAACGCTGGAGTCGCGCGAGCCCGGCCCGGCGGCTCACGCTCGGGGGGCCTGGGAGGGCCTGGCGATCGGACCGAATTCGGACCGCTGTACGCGCATGCGCCGCAGCCGGCGGGCGCGGCCCGGGTCCGGGCGCGGGGAGGCGCTGGGAGCGACGGGACGGGCTGGCGCTTGCCGCTGCGCCGGTTCTTCAAAAAAATGCTCGGTCGAGACGGTCTTCGATGCGCGCCACACCTGTCGTCCTGGTCCTGCTTCTGGCCTGCCACGCCTCGCGCAGCGAGCCCACCGACGCGCCGACACCGGCGGAGACGGAGGAGTTCCGGGTCGAGGAGGTGGTCGTCGGCCTCGACCGCCCGTGGGCGCTCGAGTTCTTGCCCGACGGGCGGATCTTGCTGACCGAAAAGCCAGGTCGCCTGCGGATCGTCGGGGCCGACGGCGCGCTCTCGGAGCCGCTGGCGAACGTGCCGGAGGTGATGGCGGAGGACCAGGGCGGGCTGCTCGACGTGGCCCTGGCGCACGACTTCGCCACCTCGAGCCGGATCTACCTGTCGTTCGCCGAGCCGCGCGAGGGCGGCTCGGGCACCAGCGTGGCGGCGGCGACGCTGCGCCTCGACGGGACGCCGCGGCTCGAGGACGTCTCGGTGATCTTCCGCCAGCTGCCGACCTTCGCCAACGCCAAGCACTTCGGCTCGCGGATCGCCGTGACCGCCGAGGGGCCGCTGTTCGTCGGGCTGGGCGAGCGCTTCACCGAGGAGACCCGCGAGATGGCGCAGACGCTCGACAATCACCTCGGCAAGGTGGTGCGGATCAACCCCGACGGCTCGGCCCCGGCCGACAACCCGTTCGTCGGCCAGGCGGACGCGCTGCCGGAGATCTGGTCCTACGGACATCGCAACATCCAGTCGGCGGCGCTCCATCCGGACACCAAGGCGTTGTGGATCGTCGAGCACGGGCCGAAGGGCGGCGACGAGGTCAACCTCCCCGAGGCGGGCAAGAACTACGGCTGGCCGCGCGTCAGCTACGGGGTCAATTACGAGGGGACGCCGGTCGGCAGCGGCGAATCGAGCGCGCCCGGGATCGTCGAGCCGCTCTATTACTGGGTGCCGTCGATCGCGCCGAGCGGGGCGCTGTTCTACACCGGTGACGCGTTCCCCGCGTGGCAGGGCGACCTGTTCGTCGGCGCGCTGGTGCTCGAGCACCTCAATCGCCTCGACATCGAGGACGGCCGGGTGGTCGGCGAGGAGCGGCTCCTGACCGACCTCGGCCGGCGAATCCGCGACGTCGCGCAGGGACCCGACGGGCTGGTGTACGTGCTCACCGACGGCGAGGACGCGAGGCTGCTGCGCCTGGCGCCGACCGGCACGTAGCCGCGATCGCGGCGCGCCTCGACGAGGCCGGCGGCACGCGCTCGTGTGGCGGTGAGAGGCCGCGCGTGCGCCGAAAATCGCCGCGCCCTCAGCCGTCGCTGCGCACGTGGCGGAAGGTGATGTTGAAGCGCGGCTCGGTGACGCCGCGCCGGCGCGGCAGCGAGTGTTTATAGAATTGCTGGCAGGTGCCGCGCATGACAAGGAGGCTGCCGGACGCGAGCATCACCTCGTGGGCGGCGCCGCTGCTCTTGTGTCGCAGCTGGAACGGGCGCGCCGCGCCGAGGCTGAGGCTGGCGATGCTCGAGCCGGGCACGAGGTCGCTGACCTTGTCGGCGTGCCAGCCGATGTAGTCGTCGCCGGTCTGATAGAGGTTGACGAGGGCGTAGTTGAACGGGTGGCCGCAGACCGCGGCGATCCGGTCGCGAGCGCCCCGCAGGTGCGGCGGCCACGGGTGCGTGGTCCGGTCGACGCCGGCGTAGCGGTAATGCAGGCCGTCGTCGCCGAATGCGCAGACCATGCGCGGTGCGTCGATCGTCTTGCCGTACATGAGCACGCGGTCGCGGTCGAAGCGGTCGCGCGCCTGCGTCAGCTCGGCGAGCAGGGCAGAGCGGTCGCCCGCGGCGAGGAACTCGGAGGCATACTCGACGATCGCGCCGTCGCTGTCGTCGATGATCCGGACCTGGCTCATGTCACATGTCCCTGAAGGCAGATGGCTACGAAAGGCGACCGCGCGAGACGACATCGTAGCCGCGGAGCCGCCCGGCCGCGAGCGGCTCGTCAGGCGCGCGTTCCACGGCGTTTCACGGGCGCTAGTACAGCCGACCCGAAGTTCTCCATGGGTTCCTGCGAGCTGCTCCGTCCTGGATCTAACTGGATCCATCGCGAAGGCGATACAGGCGGCGGAATAGACGAGGCGCGAAAACGATCTCGTCGATGTGTCAGGCCCGCGAGCGCAACGGCTTCGTGTGGCGCCTTCGGTCCGTGAGGAGTTGAAGGTGCTCGCTCGGAGTGGGCGCGCCGAGGCACGCCTCGTCCTTCGGGCGAAGCTCGTGCTGCTCGCCGCCGAGGGGCACTCAAACCAGGATATTGCGCGCAGCTTGGGTTGCCACGTGGATACGGTGAGAGTGTGGCGTGGGCGGTTCGCGCGTGATGGGCGGGTCGTGACGCTCGAGGATCGCCCTCGAAGTGGGCGACCTGCTCGGATATCGCCGGCGGCACGCTGCGAGCTCATCAAGCTCGCCTGTGACAAGCCTGCCAACCACGGCCTGCAGACGCGTACGACGTGGACGTACGCGACGTTGGCGAGGCGCCTGCTTCATGAGACAGGTATTGGCCTCAGCGTATCTGAGGTGGGGCGAATCCTCCGCAACGAGGACTTCCGGCCGCACAAGATGAGGCTCTGGCTACACAGCCCCGATCCCGACTTCTGCCGCAAAGTTCAGCGCATCTGCGACCTCTACCATCATCCTCCCGACGGAGCTCACGTGCTCTGCGTGGACGAGAAGACCGGCATGCAGGCGCTCGGACGGAGATTCCCCAGCAAGCTCCCCGCACCCGGTCGCGCGGGCCGTTTCGAGTTCGAATACGTCCGCCGCGGCACGTCGTCGCTGATCGCAGCCTTCGACGTCCGCACCGGCCGGGTTCTGGGTGAGTGCAAGCCGCAGCGGCGGGCCGAGGATCTCGTGGGCTTCATGGAAGCCCTCGCCCGCAACTATCCCACCGGCCAGGTCTACATCGTCTGGGACAACCTCAACATCCACTATGACGGCTCGGACAACCGTTGGGTCCGCTTCAACCAGCGCCACGGCGACCGCTTCCACTTCGTGTACACGCCGATTCACGCCTCGTGGATCAACCAGATAGAGATCTGGTTCTCGCTGCTGCAGCGCCGTGTCCTTCGCTGCGCCGACTTTCCCTGCGCCGGTGCCTTGCCCCGCGCCGTGATGGCCTTCATCCGCCGCTGGAACCGCGACGAAGCCCACCCGTTCAACTGGACCTTTCGTGGCCACTTCGTCCAAACTCAGCGGCATCACGCCGCATGAGCCGCCCACGCACCAGCCGCAACACCGCTGCGAAAACGGACGATGATGCTCGCGCTGTCGAGCAGTTCCTGCGCCAATACCAGGGCCTCGCACACATCCGCGTCCGGCATCGCGCCCCTCTCATCACCCTCGAGTCCGGCCCCGCCGACGATCCGGTCCTGCACGCGCGCCTGCGCCGCCTCGCTGCCAACTTGTGGCAACTCGAGATGGCTACCCACACCGGGCGCTGGGAACCAACCCCCTTCCGCGCCTCCCGCGACGAGCTGCTCGAGCTGCTCCTCGGTAACTTCGGCTGGACCCTCTCTGAGAGGGCCTAGCAACCCCTGGAGAACTTCGGGCCGGGTGTACTAGCCGGGTCGGACGGCGCGCGGCGCCGGGGTCCGGGTGCGCGCCCGGCCGGCCGCGTCGGCGAGGTGAGCGAAGCGAGCCGCGTTGGCGACGGCGCACGCCCCCGGGTCATTGTTGAAGTAGACGAAGACGTCGCGGCGGTCGCTGTACAGCCGGGAGATCCGCGCGAGCCACGAGGCCAGCGCGGTGTCGCCGTAACACGGGCGCGGCGCGGCGGTGCCGCGGTGCAGGCGTACGTAGCCCCAGTCGGCGGTGCGCTCGAGCGGGCCCTGCGGGCGGCCGTCGACGTCGGTGAGGCAGAGCGCGACGTCGCGGCGCTTCAGCGCGGCGAAGGTGTCGCGGGTGAACCACGAGGCGTGGCGGAACTCGATCGCCAGGCGGGGCGCGGCGGGCCACACGTCGAGGAGATGCGCCAGGCGTTCGGGGGCTCGCGCCATCGTCGCCGGCAGCTGCAGCAATACCGGTCCCAGCTTGTCGTCGAGCCGGCGCGCATGCGCGAGGAGCCGGGCGACGGGCTCCTCCGGGTCGGCGAGGCGCTTCATGTGCGACAGGAAGCGGCTGGCCTTGACGGCGATCACGAAGTCCTCGGGGGTGTCGTGGTTCCAGCCGGCGAAGGTGTCGCCGGCGGGCAGGCGGTAGAAGCTGTTGTTGAGCTCGACCGTGCGGAAGGCCGCGGCGTAGTGCGCCAGCCAGCGCGCCTGCGGCAGCTCGCCCGGATAGAAGCGGCCGCGCCAGTCGCGGTATTGCCAGCCGGAGGTGCCGATCCACAACATCTGCCACTCGCATTATCACAGGCGGCGGGGCCGGCAACCGCCGCCCGCGCGCCGGCTGCGAGCGGTCGCGTCTGGTTGTCGGCCGGCGGTCGTTTGCTATGCATCGACCGTGATGTCCCGCGCACTCGTGGTGTTCGTCGCCGGCTCGGCGCTGATCTCGGCCTGCCAGCGTCAGCCGGAGGTGGCGGGAGAGACGAAGGACGAGAAGAAGGTCGATCCGTACGCGCTGGTCGCGGCGATCGACACCAAGGCCTCGTCGTACAAGGACCCGTTTCCGCCGACCACGTCGCCGCCGCCGGGCATGAATCCGCGGGTCCCCCGTCCCGCCATCAATCCGTCCGAGGCGAAGATCAGCGGGCGCACGCGGGTCGAGGCGCTCGACCGGCTGCAATTCCGCGTGCCGGTCGAATGGACCGCGGGGCCGGCCCTGCCGCCCGACGAGCGGCCGAGCTTCGTGCTGCCCGGGCCGGGCGGCGAGGCGCGCCTGGAGATCGTCCGCTCGGCGTCGCCGGAGCTCGAGCCGAATGCGCAGATCCGTCAGTGGCGCCAGCAGTTCACCACGGCCTCCGGAGCGCCGCTCGCCGACGACGCGGTGCGGGTGCAGGAGATGGTCCGCGGGCCGCTGAAGATCGACATCGTCGACATGGCCGGGACCTACGTCGCCCCGGTCGCGCCGGATTCGACGGAGCGCTACAACGACCCCGGCTACCGCCTGCTGGCCGCGCTCACCGAGTACGGCGGCGAGGTCTACGTGTTCAAGGCGGTCGGTCCGGCGCTGACGATGGCGATCTGGGAGCACGCGTTCGGCGACTTCGCGACCTCGCTGACGATCAATTACGTGCCGTGAGCGCTCGCGGGTGTCGCCGGCGGCGCCGCGTCACAGCTTCCAGCAGTAGTTGACGCTCGTGCCCTGCCAGCAGTTGTCGTACACGTAGGCGGAGTAGGAGCAGCCGAACAGGCCGCAGTTGTAGAAGCTGTTGAGCTTGAAGTTGTCGCTGTTGGGGGCGTAGCAGAACTGCGAGTCGGCGTAGCCGCTCATGAAGGCCTGGCCGGTGGGGGCGGCTGGGTTGATCGAGCAGGTGTACTGGCCCGCGGCGCCGCCGAAGATCAGGGCGCAGGCCTCCTTGCAGGTGTAGGTCGGCGGGTTGGCGCCCCAGTTCGGGCCGTCGTGGACGTTGTAGCTGCCGACCAACTGGGCGACCTTCTTGCAACTGTTGTTGCAGCCGTCGTTGTCGTTGGCGTTGGCGTCGTCACACTCCTCGACGCCGGCCCACAACACGCCGTCGCCGCACTTGGCGGCCTTGCAGTTGTTGAGGCAGGCGTCGTTGTCGCCGCCGTTGCCGTCGTCGCACTCCTCGACGCCGGCCTGGACGGTGGCGTCGCCGCACTTGGCGGCCTTGCAGGAGGCGAGGCAGGCGTCGCTGCTGTCGGCGTTGCCGTCGTCGCACTCCTCGCCGGGCTGGACGATGGCGTCGCCGCAGCCGGCCGGGGCGCAGGCGTTGGTGCAGGCGTCGTCGTCGGCCATGTTGCCGTCGTCGCAGGTCTCGCCGGGGCCGATGAAGCCGTCGCCGCACACCGCGAGCTTGCAGTCGGTCTTGCACGCGCCGGTGTCGAGGTTGGCGGGCCCGAGGTCGCACTCCTCGACGCCGTCGTGCAGCGCCCCGTCGCCGCACCTGGCCGCCTTGCAGCCGGGGATGCAGGCGTCGGTCAGCACGTCGTTGCCGTCGTCACACTCCTCGGTCGCCTCGACGATCCCGTTGCCGCAGTCGTGCGGCAGGCACTGACCGTCGATGCAGGACATGCCGGCGTTGCAGGTGTCGCCGACGTCGCACGGACAGAACAGCGTGCCCGGGAGACACATCGAACCTGTCCCTTCGGTCATCTGAGTCGAGGTCGTGGTCGCCGGCTCGGTACCGCCGGCGTCGGTGTCGGACCCGGTCTCGGACGTGCCCTCGCTGGTGCCGCTGGTCGTCGGCGCGCCGGTCGAGTCGCCCGGCGCCGAGGCCATCGTCGCCGGCGGCGCCGTCCCCGGGCCGAAGCCGGAGACCGACGGATCCTCCCCGCTGGCGCAGGCGAGGACGAGCAGGGGGAGCACCAAGCAGCGTCGCGCAGCGGATGTCATGGGCTGCTCGCATGAAACCGTCCTGCGGAGCGCGTCGCAAGCGTGCCTTTGCGGGCGGCGCCGGCGCGCGCCTCGCAACCGCGGCCGGCGCGGATCGGCGAGCTTCCCGGCTCGCGGAGCGCGCTGTGCGGTGACGCGGCGCTGGGCGCGATCGTGACACCGCGAGCACCTCGCGACGCGCGCGTGCGGGGATCGATCGCGCGCGGTGCCGTCGATCCACGAATCATGGCACGCGCGACAGGTGGAGAGATCCACGAGCGATTGCGTGATCGGGGAGCCGCGGATGCGCGGTGGTCCTCGCCACGCGAAGGCGCTCGCCTGCAACGCCGAGCGCGAGCGCGAGGAGGGGCGTGCTAGCGTCTCGCGTCATGAAACGCCGACTCGTCGCAGTCTTCGCGCTCGCTCCTCTCGCCTGCGGAGACGACACTCGCGCCACAGCAGGGGCGTCGGACTCGGCGACCACGATGCCGACGACGGCGACCACGCCCACGACCGAGGCTACGGGCACGAGCACGACGACGACGACGAGCCCGACGACGAGCGAGGGGACGACCACCGAGGACCCGGTGGTGCCGACGAGCACGTCGACGACGGCGCCGAGCACGACGACGACCGGGACGACGGGGCCGGGGGCGACGGGGCCGGGGACGACCACCGACGCCACGACCGGCGAGCCGATCGACGTGTGCAAGGTGCAGGACGACATGGACGCGGTCGGCGAGTGCGACCAGGAGGCGCCGCCGGACAGCTTCGACCCCGAGCTGCAGTGGACGTGGACCGGGCCGAACGGCGACGCCTACAGCATCGTCACGCCGCTGGTCGCCAACGTGACCGACGACAACGCCGACGGCGTGATCGACCTGTGCGACACGCCGGACATCGTCGTCGTCGCCTCACCGTACTCCGGCAGCGTGGGCCAGACCGGCCGCGTCTACGTCCTCGACGGCGCGACCGGTGCGCAGCACGCCGTGTTCGCCACCTCCGTCGATCACACCGTCACGCCGGCGATCGGCGACATCGATGGCGACGGCCTGCCGGAGATCGTGACCTCGGTGGTGGGCGGCAACCCGATCGCGTTCGAGCACGACGGGGCGCACAAGTGGACCAGCGCGAGCGGCTGGCCCGAGGTCTACTCCGGCTCGATCGCCCTCGGCGACGTCGACAACGACGGCGACGTCGAGATCCTCGCCGGCAACCGCCTGTTCGACCACAACGGCGTCCTGCTCGTCACGCTGAACCAGCCGGCCGGCAACTGGTCGTCGTCGGCGCTGGCCGACCTCGACGGCGACGGCGACCTCGAGATCGTGCTCGGTCACGCGGCGTTCCAGCACACCGGCGAGGCGCTGTTCGTCAGCGCGGTGGCCCCGGGGTACCCGTCGATCGCCGACCTCGACGGCGACGGCCTGCCGGAGGTCCTCGTGACCAACATGAACGGCCTGTCGCTGCTCAATCACGACGGCTCGATCATCTTCCAGGACCAGCAGCCCACCGGGGACCCGCCGTTCAACACCAACTGGCTGCGGCCGTCGACGGTGCACGACTTCGACGGCGACGGCGAGTCCGAGTTCGCCGTCAGCTCGGCCAACAACTACACGGTCTACCGGCCGCAAGGGCCGACGATCCTGTGGAAGGCGCCGGTCAGCGACTTCAGCGGGATCGCGGCCGGGACCGCGTTCGACTTCCTCGGCGACGGCGTCGCCGAGGCGATGTACGCCGACGAGCAGACGATGTTCATCTTCGGCGGCGCGGGCGAGGTGCTGCTGCAGATCCCGCGCAGCAGCGGGACGCTGTCGGAGTACCCGGTGGTCGCCGACGTCGACAACGACGGGCAGGCCGACATCGTCGTCGTCTCCAACGCCTACGGCAAGAACGACCCGAACATCACGTGCGTCGAGGACAACGTCAACGGCCAGTCCGGCGTGCGCGTGTTCGGCACCGCCGGCGGCAAGTGGGTCCGCACCCGCCGCGTCTGGAATCAGCACACCTATCATATCACCAACGTCAACGAGGACGGCACGATCCCCGCCGGGGAGGAGCCCAACTGGACCGTCCCGGGCTTCAATAATTTCCGCCAGAACAAGCAGCCCGGGAGCGAATTCGGCGCCCCCGACGCGATCGTCGCCATCGCCCCGCTGTGCGAGGACGAGGACTACTCGCTCGCCGCCACCGTCCGCAACATCGGCGAGGCCGCCCTCCCCGCCGGCGTCGTCGTCGGCTTTTATACCGGCGAACCTGGCAGCGGCACCAAGGTCGGTGAGCTCGTCACCTCGAAGGCCCTCTACCCGCTCGAGTCCGAGACCCTCACGCTCCCCTTCAACGACGCCCCCGAGGACGTCAAGAACGGCGTCGTCGCCATCTACGCGGTCGTCGACGACACGATGGTGCCGCACCCCGAATGGCAGGAGTGCCGCACCGACAACAATACCGGGACCAGCAGCGGCAAGTGCCTGATCGCCGGGTGACGTACCTCGACGTTCCCGCTCGCTCGTGACCTCCGCCTGCGGCCTCTCGACAGGTCGCAGGCGCGTCCTGGCGCTCGCGCGTGGTGCCGGCGCGCCGCAGCGGGAGCCGGGTCACAGGGCCGTGCCGAACGCGGCGATATTTTGATTGGCCGAGAAGCCGTAATCAGCCACCAGGTCGTCCCAGTTGTAGGGCTCGGCGGGGGCGCCGCCCCAGAAGTCGACCCCCGGGTCGGGGTCGCCCACGCATATTTCGAGGCACAGCGCCATGCCGGCGTCGAGATCGGCCTCGAGGGAGACGGCGACCACCAGCGACTGGCCGTCCGTGAGCACGATCGGCGGGTCGAGCTCGGGTTCGAGGACGCGGCGGTTGACGTCCTCGAGGCTCTCCTCGACGGCGATCGTCATGAACGTGGAGGCCTCGGTCGAGGGCATCGCGGGCGGTTTGCCGCCTTCGGTCACGTAGATCTCCAGGCGATGGGCGTACGTGTTTACGCAGCCGACGTCCAGGTTACGACGGAGCGTGTACTGCACGCGCGAGACCGCGAACGGGTACGTGTCCGGCGTGAGCACGGTGGCCGTCAGATAGCCGGCCTCGTGCGGAAGCGAGGGCGACCGCTCCCCGCTCGGGGAGCAGCCGTCCTGCGTGCTGCCAAGCACGCCGGGTTCGCCTCCACCGGTGCCGGACCCGGTCGTGTCGTCACCGCTCGAGGAGCCGCTCGGGTCGCTCGTACCCGTGACGTCCGGGCCCGTAGGGCTCGTGGTGCTCGTGCTCTCGCCGTCGGAGTCGGGACCGGTGGTCGGTGGCTCGTCGATCGTGTCGGAGGTGTCGGCGGTAGCGCCGGGCGTGTCGGAGGTATCGCCGCTGGACGCGTCGGCCGGCGGGTCCTCGCTGCAGGCGGGTGTCAGGGCAACGAGGAGCAGGAGCGTGATGACGGGACGGAGCGCGCACGGAATGTTCATGACCGGTCTCTCCGTGGTGATGTCGAGGCCCAGGCCGTTTCAATTCGCTAGCCGGCGAAATTTCTCGAGCCGCGTCTCACCCGCCCTCGTACGACCCGCGGCGCCGCCCCGACATCGCCTCTTCCAACACTTCGGCCCGGCGAAGCGCCGCGTCGGCGCGATCGTGGACCCCGGGGACGGGGTCGAGGGCGCCGTGCGCCGGGGTCGTCGCAGGGGTCGCCGCAGGGGACGGCCCCGCAAAGACGGGCGTCCCGCGGGGCCGGAGCGTTGATATTATTGCGTTTATTGCGAGGCCCGCAGCTTGCCGAACCGGGGGCATCGGCGGCCCGCGCCGCTCCTACGCCAAAAGGTCCAATCATGTCGCACTCGATCTTCCCCCTCCTTGCGTTGTCCCTCTCGCTCCTCGCCATCGGCTGCACCACCGAGGAGACCGACCCGGACCAGAGCTTCCGCACCACGAGCCTCGGCTGCAACTGCAGCGACACCAACTCCCCCGCGGTCGACGACTTCGAGTTCCCCGAGCTCAACGAAGAAGGCGAGCCGAACGGCGACAGCGTCTCGGTGGTCGGCGCGATCACCCCCGGCGACGTCCTGGTCCCGCTCAAGGCGAGCGGCGGTCGACGGCTCCCGTCTCCCGCGAGCTCGTGCTCCGTCTCTGCGGTACGCTGCGTATATTCAACCATGCCTCGCTGCGGTCAGACCGGCGAGCGCGGCGAGCAGCTCGGGCTGTGCGGCGCCTGGTCGATTCGTCGTGAATGCCCTCGTCGAGCGGGCCGCGGGACGACTCGACGACGGGCGGTGCGACCGCGGCTGGCAGCACCTCGTCAGGAGCGGCCGAAGACGCGGTCCTCCCACGCCTGCTGGCGGCGGTCCTCCTCGGCCTCGTGCTCACGCTCGGCGATGACGCCGTCGATCACCCGCACGAGGGCAGGGTCGGCAGCCAGGTCGCGTCGGGCCGCGAGGGCGAACTCGAGGTCGATCGAGGTGTAGTACTGGCCGGTCTCGTTCCCGGGCGCCCAGGTGCGCGCGTGGGCCGTGAGCCAGGCATCGAGCGCGGCGACGCGGGTCAGCGCGGCGCTGGCCCGCAAGCGCAGCGCGTCGTCGCCGACGATCACGTCCTCGAACATCTCGCGCGCCAGCGGGTCGATCGGGGCGGCGTGGAGTTGCTGCTCGAGCACTTCGTATTCGGGCGCGCGGGTCGGGACCTCCGGCGCGAGCGCCTCGAACGCGTCGGCGTGGATCAGCATCTGCCGCATCTGTCGACCGTCGAGCGTGAACGGCGACGGCGCCCAGATGCTGTCCGTGTTGACGCGGGCGAACAGTTTCAGCAGCGCCTCGAGCCCGGGCCCGCGGGCGAACACGGCGAGTTCGGTGGAGGCGTTCGGCGCCAGGACGCGACCGGCCTTCACCATTCGCGCGAAGCCGATCACGAACTGCGCGGTCAACCCGTCGGGGGTGATGAAGTCGATCGATCCGAGGCGATCGTAACTGCCGCGGATCGGCAGCGAGAGCGGGGCCCAGCGCTCCGGCGTCACCGCCACGAGGGCGATGTGCACGGCGTTCGAGCCCCGCAACGAGAGCCCGGTGATCGGGCAACGAAAGTCGAAAAAACCCACTTGACGCGTGTAACACACGATCCGGACGGCGACAACGGAAACCGCGAGACAGCCATGATTTACTGGAGTCTCGATTCAGAGCATTGAATCACCATTCGACGCGCACGAGGTCGACCCCGTCCGCCCCGTTCTCGAGGGTTCACCGCGCGGCGCGGCGACTAATTACAGAGCTGTGCGTCGACGATTGCGGCCTGGCCCTGCCAGTCCTTGACGGCGACGCCGAGAGCGTCGGCGGATCGGTCGCGCTCGGCCACGCCTGCCTCGCTCGTCGGAGCCTTCTGCGCCCGCTTGATCGTCTGTACCAGCTCCTGCGTGTGAACGCGCAAGATCTTCAGCTCGGACGCGGTGGTGGACGTGAGCGCCGCGTGCAGCTTTTCCGCGCCCGGCAGGGCGCTCCTGGTGTCGAGCTTGTCGAGCGCCGTCCGGACCTCGGCGATCAGCGGCTTCGCCTCCTTGCACTCGCCCGGGGCACATCCGGACAGCGCCCCCAGGCTCGAGCTTGCCAGCGCCGCGGCCACCACCAACGACCATTCTTGCTTCCATGCGCGCGAGGTTCTTTGCATGCGCCGGATGATGCCGCCGAGCCGGGCCGCCGCCGTCGCCCGACCTACGTAGGCGCGCGCGCCGTATCGGCTCGAATTGCGTAGCGGGCGTCACGCCAGCCCGCGCTTGGCCAGCGCCGTCGCCAGGGCCGAGCGCGAGCCGATGTCGAGGCGCGTGTAGATGTGGTCGAGGTGGCTGGTCACCGTCCGCGCGCTGATCCCGAGGGTCGCCGCGATCTCGGCATTCGTCAGCCCCTGACACACGAGCTTGGCCACCTCGAGCTGGCGCGGGCTGAGGTCGAGCGGCGGGAGGGTCGTCTCCTCGAGGGGGTCGGCGTCGAAGGTGAAGCACAGGCGGGCCACCGGGCCGACCTCGATGCGGTCCTGTCCGCGGAGGATCGTCAGGTCGACCCGGACCCCGTTGACGTGGATGCCATTGGTCGAAGCGAGGTCGATCAGGTTGAAGATGCCGTCG
>NZ_JAIRAU010000056.1 GCF_020073745.1 Nannocystis pusilla
GAGGGTGCCGTCGACCAGGTCGGCCCAGCTCTCGGCGACGATGACGTCGTCGAGGCGCGCGTAGCCGGTGGGGGATTGGATGAAGCGCGTCAGGGGGCTGCTCGAGGTGCTGATCCACGCGTCCCAGGTGCCGCCGAGCCCGGCCGCGTCGGCCCGGGCCTGGCACTTGGTCTTCGCGCCGGCAAACCCGCCGAGGTTGCCGTCGTAGGTGATGGCGGTGACGAACACGCGCTTGGGCCGGGTGCAGTTGGCGTTGCAGCCGTCGCCGGAGACCGTGTTGCCGTCGTCGCACTGCTCGTGGCCGGCCCACAGCACACCGTCGCCGCAGGCGGCCACCTGGCAGCTGTTCCTGCAGGCGTCGGTGTCGTCGTCGTCGCCGTCGTCGCAGGTCTCGCCGGCCTGGACGAAGCCGTCGCCGCAGCTGGCGACCAGGCACGTGAGGGTGCAGGCGCCGGCGTTGTCGTTGGCGGGGCCGTCGTCGCACTCCTCGCCGACCTGCACCTCGCCGTCGCCGCAGGTCATGACCTTGCACGCGCTGGTGCACTCGTCGTCGTCGTCGTCGTCGGCGTCGTCGCAGGCCTCGCCGGGGCCGACGACGCCGTCGCCGCAGACGGCGCCGGTGCAATCGAGCTTGCAGGGCTTGTCGTTGCCGTTGCCCGCGCCGGCGTCGCACTGCTCTTCCTCGAGCCACACGTGGCCGTCGCCGCACACCGCGTGCTTGCAGCTCAGGGTGCACGCGCCGGCGTCGCTGTTGCCCGCGCCGGCGTCGCACTGCTCGCCGAGGCTGGCCTGGACGAAGCCGTCGCCGCACGCCGGCACGGTGCATTCGTCGGTGCAGGCGTCGTTCTGATCGCCGTCCGCGCCGTCGTCGCACGGCTCGCCCGGATCGACGATCCCGTTGCCGCACTCCTCGAGCGCGCACAGCGGGCTGCAGCCGTCGCCGGGGGCGAGGTTGCCGTCGTCGCAGGCCTCGCCGGGGCCGAGGTCCGAGTCGCCGCAGACGTTGAGGGTGCAATCGGCGAGGCAGGCTTGACCGGGGCCGTTGGCGGGGCCCTCGTCGCACTGCTCGCCGGCTCCGCCCTGATCGTGGACCAGGCCGTCGCCGCACGTCGCGAGGGCGCACGCGAGGGTGCAGTCGCCGCCGTCGCTGTTGGCGAGGCCCTCGTCGCAGGCCTCGCCGGGTTGGACGTGGCCGTCGCCGCAGGCCGCGGCGGTGCAGGCGGTGGTGCACAGGTCGGTGTCGCTGGCGTTGCCGTCGTCGCACGCCTCGGTGGCCTGGACGACGCCGTCGCCGCAGGTGGCCGCGACGCAGGTGTTGCTGCATTCGTCGAGGTCGACCGCGTTACCGTCGTCGCAGCCCTCCATCGGGCCGACGAGGCCGTCGCCGCACACGCTCAGGGTGCAGTCGAGCTTGCAGGCGGCGTTGTCGCCGTTGCTCGGGCCGTTGTCGCATGATTCGCCCGGGCCGATGTCGCCGTCGCCGCAGACGTTGGTCATGCAATTGACGCGACAGGCCGCGCTTGCGGCGTTGGCGGGGCCGTCGTCGCATTGTTCGCCGGCGGCGGGTTGATGATGGCCGTCGCCGCAGGCGGCGGGGACACAGGCGGAGGTGCAGAGGTCGGTGTCGAGCGCGTTGCCGTCGTCGCAGGCCTCGCCGGGGCCGACGAAGCCGTCGCCGCAGGCGGCGGGCTGACATTGAGCGGTGCAGGGGGCGGCGGGGCCGTTGTCTTCGCCGTCGTCGCAGGCCTCGCCGGGGCCGACGTCGCCGTCGCCGCAGACGTTGAGCTGGCAGTCGGCGAGGCACGCCTGGCCGGGGCCGTTGGCCTCGCCGTCGTCGCATTGCTCGCCGGGGTCGAGGTGATCGTCGCCGCAGGCGCCGCCGCCGGCGGTGGAGACGTTGATGTCGACGCCGACGTCGAGGGCGCCGTCGCAGCCGGGGGCGGCGAGCTGCAGGCCGGCCGCGAGCAGGCCCGCGCGCAGGGGATGAATGGGTCGGATCTTCATGGTCATGGCGGTGAAATCTCCAAAAGGGTGATGCGAGCGCGCGCGGTCATTGCTCGAAGCAGTAGAGCCGCTGCGTCACGTGACACTGGGACGAGAACGCGAGCGAGCGCGCGGACCAGTTCATGTCGGTGGCGTCGTTGCGGCCCTCGTAGGCGTAGTACGAGGACGAATTGGTGGCCCAATTCAGGCAGGTGTCCCCGAGGGCGCTCCCGTTCGCGGCGGTGCCGGTCCACGCCTCGCCCTGCGCCACGACCGCGCCCAACTCGTTGACGTTGATCGGCGCGTCGAGGGTGCCGTCCGTCAGGTCCTCCCAGCTCTGCGCGATCTCCTTGCCGTCCAGGCGCGCGTAACGGGTCGTCGACCTGACGAAGCGCAGCGCCGGGCTGCTGCCGGCGGCGCTGATCCAGGCGTCCCAGGTGCCGCCCAGGCCGGCCGCGTTGGCGCGCTCCTGGCACCTCTGCTTGGCCTGCGCGACGCCGCCGATATTGCCCGCGTAGGCCGTGTTGGTGATGAACACCCGCTTGGGCCTGGTGCAGTCGGCGTTGCACAGGTCCTCGTCGAGGTTGTTGCCGTCGTCGCAGCCCTCGACGCCGGCGTGGACGAAGCCGTCACCGCACGCGGCCGGCACGCAGCCGGTGCGACAGGCGTCCGTGTTGCTGGCGTTGCCGTCGTCGCAGGGCTCGACGCCGGCGTGGACGAAGCCGTCGCCGCAGGTGGCGGCCTTGCACGCGAGGGTGCACTCGCCGGTGTTGCTGTTCAGCGGCCCGAGGTCGCACTCCTCGGCGCCCTGCTTGAAGCCGTCGCCGCAGGTCGGCAGCTTGCAGGCGTTGGTGCAGGTGTCCTCATTGATGGCGTCGGCGTCGTCGCACGCCTCGCCGGGGCCGACGTGGCCGTCGCCGCAGTAGTTGAGGGTGCAATCGAGCTTGCAGGCGTGGGTGTCGGCGTTGCCCGGGCCGTCGTCGCACTGCTCGACCGCGAGCCACACGTGACCGTCGCCGCAGGTCGCGACCTTGCAGTCGCTCGTGCAGGTCCCGCCGTCGCTGTTTCCGGCCCCCTCGTCGCACTCCTCGCCCTCGCTGGGCTGGACGAGGCCGTCGCCGCAGGCCGGCAGCATGCATTCGTCGGTGCAGCCGTCGTCCGGGTCGCCGTCCTGGCCGTCGTCGCACTGCTCGAGGGCGTCGACGATCGCGTTGCCGCACGACTCGTGGGTGCACATCGGGCCGCAGCCGTCGCCGCCGGTGAGGTTGCCGTCGTCGCAGGCCTCACCGGGGCCGAGGTCGCCGTCGCCGCAGACGTTGAGCGTGCAATCGGCGAGGCAGGCGTGACCGGGGCCGTTGGCGAGGCCCTCGTCGCACTGCTCGCCGCCGCCGCCCTGATCGTGGACGAGGCCGTCGCCGCAGGTCGCGACGGCGCAGGCGAGCGTGCAATCTCCGCCGTCGCTGTTGTCCGCGCCATCGTCGCAGGCCTCGCCGGCCTGGATGAAGCCGTCGCCGCAGGCGGCCGCGGTGCAGGCGGTGGTGCAGGCGTCGGTGTTGTCGGTGTTGCCGTCGTCGCAGGCCTCGGTGGCCTGGACGACGCCGTCGCCGCAGGGCGGGACGATGCACGCATTGGTGCACGCGTCGTCGTCGACGTCGTTGCCGTCGTCGCAGCCCTCCATCGGGCCGACGTGGCCGTCGCCGCACACGTTGACGGTACAATCGAGCTTGCAGGCGGCGTGGTCGGCGTTGCTCGGGCCGTTGTCGCACGCCTCGCCGGGGCCGATGTCGCCGTCGCCGCAGACGTTGAGCTTGCAATCGACGCGGCAGGCCGCGCCCGGGCCGTTGGCGGCCCCGTCGTCGCACTCCTCGCCGGCGGCGGGCTGGTGGTGATCGTCGCCGCAGCTGGCGGGGAGGCAAGCGGTGGTGCACAGGTCGGCGTCGTCGCCGTTGCCGTCGTCGCAGGCCTCGCCGGGCTGGACGACGCCGTCGCCGCAGGCTGGGAGGGCGCAGGCGTTGCTGCAGGCGTCGTCGTCGACGTCGTTGCCGTCGTCGCAGGCCTCGCCGGGCTGGACGACGCCGTCGCCGCAGGCCGGGGCCGCCACACAGGTGTTGCTGCAGGCGTCGTCGTCGACGCCGTTGCCGTCGTCGCAGGTCTCGCCCGGACCGACGTGACCGTCGCCGCAGACGTTGAGGGTGCAATCGAGCTTGCACGCGGCGTCGTTGCCGTTGGCCTCGCCGTCGTCGCATTCCTCGTCAGGACCGATCTCGCCGTCGCCGCACGGGGGCTCGGGAGAAGGGCTGGTGATGTTGATCGAGACTTCGACGCCACCGTCGCAGCCGGTGGCCAAAAGGTGCAGCGCCGTCGCAAGCGCACAGGTGTACGCGCGACGAGCCCCGAGGTTCTTCGTGTTCGCCATCTCTTTTTTACTCCGATCGATCGCTCGTCCAAGAAGCTACCCACGCCGCGACCGCGAGGTGCGGCGCGAGCGCGGGTTCGACGTGAACGCGTCAGACGTGAATTGGAGTCCCGACCGGTCGCAATTCGAGACACTGGCGCTGCCTCGCGCGAGGGACGGACACATGAAATTCGAGCCATGTATGTTCGAGCCGCATTGCCGCGGGCCGGCGGTCGCAGTCGCGCGGAGGCTGCAGAGCGGGCGGGCTCGAGCGCCGCGTCGATGACTGCGCCACCGCTCGCGGCCGGGGGCGGGCCGGCGACGCCGCGTCCTCATAAAGAGGATCGCGGCGCGGCCCTCGGACCAGGTGGGCGGAAGGGACCGATCCGCAAGACGAGCTGTTCGGGCGACGCTCGGCTGGAGGCCGGCGAGGCTGCGCGTATCATGGGCCCTGGCGTGCGTAATTCACACTGCCTGCAGGAATTCGCGCCCTGGCGGGGCGATGGGCTGCACCCATCCTCGGTGCCGACCCGAGTGCGGCAGGATTCCAGTTCGTACTCGAAAGCCGTGGCCCGGCGCCTTGGGCCCTGAACGTATCATCCAACCGCCGCGATGGCGCGCGACGAGCTTCCGGGAGGAATGGCCGGGATCGTCGTGTATACATAGACGAGTCTTCTCCATGTGTCTCTGGCAGCAGGTCCGATCGCTTCCGGTATTCGTCTCATTAGACCGTCGCGGTAGGACGGACGAGCGCGCATCGGCCCGCCGATGTCGGGGCGACGCCGCGCGCAGGGCGGCGCCCGAAGTCGCGAGCGTCCGGGCGCTCCGGCGCTTTCCAGCGCCCTGTAGGCCCTGGTGGTGAAGGCCGCGAGTGCGTGGCGGGCGCCCCGTGGTGAACCGGTCTGGGGTGCACGCGGCGACCCGGGAAGGTGACGCCGCGGTCGAGCTCACGACAAGATCGACGAATCGTGGGCTGCCGATCTTGGAATTCATCGCTCACGTTCAATGCGCAGTCTGGCGATGCGACGAGTCGCTCGCGACAGGTCCATGAATGCCGATACCTCTGTCGAGGGGAATCATCACTGCGCGCGAAGAAAGTCCCTTGAAGCCGAGGACGATCACCCGTAGGTTCAGCCTCGGAATACAGGAGTCACCATGATGTTGAGGAAAGCGTGTCTGGTTGCGGCGACGGTCCTCTTCGCCTGTGGCGAGTCGGAGGTCATCGACGGCGCGGAGCTCGAGACGGTGAATCAGGAGATCGTCGACAACCTCCTGGCCGCGGGCTACCCGGAGAGCGAGATCGAGGTCGGAGACGACGGCGTGGTCATCGTCGGCGGTGATGCCGTCGTGACCCTGCAGGCCTCGCGGGAGATGATCGGGCTCGACGGCCACGAGGAGCATGCGGGAGAGATCCAGTTCCGGCAGTACCGGACGACGAATCTGGTCGATCCGGGGATCGCCGTCATCTGCATCGACGGGTCGAGCTTCTCCGGGACGCTGAGCACCGCGCTCGACAAGGCGATCGCCAACTACACCAGCCTGAACCTGTCGTTCGACATGGTCCGCACTAACGGGTCCGACGCCGGTTGCGACGCCGAGATCACCATGACCGCCAAGGGGGCAGCCGGCGGATCGTCGGGCTTCCCGGAAGGCGGGCTGCCGTACAGCAAGGTCAACGTCGGCAAGTCCACGGCCAACTACGGGCTCGCGGTCGCGACGCACGTCATCACCCACGAGCTCGGGCACTGCATCGGGTTCCGTCACACGGATTACTACAACCGCGCCATCAGCTGCGGCGCGGGCGGCAACGAGGGCGACGCCGGCGTCGGCGCGATCCACATCGCCGGCACGCCGACCACCGCGGCCCTCGACGGCTCGGTCATGAACTCGTGCTTCAATCAAGGCAGCACGGGGCAGTGGACGGCCAGCGACCTCACTGCGCTCAACGCCCTCTATTAGTGCGTGGGTGCGCGGGGCTCGAAGGGCCCGCCGGCGGAGGGGAGGCGCTCTTCGGCGGACCGGGCCTCCCATGAATGATCGTACGCGTCGTGCCCTGAGCGGCGCGTCTCGGGCTCGGCGCTCCGTCGAGCCGCGGCGATGCCTTCCGGGTGGCGACGGAGGCCGAGGTCGGGGATGTCATGGGTGGACGGCGCCACGGAGCGCTCGTTTTTCCGCCTTCCTCTGCGCTTCGTCGTGAGATAGGATGCGAGAATGAACACGATCGAGGTCGCCGTTGTGTGTGTGGCGGCGTTGCTGACCGCGTGCTCGGACAGCGGAGCGGGCGCGAGTGGGAGTGACGGAGACGAAGGCTCGAGCGCGACCGGCAGCGACGGCGGCGAAGGCCCGACGACGAGCGGCAGCGACGGCGGCGAGGGCCCCGATGAGCGGCCGCCCGAGGACTGTGTCGTCGACGGCGTCGACAACACCACGCCGTTCTCCAACACCTATCGCGTGATTCATCTCGCCGACACGACGTTCCAGGGCCAGTCGTACCCGGTCGTCTCGGCGATGCCCTGGACCTACACGCTGTCCGCGGTGCAGTGTGGCAAGGACTTCCCGGTGGAGGAGACCGAGACCCACTACATCGTCGACAGCGACTTCGAGGTCCCCTACCTCAAGGGGGTCACGGACGACATCGCCTGGATCCCCGGGGAGAAGAACAAGGGCTGGGCGATCGGCTCGAACGACGATCCCGCGCAGCTCATCGAACAGAACGGCGGGATGCGGCCCTTCGTCTACCATGTCAACGCCGGCTACGAGTACGGCTACTCCACGTACAACCAGGATCCGTTGCCCGACGATCCGATCAACTTCACGGGCTTCAGGCCGACGTGGGTCGTGCACCCCGAGGGCGACGGCTACAAGATGTTCTTCTTGAACCCGGCGGCGCCCGACTCGCAGGGCTTCGAGTGGCCGCGGCATGGGGAGCACTGGGAGCTCAACTTCGGGCTGTACGTCGATCCCGAGGGCAAGGTCTACGTCCCGAAGCCGGAGCGGGCCACGGTCGCCAATCACGACGAGGGGTGGGACGACTATCACGGGTGCGTGACGATCAACCTGGCGAGCGCGCCCGTCCCGACGACTCGCACGCAGTTCCCGGGCAACGAATCCTACTACCCGTCGGAGACCTTCCTGCCCGGATACGCCTCGGCCGGAGCGCCGGGACACAAGTACTGGGGCCACAAGGGGCGCTCGATGGAGGAGGTCGCCGTGTGGGAGGACGATGGCGCGCCCGGCCTCAATTCGCCCGGCAACTTCCACAAGCCGTACTCGGGCGGGTGCGACCAGGCGGGCTTCAACTTCGCCCACGCGGAGGGCTTCACCTGGCCGGAGCTGCGCGCGGCGAGGACGGAGATGGGTGACATCCCGACCCGCGATCAATTGTACAAGATCACGCTCTACCGTTACCTGGGCCAGGAGCAGAAGACGGAGCTGCTCGGGACGCTGTCTTACGAGCAACAGGCCAACCAGGAGTGGATCCCCACCGGCGAGGGTCCCGAGGTGCACTCGCTCAACGACAAGAACGGCCGCTTCATCGTCAACGGCCCTGTCTTCCAGGATCGAGGCGACCACGTGTTCGCGATCATCGAGGACCTCTGAAGCGTCGACGGCGAGGCCGCATGAGACACTCGATCCACGCCGTGCCCCTCCTCGCAGTCGCGCTGGCGAGCGCGTGCAGCTCGAACGGCGCGAGCAGCTCGAACAGCGCGAGCTCGACCGGCACGAGCTCGACCGGCGCGAGCTCGAACGGCACGAACGACGACACTCCCACGGGAGATCCGGATACGGGCAACTGGCCCGATCTCGACGACAGCCACGCGCCGCCGCATCCTCCCCCGGACCCGACGAACACCGGCGACCCCACGCGCGGCGGGACGTTGACGTTTACCAGCATCGGCGCGCCCGGCTACTGGGGCCGCCGGATCGAGGCCGAGCCGGGGGACCCGCGCTGTGACGTCCAGTCGGAGACGATCGACTTCGGCTGGGGCAGCGAGTTCTGCTGTCGCACCAGGCACGAGGTGACGTCCGATCAGCTGACGCCGTTCAACGAGCAGCTCCACATGGTGCTCGACGGGCCGCTGCGGGTGAAGATGTTGGCGGTGTATCAGCCGCTCGCGGGCAACGATGGCCCCTGGGCGATCCGTTCGTTCTGGGACCGTCGGACGCCGGACCAGCCGTACAACCTCCGATTTTCGGGCCCCGACGGCGCGAAGGAGTTTCTCGGGGACCTCGGCAACAACTGCAGCTACTTCGCGATGCAGGAGCGAGAGTTCCCCTGCGGGCCGGGGAGCGATCCCTACTGTCCGGGGTCGGATCTCGACCACTACGGGTGGGCCGGCTCGAAGCTCGTCGTGCTGCTGGCGTCGATGCCGTACGCCGACGATCCCGACATGCAGCCGCTCAGCTGTATCGCCGACGGCGAGGTCGAGCGCGAGCAAGACGCGCCCTGGATCGGCATCTCTCCCTCCGAGCTGAATCGTGACGGATGGTCGGGCTACCATCCGTGCCACTGCTTCAACAACACCGACAACGGCCAGCTGGGAGACGGGTGCGGCCAGATCAACGTGTTCGAGGTGATCGCGGAGGCGTCCGGGGCTCAGTGGGGCAACCGCGACATCATCAGCACCGGCATTCGCTCCTACCAGGTCGGGTCACTCGGAGGGGTGACGTGCGGCATTCAATCGTGCGGCATCGAGCAATTCCCGGCCGACGCCGACCTCGTCGATGTGAACAGCCTGACGGCGATGGACCAGGGCGCCGTCATCGACGCGAACGACCCGGCGATGAGCGCGGGCCCGGCATGGCGCCGCGCTCTGGACGATCGCTTCTATCTGTTCCTGCTGGATGAACGATCGCGCACCGTACAGGTCGCCGTGATCCACCCCGGAAATGTCCCCGCCGAGGTGCAGCAGATCCTCCCGGCGGTTCCTAACGTGATTTCACGCGAGGCTGTCGAGGACTTCCTGAATCTTCGCCTGCCCCAGTGAGGGGCGCGCAGACGTGGGCGCTGCAGGTCGGCGATCTACAGCCGAACGGCGGCTCGGGGGTGGCGCAGGACCTTCAGGGGCGGATCTGGCACGCGACGAGCGGCGGGATCGGCTGGCTCGACTCGGAGACGATGATGGTCGGCGGGAAGGTGACGCTGCCGAATCAGGGCCTCGCGCGCGGGATCGGGGTCGACGTCGACGGCTACATCTGGGCGGTCATCCTCGGCGGGACGGTGGCGTACCGGATCCACCCGGACACGTTCGAGATCGCGGAGTACAACGGGCTCAATCAACCGTATACGTACTCGGACATGGCGGGCGGGGAGATCAACAACGTGACCTGCAATCCGCAGGGTTGACGGTCGTGCGTGCTCGAGAGAGGAATTGCGCAGTTCCGTGCCTGAACGGTGTGTGCGGCTGAGGCCGGCGCGCGAGCGCGTCGGCGATGCGCGCATTCGTCAGGCGTGGAACCTCGCGAAGCCTGTTATCGTCGCGGTCACAAGGAGAATCGCCATGGATCCGCTGCTCGCTGAAATTCGTCTGTTCGCCGGTAACTTCGCGCCCCGCGGCTGGGCCAAGTGCGACGGGCAGCTGTTGCCCATCGCGCAGAACACGGCCCTGTTC
The DNA here is from genome assembly GCF_020073745.1 of Nannocystis pusilla. Taxonomy (GTDB): domain Bacteria; phylum Myxococcota_A; class Polyangia; order Nannocystales; family Nannocystaceae; genus Nannocystis; species Nannocystis radixulma. The sequence continues at coordinate 9,991 of NZ_JAIRAU010000056.1, forward strand.
TCGCTCCTCGGCACCACGTACGGCGGCGACGGGCGGACCACCTTCGCGCTGCCCAAAATGGAGTCGGTGCCGGTGGAGGGGCTGCGCTACATCATCGCCGTCGAGGGCGTGTACCCGTCGCGCGAATAGCTCGACTCGCGCAAGCGCACGCCGGGCCCGCGTGGGCCCGGCGCTCGCGTTCGCGGGTCACGGCGGGCCGAACTTCGGGTCGGTGAGGAAGGCCTCGTCGGTGAGGCTCTCGAGGAAGGCGACGAGGTCGGCGCGGTCCTGCGCGGACAGCTCGATCTCGCGGACCAGCGGGCTCTTGTTGGGGTTCTGGCGGCCGTCGCCGGCGAACGGGCCCTCGGCGATCACGCGGCCGCCGGCGGCGTAGTGGTCGATGACCTCGGCGAGGGTGGCGATGCTGCCGTCGTGCATGTACGGCGCGGTGACGGCGACGTTGCGCAGGGTGGGGACGCGGAACTTGCCCTGGTCGCGCGGCTCGCCGGTGAACTCGTAGAGGCCGCCGTTGCCGGGCGGGTAGGCGCCGTCGGCGTCGAGGTTGTAGAGGCCGTTGTTCTGGAAGTCGGGCGGGCCGGCCTCGGTGCCGGCGCTGCGGAACGACGTCGAGAAGTTGACGCCAGCGTGGCAATGATAGCACTCGCCGGTCTCGCTGAAGAACAGGGCCATGCCGCGCTGGGCCGACTCGGACATCGCCGTGGTGTCGCCGTCGTAGATGAAGCGGTCGTAGGCGCTGTCGCCGGAGATCAGGGTGCGCTGGAACGAGGCGAGGGCCTGGACGATGTGGTCGACGGTGAACGGGTCGGCGTCGTCGGGGTAGGCGGCCGCGAACAGCTCCTGGTACTCGGGGTCGTCGGCGAAGCGGCGCACGATGGCGTCGGTGTCCTGCTGCACGCCGAGCTCGAGCGGGAAGTCGGCGAACATCGGCACCAGCACCTGCTGCTCGAGCGTGCCGAGCTTGGGGTTGGCCCAGGTGTAGACCGAGAGGAAGGCGACGTTGGTCAGGCTCATGCCGTTGCGCGGCAGCGCGTGGCCGGTGGAGCCGACGGGGGTCGCCTTGCCGTCGCTGAAGGCGCGCGCCTGCTCGTGGCAGGTGGCGCACGCCATGGTCTCGTTGTACGACAGCCGCTCGTCGTAGAAGATGTGGCGCCCGAGCTCGGCCTTGGCGGCGCTCATCGGGTTGTCCTCGGGCACGTGCGGCTCGGGGAAGCCGGGCGGCAGCTGCCACTCCCACGGCGCCTCGGCCAATGGCTGTTCTTCAGGACATGACCCGAGGAGCATGGCGAAACAGACAGCCGCGCGTCGCACCTCAGGCCTCCGGGAGCCGCACGCCGAAGCCGCCGGCGTGGCAGACGTTGCAGGCGCCCGAGCTGGTCGGGAACGGCATGTGGTTCTTGCGGGCACCGTCGCCACTGTACACCGTGGGGAACAGCGCGGTGTCGGGGAAGGCCAGCGGCTCGGTGGAGTAGAAGTTGCCGCGCGCGTCGACCTCGATGGCGAGCACGAGGTCGCCCGCGCCGTCGGGGGCGGTGCGCAGCTCGACGAGGCCGTCCGGTGCGGGCGCGCCGTCGGCGTCGTGGAGCGTGCCGGCGACGGTGAAGCGGCCGGGCCCGGGGCCGTTCTCCTGGTGACAGCGCATGCAGTTGTCGCCGACGGCGTGGCTGATGTCGTCGCCGCGGGCGCTGACGAGCTCGACGTCGAGCGCGGGGTCGCGGACGAACTCGTCGTCGCCGAGGAAGGGCTCGGGCTCGGGGTCGCCGCAGGCGAGCGGGGCGAGGGCGAGGGCGAAGGTGAGGAGCGAGCGGTGCATCGGCGTGGACCTCACTCGGCGACGGAGAAGACGGTCTGGGCGGCGCCGGCCTCGTCGCTCTCGAAGCGCAGGCCGAGCGCGGCCATCATCGCCGGGCACTCGGGGTCGCCGGGGAAGGCCATGCAGCCGGGCAGCGTGTCGGTCATCCCGTCGGGCACCTTGTCGACGTCGACGCCGGCGAGGATCGCCGCGCCGTCGATCTTGATGACGTTGGCGTCGGGGTCGAAGCCGTCGAGGCGGACCGTCGCGAGGTTGTCGTATTCGCAGGAGAAGCCCTCGGCGACGCTGCCGGCGCACGAGGTGGCGCCCAGGTGGTAGAAGAACTCGGGCTGGCTGGTCGGGCGGACGTCGAGGCGGATGTACTTGTAGCCGCCGGCCCAGCTCCACCACAGACCCTGGGCGTTGAGCGGGGCCGGGGCGGTGGCGCCGTCGAGGTGGTTCTGCGCGTCGGGGACGCCGACGATGAACTCGACGCCGGTGTAATCGTCGTGGTCGGGCGCGGTGCCGCGGATCTCGCTGTTCATCAGCGGGCTGCCGGTCATGCACGCGCCGCTGCCGTCCTCGAAGTCGAGCAGGACGAGGCCGTCGTGCTGCCAGGTCTCGTCGTCGACGATGTCGAGCGGCACTCGCTCGCCGCCGGCCCGCACGAGCGCGACGTCGTGGACGTAGACGCGGAAGTCGAGCGGGGTGACCGCGCCGCCCGAGGTGCCGATGCCGGCGAAGTCGCGGCCGCAGGCGAACGGCTCGTTGCCGAACCGCGCGTCGAAGCGCAGGGTGACGTCGCGGTCGCCGACGGCGCAGCCGGTGCCGGCGAGGAGGAGGAGAGACAGCGCGCGGAGGTTCACCAGAGCTCGAATAGCGGAGGTCGCGCCAGGCGGCGATGCGACCCCCCGTCGCAGCGCGCAGGGCGTGCGACCCGGTGTCGCAGGACACTTTCGCCGAGGGGCGATGGGTAAAACATGTCTTTTTGGACATGTCGGTGTGGAACGTGCGCGGCGGCCGATCCGACGAGAGGAGCGATTTCGCGCGAATCGGAGCGGCCGGGACGAAGTCGATCCACAGCGGCGAGCGAAGCTCGAGGCGATCGACGCCTACCTGCAGAGCACGGACTCGCGGCGGGGAGCGCCATCGACGGCGAGCTGGCGTGGTCCCGCGGCTACGGCCTGCGCGACCCGCTGTTCGGGAGCCGCCACGGACCTCGTGGCCGTTCGGACATGTTCGAACAGCCATGTCCTATAAAAAATGTCCTAATAGACATGTCCTGAGAGACCGGCGCCGGCGAGCGGGCGGGTGACGGCCACGGGGGCGCCGTCGCGGTAGCGCAGGACCTGGCCGCGGACGGCGGGGACGCGCGGGCCGGGGGTGATGATGCCGACGAGGTTGAGCGGGTCGACGGCGGCGACCTCGAGGTCCTCGGCGTCGGCGGGGACGCGGCGGAGGGCGGCGAGGGCCTCGACGGCCTCGGGCAGCGCGAATTGTTCGCCCTGCTGGCCGGCGACGAAGCGGCCGCCGCGGATCTCCCCGCGCGCCTCGAGCCGGCGGTAGACGTCGAGGAGGGCGCGCCACGGCGGCGCGCCGGTCTCGCGGGTGAGCAGCGGGCGGGTGACGACGCCGTAGCGGCGCAGGTAGAGGCGGGCCAGCTCGACCGGGCTGCCGTCGCCGAACGGATCTGGCTTGTCGGACAGGTCGCGGGCGAGCAGCGACCAGCGGCCGCGCAGCAGCCGGCGCGCGCCCTTGCGCGGATCGGTGGTCTCGCACAGGGCGCGCAGGCCGGCGAAGCCGTCGCTGGTGATCGCGCCGGCGCGCGCGAGCTCCCACAGCGCCTCCTCGAGGTCGTCGTGGCCGGCGCCGAGCGCCGCGCGCAGGTCGGCGGCGAAGGCGGCCCCGCGCTCGAGCACGCCGGCGACGTCGCGGGCGAGCTGGGACAGGTGCGGCCACTCGCGCGCGGGCACGCTGCTCGGGGCGACGAGGATCGAGGCGTGCTCGCGCAGGAACAGGGCGACCTTGCCGGCCCCGCGCGGGAGCTCGCCGGGCTCGAGGCCCTCGGCCGGCAGCGGCGACAGGCGGCCCCAGGCGACCTCGCCGGCGAGGCACAGCTCGTCGAGCCAGGCCGGGTCGTAGCCGCGGACGCGGCGCGGCAGGACGTCGCGCTCCCACGATTGCGCCGGCAGCTCGAGGCCCTCGAGTTGTTCGATGACGCGGAGGAGGCCCTCGGGGCCGTGCAATTGCGTGCCGGCCTGGACGTGCTGCCAGCGGGCGAGGAAGCGGACCAACTCGGCCGGGGCGACCGCCCGCACCTCCTCGCGCAGGCGCCCGAGCGTGAGCCGGTGGATCCGCTGCAGCAGGCGGCGCTCGCACCATTCGGGCTCGCTCGTGGTCCGCGCGGTGAAGCTGCCCTGGAGGACGATGCCGTCGAGCTCGAGGCGGGCCAGCGCGCCCTCGGTGTCGGCGCGCGTGAGGCCCAGCGCGGCCGCGAGGGCGCCGGCGGTCAGCGGCGGGGCCGTCTGCACGTAGGCGCGGACCAGCCGCAGCGCCGCCTCCTCGGGGTCGACGGCGCCGGCGAGCGCGGGCGGGAGGGCGATCGCCGGCTCGATCGCGGCGGTGGGCCACAGCGCGCGCGCCAATGGGATGACCTCGGCGGCTATGTACAATGTCTCATGGGACATGTCCCCGGAGGCACCCGCAGGCGGGCGCCGCAGCTGGGCGGCCCGGCCCGATCGCAGCAGCGCGGTGAAGTGCGGGGCCCACTCGGGGCGGGCGGGCAAGAGGCGCGGGGCGCACAGGAGGTCGTGCAGCTCGTCGGCGTCGCGCGGGCCGGCGGGGCCGTCGACGGCGACGGCGGCGACGACGGCCTCGATCGCGCGCGGGTCGAGGCCGAGGAGGTCGCCGCCGCGGAGGGCGAGCTCGCCGGGGCGGGCGGTCTTGACCTGCCGGGCCCAGCGCTCCTCGAGCGGGGCGTCGTCGAGGAAGGCGAAGGGGTTGGCGGCCAGGATCCCGTGCGAGAACGGCGAGGGGGCGACGGTGTCGCGCGAGACGGCGGTGATCTGTCCGCCGTGAAGGCGGCGCAACATGGCCTTGAGGCCATCCGCGTCCATGGCCTCGTGGAGGCAGTCGCGGGTGGTCTCGTGCACGAGCGGGTGGTCGGGCGGCTCGATCGTCTCGCCGCCGTGGTTGTCCTGGCAGCCGGCCTGGGCCGGGAACACGGCGGCGAGCAGGTCGGCCGAGCGCATGCGCAGGATCGGCGGAGGGGTCCGGCGGCCGCCCTGGTGGCGCAGCACCGCCAGCGAGCGGGTCACGTTCCACCGCCAGCGGGTCTCCCACATCGGCGACTGCAAGGCCGCCTGCGTCAGCGCCTCGTCGACCGCCTCCTCGTGGAGGAAGTGGAAGATCGCGTCGAGCGGGAACGAGTGCTGCGGGCCGAGCGACAGCAGCACGGCGTCGTCGGTGGCGGCCGCCTGCAGCTCGAAGTCGAAGGTGCGGCAGAACTTCTTGCGCAGGCCCATGCCGAACGCGCGGTTGATGCGGGCGCCGAACGGGGCGTGGATGATGAGCTGCATGCCGCCGGCCTCGTCGAAGAAGCGCTCGGCGACCAGGCACTCCTGGGTCGGCACGGCCCCCAGGGCGCGCGCGCCCTCGGCCACGTAGGCGATCGCCTGGTCGATGGCCGGCTGCGACAGGCCGCAGTCGTCGGCCAGCAGGGCGCGGGCGCGGTCGTCGTCTGACCCTTCGAGCATGCCCCAAAGTTCTTGTCGCAAGCCGGCGACCTCGAGCGACAGCGCCTCGCTGCGCGCCAGGCCCTCGCCGTTCCAGAACGGGATGCTCGGCGACTGGCCCCTGGCGTCCTCGACGCGGACCCGGCCGGCCTCGACGCGGCGGATCTTCCACGCGTGCGAGCCGAGGCGGAACACGTCGCCGACCATGCTGTCGATGGCGAAGTCCTCGTCGACGGTGCCGACCACGGCCTCGCTGGTGTCCTCGACGACGGTGTAGTCGGCCTTGTCGGGGATCGCCCCGCCGGAGGTGAGCGCGGCCAGGCGGGCGCCGCGGCGGCCGCGGGCGCGGCCGTGGATCCGGTCGAGGTGGAGCAGCGCGCCGGCGCGGCCGCGGCGGGTGGCGATGCCGTCGCCGAGCATGGCGACGACCTGGTCGAAGTCGCGGCGGGTCAGCGCGGCGTACGGCGCGGCCCGGCGCGCGAGGGCCCACAGCGCCTCGACGTCCCACTCCTCGGCGGCGCAGGTGGCGACGAGCTGCTGGGCGAGGATGTCGAGCGGGGCCTCGCGCTGGACCGGGCGATCGATGCGCCCGGCCTTCATCGCCCGCACCGCGGCGGCGCACTCGATCAGGTCGTCGCGGGTGGTGGCGAACACCCGGCCCTTGGGCGTGCCGCCGACGGCGTGGCAGGCCCGGCCGATCCGCTGGCGCAGCACGGAGATCGAGCGCGGCGAGCCGACCTGGACCACGAGCTCGACGTCGCCGACGTCGATGCCGAGCTCGAGCGAGGCGGTGGCGACGACGGCCTTGAGCGCGCCGGTCTGCAGCTTGTGCTCGACCATCTGCCGCGTGCGCTTGGCCAGCGCGCCGTGGTGCGCCGCGACCACGCCCTCGCCGAGCCGCTGCTCGAGGTCGTGGGCGATCCGCTCGGCCAGGCGCCGGCTGGGCACGAAGATCAGGGTGGTGCGGTGCTCGCCGAGGTAGGCCTCGATGCGGGCGTAGAGGTCGTCCCACGCGCTGCGCGAGGCGACGGCCGACAGCGTCTCCTGCGGCACCTCGACCGCGACGTCGAGCGGCTGGCGCCGGCCGGCGTCGACGAGGTGGCACGGGCGAGGGCGCGGGCTGTCCTCCTGGGCATGTTCGCGTAGATATGGTCCATAGGGCATGTTCTGAAGGACATGTCCTTGGAGATCGTGGCCGACGAGGAAGCGGGCGGCCTCGGCCGGCGGCTCGACGGTGGCGGACAGGCCGATGCGCTGGAGCTTGCGGCCGCACAGGGCGTCGAGGCGCTCGAGCGAGAGGGCCAGGTGGGCGCCGCGCTTGTTGCCGACGAGGGCGTGGATCTCGTCGACGATGACCTGCTCGCAGCCGGCCAGGATGGTGCGCCCGCGCTCCGAGGTGAGCAGGAGGTAGAGCGACTCGGGGGTGGTGATGAGGAGGTGCGGCGGCTGGCGGAAGATCCGCGCGCGCTCGGTGGCGGTCGAGTCGCCGGTGCGCAGGGCGGTGCGGATCGTCGGCAGCGGGGTGCCGAGCGCGGCGGCGGCGGCCTCGATGCCGCGCAGGGGCTGCTGCAGGTTGCGCTCGACGTCGGCGCCGAGGGCCTTGAGCGGCGAGATGTAGACGATCGCCACGCCCTCCCGCAGCTCGCCGGCGAGGCCGCGGCGGACCAGCGCGTCGACGCCGGCGAGGAAGGCCGCGAGGGTCTTGCCCGAGCCGGTCGGGGCCATGACGAGGGTGTCCTCGCCGCGGCCGATCGCGGCCCAGCCGCGCCGCTGGGCCTCGGTCGGGCCGGCGAACCGCTCGCCGAACCACCGCGCCACCGGCGGGGAGAAGGCTGGCCCGCAGGACAGGTGCGAAGGGACAGCCGAAGAGGCGCTCGCGTCGGCGTCGGCGAGGCGCGGGTCGACCCGGGGGAGCGCGGAATCGTCCGTCACCGCGGCACGATAGCGCGAGGCTGATTGGATGTACAGTGCGGCCACAGGCGCTGCAGCGGCGAGCTCGCGACTCGGCGCCCGGCCGCCCTTGCGAGCGGCGCGAGCGCCGAGCGGTTCACGGCTGCGTGAGCGCCGAGAGGTTCAGGGCGCCTCGAGCGAGACGAGCAGCTCGTAGTTCGGCGAGGAGAAGCCGAACGTCGAGTAGCTGACCTTCACGTAGATGTCGCCCTCGGCCGCGATCGGGTCGCTGATGTGGTCCTCGTGGTAGTCGTCGTCGGACGACTCGCCGCCGAGCGAGGTGAGGCAGTCGCCCTCGAACACCTCGACGACGGTGTCGGTGTCGGGGTCGCCTCCCTGGGTGACGACGTGCACGACCTGGCCGACGTCGCCGGCGCCGGCCGTGAACTTGAACCAGTCGACGTCCTGGACGTCGGGCAGCGACGCGAGGGTGGTCGACGGCAGCGTGATGTCGTTGGCCTGGGCACACTCGTTGTTCGGCTCGGTCTCCGGGGGCGGCGGGTCCTGGGAGGTGACGGTGATCGTGTAGTCGTAGTCGACGTAGCCGGTGTTGTCCCAGAACACCAGGTAGTACGGCTCGACCGCCTCGCTGTTGACGGTGATCTCGTTGGTGTACGCGATGAGATCGGCGAAGCTGCCGCTCGCGGGCAGGACGATCACGCCGGGGGCGGCGTCGGGATCGTCGCTGGTGATCGTGAAGGTGACCTTCTGGTTCTCGGCCGGCGGCGTGAACGTGTAGAGATGGGTCTCGAGCGGATCGACGACCGTGCCCATCGCCTCACCGACGTCCAGGACGACCGGATCGCGGGCGACGAGCTCGAGCGAGGCCGGCGCGATCGACGAGATCTCGGCGCCCGCGGGGCCGCTCAACACGCCGAGGTCGTAGGTGCCGGCGGCCACCGGCACGTCGACGAACATCAGGTAGCTGAGGTTGTAGATCTGCAGGGCCTCGAGCTGGCCGTAGATGCCGGGGTCGCTGCCGCCGAGGGCGATGTTCGGCCAGGCGAACGGCTCGAACAGGCCGTCGCCGGTCTGGGTGGTGTCGAACGGGGTCGACAGGTCGAGCTGGCTGGCGTCGCCGACGAGGATCGAGCCGGGCGCGAGCGTGCCGGTGATCGGCCCGAGCGCGAGCGGAGCCTCGACCTTGAACGCACCGGCGTACACCACGTCGCTGCCGCCCTCGCTCACGGTGACGTCGCGGGCGCCGATGGTGGCGCCGAGGTCGACGGTGATGTTGGCCTGGATGCCGGTGGGGCTGGCGACGGTGAGGCTGTTGACGGTGATGCCGTCGCCGAAGTCGACGGCGGCGGCGTCGGTCCACTGGGTGCCGAAGCCGCTGATGGTCACGTCGAGCGTGCGCTCGAGGAAGACCTTGCCGGGCGCGATGCTGCTGATGCTCGGGTCGCTGCCGGGGCCGGGCTCTCCGGGCGGTCCGGGCGGGCCTTCGGGGCCGGGCTCGCCGGGCTCGCCGGGCTCGCCGGGCTCACCGGGCTCTCCGGGCGGGCCGGGCACGCCGGTGGTCGGCAGCTCGTCGGTGTCGGAGTCGGTGCCGGCGGAGTCGGTGCCGTCGGAGTCGGTGCCGCTGTTCGCGGTCGAATCGCCGCATCCGATCGTCATCAGCGGCATCAACGTCATCGCCGTGACGAACCAACCCAGGTGTCTATCCCTATTTCGTGAAGTCATCATGTGGCCGGCGAGTGTAACGAAAACTCCACGCGCGCGCGACGGATTCTGCGAGCGGTCCGATCGACCCCGGTCGCGCACGGCCTGCTGGGGCCAGTCACATTCGCCCGCGCGGCCGCGCCCGCGGACAGGTGTCGGCGCGCGCCAGCGCCCCGATATGTCTATCCAGACATGTACAAACAAACAGGAAATCTCTCGGCCGGGCGTCCGGTCTCGCGCCATGGGCGCGGCCCGAGGAGGATCGCTGCGGCGGCCGTGAATGAATGTTCAGACATGTCCTTACGGACACGCACCGTCCCAGCCGGCGACCGAGCCCTCGGCGAATTCGGCGACCAACCGGCCGGCGAACGGGCCGGTGCACGGGGACCAGGTGCGACCGCCGTTGTGCGACTCCACCCAGGTCTCCGCGACGACGTGCGGCTCGCGGCCCTGGTGGGAGGCGCGGCGGATCCGGACCCCGGTGGCGGCGCCGTCCTGGAACACGGCGACGGCGAAGGCGGCCTCGGGGGTGCCACCGTCGGTCCCCTCCGCGCCCGCGACGAGGTGCTCCTGGACCACGAGGTCGCGCCCGTCGACGCGCGCGACCAACTCGAAGCCTCGCTCGCCGTGCGGGCGCAGGGCGAAGGTCGGCGGGTCGCGCGGGAGGGCCGCGGGCTCGCGGGTGAGCTGCTCGGCGCGGGTCTTGAGGGCGCAGGCGTGGCGGCTGAAGCCGTCCTCGATTTTGCCGAGCGGCAGGAAGCGGATCAGGCGGCCGGTGAAGCGTTCGCGGGTGAACCAGCGGGTCCGGCCGTCGGGCAGCGGCTCGACGCGCTGCACGCGGGTGGCGCGGACCAGGCCGAATGCGGGCAGCAGGCCGGTGAAGCGGTAGGCGAGGCAGCCCGCTCGGGCCTCGGCCGGGGCGACGAGCTCGGTGATCTGCTCGCCGGAGCTGGCGGTGGTGCCGTCATTCCAGCGCACGTGGAGGCGCATGCGGCCGTCGAGGGCGACGGGGCCCTGCTGCTCGATGCGGACGATGAACGGGTTCCATTCGTGGTAGCGCGAGAAGTCGAGCATGACCGCCCATACGTGCTCGGGCGGGGCGTCGATGATGATGGTGACCTCGGCGGAGATGGCTGTCATGGCGCGCTCACGGGACGACGTCGGCCCAGACCTGAAGGTTGGCGTAGGTGGTGCCGTACCACGGATAGAAGCGATCCTCGACCGGACCGGGCAGGCCGAGGCGGACCACCGGATCGCGGGTGGCGGCGACGTCGATCGCGGGGAGCTCGGCGGCGACCGCCGGCCCGACCTGCTGGCCGCCGCTGTACACGGTGATCCGCGTGAGGTTCGGCCGGGCCTCGAGGATGATGTGCCACACCTGTCCCGGAGACCAGGGACCGGGGGTGTCGGCGGTGTACGCGAAGTGGTTGCCGACCTCGAGCCGGCTGGTGCCGGCGGTGCACGCGTCGCGCGCGCGATCCATCGGGTGGTAGAAGGCGGTGGCGAACACCTTGCCGGCCGGCTGGGTGCCGAACACGGAGGCGATGCCGAGGAACTCGGGGCAGCCCTCGGGATCCATCGCCGCGATCTCGTCGAGGTTGGCGAGCGTCTGCAGGTCGAACTCGATGCGCACGCAGTTGAAGCCCTGGCCGGGCTGGAGGAACGCGGCCTCGTAGACGCTGCCGTCGGTGGTGGCCCACAGCAGCGGGCCGGGGCGGTCGAGCACGAGGGCGTCGTTCGGGCACGGACCGGCGTCGACCGGGCCGTCGGTGGCTTGCTCGGTCGCGGCGGTGGTCGGCCACGGGACGCTGGTGGCCGTCGGCGCGTCGGTGGTGGTGACGGGGACGTCGCCGGTGCCGGTGGTGGTGGTCCCCTCGCTGGCCGCGGCCGCGGTGGCGTCGTCGGTCGTGGTCGCCGCGGTGCCGTCGCCGCCCGGCCGCAGGCCGCCGCCGCAGGCCAGCAGTGTACTCAAGGACAGGTTGAAAAGAACATGGCGCATGGGACAGGATGCCGCCGCGCCGGGGCCGACGGGCCGCACCAGTGTATGCGGCCCGCGGCGGGCGCGGCGGCTCCTGCTGCGTGAGGATGGAGGGGATCGCGGACGGCGTCGCCGCGGCGCGGGCGACCCCGAGCACCTAGAAGCGGATCAGCACCCCGCCGGGCGAGACGCCGAGGCGAGCCATGCCGCTGTAGCGGTTGTGGCGGGCCAGGCGGGACGAGTAGATGATCGCGGGGATGATCGAGGCGACCGTGAGGGCGCCGAAGATCGGGGCCGCGATGGCGGCGGTCCGCCGCTCCTGGCTGCAATCCATGACGCGGGTGCGGTCGGCCTCGTCGCAGGCGCGCAGCATCGCCAGCGGGACGGCGGTGCCGGCGATGCCGATGCCGGTGAGCACCCACGAGACGGCGGTCTGGGCCTTCAGCTTCCGCCGCTCGCGCTCCCACTCGTCGGCGGCGATCCGCGGCGGACGGATGTTCTGCGGCGGCGGGGTGGCGAGCGGCGGGCTGGCCGACGAGGGCGTGGTCGGCTCGCTGTAGATCGGCTCGGTGACCGGGTCGACCGCGCGCGCGGCCAGCAAGGCGGGCGCGAGACCGCCCGAGTAGCCCGGACGCGCCGGCGCCGGCTCCCGGGCGACCGCGACCGTCGAGGTGGTGAAGATGAGCACAGTCAGGACTGTACGGACCAACATGGTTTCAGTCTCCTTGCCGTGACGGCGAGAGAATCGATCGCAATGGGCTGACCATGCCGTCGCAATCGAGGTCGAGCCCGGCAGGCGCACGCCGCAGCGCCGAGGTGCGGCGGCCGAGGCCGTCGCCGCCCGATCGAGCGGACACGTGTGTCTCCTGCGAGCATGGGTGAGGGTCGATTCGCTGTATGTGCCGATTCACCGCGGGGCACAAACTGACATGTATGCGCGCGGGCCGGAGATCGCGTGGCGACAATGAAGAATGCGAGCGAATGGCGGTTCACCGCGGGGGCCCGGCGTCCGCCCGCCGGGCCGCGGCGGATGGCGGCGCCCGGCGCGGCCGCTGCGTCGACCGCCGCTCCCTCGCCCGGCCGCGCGGCGAGGGGAGCGGACCGTGAATGATAGGACCACGCCCGGGGCCTCGCGTGAGGCTCCGGGCGGGGATGACGGCGGTGCGAGCGATGCAGGGGAGCGGCCGACCGGCGCGGCGCTCGCCTACGATCACTCGATGGCGACCATGAGCTCGTAGTTCGGGGTGGTGAAGGCGGCGCTCGAGTGCGTGACCTTCACGTACACGTCCCCGGCGGCGACGATCGGGGTGCTGTAGAAATCTTCGTGGTAGGCGAAGTCGGGCGACGGGCCGCCGAGCGAGGTGGTGCAGTCGGACGCGAACACGTCGACCAGAGTGTCGGTCGTCGGGTCGCCGGGCAGGGTGCGCACGTGCACGAGCTTGCCGACGTCCTCGGCGGTGGCGGGGAGCACGTACCAGTCGACGTCGCCGGCGTCGCGCAGCGAGGCGGCGGTGGTCGACGAGGCGGCGATCCGCATGGCGTGCGCACAGTCGTCGTTGGGCTCGGTCTCGGGCGGCGGGGGGCCGGAGGTGGTGACGTTGATGTTGATGCCCTGCTCACCCGCGCCCCAGGCGTCCCAGTAGATCACGTAGAGCGGCGAGGCGGCGGTGGTGTTGACGATGACCGTGGAGTCGACGCCGATGAGCTCGGCGAAGCTGCCGCTGGAGGGCAGGACGGCGATGATGGGCGCGGCGGCGGCGTTGTCGGTGCTCGCGACGAAGGTGGTCCGCGTCGGCTCGTCCGGCGGGGTGAACGAGTACAGCCGGGTGCCGAACGGGTCGACGATCGTGCCGGCGTTGTCGCCCTCCACCAGCGGGATGGGGGCGCGGGTGACGATGGGGAGCCCGCCCGGCAGCGACGACGTCACCTGCGAACCCTCGGGGCCGCTGACCACGGTGAGGTCGTAGCCGCCGGTGGTCACGGGCACGTCGACGAGCAGGGTGAAGTCGAGGTTGTACAGGTTCGCCGCCACGTAGTCGGTGCCGATCCCCGGGTTGTTGGTGGTGAGCACGTTGTTGAGCGGGTCGAACGGGGTCGTGAGGTCGCGCTGCCCGAGGGTGCCCATGACGATCGACCCGGAGGCCAGGGTGCCGCGCAGGCTGGTCCTCGCCAGCGGCGACTCGACCTTGAAGGCGCCGGTGTAGACCGCCTCGGTCTCGCCGTCGCGGACGACGACGTCGCGGACGCCGAGCCCGGCGCGGCGCTCGATCGTGAGGTTGGCGACGATGCTGGTGGGGCTGGCGAGGTGGACGCTGTTGACGGTGATGCCGTCGCCGAAGTCGACCTCGACGGCGTCGGTCCAGCGGGTGTCGTCGCCGCTGATGGCGACGTCGATCGTGCGCTCGAGGAAGACCCGGTTGGGGTTGATGCCGCTGACGCTCGGCTCGTCCAGCTCGCGCTCGGCGGGGGTCGCGAGCTCGTCGACGTCGCGGGGGGCGCCGACTCTCGCGTGCGGCGGCAGGAGGCTGGTGAATGGGCCGCGCGGAGGGGTCCCCGCGTCCGTCGCCGCGTCGGCGACCAGCAGGGTCAGGAGGGTGAATTCCAGCATGATTTCATTCTCCTCACAGCGACGGCGAGGCCCGGTCCGGCAATTCGAGACCGACTCCTCGCATTCGCGGTAGAGCCCGACAGAGTGCCCGTTGCACCATCGTCGGCCGACGCCGTGCCGCGAATCGAGCGGTCACGAGCGCCCTGCAGGCAGGTTGAGCGTCGCTCCCGGTATGGGTCGAGTGGCGACGGCGAACAATCTGACATGTACGGCGCGCCGCGACGGCCATTGTCGGGTGGCGATGAAACTGCGAGTCCGCCGGAGTTCGGGCGCTCGCGCGACGCTTGCTCGAGCGCCCCCAGCGAAGGGCCGGCGCCCGGACCGCTGGGCGACGGGGGGCGAGATCGAAGGTCGCGCGGCCGTCCGCTCGCGGACGTCGCGGGCCTGCCGGCGTCGCGTCAGGGACGGGCCCGGCGGGCCCGCGGCGGCGTCACGCGCGGACGCACGGCGGGCGAGCGGGGCTCAGCGGCCGATGCCGGCGTAGCGGAAGCCGAGAGCCTCGACGTGGTGGCGGTCCCACTGGTTGCGGCCGTCGAACAGGAAGGGTCCGGCCATGATCCGCTTGAGGCGCTCGAAGTCGGGGCTGCGGTACTCTCGCCATTCGGTGGCGAGGATCAGGGCGTGGGCGCCCTCGGCCGCGTCGTAGGGATCGGCGGCGAGGGTGCAGGCGGCGGCGACGTGCGGGCTGAGGCCGGCGAGGAAATTCTTGCCGGCCTCGGGGTCGTGCAGGCGCAGGCGCGCGCCGTCGCCGACGAGGGTGCGGACGATCTTCAGCGCCGGGGCCTCGCGCACGTCGTCGGTGTTGGGCTTGAACGACAGGCCCCACACGGCGAAGGTCTTGCCGGAGAGGTCGCCCCCGAGCTGCTGGCGCAGCTTGCGGACGATGACGAGCTTCTGCGCCTCGTTGATCCGCTCGGCGCTGGCGACGATCTCGAGCGAGTGGCCGAACTCGCGGGCGGTGGTGAGGAGGGCGCGGATGTCCTTGGGGAAGCACGAGCCGCCGTAGCCGACGCCCGGGTAGAGGAACTTGTTGCCGATCCGCGGGTCGGAGCCCATGCCCCGGCGCACCAGCTCGATGTCGGCCCCGAGCGCGTCGGCGAGGTTGGCCATGTCGTTCATGAAGCTGATGCGCGCGGCGAGGTAGGCGTTGCAGGCGTACTTGGTGAGCTCGGCCGAGCGCGCGTCCATGAACAGGATCCGATCGCTGGTGCGGCAGAACGGCTGGTAGAGCCGGTGCAGGACCTCGCGCGCGTGGGGGTCGTCGGTGCCGACGATGACGCGGTCGGGGTGCATGAAGTCGTCGACCGCGGCGCCCTCCTTGAGGAACTCGGGGTTCGAGACGACGGTGAACGGCACGCGCGTCTGCTCGCCGACGATGCGCGTGATCCGCTCGGCGGTGCCGACCGGCACGGTGCTCTTGTCGACGATGATGGTGGGCCGGGTGATGTGACGCCCGATCTCGCTCGCGGCCTGGTAGAGGTACGAGAGATCGGCGCTGCCGTCGGCGGCGGTCGGCGTGCCGACGGCGAGGAAGACGACGTCGCCGTGGACGGCGGCCTCGGCGTTGCTGGTGGTGAAGCGCAGGCGCCCGGCCTGGATGTTGTGCTCGACCAGCGGCTCGAGGCCGGGCTCGAAGATGGGCAGCTTGCCGGCCTTGATCGAGTCGATCTTGGCGGCGTCGACGTCCGCGCACAGAACGTCGTTGCCGTAGTCGGCGAACACCGCGGCGGCGACGAGCCCGACGTACCCTGTACCGATGACGCTGATCTTCATGAGGCGCGCGGGAGGATACTAAAACGCCGTCTCGCGTGCTATGGTGGCGGATGCCCGTGGCGACGCCGAGCGAGCCGAGCGAACCCGCCGAGATCCCTCGGGCCAGCGCGGCCTCACGCTTCGTCTACCTGCTGCCCGTGATCGGCGCGCCGCTCGGGATGGGCGCGGCCCTGTTCGCGTCGTTTGCGATCGCCAGCTGGCACGTGACGCACTCGGCGATCGTGCAGGTCGAGCCGCAGTGGGTCGCCGGCGAGCCGGTGGCGGCCCGCGTGCAAGTGCTCGACGGCGACGGGCAGGCGGTGCCGGACGCGCAGGTCGAGGTGACGCTGCGCCGCGGGGAGGAGCGCGCGCCGCTCGGGACGCTGCGCGACGCGGCCGCGGTGGGGACGGCGCAGGGCCGCCTGACGGCCCCCGCGTGGGCCCCGGGCCCGGCGCAGCTCGAGCTGGCGATCGCGGCGCACGAACAGTTCCGCGAGGTGGTCGACGTCGAGCTGGTCGCGTCGCGCGCGCTCCGGCGCGGGACGCCGACTGTCTCGGGTTCGACGAAAAATTACGCGGACGACACCGAATCGCAGCCCGAGAAGCTGCGCATCGTGCTGCGCCCGCTGGGCCGCCTGGCGGCGGGCTTCGAGAACGCGCTGGTCGCCCGCGTGACCGACCCCGAGGGGAAGCCCCACCGCGGACCGGTCGAGGTCCGCCTGCTCGACGGCGAGTTCGGCCCGCACAAGGCGAGCCGCGACGCGCCGGTGGTGGTGAGCCGCGGCGAGACCGACGCCGCCGGGCTGGTCCGCATCGACGGGCTGCTCGCCACCGACGTGGTCCGCTTCGAGGTGCGGGCCCTGGCTGGTGAGAAGGACATGTCGTCAGAGGCAGGTGCGAAGAGCCCTGGCGCTGAGGACATGGTGAAAGGGGCAGGTACGAAGGGTCAGGCTGCGACGGGCGCGGGGACGGGTGGCGCCGGGAAAGAGGGCGTGGGGAAGGGCGCGACTGGGCAAGAGAGCGCGGAGAAGGGCGCGGCCGGGCAAGAGGGCGCGGAGAAGGGCGCGGCCGGGCAAGAGGGCGCGGGGAAGCGCGGCGTGGAGAAGAGCGGCGCCGGGGAAGAGGGCGCGGAGAAGGGCGCGGCGACGGGGGTCGCGGACGAGGGCGCTGCAGAGACCGCGGCGGCGGGCGCGGGAAACGAGGGCGCGGAGGCGCCGGCGATCGCGGCGCGGAAGTTCCGCTTCGTCAGCTTCGCGGGGGCGGTGACGGTCGATGCGACGCCGCGGACGGCGGGGGTCGGCGACGCGCTGACGATCAAGGCGCGCGGGCTGCGGCCGAAGCGGGCGGTGTTCGTCGACGTGCGCGGGCCCGACGGGGCGTGGGTCGACACGCTCGAGCCGCCGGTGGTCGGGCCGGAGCCGCCGCGCACGTGGTCGTCGGCGGGGCTGTCGGCGGGGCTGGTGCAGGTCGAGGCGTATCACTTCACCAACGCGCCCGGCGAGTCGTCGGCGCTCGCGCGGGTGGTCCTCGGGCCCGCGCCGGGACAGGGGCCCGCCCTCTCGCGCCTGCTCGCGCTGCAGCGCGAGCGGCTGGCGATGGCGCGGGTCGAGAAGGAGTTCGACGCGGGGCTCGAGGGCAAGTACCTCGACGCGCTGGCGACCGCGAGCCTCGACGCGGAGGCGCAGCAGCTGGCAGAGGCGTGGTTGATCGGGACGCTGCCGGTCGAGATCTACGGGCCGCCGACGACGCTGTCGACCCGCAATCGCGAGGACGAGGACATGGCCGCGTCGCGCCGGCTGTGGGCCGGCCGGGTGCGCTGGCTGCTGCTCGGCGGCGGGGGGCTGTTCCTGGCCGTGACGACGCTGCTCATCGTCGTCAGCCACCGCGGCGCGGCCGAACGCCTGGCCCGCGAGATGGTCGGGCAGGGGCCGGGGGTCGCGGCCGAGGTCCGCAAGGCCCAGCGCGCCGTGCTGTGGCGCGCGCTCGGGCTGCTGCTGTCGATGGCGTTCGGGCTGGTGCTGACGGCGGTGGTGCTCGACAAGCTGTTCTGGCAGACATGACCTGAAGGACATGCCCCGTGGGTCGAGGCGGCGGCCGCGTCGACGCACTCACGCGCCTGGCGGAACAGACAGGGTCGAGCAGACAGGTTCTTCGGGGCAGCCCGGACTCACGCGAAGGCCTGGCGCAGGCGCTGCTCGAGCTCGTCGAGGGCGGCGCGGAAGGCGTCGATGCGCGGGCCGAGGAGCGGGAGGTTCTCGGGCACCGCGAGTTCCTCGAGGTCCCGGCCGTATTCGAGCAGCGGACCGCCCGAGAGGTTGGCGAGGGTGCCGACGACGCGGTGGGCGATCCGCCGCACGCCGGCGGCGTCGCCGGCAGCGAGCGCGGCGGCGAACTCTTCGTGGATCTGCGGCAGGTCGGCGGAGAAGAGGCCGACGAGCATCGCCAGCAGGTCACGACGACCGCCGAGGCGCGCGAGCAGTTCTGCCTCATCGACCTCTACAGGAGGCGGCGCATGCACCTCGCCATCCTCGCGGATCTCGGCGCGCTTCGCAAGTCGCCGAGCGCGGCGAAGTGCAGCGCATCTCACCACGGTGCAGGGCGCCGCAAATCGCGATCGCGTGAGGCGGCGAAGAACGATGTTGCTCGCGCGAGGCGATCGCGACGATTGCGTACGCGCGGGTCGCGGCGCCCGTCGGTACGCGGTTCTGGCCGATTCCTTGGGCGCCGGATCGGCCGTGCTATGGTGCACCCCGCCATGAACGCCCCGCGCGCGATGATCCTCGCGGCCGGCCTGGGCACGCGCCTCGGCGGGCTCAGTGCCCTGCGGCCGAAGCCGATGTTGCCGGTCTGCGGTACGCCGCTGGTGCGCTGGGTGGCGCTGTGGCTGCGCTCGCAAGGCGTGCGCGAGGTCGTGGTCAACCTGCATCACCTCGGCGACCAGATCGAGGCCGAACTCGGGGACGGGTCGCAGCTCGGGATGGCGATCGCCTACTCGCGCGAGGACGGGGAGATCCTCGGGACAGGTGGCGCGCTGCGTCACGCGCGGGCGTTGCTCGACGACGGCAGCGGGGCGCCGATCGTGGTCGTGAACGGCAAGATCTTGCTCGAGCTCGAGCTGGGGCGCGTGCTCGCGGCTCACCGCGCGGCGCAGGCCGAGGCGACGATGGTGCTGCGGCCCGACCCGGAGGCGGAGCGCTGGGGGAGCCTGAGGGTCGACGCCGAGGGCCGCGTCGTGGGTTTGCTCGGGGCGCTGCGACCCGGCGCCGAGGCGGCCGAGCCGCTGATGTTCACGGGGGTCCACGTCCTCGAGCCGCGGTTCTTGGACCGCATCCCCGCGGAGGGTCCGCAGTGCGTGATCCGCACGGCGTACACCGAGCTGTTTCACGGCGGTCGCGGGCTCGCGGGCGTGGTGACGCGCGATTACTGGTGGGAGCACTCGACGGTGCAGCGCTACCTGCAAGGGGTCGCCAACGTGCTCGAGGGCCGGGTGCGCCTGCCCTTCGCCGAGCGGCCGCTGCGAGGCGTCGCGCCGAGCGCGTCGATCGGTGCGGGTGCGCACGTCGACGAATCGGCGTGGATCGGCGAGGGCGCGGTGATCGGCGCGGGCGCGCACGTGGGACCGCGAGTGCAGATCGGCGACAGGGCCGTGATCGCGCCGGGAGTGCGCCTGCGCGACGCGATCGTGTGGGACGGGGTCGAGGTGACGAGCGATGTGGAGTGCGCCGTGCTGTCCGAAGGGACAGCTTGAGCGGCCCTCAGGCCCCTGCGCGGGCGGCAACGAGCGCGGCCGATCGTGCAAGAGCTTGACGATGTTCGCGGCGGTCCGCTATGTCGGGCCGATGCAGACATTCAAAATGATCCTGGGCGGGGCAGTGGTCGCGGGTTCGCTGACGGGTTGCGTGATCAACACCGGTGGCACCGACACGAACGTCACGAGCCTGAGCACCGACACGAACGCCAGCACCGAGACCGACGCGACCGCGGGCACGGACTCGACCGATGGCACCGCGACCGACGCCACGGCGACCGAGGGGACCGCGTCGGCCACCGAGGGCACCGACACCGAGGCGCCGACGACCACCGAGGCGGCGCCGACGACCACCGAGGAGGCGCCGACGAGCACGAGCACGACCGGCACCACGACCGGCGGCGCCATGTGCGGCTGGAGCGCGGACGACGTCTACTACAGCTGCGGCTTCGAGGGCGAGGACCCGGACGGCACGTACCCGATCACCTGCCCCGACGGCCTCGCCGAGGGCGAGCCGTGCAGCAACACCGGGCTCACCGGCGAGGGCTGCTGCGACGCCAACGGCGACAACTGGTACTGCGGCGTGGACGAGGAGACGATGACGCAGGTCGTCGTGCTCATCACCTGCGAGTGAGCGTCGCTCGCGTCGCTCGCACCGCTCCGCCCCCCGCGCGCCCGGCTCGCAGGGGGCGGCGCTGCGTCAGGCCTTCGCCGCGGTGCGGCCCATGAGCTCGTCGATCTTGGCGCTCAGGAATTGCGAGAGCTGCTGGGTGCTCGACACGCGGAACTGGGCCAGCTCGAACACCAGCTTGGTCTGCTTGTCGAACTTGAACAGGCTGGTCTTCTCGACCTCCATGCTCAGCTGGAGGTTGGCGCCGAGGTACTCGACGGCGAGGTTGATGTCGGTGATGCCGAACTCCTTGCGCGCCTGCACGGGCGGCTGGAACTTGCCGGTGAAGCGCTGGCCGAGCGGCTCGGGGTCGAGCTCGGCGAGGCGGTAGTCGAGGGCGCCGAGGGCGTCGCGGATCTTCTCGATGTCGAGGTTGCGGACGGTGATCTGGCTGGCGGCGGAGATGTCGTAGGCCCACTCGATGTCGACGTAGCCGCGGACCTCCCAGTGGACGTCGCGGCCCGAGGGCGAGGTGCCCGGCGGCACGCGCAGCTGGAAGGTCAGCGGGAGGATCTCGTTCTTGGCGGTCCGCCACGGGCCCTGGCGCACCAGCACGCGGTCCCACACGTGGCCGTTCTTCGGGCCGCGCTTGTGGTACTCGACCAGCTCGACGAAGATCGAGGCGACGGTCTCGTTGTCGAGGGCGGTGAACTCGAGGTAGCCGTCGATGATGGCGGCGTTGGTGAAGGTGTCGCCGCGCAGGGCGATCAGCAGCACGCCGTTGTTGTTCGAGCCCTGGCGCCGGTAGGCGTAGTCGGCCGCCTTGGGCGCGACGGTGCCGCCGATCCCGAGCATGGTCTTCATCGGGCCGCCCTGGCTCGGCGGGTCCTGGAAGGCCGCCGCAGCGGCGGCCACGGGGCTCGTGGGCGCCATCTTGGCCGCCTTGCGCGACTCGATCAGGGCCTTGAGCTCGGCCGGCATCTCACCCAGCACGGTGGCGCCGCCCTGGGCCCCGCCGAGCCACTCGACGAGCAGCGGGATGTGGCCGAGGAACACCTGCTGGCCGGGATGCAGCGGCTGCGGGTCGGCGCTGACCGGCTCGCCGTTGATCCACGTGCCGTTCGACGAGCCCATGTCGCGGATGACGAGCTGGTCGCCGACGAAGGCGACCTCGGCGTGGCGGCGCGAGACGCTGACCTCGTTGGTGGGGAGGCCGCAGGTCGGGTCGCGGCCGAGGAGGACGCGCGGGTTGCTGGCGTCGAGCTGAACGGAGGCGCTGCCGAGCTGGAGCTTGACCTTCTGCATGTCCCGCATGGCAGCCGCATTCGCCCGCCGAGTCAACAGGCGCGGGGCGAGACAGCGACAGCGCGGAGCTCCGCGCGATCGTGTGCGGGAGCGCGGAAGGCCGCGAAAACGCGGTCATGAGCCGCCGAGCAGGCGAACCTGGCGCGCGCGACAGGTGGGGTCTCGCGGCTCCAATTCGTCGGCCCGCCGCGCATGGACGAGGGCCTCTTCGCGGCGCCCGAGGCGGTGCAGACTGACGGCGAGATCCCAGCGGCAGCGGGCGTTCGTGGGATCCTGCTCGACCGCGCGGGCCTCGAGCGAGGTGGCGGCGTCGATGTCGTCGCGGGCGTACAGGACGGCCGCTCGCGCGTGCGCGTGCCCGGCCGTGGGGTCGAGGGCGAGGGCGCGGCGCAGGTCGTGCTCGGCACGGTCGAGGTCGCCGTCGCGAAGGGCGATCGTGCCGCGGGTGGCATGCGCTCGCGCGCGCTGGCGGGCGTCGAAATCGAGGGTGCGGGGATCGACGAGGTGGATCGTCGTCGCCGTCGTCGGCAGGCGTCGCGCTTGTGTCGGGCTCGAGCGCGCAGGGGCTCAAATGAGATGTCCGATAGGACAGGTGGATCAGGCGGCCGCCGGCTCTTCGTTGAGGAGGACGAGGAGGACCTCGAGGGCGTCGACGACGGTGAAGATGCCCTCGAGCTGGCCGTCGCGCATGACCAGGGCGGCGCCGATCTTCCGCTGCGACATGTCCCAAACGACCTGTGACAGCGGGCTGTCGGGATCGCACACGTAGGGGTCGGGGGTGCAGACCGACTCGATCTTGGTGTGGACGGGGTCGAGGCCCTGGACGGCCAGGATGTGGCCGATGTCGCGGTCGCTGACGATGCCCACGAGGTGGCCGGCGCTGTAGACCGGGAGGTGCCGGACCTGGAGCTGGAACATCCGCGTGTAGGTGTCGACGAGGTTGAGGCCGCCGTCGATGATGAACGGGTCGCGGGTCATGAACTGGGCGACGGTGAGGCGAGACGGTCGCATGCGAGCTCCTCCTGGCGAGAGGTATGGACCGGATCGTGCGATCGCGCCAAAATGGGCGATAGAGGGCGGCTGCGCCCGATCTGGCGTGCTAACTTCGGCGCCATGAAGCGACTTGCCATGCTTATCGCGTCGTTCGCGGCGACCGCGTGCCAGAGCCCGAGCCAGGAGACCGGCGCCACCGAGACGACGGAGCCCCAGACCTCGACGACCACGGCCGAGACGAGCGACGACTCGACGACGACCACCGGCACGACGGGGCCGACCTCGGGGCCGACCACGAGCACGGCGACCAGCGCGGACACGACGAGCACGAGCGAGGACACGACGAGCACGAGCGAGGACACGACGAGCACGGCGACCAGCACGACGAGCACGGCGACCGGCGACGACACGACGGGCACCACGGCCGACACGACCACCGACGGCACGTGCGGGCTGCCGCCGCTGTCCGAGGAGGTGATCCAGACGCTCGGCTTCAACGTGTTCGGCTCGAATTTCGAGACGCAGCCGGGCACCGTCGTGCCGACGGACGTCGGGGCGATCGAGTGCTGCTACTTCAAGCAGCCGGTCGAGGCGTGCGTGGTCTACTCCGTCGAGCCGGGGGAAGGGGCGACCATCTCGCCCGAGGGCATGCTGACGATCGCCGCCGACGCGGTGCCGGGGACCAAATACACGGTGACGGCCGACGTCGAGGACGGGCGCAAGGTGCTGACGACCGAGGTGTACGTGTACACGCCGGCGTCGAACCCGCTGGTGGGGTTGTGGCACGAGGTGGCGCAGATCCCGTGCGACGACGGGCCCGAGGTGGCGCCGGAGCAGCCGATCGGCGAGCTGTGGTTCCGCGCCTGGGGCGAGGTCAACGTCACCTGGATCCCGTTCGAGATCTACGTCGACTACTGGTCCGACTACACCTACGACCTCGACACCGGCGACCTCGAGATCGTGCCGAATGCCGGCAACTACGTGCCCGCCGACGTCGAGGGGGTCGGCACGTTCACGGTCGAGGGCGAGCAACTTGTCCTTCAGGACATGTGGCTCGGCTCGCCGCAGGACGCCATGAAGCCGGCGAACTGCGGCCACCGCTTCGAGCGCTAGGAGCCTGTCCAGGAAATCGCGTGGCCGAAGGCGCGGGGCCGTGGAGATCTGGGTGACGGCGGGCACGGAGCGGCGGAGCGGGTCCCTCGCTACGGCGGGGCCCTCCCAGGCAACGTGCTCGGCGCCCTTGGGCTTCGATGATGAGCTGTCGTTGAGGACAGGTTCGTTCGTGCTTCGCGGACGATGGCGCCTGCGCGCGGTTGCCTGCGGCCCCTCCCGCCTGCGTCCCACTCCGCCGCTCCGTGCCCGCCTGCGGAGAGCGTCGCCGGCCCCGCTTGTCGCCGTGCGGGTTCATTCGCCCAGGCCATGCGCCCGGATGTCTCGAAGGACATGAGAATCCTCGCGACGAATCAACGATGTTCACAGCTCGATTTCGCGCGAAGGTATTTCATGAAGGACGGCATGAGCAAGACATTCCGCCCGTGGGAGATCGACCAACTCCAGCTCCTGCCGCCGTCCGTGCACGAGCTCGTGCCGGAGGGCCACGTCGCCCACTTCGTGCGGGATCTGGTGCGGGAGTCGCTCGACCTGTCGGAGATCTTCGGCGCGTACACGGAGGAGCGCGGGCAGCCTCCGTTTCACCCTGCGATGATGACTGCGCTGCTCCTGTACGCCTATTCGCAGGGCGTGTTCTCGTCGCGGAAGATCGCGCAGGCGTGTGAGCAGCGAGTTGACTTCATGGCCGTAACTGCGTGTCAGCGGCCGGATCATCGCACGGTTAATGACTTCCGCCGGCGGCATCTCCCGGCGCTCGGCGGTCTCTTCGGCCAGGTTCTCCGGCTGTGCCAGAAAGCCGGACTGGTGAAGCTCGGACACGTCGCGCTCGACGGGACGAAGATCAAGGCGAACGCCTCGAAGCACAAGGCGATGAGCTACGCGCGGATGAAAGAGGTCGAGCCGCAGCTCGCGGCCGAGGTCGCGCGGTGGTTCGCTGAGGCCGACGACCTCGATCGTAGCGAGGACGATCGGCACGCGGATGGTCGCGGCGACGAGATGCCGGCATGGGTGCAGAGCAAGCAGGAGCGCCTGGCAAAGATCCGTGCGGCGATGGCGGCGCTCGAGACCGAGGCTGCCGCCGAGGCCGCTGCTCGTGACGGGGACCGACGCGCAGCCCAGGAGGCCAGGGCGCGCGACGAGGAACGGCCGGAACCGACTGTGCCGCGACCTCACCACATGGCTGATGGGACACCTTCGGACAAGGCCCAGCGCAATTTCACCGATCCCGAGAGCAAGTTGATGATGACCAAGGACGGCTTCGTGCAGGGCTACAACGCCCAGGCCGCCGTCGACAGTGCCTCCCAGGTGATCGTCGCCGAGATGGTGATCGCCGAGCAGAACGACGTCCGTGCGCTCGCACCGATGCTCGCACAGATCAAGGCGAACACGGGCAGGCAGGCGCGTGAACTGTCGGCCGACGCGGGCTATTGCTCGGAGGCGAATCTCCGCGAGCTCGGTCGCCGACACGTCCGTGGCTACATCGCCACCGGACGGATCAAGCACAGCGAGGGGAGCGCGAAGGGTCGCATCGGCCAGCTCCCCGGCACACGTGCCCATGACATGCGCATGCGACTCGCCCGCGCCGGATATCGGAGTCGCTATCACCTGCGCAAGCAGGTCGTCGAGCCCGTCTTCGGCCAAATCAAGGCCGCGCTCGGCTTCGGCCGCTTCCTCATGCGCGGTATGAAGAAGGTGCAGCTCGAATGGCGGCTCGTCTGCACCGCTCACAACTTGCGCAAACTGCTGACCGCAGTCGGTCGCGCCGCACTCGCCGCCGCTCGGTGAGCCTCCCGCACGACGACAAGCGGGGCCGGCGACGCTCTCCGCAGGCGGGCACGGAGCGGCGGAGTGGGACGCAGGCGGGAGGGGCCGCAGGCAACCGCGCGCAGGCGTCATCGTCCGCGAAGCACGAATGAACCTGTTCTCAACGACAGCTCACCATCGAAGCCCACGGGCGCCGAGCACGTTGCCTGGGAGGGCCCCCCCGTCGCGAGGGACCCGCTCCGCCGCTCCGTGCCCGCCGTCACCCAGATCTCCACGGCCCCGCGCCTTCTGGCGCGCGTTTTCTCAGGCAGGCTCCTAGGAGATCGGGGCGACGCGCACGGGCAAGCCGCCGCTCGGACCGGCGGTGATGCCCTTCTGCGTGGCGTGGACCTTGAAGTCGGGATCGGGGCTGACGCTGAAGCGGGTGAACAGGCGGGCGAGCACGATCCGCATCTCGTGCTCGGCGAAGGCGGCGCCGAGGCAGCGCCACACGCCGCCGCCGAACGGGAAGTGCACGGTAGCCGAGGGCCGGCGCTCGAGCATGCGCTCCGGCTTGAAGGCGTCGGGCTCGCTCCACAGCGAGGGGTGGCGCTGCATGAGGTAGACGCTGAGCATGACGATCGTGCCGGCCGCGAGGTCGCGGCCGAGCAGGCGCATCGGCCTGCGCAGCCGGCGAGACACGCCGATGCCGATCGGGTAGAGGCGCATCGCCTCGGCGATCGCGGCGCCGAGGTAGTTGAGGTCGCGGACGCGCGCGGGGTCGAAGCCGCCCTGCATGACCTGCTCGACCTCGGCGCGCACGCGGGCCAGCGCCTCGGGGTGGTTCACGAGGCAGTGCACGGCCCAGCACAAGGACAGCGAGGTGGTCTCGTAGCCGCCGATGACGAGCATGAGCAGCTGGGCGTGCAGCTCTTCGCGCGACATCGGCTGGCCGTCGGCGAAGCGGGCGCGCAGCATCAGCGCGAGCACGTCGTTGCGGGTCTCCGGGCCGTCGGCGAGGCAGCGATCGATCTCCGCCTCGAGGAGGGCGTGGATCCGGCCGAGGCGGTCGGCGATCCGCTGCACGGGCAGGCGCGAGGGGGTGAACGGGACGTCGACCGCGACGGCGCGGGCTCGCCGGCTGAGCTTCATCAGGGCGACGTGGGCCCGGGTCGGCGTGAGCGCTGCGCCGAGCGCGAGCATGTCGGGGCCGAACACGCCCTGCAGGTACTCGACGACGAGGGTGCGCAGCTCCTCGAAGCGCGGGCCCTCGGCGACGCCGAACAGGCAGCGCAGGATGACGCGCATGGTGATGTCCTGCATCGGCCCGACCATCGGGAAGGTGGTGCCCTGCGGCAGCTGGTCGAGCACGCCGTCGGCGATCTCCAGCATGGTCGGCCCGAAGGCGCGCACGCTCTCGGCGTTGAAGGCGGGGTTCAGCAGCTTGCGCCGCTGGCGGTGGTGCTCGTCGTCGGTGAGGATGAGCGCGAGCGGGTCGACGAACAGCTCGACGCCGCCGGCGAACCGCTCCAATTGATCGTAGGAGCCGGTGAGCAGCTGGCGCACGGCGTCGGGCTCGCTGCACACCAGCACCGTGGGCATGCCGGCCATCCGCAGCTCGGCCAGCTCGCCGCTCTTGCGCCGGAGATCGTCGAGGAATCGATAGGGGTCCCTGGCGATCTTGACGAGGTTGTCGATCGGCTCGATCGCCCCCTGCCACCGGTCTCGAAGCGTGTGAAACATCGGCGCACCGTCTAGCACGGGGGATCGCCGGCGGCCACGGCGAACGCCGAAAGCTCGGGCGCGCCGGCGCTCGTCGCCGTGTATGTTGGCACCGATCCAGCAGACGGCAGGCGCTCGCCGAGCTGGTGCGGTCGCCCGCGATCGCGGGCGGGACGAGCCTCGGGCGCCGCGTGGGCGCGGACGCCCCGGCGGCGGCGAAGCTCACGCAGCACGCGGTCGATGTCGAGGACGCCGGCTCGTACAGGGCGCTGCTCGCCGGCCACCACGCGGCGATCTGCACCCTCGGCGTCGGACTGCGACGAAGGGGTCGCGTGAGGAGCTGTGGAAGATCGATGTCGCGAGCAGGGCGTGTCGTCATTCGCGTCGCTCGGGGCGGTCGCGCCGACGCCGGCTCGCGCTCCTGCTACCTGAAGATGAAAGGCGAGCTCGAGGCGCGGCTGATCGTGCTGGCTTTCACCGCACGAGCCTGTGCCGGGCCGCTGCGGAAGTTCCGCGGGATCTCGGTGGTCGACCTCGAGCGGGCGATGGCGCGCGACGCGGGGCGCGACGACCCGGGCGTGCACGTGTACCACTGGGCCGAGTTCTCCGCGCTGGTCCGAGCGGAGAGGTAGGGGAATCTACCTGGCGCGCGGTCGGTGCATGTCGATACATGCTTCTCGGGACATGTTGTAACGGGATCGTAATCTCGGCGGCGGCGGCGGCGCCTGCTGGATCGCGGATCGGGGTCGCGGTGTAGAGTCGGCTCGACGCGATGTCGACACCCACTCACGACAAGCCCCTCATCCGTAGCGTCGCAACCTTCCTCGCCTTCGTCCTGGTCGGGGCCGGCGTGTACGCCTGGCAGCAAGCGTCGCGCGCGGCCCCACGCAAGCGCGCGGCGGTCGAGCAAGGCCGGCCGGTGCGCGTGCTCGAGCTGGCGCCGCTCGAGGTGATCCCGCGGACTTTCGGCTACGGCGCGGTCGAGGCCCAGCGCGAGTGGCAAGCGCTGGCGGAGGTGTCGGGCACGGTGGTCGAGGTGGCGGACCGGCTCGAGGTCGGCCGCGTGGTCCAGGAGGGGACGGTGCTGCTGAAGATCGACCCCGGCACCTACGCGATCGAGCAGGGCCGCTCGGAGGCGGTGGTGAAGGCGGTGAAGGCCCAGATCGCCGAGATCAAGGCGCGCGAGGCCAGCGCGGCGTCGAACCTGAAGATCGACGAGCGCGCGCTCGAGCTGGCCCGCGGCGAGCTGGCCCGCGTGCGCTCGTTGTACGAGCAAGGAGCGGCGCCGCTGACCGACGTCGAGGTCGCCGAGAAGGCGGTGATCACGGCCGAGAAGACGGTGCAGACGTTCCGCAACACGCTCGGGGAGCTGCCGGCGACCCGCCGCGTGCTCGAGGCCCAGCTCGAGCAGCAACAGGCGGGGGTGGCGACGACCAGGCTCTCGCTGGCGAAGACGGAGATCGTGGCGCCGTTCACGATGCGCCTGCGCGAGGTCAACGCGGCGCTGCAGCAGGTGGTCACCGGCGGGCAGGCGCTGATCGTCGGCGACGGCATCGACGTGTTCGAGATCCCGGCGCAGGTGCCGGTCGGCAGCCTCGGCTCGCTGCTGCCGCCGCGCAAGCCGGACGAGGCCAGGCCGGAGGCGGGGGCGCCGTCGCGGCTCGAGGCGATCGAGGCGATCGTGCGCCTGGAGGGCCAGGGCGTGCAGCGCAGCTGGAAGGGCAAGTTCCGCCGCTTCGGCGGCATCGACCCGAACACGCGGATGATGATCGCGGTGGTCCAGGTCGACGACGCGCGCGAGGCCGGCTCGCAGGGGCCGCGGCTCAACCGCGGGCTGTACGTCGAGGTCGAGCTGCGCGGGCCGCCGCGCGCCGACTGCCTGGCGGTGCCGCGCGAAGCCTACCACGACGGGACGCTGCACGTGGTCGGCGCGGAGGACAAGCTCGAGCTGCGCAAGGTCGAGGCGACGCTGGTGCAGGAGGAGTTCGTGTGCGTGACCGGCGAGGTGCAGGCCGGCGACAAGATCGTGCTGACCGACCTGGTCCCGGCGCTGGCGGGGATGCTGCTGGCGCCGCGCGTCGATGACGAGGGCACCGCCGCGCTGGCGCGGGCGGCCCGCGGGGAGGCGCCGTGATCGTCTATTTCGCGCGGCACCCGACGGCCGCAAACTTGTTGATGCTGGTGCTCGTGATCCTCGGCCTGGTGGCGCTGCCCGGGCTCAGGCGCGAGTCGTACCCGGAGTTCGAGCCGTCGCAGATCCGGATCTCGGCCTCGTACCCGGGCGCCGACGCGGAGATCGTCGACGAGACGCTGGTCCAGAGCATCGAGGAGGCGCTCGCGGGGCTCGACGGGGTGGCGCAGATGACGTCGCAGGCGCGCGAGGGCTCGGCGTCGATCACGATCGATGTCGACGACGCGGTGCCGCTGGCCGACGTGCTCGCCGACGTGAAGTCGGCCGTCGACGGGGTGCGCGACCTGCCGCCCGACCTCGACCCACCGACGGTGGCGGCGGCGACCCGCCGGGCGCCGGTGGCCTCGATCGCGATCACGGGGCCGATGTCGGCCCAGGACCTCAAGCTCTACTGCGAGCAGCTGCGCCGCGAATTGCTGCGCGACGAGCACGTCGCCCAGGTCTCGATCGCGGGCTTCTCGACCCACCAGATCCTGATCCAGCTCAAGCAGTCGGCGCTGGCCCGCCACGGGCTGTCGGTGGCCGACGTCGCGGCGGCGGTGCAGGCCCAGAGCGTCGACAGCCCGATCGGGACGATCGAGCGCGCAGGCGGCGACATCCTGGTCCGCTACTCCGACAAGCGCACGGACGTGGGGGCGCTGGCCGAGCTGGTGGTCAAGGGGGCGGCCGGGGGCGCGGAGATCCGCCTCGCCGAGGTGGCGAAGATCGAGGACACGTTCGCCATCGAGGAGGAGCAGACGCAGTTCAACGGCGAGCGCGCGTGCACCCTCGGGATCACCAAGACGGCCTGGCAGGACAGCCTCGACGTGCTGGGCGCGATCGAGGCGTTCCTCGCCGATCAGGAGCTGCGCAAGCCGACCGGCGTGAAGCTGACGCTGACGCAGAACGTGGCCTCGGCGGTGGCCGACCAGATCGGGCTGCTGTTCACCAACGCGTGGCAGGGGCTCCTGCTGGTGTTCGTCACGCTGTGGCTGTTCTTCCACGTGCGCCTGGCGTTCTGGGTCGCGGTCGGCCTGCCGGTGTCGGTGCTCGGCTCGCTCTGGCTTTTGGGACAGCTGGGCCAGACCATCAACATGATGACGATGATGGGCATGCTGGTCGCGCTCGGCCTGGTGATGGACGACGCGATCGTGCTGGCCGAGAACTTCGCGGCCCACCGCGAGCGCGGGGCGACGTCGGTCCGCGCGGCGATCGACTCGGTCAAGGAGGTCGCGTCGGGGGTGGTGTCGTCGTTCCTGACGACGGCCGCGGTGTTCGTGCCACTGATGGGCATCGAGGGCCGGATCGGCCGCGTCCTGCAGGTGATCCCGGTGGTGCTGCTGGCGGTGCTGGCGGTCAGCCTGGTCGAGGCGTTCTTCATCCTGCCGAACCACCTGTCGCACACGTTCCGCGACATCGACCCGCGCCAGAAGAGCCGGGCGCGCGCGTGGTTCGACGCCGGGTTCGCCCGCTTCCGCGAGCGCCGGCTCGGCGGGGCGGTCGACTTCGCGGTGCGCAACCGCTGGGCGGTGCTCGGCGCGACGGTGGCGGCGCTGATCGTGTCGGTCGGGATGCTGTCGAGCGGGCGGCTGCGCTACGTGGCGTTCCCGGCCGCGGAGGGCGATGTCGCCGAGTTCCGCCTGGCGCTGCCGCCGGGGGCGCCGCTCGAGCGCACGCAGCAGGAGGTCGACCGCGTGGTCGCTGCCGCCTGGCGCGTGAGCGAGAAGCTGACGCCGGAGCAGCCGGAGCAGAAGCCGCTGGTCCGCAACGTGTCGGCGCGCTTCAACTACAACGCCGACGTGACCGACGAGACAGGGCCGCACCTGGCGACGGTGTCGGTCGACCTGCTGGGGATCGAGAGCCGCGCGACCACGCTCGACGCGTTCTCGAAGGCGTGGCGCGCGGAGACCGGGCCGCTGCCGAGCGCGGCGGTGACGAAGTTCGCCGAGGGCACGCGGGGCGGGCCGGCCGGCAACGCGATCGAGGTCGAGATCCAGTCGGAGGACCTGGGGCGCGCGACGGAGGTGTCGCAGCGGATCCAGGCGTGGTTCATGCAGAACCCGGGGGTGTTCGACGTCGGCGACAACCTCGACCCGGGCAGCGAACAGGTGCGCGTGCGCCTGCGGCCGGGCGCCGGCTCGACCGGCCTGACCGGCAGCGCGGTGGCCCAGCAGGTCCGCTCGGCGCTGTCGGGGGTGTCGGTGCAGACGTTCCACACCCAGGGCGAAGACTACGAGCTCTACGTCGAGCTCGAGCACCGCGGCCGCGACACGATGGCCGACCTCGAGCTGCTGCCGATCGCGGTCGCGCCGGGCGTGAACATGCCGCTCGGGTCGATCGCCACCATCGAGCTGACGAGCAGCTTCGCCCGCCTGAACCGCCGCGACAGCGTGCGCACGGTGACGGTGACGGGCAGCGTGTCGGCCGAGGAGGCCAACGCGTCGGAGCTGATGGGCCGCTTCATGGCCGAGGCGGCGCCGGAGATCGAGCGCGAGTTCCCCGAGGTCCGGCTGGCGGCCGGGGGGGCGGCCAAGCAGTCGGCCGAGGCGCTGAACTCGATGCTGACGCGCATGATGATGGGGCTGTTCGCGGTGTTCGCCCTGCTGAGCCTGCAGTTCCGCAGCTTCGCGGCGCCGCTCATCGTCATGCTGGCGATCCCGTTCGCGTTCGTCGGGGTGGTGTGGGGCCACCTGCTGCTGGGCATGCCGCTCAGCTCGCAGAGCATCTTCGGCCTCATCGCCATCGCGGGGGTGGTGGTCAACGACTCGATCCTGCTGATGGAGTTCATCAACTTGGCGCGCTTGCGCGGCGACTCGCCGGTGGCCGCGGCCGGGCAGGCCAGCCGCGACCGCTTCCGCGCGGTGCTGCTGACGTCGGCGACGACCATCGCCGGGCTGTTCCCGATCATGTTCGAGACCAGCCGCCACGCGCAGTCGCTGGTCCCGGTGGCGGCGTCGATCGTGTTCGGCCTGGCCGCGTCGACCGTGCTGGTGCTGATCGTCATCCCCGCCGCCTACGCGGTGCTGGCCGACCTCGGCCTGGCCCCGCGGCCGTACGCGGGCGACGAGGAGGATTGAGAGGTGGCCTTCGGGACATGCCCATTGCAGCATGTCCCGAAGGGAATGTCCGAATGTACATGTTTTTGTGGGAATGTCGTAAGGAGCATGTTTTGTAAGCCGCCCCATGCGTGAAGGCCCGGGCGAGCCGCGGCGGACACCCGGCGCGGTCGTGCGCGTGGCCGCGGGACCGGGGGAGCCCAGGACGGGCGGGCGGGGCTCGCGGTCGCGGGCGAGTTCTGCGATGCTCGTCGCGTCGTGCGTCCGTCCGCCGCCGTCCTCGTCGCCGCCTGGGTGCTCGCGCCTGCTCGCGCGAGCGCGGGGGAGGCCGACGACCCGGGCTCCCGTCATGCCAACGACCTGTTCGGCGCGGCGCTGGCGCTCGACGGCGACCGGCTGGCGGTCGCGGTCCCCGGGTCCAACGCCGGGGGCTTCGACGCCGGGCTGGTCCACGTCTACGAGCACGACGACGGCGAATGGCGGCTCGCGGCGCAGCTGCACAGCCCGGGCGACGAGCCGGCGCGCGCGCACTTCGGCCGGTCCGTCGCGCTCGCGGGCGACACGCTGGTGGTCGGCGCGACGATCGAGGACGGCTACATCGGCAACACGGACGTGCGCCGCGGCGCGGTGTACGTCTACACGCACGAGCGCGGCGACTGGCAGCTGGCGGCCAGCCTCGGCGACGAGGGCACCGACAGCGACAGCTTCGGGCAGGCGGTCGCGCTGGTCGGGGATACGCTCGCGGTCGCCAGCGACTGGCGGGTGCGCGAGCGTTCGCGGCTGGCGACCCAGGTGCACGTGTTCCGCCGCCACGGCGCCGCCTGGGACGCGGAGGCCCGCATCGATCTGCCCGAGCCCGACTTCGCGGCGCTCGCCCTCGGCGACGGCACGCTCCTCGTGTCCACCGGCTGGGAGTTCGCGGCGCATCGGCGCGACGGCGCGAGCTGGCGCGCCGATCCGTCGCCGGTCGTCGAGCCCGGCGCGATCGACGAGGTGGTCGTCGACGGCGATGTCGCGCTGGTGCTCGACCGCCAGGAGTCGCGCGTGTCGGTCCATCGCGACCGCGACGGCGCGTGGTCGCTGGAGGGCGAGCTCGTCGTCCCCGAGGTCTCGGACCTGGTCGGCAGGCCGGCGCTCGCGGGTGACCTGATCGCCGCCGCGGTCGACGACGAGCTGGGGCGACACGTCGTGCTGTGGCAGCGGCAAGACGAGGGATGGCAGGAGTTCGGAGCTGTCGGCGCCCCCTCCGAGCTCCACGAGTACGCGGTGTTCGGCGAGGGGCTGGCGGTCGACTCGCGCTGGCTCGCCATCGGCGTGCCCGAGGCCGGTGCCGGGTTCGAGCGATCCGGCCTCGTCCACGTCCACGCGATCGACGACGGGCTCCCCGAGGTCGCGCGCCTGTCTCCCGAGGATTCGCTCACCGGCTGCGGCTGCCGCACCGGCGGCGGCCCCGGCGGGCTGTTGGGCGGTGTGTGGTTGCTCGCTCGTCGGAGGCGTCGGCGGTGAATCTTCGTATCTTGCGTCGCGCCGGTCTGCTGGCGCTGTTCACCGGCGTGGCGCTGACCTCGGCCCGGCCCGCGCGGGCCTGCTCGAGCAGCGACCTCGACCGCGGTCTGACGATCAAGACGGTCGGCGAGGCGCGACAGATCGCCGGCGACGGCGTGCTCGCGTTCGACGCCTTCATCCGCGGCGAGGCGCCGGAGGTCGCGCTCGCCCGGTTCTCGCTCTACCTGTCCTCCGAGACAGATGGCGAGATGATCGCCGGGGAGCTGAGCCACCGGTTGCTCGGCGACGCCGCGTACAGCATCTTCGACGACCATGGCGAGATCGTCCTGGTGTGGCGGCCGATGACGCCCCTGGCCCCGGGCGAGTACACGGCGCACGCGACGCTGATGGCGAGCTTCCCGATCGAGTGGAGCTTCCCGGTGGTGGTCGTCGACGCGCCGGCCGCTCCGCTGTCGCCGCCGCGGGTGCAGGACATCGTCGCGATGGAACTGGACCACGAGGCGCACGAGCGGGTCTGCTGCGAGCAGGCGCCGACCAGCTGTGGGCCGCGGAGCCTGTGCCTGCCGACGCGCGTGCAGGTGGTGCCGGGCTTCCGCGTCCGCGCGACCCTCGAGCCCGCCGACGTCGAGCGTGCGTGGCTATGGGTCGCGCCGTGGGACGGCGCGGCGGTCGGGGCGCCGTTCGAGCGGATGAACCACTGGCAGGCCTACCCCGACGCATGGCCGTGGTGGTCCGAGTGGACGGTCGAGCACGACATCCACCTGCCGGAGGCCGTGGGCGAGCGCTGCATCGTCGTCGGCGCGACCAGCCTGATCGACGGGAGCGTCGCCCTGGCGCCGCCGTTCTGCGGCGAGCTGGCTGCCGCCCACGAGGAGTCGCGCACCCCCGACTTCGCGGGCTTCGACGACGTGGGGGAAGGGTGCCTCGGTCCGCCCGTCTACGAGCACGACGGCAGCCCGTACCCGCCGGAGCCCGCGGGGGGCTGCCGTGTCGCGTCGACCGGCGGCGGGCCACTCGTCGTCCTCGTCATCCTCGTCGGTCGCCGGCGTCGCCGCGTCGGCCGAGCAGCGGCGGCGGGTATGATGAATGCTCGTTGGAGCATGCGTCGAGGGACATGCTTCAACGAGCAGGTCCGAACGGGCATGCTTTTTAACACATGTCCCTCGGGGCAGTGCCCGCGCGGCGCTCAGGCGCGGGGCTGGCTGGCCTCGACGGCCACGGCGACGCGCCACAGCGCCAGGAACATGGCGACGCAGGCGAGGCCGCGGGCGGCCCACGACGACCAGGCCTCGCCGACGCCGTGCACGGCGACCAGGATGATCGCGCCGGCGACCGCCCAGCGGGTCAGGCTGAGCGCGCCGGAGGCCAGCCACAGGCGCGGGCTGCGGGCCACGTCGACGCACGCGCGCAGGTACTCGCGCGGGTGGACCCCGCGCTCGCCGTGGAGCACGCGGCGGGCCGCTGCGAGATCTCCGGCGCAGGTCGCAAAGGTCAGGAGGACGATCAGCACCACCAGCTCGACGACGGCGTGCGAGCCGGACAGGGCGTTGGCGACGAAGGTGAGGATCAGGCGCAGGACCACGCCGTAGAGGCCGATCAGGGCCAGGACCGGCAGGTTGCCGAGGCTGGCGCGGCCGAACTCGGCCCAGGCGCTGGTGCCGAGCGCGCCGGCGTCGTGCAGGCGCAGGAGCACGCCGCCGCGGACGAGCAGCGCGAGCGCGGCGCCGAGGAGCCCGCTGGCGACGGTGGCGGCCACGAACACGGCGACGATCGCGGGGCTCTGGCCGAGCAGCTCGGCGAGGGCGGCGATCAGGCGGTCCGGGTGGGTCCACACGCGGCCGTTCATGGCGGTGCGCACGGCGGCGCCGACCGGCTGGGCGAGGCACCACGCGAGGCCGAGCTGGAGCGCGCACAGGCCGAGCCACAGGCCGGGGACGCGGGTGACGCGGCGCAGCGAGTTCACAGGCCGAGGCCTCCGAGCAGCGCGAGGTCGGCGGCCTCGGCGAAGCGCGCCGCCGGGTCGCTGATGCCGTCGGGCTTGGAGTGGCCGGTCGCGCGCATGTGGTTGTCGAGGCGCTCGCCCTCGAGCAGCAGCTTGTCGTCGGGGTCGACGGCGACGGCGACGAGGCGCCGGCCGGGGAAGGTGAACACGCGGTAGCGGGCCTGGCCGTCCCACACCAGGCGCTCGCGCGCGCCGTCCTTGAACTCGAACTCGAGCTCGACCGGCACGCGGAACTCGCCCTCGCGGACGATCAGGGCGAAGCCCTCGCCGGCGCCCTCGTCGGGCTCGTCGCCCTCGTCCTCGGGCGCGGGGGCCTCGGCCAGCGCGAGCGCGCCGTCCGGGCCGCGGTGCCAGCCGCCGGTGCCGACGGCCCTCTTGTTGGCGATCCGCGCCACCTTGAAGTCGACCGCGGCGGTGGTCTTGAGGCCCTGCTCGAGGTAGTCGCGCAGGTCGAGGTCGATCGGCTGTCCGTCGGCACCTGTCTCGGAGATCCTGACCTTTGCGCCCAATTCGCGCAGGAGCACGGCGACGAGGTCGTCGCCGGTCGGGTGGCGGAAGCGCCAGGTGTCGCAGTAGATGCGGAAGGCGCGGTCGAACTTCTCGGGGCCGACGAGCGCGCGCAGGGTGTGGAACACGGCGGCGGTCTTGCGGTAGACGGTGCCGCCGAAGGTGCCGGTGAAGTCGCGGTACACCTCGGCGGGGCGGTCGACGGGGTCGAGCCCGGAGCCGGCGCCGAGGGCGACGCGGATCATGTCGACGGTC
This sequence comes from Nannocystis pusilla, assembly GCF_020073745.1. Lineage (GTDB taxonomy): Bacteria > Myxococcota_A > Polyangia > Nannocystales > Nannocystaceae > Nannocystis > Nannocystis radixulma. The sequence continues at coordinate 46,191 of NZ_JAIRAU010000056.1, forward strand.
GAGACGCGCTGGTTGCCGATCCGGGCGATGCTGGCGTCGGCGCCGAGCCAGTCGTCGAGCGCGAGGGTGTTGGAGAACGAGTTGATGCCCTCGTCGAGCCACGGCTGGGTCGCCTCGTCGGAGGCGAGCAGGCCCTGGAAGTACTGGTGGCCGAATTCGTGGATGGTGGTGAACTCGCCGGTGAGCAGCTCGTGCACGCCGAGCAGGCGCAGCGGCAGGGGCAGGCGCAGGATGTCGGAGGTGGTGAAGAGGGTCGGGTACTCCATGCCCTGGGCGCCGCCGGCCGACTCGGGCGGGTGGACGATCGTGATCGTCGACCACGGGTAGGGGCCGAAGCGCGCGTCCATGCTCTCGAGCGCGGCGACCTGGGCGTCGAGGTGGCGCTGGACGTCGCCCGCGAGCGCGCGCGGGACGAGCTGGCGGATCCTGACGTCACGCCACATGTCGGAGTACTCGAGGAAGTCGGGCGAGGCCGCCCACGCGAAGTCGTGCACGGCCTCGGCGCGGTAGCTGAGCCGCTTGCGCCCGTTCTCGGGCGGGCGCGCCTCGACCTGCACGCCGGTTGCCCCGACGACCATGTCCTCGGGGACATCCAGGTGGACCTCGTAGTCGCCGAAGTCGGCGTAGAACTCGCTGTGCAGGGTGAAGACGTGGGCCTGCCAGCGGTCCTCGTGGCGCACGGCGAGCTTGGGGTACCACTGGCCGACCATGTGGAAGTCGCCGTCGTAGCCGGTGCGGGCGAACACCCGCGGCAGCTGGGTGAAGAAGTCGAGCTCGACGGTGACGGCCTCGCCGGGGCCGACCGCCTGCGGCAGGGCCAGCTGGCCGAGGCTGGGGTCGCTGCCCTCGACGAGGGTGAGCGCGGTCGCGGCGGCGTCGCGCTGCTCGGGCGCCTTGAAGTCGGCGGTCGGCCCGTGGGCGAGCAGGCGAGCGGCGCGGACGTCGATGTAGCCCCACTTGCCGTCGCCCTTGTTCTGGCGCGCGCCCCGGTGGGCGCCGCGGGCCTCGGCCATCCACGCGGTGTCCTCGGCGCGGAAGCCGTTCATATAGAGGTGGAGGACCAGCGCGTCGACGGGCGAGCGGGTGCTGTTGCGCCAGGTGATCCGGGCGGTGCCGCTGACGGTGTGCTTCTCGGCGTCGAGGCTGGCGTCGAGGACGTAGTCGGCGAGCTTGATGCCGTCGGGGATCGGGCCGCGGACGTCGGGCGGTCGCAGCGGCTCGCTCGGCTCCGGCGCCTGCCGCTCCGGCGGCGCGGCAGGTTCGCACGCGACGACGCCGACGAGGGCGCAGACGGCGGCGCGGCGAAGGAGACGAGTGCCCACTGCGAGCATCGGACCAGGGCTGTACCACCGGAGTTTCGCGGCGCACAAGGCCGCTCCGCGGGGCTTTTCGGCGTGTACACTCGCGGCGTGAGCGCAGGGGCCATCGATTCGGGCGCAGGCGCCGGTGAGCCCGCCGGGTCGACGCTGAAATTCACCGACCTCGACGAGGAAGCGCTGGCGCTGCGCGGGCGCGCGCTCGGGGCGTGTCTGCGAGCGGGCGACGTGGTGCTGCTCCACGGCCCCATGGGCGCGGGCAAGACGACGCTCACGCGTGCGATCGCCGTCGGGCTCGGCGTCTCGCATCCGTCGCGGGTCCAGAGCCCGACCTTCACGCTCTGCATGGTCCACCGCGGCCGAGGCCCCAGCCTGTGCCACGTCGATCTGTTCCGCCTCGGCGGCGACGGCGACGAGGGCTTCGGCGGCGGCGCGGGCTTCGATTCCCTCGACCTCGAGGACATGCTCGTGGAGGCCGGCGCTTTCGGTGAAGCGGCCGAACAGCCGTATGCCGATCGGGGCGCGGCGATGATCGTCGAGTGGGGATCTCGATGGCGATCACCGCCTGCAGATCACCTGGCGATCACGCTGACGCGTCCGTCCGTGGACCGCAGATCCCTGTTCGCCGCGGCCACTGGCCCCCGTGCGGCCGCGCTGCTGTGCGCGTGGTCGGCCGCCTGCGAGGCGCTCTCCTCCTCTTAAAGGAAGGAACGGCAAGGTCGCAAGAGACCTGGCCGGCGAGCCTCACGGGCTTTCGGGGCAGATGCGATCTCTGGTGCTCGCGGGCTGTGACGCGGGCTTCAGGGAGATCGGCAACTGCTCGCAGCATCGAAATTCGCCGCGGCGACGTCGACGAAACGCCAGCGAATCGGCGGCCGCGGCGGCGCGTAGACGGCCAGATTCATGGAATTTCGCCGATTTAGCGGCGACGCATGCATGGCGCCGAAGGTGCGATCGACGTCCCCGGCTGGTCGGCGCGACCTAAGGTACACGGGCCGCTACCCCCTCCCCGCAGCCCCTCCCCGAAAAAAGTTGGCTCCTACGCTGCAAATTTGCCTTTGCAGAGCAGATGTTCCGGATTATGGTCCTTGCCGAGCAACGAGGTCGGGCTTCTCCGATCTACCGCGACCTCCTCCCCATTCTCGTCCGCACGGACGTACGAGCGAAAGAACCAACAATGGCAACCAAGAACAAGGCACCCAAGGAAATCCTCGTCGTCGGCAGCAAGGTCAAGGACGTCATCCGTGACGCGGGTCTCCGCAGCGATGGCGAGCTGATCCAGGCCGTGTCCGACAAGGTCCACGAGCTGCTCGGCGCCGCGATCGAGCGCTGCAAGAGCAACAACCGCAGCACCGTCCGCCCCTACGACCTGTAGGCCGTTCGGCCCCCCGGGGTCGCACGAGAGAAGGCCGTCCCCTCCAGGGCGGCCTTTTTTCGTATGCTCGTTCGTCGCCGCGAGCGCCGGGGACCGGTGATTCTCACCGAGTTCGGCCGCGAGCGGGCCGGGGAATCCTCGGTGTGTCTGCTCGGACATGTGCGCCAGGTCATGTCCCTGGAGACATGGCCGTCCGGTCACTCGCCGGCGGGCGCCTCTTCGATCTGCCAGCGCTCGAACACCGCCGGGTTGTGGTCGATCTCGACCAGGAAGCGGCTCGGCCGCATGATGTGCGACGGCCCGTCGCGGGTCTCCTCGATCACCGGATAGCAGCAGTACAGCTCGTCGGCGGCGCGGGTGGCCGCGACGTAGAACAGGCGCCGCTCCTCCTCGAGGTCGGCGGGGTCGCGCACGGCGGTGGCCATGGGGAAGCGGCCCTCGGCCAGCCACAGCACGAAGCAGATCGGCCACTCGAGGCCCTTGGCCTGGTGGACGGTCGAGAGCACCAGCATGTCGTCGGGCTCCTCGGCGCCGAGCACGTTCTCGGCGCTCATGCCCTGGACCAGCGCGAGCTCGCTGAGGAACTCGTTGGCGCCGTCGTAGCGCTCGGCGTAGCCGGCGAGGTGCTCGAGGTCGTCCTTGCGCGCGGCCGCGTTGGGGAAGTTGCGCTCGGTGTATTCGCCGTAGTGGCGGGCGACGACCTCGCGGATCATCGCCCCCGGGCTGCGCAGGTTCGGGTCCTCGAGGATCGCCCACAGCTCGGCGAGCCGCTGCAGCGCCGGCCGGGCCCGCCCGCGCGCGAGGCCGGCCTGCTCGGCCAGGACCGCGCCGCTCGAGGCGTTGCCCGCAGATGTCTCTTTGGCCAGGAGCACGGCGAGCTGCTCGGCCGTCTGCGCGCCGATCCCCGGCCACAGGCGCAGCAGGCGGATCCACGACAGGCTGTCCTGCGGGTTCTGGCGCGCGCGCAGATAGGCGACGACGTCCTTGATGTGGGCCTGCTCGAAGAAGCGGAGGCCGCTGCGCACGCTGTACGGGATCTGCCGCCGCGTCAATTCGACCTGGAGCTCCAGGCTGTGGCTGTGGTTGCGGTAGAGCACCGCCATGCGCGCCAGGGGGAGGTCGTACTCGTGGTGCAGCTCGAGCACGCGCTGGGCGATGAACTCGGCCTGCTGGAACACGTCGCGCAGCGGGATGACGGCCGGCTTGACGCCCGGCTTCTTCACCGCCACCAGCTCCTTGGGGTATTGCTTGACGTTGCGGGCGATGCTGCGATTGGCGAGCGCCAGCACCTCGGGGGTCGAGCGATAATTGATGGTCAGCGGATACAGCCGCGCGTTCGGGTGGCGGGCGCGGAACTCGGCGATCTGGGCGAAGTCGGCGCCGCGGAAGCCGTAGATGCTCTGGGCGTCGTCGCCGACGCACACCAGGCTGCCGTGGCCCTTCGCCATCGCGTCGACCAGCGCGCCCTGGATCGCGCTCACGTCCTGGTACTCGTCGACGAGCACGTGGTCGTAGGCGCCGCGCACCAGGGCGGCGACGTCGGCCAGCTTGGGCTCCTCGAGCAGGCGCAGCCAGTGGATCAGCAGGTCGTCGAAGTCGCACACGTTCATGTGCCGCTTGCGCTCGGCGAAGCGGACCGCGACCTCCTCGACCATGACGGCCTGGTCGAGCAGGCGCAGGCCGTGCTCCTCGACGACCTGCAGCAGCGGCTTGCGGGTGTTGGCGGCCAGGCTGATCAGGTTGGCCAGCACCTTGGGCTGGGGGAAGCGGCGCGCGGTGAGGGTCTGCAGGCCGAACTCGGCGACCACGGCGCTGAGCAGGGTGCGCGCGTCCTCGGGGTCGAGGATGCCGAAGTCGGGCGAGAGGCCGATCGCGGCGCCGTAGCGGCGGAGGATCCGGTTGCCGACGTGGTGGAAGGTGCCGGCCGAGCAGCGCCGCATCTCGACGCCGAGCAGCGACTCGACGCGCGCGACCATCTCGCGCGCGGCGCGATTGGTGAATGTGCACAGGAGGATCCGCTCGGGGTGGCAGCCGCCGGCGACCAGCCGCGCGACGCGGTAGGTCAGCGTGCGGGTCTTGCCGGTGCCGGCGCCCGCGAGCACGAGGATCTCGCCGGGGTCGGCCTCGACGACGGCGAGCTGCTGCGGGTTGAGCTCGCGCGAGAGGTCGAACGGCTGGCGCGTCGGGGCGCTCGACTTGAGGACGTACTTCATCCGAGGTGCTTCTGCATGAACGCGAGGATCTGCTCCTCCATGTGCACGCGGTCCTCGAGGCCGCGCGGCATGTGCCGCTCGTCGGGGAACAGCAGCAGCTCGTAGGCCTTGCGCGCGCGGATGAGGGCGCCGATGAGCCGCGAGGTGTGGCGGAAGTGGACGTTCTCGTCGATGAGGCCGTGGACCAACATCAGGGCGCCGCGCAGCTGGCCGGCGTGGGCCATGACGCTGCTCTCGCGGTAGCCGTCGGGGTTGTCGGCCGGGGTGCCCATGTAGCGCTCGGTGTAGTGGGTGTCGTAGCCGTCCCAGTGGGTGACCGGCGCGCCGGCGACGGCGAGGCGGAACACGTCGGGGTGGCGCACCATCGCCATCGCCGACAGGTAGCCGCCGTAGCTCCAGCCGTAGATGCCGACGCGCTCGGGGTCGACGAGGCCGAGCGCGGCGAAGTGACGCACGCCGTCGACCTGATCCTCGAGCTCGACGCGGCCGAGGTCGCGGTAGATCGCGCCCTCGAAGGCGAGGCCGCGGCGGGCGCTGCCGCGGTTGTCGATCTTGATCACGAGGTAGCCGCGGCTGCGCAGCGCCTGGGCCCGCATGTCGACGGTGCTGCCCCAGGTGTCGACGACCCGCTGGGCGTGCGGGCCGCCGTAGACCTGCACCAGCGTGGGGTAGGGCGGGCCGGCCGGGACCGGGGCGCCGCGGGCGTCGGGGCGGCTGGCCGAAGGGTCAGGTCGGTAGATCGCCGCCCACAGCTCGTCGCCGTGGCGGTTGCGGAAGCTGACCAGCTCGGGCGGCGGCAGGTCGAGGCCGGCCAGCCGCGGGTCGTCGTCGCCGGGCAGCTCCGCGAGCACCTCGCCGTCGTCGAGGCCGCGCAGCGACAGGCGGGTCGGGTGCTGCACGCTGCTGTGGGCGTCGACGAAGCGCCGCTTGGCCCGGTCGACGACGACGTCGTGGACGCCGGGCTCGCGCGTCAGCTGGACGACGTCGCCGCCGGCCAGCGGGACCATGAACAGGTGCTTCTCGGTCGGGCGGTCGCGCCAGCCGGTGAAGTAGACGCGGCCGCGCTCCTCGTCGACGGTCACGACATGGTCGATGGGCCATGTCCCCTGGGTCAGCTCGCGGATCGGCGCGCCGTCAGCGGCGCGCAGCTCGAGGTGGCGGAAGCCGCTGCGCTCGGACGACCACACGAAGGCGCCGGCGAGCTCGCCCTTCTCGAGCGGGCGCAGGTCGTCGTGGAGGTTGTACCAGGGCTCACCTGTCTCTTCGAGCAGGAGGGTGCGGGCGCCGGTGCGCGGGTCGAGGCGGACGAGGCGGTGGTGCTTCTGCGCGCGGTCCTGCAGCTGAGCGGTGAGGCTGCCGTCGGGGAACCACTTCACGCGCGCGAGGTACTCGAACTCGCCGAGGTCCATCCACGTGACGCGGCCGCCGACGACCGGGACGACGCCGAGGCGCACGCGCGCGTTGGGGCTGCCGGCGAACGGGTAGCGGTGGTCCTCCTGCGCGCCCTCGCCGACGGCGTCCTTGCCCTGGTGGACGATGCGGTAGATCGGGATGTGCGTCTCGTCGACCTCGACGAACGCGAGCTGCTTGCCGTCGTCGGACCACCAGAAGCCGTGCGGGCGGTGCATCTCCTCCTGGGCGATGTACTCGGCGAGGCCGTGGGTCTTGCCGGTCCCGCGCGCGCCGCTGGTGAGCTGCTTCGGCGCGCCGCCGGCGACGTCGACGACGTACAGCTCGTCGTCGTGGACGTAGGCGGCGCGGCGGCCGTCGGGCGAGAGGCGGGCGTCGAGGGCCGGCTTGCCCGGGCCGGGATCGACGAGCAGGCGCAGCTCGGCGTCGGCGGGGGTCTTGACGTAGATCTTGCCGGTGAGCGGGACGAGCAGGGTGTCGCCCTCCTCGGCCCACGCGTAGGCGGTGATGCCGAGCTCGCGCTGGCGCAGCCGCTCGCGCCGCAGCTTCTCCTCGAGCGAGAGGTTGTCCTCGGTGGCGCCTCCGCCGGGCGGGGCGACCAGCAGGCTCTCCTCGCCGGTCTCGAGGTCGCGGCGGTAGAGCTGGCGCACCAGCGTGCGCTCGGGGCTGCGGAGGTACACGAGCGCGCGACCGTCGGGGGTGAAGGTGATCGCCTGCGGGCCGACGACGCCGGGCAGCGGATAGGCGGCGGCCTCCTCGAGCGGGAGCGGGGGCTTGAGCGTGGGGAGCGTGGTCATGACGGGCTGTTTCGGCGCGGGCGCGTCGTCGCTGCGGCCGCACGCGCCGGCGAGCGCGAGACATGCGAGCGCGAGCACGCGGACGAACGATGCGTCGGAGTTGCGGGGGGACGGCACGCGCGTGCATCTTGGCACACTCGCGCCCGGTCGCGGCGAGCGCCGTGGCCTGCGGCCGGCCCGGCGTGAACCAGGCGACGACCCGAGGTCGCAAGTCGCGACGGCGACCGCGTCGCCGCGCCCGTCGCTGCGTGCGAGTTTCATGGCGGGCGTGTGCGGAAGCACCGGCCGCGGACAGCCGCGGCGATCGGCGGGCGGCGAATGGGCGTGGAACGCGGTGCGGGAGGGCCCGGCGTCGGCTTGCGCCGGCGCGGGAAATCGGCCATAAAGCGGGCCCATGGCCACCCTGGTCGAGATCTTCACCGCACCGGAGGTTCGTCCGCAGGTGGTCCGCGCGTGCGCCTCGCTGATCGACGCCGAGGTCAAGAGTAAAACTGGCCTTTCGGCCCTGGCCATCAAGGCAGGTTACAAGTTGGTCGCGGCGATCCGTCCGTCGATGGTCAGCGACGTCGTCGACCGCCTGTTGCCCGAGTTCGCGGCGGCGCTCGAGCCGTGGCACGTCGAGAGCCGCGACGAGGTCGCCCGCGCGGGCGCGCCGCTGCCCGACGTGTTCGTCGCCCGCGTCGACGGCGACGCGGCGCGGGTGGCCCAGGCGCTGCTCACGGTCACCGACCGCCGCGCCGCCAAGGCCAGCGGCCCGCTGCGCAAGACCTACGACCGCCTGCGCGATTCGGCCGAGACGCACGTGCGCGGGGCGGTCCCGGGCCTGGTGCGCACGCTGGCGCCGTTCCTCGCCTGAGAGCGCGCGCCGGCGACACCGAGGGGCGCGGGCGACGAGCCGGGCGCCAGCCTCGGCCGTCCGCCCGCCGCGAATACGCTCGCGCGCGCGCTGTAGGCCCGGGTGGGCTCGCTCGAGGCGAGGGCGCATCGCTTGCGGGGCAAGGCGGTCGTGATACCGTGAGCCTCAGGGAAGGAATGTGTGCCCACTCCGGCTTCCGCTGAGGCTGCTGCGTCCGGCGACACGGAAGAGGTCCGTGAGCTCCGTGCGCGCGTGGCCGCGCTCGAGGCCGCTCTGGCCGCGACCCGCGAGTCGTCGTCGACGCCGAGCGAGGGCCCGGCGGACTTCCGCAGCTCGCTCTACGAGGCCTACGTCTACGGCCTCGGCCGCACGCTGTCGCTCTACGACCCGGGCTCGGTGCGGGTGCTGGTGCGCGAGATGGGGCGACGGATCCGCGAGTACCTCGAGGAGGTCGGCTACGACCTCGGCGGGGCGGGGACGCTCGACGAGGTGCTCGAGAAGACGATCGGCTTCTTCGTCGCCCACGGCTTCGTCGACCTCGAGGTCGTGAAGTGGGAGGACGACCTGATCCACGCCCGCTGGCACCGCCTGCTCGGGCTGCGGGCCTACGAGCGCATCGTCGCCGCCGGCGGCGAGACGTTCATCTCGTGCCCGCTCAGCGCGGTGATCCACGACGGGCTGGCGGCGTTCGGCAAGGAGCTCGCGCTGCGCGAGAACAAGTTCGACCTCGAGCGCAGCTTCGTCGAGAGCTGGGAGGCGGTGGTCGACATGCCGACCGAGGCGCAGCCGCAGTCGCTGTCGCTCGACGCCGAGCGGATGTTCGCGCTGGAGCGCGAGCAGAGCCGCCAGCTGCGGGTGCGCGACGAGTTCATCCGCATCGCGTCGCACGAGCTGTCGACGCCGCTGACGGCGACCAAGCTGGCGCTGCGGCGGCTCGACGGGGCGGAGCTGCCGGACGCGGCGAGGCACGCGGTCGGGGTGCTGAGCCGGCAGGTGCGCCGGCTCGAGCTGCTGGTGTCGGAGATGCTCGAGACGACGCGCCTGCAGATCGGCCGGGTCCGACTCGAGCGCACGGAGGTCGACCTGGTGGCGGCGACCCGCGCGGTGATCGAGCTGTTGGTGACCGCGGAGTCGGCCGAGCCCGGGCAGATCCGCCTGCACGGCGACGGCGCGGCGGTCGGGCTGTGGGACGCGGCCCGGCTCGACCAGATCGTCACCAACCTGCTGACGAACGCGATCAAGTACGGCGAGGGGCGGCCGGTCGACGTGACGATCACACGGCACGACGTCCACGCGCGCCTGCAGGTGCGCGACCACGGGATCGGCATCGCCCCCGAGGCGCTCGGCCGGATCTTCGAGCCGTTCGAGCGCGCGGCCCCGGTCGAGACCCACGGCGGGCTCGGGCTCGGGCTCTACATCGCCCGCAGGTTCGTCGAGATGCACGGCGGGCGCATCGCCGTCGACAGCGAGCCGGGTGCCGGCGCGACCTTCATCGTCGATCTCCCGCTGGCGACCCCGCTCACGCCCGGGGTCATCCTCGAGGCCCGCCGCGCCCGTCAGGAGCGCACGCCGTGAGCCCGGTGCTGGTGGTCGAAGACGACAAGGACATCCGCGAGACGATGGGCCTGGTGCTCGAGGGCGAGGGCTACGAGGTCGTCACGGCGCCGAACGGCAAGGAGGCGCTGCAGCTGCTGCAGACCGGCCTGCGACCGTGCATCGTCCTGCTCGACTTGATGATGCCGGTGATGAGCGGCTGGGAGCTGCGCGAGCAAATGTTGCGCGACCCGGCGATGGCCGACATCCCCACGATCGTGATCACCGGCGACACGCGGGCGTCGCAGCGGATGGCGCAGCTGCAGGCGACGGCGTGCATCGCCAAGCCGTTCGAGATCAGCGACCTGCTGGCGGTGGTGGCCGAGGCGGCGCCGCGAGCGAACGCGTGACCGGGCGCGGATCCGCGGCGCGCGCGGTGCCAGGCCCGGGCCGGCGAAGCGAGCGCGCCGGGCGGATGACCGCGAGCCCCGGACGAACGTGCGGCCCGCAAAACGATGGAGCGCGATCGCGCCCGCGCGTCCTTTGTTATGCTGCGGTCCGCGCATGAGCGGGACGAAGCGATGGCCGTGGGACAAGCCGGGCGAGGAGGAGCCGCTGGTCATGGCGGAGCTCCGTCCCTCGGTGACGGGCTCCGAGCCGCAGATCGTCCGCTACCTGCGCGACATCGAGGTCGAGCCGCAGGTGAGCCCGGGCCTCGACGAGCTGGGTCCCCCGATCGACGGTCACGGCGACGGCCGCTACGCCGTCGGTGATCAGCTGGGACGCGGCGGCGGCGGCGTGGTCTATCTCGGGGCCGACCGCAGCATGCGCCGCACCGTCGCGGTCAAGGTGCTGGCGCCCGACCACGCGAACGACCCGGTGCGCGTGCAGGCGTTCGTCGAGGAGGCGATCATCACCGGGGGCCTCGAGCACCCGAACATCGTGCCGGCCTACGACCTCGGCTGCAGCCCGACGCTCGGCCTCTATTACACGATGAAGCGGCTCACCGGCCGGCCGCTGTCGGAGATCATCGAGGCGCTGTACGAGGGCGACCCGGCGACGAGCCACAGCTTCGGCATGTACCGCCTGCTCGGCTGCTTCATCGAGCTGTGCCGCGCGGTCGCGTACGCCCACGCGCGCGGGGTGCTGCACTGCGACCTCAAGCCGGAGAACGTGCTCATCGGCGAGTACGGCGAGGTCGTGCTGGTCGACTGGGGCCTGGCCCAGGTGCTCGGGCCGCAGGGGCGCCTGCAGGCCCGCGCGCACATGCACGCCGGCACGCCCGAGTACATGGCGCCGGAGCAGATCACCAAGGCCGGCCACGACCTCGACGTCCGCAGCGACATCTGGTCGCTCGGGGTGATCCTCTACGAGATCCTCACGCTCACGCAGCCCTTCCAGGGCGCCAACGCCAAGGAGGTGCTGATGCGCGTGATGGTCGAGCAGGTCGAGCCGCCGTCGCGGCGCGCGCCGAACCGGCCGATCCCGCCGGGCGTCGAGGACATCTGCCGCCGCGCGCTGAGCAAGAACCGCGAGCACCGCTACGGCTCGGTGGTCGAGCTGCTGGCCGACCTCGACGCGTACCTCGAGGGCTCGCGCGAGCGGATGCGCCGCTCGGAGCTGGCCCGACGCTCGCTCGACGCGGCCCACCTGCTGCTCGACCGCCTGCGCCCGCTCGAGGAGGAGTGCGACTACTGGCTGGCCGGCCGCCCGAACGACGAGGGCGAGGAGGTGCGCACGGCCTTCATGGACGAGCCGCGCCTGGCCGACCTGCGCCGCGAGTTGATGGCGGTGTACCGCGAGGCGGCGCAGTTGATCCTGCGCGGGCTCGAGAGCGACAGCGAGGTCGACAGCCTCGGCGACGTCGGCGGCGACGTGTACTGGCGGGTGTTCATGCGCATCTACCCCTCGTCGACGCCGACGTCGGGGCCGACCCGCGAGATGGCGATGGACCTGCTGCTGACGCTGAGCCAGAAGTGCTTCAGCGGGATCGTGCGCGCCGGGCGGCGGCTGACCCGCTCGCGCGAGCTGTCGCCGATCACGACGTCGGAGCTGCAGCGGCCCGGGCCGACCACGATCGACGACCCGTGGCTCAACGTCGTCAGCACGCTGTGCGGCGACCAGGAGGAGGAGATCGACGAGACCCGCGCGCCGCACAGCCTGCGCACGCTGATCGGCCGCATCATGTTCCTGCGCCGGATCAGCCTGTTCAACGCGGTGCCCACGGCGGCCCTGCTGCCGATCGCCGAGGCGTGCCACGAGGTCGCGTTCGCGCCGCTCCAGCCGGTGTTCGAGCAGGGGGCGCCCGGCGACGCGCTGTGCATCCTGCTCGAGGGCACGGTCGAGGTGGTGCGTGACGGCGCCGTCATCAACCGCCTCAAGCCCGGCGACGTGTGCGGCGAGGTCGCGGTGCTCAGCCAGTCGGCGCGCACGGCCGGGGTGTTCGCCACCGAGGAGCCGGTGCGGGCGCTGATGCTGGGCGCCGACCGCTTCCGCAAGATCGTGCGCGAGAGCGGCGACATCGGCCTGGCGGTGATCGAGGTCCTGTCCGAGCGCCTGCGCGTGGCGACCGAGCGCGAGGCGGCCCTGCGCTCGCTGGCGAAGACGATCCTGGCCAAGAAGGTCGATCTGGCGCTGCCGTGAGCGCCAGCGCGCCGCCGGGGCCGCCGCGGATGCGCTAGCATCGGGGGCCTGTGACGCAGAAGCGGCGCGTGGTCGAGGCGCTCGCCGTGCGGTACTTCAAGCGCCGCGCGGGCAAGGCCGCGTGCCCCGAAGCGCGCGACCCGATCCACTTCCTGAACCCGCACGAGCGCCGGGCGCTGCGCCGCATCGAGTACGTCGCGGTCGGCCGCGCGGCGCTGATCGGGGCGGTGTGCGCGGGCCTCGGCGCGCTCGCCAACATCGCCGCGCAGCCGCTGCTCGGCGAGGACCCCGGCGCGGCGAGCTGGAGCGCGTGGGCGGAGTTCCTGGTGATCACGCTGCTGGCCGTGCTGCCGCTGGTGGCGATCGAGCTGTCGCTGATCTACTGGAACGCGATCGACTCGGTGCACCAGCTGGCGGCCGCGGCCGGGCTGCCGCTGTTCCGCGCCAAGGAGGTCGGGCAGGACGTGCTCGGCGACGAGGGCGACGAGGACGACGAGGGGGACGAGATCTTCGCCGCGGTGCTGGCCCGCGCCGCGCTCGAGATCCCGAACCCGCCGCGGCCGATGTTCGGCATCGACCCGCGACGCGAGGCGTCGCGCCTGCGGATCCTGCTGGCGACGCTGGTGTACAAGGCCAAGGTCAGCCTGACGAAGTTCGTCGCCCGCACGCTGCTGGCGCGGATCTTCGGCCGCGCGGCGCTGCGGGCCTGGATCCCGTTCGTGGCCGTGCCGATCACGGCGCTGTGGGACGCGCTGGTGTGCCGCCGGGCGCTGCGCGAGGCGCGGCTGCGGGCGATCGGGCCGTCGGCGGCGACCGAGCTGCTGGGCTTCGTGCTGGCGCCGCACCCCCAGCCCTCGGCGGCGCTGCGCGAGGCGCTGATGCGGGCCGTCGGCGCCGCGGTGGTCCGCTCGCGCGACTTTCACCCGAACCTGATCGAATTGCTGGATGACCTGAAGGACAGGATCGGAGAGACAGACGCGGAGGCGCTCGACGACGTGCCGCGCTTCATCGAGTGCCTGCGCCGGCTGCTGCCGGCCGAGCAGAAGTCGGCCCTGCACACGCTGGTGATCGCGTGCGTCCTCGACGGGCGGGTCCGCCAGGGCGAGCGCGCGATCATGGTCAGGGCGTTCCGGGTGTGCGGCCGCCCGCCGCCGCGGATCCAGGTGCTGGTGCTGCAGCGGGCGCTGCTCAGCGGCGATCAGCTGGCGCCGAAGATGCTCGACCTGCTGACGCCGTAGCGCCGGGGCGTCGGTGCTCGATATCGATCGCTGCGGCGCGACGCGGGCGATCTGCCGCGGATCGCCGCGAGCGGGTAGTCTGAGCGCGCCGCGAAGGCGAAGGATGGGACATGCCCGATCTGGCAGATGGGGACTCGGTCGAAATGAAGGGGTCCGGCGCCAAGCCGTACGTGCTCAAGAACGTGGGCGGGGTGTACTCGTGCTCGTGCCCGGCGTGGCGCAACGCGGGCGGGGCGATCGATCGGCGCACCTGCAAGCACTTGAAGGCGCTGCGCGGCGAGGCGGTCGAGCTGGCGCGGGTCGGCGCGCCGGCGTCGGCGGCGTCCAGTGCGGCTGTCCCGAAGGCCAGCAAGGCTGGCGCGAAGGCCAGCTCCGGCGATCACGACGAGGGCGGCGAGGAGCAGGCGCCGCCGCTGCTGCTGGCCCACGTGTACGAGCCCGACGTCGATCCCACCGGGTGGTGGATGAGCGAGAAGCTCGACGGCGTGCGCGCGTACTGGGACGGGCGGCGGTTCGTGTCGCGGCTCGGCAACGTCTATCACGCGCCCGAGTGGTTCACGGCCGGGCTGCCCGAATTCACGCTGGACGGCGAGCTGTGGCTCGACCGCAAGGCGTTCCAGCGCACCGTGAGCGTGGTGCGGCGGCAGGACGGCGGTGACGCGTGGCGGCAGATCAAATTCCTCGTGTTCGATGCGCCGGGGCACGACGGCGAATTCGAGGCGCGGATGCGCCACTACCACGCCGAGCTCGAGCGACGACGACCGGCGTTCGCAAGCGCGCTCGCGCACGAGATCTGCACGGGCGCGGAACACCTGCAGCGTGAGCTTGTGCGGGTCGAGGGGCTCGGCGGCGAGGGGCTGATGCTGCGCCGGCCCGGCTCGCGCTACGAGGTCGGGCGCTCGCACTCGCTGCTCAAGGTCAAGCGATTCCACGACGACGAGGCGCGGGTGGTCGGGCATCAGGCGGGCACCGGCAAGCACAAGGGTCGGCTCGGCGCGCTGCTGGTCGAGCTGCGCGACGGGACGCGGTTCGCTCTCGGCACCGGATTGTCGGACGCCGATCGCAACACCCCGCCGCCGGTCGGCACGATCGTCACGTTCCGCTACCAGGAGCTGTCCGACGGCGGCGTGCCGCGCTTCCCATCGTTCGTCGGGGTCCGTCACGACGTGGCCTGGAAGCCAGGCGAGCCGGCGACCAGGAAAACCACTCGCTGACGCCGTTCGTGGGGGTCTGCCGGGGAGTGAGCAGGCTCGGGGGCGGGGGCCGGAGTTTACTCGGGAGCGGAATTATGGTACTTGCGCAGCGCGAATTCGCCCTGAGAAGGCCGTCCGCCGAATTGATCCCACCCCCCCGGGTCTGACTTTCGCCGCCGAGCACGCGAGTTCGCAGACCAACCACGACACGAAAGACCCACGGACCACCCCATGAACACGTTCAATCGCATGTTTTTCGCCACGGGCCTCGTGGCCTTCGGTCTCGGCATGTCCTCCACCTCCGGGTGCGGCGGCGGCGACTACTGCTCGACGGTCTTCAACAAGGCCGTGGAGTGTGCGTCCCCCGAGGAGAAGGCGCTCGTCGAGGGCCTGAAGGACCTCGTGATGAAGGACTGCCGCGAGAAGAAGGACCGCGATCCCGAGGAGGAGAAGGCGGACCTCGAGTGCGCCAAGAAGAGCGCCTGCGACGAGTACAAGAAGTGCCAGCAGGAGCTCAGCGACAAGAAGCAGGCCATCCGGATCAAGAAAGAGGTCGAGGGCGCGCTCAAGACCGGCGAGAAGATGGAGGACGCCCTGTCGTCCTGCAAGTACAGCGACATCAAGGACGAAGAGGTCAAGAAGCTGTGCGCCGACCTGTTCAAGAAGTCGATCGACGCGGCGACGAAGGAGCTCGAGGGCATCCGTGACAGCGGCGGCGACGGCCTGAGCAAGTGCTTCGACCTGCAGGCGACCGCCGAGAAGGTCTCCCCCGAGGAGAAGACCAAGGCCGACGCCCTGTGCAAGGAGGTCGAGGCCGGCAAGCGCGCGAAGGAGGCCCTCGACGAGGCCAAGAAGAACCTCGACGGCGGCACCAACGAGGTCCCCTTCCAGTGCAGCATGGCGGTCGAGGACCTCGAGAAGCTGACCTCGGACTGGGCCAAGAACAAGCTGCAAGAGGTGGCCAAGGGCTGCTACGTCGACCTCGGCAAGAAGATCCTGCCGGCGCAGGTCGACAAGATGGTCATCTGCGAGTACCAGGTGGAGCAGGTCTACAAGGCCGTGAACAAGTACAACCTGAAGGACGCCGAGCTCGACGGCTGGATCACCAAGGCCGACGCCAAGTGCGCCGGCTCCAAGTGAGCGGTTTCCGATCCCCCAACCACGCCTGACGGCGGCCTGACGGCCCGACAGCGCCCGTCGTACTCCCCGGAGTGCGGCGGGCGTCGTCGCGAGCGGGCCCGAAGGACATGTTTCATGGGATATGCCCGAACGAGCAGGTGTCAGAGTCCGAACTGCAGCATCAGCGAGCCGAGGCGCTCGGGCGGGGCGCCGCGGACGGCCGGGTAGACGTCGAACGTGCCGACGACGGCGGCCCACAGCCAGCCGAGGCGGACGAACACGCGGACGCCGGGGCGCGCCACCGGGGCCAGCTGCACCGGCACGCCGACGCCGACGCCGGCCTCGGGGATCCACCGGCTCGGCGTGTATGGATAGGTCAGCTCCCACGCCGGGATGATGGCGACGCGGCGGCGGGCGTCGGTCTCGATCACGAGGCTGTGCACCCAGATCTTCGGCCAGGCGACCTCCCAGCCGAGGCGCAGGCGCGGGCGCAGGCCCTCCGGGCCGAAGCTGAGGCCGAGGCCGGCGACAGGTCCGCCGGGGTCGAGGCGGTACAGGGTCTTGAAGGCGAACACGGCCGGCTCGTCGCGCTCCTTGACGACGTCGCGGGTGATCCGGCGCCCCTTGCCGCCGGGGAACAGCCGCGGGCGCCGCTCCTGCCACGGCCGGCGGAGATCGAGGGTGAGGCGCATCGTCCCGGGCGCGTCGTCGGGGCGGTAGTGGAGCGCGTAGGTCGTGGCGTCGGCGCGCGTGACGAGCGGGTGGCGCCGGCGGTTGGTCGTGCGGGCGCTGTCGCAGCCGCACTGGCTGGGGCTCAGGCGCAGGTCGGCGCGGATCTCGACGACCAGCCGATCTGTCTGTCCTGCGGGCCATGTCGCGAACAGCTCGCGCTGGTCGACGCCGAAGCGAGGGTCGAGCGCGTCGACCGAGCCGGCCACCGCGGCGCCGTCGAACGAGACGGTGATGTCGGCCCCGGTCGGGTAGGCGAAGCTCAGCGGGATCGCCGTGGACTGGGTGCGGGTCAGCACGTAGCGGGCCGTCCAGGTGCACGCGAGCCGGCCCTGGCGGGCCGGGCGGCAGGTCAGGGCCGCGACCTCCTCGCGGGTGAAGACCGCGGGGGCGAACGCCTCGGGCACGTGCGGCGGGTAAAAGGTCGGGCCGGGGAGGACGCAGTCGCAGGCGGCGCGGGCCGGCCGGGCGACGACGGCGGCGAGCGCGGCGGCGGCCAGCCAGGGCAGGGCGGCGCGCAGGCGGGAGAGGTTCTCTAAACCTGTCCGAAGGACCATGCGAATGGAGGTCATGGGCCGATCGGCCGGGGCGGCGTCGTGAGGTGTCCGAATGAACATGTCCCCGAGCGCATGTGATGAGGTGCCGCGCGGCGGACGCCGCAGCGAGACGTCGCGGGGCCGCGGCGCGGGCGGCGAGGCCGCGACGGAGAGCGTCGCACATCGCCGCGGCCCGGACCACGAGGCGCGGCCCGTCGGGCGGGCGCCGATGCGCGCGGAGAAAATGTCCGAAAGTTCATGTGAGAAGGCCCGGCGGCGCGGGCCCGGGCGACGCGCTATGCTCGCGCCGTGGTGCAGCACCTGCATGTCGACCCGAGCGCGTCGCAGGTCGGCATGGACCGCGACGACGTCTCGCGCCTGCCGTGGCGCGGGGTGATGCGTCACGTCGGGTTCCGCCGGGTCTGGCTGGGCGCGATGGGCTCGTCGATCGGCACCTGGATGGAGGGCGTGGGCGTCCAGTGGCTCATGGCCGAACAGACATCCTCGACGTTGATGCTCGGGGCGCTCGCGGTCGCGCAGCTGGGACCGATGCTGATCCTCGGGCTGCCGGCGGGGCTGCTCGTCGACTGGGTCGACCGCCGCAAGATGTTGATGATCACGCAGGTGGCGATGATGGCGATCGCCGCGCTGCTGGCGGTGGCGCACGCGTTCGGCTGGGCCACGCCGCCGGTGCTGCTCGGGCTCGGGCTCGTCAACGGCGTCGCCATGGCCTTCAACACGCCGGCCTGGCAGACCCTGAGCCCGCGCCTGGTGCCGCGCGAGGAGCTGCCGCAGGCGATCGCGCTGATGGGCATGCAGTTCAACCTGGCGCGCGTGGCCGGGCCGGCGCTCGCGGGTGTTTTGATGGCCAGGTGGGGGGCGACGCTGCTGTTCAGCCTCAACGCGCTGAGCTTCGTCGGGGTCCTGTGGGCCGTGGGCTCGACCGCACCGGCGCCGCCGGCCCGGGCCGGGGTCGCGCACGCGCCGTGGCGCGAGGTCGGTGAGGCGCTGCGGTTCGTGCGCGACCACGTGGGCGTGCGCCGGGTGATGCTGGGCCTCTTGCTCCTCAGCATGCTGGCGGCGCCGCTGCAGCGGATGCTGCCGCTGTTCGTGTCGGAGGTGTACCACGCCGAGGAGGCGACCTACGGCGTGATGCTGTCGGCGATCGGCGGCGGCGCGGTGCTCGGCGGGCTGACGCTGGGGCGCCTGCCGTCGTGGTACCCGCGGCATCACATCATCCCGCTGGCGCTGGCGATGTCGGGCACGGCGATGACGCTGTACTGCGCGGCGACCGACCCGGGGTGGGCGGCCGCGTGCCTGCTGGTGTCGGGCTTCTTCTGGATCTGGGCCTTCTCGAGCCTCATGACCTCGGTGCAGCTGCTCACCCCCGACGCGATGCGCGGGCGCGTGCTGGCGCTGTTCAACATGGCGATGTTCGGGGCGATGCCGGTCGGCAGCGTGCTGTCGGCCGTGCTCGGCGACCGGCTCGCGGCCGCGCTCGGCGGCGGCCCGGGCCTGGCGGTGCAGCTCGGGGTCGGCGTGTTCACGCTGATCCTGATGCTCGTCGGCGCGGTGCTGCTGGTCTGGCGGACCCCGGAGATCGACGACCTCAAGCCCGGCGATCGCGGCTATGCGCGCCGGCCGGGGTTGTGGGCCGGGATCACGGCGGCGGGTCACCGGCCGGTCTGAGTGTCCTGAAGGACATGTCGTCTTCGACATGTCCTTTCGGATATCATGATCGCGGCGCTCACCAGTTGGCGGGGGCGCCGTCGCGGAAGAACCGGTGCGGCTCGCTCGGGGGCACGTCGAGGCCGGCGAGGATGCTGGCGGCGCCGGAGGCGACGTCGCGCTCGCCGTTGGGGCCGCCCATGTCGGTGCGGACCCAGCCCGGGCACACGGCGACGACGCTGATCTTGCGCGGGTCGCCGGCGAGCTCGCGGGTGAGGACGTGGGCGAGGGCGGTGGTGCCGATCTTGGAGGTGCCGTAGGCGGTGCTCGGCCAGCCGGCGTCGCGGTGGTGGCCGGAGCGCACGTCGGCGACGAACTGGCGCATGAGCGCGGACAGCTCGGCGATCTTGAGCCGCTCGAGGTCGAAGCGCGGGCGCAGCTGCGGGCCCAGGAGGTCGCGCTGGCCGACGCCGCTCGAGACGACCACGAGGTGGGCGCCGGGGTTCAGCAGCGGCAGCACGGCCTCGACGATCCGCAGGACGCCGAAGTAGTTGGTGTCGACGGTGGTGGCCGCGACCTCGGCGTTGAAGCCGTCGAGGGCGACGCCGGCGTTGGCGACGACGACGTCGAGACCCTCGGGGTGGACGCGCCGCAGGTCGGCGACGAGGCGCTCGACGCTGGCGTCGTCGCTGACGTCGAGCTGGTGGAACTCGACCCCGAGCTCGCGGGCGGCCGCCTGGCCGCGTTCGACGTCGCGGGCGGTGAGGATCACGCGGTGGCCGCGATCGCGGAGCTGAAGGCAGACTTCGCGGCCGAGGCCACGGTTGGCGCCGGTGACGAGGGCGAGGGGCGGACGGGCTGTCATGCGCCGGAAGGTACACGCGCCGGGCCGGCATCTGACGCAGGCGCGGCAGTCGAGGCGTCAGGGGGCGTGCGGCCGCGGCACGTAGGGCCGCCAGGGCTCGCGCGCCCGGGCCGCCTCCGGTCGGCAAGGATGAGGTCGCTGTCGGGCCGGGCCCGAACCGGGACTCATGCGACGCGGCGTGGTTCGTGATTGGGCATGGCTCGATGAGCATGAACTATCGAGCATGTCAAATGGGACATGTCTTGAAGGCGTTGCGACGCGGGCATGTCTTGTCGAGCATGCCGGATCGGGCAGGTCGGGGCAGGCGTGGCGTCGAGGCCCTCACGAGCGCCTGGCGCGGCGGCGGAGCTCAGGCGGGGAACGCCTCGGCCACGCTCGCCGCGACGCGGGCGTGGGCCTCGTCGCGCAGCGGCTCGCCGTGCGCGCTGATCAGGTGGCGGAACGGCAGCGCGAGCAAACGGTGAAAGTCGGCCACGTCGGGGGCGCAGGCGCCGCGCCACGTCGACGGGATGTTGGCCGGGCGGATCAGGCCCTGGGCCTCGAACATCGCGCCGCACTCGGCCGAGAAGAAGCGGTCGACGTGGGTCCAGTGCTGGATCGCGTCGCACGTGATCAGGATCCCGCCGTCGCGCGCGAGCAGCACGGCGGCCTCGGGGAACCGCGCCGAATTGAAGACGAAGACCTCGCCGCCGCGGACCGGGGAGGGTCCGCCCTCGGCGAGGGCACGATCGGCGGCTCGTCCGTCGGCGTGGGTCGCCTCCGGCAACGCCCACAGCGTCGCGCCGTAGCGGTCGCAGTAGAACGGATCGTCGCGGCCGTGGAACGCCCCGAGGCGGACGACGTGCCGCACCTGGCCGAGGGCCTCGAGCGCGCGCAGGCCCTCGTCGTCGAGGCGCACGGTGTTGAGCAGCGTCAGCGCCCCGTCCTCGCGCACGACGGTCATGGTCCGGCTGGTCTGGATGTCGACGCCGGCGTGGTGGGTCCGATTGGTGCCGACGACGAAGAATACGTCGGTGAACGCGGCCTGCAGGGTTCCGTGGGGCCAGGCTGGGCTGTACTCGAACATGGCGAGCGCAGGGTGCCGGCGCGAGCGCAGGCCGTCAACGCGAGGAACGACGCATTCGCGGTGCCGCTGCGACAGGCGGCGCCGGTGGTGCGAGCTCGGGCCAGGTCGGCATCTCGATCGTCGCCGACCTCGTCGGTCGGGCGCTCCCGCTCGCCGCGGCACTCGGCGCCGGACGGGGGTCGAACGCGCGACGCAGGAGCCGTTCGCTCATGCGTCACGTGCACACCAGCCGCCGCGCATGAACCACCATCGCCGGCGCTCGCGTGAACCTCTCACGAGCGCGCCTGCGAGCGCGCGCGACGGAGCGAGCGCCGACGCCATCGGCTATAGTCGCGTCGATGGGCGTCCGTCGAATCATCGCGCAGGGCGATAGCTTGCCGAAGATCGCCGCCGAGTACGGGCTATCGCCGGACACGATCTGGTCGGCCCCGGAGAACCGGGAGCTGGCCCGGCTGCGGCGCAACTACAACGTGCTCGCGCCCGGCGACGTCGTCGTCATCCCGGCTCGTCGCGATAAGTCGGTCGCGGTGGCCACCGATCTCCGCCACGTGTTCCGCCGCCGGGGCGTCCCGGCGCAGCTCCGCCTGCAGCTCTACCACGGCGACGAGCCCCGCGCCGGCCTCGCCTACGAGCTCGAGTGCGGCGGCGACGTCTTTCACGGCAGCACCGACGCCGACGGGGTGCTGACGCACTGGGTCGACCCCAAGCTGAGCCGCGCCGTCCTCCATTTGCCCGGGGCCGCGCCGATCGTCATCGAGATCGGGCACCTCGATCCGCTCGACACCATCACCGGGGCGCAGAAGCGGTTGATGAACCTCGGCTACCCCTGCGCGCCGACCGGCCGGCACGACGACGCGACGGCGACGGCGCTGCGCCGCTTCCAGCAGCGCCACGGCCTCGCGGTCAGCGGGGCGCTCGACGCCGCCACGCTCGCCGAGCTCGAGCGCCTCCACGACACCACCGCGCACCCGAAGCCGCCATGCACCTGACCGAAGCGACGATCCTGAGCACCCGCGCGAACACGCTGGCGCTGCACAACGCCGGGCCGACGGTCAGCACCACGGTGGTCCACGGCGCGCTCGTCAGCGGCCAGTCCGTCACCACCACGGTGCCGATCGTCACGCCCAAGCCGCCCAAGGCGATCTTCTCGATCGTGTCGTGGAACATCCAGGACTACAAGGGCAGCAAGATCGATAAGGGCCGGCCGTTCGTGCACGCCTTCATCAAGCGGCTGGTCGAGGCGCTGAAGATCGACCTCCTGCTGCTCATCGAGACCGACATCGACCTCGACAAGGCGGTCGCGCGCATCGAGCTGCAAGATCACGGGAATTTCGGCAGCGAGCACCCGACCTCGCCGTGCGACTTCCACCTGGTGGGCAGCGGGCGCGCGTTCAAGAAGATGGAGCTGCCGCAGTCCTTCACGCTCGACGACCTGCAGCAGAGCAAGATGAAGATCACGGAGGACCTCGACTGGACCGAGGAGATCGAGGCGTTCTTCCCGACCTATGCGGTCACCTACGACAAGAAGCGGGTCAGCTATCCCAAGCTGAAGCAACTCATCGACGGCACCGACTTCAGGCCCGAGGCCGCCGAGTTCGTCCGCACCACCGCCTGTCCGACCTGCGCGGGGGCCGGCTGCGAGTGCGGGGGACGGAAGACGTGCCTCTACTGCACGTGCACGTTCTGCAAGGGGACGCGCCAGCGCACCGTCTTCTGCCGCGACTGCACCTGCCGCACCTGTCACGAGGAACGCATCCTGCGCTGGCCGTGCAGCCGCTGCGGCAGCGAGGACGGCAATTGCATGGAGTGCGGCGGCCGGCCCGTCGAGCAGTGGTGCCCCACGTGTCACTGCGTGACGTGCGTGGGCGAGGGCGAGCGACAGGTCACGCAGCAGCAGCAGTGCCCGACCTGCAACGGCGCCCGTTCGGAGCGCGTCACCTGTCCCCTGTGCCAGGGGCGGCGCGGCGCCGTCCAGCCCTGTCCCGAGTGCGCCGGGCCCTCGTCGATGGACGTCGATCAGTGCGAGCGCTGCGGCGGCACCCGCCAGATCACCGTCGCCTGTGCCGGCTGCGCCGGTCAAGGTCAGGCCGTTCGCATGTGCCAGCAGTGCGCCGGCGGCGGCACGGTCCCCGTCACCGTCACCGTCGACTGCTCCGACTGCGACGGGCTCGGCTACAAGGCCAGGCTGTCGCGCGGGACCACGTGCGAGCGCTGCAGCGGCACCGGCCGGCGCCAGGTCGTCTGCGGCAAGTGCAGGCCGGCGCGCTGTCCGACCTGCGACGGCGCCGGTGAGCCGAGCGCGAACGCGTGGAACTACGCCGTCGAGACCGCGAGCCTGTTGTTGCAGACGAAGGTGTTCGCCGCCTACGACGTCGAGACCTATGCGGCGATGTGGCGCACGCCGCCGACGCGGCTCGCCAGCAAGTTCGGGGTCGGGCACGAGGCCTGCGATCGCAAGCTCGCGTGGCTGTGCACCGGCGCCAGCCTGTGCTCGACCGATCCCGCGGGCAAGCAGCTCGGCTTCCAGGACGTCCAGGACGACATCAACGGCCGCTCGCCGTTCGTGATGTCGCTGTGGCTCAGCCTCGGCGGCAAGCACGTGCAATTGCCGATCGCGGCCTTGCACGCGCTGTGGGAGGTGACGAAGCCCAAGCCCCAGGGGCAGAAGAAGAAGAAGGCGACGCCGTCGAGCGAGCTCGCCAGGCTGCGCGGGCTCAGCGTCGAGCGCATGCTCGATCTGGCCGTCGAGTACCCGGGCGCGGCCGCGGCGACCCTCGGCAGCTTCGACAACCCGCTCCTGGTCGGCGACCTCAACCTCGACTACAGCCCGGGCAAGCGCACCGGCGAGACGCGGGCGCTGCAGAAGTTCCTCGACCTGGGCTACGCCACGAGCACGCGCGGGACCAAGACCTCGCTCGCCACGCTGGAGGCCGGGCTCGCCAAGCTCGAGAAGGCCGCCGGGACGGCCCAGCTCTACAGCGCGGCCTACGACCATTTCCTCATGAAGGTCGGCTCGGACCTCGAGCAGCACGTCGTCCAGAGCGGGGTGATCGACATCCTCGATCTCGCGAAGCGGATCATCCTCGCCGACCCCCAGCTCGCGGGCGACATCGACGCCGACGCCAGCAAGCACCCGCGGCCCGCGCCGCGGACGCGGAAGAGCAAGAGCACCAAGTCCCCGCCCAAGAAGAAGAAGAAAGCCCCGGCCCCGCTGCCGCCCTACGATCTGGCGCAGACGAAGGATCCCGACCTGGCGCGCGCGTTCTACCTCTACCGCAAGTACGTCAGCGATCACGTGCCCGTGCTGGTCGACATCCTCGTCGACACCCAGTCGGCCGAGCAGGCGGCGCTGCACGATCGCATGATCCTGCACGGGTCTCAGCTCGGTCAGATCATCGACAAGAAGCGCGAGCAGGCGCGCGTGCCGGGCGTCGCCGGTCACTGGACCGAGTTGAAGTTCGAGTTCACCGGCGACCAGGTGATGCAGGTGGCCGAGGGCGGCAGGGAGGTCCTCGTGAGCGGCATGATCACGCGCTGGGCGATGCGCTCGCTGACCGTCCGCCTGATCGAGACGGACAAGACCGGTCAGCCGACCGGCGCGCACCTCGACTTCCACGGCACGCACACGATCGATCCCGAGATCCTCCGCGACTTCAAGCAGGTCGGGATCACCTGGCTGACGGGCACCTTCACGCCGACCCCGAACTCCGAGCAGGAGGTGAACAAGTCGAGCGGCACGGCCGAGCCGCCGCTGTTCTGGCGCCCGTAGCGACCGGCGGCTCGTCTGCACGCGGTCTGTCGCGTCGCACTCACCGTCGCTCGCTGAGCTTCCCGCACGGCGACAAGCGGGGCCGGCGACGCTCTCCGCAGGCGGGCACGGAGCGGCGGAGTGGGACGCCGGCGGGAGGGGCCGCAGGCAACCGCGCGCAGGCGCCATCGTCCGCGAGGCACGAACGAACCTGTCCTCAACGTCAGGTCATCATCGAAGCCCGAGGGCGCCGAGCACGTTGCCTGGGAGGGCCCCGCCGAAGCGAGGGACCCGATCCGCCGCTCCGTGCCCGCCGTCACCCAGATCTCCCACGGCCCCGCGCCTTCGGTCGCGGGCTTGTCTCAGGCCCGCTCCTAACGGGTCTGCTGCCACAGGCGGCGCAGCACGCCGGCGCCGATGGTGCCGAGCTCGAGCAGCTTGAGGTAGGTCGGCATCTCGATGGTCGGGACCTCGTAGGGCGGGCGCTCCCACTCGTCGACGCCGTCGCGGTCGACCCACGCGCTGTGGAGCGGGAAGCCGGGGCGGATGCCCTGCTCGTGCGGGCCGGGGCCGAGGGTGCAGACCGGGCCGCGGTCGAGCGGGTGGGCGGCGTCCCAGATCCAGATCTCCATGTCGGGGTGGTCGGGGCCCCACACGAGCGTGACGATGTAGCCGTCGCGGGTGCTCTGGCTGCCGGGGCGCGGGACGAAGATCGGCGCCGCCATGAACCACCCGGGCGGGAAGGTGTAGCAGCTGTCGAGCCGCATCTCGTGGTCGAGGCGGTAGAAGCGGACAGTGTTGTCCGGATCGGAGATCCGCTCGATGAACTCGGACACCGGCATCAGCCGGCGCGGCGGCCAGGCGCCGTCGGGCCGGCCGCGGCGGAAGTTGGCGAACACCCGCGCGCTCATGGTCTGCGGCAGCCAGCCGCCGGCGACCCAGTAGGTGGCGTCGAGGCGGCGGCAGATCCGGAGCAGGTTCGGCGCGGCCGAGGTGTCGTGCTCCGAGAGGTACGGCGAGATCTGCAGCGGCGGGAGGATGTTGAGGCCGAGCGGGAAGTGCTCGCGGTCGTCGGGGTGGGGGAAGGCGCGGGTCTCGACGGTGCCGCGGCGGAGGTCGACGACGTGGCGGCGGACCTGGTTGAGGTCGGTCGCCGACGAGAACATGCCGAGCAGGCTGTCGGGGACGATGCCGCCGCCGATCAGGCGGTCGCCCGCCTCCATCTGGTCGGCCGGGTCGGCGCCGACGTTGTGCTGGGCGAAGATCGTGACGACGTCGCCGTCGTCGTCGTAGTCGGTCAGCGCATGCGTCAGCTCCCACATGAGGTCGACGCGCCTGGCCGGCAGCTCGCGCGCGCCGGAGGCGAGGGCGCGGCGGATGTCGTCCTTGTGGATGAAGTAGACCGGGCAGACGTGGTCCGGGGTGGCCTCGCGCAGGCGGATCCGCAGCCAGCGGTACAGCACCCGCAGGTTGCGTGGGACCTCGATCGTGCGGCTCTCGACCAGCCACTTCCACAGCAGCGGCGTGAGCGGCTCGACCAGCGAGGAGGTGTTGAGCACGAGGTTGGCGTTGAAGACGACCAGGTAATTGCGGGTGAGGCAGATCTGGTGGACGCTGGCGTGGCCGAGGATCACGCCCTCGCCGTCGACGGTGACCCGCATCGGTGGGGTCGGGCTCGACGGGCCGCCGTCCCAGGTGGTGACGTAGAGGTCGGCGCGGATCGGCTTGTTGACGTGGAGGAAGTCGGCGACCCGCGGGACGATGTTGGTGTAGAGGAGGCGCGGCTTGCCCGGCTCGAAGTCGGGGTCGTAGACCGGGTGCCCCGAGGTCATGATCATCGGGCTGAACGAGCTGCCGACGGCGGTGTGGTAGTCGTTCGGGCGCCCGACCGGGGTGATGTGCTCGAGGGTCTTCGGCGAGACCTCGACCGGCCGGCCGGCGTCGTACGAGAGGAGTAGGCGCCGCCCGGGCCGGCCGTCGTGCGCGCCGACCGGGAACACGGGGATCGGCGAGGTGTTGGTGAGGTTCGAGGTGCCGAACCACGAGAACTCGGCGAAGTCGGTGCGCACGAACGCCTCGGGCGCGAGCTTGCGCAGGTGCCAGCTCTGGTTCTCGATGAAGCGCGTGGCGGCGCGGATGAACACGTTGCCGCCGTCGCGGTGCGGCTCGAGGTCGAGGGTCAGCAGCCGCCCGCTGGCGGTGAGCATGTGCGGGTTGACGTTGAGCTCGTGGTGCTCGTGGATCGCCTGGTACGGGAAGACTGTCGTGAATGTCCTTCCGGACAGGTCCGAAGGGTAATGTCCCGTGCGCACGGCGTAGCGGGCGCTGTGGTCGACGACGTCACCGTGGTAGGCGTGCAGCAGGCCGCGCTCGACCCGTTCGGTGAAAGATTGGGCGCTGTCGGACATGACGCGGTCAGCGGCTCCAGAAGCGGAAGGCGAGCAGGAACACCCCGATCAGCGAGGCGACGAGGATCAGCGAGGAGACCGCCGGGAAGGCGGCGCACAGCAGGGCGCCCGAGAGCATGACTCCGGCGGAGTACCAGATCCAGCGCTCGATGGCGATCCCCGCCATGGTGGCGATGGCTCCGAGCATCAGCAGGTCGTTGACCATGGTGGTGGCGACCGGGGTGTCGAGCACGACCGCGGTGGTCCGGTGGACCAGCATCGCCAGCGAGGAGACGACCAGCCAGGCCATGACGCGGCGGTTGATCGTGTTCTTGAAGAAGGAGCCGCGGAACGCGAAGATGAGGCCGAACAGGACCACGTTGATGACGGCCCCGGCGATCGCGTTGCTGGCGGCGCTGGGCAGCAGGCTGCCCTCGGGGCTGTACATGATGAGGACGACGGTGATCGCCAGGATGCTGGCCGGGATGATCATCGACAGCATGACCCGCTGCGGCCGCGCGACCGAGAGGTCGAACTCGGGGTCGCGGGCGCGGCCGCTGCCGCGGTTCAGCGCGTCGAGCAGGTCGTCCATGCTGTCGAAGCGGTACATCGGGTCGCGGTCGAGGGCGCGGACGATGGCGGCGTGGACCCCCGGGGGCACCGGCGAGTCGGCCGGGGGCGGGCGGATCTTGCCGTCGCTGACGTTGATGACGAGCTCGAGCAGGCTGCCGCCGGCGAACGGGTGGTGGCCGTAGAGCGCGGTGTAGAGGGTCACGGCGAACGCGAATTGGTCGGTGCGGGCGTCGGGCTGACGCCCGGCGTGCTGCTCGGCGGCCATGTACGCCGGCGTGCCGGCGACCCGCCCGCCGTGGCTGCGGCCCGGCTCGGGCAGCGGGACGCCGGCGTCGGGCGCCGAGGTGTGCTGGTGCTCGGGGTCGGGCTCGACGGCGCCGCTCGCCAGGCTGCCGCGGTTCATCGACCCGGGATCTGCCGCCGCGTCTCGTCGCAGGCTCTGCGAGCTGTGATACGACTCCGTCCGCGGGGCCGCGCGCGCCAGCCCGAAGTCGACGACCCGCGCGTGGTCCTGCTCGTCGATGAGGATGTTGTCGGGCTTGAAGTCGCCGTGGACGATGTCGGCCTGGTGTGCGGCCGACAGACCACGGCCTGCCTGCACCATGACGTCGAGGACGCTCTGCCACGGTCGCGCCTGCGCTTTGAGCCAGCTGCCGAGCGTGCGGCCCTGCACGAACTCCATGGCCAGGTAGACCTGCTGCTCCCAGCGGCCGACCTCGTAGACCTGGACGACGTTGGCATGCGAAAGCCGGGCCATCGCCCGCGCCTCGCGTTGCATTCGCAGCTGGTTGGCCGGGCTGTTGTCGCGGCCGGGGCGGATGAGCTTGAGGGCGACGCGGCGGTCGAGCTCCTCGTCGTAGGCGGAGTAGACGACGCCCATGCCGCCCTCGCCGAGCTGGCGCAGGACGGCGTACTTGCCGATCCGCGCCGACTCGCCGAGGTAGCCGGGGCGCCGCGTCGGCTCCGACAGCTCGTCCTCGGCGTCGGTGTCGGGGCCGTGCGACGAGTCGGGGACCACCGACATGTTGGCCAGCGTGTCGACGGTGACCTCGTCGGCCGAGCTGCCCGGAAAGGCGGCGGCGAAGCTGTCGCGCCAGGCGTCGGGGTCGGACTCCGCCCCGGCGGCGAGGCTGCCGCGCTTGTTGTCGCCGTGGTGTCGCTTCATGTCCGTCGCCCGAGCCCGACCCCCGGCGTACTCGCCGAGACTACCGCAGCGCGACGCCGGGCGGCGCGAGATCGTCCCGCGGCTGCAAGAGAAAACCCCGGTGTCCACGCGAAGGCGTCCCCCGGACACGGCGCCGGTTTCGCCGCCGGGACCGGAGGTTTCCGACGTCACCCGCTCCGTGGAAACGATGTACTTCCGGAGGCGCCCGCGCTATGCCCGGCGGGCAAAGGGAGCCCCCCCGACGATGAAGCGAGCGCTGGCTCAAGGTGTCCTGATCGTCATCGTCATCGTCGCCGCGCTCGTGATGATGCGCGTCATCCGAGGCATGAAGCCGCAGGTCACGGCGGCGCCGAGCGAGCGACGGCAGGTCCCGGTGGTCGTGCAACGGGCGCAGCCCGGCGCGCATCCGGTGACCGTGCGCGGCCTCGGCGAGGTCAAGCCGGTGCATCAGTTGCGCGTCACGTCCGAGGTCAACGGCCGCGTCGTCGAACGCAGCGACGGCCTCGCCCCCGGCGGCCTGCTCCGCCGCGGCGACCCGCTGATCCGCATCGACGCCCGCGACGTCTCGGCCCAGGTGGCGTCGCAGCGGGCGGCGCTCGAGCAGGCCTCGGTCGCCCTCGCCGACGAACGCGGCCGCAAGTCGGTCGCCGAATACGAGTGGCAGGGCCGCTCCGAGAGCCTCGCCGACCACGCGCGCGAGTTCGCGCTGCGCGACGTCCACGTGCGCAGCGCCCAGGCCAACGTCGAAGCCGCCCGCGAGCAGTTCGGTCGGGCCAAGCGCGACCTGGGCCGGACGACGGTCCGCGCGCCGTTCGACGCCATGGTCACCGACGCGACCGTCGAGCTCGGACAGGTGGTCACGACGCAGACCCAGCTGGCCACGCTGGTGGCGATCGACCGCTACTGGGTCGAGATCGCGGTGCCGGTGTCCCAGCTCGTGCACCTGGAGATCCCCGGGGTCAACAGCGCCGGCCCGCGCGGCTCGCTCGCCAAGGTCATCCACGACGCCGGCGCCGGCGTGGTCATCGAGCGCGACGGCTACGTCGAGCGCCTGCTCGGCCAGGTCGACGCCCGCGGTCGCATGGCCCGGCTGCTGGTCGCGGTGCCCGACCCCCTCGGGACAGGTCTCTACGGACAGGTCCCAAAGGTCAGCGACGCGCCGGCCAGCGCCGCCCCGGCGCCGCGCCTGCCGCTGCTGCTCGGCAGCTCGGTGCGGGTCGAGCTCGACGGCCAGCCGCTGGCCGACACGACGGAGATCCCGCGGGTCGCGCTGATCGACGACGACAAGGTGTGGCTGGTGGTCGACGGCAAGCTGACGCAGCGC
Organism: Nannocystis pusilla; assembly: GCF_020073745.1. Lineage (GTDB taxonomy): Bacteria > Myxococcota_A > Polyangia > Nannocystales > Nannocystaceae > Nannocystis > Nannocystis radixulma. The sequence goes on from NZ_JAIRAU010000056.1 coordinate 75,945, forward strand.
GCGATCGAGGTCGTGTGGCGCTCGGCCACCACGGTGCTCGCGCGCGGGCTGGCGGCCGGCGACGCGGTGGTGACCACGCCGCTGGCGACCCCGACCGAGGGCATGCAAGTGACGATCGAGGGCGACTCGCCGTCGCTGATCGCGGCGAGCAAACCCCGCGCCGGGTGACCCGAGGCGCAGCACGAGGAGCACCATGGATTCGTCGGCTTCTGGTTCGTCCGGGACGGTGGCAGGCAGCGGTCCGATCGCGTGGATGGCGAAGAACCCGGTCGCCGCGAACCTGCTGATGATCCTGCTGCTCGTCGGCGGCCTGCTGATGGCCGGCCGCGTCAAGCAGGAGGTGTTCCCCGAGACCGAGCTCGACATGGTCTCGATCTCCGTGCCGTACCCCGGCGCGAGCCCGGCCGAGGTCGAGCAGGGCATCGTGCTCGCGGTCGAGGAGGCGGTCCGCGGCATCGACGGGGTCAAGCGCGTGGTCGCGACCGCGTCGGAGGGCTCGGCCCGCGTCAACGCCGAGCTGACGATCGACGCCGACGACGAGAAGGTGCTCGCCGACGTCAAGAGCGCGGTCGACCGCATCACGTCGCTGCCGAAGGACGCCGAGCGCCCGGTGGTCAGCCTGGTCACGAACCGCTCCGAGGTGATCTCGATGGTGGTCTACGGCGAGCAGGACCTGCGGGTGCTGCGCCGGATCGCCGAGGAGGCCCGCGACCTGTACCTCTCCGACTCGCGGATCACCCAGGCCGACCTCGCCGGCGCGCCGAAGAAGGAGATCTCGATCGAGGTGCCGCGCGAGCAGCTGCGCGTGCACAACCTGACGCTCGAGCAGATCGCGGCGAAGGTCAGCCAGACGTCGCTGCAGCTGCCCGGCGGCGGCGTCAAGACGGCCACCGGCGAGGTGCTGGTCCGCACCGACGAGCGCCGCGAGGACGAGCGCGGGTTCTCCGAGATCCCGGTGGTCACCGGCCCCGCCGGCACCGAGGTCCGCCTCGGCGACATCGCCCGCGTGCGCGAGACGTTCGCCGAGACCGACGAGTCGGCCAGCTTCGCCGGCCTGTCGGCGGTGATGATCCGCGTGTACCGGATCGGCTCGCAGAAGCCGCTCGAGGTCTCGGACGCGGTGCGCGAGCTGACGGCCAAGTTCGAGCCGCGGCTGCCCGAGGGCGTGAAGATCGCCCAGTGGCAGGACATGTCCGAGACCTACGCCCAGCGCGTCGACCTGCTGATGCGCAACGCGAAGAGCGGCCTCATCCTCGTCGTCCTGTGCCTCAGCCTGTTCCTCGAGATCCGCGTGGCGCTGTGGGTCGCGTGGGGCATCCCGACGACGTTCCTCGGCGCGCTGTTCCTGATGCCGATGTTCGGGGTGTCGGTGAACATGATCTCGCTGTTCGCCTTCATCGTCGTGCTCGGCATGGTCGTCGACGACGCGATCGTGGTCGGCGAGAACATCTTCGAGCGGGCCCAGCGCGGCGAGTCGTACATCGACGCGGCGATCGGCGGCTCGCGCGAGGTCGGCATCCCGGTGGTCTTCTCGGTGCTCACCACCGTCGCCGCGTTCACACCGCTGTTCTTCTTGCCCGGGTTCATGGGCAAGTTCATGAGCGTGATCCCGGTGATCGTGATCTCGGTCCTGGTGTTCTCGCTGGTCGAGTCGCTGTTCATCCTGCCGGCCCACCTCGGCCACCTCCGCAAGCCCGAGGGCGGCGTCTACGGCGCGGTCTTCAAGTTCCAGCAGCGCTTCGTGGTCGGGCTCGACCGCTTCGTCGCGAGCGTCTACGCGCCGTTCGCCCGCGCGGCCCTGCGGTTCCGCTACCTCACGCTGACGCTCGGCTTCGCCACGCTGGTGCTGACGCTGACGTACGTCGCGTCGGGGCTGATCGGGTTCCGCTTCATGCCCGGCATCGAGGGCGACGTGGTGACCGCGGCGATCGAGCTGCCGTACGGCTCGTCGGTCGAGCAGACCCAGCGCGTGCGGGAGCGGCTGGTCCGCGCGGCGCAGGAGCTGGTGCAGGAGTACGGCGGCGACCAGGTGCTGCGCGGGGTGTTCGCCCAGGTCGGCTCGCGCGGGCCGGTGATGGGCCCCGTGGGCGGCACCAACGGGTCCGGCGGGCACGTCGCCAACGTGCGCGTGTTCTTCGTCCCCAGCGACCGGCGCGACTTCAAGACCGGCGACTTCGCGGCCGAGTGGCGCAAGCGCGTCGGCGCGGTGCCCGAGGCGAAGACGCTCAACTTCTCCGCCAACATGGGCCCGAGCGCCGGCAAGCCGGTCGACGTCGAGCTGAGCCACGCCGACGAGGACGTGCTCGAGCGGGCCGCCGACGAGGTCGCGGCGACGCTGCGCAGCTACGGCGGCGTGTTCGACGTCGAGAACGGGGTCGCGCTCGGCAAGCCGCAGCTCGATCTGACGCTGACGCCGGAGGCGCGCACGCTCGGCCTCACGTCGACCGACATCGCCCGCCAGGTCCGCGGGGCGTTCTTCGGCGCCGAGGCGCTGCGCCAGCAGGACGGCCGCGACGAGGTGCGGGTGCTCGCCCGCCTGCCGGTCGAGGAGCGCCGCAGCGAGCACGACATCGAGGAGCTGCTGATCCGCACGCCGCAGGGCGGCGAGGTGCCGCTGCACGAGGCGGCGGTGATCGAGCGCGGCCGCAGCTGGCCGTCGATCGAGCGCGCCGACGGCAAGCGCATCGTGCACGTGACGGCCGAGCTGCGCGAGGGCGAGGCGACGCCGGGCATGGTCAACGGCAAGCTGCGCGCCGAGCTGCTCGACGGGCTGCCCGAGAAGTACCCCGGCCTGTCGTGGCAGATGGGCGGCGAGAACCGCGAGCAGGCCGAGTCGTTCGGCAGCCTGAAGACCGGCGCGTTGATGGCCCTGCTGGCGATCTACGCCCTGCTGGCGATCCCGTTCCGCAGCTATGTGCAGCCGCTCATCGTCATGGCGGCGATCCCGTTCGGCCTGGTCGGGGCGATCGGCGGCCACGTCCTGCTCGGCTACGAGCTGAGCATGATGAGCATGATGGGCATGGTGGCGCTCTCAGGCGTGGTCGTGAACGACTCGCTGGTGCTCATCGACGCGACCAACGAGTTCCGCCGCACCCGCGCGCTCGGGCACTTCGAGGCGGTCGTCGCCGCCGGCGTGCGCCGCTTCCGACCGATCTTGCTGACGTCGGTGACGACCTTCTTCGGCCTCATGCCGATGATCCTCGAGCCCTCGGTCCAGGCCCGCTTCCTCATCCCGATGGCGATCAGCCTCGGCTTCGGCGTGATGTTCGCGACCGCGATCACGCTGATCCTCGTGCCCGCGCTCTACCTCGCGGTCGAGGACCTGCGCCGGGCCCTGGGCGCGTGGTGGGACCTGGTCAAGGGCAAGCAGCCGCCGCCGCCGCCGCCCTCGCCGAGCGAGTCGCTCGAGCGCTATCCGATCGACGTGTGAGCGCCGGCCCGTCGGAGCGCGGTCGCGGCGCTAACCGCCCGCGCCGCGGCGCTGGGCCGAGGCGGGACGGGTGAGCAGCGGATCGATCGCCTCGGGTCGCACGGGGTCGCGGCCCGCGAGGACGGCCTCGACGTCGCGCAGGCGGTCTTGACCCCAAATCAGTTCGCCGCGGACCAGCCAGCTCGGCACGCCGAACACGCCGAGGCGGATGGCGTGCTCGCACTCGGCGGCGAGGGCGGCCTTGATGGTCGGGTCGCCGGCGCGAGCCACCAGCGCGGCGCCGGGCAGGCCGGCGCGGTCGAGGGCGGCGGCGATGACGGCCGGGTCGCCGAGCTCGCCGCCCTCGGCCCAGCCGGCGCGGAGGATCGCGGTGGTGGCCGCGGCGCGTTGCTCGGGCGCGGCGGCGAGGATCGCCCGCTGAGCGGTGAGCGGATTGAACGGGTGCGAGGCCGGACCGCGGAGCGGCAGGCCGTGCTCGGCCGCGCGGCGCAGGATGTCCTTGAACGTGAACACCCGCTTGGCCGGGATCTCGGCCGGACCGAGCTGCCCCCAGTGCTTCAGCACCCCGGCGAACAGGATCGGTCGATACACGATCGTGACGCCGGGATGCCGCTCGCGCAGCCCGGCGAGCAGCGCGTCGGCGATGTACACGTAGGGCGAGATGACGTCGAAGAAGAAGTCGATCGTGTCGGCCATGCGCCGAGGTTAGCAATGATGGATGCGGTGTGGAGCCCCCGCGGGCAGCGAATGTGGACGTCGTGTGAAGGCCGCGCACGCACTCGTGGCCGGCCGCGGCGCGTACGGGCCGACGAAGAGGCTTTCAGGGCGCGCTCGGGGTGTGGTAGTGGGCAACAATGCGGATTGCTTCATTCGTCCTCGTCAGTACCTTTGGTCTTTTGGCCTGCGGGACCGTCCCCGACATCCAGAGCACCGATTCCGACACCGGCACCGGCACCGAGACCGGGACCGACACCAGCACCGGGAACGAGCCGGCGACGTCGAACAGCGGCGGCGCCGGCTGCGTGCCGGGGCAGAGCATCGCGTGCACGTGCACGAACGGCGACGCGGGCGCGCAGGTGTGCAATCAGACCGGCAACGGCTACGGCGAGTGCGTGTGCGAGGGCGGGGGGTCGAACTCCGACAGCGACGCGCCGACGACGACGATGCCGCCCGATCCGACGACCGACCCGGGCACGAGCACCGATCCGGGCTCGAGCACCGATCCGGGCACGAGCACCGATCCGGGCACGTCGAGCACCACCGAGGCCGACACGACCACCGGCGTGACCTGCGACGACCCGGGGGCGGAGCCGAACGAGGACGAGGGCAGCGCGGTCGACCTGATGAACCAGGGCTGCAACGACGAGGCGCAGACGATCACGGGCGTGCTGAGCGGCGATGCCGACGTCGACTGGTACCAGTACCACGGCGAGTTCGGCGGCTTCTGCGGCTTCGGCGACCCCGATGCGGCGCATCAGTTGACGGCGAGCGACTCGGTGCGCCTGTGCGTGTTCGCCGATTGCGACATGGGCACGCCGGACTTCGATTGCCAGGACGGCACCGCCGCCGAAGATTCGCCTGAGGGCCGCCCCGGCTGCTGCGGCGACGGCGACGTGACATTCACGCTCAACTGCATGGGCGGCGAGGAGAACGCGCAGATCTTCGTGCGCCTCGATCAGGCGCCCGCCGATGCGTGCGTCGACTACGAAGTGCAGTACAGCTATTCGGGCGGTTGATGCCCGCGCCTCGCCGGCCCGCGGTCCGCGGTGCTCCGCGGTCCGGGGGCCGACGGGTGTGTTCGTCGTCTCATCCGCCTCGGAGCGACGGACGAATGAGCTCGTGACCTGTGCTCTCGTGTGATAATCGGAGGGCATGCGGATCCCTCCTCTCGTCATTCTCACCTCGCTCGTCGTCGCGGCGTGCGGCGAAGCCCCGATCCAGGGCAGCGCGAGCGAAACCGACACCGGGACCAGCAGCGGGACCGAGACTTCGACGTCGGGGACGCCGCTGACCACCGGCGGCGACGACGACCTGTGCGTGCCCGGGTCGACGGTGGCGTGTACCTGCCCGAACGCGAACATGGGCTCGCAGACGTGCAACGCCGACGGCAAGAGCTACGGGGCCTGCGAGTGCGAGGGCGGCGGGTCGAACTCCAACAGCGACGGGACGCTGGAGCCGACGTCGACGACGACGACGACGACGGGCGTGACCGCGACCACCGGCGAGACGACGACGACGACGGAGGGCACGACGACGACGGAGGGCACCACGGACACGACCACCGGCGGCGACGACACGACCACCGGCAGCGGGATCTGCGAGGACCCGGGGCCCGAGCCGAACGACGCCGAGGGCAACGCGGTCGACCTCGGCGAGCAGGGCTGCGGGGCGATGGCGGGGACGTTCGAGGGCGTGCTCGACAGCGACGGCGACGCGGACTGGTTCTCGTACCACGGGACCTGGAACGCGCTCTGCATCATCGGCCCCAACGTGGCTCACTCGGTGACCGCGAGCGACGACGTGCGCCTGTGCGTGTTCGTCGACTGCGACCAGGGCAACGGCAACTTCAACTGCGGCGCCGGCATCAGCGAGGCCGACTCGCCCGACGGGCTGCCGGGGTGCTGCGGCGACGGCGACGTCGAATTCAACCTCGACTGCGGGCTGCTCAACGACAACGCGCGGCTGTACGTCCGCGTCGACCAGGCGCCGGCCGGCGAGTGCGTGGAGTACTCGGTGCAGTACGACTTCGACGAATGAGCGACGCCCGCCTGCGACGGACGCAGGCGGGCGCTGTTGCGGCGCGGCGCGGCCGGATCAGTTGCTGATCCGGATGGCGTCGGCGATGACGACGTAGTTACCGGTGGTCCAGCGCGACACCGCGATCTTGTTCCAGCCGGCGGTGAAGTTGAAGGTGCCGACGGCGACCCACTGCTTGCCGTTCGCCTGCTGGTTGACCTTCACGGTGCCGAGGTTCTTGCCGGCGGAGTCGAAGGCGACGATCGGGGCGTCGGGGGCGCGGTTGGTCCCGGCGGTGTACCAGATCTCGACCTTCTTGCTGCCGGCCTTGTTGAGGAAGAACGAGAACTCGGCGGCGTCGCTGATCGGCGAGACCGAGGCGAACAGGTAGTTGCTGCCGTAGAAGCCCGGCGTCGCGGCGGTGGCGGCCCAGTTGGCCGAGGCGTTGAACTTGGCGATGGCGGCGTTGTTGTTGCCGTTGCTGCTGTCGATGATGATCTCGGCCGGGTCGACGCCCGCCGGCGGCGGGTCCTCGGGCTGCGGCGGCGGATCCTCGGGCTGCGGCGGCGGATCCTCGGGGTCGGGCGGCGGGTCGTTCGGATCCGGCTCCTCCGGCGGCGGGTCTTCCGGCTGGCCGCCGCATGCGGCGTTGATCTTGTTGAAGTAGGTCGCCCACGGCCAGTTCGGGCCGGGGTCGATGCGGTTGTTGGGCTGCAGCTGGCCGTGCGAGACGATGTGGTACTTGTCGATCGGGATGCCCTGGCGCTTGGTGATGTTGCAGACCAGGTTGGCCGACTGCTGGATCAGGTTGTTGTTCCACGTGGCCTGCTTGGCGAAGCCGGCGTGCTCGATGCCGACGGTGAAGTTGTTGCAACCGACGCCGTCGAGCGCCGCCTCCTGCCCGCCGTTGAGGCTCTTCTTGTAGGTCGCGGCGATGTGGAAGGCCCGCTTGTCCTCCTTGACGAGCTGCGAGATCTCCGAGCCGTCCTCCTTGACCACGTAGTGGGCGCTGACGCCCGACTGCTTGTTGACCAGCCAGCCCCAGCAGCCCGAGTAGGCGCCCTCGCACGAGTGGATGATGACGAGGCGGACCTTGCCGTTGGTGCCGGCCGGCCGGTTGCCGATGTTGGGCGAGCTGCGGAAGATCGCGCCCGGGTAGTCGGGGTTGCTGTTGAGCACCGGGCCGCCGGTGCCGTCGTAGTTGGGCTCGACGGTGGGCTCGGGGTCGATCTTGGAGATGACGTTGCCGTCGCTGTCGACGACCTCGAGGCCGTTCTTGATGATGCCGTAGACGTCGTAGTGGATGTACGCGATCGCGGCGGCCTGGTCGCCGATGTCGGCGAGGGCGGCGATCGACGGGGCCCACGCGCCGAGGTCGGCGCGGTCGATGCCCTCGGCGTCGGCCATGTCGCTGAGGACAGCCGCGGCGGCGCGGATGTTGGTCTCGCGGTCGGCCTTGATCTCGTCGGTCGAGACCTCGAGCAGCTGGGCGGCGCGCTCGAGGTTCTTGCCGCGCAGCGCCATGGTGCCGTAAGCGGCGTCGCGGCCGTCGAACTCGACCTGGCCCTCGACCATCTCCCAGCGTGACTCGACGAAGCCGATGGCCTTGAGGATCGAGACCGGGACGTCGAACTCCTCCGAGGCGCGGAGGAACTCGCCGTCGATGCCCTCGAGGAACTCGCCAGGGTCGGCCTCGGGCGGGTCGACCGGGTCGGGGACGTCGATCGGCTGGTTGCCGGTTTCGTCCCCGTAGCGCCCGCCGTCGTCGTTCTCGCAGGCGAGGGCGAGCAGGGGGAGTATCATGAGGGTGCGTGTACAGACGAGCCGCAGCATCATCGCCCCTATAGGCCGGAGTACGAACAAGAATCAAGGGGGGGACGAAGGAAGACTCCTTCCGGAACGCACGGGGGCCGTAGTCCACGTCACACGTTCACGACTCACTCACGACTTGCATGGACTCGGGTCATCACGGAGCGCGATGCAGAGGCCCGCACAGCGATAGAACCTGCTTCAGTCCGGTCGCTGTTTCGGCTGTTTCGCCCACGGATGCACGCGCAGCTCGATTCCGAGGCTCGCTTCGAGGCCGCCCAGGGTGAAGAGGCGAGACTCGCCGAGGCGGACGCGCACGGCGTTACCGGTCGGGGTCGCGCTGGCGGCCACCTCGGCGAATGCACCGAGATGCAACCGGCTCGTGACGGCGAAGGTCGGGGCGATACGGATGTGTCCGCCGAGGAGGGGCGCCGGGGCGACCGATTCACCGGGGCGGACGCGCCGGTTCGCGTGCGTCACCAGCCACGGCTCGACCGCGAGGTTCGCGGTCGCGCGCAGCTCGAAGCGACCGCGGCGGAGCCACGCGCCCGCGCCGACGCTGACGCGGACGCGCGCCAGGCCGAACTGCTCTTCACGATTTGCCGGGCCCATGCGTTTGACGAGGTGGCCCGCCGCGCGCACGCCCGCGGTGACGAGCCAGGCTCGCGGGCCGCGGAGATCGACGCGGACGTCGCCGCCGCCGCCGCGCACGTCGGCGTCCGGCGCCCCGAGGCCGAACAGCGGGCCGCCGGACAGCGCGAGCTCGACGGTCGGACGCATGGCCTTCGGGGCAGGTGAGGGCGAGGCCCGCTCCGGCGCGGGCTCGACGACGTCGAGCGGGTCGGGTCGCGGGGACATGTCCTGAGGGACAGGCTCCGGTTCAGGCCCGGGTGCGGGCGGCACCGGGACGGCCAGCGGGAGATCGGCGGCTGGCCCTTCGGGCATGTCCTCGGAGACCTGTTCCGAAGGCCCGGCGGCGAGGGCGGGGCTGGTGGCGCGCTCGGGCAGGGGCGCGAGCGCGTCGTCGGCGATCGCGGCGAGCATCGAGGCGCACAGGCGGGCGGCGTCGCGGGGGCCGCCGCCGGGGCCGCGGCGCACGAACACGCGGCCGTCGCGGACGATGATCGTGACGGTCAATCCGGCCGCCTGCAGCTCGACGTCGACGAAGGTGTGGTCGGGGTCGACGCTGGTGACGTCGCGCAGCAGGACCACGCCGGCGCCGCCCGAGCGCGGGCGCAGGGCGCCGGCCAGGGCCCGCTCGTCGAGGCCGCGCGCGCGCACGACGAGGGTCGAGGCGCGCGCGGCCGCGGCCGGCGACGGCGGAGGCTCCGGCGCCGGGGTGGGAGCGGCGAGGAGCGCCGCGAGGAGGAGCGCCGCCTGCGTCATGCGGGGCGGCGGATGTTAGCAGCGCGGGGGGGTCACTGGCACACGCCCATGAGGCACGCCTGCGCGGGCGGGCAGTCGGCGTCGACGTTGCACTGCTGGGGCCCGCAGTCGGGGTCCTGAGGGTCGTTGGGATCGCACATGCCGTCGGGGCAGAAGATCCCGTTGCACACGCACTCGCCGTTGACGCACACGCTGCCGGGGCCGCAGTCGCTGTCGGCGGCGCAGACGAACGGGCAGTCGGGGTCGAACGGCAGCATCGGGTCGCACACGCCGTCGAAGCACATCGGGTCGTTGGGGTCGCACTGCCAGCAATCCGGGTCGCCCGGGACGTTGGGGTCGCAGATGCCGTCGAGGCACATGGGGTCGTCGGGATCGCACTGCCAGCAATCCGGGTCGGCCGGGTTGTTGGGGTCGCACACGTTGTCGGGGCAGTCGGGGTCGCCCGGCTGGCAGGTGCACAGGCCGTCCACGCACGCCTGTCCCATGGGGCAGTCGGCGTCGCTGACGCACATGAACCAGCAGTCCGGATCCATCGGATTCATCGGATCGCACTGACCGTCGGGGCAGAACGGATCTCCCGGCGGGCAATTGTTGCAGTCCGGATCGGCGGGGTTCATCGGATCGCACACGCCGTCGGGGCAGTCGGGATCGTTCGGGTCCTGGCACTGATTCTGGCAGTCCGGATCGGCGGGGTTCATCAGGTTGCACACGCCGTCGCCGCAGTCCGGGTCGCCCATCACGTCGATGTCGCACCAGCCGTCGCCGCCGCCGTTGCAGGCGCCGTTGACGCAGAGCTGGCCGGCGGGGCAGTCGAAGTCGGCGTTGCACTGCAGACAGTCGGGGTCGGTCGGGTCCATCGGATTGCACACGCCGTCGCCGCCGCCGCAACCGGGGGCGTTCGGGTCGCAATTGGCGCAATCGGGGTCCTCGGGGTTCATCGGGTTGCACAGGCCGTCGCCGCAGTCGGGGTCGCCCATGATGTCGATGTCGCACCAGCCGTCGCCGCCGCTGCCACAGTCGGGATCGGCGGGGTTCATCGGGTCGCACACGTTGTCAGGGCAATCGGGGCTGTCGTCCGGGCACGGCGGCTGGCAGTCGGGATCGCCGGGGTCCATCTCGCAGACGCCGTCGCTCGGCGGGGCCCAGCAGTCGGGGTCGTTGTCGGCGTTGTTCTGGTCGCAGACGCCGTCCCAGCAGTCGGGATCCATCGCCTGGTTCGGGTCGCACACCGGCTGCTCGTCGCCGGTGTCGTCGTCGATGCCGGCATCGTCGCCGTTCTTCGGGCCGAGCTGGCAGGCGAGGCCGGTGAGGAGGGTGAGCGAGACGATCGATGCAAGGCGTGAAAGCGTACGCATGGGGCTCCTTGATGGATGGGGCCGGACGGCGGTCAAAGTCCGGCGAAGAACAATTTTTAAAACTCTCAACAGTCGGGATCGTCGGCGTTCATCGGGTCGCAGACGCCGTCAGTACAGTCGGGATCGAGCGGCTGCATGGGATCGCACAGGCCGTCCCCGCAGTCGGGGTCGCCCATGACGTCGGGGTCGCACATGCCGTCGCTGCCGCAGGGCAAGTTCGGGTCCTGACACGCACACAGGCCGTTGACGCAGACTTGTCCCACGAGGCAGTCGGCGTCGCTGGCGCACATGATGCAGTCGGGGTCGGCCGGGTTCATCGGGTCGCACATGCCGTCGCTGCAATTGGGGTCGCCGGGCTGGCAGGTCTGACAGTCAGGGTCCGTGGGATCGCCGTCGCACACGCCGTCGGTGCAGTCGGGATCCGCGGGGTCGAGCATGATGTCGCACAGGCCGTCGTCGCAATCGAGGTCGTCGACGTCCATGGGGTCACACCAGCCGTCGTCGCAGTCGGCGTCGCCGGGGTTCATCGGGTTGCAGTCGCCGTCGTTGCAGTCCGGATCCATCAGGTTGTCGTCGGGACACCAGCCGTCGTCACAGTCGAGGTCGAGCGGGTCGGCGAAGTTGCACACGTCGTCGTCGCAGTCGGGATCGAACTTGTCGGCGGGATCGCAGACGCCGTCGGGCGTGACGCCGCAGTCGGGCAGGCCGCAGGTGGTGCTCCCGGGGTCGCCGGTGCTGGTGTCGTCGGTGGTGGTGGCGGCGTCGGTGGTGGTGGTCGGCGCGGTAATGGTGGCAGTCGCGGGGTCGAGCGAGGTCGGGGCGGTGGTGGTGGTGCCGTCGCCCGCGCTGTCGAGCTCGAGCACGTAGGTGTCGATGCCGCAGCCGAGGAGCAGCAGGAAGCACGCGAGGCGAGGACAGGGCGCCTTCATGGGCCGATCGCCTCCTCGGCCTCGCGCCGGTAGGCTCCCCGGGGGAAGCGGTCGTTGTAGTCGCGCCAGCAGCCGGGGCGCGCGTCGACGCCGGCGAGCCGACACAGGCCGGCGCTGGCCTCGTCGGCGAAGCGCCCGCGCGGAAATTTTTTGAGGTAGGTGCGCAGGAGCTCGCGGTGGCCGTCGTCGTCGCCGCGCCGGCGGGCGAGGAGCCAGCGGTCGGCGTAGGCGTGCTCGACGGCGGGGCGCCGGCCGCCGATGGCGATCATCTGGCGATAGCGAGCGTCGGCGTCGTCGAGGGCGCCGGCGAGCAGCAGGGCCTCGGCCTCGTCGTCGAGCCGGGCCAGCTCGGCGGCCAGCGGGTCGGGGCGCGGGCTGGTCGAAGGGACAGGTGATGCGGGGCGCGCGGGCGAGCCGGGGGCGGGTTCGGGGCGGGCAGCTTCGGCGGGCGAGTCCGCCGGGGCGAGGGCCGCGGGAGCGCCGAGCTCCGGGGCGAGGGGTCCGGCGGGGGAGGGAGAGATGGTCTCCGGGACATGCCCTTCGGGATATGTCGCAGGAGGCATGTCCCTGGAGACATGATGTGAGGGGGCCCGCAGCTCGGGGCGGTGCTCCTGCGGGCCGTGGCGGACGGTGTCGTCGGCCTGGGCGCCGGTGAGGCTGCCGCCCGTGCGATCGGCGAGGCGGCGCAGGGCGCCCGGGACGGCGAGGAGCAGCAGCACGGCGGCGGCGGCGAGCAGCAGCGGGGCGACGCGCGAGCGGGGGCGCGGCAGCGGCGGGGGCGGACGGCGCAGGCGGACGGCGATGTCGGCGTCGGCGAGGCCGCGCGCGGCCGTCAGGAAGGGGGCGAGGGCGGCGGCGTGCGGGTCGGCGGATGTTTCCACGGACATGGCGCCAGGGGCATGTCCGGCGGGGCGAGGGGCGCTGGATGTGCCGGAGGACATGTCTCGCGGGGCATGTCCCGGAGCGGGGGCCGCGGACCCGGCAGGTCGGGCGGGCAGGACGCCCCGGCCGGCGTCGGTTCGGCCTGGGGATGGCTCGGAGGACATGGCGATCGGGGCATGTCCTGAGGGCAAGGCGGTGAGCGGGGGGGCGGCGGCCGGCGGGGGCACGGCGCCGGGCGCGAGGCTGTGGGCGCGGGCGAGGACGGCGGCGAAGCTGGGCGACGGGCGCGTGGCGGCGCGCTCGGCCTCGGCGACGGCGGCGTCGAGGAAGGGGTCGAGGGGGCGCTCGTCGGTCACGGCGCACCTCCGGGGAGCCAGCCGAGGCGGCGCAGCTCGGCGTGGATCTGGGCGCGGGCGCGGCAGACCCTGACGTTGAGGTTGCCCGGGCTGATCCCGAGCAGCGCGGCGGCCTCGTCGGTCGCCAGGCCCTGCAGCTCGCGCACGAGGAAGGCCTCGCGCAGCCGCTCGGGCAGCTCGGCGAGGACGGCGTAGAGGACGCGGCTGCGCTCGCGCTGGAGGTGGGCGTCGTCAGGGCCGGCGCCGGTCGGCGGGCAAGTGCGGCCCATCGCCTCGAGGCGCGCGTGCGCGGCGGAGGTGTTGCGCTGCCTTCGCCAGTACTTGCGCACGACGTTGAGGGCGACGCCGTGCAGCCAGCCCTGGAAGCTGCGCGCGGGGTCGAAGCGCTCGCGGCCGGCCATGGCCTGGGCGAAGGCCTCCTGCGCCAGCTCCTCGGCGACGCCGGTGTCACCGGTGTAGTAGCGGAGCTGGCGGAAGACGGCCGGGAAACACAGCTGATAGAGGTGCGCCCAGGCGGCGACGTCCCCGGCGCAGGCGCGCGCGATGAGCGCTGGCGTGGGAGCCCCGCAATCGTCCGCGGCCCGCTCGACGGCGCGGAGATGACTGGCCGCCAAACGGGCAGCGCGGGGGCTCGGGACGCTCATGCGGGGGGCTCATGGCGTCTTACCGCGAGGCCGGCAGGGATTACACGCGAGGTGGCGAGACGGAGAGAGGGGCGAATTCGCGCCGGCGGTCGCGGCGCAGTGGCGGTTCGCGGGACCGCTGGGTATCTTCCGGTCGTGTCCGCGCGCGAAATCCCGGCGTCCCGGCTGAAAGGCGGCAAGGTCGCCGATTCCGGCTCGTTCCCCGACACGCACGAGGCGTACCGCGACATGACGCCGTCGCAGCGGGTCGAGGCGATGCGCCGGCTCAGTGCGCGACTCTATGCAATCGCCCAGCAAGGCGCCGATGTCCGAGAGCGACGTCCAGGAGTTCCTGATCGCCTTATCGGTGGCCGGCGTTAGGCACGTCGTCGTGGGCGCGTATGCCCTGGCTGCGCACGGGTATGTGCGCTCGACCGGTGACATCGACGTGCTCGTCGAGGCGACGCCGACGAACGCCCGCCGTCTTGCAGATGCAGTGCGAGCATTTGCGGCGGTCTCGCTCGAGTATTTTCAACTCACCGTGGACGACCTCTCGCGGCCCGGGGAGGGCTTCTACATGGGCGTCGAACCGGACCGGATCGATGTGCTCACCCGGATCGTCGGCGTCGGTTTTGCTCGGGCCTGGAAAGATCGCGTCTTGCTGAACATCGCCGGGGTGCCGGATGTGCCGACGATGGGCCTGGAGTCGCTCATCGCGGCCAAGCGGGCCTCCGCGACGCGCCGCGAGCCGGGTTCGACGAAGGCGTTGCAGGATCGATCCGACCTGGCATGGCTCCTGGCGGAGCGCGAACGACGTCGGCGTTGAGTCGCGCGCGCCGGTGATCACGAGCGGGCGGGCTGGTCGAATCGTGGCACCGGCATGTGGCAATACGGGGTCTTGCGGGTGCGGACGTAGTAGTTTTGATGGTACTCCTCGGCGGGCCAGAAGCGGCCGGCGTCCTCGACGGTGGTGGCGACGGCGTAGCCGTTGGCCTTGAGCCTGGCGATCAGATCGTCGACGGCGGCGCGCTGCTCGGGGCCGGTGACGAACACGGCGGAGCGGTACTGGGTGCCGACGTCGGGGCCCTGGCGATCGATCTCGGTCGGGTCGTGGATCTCGAAGAAGCGCCTGGCCACCGCCTCGTAGCCGATCTTCTGCGGGTCGAAGGTGACGCGCACGGTCTCGGCGTGGCCGCTGTCGCCGCTCGAGACCTGCTCGTAGGTGGGGGCGTCGAGGCCGCCGCCCATGTAGCCCGACTCGACGTCGAGGACGCCGGGGAGCTGCTCGAGGAAGTGCTCGACGCCCCAGAAGCAGCCGCCGGCGAAGTAGCCGACCTCGGCGCCGACGGCGGGGGCGGACGCGGGCGCGGGCTTCTTGTGGTTGGACTCGGTGGAGCCGCAGGCGGCGAGGACGAGCAGGCCGAGGAACAGTCTTCGCGTGGTGGTGAACATGGCGGGCGCTTTCGGCTACGTGCGTGGGGACGGCGATGTTACACGCGGGGCGAGCGGAGGCCGCCGCTCTGCTGCGCCGGTCAGAACCGCGAGCGCCTCGCGGAGGACGAAGACGGCCGGGCTCCGCCGGGGTTGTGCGACGCGGCGCGGCGGCCTACTGTCCTTCGGGTCATGCCGCCGCCGTTCTATTGCGTCACCGACGCGACCGTGCCGGCGACCACGACGGAGCTGCTGGCGGCGGCCTGCGCGGCGCGAGGCGTGACGTACGTGCCGGTCGACGCCGGGCGCTTCGACCCGTGCGAGGAGGTCGAGCTGCCGGCGGGGGCGATGCTGTTCCGCCCGGCGGTGTCGTCGGCGGCGGTCCGCGTCGAGCAGGCGCTGTACGCCGACGGGCTGGCGACCTTCTACGCCGACGGCGAGGCGCTGTTCTTCGACGGCGCGGCGGCGCCGCTGCTGTTCGCGCGCCGCGGCCTGCCGATCCCGCGCACGATCACGCTGCTGCACAACGACCGCGCGCAGCTGCGCCGCGCGGTCGAGCGCGTGGGTGGGCTGCCGGTGGTGGTCAAGGTGCCGGGCGGCGAGGGCGGGGTGGGGGTGATGCTGCTCGAGAGCTTCGCGTCACTGGCGTCGGTGCTCGACCACCTGTTCGCGGCCGGCCGCGCGCCGCAGCTGATGGCGTACGTGGCCGGCGCGGCGCACTGGCGCGTGGTGGTAGTCGGGTCGCGGGCGGTCGCGGCCTATCGCAATCACCCGTACCCCGACGACTTCCGCAGCGGGCCGTCCGGCGATCCGGCCGACTACGTGGTGTCGACGCCGTCGCCGCTGACGGAGCTGGCGGTGGCGGCGACGCGGGCGATCCGCCGCGAGTTCGCCGGGGTCGACATCCTGGCCCACGCGAGCGGGCGGCTCTACCTGCTCGAGGCCAACTTCCCGTGCTACTTCCCGCAGGCGCAGCTGGTCGGCGGGATCGACGTGGCGGGGGCGATGCTCGAGCACCTGCTGGCGAAGTCGCGGCGGCTGACGATGGGCGCTTGATATCGCTGAAAGTACATGTCGGTAGCGACATGCGCGTTGGAACATGTTCAAATGCGCGTGTTCTTCGGCGCGCCGGCAGCCGCGGTGACGGGCCCTTCATGCACATGTCCTTCGGCGTCGCCCGCGGCCGCGGTGGCGTGGACATGTCCCTGGGGTCATGTCGATGGAGGTCGGCGACGGGGCCGGCTCAGCCGGGCTTGGCGCGCGACTTGGCGGCGTGCTCGCGGGCCTTGAGGTCGAGCAGCACGGCGTCGCGCTTCTGGGCCTCCTCGCCGGCGCGCGCCTTGTGGCCCTGCTCGGCTTCCTTGCTGGTCTTCGCCCGGGCGGCCAGGGTCGACTCGATCCACTCCGACTCGGCGCGGCGGCGGCGGAACAATTCGAGCTGCTCGTCGCGGTGCTTCTCACGCTGCTCGGCGGCTCGCTCGACCTGCTGCCCGTGGCCCTTGTGCTGCTGCTCGCGGGCGCGTTCGTGGGCCTTGTCGTGCTGCTCGGCGCGCCGGCCGTCGGCGACGTCGGCCTGCCAGCGGGCCTCCTGGGCCTGCTGCAGCTGTTTGGCGCTCTGCTCGTCGGCCTTCTGGCGCTGAGACGTGCGCGCAGCGAGGAGCACCTTGTGGGTCTGCTCGTGGTCGGGGCCGAAGTCGCCGGCGAGCTTGGTGTGCTGCTCGCGGGCGCTGAGGGCGGCGACCTCACCGGTGAGGCCGCGCGTGCGCGGGTCGACGAGGGCCTTGGCCGACTCCTCCTCGGCGACCAGCGTGGCCACGGATCGCTTGCGCTCGGACTCGCGGGCGCCGGCGAGCGCGGGCGGCATGTCGACGCGCTGCTTCGCGGCCGACTCGGCGGGCGAGTCGGCGCGCTTGGCCGCGGACTCGTAAGCGCCGAGCAGGTCGGCCCCGGCTCTGGCGCTCTCCTCGGCGGTGACCGCGAGGACGAACGGCTGCGCGGCCTCGGAGATCGATCCGCCGGCGAGCTTGCGCTGCTGCTCGGACTTGCTGGCGCTCTCCTTGTGGAGGTGCTCGTGCGGCGGGGCGAGGGCGGTGGCGGTTTCGGAGGCGAGGGCGGGGGTCTTGTCGGGCGCGGCGAGGGCGAGGTTCGGCGCGACGGCGGCGGCCGCGGCTCCGGCGAGGACGCCCAGCACCTCGCGCCGACCGAGACCACGGGCGGCCGTGGGCGGGGCGACGCGGGCGCGCAAGAGGCCGTGGTCGGCGAGTTCGTCGAGCGCGGCGAAGATGTCCTCGGGGACAGCTTCGAGCAGGGCCGCGAGCTCGGCGACAGTGCGCCGGCCGTCGGCGAGGTCGTGGAGGCGGGCGGCGCGGCCGAGCAGGACGACCTCGCCGCGCTGCGGGTGCGTCAGCACGAGCGCCCCGGCCTCACGGGTGCAGGACCAGCCGGCGTGATCGATCTCGGGGGCCATGCTCGCGTACGGTATCGTCCGCCTGGTCGCCGGGCAACGCGCGCGGCTGCGCGGCCGGGCGAGGCCGACGACCTCCTCGCGCGTTCACTCGGCGGCGCTGCGGGCGAGGCGGTCGTAGTCGCCGCTCGTGATCCACTCGTCGAGGTGCTTGGCGCGCATGATCGGGAACGGGTGGGTGCGCATGGCGGTGATGAGGAACTTGTAGACCTTGTTGAGGGTCGACTCGTCGGCCTCCTCGTAGGCCCTGATCTGGCGCAGAAACTCGTCCTGGTCCATCTCGGCGTAGAGCTTCTGGGCGCCGCCCGCCAGCTTCATGAAGGTGCGCAGGGCGACGTCCTTGTCCTGCACGCACATCAGCGCGGCGCGGTCGGCCGACAGCTCGCTCTTGCGCATCCAGTCGTAGAGCGGCAGCTCGATGCCCTTGCCGAGCAGCGAGCCGAGGCCGAGCGTGGCCTGGCTGAAGATCTCGATCACGGCGGCGATGTTGCGGGCGACGGTGGTGTAGAGCGAGTGCTCGCACTTGACGTGGCCGACCTCGTGGGCCACGGCGAAGAACTGCTCCTGCTCGCCGAGGACGTCGACGAGGCCGGAGGTGAGGACGATGAAGGGCCGCGTGTGGCCGTAGGTGTAGGCGTTGGGGACGGGGTCGAGGCTGACGTACAGCTCGGGCTCCTCGACGCCGAGGATCGCGCAGCTCCACTTGAGGTAGCGGTACAGCCGCGGGAACATCTTCTCGGTCACGCGCACGTTGTCGGCGATGTTCTCGAGGTAGAGGATCCGCTCGAGGCCGTACTCCATGACCTTGGCGATCAGGCGGTCGAAGCCGGGGACGCGGTGGAGCGCGGCGGTGGCCTTGATGTCCCACGGGTGCATGAAGTCGCGGGCGCCGAGGCCGGGGTAGGTCCGCAGCTTGCGCTGTTTCTTGTTGTTGTCGGGGGCGCTGGCGTTCATGGCGATCGCAGGGCGGTCTCGATGCGCTGGTGGAGCTCGCGGCGCATGGTGGGGGGAATGGCGTGGCCGACGTCGGGCCAGGCCTTGAGGCGGGCGTTCCAGCCGAGGCCCTGGAGGTGCGCGACGGCCTGCTCGGTGGGCGCGAGCTTGACGGCGTTGTCGGCGGCGCCGTGGAGGGCGAAGATCGGCGGGGCGCCCTCGGGCTTGCTGCGCGGCCACAGCGGCGGCGGGAGCCAGCCGCCGACCGGGAAGGCGGCGGCGAACAGATCGGGGGCGCGGGTGGCGAGGTAGAACGAGAGCATGCCGCCCTGCGAGAAGCCGGTGACGACCGGCTTGCCGAGGGTGGGACGCGCCGCGACGAGCTCGCGCACGAACGGGACGAGGGCGTCGCCGGCGCGGGCGATGCCGCCGGCCAGGCCGGCGACGTCGGGGCTGCGGGCGCGGATCGGGAACCACGAGAAGCCGCCCTCGTCGAGGACGTCGAGGCCGCGCGGGAGGATGATGCGGGCGGCCCCCGGGAAGCCGTCGAGGAGGGCGGCGAAGCGATCGGGGCGATCGCCGAGGCCGTGGATGGCGACGATCAGCGGCAACCTGGCCTCGGGGTCAGCCTCGCCGGTGACGACCTCGACGTACTCGAGGCCGGCGAGCTGGCGGTACGGCGTGGAGACCGGGGCGACCGCGGGGGCCGGTGCGGCGGGCGGGGCCGGGGCGGGAGCCGGCGGGGCGGCCGGAGGCGCGACCGGAGGGGCGCTCGCGGCCGCGGGCTGCACGGCCGGCTCGCAGGCCGCCAGCGCGGCGAGGAGGAGGAGACGGACGCGCACGGACATCGGCGCGCGTAGCGTGGCACACCGGGCGAGTCCGGTCCAGGGGCGCGCCGCGGGCGGGCCGCCGCCCAGGGCGGGCGCGGCGGCCGGGCTGGCTGAAAGGTCAGGTGGTGACGGCGCGGGCGATCGGGAGGCCGCGGGGCGGGGCGGAGCGGCTGACTGAAGGGGCAGGTCGCGGAGGCCGGCGGAGTTAGCCCAGCTGGCTGAAAGGCCAGGTCGAGGTGAGCCGGCAGGGCGGGGCGCTCGGGGAGGTCAGCCCTGTTCAGGGATGACTTTACGCCCCACGCGCCCGGCAACCACTGCGTCCGCGAGGCCTCGGCGATCTCAAGGGCCCGTGAGCGGAGAAATCCGTTTCACGGATGCCGAGAACTGATCTCGCGCCTTCGGGCGCGCGGCTCTCGGTCTGGCTTTCAGCGTCGCGGGCGGGCGAGGCGGCGGAACAGCGGCAGGCGCTCGACGGCGAACAGCGGGGCGAAGGCGAGGCCGAGCAGCGGGTAGGGGAAGAAGATGGCCATGATGGCCCACACGCCGAGGTGGAAGGCCCAGGCCAGCAGCGCCCAGATCCGGGCCAGCTTGGGGCCGACGAGGGCGACGGGGGCGAGCAGCTCGAGCAGCAGGCTCGCGGTCGCCAGCGGCGGGAACAGCCAGGCGTAACCGACCAGCCACCCGCCGAGCGGCGAGTACCAGTCGCCGAGCAGGTGCTTGCGCAGGTTGTCGTAGGCGATGTAGTTGCGCAGCAGGTCGGAGGTGGCCCAGCCGAAGCCGGACAGGCGCAGCTTGGCGACGCCGGCGACGAAATAGGAGCCGACGGTGAGCAGGGCGAGCAGGCGCAGGGGCCAGCCGTAGCTGGTCGAAGGGACAGGTGGTGCGGCGCCGCGGCGGCGGGCCCGGCGGGCGTCGAGCGACCAGACGTCGCCGGCGCGCGAGCAGCCGAGCGCGAGCGTGTGCATGACCAGCAGGTTCTCGGTGTGGAAGATCATGCCCCAGGCGTTGCGGTAGGTGAGGACCCACAGCAGGGCGAGGGCGAACGCGGGGCCGCTGACGCGGAAGGCGAGGCCGAGGGTGAAGGCGAGGCCGAGGAGCAGGGCGAGGACGGCCTGGGCGACCACGGCGGCCGGCGGCAGCGGAGCGGGCAGGATCGAGGCGACGCCGACCGGGTGGAAGCCGCCGAGGCCGTGGAGTCCGAGCAGGTTGGGCATCCGCAGCGCGAGGTAGGCGACGGCGAAGCCGCCGACGAGCAGGCGCAGGGCGGCCAGGCGCTCGGGGGCGGCGACGGGGCGGTACCAGCGGTCGACGGCACGAGCTGCCCGTTGGAGCATGTCGAAGAGGCCATGGCGCTCGGGACCTGTCGCTCGGGACATGTCCTTCACTTCGGGAGCTTGCAGCGGGCCCGCCGCCTGGGCGGGCTCAGGGGGGTGCGCTCGCCGGCGAACCAGGCGATGGCGTCGTGGCGCTCGGTGACGAGCTCGACGGCGACGGCGGTCGCCAGGGCGGGGTCGCCGGCGACGCGGCGGGCGACGGCGCGGCACAGCCTGGCGCTGGCCTTCTTGCCGCCGCGGATGGCGTGGCGCAGGGTGGCGTCGGCCTGCAGCACCTCGTCGCTGCCGAGCGCGCGCGGCGGCAGGGCCACGGGCGTGCCGTCGGGGAGGACGGCGAGGGCGCGGTGGACGCTGGTGACGGCGTCCTTGCGGCCGTGGGCGAACATCGGGAAGCTCGAGAACGGGAACGAGTCGTAGCCGAGCGGGCGCAGCATCGGCGACAGCGACAGGCCGAGCAGCACGAGCCCGACGAGCCACGGCCAGACGCTCGATTCGCGGCGGGCCGGCGGGGCGTCGGAGGGCGCGGCGTCGCGGGCGTCTGCCGGCGAGGCGTCGCGGTCGCGGTGCGAAGCGAGGTCGGCGTCGCGGTCGGGGCGCGCGGCGACCGGGTGCTCCGCGGGGGGCGGCGCCGCGCCGGCGTTCGTGTCAGTCACCGCCGCTCCCGGGCATCAGGCCCAGCTGGCGGCCGCCGTGGCCGAGGGCGGCCCAGGCGTGCTGGGTGTAGTCGATGCGGACGTCGAGCGAGCCGACCGACTCCGACCAGCCGCCGACGACCCGCTGGTCGCGGGCGCAGGCGAAGCAATTGGCGTCGGACCACTGCTGCTCGATCAGGAACGTGAGGACATGTTCCATGAGACCGGTGTCCTCGGGGCGGCGCTCGCCGTCGGCGGCGCGCACGGCCATGGCCGCGGCGAGGGCCTCGCCGAAGCCGGCGCTGGGGGTGTTGTGGGGGACGAGGACGTTGCCGAAGCCGTAGGAGCCGACCAGCTCGGGGGCGACGCCGCTCGACTCGTCCATGATCAGGCGCCGCTTGAAATCGACGTAGTCGAGGCAGAATTTCTCGTAGCCGCGGTGGCGGTGGACGCCGAGGGCGGCGCGGGCGGCCAGGCAGTGCCAGTTCTCCTCGAGGAAGAAGAAGCCGTACAGGCCGTGCGACCAGTAGTTTTCGGCGAAGTAGGTCATGGCCCGCTCGACGGCGGCGCGCACCTCGGCGTGCGGCGGCAGCAGGTCGCTCGGCTGGCGCGCGCTCAGCTGCTCGAGCAGGACGAGGGCGAACACGGCCTGGCCGGCGGCGTAGAGGAGGTCGGGGCCGAGGTGGGCCTCGCCGGTGGCGAGGGCGACGCGGGCATGGAAGCCGCCGTCGGGCCGCTGCATGGCCAGGAGGTAGCGGCCGAGCGCGCCGATCACCTCGTCGTGCTCGGGGCCGGTGCGATCGCGGCAGGACAGGAAGGCGATCAGCGGCAGGGCGGTGCTGCCGAGGTCGCCGAGCGGCGGCGGCCGACCTTCCTGATAGGACAGGACCGAATAGCCATGTTCGGGGAAGTCCTTGCGCAGGCCGGCGAGCATGGCGAGCGAGTTGCGCGCGGCGGGCACGGCGGCGTCGCTGCCGAGCTCGCACAGGGCGAGGGTGGTGCCGGCCTGGCGCGGGACGGCGAAGCCGCGCCAGGTGACCTTGCCGGTGAAGGGGTGAAGGAGGTAGCGGAAGCGGCCGTCCTCGGCCTGGGCGGCGAGGATGTGGGCCTCGGCGCCGGCGAGGGCGCCCGCGAGCAGGTCGGCGTCGAGGCGGTCGATCGCGTCGCGCAGGCGCGGCAGCGGGCGCACCCGGCCGTCGCGATCGACGAGCAGGCTGACGGTGTCGAGGCGCACGAGGCCGTCGACGCCGACGTCGGGCTCGGGCGCCGGGTCGCCCTTGCGCGCGAGCGCCTTGCGCAGGGCGGCCGGGGCGGCGCCGAACCGCAGGTCCTCGATGAAGGGCAGCGGGGTGTAGGTGAGGAACTGATTGAGGCCGAGCAGCTGCCACGGCAGCAGGCAGCGCGCGCCGAGGCAGGCGCCGTCGAGACCTGGCCGAAAGAGCAGGGGCAACGGGCCGGGCAGCGAGTCGGCCAGCGGCTGGGCGCCGCGCACGACGTCGATCTTCATCGGCCCGGGCGCGCCGGCGTCGGCGACCACGGCCGCGAGCGCGGGCAGCAACGCCTCGGCGCTGTCGGCCTGGACGCAGCGCGCGGCCGGCCGCAGCTTCGCGGCCTGCTTGATCTTCTTCTTGTCCTTGTCGTCGGGGCGGTCGGCGACCGGGTAGACGACGAAGGCGGTCGGGCGATCGATCGGGTAGTCGCAGGTGATCGGCGCACGTGTCCACAAGGACAGGTCGGCGTCCTTTCGCGGGCGCACGCGCGGGAGGACGTCCTGGATCGCGGCGGCGAGCGCCGCGGGGTCGTCGGTCGGCGCGGCGATCGGCGTGGCGGCGGCGGCGGCGGCGGCTCGCCACAAGGAGAAGGTGACGAAGGCGAGCAGCACCGCGAGGCCGCCGGTGAGACGGCGCCGCAGGCCGGGGCCCTCGCCGAAGCCGCCGGTGGCGGCCAGACCCCAGGCAGCGAACGGGAGGGTGAGCAGGACGAGGACGGCCCACAACGCGGCCAGGGCCGCGAACACGCCCTTGCCGAGGCCTCCGTAGAGGGCGGCGACGTAGGTGCCGGCGCGCGCGGCGATCAGGGTCTGGACGGCGAGGTAGAGCAGCGACAGCGCGGCGCCGATCCGCCAGGCGAGCGCGCGCCGGCGGCTGCCGGCGAGCGCCAGCGCGGCGGTGACGGTGTGGGCGAGTGCGAGGGCGGCGGTCATCGCCGCGAAGGCGGTCCAGCGCTGCCACGGGAGCACGCTCGCGGCCCAGGCGAAGATGCACGCGTGAGCGAGCGAGAGCGCGGCGAGCGACCAGCGCGGGACAGGACGGGACGACGAGGACGGACCCGACGCGGCCGGCTCCTGGGGCGAGACCATAGGAGGCGTGTACCACATGCAGGCGTCGTTCTGCGCCGGGCGCAGGCGCACCGGGGCACGACCCGGGGGGTGCAAGCCGCGAGGAAGGGTGCTATGGCCGATGGTGGATGGTCGCCGGTTCGGTCGTCGCGTTGGCGCTGTCGCTCCTGGTCGCCGCGGGTCCGGAGGCGCCCGCGCACGCGGGCCGTCGCGCGTCGCGCCGCGGCGAGGACAGCAAGGAATTGCGGCTGTCGCCGGACGCGCGGCTGGGGCTGGGGCTGGGTCTGGGGCTCGCGGGCGGTCTGTCGTTCGGGACAGGGATCGGCCTCGCCTTGCGCCACCGTCACGTGTATCCGGTGTTCGTGCCGGCCCCGAACAACGCCGATTACGTGGCCGCCGTGAGCGGGACGAACACGGGGGCGGCGATGATCGGCGCGGGCCTCGGGCTCGGGGCGGGTGCGCTCACCGCGGGCCTCGGAGCGCGCGACCGGGCGCTGTGGGGCGAGTTCGCGGCCGGCGGACTGCTCGCCATCGCCGGAGTGGCGTGGTACGTCACGGAGTGGCAGCGCGTGCAGAAGATGCTCCACGACGGCGGTAAACAAGGCGCGGTGATCGACCTGGCGCCGCTGCGGCGCGAGACCGCGGCCGCGTCGTTCATCGGCGCCGGAGTCGGCCTGGCTCTCGGGACAGGTGTCGCGCTGCTGACCCGCTACCTGGTGGCGCGTCGGCTGGTCCGCCCGGGCCGCCTGACGCTCGCGGGCGGGCGCTCCGGCGCCGGCCTGGTGGCGCGCTTCTGACGTGTTGACGGATCGATCGCCATGGCCGCTGTCCTCCGCGAATTCATCCCCGCGCTCGCCGTCGCCGCGCTGACGGCCGGGCTGGCCGCGTGTCACTCGTCCGGTTGCCGTGAGGGCGACTACGCCTGCAACGCGCTGGCCGACGCCATCACCACCGGCGATCAGGAGGCGACGACGACGACGACGACGACGCCGCCGCCGACCGAGGGGACGGCGACCGAGGTCACGCCGACGAGCACCACCGAGGTCGCGCCGGCGGTGTGCGGCGATGGGGTGGTCGCCGGCGACGAGGCCTGCGACGACGGCAACGACGACGAACTCGACGGGTGCAAGTCCGACTGCACGGCCACGTTCTGCGGCGACGGGGTGGTCCAGGCCGGCGAGTCGTGCGACGACGGCAACGACGACGACTCCGACGACTGCGCGCGCTGCAAGCCGGCGAAGTGCGGCGACGGGTTCGTGCAGGCCGGGGTCGAGGCCTGCGACGACGGGCCGGCCAACGACGACGGGGCCTACGAGGGCTGCACGAAGACGTGCACGCCCGGCCCGCGCTGCGGCGACGGGCTCGTCAACGGCGGCGAGGACTGCGACGACAACAACACCGACGAGACCGACGGCTGCATGTCGGGCTGCGTCGAGGCCCGCAGCTGCCTGCAGGTCAAGCGGGCGGTGCCCGACGCGGTCAGCGGCGAGTACCGGCTGTGGCCGGAGGCGCTCGGCGGCGAGGCCAGCCTCGACGTGTGGTGCGACATGGACAGCGACGGCGGCGGCTACACGTTCCTCAAGGTCGACACCGAGTTCGGGGCCGAGAGCGACAAGGGCGCCAAGAAGGCCGAGGAGGTCTGTCAGAAGTTCGGCATGCACCTGCTGGTCACCCGCTCGCCGGACCACGTGAAGTCGGCCTACCAGGTGGCGACGACCAACAACGTGGACCCGGTCGGCGGCGGGATCGTCGGCGCCGGGGTCGACTACCTGGCGATCCTCGCCATCTACCCGGCGACGCCGATGGCGACCTGCGACGGCGGGGCGCTCAACTCGGCCGAATGCCCGGGCTGGCGGGCGGGCGACGACCAGGTGTTCTGGGTCAGCGACATGGCCTACGGCGATCAGCCCGACAGCGATCACTGCGCCGGCTGCTCGATGATCTACAAGTGGAACCCGGACGGCACCGCCAAGAGCTACATGACCGTGAGCTTCGGCGAGGGCGCGAGCAGTTACCGCTTCCTGTGCGACCTCGGCGACAAGCTGCCGTGATCGGCCGGCGGGGAGCGGCCGAGCGTCGTGAGTCGGCGCGCACATGGGGGCCCGCGAGGGCTACAGCGCGCGCGCGAGCCGTGCGATAACCGGGCCCATGTTGATCCTCGCGCACCGCGGCGCCAGCGATGCTCGGCTCGAGAACACGCTGCCCGCGTTCCTCCACGCGCTCGAGCGCGGCGCCGACGGCGTCGAGCTCGACGTGCAGCTGTCCCGCGACGGCGAGGTGGTCGTGTTCCACGACCCCGACCTCGCGCGCCTGGCCGGCCGTCAGGACCGCATCGAGCACCTGACCTGGGACGAGCTGTCGCGGGTCCAGCTCCACCGCAACCAGCGGATCATCCGGCTCGGCGATCTCCTCGAGGTGTGGCCGACCGATCGCTGGCTCAACGTCGAGCTCAAGGCCGGCGGCGCCGCGGTGGCGCAGAGGACGGTGGCCCTGCTGGCCGGGCGGCCGCGGGTGATCCTTTCGAGCTTCGACCCGCGGATGCTGCTGGCCGCCCGTGCGGCCGGCAGCGCCTACGAGCACGCGCTGCTGCTGGCCGCCCAGAGCCCGCCGTTCCTGCACGTCGGCGGGGCCCAGGCGTTCGGCTGCGCGGCCGTCCACCTCGACCACCGCCTCACCACCGCCGCCGTGGTCGCCCGCTACCACGCCCAGGGCCTGGTCGTCGGCGTGTGGACCGTCAACAGCCTGCTGCGCAAGCAGGAGGTCGCGGCCTGGGGCGTCGAGCGCATCATCACCGACTGTCCCTGAGGACATGTCGGAAGGTCCATGTCGTGACGGTCAGGTGTCGGCCTGCGTCGGCGCGGCGGTGTAGGCCGCCTCGGCCAGGTGCAGCGGGAACTCGCGGACCGACAGCAGGTGGCGGGCCGCCCCGAGCGGGCTGGTGGGCAGCTTGCTGAAGTAGCGCATGGCCCGGGGCAGCTCGCCGAAGGTGCGCTCGAGGATGCGGAAGCGGTCGTCGCTGAGGATGTTCTCGCGCAGCAGCGAGGCGGTCCTCGGCTGGCGGCGCCGGAACTCGCGCACGTAGTCGAGCAGGCGGGCGTGGTACTCGGGGTCCTCGACGGTGGCGAGGATCGACGCGGCGCGCGGGTGGGTGCCGCCGAGGAGCGCCACGATCTGCTCCTCCATCGCGTGCAGGCCGTCGGGGAAGGAGTCGAGCAGCTGCAGGTCGTAGTCGGGGTTGGCGTGCACGACCTGGAGGACGTGGCCGATGATGGTGTCGCGCGCGCTGTTGAAGCCGGTCGGGTCGATGAGCGAGGCCGGGTCGTCGAGGAAGCGCAGCAGCGTGTGAAAATAGAAGTTGATGCCCTTCGAGCGGTAATAGTCGGCCGCGCACGGGATGATGAAGAAGCGCAGCATGTCGATCGCGCCGACCATTCGCTGGATCCGCGTCGGGATCTGGTCGAGCCATCCGAGCTCCTTCAGGCGCTGCAGCCGCGGCAGGACCTGGCGCTCGTCGCCATAACTGCGGAGCGCGAGGGCCAGGTTGAGCAGCTTGCGGCGCCGGGTCGGTCCGTCGCCCATCGCCTTGCGGATGAGACGGATCGGTGGCTCTCGAAGACGTGAAGTTGTCGTCGGTGGTTGCGAAGGAATCTCGGCGGTGTCACGCATGGGCATGGCCTCCCTGGAACGTGAGGGCGAGAGGCCTGGTGTGCAAGAACGTTCGCAGCGTCCGAGCCTCGACTTGGATCACAGCCTCGATCGGCCGCGGAGGCCGGCCGGGGACGTGCTAGCCTGCCTTCGGTGAAGCTCCGTGAGGCGCGCCGGCGCTTGCCGGTGGTGGAGTCGCTGCCGCCGAGCCGCGGACGCCGCGTGTTGCCGCCGCCGCGGGGCGCGGTGCAGCGGCCGGCGCTGGCGGTGTGGGAGTTCACGCGCGCTTGCGACCAGCGCTGTCAGGCGTGCGGGCCTCGCGCGGGGATCGCGCGGCCGGACGAGCTGACGACCGACGAGGCGCTGCGGCTGGTCGACGAGCTGGCCGAGCTGGGCGTCGGCGAGGTGGTGCTGATCGGCGGCGAGGCGTATCTGCGCGCAGATGTTCTTTGGGTCATCCGGCGGATCCGCGAGCGCGGCATGACCTGCTCGCTGACCACCGGCGGCCTCGGGCTGACGCGCACGCGCGCCGAGGCGCTGGTCGAGGCGGGCATCGAGCTGGTGTCGGTGTCGATCGACGGGCTCGAGGCCAGCCACGACGCGCTGCGCGGGACGCCGGGCGGCTGGCGGCGCTGCTTCGAGGCGCTGCAGCACTGCCGCGAGGCGGGGGCGCGGATCGCCGCGAACACGCAGATCAACCGCCTGACGTGGCGCGAGCTGCTGCCGCTGTGCGACCGGCTCGGCGAGGCCGGGATCGGGGCATGGCAGATGTTCTTGACGATGCCGCACGGCAACGCGGCCGACCGCCCCGAGCTGCTGCTGCAGCCATTCGAGCTGCTCGAGCTGTTCCCCGAGATCGACCGCGTCATCGCCCGCTGCGCGGGCCACAAGATCCACTTCTGGCCCGGCAACAACCTCGGCTACTTCGGGCCGCTGGAGCGCAAGATCCGGCGCCTGCAGCAGGACGACGGCCACTACAAGGGCTGCTCGGCCGGGCGCACCGGGCTCGGGATCGAGGCCGACGGGACGATCAAGTCGTGCCCGAGCGTCGGCGGGGCCGTCAACGCCGGCGGCAATTGGCGCGACCACGGGCTGCGCGCGTTGTGGGAGCGGGCGCCGGAGCTCCGCTACGTCGAGCAGCGCGGGGTCGATTCGCTGTGGGGTTATTGCCGCGAGTGCTACTACGCCGACACGTGCATGGGCGGGTGCACGGCGATGAGCGAGCCGCTGCTCGGGCGGCCGGGCAACAACCCCTACTGTCATCACCGCGCGCTCGAGATGGACCGCATGGGCCTGCGCGAGCGCGTCGAGCAGGTCGCGGGCGCGAGCGACGAGGCGTTCGCGCACGGGCTGTTCCAGGTCGTGCGCGAGCCGAAGGTCGCGGGCGCGGTGCCGGTGGTGATCGAGGGGCCGCGCACGGGCCGGGAGGTGGCGTTCTTCGGGCCGGGGACGCCGCGCGAGGTGGAAGAGCGCGGGGAGTGACAGCGACGAATGACGGCGGGCGATTAGGATGTGTCCCTGAGGACATGTCCTTCGGGGGGGGCGCGCGGAGAGCGTCACACGGCCGGCGGCAAGGCGCTGGCGATGGCGACCTGGCGCTGCGGCTCGCCGAACACGCTGCCGGGGAGCAGGAGGACGCGGTGCGTGTGCAGCAGCTCGCGGGCGTCGCCGGCGACGCCGACGAGGTAGCCGCGGTCGACCGGGACCGGCGCGAGGCCGCGGGCGCGCAGGCGGTCGATGCATTCGCTGCGGCGGACGTCGATCGCGGCGACGAGCGCGGCGGGGAGCCCGGCGTGGTCGGTCATGAGGCGCGCGGCGAGGTGCAGCTGGGCCTGGCCCGGCGCGGCGGCGCGGAACAGCGGGCCGAGGTGGTCGAAGTCGCGGGCGGGCAGGTGGGCGACGCCGAACACGCCGGCGTGCAGCCAGCCCTTCGACAGTGAATCGAGGTAGAGCACCTGGCCGGTGTCGAGCAGCTCGAGGGTGGCGCGATCGAGGCGAGCACCGAACGCGTAGACGCCGTCGACGACGAGCCGGCGGTGCGAATCGCGGCCCAGCCAGGCGACGAGCGCGGCCCGCTCGGCGGCGTCGAGGCGGCGGCCGTGGAGCTTGAGCGGGTCGGGGAGGACGAGGGCGGCGACCTCGGCCCTGGTGGCGTGATCGAGGACGGCGTCGATCGCCAGCTCGGGGAATGTGGGCACCCCGATGGTGGTCACGCCGGCGGCGCGGGCGAGCTCCCAGTAGACGGGATAGACGTCGGTGGGCAGCGCGAGGCGGCGGCCGGCGGCGGCCATGTGGGCGAACAGCAGCGAGAGGGCGTGGCGGACGCCGCTGCAGATCATGGCCGTGCGCGCGGCGGTAGCCGGGAGGCCGCGGAGCTCGCACCAGGCGCGCGCGAGGTCGCAGCGGTGGAGCTTGCGCGGCGGCTCGACGAGGTCGAGCTGCGGGCGCAGGTCGCCGAAGGCGCGGGAGATCCGCGTCTCGCACAGGCGCTCCACGTCGGGCTCGCGGACGGCGGCGCTCCAGGCGATGAACTCGGGAAAATTCACGCGGCCCCCCGATCGACCTGGGCGAGGGTGACGGCGCTGGCGCGATCTTCGAGCGAGGCGAGGCAGGTGTGGTCCGACATGACGTTCCAGCTGCGGGCGAGGCCGTGGGTGCGCTCCCAGAACAGGCTGGGCTCGGTGTACGCGGCCACGCGGATGTCGCTGCCGGCGATCGTGCCGGCGTAGACGGGGGCGCCCCACGGCAGCCGCTCGCGCTCCGCGAATTCGCGCCCGCGCGCCCACTCGTGCACGCGCGCGAGCGGGACCTGGTGAGCGGCGCTGTACTGATTGGCGCTCAGCGAGTGATAGACGGACTCGTGGCTGGTGGAGACGTAGAGCTCCTTGAAGCAGACCTCGCGCACGCCGCGGGCGGCGGCCCATTGCACGTAGGCGTCGATGTCGGCGACCGACTCGACGCCGCCGCGCTGGAGCACGCAGATCAGGCGGGTGCGCAGGGATGAATCGGCGGCGACCTCGAGGACGCGCTCGGTGTGGGTGGCGAGGTTCATGCGCGCGGCGTTGACGGCCTCGTCCCAGTGATGGCGCGAGACGGCCAGGACGCCGAGGCCCGCGGCCGCGAGGTCGGCGATCCAGGTCCGACGCTCGGCGAGCGACTCGCCGGCCAGGCGCACGCCGTTGGTGATCAGCACGACCTTGGCGAATTGCTCGCGGCAGGCGGTGACGAGCGCGAGGAGGCGGTCGCGCGCGAGCAGGGTCGGCTCGCCGCCGCCGGTGATCACGGCCCGACCTGCGCCGCGCCGGCGGGCGGCGCGGAGCCACCGGGTGGCGAGCTCGAGGTCGACGCGACCGCTGGTCTGCTCGGCCGAGACGGAGGCGTCGGAGAAGCAGAAGGCGCAGGCGGCCTGACAACCCTTCGCCACGGGGAGGAAGGAGATCGATCGCGGGACGAGCTCCTCGTAGGCGGTGAATCGGGCGGCGTGCAGGGCGAGCGCGCGGGCGGTGGCGTCCTCGACGGTGATCGCGGCGCCGAGCTGGCCGTCGCCGTCGATGGCGAAGATCCGCCGCACCGGCAGGTCGCCGGACGGCCACACGCGGCCGAGGCCGTTGCGCTCGTTGACGCGGAGCTGGGCGGCAGGCAGCCGCGCCTCGAGGGCGACGAGCGCGTCGCCGGGCAGGGCGAGCCGCGCGAGCAGTCCCCTGGCCTTGCGGACGCCGATCGCCAGCTCGTCGGCCGCGAGCACGTGCACGACGTCGGGGTAGGTGCTCTCGGGGATCAGCGACTTGCGGTAGCGACGCTGGTACTTGTCGAAGCCGCGCGCGAAATTGCTGAGCGTGACGACGTGATAGACCGTCGCGCCGGAGATGACGCTGTCCATGACCGGCGGCACTCTACCACGCGGGACGACGCCGGCCAGTCGCGCACGACGGCACGAAACCGCCCGCGATCACAGCGAGGCGAGGAACAGACAGCCGGCGATCCACAGGCCGCCGGCGAGCATCCACAGCGTGCAATAGCCGATGATGTCGCGCGCGCGCACGCCGGTGATCGCCAGCAGCGGGACGGCCCAGAACGGCTGGAGCATGTTGGTCCACTGATCGCCGTAGGCGATGGCGAGCAGGGCGTGGGTCGGATCGACGCCCCGCTCGAGCGCGGCGCTCATGACGATCGGGCCCTGCACGGCCCACTGCCCGCCGCCGGAGGGGACGAAGAGGTTGAGGACGCCGGCGGAGACGAAGGTCAAGGTCGTGAACGCGCGCGGGTCGGCGGCCGCGAACACGCCGGCGAGCGCGGCGGCGAGGCCGGTGCCCTTCATGACGCCCATGATCCCGCCGTACAGCGGGAACAGCAGGAGGATGCCGGCGCAGGCGCGGGCGCCCGCGTCGCAGGCGCGCACGAGCGCGTCGGGGCGGCCGTGGAGGACCAGCGCGAGGACCCACAGGGCGAGGTTGATGGCGTTGAGGTCGACGCCGCCGCTGCCCTCGAGGGCGAACACGAGGGCGGCGGCGGCCGGCGCGGCCAGGGCCCACACGACCAGCGGCGAGCGCTCGATGCGGTCGAGGGCGCCCTCGGGGGGCAAGGCGGAAGGGACATGTTCCTCGGGACCTGTCTCGGAGGACGTGTCCGAAGGGGACGGTGACCCGCCGCCCGGCGCCGGCTGGGGATCGGGGTCGGCGCCCTCGGCCGGGGTGAGGGCCATGAACACGAGCGGGGCCAGCAGCCACAGGCCGACGGTGACGACCAGGTTGAGGCCGCCGAACAGGCTGTGGCCGAGGGCGATCGGGCCGACGCGGGCGGCGAGGTCGGGGCCGAGGACCTCGGTGAGGTCGGCGAGGGTGGTGGCCTTGAGCGGGGCGGTGCCGGACAGGCCGCCGTGCCACACCATCATGCCGGCGTAGCCGGCGGCGCACAGCAGCGGGTAGTGCAGGGCGAACTTGCGGCGCCGGGCCTCGTCTCCGGCTGTCCTTGCGAACATGGCCCCGCAGACAAGTCCCAAGGACCAGTTGAGAAGGCAGAGGGTGCATGAGACGAACGCGACCAGGCCGACCAGCGCGCGCGGGCCGGAGGCGAGGCGGGCCAGCGCGTGCAGGCCGCGGCGCACCGGCGGGGCGGCGGCGAGGGCTGTCCCGAGGGTCAGCATGAGGCTCATCTGCCCGGCGAAGGCCAGCAGCGACCACAGGCCGCCCGGGGCGCTCCACATGCGCACGACGTTCACGAGGTCGGAGGGCCCGCCCCCGAGAGCGAGCGCGCCGGCCACGAGGGTGACGACGGTCATGGCGACCGCGACGACGAACGGGTCCGGCGTGAAGCGACCGAAGCCACGACGCACGGCCAGCCCGAGGCGGACGAGAGGCGGGAGGCGAGGCACCGCCGACGATGTTAACCCTGCACGGCGAATTGTGGGACGGGCATCTGCCCGGTGACCGTGGTTTCGCGGACGGGTATTCTCGGCCGCGCATGGACGGGCTGCCGTTACCACCTCTGCTGCAGACGCTGCTCGACAGCGGCCGATGGCCCCGCACGGCGAGCGAGGCGCTGCGCCAGAACTCGGCGCCCCGGGCGAGCCAGGAACGCGTCCGTGCGCTCGCACCGGAGGAGGACGGGCTCTATCTGGCGCCGCCTCCGTTCGCCACGGTCCGCTCGCTCATGGCCAGGCAACCGTTCTGGAGCGACCCTGAGGCCGATCCACGCGGCATCGATCCGGACCTCGCGCTGGTGCTCGGTGACTTCGGTCTCGGCTCCGACGCGCCGATCCTGCTCGATTATCGTCTGGACGCGAGGCAACCGCGGGTGCTGCGACTGCGATGGTCGTGGAGCGAGGGGAATCGCTGGATCGTCGCCGCTCCGGACTTCGCCGGCTTCGCGGCCGCGCTCGGCCTGTAGCGGCGCGCGCGAGATGTCTCGAGGGACAGGTCGTGGCGGCGATCAGAAATGGCGTGACGCGCATCATCCCGGCGGGACGACGAGCGGCTCGATGCGGGCCCGCAGGTCCGCCGGCAGCTCGACGGGGCGGCGGAAGGTCGGGCGCTGCGGGTCGAGGTCCATGACGACCGAGACGGTGGCGCCGGTGAGGCGGACCGGCGCGTCGGAGTCGCCGAAGGTGCGCACGCGGTAGGCGAAGCGGATCGACGTGCGGCCGAGGCCGACGACCCGTTGCTCGACCGCGATCTCGTCGCCGAAGGCGCAGGGGATGGCGAAGTCGGCCTCGGTGTGGACGGCGGGAAACCCGAGCCCGCGGCCGCGGATCATCTCGGCGTAGGGGAGCTCGAGCACCTCGTCGAACCACGTCTCCATCGCCTCGTGGAAGAAGTGGAAGAAGCGCGGGAAGTAGACGATGCCGGCGGGGTCGCAGTCGCCGAAGCCGACGTGGACGCGGTGGACGTGCACAGGATCGGGTATAAGCCCGGGCATGCCTCACGTCGAATACCACGCCGAGGGCGGCGTCGCCCAGCTCACGATCAACGTCCCGCCCGCCAACTGCTACTCGTACGCGATGATGCAGGACCTCGACGCGGCGATCCTGCGCGCCCGCTTCGACGCCGAGGTGCACGTGATCGTGGTCGTCGGCGCGGGCGAGAAGTTCTTCTGCGCCGGCGCCGACATCCGCATGCTCAAGGGCGCCGACCCGACGTTCAAGTACAACTTCTGCCTGCACGCCAACGAGACGATCGCGCGGCTCGAGCAGACGCCCAAGCTGGTGATCGCGGCGCTCAACGGCCACTGCGTCGGCGGCGGCCTCGAGGTCGCGCTGGCCGCCGACCTGCGGATCGCCCGCCGCGGCGCCGGTCAGTGCGGGCTGCCCGAGGTGGCGCTCGGGGTGCTCCCAGGGACAGGTGGCACGCAGCGACTCACGCGCCTGATCGGCAAGTCGGCGGCGATCGAGCTGATGGCCGAGGGCCGGACGATGGACTTCGACGAGGCGCAGCGGCTCGGGATCGTCAACAAGGTGTTCGACGCGCCGAGCGCCGCCGACTTCGTCGGCCAGGTCCGCGAGTACGCCAAGCGCTTCGTGCCGCCGGGCAAGGCGTCGCTGGCGGTCGGGCTGCTCAAGCGCGCCTGCCAGACGGGCGGCGAGCTGAGCCTGCTCGACGGGCTGACGCTCGAGCGCGAGCTGCAGCAGCGGCTGTTCCAGAGCAGCGACGCGGCCGAGGGGCTGGCGGCGTACGTGGAGAAGCGGCCGCCGCAATTCACCGGGCGCTGAGACCCTCCGCGCGCGCGGGCGCCCTCGTCCGCGCGCGCTCGTCGATCGCGGAGCGTCGGCGCCTGCACTCACCTGGCCGAAGAGCCATGTGGCACGGGCCGGCGGCCGCGACCGCGCGATCCTAGGTCTGGGGCTCGTTGCGAGCGCCGCGCGCCGGCGGCCACTCGATGCCGAGCTTGATGATCCGCCGCTTCAAGGCGTGGCGGGTGATGCCCAGCAGGTCCGCAGCGCCGACGATGTTGCCGGCGGTGTTGAGCGCCTCGGAGCACAGGCGCCGCTCCGCGGTCTCGAGGTTCAGGTCTTCAAGGATGAGCTGCGGCAATTTCCTCTCTCCGGTGTGTCAGGGCCTATACCACCCCGGCCTTCGCTCTTGGAGATCAAGGTCGCGCACGAGGAGGCGAGGCTCATCACCCGAACGGGGCCTCGATCGAACCGGCCCGCGGGCCGAATACCTCCGGCTCTCCCTCGGTGATGGCGACGATGTCCTCGAGTCGCACGCCGAGTTCACCAACCAAGTAGACACCTGGCTCGTCGGACATGGTCATGCCGGGCGCGAGCAGGTCCCGGTTGCCGCGCACGAGGTACGGGTCTTCGTGGGTCTGCAGCCCGATGCCGTGGCCGAGTCGATGCGTGAAGCGGCCGTAGTCGTTGCCGTAACCGGCAGCGGCGATCGCGGCGCGCGCCGCGGCGTCGGCGGCCTCGCACGACCGCCCCGGCCGCAGCTCGGCCAGAGCGGCCGTCTGTGCGCGATGGACCGCCTGCCACGCGCGCGCCTGCGCCGAAGAGACAGGTCCGAAGGGCCATGTCCTCGTGACGTCGGACTGGTAGTCGTGGAGCGCCCCGCCGGCGTCGACGAGCACCAGCTCGCCGCGAGCGAGCCGCTTCTCGCCGCGGGTGCCGTGGGGGAACGAGGCGTTGGCGCCGAACAGCACCAGCGCCCACGTGTCCGTGAGGCCAGCCGCGATCTGGGCCGCGTGCACGAGTCCGGCGAGCTCTCCTTCGGACATGCCCTCGGAGACATGCGCGGAAACGGCCCTCAGCGCGGCCTTGGTCGCCTCGTTGGCGCGCCGCAGGAGCGCGAGTTCGCTCGCGCTCTTGATCGTCCGACAGCCGCGCAGCACCGGCGTGGCCGGAGCGATCTCGACCTCGCAGGCCGCGCGCGCGCCGTCGACGATGAAGTGGCGGGTCCAGGGATCGACGCCGAGCTTGCCGCCGCCGACGCCAGTTGCCCGCAGCGCCTCGGCCAGCCGCTCGTACGGCGATTCGTGCTCCTGCCACAGGTGCTGGGCGAGGTCCTCGCCGGCCCGCTCGCGCAGGGTCCTCGACTCGAAGGCCGGCGCGATCACGGCCCCCGGTCCGCGCGCGGGCAGCAGGTAGAGCATCGGCCGCTCGCTCCGCCCCCAGCGGATGCCGGTGAAGTAGACGAGCGAATCACCTGGCTCGAAGAATATGGCGGAAAAGCCATGCTCCTGCATGAGCGCCTGGGCCCGCTCGCGCCGGCGCGCCCGCTCGTCGGGGCCGATCGGGGCGAGGCCGTCGCACATGCCGGCGAGGGCGGCGAAGCGGTCGTCGCCGGGGGTCACGGGCGGAGCGGCCGGAGCGGAGGAACAACATGACCCAAGAGACAGGGCAGCGAGCGTGCCGGTGACGAACGCGCGACGGTGCACGCGAGGAGTGTAGCCCCCGGACTGCAGGCGCGCGCGCCGTCGCGGCGGTCTGGAGAGGTTGTCCTCTTCAGATCACGCACGGGCCGTACGTTCGCCGTCCCCCTCGCGGACGCTGTGGGCGGCAACACCGCTCTTGTCCCCAAAGGTCGGGGCACAGGTGGCCCCCAGCGCGAAGCGACAGATGGCGGCACGCCCCCCGCGGCGCCCGCGAGGGGGCCTGAACAGGGGCGCATCGGTCGCTCCGTGCAGGCGTGACGGTGTCAGATTCGCGGGGCGCAGGTGACCCGGCGCGATGCGAAGAGCTGGCGGGACGGGCCTGCGGCGCAGCGAATTCGGTCCGTGCATCTTGTAACAGTGTCACATTCGCGGGTCGCCCATAGAGCCGCGGTCACGAGGCGCGTGTCGTGGCTCGCGTTCGACAATCCGATAGCGCCGGCGCGCCGATGCGACTGTGACGAGAGGGGCTATCCATTTGCTCAGCAGCGCGCGCTCGCCGGCTGGCGAGATCTCGCATGAGCTCGAGCCGGAGTTCGCCGCGCCGGCGCCACCGGAACGGCGTGGCCCTCAGGGCATGTCCCCGAGGACATGCGCATTCGGCCAGCTCGGTGTCAAGGTTTGCGGGCCTGCGGGTGCTCGTCGTACCAGGTGCGGATCGACTCCTGGGTGAGCTCGACGACGAGGTCGGCGGTGCCGACCTTGACCTGGCAGCCGAGGCGGCTGTAGGGGCGGACGTCGAAGCCCATGTCGAGGCGGTCGCTCTCGGCGTCGGACATCTCGGGCAGGGCGGCGAGGCCCTGGCGGACGTAGCAGTGGCACGAGGAGCAGGCGCACACGCCTCCGCAGGCGGAGCCCATCATGATGTCGTGGCGTTCGGCCAGGTCGAGGAGGGTCTCGCCGGGCTCGGCCTCGACGACCTTGGTGCCATGGGGGCCGATGAAGGTGACGGTCGGCATGCTTGTTCAGGGCTCTTCGGGTTCGAGCAGCTCGGGGGTGTGGCCGGCCCGCTTCTCGTGCAGGGCTTCGTCGTCGGCGAGCGCGCGCTCGATGTCGTGGAGGCTCTTGCCGGCCATGCCGGCGTTGAGGGCCCGCTCCATGCGGCGGCGGGCGAACGGCTCGCTGACCTTCTCGAGCGCCGTGCGGGCGCGGTTGAGCGGGTCGGCGAGGGCGTCGGGGTCGGCCATCGCGGCGTCGGCGGCGGCGAGGGCGGCCTCGAGGCGGGCGCGCTCGTCGTCGGGCAGGAGCTCGCGCAGGTGGCCGACCTCGGCCAGAGCTGTCCGCAAGGCCAGGACGACGCGGCCGAGCTCGACCCGCGCCTCGGCGGCGTTGCGGCGGGCGTAGTCGTCGCCGGCGTGGTCGAGGCTGTCCATGACGAGGCGGTCGACCTCCTCCTCGGACAGGCCGTAGGTCGGCTTGACCTCGACCGACTGGCGCACGCCGGTCATCAGCTCGCGCGCGGAGACGGTGAGGAGCGCGTCGGCGTCGAGTTGGAAGGTGACCTCGACGCGGGCCATCGACGGCGGCAGGCGCGGGATGCCCTTGAGGTCGAAGCGGGCCAGGCTGCGGCAGTCGCGGGCCAGCTCGCGCTCGCCCTGGACGACGTGGATGACCATGCCGGTCTGGTGCTCGGCGTAGTTGGTGAACACCTGGCGCGCGGCGATCGGGATGGTGGCGTTGCGCGGGATGATCTTCTCGACGATCCCGCCCATGGTCTCGAGGCCGAGCGAGAGCGGGACGACGTCGAGCAGGGTCACGCCCTCGCGCGCGGAGCCGCTGAGGATGTCGGCCTGGATCGCCGCGCCCCAGGCGACGACCTCGTCGGGGTCGATGTCGGCCAGCGGCGGGCGCTTGAACGCCTCGGCCACGAGCTCGCGGACCTTCGGCACCCGCGTCGAGCCGCCGACCAGGACCACGCCGTCGAGCTCGGGCGCGCGCAGGCCGGCGTCCTTGAGCGCCTGGCGGCAGGCGCGGAGGGTCCGCTGGGCCAGCGGCTCGATCAGCGCCTCGAACTCGCCGCGCGTCAGCTCGAGCTCGGGCAGGCCGGCCAGGGTCACGCGCGTGACTGTCTCTTCGGTCAGGCGCTCCTTGGCCGCGCGCGCGGCCAGGCGCGCGCCGTCGAGCTGGTGGCGCGAGGGCTCGGCAACACCTGACTTTTTAAGCAGGTGAGCCGCGAGCGCGCGATCGAAGTCGTCGCCGCCGAGCGCGCTGTCGCCCCCGGTCGCCAGCACCTGGAACACGCCCTTGTGCAGGCGGAGGATCGAGACGTCGAAGGTGCCGCCGCCGAGGTCGTAGACGGCGAACAGGCCCTCGCCGCCGCGGTCGAGGCCGTAGGCGAGGGCGGCCGCGGTCGGCTCGGCGAGCAGGCGGTAGACCTGGAGGCCGGCGATCCGCCCGGCGTCGCGGGTGGCCTGGCGCTGGGCGTCGTCGAAGTAGGCCGGGACGGTGATGACGGCGCCGTCGCACGGCTCGCCCAGCTCGGCCTCGGCCCGCAGCTTGAGCTCGCGCAGGATCGCCGCCGAGACCTCGGTCGGGGTGACGCGGCGCGGGGCGTCCGCGCTGCCGATGTCGAGGCGGAGGAGGCCGGGTGTCTCTTCGGACAGGTGGTACGGGTGGGCGAAGGTGATGTCGGCGAGGCCGCGGCCCATCAGCCGCTTGACGCTGCTGACCACCTGCGCCGGGTGCTCGGCCTGCAGCGCCTGGGCGGCGCGGCCGACCAGCGGCGGATCGGCGGTGTAGGCGACCACCGAGGGCACCAGGCCGCTGCCCGAGCTGTCCCGAAGGACACGTGGAGCGGCGCCGTGGGGGGCGAGGGCGACGAGGCTGTTGGTGGTGCCGAGGTCGATGCCGATCCCGCGGCCGGGGCGGCGCTGGGCGCGGCGCTGGTCGGTCGGCTCGGCGATCTGGAACAGCGCGCCGGTGTCGTGGATGGAGACGCTGGTCATGGGGCGCTGGCTTCGGTCTCGTCGAGGAAGCGCTGGAAGTAGCGGCGGGCGACCAGGTGCTCGGCGGCGCGGCGGAACTCGCCGGCGTCGAGGGCCGCGATCGCGGCGTCGAGGGCGGCCTCGCTGCGGGCGTCGACGTCGTCGCGCAGCGCGTCGAGCCCCGCGGGCCCGCCGTCCTCGAGGCGCTCGCGCAGCTCGATCATCTCGAGCAGGAACTCCTGGGTCGGGTGGGGCGCGCCGCGCTCGGGGTCGGTGCTGTCGAGGTCGAGGCCGCCGAGCTTGACGAGCGCCTCAGCACGCAGCACGGGGTCGCGCAGGACGCGATAGGCGGCGTTGACGGCGCTGGCGCGCTCGACCGCGGCCCGGCGGGCCGCCGTGCCCTCGCCGACGACGTTGTCGGGGTGAGCCGCGCGCGAGAGCTCGAGGTAACGCGCCTCGATCGCGTCGCGGCCGACGGTGTGGCGGCGCGGCAGGTCGAACAGGGCGAATGGGTCGGTGTCCGCGGACATGGCGGCCGTGCCAGGCGAGGAGGTCGAAGAGGACAGGTCCGAGAGGACAGGTGCTCAGGGAAAGGTCGAATCGGACAGGTCGGATCGGGCAGGTCGAATCGGACAGGTCCGAGACGGAGTCAGAAGGAGATCGACTCGCCGCAGCCGCACGCGTCCTTGGTGTTGGGGTTCTTGAACTTGAACCCGTGGCCGCGGATGCCGGTCTCGAAGTCGACCTCGGTGCCGTCGAGGTAGAACAGGCTCTTGGGGTCGACGACGACCTTGACGCCGTCCTGCTCGACGACGAGGTCGTTGGCGCGCGGCGGCTTGTCCTCGAACTCGAACAGGTACGAGTAGCCGGTGCAGCCGCCGCCGCGGATGCCGAGGCGGATGCACGCCTGCGGGGTGCCGCGGCGGGCGAGCTGGTCGCGCATGACCTTGGCGGCGCGCGAGGTGACGGTGAGGCTGGGCATGACGGGGATCAGTGGTCGGAGTCGCCGGCGGGCCCGGCGGCGGCGCCCTGCTTCTGCTGGAAGTCGCGGATCGCGGCCTTGATCGCGTCCTCGGCGAGGACGGAGCAGTGGATCTTGACCGGCGGCAGCGACAGCTCCTCGGCGATCTGGCTGTTCTTGATCTGCATGGCCTGGTCGACGCTCATGCCCTTGACCCACTCGGTGACGAGGCTCGAGCTGGCGATCGCCGAGCCGCAGCCGTAGGTCTTGAACTTGGCGTCGGTGATCACGCCGTTCTCGACCTTGATCTGGAGCTTCATGACGTCGCCGCAGGCGGGCGCGCCGACGATGCCGGTGCCGACGCTCGCGTCGCCCTTGTCGAGGCTGCCGACGTTGCGCGGGTGCTCGTAGTGGTCGATGACTTTGTTGCTGTACGCCATGGCGTCTCTCTTCGCGCGTAGTGATTGGGCCCGGAGGGCCCGGAAGTCAATCAGTGCGGGGTCCACTCGATGGTGCGCAGGTCGATGCCCTCCTGCACCATCTCCCACAGCGGGGACATGTCGCGCAGGCGAGCGACCTCGCGCGCGATGAGGTCGGCGACGAAGTCGAGCTCCTCGCGGGTGGTGAACCGACCGATGGTGATCCGCAAGCTGGAGTGCGCCAGCTCGTCGTCGAGGCCCATGGCCCGCAGGACGTAGCTCGGCTCCAGGCTGGCCGAGGTGCAGGCCGAGCCGGAGGAGACGGCGATGTCCTTGAGTCCCATGAGCAGGCTCTCGCCCTCGACGTAGGCGAAGCTGATGTTGAGGGTTCCGGGCAGGCGATGCTCGAGCGAACCGTTGACGATCGCGTGCGGGATCTCCGTGACCAGGCGCCGGCGCAGGTGCTCGCGCAGCTCGAGCACGTGCGCCGATTCGCCGGCCAGCTCCTCGCGCGCGAGCTTGGCCGCGTAGCCGAAGCCGACGATGCCCGGGACGTTGAGGGTGCCGGAGCGGGTGCCGCGCTCGTGGCCGCCGCCGTGGATCTGCGGGGCGATCCGCACGCGCGGCTTGCGGCGGCGGATGTACAGCGCGCCGACGCCCTTGGGCCCGTAGAGCTTGTGGGCGCTGAGGCTGGCGAGGTCGATGTGCATGGCCTCGACGTCGACCGGGACCTTGCCGAACGCCTGCACGGCGTCGGTGTGGAACAGGACGCCGGCCGCGCGGCAGACGGCGCCGATCTCGGTGACCGGGTTGATCACGCCGGTCTCGTTGTTGGCGAACATCAACGAGACGAGCGCGGTGTCGGGCCGGAGCGCGGCGGCGACCTGCTCGGGGGTGACGCGGCCGTCGACGCCGACCGGCAGGTAGGTGACCTCGCAGCCGTGGCGCTCGAGGTGCTTGCAGGTGTCGAGGACGGCCTTGTGCTCGGTGACCGCGGTGACGAGGTGCTTCTTGCCGCTCTCGGCCAGGTACTCGACCACGCCCTTGATCGCGAGGTTGTTCGACTCGGTCGCGCCGGAGGTGAAGGTGATCTCCTTCGGGTCGGCGTTGAGGGTGGTGGCGATCTCGCGGCGGGCGGCCTCGACGGCCTCCTCGGCCTGCCAGCCGAACACGTGCGTGCGGCTGGCGGCGTTGCCGTAGCGGTCGCTGAAGTACGGCAACATGGCCTCGAGGACACGCGGGTCGACGGGGCAGGTGGCGGCGTAGTCGAGGTAGATCGGGCGCTTGGCTGCTTGTTGGGTCATGGGAAGGTCCCCTCGGCGTCGGTGGGGGCCGTGTGCTCGGCGGACCGGGCCGCGTAGTCGGGCCGGGCGACGAGCTCGGGGTTGGATGTCCGCGCGGAC
This sequence comes from Nannocystis pusilla, assembly GCF_020073745.1. Classification (GTDB taxonomy): domain Bacteria; phylum Myxococcota_A; class Polyangia; order Nannocystales; family Nannocystaceae; genus Nannocystis; species Nannocystis radixulma. The sequence goes on from NZ_JAIRAU010000056.1 coordinate 117,630, forward strand.
AGGTCAGGCGGGGATGTCCGCGGGGACATGTCCATCGCGCACGGGCGGGCCGCCGGCGGGTCGCCGTTCGGCTTGCGGTGGATGCCGACCACCAGCGACGGCGTCGGCTCGTCGCTGCGGCGCTCGCTGATGCAGTTGGTGCACGCGTCCGGCTTGGCGGGCTCCTGGCACAGGCGGCAGCCCTCGAGGTAGGCGAGACTCTCGGACAGGTCGCGCTCGAGCTGCAAGAGCCGGGTGACCTGCGCGCGGGTGTCGTCGAGCTTGCCGCGGAACAGCTCGCGCACGCTGTTCATCGCCTCCGGCGCGGTCTGCGAGGCGGCCACGGTGTGGAGCAGGCTCTGGATCTGCGGCAGGCTGAAGCCGATGTCCTGGAGCTTGGTGATCCAGTAGACCCGCGCGACCTCGTCGGGGCCGTACAGGCGGAAGCCGCCCTCGGTGCGGGCGCTCGGGACGAGCAGGCCCATCTCCTCGTAGAGGTGGAGCGCTCGCGGGGTCTTGCCGGTCTTGCGCGCGAGCTCGCCGATCTTGATCCGGCCAGGCTTGGTGATGCCGGCGGCGGGCGCGAGCGTGGGCTTGGCTTCGCTGATGCTCATGAGGCCCTCGACCTGATGCACGATTTCGTGCGGGAGGAAAGTATCTCTCACGTATACGTAAGAGTTGAGGTGGTGGGGAAAAACTGACACGCGCGCGCTTCGCTGTCAACCGCCGTTTCACGCGAGAAGACGCCCGGGAAAAGGCCAAGGGCGACCGCGGAATGGCTGGGCCTGTCCGCGATCGCCCGATGGTTGTGGGCTCCAATTTGACGTGCGCGTGCGGGTCCGGGATGAGTTCGGGGCGGAGCCGCGCGCGCCGCGTCGTCACTCCTGGCGACCGACGCGCTTCGGCTTCCCGGTCTCGACCTTCGAGGCGTCGATCTTGATGCCGCCGGTCGTCGGGGTCTCGGCCTTCGGCTCCTCGGCCTTCGGAGTCTCGGCCTTCGGCTCCTCGGCCTTCGGCTCCTCGGCCTTCGGGGTCTCGGTCTTCGGGGTCTCGGCCTTCGGGGTCTCGGTCTTCGGGGTCTCGGCCTTCGGAGTCTCGGCCTTCGGCTCCTCGGCCTTGGGCGCCTCGACCACCGGGGGGGTCGCGATCGCGTCGCCGGTGCCCGTCATGCTGGCCGGCGAGAACACGGCGTACGCGGCGGCGGTGGCCATCAGCAGCGCGGGGGCCGAGCCGCCGATCAGCGCGCCCGGGCCGCCCTGGCCGGCGCGGGTCTGGTAGGCGGAGATCCGCGGCGAGTTGGGGTACTTGGCGGCGAGGTCGGTGAAGGCCTTGACCGGGTCGGCGCTGGCAGCGGCGGCGAGGGCGGCCTTGCCCTCCTCGTCGGTGGTGTTGCCGATGGTCTGGACGGCGAAGTGGATCACGCCGGCGTTCTGGTGCTCGCTGACCCACATCGTGGTGCTCGACACCGGAGCGACCACGGCGAGGGCGGAGCGCGCGTTCGCGGGGCTGTAGCCGGGCACGCTGGCCAGGGCGCCGTCGAGGAGCCGGGTCAGCGCGGGGCTCTGCAGGCCGTCGAGCGGGATGTGGCCGACGAAGCCGACCTCGCCGGCGCGCAGCGACTGGGCCAGGGCGGGCGGCAGGGCGGCGATGGTGGCCTCGCTGTCGGCGGCGGCCTTGACCAGGCCGACCGACTTGGCGTCGGCGCCGACGACGGCGGCGAGGGTGCCCTCGGCCGGGAACACCCAGGCGTCGAGCGAGAGGCCGAGCTGCTCGGCCAGGGCCTTGGCCTGCGGCACGCCGCTGGCGCCGAAGTGCAGCGCCTTGACCTTGTCTGGCCCGACGGACACGTTCTCGGCCTTGAACGAGACCTTGCTGCCGGGGACGTCGGGGATCGGCTTGTTGTGGATCATCGGGCTGCCGAACGCGACCGCGAGGTCGGCCAGGGGGGCCAGCGAGGAGGTGTCGCTGAAGCCGAAGCGGGCCTGGAGGGCGGCCGGATCGGCGCTGCCGCCGAACAGGATCTCGCCGGTGAAGGCGCCGACGGTGGCGCTGAAGGGCGGCGGCACCTCGCTCAGGCCCTTCTTCTTCAACTCGTCGAGGTCGAGCTTCATCCACATGAAGCCGGTCCCGGGAGGGGCGAAGCGCAGCAGGTCGGCCTGACCCGGGGCGAGGGTGGTGAACATGTCCTTGGCGTCGGGCGGGGCGCTGACGTGGAGGGTCGCGCCGCCGGCCGGGTTGTCGAGGCCAAAGTGGACGTCGCCGTCGGCGACGTAGCCGAAGAACGCCAGGTCGTCGACGGCGACGGCCGGCAGCGCGGCGTTGAGGCGGGTGCGGGCGGTCTTGCCGTCGGCCGGCTTGTAGGCGGCGATGGTCGCCTGGTCCTTGGCGCAGGTGACGTAGCCGGGGCGGGTCGCGACCGCCTGACAGACGGCGGTGGCGGCGTCGGGGATCTTCAACGCGGCCAGCAGGCCCTGGGCGGCCTCGGCGCTGCTGGCGGAGAAAGTCACGACGGTGTCGTCGCCGCCGCTCAGCGAGGTGCTGGTGACGACGATGCCGCGCGCGAGGTCGGTGCCGGCCTTGGCCAGCGCGGCCTTGGCGTCGGCGACGCCGTGCTTGAACAGGGCAAAGTTCTCCGTCAGCGTCGAGACCTTGTCCGGCGAGGTGGCGGTGACGAGGGTCGTGAGCGGCTGCTCGAAGGTGCTCGCGGCGGTCTCGGCGAGGGCGAGGAGGCTGTCGGGAGCCTTGAAGACGACGTACGAAGCGGTGCCGTCCTGGACGAGACCGAGCAGTTCGTCGACGGTGGCCGGGCCGGTCGGCGCGGCCGGCGCCGGAGCGGTCGGGGCGGCCGGCGCCGTGGCCCCGGCCGGGGCGTCTGTCTTGGTCTCGGCGGCCTTCTCTGACGAGGTGACTTGATTGCACGCGACCAGCAGCACCAGCGTGCTCAGAGAGAGGGACAGGCGGGGGTTCGACATGCGGCGCAGGATAGCGAAAACCGGGGTGGGTGTGTGACATGTGTCGCGCGATGTCGCGCGCGGCCATGATGTCGTCCCGCGTGCGACCCAGGACCGGCCGTGCGATGCTCCGCGCGTGCTTCGCCCGTACTCCACCGGTTTTCTCCTCGCCTGCGTGACGGCGTGCGGCGATCCTGGGCCCTCGCGCCTGCAACAGCGGGAGCAAGCCCCGGTGCCCGAAGTGGCCCCGCCGGCGTCGCCGACGCCGGTGGGGGCGAACGGCCCCGCGGCGAAGGCCGATCCAGCGGCCCCGACGACGCCGCCGCCACCGTCCGAAAGGGCCGAGATCCACCTGTCCCTCAAGGAAGGTTCGACCTACCGGGTGACGACGATCGGCAACATCCGCTTCGGCTCGCTGGTCCAGCCGACCGGGTTCGCCCGCGAGGAACGACTGACGCTCACGGACTGCGACGGCGAGGGCTTCACCCGCGCGTGCACGCTCGAGCACCGCTACGTCAACTTCGAGGCCGAGCCGCCGAACGGCAAGTTCCTCGTCAACGACGAGAAGGCGGTCGACCAGCTGGTGACGAGCCACCGCCTGCTGGCGACCGGCGAGCGGCCGGGCAAGACGACGGTCACGGGGCCGAAGGAGCAGGCCGACGGCAAGGCCGGGCAGGCGCTGGTCGACGCCAACCGGTTCTTCTGCATCCGCTTCCCCGAGGAGGCGATCGGCGTCGGCGCCAAGTGGCGCTCGAAGTGCCAGATGCGCTCGGGCGGGGTGGTCGACACGCGCGACGTGCTGTGGGAGCTGACGAAGCTCGAGCGCGACCCCGAGACGGGGATGCGGGCCGAGCTGACGTACGTCGGCCAGTACACGGCGCCGGGCGCGAAGACGTCGGTGCAAGGGGTGGTCCGCGGGACGCTGTTCTTCTTCGTCGACGCCGGCGAGCCGCACCTGCTGCGCGAGGAGTTCACGACCGCGACCGACACCGCCAGCAAGTACGTGACGCACTCGACGCTGGCGTACCAGTTCGTCAAGCTGGTCCCGGGGCCCGAGGGGAAGGAGATCGCGGTGCGCGTCGACGGCAAGCCGCTGCCGGAGGCGCCGGCGATGAACGCCCCGCGGCCCGAGGCCGCGAGCGGCGAGGCGAGCGGGGTGAAGGCAGAGGTCGGCGCGACGAAGGGGGACGGCGCGCCCGGGGCGACGGCCGGGGGTTGAAGGCCGGGCCGGGCCGGGCTACGAAAGCCCGGCATGCCGATCCAGCGCCTCAGCACGCCCGAAGCGATCGCCAAGGTCGCGGCCGAGCCCGACCTCGTGCACCTCGATGTCCGCAGCGTCCCCGAGTTCGAGGCCGGCCACGCGCCGAACGCCTACAACATCCCGCTGATGCACATGGGGCCGGCGGGGATGGTCCCGAACCCCGAGTTCGCGGCCGAGGTCCAGGCCCACTTCGGCAAGGACACGCCGATCATGGTGTCCTGCAAGGCCGGCGGCCGCTCCGCCCGCGCCGCCGCGGTGCTCGAGGGGCTCGGCTACACCCGCCTGCTCGACCAGGTCGGCGGCTGGAGCGGCGGCAACGGCGACGGCGGATGGGTCGCCGGCGGCGGGCCAGCCGTGACGACGACGCTGCCCGGGCACGACCACGCGTCGCTCAAGCGCTAGCGCCGGCGCAGGCAGCGCTGAGGGACATGTTCTTGTGGACATGTCCTAAAGGGCGGGCGCGCCGTAGGAATGGACATGTCTCATCGGACAGTTTAAAAATAAGCTGTCCTGAAGGGCATGTCCGAGGGTCAAGCCGGGACGCGCAGGCCCAGCGTCGGGTCGGCGCCGGGCTGCTGCAGGCGGGCGTTGCTGAGCTCGAAGATGGCGGCGTCGGCGTCGGCGCGGGTGGTGGCGTCGACCAGGGCGCGGGCGACCTGGCGGCAGTCGATCATCCGCGGGTCGGTGGTGGGACCGTCGACCAGACCGCCGGGGCGGATGATGGCGAACGGGACCCCGCTCTGGCGCAACGCGGCCTCGGCCTCGCCCTTGGGCGCGAACCACTCGAGCATGTGCGGCGGGACGCCGGGCGTGGGCACGGCGCCGATGGTCGAGCAGAGCACGAAGCGCGCGACGGCGGCCGCCTTGGCGGCGGCGACGAGGCGCACGGTGGCGGGCAGGTCGACGGTGCGCAGGCCGCCGCCGTGGACGTCGCGGCTGCCGAGGGTGCTGATGACGTGGGCGACGCCGGCGAAGGCCGGGCCGAGGTCGAGGTCGAGGACGTCGCCGACGACGAGGTCGAGGCCGCTGCCCAGCAATTCCTCGGCGCGCGCGCGGTCGCGGACGAGCAGGCGCAGCGGACGGCCCTGTTCGCGGAGGTAATTGACGACGTGACGACCGGTGCGACCGGTACCGCCGATGACGAGGACGCGATCCTGCGGGGGCATCGGCGGCCACGCTAGCAAGCGGTCCGGCGCCTGCCAACACGCGAGGCGCGGGAGCGCGAGCCGGGCGAGCCGCGGCGGCCGGTCACGAGACCGTGCGCGGGCGAGGATGAGGACAGGTGATTTCGCGGCGCGGCTGGCCGACAATCGCCGGGTGACGAATCGGACGAGTTTCGCCTGCACGCTGCTCCTGGGGCTGCTGACCGCCTGTCCGGGCGATGGGGAGGCCACCAGCGGCGCGAGCACGCAGGCCGGGACGCAATTGGCGAGCGAGAGCGGCGGACCGGGCAGCGAGGGCTCGGGGCCCTCGCCGACGACCGGCGAGCCAACGAGCGGCGCGGCGACCGAGGCGACGGCGACGAGCGCGACGGCGACCGCGGCGAGCACGACGAGCGCGAGCACGACGACGAACACGAGCACGAACGGGACGGGCGAGACGGACACGGCCGGCGATCCGCCGCCGCTCGACGATACGGCCTGTCAGGGCTACGCGACCCGCTACTGGGATTGCTGCAAGGCGCACTGCGGGTGGGAAGGCAACGTCAACCCGGCGACCGAGCCGCTGCAGAGCTGCGACAAGAACGACCAGAGCCTGGGAGCCGCGTACGACGTGGCGAGCTCGTGCCAGGCGCCGGCCGAGGGCAGCGCGTTCACGTGCTACAGCATGGCGCCGTGGGCGGTGTCGCCGACGCTGGCGTACGGGTTCGCGGCGGTGCCGGCGATGGGCGACATCTGCGGGCGCTGCTATCAGCTCGACTTCGACGGGACCGGGCATTACAGCGCGCAGGACCCCGGGTCGGTGGCGCTCGGGCCCAAGACGATGATCGTGCAGGCGACCAACATCGGCCACGACGTCGGCGGCGGGCAATTCGACATCCTCACGCCCGGCGGCGGGGTGGGGCTGTTCGACGCCTGCTCCTATCAATGGGACGTGGCGACGCCGGAGCTCGGGGCGACCTACGGCGGGTTCATGACGCACTGCCAGCAGCAGGTCGGCAACGACGACCACGCGGCACTCAAGCAGTGCGTGCTGGCCCGCTGCGCGGCGGTGTTCGACGAGCCGGGCCTGGCCGAGCTGGCCGCGGGCTGCCAGTGGTACGCCGACTGGTACGAGGTCGCCGACAACCCGAACCTGCATTATCAAGAGGTGGCGTGCCCGCCGCAATTGGTGGCAGTCTCCGGCATCGACCGGGGGCCGCTGAACGACATCGCCGCGTGCTCGGGCGGCGGCGGCGATTGTTCGCAGGAGGAGATGGACAGCTGCGACTGCGGCTGGACGAACGGCGGGCAGAATTGCGGGCAGGACGACGGCTCGTGCTGCTGGACGGCCTGCTGCGGGTGAGGTGATTCAGCCGTCGGCGAGCAGGGCGGCGAGGATCTCGCGCGAGCGCGTCCACAGCAGGGCGCTGCCGCAGTCGGGGTCGATCACGTGCGAGGCGGCGCGCAGGCGGCGGGCGAGCGTGAGGCCGTGGTCGGGCGAATGCACGCCAGCGGCTTCCGCTCGTCGACGCTCCACCTCGCCGACGGGACCGACTTCTCCGTCCGCGTGTGAGCGCTGCGCGGCGTCGGAATCAGCGGCGCGCGGCGATGGCGACGCGGTTGAGCGCGTTCATCAATGCGATCGCCAGCGTCAGATCGGAGCTCTCCCGCTCGCTGAAGTGCTCGCCGAGCGCGACGTAGCTCGCGTCGGGCGCGTGCGTGTGGGCGATGTCCGTCACCGCCTCGACCCACTCGAGCGCGGCGCGCTCGCGCGGGGTGTAGGCCTCGCTCGCGCGCCAGCCCGCGAGGGTGTCGATGCGCTGGGTCGTCTCGCCGCCCTCGCGCAACGACTTCGCGTGCATCTCCAGACAATACGGGCAGCCGTGGATCTGCGACACGCGCAGGTACACGAGGTCGATCAGCGGCCGTCCGAGCGGACCGCGGACGAGCCCGGCGTGGGCGGCGTGGAAGCCCTGGAGCACTTCGGGCGAGAGTTTGGCGTAATCGAACCGAGCCATCGTCATTCCTCCGGTAGTTGTTCGTCCAGCCACGCGCGCGCGCGTCGTTCTGCGGCCTGCACCGCGTCCGGCCCGCGCACGAGGGCCTCGAGCAGGTGAAATTGCACGTCGCGGATCCCGACTACCGCCAGCACGTGGCGCAGGTAGGGGGTGACGAAGTCCGGCTGGCGCGGCCCCTCGCCCGACACGACGCCGCCGGCGCTGACGAGCACGTAGGTGGGCCGATCCGCCAGCATGCCCTGCTTGCCGCGGGGCGTCAGCGCGATGCTGCGGTGCGCCCGCGCGACGTGATCGATCCACGCCTTCAGCGACGAGGGCACCGTGAAGTTGTGCATCGGCGTCGCGATCACCAGGCGATCGGTCGCCTCGAGCTCGGCGATCAGCTCCTCCGAGCGCGCGAGCGCTTGCCTGTCCGCGGCGGTGCGCTGCGCCTCGGGGGTCTCCATCGCCGCGGCGTAGGCCGCGTCGATGTGCGGCGGCGGCTCGACGCCGAGGTGGCGGACGAGCAGGCGCGTGTCGGGCTCGCGTCGCAGCAGGCGCTCCACCACCATTCGGCCCGCCTGCCCGCTGTGAGACGCCGCGCCGCGCGGGCTCGCGTAGATTGCGAGGATCGCCGGCATGTCAGGCCAGGCTCCGGCCGAAGTGCATGCCGTTCGCCAGCATGCCCTGACGGAAGTAAAAGCGCTGCGCCAGCGCGTTACCCAGGCCGGTGTCGAGCACCAGCCGGACGCAGCCGAGCCGGCGCGCCTCCGCGGCGACGGCCGCGAGCAGGCGCTCGCCGAGCCGCTCGCGGCGGAATTCCTCGCGCACGACCAGGTCGTCGACGTAGACGAAGCGGCCGTAGATCAGGTTCTCGAGCTCGCGGTAGCCGGCGAGCCCGAGCGCCTCGCCGGCGCGCCAGGCGGCCAGCAGGCGGTACCCCTGGGCCTGCTGGCGGCGGACTCGCGTCCGCAGCTCCTCGGCGTCCTGAAGGCCCGGTCGCAGGGCCACCATCGCCGCGAAGCAGGCGCGGAGCTCGTCGTCCTGGTCCGCGTGCCGCAGTGAAACCTCGTCGCTTGCGATCGTCACGCCGCGAGTATGGTGCGACCATGTCCTGGTCAGAAGAGCCAAGATCTGCGAAAATCACTGGGACATGTCGGCCTCGCGATTTTCGCTGACGCTCGACCTCGCGGGCGCCCCGTACTATCGGCAGATCTACGCGCACGTCCGCGACGCGATCGCCGGGGGCAGGCTGCGGCCCGGTGATCGCGTGCCGTCGATCCGCGGGCTGGCGAGCGCGCTGGGGCTCGCGCGGGGCACGGTCGAGGCCGCGTACGACCTGCTGGTCGGCGAGGGCTATCTGCTGCCGCAGGGGCAAGCGGGCACCCGCGTGGCGGAGATCGGGCCGCACGCGGTCCGGCTCGGCCGCGCCCGTGCGGCTGCGCCTGCCGTCGCGCTCCCGGACCCGCGGGCGGTGCGTCCGTTCCAGCTCGGCCTGCCGGCGCTCGACGCCTTCCCGCACGCGTTGTGGTCGCGCCTGACGGCCCGCCGGCTGCGCGATGCGACGAGGCTCCACGACGGTTACCCCGCGCCCGCCGGCGACCCCCGGCTGCGCGAGGCCATCGCGGCCCACCTGGCGCTCTCGCGCGGCCTCCACTGCGCGCCGGCGCAGGTGTTCGTCACGGCGGGTTATCGCCACAGCCTCGATCTGCTGGCGCGCACCCTGTTGCGCCCCGGCGATCCGGTGTGGATCGAAGATCCCGGGTATCCGCCGACGCGCCTGCTCGTCGAGACCCACGGCGCGCAGGCGGTGCCGGTGGCGGTCGATGATGATGGTCTGCGGATCGCGGAGGGTCGCCGCTGCGCCGCGCGGGCCAGGCTCGCGGTCGTCACGCCCTCGCATCAATCACCGCTGGGGGTCGCCCTCGCGCTGCCCCGCCGGCTCGAGCTGATCGCCTGGGCCGCGGCGTCGAAAGCCCGGGTGCTCGAGGACGACTACGACGGCGAATACCGCTACCAGGGCCGGCCGCTGCCCGCGCTGGCCAGCCTCGATCGCGAGGGCGTCGTGTACCACGCCGGCACCTTCAGCAAGGTGCTGCTGCCGTCGCTGCGCCTCGCCTACGTCGTCGTCCCGCAGCCCGACGTGGCCCGCTTCGAGGCGACCTGCGCGGCCTTCCACGGCGGGTGCCCGCAGCTCGTCCAGGAGGTCGTCGCGGACTTCATGCTCGAGGGTCACTTCGCCCGCCACGTGAAGAAGATGCGCGGCCTGTACGCGCGGCGCCGGGCGGCGGTGGTCGAGGGCCTGCAGGCGGTGTTCGGCGCGCGCCTCCGCGTCGAGCTGCAGGCCGGCGGGATGCACCTGCTCGTGCGCTTGCAGGGTCGCACCGACGACCGCGCGCTGGCCCGCGCGGCGCAACGCGCAGGCATGGGGCTGCAGGCGCTGAGCGACTGGCAGCACCACCACGCGGTCGAGCCGGGGTTGCTGCTCGGCTTCACCAATGTCGCCGATTCGGCCGCGGCGCGCAGCCTCGCGGAGAGGCTCCGGGCAGCCTGGCGCCTGTAAATGTCACCGGCGGAGCCGGGCACCTCGCCGCGGAGCGAGGGCCGGCCTCGGGCTTCGGCCCGTCCACGGAGTTCTGGGTCCGCAGCGAGGACGACACGACCGACCACTACCTGTTCGGCGTCGACATGGACATCCCCCAGTACCATGCCATCATCCAGGAAGGGAATGCGCAGACGGCGAAGAACCGCGACTTCCGGATCCGCATCATGCACGCCCTCGCCGCCGACTCCTTCCACCTGGGCTACGTCTGGGAGCACCACGGCTGGTGATCGTCGCCCCGTCGCGTATGACCGCGAGGACATGCTCGATCGAACATGTCCTCCTGCGTGAGGAGCGGCGAGCGCGCCGGTCCGCGGTGGGCCGCGCTGGACGCGAGCCGCTGGGGCCGGGACGCCGTCGACCGGGCCCGGCCGCCGGCGAGCAAGAGCGATCGCTGCGCTCGGCGGCGCTGACTTGAACGTCGCAAACTGATGCACGCCGCCTCACTGCGGCACGAGGACGCTGACGCTGTGGGCCGGCATCTCGTAGAGGAAGGCGTTGGTGGCCGTCGGCGTGAGGTCGGGCGCGGCGACCAGCTCGGGCCCGGCGCCCGCGAGCTGCCACACGGCGACGCTCGAGTATTCGGCGTATGCGGCGAGGGTGACGGCGGCGGTCCGCGGGGCGTCGGTCTTGTTGATGGCGACGATGACGGTGCGCGCGGGGTCGCCGGCGTCGGTGCTGGCGTAGACGCTGGTGGCGGCGATGTCGGAGGTGACGGCGTGGATCGAGGTGTCGCCGAAGTGGGCGCCCTGGCCGTCGTAGCTGGTGTAGGCGCGGAAGGCGGCCCAGATCATGGCTGTCTGATCGGACAGGGCCCAGTAGGCGGCCAGGCGCACGCCCTCGCGGCCGAAGATGCCGAGCACGTCGGCCTGGGCGATCGCGCCGGAGATGTGGCCGCCGCCGCCGAAGTTGTACTCGGTGAAGCCGAGGCCGGTGCCGGGGTAGTGCTCGTCGATGCGCTCCTGCAGCCAGGGGATCAGGCGCACGGGGCCCTGGAGGACGTCGTTGGCGATCCAGCTGTCCTCCTGGAAGCTGTCGTCCCACAGCGAGCGCGGGGCCTGGACGCGCGCGGCCACCGACTCCGGTGAATTGTCGTCGCCGGTGATCCGCTGGCCGTTGGCGTGGACCTCGGTGTACCAGTGGAGGTCGAGGACGTCGACGAGGCGCACGCCGGCCTGGGCCTCGGCGTCGGCCATGGCCTGCAAATAATAGGTGATGAACTCGCCCTGGGCGTCGGGGGCGTTCTGCAGGGTGGTGTAGCCGGAATAGCCGTAGGATACGAAGCCGGCGACGACCGCGTTGGCGGCGACGTCCTTGATCGCGGCGGCGAACTCGGTGTTCTTGGCGACGAGCTCGGCGTAGCCGACCGGATCGGGGTGGATCCGCCCGTGCGTGTGCGACCAGAGGTCGGGCTCGTTGTCGAGCGAGAACAGCACGCGCGCGGTGTCGCCGAAGAAGGCGTCGGGGAACTGCGCCTGCAGCCAGGCGACGAACTCGTCCTGGTAGACGGCGTCGTCGCCGAGGTCGGGGTCGCCGTCGAACGGGGCGTCCTTGCGGGCGATGGTCGGGTTGAAGCGCGCCTGCAGGTAATTGGGGGTCTGGTTGACGTCGCCGCCGCCGTCCTTGTCGGCCGCGACGTAGCCGCAGATCGGGACGGTGACGAGCATGTCGGCGCCGGCGTCGAGGGCGTCGGCGGTCGGCGCCCGCACGACCTCGCCGGGGATGTCGCCGTCGACGCCGAGCTGCGAGGCGAGGTAGTCGTCGTTCTGGTGCTGATAATCGGAGCCGGCGTTGCTGGCGTTGTTCTCCCAGTTGTAGGCGGTCATGCGGTTGCCGCCCTGACGTACCAGGCCGAGGCCGCGGTTGGTGGTGGCGAGGTCGTCGTATTGATTGGTGCCGTAGATCCACGGCGAGATCGGGCGCCGGTCGGTGTCGGCGCGGATCTCGAAGGTGACGTCGCCGCGCCCCGGATCGCCGGGCTCGACCAGCGGGCCCGGCTCGGGGCCGCTGGTGCCGGTCGGGTCGGTGCTCGAGTTCGAGGTCGGGTCGCCGGTCGGATCGCCGCCGGTCGGCGGGCTCTCGGTGCTGCTGTCCGTCGGGTCAGGTCCGCCGGGATCGCCGGTCGGGTCGGCGGCGGTCGCCTGGGTCGAGTGGTCGGTGGACTGGGTCGTGGCGGTGGTCTCGCTGCCGCCGCCGTTGCAGGCGGCGAGCACGAGCGCGAGCGGTGCGGCAATTAAACGAAGCTGCATCGCGCCAGGGTAGCCGAGCGCGGCGCGAATGAAGGTGTCCTGAAGGACAGGTCGATGACGCGCCCGCCGCGAGGCCGCGAGGACGAGGTCGGCGAACTACGAGGGGCGATGCAGCGAACGGGGCGGGCTGCGGAGAAGGCGCAGTTGCGAGGAGACGAACGGTCAAGTACAACCGCGCTCGTGAGCCGAGGCGACGCGCGCGAGCGCCTGATCCGGGCGACGATCGACCTGAGCTGGACCTCCAGTTACGGGGCCGTCAGCGTCGACGCGATCTGCGAGCGCGCGCAGGTGCGCAAGGGCAGCTTCTACCACTTCTTCGCGTCGAAGGACGATCTGGTGGTCGCGGCGCTGGACGCCCACTGGGAGACGCGCCGGCCGGTGCTCGACGAGCTGTTCTCGGCCTCGCGGCCGCCGCTGCAGCGCCTGGCCCGGTACTTCGCCCACATCTCGGAGCGCCAGGCGGAGATCCGCGGGCAGTACGGGCGCGTCCTCGGCTGCTTCCACAACACGATCGGCAGCGAGTGCGTGCAGCGGCCCCCGGCGGTGGCGGCCAAGGCCCAGGAGATCAGCCTGGCGCTGCGCCGCTACCTGGAAACGGCCCTGCGCGACGCCCAGGCCGCGGGCGCGCTGCCGCCGGGCGACCCGGTGGCGGCGGCCAAGAGCCTGTCCGCGTTCGTCCAGGGCGCGCTGGCCCAGGCCCGGGTCCACGACGACCTCGAGCTGCTGCGCCAGCTCCCGCGGACCGGTTGGCTCGCGCTCGGGCTGGCCGGACCGCCGCAACAGAGCACGTGAGCGCGGTTCCTCCGTGGTGTCCGCGCGTTTTCGCGCTCTCGAACTTGACTAAACGGTCATCTCCGACGACCTCCCACCCACCCCGATAGCCTCCGATGTGGATCGTCCGACTCGCGCTGCGCCGCCCGTACACGTTCGTCGTGATGGCCTTGATGCTGCTGCTGGCGGGCATCTGGGTGGTTCGGGAGACGCCCACCGACGTGCTGCCGGACGTCGACATCCCGGTGATCAGCGTGGTGTGGACGTACACCGGTCTGCCGGCGCAGCAGATCGAGCAGCAGGTCACGCTGTTCAGCGAGCAGTCGCTGGCGGGCAACGTCACCGACATCCAGACGATCCAGAGCGACAGCTTCGACGGGGTGTCGGTGATCCGGCTGTACCTCCATCCGAACGCGGACGTGGCCGCCGCGATGGCGCAGGCGACCGCGGTGTCGCAGACGATCGTGCGCCGCATGCCGCCGGGCATCGTGCCGCCGATCATCCTCCGCTACACCGCGTCGAGCGTGCCGATCCTGCAGCTGGCGTTCTCGAGCGACACGCTGTCGGAGGCGGAGATCTACGACCACGTCAATCAACGGGTGCGGACGATGCTCAGCGTGGTCCGCGGGACCCGCTTCCCGCTGCCCGCGGGCGGCAAGCAGCGCCAGATCACCGTCGACCTCGACCCGGCGGCCCTGCGCGCGCACGGGGTGTCGCCGGCCGAGGTCAGCGCGACGATCGCGGCGCAGAACCTGACCCTCCCGACAGGTGCGGCCAAGATCGCCGAGCGTGAGTATCGCATCAGCCTCAACAGCAGCCCGGAGGCGATCGCGGCGCTGAACGAGATCCCGCTGGCGGGCGCGGCGGGGCGCCAGCTGTTCGTCCGCGACGTCGCCCACGTGCACGACGGCTACGCGATCCAGACCAACATCGCCCGCCGCGACGGCCGCCGCTCGGTGGTGCTCAGCGTGATGAAGACCGGCGACGCGTCGACGACCGACGTCGCCGGCCGCGTGAAGGCGCTGGTGCCGGTGATCCGCGCGGCGGCGCCCGAGGGCCTCGAGGTCGAGCTGCTGTCCGACCAGTCGACCTTCGTGACGCGGGCGATCGACGGGCTGCTGGTCGAGGGCGCGATCGCGATGCTGCTGACGGCGACGATGATCCTGCTGTTCCTCGGCAGCGTGCGCGCGACGATCCTGGTGGCGATCAACATCCCGCTGGCGGTGATCATCTCGCTCCTGTGCCTGCACGGCCTGGGGGCGACGATCAACGTGATGACGCTCGGCGGGCTGGCGCTCGCGGTCGGCATCCTGGTCGACGACGCGACGGTGGAGATCGAGAACATCCACCGCAACCTGGCGATGGGCAAGTCGTTGACGCGGGCGATCCTCGACGGGGCGCAGCAGATCGCGGTGCCGGCGTTCGTGGCGTCGCTGTGCATCAGCATCGTGTTCGTGTCGGTGGTGTTCCTCGAGGGCCCGGCCCGCTTCATCTTCCTGCCGATGGGCATGGCGGTGGCGTTCGCGGTGATGGCGTCGTACCTGCTGTCGCGCACGCTGGTGCCGACGCTGGCGATGTACCTGCTGCGCGACGACCACGCGGCGGCGCCGGGGCGCGGCCTGTTCGCGCGCGTCCACCACGGCTTCGAGGCCGGCTTCGAGCGCCTGCGGGCCCGCTACGTCGAGCTGCTGGCGTGGGCGGTGGCGCGGCCGCGGCGGGTGTTCGCGCTGTTCGGCGCGGTGCTGGTGGCGACGGCGGCGCTGGTGCCGTTCGTCGGCCGCGACTTCTTCCCCCAGGTCGACGCCGGGCAGGTGCGCCTGCACGTGACGGCGCCGCCGGGGACGCGCATCGAGGAGACGGAGCGGTGGTTCTCGCGGGTCGAGGACCGGATCCGCGAGCTGGTGCCGGCGGAGGAGCGAGCGAGCATCCTCGACTTCATCGGCATGCCGAGCGGCTACACGCTGGCGATCACCGACAGCAGCAACGTCAGCTCGTCCGACGGCGAGATCCTGCTGACGCTGGCCCACGACCGCACGCTGCGCACGGCCGACATCGTCCGCGAGCTGCGCGAGGTGCTGCCGCGCGAGTTCCCCGAGCTGTCGTTTTACTTCCAGCCGGCCGACATCGTCACGCAGATCCTCAACTTCGGCCTGCCGTCGCCGATCGACGTGCAGGTGTCGGGGGCCCAGCGCGACGCGACGCTGGCGGCGGCCCGCTCGCTCGAGGCGGAGATGCGCGCGGTGCCGGGGGTGGTCGACGTGCACCTGCATCAGGTGGTCGCGGCGCCGCGGCTGCACGTCGAGGTCGACCGCCAGCGCGCGCACGAGGCCGGGCTGTCGGAGCGCGACGTGGCGGCCAACCTGCTGCTGATGGTGTCGTCGTCGACGCAGGTGAGCCCGACGTTCTGGACCGACCCGAAGTCGAGCTTCGCCTACCCGGTGGCGATCCAGGTGCCGGAGCACCGCGTCGACTCGCTGGCGGCGCTCGAGACGCTGTCGCTGCCGACGGCCGCCGGCGAGCAGAAGCTGCTGGTCGACGTGGCCGAGTTCGGCCGCGCGACCACGCCGGTGTTCGTCAGTCACATCAACGTGCAGCCGACCTACAACGTCCGCGCCGACGTGCAGGACTCGGACCTCGGGTCGGCGGTGGCGCAGCTCGAGGCGATCGTGGCCCGCCACCGCGAGGCGCTGCCGCCGGGGGCGACGATCTCGATCCGCGGCCAGGCCGACAGCATGCAGGTCGGCTTCGTCCGCCTCGGCGTGGGCCTCGGGTTCGCGGCGCTGCTGGTCTACGCGCTGATGGTGATCAACTTCCAGTCGTGGAAGCTGCCGTTCATCATCCTGATGGCGCTGCCCGGCGCGGCGGTGGGCATCGTGTTCACGCTGTTCGCGACCGGGACGACCTTCAGCATCCCGTCCCTGATGGGCGCGGTGATGAGCATCGGCGTGGCGACGGCCAACTCGATCCTGGTGGTGTCGTTCGCCAACGAGCTGCGGCCGCAGGGCATGTCCGCCGCCGAGGCGGCGCTGACGGCCGGCAGCGTGCGCCTGCGCCCGGTGCTGATGACGGCGATGGCGATGTTCATCGGCATGCTGCCGATGTCGCTCGGGCTCGGCGAGGGCGGCGAGCAGAACGCGGCCCTCGGCCGCGCGGTGATGGGCGGCCTGGCCGGGGCGACGCTCGCCACGCTGGGCTTCGTGCCGGTGGTCTACAGCGTGCTGGCCCGGCGCTGGCGCGCGCAGGTGATCGATCGAGACCTCGAGGAGAGCACATGACGACGAAGTCAGGCAGGACCGCGTGGCCGGTGATGGCGACGATCGTGGCGGCGCTGGCCGGGGCGGTGGTGATCGGCGTCGGGCCGCGGCTCGAGCAGCGCGACGCGCGGGCGAAGACGCTGGCGGAGGCGACCGGCCCTCGCCGCGTGCGCGTGGCGGCGGTGCGCGCGGGCGACGAGAAGCACGAGCTGACGCTGCCGGCGAGCTCGACGCCGATCCGCCAGGCGACGCTCTACAGCAAGTCGACGGGGTTCGTGCGCAGGTACCTGGTCGACCTCGGCGACCAGGTGAAGGCGGGCCAGGTCCTGGCGGAGATCGAGGCGCCCGAGACCGACGAGGAGATCCGGCTGGCGAAGGCGCGGCTGGCCGAGGCGCGCGCGAACGTGGGGCTGCACCAGGCGACGTCGGATCGCACGCGCTCGCTGGCGGGCGCCGGGGCGGCGTCGCGGCAGGAGGCCGACGACGCGCAGGCGCTGGCCAACTCGGCCGGGGCGCTGGTGGCGACGCGCAAGGCCGACCTGCAGCGGCTCAAGGCGCTGCGCGAGTACCAGCAGATCGTGGCGCCGTTCGACGGGGTGATCACGCGCCGCCTGGTCAACCCCGGGGCGCTGGTCGGCCCGGCCGGCGCCGGCGGGGTGCCGATGTTCGAGATCGCCGACGTCTCGACGCTGCGCGTGGTGGTCGACGTGCCCGACAGCCACGCCGGCGACGTGAAGGTCGGCGGCACGGCCGAGCTCTACTCGCCGCGCGACCCGGGACGCGTGGTCGCGGGGGTGGTCACGCGCGCGAGCGGGGTGCTCGACACGTCGACGCGGACGCTGCGCGTCGAGCTCGACGTGCCCGGCGACGAGGGGCTGCTGCCGGGCGCGTTCGTGTACGTGCGCCTGCACGTGCCGCGCGCCCGACCGGTGCCGATGATCCCGGCGAGCGCGCTGGTGGTGCGCAAGGAGGGCACGCTGGTGGCGAGGATCGCGGACGGGGTGGTGACGCTGGTGCCGGTCAAGCTCGGGCGCGACTTCGGCAAGGAGATCGAGGTGCTCGAGGGCGTGGCCGCCGGCGACGAGGTGGTGCTGCAGCCGCCCGACACGCTCGAGTCCGGCCAGGCGGTCGAGGTGGTGCCGTCGATCGGATGAGTCCTCTTCGACATGTGCAATGGGACCTGTGAATGAGGACATGCCCCCGGGGGCATGTCCTCGCGGGCATCATCGGCTCAGAAGCCGAGGTACTCGAGGCGCCACTGCTCGCCGTCCCAGAACGCGACGGCGGCCGAGTCGCCGCCGTCGACGAGGAGGCCGTCGCCGACGACGCCGCGCACCTTGAACTTGCGGCCCTTGCCGTCGATGAAGCCGCGGCGCTTGCCGGGGGGGCCGTCGGCGCGCCAGACGTCCCAGCGGGCCAGGAAGTCGAGGTCGTCGGGGATCGGGGCGCTGCTCGTGCTGCCGTCGGCGGTCTCGCGCCAGGTGCGGCCCTGCTCGCCGGCGCCGAGGAGGTCGCCGCCGCCGCGGCCCCAGACGATGGCCAGACCGACCCGGGTGTCGCCGCGCGGGCGCACGAGGGCGACGCCGTCTTGCTTGCCGTCGCCGTCGAGGTCGCCCTCGCGGGTGCAGGCGAGCTCGGTGTGAGCGGCGCAGGCCGACTCGAGATCGGGCCGCCAGGCGACGACGCGCACGAGCACCGGGTCGGTCGGCTCGGGGCTGGCCGCGGGCGGCGAGGGCTCGCTCGCGGGCGCGGGTGCAGCCTCGGGGGCGGGCGCGGGGGCGGGTGCCGGCGCCGATTCGACGGGGGGCGGCGTCGCGGCGAGCGGATCGGGCTCGGGCGGCGGCGTGTCGCGCGGCACGAGGCCGACGGTGCAGGCCGAGAGGGCGCAGCAGCACAGAGCTCGCGGGACGGACATCGCGCGCAGGGTACAGCAGGCCGGGTCCGCGGTCACTCGCTCGCGGGTCGCATGCGCGGGACCGCGGGGTCGCGCCCGCGTGGGGCCAGAAGTCGCCCGCGCCCGCGAGCGACGCGGCGCTGCCGGTCGCCTGGGCCTGGCCGGCGCTGACCCACCCGGCACCGCAGGGCCGGCCCGGCGCTGCGCCGGATGTTCGCCGTCGCCGCAGGCGCGGGCCTGCTCGTCGTGAGCGCGTTGTTCCTGCTCGAGACGATCGGCGAGAGCCGGCGAGCATCGGCGGGCCCGCGGGCGAGTTGGACATGTTTAAAAGGACATGGCTGTTTTACCATGTCCAAAGAGTCATGGAGCGATCAGCACTTGTCGCCGAGCGTGCCGGACGGGCCGCCGGTGGGCGGAAGGTTGAAGGAGTTGAGACAGCCGGGGTTCTTGTCGTCGTCGGTGGTGCCGGCGCTGGTGGTCTGGACCTCGGGGCCCTCGCCGGTGGTGTCTTCCTCGCCGGTGGTCGACTCGTCGCCGGTCTCGCTGCGCTCGATGTTCTTGTCGTCGGGGTCGTCGCAGGCGACGGCGGCGGTGAGGGAGAGGGCGAGGAGGAGGGCTGAGAAGACTTTGGACATGACGCGGGTCTCCGTGACGACGCGCGTGCGCCTGGAGGGCGGACGCACGCGCGGCGCGATCGATCGGGCGGTGGAGGCGGACGGTTGCGGGCCGCGACGAGGCGGCCCGGAAGGGGCGGACAAACAGCGGGCCGCGCGGCCGCTCGCAGCAGCCGTCAGGGCCTGACGAGGAGCGCGGCCCGCAGCGCCGCGCCCAGGATGACGGGAGTCTCAAGCTGGCGCCCGGGACAGGTCCCAAAGCACCTGTCAGACACCACGCCCATTGAGACCGGACCGTCGCCGGCGGAGTTTTGCCGGTGCAGCGAACTGAGAAGCGCGTGCAGGGAGCGGCCGCCTGTGGCAGGATTCGCAGCCATGGAGCACCGCACCCGAACAGTCGCGCAAAACGAACAATGCACCGTGCAGCAGTGCACGTGCGGGATGCTGCACGTGAGCGTCGGCGCGGTGACGGTGCGCATGCGGCCAGCCGCCGCCGGCCAGCTGCGCGACGCCCTCGCGGCGGCGCTGCAGAAGATCGAGGCCGACGATCCGTCGCGCGGCGCGCCGCGCGTCACGTCGCGCGGCGATGACCTGCCGTCGTGACGCGCCGCGGCGGCTCGCGATCCGGTAGCTCCGCGATCCCGGCAGCGCCGCAGACCGGCGGCGGGGCGCCGTCTGCATGTACAAGCGCCGCTCGAAGTCGCGCCGAAACCGCGCTCCGCTGGCGATTTGGGGCGAAAAGGGGGTTCGTCCCGGCTGTGGGGAGCCGCAGGAGATCGAGTAGAGTGGGCCCCGGTAGCCCGCCATGAGCGAAGAGCAGCCTGTCGTCGACCGCAGCCCCAAGGCGAGGATCGGGAACGTCTTCGCCGACGAGTTCACGATCCTCCAGCACCTCGCGCGCGGCGACGTGGCCGACACGTTCCTCGCCGAACTCATCGACCCGCCGACGCAGGTGTGGATCAAGATCTGCCGCGCCGAGTACTCGCACGACCGCGCGCAGGCCGAGCGCCTGCTGCGCGAGGCGCGGGCGGCCGCGGCGATCCTGCACGCGAACGTGCTCGAGGTCCTCGACGCCGACCTCGCCCCGGAGGGCGACGTCTATGTGGTGACGGAGGCGCTCGAGGGCGAGGACCTCGGGCAATTGCTGCGCCGCAGCGGCCGGCTGCCGTGGTCGCGCGTGCGAGGCATCGCGCTGCAGATCGCCGAGGCCCTGCAGGCGGCCCACGCGGCCGGGATCGTGCACCGCGGGATCAAGCCCGGCAACGTGATCCTGTGCGCCGACGACTTCGTCAAGGTCGCCGACTTCGGCATGGTCGCGGTCGACGAGGTGACGCAGGACCGCGAGGCCGGGACGGTGGTGCTCGGCGACGCGGTCCACTTCATCGCCCCCGAGCAGGCGCTCGGCGAGGCGGTCGACCAGCGCAGCGACGTGTACTCGCTGGGCGTGCTGATGTACACGCTGCTGAGCGGGCGGGTGCCGTTCTTCGGCCGGCCGACGCAGGTGACGATGCAGCACAAGTTCGCCACGGCGACGGCGCTCGGCAGCGTGGCGCCGGAGGCCGAGATCCCGCCGTTGGTGGAGGCGCTGGTGCTCAAGGCGATGTCGAAGCGCCGCGAGGACCGGTTCCAGGACATGGGCGCGCTGGTGACGGCGCTGCAGCAGATCGGCGAGGACGGGGCGCGCGGCGGCGGCGACCGGGCCAAGGCGGCGGCGCGCCAGCAGCCCACCACCGACAGCGCGATGTTCTACTCGCTCGAGGCGCTGCAAGGGCTGCTGGCGCAGACGCAGGAGCCGCGGGCGCAGATCGAGATCTACGGCAAGATGCAGCGCGCGCTGACGCAGCTGGCCGGCGGCGCCGGTGGCAAGGAGGCGCAGTCGTGGCAGCAGTGGATCGCGCAGGGCCTCGACTACGCCTATTACAACCTGGCGGCCCAGCACCTCGCCGCGGAGCAGTGGCAGGAGCTGGTGCAGACGTACCGCGAGCACGCCGAGCTGACGACCGACCGGGCGATGAAGACCGGCCTCTACGGGGCGATGGGCTACGTGCTCGACAAGTCGCTCGGCGACATCCCGGGGGCGATCGCGGCCTACCGCTCGATGATCGAGCTCGACCCGACGTCGCAGGACGCGGTGCTGGCGCTGGCGCGCCTGTACGAGCGCGCGCAGCAGTGGGACGCCGCCGTGCAGACGCTCGACCACTTCCTGTCGCTGTGCGCCGACCCGGTCGCGCGCACCGAGGAATTGACGCACGTCGGCAAGCTGCTGCACGAGCGGCTGGTGGCGTCGGAGCGGGCGGAGGTGTACCTGCGCGGGGCGCTCGAGCACTCGCCGGGCCACGTGCCGGCGCTGACGCTGCTCGCCGACATGTACCGCGGGCGCAAGGACTGGCGCGAGCTGGCGGCGGTGTGCGAGGCGCTCCTGACCCACGCGACCAGCTACTACGAGCGCGTCGAGTTCGGCATCGAGGCCGGCTTCCTCCATTACCGGCAGCTCGGCGACGTCGCCAAGGCGACCGAGATCTTCGCCCGCGTGATCGAGCTCGACCCCGAGAACGTGCGGGTCGGCACGGTGCTGTCGAAGATCTACTACGAGTCCGGCAACTACGTCGGCGCGGCGCCGATCTACGAGATGCTGGTGCGCAAGGCCCCGGGCGCGCCGATCAGCGTGAAGGCGCACGTCGAGCTGTGCCTGCGCGCGGCCCGGGTCGAGCGCCTGCTGGCGCGCTCGCAGCGGGCGCTCAAGCTGTTCAAGAAGGCGCTCGAGCTCGAGCCGGGCAACTGGACGGCGATGCTCGGGCGCGCCGACCTGACCTTCGAGGCAGGTGAGTGGGAGGCGGCGTTCAATTTCTACGAGCAGCTGCTGGCCGCGACCGCCAAGGAGAAGACCGACAAGGTCGCGGCGGCGATCCACGTGCGCCTGGCCGAGGTGTGCAAGCGGCGCAACCACAACCAGAAGGCGCCGGGGCACCTGCGCAAGGCGCTCGAGCTCGACGCCAACAACTGGCAGGCGCTCGAGGCGACGCTCGAGCACCAGCTGGCGGCGGAGGACTGGCAGGGCGCGCTCAACACCCGCCGGGCGATGATCAACGCCTCGGGCGACGACGGCGTGAAGTTCGAGCTGTTCGTCGCCAGCGGCAAGCTGTTCCGCGATCGCCTGCGCGACCCGCAGAAGGCCGTGATCGCGTTCCAGCGCGCGCTCGAGCTGCGGCCGCGCGAGCTCGGCGTGATGCACCTTTTGCTCGACACGTTCACCGAGCGCAAGATGTGGCCCGAGGCCGTCGGGGTGCTCGACCGCATCGTCGAGGTCGAGCCCGAGCCGGCCCGCCGGGCCCGGTTCCACTACACGGCGGCGGTGCTGCTGCGCGACAACCTCGGCCAGGTCGACGCCGCGCTGGCGCGGTTCGACCTCGTGCTCGACGAGGACCCGAGCCAGCTCAAGGCGTTCCAGGCGATCGACAAGCTGCTCACGCAGCGGAAGGAGTGGAAGGGGCTCGACCGCGCCTACCGCAAGATGATCAATCGCCTGCCGCCCGACGGCGAGACGCAGCCACTTCCCGGCGGCTCCGCGCCTCTGCGGACGATGTTGTGGTCGAACCTGGCGGAGATCTACCGCACCCGCCTCGGCGACTTCCGGGCCGCGGCCAAGGCGTTCGAGGTCGCGGCGGCGCTCGACCCCGGCAACGCCGACCGCTGGCAGATCCTGGTCGAGCTGTACGAGGCGCTGCTCCGCAACAACGCGCGCGAGTTTACCGACAACCTGATCCGCGCCCACTACA
This sequence comes from Nannocystis pusilla, assembly GCF_020073745.1. Classification (GTDB taxonomy): domain Bacteria; phylum Myxococcota_A; class Polyangia; order Nannocystales; family Nannocystaceae; genus Nannocystis; species Nannocystis radixulma. The sequence goes on from NZ_JAIRAU010000056.1 coordinate 140,120, forward strand.
CGCTGGTGCGCCTCGAGCCGCACCGCTACGCCAGCTACCACCGGCTGTTCGAGATCTACGTGGCCCGCCGCGAGCTCGACAAGGCGTTCTGCGTCGCGCGCACGCTGGTGTTCGTCAAGCAGGCCAACGCGCAGGAGACGACGCTGTACAACCGCTACCCGCAGCCGGAGTTCCGCCGGATCAAGCAGCGGCTCGGCGAGGACCTGCTGCGCCGCTGTGTGTTCCACGCCGACGAGGACGCGAGCGTCGGCGCGGTGCTCGGCCTGCTCGCGCCGGTGCTGGCCGGCTGGCGGCCGAAGCTGCTGCCGTACCCGCTGCGCCCGTCCGACCGCGTCGACGCCGACGACGACGGCTCGCTGGTCAGCAAGAGCTTGATCTACGTGACCTCGGTGTACGGCTGGCCGCAGCCCGACCTGTACTTTCGGCCAGACGAGCCCGGCGACGTGGCGGTGCTCAACGTCGAGCGCGGCGGCAGCGTGCGCCCGACGATCATCGCCCTGGGCGGCGCGCTGGCCGAGAAGTCGGAGAACAACCTGGCGTTCACGCTCGGTCGCCACGCGCTCGACCTGTACCCGCCGCACTACGCGTTCATGATCATCGACCGCTCGCCCGAGAACCTGAAGGACGTGATCATGGCGAGCATGCACGTGTGCAAGGTCGGCGCGCCCGAGCTGTCGTCGGGGGCGCAGGCGCTGGCGCGCGAGGTGACGAAGAACCTGCCGGCGGCGGCGATCGAGCGGCTGACGGCGGCGCTGCAGCGGCTCATCAAGGGCGGCGAGGTCGACGTCAAGCGCTGGGCCCGGGCGGCCGAGCTGGCGGGCTATCGCGCGGGGTTCCTGTTCTGCAACGACCTCGCCACCGCGGCCCACGCGATCGGCCAGGAGCAGCGGGTGTTCGGCTCGCTGCTCGCGCCCAAGGAGGCGCTGCGCGAGCTGGTGGTCTACAGCGTCAGCGAGGAGTACTTCGAGGCGCGCCGCGGGCTCGGGCTCAACGTGGCCTGACGACGCGCCCGAAGGGCGTGGGGTCAGGCGACGTAGAGGTGGCCGCGAGGCCGCCTCAACGTGGCCGGCGTCCCGCCACACTTGGCGGCATGCTCGGCGCGGACAGGCCCGCGTTGCCCCGCGATGTCGCGCCTCGCCGGCGTCGGTGGGTGTGTGCTCCTGCAGCCAACTCGTTCTGCTCAACAAGCGGCGCGGGGCCGCGCTTGCCCGGTCGGACGAAGGGTGATAGGACCGCTTCAATGACACGAGCGAAGCAGTGGTTGCGTTGGCCGATCGGGTGCGGGCGTGCAGCGGCGTTGGCGACGTTGCTGGCGGTCTCCGGGCTCTCGGGCTGTACCAAGTCGAACGAGCAGGTCGCGGTCGAGGTGCTGGCGGACCCGGGCGTGCGCGAGCTGCTGAGCAACATCCCGGCCGACACACCGTATGCGTACATCAGCTTCGGCGGCTCGATGCGGCCGATGGTCGAGAAGATGTACAAGCAGCTGTCGCCGCTGATCGACAAGGTGTCGCCGACGATCGAGAAGGAGATCCCGCTCGAGGGCGAGTGGGCGCCGCTCATCCGCGCGCTCTTCAGCGAATTCAAGGCGATCGTGAAGGACGGCGGGCTCGACCGCACCGGCATCGATATCGACGGACGGGCCGCGTTCTACGGCATCGGCGGGCTGCCGGCGATGCGGTGGTCGTTGAAAGATCCGCAGGCGCTGCGCGACCTGCTGGGCCGCGTGCAGCAGAACGGCGCTGTCACGATCCCGACCTGCAAGCTCGGCGACGCCGACTACTGGTGCGGTGAGTTCGCCGGGGTCAAGCTGGCGGCGGCGGTCGTCAGCAACGAGCTCGTCATGGGCATCGCGCCGACGGCGATGGCCGACAAGGTGTTCGAGATCCTGTTCGGCAAGACGAAGCCGGAGCGGTCGCTGGCCGACTCGCAGAAGCTGCGCGACCTGCTGGCGAAGTGGCAGCTCGGCCGCTTCAACGCCGGCTTCGTCGACGTGCGGGTCATCGCCGAGGCGCTCCTCGGCGAGGGCGACCCGCTCAACAAGGAGGTGCTGACCGCCGTGAACCCGCGGGTCGTCGAGCGCTGGCCGCAGATCACTCAGGTGTGCAAGGACGAGATCCGCGGGCTCGTCGCGATCGCGCCGATGATCGTGTTCGGCAGCGAGTCGATGAGCGCCGAGGGCTTCGAGATGGTGTTCGGCGTCGAGCTGCGGTCCGACATCGCCCAGGACCTCAAGTCGTTGCGCGCGTCGGTGCCGGGCCTGAGCCAGGAGCTGCGCGAGCAGGTGATCTTCGCCATGGGCGCGGGCGCCGACGTCGGCAAGGCGATCGAGCTGGTGCTGCGCAAGGGCAAAGAGGTGTCGCAGTCGCCGTATCAGTGCCCGGAGCTGGCCGAGCTCAACCAGGCGGCGACGAAGATCGGGCAGGACACGTCGGCGATCCCGAAGTGGGTGCCCGGCCTGCGCGGCGGCAGCCTGGTCCTCACCGACATCAAGATGGCGGGCTTCTTGCCGTCGTCGATCACGGCCCACGCGGTGCTGGCGGCCGCCGACCCGAAGGCGGTCTACGAGGCGATCCGCGCCGAGACGCCGGCGATCGCGGCGTACGAGTTCAGCGACGACGGTACGGTCAAGACGCTGCCCGACGGCACGGTGCCGTTCGTCAACGGCATCGCCTACGGGGCGAAGGCCGGGGCCGGCATCGTCGTGGCGATCGGGCCGGGCTCGGAGGCGAAGGTCGGCGAGCTGCTGGCGGCGCCGGAGGTGAAGGACCCGCCGCTCGCGCTGTTCGCCTATGACCTCGGCAAGATGATGGAGCAGCTGCAGCCGCTGATGGGCATGGCGGGGCAGTCCGAACTGACGGCGGCGCTCGACATCTACAAGATGTTCGGGCCCTCGGGCTACGAGATGTACGCCGAGGATCGCGGGCTGGTGTTCAAGGCGGCGATGAAGCTGCGCTGAGCAGGTCGTTGGCCGCCTGCATGCGCGTGGTGCAGGCGTCGCGCAGGCGGCCGACGATCACGTCGCCGTACCACGCGCCGTGGGCCGGCAGCTCGCGCGCGCGCAGGGCCTCGAGCAGGGCCGGGAGGTCGGACACGCCCGAGCGGACCAGGCTCTCGACCTCGCGCTCGGTGCGGTGTTCGTTGCGGTCCTGGAGGACGCGGCGGATGGCGGAGCCGAGGTGCGGCAGGCGCTGGTCGTTGGCGGCGCGACGCAGGCGGAGGGCGATTCCGGCCGGGTCGTTGTCGCAGAAGTCGAACCACAGCGCGGCGGCGAAGAAGCGCAGCGACTCGGCGTTGCGGCGGGCGGCGAACGCCGCGTGCAGCTCGCTCGGGGTCAGCTCGGTGACGGCGCGCGACAGCGGGACGATCGAGCATGGCCCATCGGACATGTACGCGAGCAGCTCGACGAGCTGCAGCTGCTCCCAAGGGTCGGGGCCGAACCACAACACCCGCTCGCAGTCGGTCGGCAGCTCCTCGGCGCGCTGGATCTCCGCCAGGTCGGCCTGCCAGAAGGCCATGCGGAGGAACACGTGCCGGCCGCGCTCGCGCGAGCAAGGGCCGACCGCGGCGCTGTCACGCCAGCCGAGGACTTCACCGTCGAGCCCGACCTCGCGGGCAAACCCGGCGGCACAATCACCTGCGTGGATGTGAAGGATCGGTAGCACGCCCCGGTAATGGACCCGGTCCCGGGGCGGTGCAACTTGAGCGCGTCACCGACGGGAGGCGGCTCTGCGACCTCCATGAGAAGGGCCACTGGCGCACGGTGGACGCGGGTGCGTCTATATGCGCGGGTGATCGCCGGCACGCGCTCCTGGACGCTGTGAACCGGGCTCGGTGCGAACGTCGGTCCGGGCGCGTTTCCATGATGGATTCTTGATGGGCTGCGCAAAGCCCGAAGTCCACCCGGGGGTACTTGGCAGCAGGTCCGCTGACCGCTAGCGTCGGTGTGATGGCGGAGCCATCGAGCTCGACCACGGTGGGCTGCCGCCGCACGTGGTGGCCGCGCGGGCGCGCTACCACGCCGAACTGCCGCGTTCGTATCGACCGTGGCGCCACCTGGCGACGCCGTTCGTGGTCGGCGGGGCGGTGACGGCGGGCTGCATCGCCTGTCTCGAAGGACCTGCGCTCTCGGACATGCTCGCGGTGCCCGTCATGTGGCTGGTGGCGATCGCGTGCGAGTGGCGGTTCCACCGCGACCTGCTGCACCGGCGGGTGCCGCCGCTGCAGTTGCTCTACGACAAGCACACGCTGTCGCATCACGCGATCTACGTCGAGGGCGCGATGCAGATCGGCTCGGCCCGCGACTTCCGCTCGATCCTGTTCCCGTGGTGGGCGCTGCCGGCCCTGGCGGCGGCGCTGACGCCGATCGCGTCGCTGTCGGGGCTGCTCTTCGGCGGCGACGTCGGGCGCCTCGTGCTGGCGACGTCGATGGTGTACGTCATGGTCTACGAGGCGATGCACTTGATCTACCACCTGCGGCCGACGCACCCGTTGCGCCGGCTGCCGGGGATCGAGACGCTGGCGCGCCACCATGCGCGTCACCACGATCCGCGCCGGATGCAGCGCGAGAACCTCGGGGTCACCAGCACGCTGTGGGACCGCGTGCGCGGGACGGTGGCGCGCTGAATCTGGCCTGAAGGACAGGTGCTACGCCGGCGGCGTCCGTCGCAGCAGGTGCGCGCATGGGGGCAGCCGCGCCGGCGCGGCTGCCCCTCATGTCCCGGAGGACATGTCGCATCACGGGCGCGAGCGCATCAGCGCCGTCTTGTTCTGACCGCCGAGCCACACGTCGGGGCGGCCGTCGCCGGTCACCTCGCGCACCTCGAGGCTGTAGGCGCCGAGGGCGACCCCGTGGTTCTTGTAGTCCTTGAACGCCGGGGAGCCGTCGCCGCGCACGGTGGTCCACTTGGTGCCCTGGGACGCGAACACGAGGTCGAGGTGGCCGTCGGCGTCGAAGTCGGCCGCCTCGGTGAACGTCTCGCCGGAGACGGTGCCGAGGTTCGTCTTGAGCGAGGGGGCGAACTCGCCGAACAGCCCGAACCCGTCGCCGACGTAGAGGTACACCGGGTCGTTCTGGGTGAAGACTCCGACGTACGCGACGTCGAGGACGCCGTCGCCGGTGAAGTCGCCGAGGACGCTGGCGCCCTGAATGGGCACCGGGATCGCCATGTTCGACAGCTTGCCGCCGCCGGTGCCGAGCAGGCTGAAGTTCGGGAGCGAGCCCATCATCACGTCCGGCGCGCCGTCATTGTTCAAGTCGCCGATGCGGACGCCGCCGTTGTAGTAATCGATGTACTGGTACGGGTAGTGCTGCGGAGCGCCCTGGGCGACGAGGTCGCCCCACACGCCGACGCCGCGGTTGAAGCCGACGAACACGGACGTCACGTCGCCGCCCTGGCTCGGGACCGTCACGACGTCGAGGTCGCCGTCGCCGTCCATGTCGTGAAAGCGGGCGTCGCCGACCCCGTTCCACGCGGCGTTGTAGCTGCTGACGCCGAGCGTGCCGTCGCCGTTGCCGGGGTACACGAGGACGCGGAATTGGGAGTTGGCGAGGCCGGGCTTGGGGTAGCAGGTGAGCATGACGTCCAGCTTGCCGTCCTTGGTGTAGTCGGACATCACGGCGCGGCGCGGGTCCAGCGTGCACGAGGACAGCAGTCGCTGCTTGGCGGCCGGCTGGTACCCGCCCTCGCCGGTCCCGAGCCAGGTCTCGTAGGCCTCGCCGTAGCCGAAGAAGTCGATCTGGCCGGCGACCTGATCGGAGAACGCGACGAACAGGTCCGACAGGCCGTCGTTGTCGAGGTCGCCGGTGGCGAGCGAGTAGCCGTAGACGGTGTAACCGTGCGAGTGCGGCAGGTCGATCGCCTCGAAGCAGACCTCGCCCGGCTCGGCGACGAGGTTGCCGCAGCCGGTCAGCGGCGGGCGCGTGCAGTCGTTGCGACAGCCGTTGGTGTCGTCGTCGTCGCCGTCGTCGCAATCCTCGACCTGCGGCGACACGAACCCGTCGCCGCACACCGCCGCCTGGCAGAGCCCCTTGCACACGTCGCTGTCGAAGTTCGCGTCGCTCCAGCGCACCTCGATCGTCTGCGACGTCGGCAGCGTGACCACCAGGTCGCGCCGGCCGTCGCCGTCGAGGTCGCCCGCGGCGACGTCGTCGGCGAGCGAGGCGTTCTGCTGCAGCACGACGCCCGAGAACTGGCCGGCTCCGTCGCCGGTGGCGGTGAGCAGGAAGCTCTTGCCGAACTCCCAGTAGACGCCGAGGAGGTCGAGATTGCCGTCGTGGTCGATGTCGACCAGCTCCATGCTGCTCGGCAGCGCGCCGAGGCGCACGTGGTACGGCGCGTCCAGGAACCCGCCGGCGCCGTCGCCGGGGCGCACGTACACGCTTCGCGCGGCGGGGTCGAGGACCAGCAGGTCGAGGTGGTCGTCGCCGTCGATGTCGGCGACGCGCATCCAGGTCGAGTCGAGCGGGACGCGGTAGGTCCGCTGGCGGGCGAAGTTGCGGTCGCCGAGGTTCTTGAACACGCTGACGTTGCCGGACTTCTTGTTGAGCGCGACGAGGTCGATCTGGCCGTCGCCCTCGAGGTCGGCGGCGACGATGTCGCTCACCTCGAGCCCGGCGCGCAGCGTCTTGGCGGCCGAGAAGGTCGTGCCTGCCGCGCCCCAGCGGACCGAGACGTTGTGGCTCGTGCCGTCGGCGGTGGCGAAGTCGGGGTCGCCGTCGCCGTCGATGTCGGCGGCGACGAGCGCCTGCGGCGCGGCGGAGGCGGCCAGGGCCGGGCCGCCGTTAATGAACTTGCCGGCGCCGTTGTTGACGAGCACCGTGACGCCGGCGTTCGACCGCACGAGGACGTCGAGGTCACCGTCGCCGTCGATGTCGGCGCTCGTCAGGCCGCGGGGCAGGTTGTCGGGCACGGAGAAGCCGGTGCCCGCATCGAAGCCGCCGGCGCCGTCGCCGAGTCGGACGTGGATCTTCTTCGGGTTCGGCTCGGCGGCGATGATGTCGAGGTGGCCGTCGCCGTTGAAGTCCTCGACGATCACCTGCGACGGCTCGGAGGCGAGGAGCTGCGCGCCCGGCGTGGCGAAGCAGTACTGCCCGGGCTGGAACGCGCCGCCGCAGTCCTTCTCGGGCGGCAGCTCGCAGGTGTTGGTGCAGGCGTCGTCGTCGACGTCGTTGGCGTCGTCGCAGTCCTCCATGCCGCTCCACACCAGGCCGTCGCCGCACTCGGCGGGCTGGCAGGCGCTCGTGCACGCGCCGTTGTCGCTGTTCGCGGGCCCGAGATCGCAGCCCTCGCCGGCCTGCACGAACGCGTCGCCGCACACCGGGAGCAGACAGGCGTCCGTGCACGCGTCGGTGTTGTCGCCGTCCTTGCCGTCGTCGCACTCCTCGCCGGGGTCGAGCTTGGCGTCGCCGCACTGCGGGAGGGCGCACTGGTCGTTGCAGCCGTCGCCGTCGACGAGGTTGCCGTCGTCGCAGGCCTCGCCGGGCCCGAGGTCGCCGTCGCCGCAGACGTTGATCTCACAGTCGGCCTTGCAGGCCTTCCCGGGCCCGTTGTCCGCGCCGGCGTCGCAGGCCTCGCCGACCTCGAGCACCCCGTTGCCGCACACCGGGTCGCCGCCGGTGCTGGTGGTGGTGTCGGTCGCGGTGGTGTCGGTCGTATCCGTCGCGGTGGTGTCGGTCGTGTCGGTGGCGTCGGTCGCGGTCGGGTCGGTCGCGGTCGGGTCGGTCGCGGTCGGGTCGGTCGCGGTCGGATCGATATCGGTGGTGCCGGTCGTATCGGCGGTCGTCGCCGTGGTGGGCCCGATCGACGTGGTCGGGGCGGTGGTCGACGTCGGCTCCGTCGCCGCCGCTTGGCTCGTCGAGTCGTCGACCGTCGTCGCGGCGGACGAGCTCGATGGATCGGTGTCGCTGGCGGTGACGGCCGTATCCGCGGGGCAGGCGGGAATAACGAGGACGAGCGCCAGACCCGGCCAAACGCCGAGTCCGACGGGGGCTACCATGGACGATGTTCGCATCGCACGATGCTACAACCACGCGCCGGTCGACTCAAGCACGAGAGGTGAAGCTATGATCATAGCACGACGCATCACATTCGGCGCCACGCCGGCGGCCGGGGCCCCGATTCGCCGCACACGAGCGACGTGCGCGAGGTGATCGGCGCCCCGGCGGCGGGGTCGGGCGCGTCACGGACAGAGCTGCGGGTGGAAGAACAGATCGAGGCCGCTCACCTGGAGCACGCCGATCGAGCCGTTCACCGCAGCCGCGGCCACCTCCGCCTGGTTGGGCGTGCAGGCGCCGAAGGCGGCCTGGGCCGCCTCGTAAGGGACGAACGCGCCCGGCTTGGTGAAGCGCGAGTGCGTGAACGAGGTGGTCATGCAGCCGTAGACGTGGTGGTTGCCGTTGGCGTACACCCCGGACAGCTGCACCGCGGCCTGGCCGGCGTACAGACCGGAGACCTTGGGCAGGACGGCCAGCTCCGTGCCGTCGCTGGCCGAGTATCGGGCCCCGATCCAGTTGCTCACGCCGACGATGGCCGTGAGGTCGTCGCCGGTGTACGCGACGTGGGCCGCGCGTCCGGCAGGGAGCTGTACGCTCCACAGCACGTTGCCGGCCGGGCCCCAGCCGCGCATCCTGCCGCCCTGGAAGGTCCCGTGGTAGATCCCGACGACCCCGTAGTCGGTCGGGGCCAATATCGGCCAGGTGAGCTCCGGCGAGCCGCCGCCGACGTTGGTCTCGAGCACGGTCATGGTCGCGTGCTCGCCGTTCTGCGGCAGGAACGCGTAGCGCACGACGGTGTTGAAGCCCTCCTGCTTGACCTCCAGGGCGAGGTAGGAGCTGCTGCCGCCGCCCACGCCCTCGAGCTCGAGGTTGGTCTCGTCGACGCCGGTGACGATGGCGGTGCCGAGGCGTTGCTCCGCCGAGAGCGGCGCCAGTTCGTCGTCGAAGGTGCGGACGAACGAGACCGGGCCGTCGTACACGACGTCGGTGCGGACCCACCCGAGCGCCAGGCCGCCGGCGTAGGAGGCGAGGTCGAGGTCGTGGATCGCGCCGTTGATGATGAGCGGCACCGCGGCGCCGATCGGGGCGCCCGTGGTGGTGAGGCGCTGGAGGATGATCTTGTTGAACGGATCGACCCAGGCGGCGACGAAGTGATCGCCGCGGGCGACGAGCCGTGGGAACTTGCCGGTGCCGACCTTGACCTTGGGGCCGTACATCTGCTCGGCTGCGCCGTCGCAGTCCTCGTCGAGCCCGTTGCACTGCTCCGCGGCCGGCAGTTGCTGCGTGTAACACTTGTCGCTGAAGACGTTGTCGAACGTGCAGACGCGATAGCCGGACTGACAGATGCCCACGTCGGCGGTGCCGGGCGGGCCCTCGTAGCACTCGATCTCCTGGCCATCCATGCACATCTCCACCACGCCGGTGGTGGTGCTCGACGAGCTGTCGCCGGTCGTCGAGTCGGTGGTGGTGGTGGTGGTCGTGCCCGGCTCGGTGGTCCCGGAGGTCGTCGTGGTGTCGCCGGTGGTCGAGTCGTCGCCGGTCGAGGAGGTGCTCGTCCCGGCGCCGGTGGTGGTCGTCGTCGAGTCGTCGCTGGTGCTCGTCGTGCTCGTCGCCGTGGTGGTGGTGGTCGTCGTCGTGTCGCCGCTGGTGTGGGTCGCGCCGGTGTCGATGTCCTCGGTCGGATCGACGGGCGAGGTCGCTGAACTCGTCGTCGTCGGCATGGATGGGTCGGTCGCGCTGCCCGGGACCTCCTCGGTCGCCGCGGGCGCGGTCGAGGTCGAATGGACGCCGGTCGACGGGTCCGTCGCCGTGGCCGTCTCCATGACCTGCTCATTGGGACATGCACATAGGAGCAGGACCGTCCCTGTCGATAACCACGAGCCGGAATGTTTCATGCCGCGGCTTTAGCACGCGGCTGAAAGTCGCCTCAAGGGCGCCGTCGCGCGGGCCGCTCGATGCACCGGTGCCGAACACCGACCTCCGGCTCTGCCGACTGGCGGGCCGTTCGGTGCGAGCATCGTCGCCGGCTCTGCTCCGGAGCCGCTTTGCGAGGAGCGCGCGAGGACGAACGCCCGTCGGGAGGCCCGCGGCCCGGTGGCATGAAATACGTTTGTAATCGACGCTGCCGTCGATCTCGCCGGGGCGCTGCCCTCCGCGCCGGCGCGGAGTCGGGCGAGTCCCGATCACGGGCCGTCGCCGGGTGGAGCGGGCGTCAGGTGACGACCTCACGCAGCTGCTCGGCGAACCCGAGCCAGCCCTGCTGGTAGTCGCTGCGATCGACCATCGAACCGAAGCCGTCGTGGACGATCGTGACGCGCGTGGCGGCGCCGTCGCGCAACGGCTCGAGCAACCAGGTGACGCGGGTGGTCGGCTGGTCCGGCTCGCCGCGCCAGTCGGGCCAGTCGGTGACGAGCCGCTCGTTCTCCACCAGCTCGAGGATCCTGGTGGGACCGCCCGCGACGCTGCGGCCCTCGACGTCGTAGCTCCAGCCGTAGGAGTACTGGCGGCGCTCGAGGTCGACCTGCGCCGCCCCGCCGAGCCAGCGGTTCATCAGCGCCGGGTCGAGGAGCGCGCGGAACACCCGGGCCGGCGGCGCGTCGATGTCGATCGACACGCGCACCTCGGGCCGGTCGCTGATGAAGTCGGGCAGCACGACGTCGGCGCGGGCGGCCAGGTGGTCCATGAGGTTGCCGGCGGTCATGCGCCACAGATCGTCGAGGACGTGACGGGGCCGCTTGAACGGCAGCGCGCCGCGGACGGTATGGACGACCTCGAGGCGGCAGGTCTCGGCGGTCTCGCCGGGCGTGACGGTCCAGCGCACCTCGGTGTCGACGCCGTGGATCGTCCACTGAAACGCCAGCGAGGCGCCAGGTTCGAAGGCGACGAGCCGCTGCGTCGCCTCGCCCGCGCTCGGGGTGGCGAACGCGGCTCTGCCGTGGAATGCGAACGCGCCGCCGACGCGGGGCTCGACGCGCACGTGTTCGGCGAACCAGCGCGACAGCGCTGCCGGTTCGACGAGGGCGCGAAACGCCCGCTCGGGGGCGGCTGGCAGGGGAAAGCTGGCGCGGTGTTCAAGGACTGGGGGGGTCTCGGTCATCGGGTGCTCCAGGGTCGGCGCGTCCGCGCGGGGGGGCGCGCGGGTTCGGGGGAGACGTCGGGGGGCAGGGATTCGACGAGGGTCTTGAGGTCGCGCAGTCGTGCCGACCAGAACACGCGGTACGTGTCGAGCCACTCGGTGGCGACGGCGAGCCGCTCGGGCGCGAGGGTGTAGACGCGCTCTCGCCCGCGCTTGCGTTCGACGACGAGCTCCGCCTCGCGGAGGATCCGGAGGTGCCGCGAGACCGCGGGGCGGGTCACCGCGAAGCCTCGCGCCAGCGTCCCCGCGTTCTCCTCGACGCCGCGCAGGCGCTCGAGCAGGCCGCGCCGGGTGCCGTCGGACAGCGCGAAGAACACGGCGTCGAGCGTGGCGGCGGAGGTGGTGCACGTCATGCGTAAAGGGAAGGTTACATATGGCGGGAGAAACGTCAACAATCGGTTACATGTTGTTCGAAACGCCGTCCAACCGCCGCTCCTGTGCCGGATCGGCGGCCCGATGCGGGATGCCCCGGGGGCGGCGCTAGTCCACGAGGGTGGCGCGCGCGAGGTGGGCGCCGGGGCCGAGCTTGACGCGCAGGGTGCCGCCGAGGTCCGCGGCGTAGAACCAGCCGTCGTTCGCGGCGTCGAGGGCGGCCGCGTCGGCGCGCTGGCTCAGCGGGGCGTCGTCGACGGTGACGGCGGCGACGGGGGGCATGGCGACGACCTCGACGTCGACGCCGGCGGTGAACACCTCGCCGGGGGCGACCTCGAGGCGCAGCGAGCCGGCGCCGAGGCGCTGCTTGAGGGCTGTCCCGTCGTACAGGTCGAAGCGGGTGCCGACCGGGCCGGGGGCGACGCGGGCGTACAGCAGGCCGGGGTCGCCGGCGAACGAGTCGACGTCGGCGGCGGTGGTCGGGGCGAGGGTGTCGATCGTCGGGCGCAGCAGCGGCACGATGCCGCCGACGCGCAGGAACAGCGGCAGGGTGCCGAGCGGGGCGTCGACGGTGACGTCGCGGTCGCCCTGCAGGACCTCGCCGGTCCACCAGTCGAGCCAGGCACCTGGCGGAAGGGACAGCTTGCGCGAGGTGGCCCCGCGCGCGACCACCGGCGCGACCAGCAGGTCGCGGCCGAGCAGGTAGGTGTCCGACGGGTGGACGCCGAGCTCGGGGTAGGCGAGGCCGAGCGGGCGCTGCAGCGGACGACCGGTGCCGGCCAGCAATTGCGCGTGGGTCCATACGTACGGGAAAAGGCGCAGGTGGAGCCGCGCGTATTGGCGGTACCAGGCCAGGCTCTCGTCGTCGAGGCCGTTCTCGGGCGTGAACTCCCACGGCACGTCGGACGAGCCGGTGCCGACCTGCATCACGGGGGTGAGCGCGGTGTACTCGAACCACCGCACGAAGGTCTCGCGGTCGGGCGGGGCGTGGCGGTAGCCGCCGGTGTCGGAGGCGAAGAACGGGAAGCCGCTGGGCCCGAGGCCGAGCGAGGCGGTGAGCGCGGCCGGCAGCCCGCCGACGGAGATGTACGATTCGCCGTCGTCGTCGACCGGCTCGCGGTGCGCGGCCATGTTGGCGTCGAGGTCGCCGGGCCAGATCACGCTGACGTTCTGCTGATCGCCGTAGGTGCCGGCGCGGCACAGCAGGAAGCCGCCCGACTCCGGCAGCAGCTCGGCGTAGGCGCGATGGTACAGCAATTGATAGAGCTTGTGCATGGTCCGCTCGCTGCTGCCGTCGGCGAATTGCCACACGGTGCGCGCGCCGCCGAGGCCGACGACGATGTCCTCGGCGTAGTCGAGCTTGAAGCCGTCGACGCCGTTGTCGGTGTATTCGCGGATGTGGTCCTGCCACCATTCGAACGCGGCGGGGTTGGTGAGGTCGAGCGGCTCGCCCCACTGGGAGGTGATGAGGCCGACCTCGAGCGGGAAGAACTCGCCGGCCTCGGCCTCGGCGCGCATCTCGGCGGCGGCCGGGTCGTCGTCGACGTAGGGCACGTGCCACAACGCGAGGCGCAGGCCGAGGTCGTGGATCTTGGCGATCATGGCCTGCGGGTCGGGGAACTGGGTCGGGTTCCAGTCGAACACGCCGACGGCGCTCTGGTACGGGCGGTCGATCCAGATCGCCGAGGTCGCCAGGTCGAGCTCGCGGATCGTGGCGATGTCGCTCTCGACCTGGGCCTGGTCGTCGTTCTCGTCGCGCCAGATCCACGGGCCCAGCGCCCACGGGGCCGGCAGCTTCGGCGCGCCGGTGGTGGCGTAGTAGTGCCGGGTGACGTCGAGCGGGTGGTTGGCGGCGTAGAGGTGGAAGACGAGGCCCGCGCCGGTGTCGGGGCCGGTGCCGAAGGTGGCCTCGACGCGGTCGGGGGCGGCGGCGGCGACGTCGAACACGGCCGCGTGCGGGTCCTCGACGAACAGGCCCCAGCCGCGGGTGCCGGTGATGAACGGGACCGGCACGTGGGCCTCGTTGTACTGGCTCTCGATCTGCGGGTCGTACTCGAGCTGCATGGCGCGCACGCGGCCGCGGTGCTCGGCGGCGTCGAAGTGCTCGCCGAGGCCGTAGAAGCCCTCGCCGGCGTCGACGATCGGGCGCAGGCGCATGTACGCGAGGACCGGTCCGCCGGGCTCGGGGACGAGGCTGGCGTGGAAGCGCCCGGGCGCGGCCTCGGTGACGGTCAGGCGGGCGTGGACGTCTGTCCCGAAGGACAGGCGCACGTCGACCGCGGCGGCGCCCCCGAGCGCCTCGGCGGCGGTGACGGTGAGCCACTGGTCGGGGGCGAGGAAGAACGGGTCGTAGGACGAGGCGTCGTCGAGCGCCGCGACGACGCCGAGCTGGAAGCCGTCGGCGGGGAAGCGCAGCAGGACGTCGCCGCCGCGCACGAGGCGGAGCTCGAGCTCGGACCACTCGACGGTGACCGGCTGCTCGGGCTCGCTCTCCGACTCTTCCTCCCAGGCGGTGGTGCCGCTGGTGGTCGGCGCGGCGGTCGTGTCGGTGGCGCCGGCAGTGGTCGTGTCGGTGTCGCCGTCGCTGTCGCCGTCGCTGTCGCTGCCGGAGCCGCCGCCGCCGCAGGCGACGACGCAGGCGAGCGCGAGGAGAGAGAGCGGCGAGGTTCGAAGGGCGCGGCGCGTCGGCATGGGGGGATGTCGGCAGGATGACCGCGAGCGCGTCCGCCTGTCCATCGGGGACGTGCGCGCCGCGCTGGTGGGGGCACGCACAGCCGGGCGCACGGCACATTGTCGGCGCATGCGGTCACGTCATCCTGAATTTCAGGTGCTCGCCAGGAGGATCGCATGTCCGTCACGCATCGCCGCTCCGTGTGCACGCTCGTGTGCGCCGCGCTGAGCCTCGCTCCGCTGCAGGCGTCGGCCACGCCGAAGTCGCGGCGGGCCGCGGAGGCGCGCGGCCAGGCCAGGGCCGCGCCCGCGGTCGATCCGCTGGCCCAGGCGGCGGCCGAGCGCGAGGCGCTGGCGTCCCGCGCCGCGGAGGTCGAGGCGATCCAGGGCGTCGAGACGTGCGCGCGCTGGCTCAGCGGTCAGGCGTGGGACACCCAGGATCCGCGGATTCATATCATGGCCGCGAAGACATGGCTCAAAGTACAGACGTCGCCCGCCAGCCTCGATCGCGTGGAGTTCCACGCGCGCGAGGCGGTGGCGCTGGCCGACGCGCCGCCGGTGCCGCGGATCGGCGCGGGCGAGGTCGCGCTGGTCCACGCCGACGCGGAGGGGCTGCAGCAGTCGGTGGCGGAGCGCCGGGCGGAGATCCGGCGGGCCCGCGCCGACCGCCGGGCGGCGGACCGCCAGATCCGCCGCGGCCGCCGCGAGCTGATCGCGGGCGGCGCGATGCTGGTCGTGGGCGCGCTCGGCGGCGGGCTCGCGCTCGGCGGGGCGACCTCCCGGCGCAGCTTCGACGAGACGATCGCGCCGGTGCTCGCGGCCGACCTGCCGGTCGACCTGTCGCCGCTGCGCGCGCTCGACGTCGAGGGTACTCGCATGCTCGCAATCGGGGGGGTGCTGGCGGCCGTCGGCGTGGCCGCGGGCGTGCCGCTGCTGGTGCTCGGCGCGCGCGACCTCCGGCTGGGCAAGCAGCGGCGCGGGAGCCTGTCGCTGCAGCTCCAGCCCGGCCCCGGCAGCCTCGGCGTGGTCGGTCGGTTCGGCCGCCGTTAGGGCCAGTGCCGACGAGCAACGCAGCCAGCGTGGCGAAGAACAAGCGAGGGAGGGTCGAAATGCCCCGGTCGCGGCACTAGACTGTCGCCATGCGCTCGGCCCCGCTGCGCCTGATGCTCTTCGACCGCACGTGCACCGGCAAGCGCCTGCGGCCGGGGCTGTCGCACGCGTGGTGGGCCGGCTCGCACCTGTACCGCGGGCTGTCGCGCTTCGACGCGTCGCTCGGGGTGACGTGCTGGGAGGACGGGCTCGACTGGCTGGCGACGACGCACCCCGACCGCGAGATCGCGGAGATCCAGTACTGGGGCCACGGGCACTGGGGCGAGCTGTTCGTCGACCGCAAGGGGCTGACGGCCGAGGCGCTGCGCCCGGGGCACCCGCTGCACCGCAAGCTCGCGGCGATCCGCGAGCGGATGGTGCCCGACCACCTGTGGTGGTTTCGCACCTGCGAGGCGTTCGGGGCGGTGCGCGGGCAAGAATTCGCGCGCCGCTTCACCGACTTCTTCGGCGGGCGGGCCGCGGGGCACACGTACATCATCGGCGTCTGGCAGAGCGGGCTGCACAGCCTGCGCGCCGGCGAGACGCCCGGCTGGTCGGCGCAGGAGGGGCTGTCCCGAGGGACAGCCGACAGCCCGGTCGAGGCGCTGTGGTCGCGCCGGCGCGAGCCGAACACGATTCACTTCCTGAACGGCAAGATCCCGGACGGGTACTGACTTCGGTCCGCGTGTGCGGGCCGAGGTCACGCGGTCGCAGGCGGCCCGGCGACCCGGGCGGTGCGACAATGGCCGGGTGTTCGACCTCGGGAAATTCCTCGACTGGTTCGTGGTGCTGGTATTCGCGCACGTCGGGCTCACGGTCGTGGCGGCGGCGATCGGTCGCGCGGCCGAGCGCTCGCCCGAGGCGCGGCCGATCCAGGGCGACGCCTTGCCCGAAGGACAGGTGGCGCGCGAGCAGCGGGCCAACCTCCGCTTCTGCCTGGTGATCCCGGCAGCGCTGGCGCTGGCGCTGCAGGGCGGGTGGATCACGTGGGGGCCCGACACGCTGGGGTGGGGGATCGCCAGCTTCTTCGTGTGCAGCGTGGTGTTCGACGTCTACTTCTACGGGCTGCACCGGCTGCTGCACACGCGGCCGCTGATGCGGTTCCACCGGCTGCACCACCAGTCGCGGGTGACGACGCCGTGGAGCGCGCAGTCGGTGTCGACGGTGGAGGCGCTCGGGTGGGCGCTCGGCTACGTCGGCGTGCCCTGGCTCTTGGGGCATGTCGCTCCGGTCAGCCTGATCGGGTACTTCGTGTACCTGTTCTACAACGTGTTCGGCAACATCATCGGCCACACCAACGTCGAGCTCGGGCCGCCGTCCTTGACCCGCAGCCCCGCGGTGTGGCTGGCGCACCCGTACACGTTCCACGCGCTCCACCACGCGCGGTTCACGAGGCACTTCGGGTTCGGCTCGACCTTCATGGACCGCCTGGCCGGGACCGAGTGGCCCGACTGGGTGGACGCCTACGCGCAGGTGATGGCCGGACGGCCGCTGCGGCAGCACGGGAAGACCGAGCCGCCGGCGTGACGAACGGTGGTAGCGTGGGGGGGTGAACCGACGACCACCACTCTTCGCATGGGCGCTCGCGCTCGCCGGCTGCCCCGACGGCGGCTCGGACACGAGCGCCACCAGCTCGGGCGGGCAGACCAGCTCGACCGGCGACGGCGCCTCCGAGACCGACGCGACCACCTCGACCGGGACGACGACGACGATGTCCCCCACGACAGGGACTTCGGGACCTGTCCCGACGACCAGCACCGGCGACGAGCCGACCACCGGACCGGTGGCGACCGCCACGACCGGCTCGACCGGCGACACGACCGGCGACACGACCGGCGCGCCGGTCGGGCCGGCGCCCGACTGGAAGCTCGTCGACGTGAACCCGAACTCGGCGACGTACGAGCAGGAGCGGGGCCGGAGCGACTACGCCGGGTCGGTGTCCGGCTGGTACTTCGCGCACGCGACGTGAGGCTACTGCCGTAGCCAGTTCGGCTACCTGAACGACCTGCAGATGGAGCTCAACGGCGAGTTCCCCGACCTGGGGATCGAGCTGCTCGGCGTCAACGGCGCCGGCCTCGAGACCGGGGTGCCGCAGATGGCCGCGGGCCGCTTCATCCCGCTCCTCCAGGACGTCGCCGAGGTCGACGCGTGGACGCAGTGGGAGGTGGTCTACCGCGACGTCATCATCCTCGACCGCGACGGCGTGCCCGTCGGCGTGTTCAACCTGACCGAGCACGACCTGTCGATGATGGGCGAGTACGAGGCCCTCAAGGGCATGCTGATCGACGTGGCGATGCTGTGAGGCGAGGTGACTCCGGAGACATGTCTATAAGAACATGTCTCCGGTGGCATGCCCGATCGTGCAGGTCGCTGCCCGGCGGCGCGAACGGCGTATTCCTGGCCCTGGAGCCGGGTGCCTGGAGGGGTCCTCGCGCGGGTCCGGGAGCACACCATGCGGGATTCGTACGACCTGCGCTCACCGTCTGCGGCGCGGAGGTGGCGAGCCTGTGCGCGAGCGGCCGCTCGCGTCGCCACGCACGAGGCCCGCTTCGCCGCCGGCGTGCGTCGCCGGCCTACAGGATCGCGGGGACGTCGGCGTGCGTCGGATCGCGACGGCGCTGTCGTCGCCGCAAAGAAAGTTTGCGCGGCTCTCGCGGCGGCTCCTATCATCCCGACCGATGGCAGAGCAGCAGAGCCCGTCGATCACGGTGGAGGGCGTCGAGTTCTCGTGGGACTTCGAGCGCGGGCTGATGCTGTGTTGGGGCCAGCCGGTCGTGTTGATGTGGACCGAGTCGACGATGGCGGGCTTCATGAGCGGCCTGCAGCGCATCCTCGGCACCGAGCGCTTCAACCTGGCCCTCGAGGGGTCCGGCCGCGAGAGCACCGAGGGCGAGTGGCGCGACATCATCCAGCGCATGCCGACCGTCGAGGAGGGCCTGTCGTTCGTCGGTCGGGCGATGCGCACGGTCGGCCTCGGCGAGTTCGAGCTGATCGAGCTCGACCGCGAGGCGCGGCGGATCCGCTTCCGCGTCACGCAGAGCTGGGAGGGCATCTACCAGCGCGCTCTCGGGGTCGACTGGGGCACGTGGTCGATCGCCGGCAAGCTCGCGGGCTACAGCGAGCGGATCCTCGGGGTCCCGTGCCAGGTCGTGCAGACCAGCTTCACCGCCCGCGGCGACGCCTTCGACGAGTTCGAGGTGACGCCGACCGAGCAGACCTACGCCGCACGAGTGGCCGCGATCGTCGACACCGAGGCGGCGACGCGCGAGGACCTGCGCGAGGCGCTCGCCCGCGTGCGCGACGAGGTGCGCGAGCGCCAGCGCGTCGAGGCCCGCCTGCGCGACGAGATCACGGAGCGCCAGCGCGTCGAGGACGAGCTGCGGGCCAAGCTCGAGCTGATCGAGCGCCAGGAGCAGGCGATCTCGGAGCTGTCGACGCCGATCCTGCAAGTGTGGCCCGGCATCGTCGCGCTGCCGATCGTCGGCCCCGTCGACGGCGAACGCGTGGCCCGCATGACGGAGAGCCTGCTGGCCCGGATCTCCCAGACGCACGCGCGCCACGTGATCCTCGACCTCACCGGCGCCGACGCGCTCGACGAGGCGGCCGCGGCCAACCTGCTGCGCATCGTCAGCGCGGCGCGGCTGCTCGGCGCGGCCTGTCTGCTGTCGGGCATCTCGCCGCGGATGTCGGCGACGCTCGTCGCCATCGACGCGCCGCTGGCTGGAGTGAGCGCGTTCGGCACGCTCGAGGCGGCGTTGCAGGCCGCGATCCGCAACCTGGGTTGAGGTGCAACCACGCGGCACATCGCCGCAGCGCGCGTCGTTCTCCGCAGGCAGAAGTGGCGCCGCGCGGCGAGCATCGCCTATCGTGGCGATGATCGAGGTGGACCATGGTGGAGCGTGCACGGTGGAGCGTGGTGACGGGCAAGACGTTGCGGGCCGCGGCGCTCGTGGGCGCCGCGACGCTGGGTTGTGACGCGCCGGAGGCGGCGCGGTCGCCGGAGCTGTTCGGCGTCCGGTGGGACGACGACGACGACGACGCGGAGCCGATCGGTCTGGCGATCGACCTCAAGAACGGGACCTCGGCGCCGCTGCGGCTGCACGCGGGGGCGCGGTTCTTCCTCGAGCAGGTCGACATCAGCACGGTGGTGACGAGCGCGGTCGACGAGGGCGTGAAGGGCCTCGATCTCAGCGGCGACTTCGCCCACGCGCTGTGGCTGGGGACGAAATTCGTCGAGCAGGAGACGGCGCAGCTGCCCGACGCCGCGGGCAAGTTCACGCGCAGCCGCTTCTACACCGGCGCGCTGTGGATGACGCTGCCGAGCGTCGTGCTGCTCGGCCAGCTCGACGAGGACGGCCACCCGATCGCGGCGCCGATCGTGATGTCGATCGGCAGCGACGGGCAGCGCCAGCCGGGCGACCACTTCTTCGTCCGCCGCCTGCGGGCGATCCAGCGGACGCTCGGCTGCCCGACGCCGACCGACTGCACGGGGGCGACGGGGTTCGAGGAGGAGGCGGTGGTCGAGCTGCGCAACGCGCTCAAGCAGACGCCGTCGTTCGCGCTGCACCCGGCGACCGCGGCGCTCGAGCTGCGATGGACCGCGAACCCGCTGCAGCGCTGGGTGATCCCGGTCGAGCAGGAGACGGACCCGGAGTACGCCTACGGGTTCCAGATCGACGTCGACGTGCTGACGCCGCCGGGGCCGGACGGGTGGTTCCTGCCGGGCCAGGAGCTGACGTTCCGGGTGACGCTGCGCGACGGCGAGGGCAACCGCCTCCACCCCGAGGGCTCGCTGCCGAGCTACAACGACGTGATCTTCGGCGACAACGAGGCGGGCTTCCAGTACTACCAGGGCTTCTTCGATCCGACCTGGGTGTACTGGCGCCGCAAGCACCGCGAGCGGACCTTCATCGCCCACTTCATGGGCCCGGCGCAGAACGTGCGGCCGATCCACAGCATCGTCCCGCTCGACCAGATCTTGAGCGAGGACGTGCAGCAGGTGGCCACGCTCGAGCAGGACGGGCTGTTCGACGTGTGGAAGGTGTTCCCGACCACCGACGGCGTGTTCGGCGGGGCCTTCGATCCGCAGCACCTCGGCTGGGCAGAGCCGGGCAGCGACACGTTCTCGGTGCAGCTGCCGGCGAACGCCCCGCCCGGGACGTATCGCCTGACGACCAAGGCGCGCCGCGTCTACCACGGCGAGGACCTCGCGTTCACGCGCACGATCGAGGTCCAGGTCGGCACCGCGACGCCGACATCGAAGACGCTCGAGACCGGCAACTGTCAATCGTGCCACAGCGAGGGCGGCTCGCTCGCGGCGGTGCTGCACCGCAACCCCAACCGCGGCACCTGCTACGGCTGCCACGCGCCGCTCGGGGTCGAGTACGACGCGCCGATCCACTCGCGCGTGCACTTCATCCACTCGCGCTCGAACCGCTTCGACGCCCAGGTGAAGCAGTGCGACACGTGCCACCTGACCGCCGCGAGCATCCAGCGGACCAGCAAGTCGGCGTGCCTGTCGTGCCACACGAGCTACCCGCAGAGCCACGTCGCCGCGTTCGGGCCGGTGAGCAGCATCTACGTCGGCGGGCAGGCCGAGTCGTTCACCCAGTGCACCGGCTCGTGCCACACGACGCACCCGAGCAGCGGGCTGTGAGTGGACGTCTTTCAGGGCATGTCGTGAAGGACATGACCAATAGGCCAGGAACGCGCGGGCGGACGCGGGCGACGACTCGGCGGCGGCCGCCCGCCGGCCTCGATCGGGGCTGCGCAGGCGCGACGATCGGTGCTACCCTGCGGCGGTGAACCCACGATCACTACTCTTCGCCGGGGCGCTCGCGCTCGCGGGCTGCGCCGAGGGCTCCGGGACGACGGGCATCGTCGGCTCGGGCGAGCCGGCGCCCGACTGGAAGCTCGTCGACGTGAACCCCGACTCGGCGACGCACGAGCAGGCGCGCGGGCCGAGCGACTACGCGGGGTCGGTGTCGGGCTGGTACTTCGCGCACGCGACTTGAGGGTACTGCCGTAGCCAGTTCGGCTACCTGAACGACCTGCAAGCGGAGCTCGACGGCGAGGACCCCGACCTGGGGATCGCGCTGCTCGGCGTCAACGAGCGCGGCCACGAGTCCGGGGTGCCCGAGATGGTCGCCGGCCGCGTCATCCCGTTCCTCCAGGACGTCCGCAAGGTCGACGCGTGGGGGCAGTGGGAGGTGACCTACCGCGACGTCATCATCCTCGACCGCGACGGCGTGCCCGTCGGCGTGTTCAACCTGACCGAGCACGACCTGTCGCGGATGGGCGAGTACGAGACGCTCAAGGGGATGCTGCTCGACGCGGCGAGGATGTGACACCGCGAGGCGCCACGCTCATGCGTCGGGAGGAGGGTCGAAGCGATAGGGCGTCCGCGCTGCCGACGGGCGCCGCGCGAACGCCTCGGCGAAGCGCACGAGCGCGGGGTAGGGCCCGGCGGGCAGCGTGCTCCGGAACGAGAGGTGCTCGACGAGGCAGAACAGCGTGACCTCGAACAGGCTCAGGTCGCGCGGCGAAGGGAGCGCGTCCAGGACGCTCGCCAGGTGCTCGTCGAGCCACCGGAGCGCGCCCTGGAAGCCTTGTCGCGCCTTGGTGAAGTAGAGGTTGTCGGCCGGCAGCTTGGCGACCACCGTGCCGAAGACGAGCTGCACCTGCGCGGCCATGCCGTGCCAGACGAGCTCCTGGGCGTTGCGGGCGACGTCGGCGCGGAGCTGCTCGGGCCACACGATCCGCAGCTTCGCGTCCGCGCCGTCGGCGAGCGCCCGGCAGATGTTCTCGGCGCCGAAGACGAGCGAGCCGGCCCGTCGCAAGGTCGGCAGCTTCAGCGCCGGGTTGCCGGCGTAGAGCGCGGGATCGACGACGGTCATGTCGTGGACCGGCACCAGCTCGAACGGGACGCCGAGCTCGTGGGCAAAGATGAGCGGCACTCGAGTGAAGTTCGAGCTGCTGCGCCCGATGATCTGCGCGGGCTTCGCCGCGCCTGCGTGGACATCCTGCATATCGACTCCGCGTTGGCGCCTCGAGCGTGCGCGCGGGGTGGTCCAGGAGAAAGGCCCAGTTTCACAAAATCGAGTGGACCAGTTCGGCGCCGGCCGGACAGTCGGTGCTCGTCAGCCCCGCGTCTCGCGCAGGGCCTTCTGCCACGGGGCGATCTCCAGCTTGAAGCGCTCGAGCGTGGTGCCCTTGAGCGGGGCACCGACCACGGCGGGGCGGCGGTCGCCGCCGGCGGCGAGGAGCAGCGGGTCGAGGACGGCGGCGTCGCCGTGCTCTTCGCGCCACAGCTCGAGGCGGACGCGGTCGGTGGCGGTCTTGCCGGAGTGGCCGGCGAGGGCGACGAGATCGCCCTGGCGGACCGGCTGGCCGGGGCGCAGGTCGCCGACGATCCGCGAGAGGTGGGCGTAGCGGGCCACGGTGCCGTCCTCGTGGGCGAGCTCGAGGACGAGGCCGGCGTCGCCTTGCTCGCCGAGGCTGCGGACCACGCCGTCGCCGAGGGCGACCACGGGCGCGCCCTCGGGGCGGCGGTAGAGCGCGCCGGAGCGGCCGGCCACGACCTCGACGGAGGG
Organism: Nannocystis pusilla; assembly: GCF_020073745.1. Taxonomy (GTDB): domain Bacteria; phylum Myxococcota_A; class Polyangia; order Nannocystales; family Nannocystaceae; genus Nannocystis; species Nannocystis radixulma. The sequence goes on from NZ_JAIRAU010000056.1 coordinate 162,972, forward strand.
CGGCATCATCGCCCGCGCGCCGGGCTGGAGCGCGTGGAAGGCCAGCGGCGAGCGCAGCAGGGTGCGGCGGACCGGCTTGCCCTCGGCGTCGAAGTAGGCGGCCTGGCCGTTGCCGGTCTGGAAGCGGAAGGCGACGAAGCGGCCGGCCTCGCCGCGGAAGCGGACCGCCAGCAGGCTGCCGTAGCGGTGGAACTGCTTGCCGAGGAAGCGGCGCTCGATGACGAGGTCGATGCGGTCGCGCGGGCGGGCGTCGGCGACGAGGTCGACCTCGAACGCGAGGGCGGCGGCGATCCTGTCCGCGAGCTCGGGTCGCTCGCCAGCCTCGACGACGGCGGCGCGGAGATCGGCGTCGGACCCGAGCTCGAGGTGGACCGCGACGACGTCGCTGACCGGCGGGTGCTGGATCGCGCGCACCGTCATGCCGTTGCCGCCGCGACAGGCCTGCAGCAGCCGACCCTCGGATTGCTCGATCTCCAGCGCGAGGATCGCGCCACGGCGGTCGCTGGCGAGGCGCAGCGGGGCACCTGTCCCGGCGACCAGGCCGAGGTCGATGGTCGGGCGCAGCGCGGCCTCGAGGGCGTCGATCTCGGTCGCGGCGACGCCGAGCTCGAGCAGCGCGAGGCGCAGCGTGCGGCCCTTGTCGAGCGTCGTGGCCTGGTGGATCTGGTCGTGGAGGCCCTCGAAGATCCGCACCGGGTCGCCGCTGCAGGCCGACTCGGGGGTCTCGGCGAAGGCGCCCAGCGGGCCGTGGCCGCGCTCGTCGTGCTCGACGATCGCGGCGGCGCGCGGGGCCCCGAGCTCGAGCACGCTGGTGCCCTCGCGCCAGACGAACACGTAGAGGTTGACGACCGCGAGCAGCATCAGGAGCGCGACGGTGCGGTTGCGGGTCTTCCGCTCGACCGGGTCGACGTAGGCCTTGGCGGCCTTCTGCCGCTGCTCCTCGGTCATGCGCCGGTTCTTCGTCGTCCGCAGCGCCGGGCGGCCGGACGTCTGCAGGCCGAGCCACGCGCGCAGGCCCGCGGTTCGTCTGGTCGTCTTGCGCCGGCCCGTGGCCATCCGGCGGTTCTTGCTGCTGCGCACCAGGGCGGCGCTATCAGATCGCGCGGCGCGGGGGCAACATTTCGGGGAATTCGGGGCCGTAGGAGCCCGCTGGTGGGCTCGTTCGGGCTGTTCAACTGTGCAGGTCGCGCCGGCTTCGGTCGCGCGGTGCGAGGTCCTCGAGACGAATTTGACAGCGCGTGACTGCGCGCTCCGCCGCACGCCCATCGATGCGGACACGTTCATGGGCGCGCATGATCCGGCCGAGACCACGCGCTACTTCACGAGCGCCGCGCGCCCCGCGAGGCCGGTGTTTGGCTAGGATCCGCGGCGATGGCGAATATCCCGCTCGTGCTGACGTGCGCCGGACGGCGGATCGGCGTCGGCACCGACGAGTTCTCGATCGGCCGCACCCGCGACAACGACCTCCCGATCCGCAGCGGCAACGTGTCGCGCAAGCACTGCCGCATCGAACGCCGCGGCGAGAACTTCTACATCGTCGACCAGAACTCGACCACGGGCCTCGAGCTGCGCGGCTGCAGGGTCACCAACTACCGCATCGAGGACGGGGACGTGTTCCAGCTCGCCGACGACGTCACGGTCCGCTGCTCGCTGAGCCCGGCGCCGCTGACCGAGCTGCATTTGCCCGACCTGCGCGTGATCACGGTCGACCCGGGGCCGCTGCAGATCGCGGCCCAGGCGGCCGACCTGCGCCACCGCGAGGCGCTGCCGTTCGACGTCCGCGGCGTGCTGCTGGCCGGGCCCAAGGGCGCCACCGTGTTCTGGCGCGACGACGACACCGGCCGCTCCGGGTTCGCCCGCGGGGTCGAGTCGTACGTGTGGAACACGGCCGCGTTCCCGCTGCTGCGCGCCGACGCGGCCCCCGACGGCATCACGCTGCGGCTGCAGCCGTCGCGCCGGGCCGAGCCCGTGACCCTGTTCGAGACCTCGCGCGCCGAGGAGTCGACCTGGCGCGTCGTGCAGGACCTCGTCTACGTGGTGTCGCGGGTGTTCCCGGCCGGGGCCCGGACCGGCGACGAGATCGAGCGGCAGCTGACGTCGTCGCGGTTGTGATGCTTCACGCCCGCCCGGGCGGCGCGAGCTGACCGATCGGCCAGGTTCGGGACGCCGCGTCCGCGGGAACGAATGGCGCATAGGACATGCTCGTATGGGCATGTTTTAAAAAACATGCCCATACGAGCATGCCCGAAGGGACACGCATGCCGGTCACGCGCGCAGCAGGGCCTCGATGCGGGCGCGCGGCTGGTTGCCGACGATCTGGCCGATCGGCTTGCCGTCGCGGAACGCGACCAGGGTCGGGACGCTGCGCACGCTGAACTGCTGGGCCAGCGCCTGGCTCTCGTCGACGTCGACGCTGAGGACCAGGAGGTCGCTGCGGTCGCGGGCGATCGCGTCGAGGGTCGGTTGCAGCGCGCGGCACGGCGGGCACCAGGCGCCGGCGAACTTCACGAGGACCACGGGGGCGGCCGCGACGTCGGCGGCGAACGAGGCGTCATCGGTGCGGCGCGAGGAATTGGGCGAGTTCGTCATCTGCGAGCGTTCCTTTGTCATGGCTCGCCGATGCAGTGCGCCGGGGCGGGGCGGGTGTGTCACGCGATTCGAGGGCCGCGCGCAGGAGCTTGCGGGCGCGCTTGAGGCGGCTGCGCACGGCGTCGGACGTGAGCGAGAAGCGCTCGGCGATCTCGACGCTGGTCAGGCCCTCGGCGGCGAGGAGGAACGCCAGGCGATCGGTGCGCGACAGCGACATGAGCGCGTCGCCGAGGGTCGCGCCGAGCTCGCGGCGCTCGGCGACGACGGCCGGGTCGTCGCAGGTGCACGGCACGTCGGCCACCTCGGCCGCGGGCGCGGCCCTGCGGTTCATGCGCCAGCAGGTGCGGGCCACCAGCGTCGACAGCCACGCGAGCGGCGAGCCCTCGCCGCGGAAGCCGGTCATCGCCGTGCCTGCCGCGAGCAGGGCCTGCTGCACCGCGTCCTCGGCGTCCTCGCGCAGGTCGCAGCGGCGGCGGGCCACCGCCAGCAGGCGATCGCCGTAGGCCCGCGCCAGGTGGTCGAGCGCGCGCAGGTCGCCGGTCTGCATCAGCTCGAGCAGCGTCTCGACGGGCGCACCGGGCGGGGACGGGGGCATGTCGGGGTGGTGCGCGCTCCGGTTCGGAGTGTGTCAGAAAAAATGCGCCGGGCGTGGCGCGCGGCCGCGCCCGGCCATCCGGATCCGCCCGGCGAGGGCAGGGTATCAGCCGAGCCCGAGGTCCTTGAGCGCGGCCATGGCGGCGTTGTGGCCGCCGCAGCCGATCACGCCGCCGCCGGGGTGGGTGCCGGCGGAGGCGGCGTAGAGGCCGGCGATCGGCTGGCGGTAGGGCACGCGCTGGTCGAAGCCGTAGGTGTTGTCGACGTGGAGGATGTGGCCGCGGGTGATGCCGAAGTGCTGCTCGATCTTCGGCGGGTGGAGGACGAAGGTGTCGACCACCAGGTCGCTGGTGCCGGGGGCGAAGCGGTCGCAGATCGACAGCAGGTGCTTGACGTAGCGGCTCTCCTCCTGCTCCCAGGTGGTGCCGGCCAGCGCGTAGGGCACCCACGACACGAACAGGGCCGAGTTGTGGTGGCCCTGGCCGTCGCGCATCGTCGGGTCGACGGTGGTGTGGATGTACCAGTCGATGACCGGGAAGTCGGGCAGCTTGCCCTGCTGCACCGCGCGGAACGACTCGCCGAAGCTGCGGATCACGACCTCCTCGTCGGGCAGGAGGTGGATCGTCGGGCCGTACTGGCCGCGGTCGACCGGGAGGCAGGTGAACTGCGGCAGGCCCTTGAGCGCGAGGTTGACCTTGAGCGAGGTGCCGTCGCGGCGCATGCCGTCGAGGCGGGTGTTGTAGTCGGCGGGGAAGTTGTCGCGGCCGGCGAGGTCGCGCATGCGGAACGGGTCGGCGCCGACCAGCACGACCCTGGCGCGCAGCTCCTCGCCCTTGTGCGTCAGGACGCCGACGGCGACGCCGTTCTCGACCAGGATCTGCTTGACCCCGGCGTTGGTGTCGATGACCGCCCCGGCCGCGCGCGCGGCCTCGGCGAACTTCTTGCTGATGGTGCCCATGCCGCCCTCGACCAGCATCCACGTGCCGCCGGCGCCGGGCAGGCGGCACATGTTGTGGACGAGGAAGTTCATGCCGGTGCCGGGCGTGTCCCAGGTGCCGTAGACGCCGGTGAAGCCGTCGGTCGAGGCGTACATCGCCCGGATCAGGTCGCTCTTGAACGGGAAGCGGTCGATGTAGTCGCCGACTGGCTTTCGGCACAGGTCGACAAAGACCTGTCGCAAGGAGCTACGGACGTAGCGCTCGGCGGTGTCCTCGAGCGACAGCGGCTCGTGGAACCACGACGGCGCGAGGTCGTCGCGCAGCTGGGCGAGCTCGGCCTGCATGGCCTGGTCGGCGTGCCAGTCGGCCTCGGACGAGAAGGCGGCGTACTGGCGCCGCGTCTCCTCGGGGTCGGAGCCGAGCAGGAGGTAGCGGCCGCTGGTGGTCGGCAGGAAGTAGTGAGGATCGCGCCGCTTGAGCGGGAGGTCGACGCCGAGGATCTTGAGCAGCTCCGGCTGCATCAGCCCGAGCAGGTAGGCGCCGGTCGAGATCGCCAGGTCGGGGGCGCGCGCGAACGGCTTCTCGGTGCGGACGGCGCCGCCGACGACCTCTTTCTCCTCGAGCACCCGCACCCGCAGGCCGCGCCTGGCGAGCAACACCGCCGCGACCAGCCCGTTGTGGCCGGCGCCGACGACGATCACGTCCGTGTCCGTCTTCATGGCCGGCACCATACTCAATGCCCGTCGCCCGCGCGACCGGTCGTGGCAGCCACGGCGCGCACGAGCGCCGCTAACGCTGTTCGAGCGCGATCTTGCCGGCCGTCGAGGGCGGGCGCGCGGCGATCCACGCGAGCAGCGCGCTCGCGATCAGCGCCAGCCCGACGGTGAGGCCCCACCACAGCCCGGCCACGCCCTCGCCGCGCCCGAACGCCAGCCAGTAGGCGAGCGGCAGGGCGACCGCGTAGTAGCCGGCGAAGTTGACCAGCGCGGCCTTGCGGGTGCGCCCCATGGCGCGCAAAACCCCGAAGCCGACCACCTGGATGCCGTCGAAGATCTGGAACGTCGCGGCGATCGGCAGGCTGGCGACCGCGAGCGCGTAGACCTCGGCGTCGGCGTCGAACAGCGCCGGCAGCACGCGGCGCAGGCCGAACATCAGCGCCGCCGAGACGCTCATGACACCTGCCCCCAAGGCCAGGGCGACTCGGGCCGCGCGGTCGGCCTCGCGCGGGCGGTCGGAGCCGAGCAGGTTGCCGACGCGGGTGACCGCGGCCATGCCGATCCCGACCGGCAGCATGAAGGCGCACGAGGCGAGGTTGAGGACGATCGTGTAGGCGGCGAGCTGGGCGTCGCCGAGCCAGCCGGCGAACAACATCGCCCCCTGGAAGGCCCAGATCTCGAGCGCGAGCTGGATGCCGATGCCGAGGCCGACCCCGACGATCGTCGCCAGCGCCTCGCGGTCGAGCGCGGCGCGCGACCACGGCGTCCAGGCGCCGTGGTAGAGGCCGCGGCGGACGATGAGCCACGCCAGCGTCGCGGCCATGACCACGCGCACCACGCCGGTCGAGATGCCGGCGCCGACGGCCCCGAGCGCGGGCAGGCCGAGCGCGCCGAAGATCAGGACGTAGTTGAGGCCGACGTTGACGACGTTGGCCGCGACCATGACCAGGAGCGCGGGGCTGGTGATCCCGCGGCCCTGCAGGTACGAGCGCATGGCCACGTAGAGCAGCACCGCCGGCGCGCCGGGCAGCTGCGCGAGCACGTAGTCGTGGGCCTGGGCGGCGAGGTGCGGCGCCTGGCCGAGCAGGATCAGGCCGGGGCCGGCGAGGGTCCACAGCAGCACCACCGGCACGCTGACGAGCGCCGCGAGCACCAGGCCGCGCTGCAGCGACAGGCCCAGCGTGCGGCCGTCGCCGGCGCCGTGGGCCTGGGCGATGAAGGGGTCGATGCCGAGGACCACGCCCATGCCGATCGTCAGCACCGCGAAGCTCCACAGGCCGCCGAGCGCCGCGGCGTCGAGCGCCTCGCGACCGACGCGCCCGAGCATGAGCATGTCGACGATGCCCAGCAGCATGTTGCCGAGCTGGGTCAGGGCCAGCGGCACGGCGAGGACGGCCAGCCGCCTCAGCTCTGCGACGACCTCGCGCACAGGAGGTGTCTCTTAGCGCAGGCGCAGCCGCGCCGACCGCCGCGTCCGCGTGCCGATGCGCACGCGCGGCCGGCTGCGCCGCGCTCGCAGGCGATCCGGGCTAAGCTCCTCGCGTGCGCCGCAGCATCCCCGAGCAGGACCACACCACCGGCCGCGACGAGCGCCCGAGCTTCACGTTCTCGCCGATCGGCGTGGTGCGCTCGCCCTACACCGAGCGGTTCGGCACCCCGCGCCAGCCGACGATCACCACCCAGGTCAAGGAGGACCGCGCGCTGCCCGGGCGCATCGAGCTGCTGCCGGAGTTCGCCGCGGGGCTCGCCGACCTGGCGGAGTTCGAGCGGATCTGGTGCGTGTTCGTGTTCCACCTCAATCAGGGATATGGCCTGAAGGTCAGGTCGCCGCGCGACCCGGGCCGCGCCGTCGGCCTGTTCTCCACCCGCGCGCCGCACCGGCCGTGCGCGATCGGCCTGTCGTGCCTGCGCGTCACCGCGGTCGAGGGCCGCGACGTGCACGTGCTCGGGCTCGACATCCTCGACGGCACGCCCGTGCTCGACATCAAGCCGTACGTGCCCTACGCCGACGCGTTCCCCGAGGCCCGCGCCGGCTGGCTCGAGGGCCGCGTGCAGGACGAGCCCGACCAGTTCCGCCCGCGCTGAAGGGGTCTGCGGGACATGTCCGTTGGGGCATGTCCCGAGAACATTGATAAGAATAGGCGACATGCGATCGGCGAATCGTTGTGGCGGGCGTCACGGCGTACGGCAGAGCCCGCTGTGGCCGTAAAACCCGGTCTGCGGGCGCGTCGGGGCCTGAAAGCCGCAGGCGTCGGGTCGCGACCGCAACATGCCAAGACGTTTCGCGAATGCGCGAAGTCGTCTATGCTGGCCCCGGAGTCAACACCATGCACAAGCACACAGTCAGTGTCTCCGTCGGCGCGTTCGCGCTGGCGCTGCTGCTGCCGGCGGCCGGACGGGCCGACCTGCCCCCGGGACCACCACCCGTGACCGCGGCGGCCGAGGCGCCGGCGACGGCCTCGGCCTCCATCAAGATCACCGACGAGGAGGCGCTCAGCGACGACATCCTCGCCGTCATCGACCTGCCGCTGGCCGCCGCCGACGCGCGCGCGGCCGGGGTGCCCGAGGCCGACCTGAAGGAGGCGCTCACCGTGACGCAGGAGGTCGGCCTCGGCGCCGGCGAGGCCAGCGACCTCGTCGCCGAGGAGGCCGAGGCCACCGTCAAGCGCGGCAAGGCCAGCGCGGGCTTCGGCAAGTGGGTCCGCGTCCAGGTGGCGTCGGGCCTGCACGGCAAGAAGCTGGCGGCCAAGATCAAGGACCGCAAGGAAGACACCAAGGAGCTGTCGGCCGAGGAGGCCGACAAGCTCAAGGTCAAGCTCGACGAGCTGGCGCAGAAGAACAACGACCGCCGGGCCAAGCTGCTCGAGAAGCGGCAGGAGCTGCTGGCCAAGGGCCAGAAGAAGATCTTGCTGGCCAAAGATCGCCACGACAAGCGCCTGGAGAAGCTCGCGGCCTCGTCGGCGGAGATCACCGAGAAGAGCGGGCAGGTCGAGCTGCGCCTGCGCGAGATCGAGGCCAAGCTGCCGACCGCCAGCGGCGGCGAGAAGGCCGCGCTCGAGGCCGAGCAGAAGCGCCTGCAGAAGATGGGCGAGAAGCTCGACAAGGCCGAGGAGAAGCTCGACGAGAAGCTCGACAAGGCCGAAGACAAGCAGGACGACAAGCTCGGCAAGATCTCCGACAAGGTGGAAAAGCGCGAGGAGAAGCTGGAGAAGCGCGAGGAGAAGCTCGACATGAAGGCCGCCGAGGCCGAGGGCAAGGCCGAGGGCAAGGCCGGCGCCAGGAAAGACAAGGCTGCGACCCCGCAGTGAAGGAAGGAGCACACGTCATGCATCACTCCAGCACTCCATTCATTGGTATGGGTCGATTCGTCGCGGCGGCGCTGTGCGCGGCCGCGCTCGCGCTGCCGGCCTGCGGCGGCGAGGCCAAGAAGACCGAGGTCACCAAGACGACCAAAGTCGAGACCAAGACCACCCCCGTCGCCAAGACCGAGCCGAAGGCCGACGAGCCGGCGCCGAAGCCCGAGGAGCCGGTCAAGCCCGACCCGGCCCAGGAGAAGGTCCAGATCGCCGCGGCCGTCGCCAAGGAGATCGCGGCCGACCCCGAGCACGCCGACGACGTGCTCACCAAGCACGGCCTCGACCGCGCCAAGCTCGACGCGATGATGTTCGAGATCGCCGCCGACCCGGCGCTGACCGAGGCCTACATGGCCGCGCGCAAGACCAGCTGAGCCGCGCTTCAGCGGCGTGAAAGAGGAGGGCCGGACGACTCGCGGGGCGAGTCGTTCGGCCCTCGCACAATTCGAGCCGTCCGGGCGCGGCGCTCGGCCATGCGACAGCGCCGGCCTGTCCTGGCGACGCGGCAATGACGAGGCGTGGTAGTGACACCGACGAGCGACGGGGCCGCCGGCGGGGACAGATCCGCGCCGTCGCGGCGCGATTCGGGTCGTACGGCCTGCGTGGCGTCCGCCGGGGCCGCCGAGGCCGGCAGCGGCGCCGGCGAGGCGCGCGCGCCTCCGCCTTTCTGCGCTGGATCACCATCCGCTGTGCGCGGGCGGCACCACCGTCGAACTCGCGGCCGGTGCCGCCATTCGCACGTGCAGCCGCGGACCGGCGCAGACGGCGGAGCAACCGGGCAAGCCCGATCGGCCCGGCGCGTGATCCGCCCCACCCGGCGGGCGAGGCGACGGCCGGGCTTTGCCACCTTGTTCGTGACCGCGTCGGAGCCCGCGGAGAAGAGGAGCGCGAGCAGGCCCAATGATCGGACCACCACGTACGCGGCGACATCGTCCGCCGTCCACCGTCGGATCGGCGCTTCGCCGGATCGACGCGAGGTCCCGCCTGCGCCCTCTCGGCATTCATCCATGAGTGCACGCGCCGCTCCGACGCGGTCGCTTCATATCACGTCGATCCGCGCCGATTAGCCTGTCGCCTTCGTCGAATCGTAGTCGTGCCCCGCCGGCGGCTTATCGCCCGGCGCGGCGGTGTTGTTCGGAACCCCGGAGTGATTGCCATGCATGCGACACACAGGCGCGGACGCGTCGTGGACCATCGGCTCGGCCGCCTGCTCGCGCCGCTGTGCCTCGCGCTGGCGTGTTCGGGCGTCGACGATCACGGCGACGCCCACCACGTCGCCGACAGCGACGACGGGACCGCGTCGCCCTCGCCCGCGATCGAGGCCCCGTATCTGGTCGGCGAGCTGTCGTGCGAGGAGCCGTCGGCGGCCGGCGCGGTCGAGCGCGAGCTCTCGCCGGACGAGGAGACCGAGCTGCCGCCGCCGTCCGGCCTGACCGAGCTGCTGGCGCAGATCCGGCAGCAGGGCGGGCGCCCGACGCTGCACTTCGACACGCGCGCCGCGGGCCGCCTGCTCAACGTCCGCGTGCCGGTGCGCGTCCACCAGGTCCGCCGCGTCGCCGACGCGAGCGACGACGACGTCGCGCTCGACCTCGGCGCGTTGACCGTGCATCTGACCCACCAGGCCGGGACCGCCCGCGGCGCGCCCGAGCTGGTGTTGCCGGCCACCTTGCCTTTGGACCAGGCCGTCGTCCTCAAGACCTACACCCGCGCCGCGGGCGAGGACGGGCTGGGCCGGGCGACGCTGGCGATGGTGTCGGTGTTCGACCGCCGCGACGAGCACGCCGGGCCGGTCGCGACCCTGGCGATCGACGACCAGGTCCCGCAGGCGCGCGAGGCCGACTGCGACGCGCTCGCCTATGAATTGGCGTCGGAGGTGCCGCCGGTCGCGGTCAGCTTCCCGCCGCTGTCGAGCTGCACCGTCGACGAGTGCGCCAAGACCCGCGCGGCCTGGCTGCGCGCCAACCACGACCTGCACCGCGTGCGCCAGATGCTCGACTTCATCGCCGCCAGCCCCCCCGAGGACCGGCCGTACCTGTGGGCCGCGGAGGGCGGGTCGGAGGGCGGCGAGCGGCTGATGAGCTACGAGAGCGACGACGTCGGCCCCAACACCGCGCTGGCGTTCTACTTCGGGCCCTACGCCGAGTATCGGTTCAAGGCCATCCGCGTCGCCTACGACCGGCTGTGGCGCACCTTCCACGACCACGAGGTCGGCGGCCTCGAGCTCGACATCGAGTGCACGCCCGACGGGCCCGGCGACATCTGCAACACCACCAGGCCGGGCGGCCACCACGCGGTCAAGAGCAACATGAAGCTGTGCGAGAAGGCCTATACGACGCCGAGCCAGGTGTTCGACGTGCCGCGCCTGGTGCTCCACGAATCGATGCACCACATGTTCGTGCCGTGGAAGGACAACGTCGCCCGGCTGTCGCCGATCATGGACACGCACACCCACGGCCACGGGGGCCTGTGCGCCGGCAAGCTGGTGACCGACAAGGGCTACGGCCTGAAGAAGATCAAGCACCTCGCCGCGTACGAGAACGACCGCGGCGACGATTGCTGGCACAACAACTTCGCGTTCCGCAACAACGACACGTTCGCCTACGCGGCCGCGACGATCGGTACCTACATTCGCTTCGGCTTCCTGGCCCGCTGGCCGCTCGAGCAGGCGCCCGAGCACGAGGACAACCTCCCCGACCCCGAATGCGGCATGCCGGGCGTGAACACGCCGCCGCCCGGCTTCAACGACCCGCTCAGCAAATGCTACAAGTCGGGCGGCCAGCTGGTGTGTCCGGGCGCCCACTCGCCGGGCGACCTCGACATCGGGGTGATCTGCGCGCCCCGGTGAGCGCGGCGCGTCACTTGTCCGCCTGGGCCTCGAAGCGACCGATCACCCGCCCGAGGTCCTCGCGCAGGCAGCCGATGCAGTCGCGGGCGACGAACCAGTCGCGGCAGCCGTTCTTCGGCGTCTTGGCGACCATCTGCAGGCCGGGCAGGGCCCGCGGGTCGCCGGCTTCCTCGATCTTCAGCAGCACCGGGCGCTTGTCCTCGCAGCGCGACAGCTTCTCGAGCCACGCGAGGTTGCGGATGTACTCCGGGATGTCGGCCTTGTCGGCCTCGCTCGCGCCCGTGATCGCCTCCGCGGCCTTCTTGCGCGCCTTGTTGCCCGTGCCCGACAGCAGCACCTGGGCCGGCTCGGCGAACGCCGCCGGGATCTCCGCCAGGACCTCCGGCGGCGGCGGCGGCGGCTCGGGCTTGGCCTCCGGCTTGGCCTCGGGCTTGGCCTCCGGCTTGCCCGGCTTGTCGCCCTTGCCCTTGCCCTTGCCCGGCTCCGGGGCCGGCGTCTCGGGGGCCGCGACCGCCGCCGCCGGCGCGTCGGGCTCGCTGTGACGACCGCATTGATACACGAGCACGAGCACCAGCAGCGCCAGCGCGGCCGCCCCGTAGCGGAACAGCTGCGGCCGCTGGAAGGCCAGCGTGCGCAGGCGCAGCTGCCACGCCGGTATCCCCGGCGGACCCGCGATGAGCGTGCCGCCCGGGGTCGAGAACTCGGGCCGCGGCCCCGCCCAGCTGGCCGCGGTGGGCGCGTGCGACATGCTGATCGGGCCGGTGGACGGCCGCAGGTCGGGCCCGGTGCTGTGGATCGAGTCACCGCCGCTGAAGGCCAGCCGCCGCAGCTCGTCGCGCATCGCCGCCGCCTGCGCCGGCCGGTTGTCGGGGGCGGGGGAGATCAGCTGCGCCGCGAGATCGGACAGGGCGTCGGGGACCTGCCCCGGAAGCATGTCGCGCAGCGTAGGCGCCGAGCCCGCCAGTTGGCGGGCGAACAGCGCCGTCAGGCTGTCGCCCTGCCACAGCCGCTGGCCGGTCGTGCACTCCCACAGGATCACCCCGAGCGCGTAGAGGTCGACCCGGTGGTCGATCGACTGGCCCACCGCCTGCTCCGGCGCCATGTAGCCCGGCGTGCCGATGATCGCCCCCATGCGCGTGATCGGCTGCGAGGCGTCGACGACCGCGCCGTCACCTGTCTCCCCGGACAGGCGAGCGATGCCGAAGTCGACGACGCGGGCGTGGAACGAGCCGTCGTCGCGCTGCTCGAGCAGGATGTTGTCGGGCTTGAGGTCGCGATGGATGATGCCCACCGCGTGGCAGGTGGCCAGCGCATCGGCGATCTGCCCGCCGAGCTCGGCGACCTGCCGCCACGGCAGCGGTCCGCGCTCGAGCCGCTTGGCCAGGCTCTCGCCGCGGACCAGCTGGATCACGAGGTACGCGCCGCCGTCGGGCAGGTGCCCGTAGTCCATCGCGCTGGCCACGTGCGGGTGATCGATCTGCGCCGTCGCCAGCGCCTCGCGGGCGAACCGCGCCTCGGCCTGCCCGTCGCCCGCGAACTCGGCGCGGATCGTCTTCAGGGCCACGAGCTTGCGCAGCTTGAGGTGCTCGGCGACGAACACCGCCCCCATGCCGCCCTCGCCGAGGACCTCGACGACCCGGTAGCGCTCGTCGATGAGCCGCCCGATCCACAGCCCGGACAGCTCGCCCTCCGGGCTCGGCGGGGCGCTCGGCTCGGTGCTCACCAAGGCGCGGCCTCCAGGTCGTGGGGGGACATGGCGGGGCGGAGTATACCCCGGCCTGCCGCGGGAAAAGTCTGTCTCTTCGGACAGGCCACCCCGGTTGCACGTGCTCCGCGCCACATCCGTGGAACACCCCCCGGACCCACCGAGCATCCCCGCGCCCGGTCCGAGAGCCAGCAGGCTCGACCGCTCGCCGCCTCCGCCCGTACACCCTGGCGGACGCAGAAGGCCGAGGGCAGACGATGAGCCCGCCGCAGACGCACGCAGACTCACCCTTCGCGTGAGGACCCGCGCACGCGTGAGATCGACCCCCCGGCACCTGCAGCCGGCGGACGTCGGATCTTCCATGGGGCGGGATCAGGGAAACCCGTGGGACGGAGCAGGATGCGGATGTCCCAAAGGACAGGTTCTGCGCAGGGCTCGACGGGGCTCCGAGCTGTCCGAACGCGCAGGCGACGGGCGACGCTTCGCGTCGACTGGCGAGCGCGAGCTCTTAGAAGGGCTCGGTGCAGTCCTGCGGGCAGCTCGTCGTCGATTCGTCTGACACATGAGTCGCTGCCGCAGGGGACACGGTCCGTCTCCTCGCCGGCCGGACACACCCCGTGCTGCACTCTACAATCCTCCGCGCAGATGGCCGCGTTCTCATGGCGCTCGCCCGTGCCAGTGCCGCGGCTCCCGGCACCGGGTCGAGCAGCGCGCAAAGGTACTCGTCGGGCGTGCATCCGCCGACGCGGGGGCCGGTCCCGGGAGGCGCGCGGCAGGTCTCGACCGACTCGCCCTCGTTCTCCTTGCTGTTCCGCACGTGTCGGCGCCGGCATGGACGATGGCTCAGTTCTCTTGCGCGTCGCACACGGCCGCGGGCGCTTGGCCCGTCGCCTCGGACCACGTGCAGTCCGACGGGCACGCGTGCTGATTCTCGTCGAGGTCGCGTACGAAGTCGTCGTTGCCCTGCCAGGGCGGGTGCTCGGGCTCGCGGGCGCAGGCGATGATGACCAGCGCAAAGAGACATGTCCTGACGAACAGGATGTATGCTGGTCGCACCCGCGCGGCCGGAAGAAAGCCCTGTTTCGTCATGGGTCCTCGACGCAGTAGATAGGCGACGAGGCGGAGCACGGGATGGTGCCCATCCTATCTGTCCAGGTCGCGTCCATCGCGCTTGAAGCGCCGTAATGGCCGGAATTCCCCGCCTTGTCGCTGGTCCAGAAGTTACAATGGTTGGCACCGGCAAGCGTGCCGTCGGCCTTCGTGTTCGTCCACGGCGCGACGTCCACGCTCCCGCCGAGCTCCGTAAGGTCGATGGCGTGCGCGAGTGTCCCGTCGGTCAGGTCCGGCCAGCCGTTCTCGGCGACCAGGGTGCCGTCGACGAGGACGTACATCCCGAGGTAGCTGGTGTCCATGCGCATCGCGGGCCAGACATCTGGGGTGGAGAGCCAGGCCTTGAAGGTCGAGGCATTGGCAAGGCCTGCGTTCATCGCCACCGTGCGGCAGTTGATGTCGCCGCTCATGCCCCCGAGATTGCCCTCGAACTTCGTGCTGGTCACGAAGATCACGCGACGCGGCTTCAGGCACTCGTTCGAGCAGCCGTCGGTGTCGACCTGATTCCCGTCATCGCATTCCTCTTCTCCGTCCCAGACGATGCCGTCGCCGCAGCGGGCGTCTTCGCAGGCATTGGTGCAGTCGTCGGTGTCGATTTCGTTGCCGTCGTCGCAGTCCTCCTCACCGGCCCAGACCGAGCCATCACCGCAGGTCGCGGGTTCGCAGGCGTTGGTGCATTCGTCGGTGTCGATGTCGTTGCCGTCGTCGCAGGTCTCGCCGGGGCCGAGGTCGCCGTCGCCGCAGGCGCTGAGCTCGCACAGGGCAGTGCAGGGCTTGCCGGGCCCGTTGTCGGGGCCGTCGTCGCACTGTTCCTCGCCGGCCCAGACGATGCCGTCGCCGCAGGTCGCCTCCTCGCACTCGCTGGTGCAGGCATCGGTGTCGAGCATGTTGCCGTCGTCGCAGGCCTCGCCGTCTTCCTTGGCCCCGTTGCCGCAGATCGGCTCGGTGCAGTCCTGCGGACACGTGGTCATGGACTCGCCTGGCCCGCAGACCATGTCCCCGCAGACACACGAGTCCCCGGAACACGGCTCGCAGTCGCGCGGGCAGGTGACTTCCTCGCCGGCGTCGCAGGCCCCGTCGCCGCAGCCGGCGCCGCAGTCCTCGCCGCACGCGGCGGCGTTTTCGTGGACGTCACACACTCCATCGCCGCAGCTGCCCCCGTGGCATTCGGTCGGGCAGTGCGCCGGGTCTTCATCCACGCTGCAAACGCCGTCGCCGCAGCCGGGCCCCGGGAAGTCGCGGGGGCACGTCTCTTCCGTCTCGCCGGCGTCCTCCTGGCCGTTTCCGCAGGTGTCGAGGCAGGCTTCGACGAAGGTCCAGTTCTCTTGCGCGTCGCACACGGCCGCGGCGGGGCCTTCACCCGTCGCCTCGGACCACGCGCAATCGTCGGGGCACGACACCTGGTTCTCGTCCGGGTCGCACACCCGGTCCTGGTTGCACTGCCACGATGGATCGTCGGCCGGCGGGAAGTCGCTCTTGAGGCAGCTGAGGCAGCTGAGGACGAGCAGGCAGCCGAGTCGCACGTGCACGCGCAGCATCGACGGAGCTTAAAGGATGGACTCTCGGCGATCAACGGCTCCGCGCGCGACAGGGCCCCCAACGCCAGTTGGGGGGTACCCCAACGGCGGTTGGGCCTCGCGTTCGTCGCTCGTTTTCCGTACACTTCCGGCCTCATGGTCTGCGTCCTCGTGGCCGCTCTCCTGCTCCTGGCGCCGGTCGATCCGGGCGTCTCTGCCGCGCCCGGCGTGAGCGCGAGCGATCCGGGGAGCGCCGAGGCGCGTCGCGATCGGGCGCGCGGGGCGTTCGAGCGCGGCAGCTATTCCGAGGCCGCGCTCGAGTTCGAGGCCTTGTGGCGCGAAGGACATGTCGCATCGGACCTGTTCAATGCAGCAGCCTCGCGGATCGCCCTGCGGCAGCACACCCATGCGGTCGTGCACCTCGAGGCGTTGCTCGCGCTCCCGACTCTCACGCCGGCGCAGCGCGAGGAGGCCTCGGCGCTGTTGCGGACGGCTCGCACGGAGACGCGCGCCGTGCCGATCGAGCTGCGGACGCCGCGCCCGCTCGACGGTCCGCTGGCGATCACCGTCAGCTTCGTCGCCGCGTACGCCACCGAGCAGCGCCCCGATCTCACGTTCACGGTCCGACCGGCCGAGCGGACCGTGCTCTCGCTGGATCCTGGGGTCTGGCGGCTCCGCGTGGACGACCCGCGGTTCGAGCCCGTCACGCAGGAGGTGCGGGTCGCGGCGGCGGGCGAGGCCCCGCAGATCTTCGAGCTGCGGGCGCGTCCGGACGCTCGTGCGCTGCGCCGTTTCACCCTGGCGTGGAGCGGGGCGGGTGGCGCCGGGATCGTCGTCGGGGCCAGTTTGCTCGGCGTCGGCCAGGGCCGGTGGTCGGCGAGACTCGACGGCCCGATCGAGACCTGTCAGGGCGGCGAGCCGCTCTACCCCATCGCCGCATGCCGTCGAGCGATCGCCGGCGCCGGGACGTTGCGCACCGCCGGGGCCGCCGTGCTCGGTGTCGGTGTGGGCGCGCTGATCGGGGGCCTCGTCGGCCGCGTCGCCGAGCCGAGGAAGCGTCGGCTCGGCTGGATCGTCACGGCGTCGATCGGTGGCCTCGCCACGGTGGGCGGCGCCGTGGCTCTCGGCCTCGGCGCGCAGGCCTTCGGCCGGGAGGACGATCGGACGTCCTGGACCGACAGCGATCGCAGCGCGATCGGGCGCGCCGGCGCCACGCACACGGTGGGCGGCGCCTTGCTCGGCCTCGGCGGCGGCATGTTGGTCAGCGCGGCCACTGGCCTGTTGGTGGATCGCAGCGGCCGCTTCCAGCTCGCGGCCGGTCCGCAGTTCCGCATCGGGGGCGCCTCGCTCGTGTTCGAGGGCCGCTTCTGATCGCGTTGCGTGCGGCCGGTCCGTAGCTCCGCGTCTGGGCACTGGCCGCTCTTGACTGTGCGGCCCATCGGGTAGCTGTCGCTATTCCGGCGTCTCGCTCGTGTTCGAAGGCCCCTCCCGATCGCGCTGCGTCCGCGGCCCTCGTGTTCGAAGGGCCGCTTCCGATCGAGCAGCGTCGCGGCCCCTCGCGGCCGTCTTGCACGTCGCTTCAGTCCGGCCACAGCCGCGGCGGCAAGCAGACATCGCGCTCGTCCGCGCCCCGTCGACACTGCAGCGGTGGCTTGCAGCCGCAGTCGCGGCAACACGAGCTCGCGTCCTCACCGGCGTCGCAATTGCCGTCACCGCAGCCCGTGGGGGGCGCCGCGGCGGGTGCTTCCGGTCCGTCCCAAAGCGTCAAGCAACGGCCTTTCGCATCGCAGCGCGGGCACTCTCGCGGGCAAGCTCGCGGTTTGGGGCTCGTCTTCGGCGCCTCCGGTCCCACGGCTGCCGGCGGCTCGAGCGGCGCGGCGACGGCCACCTCGGTCGGTCCGGTCACCGGCCGCTCGCTCGGCGCCGTCTCGGCGGGTGAGCCGCAGTCCTCCTCGCAGCGACCGGCCTCGCCGGCCTCGCAGCGGCCGTTGCCGCACCAGATCTGGCGGCAGCGCGAGTCGCCCTCGGCCATCTCGGCGCGGAACGTGTCGAGCCAATCCTCGAGCTCCTTCATCTCGGCGTCGGTGGGCACGCCGATCCTGGCCCATCGGACACGTCGGTTGCAGTCGAGCGCCAGCGTCACCGGCAAGGTCCCCTGGTACAGGCGGCGCGAGTCGTCGCGCAGCGCGGCGACGAAGCTGTCGGCGAGCGAGCGGTCGGCCAGCTGCACCGCGCTGGGGGGCATGAGCGGGCCCCACGTCCGGATCGCGTCTTCGGGCGCGGTGGGGTCGAGCACCTGGACCGGCAAAAAGCGGACCGCCTCGCCCCAGCTCGCGCCGCGCCGGGCGAACAGCGCGCGCAGGTCGGGCAGGACCTCCTTGCAGGCGACGCACCACGGGGCCCACAGGCTGAGCACGTGCACGGCCTTCGGCGACAGCACCTCGGACGAGCCGAAGCGGACCGTGCCCGCGGGGGCGCCCTGGCGCACGCGCTCGAGCCGCAGCCGCATCAGCGGCCCGATGTCGACGCCCGCCGCGACGTACGACCCCGACCCGAGCGGCTCGCTCGGCGGGGGCGGGGGGGCTGCCTCGATCTCGACGAGCTGGGGCGACGACACTTGCGCGGGCGCCGGGCACGAGGCGGCGCGGTCCCGCAGCTGCTCGAGCGCCGCGGCCTGTTCGGCGATCCGCCACGCCAGCACGAGCGTCAGCCCGGACAGCACCGCGACCGAGGCGAGGAGCGCGAAGGCGGTCCACACCCACGCGCGGGGCGTCTCCGGCGCGGCAGGCAGCGGCGTGGTCTTCACCCCCGGGTCTCCTCGCGGCGCGGGTCGCCGGCCGGCTCACCGTCGAGCGCGGGTGGCATGCACGATCGGACCTGGACAAAGAGGCATCCCGCACGCGAGGGCCGGGCGCGCTGCTCTCGGTCGCTCTGTGGCATGTCCCATCGGACCTGTACAGAGAGACAGCCAGCACGCGAGGCCCGGGCGCGCTGCTCTCGGCCGATCTGTGGCATGTCCCATCGGACCTGTACAGAGAGACAGACGCGTTCCACGCGCTCGTCGCAGCGCTCGCGCGGCGCTCCGGTCGACATGTCGCTTCGGACATGCGCCAGGCGCTCGTCTCCACCAGGCCGCTCGCAGCCCGCGCTCATCGCTCCGGCTCCTCGCAGCACTCGCAGGTCGCCAGCGCGGACGACATGTCCCTGCGGACCTGCTGCAATTGCCAGATCGCGGTCGCCGCCGCGGCCACCGCGACGGTCGCCGCCAGCGCCGCCGCCAGCAGCACGCGGCGGACCGTCGCCTCCGTGGTCACGGCTTCTCCTTCGTCCCCGCGCAGGGCACCGGGATCACCAGCACCACCCGATTCACGTCGCGCTCGAGCGAGCGACGGTTCGGCACCGGCTCGCCGGCCCGCACGGCCGCGAAGGCGGCGGCGAGGCGCTCGCTGCCTTCGCGGGTGGTGGCGATCGGCGTCTGGGTGCCGGCGTAGTTGCGGACGAACGCCTCGAGCGCGACGGGTCGGTCGCTCGGCGCGCCCCAGCCGATCAGCATCGGGCCCTGGCCGCGCTCGCTCGGCTTGTCGCGCCCGAGGGCCTGGTCGATGAGCCGCTCCACGGCGTTGATCCGGCGCAGCGCGAGCGCATGATCGTCGGTCGGGCTGCCGTCGGGGCTCGAGCGGCCGATCACGAACAGCATCTTGGCCTCGCGCAGGGCCTTGGCGTGGCTCGCCAGCTCGCCGACGATGTGCGCGCGGGTCGACGCGTCGGGCCACGGCTGGCGCGCGCGCGGCTCTCCGGACGGGAAGTACACCGCCAGGCGGTCGGGGAAGGCCGCCAGCAGCGAGTTCATCTCGTCGTCGTCGGCGAGCAGCGCCCGCCACTCGTCGGCGCTGCAGCCCTCGCCGCTCTCGACGCGGTCCTGCACGCTGGTGCGCCGCTGCAGGCACGCCTGGGTCAGGCGCGACACGGCCGCCTCGACCGCCGGATCGCCGCAGGTCGGCGCCGGCGGCTCGGGCTCGTTGCGCGGGCGGCAGCGCAGGTCGGCGCCGCACTGCAGGCCGACGTCGCACGGACAGTCGCGGCACACTTCGCCGCGCTGGGCCACCTGCGGCTCCTCGTGCGGGGTGCACTGCCCGTGCACGCACCACTGGCCGTCGGGGCACTGCTCCTCGTCGGGCCGGCGCGGGTCGCAGACCTTCGCCGCGCTCTCGTCGACGCTCGCGGTCGGCACCGAGAGCACCGCGTAGGCGACGAACAGCACCATCGCCCACACGGCCGCCGTGAGCGCGATGAGGACTCGGGTGGTCAGGTCGGTCGCCGTCGCCATATCAATTCGAGCCGGGCGCCTCGATGAGCTTGAGGATCTTGCCGGCGCTGGTGGCCGGCATGGCCTCGTCCAGGTGCAGCGAGTCGTCGACGATCGGGACCACGAACGCCTGCGGCACGCTCACTCGCCCGCCGCGCGTCTTGACCCACGACAGCAGGTAGCGCTGCTGCGCCGCCAGGGCGGCGGCCGCGTCCTCGCCGTCGATGCAGGTGCGCAGCTTGCCGCCGGGGCCGAGCACGTCGGCGACCTCGCCGAGGGTCTTCTCGATCTTGTCGGTCGTGAACCGCGGCGCCTCGGTGTCCTGCAGGTCGAACAGCGCCGACAGGGCCTCGAGCCCGCGCCCCGGCGCCAGCCGCTCGGCGCACAGGGCCGCCAGCGCGCCGAGGCAGGCGTTGTTGCTGCGCGCCTCGCCGTGGGTCTGCAGCTTACCGCCCGCGTCGACGAACTCGTGCGCGGGCAAGAAGCGCTCGTCGCAGCCGGCGCGCGGGAACATGTACACCCACAGCTCGGCCCCGTGCGCGCGCAGCCGCGGCAGCGACTGCTGCAGGAAGTGCAGCTCGCGCCGGCACAGCGGGCAGGTCGGATCGACGAACAACATCACGGCGGTCCGCGGGGCCTCGATCGCGGCGGCCATGGCCACCGGCGGCGGGTCGGGCGGCGGGGGTGGGCAGCTCGCCCGGCGCGCGGCGAGCTGATAGCCGAGCGCGAGGCCGCCGGTGGTCCCCACCCAGAGGGTCAACGCGCGCACCGCTCCGTGGATCCTGCGTCCAGGCTCGGCTGGCCCCGCGGGGCCGTGCATCAACCACGCGCCGACGAACGCCAGCGCCAGCGTGGCGTACAGCGCGAGGCAGAACGGGCACATGTGCGCGAACTGGGTGTAGGCGTAAGCCCCGAGCAGCAGCGACACGGCGACGCTGAAGCCCCCGAGCAGCAGCAGCGCGCGGGCGGCCACGGCGGCCAGGGCCCCGCGGCCGCGCAGCACCGCGGTCGCCAGCGCCATGGTCGTGACGACATGTCCGATCGACCAGATGGCGAGCGGCAGCCCGAGCACCTCCGACCACGGGCTCGCCAGCGCCTCGGCGCAGGCCGGCCCGTCGTCGCCGCCGGTGCAGCCGCTGGCGTCACACAAGAAGTCGGCGCCGAACTTGAGGCGGAGCAGCCACACACTGACGCCCAGGCCGACGAGGCCGGACGCGAGCGTCAACCACGCCCCGGCGCGCGCGCGCGAGGCCGGCTGCGGCGGACTGACGAGGGTCGGCGCGGTCACTTGCTGCGCCCCACCGGCAGGAGGTCGTCGTCCAGCGCCTCGTCCTTCGCGGGCTTCTTGGCGCTCGGCTTCGGCGTCGACTTGGCCGCCGAATTGCCCGCATCGGTGGCCCGGAACGTGTACTTCAGCCGGCCGCCGGCGTCGCTGCCGGCGAACACCACGCCGTCGAGCTGATCGGCCACGCAGTGGCGGAACGACGCCGGGGTCGCCTGCACCTCGCGCACCGAGCCGTCGGGCTCGACTAACAGGGTGAAGTGCAGGCGGTCGGACCCCGGCCTGGCGCACACGCGCAGGTCGGTCACCCGCTGATCGAGCTGCGCCTGCACCTTGCCGGCCGGGAACGGCCGCGCGGGCGCAGGCGGCTCTGCCGGCGGGGACGGAGGCGGCGCGTCGGCGACGGGCGGCTCGGCGGGCAGGACCTCGCGCGGCGCCGCGGCGACCTCGAGCGGCGGCTCGGTCGGCGCCGCTGCGACGGGTGCCGCCGCGACCACCGGCTCGCTCACCGGTTTGATCTCGACCACCGGCGTCGTCAGCGGACGCACCGCCGACACCGGCACCCGGCCCGACTCGCCGCGCCCCGGCTTGCTCTCCGGCGCCAGCGCCCACGCCCCGCCGAACAGCGCCGCCGCCATCGCTGCCGCCAATGCCGCCTCGCGCCGCCAGGTCGGCTGCGCCTCCGCCACGGTGACAGGAGCCTCGCGCAGCGCCGAGCCGCTCGGCGGCACCGCGCGCGGCTCCTCCAGCGCCAGCCGCAGCGCCGCCATCAGCTCCGCGACCGAGCGGAACCGCCGCGACGGGTCGCGCTCGAACGCCTGCATCACCGCGGCCTCGATCGTCGGCGGCAACGACCCGCGCACGTGCTCGTGCAGCGGCCGCGGCGGCTCGTGCATCTGCGCGTAGGTCACGTCGCAGCCGCTGCCCGCGGACCAGGGCAGGCGCCCGGTCATGAGCTTGTAGATCGTCACGCCGAGCCCGTACACGTCGGTCGCGGGCGAGGCCCGGGATTCGCCGGCCAGCAGCTCGGGAGCGACGTAGCCGGGCGTCCCGAGCACCATCCCGAGGCCGGTCTGCTCGCCGCTGGCGTCGAGGTCCTTGGCGATGCCGAAGTCGATCAACTTGACGAAGTCGTCGCCGTGGTCGCCGCCCTCGACGAGGAAGCAATTCGACGGCTTGACGTCGCGGTGGATGATGTTGCACGCGTGCGCAGCGGCCAGCGCCTCGCCCAGCTGCACGCCGATCGCGGCGGCCCGGCGCCACGGCAGCGGGCCCTCGCGCGTCAGCACCTGGTCGAGGTCGCGGCCGCGCAAGAACTCCATCACGAAGTAGATCTCGTTCTCCGGCGTCGTCCCGACCACGAAGGCGCGCGGCACGTGGCGGCTCTCGATCTCCGCCATCGTCCGCGCCTCGCGTTGACAGCGTCGCGCCATGTCCGGGTCGGCGGTGAAGCGTCGATCGAGGAACTTGATCGCGTACTCCATCCCCGATTCGCGGTCGACCGCGCGGTACACCGCCGCCATGCCGCCCTTGCCCAGGCGCTCCATGATCCGGTAGCGGTCGGCCAGGAGGACGCCCACGCGCGTGTCGGGCCGCGGCGGCTCCGGCAGCGCCGAGGTCGCGTGGGCCTCCGTGCGCTCCGCCGCGTCGGCCTCCTCCTCGGTGAACTTCACGACGCGAGGCTAGCGGTCGCGCCGGCCCCCGTAAAGATAGGCCACTCCGGGTGCGAGACGGCCGGCGAACCGGGCTTCGTGGCTCGTGCAGGCCGCCCGTCCCGCGCTCGCCGGCGCTCGCAGGCCTGGCGTCCGGCGCTCACGGCAGGTCGAACAGGTCGCAGGGGATCGGCAAGAACGGGCTCAGCGTCGCGAACGCCGGGCCCTCGTAGCTGTAAAAATCGCCGTCGTACTTCACCCACGCGTCGCCGAGCGACGGCAGGGCCTGGCCCGAGAGGTCGGTGATCTGCGACAGGCCGCCGGCCGCGTAGTGCAGGTGGAGCACGCGCTTGAAGTTGGGGTCCTCGAACACGTCGAGCGTGGAGCACAGCGACGGCTGGATCGGGACGCCCAGCGGGAGGACGATCGAGGTCGGGTCGCCCTCCAGCGGCAGCACGGCGACCGGCTCGATCGGCCCGGTGCTCTGGTTGTAGCAATAGGGGCCGTAGTAACAATAATAATAGTTGTAGGGCGGCTCGTAATAGCAGGGCTGGGGCGGCGGACACACGGTGGTGTAATTGTAGAACATCGGATCGGCGAGGAACGTGCTCGGCTGGCCGCCGTAATTGCCGTAGTAGCCCTGGGCCACGCTCAGGCGGAAGCGCTTGGGGTTGACGGCGTCGACCGGCGCGAGCGGCTCGGTGAAGCTCAGCTGCAGGGTCGACGGGTCGAGGAACTTGGCGCCGAGCAGCGCGGGCGGCACGTCGACCGGCGGCGGCGGCGGATCGGGCGGCGGCAGCGGATTGGTCGGGTCGGGCGGCAGCGGCGGCGCGGGATCGAAGCCGGTCGGGTCGTCCGTGTCCGTCGCCGAGGTCGCGTCGCTGTCGGAATCGGTGTCGGTGTCGGTGCCGCCCTTGCCGCCATTCCCGCAGGCGGCGAGGACCAGCGCGCCGCTGGCGATGGCGGCGTGCACGAGCCGGCTGAAGCGTAGTCCAAGCATGGCCCGAGGGTACGCGGGCCGTCTCAACGCGCCGAGGTCGGCGCCTGTGGACGCGTCATGGCGCGACCTGGCTCTCGGGTCAGCCCCATCGATCCATCGCCCGGGCGATCTCGAGCGGCGTATCGACACCCTCGTGCGCTCGCGCGGCGCCACGCAGCAACAATGCGACGAGCAGGGGGTGCTCGACCGCAGGCAAGGCGGCCGGGCCGACCAGGAAATAGGTGAGGGTGCGGACCAGGAACGCCAGCCCGCCGCTGCGCTCGCGCTCGGCTCGCTCGCCCAGCGCCGTCAGTCCCTGCAATACGTGCGCGCGCAGGTCGTCGAGGTCATGGCCGGCGAACGCGTCGCGCCCGGGCGGCCAGTGCCCGGTCGCCGGCACCGCCGGCACGCAGGCCGCGACCTCGGGGAAGAACGCCAGCTCCGGCACGGCGCGCAGCACGAATTCCACGTCCTGGTCGTCGGCCGGCGGCGGCGAGCCGGGGTGCAGCGCGGGGTGCATCAGAACAGGGTGCAGGGGATCGGCAGGAACGGGTTGAAGTTGCTGAACGGCGGGCTGTTCGGATAATTGTAGTAGTTGCTGTCGTTCTTGACCCACGCGTCGGACAGGGGCGGCAGCGGCAGGCCGGCCAGGTCGGTGATCTGCGACAGGCCGCCGCTGGCGTAGTGGAGGTGCAGCACGAAGTCGAACACCGGGTCCTCGGGCGCGTTGAGGATGTTGCACAGCGACGGCTGGATCGGCGTGGTCAGCGACAGCACCACCAGCGTCGGATCGATGTAGTGATTGAACAGATCGGCGACCTCGATCGGCGGCGTCTGCTGATAATAACAGCCGCCGTAATAGCAGTAGTATGGCTGCGGATCGTAGTAGCAGCCGGGCGGCGGGGGCGGGCAGTACTCGGTGAAGTTGTAGTACTGCGGGGAGCGCAGGTAGGTGCCCGGCTGGCCGCCGTAGGTGCCGAAGTAGCCGCGCGCGAGGCTCAGACGGAAGCGCTTGGGGTTGACGGTCTCGACCGACGCGACCGGCTCGGTGAAGCTGAGCTGCAGCGTGAACGGGTCGATCATGGTCACCGCCTGCAGGCCCGGCGGCGTGATGTCGCCGGGCGGAGGCGGCGGCGGATCGGGCGGGCCGGTGGTCGGCAAGGGACCGTCGGTGTCCGTGGTCATCTCGGTGGCGGCGGTGTCGCTGTCGCTGTCGGTGTCGCCGGGTTCCGCCGGACAGGCGCCGAGGACCAGCGCGCCGCTGGCGATGGCGGCGTGTACGAGTCGGCTGAAGCGTAGGCCAAGCATGAGGCCCAGCCTACGCGCGACCTTTGGGACAGGTCAACGCTGTCTCGCGTGGAGCCGCTGGTGGGCGGCGTCGAGGGCTCTGGAGCCGAGACCGAGCAGGTTCATGTCGTCGGCGTCCAGCCCGAGGCGGCGGCCGAGCTGCAGGTTGTACTGATGCACGCCGAGGTCCCACAGCCCGACCTGCGCCGCCGAGGCGACGCCGCGCAGGCGGTTCTGCTCGAGCTCGAGCTCGAACTGGAGCTGCAGCTTGGTGCCCAGGTGCGAAAACGCGGCGGCGATCCGCTGGATCGCCGAGCGCCGGTCGCCGGCCGGCGGCGAGACGCGGAAGCCCGACAGGTCGAGGTCGACGCGCAGCTTCAGCGGGTCGCCCTCGGGCTCGACGCACGTGACACCGATGTCGACGTTGCCGTCGCGCAGCCAGCGGCCGACGGCGCCGAGCCCGATCGTCGCCTGCGGCGCGAGCGGGACGTCGCGCACGTTCCAGCTGCCCGGCTCGGCGACGAAGGCGTTGCCGCGGGCGCGGCCGCGGGCGCGCGTGTGACACAGGACATCGACGAGCGGGTACTCGCTGCGCAGCGGGGTGATCTCGAGGTGCTCGAGCGCCAGCGGCAACACCCGCGTGGTCGGGGCGGCCGCCAGATCCTCGAAGTCGATCGCCAGGTCGTCGACCACCAGCCGCTCGATGACGAAGCCGCGACCGCCCGGCTGGCCGACGCCGAGCGCCCGGTTGCGAACGATCGCACCCCGCACCCCGTGGAGTTGCAGCTGCGTGATCGGGACCTCGCGCTCGAGCAATCGCAGCATCGCGATGTCGATGTCGAGGCGGCCGATCGAGAGGGCGAGGTCGGCGCCGTTGCGGTGGCGGATCGTGACACCCTCGAGGTGCACGTGGCCGGTGAAGATGTTGCCGCGCGCCCGCTCGAAGCACACGTCGACGCCGCTGGTCCGTTCGACCTGGTCGAGCAGCAGCCGCAGGCCGGGCTCGTACAGCACCAGATCGACGAACACGAGGGTCGTCAGCACGAAGCCGAGGACCCCCGTCAGCGTCCACACGACGCGTCGCCACCACCGCAACAGGCGGGTCGGCCGCTGCCGTTCGCGCCACAGTACGAGGTATCCGGCCCCGAGCAGCGCCGCGCCGACCAGCTCGAACAACAGTGCCGCCGCGACCAGCAGCGGCACTGCCATGAGCTCGGCGACGACGATGAGCAGCGCCTCCACGCCCGGGGATTCTCGCACCGGTCGCTGCCGCTGCAAACGCGGCCGGTCGGCCCCACGCGCGCGAAATGTGGGGGCCTGTGAACGTTGATCCGGCGCCGACCCCCCGCGGACACCGCAGACCAGGTGTTCGGGCCTTCAGGTGCGGGCAGGGGCGCAGGTCCCAAAGGACAGGTGACGCGTGGCGGGCGCCATGTGGCCCGCGGCACCGCAATACCACGGTTTCGCACCGCCCAGTGCCCCGCAGCGGGCGGGCCGCGGACGTCGACGAGGCCGCCGCGCGAGCAGCAGGCGCGCAGGCGAGCCGGACCGGAGCCGCTCGCAGCCGAGGGCCCGCGTGAGGAGGACCGCGACATGTGACGGCGGATCCTCTCGCGCCCGCCGGCCGAACGAGGTGGTCGAGGTCGCTCGCGCCCGCTGGCAGAGACGGAGCGAGATGTCCGATCGGACAGGTCATTTGCTGCGTGCTCGGGCCGAGAGAGGCTGTCCTCGCGGACATGTGACGGGCGAAGGGCCCGCGGCGCAGGCGCTCGCGCGATGCTATCGTGTCGTCATGACGCTTGACTTGTCTCTCCGCTCGCCTCCCACGTGGATCGCCGTCGTCGCCGCCTGGCTCGCCGCGTGCGGGCCGGGCAAGTCCGACACGACCGACACGACCGATTCGACCGACACCGGCACCTCGGATGCGCCGACCACCGCAGGGACGACGACCGGGACGACGACGGAGGCGACGCCGACGGAGGCGACGCCGACGAGCACCGGCGGGACCATCGAGAATTGCGCGGACGCGCAGACGGAGGCCGAGTGCGCGATGGCGACGGAGGTGGACCCGGACCAGGGCCTCGGCTGCCGCTGGGGCGAGGTCTTCGTGCCGACGTTCCCCGACGGCGGCGGGGCCTGCTCGCTCGAGCCGAAGGGCGGAGTCTGCGTGCTGGCCAGCTTCAACGAGGGCGGGCCCGGCTGCTTCGGCTTCTTCCGCGAGGTCGAAGGCGGCGGCATCGAGCTGACGTCGTTCGACTGCGGCGATCCGGCCGACGAGTCGTGGGAGATGTGCTTCGGCGCGCCGATGGGCAGCCCGGCCGAAGGCGCGTGCGCGTGCCTGAACCCGGACGGCTGAGGCGAAGCACACGCCGCACGCCGCTGCGGGACCCATGCCGCGTCCGCTCGGCTCGACTCACCAGAAAATACGCAGTCAGGCCCCGAACACGCGCGCGAACTTCTCGCGCTGCGCCGCGTCGTCGTGTACGCGCGTGGCGGGACGTCAGCCGCTGGTGCCGGCCGTGGTCTCGCCGTCGCTGTCCGTGCCGTCGTCGGGCTCGTAGGCGGGGCAGGCCTCGACCTCGGCGAGGGTCTTCACGCAGCCGTGGGCCTCCGCGGCGCACGGCGAGCAGTAGGGGCGCGCGGGGCTGTTCTCGGCGCACCAGGCGTCGCTGTCGACGTCGCGGTGGACGCAGTGGTCGGGGTTCGGGATCCGGCAGCCACCCGCCGCAAAGGCCAGGATGAAAACGACAGGTCTCATGGGACAGGTGCCGCCGCGCGCAGACGCTGGGCGATCCGCCCGGCCTTGCGCGCGGCGAGCAGGGTGAGGAGCCAGGTGGCGGCCAGACCGGCGCCGACGGCCAGGACCGCGGCCCCGGCGGGGCGGTAGGTGACGAGCGAGGTCGGATCGTCGGCGTCGACGGCGAGCGGCCGGGCCAGCAAGGCGACGCCGGTGACGATCGCGCCGAGGCCGAGGCCGCCGGCGACGCCGCCGAGGATCAAGAGGCGGCGACACGAGCCGGAGCCGTGGCATATCCGACCGCCGGGCCCGGGCTCGGGCCCCTCGCGCAGTCTGTCCGCAGGGACAGCCTCGGGGGCGGGCGGCAGCGGCCTGTCCGCAGGGACAGGTCCGGCCGAGACGGCGCTGCGATCGGGCGGGACGACCGGGACCCCCGGCGCGCCCGGCTGCGGCGGCACGGCCTGCTCGACCCGCGGACCGGCGCCGTTGGCCGGGCGCGCCGCCGGAGTGGCAGCCGCCGCCGGCGCAGGACCCCCTGCCGGGGCGGCCGCGGGCGCCCCGTTGCCGTCGCCGCCCGGGCCGAGGGGAGGGCCGTGCGCCGGGCCGCCGGTCGCCGGCGCGGCGGGGCCGTCGTCGGGGCCGCGCGGCCGCGGCTCGGCTGGCTTCGGGGACGTGTCGTAAGGGACAGGCTCCCATGGACCTGGCGCCGGGGACATGTTCGAAGGAGCAGGCGCGGCCACGGCCAGCGCGAGCGCGGCGAGGGCCGCGGCGAGCGGGTCAGCCGCCATGGTGCTGCGGCGGGGCGGAGGCGCGGTTGGCCAGCTGGGCGGCGTCGGCGACCGGCTGGAGGACGACGCGCGCGAGGCCGCGGAGCAGCGGCTCGCGGTGGATGACGCGGGCCAGCGGCGGGCTGTAGGCGTAGTAGAAGCGGACCAGGTCGACGCCGGTCGGGGTGGTCTTGAGGTAGGCGTCGCGGAACGTGCGCAGCGCGGCCACCTGGGCGGCCCACGGGGCGCCGTAGGCGGCGGTGGCGACGAAGCAGAAGCTGTCGACGGTCTGGAACTCCTGCGCCTGGGTCGTGATCTCGTCGCTGACGAACGGGCTGCGGTTGGTGCACTTGTCCTCGTACACGACCGCGAACTGGTAGGTGTAGTCGCCCCAAAGCTCGCCGATCTCGAGCGAGACGAGGCCGGAGTCGTCGCTCAGCTCGGCGGCGCTGAAGCTCTTGAGGTGGGCCGCGCCGAGCAGCTCGTCGGTCAGCTCCATGTCGCCGGTGATGTGATAGACGTGGACCGCCTTGAGCGCGAAGTCGGGGTCGCTCTGGTCGGGCATGCGGAAGCTGACGCTGACGCGGTCGAACGACATGCCGGCGAGCGCGAGGTCGTCGACCGGGGCCAACGGCCGCGGCCGACACTGACCCCACCCGCCGCCGCCGCTGTCGTCGCCGCCGTCGTCGCCGCCGCTGAGGCCGGTGCCGCCGTTGCTGTCCGACTCGCTGTCGCCGCCGGTGCCGCCGTCGCTGTCGGTCCCGCCGTCGCCGCCGGTGCTGCCCTCGCCGTCGTCCTTGCCGTACGAGAACACGCCCCAGCGGAAGGTGTCGCCGTTCTTCTGCATGACCTTGAGGCGGTCGGCGCCGCTGCCCCCGTCCTCGCTGATCTTGCCGTCGGGCGGGTGGATCGAGCCGGTGGCGCCGTCCCAGTCGCCGTAGCCGTGGTACTGCGTGGTGCCGACGAAGGCGCGCTGCTTCGGGTCGAAGTCGACCTTGTAGACGATCGAGGGCTGGCCGAGGAACTCGATGCCGTAGTTCTGCAGGCGCGGGTCGACGAAGTGGTCGTCCTCGCGGTCGTAGGAGAAGTGGCTGTTCTCGTCGCGCTCGAGGCTGACCTCGATGTAGGCGCTGAGCGGGCCCCTGGCCAGGACCTCGGGCGCGAGCAGCACGGTCGCGAACTCGGACTCGAGGCCGCTCGGCGTGGCCGCGGTGACCGCGTCGAGGTCGTTGAGCGCGGCGTAGGTCATCGCGTCGGCCGAGTCGACGTTGGCCTCGAACATCACCAGGTCGTTGCGCGGCGGGTAGTAGCTGACGGCGCCCTTGGGGTCGAAGCGGCCCTTGTCGCTCTGGAACACCTTCGGCGACGGGCAAGTCTTGGTGTCGACCGCGATCGTCTCGTGCTCGGACTCGGTCAGCGGGCGGCAGTAGTAGTTCTCGGCCGAGCTGCTGTTCTCGTGCCAGCCGAGCGACTCGAGGTCGGCCGGGTTGTCGTCGAGGAAGATGATCCGCGGGTAGGTCTTGGCCCGGCGGTGCGCCCACACCGGCAGCACCGACTGACGCGGCCCGTACGGGGCGCGCCAGCTCGAGACGAAGTTCCACAGGCCGGGGCGGTTGCCGATGCCGTACTTGCCGGTGGCCTGGGTGACCAGGACGTCCTGGACGTGCTTGCCCTCCTGGTCTTCGAGCCAGATGGCGATCTGCAGCTCGGGCACGGGGGTGTAGTGGAACTCGACGAGGATCGGCTCCTCGGCGGCGGCCTCGCGCGCGCTCGCGAAGACGCCGGCAAACGAGGCGATGACGCTCCACAGGGCCACACTGCGTAAGCCAGTCACGGCGGCAGCATATCACGCCGACCCGCTCGCCCGGCCGCCCGGGGCCCGGGCCCGCAGGGCGGCTGCCGACTGCGCCCAGGGGTGATTCGCGCAAGTGGCGCAGGTCGCCCGCTGCGCCTCAATTCGGCCGATAACTGGCGGTCCGGGCGCGAGTGCGCCAGATCACCGCTGCATGCGCGGACGGACCGTAGAGTAGGAGCGTCGTGGTTCTCAGGTCGTCTCATCGCCGCGGTCGCGAGGCGGCGCGCACTTGCACCCGGCCGGGCGGGCGTCGCCGGCCGATGCTGGGGGCGATCGCGGTGGGCGTGGCGACGCTGACCTGCAGCCCGCGGCCCGGCACCGGGCCGGCCGTGCCCGCGTCGGGCAGCCACAGCCAGCTGCCCGGCGGGCCGCCTCCGCCGCGCCACGGGCTTCAGCTGCCGAGCCTGGCGGTCGCATGGTCGCCGCCGACGTTGACGGCCGGCGACGCCGAGGCGCTGGCGGCCGCGCTGGCGGCCTCGCCCTCGGTCGAGGTGCTGCTCGGGCCGGGCCAGGCCGGCTGGGACGCGCGCCTCGGCCCGGCGCTGCAGGCCCTGAGCCCGGGGCTGAAGATCACGAGCGTGCGCGAGGCCGAGCAGGCGGCGATCGTGGCCCGCCCGGAGGCGCTGGCGGGCGTGCGCGAGGCCGGCCCCGGGCGCCCGCGCTACCGCTCCGGCGATATCCTGCTCCAAGAGACATGGCTGCAAAGACATGACCCGAGCGCCAGCTCGATCGTCAGCGTCGACGCGGCGGCGCTCGACCTGACGGCCTGGCGGGCGCTGCCGGCCGCGCGCGTCGGCGGCTGCGAGCCGGCCGTGCGCGCGCTGGCGGAGGGCCAGGAGCAGGGCCTGGCCCAGCTCGAGGGCTTCCTCAACCACGCCGACGCGCTGCTGTGGCAGTTCTACAGCGCCCAGCTGGCGGCGTTCGTGCCGGAGATCCAGGCCGAGCTGCGCCCGTTCGCCGGCGGCCAGGCGCCGAGCGAACCTGACGCAAAGGCCAGGTTCGAGTGCGGCCGGGCCTACTGGGAGCACCTCCAGCCGTACGTCGCCTGCAAGTCGGCCGAGCGCTGCCAGGTCGCGCCGCGCGTGGTGCTGTCGGCCGGCGGCGCGCGGGTGGCCGCGCCCGAGCCGGCGCTGGCGCTGTCCGACCGCTGCCCGATGCTGGTCGGCCGCGACTACCCCGGCGAGCTGCGCCAGCTCGGCCTCGACGCCGCCGAGGCCGCGACCGCGGCGCTCGACCGCGACTGGTCGACCCTGGCCGACCGCCTCGGCGCCGTGGCCGAGGTCCATGCTGTCCTCGAGGACATCTGCACGCCCCGCCGCTGGCGCTTCGCCGCGCCCGACCTGCTCGAGGCCCGCGACCGCCTGGCCGGCGTCGGCGAGCTGCTGTCCAGCCCCGAGCTGGCGCCGCCGCAGGCGACCTGGCGGGTCGAGGCGGCCGACCTGTTCGTGCCCGGCGCGGGGCCGATGCGCCAGCTGGCCCGCTTCGACCCCGGCCCCGCGTCGGTCAACCCGACCATCGCCGCCGAGGCCCGCGCGCTGCGCGAGTTCGTGCTGTCCCGCGCGCAATGTCGTTCGGGACATGACCCAAGGCCCATGTCGGTGCTGGTCGCCGACGCCGAGTCCGGCCGCGCGCGCTTCTTCGGCTACCTCTACGCCGAGGAGCTGGTGTGCGGCGATCTGCCGCCGCTCGGGCGCGAGTGAGCGCCGGCCCTCGCTGGTGCCGCGACCGGGCCATTTCGAGCAGCCCTCGCTAGTGTCTGAAGAGACATGCTCGATCGAGAATGTCCTAAAAATAATGTTTGATTAGACATGCCCGATCGGGCTGGTCGCGGCTCACGCGGGCGGGGCGACGGCGGGGAGCTCGACGATGAAGGTGGCGCCCTCGCCGGGGCGGCTGTCGACGCGGATCCGGCCGCGGTGGGCCTCGACGATCCTGGCGGTGATGTGCAGGCCGAGGCCGAGCCCGCCGAAGTTGGTGGGCGAGACGGCCCGGTGGTAGCGCTCGAACACGCTGTCGAGCCGCTCGGGGGGGATGCCGATGCCGTGGTCGTGGATGACGAGGCGGGCGGTGTCGTCGTCGCGCCGCACGGTGATCTCGACGGGGGCGCCCTTGCCGAACTTGAGCGCGTTGGCCAGCAGGTTGGAGATGACGACCTCGAGGCCGGTCTGGTCGCCGTCGACCATGACCTCGGGGTCGGCCCGCAGGCGCACGTCGCAGCCGGAGCGGGTGAACAGCTCGCCGAAGTCGCGCGTGACCTCGGCGACGAGCGCGGCCAGGTCGAGGCGGGCGAACCGCAGCGGCAGGTCGCCGTCGCAGTTCTTGGCCGCCAGGACGATCACCTCGGCGAGGCGCGACAGCCGGGTGGCCTGGCGCGCGATGGTGTCGACCGCCCGCTGCGCCACGGGCGGGGGCGGCGGCGACAGCGACTTCTTCAGGAGCTCGACGGCGAGCTGCAGCGAGGTCAGCGGGGTGCGCAGCTCGTGACCGGCGAGGCTCAAAAAGTCGTCGCGCGCGGCGATGGCCGCCTGCGCCTGGGCGTAGAGGCGCGTGTTCTCGAGCAGGGTGCCGACCTGCTGGGCGTAGGCCTCGGCGAACCGCATGTCCTCGCGGTCGTAGTTGCGGTCGCGGCTGGCGAAGGTGAGCACGCCGGTGACGGCGTCGCGCGAGCGGACGAGGACGCTGAGGACGCTGCGCACGCGCAGGGCGACGAGGAGGTCGATGTGCCCCTGCGCGAGGCCGGCCTCGCGCAGGGTCGGCTCGTCGGCCATCTGCATCAGCAACGACTGGCGCTCGCGCAGCGCCTGGACGGCGAGCCCGGGCCCGTCGATGTCGCCGCCGTAGCGGGCGCACAGCTCGTCGAGGAGCCGCTGGCCGGCCGGCTCGACGTGGGCGGCGGCGATCCGCCAGGCCCGCCGGCCGTCGTAGCCGATCAATGTACATATGTCCCCGAGGACAGGTAACCCGCGGCGCACCACGAGCTCGCCGGCTCGCACGGGGTCGAGGGTGTCGGCCAGCGCGGCCGAGACCTGGGCGAGGAACGCGGCCCGCCGCTCGGACCGCTCGGCGTGGTCGCGCGCGCGGGCCTCGAGCAAGGTCGAGAGGGTGTGGCTCAGGGTCAGCGCCAGCTCGGTGTCGTGCGGGCTCCACTCGCGCGGGGCGTGGGTGGCCTCGTGGCACAGGATGCCGGCGAGGCCGCCCTGCGAGAACACCGGGACGTCGAGCAGGCCGTAGATCGCGTGCGTGTCGAAGTAGCCGGCCAGCGGCTGCAGGCGCGGCTCCCGGCGCACGTCGGGGACGGCGAGGATGTTGACGGTGCGGATCTGCTCGAAGTAGGCCGGCGCGGCCTGCTCGGTGAGGACGACGCCGCGCTCGAGGAGCCGCTTGCTCTGCACGTAGCCGAGCTCGCAGGTGATCGCCGGCGGGTCGTCGCAGAAGCTCCAGTAGCTGGCGCGCTCGACACCGATGAGGTCGCAGCTGATCTCGAGCACCTGCTGCAGCGCGAAGTCCCAGTCCGACTTGCCCATCACGCCGAGTCGCAGCAAGGTGGCGACGATCGAGTTGCCGGCGGTCTCCGACATCGAGTGGAGGATGCCGTTCGTCGCGCATGCAACAAGTCGGCGCCGGTCGTGCCGGGGGCGCACACGATGCGCGGGCGGCCAGGCCCCTCGCGCCGCCGTCGCCAGGAGGATCCCCGATCCGGCGCGCCCGCACGCAGACTTCGGTGCGCAACGACCGCTGCGGCGCAGCGGGCGGCCCGCGTCATTCGGCGGTCTTGATGATCGTCTCGGCGAGGGCCGTGAGGCCGCGGCGGGCCACGGTGACGACCTTGGGCGAGCGGCGATCGGTGTAGAGCTGCGAGACCTTGTGGTCGAGCAAGGTGGCGCCCCAGACGACGATCCTGTCGGCCCACGCCAGGTCGTGCGCCGCGTCGTGGGCGGTGCGCCGGGCGGTGCCGTCGACGAGCCTGAGATCGATGCGCCCGCCGACGAGCGCGCGCAGCTCGTGGTGCAGCGGCGGCGAGCCGCCGACGACGACGAGGCGATGCCAGTCGCGCCGCGCCATCGCGGCGAGCGCCCGCTCCCACGCGCTGCGGTTGGTCGAGCCGCCGCAGTACTCGCACAGCCGGGCGGCCGAGCCGTCGAGGTCGACGACGATCCGGCCGTCGTTCGCGGCGGCGGCGCGGCAGTGGGCGCGCGAGCAGGTGCGCACGAACTCCCCGGCGATCACCTCCTCGACGCGAGCGCGCTTGCCGGCCGCGAGGTTGCGCTTGCCCGGACGCGTGAGGCCGGCGGCTTCGAGCGCGGCCCGCCCGAGATCGCGCGCTTCGCCGCCCCGCAGCCCGAGCTCGGCGAGGAGCGCGTCGATGTCGAGGTCGCCGCTCACGCCGTGAAGCGTGGCACACTGGCGGAGTGATCACCCCCGTCGGCCCGAATGCGCCGCCCCTGCTGCATCGTCGGCGATCCGAGGGGCGGCCTGCGCAGGCCGCTCGCGGCGTCGCGCGGCCCGGGAGGCGGTCGTGAAGCCGCGCGCGGCGCTGGTGTGGAACCCGTTGGCCGGCGCTGCCGGCGACGAGCTGCAGCAGGTGGTCGCCGCGCTCGAGCGGACGTACACGCTCACGCTGCTCGAGACCAGCGAGGCGCGCGACGCCGACGCCTGCGCCGCGGAGGCGCTGGCGCTCGCGCCCGCGGTCGTGATCGCGGCCGGCGGCGACGGCACGGTGTCGCTGGTGGCGTCGCGCCTGATCGGCGGGGCGGTACCGCTGGCCGTGATCCCGCGCGGGACGTCGAACAGCTTCGCGCGGGCGCTGGCGATCCCGCTCGACCTCGCCGGCGCGCTCGAGAACGCCTGCCGCGGCCAGCCGTACGCGATCGACACCGCCCGCGCGGCCGGTCGCGCGGTGCTGTTGTTCACGTCGGTCGGCTTCCACGCCGACGCGATCGGCGAGACGTCGCGCGAGGCGAAGAACCGCTGGGGCCTGCTCGCCTACCTCGTGTCGGGCCTGCAGAAGCTGGCCGCGCTGGCGCCGTTCTCCGTCGAGCTCGAGACCGAGAGCGAGGTCATCCGCTGTCAGGCGACCAACGTGACGGTGGCCAACCTGGCGCCGCCGCGCACGATCGTCGCCCAGGGCCCGACGGCGGTGTGCGGCGACGACGGCCGACTCGACATCACATTGATCGCGGTCGAGGGCCTGACCGCCGGCCTCGGCGCCGCGCTGCACCTGTACCGCTCGAGCCTGACGCAGGCCGCCGCCAGCCGCGACGACATCGGCTACCTGCCGGTCCGGCGCGTCACGGTCCGCGCCGAACCAGCCCAGCGCGTCCTGATCGACGGCGAGGACGTCGGCGAGACGCCGGTGACGATCGAGTGCGTGCCCCGCAGCCTGCGCGTGCTGGTGCCGGCGGCCCCGCCCGCGGGGCCCGGCGGCGAGCGCAAGCTCGACGGGCTGCCCGAGCTCGAGGTCGAGCCGAATTCGGTTTGAGCAGGCACTTTCGGGCATGTTCGATCGGTCATGTCCAAAGGAGCATGTCTTGAAGAGAATGTCTGAAGGGGCATGTTCGGCGGGGCCGGCGCGGGGCCGCGCGGTTCTGCGCGGTGACGCGCGGGCGAGGGCGCGCTACGCTGGGGGCGCGTGAGCGGCGCCCGGGCCATCCTGCACGTCGACATGGACGCGTTCTTCGCCTCGGTCGAGGTGCGCGAGGACCCGCGGCTGCGCGGCCTGCCGGTGCTGGTGGGGGGCGCGGGCCGGCGCGGGGTGGTGGCCGCGGCCAGCTACGAGGCGCGCAAGTTCGGCTGCCGCTCGGCCCAGCCGATGGCGGTGGCGCTGCGCCTGTGCCCGCACGCGGTGGTGGTCGCGCCGCGGCACGAGCTGTACGCCGAGGTGTCGCGGGCGGTGTTCGCGGTGTTCGAGCGCTTCTCGCCGCTGGTCGAGGGGCTGTCGATCGACGAGGCGTTCATCGACCTCGCCGGCACCGAGCGGCTGTGGGGGCCGCCGCGCCGGGCCGCGGAGGCGCTGCAGGCGGCGGTGCTCGCCGAGACCGCGCTGACGTGCTCGGTCGGGATCGCGGGCGTGAAGTTCCTGGCGAAGATCGCCAGCGGCATGCACAAGCCGAACGGGCTGACCGAGATCGCGGCCGGCAGCGAGCTCGAGTTCCTGGCGACGCTGCCGATCGGCGAGCTGTGGGGCGTCGGGCCGCGCACGCAGGAGAAGCTGGCGCGCCGCGGCGTCGCCACCGTGGGCGATCTGCGGCGGTTCGGCGAGGCGGCGCTGGTCGAGATGTTCGGCGCGCACGGGCTGCACATGCACCGGCTCAGCCTCGGGATCGACGAGCGCGCGGTGGTGCCCGACCGCGCGGCGAAGTCGCTCGGGCACGAGGACACCTACGCGGTCGACGTCGTCGGCGTGCCGGAGCTGCGCCGCTGCCTGCTGTCGCAGGCGACGCGGGTCGCCGACCGGCTGGTCGCGCAGGGGCTGCGGGCCCGCTGCGTGTGCCTCAAGATCCGCGACGGCGAATTCGTCACCGAGACGCGCCAGTGCACCCTCCCGCGCGCGACCGATGATCATCGCGAGATCCACGGCGCGGCCTGTCGCCTGCTCGAGGCCGTCGACACCGACGGGCGCGGCTTCCGGCTGACCGGCGTGAGCGTCAGCCAGTTCGAGTCGCCGCAGGCCGAGCAGCAGCAGCTCGACCTGCTCGCGCCGGCGAGCGAGCCTCCCCCGCGCAGCGCGGCGCTGCAGGCGGTGCTGTCGGCCGTGCGCGAGCGTCACGGACACCAGGCGCTGTTCCCGGCGGAGGCCGGCAGCGAGCGCCGCCCCGGGACGACGGGGGCGATCACCCACTCGCGCCCGAGCGAGCCGCCCAAGCGGCGCCGCTGACCGATTCGTTGCTAGCTGCGAGTGGTCCGTAGGACATGCCTGAACGGACATGCTACTGAGAACATGTCGATCGAGACATCTTTATAAGGAGCTCCACCGCCTCGCGCGCGGCCGCGGCGGGCGAGTAGGCGGTGTCGGCGACGCCGGAGATCACGCGGGTGATGTCGTGGTCGATCGCGCGGGGTTCGGCCCAGGCCGCGCCGGGGGCGGCGGTGAGGTAGACCGAGAAGGCGTGGTGCATGGAGCCGGGGCGCTCGCCGATGACGTGGATCAGGCGGCGCGGGCCGGGCAGGCCGGCGAACAGGGCGGCGCCGACGGCGTAGCCGGCGCGCACGCGGCCGCCCGCGAGCACGAACACGTCGGGCGCGAGCGCGAGGCCGGCGGCGCGCAGCTCGGGGGCGAGGACGTCGAGGAAGGGGAACAGGTGGTCGTCGTCCATCAGCGCGCGGGCGTTGAGGCCGTCGGACACGACCAGCACGGTGTCGTGACGACCCGACCAGCTGTCCTTGAGGACATGCAGGGCCGCGAGCGCGGCCGGCTCGAGCGCCTCGCCGGTCGTGGGATGAAGCATGTACTCGTCGCGGTCGCGGGCGCGGGTGCGGAGGACGCGGGCGGCGGGGATCCGGGCGACGAACTCGGGGCGCCACTCGGCGCGCAGGCTGTCGCGGGCGTCGGCGTAGAGCGAGCGGACCTCGGCGTCGAGCGCGGGCGGGAGGTCCCACGGGCGGTCGCCGTGGCCCACGCCGATCGCCACGCCGCGGGCGCGCACGGCCGCCAGGGCCGCGCGGCCCTCACCGGCGATGACGTCGGCCGGGCGCGCGTCGCCGCGGGCGCGGCACAGTTGCAGGTGCACCCACACCGGATCGCCGAAGTGTCGCGTCGGCCGGCCGCGCTCGTCGACGACGCCGAGGCGGTCGCGGAAGAACGCCCACATGCGATCGTCGACGCGGGTGCCGAAGCGCTCGCGCAGGCGCACGTGGTCCTGGAACGCGGTGGTGAGGTAGCCGAGCATCGGGTCGTTCTTGGTCGGCAGGGCCATGAGGTAGCCCGGGCAGGCCGGGGCGATCCGGTCGAGGCACCAGTCGAGGTCGTCGAGGCCGATGTCCATGTGCAGGGTGGCGCACACGTCGAGGCCGATCATCAGGCCGTGCAGCTTGGCCATGGCGATGTCCTCGAGGCAGCAGCGCACCAGCTGCTCGCGGGTGCGGAACACCTCGGGGCCGATGAAGCCGGCGACGTCGTTGACGTGGACCCACGGAGAGGGATCGAGGCCGAGGCGGCGGCGGGCGTCGGCGATGTCGGCGCGGAGCAGGCGCGCGAGGCCGTACTTGCGCGCCTCGTGCACGAGCATGTCGACGCCCTTGCCGTGGCCGTTGGTGAAGTCGGCACCCTGACCTGTCTCGAAGTACAGGCCCCAGCGGCCGGTGCGGGCGCGGGCGTGGCGGCGCAGGCCGGCGAGGTCGAGGCCGAAGGTGGCGTTGGCGTCGTCGGAGCCGGCGATGCTCTGGAACCAGATGCCGGTGGTGCCGGGCGCGGCGGCCTCGACCTCGGCCTGGACGTCGATGTGGGCGAGGACGCAGTGGGGGAGGGTGTCCTGCAGGCCGAAGCCGACCAGGATGTCCCAGAGGACAGCCTCGACGGCGGCCACCGAGCGCGGGTCGGAGGACACGGGGTTGGTGCCGAGGACGACGTCGCCGACGGCGTAGGAGAAGCCGGCCAGCACCTGCCAGCGGATATCGTCGGGGTGGTCGGTCGGGCTGTTGGGCTGGAGCCGCGCGCCGAGGTAGCCGCGCGCGCCGAGCCGGCTGCCGGGCAGCGGGTGGAACAGCCGCGCGCCGAGAGCGACGAGCTCGGCGTCACTCATGAGCTTGACGAGGCAGGCGACGACGTCGCTGGCGAGGCCGGGCAGGAGCGCCTGGACCTCGGCCTCGTCGGCGCCGAGCACGAAGGCCTTGAGCTGTCCCAGCGACCAGCCGGCGACGTGGGCCGCGGCGCGCGGGTCGAGGCCGGCCGCGAGGGCGTGCCACAGCTCGTCGCGGAACAGCGGGGCGGCGGCGAGCCGGCCGACGGCGGTGGCGGCGAGGAGCCGGCGCGCGGCTGTCCGCGAGGCCAGGTCGGCCGCCGCCAGGCCGAGGGCGGCGTCACCCTCCTTGAACTCGTTGGCCGCGCCGATGAGCTGGCGCCGCCGCACCTCGTCGCCGCCGGTGCGCGCGAGGTAGCTGAACAGGTCGTCGCCGGGCTGGACGTCGTGGACGCGGACGGCGGGCATCATCGCAGGAGACGATAACGCGTCCGCACGGAGAGGCGAGCGCCGGGCGCCGACGCGGCGCCCGGGGGCGTGGAGGCGCCGAGGACGCGACTTCGCGCGAGCGGCGCGGGGCGCTCGCGCGCGAGTGGACGGCCGGCGCGAGCGGAAGATGTCCTTGAGGACAGGTGATGTCGGCGCGGCGATCGAGCACGTGTCCTTCGAGACATGTGGGGCGAGGGGCCGCGCCGAGCTGGCGTGTCCTCGGGGACATGTGCGAGCGAGCCCGGCGGCGCTCACTCGGGGTCGCGGAACACGGGCGCGCGGCGGCCGAGGTGGGCGCGGACGGCCTCCATCTGGTTCTCGCTGCCGAGCAGGGTCAGCTGCAGGTCGGTCTCGCGGCGGAACGCGGCGGCGACGTCGAGCTCGGGGGCCTCGTTGCACAGGGCCTTGGCGGCGCGGACGGCCTGGGGCGACTGGGCGGCGATCGTGCGCGCGAGCTCACGGGCGGCGGCGAGGGGGTCGGCCTCGACGCGGGTGACGAGGCCGAGGCGGGCGGCCTCGTCGCCGCCGACGACCCGCGCGGTGTAGATCAGCTCGCGGGCGACGTCGGAGCGGACGAGCCGCAGCAAGGTCTTGGAGATGCTCATGTCGGGGATGAGGCCGTACTTGAGCTCCATGACGGCGAGCTGGGCGTCGGGAGCGGCGATCCGGATGTCGCAGGCGAGCGCGAGCTGGAGGCCGCCGCCGAGCGCGGCGCCGTGGATCGCGGCGATCACCGGGACCTGTACTTCGGACCAGATCCAGCAAGCGAGCTGGGCGAGGTTGGCCGGCGAGGCCTCGCCGCGATCGAGCAGCTTGTGGCCGACCTCCGGCGCGGCGAGGAAGGCGCTCCAGTCGAGGCCGGCGCAGAAGGCCTTGCCCTCGCCGTGGAGGACGACGGCGCGCACGCGCGGGTCGGCGGCGACCTCGCGGCCGGCGGCGACCAGCGCCTCGAACATGGCGAGGTCGAGGCCGTTGCGCTTGTCGGGACGATTGAGGCGGACTTCGGCGACCCCGGCGTCGACGGAGACGATCACGCGCGGCTGGCTCTCGCTCATGCGCGCGAGTGTATCCGATCGCGGGCTCAGGCGCGCCCATGCGCGAGCCGGCGGATTGCGACGCAGAACGGGACGATCCGCCGCGGGAGCCTGACCCGAGAGGCAGGTCTCATGACGAGACCGGGGCGGGGACGTCCGGCTCGAGGGTGAAGCTGCGCGCCGCCTCGGCGCGCTTGCGGTTGCGCTCGATGCCGAGGGCGTCGAAGCCGTGGGCGTTGGCGACGGCGAGGATCGTGCCGATGCCGCAGAACGGGACGACGATCCGGGTGGTGACGGGCGACAGGCGGCGCACGGCGGCGACGGCCGCCTCGGCGGCGCGCGTGCCGATGCTGTGGCTCCACGGCAGGACGCCGAGGTCGGGCAAGACGTCGGGCGTGGGGTGGGCGGCGTCGTCGCGCGCGCGGCGAGAGAACGCGAGGATGTGCGAGTAGCCGGGACGGCCGTGGATCAGGCTGCCGGGCGGGCGACGGCAGACGATCTTGTGGAAGAGGAGCGGGACCTCGAGCTCGTCGGCGACCCGCAGCACCAGCCCGGCCTTCGACACCCAGCGACCCTCGTGCTTGTTGTCGGTCTGGATGAAGATCCCGAGGCCGTCGTCGGGGACGGCGAGCAGGACCGCCCGCGCGGCGACGAGGAAGAACTCGCGCCAGCGCTCGAGGCTGACGCCGAGCTCGCTCACGTCGGGCATGGTGGCGATCACGGAGCTGTCCACAAGGCCAGGTCGCTCGGCGAGCCAGGCGACGGCGTCGCCGTGCACGACTTCGCGCCGGGGAGAGGTGTCGGACACCGGCGAAGGATAGAGGAAGATCGCGCCGGCGCCGGACCGCCGTGGTATGCGATCTCACAGGCCATGACGACGAAGGCGGCGATCCTCGCGAGCTTGTGGTGGGTGGGGTCGGGCTGCACGCGGCACGCAGGAGCGGAGCCGCCGACGACCGCGCCGCCGACGACCGCGGCGCCGGCGAGCCCGCCGAGCGCCGCGCTCGACGGGCTCACGCCGGTGCGGCTGGCGTCGTACTCGCCGGGCTCGTCCTGCAACCTCGTGCACGACGGCCGGCACCTGTACTGGCTGGTCCAGAGTATGGCCGAAGAGACAGGTACGAAGAAGGCGGCGCGCGCGGAGCAGGCCGGCGCGTGCGGGGCGACCCTCGACTGCGCGCGCACCCGCGGCGCCGTGATGCGGGTGCCCGTCGCCGGCGGACCGGAAGAGGTGGTGGCGCGCACGAGCGAGTGGCCGTGGTCGCTCGCGGCCGACGCGACGTCGCTGTTCTGGATCGGCTACTGCTCGTCGGCGCTGTGGACGGTGGCGAAGTCGGGCGGGACGCCGGAGACGTTGGGGCCGAAGGGGCTGCAGATCGTCGACCACGCCGTCGAGCCGGGACGGATCCTGGTGGCGGAGCGGTTCGGCTCGACGAAGGGGATCCACGCGATCGATCGCCGGACCGGTGCGGCGAGCGTGGTCGCGGCCGGCGGCAGGGCTGGATGGTCGATCGGGACGCTGGGGGCGCGGGTCCTGTGGGCCGAGGACGCGAGCGGGGCGTACGCGGTGTACGCGGCCGCGCAGCCGGGCGAGCGCGCGCAGGTGGGGGCGATCCGCGGCATGCCGATGGACGCGCAGGCGGTCGAGGGCGGGCTGGTCGTGCGGACGACGGCGGCGATCGTGCGGATCGCGGAGGCGGGGCCGCCGGTCGAGATCGCGGCGCTGTCCGAGTACGGCGATCGCGGCAGCCTGGGGATCGCCGCCGGCTCGGTCTACTGGGCCAACGGGCGCGCGGGGACGCTGGCGCGGGTCGGGCCGGATGGCGCGAACCGGGAGGTGCAGGTCGGCGGCGAGCCGTGCGGGGTGGCGGTCGACGAGCAGCACGTGTACTGGCTCGACCGCGGCCGCGAGGCGGTGATGCGCGCCCCGCTGGCCCTGTTCGCCGGACCATGAGAAGGCCGCGCGCGGCCCGGGCGGTCCTGATAGCGTGACGGCATGGTCTGGCTTGCTCGCCCCGTCGCCCCCGCGTTCGCTTTCGCCCTCCTCCTCGGCCTCGCCTGCGGCGACAGCGGGACGATGGCCTCGGCGACCACGAGCGAGTGCCCGGTCGGCGGGCAGGGCTGTCCGTGCACGCAGGGGGGCGG
The DNA here is from genome assembly GCF_020073745.1 of Nannocystis pusilla. Taxonomy (GTDB): domain Bacteria; phylum Myxococcota_A; class Polyangia; order Nannocystales; family Nannocystaceae; genus Nannocystis; species Nannocystis radixulma. The sequence continues at coordinate 205,547 of NZ_JAIRAU010000056.1, forward strand.
CTGCGACGGCGGGCTGGCCTGCGAGGGCGGGGTGTGTATGCCCTCGGGGACAGGGTCGGAGGGACAGGAAACTTCGACCAGCTCGACGCCGACCACGAGCGGCAGCGAGTCGGCCAGCGGGACGACGACCGGCGGGACGACGACGGAGGCGACGACGGCGGTCGAGCCGACGACGACGGGGACGACGACGAACGGCGGGCCGAAGCTCGACGTCGGGATGGACACGACGGGCGGGCCGCCGGCGCAGGGCTGCACGAAGATCGACATGCTGTTCGTGCTCGACGGCTCGGGCTCGATGAACGAGGAGCGCAGCGCGCTGGCGGCCATCAACGCGTTCACCGAGGTGGTCGACACGCTGGCGATGCTGGGCGACGGCGACATCGACTACCGGATCGCGGTGACCACCGACAACGACGACGGCTTCATCACGCCGGGCTGCTGGCAGGAGCCGGACCCGTGGGTGAGCTCGGTCGGGCACACGCCGATGGAGGTGGCCCAGGCGTTCTCGTGCGCGGTGTCGGGCTTCGGCAACAACGTGTTCGAGGCCGAGGTCGGCTGCGAGCACGTGCTGACGAGCGCGGTCGACCTGCTCGACGGCGACGCCAGCGGGTTCGTCCGCGAGGACGCGCTGCTGGTGCTGGTGCTGGTGACCGACGTCGACGACTACGGGGCCTACGACCAGGTCGGCGGCAACAACTGTGGGATCGGCTGCGGCACGCCGCCGACGCCGGTGGCCGAGCTGACGCAGCGGCTGGTCGACGACGTGAAGCTGGGCGAGGCCGACGGGGTGGCGGCGATCGTGATCGCGGGCGACCCCGACGTCGCCGCGGGGGTCAACTTCTGCGGCCAGCCGGGCTCGTGCGGCTGCAACGGGCTCGATTGCGGGGTGTTCCACGCCGACAGGCTGTGGGAGTTCGTCGGCATGCTCGGGACCAACGGGCACGCGGCCGACCTGTGCGCGGGGGCGCAGGCGGTGCCGAGCGCGGTCGAGACGGCGCTGACCTCCAGCATCGACCTCGCGTGCGAGCAGTTCGAGCCGCCGCAGTGAGCGGGGGCGGCTGGTGTTTTGCCCGGGCTTGGCGTAGGCGTGGTGCGTGCGCGCGACGCCCACCGCCGACCTCCCGACGCCCGAACTCGAACCCGACACGGCGGCGATGCAGGCGCTGGTGGCGGCCGCGATGGCGCGGATCTGCGAGCACATCGAGGCGCTGCCGCGGATGCCGGCCTGCGACGTGGCCGGCGGGGCGGCGCTGGCCCGCGAGCTGCGCGAGCGGCTGCCGGAGCAAGGGAGTACGTTCGAACATGTCCTCGAGGTCCTGTTCGATCGGGCAGTCCCGTGCAGCTTCAACACCGCGGGGCCGGGCTACCTGGCCTACATCCCGGGCGGCGGGCTGTTCCTGGCGGCGGTGGCCGACCTGATCGCGGACGCGACCAATCGCTACGTCGGGGTGTGGCAGGCGGCGCCGGGGCTGGTGCAGCTCGAGACCAACGCGGTCCGCTGGTTGGCGGAGATCGTCGGTCTGCCGGCCGGCAGCGGCGGGTTCTTGACGACGGGGGGGTCGCTGGCGACGTTCTCGGCGGTGGTGACGGCCCGCGTGGAGCGGCTCGGCGAGCGCTTCGACGACGGGGTGATCTACACGTCGGAGCAGGCGCACCACTCGGTGCAGCGGGCGGCGCGGCTGGCCGGGTTCCGCCGCGATCAGGTGCGCGAGGTCGCGGTCGACGAGCGGTTCCGCGTCGACGTCGAGGCGCTGGCGCGGGCGATCGGCGAGGACCGGGCCCGCGGGCTGCGGCCGTGCATGATCGTCGGTCACGCGGGCACGACCAACACCGGGGCGGTCGACGACCTCGCGGCGCTGGCCGACGTGGCGGCGCGCGAGCGGGTGTGGCTGCACGTCGACGCCGCCTACGGCGGGTTCTTCTGCCTGACGGCGCGCGGGCGGGCGGCGCTGGCGGGGATCGAGCGCGCCGACTCGGTGACGCTGGATCCGCACAAGGGCATGTTCCTGCCCTATGGGACAGGTTGCCTGCTGGCCCGCGACCCGGCGGCGCTGCGCCGCGCCCACGGCTCGCCCGCCGACTACCTGCCGCCGATGCAGGAAGACCCGGAGTTCGTCGACTACTGCGAGCTGTCGCCCGAGCTGTCGCGTGACTTCCGCGGGCTGCGGGTGTGGTTGCCGCTGAAGCTGCTCGGGGCGCAGGTGTTCGCGCGGGCGCTCGACGAGAAGCTCGACCTGGCGGAGTCGTGCGCGGCGGCGCTGCGCGAGCTGCCGGGGGTCGAGCTGGTGGCGCCGCCGCAGTTGTCGTTGCTGGCGTTCCGCCACGCGCCGCCGGGCGTCGCCGAGGGGCCCGCGCTCGACGAGCACAACCGTCGCTGGCTGGCGGCGATCAACCGGCGCGGGCGGGTGTACCTGACGAGCACGGTGGTGCGCGGTCGCTTCGTGCTGCGCGTGTGCGTGCTGTCGTTCCGCACCCACCGCGACCGCGTCGACGCGGCGCTCGCGGACATTCGCGCGGCGCTTGCGGAGGTCGGTGGATGAGGGCGGGCTCGGCGCGTTCGCGCAGTCTCCGCAGTTTCGGGCGATCCCCGGGTCGATCGCACCACGCCCGGCGCCCTTGATCGCCCACGAGGCCACAGAACGCGGTTTTTCGCCCCGGATCTTCATCCTCGCGCGGGCCGGCGGGGCGCTCGAATTCAAACGACGGCACCGGAGGGCGCGCGAGGACTTGCGTCGCCACCGGCACCTGCGCTGACATCCAGGCAAAGAGTTTGACTGCCCGTGTCCTGCGGGGCACCTAACTCCACAGCGCCCCGGCAGGGGCTGAAAAGGTCCGAGCACCCGATGACCCAGGCCGATCGTCTCGAGACATTCATCCGCGGCATCCCCAAGGCCGAGCTTCATGTCCACATCGAGGGCACCCTGGAGCCGGAATTGATGTTCTCGCTGGCGCGCCGCAACGGCATCGCCTTGCCGTGGATGGAGGTCGAGGAGCTACGCCAGGCGTACGACTTCCACAACCTCCAGAGCTTCCTCGACATCTATTACAAGGGCACGGACGTGCTCCAACACGTGCAGGACTTCTACGACCTGACGTGGGCGTACTTCGAGCGGGCGGCGCGGGACAACGTGCGCCACGTCGAGCTGTTCTTCGACCCGCAGACGCACACGCGCCGCGACGTGCCGTTCGAGACGGTGATGACCGGGATCCACGGGGCTCAGGTCGACGCCGAGAAGCGGCTCGGGATCACGTCGAAGCTGATCCTCTGCTTCCTGCGTCACCTGTCCGAAGAGTCAGCCGTCCAGACGCTCCACCAGGCGGTGCCGTTCCGCCCGTGGCTCGGCGGGGTGGGGCTCGACTCGTCGGAGTCGGGCAACCCGCCGAGCAAGTTCAAGGACGTGTTCGCCGAGGCGCGCGAGGAGCGGTTCCCGGTCGTCGCCCACGCCGGCGAGGAGGGCCCGCCGGCGTACATCCGCGAGGCGCTCGACGTGCTCGGGGCCCAGCGCATCGACCACGGCGTGCGCTGCGTCGAGGACCCCGAGCTGGTCGAGCGGCTGGCCCGCGAGCGGGTGCCGCTGACGGTGTGCCCGCTGTCCAACGTCAAGCTGCGGGTGTTCCCGCAGCTGGCCAAGCACAACCTCAAGGCGCTGATGGAGCGCGGGCTGCTGGTGACCATCAACTCCGACGACCCGGCGTACTTCGGCGGCTACATCGGCGACAACTACCTCGCGTGCGTGCGCGAGCTGGGGCTGTCGCGCGACGACGTGATCGCGCTGGCCAAGAACAGCTTCTCCGCCAGCTTCCTCGCCGACGCGGACAAGCAGCGCCACATCGCGGCGGTCGACGCGTTCGCGGCGGCGAACCCCTGAGGCTGCCCGCGAGGGCATGCTCCAAAGGGCAGGTCCCGGGCGCCATGGCGCGCGGAACCTGCCCTTGAGAACCTGTCCTTCAGGGCATGGCGCTGCGGCTGTGGACGGCCTCGCGGTCCATCAGCTTGCGGGCGCGATCGATCAGCCGGACGAACTCGGCGCGGTGGCCCTCCGGGTCGGGCAGCTCGGCCGACTGGGCCCACCCGCGGGCGGCGGCGAGGTCGAACTTGTCGAGGTTGGGCGAGCCGCGCAGCTTGAGGGCGAAGGCGGCGACGGCGGCGGCGAGGTGCAGCTGCGGCGAGGCCTCGTCCCAGTCGTCGTGGGCCTCGGTGATCGGCAGCTCGAACTTGGTGCTCTCGCGGCCCTCGGGCTGCTTGTAGCGGACCTTGACGGTGAGCAGCTCGGCGTCGTCGGGGCCGGCGGGGCGCTGGTACTTGAGGTTGTCGACGGCGGCGCCGGGCACGGGGCGGCCGGCGGGGACGACCTCGTAGAGCGCGGTGACGCTGTCGCCTGCGCCGAGCTCGCCGGCGTCCTTCTTGTCGTCGTTGAACTGCTCGGCGGTGAGGGTGCGGTTCTCGTAGCCGATCAGGCGGTAGCCGGCGACGCGGTTGGGGTTCCACTCGACCTGCAGCTTGACGTCCTTGGCGACGGTGACGAGCGTGCCGCTGGCCTCGGCGACGAGGACCTTGCGCGCCTCCTTCTCGGAGTCGAGGTAGGCGTAGTTGCCGTTGCCGTGGTCGGCGATCTGCTCCATCGTCCGATCGTTGTAGTTGCCGCGGCCGACGCCGAGGACGGTCAGGAACACGCCGGTCTGGCGCTCCTTCTCGATCAGCTTGATCAGGTCGTCGTGGTCGGTGAGGCCGACGTTGAAGTCGCCGTCGGTGGCGAGCAGGACGCGGTTGATGCCGCCCTTGACGAAGTGCTTGTGGGCCTCGGCGTAGGCGAGGGCGATGCCGGCGCCGCCGTTGGTCCCGCCGCCGGCGCCGAGGCGATCGATGGCGCGCAGGATCGTCCGCTTCTCCGAGCCGGGCGTGGTCGGCAGCGCGACGCTGGTGCTGCCGGCGTAGGTGACGAGCGAGATCCGGTCCTCGGGGCGGAGCTGCTCGGCGAGCAGCGACAGGCCCTTCTTCACCAGCCCGAGCTTGTCGTCGTCGCTCATCGAGCCCGAGGTGTCGACCAGGAACACGAGGTTGCGCGGCGGGACCTGGTCGGTCTCGATCTTCTTGGCCTGCAGGTGCACGCGCACCAGCTGGTGGCCCTTCTTCCACGGGCACGGGGCGACCTCGGCGCCGACGCCGAGCGGGTGCTCGCCGGTGGGCGTGGGGTAGGCGTAGTCGAAGTAGTTGATCATCTCCTCGACGCGCACGGCGTCGGGCGGGGGCAACCAGTTGTCGCCGAGGAACCGGCGGACGTTGCTGTAGCTGGCGGTGTCGACGTCGATCGAGAAGGTCGACAGCGGCGCGGCGTGGCTCAGCGTCCACGCGGCCTCCTTGACGGGGGCGTAGCGGTCGCCGCCGGGGGCGCCGGCGGCTTGATGCCCGGCGAGGCCGCCCCACACGTCGGCGTCGTCGCTGCCGACGGCGAAGGCGCCGCCGTACGGGCTGCCGATGGTGCCCTGGCCCGTGCCGCCGCCGCCGCGACCGGTGCCGACGAGGCCGAGGCCGCCGACGCCGTGGGCCTCGCCGATCTCGGTGCCGGGGAGGTTGTCCCAACCATGGGCCATCTGCGGGATGGCGTCCTTCGGGCCCTTCATGGCGTAGAGGCCCGACTTGTTCTTCGCGGTGGGCTTGCCCATCTTGCCCTCCTCGCCCTTGTGGCGCTGGCCGGCGCCGGCGGCCTCGTCGTCGCCGTTCTCGAGGTCGACGGGCGCCTCCTCTTCGATCACGTCGGGCCTGGCGATCGCGCGGAGGAAGCGGTTGGTCGAGAAGCCCCCCTCGCTGACGATCTCTTCGATCGTCGGATCGGGGGTGCAGGCGGGGAGCAGCGCGCCGAGCAGGGCCACCGCGGCGGGGAGGAGGCGCGCGAGGCGGGCGCGCTGCGGGGGGACGAAGTAGTGCGGGACGACGGGACGGACGGGCGAGGTGCTGCGGTGCATGACGGCTCTCCGAAATCGACGCGGCCCGAGACACGCGACGACGGCGGCGGTTCCTCGCGGCGGAAAAACTTCGCGTATGCGTGCGCCGAGGCGGGTCGCAGCGACGACCCGCGAGGAGCCCGGGAACCTGTCCGAAGGGCGGTTGTCGGCCCGCGGCCGGTCGCTCACGGGTCGGCGAGGAGCACGGTCGCGCCGGCGCCGAAGGCGTCCGCGGTGACGATGTCGAGCGCGCCGTCGCCGTTGAAGTCGCTCACCGCGAGGTCCATCGGCCCGGCGCCGACGTCGAAGCGCGCGATCGTGAGGACGTCCTGCACGCCGAGGCCGCCGACGACGACGAGCTCGCCCCTGGTGTGATCGACGGCGACGACCTCGTGCGGGCCGTCGCCGTCGAGGTCGGCGCCGATCACCGCGTAGAGGCCCTCGCCGAGGACGAGCGGGATGTACTGGCCGAACTCGCCGCCGCCCAGGCCGGGCAGGATCGCCAGGTGGTCGGAGGTGAAGCTGGCGGTGGCGATGTCGAGCAGGCCGTCGAGGTTGAAGTCGGCGGCGACGAGCCGGCGCGGCTCGGGGTTGACGAACCGCTGGCCGTCGTGGACGAATTGACCTGTCCCATCGGACAGGAGGATGGTGACGCGGGCCTGGTTCTGGTCGGCGCTGACGAGGTCGAGGCGGCCGTCGCCGTCGACGTCGGCGACGATGACGTCGTAGGGCTCGATGCCGACGGGGTAGACGACCGGCTCGGCGAACTCGCCGAGGCCGTCGCCGAGGAGGACGAGCACGGCGTTGCCGATCTCGTCGACGACGGCGAGGTCGAGGTCGTCGTCGCCGTCGAGGTCGGCGGCGGCGAGGGCCCGCGGCGAGGTGCCGGCGTTGACCGGCTGGGGCGGGCCGAAGGCGAGGCCGGGACCGGTGTGGCGGTAGACGCCGACCAGGCCGAGGCCGGAGTCGGCGAACACGAGGTCGGGCATGCCGTCGCCGTCGACGTCGCCGGCGATCGCGTCGCGCGCGCGGGAGAAGGCCGGGACGGCCGGGCCGGCGACGAACTGGCCGCTGCCGTCGCCTGTCTGGATGGACAGCGCGCCGGAGTCGAAGTCGGACAGCAGGAGGTCGTCGTCGCCGTCGCGGTCGAGGTCGGCGACGACCACGGAGACCGGGCGCGGGCCGGTGGGCAGGTGCACGCCGGGGGCGAAGCAGAATTCGCCGGGCTCGCGCAGGCCGTCGCCGCAGACCGCGGCGGGGCCGGTGGTGCCGGTGGTGGTCGAGGTCGCGCCGGTCGTCGCGGTGGCGGTCGTGGTCGGCGGGTCTGAGCTGGTCGTCGGGACATGTCCTGACGAGCTGGTCGTGGTGGAGGCCGTCGCGGACGCGCCGTCGCCGGCGGCCGGATCGGTCGGCGTGCAGGCGACGAGGAGGGCGAGGAGGGCGCGGGCCTTCACCGGACGAGCATACGCCGGTCAGGCGCGGCCGAGCGCCCGCTCGACCTGCTCCGCCGGCGGTGGTCGGCTGAGGGCGGTGCCGAGGAGGGCGCCGGCGATCGCCGCGAGCAGGCCCCAGGCGACCGGGAGCACGCCGAAGGGCGCGGGCAGGACGCCGGCGAGGGCGAGGGCGAGGGCGAGGTTGCCGGCGGCGATCGAGGCGATGGCCCCGGCGGCGGTGAAGCGGCGCCAGCGGACGCCGAGCAGCAAGGTGGGGGTGAGGGTGACGTAGCCGGAGAAGCTGAAGGCGGCGATGTCGAACAGCGAGGCCGGGCGCGCGAGCACGAGGACGAACACGGCGGCCGACAGCGCGAGCGTGAACAGGCGCGCGGCCACGACCTCGCGCGCGGGCGCGAGGCCGGGACGGACGCGGCGCAGGACGTCGCGGGTGAGCATCGACGAGAGGGTCAGCAGCTGGGCGTCGAGGGTCGACATCACGGCCGCGAGGACGCCGGCGAGCGCCATGCCCTGAAGGACAGGTCCGAGGTGACGCGCGACGAGCAGCGGGAAGATCGCGTCGCTGGCCTTGCCCTGCAGGCCCGGCACCTCGGCGGCACCCCACACGCCGAACAGCACCGCGGGCAGCCACAGGACCACCAGCACGAGCGGATAGAGGCGGCAGACGTTCTTGAGCGCGGCGGCGTCGCGGGCCGCGAACACCCGCACCAGCATGTGCGGGAAGGCGATCACGGTCAGCGAGATCGCCAGCGCCCACGAGGCCCACGGACCGGGGGCGAAGGCGCCCGTGGTGGCCTTCTCGAGCAGGTGCGGGGCCCTGGCCTGGACGGCGGAGGTGGCGGCGCCGAGGCCCCCGAGGCGATCGGCGATCAGGAAGAAGGCGGCGACGATGAAGCCGAGGAAGGTCGCGCCCTGAAACACGTTGGTCCACATGGTCGCGCGCATGCCACCGAGCGCGGTGTAGGCGATCGTGATGCCGAGGATGAGGGCCGAGGCTGCGCCAAAGGACAGGTTGCCCTCGGTCAGCACCTCGGCGGTCAGGCCGGCGCCGATCACCGCGGTGACCATGTAGGGGAGGGTGTAGAGGAAGAACGCGGCGAACAGCGCCAGGCCGACGGCCGGCGAACCGAGCCGCTCGGCGTAGAGCTCGGCGGGGGTGATGGCGCCGAGGCGCCGGGCGACGCGGCGCGCCGGTTCGCCGATCAGGAAGAAGGTGAGCGGGATGCCGAAGCCGACGATCGCGGCGTTGAGGCCGAACACGGCGACGCCCTGGTGGTAGGCGAGGCCGGGGATCCCGAGCAGCACGAACGGGGTGACGTTGGTGCCGAACAGCGCCATGAAGAGGACGGTGGTGCGCGTGGCGCGACCGCCGAGGAAGTAATCCTCGGGGGTGCCCGCGGTCCGGCGGTAGGCGACGACGCCGATCACGAGGGTGATCGCGAGGTAGGCGGCGACGACCAGGCCGATCGCGGCGAGCGAGGTCATGGGTCGTCCTGGTCTTCGGGCCAGATCGCGCGCGAGGTCATGTAGAGCACCAGCAGCGCGGCGGCGGCCATCCACAGCAGGTGGTAGGCGAGGTCCCACGGGAGCCAGCCGAGCAGGAGCTCACCGGGGCCGGCGTTCCAGGTGTCGACGTGGAGGACGACCAGCGCGACGCCGAGGACGGCGAACAGCCGGTGATGGGCCGCAGCGGACACGCGGCGATGGTACGCGAAGCAGGAGCGCGGCGGCGCGACGGCGAAGCGTGAGCTCGTGGCCCGTCGGTTCGCGCGTCAGCTGGCGAAGATGCAGTACCGCGGCTGGTCGCTGCAGACGTTGTCGACGCAGGCGAGGCTCTCGCACTGGTTCGGCTGGGTGCATGGCTCGCCGCCGGGTCGCTGGGCCCGGCACACGCCGGTGGCGCTGTCGCCGGTGCTGCACCAGGCTCCGGGCCCGCAGACGTAATCGCGGCACGGGTCGCCGACCTCCGGGACGGGGACGCAGATGTCCTGGTCGAAGTCGCAGAAGTGGTCGGCCGGGCAGTAGCCGAGGGTCCGCTTCGGCTCGCCCTCGCGGCACACCTCGCCCTCGTCGAGGGGCGGGAGCGGGCCCGTGCAGACGCCGCCGTTGCAGAACAGATCGGGGCCGCAGGGGTCGACGAGGTCGACGATGAGCTCGCAGGCGTCGCCCTCGGCGCGCTTGCCGACGAAGTCCTGGCAGCCGCCGCACGGCGAGGCGGAGTCGAGGCCGCAGGCGGTCCACTCGTGCTGCAGCACCCGCTTGCGCGCGCACAGCGGGTCGAACTCGCTGCCGGCCGCGAGGTAGACGTCGTTGCGGTGGGCGTTCTCGGCGGTCTTGTCGTCAACGCAGGTCGGCGAGACCGCGGCGCAGCCGCACGACTCGAGCTTGGCGCACACGGCGACCGCCAGCGCCTCGGCGTACTCGTCCGGGCTGGCGAAAGGCTCGAGGTCGGCGGGGCATTCGGCCGGCGCGGTCCCCGTGGCGTCGCCGCCGGTGGCGGGCAGCGGGTCGGTGTCGGTGCCGTCGGACGGGTCGGGGCCGCAGGCCAGCAGGAGCGAGAGGACGGCCAGGCAGGGTCGGGTGTGGTACATCTATGAACCCCTCTTCATCCAATTCTCATGTGAAAGCACACGGTTCAGGACCGAACTTCGGCCCTGTTTGCCCCAACAGCGCCCGCCAGGGCGGTATTCCCGGAGATGAAGGGGGCTCCGGACCACGCTCCGGCGAAAAATACCTGTTGCGTCTCCATGGGGATCGTGTAGAAGGGGGGCCCCTTCGGGCTCGTAGCTCAATTGGCAGAGCAAGGGACTCTTAATCCCTGGGTTGTAGGTTCGATTCCTACCGGGCTCACCGAAGAAAGAAGACCAGAGGTCACAGACCCCTGGTCTTCTTGTTTTTGGTCGTCCTCTTTTTGGTCGTCCTCGCGCGGTCCGGAGCTGTGGCGCGAAATTCGGGTCGCAGCCCGGCTGCCGGCGGCAAATGCGACCGATCGGGGGATATCTGTTAACCTCGACCGGTCATGCGTCCGCTCCGACCTGCCCTGTTGGCCCTGGGCCTGGCCCTGGCCGCCTGTTCGATGCAGCCGGTCCACATCTCCGAGATGGAGACGAAGATCCCCCAGCCCGGCGAGCTGCGGCGCATCGAGTACCCGCTGTTCGTCATCCTCGACCCGGCCAAGCTGCCCGACACGATGACGGTCCTCGGGCAGGGGGTGAAGCCGATCGAGGTCGACGGGCTGCACACGTTCGTCGAGCGCGACCTGCAGCGGACGATGACGCAGCTGTTCACGACGGTGACGGTGGCGCCGCCGTCGACCCCGGCGCCGAGCGGGATCTTCCTCACCGGCGAGGTGCTGGTGAACTCGCTGTCGAGCTTCGTCGGCACGCGCGGGCCGGGGACGCCCTCCGGGGTCTACGTCCGCATGCAGTGGAGCTTCCGGATCCGCGCCTACGGGGCGCCCGCCGACGCCTTCATCTACCAGGGCACGGCCGAGAGCACGGTGCCGATCACGTCGACCGGCTCGACCCAGCCGGCGCTGCAGTCGCTGTTCGAGGACGCGCTGCGCCGCCTCGTGTCGCACTACGACGGGCAGAAGGCGTACGACCGCATGTCGCGGATCGGCGCGTGAGGCGGCGGGTCGCGCCGCTCACTCGAAGGCGGCGACGCGGACGGTGATCTCCTTGGCGTCGCCCTCGGGGACGATGAAGCGGGCCCGGTAGAGCGTGCCCGTGTCGTCCTGCATGTAGAGCACGGTCTCGCCGGCGCCGAGGCGCAGCTTCTCGCGGATGTCGTCGCCGGCGCCGTCGATCGCGGTCGACGAGGCCTTGCAGCTCGGCTGTACTTCGGGACAGGTGAAGAAGCCGGGGTTGGCGTGCTTGTACTCGGCGCCGGGCGGGAGGTCGTCCTGGGCGACGAAGAACAGGTAGGGCAGGCCGTCGCCGCCGCGGCGGTAGTAGAAGTCGACGGGGCCGTTGTTCTTCCAGTAGTCGCCGAGCAGCAGCTGGGCGATCTTCGGCGCCTGGTCCTGCAGGTAGGGCCGCACCGATTCGGCGATCTGCGGGCCGGTGACGCCGATGTCGATGTCGCGCAGGGTGAAGGCGACGTCGGCCGAGCCCTCGGGGATGGCGCCGCCGGGCGGGGTGTGCAGGGCGATCTGGGCGACCTCGTTGATCAGCTCCCACACGTACTGATCCTTGGGCGGGTTGCCGAGGTTGAGGAACACGTCGAACAGGGCCCACCCGGGCGGGTTGGGCCCGACGTAGATGTGCGCGCCGAGGTTGCAGGAGAACAGCACCTCGTAGCACTTGTCGAAGATCCGGTTCTTGTACTTCTCGCGGCCGCCGGCGACGATCACGCTCTCGAGCACCCACGGGTCGATCGCCCACGCCGAGCCCGGCCACATCGACTTCACGAGGTCGACGTTCTCGGGCAGGTTCTGCTTGCAGGCGTCGTCGCCGGCGCACGAGTTGATGAAGTCGTCGTGCTCGGAGATGGCGAACCGCAGGTCGACCCGCGGGCTGTCGGCGACGCCGACGATCGAGAACTTGGCCGGGTCGTTGAAGTCGAACTCGAGCGGGTCGCCGAAGGTCGGGCCGGTGACGTCGACGACGGTCGACATGTAATCCTTGCCCTTGGACAGGTCGATGCCGTCGAGCAGGCGCAGGTTGCTCGCCGCCTCGATGTTCATGGCGAACTCGGGCGTGAGGCACTCGCTGGTGATCGGGAAGTCGGGGTCGACGATGCCGGGGTGGCCGCCCATCGGGCCGAGCTTGGTCGCCAGGGTGGTGAGGTCCTGCAGGGCGTCGTCGAGGTAGAGCGGCAGCGACTTGCCGTCGCCGCCGATGTGCGGGTGGGTGGCGAGCAGGTTGCGCTGCAGCGCGGCGACCAGCTCGGGCGTGGTGATGAACTCCTCGGTGCGCTGGATGCCGAGCGTCTCGGACAGGATCTGGCTGAAGCCCCCGCCGATCCCGAGGCCGTCGGCCAGGCCCTGCATGCCGTCGATCGAGGTGCCGTCGACCTTGGCGTTGGCCGGGGTCATGGTGAGGATCCGGATCAGCGAGTACTCGGCGCTGCTCTGCCAGGTGTTGTCGGGGCCCTTGAAGGTCTGACCCAGCGGGGTGGCGCCGCAGTTGTGCTTGGGGTCGGGATCGTCGGCCTTCCAGCCGGTGCCGCAGGCGCCCTTGATCTCGTCGAGGGTGTTCTTGAGCAGGGTCTCCGACTCGATGTCGAGGAGCTTGATCTCTTTGGCGGTGGCGCCGAACAGCTCCGCGGCCTCGGCCTTGTTCATGCTCAGCTTGAGCGGCGGGACCGGGTCGTCGTTGAGGCGCAGCACGAACTCCTCCTCCGGGCCGAAGTTGTCGGCGCCGGTGGTGGTCGGCTGCTCGGTGTCCCCGTCGGTGGCCGACGAGGTCGGCGGCGCGCCGGTGGTGCCGGTCTCACTGGCAGAGTCGGCAGGCCCGCCGCCGCCGTTGCAGGCGACGAGGGCGAGGACGAAAAGGCTGGCGGTCGGCTTCGTCGTGGCCATTGCGGCTCCCCTACGATTCCACCCTATCACAGCCGCTCACGACGGCGCGACGGCAGGCCGAGAAAGCGCCGCGAGCGGCCCCAGCGTCCTCCTGCCCGCGGGCAGGGGCGCCGGACGCCGCTCGCGCCGGTGCGAACCTCGTACGCTCGTCAGGCGAGGAGGTTCATCGCGTCGTCCTTCTCGATGACGATCGGGTACTGCTTCATCAGCTCGTGGCCGTCGATGCCGGCCAGGGCGCGCAGGTTGGCGTGGACGTGGCGCGGCTCGATGTGGATGCCCGAGTCGCTCTGCTTGAGCGTCTTGGGGTCCCAGTTGAGGGCGTTGTGGCGCTCGTCGCTGCCGCCGATGACGGTGTCGCCCTTGATGCCCTTGCCCATCATCATGAGGCTGGTGATGGCCCAGTGGTCCTTGCCCCGGGTGTCGTTGTAGCCGGGCGTGCGGCCGAAGTCGGAGCCGCACAGGACGACGAAGTTGTCGCCGATGCCCTGCAGGTCGGCCTCGGTCCACAGGAAGTCGAGGCCGTCGAGGATGTTGATCAGCCGCGGGATGTGGTTGGCGTCGTGGTCGCCGTGGGTGTCGAAGCCGCCGATGTCGAGGTTGATCGAGATCGTGATGCCGGCGCGGAAGGCGGCCAGCGCGACCTGGATCTGGCGACGCAGCGGGTTCGGCCCGTTGTCGAGCTCGTCCGGCAGGTACTGCTGCAGCTTCTTCAGCTCGTTGCTGCCGGTGCGCGAGGCGTACATGTTGCCGACCGCCTTCTGCACGCGCGGCAGCTGCTCGGTGGCGAGGAGCCGCTCCTTGCGCGCCTCCTGGGCCTTCCTGATCAGGTCGCCGGCGACCGTCGAGTGGAACAGGCTGAGCTCGTCCTCGGGGTTGGCGCGGTCGGGGTAGGCGATGCGAGCGAGCGCGCCGGTGTTGCCGCTGCGCGTGCGGGCGACCTGGCCCTGCGTGTCGTCGTAGCCGCCGAAGGAGAGGTAGCTCATCGGCAGCGCGTGCCCGTGCACGGCGGCGATCAGCGCGGCGAGGCTCGGGTAACCCTCGGCCAGGCGGCCCGACCAGCAGTGACGCGAGCCGCTGTCGTGGCCGTTCGACTGCATGTCGAGGCCGTTGATCACGCGCAGCCGCTTGTAGTGCTTGTCGAAGAAGGTCTGGTAGGCGGTCGGGTTGTCCTCGGTGCCGATGTTCGGGTAGCGGATGTTGCCCGCGGCCTCGATCTGGTCGGTGGTGAAGGCGTGGTTCATCGCCTCGGGATCCTCGGGGCCCTTGCCGCCCTTCGGATCGCACAGCGAGGTCGGGTCCCAGCCGCCGCCGGCGTTGAGGAACACCCACAGCGGGCCGCCGTAGGTCTCGGCGAGCGGCGGGAGGTTGGGGTTCTTGAACGCCCCCGGGCGGCGGCCGGCGAACACGGTCGGAGACACGGCCGCGAGGCCCGCGAGGGACATGAGCTTGAAGAAATTACGACGGTCCATGATGTCCTCCTTCGGGGCCTATTCGTGCAGGAAGCGGTAATCCGACAGCATGTAGGCGAGGACGCCCATCCACGCGCGGATGGTGTAGTCGCTGTCCGTGTTGATCCGGTTCTCCTCGGGGAGCGGGTTGCCGGTCCACCAGTCCTGGTTGGCCCGGCACGGCGGCTCGACCGGGTAGGTGCCGGCGGCGAGGCCCGCCTTGCCGTCCTGCCAGATCTCGAAGAACAGGTTGTACGCCGCGTCGATCTCGGGGTCGCCGATGTCGTAGTGCTCGCCCAGCACGTGGTCGTACAGGTGCGCGATGTTGGCGCGGATGGCGTCGGTCACCGCCGGCACGGCGAAGCCGTTCTCGTCCTGCGGGACGAAGCTGGTCTCGACGTACGGGAACAGCAGGCGGTCCGACGGGTCCTTGGCGAACTCCCGCGCGGTGACCCGGCACGACATCTCGTTCGACATGCGCAGGGCGATGTTCGCCATGATGCCGTTCGGCTCGGTGATGCGGGTGACGATCGAGTCGGAGTCGATGCCGCCGTAGAAGATCTTGTACTCGTTCTCGTTGAGCAGGTAGTCGGAGTCGCCGGGCCCGTTGCGCCACGGGTAGCCGGTGACCGCCTCGATCTTGCGCGCGAGCTGCTCGGGCGTCAGGTGCTGCGCGGTGCCGAGGTTCGCCAGCTCGCGGGCCCGGCCGTCCTCGAGCTCACCGCGCACGTTGGTGGCCCGGAAGTAGTCGGTCTTGATGATCTCGCGGAAGACGACCTTGAGGTTGTAGTTGTTCTCCTTGAACTTCTTGGCGATGCCCTTGATGACGCGGTCCTGGACCTCGAACGCCTTGAGCGCCTCCTCGAAGCCGGGCATGGCGGCGTCGAACGGCTCGTTGAGCGGGTCGTTGCCGGTGAGGCCCTTCCACACGATGGTGACGGCGGCCTGGGCGAAGCGGTCGTCGGCGACGAGCTGCTTGGCCAGCCACTGCTCCGACTTGGCCTCCTGGCCCTCGGGCACCTTGGCCTCGCCGAAGCCCGGCAGCAGCATCTCCGGGTACCAGAACATCGCCTCGGTCTCGGCCTGCGGGACGTAGTCGCCCTCGTCGTTGAAGTTCTGGAAGGCGCCGGCGACCGGGTCGATGACGTTGTGGCAGACGTTGCAGTTGGGGTTCTCGCGCGTGGCGTTCGGCGTCTTGATCGCGGTGGGATCGATCGGCCGCTCGCCGAGCCGCAGCACGTCGGTGGCGAGGAAGAACTTGTAGGTCATCCGCGCGCGGTGGCGGTTGCGGTTGGTCGGCGTGGTCGGGAAGCGGTTCAGCCACATCGCCGAGGTCAGCACCCCGGCGTGCGGGATGCCGGGCAGCTTGCCGGTGGCGAGCTCCTTCCAGTCGTTGGGATCCTTGAACGGCACCGTCACGCCGTAGGCCTTGGCCGAGAACGGCGTGAAGACCATGTAGTCGGCCTCGACGATGTCGGTGTACGGCAGGTCGTTCTTGACGATCCACGCGACGAGGTTGAGCGCCTCGCGGGCGACGCTGGTGTTGGTCCACCAGCGGTACTGCTCGCGCTCGTCGTCCGGCAGGCCCTCGAACCAGTAGGCGTCGGGGTACTTCTCGGCGTTGAGCAGCTCGACGGCCCCGTTGCCGCCGATGTAGCGGTCGGTCAGGAACACGTCGTTGTAGATCTCGATGACGCGCTCGATGAACGCGTCCTCCTTCATCAGCGCCTCGAGCACCGGGTCGAGCTGGTCGATGCCGAAGCCGCGGACCGCCTCGTACTCCTCGGGCGTCGGCAGGCGGCCGGCCAGCGCCAGCGTGGCCTTGCGCAGGGTGTCGACCTCGTCGAGCAGCTCGACGTCGTCGAAGAAGTTGCCGAGGTTGACCTTGCCCTCGCACTCGACCGGGTTGTTGAACCGGTTGAGCAGCGCCTGCAGGTCCTGGTACTCCTGGCTGTCGGGCTTGAGCTGCAGGCCGCCCTCGTGCTCGACCCGCATCGACGGCTTGGCGAGGATCAGCGGCAGGCCGTCGACCTCGTAGCGCGCGAGGTCCTGCACCAGCTTCATGTTCGCCTCGAGGTAGCCGGGCACCTCCTTGGGCGTGAGGACGAACTTGGTGTGCTTGGCGACGCCGGTCGAGTTGTGACAGGCGTTGCAGGTGGCCGACAGCGTGGTCGCCCACACCTTCTCGCGGAAGAACACGTCGGTGGGTACACACTCGCCGTCGTCGACTTCGGAGCAGGCGGTCAGGCCGAGGCCGAGGCAGGTGCCGGTCACGGCGATCAGCGCCGCGCGCTTGACCAGCTCGCTGGTTCGTTTCGGGTGAGAACGGGTCATCGTGCGACTCCTCGTGCTAAAGGGGCGAGACGCATGCTCGCCACCGATGCATCGTAAAGGCGACTACACAGCCGCTGCAAGCACTACACGCGGGCGAATCCGATCGCCGCTCGCCGGCCGCGGAGCCGGGGGGAAATACCCGAGGGCGATGCAGACGAGATGTCCGAAGAGACAGCTGATGCGAGCACCCGAATTACGGCCAACTGCGGCGAACTACGGCGATCGACGTCGAAGCTGGGGGGACGCGACCATGCGCCACGCAGCCCGCGTTCGTGCGCTGCGGACTGGCGGCGACGGTCGAGCTCACCGCGAAGGAGAGCGATCGCGCGGCGCTACGTGGTCGACGTCGTCGTCGTCGAAGACGCGTCGGTGGTCGACATGTCCCCGCTCGTCGTCGATGTCTCGTCGCCGGTGGTCGTGGTGTCCGGGCCCGTGGTCGTGGTGTCCGGACCCGTGGTCGTGGTGTCGGGCCCGGTGGTGTCAGGCTCCGTCGTCGCCGGCGGCGGCTCGCCCACGCACTGACCCTCGTTGCAGTCCTGACCGTCGCCGCAGTCGCCACACCAGCCGCCGCAACCGTCGTCGCCGCATTCGCGGCCCTCACAGCTCGGCACGCAATTGCAGGCCAGGGGATCTTCCACCGGCGCGGCGTAGCCGTCGTCGCACATGCACAGGGCCGCGCCGCTCGAGCTGTCGCAGGTGCCGTGGCCGGAGCAGCTCTCGAGGTAACACGCGCCGGTGAGGAAGGGCAGATAACCGACGCTGTGGGCGAGATCTCCGCTGCCGACCTGGACCTCGACCAACACCGCGTTGTCGATCTTGCCGAGCAGGAACGGCACCGCGTCGACGGTCACCTGGGTGCTGTTGACGATCACCGAGCCGGTGGCGAGGCCGCCCGAGCACCCGGAGGTGATGCTGCCGCCCATCACGCTGGCGAACTTGAGGCCGCAGTAGCGGCTGCCGTCGCCGTTGAGTGGCCGATTGGACATGCCCGTCGGGTCATACACGGTGAAGCCGACGTCGAGCATGGCGCTGCCCTTCGGCGAGACCTTGACCGTGGCGATGTCGAGGAGCGGCTTGCCGTAGTCGACGTCGGTGGGGATGCGCGCGAGCTTCGGCTCGTCGACGGTGGCCGCGATCTCGCCGCCGGCCGCGAGCGCGACGACGCCGAGGCCGCCGATGTACGCGAGGGCGCGCTCGTCCCCGGCGGCGTGGGCGACCACGCGGCCCTCGCCGCGGCGCCACAGGATCGTCGGCTGCGCGGGCGCGTCGCCGGCGAAGGTCAGCTCGGCGGGGATCCGCAGGTCGAGGTCGGTGGGCTCGATGCGGTACGCGCCGCCGGACTGCTTGAAATCGCCGCGCGTGAGGTCGTCGTCGACGGGACGGATGACGATCTGGCGGGTCGCGAGCAACGCGCCGGCCGGGATCTTGAGGGTGGGCCCCTCCTCGATCGACAGCTCGCCGCCTTCGGGGCCGATCAGCGCGTAGACGGCGGACGTGTCCTGACAGCCAGGTACGAGCACCGCCGCGGCGAGGAAGAACGAGCGGACGAGGGGGAGCCGAAGAGAAGCGACCGTCACGAACAACCCGTATACCCGAAATGGGGTCACCTCAGAAGGTCATCGGACGTCTGCCTGCGGGGCCGTATCGTGGGAGAGGTCGAGCAGCCACAGGTCCGCTCTCGCGGCGAGCACCGGACCTTCGAGCGGCAGCGCGTGCGGGGATTCGGTGGGACCCCGAAGGAGCGCGCCGAGGAGGTCGATCCAGCGCGCGCATCGATCGAGGATCCACGCGTCGCTGGTCGCGACCACGCCGACGTGCTGCGCCAATATAGGATCGGGGTGATGCACGAGCTGCACGGTCCACGGCAGCTCGTGCTCGCGAGCGCGGGCCTCGAGCAGCGCGCGGAGACGACCGCTGCCCGCGACAGGTCGGTCCAGGTACCACACGACCTGCGCGGGCGGACGCGCGCCACGGCCGTGCAGGAGCCGCGCGATCGCGTCGACGGCGAAGCTGGTCTCGAGCACCTGTTCGTAAGCGCCATGGACGGCCGCGAGGTCGCGCAGCGCCCCGTCACGGCCGCGTAGCACGACGCCGTGCGACAGCGCCGACTCGACGGTGATGAGCGCGTTGAGGCCGTCGATCGCGAGGTCGACGCCGGCGAGATCGGCCAGGTCGGCCCGGGTGGCGCGGCGGCGCTCGCGGGCCTCGTCGCTGCAGGCCGAGCGCAGGACGGCCATTCGCTGCCTGGCCGAAAGGGCATGTTTGTCGCCGACCAGCTTGAGAGCGGCGTCGCCGCTGTAGCCGCGCGTGAGCAGCCACGAGAGGTCGGCGACGGCGGAGCGCAGGGCAGGGCGGGCGTCGAGGCCGAACAGGCGGTCGTCGCCGGTGGCGCGGGCGCGGCGGCGGAGCTCGGTCATGGGCGGATGGCGACGAGCCGCGCGGGCGCGGCGGGTTCGGCGGGGTCGTCCCAGCGGAGGCCCCAGTCGCGCTCCAGCAGGCACTCGCGCCGCAGCTTGCGGAACACCAGCGGGATGGCGTCGCTCTTGGCGTGGACCTCGAGGCTCATGTCCAACGGGACAGCTCGGGGGCGCTGCGACTCGACGATCGGCTGGTCCTCGAGGAAGATCCGGTGGGTGCGCGCGCGGGCGTTGCCGTCGGCCCAGGCGCCCTTGAAGAAGTCGCGCAGCATGATCCAGCGGGTCAGCGTGTGCTCGTCGTCGAGCGGGATGTTGGTGCTGAAGAGGATCATCTTCATGCCGCCGAGGTCGAGATCGAGGCGGGTGTAGCACGGCATGTAGAAGGCGACGCGCGTCTTGACCGGCGGGCGGTCCTTCGGCAGCACCAGCGACCACAGGCCGCCGGGCGGCGGAGCGACCAGCGCGACGGAGGCGCTGGCGCCCCACGGGTGGGCCTCGATGACGTAGTCGTCGACCTCGGGCCGCGCGGGGTTGCCGAACGAGCGCGAGTGGACGAACGGGGCGTGGGCGATGTCGATGCCGTTCTCGACCACGCGGGCGTAGTGCGCGTGCCACAGGAACCGGCCGTGGATGGCCTTCCAGCCGGGATCGCCGTACTCGGGCAGCGGCGGGATCGGCGGCCGCTCGTCGCCCTCGAGGTCGCCGACGAACAGCCAGACCCAGCCGTGGCGCTCCTCGGTGGGGTAGCTGCGCACGGCGGCCTTGCGCGGGACGCGGGCGTCGCCGGTGTTGGCGGGGATCGCCACGCAGGCGCCGCCGGGCTCGAAGGCCCAGCCGTGGTAGGGACACACGATGTGGTCCCCGGAACATGTCCCCTGGGACAGAGATGCGCCGCGGTGGGGGCAGCGGTCGTCGAGGGCGACGACCTTGCCGGCGCGGTCGCGCCACAGCACGAACTCGTGGCCGAGCATGCGCAGCTGCACCGGCCGCGCGGTGACCTCGGACGACCGGTGGCAGGCGTACCAGAAGTTCTTGAGCACGACGCCCGGTGTAGCACGCGGGCGCCGCGGCGCACCAACGCGGGCGCGGCCGCGCGGCGGAGGTGACGCCGCGGTCGAGGTCGCCGAGCCGCAGGCCGCGGGCTACATCGGCTGGAACGGGGCGCAGGTCGAGACGCCGGCGCCGACGATGCGGATCGGGGCGGCGTTGTTGACGGTGGTGAGCTGCTGCTGGCCGTCGTTGTCGCTGTCGTCGTAGTCGAGGTGGGTGACCTTGCTGACCAGCGGGTTGGCGCTCTCGGTGAAGAAGTAGAAGTCGCCGGCGAAGAAGGAGAACGCGAAGGCGTTGGTCAGCGGGAGGTTCTGCAGCGGGAAGCTGCTGATCTCCGCGCCGTTGGCCTTGTCGCGCTCGACGAGCTTCGACGGCACGCCGCCGAACGAGAACACGCGGCCGTCGCCGGTGCCGGTCATCTCGGCGCCGTTGAAGTTGGTCTTGGAGATGAGGTCGATGAGCAGGGTATCGGGGTCGACGCTGAGGAAGTCGCCGGAGTTGGGGCCCTCGCTGAAGCCGCCGATGCCGTCGTAGGTGTTGCCGTAGAGGCGGTCACACTGATCGGAGGCGCTGTTGGACACGAACGCCATGCCGAAGTAGCCGACGCCCTGCTGGTTGGGGTTGTAGCCGGGGTCGATGCAGTTGGTCGGATCGGTGACGTCGATCTTCCAGATCTCGCCGACGGGGCTGTTGAACATGACCCACGCGAAGCCGAGGCGGTCGACGGCCATCGAGAAGGTGTTGGTCATGCCGTTGCAGCTGAAGGACCCGAGCATGGCGAACTGGTTGGTCTCCGGGTAGTACTTCCACAGCTCGGCGTCGTCGGAGAGGACGAAGATGCCGTCGTCGAGCGGGACCTCGATGTCCGGACACTCGCACGCGGCGGGCTGGCCGGTGGTGGTGTCGTCGGTGGTCGAGCTGGTGTCGTTCGTGGTGGTGTCGCCGGTGGTGGTGGTGGTGGTGTCGTTCGTGGTGGTGGTGGTGGTGGTGGTGTCGCTCGTGGTGGTGTCGACGCCCATGGTGGTGGTGTCGGTCGTCGACTCGGTGGTGGTCGAGGTGGTCGGCGACGTCTCCGTGCCCTCGGTCGTGGCCTGCGAGTCGGTCTGACCCATGGTGCCGCCCTGCGTCGGCTCCTCGGTCGCGCTCATGCTCACGTTCGAGTTGGTCGAGGTGGTGGTGTCGGTCGCGACGTTGGTGTCACTGCCGGTGGCGCTGTCGGTGGCAGCGGCGGTGGCGCCGCCGTTGTCGCCGCAGGCGGCGAGCAGGACGGCCAGGATCCATGCGGAATGGTTGAGGGAATGTTCTTTCATCCGCGCAGCGTAACAATTTCGGTCCGGGCCATGGGCGTAGCGGGCGCGCGGGCGCGCGCGGTTTCACGACCGCTGCGTGATCCGGTTCACGACGCCGCTGACGCAGTCGCTGACGGTTTTCGGGCCCGAGCGGCGACGACACGGCGCGAGGGCTGAATAGGATCCGCGCGTGGCGCGTTGCGAACCCCATGTCGTCCTTGCTTGCGATGCTGTGTGCGGCGGCGCTGGCCGCGGGGTCCGCCGGAGAAGCCCGAGGAGACGTCGCTGCGAACGTACCGCAGACGCAGATCCGGGCGGTGGTGGTGCTGGTGGTGCTGGGAGACTTTCCGGCCGAGCTCGTCGACGACGTCGCGGCGGCGCTGCGCGAGACCTATCAGGTGGAGGTGCAGCGGCGGTCGCCGATCGCGTTGCCGAAGTCGGCATGGTACGCGCCGCGCAAGCGTTACCGCGCGGACGCGCTGCTCGAGCACCTGCGCGCGCAGGTGGCCGGGACCCCGCCGGGGACGCGGATCCTCGGGCTCACGTCGGTCGACATCTCGACGAGCAAGGGGAAGATCGCCGACTGGGGCGTGTTCGGGCTCGGCGAACTCGGCGGGACGGCTGCGGTGGTCTCGGGCCATCGCTTGTGGCGCAAGACGAAGGACCCGGCGAAGATCGCGTGGCGGGTGACGAACACGGCGGTGCACGAGGTCGGCCACGTGCTCGGCCTCGATCACTGCGGCGAGCCGCGCTGCGTGATGCTCGACGCCGAGGGCGGGATCGAGAACACCGACGACTCGACCGGCGGACCGGGGCCGAGCTGCACGGCGCTGCTCGACGCGCGCGCGCCCCTGCGTCCGCGCGGGGCGGTGGTGCGAGGTCCGTCGGCGCATTGATGCGAGACCGACGGCGGTGAGGAGGCGCGATGTTGCTCGCGCGTGCGCGACGTGCGGGGTCGACGAGGACGCGGCGAGGTCGCGAGCAAGTGCGCGCCTTGACGCGGCCCGGGGCTCCGCGTTACGCCGGGCGCTGTGTCGCTCGGCTCGCTGGCGCTGCTGACGGACCTCTATCAAATCACGATGGCCTGCGGCTACTGGCAGCTGGGGCGCGCGGACGAGGAGGCGGTGTTCAACCTGTTCTTCCGCCGGGCGCCGTTCCGCGGCAGCCATGCGATCGCGGCCGGGCTTCAGGACGCGCTGCAGGCGGCGAACACGGCGACGTCGATGTAGTCGGCGACGGGGACCTCGGTCTCGTCGCCGAGCTCGGAGGCCCGCAGCTTGCGCGCGGCGACGGTGAAGCGGACGCGGTGCTTGTCGCCCTCGGGGGTGACCTCGGCCGAGACGACCTTGTTGTCGTAGAGGGTGATCGTCTCGAACATGTCCTCGATGAGGTACTGGTAGTCGGCCGGGGTGACCTCCTTGAGGATGGCGACGAGCTCGCGGGTGGTGGTGAAGGGGGCGCTCTGGAACCCGACCTGCTTGATGTAGCGGGCGAGGGCGGCGTTCAGCACGTCCTCGCCGATGTAGTCGGCGAGCGCGTACCAGATCAGCGAGCCCTTCTGATAGTGGATGTACTGCTGGTTCTCGTTGAGCATCAGCGGCAGCTCCTTCTTCTTCTCGTCGCTGCGGCCGCCGAGGTAGCCCTTGAGCTCGTAGGCGAGGAACTTGTGCATCTTGTCCTTGCCGTACTCCTTCTCCATCACCTTGAGCGCCGAGTACTGTGACAGCGACTCGGACAGCATGGTGGCGCCCTGGACGTTGGCGCCGATGACCTGGTGGGCCCACCACTGGTGCGCGACCTCGTGGGCGGTGACGTAGAACGGATAGTCGATGTCCTCGGGGTCGTCGGGGCGCACGCGGGCGATGAAGCCGATCGCCTCCGAGTAGGGGATCGTGTTGGGGAACGACTGGGCGAAGCTGGCGTAGCGCGGGAACTCGAGGATCCGCACCTGGCGGTGCTGGTACGGGCTGAAGTTGGTGGTGAAGTAGGTCAGCGACTTCTTCACCGAGTCGATCATGCGGTCGAGGTTGTACTCGTGGCCGGGGTGGTAGTAGACCTCGATGTCGACGTCGTTCCACTTGTCGCGCCGCACCTCGTAGCGAGCCGACAGGAACGAGTAGAAGTTGAGGATCTTGCTGTCCATCGCGTAGGCGAAGCAGCGCCGGCCGTCCTCCGTCCACTCCTTCTGCAGGTAGCCGGGGGCGATGGCGATCTGGTCGGGGTCGGTGCACACGGTCCCGGCGAACTCGATCCAGTCGGAGTCGGTGGCGATGTACGTGTTGGCCCGCGCGGCCTCGTCGTCGATCGAGGGCATGCGCTCGCGCTCGGGGAGGTCGTGCTCCTTGCGGTCGTCGTCGTTCTCGAGCTCGAGGCCGCGGTTGTAGCCGATCGACGGCACGACGGCGTCGCTCGACACGAAGGTGCCGTTCTCGACGAGCGCGGTGGCCCGGCCGCCGTTGGCGAAGCCCTCGAGCCGGTCGGCGAGGTCGAAGTGCAGCACCAGCTCGCCGCCGGGCGCGAGCGGCTCGGCCAGGCGGTGGATCATGTAGCGGAGCCGCTTGTCGTCGTGCTCGACCTCGGAGGCGCGGTCGAAGCGGAGCTCGCGGACCGTCAGCTCGTCGCGCAGGTACACGTGGACGGCCGGAATGGCGACACCTGTCTTGTTGACCAGGCGCAGGGTGCCCTTGTAGGTGGCCTGCCCGCGCGTCGGGTCGAGGTCGGCGCGCACGTCGGCGGCGACGATCCGCGGCTGCGGCAGGTGCTCGTACTGCTTGTACTCGCGCTCGTACACGGCGCGCAACTCCTCCTCGTCGTCCTGGTCGCGGAAGCGGTTGAGGCCGTGGGTGTTGTGGCGGATGAACGCGAACAGGCCGATGAAGGCGACCAGCAGCCCGACGGTGGCGCCGAGCCACGGCCGGGTGACGCGCGCGCGAGCCAGGCGCAGGCGCATGCGCAAGCCGTGGACCTGACCGCGGACCAGGAACAGGCGGGCGACGGCCATGAGCAGGCCGGCGAACGCGAAGTAGTAGGCCGTGAACCACATCCAGGCGGCCAGGCTCGGGCCGTAGCGGTTCATGTCGGAGTAGACGGGGTCGGGGAACTGGCCGAAGCGGAACAGGTTGTCGTGCACGCCCCAGAACCGCAGCACCAGCGTCATCAAGTAGTAGGCGATGATGAGGCCGTTGCCGACGAGCTTCTGGTTGGTGACGACGTGGATGAAGAACGCCAGCAAGGTGATGAGCACGATGCCGGGGAAGGTGACGCCGTAGACGTAGCCGAGGTAGACGTCGAGCTCGAAGTTGGTGTAGCCCTTGACCGCCTGCACGCCGATGCCGGCGAGGATCAGCGCGCCGAGCAGGGTGGCCTCGACGAGCAGCAGGGCGCCGACCTTGCTGGCGAACACGAGGACGCCGGGCGTCGGCGTGGCGTCGACGAGCTGATCGCACTTGAGCGCCCGCTCGCGCCACACCAGCTCGCCGGCGTACATCGCGGAGATGATGAGGTAGAACAGACCGGCGCCGCTGATGACCTCGATCATCGTGTAGGTGACCGGGTACACCGCGGTGCCGTACATGAGGTCGGCGTAGAAGGCGTTGACGACGGTCATCAGCACGGCGATGGCGCCGAGGGCCAAAAAGGCGCGGTCGCGGACGATGCTGCGGTAGTGCAGCCGGACCAGCGCGCCGACGCGGGCGAGCTCGACGCGGGCGCCGGCGACCGGCGTGACGCGCACCAGCCCGGCCGGGGCGCGCACCTCGGGGAGCTCGACCGCCGCGGCCTTGCCGGGCTTGCGCGCGCGCGTGAAGGCCTCCATGCGGAACAGGCGGTAGGCGCCGAGCAGGATGACGACGCCGACGCCGATCCACAGCAGCCGGTTGAGCAGGAACACGCCGTCGAGCGGCAACAGCAGGCTGTTCTTCTCGGTGACGGTCCAGTAGCGGTTGACCAGCTCGGTGGCGTTGAAGCCGAACGGGTCGAGCAGGGCGGCCAGCCGCTCCTGCTCGATGTCGCTGATCAGGCTGTTGGCGATCGAGTAGCCGATGAAGAGGACGACGCCCTGGATGTAGACGGCGACGAAGCTGCGGGTCAGCACGCCGACGGCGAAGAACAGGGCGCTGGCGAACAGGCCGGTCGGGACGACGTAGACGAGGACGGGCCAGAGGTAGGTGCCGAGCGGGACGGGGCCGATCTTGTCGGCGGGGAGCCAGGGCATGTGCGCGCCGAACCACAGGCCGAACGAGCTGCAGGCGAGCACCAGCACCGTGACGAGGTAGGCGCCGAGGAAGCGGCCGAACACGAACGCCGGCTTGCGCAGGCGGGTGGTGAACAGCAGCTCGTGGGTCTTGTACTCGAAGTCGCGCAGGACCGCGGTGCCGGCGATGGCAGAGGTGAAGATCGTGCCGACCAGCGTGAACACCATGACGGCGGTGCTCACCAGCCACGGCGCGTTGTTCAGCACCTTGCCGCCGGCGCCGCCGAAGCGGACGACGTCGGTGCTGATGGCGAGGAAGCCGAACAGCGCCATGGCGAGGGCGAACACGTAGGTCACCGGCCGGCGCAGGTGGTAGCGCACCTCGAAGGCGGCGAAGCTCAGCAGCTGGTTCATGCCGCCTCCGAGGCCGCGCCCTGGGCCGCGCCGGTGATGTGGTAGAAGTACACGTCCTCGAGGTCGGGCTCGACGCTCTCGAACTCGGGCCCCGGCGAGCCCTCGTGGTAGACGTGGATCACCGGGCGACCGGTGACGAGCCGGGTCGAGATGACGCGCAGCCGCTTCTGCATGTCGTCGAGCTCGGCCCGGGCGACGACGCGGCGCCAGATCTTGCCGCGCAGGCCGCCGACGACGGCCTCGGGCGCGCCGCTGAACTTGACCTCACCGGCGGCGATGATGGCGAACTGACTGCACAGCTCGCGCACGTCCTCGACGATGTGGGTGCTGAGGATGACGACCACGTCGTCACCGATGTCGGCCAGCAAATTGAGGAAGCGGTGGCGCTCGGTCGGGTCGAGGCCGGCGGTCGGCTCGTCGACGATGACCAGCTGCGGCCGGCCCAGCAGGGCGATGGCGATCCCGAGCCGCTGCTTCATGCCGCCCGAGTAGCCGCCGACGGCGTTCTTGCGCGCGGCGGTGAGGTTGGTCTGCTCGAGCAGCGCGGCGACCTGGGTCCGGCGCTGCTTCGGGTCGACGATGCCCTTCAGCACCGCGAAGTGGTCGAGGATCGCCTCGGCGCTGAGGTTGGGGTAGAGCCCGAACTCCTGCGGCAGGTAGCCGAGGACGCCGCGCAGCCGATCCTTTTGAGTCAGGACGTCGATGTCGCCGAACCGCACGCTGCCGCCGTCCGGATCCTGCAAGGTGGCGATCGTCCGCATGAGGGTCGACTTGCCGGCGCCGTTGGGCCCGAGCAGCCCGAACATGCCGGCGCCGATCGTGAGGTCGACCCCGCGGAGAGCGCGGACGCCGTTGGGATAGGTCTTCGAGAGGTTGCGGATCTGGAGCTGCATGCGCGGTCCTGCTCGGAGCATATCCGAGGCCCCGATTGGACTGCCTGGAGCAGTTCGCAGTTTCGCGCGCGCACGACAAAGCCCCGTCGGCGCAGACCGCCGACGGGGCACGGGCGCGAGGCGCCGAGTCACTCGTTCATTGGACCAGGACCGCGACGCGGCGCGAGTCGCTGCCGTCCCACAAGGCGTTGTAAAGCGTCTTGCCTTCCTTCTTGCCGGCGTGCTGACCGACCCCGAGGATCCGGAACTCGTCCGACTCGCGGCGGTAGAAGATCGAGACGTGGTGAGTGCCCTTGCCGAAAGTGACGTGAGCGACAGTGAGCTTCTTGCCCGCGATCTTGACGGTGATCTGCTGCCCGCCGAAGCCCGGGTTGTCGTTGAACTGATTGAGCTTGTCGCGCTCGTTGTTGTCGATGTGCTCGTTGACGTTCTCCGCGATCGTAACCGGCATCCACTCCCCTCCGAGGCCTATAGGGCACCTCAGCCGCCCGGCCGTGTCAAGGCGGACGCCCCGACGACGAGATCGCGCAGTGCCCTCGCGCGCGCGGACGGGCGCCGTGCTAGTCTCGTCGACTGAACTGGCTTATGCGGCGGTCCTCACGCTCGATCCTCGCCCCCGCCTGCGTGCTCGCGCTCGCGGCCTGCAACGAACACCGATACGGCTTTTACCCCGGCACCGAGACCGACGGTGAGTTCACGTCGACGATCTCCACCACCGACGGGCTGCCGACCACGCTGGGCCCGACGTCGATCAGCCCGACGACGGTCAGCCCGACGACGGTCAGCCCGACGTCGGTGACGATCACCACCACCGAGACGACGGCGACCGTGACGACGGACCCGACGTTCACGGTGACCACCGAGTCCCCCCACGAGTGCGAATTGGTGCTGCCCGCGGTGGTGCCGATCCACCAGAACACCTCGCTCTCGGCCCAGGGCGACGACTTCTCGCTGAGCTGCGGCGGGGTCGGCGGCACCGACATCGGTGTGGTGTGGACGGCGCCGGCCACCGGCCGCTACCAGTTCGACACCATCGGCTCGACCTTCGACTCGCTGCTGGCGGTGCTCGAGG
The DNA here is from genome assembly GCF_020073745.1 of Nannocystis pusilla. GTDB lineage: Bacteria > Myxococcota_A > Polyangia > Nannocystales > Nannocystaceae > Nannocystis > Nannocystis radixulma. The sequence continues at coordinate 233,574 of NZ_JAIRAU010000056.1, forward strand.
GGACCTGCTCCGGCAAGGAGCTGGCCTGCGACGACGACAGCGGCGGCAACCTGACGTCGAAGGTGCAGGTCGACCTGTTGGCCGGCCAGACGGTGACCCTCGTGATCGACAGCTTCGGCCAGAGCAACGCGGAGGTGCTGTTCAACATCACCGAGGTGCCGGTCGAGAGCGTCTGCCCCGACGCCGTGTTCGACCCGGTCGTGCCGATCACCATCGACGGCCAGACGCTCGGCGCGCCCAACGCCCGCGGCGGCGCCTGCGGCGGCTCGGATTCGCCCGAGATCGAGGCGATGTGGACGGCCCCGTTCGAGGGCCTGTTCGTGTTCGAGGTGATCGAGGCCGACTTCGACCCGGTGCTCTACCTGCTCGACAGCTCGTGCAACGGCCCCGAGTTCGTGTGCAACAACGACTCCAGCGGGCCGTTCCCGGCCGTGAGCGTGTTCATGTTCGCCGGCCAGACGGTGGTCCTGGTGGTCGACGGCGTCGGCGGCTCCGCCGGCAAGTTCCTGCTGTCGATCCACGAGGGCTGAGGCCGGCGAGGCCTCGAGGGCATGTCCTGACGAGCAGGAACGCGAGGATATGCCCGATCGGACATGTCCTCGCAGACAGCCGAGCTCACAGCCCGATGGGCGCGCCGGTGACCGGGTCGAGGTCCATGTCGACGGCGTTGGGCCGGGCGCCGAGGGCCGGCAGGGTCGTCAGCTCGCCGGTCAGGACGGTGGCGAAGCCGGCCCCGGCGCGCACCAGCACGTCGCGCACCGGCAGGGTGAACGGCTTCGGCAGGCCGCCGTCGGCCGGGTCGTGGGTGGTGGCGAGGTGCGTCTTGGCGACGCACAGCTGCAGCTCGCCGAGGCCCCACTTCTCGATCTGCGCCAGGCGATTGCGCGCCGCCGGGGCCAGCTCGATGCCGGCGGCGCCGTAGACGTTGCGCGCCAGGCTGTCGAGCCGCTGCGCGAGCGGACCTGTCTCTTCGTACTGATAGCGGAGGTCGGTCGGGCGAGCCGCCTCGACGACCGCGCGCGCGAGCGCCTCGGCCCCGGCGCCGCCGTCGGCGAAGCCGGTGTGGACGGCGAAGCCGGCCCCGAACTCGCGGGCGATGCCCTCGACGACGGCGATCTCGGCCTCGGTGTCGGTGGGGAAGCGGTTGAGCGCGACGACCACCGGCGGGCCGAAGTTGGTGGCGATCCGCAGGTGGTGGCGCAGGTTGGCGGCGCCCTTCTCGACGGCGCTCACGTCCTCGGTGAGGACGGCCTGATCGAGCGGCTTGCCGAGCACGGCCCTGGCCAGGCCGGCGTGGACCTTGAGCGCGCGCACGGTGCAGACGACGACGACGCAGGCGGGCCGCAGGTTGCCGAGCCGGGCCTTGATGTGGACGAACTTCTCGAGCCCGAGGTCGCTGCCGAAGCCGCACTCGGTGACGACCCACGGGGCGCGCGTGAGGGCCCAGCGGGTGGCGATCAGGCTGCTGTTGCCGTGGGCGATGTTGGCGAACGGACCGGCGTGCAGGAGCACCGGGGTGCCCTCGCTGGTGCGCGCGAGGGTGGGGTAGAGGGCGTCGCGCAGGAGCACGCTCATGGCCCCGGCGGCGCCGAGCTGCTCGGCCCGCACCGGCGCTCCGCCCTGGTCGGGCCCGAGGACGATGTTGCCGAGGCGCCTGCGCAGGTCGCCGCGATCGTGGGCGAGCGCGAGGATCGCCATGACCTCGCTGGCCTCGTTGATCTCGAAGAAGGACTCGCGCGGGACGCCGTTGAGCGGGCCGCCCAGGCCGGTGATGACCTTGCGCAGGCTGCCGTCGTTGACCGGGGTGACGCGCGAGAAGGCGATCCGCCCCGGGTCGATCTTCAAGGCGTTGCCGTGCCGCAGGTGGGCGTCGAGCATGGCGGCGAGGAGGTTGTGCGCGGCGCCGACGGCCTGCCCGTCGCCGGTGCCGCCGAGGTTGATGCGATCGGACGGGACGACCTGGGCCCGACCGCCGCCCGCGCCGCCGCCCTTGGCCCCGAACACCGGGCCGAGCGAGGGCTGGCGCAGGCACGTGAGCGCCGACTCGCCGATCTTCGCCAGGCCCATGCCGAGCGAGATCGAGGTGACCGTCTTGCCCTCGCCGAGCGGGGTCGGGGTGACGGCAGAGACGACGACGAGGTTGCCGTGCGCCGCGCCCTCGCCCGCGGCGAGGGTGTCGATCTTGGCGAAGTCGTGGCCGTAGGGGATATAGGCGCGGCTCTCGGGGTCGAGGCCGAGGTCGCGGGCGAGGTCGACGAGGCGGCGGTTCATCGCGGGATGGTGCCACACGCGGTCCGGGGCGGCAGGGCGAGGGCAGCGAGGGCGTGCGCGGCGTGAGGTCGACGAGCGACGCAGAACGGGGATCCCCGGCGCCGCCCCCGAAGTCCCCCGGCGCGGCGCGCGGCCGCACGCCCGCGGTGATGAGATCTCTCGTGACGCCTCACCGCGGGCGAGGCAGATAGGTGGTGCCGACGATCCGCAAGCGAGGATCGGCCGCGAGGCTGGCGGGTGTGAGGATAGGAACCGCTGCCAGCGCCGGCCAGCAGGCGGCGAGCGAGCGCGCGCCGCGGCAGGCGGGGTGGTCTCGCCAGCGCCGCGCCATCAGCCGCTTCACGGCCGCGTCGTCGAGCATGAGCTCCCCCAGCGGTCGCCACTCGCCGAGCGCGACGTCGACGGCCGCGTAGGCGAGGGCCACCAGCTCACTACAGTAGATGGCGTCGTCGCCTGGCGTAAAGGACAGGTCGTAGGGACGCCCGAGGTGGCCGGCGGCGGCCGCGACCACGGCGGCGCGCGTGGCGGCGTCGAGCCCGGGGTGGCGCAGGGCCGTGGCCTTCGCCCCCTCGCCGCGGGCCAGCCAGGTAGCGAGCGGGGTGCGGCGCGTCGGACCGACGGCCTCGACCACGAAGGCGCCGTCACCCGTGCGCTCGACGATCCCGACGTGCGTGAAGGGGCTGCCGGAGGCCGAGGCGACCGCGACGGCCTGCGCGCTGCGCGAGGTGTGGAGCAGGATGTCGCCGTCCAGCAACGCGGCGGGGTCGAGCTCGGGGGCCGCGAGCAGGCCGGTGAGCAGGGCGAGCCACACACACATGACGGTAGCAGGGCGGAAAATCCGAGGCGCGTGGTCGCGGCGAGATCGGGGGAGGTCCCGAAGCCACGCTCAAGGAAGGACGATGTGCGCGCCGGTCGCCGGTGGCGAAAGGAGGGTGCGCGAAAAAGGATCGCCCATTGGGGATGCGTCCCCCCTTACAATCCAAGCCTCGTGTCTGACGGCGACACCCAGCGCGCGGCGCGTGGCGAGGAGACGGCGATGTTCGGGGAGCGAGAGCGGGCCTTCGCAAGCTCGAGCTACGCGCGGCTGCTCGCCGCCAGCGACGCGCTGATCTTCGAGCTCGACCGCGAGGGTCGGTTCGTCGCGGTCAACGGCGCGGCCGCGCTGGCGCTGGGCTACACGCAGGAGCAATTGCTCGGCGCACGCCTGCCGGAGTTCGTCCACGCCGACGATCGCGGCGCGGTAGAGGCTGGCCTTTCGCACATGCTCGAGCGGCCAGGTGAAGTGGTCGCCCTGCGGACGCGCTTCGTCCAGCGCGAGGGGCGGGTGCTGACGCTGGCGTGGCAGGCGGTGCTCGAGGCCGGCGCGAGCCGGGCGTGCGCGCTGGCCTCGGACGTCGGCGGGCACGAGCAGGCGTCGGAGCGCGAGCACGCGGCCGCGGCCAGGGCGATCGCCGAGAGCGAGGCGCGGCTCGGGGCGCTGTGCGATCACATCCCGGCGATCGTCTACCTGAAGGACGAGGGCGGGGCCTACCTGTTCATCAATCGCTTCTTCGAGGCGCTGCTCGGGCGCCGCCGCGAGGAGGTGCTCGGCCGCCTCGACCACGAGGTGCTGCCGGCGGCGGCGATCGAGGCGTTCTCCCGCGGCGAGACGCAGGTGCGCCAGCGCGGCGCGACGGTCGAGTGCGAAGAGGTGCTGCACGGCCTGGGCGACGGGGCGCGCACGTTCTACTCGGTGCGGTTCCCGCTGCGCGCGAGCGACGGCAAGATCGCGGCGATCTGCGGCGTGTCGACCGACATCAGCGGCCGCAAGTCGGCCGAGGCGCAGCTGGTCGAGCTCAACGAGTCGCTCGAGCGCCGCGTCGCCGAGCGCACCGCCGCGGCCGAGGACGCGTCGCGGGCCAAGAGCGAATTCCTGGCGCGCATGAGCCACGAGCTGCGCACGCCGCTCAACGCGATCCTCGGCTACAGCGAGCTGCTCGAGGACGAGATGCGCGAGCGCGGGACCCAGACCTGGCTCGCCGACCTGCTGCGGATCCGGGCCGCCGGCAAGCACCTGCTGAGCCTGATCAACGACATCCTCGACATCTCGAAGATCGAGGCCGGCAAGATGCTGGTCCACATCGAGGAGTTCACGGTCGCGGGGATGATCGACGAGGTGGTGGCGACCAGCCGCCCGCTGATCGAGAAGAACCGCAACACGTTCCGCCTCGAGATCAGCCCCAGCGTCGGCTCGATGCGCTCCGACCCGCTGAAGATCCGGCAGTGCCTGCTGAACCTGCTCAGCAACGCCGGCAAGTTCACCAACGGCGGGCAGGTCGAGTTCAGCGTGGCGCGCCAGATCGTCAACGGCCGCGCGTGGATCCTGTTCCGCGTGTCCGACACCGGCATCGGCATCGCCCAGGAGAACATCGGCCAGCTGTTCCGCGAGTTCTACCAGGTCGACTCGTCGTCGACCCGCCGCTACGGCGGCACGGGCCTCGGCCTGGTGATCACGCAGCGGCTGTGTCACATGCTCGGCGGCGACATCCGCGTGAGCAGCCGCCCGGGCCAGGGCTCGCAGTTCACGCTCGAGCTGCCGGCCGTGCACATCGAGGCGGGCGGCTCCGAGGTCGCGCTCGAGCTCGACGTGCTCAGCGAGAAGGACGTCGCCCGCGCCCGCGTGGCCGCGCGCGAGCTGTGCCAGAAGCTCGGCGCGCGCCCGCTGTCGCTGCAGAAGATCGCCACCATCATCAGCGAGCTGGCGCGCAACATGGTGCTCTACGCAGGCGGAGGAAAGGTCGTGGTCGGATCGGTCGGAGCCGAACGCAAGTGCGTGTTCATCCGCGCGGTCGACGAGGGCTCGGGCATCGCCGACGTCGACGCCATCCTCGCCGGGCGCAAGGTCAGCCGCAACGGACGCGGCCTCGGCCTCATCGGCACCAAACGTCTGGCCGACGGCTTCCGGCTGCACACCGGACCGACCGGCACATGGATCGAGGCGGAGGTCAACCTGTGACCGATCTGCGAGGCAAGCCACCAGGCGGCTCTTCGGGCCTGGACGACGCGGCGCTGCTGGCCGTGCTCGCGCGCTACGTCGGCACGGCGCGGGCCCAGGGCATCTTGCTGCGCGCCCGCACCGAGCTGCGCGGGCGGCCGGTGAACGAGACCCAGCTGATCACCCGGCTGGTCGAGGGCATGCGGATGTTCGTCGGCGAGGCCGAGTCGCGCAGGGCGTACGCCGACCTGACGAAGGCCGCGTCGCCCAAGACGGTCGAGGCGATCGAGATCGAGGTGAAGATCGAGGCGGACATCGCCCGCGCCCGCCTGGCCGCGCGCGACATCTGCATGGCCCTCGGGACATCCCCGCTGATCCTGCAGAAGCTGGCCACCGTGGTCAGCGAGCTGGCGCGCAACCAGGTGCTCTACGCCGGCGGCGGCAAGCTGGTCATTCGGCCATGTCCCAACGGGAAGCGCTGCATGCACGTGGTCGGCAGCGACAAGGGCGGCGGCATCAAGAACCTGCCGGAGATCATGTCCGGCAAGTACAAGAGCCGCAGCGGGCTCGGGCTCGGCATCCTCGGGACCAAGCGGCTGTCGGACAAGTTCGAGATCGAGACGGGTCCGACCGGGACGCGGATCGAGGTCGAGGTGAACTACTGATGTTCAACACGGCCTACCGGACGAGCCCGAAGACGGGCGAGCGCGAGAACGGCGACGCCGTGCTCGTCCGTCGCGGCGCCGAGTCGATCACGCTGGCCGTGATCGACGGCCTCGGTCACGGGCGCATGGCGGCGCTGGCCGCCCACGCGGCGATCGACTGCCTCAACCGCCTGCCGCTGGCCGTCGAGCTCGAGGAGGCGATGCGCGCGGTGCACGAGGCGCTCCGCGGCACCCGCGGCGCGGCGGCGGCGGTCTGCCAGCTGGGCGCGACCCCGACGACCGCGCCGGGCACGGTGTCGTTCATCTGCTGCGGCGTCGGCAACGTCGAGATCCGCTGCTTCGGGGCCAAGCTGCCCATCTTGCTCAGCCCCGGGGTGCTCGGCGCGCGCGTCCAGAGCTTCCGGATCTGCCGCGGAGAGCTGCCGTCGGGCTCGAGGCTGGTGATGTTCTCCGACGGCATCTCGCAGCGGTCCCCGTTCGACTCGCTGCGCCACCTCGACCCTGAACCCTTGTGCGAGACCCTGATGCGCGAGCACCGCAAGCCGGACGACGACGCCAGTGTGCTCGTCTGCGACACCGAGGCATGAGGCCATGAAGACCTTCGAGAACCGCATCCCCGTCATTCAGCTCTGGCAGCGCATCGTCGTCCCCTTGCAGGGCGATGTGACCGATGAGACAGCCGCGTTCCTGGTCGACGACGTGCTGCGGACGATCCGCGACACCTCGGCGGCGGGCCTCGTCATCGACGTCACGGGCATGTGGACGATGGACAGCCACCTCTGCCACGTGATCGCCAACCTCGCGGCGGCGGCTCGCCTCATGGGCACGCCGACGGTCATCTGCGGCATGAGTGCGCCGATCGCCATGACGCTGCAGACGATGGGCGCCGACTTCCGCCTGGCCCAGACGGCGCTGACCCTCGAGGACGCGCTCGAGCGCCTCGGCGTCAGCGCGGTCGTCAGCGAGCTCGAGCCCGAAGACGCGTTCGACGACGCGATGCCCGAGACGATCACCAGCACCGCTTCGTTCGCCAAGTCCGCCGACTGAGCTCCTCCGTCCCTCCCCCCTCACCCATGATCCTCCAGGACCCCGACAAGCTCGTGATCGCCGGCGTCAGGCACGAGTGGGACCTCGCCCGCGGGGAGCTGCGGATCGGCGGGATGCCCAGCGTGACGATGTTCCGCGACTCGTCGCTGGCGCGGCTGATGTCGGCGTTCCTGGCGATGGTCGGGCCGCGGCGCTTCGCGCTCGCGCTGCAGGCCGAGGGCCTGCGCAGCACCGACGGCGACTGGAGCGTGATCTCGGCGTTCTCGACGTTCGAGGAGGGCTTCGTCGAGCTGGCCAGGTACGCGGCGGTGTCGGGCTGGGGCGGCTGGGAGCTCGTCGACCTCGACCGCGACGCCAAGGTCGCGGTGTTCCGCGTGGCCAACGGGTGGGAGAGCGTGCTGCCGCGCGACGGCAGCGCGTTCAACGGCGGCCTCGTGGCCGGCAAGCTGACGGGGCTGTGCCAGCGGCTGTTCGAGACGACCTGCTGGCCGCGGCAGACCGCGTTCGTCGCCGAGGGCGACGCGTACGACGAGTTCGTGATCGAGGCCTCCGCGCGCTCGCTCGACGACGAGATGCGCGAGCTGGCGGCCGTCGACCAGGCGACCGCGGCCGACCTGCAGCACATGCTGGCGACGGTGCACGCGAGCGCCAACGCGCGCGAGGCGGCGCTGGCCGAGCGCGACCGCATGGTCGCGGAGCTGCAGGACAAGCTCGAGCTGATCGCCGAGCAGCGGCAGGCGATCCTCACGCTGTCGACGCCGATCATCGAGCTGTGGGACGAGGTCGTGGCGATCCCGATCGTCGGGGCGATCGACGCCTCGCGCACGGCGCAGATGATGGAGCGGCTGCTCGAGGCGATCCTGCAGCGCCGGGCCCGCTTCGCCATCCTCGACCTCACCGGCGTCGAGGCGATCGATACCGCCACCGCCGACAACTTTCTCCGGATCGTCCGCGCCGTGAAGCTGCTCGGCGCGCAGGGCGTGATCGCAGGGATCGGTCCGAACGTCGCCCAGACGCTGGTCGGTCTGGGCGTCGACTTGACGGCGATCCCGACTTTCTCCAACCTCCGCGAGGCCCTCCGGGCCTTTATCGCCGCGCCGCGTCGCGCCGCGTCGCGCGCCGAGTCCTCCGTGAATGCGTCTATTGTTAAGGAGCTGAGCCGATGAGCGCAGACCCACGATCCAACGTTGCGTCCTTCAAGGCGATGTTCGCCGGCCTCGCGGATTTCGCGGCGCTGGTCGAGCCGAACGGCGCGGTGCTCCACGTCAACGGGTCCGGCCTGCGCCTGGTCGACCGCGCCACCGACGAGCTGTCCGGTCTCACGGTCGATCAGCTCAGCCCGCACGCGGCGCAGCTGATCGGCGAGTGGATCCCGGCGGCGATCGCCGAGGGCCAGTGGGAGGGCGAGGGCGAGCTGCGCAAGTCCGACGGCTCGTCGGTGCCGGTGCAGCTGACGATCGCGCCGATCAGCGACGGCGGCCGCGTCGCCGCGGCGGCGATCGTCGCCCGCGACCTCAGCGAGGGGCTGCGGCTCGAGGAGGAGCTGCAGCGGCGATTCCTGCAACAAGAGGCGATCACCGCCGCGACGTCGACTCCTATCATTCAGGTGTGGGACGACATCGTCACCATGCCGGTGGTCGGCCTGGTCGACAGCGTGCGCGCCGCCGACATGAAGAACACGCTGCTCGAGGCGGTCAGCCGCACCGGGGCGCGCTTCGCCATCGTCGACCTCACCGGCGTCGACACCGTCGACACCGCGACGGCCGACCACCTGCTCCGCGTGATGCGGGCGGTCCGGCTGCTCGGGGCCCGCTGCGTCATCACCGGCATCCAGCCCGCCGTCGCCCAGATCATCGTCGGCCTCGGGCTCGAGCTGCAGGGCGTGGTCACGCTCCGCAGCCTGCGCGAGGGCCTGCGCTTCTGCCTGCGACGCCTCGGCTTCCGCGTCACCCGCGAGGAGCAGGTGCTCGACCTGGCCGCGATCGCGGCTTCCTGAGCCGCCCTGCGGCGCACCCACGGGCGCGTGGCGGACCTGTCCGCCGCGCGCTCGCTCGTTTCACGCGCCGCGCGTCACGGCCGGGTGGGGCGCACGAGGTAGCGGGTCGCGACGATGCGCTTGCCCTTGGGCAATGTCTCCTGGACCAGGCGGTCGCTGAGCCGGAGCGCCGCTCCGAGGCCGCTGCCGAGGCCGCGCCGGCGCATCCGCTCCTCCGGCGGGATCGGGCCGGTGGCGGTGTGGCCGTCGAGCAGCGCCGTCTCGAGGTCGGCGATCGGCGGGCTGCCGTCGATCGCCGCGACGACGATCGCCGGCCCGCTGCTGCCATTGGTCATCGCCAGCTCGATCTCTCCGCCGCCCGCGTGGCGCACCAGGTTCCACGCCAGCTCCGAGGTGACGAGCGCGACCTCCTGCGCTGCCAGCCGCGGGAATCCTTCCTGCAGCGCGAGGCGTTCGGCAGCCACGCGGGCGCCGATCACATCGGCCTCGGTAGTCACGCGGTAACGACCCACGACCTCGATGGTATCACTGTTCGTGCGCGTTGACAGGCCCGGGCTGCTCTGGCCTGCTGGTGTCATGAGCGGAGTTCGCGGCATGTGGGTGGCGGTGTCGGTGTGTCTGGCGTGCGGCGGCGGCGGCGGTGCGAGCACCGACGCGACCGGCGAGAGCGTCGGCGCGAGCGACGGCGAAGGGCCCGGAACAGCGGACAGCGCGGCGTCCGGGGCCGATCCGAGCGAGGGGCCGGTGGGCGGCGGCGAGGTTTGCGACGGCGAGGTCCACAGCGGCGAGGCGACATACTACGCGGCCGATGGCAGCGGCAATTGCAGCTTCGATGCGAACCCCGGCGAGCCGATGGTCGCGGCGATGAACATCGTCGATTACGCGGCCTCGGCGGCGTGCGGCGCGTGCGTGGCGATCGATGGACCCGATGGATCGATCACCGTCCGGATTGTGGACAGCTGTCCGGGTTGTCCGCAGGGCGACATCGATCTCAGCGAGGGTGCATTCCCGATGATCGCGGCGATGGAGCTCGGTCGCGTGCCGATCTCCTGGCGCTACGTGTCGTGCGCGACCAGCGGTCCGATCGTCTACCACTTCAAGGAGGGCAGCAACGAGTGGTGGACGGCGGTGCAGATCCGCGGCCACAAGAATCCGATCGCAAGCCTCGAGTTCAAGGACGCGGGCGGGCAGTGGCAGGCGGTGCCGCGCCTCGACTACAACTATTTCGTCGCCGAACAAGGGATGGGTCCGGGGCCCTACGCGTTCCGCGTCACCGACACTGCGGGCAATGTCCTCGAGGACAGCGGCGTCCCGTTCGTCGAGGCGGGCGACGCGCCGGGCGCGGGGCAGTTCCCGGCCTGCGAGTGAGTCCGGCGCCTGTCCCGCGGGGCAGGTCAGCCGGCCGCGGTCGGGGCGGCGGCGCGCTTCTTGCCGAGCTGGCCGATGCAGTAGTAGAGGGCGTCGCGCAGCTTGGCGAACACGGCGACGCGGGTGAGGTCGACGCCGAGAGCGACGATGGTCTGGGCGATCATGGGATGGATACCGGTGAGGATGCCCTCGGCGCCGAGGAGGCGGATGGCCTGGATCATGCCGATGAGGTGGCTGGCGGTGCCGGTGTCGACGACCTCGACGCCGGTGAGGTCGAGGATGGCGAAGCGAGCGCGGGTGCGGCCGACGGTCTGGAGGAGGTTGTCCATGATCTCGGCGGTGCGGACGCTGTCGATGAGGCCGACGATGGGGAGGGTGATGACGCCGTCCCAGACCTCGATGATGGGGGTGGAGAGCTCGCGGATGACCTCCTGCTGCTTCTCGATGAGGTCGAGCTTGGCCCGCAGCTCGGCCTCGTTGCGCTTGGTGTCGCTGACGTCGAGCGAGACGGCGACCAGCGCGATGTCGGGCGAGTCCTTGACCGGGATGTACCAGTTCAGCCAGTGGACCCCGTACAGCTCGGCGGCGATGCCGAGGCGAGGTTCGCCGGCCGCGGCGGCGCGCAGGTCGACGGTGCCCGGGTCGTCGCCGAACAGCTCCCACACGTTCTGACCGAGGAACTGCTGCCGCTGCAGGCCGGCGGTGGTGAGCGCCTTGCCGTCGTGGAAGGTGAAATCGCCGCGGTGGTCGAGCGCCCAGGCGGTGATGTCGAGGGTGTCGAGCAGCGTGGAGAGGACCTTGCGCTCGAGCCTGGCCTGGCGCTCGGCGGCGACGCGAGGCGTGACGTCGTGCCCGTAGATCGTCGCGCCGGTGGCCTGCCCGTCGCCGTCGCGGCTGACCTGCGACCACGCCTCGAAGCCCAGCTCCCGCTCGCCGAGGGCGATGGTGTGGACCCGCGGCGCGCTGTCGGCCGCGAGCACGTCGCTCCACGTCCACCCGTCGTCGACCGCCGGCACGAGCTCGGCCACCGGCCTGCCGATCGCCTCGGCCGCGCCGACGCCGAACACCTGCTCCGCCTGGCGATTCCAGCCAATGACGCACAGGGCCTCGTTCAGCTCGATGACGACGTGGGGGGCGTTGTTGCTGCGTTCGTCCATTCCTCGGTGAGAGTACTCGGTCCGGGGCAGCGTGAGCACTCATCCGCGAAAGCGGGCAGTCGCGCGCCCGACATGTCCGCGCATTTGCAGGCATGGCACTCTAAACATGTTCCGAGAGACATGTGGCGAGGCGCGCGCCGCGACCGTGCCCGCGCGCGATCTGTCCCGCAGACCAGGTCAGGTCGGGGCGACGGTGCGCTTCTTGCCGAGCTGGCCGATGCAGTAATGGAGGGCGTCGCGCAGCTTGGCGAACACGGCGACGCGGGTGAGGTCGACGCCGAGGGAGACGATGGTCTGGGCGATCACGGGGTGGATGCCGGTGAGGATGCCCTCGGCGCCGAGGAGGCGGATGGCCTGGATCATTCCGATGAGGTGACTGGCGGTGCCGGTGTCGACGACCTCGACGCCGGTGAGGTCGAGGATGGCGAAGCGGGCGCGGGTGCGGCCGACGGTCTGGAGGAGGTTGTCCATGATCTCGGCGGTGCGGACGCTGTCGATGAGGCCGACGATGGGGAGGGTGATGACGCCGTCCCAGACCTCGATGATGGGGGTGGAGAGCTCGCGGATGACCTCCTGCTGCTTCTCGATGAGGTCGAGCTTGGCCCGCAGCTCCACCTCGTTGCGCTTGGTGTCGCTGACGTCGAGCGAGATGCCGACCAGGCCGACGTCCTGCGCGTCCTCGACCGGGATGTACCAGTGCATCCAGTGGACGCCGTAGGTCTCGGAGCGGATGCCGAGGCGCGCCTCGCCGGCCAGCGCCGCCCGCACGTCGTCGTGGCCGGCTTCGCCGGCGTAGACGTCGAACATGCTGGCGCCGACGAACTGATGCGGCTGCAGCCCCGCGGCCCGCATCGCCTTGCCGTCCTGGAACAGGAACACCCCGTCGCGGTCGAGGGCCCAGGCGCTGATGTCGAGGGTGTCGAGCAGGTTGGAGAGGATGGTGCGTTCGAGCCGGCCGCTCCGCGCGGCGGCCTCGCGCGCGGTGACGTCGAAGCCGTAGATGGTGGCGCCGGTGCGCCGGCCGTCGCCGTCGCGCTTGAGCTGCCACCACGCGTCGAACATCACCTCGCGCTCGCCACGGGCGATCCGGCGCAGCCGCGGCGCGTCGCTGTCGGCCGTCAGCGCGTCGCTCCACGCCGACGGTTCGCCCACCACCGGCACGAGCTCGGCCACCGGCCTGCCGAGCGCCTCGGCCGCGCGCACGCCGAACACCTGCTCCGCGCGGCGGTTCCAGCCGGAGACGCGGAGCGCGTCGTCCAGCTCGATGACGACGTGGGGGGCGTTGTTGCTGTGTTCGTCCATGTCCGGCGGAGAGTACCGACTTCGTGGACGCGACCGCACTCATCCACGAAGGTGGGCAGCCTGCGCGCCCCCACATGTAAGCGCATTGACATGCATGGCGCCCAGGACATGTGCGAAGAGACAGCCTGCGAGGCCCGCGCCACGACGGCCTCAGCCCGCCGGCGGCGCGAGGGTGATGACGCTGTAGGCGATGGCGGCGCTGCTGCCGGAGTTGCGGTAGCCGTGGGGCTGATCGCCGCGGAACACCACCACGTCGCCGGGCGAGAGCTTCCAGATCCGCCCCGACTCGCTGAGCTCGATCTCGCCGCGCTCGCAGGTCAGGTATTCGCGCGTCCCGGGCGTGTGCGGGATGCCCGACATGCTCGCCCCCGCGGGCAGCTCCATGCGCTCGATCTCGAGGCCCGCGATCGGCTCGGGCAGCAGGCGGCGCACGATGACCTTGCCGCGCTGGCGGGTCGGCAGGGTCGCCGCGGCGTAGAACTTGGAGGTCGTGCGCGGCGGGCTGATGAGCTCCTCGAGCGAGACCTGCAGCGCGGCGGCGACCTTGATGAGGACGGCGAGGGTGGGGTTGGCGGCGCCGCTCTCGAGGTTGGCCCAGGTCGGGCGCGGGACCCCGGCGACCCTGGCGATCTGCTGCTGCGTCAGGCCCCGGGCCTCGCGCAGCTGGCGGATGTTGTTGCCGAGGTGAACGGGGACGGTCTCGTCGTCCATGGCTCGCGACTGTGACCGGGACGGCCGGGTCGGCGCAATAACCTCGTGACAAGGAAATGTCACCGCGGTTGGTAAACCGTCCGGGGCGCTCCACGCTGGCGACAGACCCAAAGGAGCTGCTCTCATGACCACGAATCTCGATTTTACGGACAACGTCGCGCTCGTCACCGGGGCCGGCCGTGGGCTCGGCCTGGCGCTGGCGCGCGAGCTGGGGCGCCGCGGGGCGCGGGTGGGCCTGGTCGCCCGCGACGCCGCGGCGCTGCGGGCCGCGGTCGACTCGCTGCGCGGCGAGGGTGTCGTCGCCGAGGCGATCGTCGGCGACGTCGGCGACAAGCGGGCGATCCACGCGATCGCCCACCAGGCGGCGGCGCTGCTCGGCCCGGTCGACCTGCTGATCCACAACGCCAGCACGCTCGGGCCGGCGCCGCTGCGGCTGCTGCTCGACACCGAGTGCGAGGACTTCGAGCGCGCGCTGCAGGTCAACCTGCTCGGGCCGTTCCGCCTGAGCAAGGTGATCGCGGGGGCGATGGCGCTGCGCGGGCGCGGTACGATCGTGCACGTGTCGTCCGACGCGGCCGTCGAGGCCTACCCGCGCTGGGGCGCGTACGGGGCGTCGAAGGCGGCGCTCGACCACCTCAGCCGGACCTGGGCGGCCGAGCTCGAGGGCACCGGGGTGCGCGTGCTGGCGATCGACCCCGGCGAGATGGACACGCAGATGCACGCGGACGCGATCCCCGAGGCCGACCGCAGCAGCCTCGCCGATCCGGCCGACGTCGCGCGATGGATCGCGGCGATCGTGCGCGACCCCGCGGGGGCGCCGTCCGGCGCTCGCGTGCGCGCCGACGACTGGAAGGAGGGCCGGCGATGAACCCCGCGACCGCACCCCGCGACGATCGTGCCGACGCCCGCCTGCTCCTGATCGACCCCGCCACCGGGGCCCGCGCCGACGCGCACGTGCGCGACCTGCCGCGCTGGCTGCGAGCCGGCGACCTGCTGATCGTCAACGACGCGGCGACCCTGCCGGCGTCGCTGCGGGCCCGCGTATGGCGGAACGAACATGTCTCGGAGGACATGTTGTCGGACGACCTCGAGGTCCGGCTCACCGGCATCGGCGAGGCGACCTGGCGGGTCGCCCTGCTCGGCGCCGGCGACTGGCGCACGCCGACCGAGCGCCGCCCGCCGCCGCCCGTGCTGCAGGTCGGCGATCGGCTGGTGTTCAGCGAGGCGCTCGCGGCCGAGGTCGTGGCGGTCTCGCCGGTGTCGCCGCGGCTGGTCGAGCTCCGCTTCGACCGCGAGGGGGCGGCGCTGTGGGGCGCGCTGTACCGTCTGGGCCGGCCGGTGCAGTACGCGTACGTGCGCGAGCCGCTGGCGCTGTGGTCGGTGCAGACGGTGTTCGCCGGCCGGCCGTGGGCGGCCGAGATGCCCTCGGCGGGACGTCCGCTCGACTGGGACACGCTGCTGGCGCTGCGCCGCGGCGGCGTCGAGATCGCGGCGGTGAGCCACGCGGCGGGCTTGTCGTCGACCGGCGACGCCGCGCTCGACGCCGCCCTGCCGCTGCCGGAGCGCTTCGACGTCCCGGCCGCCACGGTCGCCGCGATCGCCCGCGCCCGCGCCCGCGGCGGGCGGGTGATCGCCGTCGGCACCACCGTCGTGCGCGCGCTCGAGGGCAGCGTGCGCCGCTTCGGCGGGTTGCAGGCCGGCGCCGGCGAGACCGACCTGGTCCTCGGGCCAGCTTTCGTCCCGCGCGTGGTCGACGGCGTGATCACCGGCATGCACGGTCCGGGCGAGAGCCACTTCGAGCTGCTGAGGGCGTTCGCCGGCGAGGCTGCGCTGCGGTCGGCGTTCGAGCACGCGGTCGCCGGCGGATACCTCGGCCACGAGTTCGGCGACGCGGCGTTGATCGTGCCCGGACTCGCGTCGGTCGCGGAACAGGCCGCCTGAGTCCGCGGCATGTCCGCTTGGACATGTCTGAAAATCATGTTGTCACGTGTCGGTGTCGGTCCGGCGACCTTGCAGCGAACGGGGGCGCGGGGGGTTGACCGTGTGGCGCCGAGGGGGTACCCAGGAGCGAACTCGCGCACGGAGCACGAACCCCCCATGACACAGCGAACCGGATACCCCGACGGCGCCCCCTGCTGGGCCGACCTCAACACCCCCGACCTCGACGGCGCCAGGCGCTTCTACAGCGGCGTGCTGGGCTGGACCTTCGACGAGCCGGTGGCCGAGTTCGGCCACTACACGACCGCCCGCCTGCAGGGCCGCAGCGTGGTCGGCGTGGCGCCGAAGATGCCCGACCAGCAGCACTTGCCGTCGGCGTGGAGCGTGTACCTCAAGACGTCCGACATCGAGGCGACGGTGCGCAAGCTGGCCGACGCCGGCGGCAACGTGATCGTGCCGCCGATGGAGATCCCCGGCCAGGGCCACATGGCGTTCGGGTTCGACTCGACCGGCGCCGCG
The DNA here is from genome assembly GCF_020073745.1 of Nannocystis pusilla. Lineage (GTDB taxonomy): Bacteria > Myxococcota_A > Polyangia > Nannocystales > Nannocystaceae > Nannocystis > Nannocystis radixulma. The sequence continues at coordinate 249,522 of NZ_JAIRAU010000056.1, forward strand.
TTCGGTCTGTGGCAGCCGGCCTCGCACACCGGCGCGCAGGCGTTCGACGAGCCCGGCGCGATGTGCTGGCACGAGGTCAACACCCGCGAGGGCGAGAAGGCGGACGCGTTCTACCGCCGGCTGTTCCCCTACGAGCAGCAGCAGATCGGCGACTGCAAGACGTTCGACTACATGGTCTACCACCTCGCGGGCACGGCCGTCGGCGGCCGCATGCAGATGACCGCGGAGTGGGAGGGCATCCCGCCGCACTGGATGACTTACTTCCGCGTCGAGGACACCGACCCGGCGGCCGAGCGCGTGCGTCAGTTCGGCGGCAAGGTCATGCACGGGCCGTTCGACTCGCCGCACGGGCGCATCGCGGTGGTCTCCGACCCCTACGGCGCGGTCTTCTCGATCATCGGGCCGGCGCCGACGCCCGCGTCCTGAGCGCGTGACGGAGAGGATCATGGGGCCTCGACGCCGCGGATCTCCGGGGTCCGGGCGAGGGGTTCCACGGGCGCGGGAGTTGGTGTACGGGTGAGACGATGTCTGCCCCCACGCCCCGCGCCCTCCTCCTGACGACCTGCCTCGCGCTCGCCTGCGGCGACGACTCCGGCGGCAGCGCGAGCGCGACGATGGGCGGCACGACGTCGACCCCGCCGCCGACCACGGGCGGCGAGGTGCCCACTGGCTCTTCGGGCATGTCGCAAGGGACAGGCTCGGAGAGCGACGCGGCGGCGACCACCGACGAGGTCGCGCCGACGACGTCGGCGAGCGCGACGACGACCACGAGCGGCGGGATCAAGCTCGACGTCGGCACGGTGTCGGACTTCGGGGTCGGCGACTGCGACTGCAACACGGCCGCCGAGTTCGGCTACATCTGGGTCGCCAATTCGCCGGAGAGCACGGTCTCGAAGATCGACACGGGCACGGTGCAGGAGGTCGGCCGCTACTTGACGCGCGCCGACGCGGCCGGCAACCCGTCGCGCACGTCGGTGTCGATCTCGGGGCGCGCGGTCGCGGTCGCCAATCGCCATCAAGGCCTGGTGAAGATCTGGGCCAACCCCGAGGACTGCGACCCGAACAACAACGGCGCCCCGGGGCTGCAGACGTCGAGCGGCGCGGGCGACGTGCTGGCGTGGGGCGAGGACGACTGCGTGGCCTGGTACACCGACTTTCCGGGCTTCACGACCCAGCGTCCGGTCGCGTGGGCGCCGGGCACCTTCAACGAGTTCACGTGCCGGTGGGAGAACGAGCGCCTGTGGACGGCGGGCTGCGGCGGCGGCTTCGCGCCCGGCTTCGGCGACGGCGACCCCGACGTCGCGCTGGTCGACGGCGACACCGGCGAGATCCTCCAGACGCTCACGCTGACCGGCTACGGCTGCAACGGCTTCGGCCCCTACGGCGGCGCGGTCGACAGCACGGGCAACCTGTGGCTCACGCTCAACAACGGCAACCTCGCGTTCGTCGACATCGAGACGTTCGCCTACGTGATCCACCCGAAGCCCGCGAACGTGCAGTCGTACGGGATGACCGTCGATTCGAAGGACCGCGTGTGGGTGACGTCGTACAGCGCCGACAACGGGGTGGCCCGCTACGATCCGGTGACGATGACGTGGGACATCATCACGGAGATCAAGCAATACTCGCAGTCGGGCATCGCCCAGGGCGCCGACGGCCGGATCTGGGTCGCGGGCTCGTTCGCCAACATGGGCAACCTCAACGGCGTCGCCGGCATCGACCCCGAGACGCTGGCGGTCACGACCTACCTGGCGACCACCAGCAACGGCAAGGGCGTGAGCGTCGACGGCAAGGGCTTCATCTGGCGCGCGGGTGGCAACACGGCCTCGCGCGTCGACCCCGACGACGGCACCGAGACCAACTACAGCGGGCTGAACGCCGCGTACACGTACTCGGACATGACCGGCTTCGGGGTGGCCAACGTCGCCGGCTGCCAGCCGGCCGGCTGAGGCGCGACGCTCGAGCCGGCCGCGGCGACACCGCTGGCGACCGCTACCGCAGCTCGGGCGCCGGTGAGTCCGCGGGCTCCCCGGCGAGCGCGCGCGCCTGGGCGGCGAGCTCGTCGACGAGGCGGCAGGCGCGGGGGAAGTCGACGCGCTTGTAAAACTCGATGTCGGGGTAGGTCGCGACCACCGGGCCCTTCTCGCAGACGTGCAGGCAGCCGATCACGGCCACGCGCACCCGGGCGCCGCAGGCGGCTGCGTAGGCGCGCGTCTGCTCGACGAGCGCGCGCGAGACCTCGCGCGCAACGCACGACTTGCCGACGCACACGACCAGCGCCGGCGCGTCGTCGAGCTCGCGCTTGCGCATGTGTTTGCGGAGCTTTCGCTTCTTGCCCATGAGTCGCCGCGGTCCAAGACCGGGATGATCGAGTCTAGCGCCCCGCGCAAGCGCGGCCGCGCCGGACGGGCGCGCGCGGTCGAGGGGGCGGGCCCAGCCGGTCGCGTCCGCCGGACCCGCGGCGGCGCAGGGCACGGCGGACGGTCACGCGAGCCCGACGAGCTTGTCGGGGTTGCGCACGATGTAGATGCCGGTGACGGCGCCGTGCTCGTCGTAGGCGAACGAGGTCGCGGGGCGGTTCCAGAAGTTGATCATGCCGACGATGGCGATCGGCGCGGCGACCTGCTCGTCGCAGAAGTGCTCGCGCAGCCGGGCCCGCAGCGGCCCGCAGTCGGTCTGGCGGTCGAGCACCGTGAGCGACTCGGTCCATGCCAGCGCCGCCTCCTCGCGCTCGCTGAAGTCGTCGGCGTGGTCCCACACGAGGATGCGGTCGAGCCGGTCCTGCGTCTCGCCGTGCTGAGGCGCGTCGCGGAGGTGCATGTTGATGCACCCGGCGCAGCCGTTGATCTGAGAGGTGTCGGAAAGGTCATGTTCATCGGGACATGTCGTCATGGACATGAAACAAGTGTAAGGGCGCTTACAACATGAGCATGCAGCGGGCGGGGTTTGCGGGCGAGGTGTCGCGTGCTACGTTGCGCGCATGGGACTGACCTTCCCCAACGAATCGGCGGAGTACCGGGCCGCGCGCGAGCGGCTGCTGGCGCGGGAGATCGAGCTGCGGCGCCTGATCGAGGCGGTGGCGCGCGAGCGCCGGGCGCTGCCTCCGGGCGGCGTGGTGCCCGAGGACTACGTGTTCGAGGGCGTGGTGGACGGGGCGCCGGCGAAGGTCCGGCTGTCCGAGCTGTTCCTGCCCGGGCAGGACACGCTGGCGGTCTACAGCTACATGTTCGGGCCGGAGCGCGCGCGGCCGTGTTCGATGTGCACGCCGCTGCTCGACGGGCTCGACGCGGCCGAGCCCAACATCCGCCAGCGGCTCGCGCTGGTGGCGGTGGCCGAGAGCCCGCTGGACAAGTTGCGGGCGTTCAGCGAGGAGCGCGGCTGGCGGCGGCTGCGGCTGCTGTCGACGGCCGGCAACCACTACAACCGCGATTACCACGGCAAGGGCAGCGATGGCGGCGACACGACGATGCTCAACGTGTTCCGCCGCGAGGGCGCCACGGTCCGCCACTTCTGGGGCACGGAGATGGCCCACAGCGACGGCGACCCGGGGCAAGACCACCGCGGGCTCGACATGCTGAGCCCGATCTTCGCGATGTTCGACCTCACGCCCGCCGGCCGCGGCGACTTCTACACCAGGTTGTCCTATCCGTGACGCGGGCGCGCGGGCGCGACGCCGCGGCCCAGGCTTGCCGCGGCCGCGCGTGCGCTGATATCGTCGCCGGGTGTCCACGCCTCGCGCGACCTGGATGATCGGGCCCGCGTGCGATCTGGCGGCGCTGGCGTTCGGCTGGCTGCCGTTCTACCTGTGGCTGGTGTTCGGGCTCGGGCTCGGCGCGCAGGCGTTCGGCGGCGAGGCCCTGCGCGGACGCGCGGCCGACGAGGCGACGGCCCTGGCGGTCCTGGCGGCGCTGGCGATCAGCTACGTGCATCGCCACTACACGTTCGTGGTGGTGTACGGCGACCGCGAGGTGTTCTCGCAGCGGGCGCGCGCGTACTGGCTGGCGCCCGCGCTGGTGCTGGCGATCGTCGGGCTGGCGAAGGCGACGGCGGGGCTGTCGCCGGCGACGGTGGCCGGCATCAAGCTGTCGCCGTGGCAGATCGCGCTGTTCGTCACCGGGGCGTGGAACATCTGGCACACGCTGCAGCAGCGCTACGGGCTGCTGCGGATCTACGCCGGCAAGCTCGGCGGCGGGACCGAGCGGCCCGAGCAGGCGCGGCGCGACCGGGCGCTGATCTGGCTGGCGACGGCGACGGTGGCGGTGACCCTGCCGGTGCTGCGGCCGCAGCTGCTCGGCGGTCACGTCAATGCGCGCAAGCTCGGACGGATCCTGGCGCCGCTGGCGAGCGCGTGGTGGGCCTGGGCGCTGCTGGCCGCGGTGGTGGGGGCGTTCGCGTGGGTGCTGCTGCGCTGGCTGCGGCACGAGCTGCGCGCGCCGGCGACGTGGCGGCAACGCGCACCGCGGCTGGCGATGATGGGCTCGACGCTGCTGCTGTTCGCGGTGTTCCCGCTCCACGGGCCGGTGGTCGGCTACCTGTGCTTCGGGACAGCTCACGCGATCGAGTACATGGCGTTCGTCCACCACTACGGAACGAAGAAGTACGGCCGCGCGCAGCCGCGGCGCGGGGCGGCGGCGGCGCTGCTCGGCGACGTCCGGCTGGCCGTGCCGGCGCTCGCGGGCGGGCTCCTGCTGGTGTTCTGGCTGATCCAGGAGCAGCGCCGGACCGACCTCTACCTGATCTACTACACCGCCACGTCGTGGCTGCACTTCCTGTACGACGGGTGGATCTGGAAGGTGCGTCGGCCCGAGCTGGCGCGCACGCTCGAGCTCGGGGCCCGCTCGCAGGCCTGAGCGGCGGGATGTCCCGTGGGACATGTAATCTGTCCCTCGAGATAGGCCGTGCGCGGGCCCGAAAAAAGCGCCGGCGAGCGCGGCTCGACCGGCGCCGACAGCGGGGGCGCGCTAGCTGGCGCGGTGCTCGACGTGGTGCGGGGCCGGGACGGGCAGGCCGCCGGTGACCTCGGCGATGATGCGCTGGGTGTCGTCGAGGACTTGCCCGTAGTGGAGGGTGGCGCAGAACGGCCGCACGTAGAGGAGCGTGCCGGCGGCGTTGAACTCGAAGATGTCGGCGGTCGGCGCGGGCGACTCGACGACGTTGGGGATCTGCTTGATGCGCGCGAGCAGGGCGGCGGCGACCTGGCGGGCGTCGACGCCGTGGGCGATCTGGACGCGCAGATCGACGCGACGCGTCGCGTTGGCCGAATAATTGACGATGTTGTCGGCGAACAGCTTGTTGTTGCCGATGAAGACGCGGACGCCGTCGCCGGTGTCGACGGTGGTGGCGAACAGGCCGATCTCGCGGACATCGCCGGTCACGCCGCCGCCGGTGATGGCGTCGCCGACCTTGAAGGGGCGCAGGACGACGAGGAAGATGCCGGCGGCGAAGTTTGCGAGGAGGCCCGACCAGGCCATGCCGATGGCGACGCCGGCGGCCGCGAGCACGGCGGCGAACGAGGTCGACTCGACGCCGAAGATGCCGAGGATCGCGACCAGCAGGACGATCTTCAACAGGACGCTGAGCGCCGAATTGAGGTAGTGGCTGAAGGTCGGATCGATCCCGCGCGCCGTCATGGCGTTGCGCACGACCCGGCCCGCACCGGCGATCACGATGCCGCCGACGACCCACAGGACGATGGCGCCGAGCGCCTTCCATGCGAAGGGGAGGATGTACTGCTGGACGACGGCCGAGATGTCGGGGAGTAGTTCTGCTGCGACGAGCATGGTGCTCCTGAGGTGAGGGTAAAGCCGGTGCCAAGGGTCGTCGGTTCGGCGGCCCGGTGCAATCGCGGCGATTGTCGGCTGACGGGCGGAGAAATGGGGTGGGCGCCCGGGCGCGCGTGCGCGGGCGGGCCGAAATTGCCGGATCGCCGGGCGAAAGGGACGAGCGCCGCGGGGGTGATGGGCGCGCCAATGCGGTGAGTCGCCGCCCCCGGTCGCGGACGGGGACGAGATCGCCGCGGCCGGCGAACGGCGTCGCGCCGGCGAACGTCGTCAGCTGACCCGAGGATCAGGTACCCATCGCGCGCGCGAGCACGACTAGCGCCGGCACGCACACGGCCAGGACGACGAGGGTCGAGACCAGGCCGAAGCGCAGGTACTCGAAGAACCCGAGCTCGTGGGCGCCGGCGGCCTTCTCGGCGACGATGATGTTGGCGACCGAGCCGATCAGGGTGAGGTTGCCGGCGACGGTGGTGACGAAGCCGAGCAGGACCCACGCGAAGGTCGAGCCGTCGGCGCCGACGTGCGGGGCGGCGAGCAACACCATCGGCACGTTGGAGACGAGGTTCGAGCCGACGAGGTAGAGGGCCGACAGGGTCGAGAGGCCGAAGGCGCTGTCGTGGGCGAGCCAGGGCCCGAGCGTCGCCCAGGCGGCGTCGACCAGGCCGGTGGTCTCGAGCCCGGCGACGACCACGAACAGGCTGGCGAAGAACACCAGCAGGGTCCAGTCGACGCGGGCGAAGATCGCGTGCGGGTCTTCGCGCTCGCTGAGCACCAGCGCGACCACCCCGCCGAGCGCGCTGTAGCCGAGGTGCGCGCCGGCGAAGAAGGCGACGACGACCCCGAGCACGACGACGACGACGCGGGCGAGCCGGCCGCGATCGACGGCGGCCGGGGCCACCGGCGCGAGCGGGGCCGTGCCGAGGTCGCGCCGGTAGTAGAGCAGGAGCAGGCCGACGTTGAGCGCCAGCGCCAGCGCGGCCGCGGGGGCGGCGAGGGCCGAGAATGTCGCAAAGGACATGCCGCTCAGCCCGCCGACGATCATGTTCTGCGGGTTGCCGACGAGGGTGGCGGCGCTGCCGAGGTTGGCGCTGGTGGCGGTGGCGATCAGGTAGGGGCCGAGCGGCAACCTGGCCTTCTGGCAAGCCACGACCACGAGCGGGGTGAGGAACACGCACACGGCGTCGTTGACGAACAGCGCGCTCATGGCCCCGGCGAGCACGGCGACGGCCACGAGCAGGCCCACCGGGGTGCGCGCGCGGGCGATCGCGCGGGCGGCCGCCCACTCGAAGAAGCCGGCCTGCTCGACGTAGGCGACCAGAGCCATCATGGCGAACAGCAGCAGGATGGTGTCGCCGTCGATCGCCGCGTAGCTGGCCGCGGGGCTCAGCGCGCCGCAGGCGACCATGAGGAAGGCGCCGAACAGCGCGCCCGCGGGGCGACCGATCGGCAGCAGGCGCAGCCGTCTGGCCGCGATCAACACGTAGGTGAGGCCGAAGATGGCGACGACGACCGCGGTCAAGCGGCGGCGAGGGTCGCACGAGCGACCGCCGTCGTCGAGGCCGGGGAGGGGGCCCGCTTCGCGTGAGGCCCCTCGAGAACCTCCGGGCCCCGCCTCCTCGGGCGCGCGATTCCCCGTGCTAGTCGGCCGGCGCGACGCCCTTGGCCTCGGCCTTGATCGCGCGGCGCCGGCGGGCGTCGTCGGCGAGCTTGCGCTGCCACTGGGCGATCCGCGGCGCGACCAACTCGTTGGTCTTGTTCAGCTTCTCGAGCATCGGCGCGGCCAGCCCCTTGCCGGCGTGGAGGGCCGCGTAGAACTCGTCGAACACCGCGGCGATCTCGGGCTCGACGCTGTCGGACGGCGGGCGGTGCTGGGTGCGGTGTTCGGGCTTCACCGCGGCCAGCGCGGCCTCGGCGTCGCCCTTGCCGATCCACTTGAGCACGTCGCGGACGACCCGCTGCGGGTCGGCGAGCAGGCCCTCGTACGACTGCACGTGCACCGGGTAGCGGCGGATGGCGATGTCGCGGACGAGCGCGAAGTTCTCGGCCCACCACTCGAGCGCGCCCGGCATGCGCAGCGGCACCAGGTCGTCCTTGCCCTCCTTGCGGCGGGCGTCGTCCTCCATCGCGTAGAGCCGGCGGATCGACGACTCGTACTCGCGCCACTCGCGGACCGTGGCGATGACCTTGGTGATGTAGGCGCGGTCGCTGCGGGCCAGCCCGGGGATGAACACCTTGACCGCGTGGTGCTGGACCTGCTCGGGGAACAGGTAGGCGCCGGTCTTGGGGTGCGGGTTGGTCTTGTAGTAGATGCCGCGGCGGAGGTGCGACTCGTAGAAGCCGTCGGGGTTGGCGGCCTTGATGGTCTGCTCCCAGCGGCCGCTGAACTGCTCGCCGATGTACGAGAAGCCGGCGCCGATCAGGATCTGCATCCACATCGAGGTGCCGGAGCGCTTGGTGCCCGTGACGATGATCATGCGAACAGGTCCTTGAGGGTCGCGTGCGCGGGTGTGGGGGTCAAGCCGGCCAGTCGAGGCCGGCGACCAGCGCCGCGAGCCGGGTCAGCTGCGCGGCGTCGCCGTCGTCGAAGTTGCCGCGCCTGTCGCTGTCGAGGTCGATGACGCCGAGCACCCGGTCGCCGCGGACGATCGGCACGACCACCTCGCTGCGCGAGTCGGCGTCGCAGGCGATGTGGCCGGGGAAGGCGTCGACGTCGGCGACCACGAGCGCCTCGCGGCGGGCCGCCGCGGTGCCGCACACGCCCTTGCCGGGGCCGATCCGGGTGCAGGCGAGCTTGCCCTGAAATGGCCCGAGGACCAGGTCGTCGCCGACCTGGCGGTAGAAGCCCGCCCACGAGACGCCCGGCAGCTGCTTGAGGCAGGCCGCGAGGTTGGCGAGGTTGGCCACGAGGTCGGGCTCGCCCTCGACCAGGGCCTGCGCGGTGGCCAGCAGCTCGGTGTAGATCTCGGCCCTGTCCGCGTCGCCAGGGAAGTCGAATGTGTGCATCGCGGTGACGCTATCACGCCCGCGAGCAGGCGACCGGCAGACGCCGCGCTCGCGGCCGCGGCGCGGGCTGCGAAGGTCGCGGGCCGCAGCGAACGGACGGCGCTCGTGGGGGGCTTCGAGGACAAGTGAGCCAGCGCGCGCGTTTGCGCGGCAGAGCCAGGCGCCGATTTGATATCTTCCGCCCGCTCATGACTGCCTCGACCCGCAAGCGCGACCCCTTCCACGCCAAGGACACGATGACCACGCCGATGGGCCCGCGCGCCGTCTACCGGCTCGACAAGCTGCGCGAGCTCGGAGCGGTCGACACGCTGCCCTACTGCATCAAGGTGTTGCTCGAGGCGTGCCTGCGCAACGTCGACGACTTCATCGTCACGCAGGACCACGTCAAGGCGCTGGCCTCTTACGACCCGAAGAAGGTCGGCGAGGTCGAGATCCCGTTCATGCCGGGGCGCGTGGTCCTGCAGGACTTCACGGGCGTGCCGGCGGTGGTCGACCTGGCGGCGATGCGCGAGGCGATCGTCAAGCTGACCGGCGACATGGGCAGCGCCGAGAAGGTCAACCCGCTGGTGCCGTGCGACCTGGTGATCGACCACTCGGTGCAGGTCGACGCGTTCGGCACGCCGCAGGCGCTGCGGATCAACAGCAAGCTCGAGTTCGAGCGCAACCTCGAGCGCTACCAGTTCTTGAAGTGGGGCCAGCGCGCGTTCAACAACTTCCGCGTGGTCCCGCCGGCGACCGGCATCGTCCACCAGGTCAACCTCGAGTACCTGGCCACGGTGGTGTGGGACGGCGCGGGCGAGCAGGCCGGCGCCATCTACCCCGACTCGCTGGTCGGCACCGACAGCCACACGACGATGATCAACGGGCTCGGCATCGTCGGCTGGGGCGTCGGCGGCATCGAGGCCGAGGCGGTCATGCTCGGCCAGCCGATCTACATGCTCATCCCCGAGGTCGTCGGCGTGCGCCTGTCGGGCCAGCTGCCCGAGGGCTGCACCGGGACCGACCTGGTGCTGCGGGTGACGGAGCTCCTGCGCAAGCGCGGGGTGGTCGGCAAGTTCGTCGAGTTCTTCGGGTCCGGCCTCTCGCACATGCCGGTGTCGACGCGCGCGACGATCGCCAACATGGCGCCGGAGTACGGGGCGACGATCGGCTTCTTCCCGGTCGACGAGCAGACGATCGCGTACCTGCGCCTGTCGGGCCGCGACTCGGGCCTGTGCCAGCTGGTCGAGGACTACTCGAAGATGCAGGGCCTGTGGCGCGACGACGCCCGCGAGGTCCGCTACACCGAGGTGCTCGAGCTCGACCTCGGCAGCATCGAGCCGTCGCTGGCCGGGCCCAAGCGCCCGCAGGACCGCATCGCCCTCGGGTCGATGCAGAAGCAGTGGCGCGCCGACCTGACCGGCAAGACGTTCGCCCGCCCGGACGACGCGCCGGCGCAGGCGGTGGAGCACGACGGGCAGAAGTTCGCGGTCAAGGACGGCTCGGTGGTGATCGCGGCGATCACGAGCTGCACCAACACCTCGAACCCCGAGGTGATGATCGCGGCCGGCCTGGTCGCCCGCAAGGCGGCCGCCCGCGGGCTGACGCGCAAGCCGTGGGTCAAGACGTCGCTGGCGCCGGGCTCGAAGGTGGTGACCGAGTACTTCCGCGCCGCCGACCTGACGAAGGACCTCGACGCGATCGGCTTTAACCTGGTCGGCTACGGCTGCACGACGTGCATCGGCAACTCGGGCCCGCTGCCCGAGCCGATCTCGCAGGCGATCCAGCAGGGCGACCTGGTGGCGGCGTCGGTGCTGTCGGGCAACCGCAACTTCGAGGGCCGCATCAACCCCGACGTCAAGGCCAACTACCTCGCCTCGCCGCCGCTGGTGGTCGCCTACGCGATCGCGGGCAGCGTCGACATCAACCTGCAGAACGACCCGATCGCCACCGACCGCGACGGCAAGGACGTCTACCTGCGCGACATCTGGCCGACGCAGGCCGAGGTCCAGGCGCTCATCGACGAGTGCGTCACGCGCGAGCAGTTCATCGTGCAGTACTCCGACGTGTTCAAGGGCTCGGAGGAGTGGCAGGCGATCGCCGACGTGCAGAGCCAGCTGTACGCGTGGGACGAGGCCAGCACGTACATCCAGAACCCGCCGTTCTTCGCCGACCTCACCCGCGAGGTGCGGCCGATCCGCCCGATCCACGGCGCCCGCGTGCTCGCGGCCCTCGCCGACTCGGTGACGACCGACCACATCTCGCCCGCGGGCTCGATCAAGCGCGACTCGCCGGCCGGCAAGTTCCTGATCTCGCGCGGCGTGACGCCGGAGATGTTCAACCAGTACGGGGCGCGCCGCGGCAACGACCGGGTGATGACCCGCGGCACCTTCGCCAACACGCGGATCCGCAACGCGCTGGTCGAGCTGCAGCAGCCGGGCGGCAAGGAGGGCGGCTACACCGTCGACTTCCTCGACGGCCAGGTGAAGTTCATCTACGACGCGGCGGTGCACTACCAGCAGGCGGGCGTGCCGCTGGTGGTGCTCGCGGGCAAGGACTACGGCATGGGCAGCTCGCGCGACTGGGCGGCCAAGGGCACGTTCCTGCTCGGGGTGAAGGCGGTCATCGCCGAGAGCTTCGAGCGCATCCACCGCTCGAACCTGGTCGGGATGGGCGTGCTGCCGCTGCAGTTCAAGGCCGGTGACTCGCGGACGTCGCTCGGACTCCGCGGCGACGAGGTGTTCGACATCGCCGTCGACGACGACGTGCGGCCGCTGCAGGAGATCCAGGTGACGGCCCGGAACGCCGCCACGGGCGCCGTGGTCCGTGAATTCGCCGCGATCGCCCGGCTCGATACGCCGGTCGAGGTCGAGTACTACCGCAACGGCGGCATCCTCCACACGGTGCTGCGCAAGATGGCGGGCTGAGGCGCGGAGCCCCGAGGCCGCGCGCGGCGACCGGCGGACGCGCGTCTTCGCGGCCGCCCGGGGAGCGGTCGGGCTGCAGGAGCCGCCTGCGGGCGCAGGCGCGCCGTCACGGACGGTATGTCCTATGAGACATGTCTGAAGGGATACGGCCTTCGAGACATGTCCAATAAGTCATGAGCCCTGCGGCCCGTCGTCGGCGCTGTCGAGCCGCTTGCCGTCGAGCTCGACGGACTGACGGTCGAGCTCGCGCTGCACGGTCTGCTTCGCGGCGCGGGTGCGTCCGTGGCGGGCCCGATTGGCCTCGGCCTTCTGCTCCTTCTCGGCGCGGGCCTTCGCTTTACGATAACGATTCAGATTGATCACATCGCCCATCGGTAGGCCACCACAGTAGCGAGGCCGCGATCGGGACGCCAGCAGGGTCTCTCTCAGCGCCTCGGGCGCCGCGCTGCAACGGCGTGAGCGCGCGAGGAGAACCCATTACGCGGCGCGTCGTGGGGGCGCCGGGACCGTCGCGTATCGCTGCACACGAACGGTGATTCGTCGCTGGTGCCAGCGCGATGTCAGAACGCAGCGGACATCGCAGCGTCGGCGTATGCGGTGGGCGGCAGCTACGCCGTGATTCGGCCCGCGCGAGGAGGTGGTGAGCAGACCGAGACGACTCGGCCCGCGAAGGTGGTGAGCGAATCGAGACGACCCGGGCTCGCGATGTGGTGAGCGAACCGAGGTGACTCGAGCCCCCGCGAAGGCGGTGAGCGGACCCAAGCGACTCGGGCCCGCACACGAGGTGGCGGGCCCGAGAGCGGAGCGACGGTCGCGGGGATCAGCGGCGGAACTGCCAGGTCCGCACGCTGCCGGCAGTGTCGCCGTCCCAGTGGTCGGGGTGCGGGACGAGGGCCAGGAACACGCGCCCGGTGCAGCGCGCGGCCGCGGGCTCGAGGGTCCGCAGCAGCTCGGCCGGGTCGGGCACGGTGGCGGCGACGAACAGCTTGTGACGCGCCGAGCCGAGGACCAGCTTGTTGAAGTCGTGCACGCCGTCGCGCGGGTCGAGGGCGAGCTGGCACTCGACCTGCCACAGCACCTCGGTGAGGTACCAGTACTCGCCGATCTGCACGCTGCGCGCGACGGTGATGTCGTGCAGCAGCTCGCCGGTGCCGAGGCGGTCGCGCGCGCCGTCGTGGTAGCGACTCAGCGCGTCGACATCTCCGCCCTCGTGCTGTCGCAACGCGTCGGCGAGCGCGAGGACGAGGTGGCGGCCGCGGGCCCGATGACGCTCCTTTCGGGTCGTCTCGGCGGTCGGGTGGGCCTGCGCAGCGCGCAGCGCCCCTTCGACCAGCGCGTGCAATTCACTGAGTTCGTGAGACGGCGCGTCGGACAGTGCCAAGGTCGTCTGAGGATGCCGGAGCCGACGGGCGTCGACAATCACCCGTGTTCGCGCGCGCCGGCGCGCCGGCGCTCAGGTGGACCGGGCGCACATGGCGTCCAGCCGCCGCTGCATCTCCGCCGCCGAGACGTCTTCGACCTGGCTCTGGACGTTCCAGCGGTGGCCGAACGGGTCGGTGAGGCGGGCCGCACGACAACCGTAGAACTCGACTTCGATCGGCCGCTCGAGCCGGGCCCCGGCGGCGACGGCCCGGGCGGCGACGGCGTCGACATCCTCGACGTACACGGTGAGGGTGTGGGAGATGCGGTCCGAAGTGGGCGCGAGGAAGCCGAGCGACGGGTACTCGCTGGCGACGGAGATGTGGCCCCCGAACAGCGACAACTCGGCGTGGGCGACCCGTCCGTCGGGTTCGTGCAGGCGCAAGATCTCCTCGGCGCCGAAGGCCTTCGCGTAGAAATCGAGCGCGGCGGCGCCGTCGCGGACGACGAGGTTGGGGATCACGCGCGGGCCGGGGGGGATCGGGCTGGGCTTGGTGGTCATGGCTGCTCCTTGCCCGCCCAACCTAATCGCCCGCTCGAGGGTCGGTCTTGAACAAATTTTACCTGCCGTCGGCGCGCTCAGGCGAACAGGACGTCGCCGAGGAGCGGCCGGGCGCTGGTCGGGGTGACGCCGGTGAAGCTGCGGATCTCGCGGGTCAGGTGGGCCTGATCGGCGAACCCGAATTCGGCCGCGAGCTCGGCCCAGGTGGCCGGCGGACCCGACCTGAGGCGGCGGACCAGGTGGTCGAAGCGGACCAGCCGCGCCAGCAACTTCGGCGGCACGCCGACGCGATCGCGGAACAGCGCGATCAAGTGCTTGCCGCTGTAGCCGAGCTCGCCGGCGAGGCGGCCGATGTCGACCGCGCCGGCGCTGGCCTCGATCCTCCGGCAGGCCCACGCGACGGTGTTCACCTCGACGCGCGCCTCGGCCAGCCGCGCGGCGATGAAACTTTCGACCATGTCGAAACGGTCATCCCACTCGGCCAGCCCGGCGAGGCGCCCGGCCAGGCCCCGGTGGGCGCGCGGCAGCAGGTCGTCGAGGTGGACGATGCGCCCGGCCAGCTCGGACAGGGCCACGCCGAACAACAGGCGCGCGCCGATCGGCGTCAGGTTGAGCTGGATCCCGCGCTGTGAGCCGTCGTGGCCGGTGTCGCTCCAGCGGTCGTGCAGGCCGGCGACGAACCCTCCCGCGTAGGTCGAGGCGACCCCGGCGTCGTCGTGGACGCGGATCGGCGGGCCGAACTCGATAATGACGACCACCTGCGGCAGCGGGAACTGCCGCTGCAGGCGGGGCAGCGCCGACGCCTCGCTGTAGCCGAGCAGGCCGCGCACGTGCGCCCGCAGGCCGGCGGGCAGCTCGCGCGTGGCGACCTCCCACCGGCTGTCGCCCGCCTCGCTGCGGGTGACGCGGGCGCGGCGGTGCGGGGCAAGCATCGGCTGTCCTTCAGGTCAGCAGGGACAGCGGGCTCTCGAGCAGCTTGCGCAGCGTCTGCAGGTACTTGGCCGACTCGGCGCCGTCGAACACGCGGTGGTCGCTGCACAGCGTGACCCGCATGCGCTTGCGCGCGACGAGCTTGCCGTCCTCGACGACGGCCTCGTCCTGGACCGCGCCGACGGCCAGGATCGCGGCCTCGCCCGGGTTGACGATCGCGCAGAACTCCTCGATGCCGAACATGCCGAGGTTCGACACGGTGAAGGTGCTGCCGGTCAGCTCCTCCGGCTTGAGCGTCTTCTCCTTGGCGCGCGTGCCGAGGTCGCGGACGTCGATCGAGATCTGCTTGAGCGTCTTCTGGTCGGCGAAGCGGACCGGCGGGACGATGAGGCCGTCGTCGAGCGCGACCGCGACGCCGACGTGGACGTCGCCGCGCTCGACGATGCCGTTGTCGGTGTAGTAGGCGTTGACCCGCGGGTGCTTGCGCAGCGCGCGGGCGGCCGCGAGGATCACGAGGTCGTTGAGGCTCGCCTTGGTGCCGTCGACCGAGAGGTTGAACTCGGCCCGCAGCGCGACCGCCCTGTCCATGACGATCGGCATGGTCAGGTAGATATGCGGGATCTCCCGCTTCGCCTGGCCCATGCGCTTGGCGATCGTCTTGCGCATCTGCGACAGCTTGACCGTGCGGTCGGGCCGCGAGACGTACGGCCGGCCGTACTCGTCGACCTCGGCCGCGGGCGTGCCGGCGGACGAGCTGAAGGCCGGGGCGTGCTCCGCGGGACCGACGGGTCCGCGCGCGACCGGGCGGGCCGTCGGGCCCTTGGCGATCGCCTGCTCGACGTCGGACTTGACGACCCGACCGTGCGGGCCGGAGCCCTGGATCTGGCCGAGGTCGAGGTCGTGCTCGCGGGCCAGCCGGCGGGCGACCGGGGAGGCGGGGATCCGGCCGCGATCGACCTGTCCTTCGGGACCTGTCGCCGGGGCGCTGGCCTTCGGGACAGTTGATTCGTCGCCGGTCGCGGACGCCTCGGCGGCGGCGGCGGCGGCCTTGACCTCGTCCTTGCTCTCCGGCTGGGGCTCGGGGGCGACCGGCTTGGCCGGCGCGGGCTCGGCCTTGGCCGGCGCCGCGGGCTCGGCCTTGGCCGGCGCGCCGGCGGCGTCGGGGTCCTCGCCGGGCTGGCCGAACACGGCGATCGGGGCGCCGACGGGCATCGCCTCGCCCTCGGGGGCGACCAGCTTGAGGACGGTGCCGGCGTCGAAGGACTCGAACTCCATCGTCGCCTTGTCGGTCTCGATGTCGGCGATGACCTGGCCGCGCTTGACCTTGTCGCCGACCTTGATCCGCCACTTGGCGATCACGCCCTCTTCCATCGTGTCGCTGAGGCGGGGAAGTGTGACCACGGTTGCCATGGGGGTCTGTCTCCTTGACCAGGTGCGCCGCTCAGCGCTTGTACGCGACGCGCCGGATGGCCGCGAGGGCGCGCTCGGGGGAGGGGAGGATCAGGTTCTCGAGGTTCTCCGCGTACGGCATCGGCAGGTCCTCGTAGCAGACGCGCAGGACCGGGGCGTCGAGGTCGTCGAACGCCAGCTCCTGGATGCGGGCGACGATGTCGCCGCCGACGCCGCCGGTGGGCCAGCCGTGGTAGACGACGACGGCGCGGTTGGTCTTCTTGACGGAGGCGATGATCGCGGCCTCGTCCATCGGCCGGATCGAGCGCAGGTCGATGACCTCGCACGAGAGGTCCTCGGCGGCGGCCAGCTCGGCGGCCTTGAGCGCGACCGGCACGCCCTGGCCCCACGTGATCACGGTGACGGCGTCGCCCTTGCGCTTGATGTCGGCCTGGCCGAACGGGATGAGGTACTCCTCCTCGGGCACCTCGCCCTTGACCGAGTACATCAGCTCGCTCTCGAGGAAGAGCACCGGGTTGTCGTCGCGGATCGCCGTCTTCAGCAGGCCCTTGGCGTCGTAGGGCGTGGCGACGGCGATGACCTTGAGCCCGGGGATGTGGGCGTAGAAGTGCTCGAACGCCTGGCTGTGCGTCGAACCGAGCATGTGCGCGGCCGCGTTGGGCCCGCGGAACACCATCGGCACGCCGAACTGGCCGTGCGTCATGTGGCGGATCTTCGACGCGTTGTTCAGGATCTGGTCGAACGCGACCGCCGAGAAGTTGAAGGTCATGAACTCGACGATCGGTCGCAGGCCGCACATCGCGGCGCCGATGCCGATGCCGGCGAAGCCGGTCTCGGTGATCGGGGTGTCGATCACGCGCTTGGCCCCGAACTGGTCGAGCAGGCCCTCGCTGCACTTGTAAGCGCCGTTGTAGTAGCCGACCTCTTCGCCCATGAGGAAGACGCGCTCGTCGCGCTCCATCTCTTCCTTCATCGCGTCGCGGATCGCCTGGCGGATCTGCAGAATCGGCATCGTCTTACTCCACTCCCGCGGGCCGCGTCGTCGCGCTGTCGCCGTAGTAGGGGCCCTCGGCCATCACGTTCTCGAACCGCGCCTCGGGCGGCGGCGGCGGCGCCTTGTCGGCGAACTCGTAGGCGGCGTCCATCTCGGCGACGATCGCCTCGTCGATGCCGTCGAGGTCCTGCTCGGGGACCTGATAGATCGTCTTGAGCGCCACCAAGGTGCGCTCGAGCGGGTCGTTGAGGCGCCAGCGATCGACCTCCTCCTTCTGCCGGTACTTGGCCGGGTCGCTCATGCTGTGGCCGCGGAAGCGGTAGGTGATGAGCTCGATCAGGGTGGGCCGGCCCTCCTTGCGCGCGCGGTCGACGGCCTCGGCGAGGCGGCGGCGGGTCTCCTGCACGCTGGTGACGTGGAAGCGGTCGCTGGCGAAGCCGTAGCCGGCGGCGCGAGACGTGATGTCCTCGACCGGCAAGGTGCGCTTGAGCGGGGTGCCCATCGAGTACTGGTTGTTCTCGACCACGAAGACGATCGGCAGCTTCATGATGCCGGCCATCGTCATGCCCTCGTGCACGGGGCCGATGCCGACGGCGCCGTCGCCCATGAAGCACAGCGTGACCGCGCCGTCGCCGGTGTACTGCGAGGCGAACGCGTGGCCGGCAGCCACCGGAATGTGGTTGCCGACGATCGCGTAGCCGCCCCACAGGCCGCGCTTCTTGTCGAAGAAGTGCATCGACCCGCCGATGCCGCCGACCAGGCCGGCGGCCTTGCCGAACAGCTCGGCGGCGCAGGCGTTGGGCTCGGAGCCGAGGGCGATGGCGAAGCCGTGGGTGCGGTAGGCCGAGACGACGCGGTCGCCCGGCTGCATCACCTGCTTGGTGGCGATGGCGATCGCCTCCTGACCGATGTAGAGGTGGAGGAAGCCGCTGATCTTGCCGCGCGTGTAGGCGCGGGCGGCCGCCTCCTCGAAGCGGCGGATCCGCAGCATCTCGCGGTAGTCTCGCAGGACATCTTCACGGCTCTGGCCTTCGTAGTCGGCGCGGAGCTTGGCCTCGTACGCGGGGTCCAGGGCGGTCTCCGCGGCGGCGTCTGGTGCGGCTTCTGATTGATTCATGGCAACCCTTCTCGCGGGCGCGGGGAGGGTACCACCGGCGACGGAGCGGTGAAAGCGGGCGAGATCTGTCGAGCCCGGCGCGTGGGCGCGTGCCGACGCGAAGGCGGGTGCACGGCAAAGCTCACTCGCGGGCGGGGGACGGCGACGGGCGGGCGAGCGCGCACGACGGCGCGCGTGCTGCGTCGGTCCGCTCCGCGCGGGCTTGCGGTATACCTCGCGGGCATGACGAGCCCCGCCGCGCGCCCCGAACTCCCCGCTCCGAACGCCATCGCCGAACGGATCCTCGGCGGCGAGTGGGACGCGCTCGACGCCGCGACTCTGGTCCGTTACCTGAGCGGTGAGGGCGAGCTCGGCGACCTGATGGCCGCGGCCGACCGCCTGCGCCGCGCTCGCTTCGGCGACGAGGTCCACCTGTGCTCGATCGTCAACGCGAAGATGGGCGGCTGCCCGGAGGACTGCGGCTTCTGTGCGCAGTCGAAGCACTTCACCACCCACATCAAGGCCGACAAGTTCCTCGGCCACGCCGACATGGTCGCGGCCAGCCGCAAGGCGCAGGGCCAGGGCGCGACGGCGCTCGGGCTGGTGACCGCGACGCGTGGCTACGAGGACGGCTCGAAGGGCCTGAAGCACATGATCGAGGGCGTCCGCCAGGTGCGCGCGGCGGGTCACACCGAGGCGCACGCGTCGCTCGGGATCGTCAGCAAGGAGGCGCTCCGCGAGCTGCGCGACGCCGGCATGACCGAGTTCAACCACAACCTCGAGTCGGGCCGCAGCTACTACGAGAAGGTCGTCACGACCCACTCGTACGACGATCGCCTGAACACGATCCGCGCGGCCAAGGAGCTCGGGCTGCGCACTTGCGTGGGCGGGATCTTCGGCATGGGCGAGCAGCCGGAGCACCGCGCCGAGCTGGCGATGGAGCTGCGCGGGCTCGACGTCGACGAGGTGCCGATCAACTTCCTCGTCAGCATCGAGGGCACCAACCTGCAGCACGTCGACCCGCTGCCGCCGCGCGAGATGCTGCGCATCATCGCCTGCTTCCGCCTGGCCCTGCCGCGGCAGAACATCTTCATCGCCGCCGGCCGCCAGCACCTCGGGCAGCTGCAGCCGATGATCTTCGCCGCCGGCGCGTCGGGCATGATGATCGGCGACTTCCTGACCACGCCGAACCGCTCGACTCAGGACGACCTCGACATGCTCGAGCAGCTCGGCCTGCGCGGGCGCGTGTGCGCCACCGGCGAGGCCCCGGCGCCGCGGCCGGAGATGGCCCCACGCGTCGAGCGGCGCGCGGGCGCGACCCACCTGCCGGTGCTGGCGTGAGCGGGCGCGCGGCGGCGCGAGGCGGGCCCGCGTCGCGGTGAGCGGTGGAGCACACGACGCGGCCTCGTGGCGCAGATCTCGGCGGGCCGAGGGGCCGCGGCCTCGGCGAGCCGGCGACGAATTGGCGTCGCGACGGGTTCTCGCAGAAAAATGGCGGGGCACCGCCGCATGAGCCCGACGATCTCCAGCTTCGCCTCGCTCGCCCCGCTCGTCGCGCTCGTCGGCGCGGCGCCGGTGGACGTGCTCGGGCCGTGGACGCCCGCCCCGGCCGAGGACGTTCGCGTCGAGGCCGAGCCGCCGCAGACCGATGCGCCGGTGATCGAAAATGCGGCGGTCGTGCCGGCGATCCGCAAGCCCACGGCCGACGACGAGCGCGTCGAGCCGGGGACGGACGTCGCGTCGGTCGACAACCCCGGGGTCGCCGTCGGCGAGCCGATGGACCCGCACCTGCCCGGCTTCAAGCCGTGGGAGGTCGGCGGCTTCATCGACGTCAACTACGGCTACAACAGCAACAACCCCGACAACCACGTGAACCGCGGCACCAGCGTGCAGCCGCGCACCGGCGAGTTCACGCTGAACCAGGCCGTCGCGTACATCCGCCGCGGTCCGATCCCCGGTCAATTCTCGCCGCTGTTCGAGTTCGCGGCCCAGGGCGGTCCGGCCGCCGACGCGCTGGTGGCCTACGAGCCGAACCCGGGCGGCGCCAACGGCAAGTTCGCCGGGCCCGAGGTGTGGAAGCACCTCTCGCGCGCCAACATCGGCTTCCGCACTCGCCACGGCACGGAGATGGTGGTCGGCCTGCAACTGAGCCCGGTCGGCATCGGCATCCACTGGTCGCCGTACAACTGGAACTACACGGTGACGTGGCAGCTCAACAGCGTGCCGTATTACCTGTCGGGGCTGAAGCTGGCGCAGACGATCCGCGACAGGCACCAGGTGCTGCTGTGGGTGGTGAACGGCTGGCAGCTGCTGGCCGACAACAACAAGGCGCCGAGCGTCATGCTCGGCTACACGTTCACCGCCAGCGAGAGGTTCAACCTCGCCGAGTACGTGTGGATCGGGCCCGAGCAGGCCGACATGCGGCCGCGCGCGTGGCGGCTGTTCTCGGACTCGCAGGCGGTCTACAACACCGAGCGCTTCGGCGTCGGCGCGCTGTTCGACGTCGGCGCCGACCCGCGCACCGACCTGCCGCTGTCGCCGTGGCAGATGTGGATGAACGGGGCGGTGTTCACCCGCTGGCGCGTGCTCGGCAAGCTGCGCACGTGGGACATGGCGCTGCGCCCCGAGTTCTTCTGGGACCGCGACGGCCGCATGTTCGGCGTGCCGCAGACGCTGATCTCGGCGGCGTTCACCAACAACTTCCGCGTGTTCGACGACCTGCTGGTGCGCCTCGAGTACCGCTACGATCACTCGACCAGCGCGAACGGGTTCTTCTACCGCGGGCCGGCGATCGTCGACGGCGGGCCCGGCCTCGCCCGTGATCAGCACACCGTGTTCTTCGCGGTCGCCGGTGTGTTGGCGCACCGCTTCGGCGGCAAGCGAGGTTGACGCCGGCGCGCGTGCGATCGCCGCCGTGACGCCGGTCCGCCGTCGCCGCCGACGCGTTCGACCGCGCTGTCGACGTCGACTATCCTCTGCGCCGATGGACGCTCCCACGCTCGCTGCCCCGGTCGATCCGTCCGCGCTCGCGCAGGTGCTGCGGCCCTTCGGCGAGAGCGAGGGCCTGCCGCGCGAGGCCTACGTGTCGCCCGCCGTGCATCAGTGGGAGCTCGGCGCGTTCCTCGACGACGCGTGGGTGTGCGTCGGCCGGGCCCAGGCGCTCGACCAGGTCGGCGCGCAGCGGGCGATCCGCGCCGGGCGCGAGGGCGTGCTGCTCGTGCGCGACCAGTCCGGCGAGATCCGCGGGTTCTACAACGTGTGCCGCCATCGCGCGCACGAGCTGGTGCAGGTCGGCGACTGCGTGCGCGGCAGGCAGATCCGCTGCCCCTATCACGGCTGGGTCTACGAGCTCGACGGTGCGCTGCGCGGGCAGCGTCGCGAGCTCGAGCCGCGCGGGTTGGTGCCGGTGCGCGTCGAGATCTGGCGCGGCTTCGTGTTCGTCAACCTCTCGGGCACGGCGATCCCGTTGAAGGAGTGGCTCGGCGACCTCGACGCGCTGACCGCCGCGCACGACCTCGAGTCGCTGCAGATCGCGGCGACCCACAGCTACGAGCTGGTGGCCAACTGGAAGCTGGTCGTCGAGAACTACCACGAGTGCTACCACTGCCCGCTGATCCACCCGCAGCTGTGCAAGGTCAGCCCGCCCAACAGCGGCCAGAACTACTCCGGCGCGGGGGCGTGGATCGGCGGGCCGATGGAGCTGATGCCCCACGTCGAGACGATGTCGTTCGACGGCAAGAGCGTCGGCGCGCCGCTGCCCAGGCTGTCGCCGGCGCAGCGGCGCAGCGTGTTTTATTACGGGGTCGGCGCCAACCTGCTGATCAGCCTCCACCCCGACTACGTGCTGACGCACCGGCTCGAACCACTCGCGCCCGACCGCACCCGCGTCGAGTGCCAGTGGCTGTTCCACCCCGACGCGATCGCGGCGCCCGCATTCTCGCCGGCCTATGCGGTGGACTTTTGGGACATGACCAATCGGCAAGATTGGCGCGCGGTCGAGAGCGTGCACCGCGGGGTGTCGTCCCGCGGCTTCCGCCCCGGCGTGTTCGCGTCGCGCGAGCAGGCGGTCTACGAGTTCGTGACCCGCGTGGCCCGCGGCTACCGCGACGGCGGCTGGGCCCAGCCGCCGCGCGGCCCCGCGTCCACGAGCCCCGGCTGCCCGGCGGACTGCCCGAGCGCGCCGTGAGCGGTCACGGGGCGACGTCGGTCGCGGTGCCGGCGAGGAGGTCGGCGACCCATTCGCGCAGCAGGACGCCGTCGGTCTCGGCGGTGTAGAAGCTCGGGGTCAGCCAGGTGTGCTGCGTGCCGGACAGGTAGAAGCTGCCCCAGGTGCCGGGCGGCTCGCTCAGAAAGTCGTCGCGCAAGTCGACGAGGCCGTCGGCGAACATCATGCCGCTCATCTGGCCCCCGGCGCAGTCGTTGAGGCCGAAGCCGAAGAAGTAGCGGATCGATTCGTCCTGCAGCGACGAGACGATGCCGAGGCGCTGATCGTGGTGCTTGTCGCCGAGGTAGTGGAGGACGTTGGCGAGCCCGCCGCCGTCGGGGTTGAAGCAGTCGGTGCAATCGGCGGGCAGGGTCTCATCGAGGTTCCACAGGTCGCGCCAGTGCTGCTGCAGGCAGGGCGCGAGGTACTCGTCGGACATGACGGGGCCGGAGTCGTCGAGGAGGGTGACGGGGCGGTCGGGGAAGGCGTCGGCGATCCGGTCGTAGTTGAAGGCCGAGCCGAAGCCGCCGGCGCTCTCGCCGGCGACGAGGACCTGATCGGCGCTGTCGAGGAAGGTCGGGACGACGCGGTTCAGGTAGGCGGTGACGTTGTCGTAGCCGACGAATTGCTGCGGCTGGGCGATGCCCGGGACCTCCGCGTCGGGCTGGGCTCCGGCGTGGACGTCGCCGGTGCAGTAGGGCACGAACACGAAGCTCCAGTCGCCGACGGGGTTGTCGGCCTGGTCCTTGTCGAAGATGCCCTTGCTGCCGCTGTTCTGGACGAAGTTGTCGTAGCTCGCCATGCCGAAGCTGGCGCCGTTCTGGTTGCAAGTGGCGGCGTTGAAGCAGGCGCCGCCGCTCTGGAAGTAGACGACGAGGCCAGACCCGGAGCCGTAGCGCACGGCGAGGCCGGTGCTGCTGCCGCCGCGGCACTGCGAGTCGGGGAACGGCACCCACTGCCACTCGCCGACCGGGGCGTCCGGCAGCGGCTCGCCGTTCCACGGCGAGGGCTCGCCGGTGGTGCTCGTGTCGGTGTCGGTGTCGCCGGTGGTCGAGGTCGAGGTGGTCGAGGTGGTCGAGGTGGTCGAGGTGGTGTCGACGCCCTCGGTGGTGGTGTCGGTGGTCGAGGTCGAGGTGGTGGTGTCGACGCCCTCGGTGGTGGTGGGGCCGGTGGTCGTGGTGGTGTCGGCGCTGGTCGAGGTCGAGTCGACCGTTCCGGTCGTCGAGGTGCCCGTCGTCGGCGCGTCGGTGGTGGGCGCGTCGGTGGTGGGACCGCCGGTGCTCGTCGTGGTCGAGGTGTCGCTCGCCATCTCGGTCTCGGTGGCGGCGCCGCCAGGGTCCTGGCAGGCGAGCAGCGCGAAACAGGCGGTCGAGACGAGTGAAGCGGTGCGAATCATCGCGCCAATCTATGCGAACCATCGCGGCCGCCGCATGCGGGATCGCCGGGGTCGGCCGTGACGAGGTTGTCGCCGCGGTGAACGTGATTGTGGTCGCCAGCAGACAGCGGGCGGCGGAGCCCGGGGGCGAGTGTCCTTCGGGACATGTGATGATCGACGGTGAGCGAGCGGGTGGCCGCGCGGCCGTCGGTCGGGGATGCGCCGAGGGCAAGTCGCGGCCGCGGGCGATGGCGCCCGACGCCTCGCAGGCCGCCGATGACGCGAGCTAGGTCGCGTTCGCCTCGCGCGGGCGCAGGAACGCCGGCACCGGCTTGCCGTGGCGGGCGAGCTGCTCGGCGTAGAGCCGGCGCTCGACGGCCAGGGCGGCGGCGACGCTCGGACGCGCTTGCAGCCGCTGGGCGTAGGCGGCCAGGGACGGCCACTTCTTCAGATCGATGGGGGTCGCGATCGTCCACGTCAGCACGGTGACGAGGTAGGCGTCGGCGACGCTGAAGCGGTCGAGCAGGAACTCGCGCCCGTCGAGGTAGCGCGCCAGGTAGTCGAGGCGAGCGGCGCCCTTGGCGATCGCGTAGCTGCGGGCCTCCGCGGGCGCCTTCTCGTCGAACAGGACGGCGAACAGGCCCTTGTGCAGCTCGGTGCCGACGAAGCACAGCCACTGCTGCAGGCGCGCCCGCTCGAGGCCGTCCCGCGGGGCCAGCTCGGCGGCGGGCAGGCGGTCGGCGACGTACTGGAGCACGGCCGCGTTCTCGGTCACCAGCTGACCGTCGTCGGTGCGCAGCGCGGGGACGAGCCCGAGCGGGTGGATCTCGCGGTAGTCGGCGCCGTCGCTGGTGCGCTTGGTGACGGGGTCGACCTCGACGTAGTTCACCGGCGCGCCAGCCTCGAGGAGGGCGATGCGCGTGGCCAGGGAGCAGGAGAGGGGGGAGCCGTAGAGCTGCATGGCGGGCAGGATGCGCCGCGGCGGTGGATGCGTCCAACGCATCATTGGTATAGAATCGATGCGTGGGACACATTGCCAGCATTCCCCGCCCGCGCCTCGAGCTCCGCGACCTGCAGGTGGTCCTCGCCGTGGCCGCGGCGGGCACCACGGCCGCGGCCGCGTCGACGCTGCACCTGTCGCAGCCGGCGGTCAGCCGGGCGCTGCTGGCCGCGGAGGAGCGGCTGGGCGCGCGCCTGTTCGACCGCTCGCCGCGCGGCCTGCAGGCGACATCGGCCGGCGAGCAGCTGGTGGCCGGGGCGACGCGGCTGCTGGCGGAGCTGGTGGAGATCGAGCGCCGCGCGCGGGCACCCGTGGCCCGGCCGACGCGGGTGCGCCTGGTGTGCGAGTGCTACACGGCCTATCACTGGTTGCCGACGGCGCTGGCCGAGCTGCGGACGGGCCTGCCGAACCTCGATCTGGTGCTCGCGGTCGAACACACGCGCTCGCCGGTCGAGGCGCTGGTGGCCGGCGCGATCGACATCGCGCTGCTGACCACCGGCGAGGTGCCGCCCGGCGAGCTGGCGACGCAGCCGCTGTTCGCCGACGAGATCGTGTTCGTCGTGTCGCCGGCGCACGAGCTGGCGAAGAAGCCGACGCTGACGCGCGACGATCTGCGCAAGGCCCGGCTGATCACCGGCGAGACGCCGGAGGCGGAGACGCGGTGGTTCGTGACGCGGGTGTTCGGTCGCGGGCCGCGGCCGGGGCGCGCGCAGCGGCTGCCGCTCACCGAGGCGATCCTCGACGTCGCGCGCGCGGGCATGGGCGTGGCGGTGCTGTCGGAGTGGATGGCCGGGCCGCACCTGGGGCGCGGCGATCTGCTGGTGAAGCGGTTGTCGTCCGGTCCGCTGCGGCGCCCGTGGCGGCTGGCGTGGCGGCGCGAGGCCGAGGAGCCGGCGCGCGTGTTGCTGGCGGCGTTGAAGTCGGCCGCGCCGGCGCCGATGATCACGGGCAAGCGCTGACGGTCGGCGCGACGTCGCGGTAGGCCGACCACATGGCGGCGACGAATTCGTTGCTGGCGCCGCCGCCACCCTCGACGTCGCCGGCGACCCAGCGATCGACGTAGTCGAAGAACGGGTCGTGGGCCCAGGCCGCGCGCAGGTCCATGGCGTGGATGGCGAGCGCCTCGCCGACCCAGGTGTGCGAGGTACAACAATTGCGGTAGTCGCTGCAGCCGTCGGCCAGGCCGGCGGGGTCGCGGCAGTCCTTCGCCCCGTTCTCGCAGTCGCCGCCGTACTCGCAGCCGTTGTCGAAGTAGCAGTCGTTGCACGCGCGACCCCACAGCGCCTGGCCGCCCTCGCCGTGGTAGGTCATCTCGTCCTCGTTGCCGATGTCGGCGCCGGGGCTGGCCATGGCGGCGTCGCCGAGCAGGCCGCCGGCGAACACGATCGGGAACTTGCGCCCGTTGGAGTGGCCGCCGTTGGCGTCCCAGTTGCCGCCGGCCTGCAGCACGCCGTAGTTGTCGATCCCGAGCTGCACCAGCCGGTGCGCCAGCGCTTCCTGCTCGGGCGTGTCGAGCAGCACGTAGCTGGCCAGCGTCGCCACGATGTCGCCGACCTCGCGGCCGTAGCAGTACATGTTGAGCGTCGCGCAGCCGTGCTGGATCTCCCACGTGCGCAGGTGATCGATCCACGGGCGCTCGACGTGGCGCAGCAGCGCACTCGGGTCGGGCGTGTCGCCGGGCGCGGCCAGCTTCGGCAGCGCGCTCCAGCAGATGTCGCCGGCGCGGTGGATCGGCTTGTCGGCGCCGGCGTAGGGCGGGCGGAACGCGTCGGCCGGCTGCGGCGCGGGGACGACGGTGAGGATCGCCTGGGTGGCGATCGGGCCGCGCTGGCAGTCGCCGTCGTAGGTGTGCCAGCCGTCGGAGCCGCCCTGATCGCACTCGGGCTCGTCGGGGTGGCTGATCGCCGACACCAGCGAGTGCGTGCCCTCGACCGCGAGCGGGAAGCTGACGCGCAGGCCGTCGCCGTGGTTGCCGGCGCGGCTGTCGTAGTCCTGCGAACCGACGGGGTCGAGCATCGAGCCGTTGCGGCCCTCGGCCGGCGCGGGGTCGACGGAGACGATCGTGACGGGGCCGACGACCCACCAGTCGCCGGTGACGAACTGGCCGACCTGGCGCGGCGCGTCGAAGGTCCAGGTGATGCCGTACTGACTGACCGACATCTGCAGGTTCGGCGGCTCGCCGGTGGTGGTGTCGGGCTCGCCGGTGCTGCTGGTGGTCGGCGCGGGCTCGCCGGTGGTCGGCGAGGGTTCGCTCGTGGTGGGGGTGGTCGAGCTGGTGCTGGTGGTCTCGCTCGTGCTCGTCGTGGTCTCGGCGGTCGTCGTGGCGTCGGCGGTCGTCGCACCCGTGTCGCCGGAGCCGCCGCCGCAGGCGGGAGCGAGCGAACAGGCGAGGGTCCACGTGACGAATTTCGAGCGGTGCATGCGACGAGTATAAAAAAGTCCGGGGGGCGATCGGCCGCGCGCGGCGGTGCGATCGCGCGACGGCGAGGTGCCGCCATCGCGGAGAGAGCCGGGGGTCTGGCTGCCCCAAATCTGCGGGGGCGGCTCGGTCGTTCGCGGATGAGATGTCCCGGGGGACATCTTGAAAAGATGCTCCGAAGGACAGGTCGTCAGCGGGGCAGGTCGAACGCGAGCACGCCGTCGCCGGCGTCGCCGTGGCAGCGGGTGCAGGCGTGGGGGTCGCCGGAGTAGACGACCTCGCCGGAGGTCTCGTACTCGGCGAAGAACCACGCGTCGCCGCGCTTCTGCATGGCGACGACGATGTGGGGCTCGCCGGCCATGAAGCCGTCCTTGACGATGATCGAGCCGTCGGGCCAGGCGGTCCGCGGCGCGCCGGCGAGCGCGTCGACGACGACTTCGTTGATGAAGATCTCGACCTCGTCGCCGTGGACGGTCGCGCTCGGCGTGCGGCCCTCGTAGCCGGGAGCGCGGGCCCATCCGTGGTAGTCGGCGGCCTGCAGCTCGTCCCATAGCGCCTCGGCGCTGTCGGGGTTCTGGTTGCTGCAGGCGGCCAGGGCGAGGAGGGGCGCGAGGAGCAGGCGGGGCACGGAGCGACTACGCGGCGGGCCCGCCGAGGTTACGCGTCGCGCGGCGGGGGCAGGCCGGCGAGCGCCTCGCCGAGGCGCTGGAGGCCGTCGCGCAGGCTCTCGTCGGCGGCGGCGTAGGACAGCCGCAGGTGGCCGGGGGCCCCGAACGCGGTGCCGGGCACGGTGCCGACCAGCTTCTGCTCCAAGAGCCATGTCGCAAAGGCAATGTCGTCGGCGAATTGGGTGCCGGGGCCGAGGTGGCGCGAGACGTCGCAGAACAGGTAGAAGGCGCCGTCGGGGGCGACGACGTCGAGGCCGGGGAGGGCCTGGAGGCCGGCGAGCACGAACTCGCGGCGGCGGGTGAAGGCGGCGTGCATGTCCCGCACGGCGGCCTCGCAGCTGGGGTCGGTGAGGGCGGCGAGGGCGGCGATCTGCGACGGCGTGGCGGCGCCGGAGGTGACGTGGCCCTGCAGGCGCGAGGCGGCGGCGACGACGTTGGCCGGCGCGAGCAGGAAGCCGATCCGGTAGCCGGTCATCGAGTAGCTCTTCGACACGCCGTCGGCGATGACGATCTGGTCGGTGACGTCGGCGAGGGTGGCGAACGCGCTGACGTGCTCGAAGCCGCCGTAGACGAGGCGGCGGTAGATGTCGTCGACGAGCAGCCAGCACCGCGGAGCGACGCGCGCCATGACCTCGCCGAGCTGGCGCAACAGCCCGGCGGGGTAGCCGGCGCCGGTCGGGTTGGTCGGGTTGCCGAGGATGATGAAGCGGGTGCGCTCGGTGAGCGCCGCGGCCAGCGCGTCGGGCTGCAGGCGCCAGCCGTCTTCGCGGCGCGTGGGCACGATCACCGGGACGCCGTCGCCGAGGCGCACCATGTCGGCGTACGAGACCCAGTACGGCGCGGGGATCACGACCTCGTCGCCGGGCGACAGCGTGACCATGAACAGGTTGGCGAGGCTGTGCTTGGCGCCGCACGACACCAGGATCTCGCCGCGGGTGATCGCGCGGCCGTGGTAGCGGGCGAACTCGGCGGCCGCGGCGTCGCGCAGCGCGGGCATGCCGGGCACCGGTGCGTAGTGCACCGGCCTGGTCTGCAGGTACTCGGTGACGGCCGCGGTGACGGCGGCGGGCGGGCGGAAGTCGGGCTCGCCGGCGCTGAAGTCGAGGACGGCCTTGCCCTGGGCCTTGAGCTCCTTGGCGCGCGCCGACATCGCCAGAGTGGGCGACTCGCTGAGCACCTGCGCTCGTGCATTGGTCTGTAGGTCGCGCCTCAACACTGCTCTCGGGCCCCCGTGGTCAAGGTGTGGCGGAGGAACTCGACCGCCGTCTGGCCGTAATGACGGGTCGTCTCGACGACCAGACCCGGCGGCCATGCGGGCGGCGTGCGGCCTCCAGCGCGGTCATATTCGCATACAAGGGCCGCGCTTTCAGCCAGCCAGCCGCGGGCCACCAGCGCGGGGAGTACGGCCGCAAGCACGGCCGCGGTGTCTTCGTAGGGCGGATCGACGAACACGAGGTCGTACGGACCGGCGAGGTCGGCCGCGTTCGCGCTCGCGGCGTCGCGGCGCAAGAACGTCGTCGCGTCGCCGTGCCACAAGCGCGCGCGATCGCCGAGCGCAAGCTCACGGATCTGGGCCTGTAGATGGCGCGCGACCGCAGAATTGCGCTCGACCAGCGTGGCCCGCGAGGCGCCGCGGCTGAGCGCCTCGAACGCGAGCGCGCCCGAGCCGGCGAACAGGTCGAGCACCACCGCGTCGCGCAGCTCGTGCTGCAGGCGGTCGAAGATCGCCTCGCGCACGCGCGCGCCGGTCGGGCGCAAGCCGGGCACAGTCGGCAACGACTTCAGCACGCGACCGCGCAGGCTCCCTCCGCTGATCCGCTGCACGCCCGGCGGTATAACCCGAGTCGCGCCGCGCGCCCAGTGCGGCGTGTCGACCTGTCCTCAGCGACAGGTGTAGATCACGCGGCGAGCGGCGCACGCAGCGCGGCGTCTTCGGCCTCGAGCCGGGCCCAGCCCGCGCGCAGGTGGCGGCGCCGGCGGACGGCGGCGATGAACACCAGCGGGAAGGCGAGCGCCATCGGCAGGCCGTCGCCGCTGACGATCGGGAACCACATGAAGCGACCGGTCAGGCCGGTGCGCCACTCGCCATCGAGCTCGGCGAGCGTGCGGCCGAAGCCGTTGACGAACGCGGCCTCGAAGTTCTTGCCCTGCTTGACCTGCGCCAGCGCCTGCCGCATGTCGGAGCCCTCGTCGTCGCGCCAGCGGAGGAAGTTGACGAAGTCGCGAGCCGCGGCGTAGCTCACGGTGGCCGTGATCGCGTCGGTGCTGCGGAAGTTCTGCTCGAGCTCGGGCAGGCGCGGCACGCCGGCCCCGAAGATCGCGCCCGCCAGCGTCTGGCTGCGCATCAGATCGATCTCCTCGCCGAAGCTCTCGGCCACGCCCTCGTGGAACCACCGCGGCAGCGGATTGCCGCCGGTGGCCCGGAACAGCGCGACGTGGGCCATCTCGTGGCGGAGCAGGCCGTCGAGGTCGGTGAGCGAGCCGTCGGGCGCGTGCGCTGCGATAGCGATCTCGCCGGTCGGCGGATGAGCGACGCCCGCGGCCCACTGCGGCATGCCGGTGCCCTCGGCGATCCGGCCCGAGTGGGCGACGAAGTGGATCGTCAGCGCGTCTTCGAGGTCGCCCGCGAGGGCGTGCTCGATCTCCGACCAGGCTCGCGGGATCTCGCGGGCCAGCGCGATCGCCTCGTCGTGCAGCCGCGGGTCGTAGCGGAGGTTGACGCGACCGACGTGGATCTCGCTGGTCGCGCTGCCCAGGGACCATCCGATCGGCTGGGCCACATCGGCCCGGGCCGCCCGCGGCGCCACGAACAGGACCAACAACGCCGCGAAGAGGAGGCCGAGCGCCGCGCGCCAGGGACGGGTCATGGACTGACTGTGAGCACGACGATCTCGCGGCGCAAGCTGGCCGCGACCACGACGCCGATCGCCACGCCGACGGCCAGGATCGCCCCGCCGACGATGAGACCCGTCCTCACCTTCGGGCCGAGCCGGGTCCGCCTCCGCTCCTTCGCGCCGTCGCGGACCAGCGCCTCGTGTTCGCTCCACAGCGCCGCCACCAGCTCGGGGTAGGACGCGGCGTCGGCCCCGCGGACGCCCAGCGGCCGATCGAGCCGGCAGTCGTGCGGCAGCAGCACCGGCTCGGCGCGGTCGGCGAGGTACTCGACGAGGATCACGAGGTCGTCCCGGCGCTCGCGGCACACCTGCTTGCCGTCGCCGACGCCGGCGCGGAGGCGGCGGACCTGGGTCGTGGGAGCCGCGGACGACCGCACGGCGCGCTCGAGCGCGTCGACCAGTTGGACCTCGGGCCGGGTCCCGGGCGCTGTCGGGCCGAGCCCGACAGCGACGGTGATCGCGCCCTCGGGCTGCTGCAGCGCCGCGCCCGGGGCGAGGTTGGGCGGCGGCGGCGGTGCTGGCCCTTCGGGCATGGTCGATGGAGCCTGTGCTTCAGGACCTGTGCTCACGGGCATGTCCGAAGGAGCAGGCTCCGAAGCGGCCGGCACGGGCACCTCGAGCGGCACGTCGGCGGCCCGCGGATCGGCGGCGCGCGCCGGCGCCGGCAGGGCCACGAGCCCCGCCAGCACGAGCGCGCCGCATCGCCGGGCCGTCCGCATGGGCGCCGGTTCTTGCGCGTCCGCGGCCGCGTGTCAACGGCGGCGAAGTCATGGCGGCGGCGGGAATGACTCGGCCGCTGCGATGGTTGTGCTGCTCCGCCGCGGCGCAGGCAGGCGAGCCGACAGCCGCTACGTCGCGGCGAGCGTCACGCGCGAGCGAGCGGCGTGCAGCGACGGCTGCGTCGCGCGACTGTCCATGCGGTGGGCCGCGATCGTCGCGATCCACGAGCGGCACGTCGCGACGCTCGCGCCGTCGTCGCACTCGCGGCTGGTGTCGCTGTCACACTTGCAGCGAGCGTCGCGGTCGAGCGAGCACGCGAAACCTGGTCATCGCCGACGGGACCGCGGGGCGGACGTCAGGGTCGTGCTCCGGCGTCGGCGAGTGCGGAGGCCGATGCCATCGCGAATGCGGACGATGGGGAGGATGCGGGGCGCCGAGAGCTGGATCGAAGGACCTGGTGGCGACAGGCCACGGTTCGGCCCGATCGGGCCATTCGGCCGCCGGACGGCGTATTGCCGGCGTTCTCGTGATTCGAGCCGGAGGTTTCACACCGGTGCATGGATGACATGAGAGAAAGGCCACTTGATCGTTGCTGGCGCTTTGGCGGTTATGGCATCCTCGCTGGCTGGACGGGGCACGCTCGCTGTCGCCCCTCCCAAAGGGGAACCCATGCGTGTGATGTCGAAGAGTTTGATCCCGTGTGCGCTCGTGAGTGTGCTCCTGTCGGCGTGCGGCGACGACGGCGGCAAGGCGACCGGCGCGACCAATCCGAGCACCAACAACACCACCGACGAGACGAGCGCCACATCGGAGGCCGACTCCGAGACGGGACCGTCGCAGCAGACGACGTCGGGGCCGACCGGGCCCGAGCCGACCACCACCGCGCCGGCCTCGACCAGCGACGGCACGACCACCGAGGCCTCGTTCATCACGCCGCCCGACGGCGGCGGCGGCGCCAAGGAGTGCGACCAGTGGACGCAAGACTGTCCCGAAGGACAGAAGTGCATGCCGTACTCGGGCGACGGCGACAACGCGTGGGAGTCGCTGAAGTGCACGCCGGTGATGGAGAACGCGGGCTCGGTGGGCGACCCGTGCACGGTCGAGGGCAGCGGCGTCAGCGGCATCGACAACTGTGGCAAGGGCTTGATGTGCTGGGACGTCACCGAGGGCGTCGGCGTCTGCGTGTCGCTGTGCATCGGTTCGCCCGACGCGCCCGACTGCGCCGAGCCGATGGCCTCGTGCCTGATCTCCAACGACGGCGTGCTGACCCTGTGCCTGCCGTTCTGCGACCCGCTGCTGCAGGATTGCCCGGGCGACGACCTGTGCATCCCCAACCCGCAGAGCCCCGACGCGTTCCTGTGCGTCCTCGACGCGTCGGGCGAGGAGGGCCAGGAGTTCGACGCGTGTGAGTACATCAACGCGTGCGACAAGGGCTTCACCTGCGCGAACCCGCAGGTCGCGCTCGAGTGCGACGCGATGGCGATCGGCTGCTGTGTCGCCTTCTGCGACATCACCGAAGCGGACGTGTGCAACGGACAGAACAGCGAGTGCATCGCCTGGTACGAGATGGGCCAGGCGCCGCCGGGGCTCGAGAACGTCGGCTACTGCGGCATCCCGCAGTGACGAGGTCCCGTCGCGCCGAGTTGCAGGACAGGGCCGTTCCTCGCGCGCTGCAGCGCGAGGGACGGCCCTTCCCATGCGGCCCCGCCTCGAGCCGGCGCGCTCGCCAGTCTCGGCCGGGAGCGAGCCAGCACAGCGCGCGACGGTGACTGCGGAGGGCGTGGGGAGCGGCAGGGACGCATGGGCGCCCCCTCGGCGGTCGTTACCCGCGCGCCCATCCTTTGGCGCTCGCCATCACTGTGGGCACGGCCTGCAGCGTCGCCACCGCGCGGCGGTCGCGCGAGCAGGTCCGACGGCCGGAGGGGGGCGGGATCGGGACCGAGATGGGGGGCATATCGACGTCATGGCCGCGGAGCGCTCGAGTCATCGATCAATTTGTCCGAGCGCGTCGGCGATGGCGGGGGCGGGAATGCAAGCTCGGGCCCGGCGATCGCCCGGGGACGCCGGGGCTGGCACACGGCCGTACCGGAGCGCGACTTCCGTAACGGAAACGGCGTCGAGCGGGCACGAGTCCGGGTGGAGGTAGACGTCTTGTCCTTCACCCCTCGCTTCGCCATCTCCGCCGCGCTCGCGCTGACCGCGTGCATCCCGTCGATCATCATCGGGGACGTCCCGCTGGACGAGCAGGCGTCCGACGCGGCCGCCACCACCCATACGACATCCAGCTCCGACGGCGTTCCCGGCAGCGGCTCGGGGACGTCCTCGGGGGAGACCACCGGGCTCGAATCGAGCGGTGGTTCCGGCGACAGCGATGCGACGTCGCTGGTGACGAGCGGCGGGCTGGTGGATTGCACGGCGTCGACCGACCCTGGCCCGGATCAGGACGGGGACGGTTACCCCGACGCCTGTGACAATTGCCCGGCAGTGCCCAACGCCGAGCCGGCGCAGGAGCTGCCGTGGGACAGCGATTATGACGAGGACGGCCTCGGCAACGCCTGCGATGATTGCCCGCAGAGCCCGGGCGTGGGGGCGGTGCCCGGCGAGAACTGCTGCGATCCGCGCTCCGACACCTGCACCAAGACCTTCCCCGGTTCGACGATCTCTTACTGGTGCCAGCCATTCCCGGGCGGCGAACGGTTCGGCTGCGACACAGGGATGTGCGTCGCGTCGTATCGCGAGGCGTGCCTCGGTTGTCCCGGTCCCTGCATTCCGGCCGGCGGGCTCGACTCGGCCCCGAGCTGCCCTGCGAACAGCAGCTGCGACTGCGACAAATGGAGCTGCCTCACCCGCTATTGCACCGTCGGCGACGATTCCCCGTGCCTGGACGGCAACGCCTGCATCCCGTGGTTCAAACCAGGCGAGGCGCCCGCGGGCCTCGAAGCGCTCGGGGTCTGCGCGCGCAAGGACCAGGGCCCGTGCGCGGGCAAGAGCGGCCGCGAGTGCGCGACGTGGACGAACTGGTACCTGTGAGCCACGCGCGCTCGCGGCGGGCGTGCGGGGGCGTGTTCAGTGCTGTCTTTGAGGACATGTGACGCAGCGCCGGCGCAGTAGCGCCATCACGTCGGTCCGTGCGCGTGCTCGCCCGCGCGGGCGTCGGTTCGCGACCTTTTGGGGGCCGCGGGTACGGGCCGCGCATGGTTCCGGGCGCGGCGTCCGCCGGTCGGGACGGCCACGGTGAAGCTCGGATCCTCGGCGGGCCGGCGCGGGCGAATGTGGACCTCGCCGAGGCCGTCGCCGCGATCGTCGAACTCGATCGGGCTGACCCACACGTCGCGGGCGCAGCCGGATTCCTCGCACGGAACGTGCTCGAGGCGGTGGTGGACGAAGTACCAGCGCTCGCCGTCGGGGCCGAGCACGGCGGAGCCGTGACCGAAGGCCTGACCGTCGCCCGGGATCAGGAAGCGGCCGACGAGCCGCCCGGGGTTGGTGTACACGAGCTCTTCGACCGTCTCCGCCGCGACCCAGTACACGTGATAATAGGGGGAGTCCCAGTTGCTGCCGCTGAGCAGGAGGTACACGTATTCGCCGCGGCGAAACAGGCTCGGGGCCTCGACGACGCCGAGAGACACGCCGTCGCGCAGCATCTCCTCGCCGAGCGGTCCGCGGGTCATCGACAGCATCCGATCGCAGCCGGGGCAGCCGGCGGCGAGGCGCACGAGCGTCTCGGCGTCGTGGGGGTTGCCGGCGTGGATCTGCGCGACGGCGGGGTCGCAGCGGACGGCGAACGGATCGTTCGGGTCGAGCTCGACGAGGTGGACGTGCTGGCCGTGGTTGGCGCGCTCCCACGCGACCTTGGGCGGGCTGTTGGTGTACCAGGAGTAGGCGAGCCACCAGCGGCCGGTCTGCGGATCGTGGAACACCGTCGAGTCGAGGCGCATGACGTGGTGACAGTAGGTGCCCTGGCAATCGTCGGAGGCGATGTCCAGGCTGTGCGGAAGGACAGGTCGCAAGGGACAGTCGGTGGCGTCGGCGCCCGCGGGCCGGGGCTCCCACGGTCGGTCGGGTCGGGCGAACGGGCCTCCGGGGCTCGGGGACCAGGCGAGGTAGATGCCGCTGTCCTCGTCGTACGGCGGACACGGCGATCGCGGCGCGGCGAAGCGCTGCGCGGTGAACGAGAGCATGAACGACTCCGCGCCGAGCTGGACGATCTCGGGGGCCCACCGCGCACAGTAGTGAGCGCCGTGGAGCGTGAGCGAGCGGTCGGGCGCGTTGGTGCGGCCGAACAGGCCCTGGCCGGCGCCGGTCCAGACGATCAGGTCGGGCGAGGTGAAGCGCGGGAAGTCGCCGGCGTCGTCGACGGTGCTGGTGAGGTGATAGGTGACGCCGTCCGGACCCTCGACGCGCAAGACCCCGGGGTCGGGGTGGCCGATCGGGAGCACGGGGTTCTGTCCCTCGAGCCAGACGAGCGCGGGCTCCTGGGTGACGGCGTCGACGCTCGCGGTGTCGATGGTCGGCGGGTCGGAGGGGTCGCCGTCGCAGGCGAGCACGAGGGTGGCGAGCACGAGCACGCGGCGGCTCTCATCCGCCTTCCGAGCTCGAGAGGGTCGCCGAGGGCGGCGTCGATCGCGTTCGTCGGCCACGGCAGACCACGGGCGACGCGAGGGTAGTCCATGAGGATCTCCGGGGCCGAAGCGCCGACAGCGCTCGGATCGCGAAGCGCGAGTGATGCGACATGGGTATGGCGCCGCCGGGGTACGAGAACGTCGGCGTGTGGCATCCGCAGGGAGCGCCGCCGCCGAGAGCGCCCGGTGAAGGGTCGTGCGCGCCTCCGTCGATCGCGCTCGCGGGGTCGCGCGCGGACGGATGCCCGGCATTGCTGCCGCGCTTGCGCCGGGCCGGCGATGGAGCGACGCTTTTCGGGCCCATGATCATCGAGCTCGAACGCGGCAGGCAGGCAACCCTCGATCAGATCCGCGACCTCGCGGTGCGCTTCGGCAACCGTGTCGAACTGAGCGAGGGCACCGGGGTCTACGACACCGTCCACATCATCGGCGACAGCCGCGAGTTCGCCAGTCGCGAGAGCTACATCCTCGGCTTGCCGGGGGTGCGCGCGGCGTGGCAGCCGACCGGCGGCTACAAGAACATCGCCCGGGTCGTCCGCGGCAACGAGGGCAAGGCGCTCCACCGCGAGCGCCGCGTCGTCGAGGTCAAGGGCCTCGACGGCAAGGCGCGCCGGTTCGGCGGCGGCAAGCACATCTTCGTGTGCGGCCCCGACTCGCCGCAGACGCTCGAGCAGACGCTGGCGACGGCGCGGATGGCCCGCGAGGTCGGCGAGAAGTTCGGCATCCTCGACCGGGTGATGCTGCGCGGCGGGGCGTTCAAGCCGCGCACGCGGCCGACCGACTGGCGCGGCCTCGGCATGAAGGGCATCGCCATCATGGACGCGGCCCGCGAGGAGACCGGCCTGCCCTACGTGACCGAGGTGATGGACCAGAACCTCGTCGAGCAGATCGGCGCCCACGCCGACATGCTGCAGATCGGCACCCGCAACGCCCAGAACTTCGACCTGCTCGAGGCGGTCGGCCGCTTCGGCAAGCCGGCGATCCTGAAGCGCGGGTTCGGCAACGAGGCCGAGGAGTGGTTCTACTCGGCGGAGTACATCGCCAACCAGGGCAACCTCGACATCGTCCTGTGCGAGCGCGGGATGAAGACGCTGTACACGAAGGGCGGCTACTGCCGGAACCAGCCCGACCTCAACGCCTGCACGTTCGCCCGCAAGCAGACGATCCTGCCGATCATCTTCGACCCCAGCCACGTCGCCGGCGACCACCGCATCGTCGCCGAGAACCTGATGGCCGCCTGCGGCCACCTCGTCGACGGGTCGATCACCGAGACGGTCCACACCGAGGCGTGGCGCCGCGAGCAGCTGTGCGACGCCGGCCAGGCGCTGGTCATGGACCAGTACTCGATCCTGGTCGAGGCGGTGCTCGAGTACGAGACGCACGTCGCGCCGAAGATGAAGGCGATCCTTCGCATGCTCGGGACCGACTGAGCGTCGGGCACGCGGGGGGCTGGGGCTCGGGCTTCGCGAATTGCCGACTGCGCCTCGCGGGGGGTCCGGGGAAGGGCCGGCCGCGAGTTCAGCGTGCCGATGGCCCCTCCTGCGTCGGGGTCATCTTGCCCTCGTATTCGCGGCCGGAATGTTAGCGACCCCTCTCGGAACACCTCGAAACCTGGCCCCCGCGTTTCCTGGCCAAATTCGGCGTTCTGAGAGGGGTTCGTGCTGCCGCCATGACCCGTCATGAGCCGCCATCGGGGTTGGAAACGTGGCGGATGGAAACGACCCGGAAACGGCCGTCTCTCGACGACAGGCTACTTCGTGGTCTTCTTGCTCGGGACCTTCTTGCTCGGGACCTTCTTGCGGGCCTTCGCTTCCAACGCGCGGTTGAGCTCCTCGTAGGACTTGTGAAGAACCTCGATCCCTTCCTCGTAGAGCGCGACCATCTCTTCGACGAGAGCAGGATCCATCTTCGAGGCCAGAGCGGCGCGGATGTTCTGGATCCTCTCGAGGTTCGCCTCGGCGCGTTTCAGGGACTTTTTCATCTCATCGGGGGTCATTGGAACCGGAGTGTCATCAGGGTCCGGCATCCGGGTCAAGGCACGCGCGTGTCGACCGCCGGGGGGCAGCCGCCGACAGTTGTGAAGCCGTGATCGGCCGGCGAGGATCTTGGCACCCATGAGGATGCAGACCCGCCCCACGTTCTTCGCCCTGGTCCTGGCCTTGGCCTTCCTCCCGCAGCTCGCCTGCGACGACGATCCACCGGACACCTGCGACGGACCCCTCGCCGCTCGCTCGGTCCCGCTCTTCGCTCCGTGCGGCGACCCGAAGTTCGGCGAGCCGGACCCGTGCGAGGCCGGCATCTGCGTCAACGGGTTCTGCTCGGAGCCGTGCGCGGAGGACGACGACTGCCAGACGTGGGACGGTATCGCTGGCCGTTGTGATCAAGCCGAGGGGGCGTGCTGGTACCCCTGTCAACCTGCAGCAGGCTCGACGGCGGCGGCCGACGCAACCTGCCCGGTCATTGGGGACCTGACCCTTGAGTGCGGCCGCTTCATCTGCGAGGCAACAGTTCCTTGCCCCTCATGAACCGCGTCTCCCTGCTCGACCGCCTATGAGGTTGACGGTGTCGTTCGCAGGTGGTCTTCGTATGCGCGCGCGATGAGGACAAGCATGCTTGCAGAGAGGTAGACCGTGGCCTCTGCGTCCTTCTCACTCGCGCGCCCCTCTTCCGGCTTGGTGGCCTCGCTGTGCGCCCCACGATCGCCTCGAAGCGCATGGAGCTTCTTCATGATCTCCCCGTGCTGCGGTGCCCAGAGTTTCTTCTGGTTGAGGATGTCCACGCTCGCATTGGTCTGAAGAGAAGCGGAGTGCCTCGCGGGCAAGATCTCCTTGACGAGGACTCGAAGCATCCCTTCAAGGGCTTCGGCGGAGTGATGCACGGCCTGCTTGTAGTCCTTCTTCTTCCAGGCATCGAGGGCCTTGCGAAATTCCTTCTCGGTGTCTCGGAAGATCTCGTAACGAACTAAGACATGAAGGCATGGCTCCATCACATCTTTGAACAAGACCGGCTCTGAGGACCGGATCAGCTCGCTTCCGTCGAACTGATAGCCAATATTCCGTTCCGCCAAGTGGCCGTTGACGTTGGAGATTCCGGTTATAAACCGTGCATTCAATTCCTCAGAGCCGCGCCCATCTTCCACAATCCGAACCACATGGCGGAGCACTACCGCTGTGGCATCAAGCGCCGCAAGATCCTCTTTGGCGTCGAGGATATATGCGAGAGTATTCGCTATTCCACGAGGTGGACAGTCCGCCTCGATCTGCCGCCTAAACTTGTCCATGTTGGGCCCACGTGGATGATCTCCATGGAACACGTGTTCCACGATGTCGAGCCGAATATCCTCGACAAGGTCTTCGTATTCTTGGAACAGCTCAAGTTCCTTGAACGCGCGGCGGATGGAGAACACCACCGCCGTGCGCGCGGCGAGATCGAATGGTGAAAGGGGATCAACGATCAGCCCACGTGCTTTCTTCCGCTCGAGTGTGTCTAACAAGACCACGGCCTACTCCTTCAGCTTGTCTTCTGGCCCCTATCTGAGGGGGGATTGAAACTCTCCGGCGGCGAGCTTGGAGCGGATCTCTTCGAAGCTAAAGCCGTTCTCCAAATGAGACTTGACCCACGCCGCTTGGGCCACAGCGACCACCGAGAACCGTGAAGTCTGTCCCCTCCGACCGCCGTGATGGAGATCGGGAGCCGGGAGAACACCCTCGCGGGCCCACCTGAGGATGGTCGTTGCATGTACACCGACGCTCTCGGCCACCTCGCGGGTCGTCCGCCATGGTCTCGCCGAAGGCCGTGAAGTGTCGACTGACACGCCGCAAGTTTAGCTGCGCGCAGCTTGTGATTTCCGGGTCCTCGAGGATGACTATCGCTCAGTCGACGCTCAGTCGACGCTCAGTCCACCTGCGAGGGATCCATGACCAAACCACCCAGAACCCGCGTCCGCGACCTTCCGGACGGCCGCATCCTGCTTCTCCAAGAGGACCCGAGCATGCAGTCGGCGCTCGGTGCGCTCCTTCGACACGCGATCACCCAGACCTCGAGCGAGGCCGAGTGCGCCGCGCTCTGCAAGGTCTCGGTCGCCAAGCTCCGAGAGGTCTCGACCCTGACGGGCGTCCCGCTGCTGTTCGCCGTCCAAGGCGGCGACGAGAAAGGGGGCGAGGCATGAGCGACCGTCCTCAACGACTCGAAGCCGTGGTCGCGCAGCTCGGCGATCTCGGCATCGAGGTCCGTGTCGGCCTCGGCCTCAGCCTCGTGCTCCTCGAGCTCGAGACGGCGGAAACCATCGCGCGGCTCCTGCAGGACCTGCAGAAGATCGAGACCCGGGGGCACGTGTGATCGCTATCGACATGGACGTCGAGGACATGCCGCCACGGCCCGTAGGGTCCCCCGTGGACTTCTTCGAGCGAGTGGCGTTGTCCCTCAAGACCACCGACGCCTCCCTGTTGGACGCCGCCGCGAAGGACTTCCGCGGCATCTACCAGAGCGCGCACGACTACATCACGAACCAGGTCGCGGAACACCTGCCGCCCTTCCTCGGCTGGCTCCCGGCGTGCTGCGATCCGGACAAGCTGCGCGAGGCCTACGAAGGCAAGGCCCTGTGTGTCTGGACCATCCCGCTCGAGGCCGGGCGGGTCATGGTCTTCGAGAGCCCGCGCGAGTCCGCCGCCGTCCTCAAGCTCGCGTAGTACACAGGCGTGAACAACAAAGCCCCGGTCGGATCTTCTCCGCCGGGGCTTCTTCGTTGGTTCACTTCAGACAGGGTCAGGTTCGCAGAGCCTACGGTAGAGATGGGCGTCATCCTGCCGTGCTTCTTCGAGTAGCCCGTGCACGCTCTGGGCGATCTCGTTGTCCGACTTCCCATCAACCACGTCGGCGAGGATGTGGTGGGCTACTTTCGCCACGGAGTAAGCCCGAGCTGCGTGGGCGCTCTCCCCGAGCCGATCGAGGACGAGGGACAGTGTGTGCTTCGCCCGCTGGATCTCCTTTCGGATTCTGCGGCGATGGTATTCCGTGGATGCCGCTGAGACCTGAGCATCGGTGAGCTTCGATGCATCGAACTTGGATTTGCGCTTCATGCAGCCGTTTCCTTTCAATTGGACTCGTCGTCGGGGGTGTGCAGGACTTGGAGGATCTTCCGGAGCCGGCCTTTCACAGCTTCTGGATCATCGAGCGCGATCAAGACTGCTCTGATCATTACCCGTCCCTGGGAGAGTCCGTCTCCTCCCGCGGGGTTCATCGCTTCCGCGCCCCGCCGGAATTGGTCCCGGTAGATCGGGTCGCGCAGTTGATCGGCGGCTTCGTCAAGTAGCTGGAGAATCGTCTTCACTTCCCGCCCCCTCTCAAGGTGCCGAGGAAGGACCGAGCAAAAATGCCGACGAGGTCTGCGGCATCGTCGGAGCCGAGCAGCTCCTGCAAGAGCTTCTTGTTTTCCTTGTTCCCCGCGACCTCAGCGCCGCGGACGATCCACTTGGGGGTTTCCTTCTTCGCCGCGGATTCGGCTGCAGGTTCCGGGTCCGGCTGCATGTCGCCCGTCAGGATGCTGTAAGCCGAGCTAACGCGGCTGTAGAGATCCGCGACGGTCTGGTTGCCGGGGTGCTTGTCGGGATGGAGGTCCTTCGACAGTTCGCGGAACTTGGACTTCACCGCGTCGGCATCGACATCGGGAGGCACTTGGAAGATGGAGAGCGCTTCTCTGCGAGTCACGTAGAGATTCATTCGATAGCCAAGGGATTGTATGGCGAAGAAGAATCCCGACGAAGAAGCGGTTATCGAAGATGCGAAGTACGTCGCTTGGGATCCGGACCTGAAGCATCGAATCCAGGTGAGACTCGAGGACGGGGGACAAAAGAAGCGGGACGGCAGGCGCGGGCAGATCGTTCTCGAGGACGACTCGGTCAGCGACACGGTCGCCCGTTGGCTCATGAGCCCAAAGTGCAAGAAGGCCGAAAAGGGACCTGGGGGCAGGCGGCAAAGCTACATCTGGATCGATGATGTCTTGTGGACCGGAGCGAGCGAGGACATCCCGGACGCCGACGCAGAGCCAACCTCCGCGCTGGCGGTCCAGGCGCCGCAGCACATGGAGAGCGAGGCCGCACGGCAGTACCTCGCGCATCTGTACAGCGAGATCCGGCTCGCTGAAGCCGAGCTCGCGGGGACTCGGAAGAGCTGCGGCGAAGAGATCAGAGCGGCCCTGGATTACCGAGATGGGGAGATCAAGCTCTGCAATGCCCTCATCGAAGACGCGCGAACCAGGCTGGCGAAAGAGCTCGAGCGAGAGGATGTAGCCATGCAGGCTCTGGGCGAGCGAAGGGCTGCGCAAGCGAAGCAGATGATCGAAGACGACACCATCTTCGGACTCGTGAGGTCGAACCACGGGAAGCGGCTTCTGCAGCAGGACAAGAGCACGCTTCAAGAGGTCGCGGAGTTCATTTCGAATCCCGCCGGCGCCATGATCGCTATGGGCGTCGCTCAGAAGATGGGCGTTCCTCCGGAGCTGATCATGATGCTCGGCGGCGGCCAGAAGCCCGACGAAGAAAAAGCCGAGTAGGTCTCGCTACCCATTCTATGGCGCTCCCTATCGCATGATAGGGGCGATCTCTGTGCGCCCCGGAAGAGGGGCCACAAATGGCATCGAAGACATCCAAAGCCCTCGCAGCGGCGGGGGCACGAGCGAAGCGATACGCGAACGAGCTCGAGATCGTGAAGAAGGCTCGCAGCATGGACAAGCGCGAGCTGAAGAAGGCCGGACTCATTGGTGCTGTCGCCGCTGGCGGCGGAGCCTACGGCGGCTACAAGCTCGAGGAGTACATCCAGACGGCTGACAGCGAGAAGATCAGCGACGACAGCTTCCTCAAGAAGGGTGTCGGCGGCCTTCCAGTCACTACCCTTGGTGGCGCCGTCGGGGCCTTCTTCGCCTATCGGCGGTTGAAGGGCCAGGCCGCACTGGCCGTGACTTCCGCTCTCGGCGGACTCGCAGCAGGCGGCATGATCTACAAGGCAGCGAATGAGGAGTGAATCATGGCACTCCCAAAGATCGATCTGCGTGACCCGCGGAACCAGGCCCTGATCCAGGCCGTGGCGCAACAGGTTTTCCAGATGCTCCCTCCTGGGGGGCAGCAGGCCATGGATCTGGCCTGTGACGCGCGACGCGGCGCGCCTGCTCTCCCTGCCGCGACTGCCGCAACGGCGGCGAATGGAGTAGCTCCGATGGCTGGATATCCCTTGGTTCCCGTGTGGTCGCCTGTGACCCAGAACAATAGCACTGCCACGGGTGGCAATGGTGGGGGTTGCGGATGCGCGGTCAAGCCCGGTGCCCCGATGGTCCCCGGCGGTTCGACCCCATCGTATCCGGTCCCCGGTGCAGATGGTGGCATGAACGTTGGAGGCGCTTGCGGGATCAATCTCCCTCCCGGCCCTGGACCCTCGACGCCGATCCCGGTCTCGCAGCAGATCGGAAGCTGGAATTGCCAAGCTGTCCGCCCCGATCTGGCTCCTTGCGACATCCCGCGTGTGGAGAACCAGAACTCGCTTCCCACCGTGATTGGCACTCTCGACGGCCCGATCGCGCTGAACGAAGAGATCGCAGTCGAGTTCGCGCCGATCGGCATCGGACACAGCTTGTGCGTCGAGCTCGTCCAATTCGCCGTGACCAATGCGGAGGACCCACCGGTCACGACCACCTACGCGATCAACAGCATCGGCCTGCAGCCCGAGCTCTTGACGCAGGACCCGAACGGCGAATTCCAGCATGACTGGGATTGGTACAAGCCGGAGCGCCCCTCGTACCTCGGGATCACTGATGGACGCTGCGCCTGTACGACCCTGTGCGTCTGCGTCTCGGCCT
Source organism: Nannocystis pusilla (assembly GCF_020073745.1). Taxonomy (GTDB): domain Bacteria; phylum Myxococcota_A; class Polyangia; order Nannocystales; family Nannocystaceae; genus Nannocystis; species Nannocystis radixulma. Next base: position 293,310 of record NZ_JAIRAU010000056.1, read on the forward strand.
ATGCCCACGCAAGATTGATCTTCCCCTCGCCAGTGACGGTTGCCATGGGCGAGACCGTGACGATCACCGTTTGGGGCCGACGTCTCAACTGGATGTCCGCGTGCGGTCCGTGCCCGCCCTGCTTGACGTGTGGCCGTACTGAGCTGACTGCGGAAGAGCTCGCCAGCGCTACCGACCAGGTCTACGTGGTCGACTGAGTCTGATCTGTCCTAACGGACAAGTTCTGAGAGGAGAGGTCAATCATGCCTTTGGGCCCCTTCAGCATCGTCATTGACGACAACGGTCAACAGCGCCTGGTCCCCGCCCAAGTGGGTGGCGGTGGCCAGGGCTCCGGCCCCGCCGCATCAAATGCCACGGCGAAGATCCCGCCCCTTGGGATCCAGACCATCGCGGGCACCGGCGGCCAAGTACAGTCGGCCAAGAATCGCAACCTGCTCGTGATCTTGCAGCTCACCGGCGATGGCAACGTCATCCTCCCGCCCCTCGGTCAGGCCGACGTCGGCGCCCGGATCACCTTTGTGCGCGACCTCGGGGATGGGGTCCCGACGATCGTCACCTCGGCCGCCACCGATGACGTCAACGAGGTCCAGAACGCGGTCTTTGCCCCGTACCCGATGCGCTCGCTGCAGGACTCGGTGACGTACCTGCGGGTCCCCAACGGGTGGCAGCGCGAGCAGGGGACGCCGGCCAGGCCGATCATCGCTACTTCGGTGACGCCGATCGTCGTCCCGGCCGCACAGGAGGGGACCCAATACGTGGTCTCTCAGGTCGCAGGCCCGGCTACGCTCGAGCTTCCCAGCTCGGCCGCCGTCGCTGCACTCCGCGACGGCTTCCGGATCGTGATTCGTAACGCCGGCGATACGCACTTGCTGGTCCAGAGCGCCTACCAATTCGACGCTATCAACGGCGTCCTCGACACGGCGAACAACCCGTACCTGGTGCCCCCCGGATCCGTCGCAATCCTGGAGGCCGCCCACAAGAACCCCTCGACCGCGGCAGTCGTGTGGTTGGCCGTCCAGCAGAACGAAGACCCGGCGCCGATCATCTCGGCGTCCAACACAGTCGACGTCCCAGCATGGCGCGGCTTCGGTCGCCAGGTCGTCACTGCCTCCGATCCGGCTGCGACGGTCAACCTGCCCCCCCTTGCCGACCTGGCCATCGGCGCGAATGTCCTCGTCGAGGCAGCAGGCGGAGGTGGCTCTCTCGTCACGATCGTTCCGGATCCAGCGGACAACATCAACGGGTTGAACAACCGTCTGTTAACCGCGAATCGGGCCGCGTTGCTGGTGAGCGACGGAACTCAATGGGTGACGACGGACGGAGCTTGGTTCAGCTTGCCGCCGCAGGTTTCGGCGTCGAACCCGTTGAGCGTCATCCAGTGGATCGACTCGCCCAAGTTCGTGACCTCTACGGCGGCGGGCGCGGGCCATGCCATCAACCTGCCCTCTGCTGCGCTCCTGTCCTATGGGGCATGGTGCGTGATCCACAACAACTCGGCTGATGCCGCCTCGATCGTCGCGGACGGGTCCGATACGATCAATACGGCCGCATCGGTCTCTGTCGCAGCCGGTGACTCGGCCGCGGTCTATCGGGTGACGGCGGGCTCCTGGTTCGCCGTGGGCGTCTGATCTTCTTCTCGCTCTCGGAGGGCTATCTATGGCCGACAACACACTTGTGTACGGCGGGCTCGCCGCCCTGCTGTTCCTGGCTTTCGGCGGGAAGGCTTCCGCGAAGCCCTCGGAGCCGAAGCCCTCGGACCCCGAGGACGAGATCATCCCGTTGCCGGACGACGACTCGGGCGACGACGACGAGGTCATTCCTGTCCCCGACGATGTGCCGTCGGCCAACTGGGGAGCCACGCCAGCGAAGTGGTTGATCCCCTTCGCTACGGCGGAGTCAGCGACTCAGGGCACCTTGCCCGGTCTCGCCCGCTACATGGCAATTCGTTCGTGGACGGCCTACAGGGCTGGCCAAGGTCTGGTGAGCTTCGCTGAAGCTCAGGCGATCGCCGCTGCGGCACCGAACCTGTGCCGCCAGTGCCACAACACTTCTGCGAGCGAGCGCAACGCGAGCTGCCGAGGGATCGAAAGGGTGACGCTTCCGAAGGGAACCAAGGGCCCTTGCGGCGGCGTGGGGGCCTACGAGGCGAGCAAGGTTTGGCCGGTGAGCCCTTACAACGCCGCATGGAAGGACTTCGGGTCGGCTGGCCTTATGGACATCTTGGCGTCCACGGCCCTCTACACCGGAAAGCACGAGGGCTTCACGCCGCTCTTGAACGAGAAGCCCGAGATCCTCTACGACCCCCGGGCGCAGATGTACATCATCGGCGTGATGGTCTACAGGATCGTCAAGGGATCCTATCCGGTGCTGTCACCGACCCCTCGGGAGACCTGGACCAAGATCCACCGAGTGGTGAGCACGGGTTCGCTCTCGAACTCGGCCGCGAACATCGCCGTGGGTACCCGCTTCCAGAACAGGGCCGCGGAATTGGGGATCGACTTGGACAAGTTCGATGAGCTCTCGGGCGGCGGCATGCCCACCCTGCAGACGATCGGCAACTGGCCGGGCGCGCAAGCCTACTCGGATGCTCTCGCCGGGATCCAGGTGGGCTGACCATGCCCGGCGAGTCCATCGGCCGTTTTGGCCCGTTGACGACCTACGGCGGCCGCACGGAGGGCCAGCCGTGTACCGGCTTGCTCGATGTCTGTGACGACCACGACGTGAACGCGTGGCTTGAGCAGGCCAAGCATTGGACCGCGCTTGCGAAGCAAGTTCGGGAAACCGTCGTCGAGACTTGGGGACCCGACATCGCGTTGTGGCCGCAGAAGGTCGGCTTCGGCGAGATCAGCTTCAACGAGTCGATCAACCTGCTCGCTGGCGAGCAAGGTTGGCTCGACAGCAGCAAGGTCGCCAACGCGATCGAGGTCCAAAGGCTCGCCAAGACCGCGATGGAGCTGTGGTTCCAGGCGCTCGAGCAGAAGTACGGGAAGCCCCTTGAGGTCGACCCAGAGGGCTTGGGCTACGACGGCTTGTCGGATCCCGAGAACTTGCCGCCGGTGATCGTTCCCGAGCTTCCCGAGCTGCCGAATCTCGGCCTCGGAGGCGTCGGAGGAGTCCTGCGAATGGCCCTGTGGGGCGGCGGCTTGTACCTCGCCTACAAGGTTCTCGTGGACAAGTGAGGCTGTATGCCCAAACGAAAGATCTCACCCTCGAACAAGCGCAGGATCCTCTTGGCGGCCAAGGCTCGCTACGAGCGCGCCGCAGCCAAGGCCGCAGCGGCGCTCGAGGCTTGTATGTCTTGCAGCACCGACAAGCTCAAGAAGGGCTTGGCGGGCATCGAGGCTGACGGCGAGAAAGAACGCAAGGCTCTCTTGGCGCGTCTCGGCTTGAGCGAGAGGGACGCGTCCGAGTTGCTTTCCGGCCGGTCCGTTGCGGGCAAGAAGGCCTCGAAGAAGAAGACCTCGAAGAAGGCAGCCGCGGCCGCAGCTCCGGCGAAGAAGGCCTCGAAGAAGAAGGCCTCGAAGAAGAAGGCCTCGAAGAAGAAGACCTCGAAGAAGAAGACCGCGAAGAAGAAGGCTTCCAAGAAGGGATGATCCCCCGTGAAGCTCTCGAGCAACGATCCGATCTTTGACCGGGTGCCGGCTGAGTTCTTCAGTCCGTTCCCGAGCGATGACGCGTTGCTTGACCAGAAGTTCGCCGCCCTCATGGAGGGGGTTGTTCCCGACGAGTTTGGGAAGCTCGGCACCATCGGCCAAGCCATCTTCACGCGGGCTCAAGCGCGAGCTTGGCGCGATGCCTTGGCCCTTGCGAACAAGGCCAAGGCCACCATCGCCGGCGACATCCCGACCAATTGGCTCCCGCGGATCGCATGGCTGGACAAGCTACGGCCCGGCGTCGAGGCTTTCGAGGGCCTCTGGGCTGAGGTCGATTGGAGCACAAGCCGCGACCCCGTGATGCTCGGCAAGGATGTGGCCGAGGTCGGCTTGCAGACAGCCTTGAATTTTGTGGGCGCCGTGCCGATCGTCGGCAAGCTCATGGCGGGGATCGTGGGCCTCGGAGATTTCATCTCGCGGCTCTTCGATTCTCCCGCCCCGATTCAACAGAAGCGGATCCTTCTGCCTTGGGGCAGCTACAGCAAGAGCACGGACCAAGACCTCGTGCAGAAGTTCTTGGTTGAGACCTACTGCCCCGGCGTCGACTGGACCAACATTTTCTTGCCTCCGTTCGAACCCGTCCCTTGGAAGATCGCCGATGGGGTCCAGGACGGTGAGATCGTCGGGCAGATGTTCGCGCCGATCTCCGGCGGACAGGTCGCCTGGAGCACTACAGGCCTCGGCGCCATGCCGGGAACCGAGCGCGTAGCGGGGCTCATTCAAAGCCCCAAGGTCCCGCAGGCCGATCCTCGCCTGCTCAGGTACTTCTCGGACGGCACCATGTTTCGGTGGGGACGGGCTCTCACCGACACCGGCGACTTCCTCCCCGCGTTCGCACAGACCTGCACGCTCTTGTGGCAGCAGTGCCAGAAGGGCGGCTCGCCCGACATGTACAAGCTCGATCTCGACAAGATCGAGCTCGCTTGGGAGGAGTACTTCGGGACCTTCTTCGAATCGGTTTGGTCCGAGTTTGCCAAGGACGAGTGGGCTGGGGAATTCGCAGCTCCGTACCTCGCAGTGACCGGCGCCAAGACAAGGCTCGGCTTGAAGCGCAACGGCTATGATCCCTTGCCGAGGCCGATGCCGGCCCCGTTGATCACCCCGAAGATCTTCGCGGAGGGCGCAGGCACCGTGTTGACGAGGAATTCGTGCGCATGGCTCGAGCCGCGGCAAGGCCCGACCTGGCCGTACCCCGAGGGCTCGTACAGCACCGCGCAGCTCGGGCCCTACCCGCCGCCCTACAAGCGGGTGAATCAACGCATTGCCCTCTCGGGTGGGCCTGCATGGCCGATCGGTTCTCCTCTGTCGGCAGGCGCGAAATGCCGGCCGTGGCCGGAGCCCGAGGACTTGCTCGTCAAGTACAGCTCGCCGTTCGAGGCGATGATCAAGCCGGCAATCGACCGCATGCGGCAGCTCCAGACGAAGTGCCTCACCAGCACCTTGGTCACCGCCTACGTGCGGGTCACGGAGAGCGGCGGCATGCCGCCGTATGCCGCCTTCGCAGCCTCACCGACCCTGAGAGCCAAGGCCCTGGACGCGCGGCAGCTCTTGCTCGCCCACGAGGCTCGCTTCGGGATCTTGCTCTCCGACGTCGACGAGGTTGACCCGGCCTTCGCGGATCAGCTTCGAGCTTCGGGCGTAACGAACAGCCCCGCACAGCTCGCGCAAGCTCGAGGGCTGGGGCTCAAGATTGGACAGGGCGGCAAGGGCGGTGAGGACGAACTTCCCTCGGCCCTCCCGCCGCAGGGTGGCTCACCATGGGCCCCACCTGATCGTCCGAGCTCGGGCGGCGGTGGTGCTGGCCTTGCGATCGCAGGGGTCGGACTCGGAGCCCTGTTGCTCCTGTGAGGTACGTATGGCGTTCAGCAAAGACCCAGGGCTCAAGCTCAACATCTACAGCGGCCAGCGGCCTACGGCAGCCAAGGTGCTGCCTGCTGGACCGACCGGCTTCAAGAACACCGGCGGCGGATCCGGCTCAGGGGGCGGAGGGATCGCGATCGTCGCGGTCGTCCTGGCCGCCGTGTTCCTGCTGAAGTGAGGCCCTTGTGGACTGCCTCGCCGCATACGAAGTCATCGCTGGAGCCTCCCTCGGGATCTTCATCGCCGGCGGGGCCCTCGTCCTGGCCTACAGGTTCCTCGACCCGACCCCCCCGTCCGAAGCCGAGGAAGACGACGACCTCGATTAACAGCCGATGTACTCAGGTGTGTATGGGCGCCTGGTTCCTCGTCGTGATGCTCGTCTGTTCCGAAGTCCACGACCGCTGGCGTCGGCGAGGACGGAGTCCGTAAAGCTCGGTCGGCTCCCTGGCGCGCCACTAGAAACTGCCGGGCGGCATCGGGCTTGGGCTCCAGTATTCGCCCGCAAACGGCGGGATGTACTGCTTGCCCAACGGGTGCAACGGGAGGTCAACGTTCTCGAAGATGCGAGAGTGATGGTCTTCAGTCTTCAAGGCGAAGCGTCCCCAGCGGGTTCGGAGCAACCCGATCCCGTACTGCGCGGTGAGCAAAACGTGAACGGCGGCAACGGCATTGAGCGCTCTGGAGAAGGTCGCTTCCTTAAGGCCCTCCATGCGATCATGCTTTGTCGCGTTGTAAGCGTTGTACCAGTCGAGGCTTTGAGACGGCGGACCTTCGCCCCATCCGTGGAAAGGCTGCAGTGGAGGGTAGTCGGGGTAGCGTACGAGCCTGGATGAAATGTGGCCGAGCTTCAGCACCGGGTAGGTCTTCACGTAGTCGTTCGTGCTCCAGTGCTTTCCGTTGCTCTGGCAACCATGCGATAGCATCACCCTCTTGAGGAGATTTTCGACCTCCGTGCAGGCGAGGATAAGGAGGCGCCTGATCCCATGGCCGAAGGCCATTTCGTTGGGAGATGGATTTGGGCTGCCCTTGTACGGTTCGATGATCTGAAAAAGGCTCTCCAAGTCGCGCTCGAGTAATTCGAAATTCACGATGTCGCTCGTGAATTCCTGGCCATACATAGAAGCGGGCTCGGGGCCAGCCTTCTGCCTCCAGACACGAGGGTGAAATTTCCCCGGCGGCATGCTGGCTTGTGCGACCTCGCTGAGGTGCCACTCGGGATGCATCTTCTGCAGCAGGTCTTTCACGGCTTCAGCGTTGAGCTGATCGGGAGCATTAGACCTATGAGGCTCTTCGCCGAGTAGGTACTCCGTGTCGAGTTGGTAGAAGAAGGTGCCATCTGGACGGCACCAAAAGGTGCCATCCTGCGGATATGGGCTGTCGACACCCCTCATGGTCATGCGAAAGCGGAAGTTGGGGGGGTTCATGTTGCCCAGGATCAAGCTGCGGCAAGCGACTCACAAGCAGTCCACATTTGAGGAAGGATCACTGGGCCGAGCTGGCGATGTCGTTCTGGTTGGCGGTCTCGTGCCCGTGATGGACGACTGGTAGCCGCTACTCGACCGGGCGCTGCTTCCACTTCGCCAGGGCTTCTGCTTCATGAGCGCCTTCGATGTAGACCAGGATCTTAAACGTGCCATCGTGGGGCCAGTCGAGCAGTACGTAGTGGTGAACCGGCTTGAGGTGCTTGTTCAGGCCATCGAAGACCGCTTCGAGCTCCCGCTCGCGCGCCTCCCGTACTCCCTGATCGTTGGTCAGAACTCCTCTATGCGCGACGCTGAAGTGTATGTGCCGATAGTTGTCGTTCGGTCGGAGGGCGCCATCTCTAACCCACTTGCAATCGGCGGCAGGATGCTTTTTCAGGAACGCGAGAACGTAGTCGCGTACTTCCTTCAGGTCGATCACTTCGCGGACGGGGGTGGTCATGCGACCATGCTCCTTGTCCGTGGGCATCCTCGCAAGTCGTTCCTACAGGTGTGCGACAGCGCTCTTTTCGGTGCGCGGTACCGCTCGGCCACTCGTGCGCGACGACGCCCATCGGCCTCACACGCGGTGGAACCAGGTATGGCGCCCGAACCGGTTGCCCACGATGAGACCACGGTCGACGAGGTCGACGAGGATCTTCCGCGCGGTCGATCGGGCCACCCCTAGCACCCGCGCCGCGCGCCTGGGGGTCCAGTGTCCTCCCCGCTTGATCCTGGGGAGCAGGTCTTGCTCCCGTTCGGAGAGGGGGAGCAGGTCCTCTCGCAGGAACCTGGTCCGGAGCGCGAGCCTGAAGGTTGAGAGTTTGTAGTTGCGGGTCGTGGGCATGTCCCTCTTACGCCCGCGGGAACACTCCGCCCGGAGCATCTTCGGGCCGTCCGCCCGGACGATCCGAACTCCGGTACCTGCGGAGGATCGTCTCGATGCTCCGGGGGTGCCACCGGTACCCCCGCGGCCGGTGACCGGCGGCTGTCATGCGACGGGCCATTTCCGCCCACGAGAGGCGGAGGATGTCGAGCTCGAGCAAGAGAACCAGGCCGGCTTGCTCGTTTGGGTCGATCTCGATCGAGCGATAGAAGCCGCGTTCGTCGGTGGGGTCGGGGGTCAGGACGATCTTCCACCCGTAGGGGGGTCGACCGCCGGCAGCTCGGCCCCGCTCTTGGAGGCGTCGCAGGGCCGCACTCGTCCTGTCCTTGATCGCCAAGCGCTCGATCTTGGCGGCGAAGTCCATGCCCTCCCTTTGGACCTCGCCGGCGAACCCAGCCGCATCACTCGCACCATCGGAAGTGCGCATGATGGACCCACGACGGGCCGTCATGCGCTCGAGCTCGAGCATCAACGCGGGCTCACGGCCGAACCTGTCCCGCTTCGAGGCGACGAGGACGCCGGCCTTGTGTTCACGGAGGGCTGCAAGAGCCGCCTGAAGACCCGGACGATCAACAAGGGGTGTGGCCCCGCCGACACCTTCGTCGAGGAAGCTGGCGACGATCGTCACGCCTTGGGACGCTGCCCACCGGGCGATGGCCGCCGCCTGGACGTCGGGGGAGGCCTCTTGCTTGTCCGTGGAGACCCGCAGGTACGCGACGGCCCTCGTGGGGTCGCCCTTGTTCGATCGGCGCTGGGTCATTGTTCACTCCAGTTGCAGATTCCCTCGAGCATGCGATCGGTCGGATCAGCCTGCGCCGAGTCGGCCTTCCGCTTCCTCCTATTGGGTTTGGTAGGATTGCTCGTAGCGTCCGGCGCTTTGTGCACACCCACCGGCGGAGCGGGCACAGATATAAGAGAGGGATCGTTGCGCCAATCGGCGGAGCCTTGGCCTACGATCACCGAGTCAGCCCCTGCTGGCATAGGTTTGACGAGAGTTTCGTTAGTTTGATCCACCCTTCCTCTGACCTTGCCGATCCGCTTCTTCGGAGGCGGGCGGGCTGTGTCCTTGGGAGGGGCGTATGGATCGAACGTGCGAGCATCTTCGAGGACGATCTGGGGGCTGACGTTGCCCTTCCCCTTCGTCGAGGGGTTGGCGTTGTCGATCTCGTCCATGGCTGCCTCGACTTCACGGAGGTCGTCGGGGTCGAGAGGGTCGCGCTGGCCTACGGGGGCCGTGACCGAGCCATGTGGGGCCGTGTTCGCGGTCTCTCCTGCGGAGAGGATGCGGAGACGGGTCCAGGTGGATGGGTCTGGGCCTCCGCCTGCCCTTGCGAGCTCGAGGCATGCGGAGGCGATGTCAGCGAACGGATCGTGGGGGAGACGATCATGTTCTGCGACGAATGTCCGACCCATGATCGATTCGACCTTCTTGATGATCTTTCGTGTGTCGCACCCTTCAGCGCGCAAGATTTCCTCACCCTCGAACACGATATCTGCGTACTGGCTGGCGGTCCCGCGACTGACGCCGGCGGCGAGGAGCCGCTTGCGAAGGTCGGAGGGAGAGAGAGCGACCTCGATCGATCTCGCGTCCTTGCCATAGAGATCGAGCTCTCGCAGGCGCTCGAGGAGAACGCCGGCCCAGACGCGGGGGTCGAGAGCGTCCTCGAGAGAGATGGAGGGCTTGCCCTCGATCTCGTCGGAGTCCTCGTCACCGGAGCGGGTTGGGCGGGCGGTGAAGTCGTCGCAGATCTTGAGTGGCCGACAGCCGCTCTTGCGCTCCTTCCCATGGACTGCTTCGAGTCGCAGGGTTTGGGCGAGCGCGCTGGAGGGTTCGATCTCGGCCTCCAAGCCAGCGGCCTCGAGATCCTTCAGGAGCTTGGGGGCTCGGGGGTAGAGGCGGGTCTCTTCGCAGCCCTTCTTACCCCCCTTGTACCGCCTGTGAGTGACGCCCCCGGTGGGGTCGTCGTCGTCGTCCCAGGGGTTGAAGTAGGTCGCCGGCTGCGCCTGGGTCTTGTAGACCTTGGGGCGCCTGCGTGCGACGTGGTCGAGCACGGTCCGGTGATCGGGGCAGACGACATCGGCGAAGACGTCGATCCGCAGGACCTCCACCGTGTACTCGCCGAGCTGGAGGGCTTCGGCGATCTCCTCGATGATGGTCTTGACGATGGAGCCGGCCTCGGAGGAGCTGCACGTCTTGTCGTTCACCCAGAACGGGGCGTCCGGGTACATCATGGAGGACTTGACGCGCGCGACCTCGAAGGTGATGTCGAACTTGCCGCTACAGACTGGATCTTCCTCATCGGGATGGGTCCACAGCTCGAGCTCGTGGGCGTTCACGAAGATCTTCAGCGCGGGATGGTTGGCGTGCCAGTCATAGAACGTCTGCTCGGACCACCCGGGGCGCTCGCGCACGGCGGAGAGGGTGAATCCATCGGGAAGGGTTGGCCACTTGGCGGCGTCCTTGGGGGCGCGCTGGAAGTACAAGCGGACGGAGAATGTATCGAGGCCGATCTTCGGCTTGCGGTTCTCGTGCTCTGATCGTACTGTGTTGAGCATTGCTTCCTCGGGAGCGTCGAGGGGGCGGGCTACGCGGAGTCAGCGGTCGGGGGACCGCCCTCCGGGCGAGGGGCTCCAGGCAAATGCCTGGGGCCCTTGGCTTTTCATGCCCCGTACACAGCGGGGCCAAAGCCCATATAGCACAAGGGCCGACAAGGAACATCCCCACCGCCCCTGGCGCGCTTCAACTTACTTCTTCTTCTTGGCAGCGGCTTCGGCGGCGCGCTGGATCACCCGGTGGACCGACGTGGGGTGCCACCATCCACCCTGCGGGCCCGGTACTTCCTCGTCCTTCAGGATCTCGGAGATTTGGCGGATGGACTTGCCCTCCTTGTGCATAGCCAAGATGCGCCGGTGGATCGGCGCCCTGGGGTCATCTTCGCGGGAGGCGACTTCTGTGGTGGTGTTCACGGTTGTGGACATGGGATTTCCAGACATCGAGGGGAGGACGCGATCGACCAGATCGAGGGCCCAGGCTCGCGCGGCCTGAGAACACTCGGGCGGCATGTGCCAAGGAGGTGGGGTGTTCTCGCGTGTGAACACTACGACCTCGCCGGCATCGTTCTCGGCGCGCATGTCGGTGAGGGCGATCGCTACAGCCTCATGGAGCACATCCACGAGTCGGGCGTGAAGAGCGGTCACCTGCGCACGCGTAGCGGCATCGGCACGGGGAGCGAGAGCAGAGACGTTGAGGTCGGCCGCACGGGCATCGGCGGCTCGGAGGGCTTCGGGGGAGCGGGGCACATTGTCAGTGTACACGAGTGTGTACACCCAATCCAGGGGCGATGTCTGACGAAAGCCTATCCGGCGGGTGCAAGCCCAAGCCTGTCCCCCGATCACCCGCACCACTTCCCGCCCCCGCCCCCAGCACGACGAGGGCCGGAACTGGACATCCGACGCCGGCCCCGACGAGTGTGAATTCACACGTGTCGGTGTCGGTGTCGGTGACCTCGATCCGGACCACCTGCTCAAGGCCCACGAAGTCGCCCAGATCCTGCGCACGAGCATCCGAACCCTCGAGCGCTGGCGGGCCAAGGGTGAAGGTCCCCCCCACAGCTGCAACGGCCGGCGGGTTGCCTACCGAGCCGGGGCCGTGCTGGCATGGGTGCGCCAGGAAACGCGGGGGCGGAAAGAGCCCGCCCCCTTGGAAACGAAACACACCTGCAAGCCCGTGACCTGCTGCCCCTACATCAAAGACTCGAGCCGCTGGCACGCGGATCTTGAGTACATCGACCCCCGGACCGGCAAGCCCGATCGGAAGCGACGTGTCGCACCGGCCGGCTTGACGCTCGAGGGTGCGATTGCATGGGGCGAGGGAGAGAGATTGCGGATCGTGACTGAGCTTGCTCGCTCTGTCTCGACCGACACGAGAGAGGAGAGTGAAGAAGAACAGCCGAAGAAGAAGACCACGGCCCCCACGCTTGCCGAACTCTGGCCGGAGTTCTCGGCCAAGTACATCGCCGCGCAGAAGCACAACACTCGCGTCATGTACGGTTGCCACTGGACGCGGCACATCGCCGAAGCTCTCGGTGACGTGCGTGCGGACCAGATCGATCTCGCGGCGATGAACAAGCTTCGCGACGACCTTGAATGCAAGGGTATGGCGATCTCGAGCCAGAAGAAGGTGATCGAGAAGGTGCGTCGCATGCTCACGTGGGCCATGCGTCGGACCAAGATCCCGTTCGCCGAGATCCCGACGATCGAATGGGACAAGGTGAAGAAGCGGAAACTCGAAATCTTCTCGCCCGAGGATCTCGAGCACTTCGTCGGCAGCGGTGCGAAGGACACCTACGAGCGGGTCCTCGCGCTCCTGTTGGCCGATGCCGTCCTGCGCATCGGTGAGACCGCCGGCCTCATGTGGGAGGACATCGACTTCGCCGAGGGAACGATGGAGATCCGCAGGAACGTCTGCCAGGGCGTTCTCCAGGACACGCCCAAGGGCGAGGAAGGGACGATCCCGCTCACTCCTCGGCTGGCAGCTGCGCTCAAGAAGCTGTGGGAGCAGAGCGACCACGCGTTCGTCCTCGGACGAGGCGCGGTCGAGTACCCGAGCGATCGCGCGCTCGGGAAGCGGGTCCTGAGGATGCAGCGGGATGCCGATCTGCGACAGCACGGCCCCCACCGTTGCCGTCACTCGCGCCTGACCCACCTGGCAGAGCGCGGGATCAAGCCCTACGCCCTCCAGGCCCTGGCGAGGCACGCGAGCTTGAAGACGACCATGAGCTACTACATCCACACGGACAAGCGGAAGCTGGCCCGTGAGGCTGTGGCCGAGATCGCCGCCATGACGGGGCCCCCGGTTCCCCCGGCGCCCTCGGCGCGGTTTGGAAACGCTGCGGAAGCGAAACGGAAAAAGCTCCGTATCGCCCTTGCAGCGTAGATCTGGCGGCGAATTCACATTCGCGGCCGGCCCTTCCCCGGACCCCTGGCACGGCTGCAGCCGTGAGAGGCCGACACGCCGTCGTGGGCTTCGATGTGGGATGTCCTGGAGGACAGGTCGTGGGGCGCCTGTTCGACGGCCAGGGCTGGCCGCCGAACAGACGCTTTCTCGCGTCCTTTCGGCGTGTCATTCCCCGCGGGAGTGCCGCGACGAACCACGGGCGAGGGCAAAGGGGGAGGACATGCCCTCTCGGGCATGTCCTTTGAGACGGGGTGGTGAGGACAGGTCCTGTTGGACATGTCCTTTAGAGAGTGGGCCGGCGGGGCCGGGGTCAGGACAGCGGCAGCGCGAACGACAGCGCGACCGGGGCGCCGGTGAGGGCGGCCGGGTAGGACGCGGCGATCTTGAGCTCGGCGCCGGACTCGCCGCGGGCGAGCGCGGCGCCGAAGCGCGGGCGGATCGGCGTGCCGGGCAGGAGCACCAGGGCGGCGGCCCGCGTCACGGCGTCGGCGGCCTCCTCGGCGCTCGCGCCGGCGGGCACGCGGTCGCGCACCCACAGGGCGAAGCGGACGGTGCGGCCGACCAGCAGCTGGCCGGCGAACGAGGTGGCGTCCTCGCTCTGGTGGACCACCGGGCAGGCGGCGAGGGTGAGGAGGTCGCTCTGCTGCGGGCCGCCGACGGCGGTGAGGCCGCGACGGGCCAGCGCGAGCTGGGCGTTGGCGGAGCACGGCTCGACGGTGCCGATCGGGATGTCCTCCTGGCCGTGTTTGAAGGTGCCCTGGGCGGGCGCCCGCAGGTCGGCGTCGCGGCCGAGCTGGGCGAAGGTGCCGCCGAGCTTCATGCTGGTGGCGAGCAGGGCGGCCACCGCGAGCCCGGCTCCGCCGGCGACCAGGCGAGCGCCCGCGGGCGTGGTCTCGGCGGCCAGCACGGGGCCGTTCAGCGCCAGCGTGAGCCAGCGGCTGGCGGGGTTGTGGCGCAGGCTGGTGAAGTCGTCGCCGAGGTCGAGGTCGGCCTCGATGCGCGCGGCGACGGCGGCGGTGGAGTCGAGGCCGAGCGCGGCGGGGGCCAGCTCGGCGCACACCGGCGCGTGCAGGTCGGCGGCGACCTCGGCCAGCGCCGCGGCGTCGGCGAGGCTCTGCAGCGGGTCGAGGACGAACACGGCGTCGGGCCGGGCGAGCGGGTCGAGCTCGCCGAGCTCGGCCAGCGCGGCCGGCAGATCGGCGATGGCGACGTCGAGCAGCTCGACGTCGAGGTCGTCGCGCGGGCATTGCCCCAAGAACAGCCGCAGGGCCCGCCAGCGGACCTCGGCGGCGCGCAGGCCCGGATCGGCGAGTACGGCGCTGGCCGCCCGCGCGAGCGCGGCCGACAGCGCGGCGTGGGCGGCCCGCGACGGCTCGAGGGCGGCGCCGGCCGGGGTGCTCTGGACGGCGCCGCGGACGACGGCGTCGATGGCCGAGCTGGCGGCGCTCTTCGGCGGCGAGGAGGCGCGCGCGAGCAATTCGTCGACGAGGTCGCCGCCGCCGGGTTCGGCGGGCTTCTCGGGCGGCGGGGCGAAGCAGGCGGTGAGCTCGGCGTGGAGCGGGCCGCGGCCGGCGATCCGGGCGATCGTGGCGAGCAGCTCGTCGCTGCGCGGACGACCGCTGGGGGCGAGCAGCCGCTCGCGCAGGCGGTGCAGCTCGCCCAGGCTCTGCTGCACGACCTCGGCGGCCGAGAAGTCGCGGAAGCGGGAGAACTTGGCCTTGACCTTCAGCTCGCCGGCGGCGCCGATCGCCTTGCCGACGTCGACGTCGACGGCGAGCGACGACTGCGCCAGGCGTTCGGCCAGCTCGGCCAGCAAGATCCGCCCGCGCCGACCGGTCGGTCGCGGCGACAGGGGACCGGCGACGAGGAAGCGGAGGCGCGGCGAACTGGACATGGAGGGCTGCATCGCACGCACGCTACCCAAGCCGCCGGGCCCGCGACAATGGATGTCTCCGCGCGGGGCGATCGCGACGGCGCGCGCGTGGCGGGCCGATGCGTGAAAGCGCGAGGCGAGCCGCGCGTGCCCGGGACGTCGCGGGCCGAGAGCGGACCGCGAATGGTGTGCCCGCGGGGTGAAGGGCGCACGCGAGCGGCAACGCCCGGGCGGCGGACGAGCCGACGCGAGCGGCGGCGTGCCGGGAGCGGACCGCGAATGATTTGTCGGCGGGGTGAAGGGCGCACGGGAGCAGCAGCGACCGCGAGGCGCTGCGAGGCGGATGCGCGATCTGGGCGCGGGCGAGCAGGCGCAGGCGCTTCCGCGACTCGTGCGACTGCGGAGAGCGAGGCGCTCGCGCGTGCGCTCATGGGTAGGCGCGGGCGCGGGCGCGCGCCAGGACGCGCTGGGCCTCGTCGAAGATCTCGTCGTAATTGCCGGCGAGGTTCGACAGGGCGATCGCTTGCTCGGCGCGGGTGATCGCGGCGGCGTAGTGGCCGAGCTGGCACAACTCGCCGGCGGCGCTGCTATGGAGCCCGGCGAGCGACGGGTGCGAGGCGCCGAAGCGGGCCTCGACCCGCGCGATCGCCTGCTCGTAATGCGCGAGGGCCGCTCCGTGGTCGAAGCTGTGGAGCATCTGCAGAGAAGGCGCGGTCACGACCGGTGTCGTAGCGCCACCATGCAGCACGGCCGGTCACCGCGGAGGTGCGTGGTCGCGACATGGTTTGTCGTCGCCGCGCTCGCACACTCGGAGAACTGCGGGGGACGCGCCTGTGGCGAGGGGCGCGCCGCCGCGGACGCCGCCGGGATATCCTCCGCCCCTCATGACGAAGAACCGAATGCTCCGCCGCCTCACGCTCGCGCTCGCCATCGCTGCCGCGCCCCTCGCCGCCACCGCCTGCAAGCCGTACTCGGTGGTGCAGCAGTCCGGGCCGCCCTCGGCGCTCAAGGGTGTGACCAGCATGACGGTCGGCTTCGACTGGTCGAAGGTCACCGTGCTCGACAAGGCCAGCGAGGCCGAGTACCTGGCCGAAAAGTCAGACGAGGAGAAGGCCGACTTCGCCAAGATCAAGCAGGAGACCGACGCGGCGATCCTCGAGGGGATGCGGGACCGCGGCGTCAACGTCGCGGCGGCGCCGGCCGACGGCACCCCCGACCTCGTGATCGCGTACATCCACGTGACGACGGGGATCTACACGCCGGTGTACAGCGTGCCGTCGAAGATCGAGGCCCGCTTCTCGTGGCAGAAGGACGGCAAGGTCACCGACGTGATCGACACCAAGGCGATGATCGGCGCCAGCCTCACCACGCCGTCCGACCATCAGCGCATGGAGATGGCCGGCCGGAACATCGGCAAGGCGGCAGCCAAGTTCGTCGAGGACTCGCAGGGCAAGTGACGGCGCGGCCGCGTCAGGTCGGCCGCGGGCGTGGGATACGCTGGAGTCGTGCCGTGGCCGCTGACCGTGCTCGCCGTGCTCGCCGGCCTGTTCGTGCTCGACCGGCTGCTGCTGGCGCTCGAGCGCGGCGGGTACATCTATTACCGGGTCCGCAAGCCGTCGAGCACGGGGGCGGGCAACGCCTTGCTCGAGCTGCAGCAGATGTTGTCGCCGGCGACGCAGCACGTCGTGGTCGCCAAGAAGGAGCAGCGGCCCGAGCACGCCGACGACGGCGGGCCGCCCGACCCCGACGGGCGAGCCCCACCGCCGCGTGATACCCTGCGCCGGTGAGCCTGCGGGACAATCGCCGCCGCTTGCCGGTGGTGGCCTCGCTGCCGCGGCCCGACGATCGCCGCGCGCGCGCCGGCGTGGCCGGCGAGGTGCCGTCGCCGCGCTACGCGGTGTGGGAGCTGACGCTGAAGTGCGATCAGAAGTGCATCCACTGCGGTTCGCGGGCCGGGGCGGCGCGGCCCGGCGAGCTGTCGACGGCCGAGGCGCTGCAGCTGGTCGCCGACCTGCGCGCGCTCGGGGTCGGCGAGGTCACGCTGATCGGCGGTGAGGCCTACCTGCGCGACGACTTCATCCTGATCGCCCGCGCGATCCGCAACGCCGGCATGGACTGCACCATGACCACCGGCGGGCTCAACCTCACCGAGGAGCGGGTCGCGGCGCTGGCAGAGGCAGGGGTCCGCAGCGTCAACCTGTCGATCGACGGCACCGAGGCGGCGCACGACGCACTGCGCGGGGTGCCGGGCAGCTTCCGCCGGGCTTTCGCGGCGCTCGAGCGCCTGCGCGCGGCCGGGGTCGCGCGGGCGGTCAACACGCAGATCAATCGCCTCACGCTGCCCACGCTCGAGGCGCTGCAGTCGCTGCTGCTCGCGGAGGGCATTGGCGGCTGGCAGCTGCAGATCACGGCGCCGTTCGGCAACGCGGCCGACCACCCGGAGATCCTGCTGCAACCATTCATGCTGCTCGAGGTGTTCGCGGTGCTGGAGCGCCTGGTCGCCCGCGGGGCGCCGCACGGGCAGCGGCTGTGGCCGGCCAACAACCTCGGCTACTTCGGTCCGCTCGAGGCCGAGCTGCGCGGGCGTCAGAAAGCCGGCGGCCACTACAAGGGCTGCATCGCCGGCCGCCACGCGCTCGGGATCGAGGCCGACGGCACGATCAAGGGCTGCCCCAGCCTCGGCGGCCGGGCCAACGCGGCCGGCAACGTGCGCGAGCGGCCGCTCCGGGAGATCTGGGACAGCGCGCCCGAGCTGCAGTTCACCCGCAAGCGCACCGTCGACGATCTGTGGGGCTACTGCCGCGAATGTTATTACAACGACGTGTGCATGGCCGGCTGCTCGGCCACCAGCGAGCCGCTGCTCGGTCGCCCCGGCAACAATCCCTATTGTCATCACCGCGCGCTCGAGCTCGACCGCGCCGGTCTGCGTGAGCGCGTCGAGCCGGTCGCTCCGGCGCCGGGGGTGCCGTTCGATCACGGGCTCTACCGCGTGGTCCGCGAGGCCAAGGACCCCGAGCTCGCGGCCCGCGGCCCGGTGGCGATCGACGAGCCGCGCGTCGGTCGCGAGCAGATGCCGTTCGGGCCCGGCGCGCCGGTGCCTCGGTCGTGACTCGGGCGGCGGCGCTACCGAGAGAGCTCGACCCGAGCTCGTGGCTGTCCTTCGGGACAGGTGAGCGGCGCTCGATGATGTCTCTTGGAGCAGGTCGCGCGCACGCGAGGTCGCGGCGGCTCGAGACATGTCATGCGAGACCGCCAGTGGCGGGCGTCGACGATGGGGCAGCCTCGACGAGGCTGGTCTTCAGGACATGTGAGCCGGCCGCGTCACGGCGGGAGGGCGCAGACGCCGACGTGCTCGAGCCCGGCGGGGGCCTGGCCGCGCTCCCAGACCGAGATGCACTCGGCGCCCTCGCCGTTGCAGGCGGGCGCCTCGACGTCGCAGAAGGCGAGGCAGCAGCCGACTTGCTGTGCGTCGCATTCGCTGGCCATCTCGGAGCCCGTGCAGAACAGGCCGGGGTTGCAGCTGTTGAGGAATTCACACGGCTCGAACTCGGCGGCGCCAGGGCCGACGATGCCGACGCACGCGAAGTCGTTGCCGTTGAAGGTGCAGACCTCGCCGGGCTCGCAGGCCGCGGCCACCGGATCGCAGGTGGGCAGGCAGACCCGCGAGACGTCATTGAAGAACACGCAGGTGTGATCGGCAGGGCACTCGGGGAAGTCGGGGGTGCCGCCGCACTGGGCGACGCACTCGCCCGTGAGCGTCCCGCCGTCGACGTTCCAGCAGATCGCGCCGCCGTCGCAGGAGTCGAGGCCGCTGCCCACGTTGCCCTCGACGGTGCACGGCTGGCCGATTTGGTCGGGGTCGCGCGGGATCGGCACGCAGCGGGTCGAGTCGAGCTCACCGTCGCCTTCGCTCGCGAAGGGCGTGCACTTCTCGCCGTCCGGACAGTCCTGGGCGAAGGTGCTGCACTCGAGGGTGCCGCCGCCGAAGTCGGCCGGACAGCCGCCGTAGAAGCTGCAGCCCTGATCGGTGGTGTCGATGTCGCCGGTGCTCGTCAGCTCGCCCGTGACGGTCAGCGTGGTCGAGGTGGTCGAGGTGGTCGCGGTGGTCGCGGGGATGGTGGTCGCCTCGCCGGTCGTCGGCCCGGTGGTGCCGACGCTCGAGCTGCCGCCGCCGCTCGTGGTGGTGCCCAGGGTCGCGCTCTCGCCCCCGCTCTCCTCGACCGGACGACCGGCGCAGCCGGCCTCGAGCGCTCCGAGCAGGACGACCGCCCCGAGCCGCGCAGCGCCGGTGGTCCGCATCGAACGGCCGCAAAACGGACAGGCCCCCTCGCTCGGGCGCACGTGGCGATGACAGGCGTCGCAGAGCTTCATAAACCGACCAAATCTATTATAGCTTCAGGACCGACGTCCAGCCCGCGAGTTGCGCAGTCTTCGTCGGCGCTCGAGCGGGCATTGGGGGCAGTCACAGACATCCGAAGGCGTGGATCGGGCGTGGGGCCGACTCCGCGCCCATCGGGCCGGCGGACAGGGACCGAAGGTGACGTACCCTGCGATGGTGACCCCCGACCGGCCCGGCCCAGGCGCAGCCCTGGTGGCGCTCGCAGAGGCCGAGCAGCTGGCACGGCAGATCCAGCGCGACCTGCGGCGGCGGGCGCTGGTCGACCAGTTGGCCGTGGGGGCCCGGCCCGAGCTCGAACACGCCCGACCGGGCAGCCTGGCGGCGTCGCTCGGCCTGCCGGCGTGGGCGTGGATGGTCTGGGCAGGCCTGGCGGCGGTGGTGTTCATGGCCCCGGCCCCGGGCTTCCTGGTGATGGCCGCGATCGCGGCGCTGGCCGCCCTGGTGATTCGGACATGGCTGACGGTACAGGCGGCGCCGCAGCTGTTCAGCCCCGACGAGGCGGCGCTGGCCCGCCTCAGGGCGGCGCTCGAGGCGGGCGCCCGCGAGATGCGGGCCCTGCCCACAGACCCCTACCGCGACCAGCCGTGCGAATGGGTCGGAGGCGATCCGACCACGGCGGAGCGCCCGTGGACCGAGCTGACGACGATCGCCCGCACGGCCGCCGCCCTGCGGCGCCGCGGGCTCCCGGCCGGCGAGCCGCCAGAGCCCCGCTGAACCGCGAGAACGCCGTCATCCGGCTGTCCCCAGAGACATGGCTTAAAGGCCCGAATGCGCGGGACTGCGCCGATGTGCAGCTTCGAACCTCACGCATCCGCGCAGCGCGGTTGCGCTCCACGGGGGTAAGCTGGGGACGTGCGGGGAATGAGTGCAGTCCTGGCCGGGACGCTGGCGGCCTGCGAGGGCCCGGACCCGGCCGCGTCGTCGTTCGCGCTCCCGCCCACTGCGTCGTCGGCGCCGGCCCCGACGGGGGACGAGCCGGGCACCTCGACCGGGACGACAGGGACTTCGGGACCTGTCCCGGAGGACAGCTCGACGAGCAGCACGGGCGAGCCGGGCACGACTGTGCCGCTGCAGGATCTCGGGATGCCCGACCTCGGCGATCTGCACCCGGTCGGCTGCAAGGGGAAGATCGACTTCCTGTTCGTGATCTCGCGCTTCGGCTACATGGAGACGATGCAGGAGCGCCTCATCGAGGCGTTCCCCGACTTCATCGCGACGATCCAGAGCAAGTTCGTCGACTTCGACTATCACATCATGGTCGTCGACGGCGACGCGACGTGGGGCAGCGAGGTGTGCAATGCGGACTGCAACCCGACCGGCTGTCCGTATCCCGATTATCCGTGCGACGCGATCGAGTCGATCACGGCCTGCGATGTGACGATGGGAGCGGGCACGGTCTTCCCGGCCGGCAAGGGGGCGTCCAACGTCGACTGCGGGATCGTCGGGGGCCGGCGCTATCTGACTCGCGAGCAGCCGAACCTCTCGGAGACCTTCGCCTGTCTCGCGCAGGTCGGTCTCACCGGGGATCACCTGCTCGGCGAGGCGGTGACGGCCGCGATGCAACCGGCCATCAACGACCCTGGTGGCTGCAACGAGGGATTTTTGCGCGACGACGCGCTCCTGATGATCACGTTTATCTCCAATACCCTGGATCTATATTCGGCGGGGAAGCCGAAGTTGTGGGCCGAGGCGATCGCCAACGCGAAGCACGGCGATCCGAACTCGGTCGTGATGTTCAGCATCCACTTTCCCGAGTGCAACCCCTCGGATCGCCTCTGCGATCTGGTCAAGTACTATTTTCCGTACTGGCATATCGCCGACAATGCAGACGCGGACTATCGGCCCGCGTTCGAGGTCGCCACGGATCTGGTGGAGGAGGCATGCTCGGCATTCATTCCTCAATGATGCGCCCGACGACGTGGGCGACCATGGCGCTGGCGATGCTCGTGGCGGGTTGCGTGGGGCCCGATCCCGTGGCCTCGTCGTTCGCGCTCCCGGCGACGACGTCGGTGCCTGAACTGACCGGGAACACGTCGTCCACCTCGACGAGCACGGGGTCGACGGCACCTGTCCTCGAGGACACCTCCACGAGCAGCACGGGCGAACCGGGCACGACGGTGCCGCTGCAGGATCTCGGGATGCCCGACCTCGGCGATCTGCACCCGGTCGGCTGCAGGGGGAAGATCGACTTCCTCTTCGTGATCTCGCGCTTCGGCTACATGGAGACGATGCAGGAGCGCCTCATCGAGGCGTTCCCCGACTTCATCGCGACGATCCAGAGCAAGTTCGTCGACTTCGACTATCATATCATGGTCGTCGACGGCGACGAGAATTGGGGTAGCCCGGTGTGCAACGCGGATTGTACCCCGACCGGTTGTCCGTATCCCGATTATCCGTACGACGCGATCGAGTCGATCACGGCGTGCGATGTGACGATGGGGGCGGGCACGGTGTTCCCGGCCGGCAAGGGGGCGTCGAACGTCGGCTGCGGGATCGTCGGGGGCCGGCGCTACCTGACTGGCGAGCAGCCGAACCTCTCGGAGACCTTCGCCTGTCTCGCGCAGGTCGGGCTTACCGGGGACGACCGGCTCGGCGAGGCGGTCACGGCTGCGATGCAGCCGGCCATCAACGACCCTGGTGGCTGCAACGAGGGGTTTTTGCGCGACGACGCGCTCCTGATGATCACGTTCATCTCCAACTCCCTGGATCTATTCTCGACAGGCAAGCCGAAATTGTGGGCCGAGGCGATCGCCAACGCGAAGCACGGTGATCTGAACTCGGTCGTGATGTTCAGCATCCACTTTCCCGAGTGCAACCCCTCGGATCGCCTCTGCGATCTGGTCAAGTTGTACTTCCCGTACTGGCACATCGCCGACAATGAAGACGCGGACTATCGGCCCGCGTTCGAGGTCGCTACGGATCTCATCGGCGAAGCGTGCTCGGCCTTCATCCCTCAGTGAGCGCTCACGGAGCGACGACCGCGATCGCAGGATAGCCCCCGGCGGTCGTCCCTCCGGCGTAGATCTGGCCGTAGGGTCCGATCGCGATGGCTGTCGCCGTATGGATCGCGGGGCCGTCCTGGTGTTCGTACGTCCACGCGGGCGCACCCCCGAGCGGGAACCACGCCTGAATCAGGAAGACGCTGGTATTCTGGGCGTTGTTTCGGGCGCTTGCGAACACGGCATACCCCGCGGGGTGCCAGGCGATGGCGCGAGGCGGCGAAACCGATGGATCGAGCGCGCGCTGCCAGATCTGTTCGCTGGGATTGGAGAACAGTCGAAGCTCGCCTTGAGGCTCGCAAGTGTCTCCGCAACTGTGGCCGCCCGTGATGATGCGACCCTCCCCGTCGATGGATATTGTCTTGGCCTCGCTTTGGGATCCCGGACCCTTGCCGGCGACGAGCCAGGAGGGCGTCTCCGCGGCCAGGTCGATGTCCAGCACGAAATGACGCGTCTGGGCGTCATTTCCCTCGTGAAGTCCGAGCATGCCCCCGGACAGGACGAGGTGATCGCCGAGGAAGCGGCAGTCGCGGGGCGTCTCGCTGAACCGAACCGGCAAATCGATGCCGGGAAGGTAATCATAGGAGAGGCTCTTGCCCGTGGCGTTGGGCACGAAGATCCACACCGCTGCGTCGAGGTGCATCGTTTTCGGCTTGGTGCCGCAGACGGCGACGTGGGTGTTGTCGGTGGCGAGGGCGCGGGCGACGTCGCCGACGGCGCCGGTGCCGACGTTGGCGGGTTCGGCGGCCCAGGCGTCGATCTTGCCGAGCCACCAGCGGAGCTCGCCGTTCTCGATCTTGTCGGCGAGGACGTGGAGGGCGCCGTCCTCGTCGACGGTGAGGTCGATGGCGCTGCAGGGGAGGCCGGGCTTGAGCTCGACGAGGTCGCCGGGGCCCCACGCGCCGCCGAGGTCGCGCCGGCGCAGGTAGCAGCGCGCCTGTCCCTGGGGATAGTAGGTGCCGAGCTCGATGAGGTCGTGCGTCGGGGTGACGGCGAGGGCGACCACGGTGCCCTTGCCGATCGCGCTGTCGCCCTCCCAGAACAGCTCGCTGCCGGGCGGCGGGAGGGCGACGGTGAAGGGCACGGCGAGCGGCTCGCTCTCGAGGTCGTCGCGCCAGGCGACGAAGGTGGCCGTGTGGTCGCCGTTGTCGAGCGCGGTGTAGACGACGATCTCGCCGGCGAAATCGTCGACGCCGACGAGGGGGAGCTCGACCGGCGGGCCGCCGTCGATCTGCATGCGCACGCCGTCGGCGTGGACGGTGCCGATGGCGACGTCGATCGGGCCGGCCTGCTGCAGCGGGCTCGGCCCGAGCTCGTGCTCGACGATCGCCGGCGGCGCGAGCGGGTCGTCGGTGGTGGTGCTGCTCGCGGGCTCGCTCGTCGCGCCGCTGCCGATCGTGGTGACGCCGGGATCGTCTTCGGTGGTGGTCGACGTGCCGGGCTCGCCGGTGGTCGGCGGGGCCGCCTCGCTGGCGACGCCGGTGGCCGAGGTCGTCGAGGTGTCCGGCGGATCGCCGTGCGTGCCGATGTGGTCGAGACCCGGGGCCGTGCAGGCCGCGACCCCGAACACGGTGATGCCCAGGAGGCTGGGGGAGGCTCGCCGCTTCATCTCCGGGTCCGCGCTCAAGAGGGTAGCCGAGCACGGCGAGTTCGCGGGGCGACAGGCGCGTGACTTCGAGGGCGCTCGCTGCTTCGCAATTCGCAGGGCGCGGCGCAGACCTGCGTTCACGACCATTCTGCGGGCTCTGACGATTCGCCGCGGTCCGTCAATGTCGGGCCTGTCCGGGCCGCGACGGCGGTAAATTCGTGGCACGCGTCGATCTCGAGATCGCGTGATCGCGCGCGCCCGCGCGCGTGTCATGATTCCGCGCGGCGCGAAACTGCGCCGACGGGGGATCCTGGGGACACGCGGGGGCCGACGACGCGCGCGCCCGAGCGCTCGTGGCGGCGGTTTGCGCGAGCGGCGCACTGGATGTCTGATGGGACATGTTCATCGAGACAGTTGCAATCGCGCCGCGAATGTCACGAGGGCATCGGCTCGCGGGACGACTCATGCCATTCGCCGAGGCTCCACGATCGGGGATGGCCGCCGCACGCGGCGTGACGCGAGCGCGTGGAGCAAGGGCTGCCGTCGTGACGAGGCCGGCAGGCGCGTGTGGGGCGTGCTGCGCGGCCGGAGGACGTCCCGGGCTTGCAGGTCCTCGATGCGCGGCCGAAGCGGTGCAGGCGCGGGTGGTGCGTGCAGGGGCTCGTGGCGACGACGCGCCGGCGTGAGAGGGATGTTCGCGGGCTCAGAAGCGGCCCGTGAGGGTCAAGCTGGCCGACCACGGGGTCGCGGCCACGCGGGCGACGGTGCGAGTGCGCTGCGGGAGGGCCAGCAGGACCACGCCGGTGATGGTGGTGACGGCGGCGAGGGCTCCGGTGACGCCGGCCACGGGGGTCAGTTGGCGGTAGGTGTCGGCGAGGCGGGCGACCCTGTCGAACTGCTCCGGGGTGAGCGGCCGATCTTCGACGTCGCTGCGCTCGCCGATCTCGACGATCTCGCCGTTGACGTCGCTGCGGCGCACCAACGCGGCGGTCATGCCGGCGCCCAGGCCGGCGCCGACCACGAGCAGCAAGCTGCCGGCGAGCACCCGATCGCGCGGGCGGGCCTGCGGCTCGGGGTCGACCGCGGTCGGGGCGACGGACGGCGGCTCGCTCGCGGAGATGGCAGCAGGTCGCGGCGGCGGCGGCGGTCGTGGTGTCTGCCGGCGCGAGATGTCGATCAGGACAGGTTGCGAATCGGCGGCGGGCGGCGGGGCGACGGGTCGCTGCAGCACCGGCAAGAGCTTGGCGGGGGTCGATGTAGGTACACCGGCGGATGCCCGCGCCTTGACGGTGACGCAGGGGTCCTTCGGCCCCTGCTGCGCCAGGCCGGACTCGGTGACGTCGCGCAAGCGGGCCGCGGTCGCGGCTTCGTCGCCGAGGCCGACCTCTCGCTCGACGCGGCGGAGCAGGTTGCGCGCCCGACACAACCCTGCGACCTGCCCCGTGGCGGCGAACATGCGGTGGTAGCCGCGGAGGGCGTAGAAGGCGAGCTCGCGGCGCTGCCACGGCTCCAGGTCGGCCCGGCCGAACGCCGTCTCGCCGTCGCGTGCCAGCGCCTCGAAGCGCTCCTGTTCCACGAGCTCCTGCATGCGTCGCTCGAGCCGCTCGAACTCCGGTGCAGGCGCCGCTGGGACCGGCGCCGCCGCGACGCTGGCGGCGAGGACGATGCACAGGCAAGGATTCATCGCCCCGTAGACATACCACGATCCGGGCGGCCCAGGCCGTGCGCAGCGTGTGACGCGCGTCGGCGATTGCGTTCGCCGTTCCGACGAGGCACCCTCCCGGTGATGCCCGTCGCGCCCGAGTCGCCCCGGTTTCGCGTGGTCGAGCGGATCGACGAGGAGCCGGGGCGCAGCGTGTACGTGGCCCGCGACGAGCGCGAGCGGACGCGGGTGCAGCTGGTGGCGCTGCAGCACGCGCTCGGGGCGGCCGCGGCGGAGCGGTTCGGTCGCGAGGCCAAGCTGCTGGCGGGGCTGCGTCACGCGTACATCGCCGGGGTCGTCGATCACGGGATCGGCGGCGACGGTCACCCGTACTTCGTCCGCGAGGACGAGGGCGGGGTGTCGCTGGCGCAGCGGTGGACGCAGGCGCCGCTGGCGATCGACACGACCTGGCAGGTCGGGCTGCAGATCGCCGAGGCGCTGATGTGCCTGCACGAGCACGGCCTCGTCCACGGCGCGGTCACGGCCCGCAACATCCGCTGGAGCGACGCCGGCGTGGCGCGCCTCTTGACCGCGCCGCGCACCGACGAGGCGACGCCGGACCGCTCGCCCCGCGCCGACCTGGCCCAGCTCGGGCGCACGCTGCAGGCGCTGATGGAGCGCGACGGCGACGCCGTCGAGCCGGTGCCCGAGCCGCTGCGGCAGGTGCTCGAGCTGGCCGCCGACGTCGCGGGCCGCCCCGAGCTGCGCGCGGAGGAGCTGCGCGCGGCCTGGCTGGCCGCGGGCGCCGAGGTGTGGCCGCACAAGCTGGCGGCGACGCAGCCGCTGCTGCGCCCCGAGCCGCAGGTGTGGCCGCCGGCGCCCGACCTGCTGCCGGCGCCGCTCGAGCCGCCGGGCTGCCGCGACGCCGGCGACGCCAGCTGCAGCGCCTCGGCGCCGCCGCGGCTGTTCGCGCGCCGGCTCGAGCTGCGCACGCTGCTCGGCCAGGGCAAGTGCGGGCAGACGTGGCGCGCCTATCACCACATCCTCGGGCGCGACGTCGCGGTCAAGATCTTGCCGCGCACGCTGGCCCGCACGCCGGTGCTGGCCGATCTGTGCCGCGAGGCGATGGCGCTCGACAAGCTGAGCCACCGCGCGTTCCCGCGGATCTACGAGTGCGACTACAACGACGACGGCTCGTGGTACCTGGTCGAGGAGCTGATCGACGGCGAGCCGCTGGCGCGCACGATCCAGCGCGGACCGATGGAGCCGCTGGCGGCGGTCGAGCTGGTGATCGAGCTGGCCGAGGCGCTGCACGAGGCGCACGCGCGGGGGATCCTTCACGGCGACATCAGCTTCACCAACCTGATGCTCGAGCGCAGCCTGCCGCCGCGGCCGCGCATCATCGACCTCAGCGAGTGCCGCTTCCTCGACGCGTTCTACGCCGCCACCGACCAGCGCTACGCGCTCACGCCCCGCCACCGCGTCGAGGACGGCCGCGCCTTCGGCCACCCGAGCTTCGCGGCGCCGGAGCTGACCCGCGGCGGCGCCAAGTCCGAGCGCAGCGACGTCTACTCGCTCGGGGCGGTGCTGTTCATGCTGATCACCGGGGCGCAGATGCCCAACGCGGTGATCCGCGAGCTGCTGGCCGCCGAGCCGGACGAGGGCGCCGAGCGCCTGCGCGAGCACGTGGTCGCGGCCGCGCCGGCGCTGGCCGACACGTTCCTGGCCGCGGACTTCCAGGACATCGTGGCCCAGGACCCCGAGCTGCGCGTCAAGTCGATGGCC
Source organism: Nannocystis pusilla (assembly GCF_020073745.1). Classification (GTDB taxonomy): domain Bacteria; phylum Myxococcota_A; class Polyangia; order Nannocystales; family Nannocystaceae; genus Nannocystis; species Nannocystis radixulma. Next base: position 320,412 of record NZ_JAIRAU010000056.1, read on the forward strand.
GACCTGCTCGAGCTGCTCCGCGCCGAGCGCGACGCGCTGCGCAGCCTCCACAGCGACCGCCCCGAGCGCGCGGCGGCGCCCGCCGCGTCGGCGAGCCCGCGCCCGCGCGCGGCGGCGCCGGTGAGCGCGTCGACAGCTGCCTGGAAGGACATGTCCTCGGAGACACCCCCCGCGCCGCGCCCGGTCCGGCGCGGCCCGTGGCTGGCCGGCGCCGCGGCGCTGGCGGCCTCGATGGCTGTCTTTTACGCCATGTTCTTGGGTGCAGGCCCGAGCGCGCCTCCGCCGAGCCCGCCGGCGCCGGCGTCGACCAGCGCGCCGGCGGTCGCGGCGACGCCGGGCGAGGCGGCGCCCGCGCCCGCCCCCACGCGGCCCGAGGTGACGGCGGCGCTCGAGGCCCTGGCGCCGCGCCTGCGCGCGTGCTCGGGGGTGGGCAAGCGGCTGTCGTTGACGCTCGAGGTGGGCGGTCCGACGCGGCTGACCGAGGTCAATCACGTCGAGGTCGTCGACAGTGAGCCCCGCGACCGCTGCATCCGCGACGTCGTCGCGTCGCTGCGCTTCGCGGGCGCGCCGGTGCGCCACGCGTTGACGCTCGACCTCGGCGACTAGCCGATGCCCGCGTGTCCTGTCCGAAGGGACATGCCGATCCGCGGACCGGCCGGGGCCGGTCGATGTCGCGGGCGCTCCGACAGTCGCCGCGCCCACAGGCGGGGGTCGGGGGCGCGAGGGATCGGTCGCCGATCGTTCCTCGCGGCCGGGGACAGAACGGCCGCCGCGGGCCGGCGTTCGAGGCGTGGCATGGACGACGACAGCCGCGAGCCGCTGCGCACGTTCGCGTTCGCCTCGGTGTGGTCGATCGTCAGCGCGCTGCCGTCGCTGGTGCTGCACGCGCTGGAGATCCCGGGCGTGGAGGGCGACGCCGCCGACGCCGGTCCGCTGATCCTCTCGGGCCTGTGGTTCCTGTGCGGCGGGCTCACCTCGCCGGCGCTGGGGCGGATCCTCGGGGCCGTGCCGGTGGTGAAGGCGCTGCCGCCGGCCGAGCTGCGCCTCGATCACCTCCCGGCCGGCTGCGCCGTGCTGGTGCGCGAGGCGGCGCTGATCCGCGGCCAGCTCGACGCCATGCGCTTCGACGAGGCGCTGCAGCGGGCCTGGGAGCTCGCCTGCGAGGTCGAGCGGGCCGGGTCCGAGGTCCGCGGGGCGCTCGAGCAGAGCGGCGCGTCGCTGCAGGCGGTGCGCGAGATCGCGGCGGCGCGCGCGGACTCGGCGATCCCCGGGGCCGCCCTGCGCGGCCGCCTCCACGCGGCGCTGGCGGAGTTCGAGCGCGCGCTGTCGTCGCCGCGCACGGGGCTGTTCCGCTGACGACCCGGACTCTGGGCGGGCCACGCGGGCGCGGAGGTCGGATGTCTCTCGGGACATGTCATGCGATCGCCGCGGGGCGCAGGACATGTCCTTCAGGACAGATATCTGAAAGAACATGTCCCGAGAGAGCTGTCTCTCAGGTCATGAAGGTTCGAGCGCGCCGGCCTCGCGCAGCAGCTGGATGTGGGTCGGTGTGGCGACCGCGTGCTCGGCGGCGGCGGCGACGAACCAGCCGTTGCGCCACGGCCAGTCCTTGACGGCGCCGCGGTAGGAGGCGATCGCGCGCGAGTAGGCGCGCAGGCGCTGCAGCAGCGGGCCGGCGTCGAGGTCGACGCCGAGGGCGGCGCGGCCGACGGCGAGGAGCTCGTGGACGAGGGCGGCGAGGGTCTCGTCGTGGCGGTCGAGCACCTCGCCGACGCTGCAGGCGAACCGCTGGCACAGGAGGCCGAACGCGCAGTTCCAGATCAGCTTCTCGAGCATCGCCGCGGTGAAGGCGTCGCGGGCGACGACCTCGGCGGGGAGATCCATCGCCCGCAGCCAGGTCGCCAGCGCCTCGGCGTGCGGGCCGGTCAGAACGCTGGTGCCGCCGGGCTCGATCGCGGCGCCGCGGCGCGGCACGGCGAAGTAGAGCAGGGCGCGGGTGCTGTCCTGAAGGCCATGTGCGCACAGCCATGGCTCGAGGACCCCGTTCTGCACGAACACGAGGTCGGGCCGGCGCGCCGCCGGGACGCGGGCGACGACGTCGTCGAGGCCGGCGTTGTCGACGGCGACGACCACGGGCTCGCCGGCGGGGCGATCGAGGGCCTCCCAGCCGGCGTCGCGGGTGACGAGCGCGACGGGGATGGGGCTGCGCGCGGCGAGGGCGCCGCCGACGCGGCCGGCGCCCAGGATCGTGACTCGAGGGAGGACGGGCACGGCGAGCGGAACGTACGCCCGATCGCCCGGGCTGTCGAGCTCAGGTCGGCGTCAGTTCGGCTGCACGCCCGGCTGCGAGGCCTGGACCGACCAGACCCAGTCGTCGAGGAGGACCAGCGAGTCGAACTGGCCGTCGGCCGTGTCCCAGATGGCGAAGCGGATCTCCATGACCTCGCCGCCGGTGACGTTGCCGGCCATCTTGAGCCAGCCGGTGGCCCCGCCCTTCTGTCGCTTGCCGGCCTCGCAGTAGTCGAAGTCGTCGTTGAGCTGGAAGCCGGTGCCGGCCAGGCCCCCGGTGCCGGCGCAGTTGTTGTAGTTGATCGCGTTGTTGCCGTAGCAGCCGATCAGGCCGTTCACACACTGCGTGAACAGGCCGGGGGCGGCGATCGCGATGTTGACGCCGACCGGGTACTTCTGGTTGTTCGGCGCGTTGTAGATGGCGATGTTGCGGTCGGCCGGGTTGCCGGCGGCGCTCGAGTTGACGAGGGTGACGAACAGGTCGTTGAAGGCCGTGCACACGTACTCGGGCCACTCGGCCGAGTAGAAGTACATCTGCACGTTGAACGACTTGGCGTTGGTCGGCACGCGGATCCGCAGCTTGAGCATCGCGCTGTCCCGGGCCTGGTTGCCGGCGGCGCCCGGGCAGCCGGGCGCGTTGGGGAAGTTGCCCCCGTTGGCGGCCAGCCAGTCGGCGGGCGCATTGGAGATGACGCCGTTGATCGTGCCGGGTTGGAAGCCGGAGTAGTTCGGGTTCGCGTCGTTCTGGTCGGCGGCGTGGCCGGTCGACAGGATCGCAAGGCGCGCGTTCTGCTGCGGGAGCACGTTGGTGCCGAAGCCGGGGCGGATCGACCTGGCGTCGACATCGATCGCGCCGGCGCCGTCGGCCTGGGTGAGGCTGCCGGAGATCACGCCCCACTTCTTCATGTTCTGCGGCGGGTTCTCCGTCGTGAACTGACAGAGGTCGATCGCCCTGGCGTAGTCCAGGGCGTTGCTCGAGTTGCTGGCGAGGTTGTTGCCGTCGCACGAGGCGACCGGGTTGTCCTTGGTGCCGTCGCAGTCGTCGTCGACCATGTTGCCGCCGACCTCGAAGGCGCCCGGGTTGACGAGGACGGGGTTCAGGCAGCTGGGGCCGACCTCGTCGCAGCAGTCGCCGCCGCACACGGTGTAGCCGTCGCCGTCCTTGTCGGCGTCCTCGTCGACCTGGCCGTTGCAGTTGTCGTCGAGGTTGTTGCTGCAGATCTCGGTCGGGTTCGGGGTGATCTCGCCTTCGCACGGGCCGTAGCCGGTGCCCTGCGGGTTGCACGTCTGCACGCCCTCCTTGCACACGCCGGTGCCCTGGGTCCCGTCGGGGCCGGTGTAGCAGGCGACCTGCGCACCGGGCGTGCACTGACACATGCCCTGGTTCTCGCAGCCGTTGCCCGGGTTGTTGTCGCAGTCGTTCCACGGGGCCTTGCAGCTGGCGAGGCCGCACTGACCCATGACGCACGCCGGCATGCCGTTCGGCGGGGCCGCGCAGACGTTGCCGCAGGCCTGACAGTTGGCGACGTCGACCAGCAGGTCGGTGCAGGTGTTGCTGCAGCAGGCCAGGCCGTCGTTGCACGGCTGCATGTCGTTGCAGCCGGGCACGCACTCGCCGGCGTCGCACACAGTGCCGAGCGGGCAGTCGCCGTCGGCGAGGCAGCCCTTGCAGGTGTTGCTGCCGACGTCGCACTTGGCCGGGGCGTTGCAGTCGGTGTCGTCGTTGCAACCGGGCACGCAGGCGTCGCTGTTCGGATCGCAGAACTGTCCCATGGGACAGTTCGCCTCCTCGCACGGCATCGACATGCCGGTCGTGTCGGTCGTCTCGCCGGTGCCGGGGTTGGTCGTTTCGGTGTCGGGGCCGGAGTCGGTCGTCTCGGGCGGCTCGCCCGTGGTCTCCGTCGAGCCCGTCTCGGTGACCGCCATGCCGGTGCCGGGGTCGGTCGGGGTCGCGGTCGTGGTCGGCTCGCTGGTCCCGGGCGCCGTGGTGGTGGTCATCTGGCCGGTGGCGGTGATCGTCGCCGAGGTGACCTGAACGGTGGGATCGACGGTAGCGGCGGGCCCGTCGTCGCCGCAGGCCGCGAGCAATACGGCACACGACGCGAGAGCGGCGATATCGAGGCGGATGTTATGCATTCCAGCCACCCTACCAGGGTCTCCGCCATACGGCAATCCAAGACATGAACGTCAGGACGGCCCACAGCCGGCCGGACTTTGAGGCCGTCTTTGGGGCAGCCGGTCTTTGCAGCCGGCTTTGGGGCCGCCGGTCTTTGCGGACTGCGCGAACTTCTGGAGCGGCCGCGGCGATACGGCTTTCGCCACGGAGTGTGGGCAATCCGCGCCCGCGGGCGCGGGCGCGAATGATGACACCGGGTGCAGACAGCCGGAGGCGAATGGCCGCAGGTCAGGCCGGCTTGCAGTAGTACTCGACGCCGGCTTCGTTGGTCTCTTTGAGGGCGGTGCAGGCGGTCCCGCACAGCTCGATGGCGGTGTAGGGCGGGCCGGGTTCGACGTACTTCCAGCCGTTCTGGTTGGCGCAGTCGGCGACCTTCGGCACGTAGGCGTTGTCGACCTTCACCTTGGTGAAGTCGGGGAACCCGGGCTCGTCCTGGAGCGGGATCACGCAGCTCTGGGCGTCGGTGATGATGGCGTCGAGCGCGGCCTGGAGCTCGTTCTGGTTGTCGGCGTTGTAGAACATCTCCGGCCCGGGCTTGGCCGTGCCGCCGACCGTGGCGAGCTCGTTCAGCTTCTGGTACGGGTTGATGCTGTCGGGGTTGCCGTCCTGGTCGACCGGGGTGACGGCGTTGCTGGTGGCGATGCCGATGACGTAGGTGCGGATGCTGTCCTGGCTGAAGGCGTCGCCGACGATGTTGTGCAGCGACTGGTCGTAGACCTCGAACAGGCCCTCGTCCACGGCGCCGCTGGTGCAGTTGGCCGCGCCGTCGGTGATGAGCATGATGGCCCGCGGGATCGCCGGGTCGAGGGTCTTGAGGTGATTCAGCGCCGAGGTGACGCCCGCGGCCGCCGGGGTGCCGCCCTTGATCGTCATGTTGTTCTGCGCCGGCAGGGCGTTCATGATCGCGTTCTTGTTGAACGGCGCGACCGGGATCTCGACGTTGGGGTTCACCGGGCAGGCGCCGACGTTGTAGCCGTCGACGGCCTGCTTGTTGGGGAACAGGTTCATGCCGAAGTTGAAGTTGGCGTTGAAGGCCGTGAGCACCTGATCGACGACGGCGTAGAGGCTGAACCACCGGCTGACCGTCGCCGTGTTCGGGTTGGCGTCGTGGTCCCATTTGGTCAGCATCGAGCCCGACTTGTCGAGCACGAGCATGACGTTCGGCACCACCGGCTGGAGGACCACCTGCATCTCGTTGCACGGGATGTCGCCCGTGGTGGTCGTGGACTCGCTGTCCGTGGTGGCGCTGCTCGAGCCGGTCGTGTCGTCGGTGGTCGAGCCGGTGGTCGTGTCCTGGTCGGTCGTGCTCGAGGTCGCCGGCGGCTCCGTGGTCATGGTGTCGCTGGCCGTCTCGGTGGTGCTCATCGTCGCCGTGACCATGCCGGTCGAGGTGCTGTCGGTGCCCGTCGGCGTGCCCGAGCTCTCGCTCGTCATGCCCATCGTGCCCTCGGAGGTGGTCGGCGGCGCGTCGGTGGTGGGGTCGGTCGGGGTGCTGCTGGTCGGCGGGTCGACGGTCGTGGTCGACATGGTCGACGACGCCGAGTCGGTCGCCACGCCCGTCTGCGACGTTTGGCCGTCGTCACCGCAACCGACGACGAGGCCGAGCGAGGTCATCCATACGAGAGAGGTCTTGCGTGCCATAATTTTTTCACCGCGCGTAGAAGTCGAGCCGAACACGACTATCGCCCGGTACACACGTCGCTTTCAAGCGCGCGAGCCACAGGGGATTGAGCACGCGTCGGCGACGCGGGTGAAGACCGGTTCAGGGCAGCGCGATCGCGCGCGGTGTGGCGATGACGTCCCAATGACGCGACGCGCGTGGTGACAGGCCTTCGCCCCAGCACGTGACGCGCTCGCCGTCGCTGCTGCACGCAGTCCGCGCGCCCACGGCGAGGCGCGTGGCCGCCGACGCGCGGGCGACCACCGGCGCGAAGCGCCCGCCGCCGCCCGCAGGGCCGAGCTGACCGGCGTCTCCTGCACCCCAGCAGAGCACGCGCGTCGCCTGTCCGATCGCACAGGTGGTATCCTCGCTCGCCGCGATCGCGCGCGCGCGGCCGAGGTCGAGCACCGCGGTCGGCGTCGCACGATCGGCCCGCGAGCCGTCGCCGAGCTGGCCCATCAGGCCGTCGCCCCAGCACACGACCTCGCCGCCGCGGCGCAGCGCGCAGGTGTGGAGGCGCCCGGCGGCGAGCGCGACGGCGTCGTCGAGCCCGCGGACGGCGACGTCATCGGGGCGCGACTCCGTGGTGCCGTCACCGAGGCGGCCGCTGTGATTGGCGCCCCAGCAACGCACCGCGCCGGCGGCGGTGCGCGCGCAAGTGTGGGCCGCGCCGACGGCGACCTCGACCGCGCCGGCGATCGTGCGCTCCTGCGACAGCGGCGCGTCGTTCCAGGCGTGCCAGCAGACGATCGCGCCGTCGCTGCGCGCGGCGCAGGTGCGATGGCCGTAGGTCGCGAGGTCGACGACGTCGGCGAGCCCGTCCACCGGGCCGGGTCGCGGGCGGCTGCGGGCCTCGATCGGGGGCAGCGGCAGCGGTCCGGTGTGCTCGTCGACCGGCTCGCCGGTCGGCACGCCGCGGCCGGCCAGCTGGCCGAACGTGTCGTCGCCCCAACACATGACTGTTCCGCCATGTTCTAAAGCGCAGGTGTGGCGGGCGCCGGCGACGAGCTCGCGCACCCGGCCGAGGTCGGGGACCGGGGTCGAGACATCGCGGCGCACGCGGGCGCCGTCGCCCAGCTGGCCGTACGCGCCGTCGCCCCAGCACCAGGCGCCGCCGTCGCTCCACGCGCAGGCGTGGGCCTCGCCGACGGCCAGGCCGGTCGCGGCGAGGGCGTGCGTCGCGGTCGGGGTCGCGGGCTCGCGGCTGCGCTCGCCGGCCTGCGCGAACTCGTTGTAACCCCAGCAGCGCAGGGCGCCGTCGGCGAGGCGAGCGCAGGCGTGCGCGCTGCCGACGACGAGCTCGACGGCGTCGGCGATCTCGCCGACCGGACCCGGACGGTCGCGGCGAGCCCGCGCGCCGTCGCCGAGCTGGCCGTCGCGGTTCTCGCCCCAGCAAGCCAGCGCGCCCGAGCGCCGACGGGCGCACGCGAAGTCGTCGCCGACCGCGACGGCGGCGGCGTCGGCGAGATCGAGCACCTCGGACCGGCGCGGCTCCGGCAGGCCGATCGCGTGCGGGCCCCTCGGCGCTCGCAGCTCGGGCGGGCGGCCGTCTCCGAGCTGTCCTTCGGAACCTGTCCCGATGCACAGCACGCGGCCGGCGCCGGTGACGACGCACAGGTGGTCGGCGCCGGCGGCGAGGCTGACGGCGCCGCGCAGCGCGGGCAGGGGGGCGGGCGCGGGGTCGCGGCCGTCACGCAGCGGATCGACGCCCCAGCAGGTGACGGCGCCGCCGGCGAGGGCGCAGGCGTAGGCGTCGCCGACGGCGAGCGCGTCGGCCGCCGGAGCGCCGGGGACGACGGCGGGGCGCAGCAGGGGCGCCCCGCCGGGGCCCGATTCGCCGCGGTGGTTGGAGCCCCAGCACAGGACCTTTCGGACATGGTCGATCGCGCAGGTGTGCGAGCCGCCGGCGGCGAGCGCCGCCGCCCGCAGCTCGGCGACGCGGCTCGGACGCGGACGCGTGCCGAGAGCGCCGTCGCCGAGCTGACCGAGCGAGCCGTCGCCCCAGCACAGGACGTCGCCGCCGCGGCGCAGGGCGCAGGTGTGCCAGGTGCCGGCCGCGAGGGCGACGACGTCGGCGAGGTCCGGCACGCGGGTGGGGACGAGGCGGTCGTCGCGGTCGCCGAGGCCGAGCTGGCCGTGGCCGCCGTAACCCCAACAGAAGACCTCGCCCCGCGCGAGCGCGCAGGTGTGGCCGACGCCGAGGGCGAGCGTGGGACCGGGGGCGGCCGTGAAGGTCGCGTCGTCGATCCCCGGGCTCGGGTCGCGGCCCGCGTCGCGCCCGCGGTCCGCACACGCGGCGAGGACGAGGAGGATCGCGAGGCGCGGCAACCGCATGATGCGAGGATACGCGCGACGTGCGGGCGAGTGCGAGTCCGCGGGCGGCGTGGCGAGCCGCATGAACCTTCGGACATGTGCTGCGCAGCCCGGCTGGTCGGCAGGGAACGTGGTATCGTGGGGAGCGATGGCACTGCTGGGCGGACGCGCGCGGCTGCTGGTGGCCCTCGGAGCGGCGTGCGGCTGCCTGACGCAGAACCCCGCCTACGACGGCGAGACCGGCGCGCCGGGCACGAGCACGGCGGCGGTGACGACCGGGCCGGGCCCGAGCACGAGCACGAGCACGAGCACGAGCACCACCACGACCGGCACCTCCGACCCGGCGAGCGGGACCGTCGGCGACGACGAGTCGAGCACGGGCACGACGACGATCACGCTGACCACCACGGGCGCCCCCGATACGACGACCGGCGCGCCGCTGACGGCGGAGCTGAGTCATTACGACCGGACGGCCTGCGTCGAGCCGCTGTGGTGCTACGCCCCGCCGAACATCTGGAGCGGTCTCGACGGCGAGGTGCGCGGGGCGGAGTGCTTCGACTCGCCGGTCCCGCCGCCGTACCGGGTGCGCCGGATCGACTACACGCTGGTGGCGGTGCGCGATCAGGCGCACCTGCGCTTTCAGGTCCTGAGCGGCGATCTCCAGCAGGTGCTCTACAAGTCGGAGTCGCTCGGGCTGCCGGTCAGCTCGGGGTCGCTGCAGATCCCCGCGGCCCTGCAGCCGGTCCTCGCCGAGCCCCGCTTCTGCGTCGGCTTCGTCGGCGGCGACATGAACTCGACGATCGGCATCGGCGCCGACCCGTCGGCGCTGCCGCCCGACCAGCAGAGCTACTTCGGCTCGGACGCGTGCGACGAGCCGGGCCTGCGCGACGTCAACCTGTTCGTGCCCGAGATCGACCCGCACGGCGCGTGGTGCCTGGGGGCCGAGGTCGCGGTCGAGTAGGTCGCTGTCCGTTCAGGCATGTCCGAAGGGGAATGTCCGGAGGGGCATGTCCTTGCGGGCATGCCCCTTCGGTCACGTCTGACAGCGGGCGTTGGCCTGGCTGACGGCCGACGGCTCGGCGCCGCCCGGGGCCAGGCGGGCGCGCAGCTGGGCGAGGTCGCCCTGCAGCCACGGGTTCGTCGCCGCCTCCTCGCCGATCGTGCTGCGGCCGCGGCCGTCGAAGTCGTGCAGCGGCCACACCTCGGTGTGGGCCGGCAGGCCGCGCAGGCGCAGCAGGGCGGCGGCGAGCGCCGCAGGGTCGCCGCCGACGTCGCAGCCGCCGGTGCCGCCGATCCACAGCGTGTCGCCGGTGAGCACGCGGTCGGGCAGCAGCAGGCACAGCGAGTCGGGGGTGTGGCCGGGGGTGTGCCACACCTCGAGCGCGAGGCCGCCGAGGCTGATGCTGTCGCCGTCGTCGAGCGGCCGATCGACGCACGGCGCGCTGGCGCTGCGGTGCATGGCGATCGCGCAGCCGAGCAGGTCCTTGAGCCGCTTGGTCCCCGAGAGGTGATCGCCGTGGGTGTGGGTGTCGAGCACGAGCTCGAGGCGCAGGCCGTGGCGCTGCAGCTCGGCGAGGTAGCGGTCGACCTGGTCGCGCCGCGGGTCGACCAGCATGGCGGCGCCGCTGGTGCGATCGGCGATCAGGTAGCAGCGCGTCGGGCCGCTCGGGTTGAGCTGGGCGAACAGCAGCGCGGCGTCGGGGCCGGCGTCGACCTGCGCCGGCGGGCTCGGAGCGTCGGCCTCCATCCAGCGGTCGTTGCAGCGGCCGGCGAACTCGGCGGTGACGCCGGCGGCGCGGACCCGGTAGCGGCCGACCCATCGCCTGTCCCGAAGGACAGCCACGGCCTCGAGCAGGCGGTCGACGTCGGCCTCGTCGTTGTAGAGGCCGAACGAGGCGCGCACGGCCCCCGGCGCGCTGCCGGCCTCGGGGGTGGCGCCGCCCTGGCTGGCGAGCAGGCGGTCGACGTGGATGTGGGCGCAGAAGCGGCCGTTGCGGACGGCGATCCCGCGCTCCTCGCTGAGCACGGCGGCGGCCAGCGGATCGGAGACGCCCTCGACGTTGAAGCTGATGACGCCGAGGCGCGCGTCGGGATCCTCGGGGCCGTAGAGGGTGACCCCGAGCGCGCGCATGCCCGCCATGGCCCGCCGCGTCAGCGCGACCTCGTGCTGGCGGACGTGCTGCATGCCGATGCCGTCGAGGAACCGCAGCGCCTCGGCCAGCGCGAGCACGCCGCCGATGTTGGGGGTGCCGCCCTGGTGGCGGTCGGGCGCGGCGACGTACTCGACGCCGTGCGGGCCGACGCGCGAGGCCGTGCCGCCGCCGGGGAGATAGGGCGGGGCGGCGTCCATGATGCCGCGCGGGCCGTACAGGAAGGCGGCGCCGAACGGGGCGTAGGCCTTGTGCCCGGCGGCGGCGAGGAAGTCGATGTGCGCAGGGTCGCCGGCCGGCCGTAGATCGATGCGCTGGTGCGCGAGCAGCTGGGCGGCGTCGACGAGGATCAGCGCGCCGTGCTCGTGGGCGAGGCGGGCGATCGCGTGGACGTCGGGCATCCAGCCGGTGACGTTGCTGGCGCCGGTGACCGCGACCAGCTTGACCAGGTTCTTGCGCAGCAGCTGCTCGAGGTGGTCCATGTCGAGCCGGCCGTCGGCGGTGATCCGCGCGCGCAGCACGGGGCCGCGGTTTCTGTGCGGGAGGTCGTTCGAGTGGTGCTCGAGCTCGGTGACGACGACCTTGCCCGGCAGCGGCGCCATGACGTGCGAGGCGAGGTCGACGGCCTGCGTGGTGTTGCCGAGGAAGACGACGCAGTCGCTAGCGAGGTCGCCGCCGAGGAAGTCGGACACGACGTAGTAACACTCGTCGAAGTGCTCGGTGGCCTTGCGCGACAGCAGGTGGGTGCCGCGGTGGATGTTGGCGTACTCGCCGGCCATGAAGCGGGCGTAGCGGTCGAGCACCGGCTCGGGGGCGTGGGTCGAGGCGGCGTGATCGAGGTAGAGGAGGGCCCGCTCGCCTTCACCCATCACCGGGACCTGCCGGCCGACGATCGGGAAGGCGGCGCGGATGTCGGCCCAGGTCGGCACGCGCGCGCACGCGGCCGCGCCCGGACGGGATGCGACGCACGCCGGCGCGAGCGGCAGACCGGCGGCCTGCCACCCGAGCAGGCCGCCCTCGAGGTACTGCACGCGGGTGTAGCCGAGCTGCTGCAGGACGTCGGCGACGAGCACGGCGCGGTGGCCCGAGGCGCAGACGACGACGATCGCGGCGTCGAGGTCGGGCAGGATGTCGGCCGACAACTTCTCGACCAGGCCGCGCGGGACGTGCAGTGCGCCCGCGATCGCGCCGGTACCCGCGAACTCGTCGGGCTCGCGGACGTCGAGGACGACGCTGCGATCGCCGGGGAGCCGCCGCCGCGCCGCGAACTCGGCGGCGGTGACCGCCGCGACGCGAGCACGGACGCGATCGACGAGCTGGTGATAGCTGAGGCGCATGGCGGCACGCTACATGACACCCGCGGCCCGTGAAAGCGCGAGCCCGGCCGGGCCGAGGGCGCTGCCGGCCGCGGAGCGGAGTTCTGCCGCTCGATGTGAGCGCGCTCCCCCGGCGGAGAGCTCGCCCGGCGCGGTCGGCGTCGCCGCGTCGCCCCGTGCGCGGTGCAGGCGATTGGCCGCGCGGCGGACGGGCGAATCTCGCCGCAAGCACAGCGCGCGACGAGGTGCATGGTGACAAAGACATGCCTTGAAGGGCATTGCCGAAAGGACATGTGACGAAGTTTGGGTGGCCCGCCAGAAAAAGCTGTCTCGGGAGACATGTCCTGCGGCGCAGGGGGAGTCGTGGGTTGTCGGGGCTCGGCGGCCCCGGTCGAGAGGACGTGAGGTCGGAGGCCGCGCGTACTCACGGGTCGCCGCCGGCTCGGCGGCGCGGTGGCGCTTGAGGCGGGCGTGCGCGCGGTGGTACGTTGGGCGACGATTGGAGTCCGCCCGATGATCCGTCGCCTCGCCCTCGCTGTCCTCGGTGTATTCGTTCTCGGCTGTCAAAACTCGGCCCCGGCCGGCGACGAGGAGGGGGCTTCGGCGGCAGACTCGAGCGGCGGGGACACGACCGCGAACGCGCCGACGAGCGGGACCACCGGGGACGCGAGCGAGGCGCGGTACACCTACTATCGCGACACCAAGGCGATCCTCGACAAGCACTGCGCGATCTGTCACCGGCCGGGCGACGTCGCGCCGTTCTCGCTCGAGACCGGCGAGGAGGCGCAGATGTTCGCCGGGCTGCTCGCGCCGGCGATCGAGGCCGGGACGATGCCGCCGTGGCCGCCGAGCTCGGAGTGCAACAGCTACGAGCACGACCGTTCGCTGCCGGCGGCCGACCGCGAGCTGCTGCTGGCGTGGATCGACGAGGGGGCGGCGATCGGCGATCCGGCCGACGCCCCGCCCGCGGGCCCGGCGGCGCCGACGATCGCGTGGGACCTCGACATGCCGCTGCCCGAGCCGTACGCGGCCACCGCGGCGCCCGACGACTACCGCTGCTTCGTGCTCGACTGGCCGGAGGACCAGCTCAAGTACGTGATCGGCTTCGACGTGGCGCCCGACGTGCGGCCGATCGTGCACCACGCGATCGCGTTCCTCATCCCGCCGTCCGGCGTGCCCACCTACAAGAACCTCGACGCGGCCGACGACGGCCCCGGCTACAGCTGCTTCGGAAGCCCCGGCGGCGGCGGCTTCTCGCAGCAGTGGCTCGGCGCGTGGGCCCCGGGGACCCAGCCCTCGCTCGACGAGAAGCGCGGGATCCCCGTGCAGCCGGGCAGCGCGATCGTCCTGCAGATGCACTACCACCCGATGGCGGCCGGCGGGCCCGCCGACCAGACGCGGCTCAAGCTCAAGCTCGCCGACAGCGTCGAGGTCCCGCTGCACGTCATCCCGTTCACCAACCCCAACTGGCTCAGCGGCGACACCATGAAGATCCCCGCCGGCGAGCCGCGCACCGTGCATGAATTCGAGGTCGACCTCACCGGCTTCCTCGGCGACTTCTTCCCCCAGGCCGGGGTCAAGAACGGCGAGCCGTTCGTGCTGCACGATGTCAGCCTGCACATGCACACGCGCGGCCGTCGGGCCAGCCTCGAGCTCGACCGGGCCGGGGCCGACGACGTGTGCGCGCTGTACATCCCCGACTGGGACTTCAGCTGGCAGGGCGGCTACAAGCTGCGCGAGCCGCTGACGGTGCAGCCGGGCGACCGCCTGCGCCTGACCTGCGAGTGGGACAACAGCGCCGCGAACCAGCCGATCGAGGGCGGGGTGCAGGTCGACCCGGTCGACCTGTTCTGGGGCGAGGGCACCGGCGACGAGATGTGCCTGTCGATCCTGACGATCAGCCCGGTGCACTGACCGCCAGGACATGGCGCAAGAGGAAGGTTCTGACGGACATGTCCTGGCGAGCATGTCCGGCAGGACACTTGGCGATCACTGCGGGCGGCCCTGGGCGATCCAGGTGTCGACGAGCTGGATGTCGGCGAGCGGCACCGGCGTGAGACCGAGCGGCATGCCGCGCTGCTCGGGCGCTCCGCCCTCGACCTCGAGGTGGCGCGCGAGCATGTGGGCGATGATCCGCGGGGTGCCGTCGGGCAGGGGGGCGAACACGCTGCGCCGCTTGCCGTCGTCGCCGACGCTGCCCGAGGCGATCCCGGGGTACGAGGCGAGGTCGAGCCGGCGCGGGGCGAAGCCGAAGCCGCCGCTGTTGCCCGGCCCGCCGTCGCCGCGGGCGTAGTCCGGATCGGAGTGGCAGTGCCAGCAGGTTTTTTTAAAGACCTTGGCCTCGACCTCGGGCCAGCGGACCTGGCGCTCGAGGATCGGCAGGCGTGCGACCGGTTTGGGGGTGGGGAGGGGCTCGAGCGTGGCGTCGCTGATGTAGGCGGCGATCGCCCGCGCGTCGGCGTCGGTCAGCGGGATCGTCGGCATCGGCGTGCCGGGCTTGTGCCGCGGCGGGTCGAGCAACCAGGCGACGAGCGCGGCCGGGCGCATGCGCTCGCGCGTGAACCGGAGGTCGGGCGCCTGGGCCAGGCCGCGCTGCAGCTGCGCCTCGTCGAGCGGGACGGGCAGCTTCGGCGCGGGGGCGATGTTCGCCACGCCGGTGAAGCGGTGGCAGAGGGTGCACGACTTGTCGCCGAGCAGCTCGCGGCCGCGGGCCGGATCGCCGGGCGCGGGCGCGGCGAGCTCGGGCTCGGGGATCAGGGCGGCGGCGAGGTCGGCGGCTTCGTCTGTCCCGAGAGACAGGCGCGGCATGGTCGAGTTCAGGCCGGGGCGGAGGTCGTGCGGGGCGCGCAGCCAGGCGGCCAGCCAGCCGCGACGCAGGCGCTCGAGGCCGCGCAGCGCCGGGACGTCGGTGAGGTGGGTGATGTGCCCCTGCCACTCGCGCAGGGTCTCCGGCGGGGCCGGGAACGCGCCGCGCAGGATGTCCTGGTGGCAGCGGACGCAGTGCTTCTCGAGCGACGCGGGCTCGCGGCCCGGGATGTCGTGGCAGCGCACGCACTCGAAGCGGTCGATCAGCGCCTGGCCGCGGGCGACGGCGGCCGGGTCGGCGGCGGGCTCGAGCGCGACGACCGGCGCCGCGGGGACGGGGGGCGGGACGTCGACAGGGTCTTCGGTACCTGTCCCGCACGACATGAGCGAAAAGACACCTGCGAACAGCGCGGCGACACCGGCCGGCCGCGAGGGAGCTGCGACGCGCGTCACGCCTGGCATCCTGGACGGTCGATCGCTACGCCTGCTCGGCGACGTCGCACTGGACCCCAGGCGCGCCGATCTGGCGGCAGCGCTCGGCGGCCTTCTTGCTGCCCTCGACGTCGCCGCGCTGCTTGCTGAGCTCGGCGAGCAGGGCCCAGCCCTGGGCGTTCGGTATGAGGTCGCCGTCGCCGAGCTCCTTCAACAGGCCGTAGGCCTCGGCACGGCCGCTGGCCTGACGCGACAGCGCCTCGGCCAGCTCGGCGGTCTGGGCCGGGGTCGGGGCGACGCCGCCCTGCAGGCGCAGCGCCAGCCCGGCCCAGGCGATCGCGGCGTCCTTGCGGCTCTGCGCGGCGCCGCCGAGGTCCATGCCGATGGGGATGTCGCCGCCGCTGCGCGCGACGGCGAGGGCGAGGATCCGCTGGGCGCGGCCGTGCAGGACCAGCCCCGAGCCGCCCTGGTGCGAGGCGATCGCCCTGTCGCCGAATGCGTCGCGCACGGTGCTGATCGCCTTCTTGTACTGGCCCTTGGCGAGCAGCAGCTCGGCCTTCTGGACGTACTCCTGGGTGCGGTCGACGACGCGTCGGACGCTGTTGCCGCAGGCGTCGGCGACGCTGGGCATGCCGACGACGGCGCCGGTGACGGCGAGGGACAGGACGAGGGCGAGTCGGGACATGGCAGACCTCGAGGGCACGGCGGAGATGGTGGGCGCAGCTACGCGCGGTGATGCGTGGCGATCTGGGCAGCGACGCGCGAGCGGGCGCGAAAGTTCCTGAGCATCTTCCCGCGATCCGCGGGAAACTCAAGGCCGTCGCCCGGGCGTTGCTCGGCTCGACCCGGAGGATCGATGTCGCCCTCGCGCTCCTGTACCTTGCTCTGTGGCCTGTGGTTCGTCGCCTGCACCGCGCCGGAGGTCGCGCCGGAGAAGACCGACAAGCCCGCGGCCGCGGCCGCGCCCGCCCCCGAAGTCGTGCCGCCGACGATCGTCGTCAAGCCCGAGACGGCCGAGCCCGCGCCGGCGCCCGACCCCGCGCCGCCGGTCGTCGCCGCCGACGCGAAGATCGACGTCGAGGCCTGCGACGCGTACGCCGACCGCTACCGCGCCTGCATCGCCGACAAGGTGCCGAGCGTCGAGCGTGACAGCCACACGCGGGTGCTGAAGGCCCAGCTGGCGACGTGGCTGGTCGCGAAGGCCGACCCGAAGCTGGCGCCCGCGCTCGACGGCGAGTGCGCGGCGGCGGCCGAGGCGGCGCGGGCCGCCACGCGGGTGTTCGGCTGCGTGTGGCGCGACGGCGACGAGCCCGAGCCCGAGGCGCCGAAGCCGGGCAAGCTCAAGCCCGAGGTGGTGCCCACGAGCCGCGGGGTGATCCCCGATCGCGACCTGCTCGACGCGCTCTAGACATGCCCCAAGGGGCATGTTCGTCGAGGCAGGTCCGGGAGGACAGGCCCCAAGGGGCATGTCCCGCGAGACCTGCGGCTCAGATCGCATCCTTGAGGGCGATGGCGATGCCGACCACGGCGAGGCACATCTCGTCGAGGGTCTCCTCGCCGAGGACGACGTCCTTGGGGGCGGCGAGGCCCTGCTCGGCGAGGGCGGCGACGACGTGCGGGTTCGACATGCTGTTGTTGTAGTTGCAGCGCAGGTACAGCTCGTCGCCGGCGCTCACGCGCGGGACGTCGTCGAGCGGGGCGTCGTAGCTGTAGGTGCGCTGCCAGTTGAAGTCCCAGCCGGGGGTCTGCAGCAGGCACTCGTTCGCGGGCTCGCCGTCGTCGGGGCTGGGGCGCTGGAGGCCGATCAGCATGTCGGTGCCGACGTAGTGCATGTGCGTCCCGACGGCGAACACGCGCAGCGGCGGGACGTCGTCGAGCTTGAACAGCATCTGCTCGACGTGGTCCTCGACGCCGGCGGGGATCCGGAACTCGGGGTAGCCGTTGTCGTCGTGCTCGCTCGGCAGCAGCTGCGGGCCCTCGCTGTTGCCGATCAGCGCCAGCATGCCGACGTACTCGGGGATGGTGTCGCGGATCCGGAGGTCGAGCGAGGTCGTGCTGTCGAGCTCGGGCTTGCCGGTCGGGTGGTAGTGGACGTTGAGCACGATCCGCGAGCCGGCGGCGATCCGCGAGGCGACGTTCGGCGGGCTCTCGAACGGGGTCATGCCCGGGGCCCAGGCGGCGATCAGGTTGGCGCTGTTGATGCCGGGGCCGCCGAAGCAGGGGTAGTAGCCGTCCTCGTTGACCTTCTCGGCCGAGGCGCCGCTCTCGTCGACGTAGGCGAGCACGTGGTGGACGATCTGCGGGTTGCCGGCGGTGATCTGGACGGCGTCGATCCAGGTGTCGTCCTCGAAGCCGGGGTCGATGCTGAAGCAGAGGAACTGGTCCTTGTCGCCGTCGACCGACACGGGGGTGGGGATCTGGACGCGCACGTCGGCGTCGGTCAGCTCGACCTCGGGCGGCTCGGGCAGCGGCGCGGCGGCGGCCGGGTCGCCCTCGGGCGCGCCTTGCTCGACCCACGCGCGCAGCAGCTCGAGCTCGTCGTCGCTGAGCCGCGGGTCGTCCTGCCAGCCGTGGCGCGGCTGACAGTCGTCTGTCTCATCGGCCAGGAAGGGCGGCATGGTGCCGCGCTCGACCGCGTCGAGGGCCCCGGGCGCGAACGGCTTGGCGCTGTCGTAGCTGGCCAGCGAGAACGGGGCGATGCCGCCGTCGCTGTGACAGCCGCTGCACTTCTGGACCATGATCGGCGCGATGTGCTGATGCCAGGTGACGGGCGCGGCCTCGGGGGCGTCGGTGGTGGTCGGGGCGGCGGTGCCGTCGGTGCCGTCGGTGCCGGCCGTGCCGGGGTCGCCGGTCTCGCTGGCGCTGTCGAGTCCGGGCCCCGGGTCGCTGCAGCCGCTCGTCACCACGCCCGCCAACGCGACGACGAGCGCCGCAGGTCCGCACAACTTCTGGATGAACATCGCTCGTCGACCTCTCACGGGCTGGGCCCGCGAGATCGATGGGTACTAAAGCGGCCGGCAAATGTCACGGGTCTTCGACTTCGACCTGGATGCCGCCGAGGGTCCAGGTGTTCTGCCCGTGGTTGTGCAGGTGAAACACGGCCGGCGAGCCGGCCGGGAGCTCGAAGTCGGCGACGAGGTCGAGGTCGTGCACCATCGCCTTGCCGGGGATCGCTACCTCGCGCTCGAACAGCACGTGGTCGCCCACGACCACGGCCACGTGCGCGGTCGCGGGCTCGGCGGCGACGAGGTCGAAGTGATAGAGGTCGAGCGAGATCTGCGCGCCGGGCACGATCTCGCGGAGCGTCGGCTGCGTGAACGCGCCGTAATTGCAGCCGCCGGTGTTGACCTCGAAGCCGGTGACCTCGACCAGCCAGCCGAGTCCGAGCGGGCACTCGATGCTGCTCGGTCGGTGATCGGCGAACGGGTCGTCGGCCTCGCCCTGCTGCACCCACAGCTGCGGCTTGACGAGGTCGACCATGGTGCCCTCGATCTCGGGGACGGGACCGGCGCCGTCGGTGCCCGTGTCATTGCTGGGCTTGCCGCTGTCGCCGCAGCCGGCCGCGAGCGCGCACGCGAGGAAGATCCGACGAGAGGTCACGCGAGGAACGATAGGTGGTCGTGGTGGGCCTGTCACGCGGGAGGTTGCGCTACAGTGCGGCCGATGCGACGCCCGGGCCGTCAGCAGACATGGAGCGCCTCCGCGCTCGTGATCGTCCTCGCGGCCTGCCACCGCGGCGATCCCTCGCAGGTTCCCGCGTCGGTGACCGGCGGCCATCCGGCGGGCCCCGGCGGCGGAGCGGGGGGCACCGTGACGACCAGTCCTTCGGGACAGGTCGTGACGACCGGCGGCGAGGGCCTGTCACCGGCGCTGGCGCACCGACGGGCGGAGGGGATCGCGGCGATGGACGGCGGGCGCCACGACCTGGCCCGCCAGGCGTTCGCCGAGGTGCTCGACGAGGCGCCGGGCAACCTGGCGACGCAGGCGCTGTACGACAGCGCGACCGCGGCGATGCTGGCGGCGCAGTCACAGGCGAGCGAGCGGTTCGCCGGCCGGACGGCGACGCCGCTGCCGGCGCCGCCGTGGAGCTACACGCTGAAGAAGCCGGCGCCGATCGAGCCCGGACCGGCGCCGGCGCTGGTGCAGGTGTCGGAGAGCCGCAACGCGATCAGCGACGACGCCGAGTGGTTGGCGCGCAACGGCGTGGCGCTGCCCGAGTACGAGGTGCCGAACCCGATGCGCGGCGAGCCGGGCAACCTGCCACCGACGATCCCGCCGGCGTTCGGCAAGCACCTGCTGGTCCAGGCGATCCACCAGGACGGCTACAACATCCTGTTCTACGGGCCAGATTACGCGGGCGGGCGGTTCGTCGCGCTGCAGCGCGAGGACACGGCGGAGATCGTGGCGCTGTTCGACTTCGCGGCCTACGCCCTCGCGCCGGGGACGCCGGTCGGCGAGCGGCAGTTCGCCGAGCAGCGGGCGACGTGGGCGGTGCTCGCCGGCTCGACGCTGCTGGTCAGCCACGCGCACGGTACGTACGCGCGCGGGAGCGGGGGCGACCACGCGTACATCACCGCGCTCGACGTCGAAAGCGGCGAGCTGCTGTGGCGCAGCGCGCCGGAGGTGGCCGGCGCGGCCGACTTCCTGGTCCACCGCGGCCACGTCCTCACCGGCCACGGCGACCACCTGTTCGTGCTCGACGCCGTCACCGGCAAGACCGTGAGCAAGACGCGGGTGAAGAGCGGGCCGGACTACCTGTTCCTTCAGGCAGGCAAGCTGCTGGTCCGCTGCTACGACACCGACTATGTGTTCGAGCTGCGCCGCGGAGGAGGTTGACGATGGCCCGGTTCTTCGAGGACGACGGGAAGGGGGCGCTGCGGCGGGCGATCGTCGCGTTCGAGGCCGAGACGGCGGCCGAGCTGGTGATCGCGGTGCGGCCGACGTCCGACCGCTACGCGCACGTGCCGGCGCTGGTCGGCGGGCTGGCGGCCGCGCTGACGCTGGCGTTCCTGCTGTACGGCGAGCCGGAGTTCCGGCTGCACTGGTTCCTCGTCGACCCGCTGCTGGCCGGGCTGGCGGCGGCGTGGCTGGTGCGCCACAGCCACTGGCTGGCGCGCGTGCTGACCCCGCGCGCGTGGCGGGAGGAGGCGGTGCTGCGCGCGGCCAAGGCCGGCTACCTCGACCACGGGGTGGCCGAGACGCGCGGCCGCACCGGCGTGTTCCTGTACGTGTCGCTGACCGAGCGCGCGGCGGTGGTGCTGGCCGACGTCGGCGTGCGCCGCGAGGTGCCGCGCGAGCCGTGGGAGCGGGCCTGCGCCGGGCTCCAGGCCGCGGTCGCGGCCGGCGCCCGCGCGGTCGATCTGGCGCCGCACCTGCGAGCGCTGGCCGAGCTGTGCGCCGACGCGCTGCCGCGCGGCGAGGACGACGTCAACGAGCTGCCCGACGAGGTGCTGGCATGAAAGACATGTCTTCGAGGGCATGGTCGAAGGGTGCTGGCGTGAAGGACATGTCGTCCAGGACATGGCCCAAGATGCTGGCGTTCGGCGCGGCGGCGCTGCTGCTGGCGCTGGCGGCCGAGGCGGCGGCCCGGCCCGGCGGCGGCCACGGCTACTCGGGCGGGGGCGGCGGCTTCAGCGGGGGCGGCAGCAGCGGCTACAGCGGCGGCGGCAGCAACGGCGGCGGCGACGCCGGGGCGGTGGTCTACCTGCTCGTGCGGCTGCTGATCGATGTGCCGCAGCTCGGCGTGCCGCTGGTGATCGTGGCGCTCGTCATCCTCTATTACCACCACCGCAACGACCGCCGGCGCCAGGAGGATGAGACGTGGGACAGCGCGCCGACGTTCGCGGCGCACGCCGTCCGCCGCGGCGACCTCGGCGCGATTCGCCGGCTCGACCCCGACTTCTCGGCGGTGCTGTTCGCCGACTTCGTCTACGCGCTGTACGCCCGCGCCAACGGGGCCCGCGGCGACGCGCGCGCGATGGAGGCGCTGGCGCCGTACGTGGCCCCCGAGACGCGCGAGGTGCTGCTCAAGCGCGAACCCGCCGGGGTGCCGATCCGCGGGGTGGTGATCGGGTCGATGCAGGTCGAGCGGGTGTCCCTGCCGACCGCGCCCGACGGGATGATCGAGGTCGAGGTGGCGTTCGAGGCCAACTACAGCGCCCAGATGGCGGGCGGCGAGCGCGGCTTCTACGTGCATGAGGCGTGGCGGCTGCAGCGGCGGGCCGACGCCAGGAGCCGCACGCCCGAGACGGCGACGGCGCTCGGCTGCCCGAACTGCGGCGCGCCGTTCGAGCGCAGCGACGCGGGCAATTGCCGCTACTGCGGCCAGGACGTGGAAGGCGGGCGGTTCGACTGGTCGGTCCACCACGTGCGCGTGCGCAGGCTGGAGTCGCGGCCGCCGCCGCTGACGCACCACGCCGAGGAGGTCGGGACCGACGACCGGACGATCTTCATGCCGGGCATCCAGCAGGCCCACGCGGCGTTGATCGCCGAGGACCCGTCGACCGCGCCCGAGCGCATCGACCAGCGCGTGCGCACCATCCACGCCGAGCTCAACGCCGCCTGGACCGCGCTCGACCTGCAGCGCGTGCGTCCGTACGTGTCCGACTCGCTGTTCAACTACCTGCAGTACTGGATCGACGCCTACCGCTCGCAGGGCCTGCGCAACGTGCTGTCCGGCACCCAGGTGCTGCGCATGGTGATCGTCAAGCTCGAGCGCGACCGCTGGTACGACGCGCTGACGGTGCGCGTGTGGGCCAGCGGCATCGACTACACCGCGCGCCTGAACGGCGAGCACGTGTCGG
This sequence comes from Nannocystis pusilla, assembly GCF_020073745.1. Taxonomy (GTDB): domain Bacteria; phylum Myxococcota_A; class Polyangia; order Nannocystales; family Nannocystaceae; genus Nannocystis; species Nannocystis radixulma. The sequence goes on from NZ_JAIRAU010000056.1 coordinate 342,356, forward strand.
GTAGCACCCGGCACCCGCGCACGTACAGCGAATACTGGACGCTGATCCGGGCCGCGCGGGTCCGCGGCGCGCCCGCCAGCGCCGCCAACTGCCCGAACTGCGGCGCGCCGCTCGACCGCGTCAACATGGCCGGGACCTGCGAGTACTGCGGCGCCCACCTGACCCGCGGCGAGTTCGACTGGGTGCTCAGCAAGATCGAGCAGGACGAGGCCTACGCCGGATAAACCGAGATGCTCGCGCAAGCCAAAGATTTCGCCCGCAATACCTTCCTCGCCGGAGCCTTCGCCGCGATCCCGCTGGTCGTCACGGTCTTCGTGCTGTGGTACGTCGACCACCTCACGCGCGAGCCGCTGAAGGAGCTGTTCGGCATCGACGTGCCGTTCGCCGGCGTCGGTCTGGCGCTGGTCGGCATCTTCGCGCTGGGCCTGGTGGTGCGCAGCCTGATCGGCCGCTACTTGCTCGCAGCGATCGACCGCCTGCTGCTCAAGGTGCCGGTGCTCGCCGAGGTGTACAAGGCGTGGAAGCAGATCTCGCTGACGCCGGGCGGCAGCAGCGGCATCTACTCCAAGGTCGTGCTGGTCCGCCTCGACGGCGACGCGTGGCACCTCGCGTTCACCAGCGGCGACCCGATCGGCGCCGGCACCGACGTCGTCTGCGTGTTCGTCCCGACCACGCCGAACCCGATGGTCGGGCGGGTGCTGTTCGTCCCGCTGTCGCGCTGCCGGCCGACGGCGCTGGCGGTCGAGGAGGTGTTCAAGTTCCTGCTGTCCGGCGGCAACTACGTCCCCGACGAGGTCGCCGCCGCCACCCAGAGCGAGCGAGCGATCAGCGATTTGCCGCCTCAGCCCGCTGCCTAGGGGCTTGCGTCGGTGTCATGTTGACAGCCGCAGATCTGCGTCTGGAGGCTTTTGCGGGGCAGATCTCGGGCGAATGCGACGTCTGCACGATCATCGTCGCGGCCGCGCCCAGCGTGACGACGATGCAACCCGGATGAATAAAAGTCACGGCGCGGCGAAACCCGCGCGGGGCTCCGTTCGCACGGTGGGCATGATCCAAATGTCGTGATCGGTCAGGCGTCCGCTGCCGGCGCCATGGCCCTGCGCCCGCGAAAAAAAGCTGATTTGTTGCGTGGTCCGAAGCCGCTCAGTATGGCTAAATAGTCCTATGAACACCAACTTAGCGCGTTATTGGGCACTCTCCGGACTTGCGCTGCTCAGCCCCGCGCTCGCCGGATGCGGCAACGACCAGCAGGTCGGGACCGACACCGCCAACAACGACACGTCGACGACCGACACCACCGGCGCGCCGACGACGACGACGACGACGGCGACCTCGGTGCCGACGACGACGGACGTCACGGACACGGGCGTGTCGGCGACCGAGACGACGACCGCGACCACCGTCGAGTCGACGTCGACCAGCACGACGGCCGACACGACCACCTCCGAGTCGACGACGGGGCCGGTCAGCGGGACCACCGGCGTCGACATGTGCATGACGATCCTCTGCGGCGAGCCGGCGGTCTGCTGCCCGGCCGGCGACGAGTGCGTCGACGGGGCGTGCCTGCCCCTGTGCGAGAGCGGCATCCGCTGCGGCGACGACAAGTCGGTCTGCTGCGACGCCGGCGCGGTGTGCCTCGGGGACGTGTGCCAGCAGCCGCTCGGCCCGTGCGCCGACTCGTACGACTGCGAGCCCGGTGAATACTGCGAGCCGCTGTTCGGCCAGTGCCTGCCGCAGCCCGACCCGCTCGACTGCGAGGTCGTGCCGACGTTCGACGACATCCAGCCGCAGCTCGAGTGGGCCTGGACGACCAACCAGGTCATCTCGCTGCCGGTCATCGCCGACGTCGACGGCGACGGCAAGCCGGACGTGGTGGTCAACACGACCCGCATCGACGGCGGAGCCGGCTACCTGATCGGCGAGATCGTGGTGCTCGACGGCACGAACGGGCAGGAGAAGTGGCGCATCACCCACGACCCGCAGATGATGAAGTTCGGCTCGCACGGCCGCTCGTCGGTCGCGGTCGCCGACGTGAGCGGCGACGGCCTGCCCGACATCATCTACGCCGGCCGCGAAGAGGCGGGCAAGGTCTCGCCGGTCCATGCAGTCGACGGGATGGGCGCCCACCTGTGGACGTCGCGCCTGCCCAACAACAGCATCGCGAAGTTCCGCATCGAGAACGGGGCCGCGGCGGTCGTCAACCTCGACAACGATCCGGAGGCCGAGATCGCGTTCGGCGCGTCGCTCCTCGACAACGACGGCCTCATGGTGTGGAACCAGCCGTGGAACGGCCAGATGAACCAGAACGGGTCGATGTACGGCACGCCGATGAGCGGCCAGAATCCGATCTACCCCGGCGGCGTGGCGACCTTCGCCGACCTCGACGGCGACACCAAGCCGGAGCTGGTCACCGGCCGCGACGCGTGGAAGATCGAGTGGGTCCCCGGCAACCCGCCGTCGGTGACGATGACCCTGTTCTGGTCGAACAAGACCAACCCGGTCTCGAGCCACAACAACGACGGCTGGCCGTCGGTCGCCGACCTCGACGGCGACGGCAAGCCCGAGGTGGTGCTGGTCGCGTGGCCGGCCATCCGCGTGATCAACGGTCAGACGGGCGCGCTGTGGTGCGGCGTCGACCCGACCGACGTGATGTGCCAGGCCAACCCGGCCCTGCGCACGCAGCCGATCAAGATCGCGGGTGACGACCTCGGCGGTCCGGCGACCATCGCCGACTTCGACGGCGACGGGCGCCCCGAGGCGGGCATCGCCGGCGGCGTCCGCTACGCGGTCTACGACTTCAACCGCCCCGGCTTCGGCGGCGACAACGTCCCCGAGACCGTCGTGAAGCCGGCCGCCGACGATCCTCCCGTCCTCGGGGCGATGTACCCCCGCTGGAGGGCCATCATCCAGGACAAGTCGTCGGCCGCGACCGGCTCGTCGGTGTTCGACTTCCAGGGCGACGGCAAGGCCGAGGTCGCGTACCAGGACGAGTGCTTCGCCCGCGTGTACGACGGCGCCACCGGTGAGGTGCAGCTGCAGATCATGAACTCGAGCGCGACGATCCACGAGTACCCGCTCGTGGCCGATGTCGACGGCGACGGCAACTCCGAGTTCGTCGTGGTCGCCAACTTCGCCGATCCGCAGAACATCACCGATTGCCAGGCGGCGACGCCCGGCTGGACCGCGCGCAAGGGCGTGTTCGTGTACGGGGCCGGCGGGGACAACTGGGTGCCGACCCGCAAGGTCTGGACGCAGCACACCTATCACGTGACCAACGCCGACTCGGCCGGCAACCCGCCGATGAGCGAGGAGGCCAACTGGACCGTCGGGGGCCTCAACAACTTCCGCCAGAACGTGCAGGGCGAGGGCGTGTTCAACGCCGCCGACCTGACCATCTCGCTGGCGGCAGACCTCAACGAGTGCTCCGACGAGCTGGTGCTCGTGGCCACCATCTACAACGAGGGCGCGCTCGGCGTGCCGCCGGGCATCGATGTCTCGTTCCACGAGGGCACCGACAACACCGGCGTGAAGCTCGGCACCAAGCCGACCACGCAACAGATCCTCCCCGGCGGCTCGACCCAGCTCAAGTGGAGCATCAAGCCCGGCCCCGACAAGAACAACAAGAAGAACTACTTCGTCGAGATCGATCCGGGCAACAACGCCGGCCTCATCCAGGAGTGCAACGAGGACAACAACGGCGCCGTCGTGACCGAGGCGTTCTGCCCCGAGGCGGGCTGACGCCCGACTCCTGAGCGCCCGAACGGGCCGGTCGGCGCGACGCCGGTCGGCCCGTCGTCATTTCAGTGGCAGACTCGCCGGGCGGTCGTCGTTCGAGCGCATCGACGACGAGGGGCGGCCATGGCCGCCGCGGGTCCGCCCGGAGGCCAGTACACCGCGCCGTCATGCCGGGGCGACGCCTCGACCGCTGCTCGAGCGCGCGGCCGTCCCGCGCATGGCGAGCCGCCTGTGCGGGGGCGAGGCCTCCGGCCGGGGACGAGGTGAAGCTCCGGGCTGCGCACGCGACCGCGCCGCCTGGTCGTGGCGGAGGGTGAGCGCGGGCTGGTGAGCGTGCGCCGGTGGCCACGCCAGGCTCGGCTGCTGCGCTGGTGTGCCGTGCAGCGCGTGTCGACCGGCTGATCGGCTCGTCGTCGGTGGCGAACCGCGGGGTCGAACGGCTGTCCGATCGGGCATGTTCGCCGCGGCATGTCCTTCGGGATATGCTTCTTCAAACATGTCCCTGAAGGAAGCCGTCAGAAACGCGAAGAGCGCGACGAGGTCTCGTCGCGCTCTCGCGGTTCGGGCCGCGGGGGCCGTCAGAAGCGGGCGGTGAGGGTCAGCTGACCGCCGCCGACCCGGCTGCCGGCGTTGAGCCTGGCGTTCTTGGCCACGCGGACGCCGTACTCGTTGAGCACGCGGTTGCGGTACTTGTCGCGGTGGTACTGGACGGTGCCGACGATGCCCATGACGAGGCCGAGGCCCTGCAGCGAGCCGGACACGGCCAGCGAGAAGTCGTCGGTGGCGTACTTGGCCTGCTCCATCGCCAGGAACGGGCCGACGACCGGGATGAACATGTTCTCGGCCAGGTCACGACAGCGGCCGGGCTTGTTCATGCCGGGGCAGCGGTCGTAGAGGTCGGCGGCGTTGCTGGCGGTGATCAGGTAGCTGACGCCGAACAGCACCCAGCCGGTGACCATCAGGCCCTTGCGCGGCGGGGGCGGGCGCTTGATCGCCGGCGGCGGAGCGGCGTGCGACGGCCGCGAGACCACGCGGGTGACGATCCGCGGGGGCGGCGGCGGCGGGGCGTAGCGGGTCTGCGGATAGCGCTGCTGCGGCGGAGCCACGTACACCGGGGCCTGCGGCGGCGTGGTGCGGGTGTTGGTGGTGACCGTCGGCGTCGCGTTCGAGTTGCTGTTCGAGTTGCTGTTGGTGCTGATGTCGGCGCTGCTCGTCGGCGTGGCGTTGCCCTGCGGCTGGGCCTGGACCTGGATCTGCGGCTGCACGAGCACCTGGATCTGCGGCTGCATCACCGTGCTGCCGGGCGGCACGTTGAGCGGCGCGGCACCCGGGGCGGCGAGCGTCTGGCTCTGGCTCTGCGGCCCGGAGACTGCCCCCGGCGGGGTGACCTGCGACTGCGCGCCCGGGGCCTGGACCTGCGTGTTCACCGGGGCGACCGGCGTCTGCCCGGGGATGGGCTGAGCGAGCGACTCGCCGCCGGGGTCCTGCATGCCGAGCAGCGGGACGCTGCGTGCGTACGGCGACGCGACGGCGACCGACGGCAACAACAGCGACGCAGCGAAAAGGGGAGTGGCGACGGAGACGAGCAGACGAGACCGCAACATGACGTGGCTACCTCGAACGGGATGGCTTCAAGATTGGCAGATGCTCCACGTGCCGACCAGTCGGAAAAGTCAAATATTCCGGCGCAGCGTCGGTCGCCCGGCGCAGAAAAACCCGGCCGCGATCGGACGCGCACCCGCGCGCCGTGGAATGCGCGAGAGGCGGCCTACCGGCCCGCTTTGGGGCGGGAAACGTCGTTCGAACTCGAGCCTGGGGTCGCGGGTCGACAGCGCGAGTTCGGCGCCATGTGTCGGGTTGGCCATCGGCTGCCCATCTCCTGCACGCGTCGGTCCGCACGCAAACGATTGGAAAGACAGACGACCGCGCGACGAAGGGCGAGGCGTGGCGACCGCGGCGATGCATCTTGCGACAGCGGCCTGTCACGCCTCGCCCCGCGACCGGGTCGCCGGCCAGGCCGCTGCGCCCGGGATCCCCTTCTGCCGCTTCAACTCACGGATCCACAGCTCGCGGGCGGCGGCGCAGAATTCGAGGTGGCGGTCGACGTCCGGACCGAGCGGCCGCGGGTCGACGCGGACCTTCTCCTCCATCAGGCGGAACCCCGTAGAGAATGTCATCCGTCGGGTGAGGTCCACGGCCTCCGCCTCGGTCGGCTCGTCGCGGTCGATGAACCGGCGCAGCCCGAGCGCGCGGTTGAGCCGGCCGAAGCGCGGGTTCAGGCGGGCGCTCGAGAACATGCAGCGGACGAAGAGCGGTGCGTGCGGCCCTCGTACAGCCGCTTGACGTGGCGCGCGACCAGCCGCGGGATCTGCTCGAGCTCGGCGTCCATCAGCTCGGGCCCGCCTGCGGCCATGTCGCCGTAGAAGGTGACGATGATCTGCTCCACCATCCGTTCCTTGGTACGGAAGTCGTGCCGACGCGCCGCGCCAGCTCGCGCTGGCAGATGCGCCGACGAGGGCGCAGCCGACCGCGCGCGAGCTCGCCCCGGCGCTGGCCCGCGCGGCGTGACGATGGAGTCGAGCCGCCGCTCGTCGCGGTGCTCCGGCGCTGTCGCGAGCAGACCCCGGCGGTGGCAACCAGCCGCGCCGAGCGGACACGACGACGGGGAAGTCGTCCGCCCATTCGGCGCGGGCCCGTAGCTTGCCCGGCGGGCGCGCGCAGGTGTATGGCCGTCGCATGTCGCTCGCTCAGACCACTCCTCTATGGCGCTCCGTGCCGCTCGGCGCGGCTCTCGGCGCGCCCGTGCTGCTGAAGATGGAGGCGCTGCAGCCGTGCGGGTCGTTCAAGCTGCGCGGGCTCGGTCGCCTGTGCGCGAGCCGGGTGGCCGGCGGGGCCAGACGGCTGGTATGCGCGTCCGGCGGGAACGCCGGTCTCGCGGTCGCCTACGCCGGTCGCCGACTGGGGGCGGCGGTGCGGGTGGTGGTGCCGAGCTCGACCACCGCCCGCGCCCACGATCTGCTGACCGCCGAGGGCGCGGAGGTCGTGGTGCGCGGCGACGACTGGCTCGCGGCCCATCGAGCGGCGCTCGCCGAGCTGCCGGAAGATGCGACCTACATCCACCCGTTCGACGACCCGGAGATCTGGACCGGGCACGCGGACATCGTGGTCGAGGCCGCTGCCCAGGGCGAACGCCCGGGCGCGGTGGTGGTCGCCGTCGGCGGAGCGGGCCTGCTGTGCGGGGTGCTGCAGGGGATGCACGCGGTCGGCTGGACCGACGTGCCGGTGCTCGCGGTCGAGACCGAGGGCGCGGCGTCGTACGCGGCCGCGCTGGCCGCCGGCGCGCCGGTTGCGATCCCGGCGATCACCTCCCTGGCGACGACGCTCGGCGCCCGCGCGGTCGCGGCCGAGGCGGTGACGTGGTCGCGCCGCCACGAGATCGTGCCGTGGACGGTCAGCGACCGCGCCGCGGTGTCGGCCTGCCTGCGCTTCGCCGACGATCACCGGGTGCTGGTCGAGCCGGCCTGCGGAGCTGGCCTTTCGGTCATCTATGATCGCGCGCCGCCGATCGCCGGTCGCGGACCGGTGCTGGTGATCGTGTGCGGCGGGGCGGGTGTCGACCTCGCGCTCCTGCGCGCGTGGGCCGAACGCACCGGCGTCCGCTGACGCACCGCCGCGATCGTGCGCGGCTTGACCGGGCTGCTGGGCCCGGCGACCGTGCACGAGGGAGGGCGGGCGGCATTGCAGAGCTGCGGGACGTGCGACGCGCCCGGGACCGGGAGCACGAGCCGAGCGGCGGGTTCGCCGGCGCGACGACCTGTGCGAAGCTTCGGCCCGTGAGCGACCCGAGGCCCGTGCCCGCCGCCGCCCCCTGGGCCGAGGACATGCGCACGTTCGGCGTGACCGGCACGAACGGCAAGACGTCGACGACGACGATGCTGGCGGCGATCGTGCGCGCGGCGGGCGAGCGGGTGTTCTCGGCGACGACTCTCGACTATTCGCTCGACGGCAGGCCGCTGGCGGTCGAGCGCAGCTGGCAGGGCTTCCTCGCCGCGGCCGAGCAGTCGCGGGCCGCCGGGGCCCGCCACGCGGTGGTCGAGATCACCAGCCAGGCGCTGGCCCGCGGCTACGCCAAGCGCTGGCGCTTCGACCTGGCGGTGTTCACCAACCTGTCGCCCGACCACTTCAAGAGCCACGGCTCGTGGGAGCACTACCTCGCCAGCAAGGCCCAGCTGTTCGTCCATACGTCGCCGGGCGGCGCGGCGATCCTCAACGCCCGCGACCCGGCGGCGCTGCTCATCGACCAGGTGACGCCGGTCGACGTCCGCCGCGTGTGGTACGGCGTGCTGTCTCGCGGGGCATGTTTGATGAAACATGACCTGGAAGCCATGTCCGTGGAGACATCCATCGACGGGACGGCGCTGACGCTGGCGCCGTCGCCCCTGGCCGAGGCGCTCGGCGGGGCGCTGCGCGTGGCCTACGTCGGCGAGGTGTTCGCCGAGAACGCGCTGGCGGCGGCGGCGGCGGCGCTGGCGGCCGGCTTGCCGGCGGCGGCGGTGCGCGCGGGGCTGGCGGGCTGCCCGATCGTGCCCGGGCGCTTCGAGGTGCTGGGCCGGGCGCCGGTGGCGGTCGTCGACTACGCGCACACGCCCGACGCGCTGGCGCGGACGTGCGCGACGGCGCGGGCGATCGCCGGCGAGCACCGCGTGATCGTGGTGTTCGGCGCCGGCGGCGACACGGACGCCGGCAAGCGCGAGCCGATGGGCGAGGCGGTCGGGAGCGCGGCCGACGTCGCGGTGGTGACGACCGACAACCCGCGGCGCGAAGATCCGCGGCAGATCGCGGCGAACCTGCGCGCGGGGCTGTCGCGCGGCGGTCGGGCGCAGATCGTCGAGGAGCCCGACCGGCTGCGGGCGATCGCCATGGCGCTCGAGCTGGCGCAGCCCGGCGACGTCGTGGTGGTCGCCGGCAAGGGCCACGAGTCGGGCCAGACGATCGGCGACGAGACGCTGCCGTTCTCCGACCGCGCGATGGTCCGGCGCTTGCTCGGACTGGAGAGCGACGGGGATGACGCTTGAGGCCCAGGTCGGCGCGCGCCCGGACTGGAGGGTGACGGTGATGACGCTCGAGGCCCGGGTCCAGCGGGCGCTGGCCGAGCGGCGGCGGGCGCTGCAACGCCGCTTCGGCTGGGCCGGGCCGGGGCTGCGCTGCGGCGTCGAGCCGCGGCGGCGGGCGCTGGTGGTCAGCGGCGAGGCGCTGAGCCGGCGGGCGCTGGCGGCCGCGCTGGCGCAGCTGCAGGCGGAGTTGCCGGACGGCTGGAGCGTCGACGCGGCCGGGACGCAGATCGCGGCGCCGCAGCGGTGGTTCGCGCTGGCGCCGGGGGTCACCCGCCTGTGGCGCGCGCCGCCGAGATTGGACATGGTCGGCGGAGCATGTCGTTCGGAGCATGCTCGAGAGGGCATGGCCGATCGGGCATGGGATTTCGGGCATGTCCGGGAGGGCAGCGAGTTGTGCACCGAGCTGCTGCCCGGCGACGGGCCGGTCGGGGTGCTGGCGGCGGTGGGCGACAGCGTGCTGGTGCGGGCCCGCGACGGGACGCTCGGGTGGACGCGGGCGCGGCTCGGCCCGACGACGGCAGCCCAGGCGCCGACGAGGTGCTCGCGCGCGGCCGGCGAGGCGGCGCTGACGCGGGCGCTGCGGCGCTTCCGCGGGGCGCAGTACGTGCTCGGCGGGACGACGCCGCTCGGGGTCGACTGCTCGGGGCTGGTCCAGCGGGCGGTCCGTTCGGCGCTCGGGGTGGTGCTGCCGCGCCACTCGAGCGACCAGCTCGCGCTGGCGGCGGCGCCGGTGCGCCCGCTCGGCGAGCCGGGCGACCTGCTGTTCCTGTGGGGCGCGGGCGAGGCGGCGTGCCACGTCGGGGTCGTGCTCCGCGGCGCGAGGGCCGGGGCGCGCACGCTGATCCACGCGTCGTCGCGCCGCGGGCGGGTGATCGAGGAGCCGCTCGAGCAGGCGCTGGCCCGAACGTCGCGCTGGCGACACATGGAGCTCGAGCAGGTGCTGGCGTCGCCGTCGTGACGGCGGCTCTGCTGCCCATGGGACATGTCGTTTAAGTCATGTCCTATGGAACATGTCATTCGCGGGGGCGCCGCGGATCGAGCCGGCGCCGACGGCTCCGCGGCCGGATCGCGCCGCGCGCAGCGACCTGGACGTTGCGCGCGCAGCAGGTTCGAGTGGGGTCGCGATGGCCACGAGAGGCGAGGACCGTTTCGCTCCATACAGGCGCTGGCGGCCGCGTGGCGGCGATTCGCGGGCGAGCGGCGTTCTCGTGCCGCGATGGCCTCGCGTGTGACAAATGCGGCGGTTACATGTCGCAGTGTTCGCGCTGCGGTGCCGCGCCGTTCTGGCAGAGATGTCACTTGCTGCGCCGCGAGCGTCGGCATAGCGTCCGCGCCGATGACGAGCGACGAGCGCAGCCGCGGGTCGCACGCGCCGAAGTTCCGGCGCCTCGCGGCCGTCGGCCATGGCGGCATGGCCGACATCTACCTCGCGGCGGCGCGTGGCGTCGGCGGGGCGCTCAAGCTGCTCGTGCTCAAGGACCTGCGCCCGGCGCTGGTGCGCGACCCGGAGTACCGGGCGATGTTCCAGCGCGAGGCGAGGATCGCCACGCTGCTGTCGCACCCGAACGTGGTGCAGACCTACGAGGTCGGCAGCGAGGACGGGCGGCCGTTCATCGCCATGGAGTACCTCGAGGGCCAGCCGCTGCACCGGATCCTCCGCCGCGTGTACCAGCCGCCCCCGCTGCCGCCCGGGTTGCCGACGGCGATGCACCTGCAGATCCTGGCCGAGCTGCTCGCCGGGTTGCACTACGCGCACGAGCTGCGCGACTACGACGGCCGCCCGCTCGGGCTCGTGCACCGCGACGTGTCGCCGCACAACGTGCTCGTCACCTACGACGGGCAGGTCAAGCTGGTCGACTTCGGCATCGTCCACCTCGCCGGCGGCGGCGACACGGAGATCGGGACGTTCAAGGGCAAGGCCGCCTACTCGTCGCCGGAGCAGGTGTGCGGCGAGGCGGTCGATCGCCGCAGCGACCTGTTCTCGGTCGGCGTGATGTTGTGGGAGGCGCTGGCGCGCCAGCGCATGTGGGCCGGGCTCGACGAGCTGACGATCGCGCGCAAGCTCGAGGGCGGCGACATCCCGGCGCTGCCCGCCGACGCCGCCGCGACGCCGGCGCTGCGCTCGCTGTGCGCGTCGGCGCTGGCGGTCGACCCCGCGCGGCGCCCCGCCACCGCCGAGGCGTTCCGCGAGGCGCTCGAGCTCCACCTCGGCAAGAGCGCCCCGTCGCCGCGGGCCATCGGGGCCATGCTCGCCGACATCTTCGCCGAGGACCGCGCCAACCTGCGCGGCCTGGTCGAGGCGCAGATCCGGCGGGCCCGCCAGGCCCACGACGACCTGCCCGTGCTCGACCTGTCCGATCCGTCAGGTCTCGCCGAGTCGGGTCCGGGCGACCTGGCCCATCCGGACGAGCCGACCCGCCGCGACGCCCCGCGCTCCGCCGAGGCCCCGCAGGAGCCGAGCCCGCCGCGGCCGAGCGGGCCCCACGACGCCACCTGGTCGGGCGTGGTCGCGCCGGCGCGCCGGCCGACCCCGGTGTTGCGGTGGTTGCCGTGGGCGCTCGGGGCCGTGGCCGTGGCTGTCTCTGCGAGCATGGTCTTTACGACAGGTTCGGAGGAGCATGTCGGCACAGACATGTCCGCAGAGCCGGCCGTGTTGGAGCCGTGCGCGCGCGCCGACAAGCCGGTGGTCGAGCTGTCGGGGGAGATCGAGCGCTCGGCGCGGCTGACGTGCGACAAGGTCTACCGCCTGCGCTTCGTGACGTTCGTGCGCCCGGGGGCGACGCTGACGATCGACCCCGGGACGACGATCGTCGGCGACCGCGACACGGGCGGGACGCTGGTGGTCCAGCCGGGGGCCAAGCTGGTGGCCGAGGGCACGCGCGAGCGGCCGATCGTGTTCACCAGCGAGGCGCGGCCGGGGCAGCGGCGGGCCGGCGACTGGGGCGGCCTCATCGTGCTCGGCAAGGCGCCGACCAACCTGCGCGACGCCGAGGGCCGGCCGGCGCGCGGGCGGGTCGAGGGCATCGCCGACGGCGGCGAGTACGGCGGAGATGACCCGGAGGACAGCTCGGGGACGCTGCGCTACGTGCGGGTCGAGTACAGCGGGACGGAGCTCGGGCCCAACAACGAGATCAACGGCGTGACGTTCGCCGGGGTCGGCCGCGGCACGCAGGTCGACCACGTGCAGGTGCGCCACGCCGCCGACGACTGCTTCGAGTTCTTCGGCGGCACGGTCGACGCGAAGCACCTGATCTGCCAGGACCCCGGCGACGACGGGTTCGACTGGGACCTCGGCTACAGCGGACGGCTGCAGTTCCTGCTGCTGCGCGACGGCGCCGGGGCGCTCGACACCACGGCCGGGCTCGAGGGCGACAACGACCCCGGCGGCTCGCGCAACGAGCCCCGCTCGGCGCCGACGATCTACAACGCGACGCTGTGCGGGCGCGGTCACGGCCTCGAGCACGAGCACTACGGGATGCTGCTGCGCCGCGGCACGGCGGCGACGATCGGCAACGCGGTGGTGGTCGGGTTCGAGGCGCCGCTCGACGTCCGCGACCGCGACACGACGGTCGCGCTGCGCGGCGGGCTGTGGCTGGCGCACAACTTCGCGGCGCCGCTGGCCCACGCGGAGATCCCGGGCGGCGAGCGGGCGCTGGCCGACGACGACTTCGGCGTCGACGAGGCGGCGCTCCTCACCGCCGCCGGCGCGCGCGTCGAAGATCCGGATCTCCCTGGCTGCGCCGACCCGGCCAGCCTGAAGCGGTTCAAGCCGCGCGCCGCGCTGCACGCCGGCGCGGCCGCCCCGCCCGCCGACGGCTTCTTCGCCGCCGACGCCGACTTCGCCGGGGCCTTCCGTGATGAAGCCGACGACTGGGACGCCGGCTGGGCCGTGTGGGCCGATGCGCCCGAAGATGCCTGAAGAGACATAGATCTCGGGACAGGTCCGGGCCTTGCGGGGTCGCGCCCGTCTACAGTAGAGGGACGGGGTGCGCCCCGCGTCCTGTCTGCTCCTCGCCGCCGTCGCGTTCGCCTGTCAGGCCTCCCGGCCGCGCGAGACGGCGCCGCCGGTGATCCACGGCGAGTCGATGCCGGTCGGCGGCCCGCCGGGGGCGCACGCGAGCGGCGGTCCGGTGGTCGGCGGCGACAAGCCGTTGCTGCCCTCGGCGACGGCGGTGACCGCGACGACGCCGCGCATCGAGGAGCTGCCGCCGGTGTTCGTCGACGCGGCCGACAAGCTGACGGCGGCGGCGCAGGGCCGCACGCGCGCGTGGGAGCTGCTAGCTGTCCTTTCGGACACCTTCGGTCACCGCCTCAGCGGCTCGCGCTCGCTCGAGAGGGCGATCGACTGGACGATCGCGCAGATGAAGCAGGACGGGCTCGACAATCCCCGGCGCGAGAAGGTGATGGTGCCGCGGTGGGTCCGCGGGGCCGAGCGCGCGCGGGTGGTGGCGCCGATCGAGCGCGACCTGGTCATCCTCGGGCTCGGCGGGACCGTGGGCGGCAAGGTGCGCGGCGAGATCGCGGTGGTCGACTCGCTGGCCGAGATCGCGACCCGCGGGGCCGAGCTGCGCGGCAAGATCGTGGTGATCAACCAGGCGATGCCGCCCTTCGACCACGCGCGCCACGAGACGCACTACGGCGAGACGGTGCGGATCCGCGGCGGCGGGGCCTCGGAGGCGGCCAAGGTCGGGGCCAAGGCGGTGCTGGTCCGCTCGGTCACCGCCAACAGCCTGCGGAGCCCGCACACCGGCGCGCTGCGCTACGAGGACGGGGTGAAGAAGATCCCGGCCGCCGCGCTGACGCTCGAGGACGCCGAGCTGCTGGCCCGACTGGCGCGTCGCGGACCGACCCAAGTCGAGCTGTCGCTCGGCGCCAAGACCCTGCCCGACAGCGAGAGCGCCAACGCGATCGCCGAGCTGCGCGGGCGCGAGTTGCCCGACGAGGTCGTGGTGATCGGCGGGCACATCGACTCGTGGGACGTCGGCGACGGCAGCACCGACGACGGCGCCGGCTGCATGATGGCGATCGAGGCGGCGGCGCTGCTCAAGGAGCTGGGGCTCGTGCCGCGGCGGACCATCCGCGTGGTGCTGTTCACCAACGAGGAGAACGGCCTGCGCGGGGCCAAGGCGTACCACGCGGCCCACGGCAAGGAGAAGCACGTGGCGGCGATCGAGGCCGACACCGGGTCGGGGGCGCCACGGGGGTTCGGCATCAGCGGCACGCCGGAGGAGGTCGCGGCGCTGCAGCGCTTCGCGCCGCTGTTCGACGGGATCGGCGCGAGCGTGCTCGAGGCGGGCGGGGGCGGGGCCGACATCTCGCCGCTGACGAAGGACGGGGTGTTGAGCCTCGGCCTCCACCCCGACGTCAGCGCGTACTTCGACCTGCACCACAGCCCGGCCGACACGTTCGACAAGATCGACCCCGACCACCTCGAGCGCAACGCGGCCGCGATGGCGTTGATGGCCTTCGTGCTCGCGGAGCGCTGAGCCCTCGCGAGTTGCCCTCGCGGTCAGGTGATACACCTGGCCAACCAACTGTGACCCGCGGCGGTGGGCTGCGGTTTCACGCAAAATTGTCGGCCGTTGGCTGCTGCCTCGCAGCTCTTGGCTGCAACCACTCGGGCCCCGGTCAGGTCGAAGTGGCAAGGTCCCGAGGATGGAGCATCGCCCCGAGTCGGCCGCGACGTCGCACGGCCCCCCCGCGTGGGTGATGGCCGCGCCGTGGCTGTTGTGCGGTCTGATCTCCTCGTCACAGGTCTACTTCCTGTGGCCGGCGCGGGTGCCCGAGCCGTCGTTCCTGCGCGACCTGGCCTGGCAGTACCCGCCATGGCTCTATCTCGCCGCGGCGGCGCCACTGGTCGCGCGGGTGGCCCGACGCTTCCCGCTCGGGCGTGACACCTGGACGCGTCACCTGGGAACGCACCTCGCCGCCAACGCGGCGCTGGCCTCGGGTTACGCCGCGGTGGTGTGTGTCGCCGGGATCCTCTTCGGCGACGCGTACTATCAGGAGACCCCGGTCCTCGCCATCTACGGCAAGCTGCTGGCCAAGGGCGTGCAGCTGCAGCTGTTCGTCTACTGGCTGGTGGTCGCGCTCGTCCACGCCTACGACTACCACCGCAAGGCGCGGGACGCCGAGCTGGCGTTCTGTCGCCTCGAGACCCAGCTGGCGCACGCGCAGCTCGAGGCGCTCAAGATGCAGCTGCACCCGCACTTCCTGTTCAACACGCTGCACGCGATCGGCGTGCTGGTGCGCAAGAAGGACACCCAGGGCTCGCTGCAGATGTTGAGCGGCCTGGCCGACCTGCTGCGGCTGGCGCTCGACAACACCGGGCGCCAGCTGGTGCCGCTCAAGCAGGAGCTCGACTTCCTCGGGCGCTACCTGGCGATCGAGAAGGTGCGCTTCTCCGACCGGCTCGAGGTGCGCATCGACGTCGCGCCCGAGGTGCTCGACGCGCTGGTGCCGAACCTCATCCTGCAGCCGCTGGTCGAGAACGCGATCCGCCACGGGATCGCGCCGCGGGCCGCCTCGGGCCGCGTCGTCGTGACGGCCGCCCGCGAGCGCGGGGCGCTGGTGTTGACGGTGTGCGACGACGGGGTCGGCCTGCCCGACGCGTTCTGCGTCGAGCGCTGCGCCGGCGTCGGTCTGCGCAACGTCCGGGCCCGGCTCGGCCAACTCTTCCCCGCCGACCATCGATTCGAGGTCGCGGCAGCGCACGGCGGCGGGGCCGCGGTGTCGCTGCAGATCCCCCTAGCCTTCGAGGAGCCGATGTATGTTGGAGCGTAATCCCCCCATTCGCACGCTGATCGTCGACGATGAACCACTCGCCCGCGAGGGCATCCGCCTGCTGCTCAAACAAGACGCGGACATCGAGGTGATCGGCGAGGTCGGCTCGGGCCGCGAGGCGGCCGCCCAGATCGAGGCGCTGCGCCCCGACCTGGTGTTCCTCGACGTGCAGATGCCCGAATGTACCGGGTTCCAGGTGCTGGCCGCGTTGCCGCCGGCGAGCGTGCCCGGGGTGGTGTTCGTGACTGCGTTCGACCGCTACGCGCTGCAGGCGTTCGAGGTCCACGCGCTCGACTACCTGCTGAAGCCGTTCGACGACGAGCGCTTCTACGAGGCGCTGCGGCGGGCCAAGGCCCACCTGCAGGTGGCGCAGGTCGAGGACCTGCGGCGCCAGCTGGCCGCGCTGCTGGCCGACGTCGGCGAGGCGCGCGGGCCGGCGCCCGCGGCGGCGATCCAGCCGGCCGAGCGCCTGGCGATCAAGGACGGCAGCCGGGTGGTGTTCCTGCGCGCCGACGAGATCGACTGGATCGAGGCGGCCGACTACTACGTGCAGATCCACGCCGGGCCCAAGAGCTACCTGCACCGCGAGACGATGCAGAGCCTCGAGCGCCGGCTCGACCCGGCCCAGTTCGTGCGGATCCACCGCTCGGCGATCGTCAACCGCCGGCGGATCCGCGAGCTCCGCAGCGGCGGGCGCCGCGAGGCGGTGGTCGTGCTCGAGGGCGGCGCGACGCTCAAGGTCGCCCGCAGCCAGCGCGACAAGATCGCGTCGCTGCGGGTGTGACGCCTGTACGTCGAGACATGCCCGGAGAGGCATGAGCGAGGGGGCATGTTCTTCGGAGCATGCCCCTTCGTGCATGCCGATTTGGCGGCCGGCTGCGCGGCGAACGGGCCGCTCGGCCTGCTGCGCCGGACCGGCGTTCGCCTGCACCGCGCTGGGGCGCCGCAGCGACCTCGCATAGCTTGATGGCGAACGGAGGATGATGATGCAGCGATGGATCCTGGCGATGGCGCTGGCGCTCGGCGGCGCGGCGGCGTGTGACGACAACAACGGCGGCGGCGACAAGCCCGGCGCGGCCCCGCAGGCCGACCTGACGGCGGAGCAGGTGGTGGCGAAGCACGTGGCGGCGCTCGGCGGGCTCGACAAGCTCAAGGCCAGCAAGAGCCTGGTGATCCGCGGCGAGTACCGGGAGGGCGGCGCGGTCGACACGTTCGTGGCCTACCGCGCGCGGCCGAACAAGCTCCGCAAGGAGGGCACGCACGAGGGCAAGGCCTTCGTCAAGGTGTTCGACGGCGACAAGGGCTGGCTGGCCGAGGGCGACGCGCCGATGGGCCCGATCCCCGCCGAGCACGCGAACAAGCTGAAGCAGTACGCCGAATTCGACGACCCGATCCTCGACGCGGCCGCCCGCGGCCACAAGGTCGAGCTGGTCGGCACCGCCGACGTGAAGGGCAGCAAGGCCTACCAGCTCGAGGTCACGCTCGCCAACGGCGACGTCGAGCAGCGGTACCTCGACGCCGCCACGTTCCTCGACGTGAAGCGCACGATCACCTTCAAGGACAAGGAGGGCGTGCAGAGGACCAAGCACATCACGTTCAGCGACTGGCGCGAGGTCGGCGGGCTGAAGTTCAACTTCGCCAGCGAGGGCGAGGTCGACGGCAAGACCAGCAAGGTGACGATCCAGTCGATCGAGGTCGACGGCGCCATCGATCCGGCCAAGTTCACGGCGCAGCTGGCCAACACCGTGGCGATGGCGCACTGACGCCACGCGGGCCCGCGCCTGACGCCGCGCGGCGATCATCGTAGTGGCGCGCGTCAGTCGTCGTCGTCGTCGTCGTGCTGCCAGCCCTCGATCGTGAAGGGCGGGGGCAGGGCGTCGCCGCCCTCGAGCTCCCACGAGCCGAAGCGGACCTCGCCGCCGTCGTCGAGGTAGCTGTCGACCCCGGGGTCGCTGCGGAACGTGACGGTGGTGCGCTGCCCCGGCCGCAGCTGCGGCGACTCGAGCGCGGGCAGGCGGGCGGCGACGGCCTCCCAGTCGATGCGCAGCTCCATGCGGTCGTGGGCCGCGAGTTCGGCGGGCGAGCGGTCGTCTTCCTCTTCCTCGTCGTCCTCGTCGCGCGGGCGCGCCGCGATCGCCAGCGCCTGGGCCTGCGAGAGCGGCACCCAGTCGCCGCCGTCGATGCGGGCGCCGAGGTGCGGCTCGAGATCGACGAACTCGACGACCTCGCCGCGCTGCACGAGCCACACGCCGAGCGTCGCGCCGTACCACACGGCGTGGAAGGTGCTGAGCCCGTCGTCGTTGGCGACGAACTGGTCGATGCAGGCGCGGACGTGTTGCACCTCCGAGTAGACGTGCAGCTCGGCCCAGCGCGAGCCGCCGGGCTGCACCGAGAGCTCGAGGACGTAGCAACTCCGGGGGACCGCGGACGGCATCGGCCGCGAGGATCGGTCAGGCGGGCCGGTGGCGCAAGCCGGCGCGTCGGACGGGGGCGAGGCTCAGGGGTCCTCGGGCGCCTCGTCGTCCACCTGCAATTGACAATCCTGGGTGACGGGGTCGTAGCATCGAGCGCCGCACGCCTTCTGCGTCCCGGCGCACACGACCCCGCCGTTGTGGCAGCTCTGATGGTGCGGGTCGTAGCACTTGTCGCCGCACGACTTCTGCGCGCCCTTGCAGACCAGCGCGCCGAGGAGGCAGCTCTGCGTGAGCGGGTCGTAGCATTCATCGCCGCACGGCTTGTGGACGCCGGGGCAGACCTTGCGGGGGCTCGCGTCGGCCGCCCCGCCGAGAGCGAGGCCGACGCCGAGCCCCGCAGCGAGCGCGAGGGTGAATCGTCGCATGCGGGAGAGGTGCGCCCCGGCCCGCGCCGGGCCAGTCAAGGCGCGATCAATTGCGAACGCCGCGGCGACGCGGCCGGGTGGCCGGATGTGGTGCCGACTCGCTCACGGGCGTTCAGGGGCGCACGGGCGCGCGCGGGGGCCTCGACGGTCGTCCGTGCGCCGCTCCCCGGCGAGCGGTCGGGCGATTCGGTGCGGCCCGCGAATGTGAGCATGGCGGAACCGTCGGCGCGGTGATTGCGAGGAGACGCCTGCGAGCTTTGGCGCGAACGCGGCGCGAGCATTGCCGGCCGGTCGCGGTGATCGCGGGTCGGGCTGCCGGTGACCGCGGGCGCAGGTGAGCGGGCCGGCCGAGAGTCGCCGGGGCGCCAATGAACCGGCCGCACGAAGGTCGCGGGAGCGCACGCGAAGCGATCGGGCGAAGGTTGCGGGAGCACACTCGAAGCGATCGGTCGAAGGCCGCGGGAGGGGCGTGAATCGGCCGGGTGAAGGTCGCGGGGAGGGCGTCAACCGGCCGGGCGGCGCTGCTCGACGGGTGCGTGGAGCGGGATGCCCATTTGAACATGTCTTCGAGAACATGGTTAAATAGACAGTATCGCCGCGACCGCGATCGCGGGCGCGCGGGCGCGAATTTGTTTCTCCAAGAACGGGAGGTCGCGGGGTCGCGCTCGGGTCCGACGGATCCACGAGGCCCGGTGTGCGCCGGACGTGCGAACGCAGGCGCTGCTCGAACACTGTTGTCGGGCAGCAAGACACCCCGCGAGGCGCACAGAGGAGGCTCACGCGGCGGTTCCGGCTCCAGGATGCGTCGCGGCTGCCGGAATGTGACAGGGATCGTCGAGCGATGCGGCGGATGGCAGGAGGACGGGCGGCGGGGGCCGCGGCGGTGGTGGGGCTGGTGCTCGCGGGTTGCTGGAAGGACAACCCGGCGTTCTTCGTCACCGAGGGTCCGGACACGGATACGGGCGAGGCGATGACCCTGGCGAGCTCCTCGGCGGCGCTCGTGCCGGAGGCGACGACGTTGACGTCGACGACGACGGACGAGGCGACGACCACGGGGGATCCGGGCCAGGCGACGACGACGGCCACGACCACGGGCGTCGCCACGAGCGGCCCCGATCCGACGACGGCCACCACCACGACGGCCACCTCCACCGCCACGGGTGAGTTCACCGGCGGCACCGGCACGACCGCCGAGGACGTGGCCCCGGTGTGCGGGTCGACGGGCTACGGTCCGGCGGAGCTGCTGGCGCGGCGATGGAACGGGGTGGTCCCGCAGGCGTGCGGCGATATCTCCGGGGGCAACTTCCTGATCGTGGGCGGGGAGGACGGGATCGTGGCCGCGCTGGCGTGTAACACCGCGCCGGCGGCGGGCTGCGTTGGTTGCGAGTTCGGGAAGTCGCTGCAGTTCGCGTTCCACACGCCGGAGCCCGCCGACGACATCGACGTGGGGCCCTGCGTGTACCTGGCGGCCCACGGGGCGATGGAGGGCGATCCGCTGGGACCCTGCCGCTACCAGCAGATGGCGCTGTGGCACGACGGCAGCAACACGCCGGGCAAATCTCCGCCGCTGGCGCTGTTCGGCCACCAGACGCTGTCCCCCGACCCGGCCGTGAACACGGTGGCCCAGGCGACGCTCGCGGTCGAGCTGGTGCCGTCGGAGAGCGAGTGCTCGTGCGTCGACGTCGACGACTGCTGCCCCGAAAAGGCGGTCGAGTACTCGCTGCGCTTCGGCGGCGCCGAAACCGTCGAGGTCGCGCCCGGACAGCACGCGACGCTCGAGTTCGCCGACGCGGTCTACGAGGCGTACAACGGCCAGTCGTTCGAGACCGGGGCGTGCGGGCAGGAGCAGCGGTTCGACTGGTGGCTGCTGCGCCAGCAGTGACGGCGCGCGTCGGACCCACGTGCGCGGAGAAGTCGCGGGCTCGTCGCTGAGAGAGCGATCGCGGCGGAGAAATCGCGGGGCTTCTCCGTGCAAGTGCCATCGCGTCTGCGAAGTCGCGGGGCTTCTCGGTGCGAGAGCTATCGAGTCGGAGGAGTCGCGGTGCCTCTCGGTGCGAGAGCGACCGAGTCGGAGGAGTCGCGGGCCGATGCGAGAGCGACCGAGTCGGAGGAGTCGCGGGGCCTCTCGGTGCGAGAGCTATCGAGTCGGAGGAGTCGCGGGGCCGTGGGAGATGGGGGGGCGGCGAGCGGGGGGCAAGGGTCCCTCGCTTTCGTCGGGCACCCCCCCAAGGCACGTGCTCGGCGCGATACCTTGCGAACAACGTCGGTCGCCGTGCGCCGACATCCGCGACGAACACGGACTGTGCGCCTCCGCGCGAGCCTTGGGCTCCGCCCCGCCGGCGTCCCATGCCCCCCGCTCGCCTTGAGAAGAGTTGGGCGGCCCCGCTCGTTCTCGTGCATCGGTTGTCGCGTCATCCCGATGCCCCGCTCGTCGTTCGTCGGTGATTGCGTCACATCTCGATGCCCCGCTCGTCCTCGTGCATCGGTTGTCGCGTCTCATCGAGATGGACCGTTCGTCCTCGTGCATCGGTTGTCGCGTCTCATCGAGATGCCCCGCTCGGCGATCGCGTCACATCGGTTGTTGCGTCTCATCCAGATCCCCGCTTGATGCCCACCGCATCATGTCCGTTTCGACATGTCTCATCGGGCAATTCGGCCCATCTTCATGACCGGTCGGGACCGTGCCGTCCCACGACCTCGTCCATCGTCCGCGTGTGCGACCCACCAATCGCTTGAGAGGACATGCTCTTACGAACATGTCCCCATGGTCATGTGTCGCCGCGCTGGCGGCCAGGGAAGCCGGGCAGCAGCGCGCGGGTCATTCGGTCGGGGCGGCGGACGCCCTGCTCGCCGAGGGCGAGGTCGGCGGCGGCGATCATCTCGGCGCCCTTGTCCCCGCCGGTGAGCTCGCCGAGGCGGCGGCGGGCGGCGGCGGCGTACAGGGCCATGTCGGCGGCGCGCAGGCCCGGCTCGGCCGCGCGCAGCCCGGCGAGGGCGCGGTCCTTGTGGCCGAGCGACGCGGCCAGGCCCGCGCCGACCAGCTCGCCGAGCGGGCGGGCCCACGGGGCTGTCTCGAGGGCCAGGCGGCTCGCCTCGTGCTCGACCAGGCGGACGAGGCCCGCGCGCTCGCTGTCGCCGTGGTCGGAGATCAGGCGCAGCAGGGCCGCCTGCGCGCGCAGGAAGCCGAGCACCACGTGGGCCCACTGGCTGTGGAACAAGAACGACGTCTCGAGGTCGGCGAACTCGCGCTCGACGCGGCCCCACGGCGCGGCCGGGTCGTCGCCGTAGAAGTCGACCAGCAGGCTGCCGACGAAGGTCCACAGCCGCGGCGGGCCGAGCGACTCCTCGGGCAGGCGCTGCTGCACGTAGCCGATCTCGGCGCGCGCGCGCAGGAGGTCGTCCTCGGCCAGCCAGTAGGCGACCTGCGGCCCGCCGCGCAGCAGCGCGTCGGACCAGCTGTCGTCGCGGTCGCGGGCCTCGGCGATGAACGTGGCGAGGCGCTGGCCGACCACGCGCAGGTCGCCGAGCAGGAAGTGGGCGATCAGGCGGTACGACTGGCCGCTGACGATCTCGTAGTTGGTGCCGGTGCACTCGCTGCGCAGGATCTGCTCCGACTGCTCGAGCAGGACGATGCACTCGCGCCAGCGCCCGAAGTGGAACGCCGCGACCCCGCGCGACAGGGCCAAAAGGCCGCGCGGCAGCGCCTCGGGGGTGCGCTGCAGCAGGGCCTGGGCGGCGCTGGCGAGCTTCTCGGTGCGGGCGCGGTCGTTCTCGCCGCCCGAGGAGACGAACGCGACCTCGGCCGCCAGCGCGCAGGCGGCGTGGAAGATGTTACCTGTCTTGTAGGACAGGTTGAGGTAGCGCGCCTGGAACAGCGCGGTCAGCGGGAGGTCGTGCGCGGCCAGGCTCGACGACAGGGTGCGGCACACGGCCAGGCGCACGAGGTCGTCAGGGTCGGTGGTCTTGGGGTCGCGCTCGCGCAGGCCGAGGCCGCGCAGGCGCCAGCGGGCCCGCTCCCACGTGAGGCTGGTGTGCAGCGCGCGGCTGGTGGCCGGGAGGCTCATGCCGGCGGCGGCGAGCACCTGGCGCATCGTCGCCATGCCCTCGGGCAGCTGGCCGGCGCGGATGAACTGCTCGCCGGCGCGGCGGCGCAGCTCGAGCGCGCGGGCCGGCGGCTCGGAGGCGGCTGCCTCGAGGTACAGGCGGGCCGCCTTGACGCCGCGGCCGGCGTTGGCGAGCGCGTCGGCGAGGCGGACGCTGAGCTCGGCGCGGCCCTTGTCGCTGTGCGGCTTGAACTCGAGGGCGAGGCGGTAGAGGCGGGCGGCGCGGTCGAACGCGAGGGCGGCGGCGGCCTGGTCGGCGGCCATCTGCGCGTAGTCGCCGGCGCGCTCCCACTCGCCGGCCTCGCGGTAGTGCAGCGCGAGGGTGTCGCTGTCGCGCTCGCCGTGGTGCTCCATCGCGAACGCGAGGTCGCGGTGGCGGGCCTTGAGGTCGTCGGGCGCGAGCGCGGCGAGCACCAGCTCGCGCACGCGGTCGTGGTAGGTCTCGATGACCTCGCTGTCGCCGCTGCGGGTGAGCACGAGGTGCTCGCTGCGCAACGTGGCGAGCGCGGCGTGGGTCTCGGGCAGACCCGCGGCGGCGCCGGCGAGGCGCAGGTCGACCGGGCCGCCGGCGACCGCGGCGATCTCGAGCAGCCGCCGCGCCGGCTCGGGCAAGCCGTCGATGCGGGCCAGCAGCACGCGATCGAGGGTGACCTCGCCGCGCTCGCCGGGCCGCTCGCCGGTGGCGAGCAAGTGACGCACCAATTCGCTGACGAACAGCGGGTTGCCCTGGGCCTCGCGCGCGACCTGGCGGGCCCGCGCGCGCAGGTTGGCGGGCAAGAGTGACTGCGCGAGGTCCTCGGCGTCGGCCTCGGACAGGGGACCGATCTGCAGCTCGCGCAGATCGAGCTCGCCGCGCGCGGCCTCGCGGAGGGTCTTGAGCACCGCGCCGCTGTGGGCCTCGGTGCGGTAGCTGGCGATCAGCAGCAGCGCGGGGGCGTCGGGCGGGCGCAGCAGATCGGCGAGCAGCGCGGCGCTGTCGCGATCGCCCCACTGCAGGTCGTCGATGTGCAGCACCAGCGGGGCGCGGTCGGCCAGGCGCGCCAGCAACTCCTTGAGCGCCGCGAAGGCGCGCCGTCGCAGCTCGCGCGGGTCGGGGATGTCGACCGAGCGCCGCGGCGCCTGCGTGACCGCCTTGACCCGCTGCAGCACCGGGAACACGCGCGCCAGGGCGTGGACGTCGCGCGGCATCAATTCGGCGACCTTGGCCTCGGGCAGGCGCAGGAGGTGCTTGGCGAGGGCGTCGATCAGCGAGTCGAGCGCCTTGAACGACACCGACTCGCGCTCGTAGCAGCGACCGGCCAGCACGACCGCGGGGCCGCGCTGCAGGCGGGCGAGGAACTCGCGCACCAATGCGCTCTTGCCCATGCCGGAGCGGCCGTAGACCTGGACCAGCGCGGCGCGGCCCTTCTGCGTGGCGGCGGCGGCGTCCTGCAGGGCGCGCAGCTGGGCCTCGCGGCCGACGAAGAGGTCGCGCTCCTGGCCGACGGCGGTGCGCGGGCGGATGCCGGTGGGGCCGCTGCCGACGCGCTGCAGCACCTCGGCGCTGCTCGGCCGGGCCTTGGGGTCGCGGCTGAGCAGCGCGAGGCACAGCTCCTCGAGATCCTTGGGCAGGCCCGAGACGATGCTCGAAGGGACAGGCGCGTCCCGGTCCTGCTTGGCGATCATGACCTTGAGGCCCTTGCCCTTGAAGGGCAGCTCGCCGGTCAGCGCCTGGTAGACCATCACGCCGACGGCGTACCAGTCGGAGGCGGTCGAGGCCGGCTGTCCGCCGGCTTGCTCGGGGGACATGTACGCGGGCGTGCCGACCACCCCGCCGGCCTCGGTGCTGCGGACGGTCTCGGTGATCGAGTCGCTGACGAGGCCGAAGTCGAGGATGACGAGCCGGCCCTCGCGGGTGATGAGGACGTTCGACGGCTTGATGTCGCGGTGCAGCTTGCCGGCCGCGTGCAGGGCCCCGAGGCCGGCGGCGAGCTGGCGCAGCGCGGCCCGCAGGCGCTCCCAGCCCTGCTCGCGCTCGGCGGCGAGGGCGGCCGGATCTTGCTCCTCCGACTCGTCGGCCGCGCCGCGCACGTACTCGACGAACTCGAGCCCGTCGATGTACTCCATCGTGAAGAAGATCTGCTCGCCCTCGAAGAACAGCTCGTGCAGCTGGATGACGTTCGGGTGGGCGACGTCGGCGAGGGCCCGGAACTCGCGCTTGAAGCGGTACAGCGCGCCCGGGCTGACGTTGAGCAGGGTCTTCAGCGCGACCGGATGGGCCCGCTCGCGATCGATCGCCTCGTACACCACGCCCATGCCGCCGGCGCCGACGCGGCGGACGATGTTGAAGCGCTTGTCGTTGGCGAAGCTGACGAACTGGGCGCTCTCGCCCGGATCGGGCTCGCGGGGCTGCGACGGGGCGCTCTTGCCGTCGCTGGTGAGGTCGTCGCCCGAGCGGAACGACATCGCCTCCTCGAGCGAGAGCTGCGTGTTGTCGTCGCGACTCACGGCTGTGGCAGGTTAGCGCCGCCGCCGGGCGCGCGGAACCCAAATGGCCGCGGCGCGGGCCGTGGTCGCTCTCGCGGCGGCGCGTCGGCGGCCGCGCAGCGACCTGCCGAGTCCGTCGCGGCGCGGCGTGTGACCGTCCTCCGCACGGTCCGCGCGCGGTAAGCGTGAGCGAGCGCAACTGCGAACGGCCCTGTGCCCGCGGGCGGTCGTGATAACCCCCAAGGGACATGACCTCCGATGCTCGTACGCCTGTCATCGTCGCCGCAGTCCGCACGCCGATCGGCCGGCTCCGTGGCGCGCTCGCGCCGGTGAGGCCCGACGATCTCGCGTCCCACGTCGTCCGCCACCTCGCCGAGCACTACAGCGCGGCGATGGAGCAGCTCGAGGACGTGTACTTCGGCGCCGCCAACCAGGCCGGCGAAGACAACCGCAACGTCGCGCGCATGGCCCTGCTGCTGGCCGGCCTGCCGGTCGAGGTCCCCGGCGTCACCGTCAATCGCCTGTGCGGCTCCGGCATGGAGGCGATCATCCAGGCGGCCAAGAGCATCATGGTCGGCGAGGGCTCGGTGTACATCGCCGGCGGGGTCGAGAGCATGACCCGCGCGCCGTACGTGATGCCGAAGGCCGGCGAGGCGTTCGCCCGCGACGCCAAGCTCTACGACACCGCGCTCGGCTGGCGCATGACCAACCCGGCGATGGACCGCCTGTACGGCGCGGAGCCGCTCGGCATCACCGCCGAGAACGTGGCCGAGCGCTACCACGTCAGCCGCGAGGACCAGGACGCGTGGGCGCTCGGCAGCCACACCAAGGCCGCGGCCGCGCAGGACGAGGGCTGGTTCGACAACGAGATCGTGCCGATCGAGATCCCCGGGCCCAAGGGCCAGGAGCCGACGCGCGTCAGCGTCGACGAGTCGGTCCGCCGCGACACCACCCTCGCCGCGCTCGCCAAGCTCAAGCCGGTGTTCAAGCCCGGCGGCAGCGTGACCGCCGGCAACAGCTCGCCGCTCAACGACGGCGCGGCCGCGCTGCTCATCACCAGCGCCGAGCAGGCGCACAACCTCGGGCTGCGGCCGATGGCCCGCATCGCCGCGTGGGGCCACGCCGGCGTGGCCCCCGGCGTCATGGGGATCGGCCCCGTGCCCGCCAGCCGCCGGGCCCTCAAGCGCGCCGGCCTGCAGGTCGGCGACCTCGGGGCGGTCGAGCTCAACGAGGCGTTCGCGTCGCAGACCGTGGCCTCCATCCGCAGCCTCGACCTCGACCCGGCCAAGGTGAACCCGGGCGGCGGCGCGATCGCCCTCGGCCACCCGCTCGGCTGCTCCGGCGCCCGCATCACCACCTCGCTGGCCCACGGCATGGCCCGCGCCCGCGTGCGCTGGGGGCTGGCGTCCATGTGCATCGGCGTCGGCCAGGGGATCGCGCTTGTGCTCGAGCGCACTTGAGCGATCGCCGCGGCGCGCGGGTTTGTTGGCGCCCGCGCCGCCGTGGCCTAACGTGCCGCTCCAATGCGAAAGAACATCGTAGCTGGCCTCGCCTGTATGCTCCTCGCGCTGCCCGCCTGCACCAGCAGCAGCGGCGACACCGAGACGACCGACACCGCCGCGCCCGGGACCACCGACGACGCGACCACCGACGGCACCGGCACGCCGACGACCACCGAGACCGGTGGCCCGGTGTGTGAGCCGGCCCCCGAGGGCGGCGTCGGCGGCGTGATGAACGAGTTCGGCGCGCCCTGCAGCTCCGACGACGAGTGCGTGGCGATCCTCGGCGAGGGCGGCGTCTGCCTCGACAACATCCTCGGGCTCTACGACCTGCCCTGCGGCTACTGCTCCAAGCTGTGCGACCTGCCGCCGGGCACCGGCTACGTGCCCGACGACATGATCTGCGGCATGGGCGTGACCTGCATCGGCGCCGACGGCTACTTCGAGGGCTGCGTGGTCGAGTGCCAGGACGACTCCGACTGTCCGCGCGAGGGCTACCAGTGCCGGATCATGCCGCAGATCGGCCAGACCGGCGACCCCAAGTTCTGCCTCATGACCGATGACTACGAAGTCATGACCATGCCTTGAGATGCAGGTACGAACGGACATGTCACAGGGAGCATGTCCGTGAGGCCATGGCCCGCGCCGGCCCTGCTCGACGGGGCCATGGGGACGGAGCTCGAGCGCCGCGGCGCCCGCATGGACGCGCCGCTGTGGTCGGCCCACGCGCTGGTCGAGGCGCCCGAGGTCGTGCGGGCGATCCACCTCGACTACCTGCGCGCCGGGGCGCAGGTGATCACGACCGACACGTTCCGCACCCACGCGCGCAACCTGGCCGCCGGCGGGCGCGCGCACGAGGCGGCGACGCTGACCGAACTCGCGGTGCGGCTGGCCCGCGAGGCCCGGGACCAATTCGCCGCGGACGATCCGACGGCGGCGGCCGAGGTGCGGATCGCCGGATCGATCAGCCCGCTCGAGGACTGCTTCCGCCCGCAAGACTCGCCCGGCGTGCGGTCCGGACCCGAACACCGGGCGATGGCCGAGACCCTGACGGCGGCCGGCTGCGACCTGCTGCTGGTCGAGACGATGGGCCGCGTCGACGAGGCGGTGGCGGCCGTGCGCGCGGCCGCCGGGCTCGGGCCGCCGGTGTGGCTGGCGGTGGTCTGCCGCGGCGACGGGCGCATGCTCGCCGGCGAGCCGCTGGCAGAATTGGTGGCAGAGCTGCGCGGACTGTCGGTGCAGGCGCTGCTGATCAATTGCACCGACCTGGCGTACCTCGCGGCGGCGATCCCGGCGCTCGTCGACGCAGCTGGCCATACGGACATGCTCCTCGGGACCTATCCGCACACCGGCCGGGCGGAGGCCGGCGGCTTCGTGACGCACGCGGTGACGGCGGAGGTGTTTGCGACGGAGGTGGCTGCGCTGGCCCGCGCGGCCCGGCTGCAGCTGGTGGGGTCGTGCTGCGGGTCGACGCCGGCGTGGACGGCGGCGCTGGCGGAGGCGCTGTACCCGGAGTCGGGCAGCCGCGTAGGGGCTCGCGCGGCGCTGGCGGGCCTGGTGCCGCGGCGCGCTTGATCCCGGCCACGCGGTCGCATGGAGCTGTCTCTTGGGACATGCGGCGAGCCGAGGTTCGGGCGCGGGCCGGCGACCCGTCGTGCCGGGGTTTCGCTGGTGCCGCCCGGGGTGTACGCGCGACTCCAGAATCGGCGGGCGCCTTCGCGTCCGCCTGTACGGTCGTGGGCGCGGGCGGTAGAGTTTGCGGGTGATCCGCCCCGCGTCTGTGTTCGCGTTCGTCCTCGTCGCTTGCAGCGGGAGTCCGCCGCGGCCGCTGGCCGAGGAGATCCTCGGCGAATGGGAGGTGGTGTGCCGCACCGACCAGGAGTCGACGGCGACCTGCCTCGGCAAGGAGGAGCTCGGGATGTACTGGAACTTCCGCGCGGGCGGCCAGCTGGTGAGCGGGGTGCGTGGGCGCGATCCGATGGAGGGCACGTGGGCGCTGAGCGGCGATCAGCTCACGGAGACCTTCGAGGGCGGCAGTGTCCGGCTCGAGGAGGTCTATCGGGCCCGGATCGAGGACGGCAAGCTCGTCCTCTGGCACCTGAAGGGGGAATTCGGGGCGGTGCTCGGCCGCGTCGGAGCTCCGTTCGAGCCGCCCGCGAGCGCGCCCCCCGGCGGCGGACCGACGACGCACGCGATCGGGGGCGTGCGCTACAAGCTCGTCCTTCCGCCCGAGTACCGGCTCACGCGTGACGACAACAACCGGCAGGCGTGGTCGCCCGCGTCGAACGACGGGTTCGTCGTACAACTGTCTCTGTCGAGGCGGCCCCAGCGTGAGGTCGAGGGCAAGTGGGTGACGCCGCCCTGCAACCCGTACGACTACGGGGGCGTGTCGGGGTCCGCCAGCGAGATCGGCGGGGTCCGGCGCGACACCTCGATCGGGCTCTCGATCTGCCTCGAACACAGCGAGCAGGTCGTGATGTGCTCGGCCGAGCACACCCGCGGCTACCTCGAGAAGGCCGAGCTCGACGCCGCCCTCGCGCTGTGCCGATCGTTCGCGGTCGAGCACTGATTCGCTGCAGAGCGCGGCGTCGACGGACATCGGTGCGAGCACGTCGGTGTGGTTCGGGCGCCAACGCGATGGAGGTGACCTGCGGGTGCTGGCGATGCCGGCGTCGTCCATCCACTCAGGCGGCCGTCGGGTTACGACAATCGCAGCGGATGTCGCGCATGTGTCGCGCTGTGAGCGCGATGCGTTGGGACTGTTGACATTTGCTGCGCCGCGCGCTGCCATGCATGCATGACTTGTTGGTTGTCGCGGTCGCCAGTGCTGATGCTTTGTCTCGTGGCCGGGTGCCCGTCGCCATCGCCCTCGGAGGACACGGACACGTCGCCGGCATCGACGACGTCGAGCGGGTCCGACAGCGCGGGTACGACGTCGGTCGGTGCGTTCGACTCCACGAGCGTCGACGAGCCCACGGGTACGACGGGTGGGGAGTCGACGGCGACGAGCGGTACCACCGGCGAGGAGACGACGACGAGCGGCACGACCGGCGAGGAGACGACGTCCTCCGGCGAGGCGACGGAGACGAGCTCGGGCGGCGAGTCGAGCACGGGGCCGGACGTCGGGATGTGCGCGAACGGAAAAATCGAGGACGGCGAGGAGTGCGACGACGGCAACGTGTTCCTGGGCGACGGGTGCTTGCCCGGCTGCATGGTGGGCGACGGCGTGGCGCTGCCTCCGATCGAGCTGCCCGACGAGGACGGGTTGTTCCGCTGTCTGACGCCGATCGATGCGGCGGTGCTCGGGGGATCTTCGCACGTGCTGGCGCTCGGCGGCAGGAACTGGTCCTCGCCGGCCGAGGCGCTCGTCCAGGCGTTCTCGCTGCCGGACGGGCAGGCTGCGGGGGCGGCGTTCGTGCACGACGCGGCGTTCGCCCGGTACGTCGATCAGGTCGCCACGGCAGAGGACGGCGACATCGTCGTCGCGGGCCACACGTATTTCGACGATGCGCAGACGACCGGTCACCTGTGGCTCGCGCGGCTGTCCCCTGCGGGCGAGGTCGTGTGGTTGCGCGAGCACGGGGCGATCTTGACGGACCCCGAGGATCTGGCGCTGACGCCCGCGGGCGACATCGTGCTCACCAGCCGCATCGCGGGTTGGGGTCCGACATTCAAGCCATCGTTCGTGCAGGTGTTCGACCCGGACGGCGAACTGGTGTGGGAGCACGCGGCGCCGGCCGGCCCCGAGTGGCACGCGAGCTACAAGGGGGTGACGGTCGACGCGGAGGGGACGATCTACGTCGTCGGCGCCGGGCAGCACACGGGCGACCCGACGTGGCGTCTGCTGCTCGAGGCGCTGGCGATGGATGGGACGCCGCTCTGGCAGGTCGAGGCGGCGTCGCCGGTCCACATGCGCGTGGAGCCGTCGGGGATCGTGGTGACCTCCGGCGGGATGCTGGTGGTCGCCGGGGCGGAGAGCCACGAGAACACCGGGTTCACCGACGATCCCGGTCTGGCCGCGTTCGATACGACAGGCGCCCTGCTGTGGTGGAAGACCTGGCCGGCGCCGGAGCTCTGGAACACGTCGGTGGGCCGGATCGCGGCGCTACCGAACTTCGGGGGAGTGGTCGTCGCGTGGGGGCATTCTCAGGAGGACATCAGTCGCACCCGGGTCGCGCGCTACGACACCGAGGGCGAGGTGCTGTGGGAGATCGAGTCCGACAGCCAGACTCACCCGCTCGACGCGGCTCTCGGCCCCGACAAGGTGTTCTACGTGCTCGAGGGCAGGTCGGTGCGATCGTACTTGCCGTGAGCGCGGCGGGCCGCTCACGGCGAACGGGAGGGCGACCAGCGGCGTCGCCGTGAATGTCTCAAGAGACAGATTGTGGCAATCGCGCGCGGAGAACGTGGCTGCCTCGAGAGACATAGGACGGAGCGGCGTGACACCCGCTCGGGGTGTCTCTGGAGGCATGTGAAAGACGAGCTCGATCAGCCGGGCCTGTCCACGAGCTGGAGCGCGTCCTCGAGGGTGGCGGCGCTGGTCATGTGGAGCGCGCCGGGGGCGGCGGCGAGCAGCTGCGCGAGCGCGGGGGACACGCCGGCGAGCAGGCAGCGGGCGCCGAGGAGGCGGGCGGCGGCGGCCGTGCGGGCGAAGTAGTCGGCGACGCGCTCGTCGGCGTCGACGAGGCCGGTGACGTCGAGGATCAGGGCGTGCGCCCGCTGGTCGGAGATCGCGGCGAGGACGGTCTGGGTCAGGTCCTGGACGCGGGCGGCGTGGTAGTGGCCGACGAGGGGGACGACGAGGACGCCGGCGGCGACCCGCAGCACCGGAGCGGGGGTGCTGCGCTCGATCGCCCCGCCGCACGCGAGCCCGGCGGCGACGCTCCGCTGCTCGGTGAGGTCGACGACGACGCCGATGCTGTAGCGGGTGGCGCCGGCCTGGACGAGGGTGACGGACATGTGGATCGGCGTGCGCTTGCCGCTCTCCTGCCCGTAGACGCTGAATTCGTAGTGGTCGGGCACGGGCTCGCCGGCGGCGCGCCGGCGGTGGCGGTCGACGACGAAGGCGCGGTCCTCCGGGGCGACGAAGCCGACGAAGCTGCGGCCGAGAGCCTGCTCTTTCGGACATTCGCACATCTCGGCGAACTTGTCGTTGCACCACAGGAGGATGCCCTCGTGCATCACGTACAGTGCGACCGGGAGGGCCCCCAACAACGAGAGGACCGCGGCGGCGTCCAGCGGAGCGACCATGGCGGGACGATAGCCGACCGGACCCGCAGCGGCACGGCGTGGATCCGCGCCGCTGCGATGAACCTGCGGCGGGACGTCGCGGCTCGGAGGTCGCCCGAGTCATTCTCTCCGCGCGAATCCTCCGTGCGTGCGATTGTGGGGAGCGATCCGAGCGACGGTGACGGTCCTCCGCGGATATGTCCGGAAGGACATGTGATTGTCGGCGCGCGGGCGCGGCGAGGGTGTGGTCCTTGGACCCTCGGGGTCGGCGGCTCGACGGTGGCAACCTGTCTTTCAGACCAGGCGGTTGGCTCGCTGATTGCGCAGTGGCGAGGGGTTGCGCCGGCGATCACGCGCACTGGGCTTCGTCGAGGCTGTCGCCAGAGACATGTGAGCAATGAGGGCGATCAGCCCGGCTCGCGCACCATCACGAGCGCGTCCTCGAGGGTGGCGGCGCTGGCGGTGTGGAGGGCGGCGGAGGAGGAGGCGAGCAGCCGGGCGAGCGCGGGGGACACGCCGGCGAGCAGGCAGCGGGCGCCGAGGAGGCGGGCGGCAGCGGCGGTGCGGGCGACGTCTTCGGCGAGGCGCTCGTCGGCGTCGACGAGGCCGGTGACGTCGAGGATCAGCGCTTGCGCCCGCTGGTGCGCGATGGCGGCGAGGATGGTCCGGGTCAGGTCCTCGATGCGGGCGGCGTGGTAGTGGCCGACGAGGGGGACGACGAGGACGCCGGCGGCGATTCGCAGCACCGGGGTGGGGGAGCCGCGCTCGCGCGCGTCGCCGGACGCGAGCCCGGCGGCGGCGCTCCGCTGCACGGTGAGGTCGACGACGACGCCGACGCTGTAGCGGGCGGCGCCGGCCTGGACGAGGGTGACGGACATGTGGATCGGCGTGCGTTTGCCGGTCTCGCGGCCGAGCGCGCTGAACTCGTAGTGGTCGGGCACGGGCTCGCCGGCGACGCGCCGGCGGTAGCGGTCGATGACGAAGGCGCGGTCCTCCGGGGCGACGAAGCCGATGAAGCTGTGGCCGATGGCCTGTTCCCGGGGACACTCGCCCAGGCGAGCGAACTCGTCGTTGCACCACAGCAGCGTCCCGTCGTGCATCACGTACAGCGCGACCGGGAGGTCCCCCAACAGCGAGAGGACCGCGGCGGCTTCGAGCGGGACGGGCATGGCGGGACGATAGCCGAGGCGGTCGGGGGCAGCACGGGGTGGATCCGCGCCGCGTGGCGACCTGTCCTTCAGAGCAGGAGCGCAGCGCCGCTGACCCCGACCATGACGACGATGGCCCAGCGGACCAGCGGGGCGCCGGCGCGGATCTGCAGGCGGGCGCCGAGCCAGCCGCCGAGGGTCATGCCGATCGCCAGCAGGCCGGCGCGGGGCCAGTCGATCTGGCCGGCGGCCGCGAACACGGCGACGACCAGCGAGGTGTAGACGAACACCAGCGCGACCTTGGCGGCGTTGGCCCGCAGGAGGTCGTGGCCGAGGTGCGAGACGAACAGGGCGATCAGCGGGAAGCCGACGCCGGCCTGGAGGAAGCCGCCGTACACGCCGATGAGCGTGGCGAACACGAACGCGGGGACGCCGGGGGGCCGCGGCTCGGGCGGCGGGGTCAACATGCGACCTGGTCGAAAGACCAGGACCAGCGCCCACGCGATCAGGACCCCGCCGATGACCGGGCGCAGCACGGCGTCGCTGGTGCGCGTGGCCAGCCAGGCGCCGAGCAGCGCCCCGGCGCACATCGGCCCGGCCATGCGGGCGACGAGGCCGGTGTGCAGGGCGCGGTCGCGCGCGAAGGTGAGCGCGGCGGCGGAGCCGTTGGCGAGCACGCCGATCCGGCTGGTGGCGTTGGCGACCCCGGGCGACAGGCCGAGGCCGATCAAGAGCGGCAGGATGACGAAGGAGCCGCCGCCGGCGAGGGTGTTGAGCAGGCCGCCGACGACGCCGGCGAGCACCAGCAGCGTCGCGCCGGCGAACGGGTCGGCCAGGAGATCGCCGGGCGGCCACGGGGCGAGCACCGGGCGACGGTACGCGATCGCCCGCGCGGGCGCACCTTCCCAGGCGCGGCGTCGGTGTGCAATCGTGCGGTCGTGACGCTGCGAGCGCTGGTGGACATGCCCCCGGGGCCGCCGCCGAAGAAGGGCGGCTGCGCGATCGATGGCGGGCCGGGCGGCTCGTGGCTGGTGATCCTGGCGCTGCTGCTGGCGCGCCGACGACGGCGACCATGACCGCGGCGACGCTCCTCCACGGGCCGATCGCCGCGGCCGACCTGGTGCGGCGGTGGTGGCTGCGCCGGCTCGGTCGCGTGGTGCGGCCGCTGATCCGCCGGCGCGAGCTGCGGGTGGCGGTGCTCGGGTCGACCATGGTGTGCACCGCGCTGGCGGCCACGCTGATCGCGCCGTTGTGGCTGCTGATCCTCGGGCCGCTGGTGTGGGGCGTGCCGCACCTGGTGGCTGACCTTCGGTACATGCTCGTTCGGCCAGGTTATCACCGCCGCCTCGGGCTGGTCGCGCTGGCCGGGCCGCCGCTCGCGTGGGTGGCGCTCGGCGGGCACCTGCTGTGGGGCTTCCTCGCGGCCGCGCTGGCGCTGGCGGTCGCGCGCGCGAGCCCGGGCCGGCGCGCGCTCGGGGTGGTGATGATCGCGGCGCTGGCCGGCGGCTTCGCGGCGCTCGGGCGGACCGGCGACGTGCTGTTCGCCCACCTTCACAACGCGGTCGCGGTGCTGCTGTGGTGGGCGTGGCGGCCGCGGTCGTCGCGGCTGCACTGGCTGCCGCTGGCGCTGATGGTCGCGGCGAGCGTGTTCCTGGTCAGCGACGCGGCGCTGGGGGCGGTGCGCGCGAGCGGCGGGCTGCAGTGGTTCGGCGGCGCGATGGGCCCGGAGTACCAGGTGTGGCGGCTGTCGCCGGGGGTCGGCCCGGAGTGGGCGCTGCGGCTGGTGCTGCTGTTCTGCTTCGCCCAGACGATCCACTACGGCGTGTGGCTCGGCCTCTTGCCCGACGAGGACCGCGGGCGCGCGACCCCGCCGACCTACCGCGCCCGCTGGACCGGGCTCGTCGCCGACATGGGCCGGCCGCTGCTGGCGGCGGCGATCGCCGTCGCGGTGCTGCTGGCGCTGTGGGCCGCGCGCGACCTGATGGCCGCCTGCCACGGCTACTTCCGCATGGCCCGCTTCCACGGCCACCTCGAGCTGATCGCCGCCGGGCTGCTGCTGGTCGAGGGGGGCGTTCGAGACAGGTCCGAAGAGTCATGTGTTAAAGGGAATGTCGGATAGGACATGCTCGATGGGGCATGTCTTCGGGGTCAGCCAGGGTTGAGATCGAAGCACGGGCAGCGCTCGAGGTCGCCCATGCAGCCGGAGGGGGCCGGGTCGAACCCGGCGACGAACGCCTCGTAGGCGGCCAGCGACAGGAGCGGGTTGGCGGTCGCGGCGAAGCGGTCGAGCTCGGCGAGCTTCGGCGCGCCCGCGAGCGAGGTCAGTTTGTCGTTGTTGGCGAGCGCGAAGTGGTTGACGCTGACCAGGCTGTCGAGGCCGGCGAGGCTCTTGAGGCTGTCCATGCCGCCGCTGCCGAGGTGGACGCACTCGCCGATGGTGAAGGTGCCGACCGACGTGAGGTTGTCGAGGCCGCCGAGGTCGACGATCGCCGGCATCCGGTTGAAGCTGATCTGGCCGCCGACGGTGAGGCCGCCCAGCGGCTCGAAGTCGGGGACCTGCGGCAGCCGCTCGAAGTGGAGGTCGGCCGCGACGACCGGCTCGAGCCCGGCCAGGGAGGTCAACTTCGGCAGGTCGGCGAGGGTGATGCCGACCGGGTTGGCGCCGTTGTCGGCCAGGAGGCCCGACAGGCCGACGAGGGCGGGCAGGAGCGCGTTGTTGCCGATCACCAGTTCGAGCCCGGGGCCGGCGCCCCAGGTGGCGGCGGCGTGGAGGTCGACCAGCGCGGGGTTGTTGCTCAGCGTCAGCGCGGAGAGGCCGGCGAACTCGGGGGCGAACTGCGGCAGCGCGGTGATGCCGAGGCCGTCGAGCACCAGCTGCGGGGCGGTGCGCAGGCTGGCGAGCGCGCCGAGGTCGGACAGCTGCGGCATGCCGGTGAGCTTCAGCGAATGGACGTCCTGCAGGCACTCGAGGCCGACCAAATCGGTGAGGGCGAGGTTGCCGGCGATCGTGACGTCGCCCTTCACGCGCACGAGACTGGCGAGGCTGGCGATCTCCGCCGGGTCGGCGTTGGCCCCGATGTACAGGGTGCCGTCGATCTCCTCCACGCAGGAGAAGTTGGCGCCCTTGCCCTCGAGGACCACGGCGGCCTGGTGCGTCGAGTGGCCGGTGCACGGCGGACCGCAGCCCGCGGCCGGCTCGTCGGTGGTCGGACCGTCGCCGTCCCCGCTGCCGGTGCTCGTCTGTCCCTCGGGCTCGGTGGTGGTCGGCACGGAGCCGGGGCCCGTGGACCCCATCATCGTCGGCCCGTCGCCGGTCGGGCCGCTCGTGGCCCCGCCCGCGGTCTCGGTGTCGAGCGGGGTGGGGACCGTGTCCTCCGAGGGACATGCGCATATGAACAAAAGGACAGGTAGAATGCGATAAGTCGGAAAGCCAAGCATGACAGCCATGATGCCGGAGAACGACCACGCGCGCGACGGCGCCGCCGGCCTAACGCCCGAGCCGCTCCGTCGCGCTGGCGGGCGCGTTCTCCGCGAGCGCATGGCCGCGCGGTGCGGCGCCCCGCGTGTGCGTGACTCCGCGGCGCTCGGCCCCATTCCCTCGCGGCCCGTGCGGTGGAGTCGGCGTAGGTAACCGTGGGCGACGTCGGGGTCGGCCAGCATCTGTACGAACGGGCAGGTCGCATACAGTCGCTGCGATCGCGCGGCGACGCGCCGAAGCGGCTCGACACGGGGGGTCGATTGGCTAAGCTCGGCAGCCGTATGCAGCACCATCGATCGAGGATAGGGCTCGTCCCTTGCGGGTATCTGCTGACCGCCGCGCTGTCGCCCGCATATGCGTCGGCGGCCGGCGAGGCGACGATCGCCGGCGAATCGGCCGCGGCCGACGTCGTGGTGACGTCGCGCCAGGGCGGCGTGCCGTCGTTCGTGTGGGCGGCCGGGTCGGCGCCGGTGGGGGCCTCGCCCGAACAGGCGGCGCGGCACCACCTGACCCGGCTGCGCGGGCTGTATGCGGCGCCGCGAGCGGCCCTGGCGGAGCTGCGGCGGGTCCACGTGCACGACACCGGGCGCGGCGGGATCGTGGTCATCCTGCGGCCGACGGTCGCCGGCGTCGACGTGATGCACGCCGACGTCAAGGTGCTCATGAAGCGCGACCTGAACCTGCGCGCGGTCGCGGGCAGCCCGCATCCGGCGGCGCTCCCCGGCAGCGCGCAGGCGGCTCGCGTGAGCGCGCCGGCCGGCGTGTCGGCGGCGCTGCGCGACCTGTTCGCGGTGGATGTCCCCGAGGACAGGTGGGTGGCGACGCGGGCGGCCGACGCCGCGGGCCGGGTGACGTACGCGCCGACCGGCGCGCTGCCGGGGTTGCGCGTCGATCGCCCGGCGCGGGTGCGGCCGGTGTACTTCCCGGTCGGCGCGGGGCTGGTGCCGGCCCACCGCGTCGAGGTCCAGGCGACCGCCGCGGGCGGCGAGCTGCAGGCGTTCGTGTACGTGATCGCGGCCGACGACGGGCGCGTGCTGTTCCGCCGCGACGCCAAGCAGCGCGACGCGTTCTCGTACCGCGTGTGGGCCGACGAGGAGGGCGACCACCGGCCGTTCGACGGGCCGATGCAGGACTTCACGCCGCACCCGCTGGGCGAGCCGATGGGCGGGCCGACCGGGGGCGTGCCGGCCAACCTGATCGCGATGGAGGGCTTCAACACCAACCCCGACGGCGTCGCCGATCCGTGGTTGCCGGCCGGGGCCACGGAGACGCGCGGCAACAACGTCGACGCGTACGTCAACCACGCCGGCGGGGAGGGCTTCGGCGGCCAGGACTTCCGCGCCGCCGTCACCGCGCCCGGCGTCTTCGATCACACCTACGACCTCGCGGCCGAGCCGCTCGCCGGCGAGGCGCAGGGCATGGCCTCGATCACCCAGCTGTTCTACACCACCAATTGGCTGCACGACTGGTGGTACGATTCGGGCTTCAACGAGGCCGCGGGCAACACCCAGGCCGACAATTTCGGGCGCGGCGGCGCCGACGGCGATCCGCTGCTCGCCCTGGCCCAGGACGGCGCGCTCCAGGGCGCGCGCGACAACGCGTTCATGGTGACGCTCGAGGACGGCGAATCACCGCACATGCACATGTTCCTGTGGAGCTCGCCGTCCAGCGAGCTGTCGCTGACGGTCGGGCCGATGGACCAGGAGCTCGAGGTCGGACAGGCGGCGTTCGGGCCCAAGATCTACGACGTCACCGCCGAGCTGGTGGTGGTCGACGACGGCATGGGCGGCAGTCCGACCGACGGCTGCGAGCCGCCGCTGAACGACGTGGCCGGCAAGATCGTGCTCATCGACCGGGGCACCTGCGCCTTCGAGCTCAAGGCCAACCTCGTCGAGGCGGCCGGCGCGGTCGGGGTGATCTACCCCGACATCCTGCCGGACAAGCCGGCCTACCCGCCGGGGCCCGATCACACGATCGACGACCCGACGATCCCCGGCCAGGGGCTGTCGAAGAGCGACGGCGACGCGCTCAAGGCCCAGTTGATGAACGGCCCGCTGACCGCCCACATGGTCGGCAACAGCGCGCCGGAGCGCGACGGCACGCTCGACAACATGATCGTGGCCCACGAATGGGGCCACATGATCCACAACCGCCTGGTCGAGTGCGTGAGCTGGCAGTGCCGCGGCCAGGGCGAGGGCTGGGGCGACTTCCTCGCCTTGCACATGTCCCTTCGGCCAGACGACGACCTCGACGGCACCTACGCCGACAGCAACTACGCCAGCTTCGATCCCACCAACTACTTCGGCATCCGCCGGGTCCCGTACTCGGTCGACTTCAGCAAGAACGCGCTGACGTTCCGCCACATCAGCGACGGCGAGCCGCTGCCCGATCACCCCACCAACGACGTGTTCGGCGCGCCCAACTCGGAGTCGCACAACGCCGGCGAGGTGTGGGCGACGATGATGTGGGAGGCCTACGTGGCGATGCACAAGGCGGCCGCGGGGCGCAAGAGCTTCGACGAGGTGCGGCGGGCGATGAGCGACTACGTCGTCACGGGGATGATGCTGGCGCCGATCGGTCCGACCTACACGGAGCAGCGTGACGCGATCCTGGCGGCGATGGCGGTGGCCGATCCGGGCGACTTCGCGGCGGCGGCGGCGGCGTTCGCCCGCCGCGGCGCGGGGACCTGCGCCGTCGGGCCGACGCGTGACTCGTTCAACTTCGCCGGGGTGATGGAGGACTTCGAGGTCCGGCCGCTCGGGGTGATCACGGCGGCGGCGGTCGGCGACGCGACGATGTCGTGCGACCAGGACGGGGTGGTCGACGCCGGCGAGCCGGGCCTCTTGACCGTCCACCTCGAGAACCTCGGCGGCGCCGACCTCGAGGGCGCGACCCTGAAGGTCACGAGCAAGAGCCCCAGCGTGACGTTCTCCGGCGAGACGTCGATCGAGCTCGAGGCCCTGACGCCGCGGGCGTCGACGGTCCTCGAGTTCCCGTTCGAGCTGCCCGAGGGGCTCGCGGACGTCGAGCTGGCGACCTTCTCGATCACCCTGACCACGCCCGGCGGCTGCAAGACCGAGACGGTGCGCGAGCTGGCGGTGGTGCTGAACGGCGACCCGATGGCGGCGTCGTCGTCGCTCGACGACGTCGAGGCCGAGGCCACGCTGTGGACCGAGGGCGGCAACGGCGGCAAGGTCGTGTGGGGGCGCGAGCCGAACGCGTCGAGCGGGCGCGGCTGGCACGCCGACAACGTCGACGTCACCACCGACACGTGGTTGATGTCGCCGCCGCTCGACGTCGCCGCCGACCAGCCGCTGAAGATCTCCTTCGACCACGCGTTCTCGTTCGACGCGTCGGCCGACCAGAACAACAACATCCTGGCCTGGGACGGCGGGGTGGTGGAGATCTCGGTCGACGACGGCAAGACCTGGGACGACATCTCCGAGTACGGCGACCCCGGCTACAACGGGACGGTCGCCAGCAGCGACAACCCGCTGTCGAACCGGCCGGGGTACGTCCGCGTCAGCGCGTCGTACCCGCTGCTCGACCGGGTCGAGATCGACCTCGGCTCGCAGTTCGCGGGGCAGCAGATCCGGCTCCGCTTCCGCCTCGGCACCGACCTCGCCACCGGCGCGTTCGGCTGGGACATCGACAACATCGGCTTCTCCGGCGTCACGAACAAGCCGTTCCCCGGGTGGGTCGCCGACCCGGGCGACTGCATCGGCGCGGTGCCGACCACCAGCGACGGCTCCGACACGTCGAGCGACGCGACCGGCGCGCCCGACAGCACCGGCGACACCGACTCGGCGACGGGCGGGCAGCAGGCGGGCAGCGACGGCTGCGCGTGCGCCAGCGGGGGCGGCAGCGGCTGGCAGGCCGCGCCCCTGCTGCTGCTGGCGGGGCTGCGCCGGCGCCGACGCGTCGCGTGAGTGCGCGCCGGCGGGTGTGGGTTCGGGTATGTCTTGAGGGACATGTCGTCACGAACATAAAGCAAGGGGCATGCTCTTGAGAGCATGCCCCTTCGCACCTGTCCCGCGATCAGGCCGCTTTCTTCTTCTTCGCCGGCTTGCCCTTGCCGGGGGCGGGATGAGCGGCGTGCCAGGCGGCCAGCAGCTCGGCCTCGCGGGCGCGGGTGATGCCGGCGCGGGGCTTGGCCCGCCGCGCTTCGGGCAGGGTGTTCCACCACGCGACGGTCTCGGCGACGGTCTCGGCGAGCGGGCGGAACTTGAGGCCGGCGGCCGTGGCGCGGTCGATGCGGAAGGTGGCGGCGCCCTCGAAGCCGGGGTCGGGCGGGATCCACACCGGCAGGTCGCTCCACGGCTCGACCTTGTTGTCGGCGAGGAACTGGCGGTCGACCCACGTGAACTCCGCGTCGCTGGCGAGCGCGGCCTTGCTCTCGCTCAGCAGGTCGCCCATCGCCAGGGGCGCGCCGGTGGCGTTGTAGACGCCGACGTGACCGCCCTCGATCGCGGTGATGATGAACTCGGCGAGGTCGCGGACGTCGATGAACTGCACCGGCGTGCCCGGGTCGCCGGGCGCGAGCACCTCGCGGCCGTCGGCGACGCGGACCGGCCAGTAGGTGAAGCGGTCGCTGCCGTCGCCGGGGCCGACGATGAGGCCGGGCCGCACGACGGTGGTGCGCTTCGGCATGGCCGCCTCGGCCGCCTGCTCACACAGGGCCTTGAGCGCGCCGTAGTTGGGCATGATGTCCTCGGTCGTCGGGTCGGGCGTGGTCGCCAGCGGGGCGTCCTCGTCGATGCCGATCTTGCTGGTGTCGGCGTAGACGGAGATCGTCGACACGAACACGTACTGCCGCACCTTCGGGGCCAGCAGCTCGGCCGAGGCCTTGACGATCCGCGGGACGTAGCCCGAGGTGTCGATCACGGTGTCCCACGTGCGACCCTCGAGCGCCTTGAGGTCGCCGTCGCGATCGCCGCGCAGCTTCTCGACGTCGGGGAACAGCTCGGGGCGGGTCTTGCCGCGGTTGAACAGGGTGACGGTGTGGCCGCGGCGCTGCGCCGCCTCGACCAGCTGCGGGCCGAGGAAGGCGGTGCCGCCGAGGATCAGGATCTTCTGCGCCTGTCCTCCGAGCAAGATCGGCTCGGGCCGCAGCGCCGGGTCGGTCGCCGGCGGGCTGGCGCCCGAAGCGGTGGGCGCGGTGGTCTGTTCGACGGGGCCGGGGCGACAGGCGGCGAGGCCGAGGGCGCCGCCGGCGAGGCGGAGGAAGCGACGACGTGCGAGGCTCATGCAGGGCTCGGTGTGCTACGACCCGGCGCCCCGCAAGCAGGTTTCGCGCCGCGCGTGTGAGCCGGTGACCGGCCCGCCGGCGGCGCGGCGCGTCCGGACGAACGGCGGTCCTCTACACTCGCCGAGATGGCAGAGGTCGAGGGTCGAGTGTGGAAGATGGCGCGGGCGATCGCGCCGCTGCGGCGCGAGGAGCTGCCGGGGGCGCTGTGGTCGGCGGGGCTGATCTTCTGCGCCCTGTGCTCCTTCTACATCCTGCGGCCGATCCGCGACGAGATGGGCGTGGCCGGCGGGACCGACAAGCTGGCGTGGCTGTTCACGGCGACCTTCCTGGTGATGCTGGCCGCGGTCCCGCTCTACTCGTGGGTGGTGGCGCGGTTCGGCCGGCGCACCATCGTGCCGCTGGTGTACCGCTTCTGCGCGCTGGTGCTGCTCGGCTTCGTCGCCGCGTTCGCGCTGCTCGACGGGTCGGCGCAGGTGTGGACGGCCCGCGCGTTCTTCGTGTGGGCGGCCGTCTACAACCTGCTGGTCGTCTCGGTGTTCTGGGAGCTGATGGCCGACCTGTGGCGCCGCGAGCAGGGCGAGCGCCTGTTCGGCCTGGTCGCGGCCGGCGGCAGCGCGGGCGCGCTGCTCGGCCCGCTGTTGACCGCCGCGCTGGTGCCCAAGCTCGGCGCGTCGGCCCTGGTCCTGCTGGCGGCGCTGTTCCTCGAGGGCGCGATCGTGTGCGCGCGCGGGCTGATGCGGTCGTTCAGGACAGGTTCGCAAGAACATGTCCATGAGGCCATGTCGATGGAC
Source organism: Nannocystis pusilla (assembly GCF_020073745.1). Taxonomy (GTDB): domain Bacteria; phylum Myxococcota_A; class Polyangia; order Nannocystales; family Nannocystaceae; genus Nannocystis; species Nannocystis radixulma. Next base: position 384,789 of record NZ_JAIRAU010000056.1, read on the forward strand.
GCCCGGCCGATCGGCGGCGGGGCGCTGGCCGCCTTCGCGCTGATCGCCCGCTCGCCGCGGCTGCGCGGGATCTCGCTGTGGGTGGTGCTGCTGACGACCACGGCGACGTTCGCGTACTTCGAGCAGGCGCGGATCGTGAAGGCGGCGATCACCGACCCGGGCGAGCGCACGGCCCTGTTCGCCCGCGCCGACTTCGTCGTCAACGCGATCAGCGTGGCGCTGCAGGGGCTGGCGGTCGGGCGCATCATCCCCAGGCTCGGGGTCGGCTGGACGCTGGCGCTGCTGCCGATCGTGTCGCTGGTCGGCTTCGCCGTCCTCGCGGCCTCGCCGGTGGTGGCGGTGCTGATCGGCTTCCAGATCGTGCGCCGCGCCGCCGACTTCTCGCTGGCCAAGCCGGCCCGCGAGGTGCTGTTCACCCAGGCCGGGCGCGAGGCCAAGTACAAGGCCAAGCACCTGATCGACACCGCGCTGTACCGCGGCGGCGACGTCGCGGCGGGCTGGCTGTACAGCGGCCTGGGCGCGCTCGGCGTCGCCGGGCCGGGGCTGTGCGGGGTGGCGGCGCTGTTGTGCCTGCCGTGGGCTGTCCTTTCACGCATGCTCGGACGCGCAGGTGCGAACGAACAGGGCGAAGAGGACAGGGCGAAAGAGGCAGGTCACTCGCCGGCGAACACGTAGAAGCGCTCGCCGAGCAGCGCGGCGCCGCCGATCCGCTGGCCGGGCGGGGCGCCGGGGGCGGTGAACGGGGCGAACCCGGCCAGCGGGCTCTGGGCGACCATCTGGAAGCACCAGCCGATGTCCTGGACGAACACGTCGGTCGCGGTGACCCAGCCGGCGTAGCTGCCGAGGTTGAAGAGGTCGTCGATGCACGGGCCGTAGTACTGGCCGCCGGTCCACGGGTACGGGGCGGCGAGGTCGATCCAGAGGTCGCGCACGGTCGACGGATCGCCGGGGTTGACCAGCGGGGTGAACGAGTCGCAGCAGTTGCCCACCTCGGCGAACTGGCCCTGCCAGCTGCCGGGCTCGAGGACGTAGATCCACGCCTGCGGGTTGCCGACGGCGTAGACGGCGTAGTCGTCGGTGTCGGCGCTGTAGACCGCGTACGACTGCAACAGCGGGCCGGGGAGGTCGGGGAACAGCTCGGAGAGCGGGCCCGAGGCGGTCCAGGTCTGATCGCTGTGGCGCAGCACGTGGTAGGTGTCCGCGGTCAGGATGACGAGTTGGTCGTGGGCCTGGAGGTCGAAGGCCGCGTTCGCCGGGGCGGCCGGGGCGTGCTCCGGCGGCGGCTGGGGCAGGGCCACGCGCTGCCAGCCCTGGCCCGGATCGTCGAGGTACCAGTAGGCGCACGAGCTCGGGTCCTCGACGCACTCGTCGGCGCCCCACAGGCAGTCGTCCTGGCAGGTCCTGCGCACGCGCCCGCACTCGTCGCACAGGTCGCCGACGTCCATGACCTCGCCCGGGCTGCACTGCATCTCGCCCGGGCACAGCGGCGGCGCGGTGGTGTCGGTGAGCGCGTCGCCGGTGGTGGTTGTTGTGGTGCCGGGTTCGCCGGTGCTCGTCGGCTCGCCGGTCGTGATCGTCGTACCGGTCGTGGTCGTGCTGGTCTGGGTCGCCGGATCGAGCGAGCCGACAGTCTGCGTCAGCTCGGCGCCGCCGTCGCTGAAGCAGCCGCAGAACAGCGCCAGGACAGTGATCGCGCGGGCGCAGGCCGACATCCGGCGATGCTACGCCGAGGCGAGCCCTGCGCGGAGGCGGGCCGGTGTGCGCCGACGCGGTCGAGGCCGCGCAGAAGATGGTCTTGCGGACAGGTGGACGGCCCGTGAGCAGCGTGGCCGGTGTGCGCCGACGCGGTCGGGGACCCCGGCGACAGAGGCGCGGCTGGCCTCGAGCGCCAGGGAGACGCGGCGAATCGCGCCCGGTCAAGGCCGACCACTGGCGGATAAGGGCGTGAGGTCGAGGCCCCTCGCGAGATATTCCGTGCCGAACGTCGGGCGTGAGCGGGCCGACGGCACGACGGCCGCTTCACCGGCGCGCCTGGGCGCCCGGCAGGCCGATGCTGTGACCGAGAGCTCGGCCCGGTCGAGACCGGCGAAGACTTCGTGCGGTTGCGCCGGCGCCGCACGGACGGCCTGAACCTTGTAACCTCGAAGGCGCTCATGCGACCGCGCGTGTCTCGACCCTCGCTCCTCGTCGCCGCCCTCGTCGCGTGCCAGCCCGCCCTCCCCGAGCCGATCTGGGAGGGCGAATACCTGCACTACGGCACGACCACCGACGCTCCGGTGTGTCGCGGCTCGTTCGTCCTCCAGGAGCGTCACGCGGTGGAGCTCGCGCGGCTGATGGGCTTCGAATTGCCCGACATCATCCGCTTCACCCGCATCAAGTTCCGCCAGATCCGCAAGTACTGCCGCCGACGAGCTCGCGGCTGCGCGTGGGACGAGGAGCCCTACGCCTTCATGGCCGAGAGCAGCTACAACTTCCACGAGATCACCCACGTGGTCGCCAACCTCGGCGGTCTCTCGGGCCCGACCGCGTTCAACGAGGGGCTCGCGGAGGTGTTCCAGGACAGCTCCGCGTCCATCAACGCGGGGACGCCGCTCGCGCAGGTCCTCCACGGCGACGTCGACGACGTGATGGACTATCACACGGCGGGGCGGTTCGTCCGCTTCCTGATCGAGCGCCACGACCTCGCGCTGTTCGTCGAGTTCATGCGCTCGACCTGGCGCACCGCCGAATTCGACGAGTTCGCGCCGATCTTCGCCGAGGTGTTCGGCGAGCCGATCGAGGCGGCGATGGCCGACTTCGCCGACTACCCGAACTGCAGCAGCGGGAGCAACCGCATCGCGCTGCTCGAGTGCGACCTGCCGCCGCAGCCATGGGAAGGCGCGACCCTCACCCTCGGCGCGGACGTCTCGTGCGAGCGGGACGACGTCCTCGGGCCCAACAAGGGCGGCCTGATGTTCACGAGCCGCGCGTTCGAGATCGCCGAGGCCGGCAGCTACCGGGTATCCGCGCCGGCCTCGACGGACTGGTCCTACCTTCGCGTCGCCAGGTGCGGCTCGTGCTGGGACAGCTTCGAGTTGCCGATCTTCCCCGGCACGTCGGAAGCGCACGAGCTCACGCCGGGCCGCTACTACGTCGAATTCGGCCGCCGGGTCGGCGAGCCTGCCGAGCTCAGTCTGCAGATCGAGCAACTCTGAGGTGAGCCTCGCCAACGGCGCCGAGCCGGGCGATCACTTTCCGCCCCGCGACAAGCGGGGCCGGCGACGCTCTTCGCGACTGGCCCGCATCGTCGGCGCGAACTCGCCGCCCGTCGTCGCTCGGTGAGCTTCTCCGCACGGCGACAAGCGGGGCCGGCGACGCTCTTCGCGGCGGGCACGGAGCGGCGGAGTGGGACGCAGGCGGGAGGGACCGCAGGCAACCGCGCAGGCGCCATCGTCCGCGAGGCACGAACGAACCTGTCCTCAACGACAGCTCATCATCGAAGCCCAAGGGCGCCGAGCACGTTGCCTGGGAGGGCCCCGCCGTCGCGAGGGACCCGCTCCGCCGCTCCGTGCCCGCCTGCACCCAGCTCTCCACGGCCCCGCGCCTCCGGACGCGCGCCCCGCTCTCTCGGGCCTGTCTCTCCGGACATGGCAAGGCGGACATGCCCGATCGGACATGTCTCTCGGGCCGGCCGGCCGGTCAGGAGGCCGCTTCGGGCTTGCGATCCTTGCGCGGCCAGGACAGCAGCTGGCACAGGCGGTCGACGATGGTGTCGAGCGAGGCCGGCTTCTGGATGCAGCCGACCGCCCCGAGGTGCCCCTGGATCTCCATCAGCTGCTCGATCGGCATGCCGCTCAGGATGACCACCGGGAGGGTCTTGCCGCCGACGTTGGTGGCCCGGCGGACCATCTTCATGGCCGTGTCGCCGCGCATGTCCGGGAGGTTGAGGTCGAGCACCACCATGTCCGGCTGGAACCGCATGACGACCGCGACCAGGAGGAACCCCTTGTCCAGGGTCTCGACGACGAACCCGGCCTCGGTCAGCGCGCCCTTGACCACCCTGGCCGTCGCCGCGTCGTCCTCAACAACCAAGACCCGTGGAGCACGTGTCGTCACGCCCTCCAGGGTGCAGGGTTTACGGTTCCCCGTCCAGAGCAAACTCGGAGCACAGTGCGCCGCGTTGGGGGCTGAGAGCCCGGCGTGAAAGCGGCGCAGGCGGGCGAACGACGGCCGTCCGCGAGGCCTGGGGTAACGTGGACCCATGTGCCTGCGCGGCCGCGCGCAGCTGGCGCCCTGGCTGTCACGAACGCCAACCAATGCGCCCCGGGGCGCGCCTGAACGAGGGGATGACGGTCGGGTCCGCCGCCGCCGGCGAGCTCATCCGGACAGGTCCGAAAGGCCAGGCCCGCGACGGGCCGCAGCGGACGCCGATCAGCCCTCCATCGGCTCGAAGTCGGCCTTGGTCGCGCCGCAGTCGGGGCACATCCAGTCCTCGGGGATGTCCTCGAACGCCGTCCCGGGGGCGATGCCACTGTCGGGATCGCCGAGGGCGGGGTCGTAGATGTGCTCGCAGACGAGGCAGCGGAATTTCTGGGACCTTGCCACGGTGGCGGAGGATACACCGCCCGCGATGTGGCCGAAAGCACGGCGCGTCGTGCGTGAGGGGGGCGCGCGCGGTCACGGCCGCGATCTCGTCGCACGGCCCTCGGGGGCCCGGGCTCGGCGCTATGATGCGGTGACGATGTCCGCAGGTCCCTCCGAGGTGGAGCTCACCATCGACGGCGTCGCCGTGCGCGTCGCGGCGGGGACGACGATCTGGGAGGCGGCGCGCGCCGCAGGGATCGAGATCCCGGTGCTGTGCCACGACCCGCGCTACCGCCCGGTCGGCGTGTGCCGGATGTGCGTGGTCGACGTCGGCGGGCGCGTGCTCGCGGCCAGCTGCGTGCGCCCGTGCGAGCCGGGGATGACGGTCACCGCCAGCGGCCCGGCGATCGACGCCCACCGCAAGGTGCTGACGGCGCTGCTGCTGGCGGACCAGCCGCAGCAGGCCTCGCAGACGCGCCCGGAGGGCAGCGCCCTGGCGGCGCTGGGGCGGCGCTACGGGCTGGACGGGGCCGGGGAGCGCGGTCCGCTGGGCCTGCCTCGAGGGACAGGTCGGCCGCTGGACCCGTCGTCGCCGGTGATCGGGGTCGACCACCAGGCGTGCATCCTGTGCGACCGCTGCGTGCGGGCGTGCGACGAGGTCCAGAGCAACGAGGTGATCACGCGCTCGGGCAAGGGCTACCGCGCCAAGATCGCGTTCGACCTCGACCTGCCGATGGGCAGCTCGTCGTGCGTGTCGTGCGGCGAGTGCATGGACGCGTGCCCGACCGACGCGCTGGTCAACAAGCCGCTGGCGCCGAAGCGCCGCGGCAAGCCGTTGCCGCTGGCCCCGGCGCCGGCGCCCGAGCCGACGCCGCCGCCGGCGGCGCTGAAGCAGGTGCCGACGCTGTGCCCGTACTGCGGGGTCGGCTGCAGCGTGACCGCCCACGTCGACGAGCAGCACAACAAGGTGGTGTGGATCGACGGGCGCGACAGCCGGGTGTCGGACCGCAGGCTGTGCGTCAAGGGCCGCTACGGCTTCGACTACGCGACGCACCCGCAGCGGCTGACGCAGCCGCTGATCCGGCGCGAGGGCAGCTACCCGAAGGGGCCGCTGTCGAGCGCGCTGCGGGTGCGCGAGGGCAGGCGCCCGGGCGGACTGGTCGACTACGCCGAGGTGATGCCGCACTTCCGCGAGGCCAGCTGGGACGAGGCGCTCGACCTGGTGGCGAAGCGGCTGCTCGAGATCCGCGAGCGCCACGGGTCGCGCGCGCTGGCGGGGTTCGGCTCGGCCAAGGGCAGCAACGAGGAGGCGTACCTGTTCCAGAAGCTGGTGCGCGTCGGCTTCGGCTCGAACAACGTCGACCACTGCACGCGCCTGTGCCACGCCTCGTCGGTGGCGGCGTTGATGGAGACGATCGGCTCGGGCGCGGTGTCGACGACCTTCCGCGACATCGAGAACAGCGACGTCGCCATGCTCGTCGGCACCAACGCGACCAGCAACCACCCGGTCGCGGCGACCTTCTTCAAGCAGGCCGCCAAGCGCGGCTGCAAGCTGCTGGTGATCGATCCGCACCGCCCGCAGCTCGCCGACTTCGCCCACCGCTACGTCCGGATCCGCCCCGGCAGCGACGTCGCGTTCTTCAACGGGGTGCTGCACGAGATCATCCGCCGCGGGCTGTACGACCGCCATTTCGTGGCCGAGCGCACCGAGGGCTTCGAGCGGCTGAAGGCGACGGTCGAGCACTACCCGCCGCGGGTGGCCGCGCAGCTGTGCGGGCTCGACGAGCAGGAGATCGTCGACGTGGCGGTGACGTGGGGCTCGGCGCGCGCGGCGATCTGCTTCTGGGGCATGGGCGTCAGCCAGCACGTGCACGGCACCGACAACGCGCGCTGCCTGATCTCGCTGGTCTTGCTCACGGGACAGGTCGGTCGCCCGGGCACCGGGCTGCACCCGCTGCGCGGGCAGAACAACGTGCAAGGGGCGAGCGACGCGGGGCTGATCCCGATGGTGTTCCCCGACTATCAATCGGTGAAGGACCCGGCGGTCCGCGGGCGCTTCGAGGCGGCGTGGGGGACGACGCTCGACCCGCAGCCGGGGCTGACGGTGGTCGAGATCATGCGCGCGGCCCTCAAGCACGAGATCCGCGGGATGTACGTGCAGGGCGAGAACCCGTTCGTCAGCGACCCGAACACCGAGAAGGTGCGCAAGGCCCTGGCGGCGCTCGAGTTCCTGGTGGTGCAGGACATCTTCCTCACCGAGACGGCGGAGTTCGCCGACGTGGTGCTGCCGGCCTCGAGCTTCTTCGAGAAGACGGGCACGTACACCAACACCGACCGCCGGGTGCAGATCGGCCGCCCGGTGCTGAAGATGCCCGGCGCGGCGCGGCTCGACTGGGACATCATGTGCGAGATCGCCAGGCGCATGGGCGTGCCGGGCTTCGAGTTCACGCGCATCGAGGACGTGTTCGCCGAGTTCGCCGGGCTGACCGAGAGCTACCGCGGGCTGTCCTACGAGACACTCGGGCTGGAGGGCAAGCTGTGGCCGTGCGCCGACCCCGAGCACGAGGACGGCCAGGTCGTGCTGTTCGAGCGCGAATTCCCCGGCGGCCGCGGCAAGTTCGTGCCGGCCGAGTTCGCGCCGCCCCACGAGCTGCCGAGCCCCGAGTTCCCGTTCGTGCTGACGACCGGCCGCCTGCTCGAGCACTGGCACACCGGGACGATGACGCGGCGCGCGTCGGCGCTCGAGACGATCGAGAGCGAGCCGTACGCCGACATGCGGCCGAGCGACATGGAGGCGCTGGGCCTGTGCGACGGCGACGAGATCGCGGTGACGAGCCGGCGCGGCAGCATCACCCTCAAGGTGCGCGGGAGCGAGGCGCCCGGCCTGGGGTCGATCTTCATCCCGTTCTGCTGGCGCGAGGCGGCCGCCAACGTGCTGACCTCCGACGCGCTCGATCCGTTCGGCAAGATCCCCGAGTTCAAGTTCAGCGCCGTGCGCGTCGAGAAGCTGCGCCCGCCCGCCCTCGCCGACCTGGACGGCGCCGCCGAGTGACATGGAAGCGCTGTTCATCGCCGCCGTGACGGTGCTGGTGGTCGGCTACGGGTTCGTCCGCCTGCGCCGCGCCGACGAGGCGGCACGCCGCTACCTCGAGTCGGGCCAGGACAAGCCGCTGCAGCTGGCCCACCTGAGCGACACGCTGGCCCGCGTGGCCCGCGAGACGCGGACGCTGCGGATCTGGCTCGAGTCGCCGCTGCAGGCGGTGCGCGACCAGCTGGCGGCCGACCTGGTGCGCACGGACGAGGACATCGAGGCGTTCGACGCGGTGCTGCTCGACACCAGCCGCGAGGTCGGGCTGTGGCTGGCGATGATCGACGGCCTGCAGCCGCACGAGCGCCAGGAGCTCGAGCAGCTCGGCGCCGGCGCGGGGGCGATCCGCGGGGCGATGGAGGCCGAGAACGGGGCGTTCGAGCGCGCCCACCTCAAGGCGCCGGGGCGGCCGCCGATGGACCAGCGCATCGAGGCGATCCTGCGCGAGCTGACGCGCATCGAGGACGCGCTGCAGGGCCAGGGGCACGTCTACCGCTGACCTTTCGGGCATGCTCCCGAGGACATGGCTGAAGGAGCATGTGCTCTCGCGCATGCTCGATGAGGCATGGTCGGATGGACATGTCGGTTCGGAGGAGGCGGGCTCTCCGTCGCCGCTCGCTCGCTGCGCGAACTCCGCGGTGTGGCCGGAGGCAGCGGCGAGTTCTGCGCCGGACGCCGCGACGGAGGGATGGCGGATGTCCCGGGCCGACGCCACGGAGGCCCCTGCGCCGCGTCGGCGGCGACGCTCGGGCCCGCCGGACGCGTGTCGCCGGGGGCGGGCGCGGACGGCCGGTCGGCGCGGGCGTGCGGGTCGCGGCGAGCGTGACGGCGGTTGCCGAGTACACAGCAGGCATGCCGCAGCCACAGTCGGTCCACGAACATCGTCCCTTTGCGGTGCCCGTGACGAGCCCGCAGCCGCGTGAGGATCTCGGGCGCACGGCGATCCCGGTCGTCGGCGACGCGTCGATCAGCCTGGGCCTCGCCGCCCCGGTCCGCCTCGAGATCGACTCGACGGGCGTCGAGCTGCAATTCGGCAGCGGCCTCGAGCTGCAGCCGGCCGAGCTGTTCGGGGCCGAGCTGCAGCGCGTGTACGTCGACTTCGTCGACGGGGTGGTCGAGACCGACAGCGAGGCGCTGGGGCCGTTGTTCGACCGGGTGCTGACCGTCGCGCTGTGCAGCGTCCTGCGCCACACGATCGGCTGGGAGCCGGGAGAGAGCGCGCTCGAGACCGGGCTGACCCGGCTGTACGGGGCGGGCTCGAAGAACGCGCGGGAGATCCCGCTGCGCTCGCGGTTCCCGGCGGCCGGGATCACGGTGGACCCGGACGCCCTGCTGGCGCTCGAGCTGCGGGGCGACGCGCTCGAGCTGAGCGTCGCGCGGCCGCTGCTGATCCGCGTCGGCGGGCTGCGCTTCGGCATCGTCAAGGCCCGCTACGTGTTCGCCACCGCGACCGTCGAGCTGACGAGCGAGCCGGGCGGGCCGGTGCGCGCGGCCCTGCTGCGCCTGGCCGCGAGGACAGCCACGCGCTGGCTGCGGCGCCGGCTGCCGGCGGCCATGCGCGAGCCCGGCTACGACCTGTTCGCGGACCCGGGGCGGCGGGCGAACCTGCAGCAGCTGCTCGCGCGCCTGCGCCCGGGCGAGCGGCCGGGGCCCGACGAGGAGCTCGAGGCCGTGCGCCGGTCGCTGAAGGCCGGCCCGCACGCGCAGGCGCGCGAGGCGACCGGCGGGGCCGCGAGCCTGTTCTCGGGCGTGAAGGCGGCGGTGGCGGCGGGGCTGGCGACGCTGAAGCTCAGCGCCGACGACGTGCCGGCGGCGACGCGGGTGATAGCGAGGATCCCGCTCGGGCCGTTCAGCTCCGTGGCGCTGTGTACCGATCGCGGCGGCGACGTCGTGCTGCGGCGGACCGACGACGTGTGGCAGCTCGAGGCGCCGCAGGGGATCTACGTCTACTTCGATCAGTTCCCCGAGCTGGCGGAGCTGCGCGTGAAGCAGCTGCGCGCGCGCGTCGATCGCCACGACGGGCTCTCGCTCGACGTCGGCACCTCGCCGCCGGCCGGGCCGTTCCTCGAGGAGCTGCTGCGCCACGGGTCCGACCGCCACGTGCAGCCGCGCGTGCCGCTGCAGTGGCTGCGCGAGCGGTCGATCGTGCCGCCCCTGATCGGTCACGAGGCGGGCGTGCTGTGGCGGCAGGGCCTCGGCGACGCGCGCGAGCTGGTGCTGAGCACCGAGGCCGGCAGCGCCGTCGAGTTGCGTCACACGGAGGAGGCGCTGGTGTTGACGGCGCCGGGAGGCCTCGGGGTGCTGTTCGGCGGGCTGTCGTACCTGCCGCCCGCGCGGCTGCAGCGGCTCGTCTACCGCTGGGACGACGGCGCGCTCGAGGTCGACGGCGAACCCGGCCTCGGCGCTTTCGGTCAGGCGGTGCTGTCGGCGATCGCTCGCGTGCGCGCGGCGCCGCACGTGCCGGCGGGCCTCGGCGTGCGCCCGGGCGCGGCGGTCGAGCTCGACGAGCAGCAGCTGGCGACGCGCTCGCTCGAATTGATCTCGTTGAACCTGCCGGTGATCGGGGCGCTGCAGCTGCGGATGGATCCGCAGGACACCCTGACCACTTCGCTGGGACCGGCCGAGCTGGCGGTCCGCAGCGAGCGCGGGTTGCTGCTGGCGGCGCCGGAGCTCGGGCTCGCGCTCGAGCTCCGCGGGGCCAGGCACTGCCTGCAGCGGCGGGCGGTCGAGATCGACGCCTCGGCGCCGCCGGGCGACTGGCTGGTCGCGCTCGCGGGCCTGTGCGTCGAGCAGTTCGTGATCCCGGCGCTGCGGCGAGCGGTGCCGCTGTGGCCCGACGCCGACCCGCAGGAGACGTGGCGTTTGGGACATGTCCTCGAGGGCAGCGTCGGCGAGCTGCTGGGGCTGACGGTCGAGGTGACGCTGCCGCCCGGCGCGAACCTGACGTTCGCGCGCATCCCGGGGGCGCTGGTCGCGGGGGCCACGGCGCCGGTGCAGGTGAGCCCGGTCGGCGAGTCGCTGGTCGGCGACTTCGCGGTCGAGTCGCTGCGCTGGCGGCCGGAGGGCGAGCACATCGAGATCGGCGCCCGGCCGGCGGCGGGGCCGCTGCTGCACGCGGTGGTGCGGCGGCTGCACGAGCGCTTCACGCCCAAGCTGGTGCTGCACGCGCTCGGGCGGCGGCTCGGCCTGCCGCAGCCGTGGCCGCCCCCGCCGGCGCCGCCGGAGCTCGACGGGGCCCCGGTGGCCGCGCCCGAGCTGCCGGTGCTGGGCCCGCTGCGGCTGCACGTCGACCCGACGCACCCGCTGGCGCTGGTGCTGCGCCGCGACGGCGCGCGCTTCGACTTCGGGCAGGGCTTCTTGCTGCGCCTGCCGGAGCTCGAGCTGCAGATCGACGTGCGCGCCGCGGAGGTCACGTTCCTCCCGTTCACCGTCGCGCTCACGAGCCTGCCGCAGGCCGGGGAGCTGGACGAGCAGCTGTTCAGCCACGTGGTGCGCGGGCTGTTCGCGCGGGCGCTGCCGTGGTTCTGGCCGACGCGGCGCTCGTCGGCGGCCGGGCTCGACGTGCTGCTGGCGATCGGCCCGGTCGAGCTGTGCACGCCGGTCGAGGGCGCGATCGAGGTCGCGGTCGACAGCGTCGGCCTGTCGGTGCGCGCGCCGCTGGGCGTGACCCTCGGCGGCGAGGCGCTGGCGTGGTTGCCCGAGTTCACGCTGTTCGAGCTCACGTACCGCTTCGACGACGCCGCGGTCGGGCTGCGGGTCGGCGGGCTGCGCGAGAGCGTGTATCAGGAGGCCGAGGCGGTCAGCCCGCGCACCGAGGCGATGCTGTCGGACCTGATCCGTTTGTTCGTGCTGCCGCGCACGCCCGCGTGGGCGCAGCGGCTGGGCGTCCGGCTGCTGCCGCTGCCGCCGGTGCCCGAGCGCGACCCGGAGCGCATCACGGCGCTGCAGGCCCAGCTCCCGGGCGGGCACGCGGTGGCGTTCGTGCACGTGGCGCCCGGCGACGTGGTGCGGCTGGCGGCCGACCGGCGGGAGATCCGGATCGAGAGCGAGCGCCACCTGCAGATCGACGTGCCCGACCTGCGGCAGCGCTTCGAATTCCACCGCGCCCGCTATCACCTCGAGACCGGCGACGTCGAGATCGACGAGTTCGGGCGGCTCGAGAACACGCTGGTCGCCGCGGTGCTGCAGCGGGCGCTCGTCGCCTACGAGCCGGCCGCGGCCCAGCCGGAGTTCTCGGCGGTGGCGGCGGTGCTCGACCGCTTCCCGGTCGAGGAGGACGGCCGACGCGTGCTGTACGACTCGAAGCTGGCGCGGGTGTTGCTCCGGCCGGACACCTCGCTGGTGGTCCGCCTCGACGAGCACGGCCTGCTCGTCACCGTCGACCCGCCGCTCGTGATCGACGGCGCGTCGGTGTTCGACTACACGTTCAGCGGCCTGCGCTACAGCTTCGAGGACGCGAGCTTCCACTTCGACCTCGAGCGCGACGGCGTGCTCGCCGGGCTGCTCCGCGGCAAGATCGTGGCGGAGGGCGAGCAGCAGCTGAACAGCCTGCTGAAGCCGCTGTTGCCGGCGGCGATGCGCAAGCCGGGCTACCGCCTCGCGCTCGACCCGGACCCGCGGGCGACCATCGCCGCGCTGATCCGGACGACCGCCGGCGGCGGCTTCTTGCTGTCGCCCTGAGCCTGCGCCATCGCAGGGCCCGCCAGCGCCCCGTCGTCGGCTTGACGGCGCGGGCGCGGGTGCTATGAGTCCGCGAAACCGGGGACCGTGGCAGCCCGAGGAATCGTATGACCCCACACGACGACGAAGGCTCGCCGCGGATCTCCGTGCTGATGCCGACCTACGAGCACGCGGCGTTCATCGCCGGCGCGATCGGCAGCCTGCTGGGCCAGTCGCTCGCCGACTGGGAGCTCGTGATCGTCGACGACGGCTCGGCCGACGACACGGCCGCCGTGGTCGCTCCGTACCTCGCCGACCCGCGGATCCGCTACGAACGGCTCGCGGCCAACGTCGGGCTCGGCGCGGCGCTGAACGTGGCCCTGGACCGGGCCCGCGCGCCGCGGATCGCCTACCTGCCGGCGGACGACAAGTTCTATCCGGACCACCTGGAATCGCTGGCGGCGCTGCTCGACGCCGACCCCGGGGCGGTGATGGCCTATTCGGGGGTGCGGCATCACTACAATCGCGTGGCCGAGGGCGTGATCGCGGGTCACTCGCTCCAGCTCGTGCAGGTGATGCACCGCCGCACCGCGGCCCGCTGGCTCGGGCGCGGCGAGCTCGTCACCGACGACCTCGGGCGCATGCTGTGGGATCGATTGCTGCGAGACGGCCGCGCGGTGGCCAGCGGGCGCGTCACCTGCGAATGGGTCGACCACCCCGACCAATTGCACAAGGTCGTGCGCGAGCCGGTCGGGGGCATCAACGCGTACCGCCAGCGCTTCGCGGTGGAGCACCCGCTGCGCTTTCACAGCAGCGTCGGCAACGAGATCGACGAGGTCGAACACTACCGGCGCTTCCGCGAGCGGCCGGCGACGCCGCGGGCGGCCGGCGGCCTGAAGATCCTGCTGGTCGGCGAGCTGGCGTACAACGCCGACCGCGTGCTCGCGCTCGAGGAGCGCGGCCACGCGCTGTACGGGCTGTGGATGCCCGAGCCGTACTGGTACAACACGGTCGGGCCGCTGCCGTTCGGCCACGTCCACGACCTGCCGCGCGCCGACTGGCGGCGGGCGATCCGCGAGCTGCGGCCCGACGTCGTCTACGCGCTGCTCAACTGGCAGGCGGTCCCGTTCGCGCGCGAGGTCCTGGCGGCGAACACCGGCGTGCCGTTCGTGTGGCACTTCAAGGAGGGGCCGTTCATCTGCCGCGAGAAGGGCAGCTGGCAGGCGCTGGTCGAGCTGCACACGCGCGCCGACGGGCTCGTGTACTCGAGCGCCGAGATGCGCGACTGGTTCGCCGGCGTGCTGCCGGCCGCGGCGGCGGCGATCCCCTCGCTGGTGCTCGACGGCGACCTGCCGAAGCGCGAGTGGTTCGTCGACGCGCGCGCGCCCCGGCTGTCGCAGCAGGACGGGGAGGTGCACACGGTGGTGCCCGGCCGGCCGATCGGCCTGCACCCGCACGACGTCGCCGCGCTGGCCGGCGAGGGCGTCCATCTCCACTTCTACGGCGAATTCACCCACGGCCAGTGGGGCGGGTGGATCGACCGGGCGCGCGAGCTGGCGCCGGACCACTTGCATCTGCACGGGCACGTCGACCAGCGGCGGTGGGTCGAGGAGTTCTCGCGCTACGACGCCGGCTGGCTGCACTTCTTCGCCAGCGGCAACCAGGGCGACCTGCGCCGCGCCGACTGGGACGACCTCAACATCCCGGCCCGGGCGGCGACCCTCGCGGCGGCCGGCCTGCCGATGATCCAGCGCGACAACGACGGCGCGCGCGTCGCCACCCAGAGCCTGGGCCGGCAGCTCGGGATCAGCGTGTTCGCCTCCGACATGGCCGAGCTGGGGGCGCGCCTGCGCGACGCGACGGCCATGCAGCGGGTGCGCGAGCAGGTGTGGCGCCACCGCCACGAGTTCACGTTCGACCGCCACGCCGACCGGCTGCTGGGGTTCCTCGGCGCCGTCGCGGCGGCGCGGGCGTGAGCGGTCCGAATGAGCATGTCCGCACGGACATGCTCTTTGCGACATGCCTCAGAACTCGGCCGCCAGGCCGAGGAGCCAGGTGCTGTCGCCGAGGTTCATGGAGTCCTTGCGGCCGAAGTTGGCGAGGCGGGTCATCTGCCACTCGCCGACGATGTAGGTGTGATTGATGCCGGAGCGGCGGTCGAAGCTGCGGGCGGTGTCGGGGTCGAGGAAGTCGAGGCGCAGCATCATGCCGAGGTTGAGCTGGTAGCCCCACACGCCGCCGCGGCCGCGGTCGACGACCTTGCCCTCGCCGTCCTTGATCACGGCGATGTTGCCGTTGCCGTTCTTGGTCCACCAGAAGCCGTAGGCGACGCCGGCCTTGACGTAGGGGACGAACGGGGCCCAGCGGACCTTGTCGGCCAGCAGCTCGAAGCGATAGACGGCCTGCAGGGCGATCGGCATGACCGTGAAGCGGACGGTGTCGGCGGCACTCCGGAAGTTGCCGTCCTCGTCGGGCCCGTCGGCCAGCGGGGCGAGGGCCTTGTCGCGGGCCATGCTCCACTGCACGCCGATGCCGATCGGCCCCGCCAGCTTCTGCGTGATCTGCCACTCAAAGGCGATCGCGCCGTAGACGCTCTTCTTCGGCGCACCGATGGTCTCGCCCGTCTTGGAGTCGGTCTCGCCGAACACCTTGGCGTAGGGGCCGAAGCCGGAGCCGTTCCAGCTGCGGTCGACCTCGGCCAGGTAGGGGCCCATCTTGACCTCGAGCGCGAACCGCTGCTTGCTGGCCGGCGAGAGCGGCTCCTTCTTCTTCTTGAGGGTGTCGGCGAGGTCGGGGTTGGACTGGCCGACGACCGCCGACTCGCTCGGGACCGGCTGCTTCTCGTAGGTCGGGGCGTCGATCGGGCGCCAGACCTCGCCCTCGCGCTTCTCGCCGACGCGCGAGCCGTAAGGCGGGCCGAGCAGCTCGCCCTGGCGGGTCTGCGTGGTGGTGGTGGTGCCGCCGGCACCGGTGGTGGTGCCGCCGGACGAGCTGGCCTCGGAGCCAGGTGCGGGGGGGACGGTGACGACGGTCTCCGCGGGCGGCGTGGACGCGTTGCTGTCCGTAGAGACAGATGACTCGGCCGCTGCGGGTGCGGCCGCGAGGAGCAAGGCGAGGGCGATCACGCGCGGTTCCTTCTGCGGTTGGCGACGCCGAGGCCGCCGAGGCCGAGGGCCGCGAGGGCGGTGAAGAGGGCCAGGCCGTTCGAGTCGTCGTCGCTGACGTTGCAGAAGCCGGAGGCGCCGCAGATCCCGCCGTCGATCTCGCACTGCTCCCACAGGTCGTTGGTGGCGACGGGGATCCCGCGGACGATCGTCTTGAGCGGCGCAGGGTTGCCGAACAGGTCGTACGGCACGAGCATGAAGTTGTACTCCTTGCCGTTCTCGAGGCCGTTGATCCGCACGCTCTTGCTGCCGAGCGCGAGGTGGCCGGAGCAGACGTAGTCCCAGTCGAGCTCGAGCATGCCCTGGCTGGCGTTGAGCGTGCAGTCCTCGCTGCAGGGCGAGGTGCCGCCGTTGTTGACGCCGTCGTCGCACTCCTCCCCGGCCTGCGTCGCGCCGTCGCCGCAGGCGGGCTCGCGGCAGTTCGTCAGGCAGGCGCCGTCGTCGGCGTTGCCCATGGGGTCGTCGCACTCCTCGCCGTCCTGGACGACGCCGTCGCCGCAGAAGGGCAGGGTGCAGTCGTTCCTGCAGCCGTCGTTGTCGACGTCGTTGCCGTCGTCGCACTCCTCGATCTCGTCGGGGTCGCCGTCGCTGAACACGAGGCCGTCGCCGCACTCGGCGAACAGGCAATTCGTGGTGCAGAACGAATGGTCCGAGAGGGCGACTCCCTCGTCGCAACCATTCCCCTCGGGCATGCCGTCGCCGCAGGTGCATTCGCCGACGCAACCCTTGGCCTTGCACGTGTCGCTGCAGTACGCGTCGTCGGCGCCGTTGCGCGCGCCCCAGTCGCAATCGTCATCGCCATTGACGATGCCGTCGCCGCAGGTCGGAGTGGTGCAGGCGTTGGTGCAGCCGTCGTTGTCGACGGCGTTGCCGTCGTCGCATTGCTCGACGTCGGTCTGGACCGAGCCGTCGCCGCAACGGGCGCGGGTGCAGTCGCCGCGGCAGGCGCCGGTGTCGAGGTTGTTCTCGCCGTCGTCGCACTCCTCGCCGACCTCGACGATGCTGTTGCCGCACTGAGTGTTCGGCGTGTCGGCGCCGGTGTCACCGGCGGTGTCACCGCCGGTGTCGAGGCCGCCGGTGTCGGTGCCGTCGGTGTCGACGCCGTCGCCGTCGCTGGTGGTGCCGAGCGGGTTGTCCTCGCCCTGGTTGAACGTCGAGAAGGGGCCGTTCGGGCAGATGGTGTTCTTGGAATAGAAGAACGTGCCGTTGGGGAGGTCGAGCAGGCCGGGGCGCGGCTGCGTCTTGTTGGGCACGGGCTGTCCGGTCTCGGCGTCCTCGCACAGCACGCGGAAGCCCTGGATGTCGCCCGACGTCGCGGTGTTCCAGGTGAGGACGACGGCGCCGTCGCCCGGCTGTGCCGTGAAGTCGGTGACCTCGAGCAGCGGGGGGGTGAAGTCGAATGCGATGCCGCCGGCCTTGTCGGTCGTGTTGAGGTTCTGCGAGCCCTGGATGAAGAACTCGTCGGCCTGGCAGCCGTTCTGCGTGTTCATGTTCGGCGCGCACATCCAGATGCCGCCCTGGCCGACGTTGGCTTCGCACGAGCCGGAGGTGATGGCCTCATCGGGGAGCCGCGAGTCGCTGTTCGGCGAGACGCCCTGCGTCAGCCAGATCGGGTGAAAGTTGGTGGTGATGCCGCTCTGGTAGACTGGCACCAGCTCCGAGCTGAACTGCGCGCATCTGCGGAACTGGCCGGCGAGCTGCGTCTCGGCGGTGGCGCATTGGGTGCCGACGTAGCTGTTGAGAAACTGGGTCGTGTCGTAGCCGGTGCCGCCTTTTTTGAGGCGGATGACGAGGCCGATCTTGTGCCCGCACTCGCAGCGCGCCTTGTTGTAGTACTGCTTGACGAACTTGTCCGTCATCGGCCGGACGAACTTGCCCTTTTCGTCGGTGAGCCAGTACTGGATCGTGAAGGCGTCGGCCGGGGGAAATTTCGACGCGCCGTCGGTGCCGCCGGTGCCGCCGGAGGGCGGGGTCTGGGCGCCGGCCTCCTGCAGGGGGGTGAGGGCGCACAGGCCGGCGAGGAGGAGAGCAGCAGGACGCGAGAGGTCGTGCGGATGCATAGGCGGAAGCAGCGCTCGACGGCTGTGCAACCAGGATGCCACAGCCGTGGACCTCGCGGGAGTTTGCGCCGGCGCGGCTTGCCACACGCGGGCAGACGCGCACGCGTGACATTTTGTCAGCAGGGGCGCCGCGGCGATGACGTTCGGACGCGCGGCCTGCGGCGCCGCGGCTCTGGTAGAAAGCGCGGTCGATGGCGACGACCGGGTCCGAGCTGCGCCTGCGGCGGCTGCAGAGCGAGGCGTACCTCAACCTCTCGCGGATCCACCGCGAGCTCGAGCGCAAGGTCGCCGACCTGCTGGTCGAGTCGGGGCTCCAGGACGTGACGCCGGCGCAGCTCGGCGTGCTCATCCACCTGTTCCAGGAGCGCGCGCCGCTGACCGCCCGCCAGCTGGCGAGCCTGATGGGCCTGTCGGAGGTGACGGTCGGCCGCTTCGTCCGCGCGCTCGAAGGCGTCGGCTGGGTCGAGCGCACGTCGGACCCGGCCGACAGCCGCGCCATCCTGGTGAGGCCGACGCGCCGCGCCTACGCGGCCCTGCCGAAGCTGCTCGAGGTGTCGAACGCGCTGCTCGACCGCGCGTTCGCGGGCTTCTCGGCGCAGGAGATCGAGGCGATCGCGCGCACGACCGAGATGGTGCGCGACAACCTCGACTCGCAGGAGTGAGCGCGAGGCGCGGCGATGGCCTGTCCGAAAGGGCAGGGGCCAGGCTCGACGGGAGCTCGGGAGGACGTGGCTGTCCGAAGGGTCATGGGAGCGAGGGGCGGTCCAGGCGGCGAGACGACCTGTCCGCGAGACCATGCAGTCGAGGCGCGGAAGACCGCCCCGCAAGATTCGGGGGTCAGGGGTCGCGGGACGATATGACCGCAAGGCCAGGTGGCCGGGGCTCGGACCTGGCCTTCAGACCAGGGTCGCGGGCGGCTCGAGCAGCGGCGAGAGGCGCTTCCAGGTCGGGAATTTATTAAAAGTGAACACGCCGGGGGCGCCGGCGAGGCGGGCGGCGAGGGCCTCGTCCTTGGCGAGGCTGAGGTCGACGCCGACGAGGAAGTGGGGGTCGGGGCGGGCGGCCAGCTCGTCGAGGCGGCGCAGGAGGGCGTGGCGGTGCCAGCGGTGGAACAGCTCGACGGCGACGCTGCGGCCGCTGGTGGCGTCGCGGAGGGCGAAGTCGGGCACGCACATGCCGGCGGCGCCGACGTGGCGCAGCTCGGGCATCGGGTCGAGGGTCCAGCGGGCGTCGCCGAGCGCGGCCATGCCGGCCTCGATCTCCGGCGGGATGTGGCCGAGCGGGCCGTCGTCGAGCGCCTTGAGCGGATCCTTGTGGTCGAGGTAGAGCCGCCCGCGAGGCTGGCGCGGCAGGTCGATGTCGGCCTCGACGGTGAACTTGCCGAGCACCGGGACGGCGCCGAGGAAGGTGGCCAGCTGCAGGCCGTACTTCTTCTGCATGTCGAGCTGGGCGGCCGGGCCCTCGATCCGCAGGTGCCAGCCGTCGCCGTCGCGGCGCACGTCGGCGACGAGGCGCGAGAAGCGGAGCCAGCGCAGCAGCTTGCGCAGCTCGAGCGGGCCGGGCGCGCTGGCCCGGACGTCGAGGCTGCCGGCGTAGAGCACCAGGCCCTGGGCCAGCGCGAGGTTGTAGCGGGCCAGCAGGGCCGCCGGGGTCGGCAGCTTGGCGGCGAGCAGGCGCCGGTGCTCGGCGAGGTCGTCGTAGAGGTGGGCCCGCACGTCGGCGAGCGGGCGCGGCAGGCCGGCGGCGACGGCCGCGAGGTAGTCGGCCAGGGATGACTCTTCGGACAGGTCGCGCAGGACCACGGCGCTGCGCGCGAAGGCGGCGGCGCGCAGGTCCATGGCGGTGTCGCCGGGGTCGTCCCACTCGCAGCGGTCGGTCAGCAGCTTGTAGAGGCCGCGCGCGACCTTGACCTTGCGCGCCTCGCCGCAGATCGCGTCGGCGGCCTCGTCGACGGCCCCGCGCGGCTCGCCGGCGGCGTGCGTCAGGAGGTCGATCAGCGCCCCGGCCGTGGCCAGGTGGTCGGCGTCGTCGGGGTCGACGAAGGTCGGCCGCAGCTTCACGCCCTTGACGCGGCGGTAGTTCAGGAGGTCGCGGGTCAGCATTCGCCCTCGGACATGTTGCCGGGGACATGTCCGCCGGAACCTGGCGATTCGGACATGTCCCCCGGGACCTGGTCCAGCGGACCGGGGCGGAGCGCGGCCGGGCCGCGGCGCGGCAGCGGCTCCTTCTGGTAGGCGCGGTGCTGGCGGCGGCGCTCGCTGACGCCGTGCTCGGCGGCGACGGTGGTGCACAGCTCGTAGAGGATCGCCCGCTTGCCCTCTTTCTTGCGCAAGATCCGCCCGAGGCGCTGGACGTGCTCGCGGACCGAGCCGCTGCCCGAGAGGATGATGCCGACGTTGGCGTCGGGGACGTCGACGCCCTCGTTGAGGACCTTGGAGGTGAGCAGCACCGGCAGCGCCCCGGAGGCGAACTGCGCGAGCAGCGAGACGCGCTCCTTCGGCGGGGTCTGGTGGGTGATCACCGGCAGGAGGAACAGGCGCGACAGCCGGTGCACGGTGTCGTTGTCCTCGGTGAACACGAGGATCCGGTCGCGGCGGTGACGCAGCAGGAGGCGCCAGAGGGCCTCGATCTTGGCCTCGGCGGTGAAGGCGATCCGCTTCTGCTCGCGGTAGGCGGCGAACGCCTGCCGGCCGTCCTCGCTGCGGTGACAGACGGCGATGAACTGGGCCCAGCCGCCGGGGCGGTCGAGGCTGACGCCGCTGCCGCGCAGGAAGTCGATGTAGAGGCCGCGCGCCTCGTCGTAGCGAGCCTGCTCCTCCTCGGTCAGCGCGACGGCCAGCGACTTGACCTCGTACGGCGCGAGGTAGTCGCCCTCGAGCTCGTCGATGTTGGCGCGGTAGCACACGGGTCCGAGCAGCTCGGCGGCGACGCTGTGGAGGCCGTCGGGCCGCTCGAAGGTGGCGGTGAGGCCGAGGCGGAACGGGGCGAGGCAGCCCTGGGCGATGAAGCGGTAGGCCGGCGCCGGCAGGTGATGGCACTCGTCGCACACGAGCAGGCCGTGGCGGTTGCCGTGGAACTCGGTCTGCGCGGCGGCGGAGTCGTAGGTGGTGACGGTGATCTCGCGGGCGTCGCTGCTGCCGCCGCCGAGCATGCCGATCGGCCGCTGCAGCCAGTGGCCCAGCACCTGC
Source organism: Nannocystis pusilla (assembly GCF_020073745.1). Classification (GTDB taxonomy): domain Bacteria; phylum Myxococcota_A; class Polyangia; order Nannocystales; family Nannocystaceae; genus Nannocystis; species Nannocystis radixulma. The sequence goes on from NZ_JAIRAU010000056.1 coordinate 405,511, forward strand.
TGCCACTGCAGCATGAGGTCGATGGTGGGGACGACGATCAGCGCCGGCCGGCCGGTGTGGACGATGGCGAGGACGGCGAGGATCGTCTTGCCGGCGCCCGTCGGCAGCTCGACCACCCCGACGCCGCCCGCGGCCCGCCACGCGGCCAGCGCGTCGCGCTGGTGCGGGAACGGCTCGAGCGGTCCTGACAGCGCGAGGTCGAGGCGATCGTAGGTGCGAGCTTTGTCGACGTAAGGAATGTGGGCGTTGTGAAGATGCGAGACGATCGCGCGGTAGCGGTGCGCCGGTGCGCGGTGGTTCCCGGTCCGGCGATCGAGGGCGACCAGCCGCGCCAGCCTCTCGTCGCCCTCGGGCACGCCGAGGACGACGAGCGTGCCGTGATCGAAGTGGAGCTCGACGGGCATCCGCGGCGCGCAGGGTAGCAGCAAATTGCCGCGATGCGCGCCTGCGCGCGTCCCGCTCGCAAGCCGTGTATCATCCGGCCCCGATGGTTGAGCGCCGAGACAGCACGGCCGATACGTCCGGCGAGCGCAACGGCGAGACGTCCCGCGCCCGCGGCCAGGTCGATCGAGCGGCGCGCCGCGAGGCCTCACGCCGGGGCGGGGACGCCGGCGCCCGCGGCGACGCGCGCGGCCGCGGGTCCGACGAGGGCCTGGCGGACGAGGCGGGGCACCCCTCGCAGAGCGACGCGGCGATGTCGACGATTCGCGAGGTCCCGCGCGCCGACGGCTCGACGACGCGGGGCCTCGTGATCCAGGAGTGGGCGCTCACCGGCCCGCCGCGGCCGGGTCGCGCGCCGGCGCGCGGGGTGCTGGCGCTGATGCTCGCGGCCATGGTCGTCGGGACAGGTGCGACGGTTTATGTCGCTTCGTGCATGTCCGGAGAGACAGGCGCGCGCGGGGCGGCCGCGAGCGCGGGGCCGACAGGCGGGCCCGCGGGCGCAGGCGGCGAGCGGAGCGACAGCGGGGCGGCGGGCGAGCGCCGGAGCGCGGCGGGCAAGGACGGGGCGGCGATCGGCGGTGCGGGTGGTGGAAGTGGTTCCCCGATCGGCGGTGGTGCAGGGGCCTCCGCGGGTGGCGGAAGTGGTTCCGCGAGCGGTGGTGCGGGTGGCGGAAGTGGTTCTGCGGGCGGGGGAAGTGGTTCCGCGGGCGGTGGTGCAGGAGACGGAAGTGGTTCCGCGGTCGCCGGCAGACCGGCGAGTGCCGATGAAAGCGGCGCGGGGCCTGAGAGCACCGGGCCGGGCGAGTCGTTGTGGGTTGCGGTGGCGCAGGCCGACGGCGAGGTAGCCGAGCGGCGGCGGCGGATCGCGGCGCAGCTGCGGGCGCTGACGAGCGAGCCGCGGATCTTGGCATGTCTCCTGGGACATGTCCCGATGGGCGTGGGCCGGCGCACCGAGCTGACCGGCAGCGTGGTGGTGGCCGGCGACGGCGAGGTCGTGCGCGCGAGGGTCCGCGCCGGCGCGGTCCCGGCGGTCGCGCGCGCGTGCGTGGCGGCCGAGCTCGAGAAGACGCGGTTCGCGGCCGGACCGCAGGCGCGGCTGGCGGTGCCGCTGCGGCTGGAGATCCTGTGATCGTCTGGGCGCTGGCGCTGTCGATCACGGCCGCCGGGTCGGCGCCGGACTGCGTGCACGCGGCCAGCGAGGCGCTGGCGCACGGGCAGGTCGAGGGCGCGGCGCGCCGCGGCGAGGCCTGCTTCCGCGCGGGCGGGCACCCGCAGGGGCTGCTGCTGGCCAGCCAGGCGTGGCTGCAGGCGGGCCGGCTGGCGCACGCGCGGCTGGCGGCGCGGCGCTACCTGGCCTTGCGGACAGCCACCGACAGGGCCGCGCGGGCGGTGGCGGAGCTGGTGGAGGCGTCGGCGGACCGCGAGACGGGGACCGTGCACCTGGCGGTCGACCCGACGGTGGGGCCCGACGAGGCGCTGACGGTGACGGCCACGCGCGCGGGCGACGGCGAGGCGCTGCAGCTGCGGGCCCGCTGGGACGAGCTGCGCGAGGGCGGGACGGCCACGCTGGCGCTCGATCCCGGGCCGTGGGTGGTGACCATCGCCCGGCCGGGCTACCTCGACGCGCGGCTCGAGGTGACCAGCGCCAAGGGACAGGTGACGACGCTGGCGGCCGACATGACGCGGATGCCCCGCGCGGCCCTGGTCACGCCGGAGGAGCGCCGGCGCCGGCGCTCGTGGGCGATCGCGGCGCCGCTGATCGGCGGGGCGGGGATCGTCAGCGGGGCGGCGGTCGCGGCGGTGAGCCTGGGCAACACCGACGCTGTCTTGAAGGACATGTCCTGCGGACCCGATGCGAGCGTGGCCGGGTGCCGGCGGCCGATGGCGATCTGGACCGAGCGCGCGGCCGGAGGCACCGCGGCGCTCGGGTTCGGCGCGGGCGTGCTGCTCGCGGGGCTCGGCGGCCTGGCCGGCGACGAGGTGGTGCGCCGCCGGATGTGGACGGCCGAGGCGATCGCCGGCGGAGCGCTGGCCGGCGCCGGGGTGGCGACGCTGGCCTACGGGACGACCTTCTTCGTGACCGCCAACGCGCACGAGCGCTGGGACGCCGGGTCGGTCGAGTTCGGTGAGGTGCTCTACACGACGGGCTTCGGCCTGGTCGGCGCCGGCATCGGGCTGGCGGCCACGGCCGCCGGCGGGCTGGTCGCCGACGCGCTGCAGCACCGCCGTGGCCGGCGCGCGGCCTGGCAGTTCGTCGGCGGGGCGCTGCGCTTCTGAAGGGCCGCGACAGCGCCTCATGCGCGGATCGGCCGGCGAATCTGCCAGCGCAAACTGGAAAGGAGCTCGCGGGGCCCGACGAGCCGCGTCGCCGCGGTCGCGGCCCCTAGTCGGAACGACGCCGCGTGCAAGTGCCCCACAATCACGGCGACGTGAGGCGGACATGAACCGCGATCGCAAGGCAATTGGGAGCAGCTCACCTGACCGAGGGCGAGCGCCCGCCGAGCGTCGATCGAGGGCGTGTCTTTCACGGGAAACAGAGCACACGCACCGGCGTCACTGCTCACATTCCGCGTTGCGCAGCGATACGCGGGTGCTAGGGATGAGCGAGCCATGGCGGCTCGGACAACGAGGATCACGATGCATTCGTTCAAAACACCCATTCTGCTGACCCTGGCCTTCACCTTCGCGCCGATGCTCGGCTGCGCCAGCACCAAGCTGGATCGCAAGGAGCGGACGGAGGACGCGATGGAGCGGCAGGAGGAGCGCATCGACCGCCGGCAGGAGCGGATCGACGAGAAGCAAGCCGACCCGGACAACAGCGCCGCCAAGGACGAGCGCCTCGAAGAGCGTGAGGACCGCCTCGAGGAGCGCGAGGAGAAGCTCAAGGCGAACGACGGCGAGCCCGACGCTCGCTGACTGTCGGAAGGTCGCCGCGGGGGCCGGCCGTCGCCGGGCCTCCGCGGGCGGCGTGCAACCTGGCCCGCAGGTCAGCCCGTGACGAGGACGACATGTCCGATCTCCAGCCTGACAGCGCAATGGTGGATCTGCCCGCGTTCGCGCCGGGATCGCCGATCCCGGACGAGGCGGAGGTCGGCGCCCGCTGCTATCGCCCCGATCCGGGCCATCCGGAGCGGCTCTTGCGGGTCGACGGGGACGAGGTGGCGGAGACGCCGGCCGATCTGACGGCGACGGCGATGCACGGGGCGTTTCGGGCGTTCGTGCTCGATCCGCATTACCCGTGCGTCGGGGCGCGCAGCGCCGTGCACAACAACAGCTATCGCCTCGGGGTGTACGACGCGCTCGGCAGCCCGGGGGCGACGGCGGCGCTGGCCCGCGACCTGGCGGCGTTCACGGCAGGTCTCGACGACATCGACGCGGCGTTCGCCACCTTCGTGGCGCTGTTCGCCGGCCCGCAGGACGTCGACGAGGAGGCGTTCGAGCGCGCGCTGTGGGCCCAGCTGCAGGCGCTGCACGAGGCCGACCCGGCGCCGTGGGACCCGGCGGTGAGCAGCGACCCCGACGACCCGCACTTCTCGTTCAGCTACGCCGGCACGGCCTTCTTCATCGTCGGCCTCCATCCCGGGAGCGCTCGCCTGAGTCGCAGGTTCCCGTGGCCGGCGCTGGTCTTCAATCCGCACGCACAGTTCGAGCGCCTGCGCGAGGCCGGCAAGTACGAGCGGATGCAGGCGGTGGTGCGCGACAAGGACCGCGCGCTCCAGGGCGACATCAACCCCGCGCTCGACGACTTCGGCGGCGACAGCGAGGCGCGGCAGTACAGCGGGCGGCTGGTGGAGCCGGACTGGCACCCGCCGTTCCACGTGCGCGGCGGTGAAGCCGACGAGCCGGGGCCGCGGCAGGTCGTGGCGATCGCGGCGCCGACGGTGGAGCCGCGCCCGGGGGTGCGCTACCGGATCGCGGCGCAGTCCGGCGTGGCCTTCCTGGTCGAGCGCGGCCAGGTGCTGCGGATCGTCGACCCGCACGGCCTGCAGGTGTGCGACCTCTACAGCGTCTGGCGCGGCCAGCCGCGCGAACACCTGAGCTCGGGCCGCAGCATCGATTACGCGGACAGGCTGTATCTGAGCACCGGGGACGTGCTGTACAGCAACCGCGAGCGGCCGATGTGGACGATCGGGCGCGACGACGTCGGCCGGCACGACCTGGTGCTCACGCCCTGCAGCCCCGAGATGTACCGCAGGCTCCGCGGCGACGACGGCACGCATCCGAGCTGCCACGAGAACCTGCGCGGGCCGCTGGCCGCGTTCGGCGTCGAGGCCGACAGCATCGGCTCGACCTTCAACATCTTCATGGACGTCCGCTTCGATCCGTCGACCGGCAAGATGACGATCGGGCCGCCGGCGAGCGCGGCGGGCGACTGCATCGAGCTGCGGGCGGAGATGGACATGATCGTCGGCTTGACGGCCTGCTCGAGCGAGGTCACGAACGCCGGCAGCCTCAAGCCGATCGACTTTGAAATTGTCGCGGTCTGAGGCTCGGCGCTCGCGCGCGATCAGCCGCACTTCTTGGCCGCCTTGGCGATCCACGGGTCGAGCGCGGGGTCGGAGAGGCTGTACTTCTTGACGGCCTTGTAGACCTTCTCCACCTGGTACTCGCAGATCAGCATCTTCTTGACCTTGGCCGGCAAGATCAGGTTGCCGAGGTCGATGATGCAGCGAGCGGCGACCTCTTTCAGGCGGGTCTTGGCCCACTCGGACTCGAGCTTCTCGAGGTCCTCGAGGGCCATGTCGCACTCGACGGGGACCTCCTTGACGCCGACGTTGAGATAGCTCGCGGCGAGGTCGAGGGCCTCCTTGGCGCGCCGGCCGGCATCGACCTCCTTGCACACGACGTCGGCCGCGGCCTTCTCCTCGGGCGAGACCTTCTCGGCGAGCATCTGCAGGTCGACGCACCGGCTGCCGCCTCTGAGGTCGCCGCTGTCGCGCAGGGGCGCGAGCTCGCGGGTCGCGGTGGCGATGGCCTGCTTGAAGATCTCGACGCAAAGCTTCTTGGCGTCGTCGTCGCGGATGTCGCCGGTCTTGCACGTGTCGAGCACGCGCTCGAAGTTCTCGCCGGTCTTGAGCGCGAGCTCGACCTCCTTCTTGAGCCGGGCCGTGCCGAGCTCGCGGCGGCAGGTGAGGTAGTCGTCGCAATTCGGCTTGAGTGTGCACGCGAGCTCGGCTTTCTCCTCCTCGGGCTCGCGGTGGCGCTCCTTGCAGCCCTTGATGGTCGTCTCCTTGCGGTTGCTGATGAGGGTGCGCTCCTCCGCGGTGCCGCATTGCATCGTCTTGTCGAATAGGGTCGTGCACAGATCGACCGGCGGCGCGGCCTGGGCGGCCGGCTCCGAGCCGCTCGAGCAGGCGACGATCAGACAGGAGAACAGGGAACTACCGAGAATACGCAGCTTGTCCACGCGGCGAGTCTAGCCCGGCGATCCCGGGATGCGACGCCGTCCGGGGCGCAGGCGCCAGGTCAGGACGCGCGGATTCGCCGTCCTCGTCGTCCTCGATCCCTGGCGATCAAGTCATGAATCAGCGGTGCTGGCGATTTCGCGCGTGCACCTGCCGATCGACCTCGAGAGCGTCGTTGCCCGGCGGTCAGGACTCGCGCCGGGTTGGTTCCTCGGGGCGCTCGCCGAACATGGCGACGAGCTGGCGCTCGGCCGAATCGGCCAGGACGTCGCGGCCGAGCCGGCTCTCCTCGCCGAAGAAGGCGTTGGAGGCGCGGGTGTCGAACACGTGGGTCGCGAGCAGGGCGAACGCGCTGGCCTCGTCGGTCGCGTCCTCGGAGACGAGGACCCGACGCGACGCGGTCTCGTCCTCGCGGTCGAAGCGACCCTCCCAGCGATCGCCGAGCGCCCTGCTGAAGTACTGCGCGGCGAGGTTGCCGGTGCGCGACATGTGGCCCGAGCCGATGACGACGCGCAGCTGCGACCACTGCTCGCAGCTCATCTCCGCGACCCAGGACCCGAAGGTGGCGTGCATGGTCGACAGCTGGTCGCTCGCGGCGTCGGCGATGTTGCTGCGGATGTCGTCCATCTGGGCCCGCAGGAACGCGACGAGCGCGTCGGCGTCGGCGCCGCCGGCGTCCAGGGTCGCGGCGATGAAGCGGCGTGATGCGTCGAGCAGTCGGCGCTGACGCGCGGTCTGGACGGCGTCGAGCCCGGCGCCGGCGATCGCCTCGGCGACGGCGTCGGCGCGCCGTCCCAGCTCGACCAGGCGGCCCCGAGCCTCCTCGGCGAGGCGGCCGCCCTCGTCGCCGAGGATGGTCTGGATCGCCAGGGGGAGGTGACAGACCGTCTTGAGCTGATGGTAGCGCCGGGTCCGCGCCGGGCCGACCACGCGGCGACCGCCGATCCGCAGGTACAGGGAATCACCGACGTGCGCGACGGCCGGACCGAGGCGGGCCAGCACGGCGCGCTGGCGGGCCTCGTAGTACTCGAGGAAGGCGTCGTCGAGCTGGGCGATCGGGTCGCTCGGATCGAGCGCGGACGGGAGGGTCGGAGGAGCAGGGTTCGGCATGCGGCTCGTCGGATGCATGGCACGCTTCGCCGCGGACGCACCCGGAGCGCGGCAAAAATGGCGTCGGGAGGGCCGGGGCCGGCCAGGCCGGTCTCTGTCGGTCCTGGTCCTGCTCCCGCGTCCCCGGCGACGGCAGCGTTCGCCCGGCAGGACGGCCGGAGAGCTTGACGGGTGGTCGCGGCCGAGGCCACGCTCGCGCCTGGGCACTCGGGACGCGGAGAGCCCGGGCGACACGATGACCACGAGCTCCAAACCGATCACCGTCCCCGAGCTGTTCGAGGCCCGCCGTGCCGGGCGCAAGCTGGCGATGCTCACCTGCTACGACGCCGGGTTCGCCCGCGTGTTCGACGCCAACGGCGCCGACATCATCCTGGTGGGCGACACGCTGGGCATGGTCGTCCAGGGGCATCCGTCGACGTTGCCGGTGCTCGTGGAGGACATCGAGTACCACACGCGCAACGTCGCCCGCGGTCTGTCGCGGGCGCTGCTGCTGGCCGACCTGCCGTTCCAGGCCGACGCGACGCCGGAGCGGGCGCTCGACGCCGCGGCCCGGCTGCTGCGGGCCGGGGCGGCGATGGTCAAGCTCGAGGGCGCCGGCCGGCACAAGCTCGACGCGATCCGGTTTCTCGTCGATCGCGAGATCCCCGTGACCGCGCACCTCGGCCTCACGCCGCAGTCGGTGCTGCGCTTCGGCGGCTACAAGGTGCAGGGCCGCGAGGAGGCGGCGGCGAAGCAGCTGCGGGCCGACGCGCTCGCGGTGGCCGAGGCGGGCGCTTCGTTGCTGGTGCTGGAGTGCGTGCCGGCGGCGCTGGCGGCCGAGATCACCCGGGCCTCGCCGATCCCGACCGTCGGGATCGGCGCCGGACCGCAGTGCGACGGGCAAGTGCTGGTGCTTCACGACTTCCTCGGCCTCGACACCGGCGTGCGCCGGCCGCGGTTCGTCAAGGACTTCCTGGCCGAGAACGGCTCGGTCGCCGGGGCGGTGCGGGCCTACGTGGCGGCGGTGCGGGACGGCTCGTTCCCGGGGCCCGAGCACAGCTACACCTGAGACGGGCCGGGCTGTCCTTTCGCGCATGGGCCATGGGCCCTGTGCGAAAGGTCAGGTCAGTTCGGCCGCGAGGCGCAGGCGGAGGCCGAGCTCGCCCTCGACGGTGAGGAGCTCGACGCTGTCGCCGGGGGCGAGGGCGGGCGGCGGCTGGGCGGCGTTGTGGAGGCGGCCGCCGAGGCGGAAGTGGCCGATGTGGCCGGTGTGCTGGACCTCGACGCGGGGGGCGTCGCGGCGGACGAGGACGTAGGCGGTCTGGCCGCCGAGCAGGGCGTCGCGGGCGTGGGGCAGGCGGATGCTGTCGAGCGCGCGCAGGCCGACGGTGAGGCGGCTGGCGAGCGGGACGGGCCAGCGCGCGCCGACGTCGAGGCCGCCGCGGCGCAGGGCCGGGTGGAGCTCGTCGACGACCAGCCACAGGTCGTCGGGCGGGGTGTCGGGCGGCGCCGCGTCCATGGCGAGGGTCAGGCGATCGGGCCGATCACCCAGGTGAGCAGGTCGAGGATGAAGAACACCAGCATGCCGGCGGCGAGGCTCGAGAGGACGGCCTGGCCGAGCGGGGTGCGGCGGCCGGGCGCGTCGAGGCGCTCGAGCAGCGGCAGGCTGACGAGGAAGTAGCAGGCGTAGAACAGCGAGCCGTACTTGAGCATGCGCGCCTTGTCGGCGTAGCGGAAGTAGTCGGAGATGGCGTCGCTGGCCATGAACCACGTCTCGGCGAACGAGACGGCGTAGGCGAGGCCGAACACGACGCAGGCGAGGGCCAGCCGGCGCACGAACCGGGTGGCCTGCGGGGACCTGTCCTCGGCGCCAGGTTCGGCGAGGCCGAGCAGGCCGCGGACCCGGCGGATGCACACCAGCATGACCACGTGATAGGTCACGAAGTAGGCCTGCGTCAGCGGGTACATGAACAGCGGGATCTCGGCGCGCGAGCGGCCGACCAGCGCCGCGCCGCCGTTCCATCGCGTCGGGAAGGCGTAGCGCATGCCGAGGACGTCGAAGAAGTAGTGGGTCAGGAAGTAGGTCCCGACGAACACGAACAGGAAGATCCAGGCGTTGAACTTGAACCAGTAGCTCTCGTACCACCGCGTCCCCTGCAGCGCCGGGGTCGTGCGCCGCAGCAGCGCCGGGACCAGCACGGGCGGGAGGCCGACGAGCAGGCCGAAGCCCATGAACTGCCAGTCGTCCCAGGCCAGGACGGCGCGGCTCAGCAGGACATACCCGACCAGGGCGATCCAGATCGGGCTGTAGAGCAGGAAGAAGCGCTCGGCCCAGGCCTTGCCCGGGTCGGCGGCGAACCACGAAGAGGGCGCGTGCGACATGGTGTTGTTTCTACGGCGGCGGGGCGAGGAGGGCGGAGCGAAGATGGCGCTCAGGACATGTCCGGGCGGTCATGTGACCGGGCGCGGACGCGTGGCGATCGGGACATGTCTCCGCGGCCAGGCCAGGATGGCCGCGGGGACATGGTCAATCGCGCAGCTTGCGGGCGAGCATGACGCCGTCGCGGACCGACAGGAGGACGTGCTCGACGCGCGGGTCGGCGGCGACGCGGGCGTTGAAGGCGACGATGGCGTGGTCGTTGGGCTCCTTGGGGGCGACGACCTTGCCGCTCCACAGGGTGTTGTCGGCGACGATGAGGCCGCCGACGGAGAGCAGCGGGAACACGGCCTCGTAGTAGTTGACGTAGTTGGGCTTGTCGGCGTCGATGAAGACGAGGTCGAAGCGGCGGCGCTCGGCGGCCAGGGCGGCGATGGTGTCGAGCGCGGGCGCGAGGCGGAGGTCGATCTTGTGGGCGTGGCCGGACTCGGCGAAGTAGCGGCGGGCGACGCCGGTGGCGACGGGGTCGACGTCGCAGGTGACGAGGGTGCCGTCGTCGGGCAAAGCGCTGGCCATGGCGAGGCCGGAGTAGCCGCTGTAGGTGCCGATCTCGAGCACGCTGCGGGCCCGGCTGACGGCGACGAGGATCCGCAGCAGCGCGCCCTCGACGTGGCCGACCTGCATCTGCGGCATCGCCAGGTCGCGCTGGGTCTCTTCACGCAGGCGGGCGAACAGCGGCGACTCGGCGGTGGTGTGGGCGTCGACGTAGGCGGCGATGTCGGGGCCGATCAGCGAGAGCATGCGCCGGAGGCTAGCACGTGCGCGACGCGCTCCGTGATGCGTTCGAGGCCGACGGCGAACTCGGGCTCGGGGGTGATGAGAGACAGCGCGACGTGGGCCGGGGGGAGCTCGTAGAGCTCGCCGGGCTGGGTGAGAACGCCGGCGTGCAGCAGCTCGCGCGCCCAGCCGCGGCCGCCGTCGTCGAGGACCCGCGGCAGGCGCACGAGCGCGGTCCAGCCGGCCTCGACGTCGAGGACCCCGAGCGAGGTGCCGGCGCAGGCGCGACGCAGCCGCTCGAGGTTGGCGCGCACGCGGGCGCGGACGGACGTCTGTACGGCCGGGGCGGCGGCGAGCAGGCGCGGGGCGGCCAGCTGCACCGGGGTGGCGGCGCTGAGGTAGGTGTCGGCGACGAGCTCGAGCCGGCGCATGGCCTCGCGCACGAGCGGCGCGGGCCCGCGGGCGGCCGCCCACGCGAGCTTGAGCTGCGGCAGGGCGGCGACCTTGGACAGGCCGGACAGGGCGAAGGTGAGGGCCTCGGCGGGGCCGCTCATGGGGCTGTCCTTGGGGGCATGTCCGAGGGGATAGTCGAAGAAGACCTCGTCGACGAGGACGGCCAGGCCGCGCGCGGCGGCGAGGGCGTCGACGGCGGCGATCTCGGCCGGCGAGAGGTAGTTGCCGGTCGGGTTGTTGGGGGCGACGAGGACGATCGCGCGGGCGCGCGGGTCGACGGCCTCGGCGAGGGCGACCAGGTCGATCGACCATGTCCCATCGTACAGGAGCGGATAGGGCCGCAGCTCGACGTGGGCGAGGTCGGCGATCATCGGCAGCAGCGGATAGCCGGGCTGCGGGACCAGGACGACGTCGCCGGGGTCGCACAGGATCGCCAGCAGGTGAGCGTAGGCCTCGCTGGTGCCGGCCAGGAGGCAGATGTCGGCGAGCGGGAGCTCGAGGCCGGGCCGGCGCGCGCGGTAGTAGTCGGCGACGGCGGCGCGAGCGAGCGGGAGGCCGAGCGGGTCGGGATCGTAGGCGGCGCTCGCGGGATCGCCGAGGCTGGCGTAAAGGTCAGGTGGGTGGACGAGGCCGACGGCGGTGGGGTTGGAGATCGTGAGGTCGAGGACGCCGCTCCCGGCGACGAGCGGCGGCTCGTCGGCGAGGGGCCAGGCGGTGCGGCGCGAGAACACGGGGCGAAGATGCCGCGGAGGCGCGCGCGAGGGCAAGCGCGGGCATGCAGGCGCAGGTCGACGGGAGGCGAGGAAGCGGTCGACGAGCTCGGCGCCGCGGTGCTCGCAGCGGGCGCGCTCGCAGTCGCCGCGCTCGTCGCACTCGGCGCGCGCGGCGAGGTCGCGGGGTGACCTGGCGGGAGGGACAGGTCAGTCGTCGCGGCCGCGGGGGAGGGCGAGGCCGCGGGCGGCGTGCTCGCGGACCGGCTTGTGCAAGGTGAGGCCCTCGCCGGCGGCGCGACCGGCCGCGTGGGCGCGTCCGCGGCGGACGGCGGCCGAGCCCATGCTGCGGATGTAGGGGTGGCGGTCGCGGAGGAAGCGGTCGAGGTCGGCGTCGCCGAGCCACACGAGGCCCTGCTCCTCGTTGCGCTCGCGCTCGCCGCGGAGCTTGTCGCGGAAGCCGGTGAGGAGGCCGGCGCTGAACTCCCGCCGGCGGTTGGCCGGGAGGTCCATCTCCTTGCGGGCCTGCTCCCACAGGCGCCGGGCGGCGGCGTGCAGGAAGTCGTGGACGTAGGCGGCCATCTCGAGGTTCTCGCTGGTGCCGAGGACCTCGAGCACGCGCTCCTGGCGGGTGCGGCGGGCGTTGTAGGTGGTGACCCAGATGCACTCGACGAAGAAGAACTCGCTGAGGATCGCGCTGACGAGCTTGGCCTCGAGGGCGATCGCGGCGGCGCTGTCGCCGAGGCGGCGGGCCTCGTAGTCGCGCGGCGGGCCGTCCTGCGGCAGGTCGAGGTTGTAGCGCAGGAGCAAGGTGTTGGCGGCGGCCATCGCCGCCTCGGCCTCGTGCCGGTTGGCGCTGGTGGCCAGAGCCAGCAGCTTCTGCACGCGCTTGAGCACGCGCGCCGCCGGGTCGTCGCTGTCGCGCGGGCTGCCGGTGACGTCGGGCTTGATGTCGAGCAGCGCACAGGCGCGGGCGAACTGGGGGCCGTGCGGGCGCACGTCGCCGCCGAGGACCTCGTCGACGTACTGGTGCGCCATCTCGTGCTTGAGCGTGGCGAGCACGTCGTCCCAGCGGTGCGACAGCAGGTGGTCGTGGCTCAGGCTGAGGGTCCGGGTGTCGCGCTGCCAGTGGCCGAGCCGCGCGGTCGACAGATCGATCTGCAGCACCGGCGGGCGCAACGCGCCGCCGAGGTGACGCTTGTTGAACTCGTGCCAGCTGCGCAAAAGCTCGGTCAGCCAGGGACGATGGAGTGTCTCGTGCAAGGAGACCATGCGGGTCGGAGGATCGCGGAGGCGGACGCGGTCGACAACGAGAATCTGAGCGGTTAGGCTCGCCCGGTGCCGCCTCGCGCACCGCTGCGCACCGGGGCCCGCGCCCGCGCGGCGACGTGGATCTGCGCGGGCGCGGCGACGGGGCTCGGCGCGGGCTGCTTGCCCGACGAGCGGCCTTACTGGGTGATCGATCACACCGACGCGCTGGCGCTGCGCTTCGAGGTGATCGAGCGCGGACCGTACGGCGCGGACCCGCCGCCGGGCGCCGGTCCGGTGGTCGAGGCGATGCCCGGCGACCGCGTGCGGGCGACGCCGTTCATCGCCGGGGTCGACGGGCCGGTCGACCCGGCGGAGCTGGAGCCGGAGTGGTTCGTGTGCGCCGCCTCCGGCTGCTTCGGCAACGCCCTCGCGACCCTGGACGAGGCGCCGCGCTGCGGCGCGGTCGCGCTGCCGCCCCCGGAGACGTGCGCGCTCGGCCCGGGGCCGGCGGCGGAGTTCGAGCTCGGGCCGCTGCTCGACGTGATCCAGGCGGCCAACCTCGGGGTGATGGTGATGATGGTCGCGGGCACGCCCGAGGGCCCGAGCACGCGCGAGTGCCTGCGCCGCGCCGCGGCGCTGACGAGCACGACGACGTCGCTGCGCGACTGCCTGTTCTTCATCCGCGCGCTCGACGTCGGACCGACGTGGCGCGCGGTGCTGGTCGGGGCGTCGACGGGCGCGGTCACGCCGGTGGGGCCGGCCGACCTGCCGTGGGAGGTCAGCCAGATCGAGCCCGACGTGGCGCCGTCGATCGCCCGCTTCGCCGCGTGGGTGCCGGCGCCCGGCGGCGGCGAGTACTTCCTCGAGGCCCAGCCCGGCGCGACCCTGTCCGTACGGACAGGCGACCAGATCGCGCTGTCGCTGATCGAGGACGCGCCGCCGCAGGAGTACTACAACTTCTCGATCGACCAGAGCTCGCTGGCGGTCACGGTGTCGCCGATCGTCGAGATCCGCGGGGCGGCGTGGTTCTCGACCTCGACCGCGCCGTTCGTCCCGACCGCCGGCCCCGGGTTCGAGGTCGACTGGCGCGCGCCCGAGGAGCCGGGCACGCACCACGTCTACGTGATCCTCGCCGACAACCGCAGCGCCACGACGGCCTGGCTGCGCGTCGAGGTCGCGCCGCGATGAGAGGATGGCGCTTCGGACATGTCGTCGGGGCAGTGTATCTCGGGACATGTCTGAAGGCGCATGCGGCGGCGCCGCCGCGGCCGGCGCCGCAGGTCAGCCCGCCGTGCGCCGGACGCAGCGACTGCGGCACGCTGCGCGCGCGGGTGCGGGCGGCCGGGCTGCGCACGGCGCTGGCCGAGGTGCGGGTGGTGATCGTGGCGGCCTCCGGCGAGGCGACGGTGGCCCTGACCGACGCGGCGGGCCGGCTGGCGGTCGACCTGCCGCCGGGGAAGGTGCGGGTGGTGATCGCGGCGCCGGGGTTCGAGCGGCTCGAGCAAACGCTCGAGATCCGCGCGCGCGCGACGACGGAGCGCCAGCTGTTCCCGCGGCCGACCGAGTGGAACCCGTACCGCACGGTGGTCCGCGACGCGCAGGAGAAGCGGCCCGAGGCGGGGGCGCGCTCGCTGTCCCGCGAGGAGATCGCGACCATGCCCGGCAACCAGGGCGACCCGCTGCGGGCGCTGCAGAACATGCCGGGGGTGGCGCGCACGCCGGGCGGGCTGGGGCTCCTGGTGCTGCGCGGGGCGAGCCCGCTGCAGTCGGGGGTGTTCGTCGGCGAGCACCCGGTGCCGCGGGCGTTCCACGCGCTGGCGCTGGCGAGCGTGGTGCCGGGCGACGTCATCGAGCGCCTCGACTTCGTGCCCGGCAACTTCGACGCCCGCTACGGCAACGCGTCGGGCGGGATGGTGGTGATCGAGCCGCGCCGCGGGCGACGCGACGGGGTCCACGGCAACATCGGGGTCGACCTGCGGGCCGCGAGCGCGCTGGTCGAGGGGCCGCTCGGCAAGCGCGGGTCGTTCATCGTCGGGGCCCAGCGCGGCTACGTCGACGCGGGGCTGCGCGCGTTCATGACGATCACCGACTCGAACGGGACGGTGCTGCCCACGTACTATGATTATCAGGCGATGGCCGACTTCCCGCTCAAGCAGGGGGCGTCGATCTCGGCCCGCGTGATCGGGGCGGGCGACCGGATCCGCTTCCGCTTCCGCGACTACGAGGACCCGAGCGGCTTCCGGGACGCGATCGACTACCGCTCGAGCTTCCACCGCGTCGACGTGACGTACCGCAAGAAGTTCGGGCCGTGGCAGGCGATGGTGTCGCCGGCGCTGCGCTTCGACGTCGGCCGGCAATTGATCCCGGTCGAGGAGCGCGAGCAGTTCCGCCGCGACTACGTCGGCTCGCTGCGGGCGGAGCTGCAGCGGTCGATGTCGCGGCGGTTCGAGCTGATCGTCGGCGCCGATCTGATCGTCGACCACTACCGCGCCCGCGGTTCTGTGCCCGACGGGATCAGCTGGCCGCCGCCGGAGCAGACGGCCCGCGGCGAGCAGACGTGGCTCGGGCTGTATTCGTCGGGGCGGCTGCGCCTGGGGTCGCTGTTGCTGGTGCCCGGCTTCCGCGCGTCGGCGTTCGCGCTCGGACAGGAGCGGGCGTTCGCCCTCGACCCGCGGATCAACGCGCTGTGGGAGGTGAGCGACCGCTGGCGCCTGCGCTTCGGGGCAGGCATCTATTCGCAGTCGCGCATGTCCGAGTTCGGGGTCGACGCGCGCATCGTGCCGAGCTCGGGGCAGATCGGGACCAATCAGGTGGTGCTGCCGGCGTACTTCGCCAACTTCGAGCCGGCGTTCGGGGTGATCCCCGGGCAGAACACGCTGCGCGTGATCCGGGCGCTGCAGCTCAGCGCGGGGCTGTCGCACGACCTTCCGGCCGACATGACGATGGACGCGACGGCGTTCTACCGCGACCAGGACCAGGCCAACCCGCCGCTCAGCCTCGGCGGGCTGGTGACGCGGCTGACGTACGGGCGCACCTACGGGGTCGAATTCCTGCTGCGCAAGCCGCTGACGCGGCGGTTGTACGGCTGGCTGGCGTACACGTACATGCACAGCCAGCTGCGCTTCGACGCGCAACACGGCGACCCGGGCGGGCGCCGGCCCGGCGACTTCGACCAGCGGCACAACCTGACGCTGGTGGCGTCGCTCAAGCTCGGCCGCGGCTGGCAGATCGGCGGGCGCTTCCGCCTGGTGTCGGGCCAGCCGTACACGCCGGTGGTCGGGTCGATCGAGTACGAGGGCGCCTTCGTGCCGATCCGCGGGCTGCAGAACTCGGCCCGCTTCCCGCCCTTCCATCAGCTCGACATCCGCGTCGACCGGCGCTGGATCTACAAGCGCGTCAGCTTCCTCGCGTACCTCGACGTGCTCAACGTGTACAACCACCAGAACGTCGAGATGTACGTGTACAGCTATGATTTCCGCGACACGGTGGGCGGCTTCGGGCTGCCGATCTTCCCGTCGCTCGGGCTGCGCCTCGACTGGTGAGAGAGCATTGCCCGGGCCAATCACTACTGCCGGGCGGCCATGGCCCGCAGGCGCCGCTTCGCCTCGTCGTAGCGCGCGAGGTCGTCGGCGGTCGGGGCGTCGTCGCCGTCGGGGCCGCGGATCAGCGCGAACAGCTGCGGGTGATCGGTGAGGCGGCGCCGGCTGGCGCGGTAGCGGTGCAGGAGCGACTCGCAGGCGTGGTAGCGGACGAAGTAGCTGACGTCGGCGACGGCGGCCAGCAGCGCGGCCTCGTCGGCGGGGCCCGAGAATTCGCGCAGGCCGATGGCGGCGTCGACTCGCGGGGACCATGACTGTCCTTTGGACCAGGTCTGGTCGAGGACGGCGACGAGGTGGTCGGCGAGCCTGGGGTCGGGCTCGATGCCGTGCAGGATGGCGGCGATCCGCACGCGCGTGGTCGGCGAGAGGTAGGGGTCGCCGGCGCGCAGGCGGGCGCGCATGGCGGCGATGGTCTGCACGTCGCCCATGGCCGCGAGGGCCTCGGAGGCGTGGTCGTCGCCGAGAGAGCGGCCGAGCCGCAGCATGGCGAGGGCCCGCGCCCGCGCCTGTCCTTTGAGCCTGGTGACGGCGCCGACGTCGAGACCCTCGTGCCAGATGTGATAGCCGGTGCCGAAGGTCGACTCCTTCCAGCGGCTCCAGGTGGCGGCGAGGTCGTTCATGAGGGGGGATATCAATGGGAGCATGGGGGGTCCAGGGTCAAGGGAGGAAGCGGCCGGCGTAGATGTCGAGCAGACCGGCCGACGAGACCATCAGGGGGTCGTGCGCGAGCTCGGGATCGAAGGCGCCGGCGATCGCGATCTCGCCGGCCGGGCCGACGCCGAGGCCGGGGCCCGACTGACTGACCTGGCCGGCGAGGTGGCGGCCCCACACGAAGTTGCCGTCGCTGGTGAGCTTGACCAGCAGCGCGCCGGGACCGTCGCCGAGCGGGCCGCCGCCGAGGTCGATCGGCTGATCGCCGAGCGGCAAGGAGGCGACGACGCGACCGGTGCCGTCGATGGCGAGGCCGGGCGTCTCGGCGCCGAGGACGAAGCCGCTGCGGGCCCAGCGGAGGCCGCCCTTGGCGTCGAAGGCGGCGATGTAACCACCGAGCTTGCCGTTGCCCGGGTCGGGCAAGGAGCCCTCGCCGAAGTCGAGGCCGCCGCTGTGCACGCCGGCGACGACGAAGGTGCCGTCGGGCGCGGCCGCGAGCGCGCGCGCGCGATCGTCCCCGGGCCCGCCGAGCTGCGCGCCCCACTGCGGGAGTCCGGCGGGATCGAGGCCGGCGATGAAGCCGTCGAGGCCCTGACCCAGGAGGTTGATGTTGGCGATCTGCAGGCCGGTCTCGAGCTCGCCGGCGACGAAGACCGCGCCGTCGGGCGCGACCGCGACGGCGTGCGCGGTCTGGTCGCCGGACGAGTGCGGCGTCCAGTGCCAGGTCGGCCCGCCGGCGACGTCGAGGCCGACGGCGAACAGGTCGACCGCGTTGCCGATGAACTTGTCGCCGCCGAGCAGGATGTCGCCGTCGTAGTGGCCGACGACCACGAGGTCGCCGTCGGGCGCGAGCGCGAGGTCGAGGGCGGCGACGCCGTCGCCGGCGAACACGTGGACGGTCGAGGCGCCGCCGTCGGCGGCGACGACGGCGACGAAGCCGGGGTTCTGGCCGACGCCGTCGATCTGGTGCGGGTCGAACAGCAGCTGGCCGCCGAACTGTCCGGCGACGGCGATCCGATCGTCGGGCAAGACGACGACGGCGCTGACCCACTGCAGCCCGGCGCCGCCGAGCTGCCGCAGCCACACCTGCTCGCCGGCCGGATCGAGGCGGAGGATGAAGGCGTCGCCGTCGAGCGGATCGGTGGTGGCGGTGATCACGTCCGGCGCGGTGCCGAGCTCGCCGGTGAAGCTGCCGACGACGACGACGCTGCCGTCGGACAGGACGGCCGCGTCGGTGGCCCACTGCTCGGCCGCGTCGCCGCTGCGCCGCAACCATTCGAGCTTGCCGGAGCACTCGAGACCCCCGAGACACTCGTCGGGAGGCGGGCACTGGTCGCCGCAGGAGTCGCTCGTGTCACTGCCGGGCGAGCTGGTCGAACCCGTGGTGGAGGGGTCGGTGACCCCCGCGGTGGAGCCGCTGCCGCCGTCGGTCGGATCGGCGGAGGTGGTGCCGCCCGGACCGCCGGTCGGATCCACGCTGCCGGTCGCCGGCGGCGCGCTGTCACTATCGCTCGCGCCGGTGCCGGCCGTGGCGCCGGGCTCGTGGTCGTCCGGCCCGCCGGAGGGTCCCTCCGTGAAGGCGAAGAACGGGTTGGGCCTGGTGCACGAGACACAGGCCGCCACGAGCAGCACGACGCGACGCGACATGACCCGAAGATACGGAGGAACCCCACGGCGGCGACTCGCCGGCCGCGACGGCCGGACGAGGGACGGCGGGCGAGCCGCCCGCAGCCGGGCGCGCCGCGATCTTCGAGGTGTCCTTCGGGACATGCGACGAAGTCGCAGCGGCGGCGTCGCGGGGGAAGCGCCTGCGCCCAGGTGTTCATTGTGCGATCCCGATCACACGATTTGCCGAATGCGAGGAGGACACGGCCACGGCGAGACGCCTCGCCGGGGCGACGCACGCGACCGGGCACTTCAGCGCTACCCCGCGCCGGGGGTCGCGGGCAGCGAGGCGCTGCGCGGCAGGTCGGGTCGGGGGGCCGCTCGAAACGTGGTTGCGATCACGCCGAGATCACATGTCTGGGAGGACATGTGACTCCGGGGCGGCCGCTCGAACGTGGTTGCGATCACGCGACGGTGACATGTCCGTTGGGACAGGTGTCGCCGGGGTCGACGGGGCGCCGCGGGTCAGCGTTCGACGCCGCGGTAGCGGGCGAACCGCGGGGTCGCGGCGAGCAGCGGGCCGAGGCGGCGGAGGGCGGTCCGGGCGTGGGCGCTGCGCATGTGCGCGTCGGCGGCGGCGTCGCTGTCCCAGCGCGCGACGGTGACGAAGCGGGTCGGCTCGGCGACCTGCTGCAGGACCTCGAAGCGGGTGCAGCCGGGCTCGGCCAGGCTGCTGGCGGCGAGCTCCTGCAGGGCGGCGTGGACGGCGTCGACGGTCAGACGATCGGCGGTCCAGGTGACGACGGCGAGGATCGCGGGAGAGCGGGCCACGGGGCACCTATCCCAGCGCGGCGCGCATGCGCGGGATGGCGTCGGGGAGGACCACGCTGACGACGATCCCGAGCTGCGCCCGGCTGCAGTCGAGGGCCATACCCATGCGGTACTTGTCGGTGAGGTCGACGACGACGATCATGACCTGTCCGTCGTCGCCGAGGCGGAGCAGGGTCTGATGGATGGAGTCCGGCACCGGCAGCCCCGATTTCTTGATGGTCTCGCCGATCCGGTCGACGAGGATGTTGAACAGCGCACACGCCCGCGGCGAGCTGCGCAGGCCCGCCACCGACATGCCCGAGGTCTTGGAGAACACGTCGATCGCGGCCAGACCGCCGAGCATCGCGTCCTCCATGTCCGTGAGGGTCGCCTGGACTTCGTTCAAGTTCATGACGCAGGCTCCCTCCGTTCAGGCCACGCGGACGTGACGCACGAGCGCCGAGGGCAGCTCGAGCAAGGGACCGATGGCGACGAACGCCTTCTCGGTGTGCGCGGAGCCGAGGTGCGCGTCGGCGGCGTCGTCACTGTCCCACACCTCGAGCACCACGAACTCGCGCGGGTCGCCGGTGCCCTGCCAGGCCTCGAAACGGCGGTTGCCGGGCAGGCGCCGGCCGGCCTGGACGAGCTCCCGCATGGCCGCGGCGAACTGCTCGGCGGTGTGCGGCCGGGCCAGCATGGTCGTGACGACGTGGACGTGGGGATCTGGCATGACCCGACGCTGCCGCCGGGAGGGGGCGCCGTCGATTGCTGATTTCGTCGCTCGCGCGCGTGACCGAGGGCGGGGGCTCGCGAAAATTCGCGAGCTGCGAGGCGACCCTGCGCGGGTCGGCGACGGCCGCTGGCGCGCTGCTGCCGCCAGGCAGGGCGATAACATGTCTTCGAGGACATGTCCTCGCGCCGCGGGTGCCACCTGTCGATATGCGCGAGCCGGATCGCTACGAGGAACTCCGCGTCGGTAGCGCGCAGCCCCCGCAGCTAGTCGGCCTGGAGGTCCGCGTCGCGCGGGGTGGTGGCGGCGAGCAAGAAGGCCGCGGCGAGGGCGACGTGGACGGCGAGGCCGAACGGTCGCTGGCCGAAGGTCTGGAAGTGCAGCCAGAACGTGGCCCCGGTCAGGACGACGCCGCCCCAGCGGGTCAGCCAGCGCGGCCCGAGCGGGCGGTCGGCGGCGTCGGCGTCGGCGCGGGCGTAGAGGTAATAGGCGCCGGCGACCGCGGCGAAGCCGATGAAGGACAGCCGCAGCGGCACGCTCGGGGCCTGCACGAGGGCGATGGCGTGGAGCACGAGGACCGCGTGGGTGAGCGACAGCGGGATCTGGATCACCTGGGCGGCGCGCCCGCGGTCGCGCAGGACGCTGGCGACGGCGACGGCGAGGCCGAACAGGAACGGGGCGCCGAAGGTGAACAGGCCGAACAGGGCGGCGACCGGGTCGCGCGCGCCGATGTGCAGCAGCCAGTCGAGCACGCTGTCGTCGCCGACGATCGGCAGGGCGATGGCGGCGAACAGGGTGAGGCCGAGGGCGGCGCTGTGACGCGGGAGGACGGGCGTGCCAGGAGCGGCCATGCTCCCAGGATAGCAGGATCCCGCGGGGCGGCGAGCCTGTCTGTTGGGGCAGGTCACAAGGGACAGCTCAGACGACGCCGCGCGAGCGCAGCAGCTCGACCAGCGCGTCGACGCAGGCGTCGACGCCGAGCTCGTGGGTCGGGAGCACCAGGTCGGGGGCGCCGGGGGCCTCGTAGGCGGCGCTGACCCCCGGGAAGGCCTTGAGCTCGCCGGCGTCGGCGCGGGCGTACATGCCGGTGCGGTCGCGCGCGCGGCACACGTCGACGGGCGCCGAGAGGTGGACCTCGAGCACGCGGCCGTCGCCGATGACCTGGCGGGCCCGGGCGCGCACGGCCTCGTGCGGGGCCACGAAGGCGCAGATGCAGATCAGACCTGTCTCATTGAACAGGCGGGCGACCTCGGCGGAGCGGCGCAGGTTCTCGCTGCGGTCGTCGGCGGTGTAGCCGAGGTCGCGGGCGAGGCCGCGGCGCATCGCCGGGCCGTAGAGCACGGCGGCGGCGCGGCCGGCGGCGAACAGCCGCTGCTCGAGGGCGTAGGCGAGGGTGCCCTTGCCGGAGCCGGGCAAGCCGGTGAGCAGGAGGGTGACGGCGCGCTGGCCGAACCGCTCCTCGCGGGCCTCGCGGGCGACGAGGCTGCGATGATCGCGGCCGCCCTCGTCGACGCCGGCGGCGGTCCACGGATCGGTCCTGTCGCTGCGGTCGCCGCGGTCGCACAGCATGCCGGCGCCGACGGTGCCGTTGGTGCTGCGATCGATGATGACGAAGCTGCCGGTGGCCTGGTTGACGGCGTACGGGTCGTAGTTGAGCGGCCGGTGGAGGCTGAGCACGCAGCGGCCGATCTCGTTCATCGCCAGGCCGTCGGCCGGCCGCCGCTCGAGGGTGGCGACGTCGACGCGGTGCAGCACGGCCTCGAGCTCGCCGGGGACGGTGCGGGTGTTGTGCTTGACGAGGTAGCTGCGCCCGCGCACGAGCGGCCGCTCGTCCATCCACACGACCATGGCCTCGATGTCGCTGGCCTGCTGCGGCTCGCCGCCGGGGCGGACGATGACGTCGCCGCGGCTGACGTCGACCTCGTCGGCGAGGACGACGGTGACGGACATCGGCGCGTGGGCCTCGGCGAGGTCGCCGTCGAAGGTGACGATCCGCTTGACGGTGGAGCGCCCGCGCGAGGGCAGGACGACGACCTCGTCGCCGACGCGCAGGACGCCGGAGGCGAGCGAGCCGGCGAAGCCGCGGAAGTCGTGGCTCGGCCGCAGGACCAGCTGCACCGGCAGGCGCAGGTCCTGGAGGTTGCGGTCGGAGGCGATGTGGACGGTCTCGAGGTGGGCGAGCAGCGGCGGGCCCTGGTACCACGGCATGCGCTCGCCGACCTCGACGACGTTGTCGCCGTCGCGCGCGGAGATCGGGATGAAGGTGATGTCGTGGATCTGCAGGCCGGCGGCGAAGTCGGTGTAGGCGCGCCGGATGTCCTCGAAGACAGCCTCGTCGAAGCCGACGAGGTCCATCTTGTTGACGGCGACCACGAGGTGCTTGATGCCGAGGAGGCTGCAGATGTAGCTGTGGCGCCGCGTCTGCGGCATGACGCCGTGGCGCGCGTCGATCAGGATGATGGCCAGCTGGCAGGTGCTGGCGCCGGTCGCCATGTTGCGGGTGTACTGCTCGTGTCCGGGGCAGTCGGCGATGATGAACTTGCGCCGGTCGGTGCTGAAGTAGCGGTAGGCGACGTCGATGGTGATGCCCTGCTCGCGCTCGGCCCGCAGACCGTCGGTCAAGAGCGCGAGGTCGAGCTCGCCGCCGGTGGTCCCCTGGCGCACGCTGTCGCGCCGGATCGCCGCCAGCTGGTCCTCGTAGATCGCCCGCGTGTCGTGCATGAGCCGGCCGATCAAGGTCGACTTGCCGTCGTCGACGCTGCCGCAGGTCAAGAGGCGCAGCAGCTCCTTCTGCTGGTGACGCTCGAGGTAGGCGTGAATGTCGGTCATGGATCCTCGCCGACGCGGGCGGCCGGGCGAGCTTCGCGGCAACGCGGCCCGCTGGCAACGGCCGTCGCGCCGTCGCGCCGTCGCCGCTGGAGCGGTGAGACGGCCCTCGCGTCGTTGCGCGCGCATCGGTGGGGCTGGCGGCGGCGGTTGAGTTCACGCACGCGGCCGCGAGGACGGGCGTCTGGTCCGATCGCGGGGAAAGGACGGCTGCGACGCCGTTGCACGGCCGCCGCGGCGCCAGGAAGGCGAGTGGCCGTGGCCGTGGCCGCGGGCGCGGTCGGAGGCGCCGATGCGGCTGGCTCAGACGGCATGTTCGATGGGACCTGTCGTGAAGGGCATGGCAGATCGAACATGTCCTGAGGGCGGCCGGTCGCCGCGGGTCAGCGCGGGCACGCGAGCGAGTGGGTCGCCACGCCCTCGCCGTAGATCTTGTGCTCGGGGAAGCGATCGCGCAGCTGCTCCTCGAGCTTGCGCGCGACTCGCCAGGTCGCGCGTTCGTTCTGGCGCACGATCGTCATGGCGTTGCCGCCGCGGGTGCGTCGCAGGGCGTCGACGAGCCCGGCGCCGCCCTCCGCGAGCCAGTCCTGCAGCTCGGCGCCCGCGGCGGGGACGGCCCCGCACGAGCGCCAGGCGCCCGCGAGCGGCTCGGTGCGGTAGCAGCAGTGGTTGACGACGTCGTCGCCGACGAGCTCGCCGTCGACCTCGATCTCGAACACCGAGAAGTGATCGAGCAGGCGGGCCAGCACCTCCTGGCGGCGCAGGACCTCGTCGCCGGGGGTGGTCGCGGTGGCGGCGGCCTGCTCGGCGGTCGCGCGCAGGCGCTCGAGCGCGGACTGCAATTCGCGCTGGGCCTCGGCGGCGCGCGCGAGCTCGGCGCGCGCGGCCTCGGCGGCGCTGGTGGCCGCGGCCTCGGCCTGCTGCAGCCGGGCGAGCTCGCCGGGGTCGACCTGCTGCGCGCGCAGCCGCTGCAGCTCGGCCTGCAGCTGCGCGGCGCCGTGCGCCGAGGCGTCGAGCTGGCCCTCCTGGATAGTGGCGAACACGAACAGCACCACCATGAACACGTCGAGCAGGGGCAGCAGGTCGAGGGCGTGACGGCGGCGGCGCTTCACGAGCCGGTCCTCTCGGGCGGTTGCTCGAGCCCCTCGAGCAGGGCCTCGCGGACGTGCTGCGAGGCGCGCTCGAGCAGGCTCTCGCACGCGCCGGCGATCAGCGACAGGGCGATCGCGCCGATCAGCCCCCAGAAGGTGGTGCCGAGGGCCATCGGCAGGCGCGCGCGGAAGCCCTCGAGGTCGGTCGGATCGGCGCTGACCAGCGCGAACACGGTGCCGAGGATCCCGAGGTGCACGGACAGCTGGGCGAACCGCTCGACCCAGCCGATGCGCTCGCCGAGGCGGATCAGCGTGCGCGCGGCGGGCTCGACCTGCTGACCGCTCAGCAGGCGCGCGAGCTCCTCGAAGGAGAGGTCGACCACCGGCGCCGACTCGAGGCGGCGGCGAATCGGGTGATCGGCGGCCAGCTGGGCGCCGATCTTGCGCAGCACGATCAGGCCGCCGGCGAGGACGTCGCGCTGGCGGGCGGCGCCGCGCAGCCAGCCGAGAGACAGGGCGGTCATCGCCAGGGTCGCCGCGAGGACGACGATGCTGAAGGGGTCGAACAGCGCCTGCCAGAACACGCGCTACTCCGAGATCACCTGGACCGTGGCGCCGCGACGCCGCAGGCAGGTCCGCAGGTCCTCGACGACCCGCTGGGCCCCCGCGGTGGCCGCGAGCTCGACGATCGCGCCGGGGATCTGTTCGCCGCACACGTCGTCGCAGCTGCGGAGCTCCCTGGCCCCGCCGAGGCGGCACTGCTCGCCCTGCACGACGATCCGGACCCTGGCCTCCGCTTTTGCTTCTGCAGCGGGCTCCGCCTTCGGGGTCGCCTGCTCCTTCTGGCTGAGCGCGGCCACCGACAGCCCGAGGCCGGCCAGACAATCGTTGAAGTAGCCGACCCCGAGGGCGACGAGCACCGCGAGACAGGCGAAAAAACCGACGCGGGCAGGACGAGAACGGCCGCTCACCGTGGCGACGATGACCCAGCGGGCCGCGGCGCGCAACCACGTCGGACTCGAGCGGGCGGCGCGCCTCATGCGCAATCGGGCCCAGGGCCGCGGCGAGCGCGACAGGACCGGAATGTCGGCGAATCGGCTCGGGGGCGGCGGGCGCACGGGCGCGGGCCCGGAGCGAGCGCGTCGCGGCGGGGGAGGTCGATCGAGAGATGTTCAAGAGGACATGTTTTAAGGGGCATGTTCGTTGTGGGATGCATCTGTGGCTGGAGCGGTCCGCCCGCGGCTGCGGAGGTCCTGGCCGCCCAGGCCCCGGCGTGCGGCCCGGGAAACCCAGCGGGTGCGATCCCCTGTGCGAGGGCATGCGCGGTCGTGTGGCGGTGGCGAGCGGCTTGCGATCGTCGCTGGGTTCTCCGCTAGAGTGCGCCTATCAGGGACGACTGCATGTTGCCTATC
Organism: Nannocystis pusilla; assembly: GCF_020073745.1. GTDB lineage: Bacteria > Myxococcota_A > Polyangia > Nannocystales > Nannocystaceae > Nannocystis > Nannocystis radixulma. Next base: position 430,738 of record NZ_JAIRAU010000056.1, read on the forward strand.
AAGAATCTCACCGCTGCTTTCTTCGGCTTGCTCGCGCTGGGCGCCTGCGGGGACAGCGGAGGCCGCGGCGCCAGCGGGACGGGGGTGGCGACGATGACGGGGATCGCGACCTTGCCCGGCACGTCGGTGTCGACGAGCGAGACGGGGACCGAGACCGCGGCGCCGCCGACGACGGGGGGCACCGAGCAGGGCACGACCGTGGCGCCGACGGTGACCGGCGACAGCGATTCGGCCGACTCGGTGACGTCGATCGGGCTGTGTACGCCGGGCGAGCTGCAGTGCGACGGGCCGACCGCGTTCCAGATCTGCTCGGACGACGGGCAGTCGTGGGAGGGGCCGACCGAGTGCGGTCTCAACGAGGTGTGCGACTTCGGGCTGTGCAAGTCGCTGTGCGCGAAGGCGCAGACCGACGCGTCCTCGGTCGGTTGCGAGTACTTCGCGGTCGACAACAACAACGACCCGGTCGAGGCCTACGACTCGCAGCCGTACGCGGTGGTGGTGTCGAACGTCGACCCGGTCAAGGCCGCGAACGTGCAGGTGAGACCCACGACGGGGTGCAGTGGACGACGATCCAGCAGATGGCCGTCGGGCCCAACACGCTGCACCAGTTCGACCTGCCGGATCGACACATCGACTACACCGGCGTCAACCCGCGCGGCGCGTACAAGGTCCTCAGCGACGTGCCGATCATCGCCTACCAGTTCCAGCCGATCAACGGCGAGACGTCGTACACGAGCGACGCGTCGCTGCTGCTGCCGGTCAACGTCTACGACCAGTACTATTACGTGGTCGGCTGGGGCGAGAGCAGCTTCGGCAACGCGCAGCTCAACATCGTCGCGGCCAAGGACGCGACGACGGTGACGATCACGCCGGCGGTGCAGACCGACGCCGGCGGGGCGATCCCGGCGCTGCCGGCCGGGCAGCCGTACGTGCTGCCGCTGATGAACGAGGCCGACGTGATCCAGATCGAGTCGTCGACCAACATGCTGTCGGGCACGTACATCACCTCGGACAAGCCGATCGGGGTGTTCTCCAACCACTGGTGCGCCAACGTGCCGGACTCCGGCACGTGCTGCTGCGACCACCTCGAGGAGCAGGTGTACGGGCTGCAGACGTGGGGCAACACCTACGTGGCCAGCCGCTTCCCGGTGCGCAACAACGGCACGCCCGAGGCCTCGTACTGGCACCTGTTCGCGGCCGAGGACGGCACCGAGGTGCACATCGACCGCCACCCCGAGGTCACGGGGATCCCCGCCGACGACTTCACGATGACGAAGGGCCAGCTCATCACGATGACGGTCGGCGGCACCGCGGCCAACCCCGGCGACTTCGTGGTCACCGCGAACAAGCCGATCTACTTGATGCAGTACATGTCGTCGTCGGCCAACACCAACGTCCCGCCGCTGCAGGCCGGTGACCCGGCGATGGCCCAGGGCGTGCCGCTGGCGCAGTTCCGCTCGAGCTACGTGATCCTGATCCCGAGCAACTGGCTGAACGACCGGATCGTCCTGACCAAAAAGACAGGTGCCAGCGTCACCCTCGATGGCGTGCCGGTCAACCCGGCTGCGTTTACCAAGGTCGGCGCGTCGGAGTGGGAGGTCGCGCGCGTACCGGCCGACGACGGGGTGCACGTGCTGACGGGCGACCAGGCGTTCGGGGTGATCGTGATCGGCTACGACGAATACGACTCGTACGCCTACCCGGGCGGGCTCGACCAGAAGCAGATCAACCCGCAAGGGTGAGGGCTGGCCGTCACGGCAATTGGAACACGCGGCGCGCGTTGCCGGCGAGGAACAGGCCGCGCGCCTCGTCGTCGAGCCCGAGCGCGTCGAGGCCGGCGAGCGCGCGCGCGGGGCTGATCATCGGCCAGTTGGTGCCGAACAGCACCTTCTTGCGCCCGTGCGCCGCGATGTACTGCACGAGCGCCGGAGGGTAGCGCTTCACGGTATAGGCGGAGGTGTCGATGTACACGTTCACGTGCTTGGTGCACACGGCGATCATCTCCTCGGTCCACGGGTAGCCGATGTGACCGCCGACGATCACGAGCTCGGGGAAGTCGAGGGCGACCTGGTCGATGTAGGGGATCGGTCGTCCGACCTCCGAGGGCTTGAGCGGGCCGGTGTGGCCGACCTGCGTGCAGAACGGGACGCCGAGCTCGCAGCACTCGGCGTACAGCGGATAAAACCGCGGGTGCGTCGGCGGCAGCTCCCACAGCCATGGCAGCACGCGCACGCCGCGGAACCCGAGCTGCTTGACGCAGCGACGGAGCTCGCGCACGGCCTCCATCGGCCGGGTGATGTCGACGGAGCCGATCCCGACCAGCCGGTCGGGCGCCTGCGCGACCCATGTCGCGACCTCGTCGTTGCTGACGAGCGGACCCATCGGTCCCACCCACGCGCTGATCAGGCCGCGCGTGACGCCACCCTCGTCCATCCCCGCAAGCGTCGCGGCGAGCGGCCACGGGCCGGCGAAGTCGTCGCGGGTCCACCGCTTCAGCGAGTCGAGCCACGGCTGCGCCATGAACCGCGGGGTCGGGTGTTGCATCCAGGCGTCGATGATCGTCGGCGAGGCGGAGCTCATGTGCGTCGCTTATCGCCGTGGTCGGGGCGAGTCAATACGGCCGCGAGCGTCGCGAGTCGGCGCGCGTGGGGCCCGTTCTCCGGTGCCGGCGAGTTCGCTACCATCGCGCGCGATGGACCTCGCGGCCGCCCTCGCCCAGCTGCTCCCGATCTCCTCCACGCATTACTCGCTCATGTTCGTCGGGGGGGCGATCGACCCCGAGAGAGGCAGCCTGGTGGCGACGGTGCGGCTGGTCGTCTGGGACGTGAACGGCGAGGAGCGATCGATGGGCGACATCAAGGAGCAGGAGGTCGAGGTCGTCCCCGCCAAATCCATCGACGATCCGCGCCTGCCCGCGTACTTCCAGGGCTGGGCCGAGGCTTTGCGCGTCGCGTTCGCGCGCCTCGACGAGGTGATCGCCGCCGAGGGCGAGGCCGCGGCGGGCAACAGGGTCGAGGAGGCGCTCCCGTGCGACATGTTCTGCCCCGAAGTCCTCGCGCTGCGCCGGCCGCAGACCGCGGAAGAATTCGCCGAGGCGCTGCTGTCGAACCGCAAGCGGCTCGGCTGGCTGCTGCCGTAGGCAGGCGACGCGATCACGAGCGCGTCGATGTGGACCTGGTCAGGGCCGCGGGGGGCCGTCTGCGGCCTCCTGGCGCAGCCTGGACCAGATCCGCAGGAGCTCGGCGCTGCGCGGGTCGAGGCTGCCGCGGGCGCGCACCGCCGCCTCGACCGCGAGCATCCGCGCCGCCAGGGCCGGCTGCACGTCGGCGGCCGGGAGGTCGCGCAGCGTGTTGGTCGCCGCCTCGATGAAGTCGATCGGCGCGACCTCCTGCATGAACGTGAGCACCGGCTCGACCGACTCCGCCTTCGGCACCGCGGCGATCATCTCGAGGAACGTGATCACCTTCCATTGCGGCCACAGGTCGCCGAACTTGAGGATCACCTCCCAGCACAGCGGCAAGATCGCCGGCCCGTAGTCGATGCGAGCTCTCATCCCGTACCGGGTCCAGATCCGCGAGATGCCGGTGACCTTCTTGCCCTCGGCGGCGACGTTGACCCGGTCGAGCTCCGCGAGCACCTGACGATACAGCGCGGCGTGCTCGCTCCAGCCGCGGACGATCGCGGCCAGCGTCCGCCACAGCCAGTCAGGGTCGCCGGCGTAGGCCGGCAGGTAGGTCATCACCGCCGTCTGGTCGGCGAGCACCCGGCCGCGCCGGCGCGCGTAGTCCTCGCCGTGAAGCACCCGCAGCGCCGCGAACTCTGGCCATTTGTGAATCATACCTGCTGCTCCCACCACCAGCGATCGATCGGCGGCTCCCGCTTGCTGTTGGTCCCGCAGTGGATCTCGCCGAGATTGACGTGATACGTGAAGAAATCGTCGACGAACTCGAGGTCGACGCCGGTCTCGGCCGGGGGCCCGAGCGCGGTGCGGATGTGGCGCTCGAACTGGCACACCCCGTCGACCTCCGGCCCGAACGGCTTGGGGATCACCAGCCGCGCCGTCTTGTCGGGTTTCGTCAATACCAGCATGTTGACCACCCCTGGCGTGTACGCGACGAACAGATAGTTTTCGGTCTGCATGAACAGCACCGGCAGCGGGATGAAGTCGGTCTCCGCGAGGTCGAGCTCGTCCATGAGCTTGGTCTTGACGCCATCGATGTGGCCCTGCACCGTCGTCTGCACGTCCATGAAGGACGAGTCGCCGAGCACATCGTCGACGGTGCGCAGGTAGTAGTTGTCGTACAGATCCTGCGGCGTCGCTTCTCCCGGCGTCCGATCGGGCCGCGGCGGCGGCGGCGTGAGCCGCAGCAGCGGCGCGGTGCCCTGCCGCGCCGCCTTGAGTCGGCGCAGGATCGTCACCGCTTCCGTCGGACTGGCGAGCGCGACCTTGAACTTCTTGGGCGCGTTCGTCATCGGCACGAACGACATCACCTCGTCGACGTGGCCGACCTCCAGCCACCCGGTGTTGAGCGCGAACGGCTCCTGGACCTGCTGGGCGTCCAGGAAATTGACGACATCGCGCTGCATGTTGCGCCGGGCGGTGCCGCCGGGGTGCTCGCCGTAGACCAGGCGGCCGAACTTGTACTCCTTGCCGCGACGGCTGTGGGTGAACGGCGGCGAGCACTCGAGGTTGCCGAACGAATCGAGGGAGCCGCCGCTCTTGCTCGGCGGCATGGCCTCGACCCACCCGAAGCCGGGCTCGAGCATCCGCTCGCGCGGGTAGCGGTCGATGAGCCCCCAGCCCATCTCGCTGCGATCGTTGGCGGTGCGCAGCACGACCGGCAGGTGGCGCGCGGCCGGGGGGCCGGTCCGCGGCAGGCTCGAGAACCCGATCTCCATCGCGTCCTGAAGCCAGCGATCCGTGCCGTGCGGTGGGCCTGCGACCTCCGGCGGGGGCAGCCCGGCCGCGGCGACCTGGGCCGCGAGGTCGCGGCGAAACTCCGCGTTGTCGACCGCCTCGCCGACGTACACCCGCGTCGTCGGGTCGAGGTGGTTGAACGCGATCCACGGCGCGACCCGCAGCCGGACCTGCTCCTCGTGCGTCCCGGACCCGCCCCGCTCGATCCGCAGCTTGATCACGACCTCGCCGTTGAAGCGGCCCTGAGCGTACATCACGGCCTCGACCCCGAGCTCCTTCTCGGTGAAGTTCAGGTCCGGCAGCGGCCAGCTCTGCACCGCCGCGGTGCCGCCCTCGGCCGGGTTGCCGATCCCCGCGCCGAGCACCTGCGCCGCCCCGCTGCTGCGGCTCTCGAACACCCGCACGCGCGCCGCATCCTCGGGCGAGACCTCGAGGAACCCGCGCCACGAGCCCGGCGCCGGCGGGTGCCCGGCGACGCGCCGGATCACCAGCGGGGCGATGTCGTCGGGATCGGGCGACGCGTTGATCTGCGCGTCCTCGTTGTCGCAGCGACGACTCCGATCCTCGTCGTCGTTGTTGCACAGGATGATCGCGCCCTTGCTGCCGGGGCCCCACGCCCAGCGGTCGTTGTGGCTGCGATCGTCGTCGACGACGCCGTCGCGGTCGGCGTCGACGTGCAGGTGATACTCGACCATGCACGCCTCGACCGTACTGTTCGGGCGGGTCGCCGCCGCCGGCCCGCGCTCGCTCTGCCCCCGCTGGACTCCGCTGCCTAATCCCATCACTCCCCCTCGGCCCAGAATCGATCGAGGCACCCGGTCGCCCCGCGCAGCAGCGCTTCGATCCGCGCCCGCTCGTTCGCGCTGCCGACCTCGGCGAGCGCCCGCCCGGCCCACGCGAATTGCGGATCGCGATGAAAATCGGCGCCGAACATCACCGCGAGACCGACGAACAGCGCCTGCCCGCGCTCGCTGGTCAGCGCGAAGCTCCGCGCCTTCGCCAGCGCCTGCTCGACCGTCCGGACCAGCGCCGGCTCACCGATGTCCGCGCACCTGGCCGGGAACACCTGGCGGAGCAGCGCGACCAGCCGGGCCCGCAGGTCGAGCCCCGCCTCGTCGCTCTGCGCGCGCTCGGGCTGCGCGAACCGCTGCACCTGAGCCGCCGCCCGACCGGGCTGCGAGCGGCCCGCGGCGTCGAGGTCGTCGCCGGCCGTGCGGTCGAGGTGGCCCCAGGCCGCGTCGCGGAGCCGGTCGACCCGCACGTACTCGCCGTCGCCCGCGCGCAGCGGCTCCACCGCCCACACGTGCTGCGGATCGTCGTCGAAGCCGCTGCCGAACATCAGCATCAGCTCGATGTAGATCCGCTTGCTGCGCTCGGAGACCAGCCCGTACTGCTCGGCTCGCTCGTGGCCGACGACGATCAGCTCGCGGAGCTCGGGATCGCCGACGATCCGCAGGTGCCTCGGGCTGAACCGCTTGAGGTGCGCCAGCATGCGCGCCTCGAAGTCCGCGAGCGCCGCGCGCTCGAACGCTCCCCGCTGGATGGCGCTGATCTTCAACATCGCTCGCCGTCGACCCTCCGCCCTCGTCGGCGCGTGAATGCGCGTCGAATCATGCAGGACTCATTCGATGACGCCCATCCGGAGATGGGGAGCGGATCGTTCGAACAGGACCACGTCGACTGCTTTTAAAAGCTCCGACTTCTGCTCGGGCGTCATCACCTCGACGAAGGTGCTCAGCACCCGTGGATCGTAGAAGCGAAAGAACATCGGCCTCGCCTCGCCCTCGACCTCGACCTTGAGGAATTGGCGAAAGTGGCGGCGGACCTTGTCGAAGCCGGCGCCGCTCTCCACATAAAGACCCCAGGCGTCGCCCCAGCCCTCGGTGACGAGGCGCTCGAGCAGCCACGAGCTCGGTTGCAGGTGTACGAGGTAGGGAGCGATGTCGTCGAAGGCGCGGCCCTGTTCGCCGTCGTAGAGCGAGGCGTAGGGGTCGATGCTCTCCTCGACGAGCTGGAGGGCGCGGTCGGAGCGGGCGGCGTCGATGATGGCGTAGAGCTTGCCGGTGTCGCAGCGGCGCTCGAGCTCGGCGAGGGCATCGCAAGCGGCGGCGGACGGGGCGATGGGCCCGGGGGGCGGAGTGTGGTCCTCGACGAGGAAGCGATAGGTCGTGCGGACGGCGGTCATCCAGCCGCGGTTGGCCATCTCGCCGTACCACGCCGACCCACCATGGATCGCAAGGCGGTGCGAGCCCTCAGCCTGGACGTGGGCGCTGACGCCGTCCCAGAGGATTTGAAAGTGCGGGGAGCCGGCGGGGTCGCCGTGGACGACAAAGTCGGCGCCGGCGCTGCCGACGGTGCGCGGGACGCCGAGGTCGAGCACCAGTTTGCGGTAGGTCTCGCGCCCGGACCACACCTGCAAGACCCCGCGGCGGCGCACGGGCGGGCCGGCGGGCAATTGGGGGTAGCGGCGAAACGTGTAGTCGAGCTCCTCGAGCTGGTCGGCGTACTCCGGGTCGATGTCTTCGAGGTTGCGAGCCGCGAGCGGGCCGAGGGTGGTGTGCCGGCGATCGTCCTCGTGAGGCACGCGGCCGTTCCTGGTCTGCTTCGCGATGAATTGCAGCTGGGCCTCGATCTGCTGCAGCAGCGGCCAGCGGGAGGGGTCGAGCGCGCGGGTGCGTCGGCGGGCCTCGGCGAGCACCTCGGCGAAGGCGTCGCGCGACAGGATCCGCATCACGTCGGCCATGGTGTCGCCTCAGACGTTGCGGCTGGAGACGTGGAAGATCCGCGGGACGTACACCTGGGTGCCGCCGCCCTCGCACGAGATCTGCTCACCGGGATCGGTGGCGGTCCTGGGGAAGGTCCAGGTGTCGATCACGGCGGCGGCGGTGCTCTTGAGGCCGAACGCGGGGGCTTCGCCGTACTCGACGGTTCGCCTGTCTCTTGGGACAGGTGTACCGTCGGGCCCGGGGACGATCGCGGAGGTGCCGAGCTGTTCGGGCGTGAGGTTCGGGTCGAGCGCGAAGTACTCGCCGTTGGCCCCGCCCGGGTAACCGCGCTGGTGAAGCGTCCGGGCGGCGACCGCGATCACCTCGACGGGCCGCGAGAGGTCGATCGCGCGGATGTGCGAGGTCAGCCTGCTCGGCTTGAACTTCTCACCGGCGTGGGCGGCGTAGAACTGATATGCGACGGCGACTCGGGCGGCGACCCGTTCGCCGTCGAGGCCGTCGTTCAGGTTGGGCTGGGCGGCGAGCGCCTCTTTGTTGAGCAGCGAGCTGGCGAGCAAGTCGCGACCGAGCTCGGCGCCGGGCGGGGCTCGGTCGTCGTCGAGGGTGGCGGTGTCGGGATCGGGCGGGATGACCTCGGCGGAGTCATCGTGATCGTCCATCTCCAGGCGCCTGCGCTCGCACTCCTCGCAGAACGGGGTGCCGCGCTGCGCGGCGCCGCGAAAGGTGAAAGCCTGGGTGGAGTCGCCGATCACAACAGTCGGGCAGCCGGCGGCGATGAGGTCGCCGGAGATGTGTGAACCGGGGTCGGACCGGCGGGCAGCCTGGCGACTGTTGATCAGTACGGTGGCGCTGCCTCGCCTGATCCTGTCGGTCGGGCCGATCGGAAAGCAAACGACGCTGTCCCCCTCGCGGGCGGCGGGCAAGAACCCGATGATCACGTTGGCGCTGCCGCTGAAGATCGGGCCGCCGACGTGCGGGACGGGGCCGGGCTCGACCTTCGGGCACACGTGGAAGTCGCTGATTCGAGCGGCGTCCGGCATGGATCTCGCGAGCCTATCATGGGCCGAACACGACGGCGGAGACGCGCTCTGCGGCCCGTCGTGCAGGCCGAGATCGCGCCGGGCGGGCGCGAACACGGGGCGAGGCGAGGTCAGACCGGACATCGAGATCCCCGATTGACGGGCGCAGGCGTTCGCGTGCATGCTGCCCGTTCGTCGGCGTGTCGGCCTCGTTCTCACCGCAGATCGGCGAGCGCTTCGCCGGTCGCTATGAGCTCATGTCGCCGCTCCGGAGCGACGGCGCGGTGCGGGCGTTCCTGGCGGCCGATCACCATGCGGGCCTCGACGTCGCGCTGTTGCTGCTCGAGCCGGCGTGCGCGCACCCGAACGCGTGGGCCGCGTTCGCCCGGGTCGTCGCCGCGGCGACGGCCGGCAAGATCGCGGGGCTGGTGCTGCCGCAGGGGGTCGTCAGTGCGCCGCCGGTGCCGCCGTTCTGCCTGGCCGAGCCGCGGACACTCCGCGGATTCGACAAATTGCGCGACCAGGGGCCGATGTCGTGGCGGCGCGCCTTGATGCTCGGCGAGCGCACGGCCGAGATCCTGCTCGCGGCCCACGCAGCGACGGGCGTCGCTCACCGGGCCCTGACGCCGTCGCGCTGCACTGTGACCGTTCGCGATGACGTCAAGGTGCTCGACTTCGGGATGGCCGAGCTGGAGCTCGGCCGTCGGGACGAGGCCGGCTATCGGGCGCCCGAGCAGCGGCAAGGAGGCGGCGACACGCGCAGCGACGCCTATGCGCTCGCACTCATCCTATTCGAGCTGATATCGAGCCAGAAGTCGGCCGGAAAGACGCCTCCACCGCTGCGCTCGCTCGTCGCGGTGCCGCGATCGGTGGACGAGTTCATGGCCAGGGCGCTGTCGCAGGATCCGGCGCAGCGGCCCGATCTCGCGGCGATGCGCGCGGGGCTCCGCGAACTGCTGGGAGTCGCCGTGGCGCCGGTCGAGGCGACGCCTGCGGTTGCTCCGCGGCCCGATCCCATCTCCCCGGTCTCGATGATCTCGGCGGCGCCCGCTGCGACGCCGCGGAGCAAGCCGGGAGCTGGGGTCGGAGCGGGACCGGCTCTGGCGAATGTCGCCAGTCAGCCGGCGCGGCCATCCGCACGTCCTGCGGCGCTGTCGGCGGCTCCGCTGATGCCGAGACCGCAGGTCGACCCGCCGCGGCCGCCTCCGACGGTCGCGCCGCGGGGTGACCTGCCGACGCTGCACGAGAAATTGGAAGCCATGCGCCGTCCGGCTGTCGCCGACAGGACGGAGATTCTCCCCCCGATCTCGGCTCGGGCAGCTGCGGTCAGCGACAGGACGGAGATTCTCCCCCCGATCTCGGCTCGGGCAGCTGCGGTCAGCGACAGGACGGAGATTCTCCCCCCGGCCTCGCCGGCTCGGGCAGCTGCGGTCAGCGACAGGACGGAGATTCTCCCCCCGATCTCGGCTCGGGCAGCTGCGGTCAGCGACAGGACGGAGATTCTCCCCCCGGCCTCGCCGGCTCGGGCACCTGCGGTGACCGACAGGACCGAGATTTTCCCGGTCTCGCCGATTCCGGCACCTGCGGTGACCGACAGGACCGAGATTTTCCCGGTCTCGCCGACTCCGGCATCTGCGGTGAGCGACAGGACCGAGATCGTCCCGTCGGTCCACCGTCCGACGCCGGCGAATCTCGAGCGGACCGAGATCGTGGGAGCGGGAGTCACCACTGTTCGCGAGGAGGAGAAGACCGCGCCCGGAAAGGGGCTCAGGGGTCCGCTCGCGCTGGCTCAAGCGAAAGCGAGCGCAGCGGTCCCGGTGGCGAGCCCACGATCGATCGCCGGCGACGACCCGTCGACGGGGACAATCGCCGAGCCGCCGCTCCCGGCCGATACGACGCTATTGTTGCCGCCCGAACCGGCACGCCCGGTCCCGACAGTCGGGCCGCCACCATTCGACCCGCCGCCCCGGGAGCCGGTCGCAGTGCGGCCTACCGCCGAAGTTCGAGCACCGGCTGCCGATCCGGCCGAGGCGACGGCGGCGCGAGCGTCGAGTTCGAAACCGGCGGGGGGTCGGTTCAACAAGGCGTCGATCTGGATCTCCGTCCTGTGCTTCGCGGGGCTCGTCGTCGCAGTGCTGTGGCTGCTGATGACCTGAGCGCAGACGGCGTCGCGCTGCCGTCTTGGTTCCGCGGCAATGGGGCCCCAGGACCCTCGCCAAATATCGGAGTGTCTCTCGAGCCATGTCCCGAGAGACATCTCCTGGCATTCGCTAGAAGTAGCCCTCTTTCTTCTTCTGCTCCATGCTGCCGGCCTCGTCGTAGTCGATGAGGCGGCCCTGGCGTTCGGAGTGGGTGGCGACCAGCATCTCCTCGATGATCTCGGGGACGGTGGCGGCGGGGCTCTCGATCGCGCCGGTGAGCGGGTAGCAGCCGAGGGTGCGGAAGCGGACCGTGCGGAGGGTGGGGACCTCGCCGGGGTGGAGGCGCATGCGCGCGTCGTCGACGGCGATGATGGCCCCGCCGCGCTCGACGCAGGGGCGCTCCCTGGCGAAGTAGAGCGGGGTCAGCGGGATCTGCTCGAGGTGGATGTACAGCCACACGTCGAGCTCGGTCCAGTTGGACAGCGGGAACACGCGGATGCTCTCGCCCGGGTTGACCTTGCCGTTGTAGATGCTCCAGAGCTCGGGCCGCTGGTTCTTCGGGTCCCACTGCATCTGCTTGTTGCGGAACGAGTAGACCCGCTCCTTGGCGCGCGCCTTCTCCTCGTCGCGGCGGGCCCCGCCGAACGCCGCGTCGTAGCCGCCCTGGCGCAGCGCCTTGACCAGCGCCTGGGTCTGCATCGCCGCGCTGTACTTGGGGGTCGGCGTGTCGAACGGGTTGATGCCCTCGGCCAGCGCCTCCTCGTTGGTGTAGACGATGAGGTCCATGCCGTGCGAGGCGGCGAACCAATCGCGGTACTCGAGCAGCTCGCGGAAGTCCCAGGTGGTGTTGATGTGCAGCAGCGGGAACGGCAGCGGCGCCGGGTGGAACGCCTTGCGCGCGAGGTGCAGCATGCAGGCCGAGTCCTTGCCGCCGCTGAACAGCAGGACCGGCCGCTCGAACTCGGCGGCGACCTCGCGGATGATGTGGACGCTCTCGGCCTCGAGCTGGCGCAGGTGGGTCAGCGTTTGGGACATGGCGGAAGGTTCAGGTGTGAAGGAGCAGGTGAGCGGCCGCGGCGGCGCAGCCCCACGAGAGGGTGACGCCGGCGCCGCCGTGGCCGTAGTTGTGGACGACGACGCCGCCGGGGCGGGCCTCGAGCTCGAGGCGGACGGCGGGTCGCGCGGGGCGGAGGCCGACGGCGACCGAGACAATCTCGGCGCCGGCGAGCGCGGGCTCGAGGCGGGCGCAGCGGGCGATGATGCCGGGCGTGCGCGCGGGGTCCGGGGTGGTGTCCTCCTCGCGCTCGTCGGCGGTGCCGCCGAGGACGACGTCGTGGCTGCGCGGGACGATGTAGGTGATCCCGCCGCCGCTGTACTCGTCGATCCACACGCGAGAAAGCCCGGGGTTACGCACCCTCACCACTTGCCCACGCACGGCGTAGACCGAGGGATCGGGGACCAACTCGCGGGCGCCGAGGCCGGTGCAATCGACCACCCGCGGACAGTCGCGCAGGGCCTCGTCGAGGTCGGCGTAGGCGTGGACCCGCAGCTCGCCGCCGGCCGCCTCGACCTGGCGCATGAGCCAGGGCAGGTAGATCGGGGTCTCGACGACGTACGAGGTGAATCGATGGCCCGCGCCGTAGCCGGGCGGGAGCGCGGCCGTCGGCACGAATTCGAAGTCCGGCAGGTCGCTGGCCCAGGCGGGCGGCGGGGCGAATTGCGGGAACACCTCGATCGTGTCGCGGCGGGTGACGCCGGCCTCGGGGGCGGCGCGCGCGAGCTCGGCGAAGCGCTCGTAGCTGGCGCGGGCCCACGGTGCCACCATCGCCTCGGGGTACGCGCGATAGGGGTACCAGAAGGCGGCGGCGACGGCCGAGGTGGTGCCTGCGAGATAGGCCCGGGCAGCCACGCGGACGCGTCGGCCGGCCTGCAGCAGGCACAGGGCGGTGGACAGGCCCGCGACGCCTCCGCCGAGCACGAGAACGTCGGTGGCGGTCGATTGCTCGCTGGGGCGGGCGGCCATGCGCGGCGTGAATGTAGCCGAGGCGCCCGGCGGGGGGCAGGGCGGGCCGGGTGCGTCAGCGCAGCGGCGCGCAGGGGCATGCGCAGCGTCACACGCGCCGGGTGGTGGGGCCCGCGGAGACGGGGGTCAATGCCCCTTCCCAGGCAGTCTGCGAGCGCAGAGTGTCAAGGCTCGACCGCTGAAATTATCGCTTGAAGCGCGGGCGAGGGATTGCCTAGGGTGGACGTTGGGTAAACCTCATGATCCCGCCGTTCGCCATCCTTCGATCGCATCCCGGGGCCGCTGCCATCGGGGTGTGCCTGTTGAGCTCGAGCGCGATCGCCGCGCCCGTCGTGCAGCCGTCCGCTGCGGCAGAGGCGCCGGAATCGCCGGAGCCGCAGGCGTGGCGCGCGACTCCGCTGGTGCCGCCGGCCGAGGTCCAGCAGGGCTTCGACCTGACCGACCGGGTGCGAGCGAGCGCCGCCGGGGTCGCGCAGGCCAACGTGTTCTTCCTGAACTACGACGGCGTGACCCTGAAGCAGGGCGGTCAGGACAACTCGGCCACCAACACCACGGTGTTCGGCGAGTTCGCGACCACGTATCAGCCGTACGGCGCCGGCAACAAGCGGGCCGCGTCGCTGCAGGCGGTCAAGTCCGACTGGGCGCCGTACGACGTCACCATCACCGACGTGCGCCCGGCCAACGGCCTTTATACGATGTGCGTCAATTCGCCGACCAACATCTTCGGCGGCGGCGTGCTCGGGGTGGCGCCGCTCGATTGCAACGACAACATGGCGGCCAACATCGTGCTGGCATTCCACTCGGCCAACGATCAGTTCTCGGCGGCGACGCAGGCGACGACGATGAGCCAGGAGATCGCCCACGCGTACGGGCTCGAGCACGTCAATCAGCCCAACGACATCATGAACCCGTACAACGCGGGCGGCGATCCGAGCTTCCTCGATCAGTGCCTGAACCTCGACGGCGGCGGCAACCCGATCCAGTGCGGGCAGCAGCACAACCAGTTCTGCAACAACGGCCAGCAGAACTCGCACCAGGAGCTGCTGTGGCTGTTCGGCACCTCGACGCCGGATCCCCAGCCGCCGGTGGTGACGATCACCAACCCGAAGAACGGCGACGAATTCGCCGCGCCGGCGACGATCACGATCACGGCCGAGGCGACCGACAACATCGGCGTCGCCGAGGTCAACCTGTTCATCGACGGCATGAATCAGAACGCGCCCGACTTCACGCCGCCGTATCAATGGGCCGACGCGACCTTCCCCGAGGGCACCTACTGCGTGTCGGCGTCGGCGGTCGACGACGAGCCGAACATGGCGATGTCGCCGGAGGTCTGTTTCTCGGTGGTGAAGCAGGGCGAGGGCACCACGTCGCCCGGGAGCACCAGCGGCGAGGAGCCCGACCCGACCACCGGCACCATTCCGACCACCAGCGGGGGCGAGACGGGCGTCGAGACCGGCGAGGAGCCGGAGCCGGAGCCGGAGCCGGAGGACAGCGATTCGGGCAACGACCAGGGCGGCGGGTTCGACAGCTCCGCGCTGCCGCCCGGGTTCGGCCAGGACGGCGGCGACGAGGGCTGCGGCTGCGCCCAGCCGACCGGTCCGGGCGCGACCGGGCTGCTGCTGCTGGCGGCGTTCGGGCTGATCCGCCGGCGGCGACGCGACTGAGACCGGAGCGACCGGAGTGACCGGGCCCAGGCCCGCCGTGCGCGGCACGGTGGGCCTTAATTGCTCCTGGAGTCGGCGCAGAGTTCGCGGTTTACGCTGTCAAGGCGCGTCTAGCGCGTAAACAGCCCGGCGCGGCGTTCGCTGCGCAAGAATCTGCGCAGTCTCACGTCGAGACCCCAATTCCCTCCAACACGGCGCGGCGACCTCCGGAGGGCCGGCGGAATGTCCGCACCGCGTGAATGATGCGTGGCGCCGCGAAAATAAGGCTTGAGTGCGGTGACATGAATTGCCTATGTGTAATGCCGTACCGGAGCGAGGCACATGTCATTGTCCACCGACCGCCGTGCGCGCATTGTCGTCCTGTCGCTTGCGACCTGTCTCTTGAGCAATGTCGCGGGTGCGGCGCCATATGTGCAATCCCCCGCGGCGGAGGCGGCGCCCGAGCCGACCGCGTGGCGCGCCGCGCCGCTGACGCCGCCGGCCAGTCAGGCGACGACGCGGCTCAAGGCCGACGTGCCGCCGACGGCGTTCGGGCAGGCCCAGACCAATGTGTTCTACCTGAACTACGACGGCGTGACGTTGAAGCACACCGGCAAGGACGACGCGAAGAAGGACGAGACGGCGTTCGCGGAGTTCGAGGCCAATTACAAGCCGTACGGCGAGGGCAACAAGCGGGCCGCGTCGATGCAGGCGGTCAAGGCCGACTGGGCCGCGTACAAGGTGGTGATCACCGACGAGCGGCCGCAAGAGGGCGAATACACGATGTGCGTCAATTCGCCGACCAACGTGTTCGGCGGCGGCGTGCTCGGGGTGGCGATGCTCGACTGCGAGGACGCGAAGGTCGCGTCGAACGTCGTCCTCGCGTTCCACAGCGCCAACGACAAGTTCTCGGCGTCGACCCAGGCGACGACGATGAGCCAGGAGATCGCCCACGCGTACGGGCTCGAGCACGTCAACGAGCCCGACGACATCATGAACCCCTACAACGCCGGCGGCGACCCGAGCTTCCGCGACGAGTGCCTGAAGCTCGACCCCAAAACGCCGGTCCACTGCGGCGATCAGCACAAGCAGTTCTGCGACAAGGGCCAGAACTCGCACCAGGAGCTGATCTGGCTGTTCGGCAGCTCGGAGCCCGACGCGGAGCCGCCGACGGTGGCGATCACGGGCCCGCAGGACGGTCAGGAGTTCATGGCGCCGGCGAGCGTGACGATCACGGTCGAGGCCAGCGACAACGTCAACGTGGCCCAGGTCGACCTCTACGTCGACGGCGTCAACCAAAACGCGCCGCTGACGGCGCCGCCGTACGAGTGGAAGGACGCGATGTTCCCGGCCGGGACGTTCTGCCTGACCGCAGAGGCGCGCGACGAGGAGCCCAACCTGGTGATGTCCGACCCGGTGTGCTTCACCGTGGTCGAGCAGGGCGAGCCGGGCGGCGACACCGGCGAGGAGCCGGGCGGAACGAGCGGCGGACCGATGCCGGGAGATCCGGGGGCGGAGACCGGCGGGAGCGAGCCGCAGGGCGGCGAGACGAGCGGGGCGCCCGAGACCGGCGGCGACTCCGGGGGCGAGGGCGACTCCGAGGGCGACAGCGACTCGGGCGAAGCGGGCGGTGATTCGAACGCCGGCGGCCCGGTGACGCCGCCGGGGCCGCTGTTCCCGCCGGGGTGGCCGCACGGCGACGACGACGACGACAGCGGCTGCGGCTGCACGCAGGAGCCGAGCCCCGGCGCGGCCGGGCTGGTGGTCCTGCTGGGGGCGTTCGCGGCGCGTCGGCGCCGCCGCCGGTGAAGATGTCCCGAGGGACAGGAATAGCCCTCACGCGCACGAGGTCCAGGTTTTAGCTGTCCTGAAGGGCATGTTCGACGAGCGGGCTGCATCGCCGCACATGCCCTTCAGGGCGGTCTTCTTACCGCCGAACTTTGCTGCTCCGAAGGACATGTCCGCCGCGCGCACGGCGGACATGGCTTCGGGGCAGCTGCTTGCGCTCGCGCGCATGACGAGGGCCGCGGGTGAGGGACGCCCGGTCGGGCGGCGAGGAATGTCCTCGGGGACATGTCTCGCCGCTCTGAATGCCGTGTCGGTGCCGCGGTGCGAACGGCGGGAACGGCGAGCTGTCCCCGGGGACAGCTCACCGGGGGCCGGTGTGAATGCCGTGTCGGTGCGAACGGCGGAAGGAGAGCTGTCCGCGGGACAGCTCTCCGTTCTCGCGTGTCTGTCCGGAGGGACAGGTCAGTCGCCGAGGGCGACGGGCGGGGTGCTGACGGCTCCGTGGGCGCCGGGGCCGAGGCCGAGGGCGCGCAGCTCGGCGGCGACCGGGCGCAGCTCCTCGGCGAGGCCGATGGCGACCTGGACGTCGGCGGCGACGGCCTCGCTGTTGTCGCCGTCGCCGCCGCCGAGGAGGGCGCCGAGCAGGCCCTTCTCCTCGGGGTAGACCTTGAGCTCGATGTCGGCGTCGGCGGCCAGGCCGGCGGCCTCGCGGGCGAGGCGAAGGGCCACGGGCCAGCCGCCGAGCTCGTCGACGAGGCCGAGCTGCTTGGCGTCGGCGCCGGTCCAGATCCGCCCCTTGGCGACCTCGCGGACCTTCTCGATCGGCAGGCCGCGGCCCTCGGCGACCTTGCTGGTGAAGTCGAGGTAGACGCGGTCGAGCCAGCCCTGGAAGCGCTGCCAGCCGCCGGCGCTGTAGTCGTGGTTCTCGCTGAAGAAGTCGCTGTTGGCCGAGCTGTTGATCGAGTCGTAGGTGACGCCGAGGCGCTCGAACAGCTGGCGGGTCAGCATCTTGCCGCCGAGCACGCCGATCGAGCCGGTGATCGTGCCGGGCTGGGCGACGATCTTGGTCGCGTGCATGGCGACGAAGTAACCGCCCGAGCCGGCGACGTTGCCCATGCTGACGATGAGCGGCTTGCCGGCCTGCTTGGCCCGCACGGTCTCGCGCCAGATCGTGTCGGAGGCGACGTAGGAGCCGCCGGGGCTGTCGACGCGGAACACGATCGCCTTGACCTCGGGGTCGTCGATGGCGGCGCGCAGGGCCCCGGCGACGGTCTCGCTGCCCATGGTGGCCTCGCGGAACAGCGGGTCGAAGCTGCTCTTGCCGCGCGCGACCGGGCCGATGCCGTAGACCACGGCGATCCGCGTGCCGCGGGTGTGGGGCCGGCCGGCGCGGTCGAGGTAGCGGTCGTGCCACAGCAGCTCGGCGCCGGCGCCGGCGCGCTCCTTGACGGCGGCCATGACCTCGTCGCGGTAGCCGAGCCGGTCGACGAGGCCCTCCTCGTGCGCCTCGGGGCCGAGGAACGGGCCGCGATCGATCAGCGTCCGCACGGCCTCGGGGGCGAGCTTGCGGCCCTCGGCGATGTCGGCCACGAACTGATCGAACATGCTCGAAAGGACAGCCTGGCTGGCCTCCCTGTGCGCCGGCGTGTAGGCCCGCTCGGTGTAGGTGTTGAGCGCGTTCTTGTACTCGTGGCGGTGATCCATGCGGACGCCGACCTCGAGCTTGTCGAGCGTGCCGCGGTAGAAGCTGCCCTGCATCATCAGGCCGTTGAGGCCGACGTCGCCGGAGGGCTGCAGCCAGATCTCGTCGAACGCGGTGGCGAGGTAGTAGCCCTGGTTGCCGGGCCCGAACTCGCCGAAGGTCTCGGAGAAGGCGACGGCGAACTTGCCGCCGGCGCGGAAGCCGGCGATCGCGTCGCGCAGCTCCTGGGTGCGGGCGAAGCCGCTGCCGGCCCCGCCGACGTGGGCGACCAGGCCGACCACGCGGTCGTCGGTCCTGGCCCGCTCGAGCGCGGCGACGAGGTCGTCGACCGTGGGCCCGCCGCCCCCCAGCGCGCGCGCGACCGGGTCGTCGGCGGCGTGCTCGAGGAAGGGCCGCTCGAAGTCGATCTCGAGCACGGTGCGCGCCGGGACGCCCGGTCCGCCGCAGGTGCAGCGCACCGAGACGGTGAGGAGCACCAGCACGACGACGGCGGTGGACAGGGCGCCGATGACGGCGAAGAACCGGAGGGTGCGGGACGGTCGGGTCATGCCGGGTGTCGCTGAAACGGGCCAGGGCGGCGCAGACGAGGCTCGCGGCGCGCGGCCGCTCAGGTGGCCGCAGCCGGCGACGCCGGCGGCTCGTCCGCGCCGCCGCCGTCGTTGTCGTCCTTCGCGGTCATGCGTGAGACCGCCGCGCCCTCGCGCAGGGTTTCACCGAGCTGCTTGGCCCAGCCGTCGAGGTCGCCCATGGTGCTCTCGAGCTGGGTCTTGCTGAGCGTGATCGACTCCATGATCTCGCGCAGCATCTCCTTGGCCCGCCGCAGCCGGCTCTTGACGGTGCCGGACGGGATCTCGAGCACGGTCGCGACCTCGGTGGCCGACATGTTCTCCCAGTAGTGCAGCTCGAGCGCGATCTGGAGGTCGATCGGCAGCCGGCGCAGCGCCTCGTGCAGGAGCTTCTGCTCGTTGTGCTTGGCGACGACGGTGCTCGGCGAGGGATCGAGGTCGAAGAAGGACTTCGACTCGATGTCGAGCTCGTTGTTGAGCTTGCGCCGGCGCCGGTAGTGGGCCAGGAGCTCGAGCCGGGCGACGCCGAACAGGTAGGTGCGGAAGGTGCTGGCCCCGCGGAAGCGATCGCGGGTCTCGACGCACGCGAGCAAGGTCCGCTGCATGACCTCGTCGGTGTCGTCGCCGACCTTGTTGCGCAAGAACCGGTGGATGCTCTCGAAGTGGCGGTCGAACAGCTTGCTGCCGGCCTGCAGGTCGCCGTTACGCCAGGCGTCGAGGAGCTCGAAGTCGTCGGACATCCCCGCGACGGTAGCACGGCAGGGCCGGTGCTTCGCCGGACCGGGCGCGTAGAGCCGGATCACGCGCGACGAACGGGGGAGAAGTGACCGCAAGAGCGGCGTCCGCAGGGCCCGTGCGTGACGGACCCGCAAGCCGAGAGCGCGCGACGGCTCTGCAGGGGCGGGCCGTGAGGTCGTGAAGCCGGCAGGGGTTGGACGGCTGCGCCGTCGGCAGGAGCCGGAGGCGCCGGCGCGCGGTGTCCATTCGGCGCCGCGCGTGCTTGCTCGTCGATGGCCGGGCGACGGCTCGAGCGCGGGCGACACGGGGTGCCGACAGGCAGGCGCTCACTTGTTCAGGGCCGGAGCGAGCAGGCTGGCGAAGCAGTCGGGGCGGAACACGCCGAGATCCTCGAGGACCCGGCGCGGCTCGCTGTCGCCGCGGCCGGCCAGCTGCGCCTGCCGGAGCGCGGCGGCGGCCCGGTGCGCGGCCATGCCGGCGGTGGCGAAGGCGTCGCAGGCGGTCTGCAGCAGGTTTTGCGCGCCCGCGACGTCGCCGGCGAGTCGGCGCAGACCGGCGCGCAGGAGCGCGGCGTGACCCCCGGCGTTGTCGCGCTGGAGCGCGTCGGCGGCCCGCTCGACGGCCCGGCGCAAGCCCTCGCGGGCCGAGCCGGGCGGGCCGGCGGCGAGGGCGGCGAGGGCGGTGCGGCCGGTCAGCTCGGTGGCCTGGGTGCGCAGCGGCTGCACGCGGCCGAGGCCGCTGCGGGCGAGGGCGGGGGCGGCGGCCTCGACGCGGGCCCACGCGCCGGCGGCGTCGCCCGCGGCGAGCAGGGCGTGGGCGTGGGCGCCGAGGATCTGGAGGTGCTGCAGGTGAAACTCGCGCCCCTCGGCGGCCGGCCACGAGACGGTGCACTCGGCCGCGAGCGCCTGGGCCTCCTCGGGCTCGCCGGCGGAGGCGGCCAGCCAGGCGGCGAGCGAGCCGCAGGCGACCATGGCCGCGCGGTCGTCGGCGAAGCGGGCGGAGGTGAGCAGCGCCGGAACCTCGTCGTTGAGCAGGTCGTAGCGCCCGAGGTGCAGCAGGGCGCGGAATTGGCACAGGCGCGCGAGGGTCGACACGCCGGGCAGCTCGGGCGCGTGCAAGGTGCCGGCGCGCAGCAGGGGGCCGGCGAGCGACAGCGCGCGCGCCGGATCGCCGCCGGCGGTCTCGGTCAGCAGGTCGACCAGGTCGCACAGGTCGGCGATGCCGGCGGCGCCGCTGGAGCGCGCGAGGGCGCGCGCGGAGGCGAGGATCGGGTCGAGCTGGGCGCGCGCGCTCGCGCCTCCGGGGGCCAGCAGGCAGGCCTCGAGCGCGAAGGCGCGCGCGACCCGGCGCGTCTCGCCGGCCCGCAGGGCCAGCAGGAGGTGGCGCGCCTGGGCGTCGGCGGCGGCGCTGGGGTCGACGACGAGGGTGGACAGGGCGGCGGCGAAGCAGAGGTCGACGCGGGCGAGCTCGCGGCGGTCGACGTCGGCCTCGGCGCGCGGGGTGAAGTCGAGGCCGCGGACCATCTTCTGCCCGCGCCGCCACAGCGCGCCGAGGCGCGAGCGCACCGAGCTGTCGCCCGCGGGCACGCCGGCGGCGGCGAGCGCCCGGGTGAGGACCTCGAGGCCGCGGGTGATGTGGCCGGCGGTGATGAAGTGGGCCGCGGCGGCGCCGACGAGGGCGAGGTCGCCGTCGGCGTCGCCGCCGGTGCGCGCCGACAGATAGGCCTCGGCGGCCTCGCGGCTGTGGCCGGCGCGCGCGAGCGTGTCGCCGAGCTCGCGCGCCAGCGCCGGGGTGGCGCCGGGCGGGGCGAGGTCGCGGGCGACGCGGAGGAAGGCGCCGGCGCGCAGGAAGTCGCCGGCGTCGCGGAAGAAGCTGGCGGCGCGGCGGGCCAGGGCGAGCGCGCGGGCGGTGTCGCCGGCGGCGCGCAGGTGCTCGATGAGGGCGAACGGGTCGGTCTGCGGGTCGCGCTCGAGCGCGGCGGCGAGGCGGCCGTGGAGCTCGCGCAGGGCCGGGCCGTCGAGGCGGATCAGTACGGCCTCGCGGGCGCGCTCGTGCTGGACGTCGAGCACGAGGTCGCCGGCCTCGCCGAGCAGGTCGCTGCCCGCGGCGGTGAAGCTGCGCACGAGGCCGGCGGCTTGCAGCTGGTGGAGGTCGGCGAGGCCGGCGTTGCCCGCCCCGCCGAAGCCGGCGACCGCGAACGCGACGCCCTGGGCGAGCGGGCGCCCGGCGACCGCGAGGACCTCGAGCAGGCGTCGCTGCGAGGCGCTGAGGCGGGAGATCCGGATCTCGATCAGCTCGTCGAGGGTGACCTCGGGGGCGCTGCCGGCCCCGTGGGCGACGAAGCGGGCCAGCTCGTGCAGCAGCTGCGGGCTGCCGCCGGCCTCGGCGGCGACGCGCTGCAGCCGCTGGGCCGGGGTGTCGGGGCCGAGCAGGATCTCCGCCAGCGCGTCGGTCTCGTCGGGCCCGAGCGGGGCCAGCTCGACGACCTGTATCGAAGACCCTGCCTGTTCGACCATGTCCTGAAGGACACTCAGGGCGCGCAGCGCCGGGCTGTCGCTGTCCTCGCTGCGGTAGCTGGCGATCAGCAGGGCGCGCGGGGCCTCGGGCGGGCGCAGCAGCTCGGCGAGGGCGCGCACGCTGTCGGCGTCGCCCCACTGCAGGTCGTCGATCCACAGGACCAGCGGGCGCCGGCCGCCGAGGCCGACGAGGAGCCGCCGCAGCGCGCGGAAGGCCGGGGTGTCGGGGCGCAGCGCGGCCCGGAGATCGCGCCGCGACGGGATGGTCGAAGGGACAGGTGTGACGGCCGCCACGGCCGGGGCCTGGTGGAGCACCGGGAACAGGGCGACCAGCGCCTCGATCTCGAGCGGGAGGACGGCGGCGACCTCGGCCTCGTCGCGCTGGCGCAGCTGGCGGGCGAGCGCGTCGACGAGGCTGTCGAGCGCCTTGTACGGGACGGTGTCGCGCTCGTAACAGCGGGCCCGCAGGACGGCCGCGCGCTGGCGCAGGCCGTCGGTGACGTGGCGGACCAGCGCGCTCTTGCCGAGGCCGGCGCGGCCGTGCACGAGCACGACCGCGGGGCCGGCTTGCGGCGGGTTCGCGGGCGCGGGCGTGGTGCGCGAGCCGTAGGCGCCGGGGGCGGTGGGGGTCGGCGCCGAGCCGGGGCGGGCGGAGAAGCTGCCCGGGGCGCCCGGCGGGATCGTCGGCGCGCGGGCGGAGAAGCTGCCCGAGCGGGCGGAGAAGCTGCCCGAGGCGGTGGGCGAGCGCGCGCTGCCCGAGGCCGCGGGCGAGGCGAAGCTGCCCGAGGCGGTGGGCGAGCCCTCGGCGGGCGGCGAGGCGGCGGTCGGGGCGTGCTCGATGGCGTCGAAGGCGAGCCGGAGCGCGCGCACCTCGGCCGCGCGGCCGACGAAGCTGCGCGCGCCGACGTGGGTCGCGGCGGGCGACAGGTAGGCGGCGGCCTGGACGCGCTGCAGGTGGCTGCGGTCGGCGTGAAACAGGGCCAGCAGCTCGGCCGCGGACGGCCTGGCCTTCGGGTCAGGTTGGAGCAGGCGCACGCAGACGGCGTCGAGGTCGTCGGGGATCCCGGCGACCAGCGAGCGCGGCGGGGGCGGGGCCGACTGCTGCTTGCGCTCCATCATGCGCGCCAGGTTCTCGCCGGAGTAGGGGACGCGGCCGACGAGCGCCATGTAGAGGGTGGCGCCGACGCTGTACCAGTCGCTCGCGGGCGTGCGCGCGCCGCCGACGGCCTGCTCCGGGGCCATGTACGCCGGCGTGCCGACCACCAGGCTGCCGGCGGTCGACTCGAGGGTGCCGACGGTCTCCTCGCCGACGAAACCGAAGTCCATCAGCACGACGCGGCCCTCGGGGGTGACCATGACGTTGGTCGGCTTGATGTCGCGGTGGAGCTTGTGGCTCTGGTGGAGCGCGAACACGCCGTCGACCAACTGCGCGAACACGGCCCGCAGGCGGGCGAAGTCGGTGACGGGAGTGGCGCTCGGCGCCTCGGGAGCGGCCTCGACGCCCCACAGATACGTGAGCAGCGGCGAGCCGCGGATCAGCTCCATCGTGAAGAAGTACTGGTCGTGGTCGCGATACATCTTGTGCAGCT
>NZ_JAIRAU010000057.1:0-207500 GCF_020073745.1 Nannocystis pusilla
GCCCACGCCCAGGTACGAGTCCTGACGCCCCCAGGCCCCCTGTGGACGGCTTCCGCGCGGTTTCCGCCGTTCTGCGACGGTACCGCCTTGTGCGGACCGCGCGAACGCCCCGAGCCACCTCGACGCGCGACTAAACACCATTCCAGATTCGCGCGGGACAGGCTGGCACGACAGCGGAATTCCTGTGGATGCGGAAGGGGCGCTGGCCCCCGTCCTAGAGCCGGTAACGGGGCGAATCGCGCGGAGCGCGGAAGTTCTCTACCCCAACATGTCGTGCTACAAGGCCCCTCACCCACAAGATGTGGGGGTCGACGAGCGCTTGCGTCACGCTTGCGTCCCGGCGCTCCTCGGTCCATCTCTGCCCGACTTTACAATTTCGCCCCTGCTGCTCGTCTTCGCTCGCCCGGTCTGCCCGTGCGCGCGGAGCCTGGTCGCGGCTGGCCGGGTCTTGCTTTCGCAAGGCCGGTCGCGCAATTCACGCCCCCCCCCCTGTTCCCCGACAACTCGCCTCCTGCCCCCGGAGTCCGCCCCGTCATGAAGCTGTCCCGGCTGTTCACCAAGGATCAACCCCGTCCTTTCTCCGGCGTCGAGTTCGAGCGCCGTGGCTCGCGGATCACCAACCCTGACGGGACGGTGGTGTTCGAGGCGAGCGACATCCAGGTGCCGCAGGGTTGGTCGCAGGTGGCCGTCGACATCATGGCGCAGAAGTACTTCCGCAAGGCCGGCGTCCCGGCGCGCCTGCGGAAGGTCGCCGAGGAGGGCGTCCCCGAGTGGCTGTGGCGCAGCGAGGCCGACACCGAGGCGCTCGCCGCCCTGCCGCCGGAGCAGCGGATGGTCGGCGAGACCGACAGCCGGCAGCTGTTCCACCGCCTGGCCGGCTGCTGGACCTACTGGGGCTTCAAGCACGGCTACTTCAGCGACGAGGACTCGGCCCGCGCCTTCTACGACGAGCTGACCACCATGCTCGCCGGCCAGATGGTCGCGCCGAACAGCCCGCAGTGGTTCAACACCGGCCTGCACTGGGCCTACGGCATCACCGGTCCGGCCCAGGGCCACAGCTACTGCGACCCGGTCACCGGTGAGCTGGGCCTGTCGAACAACGCCTACGAGCGCCCGCAGCCGCACGCCTGCTTCATCTCCTCGGTCAGCGACGACCTCGTCGGCCAGGGCGGCATCATGGACCTGTGGGTCCGCGAGGCCCGCCTCTTCAAGTACGGCTCGGGCACCGGCACCAACTTCTCCACCCTGCGCGGCGAGGGCGAGCCGCTGTCGGGCGGCGGCCGCAGCAGCGGTCTGATGAGCTTCCTGAAGATCGGCGACCGCGCCGCCGGGGCGATCAAGAGCGGCGGCACCACCCGTCGCGCCGCCAAGATGGTCATCGTGGACGTCGACCACCCCGACGTCGAGAAGTTCATCGACTGGAAGGTCGTCGAGGAGCAGAAGGTCGCCGCGTTGGTCGCGGGCAGCCGGCTGTGCAGCCGCCACCTCAACCTGGTCTTGGGGGCATGTCACGACGTCGCCCTCACCGGCGACGACCGCTTCGACCCGCGCAAGAACCGGGGCCTCGGCAAGGCGATCCACGCCGCGCGCGCGGCGGAGATCCCCGAGAGCTACATCCAGCGGGCGATCTCGCTGGCGAAGCAGGGCGCGCGCGAGATCGAGTTCACCGAGTACGACACCAACTGGGACAGCGAGGCCTACGCCACCGTCTCGGGTCAGAACTCGAACAACTCGGTGCGCGTCACCGACGAGTTTTTGCGCGCCGTCGAGGAGGACGGCACCTGGGACCTCATCCGCCGCAGCGACCGCAAGGTCCACCGCACCGTGCGGGCGCGCGAGCTGTGGGACAAGGTCACCTTCTCCGCCTGGGCGTGCGCCGACCCCGGCCTGCAGTTCGACACCACCATCAACGAGTGGCACACCTGCCCGAACGACGGCCGGATCAACGCCTCGAACCCGTGCTCCGAGTACATGTTCCTCGACGACACGGCCTGCAACCTGGCGTCGCTGAACCTGACCAAGTTCCTCACCACCACCGGCGGCGCCGGCGACATCGACCTCGACGTCGAGGGCGTGCGCTACGCCTGCCGCCTGTGGACGATCGTGCTCGAGATCTCGGTGCTCATGGCCCAGTTCCCGAGCGAGGCGATCGCGGTGCGCAGCTACAAGTACCGCACCCTCGGCCTCGGCTACGCCAACCTCGGCACTTACTTCATGCTGCGCGGGATCGCCTACGACAGCGAGCTCGCGGTGGCCATCTGCGGCGGCGTGACCGCGCTGATGACCGCGGCCTGCTACAGCACCAGCGCCGAGCTGGCGCGCGAGCACGGCCCGTTCCCCGGCTTCGCCGCCAACCGCGAGCCGATGCTGCGGGTCATCCGCAACCACCGCCGCGCCGCCTACAACGCGTCGCGCAGCGAGTACGAGGGCCTGTCGATCGCGCCGATGGGCATCGCCCAGCACGTGTGCCCGAGCTACCTCCTCAAGGCCGCGCAGGCCGAGTGGGACGCCGCCCTGCGCCTCGGCGAGCAGCACGGCTACCGCAACGCCCAGGTCACCGTCATCGCCCCGACCGGCACCATCGGCCTGCTGATGGACTGCGACACCACCGGCATCGAGCCTGACTTCGCGCTGGTGAAGTTCAAGAAGCTCGCCGGCGGCGGCTACTTCAAGATCATCAACCAGTCGGTGCCCGCCGCGCTCGCCACCCTCGGCTACACCGAGACGCAGATCGCCGACATCGTCCGCTACTGCAAGGGCGCCGGCACCCTCGTCGGCAGCCCGCGGATCTCCCACGCCGACCTCAAGCGCAAGGGCTTCACCGACGAGGTGCTCGCGCGCGTCGAGTCGGAGCTCGCCGGCGCCTTCGAGATCGGCTTCGTGTTCAACCGCTACGTCCTCGGCGACGACTTCTGCCGCGACGTCCTCAAGTTCAGCGACGCCCAGCTCAACGACCCCGGCTTCAACATCCTCGAGGGCCTCGGCTTCTCGGCCGAGGACATCCAGCGGGCCAACGACTACGTGTGCGGCACCATGACCGTCGAGGGCGCCCCGCACCTGCGCGCGCAGCACCTGCCGGTGTTCGACTGCGCCAACAAGTGCGGCCGCTACGGCACCCGCTACATCGCCCCGATGGCGCACGTGCGCATGATGGCCGCCGCCCAGCCGTTCTTGTCCGGCGCGATCAGCAAGACCATCAACATGCCGAGCGACGCCACCGTGCGCGAGGTCGAGAGCGTCTACCTCGCCTCGTGGAAGTACGCGCTCAAGGCCAACGCCCTCTACCGCGACGGCAGCAAGCTCAGCCAGCCGCTGAGCGCCGCGCTCGCCGTCGAGGCCGAGGACGAGGCCGGCGACGCGCTGTCGACCACGCAGCCGCAGGTGATCGAGAAGGTCACCGAGAAGATCGTCCACCGCTACCTGGCCAAGCGCCGGCGCATGCCCGACCGCCGCGGCGGCTACACGCAGAAGGCGACCATCGGCGGCCACAAGGTCTACATCCACACCGGCGAGTACGGCGACGGCACCCTCGGCGAGATCTTCATCGGCATGCACAAGGAGGGCGCCGCCTTCCGCAGCCTGATGAACTGCTTCGCCATCGCCATCAGCCTCGGCCTGCAGTACGGCGTGCCGCTCGAGGAGTACGTCGACGCGTTCGTGTTCAGCCGCTTCGAGCCCGCCGGTCCGGTGGTCGGCAACTCGCGGATCAAGATGTCGACCTCGATCATCGACTACATCTTCCGCGAGCTCGCCGTCACCTACCTCGACCGCAACGAGCTGGCCCACGTCAACCCCGAGGACCTCGAGCCCGACGCCCTCGGCGACCAGAGCCAGGCCGAGAACGTCGAGTTCGCCGACGAAGAGGTCGTCTCCGAGCGCATCGTCACCCCCGGCCCGCTCAAGCTCAGCGCCAACCTCCCCCGCGGCCCGGTCCCGGCCAAGAAGCGCCACGCCATCGAGGTCGAGGACCGCACCGCCGCCGCCGAAGCCGCTCGCCCCGCCGCCAAGGCCCGCCCCGCCTCCGCCGCCCCCACCGTCAGCGAACAGGTCCGCGTCGCCCGCATGTCCGGCTACGAAGGCGACGCCTGCGGCTCGTGCGGCAGCTTCACGATGGTCCGCAACGGCTCGTGCCTGAAGTGCGTCAGCTGCGGCGCCACCAGCGGCTGCTCGTGAGCGACCTCTTCAAGTAACCGAACTAGACCGGCAAGTATGCGAATTCGGCCGAGAAAATAGCCGAGTAGTACGGTGAGTAGTGCTGACCCGAGCGCAGAGCGTTCGGGTCCGGAGTGACTCATGCCAGCGCTTCCAGTTGTTTCCGGTCAACAGTGCATCACGCGGTTCTCAAGCGCATCGGTTTTGTCGAGCTGCGTCAGACAGGCAGCCACATTCGTCTCGTAGGTCCAGGACCGTCTTACGTGACGGTTCCGAATCACCGAGAACTCCGGCGTGGGACGCTGAACCAGATCTTGAAGCAGGGGAATATCTCGCTTGCGGAGTTTCTGGCGGTGATGCGCGATCTGTGATGGCGCCCTTTGCGCCGCGGCCCTCTGCGGAGGCAGGTGCGCCGGCCCGTTGCATCCTGGTGTGGGTGGCATACCCTTCCACTTATGCGTTTCCCCGTGGTCTTGACGCCGGACGAAGACGGCTGGTTCGTGGCGACATGCCCGCTGATTCCCGGCTGCATCAGCCAGGGCAAGGGACGAGCAGAGGCTCTCGCCAACATCCAGGAAGCGATCCAACTTTGCCTTGAGACGCGCGAAGAAGACGGTGCTACCTGGCCTTTGCCAAGCGACGTTGAGATGGTGGATGTCGAAGTCGCAGCGTGACGGTATGACGCGGTCGAAGCTCCGCGCCGTTGCGCTGGTCGGTCTCGGCATGCTCTTCGGGGCAGGTCTTTCGGGATATGTCCAATCGGCCATCGCCCAGCCTGGCGCGGTCGCCCAGGCTCCGCGGCCCGCCCCTGCCGACTACTCGCGCTACCGCAAGCTCGACATGTTCGCGCGGGCGCTGACCATCCTCGAGAACCACTACGTCCGCCCGGTCGACAGCGAGAAGTTGATCTACGGCGCCATCGCCGGCCTCGTCGCCGAGCTCGACCCGCACAGCGAGTTCCTGCCGCCGCGCGAGGCGCGTCTGCTGCGCGAGGACATCGAGGGCAGCTTCGGCGGCGTCGGCATGGTCGTCGTCCTGCGCCAGGAGACCGAGCCGCAGGCGCGCTACGTGCTCGAGGTGCGCGAGGTCGTCGCCAAGGGTCCGGCCGAGCGCGCCGGCGTCGCCGTCGGCGACCTCATCCCCTCGATCGAGGGCAAGCCGATCAGCCACTTCTTCGACCTGCGGCGCGCCATCATGGCGATGCGCGGGCAACCTGGCACGAAGGTCAGCTTCGTGCTCGAGCGGCCCGCGCCGAAGGTCGACGGCAAGCCCGGCAAGCCGAGCGTGCGCACCGTCGTCGTCACCCGCGAGTACATCGACAGCCCCGCGGTCACCAGCCGCGTGCTCGGCGAGGGCCTCGGCTACGTGCGCCTGCGCGACTTCTCCGAGACCAGCGGGCGCGAGGTCTCCGACGCTCTGGCGACCCTGCGCGACCAGTCGCGCGACGGCCTCGGCGGGGTCGTCCTCGACCTGCGCGACAACGGCGGCGGCCTGCTCGACCAGGCGATCGCCGTCGTCGACCTGTTCGTCAACGAGGGCCCGATCGTGCGCACCCGCGGCCGTCGCGGTGAGCTCCTCGACGAGGCGCGGGCCGTCCCCGGGCAGGCCTGGTCGAAGCTGCCGCTCGTCGTGCTGGTCAACAAGTCGTCCGCCTCCGCCTCCGAGATCGTCGCCGGCGCCTTGCAAGATCACCGGCGCGCGCTCATCGTCGGCGAGCGCACCTACGGCAAGGGCTCGGTGCAGGCCCCCTTCGAGCTCGGCGACGGCTCCCTCCTCAAGCTGACGATCGCGCTCTACTACACCCCCAACGATCGCCTGATCCAGGCCAGCGGGATCCAGCCCGACGTCCTCGCCGGCGCCGACTTCCGGCCCTACAAGGACAGCCAGCCCGAGCTCGAGCCCGAGCGCGCCCAGCCGCGCCACCTCAAGCCCGAGGACTTCGGCTACCCCGCCGGCGCCCTGCAGGACGACAGCGAGGCCGTGCGCGCCGCCGGCGAGGACGCCCAGCTGCGCGTCGCCGTCCAGCACTTGCGCGGCATGGTGCGCGTCCCCTCGCGCGGCGGTCGGCGGAGGTAGCTTGGACGTCGCAGCGCCGCGATGGGCCCGCGCCACGCTGGTCGGGTGGTGGGTCGTCGCCGCCGCGCTCTTCTGGCTCGCCCCCGCTCCGCCGGTCGCCCCGCTCGGGCGGACCGAGGACGAGGCGATCTTCCAGCGCCAGCTCGACGAGACCGTCGCGCGCACGCGTCGCTGGCAGGACTCGCGCGGCGACCTGACGATCCCCTGGCACGAGGCGCGCGGTCACCTTGCGATCGTCATCGACGACATCGGCCGCGAACTGCACCACTTCGACCAGCTGCTCGCGCTGCGCTTCCCCTTGACCTTCAGCGTCGTCCCGGGCGGCGTCTACGCCGTCGGCGCCCAGCTGCGGCTGCGCGCCGACCGTCGGCGGCCGCGGGAGATCCTCCTCCATCTCCCGTGCGAGCCGGTCGATCCTGCGGCCATGCAGACCGAGCTCGAGGCGCGGGAACAATTCCTCCGCCTGGGCGCCTCGGCCGACGAGCTGCGGGCGGCGCTGCGGGCGGCGCTGGAGCGAGTCCCGGTCGCCGTGGGCGTCAACAATCACATGGGCTCGCGGCTCACCGCCGACCGGGCAGCCATGGACGCGCTGATGCCCGAGCTGCGCCAGCGCGGGCTGTTCTTCCTCGACTCGCGCACGACCCCGCACAGCCAGGCCCTCGCAGCCGCCGCCGCCGCGGGGGTCCCGGCGCTCGGGCGCGACGTGTTTTTGGACCACGATCCGCGCCCGGACGCGATTTTGGCCCAGCTCCACGCGGCCGCCGTGCGCGCGCGCGAGGCCCCGACCGTCGTCATTGCCCATCCGTCGCAGGAGGTCGTGGAGGCCCTGCGGGTCGAGCTTCCACGGCTTTGGGCCGACGGGATCGGCGTCTATCCGCTGCGCGAGATCCTCGCGCGCGGTGGCGGCGACAAAGTGCGGGACTGAACGTTGTTATTGTCCGAGGGCCAGCAACGGCTGTGTTGGCTGCTCCGGAACGTGCGGACGCGGAGCCGCGGCGCCGCGGGCTCGCTTGACAGTAATTCGCCGAACTTCCTACCCT
Organism: Nannocystis pusilla; assembly: GCF_020073745.1. GTDB lineage: Bacteria > Myxococcota_A > Polyangia > Nannocystales > Nannocystaceae > Nannocystis > Nannocystis radixulma. Next base: position 7,269 of record NZ_JAIRAU010000057.1, read on the forward strand.
GAAGCTCACACGGATGGCCCTGCGACTGATCATCGAGGACGAAGAGGGCGCGACCACGATCGTGCCGCTCGGAGAAGAGGAGATCACGATCGGTCGGGAGCCAGGGAACACCATCCAGCTCACCGAACAGAACGTCTCCCGGCAGCACGCGCGACTCACCCCAGGTTCGGATGGGTGGGTGATCGAGGACCTCGACAGTTACAACGGGGTCCGGGTGAACGGAGTCCTCATCGAGGGCACGGTCAACCTCAACGAGGGCGACGTGGTGCAGATCGGCGATTACCACCTCGCCATCACCAACAACGCCGAGCAGACGACCCTCAACATCGACCGTCAGGGTGGCGGACCCGGCACCGATCCGATGCGCGCCGCCCCCAGCATGGATCTGCCGCGGATCCCCGCCACCGAGGCCGCGGCGATGATCGCTCCGCCGCCGCCGCTCAGCGAGACGCCGCGCGACGAAGAGCGTCACACCGAGCCCGGCAGCGACGGCAAGGGGCGCGGGCTGTTGTTCGCGTTGCTCGCCGTGTTCCTGATCGGCGGTGGTTTCCTCGCCTACCAGTTCACCGGTGGCGGCGGCAGCACCGACGCGCCGAAGGGCACGAAGGTCGACCCGCCGGCCAAGGTCGAGGAGCCGTCGCCGCAGCCGGTCGAACAGAAGACCGAGCCGAAGGCGCCCGAGCAGCCGCCGCCGAGCGACCCGCCGCTGCCCAACGATCCGGTGCCCGAGCCCACCGGCGTCGCGCCGAGCGATCCGCCCGTCGAACCCGACCCGAGCGAGCCGATCAAGAAGCCCGTGGTGCCGAAGGGCGAGAAGGTCGTCAAGCCGCCGCCGCCGCCGCCGACCAAGACCGAGAAGCCGCCGGCGCCCAAGGGCGACCCGGTGCAGCTCCTCGAGGACGCGCGCAAGGCCAACCTCGCCGGCAACGCCACGCAGGCGTACGACCTGGCGAAGAAGAGCTACGACATCGACAAGAACTCCAACGCTCTGGCGCTGATGGGCGCCTCGGCGTGCAAGATGGGCGATCAGGCCAAGGCCAAGTCGGTCTTCAAGAAGCTGACCGACCCGAACCGACAGAAGCAGATGATCACGGTATGCGGCGAGCGCGGGATCATGCTCGAATGAGCTGGCGTTCTTCGGGACATGTCCCGAAGAGCATGTCTTACTTCTTCATCACCGTCGCGGGCTTCGGCCTCGTCGCCGGGTCTGCCCGCGCGGCGCCGTGGGAGGACGCGACGGCCCAGACGATCGGCCAGACGGCCGAGTGGTCGAACAAGGTCGAGATCGCCGACATCGACGGCGACGGGCGGCCGGACATCCTGTTCGCCAACGGGGCCGGCTACGCCTCGCCCGAGGCGCCGGAGCAGAACCGGGCCTTCCTCAACCAGGGCGCGGGCATGCCGTTCCTCGACGTCAGCGAGGACGTGTTCAGCGGCGATCTCGACTTCACCCGCGCGATCAAGGTCCGCGACCTCGACGGTGACGGCGCCGTCGACATCCTGGTCGCCAACACCTTCGAGACCCAGAGCCGGCTCTACCTCGGCGACGGCGAGGGCGGCTTCATCGAGGCCACCGACAAGCTGCCGCAGGCGCCGCACAGCTTCGGCGACGTCGAGTTCGGCGACGTCGACGGCGACGGCGACCTCGACGCCGTGCTGGCCGACTGGGGCCCCGGTCAGGCCAACCAGAGCTCCGGGCGCACGCGCTTGTGGCTCGGCGACGGCGCCGGCGGCTTCACCGACGCCACCGAGGCGCAGATGCCCGACGTGCTGGTCGGTTGGTCGTGGGAGCTCGAGTTCGCCGACGTCGACAACGACTTCGACCTCGACGTGCTCGTCTCGTGCAAGTCGTGCACGGGCTCGTACATGTTCGTCAACGACGGCCTCGGCAACTTCACCGACGCCTCCGACAAGCTGCCGCAGTTCGCCAACAACTACGAGTTCGAGCCGATCGACCTGACCGGCGACGGCTTCATCGACCTCATCACGATCAACGACGGCCCGCAGGGCCGCGAGCACGTGTTCGTCAACGACGGCGCGGGCGGCTTCACCGACGCCACCGCCGAGCTGTGGCCCGACACCGACAACATCCCGGGCGACGACAACATGGTCGCCTTCCTCGACGTCGAGTCCGACGGCGACGTCGACTTCGTGATCGCCGGCCTGTTCGGCAGCGACGACCGGCTGATGATCAACAGCGGCGACGGCCACCTCACCGTCAACGACGCCTTCATGCCCGCCAACTCGCAGGGCACCCTCGGGATCGCCGTCGCCGACCTCGACGGCGACAAGAAGATCGACGTCGTCCTGTCCGAGGGCGAGGCCCCGCAGAGCGCCGACCGGGTGTTCCTCGGCGTCGACGTCCCGGAGGACACCGCCGGTCCACGCGTCACCCAGGTCACCCTCGTCGACGGCGTCGTGTACGCGCGGATCCACGACAACAAGAGCCCGGTCATGCCGCACGACTTCCAGTCCGTCCTGCTGGTCGTCGACGGCACCGAGACGCCGATGTACTGGTACGGCGAGGCGCTGTGGCGCGGCACTCCGGAGGCCGAGAGCGGCCAGCTGTGCGCCGTCGATGCCGCGGGCAACGAGACCTGCGTCGCCTTCGGCGACGGCGAGCCGAGCGACACCGACGGCACCAGCACCACCGGCCCGGACCCCACCACCGCGGGCACCACCGACGCGCCGACCACCGGCAGCGAGCCTCCGACCACCAGCGCGGCGACCACCGACGACCCCCCCGGCACCACCGACCCCGGCACCGGCGACGATTCGACCGGCGGCGCCACCGGAGGCGGCGGCGGCGACGAGGGCTGCGGCTGCCGGCAGGCCCCCCCCCCGTCCGGCCTGCTCGCGCTCGGCCTGCTCGCGCTGCTCGGCCGCCGCCGCCGGCGCTGAGCTTTCGACCTGCCCGCTCGGACATGTCCTGCAGCGCAGGCCCGATCGGGCATGCTCTGCAGGACATGCTCTTCGCGCCATGCGCGATCGAACATGTCCGTTCGACGGCTCACCGACCCCTGACCGGCGCCCCCGAACGCCCGCCCGCTGCAGCGCCGGCGCGCCGTAAAATTCGGCAGCGCGACCCGGCGCGTGATCCGCGGACTCGCCTCACGCCGCCCGAGCCACACTTTTTTTACGCGGACGACCCGGAGGTCGGCGAGGCCGTCGGGCCCCGCCGTTGGTGCGCTCGGCAGGATTCGAACCTGCGGCCCTCGGGTTCGAAGCCCGATGCTCTATCCAGCTGAGCTACGAACGCGGCGGGTCGACCATACCCGATCTCGCGCCGGGCGAAAAGCGCACGCGCGGCGCGCCGTGCATGGGCCATGCCGCCCTTTTATACTGACGAACCAACTGACCGCCGGCCTCAGGCCCCTTCCAGGAGCACCCATGCGTCTCGTTTCGGCCCTCTCGCGTCATCGCACCCTCCTTTCGGCCACAGGCCTCGCCGCTGCCAGCGTCTGGCTGGCGGTCGAGCACCGCTCCGGCGACGAGGGCGTGCGGGCCGCGGACATCACGCCCCTCTCCATCACCGACCTCGACGCTGCGGAGAGCACCGGGGCGCTGCTGCTCGACCTCGTCGAGCCCGGGGACGGCGAGGGCGGCAGCGAGGGCGAGCTGCGCGCCCTGCTCGACGGCCTCGGCCTCGCCTGGGAGCCGGCCGGCTTCTACAGCGAGGGCGAGCACCTGTTCCGCGTCCTCGGCGAGCCCGAGGAGCTGGCCGCCCTGCAGACCACGCTGGCCGACCATCCTCTGGTCGAGGTCGTCGAGCCCGAGCTCGTCTTCTCGCTCGTCGGCGACGTGACCATCGAGCCCGCCGGCGACATCGAGCCGAGCAAGGAGCGCCGCCCGCGCTTCGAGCCCGACGACCCGATGTACAGCCGCCAGTGGCACATGCAGATGATCCACACGCCCGAGGCGTGGGGCGTCACCAAGGGCGAGGGCGTCGTCGTCGCCGTCATCGACACCGGCGTCGCCTGGAAGGACCTGCCCGGCGTCGCCAAGCAGGTCCCCGACCTCGCCGGCACCGCCTTCACCCACGGCCAGAGCTTCGTCCCCAACTCGCTGCCCGAGGGCCTCGACGATCACCTCCACGGCACCCACGTCGCCGGCACGATCGCCCAGACCACCCACAACGCGCTCGGCGTCACCGGCGTCGCCTTCAAGAGCACGATCATGCCGCTCAAGGTGCTGTCGGGCGACGGCCGCGGCCAGATCCCCTGGATCGCCAACGCCATCCGCTACGCCGCCGACCACGGCGCCCAGGTCATCAACATGAGCCTCGGCGGGCCGATGCCCTCGAGCGTGCTCGCCAAGGCCATCGACTACGCCAACAACAAGGGCGTCACCGTCGTCTGCGCCGCCGGCAACGAGAGCCGCGGCCGCGTCGGCTGGCCCGCCTCCAACAACGGCTCGGTCGCGGTCGCGGCGGTCGACGCGATGGGCGTGCGCACCTGGTACTCCAATTGGGGCAAGGACCTCGACGTCTCGGCCCCCGGCGGCGACACCCGCGTCGACAAGAACGGCGACGGCTACCCCGACGGCGTCCTGCAGAACACGATCCTCCTGCAGGACCCGCTGAAGAACGACTACATGTGGCTGCAGGGCACTTCGATGGCCTCGCCGCACGCCGCCGGCGTCGCCGCGCTGGTCGTCTCGCGCGGCGTCAACAACCCGCCCGAGGTCGAGCGGATCTTGAAGAAGACCGCCAAGCACCCCAACAACCTCGAGTGGGACAAGGAGTACGGCGCCGGCATCATCGACGCCGTGGCCGCCGTCGACGCCGCGATCGAGAGCTACCAGGTCGAGCGCGGCGGCCTGCTCGGCCTGCTCGGCCTCGGCGGTCTGGCGGGCCTCGGCATCGCCGGCCTCGCCGGTCGGCGCGCGCGCCTGGCTGCCTTTGCGAGCATGTTCCTCGGGGCAGGTCTCGCCGCCGGCGCGTTCGGCCTGGCGCCCATCGCCTACGCCGCCGCCGACCTCGCCGGCGTCACCGCCGTCGGCTCGCCGTTGTTCCTCTCGGCCCTGCTACCCGTGCTGGCCACCCTGTTGCTCGTCGGCGTCCGCCCGCTCCGCGGCGTGCTCGTCGGCCTCAACCTCGGCTACGCCGCCCTGCTCCTCCACGGCGCGATCGTCCTGCCGACCCTGCTCAACGGCCTCCCCGGCGGCCCGACGATCGACCGCCTGTGGCTCGCCGCGCACGCCCTCGTGGCCCTCGCGCTCGCCCGCCGCGTCTCGCGGATGTGAGCCGCCCTCACCGTGAAGCCCGCGCCCGCCTCGCGCCGGCGCGGGCTTCGTACGTCCGCATCTACCCGCTCGCACGAACGCTTCTCCTCCGCGCGCCCAACCTCGAGACGAGCAAGCGCTCGAACTCCTCCATCGCCCGCCGAAGCTCGCGCGCGCAGCCGGCAGCCCCAGCTGGTGCCGCAAGTTCTCCGCCACGCTGGCCGCGATGCTCGTCGGTCTCGTGCCTTGCCAGCCTGTCCGAGCCCGACGCGAGGACCACTCGAAATGACCCGGTCGCGGCACCAGCCGCTTCAAAACTCCCCAGGCGTTGCTCGCCGGCAGTGTCGGCGGCTCTTCGCGGCCGCGCGACGAGAGCAGCGAATTTGCGGCGTCACCATCCCTTGGAGAACTTCGGGCTGGCCGTACTGGCTCGACGCATCACCCGCGGACGCGCCGGCCTCTTCGGACATGTCCCAAGCGCCACATCGGCTGCACGCGTCGGGCTCGAGCCGCGTCGCGAAAATTCCGTGGTCGCTGCGTCCGGCCCCTCCACGCAGCTCCTGACTTCACGTCGCGCCGCGGCAGCATCACGCCTGACGAGCCTCCGAGGACGCCGCCCTCTCGCCCGCATCCGCTCGACATCGCGCGCCTGCTCGCCGCCCGCGACCTGTGGCGATCGACACTCCCCGGTGTGAGCCAGGATCGCAGTCCGCCGAGCGGACTCGTCCACCCTCACACAGACCCTCTCTGGGGCCCAATTCGCGGAAGCGCATCCTCCGCACTTCGCGATCTGTCGGCGCGTGGGCCGCGCGAGCGGAATCGGACCTGAAAATCACTTTCAAACTCCTTGCGCTCCGGGCCCAGCCTGGGCACCTTGAAGGTGTCGTTCTGACAATGAATTTCACCGCCAACGTCAGGACCAGGACCCGTACGCCATCATGATCGTCTGTCTGTGCAAGGGTGTTTCGTGTCGCACGATCCTCGCCGAGGCTCGCCGCGGGGCCTGCACGCTGAAGCAGATCCGTCAGACGTGTCAGGCGGGCACGGGGTGCGGCGCGTGCGTGCAGCAGATCCGGCAGCTCCTCGAGAGCGCCGCGCCGGCGCGACACGAGCACCACAACGGCAGCGTCGGCGGCGGCGAAGCGACCTGAAGCGCCGCGCCGAAGTTGAACGTCTTTTTCACCGCGGCGCGACGGCCGGCGGTCGGCACGAGCCCGTGCTAGCGTGCGCCCACGATGAAGGGCCACGACAAGATCCTCCATGCGCTCAATGACGTGCTGACAGCCGAGCTGACGGCGATCAACCAGTACTTCATTCACGCGAAGATGTGTAAGAACTGGGGCTATCACAAGATCGCCAAGAAGGTGCGCGACGAGTCGATCGACGAGATGAAGCACGCCGACGACCTCATCGAGCGGATCCTCTTCCTCGATGGGATCCCCAACGTCCAGCGCTACAACAAGGTCAACATCGGCGAGTCGGTGAAGGAGCAGTTCGAGCTCGACCTCAAGCTCGAGTACGACGCCGTCCAGCGCTTCAACACCTGCATCGCCCTCTGCCGCGACCTCGGCGACAACGCCACCCGCGAGCTGCTCGAGCGCATGCTCATCTCCGAGGAGGAGCACGTCGACTGGCTCGAGACCCAGCTCGGCCTGATCCAGGCCCTCGGCGAGCCGATGTACTGCGCCCAGCAGCTGTGAGCGCCGGGCTGTCCTCGCGGACAGCCGAATTCTCGGCGGCTGTCCCGCAGGACAGCCGCCACCACCGCGAGGGCTGTCCCTCGGGACAGCCGCTACTTCTTCGCCCCGTCGGCCTCCGCGGGCGCCTTCGCGTCCGCCGGCGGCTCGGAGCCGGGCAGCGCGAACTTCGACTCGTCGACCGGCACGTTGAGCTCGAGCTTGGTCGTGGTCGTCTTGAGCTTCTGCAGCTTCATGTCGGCGACCTGCTCGAACGCGAACCACACGCCGTTCTGCTCGCGGTAGTCCGCCAGCGTCACCTCCACGGGGATCTCGCCCATCGAGCTGAACTGCTTGAGCTTCTGGCTGACCACGCGGTTGTCGGCGAGGTCGATGCGCAGCGTCACCGTGTTGCCGGACTTCGACGCGGTCAGCACGACCTCGGCGAACTTCTTCCCGCCGACCTCCTCGACCTTGACCGTCTCGGCCTTGTCGAAGAAGCGCTTCCAGTCGTGGGCGATGTTCAGCGACGTGCCCATCTCGGCCATCGCCGCCTCCTTGCCGGTCAGCTCGCGGAGGCCCTGGATCGGGTCGAGCGTCCACAACTTCCCGGCCTTGCCGCCGCCGGTGCTCACGCCCACGCCGGGCAGCGTGATCTCGAGATAGAAGTCGTCGCCCTTCGACCACGTCTTGCCGGCGCCGGAGATCCCCGCCCCGAGGATCTCCACCGTCATCTCCTGATAGAAGCTCTTGATCTCGTCGAGCTTGGCCGCGCCGCCGCTGGCCTCGACCACCTTCGCCAGCAGCTCGGTCGCGTCGGGCAGGTCGCTGGCGGGCGGCGCCTTCGCGTCGGCCTGCGTCGCCTCGACCGCCGGCGCCGCCTTGGCCGCCTCGGCCTTCTTCGCCTCCCCGCCGCAGCCGACGAGCGCCATCCAGCCGGTCAGACACACAAGTTGCAGCCGTCGCATGCGAGTAGCTCCTTGGGACATGTTCTCAGGGACTCTTGCTGTCGAACGCCGCCATCGCGGCCGCGAGCACCGGGTCGCGGCCGGCGACGAAGTCGGCGCGGGTCTCGACCGCGGCGATGTCGGGGGCCACGCCGTCGCCCTCGGCGACCGTGCCCTTGGCCGAGTGGTAGTCGCCGACGACGTACTGCAGCAGCGCCCCGTTGTCGAGCCGCTCGAGCAACGACGGCAGCGCCGCCCCGGCCGACGCCCGCGCTCCGGCCACGCGCACGCGCCCGAGGTCGCGCAGCCCGGCGGCGAAGATCTCCGACGTGCTCGCCGTGCCCTCGTCGACCAGCACGATCACCGGCCCGGCGAACGCGTCCGGATCGCCAGCCACGTTGAACTCCTGGGCGAATTCGCGGAACTGCAGCTTGCCCAGGCTACCTGACTCTTGGAGCAGGAGGCGCGCGACCGGGATCGACATCGCCCCGACGCCGCCCGGGTTGCCGCGCAGGTCGAGCACCAGCGCCTCCATGCCTTGCCCGCGCAGGTCGGTCATCGCCGCCTTCACGCGCTCGACCATCGGCAGCATCCAGTAGTTGAACGCGATGTAGCCGATCTTCTTCCCGCCGCTGCCCTCGCTCGGCAGCATGCGGTGCTCGACCGTGGTCGGCAGGTCGCGCAGGTTGCCGAGCGACACCAGTTCGCCGGGCGGCGTCACGCAGGTGACATCCTTCGTGACCGCGGTGTCCCCCGCGCCCGGGTCGAGGTACGTCAGGCTGCGCTTTTGGCCAGGTTGGCAGGACAGCGCGCGGCTCGCCTCGAACGCGGCGTGGTAGGCCACCTCGCCCGGTCGCATCGCCTCGCTGCGCGCGCGCTCGATCAACGCCTCGGCGGTCTTGTCGCCGATCTTCACCAGCGCCGCGCCGGCCGGCACGCCGCTGGCGACGCCGCCGACTTTCGGGTCGACCACGACCAGCTGCTCCCCGATCATGCGCACGTGCACCGGCACGCGTGCCGGGCCGCCGGCCTTGTCGTCGGGCTCGGCGCCGCTGAACGGCGGCACGACCTTGAAGTGGCTCTGCCCGAGCGTCTCGAGCAGGTCGTTCATCACCTTGTAGGCCGCTGGCGCGTCGGCCACCGCGGTGAGCTTGGCCCCGTACTCGGCGCGCAGCGCCGGCCAGTCCTTGCAGGCCAGCGTCGGGTCGAAGTGCTTCTCGAGCACCGTCCGCCACACGCGATCGAAGGTCGCCGTGTACGGCGTTTCGGGCAGCGGCGGCAGCGTCGCCGGGTCGAGCTCGGCCCAGCTGCGGCAGGTGTCGCCTCGACTCCCCGCCGGTGTCGCGACGGCAGGTCCCGAGGGCGCCGCAGCGGGCGCCGTGGTTCGGGCCTCGAGGGGTTCCGGCGCCGCCTTGCCCGACGTCGCGTCCTGGCCGCACGCGCAGACGAGCGCCACCACGGCGGCGCCCATCAACCTCGGATCGCGCATCGGCTCACTCGTAGGTCACGCGCTCGAGGGCGTTGAGGTCGAGGACCACGATCTCCTGGCGGCTGAGGCTCAGGATCCCCTCGCGCTGCATGCGGTTCAGGGCCCGGGAGATCTCCTCTCGAACGGTGCCCAGCCGGGCCGCAACAGTGTTCATGTCGAGTTGCCGCGGGATCACGCACGGCTTGCCCGGCTCGGCCCCGGCGCGCATCGCCAGCGACAGCAGGAACGACGCCAGTCGGCGTTCGACTGACCGAAGGGACAGGTCGAGCACGAGGTCGATCAGGCGGTTGGCGCGGAAGGCCATGTGGCGCATCAACGCGAACGCCAGCGGCTGCGAACGCCCTATCAGCGAGATCACCGGATCCGTCTCGAACTGCCACGCCTCCGAGTCGAGCATGGCGAAGGCCGAGGCCGCGCACTGCACGTCGCGCGGCAGGAAGCCCTCGCCGATCAACTTGCCCGGCTCTGCGAGGTAGAGGATCTGCTCGCGCCCCTCCGACGAGATGAGGCTCAGCTTGAATTCGCCCGACTTGACCACGAACAGGCCGGGACCTGGCTCACCGCGGCGGAAAACTGAGCGTTTGCGCTTCACCTCGACGAGGTTCGCGCCGAGACACAGCTCGGTCATCGTCTCTTCCGGGACCTGGTCCCAACCGGCGTAGCGCAGCAGCGCCTGGCGGACTTGTTCGACTTCCGCGCCCTCGATCGGCATGGCGCAAGTGTAGCCGTTTTGCGCCCATGACGACCCTCTCATTTAACGCCGAAGTGAGTTCATCCGGGGCCGTCAGCGGTTTTGCGCAACCGCCGCGGGCCCGGCAAGCACGACTTCGCCGATCTTTTGGAGCGCCCACATGTAGGACATACACTCTCGCCAACTTACCCCTCGCGCCAGAGAAGGAGCCACCCATGGAAGCCCAGCAGATCGAGAAGCGCCCCCTGCGCCTGCCCCCCCTCCCGCGACCCGGCAAGCCTCTTTATGAGCGGCGCCGGAACCGCTTCCAGGACACCAAGTCGGCGCTGATCGCCGCCTTCGACGGCGCGGTCAGCCGCGGCGAGCTCGACCTCGTGGTCGTCGCCGACGAGAGCGGCTTCGTCGTCTCCAACAGCTCGACCGATCTCGACCTCACCATGCTCGCCGCCGTCACCCCGCTGATCGGGCGCGGACGCGCTCGCGCCACCGTCAAGCGCGACGGCCAGGAGCGCGGCCTCAGCGTCAAGGCGATCGAGGTCCTCGGCGAGACCCTCTACGTCGCCTGCCTCGGCGGCAACTTCGGCCCGCGCGAGCGCGAGCTGGCCACCAGCGCCTCCGCGGCCAAGCGGATCCTCCTCAGCTAGCGCGGACCGGGTGGCCCTCGTCCCGCCGCGTCCGGAGCACCGCCGCCCGGCGGGGTGAGCCGCGTCTCACGACTTCCACTTAACACATGTGCTTACGGACAGGGCCGAAAGACCCTGTCCGCTTGGACTCCTCGATTACACTCACAGAGCCGCGAGCGCCGCGCGCAGCGCGGCCTCCGGCTGGGTCGTCATGTCGGGGACGACGACGTCGGGCTCGACCCCGGCGCCGTCGATCAGCCGGTCCTTCGGCGAGAAGTAGCGGGCGATCGTCAGCGTCAGCACCGAGCCGTCGTCGAGGCCGATGACGTCCTGCACGGTGCCCTTGCCGTAGCTGCGCTCGCCCACGACCTTCGCGCGCCCGTGGTCCTGCAGCGCGACCGCCAGCAGCTCCGAGGCCGAGGCCGAGCGGTGGTCCTGCAGCACCACCACCTTCGTCGCGTCGTCGGTGGCCGCCTGCGTCGCCCGCTCCTCGCGGAGGATCTGCCCGCCGCGACCGCGCGTCCGCACCAGCACGCCCTCGCCGACGAACGTGTCGGCGATGAGCACCGCCTCGCCGACGTCGCCGCCCGGGTTGCCGCGCACGTCGAGCACCACGCCGCCGAGGCCCGCCGCGCCGGCCGAGCGCCGCAGCTCCTTCAACGTCGAGCGCACGCTGTCGGCCACGCCGGAGCGGAACGCACGGATCCGCACGTGGGCGAACTTGCGGCCGGCGTGCTCGACGAGCGCGCCGCTGACCACCGGCAGCGCCTGGCCCGAGAGCACGAGGCGTTGCGCCGTCGGTGCCGCGTCGTTGCGCCGCTGCACGGTGAGCTCGATGGTCTCACCGTCGCCGCCGAGCAGCAGCACGTCGACCTCGGCGCGCGACAGCATGAAGGCGACGTCCTGATCGCGGATCTTCAAGATCGAGTCGCCGGGCTGCAGGCCGATCTTCTCCGCCGGCGAGCCGGGCAGCACGGCCACGACCTCGAGCCGCGCCGGCTTGCGCGTGCCCGGCTCGGCGCGCTGCAGCTCGACGACCATCCCGGTCGAGCCGCCGCGGCTGCGCTGCTTGAGCAGCGCGCGCTCGTCGGCGGTGAGATAGTGACTGTGGCGATCGAGCCCGCTGACGATCCGCTTCAGCGACTCTGCCAGTACGCGGCTCGGCTCGACCGGGTCGACATAGCGGTCGATCACCGTGCGGAGCGCCTTGCCGTAGGCGTCGGTCCCGAGGTTGTTGCCGGCCTGGGCCTCGGGCGGGCCCGCCTTGATGCACCACATCACGGCGGCACCGAGCGAGAAGGCCAGGAACGAGCGCCAGCAGGGCATCGGAATCATCGTGGCCGAAAGACGCGCGAGGGTCCAGGTTGGTTCCCGTCCCGGACGATACTGCCGCGCGCGCCGCTACACTTCGTGTCTTTCGCCGTCACGCGGCCTGCGGCAGGGCCGCCGGGTTCGTCGCCGGTTCGCGGGTCACGGGCTCGGCCGCGCGGCGCTGCTCCAGCAATTCGCGGAGGAGCGGGCGGGTGGTGGCGGCATCGACGAATACGCGGGTGAACAGGGCTGGGCGGGAGCGGAGACGCATGGTGCCGATCACCATGCACGTCGTGGGCCAGCGCGATGTCGAGGAGCTACGGGGACAGGAGGGGAGGGACCCAAGAAAAAATGGCAACGGCGCTTGGCGACCGTTGCCAACTTGCGGCTCGGCCCGCGGCCTGGACCGACCGGCCGATCGGGCCTTGTGGGACTCAACCGCCTTCGAGCGTACGGGCGACCTTGACGAGGTCGCGGATCTGCTTCGGCGACAACTGGGCGGCGACTGCGTGGAGCTCGTCGAGCAGCTCGCCCTTGGGACCGCTCTTGGACTTGGTCTTCGGCAGCAGGTCGGTCGGCTCGCAGCCGAACGCCTGCGCGAGGAGCAGCAGCGACTCGATGCGCGGGGCCTTGTAGCCGAGCTCGAGCTTGTTGACCGTGGTGACCGTCAGACCTGTCTGTTTGGCCAGCTCTTCGATCGTCAGGTGCGGCCGCCAGCCGGTCTCACCCTCGCGCTTGCGGCGGGTCTTGGGCGGCGGAGTCGCGGTGCGCCACAGCCTGATCCGTCGTCCGATTTCCTGTGCAACTTCGTTCATCTTGAGCTCCTCGGTCGGATGTCCCGAGCCCCATCATGACACAAGTTACCTGGCGCTTCGAACAGTCCGCCGTTGCGGATGCTCACACGAGCATGTCTCATAGAACTTGTCTCTCGGGGCTAGTGGACCCCCGCTAAAACACGCCACGAAGGCCCAGGGAGGGCAAAATGTACCTTAAGCCACGCGAGCCGCAACTCGTGTCGCTGACGATCGAACCAGCGCCGGACGCTGCCGAGCTGTCGCCTTGCAGCACGCACGCGATCACTTCGCTCGAGTACGTCGAGTTGAGAATGTCGGCGACGAAGTGAAGGCTCCACGCGCGGAAGCGCCAGGTTCGTTCGGCGCGCAGGTCGAGCTGGAAGTAGGCGGGCAAGCGGCGATTGTTGCGGTTGTAGAGCAGCGCCTCGGAGGCGGTCTGATCGCCGATCTGCACGGTGTACGGGCGACCTGAATGAAAGTGCAGGCGACCGCCGAAGCTCCAGCGATCGCTGATGCGATAGCCGAGCACGACGTTGACGATGTGACGCTGATCCCAGTTCGAGGGGGCGCGGCCGCCGTACTCGTACTCGCGGGTCGAGCGCGACAGCGTGTACGCGGCCCACCCGTACGCCCGCTGACCGGGCAGCAGTCGCGCCATCGTCTCGAGCCCGTACGACCAGCCCCTGGCCGAGATCACGAGGTCGTCGATCTCCTGCAATTTCCCCGACGACAGCGACGCGAGGTCGTAGTCCTGCAGGTTCGACAGGCGCCCGAGGTACACGTCCTGGGTGATCGCCAGCTTGCCGCCGAGCACCAGCTCGTAGCCGACGCTGCCCTGGATGTTGCGCTGCAGCCCGCGCTCGAAGCCGAAGCTCTCGAGCCCCGGCAGCGGGACCGGAAAGCTCGGCGGCTGGTGGTAGACGCCGACGTTCTGGCGCAGCGTCCAGCGCTCGCCGATCTTCTCGCGCACGAGGATCCGCGGGTCGATGCCGAACGCGTGCGTCACCGTGCGCGCCTGCGGCAGCACGGGCGAGTGGCCGACCTGCGCGTAGAGATCGGCGCGCACGCCGGGGCGGATGTCGAACCGGCCCTTGCGCCACAGCAGCTCGGCGTAGACGCCGGTGGCCGAGACCACGCGGTCGCTGAACAGCTGCGTCAGGCTCTCGAGCTTCCACCCCTCGCTCGCCATCGCCGCCGTCGCCCCGCGGAAGATCTGCACCTCCTGATCGATGCCCGCCCCGAACTCCGCGTTGCCGCTGGTCCCGACGGGCACGCGCACGTCGACGCGCGGCGCGATCAGCCACTCGTTGCTGCGCGTGCGCGACAGGCCGGTGCGGTCGAGGCCGAGGCCGAGGCTGTAGGTCGCCACGCCGCCGCGCGGCAGCTCGTGGCGGATCTTCTGCACCAGCCGATAGAACTCGAACCGCACGAGCGGCGTCGGGCTCGACTTCTCGCCCAGCTCGTCGAAGCTGCCGAGCGCGAACGCGGTGTAGGCGGCCCGCTTGCCGAGCGCGTGGTCGAAGCGGGCCTGGTAGTCCCAGAACCGCAGCTTGATGTTGGCCTGCACCAGCGTCAGCACGCCGGCCGTGTAGCTGTAGCGGCCGGCCAGCGTCAGCGATCCCCGCGCGGGCCCGCGCCGGCAGTCCTCGCGCTTGACTCGACCTGTCTTGTTGGACCTGGCCTTTCGTCGCTGTTCTGCGAGACATGCCCGATCGTACTTGTAATTCAGCGGCACCTCGACGAGGCCGCCGGCGTCGGTCAGGCGCACGTCGAACTCGCCGTAGGCGCGGTCGCGCCGGGCCGCGCGCGTGCGGCCCTCGATGATGCCGCTGGCGTAGCGACCGAGGCGCACCGGCGCGCCGCTGGCGTAGAAGTCGACCTGGTCGATGAAGTACGGGTGGATGACCGAGGGCCCGAGCGCGACGTGGAACAGGATCGGCACGCGCACGCCGTCGAGGTAGTAGCCGGTGTTGCCAGGCGCGGCGCCGCGGACCACCACGTACGGCAAGAAGCCCGCCAGTTGCGACACGCCGGGCAAGCTGCCGACCACGCGAAACGGGTCGCCGAAGGTCCCCGGCACCGCCCGCAGCTCCTCGTCGCGCAGCGTGGTGCTCGACACCGCGACCTCCCGCTGCTGCCTCACCACCGTGCGGTAGCGGTTGCCGGCGACGTCGGGCGCGAGGCGGTACTCGTAGACCAGATCCTGGCGGTCCTCGAGTTTAATCGAGACGGACATGTCCTGAAAGCCAGCCGCGCGGATCAGCAGCTTGTGCTCGCCCGGCGGCAACCACAGCTCGAAGTGGCCGGTCTTGTCCGTCTCGGCCGAATTGGCGTCGCCGAGCAGGCGCGCGCCGGCCACGGGGTCGCGGCTGCCGTACACCATCACGCGCCCGCGCAGCCGCGCCTGCCCGGTCGGCGTCGCGGTCGCCTCGTCCGGGGCGCTCGCGGGCGGGCTCGTCTCACTCGACGCGCTCGCCGGCGCCGACGCCAGCGCGAGCGCGAGGAGGAGTGCGAGCGGCACGCCTGCAGGATATCGGAGGAGCGTCGCCTCGCGGACGCGAATGAGACCCGAAGCACCGCCGGCGCCTCGCGGGCTCGACGAGGGAACCGGAGCGCCGCCGCGCCGCTGCGCCGCCGCCGTCCTGATCTCCACCGCGGTGGCCAGATGGTTCACGTACCGTCGCTGCGGATCGTTGCCCGCGCGCGACCTGCCGCAAACCACGGCGACCGATTCAGGCGTCGTCGACCGCCCGCAAACCGCGGCGGCGCCGTCGCTGCGGCCCGCGGCAGACGAACATCCTCGACGCAACCACGCACACCGTGGCGGTCGACGGGATCACGCGCCGTCGCGCCGGATCGCTGCACGTCGCCCGCCCGGCAGGCGAGCGTCCTCGGCGCTCGCGGAGGGCCCGCGACCGGGCTGAGCCTCGACCTCGCGCCGCGGCGGAGCCTCCACGGGCGTCGCGCTGCGCACCGCCGCCTGCGACGGTCGCGGCGGCCGCCGGCGCTCGGCCGGCGGCTCCTTCGTGGCGCGCGTGGGAGCCTCGACGTACTCGCCGAAGATCCGCTGCTTCATGTCCTCGAGCATCGGGGAGATCCGCCCGCGCGTGCCGTCGAGCAGCTCCTTCGCCTGCGGGGTCTCACCGATCCGGTCGACGTGCTCCGACAGCGTGAAGGCCCCGAGCTTGACCGTGCAGCTGGCCCACAGGATCGCCACCAGGAACACGAGGCTGAGCAGGGTGCGCATGAGGCCGGGTGCGCGGTCCGCCCGAGGCGCGCGCGCGCGATCTTCGAGCCCGCGCCGCCGCGAGGCAAATTTTCGACCGGCGGCCCTCGGGTCGGCGCCGGCGCGCCGTCACTTCTCGGCCGAGCTGTCGCGTCCGAGCTCGCTGGCGACCCGCGCGGCCTCCTGGATCGTGCGGGCGAGGACGGAGCGGATCCTGCCGTCCTCCATGGTCAAGATGCCGGCGATCGTGCAGCCCGCGGGGGTGGTGACCTGGTCCTTGAGGGCGGCCGGGTGGAAGCCGGTCGACAGCACCATGCGCGCCGCGCCCTGGAACACCTGAGCCGCCATCTGCAGCGCCACCGGGCGCGGCAGGCCCATCATCACCCCGCCGTCGGCCATCGCCTCGATCATCACGTAGACGAACGCCGGGCCGCTGGCGCCGAGGCTCGTCACCGCGTCCATCAGCTTGTCCTCGACCTCGAGGCACAGGCCGACCGTGTCGAACAACTTCTTGGCCAGCGCGACCTCGGCGTCGCCCGCTCGCGAGCCGCGCGCCAGCACCGTCATGCCCTGTCCGATCAGACATGGCGTATTGGGCATGGCCCGAACGACAGGACTCTCGGGCAACCAGCTCTGCAGCTGGGCGAGGGTGACGCCAGCGGCGATGCTGATGACGGTCTTGCCGACCAGCGCCGCGCCGACGCCCTCCTCGTGGAGCACCTTGCTGACCCGCTGCGGCTTGACCGCGAGCACGACGGCGTCGGCCTCGCCGATCGCCTGCAGGTTGTCGGTGGTGATGCGCACGCCGTGGCGCTGGCGGACGGCCTCGGCGGCCTCCTGGCGGCGCGTGGTCGCCACGATCTGGGTCGGCGCCAGCAACCCCGCCCGCAGCAGGCCGGCGACGATCGCCTCGCCCATGGTCCCGCAACCGATGATCGCCAGAGTCCGACCTGCCAGCAGCATGGCGGGCGCTTACCACAGGCCCGGCGGTCGCGCCTCAAATCGGGCGCGACGGCTGTGGCACCCACGACACCGCCACCGGGTCGCGCTCGACCGGCAGGCCCGGTTCGCGGCTCGGCGAGACATCGTCGGCCCATGGGTCGACCGCGTCGTCGACGAAGGCCACGGCTTCGGCCTCGTCGCCGGCCGGCTCGGTCGCCGGCGCGGCGATCGCCGCCTCGCCCGGCAATTCCTTCGGGATCTCCGACCCGCGCGGCGGCCACATGCCGCGGCCGGCGACCGCGATCTCCGGGAGCACGTGGCCGGCGAAGATCGCCTCCTCGAGCCGCTTCTTCAGCGCCTGGACCGCCGGGAAGTAGTCCTTGCGCGAATAGCGCTGGTTGAGGATACAGAACTCTTCGTTCTTCAGGCCGACGCAGGCGAAGCACTGCGTGCAGCCGATGCAGTCGACGCAGAGCACGAGGTACTGCGAATCCTCACAGCCTTCGCAGAACTCGAGGTGGCCCGAACGGACGCACGAGCGGCTCATGCGCGAACGGGTACAGGCGCGGCAGTCGTGGCACTGCTCGCAGTTGCTGCAGTCGTTGCAGCGCACGCACTGGACGCAGAAGCGGCAGCGGTTGCAATCGAGGCAGCCGTCGCAGCGGAGGTTGCCCTCGCCGGCGCGGCTGGGTGCGAGACCGGCGCGGTGGGCGTCGAGGAGCCCGCGGAACTGGGCCAGCAGTTCGTCGAGGGTCGGGTGCACGGCCTACGAGGGTGCCACGGATCGTGGCGTGACCCAAAGTAGGCGGCCGTGTATGCTCCGCGCGCGCCCATGGCCTCCCGCCGCCTCCTATTCGTCATTGCGCTGCTCGCGCAGGTCGTCGCGCTCGGCGCGTGTCAGCGAAAGATCGGCAGCGCGTGCCGGGTGAGCACCGACTGCAGCTTCCGCGGCGAGCGAATCTGCGACCTCTCGTACCTCGTCGACGGCAACGGCAACCCCGACCCCAACGGCAAGGGCGAGTGCACGATCGAGGGCTGCACCCCCGGCTCGTGCCCGAAAGAGGGCGCCTGCATTCAGGTCTTCAACACGGAGTTCCTGAGCGTGGCCTGCGACCCCGACTGCGAGGATCGCCGCCCCGTCGGGCCTGACGACAAGATCAGCGAGAGCGATCCCCAGTACAAGTGCCGCGAGCTCGGCGATCCGACGATCTACAACCGCTGCACCGATCAGGAGCTGTGCTTGCCCGAGGGCCTGTGCGCCGACCTGTTCAGCGCGCGGGTCTCCTGCCGCAAGGAGTGCAACACCGACCGCGGCTGCCGTGACGGCTACGAGTGCCGACAGACCGGCAGCAACGGCGTCTACGTCGCGTTCTCGCCGACCAACCCGCACTCGATGCCGATCGAGTCGATCTGCATGCCGATCGAGCCCAAGGCCGACGAGTAGCAGGACGCTCGCGGGGCAGGGCTGTCCGGCCGACCGACAGGGCGCGTCCTGCCGGCGGGTCGCCTGGCGCTCGGGACATGTCCGCAAGTCGTTGAAATGTTTCGCCGGCCGCGCCCCGCGAGCGGCGGTGTCCGGCGGGCTGGCCAGGGCGTCGCCGCCGATGCCGGGTGAGCGAGCGACCGCGCCGATGTTCTGCTGCTGCCTCGTCGCGGCCGCTCGTGAATGAGAGGGCCTCGCGCAGGCGGCGTGTCCCGCGGGCCGACAGGGCGTCCAGCGGGCGGGCCACCTGGCACCCGGGTCACGTCCGCAAGTCGTTGAAATGCTTCGCTCACGATCGCGGCGCTCGGCTTGCTCAAGAGGGTGCATCGGCGCAACGCCGAACGGAGACACCATGTTCAAGCGCATCCGCACCTTCCTCTCCCTGTCCACGCTCGCCGCCACCCTGCTGGTCGCATCGCCGGCCTTCGCGGCGCCCACCCTCGAGGGCCAGGTCAACCTCAACACCGCGACCGTCGAGCAGCTCGAGCTGTTGCCCGGCATCGGCCCGGCGATGGCGAAGAAGATCGTCGATTACCGCGCCAACAAGCCGTTCCAGGAGACCAACCACATCATCCGGATCAAGGGCATCGGCCCCAAGACCTACGCCAAGTTCAAGCAGTACCTCGTGCTCAAGGGCGAGACCACCCTGCGCGAGGTGCCGAAGGACGAGCAGGCCGCCAAGCCCTGAGCGCGTGAGCCCGGCGAGCCGGGGCACGGGCACGGGCGCGACGCGCGAGGGCACCTCCGTGGCCCCGCTCATCGCGACGGTCTGCACTCCTTTCACGGCGATGACGCGCGTCGCGCCCGTGCCCGTGCTCCGACTCTCCGGGCTTTCAAGCACCTCACCACCTGTCCGTAGAGACATCCATCATCACCGCACGGCGGTAGCCGTGGAGACGGTCGTCCTGCCACACGCGTGATCGCTCGCTCCGGATGAAACAGCCGGACCTGTCCGGCCACGCGATCCGCATCAAGCTCCACTGCCCCGGTGTGCCCTCTCCTCCCTCTTGCCTCGGAGACTCCGTGATTCCGACGCGTCACCTCGGCGTACGTCCCTCCTTCACCTCGTCTCGGCGACACAGCGGCCGGTTCACGGTCTCTCCGAGCCCTCGATTCCCCTCCCCCGCTCTTCCGAGCCCTCCGTGCACTCGCACGGACCTGCCGATCGCATGCACCTCGAGTTCCAGCAGTTCGCGACCTCTCGCGGCCCATCGACGCTCCTGCACCAGCCCCGGGCGCGCTTTTCGTCGCGCGACATGGCAGCCCGGCCGGCTCCTGGCGCGTGCACGTCCCGGGCGGACGGGTTAAGGTTCCCCGGCGTGCGCTCGCGTCTCCTCGCCCCCATCTTCGCCGCCCTCCTCGCCGCTGCTGCGACCGGGTGCCGTCCGCCCGAGATCCTCCCGCCCTACGCGGCGGGCCAGGCCCCGAAGCCTGACGAGCTGCTCGGCACTGCGGCGCCGAAGATCTCCGCCTTGCAGGTCCCGGTCGCCAAGATCCGGATCGGTCGCGCGCCCAGCGGCAACCTCATGTTCCTGGCCCAAAAGCCAGGGCGCTTCTCCGGCCAGATCCAGATCGCCGGTCACGAGTTCGTCTCGCTGGCCTTCCACGAGCGCGGCTACACCCTGCGCAACGTCGCCGCCGACAACCTGCCCAGCGGCTTCTTCGCCGGGCCTCCCGCCGACTGTGCGATCCAGCGGCTGCTCGGTGTACCGTTCGCCGCGCAGGAGCTGGTGTCCCTGGTGCTCGGCGGCGCTCCCGTGCTCGCCCCGCCCTACGAGGTCGTGTCGCAGAGCTGGGACGCCCGCCACGGCCACGAAGTCCTGCGCCTGCGCGCCCCGGGGTACGAGCAAGAGCTGCGCTTCGCCCACGTCGACGGCGCCTGGTGGCCGGCCGGCGGCACGCTGTGGCAGCGCCGCAGCGACGGCCAGCTCGCGCGCATGTGGTCGCTCCTGCACGAGGAGCTGCACCCGGTGGACGGCACGGTGCTGCCCCGCCGCACCCGCCTCGCCGGCCCGAGCACGCGTCGGCAGGACCTCGTCATCATCACCTACGGCGCGCAGACCGTCGATCCCGACCTCGGAGACAGCGCCGTCGCCCAGGCCAACGACGACGACGCCGGCTGGGAGGACGAGGACACCGCCGCCGCGCCCTCGGAGGGCGAGGGCGACGCGCCCGATGCACCTGCCCCGGCGGACACCCCTCCGGCTCCGAGCGCCTCGCAATCCCCCGCTCAGGCCGAGCCGTCCATCCCGCCGCAATTCACGCTCGACGGCGCCGGCCTCGCTCCGCGCGGCGAGCTGTGCCGCTGAGGCGACTCGCTCCGCACGGCCGGAGCTCCTGCCGTTCGCTCATTCGGGACATGCCCCCGAGGACATGTCCCTCTCGACCGAGCCCCTGAGACATATCCCGCAGGACATGTCCCTCGTTCACTTCGAGCCGAAGAAGTACTGCAGGCTGCCGCCGAAGTAGAAGCCGGTGTTCCAGCCGCCGGTGAGGTTGATGCCGAACGTGTCCTTGATGAGGAAGCGGGCGGTGAGAAGCAGGTTGACGATGGGGATGACGGGCAGGTTGATGCCCTTCTCGCGGCCGAGGGCGTTGAGGTCGGACTCGGCGCAGCTGTCCTTGGTGCACTTGGCGAAGCGCCCGACGTTCGCGCCGCTCTGGTCGAGCAGCAGGCTGCCCTGGGCCGGCGGGGCGCCGCCCGGGTTGTCGGGGTCGGGCGACCAGTGCGGCGTGCACTTGGTGAAATCGGAGTAGTCGGCGACCGAGTTGCAGGTGTTCTGCGGGTTGCCGTCGGTCGAGCCGAGGGCCGGGCTGCCGAGCGGCGTCTGCCACAGGCCCTTGCCGGTGATGATGCCGATGCCGAGGCCGCCGCCGCCGCCGAGCTGGAACGCGAAGTCGGGCGTCTCGACGATCGTCCCGCGGCCGATGAAGTCGACCTGCAGCGCGACGAAGCTGAAGTTGACCTGCGTGTAGTCGGCCGCCTGGAGGTTCGGGTTGCCGTTGGCGTCCTTCTCGCTGTCGTCGAGCCACAGGCCGTCGGGCGCCTTGAGGCGGTGGTAGGCGACGGCCGGGACGATGTCGAAGTTCTTCGAGAAGCGGTAGATGTACTCGCCGCCGATGTAGAAGTTGCAGCCGTCGACGCGCGTCAGGCCGGCGCCGAACTTGCCGCCGGGGATCGAGTCACCGCGGCACAGCGCGTTCGTCATGCTCTGCACATATCCGCGGACCGCCCAGGTCGGGATCACCGAGATGCCGCCGCGGATACCGAAGCCGTGACGCGTCCACTTCGGCTTCTCCGGCTCGGGCGGCGGCGGCTCCGGCTCCGGCGTCGGCTCGGGCTTCACCTCCGGTGCCGGCTCCGCTTTCTCCGGCATCACGATCTCGTCGCTCTTCGGCGCCTTCGAGCTGGTCGGCTGCCAGTCGGGGTTGTCCGCGGCCGGCTGCGTCGCCGTCGTCGTCGGTTGCGTCGGTTGCGTCGCTGCAGCCTGCGCCCACAGCGAACTC
Source organism: Nannocystis pusilla (assembly GCF_020073745.1). Taxonomy (GTDB): domain Bacteria; phylum Myxococcota_A; class Polyangia; order Nannocystales; family Nannocystaceae; genus Nannocystis; species Nannocystis radixulma. Next base: position 29,181 of record NZ_JAIRAU010000057.1, read on the forward strand.
GCGCGCGCGTAGGGGTTTGCGAGGGCGAGCTGGGGCGTCAACGCGAACACGCAAGCGACAGCAAGAACAGAGCGACGCATGACCTCTACTATACGCAGATCGCCTCGCGCGCGGCAAAACTGCTGCTGTCTTCAAGCCACACCTTAAGCGCGAATTCGCACATTCTCCAGGGCGCGCTTCACGCTGGTCGGCAAACCGGCAAATCGCAGTTCATGACGCGTGCGTCACATCCTGACCCCGGCGACCTGGCCTTTGCGCCCGGCGGCCCTGCGGCCCTCCGCGGCGGCTCAGCGCGACAGGACCGCGCGGGCCGGCTCGTCGGGCTCGTCGAGGAACTCGCGGACGGCGGCATAGAACGGCTGCGCGATGACCAGCGACGAATGGCCGCCCGGCAGCACCACGTAGTCGCGCTCGCGGTCGACGCCCTCGATGGGTCCCGGGTCGGGGCAGAGGGCGTCGGCGTCGGCGTGGATCTGCCGCAGGCGCACGCCGGCGGGCAGGGGGGCGGCACGCAGTTCTCTGATGAACCGGCTGCCGGGACGGACCTGCCACACCGAGGCGCTGACGAGCCCGACGGTCGCCATGCCGGCCAGCGACATCCACGTCCCGCCGAGCGGCGTGCCCATCAGCCCCAGCCGCCGCACGTGGTGGTGGGCGTACAGGAACTTGACCGCGTGCAGCGCCACCAGGCCGCCCATGCTGAAGCCGACGACGTCGACGCGGTCGATCTCGAGGCTCTCGGTCAACCCGCGCAGCTTCACCGCCAGCTCCTCGGCCGAACGGCTGAGCGAGCCGAGCTGCAGCATCCCGTGGTGGTAGCTGAACACGACCTTGCCGTCCGACTGCAGCCGGCGCGTCAGCGGTAACATCGTCCCGCGCGTGCCGAGGAACCCGTGCACCAGCACCACCGGGCGGCTCCCGGGTTCGACCCAGGACATGTCTCCGGCGACACGATTCCCGCGCAGGAGGTGACGCGCGTAGCCGAAGCCGTGGCTGATCGTCTCCGCCGCGTGCTGGATCACTCCTCGTCGCTTCGCCACTGCTTCCTACCTTAGCAGGACGAGGGGGCAGGGTCGCAAGACTCGGCGCGGCGCCCCGGCCTCGTACACGTGTCCGGGCGTCCCTGGTGTCAGCGCGTCCGCTCGGGGCGCGACAGAGCCAGCGCCGGCGTCGGCGACTCCGGCAACATGCCGCGGAACAGCTCGTCGCGTCCGCCGCTCCCGAGCGCCAGGCAGCGCGCGCGCGCCTCGCTGGCCAGACGCGTGCCGGGGAACGACTGCATCGCCTGCTCGTAGCGCGCGACGGCTTGCCTGCGCTCGCCGATCTGCTCGTACGCCTGACCGAGGTGGAACAGGTAGACCACGCGCGCGGGGTTGTAGCCGAGCGACTCGAGCCCGTGCTCGAGCAGCGCCGCGGCCTCGCGTGCGCGACCCATGCGCGCGAGGCACAGGCCCTCGAGCGCGTTCCAGGCCTGCGCCACGGTCGGCTGGTAGGCCGGTGGGACGAAGCGGAGGCAGGCGTCGCGGTCGCCGCGGATCTTCGCCAGGCGCTCGGCCGACGTCGACTCGGCGAGGCAGGCGATCTCGTGGCGACCGAACGCCGCCAGCGCCTGCAGGTGCGGCGACAACTTCGTCGATTGATCGTCGTAGAGCGCGTTGGCCTCGTCGAGCCGCCACTCGGCCACCAGCAGGCCGCCGAGCTGCGCGCGCGCCAACCACTGCCGCTCGACGCTCACCGCCTCGCCCGCGGCGGCCAGCGCGAGCTCGCGCCGCAGGTGTTGCTCGATCTCCCGGTGACGTCCGGTCGCGATCGCGCGCCGCAGCACCTCCGCCTCGAGCATCGCCCGCCGTCGTCGGTCGCGCCCGACGAGCCAGGCCCCGAACGACATGCTGAACACGAGCGCCGCGATCGCCGTGACCTCGCCCGAGCAGCCGGGGAGCAGCACGAGGGTCGGCAGGAAGATCCACGCGTCGCGCACCACTTCACAATAGCGCGACGCGACGGCCAGGCGTGAGGGTGCGATTTTTTTTGCTCGCCGTGCAAAAGAAGCCCGGCTCGCATCGACCTCAGGGGGACCATGTCGCACGCCCCGCCTGAATTTGCCTCACGACCGCGTCGGTCGGCGCCGCTCTCGGCTCGCTCCCCCGCACCCGCCGCCGCACCATCTCCGCCCGCCCCGCTCGTGGTCGTGCCGCCCTCCGCATCGGTGCGTGCGCGAGCGCCAGCCGCGACCTCGCCGTCGAGCGACCGGCCCTCGTCCGCGCGAGCGCCGGCCGCCAACTCGCGCCCGCCGGCCGCCAACTCGCGTCCGCCGGCCTCGTCCGCGCGACTGCCCGCGCCTGCGCCGGCATCCGTCTCGGCCTCACCGCCCGCCGCCTCGCCCTCCGCGCGCCGTGGCGCTTCGCCGCCGGCCTCCTCCCCGCGAACTCCAACCTCGAACGCTTCTCCGGCAGCCTCGCCCTCCGCGTGCCGGGGCACCCTCTCGCGGTCGACCTCCACCCCGCGTTCTCCGGCCTCGTGTTCGACCGCCTCACCCTCCGCGCGCAGCGGCCCTCTTTCGCGTGCGACCTCAGCGCGACCTCCGGCCGCCTCACCCTCCGCGCGCAGCGGCCCCCCGTCGCGGTCGACCTCCTCAGCGCGTTCTCCGGCCCCGAGTTCGACCGCTTCAACCTCCGCGCGCAGCGGCCCCCTTTCGCGGTCAACCTCCTCAGCGCGTTCTCCGGCCCCGAGTTCGACCGCTTCACCTTCCGCGCGCAGCGACCCCCCTTCGCGTGCGACCTCAGCGCGACCTCCGGCCGCGAGTTCGGCCGCCTCACCCTCCGCGCGCAGCAGCCCCCCTTCGCGGTCGACCTCGGCGCGACCTCCGGCCTCGAGTTCGAGCGCCTCGCCGACGCCGCGCCTGTCCGTCGCCCCGCTCCCGGCCTCTGCGCCCCCTTCCGCGCTCGCACTCGTCTCGGCTGCTCCTGGCGCCGCGCCGGCCCGGCGGGTACGGCCGACCGCTCGTGACTGCACCCTGCCGGCCCTGCGCGCTCTCCTCGTCTCGCCGGGCGAGTGCGCGCGTCATCCGGACGCCCTCGCCCGTGAGCTCGCGCCCGGCCTGTGCGAGTTGGTCGCCTGCGCCGTGCCGGACGGCCGCGTGGAGATCCCCGCGCGTCGCGAGCTCACCGCCGTCGGCCTCGGGCCTGCCGGTCTATTTCATCGCGCTCGCCTCGGCACCTGCACCGAGCACCTCGACTTCGGGCTCGCCGCCCCGTCCGAAGGTGTTTATGCGTACATGCTCGGAGGGCCAGGTCGGCCCGACACGACGGCCGCCGTGCTCGAGCTCGAGGCGCTGCTCGGCCAACCGCCCGGCCCGGTCGGCACCGTCGTCGCGTTCCCTGCCCGCGGCGTCGCTATCTTCCTCGCCCCGGGCGCCCGCCGCCTGCGGCGCTCGCTGGTGGCCTGGGGTCTGCGTCAGTTCTGGTGCGCCGAGCCCGAGGCCGCCCCGCTGCGCCTCGGCGACGCGCTGCGCTTCATCTCCTCCTGGACGCGCGACGCCTACCGCACGCTCCCCGGTCCGGTCTCGCCGCTGCTCTACTGGCACCACCACGGCAAGCTCAGCGTGCTCGGCGACCTCGGCCTCTCACACCTCCCGCGCGAGCTGGCCCGCCTGGTGCTCAGCAGCGCGTGAACCCACGCCGACGGATCCGGCGAGGTCCATCGAAAAACATGTCTCTTCGACCATATTGCTGATGATCAGCCGCCCGTGAGCGCGAGGTTCGTCGCGCTCACGCACGCACATGTCCATGAGGACATACCACCAACACGTCCGTCCGCCTCACGCGGCTGGCCTGCGACACCCGCTTTCAGCCATGTCCGAAAAGACATCTCCGCCCCCCGCAGATGTCCGTGAGGACATGCCCTCTCGCACTCGTCTCGCACGGTTCTGCCCGAGCACGCCGGCACAACTTCCCGCTCCCGCCTCGGCGGAACCCGCGCCCCTTTTTAATAAAAAGCACGCGAGCGCCCGGGCTCACGCCCTGCGACTTCCCCGCCCGCTCCGGCCTGCTACGCTCACGCGCCGTGCCGCGTCCCGTCGACAACCCGCCGAACCCGTGGCTGTCGACCCACGTCGAGTACCTCGGCGAGCCGCCGGACGCCGGGCTCGAGGTGTACGAGGAGGATGCGCGCAGCGTCGTCGCCACCAACGACAGCCCCGACATCCCGTTCCGCTACAGCGTCAACCCGTACCGCGGCTGCTACCACGGCTGCGCCTACTGCTACGCCCGGCCCACGCACCAGTACCTCGGCTGGGGCGCCGGCACCGACTTCGAGCGCAAGATCGTCGTCAAGCGCAACGCCCCGGCGCTCCTGCGCCAGTTCTTGGCCCGCCCCAAATGGACCCGCGAGCTGCTGGCGTTCAGCGGCGTCACCGACTGCTACCAGCCGCTCGAGGCCCACTACGCGCTGACGCGCGGCTGCCTCGAGGCGTGCATCGATCTCGCCAACCCGGTCGGCATCATCACCAAGGGGCCGCTCGTGGCCCGCGACGTCGACCTCCTGGTCGCACTCAACCGCCGCGCCGGCGTCTCGGTCACGATCAGCGTCCCGTTCGTCGACGACGCGATGGCCCGGCGGATCGAGCCCTCGGTGGCGCGCCCGTCGAAGCGGTTGCAGGCGCTGGCGACCCTGAGCGCCGCGGGGATCCGTACCGGCGTCGCGGTCGCGCCGGTGATCCCCGGCCTCAACGACAGCCAGATCCCGCAGATCCTCGCGCGCGCCCGCGAGGCCGGGGCGCAGAACGCCTTCCTCACCCTGCTGCGCCTCCCGGCCGAGGTCCTGCCGGTGTTCGACGCCCGCCTGCAGGAGGCCGAGCCGCTGCGCCACACACATGTCCTTTCGGCCATCCGCGACGTCCGCCGCGGCGGCCTCAACGACTCGCGGTTCGGCCAGCGCATGGACGGTCAGGGCCCGCGCTGGCAGGCCATCGAGCAGCTGTTCGAGGTGCACGCGCGTCGCCTCGGCTTCAACACCGACCCGCCGCGGCTGCCGGCCCAGGCCACCATGCGCGCCGAACCTGCCCCGAAGGCCAGGCCGCAGCAGCGCTCGCTGTTCGGCGACGACTGACGCTGCGCGCGTCGCCCGAATCGGCGCGCACCGAGCCGCCTCTCCCTCTCAAAGCCAGGCCGCAGCAGCGGCGCGCCTCGATCGAACCGGCGCGCAGGATCGCGTCGGTGCGCACCCAGGCCGCCCGCGAGTCCGGGCATCAGCGTCCGCTGCCGAGCCGGCGCGTGGCGGCGACCGAACAGGCGCATTGCCTCGCGCACATATCTCCGAGGACATGTCTCGTGCGTCACCCGCCCCAGCGCGCGCGCACGATCCAGAACCCCGGCGCCTCGTGCGTCTCGATCTGCGCCCGCGTGTCCTTCAGCACCTGCACCAGGCGCCCCGAGCGATTGACCACGAACCACGCCTCGCCGCCGTCGCGCAGCCAGTGCGGCAGCGGCTTGACCAGCGCCGCGAACGCCTCCGGGGGCGCGTGCGTCGGCGGGTTGACCAGCGCCAGCTCGACCGTCCCGCGCCACGGGTGGGCCGCGGGCAGGCCGTCGGACAGCAGCGCCTCGACGCGTTCGCAGCCGAGGCGGGCCGCGTTCTCGCGCACCAGGCCGGCGGCGATCACGTTGCTCTCGACCGCCAGGACATGTCCCTTCGGCCATCTCCGCGCCGCCCACAGCGCCAGCGGACCGATGCCCGCGCCGAGGTCGACGACGCGTCGCGGCGTCGGCAGCTCCGCCTCGGCGAGCGCCGTCAGCAGCGCGCGCGTGCCGTCGTCGAGGTGTTTGCGGCAGAACACGCCGGGCGCCGACAGCAGCGGCACCTCGCCGAGCAGTGGTTCGGCGATCTCGTAGCGCACTGCCAGCAGCTCGGCGGCCGCCCTGGCGTCGAAGCGGTCGGACTTCTCGGCGGCGAGCAAGTGATAGCCGCGGTCGCGCTCGACGGTCTCGCACCCGCCGAGCAGCGCCGCGATCGTGCGCGCCAGCGAGGCGGCGCCCTTGTCCTTGCGGACGGCGCAGAAGAGGCGGCCGCCGGGCAGCAGCACCGAGGCGGCGAGCGCCAGGCTGGCTTCGGAGAAGTCCTTGCCGAGGTGCGCGCGCGGCCACACGGCGGCGGCACGGAAGCGTGGGGTGATGTCGACCGACCACGGAGCTGCGAGCGTCGCCGGCTCGTCGGCAGACTGCTCGCGGACATCGATGGCCCAGCGCGTGGCCCCCGGCCGCAGACCGGGCAGCGGGCCGCCGTAGGCCAGCGCCAGCGCCTCCGGCGGCACCGCCTGCACGGCTTGGGCGAGCAGGCGCACGCCGGGGTCGGAGGGGTTAAAGAGGTTCTCGCCCTGCACGGCGCGGAGGGATAACAGCGGGGCGCCTGGCGCGCAATTCGGCACCCCGACATCCTGCCGGCCACGGCTTCGCCCGCGTCAGCGCACACGCCCGGGGCGCCGTCTCGGCCCTCGCCGATTCGCCCCCGGAGCGGCCCTTGAACGCGTTCTGGACCGCGGCCCCGCGCGCGATCGCCGTCGGCGGCGCGGCAAATCCGGCCGATTGCGCGATTGGGGGTGGACCCGCGATACGGCCCGTGTTAAAGCACCTGCGGACCCTCCGCCGGCCTGGCGTGTATTCGCCGCGGTCGTTGTTGGGCCCACGTGCTTGTTTGGAGCTCCGGCGACTCCTCCGCGGGTCGTCGCGCGGGTCCGGCTGCCGAGTCGCGGCCGTCCGCGGCCCGACCAGTCCATACGTCCCAGGATCTGCGTGTCCACACTCGAAGCGTTCCTCCCCCTGTTCGAGCCGGAGTCGCTGGCGAAGATCGCCAGCAAGAAGGCGTTTAGCGCCGGCCAGGAGCTGTTCGAAGCCAAGGCCGTCTCGGACATCGTGTTCGCCGGGAACTGTCTCAAAGGCAAGGTCAAGGGGTCGAGCCCGCAGCCGCACGCGACGGTCATCAAGCTGCTCGAGTCGGGCATGGTCGAGGCGCAGTGCGACTGCCCGACCTACACCGACGGCTGGGAGAAGTTCTGCCACCACGCGGTCGCGCTGGCGCTCGCGCTGCGCAAGCAGTACCAGGCCGGCGGCGAGATCACGCTGACGCAGAACCCGTGGACCGCCGAGCTCGCCGGCACCGGCGCCAACGCGCAGCGCTACACGATCGAGGCCCGGCGCGGCAATTGGCACGTCATGGCCTTCCGCGGCGGCGGCACGCCGGTCGTCAGTCGCCGGCGCTACGAGGGCATGAGCCCGGCCGACCGCGTCATCCATCACTACCTCTCGCAGGAGGTCGACGACGCCGACGACGGCGGCCACGTCATCGACGACATGGCGCTGTCGGGCCTCCTCTACTTCGCGCGCGGCGGCAGCACCGTCAGCCTCAAGGGCGTCGGCAAGCTGCAGTTCGCCGCCGAGCCGCTGACCTTGCGCGTGCGCGCCGAGCCGCGGCCCGGCGACAACAGCGTCGTCCTGCACGCCTTCCTCGAGCAGCGCAGCACCGGCCGCGACCTCGAGGTCCCCGCCGGTCGCATCATCGTCGGCGCGCCGACCTGGTTCCTCGTGCCCGAGACCGCCGAGGTGTTCCTCGTGCCCGACACCCCGCCGTGGGTGCTCGAGGCGGTCGCCAAGCAGCCGCGGATCGTCATGGACGCCCGCGTCAGCGCGCAGGCGATGGACGCCCTCAGCGAGTCGCTCAAGACCGTCGGCGTCCCGCACCAGGACCTGTTCGCGCTCGCCTCCGACTCGCGCAAGATCGACGCCATCATCGCCACCGTCGAGGGCGACGCCTCGCAGATCAAGGTCGCGCTGGCGGCCCGCTACGGCAACGTCACGCTCGGCATCACCGGCAGCGAGCCCGAGACCGCCCGCTACACCATCAACCTCGGCGACCAGCCGCTCAGCTTCTACCGCGACCTCGAGGGCGAGGCCGCCGCGCGCAAGACGCTGACCGACCTCGGCCTCAAGTACAACCCCGACGCCGACGGCTTCATCGCCAGCGGCGACGCCGCCGTCGAGTTCATGATCGTCGGCCTGCCGCTGTTGCCCGAGACGTGGGAGCGGCGCGTGCCGCAGCTGCCGCGCGTGCGCAGCAAGTCGCCGACCCCGCGGCTGGCCGTGCGCAGCAAGGAGGGCAGCGTGCTCGACCTCGACGCCGTGGTCGACGTCGAGGGCGAGGAGGACCTGATCTCGTTCCGCGACCTGCTGCGCTGGCTGCACGAGGGCCGGCGCTGGATCACCCTCGCCGACGGTTCGGTCGCCAAGCTCGACCCGCAGATCCTCCAGCCGATCGCCGAGGCCGCCGGCGCGATCGAGTTCGACAAGCAGGGCCACGCCGAGATCAGCACGCTCGAGCTCGGCACCTTGACCCGCCTGCTCGGCGCCGTGCCCTCGGCCGACGTCGCCAAGGAGGTCAAGCGCTTGATGGAGAACATGACCGGCGAGCGCTCGGCCAAGGCGCCCAAGCGGGCCAAGACGCTCACCGCCAAGCTGCGCGAGTACCAGCGCTCCGGCTTCGCGTGGTTGTGGCAGCTCCACGAGAACCAGATGACCGGCATCCTGGCCGACGACATGGGCCTCGGAAAGACGGTCCAGGCGCTGGCGCTGCTGACCAAGGCCAAGGAGGAGGAGGGCGATCAGCCGTCGCTGATCGTCTGCCCGACCTCGGTGTTGAGCGTGTGGAAGCAGGAGGTCAAGAAGTGGGCGCCCAGCCTGACGCTGACCACCTGGCACGGCGCCGACCGGGCCGAGAACCGCCGCATGCTCAAGAAGGCGGACATCGTCGTCACCACCTACGCGATCTTGCGGCGCGACATCGACGAGCTGAGCAAGATCCGCTGGCGCTACGCCATCCTCGACGAGGCGCAGTACATCAAGAACTGGGCCACCACCACCGCCAAGAGCGCCAAGCAGCTGACCGCCGACCACCGCCTCGCGCTCTCCGGCACCCCGGTCGAGAACCACCTGGCTGACCTTTGGGCCATCTTCGACTTCCTCGCGCCCAACTTCCTCGGCAAGCTGTCCGACTTCCAGAAGAACTACGTCCGCCCGATCGAGGAGAACGACGCCAAGACGCTCGAGGCCCTGCGCGCGCGCATCCGTCCGTTCGTCATGCGGCGCAAGAAGGAGGACGTGGCCCAGGAGCTGCCGCCGAAGACCGAGCAGACGCTGTTCGTCCAGTTCGGTCGCAGCCAGCTCGGCCTCTACAACCGGATCCTCAAGACCGCGAAGGACGAGATCAAGGGCCGCATCGAGGAGGTCGGCCTCGAGAAGTCGCAGATGACGATCCTCGCCGCGCTCACGCGCCTGCGCCAGGTCTGCTGCGACCCGCGCCTGCTCGGCCTGCCCGACGCGTCGACGCTGCCGCCCTCGGCCAAGCTCGAGGCCTTCAAGGAGCTCATGGCCGACTGCGTCGGCTCGGGCCGCAAGGTCCTGGTGTTCTCGCAGTTCGTCGAGATGCAGAAGCTCCTCGGCGACGCCCTCGGCGAGCTGAAGATCCCCTACCTCTGGCTGCACGGCGGCACCAAGAACCGCGAGGAGCTGGTCCAGCAGTTCCAGTCCAAGGCCGGCCCGCCGGTGTTCCTCATCTCCCTCAAGGCCGGCGGCTCCGGCCTCACCCTCACCGAAGCGGACACCGTCGTCCACTTCGACCCGTGGTGGAACCCGGCCGTCGAAGACCAGGCCACCGACCGCGCCCACCGCATCGGCCAGGACAAGCCCGTCATGGTCTACCGCCTCGTCTGCGAGGACACCGTCGAGCAGAAGATGGTCGAGCTCGGCGCCCGCAAGCGCGAGGTCGCCGAGAGCGCGCTCGGCCGCGACGTGACGGCCGGCAAGAAGCTCACCATGGAAGACGTCGAGGCGCTGCTCGAGACCCCGAGCGTCGCCACCTGGGACCAGTGAGCGCACCATGGCCGGCGACCCCGACGCGATCGTCATCGGCTCCGGGCCCAACGGCCTCGTCGCCGCCTGCATGCTCGCCCGCGCCGGCCTGCGCGTGCTCGTGTGCGAGGCCAACCCGCGCCGCTGGGGCGGCGCGCTCGGCTCGGAGGAGGCCACCCTGCCCGGCTTCGTCCACGACGTCGGCGCCGCGTTCTTCCCGTTCCCGCGCATCAGCCCGGCCTTCCGCGCGCTCGACCTCGAGAAGCAGGGCGTCGAGCTCTGCTTCGCCGAGTTCGAGAGCTGTCACCCCGCGCTCGACGGCAGCGTCGCCTGCATCAGCCGCGACCTCGACGTCTGCGCGCGCAACTTCGGCGACCCGCGCGACGGCGAGGCCTTCGCCGCGCTGGCCCGCTGGTACCGCAGCGTCGAGCCGTCGGTCCTCGGGATCCTGCTCAACACGCTGCCGACGCTCTCGCCTGTCCTGAAGTTACTGCCGTTCGGGATCTTCAAGCTCGCGCGGATCTTGCTCTCGAGCGGCGGCGGGCTGGCCCGGCGGATGTTCCGCGGCGAGGCGGCGCGCCGCGTCATGCCCGGCCTCGCGCTGCACGTCGACGTCGGCCCGCGCGACCCGATCGGCGCGGCGCTCGGCTTCATGCTCAGCATGACCGCGACCACCGGCGGTTACTCGATCCCGCGCGGCGGGGCCCAGGCGCTCGCCGACGCGATGGTCGCCGACCTGCGCCGGCACGGCGGCGAGATCCGCCTCGCCAGCCGCGTCGAACGGGTCCTCACCGAGGGCCGGCGGGCCGTCGGCGTCCGCCTCGCCGACGGCACCGAGTTGCGCGCGGCCCGACGCGCCGTGATCGCCGACACGGCCGCGGCGTCGCTGCTGCTCGACCTCGTCGCCCGCGACCTCGTCCCCGCGCGCGTGGTCCGCTTCATGGAGCGCTTCCCCCAGGGCTGGGGCACCTTCAAGGTCGACTGGGCGCTGTCTTCGCCGGTCCCCTGGTCTGTCCCCGAGGCCAGGCGCTCCGCGGTCGTCCACGCCGGCGACAGCCTCGACGACCTCGAGCGCTTCACCGCCCAGGTGCGCCGCGGCGAGCTGCCCGACAACCCGTACCTGGTCGTCGGCCAACAGAGCCTCGTCGACCCGACGCGCGCACCGGCCGGCAAGCAGACGCTGTGGGCGTACTCGCGCGTGCCGAGCCGACCCACCGGCGGCTGGCAAGCGCACGCCGAGGCGTTCGCCGACCGCGTCGACGCCCGCATCGAGGGCCTCGCGCCCGGCTTCCGCTCGACGATCCTCGCGCGCCGGATCGTCGCGCCACCTGACCTCGAGGCCATGGACGCCAACCTCGTCGGCGGCGACCTCGGTGGCGGTTCGAACGCCTGGCACCGCCAGCTCGTGTTCAGGCCGCTCTTCCCCTACTTCCGCCACCGCATGCCGGTCGAGGGTCTCTACCTGTGCTCGAGCTACGCCCACCCCGGCGCGGGCGTACACGGCATGTGCGGGTACAACGCCGCGGGCATCGTCCTGCGCGACCTCGGCTGAGCGAATCACTCCGCAGGCGAGGTCGGCGGCGGCCCGATCGGCCTGCCCGGCCGCGTCCACGACACGCCCGGCGCTCGCGCGAACTCGACCCGCGGGTATCACCTCGATCGCGTGCGAGGGCGTGCGAGGGCGGCGACCTCAGCGACATCCTCGACGCCGACGCGACCCCTCATCGCGTCCTCGTCACTCAAGACAAGCTCTTCGCGCTCGCCGACGTGCTCGAGTCCGCCTCCGAAATCGCGGCCTCGCTGGTCGTCACCGCAGGACTTCTGCAGCGGCGCGGGCCTCCCACGCCGCACCAAGCGCGACGCCGAGGACGTCGCGGGTATCTCCCCGGACTCGCGCGTCCGCGCGCCAGCCGGCGCGTCGCAACGCGGCGGCACACTCGCTACCATCGTCGGGCATGACAACCTGGTTTGGTCCTCTCTCTGCGCTGCTCGGCGCCGCGGTCCTCGTCGCCGCCTGCGGCAACACCAACAACAACGTCACCGAGTCCGGCTCCGACTCCGGCGCGACCGCCGGCCTGCCGTCGTTGACCGACGGCACGGTCACCGACAGCGGCAGCGAGAGCGCCAGCGAAGCCACCGAGGGCACCGGCTCGGCCAGCATGACCTCGCTGCCGACCACCGGCGATCCGCCGACGTCGACCAGCAACGGCACGATGACGGCGACGAGCGATCCCGACACGACGTCGACCACGAACCCCGCCAGCACCACCGAACCGGTGGACACCACGATCGGGCCCGACACCACCGGAACGACCACCGGCCCCGACTGCATCCCCACCGAGGAGGTGTGCAACGACCTCGACGACGACTGTAACGACATCATCGACGACGTCGACGTCGGCGGCGACGGCATCTGCGACTGCCTCGACATCGCCCTGTTCGGCAACGAGGGCGCCAACCCCTCGGCCGAGTTCCAGACCTGGCTCGAAGCCCAGGGCACCCAGGTCGACCGGATCTCCCTCGACAACACCCCGATCACCCAGGAGCTCCTCGACAACTACGACATCGTCATCCTCGACTGGCTGGTCCGCACGTACAGCCCCGAGGAGACCGCGCTGATCAAGGCCTGGGTCGAGAGCGGCGGCGGCCTGATGTCGATGACCGGCCACACCAACAATCAGACGGTGGTCGAGCGCCCGAACTCGATCATCTCGTCGATGGGCCTGTCGTACAACGCGAGCCAGGGCTTCTTCAGCGGCCCGGTGACGAACTGGACGCCGCACCCGATCACCGCCGGCATCACCTCGGTGTCGTTCTACGGCGGGCTCTACGTCGACATCGTCGACGACGGGGTCGGCATGAACACGGTCGTCGGCACGCTGCCCCAGGGGCCGGTCGCGGTGGCGCAGGTCCGCAACGACGGCAAGCTGTTCATCTTTGGCGACGAGTGGATCGAGTTCGACTCGGAGTGGCAGCAGATCCCGCAGATCAAGCAGTTCTGGGTCAACATCCTCGCGTATCTGTCGCCGCAGAACTTCTGTACTGTTCCGCAGTGACCGGGCACGCGCCGCGAGCCCGGCAGGGAGGCGGAGCCGTCATGAGTGCTGTGAAGGTCCTGATCGTGGGCGCCGGGATCGGCGGGCTGACGGCGGCGATCGCTTTGGCCCGTCGCGGGGTCGAGGCTCGCGTGATCGAGCGGGCACCGACCTTCGCCCCGGCCGGCGCCGGTATCACCCTGCAGCCCAACGCGACCGCGGTGCTCGACGCCCTCGGCGTCGCCTTCGATCCCGCCGACGTCCTGCCGATGGGTTCGGGCTCGATGGTCGACGCCCGCGGCCGCACGCTCGTCGGCGGCGCGGCGACCCGCGCCGACGATGCCTTCCCGGCCCTCAACATCCGCCGCAGCGACCTCCACGAGGCCTTGCTGGCCGCCTGCGGCCGCGAACGCGTCCGCCTCGGCGTCGAGCTCACGGCGCTCGAGCCACGGCCTGACGGCGTGCGCGTCCGTCTGAGCGACGGCAACGAGGACGACTTCGACCTCGTGATCGGCGCCGACGGCCTGCGCTCCGCCGTTCGTCACGCGATCCTTCCGCCCGAACAATGCGAGCCGCGCTACACCGGCCAGACCTGCTGGCGCCTCCAGCTCGAAGCCCCCGACCTCGCGCCCGCGACCAGCCTCGAGCGCTGGACCCCGGGCCACCGCGTCGGCGTGATCCCGCTGTCGCGCGGCGGCATCTACGTCTACCTGGTGCGGAGCGCCCCGCGCGGCGCCGTCGGCCCGGGCACCGACACCGTGGAGTACGTGCAGCGCGGCTTCAAGGGCCTCGACGAGCGCCTCGACGTTCTCCTGGCCCGCGCCGCCGGCGACCCGTCGGTCCTCGTCCACCACGGCGACCTCGTCGATCTGCCGGTGTACTCGACCGGACGCGGGCGCGTCGTCCTGCTCGGTGACGCCGCCCACGCGATGACCCCCAACATGGGTCAGGGCGCCGCGATGGCGATCGAGGACGCCGGCGCGCTGGCCCTGCTGTGGACGCCGGGCGGTCCGCCCGCTGACCTCCCCGCGGCGCTCGCCGCCGTGCGACGCGCGAGGGTCGAGCCGATCCACCGCTCTTCCTGGCGGATCGGTCAGATGGCCCATCTGCACCACCCCGCAGCCCGCTGGCTGCGCGACCTGCTGCTGCGCAACCTCCCGAACTCGATGCTGGAGCGCGGCGTCCGCCAGACCTGGGCGCCCGGCCTCGAGCTCGCCGCCCGCCTGCGTGACGCGCTCGCCTGATCCGTCGGATAGCTCCCAGGACATGCCCTTGCGGTCATGTCCAAAGGTTCACCGCAGCTCGAAGGTGCGGAGCACCGTCCGGCCTGCGAGCGTGCGGACACCGGGCGCCAGGCACCACGGGTAGAGCCACCAGAAGCCGGGCAGGATCGCCACCAGCGCGCGGCCGGCCTCGACGCCGGCGAGGCGCTTCTTGTCGCCGGGCACGGTGACGGCGAGCGCCCCGGCGGGCACGGACGGATCTGTCTCGAAGGTCAGGCGGCTGCCGAGGTCCCACATGCGCAGCAGGGCGACGCGGCGCACCGAGGCCTCGTCGGCGGCGTGGTGGATCACGTAGGGCTCGCGCGGGCCGCGGTAGCGCAGGCGGTCGAGCGGGCGCAGCAGCGCGTCGCGCCAGCCCGCCTTCCGCTTCGGCCGCTCGCCCTCGCCCTCGCCCAGCGGGCGCGACATCAAGGTCCGCCAGATCGCGTCGAGCTCGGCGGCCGACAGCCACGGGATGTAGATGGCGAGCATCACCTGCACGAAGGTGCCGACGTTCATCACGACGTCGATCACGAGGTGCATGACGAGGCCGATCGACAGCCACAGGCGCTTGCCGCACAGCCACCGCAGCACCCACGCGTGCGCCTGCGGCCGGCGGGCGCGCAGCCACAGGTAGCATCCGACGAGCAGGGCCGGGAACGCCAGCGCGCCGGCCACGACCAGCGCCTGCGCCTGCTCGCGCGTGAGCGGCACGGGGCCCTCGGTCGGGCGATGGTAGTAGTACGCGGCCAGGCCGCCGACGTACGCCAGCGCGCCGATCACCGCGGCCACCAGCGCGTACGACAGCAGCCTCCGCCACATCTGTACCTTCGGCCATGTCCCCGCGGACGCCTCGCGCTCGAACCGGCGCAGCGCCACACCGACCAGCGCCAGCGGGAACAGGGTCTCCCACGCCTTGGTGACCCAGGTCGAGAGCGGCAGGAAGCCGATCATGTGCAGGAAGGTGGCGACCTGGATCTGCGCGGGGTGGCGGTAGAAGTGGTCGAGGCTGAGGGCGTAGAACAGCGCGGTGCCGTCGAACCAGGTGAAGCCGCTCTTGAGCGCCCCGGTGGCGCAGTAGATGATGGCGAGCTGCAGCATCATGATCCGCAGCGGCCAGGCGGGGATCTTTCGCAGCGCGGGGACGACGACCGAGCCGGCCAGGAGCTCGCGCTTGCGTCGCCACCAGGCGTCGAGCGAGTAGGCCTCGCCCCAGCGGGTGAGCAGGCCGAGGAACAGGAACACGCGCAGGACGGTGTCGCCGCCGCTGTAGAAGACCGGGCTGTACGAGTAGAAGGTGTTGACGAGGAACCAGCTGGCGAGCGTGCTGAGGCGGGTCTTGATCCCGAGGATCATCGCCGTGACGCTGGCGCAGGTCAGGCCGAACACGGCCCACACGAAGGTCGGGTCGGCGCGCAGGTGGAACAGCGAGAACTTGCTCCACAGCGCCGGGATCACGCTCCACCAGTGCTCGAAGCCGTGCTCGGGGTCCCACAGCCGCCGCAGCTCGCCGCCGTAGTTCTTGCGCGCCATCGCCGGCAGCCACAAGCCCTCGTCGGTGAACAAGAAGCGCAGCAGCGGGATGAGGTCGAGCAGGGTCCACAGCACGACGACGCCGTAGACGATGCGGAACAGCCCGGCCGGCCGCGGGTCGACGCGCTCGAGCCACAGCCGCCGCCACAGCTCGGGGCGCACGAGGAAGAAGGCGAGCGCGCAGGCGAGGCCGAGCCACAGCACACCTGTCGCAACGGACAGGTGCCCCGAGACGTCGATGACCGGACCCTTGGCGGGGGCGAGCAGCGCGAGCAGCATCAATCGCCTCCCCCGTCGTTGCCGCCGACCTCGGCCCCGCCGCCCTCGACCGGCTCCTCCGCCGCGCGCTTGACCTCGACGGCCCGGCGGCGCTGGAGGATCCGCGCCTTCGCGGTCGCCCGGTCGTGCCAGGTGGTCGTCTCGATGTCGATGAAGGCCCCCTCGGGCAGCGGCGCGAAGCCGTAGCGGGCCCGGATCGCGTCAGGCATCTGGGCGTGCGGCGTGGTCGCGCAGTCGAAGCCCGGCAGGTCCTCCTTGTGCAGCTTGAGCGCGAACGGGTCGAAGCCCATCGTCGAGATCACCTTCGACGGGTGCGGCAACTTCGTCCACAGCTTGGTGAAGTTGACCCGCACCGGCGCCTCGCCGCCGTGGGTGCGCGCCCACTCGCGGCAGACCCACGCGGCGTACGGCGACTGGTAGCGCTCCTGCTCGATGAGCCGCCGGTTGATCTTGCCCATGCGGTCGTAGAAGAAGTACGGGTAGTCGCGGCGGCCGTAGATGTCGTGCAGCAGGTCCCACTCGCTGCCGTCGCTCGTCACCACGCGCACCTGCAAGAACATGTTGGTGCGGTGCGGGTTGGGGGCGAACATCGCCCAGCTCTGCACGCTCGAGGTGGCCCGCATGTACGCGCCCGACCGCAGCGTCTCGGCGAGCCGGCGGTTGAACCGCTCGGCCAGCCCGCCCGAGGGCGTCGTGTGCTGCAGCAAGGCGAGCAGGTGGTAGAGGATGAACAGGCTGACCAGCAGCGCGGGCCAACCGCGGTAGGCCCACGGCTCCTCCGCGGGGTCCTCGGCCGGCGGGGCCCGCAGCAGGGCGTCGGCGAGGCGCGGGTGGAGCTCCTGGCTCATCGAGCATGCCCTTTGTGACATGTCCTACTCGCCATCCCCGCCACCTCCCTCGTCCTCGGCCCCGCGCGCCTCGGGGGCCGACGCCGGCTCGACCGCGGCCGGCGCTCCGATGGCCGCGGCGCGCGGCTTGGCCTCGCCGCCCCAGTCGCGGCGCGCGGCCCAGCTGCGGCGGCGCTGCTCGGACAGGCGAGCGGCCTTCTCGCGCGCGGTCTCGAGCTCCTTGAGGTCGGCCTCGTCGAGCTCGACGCCGTAGCGCTGCTTCATGAACGCGGGCAGCTGGCCGCCCTTGAGGCAGGCGTGGGTCTCGAGCAGCTCGTAGGTGGCCTTGAGGTCTTTCGGCCGGTACCAGCCCTTGGTGGCGACCTGCTCGGGGGTGGGGATCTTCGTGGTGATCCGCCAGGTCTCGACCTTGGCGGCCGGGGTCCCGTAGTCGATGAACCAGTTGCGGCAGACGAAGAACGACCACGGCCGCAGGTACGACTTGCCCTTGCCGATCATGCGCCGATGCATCTTGCGCATGCGGTCGTTGTAGATCCACGGGAACGGCCGGTAGCTGTAGCTGTTGTAGCCGATGTCCCAGCGCGTCCCGTCGGCCAGCACCACCACCGTCTTCATGAACGTGTTGGCCCGCGGCGGGTTGGGCGCGAACATGTTCCAGCTCTGCGTGGTCCCGGTGACGCTGAGGTAGCTGCCGAACACCGCCCGCGCGGCCGAACGCCACGAGCTGAACACGTTGCTGCTCGGGAACAGGTGCAGCGCCACGGCGCTGAAGTGCCACACGACGAGGCCGAGCGCGACCGAGCGGTACAGCGCGCCGCCGGCCAGCCCCGGCGCGCCGCCGGGCGCGGCGCTGCGTGGCACTTCGGACATGTTCTTGAAGACACGTCGCAGCAGCGGCGCGAGGAAGCGGAACACCAGGGCGACGAAGGCGCAGAGGCCGAGCCAGGCGTACACCAGGCCCTTGACCTCGCGGTCGCCGCCGATCCGCTTGTAGACGATCGCCAGCAGGAGCAGGCCGAGGGCGACGACGAGGGCGTTCGGGATCGTGCGACCGCGCGCCGGCGCGTCCTCGGGCCGCTGCGCCGGGCCGAACCACCGCTCGCCGCTCGCGGGCAGGACCCGCCGCAGGCCGGTGCGCCGGGCCTGCCGCCACACCCAGTGCAGCGCGGCGGCGATCTCCTCGCCGCGCAGCCACGCGACGTAGACCATCAGCATGATGAACGGGAACATGCCGATGTTCATGAACAGGATCAAAAAGCCGTGGAAGATGAGCCCGAGCCCGAGCCACAGCCGGCGCCCGAGCAGCCACCGCTGCACGAACGCCTGATCGACGGTCAGCTTGCGCAGGCGCAGCGGCCAGCGCCCGAGCGCGAACCACACGGCGACCAGGATCGGGACCACCACGCCCATGTACAGGTGGACCCGGCGCACGCCCTCGCTGACGATGATCGCGACCTGCTCGGGCTGGTTCTTCGGCAGCTCGCCGACGTAGGGGTAGGCGAGCACGGCGATCCGGTAGAGCGCGAGGTAGCCGAGCACGAGCGCGAGGCGGCCGAGCCAGCGGCGCCACGGGCGGTCCTGGGCGACAAACCACGGCTGGTCGCGGTGGCGCAGGTTGAAGCCGACGATCGCCCCGAGCATGGCGATCGCGAAGTGCTCCTCCCACCAGCGCGTCACCCACGTCATCAGCCGGAACATGTTGGTCCCGAACACCGCCGAGACCTGCTGCGTCCAGTCCTCGAAGCGGTAGAAGTGGTCCATGTTGAGCGCGTAGTAGAGCGCGTCGCCCTGGGCCCACACGTTGCCGGTCTTGACGATGCCGGTGGCGGTGTAGATCGCCACCAGCTGGGCCATGATGAGGTAGCGCGGCCAGCTCGGGACCAGGCGGTAGACCGGCTGCTTGCCCGGCTGCGCCGGCTCGCCGACCTCCTGCAGCTTGCCGGCCCGGCGCAGCAGCTTGCAGCGGACCCAGTTGTCGACGCTCCACGCGTCGCCCGTGCGGGCGAAGATCAGCACCCACCACAGCGTGCGGTACACCGTGTCGGTGCCCTCGAGGTAGAGGCCGTTGTGGTTGTAGATGCTGCACACCAGCAGCCAGCTGATCACGCCGGTGACGCGCGAGAACACGCCGGCGGCGTAGAGCAGCAGCACGCCGAAGATCGCGTACATCACCCACGCGACGTCGTCGGGCGCCGACCAGAAGTAGAACAGCGAGTGCTTGCCCCACAGGTACTTGAGGACAGCCCAGTTGTCGAGGAAGCCGTCCTCGGGGGTCCAGCCCATCAGCGCCGAGCTGCCGAACCGCGAGCGCGACTCCTCGAGGTCGTAGAGCCCCTCGTCGCTCCACAGCATCCGCCAGTACGGGTGCAGGTTCCAGAAGCACTGGATCGTCATCAGCGCGGTGCCGATCCGCAGGACCGCGAACATGCGCGGGTCCTCGAGCGCGAGCAGGCTGCGCCGCACCGACTCCATCCGCGTGGCCGCCCACGCCAGGGTCGCCACCACCACCGCCAGACATAGCCAGCCGACGTGGCTGCCGAGCTCGGGGGGGACGCGGCTGTAGTCGAGCGCCTCGGGTGCCAACAACATGCGGGTGAGGCCGCCGACACTAGCACGCCGGGGCCCGTCCCCAGAGCGGGACGGGTTGACGCAAATTTTGCGCGATGTGCGAACTAGAGGGGTCTATGGCGCCATGAACCGGTGATTCTGCCGGAGGGTCAGGATCGGCGCGGGCCCCGTGAGGCTGTCCGAAGAGACAGCCTCGCCGGCCGATCCGGCGCTCCAGGCTATCGCCGGCGGGCGGGTTCGCGGTAGATGGAGGCGGTGGACGAGCCGTGGAGCAGGCGTCGGTGGCTGGGGCTCGTGGCGCTGGCGGCCGGGTGCCGCCCGCCGGAGATGCCGCCCTCGGCGCCCACCAGTCTGCTCGGCGAGCAGGCGCCGGAGTTCTCGCGGCGGGGCCTCGACGGCCGCGCGGTCGACAGCGCGGGGCTGCGCGGCAAGGTCGTGGTGGTCGAGTTCTTCGCCCGCTACTGCGAGCCGTGCTGGAAGCACCTGCCGAAGGTGCAGCGCTGGACGGTCCGGCAGCGCGACGTCGCCGTGATCGGCATCGGCGCCGACGAATTCGCCGGCGACACGCTGGCGATGGTGCGCGCGCTCGGGGTCGCGTTCCCGGTCGTGCACGACGCGGGCCTCGTCCTCACCGCCAGGTTCCGCGTCGACAAGATCCCCGCGACCCTGGTCCTCGACCGTGAGGGTCGCGTGCGCTGGCGGTCGTTCCCGGGCGACGGCATCGGCGCGATGGACCGCGCGGTCGCGGCGGTCCGCCGCGCCCGCGATTGAGGTACGCTGACGGCGTGCCCGCCCCCCAGCCGGCCGCGACATCCTGGCGAGCGCCCCGGGGCACGACCGGCGGCGCGCGCGACACGGAGGGCTCGGCGAGCTCGCTCCGACCTCGCCGCTCGTGGTTCGCTGCGCGCCTCCCGGGCGTCGGCCTCTCGCTCGGCCTCGGCGTGCTCCTATCCCCGGGGACAGGTTGCCGCAACGCCAACCTCGCCTCGACGCTGGCGCAGACGCCGAGCTACGAGCCGGCCGACCAGACCCGCTGCGGGGTCACGCGCAGCCACTCGCGCCCGCTGATCATCGAGTGGCCGGCGCACGACCGCAGCGAGCTCGAGACGCTGGTGGCCGAGGGCGGGCGGATGGTCGCGGTCCGCTACGAGGGCTGCGAGATGGAGCTGCTGCGCGGCTGCACGGCGCCGGGCAGCTACCGCTACCAGGGCGTGCAGCCCAAGCGCGAGGACTACCTGTTCAAGCGGGCCGACGACCTCTACGCCAAGATCCCGCTCGGCGCCGCCAACCTCGAGGCGGAGCTCGAGCGCCACGGCGCGCTGAGCCTCGGCATGACGGTGGTCGGCCGCTGGCAGGGCGGCCACGGGCGGCCGGCGCGGGTCGACCTGCGCGGCGACTGCGAGCGCGCGACCCATGTGATCGCGGGCCTGTCGGTCGGGGCGTTCCGCCTGTCCTCCGAGGCAGGTGCGGAGATCCGCGGCGAGGTCGGGTGGATGAAGGCCGGCGCCGGCGCCGGCTCGTCGGCGGCGCGCGGGCTGGCGCGCAGCGACGGCGAGCTCGACGCCTGCGGCGACGGGCGCGAGGACAGCCCGCCGGACGGCTGCCGGGCGCTCTTGCGGGTCGAGGTCGAGGCGATCCGCGAGCCGGCCGAGGTCGCGGCGGCGCGGGCCCGCCAGGTCTGCCCCCACGACGCGGCGCTGGTCGAGGGCGGCCGCTTCCGCGCCAGCGTCGGCGGGCTCAGCGAGGTCGCCGACTTCTGCCTCGACCGCCAGGAGGTGCGCGTGGCCGACTACGCCGCCTGCGCGGCCAGGGGCCCCTGCTCCGAGGCGGCCACCAGCGCCCGCTTCAAGAGCTCGATCGCCGAGCTCGCGTGGGCCAGCGCCCACTGCAACGGCGACCGCGCCGGCAAGCGCCGCCACCCGATCAACTGCATCAGCTGGAACCAGGCGGCGGCCTACTGCCAGTGGGCCGGCGGCCGCCTGCCGACCGAGGTCGAGTGGGAGTGGGCGGCCCGCGGCGGCGAACAGGAGCGCACCTACGCGTGGGGCGAGCAGGAGCCGGGGCCGCGGCTCGTCAACGCCTGCGGGGAGGAGTGCGCGCGGGCGCGGGCGCGGCTGCAGCCGGAGCTCAAGGATGTCCCCGAGGACATGCTCCCACGGACATGGCTGAAGCTGCACGACAAGAAGGACGGCGACGTCGCCACGGCGAAGGTCGGCAGCTACGCCGCCGGTCGCGGCCGCGGCCAGCTGGCCGACCTCGCGGGCAACGTGTGGGAGTGGACCGCGAGCGCGGAGATCTCGTACCAGACCGGCGAGGAGGGCCAGATCGGCTGGGGCGGCCCCGACTCCGGGCGCAGGGCCACCCGCGGCGGCGGCTTCCTGTCGACCGACGACGCCGACGTGCGGACCACCGCGCGCCGGCTGCGAGACGTGAAGGACCGGCGACCTGACCTCGGGTTCAGGTGCGCCTACGATCCGTGAGCGCGGCGGCGCCTGTCCGCACGGACATGTGACATGTCCCGAGGTTCAGGTCGCCTCACCACGGGCACAGCCGGCGGCAGGACGCCTCGAGGCAGTTCGTCATCGGCAGCCACAGCCCGAACGAGGTGCCGCCGATGCCGCCCCACAGGTTGATGGTCGTCTCGCACGCCTCGAGGCAGTCGATCCCGTAGCAGCTGCTCTCCTGGGCGCACTCCTGGATGATCGCGCAGGCCTGATCGTCGTGGCAGGCGTCCCACAGCTCGAGGCAGTCGGTGCAGATGCACGCGCTGCACTCGTCGCCGGGGTCGACCTTCTCGAGGCAGGCCTCGACCGGATCGGGCGGGCCGGTCGTGCTGCTGCCGACGTCGCCCGCGGTCGTCTCGTACCCGGTGGTCGTGGTCGTGCTGCTGCTCGCGCCGGTGGCGTCGACCGGATCGGTGGTCGTCGAGGTCGAGCCGCTCGCGCCCTCGCTGCCGCTCGCGCCGCCGGTGGTCGACGTCGTGGTCGACGTCGTCTCGGGGGTGAGCGTGGTGACGTTGCTGGTCACCCCGGTGACGATCGTGACTCCGCCCGGGCCGTCGTCGTCGCGACACGAGACCAGGGCGAGGACGAGGACGACGGGCGGCATCCGAGCCATGCAGCTCGAACGATACGCTCAATTGCGCGCCGGTCAAAATCGCGCCGCATGGGCGAATCCGACCTCACGCCAGAAACGCGAAACGCCGGCACGGAACACCGTGCCGGCGGGACCGGGAGGGTTCAGGCCGGTGCGTGGCTGCTGCGGGGCTCAGCACTGGCCGTTGCACTGCTGGTCGACGCAGGTGCCGATGGCCTGGGCGAGCTGGCCCGAGGGGCTGAACGGGCCGCCGTGCTCCGTGATGATGTCGCCGCACGGGCCGAGGCAGTCGATGCCGCCGCAGCCGGACTCCTGGGCGCACTCGCGGATCTCCGTGCAGCCGGGGTCCGCCTCGCAGGCCTGCAGCTCCGCGAGGCACTCGGTGCAGGCACACTCGCCGCACGGGTCGCCCGGGTTGACGCTCTCGAGGCACTCCATCAACGGGTCGCCCGTGGTGGAGGTGGTGCTCGTGGTCGACGTCGTGCTCTCGGTGGTCGTCCCCGGCTCCTCGGTCGTCGTGCCCGGCTCCTCGGTCGTCGTGCCGGGGTCGGTGGCCGACGTGGGGTTCGGCGGGTCGCCCGTCGAGGTCGGCGGCTCGCTCGTCGAGTCCAGCGGCCCGGTCGCGGCGGTCGGGTCGTCGCCGGTGATCGACGTGCCGGTGCCGCTCTCGGTGCCGGGCTCGGTGGTGTTGTTGTTGGTGGTGTCCGTGCCGTCGGTCTGCTGGACGTTGGTGTCGGTGCCCTTGCCGTCGTCGCCGCAGGCGCCGAGAGCGAGCAGGCTGAACGCCGTCATCGAGCTGAAGAAGAAGTTGCGAATCATAGGTCAGTGCCTTTCAGGGGTCTCCGGGCGTCCCCGCCGCCGCACCCTAACACGCGTTCCCCGGGCTCGAGCCAGAAATGAGCGAAAAAGCTCCTCGCCGCGCGGCAAGAGTGTGACGCACTCCACACTGCGCTCGCTGTCTCGCTCAGCGGCCTGCTGCGCTTGCGGACCCCGGCGCCGGCGGCGACTCGGCCACGCGCTGCAGCAGGTCGAAGCGCGCCTGGTACAGGCGGGCGATCCGCTCGATGCCCTCGATGTGGTGGCCCTGGCCCTCGAACTCGACGAGCGTGACCGGCTTGCCGAGCGCGCGGGCCTTCTCGAAGAAGGCGCGCGACTCGCCGACGGGGACGCGCCAGTCGTTGCTGCCGTGGGTGAGGAGCAGCGGGGCCGCGAGCAGGTCGACGTGCGACAGCGGGCTGCGGTCCTTCATGCGCGCCAGGTCGTCGGGGCGCGCCGGGTCGCCGCTCTCGAGCACGACCCAGTCGGGGATGTTGCACTGATCGTGGAAGCTCTTGATGTCGGAGAAGCCGGCGTGGGCCAGGCCGAAGCCGAACTCGTAGCGGTCGTCATGTCCCTTGGTACCTGGCGGAAAGGTCAGGGCACGCATGGTCGCGTAGCCGCCGTGGCTGCCGCCGAACACGCCGATCTGCGCCGGGCGCAGGTCGAGGGTGCGCTCGGCCCAGCGGGCGACGTGGAACAGGTCGACGATCTCGTCGCCGCCGAGGTCGCGGTCGTTGAGGGCCGCGAACGCCTTGCCGAAGCCGTCGCCGCCGCGCACCGTCGGCGACACGACCGTCAGCCCGGCGGCGCACATGACGTGGGCGAAGGTGCTGTAGTGGTTCTCGCCGCCGTAGAACGCCTCGATGAGGGCGAGGCGGCGGCTCGGGTCGGCGGGCGGCCGGAGCGGCGTGAGCACGAACGCGTGCAGCTCGCGCGGCTTGCCGGTGGCCTTGTCGCGGTCGAAGGTCGGGATCGCGACGCGCTCGGCCTTGCACTGGACGACGGCGCCGCGCACCGCCTCGTCGAGGCCGAGGCTCCAGCCGCGGCCGAACGCCGGGCCCTGCGCGTCGGCCCACACCTGCTGCACGTTGAGCTCGAAGTGCTGGTCCGGCGCCTCGTGCGACCAGACCACCCGCCCGCCGCGCCCGTCGAGCACGTCGGCCGCGCCCGGCAGCTGACGCGCCGCCGCGACCTTGCCGGTGCGCGGGTCGATCACCGCCAGCGACGAGCCGAGCGGGCTGCGGTGCACGCCGACCACGCCGATGTCGGTGAGCGACGCCGAGGTCAGGTCCTCGGTGAAGCGCGTCAGCTGCCGCGCCGCACCTGTCTTGCGGGACATGCTGTAGAGGTTGCGGAAGCCGTCGTCGTTGGCGATGAAGAGCGCGGTGTCGGCGTCGAGCCAGCCCTCGAGCAGCTCGACGTCGGTGCGCGGGACCCTGGCGTCGGTGACGACGCGCACGCTCGGGCGCGCCGCGGCGAGGTCGACCGCGACCAGCTGCACGCGGTTGCGGTCGCCGTCGACCTGCGCGGCGAAGAACACCTCGCGCCCGTCCTGCGAGAACCGCGGGGTCGACCACGTGAACGCGAGCGCAGGCGTGTCGCAGACCACCTCACGCGCCGCCTTGCTGGCGACGTCCATGACCCGCAGGCAGGTGCGGTACGGCGGCGCCGCGCCGGCGCGCGGGAGGTAGGCCACCTGCGATTCGGCCTCGTCGAGGCCGAACCCGTAGACGTAGTCGTGGTCGGTGACCTGCTCCAAAGACCCTGTCTTCAGATTCATGGTCCATAGATTCATGTGCTCGTCGTTGCGAGCGTCGGCGTGCAGCCACAGCGTGTCGGTCGCGCTGTGGTGGTGCACGCGCCACAGGCTGCGCTGCGACCAGTCGACGTCGGACACCGTGACCGCGCTCGCCAGGCCCCCGGCGCCGGCGAGGTCGAGCGCCTGCAGCTCGTAGCGGTCGCCGGTCTTGAGCACGAACATCCGGTCCGTGCGCAGGCTCGGCATCCATTGCACATACGGGAAGCCGGTGAGGAACGGCGCGAGGTCGACGGCGCGGTCGAAATAGTGGACCACGCCCTCGCTCGCGACCGCCGCCTCGCCGGCCGGCGGCTCGGTGTTCGGATAGGGCCGCGCCGCGTTGGGGGGGGCGCAGGCGGCCATCAGGGTGAGCGACGCGACGAGGGGGCTCCGCATGGCCCTACCCTGCTAGCAGCCCGCCCGCGCCCGAGGCAAGGGGGCGCGGGCGGCGACGCGCGGGTCAGAGCGCGTTGGCCTGGGTCATCAGCAAGCCGCCGAACTCGCTCGGGTCGCTGGTGGTGCAGTAGGGCAGCACGCCCTTGCCGGCGGCCACGCACTCGGCGATGACCGTCGCCCGGCTCCACGCGGCGCGGCGCGGCGTGTTGAGGCAGACGGCGCCGTCGGGGCCCCACTTGGCCTCGACCGGCCAGACCGTGCCCGGCTCCTGGATGCTCCACTTGTCCGACACGTCGATCGGGTTGCCGTTGACGGTGTGCGTGGTGCCGTTGCCGCAGTAGTCGGCCCGGATCATGCGCACGCCGGCCTGGTGGGCGTCCTTCAGCGAGGTGCCGCCGGCGGTGCGCCACGGCGCGTAGCCCCACTCGACCGCCTTCGCCAGCGCGGCGCCGCGGCAGGCCCAGGTGAACGCGTCGGGGTACTCGAGGCGGCTGCCGGTGCTCTCGTCCCAGGCGAACTGGAGCGCGATCGCCTCGGTCGGGTTGCTGGCGCCGTCGCGGCACAGATAGTCCCACGTGGTCTCGTCGACCTGATAGCGCACGTCGTTGAAGTAGATGTCGGGGTCGGTGCTGCTCTGCACCACGCCGGCGATCTTCAGCTTCTTGTGCTCGTAGTTGCCGGGCGCGATCTCGTAGTCGAAGTCGTACTCGGCGTCGACGAGGTCGGCGCCGGAGCGCTGGATCGAGTCGAGCAGCGCGCTGATCAGGCTGCCCGCGGTGATGGCGAAGTTGGTCATCTCCGACGAGTTCACCCGCATGCCGTTCAGCCGCAAGCCGTTCACCCGCATGCCGTTCACCCGCATGCCGTTCACCCGCATGCCGTTCACCAGCGGCCCGTTCAGCTCGACGCCGTTGTCGACCACCTCGCGGAACGTGATCCTGTCGTCCACGGGCGTGCCGGCGTGCGTCTGCTCGACCGCCCCGTCACACCCGACGAGACCGACGCACAAACCCGCGACCATGAAAACATTCCTAAAACCCGAAAACATCGATGTCCCCCTCCCAATCGGCCGGACAATCCGGCCTCACCCTCCCTTCATAACGCGGGCGCCGCGAATTTTCGAGGCGAAGCGGGGCCGCGAAATCTTCGCGCCGTGCCCTCCGGGCGCCCGCCCGCGCCCCATCAATTGGCGGCCCGACACGCGTCAGTCGCGACGACGATCGCGGCTCCGCGCCGACGACCTCTTTACGATCCGCTCGTCGGCTTTCTGTCCGCAATCGCGACCGCATCGGTCGCGATCGAGGCGCAGACTCGCAACCCCAGCGTCGATTCGCGGACGGCTTTCGCCCACGGATAGCGGTTGACCGAGCGGCAGGTCACCTCGTCGTAATAATAGGCCCCGCCGCGGATGATGCCCTCGTCGTCGGCGAGGGACGAAGCCGTCCACTCCCACACGTTGCCGACCAGATCGTCGACGCCGAACGGGCTGCGCGAGGCAGGGTGGGCGCCGACGACGTCGGGACCGACGTGCTCGGCGACGCGAGCATAGGTCTCGTCGTAGTTGGCCTCGTCGCGCGTGATCGCGTCGGCGTGCGGGAAGTTGCGGGCGTCGGCGCCGCGCGCCGCTCGCTCCCACTCCCACTCGGAGCAAAGCCGGGCTCCGGGCACCCGGCCCGTGCGATCGAGCCAGGCGAGGTAGGCCTGCGCGTCGTCCCACGAGATCGCCGAGACCGGCATGTCGAGCCAGTCTTGCTCGACGAGCGCCTCGCGACCGGCGTACTTGAGGGTCTCGCCGACGCGCGCGACATATGTCGCCTCGCCCGCTTTCATGACGAGGCGCCAGCTGTCGTCGATCGGCTCGAGCCGGACGCCGCCCTGGAACCTGTCGGCTTCGACCCCCGGGGTCCGCAGCGCTCGCTCCGTCGCGGGCAGGTCGTCGAGGAAGGCGATCCACTCGCGATAGGTGGTCTCGCGCCGGGCGATCACGTAGCTGCCGGTGACGACCTCGTGCTGCGGCGCGGCGAAGAAGAACTTGCGGCGGATCGTGTCCTCGTCGGCGCTGCCGAACTGCGACGCACCGGCGGCCACGAACGCGAAGCCGGCGGGGATCGCCGCGGCCGGGGGGATGTCGAGCGCGAGCCGGCGCTCCTCTGCGCGCCGCAGCAGCACCGGGTAGAAGATCGGCTCGCGGTCGGCGATCTCGATCTCGAGCAAGTACGAGCCCGCCGCCAGCTCGAGCGGCGCGACCGGTGCCGGCCCCAGCTCGCGCGGGTCGACGAGCACCCAGCGGTGGGCGTCGTCGCGCTCGTAGCGCGACAACTTCACGCGGGCGGCGTCGGGCGTGACCGCGACCGACAGCGACGCCGGCGCGCTCCAGCGGGCCTGCCGGCTGCCGTCGTCGTAGAGCTTGAGGCGGGCGATCAGCTCCTCGGCGAGCTCGGGCTCGTGGCGCTCCTCGGCCAGCAGCGCCCGCTCGTACAGCGCGTCGGCGACGAGCCGCCGCGCCTCCGCCTGCGCCGGGTCGAAGCCGAGAGCGACCTCCGAGGCCATGATCGCCTCCTTGTACGTGCGGTCGGCCTCCTCGATGCGCTGCTGCGTGCGCGCCCACTCCTCCTCGCCGCCGGGCACGTCGCGCGCGTCGAACTTGCGCATCGCCTCGACCCGGCTGGTCTCGGCCGCGAGGTCGTGGGCGTGCGCGTCGGCGAACGCCTGGCGCGCGCGCGCCAGCTGGTCGTCGACCTTCGCCGCGAGCGCGCGCGCCTCCTGGATCTTCACGCCGGTGAACGCGAGGCCGGCGACGAGCGGCAGGGTCGCGACCATGGCGCGGCGCACCCATCGTCGTCGCCGCTGCTCGGCCGCGCTGGCGGCGATGAACTCGCGCTCGCGCGCCCGCAGGCTCGCGGCCTCGAGCTTGTCGGCCTCCATCAATTGCTCGGCCGTCCACAGACCGATGCGGCCCTGACCGAGGCGCTGCCACTCGACCGCCGCCTGCTCGAGGCGATGACGGATCTCCCGGGACTCGCGCTCCTCGTTGATCCAGCGCTGCAGCGTGCCCCAGTTGCGGATCAGCGCCTCGTGGGCGATCTCGTGGACGGTCCCGTCCTGGGCCTCGCGGGCGACCACGAGGCGGCCGCGCACCAGCGCCTCGAGCGCGGCCTCGCTGGCGGGGTCGCTGCTGACGAGGTCTTCGAGCGGCAGGCTGGCGCGCGTGTCCTCGATCGTGACGAGGCGCATCAGCAGGCGCCGCACGGCGATCCGCTGCGACGGCGGCAGGCCGGCGACGACGTTGTCGGCGTGGCGCGCGAGAGCGCCGGTGACCCGGCCGATCTTCTCGAGGTCGTTGGCGGTGATGATCTTGCTGCCGGCCTCGCGCGCCTCCCACAGCTCGGCCAGGGCGAACTGCAAGAGCGGCAGGCTGCCCTCGACGCCGGCCTGGATGACCTCGTCGACGAGGCCCTCCGACTCGAAGTGCACGCCCTGCAGGCCCGCCGGGCCGACGATCGCCTCGCGCATGCCCTCGCGCGTGAGCGGCGTGAGCAGGTAGACCGCGGGGTTGATGAACGGGCCGAGCAGCGGCAGCGCGGCGGCGCGGGTGAGGAAGTCGCCGCGCACGCTGGCGAGCAGGCGCAGGCTGGGCACGCCGGAGGCGAAGGCGGTGAGGAAGCGGCCGAACGGCTCGACCTGCGGCGCCTCGCTGAGGGTGACGAGCTCCTCGAGCTGGTCGATGAAGAGGATGAAGCCGCGGTCCTTGCCCTGCCGGCGGGCGAGCAGGCGCACCAGGCCCTCGGGCTCGCCCATCAGCAGCGTGCGCAGGGCCTCCTCCTTGAGCGTGAAGTGCGACGCGAGCGCGGACACCAGCGTCTGCAGCGGGCGCCGGCCGGGGATCATCGCCACGCTGCTCCACGTGCGGCCGCCGACGCCCGGCGGCTCGCTCGCTTGCGGTAGCACGCCGGCGCGGCACAGCGACGACTTGCCGACGCCGGAGTCGCCGGCGACGAGCACGAACGACTGCACGCGCAGGCGGTCGACGACCGCGCGGACCTCCGCGACCCGGCCGAAGAACACCGCGCGGTGGCGGGCCTCGAACGCCTGCAGGCCGCGGTACGGGTTGCCGTGGATGACCTCGGCGATCGGTCCGGTGGTGAGCAGCAGCTCGAGCGCGGTGCACAGCTCGTCGGCCGAGGCGAAGCGGGCCGCCGGCGAGCGCGCCAGGCAGCGGTCGATCAGCTT
The DNA here is from genome assembly GCF_020073745.1 of Nannocystis pusilla. GTDB lineage: Bacteria > Myxococcota_A > Polyangia > Nannocystales > Nannocystaceae > Nannocystis > Nannocystis radixulma. Next base: position 58,938 of record NZ_JAIRAU010000057.1, read on the forward strand.
GGCGAAGCGGCCGTCGACGCCCGGGGCCACGTCCTGCAGCGCGCGCGGAGCTGTCTCTTGGGACAGGCGCGCGAGCTCGAGCGTGCTGCTCGCCTCGAGCGGCGGGTGGCCGGCGCAGAGGATGTAGAGCAGCGCGCCGAGGGCGTAGATGTCGGAGCTGCGAGTGGCCGGCTCGGCCCGCCACAGCTCGGGCGCCATGTAGTACGGCGTGCCGACGATGACCTCGGAGCTCTCGTCGTCGGCGGGGGAGCCGGCGAGGCGCCCGGTCATGGTGCTGTCGAGCTGGGCGACGACGTCGACCCTGGGGCTGCCGTACTCCTGGGTGTCGCCGTTTCGGCCGTAGAGGTCGATCACGGCGGGCAGCGGCGTCTTGGCGTCGGGCCGGAGCTTGCCGGGGCCCTGCGGCACCAGCTTGGCCAGGCCGAAGTCGAGGAGCTTGACCTCGCCGAGCTCGTTGCGCATGACGTTGGCGAGCTTGATGTCGCGGTGGAGCACGCCCTGGCGGTGGGCCGCCGCGAGCCCGCGGGCCAGGCCCACCGCGATCGTCAGCGCCTCCTGCCACGGCAGCGCGCCGCGGATCTCCGACAGCGGCTCGCCGCGGACGTACTCGGAGATGATGTAGAGCCGCCCCTCGAGCTCGCCGATGCGGTGGATCGCCATGACGTTCGGGTGGGCGATCCGGGCCGCGGCGCGCGCCTCGATGACGAACCGCTCGCGCGTGCGCGGGTTCGCCTCGCGGGCGTTGATGAACTTGATGGCGACGGGCCGGTCGAGGATCGTGTCGTGGCCCAGGAACACCACGCCCATGCTGCCGCTGCCGAGCACGCGGACCAGGCGGTACTCATCGAACTGCTGCGGAAGCGTCCACTCGCCAGTGTTCATCGGTCGAGCGTCGACCCCTCCATTTATCGCTTCGGCGATGCTGACAAGTATATACGGCGGACCTCGCGTTCAGAGCCCTCGTGGGCCCTCTGCTCACCCGCCGGCGCCGGCCCCTCCGGGCCATGCGCCACTCGCGGATGCGCCGCTGCGGGCGTCGGCACCGGACACGTGCACCTGACGGCGGCCCTCGACCTGGTACAGGAATTCGAGCGCGGCGTCGAAGCTCGCCCCCTCGCCGACGACCTGCACCACGATCTTGCCAGCCCCCGCGCCGATCTCGAGCACGAGCCGGCGCGTGGTGCCGTACAGCAGCATCAACAGCAGCGCCACGCCGAACAGCCCGTAGGTGATCATGCGGTCGTACTCGAGGGCGGCGATCCCGAGCACCGCGGTCACGGCCGCCAGCCACAGCAGCCACGGCAGATGATGACGTCCCAATCGCACCCATTGCACCGCGTCGACCGGCATCGACGTCAGCGCCGCCGACGAGCCCTCGCGCGCGTCCTGCCAGACCCGGTGGGATGTCAGCGTGATGTCCCGCCAGGTGGAGATCAGGTGCTCGCCGCGCAACAGCTTGCGGTTCATAACGGTCGCGGCATGCTACCGCCGCCGCCAGGAGCGAGAAAGCGCGGCGGCCCGGCCCGTCGTGGTCGGTCCTCCTCGCCGCTCGTCGGCGCCGACACTGCTGACCCTGCTCGCCGGCAAAGCGCCCGTACGAGCCGCCTGCGCCGCATCTGCGGGCCCTCCGGCGCGCGCCGCCGAGCGGCCGCGGCTGCCGTCGCGTCCGGGTCGACCGCGGCGCTCGCGGTTGCAGCTACATCGGTCGGCGACGGCGCAGCTTCCGCAGACAACGATCTGTCCGCGACCCGGCGAGCGACGCTGGCGCAAGTGCGGTCCGAACGGATCTTCAGTCATCCGCTCAAGCACTTCACCAAGAGCGACGGATCCCGCCACGACCTGTGGTTTCCGTCCTTGCGAGGTCGAGGCCCATCCACACGTCGATGCTGTCCGCGGCGCTCGCCGAGGCTGCGGTGGAGCGCAAAGTTCGCGGGCCGAGCGTGATCGCTCCTGGCGCTGGGGACAGGTCGATGCGAGGAGATCTCCTGCGCGCGCGCGGCAGCGAGGCCGGCAGGCGCGGGCCTACGCAGGCCTCTGCGCCGGCAGAGCTCGCCAGGCCGTAGCGCTTTGGGACATGTCCGAACGGTAACTTCGAGGCTTCACACCGCGAGCACCACGTCGGCGGCGGGGAACAGCAGGACCGCGTCGACCTGCTTGCGCTCGAGGCCGGCCTGCTCGGCCGCGGCGGCGCGCCAGGCGGACACCGCCTCGCGGTAGAGGCGGGCCCGCTCCTCGGCCTCGGCCAGCTTCTCGATGTTGTCGAGGCAGAGGCCGTAGACAGTGGCCTTGCGGACATGTGCTTCGGAGCCTGTCTGTTCGGACAGGTCGAGAACGAGGTTGGGATCGAGCTCGAGCACGAGGCGGGCGATCTCGCCGGTCTGGAGGGCGCCGCCGTCGAGGCGGGCGAACGGGACCTGCCGCTCGACCCGCAGCGCGTCCGGGTCGCGGTCGCCGCGGGACAGCGCGGCGCGCAGGTTGGGGCCCTCGAGCACGCGCAGGAACTCCTGCACGCGCGCGCGCACCCACGTCTCGTCGCGGCTCGGCGCGGCGGCGCGGACGATCGCCTCGAGCTGCGGGGTGCTCGGGCGGAACTCCTCGAACCACGCGATCTCGGCGAACAGCGCCCGCATCGCCGCGCCCCAGTGGCTGAGCGGCGCGTCGGCCAGGTGCATGTGGTCGGCGACGGTGCGGCCGGGGTCCTGCGCGAGCACGGCGGCGCGCACCAGCGGGCCCTGCGACGGCAGGAAGCTCAGGCTCGGTGGCTCGCTCGCGGTGTCGCTGCTCGCCGGCCCGGACGGACGCGGCGCGCCCGTCGACTCGAGGTGCGGGTCGGAGGGGTCGACGACGCCGGGCGCGACGTAGGCGTGCGGCGCCAGCCAGCTGCGGTCGCCGTGCTCGAACAGGACGCTGTCGGGCTCGACCGGCCCCTCGTGGAGCGCGTGGATCAGCAGCGCCGAGGCCCGCGCCGGCGCGTTGCGGCTGCCCTCGTTCGGCGGGTCGACGAGCATGAACAGGCCCTCGCGCGCGCGCGTGACGGCGACGTAGAGGAGGCACAGGCTCTCGTGCGCCAGCCGGTCGATGTGCTGCTCGAAGATCGGGCGCAGGTCGTCGAACTGCTGCCACATGTCCTTCGAGACATGCCGGGCGATGCGGATCACCGGGCCGGCGTCGCCGTCGCGCTCGTAGACGACCTTGAGGGTGCGCGTCGAGGCCAGCTCGGTCTCGAGCTCGGGCAGGATGACGATGTCGAACTCGAGGCCCTTCGACTGGTGGACCGTCATGACCTGGACCGCGGAGGCGGCCGGGTCGGCGACGGGGCGGGTCTCGACCATGGCGACGAACTGGTCGCAGCGGAGGGTCCGCCGCTCGTCCCACACCTGGGCCAGCTGGATCAGCTGCATGCAGCGGCGGTACTGCCGCTCGTCGACCTGCGGGGCGATCGCGCGGATCCACTGCTGCAGCGTCGGCGCCAGCCCGTCGCTGGCGATCTGCCGGCGCACCCGCGCGGCCACGCGGCGCTGCAGGTTGCGGTCGTCCTTGTCGAAGCCGACCACCTGTCCCAGAGGACTGGCGAAGACGTTGTAGCCGGCGATCGAGTGGTCGGGGTGGTCGGCGAGGCGCAGCAGGTCGAGGATCGCGTTGACCGCCGGGGCGTCGGTGAGCGGGCCGCCGCCGCGGCCGGTGGCGGGGATCTTCAGGCGGGTCGGCCCGAGCTCGTAGAGCACGCGACCGACGGCGCCGTTGGTCCGCAGGAGCACGCCGATCGTCTTGCCCGGGTGGCGGTGGTACAGCTCGGCGACCAGCGCGGCGGCCTCTTGCAGGCGCAGCGCCTGCCGCTTGCCCTGGTCCTCGCAGCGACCGACCGCGCGCAGCTGCACGTAGCCGGGGAGCTTGCGGGTGGTCGTGTGCTGCTCGAACTCGGCGTCCCACCGCCGCGTCGCGTACGGGTAACGCAGCAGCGACGGGTTGTCCTTGAGGTCGGTGAAGATCTTGTTGACGACCTCGATCACCGCGGGCGACGAGCGGAAGCTGGTCGCCAGGGTCTCCTTGTGCAGCACCTGGCCACCTGGCCGATGGAGCAGATCGTCGAGGCGCGAGAGGATCTCCGGGCAGGCGTTGCGCCAGCCGTAGATCGACTGCTTGACGTCGCCGACGCAGAAGAAGCTGCGCTCGTCGGTCGCGTACGACACCGTCTCGTCGACGATCGGCCGCAGCGCGTTCCACTGCTGGATGCTGGTGTCCTGCATCTCGTCGAGGAGGACGTGGCGCAGGCGGGCGTCGATGCGGAAGCAGATCTCGTCGAGGTGGCCGGACAGGTCGGCCTGGGCCAGCGCGACGGTCAGGTCGGCGAAGGTCAGGACCTTGTGGTCGCGCTTGACGCGGCGGTAGCAGCTGTCGAACAGCTGCAGCAAGGTGCAGGTGGCCCGCGTCTGCTCGATGACGCGGCGGCGGAACACCCCGCGCGCGTGGCCGAGGAGCCGGCGATACGCGAACACCGTGGTCGGCGCGATCGGCTTATTGTAGTAGACGAGCTCGTTCTCGGCGACCTTCTTGGCCAGGCCGGTGGTGAAGAACTCCATCCAGTCGTCGGAGCTGCCGGTCCGGCACTGCTCGGCGCGCTGGCAGTCCTTGGCGTGGGCCTCGATGCCGCGCTTGCCGAGGTCGGTCGGCACGGCGAACTTGAGCGCCGCGATCGCGTCGTCGAGCTCGGCCTCGCCGAGCACCGGCTCGGGCGCGATGGCCTCCCACGCCGAGGTGTCCTGGGCCTCGCGGTAGAGGTCGTAGAGCGAGCTGACGGTGTTGTCGATGGTGTCGGTGACCGCCCGCTCCGAGCTGCCCTCGGTGAGCGAGGCGAGCAGCTCGATGATCGCCTCGGTGTCGCCCTCCTCGAGCATGAGCCCGATCGCCTCGCGGCGCAGGCGGAACGCCTCGTCCTCGTCGACGATCCGCGCGTCGGTCGGCAAGCCGAGCTCGAGCGAGAAGCAGCGCACGATCGTGCCGAAGAAGCTGTCGAGCGTGCGGATCTGCAGGCGGTGCAGGTTGTTCGCCAGGCTGGCCAGGAGGTCGAGCACGCGCGTGCGCGCGAGCTCGCGGTGGAGCCGGTGGCCCAGCTCCTCGCGCTTGGCGGCGTCGTCGGCCGCCTCGGCGAGGGTGCGCAAGATTCGGTCGCGGATCTCGCCGGCGGCCGCCCGCGTGAAGGTGCTGGCGAGGATCGAGTAGGGGAAGGCGCCCCGGCTCAGGATCTGCAGGTAGCGGTTGGTCAGCTGGTAGGTCTTGCCGGAGCCCGCCGAGGCGAGGATCCGCATGTGCTGCAGCTGATGCCCGCCCGCGAGCCGCGGGTCCGGCGGCAGGTCGAGCGCGGCCTCGGCGACCCGCTCGGCCTCGGCGATCACCGCCAAGACGTCCTGCCGCGGGGCGGGCGGGCTGTCCTGGCGGACATGGGCTCTGTCCGCGGGGACAGGACGGCCGGCGCGCTCGCGGCGCGGCTCGGGCGCGACGGCCACGAGGCTGTCCGCGAGGACAGGCGGCTCGGGCACCAGGCCGTCGGCGAGGGGCTCGCCGGCGGCCGGGCCCGGGCTGTCCACAAGGACATGCGGCTCGGGCGGGAGGTCCGACGAAAACACGGGCTCGTCGCCCGGGTCCAGGGCGGGCTCGTCAGCGAGGAGGCTCCGCGTGTCGGCGAGGGCATGCGGTTCGCGCGTGTCCGTGTCCTCGAGGACATGGTGCTCGTCTGCCCTCGGGGCCGAGCGCCCGACCGGCGTGTCCTCGAGGACAGGTCGCTCGAACGACGGCGCGTCCGCGGCCGGTGCCCTCGCGTCCGCGGGGACCGGTTGCTCGCGTGTTCGCGCTCCTGGAGGGGCCACGGGCGCGCCCGGGAGGATCTGGTGCGACAGCGGTTCTGTGGGGACTGCGCTGGTGTCTGTCGAGACAGGTCGCGACCGCGCCTCCGCGGCTACTTCTCGCGTGTCCGCGGGTGCAGGTTGCGACCGCGCTTCTGCGGCGACGGGTCGTGTGTCCGCAGGGACAGGTTGCGATCGTGCTTCCGCGGCGACGTCTCGCGTGTCCGCGGGGACAGGTTGTGACCGCGCCTCCGCGGGGGCAGGTTGCTCGCCGCGTGCCTTCGCGGGTTCGCCCTTGCGGCCGCGCTTGCGCGGCTCGGGCGCGGGGGGCTCGGGCGCGGGCGGGGCCGGGCGTGCGGCGGCCTCGGCGCTGCGGGCGAAGGCGCCGGCGACGGCATTAAAAAGGTCGCGGGCGGGGCGGGCGACCTGGCGGGGGGCAGCGCGGTTGCGTCTGGCCTTGCGGACAGGTGGTGGAGCCCCTGCCTCGGCCTCGGGTTCGCCGAACAGCCACAGCGATCCGGAGCGCGGCGGCTTCTCGGGGTCGCTCACGCCTCGGTCTCCAGGTCGTCGGCGCCGCCGAAGACGCGGGTCTGGCAGATGTTGGCGTAGTCGTCCTGATAGCGGGCGGCGAAGTCCGCCATCATGTCGAAGCGGCCGGCGCGGACGCTGCGGACGATGTCGCGGGCGGTGCCCACGGCGTCGTCGAGGTCGGCCGGGGTCCAGCGCGCGACGTGCAGCGCCTCCTGCTCGGGCTTCTTCGGCAGGTTCATGTAGGCCAGCTGGACCGCGCCGGTGTAGCCGTGCTGAGCGGCGAGGTGGTGGTAGAGCGGCAGCTGCAGGTCGCTCCACTGGCTCGCCGAGCCGCGCGCGGCCCGGTGGGTCTTGTCGGGGCTGTGGCCCGACTCGCTGGTCTTGTAGTCGATGATCATCCACGAGCCGTCGCGGACGTTTTGATCGATGCGGTCAATCTTGCCCTTGATCCGCATCGGCGGCTGATCGGGGATCTGCAGATATGTCGCTTCGGGCAGCTCGAACTCGCAGCGGCGGATCTTCCACCCGTCGGCGCGGCGGCGGGCCTGGTGCGGCGCGAACGCGAGGAGCCGCTGCCGCAGGCGGGAGATCTGGATCCGGATCGCCGGCAGCGGGCGGGCGCCGTAGGTCGCGCGGGCGCGGTCGTCCAGAACCTCCTCGAGGTAGCGGGCGATCTGCTCGGGGTCGGTGCTGTCGGCGACGGCCGGGTCCTCGCCGAAGCGCTGCAGGACGTCGTGGGTGAGGTTGCCGAACTGCAGGGCGTCGAGCTCGACGGCGCTGTCGTCGACGAGGCGCAGGCGGCGGACGTACTTGAGGTAGTAGCGGAACGGGCAGCGCAGGTACCAGCCGAACTCGGTCACGGTCATCGCCGCGGGCTCGACCGGCGGGCCGGGTTCGGGGATCCGGAAGCCGGAGGTGGCGCCCGAGGGCGGGGCGCCGTACGGCAGGGCCCAGCGGCGCGCGTGGTTCGGATCGCACAGGCGGAGGATCCGCGACGGCAGCAGCTCGAGGTCGCCGGCGAGCAGCAGGCGCGAGGGCGTGAGCGGCTCGCCGTCGGCGGCCTGACGCCCGGCGATGAAGGTGCACTTGACCCGGCTGCGGCGGATCGCCTCGATGAGGTAGGCGTCGCGGGCGTAGCGGCGACCGTTGCTGAGCACGCCGAGGTGCTCGCGCAGGCCGTCGGGCAAGAACGCGTCGGCGGTGACGGCCTGCGGCACGGCGCCGTCGTTGCACCCGGCGAGCACCAGGACCGGCGCGGGGTCGTGGTGCAGCTCGAGCCAGCCGAGCATCTCGATCTGGCCGGAGCGCGGGTCCTCGGGGACGCGCAGGCCGCCCAGCTGGGCGAGCACGAGGCGCAGCGCGGTCGGACCGTCGACGTCGGGCTGGAGGCCGGGGGCGGCGCCGGTGAGGCTGCCGAGGTTCTTGGCGATCTCGATGCAGGTGTTGGCGACGCGGGCGTCGCTCAGCGCCTTGGCGTGGACGTCGAGGTGGCCGTAGGCGTTGCGCAGGACCTCGAGGATCGGCTCGAACCACTGCGTCAGCGGGCGCCGGTCGCCGACCAGCGGCGAGTACAGCTTGGCGACGATGTCGTGGAGGATCTGCATCCGCCGCGCGGCCTTCTCGTCGCCGAGCCAGGCGCTGCCGAGGTCGTCCTGCAGGTGCTCGGTGTGGTAGCGGTCGAGCACCGTCAGCCACTCGACGATCGTGTGGTCGTCGGCGGCGACGTCGTCCTTGCTGTCTTTTGGGGCCTGTCCTTCGAGACCTGCATTGAAGGGCACGTCCTCGGGGACATGCTCGACGGGCTTGGCCTCGGCCCACTCGGGGGCGGGGCCGGCCGGCGGCTTGGCCTTGCCGAGCAGGCGGCGGACGAAGCCCTCGACGTCGGGGTGGCGGACGAGGGCGGCGAAGGCGAAGAAGCGGGGGTCGCGGACCCAATCGAGGCCGGCCTGCAGGAGGCGGAACGGGCGGCCGTGGCGGGCGAGCAGGCCGCGAGGGTCGTGGACGGCGATGTCGGCCCACTGCCCGGCCTGGGTCATGGTGGGGGCGAGCTTCTCGTCGCCGAGGCCGATCGTGACCTCTTCGGGGCGGTAGGCGCCGCCGAGGTCGGCGAGGCAGCGGATCACGGCCTGGGCCTGGTCGGCGGGGCGGTCGGCGATGATGAGCTGGTCGTCGGGGATCTCGATCGGGCGACCGGACCAGAAGTTGCGCTCGACGCAGCCGTCGACGTCGAAGCCGGCGGCGAACGACTCGGGGGCGTGGATGAGGGCGGTGGCGCGGTCGCCGTAGGCGCGGACGATGGCGCGGTGGACCCGCGCGAGGTCGACGACGCCGACGAGCACGAGCTGGTGGTCGGGGTCGACCGGGGTGGCGCCGTCGACGAGAGCCGCGATGACCTCACGCCGGCGCTCGTGCGGACAGACGCGGTCCTCGCGGGCCAGGCGCTCGCGGTAGCGGGCCTCGAGGCGCTCGAGCGCGGCCCAGCGGTCGGCCTCGCGCTCCATGTTCATGCGCGCGGCGACGCGGGCGACGTCGCGGAGCGACAGCAGCTCGGCCGAGAGCTCGTCGACGACGCCGGCGACGGTGCCCGCGAGCTCGTGCCAGGCCGGCCAGTCGTAGAAGTCGGGCCGCGTCGGCAGGAGCGGCGCGATGTGCTCGGGCCGAGCCTCACGCAGGACGTGCATCCACGCGAGGGTGCACTCGAGGGTCGAGGCGGTGCGGGCGTCGCCGGGGACGAGGAGCTCGGCGAGGGCGCCGGGCGTCAGGACCTGCGGCGGGACCAGGCGGAGGCCGCGCTCGGCGCATTGCCGGAGGAGCAGGTGCAGCAGGACGCGACCCGCGCGGGCCCCGGGCAGCACGCAGCGGACCGCCCGCAGGTCGCAGCGGCGACCTTCGGCGTGGCGCTCGATGAGCCAGGCGGCGGCCGCCGGGAGCAGCGGCCCTTGCCAGTCCAACCATTGACGCTGCATGGGCCTCGTGCGGAGACAGGCAACCTAATAAACGCGAGGGGGGCGTGCAAGGGCCGCGGGACGCCGGAGATCACTCGAGACCGCGGTGGGGGCTGCTGGATCCATCGGCCAGGTGCGGCGGCCCGCGCGAGGGCCGGAATGGCGGCCGATCGCCGGAAATTTCCGGTTTCTCACGGGCCTCCGCCCGATCTGCCGAAAATTTGACAACCGCCGCGTCGGCGCCGTAACCGGCCTCTCACGCCCGCCCGGCGGGGTCGGCGTGGTAGCGTGAGGACCGGGTGTTCACGACGGTCTTCGCCGCGGCCGCCATGGTCTTGACCCTGGCCCTGCCGCCCTTCCCGCAGGGCCTGTCGATCCCGATCACCATGTTCCTGCTGCTGGTGGTGCTGGCGGGCTTCGGCGGGTTCCTGCGCTCGTCCGCGGCCCGGGCGCAGGTCACCCTGCTGATCCCGTGGGCGCTGGCGTTGGTGGTGGGGCTCGGCGTCGGCACCGTCGGCGGCAACTCGCTCGGGCAGTCGCTGGAGGACATCCTCTGTTACCTGCTGTTCGCGCTCGGCCTGTGCGCGGGCCGGGCGGCGAGTCGTCCGAACCTGCTGTTCGCCGCGGCCCTGCTGGTCGCCGTCGCCGACGGCCTGGCCTCGCTGTGGCTGCTGCCAAGCTGGGACCTGAGCCGTTACCGGTCGGTCTACAACTACTTTAAGATGGCGATCGGGCACCCGCTGGTCGGGCTGTTCTGCGCCGCGTTCCTGCTGCACTTCGCCCGCAAGCGGTCTCTGCGGCGGATCTGCTCGCTATCGCACGCGCTGCTGGTGGTCGTGGTGATCGCCACGGTGAGCCGCGGGATGATCCTGGGGATGCTGCTCGGGTGGCTCACGAGCCTGTCGGTGCGGTCCCCGCGGCGCGGCGCCCTGGTGGTCGGGCTCGCGGTGCTGGCGGTGGTGTTGTTCGCGACCGTGCTGTCGGACTTCGCGGTGACGTACCTGCGGCTCGGGCAGCAGGGCACGGTCGACGCGCGGGTGCGGGAGATCGAGGAGTGCCTGCGCATCTTCGCCGACAACCCGATCTTCGGCGCGGGGCTGGGCGCGGAGCTCGAGGTCGACGGCCATCACGCGAGCTACGTGCACAACATGGTCGCCTACCACCTGTGGAAGTTCGGCCTGTTCGGCTCGGCGCTGTTCGCCCTGCCGATCTTCGCGCTGACGCGGCAGGCGCTGCGGACCCCGGTCCACCTGCGCGCGACGATCCTCTCGGGGGCGGTCGCGGTGCTGTTCTACGTGGTCACGGCGGCGTCGTACAAGAGCTACATCCTGGTGCCGATGGTCGGCATCGTCGTCGGCGCGGCGCTGCAGGTGTCGCTGCCGCGCCGCCCGGTCGTGCCGTCGCCGGCGGCGCATCAACCTGTCCCGGAGGCCAGCTAGTGTCACCGTTCGCCGTCGTCATCCTCACGCGCGACGAGGAGCTCAACCTGCCGAAGGCGCTGGCGTCGATCGCGGGCCGCTGCCCGGTGGTGATCGTCGACTCGAACTCGGTCGACCGCACCGAGGCGATCGCGCGCGAGTACGGGGCCGAGTTCGTGGTCCACCGGTTCGAGGACTACTCGAAGCAGCGCAACTGGGCGCTCGAGCAGGTGCAGGAGCGGTTCGAGTGGATCTACTTCCTCGACGCCGACGAGGAGTTCACGCCGGCGCTGTGGGACGAGGTCCAGCGGACGATCCAGCGCGACGACATCGACGGCGCCTACGTGCGCTGGGACGTGCGGATCCTCGGCCGCCGGCTCAAGCACGGCGAGTTCACCCACGCCATGATGCTGCGGCTGATGCGGCCCAGGGTGGCCCGCTTCACCCGCGGGATCAACGAGCGCGTCGACGACCGCGACCTGCGGATCACCCTGCTCAAGGCGCGCATGATCCACCGCGACGCCAAGCCGATGTCGGAGCTGTTCCGCAAGCACGTCGGCTACGCCGCGCGCGAGGCCCGGGTCTACGTCGACGGCCTGAGCCAGCAGCAGCGGCTGTCGGAGCTGCACGTCCGCACCAAGGCCGGGCGCGTGGCGGTGCTGCGGCGCATCTACAACAAGCTGCCGCTGTTCGTGCGGCCGTTCATCAACTTCTCGCGGGCGATCGGCCTCGGCGCCTGGCGCGACGGGATCCCCGGCCTGATCCACGCCGGCATGCACGCGCTGTGGTACCCGATGCTCATCGACCTGCTGATCCACGAGGAGCTGCTGCGCCGCGCCGGCAAGCTCGACGAGGAGTTCGAGCCGCGCTGGGGCGGGGAGGGCGCGTAGTGGGGGCGCCGGCGCGGCTGAAGGAGCTGTTGACGCGGGTCGGGGCGCACCTGTCCTCGCGGACAGTTCACAACCTCAACGCCGCGCTCAACTACCTCGAGGCCGGGCGGTGGATGGCGACCCGCGGGTTCGACACCTCGCGCCGCGCGGCCCACCGCTTCGACACCTACGCGGAGATCGCCGCGACGCTCGGCGATGCGCGGGTGCTGTACCTCGAGTTCGGGGTCCACCGCGGCGAGTCGATCGCGCGCTGGGCCGAGCTGCTCCCGGGGACAGGTTGCCGGTTCGTCGGCTTCGACAGCTTCGAGGGCCTGCCCGAGGACTGGACGGCGATCGACCGCAAGGGCACGTTCTCGACCGGCGGGGCGGCGCCGGCCGTGCAGGACCCGCGGGTGTCGTTCGTCAAGGGCTGGTTCGACGCGACGCTGCCGGCGTTCGTGGTCCCGCCGCACGAGCGACTGGTGCTGCACTTCGACGCCGACCTCTACAGCTCGACGCGCACCGCCCTGCTGGCGCTCGAGCAGCACATGTCCGTCGGGACATATTTGCTGTTCGACGAGTTCGCCGATCGTAACCACGAGCTGCGCGCCTTCGACGAGTTCTGGGCGGCCCACCCCGAGTGGGGCTTCCGCCTGGCCGGCTGCGACCGGATCCTCGCGCGGGTCGCGTTCGAGAGGGTCCGGTAGTGGGCGGGCGGTGCGAGTCGTATCTGTCCTTCGGGGCAGGGAGGCGAGCGCGCGGCCCGTGAGCGCCGCGGGGCAGGAGCCGGCGCGGCCGCGGCGGAGCCACGCGTCGGCGTTCGCGTGGATGGCGGGGCTGTCGGTCGTGACGCTGCTGCTCGGGGCCACCCGCGAGTTCTTGATCGCCCGCGAGCTGCGGGCCAGCGGCGCGGCGGACCTGTTCTTCCGCGGGCTCGTCGCCGTCTCGGCCGCGCGCGTGGTCGGGCTGTCGCTGTACCGCTCGCGGTGGATCCCCGCGCCGCGCGAGGTCCTCGGGACCGCGCTCTTGCGGCAGGAACGATGGCTCACCCTGGCGATGGCGGGCGCGGGGATCGCCGCGCTGCTGGCGATCGTCGGGCCGCGCGCCTGGACCGACCCGACCGTGTGGGTGTTCGCGGTCAGCGTGACGCTGGCGGTCCACGGCTCGGCGATGCGGGCGCTGGCCGAGCGGGCCGGACGCGAGCGGCGGGGCTTCGCGCTCGAGTGGGGCATCCCGCTGGGGACGATCGCCGGGGCCACGCTGCTGCCCGGCGGCGCGCTCGGGCCGGCGCTCGGCCTGATGGTCGGGCTGGCCGTCGGCGTGGCGGGGGTGTGGCCGGTCGTGCGATGTCCCGGAGGGCATGACACGAAGGACATGGTCCATGGGACACGCGGCCGGACCGCGGCGCTGCTGATCGACGCGCTGGTGTACGCCAACCTCGGGCTGCTCGACGCGGCGCTGTCGCACCTGTTCCCCGTCGGCGGGTTCGCGCGGCTGAACTACGCCTACCTGTTCGTCAACGCGGCCATCATGGTGCCCTCGGCGGCGGCGACGGTGGTGGCGCTGCGGGCGTCGGCGGGCGACCCGGTGCGGGCTCACGCCGGCCTGCGCCGCTGGGCGGTGCTCGGCGGCCTCGCCGGCGCGAGTGCGGTCGCGGTGGTGGGGTTGCTGTTCGCGTGGCCACCGGCGGCCACGGCGGTCGACCGGGCGATCGGCTGGAACGTGTCCGAACAGACAGGCTTGCTGATCCTGTGGAGCGCGCCGTTCGCCGGGCTCCGCCTGGCCAACACGATCGGTCGCCAGGCGCAGGTCGCCGCGGACCCGCGGGCGCTGGTGGCGTGGGACCTGGCGGGGATCGCCGGGCGGGCGCTCATCCTCGGCTTCGGCGCGGCGACGATCGGGCTGATCGCGTCGCCGATCGGGCTGGCGTTCGCCGAGCTGGTGCAGCTCGGCGCGTGGTGGCGGGCGCCGCGGCGCGGCGCGGCGTGAGCGACGAAAGAGCTGCGAGCGAGCGCTTCAGATGATCCGAGGCGCGGGAGAGTTCGACGCGCCACTCGGGCCGGGCGAAAGATCGCCGAACGGCGGCACCGCGAGAGCTCGCCGTTCTTATCGCGAGCTCGACCGTTCTCAGGCGAGCCCGGCGGTCCTCTCGGCCGCTTTTTACAGAGCGGCGGCTCGTCTTGCGACGGATCGCTGGATCAGCACGCGACCGCGTAGACCTCGAAGCCGGTGCCGAGGCCGGCGCGATCGACGAGGCGAGCGACGGGCTCGGCGGCGACGGCGAGGCCGGCGGACACGGCGCGGGCCGGCAGCGAGTTGCCGAGGACGAAGCGCTGGAAGCCGCGGCGGAGGGCCGCGCGGTCGAGGCCGGAGAAGCTGGTCCAGCGGACAGGGTCGAAGCCGGTCACGGCGAGCAGCGCCTGCAGGCCGCGGTGGCTGAACAGCGACAGGTGGTCGGGCGGGATGACCATCGGGAAGCGGGGGCCCAGCGCGCGCGCCGGCAGGCCCGAGCTCGACGGGGTCGACAGGGCGAGGAAGCCGCCGGGTCGCAGCCACGCGCGGGCCTGCTGCAAGATGTCCTTCGGGTCAGGTACGTGCTCGACCACTTCCCACATAGCGACCGCGTCGAAGCGCGGGGCGGGCGGGCCGAAGTCGGAGAGCCAGACGTCGTGGACCGTGTGACCGCGGCGGCGCGGTCCCTCGGCCGTGCGAGCGCGGTCGACGCCCTCGACCTGCATGCCGAGGTCGCGGCAGGCATCGAGGAAGTGCCCCGGGCCGCAGCCGACCTCGAGGACCGAGCGCACGCCGAAGCGGCGCAGCACGGCGGCGCGGGCGTCGCCTTCGGCCCGCATGCGCGTCTCCTGACCCTCGGCGCTGGGGTGATAGTCGGGCGCGAGGTACAGCTCCTCGAGCGCCTGCGCCTCGGGCAGCGGGGTGACGAACACGGTGGCGCAGCGGCGGCAGCGGACGTGGTCGTAGTCGCGGACGCGGAACACGAAGTCGGCGTGAGGGCCGTCGCAGGCCGGGCACGGGCGGACCGCGGGGTTCACGGCCTCCTGCGTAACACGGGCGGCGAGGGCTCGCCAGCCCGGGGCGACCGCCGACGCGCGGGCGTGCTAGGGTTCGTGCGCCCGTGGCCTACGTCGTCCTCGCCCGCAAGTACCGCCCGCAGCGCTTCGCCGACCTGGTCGGTCAGGAGCACGTGACGCGCACGCTGGCGAACGCGATCGCCCACGACCGCGTCCACCACGCCTACCTGTTCTGCGGCGCGCGCGGCCTCGGCAAGACCACCGCCGCGCGCCTCCTGGCCAAGTGCCTGGTGTGCGTGAAGGGGCCGACGATCGACCCGTGCAACGTCTGCAGCGAGTGCGTCGCGGTGACCGAGGGTCGCTCGGTCGACGTCATCGAGATCGACGGCGCCAGCAACAACCGCGTCGAGGACGTTCGCAACATCCGCGAGCAGGTGCGGTACCTGCCGCAGACCGCCCGGCGCAAGATCTACATCATCGACGAGGTCCACATGCTGACCGGCTCGGCGTTCAACGCCCTGCTGAAGACGCTCGAGGAGCCTCCGCCGCACGTCACCTTCATCTTCGCCACCACCGAGGTCCACGAGCTGCCGGCGACGATCCTCTCGCGAGTGTCGCGCTTCGACTTCCGCCGGCTGTCGAGCGCGCAGCTGGTCGGTCACCTCAAGTCGATCCTCGCCCGCGAGGGCGTGAGCGTCGAGGAGGCCGGGCTCTACACGGTCGCGCGCGCCGGCGACGGCTCGGTGCGCGACTCGCTGACGCTGCTCGACAAGGTCATCGCGTTCGCCAGCGACACCGGAAAGATCAGCGCCGAAGAAGTTCGCGTGGTGCTCGGGGTCCCGAGCACGCTCGCGGTCGCCGGGCTGGTCGAGGCGGTGCTGGCCCGCGACGCGACCTTGACGCTGCGGCGCTTCGACGAGATCTTCACCTCCGGGCAAGATCTCCTGGCTCTTGCGCTCGAATTGCTCAAGCACCTGCGCGACCTCACCGTGGTCAAGCTGACCGGCAGCCGCGATGTCCTGCTCGACGCCTCCGACCAGGAGTTCGAGCAGCTCGGGCGCCAGGCCGCCGACGTCGACGCCACTGCGCTGTCGCAGCTGTTCGATCGCTTCACCCGGGTGGTCGACGCCCTCCCGCGGACTCGGGTGCCGCGGCTCGTGCTCGAGATGGGTCTGCTCGACCTCGTGCACACCGAACCGCTCATGCCGCTGGGCGATCTCATCGACCGCCTGGAGCAGATCTCGGCCCCGGGTCCGGGCGGATCGGGCGGTGGGGGCGGCTTCGGCGGCGCACCCTCGCGCGGTTCTGGTGAGGCGTCTCGACCTCAGCGCTCGACCCCGGACTTCCCGGCGCGACCACCCCAGCGCGCCGGCGGAGCTGACCAATTCGACAGCTTTCTCGCGCAGCTGAAACCTCCGAGCGCGGCAGCGAGCGTCCCGCCGCAATCGGCGCCTCCGCCGCAGTCGGCAAGCCCCCCGCCGCGGGCCTTCGAGGCTCCGCGCGAATCCGCCCCGCGGCCGCCGGCCTCGGCACCGGCTCCAGCCCCCGCCCGTCGTGCCGAGCCGTTTCAGGCCCCGCCTCCGCCGACCCCGGCGTTTCAGGCTCCGCCCCCACCGACCCCAGCGTTTCAGGCCCCGCCCCCGCCTTCCCCGGCGTTTCAGGCCCCTCGCCCGCCGCAAGCAGCCGCCCCGGCTCCCGCCGCCGAGGCCTGCGCCGTCTGCCCCGGCACGCCGCGGGAGTCGACCTCGAGCGAGGTCATCCCCTGGGCCACGCTGCCGCCGTTCGCCGCCTGGGAGGAGTTTTTGCGAAGGATGCGCCGCGAGGAGATGGCGATCTTCGCGCTGCTGGCCGAGTTCGGGCTCCTGGGCGTCGGCGAGGGCGTCGTCCGCCTCGTCGGCAGCAACTATTACCGCGACATGCTCCAGCAACACCGGGGGCAGATCGACGAGGCGCTCCATCTGCACATGGGGATGCCGTTCCGGCTCGAGCTGGTCGAGGGCGAGCCCACGCTGCCGGACACGCCGTCGCTGCGCCAGATCGAGCGCCAGCGGCAAGAGGCGCTGCAGGCCGAGGTCCTGCAGGAGGCACGGGAGCACCCGCAGATCCAGGCGCTGCTGGCCCAATTCGAGGGCCAGCTCAAGCAGGTCCGGCCGCTGGTCGCGCCGCAGCCCAAGTGAGGCGACCGGGCCGGAAGTTCACGCGCTCGCCTGCGTCCGGGCAGCCTTTGGGCCTGTGCGGGGGCGATTTCCGGGGTAGGATGAAACCATCATGAGCGAGTTCGACCTCGGAGCGATGATGCGGCAGGCGCAGGTTTTGCGCCAGCAGCTTGAGAGCATGCAGCAGAACCTCGACCACGAGGTGGTCGAGGGCAGCGCGGGCAGCGGGCTGGTGAAGGCGAAGGCGTCGGGGACCCAGCGGCTCATCAGCATCGAGCTCGCCCCGGCGGCGATGACGGAGGACCGCGAGATGGTGCAGGACCTCATCGTCGCGGCGGTCAACAACGCGCTCGACAAGGCCAAGTCGCTGCAACAGCAACGGGTCGGCAACCTGATCCCCCCGGGTATGATGGGCCCTGGCGGCTTCCCTGGCCTGTGAACGGCGACGACGCGCACAACCCCCTGCAGCGCCTGGCGGCGCTGCTGACCCGGTTGCCGGGGATCGGCGAGAAGACGGCGATGCGCCTGGCCCTGTCGCTGGTCAAGGCCGACAACGACTACGTGACGGCGCTGGCCGACGCGATCGCGGGGGTGCATCGTCAGCTCGGGCTGTGCGAGGTCTGCTTCGACCTGTGCACCGGCGGGACGTGCGAGCGCTGCCGGGACTCGCGCCGCGACGCGGGTACGATCTGCGTCGTCGCGCAGCCTCAGGACCGGATGGCGATCGAGCGCACCGGCGCGTATCACGGGCTTTACCACGTGTTGCACGGGGTACTCGACCCGCTCGGCGGAGTCGGGCCCGACGAGCTGCGGGTCAAGGAGCTGCTGCGGCGCCTGCAGGGTGACAGCGTCCGCGAGGTCATCGTCGCCACGAGCCCCAACGTCGAGGGCGACGCCACCGCGGTGTACCTGGCAAAGTTACTGCGGCCGCTGGGCGTACAGGTGTCACGGATCGCCAGCGGGGTCGCCGTCGGCGGAGAGCTCGAGTACGCCGACATGAACACCTTGAATCGGGCGCTCGCGGATCGCCGCGCGCTGTAGGGCCCGAGGGCGCGCGGAACGACTCGTCATCGAGGCCCGGCCTCGCGGGGTCCCGATGCCACGCGCGCCATGGCCGCGTCACGCGGTCGGAGCGCCGCGCGCTCGCGTGAGCATGCGACGACCCTGAACGTCGGGCCATGGTCACGAAGAAGATCCACGCCGCGGCCCTCGAAGACGCCATCCGTGATGGACTTGCCCGGATGACTTTGTTACGGTTTTGGCGCCCATGGACATAGGTCCGGGTCCCCACGTCGAGCATCAGGAGTCTCACCCTTGAACCCGCTGAATCCCCAGCTCGTGATGTATGAAGAGGAGCAGAAGCAGATCCAAGCGATCGCTGAACGGCTCCATCAGGACTCGCGAGCGAGAACGATTCTCCTCATCGACAAGAACGGGCAGCTCGTCGCAGCCGCGGGCGACAGCGCCGCCCTCGATACGACCTCGTTGAGCTCGCTCGTGGCCGGCAACGTCGCTGCGACCGGAGGCATCGCCCAGCTGCTGCGCGAGGACGAGTTCACCGCGCAGTTCCACGAGGGCAAGGGCATGTCGATCCACATGTCCCTCGTGGGGCGGCGGATCATCCTCGTCGTGTTGTTCGACAAGAACACGACGCAGGGCCTGGTGCGCCTCCGCGTGAAGAAGGCCCAGGAGGAGCTCGTGCCGATCTTTGAGCTGCTGGCGAAGAAGGCGACCACGCAGCCGTCCAGCCCGTTCGGGGCGGAGATCACCGATCAGGACATCGACAACCTGTTCAACGACTAGCGAGAGCCGCTACCGATGTCGTTCATCAACTACAGTTCGCGCGAGATCAACTGCAAGCTCGTCTATTACGGGCCTGGGCTCTGCGGCAAGACGACCAACCTGCAGTACATCTACAACAAGACGCGCCCGGAGGCGAAGGGCAAGATGATCTCGCTCGCCACCGAGACCGAGCGGACTCTGTTCTTCGACTTCCTGCCCCTCAGCCTCGGCGAGATCCGCGGCTTCAAGACTCGCTTCCACCTGTACACCGTCCCGGGCCAGGTGTTCTACGACGCGAGCCGCAAGCTCATCCTCAAGGGCGTCGACGGCGTGTGCTTCGTCGCCGACTCGCAAGACGCCCGCTACGACGCCAACATCGAGAGCCTCGAGAACCTGCGCATCAACCTTCAAGAGCAGGGCTACGACCTCGACAAGCTGCCGTACGTGATGCAGTACAACAAGCGCGACCTCCCGAACGCGATGAGCATCGAGGAGCTGTCGGCCGCGCTCAACCCGACCCGGGTCCCCGAGTTCGAGGCCGTCGCGCCGAACGGTCAGGGCGTGTTCGACACGCTCAAGGCGCTCGCCAAGCAGGTGCTCGCCGAGCTGCGCAAGGGTACCTGAGCGGGCGAGCGTCGCTCGCCATCTGTATGTCGAGACATGTTGGATCGGACAGGTCTCTCTCGACAGTCGATGGCGATCGCTGGCGCCCCGCTGCGCACGCATCGAGAGATTAAAGTCACGACCACCAGGCCGCGGCCGCCGGAGCGAGTCACCCGATCCGCGGCGGCACACCGGCCGGTCGAACGACGCGTTCTCCGCCATACGGCCGCGAAAGGCCAGAATTAATCAGTTGGAGCGCCTCTAACGCTGTGTATTATCCCATCGTGAGGTCCGCGCGCAGCCTCGCGCGACCCGCCTGACCGAAGCGGAAGCCCAATCATGGCCACGGAAGAATGGATTCAGGAGTCCCTCGCGCGGCTCGAGAGCCTCGAAGAGGAGCGGAAGAAGCACGAGGACGCGCTGGAGACCGCCAGCGACCCCGCCACGCTCCGCATGCACACGCAGGCCGTCGAGCGGCTGGAGGTGAAGATCAGGGCGCTGTACGCCGAGCTCGAAGCCGTCGCCGCGCAGGACGGTGACGGCACCGACGAGGCCGACGACGACGGCACCGACGCCGTCGCCGGCAGCGACGACGACCTCGACGACAGCGACCCGGAGCCCGCACCGGCTCGCCCGGCTTCGTTCGACTCGCCCGCGGTCTCGCCGTTCGGCTCGGCGCCGGCCGCCGCACCGTTCAGCTCGGCGCCCTCGCCCTTCGGCGATGCCCCCGCTGCGGCTCCCTTCAGCTCGGCGCCCGCCGAGTCGCCGGCATTCTCCTCGATGCCCGCGGCGTCCTTCGACGCCGGCGACGACAACGAGGGCGGCGGCGGCAGCAAGATCGGCCTCATCATCGGCCTCGTGCTCGTGCTCGGCGGCGTCGGTGCCTACTTCGCGTTCGGTCGCAAGCCTGTCGAAGAGGCGCCTCCGCCGGCCCCGCCCACGGAGATCAAGGTGATCAAGAGCGGCGAGGTTCCGCCCGACACCCAGGGCCCGCGCGCCGCCAAGGGCGGCGAAATCGACGCGACCCACGGCGCGCACATCAAGGAGACCGAGCGCCGCACCGGCGGTGGTGGCGGTGGCGGCGGTGGCAGCAGCAGCCCGCCGTCCTCGACCGAGCCGAAGAAGAAGAAGGAAGACAAGGCGACCAAGATCGAGTCGACCGACGATCCGCTGGCCGGCATCCGCTGAGCCCGGCGTAGCTCGCCTGCCTGAAGGGCCATGTCGTTTGCGACATGGCCCTTCGTACATTTACGAACGTAACGCATGGCGCTGCGACGTCCCCTCGCGAGCGCGACGCCGCGTGTCGCGGTTCGGGCGCTCCGGACAGACAAGGCTCGCCGGATTCACGTCGAGGGGCGGTCGCACCGCGACGAGCTGGTTCGACCTCGTCGACCGGGGTCCCGCGCTCACGAGCGGTCGGCGACACCGAGCAAGCGCTTGCCAACGAACGACGACGCAGCCGCTCTCGGCTCGCGTCGCTGCGGGACTCACTCCTTCTTGTCGTCGCTCTTCGGCGCCCCGGGCTTCGGCGGCGCGCGGAACACCGGCGCGGGGCCAGCAGGGTTCGGCGGCGGCGAGCCGATCGCCGGCAGATCGAGCCGCGTCGTGCCGCGGGTCGGCAGGCCGGTGCGGGGCATCGCCGGCGCGAACGGAGCACCTGCCGGCGGCGGCGGGCCGCCGACGGAGTTGAGTGACGGCAGGCTCGGCGCCGGCGGCTTGTTCGGCTCGTTGGTCGGCAACACGCCGAGCAGCGTCTGCCGGCGACGGACGACGGGCGCGTCGCTGTCGGGCTTGACCTCGGGGGCGGGCGCCGGCGGGGTGACTGCCGGGCCCGCCATGAACAGCGAGGTGGCGCGCGGAGCCGGCTTCTCGCTCGCCGGCTTGGCGTCGACCACCGGCGGAGACGGCGTGAACGGCATCGTTCCGCCGACCCGCGGCGCCGGCACGACGGGCGCCGCGCCCTTCATCGGCGCGCTGCCGATGTCGGGCACGATGAGGCTCGGTGGCGCGACCGGGGCCGCGGCCGGCACCTCGCTCGCCAGGGCCGCGGCGACCGAATCGATCCGCGGCTTCGAATCCTCGCTCCTGTCCTTGAGCAGCTCGGACAGCGGCGGCGCCGAGGTGTGCGGCGCCGAGAACAGATCGATCTCGAGACCCGGACGCGGCGCGTCGGGATCGCGTTCGGCCGGCGGGGCTGCTTTCGGCGGCGCCGCCACGGGCGCGGGTGCCGGGGCGGGCGGCGTCGGCGACTCGACCGACGCGAACCTCCGCATCGGCTCCGACTCGGAGCGTGCGTCGTTCATCCCCGCCTCGGTGGCCGTCGGCTCGCCGCCGCCGCTGATCTCGCCCGACACGATCTCGCTGGCCGCCGCCTCGCTCGACACCACGATCGTCGTGCGGCGCGAGCGGGCCCGACGCTCACGGCGGAGCTGGGCCTCGAGGTAGTCCTGCAGCCCCTTGCGGGCGCGCTTGATCAGGTCGTCGGTCACCGTGTCGGTCGCCGCGTCCTTGATCGCAATTTGCACCTGCTCGAGCAGCACCGAGGCCTCGTCGATGCGCTCGAGCTTCTGCAGCGCGAGCGCCTGCGCCGCCACGATGCGCGGGTGCTCGCCGATGGTCTTGCGCGCGGCCTCGATGTAGCTCAGCGCCTGCTTGAACTTCTTGCTCTCGATCAGCAGGACGATGCCGAGGTCGAGCTGGTCGCGCGGACCGAGCAGGTTGGCCTGCGTCAGCTTCTGCAGCAGCTCGCGGGCCTTCGTGCGCTCGCCGGCGAGCACGTGCGCGTGGGCCTGGGCGCTGATCAGCATCACCGCCTCGGGTTGCCCGCACAGCTCGGCCGTCTCGGCGAACCCGGCCGCCGCGGCGTGCCCGTCGCCGAGCTTGAGGTTGAGCAGCGCGGTCTGCAGGGACCGCCAGCCGGCCGGCGCGAACAGGCGGACGATCGGCCGCTCGGGCAGCTCTTTCAGCAGTTCGCCGGCGCGGGAGCGATCGGCGGCGAGCACCTCGCGGCCGAGCTGCTCGAGCCGGCTCGTCACCAGGCCCGGCAGCAGCAGGAACACGCCGAAGCCGGCGAGCACGAAGCTCACCCGCAGCGCGGTCGACGACATCAGCAGCCCGACGACGATGAGCACCCCCGGCACGGCCCACTGCACGGCCTTCCCCTGGACGGGGCGGGCGCTCCGCAGCCAGAGGTGCTGCGGGACCACGACGGCCGGAAGCTCGCTGTGTTTGGGACCTGCCATGAGTTATCCGCAGCCGGGCATACCTAGATCGGCGCAGGCCTGCAAGCTGGTTTGCGCGCCGTCCGGCTTTTCGGCCGGACCCGCGACAGATCGCGTGACACGCCTGCTAGAATCGCTCCGGTGAGCTCCCCACTCGACCTCGGCCGCTTCGTCCAGCGCCGTCAGCTCCGCGGCTACGAGCAGGACCTCGCCCGCGCCACCTACGCCTACGGCGTCGATCTCCGCCGCTTCCAGTGGCTCAGCCACTCGCTTTCGGCCCAAACCGCCATGCGTGCGCTCGAGTTGCGGTGGAGTGAACATGCGACGTCGCTGATGACCGCGGGGGACCTACAGTACCCCGAAGGTGCCGAGAGTCTCCCGATTCTGCAAGAGCTCATCCAGATCGCCGAGCTCTTGCAGGCGGGCTTACCCGGCATCCGCTTCGTCACTGCGAAGGGCCGCGCGTCGGGAGTGTGGCCGCTCGTGGCGCCGATCGCCAACTCTCGCGGCGGCGACGCGTGGCTCGTCCTCGACCGCGACGGTCTGCAGGCCGAGAGCCCGGCCGTCCGCGCCTTCTTTCTCGCGCAGGGCCTCGCCCACCTGCAGTGCGGCCACGGCGGCCTGTTCATGGCGCATCTCATGAGTGCGCGCGACCGCATCACGCACGGCCTCGTCCGCGCCACGCTGCGCTCGTGGAGTCAGGTCGCCGTTTTCTCGGCCGACCGCGCCGGCCTGCTCGCCGCGGGCGAGCTCGAGCCGGCCTTGCAAGCGCTCGACCCGCGCGGCCGCCCCCGGCCCGACTGGCTGCCGGCCTTCTCACCGCGAGCCGAGCGCGAGCGCGCCCTGCGGGAGTTCGACCGCAGCCGCGTCGTCGCGCGCATTCGCTCGCAGCAACGCCACCGCCGCGAGCAGGTCTCGACCGAGGAGATCGTCGCGGCGCTCGAACCCGGCGAGGCGACCGGCGCGCCTGCGCAGCCGGCGGACGCGCCCGCCGCCGAAGTCCCGGCCGACGCCTGGCCGCTCGCGCGCTGTGATCAGCGCCTCACTTCGCGACTGAGGCTCCTGTGATGACGAGCTCTCCCACGGATCCCGTTCCCTCCGCACTCCTCCACCTCGCCGAGGGCCTGCGCCAGGCCGCCGACCAACTCGGGCTGCCGCGGCTCGGCGCCCAGGTCGTGCAGGAGACCACCCGCCGGCTCACCGAGTCGCGCCTGCGCGTGCTCGTGCTCGGCGAGATCAAGCAGGGCAAGAGCACTTTGATCAACGCCCTCCTCGGCGAGGCCCTGCTGCCCACCGGCGTCACGCCGACCACCGGTGCGGTCGTGCAGTTGGTCCGCGGCGACGCCCTCGAGCACCGCCTCGAGCGCCCGGGCGGCTCCGAGGTCCTCGAGCCGGCGCGCTTCGCCGAGCTCGCGCGCGGCAAGTCGCCGATCGAGGGCTCGCTGATCGTCACCACCCCGAGCGAGCAGCTCCCGCCGGAGCTCGAGCTCATCGACACCCCCGGCATCAACGACATCCTCCGCCTGCGCACCCTCATCAGCCGCGGCGAGCTGCCCCGCGGCGACGCCCTGCTGCTCGTGCTCGACGCCACCCAGGTGCTCAAGCGCACCGAGCTGGCCTTCCTGCGCGACGCCCTGATCGCCGTCGGCGGGCTCGGGGACAGCGGCGCCACCTTGTTGCTCGCGCTCAACCGCGTCGATCTGATCCCCGAGGCCGAGCGACCGGCTGTCCTTTCGCACATCCAGGCCCAGCTCGCGAGCATGATCCCGGGCCCGCTCGAGATCTTCCAGACCGACGCGCGCACCGCCGGCAAAGATCCGGCGAAGGACACGCTCGGCGTGCGCGAGGTCCTGCGCCTGCGCGAGCGGCTCAAGCAGCTCGCCGGCCAGACCCGCACCCTGTCGCCGCCGCGCGCCCGCACCTACTTGCTGCGCAGCGCCGACCTGCTGGCGCACCACGCCGCCACCCTCGCCCGCGCCCTCCGGCTCGAGCACGCGGCGGTGCGCGCCGAGCTGGCCGCGGTGCAGAAGGCGTTCATCGAGCAGCGCCTCGACGTCGAGCAGCAGCGGGCCACCATCGCCACCCAGCGCGCCGAGATCGTCACGCGCACGCGCGAGCACCTCGCCAACTTCCGCGGCGAGCTGGAAGACGCGATCCTCAAGCAGCTCGACCGCCCCGACCTGCGGATCACCGCCGAGCTGCTGCCCACCGCCTCGCAGGACGCGCTCATGCACTTCGTCTACGGCGAAGCCGAGCGCCTGCGCCTCGCCCTCGAGGGCCTCACGCGCGAGGTCCTGCAGACCTGCGGCGAACAGGCCCAGCGGCGCCTCGCGGCCGCCATGCTCAGCCTCGGCCTGCGCGGCCCCGTCATCCACCTGCGCCCGCCCTCGGTGTTCGTCGAGGCCGGAACTCTCGCTGTGGGCATCGCCGGCACCGCGGTGATGTACTTCGGCAACATCGTCACCGGCCTGGTGATGACCGTCGCCGCCCCGCTCGCCACCATGGTCCTGCGCGAGCGCAGCGTGCGTGAGGTCCGCGCGGCGGCCCGCGCCAGCGTCCCGAGCGCCCTCGCCACCGCCTTCGGCGACCTCGAGTCCGCGCTGGTCCGCGCCGTCGACGATCACGTCGCCACGCTCGAGGAGATCCTCGTGCTCGCGCACGGCCAGCTCGGCGATCAATTGCAGTCGCTCCTGCAGCGCGTGGTCGACCTCGACGACCACGTCGCGCTGCCCGAGGCCACGCCGCCGGTGGCGGCTCCCACGAGCGACCCTGCCCCGCAACCTGTCTCTTCAGTCAGCGAGGCGCGCAAGACCGCAGCCGCCGAGCTGCGCGCGCTCGAGCCCCGGCTCGCCGACCTCCGCGCCCAGATCGCCGCGGTCCCGATCGCCCCCGAGCAAGCGCGATGAGCGACGACCACACGAAGAAGCCCAAGGACGACGACAAGAACCCGCTGCGCTCGATGGGGTCCGCCCTCGGGGGTTGGGCCAAGCGCATGGGCACGATCCTCAGCGAGGTCGCGCAGCAAGGCCCGCCGGAGGAGGTCGCGCGAGCGATCGCCCAGGCCCGCGAGCTCAGCCTGGTGGGCGACTACGCCGGCGCCGCCGCGCGCCTGCGCGATCCGCTGACCCAGCGGCCCAACGACGCGCACCTCAAGCTCGCGCTGGCGATCACCCGCGTCGCTCAGGTCCTCACCGGCAACGCCCACCTGAGCGTGCTTCTCGAGCTGTCCGAGCCGCACAACAAGCGCGGCGAGCGGGCCCTGCCCGAGACCCTGGCCGAGGCCGCGCGCCTGCTCCTGCGCGACGACTACGACGCCGCGCTCGACCAGCTCCGCCGCGGGCGCAAGCTGGTCGAGGACGCCGCGGAGCCGGCGATCTTCGACGCGCGCTTCCTGCTCAACCTGCTCACCACCCTCCTCCAGATCCAGCGCGGCCGCTTCGAGCGCGGCCTGCTCGAGTTCCAGCGCACGCGCGCCCGCCTGCCCGAAGGGACACGTGGTCCCTTGCGCGCGCTGCTGGTCCGCGAGGGCGCGCAGCTGCTCCTCGCCGAGGATCACGTCGACGAGGCGATCGCCTGGCTCACCGGCGAGGCCGACCTCGGCAACACCGCCGCCGAGGTCGACCAGGGCACCGCCACCGCCCGCGCCTACCTCGCCGTCGCGCTCGCGGCCAAGGGCGACCGCGCGGGCGCCGAGGCCGTGCGTCCGAAGATCCCCGCGCGCCCCGAGTGGGAAGAGCACCTCGTCCGCGTCCACCTGTGCCTCGGGACAGGTGCCGACGCGCGCCCGCTCGCGCTGCGCCACCTCCAGCAGGACCCGCAGAACCCGCGCCGCAAGCGGTTGTGGGCCCTGTGCGAGGTCGCGGCCTGGCCGGTCGGCGGCTGCGACGCGAGCCCGGCCACCCGCGCCACCGTCCTCGACGCCCTCGTCGACGCCGCCTCGTCGGCCGCCGGCGAGCGGCAGGAGCGGCACCTCCACGAGCTGGCCCACGTCGCCCTGCGCGCCGACCTCCTGTCCGATGGGACAGTCGCGCTGATGCGCCGCCGCCTGCAGGACGGCGCCGCCAGTGCCCCCGAGGAGCTGCGGCTCGTCAACGCTCGCCGGCGCCTGCACGACAACGACGAGCGCGCCGCCGACGACTTCCTCGCCGGTCCGCCGCCGCGCTTCCGCAGCCAGCCCGACCTCGGCGGCCCCTTCGGCCCCGACGAGATCTCCCCCCTGCGCGACGCCAGCCAGCGCCTCGGCGTCCTGCGCGGCCAGCGAGCCCTCGCCTCCGCCGAGTTCTGCCTCAAGAGCCATGCCTCTGGGGACAGCCAGCCAGTCAACCTGCACGAGGCCGCGCAGGAGTACCTGGTCGAGGTCCTCACCGAGGCGCCCGAGCACGAGCGGGCGCGGGCGCTGCTGGCCCAGCTCGCGCAGCCGCTTCAGAGCCATCGCCTCGAGGACCTGCTCGCCGCCGCCACGGCCTTGCTCGCCGCCATCCCCAGCCGCGTCCTCGGCGTCCCGATCTCCGGCGTCCAGGACGCGCTCACCGGCGTGATCGCGGCGCGCGAACGCCTCGCGCGCCCGCTGACGATCGCCGTCATGGGCGAGTTCTCCTCGGGCAAGAGCACCTTCGTCAACGCCCTGCTCGGCGAGGTCGTCGCGCCGATGGGCGTGCTGCCGACCACCACCACCATCAACTTCTTCCGCCGCGGCCCCACCGGCGGCGGGCGCGTGCACTACCGCGACGGCAGCATCGGCACGATCGCGCGCGGCGAGGTCCACACCTTCCTGCGCGGCCTCGACGACGTCGCGGCGAGCCGGGTGCGGCACATGGAGATCGAGCGCACCTCGGCGCGCATGGGCGAGGCCGCGGTGGTCGACACGCCGGGCCTCAACGCGCTCGACGGCTTCCACGAGCGGGTCGCCCGCGAGTTCGTCGACGAGGCCGACGCGATCATCTGGATCTTCTCGGCCACGCGCGGCGGCGCGGCCTCCGAGGCGGGTGTCCTCAAGGCCATGCGAGCCGACGGCCGCCAGGTCCTCGGCGTCCTCAACAAGGTCGACACCCTCGACCCCGAGGAGCGCGCCGAGCTGACCGACTACCTCAAGCAGCAGTTCGGCGACGTCCTGCTCGACATCATCCCCGTGTGCGCCAGCGAGGCGCTCGAGCTACGCACCGGCATCGCCGATCCGGCCGTACGCCACGACGACCCCTTCCGCGCCGTCGAGGACGCGCTCGAGACCCACTTCCTCGCCCACGCCCGCGAGCTCAAGCGCTCGCTCGCCGCCCGCCGCCTCGGCGACGCGCTCGCCAGCACCGGCGCCGCCGTCCGCCAGGCGATCGCCGGCCTCGAGGAGAAGGCCAGCCGGAGCGGCCCTGTCGGCTCCGACCCCGTTCACCTCGAGGCCCGCCTCGTCGCCCTCGGCGACAAGGTCTACGGCCAGCTGCTCGCCCTCGACGACCTGCTCACCCGCGAGTGCCTCGCCCTCGGCGTCCTGCGAGCCGGCGCCGGCGGCAAGATCCTCGTCACCGACCAGGACGTCACGTACCTGACGGCTGTCCTTCGGGACAGCATCCTGCGCGCCCTCCAGGCCGACCTCGGCGAGCTGTCCCAAGAGCCAGACTCCGACGCGTTCTCCGACATCCTCGCCGCGCGCCTGGTCCCGTGGGCGCAGGGCTACCTCGACAGCCTCGAGTCGTCCGGCTTCATCGCCTCGCTGATCCACGAGCACGGCCACGGCGTCGCCAAGGGCGAGGCCGCCTTGCGCGAGCGCTACCGCAGCGCCCTCGCCCCGGTCGCCGCCAGCTGGCGCAAGTTCATCCGCGGCCAGGTCCGGGCGATCCGCCAGAGCATCGCCCAGATGCAGCACCGCACCGCCTCCGCCCCCAGCGCCGAGGCCCTGCGCCTGCGCGCCACCACCCTCGCCGGCGTCGACGCCCTGCTCTCCGGCCTCGAACAGGTCGCCCCCTGAGCCGGGCCAAGTCCGGCGCGGCCTTTTCGCGGAGCGAGGCCCACGCCGACCCCGGCGCCGCGTCTTCCCTGGGGCGCACTCGTGGAGCCGTCCGGGCCGCCCCACGCAGCGCGGCCTTTCGCGGCCTAACGGCGGGCGCGAATGCCGTCGAACCACCTCGACCGAACCACGGGCGCGACAATGCGCTATCGTCCGGCCTCGAGCCATGAGCCTTGAACACACCTGGCCCGCCTGGGGCCTCGACGAGGCCGGTCGCGGCCCGATCCTCGGACCGATGACTCTCGCGCTGGTCGCCCTCGACGCCGAGCCGGCCGCCGAGCTGCGCAGCCTCGGCGTCCAGGACAGCAAGCGCTTCGGGGCAGGTCCCAAGGCACAGGAACTTCGGGCCAGCCTCGCCCTCGAGATCCGCCGCCTCGCCCGCGTGTGCGTGCACGTCGAGATCCACGTCGACGTCATCGACGAGCACACCTTCCGCGGCCAGCTCAACGTGCTCGAGCAGCGCACCGCGCTGAGGCTGCTCGCCGACTCCGGCGCCCCCGAGGACGCGCACATCATCGCCGACGGCTGCCGGATCTTCACCCCGCTCCAGCGCAGCTACCCGCGCCTGTGCGCCGTCGACAAGGGCGAGTCGGCCCACGTCGCCGTCGCCGCGGCGTCGATCATCGCCAAGCACGCCCGCGACGAGGCCTTCGCTGCGATCGCCGCCCGCTACGCCCCCGAGTTCGGCCCGATCGCCGGCGGCGGCTACCTCAACGCCGCCACCCGCCGCTTCCTCGACGCCTACAACAAGGTCCACGCCCGCCTGCCCCCCGAGGCTCGCAAGAGTTGGGGCGCCGAGAAAGTCGACGCAGGCGCTCAGCTCGCGCTCATGCCCGAGTGAGCGAGCGACATGTCCTCCAGGACATGCGTTGAATCTGCCCCCAAGGGCATGCCCCCAAGCACATGTCCTCCTGGCAAGGTCTTTTAAAGACTTTGCCTTCAAGACATGCCCTTGGGCCATGTCCAGTTTTCTGTCCCGAAGGACAGCTCCATTTTTAAACATTGAAGTCGGCCAGATCTTGCCGCAGCTTCTCGAGCGCGTAGCGCATGCGGCTCTTGACCGTATTCTCCGGCGCGCCGACGATGTCGCCGATCTCTTTGAACGAGAGCCCGTTGATCTGGCGCATCAAGAACACCTCGCGCTGGTCTTCGGGCAGCAGGTCGATCGCGCGGGCGATCCGCTGGCGGATCTGCGGCGCGGCTGCGCGCTCGTCGGTCGGCACCTCGTCGGCCGCGACCGTCTCCACCATCGCCGGGCCCTCGTCATCGGCGCCCTTGCGCGGCGTGTCGAGCGACGTCGTGCGGCGGAACTTCGCGCGGCGGCTCTCGTCGACGCACAGGTTGCGGGCGATCGTGTAGAGCCAGGTCGTCAGCTTGGCCGTGCGCTCGTAGCGGTCCTTCGAGCGGACCACCCGGAGAAACACTTCCTGCAGCAGCTCTTCCGCGCGGCTGCGGTTCTGCACGCTGCGCAGGAGGAAGTTGAACAGCCCGCGGCGGTGGCGCGCGACCAGCTCTTCGAACGCCCGCGCGTCGCCGTCGCGGAAGCTCAGCATCAGCGCCTCGTCGCTGCGCGCCTCGGGCGGGCGGCCGTTGCGGTGCGGGTCGTCCATGCCTTCGATGGCGGCCCTCAGTGTGCGCCCAGGGCCAGCGCTCTGGCAAGACTCAGGCCAGAGCCGCTGCCCCGCGGCTCAGCGGATCGTGCGCGTGCGCGGTCGCGGCTGGCAACGCGGGCAATACGCCCCGCTGCGGCCTCCCGACACGAAGCCGACCAGGGTCGCGCGGCAGCGCGGGCAAGGTTCCTCGGCCCGGCCGTAGACCCGCAGGTCGTCCTGGTTGCGACCCACCTCGCCCTCGACGTTGCGGAAGTCCTTCAGCGTCGTCCCGCCGTTGTCGATCCCCTGCTGCAGCACAGTCACGATCGTCCCGGCCAGGCGGGCCCACGCGCTCGCGTGCAACCGGTGCGCCTCGACCAGAGGAAAGATCCCCGCCGCGAACAGCGCCTCGACCGCGTAGATATTGCCGAGCCCGGCGACTGCCTCCTGGTCGAGCAACGCGTCGCGGATCGGTCGGCGCGACGCCCCGAGCCGCTCGGCCAGCAGCTCGCCGCCGAACCCCGGGTCGAGCGGCTCCGGCCCGAGCGTCCCGATCGGCTCGCTCGCCATCAACTCGTCCAGCGGCCCCGCCCGCAGCCCGCCGAAGCGCCGCGGGTCGACCAGCCTGACCTCGCGCGCGTCGGCCATGCGCAGCGCGAAGTGGGTGTGCACCACCTTCGGTTGCGCCGCCGTCGTCACCCCGCAGCGCCCGCTCATCCCGAGGTGAATCACCAGCCCGTTCGTCTCGCCGCCCGAGCCGGCGAACTCCCACACGATGTACTTGCCGCGCCGCCGGATGTCTTTTGGGACATTATCCTTCAGACAGCTCAAGTTCTCCGCGGCCCAGCTCTTGCCGACCCGCAGCTTGTACGCGCTGCGCCACACCTCGACCACGGGCGCGCGCAGCTGCGCCGCCTGCAGGCCGCGGCGGACCGACTCGACCTCAGGCAGCTCCGGCACCGCTAGCCTCCCGCGCGCGCTGCAGCGCCGCGAATTGTTCCGGTCCGAGCTTCTCGGGCCGCACGCCCGGGTCGATGCCTGCCGCCGCGCACCACGCCTGCGCCTCCGCGCGGCTGCCGAGGGCCGCCAGCGAGTTGATCAGCACCTTGCGCCGCTGTTGAAACGCCGTGCGGACCAGATGCCGCAGCCCCGCCTCGTCGGCGACCGGCCCGCCGAGCGGCTCGGGTCGAGCATCGAGGCGGATCACCGCCGAATCGACGCGCGGCGCCGGCAGGAAGCAGCCGCGCGGCACGTTGCGGACGCGAGCGATCGTCCGCATGCGCGACAGCACCGCCGTCACGCCGCCGTAGTCGTCCTCGCCCGGGCGCGCGCACAGCCGGTCCGCGACCTCCTTCTGCACCATCACCACCCACGGCCCCGCGTGCGGCGCCTGCTCGAGCAGCGCGAACAGCAGCGGCCCCGTGAGCTGGTACGGCAGGTTGCCGACGATCGCCACCGGCTCGGCCTGCCCGGCGATCGCCGCCGCGTAGTCGAAGCGCACCGCGTCGGCCTCGTGCAGCACGAAGTTCGGCCGGTCTCCGAGTTCAGCCCGCAGCACCGCGCACAGATCGCGGTCGCGCTCGATCGCCCACACCTCGGCCCCCGTCGCCAGCAGCCGGTCCGTCAGCGTCCCGAGGCCTGCACCGATCTCGATGACCCTGCGACCCGGTCGTGCCTCGCTGGCGATCGCGATCGCCGCGTGCACCTCGGCCGCGATGAGAAAGTTCTGCCCCCAGCTGTGCCGCGCCTGCAGCCCGTAGCGGCGGAGCAGCGCGCCCGGCGAGTCGATCGTCATCTCCGCACCTCGCCCGCCGCAGGGGCGCGCCGGCCGGCCTGTCCTCGCGGACATCCTCGACTCACCAGTCCCTTCGCACAGCTCACTTCGCGCCGCCTCGGCTCGACCTCGACCTGTCCCGTCGGACATCTCGCGCGCGCCCCTCGTCTCGCACCACGAATACGTCCCGGCTCGCCCGCCTGCCTCATCCGCGCGCCCGTCCTTCGTCGAGCGCCAGGCTCGCGTAGACCTCGACCGGCGGCTCGCGCCGCGCCCCCGCCGCCCAGCGGAGCGCTGCCGCCCCGCCGATCATCGCCGCATTGTCGCCGCAGTAGCGCAGCGGCGGCGCCCGCAGCGTGAACCCGTCCTTCGCCGCCGCCGCCGCCAGCGCCTCACGCAGCCCGCGGTTCGCCGACACTCCGCCGACGATCGTCACCAGCGAAGCGCCCACGCGTCGCCGGGCCACCCGCAGCTTCGCCACCAGCACCGACACCACGGCCGCCTGGAACGACGCGCACACGTCGGCGAGCGCCTGCCGCGACGACGGTTGCCCGTGCTGGTCGATGTACACCGCCACCGCCGTCTTGAGGCCCGAGAACGAGAACTCGAGGTTCTCGCGCGACCCCAGCATCGCCCGCGGGAACGGCACCGCCTCCGGGTCGCCCTCCGCCGCCAGGCCATCGATCACCGGCCCGCCCGGGTAGCCGAGCCCGAGCAGCTTCGCCGCCTTGTCGAACGCCTCGCCGGCCGCGTCGTCGCGGGTGCTCCCGAGCACCTCGTAGCGGCCGAGCCCTTGTACGTGCACGAGCTCGCTGTGCCCGCCCGACACCGACAGCGCCAGGTGCGGCACGAACTCGCCGGCGGGCGTGTCTGCGTCGCCGAGGAACGGCGACACCAGGTGCCCTTCCATGTGGTGCACCCCGACCAGCGGCAGACCTGTCGCAAGGGACAGGCCGCGCGCCAGCTGCACCCCGACCAGCAGCGCTCCCACCAGCCCCGGCCCTTCGGTCACGCCGATCGCGTCGAACTCGTCCAGCCCCGCGCCTGCGCGGGCCAGCGCCTCGCGGACCACCGGCACCACCGCCGTCAGGTGGTGGCGACTCGCCAGCTCCGGCACCACCCCGCCGAACTGCGCGTGCAGCTCGACCTGCGAGGCCACCACGCTCGCGCGCACGAACAGCCCCTCGACCACGGCGCAGGCCGTCTCGTCACACGACGATTCGAGCGCGAGGATGCGAGGAGCTGCCATCGAGCACGGGGTCACGGCGCGGGGAGCTTGCGCTGGAGCGAGCGCAACTGCGCGCGGACCGTGGTGGCGTAGCGCGCCTTCGGGTCGAGTTCAAGGTAGCGCTCGTACGCGGCGACCGCGGTCGCGACCTCGCCGAGCTCCTGCGCCACCACCCCGAGGGCCAGCTGCGCGTCGGCCAGCGACGGATCGGCCTCGGCCGCGGCCCGGGCCGCCGGCAGGGCCTCCGCGAACTTGCCCTGATCGAGGCGCGCGTTGGCCAGCAGCGCCTGCGCCTTGGCGAACCGCGGCGCCTCTGTCACCAGCTCGACCAGCGTCGCCTCGGCCTCCTTCGCCTTGCCGTTCTTGTAGTGCTTCTCGGCCAGCTCGAGCTTCTGCTGCTGCTCCGGCGTGATCGTCGTCTCGCCGACCGGCGGCGACGTCTCCGGCGGCGGCGTCGGCGCGACCGGCTCCGTCTTCACCGGCTCCTGCCTCGGCGGCTCGGCCTTCGCCACTTTGAGCGGGCCCTTCGCCACCTCCGGCGCCCCCTCGGCCTTCGGCGGCTCCACCGCGGCGACCGCCGCACTCGGCTTCGCGGCTGGCGTCGCCCCCGCGATCGACCTGTCCCTCGGGACATCCGCCGCACTCGGCCCGCGCCACAGCAGCGCCACCACCGCGGCCGTGCCGACCGCCAGCAGCCCCCACGGCCACAGCGCGCGCGGCCGCGGCCTCTCCTCGCTCGCGATCGCAAAGTCCGCCGCCGACAATTGCGAAGGCGACGGCGCCGGCGCCGGTCGCACCCCCGAGTGCAGCGCCAGCGTCTGCGCCACCAGATCGCTGAGGCGCCCCATGTCCGCGTCGCTGTCCGACAGCAACGAGCCCCCGCTGTGCGACGGCTCGAAGCTGTTGTTCACCACCGGCATCGCCCCGCTCTGCTCGCGCTTGCGGACGATCACCGACGACGACGGCCGCGCCCGCGGCATCGGCACGTCGCGCGGCATCACCAGCTCGCCCACGGCCTCCGCGCTCGGCGCACCCATCGGCGACGCGATCGTGAACGGGCCCAGGCGATCGGTCACGCGGTCGGGATGAGGCCCCGGCCCGTGCTCCTCGACCGCGTCGTGCGGGCCGTGCGCCTCGTCGGGAATCCCTCCGACCAGCACGTCTTCGTGTTCGGCGCCGGAGGCCCCCGGGAACGGCTGCGGGTACGTCGGCAGCGGCGGCAGGTCGCTCGCCATCTTGGGCGGGGTCGCCAGCGACGGGGGGACCTGGATCGCCATCGACGTGGCCCTGTGCAGGTCCCACAGCTCCAGATTCCCCTCGACCGGGGTCTCCTGCGACCGCTCCAGCGGCGACTCGAGCGGCTCGAGCAGCAGCCCCTTGAAATACAGCTCGCTGACGAGCTCGAGCGCCTCCAGGTCGTCGAGGCCCGAGTCGTCGACCGCCTGGATGATCGTGCGGCGCTGGTGGAAGCGACGGAGGATCGCCACCTGCTTCGGCGTCATCTCCTCCTCCGACTTCATCGCCATCGTCGTGTCGACGATCAGCACGTGGTCGAGCGGCGGCAGCCCCTCGAGCAGGCGGCCCCACTCGTCGACGCGCCGCATCCCCTCCATCAGCAGGCTCTGCGTCGACTCCTCGATCGTCGGCACCCGGCTGATCGGCTTGAACTCGACCTCGAAGCGACCGTCGCTGAGTCCCAGCAGCCGGAACACCGCCGCCTCGGCCTGCAGGCGCCCCATCTGCGCGTCGATGAGTCGCCCGTCGCGGAACCACACCGTCGCCGGCCCGAGGTCCGTCTCGAACTCGATCGTCCCGCTCTTGCGCGAGATCTCGATCGTCTGCATCAAGTCGACGATCGCCATGTCGGCGAGCTGTCCGCTGAACTTGGTGCGCGCGTCCTTCTTGCCGATCCGCTCCTGCTGCTTTCGTTGCAGCAGCATCTTCACGCGGACCATGATCTCTTTCACGTAGATCGGCCGCGTCAGGTAGTCGTCGACGCCGAGCTCGAGCCCGTGCACCTTGTCTTCCAGCTCGGTCGCGCTGGTGAGGAAGATGAACGGGATCTGGCCCCACTTCGCGTGGCTCTTGACGATCCGGCAGAACTCGAAGCCGCTGCCGTCGGGTAGCCGCGTATCCGACACGATGAGCTCCGGGTCGGTCAGATCGAGGAATTGCAGCGCCTGCTGCATGTTCTCGGCGGCCGTGATGCTGTAGCCCGCCTTGCGGAGGCTGACCTCGAGCACCCGCCGCGTGCGCGCGTCCGCGTCGACGATCAGCAGGTTCTGCCGGGCCATGTGCCTTCACCTGCGCGAGAGCCCCCGGCTCCCCGCCTCGACGACGGATCCGCTTCTCCCGACTTCCCCACGACGGCCCCAAACGATAGCAACCCGGCGAACCGGGCGGCAAGCGGCCGCGCCGCGCGCTGCCGGAGCAACATGTCCCAAAGGCCATGGACGTTAGTGCGCCCACGTCGTTCCCGCGCGCCGCGTTTCTCTGCTAGCTTGTCCGCGGTGGTCGGGGTGCCGTCACATGTCGCAGAGGACACGTCGCCACGAGACCCCCGATCCACGCGCGCGAAGCCCCCGCCCGCCGCTCTCCCGCCGCCGCCGGAGCCGCTGAGCGTTCGCCTGCGTCGCGTCCCCGTCACCGCCGGCTTGCTCGGCGTGTGCATCGTTCTCTACGCGATCACCTTCGTCGTCACCCTCGCCCACGCCCCCGACCCGCTGGACACCGCTCTCCGCAGCGTTTGGAGCCTCAGCCTCGAGGAGAGCACCGATGTCTTCCGCCGGCTCGGCGCCCTCGAGCTCTCGCGGATCTGGCTCGACGGCGAGTGGTGGCGCGTCGTGACCACCGGCCTGCTGCACGGCAGCTTGCTCCATTTGGTGCTCAACAGCATCGCCCTGCTCTCGGTCGGCGAGTGGGTCGAGCAGGCGTGGGGTCATCTTCGGGCGCTCGCGCTGTTCACGCTGGCCAGCATCGGAGGCGCGCTCGCCTCGCTGGCCTGGTGCGAGTCGCCGATCGTGCTCGGCGCGTCCGGCGGGATCCTCGGCCAGGCCGGCGCGCTCTGGCTCGCGCGGCGCTGGGGTACCGCAAAAATTCAGGAGATCCTCGAGCCGATCTCCCCGACCAGCCTCGGGATCCTCATCGTCATCTGCCTCGCCCTCGGCCTGGCGATTCCTGGCATCGCGCAGGCCGGTCATCTCGGCGGCCTCGCGGCCGGCCTGCTGCTCGGTGCCGCGTGGGTCGCTCGCACGCGTCCGCTGAGGCTCGCCCTCTCGCTCGCCCTCGCCCTCTTCCTCGGCGGCCTCGCATGGCTCGGCGCGCAACCGACCCATCGCACCAACTACTACGCCATCCTCGGCTTCCGCATGCTCGCGGACGACCACCCCGCCGACGCCCTCATCCTCTTTAATAGGGGACTCGAGCGCGATCCCGAGAACACCAGCTTCCGCAACGCCGTCGCTTATCAGCTCGCCCTCGACGGGGTGGAGCTGGAGCGGGCCGAGGCCCTCTCGCTCGGCGCACTCCAGTCCGACAGCCTCAACGCCAGCTACCTCGACACGCTCGGATGGATCTGGTGCCG
Organism: Nannocystis pusilla; assembly: GCF_020073745.1. Lineage (GTDB taxonomy): Bacteria > Myxococcota_A > Polyangia > Nannocystales > Nannocystaceae > Nannocystis > Nannocystis radixulma. The sequence goes on from NZ_JAIRAU010000057.1 coordinate 95,504, forward strand.
CCGCGGCCTCGTCGACTCCGGAACCCGGGTGCTCCACGCCGCCGGATGGCTGGCCCGGGAGGCGTTCCCTGAGCTGGTCGAGCACCTGGAGGGTTGCGCCACAGCCGCGGCCGATGTTCCACGTGGAACACTCGACCCCTGAGCCTGGCAACCGGGACTCCGGCGCGGCCCAGACCATCGAGGCACCCTCCGGGGGGGTACCTCAACCTCGGCCAGCTAGCTGGTCTGGGCAGACCGGTGATCGTTGGACGAGCGCGCCGTGTACATCGCGGCACCGCTGCCATCCGGGCCCCCGCTCCCCTCCGGTGCCGCGCCTCTCCTGAGAGTGCCACCATAGCTCAGGCCGCGGCCTGCCGGGTCCGCCGCGCGGGTCACGGAGGGTCAACGTTCCACGTGGAACACTTGGCTGGCCCTCCGCCTGGCTCCTCCGCTCGCGCGGCTGCCCTCGGGGCCCCGCTGCCGCTCCTGGGACACGCATCCTCCAGGCCCCCGGTCCGTCGCCCGAGCCACCGAGAGCCGAGCGTTCCACGTGGAGCACTTGGCAGCTTCCTCCCGGTTGCGGCCGGTGGTGGCTGCCCTCCCGAATCCGCCGCGCGAGTTCAGGGAAGCCGAGCGTTCCACGTGGAACACTTGGCCGCGACCTCCGTCCCGCCGCGGCGGCCCCTCCCGAGACGCAATCGCTGCAGAGGGTGCTGCCCCGGGTCCGGCGCGCAAGTTCGCGGGAGGTTGAGAGTCCCACGTAGAACAGTTGGCAGCTATCTCCGGCCTCGCTATCTCGGCCCGCAGCGCCGGCCCCTCCAAGGGCCCTCGCTACCCCGCCCGGGCCCCACCTGCCCCTCCTCGACCCCGCTGCCCCTCCTGAGCCCGCCGCAATCCCTCCAAGGGCCCCCGCTGCCCGCCCGGGACCTACCTGCCCCTCCCGGGCCGCGCTGTCCTCCCGCCGCGCGAAGTTCACGGGAAAGCCGAGCGTTTCACGTGGAACGCTCCGCAGCTACTCCGACCGGGCGTTCGGGCCCAGTGGCGGCGGCTCCTCTCGTGCGTCGTCGCCACTCCTGGGCCTGCCGCTATCCCTCCAGCGTCCGGCTGCCCTCCCGGTCCGACGGGATCTCACGAAAATCTGAGCGTTCCACGTGGAACACTTGCCGGCTACCCCGGCCCGGCGGCGGCTGCCCCCTTCGGGCCCCGCCCATCCTGAGCCTGCCGCAATCTCTCAAGTCCCGCTGCTCCCTACTCCGCCCCACGAGTTCACGGGAAGCCGAGCGTTCCAGGTGGAACACTTGGCGGCTACCTCCGGCCTCGCCGTTCCGGCCCGCAGCTCCCCCGTCAGCCAAGGAGCTCGCCGCTTGGTGTTCCACGTGGCCCACCAAGCATCTCCCGAGATCGCCACCTCAGCAGCCGCATCCGCCCGCGCGTGCTGAGCCAAGCCAGCCGGACCGCCGCCTCTCGCCTCAAGCGGCGGCCCTCACCCCGCCTCACGGTCGCACCCAGACCAACCGAAGTCAGCCCTTCAAAATCTCAAGCAACAAGTCCCCTCTCGCCCGACCCTCCGGGGCCCAGCCGTGCGGTCTCTCCTCTATCAGCCTGGTCAACTGCTCCGACACGCAAGCCTCCGGCGGACGAGGCTAGGCGCTCGACTCACCGCGAGCTATCGGCGACGAGCTCATGGACATACGTGGAACTCCCCTGTTGCGCCGACAGTGGCGTTGGGGGCCTGCCCGCCTGGCTGCCGAGCTCGCAGTGGATAGAGAGCGAGGGGCCACCTGCGCCCCTGCCCCACGGGCGATCGAAGCCCTCGAGTCTCGCCGCCCCACGCCGGACCGTTCCACGTGGAACACTCAGCCTCGCACCCCGCGAATGGACCACCGCTCGCCATCCACTCGCGCCACTTCGCCCTCGAACTGCTCCGTCTCCGCCCGCACGTGCGCGACGACGATCCCGCCCTTCCGGACCCATTGCCTACCCACCTCGACCCAGGCGTCCGGCGCGAACACGGCCCGCGCGCTCGACCAGTCGAAGCCCCCCGCCACGAGCGTCTCGCCGGTGCGGATCGGCCGCCACGACTTCCCTTCGATGTGCCCGCGGATCACCCGACAGTCGCGACGCCCGACCTGATTCAGCGCCAGGTCGAGGAACGACGCCCGCCGCTCTCGCGGCTCCACCAGGGTCACCTGCACCTCGAGACAGGCCGCGACCACCAGCCCCGGGAAGCCCGCCCCCGAACCCACGTCGAGCCAGATCTGTCCCGCGCGCCAGCCGATACGATGCGCCAGGCCGACGACTTGCAAGCCCTCGAGGACATGTTCGAGGAGCCCTGTCTCATCGGTCGCCCCGCTCAGGTTGAACGCGCGACCGAACCGGCTCCACAGCTCGAGCAGCTGCCGCAACCGGTCCACGGACCGCGGCTCCAGCTCGAACCCGAAGCGCGTCGCGGCCGCCGCGAGGCGCTGTTCAACATCAGCGTTGCTCCCCTGCACGCTCGCGGAGTAAGAAGAGCCCTCGATTCTGTCAAGCATGTCCGAGCTGCTCAACCAGCGCCTCCGCCATCAGCTCGCCGCCCTGCGCGACGAGGGCCTCGCCCGCGAGCTGCCGCGGATCGGCCGACGCGACGGCGTTCGTTACGAGCTCGACGGCAAGTGGGTCACCGGCTTCTGCAGCAACGACTACCTCGGCTTCGCCAACCATCCGCACCTGCGTCCGACAGCCATCTCCGCCCGCGACCACGCCCCGGACGCAGCCGGCGCCACTGCTTCGCGCCTCGTCGCCGGCGATCTCCCGGCCCATCGCGCTGCCGAGCGAGCGCTCGCCGCTCTGGTCGGTAGCGACGACGCCGTACTGTTTCCCAGCGGCTTTCAGCTCAACCTCGGCGTCCTGCCCGCCTTGATCGAGCCGGGTGACGCCGTCTTCAGCGACGCACTCAACCACGCCAGCCTCATCGACGGCCTGCGTCTCGCCCGTTCGCGTCCGACGATCCTCCCGCATCGAAGCGCGCCGACTGGCGACGCCGGTCCGACCTGGTGGGTCACCGAGTCGATCTTCTCGATGGATGGCGACGCCGCCGATCCCGACTTGCTGCGCCAGTTCACCGCCCGCGGCGGCATGCTCTACCTCGACGAGGCCCACAGCCTCGGCCTCTTCCCTGGTGGTGCCGGCTTCGCTCGCGCTCACGGCATCACCCCCAGCCTGCTGATGGGCGGCCTCGGCAAGTCGTTCGGCCTCGCCGGCGCCTTTGCTGCGGGCAGCCGCGAGGTCTGCACGTGGATCCGCACCCGCGCGCGCAGCTTCGTCTTCAGCACCGGCAACGCGCCGATGCTCGCCGAGCAGGCGCGTCTCGCCGCGGAGCTCCTCGCCGGCCGCGACGGTGACGAGCGACGCGCGCGCATGTGGTCGAACGCGCGCTTGCTCGCCGCCGAGCTCGAGCGTCCGCCGCCCGTCTCGCCGATCTTCCCGATCCTCGTCGGCGCCAATCAGCTCGCGGTCGCCGTCAGCCGCGCCTTGCTCGATCGCGGCTGGCACGTCCAGGCGATCCGTCCCCCCACGGTCCCCGCCGGCTCCGCACGCCTGCGGGTCACCGTGACCTCCGATCACGACGAGACGCAGATCCACGGGCTCGTCGCCGACCTTCGCCAGCTGCTCCGGCAATTCGACCTCGAGCTCCGTGACACCGCACCGACCTCGAGCTCCCGTTGAGCCACAATTCCCTGCCCCTTACGACATGCCCTAAACGACATGTACCTTGTGACATCCTCGCGCGAGATCTGGACCGCCGAGTCTCACACCCACGCGACGTCAGTCGCGAAGGCCTCTCGCGTCACTTGCCGATACAAAACTGACTGAAGATTCGCGCGAGCACGTCCTCGCCGATCGGCCCCAGCGCATCGCGCCCGGTGATCTCGGCGAGCTGGCGCTCGGCCACGCCTAGCTCGAACGCCACCAGCTCGAGCGGTGCCGCGGTCGCGAGCAGCGAGCTCGCCGAGGCCATCGCGGCCGCCGCATCGGAAGCGCGATCGCGATGTCGAGCCAGGCCGATCCACGGCGCGGTCTCGTCGCCCCGCACCAGCCCCGCGATCTCCGACCGCAGCGCCGCCAGCCCCTCACCGGTCTGCGCGCTCACGCCGAGCCAGTCCGGACGACGACGGCCGAGATCGCGCTTGCTCTCCACGCGCAGCCCGGACGACGGCGGCGCATCCGCCGTCGCCGTGTCGGCCGGCTCGAGCCACACCACCAGCTCGGCGCCGGCGATCTGTTCGCGGCTGCGACCGATCCCCTCGTGCTCGATCGAGTCCGACGTCGCCTGTCGCAGGCCCGCCGTGTCGACCAGCACCACCTCGAGCCCATCGAGCTCCAGCTCCGCCTCGACGTAGTCGCGCGTCGTCCCCGGCGTCGGCGACACGATCGCGCGCGAGCGGCCGAGCAGCGCGTTGAACAGCGCGCTCTTGCCGGCGTTGGGGGGTCCTGCGATCACCACCCGGGCCCGCTCGCGTGCGCGCTGTCCTGCGGCGAAGCTGCCCAGCCAGGCGCGCGCGGTCGCCTCGTGCCGCAGCAGCTCCTCGCGCCAGCGACTCACGTCGCCATCCGTGACGTCCTCGGGAAAATCCAGGTTGGCCTCGATCTCCGCGCGCAGATCTCCCACCGCGCTCCGCAGCGCCTCGACCTCGCGACCGAGCTCGCCGGCGACGAGACGTCGTGCCTGATCGATCGCCGCCGACGTGCGCGCGGCGATCAACGCCGCGATCCCCTCCGCCTGCTCGAGGCTGAGTCGCCCGTGTTCGAACGCTCGCCGCGTGAACTCGCCGGGTCCTGCCGCTCGCGCGCCGCGCTCCTGCAGCGCCGCGACGATCCGTCCGACGTTGCGAGCGCCGGCGTGGACGTGGAGTTCGACCACGTCCTCGCCGGTGAACGAACGCGGGCCCGGCATCCACACCACGAGGGCGTCATCGGGCGAGCCGTCGCTCGAATCGAGCACGCGCCGGCGCGCGAGCAGTCGCGGCGCGGGCAGCGTGCCGATCAGCGGCTCGACGAGCGAGCGCGCCTCCGGTCCGCTGAGGCGAACGATCGCCACGCCGCCGTCGGGGGTTCCGGTGGCGACACCGACGATCGTCGAGTCAGGGTCGGCCGGGGGGCGCTTCGAGGTCACGCACGCGCGTCGTCGAAGTCGTTGCCGCCGCGGCGCGGCGGGTCGCCGTCGCGGGCGGGGAACACGACCACGTGGCGGAAGCGGCCCTCGCCCTCGGACTCGGTGCGGAGGCCGTTGACGTCGACGAGGGCGAGGTGGACGACGCGGCGTTCCATCGCGCTCATCGGGTCGAAGTGATACGGCTTGCCGGTGCTGAGCACCTTCTGACCGATGCCTTGAGCGAGCTCGCGGAGGCTCTTCTCGCGGCGCATGCGGTAGCCGCCGACGTCGAGGGTGATCCGCATGCGCTCGAAGCCTTCGGCTTGGAGCACGCGGAGGGTGAGGTATTGCAGCGCGTCGAGGGTCGCGCCGTGGCGGCCGATGAGCAGGCCGCCGTCCTCTTCCGACGTGTTGAGGTCGCAGTGGAGTCCGTCTTCTTCGACGTCGATGTCGACCTCGACCTCGACGCCGAGGAGCCCGAGCACCGACTCGAGGAAGGAGCGGACGACGGGGACGGCTTTGGCGTAGCGTTCGTCGGCGCTGAGTTGCGCGTCGTTGGCGTTGGCTTCGTGCATGCTGGGGGTCGCTCCTAGGACTTCTTCACGGCCGCGGTCTGCGTCGGTCGGACCTGGATGAGGGTCTGGATCAGCGACAGCAACACGTTGGCGAAGATATAAACCCCGAGGCCGGACGGGAGGAAGAGCATCATGACGGTGAAGATGATGGGCATCATCCACGCCATCATCCGCGCCTGCTCGTTGTCCACGCCCGACGGGGTGGCCTTCATCTGGATGTACATGAGGGCGCCCATCGCCAGCGGCAGGATGTAGTACGGGTCCTGCTGGGTCAGGTCGGGCAGCCACAGGAACGGCACGCGATACAGCTCGACGGCCGTGTTGAGGGTCGCGTAGAGCGCGATCCAGATCGGCAGCTGGATGAGCATCGGCAGGCAGCCCGCCAGCGGGCTCACGCCGGCGCGCTGGAACAGCGCCTGCATCTCCTGCGCCTGGCGGACGCGGTCGTCGCCGTACTTCTTCTTGATCTCCTCCAGCTCCGGCTGGATCTCGCGCATCTTCTTCATCGAGCGCATCTGCTTGAACGTCAGCGGCAAGGTCAGCACCTTGACCACGATCGTCAGCAGGATGATCGCCACGCCCCACACGCCGGTGAGGTTGTAGAAGGCGCGCAGCAGGTAGATCATCCACTCGCCGAGGAAGCGATTGAGGCCGCCGAACCAGCCCCAGTCGATCATGTCCTCGAGGTGGGCGCCGGGCACCGCCTGGAAGTTCTCGAGCCGCTCGAGCTCCTTCGTGCCGAAGTAGACGCCGAACACGTACTGATGCGACTCGCCGGCGGCGAGGGTCACCGGTTCGACCGTCAGGGTGGTCGTCAGCGCCTTGCCGTCGCTCGTCTGACCGACGCGGCACGACTGCACCGCGACCTCCGGGGTCGGCACGACCGCGGACGCGAAGTACTTGCTGTCGAGCCCGCTCCAGCGGATCCGGCCGCGGACCTCGCTCGAGCTGTCCTTCACGTCGCTGGGGGTGAAGGCCTCCCAGTCGTCCGTCGTCGCGCACACGCCGCGATGGACGTCGTAGCTGTTCTCGGCGCCGATGCCGAACGCGCTGAGCAGCGTCAGTCGGTGCTGCTGCGTCTCGCTCGAGACGTTGGCGACGCCGATCGTCAGCGTGCCTTCGTAGCCGGTCGTCACGGCGAGCGCGCCCTTGACCTCGACGTCGGCGTTCTTGAACGCGACGCTCCAGTCGGTGTCGCTCTTGCCGGTCGGCTCCCACGCCGGGTCGCGCGGGAACTTGAAGTCGGTCTCCGAGCCGTCGAACCCGATCACCAGGCTGCGGTTGCCGTCGAGCCGCAGGAAGTCTTCGCCCCGGCCGTCGGGGTTGATGAAGTGCTTGCTGAGCAGCTCCGTGCCGCGCACGAGCCCGCGGTGGTTGGTGACGTCGAGCGCCAGCAGGTCGGTCTTCAGCCGGTGTTCGGCGACGGGGACCTTGGGCACCGCGGCCGCGGCCTTGCGCTCCTCGGCCTTCTCCTCGGCCGCCTTCGCGTCGGCTTCTTTCTTGGCGCTGTCCGCCTGCAGCTCCTGGGTGTTCGGCTCAGGGAGCGGCGGCGCGAAGAAACGCTCGTAGACCAGCCAGATCAGGACACACGAGACGATCGCCAACAGGGTACGACGCTGTAAATCCACGGCTCAGCAGCTTTCGGGTGGTAGTGCCGGCGGCGGAAGATCGACCCCGCCGGGGTGCCATGGGTGACAGCGGAGCAGCCGCCGCGCGGTCAACCAACCGCCGCGCAGCACTCCGTGGTTGGCGATGCACGCGCAGGCGTAGCGCGAGCAACTCGGCGTGAATCGGCAGCATGGCCCGAGCAGCGGCGAAATCGCCACCTGGTACCCGCGAATCAACGCGATGATGATGCGCCCTAGCACGCAGACGACCCTGGCAGTGTTCCAGGCCCGGTGGGCCGTGGAGAGATTCGTCGAGACATGGCGTCCATCGCCGCCACGACTTCAGCATAGCGCACGGTCGACGCGCTCTGTTTGGCGACCCACACCATATCGCACGCGGATGCGAACAGGCTGCGTTTACGCCGGAAAGCCTCGCGTACGAGGCGCTTTATGCGATTTCGCACGACGGCCGGGCCGACCTTTCGCGTGACCGTGATGCCGAGGCGAACCATCGCAGCGAGCTCTTCATCACTCGTGTGGCTGGCCGGCTGCACCTGGCCGGCGGGCGGCGCCACGAACACGAGGAAGTGCCGCGTGTGGTGCTTCTGCCCGCCGTTCTGGACCCGCAAGAACTCCCTGCGCTTCCGCAACCGGAAGATCGCAGGGAACCCTTCTGGCTTCATCCGCCGACAGTCCGGAGCCAGCGCGACTACTTGCCGCCGAGCTGGACCGCGAGGCGCTTGCGGCCGCGACGGCGACGAGCTGCGATGACCTGACGACCGCCGCGGGTGGACATGCGGGCACGGAAGCCGTGCGTGCGGGCGCGGCTGACGTTGTGGGGCTGATAGGTGCGCTTCATCGGGATGTTCCCTGGGTGACTCGGCGGCTGCGTCGTCGCGGAGGCGGGAATTGCCCCGGACGAGCGCCTGTGAACAAGGGGCCGGATCGATACCAGCGGACCTCCCTCCTGTCAAACGCAAGCCCGCCCGGCGGCCCGTCCGCGGCCCTGCGATCCCTCTCATTCCCCTCTCTCGTCTCCCTCTCGACTCGCGCGGCCTCGCATTCGCGTCACGGCTCTCGGTCTCCACAGTAGTTCACATCACCAAAGTGGCGCAGAACATCGGCCCCCGCCTCATCTGTTCAGTCCCCACGAGCGCCCGCGCCGGCTCCGCGACCGGCCTCCACCGCGAGACCTGACTTTCAGTGCGACCCTCGCGTCGGCTCGCCAAGCCAACTTCCGCGCCCGGACCCACGCAAAGTCGCTTGCCTGGAGAGCCGCTTTACCACCCTCCCCCACAGCACGGGATTACGCTCGGCCCAGCGCAGGTGCCAGGGTCGACCTGGCTCCCGCGGCAGATCGATACCGCGCAGATCCCGCGCGCTGAGCGCCCCCTTTCCCAAACAATTATCGCCACTTACACTTTCCGGCCGTTCCTCCCTTGCCCCCCGTCCAGGCACCCGAGTAAAAGAGCCCTCCCGCGTCACGGCCCCCTTCGGCGCGCGACGCGACAGAACCTCAGCGACCGGAGCGACCGGACAGCAAGACCGGACAGTTGCTCCACGGTCACCCCCAGACCGGACAGTTAGCCCTAGTCGACTCCGGCCCGGCAGGCCGCATTTTGTCCTCACGGCCCTCCGGGCCCTGAATTTTAGCCCCGCCTCCCCGGCGGCCTCGAAATTCACAGATGTGGAGAGACGCCGAGCCGATTCGGCGATCTATCCGAGACTATTGGGCAATTCACGCAATCCACAGGGCTTCGGAACCTGTGGACGGAGGCTTCATGAGCAATATCTGGAGCGAGGCGATTCAAGGACTGCAGCCGAGACTCGGCGCACAGACCTACGACCTCTGGATCCGGCCGCTCGAATTGCGCCAGGTCCAAGGCCAGCGCCTTCTTCTCACGGCTCCCAACCGGTTCATGAAGGAGTGGTTCGAGAACCACTACCGCGATGTCGTCCTCGACGAGCTGCGCGCGCGCACGGCGCAGGATTTCCACATCGAGATTCAAATCTCTGCCGCTGCCGAGGCCTCTCCCAACGCTGCCCCCGCTCCCGCGGAGTCCCAGACCACCCCTGAGCCTGCGCCGCCGCTCCCCCCGCTGCCCGCCCTGCCACCGATCGGCCTGTCGAGCCGCTACCGCTTCTCCAACTTCATCAAGGGCAGCTCCAACGAGCTCGCCGCCTCGGCCGCCTGGTCGGTCGCGCAGGAACCCGGCGCCCGATTCAACCCCTTCTTCATCTACGGCGGGGTCGGCCTCGGCAAGACCCACCTGCTGCACGCGATCGGGCACCACATCCACGTCGCCCGCCCGCACCTGCGCATCGTCTACCAGAGCGCCGAGCGGTTCATGAACGAGTTCATCTCGGCCGTCCGCTTCAACCAGTTCGACCAGTTCCGGGCCCGCTACCGCCAGGACTGCGATGTCCTCCTCATCGACGACATCCAATTCATCGCCGGCCGCGACCGCACGATGGACGAGTTCTTCCACGTGTTCAACGCCCTCTACGAGGCCGAGAAGCAGATCGTCGTCACCGCCGACCGCATGCCCGGCGACATGCAGGGCATGGAAGACCGCCTGATCTCCCGCCTCAACTGGGGCCTCGTCGCCGACATCAAGGCCCCCGACCTCGAGACCCGCGTCGCCATCCTCAAGCAGAAGGCCGACATCGATCGCATCGACCTCCCCGACGACGTCGCCCTCCACCTCGCCACCCACGTCCGCTCCAACGTCCGTGAGCTCGAGGGCTCCCTCGTCCGCGTCTCCACCTTCGCCTCGCTCAAGAACCAGCCCCTGACCCGCGAGTTCGTGTCCGAGGCGCTCGGCGTCTCGAGCGCCCCCGCGCAGGCGGCGCCCATCAGCATCGAGAGCGTCCAGAAGGTCGTCGCCAGCCACTTCTCCGTGCGGATCGCCGACCTCAAGGGCCCGCGTCGGCACCAGGGCATCTCCCGCCCCCGCATGATCGCGATGTACCTCAGCCGTCAGCTCACCGGCGCCAGCTTCCCCGAGATCGGGCTGCGCTTCGGCGGCAAGGACCACTCGACCGTCATCAACGCCTGCAAGCGCATCGAGAGCATCCAGAGCGAGGACAGCGAGCTGCGCGAGACCGTCGCCGCCCTGCGTCAGCTCCTCGCCCACGAGCCCACGCACGCCGCCTCGCTCCCGTCCTGAGCCCGCGCCCCGCGACCGCCCGGCCCCTGCTCCGCCGAGGCCGCTCCGTCTCCCCAGCCCTCGCACGGCTCCGTTCACGCCGAGGTCGCCGCCTCCGACGCTCACCGTCGGCGCGGCGACGCCGGCGCTTCGCTCACCTGCCGTCGCACTCGATCGCCGACGGCCCGCCGCGTCGTCTCGATCGGCGCCCGCGCCCGCCCACTCACTCTCGTCTCCGCCTCAGCCGAGCCGCCCCCCGCGGCCCGGCTTTTCGTGCTTTCTCGGCTCCGGCCACGTCCTCCACAGCGACCTGTGGAACACGCTGCGAACAACCTGGGGACCCTTGCCTCACCGCTGCCCCGGGGGTAACTCTCGCTTTGTTCCCCGCTCTTTCACCCCCCTCGACTTCTCCGATCTGCCAATCTTTTCGGACCGATCGCCGCCGCTCCCCCCGACTCACAGCGACGATCACGAGGACGAGCTTTAAAAATTCTCTTTAAACCCTTAATAAATCTCCTGCACACATCCTCCCGAGGCCTCGATGGAATTCGAGATCGATCAAGCCAGGTTCCTCTCCGCTCTCGCGCTGGCGCAGACCGTCGCCGACAAGCGCAGCAACAACATGCCGATCTTGGCGAACGTCCTGCTGCGCACCACCAAGGACAACCGCCTCGTCTGCAGCGCGACCGACATGATGATCTCGATCACCGAGACCATCCCTGTCGAGGTGAAGAGCCCGGGCGCGCTCACTCTCGGCGTTCGTTCGCTCCACAACGTCGTGCGCACCTTGCCGAACAAGCCGATCCGGGTGAAGTCGGCCGAGAACCACTGGGCCGAGCTGTCGGTCGCGCGCAGCAGCTTCAAGCTCATGGGGCAGGTCCACACCGACTTCCCCGAGCTCCCCGACCCCAAGGGTCAGAAGTTCATCACCATCCCAGGTCACGCCTTCTCGGACCTGATCCAGCGGACGCAGTTCAGCGTCTCGACCGACGAGGCGCGGGTCAACCTCAACGGCGTCCTGTTCGAGTGCGACGGCGCCACCGGCACCATGGTGTCGACCGACGGCCACCGGCTCACCAAGTACAGCCTCCCGCTGGCGGGGCCCCGGCTCGAGCGCGGCATCATCATCCCGCGCAAGGGCATGCTGGAGATCAAGCGCGTGCTCGACCGCGTCCAGGGCGAGGTCGGGCTCGCCGTCGACAGCCAGCACATCTTCGTCCAGGCGGCGGAGCTCACCCTCTCGGTCAAGCTCAACAACGTCGTCTTCCCGCCCTACGAGAAGGTCATCCCGGCCGACCACAAGCGGCGCGTCACCGCGGCCCGTGACGAACTCGTCGACGCCCTCAAGCGCGCCGAGGTCATGGCCCCCGAGAAGACCGCCACCGTGCGCGTCCAGCTCGACAAGGGCACGCTCCACCTCACCGCGGACAACCCCGACCTCGGCGTCGCCCACCAGGAGCTCGAGATCGACTACGAGGGCGAGCCGCTGGTCGCCGGCTTCAACGCCCGCTACCTCATCGAGGTGCTCGAGGCCATCGACGCCAAGCAGGTCCACCTCGACTTCCAGGGCGAGCTCGACCCCTGCGTCGTCCGGCCGGTCGGCGACGTCGACCTCCTCGGCGTCGTCATGCCGATGCGGATCTGACCTCTCGGACAGGCTCCGCATCACCGCTCACTCGCGTGCTGCTGCAACACCTCAGTCTCCGCGAGTTCCGCAACTTCGAAGCCGGCGACCTCGACTTCGGCGCGCGCTTCACCGTGCTGTACGGCCCCAACGGCGTCGGCAAGACCAACGTCCTCGAGGCGCTGTACCTGATCGCCACCCTGCGGTCGTTCCGCTCGGCCGACCTCGGCCCTCTCGTGCGCCACGGCGCCTCCGAGGCGCGCGTCGAGGTCACCGGCCACGACCGTCAGCTCGGCCTCGGCACCCGCCTCGCCGTCCACCTGACGCGCAATGCTCGTCAGACCCGCCGCCTCGCCGTCGCCGACGGCAAGACCGTCCGCTCCGGCCCCGACTTCTACGGCCGCCTGCGCGCCATCCTCTTCACCCCTGAGGACCTCGGCGTGTTGCGCGGGTCACCGACCGGCAGGCGGCAGTTTCTGGACCGGGCGCTATTCGCGCGCGATCGCGCACACATCGCCGACATCGCCGACTACGACAAGCTCCTGCGCTCGCGCAACCGCGTCCTCCGCGGTGAGGACGCCGGCATCTCGCGCAGCCAGCAGGACGGCCTGCTCGACGCCTACGACGCCGGTCTGGCCGCCGCGGGGGCGCGGATCTGGGTCAGGCGCGAGCGTCTGCTGGCCGACCTCCGCGGCGCCTTCGCCGAGGCCTTCGCGCAGATCCACGGCCGGCACCTCGGCGTCGCTCTCGAGTACGTCAGCAAGCTCGCCGGCGAGCCCGGGGCTGCGCCCGCCGATCCGCAGACCTGCCTCGCCGACGCCTTGCGCGGCGCGCGGCGACACGACCTCGTGCGCGGCACCACCACCGTCGGCCCGCACCGCGACGACTTCGACGTGCGGCTCGACGGCCAGGACGCGGGCGCCTTCGCCTCGCAGGGTCAGGCGCGCGCGCTCATCCTCGCCTTCAAGATCGCCGAGCTGCAGGACGCCCGCGCGCGGGCCGGTGAGGCGCCCGTCCTGCTGCTCGACGACGTCTCGAGCGAACTCGACCCGCAGCGTTCTGCGCAGCTGTTCGAGGCCCTCCTGCGCGAGGCTGGCCAGTGTGTTCTCACGACCACTGCCCCGCACTTCATCGGCTTGCCGGCGGGCGGCGATTGCCGTTACATCGAAGTCGACAAGGGTCACATCAAACTCGGCGGCGACAGCGGCCCGTAACCGGCCTAAAACCGGGAAAAACGCCCGTTTGGGCGTGGCACGCGCGACCTTCGGGTGGTAGGATCCGGGCGCTGTTTTCAGCCGCAGGGCCGTCGCCCGCGCCCTCGGAATTCCCATGTCAGAAGTCGACAAGACGCAAGCTCCCGCCGATTACAACGCCGACTCGATCTCCGTGCTCGAGGGACTCGAGGCCGTGCGCAAGCGGCCCGGCATGTACATCGGCGACACCAGCGACGGCTCCGGCCTCCACAAGATGGTCTTCGAGGTCGTCGACAACTCGATCGACGAGGCGCTCGCCGGTTGGTGCCGCAACATCGAGGTCACCATCCACCCCGACAACTCCATCTCCGTCGACGACGACGGGCGTGGGATCCCCGTCGGCCCGATGGAGGTCGGCGGCAAGGTGATGGACGCCGCGATCGTGATCCTCACGGTGCTGCACGCTGGCGGCAAGTTCAACAACAACAACTACAAGGTCTCGGGCGGCCTCCACGGCGTCGGCGTCTCGGTCGTCAACGCCCTGTCCGACTGGCTGAAGCTCGAGATCTGGCGCGAGGGCACGGTCCACAACGTCCGCTTCGAGCGCGGCGACGCGGTCACCGACGTCGAGGCGGCGGGTCCCACCGAGCGTCGCGGCACGCGGGTCCACTTCCACCCCGACCCGCTGATCTTCAGCACCACCGAGATCGACTACGAGGTCCTGGCCAACCGCTTCCGCGAGCTCAGCTTCCTCAACCAGGGCGTGCGGATGCACCTGCGCGACCTCCGGAGCGGCCGCGAGAAGGTGTTCGACGGCGAGGGCGGCATCCCGAGCTTCGTCAAGCTGCTGGCGCAGCACAAGGACGGCGTCGGCGACCTCATCGCCTTCAGCCGCGACATCGAGTTCGAGTACGAGGGCGAGCAGAAGACCCTCGGCGTCCAGGTGGCGATGCAGTGGACCGACGCCTACCAGGAGACGATCCTCTGCTTCACCAACAACATCGCCAACCGCGACGGCGGCACGCACCTCACCGGCTTCCGCACCGCGCTGACGAAGGTCGTCAACAGCTACGCCGACAGCACCGGCGCGCTCAAGGCCCACAAGACCAACCTCGCCGGCGAGGAGGTGCGCGAGGGCCTCGTCGCCATCGTCTCGATCCGCCACCCTGACCCGAAGTTCAGCTCGCAGATCAAGGACAAGCTGGTCTCCGGCGAGGTCACCAGCCTGGTGTCGACCGTCGTCACCGAGGAGCTCGGCAAGTACCTCGAGGAGAACCCGCGCTCGGCCAAGCTCGTGGTCGAGCGGGCGATCCTCGCCGCTCGCGCCCGCGCGGCCGCCCGCAAGGCCCGCGAGACCATCACCCGCAAGGGCATCCTCGACGGCCTGTCGCTCCCCGGCAAGCTCGCCGACTGCCAGGAGAAGGCCCCCGAGCACGCCGAAATTTTCATCGTCGAGGGCGACAGCGCCGGCGGCTCGGCCAAGCAGGGCCGCGATCGCCGGACCCAGGCGATCCTGCCGCTGCGCGGCAAGATCCTCAACGTCGAGAAGGCCCGCGTCGACAAGATGCTCTCCAGTCAGGAGATCATCACGCTGATCACGGCGCTCGGCACCGGCATCGGCCCCGACAGCTACGACATCAACAAGCTGCGGTACCACACCATCGTCATCATGACCGACGCCGACGTCGACGGCTCGCACATCCGCACGCTGCTGCTGACGTTCTTCTACCGCCACTTCCCCGAGATCATCGAGCGCGAGCACCTCTACATCGCCCAGCCGCCGCTCTACAAGGTCAAGGCCGGCAAGGTCGAGACCTACCTGAAGAACGAGGCCGCGCTCGACGAGTTCATCATCAACAACGCCGTCGGCGACCTCGAGCTCGTCATCGGCGGCCACGCCGTCTCGCCCGAGGTGTTCGCCGCGATCGCCCGCCAGGGCGCGCGCTACAAGCAGCTCGTCGAGTCGCTCGCGCGCGAGCACCGGTCGCAGGTCGTCGAGTTCCTGGTCGAGAAGCTCGAGGCCGACCCCAACCTCGTCGCCGGCTTCACCGACGAGGCCGCGGTGAAGGCCCTCGGTACCGCGCTCGAGGCCGAGGTCAAGCCGCGGATCGCCAACAAGCCGACGATCGAGACCTTCGTCGAGGCCGACCCGAGCGACCCGGCGCGCAAGCACCTCCGCGTCCAGATCCTCGTCGACGGCGTGCGCCACGACGAGCTCGTCAACGTCGAGCTGCTCGGCAGCTACCAGCTCACCGAGATGCTCAAGATCCGCCGCCAGCTGGTCGACTACGGCACCGGCGAGCTGGCCCTCCGCCGCAAGGGCGAGGTCGTCGCCAGCCCCAAGCGTCTGCTCGACATCGTCCACCACATCGGCGAGCTCGGCCGCAGCGGCCTGCAGATCCAGCGCTACAAGGGCCTCGGCGAGATGAACCCCGAGCAGCTGTGGGAGACGACGATGGACAAGAGCCGCCGCGCCCTCCTCAAGGTCACCGTCGGCAACAACCTCGAGGCCGACAACGTGTTCGCCGTGCTCATGGGCGACAACGTCGAGCCGCGCCGCGAGTTCATCACTCAGAACGCTCTCAACGCGCGCAACCTCGACATCTGAGCGCGCCGAGACGCTGAACCCGAGGGACATGTCCGGGAGGGCATGTCCCTCGAAACATGTCGGCCTGCGCTCGCCCTGTTCGAGGAGCTCGGCGCCTCAGCCCGGCGCCTTGTCCCACGCGACCTTGTCGCCGCAGTGGAGCATCATCATCCCGTGGTACGGGTTGACGATCTCGCCCGTCTTCTGCACCCAGTACGCGCCCTTGTTGTTGAAGGCCATCGGGCAGAAGACCACCTCGTAGCCGGCGCGCAGGTCGCCGTGGGCCTTGAGGTACGAGATCAGGCCCATGCTCATCTTCTCGAACCCTGCGCGGGCGGTGTCGATGTCTTGCGCTGCCACGCGTCCGGCGCCGGCCACGACCTCGGCGATTCCGGACTCCTTCTGCAGCGGTTCGGCCGCCACCACCACCTGGGCGGACAGCTCGGACAGGCGGTCGAGGCGGTCGCCCGCCAGCGTCTCCTGGATCGTCACGTAGGGCTCGACGATCGAGGTCGGTCCCGCCGGTGCCGCCGCCTTGCCGGCCTCGCTGCTGCAAGCCACAGCCCCGACGAACAGGAGCAGAAGACGCCCGTGCATCGCGCCAACGTACCACAAGCGCGGACCTTGCGGTAGAGTCCGGCCCGCCTCATGCCCGTGCCCGCCTCGCTCCTCTGGCTCCTCTGGCTCGCGCCGGCGCCTCCGGAGACGGCCTCGAGCGCACGCCTCCCGCAGGACATCCCGCTCGCCAGCGACACCGCCGACAGCGGCGCCGCCGAGCAGTCGACGAGCAGCGGCAGCTTCTTCGGCAGCGACGTCGCCTCCGGCACCGCGCCGCCGCCCGCGAGTGAGAGCCCGAGCAAGCCCGCGGCGAGCAGCGGCAGCTTCTTCGGCAGCGACGTCGCCTCCGGCGGCACCACGCCACCGCCCGCGAGCGACGGTCCGAGCGAGGCCCCGCCGATGCCGCAGATCGAGGAGCTCCCCTCGCGCGCCCCGGCGGCCAAGCCATCTGGCCTTTCGGGCATCTTCGGTCCCAAGGACCGCAAGCCGGTCAGCGGCGGCGGCGTCGGCTTCTTCGACCCCGGCAAGCTCGACGACACCGGCCCGGGCGGCAGCGGCGGCATTCAGGTCCGGGGCTACCTCGGCCTCAACTTCACCGTAGCCCAGCGCACCGACCTCAGCGCGCGCGACCCCGAGACCGGCACCTTCCCCCAGCTCAAGACCTTGCCGTACTTCGGCGGTGGCGCGGCCAACCTCTACGTCGGCGCCCCGATCTACAGCGACGTCGTCTACGCCCGGATCGCCTTCGAGTTCATCTCGATCCCCCGCGCCAGCCCCGTCGCGCCCGACGTCACGCCGAACTACATGCCCATCGTCTTGATGGAGGCCGCCGCGCTCGAGGTCAACCCCTTCGCGTGGGCCAAGAAGGGCCCGCGGTGGTTCGCCGAGGGTTTTAAAATCTCCGGCGGCGTCTTCATCGTCCCGTTCGGCCTCGAGGACGAGGAGCACGACGCGCCCGTGCGCTGGTGGGTCACGCGCCCGCTGGCGATGAGCATCGGTCGCGTCTATCCCGGCTCGTGGATCGACATGGGCCTCACGATCAAGTGGAAGCCGACCTTCGGCGGCGCCCGCCCGATCCGCCCGCTCGAGATCGACCTCGGCGTCGTCAACGGCGACGCGTGCACGCAGACCCGCACCATGGACGCGCTCTATCGCTATCAACCGGTCGGCCAGACGGTCCCGCCGTGCGAGCGACAGCTGCGCGAGGTCGAGGTCCCGCGCGGCGACGGCTTCGTCCTCGGCATCACGCCCGACAACAACGGCAACAAGTCGCTGCTCGCTCGCCTGCAGATCCGTCCGGTGCCCGCGCTCAACTTCGGCGGCTCGTACATCTGGGGCACGCACCCGCAGAGTCAGTTCCCGTCGCCGCAGTACATGGGCAAGGGCTATCCCGACACCGTGCAGGCGCCGACCTGGCGCGTCGGTGCGCACTTCGACCTCAACCTCGACGAGGTCGTCGCCAGCCGCTTCCCCTTGCCGCACCTGCGCGCCGAGTTCGTGTACGGCGTCGACAAGGTCGGCAAGACCCAGATGATGTTCGGCGACCAGGCCCTCGCCGATCGCCACATGCTCGGCGGCTACGCCCAGGTCGCCCAGCCGCTGTGGCGGCGCAAGAAGACGAGGCTCCCCGGCCTCATCGTCCAGTACCGCTTCGACTTCGCCGACCCCGATCGCAACGTCCCGCGGCGCACCCAGAACGGCAACGTCCTGTCCGATTTCGCTGATCGCTACCTCTACGACGAGGCGTTGCAGGCGCACGTCGTCGGCCTGCGTTTCCCGGTGCTGCCGCGCTTCAACCTCAAGGGCGAATACATGTTCGTGCTCGAGGAGGGCGGGCGCAGCAACCGCGTGTTCAACGACGCCTTCAGCCTCCAGGCCGTCGCCGACTTCTAGCGCCGGGTGCGCCCGTGCGAGCCCGCACAGGGCCGGTGGCGCGGCGGTTCGGCTCGCTGAAGCTTTTCAGGTGCCTTGACGTCCCGGCCCTGGCGCGGGGATGCTTCGCCTTGAAGGCCCGCAGGACCGCTCATGACCCGCCTTACTCGCCTCGCCGCCAAGGTCTGTCTGGGACTGCTCTTTTGCCTCGCGCTCGCGCCTCAGGAGTCCCGGGCCCACCTGGCGAAGTGGGGCAGCTGGGAGATCACGCACCGGAACCTGATGAAGTTGTTTCCGGACGCCGACCCGAACGGCTGGCGGATCAAGCGCTACCAGTACTCCGACGCCGAGGTGAAGATGCTCGAGGCCGAGCTCGGGTTCGAGCTCTACCCCGAGGACAAGCTGCCCGAGTTCTTCATCGCCTCGGACGCGCAGGGCAACTTCCTCGGTGTCGCCATCTTCATCGACCCGCGGACCAAGCCGAAGATCCTCGACGGCGGCATCTTGACCCTTGAAGTCGGGATCGGTGTCAACGCAGAGGGCAAGATCAATCGGATCAGGGTCTACGACTACCGCGGCAACATCGGCCTGACCCAGGACGCCTTCCTCAACCAGCTCCGCGGCCGCGTCCTCGACTCCAACTTCACGATGGGTCGCGGCGGCCTCGTCGCCGTCACCGGCGAGCCCGAAGAGAGCCAGCTGGTCGGCAACGCCGCCCGCGAGGCGCTGCTGCTGATGAAGGTCGCGCTGGGTCGCCGCGACGGCTGAACCCTCGCGCTCGCCCTGTGCTAGCGTGTCGGGCAATGGCATCGTCCCGCGCGCTCCGTGTTCGAGGTCTCGGCCTCGCGCTCTGCTCGATGAGCCTCGTGTCGTCGAACGGTTGTCTCGAGGACAACCCGACGGAGCCGACGTCCGGCAGCGACACCGACGACACGACCGGCGGCGACACGACGGCCGGCCCCGAGGACGGCCTCCTCGCCTGCGCCACTCCGCCCTGCACCGTCCTGGTCGTCAGCCAGACCCTCGACGATCGCATCGACATCTACGACGTCACCGCCGCCCCGTACCTGCGCGGGCGGATCGGCACCGACCTCAAGCCCGATCCCTCGGGCGAGCAGACCGAGGGCAACCGGCTCGACGAGCCCTACGGCCTCTTGCTCGATGACGGCCACCTCTGGGCGGCGATCGGTCACTACCCCGACACCGACCGCGGCTCGCTCGTCGGCTTCCCGCGCAGCGCCTTCGCCGGCCTCGGCCAGGGCGAGCTCTTCAGCGAGGACCGGTACTTCGACACCGACAAGTTCATCGGCGGCGTGCAGGCGCTGCCGTTCGGCCGCCAGGAGGCCATCTTCCTCCTGCAGCACCCCGGCGGAAAGATCCTCGTCGGCGTGTTCGCCAACGACCTCCGCGCCGCCAGCTGGCCCGACCCGAGCGAGGTCCTCGTCGTCGACCCGAACGACCTGCGTCCCGAGGCCATCGGCGCCTTCAGCCTCGACCTCGACACCAACCCGTGCAACGGCGGCTGGAAGTTCGTCGGCCTCGACGACGACCTCTCGCGCGTCGGCGTCGCCTGTGACGGCAGCGAGTCGGTCGCCGTCGTCACCCTGCCCGACGGCTTCGCCGACCTCGCCCCGGTCGACGCCGCCGCCGGCATGAGCGCCTGCAGCACGCCGCTCTCGAGCGGCAACCTCAGCACCCAGTTCGTCGCCCCCGACGGCGCCGGCAACTTGCTCGCCGTGCAGTCGCAGATCCTCGAGCCGCCCAAGCTGTGGAGCATCAACGGCAACTGCGGCGTCAACGGAGCCCCGGGCAGCGAACTCCCGGCCGAGCTGGCGACGGTCCGCGTCGTCCGTGAGCCCGTGCTGCTGCGTCCGGCCGGCGGCGGGAAGCCGGCGATGTGGCTCCTCGCCAGCGAGACGCCGGTGCCGGGCATCCTCATCGTGCGCGGCGGCGCCACGCCGGCGGTGTGCGGTCAGGTCGACGGCCTCGACGCGATCGAGACGGCAGAGAACGCCCCGTTCGCGCTCGCCCTCGACGCCACGCGCACGCACCTGGCGATCGGCGCCGGCCCGGTCAGCAACCCGCCGTTCGCCGCCGGTCGCGGGCAGGTCCTGTGGGCCGGCCTCGACCTCGCCGATCTCGACAGCTGCGCCGTCGCGGCCACCGACGTCGTCGACCTGACCGAAGGGGCATATCAGGCCGCCGACCCGCGGACCTGGGTGCGCGCGCCCAACATGCTCCTCGTCGCCGAGCTCGGGGGCTCGTGATGACGCGTCGGCGCCTCCCGATCTTGCAATCGCGACCCGAGGGCGGCGACGAGGATCCGCTCGCGCTGCTCCGCGGCGGACGCTTCGCCCGCTGGTTCGCCTCCTCGCTCGCGGTCGTCGGCCTGTTCTGGATCGTCAGCGCTCGCGTCGAGGCCCGCGACACCGCGAAGGCCGTCGTCCTCGTCCACACCGCCCTGCAGACCCCGCCGCAGCCGCCGGTCGAGGACATCACGCCGACGCGTGCGCCGCCGCCTCCGCCGGTCGAGGACATCACGCCGACGCGTGCGCCGCCGCCTCCGCCGGTCGAGGACATCACGCCGCCGCGCGAGCCCGGCGAGACCACCGACGAGTTCGGCCGCAAGCGCACCGGCACCGGCGCGCTCGTGCTCGAGGAGGGCGAGCCGGACGAGTCGCTCGGCCTGCCGACCCAGCAGCGCAAGGAGATCGCCAGCGGCGGCTTCTTCGACCCGGGCGCCTTCGACGACGTCAAGACCGTCAAGAAGAAGGCCTACGTGCACCTGATGCCGGGGATCCCCAACGAGGCGTTCTTCGCCGGCGTCGTGCTCATCCTCCTGCTCTCGTTCAGCCTGTTCGAGCGCCACGGCAAGCGCGACAAGCGGGCGCGCAACTACTGGCACCTCGAGCTGACGAAGTTTGCCTGGCTGAAGCGCGCGATCAAGAGCCGGTGGTTTCAGCCGGCCGTGCAGCTCCCGGTGGTCCTCGGGTTCCTCGGCGTGATCGTCGTCGGCCTCATCGGCTCGCAGGAGCCGGGTCGCAACCTCGCGCCGGTGCTCACGTGGAACATCTGGTGGATCGGCCTCATCTTCATGGTGCTGCTGTTCGGCAACCTGTGGTGCTTCATGTGCCCGTGGACGGCGATCCCCGACTGGGTCATGCGCCGCAGCTTCACCAAGGTGCGCCCGATCGCCTCGCTGGCGAAGAAGTACCCGCGCTTCAAGCTGTGGATGTGGCCGGCGATCGTGCTGTTCGCGTTCGTCACCTGGCTCGAGATCGTGTTCGACGCGGCCAACCGCCCGTGGCTGACGTCGGTGCTGGGGATCTTCATGATCCTGCTCAGCTGGGCGCTGCTGGTGGTGTACGAGCGCAAGGCGATGTGCCGCTACGTCTGCTACGTCGGCCGCGTGTCCGGCCAGTACGCGATGATGGGGATGATCGAGCTGCGCCGGCGCGACAACGACGTGTGCCGCCAGTGCGCCACCAAGGACTGCTACCGCGGCAGCCCGCGCGGCTACGCCTGCCCCACGCACGAGTTCATGGGGGCGATGAACGAGAACCAGTACTGCACGCTGTGCACCGAGTGCGTGAAGAGCTGCCCCCACGACAACATCGCCCTCAACCTGCGGCCGAGCGGCGAGGACGTGCTGCACGCCCACCGCTCGCGCGCCGACGAGGCCTACATGGCGCTGCTGATCTTCATCGTCAGCGCCTTCCATGGCGCGGCCATGATCCCGCTGTGGATGGAGTGGGAGAACGCGCTGCGGGCCGCGATCATCGACGGGCAGACGGCCCTGTTCGGCGCCGACCTGCTCGGCTTCGCCGGCAGCCACGGCGGCACCATGACGTTCACCGTCATGATGCTCGCCTGCATCCTCGGCCCGGCCGCCATCTACGTGGCGCTGTGCTGGCTGATGCGCCTCGCCAGCGGCCGTAGCGACATCACCACGCGCAAGCTGTTCGTCAAGTTCAGCTACACCCTGCTGCCGATCGCCCTCTTCTATCACCTCGCGCACAACGCCGTGCACGTGTTCTGGGAGTGGTCCAAGGTCCGGCGCCTGATCAGCGACCCGCTCGGCTGGGGTCACGACTTCTTCGGCACCGCCCGCGCGCCGCTGACCGCGTTGTGGTCTCCCGAGACGATCTGGTACGTCCAGGTCGCGCTCATCGTCATCGGCCACATCTACGGCATCTACGTCGCCCAGCGCGAGTCGAACCGCCTCTACGCCGACGACCGCAAGGCCGCGCTGCGCGTCCACCTGGTCATGATGGTCGGCATGATCCTCATGAGCCTGCTCAGCCTGTGGCTGCTCGCGCAGCCGATGTTCATGCGCACCGCCGACCTGTGATCAGGCGTGCGACGGGAACATCTCGTCGAGCTCGCGGACCACGTCGGCGCCCTGGACGCCCTTGGCGAGGGCGAGCTCTTGCACGAGCAAGGTCCGCGCCGTGTCGAGCATCTTCTTCTCGCCGAACGACAGGTCCTTGTCGCCGCGGAGGATGCAGAGGTCGCGCAGCACGCTGGCGATCTCGAGCAGCGAGCCGGTCTTGATCTTCTCCATGTACTCGCGGTAGCGCCGGTTCCAGGTCGCCGTCGAGATCTTCTCGCCGCGCCGGGTCAGGACCTCGTAGACCTCCTGGACCTGCACGTCGTCGACGATCCGCCGCAGGCCGACCGAGCCCGCGTTCTTCTTCGGGACCATGACCTTCATGTCGTTCTCCAGCACCCGGAGGACGTAGAATTCCATGGCGGAGCCTGCGATCTCACGTCGCTCGACGCCAGTGACCTCCGCGACGCCGTGGGCGGGGTAGACGACCTTGTCTCCGATGTTGAACTCGCTCATGGAGCGCCTTCAAAGACGGCCCTTCCCAGCCCAAAAGCGGCGAAACGATGACAAAAAAGCGCAGTTTTGTCAACCTTTGCGCGCAGCGACCTCCGCAGGCGGCCGACGTGCGACGGCGAGTTCATCCACGCGGCGCCGTGTTCGCCTCGATGACGAGGCGTGAGGAATTCCACAGGCATGACCCAATCGCGGCATGCCGAGAGCCGCATTCTTGAACCCGAACGCCGCTCTCCTATGATGCGCCACATGTCACCGCGCACCTCGTCGCGCCACTCTCTCCGCCTGCGTCTCGAGCGGGCCGCCGCCAAGCTCATCCTCGGCCTCGCGTTCCTCGGCCCGGTGGCGTGCGCGATGACTCCGGATCGATTGCCCCCGCCAGACCGCCAATTTTATCACACGCTGCCGTCTGCGGAGGACAAGGCGAAGTTCCTCAAGCTCAAGGAGACCGAGCGCCAGCCGTTCCTCGAGCAGAAGGGCCTGTGGGCCAGGTGGATGGAGCTGCCGCCCGAGGAGCGCGAGGCGGCCAAGCGCGGCGAGGTCAAGGCCGGCTACAGGGAGTTCACCGCGCTGATGGCCTGGGGCGCCCCCGCCGACACGCAGGAGAGCAAGACGCCGGAGCGCACCGTCAAGTTCTACACCTTCATCCGCTGCACCAGCGGGCCCCGCGTCGGCCGCTGGGTCGCCAGCAACCTCGAGTGCGACGGCACCTCGAGCGAGGTCGAGGTCGCCGTCGAGAACGGCATCATCACCGAGGTCAAGTACCTCAACTGAGCGCCTGTCCGTCGGGACATGCCGAGCGGCGCGCAGTCGGCTGTCCCGACGGACAGCCGTTCGCCGCTCGTCACCAGGCTGTCCCGCGGGACAGCCGTTCAGGCGCGCCCGAGGAACTCGAGGATCGTCGCCACCGGGAAGCCGGAGCCGCCCTCGTCGCACACGCCGAACGGCTTTCTGACCATGGCGGGGCCGGCGATGTCGACGTGGACCCACCGCTGGCCGGCGGTGAACTCCGACAGGAACAGGCCGGCCGTGATCGCGCCGCCGTAGCGCTCGCCGGTGTTGCGCATGTCGGCGATCGAGCTCTTGAGCTGCTCCTTGAGCGGCTCGGGCAGCGGCAGGCGCCACATCTCCTCGCCGACCCGCTCACTCGCGGCGGTGAACTGGTTCGCCAGCTCGTCGTCGCGAGACATCACGCCGGCGCAGCGCGGCCCGAGCGCGACGATGCAGGCGCCGGTCAGGGTCGCGAAGTCGAACAGGTACGTCGGCGCCAGCTTGCCGGCGTAGACCAGCGCGTCGGCCAGCGTCAGCCGACCCTCCGCGTCGGTATTGTCGATCTCGACGGTCTTGCCGTTGCTCGCCGTGAGCACGTCGCCGAGGCGGTAGGCGTCGCCGCCGATCATGTTCTCGGTCGCCGCGACGATCGCGTGGACCTCCCACGGCACGCCGAGGCGCGCCGCGCCCTCGAGCGCCGACAGCACCGCCGCGGCGCCGCCCATGTCCATCTTCATGTCCATCATCGCGTCGCTCGGCTTGAGCGACAGGCCGCCCGAGTCGAACGTGACGCCCTTGCCGACCAGGCACACGCGCCCGCGCGAGGCGCCCTTGGGCGTGTACTGCAGGTGGATGAACTTGGGCCGCTGCGCGCTGCCGCGGGCGACCGCGAGGTAGCAGCCCATGCCGAGCTTCTCGCACTCCTCGCGCTCGAGCACGCTGAGCTTGACGCCGCGGTCGGCGAGGGCGTCGGCGATCTCCTGCGCGACGTCGGCGAGGTAGCTCGGGGTCACGAGGTTGGCTGGCCCATTGACCAGGTCACGCGCCCGCGCCACGCTGGCCGCCACGATCTGCCCGCGCGCGGTGCCCTCGCCGGCCGCGACATCGCCGAGCACGCGCACGCGCTTGACGGTCGCGGGCTTGCGCTTGGCCTCGCTGAGGTAGCGGTCGTAGCGATAGGTGCCGAGCTGGAGGCCCTGCGCGACGAGGTCGCCGAAGTGCACCGGCTCGCTGCTCGCGCCGAGGCCGCGCAGGTCGAGGACGACGTCGGTCACGCCGGCCGTCGCGCCCGCACGCACGGCGTCGAAGGCGAGGGCGCGCACGCCCGCAGCGTTGGGCGCGCTCGCGCCGGTGCCCAGGAGCAGCACCTGCTGTGGTTCGCCCTGGTGCTCGCGCAGGAACGTGAACTTCTCGCCAGGTTCGCCGCGGAACCGCGCCGCCTGGGCCGCCCGCGCCAGACCGCCGCCGAAACGGCGTTCGATGGCCGGGCCCACGTCGCCGCTGGCGACCGCGACCGCGAGCAAGTGGTGGCCCGCGCCAACCACCTCCTGAGAAGTCCACTCGATGCTGAGCATGTCGGCTGTTGTCCCCCACAGCCGCGCCCGCCGCAAGCCAATCCGGGGGCCCTCCGGGAAACTCCGGGGACTCACGGAGCAAGTCGCAAAAACCACGCCATACGCGCGATTGCACGCAGAATTTCTAGTGAAACGAACACCTGGCCCGATAAGGTGTTACAAAGATCGTTCACCTTCCTATAATTGAGTAAAAAAGATGTTAATTGGCGTTGACACTACATGCTCTTTATATGTAGCGTTTTGAGCACGTAGCCCCTGAAGGAGGGACCACACGATGCTCACCGACGATACCAACACCAACGCTGCGCCCGAGGAGGGCAAGAAGGCCTCGAAGCGCAAGACCGCCAAGAAGAAGGCCGGCAAGAAGGCCGCCAAGAAGGCGGGCGCGAAGAAGGCCGCCAAGGCCGGCGCCGCCAAGAAGACCGGCAAGAAGGCTGCCAAGAAGGCGGGCAAGAAGGCCGCCAAGAAGGCGGGCAAGAAGGCCGCCAAGAAGACCGGTGCGAAGAAGGCCGCCAAGAAGACCGGTAAGAAGGCCGCCAAGGCCGGTGCGAAGAAGACCGCGAAGAAGGCGGGCAAGAAGGCCAGCAAGCGCGCTTCCGCCGCGTAAGTTGCCTCTCGGGGCAGACCGGCCCCGATTCGCACGAAAATCGCCGCGAACCTGCCCAGGTCGCGGCGATTTTCATTGGTTCGGGGCGCGCTGCACGCCCGATCTGCACGGCCGGAGCGCGAGGGCCGCAGCGCGCTCGCGGCGCTACAAGTCGGCCGCGTCGAGCGAGCGCGCGAAGGCGCGCAGGTTGGCGTGGGCGCGCCCGCCGGCGAAGAGGATCGTCGCGTCCTCGAGCGCGTCGGCGTTGGCGAGCGCGAACACCAGGCTCTCGGCGAGCGCGCCGCGGAGCCGCTCCGTCGCGCCCGCGCTGTCGACGCGCAGCCAGCGGCGCTCGTAGCTCTGCGGGACCGGACGACCGGTGCCCTCGAAGGCGGGCACGAGCGTGTCGATGTTCAGCTTGCGCGCCAGCGCCAGCGTGGTCGCCGGCTCCCACAGACCGTCGAGCTCCCACACCACGCGCAGACCCTCGGCCGCGCGCGCCTCGGCGAACGCGGCCAGGCGCGCCTGGTTGATCGTGCCCGGCGTGAAGCTCGGCGGCGTGCGCAGGATGACCGTGTCGGACCCCATCTCTTTCGCACAGCGCAGACTCACTTCCCACGCGGCCTGCGCCTCGGGGGTGTCCTGCAGATGGCCGAAGCGCCGCGCCTCGCCGGGCAGCGTGCGCGTGCCGGCCTCGCGCAGGCCGTCGCTCTCGCCGTGGCTCACGAGGTGCCACACGTACGGCACCACCACGGCGTTCGGGTGGACGCTGCGCACCTGCTCGGCGAGCGCGCGGGCGGCCGCGGCCCGCGGCGGGTTCAGCAAGGTCGAGCGCAGGACGACGAGCTGGACCGGGTCGACCGCCTCGTCGTCGGCGGCCTCCTCGGCGGGGGCCGGCCGAGACGGGCGCGCGGCGCGGAGAGCGTGCTCGTCCTGGAGAATCACACCGAGGCGGGGCATGGCGGCCGGAGGCTAGTGCGGACGCGCGGCATATACAAGCGCGGCCCGCTGTGTGCTATGGGGCGCCCGTGAAGCTCTTCATCGATACGGCGGACGTGAAGGAGATCCGCGAGGCGGCGGCGATGGGCCTCCTCGACGGCGTGACCACCAACCCGTCCCTCGTGGCGGCGACGGGGCGCGACATGCGGTCGGTGTTGCAGGAGATCTGCAGCATCGTCGACGGCCCGGTCAGCGGCGAGGTGCTGGCGACGACGTACAAGGAGATCATCGACGAGGCCCACGACCTCGCCGCGATCGCGCCGAACATCGTCGTCAAGGTGCCGCTCATCGAGGACGGCCTGCGCGCGGTCAAGACCCTCACCGGCGAGGGCATCAAGACCAACGTGACGCTGTGCTTCTCGCCGATTCAGGCGGTGCTGGCGGCCAAGGCCGGCGCGACGTACATCTCGCCGTTCGTCGGCCGGCTCGACGACGTCGGCCACGAGGGCATGGAGCTCGTGGCCCAGATCGTCGAGGCCTACGCCAACTACGGCTACAGGACCGAGGTCCTGGTCGCGTCGGTGCGCTCGCCGCTCCACGTGCTCGAGACCATCCGGATCGGCGCGCACGTGGCGACCTTGCCGTTCAAGGTCATCCATCAGCTCGTCAAGCACCCGCTGACCGACGTCGGCCTGGCCCGCTTCCTCGCCGACGCCGCCAAGATCCCGGGCGCCAAGCCCAAGAGCTGAGCGCCTGTCCGTCGGGACATGCTGGTGAGGACATGCGGAAGATCCGCCAGCACGTCAACCCGCTGAGCGCCCACTTCATGCGGACGCGCGCGCAGCCGGTCGCGCGCCCGCCGGGGCTCGCGTCCGACTGCCCCGTCGAGGTCGAGCTCGGCTGCGCCGACGCCGAGTTCAGCTTCGCCCGCGCCGCCGCCTGCCCGGGCACGCTGATGGTCGGGCTCGACATCCGCGAGCCCTGCCTCGCCCGCAACCGCGTGCGCGCGGCCGAGGAGGGCCTCGGGAACCTCGCGTTCGGCTACGTCAACCTCAACGTCGACATCGACCGGGTGTTCGCCCCCGGCAGCGTCGACCGCTTCCACCTGCTGTTCCCCGACCCCTGGGTCAAGAAGAGCCACCAGAAGCGCCGCGTCATCGAGCCCGCGCTGGTCGAGACGCTGGTCGCGCAGCTGCGCCCCGGCGGCGAGCTCCACGCCGCCAGCGACGTGTTCGACGTGGCGCTCGAGATCATGGCGACCGTCGAGGACCCCGCGCTGGAGCACCTCGGGCTGGCCAACCTCGGCGGCCCGTGGAGCTTCTGGCGCGGCAACCCGTTCGCCGAGGCCAGCCGCCGCGAGCAGACCACCCTGCGCCGCGGGCAGCGGGTGTGGCGGATGCGCTATGTCCGAAGCGACATGTTCGCTACGACAGGCCCTTGAGGACCTGTCGTAACGGGAATGCTCTCGAGGACATGCCTCAAGAGGCCGGCGCGAGGGTCTCGATCTGCGGCAGCGGGAAGGCGTCGGGCAGCTCGAGGCACTTGCCGACGCGCTGGGCCTCGAGGCGGCCGGCCTCGGGGTCGGCGGCCTTGCCGACCCGCTCGTGGACGGTGTCGACGCACGAGCAGAAGGTGAGCGAGGCCCGGCGGGCGCCGGCGTCGGCGCAGGCCTCGTGGTGGCGCGCGAGGCTCCAGGCGAGGAAGGGGTCGCGGCAGTCGAGCGAGGGGACCTCGATGGCGAGGACGCACTTGCACAGGTCCTCGTCGCGGGGGAGGACCATGGCCTGCGTGCAGAGGGTTTGCATGTACGCGTCCTCGGCCCGCAGCCGCTGGTCGTAGCTGCTGGCGTTGCCCTGGATCATCCCGGCCAGGCCCGGCAGCAGGAACCACGCGACCAGGCCGACGACGGGCAGGCCGACGAGGACGCCGAGGAACAGGTCCCGCGTGCGTGAGCGTGGTGGGTCATCGAGATCGGCGAGCATCGGCATAAGATCCCCCGGGAGCGTGGCGGATTTTGCGCTGCGGCGGCTGTGGAGGTCCCACGATGGTCCGATCTCGCAGGCGCTTGGGGCTTGTGAAGCGCGGACGAACCGTACAATACTCAGGCACAGCGCCGGTGCTAGCCTGTCCGGCCCTCTCCCCAATGACGGCCATGCTCCGCTCCCGATCGTTCGTCGCAACCGCTCTCGCCGTGGCCCTCGTGCCTGTGCCCGGCCTCGCGGCTCCCGCGGCTCCCGCGGCCCCTGCGCCTGCGGCGGCCCCCGCGGCGCCCCCGGATCAGCCCGCCGAGGCCGAGCCCCCGCCCGCCGAGGCCGAGCCGACCGAAGTGCCGACGTCCGACGCACCGCCCGACGAGGTGCCGGTCGAGGAGCCCAAGCCCGAGGAGGCCGCCGCAGCGGAAGAGACCCCGCCCGAGACCCCGGAGACGATCGTCCCGGAGGGTCCCGAGCGGCCGCCCGAGCCCACCCTCGGCAACGGCAAGTTCAAGGCGAAGGGCACCGGCCTGATGATCGCGGGTGGCACCCTGCTCGGCGCCGGCATCGTCGGCGTGATCACGTCGTTCTTCCTCACGCGCTGTCCCGACGGCGAGCTCGAGAACTCGTTCGCCTGCAAGAACCGCCAGCACAACACCTTCGCGGTCCCGGCGTTCGGCGCCGCGGCCCTGCTCGGCGCCGTGCTGCTCATCGTCGGCGGCACCTACCGCGCCCGCTACAAGCGCTGGGAGAACTGGGACCCGACGCGCGCCAGGACCGCCTTCCGCCCGACCGTCACCGCCAACGGCGTCGGCTTCAAGTTCTGATCGGCCCGCAGCGGTCACGAGAGCGCTCGGCGTCACCGGCGAGCGCTCTTTGTTTGTGCTCACGGGCGGTCGCGGCCGATGACGACCCTGGCGAGGTCGAGCAGCAGCTCGAGCTCGTGCGGCTGGGCGCGCTGGGCCACCGAGTTGAGCAGCGAGAGCAGGGTGCTCTCGGGCGAGGCCGCGGGGCCGGGCAGCTCGGGCAGCAGCAGCGCCAGCGGCACGCCCATGCCGTCGGCGATCCGCAGCAGGGTGCGCAGGCCCGGGCTGGTGTAGTGGCCGTTCTCGAGCCGCGAGACCATGTCGGAGGCGATGCCGGCGGCGCGCGCGACCGACTGCTGGGTCAGCCCGCGCTCCTCGCGGATCGCCCGGATCCGCTGGGCGAGCGCCGCCATGTAGCGGCGCTCGTACTGCTCGCGCGCGATGTCGTAGGTCTCTTCGGACATGTCGTGAAGGTCATGCATCGACGAACTCGAGGCGGCGCGCCTCGAGCACGCGGATCCGGTCGCGGACCCGGGCCGCCTCCTCGTAGCGCAGGGCCTTGGCGAGGTCGACCATCTGCGCGCGCAGCTCGCCGATCCGCGCGTCGAGCTCGCCCGGCAGCAGCTCGGCGTCGGTCAGCGGGCCGAGGCCGACCGGCAGCTCGTTGGCGGGCGCCTTGGCCTGCTTGCCGCGGGCCGGCGCCGCCTCGGGCTTGGCGTCGGCCTCGAGCGGGTTGATGGCGGCGTGGGTGCTGCGCGGGACGATCCCGTGCTCCTGGTTGTAGGCGGCCTGGACCTCGCGGCGGCGGGTGGTCTCCTCGATGCACGCGCGCATGCTGTCGGTCATGCGGTCGGCGAACATGAGCACCGTGCCGTGGAGGTTGCGGGCCGCGCGGCCGCAGGTCTGGATCAGGCTCTTGTACTCGCGGAGGAAGCCTTCTTTGTCGGCGTCGAGGATCGCCACGAGGCTGACCTCGGGCAGGTCGAGGCCCTCACGCAGGAGGTTGATGCCGACCAGGACGTCGAACTCGCCGCGCCGCAGGCCGCGGAGGATCTCGACGCGCTCGAGCGTCTCGACGTCGGAGTGGAGGTAGCGGACGCGCAGGCCGAGGTCGCCGTAGTACTCGGTGAGGTCCTCGGCCATGCGCTTGGTCAGCGTGGTCACGAGGACGCGCTCGTTCTTGGCGATGCGGGCGCGGATCTCCGCCAGCAGCTCGTCGACCTGGCCGGCGATCGGGCGCACGTGGATCTCGGGGTCGAGCAGGCCGGTCGGGCGGATGATCTGCTCGACCACCACGCCCTCGGTCTTGCGCAGCTCGTACTCCGCCGGGGTCGCGCTCATGAAGATGACCTGGTGGAGCCGGCTCTCCCACTCGTCGAACTTGAGCGGGCGGTTGTCGAGCGCCGAGGGCAGGCGGAAGCCGTGCTCGACCAGCGTGGTCTTGCGGCTGCGGTCGCCGTTGTACATCGCCCCGACCTGCGGGATGGTCTGGTGCGACTCGTCGACGATGGTGAGGAAGTCGGGCGCGAAGTAGTCGATGAGCGTCGGCGGCGGCTCGCCGACCTTGCGCATGGTGAGGTGGCGCGAGTAGTTCTCGATGCCGGAGCAGAAGCCCATCTCCTCGAGCATCTCGAGATCGAACATGGTGCGCTGCTCGAGCCGCTGTGCCTCGACCAGGCGGATCTTCTCCTTGAGCTCGACGAGGCGGTCGTGCAGCTCGAGCTTGATGCCGTTGATCGCCTTGCGCAGCTGCGAGGCGGGGGTGACGTAGTGGCTGGCGGGGAAGATGGTGACGCGCTGCATGGTGCCGCGCACCGCCCCGCGCAGCGCGTCGACCTCGCGGATCGCCTCGACCTCGTCGCCGAAGAACTCGATGCGGATCGCCTTCTCGTCCTCGTAGGCGGGGAACACCTCGACGACGTCGCCGCGCACGCGGAAGGTGCCGCGGTGGAAGTCGATGTCGTTGCGCTCGTACTGCATCTCGACCAGGCGGCGCAGCAGCTGGTCGCGGTCGAGGCTCTCGCCGACCGACAGGGTGGCGACCATGCCGTAGTAGGCCTCGGCCGCGCCGATGCCGTAGATGCACGAGACGCTGGCGATGATGATGACGTCGCGCCGGCTGAGCAGCGAGTAGGTGGCCGCGTGGCGCAGGCGGTCGATCTGCTCGTTGATCATCGAGTCCTTCTCGATGAAGGTGTCGGTCGACGGCAGGTACGCCTCGGGCTGGTAGTAGTCGTAGTAGGAGACGAAGTACTCGACGGCGTTGTCGGGGAACAGCGCCTTGAACTCGCCGTAGAGCTGGGCCGCGAGGGTCTTGTTGTGGGCGAGGATCAGCGTCGGCCGCTGGACCTGGGCGATGACGTTGGCGATCGTGAAGGTCTTGCCGGAGCCGGTGATGCCGAGCAGGTGCTGGTACTTGTCGCCGCGCTGGACGCCCTCGACGAGCTGCTTGATCGCCGCCGGCTGGCCCCCCGCGGGCTCGAACTGGGTGACGAGGCGGAACGGGCGATCGGCGGCGATCGTCGGCTTGACCGCGCTCGCCAGGTCCCACTCGATGCCGGGCTCGTTGACGGGGACGGATTGACCGCGGGCGCGGTTGCGGGCCTTGGCTGCCATGGCGGCGAAGAGTAGCAGCCGGTCGACCTCGCGCGAGTCCGCGCCCCCCGAACGAAGCTCACGCGGCGCGCCGACGCTTGAACACCACGAACAAGTACGCGAGCGAGGGGAACAGGACGAGGCCGCCGAGTGCGAGGGCGACGAGGAGCGGCGTGAGCACCGAGACCGGCGCGGCCGTACCGGCGATCGTGTAGCCGGGATGGGCGAGGTAGGGGTACTGCGCGACGGCCCAGCCGACCACGATCAGCGTCACCTGCGCCATCGCGCACGCGCGGGCCAGGCGGTCGCGGCGGGTCCACAGGGCGACGATCGCGGCGACGGCGGCCAGGCCGGTGGCGAGGTGCAGCGGGGTGGCCCACGAGCTGGCCGAAAGGTCATGTCGGATCGCGGGCGGGGCGACGAGGAAGGCCAGCAGCGCGGAGGCGCCCACGACCGCCGCCGAGGCGAGCGCGCGGGCGCGGAAGTCGGCGCGCAGCAGGGGGTCGTCGGCCTCGCACACGAGGTAGACGGCGGCGAGGAAGGCGAACAGCGCCAGGGTGAACAGGCCGACGGCGAACGGGTAGGGCGCCAGCCACTGCGACACGAAGTCGGTGGCGACGAAGCCGGTGCGCGGGTCGACCTCGAAGCCGCTGCCGAGCGCGCCGAGGACGATGCCGAGGGTGACCGGCGTGACGAGGCTGGCGAGCGCGAACACGCCGCCCCAGCGCAGCGCGCCGCGCCCGTGGAGCGGGTCGTAGTGGCTGAACACGAAGGCCGAGCCGCGCAGGACGATGCCGACGAGCATGAGCGCGAGCGGGACATGCAGGGCGGTGCAGACGGCCGCGAAGGCGGCGGGGAAGCAGACGAAGAGGAGGACGATCAGGAGGATCAGCCACACGTGGTTGGCCTCCCAGATCGGCTGGATCGAGACGTCGATGAGGCGCCGCTGGGCGTCCTTGCGCGGGCCGCCGGCCAGCAGCTCCCACACGCCGCCGCCGAAGTCGGCGCCGCCGGTCAGGGTGTAGAGGATCAGCGCGACCAGCATCACGCCGGCGATCATCAGGTCGGGCGTCATCGGGCCTCCGAATCACATGTCGCGGAGGACAGGCGCGAGAGGGCGCCGGGAGTCATCGGGCCACCTCCCGGGATGTCTCCGAGGACATGCCCACAGGGACATGCGCCGGGACCTCGGCGGCGAACACGACGCGCCGCAGCAGGACGAGCACGGTGACGCCGAGGACGACGTAGAGCGCGGTGAAGGCGGCGAAGGGGACGACGAGGTGCGGCATGGGGGTGACGGCGTCGGCGGTGCGCAGGACGCCCTGGATGACCCACGGCTGGCGGCCGACCTCGGTGACGGTCCAGCCGGCCTCGATGGCGATGACGCCGAGCGGGGCGCTGACGACGAGCAGGCGCAGGTACCAGTCGGGCAGGGCGCGGCGGCGCGCGGCGAAGGCGGCGCCGAGGCTGGCGACGGCGATCATGACGAGGCCGCAGCCGACCATGATCTGGAACGCGACGTGGACGACCGCGACCGGCGGCCGCTGCTCGCGCGGGAACTCCTTGAGGCCCTTCACCTCGGCGTGCGGGTCGCCGTGGGCGAGGAAGCTGAGGACGTAGGGGACCTCGATCGCGTAGCGGGTCTCCTCGGCCTGTTCGTCGGGCCAGCCGAAGATCCGGAACGGCGCGCCGCGCTCGCTGTCGAAGTGGGCCTCCATCGCGGCGAGCTTGATCGGCTGGTGCTCGGCGACGTGCTTGGCGGCGAGGTCGCCGGTGATCGGCTGCAGCAGCGCGAACACGGCGCCGACGGTGAGGGCGATCCGCAGGGCCGGGCGGTGCAGCTCGCGTCGGCCGCCGCGCAGCAGCATGGCGGCGTGGATGCCCGCGACGGCGAAGCCGACGGCGGCGAAGGCGGCGGAGGTCATGTGCAGCACCTCGCTGAGCGAGGCGGGGTTCCACATGGCGGCGAACGGGTCGACGTCGACGACCTCGCCGCCGGCGCCGAGGGTGTAGCCGGTCGGGGTGTTCATCCACGCGTTGGCGCACAGGACGAACACGGCGCTGGCTGTCCCCGAGGCCAGGACCATGACGCCCGCGAGCAGGTGCGCGAGCGGAGGCACGCGGTCGCGGCCGTAGAGGAAGATGCCGAGGAAGATCGCCTCGAGGAAGAACGCGAAGCCCTCGAGCGAGAACGGCATGCCGATGATCGGGCCGGCGAAGGCCATGAAGTGCGGCCACAACAGCCCGAGCTCGAACGACAGCACCGTGCCGGACACGGCGCCGACGGCGAACATGATCGCGGTGCCCTTGGACCAGCGCTCGGCGAGCTCGCGGTAGACCGCGTCGCCGCGGCGCTGGTGCAGCCGCTCGGCGATCACCATGAGCAGCGGCATCGCCATGCCGACGACGGCGAAGAGGATGTGGAAGGCCAGCGACATCGCCATCTGGGCGCGCGCGGCGAAGAGGTCGGTCATGGTGCCTCACGACAAGAGTACGGCCGCGCGGGCGACCGGTGAGGCCGGACGTCGCGGGCTTGTGCGGCGCGAGCGGGAGGTGCTAAGCCGGCGAGATGCGGGCGCGACTTCCGGTGTGGCGAGGTCTGTACGCGATCCTCGATGTTCCGCACGCGGGCGGGCTCGACCCCGTGACGGCGGCGCGCGGGCTGGTCGGGGTCACGGAGATCGGCCCGGAGGGGTCCCCCACGATCGTGCAGCTCCGGGCCAAGCGGGCCGATCCGGGTGAGCGCGTCCGGCTGGTCCGTGAGCTGGCGCCGGTGGTGCGGGCGGCGGGCGGGCTGCTGATCGTCGACGACGACGTCGAGGCGGCGATGGGCGCCGACGGGGTCCACTTGGGTCAAGAGGACATGGCGCAGCGGACAGGTGACCGGGACTGGTCGGCGCTGCTGGCCGAGCTGCGGGCCGCGGCGCCGCGGGGCTTCTTGATCGGGCTGTCGACCCACAACCGTGTTCAGGTCGAGCGCGCGGCGGCGCTTCACGTCGACTACATCGGCTTCGGGCCGATCCGTCGCACGGCCTCGAAAGCCGCGCAGGAGCCCGCCGTGGGCTTCGACGGGCTGCGGGAGGCATGCGAGATCTCCCCACATCCCGTGGTCGCGATCGGCGGCCTCGGAGCCGACGACGCGCTCCCCTGCGCGCGGGCGGGGGCGGCCGGCGCGGCGATGATCGGCGCGCTCGTGGGCGTCACCGAGGAGGAGGTCCGCGAGCGTGCTGCGAGGCTTGCGGCCGTCTTCAGGCACGCGATCGACGCGGTGGGTCAGCCGCCGAGCCGGTGAGGGGGCCGCCGCGGCCGCACGCAGGCGTCAGGCGCGGCGGTCCTGCCGCGAACTTGCGGCGGCGGCGGATCGGGGGCATCACAGAAGAGTGCAGCTGGCGGGCGATACGGGTCGGTCGGTGCGTCGCGTGGCGGCGACGGTCGAGCCTGGTCGCGAGGTGGTCGACGTGCTGGTGGCGCGTCGCCAGGTCCGCACCGGCCCGCTACGGACGCGTCCGCTCGACGACGTCGAGGACCGCTCCGGGCTCGAGACGCGGCTGCCGCTGCTGATCTTGCTCGGCCTCGGGGTCCTCGTCGGCGTCCAGGTCTACCTGGCGGCCTGAGGGATTTCCCGTCTGCCTGGTGCGTGGGTCGCACCTACATGGCCGGCGAACGGTGGTTCGCCTGAGTGCGCGAAAGGCCCTGTCCGATCGGACAGGGCCTTTCGTTTATGCCCCCGTAGACATGTCCCCAGGGACATGCGCTCAGGAGCGCTCGAGCACGAGGGCGATGCCCTGGCCGCCGCCGATGCAGGCGGCGCCGATGGCGTGGCGACCGGAGCGGCGGCCGAGCTCGTGGACGAGGTGGGCGGTGATGCGGGCGCCCGAGGCGCCGAGCGGGTGGCCGAGGGCGATGGCGCCGCCGTCGACGTTGGTCTTGTCGCGGTCGAGGCCGAGCTCCTTCTCGCAGGCGAGGTACTGGGCGGCGAAGGCCTCGTTGATCTCGAACAGGTCGACGTCGGCCTGGGCGAGGCCGGCGCGGGCGAGGGCGCCGCGGATGGCGGGGACGGGGCCGATGCCCATGATCGTCGGCTCGACGCCGGCGACGTGCCACTGGACGATGCGCGCGAGCGAGGTGAGGTTGTGGCGCTTGACGGCCTCCTCGCTGGCGAGCACGAGCGCGGCGCCGCCGTCGCAGATGCCCGAGGCGTTGCCGGCGGTGACGACGCCGTCCTTCTTGAAGGAGGCCGGGAGCTTGGCCATCGTGTCGAGGTTGGCGTCGCGGCGCGGGTGCTCGTCGACGGCGAACTGCGTCGCGCCCTTCTTCGACTTGATCTCGACCGGCGCGAGCTCGGCGGTGAAGCGGCCGGCGTCCTGCGCGGCGGCCCAGGTCTGCTGGCTGCGCAGGCCGTAGGCGTCGCAGTCCTGGCGGCTGATGCCGTACTTCTCGGCCAGGTTCTCGGCGGTCATCGCCATCGAGCAGCCGGCGTACGGGTCGGTCAGCGAGGTCCACAGGCTGTCCTCGAGCTTGAGGTCGACGCCGAGGCGCGCGCCCCACCGCAGGCCGCGGCCGACGTGCGGCGCCTGGCTCATGCTCTCGGAGCCGCCGACGAGCGCGATCTCGGCGTCACCGACGAGGATGTCGTGCGCGCCGCTGACGATCGCCTGGAAGCCCGAGCCGCACAGACGGTTGACCGTGAGCGCCGGGACCGGGATCGGGACGCCGCTCTTGAGGCCGACGTGGCGCGCGAGGTAGATCGCGTCGGCCGAGGTCTGGGCGACGTTGCCGAACACCACGGTGTCGACGACCTCGGGGCTGACGCCGCCGGCCTGCAGCGCGGCCTTGGCGGCGACCACGGCGAGGTCGGTCGCGGTGAAGTCCTTCAGCGCGCCGCCGAAGGTGCCGAAGGGCGTGCGCTTGGCCGCGACGATGTGAATGGCGCGAGAGAGTGGCTTCTTGGTCATACGTGGGCTCGTTGCTTCGAGTATGCGGGAGGGGTGCAGGCCGCGAAAGGTTGAGCATCCTCACGGTTTGCGCTTCAATGCCGGAGGTTGTCGCTCACGCTCGTCATCGCGGCCTCGATGCTCGTCGCCTCGCCCGCGCCGGAGTCCGATCCGGCGCCGGCACCTGCGCTCGGCAGCGTGACGGTCGCTCCGCCGAAGTCGACGCTACAGCGACTTGAGGTTCCGCAAACACCGGCGAACGAGACGCAGCCGCGGCGATCGGCACGCGACGCGCTGCGGCGGTACCTCACTCGACCGGTGGCGCGCTCGGTCCGCTACCTCGATCACGGCGTGCTCGCGGTCGGCGTCGGCCTCGGTCTGCCGGAGATTTATCGCCTCGAGCTGCAGCTGGGCCTGCTCGACCACGTGACCATCGGCGCGACGGCACACTGGCTTCCGGGACAGGTGAGGCCGGGCTGGTCGCCGAAGGCGGCGGTGGCGTTCTACCGCGGCCGCCTGCTCGAGGTCGGGGCGTTCTATCAACAGGTGCTGTACCCGCCGACGCGCGACGACGGCGACCCGATGACGATCGAGTTCCAGCGGCGGGCGCACTACCTGATGGCGAGCGTGAGCCTGTCGCAGGCGTGGCTCACCGGCGGCTTCGACATCGGCTGGGCCCGCGGCCGCGAGGCGCTGACGCTGCTCACCCCCGAGGACCTCGACGCCGGCGCGGCGTTCACCGTGCGCGACCGGTTCGCCGGCGGGCTACACCTGCGCTTCGGGACACGTCGCGTCGGCGTGACGATGCAGGCGTGGTTCCCGTACACCGCGGCCGAGCTGGTGCTGGACATCCGCTTCGGCGCGTTCGAGATGCGCCGGCGCGGCGGCTGGCGCGAGCTTTGATTGTGTCCGAAGGGGCATGTAAGATGTCCCGAGAGGCATGCGGAGAGCCGCCTGTCTAGGGGCGGAGGCGGGCGACGCCGAGGCGCTCCGCGTGCTTGAGCAGGCGGATCGTGGCGGCCATGGTCTTGGCGCGGAACTCCTCGTCGAGGGTCACGCCGAGGCGCTCGAACAGCTCGTGCTGGCTGGTGGAGCGGCCGACGCGGGCGGTGATCCGGTCGATCGAGACGTCGACCAGCGGGATCGGCGGGGCCGGCTGCGGGTCGCTCAGGTACGCGGGGTTGATGCACGACGAGACGTCGTTGGCGGTCGCCATGCGCTCGTTGAGCGGGGCGAGGCCGAACCGGCGCATGAGCGTGGCGCCGATCGAGCAGTGCTCGAACTGGGTGCTGACGGTGCAGCCGCGGCGGACGTGCGGGCCGATGACGAGCGAGGGCACGCGGAAGCCCATCTGCCTGAACTCCGCCTCGTCGTCGACGGTCTGGGGCGGCGGGACGTGGTCGTAGAAGCCGCCGTGCTCGTCGTACGTGATGATGAACAGGGTCTTGCCCCACCCGGGGCCCTCGGCCAGGGCCTTGTAGATCGAGCCGATCAAGATCTGGCCGAGCTGGATGTCGTGGTCGGGGTGGTCGTCGTTGGAGGTGAAGCCGGGGTCGATGACGGTGAAGTTGGGCAGCAGGCCGGCGGCCGCGTCGGCGAAGAAGCGGTCGAGGTTGTTGGGGTTCGTCAGCGCGTCGAGGCTGAAGCCGCCGACGCCGTCGGCCAGCTTGCCCCACACCGTCGGGATCAGCGGGAAGGCGCCCGCGACCCACGGGACGTCGGTGAAGTAGATCCGGCTGGTGATGCCGGCGTCGTTGCAGGCGTGCCACAGCGTGTCGATGAACGGCGAGGGGAAGTTGGTCTTGCCGCCGTCGGAGCTGCAGGCGTGCACGTAGTAGCGGTTCGGCCAGGTCGGGCCCATGACCGAACAGAACCAGCGGTCGCACAGGGCGAAGTTGTCGGCGAGCCCGTACAGCACCGGGATCTGCTCGCGCACGTGGTAGCCCATGACCTGCTCGGCGAAGCCCGGGTTCTTCTTCTCGTTCTCGAACACGAACCCGTTGTTCTCGCCGAGGTTGAACTGGGTGTGGCACTCGTCCCACTCGTGCGGCGGGTCGGCCGGCTGGAACTCGTCCAGCTTGAAGACGCTGACGTCGCCGAGGCCGACGCTCGGGTTCCACTCGTCGCCGTCGAGCCCGTCGACCGTCCTGCCCTCGAGGAACTTGAGCGCCCCGAAGTAGTGGTCGAACGAGCGGTTCTCCATCACCAGCACGACGACGTGCTCGATGCCCGCGAGCAGCTCCTCCGGTGTGAGATCGCTGGCGGCGCACTCGTCGACCGGCGACTCCGTGGTGGTGCTCTCGGCCTCCGAGGTCGAGCTGTCGTCGCCCGTGGTGCTCGTCGTGCCAGTGGCGCCTTCGCTGCCGCCCGAGGTCGTCGGCACGTCGGTCGTGCTCGAGCTCGTGGTGGTCGAAGCGTCGCCGGTGGTCGGGTCCGTGCCCGTGGTCGGGCTGTCGGTGGTCTGCGTCTGCCCGCCGTCGTCACTGCAGCCGAGAGCGGTGGAGCCCACGAGGGCGCCGATCGCCTGCAGCGCGCGTCGGCGGGAGAACCGCGTACGGGCCGCCCGCAGATACTTCTTCGTCATGCGCCGGCGAGACTACCGCCTCAGTTCGCCGGCCGACAGACCTGCGCGCGGGCCGGCGGAGATGCGCGAAGGTGTCGCGATCGCAGGGGAGGCGAGGGCGGCGCCGCGCGAAGGGGTCGTCGCGCGTGCTCGAGCAAGGAGCGACAGGAAGGGACCGCGCGGAGCTAGAAAGTGAAGTGTTGCGAGACGATGTCCTCGTTCTCGATCAACTTGGCCGTCGGGCGGGGCTTGACGACGGTGGGTACCGGCACGCCGGCCGCATCCAACTTTTCTGCAATAATTTCTTCGAGATAGCCGCTCACGCTGAGGCCGGTGGACTCGCAATAGTCCTTGAGCCGCTGATAGGTGATGCCCTTGACCGAGATGCTCCTGCGGGTCTGTCGCTTCGCCATGCTGTCCTCCCTTCGCCTGGTGGCTCCTGCTCTCCAGCCTCTACGTCAAGCGCTCTCCGCACGCAAGGGCCATTCCACACTGCCCTAGGATGCGCGATGGGCGCAGCCTGGTAGAGACCGCTGCTGCGAGATTCAAGTGTGCGAGATTGCTAGCAAAACTGTGTCTCCGTGAGGCCCGATCTCGATGGTGGATCAGTCGAGGGCGGACATGGTGGATCACAGATATTTTCTGGCTTCGGAGAGATCTCGGAGATCTCCTCAGCTATTTTAACCTAGCCGTGGGCTCACAAGCAAGGGCAACTTCGGTGGGTGCCCGCGGCCGGGAGCCCGGCACGGTGAACTGGAATACAGAAAAATCGCCGTCGTGAACAGGTGCGAAATCTGACCTTCCTCCGATGAGGAGGATCCGCTTCGTCAGTTCACACCGCGAGGAGCATGACGTGCACGAGCTTCGTGGTCGCACTATCGCCGGCGAACGTCGAGGTTCCAAGGGTTGCGTGGAATGCGGGCTTCGTCGGACTCGCCGTTCACTGCATCTGCGGTGAGCGAGGGCTGGGGACCGCGCACGTGATCACACCCGGGGATTGACGTATCGTGCCACCATCGCCCTGTTCGGGGGTGTTCGCACCGTGCCCGAGTCGGTCCGCACCATGGAGCTCGAACCCGAGACGAAAGTGTTGCCGCGCGGCAACGCCGACGTCGCGCCCTCGCCTCCCGGCGAGGGGAGCGGTTCGCTGCACGCGCTGCAGCGGATCGGCCGTTACGAGGTCGTGCAGCGACTTGGCCACGGGGGCATGGCGACGGTGTACCTGGGACGCGCCACGGGCAGCGCAGGTTTCGAGCGCGTGGTCGCCATCAAGGTGATTCATCAGCACCTCGCCGCCGAGCCCGAGTTCGTCGGGATGTTCCTCGACGAGGCCAAGATCGCGGCGCGGATCCACAGCCCGCACGTCGCCGGCATCCTCGACCTCGGCGAGGACTCCGGCTTCTACTTCATGGTCCTCGAGTACATCGACGGCGAGACGCTGTCGGCGCTGCTGCGCCAGCTGCGTCCCACCGACGACCGGCTGCCGCTGGCCGTGGCCCTGCAGATCCTCGCCGACGCGTGCGAGGGCCTGGTCGCGGTCCACGGCCTGCGCGACCCCGACGGCCGGCCCTACGGTCTCGTCCATCGCGACATGTCGCCGCAGAACCTGATCGTCAACTTCGACGGCTGGACCAAGATCGTCGACTTCGGCCTCGTCAAGGCGACCGGCCTCCGCAACAGCAATCACACCGGCCACCTCCGCGGCAAGCTGGCCTACATGGCGCCGGAGCAGGCGCGCGGCAAGCCGCTGTCGGCCGGCACCGACCTGTTCGCGCTCGGCGTGATCTTCTGGGAGATGCTGACCGGCCGGCGCCTGTTCGCCGGCGACAGCGACGCCGAGACGCTCGAGAGCGTGATGCGCTGCGAGGTGCCGCCCCTGCGGGAGCTGCGACCCGACCTGCCGCCGGGGGTCGAGGCGCTGCTGCGGCGGGCGCTGGCGCCGACGCCCGAGGAGCGCTACCCGAGCGCCGAGGCGATGCTGGCCGACATCCGCGCCCTGCTGCGCGAGAGCGGCGACACCAGCGAGCCGCGGCGCGCGCTGGGGGCGATCATGCGGCACCACTTCTCCGAGCAGGCGAAGTACCGCATGGCGGCGATCCGCGGGGCCTCGCGCGGCGACGGGCGCGCGCGGCCGCTGCACATCGGCTCGGCGCCGCTGCCGGCCGCCGAGATGCCGGCGCTCGCGGCCCGCGACGAGCAGACCCAGACCCGCGTGCTGGCCGATCCGCGCGTGCTGTCGCCTGTCCCCGACGACATGTCCTCGCCGACAGATCGGCTGGCGGTCGTGCGGCGCCGGCCGTGGGCGCTGTGGTTGTCGCTGCCGCTGGTCGGCGCCGGCGTGGCGGCGGTGCTGCTGCTGTTCGTGCTGCCGGGG
Source organism: Nannocystis pusilla (assembly GCF_020073745.1). Classification (GTDB taxonomy): domain Bacteria; phylum Myxococcota_A; class Polyangia; order Nannocystales; family Nannocystaceae; genus Nannocystis; species Nannocystis radixulma. The sequence goes on from NZ_JAIRAU010000057.1 coordinate 137,740, forward strand.
GCGACGACGCCCGCCGGCGAGCCGCCGGCGACGACGGTGCCGACGCCACCGCCGCAAGCGCAACCACAACCACAGCCGACGCGGCCGGCGACGGTGGTGTGGAACTTCGAGACCGATCCGGTCGGGGCGACGGTCACGGTCCATCAAGGTCCCGCGGAGATGCTGGCCGCGCTCGCGCCCCAGCTCGAGGGTCAGGTGACGCCGCTGCGCGTGGTGGTGCCGTACGACGATCAGGCGCGGCTGCAGGTGACGGTGACGCACGCCGGCTACAAGCCGAGCAAGCGCAACCTGATCCCGATGAACAACGAGAACATCATCGTCCTGCTGCAACCCGAGGCGCCGAAGCCGGCGACCCCGCCGCCGACGATCAACACGATCACGAGCCAGCCGAAGAAGAAGCCGCCGAAGACCCCGAGCACGAGCGAGCCGGCCGCGCCGGCCGAGGGCAAGGACGACAAGGGCGAGGAGAGCGAGCTCAAGGACGAGCCCGTCTTCAACCCGGTCGTGGCCAAGGGTGGCGGATGAGGCGAGCCGGCCGGCGAGGGCGCGGAGCCGTGGCCCTGCTCTGCGCCGCCGACCTCGCGTTGATGCCCGCGGCCGTGCAGGCCCAGGCGCCGCGCGAGGCCGCGATGGAGCCCCCCGCGGCGACAGAGGCGCCCGAGCCACCGCCGGAGGTCGCGACGCCGCCGTCGTCGGAGGCGCCGCAGGCCGTGCCCGATCAGGCGGCCGCGCTGGTGCACTTTCGCGAGGGCAAGCAGCACTACAACGAGCGCCGCTACGCCGAGGCGGCTGAGGCGTTCTCACGCTCGCTCGAGGCGGCGTGGTCGATCAACGCCGCCTACAACAAGGCGCTGTCGCTCGACCGCGCCAGCGACCTGGTGGGAGCGCTGGAGGCCTATCGCGACTACCTGGGGCGCGCCGAGACCCAGGACCAACACCGGGCCACCGCGCTCGAGCGCAGCGAACAGCTGCGCGAGCGGCTCGGCGAGGTGCTGCTGCAGGTCGACAGCCCCGAGGCGATCAAGGAGATCCGCATCAACGGCGAGGTGGTCGACAAGGCCGCCTTCCCGCGGCTCACGCTGCCCGGTTCGCTCGAGGTCGAGTTCGTCGGCGAGGCTCCCGGTCAGCGCAAGAACGTGCGCGCCGACGTGCGCGCCGGCGGGACGGTGACGATCGTGTTCCCGGGCTTCGTGCGCCCCGAGGTGCGGCCCGCGGGGCCGCCCAAGGCGCCCGGAACCGCGGTGGCGCCCGGCGAGTCGCGGCTCAAGGGCCTGCGCGCGGGGTTCTGGACCACGACGTCGCTGGCGCTCGCCGGCGGGGCGACGGTGGCGATCCTCGGGTCGCGCGTGCTCGTGGCCCGCGACCGCGCGCGGGCCGGTTGCGAGGGCGTCGTCTGCGAGGAGGGCGAAAAGGAGGGGCTGTACCGCACGTTCTGGTCGCTCCAGAAGGCGACCAACGTGGCGATCGCCGTGTCGGCGGCCGTCGGGGTCGCAGCCCTCGCGCTCGGCATCGTGCTGCGCCGCGAGCGGGCGCGCCGTCCTCCGGTCTCGACGCGCGCCGGCCTGCGCTGGCTCGGCTCCGCCGTCGAGCTCACGTTCTAGGACGCTTGCACCGGCGCGTCCGGGCTGCCATAGCTCACCCCATGCAAGAGCTTCGGTGGCCGACCTACGCGCTCCGCGACCTCGTCCTCGACGCGGCGGTGCCCGACGAGCGCGGCTCGCTGCGCGTGCGTGACAGCGCAGGGCGGGTGTACCTCGACGCGGTGAACGGCGTCGGCTGTGCGCCGCTCGGGCACGCGCACCCGCGGTGGGTCGCGGCCTTGACCGCGCAGATGCAGCGCCTGAGCGCCGCCGCCAACTCGTTCAGCACCGAGCCGCAGCGGCAGTTCGCGGCGGCGATCGTCGCGCGCATGCCGGTGGTCGACGCGCGGGCGTTCATCGCCACCACCGGCACCGAGACCACCGAGGCGGCGATCAAGCTCGCGCTGCGGGCGACCGGTCGCAACACGATCGTCGCGTTCGAGCGGGCCTTCCACGGGCGCTCGCTCGGCGCGCTCGCGTGCACCGCCAACACCGCGTACCGCCACCCTTACGTGCGCTGCCTCGGCGAGACCGAGCCCGCGGCGCCGTTCGCCACCGCGCGGGTGTTGCGGCTGCCGTTCGGCGACCTCGCCGCGCTGCGTGAGGCCTTCGCCGAGCGCGGCGCGGACATCGCCGCCGTGTTCATCGAGCCGGTGCAGGGCGAGGCGGGCGTCTACCCGGCCACGCGCGAGTTCCTGGTCGGCCTCCATCGCCTGTGCCGCGAGCACGGGGCGCTGGTCGGCGCCGACGAGGTCCAGAGCGGCTTCGGTCGCACCGGTTCGTGGTCGGCCTGGGCGCACATCGTCGGCGACGACAAGTCGCTCGCGCCGGACCTGATGTGGATCGCCAAGGCGCTCGGCGGCGGGTTCCCGATCGGCGTCTGCCTCGCGCGCGGCGACCTCGCGCAGGCGATGGGCAAGGGCACCCACGGCACCACCTTCGGCGGCAACCCGCTCGCGTGCGCCGCCGGCCTCGCCAGCATCGACATCCTCGAGCGAGAGGGCTTGCTCGCCGCCGCCGCCGCGCAGCTGCCGACGCTGCAGGCGATCGCGCGCGAGGAGCCGTGCGCGCGGGTCCACGAGATCCGCGGCCACGGGGCGATGATCGGCGTGCAGGTCGGGCGCCCCGGCGAGCAGATCGCCGCCGCCGTCGGCGACCGCATGATGCGCGACCACGGCATCCTCGTCACCGTCTGCGGCGGGCACACGATCCGCCTGCTCCTGCCGTACCGCGCCGGCCCGGACGAGCTGCGCGAGGTGTGGCGCGCGATCTCCCGCTCGCTGGAGTCCGAAGCAACATGACCTTCAAGCAATGTCCTAAACTACATGTCCTGATCACCATCTCGCTGCTGGCGCCCGCATGCAAGCGTGATGCGAGCGAGGCGCCCGAGTCGACGGCGGCACCGGAGCCGGAAGCGCCGCCGGTCGAGGCGCCCGCGACCGACGCGGGCGCGTCGACCGAGGCCGCGACGGAGACGCCCGAGAGCACGCCGCCCGGCGACGTGGTGGCGGCCGCCGAGCCCACGCCGAGCAGCGAGCCGGCCGCGCCGGGCAGTGACCCCAAGGCCGCGAGCGTGGCTGCCCTGCCGGCGCCGCTGCACGCCAAGGTCGACGACTCGTGCGGGCGCGACGCGGGCGTGGGCACCAACGCGCTGCCGTTCGCGCTCAAGACGGCCGACGGCAAGGACATCAGCATGGCGAGCCTGCGCGGCAAGGTCGTGCTGCTCAACTTCTGGGGCACGTGGTGTAAGCCCTGCCTCAAGGAGCTGCCCGAGTTCGACCGGCTGATCCGTCACTACAAGAAGCAGGGCGCGGTGCTCGTCGCCGTCGCCACCGACACCGAGCCGGAGAAGGTGCTGGAGTTCGCCAAGGAGCGGAAGATCTCCGCCAAGCTCGTCCTCGGCGGCGAGGAGCTTGCCAAGAAGTACGACAGCCCCAACTTCCCGTTCTCGTTCGTGGTCGACGACAAGGGCACGATCCGCGGCTCGTATCGCAGCTACAAGCCGGAGTGCATCGGCAAGATCGAGCAAGACATCCGCACGAGCCTCGAGCAGAAGAAGCGCTGACGCGGCCCTCGCCCACGCCAGGCGAGATCGTGGCATCGCCGAGTTGCTTCAACGAGTCGACCGGCGTGGGCTCGTCGCGCTGCCGGTTTGCTTCAACGAGTCACTTGCCGGGCATGAGCGGCTGTCGACAGTGACTCGTGCGCAGCATCGCCAGAGAGATGTCGTCGTGCCGCCGATTTGCTTCAACGAGTCGATCGGCGCGAGGAGAAGCGCGGGGCTCGCCACGATCGTCGCGGGAGGGCGAGGGGCGGCGCAGTGGGACGCAGGCGGGACGGAGCCCACTTTACCGCGCGCAGGTGCATAGTCCTGCGCACGCGTGATGCTCGCGACATCGCAGTCGACCGTCATCGCAGCGACGGCGCCGAGCACGTAAAGTGGGAGGGAGCCCGCCGTCGCGAGGGCCCCACTGCGCCGCCCCTCGACCTCCCTCTCGAGTTCTCCGCGCCCCGCGCCCGCTCTCGCCGCCAACTCTACGAGTACTCGACGACTCGCTTCTTGCGCAGCTCGACGATGAGGCGCGTGAGTGCGAGGTCGTCCTGCGGGTAGGAGTCGAGGATGAACGACCAGGTCTTGCCCTCGGCGAGGTCTTGCACGACGTCGAGCTGCTCGGGCGGCAGCGTGTGCCAGCGGACGGGCGACGGCGTGACCAGCGACACCTCGGCGCCGTAGGTCGGCACGGGTGTCTTTTCGGCCAGGTGCAAGATCTCGTCCTGCTGGCGGGCCGACTCCATCAGGATGTGTTCGATCGCGCTGCGGATCTCCTGGGCCGGAGCCTGCTCGGGGGCGGCGTTCTCGAGCGCGAACGTCCCGCGCTTCCACGCCAGCATGCGCATCAGCGCCTTCTCGGGCAGCAGCGCCGCGGCGCTCTTGTCGATCGTGGCCGAGAACGCGTAGCCGTCGCGGAGGTACACGCGGCCGGTCTGCACGGTGTCGAGGTTGCGGACGTTGAGGGTCCCGGTCTTGCGGCTGGCGGCGAGCCACTGGAGCACGTCGACCAGCGGGATCTCCTCGATGCTCCCGGTCATCGAGCGGTTGGAGAAGTCGACCGTCGCCGGGGCGCGGTGCTTCTTCTCGCCCGCGCGTGGGGCGGCGCCGACCTGGCTCGGCTTGGCGACGACCACGCTCATGAGGCTGCCGCCAATGGCGATGCGGTCGCCGGCGCGGAGGCAGTGGCGTTGGACGGCGTTTCCATTGACGAGCACGCCGTTGCGCGAGCCGAGATCGCGGACCCACACGCGCTGGCGTTCGGCGAAGAAGCGGGCGTGTTTGCGGCTCACGGCGTCGTCGGCGAGCACGAGGTCCGATTCGCTGCTACGGCCGACGATGTAGTGGTCCTTGTCGGCATCGAGGGGAAACTCTTCGCCCTTGTACTTGCCCGTCAGGAACTTGAGGACGTGAATTTCCGCACTCATGAGCGCACCTGCGAGCATAGGTTTGGAGCCACACCCACGTCAACGCTGCCGCGGTGGCGGATGAGGGGGAGTCGGAGCGAGAACGGGGGTAGACAACCCGTGACGTGGCCCACGCATGTCCTGACTTCGCGCCTCGCGGCGGAGAAGGCGCGCCTTCGTGGCCCCGTCAGCCAATAAAAGCTAGGCTTTGGCGTCGAGGTTCTCAACCCTTCACGGGTGGAGTCGAGCTCATGAAGAAGCGTCCCTGGATCGGTCCCGTGAGCGCACTGGCGCTCGTGCTTTCGTTTGCTGGCGGTTGCGCGCGGGGTACCGGGGCGGGAGTGGTCCACCCCGACGAGATCCCGCGGACCGTGGCCGCTTCGCCGGCGGCCTACGAGACCGTGTACGTGCAGAGCCAGGCGTATGCCACGCCGACCGGAGCGCCGCAGGCCAGCGGCTATGCGATCCCGGGCGAGGCGCCGGTCGACCCGGCGACGCAGACCGAGGCCAACATCGAGAACCCGCCGGGCCTGGTCGGCACCGAGACGCTGAGCGACGGGCAGCAGGTCAAGGTCGTGACGTACGTGCACACGTACCCCGAGGCGATCGAGACCTACCCGCGGGTGTGGTGGTCCGATCGTTGGTACTACAACATCAACGGCAACTTCGTCTATTACAGCCCCTTCTACAACAACTGGGTCTACTACTGGGGCCCGCCGAGCCCCCTGGTCTACGCGTGGAATTACTACTACCCGTGGGTCCCGTACTCGTACGGCTGGGGCTTCTACGGCAACGGCTGGTACTGGGGCGGCGTGGGCCACTGGGGCTACCACGCTTGGGGCATGCCGCCGTCGTATTACTACAACTACTACCCGCAGGACCCCGGTTCGGTGCGGCACACGACGCCGAGCCAGGGCGGGCCGACGGGCAGTACGCGGCACACGATGAACGCGTCGCAGGGCGGGCCGACGGGTTCGGGCGGGATCGGCAACAAGCTCAGTCACGCGGGGGGCAACAACGGCGGCCTGGCTCCGGGGTCGAGTCGGCCGACCAACCTGACCGCGGCGCCGCAAGGCGGCATGAGTAGCGGCGTCAGCGGCGGGCGCGGGCTCGCGGCGTCCGACAATCGAGGCGGTGGTCTCGGCCCGGGTGGAGCAGCCGCGTCGTCCAACCTGGCGGCGCCGAGCACCCGACCCAGCCAGCTGCCCAAAGGGCCAGGTTCGTGGACGGCCGGCGGCACGCGTACGGTCACCGGCGCGAGTGCGAGCTACCCGAGCATGCCGATGTCCGGCGCAGCGCGACCGGGCGGCGGTGAGAGCGGCGGGGGGCGCGGCTACCAGGCTCCGGGGTCGAGCACGCTCTCGGCCGGCGCCGCCAAGAGCTCGGGCGGCATGAACGCGACCTATCGCCCCACCTACGCGCCTCCGGGCTCGAGCGGCGGTGACCGCGGAACGATGGCGGCCGGTGCGGCCCGGCCTAGCACGGGCGGCGGCTTCGCCTCGTCGCAGGCGACCTACGTGCCCGCGACCTCGGGCTCCCGCGGCGGCCCGCGCAGCGCGACCAGCTCGTTCGGCGAGAGCGGGGGCTTCAGCGGCTCGCGCGGCACCGGCTCGACCTTCAGCGGCGGCGGCTTCAGCGGCGGAGGCAGCCGCGGCGGCTTCAGCAGCGGGGGCGGCTTCGGCGGCGGCGGAGGCTTCGGCGGCGGAGGCAGCCGCGGCAGCTTCAGCAGCGGAGGCGGCGGCGGAGGCGGAGGCTTCGGCGGCGGAGGCGGTGGGGGCTTCAGCGGAGGCGGCGGAGGCGGCGGCGGTCGTGGCGGCGGCGGTGGCTTCGGCGGCGGCGGCGGTCGCAGTCGCTGAACGACGACGGCAGTGAGCGACGCTCGCTGCCGTCGCACAAGTCAGCACCTGGCTCGAGTCAGTTTCCAGGCGCCGATGCACGGCTCGTCGACCGAGCCGAACCGTGACGCCGTCTCGGGTCTCCCGACCCCGGCCGCACTCCTTGCCAAAGTAACATGTCCCTGGGGACAGGCAGGCTTGAGCCGCGAAGATGGCTCCGCTAAGACGTCCGCGTGCTGACGATCGAGCCGGTCCCCTGTCTGCGTGACAACTATGCGTACCTCCTGCGCGACGCGCAGAGCGGGGAGATCTGGCTGGTCGATCCGTCGGAGGCCGAGCCGCTGGCGCGGGCGATCGCGGCGAGCGGCGGACGGCTGCGGGCGATCCTCGCCACCCACCATCACCACGATCACGTCGGCGGCATCGACGAGCTCGTGCGCGGGCACGGCGACGTGTGGGTCGCCGGGCACGCCAGTGATCGCGGACGGATCCCCGAGCAGAGCGTGTTCGTCGACGCGGCCACCGACGAGTGGCAGGACACCGGCCGCGAGCTCGTCGGGCGCAAGCTGCTCGGGCTGCACATCCCGGGGCACACGCGCGGCGCGATCGCCTGGCGGCTCGTCGGCAGCGGCGGCGAGCCCGACGACGTGTTCACGGGTGACACCCTGTTCGCCGCCGGCTGTGGTCGCCTGTTCGAAGGGACACCCGCGCAGATGCACGCCAGCCTGCAGCAGCTCGCCGCGCTCCCGCCGGCCACGCGCTTGTGGTTCGGGCACGAGTACACGGCGGCCAACCTGCGGTTCGCCGCCGTGGTCGAGCCCGACAACCGGGCGATCGCCGAGCGCGCGGCGCGGCTGTCCGGCCGCACCACGCCGACGACGGTGGCGGACGAGCGGGCGACCAACCCGTTCGTCCGCGCCGGCTCGGTCGAGGAGCTGGCGGCGCGTCGGCGGGCCAAGGACGAGTACCGCGGCTGAGCCGCCGCGCTCGCGCTCAGGGCGCGCGTCGAACCAATAAAAGCGCCCCGAGCACCCGTTCTCTCGCTACCGTTGCTACCTTCCGGTCCTGGCGGGGTTTACGAGAGAGCCGTCGCTCGGGGCATAAGTGCCGGTTGTTCAGGCCGGTGCGGAGAGGGTGGGATTCGAACCCACGGTGGGTTGCCCCACACAAGATTTCCAATCTTGCACCTTAGACCACTCGGACACCTCTCCGGGTGCTCTGGTTGTCGTGCTCTGTGGGGCTGTTTCTCGGGGAAGACTTGCGGAGAGGGTGGGATTCGAACCCACGGTGACTTTCGCCACACCAGATTTCGAGTCTGGCACCTTCGACCACTCGGACACCTCTCCAGGTGGCGGGGCGCGGACATTACCAGAAATTTTAAAAGGGTCCAGCCCTCGGACGTGGCGAGCGGGGGGCTGTGGGGGTGTTCGGCGCGGGCGGGGTGTGAGGAACGGCGCGTCTCGGCCGGCGGCGCCCGGGCGAGGAGCACGCACACTCCAGACCGGCCATGAACCGTCTCGCGCAATCGAAGAGCCCCTATCTCCGGCAGCACGCCGACAACCCGGTCGACTGGTACCCGTGGGGCGACGAGGCGCTGGAGCGCGCCCGCCGCGAGGACCGCCCGATCTTGCTGTCGGTCGGCTACAGCGCCTGCCACTGGTGCCACGTCATGGCCCACGAGTCCTTCGAGGACCCCGAAACCGCGGCGCTGATGAACGCGCACTTCATCAACATCAAGGTCGACCGCGAGGAGCGGCCCGACATCGACGAGATCTACCAGAAGGTCGTGCTGCTGATGGGGCAGGGCGGCGGCTGGCCGCTGACCGTGTTCCTGACGCCCGACCACCGCCCGTTCTACGGCGGGACCTACTTCCCGCCGGTCCCGAGCTACGGCCGCCCGAGCTTCCGCCAGCTGCTGCTCGCGCTGACCGACCTGTGGAAGACCCGCCGCACCGACGTCGAGGGCCAGGCCGAGCAGCTGCTCGACGGGATCCGCGAGCTGTCCGCCGGCGGGCAGGACGGCGAGGGCGCGCTCGTCGGCCCCGCGCCGCTGGCCGCCGCGGCCCGCGAGCTGCGGGCCAAGATCGACCCCGAGTGGGGCGGGTTCGGCCGCCAGCCCAAGTTCCCCAACGCGACCGGCCTCGAAGTCCTCATGCTTCAGAACAGGTCCGATGGGACAGGTGAACAGGAGCTGCTGCTGACGCTCGAGAAGATGTGGCGCGGCGGGATCTACGACCACCTGCGCGGCGGGTTCGCCCGCTACGCCGTCGACCGGGTGTGGCTGGTGCCGCACTTCGAGAAGATGCTGTACGACAACGCGCTGCTGCTCGGCCTGTACGCCGACGCCAGCCTGCGCTGGCCGGAGCGCGGGTTCTTGCGCCGGGTCGTGCGCGAGACGGTCGCGTACCTCGAGGCCGACATGCGCGGGCCCGCCGGCAGCTTCTACGCCGCCACCGACGCCGACAGCGAGGGCGTCGAGGGCAAGTACTTCTGCTGGACGCCGGCGCAGCTCGAGGAGGTGCTCGGCAGCCGCGACGACGCCGCCTTCTTCGCCGCGGTCTATGGCGTCGACCCGCGCGGCAACTTCGAGCACGGCATGTCGATCTTGCACCTCGCGCAGCCGCCGGAGGTCGTCGCCGAGGGCCTCGGCATCACGGAGGCGGCGCTCGAGGCCCGCCTCGCGCCGCTGCGCGACAGGTTGCTCGCCGCTCGCTACCGGCGCGTCCCGCCGCTGCGCGACGACAAGATCCTCACCGCCTGGAACGGCCTCCTGATCTCCGGCTTCGTGCGCGCCGCGATGGCGGCCGAGCAGTGGGGCGAGCCCGAGCTTGCCCGGCGCAGCCTCGCCCTCGCCGAGGCGGCCGCGCGGCGCCTGCTCGCCGCGCACGTCCGGCCGAACGGCGACGTCATGCGCGTCGACTTCGGCGGCGACGTGCACACGCGCGGCTACCTCGAGGACCTCGCCTTCCTGGCGCGCGGCCTGCTCGACCTGCACGAGGCGACGCTCGACGTGGCGTGGCAGACGGCGGCGGCGGAGCTGGCCCGCTACGCGCTGGCGCACCACGCCGTGGCCGGCGGGGTCGGTTTCTACGTCACGGCTGACGACGCCGAGCGGCTGATCGAGCGCACCGAGTCGCAGCACGACTCGGCGATCCCGAGCGGCCTCGGGGTGATGGTCGAGGTCCTCCTGCGGCTCGACCTCGCCGGCGTCGCCCCGGCGGGCGCGAGGGCGGCCGCCGAGGCGTGCCTGCAGCGGCAGGGCGCGGCGATCCGCCAGCCGTTCGCGTTCGCCAGCCTGATCGCTGCCGCGCAGTTCGCGGCGCCCGAGGCCGTCCACGTCACCTTGCGCGGCCCCTCGCCCGAGGCGGTCGGCGAGCTCGCGCGCACCGTCGCCGCCGCCCGCCCGCACGTACGCGCGCGCCTGGCGGTGAGCTTCGAGCCGGGCGAGGCTCCGGCGGCCGCGCTGGTCTGCCGGGCCCAGGTCTGCAGCGCGCCGCTCCGCGACCCCGGCGCGCTGCGGGAGGCGCTGCTCGGCGAGGCTTCGCGGTAGACTCGCGGCGCGCGACCATGCCTTACGTCGAATACGCCTGCGAAGGCCGCCTGCTGTTCCGCACCGAGACCACCGAGGACGTGCAGTTCGTCCCGCGGATCCACGAGGTCGTCGTCATCGACGACGTGCCGTACCAGGTCGTCGACGTCGAGTACTGGGCCCGCCGGCTCGGCTCCACCGACCGCCGCCTCGTCTGCCCCACCGTCTACGTGGTGCCGATCGCCGGCGTCGAGTGGGAGCAGCGGCTCGAGCGTCGAGTGCCGCGCAGCAAAGAGGGCAAGCCGCCGACGCGTTACTGACGGTGTCCCCTGGGACATGTCCCGGAGAGCATGCTCGATCGAGCATGACTGCCGGAACATGTCCGGAGGATCAGCGAGATGGAGGAGGAGGGATTCGAACCCTCGGTGCCCTTGCGAGCACGGCGGATTTCAAGTCCGCTGCCTTAAACCGCTCGGCCACTCCTCCGGCGGGCCCGCGAGTATCGACAAGCCGGGCCCGCGCGTAAAGGGGCTCACGGCGCGCGCGCGAGGCGGGCCAGCGCGCGTTCCGCCTCGCGCCGGCCCGGGGCGGTCGTGGCCGCCAGGCGCAGGAACTCCTCGTAGGCCGTCCGGCTGGCGGCCACGTCGCCGTGGGCCTCGGAGGCCCGGGCCAGCCAGAGGTGCGCGTCCGGCAGCCACAGGGTCTCCGGGGCCGCGCCGCGGACCGCCCGGCCGAGGCTGACCGCGGCCTCGGCGTGCAGCTGCAGCTCGTATTCGCAGCGTCCGAGCCAGTAGTGCGCCTCTGCGAGCCCGGGCTCGAGCGCCACGGCGCGCTGCAGCTGCCGCCGGCCCTCCTCGAAGTTGGCGCGCTCGTGCAGCGCCTGCCCGAGCGCCACGAAGGCCCCCGGGAACGCCTCCGTGGCCCTGGTGACCGCGCCGAGCTCGGTGACCGCCTCCTGCGCCCGCCCCGTCTGGAGGAGCGCACGGCCGTACAGGAAGCCGGCCTCGTGGAGCGTCGGCGCCAGCTGATGCGCGCGGCGGTAGGCGGCCAGCGCCTCCTGCAGGCGACCGCCGCGCTCGGCGATCTTGCCGGCCACGAGCTCGACCTCGGCGCTCGCGTGCGCGGGCCGGCTGAGCCGCAGCTCCTGCTGCGCCAGCGCCGGCTCGCCGCGGGCCAGCAGCACCTTGGCCTTCAGCAGGTGCCCCTCCCACGACCCCGGGCTGCGCAGCAAGATCTGGTCGGTCAGCGACTCCGCCGCCTCGACCGCCCCCTGGGCCAGGCGCAGGCGAGCGATCGCCAGCACCGTCTCGTCGGGCGCCCGCACGTCGCTCAAATGCGGCTGCACCATCGCCTCGAGCTGCCGCAGCTCACCTGACTGAATGTACAGTCGACTCAGCGGCCCGAGCAGCCCGGCGAACCCGCCCGTGCGCTCGTTCACCGCCAGCAGGTCGACCCGGCCGGCGTCGGCGCGGGCCGTCTCGAGCGCCAGCACGCCGCGTCGCAGCTGCGCCGCGTTGTCGTCGCAGTCCGTCGCGAGCGCGCGGTCGAGCGCGTTGATCGCCTCGTCGCGCCGGCCGAGCTCGGCCTGCAAGTTGGCCGCCGCCAGCGCCAGCGCGCGCAGGTCGGCGCGCGCGCTCTCCGTCGGGTCGTGGCCGCGCCCATCGAGCAGCTTCTCGAGCAACTTCAGCGTGTCCTCGCGCGGACGCAGGCGCGCGTACTCGACGGCGGCGCGCACGTGCGCCGGCGTGGCCGTCGCCGCGGCGTGGAACTGCCGCGCCGCGTCCTCGGTGTTGCCGGCCAGCAGCGCCAGGCGACCGCGCAGGAACGTCGACTCGAGCAGCGTCAGCGGCTCGGCCGCGAGCTTCTCGATCGATTTGGTCGCCGCGCTCTCGTTGCTCGCCCGCAGCGCCAGCTCGGCCTGGAGGATCTGCGCCTCGCGGTCGTCCGGGGCGTCGCGCAGCCGCGCCGTCAGACCCTGCTGCGCGCGTGCCAGCTCGTCGGCCCCGATCAGCACCCGCAGCGACGCGTGCACCACCTCCGGGTCGCGCGGCGCCAGCTTGATCGCCTCGTCGGCCCAGTACACGCTGCGCGACACCTCGACCGACGCCGCCGCCACCCGGGCGTGTCGCACCAGCACGCGCGCCTGGTGCACGTCGCTCACCCCCGGCTCCCGCACCAGCGCCTCGAGCCGCTTGCGCGCCTCCGCCAGCCGGCCGCGGGCGATCAGCGCGTCCACCAGGAGCAGCTGGAGCGCCGGCCGCTGCGGCTGTCGGTCCGCGGCGTCGCGCAGCGGGTCGAGCGACGCTCGGCGATCTTTCGCCAGCTCGGCGGCGAAGCTCAACCACCGGGCCGTTTGATCGCCTGGCCGCAAGGACATGGCCTCCGAGGCATGTTCCGAGGCGGCCTTGTGGTCGCCGACGGCCAGGGCCAGCAGGCCGCGGTAGAGCGCCACCCCGGGTTCGGCCGCTGCGGCCAACAAGGTCTGCGCCTTGCGGTGGTCGCCCTCGGCGAGGGCGGCCAGGGCCCGGACCCGCTCCGCGCGGTCGTTCTCGCGGCCCGCGGTGGCGGCCAGCCACACCGCGGCCTGCGAGGCGCGCACCGGATCTGGCCCATAGCGCAGGTGGATCCGCAGCGCCGCCTCGGCCCGGCCGAGTGGGTCGTCGGTCTGCTCCGCGACCGTCATCGCCGCGAGGTAGCCGTCCATCGTGTCGTCGTCGAACAGCGCGGCGAGCCGCTCGTCGCGCTCGTGGATCGCCGCCGAATCGGACAGCGCCTGCGACGCGTACGAGCCGGCGACCAGCGACACCTCCTGCGCCCGGCTGTAGTAGAACCACCAGCACGCCGCCAGCGCCGCGAACAGCCCGACCAGGCCCGCGTAGGCCAGCGCGCCCGGCTCCGGGGTCACCGGTGCCACGATCACCGTCGGCCGCCGCGACTGCAACTGCGGCCGGGGTGGGGGCAGCGGCGCGTCCGGCTGGGTCGGCAGCTCGCGGGTCTCGGCCTTGATGTCGGCGAGGTCGACCTCGACGTCGTCCGACCGCGAGACCGCCCGCGCCGTCACCGTCGACATCTCGCTGAGGTGCGGCAGGTCGAGCTCGGCGCTGTTCTCGAGGTCGCGGCTGTCGAGCGGCGACACCGCCATCCGCGGCACCTCGATGCGCGGCAGCGTGAACGGCCGCGTGGTCGACACCGGCGCCGGCAGGTCGTCCTCGCCGCTGCCGGCCTCCGGCGAGGGCTGCGACGGCGGCCGCGACGTCGGCGCGCTCGGAGCGTTGGCCTGCTCCCCCGGCGGCCGGTCCCCGACCAGCGTCGGCGGCACGAAGAACCCCTCGATCGGCGCCTCGGCCGGCGTCTTGCGGATGCTGCCGATCGGCGTCCCCGGCAGCGGCAGCGCCGTCAGCCGCGGCAGGATCACCCGCCCGGCCTCCTCGGGCGGCGCCTGCGTCGGCGTCCCGCAGTTGGGGCAGCGCTCGAACACCGCCCCGGCCTCGAACACGAACGCGCACTTGCGGCACGCGGGCGGGCTCGGCGGCGTGGGAGGCGAATCGGCCATATCGGGCGCGGCGCGCAGGATATCACGCCCTCCCCGCACCGACTCGCCGCCCGCCCGGATCGCCAGCCGCTCGCGCCTGCAGTAGGCTCCGCCGCGATGCTCTTGCGCGATCCCGTGCACGGCCTGATCTCCTTCAGCGGCCAGACCGCGCGCCTCGTCACGCGCCTCCTCGACTGCGCCGAAGTCCAGAGGTTGCGGCGGATCCGCGCCCTCGGCCTCGCCGCGCTCGCCTTTCCCGGCGGCGAGCACTCGCGCTTCGCCCACGCAGTCGGCGCCGCGCACGTCATGCAGCGCTACCTCGACCGCGTCCGCACCCTCGCGCAGGAGCTCCCGCCGCACGACCGCATCGACGATCACTGGGCCCACGTCGCCCTCGCGGCCGCGTTGCTGCACGACCTCGGGCACGGGCCGCTGAGCCACACCTTCGAGGCGGTGCTGCCCGGCGCGCCGCGCCACGAGGTGTGGACCTCGCGGATCTTGCTCGACCCCGACACGCAGGTCCACCGCGTCCTCGCCGAGCTCGACCCGACCGCGCCGGCGCTGGTCGAGCGCCTGATCCACGGCCAGGGCCCGATCGGCCACCTCGCGCGCGCCGTCTCCGGCACCTTCGACGTCGACCGCTGCGACTACCTCATGCGCGACAGCTACATGACGGGCGTCCGCTACGGTCTGCTCGACGTCGACTGGCTGCTCGCCTCGTTGCGCCTCTACGTCCCCGCCGGGTCGACCTCCGCGCGGCTCGCCGTCGACGGCGAGAAGGGCCTCACCGCCGTCGAGGGCTTCTTCCTCGCCCGCCTCTACATGTACCGCCAGGTCTACCTGCACAAGGCCGCGCGCGCCGCCGAGATGATGATCCGCGCGCTGTTCCGCCGCCTGTGCGAGCTCGGCCCCGAGCCCGGCACCCCGCCTGTCCTCGAGGACTTGTTACGCGGCCGCGACGTCGACGTCCACCGCTACCTCCGCCTCGACGACCACGCCCTCGCCGAGGCCCTCGCCGCCTACACCCGCAGCGCCGACCCCGTCCTGCGCGACCTCGCCGACGGCCTCGTCTGCCGGCGCCTGTTCAAGACCCTGCGCCTCCGGCCCGACGCCGACTCCGCCGCCGCCGAGGCGCGCCTCGCCGAGGTCCTCGCCAGCGACGGCGTCGCCCCCGCCTACCTCGGCGCCATCGACCGCGTCGAGATCGACGCCTATACCGACGACGAGGCGCTCATGGTCCTGCGCGGCGGCGGCCGCGTCCAGCGCCTCCTCGACGCCTCCCCCCTGCTCCGCGGCCTCGCCCGCGAGCGATTCGTCCACCACCGCGCCGTCTTCCCGCCCGCGCTGCGGGCCCGCGTCTCCCATGCCCTCGCGGACATGACCTGAACGCCATGCCTCAAACATCATGTCCCTTGCAACATGTCCCGAATATCGCTCGCTCCATAATCCATGGGACATGTTCAATAACACCTTTCCCATCAGACAGATTCTTTCGCACATGTCTCTGAGTTCAGTTACACATTCCTCATCGGACATGTCCCTTCGTACACTCTCCTGACCCGCCATGTCCTCGCGCAAGAGCTCACGCCCGCGCTGCCCCGTCTGCGGCCTCCACCTCGAGCGGTGCCTCTGCGCCGAGCTGCCGGTCGTCGACGTGCCGACCCGCTTCGTCCTCGTCCAGCACAACCGCGAGCGCCACAAGCCGACCAGCACCGGCCGGGCCGCCGCGGCCGCCCTGCGGGCCCCGATCGTCCACTACGGCGCGCGGGACGAGGCCATGGACACGGCGCCGCTCACCGACCCCGAGCTCGACTACGTCGTCCTCTTCCCCGCCGAGGACGCCCAGGTCGCCGGCCCCGAGCTCCTGCACACCGCCCCCGGCCGGCGCCGCTGCGTCGTCATCCTCGACGGCACCTGGCACCAGTGCTCCCGCATGGCCCGCCGCGCCGCCCACGTCGGCGACTTCCCCAAGGTGTCCCTTCCGCCAGGTGGTCCCTCGCGCTGGGGCATCCGCCACCCCCCGCGACCCGAGGCCGTGTGCACCTTCGAGGCCGCCACCCGCCTCGTCGAGGTCCTCCACGGCCCCGACGTCGCCCGCCCGATGGAGCGCTTCTTCCTCGAGCTCACCGCCCGCATGCACGCCCAGCGCGGCTCCCTCCCGCCGGGCCACGACGAAGACGACGACTGAGCCCGACTCACTCCGCGCGCGTCGCTAGCGTCGCCCGCAGCTCGCGCTCGTCACTCGTCGCCAGCGTGCGGATCACCGGCACCCGCTCGCCCTCCGCCCCGCGCACCAGGTCGATCGCGTGGCCCTCGCGCATCACCGCCTTGCGCGCCCCGCTGCGCTCGTGCTGCGACAGGCGGGCCAGATACACCCCGGAGCGTTCGCCGTCGGACACCGAATAGCTGATGAGCCCCTCATCCTCGAGCCACCGCGTGTCGAGCGAGCGACCGTCCACGCGATCGTCGACGCGCCGCTCCTCTCCCGTCGACGGATCGATCACCACGAGCCTCCCCAGCCAGTCCGCCCCGATGCCCAGCGGCGCGATGAGCCGACCGTCCGGCAGCAGCCGCGTGTACTGGTTCGCGCGCTCCGCCAGCTGCTCCGGCTCGCCGTCGAACGGCACCCGCCACAGCGGCCCCTCGTCGCGCAGGTCCCCCTCGATGCAGCACTTCTTCGCCGCCTCGAACCCCACCAGCGCGTCGTCCTCGAACCACGCGATATTCACCGGTAGCGAGAACAGCTGCTCCCTCGTCCCCTCGCGCAGGTCGTACAAGTAGAAAAAATTGTCGAACAACGAGCCGCCGAGCCAGCGCCCGTCGTCGAGCTTCTTGTTGAGGAACGCACCAGCGCGCATCAGCGATAGATGCGCGTCTCCTCCTCGTGCAGCGTCAGGTACGTGAACACGGTCCAGTCGGCCGCCACCAGCCCGGTCACCACTCGACACGCGACCACCGTCCCGGTGAGCGCGCGGGTCGGCCGGACCGACGGCGACATCTCGAGCACGCGCGGCGAGCTCGGCCCGAGGTGGTCGCGAGCCTCGCGCTTGAACAACCACTCCGGCGCGTACTCGATGCCCGTGTCGAGGTCGCGGATCAGCGGCATGTCGAGCTGCTCGCTGTACTCCACGCTGAAGAAGCCCGTGTCGCGCTCGAAGAACTGCAGCTCCACCCGGTGGCCGACGGGGATCGGCGCAGCGTGGTGGAAGACGTAGACGACCGGCTCGTTCACCTTCGATCCTCTATCAGAGCCGGGGCGCCGCGTCGACGAGCTCGCGCGTGGTCGCCGACTGCGGCCGGCCGAGCACCGCCTCGACCGGCCCCGATTCGACCGGCGAGCCCTCGTCCAGCACCAGCACCGTCTCCACCGTACCTGGCAGAAAGGACAGGTCATGACTGATCATCATCAGCCCGACCTCGCCCGTGCGCAGCGTCCGCAGCAGGTCGACGATCGTCCACGCCACCGGCCGGTCGAGCGCGCTCGTGATCTCGTCCACGATCAGCAGCGCCGGCTCGGCCGCCAGCGCCCGGGCGATCGCCGCCCGCTGCCGCTGTCCGCCGCTCAGCGCCCCCGGCACGCGATCCAGGAGCTCCGGCGCCAGCGCCACGCGCTCCATCAGCGCCCGCAGCCGCGGGTCGTCGCGGGTGAACCGATCGCGCCCGGCCAGCTTCCGCGCCTCCTCGATGCTGCGCCGGATCGACAGGCACGGGTCGAGCGCCGTCGCCGGGTCCTGCCAGACCAGCTGCACGCGCGCGCGCAGCCCCGCCCACGCCGCACGCGGCGCCCCGACCAGCTCGCGCCCCGCCAGCTGCAGCGAGCCCGCGAGCTCCGGCTCGAGCCCGACCAGCGCGCGCGCCAGCGTCGACTTGCCCGAGCCCGAGCGCCCGACCACCCCGAGCCCCACCCCGGGCCCGAGCCGCAGGTCCACCCCGCGCAGCCGCGTCCCGACCGTCAGCCCACGCGCGACGAGCATGTCCTCCTCGACATGCTCCGAAGAGCCTGTCTCCAACGACATGCCCATTGGTTCATGTCCTCCGCGCCGCGGCCACCAGCGCCGCCGTGGTCGGCTCGGGCGGCGCGGCCAGCAGCGTCGCCAGCGACCCGCCCGCGACCACGCTGCCGCGGTCCAGCACGAGCGCGCGGGAGCAGCAGCCGACCGCGCGCGCCAGATCGTGGCTGACGAGCACCAGCGCGACCTGCTCCGCCTCGCAGCGGCGGGCCAGCAGCTCGACCAGCGCCGCCTGGCCCACGCAGTCCAGCGAGGCCATCGGCTCGTCGGCGAGGAGCACGCTCGGACGGCAGGCGAGGGCCAGGGCGAGCGCCACGCGCTGGGCCTGCCCGCCGCTCAGCGCGTGCGGGTGACGATCGACGAGCTCGGGTGACAGTCCGACCTCGACGAGGCGCTCGCGTGGACGGCTGTCCGTGTCGTGGAGCGCACAGACCTCACGCAATTGATCGCCGACGGTGCGCATCGGGTCGAGGCTGGCGGCCGCGGCTTGTGGCACCAGCGCGAGCCCGCGGCCGCGCAGCTCCGCGAGTGCGCCGCGGTCCGCGAGCGGCACCCGACGCTCGCCCCAGCACAGCGTCCCGGTCACCTTCGCCTGCGCCGGCGCCAGCCCCAGGAGGCAGCGCAGCACCAGGCTCTTGCCCGCGCCCGACGGGCCGAGCAGGGCCAGCGACTCGCCGGCTGCGATCGAGAACGACACCGCGTCGAGCAGCGCTCGTCCGTCGATCGCACAGCCGAGGTCCTCGACCTGCATCACTACAGCGTAGTGGGCGTGCCGGTCGGCTGTCCAATGTGACAGCGAAGAAACTTGTGAGGATACGAATCACAGCCCCGGGCGATGTCACAGAGATGGAACATTCACGACATCGGGCTGCAAAGGCTCTTCGTCATGGTTCGGCCGCCCCGATGTTCCACGGCTTCGACCCCGCGACCCGCGATCAGGTGTTCGTACGCCGGAACAAGCGGGCGATCGTCCTGGCCCTGTTCGGCCATCTGTTGGTGATCGGTACCTGGGCCTGGCGCGACCACGCGCGCGAGCCCGAGGTCGCCGTCGTCCTCGAGCCGGAGATCAAGGACTTCGCGGTCGACGAGCAGCCCGAGCCGGAGCCCGAAGAGGAGCCGCCGCCGCCGCCGCCGCCGCCGGATGTCCCGAAGCCCCAGCCGCAGGCCAAGCCCAAACCCAAGCCCAAGCTCGAGCCGCCGAAGGTGATCCCCGAGGGACCGCCGCCCGAGCAAGCCGCGCCCAGCACCGACAAGAACTTCGGGACAGGTGAACCCGGCCAGGGCACCGGTCAGCCGAAGAAGGTCGACAAGCCGCCGCCGCCGAAGAAGCCGGAGCCGCCGAAGCAGCCCGACCCGCCGAAGAAGGTGGAGGCGCCGATCGACCCGACCAAGCCGGTCGACCGGCCCGAGCGGGCCAGCGTGCCGACGCCCGACCCCGGCAACAAGATGCCGGACTACCCGTCGGAGCTGCGCGACGCCGGCGTCGAGGGCGAGGTCGTGCTCAAGCTGCACGTCCACCGCGACGGCACGGTCAAGGGCGCCAAGATCTTGCGAGCCACCAACACGGCCTCCGGCGACGAGGAGAAGACCAGCGCCGAGAAGCTGTTCAAAGCCGCCGTGATCGGCGCCGTCAAGGGGTGGAAGTACACCCCGTCCAAGCTCGACGGCGAGCCGATCTCGGTTTGGATCATCGTCAACTTCCCCTTCAAGCTCACCGGCGGCGGATGACGCGCGCGAGCCAACACTGAGAGGACTTGAGTCATGGAGCTGTCACTGTTCGAGATCTGGGAAAGCATGAGCCTCCTCTCCCGCCTGGTGGCGATCTCGCTGCTCGGCATGGGTGTGGCCAGCTTCGCGGTCATCATCGAGCGCACCTGGGTCCTGCGCCGCACCGACCGTGAGTCGATGGAGTTCGCCAGCAACTCGCGCTCGCAGTTCGCCGACGGCGACATCGCCGGCGTGCTCGAGCTGGCGCGCCGCTTCACCCGCAACCCGCTCGCCCGCCTCACCGCCATCGGCGTGCAGACCTTCCAGGCCAACGAGCGCAAGGACGGCGGCGCCACCGCAGCCGCCGAGCTGACCCGTCGCGAGCTCGCCCGCAAGCTCGAGCTCTACAGCGCCGAGGGTCGCCGCGGCATGGGCATGCTCGCCTCGATCGGCTCCACCGCTCCGTTCATCGGCCTGTTCGGCACCGTCATCGGCATCATCGTCGCCTTCCAGGGCATCGCCTCCGCCGGCGGTGGTGGCATCGCCGCCGTCTCGGCCGGCATCGCCGAGGCGCTGATCGTCACCGCGGTCGGCCTCATCGTCGCCATCACCTCGGTGCTGTTCTTCAACTACCTGTCGGGCCGCTTCGACCGCCTCGACATGCAGATGCAGCACGCCGCCGGCGAGCTGATCGACTACCTGGAGGGCGCCCATGGGCATGGCGGTCGAGACCGGTAAGCCCGGTAAAGGGCCGAAGCCCAGCATCAACGTCACCCCGCTGGTCGACGTCGTCCTCGTGCTGCTGATCATCTTCATGCTCATCATCCCGAACATGCAGGATGACAAGCCGATCGAGCTGATAAGCGTCATGTTCCCCGACAAGGACGCCGACAGCAAGGAAGAGCCGCTCGTCGTCACCATCGACCGCGACGAGGTCTACACGGTCGACGACCAGGACATGGCGCGCGAGCAGGCGATCGGCCTGCTGAAGGACGTGTACGCCCGCAGCCCCAGGCGCAAGGTGCTGCTGCGCGGCGACGCCAGGGTCCCGTACAGGGCCGTGCGCACCTTCTTCAAGGACGTGCAGGACATCGGCTTCGGCGGCGTCTCGCTGGCCGTCGGCGCCCAGCGCAAGTGGGACGGCGGCGGGGAGGTGGATTAGCCATGGGTGCCAGCCTCGCCACCGGCTTCAAGAAGGCCAAGGTCCAGCCGGAGATGAACGTCACCCCGCTGGTCGACGTCGTCCTCGTGCTGCTCATCATCTTCATGGTCCTCGCGCCCGTGATGGCCAGGAGCTTCTGGGTCCGGCTGCCGCCGAAGGACGACAAGGAGCAGCAGCTCGACCAGGCCAACGACCCCGACAAGCCGCTCGTGCTCGGCGTCGCCGCCGACGGCAAGACCTCGATCAACAAGATCGAGGTCGACCGCGCCGAGCTGACCGAGAAGCTGACGCGCATGTTCAACGCGCGCCCCGACAACTCGCTGTACCTCGACGCCGCCGACGACACCGAGTACGGCATGGTGCTCGGCGCCGTCGACCTCGCCCGCGGCGCGCAGGCGTTCCCGATCGTCATCCTCACCGCGAAGCCCGAGTGAACCCGCCGTGACTTCTTCGTGACAGCAGAGCCGCCCCCCTTGGGCGGCTCTTTCGTTTCCAGTACAACCCCCGCGCGACCCTTCCGGTCGCATCAACACATCGAGATCTGGATCGCCATGTTCTTGCGAACCTGCAAGAGCCCGGCCCTGCTGACGCTTGTGGCAGCGGTCGGTGCTGGAGTCTGTGCGCGTAGCGTCCGTGCCGCGGGCCCTCGTGATTACGAGGGGCCGACCGGCTTCGACAACGACGGCACCGTGATCGAGCAGCCCGCCGCGGGTCAGCCGCCCGCGGACGCCGAGCAGCCGCCCGAGGAGCAGCCCGTCGAGCAGCCGGCCGAGGCGCCCGAGCCGCCGCCCGCCGAGGAAGAGGAGGGCGGCTGCGCCGAGGACGACGGCTTCTGCGTCGAGGACCTGACGAACGACGCCGAGGCGCTCAAGAAGGAGATGGCGCCGAAGAGGCAGATCAAGGTGGCGGGCGACGCCGGCACGATCAAGGGCCGCGTCCTCGACGCCAGCAGCGGCTCCCCGCTCATCGGCGTCGGCGTCGCCGTGGTCGGCACCGACTACAAGACCAGGACCGACATCAACGGCGAGTACGAGCTGTCCGTTCCGCCAGGTACCTATCAGGTCCGGATCTCCTACGACGCCTACGAGGGCATGACGATCTCCGGCGTCGCCGTCGCCAAGGATCAGGCCCAGGCGCTCGACCGCGAGCTCAAGCCGATCGCCGGCATGACCCAGACCGTCGTCGTCAAGGCCGAGATCAACAAGGAGAGCGCCGCCGGCAAGCTCGTCGAGCGCAAGAAGGCCGCCAGCGCCCGCGACGTCATGAGCCGCGACGACATCCGCAAGTCGGGCGGCGGCTCGGCCTCGTCGGTGGCGCGGCGCATCGTCGGCACCACCGTCGTCGGCGACCGCTTCATCTTCGTCCGCGGCCTCGGCCACCGCTACGGCAACACCCTCCTCGACGGCGCGCGCCTGCCGAGCCCCGACCCCAACTTGCGCACCGTTCCGCTCGACATCATCCCGTCGGGCGCGCTGTCGGCGATCAACGTCCAGAAGACCGCGACGCCCGACGTCCCGGCCGACTTCGCCGGCGCCTCGGTCCAGCTCGAGACGCGCGAGACGCCGGAGAAGCTGCTGTTCCAGATCGACGCCAAGGTCGGCGCCAACACGGCGACGACCTTCCGGCAGGCCAACACCGGCGACCGCTTCGCCGGCGACAACCTCACCTTCGGCAACCTCGGCCGCGACCTCCCGAGCTCGTTCGACACCGCGCGGCCGATCCGCCCGAGCGAGCTCGCCGACGTCCAGACCGGCCAGCCGCTCTACTCGCCCGCGCAGCTGGAGAGGTTCGGCGAGTCGCTCCCTTCGCTCCACACCGCGATCGGCCGCAAGACCGCGATGCCGAACTTCGGCGCCGGCCTGCAGGTCGGCAACACCTGGAAGCCCTGGGGCACGCGCCTCGGCTTCCTCACCGCGCTGCAGTACAACAACGTCCACCAGACGCTGCGCGAGCAGCACCGGATCTACAGCGTCGTCGGCAACGACGAGGACGGCTACACCCTCGAGCCTCAGCCCGCCGTCCGCTACGAGGGTTTCAAGACGACCCAGAACGTCCAGGCCTCGGCGCTCTTGCTCGTCAAGTGGAACTTCGACAAGCACCACCGCCTCGAGCTGACCGGCGTCTACTCGCGCGACGCCGACAACGAGGCGCGCACGCTCAAGGGCCAGGCGCGCAACACCTGCTCGCTCGAGATCGCCGAGTGCCTCAACACCCGCCTGCGCTACATCATGCGCTCGGTCGCGTTCACCCGCCTCGGCGGCCGCCACGAGTTCCCCGGCGCCGGCGGGCTCACCCTCGATTGGTTCGGCTCGTTCGCCCAGGCGCGGCAGGACGACCCGCTCCTGCGCGAGAGCCTGTTCGCCGACAACGGCGTCGGCTACCGCGTCGTCACCAATGAGTCGGGCAAGTTCCAGTTCTTCAAGCTGGTCGACAACACCGGCAGCGGCGCGCTCAACCTGACCTTGCCGTTCAAGCAGTGGCGCGGCATCGACTCGCGCTTCAAGGTCGGCGGCTGGGCGGAGACGCGGCGGCGCGGGTTCGACGTGCGCACGCTCGACCTCGAGGTCCGCAACTACGGCGGCCTGCCGCCGGGCGGCACCGGCAACATCTTCAACAAGGACACCGTCGGCGGCGACATCCCGATGATGGCCGGCGGCACCGAGCCGTTCGTGATCAACGAGATCGTGCGACCCGACGGCCAGGACGGCTACAAGGGCACGCAGTCGGTCTACGCCGGCTACGCGATGCTCGACCTGCCGTTCACGCGGTGGTTCCGGCTCGTCGGCGGCGCCCGCTTCGAGGCCCACGACCTCACCGTCGCGCCCTACAGCCCCTACGCCCCGAACGCCGACCCGGCCTACCGCGCCGCCCTGCGCGACCGCCTGGTCCTCCCCTCGGGCAGCTTCATCTTCTCGCCGCGCAGCGACATGAACATCCGCCTCGCCGGCGCCGAGACGGTCGCGCGCCCGGAGATGCGCGAGCTGTCGAAGTTCCTGTTCGTCGACTTCGCCGGCGGCTTCGGCGTGCAGGGCAACCCCGACCTCAAGAGCACCAGGGTGTGGAACGCCGACCTGCGGTGGGAGTGGTTCCCCGGCGCCAACGAGGTCCTCGCGGCCAGCGTCTTCTACAAGTACTTCGACAGCCCCATCGAGCGGGTCATCGCCACCTCGCCGCGGCTGCAGACGTTCCGCAACGCGGTCATGGCCCAGAACGTCGGCGTCGAGCTCGAGGCGCGCAAGAACCTGTCGTTCATCCACCCGCAGGCCCGCGATTTCTCGCTCGGCGTCAACTTCGCCTACATCTACTCGCGGGTCCAGATCCCGCCGCCTACCCCCGGCGACCCGCTCAACGCCCTGACCTCGCAGACGCGCCCGCTCGAGGGTCAGTCGCCGTACGTGGTCAACGCCTACTTCGCCTACGACAGCGAGAAGTCGGGCACCAACGTCCGCCTGCTCTACAACACCTTCGGCCGCCGGATCGTCTTCGTCGGCGCCAACCACCTGCCCGACGTCTACGAGAAGCCGATCCACACCCTCGACTTCGCCCTGTCGCAGCGGGTCTACAAGGGCCTGAACCTCAACTTCATCGTCAACAACATGCTGAATTGGCGCCAGACCTACGTCCTCGGCCCGGAGGACGCGCTGTTCTATCAGACCCGCAAGGGCACCTCGTTCATCCTCGGCCTCAGCTACAGCATGTGACGGACAAGAGAGCGCGAACTTGTCGCGTTCGCGTCACTCGCCCGTGGGAGCGGCGTCACGGGCTCATTCTAAGGATACGGCCGCGAACTCTTGACCCGAGGCTCTCACGTGATGACGACCATGAAGACGATCCCCATGTTCGCGGCCGCCGTGGCGCTGCCGCTGGTACTCGCCCAGGGCTGCGGCGACGACGGCATGCAGTCCTCCGACACCGCCGACACCTCCGACACCGCCGGCGGCGAAGAGGAGTGTGACAGCCAGATCAGCGGCGTCATCGACACCGACACCGTGTGGACCTGCGGCCACATCCTCGACGGCGTCGTCACCGTCAAGAACAACGCCAGGCTGACCATCGAGCCCGGCGTCACCATCCGCGGCCTCAACGGCTCGGCCCTGGTCGTCACCAAGGGCTCGCAGCTGATCGCCGAGGGCACCAAGGATGCGCCGATCGTCTTCACCTCGGCGCTCGCCGAGGGCAAGCGCGGGCGCGGCGACTGGGGCGGCATCGTCCTCCTCGGCGACGCCAGGAACAACCTCCAGACCGGCGCCGGCGTGGCCGAGGGCCTCGACGCCGGCAACCCCGACTACCAGTACGGCGGCGGCGACGACGCCTCCTCGTGCGGCTCGCTCAAGTGGGTCCGCGTCGAGTTCGTCGGCTTCGAGCTCACCAAGGACAACGAGCTCAACGGCGTCACCTTCTACTCGTGCGGCAGCGGCACCCAGGTCGACTACCTGCAGGTCCACATGGGCAAGGACGACGGCGTCGAGATGTTCGGCGGCACCGTCAACGGCAAACACCTCGTCATCACCGGCGCCCAGGACGACTCGATCGACAGCGACCAGGGCTACACCGGCAGCCTGCAGCACGTCGTCATCGTCCAGGACCCGGCCGCCGGCAACTACGCGTTCGAGCTGTCGAACCAGGCCGACAACCTCGACGCCGAGCCGCGCACCGCGCCGAAGTTCGTCAACGTCACCGCCATCGGCACCTCGGTCTCGGAGGCGCTCGACACCCAGAGCGCCGGCGTGCGCCTCAAGGAGGGCGTCAGCGCCGAGTTCCACAACGCGATCTTCGCCCACTTCTACGGCCCGGCCGTCGAGCTCACCGAGGGCGCGACCGAGACCGTCGCCGCCGGCGGCGGGGTCAAGTTCATGCACTCCCTGTTCTTCAACAACTCGACGATCGACGACGGCGCGACCCCGTGGGTGGTCGGCGAGGGCTCGACCTACGACCTCGCCGGACTGATCGAAGACGCCGGCAACGGCAACCACTTCGACGTCGACCCGCAGCTCGGCAGCTACGACTTCGCCGCGCCGAACGTCGCCCCGACCGACGCCTCGCCGGTGCGCGGCGCCGGCCAGGCCCCCTCCGGCTTCGACGCCGCCGACTACATCGGCGCGATCGCCAACGGCGCCGGCGACTGGACCCTCGACTGGACCTCCTACAAGGTCAACTGATCGGACCTGCCCGTGCTCCGCGTCGTCGCCTCGCTCACGCTCTGCCTGTCCTTCGGGTCATGTGACGCGCCGACGCGCGGCGACGGCGCCCCCACCGTCGGCGACGCGCCGCTCGCCGGCGGCCTCGCCAGCCTCGACGAGCTCGGCCACGCGGTCGTCGCCGCCCTCAACGCGCGCGACGTCGAGGCGCTCGTCGCCCTCGCCGTCGACGAGGCCGAGTACACCGGCCGCCTGTTCCCGGCGATCGCCACCCACCCCGGCGCGGAGGCGATGGGCCGCGACCTGCTGTGGGACATGCACGTCCGCCAGAGCCGCGACGACATGCAGCGCGCGCTCGCTCGCCACGGCGGAGCGGACCTGAGCTTCGTCCGCTTCGAGCCGCGCCGCACCGTCCGCCGGGCCGGCGTGGCGTTCCACGAGCGCCCGCACCTCGTCGTCCGCGGCGAGGACGGCGCCGAGCGCACGCTGCAGATCCTCGCCTCGCTCGTCGAGCACGAGTCCACGCAGACCTTCAAGCTCCTCGGCTTTCGCGACCACGACTGAGTCACCGCCTTGTCGCGAGCCTGTGGGGCCGCCCCGGAGCGCACCTGTTAGGAAGAACGCACCATGCCCGCCACGATCCTCATCGTCGACGATGAGCGCGACCTGCTCGACTCGCTGCGCTTCAGCCTCGAGCGCGAGGGCTTCTGCGCCCTCACCGCCCACAACGGCACGTCCGCCCTGTCGCTCATGGGGCAGAGCCCCCCGCCGGACCTCGTCCTGCTCGACTGGATGCTGCCCGACATGGCCGGCACCGAGGTCTGTCGCAACATCCGCATGACCGAAAGGACACGCGGCACGCCGGTCATCATGATCACCGCCCGCAGCGAGGAGATCGATCGGGTGGTCGGCTTCGAGCTCGGGGCCGACGACTACGTGACCAAGCCGTTCAGCGTGCGCGAGCTGCTGCTGCGCGTGAAGGCGATCCTGCGCCGCCGCACCGTCGACGACCACGGCGCCGAGGAGCAGCACTACGAGCTCCTGCGCGTCGACCACGACGGCCATCAGGTGTGGGTGCAGAACAGCCGCGTCACCCTGACCGCGCTCGAGTTCCGCCTGCTGGCGACCCTGCTGGCCCGCCGCGGCCGCGTCCAGACCCGCGACACCCTGCTCAACGACGTGTGGGGCGTGCAGGTCGACGTCACGACCCGCACCGTCGACACCCACGTGCAGCGCCTGCGCAAGAAGCTCGGCCCCGCCGGCCAGTACATCGAGACGCTGCGCGGCGTCGGCTACCGCTTCCTGCTGCCCGAGCGCGAAGCGACGCACTGAGCGCGAACGGCGAACGTAACATGTCCGAGGGGACATGTCGCGGTCACGTCGCGGCGCTCGCGGCGGCGGGCCGCAGCCCGCGGCGCAGCGCGTCACGCAGGTCGCGTTCGAACCGCTGCGCCACCTCGGTGTGTCCCAGCAGGTCGAACCCGTGGAAGGCGCCCGGATAGACGTGCAGCTCGGTCGGCACGCCTGCGCGCGTCAGGCGGCGCGCGTACTCGACGTCCTCCTCGAAGAACAGGTCGAGCGCGCCCACGGAGATGTAGGTCGGTGGCAACCGCGAGAGGTCGGTGGCGCGGGCCGCCGCCGCGTACGGCGACACGTCCTCGGCGCCCGGCTCGCCGCCGAGCAGCGCGGTCCAGCCGAACCGGTTGTTCTCCGGCGTCCACATGAACTCGCCGACGTACGGGTGCGGGTCGGCGCGGACGACGGTGCGATCGTCGAGCATGGGATACACGAGCAGCTGGAACGCCAGCGGCACCTCGCCGCGGTCGCGCGCCAGCAGCCCCAGCGCCGCGGCCAGCCCGCCGCCGGCGCTCTCGCCCCCGATGGCGATCCGGCCGCGATCGACGCCCAGCTCGGCCGCGTGCTCGTACAACCACCGCAGCGCCGCGTAGCAGTCCTCGACCGGCCCGGGGAACGGAGTCTCGGGCGCGAGCCGGTAGTCGACCGAGACGACCACGCACCCGAGCGCGGTCACCAGCCCCTGGTTGCGGGCCGCGGCGATGTGCGGCGAGCCCATCACATAGCCGCCGCCGTGGATGTGCAAGTACGCCGGCGCCAGCCCGTGCTGCTGCCGCGGCTGATAGACGATCACCCGCACCTCCGGCGCGCCCTCGGGCCCCGGCACCAGCCGCTCCGACGCGATCACGCCGGCCGGCGGCTCGCTCGCGGGCGGCATGAAGCTGCGGATCGTCGGCAGCGCCGCGACGCTCAGCTCGAACGACGGCAACGCGCTCAGGAGCGGCAACAGCTGCGGGTCGACCAGATGACGCGAAGGCATGGCCCGACGCTACTGCGAGCTGGACAGCGATGTCCATTTCGCCCGCGCGGAGGAACAGGCGGCCTCCGCGTCCGCGATCGGCGCGAGGTCGCGCGTCGCTGCGAGTCGAAAAATTCGCATGCGGCTCGGGAAGATCGACGGACGCCGCCGTTGTCGAGGCACAAACACCTACCGCCCCGCCGCCGATGCGTCGCCCGTATCGAGAGCACGCGGTCGTGCGCTGCGAACGGTCCCGCCATGCCTCTCGCCAGGAAGCTCCGATGTTCGCCCGCAAGTCATCGTCCCTCTCGCTCCCGAGCTCGTCCATGAGCGACAGCGCCGTCCACGGTGACAAGCGCCGCGAGGCGCTCAATTTCGGCCGGAACGCCGACGCGCGGCCGGTGCAGCGCGCCTGCGACGGCCTCGCGCCACGGGCCCGAGATCTACGGCTGTGAGGCTGCCACGGGCCGCGCGACCGCAGGTGCGGCGCGCGGATCGTTCGAGCCGGCATTGATACAGTGTGCCGCCGCGCCGGCGGCGGAGCGCGTCACGATCGCGCAGGAGAAGCAGCATGAACTCGTCTCTCGTCGTCCTCGCCGCGTGGTGGTCGGTCGTCCTCGCGCCGATCGAACCGGTGAACCCCAAGGTCCCCCCGTCCGGGGTCGAGTCGCTGGATCCCAGGATGCCGTCCGTGTCCGAGTCGGTCGGCGAGCAACTCACCAAGCTCCCGCGCGTCACGCGGGCGCCGAAGTTCTCGTGGCAGCCGGGCACATATTCGCTCGAGTCGCTCAAGCTGCCCGACCTCATCCCGATCGAGAAGGCCGGGGCGTGGGCGCCGGGCCCGAACTGGCCGTACGTCGAGGACGGCGCGGTCGTCGTCACCGAGCACCCGCAGGACCCGCACCGCTTCATCGCCTACCTCGTCGACGTCAAGGCGCAGAAGATCGCGGCGATCCGCGAGGGCGATCAGGCCATGCACCTGTCGACGATCGGCCACATGCGCCCGGGCGACTTCGACAAGGACGGACAGTCGGTGCCGCAGAGCTTCTCCGGCCTCGCAGGCAGCGGCGCGGTGATCATCCTCAAGCCGCCGGTGCCTCCGGGCCCGCCCGGATTCCCCGACGACTTCAAGCGGCGGATCCTCGACGCCGGCAACATCGCCTATCAGGCCAGTCGCGCGGTGAACCCTGTCGTCAAGCTCGGCGGTTGACCCTCCATCCCTCGCGTGGCATCGTCCGCCGCCGGTCTCATGGCCTCGCCGCAAGTCATCGATCCGCCGATCGACGCCGCGGCGGACTTCGATCGCAACCTGAGGGCCCACGAGCACGCCCTGCGAGACCTCGCGCTGCGGCTGTGTCGCAACCCGGCCGACGCAGGCGACCTGCTGCAGGACACCTTCGAGCGCGCGCTGCAGCGGCGCGCGCAGTACCAGCCGGGGACCAACCTGCGCGCGTGGTTGTGCACGATGCTGCACCACCTGTTCCTCGACCGCTGTCGCGCGCGGAGCCGCGGTCCGGCGCACGCCTCGCTCGACGAGGTGGCCTTGCCGGCGCCGGAGCCGACCGCCGAGCCGGCCTGGGCCATGCTCACCCGCGACGACGTCGTCGCCGCCGTCGCCCGCCTCGAGCCCGACTTCCGCAGCGTCTACCAGCTTCACAGCCTCGAGGGCGTGCCGTATCAAGAGATCGCCGCGCGCCTGGGGATCCCCAAGGCCACCGTCGGCACTCGCCTCGCGCGAGCGCGCCGCAAGCTCCGTGACCTGCTGCTGCCGGCCCGCGCCGCCGACGAGAGCCACCCATGACCCGCCGCTGCGACGACATCGACCGCTACTTCGACGGTGAGCTCGCCGAGGACCAGCGCGCCGTGTTCGAGGCGCACCTCGTCGACTGCGCCGACTGCCAGCAGGCGCTGCACACGTTGATGCAGCTGCAGGTCGCCACCGGCCCGGACGTCGCGCCGGCGCCGGTGATCCCGCTCGCGCCGCGGGGCAAGCGGCGCGCGTGGTGGGTGGCCGGCTCGCTGCTGGCCGCGGCCGCCGCGCTCGCGCTGTACCTCCGCGGGCCCGCGCAGGGTCCTGGCCTCGGGGACATGCCCGAAAAGCCAGAGAACGGACCGCTCGCGCTGACGCTCGCGCCGACGCGCGCGGTCGAGGCGCGGCTCAGTTTTCCGCAGGTCGACGTGCACCGCGACTACACGGTGATGCGCGCCGACGGACCGGCGGGCGAGCCGATCCCGCTGGCCGAGCTGTCGCGGCTCGAGGCGGCCGGCGAGCTGCGCGGGCTCGCGGCCGCGCACGCGCTGCGCGGCGAGCTGCCGCAGGCGAAGGCCGTGCTGCTGCGGCTCCCCGAGTCGGCCGACCGCGACAGCGACCTCGCCGCGCTGGCGCTGATGCAGGGCGAGGCCGAGCCCGCGCTCGAGCTGGCCGACGCCGCCCTCGCGGCCGCGCCCGAGCACCTGCAAGCGCAGTGGAACCGGGCCCTGGCGCTGCGCGAGCTCGGCCTGCCGCGCCTCGCCGCCGACGCGCTCGAGCAGCTGGCCAGCGCCGACACGCCGGCGTGGGCCGCCGAGGCGCGCGCGCAGGCGCAGTCGCTGCGACAGGGCCCGGCCGCGCGCGAGCAGATGTTCGCGACCGTGCAGGCCGCCGGCGCGGCGCTGATCGAGCGCGGCGAGCCGCTGCCCGAGGAGGTCATCGACGCCGCCCCCTCGCTGGCGCGCCTCTACTTCTACGACGCCGTGCGCGCCGCCCCGACGCGCGCGCGGCTCGACGCCCTCGCGCCGCTGGCCGCCCGGCTCGATCGCGTCGCCGGCGGGACTGTTCTCGCGGACATGCTCAAAGGGACAGGTGCTCCGAGCTCCGGCGGCCGCGTCGTTCTGGCCGAGGAGTTCGCCGCGCTCGCGCTCGGCGGCGACGGCGACGGCTCGGCCCTGGCCGAGAAGGCGCTGCGCGCCGGTTACCCGGAGATCGCGCTCGGTGCGTTGATCCACGGCGGGGCCGCGAGCGCCGAGCTCACGCGCCTCACCGCCCTGGCCGAAGGGACAGGAGACCCGTGGATGCGCATGCTCGCGGCGCAGGAGCAGGCGACGGCGCAGATCGACGCCGGCGCCGACGCGAAGGCCGAGGCGACCCTGGAGGCCGGGCAGGCGTTGTGCGGCCCCGGCCTCGGCTACCGCTGCGCCCGCCTCGAGCTGGCCCGGGCCGAGCTTTACACGCTGATGCACCGGCTGCCCGAGGCCGCCGCGCTGGTCGAGGCCGGCACGCGGCGCGTCACGCAAGACCAGCACTGGGGCGTCGAGACCACTTTCTTGCAGCTGCGCGCCGAGCTGGCCCGCCTGCGCGGCGCTTTCGGCCTGGCGCGGGCGATCACCGGCGAGACCCTGCTGCGCCTGCCGGCCGCCGAGGCCGCGCGCTGCCGGGCCGAACGCCACGCCCGCGACGTGCTCGCCGGGTTGGCGATCGTCGAGCTCGACGCCGCCGGCACGCGACGCGAGCTCGAGGCCGCGCCCGACTGCGGGCAGCCGCCGTCGCTGACGCGCCTGTTCGTGCAGGCCGACCTCGGGCGGATCGGCGGCGACGCGCGCGACGTCGCCGCGGTGCTCGCCGGGCTCGCCGCGCTGCGAGCCGCGGGTCTGTCGCCCGGCGAGGCCGCGCTCGCCGATCACATCGAGGGCCGGGCGCGGATCGGCGGCGAACCGGCGGCCGGCCAGGCCCTGCTGCGCAAGGCGATCGCCGCCGCGCGCGAGCTCCCGCGCAGCGATCCCCACGGCCTCAAGGCGCTGTCGTTCAGCTACGCCTCGCTGGTGCTCGACGCGGCGGCGCGCGGCGAGCATGCGGCCGCGGTCGCGCTGCTCGCCGAGGAGGTCGGCGTGCCCGCGCCCACCCGCTGCGCGCTCGGCCTCGCCGTCGACCACGAGCGCAGCTACAGCGTCGCCCTCGACGCCAACGGTGTCCCGATCGCCAGCCTCGTCACCCGCAGCGCCCCGGTCGCCGCCGGCGAGGCGCTCGTGCCGGCCGACGCGATCGCGGCCGTGCGCGCCTGCCCCGAGGTCGCCGTGTTCGCCCGCCCGCCGCTGGCCGGCCGCGCCGGCCTGCTGCCGCCGGAGATCGCCTGGTCCTACCGCGTCGGCCACGAGCACCTCCGAACAGTTCTTAAAAGACATGTCCAAAAGGAGACGCGGCTCGTCGTCGCCGATGCCGCCGCGCCGGCGGAGCTCGGGCTGCCGCGCCTGTCCCCGTGGACAGGCGACGGCGACGCCGCGACGCGCCTCCTGTCCGGCCCCGACGCCACCCCGTCGCGGGTGCTGCAGGCCTTGCCCGACGCCGCGGAGATCGAGTTCCACGTCCACGGCCTCGTCGACCTCGGCGTCTCGGACGCCTCGTTCCTGGCGCTCACGCCCGACGTCGACGGCCGCCACGCGCTGACGGCCGGGCAGATCCGCGGCCTCGCCCTCGCCGGTCGGCCGCTCGTGATCCTCGGCGCTTGCCATGCCGGTCAGGTCGCGCCGTACCTGCACGAGGCGTGGAGCTTGCCGGTCGCGTTCCTCGAGGCGGGCGCGCGGGCCGTGATCGCCTCGCCGGCCCCGGTGCAGGACCGCGAGGCCGGCCCGTTCTTCGACGCCGTGCGCGCGCGGATCCGCGGCGGCGCCTCGCCGGCGGTCGCCGTGCGCGACGAGCGGGTGCAGCGGGGCGGGGGCGCCGACTGGGCCGCGCACGTGCTCGTCTTCGAGTAAGTGGTGCTACCGTCGAGCCGCATGTTCGACCCCGCCGCGTGGCTGCAGGCGACCCGACCGCTGGCCCAGGTCAACCTCGTCGTCCCGCTGTGGCTCGGGCAGGCGCTCGCGTTCGCCTCCACCGGCGCGTTCTCGCTGCCGACCCTGTACGGCGCGCACTTCCTGGCCGCGCTCCTGTTGCTGGTGATCGTCTTCAGCAACGACTACGCCGACCGCGACGCCGACGGCGCCAACACCACCTACAACGAGTTCTCCGGCGGCTCGCGCGTGCTGCCCGAGGGCCGGCTGCGCCCCGGCGAGCTGCGCGACGCCGCCTGGCTGGCGCTCGCCGGGCTCGTCGGGCTCTCGCTCTACATGGCCTTCGGGACAGGCCGCCCGTGGACCCCGGCCTTCGTGGCCGCCGCGGCGCTGCTGGTGTGGGCCTACAACTTCGCGCCGCTGCGCCTGTCGTACCGCGGCGGCGGCGAGGTCGTGCAGGGCCTCGGCACCGGCGTGTTGTTGCCGCTGCTCGGCTTCTACCTGCAGGCGGGCTCGCTCGCGGCCTTCCCGTGGCTCGCGCTCGTGCCGCTGTTCCTGCTCGGCGTGGTCGGCAACATCCTCACCTCGTTGCCGGATGCCCCTGCGGACAGGCAGGCGGACAAGCGCAGCTACGCGGTCCGCCGCGGCCAGTGGGCGGCCCGGCGTCACAGCCTCGAGCTGCTGGTCATGGCGACGCTGATGGGCGGCCTCGTCGTCCCCGGCCTCGGGACCCTCGCCGTCGCCCTGCTCGCCGCCCCCGCGCTGGTGCTGGTGGCCCGCTGCGTCCCCCTGCTCGGCAGCGCCGACGCCGAGCAGCGCGACGAGTGCCGCCGCTTCATCCTCCTCGCCGCCGGCGCCGCGCACCTGCAGTGCGTGCTGTGGAGCCTGGCGCTGATCGTCGTCGGCCTGCTTCGGGACATGATTTAAAGAGCATGCTCAATGGGCCATGCTCGAGGCGACATGACCGATGTGATATGTCCAAGGTTACAGGCACGGCGCGGCCGGAAGCCCCAGCGCGCGTAGGCGTTTGCGGCGGTCGTCCGGGCCGTCGCCGGCCGCGCGCCGCGATTGCTCGGCGAGGCAGGCCGCCGCGCGCACCCGTTCGCGGTCGCCGCTGCGAAGGAGCGCCACGGCCACCGTCTCGTGCAGGTTGGCGAGGCTGACGGCCGACACCACGCCGGCGTGCGTCAGCTGCAGCGCGCGCTCGGCCAGGACCAGCGCCTCGGCCGGCTCGCGCTCGCGGAGGACCATCGCCAGCTGCGACAGCGCGTCGACGCGGCGCGGGTCGTCGACCGCGAGGGACGCGTCCTGCAGGGCGATCGCCCGCCGCGCGTGCAGCTCCGCCGCAGCGGCGTCGCCGAGGTCTTCGTGGAGCCCGCTGATCGTCGTGTCGAGGTCGGCCATGAACAGGTGCGACTCGCCGAGGCGCTCGGACAGGCGCTGGCGGACGCGCGTCATCAGGGCCAGCGCCTCGCGCGGGCGGTCCATCGCGCGCAGCAGCGCGGCGTAGTTCTGCTGCACCATCGCCGCGCCGAGGTGGTCGGGTTCGCGGCGCAGCTCGATCACCTTCAGGGCCGCCAGGAAGTGGCGCTCCGCCGCCTCGAGGTCGCCGAGGCTGTGCTGGACCCCCGCCATCAGCGCCTGCGTGTACATCGTCTCGGCGTGGAACGGCACCAGCGTCGTGCGTTGGATCTGCGCCGTGCGCTCGAGCAGGCGCAGCGCCTCCTCGTTGCGGCCGAGCTGGTGCATCGCGCTGGCGAGGTTCATCAGCGTCAGCCCGATCGGCGCCGACTCCGGGCCGAGCAGCTTCTCCTCGATCCGCGCCGTCTCGCGGAAGTACTCGGCCGCGCGCGCCACGTCCTCGAGCTGCATCAGCACCCCGGCGAGGTTGTTGTACGACTCGGCGACCGCCAGGTGATCGGGCCCGTACGCGGCCAGGCGCAGCGCCAGCGCCTGCTCCTGGATCTTCAGCGCCTCCTCGTAGCGGCCGAGCAGCTCGAGCGCGCCGCCCATGCTGTCGAGCGAGAGGGCGAGGTTCGGATGGCGCGGGCCGAGCGTCTCGATGCGGCGGGCGAGCGCGCGGCGGTGCATGGCGAGCGACGCCTCGCCGTCGCCGAGCTCGGTGTAGATCCACCCGAGCCCGTTCATGAGTCGCGCGCTGAGGAGCGAGGCGCGGCACTTGCGATCGGCCTCGCACTCCTCGACCGCGCCGGCGAGCGTGTCGTAGGCGCGCGAGTACTCGGTGGTCGCCGAGCGCAGGTAGTCCGCGCGGGTGAGCCGCAGGCCCAGGCGGTCGTGCAGGTCGCCCGAGCGGGCCACCTCCGTCTCGGCCAGGCGCCACCACAGCTCCCACAGCGGGCGCAGGCGGGTGTCGTCGTCGAGCTGGTGCAGCTGGCGGGCCGCGGCCAGCCGGGCGATGGTGTCGTCGCCGAGCCGGCGGGCCGTCAGGTACGCCTGCTCGAAGCCCTCGCGCGCCGCCTCGTAACGCGACAGCGACACGTCGACCTCGGCGCGCAGCAGCGCCAGCTCGGGCGTGAGGTGCAGCGGCAGCGCCGCGACCTCGATCTTCGAGAACTCGAGCTCCGCCTCGTGGCTTCGCCTGGCCGCCAGCAGCGCGTGGACCCGCTCGAACTGCTTGCGCGCCGCCGCCTCCGCGATCGCCTCGGCCGCGGTCGCCGGCAGCGGGTGCTCCGAGCGCACGTAGCTGGCGTTCGCGCACGGCTCGATCGCCGGCAGCTCCTGCGTCGCCTGCACCGCGCGCTCGAGCGTCGCCGCCTCGGCCTCGTGCAGCAGCGCGACCGTCTCGGCCAGGGCGGCGCGGCGGCCCTCGAGGCAGGCCATCCGCAGCTCGAGCAGCTCCTGCGACTGCTCCTTGCGCACCGCCGTGTCCTCGCACGCGTCGCGGTGCGCCGCCGCCCACGCCGCCGCGTACGCGTCGAGGCGGAGGTTCACGCGGGCCGCGGTGTCGCGCGCGTAGGGCAGGCCGGTCGCCGTCAGGGCCGCCGTGAGGCTGTCCTTTTGGACCTGTCCCCAAACACTTGTGATGCGCGCGGCCCCGCCGGAGCACAGCCCCTCGCGCGAGGCCATGACGTTGCGCGCGCCGAGGCCGATCATCCCGGCGACGCACAGCAGCACCGCCGCCCCGAGCAGGCGCACGCGCGCGCGCTCGGGGTCGCGGTCGATCGCCGCCAGCAGCGCGTCCATGGTGGGGAACCGGCGCGCGGGGTCGGGGTCGAGGCCGCGGAGCAGCGCCGCGTGCAGCCACGCCGGCACGCGGCGGCCGGGCGGCGGCGGGGTCACCCGGCCCTCGCAGATCGTCAGCGCCAGCGCCTGCAGCGTCTCGCCGAGGAACGGTCGCTGGCCGTAGAGCGCCTCCCACAGCGCGACGCAGAACGCGAACTGGTCCGAGCGGGCGTCGGCGGGCAGGCGCATGTACAGCTCGGGGGCGATGTACGCCGGCGTGCCGACCACCGCGCCGGCCACCGTGAGCTGCGAACCCAGGGTGTTGCGCGACACCACCGTCGTGCGCTGCTCGTCGGTCGCCTGCGCCTCCGTGGTCTCGGGCGCGCGCGCCAGCCCGAAGTCGAGCACGCGCACGCGGCCGTCGTCGCCGACGATCGCGTTGTCGGGCTTGAAGTCGCGGTGCACCAGCCCCGCCGCGTGCGCGGCCGCCAGCCCGCGCCCCGCCTGCGCGAACACCCGCAGCACCTCGCGCCACGGCCGCGGCGCCGCCTCGAGCCACGCGCGCAGGCTCGCCCCCTGCACGTACTCCATGGCCAAAAAGACATGTTCGAAGAAGCTGCCGACCTCGTAGATCGCGACCACGTTCGGGTGCGACAGCCGGGCCAGCGCCTGGGCCTCGCGGAGCAGGCGCGCGTGGCCCTGCGAGGCGTCGCGGTCGGGATCGCCGTGCAGCAGCTTGATCGCCAGCTTGCGGTCGAGCTGCTCGTCGTAGGCCGCGTACACCACCCCCATCCCGCCGGAGCCGAGCTCGCGGATCACCGTGAAGCGGCCGATCCGGGTCGGCTGCTCGCGCGGGCGCGGGCTCGCGGCCCCCTCGGCGGCCAGCGTGGCCGCGTCGGCGAGCGTGCGCGCGATCAGCGTGACCGCCTCCGCGCGGGCATCCTCTGTCTGCGGCGCGCTCACGCCCGCCATCTTGGCAAACTCTCGCGCGCGCGTGGGGGTGCGGACTCGCCCTCAGCGCAGCAGTCCGCCGATGCGGCGACTGAGGCGCGCCCGCTCGAAGTCGGCGCGCAGCGACGAGATCGCCAGCGCGTACACGGCCCAGAACACCAGCCCCACGCCGAAGCCCGCCAGCGTCGAGCCGAGGATCGGCGCCTCGGCCTGCATCTGTCGCAGCTCGCCCGCGGCCTTCTGCCAATTCACGGCGATGAACGCGAGCAGGACCGTGAGCATCAGCGCCTTGAGGGCGGACAGGCCGGACAGGCGCGGACGCGGGCCGAGGCCGCCGCGGTCGCCCTCGAGCAGTTGCATGAGCAACCCCAGCCACGACGACAGCATCGGCAGCACGAGCGCGCCCGCGATCCCGCCGAGGCCGGTGACGGCCAGGCGGAGGCGTTCGGTCGACAGCGGGATCTCGGCGGCGAGGTCGGACGGCGCCACGCGCGTGAGCGTACCGCAGAACGTGCGCGCGCGCGCCTGCCTGCGCTGCGGCTTACTATTGCCCCGTGGTCTCCGCGACGAACTTCCACAGCGAATTCCAGCGCCGCGCGCACGCCGCCGTGGTCGAGGTGCAACTGGCGATCTGCGCCGCCGTCGAGGCGCTCGAGCGCGAGGGCGGCGGCAGCGGCGAGTTCGTCGCCGACGCCTGGGAGCGGTCCGGCGGCGGCGGCGGACTGACGCGGGTGATCCGCGGCGACGTGATCGAGAAGGGCGGGGTCAACACCTCGGCCGTGTTCGGCGAGCTCAACCCGCAGTTTGCCACCCAGCTCGCGGGCAACGGCGCCAACTTCTTCGCCACCGGCGTCTCGCTGGTGCTGCACCCGAAGAGCCCGTACCTGCCGACGGTGCACGCCAACTTCCGCTACATCGAGCAGGGCGAGCGGCGGTGGTTCGGCGGCGGCGCCGACCTCACGCCGTACTACTACTTCGCCGAGGACAAGCAGCACTTCCACGACGTGTGGCGCCGCTTCTGCGGCGACCACCCCGGCATCGGCGACTACCCGCGCTTTAGCGACTGGTGCGACCGCTACTTCTACTTGAAGCACCGCGGCGAGTCGCGCGGCGTCGGCGGGATCTTCTTCGACCACCTGTTCGTCGACGCCAGCGTGCCCGGCCACGACGAGGCGCTCCTGGCCTTCATCCGCGACGGCGGCCTGCGCTTCCTCGACGCCTACTTGCCGATCGCTCGTCGCCATTTGCACACCCCGTACGGCCCCGCCGAGCGGCGCTGGCAGGAGCTGCGACGCGGTCGTTACGTCGAGTTCAACCTCCTCTACGACCGCGGCACCGTGTTCGGGCTCAAGACCGGCGGGCGCACCGAGTCGATCCTCATGTCGCTGCCGCCGCACGTGCAGTGGGGCTACGCCGAGGAGCCGGCGCCCGGCACGCCCGAGGCTGCGCTGCTCGCCGAGCTGCGGCGCCCGTTCCCCGGCGACGAGCCGAACCCCTGAGGCGAACACGTCGGCGAATTCGCGGCTCTGTGAGCCCGTTCGCGCGCTTCAGCGCCGGCGATCGGGTAGATCCACTCGATGTGATTCCGGGGGTTTGCCCCCGCGAGGTCTTGACGCGACAATCCGCCACCCGGTGGTGGGAACCCTCCGATCTTCGTGGCTGATCGTCGGCGTCGTCGCGACGCTGGCGGGCCCCGCCGCGGCCGCGCCGACACCTGTCTCACGGAGCATGTCCAAAGAGACCGGTCCCGAAGGACCTGTCCCCGAGGGCCCGGTTGCGCCGGCGCCCGCCTCGCCGACCAGGCTCACGCGCGAGGCCGCCGAGCAGGCGCGGACCGTCGGGCGGACCACCGTGCGCGGCCAGCGGGCCGGGGCCAGCCACGACACGCGGGCCGCCAGCGTCGTCACCCGGCGCGACCTCGAGGAGCGGCTGCCGCGCTCGGCACCCGACGCGCTGCGCTTCGAGCCGGGCGTGTACGTGCAACAGACGGCGCACGGCCAGGGCTCGCCGTACGTCCGCGGCCTCACCGGCCAGCAGACGGTGATGATGTTCGACGGCATCCGCCTCAACAACAGCACCTTCCGTTACGGGCCGAACCAGTACTTCTTCACCATCGACTCGCGCACCCTGCAGAAGCTCGAGGTGCTGCGCGGCGCCGCGTCGACGCGCTACGGCTCGGACGCGATGGGCGGCGCCTTGCTGGCCACGCCGATCGACCCGGCGCTCGAGGTCGGCGGGCAGCGAAACTGGTACGGCCACTCGAAGGCGATGATGCGCAGCGGCACCGCCGACGGCGAGATGGGCGGTCGGGCCCAGCTCGACCTGGGTTGGAAGGGCAAGGTCGGCCTGTTCGGCGGCGTCGGCTACCGCGACGTCGGGCTCTTGCGCGCCGGCGGCAAGGTGTTGTCGCCGACCACCGGCCAGCCCGTCAAGTCGCCGCTGTTCGCCGCCGACGGCGTCACCCAGCGCGGCACCGGCTTCCGCGAGTTCACCGCCGACGCCCGCCTCGTCTACAAGATAAGCGACAAGCACCGCCTCACGCTCGGCTACTACGACTACCGCCAGTTCGACGCCCCTCGCACCGACCGCTGCCCGCCCGTCACGGCGCCGCAGACCGAGTGCCTGTGGTACGACGAACAGTTCCGCACCCTCGTCTACGGCGCCTACGACGTGAGCGACGGCCCCGCCGCGGCCGAGCGCGTGCGCTGGACCGTCAGCTACCAGCACCAGCACGAGCGCCGCCGCTACGACCGCGGCGCCGAGTCGACCTACCGCATCATCGGCCGCGACGAGGTCTACTCGCTCGGCACCGGCCTCAACATCAGCACCAAGAACTTCGGCCTCGCCCGCGGCGTCTCGCTGCGCGTCGACTACGGCCTCGACGCCTACTTCGACACCCTGCGCAGCTACGCCTGGAACACCTTCCTCGACGTCGGCATCACCACCCCGACCACCTCGCAGTACGCGAACGGCAGCCGCTACCTGACCTCCGGCGTGTGGACCGAGGCCAAGCTCAACCTCTACGACCGCGTCGAGCTGCGCGCCGGCGGCCGCGGCTCGCTCGTCGTCGCCCGCGCCCCCGGCAACCTCGACGCCATGGTCGGCCGGCGACCGATCGACCAGAACTGGGGCGGCGCCGTCGGCGGCGGCGGCGTCGCCGTGCGCCTGCTCGACGGCGTCCGCTGGATCACCAACCTCGACCAGGGCTTCCGCGCGCCCAACCTCGACGACCTCACCAGCCGCCAGGCCACCGGCGCCGGTCAGCAGTACGAGAACCCCAACCTCCGGCCCGAGCGCGCCCTGACCTTGGAGACAGGTCTCAAGATCGAGCGCCCGCGCGTCGAGCTGCAGCTGTTCGCGTTCCAGTCGTGGATCGATCGCCTGATCACGCGCGTCCGCTTCGACCGCGACCAGTGCCCGCCGGAGGACAACATCTGCGGCGCGGCGGTCTACAACGTCACGCTCGCCAACATCGCCGGCACCAGTCACATCCGCGGCTTCGACGGCGCCGTGCGTCTGTTCCTGCCCAGGGGCTTCGGCATGCGCGCGACCGCGGCCTACACCTGGGGCGACGGCCCCAACCCC
This sequence comes from Nannocystis pusilla, assembly GCF_020073745.1. Classification (GTDB taxonomy): domain Bacteria; phylum Myxococcota_A; class Polyangia; order Nannocystales; family Nannocystaceae; genus Nannocystis; species Nannocystis radixulma. Next base: position 178,468 of record NZ_JAIRAU010000057.1, read on the forward strand.
GTGCCCGACCTCGACCCCGTGCGCGTGCCGCTGTCGCGGATCCCCCCGCTCAACGGCACCGTCGAGATCAACTGGCGCCACCGCGCCGGCTTCTTCGCCAGCTCCGCCCTGCGCTGGGCCCGGCCGCAGACCCGCCTCACCGAGACCGACAAGAACGACCAGCGGATCCCCCTCGGTGGCACCCCCGGCTTCGCCGTCCTCGACGTGCGCGCCGGCTACCGCCTGCAGCCGTACGCGCTCGTCGTCCTCGTGCTCGAGAACGTCACCAACGCCGCTTACCGCTACCACGGCTCCAGCATCAACGGCCCCGGTCGCGGCCTCAACGTGCTGATCGAGGTCGGCTTCTAATTGGAGTACACCGTGGCCATGGCCGAGACCGCCGACGACCCGCGCGCCTCCGCGTCGCTCGCCGCCCTGTGGGCCGCGGTGCTGCTCGGCGTCGCCGGCGTGGCCGTCCTCGCCGCCGTGTTCGTCGCCCCGCTGCTGGCCGGCGCGCGCGAGCCACCCTTCCTCGCGGGACAGGTCCCGAAGAACTCGCTGCTGTTCCAGCGCTCGACCCCGCGGCCGCACGGCGTGCTGCACCTGGCCGGCTCGGGCACCAACATCCCGCTGACGCGCGCGCTGGCCGACGCCTTCGTCGCCAGGTACCCCGACGTGCACATCGTCGTGTTCGAGAGCATCGGCTCGTCCGGCGGGGTCATGGCCGTCTACGACGACGTCGTCGACCTCGGCCTGATCTCCCGCCCGCTGGACGAGCGCGAGACGGCCCACGGCGTCGACGCGATCCCCTACGCCCGCGTCCCCGTGGTCGTCGCCGTCAACCTCTCGGTGCCCGACGTCGCCATCACCACCGCCGAGCTGGCCGACATCTTCGCCGGCCGCAAGACCCGCTGGGCCGACGGCGCGCCGATCGTCGTGCTCCAGCGCGAGCGCGGCGACTCCGGCCACCTCGCCGTCGCCGCCGCGCTGCCCGACTTCGCCGCCGCCGACGAGGGCGCCTACCGCGAACGCCGCTGGCGCGTCATCCTCCACGACCGGGCCATGCAGGAGGCCCTGGCGATCACCCCCGGCGCCGTCGGCCTCCTCGACGTCGGCGCGATCAGCCTCCAGCGCCTGCCCCTCCGCGCGCTCGAGCTCGACGGCTACGCCCCCAGCGAGGCCAGCGTCCAGTCGCGCCGCTACCCGTTCGCCAAGGACCTCTCGTTCGCCGCCCTCGAGGCCCCGACCGGCCTCGCCGCCGAGTTCATCCGCTTCGCCCACTCCGAGGAGGGCCGGGCCCTCATGGTCGCCCACGGCTACATCCCGCTGCCGGAGGTCCAGTGAGCGAGAGGACCGGGCCGCAGGGGCAGGGTCGGGAGCTGTCTCCGAGAGCAGGTTCGACAGGGCATGTCGAACAGGGCATGTCGGAGAGAACAGGTCTCGAAGGACATTACCCTTCGGGCAAGGTCGGCCTGCGCCGCTACCTGTCGGCGCGGATGCTGCCGCTGATCCTGCTGCTGCTGGTGCTGGTGTCGGTCTCGGCGCCGCTGGCCTACGCGGCGCTGGCGGCCCGGGGCCTGCGGGCGCAGGCGCGGGCGACGGCGGTGCAGGCGGCCGACGCGGTCGCGCGCGAGGTGCAGGAGCGGCCGGTGCTGTGGCGCTACGACGCCGGCAAGCTGCTGGCCCACCTGCGCGCCTACGTCGACAACCACGGCGTCGCGCGCATCGAGGTGGCCGACCGCTCGGGCGTGCGGATCCCCCTCGACACCGAGGCGATCGCCAGCCCGGCCGCGGCGGCCGGACCGCTCGCCTGGGAGGCCGCGCCGATCGTCCTCAACGACGAGGTCGTCGGCCACGCGTGGGCGGCCGTCAGCCTCGCCGAGGCCCGCAACGCCGCGCTCCTGCTGCTGGCCCCGTTCGGCCTGCTCGGGGTCGGCCTCGCCGGCCTCCTCTACTTCCTGCCGCTCGGCGCGATCGCCCGCGCCGAGCGACGCATCGAACAGAGCCAGGTCGCCCTCGCCCGCTTCAACCAGACCCTCGAGCAGCAGGTCGCCGAGCGCTCGTCGCAGCTCGGCGCCGCCTACGAGCAGCTGCGGCAGAAGGAGGGCCGCCTGCGCGAGCTGTCGACCCGCGCCCTGCTGCTCCAGGAGGCCGAGCGGCGCGTCATCGCCCGCGAGCTGCACGACTCGGCCGGCCAGGCGCTCACCGCGATCCGCATCAACCTCCAGCTCATGGCCCAGCTCGCCGCCGTCGAGCCCGACAGCAAGGTGGCGAAGATGGCCGCGAAGACGCTGACGATCGCCGACGCGACGCTCGAGGAGATCCGCCGCGCCGTCAGCATGCTGGGCCCGGCGATCCTCGACGACGTCGGGCTGCTCGCCGCGGTCGAGCGCCTGTGCGACGACTTCGAGCGCGAGGACCTCGAGATCGCCCGGGAACTCGAGGTCCCCGAGGGCGGGCTGTCCGCCGCGCTCGAGAGCGTGTGTTACCGGGTGACCCAGGAGGCGCTGACGAACGCCGCTCGCCACGCGGCCGCCAGCGAATTGCGGGTCGTCCTGAGGGTCGAGCCCGCGCGCATCGTCCTGGAGGTCCACGACAACGGTCGAGGGTTTGTCCCCGGTGAGCGCGGCGAAGGTCGCGGCGGCCGCGGCCTCGTCGGCATGCGCGAGCGCGTCGAGCTGCTGGGCGGCAGCCTCCGTATCGACACCGCTCCGGGGGCAGGTACGGCTGTCCGCGTCGAGCTGCCGCGGCGGGCGCTCAGCGACGACGGCGACGATTCTGCCGTCGTCGTCGCGTGATACAGTCCGCCGGTGAGCACCAAGAAGACCATCCGGGTCGTCCTCGCCGAGGACCACACGATCGTCCGCGAGGGCCTGCGCGCGCTGCTCGACGTGCGCGACGACATCGAGGTCGTCGCCGAAGTCGCCGACGGCCGCGCCGCCGTCGAGGCCGTCGCCGCCCACAAGCCCGACGTCGCGATCATGGACCTCGGCATGCCCGAGCTGAACGGCGTCGACGCGACGCGAGCGATCCGCAAGGACTTCCCCGCCACGCAGGTGCTCATCCTGTCGATGCACTCCGGCGAGGAGTACGTCCGCCCCGCCATCCGCGCCGGCGCCAGCGGCTACCTGCTCAAGGGCTCGGGCCTGTCCGACCTCGTGGCCGCGATCCAGGCCGTCTCGCACGGCGACGCCTTCTTCAGCCCGTCGATCGCCAAGATCGTCCTGCACGACTCGCGGCGCGACGCGCGACCGGGCGGCCGCGAGCCCCAGCCGGGAGACGCCCTCACGAACCGCGAACGAGAGATCCTCCAACTCGTCGCCGAGGGCCGTTCCAGCCCCGAAATCGCCCGCCAGCTCAGTCTCAGCGTGAAGACGGTGGAGGGCCATCGCGGCCGGATCATGGCCAAGCTCGACGTCCACCACGTCGCCGGCCTCGTGCGCCACGCGATCCGCATCGGCCTCGTGTCGCCCGACGCGTGACGCATTCGGGCCGCGGCCAGGCCGCGAGTGAGGTCCATCCATGACGGATTTCGCGCCGGGTGGATCTACCTGCAGTCAGTTCGCGGGGAACTGCCGTAGAGCACGAGGGAGAGGCGTGGCTACCGTCGCCGGGAACCCACAACGAGAGCTTCTCCATGCGAAATTTAGCGCTTTGTACCGCTCTTGTGGCCCTCACGGCCTGTCCGGCCGAGGACCCGAGCACCACTGATTCTCCGACCACCGACCAGACCACCAGCGGTCCGGGGACCGACGGCACCGACACGACCGCCCCGACGACGGACGAGCCGCCGACCGGCACGACGAGCGAGCCGCCGACCGGCACGACCGAGGAGCCGACGGGGCCCGGCACGACCGACACGACCACCGGGGGCGCCTGCGAGGGCATCGACGACATCCCGGGGATCGACGAGTCGGGTTGCACGCCGCTCGCCAGCGACTACCAGCCGCGCGAGAACAACTCGGCCGACGACGAGTGGCCCGAGTGCGTGTCCGACGTGGGCCCGTACACCCTCGTCGACAACCCGCCGAGCACGGTCGCCCGCGTCGTCGCCTACGAGAACATCGCCGACCTGCTGTGGCGCAAGGCCGACCCGACCCCCGAGGACTTCACCGCGGCGCGCAACGAGTACGTCCTCCCCGAGGGCCTCGAGTCGCGCCTGGTCCGCCGCGAGGACCTGCATTACGACCCGATCCCCATGGCCGAATGGGACCCGCAGGTCGAGGCCGACAAGCAGTGCACCGTCGTGGCGCTGGCCGACAAGTACCCCGAGCGCTGCGTCGGACCGGCGCTGCTGAAGCCGCTCGTCGACGAGGCGTTCGCCGCCGGACAGGCCGGCGACGGCGACCCCAACATCCACGCCGCGCGGATCCACGGCGGCCTGCTCTGGTTCCTGTACCTCTCCGTGTACAAGGAGGCCAACACCTGCGCCACGGTCGCGCCCAAGGACTGCGACTCCGCGTGGGCCTACTACACCGGCGGTGAGCCGATCGACTCCGGCATCGGCATGGCCGCCGAGGTCACCGCGATCAGCAGCAACGCCAACGACCGGATCCACGACGGCATCATGGCCGTGCGCTGCTGGCGTGACATCGCCCAGGACATGGGCATGTACCCGCTGCTCGACGCGCTGCCGGGCCCGCAGCAGGACCTGTTCGAGCAGGGCTGGGAGCAGCTCGACCAGAGCCTCCACCGCGGCTACGCCGTGATCGTCCGCGACCACATGCAGCAGTACGTCGACGCCGCCTGCAGCAGCGCCGAGACCAACGTCCTCTGGGCCTTCCTGCAGGTCGCCGGCCCCGTGCTCGACCGCGAGGCCGGGGAGCGCGACGCCGCCAACGCCGCCGTCCTCGCCGACCTCTGGGCCGCCGACGCCCCGTCGCCGCAAGACGTCACCGCCGGCATCGCCGCCCTCGACGCGATCTTCCCCTGCCCGTAAGCACCTGCCCGCAGGGGCATGAACAAAGAGACAGAGGCCGGGCGCCGCGCGCGCCCGGCCTCTCTTCGTCGGAGCCATCGGTCGCCTCCGACTCATATGTGCAAATCGACATGATCTTACAGACATGTCCATTGGCACACGTAAAAAATGGGGCCGATCGCTCGGCCCCATTTCATGAGTAGGCGGAACAGGGTTCGAACCTGCGACCCGCGCCTTGTAAGGGCGCCGCTCTACCGCTGAGCTATCCGCCTGGGCGACGGGAAGCTAGCACAGGGGGGCGGTGCCGTGCGCGAGGATCGTGCGGCTCTCTTCGGGGAGGGCGGCGAGCAGCTCGGCCGTCGTGGCGCCGCCGTCCGGGCGCAGGTCGGGGCGCAGCGCGGCCAGCGGGGCCAGCACGAAGTCGCGGCGGGACAGCTCGGGGTGGGGCAGTACGAGGCGTTCGCCGGCGACCCGCAGCGGGCGGCCGTCCGTCGTCATGACCAGCAGGTCGAGGTCGAGGGTGCGCGCCTCCCAGCGCTCGCGCCGGGTCCGCCCGTGCCGCGTCTCGAGCGCGAGCAGCTCCGCGAGCAACGCCTCGGGCGCGAGGCGCGTGCGCAGCTCGACGACCGCGTTGAGGAACGGGTGCAGCGACGGCCCCAGCGGTCGGGTCTCGAACACCGGCGAGCAGCGCAGCAGCTCCGTCTGCGGGGCAGCCCCGGCGCGCAGCTCCTCCGCCGCCGCTCGCAGCGTCGCCGCGCGGTCGCCGAGGTTGCTGCCGAGGCCGACGTAGGCCAGCGCGAGCGGCGTCGTCATTGCGGCCCCGACTGTACCCTGCCGGTGTGCGGCGCGGCGCTCGTGTCGGCATACGGGGCCACCAGCGTGATCGGCAGCGCCCCCGCGAACCCGACCCGCAGCGTCGCTGCCAGCGCGCGCGGTGACGGATCTGTCTCCGGGGACATCTCACTCTCGGCCGGCAGCACGAAGCGGACGCGGCCCTCGCCGTCGCTGGTGCCGGCGAGCGTCTGCTCGCCGAGGGCCAGCTCGACCGCGCGACCGCTCGCGGGCCCCTCCGGCGGCTCGCACGGCTGCACAGGGCCCTCGCGCAGCGCGACCGTGTCGCTGACGACCACCCGGTCGCGCGCGCGCACGCTGTCGACGATCCCCGCGGTCAACAGCCCCAGGCCCACGGCCGTGAACACCCCGCCGACGCGGCGGCCGGTCTTCGGGTCGCGGATGTACTGCATGCGAGCCGCGTCGTAGCTCGCCTCGGCCGCGAACAGCTCCGGCCGCGCGAACGCCAGCGCCGACACCCCGAGCGCCACCGCGGCCAGGCCGTATTCGAAGTAGATCATGGCGTCGGGCTTGCGCACGATCCGCTCCTCCTGGCGCGCGGCCAAATGGGCGACCTTCTGGCACGACCGGTGCTCGCGCAGGTCGACCGTCAGCTCGCGCCCGCGCTGCGACCAGCGGGCCTCGACCGCCACGGCGACGACCCGCGTCTCCTCGACCAGCGGCCGCGCGTCGGGGCGGACGATCGTGCGGATCTCCGACTCGGAGGTGATCTGCGAGCAGGCCGCGGCGAGCGCCGCGACGAGGCCCAGAGCCGCCGGGATGGGTCGGACCTCGCGCACGGCTCACCTGGTCAAAGGGACACCTCGGTCCCGAGCTTGGCGCCGACCACCCGGGCGACGGTCGCCATCAGTTCCTCGTCGGTCTTGCGGGCGATCCAGCGGCCCTGCTCGGCCGCGAAGTCGAAGTGCCAGGCGGTGGTGCCGGCGGCCATCCAGATCTGCCCGGCGGCGCTGTGGGCGTTGATCACGAAGCGGGCCCCGTCCTTGAACGCGAGCGTGAGCACGTCGCCCGCGAGCTGGACGTCGAGCTCCTCGAGCTCGAGCGCGCCGAGGCGGGCGTCGATGTGCTCGAGCGCCTTCGCGGACAGCTTGAAGAAGTCCTTCTGCTCCATGGTCCGGGGAGGGTTACGCGATCGCGCAGAATCGGTCAATTCGCCGGTGCGGGGGCCGCCGGGGGCGATTTGGACTCCTCCGCACCGGCCGCCTTCGCGGGCGCTTCGGCCTCGCCGGGCGGCCCGCGGCGGTCGGGGTCGAGGCCCATCTGGCGCGCCTGGTCCTCGGAGATCTCGACGACCTCGACCGACTTGCCGTCGGGCAGGGTGAACGTGTGCTTGCGCCCATCGAGCGCCGGGGCGGCGCTCTGTTCGGCCTGCTCGGCCTGCTCGGCCTGCTCGGCCCTGTACCGCTGGCACGCCATGTAGCCGAAGTAGGCGAGCAGCGGGCCGTAGATGCAGATCCGGATCAGGACGGGTTTGGAGGGCAGTCGCATGGCGGATGTCTCAAGAGTCAGACGAGATGAACTCGAGCTCGCGCCAGGTCGCAATGCGGGCGCGGCTGTCGGCGTGGATGCGGGAGGCGCCGCTCTTGGCCTCGAGCGGGGTGATCGCCACGCGCGAGAGCCGGAGCGTGGCGTCGCAGTTCTCGGGCCGGACGAGCCCGGCCTTGAGCTGGTCGGGGGCGACCTGCGCCGTGCCCTCGTCGGGCAGCTCGAGCACGATCGACGCGGCGAGGCAGGCCTTGCCGTCGATCGCGTCGTCGATGCGCGCGATGATGGTCGAGCCGGGCCGCGCAGGCTCCCAGGCGACGTCCCAGGCGGCCCCGCGCGCCAGCTTCTCGCCCGCCTTCGGCGCCGTGATCGCGAACGCCGGCGCCTCGGCCTTGACGAGGTAGGTGACGTCGACGTCGTCGTCGCGCAGCCGCAGCTCATGCTCCACGTCGGTGCCGTCGACGGCGTCGTCGGCGGCGTCGACCTTGTAGACATACGAGCCGCTGGGCTTGCGCACGCGCGTGGCGGCGACGCCGTCGACGGCGATCGAGGCGCCCTTGCACAGGGGGAGCGACAGCCCGGCGTCGTCGCCGACGCGCATCACCTCGAGCTCCGTGCGCGCCCGCTCGCCGTTGTGGTCGATGTACGCGGTGACGAGCAGGTCGGGCTCGCTGAGCGCGGCGCACGAGCCGGAGTCCTCGCAGCCCGGCAGCCACGCGCACGCCGCCAGCGTCAGGCCCGCCAGGCGAACGGGTGACACGCGGCGTGGCGACGGGCCGACCATCTTCGGCAGGATAGCAAAAAACCGCCGCCCCGTTGAGGAGGGCGCAAACGGCCGACCGGACCGCGCCGGCGCGCGGATCAGCCGCCGAGGTGGGGCTTCACGACGACCATGATCACGATGAGGAACAGCGGCACGAGCGGCGCCTCGTTGAGCAGCCGACATTGCCGCGAGGTCAGGTTGTAGCGCCCGGCCGCGAGGTCGCGCCGGACCTTGCCGCAGTACAAGTGATAGCCGATGAGGAGCACGAGCCCGAGCAGCTTGGCGTGGAACCACCCCTGGGCCATGTAGAAGTCGGGCATCTGCACGAACAGCGCGACGCCGAAGGCGGCCGTGAAGAGCATCGCCGGCCAGCAGATCCCGCGGTACAGCCGCCGCTCCATGGTCTCGAGCAGCTGCGTGATCTCGGGCTTGTCGCGGTTCTCGACGTGATACACGTAGAGGCGAAAGATGTAGAAGAGCCCGGCGAACCACGCGACGAAGCCGATGATGTGGAAGGCCTTGAGCCAGGTGTAGAGCACGGCTGAAGTGTAACTCCGGGGCGAGCTCAGGTGCCCGGCGTGTGGCCGAACATGTGGATGTGGAGCCGCTCGCCGAGGCGAAACCCGCGCTCGATGCAGACCGGCATCAGCGCCCGGTAGGCCGCCCGCAGGCCGTCGCTGTCGGTGCACTCGGGCATCAGCAACACGCGGCTCCGCTGGTCGTCGGACACCGTCAGCTCGCGCAGCAGCGCCTCGACCTCGGCGACGTCGGCGGCGACGGCGTCGGCGCGGACGACGAACTTGAGCTGCCACGGGAAGCTCGCCATGAGCCGCGCGAGCGCCGGGAGGTTGAGCCGCACGCGCTCGTGCCGCTCGGCCTGCGCCGGGTCGCGGGCCCACGGGGTGCTGTGGGCGAGCTTCGGGCTCAGCGACACGAGGTCGCACTCGAGCCCGTCGAGCCACACGGTGCCGGCGGTCTCGACGGTGATGTGGTGACCGGCGGCGCGCAGCTGTCGACTGAGCGCCGCGACCCCGGCGAACAGGAGCGGCTCGCCGCCGGTGAGGACGACGTGGCGCGGGCCGGCGGCGCAAAAATCGACGAGTTCGGCCAGCTCGGTGCGCCGACCCGAGGGCGCCCACGAGGTCCCCGACGAGTCGCACCAGGCGCAGCGGAGGTTGCAGCCGGACACGCGGACGAACGAGCTCGGGACGCCGACGAGCGTGCCCTCACCTTGCAGCGAGACGAAGCGCTCGTGGATCGGCAGCGAGGTCGGGAGCGCAGACGCGGCCAGGTTCGGGCCGCGGGCGGACGGGTCGAGGGCGACGGTCATGCGCGCGGCGTCGCTGTAGCGCACTTGCGAACCTCGGGCCAGGGGGTGCTACCATCCGGCCCCCATGCAGACCCCACGGACCAAGATCGTGGACGTGCTCCAGCTCGAGCCCCCGCGCGCCGGCGTGCGCGTCAAGGGCTGGGCCCGCACCGTCCGGGACAGCAAGCAGGTCGTGTTCATCGAGCTCAACGACGGCTCGTGCTTCGCCAGCGTCCAGGTCGTGGTCAATCCGGAGCTCGCCAACTACGAGCAGCTGCGCAAGCTGACGACCGGCAGCGCGGTCGAGGTCGTCGGCGAGGTGGTCGCGTCGCCGGCCGCCGGCCAGCGCGTCGAGCTCAAGGCCGCGGAGGTGACGATCGTCGGCCTCGCCGACTCGAGCTTCCCGCTGCAGAAGAAGCGCCACAGCTTCGAGTTCTTGCGCGAGATCGCCCACCTGCGCGCCCGCACCAACACTTTCGGCGCGGTCTTCCGCGTCCGCAGCGCGCTCGCCCAGGCCGTCCACGAGTTCTTCCAGGCCCGCGGCTTCGTGTACGTGCACACGCCGATCATCACCGGCTCCGACGCGGAGGGCGCCGGCGAGATGTTCCGCGTCACCACGCTCGACGTGAACAACCCGCCGCGCACGCCCGAGGGCGCGGTCGACTGGCACGAGGATTTCTTCGCTCACTCGAGCTTCCTCACCGTGTCCGGCCAGCTCGCGGGCGAGACCTTCGCGCTCGGCCTGTCCGACATCTACACGTTCGGCCCGACGTTCCGCGCCGAGAACTCGAACACCAGCCGCCACGCCGCCGAGTTCTGGATGATCGAGCCGGAGATGGCGTGGCACGACCTCGACGACAACGCCACGCTGGCCGAGGCGTTCGTCAAGCACCTCATGCGCACGGCGCTCGAGCGCTGCGCCGACGACCTCGCGTTCTTCAACAAGCAGATCGACACCGGCCTCATCGCTCGCCTGCAGCACGTGCTCGAGTCGAACTTCGAGCGCATGAGCTACACCGAGGCGGTCCGCCGCCTCGAAGCGTCGGGCCAGAAGTTCGAGTTCCCGATCCACTGGGGCGCCAACCTGCAGGCCGAACACGAGCGCTACCTGACCGAGACGATCGTCGGTCGCCCCGTGCTCGTCACCGACTACCCGACCGAGATCAAGGCGTTCTACATGCGCCGCAACGACGACGGAAAGACGGTCGCGGCGATGGACCTGCTGGTGCCGAAGATCGGCGAGCTCATCGGCGGCTCACAGCGCGAGGAACGACTCGACGTGCTGGTCGCCGCGATCCGCTCGACGGGCCTGAACGAGGAGCACTACGCCTGGTACCTCGACACGCGCCGCTTCGGCACGGCGCCCCACGCAGGCTTCGGTCTCGGCTTCGAACGCCTCGTCATGTACGTCACCGGCATGGAGAACATCCGCGACGTCATCCCCTTCCCGCGGACGCCGCGGAACTGCAATTTCTAGAGCCATCGAGCGTGTGGGCCCAGGTATGCGCCATGGCGTGAGTCGCGCAGCGACCCAAAACGCGTGAAAAAACCCAAAGAAATTGAGCAATTTGGCTGCAGCAGTCGGAAATCTCTGGCGACCCTCTGGCGCAAACGCTAGCCTTGTGTTCGTGGGCACAGGGGGCCTTGGGATGCAGGCAAACAGGGGCACAGACCACGGGGACCAGCATGAAGTTTTGCCCGGCACCTGCGTCCAAAAAGGTGCCGGCCTGAGGCCGGTGGGGTCGACCACGCAACCTTGGATTGCCTGAGGAAGGATTATCCCTATGTATCTGCGGAGAAACAAAGTCCGATGTGGTGAGTCGCGCAGGACCTACCTGTCCATCGCGCACAACGTGTGGTGGTCCGGCGAGGGGAACAAGAAGGCGCAGAGCCGACCCATCGTCGTGGCGAGCTTCGGCGTCGAAGACCAGGTCGATGTCGATCTGGCCCGCGACCTCGTCGCAGCGGTCGAACGCTGCGCCCCGAAGTTCCAGATCCGCCGAGGCGAAGGCAAAGAGGCGACGATGCGGATCGCCCAGGAGATCCGGAAGATCGAACCCTTCCTCAAGGTGCTCGCCAGCCGCAAGCTGGGCCTCGCCCAGCACCTGCCGCCGCACCCCGAGCGCATGGTCATCCTCGAGGCGCTCATCCGCGACAAGCTGAGCGACCCGGCCGATACGACCATCGCCGCCCGCGAAGAGGCGATCCTCTCGAGCCTCAAGAACCACCTCTCCGCCTGAGCGCCCCCGCCGCAACGGCATCGCACCTCCCTCCGGGAGGCGATGCCGTTTGTGGCCGGTGAATTCTTCCTCGAGCATCGACCCATCGGCACCGCTCTCCGCCCCGAGACGGTGCCGTCGTCGCGATCGGAGATCGCTCGCCTGCCGAGGCGATCTCTCGCGCGCCCGTGCCCTCGACGGGGCGAGCTCTCGCGCGAGACGTTGCCGCTGTGCGGCAATCTTCTCTGAAGAAATGAGCTGTCGCGGGAGAAGTGCCGCCGCGAGGCGATCTCCCGCGGCATGTCAGCGATGAGCTGACGCGGGAGAATTTGCCCCCGCGTCGCGCCCGTCCCGCGTCAGCTCTTCAGCAGCGAGAGCAGCAGCTCGGCCGGCAGCGGCGCGTCGGGACGACGCGAGACGAACACGTTGGTGGTGCCGAGCCGGAGCAGCGTGCCGACGCCGAGGCGCGGCGCCAGCACCTCGAGCGCCTTGACCTTCGTACCGGCGAGCTCGAGCTCGCGGGCCCGCTCCTCGAACTTCGGGCGGTTCAGCGGCTGGGCGTCGACGAACACCTCGCTGAAGAACTCGACCTTGACCGCGAAGTCGATCGCGCGACCGGTGAGCGTCTTCAGCAGGGAGGGCGGCAAGCCGTCGGGCAACGAGCTCTCGACCTGCGGCACGATGTACTGGCTGAGCACCTCGGTCTCGGCCAGCTCGACCGGCACGAGCACCACCAGGCCGCGCTCGTCCTCGACGAACCGCAGCGACTTGGCGGCGTTCTCGCTGCGTTGCTGCAGCTCCTGCAGCTCGGCAGCCCGCTCGCTGGCTCGCCGCTTGGCGTCGTCGGCGGCGCTGATCTGCGGCGCCTTCGCCGGCGCGGCGCGCGACGGAGCCGGCGCCCCCGCGCTGCTCGCCGAGCTCGGCGGCGGCGGGGCCGAGAAGCCCTGCGTCAGCCCGCCACCGCGCGAGGGCGGCGGCGGAGGCGGCGACTCCTCGGCCATCTCGTCCATCTCCTCGTCGCCCTCGCCCGGGGGCTGACCGATCAGGGCCATGAGCAGGTTCTGATCGTTACCGGACGGCTCCATCAGCGACAGTTCGATGCGCGGACCGCCGGGGAAGCCGTTGGCGAGGTCGCTGACGGAGATCCGCAGCTGGTCGACGAGGCGCGTGACGGGCCAGTGCTGGCCGCTGGCGTCGCGGTCGCTGTCGTCGGCAGCGAGGGCCTGGCCGCGCTGGGCCACCAGGAAGCCTTCGCGGCGGTTCTGGCCGGTGCGGACGTAGTAGACGAAGCACTGCCGCGGCACCGCCTGGCTGGCCGCCAGCGCGATGTCCGGGTTGGTGCGCCAGAACTCGGCGGGGTCGTCGCCGACGACGCTGCCGTGGATCCGCGCCAGCGCCAGCGGCGAGGTCGGGTGGCGGGAGATCTCGAGCGTCGCGTCGAGGATGTTGCGGACCTTGCCGAGCAACAACTCGGCGATCACCGAGGCCAGCACCGTCGGTCGGAACATGTCGAGCGGGAAGATCAACCCGCCATGGCTCGTGGGCGCGGTGGAGAGGGTGTCCATACGTCGGCGGGAGAATATTAGCCCGGGCCGAGTACAGCCAGCGAGAAGTGCCACTGCCCCGCGGCGAGGTTGCTCGGGAAGCGGCCGACCATGAGCGTCGCGCCGGTGGCGGTCGGACAGCGGTAGAACTCCTTCAGAGCGTTGTCTGCGCGGCTCTCGGCGATCCAGGGCTCGCGACACACGCCGCGCAGGCGTTGCAGGGTCTGACGGACCAGTTCGCCGCTGTCCTGGTCCGAAACCTCGCGGGCAAACAGGCCGATGGTGCTGTCGCTGCCGAGCTCGAGCTCCAATTCGCGGCCGAGCAGGGCCAGCGGGGTCTTGGGCGCGCAGCTGACGGCCTCGGCCTTGGGGTCCTGCGCGAGCGCCTCGGGCTCCTCGGCGCAGAGGCGCTCGGCGAGGCGCGGCACGGAGATGGTGGTGGAGCCGCCGGCGAGGATCTCGCTGGCATCGGTGGTGAACTGCGCGAGCCCCTGCCAGGTGTCACGCAGCCCGCTACCCGTGGCCCCGCCGCGACCTCCGCCGGACCCCCCCGCCCCCTTGCTCGCGCCGCCGCGATTGCTGACGGCCTTGTCCCACGCGGCGCGTGACTTCTCGGTCGCGTTCGTGCACGCGCCGCACGCGAGGACGAAGGCGAGGAGAGGGCGCACGGTGCGGGCGTAGCACCGGCCGATGGGAGGGTCTAGCGCCGTCGTACACCGCCGACGAACACGCGATCGATCGCGGCGGCGGTCCCCGACAGCCACAGGGCGTCGTGCGCCTGGCCGTCCGGAAGATCGGCGAGGTGAGGGTGGTCGAGGTCGGCCGCGCAGGCGTCGAAGGGGCTGCCGGGCACGAGACGGCCGAGCTCGGGACGGCCGAGGGCGCGGGCGCCCCCGACGGTGGCGATGTCGAGGAGCGTGCGCGCGACGGGAGCAGGGCCGGCGAGGCACAGGCGCGCCTGCGCGCGCAGACGCTCGTGCATCTCGAGCAAGCGGGCCTCCTGGACGAGATCGATCACGGCGTTGCTGTCGCTGCCGAGGGCGAGGCTGGTGCCGTGCTGGCGGTGCCGCGGGGCCGGGATGATGCCGTCGCCGAGGTCGGCCTCGGTGGTCGGGCAGGCGCAGACGTTGTGACCGGCGAGCAGGGCGTGGTCGCGTTCCGTGAGGTGGATGGCGTGAACGGCGGTGAAGCTGCCGCCGCGGGCGAGGCAGCCGGCGTCGGCGAACACCTCGGTCGGGGTGCGGCCGTGTTCGGCGAGGCACTCCTCGTTCTCGCGCGCCTGCTCGGAGACGTGGGCGTGGAGCGCGAGGCCGTGCTTGCGGGCGTAGTCGGCGAGCTCGCCGAGCGCGGCGAGCGGGACGGCGCGGACGCTGTGCGGAGCGAGGCCGACGGCATGACCCTCGGCGCGCAAGGCGTCGACGCGGGCGAGGTAACGCTCGACGGAGCCGTCGCAGAAGCGCCGCTGCTCGGGCAGCGGCGGGCGACCGGCGCCGGCGCGGGCGTAGTAGACCTCGAGCAGCACGACGCGGATCCCGACCTCCGCGGCGGCGCGCAAGACCTGGCGCGACAGCTCGTTCGGGTCGGCGTAGGGCGTGCCGTCGGGCGCGTGGTGCAGGTAGTGGAACTCGCCGACGCAGGTGATGCCGGCGCGCAGCATCTCGGCGTAGCAGCGGCGCGTGACGGCGTAGACCTCGTCGGGCCCGAGGCCGCCGGCGACGCGGTACATGGCCTCGCGCCAGCTCCAAAAGCTCGAAGGATCGCCGTCGCCGCGCCGGTGGGTGCCGCCGCGGATCGCCCGCTGGAAGGCGTGGCTGTGGGCGTTGACGAGGCCGGGGTAGAGGAGCCGACGACCGAGGTCGTGCACGACGCCGGGCGCGTCGACCGGGCGACCGGCGCAGGTGCGGACGATGACGCCGCGCCCGTCTACCTCGACGTACGGCCGCTCGACCCACTCGTCGCCCAGCAGGCCCCAGGCCGCGAGGTAGCCGACGCGATCGTCAGGTGGTGCTTCGGACATGAGTGGTGCTTCGAGGACGGCTGCTCTTTCAGTTATGTTTGAAAGAGCATGTGCTTGAGGACATGCCTGAACGGGCAGGTGTGGGCCGCCCGCTCAGGCGCGCGCAGAGTTACTTGGCGGGGGCGGGGGCCTTGGCGGGGGCCTCGGCGGGGGCGGGGGCGAAGTAGAGCTTGCGCTCGGGGTAGTCGATGGTGAGGCGGCCGCGGCCGACGAAGTCGAGGCCGAGCATGCCGTCGATGCGGAACTGGTCGCTGCTCTCGCCCTGCTCGAAGTAGCCGTAGGCGCCGCGGAGGCCGAGGGCCTTGAAGGCGTTGCCGAGGGTGAACTCGGCGATGTCGACGAGGGCGGCCTCGTTGCGGCGCAGCGGCGGGGCGCCGATGCCGGCGCGGGCGAACGCCTTGGTGGTGGCGGTGATGGCGACGCCCTGCATGCCGGTGTTGAGGAGGAACAGGCCCTCGGTGCCGTTCATCGCGCCCATGGCGTAGAGGAAGTGGGTCTCGTGGAGGTAGAACGGGGTGCCGCCGCCGGTGCGGTAGGTGGCCAGGGCCGACTTGCACTTGGCGGTCGGGTTGACGAGCACGAGCTTGTTCGCGGGGAAGTCGAAGTTGACCTGGAACAGCTCGAGCACGCGCGCGCCGAGGACCGCCTGCGGGGCGGCGCCGACGCCTCCGGTCATCTGCTCGAGGACCTCGTGCGGGAACACGTCGACGGGGATGCCGGAGATCGTGGCGGCGCCGGCGGTGATCGCGTCGAGCTGGCCGTGGCCGATCTCGGCCTGGCCCTCGCCGAGCCGCGACTTCGAGCGGATCGGGACCTTGAGCTTGGCCGCGACCTCGCCGTCGAGGATGACGTCGGCCGCGCCGGTGTCGACCAGCGCGCGCACCTTCTCGTCGCCGATCTGCACGTCGACGAAGGTGACGGTGCCCTCGGTGGTCATCGGCAGCTCGGCGGTGCAGCTGTTGCCCTTGAAGCTGACCTGCAGCGGCTTGCCGGCGAAGTTGCGGTAGCGACCGGCGAGCTGGGCGTTGGCGTCGCCGAGGTGGTCGAGGGCCGCGGCGACGGCCGGGAAGTCGCGCTGGTGGCTGGCGATCCAGGCCCGCTGGGCGTACACGAGGACCTCGCGCACGCCGGCCTTGCCCGCGCGGTCGAGGAGCGGCAGCGCCTCCTTGAAGCGGCCCTGCAGCACGCGCGCGCGGGCGAGGATCCACAGCGCCTCGCTCTCCTTGGGGTCGAGCTTGAGCGCGACCTGGGCGGCGTCGGCGGCCTCGTCGAAGTGCGCGGC
This sequence comes from Nannocystis pusilla, assembly GCF_020073745.1. Lineage (GTDB taxonomy): Bacteria > Myxococcota_A > Polyangia > Nannocystales > Nannocystaceae > Nannocystis > Nannocystis radixulma. The sequence goes on from NZ_JAIRAU010000057.1 coordinate 194,836, forward strand.
GGCCCACAGCGCGCGGGTGAGGGCGACCTGCGCCTCGACGTTCTTGGGCTCGGCGGCGGCGACCTCGCGCGCCTTGGCGAGCGCGACGAGCCGCTCGTCCTTGGCCTTCTCCGGCGGCGGGACCTTGGGGATCCCAAACACCTCGGGCTTGATCGGGGCGTGGTCGACCCGCTGGGTGAGGAACACGACCTCTTGCGTGCGGTCGCCGAACTTGTTGATGAGGCGGATCTTGTGCGGGACGAGGACGCCGTCGACCGGACGGTAGTCGTCGTAGAGGATGTGCTGGCTGATCGGCGGCTCGGCCTTGTCGTCCTCGAGCAGCTCCTCGGCGAGCAGGCCGGTCTTGCGGTCGTACCACTGCGTCTTCGGCGGGACGAGGTCGCCCTTGCTCGACCAGCGCACGCCGTCGAGGATGCGCGCGTTGCCTTCGAAGTCCTTGTCGCGCGGCTTCTCGAGCGAGAGCTGGATCCCCCGCTTGTCGAGGTCGAAGTACCAGTGCAGCGCGGCGTCCTCGCGCGTGATCACCGACTCGTCCTCGTCCTCGAGCACGAGGAAGCCGCGGCGGAACTGCCAGCCGGTCTTGCCGTCGTAGCCCTCTTCTTCGATCTGCTTGTCGATGACGGTGCGGCGGTAGAGCCGCTGGTCGGCCGTCGACTGCAAGGTGAAGGTGCCGACGGTCTCGGTGGTGCGGCAGTTCTCGTCCTTCTCGGTGCAGCCGGTCTCCGGCAGGAAGGTCATGCGCGCCTCGACGGTGCGCTGGGCGATCTTGCGCAGCGCCTCTTCGCCGCCGAGCGCGGCGACGTAGCGGTCGACGACGGCCCTGGCCTCGGCCGGGTTGCCCTCCTGGCCGCCAGGTGCGTCGAGGTCGCCGGCCGGCACCTTGAGGCACCCGGGGACGGCGACGGCGGCGAGCGCGAGGACGAGGGCCGCGCTCAGGCGGAGAGGACGGGGTGCGAGGGACATGGCCCGGGAGAGTGCCCCAGCGCGCCCCCCGGCTCAAGTCGGCGAGCGCGCCAGGCGTGGTAAGCTGCCCCGCGGTGCCGCGCGGGAAGAGGATCGGTGCTCCGGCGCGGCGCGCTGCGGTCTCGCTGCTGCTGGTCGCCGGCTGCGCAAGCGTCGGCGGCACCTCCCGCGAGCCGGGGCGCAGCGAACTCGATCCGCAGACGACGGCCGCCGTGGTGGCGCGGGTCCCTGAAAGTTGCCGCGCGGAGGTGGCGGCGGCGCTGACGACCGGCGAAGAGATGGCGGGCTCGTGCGCCGTGATGCGCGACCGCGCCGCCCGGGAGGCCCTCGCCAGGCGACGACTGCGGGTGTTCGGGATGGTCGAACGCACGACGGTGCGGCTGGCGAGCGTGGCGCTGGTGGTGTCGCAGGCCTACCTGTGCCGGCGCTGGCCGCTGCGCAACGCCGGCGAGAGCGCGCTCGAGATCGGCCCGGCGCGCGCGGCCGGCTGCACCGTCCGCCGTTACCGCGGGCCGCTGACGATCTCGGTGCGCGAGGCGAACGGAGCGGCCCTGCCGGTGATGACGGCCCGCTCCGACGACGACGGCTACATCGAGGTGATGTTCGCGGACATCGACTCGCTGCTGCGCGCCCGCGGTCGCGGCGGACTGATGACGTTCACGGAGCTGCAGGTCGGCAGGGACGGCTGGGCGGTCCGCGTCAAGCTGCCCGAGCTGCAGGCGCAGCTGGCCGAATGGCACGCGACGTGGATCGAGCAAGGCCGCGGGTCGCCGGGGCTGTTCGCGGCGCTGCACCCCCAGGACGGCGCCGCGGGGCAGATGCGGGTGCGCGCGCTCGAGGCGACGATCCAGCGCCAGGCCGCGGACGCGGCGGCGGTCGATCGCGGCGAACTCTCGGCGCGGCGGTTCCTCGAGCGACACGTGTGGTCGCCGTACCGCTCGCTGGTCGAACAAAAGGACGGGCGCTCGTCGCCGTGACCCGCGAGCTGCAGCGCTTGCGGGTGCACCTGCGGATCGTCGATGGGGACGTCGCGCCGGTGGTCGCTCGCTATAGCGAACACATCCAGTGCCGACCGGGCTGCGGCGAGTGCTGCCGCCAGAGCTTCACGGTGTCTGAGATCGAAGGGGCGCTGCTGCGCGAAGGCCTGGCCGCGGCGGACCCGGCGACGCGCGCGGCGATCGTCGCCCGCGCCCACGCGTACGCGCCCGGCGCGGCCTGCCCGGCGCTCGGGGACGGCGAGATCTGCCTGCTCTACGCCCACAGGCCGCGGATCTGCCGCAAGTACGGGATCCCGCTGTGGCACCCCGAGCGACCCCACGAGCTGAAGACGTGCCGCCTCAATTTCCGCGGGGTGGCCGACCTCGACCCCGACCTGATCGTCGAGCCGCAAGCGGGGTGGGCCGCCGACTGGATCGTCCTGCGCGAGGAGCTCGAGCTCGGACCGCAAGACAACCGCAACATCGCGGCCTGGCTCGCAGAGGGTGCTCCAGACATGTCCGAAGAATGACCGCGCCGCAGAGGCTGCGGGCGCGGGGAGCATGAACTTGCGGACGTGCTCCCGGAGCAGTAGGTCGGAGTCGTCCGTAAGGACATGTCCTCGAGAACATGCCCTTACGGACAGGGACGATGGAGCATGTCTTATAAAGACATGCTCTTTGGGTCAGTGGCCAGGAGCGGGCGCCGGCGTGGCCGGTACCGGGGCGCGCTTCCTCTCCGCGGCGGGCGCCGATGCGGGGGCGGGCGGCGTCGCCGGAGCAGCCGAGCCGGCGGCGGACGTGCCCGGGGCGCCGGCGGGAGCGCCGGGGGCGAGCGCGCCGGCGGGGTTCGGCGGGTTGCCGCCGGGCGGTCCGTCGCGGCGCTCGATCTGCAGCGGGACCGTCTCGCCGCCGGCGCTCATGAACGGGCCGACGGTCCCCGTGCCGCGCTTGATCTGCGGGGTCATCGGCGGCGGCATCGGGCCCTTGCGGGCGACGATGCCGGCGGTGGCGCGGGTCGGCTGCAGGCCGATGTAGTCGATCTTCGCGCTGCCGTTCTCGTAGACGAACTTGAACGCGAGGACGTCGAGGCCATCCTTGCTGAGGTAGGCGCACCACATCGGCTCGGCGCCGTTGCGGACGTAGATCTGCGCCGCGGGCGGGACCACGGGCGGGCAGAAGAACGCCTCCTTGCGGGCGAAGCGGCTGGCGACGTCGCGGAAGGTGTCGAAGAACTCGCGGCCGCCGTCGGCGAAGATCGGGCGGGCGTCGAACTCGCGGCGGTCGGGGATGCCCCAGCGCGCGTGCTTGGTGAAGACGGCGGGCAGACCGGCGAGGTCGTCCTTGGCGGCGAGGGTCAGGAGGGCGACGGCGATCCGCTTGGCCTGGAAGGGCAGCTGCCAGGTCGCGATCTCGGCGGCGGACGCGGGCTCACGGGCCTCGTACTCGTGCAGCAGGCTCTCGGGCACCCCCTCGGCGCTGCCGGCCGGCAGCGGGCGCGGCGACGGGGCAGGCTCCTTCGCCTGCGCAGCGGGGCTCTCTTTCGGCACCTTGCCGACGCGGTGCGGCGTGTTGCAACCGACCACGAGGCCGGCCAGGACGACGATGCCGAGGCAATTCAAAGGAGCACGAAGCATGCCGGACTCTTTAGACCGCCACGTGGCGATGAGCAAGCGCACAGGACGCCCCCGGGGCGGGTTGGTGGCGCGTTTGCGGACGAGCGGGTTGTGAGCCCGCGAACGACCCGGTTAGGATGCGCTGCGCGGTGCACCCCCCTGCCGCGTGAAGGCCGCGAGCGTGCGACGAACAGGCAAAGGCGCGCCGATGGGCGCGAGTCGCTGCAGGCTGCAGGGCGCTGCGGCACTGCTGGCGTGCGTGGCTTGCAACGTCGAGGTGCCACGCGTCGAGCGCAGCGCGCCCGAGGATGAGGTGGAGCGCGTGGAGCGGCGCGAGCCGACGCCGACGCCCGCCGCCGCGCGGGAGATCCGTCTGCCCGCGGCGCACGTGCCGACCGTCGACGAGGAGCCGGAGGCGCCCGACGAGCCGCGCGCCGTCGGGCCGCGGACGGTGCCCCCGGGGACGCCGCCGGCGATCGCTCGCGTGTTCGAGCGCTTGCCGGTGGGCATCCACGACGAGCCGCCGGTCGGCGCGATCGGGGCCTCGGGGATCCACGTCGACAAGATCTGGGTCGGGCAGGCCTACGAGCGCGAGGGCTGTAGCGGCGAGGCGGAGAAGTTCTCGCTGGCCAAGCACGGGGCGGTCAACGTGTGCTTCCGCGTGGTCCACAGTCGGGTCGAGGAGAGCGTCGACGTGTTGTGGGAGAAGGACGGCGAGCTGTTCCGCCGGCGCCCGGTGCAGATCCCCGAGCTGCACGCCTACCGCACGCGGGCGTACCTGGTGCTGCGGCGCGAGTACATCGGCAGCTGGAAGGCGCGCGTGGTCTCGGTCGACGGCATCGAGCTGGCGACGGCGTCGTTCGTCGTGGTGGAGTGAGTCATGCGTGGCGTGGTCGTCGGGTTGATGGCGAGTTGGTTGTGGGTGACGGGGGCGCGCGCGCAGGAGCCCGAGCCGGCCGTGGCGGCCGCCCCCGAGGTCGAGCCGCCGCCGACGTGGCGGTTCAAACAGAAGGACCGCCCCGTCAAGGTCGTGGTGCTGGCCGGCTCGATCGGCGCGTGGCCGAAGCAGCCGTACGCGGAGCGGCTGGCGGCGATGTGCCAGAACGTCGAGGTCCGCAACCTGTCGAAGGTCGGCTTCGGCGCGCTGCAGCTCAAGCAGCGGTTCAAGCAGCAATTCCTCGAGAACCCCTACGTCAACCTGCGCGACCCGGAGCTCGAGTACTGGCTGGTGTTCCAGGGCGGGCTCAACAGCGTGGGCACGCCCGAGCGCACGAACCACGACATCCGCGAGATGTTCACGCTGGCCCACGCGCGCGGGATCAAGGTGGTCGCCCTCAGCCTCACGCCGTGGGGCGACGACTCGGACCCGAAGCGCTGGGCCGGCGCGGCGGGGCTGCGCTACCTGCGGGCGACGCGGACGGTGGTCGATTTCGTGCTGGGCTCGCTGGCTCCCCGCGAGGCGCTGGGCGACTTCGCCGGCAAGCGAGCCGCGGGCGCCGACGCGCCGTGGCAACCCGACGAGCTGCCGGAGGTGGCGGTCGACCTGTACCGCTCGTCGCTGCGCAACGAGGCGGCGCCGCTGCGCGACGTCGAGGCGATGCGCGCGGCGCTGACGAAGGACGGGCTGTGGAAGCGCCAGCACGCGGCGCTCGACGAGGCGGCGCGCGAGGCGGCGCTCGCCGCCGACGCGGCCGAGGCCGCCGAGGTGCCGCGCTGGTTCCTGCGCACCGAGCTGCGGAGCTTCGACCATATCCACCCCAACGCCGAGGGCCACCGGCTGATCGCCGAGACGGCCTGCCCGCGCCTGCCGGCGAGCTGGGGCTGCACCTGCCCGAACACGCCCGCGGCCGCGGAGAGCCCGGCAGAGGCCCCTGCGTCGCAGCCGCCGCGGCTGCCGATGACGACTCTGCTACTTTTGTACCCGCACTGGCTCCGGGTGCTGCTCGGGGCGCCTCACCTGTGAGCCACACGCCATGACCGAGCTGCTGAACCTGATCATCACCATCCTCGCCCTGATCGTGGCGGTCGTCGCGGGGCTGTGGTTCGGCGCCAAGCTGGCGGAGAGCACCCGCGACGAGCACGGCCGCTCGCGCAAGAGCCTGAGCTCGGCGCTGCGCGAGACGACCACGAGCGCAGCGGTGAAGCTGTGGCGCTGGCGGCGGGCCCGCGCGCGCGAGGCGGCGAAGAAGGAGTAGCTCGGCGGGGCTCGGGACTGCCCGCATGTCCTTCAGGGCATGCTCATGAGAGCATGCCCTGAAGGACATGCTCGGAGCGTCATGTCCTCTCGGCCATGGCGCGGCGCTTGTTGTCGCGGTCGAGCGCGCGCCAGCGCAGGCCGGCGGCCACGACGACCACGACGCTGACGAGGGCGATCCACGGGACCCGCGGCGACTTGGGCTTCTTCTTGTTCCACGCGCTGAGGTGGTTCTTCACCCACGGGCGGAACTCGCCGGGGGCCAGCAGCGGGAGGCCGTGGCGGGCGCGGATGGTGTTGGGCAGCTGGGCGTTGATGTCGGTGCACTCGCCGGTGTAGACGAGCTTGCGGAAGCGGTTGGAGGCGAGGCGCTCCTCGGGCTTGTAGGGGCCTTTTTTGGCCACTTCCTCGGGGGTGGGGATGACGTAGGAGAGCTTGAAGAGCTCGACCTTCTTCGGCGCCTGGCCGCCGTGCTTGAGGGCCCAGTCGCGGCAGACCCACCGGGCGTGCCACTTCTGATACCACTCGCCCTTGCCGCCCTCGCCGCCGATGATCCGGCGGTTGATCTTGCGCTGGCGGGTGTAGCCGAGCCACGGGATCGGCTTGTTGTCGGGGTGGTAGACGTCGGTGTTGAGGTCGTAGGCGGTGCCGTCGTGGTCGGTGACCATGACCTGCATGAAGATGTTGCTGCGCGGCGGGTTGGGCGCGAACATCTTCCAGCCCTGGGCGGTCTGGCTGGTGCGGATCCACCACTTGAACGGATCCTGCGCGCGCACCCGCCAGCCGGTCTTGCTCTCGCCGCCGAGGCTGTCCTTCTCGGGCAGCAGCCAGATCGCCACGCCGGTGCAGTGGTAGACGACGAACGCGCCGGCGAGGAAGCGACCCATCGAGCCGTAGGCCCACGGGCGCCGCGGCCGCCCGGTGTACGGGTCGATGCGCGACAGCTGCTCGGCCCCGCTCCGCTGGGCGACGGTGAAGCCGACGACCGCGAGGCCGGCGAAGATCGCCGCGCCGGTGGCCGCCCACGGGACGCCGAGGTCGGTCTCGGCGACGACGTAGACGCCGGCGACGGCGACCACCACCGCGCCCGCCAGCGCCCACGCGGGCAGAGCGGCGGCGTCGCGGTGGAGGTGCGGGAGGGTCGCGTCCTCGGCCGGCAGCGGCGCGTCGCCGCGGGTGATGTCCTTCGGGACAGGTAGGCCGAGGCGCCCGAGCCGCTCGCCGATGGCCCGCAGCAGGAAGGCGACCTCGCTGCCGTTGAGGAACGCGATGTAGGTGGCCATCGTCGCCGGCGTGAACCAGCCGATGTTCATCATCACGATCAGGTGGGCGTGGAAGATGAGCCCGAGGCCGAGCCACAGGCGCCGACCGAGGAACCAGGTGCAGAACCAGTCGAGGTCGAGGGTGTGTCGCCGACCGCCGAGGGTGACTGTGGGCGGCCGGTTGCCGAGCCACCAGAAGAGGCCGCCGACGACGGCCATGCCGGTCAGCCAGATCGGCGGCAACCACCGCTGCCAGGTCGCCAGGCTCGCCATGCCCTGGCGCGGAAGGGCCGGGATGTGGAACGGCAGGGTGATGTAGACGACGACCAGGCCGACGAGCCCGAGGCCGAGCCAGCAGGCGCGCACGGCCCAGCGCTGCCAGTCCGGCAGCGGCGGCAGCTGCTCGCGGCGCACGAAGCGGACCACCAGGCCGAGCACCACCAGCGGGAAGAAGGCCTCCCAGTAGTGGGTGATGATCGTGTTGATGCGGAAGAGGTTGGTCCCGAAGACGGCCGAGAGCTGCTGCGGCTCGAAGCGGTAGAAGTGGTCGAGGTTGAGCGCGTAGTAGAAAGCGTCGCCCTTGGCCCAGATGTCGCCGTTTTTGACGGTGCCGGTCGAGCAGTAGAGGGCGGCGAGCTGGAGGATCATGATCATCCGCGGCCAGGCGGGGATCAGGCGGTAGACGGCCTCGAGGCCCTGCGGGTGCTCGGCGCTCGCAGCGACGCCGGCACCGCCGCCGGGACCGTCGCGCGTGCTGAGGCGCCCCTGCGCGCGCAGGCGACGGCAGCGCAGCCAGTTGTCGACGCTGTAGGCGGCGCCGCAGCGCGACAGGCACAGGTAGAGCAGGAAGCAGCGGTAGACGTTCTCCGTGCCCTCCCAGAACACCTGGTTGCGCAGGATGATGGCGTGGAAGAGCAGCAGCGTGGCCCACTTGGCGATGTTCGTCCGGAAGCCGACGATCAGGCACACGCAGGCGACCTCGAACGCGCCGAGGACGACCCAGAAGGCCGCCGGCGAGTCCCAGAAGAACAGCGGCGAGTACTTCGGACCCTTGAGCCACTCGACCACGGCGCCCCAGTCGAAGAAGCCGTACGGCTCGGGGTCGATGCCGTCGCCGAAGCCGGCGAACTGCTCCCTGGCGAACACCTCGCGCGCGACGTCGGTGAGGAACAACCCCTCGTCGGTGAAGAGGTAGATGAAGAGGTCCGACAGGCCGTTGATGTTGGCGAGGGTGACGAGGCCGAAGACGATGCGGAAGAGCGCCATCGTCCGCGGGTCCTCGGCGCGCAGGAACAGCCGGCGAAACGCCTCGCGGTGGAAGATGCAGACGGCGACGAAGAACACGAAGCCGAGCAGCATCCACCAACCCACGGTCGGCGACAGCGCCAGCGCTTCGGCGTTTGGGATCCGTTCGTCCGCGAGGAGGCCGAGCAGCATGTGCAGGGATTAAAACAAAAGGCCCGGCAGGACGCCGGGCCTTCTGCTGTGAGGTGCCGTGTCAGTTGGCCGGCTTCGACAGCGGCCGGGTCTCCGGCGGCGTGGCCGGAGCCTCCGGCACGGCCGCCTCGCCCTCACCCTTGGCCAGCGAGGGCTTGATCGTCGCGGCGCGCTTGCCGGCCGACGTGGTCGAGCTCGTCTTGGTCGCGTCGGTGGTGGTCTTCGGCGGGTCGTAGCGCCTGTCCCACGCCTTCTTCTTGTTGTGGATCCACGGCTTGAACACGCCCTCCTCGAGCAGCGGCAGGCCGTGGCGCTCGCGGATGAAGTTGGGCAGCTGCCCGTGGTCCGACGAGGCGCACTTGGTGGTGTGCTGCCGCTCCTCGCGGCCCGTGTCGTAGAGCAGCTTCTCGGGCACGTACCAGCCCTGCTTGGCCACGATCTCCGGCGCCGGCATGCGGTACGTGACCTTGTAGAGCTCGACCTTCTGCGGCATCACCCCGCGGTGGCTCAGCGCCCACTGGCGGCAGACGTAGCGCGCGTACCACTGCTGGTACCAGTCGCCCTTGCCCGACTCGCCGCCGATGATGCGCCGGTTCATCTTGCGCATGCGGTCGTTCCAGACCCACGGGATCGGCTTGCGCTCGAGCGCGTAGGTGTCGGTCCGCAGGTCCCAGCGCTCGCCGGTCTCGTCGGTCACGACGGTGCGCATGAGCACGTTGTGCCGCGGCGGGTTGGGCGCGAACATGCCCCACTGCTGGTCGGTCTGCGTCGCCAGCACCCAGGTCGAGAACGGCTCGCGCGCCTTGATCCGGAACGTCGAGATGCAGTCCTTCTCGGGCAGCTCCCACACGGCGATGGCGACGACGTGATAGAGGACGAGCGCGCCGATGAAGAGCCGGCCGCCCGGTCCGTACGACCACGGAGCGATCGTGCCCCCGGTCTGCGGGTCGATCGCCGGCATGTCGGGCTCGCGCCTGGGCCGGTCCGGCGGCGAGAAGGTCAGGCCGATCTTCGCCAGGTGCCGGTGCACCGCCGGGATCTGGTTGAGGCACACCACGAGCAAGATCGAGCCGGTGGCCGCGAGCTTGTAGTAGAGGAGCTGGTCCTTCTCCTGCGTGGTCTCGCCGGTCAGGCTCATCAGCCACAGGTAGGCGAAGATCCCGACCGCGAGGCCGACCAGCTTGGCGACGAAGTGCTTCGTGCCGCGATGACCCTGGACGTACGTGTAGAGCGTCAGGAAGAACATCATCGCGATCAGGGTCCACGCGAAGTGGATGCCCTGATTCACCCCTGCGGCCGTCTCCTCGCGGCCGAGCACGCTGACCTTGAACCAGGGCACCAGCGGGCTGGCGTGCAGGACCACGCCGACGATGGCCGCGACGAGCATGCCGTAGAGCACGGTCGGCGGCAGGCGGCGGCCGTCGCGGCGGTGATGCGGCAGGGTGCGGTCCTCGGCCGGCAGCGGCGGCTCGCCGCGCCGCACGTCGGCGGGGAGCGGTAGCCACGGGAAGGCCCGCGCGAGCCCACGCCCGAAGAAGCGGAGGATCCGCCCCGGCTCGTCGCCCTGCAGGAAGAACAGGTACGTCGACATCATGATCGGCGGGAACATGCCGATGTTCATGAGGAGCTGGAGGTTGCCGTGGAACACCAGGCCGCAGGTGAGCCACACCCGCCGGCCGAGGAACCACCGGCAGAACCAGTCGAGGTCGAGCAGGTAGCGCTTGCCGCGGATCTTCAGCGTCGGCGGGCGCCGGCCCAGCCACCAGAACAGCCCGCCCACGGCCGCCATCAGCGCGATCCAGCCGACCGCGGTGAAGATCTGCACGCGCTGGGTGGTCCACCAGCTCCTCGGCAGCTCGACGTGGTGCACCGGCAGGGTGATGAGCACGACCGCCAGGCAGCCGAGCCCGAACGCGACCCAGCAGGCGCGCACGGCCCACAGGCGCCAGCCCTCCAGCCGCGGCAGCTTCTCGCGGATGCCCCAGCGGACGATGGTGCCGAGCACCATCAGCGGGAACAAGGCCTCGAACCAGTGGGTGATCCACGTGGCCAGGCGGAACATGTTGAGGCCCAGGATCGACGACACTTCCTGCGGGTAGAACCGGTAGAAGTGGTCCATGTTGAGGGCGTAGTAGAGGGCGTCGCCCTTGGCCCACACGTGCCCGTTCTTGACCACGCCGGTGAAGCAGTACAGCACCCCGAGGTTGAGCATCATCAGGTTGCGCGGCCACGCGGGGATCAGGCGGTAGATCGCCTGCAGGCCGCGTGGATGCTCGGGGCTGGGGGCCACGCCGGCGCCGCCGCCGGGGCCGTGGCGCTCGGACAGCAGGCCTTGCTTGCGCAGCTTGCGGGTGCGCAGCCAGTTGTCGATGCTGTACGCGTGGCCGCTCTTGGCCAGCAGCAAGTAGAAGAAGAACACCCGGTAGACCAGCTCCGTGCCCTCCCAGAACAGGTGGTTCCGGAGGAAGAAGCTGTTCATCATCAGGAAGCTCAGGACGCCCATCACCCGCGTCTTCCACCCGAACATGAAGAGGGCGGTGACCGTGTAGAAGCCGATGAGCTGCACCCACATGGCCGTGGGCGTGTCCCAGAAGTACAGCAGCGAGTACTTGTGGCCCTTGAAGAATTCGAGGGCGGCCGGGAAGTCGAAGAAGCCGTAGGGGTCGTCGCCGATGCCGTCGCCGAAGCCCTTGAACTGCCCCGGCGCGACCAGCTGGCGGGCCGCGTCACTGAGGAAGATGCCTTCGTCCGAGAAGAGGAAGGTGAAGTACTCCCACAGGTCGTTGATATTGCAGATGCAGAGGAAGGCGAAGACGATGCGGAACATCGCCACCGGCCGCGGGTCCTCGTTCGTCAGCCACCACCGGCGCCAGCGCTCGCTTTGGAGCAGGAAGATCAGGCATGCAAAAACAGCGCACGCCAGCATGACCCAGCCGACCGTCGGCGACATGGCGATGGCGTCGTCGTTCGGGATGCGGTCGGGATTTGCGAGAGCGAACGCAAAAGCTGCGGCCGAGGACAACCCAAGCATAGGCAGGGAGTGTCCTGGACGGCCCTAGGCAGGCGCAAGCGCAAAAAAGGCCAGTCCTTCCGCGGGTGTCGGCCGTCGCGCCGGGCGCCGAGGCTTGACTCGACCGCCGACCCCGGCCATCGTCCGGCCAATGTTCGTCCCGCGCGAACGCGTCCGCCTGCAGGGTTTCAACAACCTGACCAAGGTGGTCAGCTTCAACCTCTACGACTTCTTCGTCGCTCGCACCGACGAGGAGCGGCACGCCTACGTCCGCTATATCGACGAGAAGTTCAGCGCCGAGCGCATCACCGACATGCTGCGCGAGATCGCGCACATCATCGACGCCGAGGTCCTGTCGGTCTCCGCCCAGGACTACGAGCCGCAGGGCGCGAGCTCGTTGGTGTTGATGAGCGATCTCGGGCAAAAGAAGGTGGCCGACGAAGTGATGGGCCACACGAGCATCGGCGCGCACCTCACCAAGAGTCACTTGTGCGCGCACACGTACCCGGACTGGTACGACCCCAAGGGCATCTGCAGCTTCCGCGTCGACATCGACATCGCGACCTGCGGGACGATCGTGCCGCTGCGGGCGCTGAACTTCATGTTCGACAGCTTCGAGAACGACGTCGTCATCATCGACTACGTGGTCCGCGGCTTCACGCGCGACGCCGAAGGTCGGCGGGTCTACATGGACCACACGCTGCGGTCGATCCAGGACTTCATCGACCCGAAGATCATCGCCGACTACCACTGCGAGGACCTCGTGCTGCAGAACGAGAACATCTGGCAGACGAAGATGATGCGCACGCGGCTCGACCCGTCGGCGTACTTCCCGCCCGATGTCGACCCCAAGGCGCCCGAGAGCCTGGCGCGCCTCGACGACGTGCGGCGCGAGATGGTCGGGATCTTCTACGGCTGGCCCGGCTGAGCTGCCGCGGCCGGTCGGCGCGTGAGGAGAAAGCCGGCCGCGATCAGGAGCGCGGCGCCGGCGAGCGCGCTGACCGGCGCATGCGCATCCCAGAAGACGATGTCGACGCCGAGGCTGAGCGGGATCCCGGCGTACGCGACCATGGCCACGCTCGAGGCGGGCGCGAGGCCGTAGGCGCGGGTCATCCATAGTTGACCGAGCGTGCCGAACAGCGCGGTGCCGCCGAGCAGCGCGAGGTTGTCGCGGGTCAGGTGTCCGGGGCTGAAGTCGCCGTGCGCGAG
>NZ_JAIRAU010000057.1:212500-434619 GCF_020073745.1 Nannocystis pusilla
AGGGTCTGACGCCTGCCCGGTGCCGGAAGGTTAACAGGAGATGTCAGCGCAAGCGAAGCATCGAATCGAAGCCCCGGTAAACGGCGGCCGTAACTATAACGGTCCTAAGGTAGCGAAATTCCTTGGCGGGTAAGTTCCGTCCTGCACGAATGGCGTAACGACTTCCCCACTGTCTCGACCCGGGACTCAGCGAAATTGAAATCGGGGTGAAGATGCCCCGTACCCGCGGCAAGACGGAAAGACCCCGTGAACCTTTACTGCAGCTTGGCACTGGTTTTCGGACTTGTCTGTGTAGGATAGGTGGGAGGCTATGATGTGGGGCCGCTAGGTTCCACGGAGCCAACGTTGAAATACCACCCTGAGAAGTCTGAAAGCCTAACCGTGACCAGTGAGCCTGGTCCGGGACACTGCCTGGTGGGTAGTTTGACTGGGGCGGTCACCTCCGAAAGAGTAACGGAGGCGCGCAAAGGTTCCCTCAGGCTGATTGGAAACCAGCCGAAGAGTGTAAAGGCATAAGGGAGCTTGACTGCGACTCATACAAGAGGAGCAGGCACGAAAGTGGGCCTTAGTGATCCGGTGGTTCTGAATGGAAGGGCCATCGCTCAACGGATAAAAGGTACTCCGGGGATAACAGGCTTATCACGCCCAAGAGTTCACATCGACGGCGTGGTTTGGCACCTCGATGTCGGCTCATCGCATCCTGGGGCTGTAGTAGGTCCCAAGGGTTTGGCTGTTCGCCAATTAAAGCGGTACGCGAGCTGGGTTCAAAACGTCGTGAGACAGTTTGGTCCCTATCTGCCGTGGGCGCAGGAATCTTGAAGTGGAGCTGTCCCTAGTACGAGAGGACCGGGATGGACAGACCCCTGGTGTTCCGGTTGTTTTGCCAAGAGCATCGCCGGGTAGCCATGTCTGGAACGGATAACCGCTGAAAGCATCTAAGCGGGAAGCCAACCACAAGATGAGGATTCCCTGAAGGTCCGTCGTAGACGACGACGTTAATAGGCCGGGTGTGGAAGCGCGGCGACGCGCGGAGCTAACCGGTACTAATCGACCGTTCGGCTTGACCTTGGGCACCGCTCCCGTGTGGCGGTTTGCAGTCCGAGGTTCCGAGCGACACACGCACGAAGGCCAAATGGCCCGCTCCGAACCGGAGCCCCGTGCACAGCGCACAATCTCTTTGCGAGTACGAATCGGCCACCCCTCACAGGGCGGCCGCCGGACCCGCAGCTCGTCGAACAAGTTTTGCTGGTGGCTATGGCGGAAGGGCCACACCCGATCCCATCCCGAACTCGGTCGTTAAGACTTCCAGCGCCGATGGTACTGCAGGGGCGACCCTGTGGGAGAGTAGGACGCCGCCAGCGCTATGCCCCCTTCGAAAGAAGGGGGCTTTTTTATTTGGTCTCGTCAGAGCATGGGCGGAAATCTTCCCCTTGTGCTCGGCGTAGGCTATCCACTCCGCATGCCCGGATCGCCCAGAAATTGGCTCTTGGCACTCGGTTTCGCTGCCTGCGATTCGGCTCCCCGGTCCGAACCGCCAGCCGAGCTGCCGGCCCCGGCCGCCGAGGAGCGGCGTCCGGAGACCCGGCTTCCCGAGGCCGACCCGCACTCGCCGGAGGCGCTCGGGGATGCCGGGGGCGACGACAGCTCCGCGCCCGACGGCACGGCGCCGGACGAGGCGGCGCCGGACAGCACGGACACGACCGTCGCCGAGGTCGCCGGCGCCGAGCCGGACGACGAGGTTCGGGCTCCGGAGGGCTACGGGCAGATCCGGCCGCCGCTCGGTGTGCCGGCGTCCGAACTGCTGAAGCTGCACGCCCTGGCCGGCTACGAAGTGGTCACGGTCTACTCGCGGCCCGACATGACCGGCGAGAAGCTCGGCTATCTCCGGATCGGTACGCGGATGATGACGACCGAGAAGGTCGAACACGAGAGCTGCAAGGGCGGGTTCTACGGCCTGCCCGCGGGCGGCTACGCGTGCGCGAGCAAGGGGCTCGTGGTCGATGCCGACAAGCAGCCGCCGATGAAGTACCCGCCGCCGGCGCCTCGACTCGATCAGGGTCATCCCTACGAATACGGCTTCGTCCGCCGGTGGAACAGCCCGATGTGGTGGCGGATCCCCACCGACCAGGAGCTCACCGCCATGAATAGCCAGCGCGCCGTGCGGGAGTCCGAGCGCCTGGCCACGAAGGAGCCGCCCACCGACGCGCCGATCCCCGCCGAGACAGCGGCCGAGGGTTCGTCGCTGGCGGAGCTGCCGAAGCCCGACCCGGTGCTCGTCGACGTGAAGTTGCCGCTGAGCCCGAATACGCCGTGGCTCGAGCGCGGGTTCTTCCTGTCGCTCGGCGAGAAGGTGGTGGAGCGCGGCCTGACGTTCTATCGCACGGCGCGCGGGGCGTACGTCTCGGCGGCCGACATCTCGCGCTACGAGGCGAAGGACTGGGTCGGCGTCGCGCTCGACGAGCAGGGGATCACCTATCCCTTCGGCTACGTCAAGAAGGACACCAAGCTCCTGCAGCTGACCGCGGACGACAAGCTGAAGGCGACCAAGTCGGTCGAACGGCGGACGTTCCTCGACCTGACCGAAGAGACAGAGATCGGCGGGCGCGCCTACATGATCACGGCCGACGGTCTGCTGGTGCGCAAGGATCACCTGATGATCCCCGACCTGCAGGCGCTGCCGAAGGGGCTCGACCCGTGGGAGCGGTGGATCGACGTAAGCGTGTCGCAGCAGATGCTCGTCGCCTACGAGGGCACGCGCCCGGTGTACGTGACGCTGGTGTCGAGCGGGCGCAAGGGGACGAAGGAAGACCCGTACGAGACGCCGCGCGGGCGCTGGCGGATCTACAGCAAGCACGTGTCGACGACGATGGACGGCAGCTCGGCCACTGACGGCAACTACTCGATCCAGGATGTCCCCTGGACCATGTTCTTCTTCGGCAGCTACGCGCTTCACGGCGCCTTCTGGCACCGCAGCTTCGGCACGGTTCGCAGCCACGGCTGCGTGAACCTGGGGCCGAGCGACGCGCGGTGGCTGTTCCACTGGACCACGCCGTTCTTGCCCGAGGGGTGGCACGGCGTGAACGCGACGGACGAGAGCCCGGGCAGCACGGTGGTCGTGCGCGACTGAGGCGCTGCGGGCCGGCTCGTGGCGAGACCCCGCGCTCCTCGAGCGTCGGGGTCTTGACACACGCGAGCTTCAGGCGCCGCACTCGTCGATGACGATCATGTTCTGGTCGCTGCAGTAATAGTTCTTGCCGTCAGGGAGGCAGCAGCCGATGCCGCCGACCGGAGACGACGCGTCGCAGGCATCGCCCGCGGCCGGGAGCGGATCGGGGCACTCGATGGGGTTGAGGTTGTCCGGATCGACGCCCTCGAACCCGCAGGCGTAGTAATCGTTGCTGGGGTCCCAGCCGCACTTGCCGAACGCGCCGCCGGTGGTGCCGGCCGTGGTGTCTTCGGTGGTGGTGGCGGTGTCGTCGGTCGTGGTGCCGTCGCTCGTGGTCGACGTCGGCGCGTCGCCGGTGGTGGTGGGCGCGGTGGTGGTGGGCGCAGCGGTCGAGGTGCCCGTCTCGCCGTCGGTGCCGTCGGTGGTCGAGGTGCCGTCGGTGCCGTCGGTGGTCGAGGTGCCGTCGGTCGTGTTGTTGGTGGCCGTGATGTTGGTGTCGGTCCCGGAGTCGGTGGTGCCGGTGTTGATGATGCAGCCGGTCGCGACGAAGAGGCCCGTGACGGCGATCAGCGTAAGGTTCTTGAGCATGACTCTCTCCGATGTGCAGAGGTTATGGGCACGCGCGCTCGAGCGAGCGACCGCGAGCGCGACTGAGACGTCGTGTGTCGTCGCGGATTCACGGGGCGGCGTCCTCGCGTGGAGGACGCCTCCAGATGTCAGCGAGCCTCGACGCCGCGGCCGATGAACGTGGCGTGCAGCGCACGCACCGCCTGCACGCGTCGGGCGGACTCGACGATGAAGGCGAGGCTGTGCGAGTCGGTGTGGACCTCGCGGACGGGGACATCGGCGGCGTGCAGACTCTCGTAGGCGCGGGCCACGACGGCCGGGTTCTCCTCGAGGCCGGCGCCGACGCAGCTCACCGCGGCGAGGCCCTCGACGCACTCGAGCCCGGCGAGGTCGCGGCCGAGCGAGCGCGCGAAGCCGCCGAGCCGCGCGAGCGCCTCGCTGCTGTCGGTCCGCTGCGCCTGCGACAACAGGCCGGTGACCCCCTGCTCGGCGATCCGGAGGTGACGCAGGCCGAGCGGGCCGAGCTGGCGGATGGCCTCGGGGACATGGCGGAATGCACCTGTGCGAAAAGACAGGTTCACGCGGATGATCGAGGCGTCGGAGGCGACCGCGCGCACGCCGGGGCGCGAGGGCGGGTTCTTGCGGATGACGGTCTCGCCGGTGATCTCGGGGCGACTGTGGCGGGCGTAGATGGCGATCCCGCGCTCCTCGGCGAGTTGGACCGCCTGGGAGTGGAGGACCTTGGCGCCGGCGCGCGCGAGCGCCTGCATCTCGCCGTAGGAGAGGGTGTCGAGCCGCATGGCGTCGTCGACCTCGCGGGGGTCGGCGCTGTAGACGCCGTCGACGTCGCTGTAGATCTCGCAGTCGGCGTCGATGGCGGCGGCGAGGGCGACGGCGGTGGTGTCGGAGCCGCCGCGGCCGAGGGTGGTGACGTCGCGCTTGTAGCTGACGCCCTGGAAGCCGCCGATGATGACGATGTTGCCGGCGGCGAGCTCGTCGAGGACGCGGAACGGCCGGACCTCGACGATGCGGGCGCGGCCGTGCTGGTGGTCGGTGATGATGCCGCACTGCGAGCCGGTGAGGCTGATGGCCTGCCGCCCGAGCGCCGCGATCGCCAGGGCCAGCAGGGTCATCGACCCGCGCTCGCCGGTGCTGAGCAACATGTCGAGCTCGCGCGCCGGCGGCGGGTCGATGAGCGCGCGCGCCATGGCCAGCAGCTCGTTGGTGGTCTTGCCCATGGCGGAGACGACGACGACCACGGGCTGGTCAGCCGCTCGCTCGACGATCCGGAGCGCGCAGTGACGGATCCGCTCGAGGTCGGCGACGCTGCTGCCGCCGAACTTCATGACGACCGGGGCGGGCGAGCTCACGGCCCCGAGATGTACACCCTCGACGGGCCTCCACCCAAGTTTGTCGCGGCGCGGCGGAAGTAGCGCCGCCGGCTCGGCGAGCGCGACGCTCGCGGCTCCCTGCGCGCCGACCCGAGCGGAATGAGATGACTGAACGAACATGTTCTCATGGGCATGTCGAAGAGGACAGATCGTTGCGGGTAGAGGACGGTGCGCGATGGGCGCTGGTCGGCGGGGATTCGCACGCGGCGCTCGGAGATAGGCGACTTGCCGAGCGCGGCAACAGGCCGCTCGCGGCGACGTGATCGCGCTGTGCGTCGCGTTGCGCAGGTGAGTCGGCGCGCAACATCACGGAGGCGGCGGCCGTGGCCGGGCGTGAACGGGCTTCCGGGGCCGCGGCCGACCTTGACGTTGGGTTTGGCGCGCAGTTACAACCCCTCCGCGCGCATGGAAGACTGTCCCTGGGATCCCGAAGGAGTGGAGGTCTGCCTCGATCCGGAGGGGCAGCTCGTCGACAGGCGGGCGGCACAGGGGGTCGATCTGCGGGGGCTGTACAAGCGACTCGTGGCGGCGCGGTGCCTCGACCTGCGGGTCGGCCGGCTCGGCTTGCCGATGTGGGTGTCGTGCGCGGGAGAAGAGGCGGTCTCGGTGCTCACGGCGATGCTGGCGGGCCAGGAAGACTGGATCTACCCGGGCGTCCGCGACTTCGCCCTGGCGCCCATCCGCGGCCTCGACCTCGATGACTTTGCGCGCCAGATCCTCGGCGTCGCCGGCGACGCCGACCGCGGTTACAACGGCCGGCCGGGCGCGGTAGCGGCTGCCGATCTCGGCATCGCCTACGCACCCGAGCCGCTGGGCCTGCACCTGCCGCTCGCGGCCGGTCAGGCCCACGCGCAGAAGCTCGCCGGGACCGGCCGGGCGACGGTCGTCATCTTCGGCGAAGGGTTGACGACGACGGCGCTGTTCCACGAGACGGTGGCGCTCGCGTCGGCGTGCGACCTGCCGCTGGTGCTGGTGTGCAAGAGCCAGCTCTGGCCCGAGGGCGCGCCGGCCGAGGCGGGGCTGCTCGGGGACAGCGTGGCCGAGCGCGTGAAGGCGTGCGGGTTGTGGTCGCGGCGGGTGGACGGCGCGGATGTCGTGGCCGTGCACTCGGCGCTCGACCAGGCGCTGCGACGCGCCCGTGATGCGCGCGGGCCGGGGCTGGTCGAGGTGGTGGTGACGCAGCTGCAGGCCGGCGCGACGGAGGCGGACATCCCGGCGCACCGCGACCCGATCGAGCGGCTCCGCCGACACCTCGACCGCGAGGGACAGTGGACGCCGACGTTCCAGGACGTCATCGAGGCGGAGGTGCGGGGGCAGCTCGAGCGAGCCTTCACGCACGCGCAGGCGAAGGAGGCAGGGCGATGAGCACGCTCGAACGCTTGTCCACGATCGTCGCCGAGCTGCTGCGCGACGATGTCCGCCGCGTGCTGCTCGGCGAGGATGTTCGCCAGGGCGGGATGCTCGGGCTGTCGCGGGCGGCGACACGCGACCCGAGCCTCGGGCTGCGGGTGCTGGCCACGCCGCTGACGCCGGCGGCCGGCCTGGCCCATGCGACAGGTCTCGCGCTGGCGGGACGGCGGCCCATCGTGCTGCTGCAGTCCGCGACGGCGCTGCTCGAGGGCTACGCGGCGCTGCGCGAGCTGGGCCGGATCGCGGGGACGTCGGCGGGCGAACGCAGCGCGCCGGTGTTGATCGTGGCGCCGACCGGGCCGGGCTTCGGGCTCGGGGGCGACGGCGCGGACTCGCCGGACGGGGCGATCGCAGGCGTGCCGGGGCTGCGCGTGGCGATCCTCGGCGACGCGCGCGAGGCGGGGGCGATGCTCCGCACGGCGGCCAACTTCGAGGCGGGCGAGGACCCGACGGTGTTGCTGCTGCCGCGCGCGCTGCTCCTGCGCGAGGTCGAGGACGGCGATGTGGTCGAAAACCTCGGCCGGCCGCTGTGCGCGGCGCGGTGCGTCCGCGACGGCGCGGCGGCGACGGTGTTCGCGTGGGGCGCTGCGGTCGACGTCGCGTGCGCGGCGGCGGAGCAGTCGGGCCACGACGCGGCGGTGTACGAGCTCGGGGGGCTGGCGCCGCTCGACGTCGAGGCGGTGGTGGCCGCGGCGGCGCAGACCGGCAAGCTGGTGATCGCGCACGCAGGCGGACTGTCCTTCGGGCCAGGTGCCGAGCTGGCGGCGCTCCTCGCCGATCGCGCGATCCTCCACCTCGACGCGCCGATCGTGCGCGTCAGCGGGCGCGACGGGCCGCTCGCGCGCCAGGACGAGATGTCGGGCTTGCCCGGCGTGGCGGCGATCGCCGACGCCATCCACCAGGTCGTGACCTACTGATCAGGAGCCGGAGTCTTCATGCTCGAGTTCAAGCTGCCGGAGATCGGCGAAGGCGTGGTGGAGGGCGAGATCGTCCGCTGGCACAAGCAGCCCGGCGAGCCGGTGCAGGCCAACGAGGCGCTCGTCGAGGTGATGACCGACAAGGCGACGATCGAGGTGCCGTCGCCGGTCGCGGGGGTGGTCCGCGAGCTCAAGGCGCAGGTCGGTGACATCTGTGCGGTCGAGCAGGTGATCGCGATCCTCGAGGTCGGCGGCGCACGACCGGCCGCCAGCCCGGCCGCTCCGGCTGCACCGAGCGCGCCGCCATTGGCTGCTCCTTCGGGCATGTCCAATGGGACAGTGCTGGCGACGCCGGCGGCCCGCGCGTTGGCGCGTGAGGAGGGGATCGACCTCCGCGGCCTGCCGACCGACGACCGCGGCCGGATCACCAAGGGGGACGTGCTCAAGGCGGCCGAGGCGGCGAAGCTGCCGCCGGCCCCGAGCGTGCCCGTGCCGCCGCCGATCGTCGTTCCGGCGGCCCCGCCGGTCGCGGCTGCCGCGGTCGGCAAGCCGGCTGCGCCGGTGCCGGCCGCTCCGGTCGCGTCGATGCCGGTGGTGCGCCCGCCGCACACGGCCGAGGCCGCGGTCGACGACGAGGTGGTGCCGTTCCGCGGCATGCGGCGGCGGATCGCCGAGGCGATGACGCGCTCGTACACGAGCGCCGTGCACTACACGTACGTCGAGCAGGTCAACGTGACCAAGCTGGTGCGGCTGCGCCAGGAGGCCAAGGCGGCGGCGGCCGAGCAGGGCGTGAGCCTCACGTTCTTGCCGTTCATCGTCAAGGCGGTGGTGCACGCGCTGAAGAAGTACCCGATCGTGAACGCCGAGCTCGACGAGGCCGGCGGCCGGATCTTGCTGAAGAAGCGCTACAACATCGGCGTGGCCGCGGCGACCGACCAGGGCTTGATGGTGCCGGTGGTCCACGGGGCCGACAAGCTCAGCATCCTCGAGATCGGGCGGGAGATCGCGCGGCTCGGCGAGGCGGCCAAGGCCGGCACGGCGAGGCGCGAGGACCTGACCGGCGGGACGTTCACGATCTCGAGCCTCGGCAACATCGGCGGCGTGCTGGCGACGCCGATCATCAACTTCCCCGAGGTCGGGATCCTCGGCGTGCACGCGATCCGCAAGGTGCCCATCGTCGACGAGCGCGACAACATCGTCGTCGGGCACCTGATGAACCTCTCGGTCTCGCTCGACCACCGCGTGGTCGACGGCTTCGAGGGCGCAAACTTCCTGCAGGAGGTGCGGCGCTTCCTCGAAGACCCCAACTTGCTGCTGCTCGCAGGGATCTGACCTCTCGCACAGGAGACAGTCGTGGCCACGATCAAGAAGAAGGCGCTCATCATCGGCGCGGGCACGGGCGGCTACCCGTGCGCGATCCGGCTCGGCCAGCTCGGCGTCGACGCGATGCTCGTCGAGAAGGACAAGCCCGGCGGGGTGTGCCTCAACGTCGGCTGCATCCCGTCGAAGGCGCTGATCTCGGCGACAAAGCTGTTCCACAAGGCCCAGCACGCGACCGAGATGGGGCTGTCGTTCTCGTCGCCGACGGTCGACATGGTCAAGATGCAGGCGTGGAAGGCCGGGATCGTCAAGAAGCTGACGGGCGGCGTGGGCAGCCTGGTCAAAGGGGCAGGTACGCAGTACGTCACGGCGACGGCCGAATTCCTCGGGCCGAAGCAGGTCCGCCTGCGCTACGCCGACGGCAAGCCCGACGACATCGTCGAGGCCGAGCACGTGGTGCTGGCGACCGGCTCGCTGCCGATCGAGATCCCCGGGTTCAAGGTCGACAACAAGCGCGTCCTCGACAGCACGTCGGCGCTCGACCTGGCGTCGGTGCCGAAGCGGATGGTGTGCATCGGCGGCGGGATCATCGGCCTCGAGCTGGGCCAGACGTTCCAGCGCCTGGGCACGCAGCTGGTGGTGCTCGAGGGGCTCGGGCGCATCTTGAACGGCGTCGACCTCGAGTGCGCCGACGTCGTGGCGCGCCAGATCAAGAAGGACGGCGGGCAGATCTTCACCAACGCGAAGGCGGTCGGCTGGGAGGAGCGCAACGGCGAGGCCGTGGTGAAGGCGGAGATCGACGGCAAGCTGCAAGAGTTCGTGACCGACGTGATCCTGGTGGCGGTCGGCCGCCGGCCGGTGACGAAGGGCTTCGGGCTCGAGAAGACGGGCGTGAAGGTGAACGAGCGCGGGTTCGTGCCGGTCGACCAGCGCCAGCAGACCAATGTGCCGGGCTTCTACGCCGTCGGCGACGTGTGCGGGCAGCCGATGCTGGCGCACAAGGCGTCGCACGAGGGCGAGGTGCTGGCCGAGGTCATCGCCGGCAAGAAGACGATCAACGACGCGCGCCAGATCCCCAACGTCGTGTTCACCGAGCCGGAGATCGCGTCGTCGGGGCTGACGAAGGAAGAGGCGGAGGCCCAGGGCCGCAGCGTCAACGTCGGCAAGTTCCCGTTCTCGGTGCTCGGCCGGGCGATGGCGATCGGCGAGACGGCGGGCTTCGTCAAGGTGATCACCGACGCGGCCGACGACCGGATCCTCGGGGTCCACATCGTCGGGCCCGAGGCGAGCGACCTGATCAGCGAGGCGGGCCTGGCCATCGAGATGGGCGCGTTCGCGGAGGACGTGTCGCTGACGATCCACCCGCACCCGACGCTCAGCGAGGCGCTGATGGAGGCCGCCAAGCACGCGCTCGGCGAGGCGATCCACATCGCCAACCCGCGCAAGAAGGCGCACTGAGACGGGTGTCCTTCGGGGCATGTCCCCAAGGACCTGTCGTAGACGGGGCCGGTCTGGATGTCCTTTGGGACATGAGGCCGGCTCCGGCGCTCTCGGGGCTCAGTGGGTGCGGCGGTCGACGGGCTCGCCGGCGTGGAAGCGTTGCATCTGCATGCGGCCGTCGGCGCCGACCATGTCGCCGGGGGTGAGCGGGGTCCAGACGTTGTCGCCGTGGAGGGGCTCGCTCGAGAAGATGAGGTGGCTGACGAAGCCGCGGTCGGGCGGCGGCGGGCGCTCGCACTCGGAGGCGAAGAAGGCGCAGGTGTCGCGCTCGGGGCAGCGCTGCTTGTGGGCGCTGAAGTACAGTTGCTTGCCGCCCTGGTGGCCGAGCATGACGTGGCCGTTGGTGAGGACGAAGGTCAGGTAGGTCTCGCTCGGCGAGCCCTCGTTGTCGGCGCAGCACGGGCCGGCGAGCGACTCGACCTCGGCGAGGGCGTCGCGCACGGCGCCGGCGACGTCGGCGAGCGGGAAGCCGGGCCGGTGGAGCTCGTGGCGCTGGGCCATCTTGCCGAGGATCAGATAGAAGAGGACCTCGCTGTCGGTGTTGCCGAGGATGAAGCGGCGCAAGATCGGCGGGACACGGGCGACGAGCTTGTCGCGGATGGTGGCGAAGCCGCGGACGTTGCCGTTGTGGGCGAACACCCAGGCGCCGAACTGAAACGGGTGGGTGTTGATGGTCGAGAGCTCGCCCTGGGTGGCCTTGCGAATGTGGGCGAGGACGGTCTCGGAGGTGACGATGCCGGAGACGTGGCGGAAGAGGTGGTCGCTGACGGCCGCGGATGCGCTCTTGATGACGTGCGGGGCGTTGGCGACGTAGTACGCGACGCCCCAACCGTCAGGGTGGTGTTCGCTCTGCAGCATCAAGGCGTTGTCGGCGCTGACGAGGCTCCGGTGGACACCGCTTTGCATGACGGAGCGAAACCCGAAGATCCGGCACATGGAAGCTGCCGGCGAGCTTACCACGCTCAGGGAGCGCCGCGCCCGCCGCTCGGCCGCGCTGCCGGATCCGGCAACACTTGCCGCGCGCGCGTGAGCGCGGCATGCCGGCCACGCGGCCCAACGCGGCGCCCCACATTGCCGAGGATGGCGATGATGTACGGGCCGAAATGCCTGGAGGAGGCCGAGGAACGGCGTTGACAAGGAGTTCGGGATCGGACTACCACGGCTGCATGCCGGCATGCGTCCGGCGATCGAGGCCTTCGTGATCACCGCCCAGAATCACTACAAGAGCAACCTGCGCGACATCTTCTTCAATCTGTTCGAGGTCCTGAAGATCCAGGAGTCGTCGCTCGGCAAGGGTGTCTATTCGAACATGGACGAAGAGACAGTTCGCTCGACGCTCGAGGGCTACGAGGAATTCTGCCAGAAGGAGCTGGCGCCGACGTGGGCGCTTTCGGACCGGATCCCGCTCGAGCTCGACAAGGAGACGGGGACGGTCAAGCTGCCGGAGGCGGTGGGCCGGGCGATCCGCACGACGCTCGAGCAAGGCTGGCCGCTGCTCAGCCTCCCCGAACACCTCGGGGGCAGCGGCGCGCCGCCGTCGGTGATCTGGAGCGCGTTCGAACTGACGGCCGGCTCCAACGCGGTGATCGCGTTCTACCTGTTCGGGCCGATCATCGCCCACATCATCGACCGCCTGGGCACGGAGAAGCAGCGCGAGCGCTTCTGCAAGCCGATGCTCGAGCGCCACTGGGGCGGCTCGATGGTGCTGACGGAGCCGGACGCGGGCTCGGACGTCGGGGCGGGCCGCACGAAGGCGCGCCAGGTCGACGGCGACGTGTGGGAGATCGAAGGAGTCAAGCGGTTCATCACCAACGGCGACTTCGACGCCGCGGAGAACATCGTGCACCTGGTGCTGGCGCGACCCGAAGGGGCCGGGCCGGGGACGAAGGGGCTGTCGATGTTCATCGTGCCGAAGTTCTGGGTGAACGAGGACGGCAGCCTCGGCGAGCGCAACGGGGTCTACTGCACGAACATCGAGCACAAGATGGGCATCAAGGCGTCGGCGACCTGCGAGCTGACGTTCGGCGAGCGCCACCCGGCCCGCGGCTTCCTGGTCGGCGAGGTCCACGACGGCATCCGCCAGATGTTCCACGTCATCGAGCACGCGCGCATGGCCGTCGGCGCGAAGTCGATGGCGACGCTGTCGACGGCGTACCTGAACGCGCTCGAGTTCGCCAAGATCCGCGTGCAGGGCCCCGACCTGCTGCGCGCGACCGACAAGTCGGCGCCGCGCGTGCGGATCATCGAGCACCCCGACGTGCGCCGGATGTTGATGACGCAGAAGGCGTTCGCCGAGGGGATGCGCGCGCTGACGCTGTTCACGGCGTCGGTGCAGGACGCGGTCGAGCTGAAGGGCGGACACGGAGCCTCCGGCAGCGACGAGCTCGACAAGCTGAACGACCTGCTGCTGCCGCTGGTGAAGGGCTACTGCTCGGAGAAGGTGTACGAGCTGCTGGCGCTGTCGCTGCAGACATACGGCGGGTCGGGCTACTGCCAGGACTACCCGATCGAGCAGTACATCCGCGACCAGAAGATCGACTCGCTCTACGAGGGGACGACGCACATCCAGGCGCTCGACCTGTTCTTCCGCAAGATCGTCCGCGACGGCGGGGGCACGCTGCGCGTCCTGATGGGCAAGATCGAGGCGACGCTGGCCGAGGTCGACACGAAGGGGCCGCTGGCGGTCGAGCACGCGGCGCTGTCGCGGGCGCTCGCCGACCTGCAGGGGATCTTCATGACGATGCCGGGGAAGCTGCAGGAGTCGCTCTACCACGTCGGCTTCCAGGGCAACCGGATCCTGTTCGCCACGGCGGAGGTGGTGATCGGCTGGCTGCTGCTGCGCCAGGGGATCGTGGCCGCGGCGCGCCGCGAGACGGCGTCCGACAGGGACCGCGACTTCTATCAGGGCAAGCTGGCGGCGGTCCGGTTCTACGCCCGCAACGTGCTGCCGGGCGTGACGCTGACGCGCAAGCTGATCGAGCAGGGGACGCTCGAGCTGCTCGACGTGCCCGAAGGCGCGTTCTGAGGCTCGCGTGAGCGAGGCCGTCGCGCGCGACGGAGATCCTGTTGGAAGTGATGGCCGCGAGCGTGACGCTCGCGGCCATCGCCGTTCCGGGGGACCGTGGGACGTGCGCTCGCTCGAGGTCGCTCGGGGTCGCTGACGAGGTCGGTGGTCGCGTGCGTCGGACGGTCGCAGCGCGGGCGCCACTCGCGGCGAGCGACCGCGAGGTCGCGGAGGGGCGCGCGGACGCACGGGACTTGCTACTCTTCGCGCGACCATGACTCACCGCGCTTCGCTCGTCCTCGCCGTGCTCGTCCTCGCCTGTCAGAACCCGCAGAACGCGGGGCCGCCTGCGGCCAAGTCGGGGCCGGAGGTGAAGACGACCGAGCCGCCGGCGAAGACCGACCCGCACGCGGCCAATCCGCACGCGGGCAACCCCCACGCGATGGGGCCGCACGCGGGCGACGCTCCGGGGACGGAGACGTCGCGGCCGGCGCGGGAGGCCGTCAATCCGCACCCGGTGACGCCGAGCGGCAAGACGCGCGAGGAGGCGGTTCCCGGGCTCAACTACAAGGTGCCGGAGGAGTGGACGAAGAAGCCGGGCTCGTCGGCGATGCGACTGGCCGAGTTCACCCTGCCCGGCCCGGGCGGCGACGCAGAGCTGGCGGTGTACCGGTTCGCGGGCGGCGGCGGCGACGCGAAGTCGAACGTGCACCGCTGGCGCACGCAGTTCACGAAGGCCGACGGGACGCCGCTCGGCGACAGCGACGGCGAGGTGCAGGAGGTGTCCAAGCCGCCGCTCAAGGTGACGCTGGTCGACCTGACGGGCACCTACGTGGCCCAGGTGACGCCCGGCGCGGCGGAGCGCTACAAGGACCCGAACTTCCGCATGCTGGCGGCGATCGTCGAGGGCGCAGGCGACCCGTACTTTTTTAAAGCGGTCGGTCCGGAGACGACGCTGGCGGTGTGGAAGCCGACGTTCACGACGTTCGCCGACGCGCTCACGGTCGTGCCCTGAGGCCGACGGGCTGAAGGCCGAGAGCCCGCGGACGCGCGGCGAGGCCACCGCTCGGGTCGAGTTACATGTCCGTTCGGACATGTAACTCGGCGGAACGGAGCGAACCGAGGAAACGCTGAGAACATGTCCTCGCGGACATGTCCTCAGCTGGTGGGCAGGCGACGCGGGGTTGCCGTGGCTGCGTGAGGCTGGACGCGTCCGGGGTTCAGGCTCCCGGTGGTGGGCAGGCGCCGCCGGGTTGCCGTGGCTGCGTGGTGCTCGGAGGCGCGGCTGGACGTGTCGGGGTTCAGGCCTGGGCCCACAGGGCCGAGAAGGCGGCGACCTCGGCGTCGAGGAGGAGGTCGAGGTCGGGGCGGTCTTGCATGCACAGGAGGCGCTTGCGGCGGACGTCGAGGACGGCGAACGCGACGTCACGCGGGCCTTGCTCGCGGAGCACACGGGCCATCAGCCGCGCGGCGATGTCCGAGTGCGTGTGCGGCAGCGCGTCCTCCTTGAAGTAGAGTTTGATGAGGTGGGGGCGGCCGTCGATCTCGAGGCCGAGCTCGGGATTGACGCTGACCGGGAGGCCCTGCAGGCTGCCGATCTGCCAGCCGGGCTCGAACCACTCGAGCCGCCGCTGGCCCCACCAGCCGAGGTACGCGTCGGCGAAGTTGTCGTAGCGACCGCCGACGCCGCTGCGCGCGAGGTGGACGCGGATCTCCCACTTGTCCCCGCCGGCCGCGTGGGTGCGGATGATGGCCTCGCGCAGCGGCCGATACAGATCGGAGGTGGTCGTGTACGGACCCCGGTGCTTGATCTCGCGCACCTTGGCCAGCTTGCCGGTCATGCTGGGCCGGTTGACGTAGTCGACGAAGTCGGTCAACGAGATGCGGGTCGCGTGCATGGGCTCCTCGATTCGAGGAGGACCGTAGGCGATGACTTTGATCCGCTGCGGATCAAGCCTGCGAGCGCGTATCGCCGCGAATTCAGGCTGTCTGCCGAATGGCGCGAGCGCTGATCCGGATCAGATCAGGCCGCGGTGAATAGCCCCGCTGGCAGATGGGCGGAGAACGTCGTACGAGACGACGACGATGCGCGCACGGGTGGTGCGAAGGCGGCGACGCAGACGCGGCAGGCAGGCGCGGGCGAGGGCGATGAATGGCGCGGCTTCAGGCGCAGCGGGCACACTGGCCCTTGATGAGGATCTCGGAGATGTTGCCGACGACCGACTTGTTGGAGCCGGGGGCGGGGGTGAGTTTGACGCGCACGGTCGAGAGGCAGGTGACCTCGCCGCACTGGGTGCAGACGAAGTGCGGGTGCTCGGGGTGGTGAGCCTCGCGGGCGCGCAGCTCGAAGCGCCAGACGTTGTCGCCGAGGTTGATGCGGTTGAGCAGGCCGGCGCGGGTGAGGTCGACGAGGTTGCGGTAGAGGGTGGCGGCGTCGAAGCCGAGGTGGGCGAGGGCCTCGACGAGCTCGCCGTGGCTGGAGGGGGTGCCGGTGCCGTGGAGGTGCTCGAGGACGGCGATCCGCGGGCCGGTGACGCGAAGACCGGCCTCGCGGATGGCGTCGCGCAGGAGGTCGAGCGAGGCGCGGGCTTTCGGGCGCGGCATGCCGCGAGAGGATAGCACCGGCGGCCCAGCCGCAGCAGCAGGCCGGGGCGGCCTCACGCGGCTGGGGCGCAGAAGCGGCCGCAGCTGTGGTATGCGGGGCCCGCCATGACGATCAAGTCTGACCGCTGGATCCGCCAGATGTCGCAGGAGCACCGGATGATCGAGCCGTTCGAGCCGTACCAGGTGCGCGAGACGGAGGGTCGCCGGGTGGTGTCGTTCGGGACGTCGAGCTACGGCTACGATGTCCGCTGCGCGCCGGAGTTCAAGATCTTCACGAACATCAACTCGGCGGTGGTCGACCCGAAGGACTTCCAGAAGAACAGCTTCGTCGACTTCACGGGCGAGGTGTGCATCATCCCGCCGAACTCGTTCGCGCTGGCCCGCACCGTCGAGTACTTCCGGATCCCCCGCGACGTGCTCGTGATCTGCCTCGGCAAGTCGACCTACGCGCGCTGCGGGATCATCGTCAACGTGACGCCGCTCGAGCCGGAGTGGGAAGGCCACGTGACGCTCGAGTTCTCGAACACGACGCCGCTGCCGGCCAAGATCTACGCCAACGAGGGCGTGGCGCAGATGCTGTTCTTCCAGTCGGACGAGGCGTGCCAGACATCGTACGCGGACCGCGGCGGGAAGTACCAGGGGCAGCGCGGGGTGACGCTGCCGCAGACGTAGCGCCGGTCCCCAAGGGCATGTCCCGGGGGGCAGCCGCAGATCAACGGGTCAGCGGACGCTGAAGCGGGTCGACTCGAGGCGGGCGGACAGGCGCGGGTCGGCGGGGCGGGCGAGGACCTCGTGGTCGCCGGGTTCGGCGGCGATCTTCAGCTTGTAAGGCCAGGTGCTGCGGCCGACCTCGCGGCCGTCGACGAGGAAGGCGAGCTCGCCGAGGTCGACGCCGCCGCCGTCGAGCTCGGCGCGGACCTCGATGGTCTGGGCGTCGCGCCGCCGGTCGAGCGCGAACACGGTGCCGGGGGCGGGCGCGACGACGCGGAGGACGGGCAGCGCGGCGGGGCGGTCGTCGCAGCCGGGGACGCGGGCGCGGGCGAGCCACGGCCGGCCGTGCACGTCGGGGGTGTCGCCGCCGGCTGTCTTGTAGGCCAGCCACTCGTCGTACTCGGGCGGGAACACGACGGCGGTGGCGGCGGCCTGGGGGTCGCAGCGCAGGCCGGCCGGAGCAGAGCGATCGGGGCGGACATGGACGTGCAATTCACACGTGTCCTTCGGGACATGGTCCCTGGAGAACTTGCGATGGACGGCCTCGTCGCAGGCGGGGCCGACGGGGGCGCCGGACAGTGGGCAGACCTCGAGGTCGACGAGCAGCTCGGGCTGCCACAGCGGGCGGCGCTGCGGGACGTCGTCCATGGCGCGACGCATGACGTCGGCGAACAGCGGGCCGGCCCCGGAGGCGCCGGTGAGGCGGGCGGTGGGCGAGCCGTCGGCGTTGCCGAGCCAGACGGCGACGGTGCGCTCGCGGGTGTAGCCGACTGTCCAGGTGTCGCGGTACCCGGAGGAGGTGCCGGTCTTGACGGCGACGGGGTAGGCGAGCTGAAACGGGCCGCGACCGTGGAGGCCGCGCACGCGCGCGAGCGGGTCGCTGAGGGCCTCGGTGACGAGGGCGGCGACGTCGGGGGCGAAGACCTGCACGGGGACCGAGACGGGGTCGGTGGTGGTGTAGCGGAGGGCGATCGCCTCGCCGCCGCGCGCCAGGGCGACGTAGGCGCCGGCGAGCTCGCGCAGCTCGACCTCGCCGCTGCCGAGGGCGAGGGCGAGGCCGTAGTGGTCGGCGTCGCGGTCGAGGCTGCGCAGGCCGAGCGTGCGCAGCGTGCCGAGGATCGCGGCGGGGCCGAGCTCGGCGGCGAGGCGGATGGCGGGGATGTTGAGCGAGCCGGCGAGGGCCTCGCGCAGGGGGATCGGCCCCTCGAAGCCGCGGTTGAAGTTCTCGGGGGTGTAGCTGCCGCCGCCGCGCTCCTGGAAGGTGGTGGGCACGTCGGCGGTGAGCTCGGGGCCGAAGTGACCGGCGGCGAAGGCGAGGCCGTAGACGAAGGGCTTGAGGGTGGAGCCGGGCTGCCTCCTGGCGCGCACCATGTCGACCTGGCCGGAGATCTCGTCGCTGTGGAAGTCGGCGCTGCCGACGTAGGCGAGGACGTCGCCGGTGTCGTTGTCGACGACGAGGACGGCGGCGTCGCTGGCCCCGCGATCCTCGATCGCGGCGAGGTGGACGCGCACGGCGCCCTCGATGTCGCGCTGGAGGTCGAGGTCGAGGGTGGTGGTGGTGGCTGTCCCCGGGGACAGGCGGCCCTCGAGCTTGAGGGCGTCGACGAGGTGCGGGGCGAAGAAGGGGCGGGTCAGCGGGCGGAGCTCGATCGGCTCGGCGACGGCGCGGTCGTGCTCGAGGTCGCTGAGCTCGCCGGCGTCGCGCAGGGCGCCGAGGAGGGCGCGCTGGCGCAGGAGGACGCGATCGGGCCGGACGTACGGATCGAGGTAGGAGGGGGCGCGCGGGAGGACGGCGAGGAAGGCGGCCTGGGCCCAGCTGAGGTCGCGGGGGGCGACGCCGAAATAGCCGCGCGCGGCCACCTCGGGGCCGGTGAGGCCGTGGCCGTACGGGAGGCGGTTGAGGTAGGCGAGCAAGATCTCCTCCTTGCTCAGCTGCTCCTCGAGGTTCTGCGCGCGCGCGACCTCGAGGAGCTTGTCGCCGAGGCCGCGCGCGCGCGTCCGGCCGCCGGCGTCGAGCATCTTGACGAGCTGCTGGGTGATCGTGCTGGCGCCGGAGACGAGGCGACCGTGGCGCACGGTCTGGAGGGCGGCGCGGAGGATGGCCTGCGGGTCGAGGCCGTCGTGCTCGAAGAAGGCCTTGTCCTCGCTGACGAGGGTGGCAGCGAGGAGGCGCGGGCCCATGTCCTCGAGCGCGCGCGGCTGACCGCGCAGGCCGAGGTCGCTGGTGAGCTCGCGCAGGAGACGGCCGCGTCGGTCGAGGATCCTGTGCCCCTCGTGCCAGGTGTCGGCGAGCGCGGCGGTGGGCTCACCGGCGCTGGCGCGGACCATCGACCAGGCGCCGCAGGTGAGGGCGGCGATCGCAGTTGTCCCGAGAGACAGGCCGAGGAGCCAGCGGCGGAGGCGGGGACGCATCGCAGGGAGAACGCGGGAGAGTGGGGGCGACATTCTCGCCGAGTGAGAGGCGCGCGAGCTCGTGCGCCTCTCACTCGTGAATGATGCGTCAGGGCTTGATCTCGACCTTGCCGGCGGTGCTGTAGCCGTGGCTGCCGCCGACGTACATGAACTCGGCGGAGGCGGGCGGGAGGACGAAGGTGCCGGGGGTGGAGGCGCGGACGAGGTAGGTGGCGACGACGCGGTTGCCCCACACGCGGTCGAAGTAGACGAGGACGCGGTCGTCGCGGAGCTCGACGTAGCTGGCGTCGCTGCCGCCCCAGCGCAGGTGGTCGTAGAAGGGGTGGCGGTCGGTGATGTCGGGGGCGCGAGCGACGGTCCAGAGGTCGGGCTGGATCGGCTCGAAGCCGGCGGGCAGGCGGTCGGTGACGGCGAGGAAGTTCATCTGGTTGTGGTCGAGGTCGCCGACCGGCAAGTCGGCGAGCAGGGCCACGCGCAGGACCTGGCCGGGCTTGATGGCGGTGAGGTCGATCGGGCCGCCGTTGCCGTCGGTGATCGCGCGGTAGATGTCGGGGCCCTTGTCGGCGCTGGTGGCGACGAGGCCGCGGGCGTCGTCGAGGGGCCGCTTCCACGCGCCCTCGACCATGAAGGCGATGGCGGCGGTGCTGTCGCTGGCGAGCTTGAGGGCGGACTTCTTGCCGCGCAGGTCGGCGACGGCGATCCGGAACTCGAGGGCGCCGGCGCCGAGCTCGGCGGCCGGGGCGAGGGCGTCGCCGTCGAGGCTGACGCTGACGCCGGCGCCGGTCGGCGGTTGATTCTTGAGCTGCTCGGCGATCGCCATCAGCGAGTAGGCGGTGGCCTGGGTGGTGTAGCTGTCGGTCGCGTCGGCGAGCTGCTGGGTGAGCCTGGCCTTGAGGACCGAGCTGTTGCGCAGGCGGCCGAGGGCGATGACGGTCTGGGCCTTGGTGCGGGTCGAGGAGCCGAAGTAGTAGAAGTCGTTGTAACCTGGCGTTTTGGTCAGCTTGCCGTCGGCGTCGTAGCTGGCCTCGACCTCGTCGAGGAGCTGCTTGACGCGGTCGTCCTGGCCCTTGAGGCTGTCCAGGGCGATGGCGAGGCTGGCGAGGCCGAACACGCCCATGTGCTGCTTGCGGTCGAACAGCGGGTCGGCGGCGCTCTCGGGCAGGGCGCCGAGCTCGCTCAGGGTGTGGGCGATCGCGGCCTGAACCTCGGCCTCGGTGCCGTCGGACAGGAGCATCTGCTCGAGGTAGTCGGTGACGCCCTCGAGCAGGCCGTCGGGGAGGGTGAGGCCGGCGTGCTTGGCGGCGACGAGGGCCCGCACGGCGTAGGCGGTGCCGTAGACGTTGGGGACGGTGTCGCCGGGCCAGTAACCGAGGCCGCCGGAGGAGGTGCGCATGCTGGCGAGGCGCTTGAGGCCGACGTGGATCCGCTTGTCGAGCTCCTCGCGCGTCATGCCGCCGACGCCGATCCGCGGGAGGATGTCGCGCGCGGCCAGCAGCGGGAGGGTGCTCGAGGTGGTCTGCTCGGCGCAGCCGTGCGGGTAGTCGAGGAGGTACTGCAGGCGCGCGCCGAGCTCGGGCCACAGGTGCTGGCCGACGAGGACCTTGATGTAGTCCTTGTCGCCGCGACCGACGAGGATGCCGGCCGGGATGTCGAGGGTGATCTCCTGGCTGCCGACGAAGGCGCCGTCGAGGTGCGGGCGCTCGGCGAGGCCGGGGACGTCGACGGGGATCACCGACTCGACGGCGTCGCGCACGGCGTTGCTGCCGTCGCGGACGTTGAAGTCGAGCTTGAGCTCGCCGGGGACGGTGGCGACGAGCGGGAAGCCGACGCGCTCGTGACCCTGGGCGGGGACGGTGACGACCTGGGTGAGGTCGTTCATCGCCACGGTGGCGGACAGCGGGAGGTCGGTGTTGTTGTGGACCATCGCCGCGGCCTCGAACTTGTCGCCGGTGGCGGCGAAGCGCGGGACGACGGGGATCATCATGACGGGGCGACGGACGGTGAAGTCGCTCTCGACGGCGGCGCCCTTGCCCTGCTTGTCGATGACGACGGCCATCATGCGGAAGCGAGTGAGGTTGTCGGGCAAGGTGAACTTGACGGTGGCCTTGCCAGCGGCGTCGGTGCGCAGGTCTGGCTTCCAGAAGGCGGTCTGGACGAAGTTCTTGCGGGTGTTGGTGACGGAGGCGCTGGCGTCGCCGTCGCCGGCGGTCTGGCTGTGCTTGAACAGCGCGGCGAGCAGGTCGCGCGAGTCGCTGACCTCGAAGGCGAGCGGCTGACCGGGGCGCAGGGCGGAGGCGGGGTCCTCGGCGTGGAAGTTGGTCATGCGCAGGACGCCCTCGTCGACGACGGCGAGCGCGACCTCGGCGCCGGCGACGGGCCGGCCCTTGTGATTGACGTCGACGGTGATCGCGACCTCCTCGCCCGGCTCGTAGGTGGTCTTGTCGCTGGTGACGCCGGCGCTCAGTCGGACGTCGTCGAAGGTGACGGGGATCCGCAGGACGCCGATCTTCCAGTCGGTGCGCTCGTCGCCGGCGCCGATCGGCAGCAAGGTGACGGTGGCGTGGATGTATGGGGCGTGGCTGGCGGTGATCGGGACCTCGAAGAGGGCGGCGGCCTCGTCGAGACGTCGCACTTCTTGCTTGAGGAGGCCGCCCTGCTCGACGGTGAAGATCGCGGTGGCCGCCGGGAAGGGGCTGCGCACCAGCAACTTGGCGGTCTCGCCGGGGGCGTAGCGCGACTTGTCGGGGGTGAGCTCGACGGTGCGGCCCTTGCTCGGGACGACCGGCTTGTCACCGCCGCGACCCCAGGCCCATAGATCGGTCATGCCGCCCGGGCGGCCGTCGACCTCGGCGCGGACCTCGTAGGAGCCGGAGCTGGTGGGCACGAGGTCGCAGCTGGCGGGGACCTTGCCGCTGGTGGCGGTGCAGTGACCGACCTCCTTGGTGGTGCGCTGCCACTGATAGTCGTAGCCGCCGCCCTTCATCGGCTTCTTGCTGTAGGTCCAGTCGACCTCGTACATGCGCGCGGTGACGGGGACGCCCTCGACCGACTTGCCGTCGCGGTCGACGACGCCGAGCTGCACGCTGACGGGGGCGCCGACGTCGCTCCACGGGCGGGCGATCTTCAGGCCGGCGTAGCGGCTGGCCGGGTGGACGACGACGCTGCCGCGGCCGGCGATGTGGCGATAGGAGGTGTCGGCGACGTCGGCCTCGAGGGTGAAGTTCTGCGGGCCGACGGTGCCGGAGACGTCGAGCTTCTGGGAGATCTTGAGGGTGCCGTCGGGGCCGAGCTGGCCGCTGCCGGCGCGCGACCAGTCGTCGTCGCCGTCCTCTTCTTCCCACCACTCGTCCCGCTGCTCGGTGAAGACGAGGCCGGCGTCGACGAGCGGGCCCGAGGGCAAGGCCGCCGGCTCGCGCGTGACGGTCCACTCGACCTGGGCCTTGTCCATGGCGGCGCCGAACAGGTACTTGCCGACGACGGTGGCCGACAGCACGCCCTTGGCCTCGCGGGCGTCGACGTCGACGGTGAAGCGCGGGGGCTCGAACTCGGCGACCTGGACGACGGCCTCGTCGAGGCGCGCGTCGCTGTTGGCCTCGCTGACGACGATGAGGTGACGACCGAGCCGCGCCTCGGCGGGGACGGTGTAGTCGGCGGCGACGCTGCCCATGTCGTCGGTGATCAGCGGGAAGCTGGCGAGCTCCTCCTCGGTCGGGCCGATGACCTTGACGACGACGGGCTTGCCGGCGAGCGGGGTGATGTCGTCGCCGAGGCGCTGGCGCACGCTGGCCTTGACGTGGACGACGGCGCCGGGGCGGTAGATGCCGCGGTCGGTGATGACCATGCCGCGGCGGTCGCCGAGCTGCGGCGCCGACTCGGCGGAGTAGTGGGGGAACAGCCGGTTCTCGCTCGAGGGGTTCTTGAGCTGGACGGTGAGGGCGGTAGGTCCGTCCTCGACGCGCACGGCGGTGCTGCCGGCGCGGTCGAGGCCGACCGGGAGCACGGCGAAGCCGTTGGCGTCGGTGGTGCGGCCGGCGACCTTGTCGCCGTTGAGGCTGAAGCTGGCCCCGGGGACAGGTTCGCCGGTGGCCAGGCGGGCGACGTGGACGAGGGTGACCTCGGGCAGGACGTGGGTGTGGACGGCGAGGGCGCGGTCGTCTCCGGGGGTGACGAGCGCGAGCGGCTGGCGCGAGGCGCTCATCCACGCGGGGTACTGGATCGGCTGGGCGCCGGCGACCGGGTCGACGAGCTTGATGCCGAGGACGTAGCTCTTGCCGGGCTCGAGCTTGGAGAGGAGGTCGACCTGGGTGGTGACGAACTTGTCGGACTCGGCGGCGGGCTCGATGGTGATCGCGGTGGTGGGCGGGCCGTCGGGGGCGGTGCGGCGGTCGACCTGCTCGCGGGCGCGGGCCAGCGCGGCGGCGTCGTCGGCGACCTCCCAGGCGTGGATCTCGGCGCGGGCGGTGTTGCGCGAGCTGACGGTGAAGGCGCGGCTGGCGGCGCCGTCGAGGATCATCACGCCCTCGGGCATCGCCACGCTGGCGGCCAGCGGGGTGGTCTCGACGGTGATCGCGGTCGGCGGGACGGTGTTGCCGTAGATGTCCTTGAGGGCAGGCAGCGCGACGCGGTAGGTGGTCGACGGGAGGAAGTTGCCGGACACGACGACGCGGCCGCTGCTCTCCCAGGTGTCGTTGCTCCACACGCTGAGGTTGTCGACCGCGGGGGTGACG
Organism: Nannocystis pusilla; assembly: GCF_020073745.1. Classification (GTDB taxonomy): domain Bacteria; phylum Myxococcota_A; class Polyangia; order Nannocystales; family Nannocystaceae; genus Nannocystis; species Nannocystis radixulma. Next base: position 236,230 of record NZ_JAIRAU010000057.1, read on the forward strand.
GAGACCTGGTTCTTGAGCCAGGCCTGCGAGGCGTCGAGGCGGTTGGTGAACTCGAGCGCGACCTCGCGGCCGTCGGTGCGCAGGCGCGGGCTCTGCCAGTCGCACACGCTGCGGTCCCAGGCGTAGCCACAGCTGACGGTGGTGAGCTCGAGCGGGCCGGCGGCCTCGAAGTGGCGCTCGAACTCGTCGCCCCGGTCGCCGCGGGCCTTGAGGGTGAGGGCCGCCTCCTCGCGCAGCCGGGCGCTCGGCTTGACCTCGACGACCTGGCGCGGGTTGACGGTGAAGCCGTCGAGGCGGCTGCCCTTGAGGTGGGCGAGGGTGACGGCGATCTTCTCGCCGTTCTCGTAGGCGAGGTCGATCAGGCCCTCGGCCTTCTTGAGGTTGACGGGCTGGTCGAAGATGACGAAGAAGCTGGCGTCGGTGCGGACGCGGCCGCCCCACTGCGGGTAGAGGTTGACGACGCCGTAGTCGCCGGGGGTCGGCAGGTAGGTGATCGTCTTGCCGGCGATCTCGATGCGCGGCTCGGCGGTGAAGCCGGCCTTCCACGGCTCCATGGCGCCGCCGTCCTCGGTGGTGAGGCCCTGGACGGCGAGCGCGTAGGTGACGTCGGGGTCGAAGGGCTTGGCGGCGCGGAACTCGAGCGTGCGATTGCTGGTCCACACGGCCTTGCCGGCGACCGCGGGCTCGAGCGTGATGGTGCCGGCGGCCGCGGCGACCGGCTTGTCCTTGACGATCTTGCCCGGCAGCTTGACCGCCCGGTTGAAGCGCAGCCGCACGATCTGGCCCTCGACCTCGAACTTGCCGTCCTCGAGCGTCGGCCAGTTGACGGTGAGCTGCCGATCGCTGCCGACATCCTCGCCGGCGATGTCGAGCTCGGGCCGCGGGCCGCGGTCGGTCGGCGGCGGCGGGAAGACCAGCGGCGCGCCGGTCTTGTCGGGGATCGTCCGCACCAGCGAGTCACCCGCCGGCTGGTCGTCGACGACGGTGGCTCCCGTGTCGGTCGCTGGCTTGTTGACGGGCTGACAGGCGGCGAGGGCGAGCAGCGCCGGCGAGAGGGGGAGCAGACGGAGACGAGGACCGCGTGGGTGCTGCATGACGGGGAGGACGCGGCGGGGCCGCGGCGACAATGGTGCATGCGAGGCGGTGCCCGACGGAAGCGCGAGCGGTCGCGGATGCACGCTGTTTCGCCGGCAAGACGCGCGAGCGGGGGGACAAAATCCCACGCCCGCGGCGCGGAAGCGCCCGCGCGGCGAGGCCGCGCGGCGCAGCGAGCTCGGCGGCGCCGGCCGGGGTCGCGCGGGCGACCTCGACTTCGTCGTCGCGGGCGGGGGCCGCGGGTGGAGCCCTGTCCTCAGGGCAATGGTTTTTGCGACAGGCCCTTCAGGGCAGGTCCTTCAGGGCAGGCGCTTCAGGGCAGGTCCTTCGGGACAGGGGCGCGAGGCGGTCACTCGTCGTCGATGATCGGGACGCGGGCCGGGACGTCCATGGTGATCGGCTTGCTCAGGTCGACGGAGGAGGAGTGGCGGGTGACGATGACGGCGGGCTTGACGTCGCTCTGCTCGCTGCTGGCCGACTTCTGCGGGCGGCGGCCGACGAGGAAGTAGGTGCAGAGGGCGCCCTTGCCCTTGACGTGGATGATGCCGCGGCGCTGGAACGCGTACTTGTGGCGCAGCCGCTTGTAGGTGGCCTCGGTGACCTGGACGGCGTTGGCGATGCCGTGCGACTCCATGCGGCTGGCGATGTTGACGGTGTCGCCCCACAGGTCGTACGCGAACTTCTTGGTGCCGATGATGCCGGCGGTGACGGGGCCGCAGTTGAGGCCGATGCGGATCCGTACGCCGCGGTTGCGCTTGGCGTTGAAGCGCTCGATGACCGCGAGCATGTCGAGCGCCATCTCGGCCATCGCCTCGGCGTGGTCGGGGCGCGGCATCGGCAGGCCGCTGGCGGCCATGTACTCGTCGCCGATGGTCTTGATCTTCTCGAGGCCGTGCTTCTCGGCCAGCTGGTCGAACATCGAGAAGATGCGGTTCAGCATCGCCACCAGCTCGGCCGGTGGCAGCTGCTCGGACATGCGGGTGAAGCCGACGAGGTCGGCGAACAGCACCGTGACGTCGGGGAAGACGTCGGCGATGGTCCGCTGGCCCTCCTTGAGGCGCTCGGCGATCGGCCGGGGCAAGATGTTGAGGAGCAGCTGCTCGCTGCGCTCCTGCTCGCTGCGCAGCTTGCGGACGTAGGCGCGCTCGCGGTCGCGGAGGCGCTTCTTCTCGAGACAGGCGCCGATGCGGGCGCGCAGGAGCACCGGGTCGAACGGCTTCGGCAGGTAGTCCTCGGCGCCGAGCTCGATCGCCTTGACGGTGGTGTCGATCTCGTCGAGCGCGGAGATCATGATGACCGGCAGGCCGCGGAACTTGTCGTCGGCGTGCAGCTGCTCGAGCACCTGATAGCCGTCCATCTCCGGCATCATGACGTCGAGCAGGACGAGGTCGAAGTCCTGGCTGCGCAGCATGTTCAGCGCGCTGCGGCCGTTGTCGGCGACCTGCACGGTGTGGCCCTCGCGCTCGAGCCGGCGCGCGAGCATGCTGCGGTTCGACTCGTTGTCGTCGACGACGAGGATCCGGCCGGTGTCGGTGCTGCGCGGGAGGCTGGTCCTGCGCGCGGGGGCCGGGGCGATGGTGGCCTGGCTCGGCTCGGGCGCCGGCGCCGCCCGGTGCAGGATCTTGTTGACCGCGCCGCCGCTGACGATCTCGTCGAGGCGCTGCACCGCGTCGAAGATCAGCTGGACGTCGGCGCTGACGTCGTCGCGGTCGTTCTGCTTGAAGATCTGGACCAGCCGCTCGACGTGCGTGCGCAGGTGCGCCAGCGGGAACAACAGGTCGCGGTTCAGCCGCTCCTGGCTCGGCCGCTGCGCCTTGGGGTCGAGCAGCTCGTCGATGACGCTGAGCAGCTGGCGGCCGTCGCTGAGCAGCTGGCGGACGTGCGAGCCGACGAACTCGTCGCGCTGCGCCTCGGCGTCCTCCAGCAACATCTCGCTGTAGCCGAAGATCTGGTTGAAGGGCGTGCGCAGGTCGTGCCGCAGCTGCGCCGCCGACGAGCGGTTGGTCGACGAGGTCGGCGCCCGCGGAGCGTCGGGCTCCGGCGGCCTCCCGCTGGCCTTCGGCAGCGGCTGCGAGATGCCGCGCGGGATCGGCGCGACGATCGAGTTCTCGCCGGCGGCGATCAGGAAGTTGGGGATCTGCGAGGCGGCCTGCTCGTCGTCGACGTCGATCGTGAGGTCCGAGGGCGTGTCGTCGGTGGCGATGCCGGTGAAGTCGAGCTCCGATTCGTCGGCGGCAGTCTCGACGGCGTGGCTCGGGTCCGGCTCCTGCTCCTCGATGATGCTGCCCTTGAACGGATCGTCGTCGTCGTCGGGGATCCCGATCCGCGAGTCCGTGCCCGCCAAAGGCTCGCCCGCGGGATCTTTGGAGCCTCTGTTGCCGCGGCTATTTGGATCCTTTTCTCGCATTCAGGCAGCAGTCGCGGACGCGGAGAGAGGGAGAGTCTAGTGAAGCCGCGCGGGCTGGAAAAAGCTGGAGGCTTCGATCGTAGCGCGAACACCGTGAGTGCGATCACCCGACAAATCGCGGCCGCGCGAGCACCACTCTCGCCGCCTCGGGGGCGAAGGACAACCCTCGGTGTCGGTCAAAACACCCACGCCCCGTGCGGGAACGCTCCTGGTCCCGGCCGGTCGCCGTTGCGGGGACTTCTGCGCCGATTCACGAGATGGCCGCAGGCGCCGCGGCCGCCACGGGTTCCCAGCTTGGCTCACAGTGTACGACTGTCCGCGGACGACGTCCTCCGAGCGAGATGACCACGCCGCGGATCGGCCGGGGGATCGATGACTCGGCCGGGTCGCGGCGCGAGAGCGCGCGGCCGCGGCGAACTCATCGGCGAACTCCCCGCCGCGGTCACCGGTCCTTTGGGACATCGTCGCGCCGTGATGGAAACTTGACCGCCAAAGTGGCCAGCCTCGAAGATGTTGCGGCCGGTCGCGCGAGCGCGGCACGCGGAGGATATGAAGAGTTTTCGCGACGAGTACACCTTGCACGCGGCGGATTCAGTGCCGGAGGGCGTGGCCTTCGATGCGAGGACGAAGCGCTTTTTCGCGACCGGGCTGATGAGCGGCGCGGTGACGCAGATCGACGCGGAGACCGGCGAGGAGCGCCCGTTTTACACGCCGGACGGGCAGCCGCAGCAGCTCACGGGCGCCAAGGTCGACGGCGAGCGGCGCCGACTGTGGGTCTGTTACTCGGAGATCCAGAACATGCTCGGCGGCGTGCTCGTGTTCGATGTCGACACGGGTGCGCGGCTGGCGAGCATCGAGCTGGCGCGCGGCGGCATCTGCAACGACGTCGCGCTGGCGTCCGACGGCGTCGCGTACGTGACCGACTCCTTCCAGCCGGTGATCTACCGGGTCGACCTACAGGCCGGGACGGCCGGCGAGTTCGTACGTGACGTCCGGATGTCGGCGCCGATGGGGCAGTTCGGGCTCAACGGCATCGCCGTGAGCCCCGACGACGCGTACGTCATCGGCGGCTTCACCTCGCCCTCGAAGCTGTTCGTGGTCCCGCGAGCCGGCGGCGAGGTCAGCGAGATCTCCCTCGACGGCGACCCCTTCGCCCCCGAGCGCGACCCGCACTTCCCCGGCGCCGACGGCATCATCTTCGTCGACGACAAGCTCTACGTGGTGCACGACGGCGGCGTCCAGCAGGTCACCTTCACCGCCCCGGGCTACCGCGCCGGGACGGTCAAGGCCCGCCTGGTGCGCGAGCCGGGGCTGTCGACGGCGACGGTGGCCGGCGGCGAGCTCTACGTGATCAAGAGCGAGGTGGTGCAGTCGGTGCACATGCGGCTGCCGCCCCGCCTGCCGTTCAAGATCTACCGCGTGCCGCTCGAGCTGTTCGCTTGAACATGGCGCGCGGAGCATGACCGCGCGGCCATGTCCTCGCGGCCATGCCCTCGGGGACATGGTCGAATAGTCAGAGCCCCTTGGCGAGGTTGGCGAGGAAGGCCTCGGCCATCGAGGCGATGTTGTCGTGGCCGAGGCGCTCGTCGCGGGCGATGTCGTGGACCCGGATCTCCGCCTCGGGCAGGTCGTCGAGGAAGCGGCTGGGCTTGCGCGGGACCTGGGCGCCGCGCTCGAGGCGGGTGGCGGCGCGGGTGATGAACAGGCGGTCGCGCGCGCGGGTGATGCCGACGTAGAACAGCCGCCGCTCCTCCTCGAGGTCGCCGGCGATGGCGTCGCTGATCCGCGGGGCGCTGACGCGCTTGTGCGGCATGACGCCCTCCTCGCAGCCGATCAGCAGCACGAGCGGCCACTCGAGGCCCTTGGCGCTGTGGAGGGTGGACAGGGTGATCTTGCCGCGGGCGGCGTCCTCCTCGTCGCCCTCGTCCTTGTCCTTGTTGGCGTTCATGACCTGGAAGAAGTCGTTGTAGCGGACCTGGCCCCTGGCCCGGCCGCGCTGCTCGAACCGGCCGAGCGCCTCGAGCAGCCAGACGACGCCGTCCCAGCGCGCGGTGGCGGCCGCCTCCGAGCCGGCCTCCTTGAGCACGTACTCGCGCAGACCGACGCCCTCGAGCAGGCCCTGCAGCGGGGCGACGGCCGAGCCGCTGGCGTAGAAGTGGGCCTGGGCGCGCTTGACCGCGGCGGAGAAGCTGCGCAGGCCGGCGGCGGCGCGGCTCGGGATGTCGGCGATCTCGTCGCTGCGGTGGATCGCCTCGGCGAGCGAGAGGTTGCGGTGGCGGGCGAACTCGCTGAGGTGCTCGATGGTCTTGAGGCCGACGCCGCGCGAGGGGACGTCGAGCGCGCGCCGGGTGGCGAGGTCGTCCTTCGGGGCGATCATCACCTTGAGGTAGGCGAGCGCGTCCTTGACCTGCTTCTTGTCGTAAAAGGCCTGGCCGCCGAGGATCCGGTAGGCGAGGCCGTGCTCCTGCAGCAGCGCCTCGATGGCGTCGCACTGCTTGGCGCTGCGGTAGAGCACGGCGATGTCCTCGGGCTTGGTGCCGTTCTCGCGGACCTCGCGGAAGATCGTGCGGCCGATCCAGCGCGCCTCCTGGTCGCCGTCGGGGGCGACGACGACGGTGACCTTGTCGCCGCCGCGCCGCTGCGGCACCAGCTGCTTCTCGTGGCGCGAGGTGTTGCGGGCGATGACGGCGTTGGCGCAGGTGCAGATCGGCGCGTACGAGCGGTAGTTCTGCTCGAGCTTGATGGTCCGCGCGCGCTTGAAGTACATGTCGAAGCCGAGGATGTTGGCGACCTTGGCCCCGCGCCAGCCGTAGATGGCCTGGTCGTCGTCGCCGACGACGCACACGTTCTCGCGCTCGCCCGCGAGCCGCCGCACGACCTCGAGCTGGGCGCGGTTGGTGTCCTGATACTCGTCGACCATCAGGTAGCGGAACTTGTCCTGCCAGTAGGCGCGCGCCGCCGCGTTCTCCTCGAGGGTGGTGGCGATGCGGACGATCAGGTCGTCGAAGTCGACGGCGCCGAGGGCCCGCAGCCGCTCCTCGTAGGGGCCGTAGACGGCCGCGGCGGCCTCGTCGTACTCGGTCTCGAAGTACAGGCCCTGCGCGTCGGCCGGCGACACGAAGTCGTTCTTCCACAGCGAGATCCGCTGGACGATCGCCCCGAGGTCGAAGCGCCGCTCCGCGCCCTGCCCGTGGAGCCCGAGGTCGCGCAGGACGGCGCGCACGAGGCCGTAGACGTCGCCCTGGTCGAGGATCCCGAACTTCTTCGGCACGCCGAAGTGGTCGGGCTGCTCGCGCATCATCGCCGCGCCGACGCTGTGGAAGGTGCCGAGCACCAGCGAGTCGGCGACGGCCTTGCCGGTCATCTTCTGCAGCCGCTCGCGCATCTCGTCGGCGGCCTTGTTGGTGAAGCTGAGGGCGACGATGTTGCCCGGGGCCACGCCGCGCTCGAGCAGGTAGACGACGCGGTGGGTGATGACCCGCGTCTTGCCGGAGCCGGCGCCGGCGAGCACGAGCAGCGGGCCCTCGGTGGTGAGGACGGCGGCGCGCTGGTCGGGGTTGAGTCCGCTGAGATCGAGGGCCATGCGTCGATGGGGCGCAGACATACGGCGCATCGGTGGCGCGCCGCAAGGGCTTGAGTCGACGGCGCCGTTCTGCTGTCCTGCGGGGGTGGCGGACGAGTCGTCGCGAGCGGGAGACGCGCTGAGCGAGCGAGACGCGCCGCGAGGTGCGCTGGAGATCGTGCAGATCGAGGTGGGGTTGCTCCACAACTTCTGCGAGGTGATCGGCTGCCCGCGCACGGGCGAGGCGGCGCTGGTCGACCCGGCGTTCGAGGTCGACCGGCTGCTCGCGGAGGTGCGCCGGCGCGGCTGGCGGGTGACGACGATCTTCCTCACGCACACGCACGACGACCACGTGGCCGGGCTCGACGAGGCGGCGGCGCTCACGGGCGCGGTGGTGCGCTGTCACCCGCTCGAGGTCGCGGCGGCGCAGTCGCTGGCGCCGCGGGTCGCGGCGGTCGCCGACGGCGAAGAAGTGACGATCGGCCGCGGACGCGTGCGGGCGATCTTCGCCCCCGGGCACACGCCCGGCTGCGTGTGCTGGTTCGTCGCCGAGCCGGCGGCGATCGTCACCGGCGACGTGCTGTTCGTCGGCTCATGCGGGCGAGCCGGCGACGTCGAGGCGATGGTCGACACGCTGCAGCGACGGCTCGGCGCGCTGCCCGAGGAGACGCGCGTGTACCCGGGGCACGACTACGGCAAGACGCCGACGAGCACGCTGGGCTACGAGTTCGCGACCAATCCTGGGCTGCGCGCGGACACGCCGGCGGCGTTTCGCAAGCTGATGCAGCGGCGCTGAGCGTCACTGCGGCGGGCCCTCGCGAGCGGCGAGAATCACTGCGGCGAAGGCGGGCCGAGCGAGGGTTGCGGGAGCTCGGTCGAACCGAGCGTCACTGCGGCGCGGGTTGCCACGGGCCGATCGCGGGCCCGCCCGCGGGCGAGGGCTGCGCGGCCTCGGCGGGCGCGGGCTCGACGGGCTCGACGGGGGCAGCGGGCGCGGGTGCGGTCACGGCGGGTGCGGACTCGGGGGTGGGCGCGGGCGCGGGCGCGGGCGCGACGGGCGTGGCGGTCGGCGCGGGCCTCGGCGGCGGCGGCTCGCGGCCGGGGATGAGGTCGAACGAGATGCCGACGCTGGCGAGGAAGGTGACGAGGATCCGGTCGATGCCGGCGTCCTCCTGCAAGGTGGTGCGCTTCGAGTGCGGGCCGATGACGAGGCCGCCCCACAGCTCGCCGGCGAGCCGCGGGGTGAAGTACTTGCGCACGCCGCCGCTGACCATGCCGGCCGAGCGGCCCCACACGTCGCGGCCGGACTGCTTGTCGTAGAAGGGCGGGAGATAGGTGTTGGGGCCGAAGGTCGGGACGAACATGTACTCGACGCGGATGAACGCGAGGCGCGAGTACACGCCGAGGCCGCCGCCGACGTCGACGAGGCCCCTGTGCACGCCGTAGGGCCGCTGGCGCACGTTGCCGACCACGGCGGCGCGGCCGTGGAAGTAGAGCGGGCCGACGATGCGCGCGCGCAGCTCGAGGTTGGCGCCGACGCCGAGGAAGTTGCCGGTGTGCTCGCAGCGCTGCACGCCCTGGCGCACCTGACAGGTCGACTCGCCCGGGGCGTGCGGGCCGAACAGCGCGCCGCCGGCGATCACCAGGCGAGGGCGCGGCGGGGGGCCCTCGGGTGCGGGTGAACCCGCGGCGGCGGCGAGCGCGAAGATCCACGGGAGCATGCGCCGATGGTGCCGGACAGGGGCGAGGCTGACCAGGGGCGCGCGTGTCCCTCGGGACAGGGTGCAGGGAGCGGCGATCTCGGCCGCGAATTTGCCCGGCCCGGCGCGAGGCCGCTACAACCCCGGCGGTGTGATTCGTGGGCCGGCGGCCCAGGACGCCGAGACCGCGCAGGTCCGATCACGGTCGGATGGCCCCGGCCGGATCACGCAACGCTGCTTGGATCCATGCCCATGAAAGCTCTCCCCATGGTCGTCGCCGCAGCTGCTCTGGCGTGCGAGGCCCCGATGCGCGAGCAGTACGTGCTGGCCGACCGCGAGGCGCTGCCCGAGGGCGTGGCCTTCGATGCCGGCGCCGGCACGTTCTTCGCCACGGCGGTGCAGGGCGGGGTCGTCACGCGGTTCTCGCCGCTCGGGCAGGAGGCGGTGTTCCACCGCGCCGAGGACCCCTCGGTGTCGTTCATGGGGGCCCACGTCGACGACGAGCGCGGGCTGCTGTGGCTCTGCGAGGTCGCGCTGACGGCGGGGCCGAGGTCGCGGGTGCTGGCGCTGCGCGTCGGCGACGGTCGACTCGCTCGCGCGGTCGAGCTCGGGGAGGCGTACTGCAACGACGTGGTCACCGACGCGAAGGGGACGGTGTACGCGACGGACTCGCTGCAGCCGCGGGTGTTCCGCGTCGACGCGGCGGGGGTGACGGTGTTCGCCGACGACCCCCGGTTCGCGCCGCAGCCGGGCGGGCTCGGGCTGACCGGCCTCGACGTCTCGCCCGACGGCGAGAGCCTGCTGGTGGCCAAGCTGGCGCCGCCGACGCTGTTCCGCGTGCGGCTGGCCGATCCGGCGGATGTCGTGGCGGTGCAATTCACGGGCGACGCGTTCGGGATGTCGGGGGACCCGCGGTTCCCCGGGCCCGACGGCGTGGCGTTCGTCAGCGAGGCGCTCTACGTCGCCTACGACGGTGGGGTGCAGCAGCTGCGCTTCGTCGGCGACGGCCACACGCGCGCCGAGGTGCGCACGACCACGGCGGTGCCCCCGGGCCTGACCAGCCTCGTCGATGCGGCGGGGCGGCTCTACGCGATCGACGGCGACGCGTTCCGGGTGCTCCACGCGCAGAAGCAGGCCGATCCGCCGTTCGCGGTCGTACACATCGACACCGGGCTCTTCGACGGGGCGTGACTCGCGTGTTACGCTCGGCGGCCCGGCGTCGATGTCGAACCTGCGCTTTCATCTCAACGACCGCCTGATCGAGGACGCGGAGGTCCCGCCGACCACCACGCTCCTCAACTACCTGCGCCAGCGCGCGCACCTCACCGGCACCAAGGAGGGCTGCGCCGAGGGCGATTGCGGCGCGTGTACCGTCGTCGTGCTCGACGCCGAGACCGACCCGGCGGCGCCGCGCTTCCGCGCCGTCAATTCGTGCCTGATGTTCGTGCCGATGGTCCAGGGCCGCCGCGTGTACACGGTCGAGGGCCTGCGCCACAACGGCGCGCTGCACCCGGTGCAGGCGGCGATGGTGCAACACCTCGGCTCGCAGTGCGGCTACTGCACCCCGGGCGTGGTGATGTCGGCCTTCGAGGCCTGCTACCGCGACGACCTGCGCGAGCCGTGGCAGCTCGACGACCAGATGTGCGGCAACCTGTGCCGCTGCACCGGCTACCGTCCCATTCGGGACGCGGTAGGCATGGTCGCGGGGACATGTCCCGAAGACATCTTTAAAACGCGCCGCGCCGAGGCGACGCCGGCCGACCTCGAGTTCGCGCGCGCGAGCGAGGGCCGCTGCTACGTGCAACCGACCAGCCTGCCGGCGCTGTTCGCGGCGATCGCCGCGCGGCCGCAGGCGCGCCTGGTGTGCGGCGGGACCGACCTGGCGCTGCTGGTGACGCAGCGCTACCAGGACCTGCCGGAGCTGATCGGCCTCGAGGGCGTGCCGGAGCTGCGCGGGATCTCGAAAGGGGAGGACGGCTGGTTCGAGATCGGCGCGACGACGACGCTGGCGGACCTCGAGGCGGCGTGCATGGGCCCGCTGCGCCCGCTGGCGCCGCTGCTCCGGATCTTGCGCTACTTCGCGTCGCGCCAGATCAAGCACCGCGCGACCGTGGGCGGCAACCTGTGCAACGCCTCGCCGATCGGCGACCTGGCGCCGGCGCTGCTGGCCCTCGGGGCGCAGGTGGTGCTGCGCTCGGCCGCGGCGGCGCGCACGCTGCCGCTCGACCAGTTCTTCCTCGCCTACCGCAAGACGGCGCTCCAGCCCGGCGAGGTGCTGGCGGCGGTGCGCGTGCCGGAGCCGCCGGCGGGGGCGCGCACGGCCGCGTACAAGGTGTCGAAGCGGCGCGAGCTCGACATCAGCGCGGTCGCGGCAGGGCTGTACGTGGAGACATGTCCTGAGGGCCTTGTCACCGAGGTGCGGGCGGCGTTCGGCGGGATGGCGGCCACGCCGGCGCGGGCGCGCGGGCTCGAGGCGGCGCTGCGCGGCCGGCCGTGGACGCCGGCGACGGTCGAGGCGGCCCTGCCGGCGCTGGCGAGTGACTTCCGCCCGCTGTCCGACCAGCGCGCCTCGGCCTGGTTCAGAGGACATGTCGCGGAGAACCTGGTCCGAGGTTTCTTCCTCGAGACGGCCGAGACGCCGCGGCCGGAGCTGCCGCCGCGGCCGGCGGCCACGGTGCGCCTGGAGGTGATGCGATGACCGACGCCACGCGATCGCCGCTGCGCCAGCCGGCGGTGCACGAGAGCGCCCACGCCCACGTGACCGGGGCGGCGCGCTACGTCGACGACCTGCCCGAGCCGGGCGGGATGCTCCACGGCCTGCCGGTCGGCTCGCCGGTGGCCCGCGGGCGCGTGGTGGCGCGCCGGGCCGAGCGCGCGCTGGCGCTGCCGGGGGTGCGCGCGGTGCTGTTCGCCGCCGACGTGCCGGGCCACAACCGCATCGGGCCGATCGTGCACGACGAGCCGCTGCTGGCCGAGGACGAGGTGTTCGCGGTCGGGCAGACGGTCGCGCTGGTGATCGCCGACTCGGTCGCGGCCTGCCGCGCGGGGGCGCAGGCGCTGGAGCTCGAGTTCGAGGAGCTGCCGGCGATCCTCACCGTCGCCGAGGCGCTGGCGGCCGGGTCGTTCCTGTGCCCGCCGCACGAGATGCGCCGCGGCGACGTGGCGGCCGCGCTGGCCCGCGCGGCGCTGGTGATCGAGGGCGAGCTCAGCACCGGCGGGCAAGACCACTTCTACCTCGAGACCCAGGCGTCGCTGGCGATCCCCGGCGAGGACGACACGATCCACCTCGAGAGCTCGACGCAGCACCCGACCGAGGTGCAGATCGCCTGCTCCGAGGTGCTCGGCTGCCCGCGCAACCAGATCGTCGTGGCGGTGCCGCGCATGGGCGGGGCGTTCGGCGGCAAGGAGTCGCAGGCGTCGCAATTCGCGGCCCTCGCGGCGCTGGCGGCCCGTCACACCGGCCGCCCGGTCAAGGTGTGGCTCAGCCGCGACCTCGACATGACGATGACCGGCAAGCGCCACCCGTTCTGGTCGCGCTACCGCGCCGGCCTCGACGCCCGCGGGCGCCTGCTCGGCCTCGAGGTCGAGCTCGTCGCCGACGGCGGCTGGAGCGTCGACCTCAGCCCCGCCATCCTCGACCGCGGGATGTTCCACATCGACAACGGCTACTTCGTGCCGAACCTGCACTTCGTCGGCAAGGCGGTGCGCACCAACAAGGCCTCGAACACCGCCTTCCGCGGGTTCGGCGGGCCGCAGGGCATGGCGGTGATGGAGGAGGTGCTGTCGCGCGCGGCCGAGCGGCTCGGCCTCGACCCGGCGGAGATCCGCCGCCGCAACTACTACGGCGACTGCCCCGACGAACATGGCCCGGAGAACATGGTCGATGTGCCAGTCCCGGACGGCGAGGAAACCAGCGCCGGCGCCAGCGTGATCAGCCTGGTGCGGGCGCGCTGCCTGACGCCGTACTACCAGGAGGTCCCGCACTGCCGGCTGCCGCGGATCCACGCCGAGCTGCTGCAGCGCTGCGACTGGGACGCCCGCCGGGCCGAGATCGCCGAATACAACGCCCGCTCGCCGTGGCAAAAGCGCGGGCTCGGCTTCATGCCGGTGAAGTTCGGGATCTCGTTCACCAACACGATGCTCAACCAGGCCGGCGCGCTGGTGCTGATCTACGCCGACGGCAGCGTGCAGCTCAACCACGGCGGCACCGAGATGGGCCAGGGCCTGCACAGCAAGATGCTGGCGGTGTGCGCCCACGAGCTCGGGGTGACGACGGCGCAGATCCGCTGCATGCCGACGGCGACCGACAAGGTGCCGAACACGTCGGCGACGGCGGCCTCGAGCGGGTCCGACCTCAACGGCATGGCGGTGCAGCGCGCCTGCGCGGAGCTCCGCGAGCGCGTGCGACCGCTGGCGGCCGAGCTGCTCGGCGTGGCGCCCGAGGCGGTGCAGTTCGTCGCCGGCGCGGCGGTGGCCCCCGACGGCCGCGAGCTGCCGTGGAGCGAGCTGGCGAAGACGGCGTGGATGCGCCGGGTCTCGCTCAGCGCCGCCGGCTACTACGCGACGCCCAACATCGCCTACGACCGCGCGGCCGGGCGCGGCAAGCCGTTCCACTACTTCGCGTACGGGGCGGCGGCGATCGAGGTCGAGGTCAGCGGGCTGACCGGCGAGCACCGGATCTTGCGCGCCGACCTGCTCCACGACGTCGGCAGCTCGCTGCTGCCGACGATCGATCTCGGCCAGATCGAGGGCGGATTCATCCAGGGGGTCGGCTGGGTCACCGGCGAGGAGCTGGTTTGGGACGCGAAGGGCCGGCTGCTCACGCACGGGCCGTCGACGTATAAAATTCCCGCGGTCGGCGACTGCCCCACGGTGTTCAACGTGGCGCTGCTCGAGCACGCCGAGCAGGACGGCACGATCCACGGCAGCAAGGCCGTCGGCGAACCACCGCTGATGCTCGGCCTCGGCGTGGTCTCGGCGCTGCGTCAGGCGATCGCGGCGTTCGGCCCCGGCGAGGTGGCGCTGCAGATCCCGTGCACGCCGGAGGCGATCCTGCGCGCGGTCGTCCGTCAGCGCGCCGCGGCGACAGCGACTCCGGCGGCCGACGCGGCGGAGTAATGCTCACGAGGACACGATGCGAAACACTGTCGAATGGGTGAAGGTCGCGGTGCTCACGGCGCTGCTGGGGTGCGAGGCGGCTCCCGCCGCTCCGGTCGTGCTCCCGGCCGAGGTGGACGGCGCGATCGCGGTGCACCCCGAGCATGGGATCGGCCCCGTGCGCCTGGGGATGACGGCGAGCGAGGTACGCGCCGTCGTGCGACTCCCGCGTCACCCGCAGAGCTCCGGGCTCACGACGCTGCCCTACACGCTCCACTGGAGCCCGGGCGGGTACGTGCAGGGCATCGAGGCGGCCGTCACTCGCGCCACTCAGGACCTTCGCGTCGGCGAGACGCGGATCTCGGCAGGGGCCAGCCTCGCGCAAGCCGTCGCGGCGCTCGGAGATTGCGTCGATCGGTCCGACGACCTCGAGAAGAACTTCGAGTGCAGGGCAGGCGCCGTGCGGGTCACGGAGGGCCCCAACTTCCCCGGCGAGGCGTGGCTCCTGGTGGGCTCGCGGTTCTACGGCGAGATGACGCCCGCGCAGATGGTGGCGCAGCACTCGGTCATCGAGCGCTGATGTCATTCCGTCGCGCGCTCCCGGGCGGGCCCGTGGGCTCATGTCCTTCGAGCTCACCGCGGCGGGAGCAGGGCCAGGTCGAGGCCGCCCGGGTACCAGTAGCTGCCGTAGTCCATGACGCCGTAGGTGGTGACGCCGAACTTGATGTTCGAGCTCATGGTGTGGCCGCCGGTGGGGGTGTCGGCCAGCTCGACGTGGGCCAGGGAGTAGCCGCCGCCGATCGGCTCGAAGCCGGTGACCATGGCGCCGTCGATCGTCACCGTCGCGCCGTCGGGGGCGATGATGTCGGCGAAGTTCTCGACCCACAGCTTGTTGGCGTAGACGATGTAGTCCTCGCGGTACTGGAGGATCGGGACCGCCTGGACCATGGCCGGGTCGCTGGTGCCGTAGCCGGCGCCCTGGCCGACCATGTACTGGACGACGAGGACGCGCTTGTCGGCGTCGACCTTGAAGCGGTCGACGGTGCTGGCGATCTCGATGAAATCGCCGGCCTTGGCCAGCTTCTTGGCCGCCGCCTGGTCGGGCGTGTAGACCAGGTTGGTGTCGTCCTCGGCGGCGACGATGCGGACGAACATCGCCTTCTCGAGCGCGTTGTCGGGGGTCTGGACCGGCGGGCCGACGAAGTACTCGCCCGACAGGGTCTCGATCGGGAACAGCGACTCCTCGAGGTGATCGCAGGCCTCGACGCCGATGGGGATCTGCGTGCACTCGTGGCCGCCGATCACCTGCACCGGCTTGTCGGCGCGCACGAACGAGCCGGTCAGGTCGCCGCCGGCGGCGGCGAAGACGGTCAGCACGTCGCCGGTGTTGAGCAGCGCCATGCCGTTGCCGGTGTTGTCGACGCCGCCGCCGGCCTGCGTGTTGGTGCCGCCCGGCGGGCCCTGGAGCTTGACGATCGTGTTGTCCTGGCTGGCGACCACCGCGTAGAAGCCGGGCAGCAGGTAGTCGTTCCAGTACTGCCACGAGGCGACCAGGTAGTTGCCGGTCCAGGTGTTGACCGGCAGCAGCAGCGAGGCGTCGTTCGACTGGGCCGCGTTGAGCGGCATGAACTGGTAGACCGTGACGGGCTTGGTCGAGCGCAGGCGGTAGGCGCCCTTCTTGGCGTGCTTGGTCGGACCCGACCCTTGAATCAGCTCGTTCACGAACGGCAAGGTGACGACCTTGACGTCCGCGGCCGGCACGGTGACCTGGGCGATGAGCTCGTCGCCGCGGGTGACCGTCACCATCGCGGTGGCGTCGGCGGCGTTCGAGACGGCGACCGCGAACGGGTTGTTGAGGTCGAAGATGTCGTACTGCTGGGTGACCGTCGGGTAGTACTCGCAGCCGATGTAGCTCAGGCTGCCGAGCTGGGCGCACGCGCCGACGCAGCCGCCGCCCTGGTCGTCGCAGCTGAGGCCGAGCAGAGGGTCGCAGAAGCCCTCGTCGTAGCCGTTGCCGTCCTCGTTGCAGGTGAAGACGTTCTGGCCCTCGCACTTCTTGGTGCCGGGGATGCAGTCGACGCAGCCGAGCCCGGGGGCGCACTCGCCGGCGCACTGGGTCTCGTCGCTGTAACCGCCCATGCCGTCGCAGACCTGCGCGACGTCGCCGTCGCAGATGATGTCGCCCGCAGGACACGGACCCGGCGGCGCGGTCGGGTCGGGGGTGGTCGTCGACGTCGTCGGCGCGCTCGATGTGGTCGGGTCCTCGCTCGTGGTGCTGCTCGTGTCCCCGGTCGAGGCGCTCGTCCCGGGCGCGGTCGCGCTGGTAGGGTTGGCGACGGTGGTCACCTGACCACCGCTGTCACCGCAGGCCGCGAGCGAGAGGGCGAGCACCGCACACGAGAGAGAGCGGACCATGAACGCATGGTATGAGGGTCGCTCGCCAGACCCTGGGCTGCGCGCCGTGAGTTACATGGCGGAAACTTGGAGACATGTTCTTCAAGTCATGTGACTTGGGCGGCGAAGCTCGCGGTGGCGCGGGCGAGAGCGCGCAGGGGCGTTCATGGGCCCGCGCACGCGCCCGAGTGCTCGAGGGTGGACTCGGTGGAGCCACGCGGGTGTCGAGGATAGGATGAGGATAGGGAGGTGATGGGGGCGTCACCATGGGTTCGAGCCGCGGGTCGGCTGGTGAGGCTCGGCGCCGTCATGCTCATCGATACGGGCTGCGGGAGGCGTGTCGTGGAGACCGGGTCGCCGGTGGCGGACCGGGACGGGGATGGGCTCATCGACGTGCGCGACGCGTGTCCGGACGAGCCCGAGGATCACGACGGCTTCGCGGACGACGACGGCTGTGTGGACCGGGACAACGACGCCGACGGGATCGTCGACGCGCTGCGGTTCGAGGACGGGCGGTGGATCAACTGCGACCTGAAGGTCGTCGATCGCGTGAGCTACGACTGGCACGCGCAAGATCCGGCGCGCGGCGGGGGCGGGGCGCTACGCGTCGAGGCCGGGGAGGTCATCGACTGCCGCGACATGCCGGAGGATCGCAACGGGATCGAGGACGAGGACGGCTGCCCGGACCAGCGGTCGCCGACGATCGTGTGTGGGTCGCCGCCGCTGCTGGCGACGATCCGATATGCGCTGGTGGGGCGGCTGGCGCGGGAGGAGCTGGCGCCGCTCGAGCTGGTGGCCGCGGACCTGCGCTCCGCGCCGGCGGCACGGGTGAGGATCGAGGCGCACGTCGAGCCGCAGCGCGATCGGGAGGTCGCGCGGCGGAGCTCGCAAGAGATGGCGCAGCTGGTGCTGGATGAATTGGCCCGCCAGGGGATCGCGCGCGAGCGGCTCGAGGCCATCGGGTGGGGCGACAGCAAGCCGCGGTCGGGCGACGCGGCCGATCCGGCGGCGAACCGGCGGATCGATGTCAGCGTGGCGAACGAGAGCGTGCTCGGCGAGGTGCGGCGCGAGCACGCGTGTCGGTGATGCTCGTGATCCCCGGTCGCGGACCTCGGCTCACTCGGCGGCGATCCGGCTGTCGTCGGGCCGGACGCGGACTGTCTCTTCGGACAGCTCGCGCAGCGCCTCGCTGTCGGCCAGGCCGGACTCGAGCAGGTCGCGGAACTCGCCGTCGAGCAGGCGGCGGGCGGTGCGGTAGCGGGCGCGATCGTCGTTGGAGCGGATCGCGCGGAAGCGGTCCTGGACGCGGCGGCGGGTCTGGCGGGCGAAGGCGTCGGCCAGCTCGACGGCGGCTGCCCCTTCGGGCAGGTCGGAGCGCTGGAGCGCCGCCGCGCGGGTGACGGCCGCGGTGGTGGCGAACAGGTCGGCGCCGATGTCGACGCAGCGGAACAGCAGGGCCTGGCGCTTCTCGAGGCTGGCGCCCTTGCCGACCATCAGGTGGAAGATCGCCCGCGACAGGCGACGGGTGGTCCGCTCGAGCCAGCGGACGTGGCGCGCGAGCGGGCCGAACGCCTGGTAGCGCGGCCATCGACCCCAGCCGAGCCAGCGCGTGGGGTACCAGCCGGCGTAGAACAGGCCGACCCGCGGCAGCGTGGCCAGCTTCTGCTTCAGCGGCACCTTGGGGTCGACCAGCGCGCCGGCGACCGCGAGGTGGCGGTCGAGCGCCTCGCGGGCGATGAAGAGGCGCAAGATCTCCGACGAGCCCTCGAAGATCAGGTTGATCCGGAAGTCGCGCAGCATGCGTTCGACCGGGATCGGCGGCTCGCCGCGGGCCTCGAGCGACTCGGCGGTCTCGTAGCCGCGGCCGCCGCGGATCTGCAGGGTGCGGTCGACGATCTTCCAGCCCTCCTCGCTGTTCCACATCTTGGCGACGGCGGCCTCGAGGCGGATGTCGCGGTCGCCCATGTCGGCCATCGCCGAGGCGAGGTCGGACAGCGCCTCCATGGCGAAGGTGGTCGCGGCCATGTCGGTGAGCAGCTGGGCGATCGCGTCGTGCTTGCCGATGGCCTGGCCCCACTGCACGCGGCTGCTGGCCCACTGGCGACAGATCTCGAGCGCGCGCTTGCTGGCGGCCGCGCACGAGGCGGGCAGGGTGAGGCGGCCGGTGTTGAGGGTGACGAGCGCGAGCTTGAGGCCGCGGCCCTCCGCCCACAACAAGTTGTCCTTCGGGACATGGACGTTGGTGAAGCGGACGACGCCGTTCTCGATGGCGCGCAGGCCCATGAAGCGGCAGCGGTGGACGACCTCGACGCCGGGCCAGTCGCGCTCGACGATGAACGCGGAGATCTTGCCGGTGTCGGGGTGCCGGGCCATGACGACGTAGAGCTCGGCGATGGTGCCGTTGGTACACCACAGCTTCTCGCCGTTGAGGATGTAGTCGCCGCCCTCGGTGCGCTCGGCGGTGGTGGTGAGGTTGCCGGGGTCGGAGCCGACGTCGCGCTCGGTGAGGGCGAAGGCGGACACGGCCCCGCGGGCGCAGCGGGGCAGGTACTTGGCCTTCTGCGCGTCGGTGCCGAACAGCTTGACCGGCTGCGGCACGCCGATCGATTGATGCGCGGACAGCAGGGCGACGAGGTTGCCGTCCTGGCTGGTGACGAGCTTGATGACCTCGCAGTACTCGCGCTGGGTGAGTCCGAGGCCGCCGTACTCGACGGGGATCTTCATGCCGAACGCGCCCATGGCCGCGAGCTGGTCGATGATGTGCTGCGGGATCTGGCCGTCGCGGTCGATCTCGTCGGAGTCGACCTCGTCGGCGAGGAAGCGGCGCATCCGCTCGTAGAAGGCGCGGAAGGCCGGGCGCTCGGGCGGGGCGTCGGGGAACGGGTGGACGAGGTCGAGGCGGAAGTTGCCGAGGAACAGCTCCTTGAGGAAGCTGGGGGCGCTCCACTCGGTCTCGCGGGACTCCTCCGCGACCTGGCGGGCCTCGGCCTCGGTGAACGTCTTCGTGGAGCGTGTCGTCATGCCGCGAGTCTGATCGCACTTGCGCGACCTCGCCCCGGGCGCTCCGGGCGCTCCAGACACAGGGCCGCACAAGCAGGGCTACGCCGCCGCGGGTGTTGCGCCGAGCGGCGCGGCGGGCCCCGCGTGCGCTCCACGGCTGGGGGCGCTGCCCCGCGGCGTTCTGCCACTCGCTCGCCGCGTTCTGCAACACATGTCTGCCGGGACAGGTGGAGAAAGTGCAAGCATGCCGCGCTTGTCCGGGCGGGCCCGGGCGGTGATAGTGCGGCGGCATGCGTTTGCTTGCGATGACCCTGGTGCTCCTCGTCGCCTGCCCGGGCGAGGGTATGACTGTCTCTTCGGCCAGCTCGACGGGCGAGCCGACCAGCACCGGCTCGCCGACGACGGGGACGTCCACCGGTGCGACACCGACGACGAGCGCGACGGAGGCTCCGACCACGGGCGAGCCGACCGGCACGACGGGCGAGGAGGGCGTGGCGGCGGGGCTCGAGTTGGTGCAGCGCCTCGCGGGGCTGTGGAGCGGGCAGGCCTCGATGACGCCGCTCGGGACGTTCCCGCTGATGAACATGGACGTGCGCGCGGCGTCGGGCCAGGTGCTGTTCAGCCGGGTCGACTTCGACGCGAACAACAGCCTGCGCTTCGCCTTCGAGGTCGAGGACCACGGCTCGGGGCCGGTGCTGGTGTACCGCAACGGCGGCTACTTCCTCGGCCTGCTGCGCGACTCCCGGGCGCTGCTCGCCGAGCACACCGACTCGAGCTGGCGGTTCTGCTCGGCGACGCAGGGCTGCGACTACATCGACGCCACGTTCTCGTTCGACGGCGACGACCACGTGATCCTCGACGTCAAGGTGAAGGGGATGCAGCACGTGTACTGGGACGCGCTGCGCGAGGAGACGCGCGCGCTGCCGGAGCCGTTCCCGGCCGACCTGACGCCGCTGGCCAAGGACGCGCCGTTCCCGACGATGCCCACGCTGAAGGTCGACGTGAACTGGACCGGAGCGCTCGAGGAGGACGGCGGGGTGTGGGTGATCCTGACGACGCAGCCGTGCGACCTGCAATTCACCTGCAAGCACAGCCGCTCGCTGTTGGCCGCCACCCCGGCGGGGGCGACGTCGTCGACGCTGACGCTCGAGCAGATCCACCCGGGCGACTACAAGATGACGGTGGTCCTCGACCGCAACGGCAACATGGACGAGACGCTGTTCCCCGACGCGGGCGACGGGGTGTCGCTGCCGAACCAGGCGGTGACGATCGCGCCGAGCGGCGAGACGAGCGCGCAGGCGACGATCGTCGTCGACCTGTGAGTGGGGTGGTCGTCGGGACATGCTTGATTGGGCATGTCCTCAAGGGCATGTTAGATAGAGGTCGCCGCACTGGAGGGGACCGAGGACGCGGGCACGCCATGGCGGCGAAGGGGCGAGTGCGAATGCGATGGTGCGTGGAGGTCGAGCGCCCGCCTCCATCGGGCGTGCCCTGCTGCGCGTGATGGAAGGGAGCGACGCGAGCGGTCGGCCAGGGCTCGGGGCCCGGGTGGTGCTATGCTGCGGGCGTGTCGCCCGAGGTCCAGAGGCTCGCCGCGCTGTTCGAAGAGGTGCTCCAGGCGCTGGCCGAGGTGCCGCTGGCCGAGCTGGTGGCCGGGCGGGCGCTGCCGGAGCCGAAGGCCGCGCTGATCCAGCACCTGCTGGCGCACACCGCGACCCTGGCGGCCTGGCTGCGCACGCCCGCCTGCGCCGAGGCGCTGTGCGTGCGGCTGGCCCGGTGGCTGTGGAGCCGCAACCAGTACGTCCGCCTCGACCGCGGGGCGCTGACGGCGGCCTGCGGGCGCGCGGCGAACGAGGTCGCCGACGCGCTGGCTGCCGCGGGCGAAGATGGCGCGAAGGACATGTCCGAACGGCTAGTGCGCGCGGGACAGGAGCTGCAGGCGCGGGTCGCGGCGCTGGTGCGGGCGGGCGGCGGGGCCAAGGCCGAGGTCGTGTGCAGCGAGTACGCGGTGACGCTGCAGCGCGACGCGCTGGGCCTCGGCGACGCGCCGCTGGCCCCGCCGATCCTCGATGTCGGCTGCGGGAGCTCGGCAGGGTTCGTGCGCGCGCTGCGGGCCGAAGGCCTGGCGGCAACCGGGCTCGACCGCGAGGCGCCCGAAGACGTGGCGCTGGTCGGCGACTGGCTGACCTTCCCGTTCGGACAGGACCGCTGGGGCACGATCGTGTCGCACCAGGCGTTCTCGCTCCACTTCATCCACCACCACCTGGCCCAGAGCCCGGAGGCGTACGCGTACGCGCGCGTGTACATGGCGGTGCTGCGCTCGCTGAAGCCGGGCGGGCGCTTCGTCTACGTGCCGGGGCTGCCGTTCGTCGAGGCGATGCTGCCGGCGAACCTGTACCGCTGCACGCGGGTGCCGCTGCCGGAGGCGATGGTGAGCGAGGCGGTGCACGCGCTCGAGCGCGCGGCGGGGTTCGAGCTGGCCTACGCGGCGCACGTCGAGCGGCTGGCCTGAGGTTCGTGATAGGCTGCCGCGGTGGGGATCCGCGAGGAGCGTCGCCGCTTGCCGATCGTGGCGTTGGCCCCGCCGACGCGCTCGCGCAAGGCGCTGCCGGTCGCGCCCGGCCAGGCCCCGGTGCCGCGGATCGTGGTGTGGGAGTTCACGAGCGCGTGCGACCAGCGCTGCGCCCACTGCGGGCCGCGCTCGGGCAAGCGGCGCCCCGACGAGCTGAGCACCGACGAGGCGCTGCGCCTGGTCGACGAGCTGGCGGCGGCCGGCGTCGGCGAGGTGACGCTCATCGGCGGCGAGGCGTACCTGCGCCCGGACGTGCTCCGGATCGTGCGACAGATCCGCGAGCACGGCATGAGCTGCACGATGACCACCGGCGGCTACAGCCTGTCGCGCGAGATCGCCGAGGCGCTGGTCGAGGCCGGCGTGCAGAGCGTGTCGGTGTCGATCGACGGGCTCGCCGCCTGCCACGACGCGCTGCGCGGCCGACCCGACAGCTTCACGCGGGCGTTCGCGGCGCTGCGCCACTTGAAGGCGGCGGGCTCGCAGATCTCGGCGAACACGCAGCTCAACGCGCGCACGCTGCCCGACCTCGAGGCGCTGCTCGAGCTGCTGGCCGCGGAGGGGATCCATTCGTGGCAGATCCAGGTGACGATGGCCCACGGGGCCGCCGCCGATCACCCGGAGATCCTGCTGCAGCCGTACCAGATGATCGCGCTGTACGAGGTGGTGGAGCGGCTGCTGGTGCGCTGCGAGGCGCTGGGGATCCGGCTCTACCCGGGCAACAGCCTCGGCTACTTCGGTCCGCTCGAGCAGCGACTGCGCCGCAACTCGACGCAGCGCGGGCACTACTTCGGCTGTCAGGCGGGGATCTCCGGGGCGGCGGTGTCGAGCCACGGCGAGGTGAAGAGCTGCCCGAGCCTCGGCGAGGAGGGCACCGGCGGGTCGTGGCGCGAGCACGGGTTCGCGGCGCTGTGGGAGCGCGCGCCGGAGATCGTGTACATGCGCCAGCGGACGCGCGAAGAGCTGTGGGGCCTGTGCGCGAGCTGCTACTACGCGTCGGTGTGCATGGGCGGCTGCACGTCGATGAGCGAGCCGCTGCTCGGCCGTCCGGGCAACAACCCGATGTGCCACCACCGCGCGCTCGAGCTCGACCGCCAGGGCCTGCGCGAGCGCATCGAGCCGGTCCGGGCGGCACCGGGGCAGCCGTTCGACCACGCGTTGTTCCGCCTGATCCGCGAGTACAAGGATCCGGCGTTGCGGGCGCTGCACGGGCCGGTGCACGTCGACGAGCCCAGGCGCTCCCGTGTCGACGAGCCGCGCGGCCCCGGGTCGCCGCTCAAGTGAATTTTTAAAAATATCAAGAAAGTAAGAGCGGCCATGTCCCGGGGGACATGTGCGTTCAGTGGAGGTCGTCGGGGTCCGGCGCCGGCGGGGCGCCGTAGGGGAGCGGCAGGGTGTCGAAGGTGTCGCCGGTGGTCGAGTCGGTGTCGGTGCCCGTGCTCGTGGTGGTGGTGCCGTCGGTGTCGAGGGTGGTGGTGCCGTCGGTGTCGAGGGTGGTGGTGCCGTCGGTGTCGAGGGTGGTGGTGCCCTCGGTGGTGGTCGTCGAGGTCGACGTCGTGGTGCCCTCGGTGGTGGTCGAGGTGCTCGTCGACGTGGTGCCCGTGGCAGTGGTGCCGGTCGTGGGGTCAGGCTCGGCCGTGTCGCTGGCGCTGGCGGTGCCGCCGTCGGTCAGGGTGGTCTGGCTGGTCTGGGTCGACTGCGAGGTGCTGGTGTCGCCGTCACTGCCGGCGCTGTCGCTGCCCGTGCTGACGGTGGTGTCGCCGGGCTCGCCGGCGCAGCCCGTGAGCCCGATGCCGAGCACGGCGCCGAGCACGAGCGCGGGGATCAGCGGCGCCGAACGCAGCGGAGCGGCGCAGAAGAAGCAGGTGGCGACGTCGCCCAGGATGTGACGGGAACACGCGGGGCAGAGCTGCACCCGAGCAGCATAGGCGAGTTCGCGGCCGACGAGTAGCCCCGCGCGAACGACGACGTCGCGCGACGTGATCGCGCGCGCGGATCGACGGCGATTCGCTGCGCGGGCCGGGACGTCGGTGGGACGACGCAGGCGAGGTTCGGCGCATCCCCCAGAGCGCGGAGTCCGCGAAACCGCGACGCGCGAGCGACTTCGCGGTCGGTGCCTCCACGGCCGAGCACGGTGACGAGAGATGCGACTTGCTGATGAGACATGTTCTTCAGGACATGCAGGCCGTGTTCTCTTGCGCTCGGCGGCCGGGTCGTCGGCGCGATCACGGACAGGCGGGGGCGGCGTTGTCCATGCAGGACTCGAAGCCGGGGGGGGTGCAGCCCGAGGCGACGTCGAAGGCGACATCGGGCTGTCCCTCGGGACAGACGGTGACGACGGCGGGGGGACAGGCCGGCTGCAACTTGTCGCAGGCGAGGAACTGCGGGTTGGCGAAGTCGACGCAGACCGCCATGTTCTCCTCGATGTGCGGGGCGCCGAAGTGGGCGCTGCAGTTGGGGTCCATGGTACACGCGGCCTCGTCGAGGCCGAGGCATTCCTCGCCGCACAGCGGGAGCATGCTGTCGCAGACCTCGAGGTCGGACGGGACGCAGGTGTCGTCGATGACGTAGACCTCGAGGCTGTTGGGGCGACACACGGTGGTGAGCGCGAGGTCGCAGTCGGCCTCGACGGCGCACCCGAGGTAGGCCGGCAACGGGTTGCAGCCGGCGAAATCGAGCGGGGTGCCGACGACGGAGCGACAGCCCTCGGCGGCGGCGCACTCGGCCTGGTCGAAGCCCTGGCACATGTCGGCCGGGCCGGTGGTGCCGGTGGTGGTGGGCTGCGCCTGGGTGGTGGTGCCTTCGCTCGTCGTGCCCTCGGTGGTGGTCACGGCGCCGTCGGTGGTCGTGGTGGTGGTGGTCTGGTCGGGCCCCTCGGTCGTGGTGTCGGTGGCGCTGGCGTTGGAGTCCGCCGGATCGCCGATGATCTGGCAGGCCGGCAGGGCGAGGAGGAGCGAGAGGCAGAGGACGCGCATGACTCCATCGTACGAGATCGGCCGGCCGTCGCGGTTGAGGCCGTCTGTCCTTCGGGCAAGGTCGAGGCCGGCGCAGCGCCCGGGCGCACGGCCGCCTGCGCGCGCTGCGAGGGGGGACCGATCGCCTTCGCGCCTGGGGCGCGTCTGCGCACGCGGAGGCGGCGGGCCGCGGTCGAGAGTCGGCGGAGGAGGGCGAGCGGCGATCGGTGCATAATGCGGGCGCCATGCCGAAGCCCGAGTCAGCCCCGAGCGATGCCCAGGTCCAGGCCGCCGAAGCGGCCCTCGCCGACGCCGAGCGACGGCTGGCTGAGCTGAGGGCCGAGCTGCAAGCGACGCACGAGACGCTCGAGCGCGAACGCTCGCAGCACGCGAGCTGGGACCTCGAGCGCGGCGGGCTGCGCGGCGACCTGGCGGAGGCGCGGCGGCGGCTCGACGCGGAGGCGCAGGCCCACGCGCAGACCCGCGGGGCGCACGACTTGATGGAGAGCAAGGTGGCCGAGCTGCAGACCGAGCTGGCCGACGCGCGGCGCGAGACGAGTCGCCAGCGCGAGCGCGCCGACAAGGCGCAGCGCGAGCTCGAGGGCGCGCGACGCGAGCTGCAGGCCGAGCAGGCCAATCACCGGGCGACGCGCGAGCGGGTCGCTGCGCTCGAGGGCGGACGCTCGAAGACAGGCGAGGAGCTGGCCGCGATGCAGGCGCAGGTCGAGCGCGCGAACGCGGAGGCGACGGAGCTGCGCCTGAAGCTGACGGCCGACCAGACGGTGCTGCTCGAGGCGCAGGCGCGCTGCGAGGCGCAGGCGCAGGAGCTGGCGCTGCTCGGCGAGCGCGCCGCGGCGGCGAAGCGGGCCCTGGCCGACGAGACCGCCTCGCACGCGGACACGCGCCGCCGCCTGGAAGAGGCGCGCGAGACGATCCGCTGCCAGGAACGACGCCGCCAGCGCCGGACGGTCGCGGGGGTGCTCGGCGGCGCTGCGCTCGGGGCGGCGCTGTTCCTGCGCCGGCGACTCGGCGGGTGAGCCGAGCGGGATGGCTGTTCGGGCATGCCCCAAAGCGCATGTCTCTGGCGACATGCCTGATCGAGCATGTCACGGAGGACATGCGGCCGCGGGCGGCGGTCAGCGGTTGAAGAAGACGGGGAGCTCGGCGATGCGGGCGAAGCCGAGGCGCTCGAGGATCGGCGCGGAGGTGGCGGCGCGGGCGTGGGTGGTGACGAGCTCGAGGCCGCGGGCGGCGGCGTGGCGGACCCGCGCGGCGAGGAGCGAGCGGTAGGCGCCGCGCGAGCGGTGGCCGTCGAGGACGACGGCGCCGATGAGGAAGGCGGAGCGTGGGAGGGCCTTGTAGTTGCCGATCCCGAGCGGCTCGCCGTCGCGGGAGGCGAGGAAGAAGTGGCTGCGGTCGTCGGTCGGGTCGGCCAGGACGCCGCGCTGAAAGGCGAGGAGCGGCGCGAGCTCCGTGCCCCAGCCGCGGGCGGAGACGTCGGCGTGGACCTCGACGTTGTGCGGGCCGACGCGCTCGACCACGACGCCCTCGGCCTCGGGGATCTGCAGCCCGGCGATCGCGGCGGCCATGACGACGACGCTTTCACTGCGAAAGCCGCGACGCGCGAGGCGCTCGGGCAGGTCGAGGGGGCGACAGTCGGGGGTGATGGTCCAGCGGAAGCGCAGGCCGTGGGCGTCGTACTGCGCGATCGTGGCGTCGATGACGGACTCGACGTCGGCGTCGTCGAGGCGGGCGAACGCGACCTCGTTGAAGCCGCCGTGGCGGAACGAAGGGGTGAGGAGCTGAAACCAGCCCGGGCGCTGGTGGACCTGGGTGTCGGCGCAGACGCTCCGGCCGTCGCAGGGGGCGACGAGGGCCTCGTGCAGCAGTTCGTCGCGGGTGAAGCCGGCGATCGTCATGGGCGGAGCGTAACGAAGACGGCGGCGGTTGGCCACGCGCCGGCCGGGTTGGGATAAAGTGGCGGGATGGTGCGGTGGATCGCGGCGCTGACGGTGACGCTGGGCGGGTGCGGGCCGGAGAAGAACGAGAGCACGGAGAGCCCGACGAGCTCGAGTTCGACGGCGGCGACGACGGGCGTCGAGCCGACGACGGGGACGCCGACGAGCGGGTCGGACACGGGCGGGACGAGCGTGGGCACCACCGGCACGACGATGAACGGGGTGTGCGGCGACGCGGCGCCGCCGGAGGCGGAGCAGCAGTGTGCGAGCCAGCCGGACCGCGCGAGCTGCAACGGGCTGGCGCTCGAGGGCGGCAGCTGTGTGTGGATCGCCTGGTTCCCGGTGCGCCTGATGGACGGGGTGTGCGGCTTCGGCGACCCCCGCGGGCAGTGTGCGTTCGTGCCGTGCTCCGAGGAAGGTTGCGCGACGCTGTCGCCGTGCGGCCCGGAGGGCTTCGGCGGTGCGTTCATGGTCGGCGAGGACGACGCCGTGAACGTCGGCTTCGCCGACTGGTGCCAGAGCCCGCCCGCGCCGGCGCGGGCGTGCATCTTCGACTTCGAGGGGCAGCTGACCGAGGGGCCGCCGGAGTGCGCGTGCCTGTGCGACCCGGGGTTCCCGGGTGCCGGTTAGGACATGCTCTAAAGGTCATGTTCTGAAAGACTGGCGGCGCGGCGGCGCTCGAGCAGGGCGACGGCGACGTAGACGACGAGAGCGGCCAGCATCGAGGCGAGGAAGGGCGCGGGGACGAAGCCGACGTAGCGGCCGACCAGCCACAGGGCGATGCCGACGAGCATGGCCGCGAGGGCGCTGCGCGGGCCGCCGAAGCGGCTCCACAGGGCGAAGGCGAACACGACGACGAGGCCGCCGCCGGTGAAGCCGGAGGCGTCCTCGACGAGGTCGTGGACGCCGTCGGCGCTGCGGCCGACGAGGTAGGCGAGGATCCCGAACACGAGCGTGCAGAGGCGGGAGACCTGCAGGCGCTGGCGGTCGGTCATGCCGGGGCGCATCGGCTCGACGAGGTTGCGGGCGACCACCGACGAGACGGCCAGCAGCGCGCCGTCGACGGTGGAGAGGATGGCGGAGATCAGCGCGCCGATGAAGAGGACGTAGGCGACGGGGCCGAGCAGCGCCGCGGCGACGGCGGGGAGGATCTGCTCCGGGTGCTCGAGCGGGCCGACGAAGCCGACGCCGACGAGGCCGACGAGCATGGGGATCAGGCCGACGAGCAGGTAGAGGCCGCCGCCGAGGAGGGTCGAGCGGCGGGCGACGGTGGCCGAGCGGCAGGCGAGCACGCGGACGATCAGCTCCTGGGCGGCGAGTGAGCCGAACATCGGGATCGCCCAGGCGTCGAGGGTGTCGAGCAGGCCGGTCGAGGATGACCCGAAGGACAGGCGCGCGGGCTCGACGGCGGCGAGCGCGGGGCCGAGGCCGCCGGCGGCGTCGACGACGGCCCAGCCGAGCAGGCCGAGGCCGATGACGAGGGCGATGCCCTGGACGAGGTCGGTGACGACGCCGGCCATGAGCCCGCCGGCGGACGCGTAGGCGACGACGGTGCCGGCGGCGAGGGCGATGGCGACCTCGATGTTCATGCCGGTGCTGGCCGAAAGGACCTGTCCGAAAGCGCGGATCTGGGCGCCGGCCCACAGGAACGAGGTGGGCGCGACGAGCAGCGCGGTGACCCGCTCGACGGCGGGCGAGTAGCGCTGGCGCATGAGGTCGGCGATCGTGGCGATCCCGCGGCGCCACAGCGCCGCGGCGAACAGGGTGCCCATCAGCAGGAGGCACAGGGCGTAGCCGAACGGGTCGGCCGAGCCGCCGCCGAGGCCGTGCTCGGCGATCTGGCCGGCGGCGCCGATGCAGGTCTCGGCGCCGAACCAGGTGGCGAAGATCGTGAAGGTCGCCAGGACGTAGCCGACGTCGCGCCCGGCGAGCAGGAAGTCTTCCTGGCTGCGCACGCGCCGGGCCACCCACAGGCCGAGCGCGAGCTGGCCGAGGACGTAGGCGATGACGCCGGCGATCAGCACGGACGCGGCGCGGGCTCAGTCGACGAAGAAGTCGGGAGCCAGCTCGGCGCCGGGGTTGACCGAGTAGTGGTCGAGGTCGGTGACGCCGGCGCTGCGCAGGAGGTCCTCGTCGATGAAGAAGTTGCCGGTGCAGGCGCGGCTCGGCCGGGTGAGGATGTGATAGGCGGCGTCGGCCATGATGTCGGGCTTGCGGCTGACCGACATCATCATCTCGCCGCCGAGCATGTTGACGGCGGCGGTGGCGATGGTGGTGCGCGGCCACAGGGCGTTGACGGCGATGCCGTCGGCCTCGAACTCGGCGGCCATGCCGAGGACGCACATGCTCATGCCGTACTTGGCCATGGTGTAGGCGACGTGCGGCTTGAACCACTTCGCCTTCATCGACAGCGGCGGGGCGAGGTTCAAGATGTGCGGGTTCTGGGCCTGCTTGAGGTGCGGGATGCAGGCCTGCGAGCACAGGAAGGTGCCGCGCGTGTTGATCTGGTGCATCAGGTCGTAGCGCTTCATCGGCGTGTCGAGGGTGCCGGTGAGGCTGATCGCGCTGGCGTTGTTGACGAGGATGTCGATGCCGCCGAAGTGCTTGACCGCGCGCTCGACCGCCTCGTACACCTGCTCGTCGCTGCGGATGTCGCACACCAGCGGCAGCGCCTTGCCGCCGGCGGCCTCGATCTCCGCGGCGGAGGTGTAGATCGTGCCAGCCAGCTTGGGGTGCGGGTCGGCCGTCTTGGCGGCGATGACGACGTTGGCGCCGTCGCGGGCAGCACGGACGCCGATGGCGAGGCCGATGCCGCGGCTGGCACCGGTGATGAAGAGGGTCTTGCCTTGCAGGGTGCTCATGATTTCACGCGTGACGGGTCAGGGTCGGGGCGGCTGGTAAGAGATGGCGGTGATCGTGAAAGTGACGCTGCCGCGCGGGCGCTGGACGGTGGCCTCGTCGTCGACCTCCTTGCCGAGGAGGGCGCGAGCGACCGGAGAGGCGACGCTGATCTTGCCGGCCTCGACGTCGAACTCGTCGGGGCCGACGAGCTGGTAGCGGACGGTGTTGCCGTCCTCGTCCTCGAGCGTGACCCAGGTGCCGAAGGTGACCTTCTCGGGGGCGCGCGCCGGCGGGTGGAACACGGTCAGCGACTCGATGCGCTTGGCCAGGAACTCGAGGCGCCGATCGATCTCCCGCAGGCGGCGCTTGCCGTAGATGTACTCGGCGTTCTCCGACCTGTCCCCGAGGGCAGCCGCGGCCGAGACCTCGCTGGTGACCCGCGGGCGCTCGACCTTCCACAGGTGGTCGAGCTCGTCGCGGAGCTTCTTCATGCCGTCGGCGGTGATGTAATGCGGCGCCTTGGGGCGCTCGCCCTCGGGCGCGTCGTTCGCCATGCGCCTGACGATGGCCGCGCGAGCGGTCCGCGGTCAACCCCGATCGCTCAACCGGGGCGGAGGGCGCGCGGGGGGCCGGCGGGGGCAGGGGCCTCTTCGGCCTCGACGAGGGCCTGGGCGACGATCAGCTCGGCGCGCCGGCGACCCTGGCTGAGGCGGGCGGCGGCGAAGAACAGGGCGGTGGCTCCGACGACGCCGAGCGTGATGCCGGCCCACATGATGAGCGGGGCGAGCAGGGCGCCGAAGGCGGTGATGCCGAGCGAGAAGCCGCCGAGGATGAAGCC
The DNA here is from genome assembly GCF_020073745.1 of Nannocystis pusilla. Classification (GTDB taxonomy): domain Bacteria; phylum Myxococcota_A; class Polyangia; order Nannocystales; family Nannocystaceae; genus Nannocystis; species Nannocystis radixulma. The sequence continues at coordinate 266,645 of NZ_JAIRAU010000057.1, forward strand.
GCCGAGGGCGAGGTTGCTGCGGCCGGCGCCGGCGTCGACGTCGACCTTGACGAGGGCGCCGCCCTGGCCGTCGTTCTCGGCGCTGATCTTGTAGACGACACCGGCGCTGTCGTCGACGATGTCGGCGCGGCTCGGGCCCTGGCGGTGGCCGGTGTTGCCGACCTGCTTGGCGAGGGAGCGGCGGACGAGGTCGAGGGCTTGCTCCGGGGGGAGCTCGAGCCGCGTCTCGGCGCTGTACTGGGCCATCGCGGCGCTCTCGGGCCGCCGCACCAGGGCCTTGCCGTTGGCCTGGGGGCTGTTGCGCTCGACCAGCGCCCGGCGGAGCTCCTCCGGCGAGATTCCCGCCTCCGCTGCCGCCTCGCGCAGCTCCTGTTCCGAAAGGCCAGGTCCCGCGTTCATCGCCTCCGAAGCGTACCCGATCTCTGCGCTCGCGGCGCGTGGTATAGCGGCCGGCATGACGGACGTCGCAGCGATCGAGGCGCGGCTTTCGGCGCTGGCGCAGCGTGGGGTCCAGATCATCGATCCACGCCAGACCTACGTGGCGCCCGAAGTGCGCGTCGAGCGAATCCACGCAGGGGTGGTGCTCCACCCAGGGACGCGGCTGCAGGGCCCGCGCACTTTTCTCGGGCCGGGCGCCGAACTCGGCCGCGAGGGGCCGGTGGTGGCCGTGGATTGCGTGCTCGGCGAGAAGGCCCGCATCGACGGCGGCTACGCGTGCGGCGCGGTGCTGCTGCGCGGCGCCTCGGCGGGTTCGGCGGCGCACCTGCGCGAGGGGACCCTGCTCGAGGAGGAGGCGAGCACGGCCCACGCGGTCGGGCTCAAGCACACGATCGTCCTCTGCTTCGGGACGCTCGGGTCGCTGATCAATTTCTGCGACGCGCTGCTCGCCGGCGGGACGTCGCGCGAGGACCACTCGGAGGTCGGCAGCGGGTTCATTCACTTCAACTTCACGCCGTGGGGGGCGCGCGGGGACAAGGCGACGGCGTCGCTGGTCGGCGACGTGCCGCGCGGGGTGCTGCTGCGCGAGCGGCGGATCTTCCTCGGCGGCGCGGGCGGGATGGTCGGGCCGCGACAGGTCGGGTTCGGCGCGGTGACCGGGGCCGGGCAGGTCGTGCGCAAGGATGTCCCGGAGGACAGGTTGGTGGTGCAGCCGCCGCGCGCGGTCGACCAGCCGTTCGCGGCCGATCAGCTCGACGCCGCCGAACCGCGCGCGGGCCGGCAGATCCGCTACATCGCCCAGCTGCACGCGCTGTTGGCCTGGTACCGGCAGGTGCGGCTGGCGCGGGTGCCGGGGTCGCGCGAAGATGTCCGAGAGGTCATGTCGGCGGCGATCGCTACGCTCTCGCTGTGCGTCGCCGAGCGCGAGAAGCGGCTGGCGGCTTTTTTAAAGGAGCGCGGCGAGGCGGTGCCGAGGTTGACGGCGCCCGAGCTGGCGTGCCCGCTGGCGATCGCGGCCGACGAGCCGTACGTCGACCACGTGGCGTGGGTGCGCGGGCTGGCGGCCGCGGACGTGGCGGCGTGCGTGGAGTGGTTGCGGGCGGTCGAGGCCGCGGTGATCGCCGGGGCGAAGCCGTGACGCGCGAGTGAACGAACGCCCAGGCCGCAGCGGCGGCGGTATGCTCGGGTATGCACGAGCGACCGAGTGCCGGACGAGCTGGTGCGGCCGCTGGCGCTGCGGTGGCTGGCGCTCAACGCGGTGCGGCTGGCGTGGGTTCGGCGTGGACCCGGCTCGCTGGACGCGAATAGCCCCGAGGACAGGTCCTCGGGGCCATGTCTTTGGTGACCTGTCGCTCAGGTCATGCCCCTGCGGGCAGGCTCGGAGCGAGCAGGGCGAGGGCGCGGGCGGGGCCGATGGCGGTGATCAGGGTGGTGAGCTTGGGGCCCTTGTCGCGGCCGATGAGGAGGTCGTAGACGACCGGGAGAAAAGTCTTGTTGTCGAGGCTGGTGCCCTGGCACAGCGACTTCATGGTCGGCACGAGGTCGTCCTCGCGGACTTCGTCGCGGCCGCGGAGGGCGGCGACGAGGCGGCCGAGGCAGGTGGCCTCGTCGCCGGACAGCTCGCGCTGCTTGGGCTCGCGGCGCAGCTTGTAGCGGAACTCGTCGGGGCCCCACTCGGAGATCCAGTTCCACACGCAGCGGGCGCGCTGGCGGGTGAGCCGGCGCGACTCGTCGCCCTTCACCTGGCCGGCCTCCTCGTAGTAGGCGACGGTCTTGTCGAGGTCGCCCTCGAAGATCTGCAGCGTCATGCTGAGGTGGCGGAAGCCGGGCACGAACGGCATGACGTCGCCCTCGCCGATCCGGCGGTGGTCGACGCTCGCCAGCTGCATGGTGCGCTGGGCGACGAGCCTGGCCTGGGCGTCCTTGGCCGGCTCGACGCCGTAGGCGATCCGGCGCGTGCGGTCGTAGCTCTCGTAGAGGGTGATGACGTCGAGGTCGAAGCTGATCTGGAACTCGGTGTTCGGGCGGAACGAGACGAACAGCCAGCGCAGCACCTCGGGCTCGTAGATCTCGAGGCAGTCGGCGACGGTGACGACGTCGCCCTTGCTGCTGGAGATCTTGCCGGCGCGGCCCTTGATCCGCACGAAGTCGTAGCCGACGTACTCGGGGGCCTTCCAGCCGTAGACGACGCGGACGATGTCCTTGGCGGTGTCGAAGCTGCCGCCGGCGGTGCTGTGGTCCTTGCCGCCGGGCTCGAAGCAGACGCGCTCGTGGGCCCAGCGCATCGGCCAGTCGATGCGCCACGGCAGCTTGAGGTTGCCGCCCTCGCGCAGGTCGACGTCGGCGGCGTGCTTGCAAGCGCTGCAGTCGTAGTGGACGGTCCACTCGCCGGCGACGTGGAAGGCGAGGGTGTCGCGGCCGCAGTTGTCGCAGAAGCCGGACAGCGGCAGCCAGTCGTCCTCGAGGCGGGTGTTGGCGGTGTTCTTGTCGCGGACGCTGTTGAGGATCGCGCGGATGTCGGCGGCGTGCTTGAGCGCGAGGTGGATGCCCTCGGCGTAGGCGCCGGCGCGGTAGCGCTGCGACTGGCGGATGAACTCGGGCTGGATCCCCAGCGGCGCGAGGCTGCTCTCGAAGGCGGCGATGTTGTGACCGGCGTAGCTGTCGTGCTCGCCGTACGGGTCGGGCACGGCGCTGATGCTGCGGCGCAGGTTCGCGGTCAGCATGTCCCGCTGCGGCATGTCGGCGGGCACCTTGCGCAGGACGTCGAAGTCGTCCCACGAGTAGATGAACCGGACCTCGGCGCCGCGGTCACGCAGGGCGCGGGCGACGAGGTCGACGGTGATGACCTCGCGGAAGTTGCCGACGTGCACGACGCCCGAGGGCGTGATGCCGGCGGCGACGGTGACGACCGACTTGTCGGGGTGAGCGGCGAGCGTCTTGGCGGCGGCCGCGTCGGCCCAGTGGTTGAAGTACGGATCTTGACCCGCTGCGGGATCCATGGCGGAAAGGTTGTCGCAGAAGCGCGGGGCGGCGAGAAGCCCCGCGCTCACGACACCGCTGGTGACTTTGCGGCGACGGCCGCAGAACCGCGTGTCCGCGGCGCCACGGCCGGCGTTTCGAGTGGCGAGCCGCGAGCTCAGGGCGCAGCAGCCGGGGCGGGGCCGCAGTTGGCTTCGTCCTGGAGCGCGTTGGCCGCGTCGATCAAGGGCTGGCCGGCGCCCTTGCTGGTGTAGATCTTGGTGGCCTCGCCGATCAGGCGGCACGCCTCGGGGGTGTTCTTCTTGTCCTTGTAGCGGACGACGGCGGCCTGGCCCTCGAGCGCGCGGGCGCCGATGAGTTCGTTGCCGGGCTGCTTCTCGACCAGGCGCTGGGCCTTGACGAAGGTCGAGGCGGCGGAGTCGAGCTCGCCCGGGTTGACGATCGCGTTGTCCTCGCCGCCGAAGGCGAGGTTGATCTTGGTGTTGCCGTACATGACGAGGGCGAGGCCGGCGTTGGGGCCGTCCTTCTGCAGGTTGTAGGCCTCCTCGAAGTCGGCGGCGGCGCCCGCGAAGTCCTCGGTCTTGAGCTTGTAGGTCCCCTGGGCCAGCTTGGCGGCGATCTTCACCTCGGGGTCGCCGGTCTGGTCGGCCATCGCCTGGGCGTGGTCGGCGGGCTCCTTGGCGTTCTCGATGACATCCTCGGCGAGCGCGAGCGCCAACCACGCGGCGCCGAGGCCCGAGGCGCGCGCCTTCTGCTTCGACTTGAGGTCGTCGACGAGGGGCTTCAGACTCTCGATGACCTGGCTGTACTGGCCGGCGATGTACTTGCTCCGCGCCTCGGCGATGGCGGGCGGGTCGGGCTCGGTGGTGGCGACGGGCGGCTGGGTGTCGGTGCCGCTGTCGCTGGGCGGGGTGCCGTCGGTCGGCTGAGTGGTGTCCGCGCCCTTCTTGCAGGCGCCGATCAGGCTGAACGCGGTGAGGCAGACGAGGATTCGCTTCATTCGGTGGACTCCGGCGGGGCCTGTGCGGGGGAGGGAGGGGAGGATAACGCCTCGGCGCCGGCGCGGACGGCAGTTTCTGCTGCGGCGGGCGCGATCGGGCGGCTGTGGACGCGCACGTAGAGGTTGCCGTCGCCGCCCATCGAGCCGTAGACGAGCCGCGTGGGGTCGGGGTCGGTCCCGAAGCGCTCGGGTTTGAACCGACCGATGACTTCGATTTCGTCGCCGATGTAGAGCCCGTAGCTGGCGACGCGCGGTCCGGCTTTCTCCTCGGGGGCGATGACCTCGGCGTGGTCGAGGTTCTCGAGGGTGAGGCGGCCGGTGCTGTCGGCGACGACGACGAGCTCGGCGGCGACGGCGGCGTCGCGCGGGGCGCCGCTGCGGTTGCGCCACACGCACTCGCGACCGGGGGCGCCGCCGAGGTTGCCGTCGGCGGAGGTGATGACGCCGCGGATCATGATCGGCTGGGCCTCGGCGCCGGCGATCGGGGTGAGGACGCCGCGCTGGAGGGCGCGCCCGACGAAGCCCGCGAATTGTGGATCGCTCTTGAGCGATCCCTTGGGCATGCGCCGGCCCTTGGGCTCGAGGTTGCGCGCGCTGCCGATGCGCTTGGCGCGGGACATGCCGAGCATGTAGACGAGGATCGCGGCCGGGATCAGGACGGCGAGGACGACGTACGACCACTCGAAGGCCGGCGCGGCGGCGGCATCGTCGAGCATGGCGATCACCAGTAGGCCTCGGCGAGGGCGAGGGTGAAGCCGAGCTTCTCGTGGTCCTCGGCGAAGGTCTTGCCCTCGACCAGCGAGCGGCCGGAGCCGCCCGGCTCGATGCGGGCGATCGCGGCGCCGACCATGCGCTGGCCGTCGGAGAAGTGCACCTCGGGGACGACGTTCTCGATCGCCACGGTGCTGCGGTTCTTGACCAGGAGCACCCAGCGGATCCGTCCGAGCCAGATCTCCGGCGAGCCCTCGACCTCGATCTGCACCGCGGGGTAGATGTCGTAGGCGCGGTTGGCCCGGCCGTCGTGCGGGCGCGGGAGCAGCTTCATGCGCTCGGCCTGGTAGTCCATCTCGACCAGGAACTCGCGCATGACGTTGAGGCCGAGCAGGCCCTGCGAGCGGTCGTTGGCGCAGCCGTCACACACCGAGACGAGCAGGCCCTCGAGCTCGATGCCGCCGAGGCGCAGCTTCGGCAGGTAGACCATCCGGCTCTCGCGCGGGCCGCTGGCGGTGTTGAACTGCAGCGTCGGCGCGTCGTCGGGGACGGTGAGGCCGAGCTTCGCGGCGGTCTCGGTGTGCACGGTGGTGAACGACGCGCCGGTGTCGAACAGGTAGGGCAGCGAGAGTCGACCCGCGGGGCCCTCGAGCTCGACGTTCATGAGGATCGCGTTGCCGGCGGCGGAGAACGGCACGGCGATCGCGTCGTTGGGCGCTGCGCCCGCCTTCGCGACGACGGGGGTCGGGACGGCGGCGATCTCGCCGGGACGCGCGCCGGCGCGCGGAGGGGCGGGGACTGGCGGGGCGAGGCGATCTGCGAGGCCGTTGCCGACCGCACTGAGGATCCGCGCGACCTTGTGGCTGTCGCCGAAGCGCTTGCCGGCGAGGTCGCCCTGCGCGCGCAGCGACTCGACGAGGAGGCCCGGGATCACCTGAGTGCAGAGGAGGATCGCGCCCAGGTTCCACAGCAGCGGCAGCCACATCATCGCCGCGGACAGCCGGCGGCTGTCGGCGCCGTACTTCCACACGGCGAGGGCGACGGGGAGGCCCAGCGTGACGATGAAGGCGAGCAGCCACAGCCACGCGGCGCCGACACGAGCGTCGAGCTGGGCGGTGCGCGCGAGCGAAAAGTTGCACCACAGCGCGAACGGCACCACGAACATCGAGGCCAGGACGAGCGCAAAGGCGCCGAGCGAGCTGAGCGCCGCGGACGCGCTCATGGCCGACCTGGCGTGCCTCGGGGCGCTGCGCGAAATGTTCACTTGCAGATACTATCTCGAGTGAGTGCCGTGGGGGCCGGTGAAGACTGTCGTTGGATCCTCGCGGGGAAAACCCGTAGGATGTCGCGACGGGAATGGCTGACGCGCCGAAGCCTGCGAAGATCGCCACGTTCGGCGTGCGCTTCGAATCCTACGACGACTTCCTCGTGGAGTACACAGACAACCTGCGACGCGGGTTTCTGATGCTCCCGGGCGTGCGCAGCCTCGAGGCGAATCAGCCGGTTCGGGTCAAGCTCAGCCTGCCGAACCGCGCCATTTTGTACCTCAGCGGGAGCGCGTTCGATCTCGGGGCCGACGGCGGCAAGGGCACGCTCATCAAGCTGGCCGCCTTCACGGCCGAGCAGGAGCGCATCTTCGGCCTGTGCGTGAACTCGGTGCTCGACGCGTCGACGTCCCCTCAGGCGGAGCCGCCGCCGGCGCGCCCGCTCAACGTGCTGCTGGTCGACGACTCGGCCAGCGTGCGCGCGGAGATGGCTGCCGCGCTGCGGGCCCGCGGGTTGAACATCACCACCGCCGACAACGGGCTGATGGCGATCTCCGCCGCGCTCAAGAGCGAGCCCGACCTGCTGCTGACCGACGTCGAGATGCCCGAGATGGACGGCTGGACGCTGCTGCGGATGGCCCGCGGCCGCAAGAAGCTCGCCCACCTGCCGATCGTGTTCCTGACCGCGCTGTCCGACGACATGTCGCGGCTCCAGGGCTATCGCATGGGGGTCGACGACTACCTGCCGAAGGACCTGTCGCCGGACGAGATCGTCGCCCGCCTGCAAGGCGTGGTGGCCCGCCGCGCGGGGCTCGGCGCGGCCGAGAACCGCGGCCTGCGCGGCGACCTGCAGCACGTCCGCCTCGGCAGCGTGCTGTCGTTCCTCGAGGCCGAGAAGAAGACCGGCGACCTGCGGCTCGAGAGCGGCCAGGACAGCGCGGTCCTGCGGCTGGTGCAGGGCGTGCTGCGCGACGTCAAGAACCTCGGCTACGCGGCCTCGGCGATCGACCGGGTGTTCGACCTGCTGGCCTGGGAGAGCGGGCAGTTCGAGTTCTTCACCCTCGAGCCGCGGGAGCTCGGCGACCTCTCGCTCGAGCCGCTGTCGGTGACCTACTTGCTGATGGAGCACGCCCGCCGCGAGGACGAGGCCAACGAGAGCCTGCGGCGCGAGCGGCTGCTGAACGAGCGGGCCAGCCAGTCCGGCTCGTTCGACCAGGACCTCTAGGGCAGGTCGCCGGGGACAGGTTCGCCGGGACAGGTGCCCCGGAGCAGGTCCGTCGGGACAGGTCCCGAAAGACAGCGCGCCCGCCGAGGCGTCGGCGGGCGCTCAGGGGCGCGGGCCGCTCAGCGGGCCGGCTTGCCCTTGCCGGCCTTGTTGGCGGCGGCGGGGGCCGTGCCGTCGGTGGCGCAGGCGGCGTCGGCGATGTAGCGCTTGCCCGAGAGATAGGGCTCGGTGTTGAGGATCAACAGGTTGCCGCCGTGCATGCCGCAGTGCTGCTTGGCCAGGTCGACGGCCTCCTGCGCGGTGGGGGCCTTGCCGATGGCGGTGCCGAGCACGGTGTGGGCGGTGTCGCCGAGGGCCGCCTGGGAGGCGATGGTCTGGACCTGCGAGGCGGGCACCTGCCCGCCGCCGGCGTTGGTGCCGTTGCCCTTGAACTTGCCGGAATAACCGCCGGCGCAGCCGCCGAGGGCGAGGGCGAGGGAGAGCAGGAGGGGGGACAGCGAGGCTTTACGCATGAGAGGCTCCGATGATGCCGCGGGAAGGCTGCGGCGAAACAGCTGCAGACGAGTGCGACCGGTAGCGGCGTCAGACGGCGGGAGGGCCGGGCAGATTTCCCGCGGGCGTCGCCGATCCGGGGCCCGACTGCATGACGCGCAGGGCGGGAGAACGCACGCCGCGGGGCGGGCCGGCGGGCGTCGCGGGCCCGGGCGAGACTGCTCCGGCGGCCTTCTCGCACGCGCCGGCGCCCTCGCAGCGGGCACAGGAGCCGCCGCACTCGGCCTTGCGCCGGATCAGCCACCGCGCGGTGAGCCAGCCGGCCGCGAGGGCGACGGCGGCCAGCGCGGCGAGCTGCTGCAGCAGGACCTGGAGATCGGCTTCGGGCATGGTGACGCGGAGCACAACCAGCGTACGTCAGTCGCTGAGCTTGCGCTGCTCCTCGTTCGGGCACCAGCCGCCCTTGATCCCACGCGCTCTGGGGCAAAGGCCGTAGAGCTCGAGCCGATGGCGGACCAGGCTGAACCCGAAGCTCCGGGCCACCCGCTCCTGCTCGTGCTCGATGTCGTCGTTCTGGAACTCGAGCACGTGCTGGCACTCGATGCAGATCAGGTGGTCGTGGTGCTCGGTGTCGCCGGCGGTCTCGTACATCGTCTGGCCGTCGCCGAAGCGGCGCTGGGCCGCGAGGCCGCACTCGGCGAGCAGCTTCAACGTGCGGTAGACAGTGGCGTAGCCGATCCGCGGGTTCTCGGCGCGACTGAGGTTGAGCAGCTCCTCGATGCTGACGTGACCGTGAGCGGCGAAGAACTTCTGCGCGATGAGGTCGCGCTGACGGGTCGACTTGAGCTGCTTCTTGCTGAGGTAGGCGTGGAACTGCCCCATCAAGCTCTCGATGTCGGGCACCGTGGATTGCCGACGGTCGTGCATCGGCAGGAAAGCTATCGCGGCAAAGCCGCCGCGGCAAGCGTTGCGAGGCCGGATCTCCGGCCCTTATACTCCGCGGCCAAATGGCGTCCCCGGGCAAACCAAACCCATCCAAACGCCCCGTAGCCGGGAAACCCGCCGACCCGGCGGCGGAGCCGGCGCGCGAGGGCCCGGCCATCGATCAGGTGCTCGCCAGCCTCGAGCGCGTGGTCGCCGAGCTCGAGGCCGGTGACCTCCCGCTCGAGACGGCCCTGCAGCGCTTCGAGGACGGCGTGCGACTCGCGCGACGCGGCACGACCCTCCTCGACGCGGTCGAACAACGGGTCGAGGTCCTGCTCGAGGGCCGCGACGAGGTGGTGCCGTTCCCGGGGGCCGGCGAGGCAGAAGAGAGTGACGACGATGACGAGAACTTTTGAACTCAACGCTTACCTCGGCGAGCGCCGCCGGCTGGTCGACGAGGCCCTGATCCGCGCCCTGCCCGAGGCCGGCACCGCCGACCCCGGACGCCTCAAGGAGGGCATGCGCTACGCGGTGCTGCAGGGCGGCAAGCGCATGCGACCGCTGGTGATCATCGCCGCCTGCGAGGCCGCGGGCGGGACCGCCGAGGCCGCGCTCCCGGCCTGCTGCGCGCTCGAGATGGTCCACGCCTACTCGCTCGTGCACGACGACCTGCCGGCGATGGACAACGACCTCGAGCGCCGCGGCCAGCCGACGGTGCACGTCGCGTTCGGCCACGCCGGGGGGATCCTCATCGGCGACGCGCTGCTCACCCAGGCGTTCGCCGCGTTGATGCGCGGGGCCGACAAGGTGCCGCCGGCCAACCTGGTCGCCGCGGTCCGCGTGCTCGCCCACCACTCCGGCGTCGACGGCATGGTCGGCGGCCAGGCGCTCGACCTGGCCCTCGGGCAAGACGTCCACGACCTCGGCGTGCTCGAGCAGGTCCACGCGCTCAAGACCGGGGCCCTCTACGCCGCCGGCGGGGCGCTCGGGGCCCTCTACGCCGGCTCCGACCCCGACACCGTGCGCGCGCTCGAGACGTGGGGCCTCAAGTTCGGGATCGCGTTCCAGCACGCCGACGACGTCCTCGACGACGACCAGAAGGCCCTGCGCGCGCAGGCCCTGACCCGCGTCGACCAACTCGTCGGCGAGTGCGACGCGATCGCCGCGCCGCTCGGCGACAGGGCCGAGCCGCTGCGGGCGATCTCGAAGTGGGTCCGCGACCGCGCCCGCGACGCGGCCGCCGGCGTCAAGGCCGACTGAGCCGGGTCGAAAGGGCATGTCCTCCGGGGCATGCCCTTTCACGCCTGTGAAAAAGGACATGCTCCGCGGAGCATGTCCTTTCGTGTCAGACGGCCTCAGCCCGCGTGGATCCGCAGCGTGGCGATGGCGAAGCGCATCATGTCCATGCAGGTGCGGAAGTCCGGGTGGCGCAGGATCATGTAGCCGTCGGACAGCAGGGTCTGCTTCCAGTCGCGGCGCGGGTGGCCGATCGGCAGCAGGTCGGTGACGACCAGGCTGGGCCCGAGGCGCTGCTTGATGTCCTCGAGGCCCTCGATGCGGCGGATCTTGCCCTGGCCCATGGCGCGCTTGAACAGCGCGGCGACGTGGTAGCGGCGCTGCGGCTTGGCCTCGAAGCTCTTCCAGCAGATCGCGCGGGCGGTCTCGCGGTACACGTCGAAGTCGTTGGCGAAGTTCATCTGGTCGACGAGCTTGCCGCCGGGCGAGCGGGCGGCGATCTCGCCGAACACGGCCTCGCCGTTGGGCTTCTTGTACCACTCCATGTGGGTGAAGCCGGTGGTCATGCCGAGCGCCTTGATCACCTTGCGCCCGAGCTCGATGCCGGGCATCAGCGCCGGCTGGTACGGGTCGCGGAAGACCACCTGCGCCGGCGTGATCCACTCGTTGGCGCGGCCGTCGAGCGGCTTCGGGAAGTACTGGGCGACGCTCTCGAACACCGGCTCGCCGTCGATGCAGACGGTGTCGTAGGTGAACTCCTCGCCCTCGATGAACTCCTCGAGGTTGATCTCGGGGTGGCGCTCGACGGCGCCGAGGACCGCGCGCAGCTCGGCGTCGTCGCCGACGCGGTAGGTGTCGGCCGAGCCGGCGCCGGCGACCGGCTTGACGCACACCGGGTAGCCGATCGCGTAGGCGGCCTCGAACGCCTCGCGCGCGGTGCGGACGCGGGCGAACCGCGGCACGCGGAGGTCGGCGTCGAACAGGCGCTGCTTCATGATCGGCTTGTCGCGGAAGCCGATGGCGACCTCGGGGGTCATGCCCGGCATGCCGAGCTCCTGGCGCACGCGCGCCGCGAGCACGACGCACGGCTCCCACAGACACTCGACGCGGTCGGGGCGGATCCGCCGGGCGGCCTGGACGATGTGGCGCACGGCCGAGTCCTCGTCGAACAGGCTGGGGATCTGCAGGTAGTCGCGGAGGTGCCGCTGGACCTTCGCCGGCAGGCCGGCCTTCGGCATCTCGCCGACGCCGTAGACCTGCGCCCCGACCTCGGCGAGGCCGCGGGTGAAGTCCTGCATCTCTTCGGGATAGTGGGGGGAGATGAAGAGAACCTTCATGGACTCGTCGCTCCTCAGCCGGCGCGGACCTTCACCGTGCGCCCGATGATCTCGAAGATCTCGCGCATCGAGTCGTAGTCGGGGTGACGCATCTGCAGCCACGCGTTGGCCATGTAGCCGGCCTCGATCGGCTGGGTCGGCCAGCCGGCGGGCGGCAGGTGGGCCCGGCAGATGTACTGGCCGAAGCGGCGCTGGACCTCCTCGATGCCCTCGTAGCCGCGGATCCGCCCGTCGCGGTCGGGCCGCAGCGCGATGATGCCGCTGGCGAACCGCCGCGACGGCCGCCGCTCGACGCGCCCGTGCACGACCGCGTTGGCCCACTCGCGATAGATGTCGATGTCGTTGCCGTCGGCGTAGACGTCCCACTGACCGACGCCCGGCGGGCGCGAGCCGATCTCCGAGAACTTGAGCCCCTTGGCCCCGTAGAACCACTCCATGTGCGTCGCGGTGGTGCCGAGCTCCATCACCTCGATCACCTTGCGACCCATCGCCTTGAGCTCGTCGTAGCCGGAGGCGTCGATGCGGTTGGTGGACACGATGTAGGGCGTGATCCAGCGGTTGCGCATCGCGTCGAGGACGTTCGGGTAGTAGTGCGAGACGAACTCGAACACCGGGCGGCCGTTGATCGAGAGCGTGTCGTAGAAGCCCTCGTGGCCCTCGATGAACTCCTCGAGCGCGACCGAGGCGCCGCGGCCGACGTTCATCTCGCGGAGGGTCTGCACGAGCTGCTCCTCGCCATCGACGCGGGTGGTGCCCGACGCCCCGGCGCCGGCCCGCGGCTTGACGATCAGCGGGAACCCGACCCGGCGGGCGAAGGCGACGCCCTCCTCGAGCGAGTCGACGCCGGTCGACTGCGCGCACGGGATGTCGTGCTTGCGCAAGAACTCCTTCATCATCGGCTTGTCGCGGCACAGCATCGCCGACTGCACCGAGGGCCCGGGGATCCGCGTGGCCTCGCGCACCTTGGCGGTGGTGATGATGTGGGCCTCGATCGTGCACTCGAGGCGGTCGACCCACTCGCGTCGCTGACATCGACGCACCGCGTCGTAGAGGGCGCCCTCGTCGACGACCGAGGGGACCTGCTCGTAGCCGTGCAGCCAGCTCTTGAGTTCGTCGTCGAGCTGCGACGGATGCGCTTCGCCGATCCCGGTCACGCGGGCGCCGACCGAATGCATGGCGCGGACAAAATGCCTCTGGTAAGAGGGAAAGTGCGGGGCGACGAACAGGACATGCATGACGAGATTGTACCCCTCCGGGCCGCCGATTGCGTCGGACGGGTCGACGCGAAGGGGTCCCTGACGGGCCTTACCACGGCCGTACGCAGGAGAACAACTCCATGACGCGTGGTGTGCTCCTCGGTCCCCAGCGCCTGCACCCCATCGTCGACAAGGCCGCCGACATGCTCGGCATCGACGGCCGGATCGCCGCCGTCACCGCGGGCTGGCAGGAGCGCGAGGCCGAGGACCAGGAGCTGTGCGCCGCGCTCGGCAACCGGGCCGTCAACCTGATGCTGCACGCGCGCGCCGAGACGGCCTTCCGCGAGGACCCGGAGCTGTTCGCGGCCCACCGGGCCAAGCAGGACCGGCTGCGGCAGTTGCAGGACCTCTACCGCCTGAGGTTGGCCAGCCACCTCAAGGCGGCGCGGCGCGTGCAGCAGGCCCAGGCGCCGCGCGACCTGATCGAGTCGGAGCTGGAAGAGGCGGTCCAGGCGATCCGCCTGCTCGACGCCCACCACGTGGTCAAGACCCACCACATCCAGAAGGACTTCGACCGCAAAGTGAAGCCGCTCGAGCGGCCGGCGGTGGTGAAGCAACTGAAGGAGATCGAGGCGATCCTGGCCACCTGCGCGGGCGTGGCGATCGCCGGCGGGCACGTCGCCGTCCTCTATAACCGGCTGCGGCTGTTCGACCTCGGGCCGCGGCTCGCCGACCTGCCGATCATCGCCTGGTCGGCCGGGGCGATGGTGGTCGCCAGCCGGATCGTGCTGTTCCACGACAGCCCCCCGCAGGGCCGCGGCAACGCCGAGGTCCTCGAGGGCGGGCTCGGGCTGTTCCCGGGCGTGGTCCCGCTGCCGCACGCGCGCCGGCGGCTCAATTTGCAGGATCCGGGGCGCATCACGGTGTTCGCCCGGCGGTTCGCGCCGGCCACCTGCGTCGCGCTCGACGAGCGCTGCTTCCTCCACTTCGACGGCCCGCGCTGGAGCGCCGGGGCCAACACGTTCCAGCTCCGCACCGACGGCCACCTGGTGGCGCTGCACTGATGTCGGCCATGAACACCCGTCTGACCCCGCCCACGAAGCTGGCGATCCAGAGCTTCCTCGCCCACGGTCCGGTCGACGCGGCGGCGATCGACAAGTTCTTGCGGTCGCACAGCTTCCCGCTGATCGAGGGCCGCAACGCGACGTTCGTGTACCGCGGCCCGGGCGACCAGGTGAACCTGCGTCACTGGGTGTTCGGGCTCGGCTCGTCGCAGCCGTTCACGCGGGTCGGCAACACCGACTTTTGGTACCACACGCTCGAGCTGCCGCCGCAGTCGCGGGTCGAGTACAAGCTCGAGGTGATCCTCGGCGGCGTCGGCACGTGGATCCGCGACCCGCTCAACCCCAACCTCGCCCACGACCCGTTCGGCGCCAATTCGGTGGCCCACGGCCAGGGCTACCGCACGCCGAACTGGACGGAACATGACCCGGAGGCCAGGCCGGGCTCGATGGTCGAGGCCTCGCTCGAGGGCACGCCGCTCGGGACCCAGCGGGTCAGCATCTACTTGCCGGCGCGTTTCCGCGAGAGCCGGCGGTATCCGCTGCTCATCGTCCACGACGGCGGCGACTACCTGCGTTACGCGGCGCTGAAGACGGTGCTCGACAACCTGATCCACCGCCTCGAGGTCGCGCCGCTGGTGGCCGCGCTGACGCACCCGGGCGACCGGATCGGCGAGTACCCCAACAACCCCAGCCACGCCGCCTTCATCGCCGAGCACCTCCTGCCGTTCATGGAGAAGCGATACCCGCTGTACGCGGCGCCCGCGGCGCGCTGCCTCATGGGCGCGAGCTTCGGCGGCGTCGCCTCCCTCTCGACCGCGTGGCGCTACCCGGGCACGTTCGGGCGCCTGCTCCTGCAATCGGGGAGCTTCGCCTTCACCGACATCGGCGAGAGCAAGCGCGGACCGGTGTTCGCCAGGGTGGTGGATTTCGTCAACGCCTTCCGCGAGAGCCCCGGCAGGCCCAGCGACAAGGTCTACCTCAGCTGCGGCACCTACGAGAGCCTGATCTACGAGAATCGGTCGCTGGTGCCGCTCCTGCAGTCGACCGGGATGGACGTGAAGTACGAGGAGGCACGCGACGGGCACAACTGGGAGAACTGGCGCGACCGCCTGCGGAGCGGGCTGTCGTGGCTGTTCCCCGGGCCGTTGTGGATGGTCTACGAGTAGCGCCGGCGCCGGCGGCGGCCCTTGCAAACGCGGGCGTTTTTGGCAAGAGTCGCGCCTGCCGTAGGAGGAGCCGACATGGCCAACGTCACCAAGAACATCGGATTGTCACTCGGGGCCGATCTGTGCTGGCCCGCTTGCTACGAAGAGATCGTCAAGCGCCTCGATCTCAACATCCCCTATGGCGAGGACGCGATCAAGTTCCACGTCGAGCGCGTCAGCGTCGAGCCGTTCAACCTACGCCAGCCGTGTCGCTACGACATGGTGCTCGACCGCCTGACCCACTGGTTCCACACCAGCCGCGAGTGGATCAAGAAGGCCGTGGTGATGGACGGCCTCTACGTGCTCAACAACCCCTGGTCGCTCCAGTCGATGGAGAAGCACACGACCTACGCGGCGATGATGGCGCTCGGGATGCCGATCCCCGACACGTGGATGGTGCCGCCGCGCGAGCTCTCGCCCGACAACCCCGACATCTACCCGACGCTCGAGCGCTACGGGCGTAAGTTCGAGCTGGCGGAGATCGGCGAGAAGCTCGGCTACCCGCTGTTCATGAAGCCGTACGACGGCGGCGCGTGGGTCGGGGTCACCAAGATCAACAACACCCAGCAGCTGCTCAAGGCCTACGAGCAGAGCGGCCGGCGGGTGATGCACCTGCAGCGCGCGGTCGACCCGTTCGACCTGTTCGTGCGCGCGATCGGCATCGGCCCGCAGGTCCACATCGTCCGCTACGACCCCGACGCCCCGCTGCACGACCGCTACAAGGTCGACTTCTTCTTCGTCGACGGCGAGGAGTGGAGCGTCCTCCAGGACACGTGCCTGACGATCAACGCGTTCTTCGGCTGGGAGTTCAACTCGTGCGAGTCGCTGCGCAAGGACGGCGTCTTCCACCCGATCGACTTCGCCAACGCGTGCCCCGACTTCCAGGTCACGTCGCTGCACTTCCACTTCCCCGAGCTGGTCAAGAACATGGTCCGCTGGTCGCTGTTCTGCGCGGCCACCGGGCGCAAGAAGGCGCTCAACCTCGACTGGGCCCCGTTCTTCGAGATCGCCAGGAAGGACCTGCCGTACCGCGAGCGCCTGGCCGGCTACGCCAAGATCGCCCGCGAGCGGATGGAGAACGACCGCTTCCAGGAGTTCGTCGCCAAGCACCTGTCGCACCTCGACGAGGTCACGTGGGAGTTCTTCGGCACCGACCTCGCCAAGAGCTTCGTGCGCGCCAAGGTCGCGGCGCTGTTCCCCGCCCACGAGGTGAACGCGTTCACCGACCACTTCTTCGGCCTGATCCAGTTCTGGCGCAAGTGCGAGGCCGACCGCATGAACGCGGTCAAGGAGCAGGCGGCCGCGGCCGCGGCAGCGACCGAGGTCGTGACCGCGCCGCCGGTCGAGCCGGCCGCGCCGCCGGCTGAAGAGGTCGCGCCGCCGGTCGAGTCGGCGCCGGCCGCCGAGGTCGTGCCCGCCATCGAGGCCGCGCAGCCGGTGCGGGCGCCCGAGCCGGCCGCGGCCGAGCCGGCCGCGGCCGCGCCGGTCAAGGCGCCCAGCACTTCGCCCAAGGGCGGCAAGGGCAAGAAGGTCAAGAACTAGCCTGTGCCGAAGGACATGTCCGCAAGAACCGGCTCGCCCCGCGCCGCGAAGCGGGGCCGCCGGCAGCCGCCTCGAGGTTCGTCCCCTGCCATGGAAAAGACGCGCTCGACCTGGTACTCGTCGCGCCTCCGCACGGAGGTCTCGTTCGCCCGCTGGGGCACCTACGGCCGCCCGGTGCTGCTGTTCCCCACCGCGGGGGGCGACTGCGAGGAGTGCGAGCGGATGCTGATGATCCGCGTGCTCACGCCGCTGATCGACGCCGGCCGGATCAAGGTCTACTCGCCGGACAGCGTCGCCGGCAAGAACTGGATCCGCGACGACCGCTCGCCGCAGCAAAAAGCGTGGCTGCAGAACCAGTACGACGCGTTCGTGGCCGAGGAGCTGGTGCCGGCGATCCGCAGCGACTGCCGCACGCCCGACATCGAGATCGTCACCGCCGGCGCGTCGATCGGGGCGCTCAACGCGGTCGCCTCGCTGGTCCGCCACCCCGACGCGTTCGCCCTGGCGATCGGCATGAGCGGCACCTACAACCTCACCGGCTGGATGGACGGCGTGCACACGCTCGACCTCCACTACTTCTCGCCGCTCCACTTTCTCCCGCAGCTGCCCGAGGGCGAGCAGCTGAGGCGCCTGCGCACGCGCCTGGCGATCCTCGCCGTCGGCGAGGGCCGGTGGGACAGGCCCGGCAACTCGTGGGAGATCGCCAGCGTCCTCGGCCGCCGCGGCGTGCCCAACCGCGTCGACCTGTGGGGCCCCGACCACGACCACGACTGGCCGACCTGGCGCGAGATGCTGCCGAAGTACCTGGCCGAGCACTCCTGAGCGCGGCTGCGCCGGCCAAAAGGACCTGTCCGAACGCACCTGCGCGAAGAGACACTCGACCATGACCGCCGTCATCTTCATCGCGCCCTTCCACCTCCCCGTGACGATGCGCTTCGTCCACGCCGTGGCGGCGCTGCCGAACGTGCGGCTGGGGCTGATCTCGCAGGAGCCGCTCGAGCGGGTCGGGCCCGAGCTGCGGCGCCGGCTGGCGGCGTACGAGCGGGTCGCCGACGCGCTCGACGTCGGCCACCTCGAGGGCGCGGTCAAGGCGGTGGCGGGCCGGCTCGGCGGCGTCGACCGCCTGCTCGGCACGCTCGAGCAGCTGCAGGTCCAGCTCGGCCAGCTGCGCGACCGGCTCGGCATCGAGGGCATGGGCGCGGAGGCCTCGCGCAACTTCCGCGACAAGGCGCGCATGAAGGACGCGCTGCAGCGGGCCGGAGTGCCGTGCGCGCGCCACCGCCGGATCACCTCGACCGGCGAGGGCTGGGCCTTCGCGCTCGACGTCGGCTACCCGCTGATCTTGAAGCCGCCGGACTCGGCGGCCGCCAAGGGCACCTTCCGCGTCACCGACGCCGAGACCCTGCAGCACGCCCTCGCGGCGCTGCGCCCGTCGCCCGAGCGGCCGGCGGTGGCCGAGGAGTTCGTCACCGGCCGCGAGCGCTCGTTCGAGACGGTGACGATCCGCGGCAAGCCGGTGTGGTTCTCGTCGACGCTGTACGACCCGCCGCCGCTGCACGTGCTCGAGAACCCGTGGATCCAGTGGACCGTGTTGATGCCGCGCGAGGAGGACACGGAGGACACCCGGCTCGCGCGGCCGCACGCGCTGGCGGCCCTGCAGGCGCTCGGGATGGGCACCGGGCTGTCGCACATGGAGTGGTTCCGCCGCGACCGTCCGGGCGGCTCGCCGGTGGCGATCTCCGAGGTCGGCGCGCGGCCTCCGGGGGCGCAGATCGTCAGCATCAACTCGTACGCCCACGGCGTCGACTTCTACGAGCGGTGGGCGCGGCTGGTCGTGTTCGACCAGTGGGACGCGCCGCCGCGCAAGTACGCCGCCGGCGCGGCGTTCTTCCGCGGCCAGGGCAAGGTCCGCCCGGGCGCGCGGGTCGTCGCGGTGCACGGCCTCGCCGAGGCCCAGCGCGAGCTCGGCGACCTCGTCGTCGACGTCAAGCTGCCGCAGGTCGGTCAGCCGCGCGCCGAGTCGTACGAGGGCGAGGGCTACGCGATCCTCCGCCACCCCGACACCGACGTGGTCGCCCGCGCGCTGCGCCGCCTGATCTCCACGGTGCGCGTCGAGCTCGGCTGAGCGCCGCGGCGGTCCGTTCGAGCATGTCCTGGACGGCATGCGCGAACGGACATGTCGCAACAGACATGTCCGCGCAGCCAGATCGCGTGCGCGCGTCCGCGCGCGCTGCCGGTCCGCTGCGAGTGCGCGGTCTCCGGGCCGGTCGCGGTCGAGGTCACGCATGAGCCTGCCGTCGTGACCATGCTCGCTGCTCCGGACGGGGTTTGCGGGGCCTTCCGCGGCGCGAATTCACGATCGCGGTCGGCCGGCTCGCGGGCCCGCGATCGATCTCGCTTGACGGGCGCGGCGGTGGCCGCTGTTAAATGTCCCTGGAGTCGGAGGGGATCGATGCGTGCTTACGAGGCCGGCGTGCAACTGGACTTCGAGACATTCATGACCCCCGAGACGCGGGTCGCCGAGCGCCCGGCTCCGACGACCCACGACATGCACGTGTACGGCGAGGACTTCGCGCTCGTGCGCGTGCGCGACGGCTTCTACGCCGACGATCGCCGGGTCTTCTACGTCGCGCGCGGACGGGTCTACTTGTTGCGTTCGCCGCGGCTGCGGCCCGGCCAGGGCTTTCGCCGGATCGCCGCCCTGCCGGCGGGCGCCCACAGTGTGGACGAGACCAGCTTCGACCCCGACGATGCCGGCGACCAGGCGCTGTTCGCGGTGGCCGACTGCATCGACGGCATCTCCTAGCCGCGAGTGCGCGGGGGGCGGCAGACGCAGCGACGGCAGAGATCGTCGGCGCGCATGTCCGCGTCTGCGCTCGAGGTCGTGCGTCGCGTTGCGAGCGCGACCCAAGAAAGAACGCCTTGCCCAGGCCGCGTCGAGGGCGCGAGGCCCTGGACAGCGGACTGCCAGCGAGGCGGCATGGTCGACGAGACCGCGCTCGTCACCGTGCGAAGAGGGTCGCCGCACCAGGCATGAAGGGCTGGTGCGGCGTGAGTGGAGGCGCCGGGAATTGAACCCGGGTCCGCGAGCCATCCGGTGGGACCACTACGTGCGTAGCCGCTGTATTTGATTTAGCCCCGGAGCATGCCCACGGCAGGCCCTCTCCGGTGCGATCCCCTCATCTCACGTGTGCGCTCGGGGCGAGGCGCTCACGCCAGCTCCGGTAATCACACCCCCGTTCCTATCGGAGCCTCTCGGGCGGGGATGTCGCGGGTTCTTACGCCGCGAGGGCCATCTGGCCGTAGCTGTTGTCGTTGGCAGCTATGATTCCCACTCATTTTTACGTGGCTGAGTGAGCAGCCCCGGCACGCGATCCGTCACGTTCAGTACCCCCGTCGAAACCTGACACCCCCGTGTGGACGTGGAAGAGAACTTCGCCGAGGCGACGGGCGCCTCGGTGAGAACGACGAGTATGAGTCGGCCTGAGAGCCCGCGCAAGGCCGCGGGTGCGCGCCGCGAGCGCCTCGGCGGCAGAAGGGCCCAATTGTTGCCCTGAAGGGGACTGCGGCCCTACGATGCGTGCAAGTGGCCGCCGCGCCAGGACGTTTTCAAGCCCCCGACCGCGCCTCCGACAAGGAGGGGCCGCGGAAGGCGTTCGTCGTCGTGCTCGCGGGCGACCGCATGGGCGAGATGTTCGAGCTCGACCCCGCGTACACGACGATCGGCCGCGGGCTCACGGCGACGGTGCGGATCAACGACGAGGGAATCTCCCGCACCCACGCGGCCGTAACGGTCGACAAGGGCGTGTACTACCTCTCGGATGCGGGCTCGACCAACGGGACGTTCGCCAACGGCGACCGCGTCGACCGCCACCCCCTGCGCGAGGGCGACAAGATCCAGCTCGGGGCCGCCAGCGTGCTCCGCTTCACCTTCCACGAGGACAGCGACGACGACCACCAGCGTGAGCTGTACGAGTCGACGCTGCGCGACCGCCTGACCGGGCTGTTCGCCCGCGGCTACTTCCTCAACCGGCTCGAGAGCGACGTCGCCGTCGCGCTGCGCCACGGCAAGCCGCTCGCGCTGGTCCGCTTCGAGTTCGACGGCTTCGCCGGCGTGCGCGAGGCCCTCGGCGACGGCGCCGCGGACAATGTCCTGCGGAACATGTGCCTGACGATCGTCGAGAGCACCCGCAGCGACGACCTGCTGGCCCGCCTCGGCGACGAGGACTTCGCGTTCCTGTGCCGCGACGTCGACGCCCTGCGCGCCTCACGGGCGGCCCGCCGCCTGCGCGAGACGATCGCCGCGCGCGAGCTCGCCGGGCCCGAGTCGCTGCGGCTGACCCTGTCGCTCGGCGTCGCCGACCTGGCGCTGCTGCACGAGCCGACCGCCGACGCGCTGATCAAGGCGGCCGAGTCGGCGCTGACGATCGCCCGCCGCGCCGGCGGCGACCGCGTCGAGATCTACGACCCCGAGAACGAGCCGACGCGGCTGGTCTAAGGAGCAGGTGATGCAACGCCCATCGATTCGCGGCCCGATCGCCCTGCTCGCCCTGATGAGCCTGTCTTTGGGGGCATGTCGTGGCGAGCCGACGCCGCCGCTGTTCACCGGCGACCTCACCCGCCCCGAGAAAGACGTCGACAAGGAGCCGGCCGCGGTCGCCGAGCCCGAGCGCAAGCTGTGGTTCTCCAGCGGACCCGGCCGCGACGCGATCCTCGCGCGCGAGCGGCAGAACTTCCCCGCCGCCACCAAGCTGCTCGACGAGGTGCTGCAGGACAGCTCGCTCGCCGCCGACGACCGCGCGGCCGCGCTGTGGCTGCGCGCGCTCGAGGACCTGCGGGCGCAGCGATTCGCCGAGGCCGCCGGGCGCCTGGCCGAGGCCCGCGCCGCGCCGGGGCTGGCCGCGGTGGCGCCGCGGATCCGCCTGCTCGAGGCGCAGGCGTGGCTCGACGCCGGCATGCCCGAGAAGGCCCGCGCGCCGCTGGCGGGGCTCGTCGAGGCGGCCGCCGGGACCGCGATCGAGGCCGCGGCGACGATCACCAGCGCCGACGCCAGGGCGCGCACCAACGACCGCGCCGGCGCGCTCGCGCAGTACGCGGCGTTCATCGCCAAGTACCCGCAGTCGCCGCGGCGGCACGAGGTGCGGGCCAAGCGGGCGCGGCTGCTGGCCGAGGGCGAGGCGCCGGAGGAGCTGCGCGAGGCGATCGAGCTGTACGAGAAGTTGCTGCTCGACGTGCCGCTGTCCGACTACGGCCGCGAGGCCGAGGAGCGGCTGCCGGCGCTGGCGCAGAAGATCGGGCTGCGGCGCAGCTTCGCCGAGGACCGCGAGGCCGCGCGCCAGCGGACGCTGGCGAAGATCCGCGACGAGCAGGCGCGCGGCCGCTACGCCGCGGTCATCCGCGACGTCGACGAGTTCCTGGGCCTGCAGCCGCCCGAGGCCGACCGCTGCGAGGCGCTGTTCCTCAAGGGCACGGCGATCTTCAAGCAGCGCAAGCGGGCCAAGTCGCGCCCGGTGTTCGAGCAGGCGGCGGCGTCGTGCCGCAAGGCCGGAGCTGGCCGCAAGGACACGCTCGTCAAGGCGCTGTACCAGGCCGGTCGCGGCCGCTACGCCGAGGGCGAGTACGAGCGCGCGGCCAAGCAATTCCAGGCGGTCGCCGACGAGTTCCCCGACCACAGCTACGCCGACGACTCGCTGCTGCTGGCCGGTGAGTCGTGGGCCGAGAAGGGCGACAAGCCGCGCGAGCGCCAGGCCTACGAGGGCATGCTCGAGCGCTTCCCCGGCGGCGACATGGCCTTCGAGGCGCGGCGCCGCCTGCTGGTGCTGGCGCTGACGCAGGACCGCCCGGCCGACGCGCTCAAGCTGGCCGACGACGGCCTGACGCAGAAGGGCCTCGACCTGCGCGAGCGCGCCAAGCTGCACTACTTCCGCGGCCGCGGCCTGCACCGCCTCGGCCGGGCCGACGACGCCGTGGCCGCGTGGCTCGACGTCGTCGCCACCGCGCCGCTGAGCTATCCTGGCCTTCAGGCCATGTCACGCCTGCGCGAGGCCGGCGACGAGCCGCTCGCGCGTGCGATCGCGGCGCTCGAGAAGTCGGAGGCCCAGGCCGCCGTGCGCCTCGACCTGCCGCCCACGCCTGCCGCCGAGCGGGCCCTGCTGCTCGCGCGCCTCGGCCTCGGCGACGAGGCCCGCGAGGAGCTCAGCGACGCGAAGATCGACGGCTGGCCCGCGGCCGCGGTGCTGGCCCAGGCCGGCCTCTACGGCGAGTCGCAGCGATTGCTCGGCGCACTCGGCAGCGGCTGGCGCCAGACCCCGCCGGTCGGGCCCAACCGCGAGCTGTGGACGATCGCCCACCCGCTGGCGTTCTCCGACCTCGTGCGCGCCGGCGAGGGCGCGCACCAGGTCCCGTGGTTCCTCACCTTCGCCATCATGCAGACCGAGAGCCGCTTCGAGCCCGGCGTGACGTCGTGGGCCGGCGCCCGCGGGCTCGTGCAGCTGATGCCGGCGACCGCCAAGGACCTCGCGCGCCAGGCCGGCGTCGACGGCTTCAACGACGCGCGCCTGTTCGACCCGTCGCTCAACCTCGACCTCGGCACGCTCTACCTCGGCAACCTCGTGCGTCGCTTCGGCGGCGAGGAGTCGGCGGTGCCGCTGGCGATCCCCAGCTACAACGCCGGCGCCGGCGCCGTCGAAAAGTGGCTCGACAAGCGCAAGGACTGGGACTTCGACCTCTTCATCGAGGCGATCCCCTACGACGAGACCCGCGCGTACACCCAGTCCGTGCTCGAGCGCTGGCTCAGCTACCGGTGGATCCACGCCCCCGCCGAGCTGACCGGCGCCCAGCGCCTGCCCTACGTGCCGCTGACCCTGCCGAGCCGCGCCCGCGGCGTCCAGGCCGGCCCGGTCGACCATGGCTGAGTGAACATGTCTGCGAGGGCATGTCCGTGCGGGCATGCCCTCACGAGCATGTCCTTCGAGGCAAGCTCAGGTCGGCCGCGGCGAGGGCAGCTTCTTCGGCCCGGCGGCGCCCGGCGGGAGGGCGTGGTTGTCCTCGGCGAGCTTGCGCTCCATGCTGCGGATCTTCGCGGTCAGGAACGCCTCGGCGCCGGCGTACAGGCACACGAAGGTCCACACCGGCGAGAGGTGGGTGATCCACGCGAGGCTCCACACCGCGAACACCAGCGAGGCGCGGCCGATGTCGCCGTTGAGCAGCTGGCCGGTGCCGGGCAGGAACAGGCTGAGCAGGCCGGCGGTCGCGGGCAGGCGCGGCTCCTCGTCCTCGAACGGGACCAGAGCTGTCTCGGTGGACAGGCGAGCGAGGAGCGCGTGCTCGCCGAGCTCTTGCGCGGCGGCGCGGAACTCGGCCTCGAGCTCGCCCTTGGTCTCGGGCGTGACGCCGTAGCGGACCACCGAGCCGCCGCCGATCGCCACCAGCACGCCGGCCTGGCGCATCGCCTCGAGCGCGTTCTCGATGTCCTGCCGCGGCGAACCGAGCGCGTCGGCGGCCGAGGCGACGGTGAGGAAGTCGATCCGCGGGTCGGAGAGCAGGCTCAAGATCCGCGCCGACAGCGGCGAATCGAGCGGGTCGGTCTCGCGGAACGGCGCCGCCTCGAGCGCGGCCGACTGGTCCCAGCCGACGCCGCGCCGCACCAGCGCTTGCGACTCCGCGGCCTCACGATCGACCTCGAGCGCGCCCTCGCGTGCGAGGTCGGGGCGCAGGCGACGCGCAGTGCCGAGGGGTCGACGCCCCTTCGTGGGCCGGAGGCGATTCATGAGTGAGCCAGAGTAGTCCGTCGTGAAGGGTTGTCACGGCCCGTCGCTCGCGCGGCGTGCCGCCTTCCTGATCACCATAGCAAATGTCGCGGAGCGTCGCCGCCGGACGTGCGGAGGGCGACAGATCGGGGCAGCTTCGCGCCGCGGGTGAGCTCGCCGACGCGGCCCGGCAGTCGCGCAGGGGGACCGCCGTTCGGGGTCGCCCGAGGGCCATCGACCCGCACGGCCCGCCACCTGCGTCGCGGGGCATCTGCGGCGATGTGGACGGAACTGCGCGCGGGTCGTCACAGCGAGATCTGGCGCGACACCATGGTCCGGTCGCCGCCGTGCGAGGGAATGGCCCAGGCCGGGCGCGCCGCCCTCAGCGCGTCACCCGCCACGGGCAGCCCTTCCGACAGGTCCCAAACAACAGCCTCGACCGACGCGGGGTTGTCCAGCTCGAGCGTGACGACCACGCCCTCGGGCGGCGGCGCGACGATCCCGTAGACCTCGCCGCCGGCGACGTACCTGCGCCGGTGCTCCGGATACGGCGGCAGCACGGTCCCGTTCATCGCCACGCCGCGCAGCTCCGCGGCCTCGGGCACGAACATCGCCATCACCCGCGCGCCGCGGGCCGACCGCACGCGCAGGGTCACCCGGCGCCCCTCGGTCGGCGGCGGCTCGCGGTCCGCTTCGAGCTCGACCACCGGCGGGGCCAGCTCGGACGCGGGAGCCGGCGCGACGAAGCTCGGCGACTCGTCGGTGTCCCACGCGAACGCGGGCCCCTCGGCGCCGAACGGCGCGGCCGCCTGCAGCGCGTCCGGCAGCGGCGCGTCGGCGCCGACGATCCACCGCCCGGCGCCGCTGTCGGCGTCGAGGTGGTAGAGCAGGCTCAGGCGGCGCGGGCGCTCCTCGGTGTACGCCGGCTGCGTGACGGCGATCGCCGTGGCCACCACGCTCGCGCCCGCCAGCCCGACCACGAGGGGCCGGCGCAGCCGACCCAGCCCGAACCACAGCGGCGCCAGCAACGAACCCAGCAGCGCCAGCACGCCGGCGGCGGCGGGCCCGAGGCCGAACACCGCCTCGACGCGCACCGCCGCCTGCAGCCACATCAGCGCCGGCAGCGCCAGGCCGAGCAGGACCGCCCACCCCGAAGGCCATGTCCTCCACGACATGCTCGAAGGCGCATGGCGGAAACGACATGTCGCAAGAGCCAGCAGCGCAGCGACGAGCGCGGGCGGCAGCACGCCGACGCTGGCGCCCGGCAGCGCGACCGCCGTGATCGCGGCGATCAGCGCCAGCGCCAGCCACGGGCCGAGCCACAGCCAGGCCCGCGCGACCGCGTCGCCGCGCGCGAGCCCGCCGACGATGGCGCCGCCGAGCGCGAGCACGGCCGTCCACAGGGCGATCCGCGGCGCCAGCGGATGCGCGTGCCCGGCGACCTCGGCCCCGCCGAGCCAGGCGATCGCCGCCATCAAACCGGCGCCGACCGCCGTCGGGCCGGCGACCAGCGCCGCGAAGCCGAGCCCGCGTCGCCACCACGCCCGTCGATCGCCGCCGCCCGCGCGCGCGAGCCGGCGCGCTGCGGGCAACAGCCCGGCGAGCGCGAGCGCGGCGAACACCGGCATCCACAGCGCGTGCGCGTGCAGCAGCGCCCCGCCCAGCGCGTCGACGTAGACGCGCGAGCGCTCCGGCAGCGCCGCGAGGTCGGCCTCGGCGAGCGCGTGCACGCTGGCCAGCGCGGTGTCGCCGAGGTGCTGCACGCTCGGCGCGTCGAGGTTGGCCAGGCGGTCCAGCGGCGTGTGGTAGTGGGCCTTGTCTTCGCCGAAGCCGAAGTCGAGGGCCGGCCAGCCGGCGTTCTTGTAGACGGTGAAGTCGGTGTCGTACGGCGTGAGCCCGTAGACCGCACCGATCACGCTCGCGCCGTACGGCCGCGGCACCGCCTCGGCGACCGCGGCGACGAGGCCGTCGTTGCTCGCGGTGGTGCGCGTCAGCGAGGTGACGCCGCGCGTGCCCCCGGCGTCGAGGTTGATGACCGCGCCGATCGAGGCCGCGCGCGGGTGGGCGTCGACGAACGCCTGCGCGCCGAGCAGGCCCGACTCCTCGCCGTCGACCAGCACGAAGACCACCGGGTTGCGCGGCCGCGGCCCGGCCAGCAGCGCGCGCGCCACCTCGAACGCGGTCGCCACGCCCGAGCCGTCGTCGCCTGCGCCGGGCCCGGCGGCCACCGAGTCGTGGTGGGCCGAGACCAGCAACGCCGGGCCCTCCTCGCGCCCGGGCAGCGCCGCGACGACGTTCCACACCCGCCCGCAGCCGGCGCTGCGCGGCCCGCAGGCGAAGCCCTCCTGCACCTCGGCGGCGACGCCCAGCGCCGCGAACTCGGCCAGCATCTTCTCGCGCAGCCGCGCCGCCGCGGGCGAACCGACCGGGTGCGGCGCGTCGTCGCCGATCAGCCGGTCGAGGCGAGCGAGCGCACGTGTCGCAGAGAACATGTCCTCGGGGGCATCTTCTCCGCGCGCCGGCGGCGGCTGCAGCCGCGCCTGCACCAGCGCGAGCGCTCCCCCCAGCAAGGCGATCGCCGCGGCGAACACCGCCGCGCCCCGAAGCTCGGACCCCCGCTCGCCGGTCGCCTCGCCCACGTCCGCACGCTACCAGCTCGCCGGTCGCCCGGCCAGCCGCGCGGCAGATGTCCGATCCGACATGTCGAAGGAGGCATGTCGCCGGCCGGCGCGGGTCACGGTCTGCGGCGGAGCCGGGCCGCGAGCGCGGCGACGCTGGGCAGCACCAGGATCGCGGTGACCGCCGCGATGCCGATCCCGCACACGGCGAGCACCCCGATCCCGCGCAGGCCGCCGGAGTCGGCGATGATGAACGCGGCGAAGCCCATCGCCGTGGTCGCAGTCGCCGCGCCGATGGCCGCGCCCGTCTCGCCGAGCGCGTGGGCGAGGCCGCCGACCTCGTCGCGCATGTGACGGATCCGGTCGGTCAAGTACACCCCGTTGTCGACGCCGATGCCGAGGATCGCCGGCAGGATCGGGATGTTGAACAGGGTGAAGCGCACGCCCGCGGCCGCCATCAGGCCGACCAGCCACAGCAACCCGAGCAGCAGCGGCGCCAGCGTCAGCAGCGTGCGCGGCAGCGAACGGATCTGCGCGACCACGATCACCGCGATCAGCCCGAGCGCCATCGCCAGCACCGTCGGCGCCTCGGACTGCATCAACTCGTACATCAGCGCGTAGACCGTGGTCTCGCCGACGAACAGCGCGTCGTCCGCCTGCAAGCCCTCGACGCCCTCGGTGTACCTCGCCGTCTCCTCCATGAACTTCAGGCCCATGGAGATGTCGGCCGCGTCGAAGTTGGGGTAGGCGTAGACCGCGAAGCGCCCGTCCCGGCTGTACACCTTGTCGCGGATCGCCGGCGGCAGGCGCTCCACCGTCACCGGCTCGGCCTTCAGCATGTTCTGCAGCCGGCGCGCGTCCTCGGGCGTCAGGGCCTCGTCGCCGTCCTCGCCGCGGCCGGCCGCGCGCTCCTCGAGCCGCTTCCACGTGCGCTCGGGGACGTCGCCCGTCATCGCCGCGATCGCCTCCTTGCGCTTGGCGGCGTCGATCGCCGGGTCGGGCAGGAGGTCGGGCGCGGCCAGCAGCTCTGCTACTACGGTACCTGTCCCATCGGCCAGGCGCTCGGCCTGCACCGCGCGCGCCTGCGTCAGCACCGCGCGCGCCTGCTCGAGCGTCGAGACCACCAGCACCCCGGCGTGGATGTCCTTGCCGAAGATCTTGCTGATGAGGAACACCTCGGGCTTGTAGAGCGCGCGCGTGCGGGCCGACTGCAGCTCGCGGGTCGAGTTCTCGAACTCGGCCCCGGGCGCGACCACGGCCGCGCCGACGGTGAGCGCCGCGACGAGCCCCAGCACCACCCCGGGCCGCGCCAGCAGCACGCGGGTCACCGCCCCGCGCCCCGGTCGCCGGGTCTGCGCGTCGCCGACCCGCTTCACGCCGACGAGGCAGAGGATCGCCGGGTACACCGTCAGCATCGCCAGCAGGCACAGGAGCACGCCGAAGCCGGCGATCAGGCCGAACTCCTGGAACGCCGGGAACACCGAGCTCGACATCACCGCGAACGCGCCGAGCGTGGTCGCCGAGGCGATCAGCAGCGGGCCGATCAGGTTGGCGAACGCGCGGGTGATCGCCTCGCGGTCGCTGCCGCGGCTCTGCTCCTCGCGCACGCGCACGAGGAAGTGAATGCCGGCGTCGATGCCCATGCCGACGACCACGGTGGAGATCAGGCTGGTGATCGCGTTGAGGCGGCCGAGGACGAGCTGCGTCAGCGCCATCGACCAGGTCACGCCGCACACCAGCGGCACGAGCAGGGTCAGCACCGCGCGGCCGGAGCGGAACAGCAGGTAGAGGATCACGACGACGCCGAGCACCCCGAACGCGCCGCTGCGCAGCATGTCGCGGCGGATCGTCTCGCGCTCCTCGGCCTTGATCGGGTACGGGCCGACCACGCTGTAGGTGATGTTCGCGCCGGCCCACGGCGCGCCCGGCTCGGCGAGCACCGCCGCGACGTCGCCGCGGATCTGGTTCGACACCGCCTCGGCGAAGTCGAGGTCGCTCGACGACTTCGTCGGATGGATCAGCAGGACCAGCGCCGAGATGTCGTCGCGCTCGAAGTAGTCCTTGAAGGTCGTGCGCGACAGCGCCGCGTCCTGCTTGCTGCGGATGAAGCTGCGCAGGGCCCTGGGCGCCTCGGGGTCGGGCTCGTCGAGACACACGTCGGGCTCGGCGCGGCACAGCTCGTAGTGCGTCCACGCCTGGAAGTGCTCGTCGAGCGCCTCCATCTCCGTGTCGCTGAGGTAGTAGAGCGCGTGCTCGGCGAAGAAGTCGCTGCGCAGGCGGTACTCGACGTCGCGCACCAGCGGGCTCTGGCGCGTGCGCTCGGCGATCGCGTCGGCGAGCGCGCGGCGCTGCTCGGGCGCGCCTTCCTTGAGCACGACGTTGACGCTGCCGAGCGCGCCGAACGAGGTCTCGATGCGATCGAGGCTGGTGAGGACCGCGTGGTCCTCGGGCAGCAGCGAGCGCAGGTCGCTGTCGACCCGCAGCTGCGACGAGAGGTAGGCGGAGACGACGGTGAGCAGCAGCGCCAGCGCGAGCACGAGGCGGTGCTGCGCGAGGACCCATGCGATCCACCGTTCACGCAGGCGCTTGTGCGGGGCCTCGGGCACGGGCGGGGCCATCTTGCCCCAAGCGGCCGGCCGAGCGCGAGGTGCATGTGCACGCGGGCGCGCTCTGCGGGTGAGTTTGCTTGTCGAGTTTTGCCACGCAGGCCAGGAGGACCCTGTGGGCGCGGACGGATCCGGACACGCTTCGCCGTGAAGACGCGTCCCGATGTAGTGAAGGGAGGGCCGTGAGGACAGGTTCAGCCGGCCGGGATGGCCTCGGGAGGCGCGCCTGCCACCGCCACGTCGACGGGCGTGTCGGCCGAACTGCCGGACAGGACCGCGTGGACGATCGCCCGCACGTGGGCCTCGACGTGATGGGCGCCCGCCACGCTCAGGTGGATCCCGTCGCCCGCGCGGACCCGGACCTTCTTGCCGCCGGGCTCGCCGTCGACATCGAGGCGGTCGGTGTAGTTGCCCTCGTCGTCGGCCAAAAGGCGCCAGATGTCGATGAAGTGCGCGCCGGGACGGATCGCCATCTCCGCGCGGTAGATCGTGTTGACCCGCTGGACCCGCGTGTGGAACTTCTCGGGCCGCATCACCGGCATGCCGATCCAGAACAGCGGCTTGCCGCCGGGGGCGACGATGTCGGCGAACGCGTTGACGCGCCGCGCGTACTCCTCCGGCCACTCGGGTTCGGGCCAGGTGATCCAGCCCTTGTCGGGCATGCGCAGGCCCTGGACGTCATTGCCGCCGAACATCACGACCGCGGCGTCGGGCAGGAACTCGTCGACCTGCTTCTGCGCCTCTTTCGGCCACGAGAAGAAGTCGGGGCGGGCCAGGCCGGTGCTGCTCTTGCCCTTGCGGCGCACCACGTAGCCTAATGTCTTGCTCAGGCCGTTCTCGAGGAACAGGCCGACGCCGCCGGCGATCATGCTGTCGCCGACGATGAGAATGCGCTTGCCCGGGGCCGCGGGGGCGGACTCGGCCGCGCGCGCGGGCCTGGGCAAGAGGGCGGCCCCGGCGGCGGCGGCGAGGCCGTGCAGCCAGATCCGACGTGAGCACAGGGGCGAGGGCAGGGTCCGCGGGGCCATGCGAGCGGAAGTGGTTATGACCCGAGCGGGCGACCTTCCGCAAGAAGAGCGTTCACGGCGCCTTGCTGGGGTGCGGGCCAGCGTGTATCACTCGCGGCGAGAGCCGCCCGCCGCGGTCGAATGCGCGCGGACGGCGGCCGCCCGCACCCGTCTGCACCACGCCTGCCTGATCGAGAGACCGACGATGCAAGCCCACGAGGACGTCCAGAAGTTCATCGCCCACCTCGTCGCCAACAACAAGGTCATGCTCTTCATGAAGGGCAACAAGAGCTTCCCGCAGTGCGGCTTCTCGGCGGTGGTGGTCGAGATCCTCAAGAAGCACGCGGTGCCGTTCGAGACCTTCAACGTGCTGTCCGACCCCGCCGTGCGCGAGGGCGTCAAGCAGTTCGCCAGCTGGCCGACCATCCCGCAGCTCTACATCGGCGGCGAGTTCGTCGGCGGTTGCGACATCGTCCGCGAGATGGACGCCAACGGCGAACTCGAGAGCAAGCTCAAGGCCGCCACCGCGGCGGCCTGAGCTGCGAGTCGCCGGTCAGGCCGGCGGCCAGGTGCACACGCCGAACTTCATCATCTGCATCTCGGGGATGCCGATGTCCTCGCACTTCGAGCCCTGAGGGCAGTTGTCGCTGGCCATCACGCACAACAGCGCGCAGATGTCGGCCTTCGAGTCCATGTCGGTGTCGAAGGCGCAGACCGGCTGGACGTTGGGGGCGAGGCCCTGGATCTGCGGGCACGAGCCCTGACCCATGCACTTCGGGGCGCAGAACGCTCCGGTGATCTTGCCCGACGTGCTCGCACCGTCGACGCAGACCGCGTTGCCGTCACAGTCGACGTCCGTCACGTTGTTGCAGCTCTCGAACGGGCCGGTCGACGGGATCACGGTCCCGGTGGTCTCGCCGCCGGTCTCGGTCTCGCCGGTGGTGGTCGTCGTCTCCGCCGTGGTCTCGCCGGTGGTGGTGGTGGTGGCGTCCTCGGCGGTCGTGCCGGTCGTCGGCGTGGGGCCGGTGGTGGGGATGGCCTCGGTGGCGGTGCCGGGGGCGGTCGTCGTGGTCTCCCCGGTGGTCGTCGTGGTGGTCGTTTCTGCCGGCTCTGCCGTGGTTTCCGGCTCCATCGTGGTGCCCGCAGCCATGCTTTCCGTCGCCGACGTGGCGGATTCTTTTTCGTTGCACGCCGCGAAAGCGAGCACCGTGGAGAGAGTGAGAAGGGCGAATGAGCGCATGAAACCGAACTCCTAGAAGGGGAGAGCGGCAGACGGCGATGCGTACCGGCTCCCGCGATCCCGGTGTCAAGCGCTAGATACCCAGGGTTGAAATGTGGGCTCGCCCGATCTGCCCGCGCACGGCCAGGGAACAACGGTCGGCGCCAGGTCTCACCCAGGCGATCGCGGGGGTGCGTGGTCGGCGAAACATCGGCTACGATTCGAGGTGAGAGCAAAAGAGGAACGAGATCATCATGAATCGCATACAAAGAGTGTTCGGTGTCACGAGCCTCGCGCTCGTCGGGTTCGTGTTCGGATGCTTCGCCGAGGACAGCGGCGAGTGCGGTGCCGGTGCGCCGTGCCCACAGCGCGGCGAGGCGTGTGACGACGCGACCAACACGTGCGAGCCGCAGGTGCTCGACGTCGACGCCACGGGCCCCGAGCCCGCGCCCGCGTCCTTCACCGAGACGCTGCCGTTCTTCCGCGGCACGGTGTGCGCGGCGACGAACATCCAGCCGGGCGACAAGATCCCGGTGCACATCGAGATGTGCGTCGACCCGTGCATCAATGCGAATGGCCACAAGTTCAAGAGTCAGTACAAGTGCAACGGCACGGTGTGCGAGGCGGTGCTGGTGACGTACCTGCCCGACGCCGTCGGCACCAACTGCCCGGCGAACGCGTTCGGCAAGTTCCCCAAGGCGAATTGTCAGACCGTGACGATCGACGCGTCCGCCGGTCCGTTGTCGACGCAGAGCTCCGGCGCGATCACGGGCACGGGCACGCTCGAGCTGCCGTTCCTCACCAACGCCGATGTCAAGGAGATCGCGGGCACCAACAACTTCGACGCGGTGTGGGGTGTGATCTACCGATATCCGCAGGACGCGGGCCGCGTGTTCTCGCTGTCGATGAACATCAACAACCCGAAGGCGCCGGCCGATTGCAAGGACAAGTCGAAGTGCACCTGCAAGGAGATCGGGTTCTAGTGCTGGGCGCGCGCGTCGGAGCCGCCGCCGCCGTCTCGCCCGGAGCGTGCGCGTGAGCGGTGAGCGGCCCAAGGTCGGGCTCGTGCTGTCGGGCGGCGGAGCGCGGGGCGCCTACGAGGTCGGCGTCCTGCGGTACATCCGCGAGCGGCTGCGCGGCGAGTGTCGCTTCGACATCATCACCGGCAGCAGCATCGGCGCGATCAACGGCGCCTACGTCGCTGCCACCGCCGACCGCCCGCGCGCGCAGGGGCGCCTGCTCGCGCGCGTGTGGACCGAGCTCGACCTCGACGAGGTGTGTCGCTTCGGCTGGACGCAGATGCGCAGCCTGCCGCAGGTGCTGTTCGGCCGCACCGGCGACAAGGTCGGGCACGGGCAGCAGATCGGCGGGCTCATCGACCCGCGCGCGATCCAGAACTTCGTGCGCGCGCGCCTGCCGTGGCGCGGTATCACCGAGAACCTGCACCACGGTCACCTCTCGGCGGTCGCCTGCACCGCGACCGAGGTCGCGACCGGGACCGTCACGACCTTCGTGCAGACCGCCGACGGCAAGCTGCCGCAGCGCTGGCCCGAGAGCCAGCGGCAGAACGTGGTGCTCACGCCCATCACGGCCTCGCACGCGCTGGCGTCGGGGGCGATCCCGGTGCTGTTCCCGGCCGTGCGGGTGGGCGACCTGCTGTACGCCGACGGCGGCCTGCGCCAGCAGACGCCGCTGCGGCCGGCGATGCGGCTCGGCGCGACGCGGCTGCTGGTCGTCAGCCTGCGCCACACCCCCGGCGAGGAGGAGGTGCGGCAGATCCGTCACGAAGCCGAGGGCACCTTCCCGAGCGCCATGTTCATGCTCGGCAAGGTGCTCAACGTGCTGCTGCTCGAGAAGGTCGAGGCCGACATCGAGCGGGTGTCGCGGATGAACCAGATCCTCGCCGCCGGCGCGCGCGAGTTCGGGCCCGACTTCGCCCAGCGGCTCGCGGTGGGCATGCAGAAGGAGAAGACCACCGCGTACGAGTCGATCGACACGGTGCTGATCCGGCCGAGCCAGGACATCGGCCGGATCGCGTTCGAGACGGTGCGGCGCACCGGTCTCAGCCGCTACTCGGGGCTCGTCGCGCGCCTCATCCGCTGGGCGGTCGCCGCCGACGACGCCCGGCAGGAGAGCGACCTCGCCTCGTACCTGCTGTTCGACCCCGACTACTGCCGCCAGCTCATCGAGCTCGGCTACCAGGACGCCGCCAGCCGCCACTCCGAGCTGATGGCGCTGTTCGACCGCTGAGCCGTCGGCCGAGCGGTCGCCTGTCCCCCGGGGCATGCTCGGAGAGACACCTCTCCCGAGGTGTCCCGAGGGACAGCCGACGAAGAGGCGCTACTTGGCCTTCTTCTTCTGCTGCTTGGCCTTCTTGGCGGCCTCTTTCTCGGCCTTGGCCTTGGCGGCGTCCTCGGCCTTGATGTGGCCCTCGATCTGCTGCCTGGCGGCGCACTGGCACAGGGTGGCGCCGCCGAACAGGTCCATGCAGGCGGCGGCGAGGTAGCGCAGGGTGCTGTCGGGGCAGAAGTGGCCGAGCATCGTGCCGCAGAACTGGCTCTGCGTGGCGTCGTTGTTCTGGCACTTGCACTTGGCCGGGTCGGCGAAGCAGCCCTCACGGGCGAACTTCACGCCGGCGGGCTTCTCCTTGGCCGGCACGGCGGTGGCGCGCTCGTTCTTGTAGAGCGCCTCCTCTTCGGCGGGGGACACGGTCTGCGGCTCGCCGGCGCGGGCGAGCGGGGCGAACGCGAGGGACAGCACGAGCGCGAGCGGGACGCGGCGGAGGCAGGACATCATGGACACCTCGGCGCCGAGGGTACCACGGCCGGCGGCGCCGGGGGCGGCCGGCCGGGCGCTTGCGCCCCGGCGCCGGCCTGTGCGATGCCCCGGTCATGCAGAAATCGTCCCACGACCACGCGGACCTCCAGGCCCGGATCGGCGAGGCGTTCGCCGATCGAACCTTGCTCAAAGACCAGGTGTATCGGGACGCCGTGGTGGAGACGATCGCCGCGCTCGATCGCGGCCAGCTCCGCGTCGCCACGCCCGGGGCCGCCGGCGAGGCGTGGACGGTCCACGCCTGGGTCAAGCAGGCGATCCTCCTCTACTTCGCGGTCTGCGAGATGAAGACGATCGAGCTCGGGCCCTACGAGTACTTCGACAAGATGCCGCTGAAGCGCGACTGGGCCCGCGCGGGCGTGCGGGTGGTGCCGCCGGCGACGGCGCGCCACGGCAGCTTCATCGAGGCCGGCGCGGTGCTGATGCCGAGCTACGTCAACATCGGCGCGTACGTCGGCAGCGGGACGATGGTCGACACGTGGGCGACCGTCGGCAGCTGCGCGCAGATCGGCCGCAACGTCCACCTCTCCGGCGGGGTCGGCATCGGCGGGGTGCTGGAGCCGCCGGGCGCGACCCCGGTGATCGTCGAGGACGGCTGCTTCCTCGGCTCGCGGGCGATCGTCGTCGAGGGCGTCCACCTCGAGCGCGAGGTGGTGCTCGGCGCCAACGTCACCCTGACCGCGTCGACGCCGATCCTCGACGTCACCGGGCCCGAACCCGTCACCCACAAGGGCCGCGTGCCGGCCCGCTCGGTGGTGGTCCCAGGGACCCGACCCAAGCGCTTCCCCGCCGGCGAGTACCAGATCGCCTGCGCGCTCATCATCGGCCGCCGCAAGGAGAGCACCGACGAGCGCACGAGCCTCAATCAGGCGCTGCGCGAGTTCGACGTGCCGGTGTGATTGTCCGAAGGGACATGCTCATCAAGGCATGTCCCTTCAGACATTTTTTAAGGGACATGCTCGATCGGCCAGCTCAGCACTGCACGCCTCACCCCCGTGGCCAGGGCATGTCGAAGTCGGCGGCCGAGATCTCGGGGTGCGGCGCGTGAACGACGGTGCCGACGCGCAAGCGATTGTCGACGTGCCGGGCCCCGGACACCCGGTAGGCGACATCTTCGATCCACCGCCTCGTCGCCAGCGTGTCGACGCTCCCGGTCAGCAAGACCTCGCCGTCAGTGACCATCACCTCGATGTCCGAGGGGTCGACTCTCGGGTCGCGCGCCAGTCGCTCGCACAACTCCTCACGGATCGACGCGTCGGGCCTGCGGTAGCCGCGAGGTCCGCGCCCGGCGAAGTTGCTCTCGGGCGGCTCGGTGGCTCCGCCGGTCAGAGGGAGCGTCGTCCACGCGTCCAGCCCGGTGGAGCTGCCCGCCGGGTAGGGTTTCGTGACCGTCCAGTCGTACCTGTGTCGCATCGTCGACGTGCGCCTCCGCCTCCCTGTATGCGGCGACCGCTGTCCATGAGCAAATGGGAGCGCCAGGCTCGACCGAACGAACGAGTCGTCGACCTCGCGCGAGAGGTTTCCAGATCGGACCTTTTGTCCGGCTCGGACCGCTCGCCGCCGGCTCGGCGCCGATAGCGTCGGCAGCGGCAGGACGACGGGCTCGGCCGCGGGTGTGAGTGCGAGTCGAGGTCGGCATCCCGGTGAGGACCACTCGTGGAGCCCCGGGAGTACGCGGAGCTGCACCAGAGCGCGCTTGCAGCCCCGCGTCGGGCGCGTCACTCCTCTGGGCGAACGGCTGCGAGATCGCGGTCGCGGGCCAGGCGCGCAAGGAGGAGGGAGATGCCATGAACAAGCGACGACGAGAGGACATCCCGGTCGAGGCCGTCGTACCCGTCGAGTCGGTGCCGGACCCGGACAAACTCGCGGAGAAGAACGTGCAAGAGCACGCCGCCGACCCCGAGGAGCTCATGAGCGAGAGCGAGGAGGGCGAGGAGCCGCGGCACGACGAGTCGCTGACGGCGATCGCCGGGGAGACGCTGCGCTCCGGGGTGTTTCCGGAGCGCGTGGAGGAGAAGGTCCCGGGCCAGGACGACGTGCTGCGCGCGGGCGATCCGGACGTCGACCCGCTGGGAAACCTGTTCTCGGGCGAGGAGCTCCCGGGCGCCAGCGATCCCACGCCCGACCAGAACAACGTCGACGAGATCGGTCGAGCCGCCGGGATCAGCGAGGAGGATGATGACCGTGCCTCCGGCGCCGGCCTGCGCACCCCGGCGGAGCTCCTCGACGAACGCGACGTACGCCGGTGGGAGCTCGACCCGCGGTCGAGCGGCAGGCCGACGGAGGACACGCCCGTGGCTCTTCCGCGCCGGCGCGCGTCGGGCGGCCGACGGTGACGTGCACGCGCCGGCAGGCGCCCGGACTCAGCGGACGTTCTTCTTCGGCCACAGCCGCGAGTTACGCATCGCCTGCTGCACGTCGATCTTGAAGCTCTCGCGCTCGTCGCGGAGGGTCAGCTGGACCAGCGCGTCGACCAGCACCGGGAAGGTGTAGGGCGACGGGTTGACCATCAGCAGCCACTCGCGGATCTGCTCGCGCATCATGACCCCGGCCTCGCCGGCGGTCTTGCCGGCGCGGATGAGGTACGAGGTGAACACGCTCTGGACCTCGCGGAGGACCGGGCCGAGCTCGCCGAGCATCAGGCGGTCGACCTCGTCCTCGGGCTCGGGTACGGGGGCGGAGCCGGCCGACATGCTGCTCTCGGCCGACGAGCTGCCGATCGACGAGCGGAGGCCGGCGAGCCTGGTCTTCAGGACAGCTCGTACCGACGGCTGGGCCGAGTCGCGCTCGAGCATGATGGTGAGGGTCGCCTCCTCGCGGACGGGGACGATCATCATGCGCGCGGTGTGGAAGGTGATCAGCAGCTCCTCGATGGGCGAGCCGACGGTGGCCGAGGCGACGACCATGCGGCGGACCGTCTTGGCGATGTCGGTCGCGGTCGCGGCGTCGAAGTTGCTCTCGCTGGCGGTGTAGCCGCCGTCGACGGTCGCGACCAGCGAGCCGCGCACGCCGGGGAGCCGGTCGAGTTCCTCGAGGAGGCTGACTAGCTGGCGATTCGGCTCGGCGCTCATCGTTTGGTATCGACTCCCATAATCGCGTCGCGGATGGCCTCGGGGTCATGTCCCGGCGCGATGGACAGCACTGCGGAGGTGGCTCCCATGCCGACCATGATCATCTGTTGGCCGCTGGCGGAGCGGGCGATCACGCCGTCGAACACGTGGTAGCCGAGGGTGCGGGCGATCCGCGCCGCGCCTCGCATGTAGAAGCCGGCGAGCGTGACGACGGTGCTGTTGTTGCGCATGTCCTCGGCGATCACCTTGCCGGTGCTCGAGATGATCGCCACGCCGTTGACGCCCTCGAACTGCCAGAACTGGCCGAGCATCAGCTCGCGCGTCTCGGGGTCTTCGAGGAGGTCGACGGTGTTGGCCTTCTTGATCGGCCGGGCGTCGGGTCGCGGCGGCGGCGCGGCGCCGCGGGCCGCGACCGAGCCGTGGCCCGGCGGGATCGTGGTGGTGCGCACCGCGGGGATCGACGTCGGGGTCGCGCGCGCGGGCACGGCGGGGATCGACGCCGGAGTGTGGCGCGCGGGCACCGAGGCCGGCGTGGCGCGCAGGGCCGGGACCGACGTCGGGGTGCCGCGGGCGGGCGTCGGCATCGCGGGTTGGGCCACGCGGCGCTCGAGCGTCTGCACGCGGCGGCGCAGCACCGGCACGCCGTCGTTCGACGGCTCGGGGGCTCGCTCGCCGGAGCGTTCGGACGAGCGCTCCGGGGCGCGCTCGCCGGAGCGTTCGGACGAGCGCTCCGGCGTGCGCGACGGCGGCGCCTTGGCGCTGCGGGCCTCGACCTCCTCGTCGTCCTGCGGCAGCGCCAGGTCGTCGATGCGAGCGATCGCCGAGTCGGCGACGCTCGCCATGTCGATGTCGTCGGGGCGGATCTCGGACGCCCGGCGCAGGCCGCTGCCGCCGTGCGACGGCTGCGACGACGGCGGGGCCGAGCGCGCGGGCGTGGTGGCCGGCTTCGGCATCGGCGCGCGCTGAGGCGGGCGCGACTCGGGCACCGGGCGCGGCGGCGGCGTCGGCTCGGGCTCCGGGGCGGCGCGGGGCTTCTCGTCCTCACGCTCCTCGACCGTCTCGTCGGTCTGGCCGAGGATGCCCTCGTCGGCCTGGCGCGCGGCCTCCATCAACAGGTGCATGCTCGAGCGGACGATCGTGCGGGCCGGCGGCGAGCGGAACAGGTTCTCGCGGAAGCTGCCGCGGCCGACCGACAGCATCTTGTAGAACGCCTGCTCGCCGCGCATCTCGCCCCACTGCGCGTGGACGATGTCGCCGTGCTCGATCCACAGGTACCCGGTGCCCGCGTGCGTCGTGAGCACCACCGCCTTGTCGCGGCCCGAGCCGGCGACCATCTGCACGTAGTCGAAGAACTCGACCTCGATCTGGTTGCCGTAGAAGCCCTTGCGGGGCCCGCACGCCTCGATCGCCTTGACCAGCTTGTCGAGGTCGATCGGCTTCTCGACGATGCGCACCGAGCCGCCGCCCTCGTACTGCCCGCGGAATTCGGGGCTGAGCGCCTCGACGATCAGCACGACCGGGACCGACGGGAAGTAGCTGCCGAGCCACTGCAGCAGCTCGGCGCCGTCGCCCGAGGTCGTGTGCAGGTCGCACAGCACGACGTCGAACAGCTCGCGGCGCAGGCGGTCGATCGCCTCGCGCGAGCCGTTCGCCGACGCCGCGACGTGGCCCTCGTGCTTGAGACGGCGCTCGATCGCCGCCTGCAAGAGCATGTCGTCGACCACGACGAGGGTGTGGATCACGACGGACGACTTCGATCGGGCGTTCTGCGGCACGCGGCTCCCTATCTTACTCTGCGCGCCCTTGCGACAGGGCTCTTATGCAACCTAGGACCGGCCTCGGGCCCCGTGCGCTCGGACCATGGTGAATCCACCAAGAGCTCGGGGGTGTCTCGTGCCATCCGGATCGGTTTTGAGCTTTTCAGACCGTTCCCCAGGAGGCCGGCAAGTGTAGCTCCCCTCGACGGCAAAGTGTGTGAAGCACCCCACCGGTCGGGCTGTCGTTGGGTGCCACGAGGGGCGAGCTCGCGCACAAACGATGTTATCTTCTGCATAATACAAAACGATGTTCAGAATACACGACTGAACTTTTGGGATGCCGGCTTACAAAATCGTCCTTCCCTGTCCCCATGCCTTGGCCTATCCTGCCGCCATGCGCCTCATCCTCGAAGATCTGAATCTGAATGCCGCCGAACGCCTCCTGTGCGTGGAAGCGCTCAACGCCGCCGGCAGCATCGTCGAAGCCGCTCAGCTGCTTGGAATCACTCGCCACGCCCTCAAGCGTCGCATTATCAAGCACCGCATCGAATGGCCCCGTCCGAACGGCACCGTGGCGAGCGATTCCGCCGCGGTGAGCGCGACGGTCTCCTGACCTCCCGGGCGTCGGAGCCTCCTCACCTCCGCCGTCCCTGAACAGCGCGTGACCCTCCCGGTCACGCGCTGTTGCCTTTTAAGCGCCCCTGTTTGGCATCAGGAGCCCGTCGGCGTCGCCTGCGCATGCTTTTCGCCGGCGTTCTCGGCAGCGCGAATGGGCCGTGAAAGGGCGCGTAGAGGGGCGGGAGATCTCACGGGCGATCTCTCCAAGTTTTTACCCGAACCTACGGTGTGGATATCGTTTCGGGAGTTTTACTCGGCCGCGAGGACAGTCGGCAGGAGTGTATTTTTTGCCAGAATGGGCGAAAACATCCCGAAGTCGACCGCCGTTTAGGAGATTTGGTCGACTCTCGACCCGGCGCGGAACCGCCCAAATCCGGTTCGGCGACGTCCGAAAAAGCAGTTTTACTTCGCTGCAAGTTGAGTGAGCCTGAACAACGGTTCGGCTCGAGTTCGAAGGCCGGGGCGCTGGACTTGCGAGGTGTCGATCCGCGCAACGCGCCGCGCGACCCCGCCCGATCAACGCTCAGACACGCGCTGGCTGATTCACAAGCTCGCCGCCGACCTCAGAGGTCCGAGTCGTCGTCGTCGCTCAAGATCTCCGCTTGCGCGCGCTCGATCTGCTCCGCGAGCGAACGCAACGCCTCGTGCACCTCCGGTGCGGCGTCGGGCACGCAGAGCTCAGGGCGCCGCAACAACTCGAGGACGCTCGTCCAGCCGGACAAGAAAGCCGCGAGCTGCGGCCCGCTCAGCCCCTCCGTGCGACCGAGGAGCAACTGTTGGACGAGCATGTGGAGCGGTAACGCGGGCAAACCTGCACCAGCTTAAACCCGGTCCGCGCGCGACGCCAAAAATCCACGCGAGCGGTGGAGACCGCCCGCGCCTCGGATATGG
Organism: Nannocystis pusilla; assembly: GCF_020073745.1. Classification (GTDB taxonomy): domain Bacteria; phylum Myxococcota_A; class Polyangia; order Nannocystales; family Nannocystaceae; genus Nannocystis; species Nannocystis radixulma. Next base: position 307,629 of record NZ_JAIRAU010000057.1, read on the forward strand.
TTCTCGCCGTGAACGACCACGAACGCCGGCTCGCGAGCGTCGTCGAGGGGGTCCTCGAGTCGTACCGCGACCACGGGAACATCAACCACATCGACGGCAACAACCTGCCCGCCCGCAGCGAGGTGTCGGAGCTGCTCGACGACGTGCTGTCGATCGTGTTCCCGGGGTACTTCAACTACGAGCCGCTCGACGACCTCACGGTCCGCTACTTCGTCGGAGCCCGCTGCGCCCGGATCTTGCGCCGCCTCGAGCAGGTCGTCACCCGCTCGCTCGCCGTCGACTGCAGCCACGCCGGCCGCCCCGCCGACGAGACCGGCGAGGCCGCCCACGAGCACGCGCTCGACCTGCTGCAGGCCATCCCGTCGATCCGCGCCGCCCTCGCCGCCGACGTCCAGGCCGCCCTCGCCGGCGACCCGGCCGCCTGCAGCGACGCCGAGATCATCATGAGCTACCCCGGCGTGACGGCGATCGCCGGTCACCGCATCGCTCACCACCTGTACTGCCGGCGCGTGCCGCTGCTGCCCCGCATGATCGCGGAGATCTTGCACAGCCGCACGGGCATCGACATCCACCCCGGGGCGACCATCGGCCGCAGCTTCTTCATCGACCACGGCACCGGCGTGGTCATCGGCGAGACCTCGATCATCGGCAACCGCGTGAAGCTGTACCAGGGCGTCACCCTCGGCGCGCTGTCCGTCAAGTCGCGCGAGGCCGGGCGCAGGGTCCAGCGCCACCCCACCATCGAAGACGATGTCACCGTCTACGCCGGCGCCACCATCCTCGGCGGCGACACGGTGATCGGCCGCGGCTCCACGATCGGCGGCAACGTGTGGCTCACCCGCAGCGTCCCCCCCGGCACCACCGTGGTCCTCGACACGCCCTCGCTCCGCTTCTTCGCCCTCAACGGCGACAAGAACGGGATCGAGAAGCACGCGCTCGAGAAGAACGGCGACAAGCCCGGCACGTCGTGACCGGCGAGCCGAGAGACGGTGAGAGCGTGCGCGACCGCGGACGCGCGCGCGCATGGTTATGTGGACATGTCATTCAGGGCATGTCCGATGCGACATGCCCCTCACGACATGCCCGTTCGGCTAGCACCTCGACCGGGTCATTTCGAGTCGTCCTCGCGCCGGGCTCCGACAGGGCTGGCAAGGCGCGAGGAGGGTCGCGGCGCTAGCCCTCGCCTTCGCGCGGGCGCAGGCGGATCCGCCCGGTCAGCGCGTCGCGGACGATGCCCTTGGTGTCCTCGTCGAAGTTGCCGGTGACGATCGAGCGCATGTAGGCGCGCTCGGTCGGCTCGCTCGCGGCCCAGCGCAGCGACTTGCCCTTGAGCCGGCCGAAGTTGAACACCGGCTCGTTGTCGCGCCAGATGAAGCGGCGCGCGCCGTCGACGTAGCCGGCGCTCGTGATGTTGGAGACCTCGTGCAGCGACTCGATGTCGAGCCCGAGCTCGCCGTAGCGGCCGAGCTGGCCGGCGAACACCTCGAGCGTGGCGATCGTGTCGGCCTCGGCGCCGTGGGCGTCGACGAACTCCTTCTCGCAGTAGAAGCGCATCGCGGCGGTGAGGTTGCGCGGCTCCTTCTGGTGGTAGATGACCTGGGCGTCGATGACGCGCACGCCCGACAGGTCGAAGGCCTTGCCGACGCGCGCGAACTCGGTCTGCAGCACGCGGACGTCGAAGCGGCCGATGTTGAAGCCGGCGAGGTCGCAGCCGCGGAGGTAGCTCAGCAGCTCCTCGGCGATCTGCCCGAAGGTCGGCTTGTCGGCGACGTCTTCGTTGGTGATCCCGTGGATCTCGCTGGCCTCGATCGGGATCCGCACGCCGGGGTTGATCCTCCAGGTGCGGGCCGGCTCGACCCCGCGCTCGGCGCTGAGGCGGATCATCGAAATTTCGACCACGCGATCGAGCGCCGGGTCGGTGCCGGTGGTCTCGGTGTCGAAGAAGATGAGCGGCCGCTTGAGTCCGCGGAGGAAGTCGGCGAAGCGCGGACCGAGCTGTTCCACCGTCGGGATGGGCATGCGTGGACTGAGCATGGCGACGCGTGGGTTATACCCGGAACTCCCGGCGAGGGGGGGCGAGCCGACGATCTGGCTCAGACCAAGTCCGCCGGCGCGCGGCGCACTCGCGCGGCGCTACGGGACGACTTCCAGCACGGTCTTGCCGACCGAACGCCCCGACTCGAGCAGCCGGTGCGCGGCCTGAACCTGGTCCCACGGCATGGTGGCGGTGCGCGTGCCGAGCAAAACCCCCTGGTCGAGGAGGTCGGCGACCCGCGCGAGGATCGCTCCCTGGCGCGAGGGCGCGGCGCCGAAGAGGGGTCGGGCGAACATGTATTCGAAGGAGATGTGACCGCGCCGGCGGAACAGCGGGCCGAGGTCGAGCGGGCCGTTCGGGGCGACGATCCCGCAGACGTGGCCGAACGGCCGCACGACCTCGAGCACCTGCGGCAGGTTCTGCGTCGGCTGGACGGTGTTGAGCACGAAATCGACGCCGTCGTCGCCGCGCTCCCGCAGCTGCTCGGCGAGCGGCTTCGTGTGGTCGATCACCGCGTCGGCCCCGAGCCGGGCGCACCACGCGACGGTCTCGGGCCGCGAGGCGGTGGCGATCACGCGGAGGCCGCACACCTGCCGCGCGATCTGGATGGCGATCGAGCCGACGCCGCCGGCGCCCCCGACGACCAGCAAGGTCCGCGCGTGCTCGCTGCTGCGATCGGTGGGGGCGATCCCCATGTTCTCGACGAGCGCCTCCCAGGCGGTGAGGGCGGTCAGGGGGATCGCGGCGGCGTCGCGGTGCGAGAGGGTCCTGGGGCGACGGGCGACGATCCGCTCGTCGACGGCGACGTACTCGGCGTAGGAACCGGGGCGCGTGACGTCGCCGGCGAAGTAGACCTCGTCGCCGACGCGGAAGTGTTCGACGTCGCTGCCGGTCGCGGCGACGACACCGCTGGCGTCCCAGCCGAGGATCAGCGGCGGCGCGGCCACGGCGGCGCCGGCCGTGGCGCCGCGTCGGACCTTGGTGTCGACGGGGTTGGTGGCGGTGGCGTGGACGCGCACGACGAGGTCGCGCGGGCCGGGCTCGGGCTCGGGGACGTCGACGAAGTGCAGGACCTCGGGGCCGCCGTGGATGGTCTGACCGATCGCTTTCATGCCGCGTCACCGAGGTTCGCGGCTGGTTCAGCCGCTCGCGGCGGCGCCGGTGGCCCGAGGCGCCGCGCTCGGCTCGGGCGTGCCCGGGCCGGCGGTGCGGCCGGCCTTCTTCGCGGCCTTCTCGGCGGCTCGCCGCTTGCGCAGCAAGAGCTCGGCCTTGCGCGCGATCCGGTGGCTCTTGCGATCTTTCGCCAGCGACTCGAGCTCGGGCAGCCAGATGATGCCCTCGGGGTCGATCTGCTCGAGCGCGAGGAAGGCCTGCAGCCGGACCTCGCGCTCGTCGTCGGCGAGGGCCTTGATCAGGACGTCGCGCGACTTGGGCAGGCGCAGCATGCCGAGCGCCTGCACGGCGGCGGCGCGCAGGTCCCAGTCGGAGTCGAAGGTGCTCGAGTAGAGCTCGGGGAACAGCTCCTCGCCGTTGCGCGCGAACCCGGCGGTGCGGGCGGCGGCGATGTTGACCTCGGGGTCCTCGTCCTTGAAGCCGCGCCGCAGGCCGTCGATGTTGTACGGGGCGGACGCGTAGCGCATGACCTGGACCAGCTGCTTGCGCACCAGCGGCGAGGCGTCGATGCCGATCAGCGCGGCCGCTCCCTCTTGCCAGTCCCCGCCGGTCAGCGGCAGCGCCTCCACCAGCGCGCAGCGGACCTTGACCGGGTCGGCGCTGCGCAGCAGCCTGCGCAAAAGGACAGGCGCGACCTTGGGGTCCTGCAGCTCGCCGGGCGAGAAGAACACGGCCTCGTCGACCTTGCGATCGGGCTGCAGCTGCTCGAGGCGGGCGAGCCGCGCGGGGTCGCTGGTCTGCATGGCGTCGACGCCGATGGCGAGGCGCTGGCGCCAGTCGAGCTGCAGCGTCGCGGTCGCGCCGGGGGCCGCCTTGCTGGATGTCCCTGAGGACAGATTCTTCGCGGCCGGCGGCGCGACCTTCGAGGCGGGCGCGGTGACCGTCGCGGGAGCCGTGGTGGCGGGCGCGACGGGCGCGGCGAACACGAGGGCGGCGACGGTGCAGGCGAAGATGATGGCCATCGCCCCCGAGCGTGAAGAGTCGTGCTCAGGCGTGCAAGCGCGCAGCCCGGACGCGACCTTTGAGCCTCAAAACACGCCTCTGCGCCAATTCCGGCTCTAGCCGTCACGGCGTGTGTCGCGCTTGGCTCCAGATATCAGAGAGGGCAGAAGACCGCAGGTGGGCGGTTTCGAGCTGACTGGAGAGACATGTCGAAAGGGGCATGTCTCGAAAGACTCTTGGCCATGTGTCCGGGGGCGACGAGCCGCGGTGGCTGCGATGACGCTCGCGTCGCGACGCGCTCGACCTGTGACCGCGAGCGATCAGACCGGGATGTCGGCGAGGAAGCCGTCGATGTCGGCGGGCGTGGTGGCGAAGCTGCACATCAGGCGGGCGCGCGTGCCGAGGGGGGTGGCGAACGGGTAGAACGTGTGGCCGCGGCTGCGCAGGCGGCGGTCGAGGGTCGTCGGGATGTCGACGAACACGGCGTTGGACTCGCGCGCGAACGCGGGGGTGAGGCCGCGGGCGCGCAGGCCGGCGGCGAGGCGCTCGGCCATCGCCGCGGCGTGGGCGGCGTGGCGGACCCACGCGCCGTGGGAGAGCACGCGGTTGAACTGGCCCGACACGTAGCGGTGCTTGCTCAGCAGGTGGCCGGTCGACTTGCGCAGGAACGGCAGGCGCTCGGCGGCGCGGGCGGCCGCGGCGGAGCGGCCGGCGAACAGCACCACGGCCTCGCCGAGCGCCAGGCCGGCCTTGGTGCCGCCGAACGACAGCGCGTCGACGCCGGCGTCGACGGTGAGCGCGCGGCAGGCTGCCTCTTCGGACAGGCTCTGCGTCTGCATGACGTGGGCGACCGCCTGGCTGAAGCGGGCACCGTCGACGTGGACGCGGTAGCCGTGCTGGCGGGCCACGCGGCACAGCGCGGCCAGCTCGGCCGGCGCGTAGACGGTGCCGAACTCGGTCGGGTTCGACAGCGTGAGCACGCCGGGCGCCGGCTCGTGGACGTCGCCGCGGCGGCCGAGCAGGTGCGGCATCAGGTCTTCGGGGGTGAGCCGCGTCGGGTCGGAGCCGGGGTCGATCGGCGTCGTGCGGCACAGCGTCATCCGCTCGGGCGCGGTCGACTCGTCCTCGTTGTAGTGGCTGTAGCGGTGGCACAGCACCCGCTGCCACGGCTCGGTCAGCGAGGCGATGCCGAGCGTGTTGGCGGCCGTGCCGGTGGCGACGAAGAACACCGCCGCGCGGGCGTCGGCGCCGAACAGCGCGGCGACCCTGGCGCTCGCGCGCTGCGTGACGTCGTCGCCGCCGTAGGCCAGCGCCTCGCCCTGCGCCGCCTCGACCAACGCGGCCAGGGCCTCGGGCACGAGGCCGGCGTTGTTGTCGCTGCGCAGGTTCGTCATTGCGGCCTGTCCCTCAGGTCATGTCGAAGCGACCAGGTAGGTCAGCCAGATCTCCTGGTTCTGCTCGTGGGCGATCTCGCGGTACTCGGTGGTCCCGTCCTCTTCGTCGGTGTACTCCCAGAACACCCGCGGCGCGGTGAAGCCGGCCTCGTCGAGCAGGTCGCGCAGCTCGGGCAGCGTCCACACCCGCCAGCGGTAGGCGAAGGCCGGCTCGATGCGCGAGCCGTCGGGGAACGCGAAGCTGATCGAGCAGCGGGCCGTGTGGTCGAGCGGGTTGAACTCCTGGTGGTCCCAGATGTACGAGAAGCCGTCGTACTCGCGCTGCTCGTGGTAGTCGGCCACGGCCTCGGTGCCGCCGATGCAGTCGAGGATGAACAGGCCGCGCGGGCGCAGCGAGCGGCGGACGTTGCGGAAGTAGGCGAGCAGCTGCTGGCGGGTGGGCAGCAGGAAGTAGCTGAAGTTGAGGGCGCAGACGACGTCGGCGCGGAGGTCGTTGGGGGCGAGGACGTCGGCGTGGACCAGCTCGACGCGGCCGGACACGCCCGGGCCGGCGGGGCCGAGGTTGTGGCGGCGGGCCCAGGCGAGCGCCTCGGCGTCGAGGTCGACGCCGATCGACTTGCGCTGCGGGCCGCGCTTGGCCCACTCGGTGGCGAGCAGGGCGGTGCCGCAGAAGTCCTCCTTCAGTACGCGGGGCCGGACGCCGCGCATCTCGGTGTAGACGCGCTCGATGAACTCGATGTTGTCGGCGGGGGCGTTGACCGCCTCCTGGTAGAGGGCGAAGCGGTCGGCCTGTTCGGCGAGGGGGAGCTTGCGGGCGGTGGAGCGGCTGGCCATGTGGCTTGGAATGGAGGCGCGGGAAGCTAGCACACCCGCGGGGCCGACCGCTACGCCGCCGCGTGGCGATGCGTGCCGGCCGAGGGTCCGCGTCCTCCGCTCGTGTGACGCTCGCGTCGCCGCGGGTCCGGTCGGTGCGGCCGCTCGCCGGCCGTGCTGCGCGTCACTCAGGCCGGCTCGTCCGCCGCCTGGTCCTCAATGCGCTCGATCGCCCAGGCCAGGCGGTCGCGCGTCCGGTCGTCCTGCTCGGCGTCGAGGGCCGCCTGCAGCGCCGGCAGGTCGGCGGCGTCGCCGAGCTTGCCCAGGCCCTCGGCCGCGAGCAGGCGCACGCGCGGGTCGTCGTGACGAACTGCCTCGAGGAACAGGTCCTTTAGTTCAGGGCTCGAAGTCCATGACCGAAGAGCCCGGCGGCACACGGCGCGGACCTGGTCGTCGGCGTCGCGCAGGCCCCGGGCGATGAACGGCACGTGGGCGGCGAAGCGGGCGCTGAGGGCGTGGGCGGCGGTGCGGCGGGCCTCGAGGTCGCCGGCCATCCACTTGGCGAGGACCTCGGGGGTGGCGGCGGTGCGCACGGCCTCGCGGTAGGCGACGGCGTCGGGGCCCTCCATGAAGTCGTTCATCGCCTGGACGAGGGCCGCGAAGGCGCGGTCGTCGTGGGCGGCGGCGAGGTCCTTGGCGGCTGCGGGCGAGGGGTTGTCGGCGAACGCCTGGACGCGGCTTTCGAAGTCGGGGGTCGGCATGGTCGGCTCCGTGAGGTTCAGGCGCGGCGGCCGAGGTCGGCGACGTGGCTCGGGCCCTTCGCGTCGTCGCCCGGGTTGTCGGGGTTGACCGAGTGGAGTGCTTGCAAGATCTGCGAGAAGTTACGGCGCTGCAGCAGCTCGTCGAGCAGCTTCAGCATGGTGTCGCCGATCATGCTCCAATACGTCACGCGACGGGTGCCGATGAGGTCGAGGCCGCCGGCGTTGACCTTGGGGTTGAGCTTGCGCAGGTTGTAGAAGTAGTCGTTGGTGCGGCAGCCGTTGAACAGCCACAGCCGGTAGCGCTTGTCGAACGCCTGCTTCGACATGCGGCGGATGTTGGGGTCGCTCTTCAGCTGGTCGACCATCACGTGCGCGCCGAACTCGGCGGTGTGATAGTTGCGCAGGTTGATGACGATGTTGCCGGAGTTGACGCGGCGGATCTGCAGCCGCCCCTTGGCCACCAGCGCCCGGTACTCGGCCAGCGGCGAGCGCTTGTTCGTGCGGCCGCGCTCGACCAGGAACTCCTCGAGGTCCTTGTACTCGCTGAAGCTGGCCTCGATCGCGCCCTTGCCGTCGACGAGGTCGGCGGTGAAGTTGTAGTCGAAGTCGGGGCCGGTGCCGTAGCGGCCGTGGCCGCCGTACATCGCCACGTCGCAGCGCCCGAGGCCCTCGAGGAAGGCCGAGGCCGCGTCGCCGCCGGCGCTGCCGTCGCCCGTGCGCACGAGCGTGACGACGACGTCGACCGGGCGACCGGCGACGTCGTGAGCGGCGGCGCGGGCGATCCAGTGCTCGGCGAGGCGCTGGGGCGCGACGCGCCCGGCGGCAGCGATCCGCGCGCCGGCGCCGACGTCGTCGCGCGTGAAGCCGCGGGCGACGAGGCCCGACTCCAACAGGTCGTCCTGCGAGCGGTTGGAGCCGTACTCGTCGAAGCCGCAGGCGATCATGACGGTGCAGAGCTGGTCGGCGAACAGACGCTCGTACCAGGGAGAGCCGGGTGGGGCGAGGGTTCCGTTGATGCGCGGCGCCATGCGCGGGCAGCATACCGAGTCGGCGCGGGGCTCGCACGCGGGCGACTTCGCGACACGGATGTGCGAGGATGCGCCCGCCATGAGGTTCGCGCGCTCGCGGGAGATCTGCGTGACGGTGTCGCTGACGCTGATCCCGTCGCTGGTGTACGCCGCTCCCGTCGAGGCGAACGCGGCGCCCGCAACGACGCCGGCGAACTTCGGCTCGCCCGCGACCGGTGCCGCGTCCGCGGCGACGAAGACGGATGAGAGCGCGGCGACGACCACGGCACCACCGACCGATGCGGCCGCGAGCGAGACCGTGGCCCCTGCACCGGAGGCTCCAGCCGCAGCGGCGCCCGCTGCTCCGGTGACGGCCCCGGGCGGCGCGGTGCCGGTCGAGGCCGAGCCGCAGGAGCCGGGCCGATCGCGGCCGCGGACGTGGCAGATCTACCAGCGCCCGCTGCCCGGCGCGGAGCACAGCTGGGGGCCGCCGAACGGGCAGATGCCGGCAGTGGTGGAGGTGTCCGAGACGCCGGTCGATCCGAACATTGCGCCGCCGAACGGGACGCCGCGCATCATCGTCGGCGCGATCGTCGGCACGCTCGGCCTCGTGGTGCTCGGCCTCGGCATCGCCGCCCGCACGAGCGACGTGTTCGGCGAGGACCGCCGCGCCGGCGTGCCGCTGATCGGCGGCGGCCTGGTGACGGCGGCGGTCGGCTGGGGCCTGTTCACGCATGGCATCTTGCGCCGCCGCGCGTTCCTCCGCTGGCAGGCCGGGCGCGCCGAGGTGGCGCTCGGCGGGGCGGGGCTCCTGCTGCGGTTCTGAGCTGTCCGAAGGGACAGGGCCTGGATGGCCCGGGGAACAGGAGGGCCGGCTCCTCATCCTCCCTGGACCGCCGCGATTCTCTTCAACCGCGACAAGCGGGGCCCACGACGCTCTCCACGGGCGGACGGGAGGCGGCGCAGTGGGAGCAGCCGGGGGCCTCATGCCTCGCGCGCAGACGCCGATCCGATCGGCGGACACGGCAAAGCATCGGCGGCGAGCACGTGGCATGGCAGGTCCGGCGTCGCGACGGGACCCGCTGCGCCGCCTCCCGTCCGCCCCACGGCGATCGCCGCGGCCCCGCCCTTCGATGGCATGACGCGCGTCGCGTGGGCGGCTATCGGCATGGCAGGTCCGGCGTAGCGACCGTCCGCCCCCCGACGATCGCCGCGGCCTCGCCCTCCGATGACATGACGAGCGTCGCGTGGGCGGCTATCGGCATGGCAGGTCCGGCGTCGCGACCGTCCGCCTCGCGACGAACGCCGCGGCTCCGCCCTCCGATGAGGCTCGCCTGTCGGCATGGCTCATGGACCATGTCCGACAGACCATGCCCTTACGGGCATGTTTTGAAAAACATGCTCAACGGGGCAGGCGCTCGTGCAGCCAGCCGGCGGCGAGCTGGAGCTCTGCGGGGGAGACCTCGTGCTGGATGGGGAACTCGTGCCAGCGGACGTCGCGGCCGGGGCGGAGGGCGGCCTCGTAGGCGGCGCGGCCGGCGAACGCGGGGACCAGGGGGTCGAGGCGGCCGTGGCAGAACAGGGCGGGAGTGTCGAAATTGGCGCGGGTCTGTTCGTCGCGGCGGTCGGGCAGGACCTCGTAGCCGCTGAGGACGAGCAGGCCGGCGAGGGTCTCGGGGTGGCGCGTGCCGGTGTAGAGGGCCATGGCGCCGCCCTGGCTGAAGCCGCCGAGGACGATGCGCTCGCTGGGAATTCCGCGGGCGTTCTCGCGGGCGATGAGGCGGGTGATCGCCTCGGCGCTGGCCCGGATGTGCGCCTCGTCCTCGCGCGGGCCGGCGTGCGGGTCGAAGCCGAGGCTGCGGATGTCGTACCAGGCGGGCATGACGTAGCCGCCGTTGATGGTGACCGGCAGCGACGGGGCGTGCGGGAGGATGAAGCGCGCCCACGGCAAGTTGAACAGCGGGACGGCCGGCTCGAAGTCGTGGCCGTCGGCGCCGAGGCCGTGGAGGAAGATGACGCTGGCGGTGGCGGGGACCTTGGCGTCGACCTCGACGCAGGGGAGCAGTTGGTTCATGACGGCACGTCGGGTCATTCGGCGGCGGCGCCGAGGATGATGCCGCTATAGATCGATCCGGCGGCGATGGACAGATCGCCGTGCTGCTGCTCGGGGTCGATGTCGGCGAGACAGGCGGCCTTGACGCCGCGTGGGCGTCGCCGAGGCCGATCTCGCAAGCGGTGCGGAGGGCGCATGGGGCGGTGGCGCGGATCCCGGCGAGGGTGTACGGGCCGCCCTCGCCGGGTCGCGGCCCGGGCGCTCGGGACCCCTCGCGGCCGCGGGAGCGGCCGGTCGACGAATTCCACGAGCGGATCGAGGTCGTGGCAGAGAACGACGACTCAGTACGTCATCCACTCGAGGCAGCAGTAGCGACTGTTGAAGTTCGTCTGGTAGCCGTGGTTCTCGTCGAAGTTGCCGCAGTCGAAGGAGTTGGTGGCGATGATGTCGTCGTCGCCGATGCGGTCGCCCATCAGGACGCCCTGCACGAGCGGCATGTTGGTGGCGCACGCGCGCTGGACCTGCTCGTAACGACAGAGGTAGGCGCCGCCATAGGCGGTGCGGCAGCGGTTCTGGCCGTAGATCCAGTTGCCCGTGCCGACGTTGTCCCGGTAGACGCAGAGGCGAGAGTGCGCCGTGACGACGCTGTGGAACTGCGCCGCGGGATAGTTGGGGCAGGCCGGCATGCTCGTGGGGCCAGGAATGCCCTGGGGACCTTGCGGGCCCTGGGGACCTTGCGGGCCTTGCGGGCCGATCGCACCGGTCGCGCCGGGGTCGCCCTTCGGGCCTTGCGGGCCTTGCGGGCCGACGGGGCCGGCGGGGCCCATCGGACCGATCGGGCCGATCGGGCCCTGGGGGCCTTGCGGACCTTGCGGGCCGGCGGGACCGACCGCGCCGGGCTCGCCCATGGGACCTTGCGGGCCGGCGGGGCCGACATCGCCTTGCGGGCCTTGCGGACCGGCGTCGCCCTGGGGGCCTTGCGGGCCCGCGGGGCCGACGTCGCCTTGCGGGCCTTGCGGACCGGCGTCGCCCTGGGGGCCTTGCGGGCCCGCGGGGCCGACGTCGCCTTGCGGGCCTTGCGGACCGGCGTCGCCCTGGGGGCCTTGCGGGCCGGCGGGGCCGGCGGGGCCGGCGGGGCCGTCGGCGCCGGCGGGGCCGGCCGGGCCTTCAGGGCCCGCAGGGCCAGCAGGACCGGCGGGACCGGCCGGGCCATCGGCGCCGGCGGGGCCGGCAGGACCTTCAGGGCCCGCAGGGCCAGCAGGACCGGCGGGACCGGCGGGGCCATCGGCGCCGGCGGGGCCGGCAGGACCTTCGGGACCTTCGGGCCCGGCGGGGCCGGCGGGGCCCGCAGGGCCTTCAGGACCGGCAGCTCCATCGGCGCCGGCGGGGCCGGCGGGGCCGGCAGGTCCGGGCGGGCCGGCGGGACCGATCAATCCTGAAGGATCGCCGACCCACTGACCGTTCTCGTTGATGACCTGGCCGAAGCCCTGGATGTTGACATTGGTGGGGTTGATCTCACCGCGGACGTCGCCGGCGAACATGGCATAGGGGACGCTGACGATGGCGGCGCGGGGGGTCATCTCCGGGTCTGCGCCGACGGTGATGCCGAGCCAGCGGGTGGAGCCGTCGAAGACGAGCTCGTCGAGCACCAATTGTTCGCCGAGCCTGACGGAGAAGAAGCCCTCGTCGAAGTCGACGGTGATGGTCTCGGACCAGATCTCGTTGCCGTCGACCTCGGCGTCGTAGATGGCGAAGGTGAGGTCCTGGGTTCCGGTGACGGGCCCACCGTTGGCGTCGAAGAGGCGGCCCTGATGGGTGACGAGGGCCGGTACGGCGAGGGCGCTGGCGTCGAACGGGAGCATCCAGGCCGACGCGAGCACGGCGCCGAGCCACCACTTTTTAATGAAGCGAGCCCTGGTTGTCATGGAGGGTTCCCGTTGGCGCCGATGAGGCCGCCCTGGAGGCGAAAGTTGGCGGAGGTGTAGATGCCCTGATTCTGGGTGGGCTGGCCCAGGGTGAAGACCATGCGGAAGTTGGGGCTGGAGGCGACGGTGCCGCTGTTGACGGTCTGGGTGATCGAGCGGCCGACGAGGGGATCGCCGGTGGTCGAGTCGGTGTCCGTGGTGGTGGTGGTCGCCGTGGTGTCGGTGTCGCCCGTGGTCGTGGTGGTCGACGTGTCGGTGGTCGGCTCGACGGTGGTGGTGGGGAGGTCGGTGGTCGTCGAATCGGTGGACGTCACCGGATTGGTGGTGGTGGGGGTGTCGGTGGTGGGCGGAGACGTCGGCGAATCGGTGGTCGGAGACGGACCTGCGGTATCGGTCGTCTCGCTCTCGCTACCACCAATGGAGTCGGTGCCGGCGGTCGTGTCGTCGGCGCAACCATTCGCCGCCAAGGTCGCGGCACACAGCAAATCCAAAACAGCCCCACACCTGCGCGAACGCGCGGTTCGGCGCATGTTCACCCCCCAGTCCAAAGATCGGTCGCGCCTTTTTGAACGCGGCGATTTTGGAAGGTATCATGAATCGCCGCACGCCCACAAGCCACAGTTTCGCGCGGGCCGGTGCGCAGGTAGTTACGCAGAGCCGGCTCGCCGATTCGATTCGTCACTCGACGAGTGACGTCTGCATTGCGCGCGGGTCCGAGCGATGTGTCCTTGAAGACAGGTACGCGATCACGGCGGGGCGACCACGCCGCGGACCGTGAGCTCGACGCCGGGGGGAGGGATCGACATGGCGAACGGCTGCGACTGGAGGCACTCGCTGACGGCGGCGGCGCTGCCGTTGTCGGCGAACTGGCGCGCGAGCAGCTTGCCGTCGGCGCCGAAGGTGGCCTGAAGGAAGACGCCGCGCGAGTCCTTGCCGCCGCAGGCGCGCAGGAGCCCGCTTCGCTGGCCGTCGAGGGCTCTCTGCAGCTCGGCGGTGGCCGCGGCGCGAGCGGCCTCGGTCCGCGCCTGGGCGCTCGTGTCGACCTCGAAGCGCGGCCCGGGGTCGGCCAGCCAGGCCCGGCGCTCGGGGGTCAACATGTCCTCGGGGACAGGTTCGATCGGCGGCGGGGAGGCGGCGACGTGGTCGGGGCGCGGGTCGAAGTCGTCGAACGTCCGCCGCGCGGGGTCGACGTCGGCCGGCCGCACGCCGAGCGCGACGGCGAGCTCGGGCTCGGCTGCGGGCGGGGGCGGCTGCGGCTCCGCGCCGGACAACGCGTACCAGCCGCCGAGCAGGAGCGCGGCGCTGCCGGCGAGGGAGGCGGCGATCCGTCGACCGCTGCGGGCGATGGTGTCTGAACTTCGGGACATGTACGATCATTGTCGCCGCCCGGCCGTGCGGCCGGGGCGGACGGTCAGTACTTGGGCCATTCGGAGCAGCAGTACTTGCCGGTCATGCCGTTGCCGACCCCCGTCTGGCCGTCGAAGTTGTTGCAGTCGGCGATGTTGACGAACATGGCGTCGTCGTCGTCGACGCGGTCGGCGAGCCACGAGTCGATGATCGGGACGAATCCGTTGCCGGCGATGCAGGCGCGACGGATCTCCTCGTGGCGGCACAGGTGAGCGCCGCCGTAGAAGTTGTAACAGTCGCTCGCGGACAGGTTCCAGTTGGTGCCGAAGTTCTCGTGGTACACGCACAGCAGCGAGCGGGTGGTGTTCACCGAGGCCATCTGATTGGCGAAGTTCACGGTGGGGCAGGCGGGCACGCTGCTGGGGCCGGGAACGCCTTGCGGACCTTGCGGACCCTGCGGTCCCTGGGGACCTTGCGCACCGGTGGCGCCTTGCGGGCCCTGGGGGCCGGCAGGGCCGGCAGGGCCGGCAGGACCAACGGCGCCGGCAGGACCGGCGGGGCCCATCGGACCGATCGGGCCAATCGGGCCCTGAGGACCTTGTGCGCCAGCGGGACCTGCGGGGCCGGCAGGGCCGGCGGGACCGGCGGGGCCGGCAGGTCCGTCGGAGCCTTGCGGGCCGGCGGGGCCGGCATCGCCTTGCGGGCCTTGAGGACCGGCGGGGCCGGCATCGCCTTGTGGGCCTTGCGGACCGGCAGGGCCGGCATCGCCTTGTGGGCCTTGCGGACCGGCGGGGCCGATATCGCCTTGTGGGCCTTGAGGGCCGGCGGGGCCGATGTCGCCTTGTGGGCCTTGAGGACCGGCGGGGCCGATATCGCCTTGCGGGCCTTGAGGACCGGCGGGGCCGATATCGCCTTGCGGGCCTTGCGGGCCGGCGGGGCCGATATCGCCTTGCGGGCCTTGCGGGCCGGCGGGGCCGATATCGCCTTGTGGGCCTTGAGGACCGGCGGGGCCGTCGGGGCCGGCAGGGCCGGCAGGGCCGGCAGGGCCAGCAGGGCCGTCGGCGCCGGCGGGACCGGCCGGGCCTTCAGGGCCCGCAGGGCCGGCGGGACCGGCGGGACCGGCCGGGCCATCGGCGCCAGCGGGGCCGGCCGGGCCTTCGGGACCCTCGGGCCCGGCAGGGCCGGCGGGGCCCGCAGGGCCTTCGGGGCCGGCAGCTCCATCGGGGCCGGCAGGACCGGCGGGGCCGGCAGGTCCGGGCGGGCCGGCGGGGCCGATCAATCCTGAAGGATCGCCGACCCACTGACCGTTCTCGTTGATGACCTGGCCGAAGCCCTGGATGTTGACATTGGTGGGGTTGATCTCGCCGCGGACGTCGCCGGCGAACATGGCATAGGGGACGCTGACGATGGCGGCGCGGGGGGTCATCTCCGGGTCAGCGCCGACGGTGATGCCGAGCCAGCGGGTGGAGCCGTCGAAGACGAGCTCGTCGAGGACCAATTGCTCGCCGAGGCGGACGGAGAAGAAACCCTCGTCGAAGTCGACGGTGATGGTCTCGGACCAGATCTCGTTGCCGTCGACCTCGGCGTCGTAGATGGCGAAGGTGAGGTCCTGGGTTCCGGTGACGGGCCCGCCGTTGGCGTCGAAGAGGCGGCCCTGGTGGGTGACGAGGGCCGGTACGGCGAGGGCACTGGCGTCGAACGGGAGCATCCAGGCGGACGCGAGCACGGCGCCGAGCCACCACTTTTTGATAGAGGAGCGAGCCCAGGTTGTCATGGAGGGTTCCCGTTGGCGCCGATGAGGCCGCCCTGGAGGCGAAAGTTGGCGGAGGTGTAGATGCCCTGATTCTGGGTGGGCTGGCCCAGGGTGAAGACCATGCGGAAGTTGGGGCTGGAGGCGACGGTGCCGCTGTTGACGGTCTGGGTGATCGAGCGGCCGACGAGGGGATCGCCGGTGGTCGAGTCGGTGTCCGTGGTGGTGGTGGTCGCCGTGGTGTCGGTGTCGCCCGTGGTGGTGGTGGTCGACGTGTCGGTGGTGGGCTCGACGGTGGTGGTGGGGAGGTCGGTGGTCGTCGAATCGGTGGACGTCACCGGATTGGTGGTGGTGGGCGTGTCGGTGGTGGGCGGAGACGTCGGCGAATCGGTGGTCGGAGACGGACCGGCGGTATCGGTCGACTCGCTCTCGCTACCACCAATGGAGTCGGTGCCGGCGGTGGTGTCGTCGGCGCAACCATTCGCCGCCAAGGTCGCGGCACACAGCAAACCCAAAACAGCCCCACACCTGCGCGAACGCGCGGTTCGGCGCATGTTCACCCCCGATCCATGCATCGCGGCGGTCGACGCGATTTCGCCGAAAATATCACGAGCCGTCGCGGGCCGACAAGGCACAGTTTCGCGCGAGCGGGTGCGACGGCCGCTGCACGGCTGCTTATGCGTATGTCCCGAGAGACATGTATGCATTCCGCGAGCGAGGACGCGGACGTCTCATTCGATAGGACTGAAAGAACAGGTCGTGGAGCGCCGGCGCGCGGCGGTCGGGGTGGGATAGGGGGACGGCGGAGATCGCGCGGGCGCTCGCGAGTCGATGGGCGAGGGCAGGCCGCCTATTTAATGATAAGACAGCGGGGCCCACCGAGGTCCTGGATGAAGCCCTGTCTGCGCCGTGTCGTGCTCCCGCTCCTGCTCGCGTTGCCCGTGGCCTGCGACGGCTCGGCTCCGGCCGCCCCGCCCGCGCGCCCGGCCTCCGAGGCCCCGGCGGCCGAGCCGGCCGCGTCGCCGGAGGCCGAGCGCCAGTACCGGGAGGCGCTCGAGCTGGAGGCGGCGGGTCGCCACGAGGAGGCCCGCATCGCCGTCGAACAGGCGATCGCCGGCGGGGCCGGCCGCGACGCCAAGCTGCTCGCGGCCAAGCTGGCGATCCTCCGCGAGGACCTCGACGAGGCGACCCGCCTGCTCGAGCCGCTCGCGGCCGACGGCGGCGACGCGCTGGTCCTCTACAACCTCGGGCTCGTGGCGCAGAAGCGCGGCAAGTACAACAACGCCCGCAGCCGCTACCTGGCGGCCCTGAAGGCCGACCCGAACTACAACCCGGCCCGCTTCAACCTGGCGGTGCTGACGTGGGAGGCGGGGGTCAAGGACGAGGCCCAGCACCACGCCCGCAAGTTCATCGAGGCCGCCCCCGACGACCCCAACGTGGCCAAGCTGCAGGGGATGCTCGGCGGCGTCGCCCCGGCCCCGGCCGGCGGGGCGGACCCGGCGGAGCGGTAAGAGGAGCCGCTTTAATAAAGGCCATGTCGTCGAGGACAGGGCGCCGAGGACCTGTCTTGACGAACATGCTGCGAAAGACAGAGTGAGCTCGAGTGAGCGCTGCGGATGGTGATTTCGGCGACGCGGTCGGTTGCCGAAGTCGCGCGGCTCAGGTCGGGCGCAGGCGGGCCAGGTAGAAGCCGTCGGTGTGGTGCGTCTCGGGGGTCCAGGTCTCCTCGTGCTCGCGCGTGAACAGGCCGGCGTCGCAGGCGGCGCGGACCAGCAGCGGGCCCTCCTCGGGCTCTAGGCTGCAGACGGCGTAGACCAGGCGGCCGCCGGGGCGCACGCGGGCGCGGCAGCGGTCGAGCAGGCGGCGCTGGAGGGCGGCGCAGGCGGCGATGTCGTCGTACTGCACGGTCGCGCGCAGCTCGGGGTGGCGGGCCAGGTTGCCGAGGCCGGTGCAGGGGGCGTCGAGCAGGACGGCGTCGTAGGTCGCCTCGTCGACGCCGGGCTGCGGCTCGGGGGCGGCGAGGTCGGCGACCACCGAGGAGAACTCGAGCCCGGGCGCGTCGAGCTCGCCGCGGCGGCGCAGACCGGCGTGCTCGCCGAGGCGCAGCTCGCTGGCGTCGGCGGCGACCAGGCGGCCGCGGCGGCGCATCAGCTCGGCCAGCTGCAGCGACTTGGTGCCCATGCCGGCGCAGGCGTCGAGGACATGTTCTCCAGGACATGGCGCGAGAGCCAGGGCCGCCCGCTGCGCCCCCAGGGCCTGGATCGCGAACAGGCCGCGCTCGTACAGCGGGTGGCGCACCAGCTCGCCGCCGCCGCGCACGCGCAGGGCCTGCGGCTGGTCGGCGATCACCTCGACGACGGCCCTGGGGTCGGCCTCGCGCAGGGCGGCGGCGACCTCCTCGGCTGTCGTTCGGGACAGGTCGACCCGGAGCTCGACGGCGGGCGGGCTGGCGAGGGCGCGGGCGCGGGCGAGGGCGACGTCGGGGCCGAGGGTGGCGAGCCAGCGGCCGGCCAGCCAGCGGGGGATCGACCAGCGGTTGGCGAGGACGTCGAGCGGCTTGCCGGCGGCGAGGCGGGCGTCGATGGCGGCGCCGTCGCGGTCGATGGCGGCGAGGATCGCGTGGATCGGGCGGGCCAGGGCGCCGCTCGGGTCGAGGGCGGTGGCGAGGCCGAGGGCCTGGGAGATCGCGGCGTGCGGCGGGTGCTGGAGCTCGCGCAGCTCGAAGGCGGCGACGCGGGCGATCTCCCGCGCGCGGGCGCTGAGGTTCTTCGGGCGCGCGGCGGCGGCGTCGATCAGGGCGTCGAGGCGGCCGCAGTGGCGCAGCACGCCGTACACGAGGGTCGTGGTGAGGCCGCGCTCGCGCCGCTCGAGGTCGGGGTGGCGCTCGAGCTGCTCGGCCAGGATCCGGTTGCTGAAGCCGCGGCGTTGATCGATCTGCCGCAAGGTCGTGACGGCCAGCGCGCGGGCGGTGATGGGGTTTCTCGGCACGGGGGCGCGGATCGTAGCCGCAAAGGGTGTTATGGTGTCGGCGATGTCGACGCGCCAAGGCGCCGCGATCGCCGCCGTGGTCGCCCCCGGGCTCCTGGGGGTCGCCCTCGCGGGCTGCGAGGAGCCGCTGCAGCCGGTGTCCGAGGCGCCGACGCTGCTGGCCGAGGCCGGCGACTACACGGCGTGGGCGCGGCCGAAAAACCGCGAGGAACGCCAGCCGGTGGTGGCGCCGCACGGCGGGTTCGTCGACACCTATATCAATGACGTGGTGGTGGCCGACCTGGCGATGGTGCTGCCGGAGGGGCTGGCCGAGTGGTCGGACGGCGCGACGGTGGTGCTGGCCGGCTACGACGCGATGGAAGGCGGCTCGCTGGTGCAGGTGGCGGTGATGCACAAGCAGGACGGCGTGTGGGCGTGGGAGCAGTACGACGGCGCCAGCGACCAACCGCGCTTCGCCGGCCGGCCCGACGTGTGCGTCGGCTGCCACGGGGCGGGCGAGGACTTCGTGAGGTCGTTCCGCCTGCCGGACCCGCCGAAAAAGTAGCGATCGGGCGGTTCGGGCGCAGCCGAGGCCGCTCGCGCTGCGCTTGCCCGCCGGCGGGCGAGGGGCTATGCCCCGGCCATGCTGCAGAGCGCACTCGTCCGCGTCCCGACCGAAGACCTCAAGCGGCTGCTCGCGCTGCTCCACCGCGGCGAGCTGCAGTGCCCGCTGACGCCCGTCGAGGTGACGCGCTGCGGCTTTCAGGTGCACATGGAGTCGCTGCTCGGCCACCTGCGCGGGCTCGAGACGCCGGCGGTGCGGGCGGTGCTGACGGCGGTGCTGTCGGAGCGGATCGCGGCGCAGGAGCGGATGCCGCGGCTCGTCTGAGAAGTGTCATCGGGGACATGTCCTGGAGGACATGTCCCCGATGGGTGCGGCTCAGTGGGTCAGCTTCTTGTAGCGGATCCGGTGCGGCTGGAGGGCGTCGTCGCCGAGGCGCTTCTTCTTGTCGGCCTCGTAGTCGGCGAAGTTGCCCTCGAACCACGTGACCTTGGAGTCGCCCTCGAAGGTGAGGATGTTGGTGGCGATCCGGTCGAGGAACCAGCGGTCGTGGCTGATGACGACGGCGCAGCCGGGGAAGGACAGCAGCGCCTCCTCGAGGTGGCGGAGGGTGTCGACGTCGAGGTCGTTGGTCGGCTCGTCGAGGAGCAGCAGGTTGCCGCCGCGCTTGAGCAGCTTGGCCAGGTGGACGCGGTTGCGCTCGCCGCCCGACAGCACGCCGACCTTCTTCTGCTGGTCGGCGCCGTTGAAGTTGAACTTGCTGACGTAGGCGCGCGAGTTGACGTCGCGGCCGGCGATGCTCAAAACCTCCTGGCCGCCGGAGATCTCCTGCCACACGGTCTTGTTGGGGTCGAGCGCGTCGCGCGTCTGGTCGACGTAGGCGATGTCGACGGTCTCGCCGATCTTGATGTTGCCGCCGTCCGGCTTCTCCTGGCCGGTGATCATGCGGAACAAAGTGGTCTTGCCGGCGCCGTTGGGGCCGATGACGCCGACGATGCCGCCGCGCGGGAGGGTGAAGGTCAGGTCCTCGAACAGCAGGTGGTCGCCGTAGGCCTTGCTGATGCCCTTGCACTCGACCACGGTGGTGCCGAGGCGCTTGGTGAAGGGGATCACGAGGTCGGTGGTGTCGACCCGCTTGTCGCTCGCCTGCGCCAGCAGCTCCTCGTAGGCCTTGACGCGGGCCTTGCTCTTGGCCTGGCGGGCGCGCGGGCTCATCTGCACCCACTCGAGCTCGCGCTGCAGGGTGCGCTGGCGGTTCGACTCGGCCTTCTCCTCCTGGGCCAGGCGCTTCTTCTTCTGGTCGAGCCAGGACGAGTAGTTGCCCTTCCACGGGATGCCCGAGCCGCGGTCGAGCTCCAAGATCCACCCGGCGACGTTGTCGAGGAAGTAGCGGTCGTGGGTGACGGCGACGACGGTGCCGGGGTAGTCCTGCAGGTATCGCTCGAGCCAGGCGACGCTCTCGGCGTCGAGGTGGTTGGTCGGTTCGTCGAGCAGCAGCAGGTCGGGCCGCTGCAGCAGGAGCCGGCACAGGGCGACGCGACGGCGCTCGCCGCCCGACAGCTTGGTGACGTCGGCGTCACCCGGCGGGCAGCGCAGCGCGTCCATGGCGATCTCGAGCGTGCGGTCGAGCTCCCAGCCGTTGCCGGCGTCGATCTTGTCCTGCAGCTCCGCTTGCTCCGAGAGGAGTCGATTCATCTCGTCGTCGCTCATCGGCTCGCCGAGCTTCATGCTGACCTCCTCGAAGCGGGCCAGCGTCTGCTTCATGCCGGCGACGGCCTCCTCGATGTTGCCCTTGACGTCCTTGGCAGGGTCGAGCACGGGCTCCTGCGGCAGATAGCCGACCGAGGCGCCCTCGGCGCTCCACGCCTCGCCGCCGAACTCCTTCTCGACGCCGGCCATGACCTTGAGGAGGGTCGACTTGCCGGAGCCGTTGAGGCCGAGCACGCCGATCTTCGCGCCGGGAAGGAAGCTGAGCCAGATGCCCTTCAGCACCTCCTTGCCGCCGGGGTAGACCTTGCGCAGGTCCTTCATGGTGTAGATGTACTGATACGAGGCCATTGCCGTGACGACTCCTGGAGCGCCCCGCGGGCGCGGGGCGGGAGGATAGCAGAGGCGCGGGCGAGCAACCGCGGGCGGCTGCGGCGGCGGTTGCGTGCGCCGCCGGCCGCGACCGGCGCGAACGGTGACGCCCGGCGGGTCCAGGCCGGCGGGGCGCGGCGGCATTTTCGGGGGCTGCGCGGCGAGTCGGGGCCCCCAGGGGGGCAGGATCGCCGGGAGGGCTTGCGGCCGGGGGCGATGCGCACCCATCATCCCCCGCGAGATGAGCCAGACGACGGAAGCAGAAGTGGTGAAGCCGGCGGCGCCGGTGGCGGTCGAGGTCCCGGTGGGCATCGAGCCGGACGCGAGCAAGCGCTCGGCGCAGGCGCAGGCGCTCGCCGTCGAGACGTCGTTCAAGCGCTACGGCATCAACCGCTGGGGCAGCGCGTTCATCCGCGCCAGCAACGAGGGCCACCTGGTGTTCGCGGCGCCGAACTCGCCGGCGGTCGACCTGTTCGCGCTGTCGCAAGAGCTGGCGCGCCGCGGCATCCGCACGCCCTACGTGGTGCGCTTCCCGACGATGATCGAGAACCAGATGGGCACGCTGAAGGACGGCTTCGCCAAGGCGATCGCCGACAACAGCTACGAGGGCAAGCACATCGGCGTGTACCCGCTCAAGGTCAACCAGCGCCGCAGCGTGGTCGATACGGTCGTCAAGGCGCGTGAGAAGTTCCACTATGGCCTCGAGGCGGGCTCGAAGCCGGAGCTGCTGCTGGCGATGGCCCAGCCGCCGCTCAAGGGCTCGCTGCTGGTCTGCAACGGCTACAAGGACCGCGAGTTCATGCGCATGGCGTTCCACGCGGCCGAGCTCGGGCACCACGTGATCATCGTGCTCGAGTCGACGCGCGAGGTCCGGCGCTACCTCGACGTCGACCAGGAGCAGGACTGGACCGCCAAGCCGGAGGTCGGCATGCGAGCCAAGCTGTACAGCCGCGGCAGCGGCCGCTGGCAGAGCTCGGGCGGCGAGAGCAGCAAGTTCGGCCTGACGACCAACGAACTGCTGGCGGTGGTGCGCGAGCTGACCCAAGCCGGCGCGATCGAGCGCCTGTCGCTGCTGCACTTCCACATCGGCTCGCAGATCACCCAGATCAAGCGCATCAAGACGGCGGTCCGCGAGGGCGCCCGCATCTACGCCGAGCTGCAGCAGCTGGCGCCGCAGCTGCGCTACCTCGACCTCGGCGGCGGCATCGGCGTCGACTACGACGGCAGCCGCACGTCGTACCCGTCGTCGGCCAACTACTCGCTCGAGGAGTACGCGTCGCAGGTGGTGTTCGAGGTGATCGAGGCCTGCCGCGAGGTCGGAGCCCGCCAGCCGACGCTGCTCACCGAGTCGGGCCGCGTGGTCGTCGCCAACCACGCGGTCACGATCGCCGACCTCCGCGAGGTCCAGGGCGAACTCCTGCCGGTGCCCGAACCCAGCGAAGACGAACACCGCCTGGTCCACGAGCTGCGCAGCACGCTCGAGAGCCTCAACATCAAGAACGTCGAGGAGTACTTCCACGACGCGATCGACTACCGCGACGAGTGCCTGCAGCTGTTCTCCCGCGGCTACCTGAGCCTGCAGGACCGCGCCAGCGCCGAGGGCCTGTTCGGACGGATCCGCAACAAGGTCGAGAAGATCGTCGAACCCATGCCGCACCCGCCGGAGGAGATCGTCGACTTCCTCGGCAAGGCCCACCAGAAATACCTGGTCAACTTCTCGATCTTCCAGAGCATCCCCGACGCGTGGAGCATCGACCAGGTGTTCCCCGCGGCGCCGCTGTCCCGCCACGGCGAGAAGCCGACGATCAACGCGCAGATCGTCGACATCACCTGCGACAGCGACGGCTGCGTCGAGACGTTCGCCCACCCCGACGAGAACATGCCGTACCTGCCGCTCCACGAGCGCCGCGGCTCCGACGAGAAATACTACCTCGGGTTCTTCATGACCGGCGCGTACCAGGACAGCCTGGCCAACGTGCACAACCTGTTCGCCCGCTGCCACGAGGTCATCCTCCGCAACCCCGACGACGACATGGTCCTGCCAGGCAGCGAACGCGTCGAACTCGGCGAGAACTTGACGTTCGAGATCAAGATGGGCGCGACCTGCGAGGACGTGCTGTCCGCGATGGACTTCGACGTCGAGCGCATGATCCGCTGGCTCCGCGACCGCCACCTCGCGGTCGAGACGACGCTCGGCGAGTCGTGGCTGCTCGGGGTGCTGCAGAGCTATCCCTACCTGTCTCGCTGATCGGACGGCTTGAAGCGGCGATCGTCGTGGGTTCTTCGGGAGCGCGGCGATCGTCGTGGCTTCTTCGGGACGCGTTGATCGTCGTGGCTTCGCGGGGCGGGGCCGCGGCGATCGTCGTGGGGCGGACGGGAGGCGGCGCAGCGGGTCCCGTCGCGACGCCGGACCTGCCATGCCACGTGCTCGCCGCCGATGCTTTGCTTGAGCGTGTCCGTCGATTGGCCCGGCGTCTGCGCGCGAGGCATGGGGCCCCCGGCTGCGTCCCACTGCGCCGCCTCCCGTCCGCCCGTGGAGAGCGTCGTGGCCCCGCTTGTCGCCGGGTGAAAAGGCTCGAGCTCGAGCTCGAGCTCGAGCTCGTTGCGTGTGCGAGGTCGGCTCGGGCTCGCGTCTCTGGGTCGGAATGTCGGCTCCCAGCAGCGATCGCCCTTCGAGGTCGAAGTTCTCACCACCTTTCCCCCCTGCGTGACCGGGCGAGCGGGGATCACGGACAGTCGGGTGTCGCGGCGTCGAGCCCGGCGCGCCGTCGCAGGAGAATGGCACGCCGTAAATGAAGCGAGATGGCCCTGTTGGACGGCCAGCCCTGGCCGTCCAACAGGCGCTCATGACCATGTCCAGCGGATGTCGAGCAGCGGAGCTCACGACGACGGGTCGGCCTCTCACGGCTGCAGCCGTGCCGGGGTCCGGGGAGGGGTCGGCCGCGAATACGAATTCGTCGCCAGATCTACGCTGCAAGGACGATACGGTACTTTTTCCGTTTCGCTTCCATGCTGTTTCCAAACCGCGCCGAGGGCGCCGGAGGGACGGGATGGCCTGTCATGTTCGCGATCTCGGCCACCGCCTCGCCGGCGAGCTTCCGCTTGTCCGGGTGCAGGTAGTAGCTCATCGTCGTCTTGAGCGACTCGTGCCTTGCCAGGGCCTGGAGGGCCACCGGCTTGACGCCCCCTCTCCGCCAGGTGGGTGAGGCGGCTGTGACGGATCCGGTGGGGGCCGTGCTGCCGCAGTCCGGCATCCCGCTGCATCCTGAGGACCCGCTTCCCGAGCGCGCGATCGCTCGGGAACTCAACCGCGCCTCGTCCGAGGACGAACGCGTGGTCGCTCTCCTCCTTCAGCTCCTTGAGCGCAGCTGCCAGCCGAGGAGTGAGCGGAATCGTCCCTTCCTCGCCCTTGGGTGACGACTGCAGAACGCCTTGGCAGACGTTGCGGACGATCTCCATCGTCCCCGCGGCGAGTCCTGTGTTTGCGCCGGCTCGCGGCCGCGTCGGCTGGTTCCAGGGCGCTGCGTTGCTCGCATCGCTGCCCGCGGCGGTACATCGCGCTCCCGTCGCCGAGCCCGGTGTGTTGAGCGACGAGCAGCGCCGGAGAGGCGCCGAAGACAAAGGTGCTCGCCACGCTGCTCTCCGGCTCGCTCGATTCCCGGAGCGGACTGAGCGCTCGAGGACTCGCTACCCACGCCGGCAAATCTTTGCCTCCCGCCGCGCTCGCGCCATCTTTATACCGCAAGTGCCATGACGACGAGCACGAGGACCGCGGCAGGGGCCGTCCAGCTGCGTTCGATCGGGCAGAGGCAGAGCTTGTCGGCGAGCGCGTGTAGCGATCGGCCGCAACCAGACCGCGCACGCCTCCAGGGTTCGCTGCGCCGGCACCGGACCGCCGCGCCGACCAGCAGGCCCAACCCCGCCCCGACGACGCAGCAGTCGACGATGCCGTGGGCGCATTGCGGTGCGGTGCGATCGGCCCAGCCTCACCGGCGATGGGCTGTTTCCTCCACCGCCTCGTCGGCGGGGTCGTCCTGGCGGCGGGCCTGCTGCTGACGGGCGAAGCGCGAGGTGAGGATATCCGGCTGCTCGAGATCGATGGCGGAATCAACCCGCTGACCGCCCGCTATCTCGAGCGAGCGCTGACCTCCGCGCCGACCGACGGCGTCGCGCTGGTCGTGGTCCGACTCGACACGCCCGGGGGCCTCGACCCATCGATGCGCCAGATGACCAGGGCCATCCTGGCTTCGCCGGTCCCGGTGGCGGTGTACGTGGCACCCGCGGGCGCGCGGGCGGCCTCGGCGGGAATGTTCATCGCCCTCGCGGCGCACGTGGCGGCGATGGCCCCGGGCACCAACATCGGCGCGGCGCACCCGGTGAGCCTCGGCGGCGTGGGCGGGACGGACGACGCGACGATCGACAAGGCGGTCCATGACGCGGCCGCGCTGGCGCGTGCCTTGGCGCAAACGCGAGGCCGCAACGTCGCCTGGGCAGAGTCCGCGGTCCGCGAGAGCGCATCTGTCACCGCCGCGGAGGCGCTCGAGCGCGGTGTGATCGACGTCGTCGCGGCCGATCTGGACGCCCTGCTGGGCGCGCTCGACGGGCGCGTGGTCGAGACGGCGCGCGGCCCGGTGGCCCTCCGCACCGTCGGCGCCGAGGTGACGGCGACGCCGATGCACCCAACCGAGCGGATCCTGCACGTCCTCACCGACCCGAACATCGCCTACCTGCTCTTCATCCTCGGGATGGTCGGGCTGGTCGCCGAGCTCTACAACCCCGGGATGGTCGTCCCCGGTCTCGTCGGCGGGCTGTCGTTGGTCCTGGCGCTCCTGGCGTTCGGCAACCTCCCGCTGTCCTGGGGCGGGCTCGTCCTCGTGCTCGCCGGCCTGGGGCTGATGATCGGCGAGCTCCACGTGGAGGGCTTCGGTGCGCTGGGCGTGGCGGGGATGGCGGCGTTCTTGCTGGGCTCGCTGATCCTCTACCGGCCGCCGGGAGCGGTCTCGTCGATGCAGGTGAGCCCGTGGCTGCTGGCAGTGATGGCGGCGGCGATCGGGACTCTCCTGTTCGTGGTGCTGCGGGCGGTGCTGCAGTCCCGCCGGGCGCGGGTGAGAACCGGTGTCCACGCGCTGCGCGGCCGCACCGGGACGGCGACCTCGGAGCTGGCGCAGGCGGGCACGGTGGAGATCGATCGCGAGTCGTGGAGCGCCCGCGCGGTCGGTTCGCCGATCCGCCGCGGCGAACCGGTAGTGGTCGTCAACGTGAAGGGCGTGGTCCTCGAGGTGGACCGGCAGGCGCCGTCGGACCGGGAGAGCTCCGATGCCGAGTAATTTGCTGAACCTGATCCTGGTCGGCCTGGTGGTGCTGGTCGTGCTGCTCGTCCTCGGGATGGCGATTCGCGTCGTCCCCGAGTACCAGCGGCTGGTGGTGTTCCGGCTCGGCCGGGCGCTCGGCGCGAGGGGTCCTGGCCTGGTGCTGCTGATCCCCTTGGTCGACCGCGGCGTGCGCGTCGACTTGCGCGAGACCTTCTTCGACGTCCCGCCGCAGACGACCATCACCAAGGACAATGCGCACCTTTCGATCGACTTCCTGGTGTACAGCAAGATCGTCGACGTCATGCCGAGCGTGCTCAACGTGGCCGACGACGAGGGTGCGTCGCGCGGGATAGCGATCACCACGCTGCGCGCCGTGGTCGGCAACATGATGCTCGACGACGTGCTGGCCAAGCGCGAGGAGATCAACGCCGCCCTGCGCGACAAGCTCGACGAGGTGACCAATCGATGGGGGATCAAGGTGACGGCGGTGGAGATCCGCGAGATCACGCCGCCGCAGGAGATCCTGGCGGCGATGACCCGCCAGATGTCCGCCGAGCGCTCGCGGCGGGCGATGGTCACGGAGGCCGACGGCCGGCGCGACGCCGAGGTGCGGGTCGCCGACGGGCAACGGCAGGCGGCGGTGCTGCTCGCCGAGGGCGACCGGCAGGCGACGATCCTCCGCGCCGAGGGGTTCGCGCTGGCGCTCGAAAAAATCTTCGCGGTGGCGCGGACGATCGATCGCAAGACGATGAGCCTGCAATACCTCGAGGCGCTCAAGTCGCTCGGGGCCCAGCCGGCGACCAAGCTCGTGATCCCGGTCGAGCTCACGCACCTGCTGCGGCCGTTCTTCGAGCACGGTCGCGACGGCGCCGAGGAAGCAGCGACCGAGGAGGCCGCGCCGAGGGGTTGAACAGCACGAGGGCGATGATGCCGCTCAGATAACAGCTCCGGTTCCGACGTCTTGCCGCGCTTCATGCGCCGACGCTACGAGGATGGGCCCATCACCCACCTCATCATGTATGCGGGACTTCATCGAGCCCGATTGTCGAGCACGAGCAAATGAACCTGTGGCCCACCAGCCGGGTTACAGCGGCAGGATCAGGTGGGCCATCGTGAAATAGATAATCAGGCCAGTAGCGTCCACCAGGGTGGTGACCAAGGGCGCGGAGATCACGGCCGGGTCAATGCCCAGGCGGCGGGCGAGCAGCGGCATAACCGCTCCCACCACCGACGCCCACACGCAGATCGCTACCAGCGAGCCGGCCAAGGTTGCGGCCACCCGCCACTCGACCAGCAGCGCGCCGATTGCCAGCGCCAGCACCGCCAGGACCAGGCCCAGCCCCAGCCCGACCCGGGACTCCCGCCAGACGACCCGGAACACGTCGCGTCCGCGGACCTCGCCGACCGCCAGCGCCCTCACCACCGCCGTCGCCGACTGAGCGCCGGCGTTGCCGCCGGTGCCGATCAGCAGCGGCACGAACAGCGCCAGTGCGGTCACCCGCGCCAGGGTGTCCTCGAAGTACTGCAGCACGTTGACCGTCAGGGTCGCCGCGACCAGCAACAGCAGGAGCCAAGTCGCCCGGCTGCGGGCGACCTGGAGGACGCTGGCGGTCAGGTAGTGACCCCTCAATGGCGACGCTCCTGCCTGCCGGGCGACATCCTCGGTGTCGGCCGCCTCGATCAGCTCGACCGCGTCGTCGATCGTGAGCAGCCCCACCACCCGCTCCTCGCTGTCGACCACGATCAACGCCAGCAGGTTGGCCTCCTGCATCAGGCGGGCCGCCGACTCCGCGTCGTCGGTCGCCTGCGCCCGCGGTGCCTCCTCGGAGATCATATCGACCACCGTGTCCGCCGCCGACAGCACCAGCTCGCGCAGAGTGGTCACCCCAACCAAGCGGCGGTGGTCGTCCACGAGCGGCAGCACGTAGATCGTCTCGGCGTCCCTGCCCTCGGCGCGCACGACGTCCAGCGCCGCCGCCGCGGTTAGGCCACGCCGCAGCACGACCATCTCCGGCGTCATGTACCGGCCGACAGACCCTTCGGGGTAGCCCAGCAGGGCTGCGGTCATCTGCCGCTCGGCCGGGCTCAGCCCGGCGAGGACTCGGTGGGCTATCTTCGCGGGTGCCTCTTGAACCACCCGCGCCCGGTCGTCGGGCTCCAGCGATTCCACCAGATCGTAGAACGCCTCGTCGCGCAGGCCCTCCAGGATCGTCTGCTGGGAGTGGGGGTCCAACTCCTCAAAGACCTCCAGCGCCTGGTCTTTGTCCAGCAACCGGAAGGCCACGGCCGTGGGCACGGGGTCCAGCCGCTGCAGCTCGGCTGCGACCTCATGAGGCGCGTGCCGGTTCAGCCACTCCTGGGCCTTCGCCAGGTCGTTCGCGTCCAGCGCGTCCTGCACTACGTCAACGTCCACGCTCACCTCCCTTGCTTGGAAGTGGCGCTTGGGGCTCATCACGCAGTCGAGGCGTCGCGAAGAAAGAAAATGCCGACGCGCGGTCTACCTACGGGCAGGCTTGACCGCACCAGCCATGCCGGTGACTGGAGCTCCCAGCGACTTGTCCTTGATCGCCGATCGCCTAGTTTCGCCGTTCAATGGCGTCCTCGACCGTTTCATCGTCTCCGCGTCGGGCGGCGATGGCCCGTCCTTGGAAGTTTGGTTCCGTCGATTCGTATTCATGCTGATTGAGATCCTGACGAACGAACACTCGACCGCGCTTCACGATGACACAGCGGGACGGATATGGCATGCGGCCTCAGCCTTGGACACGGCCGAAACCATGGAGCGTGATCATCCGCGCGGCTCGTGGCGCTCGCGCAGCGCGCCGGGCGAGCCGAGCGCCGGGCTCGGCCTTCGCCGAGTACGCCAGCGTCGGGTGCCAGATCGCTGTGCGCCTGATTGCCCGAGGCTGCATGCCAGCCCGTCCCTGCGTGTTATGGTAAAAACGCGGTTGATTGATCGTCCGCCAGGAGTTCGACTGTCATGAATACGGAGCGGCCGAATCAAACGTCCAAAGACAAGATGCCGCCGTCGCCGCCGCATGCGGGCGACGACGCTGCAGCGACCGACGGCCAGCAGCAGCACGACGAGCGAGAGGCCGAGGACGCCGTCGAGCGGCGAAGTCAGGCGATCAAAGACAAATCGTTGGGAGCCCCCGTCACCGGCATGCCCGGTTCGACCGAACCTGCGCGCAGATAGATCGCGCATCGGCCCGCTTCCTTTAGACCTCGGCGGCCCGTCGCCTGGCGGCGCAGCCCACGGGCCACACGTCCGAAGGCGGGCTCATCCGCTGAGCTGCGCCGAATCGTCCGAGACCGCTGGCGGAACCTACGGGCGGGGTGCCATCGTTCAATGATGCCAAACATGCAGAAATGGATCGTCGGATCGTCGGACTTGAGCTTGACGAGCGTAGCGACGGGGCAGCCCGCCTCGGGGCGTGGCTGCACGGGCAGACGCAGGGAACCGCGGTGCTGTTCGGAGTTCACGTGGCCCATCACGAGGCGTTCGCTGAGCTCGGTCAAGGCGCCAGTCCGACGCGCATCCTCGAGCTGTTCGCGGCGGAGCGAGCGGTCGAGCGAGTGGGGGCGCGCGCGGCCTTCGCCGGGATCGAAGTAGTCGAGGAGTCGAGGCGGCGTACGGGCTCATCGTCGGCCGTCGAGCGCCCGGTGCAGGCACGGAGCTGATCCGACTCGGAAGCGTCGCCCGGCGGCTGTTGCAGCGGCTTACAGCGCCGACCTTCATCGTACCCCCAGACGTCGAGGCCGAGCAGCTGGGTGATGGGCCCATCCTCGTAGCGCTCACGCCGACAGTGGCAAGCGTCGGTGCCGTGGCGGTAGCGCAGTCGCTGGCGACCGTGATGGGGCGGGCACTAGTGTTCGTCCACGTGGCGCAAGTACTCGATGAGTCTGCAGCATCGGATCGACCGGTGACGGCGCGCGCGGATCGAGCTGCAGAGGTGTCCACCGCCGAGGCGCTCACACGGGCATGGCTTGCAGATCGTTGTCCCATCGGGCGTATCGCTATCCGCATCCGCGGCGGCGAATCGCGTGCGGCGGAGCCTGCCCTAATGAGACGAGCAAGCGAATTTGCCGCGCTCGCCTGCACGGGATCTGCTGGTCACGCCCCGCTCGCTGGCGCTGGCCCCGCTTGACGGAGACACGCCACTGCTGTGCAAGCCGACGTGATCTCGCGTCCTCGGGGATGCCGTCCAGCGGCTTCTCAACCGTCTCCCGTTCGACGTGCTCGTGGTCCCTGTCGACGCCGCGTGCGCCGCAGTTCGGACCTCCGCGCTCACTCTTGGCCAGCGGTCGTCGGTTTGCAGCACTCTCTGACAAGGATGAGTTCGAAGCGCTGGCCGAACACTAGGAACGACGGTGGATCTGCGGCTCGTACCAGGACGACCGCGTCCTCGGGGCCGCACACCGTGATTCAGGACAGCCCGCCCGTGGCACGCTCGTCGGCGATCAGGACCGGCTCGTGTTCAATGCCCTCGGCGTCGAGCAACGCGCCGAGCCGCTGCCCGTCGGTGCCGCTGCAAAGCCACAGCGCACGGGCCCGCTCTCCGAGCCGCCTGAGCGCGCGCGCGATGTTGATGCCGCCGCCGGGCTCGAAGTAGGTCCGTCCGGCCCGGAGCTTGGCGTCGGGAGTCCAATGCGAGACGGCCGGGGGCACAGGTAGCCGCGTCCGCCGGGCGTCACACCGCCGACAGCAGGCACGACGGCGGCGGAGGTCAGCGGCGGACACCGGCGAGCCTACCCGTGCCGTTTTTCTCATGCTCGCCCGTCCGGTGGCGTCGGACGGGCGGGGACACGGCCACACGGCGCGGGCTAGCGCGTGAGTAGCCAAACGAGCACGCCTGTGATCACCAGGAACGCCGACCCCCCGACCGTCCATCCCGCCAGGC
Organism: Nannocystis pusilla; assembly: GCF_020073745.1. Classification (GTDB taxonomy): domain Bacteria; phylum Myxococcota_A; class Polyangia; order Nannocystales; family Nannocystaceae; genus Nannocystis; species Nannocystis radixulma. Next base: position 338,650 of record NZ_JAIRAU010000057.1, read on the forward strand.
TCTGCTCGAGGCTCGTCGCGGCCTCCTCAATACGGACAGTGGCTCGCTCGAGGGGGGCACGCCATTTTTGCCCGAGCCAGCGTGATCTCGCCTCCTCGGGACCTCCGCCGGGCCGCCGCCGCAGCGCTGACCAGCCCCGTTCCGCCAGCGCCGCCAGGTCCCCCGCCGGGATCTGCAGGCGCCCGAGGAGCAACCGCCCGCGCCGGGAGCGGGCGAGTCTCCAGGCCAGCGCTGCGCCGATCAGGACCGGCCACAGGGCGGTCCTGAAGGCCGCGAAGGAGAGTCCCTCGCGGAGCGGCCCGCGGATGCTGGGCCACGGGACCACCCACATCACGCCCAGCACTGCTGCGAGCAGGAGTGACCACGCGGTCAGAGCGATGCCGTCGAGGCGATGGTGCGCAGCAGGTCCGCGGGGCCAAACCTCCAGCGCGAAGCGGGCCATCACGAGGGTCGTGGCGATCGATCCGAGGGCGAGCGACCAATCCAGCCACGTCGGCCAGGGCACCGCCTTCGCCGCCGCCTTGAGCGCCGTCTTGGCGGCAGCACCGCTGGTCCAGGGAGCTCCGGCCAGAGACAGCGCGGGCAACATCAGGCCGACTGCCACTGCCCTCCGCTGCCAGGGCCCGGTGAGAGTTGTCGCCGCCGCGCCGACTCCCAAAAACAGCGCCCCCTTGGCCAGTGCATGATGCAGGGCGTACAACTGCAGCGCGGCCAGGGTGGTCTGCCAGTGTTCGGGCGCGGCCAGGCCGATGCCGAGCCCCACGGTCATGAGGCCCATCTGACTGATGCTCGAGTAGGCCAGGATCGCCTTGGAATTCTGCTGGACCACGCCCAGGGCCGCGCCGAGGAACAGTGCGGCGACACCCGCGGCCATCGTAAAGGCCCCCCAGCCGGGGAGCGCGACCTCACCCAGCGGAAGAAATCGCAGCCAGCCCAGCAACCCCGCCTTGATCATCGCGCCGCTCAGCACGGCGCTCGCCGGGGTCGGCGCCGCCGGATGGGCGAGTGGCAGCCAGGAGTGGAGCGGAAGCGCGCCCGCCTTGATACCGAAGCCGGCCAGCGCGAGCGCGATGATCCAATCTTGGCGCGGCGAGGACCGTAGGCCGGCGGTGACCTCGCGAAAGGCGAGGTGCTGCGTATCGAACGCGGCGATCACCAGTGCGGCGAACAGCAGCACTTCGCCCAGGATCACCATCATCATATAGACGCGACCGGCGCGCAGCGCCTCGCGGTCGCCGTGATGGACGATCAGCCCGTACGAGGCGAAGCTCATCACGGCGAAGAAACAATAAAATGAGGCCATGTCGAGGGAGAGGATCAGGCCCAGGTTGCCGGTCATTGTCAGCAGAAAGCAGGTGAAGAAGCGATGGATCTCCGGGTCGTCCTCGAGATAGCTCCGGGCGTAGATCCCCGACACCCACCATAGGAGCGCTGTGAAAAAGAGGAACACCTGCCCGGTGGCGTCCATCCCGAGGCGCGTTCCCAGGAGCACCCAGGGGAGTTCGAGTTCGACGTCGGGGGTCGAAGACAGCGCCAGGAGGAGCGGCGGTAGGGCGGCCCAGGGCGCTACGGCCATTGCAGCGGGGCGGAGCCGAGGCAGTAGCAGCGCACACGCCGGCAGCAGCCCGATCAGGAAGACCAGCAAGAACGGCCCGGGGAGCGGGCCGGACGCGAGGCTCATTGTCCATACTCCGCGTCGGCGATGACGTGGCACCAGGCGGTGGGGCTGACCGGCGCCGCGGCGAAGAGGCCGGCCAGGATGAACAACAGGGCGGTGATCAGCGGAGGGAGCAACAGATAGAGCCGGGTCTCGAACTCCCCGCGGCGCGCCTCCGGCCACGGGGAGTTCGCGGGCCGGAACCAGGCCGCGTGGAGAATGGGCAGGAAATAGGCGGCGTTGAGGATCGTACTGACGAGGAGCACCGCGAGCACCCACGGATCGCCGGCGTCCAGCCCTCCCAGGCCGAGATACCACTTGCTGATAAAGCCGGCCATCGGCGGCAAGCCGATCATGCCGAGGGCGGCCAGGCTGAACGCGATCATGGTCAGGGGCATCCGCCGCCCCACTCCATTCATTTCGCTCACCCGGTGGATGCCCAGAGTCTCTAGCAAGATACCCGCGCAGAAGAAGAGGGTGATCTTCATCAGCGCCTGGTGGACCAGATGCACCACGCCGCCGATGGTGGCGAGCCGACCCAGCGTGGCGACTCCCAGGATGATGTACGATATTTGGCTGACGGTGGAGAACGCCAGCCGGCGCTTGAGGTCGTCCTGAGCGAGCGCCTGGATCGAGCCATAGATGATGGTGATGCTGGCGACGAGCGCCAGCGGGCGATGGACACCCAGCGTCGTGGCGAACTCAATGCCGAACACGTCGTACATGACGCGCACGATCCCGAACGCGCCGGCTTTCACCACCGCGACAGCGTGGAGCAACGCGCTGACAGGGGCGGGCGCGACCATGGCGTGGGGGAGCCAGCCGTGCAGGGGGACCAGCGCCGCCTTGACGCCCAGACCGGCGATGAGCAGCGCGAAGATGACCTTGAGCTGCCCGTGGTAATCGGGGCCGATCCCCGCGAGCGCCCCCCGTTCCACGAAGTCGACCGGCCCGACCAGCGCGTGCAGCCACGTGATCCCGACCATCAACAGCGCTCCGCCGGTGAGGGTGTAGGCGAGGTAGACCCGTCCGGCCTGATGGGCCTCTTCTGTCCCGCGGTGGATCACCAGCGGCCAGGTCACCAGGGTCAGTATCTCGTAGAACACGAGGAAGCTGAGCAGGTTACCCGCCATGGCGACCCCGGTGGTGGCGCTGACGCACAGGCTGAAGAAGCCGAAGAACCGGCTGCGGTGTGGCGAGCCCTCGAGGTAACCGACGGCGTAAATGGTGGTGAGCAGCCAGAGCACCGCCGACAGGGAGATGAAGAGAACGGGGAGCCGGGAGGCGTGCAGCACCAGATCGATGTCGGGGAGCAGCGGGATCCGGGCCTCGTAGATCCGGCCCTCCGTGATCCCCCATATCATGCCGATCACCAGGACGACCTTGATCACGGCGCCGATGAGGTTCAGGGCCGTACGTGCCCCGCTCTGCTCTTCGGGCAGCAGGAAGATGACGACACCAGGCACGAACGAGCTCAGCAGGATCGCCACGGGGAGCCAGAACGTCACGGTCATTGCGGGACTCCCGGCGCGGGGCTGAAGGGGTTGCCGACCTCGAGCAGCCTGAGCGAGGTCGAGACCGTGATCCCGGCGAGGACGCTGAGCAGGGCCAGTGCCAGGGCGGTCCATTCCATCAGCGCCGGGACGGCTATTCGGGGCCCACGGGCGGGCCCCATCAGGGCCGGTCCCAACACCCTCAGGACATAGGCGGCGGCCAACAGGCTGCCCAGGACCAGCACCAGCACCAGCTCCCAGCGCCCGCCGCGCAGTGCGGCGATCAACATCCACCATTTGGCGATGAAACTGCCGCTTGGCGGCAGCCCCATCAGGTTGACCCCGGCCAGTCCGAAGGCGAACATCGTGATCGGGAGCCGGGCGCTCACGCCGTGGAGCCCGTCGATGCGGTCATGACCCAGAGCGAGCAACAGGTTGCCGGACGCCAGGAACAGGGCAGCCTTGCCGAATGCGTGCGCGACGGCGAACAGGACGGCGGCCCGCCACGCGTCGGCCGCGGCCTCCGGCGCCATCGCCAGGGAGAAAACCAGGAATAGATAGCCCAGCTGGGCCACCGTCGAATAGGCCAGCAGCAGCTTGATGCGGTCTTGCCGCAGCGCCTGGACGCTCCCCCACAGGATGGCAGCAGCTCCCAGGTACCCGAGCAGCTGCCCTGCCGCGAACGAGAGCGCCGCCGGGAAGACCTGCGCCCACAGCCGCACCACGAGATAGAACGTGGCTTTGACCACCACCGCCGACAGGAGGGCGCTGACCGGCGCGGGGGCGCTGGCGTGCGCCGGCGGGAGCCAGAAGTGCAGCGGGAAGACGGCGGTCTTCAGGAGCATGCCACCCGTCATCAGCGCGATCGCGGCCCAGACGGCCGGACCCGGGGCGAGGATCCCGCTCAACCGATCCAGATCGAGCACGCCGTGAGCGCTGTACAGCAGGGCCACGCCGAACAGCCAGGCGAGGGAGCCCAGCATGCTCACCAGCAGATAGCGCATCGCCGCCGCCAGCGACGGCCCGCCCGCCAGCGCCACCAGGGGGACCGCCGAGAGCCCCAGCAGTTCGAGCGTCACGTAGAGGTTGAACAGGTCCGCCGAGAGGTACAGGGCGTTGAGCGCGGCCCACATGAAGAGCCACAGGGGCCAGAAATAACGGCGGCGATGCGCTTGAGACGCCGCCTGCGCGGAGTCATGCGACAGTCGAGGTGCAAAGTAGCGGGTGGCGTGCAGCCCGGTGAGCGCGCCGACCACCGCGGTCATGAAGAGCATCACCGCGCTCAATCCATCGGCGACCAGACCGATCCCCAGCGGCGCGCTCCAGCCGCCGATCCCGTAGCGGTCGGCGCCGTACTCGAGCAACTGCAGGGCGAGCCCGCACGAGCACAGGACAACGGCCAGGCTGATGAGCAGACCGATCCGCTGTCCCGCTCGAGCTCGAGCCAGAAACGCCGCCACGGCCCCGAACAGCGGCAGGACGACGCTCAAGACGGCCCAGTTCAGGGGCCGATCCACGGCGGCCGGGCTCCCTTCATTCCGGCATGTCCTCGGGCAGTCGAACCAACCCCTGCGCGGCCTTGAGGCGGCGGGCCAGGGAGAGGGCCAGAGCGGTGGCACTCACAGCGACCACGATTCCAGTGAGGACCATGGCATGCGGGACCGGGTCGGGCGTGTCTCCGCCGCGGCGGGCCATCCCCACCAGCAGCAGGAACGTCGCGCTCCCCAGCACGTTGAGGGCCAGCACCTTGCGCAGCAGATGCCGTTGCACGAGGAGGGCGTGGAACCCGAGGCTGAACAGCGCCACGCCGGTCATGGCATACAATGTTGACAGGCTCACGGTTGCGGCTCCTTCCGCTCATCGAGGCTCGTGGCCGTCTCGGGGGCCTCGGCGGCGAACAGCGCGGCCAGGATTGCGCCGATCGAGATCGCCGCGGCCACCTCGATCAGCAGGATCAGGAGCCCGGCCTCGCGGCCTCGAACCTCGAGCAGACGGCCGTCGCGCATCGTCGCCACGCTGGCGATCAAGAACACCAGCAGGCCCAGGGAGGCGGTCGCGCGGTATCCCGCCGGGTGGCGCCAAGCCGGGAGCGGGTGCTGCGAGAGGACCAGCAGCACCCCTGCGCCGCCGAGCACCGCACCGGCCTGGAAGGCGCCGCCGGGCGCCTTGCTGCCCAGCCACAGCAGGTGGCCAGCGACGAGCACCATGAGTGGGACCAGGTTGCGCACCAGCTCCGCCTGGATCGGTCCGACCGGACCCTCCGGATCGAGGCGTCTCTCCAGGCCGAACGACCAGGTGCCGGTCAATACGAGCAGCAGCACGCCGATCTCGAGCAGGGTGTCGTACGCCCTGAAGTTCAGCAGCACCGCGGTCACAGGATGGGAGACGCCGCTGTCGTCGAGCCCCGCGTCGACCCGCGCCGCCAGATCCGTGGGCGCGTCCGGGAGCGAGAGCACCGCCACGGCCAGGCCAAGGCCGGAGGCGAGCACGAGCAATGTGAGCAGGGTGAATGCCAGCATCTGGCGCATGCTGGCCTCAATGCGACGCGTCGGGGGCCGGTGGCCCTGACCCCGCGGGAGCGATGTCCGGGACATCGTCTCGCGGCTCGAGTCGCGCGCGCGCGTCGAGCAGCAGCGCCCCGGTGAGTCCGGCCCCGATCGCGGCCTCCGCCAGCGCGATGTCCGGAGCCTCGAGCCGGACCCAGGCGAGCGCCAGCAGCAGCCCGAAGGTGATGAAGAGAACGACCGCCTTGAACAGGTGGGAGGTCGAGAGCAGCCGCCAGGCCAACCCCACGAGGGTCAGCGCCAGCACGTGATCGAAGATCATGGGCGCCTCCAGGGGCTCAGCCCCGCGCGGAGCGCCGACTGCGCGACGAGATGGCAGGCGACGGTGCTGGCGAGCAGCACCAAACCCCAGATCAGCAGCAGCTTGACCGCTCGATGCCAGGAGGGCGCGCGTAGGAGGAGTCCGGCGATCACCAGTCCCATGCCGAGGTTATCCGCCTTGGTCAGGGCATGCAGCCGCATGAACACGTCGGGAAAGCGCAGCATGCCGACCGTACCGGCCACGAAGAACAGGCTGCCGGTGGCGATCAACGCGACCTCGAGCAGCTCAGGGACGGTCATCGTCGTCCTTCGTCCAGTCGTCGCCCGGACATGCCGAGCGCCGGACGAACGCGACCAGCGCCACGGCGGCCAACAGGGCGACGACCAGCGCCACGTCGATCAGCGCCGCCGCTTCGAGCGCCTCCTCCAGCAGCAGCAAGATGGCTACCCCCGTGGTCCCGAACAGCTGCGCTGCCAGCATTCGGTCCGCCGGCGTCGGCCCCCGCAGCACGCGTACGAGCCCCGCCACCAGAGTCAATAGCAGCAGGAGGGTCAGGCCGGAGCACATGAGCATCATCCGGGCTCTCCGGGCTCCGGCGCGAGCATTGCCGCCACGCGGCGCTCGAGCGACTCGAGCGACGTATCGTGGGGCCGCTGGCGATCTATAACGTGGATCACCACACTATCCCCCTCGAATTCTGCCCCGACGGTACCGGGGAGGAGATTCACCGCGCTGACGAACAGCAGCCGCCCCGGTCCCGCGGGGAAGCGGAGCCGGTAATACACCAGGTCGGGGTCGATCGGCATGCGAGGATGCAGCGCTCGCCACGCCACGTCCACGCTGCCGATCACGGTCCGGCGCAGGAAAAAGGGGATGAAGGCGATCACCCCGAGCGGCCGGAGGCGCCACACTCGGCGGGGCGAAAGCGCGATCATGGCCAGGACGGCGATCAGCACGCAAGGCGCTCCCATCCGCCAGGAGCCGGTATCTCCTTCGGCTAGCACCCACCAGATCATGGCGAACAACGCGCCCCTGCCCGCGGCGAGCGACCAGCCTTCTCGGTCGAGCCCAGACTGCCGGTTCTGTCCGCGGAGACGCGTAGATCCCGCCATCTCTCCTCCTCCTGTCTTGCTGTCTTGAAACGGCCGGATCGAGCTCGGCGGCCGGTCGCGGCGACGCGTCGTATATGCGGCACACGTGCGTCGAGAGCAAGGAGCGTCAGGATTTATGAATATGATCTGTATGCTGACCGGGCGACCGGCGGCAAACCACCGTCCGAGCGCTCGGGGTCGACGAGGGGCGCCGAGCGACTTGTCCTGTCGAGCTCCACGCTATGACCGAAAAAACATGTCTGTTCAGTCATGCGGGGGCGTCGCCCCGGGCGGCGACCCGACGCTCAGCGGCGGGCCGGCTTGGGGTTCCCGGGCATGCCCGTGACCGGGGCGCCGAGCGACTTGTCCTGGATGGCCTGGTTGCGGCGTTCGACCTCGGTCTCGGCCTCCCCGGCCGGGTGTTCGATGTCCTCGTCGTCGACGTCCGCGCCGTGGGGCTCCGGCTCCGGACGGTTCTTTTCCTGCTTCGGGGAAGGGCTCGGCCTGCTCATCGTACGTTCCTCCTGCATGGATCCTGCTCCGGGCGGCTGCGCGAGGCATGCGAGCTCGACCCGGGCGTCGGCAGGACGGAGCGAGCAGGGCCACTCCAGAGGTCGCTGCGCGGGTAGCCGCGCCCGACGAGCGGGTCTGACCCGGCTCAGCGGCCCGGACCCGGCCTCACCCGCGGTGGACCGCTTTCGGTCCGGCGGAGTCGCCGCCAGCGGCGGCCTGCTGCTCCGGGGTGAGGCGCGCGGCGAGGATGCCCCGCTGCCCATTGTATTGTCGCTACAGGGGCCGACCCTGGGGGTCGCTACGGAGCGGATGGCGCCCGTCCGTCCCGCGCCGCCCGTCCGCCGCACGACCCGCTCCCTGGCCGCCGCGGCCCAGGAGCGGCCCGCTTGAGGCCTCCCGGCGCGGTGCTACGAACGGCGTCTCCCATTTCGTCCGCGCGAGGTCTCCATGAGCAAGAACGTCAGCGAATTCCTCCTCGATCGCCTCTCGCAATGGGGAGTGAAGCGAATTTACGGCTATCCGGGCGACGGCATCAACGGCATCCTCGGCGCGCTCGACCGCAAATCGTCGGAGATCGCGTTCGTGCAGGCCCGCCACGAGGAGCTCGCGGCGTTCATGGCTTGCGCGCACGCCAAGTTCACGGGCGAGGTGGGCATCTGCCTGGCGACCTCGGGGCCCGGCGCGATCCACCTGCTGAACGGCCTGTACGACGCCAAGCTCGATCACACCCCCGTCCTGGCGATCGTCGGTCAGACGGCGCGCCGGGCGATGGGCGGCGACTATCAACAGGAGGTCGACCTCGCCGCGCTGTTCAAGGACGTCGCCCATCATTACGTCCAGACCTGCATGCACCCGGACCAGATCCGACACCTGGTCGACCGCGGGATGCGGATCGCCCGGGCGCGGCGCGCCGTCACCTGCCTGATCATCCCGAAGGACATCCAGGAGCTCGAGGCCAGCGAGCAGCAGCCGCACGCGCACGGCACCGTGCACTCGAGCGTCAGCTATTGCACGCCGCGGGTCGTCCCGGCCGAGGCCGACCTCCGCGCCGCCGCGCAGATCCTCAATCAGGGCCAGCGCGTGGCCATGCTCGTCGGCCAGGGCGCGCTGCGGGCGACCGACGAGGTGATCGCGGTCGCCGACCGGCTCGGGGCCGGGATCGCCAAGGCGCTGCTCGGGATGGCCGCGGTCCCCGACGACGTGCCGTACGTGACCGGCGCGATCGGCCTGCTCGGCACCCGCCCGAGCTGGGACATGATGCAGCAGTGCGACACGTTGCTGATGGTCGGGTCGAGCTTCCCGTACCCCGAGTTCCTGCCGAAAGAGGGCCAGGCGCGCGGGATCCAGATCGACCTCGACCCGACGAAGCTCGGGATCCGCTATCCGATGGAGCTCAACCTCGTCGGCGACAGCGCCGAGACCCTGCGCGCCCTGCTCCCGCTGCTCGTGGACAAGGACAAGGCCTGGCAGCGCGAGCTCGCCGAGGCCAGGCGAGAGTGGGAGCAACTGCTCGACGAGCGCGCGCGCCTCGTGGCCGAGCCGATCAACCCCGAGCTGGTGTTCCGCAAGCTGTCGCCGCGGCTGCCCGATCGCTGCATCGTCACCGCCGACTCCGGCACCTCCGCCAACTGGTTCGCCCGCGACCTCAAGTTCCGCCGCGGCATGATGGCCTCGCTGTCCGGCGGCCTGGCGACCATGGGTCCGGCCATCCCCTACGCGATCGCGGCGAAGTTCGCCTATCCCGACCGGCCGGTGGTCGCCTGCGTCGGCGACGGCGCGATGCAGATGAACGGCCTCAACGGCCTCATCACGATCGCCAAGTACCGCGGCGAATGGCAGGATCCGCGCCTCGTCGTCGTCGTCCTCAACAACCGCGACCTCAATCAGGTCACCTGGGAGCAGCGCGCGATGGCGGGCGACCCGATGTTCGTCGGCTCGCAGGCGCTGCCCGACGCGCGCTACGCCGCGTACGCCGAGCTGCTCGGTCTCCCCGCGCGGCTGGTGACCGCGCCGGAGCAGCTCGACGACGCCCTCGACGCGGCGCTCGCCGCCGACGCCCCCTACGTGCTCGACGTCCGGACCGACCCGAACGTGCCAACCTTGCCGCCGCACGTCACGGTCGAGCAGGCGTGGGCGTACACGCGGTCGCTCCTCGGCGGCGACCCGCAGACCAGCGGCATCGTTCGCCGCGCCTTCGCCTCGATGTTCCCCTCGCTGGGCAAGAAGATCGACGCCGGCCCGGACGCCGAGAAGGCCGGGCGGAAGGGCTCCTGAGGCATGACCCGCGCTCGCGGCGACGGGGCCGCGGTCGAGCGAGTGACTACGCGGACGCGGCCGCGGCCCCGCTGGTGGGCGGGCCGTCGGCGCGCGCGATCGTCGGCGTCGACGCCATGGCGACCGCCGCGGCGTGGGCGGCGATGAGCCGGGCGCTGCGCAACACAGGGCGCCCCGGCCTCGGCTGGATGGCGCTCTCGGCCGTCGACGTCGCGCTGTGGGACCTCAAGGCGAAGCTGCTCGGCGTCCCGCTCGCCGCCCTGCTCGGCCGGCCCGCGACGCCGCCCCGACCTACGGCAGCGGCGGCTCGAGGCGTCAGGGCCCATCTGGCCGGTAGCGTCACGGGGCGGGCTTCAGCGACGCGTAGTAGGCCGCCAGGTCGCGGATCTGTTCGGCGTCGAGCGGGCTCGCCACGGGAGTCATGAGGTGCGCATAGGCTGATCCGCCGCGCTGCCGGGCCTTGAACAGCTCTAGCTGCAGGACGAGATAATCCGCGTACTGCCCGGCGAGGTCGGGCATGGCGGCGTTGCGCCGGGGACGTCCGGGGCCGTGGCAATCGACGCAGGCCGGGACGCGCTGCGCCGGGACGCCGCGCTCGGCGATCTGTCCTCCGCGCGCGATCGCGGCGGCCGATCGCTCGTCACTCGGCGGGCAGCCGCGCTGGTCGCTGTAATACCCGGCGAGCTCGTCGCGCTGGTCGCCGCTCAGGCCCGCCGCGATCGGCCGCATGATCCCGCTGTGGCGTCGCCCGTCGGCGAACGCATGCAAGGCGGCGCCGAGATATTCGCGCGACTGCCCCGCGAGCCGCGGGAACGCCGGCGACTCGCGGCCGCACCCGTCCAGCCCGTGGCAGCGCGCGCAGTGGCGGCGCGCGAGCTCCGGCAGTGGGTCGGCGACGAAGGCAGGGGCCGCGTCGCCATGGACGAGCCGGCGATAGCCCTCGGCGTCGAGGTCCGGCAGCTCCAGCAAGAAGGCCACCATCGCCAGCACCTCGTCGTCGCGCTGCTGCGACGGCCAGCCGGGCATGCCGGTGAACTTGATCCCGTGCTTGACGACGTAGAACAGCTCCTCGGGCTCCCACTTCGTGGCGAGCTCCGGCCCGAGCCGCGGCGGGTGCGGGGTCATGGCGTGGGGCACGGGCGGCAGCGGCTCCTCGGGGCGGCCGTGGCACGGCCGGCAGGCGCCCTCGTAGTGACCGGCGCCCTTGAGCACGAGCCAGGGCTCGTCGCGCGGCGGCAGCTCGTCGCCGAGCGTGCGGGTGGCGACCGCGCGGCGCATCGCGAAGTGCAGGAACCACGCGGTGATGCGCCAGTGGCCGGAGCTGGCCGCGATCGGGACGAGGCCCGCGGCCACCACCAGAAACCCGCCCAGGGCCAGCAGCGCGAGCAGCAGCGCGCCCGTCTTGAGCCGCCGACGTGTCATGACGGATCTCCCGCGGCCACGTCCGCGGCCGTCGCCCCCGCGCCGCGCCGCAGCAGCACCGTCGTGAGGCCGAGCCCGGCGATCAGGTACACGAGCCCGCCGACGGACAGCATGATCGCCCCGCCGAGGTGCTGGTCGGCGAGCGGCGTCAGCCACGAGCCGCCGTGCGCGTGCTCGAAGAGCGGCCGCGGCGGGAGGGCGAGCAGGGCGCCCAGCAGCGTCATGTGCATCGACGTGAGCAGCATAGCGACGACGCCCCCGGCGGCCCGCTCGCCGCGCCGCCGCGCGTCGCCGCCGAAGGCCGACAGCCACACGAGGAGCCCACTGAGGAGGAACGTCGCCTGCTCGACGGCCAGCGCGCGCGGATCGTGCCGCGCCGCGTGATGCAGGGCCGGCGTGTGCCAGGCCCACACGACCACCAACTCGACGACCGAGGCGGGGATCGGGGAGAACAGCCTCGGGGCCAGCCGCACCGGATCGAGACGCCCACCGGCGACGCCGAGCGCGAGCGTCGGCGCGGCCACGGCGACCACGCCCATGTGCATCGTCATGTGCGCCGAGAACGAGCCCGGGGCGAACTGCGTCAGTGCCCCGGACCAGGCGACCGCGAGCGTCGATGCGCCGAGCAGCAGGAGTGCGCGCCGCCTCATCGGCAGCTCCGGATGAACAGCGCGACCAGTGCCGCGTAGACGACGGCGAGCGCCGACAGGCCGGTGAGCAGCAGGGTGGTCCGGCCGAGGAAGCGGTCGCGGTCGCCGGGCGCGTCGTACTCGCGCGCGGGGCCGGGCTCGACCGGACGGCGCCGCCGCATCGCCCTCCAGCCGACCAGGGCCAGCCCCGCGAGCGCCAGCAGCGTGTAGACGGCGATCGCCGCCCGCGCGGCCCCCAGCGAGCCGCCCCTGCCCGCGATCTTGGCGCACCACACCGCGCCGGTGATGTACGAGAGCAGGAGGTGCGCGAGCCAGATGAACGGCGCGGCCGTCAAGAGCCACAGGTTCTCGCGCGGGGGGCGGGACTCGTCGGTCATGGCGAACGCCTCATGCCAGCAGCGGGAAGCCGGCGATCACGGCGACGGTGAGGAGCGCGGTCAGGACGGTGAAGTGCCAGTAGAGCACCACGTTGCCCAGGTCGGCGTCGTGGCGCGGGGTCATGTGCCCCGCGAGCCGACGCGCGCTGCAGTACAGGTGCATGATGGCGCCGATGCCCACATGGGCGGCGGTCCAGATGACGAGGAGCCAGACGATGGCGGGGTACGCGTGGCTGGTCGGGTCGAGGCCGGTGGCGAGCGGCCCGGCGACGAGGGCCGCACCGCCGAGGGCCGCGAGTCCCGCCCCGCCCAGGAGCCCGAGGTGGCAGGCGCGTCCGCGGTCGCGTCGATTCCAGCGCCGGGCCAGCCATGTCGCGCTCCAGGCCCCGACGAGCAGCAGCGCCGCGAGCCCCGGCCACAGCACCCCCGGCCCCTGGACCGGCGCCGGCGGGAAGTCGGCGTGGACCGTCCAGAAGAAGAAGTAGCCGAAGACGAGGCACACGTACGCGGTGAAGTCGGCCAGCATGGTGATGAACACGCCCCACCATCCGATCGACGACGAACCCGAGGCGTAGAGCGGCAGCGTCAACCCACAGCCGACGTCCTTCTCCTGCTTCTCCGGCACTCGCGCGGTCCCCGTCCACAGCCAGAACACGAACACGAGCAGCGCCGCGACCAGGCTGGCGAGCGCCAGCGACCACAGCTTGAAGGTGCCGAGGATGAAGAACCCGCCGGTGGTGAGGGCGGCGAGCGGGGTGACGAAGCTCGGGCCCGGCAGGCGCTGACAGAACAGCGGCCGCGCGTCGACGACGGACGTCACGAGCGTCTCGCGCAGGCCCTCCTCCGCGTCGGGCAGGTAGAAGCGTCCCTCGTCGATGTTACGGAGGAAGTCCGGCTGATCCCACAAAGGATAGCGGCTGTCGATCTGTGGGATCGAGCGGATCCCCCACGGCTTGCCCGGCATCTCCTGCACCCATTCGAGGGTGCCGGCGTCCCACGGGTTGCGCGGCGCGAGCGGCTCGCGGGAGCGGGGGCGCACCAGGTCCCAGACGATCACCGCGACCCCGGCGGCGAGGATGAACGCCCCGATCGTCGACACCAAATTGAGCCCGCCCAGCCCGGCGGCTGCCGGATAGGTGAAGACCCGCCGCGGCATCCCGCGCAGGCCCGTCAGGTGCATCGGCAGGAACGCGACGTTGAAGCCGATGAACATGAGCCAGAACGCCAGCCTGCCGAGCCGCTCGGACAGCATCTTGTTGCCCACGAGCGGGTAATAATAATAAAACCCGGCGATGATGGGGAAGACCGCCCCGCCGAACAGAGTGTAGTGAAAGTGGGCGACGACGAAGAACGAGTCGTGGGCCTGGAAGTCGAACGGCGCCATGGCCACCATGACCCCCGTCAGCCCGCCCAGCACGAAGATCGCCAGGCTGCCGAACATGAACAGCATCGGCGTCGAGCGGGTCACCCGGCCCATCAAGATCGTCGCCAGGAAGCAGAACAGCTGCACGCCGGTCGGGATCGCCACCGCGGTCGAGGCCGCCGAGAACAGCCCCAGCGAGACCCCCGGCAGGCCGGTCGTGTACATGTGGTGCACCCACAGCCCGAAGCTGAGGAACCCGGTGCCGATCGCCGACAGGACGATCCAGTCGTAGCCGACGACCGGCCGGCGCGCGAAGGTCGGCACCATCATCGCCACCAGCGCGACCGACGGCAGAAAGATGATGTAGACCTCCGGGTGCCCGAACAGCCAGAACAGGTGCTGCCACAGCAGCGGGTCGCCGCCGCCCGCGGGGTCGAAGAAGGGCCAGCCGAACGCCCGCTCGACCTCGAGCAGCATGCTGCCCGCGATCAGCGGCGGGAACGCGAACAGCACCATCGCCGCGGCCACGAGGGTGTACCAGGCGTACAGCGGGACGAGGTTGATGCGCATCCCGGGTGGCCGGCACTTGAGCGTCCCGACGATCAGCTCGACGGCCGCGGCGATCGCCGCGACCTCGATGAACGAGAACCCCAGGAGCCACATGTCGGCGCCGATCCCCGGCTGATACTTCGAGGTGAGCGGCGGGTACATGAACCACCCGCCGCGCGGCGCCGCGTCGAAGAAGATCGAGCCGCACAGGAAGATCCCGCCGAGCATGAAACACCAGAACCCGAACGCCGACAGCCGCGGGAACGGCAGGTCGCGCGCCCCCAGCATCTGCGGCAGGAGCAGCACCGCGATCGCCTCGAAGATCGGGATCGCGAACAGGAACATCATCACCGAGCCGTGGACGGTGAACGCCTGGTTGTAGAGGTCGGCCGACAGCAGGTCGTTGTCGGGCACCGCGAGCTGCGTGCGCATCATCAGCGCCAGCACGCCGGCGAACAGGAAGAAGAAGAACGAGCTCGCCGTGTACCACACCCCCACGGCCGAGTTGTTGACGGCCGACCAGTAGCGCCAGCCGGTCGGGGTCTCCCACGCCTTCAACAGGCGGGCGGCCTGTTCGGCGCCGACCTGCTCGGGCGACGGCTCGCTCATTTCAGGCCCTCCAGATAGGCGGCGAGCGCCTCCCGGTCGGCTTGCGGCAACATCGCGAAGGCTGGCATGTGCACACCCGGCTTGACCTGCTCCGGGGCCTCGATCCAGCGCTGGAAGGCCCGCGGGTCGCTGCTCAGCGTGCCGGCCGCGATGCTCAGGCGGCCGCCGACGTGGGTCAGATCGGGGCCGACGTCGCCGTCGGCGAGCGTGCCCCGGATCGTGTGACAGGCGCCGCAGCCGTGGGCGAGGAGCAGCTCCTGGCCCCGCGCCGCCAGCGGGCTCGCCGGGGCCGACGCCGGTTCGGCCTGGTGCGCCAGCCACTCGGCGAATTCGTGCTCCTCGGTGACGGCGACCACAAAGGCCATGTGGGCGTGGGACAGCCCGCAGTATTCGGCGCAGAGGCCGCGGAACACGCCGGTCCGCGACGGCTCGAGCGTCAACCGAGTGACGCGGCCCGGGATCATGTCGACCTTGCCGGCGAGCGCCGGGATCCACAACGAGTGAATGACGTCATGGCTGTCGAGCTGGAGGACGGCCGGGCGGCCGACCGGCAGCCGGAGCTCGTTGGCCAGCGGGACGACCCGCCCGTCGCTCGTTCGATAGACGACCTCCCACCAGAATTGCCGGCCCGTGACGAAGAGCGTCGGCTCGGCGTCCACTCCGGCGAGGAGCGACGGCAGCAAGGCCAGCCCCCAGATCAGGAGGGCCGTGAGCACGAGGACCGGCAAGACCACGCCGCCGCCCACGATCAACACGCCCGGCGCCCGCGGACCTGGCTCCCGCCGACGGGTGCTCACATAAAACGCGAGCGCCATGACCGCGGCCCAGACGACGACCGTCCCCGCGGTCATCCACCAGAACAGCTCGGCGATCCGCTCGGCGCCTCGCCCCGCCGGATCGAGTGCCGACTGCGGACCCGCGCACGCGACCAGCGCCGCGACGCCGGCGAGAAGCGCCAGGTCGGTCGCGCGGATGGTGGCCCGGCGACGGCGCCCGGAGGCCGTGTCGGGCGAGGAAGACAGAGCGAACCGCGTCATGGCGAGAGTACTCCCGATTCGGCGCCGGCGCCCGTCGTTGCAGGTGCAACGATGCGTTGCTTTCGACGGAGCGGGTGACCTTGGGCCAGGCGAAGGATCCGCCTGGATCGGTTCGCTGCTGCCCACGCTGTAGCGGCGATTCGTTTCAGGTGCCGCCGAGGGTGAGGGAGGACCCCCTGATTGTCAAGGCAAGGTGGTCTCGTACTGCGAATGACGGGACGCCGCCGCTCGCCTGCTGTCGCTATCTCCATACCCGCGCTCGCTGGCGGCGATGCTCGAGCGCGACACGGCGAATCGCGGGGCGCCTGCGAGCAATGGTCGTGGTGGATACGGCCGACACCGGCGCGGCGGTCTCGCGGGACGACGAGGCGGGCGCTTCTCGACACCTCGGAGCCGAGCGTCCGCCGCGGAATAGCGAGGTTCGACGCGGGCCCTTCATGCATCGCGGGGCATGAGGTCGCGGAGCCGGTCGGCGCGTGTGAGGTCGCGGATCTCGAGCCGCTGCAGCTTTCCACTGCTGGTCTTCGGCAGCGAGCGCGGCGCCACCAGGACGACGCGATCCGGCCGCAGCCCGGTCTCGGCGAGCACGGCGCGCTCGACGGCGCGAGCGAGGCGCGCGAGCGCGTCGCGCCCTGTCTCCGCGGTCTCGACGACGACGACGACGGCCTCGGTGCCGTCGGCGGGGTCGTACTCTCCGAACGCGGCGATGCAGCCGGCGCGGGCGCCAGGCACCCGGCCGGCCGCGGCCTCGAGGGCCTGAGGATGGTAGTTGCGGCCGGCCTTGACGACGAGCTCCTTGCAGCGCCCGGTGACGAAGAGCTCGCCGTCGGCGACGTATCCGAGGTCGCCGGTGCACAGCCAGCCGTCGCGCAGCGCCGCCGCGGAGGCGTCGGGATCGCCGACGTAACCCTCGGTGAGCGACGGTCCGCGGAGCACGATCTGGCCCTGAACGCGCTCGGGCAGCGCGACCCCGGCCGCGTCGACGATCTTCATGGCGTGACCGGGGAAGGGCCGGCCGACGCCGACGAACGCCAGTGCCGCAGGATCGTCAGGAGCGACAGGAGCAGCCACGCCGTCACGGTTCAGCCGCTCGCGCGCGACGAAGTCGACGCGCGGCTCGCTGTCCGCTGCGGGGAAGGTCGCGGCGAGCACGAACTCGGCCATGCCGTACACGGGGTGCACGCTGCGGGCCGGCAGCCCGTAGGGGCCGAAGCGGCGGCGGAACGCGGCGACGGTGCCCGCGTCGATGAACTCGGCGCCGTTGTAGGCGAGCCGCCAGGCGCCGAGGTCGAGGCCGGCGAGCTGATCGTCGCCGATCTTGCCGAGGCAGAGCTGATACGCGAAGTTGGGCGCTGGCGAGAGCGCGCCGCGCAGGTGGTGCATGGCCCACAGCCAGCGCTGCGGCCGGAGGACGAACGAGAGCGGCGGGAGCAGGGCCACTGGCAAACCGTGGAGGAAGGGCGCCAGCACCACGCCGACGAGGCCCATGTCGTGATGGAGCGGGAGCCAGCCGAGGCTGAGCTCGCCCTCGCGGTATCCGCTGATCTCGCCGATGCCGCGCGCATTGGCCAACAGCGCCCGGTGGCTCACCATCACGCCCCGGGGCTCGCTCGTCGTGCCCGAGGTGTACTGAATGAAGGCGAGCGCGTCGGGCGCCGGCGCCGGCTCGTCGTCAAAATCGTCAGATCCCGCCAGATCGGCGGGCACCAGGACGGGCGGGGCCGCGGCTCCGCGCGCGACGGTCTCGGCCTGCTCGTGGAGCGACGCCTCTACGATCAAGGCGCGGGCCCCGGCGCCGCGGAGGATCGCCGCGGCCCGCGACCGCCAGGACAGCGCCCGCTTCGACGCGAAGGGCGGCTCGAGCAGGATCGGGACGGCGCCGAGCAGGACGCAGCCGAACAGCGCGACGACGACGTCCGGACCTGTCGCGAAGGACAGAAGAACGCGCGCGCCGGAGCCGACGCCCCGACGGGCCAGCGCCCCGGCCGCCGCACGCGCGTGGGCGAGGAGGGCCGCGTTGGTGAGAGTCGAGAGCCGCTCGTCGGTGTCGATGAAGTAGAACGCGGTCGCCTCCGGCGCCGCCCGGGCCCGCTCGCGCAGCGCGTCGTGCAACCCGGGCGCGGGCGCGGCCCGGCGTCCCGGAGCGATCGGGACGGCCTGGCGCTCGGGGTGCACGCCGAGCCCGGGTCCCAGGGACAGCGCCGCACCGGCGCGGACAAAGCTGATCGTCGTCATGAATTTCTCCCGGGTCACGCGCCGCGGCTGCTGGCGCGGACGACCCCGTAGCGCATCACACCGCGCGCGTACGCCTGTCGCATCAATGGGACCGCGCGCAGGAAGCGGAACACGTCCAGGCCCTTGCGCCGGATCAGCGACCACGCGAGACGCGGGTTGCGCACGAGCGGCGCGACGGCCTCGCTCGTCAGGTCCCACGTGTGCCGCGTGTTCTCGGTCCAGTCTGCGGCGCGCACGTCCGCGAAGCCGCACGCCTCGCACAGCCCGGCGTACCCGCGCAGCGGGAGCACGTACGCCAGGGCCATCTCGCGGTAGAGCCGGCGCAGGAGCGCAGCCTCGTCACGAGTCGGCCGGTCGTCGCGACAGCACCAGGTGGCGACGATCAACCGCCCGCCCGGTTTGAGCACGCGCATACACTCGCGGAAGAAGGCGAGCTTGTCCGGCAGCAGCTCGCAGATCTCGAGCGCCCACACGACGTCGAAGGTCCGCGCCGCGAACGGCGTGGCGAGGGCGTCGGCGACGTGGAAGCGGACCGACTCCGCCACGCCGGCCGCGCCCGCCTTGGCGCGCGCGCGTTCGACCTGGGCCCCGCTGAGGGTGATGCCGTCGACCCGGCAGCCGAGCTCGCGGGCGAGGAGGATGCTCGCGGCGCCGATGCCCGACCCGGCGTCGAGGACGTGCGCGCCGCGCGGGACCTCGCCGAAGGCGATGAGCTCGTGCACGGTGCGCGCCTGGGCCGCGTGGCGGTCCTGTCCGGCGTCGCCGGGGGCCCAGAAGCCGTGGTGGATGTGCTCGCCCCACAGCTCCTCGTAGAGGTCGATCATGCCGTCGAAGTGCTCGACGATGGCCGCGTGCAGCTCGTCGACGGGCCGGGAGAGCGAGAAGACGTCGTCCATGCGTTCCTCCGGGGTTTCAGAACCGCAGCAGCAGCGACTCCATCGTGAGGCCCGGGCCGAAGGCCATCATGACGCCGTACTCGCCCGGCTCGGGGCGATCGACGGCCATCACGTCTTTGAGGACCAGCAGGACCGTCGACGACGAACAATTGCCGTACTCGGCGAGCACATGGTTCGAGGCGCGAAGCTGGTCCGCGCGCAGGCCGAGGCGATCGCCGACGAACTCGACGATCTTGGGGCCCCCGGGGTGGATGCACCAGGACCGGACGTCCTGCCGGCGCAGGCCGGCGGGCGCGAGCAGGCGCTCGACGAAGGGCGCGACGGCCTCGGCCAGGAGGAGCGGCACGTAGGGGGAGAGCGTCATGCGAAAGCCGTCGTCGAGGACGCGCCAGGTCATGGCGTCGAGGGTGCCGCGGTGGACCTCGGTGTGTGTGCGCAGGAGCCGGGGCCCGGCGCCGTCCTTCGCGAGCCCGAGGAGCAGGGTGGCGCTGGCGTCGCCGAAGAGGGCGTGGATCACCGCCTGCTCGCGCGACGCCTCGGGCCGGATGTGCAGCGAAGAAAGCTCGGTGCAATTGACCAGGACGAGCTCGTCCGGGCGGGCCGCGAGGGCGTCGAGCGCGACTCGGAGGGCGTTGAAGGCGGCGCAGCAGCCCATGTGGCCGATGAAGGTGCGGCGCAGATCGGGGCGCAGGCCGAACTCCTCGGCCAGCCGCAGCTCCGGCGTCGGGCCGGCGTAGCCGGTGCAGCTCGCCATGACGAAGCTGCCGACGCGCTCGCGCGCGGCCCCGTCGAGCACTGCGGCGACGGTCTTTCGGCCGAGCTCGAGCGTCACCTGCTCCCATCGATCCATGCGCGCCCGCGTCGACGGCGAGCCGTCGGCGAAGACGCGACGAGGATCCCAGGAGAAGCGGCGCCGCTCGACCCGGGTCGACGCGAACAGCTCCTCGGCGCCCGGCACATCGGCGTAGATTCGCCGGTAGAAGCTCTGGTAGCACGCGCCCTGCGGGATCTCGAGATCCGGCGCGGCCGTGGCGAGCTTCACCACGCTGGGGAGCCCTGCGGCCGTCACGGCGGACCTCCGGCGGTCCGCACGGCGTGGCCGATATAACCGACCGAGCGATCGCCGGTGAGCGTGAACTCGCCCGGCGTGCCGCGCTCGATGTACGAGCGGACCGCCGCCACGAGGCCGCCGGCGGGCGAGAGGCCGCGTGTCTCCTGCACGAGGAGCCCGGCGCGCCGCGCCGCCTCGGCCAGCTCGTCCGGGGTGATGAACATGCGCCACGCGTGCGTGGCGGGCGGCACCACCCCGAGCACGCGCTCCGCCAGCACGATGGCCACGAGCCAGCTCCTGAGCGTGCGATGGATGGTGTCGAACACGAACACCCCGCCCGGGCGGAGGACCCGCGCGAACTCGGCGAGCGACCGCGGCAAGTCGTGCAGGTGCTCGAGCACGTCCGCGGCGATCACGACGTCGACCGCGGCGGACGACAGCGGCAGCGCGTAGGCCGACCCGCGCCGGTACTCGACGCGGACGCTCGCGCGCGCGGCGTGGCGCCGTGCGACCTGCAGGGCGCCCTCGGCGACGTCGAAGCCGATGACCGCGTGGCCGCGCGCCGCGAGCGACTCGCTCAAGATCCCGCCGCCGCAGCCGACGTCGATGACTCGAGCGCGCGGGGCCGCATCGCCGAGGACGCGCGTCAGGACACGATCGATGTAGGAGAGGCGAGCCGGGTTCATCGCGTGCAGCCCGGACATCGGGCCTGCGGGCTCCCACCAGCGCTCGCCGAGGTGCTCGTAATAGTCGTTGTCGAGCGCGACCGTCGACGGATCGACGGCGCGCAGGCGATCGGCGAGGAGGCCCATGCTACTGCCACCTCGGCGATGCCGCGAGGTCCACGCCCAGCGCCGACTTGCCGATCAGCTCGCGCGCGGCGTCGTTGTCGAGCGGCAGGAGCGGACCGAGCTGCACGTCGCGGAGGATCTGCGCGATCGGAGCGCGCTCGCGGACGCCCGGCGCCCCGATCACCTCGAGCGCGAGCTGGACCACCCGCGGCGCCTCGTTGGTGAGGTAGTACCGGAGGACGCAGGCGCGGACGCCCTCGCCGGCGGGATCGTCGACGACGTCCGCCGGCGCCGTGCAGCTCTCGGCGAGCAGCGCCTCCATCGCGGCGAGCAGTGCCCGCATGCGACCGAGGGCGAACTGCACCCCGGGCAGCGCGCCGCGCGGCGAGGCGCGACCGACGGCGACGGCGAGCTCGTGGGCGCGTTCGGCGAGGCCGAGGAACACCGCGCTCTGGCAGGCGGAGTACCATCGCTGCACGCGGGCGAGCACGGCGGCCGCGTCCTCGCCCGCGACGAGGTCGCCGGCCGCCACGGGCAGGCCGCGCAGCTCCACGGAGTGTGCGCCGCTGACCGGCATCGAGGGGCCCTCCCACGGCGCGACGACGACGGCGAGCTCCGGCCCCGGCCGCGGCACCAGGAGGAGCAGCGGCGCTGCGGTCCCGTGCGCCGCGACGAAGATGTGCGTGCACGCCTCGAAGCCGGCGACCAGGGGCAGGACGCCGTCGAGCGTCCAGCCCCCGAGGGTCGGAGTGGCGGTCGGGCCCGCCGCGGCGACCGGCGTTGTGGCGAATGGACCGCCGGCGGCGCAGCCGAGGAACGCGGGCGGCGTGTTCCGGCCCGAGCTCGCGGCTGACCAGGGCATGCCTGAATGGACATGGTCGATCGTGCAGCCCTGGCCGGGCGCCTGGTGCTGTAGCGTCGCGCTCGAGCGCAACGCGCCGGCCAGCGCGCAGTGGCCCGCCAGGGCCCACGCCGTCGACCCGCAGCTCGCGGCGAGGACCCGCAGGATCTCGACGTTCTCCGCCAGGGTCGCCGCGAAGCCTCCAGTGGCCGCGGGCGCGTTCATGGCGAGGATGCCGGCCTCGTCGAGCGCAGCGAGGCGGTCGCGCATGCTCTCCGGCAGGGCGGCGGCGGCGAGCGCGGACGCGGCGCGGCGGAGCTCTCTCCAGCGGTCGGATCGATCGTTCATGTTCACCTCACGCGGCGACGACGGCGGCTCATACCGCCCATCGCGGCTCGCCGAGCACCGGGATCCCGAGCGCCTGCTTGCCCGCCCACTCGAGGGTCACGTCCGTCACCGGCGGGACCAGGAGTCCCGCCGCGACGTCCCGGTACATGCGCTGGATCGGGCTCACGGACGCATACCCGGAGCCGCCCTCGACCTCGACCGCGAGCGTGACGATCTCGTGCGCCAGGCGGCACACCGTCGTCTTCATCAGGCTCATGTCGATGTAGTGCGCCAGCGGATCCGCCGCGGGCTCGTCTTGCACGGAGCGGACGGCGCGGTAGAGGCAGGCTCGGGCTGCCGCGAGCTTGACGTGCATCTCGGCGACGCGGAACTGGACGCCCGGCAGGCGGGCCAGCGGCCCCGAGACGACCTGCAGCGTGCGCCGACGCTGGCTGTGCGCGACGTGCTCGAGCGCGGCGCCGGCGATCCCGACGAACACCGCAGCGAAGCTGCACCAGGCCCAGTGGCACGCCCGCATGAACAGCAGCGGCAGCTCTCCTGGCGCACCGATCCTGTAGCGCGAGGCGACGTGGAGGTCGTCGATCTCGAGCGTGTGGCTGCCGGTCGCCCGCATCCCGCCGGCGCTCCATTCGGCCGCGACGCGGATCCCTGCAGCCGGCCGGGGCAGGAGGAAGCCCACCGGCGACTCGACACCGCGCTCGTCGGGGATCGCCGCGGAGAGGAAGACGAGGCCGCTGGCCGGATAACCCGAGAAGAAGCCCTTGGTGCCCCGGAGCCGATAACCGCCGGGGACGGGGGTCGCGCGGGTCGTCGAGCGCAACCAGTGGCCGCCGACGTCCGGCTCGCTGAAGCCGCCGGCGAGCAGCGCCCCCTCGCGCACGATCGCCTCGTAGGCCCACTCGATCGTCGACCCGGCGGCCGCGCTGAGCAGCGCCACGCCGTGGATGTGCATGTTGACGGCGAAGGCCGTGGAGGCGCACCCGGTAGCGAGGGCCTCCTGGGCGCGGCACACCTCCTCGAGCGAGGCGCCGCCGCCCCCGTGACGGCGCGGCACGGTCATGGCCGTATAACCGGAGGCGACGAGCTCGGCGAAATTCTCGTGCGGGAACCGGCCCGACTCGTCGTATTCGCGGGCGCGCGGGGCGAAGCCGGCGGCGAGCTCTCGCGCGAGCGCTACATAGTCCGCGCGGGCGGGAGAGCCGGCCAGCGCCGCCGCCAGGCCGGCGATCGTGTCGTCGCCGCGCTGCGCGGCCTCGATCAGCCAGGGCGTCAGGTCGACGTCGTCGAACGCCTGGCGGATCCGGTCGAGCAGCGCGCCCAGACGTACGGAGTCGAACCCGAGGTCCCGCGTCAGCGAGCGCTCGGGGGCGAGCTCGGACGCATCGAGGTCGGCGTCGACGGCGAGCAGGAGCGAGCGCACCCGTCGCAGCACCGGCTCGACGCTCGGGCCAGGGACCTCGGCGATGGAAGGACCGGTCGCCGCCGAACACTCCCGCGGCCTCAGGGTGGAATGGGACGACACGACGGCGCCGAGCATGGCCGGATCTCCGGGCCCGTCGAGCGCGCGTCCGGTGATCCGGCCCACTATGCCCACGCGGCGCGTCGCTTCGCCTCGCTGACAGCGGCCAGCCCGGCGTCGGCCGACTGCCTTGATAAACAACCGCCGCGGCGACGAGCGGCGGGCGGTGCACGAAATGGCAAGGGAATGGCGAGGGATCGGCGCTGCCCGCCCGGCGAGCGCAGCGAGCGGCTGTTCTCGGCTCGCGGGAACCGCATCGCTGCGGCGAGAGCGGGCGCGGCCGCTGCAGAATGAACATATCACCGACTCCGTGCGCCGCTGCCGGCGCGCCTTGCCTCCGGCGCCGGATCGTCCACCACACAGGCACCATGCATTTCATTACAATCCGGTTCGAGATCTCCTCGCGCTCGCCCTGGCCTCACGGGCGGGAGTCGGCCTGAACCGCACGAGTGTAAGTAGTGTAGTGGTCGGCCGAGTTCATACGCTGGAGTCGACATGCGACCCTCGAAGATCCTCCTCGCCACGGACCTGAGCTGTCGCTGTGATCGCGCCCTCGATCGCGCCGCCGGCCTCGCGGGCGAGTGGGGCGCGCGGCTCGTCGTCGTCCACGCCCTGCAGCGGCCGGCGCCGGTGGTCGACGTGCCGTCGTGGCGTCGGCCGGTGGACCCCCGCCGGGCCGCCCTGCGGCGGGTACGGGACGACATGAGAGAGATCGTCGATCTCGAGCTCGAGGTGGTCGTGGAGCCGGGCGAGCCCGCGTCGCTAATCCTCGACACGGCCGAACGGTTGGGCTGCGGGTTGATCGTGACGGGCGTGGCGCGGGACGAGACGCTCGGCCGCGCCCTGCTCGGCACGACCGTCGAGAAGATCGCGCGCCAAGCCCAGGTTCCCCTTCTCGTGGTGAAGTCGCGGCCGCGAGGACCGTACGCGTCGGTGGTCGTGGCGAGCGACTTCTCGGACGCCTCGCGAGCCGCGCTCGAGCAGGTATTGGAGCTGCTCCCGACAGCTCAGGTGAGTCTCTTCCACGCGTACAATGTCCCCTTCGAGGGCCTCGTCAACGACAGGATGGCCGCGCGCGAGGCCTCCGCGCGCGAGGCCGCCGCGATGAGCCAGGCCTTTCTCGACGCGACGCCCGCGGTCGCCCGGTCGGGGCGTCCCGTCGCGCAGATCTGCGAGTACGGCGTCATCGAGGAGGTGCTCACCGATCTGGCGGAGATGGGACGGGTCGACCTCGTCGCGCTCGGTACGAAGGGGCGCAGCGGGATCGTCGGCGCGCTGCTCGGCAGCGTCTCCGGGCGTCTCCTCGGCAGCCTCACGCTGGACATCCTCGTCGTGCGCCGCTCGGCAGGTTGAGGAGCTACGCGGGTGGACGGCGCTCCTGTCCGCGCTGGTCGGTGGGCCCTCGTCGCAGCTCCTCGAGCGCGGCGCGGACCAGGTCTGGATCGAGTCCGAGCGCTTGCGCCGTGCCGCGGCCGAGCTCGATCGCCAGCGTGAGCTCACCCATGACCGCGGCGCTCGCCCCGAGCTCGTACAGGTGCCGCATCTCGGACTCGCGGTGTGTGCGGACGAGCACGACCAACTCGGGGTTCCTGGCAAGCGCATGCTCGACGAGCCGTCGGACCACCATCCGTTCGGGGACACATGCGACGAGGACTCGAGCCCGCGCCAGCCCGGCCCGCTCGAGCACCGGGGGCTGGGTGGCGTCGCCTTCCACGACCGGCGTGCCGCGCTGGACCAGCGACCTCACGATGTCCGGCTCCTCGTCCACGACGACCACAGGGACCTCGAGCCGCTCGAGCAAGCGCGTGACCGTGGCCCCCACTCGGCCGTGCCCGCAGACGATGGTGTGCCCTCGAACGCGGTCGTCGGCGGGCTCATCCGTCTCGACCGCGGCAGGGCGGGAGCGGAGCCGCTCGAGCAGGGCGAGCGCCAGCGCGGGGACGGCCGGCGCGACCAGGATTGAGAGCGCTGCGCCGCCCAGGAGGGTTCCGAAGAGCTCCTGCCCGATCAGATCGAGCTCCCGTGCCACCTGTGCCAGCAAGAACGAGAACTCGGCCGACTGCGCGAGTCCTGCGCCGAGCAGCACCGCCACCCGTCGCGGACATCGCAGCAGCAGGGCGACGCCGGTCGTGATCAGGCCTTTCCCAAGCACCGTGAGCGCTGCGGTCGCCGCGATGAGCTGCCAATGGGCGACCACGAACGCCGGATCGATGGACATGCCGATCGAGACGAAGAAGACGCCCGAGAAGATGTCGCGCAGCGGGATCGCCTCGCCGAGGATCCGGTGGGCCTTGGGCGATTCGCCGACGACCACCCCGGCCACGAAAGCACCGAGCGCCAGTGAGACGCCGAGCAAGGAGGCGGTCCAGGCCATGCCGAGGGCGACCGTCGCCACAGCAAGCGTGAAGAGCTCACGGCTGCGGGACAACGCGACGCGTTCGAACAGCCGCGGCAACAGCCACAGCGCCGCAGGGGTGACCCCCAGGAGGAACACGGCGCCTTTGGCCAGCTCCCGCCATGCCTCTCCTCCGGCCGCTGCGGGTGACAGCGCCGAGAACATGGCGACGAGCACGATGGTCGACATGTCCTGCACCGAAGACCAGGCGATCGCCAGCTTTCCGTGCCGACTCTCGAGCTCGCCTCGCTCGAGAAGTACCCGACTGAGCACGGTGCTCGACGAGTTCGAGAGCACCGCGCCGAACACGAGGGCCTCCACCGGGCTCCACCCCATCACCAGCCCAGCCCCGACGCCGAGCCCGAGCGTCAGCACCACCTGGAGCGACCCTCCAAGGATGGCGATCCGGCCGGCGCGGACCAATTCGGGCAGCGAGAGCTGCACGCCCACCGCGAACAACAGAAAGATCACCCCGATCTCGGCCAGAGCGTCGATCGACGCAATCGGGGCCGTCACGCCGGGGGTGAACGGGCTCAAGAAGAGCCCGACCGCCAGAAAGCCCAGGATAGCGGGTTGGCGCAAGTGGGACGCCAACCCACTGCCGGCGAGGGCGGCGGTCAGCGCGATCAGGAGATGCTCGAGCAATCGTTCCATGATTTCCTTCCGCCGCGGCTCGATCGATCTCCAAGGTACCGAGCCCTGTCCGGCGCGCGGGATCGCGGCTCCGCATGCGAGCAACCATGGCGGCCCCGGGCGCGCGCGAGGTCGCAAACTGTGCAATGAACGGACGAGCGCACGAAATCGCAAGAGAATCACGAGAGATCGGCGCCGCCCGCCCGGCGAGCGCAGCGAGCGGCTGTTCTCGGCTCGCGGCAAGCGCATCGCTGCGGCGAGAGCGGGCGCGGCCGCTCGTCTGGCCGTGAAAGGACGAGTCGATCGGCCGCTCGGAGTGGGCGGGGACCCCTGCGCCGGTACAAGCGCTCGGAGGACGAGCCGGGCCTCGAGGACCGCTCGTCGGCGTTGCCCCGGGCTGTGGATCGCCAGCCACCGGGGATGGGTCGCACTGTTCGTGGGGCTCGTCGTGGCGGCCATCACGGCCGTGCTCGTCGCGCGGCTGGGCTGATCGGCGCCGCTGGTCCGCGCAGTTGTGGCGGTCGAGGCCGTCAGCGCGGCCTCCGCACACGAACCCGCCGCCGCGCGAGAGCGATTCTCGCGGCCCACGTCGACCGTGCGCAGCGCGAATGCTCGATCCGCGGGTGCCCCGGCCCATGCATGGGGCTCGCGCACGGGCACCCGCGCCGAGCGCTCGCCCGGCCGACGCCGCGGCGGGCTCATCGCAAAAGGAGGACATCATGCGGGGATTGTCGTGCCCGTCGTGCTCGCGCTGTCGTTCATCGATCTGCTCTCGGCCTGTCCGTGCGGCCGCGGTCGGAGCCTTGCTGGTGTACGCGGCGTGCTCTCGGATCTTGATGCTTGATGATCGTTCGGAGTGATCGCCCTCTCGCGGCCCCCCGTGACAGCGTCGGTGTATCGGCATGTTCGACTTTTCGGCGTATCCCTTGTGGCTGCTCGTCACCCTGTTCGTCGTCGGCGGCTTGCTCGTGTGGTTCGCGGGGACCCGCCTCGCCCGCCTCGCGGACGCGATCGCGGAGAGGACCGGGGTCGGCCGCGCGTTCATCGGCGCGCTCCTCCTCGGGGGCTTGACCTCGTTGCCGGAGGTCGCCACCAGCGTCACGTCGACGCTCGTCGGCAACGTCCGCCTCGCGGTCAACAACATCCTCGGCGGGGTGGCGATGCAGGTGGCGCTGCTGGCGATCGCCGACGCTGCCGTCCGCGACGTCACCCTCTCGATCGCGTCGAACCTCGCGGTGATCCGCCTGCAGGCCGCGTTGCTGATCCTCGCCCTCATCTTCGTCGCGATGGGGATCGTCGTCGGTGAGCCGGCCGGGTGGTCTGTCGGGCCATGGTCGATGGGCCTGTTCGCGGCGTCGGCCGCGGCGTTCTACGCGATCCGGAAGATCAAGACGCCGGACGACGGGGCCACCTCCGACTCCGGCGCCGACTCCGACGAGACGAGCCCTTCCACTGCGCCGCAGTCGTCGCAGCCGCGGCACCTCGTCCTCAAGACCGTCGTCGCGGGCCTCGTCGTGCTCGTCGCCGGCGCGGTGGTCGGACTGGCGGGTGATGCGCTGGGCCGGCGGACAGGCCTCGGCTCGAGCTTCGTCGGCGTGCTCCTCGTGGCGCTCACGACATCGTTGCCGGAGCTCAGCACGACGGTCGAGGCCGCCCGCCTCGGGCGCTATCAAATGGCGTTCTCCAACGTGCTCGGCACCAACTTCTTCGATATCGCGCTGATCTTCGTCATCGACCTGCTCTGGCGCGAGGGTCCGGCGCTCGACGAGGTCGGCCGCTTCTCCACCGTCGCCGCGCTGCTCGGCGCGGCGCTGACCGGGATCTATCTCCTGACGTTCGCCACCGGTCGCCGCCGGCGAGTCCTGCGCGTCGGCACCGACTCGCTGTTCGTGCTGCTCGTATACGTCGGCGGCATGTTCCTGCTGTACTGGATCCGCGGGTCGTGAGGCGCGCCACCGCCGCCCGAGGCCACGTCCACGGCACGGCTCGAGGGCATGCCGATCCGAGGCGCCGGGCGCTCGCTCCTGCGACGGTGGCTCGGCCAGGCAAGGACGCGTCAGTCGGCCCCGTACTTCATCACTGTGATTGCGTCGGGTGGTCCTCGTCACGGAGCCGCCCGCCGAATCGAGGTCGATCCTCGATGCGGGCAGTTGCGTCGCCACCGCCTCGTCGTGCATCGAGCCGAAACCGCCGTGCAGGCGACCGGCCGGGCGCCGTTGCCGGCTCTTCCGGATCTGCTACGTGCAAAGCAACTCCCGCAGCCCCGAGCCGAAGAGCATGCCTTCCCCCGAATCTCACGACCCCCTTGACGCTTTGAGTCGACCACCCGCGGCTCCGTCACCGGTGCTCCGTCGGTCGTCGCACGTCCGTCCGTCCAGTGCCCTTCCGCCGACCCGGCGCGCTCGTGCCGAGGATGCTGTTCCCGGGCCCGGCCGCGCTCGCGGTCTGCTGCTTCCTCCTCCGCGCGGCCTGAAGATCGGCCGTGCACGTCCCGTGGCAGAGTCATGCTCGCGGTCGTCGTACGATTCGCCGTTTCTGCCCTCGTGATCGTCGTCGCCGGGACGCTGCTCACCCGCCTCGGCGACACGCTCGCGGAGCGGACGGGGTTCGGCCGGGTGCTCGTGGGCGCCGTGCTGCTCGCGCTCGCCACTTCGCTGCCCGAGGTGACGGTCGACGTCCACGCCGCGCGGCTGGGAAACCCCGATCTCGCTGTCGGCGACCTCATGGGCAGCAGCCTCTTCAACCTGCTGATCCTCGCGATCGCCGACCTGCTGCATCGCGCGCCCGCCTCGGGCATGTTCAAGCATTCGGCGGTGATCCACGCGCTGTCGGCGACCGCGAGCATTCTGCTGACCGCGTTGGCGGGCATGGCGATCCTTGCGGGCGGCGTTGCGATCGGCCTCGGGCGCGTCGGTCTCGGCTCGATAGCCATCCTCTGCAGTTATTTGTTCGTCTTGAGGCTGGTCTACCGCGATCAGCGGCTCGACGCCGCCGGGCGGCCGAACACGCCGCGGGACGGGCCGGGCGACGGAGGGGGGTGGGGCAAGCCGCTGCTCGGGTTTTCCGCCTGCGCCGCCGTGATCCTGGTCGCGGCGCCCCACCTGGCCCGCTCGGCGGACGCCATCGCCGAACAGTCCGGCCTCGGCGGCACCTTCGTCGGTACCACCCTGGTGGCGCTGGTCACGTCGCTCCCGGAATTGGTCGCCACGCTGACCGCCGTCCGGATCGGCGCTTTCGCCCTCGCTGCCGGCAATATCTTCGGCAGTAATGCCATCAACATGGTGCTGCTGTTCCCCGTCGAGCTCGCCCACGGCGACCTGCTGTTCCGCAGCGTCTCGCCGGTGCACGCCTTCACCGCGCTCGCTGTCGTGCTCGTCACCGCTGTCGTCGTGATGGGGCAGCTCTACCGGGTCGAATCGCGGCGCATGTTCGTCGAGCCGGACGCGCTCCTCGTCATCACCCTGGTCGTCGGCGCGCTGCTTGCCGTCTACTTCCTGGGCGACATGTCGCAGGTGCGATGAATGGCCGTTTGCCCGGCTCCCCACGTCAGCGCACCGCTCTGCTCGAGGTCGACATGGCGCCCGCGGAGGGGCTCAAGCGCCGAGCGAGTGCGCGAAAGAGCGGAGGGGGATAGCGATCGCGGGCGCCACGCGGGCGGGCGACGGGCGCGCTCCGTGGACTCGGAGTGCGCAGGCCTCCTCGCGCAGCACGAGGCACCCCACCGGACGACCGTGTGAAGCCGCCGCGTCGGCTCCGCACTGGGAATCATCGCCCCGGACCGAGGACTCGAAATCGGAGACGGACCGCGCGGCGAAGGCGCTCCCAACATCGCAGCCCATGGCCGCGTATCATTGCTGCGTCATGGCCGGGTATCAGAAATGGATCGTTGGGGTCGACCTGCGCGAGCGCAGCGACGGAGCAGCGCGCCTCGGCGCCTGGCTGCATCGGCAGTCACCGGACGCGATGCAGCTTGTCGGGATCCACGCGATCGAGGAGGGAGCTCTCGACGAGCACATCCAGTTCGCCGAGCGCGTACGCACCCGCGAACGGCTGCGGGTCGCGGTGGAGCGAGCACTCGAGCAGGCGGGCGTCCGTGCGGCCTTCGCCGGGATCGAGGTCGTCGAGGCGGACGACCCGGTGATGGCGCTGGAAGCGGCGATGCAGGCGGAGGCGGCTCGCGGGATCATCATCGGGCGCCGGGCGGCCGGAGCCGGAACGCAGCGGATCCGGCTCGGCAGCGTGGCTCGCCGGCTGCTGCGGCGGCTCCCCGCGCCGACCTTCGTCGTACCGCCGGATTGGGATGTCGAAGGTCTCGGTGACGGTCCGATCGTCGTCGCCGTCACACTGGCGGAAGCGAGCGTCGGCGCCGTCAAGGTCGCGCAGTCGCTGGGGACGATGACGCGGCGCCCGCTCGAGTTCATCCGGGTCATCCCGACATCCCCAATCTACGCCGCGTTGAGTCCGCCGAGGGAGGGCCGTCTAGAGCGAGAGACGCGGCAGTTGTCCGAGGTCGCGGCCCTGACGCACGCGTGGCTCGCGGAGCAGAAGGCGAGCGGGCACCTCGTCGTCCGCCGCGGCGACGAGGTCGCGGAGATCCTGGCGTTAGCGACCGAGCGTTCGGCGCCCCTTCTCGTGTGCGGCTCGCGGCTGCTGAGTCTCGCCGAGCGTGCGTTCGGGTTCAGCCTGTCGAGCGATCTGGCCGCGCACGCACCGATCCCCGTGCTCGTCGTGCCATCGGATACGGGAGCTTGACCTCGCCGCGAGCCACGGCACCACCGCGAACCCCGACGGCGGGTAGAACAGCGTCACCGGCTCCACCGCTCCGATCGGCGTGTTCGGCCGTCCGGCGGCGTCGAGTCGCTGATCGCGGTAGAGCGGCCGCAAGACGAACAGATAACCGCAGAGGACGGCGAGCGAGCCGGCAGACCGACCTGGCGTCGATCCTGCTGCTCGACGGTAGCTTCGCCGCCCGTCTCGTCGCGCTTGGACGACGCGACGCGCACGCGGCGAAGGATCGGATCCTCGCGTTCTTCGCCTGAGGCGAACGCTCGCGGTGTCGCGCGCGACTGTGTAGAGCTGACGCGACAGCGCGAGCGCCTCGGGGTCGGCGTACACGAGGCCGGAGACGACGCCGTCGAGATCGACGTAGAGGCGCGTTCGACGAGCGTGCGACAGGCGGACTCGAAGACATCGCGTACCGGTCAACTGATCGTCACTCGGCGGCGATCCGGCTGTCGTCGGGCGAGAGGCGGATTGTCCCTTCGGACAGGTCGCGCAGGGCCTCGTTGTCGGCCAGGCCGGACTCGAGCAGGTCGCGGAACTCGCCATCGAGCAGCCTGCGGGCGGTGCTGTAGCGGGCGCTGTCGTCGTTGGAGCGGATCGCGCGGAAGCGGTCCTGGACGCGACGGCGGGTCTGGCGGGCGAACGCGTCGGCGAGCTCGACCGCGGCTGTCCCTTCGGGCAGGCCGGTGCGCTGCAGGGCGGCGGCGCGGGTGACGGCGGCGGTGATGGCGAACAGGTCGGCACCGATGTCGACGCAGCGGAACAGCAGCGCCTGGCGCTCCTCGAGGCTCGCGCCCTTGCCCACCATGAGGTGAAAGATCGCCCGCGACAGGCGGCGGGTGGTCCGCTCGAGCCAGCGGACGTGGCGCGCGAGCTGGCCGAACGCCTGATAGCGCGGCCAGCGGCCCCAGCCCACCCAGCGCGTCGGGTACCAACCGGCGTAGAACAGGACGACCCTCGGCAGGGTGGCCAGCTTCTTCTTGGGCGGCACCTTGGGATCGACCAGCGCGCCGGCGACGGCGAGGTGGCGGTCGAGCGCCTCGCGGGCGATGAAGAGGCGCAAGATCTCCGACGAGCCCTCGAAGATGAGGTTGATCCGGGAGTCGCGCAGCATGCGTTCGACCGGGATCGGCGGCTCGCCGCGGGCCTCGAGCGACTCGGGGGTCTCGTAGCCGCGGCCGCCGCGGATCTGCAGGGTGCGGTCGACGATCTTCCGGCCCTCCTCGCTGTTCCACATCTTGGCGACGGCGGCCTCGAGCCGGATGTCACGGTCGCCCATGTCGGCCATCGCCGAGGCGAGATCGGACAGCGCCTCCATGGCGAAGGTGGTCGCGGCCATGTCGTGGTCGTGGCGCCAATCATCAAGCCGACCAGGACGGCGACCGAGAGGACCCGACGGCCGATGTCGTGGTAACGGCGCCGATGAGCGTGGCGCAGGCCGAAGTCGTTGACGACGAAGTGGGCACCCATGGCCAGGGTGAACAGCGCCAGCCCGCTTGCACCGGGCGTCTCACGATGGAGCAGCAGGTAACCGATGAGCGCGTTGTAGCCGGCGAACGGGCCGACGTGGATCCAGAACACGCCCGGGCCGGCGACGTCGAGGCCGCCGGCGCTCCGGCTGCGGCTGCGCGAACGCGAGACGAGCCGCTCGAGGCCGTAGAAGACGGCGAGCCCGAGAAGAGCGAAGAAGTATACGTGGTCCTCGAGGAGGCCGAGACCGGGCAGCGCCGTGGCCTCGAGCTGCCGCTGGTGGGCGGCCAGTTCGGGCAGGATATGCATGCACACGTAGGCGACCGAGACGCCGCTACCGAACGAGAGCCACCGGCTGCGCGGAATCACGTCGAGGAATCGCAGCCGCCCAGCCATCAGGTGGGTGCACCCCAGCGCGAGGGCGGCGAGGGCCGAGGCCACGATCACGGCGCGGACCTCCGTGAGGGGCGGTGGATCGGCGCCGCGGCCCGCGGGGGGTCCGCGAGCTCGCGGACCGCGAGGTCCAGCCGGCTGGCCTCCGGGACAGGTTTTCCGTCGCCGGCCGGCCAGCCCTCCCGCTGACGCCGGCGATCTCCGTCGGTTTCCTCGGTCTGATCGTGGAACAGGAGCTGGTAGGTGGGGAACGGCAGGTCGACGCCCGCAACGGAGAGGGCCGACTTTATCGCCGCGAGCACGCGACTCTGGACCTCCAGTACGTGGATCTGGCTCGGCGGGTCGGTCCACCACCACACCCGCAGCTGCACCGAATAGGCGGCGAGGTCGACGACGAGGACCTCGGGCGAGGGGTCGGGCAGGACGCCCTCGACCTGCCGCAGCGCGCGGAGGATCGCTGCGCGGGCGGCCGCGATGTCGTCGCTCGGGCCGATGCCGACGTCGTAGGAGGTCCGGCGCTTCTCGAGCGCGGTATTGACAATCACGGCGTCGGTGAAGAGGGTGGTGTTGGGGATGACGACCCGGCGCCCGTCGTAGGTGAGGATCGTGGTCGCGCGCGTCTGGATCGTCTGGACCGTCCCCTCGTGCGGGCCGACGATGATCTGATCGCCGAGCCGGAACGGCTGGGTCAGGAGGATCAGGAGACCGGCGAAGAAGTTCTGCAGTACGTCACGGAAAGCGAAGCCGATCGCTACGGTGCCGATCCCGAGCAGCTCGATCAGGTCGCTGGCGCGGAACGAGGGGACGACGATCGACAGGGCGACGAGCGAGCCGAGGAGGACGAGGCCCCATTGGAACAGCCCGCCGAGGACCAGACCGAGGTTGCCGTGCCGATCGGCGCGTGCTGCGAGGCGCCCTCCGAGGGCTCGCGCCCCGCGGGCGAGGAGCAGGAATACGGCGAAGACGAAGCTCCCGAGGAGCAGGTCCGGCAGGAGAGCGAACGCCGCGTCGAGCATTCGCTGGAGTCTTGCGCCGGCGGTCGAGACGTCGACTAGCATGCTCTGAATTTTGGCGCGATTGCGGCGAGTTCGACGGCGAGCGACACGTGGTCACGCATGGCGAGGCGACACGAAGGTGCGCTGGGCCGGCCGGGGCCGCTCGCGCGGGCCTGCCGCCCCCCGACTTCGGTCGCGGCAGCGAGTCAGCGTAGATGCTGAGCAGGGGCCGGTCATGGGGGGGTGGCGACGGTGCGGGCCACCTGAGCGCAGTTGAGCTCGCATGTTGCACGATCGGTCGGCCGGACGTCCTTGTCTGCGTAACACCCTGCAATACAGGTATCGAGGCGCTCGAGCACAGCGGGCGGTGGCGGCGATGCTGCCTGGGCCGCGGTCGCCTTGCACGATCTGGCGCACTCGTCGGGAGCCCCCTCGGCGCCCTGGCAGCGGCCCAGACAGCGGGCGACGCGAGCGATCGCGTCGTCCTCGGGGACGGTGGCGCGGGCTGCGGCGCCGTATGCTGTGTCGCAGTTGAGCCGGCAAGTCTCGCGATTGGTCGGGATCGTCTCCGTTTTTTCGCAGGAGTTCAGACACTCGGAGAGGCTGGCGAAGCGGCCCTCCGACGCCTCGACCCGGGCCGGGGGGGAAGCGCCCTTCTTCACCTCGCCTTCTGGGACGGACTTCTGCGGATCGCACGCGACGGCGAGCGCGAGCGTGAGGACGACAATCGCAGCTTGATTCATGATTCGAACCTTCCTTTGTTGGATGACGAATTCAACGAGAAGCTATACTCACCTGTCGCTCGCAGCGAGCCCGTCCGAATGATGAGCCTGGGGAATCGACAGCCGATCGGTCGGCAGCTCGAGCAGCAGGAGCCGGTCGCGCGCGCCCACGACGGCCGTGAGGGGCAGCGCGAGGGGGGGGCGCGGACTGATACGGCCGCGCCAGCCTGAGCACGCGGGTGACGGCTGCCTCGGCGACCTGGATCTGCATCTGGCGCACGCGCCTAGGTATGGCTCGACGCCGTACGCTCGCCATTGTGTCTCCCGGCAGGCGCTCAGCCGTCATCCGGCCGAGCGCCGCGCCCGCGGCCGCACGGACCCGTGAATGAAGTGGCCGTCAGGCGTGCATCACGACCGAGGTGAACACGAGCAGGCTCGTCATCGACCAGATCTCGGCCATGTCGGTGCGCTGCCGGGCGAGCCCGGCGTAGAACACGGCTGCGACGCCGATCGGCCCGGCGCAGCACTCGCCCCGCGGCGAGCCCGACGAGGGCTCCGCGAGCTCGCGGACCGCGAGCAAATTCGACCTGCTGCGATTGAATCAGGGGCGGGCCGTCGTATGCTCGCTGATGGCGAATCATCGCATGCACCAGGGGAGGAGCGTATGGCAG
The DNA here is from genome assembly GCF_020073745.1 of Nannocystis pusilla. Lineage (GTDB taxonomy): Bacteria > Myxococcota_A > Polyangia > Nannocystales > Nannocystaceae > Nannocystis > Nannocystis radixulma. The sequence goes on from NZ_JAIRAU010000057.1 coordinate 374,253, forward strand.
CGACATTGCGACCGGGTGCAGGGGAGTCGCACGACCCGCTGACGCCCCGGCCCGACGACCCCAGGATCGGCCGCTGGTGGTGGGCGCGTCGGCTTTACGCGCGCGGCGAGGGCGAGCGGCCGTTGTTCTTCCGCTGGCCCGTGCTGCTCGCCGCGGCCATGCTTTTGCTGGGATTGGCAGCGCTCGCGGTCTTCTCGCTGATCTGGCCGCAGTGACGAGGTCGCTGCGAGCGCTCCCCCCGCCTGTGTACGACGAACATTCACGAGGGACGACGAAGGCCGCCACATCGTCCGGGCGTCGCCCGCGTCTCCGCGGCTTCGCGGGGTCCTGCCGGCCCAATGCGGTCGAGTCCAACGGACGTTCGGCGGTAGGACCGATTCGCCCGTCGGGGTTCTTGTGCTTCGCTCGAGCGGTGCGAAGGAGCGCTCCTGGATTCGCGGATCCTCGCAATGGCGGACGTCCCAGCCGCTCGCCCGCGGAGGGCGTGGCGGCCGCGATTCTCGATGTCGACGGCGTACTCACGCGCACGGCGGCTCAACACGAGCGGGCCTGGAGGCAGCTGTTCGACGCGGAGCTGCAGCGCCGCGGCGACCCGCGGCCGTTCACCTCGGCGGACTACCGGGCGTACGTCGACGGGAAGCCGCGCGTCGACGGCCTGCGCGACTTCCTTGCGGCGCGTGGGATCGCCGTGTCGACGGACGAGGCCGAGGCGCTGGCCGCGAGCAAGGACCGGAGCTTCCGCGCGCTGCTGGCCCATGAGGGCGTCGAAGTCTTCGGCGACGCGACGCGTCGGGTGCGGGCGTGGCGGCGCGCCGGTATCCCGGTGGCGTTCGTGTCGGCGAGCCGCAACGCCGCGGCCGTGCTCCGGGCCGGCGGCCTCGAGCATTTATGCGACACCCGCGTCGATGGGCGCGCGGCGCTCGATCTGGGTCTCCACGGGAAGGCCGGGCTGTTGCGGGAGGCGGCGCGACGGCTCGGGGTGGAGCCGGGACGCGCGCTCGTCGTCGAGGACTCGGTCGCGGGCATCGCGGCGGCCGTCGACGAGGGCTTCGGCATGGTGGTCGGGGTCGCCCGCGAGGGCGGCGCCGAGGCGCTGCGCGAGCACGGAGCCGACCTCGTCGTGCGCTCCCTCGACGAACTCGCCGAACTCGCCCTGGCCGGCGGTCCGGTCGGCGAGAGCCCCGCGTGGCAGCTGGAGTATGCCGGCTGGGAGCCGGCCGAGCAGCGCCTGCGTGAGTCGCTGTGCACGCTCGGCAACGGCCGGTTCGGGACGCGAGGCGCACTCGAGGAGGCGCGCGCCGACGTCTCGCATGACCCCGGCACATACCTCTCCGGGGGGTACGACCGGCTCGCGTCGGAGGTGCTCGGGCGGCCTATGGTCCACGAGGATCTTGTTAACTGGCCGAACTGGCTGCGGATCTCCTTCCGTCCCGGTGGCGGCTCCTGGCTGTCGCTCGATGCTGTCGAGGTGCTCGCGCACACGGTCACGCTCGACTTTCGCCGCGGCGAGCTGGCCCGGCGCACGCGGGTGCGCGACGGCGAGGGTCGCACGAGCGAGCTCGTGAGCCGCCGTTTCGTCAGCATGCACGACCCAGACGTGGCGGCGATCCGGTGGGAGCTGGTTCCGCTCGACTGGTCGGGTCCGCTCGAGATCCGCTCCGGCCTCGACGGCGCGGTCAAGAACGACAACGTCGCCCGCTACCGTCCGCTGCGCGGCGACCACCTCGTCGTCGAGGCGAGCGGGCACGCGGGCGAGGTGATGTGGCTGCTCGCGCGCACCCGACAATCGCAGCTGCGTCTGGCGCAGGTCGCCCGCACCGTCCTCGAGGACGGCCTCGGCGGCTCGGAGGTCGTCCGTACCCATCAGGACCTCGACGACTGTGTCTTTCAAGTGTTCGCGCTCGACGCGGTCCAGGGCCGTCCGGTCGCGCTCGAGAAAGTGGTGACGCTGGTCGAATCGCGCGATCCGGCGACGTCCGAGCCGCTCGCCGACGGGCGGGTCCGCATCGCTCAGGCGCCCGGCTTCGACGCGTTGTTCACGGCGCACGTGCGGGCGTGGTCGCGGCTGTGGCGCCGCTTCGACATCGACCTCGGGGTCGGGCACGAGGAGACCAACCGGCTGCTCCGTCTCCACCTGTTTCACCTGCTGCAGGTCGCCTCGCCCCACGTGATCGACCGCGACGTCGGAGTGCCCGCCCGAGGCCTCCACGGCGAGGCCTATCGCGGTCACATCTTCTGGGACGAGCTGTTCATCTTCCCGCTCCTGAATTACGGCGCCCCCGAGTTGACGCGCGCGCTGCTGATGTACCGCTGTCGCCGCCTCGACGCCGCGCGTCGTCGGGCCCGCGCGCTCGGCCACGCCGGCGCGGCGTTCCCGTGGCAGAGCGGCTCGTCCGGCCGCGAGGAGACGCCCACCGCCTACCTGAACCCGCGCTCCGGCCGCTGGATCGTCGACGACACCGAGCTGCAGCACCACATCAACGCCGCGGTCGCATGGAACATCTGGGAGTACTACGAGGTGACCGGTGACGCGATGTGGCTCGCGCGTCACGGCGCCGAGGTGCTGGTCGAGATCGCGCGGTTCTGGGCCAGCATTGCCGCGTGGGATCCGGCGCTCGCCCGCTACCGGATCCGCGGGGTCGTCGGGCCTGACGAGTTCCACACTGCGTATCCTGGCGCAGCGAGGGTCGGGCTCGACGACAACGCCTACACCAATGTGATGGCCGCGTGGTGCCTGCGCACCGCGGAACGAGCGCTGGGTGAGCTGGACGGCGAGCGCCGCGAGGAGCTGCTCGACGAGCTGGGCGTCGACGAGGTCGATCGGCGCCGCTGGCAGGAGGTCGCGATGCGGCTTCACGTCCCGTTCCTCGGCGGGCACATCATCAGCCAGTTCGCGGGCTACGAGGAGCTGCGCGAGCTCGACTGGGACGGCTACCGAGCGCGCTACGGCGACGTCCACCGCCTCGACCTGATCCTCGAGGCGGAGGGCGACTCGCCCAATCATTACAAGGCGAGCAAGCAGGCCGACGTGCTGATGCTCTTCTACCTGTTCGGCGCCGACGAGCTGATCGGGTTGCTCGCGTCGATGGGCCATACCTTCGAGGCGGAGTGGATCGCCGAAAACATCGATTATTACCTGCGTCGCACCTCGCACGGCTCGACCCTGTCGCGGCTCGTCCACGCCTGGGTGCTCGCACGCAGCGACCGCGCGCGCTCGTTCACGTTGTGCCGCGAGACGCTCCGCTCGGACATCGACGACATCCAGGGCGGGACGACGCCCGAGGGCATCCACCTCGGCGCCATGGCCGGCGCCGTCGACCTCATCAAGCGGGGTTATACCGGCGTGAGCGTGCGCGACGGCACGCTGTGGCTCGACCCCCGGCTCCCCGATGCGCTGTCCGGCTTGCGCACGCGCTTCTGGGTCCGCGGCGCCTTGCTCGACGTCCACATCACGCAGCGCGCCGTCGAGGTCGAGTACGTCGGCGGTAGCGCGCCGGAGGCCCGCGTGGGCGTGGCCGGCCAGGTCTGCATCGTGCCGCGGGGGCAATGGCGTCGGTTCGGCCTGACCGGGGACGAGCGGGGAGGGACGCCCGCGTGACGGCGCCGCGAGACGACTCCAGGCTCGCCGAGGTCCGAGCCGGCGCGCCGGCGCGCTGGCACGACTTGGAGACTGCGCAGGCGCTCGCCGCCCTCGGCAGCGACGCGGCCGTGGGGCTGGCGCCGGAGCAGGCGGAGCGCCGCCTCGCCGAGTACGGCGAGAACGTGATTCAGCGCGGCGAGACGGTCTCGTGGCTCGCGCTCCTCGCCGCGCAGTTCCGCAGCGTCCCCGTGTACCTGCTCCTCGGCGCGGCCGCGCTGTCGCTCGGCGTCGGGCTGCTGCCGGGCCGCGAACCGCAGTACACCGAGGCGCTGCTGATCGTCGTGCTCGTGCTCGCCAACGCGGGGTTCGGGTTCTTCCAGGACTTCCGCGCCGAGCGGGCGATGGAGGCGCTGCGCGAGCTGTCGACCCCCGAAGCGACCGTCATCCGCGGCGGCGAGCGGACGCGGCTGCCAGCGACGAGGCTGGTGCCGGGCGACGTCATCCTGCTCGAGGAGGGCGACCGGGTCCCGGCGGACGCGCGCGTACTCGCGGCCCAGAGCCTCGAGACGGTCGAGGCGGCGCTGACCGGCGAGAGCGGCAAGCTCGCCAAGGAATCAACGCCTGTCCCCGAGGACATATCCCTGGCCGAGCGGACCAGCATGGTGTTCATGAACACCGACGTCGTGCGCGGCCGCGGCAAGGCGCTGGTGGTGGCCACGGGGATGCGCTCCGAGGTCGGGGCGATCGCGCGGGAGATCCAGCGACCCGACGCCCGTCACACGCCGTTCCAGGACGAGGTCGACCGCCTCGGCAGACGCCTCGGATTCGCCGCCGGGCTCGTGATCGTCGTCGTCGCCGCGGCGACCTGGTGGCTGACGGCGGCCGGACCGGTGACGACGTTGATGCTGGCGATCACGCTGGCCGTGGCGGTGGTGCCGGAGGGCTTGCCGGCGATCGTGACGCTCGCGCTGGCCATCGGCGCGCGCAAGCTCTCGACCCAGCGGGCGCTCGTCCGCCGCCTCGCCGTCGTCGAGAGCCTCGGGTCGATCGATGTGATCGTCACCGACAAGACCGGGACGCTGACCGAGAATCGCATGACCGTGCGGCGGCTGTGGTTCGCCGGCGCGGTCTACGAGGTCGCGCAGGCGGGCGACGGCATGGAGCTGCGGCGCGACGGCGAGCCCGTCGAGCCGGCGCGCGTGGCCCCGTTGCTGCGGTGCGGCGCGATCGCCAACGACGCCGAGCTGGGCGGGGCCGACGGACGCGGGCCGTCCGGCGATCCGACCGAGGTCGCGCTGCGGGTCGTCGCCGAGCGACTCGGGGTCCGACCGGAGGTCGAGCGCTTGCACGAGGTCGCGTTCTCGTCGGAGCGCAAGCGCATGACCGTGGTCGTCGCCGGCGAGCCGCGGCGCGCCTTCATGAAGGGCGCCCCGGAGACGCTGCTGCAGCGCTGCAACCGCGTGCTGGTCGACGGCGAGGCGCGACCGCTCGACGAGGCGACGCGGGCCGAGCTCACCCGATCGATCGAGGCCTTCGCCGAGGACGCGCTGCGCGTGCTCGCTTGCTCGTACAAGGAGGTCGCCGAGCACGAGCTCGCGGACGAGGCGGCGCTCGAGTCGAACCACGTGTTCCTCGGCCTCCAGGGGATGCTCGACCCGCCGCGCCCCGAGGTCCGCGCGGCGGTCGAGGACTGCCGCGCCGCCGGTATCCGCGTCATCATGCTGACCGGCGACAACGCCGTGACCGCCAGGGCGATCGCCGCCCAGCTCGGGTTCGAGTCGGCGCGGGCGGCGACCGGCAAGGATGTCGACGCGCTCCCGGACGCGGCCCTCGCCGACCTGCTGGCGGCGACGGACGTGTTCGCGCGCGTGTCGCCGAGCCACAAGCTGAAGCTGCTGCGGACGCTGCAGGCGCAGGGCCATCGCGTCGCCATGACCGGAGACGGGGTCAACGACGCGCCGGCGCTCCGCCACGCCGACGTCGGCGTGGCCATGGGTCAGCGCGGGACGGACGTCGCCAAGGAGGCCGCGGACATGGTGCTGCAGGACGACGACTTCGTGACGCTCCGCGACGCGATAGCGCAGGGCCGCGGGACCTTCGACAACATCCAGAAGTTCGTCGCGTTCCTGCTGTCGGCCAACGTCGGCGAGGTCCTCATCGTGCTCGTCGGCGTGATCCTCGGCAGCGCTCTGTTCCCCGACGCCTTCGCCGGTCAGCCCGAGGCGCTGGTCCTGACCCCGGTCATGCTGCTCTGGGTCAACGTCGTGACCGACGGCCTGCCTGCGCTGGCCCTCGGCGTCGACCCGCGGGTGCCCGGCATCATGAAGCGCCGGCCTCGACCGCGCGGGCGCGGCGTCCTCGACCGGCGCGTCGCCGCCTACGCAGTGGGCATCGGCGTCGCCCTCACGGCCGCGGGCCTGCCGGTGTTCTTCACCACCCTCGGCGCCGGCCACGGTCTCGCGCGCGCGCAGACCCAGCTGTTCTCGCTCCTGGTGCTCGGCGAGCTGACGGTCCTCCAGGTCATCCGCGCCGGATTCGGCCAGCGCGCGCTGTCGAACCTTTGGCTGCTCGCCGCCGTGGCCGTCAGCCTCGCGCTGCAGCTCGCCGTCCTGTACACGCCGCTCGCGCAGGCGTTCGGGCTCGTGCGGCTGGACGGCGCCGCCTGGACCCCGGTCCTGCTCGCGCTCGCGGCGCTCGTCGCCGTCACGGCCGTGCTCGGGCAGCTGATCGAGGGCGCCAGGGGACCGGCAGCGCCAGCCGCGAGGGAGACGGCGGCTCGGCCGGGACAAACGACGGGACCGGAGGTCGAGCGCGCGCGCGTCTGAATGCCCACAGCGCGGCGGTGCACGAGGGGGCCGATGTCATGGGAAAGCGCAGGCGATGGGTCCGCAAGCTGCTGCTCGCGCTCGGGGCGGTCGTCCTCCTCGTCCTGCTCGTCCTCGGCTTCGCGCTCGCGACCACCTCCGGCCTCCGGCTGGTGCTCGCGCTCGGCGTGCCGCTGTACGAGCGGCGGATCGCCGGGGCGATCAGCGTCGAGGGGGCAGAGGGGCGCCTGCTCGGCCGCTTTACCCTGCGCGGGGTCGTCCTGTCCGACCGGGCCGGACGTGCGCTCGTCACGGCCGAGGCGATCGCGGTCGAATGGTCGCCGTGGGCGCTCCTCGGTGGGGAGGTCCGCGTCGACGCGCTCCGTGTCGAGCGTCCACACGTCCACCTCGTCGGCGACGACGCCGGCGGCTTCGCAGATCTCGCGCCGCCCGGGCCAGATGTCCCCGAGGACAGGTCTGCGCCGCCGGGCCCGGACTTGCCGCTCGCGCTCGACGTCACCATGCGTGTGCGCGACGGGGTGATTCACGGTGCCGACGGCGTGCGGCTGGCCGAGGCGATCGAGCTCGACGCGCGGCTGCGCGGGAGCGGCCGCGCGGCGCTCGTCGATGTCATGCACGGGAGCGCCCGGGTGAACGGCGCGCCGCCGATCCGCGAGCTCCGGCTGCGCGCGCGCTGGGCCTCGCCGGTGGCGGCGCTCGACGCGTCGTGGGTCCGGTTCGACGGCGCTGAGCTGTTCGTGCCGGAGGCGCGGTTCGACGTGCGCCGGCTGCGTGGCTGGGCCCGGCTGCGCGCGGCAGCGGCAGTCCCCGTCGTCGCCGGGCTCTTGCCGTCCACGGCCGGCGAGACGTTGCGCCGGCTCGGCTCGCGCGTGGAGCTCGAGGCCGCCGCGGAAGGTGACCCCGAGGACATGTGGGCCGAGGCGCAGGTCCGCACCGCGAACGCCGAGCTGACGCTGACGGGCACCGGGGCGTGGCACGAGACGCCGCGGGCCGACGTGAGCGCGGTCGTCGACGCCGATCTGGGGCCGTGGACCGACGGCCTCGTCGGCCGGGTGCGCCCGACGCTGTCGCTGCGGCTGCGCGAGCGCGACGAAGCCCGCCTGGACCTCGCGGGCGAGCTCCGCTGCGCCGCCTGCGACGGGCTGGGCGAGGTGTCGCTGGCGGTCGATGGCGTCCTCGAGCGCCACGCCAGGATCCTGTCCCTCGAGACATCCATGTCGCTCGCGGGGATGTCGGCGTCGGCCGAGGTCCGCGCCGCCAGCGACCGGCTGTACGCGCTCGAGTGGCGGCTGGAGGCGCCCGCACTCGCGCGCACGGCGACGATCGCTCGCCGCTTCTTCCCGACCGTGCCGGCCGTCCGCGGCGCCCTCACCGGTAGGGGCGCGTGCGCCGGCTCGCCCGTCCGCTGTCACGCCGCGCTCGAGCTGCGCCGCCTCGCCGCGGCGGGCGTCTCGGTCGGGCACGCGCGGGTCGACATCGATGTCCTCGGGGACATGTCGCAAGGGGCACTCGCGGTGGCGGCCCGCGATGTGCGGCAGGGACGGCGAAGCCTTGAGCGCGCCGAACTCGCGCTCGCCGTGGTCGCCGCCGGCACCGAGCCTGTCCCGACTCCGCTCGGGGTCGAGCTCCCGCCGCTGCGCGCTCGGCTGCGCGCCGCCGCGTCCGACGGGCGAGCCGGGGCCGGAGAGCGAGCCCGCGTCGATCTGTCCGTGACGACAGGTCGAGCAGTCGGCGTCGACCTCGACGCGCTCGAGCTCGAGGTGGGGCGCACCCGGATCGCCCTCGAGCAGCCGGCGCGCGCGCTGCTACGGGCGCGGAGCCTGGAGGTCGATCGACTGCGCCTCGCGGTGGGAGGAGGACGGGTCGCGCTTCACGGCATCGCCGACCTCGACGGCCCCAGCGACCTCCGCCTCGACGTCGACGACGTCCGGCTCGCCTCGCTCGAGCCGCTCGCGCCGGGTTTACGCCCGGCCGGGCTCGCCTCGGCGGACGTGTACTTGCGCGGGCGGCCGGAATCGTTGACGTTCCGCGCCGATCTCGGGGTCCGCGGCGCCGGCCTGCGCGGCCTGGCGATCGGCGACATCGGCCTGGCCGCGAGTCTCGCCGACGATCGGGCGTCCGTCGCGGCCGGCCTGCGCGGCCCGCTCGCCCGCCGTGCCGCGCTCCGGGCGGAGTTTCCCCTGCGGTTGAACCTGTCCCGTGGGGCATGGTCGATCGGCGACGAGGGGGCACGCGCGCTGCTGCAGGTCGAGGCGCTGCAACTGCGCCGGCTCACCCGCTGGATCCCCGGGCTGCAGGCGGGCGGGCGCGTCGACGGCGTCCTGCGCTACGACGGCGACGACCGGGTGGCGCTCACCGGCGCCTGGCGCGGGCACGGCCTCTCCCTCGCCGAGGTCCCGCTCGGCCGCCTCGAGCTGTCCCTCGCCCAGCGCGACGAGCGGCTGCGCGGCCGCGCCACGCTCGTGCGCGCTGGCGGCCGGGCCCGGCTGGAATTCGCGCTCCCCGTCGCGCTCGACGTGCCGCACGCGACCGTCGCATGGCGACGCGAGCAGGAGCATCGCGCGTCGCTGCGGGTCGAGGAGCTCGACCTGGCGGCGCAGCTCGACTCCGTCCTGGCGCACCACCACCTCGACGGGCGGGTGAGCGCCGCGGCCGAGCTGTCGGGGCCGGCGACGGCGCCGGAGATCGAGGCGCGGGCGCGGGTCAAGGGGCTGCGGATCGGCGACATGTCCTTCGGGACATATCGCATGAGCGCCGCCGCGGGGGCGGGCGGCACGACGATCGAGCTCGGGGGCGAGGGTCCCGTGGGCCGCCTGGCGCTGCAGGGCTTCGCCCCGATCCACGTCGGGGTGGGTCGTCGGGTCTGGCGTCCTGATGGGTGGTACGCGCTCGAGCTCGATGTGCAAGGGTTCGACCTGGCCGCGCTGCGCGCCCTCGCCGGCCTGGAGGTCGACGGCCGCACGGAGGTCCACCTGCGCCTCGTGGGCCCGGGAGAGGCCCCGCAGGCGCTCGGAGCCGTCGTCGTCGACGACCTCGCGTACGAGGGCGCGCCGCTCGGCAACCTCCGGGCCGACCTCGCGCTGCGCGACGGCACGGCGACGCTGACGGGCCAGGGGCGAGTGGGCCGCTGCGGGGAGCTCTACCTCGACGCCCGCGCGCCGCTCGACGTCGATCTCGACGCCCCTGCGGTGGCGTGGGGGGCGAGCGGCCCGAGCTCGCTGCACCTCGACCTCACCGGCGTCGACCCCTCGCTGTTCGATTCGGTCGACGCCCTGCCGCGCGACACGCTGGCCGACCTCGACCTCCACGCCCGTGTCGACATCGATCGCGAGCAACTGCGGGCGCACGCCTCGCTCACCGGCGCGCTCGGGCGCCCCGGGCTCGGTACCACGCCCGTCGCGCTGCGGCTCGACGTCGACGACTTCGGGCAGCGACTGCGCGGTGACTTCGGCTGGCGTGACGGCGCGCCGTCGCTCGCGCTCGCGCTCGACGCCGACGCGGCGATCCCCGCGGTGCGCCGCGGGCAGGCCGAGCTGCTGTCGACCCCGATCCACGGCGCGTTGCAGGCCCGTGGGACCGATCTGCGCTACCTGAGCGGGCTCCTCCCCGACGCGCTCCACGACCTCCGCGGGCTGCTCGACGCCGACCTCGCCATCGACGGCAAGATCGCCGGCCCGGTCGTCCGCGGCGAGGCGCACCTGCGTGACGGGGCGGTCACCGTTGTGGCGCTCCAGCAGCGCTTCCAGGACGTCGTCGCCGACCTTCGCGCCGCCGACCGTGAGCTTCGCGTCGATCGCCTGGTTGCCACGAGCGGCGAGGGGCGCATCCAGGCGACCGGCTCGGCGACCTTGCCGGCGAAAGGGGGGCTCGTCGGAGCGGGCAGGCTGAGCCTGAAGGACTTCCCGGTGGTGCGCCCGGGCTGGCCGCAGATGACCGTCGACGCGCGGGCGAAGGCCGACCTCGTGGTTCGTCCGGACGAGCTCTCGGTCGGGATCCGGGTCGCGGGCGCGGAGGTCTGGGTGTCCGACCTGACCACGCCTGCGCCGGCCCCGATCCCCGAGAACGAGAACGTCACGATCGTGTCCGGGCCGTTCGACGCGTTTCATCCCGCCGACGAGCACGAGGCCGCGGCGGGCCTCGCTTCGGCGTCCGAGGCGGACGGGGAGCGCGATCTGTCGTTCAGCGTCGAGCTCGCCCAGCCGATGCACATTCAGGGCCCCTCGATGGACATGCGCTGGTCGGGCCGGGTCCGCTCCCGGAGCGAGGACGGCGAGTCGCGCGTCAGCGGCCAGCTTCGCGCCGACCGCGGGCGCTTCGAGCTGCTGGGCACGATGTTCCGGATCGAGCAAGGCCGGGTGTTCTTGCCGGAAGGAGGCGATCGGCTCGATCCGTTCCTCGACCTGATCGCCGAAGCACGGACGCCGCAGGCGGACGTCACGGTGACGCTCCGGGGGCGTCTCAGCCGGCCCGAGCTGCACCTGCGCTCGCAGCCGCCGCTGACGGAGCCGCAGATCTTCTCGCTCCTCGTCAGCGGCAGCGCCGACAGCAACGAGACCGACCCGAGGAAGGCGCAGGCCAGCGCGGCGGGCCTGCTCGTCAACTTCAGCAACCCGACGCTGGCCCGCTTCGCCGAGAGCCGCCTCGGCATCGACCGCATCAAGCTCGGCTTCGCAGCCGACATCACGCAGCCGGTGCTCACGGTGGGGAAGCACCTGTCGAAGTCGATCTACGTCGAGACCACGTACCATCACAACGCCCCGCCGCGACAGAACCGCATCGAGGCGCAGGTCGAGTACCGCTTCGCGCCCGGCTGGTCGGTCGAGACGTTCTTCGGCGACGCCGCTGTGGGCGGCCTCGACGTGTTCTGGCGCCACCGCTTCGGCCGCCCCCGCCGCGCGCCGCCGCCATGAGCAGCCCGGTCGCATCGCTCCCGGCCCGCCCGCGACGCTGCGAGAGCCCGAGCTGGGCGGCCCCGCCGTCGCCCCCGCGTTGCCTTGCCTGGGCGAGCAACGGCGCTATGACGCCACACCATGTCGGCCCGCATCGCGCGGTCGACTGCTCGGGCAGCCGCTTCGCCGACCGTGCCGAGCCGCAGTTCGTTGACCTGCCAAAGACGGGAGCAATCGGCCATGACATCGGCACGGCACATTCTCGGTCGCAGCACCGCGGCCGCGCTCGGCGTGGCGCTGACGTGCGGCTGTCAGCAGGACGAACGCCAGCGCACGGCGCCGGCAGACCCGAGCGCCCCGCAGGGCCCGCTGCCGCCGGCCTCGTACCCGTCTCACGCGCCGGGCATCGACCGTATCCAGGCCGACCCGAGCCGGTTCTATGGCAAGGAGGTCCGGCTGGCCGGCGAGGTCGACGAGCTTTTCGGCCCCCGCGTGTTCGAGCTCGAGGGCAGCGGCTGGGCCTTCGGGGACGACATCGCGGTGCTCACGGACACGCCGGTCCGGTTCGCCGACGAGCCGCTCGCCCGCGGCGACGTGCTCATCGTCGACGGGGTCGTGCACCCGTTCGGCGCCGCCGAGGTCGAGCGCTCGCTCGGGCGGGACGTCGGCGGCGAGCTCGTGGAGCGGCTGAAGGAGCGCCCGGTCTTGATCGCCGCGTCGATCCGCAGGCTCAGGGAGTTCGGCCCCGAGAGCACCTGGTACCCCGACGGCCGGCCGCGGCCCGTACCGCCGATCCGCACGGTGTTCACGATCGTCGTCGCCGATGACCGCGCCCGGCTGATCGGCCGCGACGTCGCTCTGGAGCGCGAGCAGGTGCGCTCGTCGCAGGGTCGCGGTCTGTGGATCGGGCCCGGCCCCGAGAACCAGGTATTCGTGCTGCCGGCGAGCCCGGCGGAGGGGATCCAGCCCGGCGACTTCGTCCAGGTGTCGGGGACGGTGCGGGCGATGCCGAGGGACGCGAGGAGGCGCTGGGGCTTGCCGCAGCGAGAGGGCCGGCTGCTGGAAGAAGTGGTTTACGTCGAGGCCGCCGAGGTGCGCGAGCTGCCGGGTGAGCCGTTGCGCCCGGGGACGTGAGCCGACGTCGCGGCGACGCGGACACCGCGGGCGCGCTGTCCGTCGTGTCGAGCAATGTCTTCGTCAGCGGAGCAAACGGATGTCGACCCGCCGATCGAACGACCAGCCGCGCGGCCACAGTGGATCGGCGAGGCCCTCGCCCGAGACTCGCACGACCATGTTCGACTCCGGCACGCCCTGGCGGCGCAGATAGTCGCGGACGGAGTCGGCGCGCGAGCGACCGAGCAGCTCGTTGTACCGATCGCGGCCGCGAGGATCGGCGCGCCCGACGAGCTCGATCGAGTGGCCGCGCAGCGGCCCATCGGTGAGGCACGTCGCGACCCGACGCAGCATCTCGACGTCGCGCCCCTCGAGGTCGGCGGAGTCGAACGCGAAGAACACCTTCGGGGTCGCAGGCAGCTGACATTGCGCCGAGAAGGTCGGAGACAGGACGATGCCCGACACGGTCAGCGGCGGCTCCTCGCGCTCGTCGGGCGCCTGCTCCGGTGCATCCGCGCCGCGCGGCTCGTCCGGGCACGGACGCGCGCCAGGTCCCGTGTGCCCGTCGTCTTGGACCGGCGCCGCGAGGTCGGCCGCGGTGCGCGAGCAAGCGGCCGCCAGCGCGGCGACGATGACGACGCGTACGACGACCATTCGCATGGCCCGAGGGTGGACGAGGGCCCGGAAGAGACAAGCCGCGGCTGTGCCGGCGCGACCGCTCCTGTCTCGCCCGACGGACGAAGCGACGGGGTCGGGCGAGGGACGGCGAGGAGCGGTCGTCCTGCGCACGAAACGCCGCCACGAGCGCTGGCAGCCCCGACCGCACGAGGAGTTGCGCCGTACGACGACGGCGCTACACCGGCCGGGGCCCGAGAACCCGTGCGCCGTGATGAACCAAGGGCGCGAGGCCGGACCCCGCTCGATCCGCAATGCCGCACGAGCCCATTCGCCTGATCCTGAGCGCGACCGCCGTCGCGGTCGCCCTCGTTTTCGGGTGGGCCGCGCTCGATCTTCTGTTGCTCGTGTTCGCCGGGCTCCTCGTCGCCCAACTCTTGCTCGGCCTCGTCGGTCTCCTCCGCCGTTCGACCGGAATGCCGCACGGCTGGGCGCTGGCGGCCGTCTGTCTCGCGTTGACGGGAGCGCTGATCCTCGGTGCCTTGCTGCTCGCGCCGGCGCTCTCCGAGCAATGGAGCGAGCTGGTCGACTCGCTGCCGTCGTCGTTCGAGCAGGCGCGGGCGAGCCTGCGAGGGAGCTCGCTCGGCCGCTGGCTGGGCGAGGCGATCCCGAACCCTGATGTCCTCAAGGACATGTTGGCGCGGCTGGCCGGCGGATCGGGCGTCGTGAGGCGTGTGACGGGTCTGTTCTCGACGGCCTTCGGCGCGCTCGTCAGCGCGGTGCTCGTGGCCTTCCTGGGCCTCTTCTTCGCCGCCCAGCCGCAGGTCTACCGCGACGGCCTCGTGCGCCTGATCCCACCCGAACGGCGACTGCGGGCGCAGGAGGTGCTGGGGCGGGTCGGGGAGACGCTCCGATGGTGGATCCTGGGTAAGGCGATATCGATGACGCTGGTCGCCGCGCTGTCGGGCCTCGGGCTGTGGCTGCTCGGGGTCCCGCTCGCCCTGGCGCTCGGGTTGATCGCGGGGCTCCTCGGCTTTATCCCCAACTTCGGTCCGGTGCTGGCGGTGGTGCCGGCGGCTCTGGTCGCGCTGTCCCAGAGCGCGGCATCGGCCGGGTATGTGCTGCTGTTGTACGGCGGGATCCAGCTCGCCGAGAGCTATGTGCTCACGCCGCTCGTACAACAGCGGACGATCTCGCTGCCGCCCGGCCTGATCCTCGGGACCCAGGTGGTCCTCGGCGGCCTCCTCGGCGCACTCGGTCTGGCCCTGTCGACGCCGATGCTCGCCGCCGCGGTGGTGATGATCGACATGCTGTACGTGCAGGACGTGCTCCACGACGAACCGGGCCCCCGCGGGGCGGCGCGGTGAGTCGGAGTTCCTCGCGGTGGCCCTGCTCGCCACCAGTCTCGGCCCGCGTCTCGCCGTCGAACTCGCTCTCGACGATCCAATGATCAGAACGCCGGGATCGTTCGCGCCGCTTCCCTTGCATGAGCGGGTATCGTCGGTTACATCCCCCGGTCGGGAGATCACGATGCGGAACATTGATTCTCGGTATCAAGCGGCGATTGCGATGCTTTTCGCCGGAGTGCTCGGGTGCGGCAAGGACGGAGACGGGGGCGGCGGCGCGACCCAGACCGAGATCGACACCGCCTGTCAATCCTACTGCCAGATGGCCCATTTGTGCGACGACGAGATCGCCGCGGACGAGTGCACGGCCACCTGCGTCGATCGGATGGGCGACTGCATGGCCGACGAGCAGGGCCAGGCGGTCGATGACCTCGAAAGCTGCGCCAAAGAAGCGTGCGATGACTTCACGTCATGTACGGTCGGGGCCGGCTTCCAGTGCGCCTTCGGGATCTGAGTTAACCACGGCCCCGGGGCACCGGCCGCTTCCTGTCGGCGACGGGTCCAGCGCAGCGTTCGTCGCGGGCGTGGTCGGGTCGCTCACGCTCCCGGGCGCTGGGTGGGCCGCACGCGCAGATCGGTGGCGTCGATGTAGAGCGCCTCCTCGAGCAGCGGCTCGGTCGCCTGGGCCGGCACGTCCCACGCCTTGCCGGGGTTGCGCGGCATCCCGCGCAGTGTGCCGCGCACTTCGACGAAGTCGCCGGGCTGGATCCCGGGCGGGAGCGCCGCGGGTACCACGAACACCTGCGCCTTCTGGCTCGGGCCGATCCACAGCCCGCGTCCGAGCCGCTCGCGCACCCGCTCGCGCCGCAGGTCCACCGGTCGGCCGGCGAGCGCTCCGGGGTCCTCGGTGGCGACGATGGTGACGACCGAGAAGATCGGCGGCGCGTCCTGGTCGGTCGCGTTCCAGGTGGCGTCGGCGCCAAAGGTCGTGACCCTACGGATCGAGGTCGCTACCACCACGGGGCGAGCTTTCAGCAGCGCCTCGAGCTCCGGCTCGACGTCCCACCCCAGGGCGGGCTCGACCTCGGCGGCGGCGAACGAACGCACGACGCCGGTAACCACGAGCTCGTCGTCGGGGGAAAGAATGTTGTCGGCGAAGCGCACCGGCGTCCGCGTGAGCACGGTGATGTCGTCTCCGAACGCCCAGCCGGTGCCCTCGAGAGTGAACGCGCGGTCGCTCAAGACGTGGTCGACCTCGCCGGTCAGGCGGACTTCGCGGCCGAAGAACTTGCCGGGGGTCTCCTGCATGCGGTCGACGGTCGCGCGGGTGGGCGACGACGGCTGCACCAGCGACTCCTCCGGGACCGTCTGGTGCTCGTTCCACTGGCAACCGCCCGCGACGGCGAGGGCGAGCGCGGCTGCCAGGCCCGGGCGTGGGGCGTGCATGGGATGTGCGACTCTCACGATGGCTCCTCCGATTCCGCGACCGGCCACCAACGCGACCGGGTGACCACCCCGCTGCGGTAGCGCGCGCGTGCCGGGCCGCAAGGAAGCGCCCGGCCGGCGGGCGTGGCCGCATGCGCGTAGCGACGCGCCCGAACCACGTCGAGCGGACACTGCGATCGGTGCTCGCGGGCTCGCTACTGCCGCCGCCGCGACACTTTGCCTTCCGCCGCACTCGGGCCATCCTTGGACTGCGAGTGCCATGACGACGAGCACGAGGACCGCGCCCGGGGCCGTTCAGCCGCGTTCGACCCGGCAGAGGCAGGGCTTGTGGGCGCGACTCGGGGTGCTACGCCGGCATCCGGACTTCACGCTCCTGGTGGCGGCGTTGGTGCTCGTCGCCGGCGGCTGGTCGTTCGTCGAACTCGCGGATGAGGTCGTCGAGGGCGAAACGGCCGCGTTCGATCGCGCCGTGCTGCTCATGTTCCGCGCCCCCGACGATCTGTCCGACCCGCGGGGTCCGCCGTGGCTCGAGGCGGCGATGCGCGACCTCACCGCGCTCGGAGGCTCGGCAGTCGTCACGCTCGTGACGCTGACGATCTTCGGCTACCTGGCGCTCTCCCGGCGTCTCCGCGCGATCGGTCTGCTCGTGGCGCTGGTCGGCGGTGGAGCTCTCCTCGCGCGGCTGCTCAAGCAAGCCTTCGCGCGACCGCGGCCGAGCGTGGTGCCGCACCTCCTGGGTGTCGAGTCCGCCAGCTTCCCCAGCAGTCACGCGACGATGGCCGCGGTGGTCTACCTGAGCCTGGGCGTGGTGCTGGCGCGTCTGGTCGATGAACCGCGACTTCGTGCGTTCATCATCGGCGTTGCGCTAGCGATCGCGCTGGTCGTCGGCGTCAGCCGAGTGTACGCCGGTGTGCATTATCCAAGCGACGTATTGGCAGGCTGGGTGCTGGGTGTGAGCTGGGCGGTCCTTTGTTGGCTGGGGGCGCGCCTGCTGCCGGTTCGCTGGCGCGCGTGAGCGAACCGTCACAAGCAGACGTCGCACGCATCCAGAGGTCGCTGCGCCTGCACCGGACCGCGGCGCAGTCCAGCAGGCCAAAACCCGCCCCGACGGCGGTCGCCGTTGCCTCTTGACTACGTAGGACGGCCGTCCTAGGTTTCGTCACATCCTAGGGCGGCCGTCCTAGGCGAAGGACACGACTTCGCGGTCGAGCGAATCTTCATGACCGACAAGAGCACCCGCGCGCAAATCGTCGAGGCCGCAGATCAGCTGTTTTATCGCAAGGGCTACGAGCACACGTCGTTCTCGGACATCGCGGATACGGTGCAGATCTCGCGCGGCAACTTCTACTATCACTTTCGCACCAAGGATGAGATCCTGAGCGCGGTGATCCAGGCGCGCCTGGCGAAGACGCGCGGGATGCTGGGGCGCTGGGAGAGCGATGGGGAGACTCCCGCGGATCGCATCCGCAGCTTCATTCACATCCTGATCGTCAATCGAGCCGACATCAAGCGCTACGGCTGCCCGGTCGGCAGTTTGAGCACGGAGCTCGCCAAGCAGAACCACGCGTCGCAGGCCGAGGCGAACGAGCTCTTCACGCTGTTCCGCGTCTGGCTCAGCCGGCAGTTCGAGCTGATCGGCTGCGCCGACGCGGATGCCTTGGCGATGCACGTCCTGGCGCGGAGCCAGGGGATCGCCACGCTGGCGAACGCGTTCCACGACGAGAAGTTCATCCGCTACGAGGTGAAGCAGCTGGAGGACTGGCTGGCCTCGTGTATCGCGCCGAAACCGCGAGCGCTCACGGCGCGGCGCGGCGCCAAACGGCCCGCAGGGCACTAGCTAGGACGGAGCTCCAATGTTCATTGTACTGCTCAAATTCTCCGACAACAAGGACCGGGCCGGCCAGTTCATGGCGGGCCACAACGAGTGGATCGCGCGCGGCCTCTCGGAGGGCGTCTTCCTGGTGGTCGGCAGCCTGAGGCCGAACGCCGGCGGCGCAATCGTGGCGCATGGCATCCTGCTAGACGAGCTCCGGCGCCGCGTGGACACCGATCCGTTCGTGGCGGAGAACGTCGTGTCAGCGGAGATCCTCGAGATTGCCCCGTCGAAGGTCGAGGACCGGCTGCGTTTCCTGCTCGGGTGAGGCCGCATGAGCGCGACATTCGTAGGACCCGACGCTCGGCCGCGCTGCCGCTGGTGTAGCGCGGCGCCAGAATTCCTCGCCTATCACGACACAGAGTGGGGCTTCCCGGTCGCCGACGACATCCGGCTGTTCGAGAAGCTGAGCTTGGAAGCGTTCCAGTGCGGGCTGAGTTGGCGGACGATCCTCGCCAAGCGCGAGGGTTTTAGGACTGCGTTCCATGGGTTCGACTTCGACAGGATCGCAGGCTTCATGGAGCGCGACGTCGAACGCCTGATGGGCGACGACACGATCGTCCGCCACCGCGGCAAGATCGAGGCGGTCATCCACAACGCGAGCTGCGCCCGCAAGCTCGTCGCGCGCGAGGGCTCGCTGGCAGCCTTCATCTGGCGCCACGAGCCGCTCGCGAGCTCGCTCGCGCCGTCTCAGACCGAGACCCGCTCCGTGGCGTCGGCGGCCCTGTCGAAGGCACTACGGGCCGACGGCTGGAAGTTCGTCGGCCCTACCACGGTGTACGCGTTCATGCAGGCGATGGGGCTGATCAACGATCACGTCGAAGCCTGCGCGATCCGGGCCGACGTCGGGCGCGCCAGGGCGGCGTTCAAGCGCCCCGGACGGTCCTGAAGCGCTCGTCCCGCCCTTGCCAAGCGCCGGCTCGGCACGCGCTCGCGGAGCGGGCGGGGCTTGGCAGGGTGCTCATGGGCCGCGTGCTGCTCGCGCTCGCCGTCGTGCTCGTCACCGCTGTCGTCGTGATGTGGCAGCTCTACCGGGTCGAATCGCGGCGCTTTTTCGTCGAGCCGGACGCCCTCCTCGTCGGCGCGCTGGTTCGGTCCCCTTCCTGGGCGACATGTCGCCAGCGCGATGAATGGCCGCTTGCCCGGCTCTCCGGCGCGGGCGAGCTCGGCGGCCCGGCGCCATTCGCGTCTCATGCCAGGTTCCGGGAGTCTGGCGTGCGGCGCGGCTCCCTGTACCTCGAGAAGATCGAGGACGGGCGACCCGTGGTCCGGCATTCGGCGGCGTCGAGAACCGTTCGGCGCGACGGCGCGAGCTCGCGGGTCGGGAGCGAATGCGCCGAGCCTGTCGCACACGTCGGGTCCGGTTGATTGCAATGACGCTCATGTCATAGTGAATGATGGCGCGACGTCGCGTCGACTCCCTGCCACGGAGGTCCGCATGAGAGCGACATTCCTCAGCCTCGTATTCGTCTTCGCAGTCGGATGTGCCACCGCGCCGCCGACGCAGGCTCTGACTACCTCGATCGCCTCGGTGAATACTGCAGAGGAGCTCGGCGCGTCGCAGGTGCCGCAGGCGGCGCAGGTATTGCGATACGCCAAAAAAGAGGTCGTCTGGACCCGAGCGCTGATCGCCAACAGGAAACATGAGCGGGCCCAGCGCATGGCGCAGCGCGCCGAGAGCGACGCGGCGCTTGCGATCGCTCTCGTCCGCGAACACGAGGCCCGGCAGGCGGCCGAGCAGGCCGCGGTCACGGGCAAGGCGACGCCAAACCCCTGATCCTCACGGAGGTCGTCGTGTCACCAAGATCGCTCATCCTCATCGCTGCCTTCCTCGTCCCGACCGCCTGCGCCGAACGGATCCCGCAGGAGCTCCGAGACGCCCGCGAGTCGTATCGAGAAGCGGCCGCTGATCCGACGACTCGGCAGGAGACCCCGGCGGAGCTCGACGATGCGCGCCAGTCGCTGGCGAAGGCCGAGCGCTCGTTCGTCGAGGAGGGTAACTCCCCGAAGACGCGCGACCACGCCTACATCGCCACGCGGAAGGCGGAGCTCGCCCTGGTTCTGGCTCGCACCGCTGATCACGCCGAGGCTGCCAGGAACGCGGAGCTCTGGCGAACTCGCGACGTCCTCGCCGCCGAGCAGGCGGAGAACGCCACCAACGCGTCTCGCCTGACGGCCGAGCAGGAGCGCCGAGCCGAGGCCGAACGTCGCGCGGCGCTGGCGATCGCCGCCCTGGCCCGGGTCGCGGCGGTGAAGGACGAGGAGCGCGGGACGGTCGTGACCCTCTCGGGGAGCGTCCTGTTCGCCAGCGGCAAGTCCGAGCTGCTACCCACGGCCGCCTCGCGGCTCACCCAGGTCGCCGAGGCCCTGGTCGCCGGCGATCCCGACGCGACCTTCGTCGTCGAGGGCCACACGGACTCGTCGGGGAACGAGGACTTCAATCAGAAGTTATCGGAGGCCCGAGCGCAGGCTGTCCGAGACTTCCTCGTCTCCCGTGGGGTCGCGGCCGATCGCATCCAGGCCCGCGGCGTGGGCGAAGCTCAGCCCGTCGCCGACAATTCATCGGCCGAGGGCAGAGCCAACAATCGGCGCGTCGAGATCATCATTCCGCCCTCGCAGTGACGCTTCGTCGGCACGCCCGCTCCTCGTCCGGCAGCTAGCCCGGATTTCTCACCACGCACAGCGGAGCCTGCTGAGCGGCCGCCGTCGACCTGGCGCGGGGCGCTCGGACGGCGGTGACATGAGCCGCAAGCGACGGACGGCGAGCGCGCGAGATCGAGCTGTATGCCGGCTTACAAGTCCGGCGGGCGCCTTCCGAGCGACATGTCCATGAGGACAGACGACCTCCTGCGCAGAGAGGCGCATCCATCACGCGGGATGTTGTCGAGGCCGTCAGCGTTTCATGAGTGAGCTCGGCGGAGGTTGTCGAGGGCTCGCCACCAGACATGCTGGAAGGGAAAGACCGAGCTGAGGGAAACGCAGATGCGGCGGACCGAGGTCGTGACGATCGCACCGATCTTGAGCAGCCGCGTGCGGATCGTGGAGACCTGGGCGTGCGCGAGTTCGGTGCTGGCGAGGGCGATTCGGCGGAGCTCGTTCAGGATCATGTACGCGACCGAGGAGAGCCAGAGGCGCAGTTGATTGGCCCGCAGCGTGTGCGCGCTGGTGCGGTCGGCGAAGAGGCCGAGTTGCTGCTCCTTGATCCGGTTCTCCATGTCGCCGCGGGCGCAGTACAGGTCCTCGTAGAGGCCGCGGGCGTCGTACTCGTCGCAGGACAGGTTGGTGGCGACGAAGCGCGGGTTCTCCTTGTCGGTCGTGTATTCGGCCTTGCCGATCACGCGACGTTCGCAGGACCAGGACCGGTTCGTCTCGTATCGGAAATCCTTGAAGACACGTGCGTTCTTGCCGGTGCGCTCGGCGATGGCGCGGGCCTCGTTCATGTCGTCGTCGATCTCCGCGATTAAGCGAGAGTTCTTCTGCAAGCCCAGGACGAAGAAGAGCCCGTTATCCTCGCACCAGCGCATGATGTCGTCCCGACAGAAGCCCGAGTCGCCGCGCACGATGATCCGCGCGCCTGGCCAGCGCGCGAGGATCTGCGCGACGATCCGTTCGAGTTCCTCGACCGCGTGGCTGGCCGGCTGCTCGTTGGCGGTGTTCAGCGCGGCACCGAGGAGGAAGTCGCCGCAGAAGACGTACAGCGGCAGGTAGCAGTAGCCGTCATAGAAGCCGTGAAAGAAGCGGCCCTCCTGCTGACCGTGCACCGGGTCGTCGGTCGCGTCGAGATCGAGGACGATCTCCGCCGGCGGTTCAGCGTGCGCGGCGAGGAAGGTATCGACGAAGAGGCGCTGGATGGCGTGGTCGTCGTAACTGATCTTCTTGTAACGCTCGTCTCCCGCGACGCTCGGCGTCGCCAGCTCCAGGCGGTTCAGTGTGCTCTTGCCCGCCAGCGCGTGACCCCGGTCGCGCTCCCGCTTGCGCTGCTCGCCAGTCGGATCGGCCTTGCCGACCGCCAGCGCGAGCAAGGCGTCGTCGCGGAGTGTGTCGTGGTCGTTCAGATCCTCGTAGCCGCACAGCAGACCCAGCACGCGCTGCGCAAGCAGCTCCTCGACGGTGTGCTCGATGCGGCTCGGATCGCGGTGGTCCCGGAAGCAGGACGCAAACCTTCGAAACACACCTGAACTCTTGGTCAGCTCGCGCAGCAGCAGCAGACCGCCGTCCGAGCTGACCCGTCCCGCGTCGAACGCCGCCTCGACACGGCGTCGACCGGCAGGTTGAAAATCGAACTCGGCGCGGATACACCTTGTCGCGTTCCGGCCGTACCACTTGGTGAGAGCATCTCGTTTCACACCCGCTCTAACTCGGGAAGTACGGCCGGAATTCCTATCCGTGGTGAGAAATCCGGGCTAGCGACCGGTTGCGACCCGCGGGCGCCTGCGGCCGACCCGGTCCACACTGCACAGTCATGAGCGGCGTCACGCGAAAGATCACCCCGACCCGCGTCCCCGAGCCGGCGCGGGTCGACCCCGTCCTCGTCGAGGGCGAGCACCTCGAGCCTTACGAGCTCGACCCCGAGGGGCTGGGGCTGGGGCACGTGCTGGCGCCGTGCTCGGTGGCGCTGATCGGAGCCAGCCGCGACGAGCGGGCAATCGGCCACCGCCTGCTGCTGAACCTGCTCGCCGCCGGCTTTCAGGGTCCGATCTTCCCGGTCAACCCGCATGCCGAGAGCGTCGCTGGAGTGCCCGCGTTCGCCAGCATCCGCGACATCCCCGATTCGGTCGAGCTGGCCGTGATCGCGGTGCCGGCCGCGGCGGTGCCCGCCGTCGTCGACGAGTGCGCCGAGCGGGGCGTCCGCGGGCTCGTCGTCGTCAGCGCCGGCTTCCGCGAGATCGGACGGGAGGGCGCGGCGCGCGAGCGGCGGCTGCTGCAGCGCGTCCGCGAGGGCGGCATGCGCTTGGTGGGCCCCAATTGCCTCGGCATCATGAACACCGCGATCGGCCTCGACGCCACCTTCGCCCCGGTGCGCCCACCGCCGGGCAAGATCACCGTCCTGTCGCAGTCGGGCGCGCTCGGCGTGGCCCTTCTCGACGGCATGGCGCGGCTCGGCCTCGGCCTGTCCTCGTTCGTCTCGATCGGCAACCGGGCTGACGTCAGCAGCAACGACCTGCTGCGCTACTGGGAAGACGACGACGCGACCGAGATCGTCCTCCTGTACCTAGAGTCGTTCGGCAACCCGCGCAAGTTCAGTCAGATCGCGCGGCGGCTGGTGCGGAGCAAGCCGATCGTCGCCGTCACGGCGGGGCGCAGCGCCGCCGGTCGGCGCGCGGCCTCGTCGCACACCGCCGCGGCCGCGACCTCCGATGACGCGGTCGAGGCGCTGCTGGCCCAGACCGGCGTGATCCGGGTCGACACTCCCGAGCAGCTGCTCGACGTCACCCGCGTGCTCACTTCGCAGCCGTTGCCCGCCGGCGACCGCGTGGCGATCGTGGGCAACTCCGGGGGTCCCGGCGTCCTCGCCGTGGATGCCTGTGTCGACGCCGGGCTCCGCGTGACCCAGCTCGGCGAATCGACGCAGTACGAACTGCGGCGACTGCTCGGCCCCCACGCCGCGGTCGAGAACCCCGTCGACATGATCGCCTCCGCCACCGCCGCGCACTACGAGCAGACGCTGAGCCGTGTCCTCGCCGACGATGCGGTCGACATGGCGCTGGTGATCCACACACCGATCGTCGAGCCCGCCGACGACGTCGTGGCAGCGATCGAGCGCGCGGTCGTGGGCGCGCGCAAGCCGGTCGTGGTGGCCGCGCTGCTGCCCGCGGTCACGCCCGGGGTCGCAAGCCCGCGCGCGCTGCCCTGCTTCACGAGCCCCGAGCCGGCCGCGCTCGCCCTCGGCCGTGTCGCCCGCCACGCCGCCTGGCTGCGCCGTGACCCCGGCGTTGTCCCCGAGCTCGCCGACATCGATAGCGAGGCCGCTCGCGCGCTCGTCGAAGACGCGCTGCAGCACCATGACGACGTGTGGCTGGACCTCGACCGCGCCGTCGCGCTCGTGCGTGCCTATGGCGTTCCCGCGATCGCCACACGCCGTGCTGCGAGCGCCGACGCGGCCGCGCTCCTCGCCGAGGACCTCGGCTTCCCCGTGGTGCTCAAGGCCGCCTCCGGCGCGATCCTCCACAAGACCGAGGTCGCCGCGTTGCGCCTCGATCTGCGCGACGCCGACGCCGTGTGCCGGGCCTTCGCCGAGCTCGCGCCGGCCGGTCCCGTCGTCGTCCAGCCGATGGCGGGCCCGGGCGTCGAGCTGATCGTCGGCCTCGTCCGGCGGCGAGCGTTCGGCCCGCTGCTCATGTTCGGTGCCGGCGGCGTGGCCACAGAGCTGCTCGCCGACCGCGCCTTTCACATCCTCCCGCTCACCGACGTCGACGCCCGCGAGCTCGTCCGCGGCCTGCGCTCGAGTCCGCGGTTGTTCGGTTACCGCGGCGCACCACCGGCCGACGTCGCCGAGCTCGAGGCGCTGCTCCTGCGCGTCGGCCAGCTCGCCTGCGAGATCCCCGAGCTCGAGGAGCTCGACCTCAACCCGGTGATCGCCTCGCCTCGCGGCGCGGTCGCAGTCGACGTCAAAGTCCACCTGCGCCGCCCCTGAGTCGGGACCGCTTCATGAGTGCGGGTGAGATCCGCGATGACCGACGTGCCGGACGTCGCCTACGAGGCCGACATCGGCGGAGTGCTGGCGCAGAAGATGGCGAACGAGGGACACGACGGGCACGCGCAGACGACCGCGCCGCTCCGCGTGCGACGGCCGCGGAGCAGACTCGCGGTGCATCGCGTCGCTCTCGTGCTCGCCACGTCGTTCGCTGGCTGTGCGCCCACGCTGGTGCCCGCCGAGGATGTACGAGTGGTCGAAGCCCCCGGGCGGGCCGCCGCGGCCGCTTGCGCCGGGGTACGAATCACCGCTTCCGCCGGGCCGTGGCGCGGGTTTCCGCCCGGCTTGCCGCGCTTGATGACACCGATGCTCGTCGCCGTGGAAAACGACGGCGGGCGTCCAATCGAGATCCGGTACGATCATTTTGCGCTGGTCGGCGCGCGGACGTTCGCCGCCTTGCCGCCGTTCTGGACGATCGGACAGGTGGAGCCGGTGACGCCGGTCTACCCGTCGTCGGGGTTCGCGGTGGCGCCGTGGCTCGCGGCGTCGTTCCCTGCCCGGCCCGTGTTCACGGACGACTTCCCGTTCCACACCGACTACTACGACCGCCACTTCACCGAAATCGCCCGTATCTACCGGCCATCGCGGGACATGCGGCGCAAGGCCCTGCCCGAGGGGGTGCTGGCCCCGGGCGGCCGGATCGTCGGATTCGTCTACTTTGAACGAGTCGAGGGCATGGGCCGGATCCTATTCGTCGCCAGGCTGGTCGCCGCTGGTGAGGGCCGGCACTCGGCACTGTCGAGATCCCGTTCCACCGCCGCTGAGCCCACGAGCCGCCGGTACGTCTGCGCCGGCCTCGTACTCGTCGCCGCGATCACCTTGCCCGGCGCGACTTGCGTTCGCCTTCCCGATCCATCCTTGATCGGTTGTCCCGCCTCTTCCTGGCTGCTCATCACCCCGGCGTTGTGTCCGAGCAGCGCCCGGTGGTTTGAGACGTGACCATGTCGTCCGATCTCGAAGGGCCGCCCCATCTCTCATGTAGCAAGAATGTACGGGCCTGCTTGATCGGCGTGTGGCAGCCGCGGCGGCGGATCCAACAGCGTCGGACCTGCTGCAGCCGCGGTGATCAGGTGTAGAGCGCCCAGGCGGCGTAGCCGAGCGCGCCGGTCTCGATGATCACGAACGACAGCAGCCCGACACGCAAGAACTCGAAGAAGCCGAAGCGGATCGGCTCGCCCTGTGCGTCGCGTAGGTCGGCGCGCTCGCACAGCGCCTGAGCGAGCGGGCCCGAGGTCGCGGCCGTCAACAGACACGAGCTGCCGGCGCACACGGACAGGGCGAGGCCGACGTAGACGACGTGACCCGGGAGCTCGCGGGCCAGCACGTCGGCGACCTCGAGCAGGGCGGCCATGCTCGGCCCCGCTGAAAACAGCGCGGTCGCTACGCCCGCGAGTACGAGGAACAGCCCGAGCTGCAACCCGATGGGCAGCGGTGTGTCGACGAGCGCGCGGGCGAGGGTCTCGAACAGCCCCGAGCTGCGCACTGCGAGCACCATAATGAACATCGCCAGCAGGAACAGCACCGCCTCGGCGTCGAAGCGGCGACGCAGCACGTCCTCGCCGACGCGCGGGGAGATCAGCATGGTCGCAGCGCCGCCGAGCCAGCACACGAGCTCGGGCGTGACACCGAGATCGGCTGGCAGCACGGTCCAGGCGCCGAACATGAGCCCGAGGATCGCAGCGGCGGGCCACGCGATCCGCCGGCGCAGCAGGACGCGACGGTGCATCGCCTCGATCACCGTGCAGCTGATACGGGTCGACAGCGGATCGCTGGGGATGTGCTTGGCCGGCCGAACCATGCGGATGACGGCGGCGAGGAGGACGAGGAAGATCAGCGCCGTCGTCGGTCCGGCGCGCACGAGGTAGTCGAGGAACGTCATGCGTCCGCCACCGAGCATGAGGATCGCCGGGAAGTCGCCGATCGGCGTCGCGGCGCCGCCGAGGTTGCAGGCGACGAGCATCAGACCCAGCGACCAGGCGACATAGCGACGCTCGACTCCTATCAATCGGAACAGGACGAGCTGGACGGGCATCACCAGGAGCAACGCGGTGAGGTTGTTGACGAGGCCGCTGACCACGTACATGACCGCCGCGAACACGATGGTCACCCGCGTCGGATCACCGCGGCTGATGCGGGTCGCCACGACCGCGAGGCGGTCGAACAGGCGCGACTCCGCGAGCACGCTCGACAACGCCCCGAGGCTGACGAGGATGATCAGCACGTCCCACGGCACGGCGCCCAGCAGCCCGCCGGGCACCACCGTGCCGTAAAGGCGCGCCACGAGCACGGCGAGCCCCGCCGCGCTGACGACGATCAGCACGCGGTACGCCGGGAGCACCGCCTGGGTGATCAGCGCGGCGAGCAGGAGCGCGGCGAGCAGGAGTTGCGGCACGATCATGGGTGCACGACCGTCGAGAAGTCCGGCGCCTGCGTCTCCGCCAGCCAGCGCGGGTACAGCTCCATCGCGCCGCCGAGGATGTTCCAGCCGACCAGCGCGGCGAACTGGGTGCGCACGTCCGGGCCCGACACGCGCAGCCACGCGCCGGGGACGTGCACGACGTGGCCGTCGCTGCCGTACACGAAGCACAGCAGCCCGCTGCGCCGACCCGACCAGCGGTGCAGCTCGCCCAGCCTGACACCGACGGCCAGGCCCTCGTAGTTGGCGAGCACGCGGCGAAGGTCCGTGGTCGGACCCAAGTCATCGGTGAGGATGCCGACCTCGACGCCGCGACAGGCCGGCAGGAGGACGTCGAGCCAGGTCGTCTCGAGACCGACGACCAAAAGCCGCGTCAGTCCGTGGAGGGCCACGAGCACGCCCTCCGCGGTCGGTGCCGGACCACGCGCCCCGGCGAGCCAGCGTGCGGCGATGCACCCGAGCACCGGGAAGTCCTGGCCGAGTTCGTCCAGCGCAGCACGCACGAGTTTGTCGCCGCCGCTCGCCGCGACCTCGCGGACGAACAGGTGGGCTGCCGAGGCCATGCCGAGCTCGCCGGCGGCCAACAGGAAGGCCGGCCCGAGCCGCGGAGACAGCTCAGGCATCGCCGCGTCCATCGAGGCGACGGAGCAGCGCGTCGAGCAGGCACACCATCGCTGCGTTGGCGAGCGCATGGTGCGGCGGTCCGTCGCTCAGGCACTCGAGCAGGTGCTTGAACGCTGCAGAGCCCCGGGGAGCTAGGCGCTCCAGCGCGGCAAGCGGGATACCGAGCGGGTACTCCTCGTCAGCGTGTCCGCGGCGCAGGTGCGGGGGGAGCCGGAGGACGATCGGCGCCGACTCGCCGGGCTCCGCGGGCGGACCGCCGGTGGCCGCAAGGGCGAGCCCGAGGAGGCGAAGCAGCGCGTAGCTGGCGCCGCGGTGGTGCGCCGGTCCCTCGTCGACGATGCAGCGCGCGACGAATGCGCGGTCGACCGGATCGGGCAGCCACGGTGCGAGCAGGACCTCGATCTCGGCCCGCTGTCCTGGGGCGGCGTGAGCACGCGGTGGGCGAGGCATCCGCTTCACGGTAACAAAGGTCGGCGCGCGGTTGTCGCGATAATCCTGGCGTCATGGCCGACTCGCGCTTCGATGGAGCGCGGAAGAGCAACGCCAACAAGAGTTCGACCTCACGGACCTGTGCAGCACGTTCCCTTGCTTCACGCCCGAAGCCATGCGGGCGAACCTCGCCTTCGTCGCCACCGTCCGCGGCTTCGCGCCAGTCCGTAGGCCGCCCCTCCCTCGGTTGCATTCACGCTGAGCCAATACACCACGCCGTCGATCGCGGACGTCCCGATCGACGTCCCGCTCGACAAGAAGACGTTCGCACGACTCGACAAACCTCCTTGAACGGCCTCCAGACGACCCTTCGAGGTCGAACTACGGCGAGCGCGCAAAGTTGCTCTCGGCGTGAACCTGCCCATGTTGTCCTGCCCCGTGCAGCTTCAACGTCGCGGGAGAAAGGGCAAAGAGCGTGCACGAAATTCGATCAGCAGCGAGGCGCTACGGCGGTGGGTGCCATCGAGGAATCCACCCTGCACCTTGTCATCGCTCCCGACCAGACCCTCCCGCCGCGACACTCCGGCACCGGCAACCTGGTCCTCGCCTTCGTGACCCTCCCCGGGGGGCAGTCCTCCTGGCGCTCATGCGCGCTGGGCCGCTGGCATCGAACGCGAGCGAGTCGAGGTCCCAGACGTCGGCATCGTCGAGCGTCGACCACTGCCCCGCGGGGGCTGGCTCGGACTCCCGCGCGCCGAGGTCCGCGCCGCCCTGCTGCTCGCCATCAAGCTTGAGCACCGACGACGTTTCCGCCGCGATTCCAAACCGACACGTTTCCATGTCCGATGGCGGCTCGTGGCGGCTCATGGCGGCGACTCGACCTCTCTCAGAACACCGAATTTGGCCAGGAAACGCGGGGGCCAGGTTTCGGGGTGTTCTGAGAGGGTCGGTTCTTATTCCGGCCGCGAATACGAGGGCAAGATGACCCCGACGCAGGAGGGGTCATCGGCACGCTGAACTCGCGGCCGACCCCTCCCCGGACCCCCCGCGAGGCGCAGTCGGCAATTCGCGCAGCGCCCAGGCCCGTCGCCGTCGAGCCTCGTCCGCGTGACAGCTCGGACGAGGCGCGAGCGATTGTTCGCCCCCGAGCAACAATCGGTTCGCCCCTCGCTACCTAGTCGCATGCCGGGGCGGGGCGCATCGTGGCGGGCATGACGACTGCGACGAACACCGCCACCCGCTGGAGCATCGACACCTCGCACTCGAGCGTCGGCTTCAGCGTGCGCCACATGATGATTACCAACGTCCGCGGCGAGTTCAAGAAGTTCGCCGGCGAGGTCGTGCTCGACCGCGAGGACCCGGCCGGCTCGAGCGTCTCGGCGACGGTGGAGATCGGGTCGATCCACACCCGCGAGGAGCAGCGCGACGCGCACCTGCGCAGCGCCGACTTCTTCGACGCCGACAAGTTCCCGACCATGACATTCGCGTCCAAGCGCGTGGTCCGCAGCGGCGACGGCTACGACGTCGTCGGCGACCTGACGATCCGCGAGCAGACGCGCGAGATCGTGCTCAAGGTCGAGGACGTCACGGACGAGCAGGCCGACCCGTGGGGCAACACGCGCGTCGGCGCCTCGGCGAAGACGAAGATCCGCCGCTCGGAGTTCGGCATCACCTGGAACGCGCTGCTCGAGCTCGGCGGGGCGATGGTCGGCGACGAGGTGACGATCAACATCGAAGTCTCTCTGGTAAAACAGAAGTAGGTCACCATGACGATCCGTTCGACGAACGAGAGCCCCCCGCAATTCCGCCAGGTCGTGTCGATCGACGCGCACACGCTCCACGCCGACGTCAGCGCCGCGCTCGGCGGCACGGACTCGGCGCCCGGCCCGCACGACCTGTTCGACGCCTCACTGGCCACATGCAAGGCGCTGACCGCGTGCGTGTACGCCAAGTCGCGGGGCATCGCCCTCGAGCGTGTCACGGTGGAGGTCGAGCGCGACGACTCGCAGGAGCGCCAGGGCACCTACGTCCTCACGGTCAAGCTCGGCTTCGAGGGCGCGCTCAGCGACGCGGACCGGCAGAAGCTGCACGACACCGTGCTGCGCTGCCCGATCCACAAGCTCATGACGACCACGACGGTGGAGATCCGTCAGTCGCTCGCCTGACCTTTCAGTCACATTGCAGCAAGAGGAGGCAAGACGCCATGCAACACGAGGACAACGCAGACAGCCCGGTCGAGCTCGAGATCCCGGCGCGCCCGCGCAAGCTCGACGCGTTCGAGGTCGGGCGGGTGCTGCCGGCGCCGGCGCGGCGCATGGTCGGCCCGTTCGCGTTCTTCGACCACATGGGCCCGGCGCAGCTGGAGCCCGGGGTCGGGATGGACGTGCGGCCGCACCCGCACATCGGCCTGGCGACGGTGACGTACCTGTTCGAGGGGGAGATCTTCCACCGCGACAGCCTCGGCTCGCAGCAGCCGATCCGCCCCGGCGCGATCAACTGGATGACGGCCGGCCGCGGGATCGTGCACTCGGAGCGCTCGCCCGCGGAGGCGCGCGCGCAGGGGCCGGCGCTGCATGGGCTGCAGCTGTGGGTCGCGCTGCCGCGCGAGGCGGAGGAGTCCGAGCCGGCGTTCTCGCACCACCCGGCCGACACGATCCCGGAGGTCGAGGGCCCGGGCGTGCGCGTGCGCGTGCTCGCCGGCGAGGCCTACGGGCGCACGGCGCCGACGCCGATCGCGTCGCGGCTGTTCTACGTCGAGGCCCACCTCGCGGCCGGGGCCAGGCTCGAGGTGCCGGCGTACACCGAGCGCGCGGCCTACGTGATCGAGGGCGAGCTCCGCGGCGGCAACAAGACGCTCGCGCCGCGCACGCTGGCGGTGCTGCGCAGCGGCGACCTCACGGCCCTCGAGGCGACGGTCCCGACGCGGGTCGTGCTGATCGGCGGCGAGCCGCTCGGCGAGCCGCGGTGGATCTGGTGGAACTTCGTGTCGTCGTCGCAGGAGCGCATCGTCCAGGCCGCCCACGAGTGGAAGGAGCAGCGCTTCCCGCTGGTGCCCGGCGACGAGGTCGAGCGCATCCCGCTGACCGATGAGCCGAAGTTCTCCCACCCGCCGGGGTGAGTGCCTGGCCTGCAGGACATGTCGTCAAGGACATGTCCTGCAGGTCGTCCGCTGACGAACAGGGCCCCGCGGCGGAGGTCTCGACCGTCGCTCAGGTGTGCGCGATGGCCTCGATCTCGACCTTGAAGTTGAAGGGCAGGCGCGCGACCTCGATGCAGGTGCGGGCGGGGATGTTGGGGCCGGGGAAGAACTTGGCGTAGGCCTTGTTGAAGGCGGCGAACTGGCCCATGTCGGTGATGAAGGCGGTGATCTTCAGCACCTTCTCGAGGCTCGAGCCGGCCTTCTCGAGGGTGCGACGGAGGTTGGTGAGGGTCGCGTGGGTCTCGGCGACGAGGTCACCGAGGGTGATGCCGAGCGACTCGACGTCGACGGCGGCGTGCCCGGAGGTGAAGATGAAGCCGTTGTGGTCGCGGTGCCACGAGAAGATCGGGCCGTGCTCGAGCTGGTGGGGGCTTCGGTGATGACTCGTCATGGACGGTCGATCTATACCGCGACGCGGGCGGGGGCGTCACTTTTGCGGTGGTGCCGCGGTGGTCGATGCGGTGCCGGTGTCGGGGCGAGGGCGCGCGCTCGACGAAGACTTGTTGCCGACGAATTTGTCGAGCTCGCGGTAGCGGTCGCGGAGCAGCGTCTGGCGCGAGACCATCGGGATCGCGCGCCCGCGGACGAACACCTGCGTGGGACGGCTGCTGAGCTCGAGCGGGTCGCCGTCCCAGATCACGAGGTTGGCGACCTTGCCGGCGGCGACGCTGCCGTGCGTCGCGCCCTGGCCGTAGGCGAGGGCGGGCTCGAGGGTGATCGCGCGCAGGGCCCTGTCCCACGGCAGGCCGTTGGCGACGGCGAGGCCGGCCTCCTGGGTGATGTTGCGGATGTTGTGCGAGTCGTCGAGCCAGGCGATGACGACGGGCACGCCTGCGGCGGCGAGCAGGGCGGCGCTGTCGAGGCGAGCGCCGAGCGCGTCGAAGCTGCTCGGCAGGTTGCGCGACGGCTGCAGCACCACCGGCACCTTGGCCGCGGCCAGCTCGCCCGCGACCTTCCACGCCTCGGCGCCGCCGACGACGACGAGGCGCAGCTTGTACTCCTTCGCCAGGTCGAGCGCGGCGAGGATGTCGCTCGCGCGATCGGCGGTCAGCGTCAGCGGCATCTGCCCGGCCAGCGCCGGCTGCAGCGCCTGCAGGTCGAGCGCGTGGGCGGCGAAGGGCCGCGTCTGCGCCCGCTCGTAGGCGTCCTTGCGCCCGCGGAACACCTGCGCGTCGGTCAGGACCTCGTGCAGCTTGGCCAGCGCGGACGCGCGAGAGCCGCCCCAGCTGTGGCCGAGGTTGCCGTCGAGCGCCACGCCGGCCCTCGCCAGGGCGCCGCGGTGGTCGCCGTGGACGAGGTCGACCCAGGCGACCTGTCCCGAGAGCAAGCCGCCCGCGGGGGCCACCGCCGCGGTCGTGACGCCGCCGACGGCCGCGACCTGGATCAGGCTCGACTCGGCGTGGAAGGCCCGGCTGGCGTCGTAGGCGGCGCGGACCGGATGGTCGGTGGCGCGGGCGTCGTCGTGGGTGCTGCCCTCGAGATCGATCTCGACGAGGCCGAGCTGGTTGTCGGCGGCGATGAGGCCGGGGGTCAGCACCTTGCCGGCGGCGTCGATGCGGGTGACGTCGCCGCCGGCGCTGCCGGCCAGCTCGGGGCCGCCGACACCGGCGAACTTGCCGTCGCGGATCAGCACGGCCGCGTTCTTGATGACGGTGCCGTCGCCGACGTGGAGGTCGCCCCCGGTGACGAGGGTGGTCGCGCCGGCGGCCCTGGCCGGGGCCGGGGCGAGCAACGTGAGGGCGGCGAGGAGGATGTGGCTCATGGGACAGGTCCTCGCGGTCAGTGCGCAGCGGACATGGTGGAAGGAACAGGTTGGACCGACGCGGGCGGGGCGGCGCCGGGGTTGTAGCCGAGCTCGAAGTCGGTGCCGGGCTCGAGGGTGCCGCGCAGGTAGACCGGCTCGCCGTCGATGTAGACCTGCTCGGCGCGGGTGTAGACGCTGAACGGGTCGCCGGACCAGACGACGACGTCGGCGCGCTTGCCGGGCTCGAGGGTGCCGACCTCGTGGTCGATGCCGAGGGCCCAGGCGGCGTTGGCGGTGAACCACCGCAGCGCGTCGTCGTCGCTGATCTTCACGCCGATCCGCCGGCCGGCGTGCATCGCCTTGGCGGCCTCCTGGTTGAGGCGCTGGATCCCGGTGGGGCTGTCGGAGTGGATGATCGCGCGGCCGCCGGCGGCGTGCAGCAGGGCGGCGTTCTCGAGGATGCCGTCGAAGGCCTCGGCCTTGAAGCCCCACCAGTCGGCCCAGACCGAGGCGGCGGTGCCGGCGGCGGCCAGGCGGTCGGCGATCTTGTAGGCCTCGACCGCGTGGTGGAAGCTGCGGATCTTGAAGCCGTAGGTCGCCGCGAGGTCGAGCATCTGCGACATCTCGTCGGCGCGGTAGCAGTGGTTGTGGACCAGGATCTCGCCCTTCAGCACCAGGCCGAGGGTCTCGAGCCCGAAGTCGCGGGCGGGCGGCTGCGGCTCGTCGGGCGGCTTGCCGGGCTGGCCGTCCTTGCCCGCCGGCGCCGGCTTGCCCTTGTTCTTCTCCCAGTCGGCGTGGTCCTTGTGGTACTTGGACCATGTCCTTTCGTACTCTTTGGCCTTCTGGAAGGCGTCGCGGTAGCCGGCGGCGTTGCCCATGCGGGTCTTGGGGCCCGACTTGTCGCCGTAGACGCGCTTGGGGTTCTCGCCGCAGGCCATCTTGAGGCCGTAGGGCGCGCCGGGGAACTTGACGTCGGCGACGCTGCGCGCGTCGGGCAAGAACCGCACGGTGACGCTGCGCCCGCCGATCAGGTTGGCCGAGCCGGGCAGGATCTGCGCCGTCGTCACGCCGCCCGCCCGGGCGCGATCGATCTGCGGGTCCTGCGGCCAGTACGCGTCCTCCGCCCGCACGTAGGCGGTGTTCGGCGAGCTGACCTCGTTGCCGTCGCTGTGGCCGTTGAGCCCGGGCGCCGCGTAGACGCCGAGGTGCGAGTGGGTGTCGATGACGCCGGGCGTGATCGTCTTGCCGGTGGCGTCGACGACGACGGCGCCGTCGGGGGCCGCGAGGCCGGGGCCGACGGCGGAGATCCGGCCGCCGACGACGAGGAGGTCGGCGCGCTCGAGGATGTCGCCGGCGGCGGTCATGATCCGCGCGTTGCGGAACAGCCGCGGCGGGCCGTCGCTGACGACCGCGGGGGAGGCGGTGCGGCCGGCGGCGTCGGGCGCGGGGGCGGCGGCCTCGACCGGGGGCTGCGGTGGGGCCCCGCGCGTACAGGCGGCGAGGAGTGACAGGGCGAGACCCGATGCGACGACGGTCGGGCGAAGGCGACGCGAGCTCACGCGCCGAACGCTACGCCGGACCCGGCAGACGCGGCAATCGCCGCGCGGCGGCCTGGACGTGTGTTTGAGCCGTGTCCGCGGCGGTGGCGGCGGGCGCCGGCCGCGGATATCCTTCGCGCCGCTCATGTCTGTTCGCACCCTGACTTGTGCCGCGGCGCTCGTACTCGCGGCTGGTTGTCTGTCCGAGCGCGGCGGTAAATCGTCCGCCAACAAGCCGCAGGTCGCCGCCGCGGCGGGCGCCGCGAAGGCGCCGTCGGGCCCGCCGGCGATGCGGGCCGCGGCCGCGCCGGGCTCGTCGCTGTGCGAGCAGGCGTCGCTCAAGCTGGCGCCCGGCTCGGTGGTCGCGCAGATCGACGGCGCCGACGTCAAGCTCGAGGACCTCGGCGAGCAGCTGGCGCAGGCCGAGAACAAAGCGCTGCGGCAGTACTGCAGCGAGGTGGCGCGGGTGCGCGAGGCCGCGCTCGACAACTTCGTGCAGCAGAAGGTGCTGACCGCGGCGGCCGAGAAGGCCGGCAAGCCGATCAACGAGTACGTGCAGGGCCGCCTCGACGCGGCGGTGCCGACCCCGAGCGACGCCGAGATCGAGAACTTCTACAACACCCGCAAGTCGCCCGACGCGCCGCCGCTCGAGGCGGTCAAGGACCAGGTCATCCAGGCGATCAACGCCGAGAAGTCGGAGCAGGTGTTCACCGACATGCTGGCCGAGCTGAAGGCCACGGCGACGGTCGAGAAGCGGCTGCCCGACGTGCGCCCGCCGGCGCTCGAGCTGGCGGCGGTCCACTCGCCGTGGATCGGCAGCTCCGACGCGAAGGTCCAGGTGGTCGAGTTCTCCGACTTCGAGTGCCCGTACTGCTCGCGCGCGGCCGACACGCTCAAGCAGCTGAAGGACAAGTACGCCGGCCAGCCGGTGCAGTTCGTGTTCCGCCACTTCCCGCTGAGCTTCCACCCGAACGCCCGCCCGGCCGCCGAGTACGCCCAGTGCGCGCACGAGCAGGAGAAGTTCTGGCCGCTGCACGACGCGATCTTCGCCGCCCAGCGCGAGCTGTCGACCGACAAGCTCAAGGAGCTCGCCGGCCAGGTCGGGCTCGACACCGCCAAGCTCGACGAGTGCCTGGCCCGGGTCGGCCAGGTCATCGAGACCGACATGAAGGTCGCCGGCGAGGCGGGGGTCGGCGGCACGCCGAGCTTCTACATCAACGGCCAGACCTTCGAGGGCAACCCGACGGTCGCCGGCCTGTCGGAGGCGATCGACGCCGAGCTGGCCCGCGCGAACGGCTGAGGCGGCGATGCACCCGGCCTTCGCCTCGCCGCTGCGCCGCTGGCTGTACGCGGTCAAGCCGGCGAGCTGGCCCAAGGTGCTCGCGCCGGCGCTCCTGGGACAGGTCCTCGGGTACATGTCCTCGGGGACATTTCACGTCGGCGCCGCGCTCGTCGGCCTGGCGTTCGCGGTGTTCGCCACCGTGTACGTGGTGCTGCTCAACGACTGGTTCGACGCCGACGTCGACGCGCTGAAGCGGCGCATGTTCCCCGAGGCCGGCTCGCCGAAGACGATCCCCGACGCCATCCTGCCGGCCGAGAGCGTGCTGCTGGCCGGGGCGGGCTTCGGGGTGATGGCGCTGGCGGTGGCGCTGTGCGGCGAGCTGTTCCTGCCCGGGCGCCCGGGGCTGATGCTCGCGGCGTGCGTCGGGCTCGGCCTCCTGCTGGTCTACTCGGCGCCGCCGCTGCGCCTCAACGACCGCGGCGCCGGCGAGTTCGTCGAGGCGTTCGGGGTCGGGGTGGTGGTGCCGTGGCTGTGCGCCTACGCCCAGAGCGGGCAGGCCGTGTCCGACTGGTACGTGTGGGCGCTGCCGGGGCTGGCGCTGCTGGCGTTCGCGTCGGCGGTCGCGAGCGGGCTGTCCGACGAGGAGAGCGACCGCCGCGGCGGCAAGGCCACGCTGACGACGCTGTACGGCAACCAGGCCGCGCGCCGGGTCGCCGAGTCCTCGGCGTTCGCCGGGCTCATCGCCTGGCTGGTCGCCGCGCGCGCCAGCGGCGGCGAGTTCCCGCTGATCCCGGTGCAGCTCGCCGTGCTCGCGGCGGCGCTGCCGTGGCGGGCGCTGACCCGCGAGAGCCCGCACGCGCTGACGGGCTGCTTCAAGGCCCAGGGCCGCTACAAGACCGCGCTGCACCGCCTGATCTGGGGCTCGTCGCTGGCGCTGGCGCTGGCGCTGGCGCTGCTGCGCTGCGCGGGGTGGACATGAGCTGGCCGGGGCTGTCGCTGGCGCCCGGGTGCACGACCTGCCGCGGCGTCGACGAGGTGGTGGCGCTGGTCGCCGGCGGGTCGCCGGCGGCGGCCGAGCTGACGGCGGCGCTGCGCGAGATCGAGGCGGCGGCGGCGGCGGCGTTCCCCGGCAACATCTTCTGGGACTGCGAGCTGCTGGCGGCCGAGCTGCTGGCGGCGGGCCCGGGCGAGATCGCCGCGCAGGCGCGCCAGATCGCCGGCCTGCAGGCGCTCTACGGCCACAACACGGTGATCCGCTTCCGCTACGTCCACGACTTCCTCTACGGCTACGACTGGGCCAAGTGGGTCCAGCGCGAGCCCGGCGAGCGCGCGGACACCGGCCCGTTCGCGCCGGCCTTCATCGACCACCAGGAGCGCCGCGCCCGCGAGCTCGAGCAGCTGATCGCCGCCGACGACGCGCACTATCCGAGCTTGCCCGAAGGACAGGTGCGCAACCCGTTCCCGTTCTCGCGCGAGCCCGAGGCCGAGGCGCTGCTGCTGCGCGACCTGGCCGCCGGCGGGCTGCTGCCGGTCGAGGCGTGGGACGCGGCGGCCCGGCCGCGCTGGGACCGGCCCTACGCCGACCTGCGGGTCGAGCGGGCCGCGGCGCTCGGCCTCTTGCTGCCGTCATGATCGGGCATGTCG
This sequence comes from Nannocystis pusilla, assembly GCF_020073745.1. Lineage (GTDB taxonomy): Bacteria > Myxococcota_A > Polyangia > Nannocystales > Nannocystaceae > Nannocystis > Nannocystis radixulma. The sequence goes on from NZ_JAIRAU010000057.1 coordinate 411,510, forward strand.
CTTCGGATATGCGAGAAGGGACATGCTCACCGGAGCATGTCCCTTTGAACCTGCCCTCGCGGACAGGCGCAACCTCGGGCTCACAGCCCGGTCTGGCGCTGCTTCTCCTTGAGCCCGTCGACCTTCTGCTCGAGCTCCTCGACGGTCTTCTTGGCCTCGTCGTAGTTCTTCTGGACGACGACGCCGCGCCGCTCGGCCAGCTCGATCTGCTCGGAGGTGCGGGCGTTCTCCTTGACCTTCTGCATCCGCTCGAGGAAGAGCGTGCGCTGGGTCAGGTCCTGCCGGGCGGCCGCGAGCTTCTTCTCCCAGTAGGCGATCTCGGCGGCGGCGCTGGGGAAGCTGGTCGGCTCGGGCTTGACCTTGCGCGGCGGCGCCAGCGAGTTGGCCCCGGGCCCGACCGGGAGGATGTTCGGGTTGATGCGGACCTTGCCGTTGCCGCGGTTCGGGTCGTAGTCGCGGGCGCTGACGCCCAATGCCTGACCCTCCGGGCCGCCGGCGCCGCCCTGGGCGAGGCTGGCCTGCTGGCCGGCGCTGCCCTTGCTGCCCTTGCCGGACCCGGACGCGGAGGTCGCGTCGCCCCCGGGCCAGAAGATGAGGAGCGCGGCGACCACGAGGATCGCGCCGCCCACGATCAGCGCCCACAGCGCGCCGCCCTGCGCGGGCTCGGACTGGCTGACGGTTGCCGGCTTGGGACCAGGTTCGCTCATAGGCGGGCGAGAATAGCATGTCCGCGGTGAGTGAGCCCCCGGAGGAGTTCATCGAGATCCCGCTGGTCGTCGACACGGCCCGCGACGGCTTTCGCCTCGATCGTTTCCTCTCGAGCCGGATCGCCCGCCTCTCGCGCACCCGCGTGCAGACGATCGTCGACAACGGCCAGGTCCGCCGCGCCGACACCGGCGAGGTGCTGCGCCGCGCCTCGCAGCGCGTGCGCGCCGGCGAGTCGCTGGTGATCCGCCGCCCCGCGCCGCAGGAGCCGGAGGTGGTGCTCGACTACCGGGAGATCTTCCGCGACCACGACCTGCTGGTCATCGACAAGCCCGCGGGTCTGCCGGTCCACCCGTCGGCCAGCTACCACCGCCACACGCTGACGCAGGTGCTGCGCGACCGCCTCGGCGCCGGCCACGGCTGGGACATGGCCCACCGCCTCGACCGCGAGACGTCCGGGGTGATGGTGTTCGGCCGCCGCGAGGGCTCGGCCACCGCGCTCAAGAAGGCGTTCCTCGGCCGCGCGGTGGCCAAGACGTACCTGGCGCTGGTCCATGGCTGTCTCGAAGAGCATGTCCGTATCGACATGTCCCTCGGGTTCGCGATCGGGTCGAAGATCCGGATCAAGATCGGGCCGGTGCCGGTCGCCGAGGGCGGCCTGCCGGCGGCGACGACGGTCCGCCCGCTCCGGCGCGGCGAGTTCCGCGGCAAGCCGATCACGCTGGTCGAGGCGCTGCCCGAGACCGGACGCCAGCACCAGATCCGCGTGCACCTGGCGGAGATCGGCCACGCGGTGGTCGGCGACAAGCTGTACGGGCTGCCCGAGGAGGAATTTTTAAAAGTGGTCGAGGGCGGGCGGAAGCTGCACGAGCTCGGGGCAGACCTCGGGCTGCACCGCCACGCGCTGCACGCCGCGGCGCTGACGCTGCCGCACCCGGGCACCGGCGAGCGGGTGCAGTTCACGGCGCCGTGGCCCGGCGAGCTGGCGGCGATCCTGAGGCCGTGAGCCGGCCGGTCTTTTCGGACATGCCCTGAGGGACAGGGGCGCGAGGCTGTCTGGAGGGACAGGTGCCTCGGCGCGCCCCGTCACTCGCTCAGCAGCGGGGCCGCGCCGGGGTGCAGGACCTCGACGATCCGGCCCGACTCGAGCTCGAGCGCGGTGGTCTTGCCGTCGGTGACGACGACCTTGAACTGGGCCATGTCGGCGCCCTCGGCGAGCTTCAAGGTGCGGTCGGGCAGCTCGACGGTGTGGACGCCGGGCGGCTCGCGGCTGAGGCCGAGGCGCGCCTGGCCTTGCGACCAGGTGAGCACGCGCGGGCGGTCGGAGGTGTCGGTGCCGGCGGGCAGCTGGAACTGCCGCGGGACGGTGCGCTCCTCGCCGCGGCGGGCCCACTGGTACCAGGCGAACACGGTGCCGGCGAGCAGCACGGCGAGGCAGGCGAGGAGGATCCGGCGGACGCGTCGGGCGGCGTCGTAGCCGGCGAAGCGGCCGCGGTGGTGCTCTCCGGGCGGGGGGTCGCGCAGGAGCTCGTCGTCGCGGTCGCTCGCGGGCGGGGCCTCGACGGGCCGCCACTCGTCGGCCCCGTCGCTCGGCGGCGGTTCGAGTTCGTCGCGGGTCATGCCCGGAGGATAGCTCGGGTCGGCGAGCGCCGCGCCCGCGCAGGGGCGGTCACAGACACACCGAGCCGATCAGCGCGCCGGTGTCGAGGTCGGCGGCGGGCTCGGTGCACGTGCCGCCGTTGCAGTCGTTGTCGGAGTTGCACTCGCCGCAGATCCCGAGCTTGAGCAGGCCCATGATCGAGGCCTGACCGCAGAAGCCCGAGGCGCAGGCCAGGTCGCCCGAGCCGTCGAAGTCGCAGCCGCTGTTGTTCGGCACCGAGCCCGGGGCGCGGCAGGACTTCTGCCCGCCGAAATCGCCGAGGTCGTAGTCGGGCGTGCAGTGCGGCGCTTGCGGCGGACAGTCGGCGTCGGTGTCGCAGGCGCCGCAGGTGGCGACGGTGATGATGCCGGGCACCTCGTAGACCTCGCTGCAGTGCGGGGCCATGGGGTTGTTGCACGCGGCGTCGCTCTCGCAGCCGTCGCCGGGCTGGCCGAGGTTGCAGACCGCACCGACCCCGGCGATCGGGTTGGGCACGGTGCAGCCGCCGCTCGGACAGTCGGCGTCCGCGAGGCACTCGCTGCAGAAGCCGCCGAGCGCGGGGACGACGAAGCAGGTGTCCGAGGCGCAGCCGCAGCCGCTGGAGTCGGTGCACGGGGAGTTCTGCGGCTGATCGGGCGGATCCTGGCAGAACTGACCGGTGGTGAAGTCAGTGTCGCTGATGCCGGTGGTGAAGTCGGTGCCGACGCCGGTGGTGACGGTCGAGACGGTGCCCGGGACGGTGTCGCTGTTGGAGCCGTCGGTCGCGGTCTCGGGGTCGAACGTGGTCGGCTCGCTCGGGCTGGCCGAGGTGACGGTCTGCCCCGCGCCGGTGGTCAGCGTCTCGCCCGGCGTGGCCGAGGTCTGACTGTGCCCCATCGACAGCGAGCCCTCGCTGCTCGCACCCTCACCGGTGCTGGTGCTGCTCTGGGTGTCGGAGTCGCTGTCGGTCCCGGACTTGGGGCTGCACGCGATGAGCGCGAACGCGGAGAACCACAAAGAAAAGCGATAGGTCATGTTCGGTAGTATACGCGGCCTGCGCCGCGGGCCGCCGGGGAAGATCGAGCCAGATGTCCCGAGGGACATGTGCGGGTCCGCCCGGGCCGGCAGCCCCCAACGAGCGCCGGTGTGCGGGGGCCGGCCTCGTCGCGAGGGCCGAAGCTGGAGCCGAACGGCGATCGGCTAGGGCAGCTCGAGCGGGAGGGCTGCACAATTCGACATGTTGGAAGGGACAGGCGCGTCCTGGCGCAGCAGCTCGGCGCCGGCGGCCGCGTAGACGCCGGCGGCGCGGACGAGGGCGGGCGGGGGCTCCTCGACGCCGGCGCCCGGCAGGCGCGCGGCCGGCACGAGGACCAGCGAGCGGTCGCACAGGCGCGGCACGAGGGCCCACGGCGGGCCCTGGAGCGTGCTGTCCCCGAGGCCAGATCGACCGAACCACAGCGGCGCGAACACCAGCGGCGCGGGCTCGACGTCGACCCGCGGCGACGGCGGCATGCCGGCGCCGATCCACGCCTCGGCGGCCAGCTCGCTGTCGGCCGAGGGGCGCACGGCGAGCAAGATCGGGCCCAGGACCGTGACCACGCCGGCCCAGCGGCACGGGTGACAGCCGGCGGGCGGCATCACCGGCACGGGGGCGCGCACGTGGGCCGGGGCCGCCTCGCCGCGCCCGAGCGGGCGCACCGCGAGCTCGCCGTCCTTCTCGAACAGCACCCAGGGACATGTCCGATCGGGCAGGTCCGCGGGCGCCCGCAGGGCGCCGGGCGGCAGCTCGGGCGGCGGCGGCGGCAGCTCGGGCAGCCAGGCGAGCGTGCCGGGCGGCGGCTCCTCGCAGGTCGGCTCCGGCGGGGCGGCCTCGACCGGAGCGACCGGCGCGGGCTCGCTGCTCGCGGGGGGATTACACGCCAGGGCGACCGTGAAGGCCGCGCGCCGGAGCGACATGGCCGCGGCTCAATTTCCGCGGGCGATCGAGGCCTGGATGCAGCCGGCCGTGTTGCGCTGCATGATGCCGCGCGGGTTGGCCCACGACTGCGCGTTCCAGATGGTCTTGTTGTCCTTGTCGATGCCGATGACGTCGGACGGCAAGGTCAGCTTGGCGTAGGGGCGCTCGTTGTTGCTGCAGTCGGCGTAGGCCTCGAGCGGGCCGGGGCCCCACAGCAGCGTGCGGCCGCTGATCTTGCTGGTGTCGGTGACGCGGTAGGTCACCGTCATCTGGTAGATCGGGTTGGTGGGGGAGTCCTGCAGCGTCTGCGCGAACCCCTCGACCTCGCAGGCGACCAGCGGGTCGGCGACGCTCTCGGTGCACAGGCGGTCCTTCCACTCGGCGAACAGCGCCTCGCCTTCCTTGCCCGTCATCGCCTGCCCGCTGTTGGTCTTGGTGAAGTAGTTGATCAGGCACGGCTCGTACTTGAGGGTGACCTTGATCTTCGCGGTGCCGGCGAACGGGTCGGTGTCCTGATTCTCGGCCTGGAGCAGCTCCACACAGGTGAACCCGAACTTCTCCTCCTCGTCCTGTTCACAGGCGGAGAAGATGGCGGTGCTGGTGACGCAGAGGGCGAGGCCGGCGAAGAGCGGGAGGCGGGACATCGGCGCCAGTGTTGCAAACCCGAGCGGCGGCTCGCAAGCACGTTCGCGGCAGGTCCGAAAGGCCGCTCGCAGGTGCGCGGCGCCGGCTGCGCATCGGCCTGGACGGCGTATGCGGGGCGGTTTGCCTGTGACGGGCATCACCAGGTCGCCGAGACTCGCGTGCTAGCGTCGCCGGCGCCTCATGACGGCTCCGGCGGCGAAATCGACGCTCCACGAGCGGCTGGCTGCGGCGCAGGCCCGGGTCTTCGCGCGCTCCGCCGTATGGCGGCAGCGGGCGGCGGTGAGCGGGTCTGCGAGCGCCGAGCCGAGGTGGTCCCTGGGTGTCCCCGACATCAGCCTCGCGTGCGAGGTGCTGCTGGCCGACCGCCTGTTCCACGACCTCGAGCCCGAGGAGGCGGCCGGCCTGGCGCGGTGGATCCGCGCCAACCAGCAGCCCTCGGGGGCGTGGCACCTGCCCGGCGGCGGGCCCGATCTCTCGCTCACGGTGTTCGGCTGGTGGGCGCTCGTCGAGGCCGGCGAGGACCCCTCGGCCGAGCACCTGGTGCGCGCGCGCCGGGTGGTCCACGAGCTCGGCGGGGCCCAGCGGGCCAACGCAGCGGTGCGCATGTGGCTGGCGATGGCCGACGCGATCCCGTGGAGCTGGGTGCCGACGTTCCCGGCCGAGCTGTGGCTGCTGCCGGCGTGGGCGATCCTGTCGCCGAGCCGGGTGGCGCCGTGGGGCCGCGGGGTGATGACGCCGTACCTGCTGCTGTCGCGCGCGCCGGCGCGGGTGCACCTGAGCGACGCGCGGCCGCTGCTGCTCACGCGACCGGACGGCGAGCCGATCCTGCCGCGGCTGACCCAGCCGGGGCTGGCGGGAGATCTGCTGCAGAGCTTCGACCAGGCGGTCAAGGTGATCCGCAAGCTGCCGCGGGGGCCGGTGCTGACGGCGGCGCTGGCCCGGGTGCAGCGCTGGCTGCTCGACGCGCAGCAGCGCCACGGCGGGTGGTTCTCGGCCCAGCCGACGCTCCTCAGCCTGATGGCGCTGCGGGTGCTCGGGGCCAGCTTCGACGACCCGCGGATCCGCGAGGGCCTCGCCTACCTCCGGCGCGCCCGCGGGCGCACGCGCTTCGCCGGCGGGGCGATCGGCTCGACGGTGCACCTGGCCCAGGGGCAGGTGTGCGAGCCGCTGGCGACCACCGCCCGGCTCGCGCGGGTGGCCCTGGCCGCCGGCGACGCGGAGGCGGAGTCGCTGCTGACCTGGCTCTTGGACCAGGAGATCACGGAGCCCGGCGAGTGGCAGCTGCGGGTCAACGCGCCGGCCGGCGGCTGGCCGTACGAGCCCGGGGCCGACCGCTACGTCGACACGCTGTCGACCTGCGCGGTGCTCGACGCGCTGGCGGCGGCGCCGAAGACGTCGCCGCTGCAGACGCGGATCCGGGCGGCGGCGCGGCGGGCGGTCGAGGTGCTGCTGGCGATGCAGGAGCTCGACGGCGGGTTCTGCCGCTACGAGCGCGGCGAGTCCGACGTGTTCATGACCCGCTTCCCGATCCGCGACGTCGCGCTGCTGACCGCCGGCGACCCGAACGGCCCGGCGCGCGTGCGCGTGACCGCGATGGCGCTGCGCCAGCTGGCCCGGCTCGGCTTCCAGGCCGACGACGACCGGGTGGCCCGCGGGCTCGAGTTCCTGTGGAGGCGGGTCACGATGGACCTGTCCTCGCGGACATCTGATGTGTCCTCGCGGACATCCGACTACATCGACGTGGCGACGCTGGCCGAGGTCGGCCAGTGCGCGGCGGCCCTGTGCCCGCCGACGCACCCGCTGCGCCAGACGGTGGAGCGCCAGCTCCGCGGGCGCCAGCGCGAGGACGGCAGCTTCGGCGCGCCGGTGCTGACGGCGCTGGCGGCCCAGGCCCTGATGGCGCTCGAGGGGGCGGCCTGCGTGCAGACGCAACGGGCGGTGCGCGAGCTGGTGCAGGCGATCGAGGCCGACACCGAGGACCTCGGCGGGGCCTGGTCGGAGGGCTTCGGGCTGTCGCCGGTGTGCCACGACCCGACCGCCGGGGTGCGCGAGGCGGCGCTGGCGCTCGACCAGTTCGTCGCGCTCGGCGGCAACCTCTGACCGGGTTCGCTCGGTCTGAAAGAACATGCGCGAAAGGACATGACCATGCAGCCAGATCAGAGCGAGGAGCGAGCGAGGCCGGCGGCGCGCTACGACGTCGTCATCATCGGCGCGGGCATGGCCGGCTGCGCGGTGGCCCAGGCGCTGGCGCTGGCCGACAAGGGCCGGCGGCGCAAGATCCTCGTCATCGACCGCCACAAGGGCTCGGCGCCGCGGTTCGCCGGCGAGTTCATCCACCCGCGCGGGGCCCAGGTGCTCGAGGACCTCGGCTTCTACGGCCCGCTCAAGGCGGCCGGCGCGGTCGACGTCGACGGCTTCACGGTGCGCGAGCGGGCCGAGGGCCGCTACGTCGAGCTGCCGTACGCCGACGTGGTCGGCCAGCGGCCGCAGGGCATCGCGGTGCACCACAAGACGCTGGTGCGGGTGATGCGGCAGGTGATCACGCGCCGGCCGCAGGTCGAGCTGCACGAGGGCTGGACGATCAAGTCGCTGGTGCGCGGGTTCGGCGAGCGCGTGCTCGGGGCGGTGCTCAGCGGGCCCGACGGCGAGGACGTCGAGGTGCGCGCCGACCTGGTCGTCGGCGCCGACGGCAAGGCGAGCCAGGTCCGCCGCCTCGCCGGCCAGCCCGACGACCGCCAGACGATCGGCTTCACGGCCGGGCTCGAATTGCGCGACGCGGCCGTCCCGGCGGCCACGTGGGGCAACATCGTGCTCGGGGCGTGGGGCCCGGTGCTGGTCTACCCGATCCACCAGGATTCGCAGGGTCTGACGTACCGGGTGACGCTCGACCTGCCGGCCCAGCTGCCGGCCAAGGGGGCCAAGCTCGGCGAGTTCCTGCTCGAGACGTTCATCCCCTACCTGCCGACCGCGCTCGGCGAGCAGCTGGCGGCGGCGATCGCCGGTCACAAGGGGCCGTTCGAGATGGCGCCGACGGTCAACCTGCCGGCCCCGCGCGCGAGCTCGCCGGGGCTGGTGCTGGTCGGCGACGCGGCCGGCTGCTCGCACCCGATCACCGCCAGCGGGATGACGATGGGCCTGCGCGACGCGGAGGTGCTCGGCGAGCAGGCCAGGCTGCGCCAGTCGGCGTCGCTGCACGAGGCGTGGCTCGACGACGCGGCGGTCCGCCGCTACCGCGCGGTGCACGACCGCTACGTGCCGACCCGCCAGGCGCTGGCCGACGCGATCTACGAGGTGTTCCGCGGCGGCAACGAGGGGGCGCGGGCGATCCAGCGGGCGCTGTTCGACTACTGGGAGGCGAGCCACGAGTCGCGCGTGCGCTCGATGGCGCTGCTGTCGTGCGCGGAGGGCCGGCCCTCGGTGTTCCTCAGCGAGTACCTCAAGACGGCCCGCCACGCGCTCGAGACCAGCCTGGTGCCCCGACACGCGCGCGCGCTGCCGGCCCGCGACCGCCTGCGCCAGGTGACCGGCGCGGCGATGCTGGCCAGCAACAAGCTCGGGCTGGTGGCGCAGGTGATGTGGGCCCAGGTCCGTCCGTCGTGGCTGCCGCACCGCGAAGAGCAGGCCTGAGCGCGAGCGCGGCCGAGCGGGCCACGAGGATGTCCTCGGGGACAGGTGCCCGGGTCGATCGCACGGCATCGGTCGGTCCGGCGCTCACGGGACAGAACTGGTGCGGTCGGGCGCGAGCAGGTCACGGGTGGGCGATGACGAGGACGGCGCGGGCGCGCTCCAGGACGCAGCGCAGGGCCTGCTGCAGGGTGGCGGGGTCGAGGGCGGCGAAGCTCTCGTCGAGGACGACGAGGTCGACCGATTGCAGCAGGGCGCGGGCGATGAACAGGCGGCTGCGCTCGCCGTGCGACAGCTGCCAACCTGTCTCTCCGACCATCTGCTGCAGGCCGCTCGGCATGCGCTCCAGCAGCTCGCCGAGCCCGAGCTCGCGGCACACGGCGTCGGCCTCGGCGAGCTGCTGCTGCGTGGGAGGCCAGCCGCGGCCCATCAGCAGGTTGAAGGCGAGGGGGGCGGTGACGATGTGGTTCTCGTGGAACTGCGGGGCGGCGGCGACGCGGCGGCGCCAGCCGACGAGGCCGAGCGTGGGGCGGTCGAGGCCGGCGAGCAGGACGAGGCCGGCGGTCGGCTCGCGCAGGCCGGCCACCAGCGCGCCGAGCGTCGACTTGCCGCCGCCCGAGCCGCCCTCGAGCAAGAGGCGGTCGCCGGCGGCGATGGCGAGGTCGACGTCGCGCAGGACCTGGCGCTCGCGCCCGGGGTAGCGGAAGCCGAGGCCGCGGGCGAGGACGATCGGCTGTCCTTCGGGTACTGGCGGAAAGGACAGCATGAGGCCGTGCGCGCCGGCGTCGGCCGCCTCGGCGGCGCGCAGCATCGGCAGGGCCTGGCGCACGGCGACGCCGCAGCCGAGCAGGGCGATGGCGCCGGCGACGAAGGTGGCGAGGCCGCGCTGGGCCAGCAGGACGCCGCCGATCGCCGCGGCGATGGTGGCGGCCGGGGCCGAGCCGGCGACGAACGCGGGCAGCAGGGCGGCGAGGCCGAGCACGAGCCAGCCGCGCGGCAGGAGGGCGACCAGCAGCGACTCGCTGCGGTTGAGGTCGCGCTCGCGCGCGAGCACGCGGACGAGGCGGGCGTCGTCGTCGTCGTGCCAGCGCTCGCGGGCCTCCTGCGCGAGGCGGGTGCGATGGCCGACCATGGCCTCGACGAGGTGGTGGGTGAGCTCGCCGCGGGTGTCGGTCCAGGCGGTCAGGTGGAGGCCGGTGCGGGCCACGAGGGCGACGCCGAGCGCGGCCCAGGCGGCGAGCAGGACCAGGTGCAGGGCGGGCGCAGGGCCGAGGGCGAGGATCGGGACGGCGGCGGCGAACTCGAGCACGGCGACCAGCGAGACCAGGCCGCCGCGCAGGCCGAGCGACTCGACGGCCGAGGTCTCGAGCACGCGCCCGAGCAGCAGGCCCGCGCCCTCGCGGCGGGTCAGGTCGCCGGGCAGCGCCAGCGCCCCGACCAGCAGCCGGCGCTTCAGCAGCGCCCCCGCCGCGCGCAAGATCTCCCCGGCGATCGCCGCCTGTCCCATGCGACATGGCACGACGGTCAGGAGTAACAACAGCCACGCCTGCGACCAGCCGGCGTCGGTGCGTCCGGCGAACACGAGGCCCCCGATCAGCCACCAGGCGGCGATCATCAGCGCGAGCTCGGCGGCGTACAGCAGGGCGAGCGCGGCGGCGCGGGCGAGCAGGCCCTCGGCGCGCAGGAGGCGGAGCAGCGGGGCCGCGGGCGAGGTGCGCAGGATGAAGGCCCGGCCGACGCGCAGGACGCCGAGACGCTCGCGCAGGAGCAGCTCGACGGCCCGCTCGCGTCGCTGTCCGCGGAGACCTGTCCGATCGACCAGGACCTCTGCGCGGCCGCGCAGGGGGGCGAGGACGTGCTCGCAGACGGCCCGGCGGACGTCGTCGAGGGCGACGCGACGCGGGCGCAGGTCGGGGGCGAGGACGAGGAGGGTCCGCCGGCCGCCGCGCAGGAGGAGCAGCAGGGCGCGCCCGTCCGGGCCGACCCGCAGCAGGGCCGGGGCGGCCGTGCGCAGGAGGGCGTCGACGCCGGCGACGTCGGTGTCGACGGCCTCGGCCTCGAGGCCCAGGCCCGCGGCGGCGCCGGCCAACCAGCGCTCGATCGCTGCGTCGTCCGGATCGGCGAGCACGGCGGCCCCGGGCGCCCCGAGCTCGCGCAGGGCCGGCTGGAGCCCAGCCTGGACGGCGAGGGCGGTCAGCGCCTCGCCGGCGCGCTCGAGCGACCAGGTGAGGTCGATGAGGGTCATCGCGCGACCTCCTGGTGGATGTCGCGCGGGAGGGGGCGCGGGGCCGTGGAGGCATCGATGACGGCGGGCACGGAGCGGCGGATCGGGTGCCTCGCTCGGCGGGCCCCTACCGATTCACGTGCTCGGCGCCTGTCTCGTCGGACAGGATGGCCTCCGAGACAGGTGTGTGGCGCGAGCGGTGGGCAGGGGCGCCTGCGCGCGCTGAATCGCGTCTCCGTCCCACCGGCGTCCAAATCCGCCGCTCCGTGCCCGCCTGCGACGAGCGTCGCGGGCCCCGCTCTTCGCCGGGCGGGGTCGGTCGGGTGGACGAACCGAGTCATGCGGGGGCCTCCTCGCGGGGGTCGGCGTGGAGTCGGCCGCCGTCCATGCGGAGACGACGCCAGCGGGGGTCGCTCCAGCCTTCGGCGCGCAGCTCGGCCTCGGCGCGCAGGAGGGCGGCGAATTTCGAGTCTGTCCGGGAGGACAGGGCCTTCGGGGCACCTTCTTCGACGAGGCGGCCGCCGTCGATCACCAGTACGCGGTCGAAGGCGAGGGCGGCGTCGATGTCGTGGGTGACGCAGAGGAGGGTGCTGGCGCGCCAGTGGTCGCGGGCGCGGGCGAGCAGGGCGGCGCGGGCGTGGCGGTCGAGGCCGCGGAAGGGCTCGTCGAGGAGGACGAGGCGGGGCTGGTCGCGCAGGAGGGCGCGGCCGAGGCGGACGCGCTGGCCCTCCCCGCCGGACACGAGGCCGCCGCCCTCGCCGAGGCGCGACTGCAGGCCGTCGGGCAGGCGCTCGAGGACGGGGCCGAGGTCGGCGAGCTCGAGGAGCTGCGGCAGGCGGTGGTGCTGCGAGTCGCTGCCGTAGTGGAGGTTGTGCAGCAGCGACTGGTTCCAAAGTTGCACGGCCGGGTCGACCCACGCGGTGACGCGGCGCAGGGCCGCGAGCGCGGGCTCGTCGAGCTCCTTGTCGTCGACGCGGAGGCGGCCGCCCGCGGGGCGGTGCCAGCCGAGCAGCAGGCCGAGCAGGCTCGACTTGCCTGCCCCGGAGGCGCCGACGATCGCGACGTGCTCGCCGGCGCCGATCTGCAGGTCGAGCTCGTGCAAGATCGGGTGGCCGCCGGCGACGGCGCTGACCTGCTCGAAAGTACATGTGACGCCGCCGCTGCCGGGCCACGGGGCGGCGACGGCGACCGGCTCGGGGGCGCCCGGGGCGATGTGCAGCGGCTCGAGCAGGCGCAGCGCGGTGGCCCGCAGGGCCGGGACCTCGAAGGCGGCGGCTGCGACCTGATCGCCGATCGCCGGCAGCGACAGGGCCCAGTAGAGCAGCAGCAGGGCGCCGGCGGGCTCGGGGTGGCGGGTGACGTAGGTGTTCCAGAGGACAGCCGCGAGGAGCATGCCGAGGGCGGCGCTGAGGCCGACGGCGATGACCTGGACGCGGAACAGCTGGCGCTGGGCCCGTGACCACTCGACGAGCAGGCCCTCGTGTTCGCGCAGCAGCGAGCGCTCGGCGGCGTGGGTGCGGATCGCGGTGAGGCCGAGCAGGGCGTCGAGGTAGAAGCGGCCGAGCGCGCCGCCGTGGCTGCGGACCTTGAGGTCGCGCTCGGTCATGACGGGCTGCAGCGCCAGCGGCAGGGCGAGCACGAGCACGGCGGTCAGCACGATCCACGGGGCGCCGCCGGGGTCGAGCCAGATCAGCGCGAGGGCGGTGAAGACCAGCTCGAAGCCGCCGCGCACGAGGCGAGCTGCCACATCGGGCAGGTGCCGCAGGACATGTCCTTTGTGACAGCGCTCGGCCATGTCGGAGATCGGCCGGCTGGCGAGGTAGCGGTCGCCGAGGCGCGGGATCTGGGTGAGGAAGGCGACGCGCAGGCGGGCGCTCAGGCGCCGGCCGACGCGGCGCAGGCCGAGCGCGAGCGGGAGCTCGAGCGCGAGCACGGCGACGAAGAAGGCGAGGATCGCCGCGGCGGCGCCGAGGCGCTGCTCGCCGACGCCGATGCGCTCGCCGACGTCGAGCAGCGAGCGCAGCACCAGCGCCTCGGCGACGACGACGGCGGCGGCGGCGACGAGGCCGGCCAGGAGCACGGCCGGCAGCGAGAGGCCGTCGGCGCGGATCAGGGCGAAGAGCTGGCGCAGGGGCGAGATCTGCGGCTCGGTCAGGGCGGCGACGAGGTCGGGCGAGAGTGTACTTGGGGACAGGTCGGCGCGGTGCAGCGCGGGCGCGTCGGAGCGCACGCCGCGGACGCGCACGAGGACGGCGCCGCGCAGCAGGGCGGTGTCGTCGTCGGGGCCCGGCGCGGCGGTGAAGAACTGCTCGGGCAGGACGGCGAACAGGTCGTCGCCGACGAGGCCGTCGCTGTCCTCGAGCAGGCGGGCGACGAAGCGCTCGACCTCGCCGCCGCGGGCGAGCGCGCCGGCGCGGACGAGCGAGGCGGCGAGGCGGACGGCGGCGTCGACGCGCGCGAGCGCGAGGAAGCCGGGGTCGGCGGCGGCGCGGGCGAGCCAGGCGTCGACGCCGACGCGGGCGATCGCCAGGGCGCGGGCGCGGACCCGCAGCGGGCCAGTGAATTCGTCGGAGCCGATCCACTCGCGCAGGTCGGCGGCGGGCACGGGCATGCGGTGGACGAACAGCTCGCGCTGCAGCTGCTCGCGGCCGACGAAGCGGCGACCGGCGGCGGGGTCCATGACCTGGACGACGCCGGCGATGCACGACCACAGGACGACGAAGTGGGTCAGGCCGCCGGGCGAGAGCACCACCGCGACCGCCGGCAGCGAGCCCGAGGAGCGCTCGAACACGTTGTCGGGCGGGCACATGACCTGCTCGGCCTCGAGCCCGAGCTGGACGGCGACCTCCTCGATGGTGTCGATCGAGGTGCCGTCGACGTCGGTCTGACAGGCCTCGCGCAGGCGGCCGTAGCTGACCGAGAGGCCGTGGCTGTCGAGCAGGCACTTGAGGGTGGCCGGGCCGCAGTCCATGGCCGAGGTCTGGATGACCTCGGCGACGAGGCGACGACGTCGCGGGCGCGGCGACCGGCTCATGGGGCGATCGCCTGACCGATGGTGCGCAGCAGCAAGGCGGCGGGCGAGACGACCTCGACCTCGACCTCGAGCACGCCGGTGAGGCCGTGCTCGGCGGGGATTCTCCCGGATGTCCCGGCGGACAGGTTATATGTCTCCGAGGACATGTCGCATTCGACGCGGACGAGGCCGTCCTCGGCCTCGCTGGCGACGGCGGCGACGCGGCCGTGGAGGCTGCCGAACTCGGTCCACGGGAAGCCGTCGAGGCGCAGGCGCGCGGGCTGGCCGGGGCGGATCCGTCCGACGCTCGCGGGGGTGAAGCGGCCGACGATCCGCAGCGGATCGTCGGGGATCACCTGCGCGACCACGGCGCCGCGCGCGAGCACGGCCCCGGCCTGCAGCGGGACGACGCCGCCGAGGCGACCGGCGATCGGCGCGCGCACGGTGTGTTGATCGATCTGGTGGTCGAGCGTCGCCAGTGCGGCGATCTTCACCGCCAGCTCGCGCTGCAGCTCGGCCTCCTGCCGGCTGGTGCGCGCGAGGTCGATGCGCATGGTCGCCAGCCGCTCGCCGAGCTCCGCCCTGGTGCGCGCGACCTGCAGGCGGCGGATCGTGGCCACCGCCGCGCTGCCGCGCTCGCGCGCCTGCAGCAGCTCGGCGGCCTCGCCCGACTCGACGCCGAGGCCGCGCAGGCTCTCGCTGCGCTCGGCCATGCTGCGGGCGAAGGCGGCGGCGATCTGCGCCTCCTGGGCGCTGGCCGAGGCCTCGCTCTGACGCGTGCGACCGCCGGCCTCGAACGCCTCGATCGCGGCCGCGAGGGCGGCGTGCTCGCCGGCGAGGGCGCCGAGCTCGGTGAGCAGGCCCTGGCGCTGGGCGTCGACCTCGGCGCGCGCGAGCTGGAGGCCGCGGCTGTCGAGCGCGAGCAACGGCTCACCGGCGGCGACGCGCCGGCCGAGAGCGAGGCTGGCCTCGAGGACACGTCCGTCGACGACCGGGGCGAGCGGCACGGCGGCGCGCGCGACCTCGAGGCGGGCCTGCTCGCTGGTGGCGATCAGGCTGACCCGCGCGAGCACCAGCCAGGCCGACCAGGCGGCGAGGAAGCCGAGTGCGAGGAGGACGCCGACGACGGTGCCGCGCGCGTTCTCGGCCCCCAGGGCCCGCAGCGAGCGCGAGAAGGCGATCGGCACGTCAATGTGGGTACCGCAATTCGATGCGGAGGGTAAAGCGCAGCGCACGCGCGCGCGGCCGCGCGATCACGGGGTCACGCCGGGCGGCTCGATCCGCTCGATGCGGACGCCCAGGCTGGTGCGCAGGTCGGCCGGGCCGTGTAGACGCAACGAATGGCGGCCGGCCGCGAGCGCGACGGTGCGCGGGGAGGCGTCGCGCTCGACGGTGAGGCCCTGGCCGTCGCAGATCGTGCACGGCTGCAGGCTGACCTTGTTGCGCGGGTCGTCGCCGAAGACGGTGATGATGTGATCGCCGCCCTCGGGGATGGTGACGGTGCGGAAGACGACGACGCTGTCGTTCGCGTACGGGCCGACGGCGTCGTCCTGATCGCAGGCGAGCGCGCGATGATGGACGAGGCGATCGCCGTCCCACTCGAGCTCGGGCGCGGCGCACTCGAGCAGCTTGGCGTCGCGCTCGAGATCTCCGCAGTCCGGCTCGCGGTCGGCGAAGGCGGCGATGCTGTCGTCGAGCGAGACGCCGAACTCCTCGCGGAACACGCGATCGATGCCGCGTTCGGTGTCGGTCCAGTGCATGGCCGCGTACGCGCGCAGGTAGGCGTCGAGTCCGTGGCGCTCGACGAGGAAGGTCGTGAACGCGCCGGCCGTGGAATAGCCGCCGGCCCGGTTGAGCTCCGTGCCCGTGCGGGCGCGGAGCAAGGCGTGGATGTCATCCCTGAGCGGACGATCGTCGGATTTGACCTGGCCGAGGCCCTCGAAGGCGACCGCGAGTCCCTCGGTGAAGAACGAGGGCGGCGCACCGATCGCGTCGGCGACGACGTGGACCAACTCGTGATTGAGCGGCAAGGACTTCGCGTAGGTGCGATCGCCGGGGGCGCATCCGGCGGCGATCTCGGGGCATCCGGACCGCTCGGGGAAGCCGTCGACCTCGAGCCAGTAGTAGACGAAGCGGTCGGCGTCGGTCGGCGCCTCGACGCCGAAATGGTCGGAGAGCCGGGCGACGAATTCGTCCATGTGCGCGAGCGAACCCCCGCACGGCTCGAGCCCCGGATCGGCGGCGACGACGACGTGCGCGCCGAAGTGATTCGGCTCGGGTATGTCGTTGCAGGCCGGCAGCGCCACGGCCACCGTGACGAGCGCGCGCTTCATCGCGTGCGCCTCACGATCGTGGCGCCGAGGTCGTCGACGAGGATGATGTCGAGCTCGCCGTCGCCGTCGACGTCGGCGGCGTGGACCTCGCGCACGCCGCTGGTGTCGACGAGGTGCTCGCTGAAGCCGAAGCTGCCGTCGCTGCGGCTACGGCCGAGGCGCAGGCGGGTCTTGCCGCGGAAGCCGCCGGCGACGAGGAGCTCGGGATAGCCGTCGCGATCGAGGTCGGCGGCGGCGTAGGCGTCGACGCCGGACAACAGGACCCGCACGCTGCGGGTGTCGCCGCCGCGGACGAGCATCAAGGTGCCCCAGGCGTCGTGCGTGACGAGCTCGACGCGCCCGTCGCGGTCGAAGTCGCCGAAGATCAGGCGCGCGAAGTCCCAGTAGGAGGGCGCCAGCTCGCTCCAGTCGTGCCCGGAGGCGAAGGTGCCGTCGCCCACGCCGGAGAAGACCCGCACGCCGCTCTGCAGGATTATCGGGTCGCTGTCGAGATAGGTGTAGTACTGGACGGCGATGTCGAGGTGGCCGTCGCGGTTCAGGTCGTGGATGCCGACGCGGTTCACGTGGAGCTGCTCGTCGAGCACGAGCCGCTCGGACTTGTCGAAGCCGCCTTCGGGTCGGCCGCGGGCGAGGAAGCCGGTCAGGCCCACCTGGGTGTCGAAGACGAGGAGGTCGCGTACGCGGTCGCCGTCGACGTCGACGGCGAACAGGTGCTGGAAGTAACCGAAGGCGCCGCGGACGCGAGAAGGGTCGCTCAGGCCCTCGGGGGAGAGGCTGGCGAAACGGAGCACCTGACCGGGGAGCTTGCTGAACTGCGTGCTCCACACGAAGAGCGGGTCGCGCTCGTCGTGTGGCTCGACGAGCACGCCGTCGCCGACCCGTTCGCCGAGGGAGCCGCGCCAGAGCTGCGACAGCGGTGCGAAGCCGCCGTGCCCGTCGGCGCGCGCGACCGCGAGGGAATCGCCGAACGCGAGCAGGTCGGCGGCGCCGTCGCCGTCGAGGTCGCCGAAGCGCAGGCGCGGGCGCGCGGCGAGGCGCAGGTGCTCGGTCTCGACCAGCACGGGCCCGAAGTCGACGTGCATCGCGGTCAAGCCGTCGGCCTCATCGAGGATGAACTCCGGGGTGTCGTCGCCGTCGAGCTCGGCGAGGACACGCCGTCGCGACGCGACCGTGCGTGAGCCGCCGCGCTGCCATGTCCCGCCGTCGGTGACCCACGGGGTGAAGCGCGTGCTGTCGTCGGTCGAGAAGGTCTCGCGGACGAGGATGTCGAGGTCGCCGTCGCGGTCGAGGTCGAGGACGTCGAGGTCGTCGCAGTCGGCGTCGAACAGCGCCTCGGGCAGCTTGGTGTCGCCGAGGAGGTCGAAGTACGCGAGGACGGTTGCGGGGGTGCAATAGACGGCGTCGAGTCGGTCGTCGCCGTCGAGGTCGACGGGGACGAATTGGAGGAGGCCGAAGCTGTCGAACCCCGAGAGCTCGCGGACCGAGGTGCGCGTGTCGTCGACGTAGTAGCGCGTGGCGAAGCTGCTCAACAGGAAGTCGGGCCGGCCGTTGCCGTCGCCGTCGACCACGCGCACCGTGTCGGGGGGCTGCTCGACGGTGAAGGTCATCGCGCTGACGAGGGTCAGGACGCCGGCTTCGTCGCTGCGGTAGACGTCGAGGTGGCTGGTGCCGTCGATCGTCGACAGGGCGACGGCCTCGGCGACGCCGTCGCCGTCGACGTCGGCGAGGACGGCGTGGGCGAGGCCGGACACCGCGAACGGTTTGGCGGCCGTCAAGGCGCCGTTCGGCTGCTGCACGGCCACGAGCAGCTCTTCGCCTCTGCGCACGAGCAGGTCGGGCCGGCCGTCGCCGGTGAGGTCGGCGCCGACGACGGACTCCGGCGCGGTCGTGCCGACGTCGACGGCGACGATGTCGCCCCCGCGGCGCAAGGTCAACGCCCCGTCCGCGCTGTCGCCGTCGTGCATGAGCAGCTCGTCGATGCCGTCGCCGTCGAGGTCGACCGGCCAGGGGCCGTCGTAGGCCCGGCTCAAGCGCGAGAGCGGAGACATGATGACGCCTGTCCCCGGGGACAGATCGGAGATCGCGGCGCCGGCGGTGACGAGGACGCCGGCGTCGTCGGCGATCGAGCGCGGGCCGCTGGCGAGGACGCCGGTGAAGGCATCGCCGGTGCGCGGGTCGAGGTGCTCGACGGTGGATGTTGTTTCGGACAGGACCCCGAGGACAGGTATGATGCCGCCGTATTGCGAGACGACGAGGCTGTTCGGGAACGCGACGGTGGGCCAGGTGGTTCGGTCCCGCAGGCCGCAGGCGCCGTCGCCGAACAGGACGCTGACGGTGTCGTCGAGGCTGTCGGCGGTGGCGAGGTCGAGGAGGCCGTCGACATTGAGGTCGGCGGCGACGAGGTCGTACGGGGCGGTGCCGACGGGGTGCAGCGCGGCGGGCCAGAGGCCGCGGCGGCCGTCGCCGCGGAGCACCTGCACGGCGTCGGCGTCGGCCAGGGCGACCGCGACGTCGACGTGACCATCGCTGTCGAGATCTCCGGCCGCGAGCGCGCGCGGGCCCGGACCGACGACGATCGGCGGAGCCGCGACGAACTGGTGCAGCACGGTGACGGTGCCGGTCTCGTCGTCGGCGGTGATGAGCTCGGGCGGGCCCTCGGCGTCGAGATCGGCGGCGATCAGGGCGCGCGGGACCGCGCCGGCGGGGTGGCGCTCGGGCTCCATGAAGGAGCGGCCGCCGCGGCCGCGGACGACGGCCACCGCGTCGGCGCGGGGGAGCGCGGTGGCGAGGTCGAGGTGGCCGTCGTCGTCGAGATCGGCGACGACGATGCCGGCGACCTCCTGGTCGATCGACCAGGTCGTTGCAGTGTCAGAGATCCACCCGGGGTCGTCGCCCTCGCCCCACAGGACGGTGATGGTGCCGGCGGGGCCGCTGGCGCCGACGAGGTCGCGCGAGCCGTCGCCGTCGAGGTCGGCGACGACGAGCGCGTCGGGCCTGACGCCGACCCGCACGTGCGTGACGGCGTCGGTGGCGAGGCAGACCGACCCGGGGTCGTCGCAGGGCGCGTGCACGGTGCAACCGGCTGGCCCCAGGATGGCTGCGAGCACTCCAGAAGCGAGGCGATGGGACGGCACGGAGGCGGAGATCGATGGTAGTCAAACGGCGAGGCCATGGCCAATTGGACACGTGTCCGAAAATGCGCGAGCGCATAGGACGCTGGGTGACACGCGTCGGGGCCGTGCGATAGCGTGGAGGCCGATGAAGGGCGTCGTGTTCACCGAGTTCCTCGAGATGGTGGAGGCGCAGTTCTCGAGCGAGATGGTCGAAGAGCTGCTGGGGAGCTGCGAGCTGGCGTCAGGAGGCGCGTACACGTCGATCGGCACCTACGACCACCGCGAGCTGGTCGCGCTCGTCGGGGCGCTGTCCGAAAAGACAGGTGCTCCGGGCGGCGCGCTGGTCCACGAGTTCGGGCGCCACCTGCTGCGCCGCTTCACCGTCGGGTTCCCCGGGTTCTTCGCGGCGGCGCGCGACACGTTCGCGTTCCTGGCCCAGGTCGAGGGCTACGTGCACGCCGAGGTGCGCAAGCTGTACCCGGACGCCGAGCTGCCGACCTTCGAGTGCCGCGTCGACGGACATGACCGTATGGACATGGTCTATCGGTCAACTCGTGGTTTCGCCGACCTGGCGCACGGGCTGATCGTGGCGACGGCGGAGCACTACGGGGAGGCGATCACGGTCGAGGTCGAGGACCTGTCGGGCGGGGCGCGGACGCACGTGCGCTTCGAGCTGCGCAAGCGGGGCGCCGCGGAGTGAGCGAGAGGGCCCGTGGACGAGCTCGAGATCTTCCGCCGCCGCTACGACCGCGAGCGCCGGGCCCGCAAGGAGGCCGAGACGTTCGCGGAGGCGAAGACCCGCGAGCTGTACGAGACCAATCAGGCGCTGCAGCGGCTGGCGGCGACGCTGCAGGAGCAGGTCGCGGAGCGCACGGCGGAGCTGCAGCGGATCGCCGACGAGGCGGTGGCGGCGAGCGAGGCCAAGTCGCTGTTCCTCAGCGCGGTCAGCCACGAGCTGCGCACGCCGCTCAACGCGATCGTCGGCTACGGCGAGCTGCTCGGCGAGGAGCTGGTGGACCTCGGCGCCGGCGACCTCGCCAGTCAGGCCGAGAAGATCGTGGGCGCGGCGCGGCACCTGCACGCGCTCGTCAACGACCTGCTCGACCTGCAGAAGGTCGAGGCGGGCAAGCTGGTGCTGACGTTCTCCGAGGTCGACGTGGCCGGGGTGATCGCCGAGGTGACCGACGCGCTGGGGGCGAAGCTGCAGGACGGGGCCAACGCGCTGCGCGTGACGGTCGAACCGACGGCGCGGCGGCTGCGGACCGACGAGCTGCGCCTGCGCCAGGTGCTCTACAACCTGCTCAGCAACGCGGCCAAGTTCACGCAGGAGGGCACGGTCTCGCTGCGCGCCCGCGCGGCGTCGCGCTCGGGCCGGCGCGGGGTGGTGTTCGAGGTCGAGGACACCGGCGCCGGGATGACGCCGGAACAGCTGGGACGCCTGTTCGCGCCCTACGTTCAGGTGGACGAGGTGCTGGCGCGCCGCCACGGCGGGACGGGGCTCGGGCTCGCGCTCACGCGCCGGCTCTGTCAATTGCTGGGCGGCGAGATCACGGTCGAGAGCGAGGCCGGGCGCGGCTCGTGCTTCCGCGTGTTCTTGCCCGCGGCCGCGTGATCACTGCAGCCGCGGCGGGCCGGGACGGGGCACGACAGGCTGCTCGTCGCGAGCGAAGCGCCGGGCCTGGGCGGCTCGCATGACCCCGCGGAGCGCGAACGCCAGCAGGAACAGGAAGGGCACGCCGAGGAAGATCAGGGTCATGATCGAGCCGGACATGTTCTTCATAGGCGATCAGCGTGAGGCGCCGATCCGGGCGGTCAATCGCCTGCGAATGCGCTGGAGGCCTGCACTGCCGATCGTGGGTGCGGTCAGAGGTGCCTGGTGACCGCGGCCTCGAAGCGGGCGTAGGGCGGGGCGCCGGCGATCTGCTCGACGACCTTGCCGCCCCTGAACAGCAGGGTCGTGGGGATCGAGCGGACGCCGTAGGTTTGCGGGGTGTCCTGGTTGTCGTCGATGTTGAGGCGGCCGGCCCTGAGTTTGTCGGCGAACGCGGTCGCCAGCTTGGAGGTGTACTGCCCGACGGTCCGCGAGGGGGCGTTCCAGGTGGCGAAGAACTCGACGAGTGTGAGCATCGGCGACTCGAGGACCTCGGCGGTGAAGTTGGCGTCGGTGAACTCGCGGACCAGGGGGTTGGGCATGATCGCAGCGTTACCGCTGCTCCGCGCGCGATCAAGGCTCCGGCAGGCCGTCGACCACGTGCTGGATCTGCGCCGCCAGGCACGACGCCAGCGCCGCGTCCGGCCCGCCCGCGAAGGCGCGCATCGGCAGCGCCTGGCGGAACAGCCAGGTGCCCGAGATGATGGCGAGCAGCAGGGCGGCGCGGGCCTCGGCGCGTGGGGGCCCGAGCCAGCGCGCGAGCGGCTGGATCACGCGCGCGTTGAGCAGCTCGGTGGCGAGGTCGCGCACCTCGGGGTCGCCGGCGGCGTGAAGGAGGATCGAGAGGGTGTCGGCGTCGCGCAGCGGCTTGCTGAAGAAGTAGCGCGCGATATGACGCCCGACGGTGGCGCGGTCGGGGCCGAGAAAAGGGGCGAGACCGATGTCGGTCTCGATCGCGGCGAGGAACAGGTCGCGCTTCGAGCCGAAGTAGCGGACCACCAGCGCCGGGGTGATGCCGGCCGCCCTGGCGATCTCTCGCATGCCCGCGTTGGCGTAGCCGCGGGTGGCGAACAACAGGCGCGCCGCCCGGAGGATCTCCGCCCGGGTCTGCTCGGCGTCGCGGGGGCGCGGCGCGGGGGCGGAACAGAGGCGGAACGGGCTCTTGCGCTGGGCCATCGGTGTTTTTTGTAAACGCCTGTTGACTTCTACCACGGGCGGTCCAAGATGCGACCAAGTAAACGGTCGTTTACAGGAACCGAGGAGACGCAGCATGAGCGGCTGGGGCACGAAGGACATCCCGCGACTGGACGGCAAGACGGCCGTGGTCACGGGCGCGAACAGCGGGATCGGCTACTACACGGCGCTGGAGCTGGCGCGCGCGGGGGCGACGGTGGTGATCGGCTGCCGCGACGCGGGCCGCGGCGAGGAGGCGCTGCGAGGGCTGCGGCAGCAGTCGGGCGGGCAGGTCTCGCTGGTGGCGCTCGACCTGTCGTCGCTGGCGTCGGTGCGGGCGTTCGCCGACGAGGTGCGCGCGGCCCACCCGCGCCTCGACCTGCTGATCAACAACGCGGGCATCATGGCGCTGCCGCGGCGCGAGCTGACCGTCGACGGGTTCGAGAAGCAGTTCGGCACCAACCACCTCGGGCACTTCGCGCTCACCGGCCTGCTGTGGCCGGCGCTGCGGGCCAGCCCGGCGGCGCGGGTGGTGACGGTCAGCAGCGGCATGGCGTGGATGGGCCGGCTCGACGTCGACGACCTGCAGAGCGAGCGGCGCTACTCGCCGATGGGCACCTACTCCGACTCGAAGCTGGCCAACCTGCTGTTCATGCTCGAGCTGCAGCGGCGCGCGGGTTCGCCGGCGCTGCGCAGCGTGGGGGCGCACCCGGGCGGGGCGGCGACCAACCTGCAGAAGCACGCGTTCACCCGCAGCATCAAGTGGTTCGGGCAGTCGGCGCAGGACGGCGCGCTGCCGTCGCTGCGCGCGGCCATGGCCCCGGACGTGAAGGGCGGCGAGTACTACGGGCCGTGGCTGCTGACGATGCGCGGCGCGCCGGGGCGGGCGTGGATCGCCCCGCGCGCCCGCAACGAGCTGTTGGCGCGGCGGCTGTGGCAGCGCTCGGAGGAGCTGACCGGCGTGCGCTTCGACCTGTCCTGAGGGGCAGGATCGGCGCTGCGCGAGCGCCTGCTCGACCCGCGGGCCGACCAGGTCACGCCGGTCGGCCGCAGC
>NZ_JAIRAU010000059.1 GCF_020073745.1 Nannocystis pusilla
CCTGCCAGCGCGAGTCGGCCGTGGGCTGCCTGAACCTCGGGCGCACCTGGCTCGACGGCCGACAGCGGGCGTCAACGAGGCGAACGCGATCGAGCTGTTCCACAAGTCGTGCCGGCTCGGGGACGAGGATGGCTGCGACGAGCTGGCGCGCGTGGTGGCCAGGCTGCGCGACGTCTGCGAGAAGGGCGGCCCGAACCGCGGGAGCGACTGCTTGAACCTCGGGTGGGTCGTCGAGCGCGGCCTCGGCGTCGAGCAGGACGTCGCGCGCGCCGTGGCGCTGTACAAGAAAGCCTGCGGCGCCGGCCTGGGACAGGGCTGCTTCAACCTCGGCGTGATGCAGGCCGAGGGACGCGGGACCGAGCGGGCGGAGAAGGCGGCGAAAGCCAGCTTCCAGAAGGGGTGCAAGCTGGACCACGCGCCCGCCTGCGCGCGCGCCGAGACGCGCTGAGCGCTGCGATCACTCGAACAGCCGCACCCACACGTCCGAGGGATTGAGCACGTGCTGACACCTGCGACGCGCCGCCCCCGCTGTTGTGCCATGACACGGTGAAGCGGCCGTCGACCGCGACGATCGACGCGTCGTTCGAGTAGATCTGGTCGTCGCCGCGGTCCTGTCGGTGGTCGTCGGCCCGGGTCCCGTCGAGGTCCCGCTCGAACCTTCGGTCTGCGTGCCCCCGGCCGGAAGACCGCCGCCGCAACCGGGCGCGAGCAGGGCGAGGGCACAGGAGAGGGCGAGGACGCGCGGTCCGAGGAGCATCGGGCGGACGGGGCGCATGGGATCTGGCGGCGCGTCACCTCGGGGCTCGTCCGCGTCGAAGGGGGCGACGACCCGCTCCCTGGAGGCCCCGCCCTCGTACCGATCGCGGCGGTGAGCCCGCGTGATCGTCACTGGACATCGGGCCAGGGCGACGTCTACCGAGCTCGTTCGGCGCGAGGGCGGGAATTTGATCATAGTCAGCTTTCGCGGTGTATTTATATTGTTCTCGTCGCGTCGATCCGATCAATGTGAAGAGATCGGACCTGGCTGTGATTGTGATGTGTCAAGATGGGGTCGCGGGGCGGGGGCCTCGATCCCCGGCGCTGCGGCCGTCAGGCGGCATGCGCGGTGTCGGCTCGAGCCAGCGAGCTGAGCACGTTCGCGGGCCATGGGGGACCAGGGGCGACGATGGGGTCGCAATGTACGTAGTTGGTCGCGGCGCGGCGCCGCGTTAGTATGCCGGGTCATGAGGACTCGCATCTTCGGGGTCGGCCTCCTGCTCGCCGCGCTGGCGGGCTTCGTGTTCGCGAGCGCCTCGACCCTCGATTTCGTGCAACACCTCGATCGGCAGGTGCACGAGCTGCATTGCTCGTTCGCGCCGGGGCTGATCGCGGCCGACAAGGAATCCACGGGCTGCCAGGTCACGCTGCTGAGCCCGTACTCCTCGATCATGCGCACGTCGCTGTGGGGAGGGATCCCGATCTCGCTGCCCGCCATGGCCGTGTTCGCGTTCCTCGCCTTCCGGGCCATCGAGCTGCTGGTGGCGGACGCGAGCCGGCGGCGCACGGCGGCAGCGATCGCGCTGGCCACCACGGCGGTGCCCGTGCTGGCGTCGGTGATCATGGGCTACCTGGCGTTCACCCAGCTGCACGCGGCCTGCAAGCTGTGCATCGGGATCTACTTGAGCAGCGGCGCGGCGCTCGGGATGGCCGTGGGGGCGCTCCGGGCCGCGCGTGCCGAGGCTGGCGCACCGGTCGCGGCCGCGCCGGCGCAGCCCGGTCAGGCGCCTGCCGCGAGCGCGGCGCCGGTCGAGCCCGACAACGCGAAGATGTGGCTCGCCGCGGCCGGCCAGGCGTTCGCGTTCGTCACGGTGCCCGTGGTGGTCTACGCGCTGCTCGTGCCCGACTACTCGCGCTACGTCGGCACCTGCGGGGCGCTGATCCGGCCCGACGATCCGTACGCGGTGATGGTGCCGCTCGGGCCCACGGGCGACGGGGCGCCGGCCATCGAGGTGTTCGACCCGCTGTGCCCCTCGTGCCGCGCGTTCGAGGAGCGGCTGCGTGCGTCCGGCCAGGACCGACTGCTGCGGCGCCAGGGGGTGATGTTCCCGCTCGACAGCGAGTGCAACTGGATGGTCCCGGCCTCGCTCCACCCGGGCGCGTGTCGGGTGAGCAAGGCGGTGCTGTGCGCCGCCACCGTGCCCGGCCTGGGCGCCGACGCGGTGGTCCAGTGGGCGTTCGAGCAGCAGGAGGCGCTGCTGGCGGCGGGCAAGCAGGACCTCGCCGGGGTCAGCCGCATGATCGCGGCGCGCTTCCCCGAGCTCGGCGCCTGCATCGGCTCGGCCGAGACCGAGGCGAAGCTCAACAAGTCGCTGCGCTGGACGGTGAAGAACCAGCTGCCGGTGATGACCCCGCAGCTCTACGTCGCCGGCGTCAAGCTGTGCGACGAGGACTCCGACCTCGGCATGGACTTCACGCTGCACCACATGCTGCAGAAGCACGCGGCGGGGCAGCTCGCGTCGACCACGCCGGCCGCCGGGCCGCGCGAGCCGGGGGTGGTGCCGGGATCCGAGGCGGCGGCGCGGCAGACCGACAAGGCCACGAAGGCCGCAGCGAAGCGCGAGCCGGCGAAGGCGGCGCCCGAGGCCGACAAGGGCGCGCCGGGCCCGGCCGAGCCGGCCGAACCCAGGCCCGCCGAGCCCGTCGCCGAGCCCGAGAAGAAGGCTCCACCCCGAGCCACGGAGCTGCCCTCCGTGGCCGACCCCGAGACGCCCGCCGGCGGGCAAGAGGAGGCGCCATGAACATCGCGGTACGTGCCGTCATCGGCCTGGTCGCGGCCGGGCTGCCCCTGGGGATGACCACCGCGTGGGTGGCCAACGCCAAGGTGCGCCTCGCGGAGATCGAGCAAGGAGCGACCGAGAAGGCCCCCGCGGTGGCCACCGCGGCCGCGGCCAACGAGGAGTACTGCACGCCGCAGCTCAAGCAGGTGCTGCGCCGCGTGCTGCTGTCGTGCGGGCTGGCGGCGGACAATCAGGCGCGCGGGTGCCAGCCGGTCGACGCCAAGAGCGTGGCCACGATGGCCGGCGAGGACTTCAACGCGCTGTTCCTGCCGCTGGCCGAGCGGGTGAGCATCGTCCAGTTCGACCAGGACGAGTCCGAGCTCGACGCCGAGGACATCAAGCTGCTCGACCAGTCGTTCGCCGATCAACGCGGCGCGAGCTGGTTCCTCGCGGTGGCCCGCAGCTCGCCCGAGGGCAAGGTCGAACACAACCGCAAGCTGTCGCAGGCGCGCGCCGACGCGGTCATGGCCCACCTGCGCGAGCGCTTCGCCGACCCCGACCTCGACAAGGAGGTCGGCCTCCTGTGGCTCGGCGAGGAGTACGCCCAGCTCGATCAGAGCTTCTGCGACTGGCGGCGCAGCGGGGCCAAGGAAGAGTGCGACCCCGAACACATCAACCGGAGCGCGTTCGTGGCATGGATCGATTGTCGACTGTGATGATCGCGGCGCTCGTGGCGAGCGCCGCCGGTTGCGAGGGCGACGGCTCGCGTGCAGCGTCCTCGCGCTCGCGCGTCGATGCGGTGCAGGCGGCCGCGCCGGCGCAGGTGGATCCCAAGCAATTCTGCGAGGCGTGGCACGAGGCCGCCGCCGCGCCGGCGTTGTCGCTGCCGCCGCTCGCAAGCCCTCCGCCGGCGACGAGCGGCCGCAGCCGCTGGATCAACGTGTGGGCGACGTGGTGTAAACCGTGCATCGAGGAGCTGCCGCGCCTGGCCCGGTGGCGCGACGAGCTCGGCCGCAAGGCCGAATTCGAGCTGGTGTTCCTCAGCGCCGACGGCGATCCTGCGGCGGTGCAGGCGTTTGCGCGGGCGCATCCCGAGGTCGTGGGCTCGCTCGAGCTGCAGAGCGCCGACGCGCTGCAACCGTGGGCCGCCGCCATCGGCGTGCCCGGCCAGGCGGTGCTGCCGATCCACGTGTTCGTCGACGGCAAGGACCGGGTGCGCTGCGTGCGAACGGCGGGGATCGGCGAGGACGACCGCGCCGCGGTGGAGCAGCTGTTGCTGTCGCTCTGACTGCAATTCATTCACACGCGGGCGGGGCGCTGGCCTCCGTCTCCTGCAGCTTCGGCTGGCAGTGACCGAAGCCCTCGGGGGTGCAGGTCAAGGTCCAGAAGCCCTCGACCCCGCCCGCGCCCTCGCGGCAGACCGCCTTCTCGTTCAGCTTGCAGATGGTGAACGGACGGCACCCGAGATAGACGGAGGCCGCCGGATCGGGGGCGCACCAGGTGTCGTCGGTGCAGAGCATCGGGACGCCGTGGAGGGCCGTACATTTGTCGTCGAGGGCGAGACAGGCCGCCTCGTCCGCGACGGCGAAGCAGCCGTCGGGATCGTCGACCTCCGGCTCGTCCGAGGGCCCGACCATCAAGGCGCAGGCGGTCGGGCCGGTGGTGCTCGAACCCGCCTCGGTCACGCTCGTGCCTGCCTCGGTCACGCTCGTGCTCGCCCCGGTCACGCTCGTGCTCGCCCCGGTCGTGCCCGGGCCGCCCGTGCTGCTCGTGCTGCCCGTGGTCTCGGCGCCCGAGTCGTTCGACTTCTCGGTGCAGGCGGACAGCGTCGACATTCCCAAAAGTAAGGTGAAGAAGGCCAAGTGCTTCATGCGCGGCCAGGATACCTCACCTGCGGCTCGAGGGAACGGCGGTCATCGATGTCGCCTCGAACGGCCACGGCCGGCGCCTGCGAATGATCGGCGCTGCTTCGCAGGGCCGTGCGCGTGACGAACTCCTGCAGGCGGGTCGCCTGATAGGCATCGTCCGCGCGCACGAGGGCGAGCGCGGGGGAGGCGGTGGCCCCGAACCGCGTCTTCTCGTGGCGGGCGCCCATGCCGAGGTGGAGCCGTGCGCAGCCGAGCCGACCGGCGCGACGGACGAGCTGCCACAGCAATTGGCGATAGGGGTTGATCTTGCCGGCGCGGAAATCGTCGTAGTCGACGCCGCAATAGAGGGCACGGTATTCGCTTCCGGTCGGGCGCGCCGCGGCCCACGCGATCACCGGACCGCCGCCTCGCCGCCGCAGCAGCAAGAACTCCCACGAGCCGCTCTCGAGCTGGGCGCGCAGCAGCTCCGGAGGGAGGGGGAAGATGTTGATCCGCAGGTTCTTGGCGGCCATCCTGCGGTAGAGCGCGTACATGCGATGGAGCTCGTCGTCCGATGCGGCGCTGTGGCTGTCCCGGATCTCGAGGTCGAACAGGGGCGCCTGCTCGTGGACGGCGCGGACGTGTCGCCGCTGGCCGTGGCTCGCCAGCGCGGCGATGAAGGCATCCTCGCCGCGCCAGTCGAGCGGCACGTGGTGGCGCTCGAGCAGCGGCACGGGGACGAAGCCCTGGCCGGTCAGGACGCGCACGAGCTCGGGGTCGTCGCCGAGATCGCGGAGGACCAGGGTGCTGCAGCCCTGGGCCTTCATCTCCGCGACGCCGGCCTCGGCGAGGGCGATCAGCGCGGCGCTGCGGCCGGCGCCTGGCGCGAGGAACATGTGCTCGCCCTCGGAGGCCATGTTGCCCATCACGACGGCGCGGGAGGTGAACAGGTACGGATCGGCGAGCCGCTCGCGCTCGAGCGCCGCGCTGACCTCGGCGCTCATGAACGTGTCGTCCTTCATCAGGAGGGTGGTGAAGGGCGCCGCGGCGACGACCTCGTCGCCCCGGCGGATCCGCACGTAGCGGAACGACCAGCGGTGCTCGCGGCGAGGGTGGTCGCCGTGAAACACGCGTTCGATCGCCCGCAGGGTGCGGGCGTCGATGTACGACAGATCGCCGACGTGCGCGTCCCAGACCTCCGCGTCGAGCTGTTCGATGCTCGCGTGGGTCTCGACGGTGAGCGCGTCGGGATATCGCTCCGGGATCTGCTGCACCGCGGAGGTGAGCGGACGCGCGGCGCGGAGGAACGACGGGAGCACGCCCGCGAACTGCTCCTCGACCTCGTCGCGCGTCACACCGACGGCGGCGAGCACCGCCGGCAGGTGCTCGGCGATCGCGCGGAACAGGGCGTCGACCTGCGCCTCGTCGTGGATGGCGTTGATGGCGATCCTGAGCCCGCCGCGGCTGGCCGGTACCGCCGGGAAGCCGGACACGTTGACGTGAAAGCCCTGGTCTCGCAGACGTTCGGCCATCAGGTACACCGCCTCGACGCGGCCGAGGGCGATGAAGAAGATCGGCGCCTCGTTCTCGATGAGGAGCGGGATCTCGAGCGTCCGGCACAGCGCGTTGGCCTGCTCGATGCGGGCGCGCAGCGCGGCCTGGCGCGCCGCGAGCTCCGGGCTCAGGTGGATCCGCGCCGAGGCGATGCTCGCCCCGAGATCGCCCGGGCGCAGCGGCCCGGAGAACGAGAAGGGTCCGCCGACGAGCCGGGCTGTCTCGAGCAGCCGGCGGTCCTGCGCGACGACGACGCCGCCGCCCGTGGCGAACGCCTTGGCGAGCGAGGTCACCAGGACGACGCGCTCGCCCAGCGGAAAGCGCGACAGCAGGTGCCCGCAGCCGCGGTCGCCGGCCCAGCTCATCCCGTGCGCGTCGTCGACGAACAGCCGCACGTTGGGCGCGACGGCCAGCAGATCGTGCAGGAAGCCGGCCGGCAAGTAGTCCCCGTACATCGAATAGACGCCGTCGCACGCGAACCACACGTGGTGGTGCGTGCGCGCGAGCCGAGCGACGACGTCGAGCGACCGCTCGAGCTCGCCGTGCTTCACCACCACCTTGTCGGCGCCGCTGCGCGCGCATTGCAGCGTGATCGCGTCGTCGACCGAGCGGTGGACCTGGTGGTCGCAGACGATCGCGTCGTTCTCCGCCAGCAGCGCCGGCATCACGACGTGGTGGGCGATGCTGGTGCTCGGCAGCAGCAGCACCCGCGACACGCCGAAGATCCGCGGCAGCAGGTCCTCCTCGAGCTCCGGATAGAGCGGACAGGACAGGTAGCCGCGGCTGAACGAGGTCTGCGTCCCGTAGCGGCGGTACGCCTCGACGCCGCCGTCGATGAGCCGCGGATCGAACTCCAGCCCCAGGTACGAGCAGCTGCCGAACGACAGCAGTCGCTTGCCGGCGACGCTGATGTGTCGGTCGTCGAACCGCTGGTCCTCCGCCGACAGGAAATAGTGCCCGCGGTCGCGGCCGTGGCTGTGTACCTGGAATATCGCCTCACGAAGACTCGACGCGTCCATAAGCTGTAAGAGTGCGATGATAGCAGGCCTGCGAGACCTGCAAGATGTAGATTTGCCCTGCCGCTCGTTGATGAAGAGCGCGATCCGCACTCGAGGGATTCGTCGCGCTCGCGCACCCGATATGTGCGACCCGTCGGGTGCAGCAATTGTTTCGGCTGAGTCGCAGCGCCGGCGGCTCAGGTCCCGTCGCGCTGCAGCAGCGCCGCCGCCTGCGCGCGCAGCGGCGCGGTCGCCTCGGACTTCGTGGCGAGCACCTGCTCGAACCATTGGGTCGCGGCGGCGCGTTCGCCCTGGGCGGCCGCGAGCTCGCCCGCTCGCAGGGCCGCGCGGACGCCCTGCTCGCTGTCGCCGGCGCCTGCCTCTGCGTAGACCGCCACGGCCTGCTCGTACGAATCTCGCGCTTTGGCGAGCTCGCCGGCCGCGGCCGCGAGGTCGCCGAGGCCCGCGTGGGCCTCGGCGCGGAGAGTGTCGCGGATCCCGTTCGCGTCGGCGACCCGGAGCGCGCGCGTATAATGATGATCGGCCTCGTCGCTGTTCCCGGCCCCGGCGTGGGCCTTGCCGAGGCCGACCAGCGGGTAGAGCAGGTAGCGGTGCTCGGCGTCGTAGGTCGCCTCCATCAGCGCCAGCGAGCGGAGGTAATGCGGGATCGCGTCGCGGTGGCGACCGCGGCGGACTTCGACGTCGCCGAGCCCGTGGATCGGGTGCGCCAGCAGCGGGTGTTGTTCGCCGAGGATCGCCACGAACAATTCGGAGGAGCTGACGAAGTTGGTCCACGCCGCGTCGAGCTGGCCCTGCTCGAGGTACATCAGCCCGAGGTTGTTGTGGACGATCGCCTCGAAGGGCTCGCGCTCGCCTCGCTGCCGCAGCTCCGCGAGCGCCTGACCGTACTCGCCGCGCGCCGCCGCGAGATCGCCGCGGATCTGCTGGATCGTGCCGACGTTGTTGTGGAACAGGACGCGGAGGACCGCGTCGTCGCCGGCGCGCTGGATCATCGACTCGGCGAACGGCGCCGTCGCCAGGGCCTCGAGCGGGCGGCCGAGGTGATGCGCGACCACGAACATGTGCACCGTCGCCGCCTCGGCGGCGGTCGCGTGCAGGTCGTGGCGGATCCCGAGCCGCGTCGCCCGCTGCAGCGCGGCCTCGGCCTCCTCGCCGCGCACCAGGTTCATGAGCACGCGCCCCTCGACCAGCGCGGCCTCGGCGTCGAGCGGCGCGTAGCCGAGGCCCGCCGCGTCGTCGCGGGTGCGGCGGGCGAGCGCGAGGCCCTCCTCGTAGCGACCTGTCCGATCGAACACGTCGGCGCGGGCCAGGTCGGCGCGCAGCGCGGTCACTCGCCCGGCCACGACGGGGTCGTCGGGCAGCACGAACGACAGCAGCCCGCCGGCGTCGGCGCAGGTGGCGAGGCTCGGCAGCGCGGTCGCGGCCTGGACCGCGTTCTCGACGACCGCGTTGTTGGCGGCCGCGAACACGTCGACGAGCGCCGACAGGTGGGCCTTGCGGCGATCGAGGCAGGCGACGCGGAGGTCGGCGAGGTTGTCGGTCTGCGCGCCGGAGGCCCGGTCCTCGCACGCGGCCTGGCGCTCGGTCACCCACGCGCGCGCGTAGGCGTCGATGCGGCCCTGGACCCGCCGGGCCGTGTCCGTGGCGAAGGGCAGGTGCGTCGCCGCGAAGGCGCGCGCGACCGCGGCCTCGCGCGCCGGGTCCCACACGCCCGCGAGCTGCTCGACGCCCACCTGGCAGCGCCGGCCGTCCTCGGCCCGCGAGACCGCGACGACGTAGCTGGCCAGCGACGCGGCGCCGATCAGCGCGGTCATCGCCGCGATCCGCCCGCGCACGCGCCACGGGTCGTGCTCGAGCGCCTCGATCATCGCGGCCATGCTCGGCCAGCGCCTGGCGGGGTCGATCTCCAGCCCGCGCAGCAGCGCCTTGAACACGCGCCGCGGCACCTGCGACTCGAGCGGCGGCGGCGGGACGACGCCGCGCCTGACCGACGCGCGGATCGCCGACCACGAGTCGCCGCCGAACGGGCGCACGCCGTAGAGCGCCTCGTACAGCGTGGTGCTGAAGCTGAACTGATCGGCGAGCGGGCTGGCCGGCCGGCCGAAGTGCTGCTCCGGCGACATGTACGCCGGCGTGCCGAGCGAGTTGCCCATCTGCGTCAGGCGGACCGACCAGTGCAGGTTGTTCGAGCGATCGGGAGAGGATGTCCCCGGGGACATGTTGGTGGACTGCGACGAGGGCCAGCCCTGCTCGGTGTCGACGAGCTCGTGCTCGAGCGCGGCGGCGCGGGCCGAATCGTCGGCGCCGCCCTCGGCCTGCACGAGCCCGAAGTCGAGGACGAGGGCGCGTCCGCGTTCGTCGACGAGCACGTTGTCGGGCTTGAAGTCGCGGTGCACGAGGCCGGCCGCGTGGGCGGCCGCGAGGCCGCGACCGGCGTCGCAGATCGTGCGCAGGACGAGCTGCCACGGCCGCGGCGCGGTTCGCAGCCAGGTCGCCAGCGTCTCGCCCTCGACGTACTCCATGGCCAGATAGATGCCGCCGTCGTGCTCGCCGACCTGGTAGACCTGCACGACGTTCGGGCTCGACAGGCGCGCCATCGCCTGCGCCTCGCGGGTCATCCGCTCGCGCACCGCCGGGTTGTCGAGGAGCTGGCGGCGGACGAGCTTCACCGCGACCTTGCGCTCGAGCCTGGCGTCGTAGCCCTCGTAGACGACGCCCATGGCGCCCTCGCCGAGCTTGCGCAGCACCCCGAAGGGGCCGATGCGGACCGGATCTGCGCGGGTATCGCTCATCGCGCGGCTCTACGGAGCGCCCACGATCTTGCCGCTCTGGAGGAGCCCACCGGAGGCGAACGGCGCGCCGCAGGCGGGCAGCTCGCAGCTCAGCGCCTGCGGGCCGAGGCGCATGTTGTCCGCATTGAGGCAGACCGCCCCTTCCGGTCCCCACTCGGCCTCGACGACGAACGGATGGTCGGGATCGACGTTCTGGATGCCGAGTTGGTCGAGGACGTGAATCACCGTACCCTGCTGGGTGTGCGACACGCCGTCGCCGCAGTAGTCGGCGCGGACGAGCCGCGTGCAGGCCTGGTGGACCTCCCGCAGGTCGGCGAGCCACGGCTTGTAGCCCCATTCGACGCACTTCGCCAGCGCCGTGTCGCGGCACGCGAAGGTGACGCTGCCGGCCGCGGGCGCGATGCGGCCGCCGGTGCCCGGATTCCACACCTCCGTCAGCAGGATCGCCTGCGTCGGCTCGCCGGTGTTGTCGAGACACAGCGGGCCCCAGCCCCCGGAGTCGACCTTGAGCGAGACGTCGAACAGCCACACGTCGGAGCCGGGGGCGAGCCGCTCGACGTCGAGGATCTTCAGCATCTTCTGTCGCGTCGTCCCGCCCTCCTTCACCTCGAAGTGCAGCTTGGCGTCGTCGAGGGCGTCGCCCGACAGCTCCTCGCCCTGGTTCGAGGTGACGACCAGCGCGCTGCCCTCGAGCCGGGCGTCGTCGGCCACGCCCTCGCCCTTCACGTTGATTTTCTTCAGCTGGATGTGGTCCGAAGGGCCGGCGGGCCCGTTGAGGAGCGCGCCGTTGAGGAGCGCGCCGTTGAGGAGCGCGCCGTTGAGGAGCGCGCCGTTGAGGAGCGCGCCGTTGACCTGGGCGCTGCGCGCCTCGATCTCGTCGCACCCGCAAGCGTCATCGCCAGCCCGCGGCTCGTCGCACGCCGCCATCGCCGTCATCGCCACCACCGCTCCGAACAACGAAGTGATTCGCATCGAACCCTCCCGCGTCCGATCATTATACACAACATCCTTCGCCGGTCGCCAGTTCCGAATGTCGATCCGCGTGTACGACCCTGTCGGCCGCCTCCGTCGAATCCGACCGCTGTCGACCGCTGTCGACCGCTGTCACTTCGTGGGAGACGAACAATGTTGACTTTGCCGGCCGAGCGGCGCCGGGAAGGCGACAGATTGGAATTCTCGGCGCCGGCGCCCTCGAACATCCGTTCGCATCGCCGGCGCCGACGCGGGCACAAATGGATATCGGTGAATCCCCGGGCGGCCCTGTCGGGGCAGGTCGCCGGATCTGCCAGCACGACGCCGCTCCTGCCTTCGTGTTGATGAGAGTGTGATGTCTTGCGACGTTCGCGGCAGCGGCGCCGGATCGCCGTCGCCCGCGGTGCCTGCGGACCCCGACGGTCGCGTCGGCCGGTCACGCCGTTTGCAACTGCGTTCATTCATTCGCCGGCACCGACGAGGCGTCGCCGACGATTCGCGTCAGCGATGATTCGCGGGCCCTCGCTCGAATCGCCGGGTAGGGGCTCGGCGCCGAACGGCGGTCGGCGCCGACGACGGTGCGATTGGCACGTCGAGAGTCGAGCCATCGGAGCGCCGTGAACCAGCTCGACGGCGAGTCGCTCGAGGCGAGGTTGCGCCATCGGGGTCGAGATGCACTTCGTGCGCGCGTGCCGTTCGCTACGAGGTCGGCTCCGCGGCTGCAGGTCGAACGCCAGGGGCGTGCGGATCTCGTGCAGGCGGTGTTCGATGCGAGAGCGGGACCGAACGCGGAATCGACGGCCCGAGGTGCGTGGTCGCGCCATCGCAGTCACGCGTGAAGGCGCCGGGCGACGGCGACCTGGGGCGTCGCCCGAGGGTAGACACCCGCCGATCCACGCCTCCCGCCGCAATGCGGTGACTGCATGGCGCGCCCTGCCGCCGCGGCCTCGCGCCACGGCGTGGTGCTGCTCGACCCCAGATCCGCGGGCGGCGCAGCGGGTCGCCTCATCAGGCCGTGAGCTTTATTATCCGCGCCGCGCGACGACGTTCGCCGCGTCCCGCGGGTCGGTCGATGAATCGTGTTCAACTCCGGCCGAACCCGCGAAACACCGGAGGCATTACCTTGAATCGACAATACATCGCCTTCGCCGCGACCCTCGCGGCCCTGTTCTCGACCGGCCCGGCGTCGGCCTACCAGCTCGTCCCCGGCGCCCTCGATCCGCAGGCCTGCCAGGGTCAGGGCTGCTGGACCAATCACCTGCGCGTCACCGATCTCGACGGCGACGGCGACCTCGACATCCTGCTCGCCAACTACGCCGACTTCTTCGCCGGCGCCGACAAGCCGGAGCCGCTGGTCGTCTACCTCAACAACGGCATGGCCGAGTTCAGCAACGAGTCCGCGGCCGCCGTCGCCGACTACGCCGGCAACATCCGCCAGGTCGCCGTGGGCGACGTCGACGGCGACGGCGACCCCGACATCTACGCGCCCGACGGCGCCGGCGGTCCGCACGTGCTGTTCATCAACGACGGCATGGGCGTGTTCACCGACGAGGCCGACGCGCGCCTGCCGGGCGACCCGTACCCGCAGGGCGCCGCGGCGCGCATGGGCGACGTCGACGGCGACGGCGACCTCGACATCGTGGCCGGCGACGGCTACTCGCAGGACGCCCCGGCCCAGGTCGCCCGGCTGTACCTCAACGACGGCAGCGGCAACTTCGAGGAGGCCGACGGCGCGCTCCCGACCGAGCTCGCGGGCGAGGACGTCGACGACTTCGACCTCCTCGACGTCGACCGCGACTTCGACCTCGACCTGCTCGTCAACCCGCACGCGAACGGCGGCGGCAACCTGTGGATCAACGACGGCACCGGTACGTTCACCGCCGCCGAATTCCCGGCGAACGCCAACACCGGCTTTCACTACAACCCGGGGGTGTGCGACGTCGACGGCGACGGCGACCTCGACGTCTGGATCGACAACATCGGCGGCAACTATCGCGAGCAGCTCCTCATCAACGACGGCGCCGGCGGCTTCACCGACGAGACCGCGGCCCGCGTGACCGGCAACCCGGCCGGCAGCGACGACAACGGGGTGGTCTGCGCCGACCTCGACGACGACGGCGACTTCGACGCGCTCGTCGTCTCGCTGTCCGGCCCCGAGCGCTACCTGGTCAACGACGGCGCCGGCAACTTCTCGGCCTTGCCCGACGTGTTCCCCCCGCCGACCGATTGCAGCCTGTGGGCCGAATTCGGCGACCTCGACGACGACGGCCGCCTCGACCTCGTCACCGGTCAGGGCGAGTGCAGCAGCTCCGACGAGGTGTACCTCGCCGGGGACTCCGACCCCGTCGATTCGCAGCCGCCGAAGCTCCTGGCCGTCGAGGAGGTCGCCGGCCCGGTCGCCGCCGACGCCACGCCGGTGGTCCGCTTCGCCGTCAGCGACCGCACCGTCACCGACGAGGGGCCGCGGCTCGCTCGCGCGTACGCCGTGATCGACCCCGACGGCGCCGCGACCACCGTCGACGCCAGCTTCATGGGCGGAGATCTGTTCCGCGTCGTCCTCCCGCCCGCGCGCGGCACCGTCGTCTTCCGCGTATGTGCAGAGGACGACAATGGCAACAACGCCTGCGCCGCCGACCAATCGTATCAGGCCGGCGAGGACCCGGGCACCACCGGTGACACCGAGGGCGACACCACCGAGGGCGACACCACCGAGGGCGACACCACCGAGGGCGACACCACCGCGACGTCCGGCAATGACAGCACGACCGGGACGCCCGGGACCACCGGCGAGCCGCCGACGACCGGCCCGACGCCGACCACCGGCGCCGCCAGCGACGCCGGGACGTCGGAGGCGAGCAGCGGCGGCGACGAGTCGTCGGACGGCGCCACCGGCTCCGGCCTGACCGACAGCAGCGGCTGCGGCTGCGCCAGCGACGGCGACCGCGGCCCCGGCTGGCTCGCCGTGCTCACGGCGGTGGGGCTGCTCGGCCGCCGCCGTCGCCGCTGACGTCGGCTCCACGTGACGCCCGCCGGCGGGCGGGCGCACGCATCACGGGCAGTTGCCCGAGCTGACGCTGTCGTTCTTGGCGAGGCCGGGGGCGTCGGCGAAGCTGACCGGGACGGAGCTGCAGAACCAGATCCCGCAGTCGTTCTGCAGCTGGAAGTGCAGGTGCGGGCCGGAGGTGTAGCCGCTGTTGCCGGACAGGGCGATGAGCTGGCCCTGCTGCACGACGTCGCCCTTCTGGACCTTCATCTCCCGCAAATGCATGTAGAGCGCGACGGTGCCGTCGGCGTGCTTGATGCCGATGAAGTTGGCCTTGTTGTGGCACGCCTCGAGCAAGCCCGGCGGGTCGTAGCACTGCGAGCCCGCGGGCGAGCGCATCTCGAGGTAGGCGATCGTGCCGCCGCGCGCGGCGTGCACGGGGGTCCCTTTGGGCATGGCGAAGTCCCACGCGTAGGCCTGGCTGCCCTGGTGGGACGAGCCGAAGTTGGCCTGGCTGCAGGTGAACGCGTCGCCGCACGCGTACGGCAGCTTGTAGTCGGAGTCGTCGTTGCAGCTGTCGGGCACGCCCACCATCTCCTCGTGACAGCCCTTGTCGCACACCTGCTTGACGATCCACGCCTCGCCGTCGCAGCCGAGGATGTCGTTGTTGTGCTCCGGCACGAGCGGCACGCTGCACGGCGGGTCGAGGGTGAGACCGTGCGCGGCGGCCCCGCTGCCGCACCACGCCTCCTTGACGAAGCAGTCGCACACCGGCAGCAGGCACGCGTCGGCCTCGCCCGGGGCGGTGACCTCACAGCCGGCCTCGCAGGCGGCGCCGAGGCTCCATTCGCCGCCCTCGCAGTGCAGGATGTCGCCCTCGTGACCGGCCAGCACGGCGACCTCGCAGCCGGCCGTGTCGGCCTCGACGGCGACGCCGTGGCCACAATAGGGCCCGTCACCGCCGAAGCACGGGCAGGTCGCCGGCGGCCCGCCGGTGGTGGCGGTGTCGAGGCCGGTGGTGACGGTGCTGGTGGTCGAGGTGGTCGGGCTGGCGCTCGTCGTCGGCTCCGCGCCGGTCGTCGGACCACCTGTACTTGCAGGCATGTCACTGGTCAGCGTGGCCGCGGTGCTCGGTGATTCGGAGGTGCCCGTCGCGTTGCCGCTGTCGACGAAGCAGGCGGTGAGCGCGACGAGGGCGAGCGGGGCGATGCGGAGCGACATGGACGACGATCGATAGCAGGCCGTGCGTCGCGGGGGCAACGCGCGCGGGCGGCGGACGGCGCGGCGCCGGGTCCCGAGCAGGAGCGCGAGGAGCAGCCATGGGGCAGGGGCCTGATTGTGCGTGGTGCAGGCGCACCCCTGTTCACCCGCCTGGCCACCGCTGCCGGCGCTGGTATCTGCAGTCGCGCCCGAACTCGAGCTCGTGGGCGCGTCACCGGTGCCGCCGGCACCGGTCGTCGGCACTGCGCCGGTGCTGTCGGGGGTGTCACCGGTCGCGTCACCCGTCGCGTCGCCGGTGGTATCGACGCCGCCGATGCAGTCGTCGTCGACGACGCCGTCGCAGTCGTCGTCGAGGCCGTTGCACAGCTCGGGGAGGGGCTGGCAGCGCGGGCCGCCGAGCTGAAGGGTGCCGAACACCGCGGGCGACTCCCAATTGGGGCCGGCCCACGCGGGACCGGCGAGCGCCGCGAGGAACCCCGCGCCGGTCGACGGGTAGCATTGCAGGCCCGCGTCGGCGCGGACGCACAGGTCGGCCCGGCGATCGCCGTCGACGTCGGCGAGGCGCGGTCCGGCGTAGATCCGCGGGGCGAGCCACGCGTCGTCCGGGCTGGCCGGCCCGTCGATCCGCGCGCCGAAGCCGGCGCCGGTCCACGCCCAGCAGCCGAAGGTGTCGCCGTCGCGGGCGCACACGTCGAGGTCGGCGTCGCCGTCGATGTCGGCGAGGCGGATCGTCGAGTAGACGGCCGGGGCGGCGCCCCCGTCGGCGTCGGCGAGGATCGGCGCGTCGACGGCCTCGCCGAAACCTGTCCCTGTGGACAGGTGACAGCGGAAGCCGGCCGCGGCGCGGGCGCACAGGTCGGCGCGGCCGTCGTGGTCGACGTCGGCGAGGCGAATCGTCGAGAAATAGGCCGGCCGGGACCAGCCCATCTCGTCGCTCCAGGCCGGCCCGGCGATCGCGGTCGTGAACTCGCCGGCGGCGAGGCGGCACTCGACGCCGGCGTCGGTGCGGGCGCACGCGTCGGCCCGCCCGTCGCCGTCGACGTCGCCCATGCGCAGGGTGGTGTAATTGGCGGGGTCGGCGAAGCCGGCGTCGTCGCTGAACGCGTCGCTCTCGATCGCCGCGTCGAAGCCCGCCCCGGTCGACGGGTAGCAGCGCAGCCCGGCGGCCGCGCGGGCGCACAGGTCGTCGCGACCGTCGCCGGTGACGTCGGCGAGGCGGAGCGTCGAGAAGTACGCCGGCAGGTTCCACCCCGACTCGTCGGCGAGCGCGGGCCCTTCGAGCGCGGTCGCCAGCGGGGCGACGTCGGAGCGCCAGCAGCGGACGCCGGCGTTGGCGCGGGCGCACAGGTCGGCGCGCCCGTCCCCGTCGAGGTCGCCGGTGCGCAGCGTGGTGGCGTTGCTCAGGTCGCCCCAGCCGGAGTCGTCGTCGAGGCCGACGAACAGCTCGTCCTCGTCGAGCGCGCCGCCGCGGGCGCAGCGGATCCCGTCGGCGGCGCGGATGCACGCGTCGGCGAGGCCGTCGCCGTCGATGTCGCTGCTGGCGCCCGGTTGACCGAGGGGCGCGTTCAGCAGGCCCTCGACCAGGTAATCGACGCAGTGGCCCGGCGCGGTCGCCCCCGACCCGGCGAAGATGCCCCAGTGATTGGCGACGGCCCGCGTGCTGCCGCCGCCGTTGTTGCCGTTCGTATCGTTGACGTAGCCGTCGCCCTCGACCCACAATTGCGTGGAGCCGCCGCCGTCGAGGTTGAAGGCCTCCCAGGCGCCGAGCTTCTCCATCACCTCGGCGAGCTCGGCCCCGTACAGCCCGGCCGAGACGTTGGTGCGGCCGTCGACGGCGAGGAGGATGAAGGTCCGGCGGTCCTCGGTCAGCCCCATCGCGCTGCGCGGGTGACGGGCGCGCATGTCGGTGCGGTCGGGGAAGCAGCTGTCCGCGGTCGGGTCGCTGCAGGTGACGCGCTTGCCCTCGACGACGAGCTCGGGGAACCCGCTGACGAGCGCGACCGTCCCGTGCGGGACCGCGTGCGTGACGGAGGTCGGCCGCCAGCCCTCGCGGGTCGGATATTCGTCGGGGTGCTTTTTGGTCCATCCGCTGTGATTGAACTCGACCCAGTGCGGACCGAACGCGATCCAGCCGTAATCCTGGTAGTACCACTCGCCGTCGTACGCGGGATCGGTGCCGGTCTGCACGGCCGGCCACGCCGCGCCGCCGCCGACGGCCGCGCCGTAGACCCGGACCGGCCCGGTCTTGTAGAAATCGCCGTTGATGGCGACCTGGGCCCCGACCGAGTCGGCCCACGAGCCGGCGGTGCGCAGCGACTGCGGCGCCGCCGTCGCGCCGACGCGGACCTGCTCGGTGCAGAGATCGACGAACACGGCCCACGCGCGCGCGGTCGGGCCGGTGAGCTTCAGGGTCTGGACGCGCACGCCCGGGTACGGCGAATCCTCGCCGCTCACGGTGACCTCGACGGCGCGGGCCGGCGCCGCGACGAGGCCCAGGGTGACGAAGGCGAGGAGCGGAGCCAGCGAGCTTCCATGTCGAGGCATGCGCCCGTTGTACTGCGAAATGCGGGCAGAGATCGACGGGTCGTCGCCTGCCGCGAACAGCGTGGTGGGGGACGGCGGCCGGGGCCTCGCGTCCCCAGACAGACGAATGTCGGCACCCGTGCGAAGGGCGATACGCGCCTGCTCCGGGCGCTGCACACTGCGCAGGCCGCAATGCGTGTGCCTCCTCATGTGTCGACCGAATCGGTCTTCGCCCACACGTGGGAGCCTGTGCCAACCTCGACCTGCCGGATCCCGGCGTACCTGCCCTTCACGAGCCATTGACCATATGAACTCTCGAACCGCGTGTGTCACTCTCTGCTGGATCTCGCTCGTCGGTCCCGGGGCTGCAGGGTGCGGCGCGCCGACGAACGATTCGACGGACTCGAACCTCACCGGCTCGTCCGGCGGCCACACCTCGACGAGCTCGGCGACCGGGGTCGTGACCAGCGGCGGACCGTCGAGCGCGAGCGAGACGGACGAGGGCAGCAGCGGCTCTTCGAGCGCGAGCGGAGCGACCGGGGCGAGCAATGACAGCAGTGGGTCCGCGGACTCGAGCGGCCCGGGCAGCGAGAGCTCCGGGTCGCCCCTCGATATCCCGGGCTGGACGCTGACCTTCCACGACGAGTTCGAGGGCGACGCGCTCGATCCGGCCAAGGGCTGGCTGGTCTACGGCGGGCCGCAGGGCAACGCGCCCGACTTCTCGCACTTCGACCCCGCGCAGGTGAGCGTCTCCGACGGGGCCCTCCACCTGAAGATCGAGGAGCGCGAGGTGAACGGGCGCCCCTACGCTTGCGGCGGCGTGGAGCCGGATCTCGGCACGGTCCAGACCTACGGCCGCTGGGTCGCGCGCGTGCGGTTCCCCCCGGGCAAGGGGAACGTCGGGTACATCGGCCTGTTCGGCGAGACCACGACCGAGATCGATTTCGGCGAGGTCGCCGGCAAGTCGCCACTGCAGAACAGCTTCACCCAGCACTGGGGCGACGGCGAGTCGGAGCAGTACACCTGGTCGGGGACCGACTCGACCGCCGATTTCCACGAGTACACCCTGATCTGGGAGCCCGGGACGCTGACCTGGCTCGTCGACGGCGAGGAGCTGCATCAGATGACGCAGCACTTCGACGACGCGCCGCTGCTGTTCGCCATGGGCGACTGGGCCGCCTCCTGCGACATCGATTGGGCCGGCTGCCCCGACGATACGACGCAGTATCCGGCGTACATGGACGTCGATTACGTGCGCATCTACAAGAAAGAGTGATCACGAGCGCGGTACGATCGCTCCTATCATCACACGCCGTATCATCTGCTCGGCTTCATGCGTGAGCCCGGCAGGTGTCACGGGCGCATCCTCACGGACGAGGACCACGACAGGCGTCGGCTTGCGGGGCCGTGGCCCCTGGGCTAGGGTTCGGATTCGGCCCCAGGGAGCGGGGTCCGCGCTGAATGTGGGGCCGTTGCCGGCATGACTGAAACGACGACGACACCTCGTGAACCGTCCGCGCCCACGCCGGGCGTGCAGGAGACCTTCGCCGCGCTCTCGCTGGCGCCTCCGCTCGCCCGGGCGCTCGGGGTGTTGGGCCTGTCACAAATGACGCCCGTCCAGGCGCACGCGCTGCCGAGCATGCTCGAAGGCAAGGACGTGATCGCCCAGGCCCGGACGGGCAGCGGCAAGACGGTGGCGTTCGGCCTGGCCCTGCTGGCGCGCGTCGACGTCGCCGTCGCCCGCGTGCAGGTGCTCGTGCTCTGTCCGACCCGGGAGCTCGCCGAACAGGTCGGCACCGTGGTCCGGCGACTCGCGCGGTTCATCGCCAACCTGCGGGTCGTGACCCTGTGCGGCGGCGTGCCGGTGCGGACGCAGAAGCCGGCGCTGCAAGCCGCTCCCCACGTCGTCGTCGGCACCCCGGGCCGCATCCTCGATCACCTGGCGCGCGAGAACCTCGAGCTGGCCGGCCTGCGCGTCCTGGTGCTCGACGAGGCCGATCGCATGCTCGACATGGGCTTCCTGGAGTCCATCTCCGCGGTCGTCGAACAGGCCGCGACGTCGCGGCAGACGCTGCTGTTCTCGGCGACCTATCCCGAGGACATCCGCGCCCTGAGCCGCGAGCTGCAGCGCGATCCGGTGACCGTCACGGTCGACACCGTCGTCAGCCGCGCCGACGTCGAGCAGAGCTTCTTCGCGGTCGAGCCCGCCCGCAAGCTCGACGCGCTCGCAGCCTTGCTCTCGCAGCACAGGCCCGAATCGGCGCTGGTGTTCTGCCCCACCCGCAACGATGTCCGGGAGGTCAGCGCCCGGCTCGGCAAGCGCGGCTTTTCGGTGCTGGCGCTGCACGGCGAGCTGGAACAGCGCGAGCGCGACGAGGTGCTGCTGCGCTTCGCCAACAAGAGCTGCGCCGTGCTGGTGGCGACCGATGTCGCGGCCCGCGGCCTCGACATCAAGGAGCTCTCGGCGGTCGTCTCGTGGGAGCTGCCCACCGATCCCGATGTCCATCTGCACCGGATCGGGCGCACCGGCCGCGCGGGGCACAAGGGGCGCGCGCTGGCGCTCTGCTCGCCGTTCGAGCGTGAACGGGTGGCGGCGCTCGAGCGGGCGCAGGGGGCGCCGGTACGCTGGGAAAAGTTACCCAGCGCCGACGACGACAGGCCGACGCGGCCGCCGATGACGACCTTGGTCATCGAAGGCGGCCGGCAAGACAAGCTACGCGCCGGCGACCTGCTCGGGGCGCTCACCGGTGATATCGGCCTCCCGGGCGAGGTCGTCGGAAAGATCGACATCCTGGCTCGCCATACCTACGTGGCGATCCGCAGCGACCGCGCCGAGCTGGCATTGAAGGGGCTGCGCGCCGGCAAGATCAAGGGCAGAGCGTTCCGCGCCCGGGTGCTGCGATGACGACGACGCCGAGATCCAAAGATCCGCTGCACGGGATCACCCTCGAGGCCATGGTCAACGACCTG
Source organism: Nannocystis pusilla (assembly GCF_020073745.1). Classification (GTDB taxonomy): domain Bacteria; phylum Myxococcota_A; class Polyangia; order Nannocystales; family Nannocystaceae; genus Nannocystis; species Nannocystis radixulma. The sequence goes on from NZ_JAIRAU010000059.1 coordinate 20,638, forward strand.
GTGGCCTTCTTCGGCTGGGAAGAGCTCGGCCGGCGCATCTCGATCCGTTGCTTCAACAGCGATCCGAGCGTGAGCTCCAGCCTCAAATTTCTCCGCAAGACCCCCTGGGCGCGGGAGAAGGTCGAGAGCCTCTATCTCTTCGTCCAGCGCGAGCGCAAGCGGCAGAGCGTATAGCCACGGCGACCGCCGCCCCCGTTCCGCCCCGACGCCGCCCGTCCGATCGGCGCGCCGGGCCCGGTGCAGCCGTCCGGTAGCCCGCGGTACTCCTGCCTCCGGCTCGTCCGCGTTCACGAGTCGGACTGCCGACAATGCAGCGACCTGGGCTCCGGCGCGCGACATCGCGCGGATCCTCGCGGTGAGCTGGCGCGTGCGACCGATGTAGCCTCGCGGCCCACCCGCGATGGCACCAGGTTTGGCGTATTTCCCGGTGGTGGTGACGTGTCACGCTGCGATCGAGGAAAAGACAGGAGGTGAGGCGGCCGATCGGGTAGAATCCGCCGCTCCATGATAAGACGAAAAGGATTGCAGGTGTGTATGTCCGTCCTTCTGGGCGGCACCGTCAGCGTCGCGGGGCTACCCGCTTATGCGCAAGTCGCCGCCGAGCCGAGCGGGGAAGACGTGGTCAGTCTCAAGAATGGCGGGATGATCCGCGGCAAGGTCCTCGAGGTGATACCCGACGAATCCGTCACCGTCGAATCGGCGGCGACCGGGGAACGCAAGACGTTCCCGTGGGCCGAGGTCGCCGGAGTCGAGCGGGCAGGGGCCCCGGCGGCGGCGGAGGACCCGATCGCGGCCGAGCCGCCGCCCGCCGCGGGCACGCGTCTTCACATCGAGACGACGCGTCCGGCGGACGTCCAGCTGTTCGAGATCACCGGCGAGACGATCGCCACCGGTTATGTGAGCGGCGGCGGGACGGCGACGATTCGCGGGATCCACTACCGGCCGGTGTGCACGTCGCCGTGCGACAAGGTCGTCGACGGCAGCCAGGGCCAGTCGTTCTTCTTCGGCGGCCCGGGGGTGACGACGTCGAAGCGATTCGCGCTGCTCGGCCAGCCCGGAGATCTCACCGCGAAGGTCAAGCCCGGCCGAAGGGGGCTGCGCACCGGCGGGGTCATCACGATGAGCGTCGGCTTCGCCCTCGCGGTCGCCGGGGGGGTCCTGTTCGCGTTCGCCAAGCCGCGCGATCGCTACGAGGTCAATGACATGAACGAGTTCGTCAAGGTCGAGGGCGGCGACCCCAACTACGTGCCGGCGGTCGCGGTGCTCGTCAGCGGCCTGGCGCTGGTGGCCGGTGGCATCGCGATGTACGTGGTCGGCCGCACGCGCTTCGACTTCCAGCAGCGCGGGCTGGGCAAGAAGGGCCGGCTGCGCCTGAACGCCGGCGGCCTCACGGCACAGTTCTGACGACCGCGGCATGCCACGTGAACTTCGCTACACCGGGCGCACGACGCACGCGGCGGAGCCGTCGAGCCAGAGGATGGCTCGTGCGCGCCGGCTCCTCATGACGGGGTGAGCGTATCGCTACATCCCGCGCGGTGAGGGGCGCCGTCGCGGGCCCAGGGCGAGGATCGTCAGAGCGCGTGCTCGCAACGCTCGCCGCCTTCACCATTCCGAGTGTCATCAATCGGCCCGGTTCATGGGATGGCCGATGTCTCGCCATTCGACGCCGCCCCACTCGACGATCATCCTGTCATCGCCGGGGGCGGCCGGGCCGAGCCACGTGGCTCGCGGCGGTCGAGCCCGCTCGCGCGGAGGCGCTCGTGCGTCCTCATGAGCATACCATCGCCGGCGCGGCAGCCGTTGCAGGCGGAGCCACACGAGGCGCGGCGTGGTTCGATGTGGTCTTCTGGACATGTCCCATGAAATATGGGTTCATGAGACATGCCCTTGTCGCCATGGCTCGCGGCAGGCTGTCCGCGCCTCGTCTCGGCCGAGCTTTGAACGAGCTTCGAAGATGCTCCGCACGAATTGTCCAAATTTTGATCGGCGAGCCGTGGCAAGGCGTTTACCCTGGTTATGCTTGCGGACGCGTGTGTCCCCCGCAGGCGCGCCCGACACCTCTCGCAGGCCCCCGCAGGGCGACGGCCGCGTCGCAGGTCGAGCCCGCTCCTCGGGCACGTGTCTCCGGGCCAGCCAGCAAGGTCTTCGATGATCGCCGTGAGAGGCTATGCGATCCGCGGGAAGATCGAGGAGGCGCCCAATTTCACCATCTATCGCGCGCGCCGCGAGAGCGACGGTGCGCCGGTCCTGCTGAAGGTCCTGCGCGCGGAAGGATCGACCGGCGCCGAGGTCGCGCGCTTCAAGCATCAGTACGAGCGCCTCGCGCGCCTCGCGTCGCCCCGGCTCGTCACGGTGTACGGCGTCGAGGAGCTCGCCGGCGCCTTGATCGTCGTCCTCGAGGACTTCCCGAGCCGTGAGCTCGCGCGAGTCCTCGCCGCGCGCCCGTCCCACAGGATGCCCGTCAGGGAGGCCCTCGATCTCGCGGCCGCGCTCGCCGAAGGCCTCGTCGCGGTGCACGCGGCGGGGCTCGTCCACGGCGACCTGCGCCCGCACAACGTGCTGGTGGGCTCGCACGGCGAGGTCAAGATCAAGGGCTTCGGCGCCGACGCCGAGCTGACCCGCGCGCACGAGCAACTCTATGCATCGGCGGTGCTCACCGACGTGCTGCCCTACGTCTCCCCCGAGCAGACCGGCCGCATGAACCGCGGCGTCGACTACCGCACCGACTTCTACGCGCTCGGCGTCGTCCTGTACCAGGCGCTCACGGGTCTGCGCCCCTTCGAGGCCACGGACCCGATGGAGCTCATCCACGCGCACATCGCCCTCGCGCCCGCGCCGCCGCTCCGCGTCGAGCCGACGATCCCCGAGGCCGTGTCCAACGTGGTGCTCAAGCTGCTGGCGAAGAACGCCGAGGAGCGCTACCAGAGCGCCGAGGGCCTGCTCGCCGACCTCGAGCGCTGCCGCGAGGCGCTGCGCGACTCGGGGACGATCGAGCCGTTCGCCGCCGGCCAGCGCGATCGCCAGGACCTGTTCCGGATCCACCAGAAGCTCTACGGCCGTGAGCATGACATCGAGGCGCTCACCGCCGCGTTCGCGCGCGTGCTCGAGGGCAGCCGCGAGATCGTCCTCGTCTCCGGCTATTCGGGCATCGGCAAGTCCGCGCTCGTGCACGAGATCTTGAAGCCGCTCGCGCGGCAGAAGGGCTACTTCACGAGCGGAAAATTCGACCAGTACGACCGCGACGCGCCCTACATCGGGGTGATCCAGGCGTTCGACGGCCTGGTGCGCCAGATCCTCAGCGAGAGCGAGGCGCGGATCTCTCGCTGGCGGGACGCGATCCTCGAGGCGCTCGGCCCGAACGCGCAGGTCGTCTGCGACGTCATCCCGTCGCTCTCGCTCGTGATGGGCCCGCAGCCGCCGGTGCCGGCGCTCGGCCCGATCGAGGCGCAGAACCGCCTGAACCGCTGCTTCTTGCGGTTCGTCTCGGTGTTCGCCCAGGCCGACCACCCGCTGGTCCTGTTCCTCGACGATCTGCAGTGGATCGACCCCGCGAGCCTCGGGTTGGTCCGCGGGCTCCTCACCGACGATTCGCTGGCGGCGCTGTTCTTCTGCGGCGCGTATCGCGACAACGAGGTCTCGCCCGGGCACCCGCTCTTCGCGGCCATCGAGGACGCCGGGATCGTCGTGCGCAACATCGTCCTGGCCCCGCTCGCGCGCCCGCACCTGATCGAGATGCTCTCGGACAGCCTCAAGCGCAGCGACTGCGGGCCGCTGGCCGACGTGGTGCTGACGAAGACCGGCGGCAACCCGTTCTTCGTCAAGGAGTTCGTCCGGTCGCTGTACGACCACGGCGTCCTCGCGTACACGACGGGGGCGAGCTGGCGCTGGGACCTCGCCGCGATCGACGCGCTCGGGTACACGGACAACGTCGTCGACCTCATGGTGCGGACGATCGAGCGCCTGCCTCCGGCGACGGTGAAGGCGCTCCGGCTCGCCGCGGCGATCGGCGACCGCTTCGACCTCGACCTGCTCGCCGCGGTGAGCGAATGCTCGCCGAAGGACGCGTACGCGCGCCTCGATCCCGCGGTGAGCGAGGGGCTCGTGATCGCCGGGCGCGAGGTCTACCGCTTCGCCCACGACAAGGTCCGGGAGGGCGCCTACGCGATGATCCCGGAGGCGGAGCGGCCCGCGTTCCACCTGCGGATCGGCCGGCTGCTCGCGGCCAGGGTGGACCTCTCGGACAGTCAGAGCCTGTTCGACGTCGTCGGCCACTTCAACAGCGCCGGCGACCTCGTGTCGGACGCCGCGGAGCGGCTGTTTCTCGCGCGCCTGAGCCTCGACGCCGCGGGCCGGGCCGAGGACTCGGCGGCCTTCGGCGCCGCGCTGCGCTACCTGCAGTTCGGCCTCCGGCGCCTGCCGGAGGACGCCTGGACGTCGCAGTACCCGCTGCGCCTCGCGTACGCGAAGAAGACCGCGCTCATGCTCGCGCTCTCCGGCCGGCACGACGACGCGCTTGCGATCCTCTCCGATTGTCTGGAGCGGGTCGCGAGCCGGCTCGAGCGCACCGAGGTGCTGCGGCTCAAGATGACCGTGCAGGTGCTGAAGAACGACCTGCCCGCCGCGCTCGCGGAGGGGCTCGCCGCGCTGCGCCCGTTCGGGCTCGACCTGCCGCTCTTCCCCGACCAGGCCACGGTCGACGTCCAGATCGGCGCGACCATGGAGCTGATCCGCGAGCGGACGCTCGAGGCGCTGCCGGGCCTGCCGCCGCTGAGCGACCCGGAGATCGGCGCCATGCAGGACGTGCTGCTGGAGCTGTTCGTCCCCTGCTACTTCCTGGCCTCGCGCAACCTCGGCATCACCGTCGCCAAGATCCTCGAGAACACGTTCCGCCACGGCCTGTCGCGGACGGCGATCTACGGCTGCGTGCTCTTCGGGATGTTCCTGTGCGCGCGCGGGGACATCGAGCTCGGCTATCGGCTCGGGCGAGCCGCGGTGGGGCTCGCCGAGCGGTACGCGGACAGGAAGTCCGAGCCGCTGCTCTGCAACATGTGGGGCGCCTTCATCCAGCACTGGAAGGAGGGCTACGTGGCCTACAGGGAGCCGCTGCGCGCCGGCATCCACGCGGGGCTCGAGACCGGCCAGTACATCTGGGCGTTCTACAACACGGTCAACCTGATCACGAACAGCTTCCTGCGCGGCCTCCCGCTCTCCGACCTCGTCGCCGAGGCGCGGAGCGACCAGCCGATATGCAAGCTCGACCGGTCCAACGCCATCACCTGGATAGTCGGCGCGGTCCGACAGCTCGCGCACCAGCTCTCGGTCGCGACGCCGCGCCCGGCCGCGCTCAAGGGCGAGTGGATCGACATCGACGAGGTCGTGGCGGAGGCCCGCCGGATCGACAACCAGGCCGTACTCTTCTTCGCCCACTTCTACATCGTGCTCCTCGGCGTGTTCCAGGGCGCGTTCGAGGACGCGGCGCGCGTCGCCCTCACGCTGAACACCGAGATCCCGGGCATCGCCGCCTGGCACGGCAACCCGGCGTTTCATTTCTACGCCGGCGTGGCGCTCACTCGGGCGGCGGAGACCGTCTCCCCGGAGGAGCGCGCGCTGTTCCTCGCCCGCGCGCGGTCCTTCGCCGAAAAACTGTCGCGCTGGGCGGAGCTGTGCCCGGACAACCTGGCGCACCGCAGCGCCTTGCTGGGCGCCGAGCTCGAGCGCGCCTGCGGTGACGCGCGCGCCGCAGGCGATCGCTACGACGAGGCGATCGCCCTCGCGCAGCGCGGCGGCTACCTCCACGACGAGGCGCTCGCCAACGAGCTCGCGGGCCTCGCCTTCTGCGCTCGCGGCAAGACCACCATCGCCCGCGCCTACGTCAGCGAGGCGCACAGGGCCTACGGCCGATGGGGCGCGACCGAGGCGATGCGGCGCCTCGAACGCTCGTACCCCGAGCTCATCCCCGCCGAGCTGCTCGCCGCGCCCGTCAGGGCCGCGCTCGACATCGGCTCGGTGCTCAAGGCCACCCGGGCCATCTCCGGCGAGATCGTCCTCGACCGCCTGCTCGACGCGCTCATGCGCGTCCTGGTCGAGAACGCCGGCGCGCGGCGCGGCGTGCTGCTGCTTTTGCACGACGGACGGCTCGTCGTCGAGGCCGAGCACCGGATCGGCGAGGCGGCCGTCCACGTGATCGGTGCGACGCCTCTCGAGGGTCGCCCGGACCTGCCGCGCAGCGTCATCACGTACGTGGCGCGGACGCGCGAGCCCGTGCTCCTCGACGATCGCGCGAGCGACGGGCCGTTCGGGCGCGATCCCAGCTTCGCCGGCGCCGCCCCGTGCTCCTCGCTCGCCGCCCCGATCGTCTACAAGGGCCGCCTGGCCGGCATCATCTACCTCGAGAACGACCTCACCCGCGCCGCCTTCACCCCCGACCACGTGGAATTCATCCGCCTGCTCTCGGCCCAGGCGGCCATCTCCATCGAGAACGCGCGCCTCTACACCGACCTGCAGCAGGAGAACGCGGAGCGCCGGCGCGCGGAGGCGTTCTTGCGCGAGAATCAGACGCTCCTCCAATCCATCGTCGACAACACGACCGCCGTGGTGTTCGCCAAGGATCTGGCGGGCCGCTACACGCTCGTCAACCGCGGGTTCGAACAGCTGTTCCACATCAGCCGCGGGGAGGCGATCGGCAAGACCGACCACGAGCTGTTCCCGCGCGAGCACGCCGACGTGTGGCGGGCCAACGATCTCTTCGTGATCGAGCAGGGCCGACTCGTGGAGGTCGAGGAGGTCGCGCCCGACGGCGACGCCCCGCGCACGTACGTGTCCTTCAAGTTCCCGCTCCGCGATCCCGCCGGCAAGCCCGACGGCATCTGCGGGATCTCGACCGACATCACCGCCCGCAAGCGGGCCGAGGAGGTGCTGCGCCGCTCCTACTCGCTGCTCGAGGCCACGCTCGAATCGACGGCGGACGGCATCCTCGTCGTCGACCACGCGCAGCGCATCGTCCGTTACAACCGCAGGTTCGCGGAGATGTGGCGCCTCCCGGCCGCCGTCCTCGCCACCGGGTCCGCCGACGTGTGCCGCCGGTACGTCTGCGATCAGCTGTGCGATCCGGACGCGTTCTTGCGCGAGATCCACGCCCTCCACGCCACGCCCGAGGAGAGCCGCACCACGATCATCTCGTTCATCGACGGGCGGGTCTTCGAGCGTTACTCGCAGCCGCAACGCCTCGGGGAGCGCGTGGTCGGGCGGGTCTGGAGCTTCCGCGACGTCACCGCGCGCGTGCAGGCCGAGCGGCAGCGCGATCAACTCCTCATGGGCGAGCGGCGCGCGCGGGCGGCGGCGGAGGAGGCCGTCCGCCAGCGGGACGACTTCCTCTCCATCGCCTCGCACGAGCTCCGCACCCCGCTCACCAGCCTGCAGCTCGCCATTCAATCGCTGGAGAAGCGGCTCTCGCGGGGCCTCGAGGTCGAGCGCGTGCGAGCGGCGGTCGCCCTCTCCAGCCGTCAGGTCCAGCGCCTCGCCGACCTCGTCGACATGCTCCTCGACGTCTCCCGGATCCAGGCGGGGCGGCTCGATCTGCACACGGCGCCCGTCGATCTGCGCGAGTTGGTCGCCGAGACCGTCAGCCAGTTCGACGACCAGCTGGCGCAGTCGGGCAGCACGCTGGCCGTGCGCGCGGACCAGCCGGTCGTCGGTCAGTGGGATCGCTATCGCCTCGAGCAGGTCGTGACCAACCTCGTCGCCAACGCGATCAAGTTCGGGGAGCACGGGCCGATCGAGATCGCCGTCACGGCGGAACGCGGGGTCGCGCGGCTGTGCGTGACCGACCACGGGATCGGGATCCCGGCCGAGGTGCAGGCCCAGCTGTTCACACGATTTCGCCGCGGCGTCTCGTCGCGGCACTACGGGGGGCTCGGCCTCGGCCTCTATATCTCTCGCACCATCGTCGAGGCGCACGGCGGGCGGATCTGCCTGTCGAGCCAGGTCGACCGGGGCTCGACCTTCTGCGTCGAGCTGCCGCTGGCGACCGCGGGCGCGCGCGAGGGCCACGGATGATCTTCTCCGGGCCCGAGCGATGACGCGGTACCATGCGCGCATCATGCCCCGCTGTCGCCCCGTCGCCGCATGGACCGTCACTGTCTTCATCGCCTGCGGCGGGACCGGCTCGCCCGGCGACACCGCCAGCCCGACGGTGGACACCGGCGCGGGCACCTCCGGAGCCGAGACCGGCAGCACCACCGCGGCGCCGCCGACCTCGAGCGCCGACGCGACCACCACGTCGAGCACCGACGCGGGCACCTCGACCTCCGGGACCACGACCGAGGCCGAGCCCGTGCTGCCGGCGATGCTGCCGAAGCCGACCGGCACCTGTCCTGCGCTCACCGACGGCGACGTCATGTTCGCGCCTGCCGGCATCGAGCCGCGCGCCGTGCGGATGTGGCTCTCGGACGCCGCCGCGACCATGGACGGCCCGCTCGTGTTCTACTGGCACGGGACCGGCAGCCAGCCGATGGAGGCCACCTACGGGCTCGGCGAGGCGTACGTCGAGCAGGTCGTGGCGCAGGGCGGCATCATCGCCGCGCCCTATCACGACCCCGCCGCCGGCGACTTCCCGTGGTGGCTGGTCCTCGGCTCGCGTGAGGACGACCTGATCCTCGCCGACGAAGTGCTCGCCTGCGCGATCGAACAGCTCGGCGTCGACGTGCGCCGGATCCACGCCGCGGGCATGAGCGCCGGCGGCCTGCAGACCGCGCAGATGAGCTTTCGCCGCTCCGGCTACATCGCCAGCGTCGTGCCCTATTCCGGCGGAATCCTCGTCACGCCGCCCGACCAGGACCCGAGCAACCCGCTCGCGGCGATGATCTTCCACGGCGGCGTCGGCGACAAGGTCGTGATCAGCTTCAAGGACGCCAGCGAGACCTACAAGGCCGCGATCGAGGCGCGCGGCGGCTTCGCCTTCATCTGCGATCACGGCATGAATCACAGCATCCCCCAGGGCGACGCGCAGGCCGGGGTGTGGAATTTCTTCCACGATCACCCGTTCGGCACCAAGCCCTCGCCCTACCAGGACGGCCTGCCCGCCGGCTTCCCCGGCTACTGCGCGCTCTGAAGCGGGCTCGCTGTCTGTTCTTCGCGCGCCGGCCGGCCCCGTGAGGTCGGCTCCGTGGCGCCGCCGTGGCACCACGGGCCTGGTCTTCACAGGGGGCGAGGGTTCACTTCTCGAAGCAGTACAGGCGCCGGCCGGCACCGCACATGACGGGGTCTCCGGCGTCGCTCCAGCTCGCAGTGGTGGCGTCGGCCTGGCCGAAGTCGCCGAGTTGTAATGCGCTGGAGGTGGTCCAGGCGTTGCAGTTGGCACTGGTGGCGTTGCCGGATGCGGTGGTGCCGGTCCAGGCATCCTGGGGGCCAACGGCGGCGCCGAACTCGTCGATGGCGATGGGGGCGTCGAGCGAGTTGTCGAGCAGGTCCGCGAAGTTGTCGGCGATGAGCGTGGCGTCGAGGCGCTGGTAACCCAGCGGCCACGGGGTGATGCGGCTCTGCGCGCTGCTGGCGGCGGTGCTGACCCACGCCTCCCAGGTGCCGCCGAGCGACGCCGCGTCGGCGCGGGCCTGACACTTCGACCTGGCCCCGTTGACGCCGCCGAGATTGCCGTTGTAGCTCGTGCTGGTGACGAACACGCGCTTGGGGGCGGTGCAGTTGGCGTTGCAGCCGTCGCCGTCGTCGGTGTTGCCGTCGTCGCATTGCTCGTGCCCGCCCCACACGACGCCGTCGCCGCAGCTGGCGGCTTCGCAGGTGGGGAGGCAGGCGTCGGTCGCCACGAGGTTGGCGTCGTCGCAGTCCTCGCCGGACTGGGTGAAGCCGTCGCCGCAGACCGGCAGCAGGCAGGCGAGGGTGCAGTCGCCGGTGTTGCTGTTGCCCGCGCCGAGGTCGCACTGCTCGCCGGCCTGGACGAAGCCGTCGCCGCAGGTCGACAGCTTGCAGACGTTGGTGCACGCGTCCTCGTTGCTGGCGTTGCCGTCGTCGCAGGCCTCGCCGGGCCCGACGAAGCCGTCGCCGCAGAAGGCGAGGGTGCAGTCGAGCTTGCACGCCTGGTCGTCGCCGTTGGCCGGGCCGTCGTCGCACTGCTCCCACGCCGGCCACACGTGGCCGTCGCCGCACAGGGCTTCCATGCAGCTCAGCGTGCAGGCGCCGCTGTCGCTGTTGGCGGGGCCGTCGTCGCAATGCTCGCCGAGGCTGGCCTGCGGGTAGCCGTCGCCGCACGCCGGCAGGGCGCAGGCGTCGGTGCAGCCGTCGTCCTGCTCGCCGTTCATGCCGTCGTCGCAGGCCTCGCCCGCGTCGACGACGAGGTTGCCGCACTCCTCGAGCGTGCACGTCGGGCTGCAGCCGTCGCCCTCGGCGACGCCGCCGTCGTCGCAGGCCTCGCCCGGACCGAGGTCGCCGTCGCCGCAGACGTTGAGGGTGCAGTCGGCGAGGCAGGCGTGACCGGGGCCGTTGGCGTCGCCCTCGTCGCACTGCTCGCTGCCGCTGCCCTGATCGTGGACGAGGCCGTCGCCGCAGGTCGCGGGCGCGCAGGCCAGCGTGCAGTCGCCGCCGTCGCTGTTCTCGCCGCCCTCGTCGCATTGCTCGCCGCCGTCGGGCTGCAGGTGGCCGTCGCCGCAGGCCGCCGCGGTGCAGGCGGAGGTGCACTGGTCGGTGTCGACGGGGTTGCCGTCGTCGCACTCTTCGGTGGCCTGGACGATGCCGTCGCCGCAGGTGGCGACGGTGCACGCATTGGTGCAGGCGTCGGCGTCGTCGCTGTTGCCGTCGTCGCAGCCCTCCATCGGGCCGACGAGGCCGTCGCCGCACACGGCGAGCGTGCAATCGAGCTTGCACGCGGCGTGGTCGCCGTTGCTCGCGCCGTTGTCGCAGGCCTCGTCGGGGCCGATGTCGCCGTCGCCGCAGACGTTGACGCTACAGTCGGCGCGACAGGCCTCGCCCGGGCCGTTGCCGGGTCCGTCGTCGCACTCCTCGGTCGGGCCGACGTCGAGGTCGCCGCACACGTTGAGCTGACAATTGCTGCGACAGGCCTGGCCTGGCCCGTTGCCGGGGCCGTCGTCACATTGCTCGCCGAAGCCGAGCTGGCCGTCGCCGCACTGCGTCGCGGGCGGGAGGCCGGAGACATTGACGGTGATCTCGACGGTGCTGTCGCAGCCGCCGAGGAGCGCGGTGACGAGCAGGCACAGGGCGGGGCGACGCGCGCCCGGGATCGCGAAGTTCTTCGACATGTTTTGGTTCCGATCGATCGACTGGTTGGACAAACAGGACGAGGCGTCGCCACGCCGCGCCCGGTCCGAGCATGCGTCAGCCGCTGGAATTATTCGACGAGCGCCGATGTGCGGTGGCGCGAGGATCTGAACTTCAGGCCATGTGGGACCGAGTGCCGCGACCAGGCATTTCGCTCCCACCTCGCCACGCAGGCCGCGTTACCCGGCGATTACAGGTCGTGAGGCCCGGTGGATCGCGGCGCGAGGAACGAGCAAAATGCCACGGCCACGGCCATGGGGACGGACCGCCGACCTCCTCGGCCGCGGGTGAACGCCCGCAGGCGAAGCGCTCGCGCCGCGCGTGAACCACCGACTGCGAGTTCGGGCGCCAGCCTCGCGCGGCGAGCGTGCGCCGGGGGTGTGCGCGATTCGCCGCGCCGCGGTTGCCTCCGGCCTGGAATCGTTGCTATGCCACGGATCCCGTGAGCACCACCACTTCCCTCCATGGCGTCCTCGGTACCCTCGAAGTCCCGCTCGGGCTCGGTCTCCTTCGGCTGTCGACCGAGGGGCGTCCGGCCGAGGCGGACGCGATCGAGGTCATTCACTTCGCGCTCGACCAGGGCATCCGGCTGCTCGACACGGCCGACTCGTACGCGCTGAGCGACAGCGACCTGCACTACGGCGAGCACCTCGTGCGCAAGGCGCTGGCCGGCTGGAGCGGCCCGCGCGAGCAGGTCCGCGTGGTCACCAAGGCCGGCCTGGCCCGGCCGAAGGGCAAGTGGGTGCCGAACGGCCGCCGCGAGCACCTGCGCAAGATGGTCGAGGGCAGCCTCAAGGCGCTCGGCGTCGAGCGGATCTTCATGCTGCTGCTGCACGCCAACGACCCGAAGACGCCGCTCGAGGAGAGCCTGGCGGCGCTGGCCGAGCTGCAGAAGGAGGGGAAGATCGAGCACCTCGGGCTGTCCAACACCTCGATCGCCGAGGTGCGGCAGGCGGAGCGCCACTTCAAGGTGCAGGCGATCCAGAACGAGCTCAGCGTGATCGACCGCAGCAGCGGGGTCGAGGGAATGGTGGCACTGGCGCGGAGTATGAACATTCCGTTCCTGGCCCACCGGCCGCTCGGCGGGCACGCGAAGGTCGGCAACCTGCTCAAGAACCGCGCGGTCAAGCCGATCGCGGCCCGCCACGGGGTGACGCCGCACGAGGCGGCCCTGGCGGCGCTGCTCGACCTCGGGCCGCCGGTCGTGCCGCTGTTCGGCGCGACCCGGCGCGCCAGCGTCGAGTCGACGCTGCGCGCCCTGAAGGTGCCGTTCGAGGCCCGCGACCGCGCCGACCTCGCGAGCAAGATTACGTTCCAGCCGACGCCCGAGGCGCTGGCGAGCACGGCGCCGCCGGTGGTGCCGGCGGGGCTGCGCGCATTGGTGGCAGGCGAGGGGCCCGGCGACGAGCCCGAGGTGGTGGTGATGATGGGCGTGCAGGGGGCCGGCAAATCGTCGGAGGTGGCGCGCTACCTCGAACGCGGCTACGCGCGGCTCAACCGCGACCTGATCGGCGGCGACCTCGACGGCCTGGTGCCGAAGCTCGGCGAGCTGCTGGCGGCGGGGCAGCGGCGGGTTGTGCTCGACAACACCTACGCGACGCGGGTGTCGCGGTACCCGGTGATCCGCATGGCCCACGCGCACGGGGTGCCGGTCCGCTGCCGCTTCCTCGCCACGCCGATCGACGAGGCCTACGCCAACGTGGTGCTGCGGATCCTCGAGCGCTACGGCAAGCTGCTCGGGCCCGACGAGCTCAAGGAGCTGGCGAAGGACGACCCCAACCTGCCGCCGCCGGCGGCGATGGCGAAGTGGGCCGCCAGCTTCGAGGCGCCGCACGTCGACGAGGGCTTCGGCGCGGTCGAGGAGGTCCCGTTCGTCCGCCGCGTCGACCCGCAGTTCACCGGCAAGGGCCTGCTGCTCGACGTCGACGGCACGCTGCGCAAGACGAAGAGCGGCGAGATCTTCCCGCGCAGCGCCGACGACGTCGAGCTGCTGCCGAACCGCCGCGAGGTGCTGCAGCGGTGGGTCGACGAGGGCTACAAGTTGTTCTTCGTGTCCAACCAGAGCGGGGTGTCGTCGCAGACGGTCACCAAAGAGGCGGTCGAGGCCGCGTTCGCGCGGACGATCGCGCTGCTCGACCTGCCGGTGACCGAGGTGATGTATTGCCCGCACCCGGCGTTCCCGGCCGGCTGCTTCTGCCGCAAACCGCTGCCCGGGCTGGGCGTGTCGCTGGTCCAGCGCCACGGCCTCGCGCGCGAGGCGGTCATCATGGTCGGCGACATGGACAGCGACCGCGACTTCGCGCGCGCGCTCGGGGTCAAGTACGCCGACGCGCACGAGTTCTTCGCGGCGAAGTGAGGCCGCGCGGTCACGAGCGGGCGCGCGGGGCGGACCCGCGCGCCCGGAGCTTGCGGGACGGACGCCGCCGATCGATCATCGGGAGAAGCATGATCGACGCATCCGAGCTGGCGGCGCTGCACGAGCGGTGGCGCAGCCTGTGTGACCAGCCGGGCCGCGACGACGTGGCGCTGGCGATCGCGGAGCCGTTCCAGCGCGACGTCGCGGAGGCGTGCGAGGTGTTGGCGGCGGCGACGGAGATGCCGACGCGGGCGGCGGCGATCGGACGGATCTTGCGCGGGGTGCTGGTGCTGCAGTGGATGCGCGAGCGAAAGCCGGTCCGGCCCGGTCCCTACGCGATCGAGCTGCGGCAGCGGCTCGCCGGCGACGCGCTGCCGGACGAAGACGAGGCGGTCGACGAGGAGGAGGTGGCGCCGGGCTCGATCGATCCGAGCGATCCATACCTGCCGTGGCGCCTCGAGGAGCTGGCCGAGGTGGTGCCGCCGTCCAGCCGCGCGGCGGTGGTCGATCGCGCGATCGAGGCGTTCGCCGCGATCGCCCTGGCGCCGATCGATCCGGGCAACGACCCGGGGCCGTTCGCCGCGATGGCGCACTGGATGGACCTCGACCAGGTGCGCCGGGCGATCGCGGTGAGCGAGCGGATGGCCACCGCCGATTGGGGCCACCAGCTGAGCCAGGCGCGCGCGTACCTGTACACGCAGCTGGCCGCGCTCGGCCGCGTCGACGAGGCCGAGCGCCTGCTGCCGGCGATCGCCGACGCGGTGGTCCGCGCCGACGCGCACGGGCAGATCATCGGCCATCGCGTGGCCCACGGCCTCGCGTGGTCGCTCCCCGAGGGCGTGGTGTGGTCCGAGGACGCGCTGTACCTGCGCTTCATCGTCGGGCTGACGCACGTGCTGACGCCGCCGGAGCGGGCGCCGCCGGAGACGCTGCTGCGCCGCTGCCTCGAGCGGGCGTGCGCGCAGGGCGAGGCCGATCTGCGCAACGCGTCGCTGCAGGTGCTGGTGGACAGCTGGTGCGGCGAGGGGCCGATGGAGGCCTGGGCCCTGCGAGTGCGCGAGTACGCGAGCGGGCGCGAGCAGATCGAGATGCTGCTGCTGCTGGCCGCACAGCGGCAGGCCGAGCCGGAGGCGCGCTCGCTCGTCCGCCTGGCGATCGAGCGGCTGATCGGGCCGGAAGTGCTGCGCCACGGGCCGTGGTTCGACGAGCTGTGGGCGGCACGGGCGATCGTTCGCCCGGCGGAGGCGACGGACGTGTTCATCCGGGTGATGCGGCACGCGAGCACCGACCCGCGCGCGTGGGTGTTGTCGCGGCTGCACGCCTCGTACGAGTTCGTCGAGTTCGTGCGCTGGATCGGCGGCGACGAGGCGCTCGCGGCGGGGGTCCGGGCGCTCGACGAGGCGGCCGCGCTGCTGGCTTGAGCTGTGATGCGTGACGGCGGCCTGTCTTGAGGGACAGGCGCGCGGAGATCGTCGCCGGCGAGGTCACGCGGAGGCCGCTCGACGTCGCGAGCCGGCGGTCCCCGCGGCGGGCGAACTCTGTTCGGCAAGGCCGCTCCATGCCGCGGGACCGCGGCGACGGCGTGGATGCGCGAGGCGGCGCGGCGCGGGCGGCTCGACGGCGCCGCGGACGGCCTGTACGCTCGCCGCGTGATCGGCCCGGTCGCGGCTCGCTCGGGGCAGGCGCCGGCCTGGCGCGAGGGCTTCTGCGGCCGTTGTGGCGGCTTCTTCGCGGCGGGGGCGAAGGAGTGTCCGCGCTGTCACACGGCGCCGGCCGTGCTGTCGGGGGAGGAGGCGAAGCGACGCGCCCGCGATCGGTGCTGGGGTGGATCTGGTTCGCGTTCTCGGCGCTGTTCGTCGCGGGCCTCGTCGTGGGGGTGGCCGCCCCGCTCGGCTGGTACCTGTGGAAGTCGGTGAGCAAGGAGTCGTGGCGGGTGTTCGAGGCGGTCGCGGTGGCGATCACGATCGGGTTCTTCGGCTGCGTGCTCTATAGGATAGTAGCGATAATGGCAGGCGGGCTGGTGTGGAGCCTGCGCCGGACCTGGCACTGTCGCAGCGACGACGGCCTGGTGTACGGAGCGATGGCGGCGCTCGCCGGTCGGGTGTTCCGCGGCCACGGCGTGTGGGCGTTCCGCTGCCGCGACATCGCGATCGGGGAAGATCCGCCGAGCGCGAGCGAGGTCGAGGCGGCCGGGCCGGCGGCGGTCGCTCGCGAGCTCGAGGCGATCGTGCCGGCGACGATCTTTCCCAGGACGATCGCGTTCGGTGCGACGCACGTCCTGGTGCTGGCCGCAGCCCTGCACCTCGGCGCGCATGGGGTGGTCCGCTACGCGATCGCCAGCGACAGCCGGTGGCGACGCACGGGCCGCGGCCAGCGTGTGACGCGAGAGCTGGACGTCGCGCCGGACGCCGCCGGAAAGCGCAGCGACGAGTACATCCGGGTCCGCCGCGGCGAGGGTGAGCCGCCGCAGGAGGCGATCGCGCGGCTCATGCTGGCGGACATCGAGCGATTCGCTGCGGCGCCCGCGGACCGAGAGGTGTCTCGAGGGACAGGCGGCAGCGAGCGCGCCGATCCGTACCGCGGCGCTCCGCCGGTCGCGGCTGCGCGGGCGACCTGGCGCCTGTCGTTGTTCTCCTGCGAACTGCGCGAGGAGCTGAAGCGCCGTAGCGACGCGCCCGAGCCGGAGGCGCCCGGGGAGGCGGCGGCGCTGGCCCGCCGGCTGGCGGCGGGAGTGTACGCGCATCCGCGGCTGGCGCTCACGCTGCTCGAGATCGGCGAGCACTTTCAGCGCGCGATGGAGCCGCCCGACCGGCGTGTCCTCGACGGAATGCGCATCTGTCACCGGTAGACACGGCCGTCTCCGACCTCGACCAGAGGGAGCAGGTCGACCCGGGGCGCGGGTCGAGCGTCAATCGCAGCGGCAGTAGAGGCAGCCAGGATGGTGTTCGCCCCAGCCGCAGTAGCCGTTCCACCCGGTGTTGCTGCAGACGCAGCCTTGATGCTCGTATTTGCAGCCGTCGAGCGCGCAGCGCGGGAGCTCCTCGTCGGATGCGTTCGGCGGGTCGAGTCGGTCGGAGGGTTCGTCCTTTTCGGCCGAGTCCGCCGACGGCACGTCGTCCGGTGCGAGCGGCTGGGCCCCGGGGTCGATCGGGGCTGCCGTCGCCTCGTAGATGCCGAGAGTGAATGCAGTGGTGGCGACACAGACGAGTACTTCGATTCTCATGGGTCGTTCTCGCGTCCCTCTGTGGAGTCCTCGCCTCTTCGCGGCCGTGACCGACGCCACATCGGAGCCGTCGCGGGGCGGCGATGCGACTCGGGGAGCCGCGCGTCCGACAACCGCTCGCGGCAGTGGGAGGATGGCGGCCCTGGCGATCCCGCTGCGTGCCGGGCGGCCGTCGGTGGCGGCGCGCTCCGGTGACGCCGGACAGGGCGAGCGCGCGGCGCGGGACGGCGGTCGGGCGGGGCGCTGTCGTGAAGCGAAAGGCGCAGCGGCGGGCTCACGTGTGCGGGAGCCCGCCGCCGCGTGGTTCAGGCCGCGGACGACCACTGCCGGGCGGCCCAGGCGCGGACGGCCGCCCAGTCGAGGACGTGGATGGCCCACGGCGGGGCGGGGCGCTTCTGCTCGCCGAACAGCAGGCGGTGCTCGACGATGCCGTCGAGGCACTCGAGCACGTCGACGCGGTCGTCGATCATGACGGTGAGCCGCAGCTGGCGGGCGTGGCGGGCCTTCTCGGGCCGCTGGAGGCAGAAGCGCAGGTGGCTGCGGTCCATGCCGGTCTGGTCCCAGAAGCGGTGGTGGGCCAGCCAGGCGCGGGTCTTGGCCTGGACGCCGGGGCCGCACTTGGACACCAGCCAGGCGTCGCCGCCGGTGCGCGCGACCAGGTCGGCCACGCCGGCGAAGGCGCCGGGGGCCGGCGGGGTGCGCATGGCCTCCTCGTGGCCGGAGCCGAGGAAGCTGGTGTCCGCGCGTCCGTTGAGGACCGGGCCGATGATGACGCGGCCGATGTCGATGCCGATACGATGCATAAGTAATCTCTCCTCGTGTTGGGTACGGCCGGATGGTGCATCGCTCGAGTATTCAAGGCCACGATTCGTTTTGGATGGTATATTCAAGAAATGGATACCTCGGAGGTCCGCCTCGACTGGCTCCGCGCCTTCCTCGCCGTGGTCGAGACGGGCGGCTTCACGGCCGCGGCGGCGCGCCTGCACCTGTCGCAGCCGGCCCTGCACACCCAGGTCAAGCAGCTCGCGGGCTGGGCGGGGCCGCTCTACCGCTTCGAGGGCCGGACGCTGCGGCTGACGCCGCGCGGGCACGAGGCCGAGGTGCTGGCGCGCGAGGTCCTGGGCGCGGTCGACCGCTTCGTCGCGCGCGCGGCCGGGCAGGTGGCGACGGTGCCGGTGCTCAGCGCCGGGCGGGCGCTGCAGCTGTACGTGCTGGCCCACGCGCTGCGCGGCTGGTCAGGGCCGCTGTCGCTGCGCACGGAGGACCGCGGGGCCACGGTCGAGGCGGTCCGCAGCGGCCGGGCCCACCTCGGCCTGACGTCGCTGCTCGAGGCCGACCCGGAGCTCGACGGCACGCGCGTGCTCGAGGTCGGCCAGGTGGCGATCGTGCCCGAGCACGACCCGCTGGCCGAGCGGCGACACATCCGCGCGCGGGCGCTGGCAGGCCGGCCGCTGATCCTGCCGCCGGCCGGACGCACGCACCGCGCCACCCTGGCCGCGGCGCTGGGCGGCGACCTCCACGTGGCCGTCGAGGTCGACGGCTGGGAGCTGATGACCCACTACGCGTCGCTCGGCCTCGGGCTCACGGTGGTCAACGCGTATGTGCCGACGCCGCCCGGCACGGTCGCGGTGCCGGTGGTCGACCTGCCGCGCCTGCAGGTGCATCTGATACGGCGCCGCGGGGCGCCGCGGATCGCCGAGGTCGCGGCGCTCGAGGCCCACGTGCGCAAGCACCTGGCGCAGGGGACAGGTGGCACGACGCGCAGGACGTCGTGAGCGCGACGGCCCGCGCTTGCCGGCGTCGGGGGGGCGGCCTACCATCGCCGCGCATGATGTTCTCGCTTAAAACCTTCCCACGCATCGTCCTCGTCGCGAGCCTCGGCTGGTGCTCGCTCGCCAATGCCGCCACCGACCCAGAAATCACGTCGCCGAAGGCCGGCGCGGTCGTCACCTCGCCGTTCACCGTCGAGGTGACGTACGGCGACGTCGAGCAGTGCGACACAGGAGGGTGCAGCGACATCCCCGCCTTCTCCGTGTCGCTGTACGCCGACCCGGACGGTGGCATCGTCTCCCTCGGCTCCTGCAGCACCACGACCGAGTGTCCGAACGGCAAGGCGACGTTCGAGGTGACGCTCGAGCCCGGCGAGCACGAGCTGCGAGCCGCGGCCGACGCCGACTTCTCCGTGGCTTTCTCCGAGAACGTCAAGATCACCGTCGAGGCCGCGGCGACGACGACCGACGGGCCCACCTCGAGCGGCGGTTCGGACACCACGGGCGCGGACACCAGCACGGGCGCGGACACCAGCACGAGCGCGGACACCGTCACGGGCGCGGAGACCAGCACGGGCGCGAGCACCAGCACAGGGGCCGGCGGCGATACCGACACCGCCACCGGCAGCGCCGGCTCGAAGGACGACGGCTGCGGTTGCGACGCGACGAGCACCGGCGAGGGCGCGCTCGCGTGGCTCGCCGCCGCGGTGCTGCTGTTCCGCCGGCGCCGGTGAGCTCCACGGCCGCGCCTGTGCACGCGGCCGGATCGGACACCGCGGCGAGCCGGCGGACGTCCCGCAGCCGCGCTCGACAATTCCTCTCGCACAGGTGAGGGCGGCCCCGAAGCCCGGCTGAAAACGCCCTGGGCGTCGTCCGCACGAGTGACGGCCCGCGCTCGACCGTCTACGATGCGGTCGTGAGCGACGGACCGCGCGCTCGATGCCCGTCCACCTGCGTGGCGCTGTGCGGCGTCGCGGTGCAGCTCGCGTGCGGCCGCGAGGACGTGACGACCACGCAGGCCGCGTCGACCTCCGGCGCCTCGACCGGTCGCGACAGCACGAGCGGCGACGGCTCGACCGGCACGAGCAGCGCGGGCGCTCCGACGACCGGTCCGAGCGGCGTCGACGAGCTGCCGCCCGCGCCGTTCCTCGTCTCGCCCGGCGACGGCGCGGCCGACGTCTCGACCGCGGTCGAGCTGTGCTGGAAGCCGGTCGTCGACCCCGAGGGCGAGCCGGTGCGCTACCGCGTGTTCGTCGACGACACCGAGCTGACGCACGGCATCCTCGGCGAGGAGCCCGGCTACCCCGGTCCGTGCGTCGGCCCGCTCGACCTCAAATTCGAGACCACCTATTCGTGGCAGGTGCAGGCGTTCGAGGCCGACGATCTGTCGCGCGGCTCGCAGAAGCGGCCGGCGTGGAGCTTCACCACCAGGTCCGACGGCCTGACCGGCGTCGTGTTCGAGGAGGAGTTCGACGGCGATTTCCAGTGGCAGATCGAGGGCGACGCGGCCTCGGGCGCGTGGGTGCGCGGCAACCCGGAGGCCGCCACGCACGCCGGCAACCGCTCGCAGCCGGAGCTCTGCTACGCGGGGCACAATTGTCTCTTCACCGGGCACAACCCCGACGGGCTCGCAGACGCCGAAGACGTCGCCGGCGGCAGCACGATCGTCACGTCGCCCGAGTTCGACCTCGACGGCGCCGCGACGGCCACCGTGGAGCTGCGCCGCTTCTTCTACAAGTCCGAGCCCGGCGCCGGGTCGAGCTTGACCGTCGAGCTGCTGGTGCCCGACGCGGACGCGCCCGACGGCTACGTCGCGCACGAGCTCGAGCGGCTCGACGTCGACAACGCGCTCGCGCCGGCGAATCTGTGGACCCCGCGCGAGTACGGCGCGTGCGGCGTGCCGATGGTCGCGGGCTCGCGGCTGCGGCTCACCGCCACCGACCTGGGCGCCGGGATCCTCGAGGCCGCGATCGACTCGGTGACGGTCCGCGCCCACGCGGAGTCGACGATCTGCGCGTCCGCGCCGGGCGGGCTGTGCGACCCCGGCGCGGGGCCGGCGGCGTGCCCCGACGAGCTGCTGTGCTGCTCGCAGGGCGTGCTCAACACGGGCGTGTACCGCTGCACCACGCCGGTCGCCGGCCTCGACTTCGCCGATCCGCCCGCGACGCCCGAGTCGCCCGGCAACGGTCCGCTCGGCTGCGACGCCCCCGACCTGATGGTCGACGACAACTGGATAAGCCCGATCTTCCACGAGATCATGGCCGACGCCGACACCTGCGAGGTCGGCGAGGGCTGCCTCGGCGGGCTCGGCATGCGCCGACTGATGCTGTTCACCGCCGCGATGCCGAACATCGGCTCGGCCGACCTGGTGATGGGGATCCCCGCCAACCACCCCGAGCTGTACCACTACAGCGCCTGCCACGATCACTATCACTTCGACGAGTTCGCGCGCTACGAGCTGCGCGACAGCGGCGGCGAGACGGTCGTCGCCACCGGGCACAAGCAAGCCTTCTGCATGCTCGACACCATCAGCTGGGCCTGGCCGCTCGCCCTGCCGCGCTTCGACTGCGCGAACCAGGGCATCAGCCGCGGCTTCACCGACCACTACGAGGCCGGCCTGCCGTGCCAGTGGGTCGACATCACCGGCCTCGCGCCCGGCGAGTACGTCCTGCGGATCTCCGTCAACCAGCCGCGTCCGGACGCCGCGTTGCCGCTGCTCAACGAGCGCGCGTACGACAACAACACGATCGAGGTCCCCGTCATCGTGCCGTGACGGGGACCTCGGTCTCGAAGCGGCTCACATCGGCGGCGGGACCGGCGTGGCGTCGCCCGGGATCGGGACCTCGACGTCGCCGTAGATGCCCTTGTCCTGCGACACGACCTCGTGGTCGAGGTCGATGATCGTGCTGGTAGCGATGCCGCCGCCGCCGTAGGGCGTGCCCTGCAGGCCGTAGACGACATCGGGGGTGTAGAAGTCGAGCGCGTCGCCCGTCATCCACACGTAGCCGTCCTCCCAGAACGAGTGGTCGACGCCGCCGCAGGCGCTGTACGGGAGCAGCTCGCCGACGACGTAGGTGGTGCCGAGGAACACCCAGTTGCCGTTCTGGTAGTCGTACTCGAACGTGGTCGACTGGTGGGCGGAGGTCTGGTTGTCCTGAATCATGGTCCGCTGCGCGACCAGCATCCAGCCGGTCTGGGCGAAGCTGATGTCGGACACGGGCATCGAGTTCTGCCCGCCCTGGACCTTCGGCACCGAGAACTCGAGCTTGGCGGTGGCCGGGTCGATCACGCCGGTGTCGTCGACGTAGGCGACCGACCAGACCTCGTTGTCACGGTTGGGGTCGGTCACCTGCTGGTGCTCGACCCACACGCTGTAGTACAGCCGGCCGGCGTTCGACTGCACGGCCCAGGGGCGCTCCCCGAGCGGGGCGAACGCGCCGTTGGGCTCGCCCGGATCGTTGGGCAGGCCCATGGTGACGGTCTTGGTCCCGTGGTGGTAGGTGCTGACGACCTGGCCGGCCATGTCGAGCTGGTAGATCCGGCCGTCCTCGAAGTTGCTGACGTAGATCGTCTCGCTGACGCAGTCGTAGTTGAGATTGCCGAACGCGGGGCCGTTGTTCGGCAGGGTGGCGAAGTCGGTGATCGCGGCGGTGACGCTGTCGATGCGCTTGATCACCGACGGCGTCGGGGTGGAGCCGTAGGCGGTCGACGCCGCGACGTAGATGTTGCCGTCGGAGTCGAGCGTGATGCCGAAGATCCGCCCGAGGTTGCTCGACGTCC
Organism: Nannocystis pusilla; assembly: GCF_020073745.1. Classification (GTDB taxonomy): domain Bacteria; phylum Myxococcota_A; class Polyangia; order Nannocystales; family Nannocystaceae; genus Nannocystis; species Nannocystis radixulma. The sequence goes on from NZ_JAIRAU010000059.1 coordinate 43,049, forward strand.
AGCTCGCGTGGTGGTAGAGCGGCGCGAGGTAGTTCATGTTGGGCGGCGGGGGGTCGCCCGAGATGTCGACGATCGTCAGCGCGAAGTCGTTGGGCGCCGCGTTGTGGATCTGGTGCGTGACGATCGCGATCGCCTTGTCGAGGAAGGGAGCGAACGCCGGGTCCTGGTACTTCGGGAAGCCGCCTGCGGCGCCGTAGGTCTCGGACGGACGACACGAGCCCTTGCCCGGCATGACGACGTCGACGTCGACGGCCTGGCCGAGGTCGAACTTGATCCCGCCGCTGGTCGACGACTCGACGCCCATGGTGGTGTCGGGCTCGCTGGTGGTCGGGTCGACGGTGGTCGTCGGCGCGGTGGTCGTCGGGGTGCCGCTGCTGCCGTCGCTGTTGCTGTTGCTGCCGTTGCTGGTGCTGGCGGTGGTGGTGCCGGTGGTGCTGGTGCCGTCGGTGGCGGTGGCGCTGGCGCTGGCGCTGGCGCCGGAATCGGTCGCGGACGCCACGGTGACCCCGGTGCCGGAGTCGCCGCACCCGACGGCGAGCGATGAGAGGACGAACGACGAGAGGACCACCAAGTCACGCGAGCGGAGCATCGTCGGAGACTAACATCATCACCCGGGCGCGTTCAGCGTTTCGCAAGGCGGGTCGGAGGCGCGAGGACGACCGTCAGACGCCCCGGGAGTGACGAAAGAGCGCGGGCGCGGTGGAGTACACGGGTCGCCTCGTCGAGGGGTTCCACGACTTCGGGCCCGCGAATGCAGCCTGCGCGCGGATGGCAGCCGATGTCGTCGACAGCAATACATGCCGGCCGAGGAGCCTGCCTCGGCCGATCCGACGATGCCTCAGCGCCGGCTCCTCCGCCGCCCGGGCGGTTTCGCGGTGAGGAGACCGTGAGGGGTCTGCGGTCCGCGGACGACGATCGTCTACGCGCATTCGAGCGACGGGAGTTTGATCATACCGAATAGGATGATCGCGGCGCGGCGCCGCCTGTCTCGGGGGCCAGGCGACGCCGCTGGTGGGTGAGATCGGCGGGGGATCGTTTCGCGGGCGAGCCCTGGGGACTCGGCCCACCTCGACGCGCGCGGGCGGCTCGTGCGGTGGGCAGGCGAAAGACGGGGCCGCGGGCGTCACCGACCGCGAGCGTCACATGAGCCTGCGACGCGAGAACTCGGCGCGGAGCTTGTCGAGCGCGCCCTCCTGGAGCTGACGGATCCGCTCGCGGGACAGCGAGTAGCCCTTGCCGATCTCCTTGAGCGTCATCTCGGCCTCGCCGTCGAGGCCGACGCGCTTGCGCAGGATGTCGGCCTCGAGCGGGGAGAGCTGGGCGAACACCTCCTGCAGGTGAGACTGCAGGTGCTCGCGGTCGAGCGTGTCGGACGGCGGGACGTAGTCGGGGTCGGCGACGGTGTCGACGAGGGTGCCCTCGCTGTCGCGCGAGGCCGGCATGGTGAGGCTGAGCGGGGTCTCCATCAGCGACCAGCCCATGCGGGTGATCCGCTCGAGGCTGACGCCGCTGAGCCGGGCCAGCTCCTCGTCGCTCGGCTCGCGCCCGTGCTGCTGCTCGAATTCGCGGCGGATCTTGGCGACCTTGTTGCACGCCTCGATCATGTGCACGGGCAGACGGACGCAGCGCGACTTGTCGGCGATCGAGCGGGTGATCGCGTGGCGGATCCACCAGGCGCCGTAGGTCGAGAAGCGGCAGCCGCGGGCCGGGTCGAAGCGGGCGACGGCCTTGAGCAGGCCGAGGTTGCCCTCCTGGATGAGGTCCGGCAGCGGGACGTTGCCGCGGTAGAAGCGGCGCGCGAGGGCGACGACGAGGCGGAGGTTGGCGCGCACGAAGGCGTTGCGGGCGCTCACGAGGGCCGCCAGCTTGCTGCGCACGGTGGCGACGTAGCGGGCGAACGGGACGCTGCCGCGGCGCGGGGGGTGGACGGCGAGGCAGGTGGGCGCGCCGCGGTGGCCGTCGAGGGCGACGAGGTCGGCGACGATCAGGTCGGCGAGCTCGGTGTCGACGTCGGCGTCGAGCATGCGCTCGGCGACCTGGTTGCGGGCGCTGCGGAACGCCTCGTGGTGCTTGCGCAGGTCGCGGTCGCGGAGGGTCCGCGCGGCCTTCTCGTAGGCGTCGAGGACGGCGGGCGGGCACTCCTCCTCGGTCCGACGCTCGCGCAGGAGCCCGCAGATCGCGGCGGCGTACGGCGGATAGTCGAGGATGGCCGTCCACAGACCGCGGCGCAGGTCGACGAGCCGGATCGCGGCGGCGGTCTCCTCCTCCCGCGACATCACGTCGGCGTCGGCGAGGTCGCGGAAGTAGGCCGTGAGCGGCCGCTGCGACGGGTCATTCGTCAGAGTTTCCGAAACTCGCGCTGTCATTTCACGCAACATGATGAGCTCCTTCCCATATTCGGCAGACTTGGCCGACGAATGTGCGGACCGTAGGAGTGGTGGTCCGCGCCGGGTCGAACGGTGTTCCCGGGCGATCGAGTGGTTGTGACGGAGAGGTGATCGGGGCCGGATTGGATGTCAATGTCACGCGGCGAAACTTTTTTCGCGGACCCGGTGGGGGTCGCGCGGGACCACGGGCAGACGCGGCGCCCCGCACGGCCACCATGGTCAGCGGACTCGGCCGTATGCACGGGATTACGGCGAAGGATCGAAGCGACGCGGGCCGGGGGGCTGCGCAGCGGGGTCGACGGCCTGCCGGGGCTTCGGGGGGATGCCGATGCGGGCTGGCGCAACGTACGCGCTCACGCCCCGAGCGGACGAAGTCGAGGTCGCGGGTGGAGCCCGACCACGCGCCGGCGGCCGCGGACGCGTGGAGGTCCGATCATGGGCGGGCCGCCGGGCTTGCGCGGGCGGGAGATCCGAAAATACAGGCCGTGGAGGAGACGACGATGTTTCGCTGGGCGCTGATCTTCCTGTTCATCTCGCTGGTCGCCGCGGTGCTCGGCTTCGGCGGCATCTCGTTCATCGCAGTGCAGCTGGCGCAGGTGTTGTTCTACATCTTCCTCGCCGGCTTCGCGGTGTTCCTGGTCGCGGGGCTGCTGGGCTGAGGACCGACGCAGGCCTCAGCGGCAGGCGAAGTCGCCGGCGCACACGAGCTCGAGCAGCACCACGGCGCCGACCACGAGGCTCGCGGCGAGCAGCGGGATCTGCAGGCGCCTCAGCGCCAGCGCGACCTCCCCGCGCCCGTTGGCCCGCCACGCCAGCACGAGCCCGCCGAGGGTGAGGAACGGGTATAACAGCAGCGAACCGACCAGCAGCCAGGTGTAGACCGAGTCCTCGGAGCCGGGCGCGTCGAAGATCATCGGCGTGACCAGCAACATCGGCAGCGAGAGCAGCCCGGTCAGGCCGAAGAGCACGGTGGAGACGAGGAGCGCTACCCGCGGCACCGGTCCGGACAGGTCCGCCATCGCCTCGATCTCCGCCGTGTCGCTGCGCGTCGCCGCGCCCCTGGGATCGCGCTGGGAGTCGGTCGGCATCCGCGCTGGTGACTCTATCACTTCGAGCACCGGCTGCCTGGTCGATGAGACAGGCGAGTGGCGCGGTGAGCTGTCGGTTCAGACAGGGACGGGCGCTCGCCCCGGATGCCGGGACGAGCGCGTCCGTCGCCCTGCGATCGACGATCACCGCCGGTCGCTGCGTCCGCCCTGGCCCTGGCCCTGGCCCTGGCCCTGCTGCGAGCGGGAGCGCCGCTGTTCGTCGTCGTCGTCGCGCTCGCTGCGAGCGCCCTCGTCGCGGCGCTGGTTCTGCCCGCCGCCGTGCGAGGCCTGACCGCCCTTGGCCCCGATCTCGGCCATGTGCTCGCGATCCTGGCTCACGGCCTCGCCGCCCTTGCGACCGGCCTCGCGCGCCTCCTCGGAGGTGAACTCGTGGGCGGTGCCCTTCTCGTGGGCCGCCCGGCCACCCATGCTGGCGATCTCGCGTTGCCGGTCCTCGTCCATCCCGGCGAAGCCGCGGCCGTCGCCGCGGTTCTGGTCGCGGTTCTGGTTCTGGCCGCGGTTCTTGTTGTTGCTGTCGTCGTTGGTTGCCATGACGTGTCTCGCTTTCTTGCGGTTGTCGTCGGATCGATCGCGCAGATCGACCGCTCGCATCACGACCGCGAGCAGGATGGCTCGTGGTCGCTCGAGGGCCGCCTTTCGGCGCGCGAATCGTAGGGATGTCCTCTCTCCCGCACTCCAGCCATTCGACCGTCGGATTCTCCGGTGTCGTGCGCTGAAGAGGGGGACGTCGTTGTCCTCTGATTCGCCGCTCGGCGGTCGCGGGGATGGTGAGCGGAATCGCGAGGTGGGCAAGCGCGAAGCGGTGCGTCCCCACGAATTGTCGGTGAGCTCCTCGCGGCAGGCCGCACAAGCCGCTCGCATTCAGCAGAGGCCGCCGAGCGCGAGGGCGCGTGCGTTCCCCGAGGCCATGCCAGGAGGGCCGCGGCGCAAAGTGCGACCGCTCGCGCGACGCGACGGAGCGCCGTTCTGCGCGCACGAACTGGTAATTTCCCCGGACGCGCCGGCGTCCACCGGACGCGCCGGCCTCGACTGCGACTATTGCGATTCGTGCGCCGACCCGTGCGACCTCTGCTGTTCTCGCCTCCGCCTCGAGCCGGGAGCGCCGCGAGCGCGAGGATGACCGCAGCCCGCGGCGCGGAAAGGCGCGCGAAGGTTTTTTGGATCGCAAGCGGGGGGTCGGCGCTCTTCACCAGGCGTCGAGCGGCCGCGGCAGCGTCGCCGCCGCTCCTGGGCTCCTCACCGATCCAAGGCGCAATCATGCTCACCAATTCCCCGACTCACGATCAGACCTTCGCCCTGTCGATGTTCGCCGGTGCCATTCAGAACGACACCGGCCAGGACCTCGGCCTGCGGGCCTCCAAGCAGATCAGCCAGGCCCTCGCCAACGCCGCCCCGCACATCGACGGGTGGCAGATCGTCTGGGGCCCCGCCGTGCTGGTGCAGCCGGACGGTCCGGCGTACAGCGAGAACCTCATGTACGTCGTGCAGCGGACCGCCGCTCCGTCGCAATACGTGATCGCCATCGCCGGCACCAACTTCAATTCGCCGGCCGACTGGCTCATCGAGGACCTCTACGTCTACAAGCAGGTGTCCTGGCAATACGACCCGCTGGCGGCGGGCGCCAAGATCGCGCTCGGCACCGGGATCGGCCTGCTCAATCTCCAGGGCCTGAAGCCCGCCGCCACCCTGCCGGGCGCGGGCACCACTCTGCTGGATTTCCTGCGGACCATCGTGAGCCAGAAGGTGCACATCACCGTCGCCGGCCACAGCCTCGGCGGTGCCCTCGCGCCCACGCTCGCGGTCTGGCTCGCGGACACGGCGCAGGGGCTGGTGAACCCCTGGGACCCGAAGAAGAACGCGACGATCGGCGCGCAGGCGTTCGCCGGTCCCACCGCCGGCAACCTCGCGTTTGCCCTCCATTCGGGCCTCAAGCTCGGCACGCTGCTCGCTCCCGTCTACAACACCCTCGACGTGGTCCCGCACGCCTGGCAGGAGCTGCTGACCCCGTCGCTCTCCGAGCTCCCGGGGATCTACGCGCCCGACCTCGCGCCGCCCAACGCCGACCTCTCCTACGCCGGGCTGGCGGTGCTCATCGGGGCGTTCCAGCTGCTGGCATTCGGCGGCGGCTATGCGCCGTTGCCCAATCTCCAGTCGATCCCCGGCACCTACGATCCGAAGATCTACGACAGCACGACCCCCAATACCTTCTCGAAGTGGGTGAAGCAGCTCGGGCAGCAGCACGTCCCCGCGTATTACCCCGCGTTCCGGTACAACCCGGAGTGGCTGCCGGTGTCGGTGGTGCCGCGGATCCTCTCGCCGGAGCTCACCGCGCTCGCGCACAGTTCCGGGTCGGCGAATGAATTCGTGAATGCGCTGAAGAACCGCAAGCCGCGGAAGAAGATCCACGTGGGCGACGCCGTCGTCGACGCCCCGACGGGCCCCGGCGATCCGCAGGCGGACCGCGTCGCCGCCATGGTCGAGGCCGCGTTCGCCAGGCAGGCGGGGGCGTCCGCCGCGAAGTGACCGCTGCCGGCGCCGCGCGCCGGACCTTCGCGGACGCTCGCGGGAATTCCTCGTCCGCGAGCGCGAGCAGGACTACGCCCTGGCGGAGTGCGCGGCGATCCAGCGGCGCGCCTCGGCCTCGTCGCGGAGGAACTCCATCTCGATCTGCTGGGCGCCGACGATCCGGACCGCCTGGAACATCAGCGTGGCGATGGCGCGGGTGGCGAAGCTGGCGCCGTACACGGCGACGCCGGAGACGGTGTGCTGCTTGTGCCACTCGCCGACGTAGCGGCGCGTGTCGGTCGGGATCCCGTTCATCTGCGACATATCGGCGAGCAAGTAGCAGCGCCCGGTCTCGGCCATGATCTGCGCGAGGTACTCGTGGACCGTCTTCGCGTGCTCGAGGACGAAAGGCCCGCGGAACTTGAGGTGCACGAGGTCGGCCTCTCGTGTCAGCTGGAGGGGCTCGCTCGCAGTCCTGGTGGCCACTGCGAGCAACGTACCACGGCGCCGATCTCGATCCGCAAGTTCCTGGTCGAGTGCAACCGAGCGCAGGACGAGCAGGACGACTCGGGCTGGTGGTCTCGCCGAAGATGAACACAGGCCGCGCACTTCGACGGCTCGTACGAGGGCGTCCAGGCGCTCGTGGCGCTGCCTGACGGCGACTTCCTCGTCGCGGGCGGGCTCGCGGACGCGCGGCCCGCCGGACTCGGACGCGCCGAACGTGTCCGGTGGCCGCCGGAATATCGGCCGCGTCGACGCTGAGGGAGAGATCGTGGGCCGCGCCCCATTGAGCGTTTGGGTCGCTTATAGAGATATCTTCTCGCCGTACCTGGCCCGTCCGGACGGGAAGGCCGCGTTTCTCACGGCGTCGGCCAGGCAGCGACCAAGCGGGTCGTTGACGGAAGGTATCGAACGATTGACCTTTCCATCCAGGCCGACTGCGTAATCGATCGTAATCTTTGCTCCGTCCCTGGCGTCGAATTTGCGACGGCAGTCTCCGGCGTCCTTGCTGATCTTTACGGCTGGATCGGCCGGTGCGTCGACCTTCACTGCATTCGCCCCGGCTTTCCGAGTTTGCCGTTTCCGAGTCTCCGTGACGGCCTCGGCCGAAACTGGTGGCGGCTCCGGCTCACCAAGCTTCGTCGGCACCTGGTCTTCGCTGCCTGGCTCCGCTGCTGCGGGCGCGGCCTCGACGGCGTCGGGCGGTGGGCTGGCGGGAACCGGTTTCTTTTCAGCGGTTGGAGGCACGAGCACCTCTGCGGACACCTGGGGCGTCGACGGGATCTTGCCTTGTCGGGGCAGCATCATGGCCGCGAGGACGCCGGCGAGAGCGATACCGCCGAGACCGGCTAACATGGTGAATCGCCGCGCTGTCCGGTCCTTCATCCTCGAATCTGGCGTTCTTGCCGTCTGGTCCGCGAGGTTCATGACGGCCGGCGACACTTTGGAGGTCCCGGGGGGCGGAGCGGACTCTACCGAATTTCCGGCAGCCCACCTCATCGTCGGGTCGGTCGAGGAATTTTCGCTGTCTCCTCCGTGACGTGCGACGTTCAATGCCTGCTCGATCTCAAGCATCGACTGAAAGCGTTCGTCAGGCCGCTTTGCCATGGCCTTGAGGACGATCGCGTCGAGTGCCGGCGTGATCCCGACTTCCGGGGCGACCGTCGACGGACGCGGAGGGGGAGTCATGCAGTGCTGGGTCGTCACCTGGATCGCATCACCCCGGAAGGGGAGACGCCCGGTGAGCATCTTGAACAACAGTACTCCGAAGGCGTAGACGTCCGTCCGGTGATCGACCGGCTCGTTGAGGATTTGCTCAGGCGACATGTAATTAGGGGTACCGAGCGTGACTCCTGTCCCTGTCAGCTCGGAGCCCTCGACCGGCCGCGCGATCCCAAAATCGAGGAGCTTGACGAGTTCGTCGCTGTCCTGGCGCGCGAGGAACACGTTCGAGGCCTTCAGGTCGCGGTGAACGAGGCCGGACCGATGGACCTGATTCAGGGCACGCGCGAGATGTATCGCCCATGAGCAACATTCAACCCTGCCATAGGGGCGCTCGGCGCGGGCGCGAATCCGGGACTCGAGGTCCTCTCCCGCGAGTAACTCCATGACGAAGAAAACCCCGGCGGGCTCCTCGCCATACGCGAAGATGTTTATAATATTCGGATGCGAGAGCTGGGCCATGATCTGTGCTTCCCGCAGGAAGCGCTCGACGTGCGACCGCTCTCGCTGCAACTGCGGGTGGAGCACCTTGAGCGCGCACCGCCTGCGCAAGCGGATCTCTTCGGCGAGATACACGTTGCCCATGCCGCCCCCCCCGAGCCTGCTGACGACGCGATATCGGCCCTCGAAGAGCACCCCAATGAGATGATCCTGCTCGGTTTCGGCACCCACGCCGATCGTTCTTACACCTACCGCTCGTGCGACCGCAACCATCCCACTCCCGCGAACTCGTGCGCCGATTCGAGCGCCAGCAAGGCCGGTTCCGCGCGGCGCCGGCAACCGGTCGGTTGCGCGCAGCAACGACCGTTGTTCACGCGCGCTGCACCGTGCTAGATTTCCTCATGTTCGCCCGAAGGCCTGAGCTGCATTGCGCCGTGCCATCTGTGGTCTTCTCCCTGAAGAATCGTGGCATCGCGTGTGCTGTCTCGGCGCTCTTGATGGTACCTGCACCGCTTCCAGCGGTGGCTGCCGGACCGCCGTCGGAGGTCGATCCGACGGCAGCTGCCCTCGACGCAGCTCACCTCGAGGCCCAAACTCTCTATGACGCCGGAAAGTTCCTCCCGGCCGCGCGTACATGGACGGCATCCGTCGAGAACGTCCCCGAGAGCGAAGCATTCCGCGCGCAGCGGGCGAGTATTTACGAATACATTGCCGACGCATATCTGCGTGCCGAGCCGAACGGGGTCAAGGAGGACGTCATCCGGGAAGCGCTCGCCGTCTTCGACCGCTACGCGTCCCAGCTATCCGAGGCTTATGGACCCACGCCCTTGCCCGAAAAGGTCCGAGAGCTGCGCGACAGGTATCGAATCATGGTCGATGCATATGACGCGCGTCGAGAGGCCGAGGATGCTGCGAGACTGCGTCTGCCTCCGCCCGCACCGACGCCCGCGAGCCAGCCGCCTGCGATACGCCCGCCGGTGAAGCCCTGGAAGGGTCTGGCTGTGGCCGGCGGCGTCACGCTGGGCACCGGAGCCGGCATGTTCGCTATGTTCGTTGCGAGTGCGGCGCGGGCCGACGCGCTGGAGCGCCGCGTCGAGGATCCCGCCAAGGGCTGCTTTCGACCTCCTGAGGGGCCCTGCGCGGGGCTCGACGAGCAGGGGCGGACCGCGAACAGCCTCGCCGTCGCAGGGCTCGTCGTGGGCCCGTTGCTCGCCGGAGTGGGCGCGGCCCTGCTCGCGGTGGCCGCGCGTCGTCGTTCCGTGGCCCGCGGCGCCCCCGTCCTTGGCCGGACTGGACACAGCCTCGTTTTTTCAGTGAGCTTCTGATTCGAGGCGTTGCCGTGCGACACGTCCGTGCGACGTGAAGGCGTAGAGAGGCTAAAAAGGCTGCCTGGCCCCGGCGAAGCTGGGAGCGTCGGTCGGGATCGCCGCCTTGAAGAAGTCGAACTTCGGGTCGCCCTCCTCCCACATCGCCGTCCCCTCGAGGGGGTCGACCCCCTGCTCATCGTTCTTGGGGGTGTAGACGTCGAGCTGCGGGGGGTTGAACCACTGCGACATCAAGTTGTTGGCCGCCGCGATGTCGGGGACCTCCTCCTTCATGCCGTTCTCGAAGACGAGAATCTGCCCCATCTCCTCTTTGCAGTTCGTGAGCGGGGCGAGCCCGACGACGGCAGAGTTCCGCACCGTGATGTTCTGGCCGTTGCCGGTGCACATGAAGGTCGAAACGCCGTTGATCACCTTGTTGAGGCCGATGGTGGAGTAGGTGATCCGGGCCTTCACGGTGTTCAGCAAGTTGAAGGCGCTGAAACCCCCGACGCCGTTCTGGATGATGAAGCTGTTCTCGACCAGCAGCGTGCCCGAGGAGGCCTGGATCCCGGAGCCGCAGCGGACGATGCGCGAGCGGTGGATGAACGTGTCGCACGCGGAGGCTTCGAGCGCCTTCGATTCGTGCGTCCCGTTGCCCTCCCAGATCGAGTCGTGGGCGTAGAACGCCCCGGCGGCGCACCTGACCATGTACCCGGTCGGCGTCGAGTAGCGGAGCCTGATGCCGGAGATGTAGAGACGAGCGCCAGGCGAGACCACGAGGGTCGGCCCGCCGATGGCCTGCCCGTTGATCTCGGGGATTTGCATCCCCTCGCGGACGAGCGCCACGGCCTTGCCTTCCGGCACCGTCAGCGCCAGCGGCGAGGTGACGCCCGGCAGCAGGCGGATGGTCGTCTTCGGCTCTTCCAGCGGGACATCGGCGAGCGCGCAGAAGGCGGTCTGCGCCGACTTGCCGTCCTTGTTCTGGCAGTCGCTGAGGCTGCCCTGGACGTAGAAGATGAGCTCCGGCTCCTCCGGGAAGCACTCGCCCTCCTGGATGTCGCAGGCGGAGTTCGGGCACTGCGAGTGCTCGGTGCACGGGACGCAAATATGGGTCTCAGGGTCGCACACGGGCGTGCTGCCGCTGCAGGCCTGCGCCTGGTCTTCCGTGCACTCGACGCAATGACCCGAAGGCTCGTCACAAGCCGGAGTGCTGGCGTCGACGTCGGTGCAGGTCTTGTCGACCGGGAGCGAGGAGCATGGGCCGCACTGACCCCCGGCGACACAATACATGTCGCCGCAGACGGGGTCGTTCAGATTGCCGGGGTCGCAGGGGGAACCACCGGTCGAGGTCGAGCCGGTTGAACTGGTCGAGGTCGAGCCGGTCGAGCTCAAGTCGGACGTCGATACGGGCTCGGTGGTCGAGGTCGAGCTCGTCGTCGCACTCGAGGTGGGCGCGCTGGTGTCGTTCGGGTCGGTCTCAGTCCAGCTGGGGGACCCGTCAGCGACGGTCGTGGACGAGAGGGTCGTCGACGGCCGCTCCGGTAACGTGGGGTTGTAGAAGCATCCTGCGGGGGAGCACACGAGCAGCGCGCACGAGAATGCTGGCCGAAGGCGATTTCTGCGTCTCTGCTCAGGTAACACCACAACCTCCTCGCCGCGGCGACGCGAACGCCTGCAGCATTTCCCCTGTCACGATCGCAACCTACCATTCTCGGTCGCCAGGCGACACGTGCGTTTGTGTGCATGGCGCGTCTTCGCACGCCCCGACACGTGAAACGATCGACCGCTCTCGCCGGGTCGTTGCGCAACGACGGGTCCGGCAGACAGGCCGGGGCCGTCGCGGGCATCCGGTCTCGTCCGCTGCCTCGCTGAGGGTCGGGTGGCAACGCCGCGGACCACGACCGGAGGCCGGCTTGAGCGGCTTCAGAAACGGATCGGCCTGCCGTTACCGCGCGGCAGTTCCTGCGCGAGGTGCAGCGGGGGTCGTGCTTTCATTGAGCACGGGCCTCAGGGCGCCATCGACCCCGGGCGCGACTTGAGGCTCACGCCGGCGCGAGGGCGCGGTCGACGATCTCGCGCACCGACTTCGAGAGCCCGGGCTGCGCGGCGATCCGCTCGAGCTGGGCGCGCATGCTCTGCTGGCGCGCGGCGTCGAAGCGGCGCCACGGGTTGAACGCGGCGACCAGGCGGGCGGCGACCTGGGGGTTGTGCGGATCGAGGGCGAGCACCTTGTCGGCGACGAGGGCGTGGCCGCGGCCGTCCTGGCGGTGGAACTGATGCTGGTTGCGCAGGCCGAACGCGCCGAGCAGCGAGCGGGCGCGGTTGGGGTTGAGGAGGTTGAAGTCGGGGTGGTCGGCGAGGGCGAGGACGCGGTCGAGCGTGTCGGGGTGGGTCGACACGGCCTGCAGCGCGAACCACTTGTCGAGGACCAGCGGGTCCTTGTGCCAGCGGGCGTGGAACCTGGCCAGGGCGCTGTCGCGTTCGGGGCCGCCGTGGTCGATGAGACAGGCCAGCGCGGCCTCGCTGTCGGTCATGTTGTCGCTGAGCTCGAACTGCTCGACGGCGAGTCGGATCAGGTCGGGCTCGCCGAGGGCGACGAGGTAGCCGAGCGCGAGGTTGCGCAGCTTGCGGCGGTCGACCTCGGCGCGCTCGATGCGGTAGGGGCCTTGCGGGGCGGTGGCCTTGTAGACCGCGAGCAGCGGCTCGCGCAGCGCCCGGGCCAGGGCCCGGACCGCGAACTGCCGCGCCGCGTGCAGGGCGTCGACGGCGACGACCTGCTGCTGCTGGCCGAGCAGGCGCTCGTTGGGCAGGGTCAGCGCGAGGGCCTTGAGCGAGCCGTCGAACCGCTCGTCGCCGAGGATCCGCGCGCAGGCGGCCACGAACTCGCGGTCGAGCGCGAGCTCGCGGCCGGCCTCGACGTCGCCGGCGAGCCGCAGCAGGACCCGGCGCGCGAGCTCCTGGCCGGCGTCCCAGCGCGAGAACTCGTCGGGGTCGGCGGCCATGAGGCGGGCGAGGTCGGCGTCGCTGCGCTCGACCTCGAGCTCGACCGGGGCCGAGAAGCCGCGCAGCAGCGAGGCCACCGGCGCGGCCGGCACGTCCTCGAAGCGGAAGCTCCGGCTGCGCTCGCGCAGCTCGAGCACGCGGGTGTCGCCGCTCGCGGCTGTCTCTTCGGACAGCCGCAGCGCGAGCGGACCGTCGGGCCCGAGCAGGCCGACGGCGACGGGGATGTGCAGCAGCTCGCCGCCGTCGCGCCCGCGCGGCGGGGCCTGCTCGAGCGTGAGGGTGTAGGCGCGCGCGGCCGCGTCGTAGTCGCCGCGGGCGCGCACGACCGGCGTGCCGACCTGGCTGTACCAGCGGCCGAATTGCTCGAGGTCGACGCCGTTGGCGTCGGCGAGGGCGGCGCGGAAGTCGTCGCAGGTGACGGCCTGGCCGTCGTGGCGCTCGAAGTAGAGGTCCATGCCGCGGCGGAAGCCGGCCGCGCCGAGGAGGGTGCGCATCATGCCGATGACCTCGGCGCCCTTCTCGTACACCGTCGTGGTGTAGAAATTGTTCATCTCGATGTACGACTCGGGCCGGATCGGGTGGGCCATCGGCCCGCTGTCCTCGGCGAACTGGTTGGTGCGCAGCGCCAGGACGTCGCCGATCCGCGCGACCGCGGGCGAGCCCATGTCGGCGCTGAACAGGCGGTCGCGGAAGACGGTGAGGCCCTCCTTGAGGGTCAGCTGGAACCAGTCGCGGCAGGTCACGCGGTTGCCGGTCCAGTTGTGGAAGTACTCGTGGGCGATGACCGACTCGATGCCGTCGTAGTCGTCGTCGGTGGCGGTGTCGGGCCGCGCCAGCACGTACTTGGCGTTGAAGATGTTGAGGCCCTTGTTCTCCATGGCCCCCATGTTGAAGTCGCTGACCGCGACGATCATGTAGATGTCGAGGTCGTACTCGCGGCCGAAAGTGTCCTCGTCCCAGCGCATGGCGGCCTGCAGCGAGCGCAGGGCGTGGGCGCAGCGGTCGATGTTGTCGGGCTCGACCCAGATCTCGAGGCGGACGGTGCGGCCGGAGCGGGTGACGAACTCGCCGTCGTGGCAGCGCAGGTCGCCGGCGACGAGCGCGAACAGGTAGCACGGCTTCGGGAACGGGTCGTCCCAGCGGGCGAAGTGGCGCCCGCCGTCGAGCTCGCCGGTCTCGACGCGGTTGCCGTTGGCGAGCAGGACCGGGTAGCGGGCCCTGTCGGCCTCGACGACGACGCTGTAGCGGGCCATGACGTCCGGGCGGTCGAGGAAGTAGGTGATCCGGCGGAAGCCCTCGGCCTCGCACTGCGTGCAGAAGTTGCCGCTCGAGCGGTAGAGGCCCGACAGCTCGAGGTTGTCCTGCGGCCGGATCTCCACCACCGTCGTCAGCGTGAACGCGGCCCCGGGGTCGGCGATCGTGAGGCTCGTGGGGCCGGCGACGTAGTGGTCCGCGGGCAGCTCGCGCCCGTCGATGGCCACGCGCTTGAGGACGAGGTTCTCGCCGTCGAGCACCAGCGGCGCCCCGGCCGGGGTGTCGTGCATGCGCCGCACGGCCAGCGACGCGTGGACGGTCGTGAAGTTCTCGCCGAGCTCGAAGCGCAGGTCGACGCGGTCGATCGTGTAATCGGGGCGGCGGTAGTCCTTGCGGAAGATCGGCTGCGGCGCGGTGCCCGGCTTGGCCTCGGTCATGGCCTTCGGTGTACCGAGCGCGCCCGCGGCCTTCAAGCCCGCCGGCGGCCGTCTGCGCCGGAACGGGGGGCAGGGGGCGCGAGACGGCGTGCGAGTCGGCGCACGCGACCTCCGCGGCGCGGTGCGGGGCGGGCGCCCGGGCTCGCCGGGCGGTCCGCCGGGGGGCGCCGGCCCGGAGCGGGCGAGTGTCGACATTGATGATTCACGCCGCGCATTCGCAGGTATGCACATTGTGGCGGCGGCCACCCTGCGCGCCGCGCCTACACGGGGGCGCCCGGGCGATCGATCGCCGGCCCGCAGACGCCCGCAGAGCGTCGCTCTGGACGGTTTCACGGGCGGCTCGGCGTATGCTCACGCGGCCCCGGCGATCCCGGCGGCGGGCGGCGTCGCTATCGACCGCGCTCCGATCGCGGAGCGCCGCCTCGCGCGATAGACCCGCGAGGCGGTGAACTTAACGGAGATATTTATCATGGACGGAATCATCGACAATGACCTGATCGTCGCCCGCGTGCGCGCGCTGATCGCCGACGCGGTGCGGCAGCCCGTGGCCGCGATCCCGCTCGACGTCCGCGTCGACGGCAGCGAGCTCGGCATCGATTCGCTGGGCCTCATCAAGCTGACCGTGCGGATCGAGGAGACCTTCGACATCACGATGCCCGACCTCGCCGCGCCGGGAGCCGGGCCGCTCGGCTCGGTGCGCGAGGTGGCGGCGCTGGTCGCGGAGCAGGTGGCGGCCCGCCAGGCGGGAGGTGCCCGGTGAACGCGATCGCCCACACCCGCGCCGAGCGCGAGGCCAACCTGCGCAGCGCCGCCGACCAGCGCGAGCACGAGCGCCAGGCCGTCGCCGCCCACTATGAACACAGCCCCGAGATCTTCTCGCTGGTGCTCGACAGCCGCCTGGCCTATGCGACAGGTGTATACGCGGACCCGGGCGAGGACCTCGAGACGGCGCAGGCCCGCAAGTACGCCCGGATCGCGGCCAAGCTCGACATCCGGCCGGGCCAGCGCGTGCTCGACATCGGCTGCGGCTGGGGCTCGAACCTGCTGTACCTGGCGCAGCACAGCGAGGGCGTGTTCCACGGCATCACCCTCAGCGCGCAGCAGCGCGAGGAGGCGCTCCGCCGGGCCCGCGCGTGGGGCGTGGCCGAGCGCGTCACGATCGACGTGTGCCACGTCGAGGACCTGCAGCTCGCGCCGGAGTCGTTCGACGCGATCCTGTTCAGCGGCAGCATCGTGCACATGCACAACCGGCCGGCGATCCATGAATGGGTCGGCCGGACGCTGAAGCCGGGCGGGCGCATGCTGATCTCCGACTGCTACTTCCCGGTGCAGCAGCGCGGCGACCGCGACAGCGCGGCGACCGAGTACATCTTCGTCGAGGCGCTCGGCTATTGCCGCCTGATCGGCCTGGCCGAGGAGCTGCAGCTGATCGAGCGCGCCGGGCTCGACATCCTCCACGTCGAGGACCTGACCCGCCACTACGCGCAGACGCTGGCCCACTGGATCGACAACGTGCGGCGAAATCGCAGGACGATCGAGGCGATCGCGCCGGGCTTCGCGGCGGTGCTGCAGCAGTACATGACGGTGGCGCGCATGAGCTTCGCCCGCCGCACGGCGCTCGAGTACATGATCCTGGCGACCAAGGGCGCGCCCACGGTCGACCCCGGCGCGTGGCCGATCGCGCAGAAGGGCGGGCGGTCGTGACGGCGCGGACGCTGGCGGGGCTGCTCGCGGCGCGCGCCGAGACCCACGCCGACGCGATCGCGCTGCGCTGCCGGGTCGCGGGCGACGAATGGCGCGAGCGCAGCTGGGCGGCCTACTGGGACGGCGCCCGCCGGGCCGCCGCGGGGCTGTGGGCCCGCGGCGTGCGCCCGGGCGATCACCTGCTGATGCTCGTCACCGACGTCGAATCAGCGGTGCTGACATTGTTCGGGGCGTGGTCGATCGGCGCGGTGCCGATCCAGGTCGGGCTGCCGTTCCGCCTCGGCGACGTCGCCGGCTTCATCGCCCAGCTCGAGGACACGGCCGCGCGGCTCGACGCGCGCGCGCTGGTGCTGTCGCGCGCGCTGGCCCCGTTCGCGCCGACGTCGGCGTCGCTGCCGGTCCACGTGGCCGAGGAGGTGGTCGAGAGCGAGCCGGCCGAGGGGCTGCCGCACCCCGACCAGTTCGCGGCCGACACGGCGCTGATCCAGCTGACCAGCGGCAGCACCGGCAGCCCGCGCGGGGTGGTGCTGACGCACGAGCGCCTGCTCCGGCACCTGCAGTGCATGAGCCGGGTGCTGCCGAGCCGCGCCGACTCGGTGGCGGTGTCGTGGCTGCCGCTGCACCACGACATGGGGCTCATCGGCGGGCTCCTGTTCCCGTTCTACAACGGGTTTACCGCCAACATGATGTCGCCGCTCGATTTCCGCGGGCGGCCGCTGGTGTGGCTCGAGGCGATGGCGAAGTTCCGGGCGACGATCTGCGCGGCGCCGCCGTCGGCCTACGCGATGCTGCTGCGCCTGGCCCCGAAGGCGATCGCGGCCGGCTACGACCTGTCGGCCTGGGAGTGCGCGATGATCGGCGCCGAGCCGATCGCGCCCGAGCTGCTGCGCCGGTTCGCCGACGCGTTCGCGCCGGCGAACTTCCGCGCGGAGGCGTTCTTCCCGGTCTACGGACTGGCGGAGGCGACGGTGGCGGTCAGCTTCCCGCGCCTGTTGGCGCCGGCGCGGGTGGTGCGGATCGATCGCCTGACGCTCGAGCGCGACGGTGTGGCCGCGCCCTCGGACGGGCCGCACGCGCTCGAGCTGGTCGGCGTCGGTCGGCCGATCCCGGAGACCAAGGTGCGCGTGGTCGATGCCGCCGGCGAGCCGCTGCCGGACCGCCGCGTCGGCGAGATCCGCGTGTGCGCGTCGACGCTGATGCGCGGCTACTACAAGGACCCCGCGGCCACCGAGGAGGCGCTCGCCGAGGGCTGGCTGCGCACCGGCGACCTCGGGTTCGTCGACCGCGGCGAGCTGTTCATCACCGGCCGCCTCAAGGACATCATCATCCGCGGCGGGCTCAACCTGATCCCGACGGTGATCGAGGACATCGCCGGCGCGGTGGACGGCGTGCGGCCGGGCGGGGTCGGGGCCGTCGGCGTGCGCGAGCCGGAGCTCGAGACCGAGGTGGTCTACCTGGTCGTCGAGACACGTCTCGAAGGACAGGACCAAAAGGACTTGCGCGAGCGCCTCGACGCGGCCCTGCAGCTGCGCGGGGTGACGGTCGACCGGATCGCGCTGGTGGCCCCCGGCGCGCTGCCGAAGACGACCAGCGGCAAGCTGCGGCGGCGCGAGATCGCGGCGGCGCTGGGCCGCGGCGAGGCGCTGTGACGGCGCGGCTCGGCGGGCCCCGGGCCCGCCGGGCCATGAACGACCGGGTGATACGACCGGCGGCGCTGAAGGACATGTCCTTCAGCGCATGAACATCAGGCCAGGAACTCGAGGACCAGCGCGCGCCAGCGCTCGGGCGCCTCGATGGCCACGGTGTGGCCGACGTCGGGAAGGACCTCGGCGCGGGCAGGGCCGGGGAACGCGGCGGCCAAGGCCTCCAGCTCGCGCGGCGGCGCCAGGCGGTCGAGCGCGCCGGCCAGCAGCAGCACGGGCGCGCGCACTCGCGGGGCCAGGTTGGGGGGAGCCCACGGCGAGTCCGGGCCGTCGCCGAGCGTCTGGGCGAACAGGGCGGCGATGCCCTCGTAGCTGTTGCGCCGCACGGTGGCCTTGACGAACGCCGCGAGCACCGACTCGTTGGCCTCGAGGTATTTGGGACCGAGCGTGTCGGCGAGGCTGAGCCAGGCGAGGGCCTCGAGGTCGCCGGTCCTGAGCGCCTCGCGCCAGGAGCGGAGGATCACGCGCCCGAGCGCCCCGCGGCCCGAGCCGACGCCCGACAGCACGAGCCGGCGCACCCGCTCCGGCCGCTCCGCCGCGATCCCGAGCGCGATCCGCCCGCCGAACGAGAAGCCGCACAGGTCGACCGGCTCGGTCACGCCGAGCGCGTCGAGCAGGTGCTCGAAGTCGCGGACGTGCACCGGCGGCGACACGTCGTGCGTGGCGAGCCGCGTCTGCCCTTGCCCGCGCGCCTCGACCACGATCACGGGCCGCTGCGCCGCGAGCGGCCGCACCTGCCCGCCCCAGCTCGACAGCGTCTGTGTCATGCCGCCGACGATCACCAGCGGCGGCGCCGTGCCGCTCTCCGGCCCGGCGTGGCGGTCGATCTGCACCTGGCCCGTGACTCCCGGGCCGGCGACTGGGTCGGGGATGGCGATGAACTCGGGCACGCCCGCTCCGAGCTTAAAGCCCGGGTCGCGCCGATTCAACCACCCTCGCGCGCGACGACGCGGGGCGCACGCGGGCGCGGAGAACCTCGCGTCCGCTCTTCCGCAGGGTCGGACGCGAGGTCGAGCTCGAACGATCGCGGCGGGCCGATCGATCATACGTGTCACCCGGCCGTACGTTCGGGTCATCCGGAATGTGGGCAGTGTCGGCCAGGAAATCCTCGCCCTCGAGCGCCGCCACAGCGCGCAGCAATTCGGGCGCAGCGCTACCGAGCGGGCCGTCGCGGTGATTGTCAAGCCTGAACCTTGAAGCTCATTGGCGAACTGCGTTGCGTGTTTCTCTCGCACTGGCTCGCACGGGCACGTACGAGCGCGTAGAACGGGAAATTCCATGAGTCGCACGGTTCCGCGCATTCAGCGAACTCAGCCGTGGGGAGGAATCGCCCGAGGGGGCTGAATGACCCGGTATCCGCAAATGCGAAGACGATGATTGTCGAGGCCGGTGGCCGTATCACAATTCGTCGATGAGTATTGCGAACAGCCGGCTCTGCCGGTTATCGTAAGATCCCACTGGAACCATTCCCCCATGCACAAATACCGCCTTGACCGTAGCTCCTCATTGTTCCTCGCCAACGCGCTCGTCCTGGCCCTGTCGGCATGCAATAATCCGGCGCCGGGTGGGAGCGATTCCGACACCTCGACCGGCACGACCGACGGCACGGAGACCGATCCGAGCGCGACCGACACGGTGCCGTCGACGGACCCCACCAATCCGACGGTGCCGACCACGAGCACCGATCCGGTGACGACCGATCCCACCACCGATGACCCGACCGTGGGGCCGACCACGGACACCGACACCAGCTCGACGGGCGACACCGAGACGACCGGCGAGCCGGTGATCGAGGTTGCGCGGGTGTGGGCGACCGCGAACCCGCCGCTGTTCGAGCAGGACCGGATCGTCGCCCTGACCCCCGCGCTCGACGCCGCGACCGCGACGCTGTCGGTGCTGGGCGATGTCGTCAGCATCCAGAGCGTCGCGGTGACCCAGCAGGGCCACGCGATCATCACCTACGACGCGCCGGGATCGACCGGTGGTGTGATCATCAAGACCGACCTCGCCGATACCCCCGAGGACGGCCCGCTCGGCCTCGGCGACCGGGTCATCCGCGGGCCGGAGACCGGCCTGCAGACCCCGAAGGGCGTCGAGGTCGGGCCGGACGGCGTGTTCCTGGTCGCGGACACCACGGCCGGCACGATCAAGGCGTTCGAGTTCGACGCCGAGGGCGACGTCGCCCCGGTGTTCGAGATCACCGATCTCGGCAGCTCGGACGCGGTGTGGGACGTGCATTACGCCGCCGGCGGCAACGCCGACGTGCTGTACGCCGCGGGCACCAACGGCGAGGTCCAGGTCTACGAGGACTTCTCGAACACGATGGGGCAGGCCGGCCCCGATCGCACCATCATCCCGATCCAGAACGGCAGCAAGGTGTCCGTCAACCTGCACGGCGTCGCGCTCGTCGGCGGCAGCCTGTTCCTCAGCGACGTCGGTGACCCGATGGACGCGGCCGACGGGCAGATCTTCCGCATCGAAAACGCGGCCGACGCCGACGGCGAGGTCGAGGTCACGCAGCGGATCCAGGGCGACGACCTCGGCAACCCGGTCGATCTCGAGGTCACCTCCGGCAACCCCGCGACGCTCTGGGTGGTCGAGAAGGCGAACGACAAGCTGCTGCGCTACCGCCCGGGGCTCCTCCAGAGCGACTTCGAATTCGTCGACAGCCTCGACGTCGTCAAGCCGGAGTCGGTCGCGCTGGCGACCAACAATCGCCTGATCCTCGCCGGCAACCCCGACGGCCTCGACGCCGACGCCGTGCTCGAGGTCGAGGTGCCGCTGCTCGGTGCGCCGACGATCGGCGCGACGATCGACCGCCTCGGATCGATCACCTCGATCCAGAGCCTCGCGCTCGCCGGCGCGGGCGACGGCTTCATCGGCTTCGACGGCACCGCCGTGTCGAACGGCGGCGGGGCGTTCTCGACCGCGGCCCTCATCGACGCCGCCGACGGCTCGACGGTCGACGCCATCGCCACGCGGATCTGGGGCCCGGCGACCGGCGTCATCGCGCCGAAGGGCATCACGCTGAACAGCGCGGGGGATCGCCTGTTCGTGGCCGATATCGGCGATTCGACGATCAAGGTGTTCGACCCCGTGACCTTCGGGGACGCCCCCCCGCTGTTCGAGTTCGCCGAGCTCGGCGGCGGCGCGGTGTGGGACATCGACTACGACGACGCCAACGACCGCCTGTTCGCCGCCGGCATCGACGGCACCGTGCGCGTGTTCGACGCGGCGCTCGCCGACGAGGGCGCGAACGGTCCAGCCCGCCTGATCACGCCGACCCACGAGGACCAGAGCATCGGCGTCAACCTCCACGGCATCCAGTACGACCCGGTGAGCAAGATCTTGATCTTGACCGACGTCGGCGACGCGATGTCGGACTCCGACGGCGCGATCTATCTGATCGCCGACGCCGACGCGGCCGAGGGCGACGTCGCGATCACGGCGTTGATCGCGGGCGACGAGACGCACCTCGGCAACCCCGTCGACCTCGCCTTCGACGGCAAGCACCTCTACGTCGCCGAGAAGGCCCAGTCGCGGGTCCTCCGCTACGACGACATCCTCGGGTACACCGGCGCCAACAACGTCGCCGAGGACGCGTTCATCGAGGTGACCAACGCCGAGTCGGTCCGCATCGAGTGGACCCAGCCCTGAGCCCGGGCCCGCGGGCCACGAGAGCGGCCAGCGCCGCCGGAGCTACTCCGACGGCGCTGGCTCTTCGCGTGGGCAGGATCGATCACCGCGCCGGCGAGCGCGACGGCTCGCCGCGGAGAGGTCGGCTTCAGTCGCAGGAGGCCGCGCCGACGTAGATGTCGGCGTCGCAGAACAGCGCCCCGTCGAGCTCGCAGGCCGCGTAGCAGTGGGCGATCAGCGCCGCCTCGCAGGCGGCGAAGGCGTGCAGATCGGCGTCCAGGCCCAATTCGACGAGGCAGGCGGCCTGGACCGCCAGCGGGTCGCACTTCGCCAGGCACTCCAGGCCGAGCGCCACCTCGCAATCGACGCCGACATCGAGGTCGACGTCGAAGCACGCGTCGATGCCGAGGTCGAGGTCGAGGTCGACGCCCAGGCCCAGGTCGACGTCGAGCGCCGCGTCGACATCGAGATCGATGCCGAGCAGGCCGCCGAGGCAGATGTCGGCGCCGACGAACAGGCCGTCGCAGAACAGGGCGCCGCCCGCCTCGACCTCGGCCTTGCAGTGCGCCGTCACCTCCGCGAGGCAGGCGGCCCACACCTCGATGTCGGGGTTGAGCCCGAGCTCGGCCGCGCAGACCGCCTCGACGCTCAGCGGGTCGCAGTAGAGCGAGGCGTCGACGCCGGCGACGACGGTGCAGGCGGCCCCGAGCTCGAGGTCGATGTCGAAGCACGCGCCGAGGTCGAGGTCGAGGTCGAGGTCGAGGTCGAGGTCGAGGCCGATGCCGAGGCCGAGGAGCCCGCCGTCGCCGCAGCCGAGCAGGCAGGCGTTGGCCGGGCTGACGGCGCCGGCGGTGGCAGCAAACGCGAAGATCGTGAGAGCGGAGGAGATGAGGCGTGACATGAATATCCCTTTCTTTCGCTCGCCGGATTCGTCGGTGCATGAAACGACGCGACGGCTCCGGGCGAATCCCCATGTCGAATGTGCATGGGTCATTGGCGGGCTAATCATGGGAGCGGCGGACGTCGCCGGCAAACTCCGCGGGTGATCGTTCGCACAGCGACGAGAAGGTGCAAATCACCGCTGCTCCGCCGATGAACGCCGTTCGCCAGCGCCCGCCGCAGATGTCGCGAGCGACGGGGGGTAACGACGATCGGGGGAGCACACCCCCGATTCGTCGTTCGATGCACCCATATCGACGATGCGAACGCGGCAGAACCCCCATTGGGGGTGGAGCCCCACGCTTCAGGGACGCCCCGAACCGGGGCGAACGGCAGGTCGTGGTTCCGCGTCTGCGATGATTCCTCGTCCGCTCCGATCGCGTGAATCCTCGCGGGTGTGCCGCATCGCGGCGCACGGCGAATGTGTCTCTTCGCGACAGCGGGCGCACGGCGGCAGAGCGCAGCTCTGCGCATGAATCGCCGCGCTCCCCGGTTTGAAGTCATATGATTGCAGGCCAAATCCGCGGTCGCCCCAATTCGTGGCAGTTCTGCATCGTCGCGGGACGTCGCCGACGCCGTTGCGGAATCGGGGCCTCGTGTCGTCAGCATCAACTCCTTCGTCATCAAGCTCGGCCACGGCAAGCACGCCAAGCCCGCGCCCGACGGCGCGGTGGTGAACGGCGAGCGTGCGAGCGGCGGTGCGGCGGCGGCAGCGACCGTTCGCGGCGCCCGCGCCGGTGCTCGTCGCGGCGCCGCGTCGACGAGGCGACGGCCACGTGCGAGCGGCCACGACGCGTTGTCGCGCGACCCGGCTGTCGGGGACGCGCGGTCGGGGGTTGGTTTGGCCGCCGCGCACCCATGCCTCCGAGGATTCGCCGTCATCCGCGCCCGCCCGGCCGACTCGTCGGTCTCGCCGTGCTGCTCGCCGGGACGACCGCGCGAGCGACCAGGCCGTCGGAGCCGGACATCGGGATCTGGAATCAGATCATGCTCGACATGAACCTCGACGCGAAGGCCAAGGGCCTGCGGCTGCACCTCGACTTCCACCTGCGGCGCATGAACTCGCCGCTGCAGTACGTGCGGGACATGTCCGGCGCGATCGTCGAGACGAAGCAGAACCCGAACACGTTTCTCCTGGTGCGCCCGGCGATCGGGTACATGTGGGCCAAGTGGGGCGGGTTCTTCGTCGGCTATATGTGGTTCCCCGACTTCTTCGACGACCCGGTGTTCGCCCGCACCCGCAACGTCAACGAGCACCGGGTCTACGAGCAGTTGACGCTGCGCTGGGCCTGGGAGGGGCGGCTCGACGTCAACTGGCGCACCCGCGTGGAGCACCGGATCCGCACCCACGGCCTCGGCAGCGACGACATCGTCAACGGCGTGCCGCAGGACATGGGGCTCGGCCGCTGGGCCCATCGCTTCCGCCAGCGGCTGCGGATCGCCTTCAACCTCAAGAAGGACGCGCCCTGGCAGCTCCTCGTCCACGACGAGATCTTCGTCCACCTGAACAGCACGGCCTATTCCCGGCCCGGCTTCGATCAGAACTGGCTGTTCGTCGGGTTGGCCCACGACACCAGGGCGATGCGCGTCGAATTCGGCTACCTCAATCAGTACATCCGTCGCCCCCGCGACCCCGACAACAACAACCACCTGCTCTCGCTGGCGTTCATCATCAAGCTGGCTCCGGGTCAGAAGGCCAGGCCGCCGGCGACGCCCGCCGCTCCCTCCGCGCCGCCGGCCAAGCGGTGACGGGCGGACGCGCGCGGCCGACATGGGCGCGATCGCTGCGCGCGGGCGAGCCCGACGTCGGCGCGCGCCGGTGGTGACATTCGCCGGCCATCGCCCCGGCGGCGACGCGCCGCGGTGGCGAATGTGCGCCTCGATTGCGATCCGCAGCACGGCCGGCGCGGTTGAAATCACCACAGTCGGGACGAGGCTCCGGGCGCGGACGAGGCGGGCGCCGCGCGGTCGGCCGCGTCGCTGTAGCGGACAATCGACGGACTCGCGAGCGCCTGTCCGGCGAGGTCTCCGCCGGCACGGATGCTCGAGCGCACGATCCTCGGCGGCGATGCGTTCCACAAAGCGGATATGCGGACGAGAGGGATGATGGCGTGGATGCTCGCAGCCGCGGCGGCTGGAGGATGTGAGCCTGACGCGAGCGGCGAGGACGGGTCGACTTCGGGCTCGTCGACCATGGATACGACGGACAGCGACGGCCCGGCGCCGGACACCGAGGGCGGCGACCCGGCGTGCGCGCCGATCGAGCCGGGGCCGTCGCCGATCCGGCGGCTGAACCGACGCGAATACGACAACACCGTGCACGACCTGCTCGGCGACAAGACCCGGCCGGCGCGCGAGTTCCCGGCCGAGGAAGAGGCGCTCGGGTTCAACAACAACGCCGACGCGCTGGTGGTCACGCAGCTGCTGGCGGAGCAGTACTTGAACGCCGCGGAGAAGCTGGCGGCGGCCGAGATCGAGGACTTGCCGGCGTTCCTCGGCGGCTGCGACGTCGCGGCCGAGGGCGAGGAGGCGTGCGCGCAGCGGTTCATCGCCGAGTTCGGCCGCTCGGCCTATCGCCGGCCGCTGGAGTCCGAGGACGTCGAGGCGCTGGTGGACGTCTACCACACGGCCCGGGACCAGTTCGAATTCGCCACGGCGATCCGCCTGGTGGCGACGACGATGCTGCAGTCGCCGCATTTCCTGTACCGCGTCGAATTCGGCGAACCGGTCGCGGAGGCGCCGGGGGTGCGGCAATTGACGGGGTACGAGCTGGCGTCGCGCCTGTCGTACCTGTTGTGGGGCACGATGCCGGACGCGAAGCTGTTGGCCGCGGCGGCCGACGGTCGCCTGGCGACCGCGGCGGACGTGGCCGGGCAGGCCGAGCGCATGCTCGGCGACGCGCGGGCGCGCGAGGTCGTGCGCGACTTCCACGGGCAATGGCTCGAGCTGAAGCGCGTCGAGGAGCTCGAGAAGGACGGCGACGCCTTCCCCGAGTTCGACGCCGAGGTGCGGCCGCTCCTGCGCGCCGAGGCCGAGGCGTTCCTCGACCACGTGATCTGGGACGGCCCCGGCGACCTCGACAGCATGTACCTCGCGCCGTACACGTTCCTCAACGGCCCGCTCGCCGCGTATTACGGGGTCGACGGTCCGAGCGGCGAGGCGTTCACCAGGGTCGAGCTCGAGCACGGGCAATCGTCGGGGTTCCTGACCCAGGGCGGGTTGATGTCGGTGCTCGCCAAGCCCAATCAGACCTCGCCGATCCACCGCGGCAAGTTCGTGCGCGAGCGGCTGCTGTGCCAGACCGTGCCGCCGCCGCCCGACGACGTCGACATCACGCCGCCCGAGGTCGACCCGACGCTGCCGACGCGCGAGCGCTTCAAGCAGCACTCCGTCGATCCCAGCTGCTCGGGCTGTCACGACATGATGGACCCGATCGGCTTCGGCTTCGAGCACTTCGACGGGGCCGGGCGCTTCCGCGCCAGCGAGGCCGGGCAGCCGATCGACGCCACCGGCGAGATCATCGGCGGGAGCACGCGGGGCAAGTTCGACGGCGTGCCGGAGCTGGCGGCGATGCTCGTCGAATCGCCCGAGGTCGAGTCCTGCATGACCCTGCAATGGTTCCGCTACGGCTACGGCCGCGCCGAGTCCGAGGCCGACGCGTGCACCCTGGCCGAGCTGACCGCGGCGTTCGCCGGATCGGGCCGCAGGATCCGCGATCTCATCATTCACCTCACCCAGACCGATGCGTTCCTGTACCGCCGCGCCCCCGAGGGCGAAGGAGAGTCGTCGTGAAGAATTCCACCCTGTCCCGTCGCGCCATGCTCAAGGGCGCCGGCGGCGCTTGCCTGGCGCTGCCCCTCCTCGACATCATGGGAGGTTGCAACGCCGACCTCGCCAGCAAGCCGCAGCAGTTCCGCGGCAGCGGCGGCGTGCCCAAGCGCTTCGTGGTGTTCTGGACGCCGAACGGCACGATCATGCAGCACTGGCGGCCGAGCGGCAGCGAGTCGTCGTTCACGCTGCCGCGGATCTTGCAACCGCTCGATCCGCACAAGCAGGACATCGTCGTGCTCGACGGGATCGACGAGCTGTCGGCCTACAAGGGCCCCGGCGACGCGCACCAGAAGGGCACCGGGCAATCGCTGACGGCCACCGAATTGCAGGAGGGCGACTTCCCCGGCGACGCCGGTCTGTCGGCCGGCTGGGCCGACGGCATCTCGGTCGACCAGGCGATCGCCGACGTCGTCGGCGACCAGACCAAGTTCCGCTCGCTCGAGTTCGGGGTCTACGTCTACGGCGCCAACGTCGGCTCGCGGATCTCCTACCGCGGCCCGGCCCAGCCGATCCCGCCGGAGAACGACCCCACGGCGGCGTTCAACCGGATCTTCGCCGACCTCGAGGGCGACCCGGAGGCGCAGATGCGCAGGATCGCCGAGCGCAAGATCGTGCTCGACGCGGTGGCCGCCGATTACCAGCGCCTGGTGAAGAAGGTCGGCGCGGCCGACAGGATCAAGCTCGAGGCCCACCTGGCGGCGGTGCGCGACATCGAGATGCGGCTCGAGACCGGCGGCAACGTCGGCGGCGCGTGCGAGCCGCCGATGCTCGGCGCGGTCGCGGACCCGCTCAAGGTCGCCAACATCCCCAAGACCGGCAAGCTGCAGATGGACCTGCTGGCGATGGCGCTGGCCTGCGACCTCACCCGCGTGGCCTCGATCATGTGGACGAACTCGGCCACGGCGAAGCCGTTCCCGTGGCTCGACATCCCCGAGGGCCACCACGAGCTGGCCCACCGCGGCGACGGCGACCTCGACGCGCAGGAGAAGCTGACGGTGATCAACACCTGGTACTGCGAACAGTTCGCGTACCTGATCGAGAAGCTGAAGTCGATGCCGGAGGGCGACGGGACGGTGCTCGACAATACGCTGCTCATCTGGGTCAACGAGCACCAGAAGGGCAACGACCACGACCGCCACGAGATCCCGTACGTCCTCGCGGGCAAGGCCGGCGGGGCGGTGAAGACGGGGCGCTGGCTGCAGGTCCCCGGCGACCGGGCCCACAACGACCTGTGGTCGGGCTGCATGAACGCGATGGGGATCGAGGCGAAGACGTTCGGCAACCCGACGTACTGCAAGAGCCCGCTCGCGCTCGGGTGAGGCGCGATGATGTGTTGGAATGGGCATGTCCTGGTAGACATGTCCTTTCGGGAATGAGCACAGTCGAGCCCGCCGGGGCCGGGCTGTGACGCGCGGCACTTGCCGGGGTCGGGGAGGCGGGCACCCTTGCGGGGATGGCGAGGTGTGCTCGAACGATTGTGCTCGCCTGGCTGGTGGCCGCGGCGGGCTGCGCGGCGCCCGACGCGGCGGTGACGACCGAGGGCGCGACGGCGACGGAGACCGAGGGCGGGCCGGTGTTCGAGTTCGCGGGTCAGGTCGCGGGCGAGGACGTGCCGGCCGAGGCGACGGTGGCGGTGGTGTGGCTGGTGCGCACGGCCGGGCTCGCCAGCATGTTCAAGTACGGCGACGGCCGCGCCGGCGGCGGCGAGTTCATGGTCTCGATCGCCGGCGAGGCACCGCCCGACGTGGCCTTGAGCCCGCTCAACAAGGAGGGCGTGGGCCAGCGGATCGCCTTCGGCATGCTGATGATGTGGCCGGCGGAGCGCGAGATCCCCGAGGGCGTGGTCGGGTTCGAGGCGATCGGCGGCCTGATCGGCCTGGCCGAGCAATACGCGGTGATCTGGCGCGACGGCGAGGACTGGGGCGACGCGGTGCACGACTGGCCGCTGGCGTTCCCGGCGGCAGCGTTCGCGTGCGGCCGCTGTCAGCAAGGGCCGGGCATCGATTGGTACGAGCCGGTCGATTGCGCCGAGGTGACGATCACGGTCGGCGCGCCGGAGAGCTTCGTCGGCTGCGATTTCCTGTGAGCGCGCGACGGGTGCGCGGGCGCGCACTCGACCGCGATGTCCATGGCGCCGGCGCGAATCTCCGCACCGCGCGGCCGCGCTCCGGGCGATCGTGTCCCCCCACCGACAGCCCCCTGGTATTGTCTCGAATTCGAGTGCCCACGCGGCCCCTGGCCCGGATGGGCGCATGCTATGCCAACCACCCCGCAGCCGCTGCACGGTCACGCGGGGAGGATCATTATGTGGGATACACCCGAGGCAATTGCCCTGAAGGCCGGTCAAAGCACGACGATCGTGATCGGAGGAGTCACCGTCACGTTCCCTTCGGGGAGGTTCTGCTCGAGCTACGTGGACGACAACTTCCTCAACCACGTCAGCGACATCGTCAACTACGGCCGCAACAGCTACGGCAACGGCGCGGTCAACATCGGCCTCACGAAGAATTGTGGGCACAAGAAGCTGACGGGGGGCGACGCGATCGGCTACAAGTGGAGCTCCGACACCGATCTCGCCATCGTCGGATACGGCGAGAAGTCGAGCAAGGGGAGCAAGCGCCAGGGCAGCGGCGGCTACGAATGGGAGGACTGAGGGCGTCGCCCCGGGTGCATGCTCGGACGGCGCGGGTCGCCGCTACACGGGCGGTCGACGGGGCGGTGACGGTCGGGCGTGGTCAACCGCAGCGGCTCGCCTGGCCGGACTCGTAGCCGTCGGCGAGGGCGACGGCCTCGTGGCCGCGGGCGTGGAAGTGGACGTCGTCGCCGGCGAACCCGCCCGGGCCAGCGCAGCGCGGCGACCGCGAGCGCCACGACGCACCGACGCGCACGCTCGGCGCAGCGCCGCCGCGACCTGTCTGCAAGGCCAGGTTCGCTTCGCGCGGCGGGTGCGTCAGCGGCGGCGGCGACGGAGCAGCGGCAGCAACAGGGCGGCCCACCACGCGTCGGCCGGGCCGGGTCCGCCGCTGCGGCAGGCGCAGCCGCCGGCGTCGGTCTGGCCGGCGCCGGTGGTGTCGCTGGCCCCGCCCGGGCCGGGGCCATCGGATGTCCCCGGGGACATGGTCTCTTCGACCTGTCCAGAAGTATCACCGGCAGAGCCGCCGGTGGTCGGAGCGTCGCCCGAGGTCGGGCCGCCGGTGGGGTCGCTGCCGGTGGGGTCGCTGCCGGTGGGGTCGCTGCCGGTGGTGCCGGTGGTGTCGTCGCCGGTGGTGTCGCCGGGGTCGGGCGCGCCGCAGGCGATCATGTCGGCGCGCTCGTTGATGTACTCCTCGATCGCGGTGTAGCCGGAGGGCATGACGGTCGCGTGGTCGTCGCCGTCGGCCGGGTCGAGGCCGTGGTCGCTCTCCCACGCGTCGGGCATGCCGTCGTGGTCGCCGTCGGCCGGAGCTGTCCCCGGGGACAGGCCCGCGAGCAGGTCGGCGGGGTACTTGGCGCCCCAGTCGCCGCCGCGGTCGGCGAGCTCCTGCAGCACGCGCAGGGTGCCGGCGTCGCGCGGGAAGGCGCCGGCGCAGGCGAGCACGTCGGCGTGGGCTTCGGCGGCGGGCTGCACGCCGACGGGGAGGTAGAATCCGCCGTCGAAGGTGAAGGGGCCGCCGGCGCGGACGGCGTCGGAGGCGCCGATGTTGTCGAAGTAGGCCTCGGTCCACGGGTCGTCGATCACGCCGCTGAATTCGCCGGGGTCGTCGACGGCGTTGTCGGCCAGCCAATACTGCACGCCTTCGCCGCCGTCGAAGAACAGCGGGATCAGGGAGTCGTTCGGGCCCTGAATGAAGGTGTTGCCGACGACGGTGATCTCGCCGCTGGCGTCGTTGTGATTGACGAAGCCGTGGCGCACGTTGTACGCGGTGTTGTTGATCGACTCCGAGGGCCCGGTGGCGAGCGCGGGGTTGCGGTTGCGGTTGTGGGCGAACAGGCTGTGGTGCACGCTCGTGCGCCCGCCGTAATTGAGCAGGCCGTAGTTGTGCGCGCCCTCCGGATGGCCCTCGTCCGCGGCCTCCTCGACGGTCGACCACTGGAAGGTGATGTCGCGGCCCTCGTAGAGGTCGACGCACTCGTCGACGCCGCCGGAGACGGTGACGTGGTCGACGAGGACCTCGGCGTTGACCGAGAAGCGCAGCGCGTCGTACTGCTCGCCGCCGTCGCCGCCGCCGGGCCACGCCGGCGGACGGATCCGCAGGTGGCGGACGATGATGTTGCCGACGCCCTCGTCGTACGCGGCATAGAGGCGGCCGCGGATGGTGATGCCGGCCCCGGGCGCGGTCTGGCCGGCGATGGTGACGTCGCCCTCGGGGATCGTGAGGACGTTGTTGCCGTCGCTCTCGTCGAAGATGTCGTCGGTGTTCGGCTCGCCGAGATCGATGACGCCGCTGACCTCGAAGACGATGATCCGCGGGCCCGGGGTCTCGAGCGCCTCCCTCAAGCTGCCCGGGCCCGACTCGGCGAGCGAGGTGACCCGAAGGACCTGTCCTCCGCGACCTCCGGTGATCTCGGCGGCGAACCCCTCGGCGCCGGGGAAGGCCGGCAAGGCCGCGGCGATCGCCGGAAACGCGGTTGCGAGGCCCGCCAGCGCGAGCGGGAGACCATGGCCGAAGCGAAGGCGAGCGAACATGGGGGCACTCTATGCGAAGGCCTGGTGGCCGGCGGCGGGGGCCCGCGCGAGTCCTGGCGGGGTCACAGGCGCCCAGCGTGGCCGCAAGGCCCCGGCGCGGTCTCGACCTCGACCGAATTGCTGGCGGCGTCCGGCGCGACGGGCAGCCTGCCATGCGCGTGCCGCCGCTGATCGCCGCCCTGGTCGCCGAGGCCAAGCGGTCGCGGCCGTTGCGAGTGCTGCGCTTCAGGTCATGTCGAAACGGACATGTCCTCGCGGGCTCCTCGTGGAGGCGGGCGCGGTCCGAGGCGATCCGCGCGGCGAGGATGCACGCGTGGGGGAGCACGAGCCACACGGGTCGCCGCTCGCGCGGCGGCGGGCAATGGCGAACATCACCGCGCCGGGCCCGGGCGTCGCCGCCGCGAGCGCGCCGGCGTCGAGCGGGTCGCCCTTGACGACCGCGCGCACCGGCCGCGCCCGCGAGCCGCCGAGATATCTGTCCTGGGGGACATGCGGTCAGCGGCGCGTGAAGTCGAACTGCCAGCGGATGACCGCGTCGCTGTCGGCCGAGGACCAGGAGGTGTGGCGCGCGATCGCGTCGACGATGCAGCGCTCGACCTCCGGGTGCTTCAGCGTCGAGGACGCGATCGTCACGGCGCCGAGCTCGCCCGCGGCCGAGACCGCGAACTCGACGACGACCTTGCCGGCGAGCGTGGGCTGGTCGGCGAGGGCGCGGCCGTAGCAGTACTCGACGCGGGGCTTGGCCCTGAACAGGCCGGAGTTGATGTTGTTGGGGCCGCGCACCTTCGGCGCGACCGACAGCGGTTTGGGGCCGTGGGGGTCCCACAGGATCGACACGCTGCGATCGGGCGGGCCGAGCTGGGCCTGCACGTCGGCGGCCTCGGCGAGGACGTGCGGGCTGCAGGTGCCGGCGAGGGCGACGGCGACGGTCGACCACGGGGTCGCCTCGGTGGCGGTGACGAGCGGCGGCAGGCCGTTGTCGGGCCGCTCGCGCGCGTCGACCTCGATCGTCGTGGCGTGGAGGTAGGGATAGAGCCCGAGCGCGGTCGTGCCGGTGCGCATGCGCAGGGCGTCGCCGTCGCCGGCGAGCACGAGGGCGCCGACGCGCAGGTTCGGCGACAGCGGCGCCTGCTGCGAGGACGCGGGCAGGCTCGCGGCGATCTGCGGGGTGACCATGGGGATCGCGTAGGTCCCCGTGCCGTCGCGGTCGTGGCTGGCGAGGATGCCGAGGCGGATGGTGCGCTGCTGCGCGAGGGCGGCGAGCAGCGGACGCAGCGCGGCGAACGGGGTGCTGGCGTCGATCGCCAGCGCGAGGTTGGCCTCCGCGAGGAGGCCGCCGTTGGCGTCCTTCGCCTCGGCGAGCGCGGCCAGGCGCTGCGTCAGCTCGGCGAGGTCGCCGACGGGTCGATCGTCGAGCGCGAGCCGGTCGCCGGCGAGGGCGAGGCGGTGGGCGTAGCGGGCGTGGTGGGCGGGACAGTTCGAGTGTAGCTCGGGCAGCGCGACGTCGGGCAAGGCCGCGAGCTCGACCCGCCGCCGGCAGGCGATCGGGTCGCCGGCCTCGCACGCGCCGGCGAGCGCGCGCGCGCCCTCGCCGGGGCGAAGCTCGTCGGCGAGCAGGTCGGCGAGCGCCAGCGGCAGCATGCGCCGCAGGGCCGGGGCGTGGGCGGCGGTCGCGGGATCGGACTCGACGCAGTGCAGGTTCGGCTCGAGGGCGGCGAGCTGCTGATCGAGCGCCGGGCCCGAGGGCGCGACCGCGGGCGGGCGGGCCCGATCGAGCAGGTCGATGGCCTGGGCCACGAAGGAGCGGGCACAGACGACGCCGGACGACGGCGGCGGCGCGGGCGGAGGGGCCGGCGGCTCCGCCACGTCGGCGGGGGGCGTCGCCGCGGGCTCGCCGTCGCCGAGCACGAGCTCGCCGCGCAGGTGCGAGCCGACGCGCGCGAGGTCGAAGGCGGCGCGGCGGTGGGGCGAGAGGGCGGCGGCGAGGTCGGGCGCGAGCGCGCGGAGCAGCGGCAGGACGGCGGCGAGGTCGACCCGCGCGGCGAGGAGGCCGACGGGGACGGTGGCGTCGGCGAACACGGCGCGCGGATCGACGCCGGCGCCGACGAGCACGCGCTGGCGATCGCCCGCGGGCACGGCGTGCAGCTCGAACTCGCGGGCGAGGCCGGTGACGACCTGCTGGGCGACGCTCTGGAACCTGGTGAGGTCGGTCGTCGCCGCCAGGTCGAGGGCGAGGGCGGCGCGGGGTCCGTCGACGTCGAGGCTGGTGATCGCCAGCTGCGCGGTGACGGCCGGCGGGAGCGTGGCGCGCGAGCGCCGGAGCGCGGACAGGGGTGTCCCCAGGGACATGGCGGGAAGGACATCTGCGCAGCGCTTCAGCACCTCGAGCGGGCTGGTGTCGCCGGGCGGAGCGCCGGACGGATCGTCGGCGAGGTCGAGGCGCACGACGGCGCTGGCGATCGCGGGGACGCGCAGCGCCAGCGGATCGCGGGTCGACGGCGGGCCGAGGGCCTGCGCGCCGGTGGCGGTGAGCCCGGCGGCGAGGCGCAGGCGCAGGCCGTGCGGGTCGTCGGCGACCGACAGCAGCCAGCTCTCGAGGTCGACGACGCCGTCGCCGAGGGCCTGCTCGCAGCGCAACTGGTTGGCGAGCGCGGCGCGGCGCAGCTGGGCGCCCTCGACGAAGGGGGTGCGGGCGAGCGCGTCGGCGGCCTCGCGGGCGCGCTGCCACTGCAGCAGGGCCGGCAGCACGCGCGGCCGCAGCAGCACGGTCAGCGGCTCGCGGCCGGCGTGGGCCGGCCAGGCGCCGGTCGAGGGCGGCGCGGCCGGCCGCAACAGCTCGCCGCGGAGCGCCGGCGGGACGCTCTCGATCGGCGTCCCGCCGGGGGCCAGCGCTCGCTGCAGGCCGACGACGCGGACGGCGTCGGCCCCGGCGACGACGGCGACGAGGTCGCCCGGCCCGGTCACCCACGCGCGTGCGCCCGGGGTCGCGGCCAGTGCCGGCTCCGAACGCCCGAGCGCGTCGAACCAGCGCGCGAGGCCGTCGGCGAGGCCGGACGGATCGAGGGCCGGGAGCACGAGCTCGTGCCGCAGCCCCGGCAGCGATCCGGGGCTGTGCGCCAGCTCGGCGGCGAGCAGGCCGGGCGGGGCGAGCAGGCCCGGCTC
Organism: Nannocystis pusilla; assembly: GCF_020073745.1. GTDB lineage: Bacteria > Myxococcota_A > Polyangia > Nannocystales > Nannocystaceae > Nannocystis > Nannocystis radixulma. Next base: position 76,852 of record NZ_JAIRAU010000059.1, read on the forward strand.
GTCGAGCGCGAGGACGACCGGCCGCGCGGGATCGAGGCCGGTCAGGCCCGGGCCGGCGGGTGAGGCTGGCCCGAAGAGCATGTGCAAAAAGACAGATAAATCGCCGGCCAGCAGCAGCGCCGCGCGCGGGGGCGCCGAGGCGCCGAGCTGCTGCACGAGCGGCGCCAGGTGAGCGCTGACGGCCGGCCAGGCCTGCAGGCGCACGACCGCGACCAGCGCGGCGCGCTCGCCGAGCGAGGCGACGGCCGCGGACGTCCACGGGTCCGCGGGGGCCGCCGCGGCGCCGGTGGTCGCCGGGGCGTCCGGGCGGTCGCAGGCCGCTCCGCCGAGGAGGGCCGAGACGAGCGCGAGCGGGACGAGGCGACGCAGGTGCGGCACGCCAGGCGAGGATGGCACAGGCCGGGCGGGGACACGAGGTCCGGCGGCGGGCGTGCTCCAGGATGTGTGTCCAAGAAATCGAGGGCGATTTGCGGCGCTCGCAGTGGGGCGTGGTCGCTCGCGCGGGGGTCGGTGACCTCGGGGTGGCGGGCAATGCTACGACCCCGCGAGGCCGTCGCGAATGGCGGCAGCGTCGCCGCGGCCGCTCACAGCCGCTGCAGGCCCCACGGCGGCGACGCGTTGATCAGCCAGCCGACCCGGCACTTCATGCGGACCTGGCGGAACTCGGCGCCTTCCTTGCTGGCGGTCCAGGTGTATTCGCCGGGCGGCACCTGGACGAACAGCACGCCGCCGTCGTCGCTGGTCTCAGTGAGGCCGGGCTCGGGGATGACGTCGGCGTTGAAGTAGATCGGGCCGTTCTCGGCCGGCAGCGGCGGATCGAGGGTGACGGTCACGTCGGCCTCGCCGTGCGCGCCCGGGTCGTAGATCGATTTGCCGACGCGCGTCACGGTCGTCACCATCTGACAGTATTGCGTCTCGTCGGGGGTGACCATGACGATGGCGGCGAGGGCCTGGTAGATGCCGTGCTTGACCGCCTGAAACGTGAGCCGCTGCAGGCCCTCCTCCGGCAGCACGTGGGTGCCGGTCTGGATCGGGTGATAGTCGGGGTGCTCCATCACCAGCGTGATGTCGGCGCCGACCGGGAGGTCGGTGAACTCGAACTTGCCGTCGGCGCCGGTGACCAGGCTGCGCTCGGGGAACTCGAGGATCGAGACGGTGGCGCCGACGACCCGCCCGTCCGGCCCCTCGTCGAACGGGATCGCGTCGCCCGCGACCGAGGCGACGTAAAGGCCGCTGCAGTCGGTCCTGCACTTGCCGCCGACGCCGTTGTCGGGGCCGTCGTCGCACGCCTCGTCGCCGGCGAGCACGCTGTCGCCGCACACCGCGGGTCCGCCGGTCGTGGTGCCGGTGGGATCGTCGGTGCCGGTGCCGGGGTCGAGGGCGCCGGTGCTGCTGCCGGTGGCGGCGTCGGAGCTGCCGGACCCGCTGTCACCGCAGGCGAGCAGGCCGCACACGGTCAGCGTCGCGGCGCGGCGGAGGATGGTCGAAGGGACAGGGAGAGTCGAGGGCATGCGAGCGAGCATCGGCCAGGGACGCCCGCGCTGTCCATCGCGCGGCCGCGATCGCGGCGTGAGGCGACATTCATCGCCGGCGCGGCGACGCTGTCGTGATTGCGACTCGCATGATTGTCGCGCGGCGGGCCCGGCATTGGCGTGAGTCGAGGGTCCGCATTGTCTGGACCGATCCGGCGCGGGTTCACACGTGGTCGACGGTCCATCTTCGGGGTTGGGGTTTCGGGCGAGGCGGGCTAGTCTGCGCCGCCGATGCTCGCGCTCGCGACGTGCGCCGCTCTGCTCCTCGCGCCAGGGTCCGCGCCCGCGCCGACGATGCCGGAGGTCCGCTGGGAGGCGCCGGCGGGCTGTCCCGACGAGGCGGCCGTGCGCGCGCAGATCGCGGGGCTGCTGGCCCGCGCGCCGGCCGGGACGGGCGGGGCGGCGCAGGTGACGTTGCGCGTCGAGTCGCTGCCGGGCGGGCGCTGGCGGCTCGACGCGACGATCACCAGCCCCGAAGGACAGGGCCGGCGCAGCCTCGAGGGCGACCGCTGCGAGGCCCTGGCCGAGGCCGCGGCGCTGCTGACGGCCATCGCCGCGGCGCCCGGGCTGCAAGGCGGACCGACACCGGCGCCCGGGGTGCAAGAAGGGCTGCCGCCGGCGCCCGGATCGCAAGAAGGGCCGGCACCGGGGCCCGGGGTGCAAGAAGGGCTGCTGCCGGCGCCTCAGGTCCCGCCGCCGGTGCCGGAGGTCGACGCGGGCGAGCTCGAGCCCGAGCTGCCGGCGGTGGACCGCGAGCCCGAGCCGCCTGCTGCGCCCGCGCCCGGGCCCGCGAAGCGGCCGCCTCGCGCGCTGCGGGCCACGCTGGGCCTCGGGGTGGGCGTCGGCGCGGGGGCCCTGCCGGGGCCCACGGCGCTGCTGCGGGCGGCCGCGGGCGTGCGGGGGCGGCGCTGGGCGGTGCTGCTGAGCCAGAGCTTCTGGCTGCCGCGCGATTTCCCGGCCGCGGGCGACGAGCGCGTGGGCGGGCGCATGTGGCTGGCGGCCACGGGCGTGCGCGCGTGCGGGATCGTCGGCAAGGGCCGGGTCGAGGCGCCGCTGTGCGCGGGCGTCGAGGTCGGGGCGCTGCGCGGGCGCGGGATCGGCGAGCTGATGGCGTCGCGCCGGGCGACCTCCGCGTGGGCGGCGGCCAGCGCGGGGCCGGGCCTGCACGTGCGGGTGGCGCCGCGGGTGGCGCTGACGGCCTCGGCCGAGCTGCTGGTGATGCTGACGCGCGTGCGCTTCGAGGTCACGGGCCGCGGGGCCATCTGCTGCACGTCGCCGGTGGGGGTCGCGGGGACCGCGGGGCTCGAGGTGCGCCTGCCGTGAGCGGGGGGCCAACGATTTTCCCGGGGCGCGGACATGAACGCCTGCGCGCATGATCGCCGCCGCCATGCCAGGGCCGCTCGCCCAGGATCCGTCCGCCCAGACGTCCGCCGCGGATCGCGAATTCGAGGCGGTCTACCGCGAGCACGTCGGCTTCGTGTGGCGCAACCTGCGGCGCCTCGGGGTGCCCGAGCCGGAGATCGAGGACGCGGCCCACGAGGTGTTCCTGGTGGTCCTGCGGCGCCTGCCGCAGTTCGACGGCAGCGCGGCGATCACCACCTGGCTGTATGCGATCACCCGCGGGATCGCGAGCAACCGCCGGCGCGGCGATCTGCGGCGGCAGCGGCGGCACGCCGAGGCGCCGGAGCCGGGGCCGGCGGAGGGGCCGGGCGAGTGGCTCGAGCGCTCGCAGGCGGCGGCGACGGTGGCGCGATTCCTGGCGACGCTGACCCCCGAGCAGCGGGTGGTGTTCGAGCTGTTCGAGATCGAGGGGCTGCGCGCGCACGAGGTCGGGGCCGCGCTCGACCTCAATGTCAACACCGTGTACACGCGCCTGCGCGCGGCGAGGGCCCGTTTCGCCGCCTTCGTCGCGGCGCTGCACGGCGGCGCGGCCGGAGGTCCCCATGGCTGACGAGCTCGATCCGCAGGCCCGCGAATTGTTGGCCGCCTACCGCCGCGACGCCGGGCCGTCGCCGGCCGCGACCGAGCGCCTGCTGGCGGCGGTGCGCCGCAGCGCGGCCGCGACCGAAGCGGCGCAGGTGTTGCCATTGCGGCGGCGCATCGATTCACGCCACTGGGTCGGCGTGGCGGTGGTCGGGCTGGTCGCGGCCGCGGTCGCGCTGGCGATCAAGATCTCGCCGCGGCGCCTCGACGCCGACGCGGGGGCGGCCGGCTCGGCGGCGGCGCTGCACGCCGCGGACGGGTCGTCCGGAGCGTCGGTGACGCCGCGCTCGCGGCCAGGCGCGCCCGCGGAGGCGACGACCGCGGAGGCGACGACCGCGAGCGTCGCACCCGAGCCCGCGCCGCCGACGGAGCCGCCGCTGCAGCGGCCGACCGCGCGCGAATCGACGGGCTCGCAGCGGCGCGATCCGAGGGTCGGCGAGACGCGCGAAGCGGGCACGATCCCGCCGTCGCTCGCGCCGGCCGGCGATCCGGCGCCCGGCGAGCGGCAGGCGGCTCCCGCGAATGCGCCGGCGGTGCACGGGGAGGGCGACGCGCTGGTGCACGAATTGGCGGCGATGCGTGCGATCAACGATTCGCTCGCGGCCGGCGCGACCGCGCAGGCGCTGGCGCGGATCGACGAGTACGAGGGGCGCTTCCCCGCGGGCGCGCTGCGCGAGGAGGCGGCGGCGTTGCGCGCGGTGGCGCTGTGCGCCGGCGGCCGCGAGCGCGAGGGCGCAGCGGCGGCGACCGAGTTCCTGCGCGCCCACCCGGGCTCGCTGTCGGCCGAGCGGGTGCGCAAGGCCTGCGGCGCGCCCTGAGGACACATGTCCTGCGGGACATGTGACTCGGCGGCGCGGACCAACGATCCCGCCGGCGGTCGGACATTCACGGGTCACCATGCACACTACGCTTCGCAACATTGTCCCCGCCCTCGCGCTCGCGCTCGCCGCCTGTCAGCTCTCGACCAAGAACCTCGGTGACCCGAACGTGGACTCGGCCTCGGACACGGACGGCGCGACCGGGAGCGCGAGCGCGACCGAGGGACAGACCTCGGCCGGGACGCCATCGACGGACGGTCCGCTGACCCAGGGGCAGACGACGACCGCGGCCGACACGGACCCACCGAGCACGACGAGCACCTCGGAGATCTCGGCGACGGTGACCGGGCCCGGGACGACGGAGGAGTTCGTGACGGAGGGCTCGACGACGGGCGAAGCGGGGCTCTCGACGTCGACCGGGCTGCTGTCGTCGACCGGCGGCCCCGAGGCGTGCGAGGCGGCCCCGCTGCAGGCGCCGGGCGTCGACAAATCGTGCCAGAGCGACGACGATTGCGCGGTCGTGTTCCACCAGACCGATTGCTGCGGCACGGTCGCCGCGTTCGCGGTCAACCTCGCCTCGGTCGAGGCATACAACGAGGCCGAGGCCCCGTGCATGTTCGAGCCGTTCTGCGACTGCGCGCCGGAGGCGACGGAGGCGGAGGACGGCGACGCGACCGCCGACAACGCCTCGATCGTCGCGGTCTGCCTCGACAACCAGTGCCGCAGCGAGGTCCCGGGCCCGTAATCAATCGCGGGGGGCGTCGCCGGCGCTTGCGAGATCGAGCACAATGCGGGTCCGATCGCCGTGCCCGTCGCGTGTATACGCATCCGGCGCATTTGCGCGGTGGCCCGTCACGGTTATGCTCGACGGCGAGAAAGGGCATTCATGCAACATCGTCCTCGAATTCGAATCCTCGCATCCCTGCTCGGGATCGCCATGATGACGGCGACCGCCGCCAGCGCACAGGCTGCGGCGGGCGAGAAGGGCACCGACAAGACCGCGACGCCCGACACCAGCCCCACGCCGCCCGCGCCGGATCCGGAGCCCAAGCCCGATCCGAAGCCGAAGCCGAAGAAGCCGCCGCCGACCCCGGAGCCCACGCCGCCGCCGCCGCCGACCCCGCCGTCGCCGTGAGGCCCGCGCGCTGAACGATTCCCATCCACTCCAACCATCACTCTGCGATACGACAGGCGAATCACCGGTGTGGGGTCCTCGGACCCCCGCCGGTGATTCGCCTGTCTCGACTTTCGGTCTCGCGTCAATCGACGCGCGGGTAGGTGCGACGGGCGACGCGCAGGCGCTCGCCTCGACGCACGCTGACCAGCGCGCCGCCGACGGCCGCGCCGAGGCCGAGCAGCATCGCCAGCGACAGGCCGAGCAGCGCCTTGCCGGTGCCCTCGGCGGCCTCGAGCGCCTTCGTCTTGGCGGTGTGGCCGAGCTCGGTGACGCGATTGTCGTAGGCTCCGACGATCCGGTCGGCGATCTCGGCGGACTCGGCCGGGGTCAGCGCGGTGTTCTCGGCCAGGGCGTCGACGACGGACTGGCGATCGAGGCGACCCTGGCGGACCGAGGTTTGCAGGGCCTTCTTGGCCGAGGCGACCAGCTGGTCGGTGGTGACGGGCGGCTTGCCCTCGGATTGGAGGCGGCGATTGACCGGGGCGAGGAGATCGTCGGTCGACAGGCCCAGCGATTCGAAGCCCATCTCGCCGATTTCGCCGGTCGCGCCGGCGCTGACGGCCGCGGCCGCGCCCCCGGCGGTGGCCGAGGCGACGCTGCTGCCGGCCGCGACCGCGCCGCTGAGGACCGCGGTGAGCGCCATCCACAACAGCGTGATCGAGGCGACGGTGGCGAGCGCCCACACGACGGCGCCGTGAATGGCGCCACCGGCCTTGTCGAGCGGACCGGCGAGCTTGCCGGCCGCGAGCCCGCCGACGAACAGGGCGAGGAGCGGGGCGATCATCGTCCACACCCCCGCGCCGATGCCGACGCTGCGCAGCGAGCCCGGGTGGTGCGGCTGGATCGACGCCAGGCCGATGCCCATGCCGAGCAGGTGGAGGAGGAGCCACGCGCCCACGGCGATCAGGGTGCCCGCGAAGATCGAGCCCCAACAGACGCCGGTGCGCGCGGGGGGGGTGGGCATCGGACCCACGGCTGTGTCGGAATCGTCCTGTGTCATGCGCATTGGCATGCCACCGGTCGGCGACGATCGCACGCGCAAATGTGCACAGCGCCCGCGGCGCGCGACGATTCACGGCGAGCGCAGCAATATCACCACCACGAGCGCGACCAGGGCGACGAGGATCATCGCGGCGGAGATCCGCAGCGGCCGGCGATACGCCGACCGCGGCCGGCGGCGCCACCAGCGATAGAACCACGGGTCGTCCACGCGGGGCGCCAGCGGGTCGTGCGGATCAGGGGATGCGGACACGGGCATGGGGTGCTCCGGCGATGATGGGTGGGGGGTCCTCGAAGGGCGGCTGGTCCGGCGGGGGGTCGATCCGCGGCGGCTCCGTGGGCGGCGGCTGGATCTCCGGCGGGCTCGGCGGGGTCGGGTCCTCGCGCGGCGGCGGGCTCGGCTCGTCGCGCCGCGGCGGGGTGGGCTGCTCGTCCGGTCGGGTCGGGTCGCCCGGCCCGGGGCTCATAGACCGAACGTGCATTGCAACCCCGCTCCGATGGTGCAGGCCGGGAATTCACCGCACGAGTTGCTGGCGCACGAGTCGAGGTCGTCGAGCGTGCTGCGCTGCTCGTCGGCCATGCAGTCGCCGATCCGGCTCTTGCAATCGTCGACGCACTCGTCGGTCGAGACGTCCTCGTCGCACTCGCGGGCCTTGTCGCAGTACGACTTGCAGCTGGCGCCGATCTCGAGGTTGGTGGCGCCGCTGTCGTCGTCGCCGCAGGCGGCCATGCCGGCGCCGAGGATGAAGGCGAAGGCGAGGGCGAATCGATGGCGATTGTTCATCATGTCCTATCTTACTCCTGATAGGGGTATAGGCGGACCTGGCGGGCGTGCAAGCGACGATCGCAGGCCGCTGTACCACTCGGCGTAGTGCGTATCGGCGACTTTGCGGCGCCCGAGGTCGGGCGCGCCGTCGGTCCACCACACCGGCCCGCGCTCGCCGAGAGCGACCTTGGCCGCGTGCACGCGGGCGCGGGCGCTGTGCAGCGCGTCGGCGTCATTGGCCGCGCGGGCCGCCTTCATGTCGCGCCGCGCGGCCATCAACGCCCGCACCAGCTCGGCGCGGGTCGCCGCGGACAAATACGGGTTCGCCGCGCGCCACAGCCGCCCGCGGACGACGATGTAGCGTCCGTCGGGGGTGTGCAGCGGCGGCGAATCAGGCGAGGGCATGGTCGCTCCGGCGCCCGCGAGCGCGGCTCAGTTGCGGCGCTGGTCGTCCGGTTGGACCTCGCGGACCGTGACGGCCTCGATGTAGACGACCTTGCCGAGGTCGTCGGCCATGTCCTTGGGCAGCTCCCACGTCTCGAGCGCGTTGGCCGGGATCTCGCGCATGGTGCCCGACACGGTGACCACGTCGCCGACGGCGACGTCCTTCGGCATCATCGTCGGCAGCACGAACACCTTGGCTGCGGCCGTCGGACCGACCCAGAAGCCCTTGCCCGCGACCGCCTGCACCGTCTCGCGGCCGAGGTCGACCTCCTTGCCGGTGAGCTGCTTGGGGTCGTTGACGGCGACGATCTCGTCGACCGTGTCGACCTCGCCCTGCGGCTCGGCGGCGGCGGTCTTCTCGTCCGCCTGCTGCGGCGGGCCGACCTTGCGCACCGTGTTGGCGATCAGCACCGGCCGCTCCTTGAGCTTGATCTCGATCTCGGGCGAGAGGTCCCAGCCGAGGTCGCGCTCGACGTCGGCGACGACGAAGCGACGCACGGTGCCGTCGACGATCAGCTCGTCGTCCTCCTTCAGCGCGCCGCCGGAGGCCGCGTCCATCGGCTTCTTCATCAGGACGGTGATGTCGTCGTCGAAGGCCCAGCCGGTGCCCTCGAGCTTGAACGCGCGGTCGCTGTAGACCTCGTCGACCTCGCCGGTCACGCGCACGTGCTTGTCGAAGTACCACTGCGGGTGCTCCTTGACCGTGTCGACGCTGGTCGACGGCGGCGCGGGCGTGGGCGCCCGCTCGCCCTGCTGCACAGGGGCGCGCTCGGCCACCCGCTCGCGCTCGTTGGTGCAGGCTCCGGTGGCGCTCGCGGCGAGCAGCGCCGCACCCGCGATGGCCCACGCGTGGGCATGATTGGTTCGTCGCATGAGTCAGTGTCTCCCTGTTCTCGGGTGATGCGTTCTCGAGTCTGGTGCCGCCCGGCGGTTCGCCAGGGCGGCGGCGCTGAGGGCATGCACCGCATTGCGAGAAGTGCAAGGCTCGTCGGTCACATTTGCCTGGATGAGATCGGAGCACGGTCGCGCGCTCGCGAGCCGGCGCCAGGACGACGGCCTCGAGCGCCGCCTGGCGGCCCGGGCGCTTCATCCGCGGTCGCGCCGGAACCAGCGAGCCGAGCCGCCGACGGGCACGACCGTGAGACCCCCATTCACACTGGTGAATGCCCTGACCGTAACACCGCGACCCTACCGCGCAAGTCGCGGAATCGACGAGGTATGCCACGAGTGCGACGTGTGCCGTCATTCACGGCCGAGGCCGCTGCTGCGTCGATTCCGCCGCGCTCGCCGGGAGCGGGTCCTGCGCGGTCAGGGCCGCAGCACGCAGCCGCCGACGATCTCGCCGCGCCACTTGGCGAGCATCGCCTCCTTGAAGGCGGGCAGCGGGAACACCCGCGAGACGAGGGGACGGATCCGGCCCTCCTCGACCCACTGGAAGATCGCGGCGAGGCGCGGCCGGCGGAGCGACGGATCGTGCAATGTCGAGAGGACGGTCGGGCAGCCGCGCACGGTGAGACCCTTCATCATGATGAGATTGGTCGGCAACGTGTTGGCGTTGGGGGCGCCGCGCAGGCCCTTGCCGCGGGCGACCGCGGGCGTGGCGGCCCAGCCGACGATCAAGAAGCGGGCGCCGAACTTCACGCAGCGCAGGCTCTCGAGCGAGATGTCGCCGCCGACCCCGTCGTGGACGACGTCGACGCCGAGGCCGCCCGTCAGCTCCTTGACCTCGTCGCGGAATCGTCGCACCCCGGACCCGCCGTCGGGGTCCTTGCAATTGATCACGTGATCGGCGCCCTGGACCTTCACGGCGGCGAGCTTGGCGTCGGAGCGGCCGGTGGCGATGACGGTGGCGCCGAGCAGCTTGGCGAGGTGGACGGCGGCGAGGCCGGTGGAGCCGGAGGCGCCGTGGATCAGCACGGTCTCGCCGGCCTGCAGCCCGCCGCAGGTGACGAGGCAGTGATAGGCGGTCTCGTAATTGCCGAGCAGGTTGCAGCCCTGGTCGAAGTCGAGGCCGGCGGGCAGGCGGCGCACGGCCTCGGCCGGCGCGACGGCGTGGTCGGCGAAGCCGCCCCAGCGCTGATAGGCGCCGAGCGAGCGCGGCCCGGTCAAGAGGCCGTCGACCAGCACGGCGTCGCCGACCCGCAGCTGCTCGGGCGCGACGTCGGCGCCGAGCCACACGACCTCGCCGGCGTACTCGAGGCCCGGCGTGTACGGCACCGGCGGGACGTGCTGGTACTGCCCGCTCGTCATCAGCAGGTCGACCCAGCCGACGGCGGCGCTGCGAACGGCGACGATCACGTCGCGCGGGCCGAGCGTGGCCGGGTCGGGCGGCTCGGCTGGCTCGAGGGACAGGTGCTCGATCGCCTGCGCCGGATCTTCGGCGAGCTCGCGGACGACGACGCGGTGACCTGGACGCAGGTGTGGTTCGGTCATGAGGCGGCGGGGCAGGGTACCGCCGCCCTGGCGCCGGCTCAACGCGAAGCGAGCGGGCGCCGCGGCTTGACGCCGGGCGGCGCCGGCGGCGATAGTGAGGCGCGAATGAGGCGCGCGCTCGTCGTCGTCTGTCTGCTGCTGCCGGCCTGCAGCGGGGGGCCCGAGACCTTCTGGCGCGGGCTGCAGCGCGGGCTGTGCAAGTTCAACCGCCAGTGCACCGACCGCGAGCGAGAGGCGGTCGGCGACTGCGAGCGGTCGTACTACGAGCGGGTCCAGACGCCCGAGGGCTTCGCCGACAACTGCGAGGACTACGACGCGGACGTGGGGCGCGACTGCCTCCGCTACATCCGCGAGTCCCGGCGAGCGTGCCGCGACCTCGATGCCCGCCCGCAGGCGTGCGCGGGGATCTGCGGGCCGGACACGGGGATCCAGTTCTTCCAGGCCGGCGCCGGCGAGGAGGCGGCCGAGGCCGCGGCGACGGCGTGGACGCCGGGGCTGGTCGCCGAGTGACCTGTTCGAATGGACATGTCTTGGCGGACAGTCCATGCTCGGTCGGCGGGCGCGGACGGCTTCCGGGCGACCAGGCGGGGTGTTAGGGTGACGACATGCGGGTCATGGCGGGCGCGATCCTCCGCTTCGACAGCGTCACCGAGATGATCGAGTACTGCCGCGCGCGCTACCGGACCGACGAGGTCCGGTCCGGCAGGCAGGACGGCGAATTCGTGCTGTTCGTCCGCCCCGCCGAGGGCCCGGCGTTCGAGAGCCTGATCGTCCATTTCGAGGGCGAGCGGACGTACGCGGTGATGCTGCCGGTCGACGAGTGAGTTCGAGCGTGGCGCGCGCAGGCGACCGGCCGCGGGCGGACGTGTAGACTCGGGCAGGCATGCGGCCGCATGGCGGTTCACCCGGCCCCGGCAGGGCGCGGCGACTGGTCACGCTCGTGGCCCTGGCGGTCGCGGCGACGGTCGCGGCGTGCGGCGACGAGGAGGGTCGCTGCGGCCCGCTGACGCGGCTGTGCGCCCACGACGGCCGCTGGCAGCGGATCGCGCCGAGGGTCGACGGCGCGGTGGCGGTCGACCTCGACGGCGACGGCGAGGACGAGTACGTCGTGCTCGATCGCACCGGCGAGCTGTTGAGCGTGGGCTCGGGCCCCAACGGCTCGCGCTCGACGGTGTTTCTGACCGGCCAGGAGCCGGTGGCGATCGCGGCGCTGCCGGGCGCGGTCGCGGTCGCGCTGGGCCGCCCGCCGGTGCTGGCGATCTTCGCGGCGGACGAGTCGGGGCAGCTGACGCGACGACGGGACATCGCGTTGCCCGACGACGCGACGGCGCTGGCCGCCAGCGACCTCGCCGGCGACGGCGCGCCGGAGCTGGTGGCGGCGGTCCCGGAAGCGGAGGCGATCGTGGTGATCGACCCCGAGACGGCGACGATCCACGAGCACCCGGTCGGGCGGTTTCTGCTGCAATTCGCGGTCGGCGACGTCGACGGCGACGGTCACCCCGACGTCGTCGCCCTCGACACGGTGGCCGGGTTGCTGGTGCTGCGGGGCACGGGTGATGGCGGCCTGCGCGAGGCGGTGAGCAATCCCGGCTCGAAGCGGCCGGCGAACGTGGGCATCGCCCTCGCCGATCACGACGGCGACGGCGACCTCGACGCGTTCACGCGCGCGGGCCCCGATCGCGTGCTGGTGCACCGCAACAACGGCGGCGGCGAATTCTCGACCCCGATCGAGCTGCTGCTCGATTCGTGGGGCGAAGGCTTCGGCCTGGCCGTCGGTCCGGTCGCGGACAACGGCCTCGTCGGGGTGAGCGTGCCGTCGCCCGAGGGGATGGCGACGTGGTTCGGCAAGGGCTCGGTGTGGCTCGGGCGCATCGACGTCGCGCTGGGGGACGCGAGCTCGTGGATCGGCGCGGGCAGCGAGGGCGAGATGCTGGTCGGCGGGATCGGCTACCTCGCCCGCTGGGCGTACCGAACCGCGGGGACGGCGATCGAGGTGTGGCGCTCCGGAGAGCTCGCGGGCAGCCTCGGCACCAAGGTGACGACCGGCCACCTCGACGGCGATCACCTGCTCGACGTCGCGGTGGTGAGCGACGACAGATTGACGCTGCTGCGCGGTCGCGCCGACCGCGGGTTCGAGCCGCTCGCGTCGCTCGAGCTCCCGTCCAAGTTTCGTCCGTGGGCCCTCGCGATCGCTGACGTGACGGGCGACGGTCGCGGGGACGTCCTGGTGTCCGAGGGGCCGACGGTGTGGCTGGCGCAGGCGACCGAGGACGGACAGTACGTGCTGCATCCGCGGTACGTGACGAAGCGGTCCCCGGTGGAGCTGGTGCCGGTGCGCACGGGGCCGGACGGTCGGGCGGTCATGCTGACGAGCCCCATGACCTCGGCGGTGTATTCCCCCGATTCCGGGAGCTCGGTGCTGCGCTTCGACGAGGCCGGCGCGCTGATCGAGGAGATCGATCTCGTGGGCGAGGACGACGTGTTCGGCGCCGCCGCGGTCGACTTCGACGAGGACGGGGTCGAAGAGCTGCTCCTGTACCGCCAGGACGCGACGAGCTCATACCTCGTGCACATGTCTCCCGAGGGCGACACGTACGTCGTCGACGGCACGTACGACCTCGTCGCGCTGACGGACGCGACGGTGACGTTCGGGCCGCTCGCCTTCGCCGTCGGCGATGTCGACGGCGACGGGCAGGTCGAGGTGGTCGTGGCGGGCAGTCTGGAGACCGTGGTCGTGTCGGGTCTGGCCGACGGCGCGCCGGTGGCGACGATCGGGCCCGGCATCGAATCGCCGCGACATCTTCGCGACTTCGACGGCGACGGCGTCCTCGACGCCGTGACGGCGCTCGGCTCGGGAGGGCTGTTCTGGTACCACCACGGCCGCGGCGACGGCACCTTCGACCCCGAGCCGATCGCCGTCCAGTTCGACGACGGCGTGGCGATCGCCCTCGCCGCGGTGCCCGACGCCCAGTTCGACCTCGTCCACGTGTCGCGCTCGGAGATCGCCGCGCACCTCATGCGCTCGGTCGCGCGGCCCGTGAGCCCCGGCGGGTCGGTGTTTCACGGGCCGGTGGACGAGCTGGTGCTCGCCGACGTCGATCAGGACGGCAGCGACGACGTCGTGACCGCCTCGCACGGGCTCGCGGGCGGCGTCGGGGTGTGGTGGGGCGGCGAGGAGGAGCCGCTCACGCGCATGAGTGTTTGGGTGCCGGGGCGCTCGAACCGCGGGCTGGCGGTCGCCGATCTCGACGCCGACGGCGACCTCGAGGCGCTCGTCGTCGACGCGACGGGCGAGATCGACGCCTATCCGTTTGCGCAGCGCCGGGCCGGCGAACCGATCCGGATCGCGGAGACCGGGACGACGGTGCAGAGCCTCGCGGTCGCGGACGTCGACGGCGACGGGCTGCCGGACCTCGTCGGTCTTCTCGAATTCTCGGACGACATGAGGGTCATGGCGGTCGCCCGCGGGGTCGCGCCGCTGCAGTTCGCCGAATTCGAGACGGCGGTCGAGTTCGCGTTCAACGCCCACTCCACGCTCGAGCTCGGCGATGTCGGCGGCGACGGCGACCTCGACGTCCTGATCCGGAGCGACGATGGCAGCGCGAGCGCGCTCGTCCGCGCCGACGCGCCGGGCGAGTGGGCCGCGAAGGTCGAGGTGCTGCCGGGGATCGCGGCGATGTTCAGTCCGCCCGCCGCCGACAAACGCGTCGAGGTGGTGACACACGACGGGACCTCGATTTACCGCCACCCCGAGGGCGGCGCCGAGCCCCGCACGCTGCTGCTGGAGGGCGAAACCCGCGTGGGCTGGTTGTTGCTGGGCGTCGCCGACGTCGACGGCAATGGCCAGTACGATCTCGTGGTCGGCGACGACAAGGGCACCCACGTGTGGCTGCGCCGCGACGACGAGCTCGCGCGGGTCACCCTGTGCGACCTGCCGCTGTGGGGCGGCGTGGCGTTCCCCGACGTCGACGGCGACGGTCGCCGCGATCTGGTCGGCTTGAACCACAACAACTTGTTCGTCCGCAGGACGCGGCCGTAGCCGCGCGGGCGCGCGACTCGACGCTTCCCGGCCGGCCGGCGCGCTGGTACAGTTTGGCGCGCAGCAGCAGCAGCAAAGGGATCACGTCATGGCCAAGTTCACGCTCACCCACGAGATCAATTGCGACGCGGACACCTTCTGGCGGATCTTCCTCGACCAGGAATACAACAAGAAGCTGTACCTCGAGGGGCTGGGGTTCTCCGGCTACGAGATCCTCGACCAGCGCGAGACCGACACGACGGTGACGCGCAAGGTCAAGGGCACGCCGAAGATGAACCTGCCCGGGCCGCTCGCCAAGCTCGTCGGGTCCAACTTCAGCTACATCGAAGACGGCAAGATGGAGCGCGCCGACAAGATCTGGACGTGGAAGGTCACCCCCAGCTCGATGGCCGACAAGGTCCGCAACGAGGGCTCGCTCCGGATCGAGCCGATCGGTGACAACAAGGTGCGACGGATCGCCGACCTCGTCGTCGAGGCCAAGGTGTTCGGCGTCGGCGGGATGATCGAAAGCACGCTCGAGAAGCAGCTCCGCGAGGGCTGGGAGGCCAGCGTGCCGTTCATGCACAAATGGCTGGCCGCTCACGGTGCCGCTTGAAATGTAAGTGATGACACGGGGTTGGCGGCGCGTTCGTCACGGCCGCCTCGCGTCGCCGCGGGCTGTGTCAGATCTGTGCCACTCTCGGTGGCCAGGCTCGTCCGAGACGAGGACCTCGAGCTTGCGCCGGACGCCGCAGCCGAGGACACGGTGACGAACACGCGGTCGTCCCGATGCAATGAGTGCCCGCCACGAAGCGTCCGCGGATGGGCCCGCCGCCGAAGCTGCCGCGCGAGGCGGTGTGTCGTTCGAGGATCAGCGGCAATTGCTGCGCAGCAGGTAGGTGCCCTCGTAGGAGGTGACGACGAAGTCGGGGCGGCCGTCGCCGTCGAGCTCGCCGACGGCGGCGCCTTGCGCGGAGCCGATGCGATAGGCGCGGGTGGGGGCGAAGGTGCCGTCGCCTTGATTGAGCACGGTCGAGACGCCGCGGCCGGCGAAGAAGAAGTCGAGGTCGCTGTCGCCGTCGAGGTCGAGCGGGAGGACGCGCTCGTAGCTGGCGGTGACGTGGGTGATGTGCTGCTCGGGGGCGGCGTAGGCGGCGCCGCCGAGGCCGCGCAGGACGGTGAACTCGGCGATCAGGAGGTCGGGCACGAAGAAGTCGAGGACGCCGTCGCCGTCGAGGTCGAGCGGGTAGACGATGTCGGCGTTGGACTCGGTGATCGTGTACTTGCCGGTCGGCTGGAGCTGGCCGTCGCCGAGGCCGCGGAAGACCTCCGTCTCGTACTCCGCGACGACGACGAGGTCGAGGTGACCGTCGGCGTCGAGGTCGGCGACGCGGGCCGAGCGGAAGTAATCGGTGGTGTGGACAATGTGCGGGGTGAACTGGCCGCCGCCGTCGTTGCGGAAGAGGCGGACGTGGTCGGGCTGAAAATCGGGAGACTCGACGATCAGCAGGTCGATCCGGCCGTCCTCGTCGAAGTCCCCGACCTCGATCGACTGCGGGTTGCCGAGCGAGGGCAGCGCGCCGGCGAGCGTGAATGCGACGCCCGGCTCGCCGTGCATCAGCGCGATCGTGCCGCTCCGGATCAGGACGCCGTCGCGGCGGCCGTCGTTGTCGTAGTCGAACAGGTCGAGCTGCGAGGCGTTGCCGCCGGACGGCGAATTCACGCGCTCGAAGTCGCCGCCGCCGAGGTTGTGCAGGACGCCGATGCCGTCGTGGCCGGTGAAGACGAATTCGTCGAGGCCGTCGCCGTCGAGGTCGACGAGCTGCGGGTCGGTGCCGTTGGAGAGCAGGGGGTGCACGCCGGCGAGGGCGAAGCTGCCGTCGCCCGCGCCGACGAGGATCCGCGCGGCGTTCCAGCCGTTGATGAGGATGTCGGCGACGCCGTCGCCGCTGAGGTCGGCGATGAACGGCTCCTTGCCGACGGCGCCGTCGATCCGCGGGGGCACGGCGCCGAACGAGGTGTCCGCGTTCTGCAGGAGGACGCTGAACGAGTCGGCGGCGAGGTTGGAGACGAGGAGGTCGGGGCGGCCGTCGACATCGGCGTCGGCGACGGCGATGGCGATCGAACGCGAGCCGCCGAGGAAATGGCCGTGGGGGACGAAGGTGCCGTCGCCGAGGTTGCGCAGGGTGTAGATGTCGCCCTCGGGATCGGTGGAGGCGATGTCGAGGTGACCGTCGGCGTCGAGGTCGGCGACGGTGATGTTGTGCCAGTCGCCGCCGAGGTCGACCACGTACTCGACCTCGGCGGCGAAGTCGCCGCCGCCGGCGCCGCGGTGGATGCCGACGCTCAGCGGATCGCCGTGGCCGACGGCGAGGTCGAGGTTGCCGTCCTGATCGAAGTCGGCGAGCGCGAGGGAGGTCGGACGGTCGCCGACCGGGGTGGCCTTGGGCGCTGCAAAATTGCCGTCGCCGTCGTTGGGCAGGGCGATCACGAGGTCGCTCATGTAGGCGGTGACGAGCAGGTCGAGGTCGCCGTCGCCGTCGATGTCGCCGGTGACGAAGGGGCGCAGCGGGTGATCCTCGCTCTGGCTGTTCTCGACGGCGCCGGGGCCGTAGGTGCCGCCGCCGAGGTTGAGCTGGATCAGCACCTCGCCCTCCTCGTGGAGGGTGGCGAGGTCGATCTCGCCGTCGCCGTCGAAGTCGGCGGCGAGCACGGAGGTCGGCCTGGGGAGGGTGGGATAGGTCGTGTCGGTGAAGGTGCCGTCGCCGTCGTTCGCGAGGACGTGCAGCTGCTCGTTGAGGCCGTCGGCGGAGACGATGTCGGGATCGCCGTCACCGTCGAAGTCGGCGACCACGACCGACCAACTGCCCCTCGAGTGGCCCCAGTCGTAACCGGTCGGGTAATGGCCGCTCATGGCGTAGGTGCCGTCGCCCAGGCCGCGCAGGACGCCGACGCCCCAGGTCTGCGATTCGACCCCGTTCGGGTCGAGGTAGGCGGCGATGTCGTCGATGCCGTCGCCGTCGAAGTCGGCCATGGCGAAGGCGTTGGGCTGACCGACGGCCGGCGAGTCGGGCAGGGCGTCGTTCAGGAAACAGGCGAGCTCGGGTGGCTCGACGAGCGGCGGGGGGTCCTCACCGCCGGAGTCGGTGGTGTCGGTGGTGGAAGTGGCGTCGGTGGTGGAAGTGGCGTCGGTGGTGTCGCCGGTCGAGGAGGTGGAATCGGTGG
Organism: Nannocystis pusilla; assembly: GCF_020073745.1. Lineage (GTDB taxonomy): Bacteria > Myxococcota_A > Polyangia > Nannocystales > Nannocystaceae > Nannocystis > Nannocystis radixulma. The sequence goes on from NZ_JAIRAU010000059.1 coordinate 94,247, forward strand.
TGTCGCCGGTCGAGGTGGAATCGGTGGTGCCGTCGTTCGTCGTCGGATCGGTGGTCGGATCGCCGGAGGAGGTCGACAGGACGCCCTCGGTAGGATCGGTGGTCGAGGTGCCGACGGGCGGTTCGGTCGAGGTCGGCTGGACGGCGGTGGTGCCTGGCGACTCGCCGGAGGACTCGGTCGTGCCGGGATCGTCGCCGGTGGCGTCCGTCCCCGCGGTGTTGTCGGGACAGCCGGTCAGGCCGAGGGTCGTGACGAGGGCGCAGCCGACGGCGCGCAGGCGAGGAAGAGAATGGTGAAGGCCGATCGAGGTATTCATGGAAATATCACCGGTTCGCAAGAAACCCTGGACGTTGCAGCGGGCGTGCCAGCGCGTCCGCGCCGCGCCGTGCGGTCGTGATGCGGTCGCTGTCACTTTCGCATGACACCGCGGTGTCACGCGCTCCGGACACCGTCGCGCCGGCATGACACGGGCGGGTCGCTGACACGCGGACGCGACGGTGTCACGGGCGCATGACATCGGCGCGGTCGGCCCGAAAGCAGCCGTAGCGCCGGGTTCGCGGCTGTTCGCGCGCTCGCGATCGTCGCGGCGCCGGGACAGCGGCGAGACACGGGCGCCCCGGACGCGCCGGGCACGGGGTCGGCACGCGAGTTGCTAGTCAGGCTCTCGCACGCGCCGCGTCCGTGGCTGCGCGGCCCGATCTTCCACGACGACAGAGACGATCATGAACCATTCGATGTTGACATTCATTCACCGACACGGCCGCGCGCTCCTCTTCACGGGCGCCGCGTTCGCGGGTTGCGGCGACGCAGGCGGCCTGACGACGGACGGTCCGGCGCCGACGGACGCGTCGACGACGGGCACCCCGGCGCTCACCGCCGGGACGGGCGAGGCACCGACGAGCGGCACGGGGATGGCGTCGCCCGACGCCGGCCTCGACGAGGAGCAGTGCGACCCGTGGGCGCAGGACTGCCCGGAGGGGTACAAGTGCATGGCGTACGCGGACGAGGGCTCGCCCGTGTTCACCGGGAACCGCTGCACGCCGGTGGCGAAGGACCCGGGCAAGATCGGCGATCCGTGTCGCGTCGACGTCGGGTGGTGGACGGGCGTCGACGACTGCGATGACGGCCTGGCCTGCTGGAACATCCATCAGGAGACGAACACGGGCGAGTGCGTGTCGATGTGCACGGGCACCCCGGACTCCTACGATTGCCCGGGCGACCGCGACGCCTGCGTGTTCTGGGTGCCCGGCATCGCCCACGTGTGCCTGCCGACCTGCGATCCGCTGCTGCAGGACTGCCAGGCCGCCGATCGCCTGTGCCTGCCGGAGTGGGGCAGCGACGCCGAATATTGGGTCTGCAAGCCCGATTACAGCTTCGAGGAGGGCCAGGAGTTCGACGTCTGCGAATACGGCGCCGTGTGCGACCCGGGCCTCGTGTGCTCGTGGCCGTCGGACGCGGTCGAGTGCGATCAGACCGCGGAGGGCTGCTGCCTGGCGATCTGCGACCTCACCGATCCGGTGTGTCACGGCGAGGGCGCCGTGTGCGAGCCGTTCTACGGGCCGGGCGAGGCCCCGCCGGCGTACGAGAACGTCGGGGTCTGCGGATTGCCGGGCTGAGCGGCTCGCGGGCTGTGCTCCGCAGGGCTCACGGGGAGGCGCCCGCGAGCCGGCGCGCCTCCGCCAAGCGCTCGCCGAGGGTGCGAGCGCGGTGCGGATGGCCGTCGATCGCGGCGGCGAGCGCCGCGGCGGCGCGCCGCGCCCCGTCCTCGCGGGCGGCAGGGTCGGAGGCCGTGGTGGCGAGCAGCAGCCACAGCTCGCCGCGGACCGCGTGCGCCCGGTCGAGTCGTGGGTGCAGGGCGAGCGCGGTGTCGGCGTGGCGGAGCCCCGCGGCGATGTCGGCGGCCGGGTCCTCGCTCCGGCTGGCTCGCAGCGCGGCGCGGGCGTGCAGCAGCTCGGCCACCAGCGCGTAGAGGCGTGGCTCGGCGCGCGGCTCGGCGAGCGGCTCGGTGAGCGCGAGCAACCCGGCGTCGAGCCGCGCGCCGTCGGGTCGGCCGTGCTGCCTGCTCCACGCGAACGCGAGCTGCTCCGCCTCGGCGAGCTGGACGCGGTTCCCCAGGTCCCATGGCGCCTCGGCGATCTGGCGCGCCAGGACCTCGCGCAGGGTAGCGAGCGCGGCGGAAGGGTCCTCTCCGCGGGCCAGCCCGACGCGGGCCTGGAGGGTCGCCAGCATCGCCAGCACCGTGTCGGGGAACACCTGCCCCTCCGGAGTCATGGCCCGCGCGCTCGCCTCGGCGCGGGCGAGCGCCGGACCGGCGTCCTCGCCGGCGTCGAGGGCGTAGAGGCCGGCGGCGTGCTCGAACCACACGCGCCAGTACGGGGCCCAGGCCCAGGTCGGGTCCTGGCGCTTCATCTCGTCGAGGAGCGCGTACATCCGCGCGATCTCGGCGGCGGGCGAGAGGCCGGCGCGGACGAGGTGATCGACGACGTAGTAGCCGATCCGCAGCCGCAAGGACCGCGGGCCCTCGGCGTCGGGCTCGATCGTGCGGGCGCGGTCGCACAGCGCCGCGGCGCGGGCGAAGTCCTCGGTCGGGTCGCCGCCGTGCAGCGACGCGTGGCGGCCGTGCTCGGCGAGCACGAAGGCGAGCTCCTTGATCGCCCAGTAGAAGTCGGGGTCGAGCTGGAGCGCGGCCTCGTAGGCGACGATCGCCCGCGCCAGCGCCTCGCTCTGGTCGCGGCCGATCATGTCCTCGTAGTAGGCCCGCGCGCGGTAGGCCGCGGCGACCACGTACTGCGTCATCGCCTCGCCCGGGCTCATGTGCAGGGCGGCCTCGGCGGTCGTGATCGCGTCGCGCAAGGCCGCCTTCGCGTCCTCCTGGTTCTGCATGCCGCTGGCGATCCAGAAGGCGAAGCAGCCGTGAAGGAAGGCCAGCTTGGTGTGCGCCTCGGGGCTGCGCGGGCCGGCGGCGATCGCCCGCTCGCAGGCGGCCCGCGCCCGGTCGAAGCTCGGGCGCATCGACTCGCCGCGCTTGGCGCTGGCGTTCATGATCTGCGCCCACAGCTCGCACTCGGCGAGGTGGACCGAGGGGTCGGAGCGGCCGTGCTCGGCGGCGATGGCGTAGGCCGCGGCGGCCGGATCGAAGTAGCTCCGCATCTTGTCGAAGTCGAACACGGCGTCGTGGCGGTGGCGGCTGCCGAGGGCGTAGAGCACGTCGCCCTCGAGCTTCTTGGCCTCGTACAGCCAGGGCGCCGCCGCGAACGCGGCCCGGGCCCGCGCGAGCGCCTCCTCGTGGCGCTCCTCGGCGAGCGCGAGCAGGCCCTCGACGTACGGCGGGGCCTCGATGACGCCGGCGAGCGCGGCGCGCAGGTGGAGGACCGCCGGGGCCTTGAACTCGGCCGCGAGCGCGGCGCTCCGCGCCTCGCGCTGCGCCGGGTCGCGGATCCGTCGCGTCTCCTCGAGGCCGCGGCGGTACAGCTCGGAGAGGGCGACGCCGGCGGCGTAGTCGAGCCCCGGGGCGCGGTAGCCGGCCTGCTCGGCCGCTCGCAGGTGGTGCAGCGCGGCGCGCGGCTCCTGCAGCCCGAGCAGGCCGCGGCCGAGCGCGTAGTGGCCCGGGCCGCGCCCCGGCTCGCCCGCCGCGGCCATCCGCGTTTCGACGTCCCGCAGGCGCGCGCGCACGACGTCGCGCTCGCGCTCGACGTCGTGCAGCGGCATGCCGTGGGCGCCGCGGAGGAACAGCTCCATCTCCTTGACGGTCTCGCCGAGCTCGCGCGCCAGGGTCGCCTGCTCGGCGGCGGCGCGGCGGCTGCGGACGAACATGCCGCCGACGACCAGCGCGGCGACCACCAGCGCGGCGACGCCGGCGACCGCGGCGCGATGGCGTCGGGCCCGTCGGACGAGGCGGCGCACGAGCGACGCGCGGCGCGCGAGCACCGGGTCGCCGTCGAGGAAGCGCTGCAGGTCCTCGCCGAGCGCGCGCGCGGACTCGTAGCGGGCGCCGGGCTCCTTCTCGAGGCAGCGCGCCACGACGGCCTCGAGGTCGGCCGGGACGTCGCGCACCAGGTCGCACAGCGGCGGCGGCTCGGCGGTGAGCACCTGCGCCAGCACGCGCATCACCCCGTCGCCGACGAACGGCGGGCGGCCGGCGAGCAACGCGTAGAGGGTCGCGCCGAGGCCGTAGACGTCGGTGCGCCGGTCGAGCGCGCGCGCCTGCCCGGCGGCCTGCTCGGGGGCCATGAACGCGGGGGTGCCGAGCGGCGCGCCGGTCAGCGTCGGCCCGCTCTCGCCGACCTCGCGGGCGATGCCGAAGTCCATCAAGTACGGGTGCCAGGCCCCGTCCTCGCCCCGCTCGAGCATGATGTTGCTCGGCTTGACGTCGCGGTGCACGAGCCCGAGGCGGTGGGCCTCGTGCAGCGCGGCGGCGATCGCCCGCAGCACGCGGACCTTCTCCTCGGACGTCAGGTCGCCGCGGGCCTCCTGCAGCGAGGGGCCGTCGATGTGGCGCATGACGATGAACGGCACGCCCTCGGCGACGCCGGCCTCGTAGACCTCGCAGACGTGCTCGTGGCGCAGTCGGGCCTGGGAGCGGGCCTCTCGCAGGAAGCGGCCGTCGACCTGCGCGCCGGCCGAGACGAGCTTGATCGCCACGCGCCGGCCGAGCCTCCGGTCCCAGGCGCGGTAGACGACGCCCATGCCGCCCTGCCCGAGACGGTGGAACTCGGCGAAGCGGGCGTGCAGCGACGGCGGGATCGCGGTCGCGCTGTCGCCCTCGAGATCGGCGGTGTCGGCCGGCCCGGGGGCGCCGGTGAGCGTCGCTGCGTCGCGACCCCGCGCGGGCGCTTCGGACTCGTCGGTGTCGGATCGCGTCATCGGGCGCGCAGGTTGTGTCGGAGCAGCAGGCGGTGGACGAGCTGGCGCGACACGCCCATCGCCTCGGCCGCGTGCGAGATGTTGCCGTCGTGCTGGCGCAGCTTCTCGGCGACGTAGGCCCGCTCGAGCTCTGCGATCACGACGTCGCGCGCCTCGGGCAGCGGCAGCTCGAGCAGCCGGCGCAGGCGCGCGTCGGCGAGGCTCGCGGGGCCCTCGGGCGGATCGGAGGCCGGGCTCGCGGGCTCCGGCGACGCGGCGGCGCCGACGACCTCGTGGAGCAGCTCGGGGAACAGCACGAGCCGCGCGACGGTGTTGCGGAGCTCGCGGACGTTGCCCGGCCAGTCGTAGGTCGCCAGCAGGGCGAGCGCGCCGGGCGGCAGGTCGGCGAGCGTGCGCGGCGGATCTCTGCCGGCGAGGAAGCGCTCGACGAGCGGCGGGATGTCGTCCTTGCGCTCGCGCAGCGCCGGTACGTGGAGCTCGAGGACGGACAATCGATAGTAGAGATCGGCGCGGAACGACCCCTCGAGGACCCGCGCGCGCAGGTTGCGGTGGGTGGCGGCGACGACGCGGGCGTCGAAGGGCAGCCACTCGTTGGCGCCGAGGCGGCGGACCTGCCGGCTCTCGAGCGCGCGCAGGAGCTTCGGCTGGAGGTCGAGCGGGAGCTCGCCGATCTCGTCGATGAACAGGGTCCCGCCGCTCGCCTGCTCGAGCAGCCCCGGGCGGGCCCCCGCGGCCCCCGTGAACGCCCCCCTGGTGTGGCCGAACAGCTCGCTCTCGACGAGGTTCGCAGCGACGGCGCCGCAGTCGACGACGACGAACGGGCCGCTCTGGCGCCGGCTCCGGGCGTGGATCGCCCGCGCGAGCACCTCCTTGCCGGTGCCGGACTCGCCGAGCAGCAGCAAGGTCTCGTCGGTCGGCGCGGCGCGCTCGAGGCGGGCGAACAGGGCCCGCATCGTCAGGCTGCGGCCGACCGCCTCGCCGAACGCGCTCTCTTGTGACAGCGGCAGGACCGCGGCCGGGCCCGCGGCGCCGACGACGAGCTCGCACCCGCCGACCGCCGCGGCGACGCCGGGGGGCAGGAAGGCCTCGACGACCCGGACGTCGCGCACGAGCGTGCCGTTCTTGCTGCCGAGGTCGCGCAGCAGCACGCCGCGCTCGGTCAGGCGCAGCTCGCAGTGCCGCCGCGAGGCCCGCGGATCGGCGACGACGAGGTCGCAGTCGGCCCCGGCTCCGACGACCAGCGGCCGCAGGTCGAGCGGCGCGGTGAGGGTGCGCCGGTCCGGCAGCGTGACCGTCACCGCGAGGGCAGGCAGCCGGAGCGAACGCCCGTGATCGAAGCTCGTCAGCGTGCAGTCCGCCGCGAGGTCGTCGCTCATGCGGGCCATGGTACCGGAACCGGCGTCGGTTCGACCTCCGATCTTTACGCGCCGCGCTAGCTTCGCGCCTCCGGTCGAGTCGGCCCCGCTTCGTTCGCCTCCGCCCTGAATGCGTCGAGGCCCAGCCGGGCCATCGCGCGGGCGAGCTCGTCCTCGCCGTTCACGCAGTGCGTGCGTGGGAACCGGCTCAGCGTCGCCCGCTGCTCCGCGAATTGAACGCGCGCGACCACCTCGATGGTCGGATTGACGCGGTGGGCGTGCTCGATCGCCGCCTCCGCGGCCAGCGGGTTGGTCGTCGTCACCAGCAGCACGCGCGCGCGGGCGATGCCGGCGTAGTTGAGGACCTCGGACGATTCGCCGTCGCCCGCGAGGGCCAGGGCGCCGTCGCGGCGCAGCAGCTCGACGATGTGCCAGTCCTGCTCGATGACGATGATGGGGAGGCCCTCGCGGCGCAGCAGACCTGCGAGCGTCGCCCCGACGCGACCGTGGCCGAGCAGCACCACGTGCTCGCGGAGCTGCCGGATCGCCTCCTCGTCGGCGGCGGGGACCATGTCCGGCTTCTCCAGCAGCTCTGGCTCGACCCCCGGCTCGGGCTCCTCGAATCGTCGCAGCATCGCCGTGCGCACGGCCGCCTCGTCCTCCGGCCGCGCCAGCACGGTGACCTGGTCCCAGCCGAGCAGGCGCGTGTTGCCGGTGGGTCCGATGACCTCGTTGCCGCGCGCGATCAGGGTGATCAGGGCCGACTGCGGGAGGATGAGTTCGCGGATCCGCGGGCCGGTGCGGCCCTTGGGGCCCGGCAGGTCGACCACGATCAGGTCGAGCTCGCTGTGCGCCATGGTGACGAGCTCGAGGCCGTAGCGCGGCGGCGGTCGTTTGATCTCCGACAGGCCGAGCTTGCGCGCCAGCAGCCCGAGGGTCGAGCCCTGGATCGACACCGACAGCAGCACGGCGAAGAAGACGAGGTTGAAGATCTCCCGGCCGACGGCGAGCCCCGACGCCAGGGGGTAGGTGGCGAGGACGATCGGGACCGCGCCGCGCAGCCCGGCCCAGCTCATGAAGAGGCGCTCGCGCGCGCCGAGGCGCATGCCGAGCGTGCCGAGCCACACCGCGGCCGGGCGCGCCACGAAGGTGAGGACCAGGAACAGCACGATCCCGCGCAGCCACAGCTCCGCCCATTGGCTGGGGAATACGAGCACCCCCATCAGCACGAACACGCCGATGTTGGCGATCATCGCCAGGGCCGCGGCGAAGTTGCTCACGCCCTGGCGGTAGACGAAGCGCGTGTTGCCCATCACGAGGCCGGCGGTGAAGGACGCCAGCATGCCGCTGGCCTGGACGAGCTCGGTGAAGCCGTAGCTGAACATCACGACGCCGACGAGCAGCACGTAGTAGTAGCCGCGATCCTGCGGGTTCAGGCGGTTGAACACCGCGACCGCGCCGCGGGCGATCAGCCAGCCGATCACCGGGCCGGCGAGGAACTTCCACAGGAACAGCAGCACGGTGAGCCACCCGTGGGTCGCGCCGGACGCGTACGCCTCGACCACGATCAAGGTCGTCAGGATCGCCATCGGGTCGTTGGCCGCGCTCTCGATCTCGATCGTCGAGCCCAGGCGGCTCGGCAGCGCCTGGCGGCGCAGGATCGAGAACGTCGCGGCCGCGTCGGTCGAGGAGATGATGACCGCCAGCAGCAGCGACTGTTCGATCGACCAGCCGAGCCCGAGGTGGAGGCAGACGAAGGTGCCCGCGGCGGTCAGCAGGACGCCCCAGGTCGCGAGCCCGAGGGCGGGCAGCGCCACGGCCTGCAGGTCCGCGCGCTTGGTCGCGAAGCCGCCCTGGAACAGGATGAACACGAGCGCCAGGTTCGCGACTTGGTTGGTCAGTTCGACGTCGTCGAAGTGCCAGACGTTGAGCACGTCGCTGCCGAACAGGATGCCCAGCCCCAGGGCCACGAGGATGACCGGCACGCTCCACCGGTCGAGCCACACTGCGGCCAGCACCACCCCGATCAGCAGCAGCGGGACGACGATGTAGACAGTCTCCATGTCGGCCAGAAGATACCTCGTTTGCGCCGCGAGGCCCCTGCCGGGCCGGTTCACCTGCACCTTACGTCACCGGACGAGACGAGCCTGTGAGCTCGGCGGCGGGGCGCGGGGAGCCGGCAACTCGGCGCGTCACCGTGTCGCACGTGCCACGGCGAGATCTTGGCGGCGATCGACCCGCGACGGCGGCGCGGAGCCCATGGCGTGCGCCGTCGCCGAGCCCGCCGGCTGTTGCTCGCGTTCGGCGCCCGGGCCCGCAGGAGGCGGCCCGCGTGCCGGCGCCGTCGATCGACTCGCGCGCCGCGGGCTCGTCGCCCCGCGGCCTTGCTCGTGGTCGCACAGTAATAATTAAACATGTCCAAAGGGTCATATGATGATTGATCGGCGTGGCGGCGCGATGATGTGGGCAGGGCGAATCGCTTCACGATGGCAGGCGAGCGCGCGGGCGCCGGGCCCGAGTCGTCGCTGTCCGGGGCCCTCGGCCGGGCTGCCGCGGCGTCACGGCCGCTGCATTCGTACGAGTCCGTGCGCGCGGTCGGCTTGACGAGTCTGCTTGACGAGTTCGTCTCCGTGCAGGACCCTGTCGACATGGCGCCGCAGACGATCTTGCTGGCCACGGACCTGAGCTGCCGCAGCGATCGAGCGCTCGACCGGGCGACGATCCTGGCGACCGAGTGGGGCGCGCGGCTGGTCGTCGTCCACGCGCTGCAGGAGCCGAGCGGGCGTGAGGACCTGCCGTCGTGGCGGCGCCGAGCCGACCCGCGGCAGCTCGCGTGGCAGCGGGTGCAGCAGGACCTGCGCGACGCGGACAAGCTCGACGTGCAGATCGTGGTCGAGCGCGAGGAGCCCGCCGCGCTGGTGCTCGCCACCGCTGAGCGCTTCGGCTGCGAGCTCCTCGTGACCGGCGCCGCCCGCGAGGAGACGCTCGGGCGCATCCTCCTCGGCACGACGGTCGAGCAACTCCTCAACAAGTCGGCCGCGCCGGTGCTGGTGGTCAAGCGACGGCCCCGCGGACCGTACCGCGACGTGGTGGTGGCGACGGACTTCTCCGAGGGGTCGCGTCGAGCGCTGGAGGTCGCGCTGGAGCTGCTGCCCGCGGCCCAGATCAGCCTGTTCCACGCGTTCGACGTGCCGCTCCGCGGGCTGATGAACGACCCCGCGGCTGCCAGCGAGGCGTGGTCGAACGAGGCGGCCACGGCGTCCCAGGCGTTCCTCGCGGCCACCCCGAAGGTCGCCGCGTCGCGCCGGTTCATCGCCACGCAGTGCGAGAGCGGGCCGGTGACGTCGCTGCTGGCCGAGCTGCTCGAGACGCGAGACATCGACCTGGTGGCGATGGGCACGGAGGGCCGCGGCTACCTCGCCGGCCGACTGCTCGGCAGCGTGGCGCTGACTCTGCTCAACACCCTCCCGGTCGACATGCTGGTGGCGCGCCGCCCGCGGGCCTGACGGCGGCCCCGACACGTATTCGAGTGTGTCGCCGAACGCCGGCCGCCGGGCCACTGCACGCACCACGACGGGGCCTCTCCATCACCCCCCGGTGCATTACGCTGGACACCGGTGGCGACACCGCATTGGCACCGGGGCGGGCAGGCGCGGGGAGCCTGATGCGGCGCCCGGCGCGGCCCGTATGCGACGAGCAGGCTCCGATATCGAAGGTATGCGTGACAGGGTCGGGCGAGCGGAGGATTCATCGCACCTCGTCGGCTGAAACACGTTGCAGAACCGATTTCACCGGCGCGCCGGCGCGCCGGCGCTCGAAAGAAAAGGGGGACAGGCGGCAGAACCTCGGATAAACAGTGTCTGTGCGTGAATCGAGCCTGTTGCAGGATGCCCCGCTGATCGTGTTCGAGGTCGACGCCGGGTTCACGGTGGTCGCCTGGAACCGCCGCGCCGAGCTGGTCTTGGGGAGAGATGCGGGCGAGGTCGTGGGCCGCGACCTGGCCGAGGTGCTGCCGCTCGCCCGCGGCTCGTGGCGCGACCTGGTCGACGAGGCCGGGCCGAAACCGAGGGTCTGGGAGGTCCGGCTCGGCGAGGCGGAGCGCGCGATCGAGGCGTGGGCCCAGATGGTGCCCGACGCAGCGGGCGGGGCGTCACGCACGATCGTCTACGGCCACGACGTCACGGCGCGCGTGCAGGCCGAGGCCCAAGCGGCGCTCGAGTCGACGATGCTGACGGCGATCAAGGAGAACCTCGAGATCTCGCTGTGGGCGACCGACGAGCGCGGGACGTTCCTGTTCATGGACGGCAAGTCGATGCGCTCGCTCGGCATGACCCCGTACCAGTTCCTCGGCCAGAACATCTTCGAGATGTACGGCGCCGCCGGCAACAACGAGCGGATCGCCGCGGCGATCGCCGGCCAGCCGGAGGTCACCCAGGGCGTCGAGCTGCACGGGCATTTCTTCGACACCTGGTACATCCCGGTGGCCGAGGACCCGAACCAGGTGCGCCTGGTCGGCGTGACGCTCAACGTCAGCGAGGCCAAGCGCGCCGAGCTCGAGCTGCGCGGCAAGCTCGAATTGATCGAGCGCCAGCAGGAGGTGATCCGCGTGCTCGCCACGCCGATCATCGAGGTGTGGGACGGCGTGCTGACGATGCCGATCGTCGGCCTCATCGACACCGCCCGCACGGCCGAGATCATGGACAGCCTGCTGCAGGCGGTGACGCAGACGCGGGCCCGCTTCGCCATCCTCGACCTCACCGGCGTCGAGGTGGTCGACACCGGCACCGCGAGCCATCTGATCAAGATGATCCAGGCGATCCGGCTGCTGGGCGCGGAAGGGATCCTCACGGGCATCCACCCGACCATCGCCCAGACGATGGTCGCCCTCGGCGTCGATCTGTCCCACGTCGGGGTGCACGCCAAGCTGCGCGACGCCCTCAAACGCTGCATTCGCAGCGGTGTGACGAGCGCGCGGCCGTCGACAGGGTGAGCGACCGCGTCACGCGAGGCCGCCGGTGACGCCGCGCCGTGGTAGTGATTCGCGGGCCGCGCTCGTGTCGGCGCGGAACTTGCCACATGGTCCGGGCAATTCATGCGCGAGCGGCTCGAGCGGCCCGAACGAGCGCGACGCGAGCGTCGCTGGCGTTCTTCGCCGGCACCTGGGCGCTGCTGGCCGCCTTCCGCGCCCACGCGCCGCTCCACCTCGACACCGCGCGTGACCTGCTGATCGCCCGCGACTGCGCGCTCGGCCTGTATTGCCCGGGCGCCGGCCCGCGCAGCAGCTTCGGCGGGCTCCTGCAGGGCGCGACCTGGCCGCGGCTGCTCGAGGTGCGCGAACAATTCGGCTGGAGCCTCGCGGCGCTCGAGCACGCCGCCGACCTGCTGCTCGCGTGCGCCGCCGCGGCCGTCCCGCTGGTGGCCCGGCGAATCGGTGCACCCGCGAATGCGCTGACCTGGGCGCTGTGGTTCCCGGGGACGCTGTGGACGATCGGCTACCCGCGGCTGTGGAACCCGACGCCGTGGCCGCTGGCGCTGGTGTTGACATTCCTCGCGCTGCTGCAGGCGGCGCGCAGCGGCGGCGCCGCGATGTTCGTGCTGGCCGCGGGCGCGCTGGCGCTGGCGGTCGACGTCCACGTCGCCACCGCCGTGATGCTGCCGCTGGCGATCGCGGTCGCGGCCGCGGGCGCGCGCCGGCCGGTCGTGGCGCTGGCGCTCGCGGCCGGGGTGTTCGTCGGGGTGCTCGCGTGGCTGTCGCCCGGGGCGTTCGCCGAGAACCGCGCCACGCTGGCGCCGTACATGGCGCTGCTGCTGGCCGGGCTCGGCCTCGCGGTGGTCGTCGGGCTGCTCGCGCGGCGGTGGTTCGTCGGCGACGGCGATCGACGCGCGCGCCTGGTGGCGGTCGTGGCGTGCGGGTACGGGAGCGTGGCGCTCGCGCTGCTGTCGCTGATCACCGGGCACGGGCTCGACCCGCGTTACTTCGCGCCGATCGTCACGCCGGCGGCGATCGTGCTTGGCATGCGCGGCTCCTCGCTGCTCGCGCCGCGCTGGCGCGTCGGGTTGCTGGTCGCGGTGGCGGCGGGGCACATCGCGCTGTGGGGCGTGCAGCGCGTCGTCGATCGCCAATTCCGGTTGATCGAGGCCGAGGCGGTGGCCGCGGAGCTGTACGGGCGCGGCCTCGCGTTCGGCGATCTGTACCGCCACCTCCGCGGGCCGCGGGCCTTCGACCTCGTCGGCACGCTGGCCGCGCTCGAGCCGAACGACGGGCGCACGGCCGGCCGCGACGGGCTCGACTGGTTGATCGTGCGCGCGCCCCGGGCCGCGTTGCCCTCGCCGGTGCCCGACGCCTGGCAGGTGGTCGAGCTCGGTGATTCGCACGTGGCGGTGATCGTGGCGGCGGCCCCGACTGTCGCCATCGAGCCCGTCGAGGTCTGCGGCGCCGGCGATTGCACGCGCGTCGCGGTCGACGTCGAGCGCTTCGCGCAGGGCCCAGGCATGCAGTGGTCGGCGCGGGCGCACGCCGGGCTCGTCGGGCTGCCCGGGCGGTTGGCCGGCGCGTCGGCGGTGACCTATCGCCTGCCGCGACGAATGGACGCCGCGCCGCGGGACATCGTCGTGTTCCCCGACGATTGCGGGCGCTGGCAGGTCGACGGCGGACGCGGCGACGTCGTCGCATTCACGGTCGCGCCGCGCCGGCGCTGCCGCTGGTGGCTGCCGCCGTTCGCCGAGGTCGACGTGCGAGATCTCGCGCTCTCCTCGCTGGTGGCCAGCGCCGGCGCCGATTCGCCGCAGTGACGGCAAATTCGCAAGGACCGTCAAGCCGCCCGCCGGCGCCCGCGCTACTTCCCGGGGGGTGAAGACGGAGACGCGAAGCTTCTACGCGGCCGCGGTGCAGCGGACGGTCGTGCACATCACGCGCACGCTCGACGAGGCGCTCGACCTCACGGCCCTGGCGCGGGCGGCCGCGCTGTCGCCGTTTCACTTCCACCGCATCTTCCGCGGCATGGTCGGCGAGACCCCGCTCGAGATGCACCGGCGCCTGCGGCTCGAACGCGCCGCGCAGGCGCTGCTCGCCGGCGACGCGGGGATCACCGCGATCGCCTTCGACGCCGGCTACGAGACCCACGAGGCGTTCACGCGGGCGTTTCGCCAGGCCTACGGCAGGTCGCCGTCGGCGTTTCGGCAGGGCGCGATCGACCCGCGGCCGGGCTGCGAGCGCCCGCCGCAGGTCGAGCTGGCCGCGCCGTCGGGCGTGCATTTCTGCGGCGACCCGACGCGAGAGATCGTCATTCGCTTCACCACGGAGGAGTCCATCATGAATGTCACCATCGAGACCATGCCCGAGCTGCGAGTCGCGACCGTGCCCCACGTCGGTCCTTACAACGAGATCTCGGCGGCGTTCCAGCGCCTCGGCGCGCTGGTCGGCCCGACCGGGCTGCTGGGGCGCCCGGAAGCGGCGATGCTCGGCATCTACTACGACGATCTCGAGACCACCCCGCCCGAGCAGCTGCGCTCCGACGCCGCATTCGTGGTGCCGGCCGACGCGCGGCTGCCCGAGGGCGTGACGGAGAAGCGCCTGCCCGCCGGGCGCTATGCACATACCACGCACGTCGGCCCGTACACGCAGCTCGGCGACGCGTGGTCGCGGCTGATGGGCGAGTGGCTGCCGCGCAGCGGTCAGCGGGTCGGCGAGGGTTCGAGCTACGAGATCTACCGCAACAACCCCGGCAACGCGCCGCCCGACCAGCTGCGCACCGAGCTGTACCTGCCGCTCGCGTGAGCGGTCACGCGCCGGTGGTCGCGCAGTCGAGGAACTGACGCGCGACGGTGTCGCCGGGGTCGGCGTCGACGACCTCGGTGAAGCGGGCGGCAGCGACGGCGAATTCCTGGCGATCGAGGGCCGCCACGCCGGCGGCGAACGACCCCGCGGTGGCGGCTCGCAGCGCCCGCACGGGGGCGGGCGCTGCCGCCAGCACCTCGAGCAACTCGACCGGCTGCGTGCGCCCGCGCAGCGCGATCGGCCCGAGCGAGCGGAGCGCGGACCGCCGCGCCGGATCGACGCTCTCGGCCACGGCGCGGCTCACCAGCAACGTCGTGCCGAGCACGCGGTTGTACTCCTGGATCCGCGCGGCGGTGTTGACGGTGTCGGCGATCACGGTGGGCGCCATGCGCCGCGCGTGGCCGACCATGCCGACGATGACCGGCCCGTGGTGCACGCCGATGCCCATCACCAGCGGGCCGTCGGGCAGCGGGGTCTCGCGGTTGAAGCGATCGATCGCGGCCAGCACCGCGAGCGCCGCCTCGACCGCCTCGCGCGGGCCGGACGGGAACAGCACCATCGCGCCGTCGCCGAGGTACTTGTCGATGATCCCGCGGTGCTGCTCGAGGCACGGGCCGACGATCGCGTACAGGCGATTGAGCAGTTCGAACACGGCGGGCGGCGTCATGGTCTCGCAGCGGGCCGTGAACGAGGCGATGTCGAGGAAGAGGATCGACATGTCGCGCGCGAGGTGGTCGCCGACCTCGACCCGGCGGAGGTCGTTCTTCTGCAGCAGGTGCACCAGCGACTTGGGCACGAACCGCTCGAAGGCCCGCAGCCACTGCTCGCGCTCGGCGTAGAGCCGGTGGTTGCGCAGGGCCATGCCCGCGTTGGCGCAGAACAGCGAGACGACCTGGCGCTCCCAGCTCTCGAGCGCGCCGCCGCCGTCGAGGTAGAGCACCGGGCGCACGTCGCCGCCGAGGTCGAAGCTGTAGACGCTGTAGTCGCCGCGCTCGACCGAGCCGAGGCCGGCCAGGCTGCGCTCGACGTCGCGCAGCACCGTCGCGTCGAGGACCTCGTGCACCGGCTGCCCGAGCGCGGCGCTGAAGCGCCCGCTGGCCGCGATCACCGTCGGCGTCGCCTCGGTCGGCTCGAACAGCGGCCGGCGGGCGACGAAGAACACCGAGCTCTCGCGCGGCAGCAACAGGCCCGACACCTGCTCGAGGATCCCGCCGAGCAATTGCTCGAGCGAGCGGGCGTCGAACAGCGTCGAGGTCGCCTCGATGACCTTGTGCAGCCCGGCGCGCTGAATGGTGATGGTCCGCAGATCGCGGTAGGCGCGGACGCCGGCGATCACCGAGGTGATCAGGCGCTGGGTCGTGACCTCCGTCTTGGCCAGGTAATCGTTGATGTCGTACCCGGTCATGACCTCCATCTCGGGCGCGAGGCCCGGCTGCCCGGTGCGCAGCACGATCCGGATCATCGTGTTGATCCGCTCGCGCCGCAGCCAGTCGACCAGCCGCAACCCGGCGTCGTCCGACTCCATCACCACGTCGAGCAGCAGCAGCGCGGCGTCGCCGTGGTCGTCGAGCACGCCGCGGGCCTCCCGCGCCGAGGCGGCGAAGTGCAGCTGCAGCGGCACGCCGTCGACGGTGAGCCGCTGCAGCGCCAGCCGCGAGACGCTGTGCACCGACGGGTCGTCGTCGACGACGATCACCTTCCAGCGGCCCCCGCTCGTCTCCGCGGCCGGAGCGGGCGGGCCCTCGCCGTCCTCGGCCCACGCGGGCGCGTCGTCGTCGCTTCGGCCTTGCGGATCGTGCATCCCCATCACTCCTCCACCCGGCGGATCGCGGGCGTCCCCAGCGGCAGCTCGATCGTCCAGCGCGTCCCCGCGTGCGACGGGTCGAGCTCGATGCGCCCGCCGAATCGCTCGACCACGATGTTGTGGACGATGTGCATCCCGAGGCCGCTGCCGCCCTCGCCGCGCCGGGTGGTGAAGAACGGCTCGAACACCCGCGACGCGTGCTCGCGGGCGATCCCGCGGCCGTTGTCGGCGCATTCGAGCTGCAGCGAGTCACCGCCGACGCGCGCGCCGAGGACCAACCGCCGCTCGTGCTGCTCGGGCGCGAACGCGTGCACGCAAGCGTTCTGGACCAGGTTCGTGACCACCTGCGTCAGCGCGCCGACGGCCAGCTCGAGCGCGGGCCCCGGGGCGCAGCGGACCTCGTGCTCGACCCTCGCGGCGCGCAGCATCGGCCGCAGGCTGGCGACCACGTCCTGCAGCCACTCGCACAGCGCCACCCGGCGCACGCCCTCGCTGCTCTGATCGACGGCGACTTTCTTGAAGCTGGTGATGAGGTGCGCGCCGCGGCGGAGGTTGTCGACCGTGAGCGCGCAGCTGTCGTCCAGGTCGACCAGCGCGCGGCGCAGCTCGCCGCGGGTCAAGGTCCCGCGCTCGACCTCGTCCGCCAGGCGCTTCAAGATCTGCTGGCCGTGGGTGACCGCGGTCAAGGCCACCCCGAGCGGCGTGTTGATCTCGTGGGCGACGCCGGCGACGAGCCCGCCCAGCGCCGCCATCTTCTCGCGCTGCAGCAGCGCGTCGCGCGTGCGTCGCTGCTCGAACTCCATGCGCTTGCGCTCGCTGACGTCGGTGGCGATCCCGCCGAGGCCGTAGCAATGGCCGTCGCGGTCGATCAGCGGGAACACCGACTCCCAGAAGGTGTGCTCGCCGTCCCGCAGCGGGATCGTGACCTCGGAGGTCACGATCCGGCGCTCGTGGATCGCGACCGCGGTCCCGGCGTCGATCTCGGCCGCGGCCTCGGGGGCGATGAGGTCCTGCTCGCGCTTGCCCAGCACCTCGAACGGCGAGCGATCGAGCAGCGCCGCGTGACGCTGGTTGCTGAGGATGAAGCGTCCGCCGGTGTCCTTGGCGTAGATGACGATCGGCGCGTGCTCGGCGATCGCCTGCAGCAGCGATTGCGCCTGCGAGAGGTCGCGCGTCTCCCGTTCGCGAGCCAGCCGGAGCTCGGCCAGCTCGGCGCGCAGGCGGGCGTTCTCGTCGGCCAACCCGCTGTCTACTTCGCCGATGCCGGGAGGATCTGGCGGACTCACACCTTTACCTTCAGCGCCGCAGTCTATCCGCCGAGTCGCGGGCAGCGGCAGCTTCCGCGAACGTGGAGGCGCGGCGCGATCGCGCCCGCGACAGACGCCGCGCACAGACCTCGGGTTACTGAACAACAGAACGTCGCCCCTGGCTCAGAAGGGGGAGTGCTGCTGAGAACTGACATGGCCCAGGAGCCGCGTCCTCGAGCTCGCCCCGGTCTCCTGGAAGCAGACCGCCGAGCAACAGGGCACTCAGCAGCGCCTCGCCCCCAACGTCTTCCGCGTCGCCACGCTCGCCGCGCATACCCACGGGGTGTGGCCGGTCCGCGACCCGGCGTCACGACGCGGGATACCCGGCTTCGTCGAACACCTACCGTCAATCGTCGGGGGCGCTCACAACCTGCTCGTAGGCAGCCAGGAATCGACGCATCGATTCCGCCGGCTGGGAACCGGGGGCATCGTGGAGGTTGGCCTGGGCGAGCAGCTCGGCGATGGACGGGCCGAGGGCGCGCGGCCTGGCCTCGAAGTGGGGCCAGAGGGCCGTCAAGGCCGCGAGTGCGGAAGCCTGGGCCTCGGGGCCACGACCAAGCTCCGCGAGCAGGCGCGAACGGAGGGCGAGGCTCATGGCGGCCCGACGATCACGGCCGGCCTCTGCGTACACTTGCGGCGCGGCCTGATCGTAGCCGATGGCCTCCTCCACGGCCGCGAGAGCGTCTTGCAGGCGGTGGAGGCGCCGTAGATCGTCGGCGAGGGTGGTCAGGGCTTCGGCGAGCTCGCCGTGCATGAGCGGGACCCGCTCGGGGTGGTAACGCCGCTGGTCGTGGACGAGCTCCAGCGCAACGTCCACGACGTCCTGGCGGCGATCGAGCTCGAGGAGGAAATCGCGGAGCTCGAGAAGGAACTTGCGGCGCGTGAGGCGCTCATCATCGGGTTCGTCCTGCGCGAGCTCGCGGAAGCAGCGGCGCGCCTCCTGGACGACGGCAAGAGCTTCGTCGACGCGGCCGGCGTCACGCAGGAGATCGGCGCGAATCCAGAGCGCGCTGGCCACGTCGAGACGATGGGCCCCGGGGTCACGGTCGGCGAGCAGACGCAGCACCTGCAGCCGCTCCTCGACGACGGGCAGCATTTCGTCGAAGCGCGTGGCCCAGAACAGGAACTCCTCCAGTCGGTCCAGACGCTCGGCTAGCTCGGGGATGCGCGAGGGATCGCGTTCGCAGGCGCCGCGGAGGCGCTCACAGGCGGCGCGCTCGGCAACGATCTCGGCGTCGAAGGTCGGCCACTGCCGCTCACTCACGGGCACCTAGGATACCCGATCAGCTCGTCGCTGTCAGCCGCGTGCTCTGCATGCAAACCTCGACGTATCTGTGGCTAAGGGGCGGAACTACTCGGCGCCGTTTCCTTGAGCGGGCTCCCGCATTCTGAAAGCAGCTGGCGAGCCGAGGAAACTCCGCTGCGCCTGGCCGCCACCGGTGCCGTCGCCTACCGTGAGTCTGGATGCGGTTCGTCGAACGCATATCCTGCTGACGGCCGCTGCGCGTAATGAGCGTGTGTCACTGAGCGCGGGTTGACGCGTGGGTCGAGGTACTATGGCCTACGCCCCTCAATGTCTATCTTTTGCTTCTATGGATACCATAGTGGGCGTCGACCGGCTCGACCGCGCCGGCGCGCTCGCGGTTGAGGGCGAGCAGGCGGCCCAGGACCTCGTCGGCGAGCGCGGCGGACCATCCGCGGCGAATCGCCGGTGCCATCATTCGCGAGTCGTCGCTCGTCGCGATGAAGTCGGCCGTCGCGCATTCCGCCAGGTCGGCCCAGCCGTAGGCGGCGAGCGCGGCCCGGTCGAGCGCGTCGTGCAGGTCGCGGAGCTCGGCGATGTCGGCCGTGCGGTCGCCCGGATCGTGGAATCGATTGTACAGGGCGGTCAGCCCGAGCTCGCCCGCCAGCATGCAGCGGCGCCGGCATTCGTCGTAGCTCCGTCCGGCCCGCGCGAGCGCCTCGCAGCGCTGCCAGTCGCGGGGGAACGGGAACGTCTCGAAGCAATCCGAGGGGTTGTAGCGCGGGTCGGCGCGCAGGCTGGAGCTGTGCGTGAGGGCCCACAGCTCGTGCACCCGCGATTGCAGCAGCCCCAGCGCCGCCGGCCCGTCGAGGGTGAAGACGTTCAGGGCGTTGGTGAACACCGTGTGCGCGTCGACGAACGCGAACGACACGAACTTGGCGACCACGGCGCAGGCGAGCACCGTCGACTTGCCCGCGATCGCCCGGTACAGGCCGCTGCAGCCCTCGTTGTACAGCCACCAGCGCTCGCGCCGGGCCTTGCGCTTGTCGACGGCGCGGCGCGGGAGCACGCGCTCGCGCACGATCGCCATGCAGCGCTCGAACCGCTCGGCCTCGGCCAGCGTGAGCCCGGTGAAGTTGATGATGAAGCCCTCCGGCCGCAGCTGCGGCGACGAGACGAATCGGCTGGCGTTCAGCACCGGCCAGATGCACGCCGCCTCGTGCGGCGCGTCGCGGACGATCGCCTCGCGCTGGGCCGGCGTCAGGAGAAAGCCCGTGCCGCCGAAATCGACGCCCTTGTAGCTCTGGCCCGCCCGCTCGCGCAGCCGCACGGCCGTCCACGCCGCGCGCGGGCGACGAAGGTCGCTCCCGATCGCCGCCACCACCTGCCCGTCGAGGCGGCGCTCGCCCGGATCGCCGCCCCTGGCGACGCACAGGTGAGCGACGCGGACGCTCGCGCTGCCGCCCCACTCGGCGCTGCGGACCGCCTCGTAGATCACGCCGCCCGCGGCGAGCAGGTGGTCGAGACCGGTCGCGCGCGTGTCCGCCTCGGCGATCGAATTGGTGGTGACGAAGCCGAGCGCGCCGCCGCGGCGCAGCAACGCGAAGGCGCGCCGCAGGAAGTACGCCGCGAGGTCGCTGTTGCCGTGCGAGCCGGGATAGCAGCGCAGCAGCCAATCGCGGTAGCGCTCGCCGAACGCGCGACTGATGCGATTGCCCCAGAAGAACGGCGGGTTGCCGACGAAGCCGTCGAAGCCGGGGTTGTCGCGGGCGAACACCGCGGGGAAGGCGAGCTCCCAGTGGAACGGCACCACCGGCGGTTCGCTCGTCGTGAGCATCGCGGCGAGCCGCTCCAGGGCCGCGACGGCCGCCGAGTCGCCGCGCCGGGCCGATCCCACGGTCGTGCGCGCCAGGCGTTCGCGGTGCTCGTCGCGGCGCCGGTCGCCGTCGTGGCCGAAGAACGCGGCGACGGCAGCGTCGCCGATCGTGCGGGCGAGCGCGGGATCGGCGGACGATGAATGCTCGTACTCGCCGGGCGCGGCCGGGTGCCATGAAAACGCCGCGATCTGGGCCCGATCGAGGCCGACCAGCGCGTCGCCGCAGCGGATCGTCGCGGCCATGAATCCGCGCAGCGGCGCGCCGCCGCCGGTCGCCAGCCACAGCGACAGCCGCGCCAGCTCGACCGCGCAGGAGTCCTTGTCGACGCCGTGCAGGCAGTGCCGGGCCACCATTCGCCGCGCGTGCTCGCCGGCCGCGACGCCGCCCGGAATCACCGCACCGTCACGGCGCCACGCCTGCTCCAATTGCTCGCCGAGCTGGCGACAGGCCGAGAGCAGGAACGCCCCCGAGCCCATCGCCGGATCGCACAGCCGCAGCTCGAGGATCTGCGCCGCCGTCGGCCGCTCGCCGAGCGCGGCCAGCAGCGGGCGCAGGGTCGCGCGTACGAGCCGATCGGTGAGCTCGCGCGGGGTGTAGTGCGCGCCGGCCCGCCGGCGCTCCTCGCCCGGCTGCACATACAGGCGCCCCGCGGGGATGATGGCAGGCGATTGCGGGCTGCGCCGGCGGGCCAGCGCGGCGGCGAGGTCCTCGGGCGAATTCGCCGCCGCGAGCGCGGCCTGCAGGGCCTCGTCGAGCGCCCCGCCGGCCGTCTCCGCCAATCGGTGGATCCGCCGGGCCGGCGCATGCGACAGGAGCTCCGCCAGATCGACGACCACGTGCCCGGGCCGCACCGCCAGGCTCGGCCCGCGCGCTCGCAGCAATCGCTGCTCCAGCAGCGCCTCGTAGACGCCGCCGAGCTGTTCGATGTCGATCGCATGATAGGCCCGCGGCCTGCCGTCGGCGAGCAGCAGGGCCCGCAGGGCCCGCCACACCGCGCCGTCGCCGGCGGTCACGAGCGGCGGCGCCGGCTCCTCGCTGCTCAGCTCGTGCGCGAGGGCCACCAGCTGCGGCCAGGCGGTCCGCCGCCGCTCCATCGCCGCGAGGTCGCGTCCGGCGTCGGCGCTCAGGCGCGCGAACAGATCGGCCAGCGAATCCGCGGGCAGCAGCCCGCGCTCCTCTGCGTGGCGGCGAAACACCAGCCGCGCCACCAGCATCATCAGGTCGCGATGGACCCGCCGCAGGTCGCCGGCCGCGCTCGCGTCGTCGCCCGTCACGCCGCCCAGCAGCTCGCGGAGGGCCTGCAGCGCCGCCCCGGCCAGCTCCGGCGTCGCCCGCGTGGCGCCCCTCGCCGCCCGGACGGCGAGCTCGGGGCGATGGGCGGGCCGCGGCACGGAGGGCGGGCAGGGTACCACGCGCGAGCGCCGCTCGACAGGGCATCCGCCTGGCCGACGCGGCCGACTCGTACGCGCCCGGCGACGGTCAACGCGCGTCGGCGGCCCGGTCGGCGTTGGCGGCGAAGGCCTGCGCCGCGTAGGCCGCGAGGCCGGGGCTCGACCTGTCGATGTTGGCGGTGAAGCGCGGGTCGTCGACGTAGAGCCGGCCGAGGCCGCGGTGGAGGGTGTGGGGGCAGGGGTAGAACCACCGGTCGATGTGCAGGCGATGGGTCTCGGCTGCGGCCATCGCCTCGCGCGATCCGGGCGGGGCGCCGGCGCTCATGAGTTCGGCGAGGCGGGCGAAGATCGCGGCGCCCTCGGCCTTGATCGTCTGCCAGTCGTGCTTTGTGTAACGGGCGGTGCGGCGCTTCGACTCCTGGAACGCCTCCGTGTCGCCCCAGCGCTGCTCGGCCTCGGCCTCGTGGTCGGCGGGATCGAAGCCGTCGAACATCTGCTTCATCTCTTCTCGTGTCATGGGTCGCTCGCTTTCGAGGCGCGCGAGGGCGGCGTCGACGGCACCGAGCAGGGCCTGCAGCTTGACGGCCTTCTCGCTCAGCAGCTGCCGTTGCATGCGCAACGACGCGCCGAGGTCGAACTCCGGGTCGCGCAAGATCCGGCAGATCTCCTGCAGCGGGAACTCGAGCGCGCGGAAGAACAACACCTGCTGCAGGCGCGCCAGGTCGGCCTCGCTGTAGAGCCGGTAGCCGGCGGCGCTGCGGCCCGAAGGGCTGAGCAGGCCGATCTCGTCGTAGTGATGCAGCGTGCGCACGCTGACCCCGGCGATGCCGGCGACCTGACTGACGGTGAGTGCCATGGATCGTCGCCTCGCGTCCTCGCGGTCAGGGATAGGGCCTCACGTGGCGTGAGGGTCAAGCGCGGCGGGCAGGCGAGCGAGCTCGTCGAGCAGGGCGACCTGCGCGGGGTTGATTTTGGGGCGCGCGTCGGCGAGCGAGAAGTAGGCGGCGCGGTCGACCTCGGGGAAGCTCTGGCGCCGGCCCGAGCGCGGCGGCCACTCCACCTCGAAGGTGTTGCTGCGCAGCGCGGCCGGGTCGACGTCGCCGCGGCAGGCCCAGGCGTGGACGAGCTTGCCGGCGCGCTGGCGGATCGGGGTCAGCGGGTGGAACGGGCCGGCGAGGCTGTGCCCGGTCTCCTCGGCGAACTCGCGGCGCGCCGCCGCCAGCGGGTCCTCGCCGTCGGCGAACTCGCCCTTGGGGATCGTCCAGGCGCCGGCGTCCTTGCGGGCCCACAGCGGGCCGCCCGGGTGCACGAGCAGGACCTCGAGATCGGGGCCGCGTCCGCGGAACAGGAGGATGCCTGCGCTCTGCCTGGGCATGGCGCGAGTGTAGCGCCGTCGGCGACGGCTGGGTATGCCCTCACGGACATGTCGTCATGGACATGACCGGGATGGCATGTCCTTGAGGGCCTGTCCTGAAGGTCATGGCACCGCGCAGCGGCCGACCTTCTCGAGGTTCGGCGGGGCCTCGCCGGGGGCGAAGTGGGCGACGCAGGTCTGCCCGGCGACGGGGCAGCTCGCGGCGTCGAGGTCGCAGTAGGCGGCGCAGCAGCCCTCGGGCCCGGCGCAGCCGGGGACGTCGTCCGGCGGGGCGCAGTGGGCGGCGGCGGTGCAGTCGCGGTGCTGGACGCACGGCTCGCCGAGCGCGCGGCCGTCGAGGTTGCCGCGCAGGACGCAGCCGAAGCCGAGGGCGGCGGGCTGGCAGACCATCGCCACGGCGCCGATGTCCGCGTCGGGGCAGTCGTAGGCGAGCGGGTCGCAGGGCGGCACGCACACGCTGATCGGCCACAGGCGGTCGGTGCGGGCGCACACGAGGGCCGGGTCGGCGCAGGTGGGGGCGTCGACGGGGCCGCCGCAGAACGGGACGCGAGGCGCCCTCGCCGGTGCCGAACTGGATTGCGTGGCGGCGTCGGAGCCCGCGCCCGGCCGGGCGCAGCCGAGCACGAGGAGCACGAGGAGTGGCCTGCCGGAGGCGCGAAGCACGGCGGCAGTGTAGTGGAGGACGCGGGCCCGGTCGCAGGCGATTTCGCTCGAATCACACGACCCCGCGCAGCGGGGGGTCGGCATAGACTGAGGCGCCGATGGACGTCCCCGGCCTGTTCTTCTTCCTGGTCCGCGACGGGCTCGTGCCGTCCGAGCTGCTGGCGGAGCTGTGCGAGCGGCTGCCGGCCGAGAATTACGTGCGGTCGTCGGCGCGCGACGGCGAGGGCTTCGACTCGACGCGCTGGCCGCTGGCCCGCGACGCGGCGCTGGCGACCACGCTGGCGCAGCGCTTCGACGAGCCGGAGGTCGCGCGCGCGCTCGCGGAGGTCGAGGCGGCGGCCGGCGATCCGCCGCAGCTGCGGGCGCTGGCGCGACGGGCGAACGCGCGGGTGCTCGCGGCCTGCGGCGGCGAGGCGTCGATGTTCGCGCAATGGTGGCACGACGCGACGGCCGACGACCTGGCGGTGTTCGCCGAGCCGGCCCGGGACGCTCGCGTGGCGGACATCGTGGCCGCGCTGCAGGTGGCGCACCACGAGGCGGCCGACGGGCTCTACGCGTTCCACGTGCACCGCGGTCTGCCAGGTCCGTGCGCCGAGGCGGCGGCGCGGCTGGCTCGCCGGGCGCTGGCGGAGAAGCGGGTCACGGCGAACGAATTGGTCGAGGCGGCCTCGCAGCTGGTGATCCGCAGCGAGCCGTACTTCGCGGTGGAGCCGTCGCCGGCGGCGCGCGCCATGCTCGCCGCGCTCGTGGCCGCGTGCGCCGAGATCCGCCGCGTCACGGGGGCGACGGGCTGCACGTTGATGAGCGAGACGTTCGCGCTCCCCTCGCGGATCGCCGGCTCCGACTTCATGATCCTGGCCGGCCCCCGCGCGCTGCTGCTGCTGAAGTTCACCGCCTTGCCGGCGTGGACCGGCCGGATCTCCGCGTTCCGCTCGCGGCCGCTGCGTACTCGCGTCGGCGCGGCGCGACGCTTCGAGCTGGTGCTCGGCGAGCAAGAGCGCGAGGAGGACCGGGCCCCCGCGGCGGTCGCGGCGCTGTGCTTCTTCGTCGAGGTCTCGCTCGACGCGCACGTCGCAGCTCACCCCGCGGACGAGGCGGTGTTCCCGCGGATCGACGAGGCGATGTTGGACCGCATGTTCGCGTGACGCGGGCGCGGGCCGTCCGCGGCGCTCGCGAGGTGGCGGGTCGAACGGCGCGACGCGTGTGGCGCTGTGGACGGCCCCGCGCCCGGCTCACGGCGGCGGCGCCCGCAGAGACGCCGGATCCCGGGTCGTTCGACGATAATGCGCGTACATGGCCGTTCAGACATTAACAATAGGCGCCTGACTCGCCGATTGTCGCCGCGTCGCCGTCGCCGAGGGCGCCGCGACGGCGGCCGCGTGGCCGATTGGCGAATACGCGCGTCGATCGTCGAATTATCCGCCCAGGACGCACATAATAATGGTACGCCCGCTCGAATGTGAGCAGCGGGCGGCGCGGCCGACAATACGCATTTTTTATCGTTGCGCCGCGATCCGGACGATCCATGAACCTCGGTCGAGTCCGGAGCCCAAGTACCCGGATAGGAGGAGAAACATGCACCTCGAACATGCATTCACGAAGTGCCCGGGGACCAAGAAGGGCGATCCGGGCGAGCACCTGGTCGACGGCGTCGTCGAGGGCCAGTACGACCACTGCGTGGCGGAGCTGCTGTCCGTCGCCTCGGCCTGGTCCTACACCCACGTCGAGACGTACACCGATCGCCTGTGCCAGATGGGCCTCGACGGCGAGACGGTGGCCATCCGGGTCCGCAACGACGCGATCCTGGTCGACGCGACGGCCTACCTGTTCCAGAGCGCCGACAAGAAGCTCGGCATCCTCACCGTCCGAGGCACCTCGCAGGACGACATCATCCGCTGGCTGACGGACGTGCGCGCCACGATGATGCCGTTCCCGTCGGTGGGGATGGTCCACGGGGGCCTCTATCGCAGCGGCATGGCCATCTGGCCGACCCTGCGCGAATTCCTGGCGGCGTTGTACACCGGCAAGGCGCTCGGTAAGCGACTCGTCGAGCTGTCCCCGAAGAAGCCGGGGAAGCGGCCCGAGAGCGAGGTCGATGCGGTCGGCAAGAAGAAGCCGATCCTCGAGGCGCTCTATATCACCGGGCACGGCACGGGCGGCGCGCTCGCCGGTATGGCGACGGCCGGTATCTATATGGACCCGAAGCTCGAGCCGATGCGCAAGCTGGTGCGCGGGGTGTACGCCTACGGCCCGGCGATGTTCGCCGATCCGACGCTCGCCAGGACCCTTCACAAGCAGTTCGGCGACAAGACGTATCGCTTCATGTACGAGAACGACTACGTCACCAAGATGCCTCCGCGCACGGTCGGCCGATACATGCACTTCGGTCACCAGCTGGTGTCGTCCAGCCGCGACGGGGTGTGGGTCGAGGAGCTGCGCCTCGACCGCCAGCTGCGGACGCACCTGACCGCCAACGTGGTCGGCGCGGTCGCCCGCGCCAAGGACGCGCTGTACCTGTCGATGTCGCTGCCGATGGCGTACAACTGGGGCGACCACTCGCCGACCAACTACATGCGGATCTCGCGGAACGCCTACGTCGGTCTCGGCAATCCGTGAGCGAGACGGGCGGGCCTCGAGTTCGCTCGAGGCCCGCCCGGGCGTCCATGCGTCGCAGTCGCGACTATGATGATCGGTCGGAGGGCTCGCGCTCCGCGTCGAGCGGCGCGGGCCGGGTGACGCTGCGCAGCACGGCGACGCCGGCGGCCGCGAGCGCGAGGTCGAGGGCCGGGTTGCCGACATCCGCGTCACAGCTGCAGCCGGCCGGATCGCCCCCGGCACCGCCGCTGTCCGTGTCGCCGCCGGAGCTGTCGGTCGCACCGTCGCCCGTGCTCGTCCCGTCGCTGGTCGGCGCGCCGCCGGTGTCGCCCTCGGTGCCGCCGGCGGTGCCCGCAGAAGTCGTGGGCGCATCACCGGTGCTGCCGTCCGAGGTGGTGTCGTCGCCGCCTGTCGTGTCGTCGCCGCCGGTGGTGTCCTCGCCGGTGGTGCTCGGCTGCTCGACCTCGGGGAACGGGCCGCGGACCGCCAGGGTGAGGCCGTCGCTCTGGATGTTGACGAACATGGTCTTTCCGTCAGGCGAGAAGCAGACGCCGGCGAACTCGCTGTCGCTCTGGGCGTTGCGGGCGAAGTCGTAGATCTCGCCGGTCGGCGCGAGGACGCGGACGTAGTTGTCGCCGTCGCCGTCCTCGGCCATGAACACCTCGCCCCACGGGGCGACGCAGATGTTGTCCGGCATGTCGAGCAGGTCCTTGTCGTCGGAGCGGCCGATCAGCTCGAGCGTGGCGCCGTTCGGCCCGTCGATGAGGCGGAAGATCTGTCCGCCGTCGGCCGGGCCGCCGCTGGTCGAGCAGACGTAGACCGCGCCCTCGAACCACCAGATGCCCTCGCCGCGCACGAAGATCGCGGCGCCCTTGCCCTGGGCCTCGATGCGCAGGGTGTCGTTCGCCGGGTCGGGCTCGTCGATGTCGACCCATTCGCAGTCGACGATCTCGCTGACGTCCATGGTGGTGGTCGCGAAGTCGTCCTGGCCGACGACCTTGAGCGCCTGCAGCTTGCCGGTGAACGGGTCGGCCCTGTCGTCCGGGACGAAGCGGTACAGACAGCTGTCGCCGCGGTCCTCGGTGAGGTAGGCGTAGAAGGTGTCGGGGTCGACGCAGGCGGCCTCGTGGTTGCAGCGCCCGTAGCCGACGATCCGCTGCGGCATCTGCACGGTCTCGGCGTCGGTCTTGCACAGGAACACGTAGCCGTGGCCGTCGTCGACGTTCTCCTCGCACGACAGCCAGCCCCACGGGCTGACGCCGCCTGCGCAGTTGCGGATCGTGCCGACGAGGACGAGGTTGTTGCTGACGAGCTCGAGCGTGTCGTTGTCGAGCACGATGCGCGTCACGCCGCCGACGGCGTCCTCGTCGTAGGCCTCGGGCGGCGGGTCCTGGCCGTCGCCGTACGGCGAGTCCGACGAGTCGGGGCTGAGCTCGTGGTTGCACATCAGAATGACGGTGTTGTTCGGGCCCGGGAACGCGCCCATCGCGTCGGGCGCGCCCGGCACGCGATAGCCGTCGGTCATCATGTCCCCGGTCTGGCTGATGATCGTGTAGGTGAACCCCGCGGGCAGATCGAGGATGCCCTCCGGGTCAGGGACGAGGGCGCCGTAATCGGCGCGCGCGGTACGATGATAGGAGAACACCAGCGGGAGGGACGCGGCGGCGGCTGCCGCGGCCCCACCGCGCAAGAAGCTGCGGCGCTTGAGCGTGAGGTGGTAGGGACGCATGGCGCGAATCGTGGTGGACGCGCGCGGTGCTGACAAACGACGTCTCGGCCAACACGCCGGCGCGAATGTCACGACTCGCGAGGAAATGTCACGACCACGTGGAAGCGCGCCCTCGCGCGTGACGGGGTCGTCACCCGCGCCGGTGAGCCGTCGGCTGCGCGGGGCTCGACCGGGGGCGTGAACGCCCCGTTCGAACGTGCGCTGCGGGCTCAGGGCCCCGGACGGGTAGGGGTTCTGTGTTACCCTCGCCCTGCAAGTGCAGGACTCGCTCCCAGTCGGCACGCTCATCGACGACCGCTACCGCCTCGTCCGGCTGCTGCGGAAGGGCGGAATGGGCGAGATCTACGCCGCGGAGCACGTCCATACCCACAGGCGGGTGGCGATCAAGGTGCTGCGCTCGCCGTGGAGCCGCGATCCGGTGACCCGCGAGCGGTTCAAGCGCGAGGCGCAGGCGACGTCGCAGATCGTCCACGACCACATCGTCGAGATGCTCGACTTCGGGGTCACGGCCGACGGGGCCTGCTACCTGGTGATGGAGCTGCTGTACGGCGAGGACCTGCAGGCCACGCTGCTGCGCGAGGGCCGGCTGCCGCTGCGCCGCGCCGCGGCGATCATCCTGCAGATCTGCAGCGCGCTGGCCGAGGCCCACCGGCACGGCATCATCCACCGCGACCTCAAGCCCGGGAACTGCTTTCGCACCGGCTTCCGCGGCGTGCAGGACTTCATCAAGCTGGTCGACTTCGGCATCGCCAAGCGCCTGCCGCGAACCGCGGAGGCGCACCACGACAGCCACGAGGGCGCGGCGCTGACGACCGAGGGCACCATCCTCGGCACGAGCTTCTACATGGCGCCGGAGCAGTCGACCGGCGGGCCCATCGACCACCGCATCGACGTCTACGCGGCCGGCGTGGTGCTGTTCCAGCTGGTCACCGGCAAGCTGCCGTTCCGCGGCAGCACCCCCAGCGACACCTACCGCCTGATCCTCACCGCCGAGGTGCCCTCGGCCCGCAAGCTGGCGCCCGAGGCGGAGCTGCCGGCGGCCATCGACGAGCTGTTCCGCAAGGCGCTGCACAAGAACCCCGACAGGCGGTTCGCGTCGATGGACGAGCTGGCGGACGCGGTCGCGACCGTGGCGGCGCAGGTCCCGAAGGACAGGTTGAAGGGCGAGAGCGCGGTGCTGGCCGTCCAGACCGCCGCGGCCGAGAGCCGGCGGGGCCTGCGGCTGGTCGGGACGGTGGCCCTGGCGGCCGCGCTGGTGACGGCGCTGGCGATCGCGCTGTACTTCGGGATGTAGATCGGGCCATGTCCGTGAGGACATGTGCGAGCGGTCAGTCGACCTCGAGCACGCGCTGGAGCGCGGGGCGGCGGTATTCGGCGCCGCCGGTGAGCACGCGCAGGTTGGCCGCGATCTCCGCCTCGCCGGCGCCGTGGGTGTGGCCGCAGAGGACGGTGATCCGGCGCGCGGGCTGGGCCGCGGCGGCCTCGCGCAGGACGTCGCCGACGGCGGCGCAGGTGAAGTAGGGCTGCCAGTCGCCGTCGGAGTGGCGGCCCTCGTGCCAGCAGGCGGCCGCGAACGGCGGGACGTGGGTGACGACGACGACCTGCTCGAACTCGCGGAGGGCGTCGCGGAGCAGGCTGCGCAGGACCTGGGCCTCGGCGTCGCCGCGGGCCCGCAGCGCGGCGTGCAGGCGGGTGCGATCGGTGCCGCGGAAGAGCAGCCTGGGGTTGGCGCGCGCGGCCTGATCGATGGTGGCGGCCAGCTCCTCGATGTGGAAGAAGTCGTTGAGCACCACCGGGGTGGTCTCGGGGTTGCCGAGGCGCGCGTCGCCCCAGCCGTCGCAGCCGATCAAGGCTGTCCGATCGGTCAGGCGGACGACGCCGGCGGCGGGCAACCACGACAGCCGCGGGCGCCGGGCGCCGAGGTCGAGCACGGCCGTGCGCACGGCCTCGATCGAGCTGCCGTAGTAGTCGTGGTTGCCGAGCACGAAGTAGATCGGCCCGGGCACGCCCTGCGCGAGCAGGCGCAGGTGATGCTCGAGCGACTCGGCGTGCGAGAGGTCGCCGCTCAAGATCAAGGCGTCGGCCTTCGGTGCGGCGAGCTCGACGGCGAAGCGCCGCACGCCGTCGTCGTCGAGGAAGTCGAGGTGGATGTCGGTCGCCCAGGCGAGGCGCACCGACGGAGGATAGCGCGACGGCAGGGCGGTTTGGCGGCGCGCTGCGCCCGGACGCCGTGTCGTACACGCGGGCGACGCGGGCTTTCTCGGGGGACGCCGATCGCGGTACAGTGGCGATCATGGCCTGGATCCGCATCGTCGACCCCGAACACGCCGAGGGCCTCCTCGCGCGGATCTACCGCGCCGCGATCGCGCGTGCCGGCAAGATCTTCAACGTGCTGCGGATCCAGAGCGTGCAGCCGCGCGTCCTGCAGGCATCGCTCGACCTGTATCGTGAACTGATGTTCGGGCCCGGTCCGCTGTCCCGCGCCCAGCGCGAGATGGTCGCGGTCGCGGTGTCGCGCACGAACAATTGCGTGTATTGAACGCGCGCGCACAGCGACGACCTCCGGGCCGAGGTCGAGGCACAACCGAATGTCCACACTATCGCCGACGCGCTCGAGCGCGACCCGGACGGCGCCGCCCTGAGCCCCGCCGACCGGGCGATGATCGACGTCGCGGTGGCGCTGACCCGCGACAGCAAGGCGATCGGTCGGCGGGAGATCGACGGCCTGCGCGCCCACGGTTTTGACGATGCTGCGATCCACCAGATCGTGCAGATCACCGCGCTGTTCAATTACTACAACCGGCTGGTCGACGGGCTCGGCGGGGAGTTCGAGCCCGAATGGGGCGACGACCCGCTGGCTTCCGAGCGCAAGCGGTAGCGCTGCATAGGAAGACTGATAGTCAAGGATAGAGCTGGATATCTGGGGATAAGGAACTCCTGCTCGGAGCTGGGCCGGCGCTGTCGGTGGTTCTGCTCAAGAATTTGAAATCAATGAGAATTCTGGTCGCTGTTGGCGGCTGACGCCCGGCGTGGCACACGGCCTGCTCTGTCGATCGGCGTTCGGGATGGCTCAGCGGCAGAGCGCGCCGTGAGAACGATCCCCGCGGCGATTTCTCCCCTCGTGGGAAGTGAGGCGCGGGGTTACTTCAGAGGGACGGCGAGGACGCAGGTTCGACTCCTGCTCCCGAACCTGAGTCCGATCGAGGCAGTGAGATCGCGGTTACTTCTTCCGAAAAGAAAAACCACACCGCGGTCGGCGTTCTCCTCGATCGGGCTCGCTTTCTTGATTGTCGCTCTCTTCTTCCTCGATCCCCGCTCGCGCGGGGGAAAGGACAGTGCGTCATGGCTCTCTTCCGGCGTGGCAATCGTGGCAAGGGCTCGAGCAACGGCGAGTCCCACCTCAACTGGATGGGCGGGACCTCCTGGTTCATCCGCGATCCGCTCCTGCGCCTGCGCCTGGCCGCGGCGTCCTGCTTCTTCGGCGAGCCGATGTATTACCAGCGCGATGCCGTCGACGAGCGGCCGCGCCGCCGCGCGCCGGCGTTCGCGCTCACCGACGCCGACGTCGCGCGGCTGCGCGAGACGCTCGGCGCGGTGGATCCGCAGGAGTGGCGCAGCCGCACGCCGGCGGAATTGCTCGAGCATTGCATCGACGAGGCGCTGAGCCACGACGCGGAGGGCACGCTCCGCGAGGCGGCGCGGCTGCGCGACGAGGCGCTGGTGCGCACGACCCCGCAGGTGATCCTGGTGCGGGCGGCCCACCACGCGGCTGTGCGCGGCACCGGCCTCGTGCGCACATGGGCCAGGGCGATCATCGCTCGCGCCGACGAGCCGGCGGTGGGCCTGGCCTACCAGCTGAACCGCTTCGGCAAGCCGATCCCCAACGCGCTCAAGAAGGCGTGGCGCGACGCGTTCGAGCGCTTCGACGATGATGCGCTGGCGAAGTACCGGCTCGAGTCGCGGGCGGCGAAATCGGTGGACGTGGTCAACCTCGTGCACCCGCGCGGCGCCGCGGTGGACCGGCTCGCCAGGGGCACGCTCACCACGACCGATCGCACCTGGGAGGCGATCGTGTCGGCGCGCGGCAGCACGCCGGAGGCGTGGACCGAGGCGCTGCCGGTGATGGGCCACATGGCGCTGCTCCGCAACCTGCGGAACCTCGTGAAGGCCGAGATCCCGGCCGAGAGCTTCACCGCCAGGCTCGTCGGCGGGGCGCGCACGGGCAAGCAGCTGCCGTTCCGCTACTACAGCGCCTACCAGGCGCTGGGGGACGACGCACCGGCGAAGGTGCGCGAGGCGGTCGAGGAAAGTCTGATGATCTCGCTCGAGAACCTGCCGTGGCTCGGCGGCCGGACGATGGCGCTGTGCGACAACAGCGGGTCGGCGCAGGGCAGCACCACCTCGGCGATGGGGACCATGAAGATCTCCACCATCGCCAACCTCACCGGCGTGCTGGCGGGGATGCGCTCCGACGACGGCCACCTCGGCATCTTCGGCGACCACCTCGAGACCATGGCGATCCGCAAGCGCAGCTCCGTGTTCGCGCAGCTCGACGAGGCCGAGCGCGTGGCGAAGGGCATCGGACTCGGCACCGAGAACGGGATCTGGCTGTTCTGGGACAGGGCGATCCGCGAGCGCCAGCGCTGGGATCACGTGTTCGTGTTCTCGGACATGCAGGCGGGCCACGGCGGCCTCTACGGCACCAACCCCCGGCAGTACCGCGAGTTCGCCTGGGAAGGCCGCGACCGGTACATCGACGTGGCCAAGCTGATCGCCCGCTACCGGGCCACGGTGAACCGGGACGTGCGCGTGTTCCTCGTGCAGGTCGCCGGCTATCAGGACACGCTGGTGCCGGAGCACTACCGGTACACGTACGTCCTCGGCGGCTGGGGCCCCGGCATCCTCGGCTACGCGGCGGAGATGGCGGAGGTTGAGCAGATGCGGGCGAGCCAGGGGTGAAGACGCGACGCCGCGAGTCGGCACGCGCAGCGCGGACGCGCTCGTCCGCGCTGCACGTGCACCACGGCCGCGCGAGCACCAGGCCGGGGACGTGCGCTCACGGCTCGACGGCGAGGTCGATGTCGATCGTCACCGGGATGGCGAGCCCTGTGTACGTGCAAGAGCACTGGCCGGCGATGTCGCCGGCGACGCATTCCGGGTGGTTGGAGGCGACTCTCTGCCAGACCCGGTCGACGTCGAGCTGCAAGCTCGCCTTCAGCCGGCCGTCGGCGAACGCGAACGAGTCGAAGATCTCGAGGCCGGACAGATCCTCGGTCTGCTCGTAGAAGTGGCTGTGATCGGTCGGATCCGGCGGGAACTCCACCTGTGCCCACAGATACTTGAAGTTGGCCTTGAACGAAGCGTCCGAGCGCTCGAGCTGAGGGTCGAACGACAGGTAGATCACCAGGTCCTCGCTCTCGAACATGAAGGCCTGATAATCGTCGTTGCTCGAGTTACAAAACCCGCTCCAATGGTTGCACTTCAGGCCCGGCGCCCCGTCGTCGTCGTGGGCGACGATGTGCTTCGAGGCCGGCGGACAGAAGTCGAGCTCGCACTCGGGGACGGCGGGGCTGCCCGGAGTCGCAGCCACGCAGAGCCCGGGCTCACCCTCCGTGCCCGACGACTCCACGGTCGCGCCGGTGGTCGGGGGGTCGGTGCTGGTGGCCCCCGTGGAGCCGGAGCTCGATTCGCTCGTGTCGTCGCCGCCGTCCTTCCCCGGCCCGCAGGCGATCGCACACAGCATGAACAGCAGTAAGTTAATCGACTTCATCGTGGCAGGGTACCACGGCCGCCTCGGCCCGGCCAGGTTCGTCGAGGCGCGCCTTTTGCCCACGGCCTGCCCGCGTCCTCCTCGGCCTCGGCGCGGTGCTGGTCGCCCTGGGGACGCTCGTCACGCCCCCGTGAGTGATGCGCCCGTTCCGTCCGCAGGGGCCCACGGAGCTGGCAGTCGCGCTGTGGGTGCTGCGATTCGGGCCGTGGCTGCTCGCCCTGGCCGGGCTGATGGCGACGGTCGCGGTGGTGCGCGCGTGGCCCGGCGGGTGGTGGCGACGCGTCGGGGCGCTGTCGCTGTTGTTGCTGACGATCGGGGCAGGCGCCCTGTCGCGGGTCAACGTGTTCGAGGAGATGTTCGCGCCGCTGCCCGCGCCGCGCTTCGCGGCGGCGAGCGAGTCCGGGCTGCCGGCCGAGGCGATCGTGATGGCCGTGCGAGTCGGCGAGCAGGCGCGGGCGTATCCGGTCGAAGTGATGGCGTATCACCACGTGCTCAACGACGCGGTGGGGGATACGCCGCTGGTCGTCACATATTGAACGCTCTGCCACACCGGTCTGGTGTGATTCGGCGGCGTGCAAGTCGTCGAGAACACTGGGCTTTCAGGCGCTGGCTGCGAGGCTGTGCCCAAATTTTTGCCAAAAACACTCCGGGCGATCAAGGCCGCGCGGGGCAACTTCACGCTGAGCGCAAACGCTTTAAAGTGTATACTCGTGGTCCATGTCAACGCGACGTCCCTTCGTACTCCTCGGCCTCGGTGCGCTGCTCATCGCGCTGGCGACCCTGATCACGCCGCTGTGGGTGATGCGCCCGTTCCGACCGCAGGGGCCGACCGAGCTGGCGGTCGCGCTGGGGGTGCTGCGCTTCGGACCGTGGCTGCTCCTTGGGGCAGGTCTCATGGCTGTCGCTGCGGTGGTGCGCGCATGGCCCGGCGGGTGGTGGCGGCGGAGCGGCGCGGTGGTGATGCTGCTGCTGACGCTCGGCGCCGGCGGGCTGTCGCGGGTCAACGTCTTTGAAAAGATGTTCGAGCCGATGCCGGCGCCGCGCTTCGCGGGCGCGAGTGAGTCGGGCTTGCCCGACGATGCGATCGTGATGGCGGTGCGCGTGGGCGAGGCGGCGCGAGCGTACCCGGTCGAGGTGATGGCCTACCATCACGTGCTCAATGACGTCGTCGGAGATCAGCCGATCGTCGTGACATATTGAACGCTTTGCCACACTGGTCTAGTGTGGGCGCGGGCAATCCAGGGCAAGACGCTGACGTTCCACCTCGCGGGGATCCACAACCAGAACTTCCTTATGCGCGACGAGGAGACGGGGAGCTTCTGGCAGCAGGTCAGCGGGGAGTGCATCGCCGGGCCCATGAAGGGGGCGCAGCTCGAGCGGGTCCACAACGACGAACTGACGGTCGCGCGCTTTCAGCGCGAGTCACCGGCGGGGCAGGTGCTCCTTCGTGAACGAGGTCGTGTGGGCAGCTACGAGCGCGACTGGGAGCCAGGTATCGACAAGCTACCGACGGTCGTCGACACCAGCGACTCGCCGCTACCTCCGCGAGCCCTTGTCGCTGGGATCGCGGTGGGCGGACAGGCGCGGGCGTACGAGGCGAGCCAACTCGCGGCTGAGCGCGTGATCCTCGACGAGCTAGGAGACGTTCCGGTCGTGCTCTGGTCGGGCGGAGGTCGGATGGTGCGGGCATTCGATCGACGAATTGACGGTAAGGCACTACTGCTGGCGCCAGCCGACCCCGAACACCTACGTGACGCAAAGACTGGGAGCTTATGGGATTTCCGCGGCTGCCCCGTTGAGGGTCCGCATGTGAGATCCAAAGATTGCATGGAGACAGTGCCTGTCCTTTGGGACTACTGGTTCGACTGGAGGCTATACAATCCATCGACCAGCATCTATAGCCGGTAGACCTGAGCCCAACATTTCCCGACTCGCGCACTGGCCAACGAACGCGGAATTGGTCTGCAAGGCCGGGTTCGGGTGCTCTCACCCAGTGAGCGACGTCCCCCGCGAGCACGATTGGTCCCGGGCGCGGTTCTCGGTACGCTCATCCTGCATTACCGCGATGTACCGGCATCCCAGAATCTGTTTTGCCCTGGAGAGCCCTGAGAGCATCCGGAGGAGAGCCTGTCTGCCGATGGAGAGATCACCCTCAGTAAGTCCCAGGTTCTGTGGGTGTTACTGGCCCTTGTATGGGCAGCGACAGTCGGATACTCTTCCGGAGTGAACCGATCGATTCACTACCCCGCAGATCTAGCAAGGGTGACAAAGGAGCGATGGCGCAAGCATAGCGATGACTTTCGACTGCCCAAACTCGACACGCTTGCTCGATTACTTGCAGTCGCATTCTTCTCCTCACTCGAAGCGGAGGAGGGCCGAGATCTGATCTTCGGATTATGCTGCATTCCAGAGGGCGCGCGTCTACTACATTGCGGCCGTTCGTGCCAGAAAGAGTACACCGGTTGCGAGATCCTCCGTTTTGAGCATCCACTTCCCTTGGAGGTCGAAACACTTCGCAAGCTTGCCCCTGCCGTGTCATCACACCTTGGCTACGTCTTGGTTGAATGGAAAAGTCAAGGGCGAAGTCAGGATGCACTCCAAATTACCGGCATTGCCCACTTCGGCACTTCGTGGACTCTCGCCAAGAAGGGCTTCGGGGAGAAAGAGGTTGACCCGCCGCACTCGCTCCTCATTGATATCCAGGGCCGGGGCGATCTGACAGTTTCGGTAGGTCGCTGGCAGGTCGCCGCGTTTTCACGGGGCAGTGTCTTGCCTAGTCAATCTAGCCATCTGCAACTGAGTTTCCCACCGGCTGGCGCCGACCCGCGGGGATGAAACGGCCCTGGGCCCCCGTGGGGAGGTCTTGGCGGGTATTGCGCGATTTCGCGCGAGGGAGTATTTTCGCCGCGAATGCCGGCGCAGAGGTCGTTCACGCACTGGTGCAGGGTGAGCCCGTTTCTGAGTTGGACCGGAGGGCCCGTGAGCACCCTTGGTTGCGAGCAGGAGGTCCTTGGACCTCCTGGAGCGCGTTTGAGAGACTTCGAGTTAGGGGCCCTCATGCCGGCGTTCTTCACGGAGGATCGCCATGGAAGTGATGCACGGGACTTGTGCGGGCATGGATGTCCACAAGGACAGCATCGTTGTCTGCGTGCGACGAATGAAGGGCAACAAGGTCGACAGGGAGGTCCGGACCTTCGGCACGATGACCTCGGAGCTGATTCGGCTGGGGGACTGGCTCGAGGACAGCGGCTGTACGGTCGCAGTCATCGAAGCGACCGGCGTGTACTGGAAGCCTGTCTGGCAACTCCTCGCGGGTCGTGTCGAACTGGTGCTGGCGAACGCGCACGAGGTTCGCAACGTGCCTGGTCGCAAGACCGACATGAACGACGCGATGTGGCTCGCGGACTTGATCGCGCACGGGCTTGTGCGTGCGAGCTTCGTGCCACCCGAGCCGATCGCGGATCTGCGGGATCTGACCCGGACGCGCAAGCAGCTCTCGCGCGAGGTCGTCGAGCATACACAGCGGATCCAGAAGGTGTTGGAGACCTGCAACATCAAGCTTGCCTCGGTCGCCTCCAACATTCTGGGCAAGAGCGGGCGGGCGATGCTCGAGGCGATGGTCGCGGGCGAGTCCGATCCCGTGAAGCTCGCCGGCCTCGCCCGCGGGACGCTGAAGGGCAAGCGCGGCAAGCTCATGGAGGCGCTCCGGGGTCGTGTGCGCGATCATCACCGCATGCTGATCTCGACGCACCTCCGGCTCATCGACTCGCTGCAGGCATCGATCGCCGAACTCGAGAAGCGGATCGAGGAAGAGCTCCGCCCTTTTGCTAAGGCCGTCGAGCTACTCCAGACGATCCCTGGAGTCGGACCGACGGCCGCGCAGACCATCATCGCCGAGGTCGGCGTCGATATGAGCCGCTTCCGCTCCGCAGGCCATCTGCGCTCGTGGGCAGGCCTGTGCCCCCGCATGGACGAGAGCGCCGGCAAGCGCCGCTCCAACCGTATGCGCAAGGGTAACGCGTGGCTCAAGACGATGCTCATCCAGAGCGCATGGTCCGGCATCCGCAAGGAAGGTTACCTCTGCGCGCTCTTTCATCGCGTCCGAGCGCGGCAGGGCAAAAAGAAGGCGATCGCCGCCGTCGCCGCCGCGATCCTCACTGCGGTCCACGGGATGCTCCGTGACGGTGAACCTTACCGCGACCTCGGCGCCGAACATTTCAACCGCCACGACCGCGAGCGCGCTGCGTCCCGCCTCGTTCGCCGCATCCGCGACCTCGGCTACGAGGTCGAGATGCGCCCGGCGGCCTGACGACCCCGCTCCGCAAAGCCTGGGCCGCGCGAGGAACAGACGTCCCGTGAACCCAGGCCCAGGCCGCGCGGAGAGGGCCGTTTCTTGAGAGCGAACTGTTGCTGGACATTAGATGGGCGACAGAAGCGATCTGCGGGACAGCGAGCGTGGACTTGTCCGTTCTCTACATGAACACGCTGTATGCCATGCTAAACAGCGTTGAGTCGAAACATCACGGAGGAACCATTATTCTTGCCGACAAGCGCTGGGTGGCGAAATCGTCGGATCGATTCTTGAAGAGAAAGTACAGATTGGCGGACTGCACTATTTTGCGCGAATCGTTTCGCAGGTTTTGGGCGGCACGCGAAAAGGCGCTGGAAGGGGTATCAGCAGAGACCCGCCGAAAATCGTCTGATGACGACTACTTGGAGATGTTTGCGCGTTCCCCCGCTGTTGGGGCCGCCCGACGAGCACTTAATGCGGCGGTGAATGCTGTTGCAGGATTTTCGGGAGTTGACGGCGCCGTCCTTCTCGGTACAGATTTGATCTGCCATGGATTTGGCTGTGAGATCTTGACAGACCGGACTAAACCGGTTGATGGCTATCCTGTCGATCACAAGGGCAGGATTGGCAAGACCCCTTTCAACAGCGAGCAACGTGGAATGCGTCATCGATCTGCTCTTAGATTGTGCGGCGCAGTCCATCAGCGCCAAGTAACCGCGTTCGTTTGTTCGCAGGATGGTGGAATTAGTATGTTTCGCAGAGAATCGGCCGGCGACGACAGGGTGCTTGTTCGGAGAATTGTGCCTGTGAGCTTCGCCTCGTATTTTCCTTTGCCTTGATCACAATTGGATGCCAGGGCACCCACTGCCCACTGCGGCAGCGCACGCGGCCCCCGACCGGCTGTATGGGCACCTACACGGAGCGTCGTGGGAGGGCGTAACCGTTCGACGAACCTCGTCGTGACTTGCGGCTGGTCCTCGGCTACACGCTCGGGAAGTGAGCGACGAGCGCCGATACCCGAGCGTGACGGCTTCGAGGGCCTCAGCCTTGCATTGCGGAAAGCCGCGCCGGTCGACCAGGGCATGGAGACTGCGTGATCACGGACCGCGTCACACCGTCCTAAGTCGCGCACGCGGAGGGTCTCCGAGCTCGATAGCGAGAATCCGCAGTTCGTGGCCGGTGTATTGCACGCGATCGAGTTCGTCGAGGGACGGACGCGGGAGCCCGGTGACGTTGAGCTGCGGCACCCACGAGCCCGTGTTGAACACGCGGCGCGGGTCTTTTTGGCCATACGGGGCCTGCGCGTCGACGAGCAGGTGGGTGTGGCCGAACGCGACGATGGTGGCGTCGCCGCGGCCGAGCAGGTCCCTGGCCCGACGGTCCATGCCGTGGGGGTAGATGCGGTTGAGGGTGCGGTGGGCGGCCTCGGCGTCGTTGTACACGAGGTCCATGAAGAGGGTGCCCCAAGGACGCTCGAGGCGCGGGCCGTCGGGCGCGTCGAGGATCGGCCGGTCCCAGTGGTCGAAGCAGTTATCGTATGAGTACTGGTTGCCGTGTTCGATATGGATCCCGCGTTCGTGGATCTCGCCGCCAGCGACGAACATGAAATGCGGGGAGCATGGATTTCCGATCGCGGTCCGCAGAGCCGCCTCGACGGCGGGCCAGTGGTAGTTCGGATCGTGATTGCCGGGCAGCAGGCAGACCTGATTGCCGGCGCGGATGAAGTCGGCCAGCGCCTGGAACACGCGCGGATGCCCGTCACGCGCGCGCTTCGGGCGCTGTTCGTGGGCCGTCCACCGCAAGGCTTCGCGCGATCGCCGCTGTGCCCGCAACTAGAGCGTCTCGATCCTCTGCCGTGATTTTCGACAGAATGTTGAAAATTACCCATTGGGTGTTCGTCGCGGGCGCTCCCGCAGCTCCGCGTCCTCGCGCCTCGGGATGCCAGGATGTAGTCGAAGCGGCCCTCTCACGTCGCGCTCTCCCGCGCGATCGAGCGGCCGCGGCGATCGCCCTTGTAATTTCTGACATCATGTCGAAAAATAGGTTCGCGCCGCGATAGCCAGCGACGCGACGACACGAGAAGGAGATAGACGATGAAGCTACAGCTTGTCCCCGACAATGACGCAGAGGCGGCCCTGCTGGCGCGCGGCGAGGTCCCCGAGCCCTTCTACGCGACGTGGATGGGGCTGGCGTGTAGCCACGCCCTGATCGCAGCGGTCGAGCTCGGCCTGTTCGACCGGCTCTCCGATGGGTCGCGGACGGCGAGCGAGCTGGCGGAGACGGTCAGCCGCGACGTCCACGGGCTGACCGTGTTGCTCGAGGCCCTCGCGGGGTTCGAAATGCTCGCGCGCGAGGGCGAGCGCTTCGCGCTGACGCCGACGGCGACGCGATGGCTGGTCCAGGGCTCGCCGGCGTGCTTGACCTGGTCGATTGCGCTGGGCGTCGACATCGACCGCCAGCTGGCGCGCCTGGTGCCCGCGCTGCGCTCGCGGATGGAGGGTTTTCACCAGTCCGGCGATGTCGACTGCTGGGCGCGCTATCTGGCGCTGCTGAACGGCAGCGCGGCGTACGGCGCCCGCGCCCTGGTGGAAGCGCTCGAGTTCGCGGCGCCGCCGCGGCGCATGCTCGACGTCGCGGGCGGACCGGGGCGCTACAGTGCGGCGCTGTGCGGCAGGTACCCCGAGTTGACGAGCGACATCTACGAGCTGCCGGAGCCGGCGCGCGAGGGTGCGGCGCGGCTGCAGCAGGAGGGGCTGGCAGGCCGGGTCCGCTACCACGTCGGCGACGTCTTCGAGCGGCGCTGGCCGGAGGGTGAGTACGACTTCGTACTGGTGTCGCATTTCCTGCACTGCCTGCGCGAGGAGCAGGCGCGCGAGGTGGTGCGGCGCGCCGCGAAGGCGCTGCGGCCCGGCGGGCTGCTGGTGATCAACGACGTGTACTGCCCCGACCCGAAGGAGCCGCTGCGCGCCGACACGGCGACGTTCTCGCTGGTGTACTACGCGACGACCGGCGGGCGCACCTGGCCGCCGTCGACCTACGCGAGCTGGGCGGCCGCTGCCGGGCTCGCGGAGTTCCGCTGGCGGCGCGTGTCCCTGAGCGGCGTGTTGTGCGAGTCGACGCGTCCGCCAGACGGAGGGCCAGGCGTCGTCGACTGACGCGACGTGTGAAGCGCGCCCGCCGCCCGCTGCTCGCTCGCTTCGAGCGCCGAAGGCCAAGACTGTGGGCGGCACGCCCGGATCGGCGGCTCATGGCGCGCCCTTGCCCTGCGACCGCGGCGATGGTCGAAGGGGGGGCCGCTACGACCGCTCTTGAACCTTCTGACATCTTGTCGAAAAATCGAGCCATGGCGAAGTCATCGCGGGCCACCCCCGTGGCGGTCCGGCCCCGGGGGCGGCCGCCGAAGATCTCGCGCGCCGCGATCGCGCGGGCAGCCCTGCAGCTCGGATTCGCCGACGT
This sequence comes from Nannocystis pusilla, assembly GCF_020073745.1. Lineage (GTDB taxonomy): Bacteria > Myxococcota_A > Polyangia > Nannocystales > Nannocystaceae > Nannocystis > Nannocystis radixulma. The sequence continues at coordinate 135,743 of NZ_JAIRAU010000059.1, forward strand.
GACGCTCGTGAGCGTGGCCGAGGCACTCGGCGTGTCGCACACGACGCTCTACTCGCACGTCGCCAATCGGGCCGACCTGGCCATGGCGGCGCTCGATCTGCTCTACGCCGAGGCGCCATGGCCCGAGCCGCGCGGTCCGTGGCGTCCGTTCCTGCACGCCGAGGCGTGCGTGTTGTGGACGGTTCTCGAGCGCGACCCGGCGCTCGTGCTGGCGTCGGCGGCCGGCGGGATGTCGCCCGGCGCGCTCGCCCACTTCAACGTGGCCGCGGGGGTGCTCATCGACGATGGTTTCCGGCCCGAGGCGGCGCTGCTGGCGGTCGACACCGCGTTCGACCTCGTACACGACGTGTTCGCGCGCGGGCAGCAGTTGGTGGAGAGCGTGCATGCGCGCGAGCACGGAGAGACCTGGCTCGACGCGCTGGATCGCCGGCTGCGCGCACCGGCGCGGCGGGCCGTGGCAAACCCACGACGATGGTTCGAACGCAAGCTGCAGCTCGTGCTCGACGGCATCGCCGCCGGACTCTCGCCTCCCGCCCGCGGAGAAGCATCATGACGACCGACAGCAGCTGCGCGACCTGCTCACGCCGGCCCGCCCCTCTGCTCGACGCTCATGTGCAACTACGGCGCACAGATGGGGTTGTCACGCTTCAGGGGCTCGGGCTCCACCGGCTGGGAGGGAGAGCAGGTGCGTCCCGATCATCAGCGACGCCGCGATTGAGGTGCTGACGAGCTCGAGTGAGCTCCCCTCGGCCAACCCGTGGGCATGAGTCAAGGCGAGCGTCAGTACACCCAGCGTGTATGGCACGGCAGGGAGCAGGCGCCGCCTGGCTAGGCTGAGACCGACCGAGATCGTAGCGAGGGCAATGAGAGCCCACGCCAGTAGCCCCTCGAAGCGTTCACTCACGACCAGCGGAAACAGAACCACCAGCAGCGGCGTAGCGAGGCAATGGATCAGGCACAGGGACGAGGCTACGACGCCGAGTCGATCGAGACCGCGCCGAAATTTCAGTTCAGGATATTCCACATCGATCTGCTTGTTGCGTCGAGCGCGGCTTCGACGGTCCGCGGGTCTCAGGCGCACCGCATGCACTGACCCTTGAGTAGGATCTCGGAGACGCGGTTCACGACCGACTTGAGCGAACCGGGCGCAGGAGTGAGTTTGACCCGCACCTGGTCGAGGCAGGTGATTTCGCCGCACTCGACGCAGACGAAGTGCGGGTGCTCGCTCTGCGTCTCTGTGTCCTGGTCACGCAGCTCGAACCGCCACACGTTGTCACCGACGTTCACCCGGTTCACGAGGCCCGCGCCCTCGAGGTCGATCAAGTTGCGGTAGAGCGTGGCCGCGTCGAACTCGCGATCGGCGAGCGCCTCGACCAACTCGCCGTGGCTGAGCGGCCCGCGGCGGGTCTGGAAGTGCTGCAGCACGGCCACACGCGGCCCCGTGCAGCGCAAGCCGGCCCCGCGCAGGAGGTCGCGCAGAGCGTCCAGGGAGGTAGACTTCGAAGGGGCCATCTTCACGGCAGGGTATCGCGGCGACGACGGGTCGCAGCCGGCATGTGGTTCATGCGCCGACGCGCTTGACAGCGCGCGTCGGCCTCGACTAGTGTCGCCCACATGCAAACGTATTGCAAGAAGATTCTCGGCGCGGCGGCGCCCGCCGCGGCCCTCGTGGCGGCCCTTGCTGCCGTCGCCTGTGAGGATCACGGCGACGATCACGATCACGACCACGACCACGAGAACGAGGTGATCTCCCAGGTCGAGCTGACCTTCACGCCGGCCGGCGGCGGCGCACCGCTCGTCTTCAAGTTCGACGATCCCGACGGCGACGGCGGGGCTTCCGGGACGGCCGAGCGCATCGAGCTCGCGTCGGGCGTGGAGTACACGCTGACCGTCCGTTTCCAGAATTCGCTCGTGGATCCGCCCGAGAATCTCACCGGGGAGATCGAGGCCGAGGCCGAGGACCACTTCGTGTTCGTGGTCGGCGACGTGGCGGGCCCTGCGTCGTCGGCCTCGACCGCGCTCGTCACCCACGCCTACGCGGATGTCGAGTCGGACTACGGCACGAACGCGGTCGGCGAGGATCTGCCGGTCGGGCTCGTCAACACGATCACTGGCAATACCGCCGGCACCGGCAAGTTCCGCGTGATCCTGCGCCACCTCCCCGAGGTGAACGAACAGCCGCAGAAGACCGGCGAGCTGCCCGCGGATCTCGCCGCGGGACGCGACCTCCCGGGCAGCGTCGACGTGGACGTCTCGTTCGACCTCATCGTATCGTAAGGCGAGCGATTGGCCGCGGAACTCGTCGCACTCGTCCTCCACCTGAGCCTCTCCGAGCCGGCCGCCTCGCCGACTGCACCCGAGCAGCCGGCGTCGGCGAGCGGCTGCTCGGCGGTGTGGGTCGCGTCCGTCGTCGAGGCGGGCACGACCGAGGGCCTGGCGGGCGCGCGGCTCGAGCTGCGGGCGCCCGGCCGGAGCTCGCCGATCTACGCGCGCACCGACGAACACGGGCGAGTCCGTGTCGACGGCCTGTGCGCGGGCGAGATGCAGGTCGTGGCGGAGATGCCGGAGCACACGCCCGCGCGCCTCGAGGTCGCGGTGTCGGGGTCGACCACCACCTCGCGCATCGAGCTCGAGGCCATGCACCCGCGCCACAGCGATCACGTGATCGCCGTCAACGTCCACACCGAGCGCCCCACTGGCGTGTCGGCCAGCCAGTCGCTCGCGGGCGCCGAACTGGCGCGTACGCGCGGCCAGGGCCTGGCGGACGCGCTGTCGGGCATGTCCGGGGTGGCGACGCTGCGGGGGACCGCCGGCGGCATGAGCAAGCCGATGATCCGCGGCCACGTCGGGCGGCGCAACCTCATCGTCGTCGACGGCATCCGCCACGAGGGCCAGGACTGGGGCATCGACCACGCGCCCGAGGTCGACCCGAACGTCGCCGACCGGATCACCGTGGTCAAGGGCGCCGGGACCACGCGCTTCGGCGCCAAGGCGATCGGCGGCGTCGTCTTGCTCGACTCGCGGCCGCTGCCGCAGCGGCCGAGCGTCCGCAGCGAGATCGGCACGGTCGGCTACTCGAACCCGCTCGGCGGCGGCGGCTCGGCACGCATCGACTGGGCCCCCGCGCGCGCCCGCGGCTTCGCCATCCGGGTCGAGGGCAACGCGACGCGCCACCGCGCCGTCGTCACGCCGACCTACCCGCTCGACAACACCGGCGCGGCGACCTGGAACGCCGGGACGCAGCTCGGCTACGCGAGCGACGCGGTCGACTTCGGGGTCGGCTACCGCGTCATGCGGACGGCCGGCGGGATCTGCACGTGCTTGCGGATCTCGAGCCCCGAGGACTTCAGCAAGAGCCTGGCGCGCTCGCGTCCGATCGGCGCCGAGCTCTACCGCAAGGACTTCGAGATCGAGCGGGCGAAGCAGGAGATCTGGCACCACCTGGCGTTCGCGCGCGCGCGCGTCGGGCTCGGCCGCGCCGGCGAGTTGCACGCGCTGTACTCGTTCCAGTTCAACGACCGCAAGGAGTTCGACGTCGTCCGCAAGAGCGTCGAGGGTCCGCAGCTGACGTTCGGTCTGGCCACGCACGCCGCCGAGGTCCGCTACGAGCACGCGCGGCTGCAGCTCGGGCCGTGGTCCCTGGTCGGCACGCTGGGCGGGACGTTCAGCCACCAGACCAACCGCTTCACGTCGTCGTCGACGCTGATCCCCGACTACCGCCAGGCTAGCTGGGCCGTCTACGACATCGAGCGCTTCGTCCACGAGCGCGTCGAGCTCGAGCTGGGTGCGCGCTACGAGGGGCTGCACCGGAACGCGGCGCTGGGAGAGCGCGACTTCCTCAGCCAACAGGCGAGCGGGCGCCTCGACCCCGGCGCCTGTCCTGCGAGCGGCGACGGCGGCACCTGCGAACGCGGCTTCCACACCGCCTCCGCCACGCTCGGTGCGCTGGTCCGCCCGGTGCGGCGCGCTCCCGAGTTCACCTGGCGGACCCAGCTCAACTCGTCCGCGCGGATCCCCTCGATCGACGAGCAGTTCATGAACGGCGCCGCCCCGTCGTTCCCGATCCTCGGCGTCGGCAGCTCGAAGATCGGCGTCGAGCGCTCGTGGGGCGGCGAGTCGACGCTGCAGTACGACGGCGACTGGCTGCTCGTCGAGGCGGCCGGACACGCGGCCTACATCGACGACTACATCTATTTCGTGCCGCAGCGGCAGGAGGGCCAGTGCGCCCCGCTGAGCTGCACGTCGCGCGGGCCGCTGCCGGTGTTCGCCTTCACGCCCGTCGACGCCTTCTTCGGCGGCGGCGAGCTGCGCTTCGATCTGCGAGCGCCGCGCTTGCCGTTCGGACTGGCCGGCAGCGCCTCATGGGTCCGCGCGCTCGACCTGCAGACGAACGCGCCGCTCGCGTTCATCCCCGCCGATCGCTACTGGCTCGCGGGTCGCTATTACTTCCCCGACACCCGCGTGTCGGGGCGCGGCTACATCGAGCTGAACACCACGATCGTCGCGCGCCAGCGCCGGTTCCCGGCGGACGTCGACTTCAGCCCGCCGCCGCCGGCCTACGCGCTGCTCGGCGCAGGAGCCGGCGTGGAGTTCATGTCGGAGCGGCGGCTGTTTCGCCTGAGCCTGATCGGCACCAACCTGCTCAACACGCGCTACCGCGATTACACCAGCCTGCTGCGCTACTTCGCCGACGAGGCCGGCTGGGGCTTGCAGCTCCGCTTCGCGGTCGACTTCGACGTGCCCCTCGACGAACCTACTCGCCGGTGACGAACGCCTCGCCCCGCGCCTCGCCCGAGGAGTCGGAGCCGTCGTCCGCTCCCTCGCTCGAGCTCGAAGAGGTCGGGCCATCGAGCCCGGGCAGCTCTCCGATCGCGCACGGGCCGACGTTGTCGGGATCGAGGTCCCGTCCGTAGCGACAATTCTCCCCGCACCAGGGACACCCGATGCCGCCTCCGGTGTGGCACATGCCCGGATCCACTGCCGCGTCGCACTGCGTCGCAGCGCCGAGCAGCGCGAGCAGGAACAACCGAAGCGGGAACCGCATGTTCGATCCGTACCAGCCATCACGCCTATGCGCCAGATGCACGTGCTCGCCCGCCCGCAGGGCCAGCTAGGGCAACCGCCAGAGCGCGACCCCGCCGACCGCGTCGGTCGCCAGGAACTCGCGGCCGCCGCCCGTCCATGAAATTACCGAGATGGCGCCCTCGTGCGCGCCGACGCCGACGAGCGGTGCGATGGCGTTCGCGAGGTCCCACGCGCGCACGCTGCCGTTCGCCGCGCCCGAGGCGAGCAGGAGACCGCGTGGCGCGAAGGCGACTGAATTGACGAGGGCGTCGTCGCCGGGAAGCTGGATCGGCTCACTCCCCTCCGGTCCGCGACCGCGAAAGTCCCAGACGATCACGTCGGGCTCGCCGCTGGTGGCGAGCATCGACGAGCGCGAGTCCCAGGCGAGCGACTTCACTTTCGACGCATAGCCGCCCATGCGTGAGTCCTCACCGCTGGCGAGCCGCCAGAAATGCACGGATGCGTCCTGTTCGCCGCAGGCAACGACGTGGCCGTCGGGGCTCCACGCGAGCGAGATCATGGAGCCCTTCCACGCGAGTTTGCGGACCACCTTGCCGGTGCGGGCGGTCCAGATCGTGACGCCGCCGTAGTGGGATGTAGCGACCCGCTCGCCGGCGCGGTTCCACGCGAGTCCGGTGACGGTGCTCGGGTGCGGTTCGAGGCGGGCGACGGTCGCTCCGCTTGGCCGGACGATTTGCACGACTCGACCCGATGCGAGCGCCAGGTACTCGCCGTCCGGGCTCCAGCTCAGGTGCTCGACCCACGCGGCGTCGTCTGCCAGATCGAGGTGCAGCGTGCCGTCGTCGCTCCATACGCGCGCATGGCCGTCCTGCCCGGCGGTCGCCAGCAGAGGGAGCTGGGGGTGCCATTCAAGCGCCAGAACCCCGCCAGCGTGAGCATCCCTGGCCCATCGGACAGCTCCATCGTCTGCGGCGAACACCGTGATCCGGCCTGACGCAGACGCGACAGCAGCGCCGGCCTGGGATAGATCCGCGGCCGTCGCGAAGTCGTCGACCCGCGTACGCCAGCGAGCCGCGAGCCGCGGGAGCGATAGCGGACGCGACGCGGTCACCGAACGCATCCCCACAGGCCGGCCTGCAGTTCGGCGCGGTCGAGGTTGCGGCCGATGAAGACGACCTGGTTGATCCGCGGATCGTCGCCCCACGGCCGCCCGGGCTGGCCGTCGAACAGCATGTGGACCCCGTGGAACACGTAGCGGCAGTCGTCGCCGCCGAGGTCGACGATCCCCTTCATGCGGAAGATGTCGGCGCCCTGCTCGCGCAGCAGCTTGCTGAGCCATGCATTGATTCGGTCGGGGTCGAGGGAGCCCTCGACGAGGAGGCCGACCGAGGTGATCGCGGCGTCGTGCTCGTGGCCGGGATCGTAGAGCCGGCCTGTGAGCGGCGCGACGTTCCGGCCCTGGCTGTCGCGCAGCGAGAGGTCGAACTCCGCCGGCTGGTGCTCGGTGAACAGCGCGTGGAGGCCCGGCTCCGCGGCTCGCAGGCCGAAACGATTTGGACCGGCGGGCGGCAGCATCAGCTTGTAGAGCCGCCCGCTCGCCTGCAGCTCGTAGCCCGGGAGCACCGACGCCGCGGGTTCGGCGAAGCGCCGGACCGCCCGCTCCTGGGCCGCGGCGAGCGCGTCGGCGTCGGCGCGGGCGACCGGCAGGGCCACGAGCTTCATCGACGCGTCGGGGCCGTCGTGCAGCTCGAGCGTGTGCGCGTCCGCCGAGAGCTCGACGATCGCGCCCCACTCGAACGGGTACTCCGGCTCGAGGAACGTCGGCTTGACCTCGAGCGCGCGGGCGAGGTCGAAGCCGCCGACGTTCAGCACCGCGTCGATGTCGACCGCGGCCTGCCGGGCCCGGACGATCCGCGCCATCGCGTTCATCCCACGGATCCGCTGCTCGAGCCGGTCCAGGTGCTCGGGCTCGACCAGGTCGGTCTTGTTGACGACCACGACGTCGGCGAAGGCGATCTGCTGCCGGCACTCGTCGCTGTCGTCGAGGTGCAGGTGGACGTGGTGGGCGTCGACGAGGGTGACGATGCCGTCGAGGCGGACCTGCTCGCGCAGCTCGTCGTCGACGAAGAAGGTCTGGGCGACCGGGCCCGGGTCGGCGAGCCCGGTCGTCTCGACCAGGATGTGGTCGAAGCGGTCGCGCCGCCGCATCAGCCCGTTGATGATCCGGATCAGGTCGCCGCGCACGGTGCAGCAGATGCAGCCGTTGTTCATCTCGAAGATCTCCTCGTCGACCCCGACGACGAGCGCGTGGTCGATGCCGATCTCGCCGAACTCGTTCTCGATCACGGCGATCCGCCGGCCGTGGCGCTCGGTGAGGATCCGGTTGAGGAGGGTGGTCTTGCCGGCCCCGAGGAAGCCGGTGAGGACGGTGACCGGGACGCGAGTATCGCTGGGCATGCGCGGCTTACGCTGTACCATTCATGCAACCAGGTTGCAATAACTCTCAGATGTCTCTTGCAATCGTGTTGCAAGAGTGGAAGCATGGTCGCGCATGTCCGACCTTGTCGAGGTCGTCGCGGTCGCCGGTCCCCGTGGGCCGATCCGGGAGCCGTTGCGCGCCCGCTTTCTCGCCGGCGGGGCCGCGGGCCAGGCCGTGGCGCTGTGCACCGACGACCCGGCATGGGGCATGGGCTGCGAGTGCTGTGAGCTCCGCGGGGCGCTGCTCGCCGCCGTCACCCGGATCGTCGCGGACCCGGCGGTGCGGCGGCTCCTCGTCGACGTCGGCGATGGGACCGTGCTCGGAGAGGTGGTCTCGGTGCTCCGGTCGCCGATGCTGTCGCGCGTCCTCGAGTTCGTCGGCACGGTGGGGCTCGTGCGTGAAGAGGAGCTGTCGCTCCGCCCCGAGGTCGCTGGCGCTGCGCGACCGCTCGTCCGGCTGAGGCGCGCGGGGTTGATCCTCGTCCAGGGCGGTGCGCCGTTCGTCGCCCGCGTCCGCGAGGAGTGCCGGGACGCGCGTGTCTTGCCGCTCGACGGCGGCCTCGAGGTCGCCGCGCGGGTCCTGTCCGGCGGCAGCAGAGGCGGCGGGCACGAGGTCGTGCGCAGCCGGCCCGTCCGGCTCGCGGGGCTGGAGGCGTGGCTCGACGCCTTGCCGGACGAGGTCGTCCGTGTGGACGGCGACGCGCTCGTCCTCGAATGGCCGTCGAGACGCGCAGTGGTGCGCAAGCTCGGCGGCCGCTCCGAGATCCGCTCGCTCCCGCGCGACGGGCTGGCGGAGACGCGGCTCTGGGCCGTCTCCACGCGGGACGGCGTCGCGCCCAAGGAACTATGACGCAATCGACGCTCGATCCTCGACTCCCCGTCACCGTGCTGTCCGGCTTCCTCGGCGCGGGCAAGACGACGCTGTTACGCCACCTCCTGACCAATCGCGAGGGCCTCCGTATCGCGCTCATCGTCAACGACATGAGCGAGATCAACATCGACGCCGAGCTGGTGCGGCAGGGCGACGCGCAGCTGCGGCGCGTCGACGCCCGCCTGGTCGAGCTCTCGAACGGCTGCATCTGCTGCACGCTGCGCGAGGACCTGCTCGTCGAGGTCGCGCGGATCGCCCGTGAGGGGCGCTTCGACCACCTCGTCGTCGAATCGACCGGGATCTCGGAGCCGATGCCGGTCGCGGAGACCTTCACCTTCGAGGACGCGCAGGGCCAGCGGCTCGACGCCGTCGCGCGCATCGACACCATGGTCACCGTCGTCGACGCGGCTGGCTTTCTCGCCCACTACCGCAGCCCGGACTCTCTGCAGGCGCGCGGGCTCGCCGTCGGTGAGGGAGACGAGCGGTTGCTGGTCGACCTGCTGGTCGAACAGGTCGAGTTTGCCGACGTGCTCGTCATCAACAAGACCGACCTCGTCGACGCCGAGACCCTCGGCCGGCTGCGCGCGCTGCTGCGCCGCCTCAACCCCGCGGCCGGCGTGCTCACGGCGGAGCACGGCCGGATCGCGGTGCGCGAGGTCCTCGGCGCGCGCCGCTTCGATCCGGAGCGCGCCGCGCAGGCCCGCGGGTGGCTGGCCCAGCCGCGCGAGCTGGTCAAGTCCGAGGCGCAGGAGTACGGGATCGGCTCGTTCGTGTACAGCGCCCGCCGGCCGTTCCACCCCCAGCGCCTGTATGAATTCATCACCAATCGCCTGCGCGGCGTGCTGCGCTCCAAGGGCTTCGTGTGGCTGGCGACCCGCGAGGGCTGCGGGCAGTGGTCGCACGCGGGCGTCGCCTGCACGCTCGGCGCGGCGGGCCCGTGGTGGACAGACCTGCCTGAAGAGGCATGGCCGAAAGACCAGGAGGCGAGAGGCGAGATCGCGGCGGTCTGGGACCCAGACGTCGGCGATCGCCGGCAGGAGCTGGTGTTCATCGGCCAGCGGCTCGACGAGGTCCGCCTGCGCGCGGCCCTCGACGGCGCCTGCTCACCCCGACCGAGTTCACCGCGGGGCCGATGACGTGGCGACGCTTCCCCGATCCGTTCGGCGCCTGGGACGCGCCGGGGGAGTGACGCATGCTCGACTGGTTGATCGTCGGCGGCGGCGTCCACGGCACCGCGATCTGCGTCCAGCTCTTGAAGCGAGGACGGGTGGCGCGCGACCGGATCCGCGTGCTCGATCCCCACGACGAGCCGCTGGCCCGCTGGCACGCCTTCACCCGCAACACCGGGATGCCGTTCCTGCGCTCGCCGGTAGTGCATCACCTCGACGTCCAGCCGGCGGCGCTGCACCACTTCGCGGAGACGGAGGCGCCGGAGGCCCGGTTCACGCGGCCGTATCGGCGGCCCTCGGTCGAGCTGTTCCGCCGTCACTGCGAGGCGGTGATCGACCGCAACGACCTGCGCGCGCTGCGGTCGCGCGCCACGGCGCTGCAGTTACGCGCGCGCGAGGGCGGGCTCGCGGTCGAGACCGACGCCGGCGTACTCACGGCGCGACGCGTGCTGCTCGCGCCGGGGGCCGGCGACCAGCCGTATTGGCCGAGCTGGGCGCGTGCGATTCGCGGCGAGTTCGGAGGCGTCATCGATCACGTGTTCGATCCCGGGTGGGAGCTCGAGACCTTCGCGCCGTCGGGCCGCACGGTCGTGGTGGGGGGCGGGATCACGGCGGCGCAGGTGGCCGTCAGCCTCGCCCGTCGGCACAGCGGAGGCGTCGCGCTGCTGATGCGCCACGCACCGCGAGTACATCAGTTCGACAGCGACGTCTGCTGGCTGGGCGAGCAATGCATGCGGCACTTCCGACGCACCGACGACATGCTCCACCGCCGGGACATCCTCCGCAGGGTGCGTCACCGGGGGTCGATGCCGCCCGACGTGTACCGGCAGCTCCGCAAGGCGTTGACGCGAGGGTCGGTGTGCATGATCGAGGCCGAGGTCGAGCGGGCGACCGCCGATCCGCTGGGACGGGGGATCTTGCTGCACTGCGCCGGACAGCCGCCGATCGCTGCCGACCATGTGCTTCTTGCGACCGGGTTCGATCCGCGGCGCCCCGGCGGTGCACTCGTCGACCGCGCCGTTGTCGAGCTCGGCCTGCCCGTCGCGCCGTGCGGCTATCCGGTCGTCGACGGCCGGCTCGAGTGGGGCCGAGGCCTTCACGTCACGGGCCCGCTCGCAGAGCTGGAGCTCGGCCCGGTCGCGCGCAACATCATCGGCGCCCGGTATGCAGCGCTGCGACTGGTGGAGGCGCCGTGAGGCCCGGCGGGCTCAGGTTATGCGTTCGGGGCTCGACATGGATGCATCCGCGGTCACGACTTCGGCCGCCGTGTTTTCCGACATCGGCCTCGGTGCGCCGCTCGTCGTCCACCGCTCGTGACCCGTTCTCCGGGGGTGGCGCGCGTAGTCGCAATTAAGCTTGCTCTTGCAATCTTGTTGCAATAATTATCGACAGACCACGAGAGGCATTCATGCGCCGCATCACGAACGATCTCCGAAGCATCACCGCGTTCATCTTCATCAGCACCCTGGGGCTCGGCGCCGCCTGTGCCAACGACGACGCCGAGCAGGCATGCGGGGGCAACGGGGAGCTCCACGGGGATCACTGCCACTGCGACCCCGGCTACATGCTCTCGAAGGACGAGCAGAGCTGCTTGCCGGCCGGGACCGGGGGCGACGACAGCTCCGACGCGGACACCGCCGAACCGACCGGGACGGACGGCGGGGCGACGGACACGACGGGGACGGACACGACGGGGACGGACACGACGGGAACGGACACGACGGGAACGGACAGCGACGCCGAGGAGGGCCTGATGTTCACGCCGGAGGAGGTCCGCGCCTTCACGGAGATCGTGGATACGAAGCGGGTATGGGTGCTCGAGGCGATCGAGGACACCCGCGTGCTCAACCTCGAGATCTACGAGGCATTCGGCGGGCCGACGACACCGACGACCGTCCCGCTGACCGCGGAGGAGACGAATTATGCGACGTGCGGGACCTGCCTGCTGTTCCGCGACGGGTGCGAGATGCACGACGATCATTTCCACTGCGGGCGCACGTGGATGCCCGAGGTCGGCGGAACGGTCACGCTGACCGCGCTGGGGACGAGCGCTGGCTCTCTATTCGCGGGCGTGATCGAAGGCGTGACTCTGAGGGAGGTCACGATCGCCGAGGATTTCACCACGACGCCGGTCCCCGAAGGCGAGACGATCGTGCTGGAGACGTGGAGCTTCGAGGCCACGCTCACCGAGAACAGCGGCGAGGCCGAGTGCGGAGGGCACGGGCACGAGCACGACGGCCACTGCCACTGCGACGCCGGCTATATGACGGATCCGCAAGATCCTCTCAACTGCGTCCCCGTGTGATTGCGTCGAGCAGCGCAGCCTGGGCGCGATGGCTCAGGACGCGCCGCTCAGGGGACCGCGCGGCTCGAGCCGGGCTTGACCGCGCCGAGGCGGAGCTCGGCGCGGTCCCCTGTGCATTGCAGGTGCGCGGTGCCGAGGACGAGGTCGCAGCTCGCAGCGCGGGTGAGTCGGAACGTGACTGCGAGCAACCGGGTCGGGCCGCTGCCAGGCTCGAGCGAGATCTCGAGCCCAGCGCCTGTCAACACTTCGCCGCGGGCCTCGTAGCCGAATGTGAGCAAGCCGTCGACGACGGTCTGGCGCGCAGCGGAATCGACGCTTAAGCGCACGCCGACGATGTCCGCGAGCAAGCGATCGCCGCGGAACCGGGGCCGCAAGAAGTCGCCGCGGGCGATGGCTCGCGGGTCGGTCCCCTGCGGATCGAGCCAATGGGCGAAGCCCGGCTCGTACTCCGAGGCCCACACGGCGAGCCCGTCGACCAGCAGCGCGCGCGGGCCCGTGGTCTGCTTCCACGGGATCGGCACCGGCCCGGCGAAGTCGACGTGGTCGCTGGAGAAGAAGGGTCGCAGGCCGGCAGCGCGCAGCGAGGCGAACACCCGCGGCAGCGACCCCGGCACCTCGACCCCGAAGCCGAGCCCGATCTGCCCGACGGGCTCGCCGAAGTGGTTCTGCGGCCCCATCAGCTCGAGGTACGTCTCGGCGCCGCGGACGTAGAGCACGTCGGCGTCGGGACCGACCGGGCGGAAGTGCGGCAGTCCCGCGTCGACGGCCGCGAATTCCTCGAGCAGGAAGCGGGAGGTGCGGAGCGCGGCGTGCGTCTCGGCGTCGAGCACGACGTAGAGATGGTTGAGCGGCACGGGCGGCAGCCGATGCCGGCGGAAGAAGCGGTCGATCGCGTCGACCGCCTCGCTGTGATGCGACCACAGCATGTGACCGTCCTGGAACTCGAGCAGCTCGCCGTGGATCGCGGCGAAACGTCGGGCCTGGGCGATGTCGACGCGGCGATCGTCGGTGCCGTGGATCAGCAGCGTCGGAGTCGCAAGGGCGTTCGCCCAGGAGATCGGGCTACGGGCGCGGAGCGCCGCGTCCCGGTCGACGTCGAAGTCGGGGATGCTGGCGCGGAGCGTCGGCTCGACCTCGGGGCGTGCGGCGAGCAACGCCTCCATGTCGAGCAGCCCGCTCGTGACGGCGACGGCGGCGACGTCACGTCGGTCACGCGCGAGCTGGAGGGCGTTCACGGCCCCGCGCGAGTGGCCCCACAGGAGCAAGCCGTCGCTGTCCGCGTCGGGCTGCAGCGTCATGCGGTCGATCCACGCCATGATCCGCTCGTTCTCCGCGCCGCCGATCTCGTCGCTGCCCGCGGCCGATCCGTACTCGGGGGCGAGGACGATGTATCCACGCTCGGCGAGGGCGGCGAGTTCGACGAGGCTCCCGAAGCGCAGCCGGTCTCCCTTGTCGAGGCCGCCGCGCAGAAAGACCACCACCGGCCAGCGCGTGCCCGGGACCGGGCGCGGGCGCAGCACAGCACCCTCGAGAAACGTCAGACACCGGCCATCCTGGAGGGCGACGAAGCCCGACTCGGGGAAGGCGGCCGCGAGCTGCGCCCGCGTCGGCGCCGCGTCCAGCGGGTCCGGCTTGCCGGCGAGGGCGGTGATGAACGCGTCGTGCGAGGCGAACCGCACCGCGCAGGCGACCGGCGTCGGTGGGTCGACGGCTGGCGAAGGTTCAGGGACGAGCTCGCGAGTGTCCGGCTCGATCGCCGGCGCGTCCGCGGCTGGCGAAGGTTCAGGCACGAGCTCGCGGGTGTCCGGCTCGATCGCCGGCGTGTTCGCTGCTCCGCAGGCGACGAGGTGCGCGAGCGCGGCTGCGAGGCCTCGCCGGGCCCACTTGCTTCGCCTCGGCTCGCCGGTGCTCATCGATCGACCTCCATCAGGGCGTGTCGCGGCGAGCATCGACCGGAGCCGTCGTCGAACCAGGTGCGGACGAGGGGGAGCACACCGGGCTTGTCGTCGCCGATGAAGGTGGATCGCAGCTCGGAGTAACGCGCGAGCACGGGGGCCGCCCGCGCGCGGAGGGCCACGTCGTCGTCGTTCTCCTGGTGACCGACGGGCACCGCGTAGACGAAGCGCCCCTCGGCGGACTCGAAGGTCGGGATGTGGATGAATTCACGCTCGACGAATTCACCGGTCATGGCCTCGTGCTCCGCGGCCTCGGCGAAGAAATCGACGGCGTATTCGGGGTAGCCGAACAAATGGCCGTAGCCGCGGAAGCGCCGGGTCGTGGGATCGGCGTCGACGGCGTCGACGATGGCGAGGGGCGGCTCGTCCGCGGTGACGCCGATCGCGGCGAACAAGTCGGCGAAGGCCTCGACCGTCTCGCGCATCCGCACATCGTGGAAGACCACGCCGTCGGCGTAGGCGAAGCCGTCGAAGGTCGCGTGGAACACCTGGACGCTCGCGGTCAGCTCGGAGGTGCAGGTGAACTCGGTTAGGATCGTGCGCAGCGCGTCCAGCTCGGGCGGCGTCGGCCCGGCCGCCGGATAGCTCAGCTCGGCGAAGCCCGAGCTCATCGGCTTGATGTCGGCCGCGATGGTGTAGAGGGCTTCGCGGTCGAGCGCGAGCAGCAGCAGTTCCTCGGCCTGGGCGCGCAGGTCGTCCGGCAAGCGCTCGAGCGGGAAACACTCGGAGCACGGGACGGCCGGCGGCCCGGGGAGGTCGCCGCTGGTGTCGGTCGCGCTCGTGTCGTCGCCGGTGACGGTCGGCGCGGCGTCCGTCGCCGTGTCGCCGGTCGTCGTCGCGGCCTCGGTGGTGCCGTTCGTCTCGGACGCCGCGAGCTGAGGGTCGGCGCCGCAGCTCGCGGCCAGTCCTGCGACGATCCATAATAACCACCATGGTGGTACGAACATTTCACGCATGACGTCGCTCCTTCAGGCGCCACGCACGCCGAGCCCGAGGAGTGCGGTTTGTTGATAGCGGATCTCACCGCCACCCAGGCGGTCGCGCAGATCCCCGACGACGCGGGCGGCGAGGCGCTCGCGGTCGTCGGCCGCCATGCCGTTCAAGAGCGGCGCGAGCAGCACGTTGGCACGCGTGTGGACGGCCCAGAACGCGTCGACGTCCGCAGCGACGAATTCGTGCGTGACCCGCGAGACCTCGACCTGTTCGAAACCAGCGTCCGCGAGCGCGTCGTGCATCGCCTCCGGCGTGGCGAGCGGCAGCTCGAGCGGCGGGCCCCCCGGCCCGGCCATCGCCGCGCGCAAGCACTCGGAGAGGACGACCGGCGGCGTCCCTGGATCGAGCGGGGCCCAGGACCCGACGACCGCGCGCCCACCCGGCCGGAGGACCCGCCGGAGCTCGCGCAGGCCGAGCGCGCGATCGGGGAAGAAGATCAGCCCGAACATCGAGACCGCGGCGTTGAACTCCGCGTCCGCGTACGGCAGCGCCTGCCCGTCGCCGACCACGGCCTCGACGTTGCCGAGCCCTCTCTCCTTCGCCTCGGCCCGGAGCCGCTCGATCATCACCGGCGAGAAGTCGAGGGCCGAGACGTAACGAACCTCGGGAGCGACGAGCAACGCGAGGGTACCGGGGCCCGCGGCGACGTCGAGCACGCGCGCGTCTCGGTCCGGGCGCGCGAGCTCGACGGCCGCCCGGGCATAGCGAGCGAGCACGGGGGCGAAGAGATCGGTGTAGCCGGCCTCGACGCTGTCCCAGGCGATCGGTTGTTGAAAGGTGGCAGGAGAGGTCATCGCGTGACGGTCCTTTGGAGAAAGTGTCGAGCGCACGCGCTTCAGGCCGACACGGAGGCCGGCTCGGCGCGCATCTCGGGGAAAGGGTCTTCGAGGGCGATCCAGGCTCGCGGCCCGCCACGCATCTCGTCGGGGGTCAGCAGGCACGCGTCGAACTCGGCGGTCAGCGCGTCGCGGTCCATGCCGCTGCCGATCAGCACGATCTCCTGACGACGGTCGCCCCACTTCGGGCGGAAGTGGCGCTCGATCTCCGCGCGCGCGGCAGGGTCGTCGGGCCATTTTCGGCGCGGCTGCGTCGCCCACCACAGACCCGCCTGACCGACGCGCAGGGTTCGACCGGCGTGCGACCAGCTCATCGCTTCGTTCATTCGCGTGGCGAGCCAGAAGATCCCCTTCGAGCGCAGCACGCCTGGCCATTTGCGCTGGATCTGCGCCCAGAAGCGCCGCGGATGGAACGGGACGCTCGCGCGGTACACGAAGCTCGAGATCCCGTACTCGAGCGTCTCGGGCGTGTGTTCGCCGCGGATCTCCTTCAGCCATCCCGCGGCCTGGGAGGCGCGGGCGAAGTCGAAGCGCCCGGTGTCGAGCACCTCCGACAGCGGCAGCTCGCCGTGGGCCGCGCGGACGATCCGGGCTTCGCGGTTGAGGCTGCGGAGGATCGCTTCGAGGCGGTCGAGCTCCGCGGGCGTGGCGAGGTCGGCCTTGCTGACGACGAGCACGTCGGCGAACTCGACCTGGTCGACGAGGAGGTCGGTGATCGTGCGCCGGTCCTCGTCGTTGAGCGCCGCGCCGCGCTGACGGAGGCTCGCCGACGCCTCGTAGTCGCGGAGGAAGTTGACCCCGTCGACCACCGAGACCATCGTGTCGAGCCGCGCCACGTCGGCGAGGCGCGCGCCCTGTTCGTCAGGGAACGTGAAGGTCTCGGCGACCGGGAGCGGCTCGGAGATGCCGGTCGACTCGATCAGGAGGTAGTCGAACCGGCCCTCGCGGGCGAGGCGGGAGATCTCGACCAGCAGGTCCTCGCGCAGCGTGCAGCAGATGCAGCCGTTGCTCATCTCGACCAGGCGCTCGTCGACCCGGCTGAGCGCGGCGCCGCCCTCGCGGACGAGCTGCGCGTCGACGTTGATCTCGCTCATGTCGTTGACGATGACGGCGACCCTGAGACCGGCGCGGTTGCGCAGCACGGCGTTCAGCAGCGTCGTCTTGCCCGCGCCGAGGAAGCCGGACAGCACGGTGACGGGGAGGCGCGGATCGGGCGGAGTCTCCACGCGCTCGACGGTCGCACAGATGCAATGACATTGCAAGAGCAATCTCATATCGAAAAAGTCGTCGGGATCCTTGCCTGGGCAGAAACCACCTGCGATCCCTACCGTGTCGAAGCGAGACGGAGTCGGACCATGCTGCGTGCCGAGGGGCTGACGAAGCGATACGGAGAAGTGGAGGCGCTCGCGGGCCTCGAGCTGGAGGTGCGGCCCGGGGAGGTGTACTGCCTGCTCGGCCCGAACGGGGCGGGCAAGAGCACGACGATGAATTTGTTCCTCGGCTTCGCCGCGCCGACCGCCGGCCGCGCGTGGGTGTGCGGCCTCGACGTGCAGCATCACCTGATCGAGAGCAAGCGGCACCTCGCGTACATCCCCGAGCAGGTCCACCTCTATCCGCACCTGAGCGGCGCGGAGAACCTCGAGTACTTCGCGGGGCTCGGCGGCAGCGCCGTGTCGGGGCCCGAGGTCGCGGCCCTGCTCGAGCGGGTGGGGCTGCCTGCGGCAGCGCATCACCGCCGCAGCGGCGAATACTCCAAGGGGATGCGACAGAAGGTCGGGCTGGCGCTCGCGGTCGCCAAGCGGGCGCGCGCCCTGCTCCTCGACGAGCCGACCTCCGGCCTCGACCCGCGCGCGTCGTTCGAGTTCTCGCGGCTCGTGCGCTCGATGTGCGACGAGGGCGTCGCCGTCTTGATGGCCACGCACGACCTCTTCCGCGCCCGCGACCTGGCGAACCGGATCGGCATCATGTCCGCCGGGCGGCTCGTGTGGGAGGGCGGCAGCGGCGACCTCGCGGGCGAGGACCTCGAGCGCGTCTACCTCGAGCACGTACGCCGCGCCGCGGAGGAGGCGGCGGCATGATCGGCCGGATCGTGCGGCACGAGCTGCGCTCCGCCTGGCGCGACGGCCGGATCCGCAACGTGGTCGTGCTCACCCTCGCCTTGCTGGCGGTCGCGGTGATCGTCGGCGCGACGAATGTGCGCGCCCTGCAGGCGCAGCGCGAGGAGGCGGCGGCGCTGGAGCGGGCCAACTGGCTCGAGCAGGGTCCGAAGAACCCCCACGCGGCGGCGCACTTCGGGCAATACGCGTTCAAGCCGATCTCGGGGCTCGCGCTGTTCGACCGCGGGGTCGACCGCTACCTCGGGAGCGCCGTGTGGCTCGAGGCGCACCGCCAGAACGCGCTCGTGCATCGTCCGGCCGACGACGCGCCGGCGGTCCAGCGCTTCGGAGAGCTGACCGCCGCGAACATCCTGCAAGCGATCGGCCCGCTGCTCGCGCTGCTCCTGACCTTCGCGGCGATCGCCGGCGAACGCGAGCGCGGCACGCTCCGCCTGCTCGTGGGCCAGGGCGTCAGGCCGCAGGCGCTCGTGCTCGGCAAGCTCGTCGCGGCGATGCTGGTGCTCGCGCCGCTGCTGTTCGTGGCGCTGCTGTCGGCGGCGGCGCTCGGCGGTTGGGCGGGGCTGCCGCGCGTCGGCTTGCTCGCGCTCGGCTACGGCCTCTACCTCGGCTGCTTCGCCGCGCTCAACCTGGCGATCTCGGCGCGCGCGCGCAGCTCGAGCGCTGCGCTGGTCGGCTCGCTCGCGCTGTGGGTCGCGGCGGTGGTCGCGGTCCCGCGGATCGCCTCCGACATCGCCGCCTGGGCCTATCCGACCCCGTCCGAGCACGACTTCTTCGCCCAGGTCGCGCGCGACATCAAGCAGGGAATCAACGGACATGACCCGAAAGACAGCCGAACCGAGGCCCTCAAGGCCGGGCTGCTCGCCCGGTACGGCGTGAAGACGGTCGAGGAGCTGCCGGTCAACTTCGCCGGGGTCGCGCTGCAGGCCGGTGAGGAGTACGGCGACCGCGTCTACGACCGTCGCTACGGCGAGCTGCACGCGATCCACCGGCGTCAGGCGGACCTCCGGCTGGCGCTGGCGCTACTATCGCCGCGGCTCGCCTTGCAGCCGCTGTCCGCCGCGCTGTGCGGCACCAATCTCGCCGCTCACCGCGAGTTCGCGGCGGCGGCCGAGGAGCACCGACGAGCGCTCGTCCGCCGCCTCAACGAGGACGTCGCGCAGCACCCCGGCGCGAGCCCGTTCGAGTACCTCGCGGGGCCCGAGCTGTGGCGCGAGCTGGGTAAACTCGGCCAGGACGACGCCGACCCGTCGCCCGCAGATTTGCGCGGCCTTGCGATCCTCGCTGCGCTGTTTCTCCTGGCGACGTCGCTGGCGCTCGCGTCGGCGCGGCGCCTCCACGTCGACCCCTGAATCCGGAGAGCCTCGTGCGGCCCTCGCTCCTTCGATCCCAACTCCGCCTCCTGCTCCGCGAGCCGACGTTGCGACTCGGCGCGCTCGTGCTGCTCCTCTGCTTCGGGTACGCCCTCGCCCGCGGTCGCGCGTGGGCGCTCGCGGACGCCGAGCAGCTCGCTCGCGTGCAGCACGATGTCGATGCAGCAGTCGCGCAGAAGCGGGAAGAGGTCGCGGACGTCGAGGCCGGCCGCGTGCGCGCCGAGGAGAGGCCCTTCGCCGGCAGCCCGCTCGATTACAAGGTGGCCGCAGCGTTGCCGCCAGGGCCCCTCGCCGCGCTCGCCACCGGGCAGCGCGACCTCGCCGCCAGCGTCGCCGAGGTATCGCTGTGGGGCCGCAGCGATACCGTCCTCACCCGCCAATCGCTCGCCGATCCAGAGCAGCTCCAGGCCGGCACCTTCGACGCGGCGTTCGTCGTCGTGTACCTGCTGCCGCTGCTCGTCATCGGCCTGACCTTCGATCTGCTGGCGGGGGAGCGCGAGCGCGGCACCTTGCGGCTCGTCCTCTCGCAGCCGATCTCCCCGGCGGGCTTCTTGCTGGCCAAGTTCGCGGCGCGGCTCGTCGTGCTCGTCGTGCTGCTCGGGCTGTTCGGCGTCGCTGCGGCCGTGGCTCTCGGGACGGCCGTCACCGTCGCGTTGCTCGCCTGGCTCGCGGTCGCGGCCGTCTACGCGCTGTTCTGGTCCGCGCTGGCCTTCGCCGTGAACACCCGCGGTCGCAGCTCGACCGCCAACGCGATGACGCTCGCCGGCGCGTGGGTGTCGCTGGTGCTGCTGTTGCCGGCCGCGATCAACACGGTCGTCGAGCAGGCGCTCCCGCTGCCCTCGCGGATGGTGCTGGTCGGCGAACTCCGCGCCGCCGAGAATCGGGCTGCGGCGTGGATCCACGACCACCCGGAGCTCACCGGCGACGACGCGTTCGCGTGGGCGCGCGGCTACTACCGGGTCCAGCGCACCATCGAGGAGGAGACGGCCCCGCGCTTCGCAGCCTTCGCCGCGCAGCTCGAGGCGCGCACGGAGCTCGTGCGCGCCTCGTCGTGGGTATCCCCGCCGGTCCTCGTCCACGAGGCCCTGAGCGAGCTCGCTGGAACGGGCCCGGCCCGCCACACGGCCTTCGGCGCGCAGGTGCTGGCGTTCGTCGACTCGCTGCGCGGTGAGATGGCGCCGCGGCTGTACGCCGGGCGGCGTCTGACAGCCGGCGAATACGACGCGCTTCCTCGGTTCACGTTCGTCGAGGAGGGGCCCGCGCAGGTCGCCGTACGCCTGGTGCCGCCGCTCGGGCTGCTCGTCGTCACTTCCGCCGGCCTGCTGCTCTGGGGGGTCCTTCGCCTGCGGCGTGGAGAGCCGCCGGTGAGCGGACCGCAGGTTGGATGAACTCCGAGCGACGGAGTCATCCTCGCAGGCAGAGGTCGCGCCTATCAGGTCAGCGTCACCCGTCCGTGATGGTCGCAGTGGCCGCCATGCGGGTGGTGGAGATGGTCACCGACCAGGTAGTCCACGTGATCTCCGTGCGGCACGGCCGGGTGACCGCAGTCGGCGCCGTGGGTATGACCGTCGGTGTGACCGCGGCAGCGGTGCTCCGGCGTGCATCCGTCGGGGTTGGCGTCGGAGACCTCAAGTCGATGCTCGTCGTAGTGGTCCGCGTGCGGTGCACCGCGAAGGCGAGGAGGCGATCGTCCCGCTCCGGGCGCCAGAGACACAGCAAGCCGTCGCTCGCGCCGGACGCGAGGAACGTGCGAGCGAACGACAGCGCGCGGACAGGAGCTCGATGGGCGCGCAAGAGCACCGGCGTTCGCCCGGCGGGTCCATCGCCGCGGAGGTCCCACACCGCGACCTCCACACCTCCGCCGGTGGGAGGGGACCTGAACCCGATGACCCTGTTCCTTGGCGCAGTTGTTCACGGTGGCGGCGGCAACGCCCTGGCGTTCTCGCTTGAACCGAGCGATGGCCCGGTCGTCCACGGCGTCGAGCCGAGTCGCGCCGAGGATGGGGAGGATGTGCTTCTTGAGGGCGAAGTGCTTGTTCTCAAGGGTTGCGGGCCGCTGGCGTTCGGCGGTGCAGAGCTCCAGCCACTCCTTGGCGAACTCGGCGACGGTGGGCATGTCCGTCTCAGGCTTCCGCTTCGCCTTGGGGCCCTGGCGGAGGACCTCCTGCAGCCTGTGTATGCCGACCTGACGAGCGGCGGCCTCGGTGGTCGCGCCACGGGCCTTGCGACGCTCGCGGTACGGGGTTCCGTCCGGGAGCTCGATCCGGAAGTCGTACTGCCAGTAGGTGCGACCAGCGCTGGTCGCGCGCGCGCTCACGTTAATGTTCCACATCGAAACTCCTCCATCGTACGTGAAGGCCTCGTGCGACGGCGCCCAGCGCGGAATTTGTGTGCCCAAATTTGCCAAAACTGGCCGAGATCCGAGGGGGTCGGCGGGTACTGCGGGGGGCGGCCCTCGGGCCTCGATGATGAGCAATTTCGCAAATTTAGGCCCACGCGAGGCGCTGCCTGGGGCGGCGTTTTGGGTGGGCTCCACACCGGTCTGGTGTGGAAGCGGACAATCCAGGGCAAGAGGCTGACGTTCCACCTCGCGGGGATCCACAACCAGAACTTCCTCATGCGCGACGAGGAGACGGGGAGCTTCTGGCAGCAAGTCAGCGGCGAGTGCATCGCCGGGCCGATGCGCGGGGCGAGGCTCGAGCAGCTTCATAACGACGAGTTGACGGTCGCGCGCTTCATGGAGGAGTCGCCGGGCGGCAAGGTGCTACTCGGCGAACCTGGTCATGCGGACAGCTACGAGCGCGACTGGGAGCCCGGCATCGACAAGCTGCCGACGGTCGTCGACACCAGCGACTCGCCGTTGCCGCCGCGGGCGCTCGTCGCAGGGATCGCGGTTGGCGGGCAGGCAAGGGCGTACGAAGCGAGCCGGCTGGCGGCGGAGCCGGTGATCCTCGACGAGCTCGGCGAGGTGCCCGTGGTGGTGTGGTCGGGCGGCGGGCGGATGCTGCGAGCGTTCGACCGACGCATCGACGGCAGGGCGCTGCTGCTCGCGCCGGCCGACGCAGCGCATCTGCGCGACGCGGAGAGCGGGAGCCTGTGGGACTTCCGCGGCTGCGCGGTCGAAGGGCCTCAGGCGACCGCGAAGTCGTGCATGATGCCGGTAACTGTCCTTTGGGACTATTGGTTCGATTGGAGAGCGTACAAGCCAGCGACCGATATCTACGGGCGATGAGTACCGCCGGGCACGATCGAGGGCGACACGCCCGGGGCGTCCGCGGTTCAGGCGGAGCAGGCTGTGCTCCATCAGCTTCGCCATCTACGTCGGCTGCGGCCGCAGATGGGGTGCCGGTGTAGGCGAACGCGACATCGATCTACGCCGCGAGCAGCAGATGCGCTCGGCCGGCGTATGGGAGGACCGATGGTTGGAACGAGCGAGTTCGCCTCGATCGCATATTACGGCGCGGACAGCGTGAGCGCGATGGAGCCCTCGTGGCCGCCGCAGCCGGCCTCGGCCTCGGCCGTCGCGCTCGCCTGCGGCTCGTCGTCGTCGTTCTGGAAGTCGCTGTCCTCGAGCACGTTGGGGCCGATCGGGCCGCAGGTGCGGCCGGTGACCGGCTCGATCCACGCGGTGACCTGCGTCTCCATGACGGTGCCGTCGCCGACGTCGCGGGTGGTGTAGTCGCCGGCCTCGCCGCACAGTACGGCGACTTCGCGGAGCGTCGGCGGGGCGACGGGATCCACGGTATAACGCACGAGCAGCAGGCCCTGGTTCGCGACGCTGTAGTTCGCCGCGATGTCCGAGGGGACGGTGATCGTGGTGTCGAGGTCGTAGCCGGAGTCGCACGCGAAGGCGAGCGCGAACACGGTGATGAGGTGGCAAAGCGAGGGCGCCATGGCCGGAGTGTCGCACGCGCCTCTCCCGGGCTCGCGCGCGCGTGTCGTGACGTGACGCCAGGTCGCGGCGCCACGCGGCCCCCTCCAGCCCGCGCGGCCGGCGTCGGTCGCGTCCTCGAAGGAGTCGACGCTGTCGCCCGAGGCGAGGAGCGTGCCGGTGATCGAGGCGAGTCCCTCGCGCTCTACGAGCCACGAGCGGTAACACGAACCTCCTGTCTCCCTGACGGTGAGGCTGCTCAGGCCCGCGCATCATCCCGACGGCGGCGAATTCGAGGGAGACCAGGTCGAGCTCGCCGGCGGGCCCGCGCGGACCTCGGTCGCGGGGCTCGTCGTCCGCTTCGTCGATCATGGCCCGTCCCAGGCGCGCGGCGATGGGTTATCCTGGCCACGCTCGCTCGAAGGACCGGACCATGAATCGTCGGAGCCGCTGGCTTTATCTCATGAGTGTGTGGACATTCTCGGCAGGTTGCGGCGACGACGCGGGTCCGCTGCTGCCCACCAGCGCGACCGGCTCGCCCGACACGGGCGGGGGGCCGACGACCGCGACGACCGCGAGTTCGACCGCGAGTTCGACCGCGAGTTCGACCGAGACGACCGGCGAATTGACCGTGACGGGCCCCTTGGCCCCGCCGCGCGACCTCGGGGTCCGAACCCTCCGCGAGGAGCACGCCGATGTGAATGGCGCTCGCCTTGTGCGTGCCTTCCGGAGACAGGAACTCGACGCTGCGGCCGACCTCGAGCCGGATCGAGACGTCGACGTCCCGTGCCAGCGCCTCGAGGGCGCGTCGGGCCGCCGCGTCGCCGCGGTGCCCCGAGAACGCGGCCAGGGAGAGCGGCCACGCCACGGCGCGACGGACGTCGACCACCGGGTCTCGCGCGAGCTCGCAGAGCACGCCGGACGGAGCCTCGAGATTCCGCGCGACCGCGGCGCGCACGGCGGGGGACGGATCGCCCAGCAGCTGCGCCCACGTCGACTCGACATCGAGCACGTCGCCCCAGTCGTCGATCAGGGCGACTCGAGCCCGCGGGTCGGGATGAGCGAGCACCGCCGCGAGCGCCACCTCGTCGCTCGTGTCGATGTCCGCGAGCTCGTCGGTCAGCGCCGGATCGGGCGGGAGCACGAAGGCATCTGCGCGACGCGGAGAGCGGGAGCCTGTGGGACTTCCGCGGGTGCGCGGTCGAGGGGCCGCACGCGAGCTTGAAGGTCTGTATGCCGGCCGTTCCTGTCCTTTGGGACTACTGGTTCGACTGGCGGGCGTATAACCCGGGTACGGATAATGAGGGGCGATGAGCTTTTGCCGCGGCTCTCGTGCGCGGCAGCGGCGGACATTCAAGGTATGTCCGTCAGGACATGTCCTCACGGTCACACCGCGTGCAGGGCGTCCTCGAGGGTCTGGAAGCAGGGCGCGTCGCCGAGGTCGAGGCCGGCGGAGAGGATCGCGTGCACGAGTCGGGGGTGGATCCCGCTGAGGACCGGGGCCACGCCCTGGAGGCGGAGCACGCGGAGGAGCCGGAGCAGGCCGTCGGCCGCGCTGTCGTCGATGTCGGCGGCGCCGGTGAGGTCGAGCACGACGCGAGACACGCGCTCGGCGACGGTGCGCTCGAGCAGCGCGGCGAGGGCGACCTGGATCCGCTCGCGGTCGAGCTTGCCGATCAGCGGGAGCGCGAGCACGCCGTCTCCGACGCGGATCACCGGCGCGGCGAGGTTGCGCAGCTCCTCGGCCTGGGCGGTCAAGAGCTCGCGGCTGCGCTCGAGCTCCTCGACGTGGGCGCGGCGGTCGGCGATGTCGCGCTGGGTGACGAGCACGCCAGGTTGGCCGGTGACGGGATCGAGGACGGCGCGGGCCTCGGTGTCGTACCAACAATCGCCGGCGGTGGTTCGGACGAGCGCGTCGGCGCGGTAGACCGAGTCGGCGGCGACGCAGGCGCGGATCTCGGCGACCTGCGCCGGGTCGACGAAGCCGGCGAGCAGCTGATCGCGCGCCTCACCGGCGGCGACGGGGTCACCCAGCGCCCGGATCGCCGCCGGGTTGCGCAGCAGCGCCTCGCCGGTCGCGGCGTAGTAGGACACGAGCTCGCCGATGTGGCGCAGCGCCTCGTAGCCGCGGCGCTCGGCCGGGTGGACCTCGTCGGCGCCGAGCGGGCGGGCCTCGACGAGCATCGCCAGCCGACCGGGCTCGCCGCGGTGTTCGGCGATGAGGATCCCCGACGCGCGGCACTCGGCGACGACCGGGGCGGTCCCGTCGGGGTAGAAGGTCCAGCGCTCGGTCGAGACCTCGCCGCGCGCGAACAAGCGGCGCAGGTTCTCCATGCGCGTGATCGTGGCCGCCGAGGGCGGGTTCTTCGCGTTGCGCCCGATCCACTCCGCGAGCGACGACGCGTTCCACAGCGCCAGCCCGGCCCGGTTGCACCACCACCTCGCGGCCTGCGGGAGGTCGACGATCCACGCCGGCGTGCGCAGCCGGTCGAGGACGAACAAGTCGTCGGGAGTGCAGGGCGTCGTGTCGAGGTCCATGCGCGGGGCGCAAGCTGGCATATCCTCACCGAATTGCCGAGGTCTTAAGATGCGTAGTCGGCGGGTGCCGCGCTACGGGTTTACATGAGCGCGAGTGCGGTCAGGGCCGCATGGGGTGACTGAGGCCCCAGCGCGCCATGGGTCTCCGCGCAGCACCGTGCGCAGCAGCAGCCGCGCCTGGCGGCCGCGGAGCGCCCGCCCCACGCGGAGTCCGGGAGCGGACGCGCGGCCGACGGAGCGCAGAGCCGCGCGAAGGTCCGTGTGCCGGCGGCACCTGTCCTTCGGGGCAACTGGCGCGATTGGTTGGCGTACGACCATGGTGTCGTCATTGACGAGCACGCGTGAGACCGGCCCAGGCGGATATCGACCTGCGATGCTCAGGCGCGCTCGAGCAGCGCGAGGTGCTCGTAGGGCAGCAGCGGCTCGTCGCGCAGGCCGAGGGGCGCGAGCAGGCGGTCGCGCAGGGCCGCGGCGTCGGGCCGATCGAGCACGCGATAGCCGGCGCCGGCGGCGAAGGCGGGCAGCTTCGCGGGCGCGACGCCCCAGCGCAGCGGTTCGCCGACCAGCCGCAGGGCCAGCCGGATCGGCCAGTCGAGCGCGCCGATGTGCGGGTTGTCGTCGGCGTCGCCGTCCATCAGCGAGCAGGCCAGGCGGCTGCCGGGGCCGGTCGTGGCGTGCACGGCGGCGAAGAAGCGGGCGACGCCGGCGGCGTCGAGGTACATCAGCAGGCCCTCGGCGACGACGACGCTGCGCGCGTCGGGACGCCACGGGGCCTCGCGCAGGATGTCGGCCAGCTCGCGGCTGGCGAGGTCGGCGGCGCGGACGTGCAGGTTGTCGCGCGCGAGGCCGGCGGCCTGCAGACCGGCGCGCTTGGGTTCGGCGGTGGCGGGGGCGTCGATCTCGACGCAGGTGACGTGCGGGTGGCGGCGGGCGACGAGGGCGGCGAGCGGGTCGAAGCCGGCGCCGACGACCAGCAGCTGGGTCGCGCCGGCGGCGATCGCCGACTCGACGGAATCGGCCATCCAGCGCTTGCGCACGCCGAACCACAACAGCTGGCCGCGGCCGAGCATGCCCTCGATGAATCGATACATTCTAAAGGTGGCGGGCCTCCGCATCATGTCGATGTGGCGCGGGCGCACGGCCCCCGAGGCCCGCAGGAGGCCCTCGACGGCGGCCGCGGCGTCGACCGGCAGTAGTCCTGCGAATCGCGGCACCGCGTCGATGAGGAGCATGAATCGCGCGATCTTCAAGGCGGTGCGACTGGGACGTGGGCTGGCCATGGGTGCGGCAGCCTAGCAGGCGCGGCGGGGGCTGCCACCTCGCGGGTGCCGTGGGCCGCCGCGGGCGGGAGCCAGGGGCCTACCAAGCGGGCTGGTGGGTGATCGGCGGGCGGAATGGGCGGCTCGGGGACGAATCATGGCAGAGGGATCTGCGACGGGCGGAGCGCGGCGCAATCATCACAGGGCGTTCAGGCGCGGAGGGCCGCTCGTAACGAATCATCACACGAGGATCGCCGGCGCATCGAGGAACGGCTGAGCTCGCTCGGGGACGAATCATCGTGCTGGGGTCGTGAGGCCTCAGTCTGGGCGAGCGGACAGATCGGCGGTGAATCATCGCACCGTGAACACGAGGCCGACTGCACATGCCGACGAGCGCAGTTCGGCAAGGTCGAGGCCCGCGTCGGCGCGGGCGCGAATTCGTCGGTACGGCGCGGCAGGCGCCGGAAATGGAC
Source organism: Nannocystis pusilla (assembly GCF_020073745.1). Classification (GTDB taxonomy): domain Bacteria; phylum Myxococcota_A; class Polyangia; order Nannocystales; family Nannocystaceae; genus Nannocystis; species Nannocystis radixulma. The sequence goes on from NZ_JAIRAU010000059.1 coordinate 163,003, forward strand.
TGCTGCCTGCGATTCGGACGAGGCGACGGGCACCGCCGAGGACGACGATTCGTGGGGCTCTCTGGACGCGGTGGTACGAGGTCGACGCGACTCGTGCGAGACGTGCGTACACCGAAGTTTCCTGCGCCGGGGGCGTTGCCCGGCGGCCGCGGCAGTGTGGTTCTGTAGTAACGTCGGCGCCATGCGCGTGGCGACTGCTCACAGCACCGAACGAGATACCTCGCAAGCGGCCCGAGATGCATACGCGAGCGTGGTGGCGGCGCTGGGCGGGGCGCCGGATTGGTTGTTCGTGCAATCGACGGTGGCGCACCCGGGCGAGGCGCTGCAGCGGGCGCTGTCGGAGCTCGGGCCGCGGGCGGTGCACGGCAGCAGCTCGTGCGCGGTGGTGATGACCGACGCGGGGCTGCACGGGGGGCTGGCGCTGTTCGGGGTCCGCGATCCGGGGGGCGCCTACGGCGTGGGGTCGGCGGCGCTGGGGGAGGACCCGCGGGAGGCGGCCGGCCGCGCGGTGCTGGCGGCGATGGAGGCGGCGGGGCGGCCCGGCGAGGTGCCGATGCTGGTGTGGATGACGGCGGCGCCGGGGCACGAGGAGGCGTGCATCGCCGGGATCGAGGCGATCCTCGGGCCGGACGTGCCGGTGGTCGGCGGCAGCGCGGCGGACGACACGATCGCGGGGCAATGGTATCAGCTGACCCGCACCGAGGCGCACGCGGCCGCGGTGGTGGTGAGCGCGCTGTATCCGTCGGGGCGCGTGGCGTCGTCGTTCCAGAGCGGATACACGCCGACGGCGATCGGCGGGCGGGTGACGCGGGCGCACGAACGGACGATCCTCGAGATCGACGGGGCGCCGGCGGCGACGGTGTACGATCGATGGACCGGCGGCGCGATCGCAGGGGCGCTCGGCGGCGGCAATGTGCTGGCCGATTCGACGCTGTTCCCGCTGGGCCGGCGCGTCGGCGGGATCGGCGAGGTGGCGTATTATCGCCTCGCCCACCCGGCGGTGGTCGCCAAGGACGGGGCGCTCGAGCTGTTCGCCCGCTTCGAGGCCGGCGACGAATTGGTGCTGATGCAGGGGACCTTCGAGGCCCTGGTGACGCGCGCGGGGCGGGTCGCGGCCGACGCCCTCGAGCTGGCCGGCGTGGGCCCGCAGGAGGTCGCCGGCGCGCTGGTGGTGCTGTGCGCGGGGTGCATGCTGGCGGTGCGAGAACGCCTCGAGGAGGTCGCGGCCGGGGTGCAGGCGGTGCTCGGCGCGACGCCGTTCGTCGGCTGCCTGACGTTCGGCGAACAGGGGTGCTTCGCCGGCGGCGAGAACCGCCACGCGAATCTCATGATCTCCGTCACGCTGCTGGTCCGTTCACGGGAGTGATGTTGTCGAACGCCGACGAACTGCTGCGCGAGACGGTCGCGCACCTCGAGCAGACGCTGCACCGCGAACGTGAGTCGCGCCGCGAGGCCGAGGGAATGCTGGCAGGCGTGGGCGCGGCCGCGACGGCGCGGTCGCTGGCGGACGCCGAATCGGCGCTGCTCGCCGCGCTGGCGCCGGTGTTCGGCTACGAGGCCGGCGCTGTGCTGTCGCCGGACACGGCCGGGTACCGCGCGACGACGACGACGACGGCGGCGCTGGCCGAGGTCGAGCTGGCGGTCGGGAAGCTGCTGCAACGGGTCGAGCAGGGCGAGGTGGTCGCGGTCTTCGACGTGGCGCGGGTGCCCGACCTGGAGGGCCTGGCGCGGGCGCCGGAGGTCTGTGCGGCGCTGATGCTGCCGCTGCGGACGAGCCGCGGGGCGACGATCCTGCTCGGGGTCCACGCGCGCGCGGCGGCCTTCTCGCCGCGGCTGGTGGCGCTGGCGCGCCATTTCCAGCGAATGGTGGTACCGGTGCTCGAGAGCCTGGTGACGCGGGAGCGCGAGCACCTCGGCAACGTGGCGGCCGCGCGAGCCGCCGCGCTCGAGCAGAGCAACACGGTGCTGCAACAACGCGTCGAGGAGATCGAGCGCCAGCGGGTGCAGATCCTCCGGCTGTCGGCGCCGGTGCTGCAGGTGTGGCGCGACGTGCTGACGGTGCCGATCACCGGGGCGCTCGAGGAGCAGCAGATCGCGCACGTGTGCGAGAAGCTGCTCGAGGCGATCTGCGAGACGCGCGCGCGCGTGGCGATCCTCGACATGACGGGGCTCGAGTCGATCGAGGTGACGGCCGCGGAGCGGCTGCACGGGGTGTTCCACGCGGTGCGCCTGCTCGGGGTGCATTGCTTCGTCAGCGGGGTGCAGCCGGGGGTGGCCGACGCGCTCGTGTCGCACGGAGCGGCGCCTCGCGTGGCGACCTTCGCCACGGTGGCCGACGCGCTGGCGGCTGCGATCCGCACCTGCGGGCAGCGCCGGGCGTAGCGACCGCGCGGACCCGGGGGTGGCGCGCCACGGCGGACGAGCGCGGCGGGCCGTTCGCGTCGCGGCGGTGGCGACGCTACACTTCGGGCGTGGACGAACGAGCGCTCCTCGAGGCATGGCGCGACGGCGACGTCGCGGCGGGGCGCCAGCTCATCACCCGCTACTACGCGGCGATCTACCGCTTCTTCTACAGCAAGGTCGTTCCGCTGGCCTGCGAAGACCTGGCCCAGGAGACATTCGAGGTGGTGGTCCGCCGGCGCGACGCGTTCCGCGGCGACAGCCCGTTCCGCGCCTATGTCTACGGGATCGCCCGGTTCGTCCTGGTGGCGTACATCCGCAAGCGGCAGCGCCACGGCAAGCGCTTCGAGCCGGCCGAGGACAGCGCGATCGATCCGGCGACCGAGGGCTCGGTGTCGGCGCTGTTCGCCGACCGCGAGCTCGAGTACATCGTGGTCCAGGCGCTGCGATCGCTGCCCCTCGACGAGCAGATCCTCGTCGAGCTCAAGGACTGGGAGGGGCTGACGCAGGCGGAGCTGGCGGCGCTGTTCGAGGTGCCGCAGCCGACGGTGGCGCGCCGCCTGCAACGCGCGCGCGCCCGCCTGCGGGAGGAAGTGGCGCGCCTCGTGGCCGATCCGGCGCTGCGCGACGCGAGCGTGCAGGGGCTCGACAGCTGCATGCAGAGCATCTCCGGCAAGCTGCAGGCGCACCTCGGCCGGGTGCGCGAGCCCGAGCGGTGACGCCGATCGGGCGAGACGCGGGCGACGGGGATCAGAAATACTGGCTGCGGACACGTCACCGGCGAGGACTTCGCCATGCCCGCACCCCACCTGGCCCCGCCCACCGACATCGTCCGCCGTGCCCGCGACCGCCTGCTCGCCCGCGTGCCCGCGCTCGCCGGCGAGACCGCCACGATCGACGAGGAGGACGGCGAGGACGGCGGGCCGGCGGAGGTCGCGGCCAGGCCCCGCGTGCCCGACGAGCGGCGCTACGTGTTCCGCGAGCCGATGGCGTCCGGGGGGATCGGGGTCATCCGCCGCGCGGAGGACCGGCGCCTCGGGCGGGTGATCGCGGTCAAGGAGCTGCTGCGCGACAGCCCGGACGCGCAGCGGCGGTTCGCGCTCGAGGCGGCGATCACGGCCCGCCTGCAGCACCCGGGCATCGTGCCGCTCTACGACCTCGGCTGGCGCGACACGGGCGAGCCGTTCTACTGCATGAAGCTGGTCGACGGCGAGAGCCTCGACGCGAAGATCCAGCGGGCGCAGACGCTGCCGCAGCGGTTGCGCCTGGTCGAGCACGTGATCGCGGTCGCCGACGCGATCGCGTACGCGCACGCCCAGAAGGTGCTGCACCGCGACCTCAAGCCGGCCAACGTGCTGGTCGGCCGCTTCGGCGAGACGGTGGTGATCGACTGGGGCCTGGCCAAGGACCTGGCCCGGGGCGACGCGGATGAGATGTCCGATGAGACATGCTCCAAGGAGCATGGCGTATCGGACATGACGCAGGCGGGCACGGTGCTGGGGACGCTGCGCTACATGCCGCCCGAGCAGGCGGTGGGCGAGGCGGTCGACGTGCGCTCCGACGTCTACGCGCTCGGGGCGATCCTCTACCACGTGCTCGCCGGGCAGCCGCCATTCGCGGCGGCGACGGGGACGAACCTGGCGGCGCAGGTGCTGGCGGGCGGGTTCACCGAGCTGCGGCGGATCGACCCGGCGATCCCGGCCGAGCTGGCGACGATCAGCCAGCGAGCGATGGCCCGCGCGCCGAAGGACCGCTACGCGGACGCGGGCGCGTTCGCGGAAGACCTGCGGCGCTTCCAGGCCGGGCGGATGGTCGCGGCGCACGCGTACTCGCTGGCGGAGCGGGCGCGCCTGTGGGCCCGGACGCATCGCGCGGCGGTGGTCGCGTCGGGGCTGGCGATCACGGCCGCGGCGGTGTTCACCTGGCAGGCGATCGAGCAGGCGCGGGTGCGGGCGGCCGAGCGCGCGCGCACGGAGGAGGCCGAGCGCGAGGCGAGCGTGCAGGCGGAGAAGGCGGCGCGGAGCGCCTTCGAGCGGCAGGCGATCGTCGACGCGCAGCGGCTCGACGCGTCGATCGTGCGCGCGCAGGTGTTGACGGAGGAGGGCGATCGGATCGCGGAGGCGCAGGCGATCGCGCGGGCCGCCACCACCGAGGCGCTGCGCACCGGCGGGCCGGTCGCGGCGGCGACCCGCGCGCTGGCGGCGACGCTGACGGCGCCGCGGATCGTGGCGACCGTCGGCGAGACCGACGGCGACTACGTGGACGCGGCCCACTGGCTGGCCGACGGCGCCGTCATCGCGACCCACGACAGGCGCGAGCGGCTGCGGCTGTGGGACGCGGCGAGCGGGCAGCGGATCGCCGAGGTCGAGCGGGCGTTCGGGCTCGCGGTCGATCCTGCCGGGGGCACGTTGCTCACGGTGGGTCCCGAGGGGCTCGTGCGCCGCGACGTCCGCACCGGGGCGGTGACGGCGGCGCTGGGCGACGAGGGGCGGTGGATCGCGCTGTCGCCCGACGGGCAAAGGGTCGCCGTGGGCGTCGACGGCGGGGTCCACGTGCGCGACGCGAACACCGGCGCGCTGGTGGCGAGGTTGCCCGGCGAGGCGCAGGTGGCCGCGTTCTCGCGCGACCACTCGCGCGTGATCACCGGCGGCAACGGCTACGCGTGGTTGTGGTCGCTGCCGGGCGGCGAGCTGCTCGGCGATCTTCGCACGGCGATGTTCGGCTACACGGCGGTGGCGATCAGCGACGACGGCACCCGCGTGGCGGTCGGCGGCAACGACCAGGACGTGTACATGTGGGATCTGCGGGGCAAACGGCCGCGGCTGACCAAGCGCGCGGCCGGACCGGGGCACGCGGCGGAGCGGCTGATGTTCTCGCCCGACGGCACGCGGCTGGTCTCGGCGATCATGAACGGCTCGTGGTTCGTGTGGGACACCGCGGATGGGCGGCTGATCCGCCGCGTCGACGGCGAGGCCGGGGCGTTCACCGCCGCCGATCTGTCGCGCGACGGGCGTTGGCTGGCGGTCGGCGCGACGGATGGGACGGTGCGCGTGTGGGAGGTCGCGAGCGGGGCGTTGCGGGCGACGCTGCGGGCCGAGCACGGCGAGGTGATGTGGGTGCTGTTCTCGCCGGACGGGCGCCGGATCCTCAGCGGCACCGCCGCGGGGCCGACGTCGGTGTGGGAATTGCCGATCGGCGTCCCTCCGCGCTGGCGCGCGGCCGGCTCGCCGTCGGCGATGGATATCGATGTCGCGAGCGATCGACTGGTGGTCGCCGAGGCGGGCGGCGTGACGGTGCATCGAATCGTCGACGGCGCGGCGATCGCCGGGCTGCGGCCGGACGGGTCGACGTATGCGCAGGTCGAGCTGTCGGGGCAGGGGACCCTGTTCACGGCCACCGACGAGGGGTTCGCCCAGCTGTGGGAGGCCGACAGCGGGGCGCTCCGCTGCAACCTGCCGAGCCGCGTCGCGCTCGACCAGCGGCCGGTGTTCGTCGTCGACAGCCCGGCGCTCGTGACCGTGGACGGCGACGGCGCGGTGCAGCTGTGGTCGACCCGCGATTGCCGCGGGGTACACACATTGCACGGTCCGCGGATGCCCTACGGCGATGTCCGCGGGACGCCCGACGGGCACGTCGTGGTGCCCGCCGGGCTCGAGCGGCTGGCGCGGATCGACCCGTGGTCGCCCGGGTACGCGGTGCTGTTCAGCGGCATGAAGAGCCCGATCTTGCGGTTCGCGTTCGCCGGCGACGGCTCGCAGGTGTTCGCCCACGGGTGGCGCGGCGACGCGACGTCGTGGGACGCGCGGACCGGCGAGACGCTGGCCGAGCTGACCGGCAATTCGGCGATGATCCTGTCGGCCACGTTCTCGCCCGACGACGATACGATCTTGACCCTCGACAACGGCCATTCGGCGCGGCTGTGGTCCGCCGCCGATCTGTCGCCGGTGCTGCGACTGGAGGGGCGACGCAACTGGGCCGCCGCGCCCGTGCCGGTGTTCTCGCCCGACGGCGCGCGCGTGCTGGCGGCCGACCTCGACGGCGAGGTCGGGCTGTGGGACGCCCGCGACGGCGCCTTCGTCGGCGCGCTGGCGCGGCTCCACGGCGGCGCACCGGCGGCGCTGGCGTTCAGCGCCGATGGGGCCGACGCGATCGTGGTCGGGGCGCCGCTCGGGGCGGCGCGGCTGCCCGCGACGCCGGGGGGCATCCTCGCGGCGAGCGAGCGATGAACGCGGTCGCGGCGACTGTTGTCATTGCCTCGCCGGACACTCGCGGCAATGCGCGGTCGCGCCTCGTGGAGCCCCTGTCGGGCGCCGGCTCATGTCGCCGCGACGCCGGCCCTCGGCAAGCGGGGATGAGGACGCGCCGCACCCCTACGCGCTGCATTCGGGCGCTCGGTCGATTGTGAAGACGCGCCAGGTGCTTTCCTCGCCGGCGTGGTTGCGGTAGGGTGAGCCTCCGTTCGGGAGGTCGAGGATGCGGCGGAGATGGTCATTTCGCGCTGTGGTCGCGCTGGCGTGGTTCGCCGCGTGCGCGGGCTCCGGCCCCGGCTCGTCCACCGACGGCGCCGCGACGGCCGGCGCCAGCGAGGGGCCGACGGGGCAGGAGCCGACGGGGCAGGAGCCGACGGGGCCGGGGCCGACGACCGACGACGATCCCCCCGGACCGACGAGCAGCGTCGATCCGACGGGTGGTGCCGACCCCACCGGCGAGAACCCGACCACCGGGTCGGACACCGCCAATGACCCGACCGGCGGTGGTGGGCTGGGTCCGGCAGAGTTCGATCCCGACGAGCTCGACGCGCCCTCGCACGGCGGCACGATCACGTTTCAGGAGATCGGCGCACCCGGCTGGTACCCCAGTCGGCGCGATCCTGCGGTCGGCCCGTGCGACGCGTACGAGGCCGACGGCTGCTGTCTGGCCCAGCACGAGGTGACGGGCGACCAGTTGACGCCGTGGGACGAGGACCTGATCTTGACGCTGCGCGGGCCGCTGCAGCTCAAGCAATTCGCGGCGTATCAACCGGCGAGCGGCGACCCGGGGCAATGGTCGCTGGTGTCGGGCTGGGACGAGCGCTGGCCGGCGGAGGGGCAGGGGCTGGCGTTCAAGGGCAACGACACCGAGTCGGAGGGGTTCCTCGGGATTGTCGGCACCGAATGTCTGGTCAATGTCTCGACCGCGACGCCGTTCGCGTGCGGCGACGGCAGCTCGCCGTTCTGCCCGGCGGGGGACGACGCAGAGTATCACGGGTGGGCCGGGTCGAAGCTGTTCGTATTGCTGGCGCGGATGCCCGACGCCGAGGAGGTCGGCGAGCCGTGCTCCGACGACGCCGACGGCAACTGGTACAACGCGCCTTGGATCGGCCTCAGCCTCGGCGAGCTGGTGCGCGCGGGGGCGTTCTCGAATTGCCAGTGCTACGCGAAGAACCCGGACGAGTGGTACCTCGGCGACGGCTGCGGGCAGTTCAACGTGTTCGAGGTCGTCAACGACAACAATCAGTACCAGAACTTCGGCGTGTTCAGCACCAACTTCTTCGGCTACGCCGGCTACGTCGGCGAGGGGCCGTGCGGCGATCAATGCGACGTCTCGCAGCTCCAGCCGGAGGTCGACCTCATCGACAAGGGCGAGAACGTCGAGGCCGCGCAGGGGGCGATCGCCACGCCGGACGGCGGGCCGGGGGCGGCGTTCCGCCGGCCGTTCGCGGGCTATCGCTACTTCATCATCCTGCTGGACACGAGCGCCCGCACGGTGCAACTCGCCGTCGTGCACCCCGACCAGGTCCCGGCCGCGCTCGCGCCGCTGCTGCCGGGCTTGCCGGGGTCGATCGCGCAAGCCACCGTCGAGGGCGCGCTGGGGCTGCGTCTGCCAAAGTGAACACCATGCGATTGTCGTATCTTCATTGTTTTTGGTCGATCGCGGCGGTGGTCGGCTGCTCGCCGGAGCCCGGCAGCGGCGAGACCGAGACGGGCGCCGCCACGGCGACGGACAGCGGTGACGCGGACGGCTCCGCGACGACGCCGACGACGTCGGGCGGCGTGGACGCGACGGACACGGCGCCCGGCACGGACAGCGAGGCGGGGACGGCCACCGATTCGGGGGACCCGCCGGCGTCGTCGTGCAAGCGCGGCGTCGCGTACGGCTATCATTCCGCGGCGGACCTGAGCGCGCTCGCGCCGGCGGTGTCGTGGTGGTACAACTGGACGGTCCCGCCCGACGAGGGGGTGCGCGACTCGTATCAGGAGATCGGGGTCGAGTTCGTGCCGATGTTGTGGGGCGCGGCCTCGCTCGAGCAGATGCAGGAGATCCCGGCCGGCGCGCGCTATCTGCTGGCCTTCAACGAGCCGAATTTCGGCAGCCAGGCCAACCTGACGCCGCAAGAGGCGGCCGCGTTGTGGCCGCAGGTCGAGGCGGTGGCCGATGCGCACGGGCTCGAGATCGTGTCGCCGGCGCTGAACTACTGCGGCGGGTCGTGCAACAAGACGAACCCGTTCGAGTGGTTCGACGAGTTCTTCGCGGCCTGCCAGGGCTGCCGGGTCGACCACCTGGCGGTCCACTGGTACGCGTGCCACCGCGACGCGCTGTCGGGCTACATCGAGCAGATGAAGCAATACGAGCGGCCGATCTGGCTGACCGAGTTCTCCTGCCTCGACGCGATGGACGTGTCGGTGCCGGTGCAGCTGGCGTACATGGAGGAGGCGCTCGATTACCTCGAGAACGAGCCGGCGGTGTTCCGCTACTCGTGGTTCGCCGGCCGCTTCGACCCGCAGCCGGCCATCGACCTGCTCGGCGCGTCGGGCGAACTGACGGAGCTGGGCCAGGCCTACGTGAGCGCGCCGGCGAATTGCCCCTGAGCGCGCATCAGGAGTTCGTGCGCGCGGCGAGCGGTCGTGCGCCCGCGCGCGACACGACCCCTCTTCGGCTGGTGGTCCGGACCTACTATCGTTACGACGGCGCGGGGCGCCCGTCCTCCATCTTGCGGACGACGAATCGCTGGAGCTCATCGTCCGCCACGGGTCGCCCCGACCAGCGCAGGCCTCGGGTCGACGAGCTCCTCGAGGTCACGAGGGATGCGGACCTGGTGCGCATGCATCACCGCGCAGACGGCGAGACCACGGAGTACACCTACGGCTTCTTCGACGGGGCGCTCGCCAGCGCCGTCGTGACCGCCGGCGCTGGCCCTGCGACGTGGCGCTACGGCCACGACGACGAGGGCCGACTGGCGAGCGTCGAGGTGCCGGTCGAAGTCTGCGTCCCCGGTTCGCCGTGCCACGCCAGCCGGTGCCGATTCACCTACGAACGGGGCGGACGCCTGAGGACGTACGTGTGCGACGCCGGCCACCCGGGAAGATTCGAGCACGACCAGGCGGGGCGCCTCGTCTCGGCGACGCGCGGCGTCGAGAATTCCTACCACTACGACGATCAGGGTCGTCTCGTCGCCATCGAACGCTCGTCGGAGCCGGGAGCCATGGAGCGGCTCACTTACCAGGGCCGCTGTCCGGCCTCACTCGTGCGGAGGTTCGCGTCCGGCGTCGATCCGATGGCACTCGTCGACGAGCCTCCGCGCCCCGAGCTGTGGCCCGACGAGATGCCGGTGCGGTGACGCCACGCGATGAAGCGCCGGATCGTCGAGCTCCGCATCCGTTGGCCGAGGCCGACCGGACGCACGCCGTCGCCGCGTCGTGACCCGCGGTTCGCTGCGCGGCGACGAATTGCATGATGCCATCGTCGATCGGTCCGAGGCGCTGGCGATCGATGATGAGGATTGCTGGTTCATCCATCCGCAGGTCGACCTGGCGCGATTGCCCGTCTGGGCGCTGGCGCCGAGGCGTCATCCTGGCCTGGCGTCGAGGGTCGTGGCGAGGTGCTCCCATTCGTGCGGCTGGAGGCCGTAGTGCGGCGCGGGGGAGGTCTTGCGGCCCTCCGCCCGGGCGCCGCCGGAGAGGCAGACGATGCGCACCTCGGCGCCGTCGGGGAAGCGCAGGCTCAGCAGGGGCAGCCAGAAGCGGCCGCTGGCGGAGCGGGACCGCGACTGGAACACGTATTGACCGACGCTGGCGCGGAGCTCGGCGACGGGGGCGCGCCGGGCCGCGAGGGCGAGCGCGCCGTCGGTCACGGCGATCCTCGGACCGCGCCGCCAGGCGAAGCCGAGGTAGAGCAGGCCGACGACGAACACGACGGCGGAGACCGACACGAGCGCCTCGGCGGCGGCCGGGGCGGCGCTCTCGAGCGCCAGGGCCAGCATCACGATCAGGATCGCGGCCAGGAACGGACCGCAGGTGAGACGAATGGTGTCCCAGGTCGAGCGGTGGGGGATGAGCCGGGCCTCGAAGCTCATGCAGCGAGGATATCAGTTCGCAGGGCGGCAGCGACGCCGGACGGAGGCGAGGACGCGTGGCGTGCGCGGACATGAGCCGGGCCTCGAGGTTCACGCCGCGATGTCTCCGTTCACGCGGCGACGGGCGATGACCGTGTCGCCGAGAGGCCGCAGCACCGCGCTCGGTGCCGGCATTGCGACGAGGGGGACACGACGGGGCGCGCGGGGGTCTTCGCATCGCGGCTATGTTCAATCCGATCTTCAGGGAGTCTGAATATCAGCACCGGCGGGCGACTGCTGCTGCTGTGCTCGGTGCGGCGGCGGGGAGCGCGAGGCTGTCGCATGTCCTTCGGGTCATCGCTCGAGGACTCGAAGAACATGTCGGATGGGTCATGTTCAGGCGTGGCCGATCGCGGTCGGCGGCGCCCCGCGGACGGCGGCGTCGGTCCACGGTCCGGCGCTCGCCGGGCGGCCGGCGCGTGGTATCCTCGGGCCCACGATGCTCGCGCGCTTCGCCTTCGCGCCGTTGCTCGGCGCGGTGCAGGTGCCCGCGCCGCCGGAGGTAGCGATCGAGTGGGCGGCGCCGAAGGAGTGCCCGGACCGCGAGGCGGTGCTCACGGCGATCGCGCGGCGGCTGGGGCGGCCGCTGACGGCCGAGGAGGCCGAGGTCGAGGCGCGGGTGGTCCGCGACGGGGGACGAGGGTTCACGCTGCGGCTGCGGCTGAGCGCCGGCGAGCGCGGCGAGACGCGCGAGGTGAGCGACCCGTCGTGCGCGGCCCTGGCCGATGTGGTCGCGGTGCTGGTCGCCGCGGCCGTCGAGCCGGCCGCGGGGGTGCCCGAGCCCGCGCCGGCCGAGGCGGTCGCGCCCGCGCCCGAGCCGGTCCCCACCGAGGCGGCCGCGCCTGCGGTCGCGCCCGAGCCGGAGCCGTCCGAGCCGCTGGCGGAGCCGATCGCGCCGATCGAGCCGATCGCTCCGCCGAGTGAGCCTGTCCCTCCGCGCAGGTCCAAAGGGCCAGGTGGCTTCGTGCGCGCGCACGGGGGCGGCGAGATCGGGGCGGTGCCGCGGGTCACGGGGGCGGTGGGGCTCGCAGGCGGGCTGCTGTGGCCGCGCTGGCGGCTCGAACTGCAGGGGCTGTACGTGGTGCCGCAGGAGCGGGAGGTGCCGCACGTGGCGACGACGGTGCGGGTCGCGCTGGCCGCGGGGGCGGTGCACGGGTGCGCGCGGCTGGGCCGGGGCGCGCTCGAGGTGCCGGTGTGCGTGGGGCTCGAGGCGGGGGCGATGCGCGGGGAGGCGCGCGGCCCGCCGTCGGGCCGGGCGGCCTTCCAGGGCTGGCTGGGCGGGGTGCTCGGGGCCGGGGTCGTGTGGCACGCGGGGCCGCGTCTGGGCGTGTGGGGGGCGGTGCAGATGGCGCTGACGCCGGTGCGCCCGCGCTTCGAGCTCAGCAACGCGACGAGCTCGGAGGAGCTGTGGCTGCCGGGTCCGGTGTCCGGCCGGCTGCTGCTCGGGGTCGAAATTCGTCTTCGCGATCCCTGGTGACGGATCGGCGAGAAGGCGGAGAATCGTGGGTACCTGATGGGCCCGCGATGACCCCGCTCGAAACCGCTCCTCCGGACGACCCGCACCTGCGGCGCTTTCACGACCTGTTCCGCGGCGAGTTCGCGTTCGTGTGGTCGGCGGCGCAGCACTTCGGGGTGCCGTCCGGCGCGGAGGACGATGTCGTGCAGGAGGTGTTCCTGACGGCCTACCGCCGGCTCGAGCAGCTGCACTTCGAGGTGTCGCCGCGGGCGTGGCTGTTCGGGGTGACCCGGCGGGTGGCCTTCCGCCACCGCCGCGGCGCGGCCCGGCTGGCCCGCCGGCACGCGGCGTTCGCCGAACTGGCGCGACCGTCGGCCGCGACGCCGCAGCAGCGCCACGACGACGCGCAGCTGCTGACGCGCATGCTCGGCCAGCTGAACGACGGCAACCGCGCGGTGTGGGAGATGACCGAGCTGCTGGGGATGAGCGCGCCGGAGATCGCGTCGGAGCTGGGGCTGCCGCTCAACACGGTCTACTCGCGGCTGCGACTGGCGCGGCAGCAGCTGCAGGCGCTGGTCGCCGACGACCGCCTCGAGCGGCTGTGCGAGGCGACACGACAGCGCCAGGCGCCGCCGCGCGAGGCCGAGACGCGCACCTGGGGCCTGTTGCTGCCGGTGTTCGGCAAGCCGAGCGCGGCCGCGGGGCTCACGGCGTGGGTGTCGACCCAGACCGCGGCGGCGACGACGATGATCGTGGCCGCGGTGGCGGCGGTCGGGCTGGTGGTCGCGCGCGAGCCGGCCCGCGCGGCCGAACGCCCGCAGCCGGTCGCCGGCGCGCCGGTGGTGCCGGCGATCGCAGGTCCGCCGGCGGCCGAGGCCGCGCCGCCGCCGGCGGAGCCGCCTGTCGCTCCGGTACAGGTCCCGAAGGACATGGTCAAAAAGCCAGCCGTGGAGGCGGCGGCGGCCGGCGACGCGAGCGCGCGGCTGGCCGAGGAGGTGGCGGCGATCGATCGCGTGCACGCGCGGCTGGCCGCCGGCGATCCCGCGGGGGCGCTGGAGGCCGCGGCCGGGCACGCGCAGCGGTTCCCGGGCGGGACGCTGGTCGACGTGCGCGAGGCGGCCCGGGTCGACGCGATGTGCCGGCTCGGCGACGAGGCGGCGGCGGTGAGCGCGGCGCAGTCGCTGGTGCGCACATTCCCGGCCTCGGCGGTGGCGCAGCGGTTCGGCAATTTTTCTGCGTGCCCGCGGTGACGGATCGCCGGGCGGTCGGAGACGAGGGGGTGAGGTTCTGACATGAACGCCTGCTTTCGCGCCCCCCTCTTCCTTACCTTGATCACCCTGACCGCCTGCCCGCTGCCGACCAAGCTCGGCAACCTGTCCGACTCCGACGCGACGACGCTCGAGGAGACGACCGCGACGCCCGCGACGGCGACCGACGGCGAGACGACCGATGGCACGACGCTCGAGCCGGAGCTGACGTCGACGACCAAGTTCGACCCCTCGGAGACGACCGCCATCGGGACGGCCAGCGCGACGTCGGCGTCGAGCGACACCGAGACGCCGGTGGCCTGCGAGGGGCTCGACCAGGCCACCTGCGAGGCCGTGGACTGCGTGAGCCACTTCGGCACGGCCTTCGACTTCCCCGGCTGCCCGTCGGGACAGGTGTACCTCGGCTGCTCCGAACCGCAGGACTGCGACGAGGCCGAGCACCCCTTCTGCAAGGACGGCACCGACGAGGTCTACCTGCTCCCGTCCGGCTGCCACCCGTCCGGCTTCAGCCTGTGCGAGGCGCCGGGGATCGCGCTGTGCGACACGTGCGAGGCGCTCACCGAGGCGGAGTGCCTCGAGGAGCCGGCCGGGTGCCAGCCGATCTACGGCGCCCCGCACGTCGAGGTCGAGGGCGAGGTGTGCGCCGATTACGAGAACAAGGAATTCCTGCGCTGCATCGCCAACGGCGGCGCGTGCCCGCCGTTCGTCCCGGTGGTCTGCGAGGTGGGCGACACCGACAAGCGCTGGGACTCGCCGTCCGGCTGCGTGCCCGCCGGCTTCGAGGAGTGCGCCACCCCCGAGTTCGTGCCCGGTTGCCAGTGAACGCGTCCGCTGTGCCATGAATCGCCGCGCCGCCGGAATCGCGGTCCGGTGGTGGCGTGATTGGCGGCGATGCCACGATTCGCGTCGCCGCGGATCACCGCGCCGGTGCGCTCCCGAGGCCCGGCGATGCATCGATTCGCATCGCTCGACGGCGGAGACACGACTCCCGCGCGCGCGGCGAATGTCGTGACTGCCGATGCGGCAGATCGCGGCCGCCTCGTTCGTCGGCGCCCGAGGTCCGCCGGCCTCCTGCAGCCGCGCCGAACCCGGTCGGCCGACCCCGGCGCCGCGACCGGGTGGCTCGCGCTCCGGCTCGCGGTCGCCGCCCGGACTCGCGGACGACGTTCGCCGGGCCAGCCGGCGCGGATCGCTCGCGGATGTCCCAAAAGACAGCTTCGCTCCGCGGGCGGACGCGAGCCGGCGCGGGCGATCTTTCACCGAGAGGTCGCGCTCGGCTCGCCGCGCGTCGTGCGCTCCACAGCCCGGGGCGCCAGGTGGACCCCCCAGGGGACGCCAGGGGACCCGGCGCGCCAGGGCCGCGAGCGGCGTGCGCCAGGTCGGCCGCGGGGCGACGACGCCCCGCTTGCGCGTGTGTTAGCCTGCGGGTCCCGATGAACGCCGAGTCGGCAGGGGAACACCTCGAAGCATGTCCGTTCTGCGGAGCGGACCACGACGAGGCGACGCTGCGCTGTCCGACCACGGACATGGTTCTGCCGTTCGAGGGCCGGCTGCTGTCCGGCAAGTTCCGCCTCGTCAGCGAGCTCGGGCGCGGCGGCATGGGGGCGGTGTGGCGGGCCAAGAACGTGCACGTCGACCGCGACGTGGCGCTCAAGCTGATCCTGCCGGAGGTCTCGAAGAACCCGGAGATCGTGGCCCGCTTCCAGAACGAGGCGCGGGTGGCGGCGCGGATCGGGCACCCGGGGATCTGCGACATCCTCGACCTCGAGACGTCCTCGCTCGGGCCGGTGATCGTGATGGAGCTGCTGCGCGGGGAGAACCTCGCCGAGCGGATCGCCCGCGAGGGCAAGCTGGCCCCGCCGGTCGCGGTCGCGCTGATCCGCGAGGCCCTGCACGCGCTCGACGCGGCCCACCGCGCCGGCATCATCCACCGCGATCTCAAGCCCGAGAACCTGTTCATCCACCAGCCGGACAGCGGCCCGGCGGTGCTCAAGCTGATGGACTTCGGGATCTCCAAGTTCATCGACCGCAGCGGGGCGCTGACCGCCAGCGGCGTGCTGATGGGCACGCCGGAGTACATGGCGCCGGAGCAGATCAACGGGGCGGTCTACGCCGACGCGCGCACCGACATCTGGGCGATCGGCGCGGTGCTCTACAAGGCGCTGACGGGCAGCGACCCGTTCACCGGAGAGGCGGTGCCGGCGACGCTGCTGGCGATCATCACCGCCGATCCGGAGCCGCTCGACGCGCGCGTCCCCGCGGTCCCGCCCGAGCTGTCGGCGATCGTCCTGCGCTGCCTGGCCAAAAAGCCAGACGAGCGGTTCCAGTCGGCGAAGGAGCTGGCCGACGCGCTGCAGCCGTTCGAGGCCACGGCCGCGGTCTCGCAGGCGGCCGCGGCCTCGCAGGCGGCCGTGTTCGCGCCGACGATCGCGCTGCAGCTGCCGACGCCGCCGCCGCGGCGCCGGTCGGGGGGCCTCATGACGCTCGTCGTGCTCGGCGTCGCGGGGTTCGGCGCCTGGTGGTACCTGAACCGCGGGCCGGTGGTGCCGGAGTTCGAGCTGCCGACCATCGTGACCGAGGCGCTGCGCACCGGCGAACCGCCGGCCCCGGCCGCGCCCGACGCCGTCACGCCCTCCGGCCCGCAGCAGCAGCCGCCGCAGCCGCAGCCGGTGGTGGTGCCGCCGCCTCAACCTGTCCCGGAGACCATGCCCCCGGAGCCAGCCGCGCCCGCGACCACCGGCGACGCGGCCGAGGTCCCGCCGCCCGCGAGCCCGCCCGCGGCCCCGAGCGAGCCGCCGCCGCTGATCACCTCCGGCGACCTGGTGACGCCCGCGGCCCTCGGCAAGGCCGGCAACCAGCACTGGGCCAAGGAGTACTGCGCGACGCTCGGCAAGAACAAGTACCTCGGGATCTCCCGCTGGAAGCTCGCCAACCCGAACGAGGCCAAGAGCTTCGCCAAGGTCGCCGGCATCAAGCCGGGCGGCTACTGGACCACCGCGGCCCACAAGGGCCGCGCGCTGGTGGTCTGGCTGCCGAAGGGGAGCCAGACGTCGGTGCGCCTGACGACCAAGGCGGCCCGCCCGCTGTGCGTGGCGGCCAAGCCGTGAATCGACGGATGTCCCGCGGGACAGGTGCCGACGTTCGTCACAGCGACCGCGGGTGGCGCAGCGGCAGCAGGGCGAGCAGGCGATCGTCGCGCAGCAGCATGCCGAGCCACACGATCGCGCCGAACACCAGGGTGAAGCCGAACGACGAGCCGTGGACCACGTGGGTGGCGACGGCCCCGCCGAGGTAGCCGGTGAGGAGGACCGCGCCGAGCACGGCGGTGCGGGGCGCGGCGAACAGCAGCGCGCAGGCGGCCTCGAGCGCGCCGAGCCGCACGACCATGTCGCCGGTGTAGCCGAGCTCGGCGGACGCCTCGACCACCGGGTCGAGCAGCAGGAACTTGCCGAGGGCGTCGACGAGGAGGAACAGCACCGGCAGGGCGCTGATGATCTGGCCGGCGCGGACGCGCTTCTTCGCGGATGTGGTCTGCATGACGTCTTCTCCTGTGATTGAATGTCGAGTGGTTCGTTGTCGCGGTGAATGGTGGGGGTAGATCAGAGCATCTGGCGGATCTCGCACTCGCCCGAGTACGACTCGCCGAGCACCCGCAGGTGGAGGCGCATGAAGCGGCTGCCGAGCTCGAGCGCCTCGTCGATGGACTTGGCCTGGATCACCGTGAAGCCGCCGACGACCTCCTTGACCCCGGCGAACGGGCCGTCGATGACGCGCAGCTCGCCGCGATCGACCACGATCTTGGCGCCCACCGCACTCGGCGCCAGGCCGCCGGTGTCGAGCAGCACGCCGTCGCGCGTCATCTCGGCGATGAACTTGTCCATCTCGGCGACGAGCTCGGGCCTCGGCGGGATGCCCTGCTCATAATTCGTGTCGCCCTTGACCATCATCATGAATCGCATGTCGATACCCTCTGGTCGTTTGAACTCCGCAGTCGAGGTGGTGCCGGATCCGCGGTCTGTCGACCTGCGCGCCCGGGCCTTCATGACCACGTCGAACGACACGCGGCAGGATCGACACGGCCGCCCAGAAAACTTGAAAATTTTCGTAAACTGCCGGAATGATTCGCTATTTTCGCGTCTTCCGGGCCGGGGGCCGGCGACCCGCGGGGGAGCTCGGCGAGGCCCCGGGGATCGACGGACCTCGCGCGATATGTCCCAAGGGACATGCATGCGGCGAGCGCCGCTCGGCTTGTCGGCGTGGGGGACTTCGGCGATCCTCCTCAAACCATGACCGTCAGCCACCAGGAGTCTCCCGGGTCCGAGCTGTTCACCGTCATCGAGCGCGGGGACGTCGAGGCCGCGGTCGCGCAGATCGACGCCGACCCCGGGCTCGTGCAGGCGCGGGACCCGGCGCTCGGCAGCACGCCGCTGATCTTCGCGGCCCACCGCGGGCAGACGCCGGTGGTCGCGGCGCTGCTGCGGGCGGGCGCCGACGTGCACGCGCGCGAGCGGGCCAGCGACTCCACGGCGCTGCACTGGGCGGCCGAGGCGGGCATCCCGGCGGTCGCCGAGCTGCTGCTGGCCCACGGCGCCGGGATCGAGCCGCGCGACGAGTGGTTCGCGCTCACGCCGCTGGGCTGGTCGATCGTGGTCCGCTGGGCGCCGCAGCGCCACCAGGACCGCGCGGCGGTGGCGGCCCTGCTGCGGGCCGCCGGCGCCCGCGAAGACATCTTCACCGCCCTGCCGAGCGGGCCCGAGGCGGTCCGCGCGGTCGTCGAGGCCGATCCCGCGGCGGTCCACCAGCGCATGGGCTTCGTGTCGGCGCGCATGACCCCGCTCCACCTCGCGGTCGCGCGCGGGCTCCGGACCGCGCTGTCACGCCTGGTCGGATACGGCGCCGACCTGCACGCGCACACCGACGACGGCCTCACGGCGCTGGCGCTGGCGCTGGCGCGCGGCGACGCGGCCCAGGTCGAGGTGCTGCACGGGCTCGGGGCCCGCGAAGACGTCGCCACCGCGCTGGTGACCGGCGACCTCGAGGCGATGGCGACGCGGCTCGCCGCGGAGCCGCAGCCGCCCGAGCTGCTGGCCTGCTGGCTGGCGCTGGCGGCCAAGAACGGCCGGCCCGAGGCGATCGAGGTCCTGCTGCGCGGCGGCGCCGAGGTCGACGCGCGCACGCGTCGGCTGCTCGGCGAGACGCCCGCCGAGGTGAGCGCGCTGCACATGGCCGCCCGCGAGGGCCACGTGGCCGCGGTCCTGGCCCTGCTCGCCGCCGGCGCCAGCGTCGACGGTTGCGCGGGGCCGGGGCTGCCGACGCCCCTGCACGTGGCCGCCGGCAACGGCCACCTCGAGGTCGTGCGCGCGCTGCTCGGCCACGGCGCCGCCGTCGCCGCGCGCGAGCGGATCTACGGGGCGACGCCGCTGCAGTGGGCCGAGTTCAACGAGCAGGCCGAGGTCGCGGCGCTGCTGCAGGCTGGTGTCCAGGACATGTCCTGAAGGACCAGCTCGTTCAGGCATGTCCGGGCGAGCATGTCCCTCGGGTCACGTCGCGCCGTAGCGGGCGAGGCAGGCCGCGTGGCTCGACCTGGGCGCGCGGATCGAGCCGTCGGCGAGGCGCTCGCCGTCCGGGTCGAGGTAGACGCGGCGGCCGGCGCCGTCGCGGCGGCCGACGTGGACGTTGAACACGAAGGCGCGGTCGGACAGGGCCTCGAACCAGTGGACGTTGTCGCGCTG
This sequence comes from Nannocystis pusilla, assembly GCF_020073745.1. Taxonomy (GTDB): domain Bacteria; phylum Myxococcota_A; class Polyangia; order Nannocystales; family Nannocystaceae; genus Nannocystis; species Nannocystis radixulma. The sequence goes on from NZ_JAIRAU010000059.1 coordinate 182,230, forward strand.
GTCGGACACCGTGGAGTGGTCGCCGGGCGCGAACTCGCGGTCGATCGTCGGGCGGATGACGAAGTGGTCGGCGTGGGTCTCGAGGCGGTCGTAGTGGCGACCGCGCCAGCGGCCGGCGAGCACGATGAAGCCGGTGCACAGGTCGTCGTGGCCGTGCGGGACGATCGCGCGGCCCTTGCGGCAGCCGAACACCCGCCGGCCGACGAGGCGCGGCGACGGAGCGCCGGCCAGCGCGGCGAGGTCGAGGTCCACGGTCGCGGCGCCGCGGGCCGGTAGTCGCATGCGCGTCGCCAGCGCGTCGAGGTCGAGGCGGGCGCACAGGTCGTCGAGGTCGACGCGCGCGCACAGGTCGTCGAGCAACCCCTGAAACGCGCGCTCACCGAGGCTGCGGCCGCGCAGGGCGCGGGTCATCTCGCCCAGCTCCGCGAGCCATGCGCCGAGCTTCGGGCGCACGGCGGCGGCCACGACCTCGCGCGACCACAACAGCTCGCACAGGCCCGCGGTGGCGAGCGCGGTGAGGGCGTGGCTGGACAGCGCGCGGCGGGTCAGGGACATGTGGCGGCCGGGCCCGCGACTATACCCCGGGTCGAGCGGGGAGGGCGATGGGCGCGATCGACCGGGCTGCGCGTCGTCGGTGATCCGCCGCGAGGACGCCGCCTTGCCGCGGTCGCAATCGCGGGCGGAGGCCGCGATCCGGGCCGCCTGCCGCGCCGGAGCCGGCGCGGGGAGACGCCCTCGCCACGCCGCAGGCGGACGCGCCGCGGCGCCGCCCGGGGAGGCGCGAGCGCGTCGCGGCGCTTCACGCCACCCGACTGCGTCGATTCGTAGGGGTCCGCAATCATCACAGGGTCACGTCGCGCGGCCGGCGGCGTAGACGTCGGCGTCGGGAGACGCGAGTCGTCATTTTTAAGATGTCCTCGAGGACATAACGAAGGGTCAGCCTTTGGTGTGCGCGCGCCGTGGCCGGTCGCTACGGTGCCGGGCCCGCCAGGGGCGTGGCACCGACGCGTGACCACGTTGGGCCACCGGGATGCGCCGCGAGCGGAGTGATCCGGTCGACGGTTCGCGTCGCTGGCCGGACGAAGTTCGTGCATAGCAACCACGAATGACGCGACCGATCCGCATGGCGATCACTGTCGCCTCGTGTCTCACCCTGTTCGCGTGTCCGGCGAATGAGGCCACGGACACGAGCGACGCGGACGAGACGACGACGGGGCCGGCGATCGCCGGCGATGATTCCACCGGCGGCGATTCGTCGTTCGCGCCGGCGCCGGGCGGTCTGCGTCGGCTCCTGCGCCACCAATACGTCGGATCGATCCGCTACCTGCTCGGCGACCAGGCCGCGGCCGCGGCCGCGCCGCCCGAGGATTATCCGCTGCACGGCTTCGACGCCATCGGCGCGGCGGAGCTGGCGCTGCAGGCGAGCTCGGTCGAGCAATGCGAGTCGTCGGCGCGGGCGGTCGCCGCGGCCGCGGTGCAGCACCGCAAGCGCCTGGCGACATTCGTGCCGTGCGTGAATGCGGCGACCGCGGAGTCGGGCTGCTACGAGGAATTGGCCCGCGAGTTCGGGCGGCTGGCGTGGCGGCGCCCGCTGGCCGCCGACGAGGTGGACGCGCTGGTGCGGATCGCCGGGGCCGGGCGCGCCTGGGGCGGCTCGTTCGACACCGGCCTGCAGTACGAATTGATGGCGCTGCTGCAATCGCCGAACTTCGTCTACCTGATCGAGCTCGGCGAGCCCGACGCCGAGGCGCCGGGCCTGCGGCGATTGACCGCGCTCGAGCTGGCGGCTCGCATGTCGTTCTTCCTGCTCGGGCGCACGCCCGACGTCGCGCTGATGGCGGCCGCCGAGGCGGGCGAGCTCGCGACCGACGAACAGGTGCGGGCCGCGGCCGCGGCCATGCTGGCGCGGCCGGAGGCGCGCGCGACCCTGGCGAACTTCTACAGCGAGCTGTTCCTGCTGCGCGACCTGCCGACGCTGAGCAAGAGCGGCGAGCTGTTCCCGCAATTCTCGCCCGAGCTGGCCGAGTCGATGGCGCAGGAGACGCTGCACCTCGTCGACGACATCGTGTGGGCGCAGGACGGCGACATCCGCGGGCTCATCGACGCCGAGTACACGTTCGTCGACGCCGCCCTGGCCGAGCTGTACGGCGTGCCGGCGCCGGAGGGTCCCGGCTTCCACGCGGTGACCTTGCCGGCGGCGCAGGGCCGCGCCGGGCTGCTCGGTCAGGCCAGCTTCCTGGCCCGCTTCGCGCATCCGGCGACGACGTCGCCGACGCGCCGCGGTCAGTTCATTCGCACGCGCCTGTTGTGCGACATCATCCTCCCGCCGCCGCCGGGGGTCGACACCCACCTGCCGCCCGACGATCCCGACGAGCCGCAGACGATGCGGGACAAGCTGACGAAGCACGTCGAGGACAAGACCTGCGCCGGCTGCCATCAATCGATGGACCCGCTCGGGCTCGCGCTCGAGAACTACGATTCGCTCGGGGTGTTCCGCACCGAGGACAACGGCCTGCCGATCGACGCCTCGGCCGCCACCGCCGACCTCGGCCGGTTCTCCGGCGCGCGCGCGCTGGCGGCCGCGCTGATCGCCGACCGCCGGACCACGACGTGCGTGATCAAGAGCTTCGTGCGCGGCGGCCTCGGCCACCTCGAGGGCTTCGGCGAGCTGCCGGTCCTGCGTGACCTCGAGGACAGCTTCGTCGCCGGCGGCCACCGGGTCAAGGGCCTGCTGGTCGACCTCGTCGCCAGCCCGCTGTTCCGCGCGGTCGCCGAACCGAAATAGGAGCCCGTCATGCCTCGCCGTCCCCTCGCACGTCGCACCTTCCTCCGCGGCGCGGCCCAGGCCGTGATCGCCTTGCCCCTGCTCGAGGCCATGCTCGACAATCACGGCGCCGCGCTGGCCGGCGGGGGGCCGCTGCCGACCCGCTTCATGACGTGGTTCTTCGGCAACGGCGTGCTGCTGCCGCGCTTCGAGCCAGCCGCGGTCGGCCCCGACTATCCGCTGAGCGAGCAGCTGGCGCCGCTCGCCGAGGTGCGCGACTACGTGACGGTGTTGACGGGGCTGCAGAACCGCTGCGAGAAGATCATCACCCACCACGAGGGGATGACGGCCTTCAACGGGCACACGATGGTGGAGGTCGACGGCCTGTTCTCGAAGGCGGGCGGGCCGACGATCGACCAGCTCGTCGCGCAGGCCGTCGGCGACGCCACGCCGATCGCGTCGGTGCACCTCGGGATCTCCAAGCACGTCAGCATCATGGACTCCGGCACGACGATGTTCGCGCTGTCGCACAAGGGCCCGAACGAGCCGCAGTACCCGAAGTTCAACCCGCAGGAGGTGTGGACCGAGCTGTTCGGCGCGTTCGTGCCGCGGCCCGACGACCGCGCGCTGCGGACCAGCATCCTCGACGCGGTCCGCGATGACGTGTCGCGCCTGCGCGCCCGCCTCGGCAAGCACGACAACCAGCGCCTCGACGCCCACCTCGACGGGGTGGCGGCGCTCGAGAAGAAGATCACTGCGGCGACGCCGCTGTGCGGCCTGCCCGACATGCCGGGCGAGGCCAACGTCGACGTCGACGGCCGCGAGCCGATCACGGCGGTCAACGACGTGATGAGCGACCTGCTGGTGTACGCGTTCGCCTGCGACATCACCCGCGTGGCCAGCTGCCTGTTCATCGGCGGCGCCGCCGAGACGGTGTTCTCCGAGATCGGGCAGTCGGCCGGCCACCACTTCCACACCCACGACGCGAACGCCCAGGACCTCGTCCACGACGGGGTCGTGTACATCATGGAGCGCTTCGCCGACCTGCTGAAGAAGTTCAAGGCGTGGCAGGACGTCGACGGCACGAACCTGCTCGACTCGACGATCATCTACTGCAGCTCGGACTGCGCCGAGGGCCTCTCGCACACGATCGCCCGCCAGCCGATCATCCTCGCCGGCCACGGCCGCGATCAATTGATCTACCCCGGGATCCACCATCAGGTCACGCCGTTCCCGTTCAGCGACGGCAACATGTCGGACGTGCTGCTGACGTGCCTGCGGGCGTTCGACCCGACGGCGGCGTCGATCGGCAGCGGGGCGCCGATGTCGACCACGCCGCTGCGGGCGATCGCGGGGCCGGCGTTCGCGGGATAGAGCGGCACGGCGTCTCCGAGGTACTCCTGTCGACGCCCGTCCTTGGGCGAAAGCTGCCCCTCGCCAGAAAGGAAGCGTCAGGGCGCAAACGGCGCCCCCTCATGTCAACGCACCGTCAGTCCCTGGTGGTGAGGGTAAAAATGCCCCGGTTTAGCAGGATGCTGAAAAAAGACTTGGATGTTCGAATATGAGCCGTCGCCGCGGTCCCGAGCGCCTGTACAAGAGGGCTTGTTGGGCCGCAGCCTTCGTGCGGGAGGCATCCGGGCCTCTTCGGGGCAGGGGGGGACCCCCAGCCCGGCGGGCCTCATGCGATGGGCAGCAGCAGCTTGGCCATCCGAAGCAGGTTGTAGGCGGCGCCGATGAGAAGTGACGCCATCTCGTTGCGCTGCTTTCCTCGGAATCGGGTCTTGCGGTAGTTGGCGACTGTCTTCTCCCAGCCGAAGATCTCCTCGATCCGCTTCCGGAATCGCTGGCTGAGCAGATAGCCCTCGTGTCTCGAGGTGCGGCCGTCGATCGCCGAACCGCCGCTGCGGCCCGTGTTCATGGCCACATGCGGTGTGACGCCGATCCGGCGGCAGCCTTCGACGAAGTCGCGTGTATCGTAGCCCTTATCGGCGGCGACCGTGCGTCGGCTTCGTGTAGGATCGTTGCGCTCGAGCATCATGTACGCGGCCTCGACCTCGGCGCGTCCATGCGCGTGCGTGATGCACATGTCGACGATGAGTCCGTTGCGGTTCTCCATCAGCACGTGCTGCGCATACGACAGTTTGGCCTCCTTGCCGTTGCCCTTGCGCGCGAGCCTGGCCTCCGGATCGGTCGTCGACGCGTGCGTCTCGTTGCCGCGCTTCTCGCCATGGAAATCGACAGTCGGGTTCTTCGCGTCTTCGACCGGCGGCTTCTCCTCGACCGGCGGCTTCTCCTCGACCGACTCGTCCTTGCGCTTGAAACTTTTGAGCGACGCCCAAGCCTCGATCAGCGTGCCGTCGACCGAGAAATGCTCGCTGCTCATCAGTCCGGCGGCCTTCGCCTGGCCCACGACCAGCGCGAAGAACTCGCGGGCCACGTCGTGATCCATGAGCCGCTCGCGGTTCTTCGTAAAGGTTGTCGGATGGAACGCATCCTCGGTCATGTCCATGTCGAGGAACCACCGGAACAAGAGGTTGTAGCTCAGCTGGCTGCAGAACATCCGGTCGCTGCGAACCGAGAACAGGGCCATCAGCAGTGTCGCCTTGAGCAACGACTCCGGCGGGATCGATGGCCGCCCGACGTTCGAGTACATGCCCTCGAACACCGGCGCGAGGTCCTTCAGCGCCGCATCGACGAGCTGCTTCACCGCGCGCAGCGGGTGCCGCTCGGGAATCCTCGACTCGGGCGAGACGAGGCAGATCATGCTGGACTGGGGGGCCTTGGTGCCGCGCATACGGTCAATGTACGAAATCGCGCATGCCCGGCAAGGCCCTCAGTTCCGTCTCCGGCGTGTGGTTACGCCGGCCTTTTTCAGCACCCTGTTAGGGGGGCGGTGGCGTTTCTCTCCTGGCCGACTGAATTGCCGGCGACCCGAGGCCGGGATACTTTGAGCCCATGTCCTCGAGCTCTCGGTCTGGCCTCGTACTCGCGTTCACGGTCGGACTGGCCCTGCCGCTCCTTGCGGGCTGCACGGATCGCGCGCAGGGCGAGGACGAGGTCGTCGAGGCGTGCAAGAACACGTGCCCGCTCCAGTTCGAGTGCGGGTTCGCAGACGAGGACAACACCCTCGAGAAGTGCCTCGAGGGATGTCCTGATTTTCTGCGCGCCCAACGGAAAGAGTGTGAAGCTTACTTTGATCTGAAGGTCTGTCTCGGGCAGGTCTCATGCCAGGAGTACTCCCAGTATCAGGAAGCCCTTGATCGCCCGATCGGAACATTTAGCGACGCCCCAGAGTACCCCTGCCAGGCGGAGGTCGTGGCCCAGGCAAGGCAGTGCTATGGGGTCGAAGATCCGTGAGCGATGACTTGGACGGTGTGTGTACAGGAGGCGATCATGGGACGGTTTAAGTGGTGCGTGGTGATGTCTTCGATACTCGCGTGCGCGAGCTCGTGCATTCTCAGCGACAAGTGCATCAACTTCCTAAACCTGGAAAGCGATGGGAGGTGACGCTCACGGGGAAGCGCACGGACCCCCAGAACGAACAGGAGGAATTCGTCATCGCCAAGGGCGCTGATTGTTTCGATGTCGAGGACGACGAGCTCCTCGATGAAGCCGACGACAATGATCCCGAGTACCAGACCCTTCGCAACGCGCTGTTGGTCAAGGCCCAGGAGGACTGCGTGGAGAAGTCGGCGGGATTTAATAATGTGAAGTGCGATCCGTTCGACCAGGAGTTCGACCTCGAATGGATCCTTCAGGCGACGCCGAACGTCGCGTGCAATCTGCCGAACACGTACCAGTCGAGCTGTCCCAGTCCGGGTACCGCGACCGAGGGGGAGACGTCGACGACGACGGAGTCGACGCCGACGACGACGGAGTCGACGCCGACGACGACGGGGTCGACGCCGACGACGACGACTGGAGCGGATCCTTGCGCGGCGCTCGAACTATCGGCCTGGATCTCGTGCTCCGGCACCACATGCCAGGTGTCGCAGGACCTCATCGATACGCTCGGCGCCGAGCCGACTCTGTTGTTCTGCGACCATGCCAGGCTCTATCCGAAGGTGGTTTCGAGCGTGGTCGTCGGGATGTACCTCGACGAGGTCAGGCCGGGCGGTCTCGCCGGAATGCTGGGTTTCCAGGAGGACGACGTGATCATCGCGGTGGAGGGCTTGCCTTTCACCAGCGAGGCGGACTTCGCCGCCATCGCGCTGGAGATCTCGGACGCAGACGAGGTCACTGTCACGGTCGAGCGCGGAATGAGCACCATCGACCTCGACTTCGAGCGGATCTGATGGCGCGTGGTGGCGGCCGCGGATCGCTGGCGCGTGTCTCGGCATCTGCCTGATCATCCTCACCGGCCACGGCCGCGATCAATTGATCTACCCCGGGATCCACCATCAAATCACGCCGTTTCCGTTCAGCGACGGCAACACGTCGGACGTGCTGCTGACGTGCCTGCGGGCGTTCGACCCGACGGCGGCGTCGATCGGCAGCGGGGCGCCGATGTCGACCACGCCGCTGCGGGCGATCGCGGGGCCGGCGTTCGCGGGATGAGCGGCACGCCGATCGTCGGCGCTGGGCCCCGGCGGGCTACTCGCGCTCGACCCGCGTGCAGGCGTCGCGCCGCGACACCCGCGAGCCGTCGTGCGGATCGCTCTGGTACGCGACGCACGCCCCGGCTTCACAGCGCGGGGGCTCGGCCACCTGGTCGTCGCAGCCGTCCTCGCACTCGCTGAACCCGGGCAGCGCCTCGGCGCGGGCGTACCAGGCCGCGTTGACCGCCCCGTGCTCGCATGAATTGCGGCAGTCGGCATCACTCGCGCAGTCGAACCGGTGAGGGTCGCGGAGGGCCGTCTTGATGGCAGCATTCGCGCCCGAGCTCGCAGCGTCGACGCGCGGGTGACCCTCGCCGGCGCTGCCGGGCGGGGGCCTCGGCAGCGGCGCTGCCGGACCGCATCCACCGACCGCTGCGAACGCGGCGGCGACGGTCATGATGAGGCGCGCGCGGACGGCTCGCATGTTGCACGTATACCACGGCTCGACCGCCGGATGCGGGCCGACGACGCGATGGGGCGCGAGCGTGCGCCTGTGATACACCCGCGTCATGACCCGAGCCTACGCGCACCTGTGGGAATTGCTCGACGCGAGCATGCCCGACCCCGACCGATTCGCGGCCCTCGTCGCCGAACAGAGCGCGGAGCAGCTGGTCGCGCTCTACGCCGACGTCGTCGACGCGAGCAGCGAGGTGCGTGACAAGTGGGAGGGGCCGTACATCCCCGAGCTGGACGCCTGCCTGTCCGAGGACAGCTGCGAGGATCTCACCGACTGGATCGTCGGCCAGGGCCATGACTACTGGTCGCGGGCGCGCGGCGCCGACGACGAGGCGCTGGCGGCGATGTGGCAGGAGGCGGGTCGCGAGGACGAGGCCGGGCGCGGCCGCTGGAACGCCGAGACGCCGGCGATCGGGCCGTCGTTCTACGACAGCTACGCCCGCCGCTTCGACGACGAGGACGGTCAGTTCCTCGACGCCGTCGAGGCCGAGCTCGAGGCGCGCGCGCAGGCGCTTGGCGAGGACGAGTAGCGGGAGGTCTGCCCGCTCCGAGCGCGCGGCCGTGGATCACTTGCTCGTCAGGCGATCGCGGGCCGCGAGGGCGGGGAACCACCACATCCACAGGCCGACGACCACGAGCGTGCCGACGCCGCCGAGCACGATCGAGGGCACGAGGCCGAACCAGGCCGCGGTGACGCCGGAGCGGAACTCGCCGAGCTGGTTGGAGGCGCCGATGAACAGGTAGTTCACGGCGTTGACGCGGCCGCGCATCGGGTCGGGCGTCTCGAGCTGGACCAGCGAGGCGCGGATGACGACGCTCAGCATGTCGGCCGCGCCGAGCACCAGCAGGGCGATCAGCGACAGCGCGAGCGATTCGGAGAGGCCGAGCACGACGGTCGCCAGGCCGAACACGGCGACCCCGGCGAACATGACGTGGCCGGCGCGGCGCTCGATGGGGCGGCGCGCCAGCCAGAACGAGACCGCGAGCGCGCCCACGGCCGGGGCCGCGCGCAGGAAGCCGAGGCCGATCGGGCCGGTGTGCACGAGGTCGCGGGCGATGATGGGGAGGATCGCCGTGGCGCCGCCGAGCAGGACCGCGAACAGGTCGAGCGAGATGGCGCCGAGCACCACCGGCTGGTGGCGAATGTAGCGAATGCCGGCGAACACCGAGCCGGCCTCGGGATCGGGCGAGACGGGGATCTCAGGGGCCCGCGGGCGGCGAATGACCCCGAGCAAGGTGATCGAGGCGGCGAACAGCAGCGCGCTGACGCCGTACACCGCCCCGGGCCCGGCGAGGTACAGGAACCCGCCGAGGGCGGGGCCGAGGATGACGGCCGACTGCATCGCCGCGCTGGTGGCGCTGACGGCCTGCGGCAGCTCGTCGGGGCGCACCAGCGCGGGCAGCAGCGCCGACAGCGACGGGGCCGCGAACGCCTTGCCGACGCCGACCAGGAACACGCCGACGAAGATGCCCGTGACGTCGAGCCAGCCCTGCCAGCAGCCGAGGGCGAGCACCAGCGACACCGCGCCCTCGAGCACGTGCCCGGCCTGGACCACGCGCCGGCGGTCGAACTTGTCGGCGACCTGGCCGGCGACGAGGACCAGCAGCACCGCCGGCATGAAGCCCACGAGGCCGATGTAGCCCAGCGCCAGCGCGCTGTCGGTGAGGTCGTAGACCTGCCAGCCGACGGCCACCGCGATCATCTGGAAGGCCATCATCGAGCACAGGCGCACGAACCAGTAGAACGCGACGTCGCGGTTGGCGAGGATCGAGGTGGACTCGGAGGTCGTCATGACGCGTCGCGCGAGCGCGGAGAATAGTCGACGCGTCGCCCCTCGCAAACGCGCGCCCGCGGCGCCTGACGTGACGAGCGCGTGCGAGGCGGGTTCGACGCGTCCCGTCGCGCGCGCGAGCAGGCCCGCGTGCGTGCGCTCGCGTGCACGGGCCGATCGCGCGATCGACGATGAAGCGGGGATCATCAGGTGCACCGTCGGGCGCACGTCGGGTGCATCGATCAGTGCGCACTTCCCCTATTCCTCGGCTTTCCAATGCTGACACGACAATACAACCAACGCGTTGGCGGACTCTGCTGGCGAACGCCGCCGACGAGCCGCCGCAGGTCGCCCTGCAGTCGTCCACGTCGGCAGGTTTAGCGAAACACCGCCGCATCGAAGAAGCCCTCGAACCAGTCCCGCCACAGCGTCTCAAGTGCGCGCGGCCCACCCCAGGAGCTTGACGGGGCGGCATCTTCGTTGCGGCGCTGGCGCAAGTCCGCGTGATGTTCATCTCACCAGTAGGTCCGTTCATCATTTGGCCCTACCTTTGACTGCTTTGTGTGCGACGCCGACGTGGACGATGGCCCCGCCGACCACGTACGCGGTCGTATGCCGTGGTCCTTCCAAGCAAGCGAGATCATCGTCACACTCCCTCGAGACACATTCGCCGTTGAGCGGCGGCGGAACAGATCGCCCTCCGCGCCGAGCATGTATTGAGCCTCCGACTGTTCATTCCGGGTTCCTCGCCTATCGCCGCGAAGCTCGCCGCAAAATGCCCGCCTCCGATTGTTTTGGGCGTCGTGACCGCTATGGCAATCCGCTTGCCTGTCTCGGACGCGGTGACAAGTAGAGGAGGTCGAACGACTGCAACAGGAGGAAATGCAATGTCTCTCACCGTGTTAGCCCATATTCCATCGGCACTCTTCACCACCGCTGTAATCTTCGCCGCACCGCAGCAATGGGGCACTCCAACGGAGGCGCCGCTCGATTTGATTGATCGTGAACGGGCAGCCATGCAGGATTCGGAGCCGGACCTCGGCTTCGAGGCCGAGGTCTCCCCCGATCTAGCCCCGGGGGAAACGGTCGATTTGGCCGAGCGCACGTCGTGCAAGACCGACTGCACGAAGAAGTGTACTTGGCAGGACTGCTGGGATTACTGGTACTTTGGATGGCATACGACGTGCACGCCGGCCGTTGTTAACCCCGCCTGTAAGGCGACCTGTGAAGGCGAAAAGGCCTTCGCCTGCGCCAAGTTGCAAGGGCAGTTCTGCTCTGTCGGACATCCGCTCGATGATCTCTATGACAAATACGACGAGGTCATTTACGATGTGATCGGATATAAGGAGTACCAGAAAATCTTCGCTGCCGCGTCGGCTGCCGCCGCGACGGCAGGCGTCGCCAGCTCTGCAGTCTTCTGGGCTCTATATGACTCGGTGACGGAGGTGCTCTGGGAGTTGGCGGCGGAAGTCGGAGAGAAGGCCGCGGCGCAGTACGTCTATGGCGTTCTCTCCAGTGGCGGCGACGTGACGATTAAAGGCCTCACCATCGGAATCGTGCGGCTGCCGATGAAGCTCTGCTACCCCAACTGCGATAACTCGTGGGCGGGCTGCGTTCCTGCCCTGCCCCAGTACGCCGTCCATGTCTCGTGGAATTGGTAGCGCCTGAGCCAAGCGCGCGCACGCCAAGTGGCGCGCGGTAAGCGAGCGACGAGGGGATCGGCGCTGACGATCGCCGGGCTCGTCGCTGGAAGGGCTGGACTTCGAGAAATTCGTCGTCAGCCAGGGGCTGCGCTGCCGTGATGGCATGGCCGCGAGGGCATGTCCGATAAATCATGTGCCATCGGGCATGTCCTCGGGTTCCTGCGGCGCCGCACCTCGCGCGGCGAGAGCGCCCGCCAGGGCTCGCCGGAGCGCGCCGCGGTCACGCGCAGCCGATGGAGAAGAGGCAGTCGATCTGCACGTTCCCCGTGCCCATCGCCCCGTCCACCTGGCACTGCGCGAAACCTCCGGCGTACGGGTCGTTGGGCGTGACCTTCGCGCAGACCATCTCGCACACCTGCTGCTCGTCGAGCATCGCTCCGCCGGTGCCGCTCGTGCCGGCGTCCGTCGTCGAGCCGACCCCGGTGGTCGGCTCCGACGGATCGCCGGTCGTGCCAGGGTCGTCGATCGGCGTCGGAATTCCCATGGCCCACGACTCGTAATCCTCGCGCGACAGCGTCACCCGCTCCCGGTAGTGGCACTCCGAGCCCACGGGGCCAGCAGCACCAGCAGCACCACGGGGGCGCACCCCATCGTCCTGAGCATGCGCGACGGTAGCACGGGTCCTGCTCGCCGACGCTCGCGGTCCGCGGCGAGGAGGATGACGAAGCGCGCCGTCGCCAGCCCCCGGCCCGGGCGTCGTCACGCCGCTGCGCGGCGAGCTGGTGACGACGTCGATGGGGACCACGGGGTGGGCCCGGATCGGCGGCTACGTGCCGTGAGGACATGCCCTCCAGGGCCTGTCTGGAGGGTCATGTTCGGAAGGGCATGCCCAGGGGGACATGCCCTGGCGTTCAGTCCATGGCCGCGATCTCGTCGGCGGCACGCTGGCCCGACTCGATGGCGCCCTGCATCCAGCCGGCCCACACGGAGGTGTGCTCGCCGGCGAAGGTGACGCGGCCCTCGGGCTTGCGGGTGGCGGCGACGATCCACCACTGGTCGGGCAGGATGTCGGTCCAGGCGCCCTTGGCCCACGGGTCGTCGGCCCAGCAGTACTGGAAGAAGGCGACCTTCTCGGCCCGGATCTCGGGGAAGAACTTCTCGACGGCGGCGAGGCAGTACTCCTCGCGGTCCTCGGGGGCGACGTCGCAGTAGGCGTCGGCGTTGTGGTTCTGCGTGTACGACTGGATCATGCCCTTGGTGGAGCCGGCGGGCTGGACGTCGCTGAGGTTCCAGATCCGCTCGGCGGGGCCGTCGGTCTTGGCGATCTTGAGGCCGCCGATCTTCTCGGCCTCCCAGAAGCGGGTGCGCGTCTGGATGTAGCCGCGGCCGGCGTTCATCAGGAACAGCTCCTTGATCGCCCGCGTCTTGTCGGCGGAGAACGCCGGCTCGATCGCGACGTCGCGCAGGGTGGTGAAGGGGATCGCGCACACCAGGTAGTCGGCCGACAGCGTCTCCTCGCCGTCGGGCCCGCTGAACGTCACGGTCACGCCGGCGTCGTCGTGCTCGATCTTGGTGACCTTGCGCGACAGCAGGATGTTGTCGAGCCCGACCTCGTCGGCGATCCGCAGCGGCAGCTGGTCGTTGCCGCCGCGGATGTGATAGGTGGCGCCCCACGCCTTGTCGGCCACCTCGGCGCCCATCCACGCCAGGGTGCCGATCGTGCTGATCTCGCTGCCGTTGTCGGCGGCGTAGATCTTGAGGTAGGCCTCGCTGGCGCCGCGCATGCGCAGGAAGTCGGCGTAGACCATGCCGTCGTACTTCTCGACGATGCCCGGCTTGGGGAAGCCGTTCATGCGCGGGTCGCCGAACTCCTCGAAGGTGGCGTAGATCTGGCGCTCCCAGAAGTCACCGAGCGTCAGCTTCTCCTCCTCGGCGGTCAGGCCCATGACCGGCCAGGCCTCGCCGTCGGCGTGCAGGAACCGCTGGCCGTCGATGTAGTAGAGCGGCTCGCCGTCCTTGTACTCGTCGAGCTCGAGCCCGAGCTTGTCGCAGTAGTCGAGGGTGAGCTCGTGGACGTCGGGGATCCGCACCGCCCCGATCTCGGCGAATTGGCCGTCCTCGAAGCCGTCGCGCAGGGTCCATACGCGCCCGCCGACGCGATCGCGCCCCTCGAGCACGGTGACCGCGTAGCCGAGCTGTTGTAGCTCCCAGGCCGCAGAGAGGCCGGCGAGACCCGCTCCGAGGACGAGGACCCGCTTTTCGGCGGCGGCTTGACCGCAGGCGGGGAGGGCATGGGCCGCGCCGGCCCAGACGAAGAGGCCGGCCAGGCGCCGACGACTGATCCGTGGGTGCTGCTGCATCGAGCGCGACTCTACGCCGGTCGCGCGCGCCGATAAAGCCGCGCCGCCGAGGCCCCCGCCAGGATGGGTCCGCTTGTCAGTCGGCCAAGATCCTCCATGGATACCCGCGTGAATCACACGGACCGACTGCGCCAGACCCTCGCTCATTTGCACCAGGAGCTCGAGACGGTCTCGACCGCCGATCCCGAGGTGCGCGGGATGCTGTCGCAGACGTTGCGCGAGATCGCCGACCGCCTCGAGGCGCACGCCGGCGACGAGCTGGCGGCGCAGTCGCCAGCGGCGCTCGTCAGCGCGGAGACGGTCGAGATGCTGCGCGCCTCGGCGCGGCAATTCGAGGTCGAGCACCCGCAGGTCGCCACCGCGATCGTGAGCGTGGTCGATGCGCTGGCGCGAATGGGGATCTGAGGCCACACAAGGACATGGCTCGGGGGACATGTCCTCCTGGACAGGCCCTCCGCCGCAGGCCTTCTCGGCGGTCGCTTCGGAGGATAGGATCGGGCTCCCTTTGCTTTTTCCAAGGAGCCTGCACATGCGACGTAATTTCAGCCTTGTCTCTCTGACCGCTTGCATCACCCTCCTCGCGCTCCCCGCCTGCAACGGCGGGGGCGGCAACGGGACCGAGGCCGCGTCCGCGACGGAGACGACCACCGAGACCGGCACCGGCACCGAGACCACCGGCACCGCGACCGAGACGACGACGACGACGGAGACGGCGACGCTCACCGAGGGGACGATGGGCGGCACCGCGACCATGGGCACGACCGAGGCGCCGACCACGACCGAGCCCGCGACGACGACGGGCACGACCGAGCCCGCGACGACGACCGAGGGCACGACGACCGAGGGGACCACGACGACCGAGGGCACGACGACGACCGAGGGGACCACGACCGAGGGGACCACGACCGAGGGCACGACCGGGGCGCCCGACCTGTGCGCGCCCGAGCCGAACGACGACGAGTGCGACGAGTGCGTGAAGGCGAGCTGCTGCGACGAGACGCTGGCCTGCGCCGAGGACGAGGACTGCGCCTGCTTCCTCGAGTGCGCGGCGATGGGCAACCCGCAGATGTGTGGCATGATGTGCGGCATCAACCCCATGCAGAACCCGCTGATCGGCGCGATCTTCATGTGCACCACGCAGGAGTGCGGTCAGCAGTGCCTCTGACCTGACCGTTCGGCCATGGAGGTGCCGCGTCGGGTCCACATCATCGTCGGCGGCTGCGCGCTGCTCGTGGCGTGCGCGCGGCCGCCGGCGTCGCCTTCTGCCGGGGGCGAGGACGAAGCGCCGGCGATCGCCCGCGCCGAGGCGCGCCGCGAGGCCGGGTCGGCCGAGTTGGTGGCGTACACGCGAGGTGGCACGAGCGCGGCGAGCCTGACTGCCATCCGGGGGCTCGGGCGCACCGGCGACGCGCGTTCGCTGGCGCGGCTCGGCGAGCTGCTGGCCGCGCCCGAGGAGGCGGCGCGGGTGGCCGCGATGGAGGCGCTGGCGCTGGCCGGCGCGCTCGGGTCCGACGTGAGCGCGTACGAGGCGACGCTGTGGCAGCGCTGGCCGCAGGCGTCGTCGCGCGAGCGGCTGGCGATCGTGAAGGCGACCTGGCGTGTCGGCGCGGCGACGGCAGCGGCGCGGCTCGGAGCGGCGCTGGTGGAGACCGAGACGCCCGAGGTGCGCGCGGCGGCGGCGATCGGGCTCGGGCTCCTCGGCCGGCGCGAGCTGGCGCTCGACGACGCGGCGCGCGACGGGCTGGTGGCGATGGTGGCCGGCGGCGAGCAGCACCTCGTGTACGCGGGGGTCTACGGCCTCGCGCACGCGCACGGGGCGGGCCATGACGCCGGCGAGGCGGCGCTGCAGGGGGCGGTCGGAGTGTTGGATCCGGATGCGCGGGCGCTGGCCCTCAAGGGCCTCGCGCGGCGGCGAGGGACCGGCGCGCTCGCGGCCCTGCGCGCCGGGCTGGACGACCCCGAGCCGTGGGTGCGCGTGGCGGCGGCGCGCGGGCTCGGCGAGCTCGGCGACGCCGCGGCGACCGCGGCGCTGTGGGACTGGCTGCGGGTCGAGCTCGAGCGCGACATCGTCGACGGGACAGGTCCCGGACACCCTGTCCTCGAGGCCATGTCCATTCTGACATCCGGCAAGGCCAGCCCACCCCCCGGGGCCGCCGAGGCGCACGCGCGGGCGGAGGCGCGGGTGGCTGCCGCCGGGCCGGCGTCGCAGCGGGTGCAGGCGCGGCTGGCCTGCGGGCTGGCGGCGCTGGCCGGCCGCGCGGCGGAGTGGCGCCCGCCGCTGCGCTGCGCCGAGGCGCTGGGGCCGGCGGCGGAGCTCGAGCGCCTGACCTTCGAGACAGGTCTGATCGAGCAGGGGTACGGCGGCTCGGCGGAGGCGCGCGGGGCCCGGCTGGCGACGCTGGCGGGTCACGCCGACGCGCGCGTGCGGGCGGCCGCGCTGGCGGCGGCGGCGGAGCTGTGGGAGGAGGCGCCGGTCGAGGGCCTGTTTGAGGCTGGCCTTCGGGACAGCTCACCGGCGGTCGCGGGCACGGCGGCGGAGGCGGTGCAGGGGCGGTTCGCCGGCCCCGCGCCGCGGCCGGCGCCCGGGCAAGGGCTGGTCGACGCGCTGGTCCAGCGGGCCGCGGGCGAACGCGACGGCGAGCTGTTCGCGGGCCTGGCCGGGGCGCTCGCCAAGGTCGGCGGGGCGCGCGGGCTGCAGGTCTGCCGCGACGCGCTCGGCGACGCCAACGCGACCGTGCGCGCGGCGGCCCGCGCGTGCGTGAAGACGGCCGGCGGCGAGGACCCCGGGATCACCGAGCCGAGCGCACCGCCCCCGTTGCCGCCGCACGAGCCGCAGCCGGTGCAGGGGCAGCTGATGTGGCTGCTGCACACCGAGCGCGGCCGCGTCGACATCGCGCTCGAGCCCGCCGCGGCGCCGTGGCATGTGGCGGCGATCGTCGCGCTGACGCGGGCGGGCTTCTACGACGGGCTCGGCTTTCACCGCGTCGTGCCCGGCTACGTGGTCCAGGGCGGCGACCCCGGCGGGACCGGATGGGGCGGTCCCGGCTTCACCCTGCCCTCGGAGCCAGGCGAGGCTCCATTCGCAAGCGGCGCCGTGGGCATCGCCGACGCCGGCAAGGACACGGGCGGCAGTCAATTCTTCATCATGCACGCCCCGGCCCCGCACCTCGACGGCCGCTACACGCGGATCGGCGAGGTCCGCCACGGCCTCGCCGCCGCGCTCGCGCTGGTGGTCGGCGACCGCATCCACAAGGCCGAGATCGTGATCGCCCCGCAGCGACCTGGTCCATGAGCCAGCTCGGGCGAGCGGCGCGCGAGCAACGGTTGCGCACGCCGGCTCGCTCGCTCGCACTGGTTGCGGTTGCGGGGGCGCGACGCGGCCGTATGACGGTCGGGGAGGTGTGTCATGCTGCCCATCGCCTGGACCGGTCTCCGCCGTGGCGTGGTCGTCGCCGCGGTGCTCGTCGCGCCGGCGTGCACGCCGGAGGAGGACCCGAACCCCTACGTGAACTTCTCGACGCCGGTCGTGACCGACAACGGCTACTTCTCGATCGCCCTGCGCGCCGCCGAGGGCCGCGCGTGGCCGGAGTACGTCGGCCGGACGGCGCTCGCGGCCGAGATCGAGGTCGGGTCGAGGCCGGCGCGCGACCACCCGCAATTCCGCGGCGACGAGCCCGAGCCGCCGTTCAAGCTGTCGCTCGGCCCGGCGCGCCCGGCTGCCGACGACGAGCTGGCGGACCTCGAGGCCAAGGCGTGGCCGGTGACGCCAGACGGCTTCAAGTGGATGGTCTCGCTCGACTTCACCGCCGCCGGTGACTGGGTGTTCCCGCTGATCGTCCGCGACGCGCTGGGCCGCTACGACGCGACCGAGATCGTGTTCCACATCGAGCCCGATCCGCGGTGAGGCGCGCAGGTGCCCGCCGGCGCCGCCCGAGCCGGCGATCGCGGCGCGCGCGGCGAGCCCGTGCTAGGCTGGGCCAGGATGACCCGTGCGCGGCTGAGCTGGCTCGGAACCCTGCTATTTTGGCTCTTTCGCGCGAGCTGGGCCGCCCTGGTGGTGGTGGCGCCGGCCCTCGGCGTGTGGGTCGCGTCGTCGCTGGCGGCCTACCGCAACGGTCCGGTGTGGCTGGTGTGCGTGGCCGGGCTGCTGCTGTTCCCGATCGTACCTGTCGCATGGGACATGTTGTCGGAGCTGCTGCGGCGGCGCCGATCCGCGGCGAAGCGCGACCGCCGGGTGTTGACGACGTGGGACCGCATCGTCCTGCGCACGTTGACGGTCAACCTGGCGTTCCTGGCGGCCCTGCTGTGGTCGCGGCCCGAGGCGGCGTTCACGGCGATCTCGACGCGCGGCGACTGGTTCCTCGAGGGCGTAACCAGCCCGGCGGCGGACCGCGCGCGCGGGGCCCTGCTGCAGGCGGCCGACGGGCTGCAGTGGCTGTACGAGGCGGCGCACGACAATCAGTACGCGGAGCTGATCGAGTCGAAGCCGGCCGAGGCCCCGGCGCCGCAGCCCGCTCCGGTGGATGACGCGTGGAGCGATCCGTGGGAGCGGCCGCCGCAGCGCGAGCCCGAGCCCACGGCCGAGCCGACGCCGGCGCCGGAGGTGCCCGAGCCGGCGATCGAGCCGCCGACGCCGGCGCTCGCGGGGCCGACCTGGCCGTCGCCGGCGGTCGTGCACCCGGCGGTGCTGGCGATGCCCGAGGACGCGCGCGCCAGCATCGACGCCGTCGGCCGCCACCTCGCGGCCAGCGAGCCCGATCCGGCGCGGCGGATCAAGGCGATCCACGACTTCGTCGCCACGCACCTGGCCTACGACGCGGCGTCGTACTTGAACCGCGACGTCTACCCCGACCAGCGCGCCGAGGCGGTGTTCGCCTCGCGCCTGGCCGTCTGCGCCGGCTACGCCAACCTGATGAAGGCGATCGCCGCGGTCACCGGCGACGAGGTGGTGGTCGTCGTCGGCGACGCCCGCGGGCTGTCGCGCGAGGTCGAGGGCGAGTCGCACGCGTGGAACGCCGCGCGCGTCGACGGCCGCTGGTACCTGATCGACGCCACCTGGGACTCGGGCCACCTCAAGGACGGCGCCTTCGTCCGTGAGTACCGCTCTGACTATCTCTTCGTGCCGCCGGCGCTGATCGGCGTGACCCACTTCCCGGAGGAGCCCGCCTGGCAGCTGCGCGAGCAGCCGCTGACCCGCGGCGAGTTCGCCCGCCAGCCGATGATGCGGCCCAAGTTCTTCGCCGACGGGCTGCAGCTGCTCGAGCCGCGCCGCTCGCAGGTGACGGTCCAGCGCGAATTCGCGATGAGCCTCGACAACCCGCGCGCCCGCAACCTGATCGTCAAGGCTGTCCCCGAGGACAGCTCGCAGGCGATCGAGTGCGCGCTGACCGGGACGCGCAAGGTCGACGTCGCCTGCGGACCTCTGCCGGCCGGGACCTACGCGGTGCGCATCTACACCTCGCCGACGCTGTACGGGACGTACCAGGGGGTCGGCGAGTTGCAGGTGCACGCCGCGGGGTAGGGCCGAGCCGGTGCGAGCGCACGGACTCTTCCGTCGCAGGGGCGTGTGCGTGGGGCCATGAGGCCACGGCGGCCACGAGGCGCGCGAAAATGCCGGAGCGCGGCGCGGATGAGCGAACGCGTCGGTCGGGCACGGCGGACGCGAGAGCTGCCGGCTCGCGGGACGAGCGAACGCGTCGGTCGGGTACGAGGGACGCGGGAGCAGCCGGCTCGCGGGACGAGCGAACGCGTCGGTCGGGCACGACGCACGGTTCGTGAGTCGCGAGTGTCTCGCGCGTGACACGTGGGCGACCCGCTCGCGCGTCGGGACGGGGCTGGGTGCGTCGTGGCGAGATGCCCGATCTGCGCCGAACGCTTGCTGCTGTAGACGTCGAGCCAGGGAGGCTGGGCATGGCGCGAACGGGATGGGCAGCGAAATTGGTGCTCGTGGGGCTGGCGGCGGGGTGCGGTGACGCCACCGGGACGACCACCGACACGACGGCGACGGAGGTCGCCAGCGAGGCGACGGCGGCGACGGGCGACAGCACGGGCGCGACGGGGAGCCCGACCGAGGGCCCGCCGACGTCGACGACGAGCTCGTCGACCGGGCCGACCGCGACGAAGGGGTCGACGACCGATCCGACGACCGGGGGCGAGGAGCTGCCGGACGCCGTCGATCCCCTGGAGTACTGCGAATCGGTGGTCGACGCGGTGTGTGCATTTCACCTGCGCTGCGGGCGGACCGAGGCGGCCGATCCGGCGAGCTGCCGCGCGCAGTACCTGGCGCACTGCGACGCGGTCGACGAGCCGCGCTGGGCCAGCCTGGCGGCCGCGGGGGCGATCGAGCTGTCGCGCGCGGGCCTCGACGCCTGCGCCGTTCACCTCGATGCGGTCGCCTGCGACGAGCAGGTGCGCGACTTCGACGGGCCGTGCGTCGACGTGTGGCGCGGGCTCCACGGCGCGGGCGAGGCGTGCGGCTTCGACGTGGCCCAGCGGACCTGCGGCGCGGGTACGCGGTGCAGCCTGCGGGAGCTCGCGGTCGGCGTCGGCGGCCACCCGCTCAACACGGTGGCCTACAACGCCAACGGAGGCGCGGTCCCCTACGCGCAGCAGGTCCACTACCTGACGCACATGGGCTTCTCGTGGTACCGCATCGACGCCGCGTTCACGGCCGACGGCGCCAGCATCAACGAGAACAAGTTCATCGCCATCGCCGAGCTCGCGGCGGCGCAGGGTATCGCGCTCCTGCCGATGATCTACGACCGCATCGACTACGCGCTGAGCCAGGAGGAGAACTACGACCGCGGCTTCGCCCAGGGCGTGGGCATCGCCACCCGCTACGGGCACCTGTTCCAGGTCTACGAGCTCGGCAACGAGCTCGAGCTGTTCGACAAGCTGCTGAAGCCGGGCAAGGACGGGACCGCCGCGTCGGACTACTACGAGGAGAAGCTGCCGCCGGCCGCGGGGTGGATCGTCGGCGTCGACGAGGGCCTCAAGTCGGTGCAGCCCGACGCGCGGACGATGATCAACACGGCCGGGTTCATGCCGACCTACGAGGTGCAGTACTTCATCGAGCAGGGCGCGGAGTTCGACATCCTCGGCTGGCACTGGTACTCGGAGATGCCGGGGGCGGCCGAGCAGAAGTGGGGGTACACCAACATCTGGGATCACCTCCACGCGCTGTTCGGCAAGCAGATGTGGGTCACCGAGACCAACTTCCGCCCGAAGGAGAGCATGACCCCGGAGGAGAACGAGGCCGGGCAGCAAGCCTGGAAGGACCGCATCATCGCCGAGGCCGCGGCCCACCC
This sequence comes from Nannocystis pusilla, assembly GCF_020073745.1. GTDB lineage: Bacteria > Myxococcota_A > Polyangia > Nannocystales > Nannocystaceae > Nannocystis > Nannocystis radixulma. Next base: position 203,130 of record NZ_JAIRAU010000059.1, read on the forward strand.
GCACGTCGAGGCCATCATCATCCACGAGTTGCTGGCGCTGGCGGAGAAGTCCGACTTCATCGAGCGCAACTACGGGATCGTCGGCTTCCCCGACTACGAGGCGACGCAGCACCAGCAGCCGGTGCCGAGGCGGGCGGCGGTGTCGCTCCTCCGACCGCCGACCAGCGTGACGGGCGTCGACGAATTCGACGCGCCGGGCCTGCACGACCTGTGCGGGGTGTGCCTGCCGGTGGTGGGCGACGGCGTGGCCTGCACGGCGGGCGACGTCGCCTGCGGCCCCGACAGCCACTGCGCCGTCGACGGGACCTGCCACGCCCTGCGCGCGCTCGGGGACAGCTGCGTCGTCGGCGTCGATCGCTGCGTCGGCGGGGCGCCGTGCGCCGGCGGGACCTGCACGCCGCCGACCTTCGTCGCCGCCGGCGAGACCTGCGACGCCACCCACCGCTGCCGCAGCGGCGCGGTCTGCCACGACGGCGCGTGTCTGGCCCTGCCGGGCCCGGGGGACAGCTGCGAGGCGGCGGGGGCGTGCACGGCCAGCCGCTGCGATCACACGGCCGGGCTGTGCGTGGCGCCGCTCGCCGACGCGGCCGCGTGCGACGAGTCGCGCGCGTGCGCCTCCGGTCATTGCGTCGAGGGGGCCTGTGTGGCCGGCCTCGGGAGCTGCGGTTAGGCTCGCAGGTCGCCGAAGCTCGCGCCGGAGCCGGACGAGGCTGTCCGGCCGCGATTCAAGGCGCCCGGACGGCGGCCGGCTTCTGTCCGAAGGGACATGTGATTCGGCCGGCCGGGACGCCGTCGGGACCTACCGGGCCGCCCGATCGGTTCGCGCGAGCGGTCCGCCGGATCGCGCGCGCGCCGGCGGCTGACGTCGTGCGCGTCCGTGGCCGGTGCGGACGTCGGGGGCGCAGATCCGGTACATGCGAGCTGTCGGCCTGCACTGGTGCGGCCTGTCCAAACGGACATGTCATTGCCGTCGTCGATCGACGACGACCGCGCTGCGAGGTCGCGCCGCGCCGCGGCTCCTCGCTCGGGCGACGTCCTCGGGTCGCGCCGCGTCTTGGCCGCGCGTGCGGAGCTCGCGGCCTGCGCAGCGCGGCCGCGTGGAAGGGGGGCGCGGCACCTCGCGGCGTCCGGTCGCGGCGGATTGAGCCGGACGCGCGCGGGCGCTATGGTGACCGCCGAGGTGGCGAGGCAATTCATGATGCGCGCGCTCGCAGGCGCCCTGCTCGGGCTCGTGGCGGCGTGCAACGGGGGCGCGGCCGGGTCCGCGACGAGCCAGGGGAGCGAGTCCGGGTCCGCGGCGACCCAGACGTCGGGCGGGGAGCCGGCCACCGGCGAGGCCACCGACGCGGCCCCGACCACCACCGGCGAGCCGCTCCCGCCGCCCACCGCGTGCGCGGAGCCGACGAGCCTCGCCGCGTCGCCGCGCACGATCGCCGAGGCGCTGGCCTTCATCAACGAGCTGCCGCGGCCGCTCACGCTCGACTGCTTCCTCGAGCGGCTCGAGCGACCGCTGGCGATCGCGGCGACGCGCAGCATGATCAGCCTGCAGCCCGCGGTCGGCGACCACAGCCCGCGGCTGTTCCTGTTCATGGGCGAGCTGGTCCTCTCGGTGGCGGTCGACGGCCACGGCTTCGACCTGCTCGAGTTCGGCGAGCACGTCGCGCCGACGCGATCGATCAAGGCCGAGATCGCGTTCCCCCTCGACGACCTGCTCGGTCCCGAGGCGCCGTTCGCCCGGATCTTCGACGGGGTCGACGGCACCAACTGCGGGGTATGCCACGCCGAGGAGGTGAGCGAGCCCCGGTACCCGCAGGCCTTCGTGTCCGACGCGCTGCGCTTCCCCGACTGGGAGGAGGTCGCCTTCGCGGCGGTGCGCGAGGCGTACGAGGGCTGCGACGCCGCGGCGGAGCCCGAGCGCTGCGCCCGGTTGACGGCGCTGTTCGGCCACGGGCCCGTCGAGGCGGCCGCGTTCCCCGAGACGATGCCGACGATCTACGACTACGAATGAACCGCCGGCGCCGACGAATGGGTGCTGAAGGAGCGGATTCGTCGGGTCGGACGAGTTCAGGTCGTCCGCCGCGCCGCGAGGTGGGCGACGAGCTCGGCGACGATCGTGTCGACGGGCTGGGACGCGTCGACGGTGAGCGCGTCGTCGGGGGGCTCGAGCGTCTCGAGCTGGCTGCCGAGCATGTCGGCCTTGAAAAAGTGATCGCGGCGCGCGAGCAGGCGGTCGCGGGCGACGTCCGCCGGGACCTGCAGGTACGCGAACACGACGCGCGAGGGGTGGCGGCGCAGCGCCTGGCGGTGGCTCGCGCGCAGGGCCGAGCAGGCGAGGACGACGTCGCCGGTTTGCTGCAACCACCCGTCGATCGCGGCGGCCAGGGCGTGCAGCCAGGGGGCGCGGTCGGCCTCGTCGAGCGGGACGCCGGCGGCCATCCTGGCCAGGTTCGCGGGCGTGTGAAATTCGTCGGCGTCGACGAAGCGGGCGCCGAGCGCGGCGGCGAGGCGCTGGCCGACGGTGGTCTTGCCGGCCCCGGACACACCCATGACGACGATGACCATCGCGGTGAGACAAGCGCAGGCGGGCGGCCGCGTCAACTCCGCGGACGGAGAGCTGCCCTCGGCGGCGAGCCGGCGAACGCGGCGCTGCAGCGGTGCAAGGCCGCCGTCGCCCTCGCTCGCGTGCTCGCGCGGCGCGGGTGCTTCACACATGGGCGATGCGCGCGAGCGAGGAGACACGACACGAACGTCGCCGCGAGCCGGCGGACGACCGCGGCGGGCGATCGACGGGCGAGGCCGGTCGGAGCGGCGGCGGGCGATCGAGCGGCGAGCTCGGCGATGACGGCCTCGCAGGGTCAGTGAGTGCAATCCGGGTCTGCCGCCGGCGATCGGTCGGCCGCGGCTGCAGCCTCACGTGTTCGCGTCGTCGGGAGGTCGCATGCGACTGAGCGGAAAGAAGGCCCTCGTCACCGGTTCGAGCCGCGGCATCGGCCGCGAGATCGCGCTCCGCTTCGCCCGCGAGGGCGCCGACGTCGCGGTCAATTACCGCGGCCACGCCGAGGAGGCCGAGGCGGTCGCGCGCGCGATCGAGGGCGTGGGCCGGCGCGCCGTGATCCTGCGGGCCGATGTGTCGCGCACGGGGGACTGCGAGCGGCTGGTGGCCGAGGCGTGGCAGGCGCTCGGCTCGCTCGACATCCTCGTCAACAACGCGGGCATGGAGGTGCAGGCGCCGTTCGAGGCGGTGACCGAGGCCGATTTCGACAGGGTGATCGGCACCAACCTCAAGGGCACGTTCTTCGTGTCGCAGGCGGTGGTGCGGCGGTGGCTGAAGCACGAGCGGCCGGGGCGGATCGTCAACATCAGCTCGGTGCACGAGGAGCTGTCGTTCCCGGGGCACGCGGCCTACTGCGCGGCCAAGGGCGGGGTGCGGATGTTGACGCGCGACCTCGCGGTCGAGCTCGGCGGCCGCGGGATCGCCGTCAACGCGATCGCGCCGGGGGCCATCGAGACCGACATCAACCGCGACGTCACCGCGGACCCGAAGGGGCGCGCGCAGCTGCTGGCGCGGATCCCGTTGCAGCGGCTGGGGCAGCCGGGCGACGTCGCCGCGATCGCGCTGTTCCTCGCCTCCGACGAGGCGGCGTACGTCACGGGCTCGACGTACTTCGTCGACGGCGGGATGACGTGGTTCCACCAGGAGTGAGCGCATGGCGTATCTGCCCATCCACGACCACGGGATCATCGGCAACATGCGCACGGTCGCGCTGGTCGGCCAGAACGGGACGATCGACTGGTTCTGCCACCCGCGCTTCGACTCGCCGAGCGTGTTCGGGTCGCTGCTGGACGACCAGAAGGGCGGCGAGTTCAGCATCTGCGCGGAGGACCAGGCGGCGCCGTCGAAGCAGTTCTACTGGCCCGACACCAACATCCTGATCACGCGGTTCTTCTGCGCCGGCGGGGTGGTCGAGCTCGAGGACTTCATGCCGGTCGGCGATCAGTCCGATCACGGCTGGCACCACCAGATCGTCCGCCGGGTGCGGGCGGTCCGCGGCAATGTGTGGGTGCGGGTCGAGTGCCGGCCGGCCTTCGACTACGCCCGCGCGAGCCACGAGGTGACGCGGACCGGGCACGGCGCGGTGTTCCGCTCGCGCGACCTGACGATGTCGCTGTCGGCCAGCGTGCCGCTCACGGGCGCCGAGCGGGGCGGGGTGCAGGCTCGCTTCCAGCTGCACCAGGGCGATCAGGCGGTGTTCGTGTTCCGCGGCGGCGACGAGGGCTGCCCCGAGTGCCCGCGCGGCCCCGACACCGACGAGTCGGAGGCGCTGTTCCGCGGGACCGTGGCGTACTGGCGGCGCTGGCTGTCGCGCTGCTCGTACCGCGGCCGCTGGCGCGAGACGGTGCACCGCTCGGCGCTGACGCTCAAGCTGCTGACCTACGAGCCGACCGGGGCGATCGTCGCCGCGCCGACCTGCGGGCTGCCCGAAGAGCCAGGTGGCGTGCGCAACTGGGACTACCGCTACACGTGGATGCGCGACGCGGCGTTCACGATCTACGGGTTCTTGCGGGTCGGCTTCACCCAGGAGGCCGACGCGTTCATGGGCTGGCTCGACCGCCGCTACCACGAGCCGCCCGCGCCCGACGGCGCGCCGCTGCGGCTCATCTACACCGTCGAGGGCGTGCGCTGCATCGACGAGCACGAGCTGCCGCACCTGGACGGCTACTGCGGCGCGCGGCCGGTGCGGATCGGCAACGCGGCGCACCATCAGGTCCAGCTCGACATCTACGGCGAATTGCTCGACGCGGTGTACCTGTCGAACAAGTACAGCAAGCCGGTCTCGTACGACGCGTGGATGCACCTGCGCCGGATCGTCGACTACGTCGGCGAGAGCTGGCACCTGCCGGACCACGGGATCTGGGAGCCGCGCAGCGGCATGCGCCACAACGTCAACTCGAAGGTGATGTGCTGGGTGGCGCTCGACCGGGCGCTGCGCCTGGCGGACAAGCGCTCGTTCCCGGCCCCGCGCGAGCAGTGGTACCGCACCCGCGACGCCATCTACGAGACGATCTTCAAGCGCGGCTGGAGCGACGAGCTGCAGACCTTCGTGGCCGCGTTCGACGAGCGCTCGCTCGACGCCTCGGCGCTGCTGATGCCGCTGGTGTTCTTCCTCGGGCCCGACGACCCGCGCATGCTGAAGACGCTGGCGGCGATCCGCCGCTCGCCCGACAAGGGCGGGCTGGTGTCCGACGGCCTCGTCTACCGCTACCAGCCCGAGATCCTGCCCGACGGCCTGCCCGGCCGCGAGGGCAGCTTCAACATGTGCTCGTTCTGGCTGGTCGAGGCGCTGACCCGGGCCGGCCGCGGCGACCCGGCGCTGCTCGAGGAGGCCCGCCTGCTGTTCGAGCGCATGATCGGCTACGGCAACCACCTCGGGCTGTTCTCGGAGGAGACCGGCGAACACGGCGAGGCGCTCGGCAACTTCCCGCAGGCGTTCACTCACTTGTCGCTGATCAGCAGCGCGTTCAACCTCGAGCGCGCGCTCGGGTGAGGGCCGCGCGCCGGTCTCCCCGGGAGCGCGGCGGGGCAGGTGTCCTTTGCGACAGCATGCCGGGAGGATGACGGGGCGCGCGGCCGACGGCCGTGCGGCCGTCCTGGGATGCCCCGATCCGCCGCCCGTCGGGAACGGGGTACCGTCGCGGCGATGACCCGCACTCCGTGGACCACGCGCGCCCTCGCGGTGACCTTCTCGGCGCTCCCCGCCGCCTGCAGCGACGACGGCGCCGGGACGACCGACGCCGTCGTCACCACCACCGGCAGCACCGGCTCGAGCGAGGCGGCGACCGCCGCACCGACGACGAGCGCACCGACGACCACCACCGCGCCGACGAGCGAGCCGGGGACCACCGAGCCGGTGACCGCGAGCGACAGCGACAGCTCGACGGGGCCCGGCACCGCCACCGAGACGACCGGCGAGCCCGTCTGCGCCGACGGGACGATCGTGTGCGACGGCGCCGTCGCCAAGGTCTGCGACGGCATGGGCGGCTTTCACGGCGAGGAGACGTGCCCGGACGCGTGCGCCCCGGGCCTCGGCTGCGTGGCGTGCGTCCCGGGCGAGGGCGTGTGCGACGGCGCCGTCGCCACCCACTGCAACGACGAGGGCAGCGGCTACGTGGACACCGTCTGCGACGAGGTCCAGGGCGTCGCGTGCCAGGACGGTCAGTGCGTCGGCGCGTGCGCGCCGGCCTCGCTCGGCAGCAGCTACATCGGCTGCGACTACTACCCGGTCGTCACGGCCAACGCCGTCGGCCCGTTCTTCACCTTCGCGGTCGTCGTCTCGAACGTGTCCGCCGAGGACGCCGACGTCACGATCACCCGCGGCGACGCCCCGGTGATGGACATCCTCGTCCCGGCGAACAGCGTGGAGGTCGTCCCGCTGCCGTGGGTGGACGAGCTCGTGGTCGGGAGCGGCAGCAAGGTCGTCGTCGACGGGGCGTACCGCGTCCGCTCGAGCCGGCCGGTCACGCTCTACCAGTACAGCCCCATCGAGTACGAGAAGGACGGCCTGTCCACCATGAGCAACGACGCGTCGTTGCTCATGCCGACCAACGTCTGGGGCACCGACACGATGGTGATCGGGCGCAACACCCACTTCGGCAACCCCGGCCTCTACGCCGTGGTCGCCCGCGAGGACGGCACGGCGATCTCGGTCACCCCGTCCGCGACCGGCGGGCTCGTCCGGGCCGGCGGCGGCGTCGCGGCCGACGGCACCGGCATGGTGATGCTCGACGAGGGCGACGTCCTGCAGGTGCTGTCGGCCGACGGCGCGCCGCCGCCGAACCAGCCCGACCCGTCCGACCTCACGGGGACCCGCGTCGTCTCCGACAAGCCGGTGATGGTCCTCGGCGGCCACTACTGCACGTTCATCCCGACGTCCGTGTGCTGCTGCGACCACCTCGAGGAGCTCAACCTGCCGGTCGAGAACCTGGCGAGGGAGTACCTCGTCACCACGCCGCTGGTGAAGCCGCCGGGCGAGGACCCGTTCATCAAGGCGCGGATGGTCCGGGTGATCGCCACGACCGACGGCACGACCCTGAGCTACGACCCGCCGCAGAACGGCGCCCCGGCGGCGCTCGCCAAGGCCGGCGACTACGCCGAGATCGAGACCGACGTGGACTTCAAGATCTCCGCGAACTTCAAGATCGCCGTCAGCGAGTACATGCTGGGCCAGGACGCCGGCGGCGCCACCGGCGACCCTGCCATGACGATCTCGGTGCCGCTCGAGCAGTACCGAAGCAGCTATTCGTTCCACGCCCCGACCAACTACGAGAGCAACTTCGCCAACATCACCGCCCCGAACGGGGCGACGGTGACCCTCGACGGGGCGCCCGTCGCCGGCTTCGAGCCGATCGGGGCGACGGGCTACGCGGTGGCCCGCGTCGAGCTGCCCGACGGCGCCGACGGCGACCACACCATCAGCGGCGACGTGGCCTTCGGTGTCCAGGTCTACGGATACGGGCAGTTCACCAGCTATTGGTACCCGGGCGGCCTCGACCTCACGCTGATTCCGCAGTAGCCCGGTACCACGCGGTACGGGACTTGATCCCTCGCACAAGCCCTGCTGTTCGGAGATCCGCCGTGGAGCAGCCGGCGAGCGGCCGTCATCGCGCCGTCTGTCCGCCGTCGACGCGGTAGTTCACGCCGGTCAGCCACTTCCCGCGATCCGACGCGAGGAGCGCGACGACCTCCGCGACGTCGTCGGGGGTGCCGACGCGTCCGAGCGGCACCTGCTGGACGAACGCGTCGGCCGGCAAGCCCATCTCGTCGGTGTAGCGCTTCCGCAGGTCGTCCGCGCCGGCGGTCGCCACCGGCCCCGGCGTCACGACGTTCACGCGGATGCCGCTCGCGGCGAGCTCCACGGCGAGCGCGCGCGAGTAGGTCTCGAGCGCCGCCTTCGCGGCGCAGTAGTGCGCGAACGTGGCGGCCGGCATCGTCGCTGCCGTCGACGAGATGTTGACGAGCGCGGCGGCCTTCGAGGCGCGGAGCGCCGGCAGGACCGCGTTCGTGAGGCGGACCGCGGAGAAGAGGTTGAGCGCGAAGGCGTCTTGCCACTCGTCGTCGGGGATCGCCTCGGAGCCTCCGGTGGAGAAGGCGCGCGACCCACCCGCGTTGTTGACGAGGATGTCGAGGCCGCCGAGGGCCGCGAGCGCCTGTGCGGCGATCGCCTGCACCCCTTCGCTCGTGCGAAGGTCGCCGGAGATGAACGTCGCCGCCGCGGGCGTGACGTCGCTGCGCGTGCGCGCGGCGACCACGACCGTGGCGCCGCCATCGAGGAGGCGCTGCACGATCGCCGCGCCGATGCCGCGGGAGCCTCCGGTGACGAGGGCACGGCGGCCGATGAACTCCTGCGAGAGATCGAGCTTGCTGGACATGATGTTCCTTTCGTCGAGAACGACGCGTCCTTCTTGGGGCTGGCGATCCGTACGAACCATGCGAAGTCGTCCGGAAAAATTGCGAGTTCGTCCGCGCAGCTTGGACACCGCGGCTCGCCGTCGTTAAGCTGTCGAGCGATGGACGCCCTGAGCGCAGTCCTTGCTTCGGTTCGGCTGCAACGAACGCGGTGGGTCTCCACCGTCGCGCGCGCGCCGTGGGGCGTCGCCCTGCCGGTGGTCAAGAGCTGCATCCGGTTCCACTACGTGGTCCGCGGCAGCGCCTGGCTCAGCGTCGACAGGACAGACGAGCCGCGCGTCGCGCTCTCCGGCGGCGACCTCGCGGTGCTCCCGCTCGGCCACGCGCATGCGCTGCGCGACCATCCGCGGAGCGCCACCCGGAGGTTCGAAGAGGTCGCGCGATGCGTCACCCGGCCGACCCATGGCGTCATCCACATCGACCTCGGCCTGAAAGGCCCCGAGACGAACTTCATCACCGGCGCCTTCGTGCTCGACGATCCGCTCGCCACACCGATCCTCGCCGCACTGCCACCGCTCATCCGGATGACCCCCGACGCGGAGCAGGCGGTGCCGTCGTTCCTCGACAACATCCAGTTCATCACGCGGGAGATCGCGACGAACCGGCCCGGGTCCGAGATCGTCCTCCTCCGGATGGCGGACGTGCTGTTCATCCAGATCCTCCGGGCGTACCTCGCGCGCTTGCCCGAGGATGGCGGCGGCTTCCTCGGTGCGCTCCGCGATCCGAGCATCGCCGCGGCGCTCGGCGCGATGCACCGGCGCGCCGAGGCGCCGTGGACGGTGGCCTCTCTGGCAAAGGAAGCCGGCCTCTCGCGCTCGGTGTTCGCGGCGCGCTTCACCGAGCTCGTCGGCGAGCCGCCGCTCGGCTATCTCACGCGGCTCCGCATGCAGAACGCCGCGGCTCTCCTCCGCGAGGGCGCGCCGCTGGCGAAGGTCTCGCTCCTCACGGGCTACTCGTCCGAGGCCTCGTTCAGCCACGCGTTCCGCAAGTTCTCCGGCATGGCCCCCGGCGCGTGGCGGCGCCGCCTCAAGTCGAGCGACCCGGGCGCGGGCGCCTGAGACATTTCACGCCGCAATTTCTCGCCGCGCTCGCCGAGCCAGCCCGATTGACCGAAGGGCGCGTCGGATGTCATCGTCCCCGTCATGCAAATAGAGCGTGGCGGCGGATATCACCTGCTCGGTGTCCTTTTGACGATGAGCTTCGCGTGCCAGTCCGGCTCCGACGGCCAGCCGCAGGCGACCCTGAGCACCGGCGGCGACAGTTCCGGCGGCGCACAGTCGAGCACCGGCGAGCCGACCACCGATGCGCCGACCTCGGGAGGTCCTGGCGGATCGCCGACCTCGGACGCGACCACCGGCGATGTCACGACCGGCGACGTGACCACCGATCCCGGCTCCGCGAGCAGCGATTCGACCACCACCACCGGCACTGCCGCGAGCGACCCGTTCGAGGGCTGCGGCGACGGCGTCGTCGGACCCGACGAGGAGTGTGACGACGGCGGCGCCAACGGCCCCAACGCCGCGTGCACGCCCAAGTGCAAGGTCAACGTCTGCGGCGACGCCTACGACGGCCCCGGCGAAGAGTGCGACCTCGGGACCAATAACGGCGACGACAAGCCCTGCACTTCCGGGTGCAAGCTCGCCGCGTGTGGCGACGGCCTCGTCGGCCCCACGGAGCAGTGCGACGACGGCAACGACGTCCAGACCGACGCCTGCACCAACGCCTGCAAGCTGCCGATCTGCGGCGACGGCATCCTCTCCAAGCCGATCGAGCAGTGCGAGGACGGCAACTCCGAGGATGACGACGGCTGCTCCAGCGACTGCCAGCTCGAGATCCCGGTGACCTGCGGCGATGGTTACCTCGATCCCGGCGAAGAGTGCGACGACTTCCAGGACGGCGATCCCGACGACGGCTGCACCGACAAGTGCAAGTTCCCCGTCTGCGGCGACGGCCTCGTCTCGCCGAGCCTGGGTGAGCAGTGCGACGACGGCAACGCCGACAACACCGACAAGTGCATCGACACCTGCAAGCTCGGCAAGTGCGGCGACGGCTACATCATGGACACCATGGAGCAGTCCGAATGGTGTGACGACGGCAACCAGAGCTACGACGACTTCTGCAACCCGTCCTGCACCACCCCGAAGCGCGTATTCGTCACGTCGACCACCTACGACGGCAACCTCGGCAACGACGAGGGCGCACGCGCCAAGTGTCAGGAGCGGGCCAACGCCGCCGGCCTGGGCGGCACGTGGGACGCCTGGCTCAGCTCCAATCACGAGGCCACCTTCAAGCTCGGCATCATGGGCCACGTCGCCCGGCTCGACAAGGTGTCGATCGCACACGGCAACACGTCCGTCTATGGGCCCAATCTTTTGGCGCCCATCAACGTGACCGAGATGGGCGAGGTGCTCGCCGACGTCGAGGTCTGGACGCACACGACCGCGAGCGGTAACCGCGACTGGGCGAACGACGACACCATGGGCTGCCTCAGCTTCACCAGCAACCACCCCAACCGCCAGGCCGGCTACGGCACCACCGCGGCCACCGACAAGCTGCGCACCCAGGCCGGCGTCGCCTCGTGCGCCGAGTTCAAGCACCTCTACTGCTTCGATCTCGAGTACTACAAGCCCTGAGTCCCGGCGCTCCGCCGGCGTCCGCGCGCCGGATGGACATCTTCTCCGATGATGTCTCGGAGAACATGCTTTATCGGGCATGTCCTCGGAGACATCACTCCGGCGCGCCCGGTAGCCAGAACGTGAAGGTGGAGCCGAGGCCGGGCTCGCTGGCGACGGTGATGTCGCCGCCCATGAGCTGGACGAGGTTGAGGGTGATCGCCAGGCCGAGGCCGGTGCCGCCGAAGCGACGGGCGATCGAGGCGTCGGCCTGGGTGAAGTTGTCGAAGATCTTGCGCAGCTGGGGCTCGCTCATGCCGATGCCGGTGTCCGCGACGGTGAACTCGACCCGGCGGGCGCCGGCCGCGACGAGCTCGCGGATCTGCAGGGTGACGGTGCCGTGGCTGGTGAACTTGTGGGCGTTGCCGAGGAGGTTGATGAGGACGCCGCGGAGCGCGGTGGCGTCGGCGCGCAGGGCCGGCAGAGGGTCGGGGACGTCGAGGACGAAGTGGTTGCCGCCGCGCTGCTGACCGGGGCGACAGGCGGCGTCGATGCTGGCGAGGAGGGCGCCGAGGTCGATGTCCTCGGGGTGGATGGCGAACTTGCCGGCCTCGATCTTCGACAGGTCGAGGACGTCGCTGATGAGACCGAGCAGGTGGCGCGCGGCGCCGGCGACCCGCTCGAGGTCGGCGGCGAACCCGGGCGAGGCGCGGGCAGCGTGCTCCTCGAGCAGCAGCTCGGTGTAGCCGATGATCGCGTTCAGCGGCGTGCGCAGCTCGTGGCTCATGGCGGCGAGGAACGAGCTCTTGGCGCGGGTGGCCTCGATCGCCTGGTCGCGCGCCTGCTGCAGGTCGCTGTTGGCGACGGTGAGCTCGTCGAGGGCGCGGCGCAGGTCGGTGATGTCGAACAGCAGGACGGTCAGCTCGCCGCCGCGGTGGGCGGCGGCCTGGAACGAGATGACGCGCTCGCGCATCGCCAGCTGCTCGGCGACGGCCTCGCCGCGGACGGCCCGCTCGACGGCGTCGGCCAGGGCGGGGAAGCCGGCGAGGGCCTCCTCGGCGGGGACGCCGAGGCACAGGACGGGATCGAGGCCGAGCTGGCCGAAGCCGGCGCCCTCGGCGAGGGAGATCCGGCGCGTGACCGGGTCGAGGCTGAGCAGCGCGATCGGCAGCGAGCCGACGACGAGCCGCAGGCGGCGAGCGGTGGTCGCCAGCGAGGTCTCGGCGCGCCGCCGTTCGGTGCGGTCGAGCAGCTGACGGTAGACGACGCCGGTGAGGCGGCTGATGAAGCCGAGCACGGCGATGTCGCCGTCGGTGAAGCGATTCGGGGTGCCGGAGGCGAGGCCGATGACGCCGAGCACCTCGTCGCGGCACATGACCGGCATGAACAGGCGCGAGCGCACGACGAAGCTGCGCGCGCTGTTCTGGGTCTGCCTGTCGTGGTCGAGCAGGACGTCGGGGACGTGCAGCAGCCGCGGCTCGCGGAAGACGCTGCCGGGGTGGCGGTCCCACGCGGTCCGCTCGGCCTCGGCGCGCTCCTCCGCCGTGAACCCGCGGCCGGCGAAGGTGCGCAGCCGGCCGGCCTCGAAGTCCCACAGGTACAGCGCGATGTACTCGGCGTCGCACAGCTCGTCGAGCGCGCGCTCGATCTCCCGCGCGAAGCCGGCGAGGTCGTTCACCGAGGCGATGCCCGACGAGATGCCGGTCAGCAGCTCGATGAGGTGTCGATTCGCAGGATCGACGGCGAGGCCGGTACGACTCAACCCGCGCGCTCCGGGCCGACGGAGACGCACGCCGCGTCATCGCCGATCGCGGCGTGCACGGGCTTGTAGGAAGGACCGAAGCTCATGCGATCGTCGTGAGCTCATGGTACAGTCAATGTCGCTTGAGTGTCGTCGAGAACCCGCGACGCGACGAGGCGGGGGACACGCAGCGCGGCGTGATCCGCCTCGTCGCCGCGGCGGTGCTGTTCAGCGGGCTCAGCGTGCTGGCGAAGCTCGTCGGGGCGCGCATTCCGCTCCCCGAGGTGATTCTCGTGCGCAGCCTGGTGACGGTCGCTTTCGCCCGCGGGGCGCTCGCGCGTGGTGACATCCCCGTCTGGGGCACGCGGCGGACCATGCTGGCGCTGCGCGGGCTGTTCGGGTTCGCCGCGCTCGTCTGTTATTTCTATGGCCTGATGCACCTGCCGATCGCCGACGCGATCGTCATTCATTACATCCACCCGGTGTTCACGCTGCTGCTGGCGGCGCTGGTGCTGGGCGAGGCGCTCGATGGCCGCGAGACGGTCTTCATATTCGGATGCTTCGCCGGCGTGGTGCTGGTGACCCAGCCGCCGCTGCTGTTCGGCGCCGCGGCCGCGGGCTCCGACCCGTTCGCCCTGGCGGTGGCGCTGCTCGGGGCGCTGATCGCCGCCGGCGTGTACGTGATGATCCGCGAGCTGCGATCGACCGAACACCCGGCGCGGGTGGTCTTCTACAACGCGCTGGTGGCGGCGCTGCTGTCGGCGCCGTGGGCGTGGTCGACGTGGGTGCCGCCCGACGCGTTCGAGTGGACCATGCTTTTGACGATCGGGGTGTGCACGTTTCTCCATCAGCAGAGCATGACCGTCGGTCTGCACCAGGTGCGGGCCGGGCGGGCGACGGCGCTGGGCTACGTGCAGGTCTTGCTGGCGATGCTGGCCGGGATCTGGCTGTTCGCCGAGGAGGTGAACCGGGTCGCCTGGATCGGCGCGACGGTGCTGGCGATCAGCGCGGCGCTGCTGGCGACCGATCGCAAGGCGGGGGTGACCGCGGCGCCGCGGAGCTGACGCTGGGGCAGCGCGGCGGGTGTGAAGTCCAGGAGGGCGAGTGGTCCTTCGTCCGCGTCGCCAGGTGCGGCTCGTGCTGGGACAGCCTCGAGTTGCCGATCGTCCCCGGCATGTTGGAAGCTCCCGAGCTCACGCCGGGCCGCGGCATCAAGACGCGTGAAACGTGCAGTGAGGTGTCCTCGTCTCGCGGTCGTGACTTGGGCTATAGTGGCTCGGGGATGGGCGTTTCCGGCTTCAGCACGGGCATGGCCGGCAGCGACGACCGGGCGCAGTACCTCCGGCCGGTGCGCAGGGCCCAGGCCGTCGCGCTCGCGGGCGTGCTGCTCGCGTCGTGCGGTCCGGAGGTGGCAGAGAGCATCGGGGGCGCGACTGCTTCGACGACGACGAACGCGTCGACGGACGGATGGATGGGGAGCTCCGGCTCGACGAGCGTCGTCGACACGAGCGCCCCGACGACTGGCGCGGACGGGCCGTACGTGTACAAGGAGGAGGTCGTCGAGCTCGAGGCGCCGCCGCCGAGGGGCGCGTTCTCCCTCGAGGCGCTGCCGGGCGGTCGGGCGCTGGTGATCGGCGGCCTTGCGCTCGACGGACCCGACGCCGGCAAGGACCCCGACGTGGTCGCCGGCACGCTGCTGTGGCGCCGCGAGAACGGCTTCGTCGCCGGCCCCGAGTTGCTGCAGCCGCGCTTCGAGCACGACAGCGCGGCCCTGAGCGACGGCAGCGTCCTCGTGTTCTCCGGGCGATCGACCCGCGAGCCCGAGCCGAAGATCCTCGACGTCGAGCGCATCGATATCGACGGCCTCGGCAGCGAGGTCATCGGCGCGCTCACCGAGGAGCGGCGCGACATCATAGCGATCGCCGAGCCCGGCGACACCGTCGTCGTCCTCGGCGATTCGTTCATGGTCGCCGAGCGCTTCGACCCGTCGACCGGAATGTCGACACCGCTGCCGGTCGAGCTCGAGTTTCCGTTCGTCTCCGCCTTCCTGGCCCCGGTGTTCTCGGCCGCGTGGCGGGGCAACGGCGAGCTCGTCGTGCTCGGCGGCATCAACGGCTCGTCCGACGCTGCGTGGCATGTCCAGGGGCCCCAGGTGATCGATATGGACGGCAACAGCAGTCGACCGATCGGCGCCGATGCTGGCGCCGGGACGGACTTCCGCCGGCAGGCGCTCACCCTCCCCGACGGCAGCGTGCTTTTGCTCGGGAACCCCGGTCAGAGCGGCCTGCCGGGGCCGTGGCTGATGCGCCTGGACGCGGCGACCGACACCTTGACCGCCCTGCAGGAGCTGGCCGATCCGAAGATGGCTTTCAACCACACGCCGGTGGGCGTCGTGCTCGCCGATGGTCGGGTGTGGATCGTCGGCGAGCCGGGCAGCGACCCGGGGATCGCCACGCACTTCTACGATCCCACCAGCGACGCGCTCACCCCCGGCCCTTCGCTGCCCACGCCCACGTTCCCGGTCGCGGCGGTGCTGCTCGACACCGGACCGGTGCTGCTGCTCGGCGGCAAGGAGAACCCGTACGTGGACCCGAGCCTGGCCGCCTTCCTGCTCGAGTGAGCGCGCCTCGGCCACGGTGTGCGCCCGGGGGTCGGCCGCTGGACTCCTGGCGAGTAAACCGGAGTGGGACGGACGAGCAAGTTCGAGCGGCGGGCCACAGCACGCTCGCCGGTGCGCGAGTGCTCGCCGAGTACGCGGGGCGCTGAGCCGCGCGCCGGGCGTCGAGCGGAGGGTGTAGAGGCCGCCTACTTCGGAAGCGAAGCCACGAGCTTGTCGAGCGCGCGGGTGGCGGCGCCGTCGGGTACTTGGCGAAGCGCTCGGTTTCTGATCCGACGAAGGCGCTGCTCATCGCGCAGGAGGCCATGGGTCCACAGAAACGCCACGTCGCCAGCGAGGGCGAGCATGTCTTCGTCCGTCAGCTCACGCTTGCCCACAAGCTCGCCGTAGCGCTTCAATCGCCGTCGGACGGTACGCAGGCTCGCGCGGCATTCGACGCACTCGTGGCAGTCGGCCTCCACGCGGAAGCGAAGCGTCTCATACCAGTACTGCTGCTCCCGGGCGAAGAAGAGGAAGGGCCGTTTGCACATCCAGCAGTCACGCAGCGTGTCCACGTACCAATGCAGATGCGACATCGTCGAGAAGTTCTGCTTGCGGACGTCGGCGGGGATCGCGGACTCCGGGAAGGTCACGTCCTTCGACCACTCCGGCGGCCCGGGGATCAGGTCATCGTCACCGACCTGCCCGGAGGGCACGATCTCGGTGCCGTAGCGCGGATGGGGGACGAGATTCGCCAGCCTCTCGAGCGTTCGCGTGGATCGTCGGGGCGAGGGGGCCTTGGTCTTCTTGGACGGCACTCCACAAGACGTACCCGATCCTGGCGTCGAGTTCGAAGTGACGGCTCGAGATCGCGGCGCGGCGGCTCGCTGACCTCGAAGCCACGGCGCCTTCGGGTGGGCGTCTCTCGGCCGGGCTGTCAGGCGGCGCGGCGGACCACGCCGCCGATGAGGTCGAGGAGGAAGTCGATCTTGACCGGCTTGCGCACGACGTCGAGGGCGCCCAGGGCGGTGATCTTGTCGGAGGTCTCGACGCCGGCGGTCAGCAGCACCAGCGGGATGGCGCTCCAGTCCGGGTTTTTGCGCTGCTCCTCGCGGAACTGATAGCCGTCCATGCGCGGCATCATGAGGTCGAGGAGGATGAGGTCGGGGGTGGGGCCCTCGGCCAGGCGCTTGAGGCCGTCGGCGCCGTCCTCGGCGACGAGGACCTGGTAGCCCTCCTCGGCGAGGATCTCGGCGAGGACGTCGCGGATGTCACGGTCGTCTTCGACGATGAGGATGATCGGTGCGCGGTTCATCGGTCCCTCGTTCTCCTCGTTCATGGCTGCGCTGCCTGTCGCGGGATCTGCAGGCGGAAGGTCGAGCCCTTGCCGGGCGTGCTGGTGACGTCGAGGACGCCGCCGTGGGCCTCGACGATCCGCCGGGCGATGTAGAGGCCGAGGCCGAAGCCGCCGTAGTGCGCCGACGAGACGGCGCGCTCGAAGCGGTCGAAGATCCGCGGCCGGTCCTCGTCGGCGATGCCGATCCCGCGGTCCTGGACCTCGACGACGACGTCGGGGCCGCGCGCGGCGAGCCGGACGTCGACCGGGTGGCCGGCGCCGTACTTGAGGGCGTTGGCGAGGAGGTTGTGGATGGCCTGGTCGAGCTGCTTGCGGTCCCAGGCGCCGACCAGCGCGAACGGGGCCTGGACGCGCAGCTCGCTGCGGGCCCGCGCGGCGTCGGGGCCGGCGCGGGCGACGAGGTCGCGCACGAGCTCGACGAGGTCGAACTCGGACAGCTCGAGCGAGAGGCGGCCGAGGCTCATGCGGCTGACGTGGATCAGGCTGTCGACCAGGGCGGTGACGCGGTCGATCTGGCGGATCGCCCCGTCGACCTTGCGCGCGAGCACGCCGGGGTCGTGCTCGCCGCGGTCGACGAGGCGCACGAGGTGCTCGAGGTGGAAGCCGAGCGCGGTCAGCGGGGTGCGCAGCTCGTGCGAGGCGACCGAGAGGAAGTCGTCGCGCACGGCGATCGCTACCTGCAGGTCGGCGACCAGGCGCTCGCGCTCGCGGTCGGCCAGCTTGCGCTCGGTGATGTCCTCGGCGATGCCGGCGGCCCGCCACGGCCGTCCTTCGGCGTCGCGGATCAAGGTGCCGCGGTCGCGGATCCAGTGCACGGCGCCGTCGGGGCGGACGACGCGGTACTCGAGGTCGCGCGAGTCGACGGCGCCGTTGATGAGGTCCTGCTGCGACCGCTCGGCGGCGGCGCGGTCGTCGGGGTGGATCGCGCGCGTCCACAGGGTCGGGTCGCCGTACAGCTCCTCGTGGGCGCGCCGCCAGGTGTGCTCCCAGCCGGGGCTGACGTAGACGAAGCGCCACACCGGCGAGAACTCCATCAACCAGAACGCCTGGTCGATGGTGGCGGCGATCTGGCGCAGCCGCTCCTCGCTCTCGAGCAGGGCCCACTCGGCCCGCTTGCGCGCGCTGATGTCGACGGCCACCGTGAGCACGCACGGCCGCTTGCGGTACTCGATGACCTCGGCCGACATGAGCACGCTGTGGATCCGGCCGCTCTTGCTGCGCAGCTGCAGCTCGAGGTCCCGCACCGAATTGCGCCGCGCGAGCAGGCCGGTGAAGCGCTCGATGTCCTGCTCGTCGACGAGGATGCCGAGCTCGAGCGGGGTCTTGCCGAGCATCTCGTCGCGCGAATAGCCGTTGGACTTGAGTCCGGCTTCGTTGATCTCGAGGTAGGCGCCGCCCGGGAGCTCGTTGACGGTCATGGGGTTGGGGTTCTTGCCGAAGGCGCGGGCGAACAGCTGCTCGCTCTCTCGCAGGTCGAGCTCGGCCTGCTTGCGCTTGGTGATGTCGATACCTATCCCATAGATCATGGTCGTTCGGCCAGATTCGTCGTAGACCGCGCGGCCCCGACCCTCCATCCAGCCCTCGGCGCCGGTGTCGGCGCGGACGAACCGGAATTCGATCATGTAGTCGCGCCGCTCGGCCACGGCGGCGTCGATCTCTCGGCGGAGGTGGTCGCGGTCGTCGGGGTGGACGGCGGCGTAGAGGCCGTCCTCGCCCGTCGCGGCGCCGCTCGCCAGGCCGAGGAGCTCCTCGAGCTCGCGCGACAGCCAGGCGGCGTCGCTGGTGGCGTCGAGCATCCATGTACCCATGTGCCCGGCCCGCATCACCAGCGACAGCGCCTCCTGGGTCTCGCGCACGCGCAGCTCGGCCTGCTTGCGGTCGGTGATGTCCACGGAGATGCCGACGAGGCCGACGACGGCGCCCGAGGCGTCGCGGTAGGGGCTCTTCGACGACAGGAAGATCCGGCCGTCGGGGACCTTCTCCTCGAAGAAGTCCGCGCGGCCGCTGGTCAGCACCCGCTGGTCGTTGTCGCTGATGTCGCGGCCGGCGCCGAAGTCCATGAATTCGACGTCGCGGCGGCCGAGCACGGCCTCGGCCGGCTTGCCGATCGCGCCGAACATGGCCGGGTTGGCGAACACGAGCCGGCCCTGGCGATCCTTGGCGAACACGAGGTCGGGAGTGTTGTCGCAGACCGCCTGCAAGATGGCGCCGGCGCGCCGCGCCGCGGTCTCGGCCCGCCTGCGCTTGGTGATGTCGCGGACGATGCTCAGCACGACGCGCTCCCCGTGGACCTCGGCCCCGCGCGAGCTGATCTCGACCGGGAAGGTCGAGCCGTCCTTGCGCCGGTGGACCGCCTCGAACAGGATGCCCTCGAGCTCGGCCCGGCGCATCTGCGCCGCGAGCTCGGCGGCGACCGGCTCGGCCCGCAGGGCGTCGAGGCGCAGGGCCAGCAGCTCGTCGCGGGAGTAGCCGTAGGCCGCCACGGCGGCGTCGTTGGCCTCGATGATCTCGCCGGTGTCGGCGCGGACGAACAGGAAGATGTCGCGCCCGTGCTGGGACAGCAATTGATAGCGCGCGAGGGTGGCGGCCTGGCGCGTCAGGTCGGTGATGTCGCGCTGGGTGCCCCAGGCGCGGCACAGCTTGCCGTCCTCGACGGTGCCGATCAGCGAGTTGAGGAAGTGGCGCGGCCGGCCGAAGCGGTCGCGCTCCATCGACTCGACCTCGACCTGGCGGTAGCCGCCGGTGACGAAGCGGCGGTAGAGATCGTGCATGTGCGGGTCGTCGCGCGCGAACAGCAGGCCCACCGGCGCGCCGCGGACCTCGTCGGCCCGCTCGTAGCCGTACATGCGCGCCATGGCGTCGTTGCACTCGCGGATGGTGTAGCGCTCGTACCACAGGTCGATCTGCTGCTCGACGGGCAGGTCGATCGGGGTCGGATCGTCGCTCTCGGCGCACCAGATGCCCTCGCTGCTGGTGGTGACGAAGGCGCGGTAGCTCTCCTCGCGCCGCGCCAGCCGCTGCGTGACCTCGACCCGCTCGGTGATGTCCTGCATCGAACCGACCAGCCGCCGCAGCCGGCCCTCCTCGTCGCGCTGGACGAAGCCGCGGTCGACGATGTGGGCGAAGCCGCCGTCGCCGCGGCGGAACCGGTACTCGAGCTGCCAGCGCACGCGGTTCGGGTTGTCCTTGATCGCCTGGTCGACCTCGCTCAACACCCGCGCGCGGTCGCCCTCGTGGATGTTCTCGGCCCACCAGTCGAAGCTCGAGCGCACGCGCTCGCGCGGCCAGCCGAGCGCGTCGTAGAGCGCCTCGCCCCAGAAGAGGTGGTCGGTGGTGGTGTCCCACTCCCACAGCACCTCCTGGGTGGCCCGCGCGGCCAGCTCGAAGCGGGTCTCGCGGTCGCGCAGGGCGCGGAACACGATCGCGTGCTCGAGCGCGAGGCCGACGTGCTCGGCGCACACGTGGGCGGTGTTGAGGTCGTCGTCGCAGAACGGCGGGGCGCTGTCGTCACGCCACATCGACAGGGCCCCGACGACGCTGTCCTGGGCGCGGATCGGGACGATGATGACGCCGGCTATGGTGAAGCGCCGCATGTAGGCGCGGATCTCGGGCGGTAGGCTGTCGATGAATTCGCCCGGCAGGTGGGCGTGGAACACCGGGCGGCCGGTCGCGATCACGCGACCCGCAGGCAAGAGGTCGAGCGGCATGGTCTCGAAGCTGTCGCGCAGGTACTCCTCGGCGCTCAGGTCGCGGTGGGCGTAGGCGCGGACGTCGAAGCCGGCCTTGAGGTGCGCGGCGCTGCCGGCGACGAAGTCCTTGACGAGCGTGCGCGTGGTGACCTCGGCGATCGCGACCGGGTCGGTGCGCGCCTGGGCGATCGCGCGGGCGAGGCCGACGATCATCTGCAGCGGCGGCCCGCTGCCGGCGCCCGGCTGCCGCGGACGGGGTGACGCGGCGCCGCTCATCCGAGCACGTCCCCCCGGAGCAGCGGCACGCCGTCCTCGTCGCGCGCGCCGGGCGGCGACAGCGTGGCGGGCTTCGGGTGCCGCGGGAGCTCGACGCGAAAGTAGGTGCCGCCGGTGCGCGTCGACTCGACGGCGACCGAGCCGCCGTGGGCGAGCGCGATCTGTTCGGTGATGTAGAGGCCGAGCCCGAGCCCGGCGGTCTTGGTCGAGTCCTTGGCCGCGCGCTGGAACGGATCGAAGATCGCGCCGAGCATCTCGGGGGCGATCACGCCGCGGTTGTGGACGATGAAGCGGACCTGCGCGGGGTCGCGGCCGTCGACCTGGACGGTGGCGACGGGGGCGCCCTCGGCGTGCTGGATGGCGTTGCCGATCAAGTTCGAGGCCATCTGCGACAGGCGGTCGACGTCCCAGGTGCCGACGGTCTCGCCGCGCGCGTCGAGGACGACGCGCGCGGCCGGGTTGGCCTGGTGCTGCTCGTCGATGATGGTGCGGCAGATCGCGGCCAGGTCGGCGCGCGTGGGCCGGACCTCGAGCCCGCCGGCGGCGCGGATCCGGGTGACGTCGAGCAGCTGCTCGATCATCCGCAGCATGCGCTGGCCGCTGCTGGCGATCTGCTGCAGGACCCGGCGCATGCGGTCGTCGGGGCGGCGGCGCAGGCCGAGGCTGGTGGCCATGAGGATCGCGGACAGGGGGCTGCGCAAATCGTGGCCGAGCACGGCCATGAACATCTCCTGGTAATGCATGGCCCGCCGCAGGTCGGCGACCAGCGCCTCGCGCTGCTCGGCGACCCGGCGCTGGTCGCTGACGTCGACGCTGACGCCGACCCACTCGCGGACGCGGCCGTCGGGGCCGATCATCGGCACGGCGCGCACCTCGGTGACGGCGTAGCTGCCGTCGGCGCGGCGCAGCCGGTACTCGCTGCGGAACGGCTCGCGCCCGGCGCAGGCGGCCTTCCACTCGGCGACGACGCGGGCCCGATCCCCGGGCAGGATCGCGTTCACCCAGCCCCAGCCGCGCAGCTCCTCGTAGGTCTGGCCGGTGAAGGCGCGCCACCCCGGCGAGTCTTCGACGGCGGCGCCGGTCGGGTCGGTCGCCCACACGATCTGCGTCGTCACCTCGACGAGGCCGCGGAACCGGGCCTCGCTGGTCCGCAGCGCCTGCTCGATCTCCTTGAGCTCGGTGACGTCGTGGAGGATGACGCTGATCGCGGAGACGCGGCCCTCGCCGTCGTGGACGGGGCAGGCGGTGACGGTGACGCCGATCAGGCTGCCGTCGTCGCGCCGGACCTGGGCCTCGATCTCGCGCACCACGTCGCCGGCGAGCACGCGCCGCATCGCGGCCTGGACCTCGGAGCCGTGACCCGGCACGAGGTCGCCGATGAAGCGGCCGCGGATCTCGGCGCCGGTGTGGCCGAGCAACTTCTCGGCGCCGGGGTTCCAGATCGCCACGGTGCCGTCGTGGTTGAGCAGGAACAGCGCGTCGGCGGCGTTCTCGACGATGACGGCGAGGCGGGCGCGATCGAGTTCGGCGCGCACGCGGTCGGTGATGTCGGTGATGGTGCCGACGTAGTGCTTGTGCGCGCTGCCGTCGGGCACCTCGGCGAATTGCCCGAGGACCCACACGGTGGTGCCGTCGGGCCGGAGCATGCGCCACTCGCCGCTGAACGGCTGGCCCTCGGCGAAGGCGCGGCGGCAGCCGGCGATCACCCGGGCGACGTCGTCGGGGTGGATCGCGCGCCGCCAGGCGCCGCCGCGGACCTCCGGCAGGGTGCGGCCGGTGATCCGCGTCCACTCGGCGTTGACGAACACGCACTCGGTCTCGGCGGCGCCGAGGAAGATGCCGACGGGCGAGAGGCGGGTGAGGATCTCGTACTGCCGCTCGTGCCGGCGGCGATCCTCCTCGGCGCGGTGGCGGGCGTCGATGTCCTCGACCAGGCCGAACCAGAACTGCGACGCGCCGGCGCCGTCGCGCGCGACGGCGGCGTGGAGGCGGGTCCACACCAGCGAGCCGTCGCCGCGGAGCATGCGTCGCGTGAGGACGTAGTTGCGGATCTGGGCGGCGCACAGCTGGGCGAACTTGTCCTGATCGAGCTCGCGATCGTCGGGGTGCGTGAGCGCGAACAGGTCGCAGCCGACGAGCTCGGCGGCCCGGCGCGCGAGCAGGTCGCACACCGCCGGGTTGACGGCGAGGATCGTGCCGTCGAGCCGCGCGCGGACGATGCCGAGCGGGGCCTCGGCGACGAGCGCGGCGGTGGCGGTGGGCGTGGCCGGCCCGCGCGCGCAGAAGCGGGCGCCGACGAGGGCGCCGTGCAGGTCTCGGCCGGGGCTGGCCGACAGCACGACCTCGCAGGCGCCGGCGGCCCCGCGCAGGCGCGCGGCCCGGGCCGGCACGGGCTCGCCGGCCCGGAGCCGCGACCATATGTCCGTAAAGACATGTGGATCGGCGTGCAGCTCGGCGGCGTGGCGTCCGACACAGTCGCCGACGTCGCGGTCGAGCGCGGCGCACAGGGCGGGGTTGACCCACACGATCGTGCCGGTGCTGTCGACGACGTGGATCCCGACGGCGCTGTGCTCGAGACACTCGACGAGGTCGTCGTGATCGCCCGCGAAGGCGCCGGACGCGGCGAGGAGCTCTCCGGTGGTGCGACGCTCGCTGGGCATCCTTTGGAGGGGGGATAGAACCGATCCGACCCTTTTCAAGCCGCCTGGGGGGCCGCGGGCGGGCGGCGGTCGGCGGCGGGGCCTCCGCCGGCCGGCGTCGCCAGCGGCGAGCCGAGCCGAGCCGGCGCCGCGATCGCGGCGCGAATCACCGGTCCCGAAGGACAGGTCATGGCGAGCCGCTCCTCGGGCGGCGCGCGCCGCCCGATCGGCGCCCGGGAGGCTCGGACCGGCGACGGCGGCGCCGGGCTCGGCTACGATGGGGCGATGGTGCGTCGGGGTTTTTTCTGCTTCATCTCGGCGGCGCTGGCCTGCGAGGCCGCGCCGGCGCGACCGACCGCGCCGGCCGCCCCGTCCGCGCCCGCCGCCGGCTCGCCCGCCAGTCCGCCGGTTCGCGCATCGCCGGCGCTGGCGTCGGCGGGCACGCTGACCGGGCCGGCGCCGGCATCGGTGACGGCGATGCTGGCCGACGTCGACCCTGCGCGGCTGCGGGCCGACGTCGATCGCCTGGCCGGCTTCGGCACCCGGCACACGCTGTCCGACACCTCGTCGGAGACGCGCGGGGTCGGGGCGGCGCGGCGCTGGCTGCTGGCCGAGCTGGAGCGGGCGGCGCAGACCAGCGGGCGCACCGGCGAGCTGGCGATGACGGCGGCGCTCGACGTCCACCGCGTCGCGCCCGACGGCAAGCGCATCGATCGCGAGGTCGAGGTGGTCAACGTGGTCGCGGTGCTGCCGGGGACGCTGCCCGAGGCGCGGCGCCGTCGCTACTATGTCCTGGGACATTACGACTCGCGGGCCAGCGACGTGATGGACGCGACGTCCGACGCGCCCGGGGCCAACGACGACGGCTCGGGCACGGCGCTGGTGCTCGAGCTGGCGCGGGTGATGGCGACGCGCAGCTTCGACGCGACGCTGGTGTTCATGGCGACCGCGGGCGAGGAGCAGGGGCTCGTCGGCGCGCGCAAGCACGCCGAGGCGGCCAGGGCGGCGGGGCTCGAGATCGCCGGCGCGCTGAGCAACGACATCGTCGGCGATCCCTCGGACCCGCGCGGCGGCTCGCACCGGCACGCGATCCGCCTGTTCTCGGAGGGCGTGCCGGCGAGCGCCGATCCGGCGGCCTGGCAGCTGGCGCGGCAGACGGGCGGGTTCGCCGACGCGCCGTCGCGCCAGCTGGCGCGCACGATCGCCGACGTGGCCGCGCTGCACGAGCTGGCGGTGCGGCCGATCCTGGTCTTCCGGCCGGATCGATTCCTGCGCGGCGGCGATCACATTGCGTTCAACGAGCAGGGCTTCGCGGCCGTGCGCTTCACCGAGGTCGCCGAAAACTACGACCGCCAGCACCAGGACGTGCGCGACGAGGCCGGGCGGGCCCGCGGCGATCTGCCGGCGCACGTCGACGCGGCGTACCTGGCCGATGTCGCCCGCGTCAACGCGGCCGCGCTGGCGCACCTGGCCAACGCCCCGTCGTCGCCGGGCGACCCGAAGTTGCTGGCGGCCGAGCTGACCGGCGACACGACGCTGCGCTGGACCGCCAGCCCCGAGCCCGACGTCGCCGGCTACGAGGTGTTGCGGCGTGCTACCTCGGCGCCGACGTGGGAGTACGTCGAGGATGTGGGCGCGGCGACCGAGGCGACGCTGCCGCACAGCAAGGACGACTGGTCGTTCGCCGTCCGGGCCTACGACCGCGACGGCTACCGCAGCCCGGCGGCGTTCCCCCGGGTCGCGCGCGAGTAGGCCCGCGCCGGTCCTCGGCCGGCGCCGGGGCGTCCGCCGGGCGCCGGCCGTTTCTGCATGTTGTTTCAAACATGTCCGAAGGGACATCGGCATTGTCTCGCCGCGGCGTCGACCGCGGCGGGGCGGTCGGGTAAGGTGATGCTCGTGCGCAGTGACGGTGAGCTGTTGGAGGCCTGGCAGGCCGGCGACGCCGCGGCCGGCGAGGCGTTCGTCGACCGTCACTTCGCCGCGATCACCCGCTTCTTCCGCAACAAGGCGTGCGGCGACGACGACGTGGCCGAGCTGGTCGGACAGACCTTCCTCGGCTGCACCGCCGGCAAGGACCGCTGGCGCGGCGAGGCGGGGGCGCGCCAGTTCCTCTACGCGATCGCGGGCAACGTGCTGCGCAAGTACATCCGCGGCCGTTACAAGCGCAGGAGCGAGGAGCTCGACTTCGCGGCGGTGTGCGTGCAGGACTGCGAGGGCGCGTCGCCGAGCTCGATCGTGGCGCACAAGCGGGAGGCTCGCAGCCTGGCCCAGGCGCTGCGCGAGATCCCGGTCGACGACCAGATCGTGCTCGAGCTGATGTACTTCGAGGGCCTGTCGGGCAGCGAGCTGGCGGCGCTGCTCGGCGTGCCCGAGGGCACCGTGCGCGGCCGGATCGCCCGCGGGCGCCAGCGCCTGCGCGAGCGCGTCGCGGCCCTGCTGGCGGCCGGGGCCGCGGCGCCGGCGAGCGACGTCTCGCCGGAGCACCTCGACGAGTGGGCGCGGGAGCTGCGGCGGCAGCAGGGCTGGGAGTAGGGGGTCGAGATGCCGGGCTTCGTACCTGTCCGAACGGTCATGTTACTGGTGCTCGCCGCCGGGCTGGCGGCCTGCTCGGCGCGGCCGCAGCGTCCGGCCCGCGAGCGCGCCCGGGCGGCGGTGGATCCCGCCGACGTCGCGGCCGACCTGCTGCAGCAGCTGGTGGCGCTCGACGACGGCGAGCGCTGCGCGGCCGAGGGCGAGGCGCTGGTCGCCCGCCACCCCGAGAGCGGCCGGCTGCGCGCGCGCTGGATCGCCTGCGTGTCGCGGGTCGGGCGGCACCTCGAGGCGGCAGGGCTGGCGGCGCAGATGATGTCCCAGAGGCCAGGTGACCCGTGGGCCGAGTGGGCCCGCGTCGCCGTGTGGCTCGGCGAGTCGACGCCGGCGCGGGCCGAGGCGCTGGCGCGCTCGGAGGCGCTGGTCGACGCGCTCGACGGCCACCCCGCGGCGCTGCGCCTGCGGGCCGCGACGCTGGTCGCCTGGGACCGCGCCGACGAGCTCGCGCAGCTGGTGGCGGCGCACCCGCGCGTGCCGGCGTGGGCGCGGGTGCACCTGCGGCTGCGACGGGCGCGGGACGGCGATCGCTCGCAGCTCCCGCTGGCGCTGGCCGACGCGCACGCGGTCGCGCCCGACGACCCCGAGTTCGTGACGCTGACGGTGATCGCCGGCCGGGGGCTCGAGCGGCTGTTCCTGCCGGTCGAGGCGCTGGCGTGGACGGACGCCGGCCTGGCCCGCGCGCCCGACTCGCTGCGGCTCCGCACGCTGCGCTGGCGGCTGCTGCAGCTACAGCCGCGGGATTTCGCGGCCTGCAAGCAGGCTGTCCTCGAGGACATCTCACTCGCGCTCGCGCGCGGCGGCGAGCGGCCGGCGCTGCTGCTGGCGGCGGCCGAGGCCTACCGCGGGCTCGGCGAGGTCGCCCGCGCCGAGGCGCTCGAGCGGCGGATCGCGGACGAGCACGCCGACTCGCCGGCGGCCGAGGCCCTGCTCGCGCGCGCGAGCGAGGCGCTGGGCCCCGGGCCGGCGCAACAGGCCGCCGACGCGGCGTTCCTCGGCCGCCCGCGCCACCACGATCCGCGGCTGCGCGAGGCGGCGGCGCTGCGGCAGTTCACGGCGGCGCTCGCCGATCCGGCCGCGACGGCGGCGCAGGTGGTGGCGGCGATCGAGGCGACGCGGCCGCTGCTCCACGGCCCGGCGCTCGAGTTCTTCACCGCGGGGGCGCAGGCGCTGGTCCAGCGCGAGTCGGAGCTGGCGCTGGCCGAGGCGCTGGTGCGCGAGGGTCTGGCCGCGGTGCCGGGCCACGTCGCGCTGGCGCAGGCGCTCGGCCACGAATTCCCGCACATGTACGAATGGCACGAGGGCGGGCTCTACGACCTGCTGGCGCGCGTGCACCTGGCCGCGGGGCGGGTCGTCGAGGCCCAGGCGGCGCTGGGCGAGGCGAGCGCGCGCGGCAGCGCGGGCGACGACCACGCGATCGCGCGGGCCGAGGTGGCGCGCCGGCGCGGCGACGCGGCGGCGGCCGACGAGCAGCTGGTCGCCTGCAGCGACGCGTACGACGGCGACGCGTTCGACGACGCCTGCCGGCGCGCGCTCGAGGCGGCCTGGAAGCGCGAGCACGGCGGCCTGCGCGGCCTCGACGCCCACGTGGCGAAGCTGCTGGTGCGCACGCGGGAGCGGCGACGACAGGAGGTGTTCCGGAGGATAGCCGCCGCGCCGCGCACCGCCCCGGAGTTCCGCTTCACCCGCTTCGACGGCGAGGTCGTCAGCAGCGAGTCGACGCGCGGCAAGTTCGTGGTGCTGCACTTCTGGTTCACCGCCTGCGAGCCGTGCGTCGCCGAGCTGCCGCGCTGGCAGCAATTCGTCGACGCCCACGCCGGCCAGCGCGACCTGGTGATCCTGAGCGTGCACGCCCTCGAGACCCGCGAGGTGGTCGAGGCGTGGATGGCCGAGCACGGCCACCGCTTCGCGGTGGCGATGGCCGACGGCTGGTGCCACACCGCGAAGGTGTGGAGCTTCCCGAGCACGTGGTTCATCGACCGGCAGGGCCGGATCGCCTACGAGACGGGCGGCATGCCCGACCTGCCGCTCGAGTTCGCCTGGCGGGTCGCGGCGATGCGGGCCGCCGATCACGGGTGACGGCGGAGCTCACGCGAGCGGCGGCAGACCGCGGTTGAAGGTGGTGCGTCATGCGAGTATCTCGGGCGGTGCTTGCGGATCGCCGCTCGCGGTCGAGGACGAAGTCTGATGCGACTCTCTCAATTTGTCTTTTGGGCCATGTCTCTCGGAGCAGCCGCATGCGGCGCGGCGCCCGGGCGGGTGCGCGAGCGTCCGCCGCCGGCGCCTGTCGACCTGGCCGAGCGCGGGGCCGATCGCCTGCGGGACGCGCTGGTCGCCCTCGACGCCGCCGGTTGTGCGCGCGAGGGCGAGGCGCTGGTGCGCGAGCACCCGGACAGCGGTCGGCTGCGGGCGTGGTGGATCGGCTGCGTGGCCGCGACG
The DNA here is from genome assembly GCF_020073745.1 of Nannocystis pusilla. Classification (GTDB taxonomy): domain Bacteria; phylum Myxococcota_A; class Polyangia; order Nannocystales; family Nannocystaceae; genus Nannocystis; species Nannocystis radixulma. The sequence goes on from NZ_JAIRAU010000059.1 coordinate 231,529, forward strand.
GGGCGCAACTTCGAGGCCGAGGCGCTGGCGGCGGCGATGCTGGCCGAAAGACCAGGTGACGTCTGGGCCGAGCTGGCGCGGGTGCTGGCGTGGCGCGGGCCGCCGTGGCTGCTGCGGCCGCAGGTGCTGTCCGGCTCGGCCGCGCTGCTGGCGACGCTGCCGGCGCGGGGCGACGCGCTGCAGGTGCGGTCGTGGGCGCTGCAGGTGCGGCGCCCGGGCGAGCTGCTGGCGTTCGCGGCGGCCGAGCCGGACGCGCCGGCGTCGGCGCGGGTGACCGGTCTGCTGTACGCGGCGCGCGGCGAGCCGTCGCGGCTGCCCGAGGCGCTGGCGGTCGCGCACGCGGTGCCGGTCGAGGACCCGCAGTTCGTCGCGGTCGCGCGGGCGATGGCCGAGTGGTTGCCGGGCCTCGGGCGGCCGGTGGAGGCGCTGGCGTGGGCCGAGGCCGGCCTGCGCCGCGCGCCGCAGGCGGCCCCGCTGCTGCGCCAGCGCTGGACGCTGCTGGCCGGGCAGGCCGGTGAGGAACCTGTCCTCGAGGACATCGAGGCCGCGATCGCGCGGTTCGCCGACCGGCCGGAGGTGCTGCTGGCCGCGGCCGACAGCCTGCGGGCGCTCGGGCAGGCCGGGCGGGCGGGGCCGATCGAGGCGCGGATCCTGGCCGAGTTCGCCAGCTCGCCCGCGGCCGAGACGGTGCTCCACCGGCGGCTCGCGCCGGCGGGGGCCCCCGGGGAGGCGCCGCCGATCCTCGATCCGGACGCGCTGGCGCTGCGGCGCGTGATGCTCGAGGCGTTCCTGGCGCGGCCGCGGCACCACGACCCGCGCAAGCTCGAGGAGGTCGCGCAGTGGCGCTTCGAGGCGATCGTCGCCGATCCGGCGGCCGGGCCGGAGGCGATCGTCGACGCGGTCGACGTCATGCTGGCGCACCGGCAGTGGTTCCCCGACGTGTACATCGAGGCCGTGCGCGCGCTGGCCCGACGCACCCCGGAGATCGCCAGGGCCGAGGCGGTCGCGCGCGACGGGGCCGCGGCGATCGAGGCGTTCGCGGCGGCCCTGAGCGCCTCCGGGTACGAGGCCGTCGACGTGATGCGCCGCGACCGCCTGGCGGCGCTCCAGACGGTCCTCGGGGACATGTACTTGCAGGCAGGTCGTGTGGACGACGCGGCCGCGGCGCTGAAGCGGGCCGAGGCGCTGGCGCTGGGGCCGTTCGGCGAGCTGCAGCTGGCGCTGGCCGAGCTGGCGCGGCGGCGCGGCGATCACGAGCGGGCCGACATCTACCTGGCTGAAGGGACAGGCCTCGGCGGCGCCGCGGGGGAGCAGTGCCTGCGCGCGCTCGAGGCGGCGTACCGCGGGCGCACCGGGGGCTTGCGCGGCTTCCCGCAGCACCTCGCCGGCCTCGAGGACAGGGGGCGGGTGCGGCGCAGGGCGGAGGTCCTCGGCGGGTGGATCGAGGACGCCCGGGTCGCGCCGGAATTCACGCTGGAGCGGGCGGACGGGGGCGGCAGCGTCGCGCTGGCCTCGCTGCGCGGCAAGATCGCCGTCGTGCACTTCTGGTTCAACACCTGCGGCGGCTGTCTGCTCGAGCTGCCGGAGTACGCGGCGTTCGCGGCCGCGCACGCCGGCGACCCCGACGTCGCGGTCGTCAGCGTGCACGCCGGCGGCAGCGCCCGCGAGGTCGCCGCGTGGATGCGGGCCCGCGGTCACGCCTTCGACGTGGTGATGGACGCCGGTTACAGCGAGCGGGCCGGCGTGAAGGGCTACCCGTCGACCTGGTTCTTGGACCAGGGCGGTCGGATCCGCTTCACCGCGGGCGGCGGGCTCGTCCGGCATGTGCGCGAGGAGTACGGGTGGCGGATCGACGCCCTGCGCGAGCGCGCGGGGACGCGCGTCCCCGCCGGCGCGGCCGCGGGTTAGACTCGCCGCGGATGTCCGACGACCTGCGGTTCGTCAGCGCCACACCGCCCCGGATCGATCCGGAGCGGCTGGCGCACGCGCTCGCACGGGCTGACCTGAAGGCCAGGTTGTTCGGCGCGCCCAACGAGTCGGAGCGGGTCGGGCGCTTCGCGGTGCTGCGGCGGGTCGGGGCCGGCGGCATGGGGGTCGTCTACGCCGCCTACGACGAGCAGCTCGACCGCCGGATCGCCCTCAAGCTGGTCCACGCCGGTCATCACGACCCGGGCGCGGCGGCCCGCATGCGCCGCGAGGCGCAGGCGCTGGCCAAGCTGTCGCACCCCAACGTGGTCCAGGTCTACGAGGTCGGCGAGGCGCGCGGGCAGGTCTACATCGCCATGGAGTACGTCCAGGGCGAGACGCTGCGGGCGTGGCAGGAGCGCCAGCCGCGGAGCTGGCGCGAGGCGCTGGCGATGTACGTGCAGGCCGGGCGCGGCCTCGCCGCCGCGCACGCGGTCGGGCTGGTCCACCGCGACTTCAAGCCCGAGAACGTGCTGGTCGGCGACGACGGCCGCCCGCGCGTGGTCGACTTCGGGCTGGCGCGGGCGCGGCCCGGGGATGGCGCCGAGAACAGGTCTGAAGAGGCAGGTCCGAAAGAGCATGTCCGATGGGGCATGTCCCGAAGGGCGTCCGAGGAGGCGGCCGCGCTGACGGCCGCCGGCGCGGTGGTCGGGACGCCGGCGTACATGGCCCCCGAGCAGCACGAGGGCGGCGAGGCCGACGCGCGCAGCGACGTGTTCGGCTTCTGCGTGGCGCTGCACGAGGCGCTGCACGGGGCGCGGCCGTTCGCCGGCGAGCGCCGCGAGGACGTGCACGCGGCGATCGTCGCCGGCGCGATCGCCCGCGGCCCGCGCGAGGTGCCGGCGTGGCTGCAGCGCGCGCTCGACCGCGGGCTGGCGGCCGATCCCGCGGCGCGCTGGCCGAGCATGGACGCGCTGCTGGCCGCGCTCGCGCGCGACCCGACGCGGCTGCGCCGGCAGATCGGGCTGGCGCTGCTGCTGCTGGCCGCGCTGGCCGCCGGCGGGCTCTTGCTGTGGCGCCGGGTCGAGGACCGCCACGCCCGCGACGTCGCGGTCCAGCAGGCCCGCGCCGCCGCGACGGCCGCGGACCTCGAGCGCACCCAGGCGGCCGGCGAGTCGCGCCGGCTGGCGGCGGCCGCGGGGCAGCACGCCGGCGACGACCCGGTCCTGCGCCTGCTGCTGGCCGTCGAGGCGGTGACGACCGCGCGCGAGGGCGGCGAGGCGCCGCCTCTCGAGGCCGAGCAGGCGCTGCTCGACGCCCTCGACGGCCCGCGCAGCGACCTGTTCGCCAGGCCAGGCGCGGCGGTGGTCGACGCCCTGGCCGAGAGCCGCGACGGCCGCTGGCTGGCCACCGGCGAGCGCGACGGGGCGGTCGCGCTGTGGTCGACCGCCGATCCGCGGGCGCCCGTCGACATGGCCTTGGGGACAGGCAGCGCGCGGGCCCTGGCGTTCGCGCCCGACGGCGCGGCGCTGGCGATCGCGCGCGCCGAGGGCTCGCCGTGCGTGCACCCGCTGGTCGCGGGCGACCTCGGCGAACCTGTCTCCTGGGACATCACGCTGGCCGACCCGCGCGACCTGGCGTGGAGCGCCCGCGGGGCGCTGGTCGTGCGCGACGGACCGCTCGCCCACGTGCTGCGGCCGCAGCAGCCGCCGCGGACGATCGGCGACGCGGCGGCCGGGCTGCGCCGGGCGGTGTGGAGCCCCGACGGGGCGGCCCTGTTGACGCTCGCGGGCGACGGCGCGCTGAAGTTGTGGCCCGAGACCGGCGGCGCCGCGCGGGCGCTGCGGTTGCCGCCGCCGGCCGCGAAGGGCGCGACGGGCCTGCTGGCGGCCGAGTGGCGCAGCGACGGGGAGGAGATCGTGGTCGCGCGCGCCGATCACAGCGCGGCGATCGTGGCGCTCGACGGGCGCCCGCCGGTGCGGCTGCTCGGGCACACCGACGAGGTCTACGCCGCCGGCTTCTTGCCCGGGGGGCAGCAGGTCGTCACCGTCTCGCGCGACGGCAGCGCGCGGGTGTGGGAGCGCGACGGCAGCAGCGAGCGCGTCGAGCTCCCGGGCCACGAGGAGGCGCTGCTCGGGGTCCAGCTCGGGCCCGATCGCAACCTGCTCCTCGGGACACCCGCGGGCGGCGAGGTGTGGCTGTGGCAGCTCGACGTCCGCGGCCCGCCGCTGCGCCTGCGCGGCCACGCCGGCAGCGTCGTCGCCGCCCGCTTCTCGCACGACGGCGCGCGCGTGCTCTCGGCCTCCGTCGACGGCAGCGCGCGGCGCTGGCGGATCTCCGACGACCCGTGGCTGCTGCGCGGGCACGCGGCCGGGGTCGAGCAGGCCGCGTTCCTCGGCGACGCGCGCACGGTGGTGACCGCCGGCCTCGACGGCGCCGCGCGGGTGTGGCGGCGCGACGGCAGGCCGCCGGCGCGCCTCGGCGGCCACCGCGAGGGCGGCTCGCTGGTGCTCGCGGCCAGCCCCGACGGCGCGCGCCTGCTGTCGGCCGGCAGCGACGGGCGGCTGCGCCTGTGGGCCCTGGACGGCGAGGAACCTGTCCCGACGGCCAGCCTCGCGGCGCCGCGCGGCGCCGCGTTCCTCGACGCCCGCTGGAGCCCGAGCGGCGAGGTGGCCGCGGTCGCCGGCGAGGACGGCCGCGTGCATGTGGTCCGCTTCGCCGCGGTCGGCCCGCCGAGCCTCGACGAGCTGGCGGTCCACGCCGGCGCCGTGCGTGTCCTTGAGTTCATGTCCGATGGGACAGCCCTTGCCAGCGCCGGCGACGACGGCCCGGTGCGGGTCACGCCGCTGCCCGGGTCGGCGATCCGCAAGGCCAGCCTGCAGGGCCACGCCGGCCCGGTCCGCGCCCTGGCGAGCCGCGGCGACCGCCTGGCCAGCGCCGGCGACGACGCGATCGCCCGCGTGTGGTCGCTGACCCGCCCCGAGGCCGCGCCGATCGAGCTGCGCGGGCACGCCGGCTCGATCGCCCAGATCCACCTGCGCCCCGACGGCGGCGCGGCGCTGACCGCCTCGACCGACGGCACCGCGTGCGAGTGGCCGCTCGACGGCGGCGAGCCGGTGGCGCTGCGCGGGCACACCGACGCGGTGTGGGTCGCCGCGTACAGCCCCGACGGCTCCGCCGTGCTCACCGCCTCGGCCGACGGCACCGCCCGCCTGTGGGCCCGCAGCGGCGCGTCGTTCACCGCGCTCAAGCTGCCGCACACGCCCGCGTCCGGGCCCGGCGAGCCCGACCACACGCTGTGGACCGGCGGCTTCTCGCCCGACGGCCGCCTGGTCGTCACCGCCGGGGCCGACGGCCTGGCCCGCGTGTTCCCTGCCACGCTCGCCGGCCGCCTCGCCGAGGGCTGCGCCCGCGCCGGTCGCGACCTCACGCCGGCCGAGTGGGCGCACCACTTCGGCGACCGCGTGTATCGCAAGACATGCTCGTGAAGGCATGTTCTTAAGATCATGTGCGAATAGACATGTTCTTAAGTCGATCGCAGCGACAGGCTCGTGACCGGTCGCGGCCCCGCAGGTCACGAGCAACAAGGCCGACGCCCTCGACGTGACGACGCTGGTCGGCCCCGGACGCGTGCGGGAGCGCCCGCGCCCCGCCGGCGCTTGCAGGCCTGCGCGGCGCTGTAAGCCGGACCGGGGCGGCCGGCGTTCGGGGCCCGACGATGGACACGCGCACCCTCGAGATCTCCCGGCCTTGCCCCGTCGACCTCGACGCCGACCGCAGCGGTCGCCAATTCTTCTGCGATCACTGTCAGAAGGACGTCCACGTCCTCGCCAACTGGACCCGCGCCGAGGCCGAGGCGTTCCTGGCCGCCAACCGCGGCAACTCGGTGTGCGTGTCGCTGCGGCGCGACGCCCGGGGCGAACTGCAGTACGCCGACTCGCCGGCGCCCGCCCGTCCTCCTGCGCTGGTCCCGGTCGCGCGCCTGCGCCGGCGCTGGCTGCCCGAGGTGGCCGCCGCGGCCGGTGTGGCCGCAGCGCTGAGCGCCTGCACCCCACACGGGCCGGTCAAGGGCTCGGAGAAGCTGGAGAGCGACGAGGACATCGTGATGCGCGTGGCCGACGGCGGCATCAACGTGCCCCACCAGATCGCCCCGCCCGCGCCCGAGAGGGTCCTCGAGGGCGAGCTCGCTGCGCCGGAGCCGCGGATCGAGCGCGGCGAGAAGCCCGCGATCGAGCCGCCGCCGCCGGCCCGCCCGCGCGCGCCCAAGAAGGCGCCCAAGGAAGCGCCGGCGCCGAAGGCGGGCAAGGAGCCGCAATGGCAGGAGTTCGACGGCGGCGTCGACCTCTGATGCCAGTGTCGTCGTCTGATTCGTGGCAGGGTCGGGACGCACGATACATGCCGAATCGTGGGACTCTCCCTAGACCCCGCCGCCCGCCAGCAGGCTGACGCCCGCGGCGGCCGCCTCGCAGGCGTTGCCGTACTCCTGGCCGTCGCAGCCGAGCACCGGGTCGTACTCCTGCGTGCACGCGTCGGGCCGCGGGTGGCAGGTGCCGGTGCCGGCGCAGGCGCCCTCGGGCTTGTGACAGTAGTACGGGATGTCGTCGTACGATTTGGGGCTGGGGCCGGGCGAGACCAGGTCGTCGCAGTCGCTGTTGTCGACGCAGCAGGACGTGTCCGCTGCGATCGAGATGCTGCGCGACCACCCGCCCCAGGCCTGGCTCTGGACGCCGTGGCGGAGCGATCCGACGTACTGGCCGAGCCCGGGCGCGAACGTCACGGTGACGACGCCGCCGTCCGGGCCGATCGCCCCCGCGTGCACGGCGGCCCGGCACAGCGATGAATCGTCTGTGTAGAGGTCGGTGCCCCAGACCGTGCCGCCGGCGGTCGCCTCGGCGGTGCACCAGCACGAGAACCAGTCGCCGGGCCCGCCCGTGACGCCATTCGCCTTGTCGGGGCAGACCTCGCAACCGCCGAGCAGCAACTGGTCAGTGACCAAGGCCGGGGCCCTCGCCTCGCCCTCGCGGGCGAGCGCGTCGCTCTCGGCGGACGCGAACGCGCCGTCGTGATCGACGCAGGCCGGGGCGAATGCGAGGAGGAGAGAGGGGAGGGTGGTGCGGACAATGGTGAATGACATACGAACGTCTCTTCGAAAAATGGCGGGTCGCGCCGCTGCGGCGCACCGGAGGAGTCTCGGGACCGGCGGATCAATTGAACTTTTTCTCGCGTCCCGCCGCCGCGCGCGGGAGCGCACGATCGATCGCCGGGCGGGGCTCGCTATACTCCGCGCGTGACCCCCGACGAGCAGTCGCTCCTCGCGGCCTGGCGGGCCGGCGACGTCCAGGCCGGCCAGGCCCTGTTTCGCCGCCACTACGGCGGCCTGTCCCGGTTCTTCCGCAGCAAGGCCGGCGACGCCGCTCACGAGCTGACGCAGGCGACCTTCCTCGCGTGCGTCGAGGGGCGCGCGGCGATCCGCGCCACCTCGAGCTTCCGCGCCTATCTCTACGGCGTCGCCCGCAACATCCTCTACGATCATTACCGCGGCAAGTCGCGCGCGCGCGAGCTGCTCGAGTTCGGCGAGGTCTCGTGCGAGGACCTGTCCCCCGGCCTCGCCGGCGTGCACGCCAGGGAGCAGGAGCTCGAGCTGCTGCTGCGGGCGATGCGACGGATCCCCGTCAACGCCCAGATCTTGCTCGAGCTCTATTACTGGGAGCGCATGACGGCCCGCGAGATCGGCGAGGTCCTCGGCGTGCCCGAGGGCACCGTGCGCACGCGGATCCGCGACGCCAAGCAGCACGTCGAGGCGCAGATCGCCCGGCTCGCGCGCAGCCCCGAGCTGGCGGAGAGCACGGTCATGGGCTTCGACACCTGGGCCGAGCGCCTGCGCCAGCTCGTCGCCCGCGACTGAGCGGCGCGCTGCGTCGGTTCGCGTCGAGGCCGCATTCACGGCAGGCGCGTGATGAACAGCGCGTCCGGGTGATCGACGAAGCCGTTGTCGCCGAGGCAGCCGGGCATGAGCTCCCAGTCGTTGCACCCCGGGAGCCAGCCCGCGCGGCCGGTGTTGAAGCAGAGCAGGCCCTCGGCGCCCCACACGGCCTCGAGCGGGCGATCGCTCGCCTCGGCGCGGATGCCCCAGCGGTCCGCGAGCCGCAGCTCGACCCCGGGCGTCGTGTGTGACACGCCGTCGTAGCAGTAGTCGGCGCGGATGGCCCGGATCGCCACCTCGAACGGCTTGAAGTCGCCCAGGCCGACCGCCAGATCGTAGTACCCGAGCGCCGCGGCCTTGCCGGTCGCCCCGTTGTCGCAGGCGACGTACGTGTTGTCCCGAAGCGGCGCGACGTCGCCGGTCGACTCGTCGAGCGTGAAGCCGGTCAGGAGGCGGGCGTAGATCGGCGGCTCGCCGACGCAGGTGTCGAGGCCGAGCGGGCCGCGGGTGAAGCGGTAATGCGGCCAGCCGTCGATGTCGCGCCGCTCGGCGAGCACCATCGACGACCAGATCAGCCGGTTGAAGGGGAGGAGCTGCCACGTCGAGCCGAGCACCTCGTCTTTCGTGAAGACCGCGCCGTCCTCGCCGACGATGGAGAGCTCGCCCTCGGCGACCGCGAAGCGCTCGGCGATCTCCCCCTCGTGCGTGCGCACGCCGGTGAGGGCGATGCCGAGCTGGTAGTCGCCCATCGGTTGCAGCAGCTCCGAGACCGCCGCGTCGTCGACGATGTTGGTGTTGAAGACCGTCCCCGGGCCGCTGCCGCTGCCGCTGCCGCTGCCGCTGGTCATGCGGAACTCGGCGTCCTCGTCGTCGGGCGCACAGGCGGGGCAGGGCAGGGCGGTGATGGTGAGGCAGGCGACGGCGATCCGGACGTGCATGGTGGCTCTCGCGGGTGGAGTCTCGGCGCCGCGGAATCAATTGCAGAATTTTTCCCGGGCCTCGCCGCGGGCGCTGCCGCGCCGGCCCGTGCGCCCTGCGCGGCTCTTCCGTCGCGCGCGCGGAGGCAAGTACGATCCGGCCGATGCCCGGTCCGCCGACCGCGGAGCCTCCGGGAGCCGCGTCCCAGAGCGCCCCCGACGCGCTCGCGCGCACGCTCGCGGGCGATCCCCCGCCGAGCGTCGACGGCTCGCGGGCCTCGCTGCCCTGTCCCCTGCCTGCGGACGACGACGCGATCGCGATGGCGCTGATGGCCTCGCGCCTGTTCGGCCCCGCGTCGGCGCCGGTCAAGGTCGGTCGCTTCACCGTCATCGACCGCCTCGGGGAGGGCGGCATGGGCGTCGTCTACGCCGCTTACGACGAGCTGCTCGACCGCAAGGTCGCGCTCAAGCTGCTGCACGCCGGCGGCCACGCGGGCGGCGGCGACGACCGCCTGCTGCGCGAGGCCCAGGCGATGGCCCGGCTGTCGCACCCCAACATCGTCTCGGTGTTCGAGGTCGGCAGCTTCGGCGCGCAGCTGTTCATCGCCATGGAGTTCGTGCGCGGCCAGAGCCTCGACGCCTGGCTGCGCGCCGGGGCCCGCGACTGGCGGGACGTCCTGCCCGTGCTGCTGGCGGCCGGGCGCGGGCTCGAGGCGGCCCACCGCGCCGGCATCGTCCATCGCGACTACAAGCCGCACAACACGCTCGTCGGCGCCGACGGCAGCGTCAAGGTCGCCGACTTCGGGCTCGCGCGCGCCAACGCCGAGGCGACGCCGGTCGAGCCGCTGGGCGACGTCTCGAGCGGGCGCCGCCTGCTCGCCGAGCCGCTCACGCGCGCCGGCGCGGTCGTCGGCACGCCGGCCTACATGGCCCCGGAGCAGCACGCCGGGCAGCCCTGCGACGAGCGCAGCGACCAGTTCAGCTACTGCGTCACCGTCTTCCAGGCGCTCCACGGCGTCCTGCCGTTCCCCACCACCTCGCTCGAGGCCTTGCTCGCTGCGGTGGCCGCCGGGCGCGTCGCCGCCCCGCCCGGCGCGACCGTCCCGCCGTGGCTGCGCCGCGCCGTCGTCCGCGGCCTCGCGGCCGACCCGGCCCAGCGCTGGCCGTCGATGGCGGCGCTGCTCGACGCGCTCGCGGCCGACCCCGCGGTCGCGCGCCGCCGTCGCATTCGTCTCGGCCTGTTCGGCGCCGGCCTCGGCCTCCTCGGCCTCGCGGGCGGCCTCTACGCCGACGCCTGGGCCGACGCCTGCCCCGACAGCGCCGCCGAGCTGCGCGGCGTGTGGGACGACGCGCGCCGCGAGCAGCTCGGCGCGGCCCTGCGTGCCACCGGCCTCCCGTTCGCCGCCGCCACCTGGGCCCACCTCGAGCCCAACCTCGCCCGCTACGCCGCCGCGTGGACGGCGATGCACCGCGAGACCTGCGAGGCCCATCGCGCCGGCCGTCAGTCCGACACCCAGTACGACCTGCGCATGCGCTGCCTCGAGCAGCGGCGCACCAGCCTCGCCGCGCTCGCCGACGTGCTCGTCCACGCCGACGCCGCGACCCTCGAGCGGGCCGCCCTGGCCGACAGCGCCCTCCCGCCGGTCGAGCCGTGCGGCGACCTCGAGGCGCTGCTCGCCGACCCGCTGCGCCCGCCCGACGATCCGCAGCTCGCCCCGATCGTCGCCCGCGTCCAGGCCGGCCTCGCCCGCGTGCGCGCGCTCGAGGCCACCGGCCTGCTCGCGCGCGCCGTCGCGGCCGCCGACGAGCTCGCGGCCGACGCCGTCGCCTCGACCCACCGCCCGTTCGTCGCCGAGCTCGCGCTCTACCGCGGTCGCGCCCTCCTCGGCGACCGCCCCGAGGCCGCCGACGAGGCCCTCACGGCCGCCTTCCGCGACGGCCTGGGCAGCGGCCACGACCGCGTCGCCACCGAGGCGCTGGCCCGCCGGATCTTCGTCCGCGGCTACCGCTTCGGCCGCAGCGACGACGCCGCCCGCGACGAGGAGCTCATCCTCCCGCTGCTCGACCGCGTCGGCGACGACGGCCGCCTTCGCGGCGAGTACCTCAACAACATGGGCGCCGCGGCGCTCGGCACCGGCGAGTGGGCCCGCGCCGAGGCGCTGTTCGTCGCCGCCCTGGCCGCCAAGACCGAAGCCTTCGGCCCCGACTCGGGCGAGCTGGTCTACACGCTGGCCAACCTCGGCACCCTGCGCAACGACCTCGATCGCACCGGCGCCGCGATCGACGCCCTGCAGTCGGCGCTGGCCCTGGGCACCCCGGCGTTCGGCGCCGAGCACCCGACCGTCCTGCTCGTGCGCGCCAACCTCGGCCTCGCGCAGCTCAGGCACCGCCGCTTCCACGACGCCGGCGCGACCCTGCGGGCCGTCCGCGACGACGCCGCCGCGCGCCTCGATCCCGACCGCGTCTCGCTCGCCTTCGTCGAGCAGCAGCTGGCCTGGCTCGCGCTCGAGCAGCGCCGCTTCGGCGCCTTTCACGACCACCTCGCCGCCGCCGAGGCCATGCTGCAGGCCACCGGTGGCGACCCGCAGGCGCTCGGCAACATCGAGTCGCTGCGGGCGCGCCTGGCCGCTTTTCGCGGCGACGGCGAGGCGGCGCTGGCCCACCACGCGCGGGCCGACCGGGCGCTCGCCGGCGTCGTCGCCGACGATCACCCGCGCCGGCAGGAGCTCGACATCCTCCTCGCCGACATCCAGCTCGACCTCGGCCGCCTCGACGACGCGCTCGCGCTGGCGACCGCCGTCGCCGGGCGCACCGCGACCGGCCCGCGCCTCGCCGCCGTGCACGCCCAGGCGCGCGAGCGCCAGGCCGTCGCCCTGCGCCGGCTCGGCCGCGCCGACGAGGCGGTCGCCGCCGCCGAGGCCTCGCTGCAGCGCCTCACCGCCGACGTCGCCGAGGACAACCCGCGGATCGCCGTCGTCCTCGCGGTGCTCGCCGCCGCCGAGGCCGCCGCCGGTCGCACCGCGGCGGCGCTCGAGCACCTGGCCCGCGCCGACGCGATCTACGTCCGCTGCAGCGACCCCGACCTCCCCGCGCTCGCCCGCCTCCGCTTCGAGCGCGCCCGCCTGCTCGCCGACGCCCGCCCCGACGAGGCCGCCGCGCTCGCCCGCGAGGCGCTCGCCGTCCTGCGCGCCGCCGGCGAAGGCTTCGCGCCGGAGGCCGACAGCGTGGCCGCCTGGCTCCACGGCTGAGGCGCGTGGCGCTGTTCAGGACATGTTCGGGAGAGCATGTCTATCAAAACATGCCCATGACGACATGTCTATCGCATCATGTCTTCCAGGGCATGCCCGAGCGGTCATGGCCCTGTGGCTGCGGCTGGCCGCCATCTGCCAGTCGTCAGCGCGCGAAGGCGCCGAGCAGCGCGCCGATGGCCGCGCCGAGGCCGAGCACGATCACGAAGCCGAGCATGAACCCGTAGTCAGGGGTGTCGGCCAGGGACAGCAGGGCGACGAAGCCGAGCATGAAGCCGATCGCCGAGGCGAAGCCACGGCTCGGCCGCGCCGCCGAGGCCGCGACGCCCCCGCAAGCCCCCGCGAACGCGGCCAGGGCCAGGACGACGAGCGGCTCGGTGATCTTGAACCAGTTCGTCTTGTCGGTGAGAAGGCCGATCGCCATGAACCCGGCGAGCCCCGCGAGCACCGTCCCGACCAGGCCCCGGGCGACGCGCCACGCCCAGCCGGTCGTCCCCGAGTCGAACACTCCCGCCGTGGCGAGCGCGACGACGGGCAGGCCGAGCAGCATGAGGAAGTAATCCTCCGGCAGACCTTCGCCCGCGAACAGGGCGAGGATCGAGACGATCGCGGCCAGGAACCCGAGGATGAGGGCACGGGGGATCGACATGGCGAGGAGCGTAGGCGAAGACGAGCACCGGCCACAAGCTGCGCTGACGCGAACGCATCTACCGATTGGGCAGCGCCCGAGACGTGCTCCGACGGACGACAGCACGACGCCATGCCGCGATGCTCGAGTCGGGTTGGGATCGGGGTCTTGCAACCTCCCCGCGCTCGTTGTTCGCGCTAAGGACCGCGTCGTCAGCGGCGCGAACGATCGCAGCGACTCGCGCGGCACGAGACGCCGCCGCTCACGACGCGCCGCGCGACGCCTGCTCCTGCCGCTCGACGCGCGCGAGCAGCTCGCCGTCGTCGAGGCGCAGCGCGATCGCGCGGGCGCGGGCGCGGGCCGTCGCGCCCGCGGGCCCGTCCTGCACGCGGGCCACCAGCAGCAGGCCCATCGCGCGCAGCCGCGTGTAGCCGCCGTCGCCCGCGTGCTCGCACGCTCGCCGCGCCAGGGCCAGCGCCTCCTCGCGGCGACCGGCGCGCAAGCAGCCGAACGCCCGCCCCGCGTCGCGGCGGTAGCTGGCGAACGGGTGCACGTCGTCGGCGGGCAGCGACTCGAACAGCGCCAGCGCGGCCGCGTGGTCGCCGGCGCGGTTGAGCTGAAACGCCCGCTGATCGACGAGGCGCGCGCGAAAGCAGGCCGCATCGGCGGCCGCCAGCGTCCCGCTCGCCAGCGTGCGCTCGGCGGCCGCCAGCGCCGCGAGCACCGGCTCCCCGCGCTGGCTCGCCACGTAGGCCTCGATCAGCGCCAGCTCGACGCGCGCGTCGTCGTGGCCGGCGAGGCCGGCGAGCGCCGCCGTGGCTCGCGTCAATTGAATCGCGGCATCGTCGAGCGCGCGGGCCCGCAGGGCGCAGCTGGCGTGCCCGAGGTGCAGCCACACGCGGGCGCGCGAGGTCGACACCGGCGGGCGGTCCCACAGCCGCAGCTGATCGAGGCACAGCGGCAGCGGCAGGTCGCCGAACGGGCTGTGATAGAGGCCCATCCAGCGCACCCGCGACTCGACCGTCGCCGGCACCCCGAACACACGCAGCAGCCGCTGGCCCCACACCCCGCCGTCGAGCTGACCGCGCCGTCGCAGCCGCCGCAGCGCGCGCTCGATCGAGGCCACGTCGTCGCCGGGCGCCTGCTCGACGAGGCGCCACGCCACGGCCGACAGCGTCCCGTGCTCCTCGATCAGCGCCGCCAGCAGGTCGCCCCACGTGAAGCCGGCGGCGTGTCCGGGATCTTGTCCGCTCTCGTCTGCCACGCCCGCACTATACCTGCCCGCGAAAGGAAGCCTTGCCACCAGCGAGCCCCCACGACCATGTCTGAACCCACCACCCGCTACCTCGTCGTCGACCTCGAGGCGACCTGCGACGAGCACCACGCCCTGCCGCGCGAGGACACGGAGATCATCGAGATCGGCGCCGTCCTCGTCGACGGCGCCACGCTGGAGCCGATCGACGAGTTCCAGAGCTTCGTCCGCCCGGTCGTCCATCCGCGGCTGACCCCGTTCTGCACCCAGCTCACCACCATCACCCAGGCCGATGTCGCCCGCGCGCCGACGTTCCGCTTCGTCGCGCCGAAGCTCGCCGCGTTCGGGCAGGGCGCCCTGTTCTGCTCGTGGGGCGGCTACGACCGCAACCAGCTCGAGCGCGACGCCCGGCGGGCCGGCATCCGCGCGCCGCTCGGTCCGCGCCACCTCAACCTCAAGGAGGCGTTCGCGCGCGCGGCCGGCGAGGCCCGCGAGCTCGGCACCCACGGCGCGCTGCGCCGCGTCGGCCTGGCCCCGACCGGCACGCACCACCGCGGCATCGACGACGCGCGGAACATCGCCCGCCTGCTGCCCTGGGCGCTCGGACGCGTCGCCGTCGCGGCCCGGCGCGACCCCGCGAGGAGGCCGCGATGAGCCGCGGGTCGATCCGCTCGTCTCGGCATGCGCGACGCGTCGCGCACCGCCGTCGCCGAGCGGCGCCGTACCCCGGCGTTCCTGAGCCGCGCGAGTTCGTCCGCGAACGATCGTCGCCACGCCGCCGATCGACTCGCGGGGGGTCGGTACTTCACCGGCCGCCATGCCCCACGCCACCGCTCCGCGTCGCTCCCCCGGCCTGCTCGCCGCCGCGCTCGTCGCCGCTCTGCCCGCCGGCGCCGGCGCTCGCCATTCGCTGTCCATGAGTTCAGGTCCTGCGGGACATGTCCAAAACACCACGATCGCGGGCGCCGCCCCGGCACCCGCCGCGGCCGTGACCACGCCCACCCCCGCCGCACCGGCGGCCGGAGCCGCCGCCGCTCGCTGCCAGGACGCGCGCGACGTGCCGTGGATCCGCCGCTGCCGGCCCGAGCGCAACACCGTCGAGATCGGCGCCTTCGCGGGCGTGTTCTTCACCGGCGGCGGCGCGCACGAGCTGTTCGACCCGCACCGCCAGCTCGCCTCGCTGCAAGACGGCGATCCGGGCGCGCAGTTCTTTAAACCCTACCGCGTCGCGGCCCCGCAGTTCGGCGGACGGATCGGCTTTTATCCGCTCGCCTTCCTCGGCGGCGAGGTCGAGGCCGCGGCCATGCCGACGCGCACGCTCGTCGACGGGTACCCGGCCGATCGCGCCGTCCTCTTCAACTTCCGCGGCAACCTGATCGCTCAGCTCCCGTTGTGGCGCGTCGCCCCGTTCGCGCTGGTCGGCGGCGGCGGCCTCGGCACCGGCGGCGCGCTCGGGCGGGACATCGATCCGTCGGTCCACTTCGGCGGCGGCCTCAAGGTGTTCCTCTCGCACCGCGCGCTGCTCCGCCTCGACGTGCGCGACGTCGTCGCCGCGCGTCGTCGCGTCGACGCGGGCGCGGTCAGCTATCCGGAGATCCAGCTCGGCGTGTCGGCGCTGCTCGGGCGCAAGGCCCCGGCGAAGCGGCCCGACAGGGACAGCGACGGCGACGGCTTCCTCGACCGAAGCGACGCCTGCCCGTTCGAGCCCGGGACCGCGCCGGACGGGTGCCCCGAGCGCGACCGCGACGGAGATGGCTTTTTGGACAGCCAGGACGCCTGCCCCGACGTCCCCGGGATCGCGCCGGACGGGTGCCCCGAGCGCGACCGCGACGGAGATGGCTTTTTGGACAGCCAGGACCGCTGCCCCGACGTCCCCGGCGTCGCCCCGCACGGCTGCCCGATCCCCGACAGCGACGGCGACGGCATCCTCGACGACGTCGACCGCTGCGTCGACCGGCCCGAGACCCTCAACGGCTTCGAGGACGCCGACGGCTGCCCCGACGAGCTCCCGGACGACGTCTTCCACGGCGTGATCCGCGGCATCTACTTCGACCTCGACAGGGACACGATCAAGCCGCGGTCGCGCCCGGTGCTCGATCGCGCCGTGAGCGTGCTCGCCAAGTACGGATCGATCCGCATCGAGATCTCCGGCCACACCGACAGCACAGGCGGCCTCGAGTACAACCGCGACCTCTCGCGCCGCCGCGCCGAGTCGGTCCGCCGCTACCTCGTCGAGCACGGCATCGACGGCGCCCGCATGACCACCCGCGGGGCCGGCCCCGACGAGCCGCTCGACACCAACCGCACCGCGGCGGGCCGGGCGAGGAACCGGCGCATCGAGTTCACGATCGTGGTGCAGTGAGGCGCCGATTCGATGTACTGCGCACGTGCGATTCGGGCCCCTGCGGCAGGGGCCGTCGCGCGGGTCCGGCGAGCTGTACAATGATTCGCCTCGCGGGGCGCGCCTCACCGGTGGCACCATTTGACAAAATGGCATGAGCATCACGGCGGGTCGACGCGAGCCGCGCCCTCATTCACATGTCGCGGCGCGACGAGGGTCGGTGGCGCGTCCGCTTGCGGATCGCCGCCCGAGTGCTACGAATCGGCCCGGAGGGAGAGCATCGTGACAGGCGGTTGTTCCTGGAGCGCCCGGGGCGGCGGTCTCCCGTGTTGCGACGGCGAGACATCCGGTGCACGCTCGACGTGCTGCAACCCCCGCATGCATGACGCGATGAAGTACCCGGCGCATCTCGGCGCCCGGGGCCCGGCTGTCCGCTGCCGGTACCCGCAGACCCTTCGGGCCGCGCGCCGGTCGCTCTCCGGGCGTCGGTGGCGGCCACGTGTCGGGCCCACGAGGCTCGTCGCACAGGGCCGACATGGCGACTCATCTCCTCACGGCGGCCGGCGGGCCGCATAGCCGCACCCCCCCCGCCTCCGATGTCCGCGCGGCGCGGCGGAGCTGCTCGCCGCTGCTCCGGCTGCTGGGATACGTCGGGCCGCACCGCAATTACGCCGCGTTGACGGTCTGCTTCGGCGTGCTGGGCTTCGCCCTGTCGTTCGTGTACCCGTGGATCATCGGCACGGCCGTCGACGTGATCGTCGCGCCGCCCGACCCGAACTTTCCGCTCGCGGCGCGCGTGGCGGCGCTGCTCCGGCTGACCGAGCTCGCCGCGCTGACCGCCGTCGGTCACGCCCTCGTCGTCTACGGCCGCGGCCACTTCAACATCTGCCTCGGCTACGGGATCGTCGCCGACATCCGCCGCGAGCTGTTCGACCACCTGCAGAAGCTCAGCCTCCTCTTCTTCACCCGCGAGCGCACCGGGGCGATCCTCGCCCGGGTCGTCCACGACGTCCACGAGGCGGCCTCGCTGATCTACATGGGCCTCATCGTCGCCGCCCTCGACGCCGTGCAGCTGGTGATCGCGGTCGCGCTGCTGCTCTCGATCAGCTGGAAGCTGACGCTCGCGTGCCTGGTCCTGTTCCCGTTCTACGGCCTCGTGTTCGCGGTGATGAACCCGCGGGTCCAGCGGGCCAGCGAGCGCATGCAGGGCCAGCTGACCCGGATCTCCGGCAACCTCGTCGAGCAGCTCTCGGGCCAGGCGCTCGTCAAGACCTACACCGCCGAGCAGCGGGAGGCCGAGCGCTTCGCCGAGGAGGTCGCGCGCCATCACGGGTTCGTGGTCGCGCAGAGCCACGAGGGTCACCTCGTCGCCTCGTTCGGCGAGGTCCTCGTCCACATCGGCACCACCCTCGTCGTCGGCTACGGCGGCTGGCTCGCGCTCCACGGCGAGATGACCGCGGGCACGCTGACCCGCTTCCTCGGCTACCTCCTCATCATGTTCGGCCCGGTGCGCCGCTTCGCCGAGCTCAACATCGTCTATCAGACCAGCATCTCGGCGATCCGCCGCGTGTTCCGCGTGCTCGAGATCCAGCCGAGCGTCGTCGAGCCGGCCCGGCCGCACGCGGTCGCGCCGCGGCGCGGCCACGTCCGCTTCGAAGCCGTCAGCTTCCGCTACAGCCAGGACAGCGACGAGACGCGCGTACGCCTCGACGACGACCGCGAGGCCGGCACCACGAGCGCCGCCGCCGACGACGCGCCGTGCGTGCTCGACCGCGTCACGCTCGAGGCCTGGCCCGGCGAGCTGATCGCCGTCGTCGGCCCGTCCGGCGCCGGCAAGACGACGCTGCTGTCGCTGCTGCCGCGCCTCTACGACGTCACCTCCGGCGGCCTGCTGATCGACGGGATCGACGTCCGCGACTACTCACTGACCGCGCTGCGCGCCGCGATCGGCATCGTGCAACAGGAGTCGTTCATCTTCACCGGCACCGTCCGCGAGAACATCGCCTACGGCCGCCCGGGCGCGACCGACGAGGAGGTCGAGGCGGCCGCGCGGGCAGCCCACGCCCACGAGTTCATCACCGGCTTCAGCCACGGCTACGACACGCGGCTCGGCGAGCGCGGCGTCAACCTCTCGGGCGGCCAGCGCCAGCGGCTCTCGATCGCCCGGGCGATCCTCAAGGACCCGCGGATCCTCATCCTCGACGAGGCGACCAGCTCGCTCGACGCCGAGAGCGAGGCGATCGTCCAGCGAGCCCTCGAGGTCCTCATGCGCTCGCGGACCTGCTTCGTCATCGCCCATCGCCTCAGCACGATCCGCAAGGCCGACCGGATCTTCGTCCTCGACGCCGGCCGCGTCGTCGAGAGCGGCACGCACCACGAGCTGCTCGCCCGCAACGGCGCCTACACCCGACTCGTCCGCCACCAGGCCGCCGTCGAGTGATGCGAAATGCCCGCGCTCGGCTTCATGCAACGGCTGCGGCGAAGGCCGTGAACAAGTCGCCGGGTAGCGGGTAGTGCAGGCGCCACGTGACGGCCATCGGCGTCTCGGACTCGTGGCTCGCCCAATAGACACCTGTCTGCCAGGGACTGACTTTGGCCGCGGCGCCGATCCCGAAGGCCGCGAGGAGCTCGATGCGTGTGTATCGGGCATGGACCTGGAGCGGGACGTCCGGGTGCGTATCGTGGCGGTGGTGCAGGTGCTCGACGCGATCGGCGAGCACCGCGAGCAGCTCGCGCAGTTCGGCCAGGACCTGCGGGTGTTGCCATAGAAGGCGACATGCCTCCGCGAGTGTCGTGGATCTGTCGATGACCTGATCGGTCATGGCCGCGTCGAGCATTCGCAATTGTCGGCGCTCTCGCTCGGTCGTCCCTCCGAGCTGCGGCGGATCAGGACAATCTCGGCGGCGATCGGATCGAGCTCCATGTGGCAGCCGGCGGGGAGGAACGGGAAGCCGCGCTCGATCTGCTGCACGAGGTCGCGGCGGGTACCGCCCAGGAGGGCCTGGAAGCGGCGATCGAAGCGGAACTCGGCGCGGTGGCGGCCGACGAAGTCCAGGACGGTACAGGCCTCCTTGCCGTAGCTGCGCCGCAGACCGCGGCCGAGTTGTTGCAGGAAGGGCGTCGGGCTGTCCGTCGGACGGAGGAAGAGGTGTTCGCCACGCTCGTCCGCGCCGGCAAGGCGCCGGTCGAGTTCGTGCGCTACCCCGGAGGTGACCACCATCTCGCGGAGCAGGGCTCGCCGTCCCACCGCACCGACTACGTCCGACGTATCGTCGAATGGGTCGAGCGGTGGACGGCCCGCGATTCATAGCGCGCCGGCGGCACGCGGTGATCAGAGCCGTGTCAGCGCGCCAATGCGTGCTCGAGCTCGCCGCGCGCCGCGACCTCAGCGTGGCCTTGAGCAGCGGCTGACCGAGGCTGCGTGCAAGTTCTCGTGCGCGAGCGCCCGGCGGCGTTCGGCCGCGAGTTCGGAGTGGCCGAGGGCCTCGGCGAGCGAGGCGAGCAGGTCCCTGCCGGCGACCTCACGCGCCCGCGTGAACGCGGCGCTCGGCCTGGCCCAGACGATTTCCCGCCGTGCGTCGGCGCCATCACGCTCGGGATGGTCGGGCGACCGTGAGCCCGGATCATCGGGCCCGCGCCCTGGGGATTGCCCTCGCGTGGCCACTCTTGAGGAAATTTTGCCGTTATCTCCCCTTGTTGGCGGTGGGATCTGACTCATCATCAATTCACCGATAAGGCGAGCACTGCGCGCGCCAGGTGCTCGACGAATTGGCGGCGGTGCCCGCAACCCGCGTCTCGAGGTCTCGACAGGACCAGACTGGAGCATCCCATGAGATTCGTCCCCCCTCGTGTGCACGGCGTCCTCGACTATCTGTTCGCCGGGCTCTTCATCGTCGCGCCGTTCTGGTTCGGCTTCGTCAGCCGCGTGGCGCAGCTCAGCTCGTTCGCGTTCGGCGGCGCGATCCTGTTGCTCTCCCTCCTGACCCGTTATCCCCTCGGGGTGTTGCGCGTGATCCCGTTCCCCGTCCACGGCGGAATCGAGCTCGTGTCCTCTGTGGCGTTGATCGCGCTGCCCTGGCTCGGCCGCTTCGGGGACACCCCCGTGGCCCGCAACTTCTTCGTGGCCACCGGCGTCATCCTCTTCGGCCTGTGGCTGACGACCGACTACAAGGCAGCGGAGCAGGACCAGGCCGGTGCATGGCGACGAGGCCTCCACGGCCGGGCCTGACGACGACTCGCGGCGCGACGTCTCGATCGATATCGATCGAGGTCCGAGGATCGTCGCGAGGATCGCCGGACGACCCGCTGCAGGCGGGTTTACTGCTGTTCGGGTTCCGAGAGCTACCACTGGTCGTCTTGATCGGGGTTGCGCCGCTCTCGCATTCGCTCGTCCTCTTGCTCGTCGCGCTCGTCATACTCGTCTTGATAGCGTCTGTTCCTCCTGTGCTCGCGCTCGCGTTCCTCGGCGCTCCGGCTCGGACGCTGGTGCTCACCTCGATCTTTAGGGCCGTCGGGCTCCGGCATTGCTCCTCCTCCTCGAGCCCCCATCATGAGAGCGAGCGGCATGTGCCGACAAGCACAGCAACGTATCAAATTAGCGTCATGGGTGATTCCGGGGCGGAGCACAGACCACCGCAGGCAGGCACCTGGGAAAGGCCCTGTACCACGACCTGGCGTAGGAGGTCGGCGACGACGACGGCGCTCGGAAATCCTGTGAATCGGGCGAGACGCCGAGGCGGTGAGGTCATCGCGGAGTGCGCGGGCTCGCGAGCCGCACCGGCGGACTGCGTGAGGCGTCCCGTGCAAACCGGCGCGCGCCGACGCGAGCGGTGTGGTGAATCGATGGCGGACCCGCGGTGACGTGATTCGTTCAGGCGGCGCACAGCTTGGCGGCGGCGGGGCGGACCAGGCCGTCGAGCCCGCGGCGCCACACGGCGGCGCGCAGCGGGTCGTCGACGACGCCGTGGCCGCGCAGCTCCGGGTCACCGGGCCGATCGGACATGTCCCGAACGGCAGCCTCGGCGCCGGCCAGGGCCGCGGCGAAGGCGGCCTCCGCTCGCCGGCGATCGGCGCCGGCCTCGCCGAGGGCCCACTGGACGAAGCGCCAGCCCAGCTCGGCGTGGCGCTGCTCGTCGGCGGCGATCCGCGCCAGGAGACGCGCCAGGGCCGGGTCCTCGGCCTGCGCGGCGGCCTCGCGCAGCTCCAGACCGGCGAGCGTCTCGGCGACGCAGGCCTCGGCGATCACGGCGGCCACGATGGCGTCGACGTCGCCGGCGATCGCCGGGGCGCCGATCGGCAGGGTGCCCGGGCCGACACCTGTCCCTTCATACAGGCTGGCGAGGGCGAAGGCGATCCGCGCGTGCTCGACCTCGTCGGCGAGCGCCCGCTGGGCGTCGCTCACCAGGGCAGGCGGGGCGCCGACGGCCAGCAGCTGCAGGACGAAGCCGGCGAACGAGGCCACGGAGGCGTGCTCGGCCAGGGCGATCGCGGTCCAGTGGGCGCGCAGGCGGGCTCGCAGCGCGGGCGCGGCGGCAGGCGCGGCGACGAGGGCGCGCCAGTCGTCGCGCGCGACCGCGGGCGCGGTGACCGGGGCTGCGTCGACGATGAAGGGGCGGCCGCACGCCCAGGTGTTGCAGGTGAACTTGCCCTCTTCGATGACGCACATGTCGCCGTTGCAGTCGGTCTCGCTGTCGCACCCGTCCATCGGCGAGGTGCAGAGGGCCTCGATCAAGCCGTCGGAGCACACGGCACCGGCGACGCCGCACATCTCGCCCGGGCAGTCGCTGTCGACCGTGCACCCCGCGGGGATGCAGCGGGCCGTGTTGCCGAGCTCCGGGCCGGCGCAGCGGCAGATCTGTCCTTCGGGGCAGTCGGCGTCGGTGCTGCAGCCGTACTCGCACGTGCACAGCACGTCGCTGCCGCCGCCGCCGGTGTCGGTGTCGGTCGCGGCCACGCCGCCGAATTCGATGATCCGCTGGCACGAGCCGAACGGCTTCTCGGTGCAGTCGTCGCTGCTGAGGCACCCGTCCGGCGAGGCGTCGGCCGGGCAGTTCGAGGGCACGGCCGGGACCAGGCACTCGCGCTTCTCGACCCGGTGGATGACGCCGTCGTCGCAGCGCACGAGGCCCGAGGGCACGGGCGGGTCGACGTGACCCTGCATCAATTCGGCGAGCTCGCCGGCGCACGCGGCGGGATCGCCGGTCGTCGGTGCGGTGCTGCTCGTCGGTGCGGTGCCGTTCGTGGTCGCGGTCGTGCCGCTCGTGGTCGCGGTCGTGCCGCTCGTGCTCGCGCTCGTGTCGGTGGTGGGCTCGCCGGTCGAGTCGGTCTCGCCCTTGCTCGGTCCGCAGGCGGCGATCCATCCGAGGGCGGCGAACAGGGGCGCGAGGTCGAGGCGCGAGCGCAGAGAGAGCATGCTCCCAGGACAGCGGGCCACGTCGCGCCCGTCAAGCCCGCGCAGGTGCGTTAGCATGCGCGGCGTGGGCGAGCTGTGGCGAGCGCTGGCGGCCTGGCGATCGATCGTCGGGGACGCGCACGTGCTGGCCGACCCGGCGGCCCGTCGCGCCGCCGCGCGCGCGACGTTCTCGACCACGCACGCGCCCTCGTGCATCGTCCGGCCTGGGACGCTCGCGGAGCTGCAGGCGTGCGTGCGCGCGGCGGCGGCGGCGGGCGTGCCGGTGTATCCGAGCAGCCGCGGGCGCAACCTCGGCTACGGATCGCGCGTGCCGACCCGCGACGGCGCGGCGATCCTCGACCTCGCCCGCCTCGACGCGATCGCCGCTCTCGACCTCGATCTCGGGACGGTCTCGATCGAGCCGGGGGTCACGTTCGCGGCGCTGGGCGAGCGCCTGCGCGGATCCGGCTTCACGATCGCGCGCACCGGCGCCCCGCCCGACGCGAGCGTGCTCGCCAACGGCCTCGAGCGCGGGATCGGCCGCGGACGCCACGGCACCCGCGCGGATCGCCTGTGCGGGCTCCACGTCGTCCTCGCCGACGGCTCGCTGCTGCGCACCGGCTTCGACCGCGAGCCGGCGGCCCGCTGCCGCGGCCTGTCGCGGTTCGGGCTCGGACCTGGCCTCGACGGCATGTTCTTTCAGTCACGCCTCGGCGTGGTCGCGCGCGCGACGCTGTGGCTGACCCCGCGGCCGGCGTGGTCGCAGGCGCTGCGCTTCACCCTCGATCGCCGCGAGCGGCTGGCCGCCGTGATCGACGCCCTGCGCCCGCTCAAGCTGGCCGACGCGCTGCCGCACACGATCTCGCTGTACAACGACCGCCGCCTGCTGACGCTGGCCGGGCGGCGGCCCGACTGTCCCGAAGGCCAGGCGCTGAGCCAGGCCGCGGTCGACCGCCACAACCCGGCCGGCCCGCGCGCGCGCTGGCTCGGGCAGCTCGTGATCGACGGGCCCGACGCGGCGGTCGGGGCGGCGACGCTGGCGCTGGTGGAGGCATGTCTGAAGGGACATGTCGACGGGCTGTCCGCCCGCAGCCGCGGCGAACCCGAGGCGCTGGCCGGCGCCGGCGCGCTGGCGCGGCTGTACTGGGCGCGCGGCGAGCCGCCGGCGCTGCCGGACCCGCTGGCCGACGAGTGCGGGCTGTTGTGGTGCGCGCCGGTGGTCCCGGCCCGCGGAGCCGAGCTGGCGGCGACGATCGCCTGGCTCGAAGACCAGGTGCTCGCGCACGGCTTCGATCCGGCCGTCAGCGTGCAGTGGGCCGAGCCGCGGGTGATCCACGTGGTGCTGGCGCTGCTGTTCGACCGCCGGCGCGCCGGCGAGGACGCGCGCGCGCTCGCCTGCCACGACGCGGTGCTGCGCGGGCTGGCGGCCCGCGGCCTGCTGCCGTACCGCCTCGGCCTGCCGTCGATGCACCTGTCCCGCGGGACCGATCCGGTGTACGCCGCGACCCTGGCCAAGATCCGGCGCGCGCTCGACCCGGCCGACATCCTCGCCCCCGGGCGTTACGACGGGGCGGAGCCGGGAGAGATGTCCGAAGGGACAGGCGGTGAATTCGTCGCTGCCGCGATCTCGATCGCGGGCGACGAACTCAAGGAGATGGCCGAAGGGGCAGGCGATGCATTGGCCGCCGACGCGATCTCGCGGGCGGCCGCGGCCAGCGGAGATCTCCGGGCGGGATTCCTCTCGGGGGCCGCGGGAGACGTGCCGGCGAATGTCGTGACCCCGGCCGGACCCGCACGTCGCTGGCAGTTCGGCCGCGTCGAGTTGACATCCGCGGAGATCGAGCTGCGCGGGCGGCTCGGCGAGTCGCTCGTGAGCGTCGTGGCGAGCATGCCGGCGCCGCTGCGCGCGGGGGCGACGGCGTTCCTCGACGCCGAGGCGCGCGGGCGCGGGCCCGCGGCGGTCCTGCGCAAGTTCCCGCCGCCGTTGTGGTCGTACCTCCTTCTGTTCGGCGAGGCGCTCGGGGCCGAGCTGGCCGCCGAGGCCGGGCTCGGGCAGTCGCTGGCGCTGCTGCTGCACCTGCTCGACGATCACCTGTGCGACGGCCAGCTCCGCTGCGAGCCGGCGCTGCTGCAGCTGCGCACGCGCGCCTGGTCGCGCTTCGAGGGATCGATCGCCCGCCTGGCCGCGGGCCTCGCCGGCGCCGAGGCGTTCGCGTCGCTGCAGATCGATCGCCACTTCGCCGCGGTCGATCGCGCGCGCGGTGCCATCGAGCTCGAAGCCGCGCTGGTCGGCGCGCGCGGCGAGATGGCGACGTGGCTGATCGTGCCGGGCCTCTGTGCCTGGCGCGCGGGCGGGCTCGCGGCGCGGGACGTCCTCGTCGGCGCGCTCGAGCGATTGTTCGTCGCCTGGCGGATCGTCGACGACCTCGACGACGTCGCCGACGACGCCCGACGCGGCGCGGTGAACCTCGTCCTCGCCGGCTCGAACGGTGATCGCGCCGCCGCCGACACCCTGGCCGCGCGGGCCCGCCACGAGCTCGCCTGCGCCGCTGCAGAGGCAGACGCTCACGGGTGGTCGCGGCTCGGCGCGCAGTTCCTCGCGCTCGCGCGACCGCTCGTCGCGGCGACGTAGGCGCGTTGTCGTGCAATCACATGTCCTTGCGGGCATGTTGCGAATCGGCCGGCTTTGCTACGGTCGGGCCTCGTTTCGGGCAGGGGGTAGCCATGGGTCGCGAGGTCACGGTCTTCGAGAACGTCAATTTCGCCGGGAAGAGCCAGGTGCTCACGGTCGGCCGCTACGATGTCAAACAGCTGAGCATCGGCAACGACGCCTTGAGCTCGCTCAAGGTGCCGGCGGGGATGGAGGCGATCCTCTACGAGGACGCGAAGTTCGGCGGGCGCAAGGTCGTGTTCGCGGCCGACACCAGCAACGTCGGCGACTTCAACGACAAGACGTCGAGCATCGAGGTGCGCGAGAAGCCGCCGGCGCGGGTGCCCACCGGCGTGACGCTGTACGTCGACGTCAACTTCGGCGGCAAGGCCGTGACCCTCGGCGTCGGCCACCACAACCTCGCGGGTCTGGCCGTGGGCGACGACACCATCAGCTCGGTCAAGGTGCCGCCGGGCTGGCGCGTCGCCCTGTTCGCCGACGCCGAGGCGCGCGGGACCTCGGTCGCGTTCACGGCCGACAGCGCCAACATCGGGCAGCTGAGCGACAAGATCTCGAGCGTGATCGTCGAGCGGGGCGAGGCGTGGTCCGGCGTGGCGCTGTACGAGGCCGACCACTTCGGCGGCCGCGAGCAGCGGCTCCCCGAGGGCCGGTACGACGCGGCGGCGCTGCAGTTCAAGGGCGCGATCAGCTCGGTCAAGGTGCCGAAGGGCTTGCAGGTGTCGCTGTACGACCAGCCGGGCTTCGCCGGGCGCAAGCTGGTGCTCACCACCCACGCGACCACGCTCGGCAGCTTCAACGACAAGACTTCGAGCGTGAAGGTGGAGAAGGTGTCGCTGCCGCCCGCGGTCGTCGGCGTCACCGTGTTCACCGACGTCGATTTCAAGGGCAAGAGCCAGGTGCTGCCGGTCGGCCGCTACGAGGCCAGCCAGCTCGGCATCGCCGACGAGAGCCTCAGCTCGGTGCGCGTGCCCAAGGGCCTCAGCGTGACGCTCTACGAGAACTCGGGCTTCCGCGGGCGCAGCATCAGCTACACGGCCGACACCAGCAACGTCGGCAACTTCAACGACAAGACGTCGAGCCTGGTCGTGGCCAAGGCGGTGATCGCCGCTCCGACGCCGAGGCCGGAGACGCCGAAGCCGGAGGCGCCGAAGCCGGAGACGCCGACGCTCGACCCGCAGCCCGACCTGGCGCGCCTCAAGCAGCTCGGCGAGGTCTCGTTCGATCTGTTCTCGCTGCCGTTCACGCTGCCGATCCAGTTCACCGGCCAGATCACGGCGTCGGTGTTCAACAAGTCGATCGCCTACAAGGGCGCGGCGACCATCAGCGCGCCGTTCCGCACCTCGGTGAACCCGCTCGAGATCACGGTCTCGAAGACCGACCCCCTCGGCTACGTGTTCAAGTTCGCCACCCCGAGCGGCCTCGACGACCTGATGCTCAAGGAGGTCAAGCCGAAGCTGCCCGGCGAGCTGTGGAGCGTCGTCGACGCGGTCGTGATGCCGTTCGTGGAGGTCTACTCGAAGAGCGTGGTGGTGGTCGCCAACGGCGAGGGCAGCGACGACGACCTCGGCGACTACGTCGACGGCATCACCCTGTTCACGACGGTCAAGGGCGACACGTTCCAGCCGTTCCGCGCGCTGCAGGCGACCTTCCCGGCGCTCGGCCTCGACTCGCGCACGGTGGTGCTGTCGATCGCCTCCAAGCGCGGCCCGCAGCTGCTGTTCCGCGTGCAGGCCGAGCTGCTGCTGAACGTCGCGCTCGGGACCCCGGCGGTGGTGTTCCGCAGCCTCGCGGTCGACGTCGACCGTCAGACCGCGAGCGTGGCCGCGGGGCTGACGGCGACCTTCGACCTCGACATCGGCAACGAGGAGCTCAAGCTGCGCGGCGGCATCGAGGGGGAGATCGGGCAGGGCGGCAAGGTGACGGTGTGGGGCGCCCTCGACGCGGCCGACGGCGCGTGGAGGAACCCGTTCGGCTTCAAGGGCATCACGATCACCGGCTTCGGCGTGCAGCTGAGCGCGACGGCGTCGTTCCCGTTCGTCGCCGTCGGCGCGCGCGGCGGGATCCACATCGGCGACGGCCTGCTCGGCGGCGAGATCGGGCTGCTCATCGACCCGGGCACCCCGCAGAACTCGATCCTCCGCATCGAGAGCCCCGAGGGCCTCGACATCCCGCGCCTCATCGGCGCGCTCACCAGCGACGCGATCGACGCCAGCAAGTTGATCGACGTGTCGATCAAGGACCTGCTGATCCACATCGCGCCCAACGGCGGGACGATCGCCGGCAAGGCCTACGACCCCGGCCTCGAGCTCGGCGGCAAGGTCAACCTGTGGGGCTGGAAGGCCGAGCTGCAGGGCAAGGTCGACTACGGCAGCGGCGGCGCGCTCAAGGGCAAGATCGATCCGATCAAGCTGAGCGCCGGCGGCATCGACTTCCTGTCGATCACCGACGTCGCCGGCAGCGGCGGCGCCGCGGTCGACGTCGAGTTCACGGCGGCGCGCCAGGGCGGGTCGATCGACGGCCAGATCGTGCTGGTCGGCGGGCTGTACAAGCAGTCGATCAAGGCCGAGATGTACACCTCGGGCTTCTCGTTCGACCTCCAGGCCGGCAACATGGGCATCTACGCCCAGGCCAAGCTCAAGCTCAAGGACGGCGTGTTCGACCTGCGCTACGGGCCGACCATCGGCGTCAGCGTCGACATCGCCGGCCGCTCGGTCGGGCTGACCGTCGGCTGCCAGGTGGCGACGACGATCTCGAAGACGGCGTTCACCCAGGGGGTCGGGTTCTCGTTCAAGATCCTGTACGAGGACAAGTTCATCGGCCCGGTGCAGGTGTCGCTGCCGTTCAAGACCGCCGAGGACCTGGCGAACGAGTTCGCCAAGTGGTTCAAGAGCCAGATCCTCGGGCCGGTGCTCGAGACGCTCAAGGCCGCCGGCGAGACCGCGTTCAAGTGGGTCAAGGAGAACGTCACCGCGGTCGCGCAGGAGGCGGCGAAGTTCTTCCAGGACGTCGGGGCCAAGAACGCCGACATCGCCAGGGGCCTGGTGAACACGTTCGGCACCACCGCGGAGCAGGCGGTCAAGTACCTCAACGTCGGCGCCGACGAGGCGGCCAAGATCCTCAAGAACACCTTCAACAAGTCGGCCGAGGAGGTCGGCAAGTTCCTCAAGGACGTCGGCGGCTACACCGACACCGCCGTCAACGCGGCGCTGAGCGGGGCCGGCTACGCCGCGAACGAGGTCGCCGACGTGATGGGCGACATCTTCGGCGGCGGCTGGATCCCGCACGTCGACATCCCGCTGCCGCACGTCGACCACGTCGACGTGCCGGTCATCGGCCACATCGACGACTACTGAGCCATGGGCATCGAAGTCAGACCGCTGGGGGTGCGCTGCAACATCGGTTGCCAGTACTGCTATCAGAACCCCCAGCGCGACGCCGGCAACGTCGCCCGCCGCTACGACGTGCCGGCGATCCTGCGGGTGCTCGCGGCCGACCCGCGGCCGTTCTCGCTGTTCGGCGGCGAGGCGCTGCTGGTCCCGCTGGCGGACCTCGAGCGGCTGTGGGCGTTCGGGCTCGAACGCCACGGCGGCAACACGGTGCAGACCAACGGCACGTTGATCGGCGACGAGCACGTGGCCGCGTTCAAGCGCTACAAGGTCCGCGTCGGCGTGTCGATCGACGGGCCCGGCGAGCTCAACGACGCCCGCTGGGCCGGCACGCTGGCGCGCACCCGCGAGCTGACCCAAAAGACAGAGTCGGCGATCGCCCGCCTGCTCGCCGAGGGGCTGCCGGTGAGCCTCATCGTCACGCTCCACCGCGGCAACGCGACCGCCGACAAGCTGCCGCGCATGCACGCGTGGCTGGCCGACC
This sequence comes from Nannocystis pusilla, assembly GCF_020073745.1. GTDB lineage: Bacteria > Myxococcota_A > Polyangia > Nannocystales > Nannocystaceae > Nannocystis > Nannocystis radixulma. The sequence goes on from NZ_JAIRAU010000059.1 coordinate 260,675, forward strand.
TGGCGGCCCGGGGCCTGCGCGCGGCCCGGCTGCACACGCTCGAGGTCGACGACCCCGCGGTCGGGGCCCGCTACGCGCTCGACGCCGACGAGAACGTCGCGGCGCTGCGCTCGTTCGCCGCGCTCGAGCGGCGCGTGCCGGCGCTGAAGCTCGACGTGTTCACCGACATGAAGCAGATGCTGCGCGGCCGCGACGCCCGCGCCGGCTGCGTGTTCCGGGCCTGCGACAGCTACACGACCGCGGCCGTCAGCGGGGTCGAGGGCGACGGCCAGAGCAGCAACTGCGGCCGCACCAACAAGGACGGGGTCGACTTCACCAAGGCCGACCGCGCCGGGTACGAGCGCTACGTCGCGCTCCACCGCACGCCCCAGCGCGACGGCGGCTGCAAGGACTGCCGGTTCTTCCTGATGTGCAAGGGCCACTGCCCGGGCACGGCGATCGACGGCGACTGGCGCAACCGCAGCGAGCACTGCGAGGTCCACAAGCGGCTGTTCGTCGACGCGGAGGACGAGCTGCGCGCGGCCGGCGAGCTGCCGCTGTCGCTCCACCCGCTGCGCGCGCGCGTCGAGGCCGGGATGCTGGCGGCCTGGGCCCGCGGCGACAACCCGACGGTCGAGTCGGTGGTGCGCGACGTGGTGGCGAATGGAACAGGTGCGAAGGAGCATGTTCCAGGAGACATGCGATTCGTGCGGCTGTCGTGGGTGAGCGAGGCGGCGCGGCGGCTGTGGCTGCCGCGGCTCGAGCGGGTCCGCCGCGCGCTGGTCGAGCTGCCGCCGGCCGCGATCCCCCGGTGCTGCGCGGGCGCGGAGGAGCTGCGCGATCCGGTGTGGCGATGGCGGCCGCCGGTCGGCGAGTCGGAGCTGGTGTGCGAGCCGCTGCTGTCGCCGCTGCTGGGCCGCCTGGGTCTGCGCGTGCTCGAACACGCGGCCTGCTCGCCGGGCTGCGCGGCCAGCCTGGCGGCTGCGCAGGAACGACTCGAGGGGCTGCGAGCGCGCGACGCCGAGGCGGCGGAGTGGCTCACGGCGGCGCTGGCGTGGCCGATCCGCTGGAGCGCGCTGCACGGGATCGCCGAGGTCAAGACGCCCGTGTTCAAGCTGTGCCACGACAGCGAGGACTCGCCGCAGCGCCACGCGTTCGTGCGCGCGGGCGCAGCCTGGCCCGAGACCGCGGCGCAGGGGAACCGGGCGCCGTTCCGGGCGCCCCCGCGGCGCCTGATGAGCGACGCGCCGCGGCACCTCCGCGGCCTCGAGCACGCGGCGCGCCGGCGTCTTCCGGTGCTGTCCGAAAGGACAGATGAATCGCCGGCCGCGGCGCCCCCGATCGCGTGGGAGCGGCTGGTGGCGCCGCAGGACGACGGCCACGACACCGCGGTGATCCTGCGCCTCGCCGATGCGCGCTTCCCCGGGCGCGAGCAGGCGCGCGCGCAGGCGCTGGCGGCCGCGGAGGTGCGCGTGTGCGAGGGTCGCGTCGCGGTGCGTCACGTCGGCGAGCGCTGCCCGCGGGCTCCCGACTACGAGCACGGGCCGCTCGCCGATCCCGGGCTCGAGCAGGCGCTGGCGCTGCTGCGACGCTGGCCGGCGGCGGCGCGGCAGCTGCCGCAGATCGTGCACACGCTGAGCCCGATGGTCCCGGCGGCCCGACCGACGGCACGCTGGCCCGAGCTGCGCGGATCGGCCAGCACCTCGCAGAGCTCGCAGTTCGGGGTGCTGTGGGTGACGACCTACGATCCGGCCGCGACGGCCCAGGCGCTGGTCCACGAGCTTGCCCACAACAAGTTGTTCGCGCTCGGGCTCGAGCTCGAGGGGAGCGGACGGCTCATCACCAACCCCGTCGACCAGCTGTTCGTCAGCCCGATCCGCACCGACCGCAAGCGGCCGATGTCGGCGGTGTTCCACGCCCAGTACTCGTTCATGCACGTGACCGCGCTCGACCTGGCGATGCTGGCCGGAGAGACAGATCCGGCGATGCGCGCCTACCTGGCCGGGCTGCTGCGCCGCAACGTCGAGCGCATGGCGGCGGGGCAGCGCGAGATCGCGGCCCACGTGCAGACCGACGCCGACGGGGCGATCTTCGTCGCGGCGTTCCTCGACTGGACGGCGCAGGTGCTGGCGGACGGCCGGCGCGCGCTCGCGGAGCACGACCGCGGTGGCTGAGCGCCCGGGCCCGCTGGTGCTGATCGGACCGCCGGGGGCGGGCAAGACCAGCGTGGCCGATGAGATGTCCAAAAGGACATGTGGTGCTCGGATCGAGATCGACGCCGGCTGGGTGGCGCAGCTGCGCCGGCAGCCGGCGATCGCGGCGGTCGAGCCGGTGGCGCTGGTCGGGCCCGACGGCGACGTGCTGCCGTCGCTACGGAGGGCCTACTTGATGGCGGTGCGCGAGCGCCTGACTTCGGCGCACGGCGAGGCGACGGCGGCGCGGGCGCTCGAGCAGGCCAAGGCGCGGGCGGCCATCGACATGGTCGAAAGGGCAGGTGATGACGCGATCGTCGATTTCGGCGCGGGGCACTCGATCTACGAGCACCTCGACCTGCGCGCGGCGGTCCGGGCGGCGCTGTCGCGGGCGCTCGTGGTGCTGCTGCTGCCGTGCGCCGAGCCGGCCGCGGCGGTGGCGATCCTGGCGGGGCGGCTGGCGGCGCAGGGGCGGCCGGTGAGCGCGGCGCGGCTGGCCGAGTACGTGGAGCACCCGTCGAACCGCGCGCTCGCCGACGCGACGCTGCACACCGGGACCTGCACGATCGCGGAGGTCGCGGCGCAGCTGGTCGCGCTGGCGGCCGAGCTCAGGGCGTCGGGTCGAACTGGACCTTGTGGACGGTCAGGCTGACGCCGTGCAGCCCGCCGGAGTCGCCGCCGCTGGCGTCGCCGACGCACACGCGCCAGGTGCCGTTGGCGGCGAGGCCGAGGAAGTCGCCGAGGTCGTTGCCGGGAGCGGCGCCGGGGTTCGGCGCCCACTCGCAGACGATCGCGGGATTTTCGTCCTCGCACACGGTGTCGGTGCTGTCGACCACGGCGACGCCCATCTGCTCGGCGTCGTTGGCCGCGCCGTTCTTGAACAGCAGCGGGGAGGCCTTGCTGATGTTGGAGTCGTCGCCGCAGCACTCGCCCTGGCCGTCCGTGGCCTCGACGAGGCCGGGGCGGCTGAGGATCGTGGTGACGGTGCCGTCGGGGCTCTCGACCTTGATCACGAGGTCGCCGACGGCGGTGTGGTCGGCGGCGATCGTGGTCTCGACGCCGACGACGAAGTTGATGCCGTCGTCGGGGACCTCGAGCTCGGCGCAGGTCATGCTGCCGAGCGAGCCGTCGTACAGATCGTCGACGATCGGCAGGGGCAGGCCGGCGGCCTCGACGGTCACCGCTCCGTTGGCGGTCGGGCACTGGTTCTTGAACTCGGGCGCGACGATGTCGGGGCACATCGATCCGAGCACGCCGAGGATCGCCTCCTGATCGGCCTGCGCGACCCCGGCGGTGTCCATCGCGGTGACGAGGTCGGCGACCAGCGCCGCGAAGTCGTTGATGTCGATGCCGGTCTGGTCGGCGTCCTGCAGGCCGGTGTGCACGTCGGCCATCGACCTGCACGGGTTGGCCGCGCCGACGCCCGGGTCGACGCCGGCCGGGGCGTCGACCTCGGCGCCGTATTTGGTCGGGCCGTCGATGCCGGCGACCTGGCGCGTGAGACAGGTGTTGAGGCGCTCGAAGTCGCTGGCGGCGAAGAAGGTGTTGATCGCGGCGTCCTCGGCGACGTTGGCGACGAACGAGCCGGCCTGATCGGGCGCGCCGATCAGCGCCTTGATGCCGGGCTTGCGGGCGACGCGTTGATAGACGGTGGCGTCGCTGGTGGCGTCCTCGACGATCTCGGGCGCGAGGGTGCCGAGGGTGGCGATGAGCCCGGTCTTGTCGTCGTCGGTGAGGTCGGGGTGGGCGGCCTGGTGGGCGTCGAGCGCGGTCGAGAAGTCGACCGCGAAGTCCATGAAGTCGTTGGCGCTGATGCCGAGGCCGGCGTGCGCGGCCGTCATGTCCTGGCAGTCGTACTCGACGCCGGGGCAGCCGGCGACGGCGCCGAGCTGCTTGACGAGGCACTCGCCGAGGTGGTTGCCGTCGACGTCGTTGTTGAGGAAGTAGCCGTTGATCTTGTCGTCGGCGAGGATGACCGCGAGCGCGCCGGTCACCAGCTCGCCGATGCCCGGCTCGCCGCCGAGGCGCTCGCACAGCGCCGCGGGCTCGCCGGTGGTCGTGTCGGTGTCGGTGTCGGTGTCGGGGCCCGTGGTCGTCGTGGTCGAGCTGGTGACCGGCTCGGTCGTCGGTCCCATCGTCGTCGACGTGGTCGTGCTCGTCGGATCGGTGGTCGAGGTCGTCGGCGCGGTGGTCGAGGTGGTCGGGTCGTCCTCGGTCGTGGTCCCCGTCGTGTCGGTCGTCTCGCTGGTCCCGTCGGTCGTCGCGGTGCCGTCGTCGCCGCAGGCGGGCAGGAGCACGAGTCCGAACAGGGCGAGGCGACAGGGGAGAGACAGACCGATACGCATGTTGGCATTTCACCCGCATCCTCCGCCGATGAAAAGGCGCGCAAGCGGCTGCACGCCGGCCTGCGGACGCGTGTTTCTGCGCGGCGCGGCGGCGATCGTCGAGTGTCCGATCGGACAGGTGGCGCACTGCCGGGCGTGGGCGAGTCGGGCGGCGGGACGGCCGAGGGGCGGGGCGAGCTGGCGGAAAGGACAGGCGGTCGGGGCGACCGCAGACCGGGCGACAGCTGGCGTGGCCGATCTCGCGGAGGTCGATCGCCGGCGCGGCGTCGCGCCGTGACGTCAGGGGCCGCGGGCGCTGTCGAGGATCTCGACGAACAGGGCGGTGATGTTGTCCTTGCCGCCGCAGGCGTTGGCGTGGGCGACGGCGGCCGGCGCGGCGTCGCGGGCGTCGAGGTGGAACAGGTCGGTCAAGGTGTCGGCGCTGTCGAGGTACTCGTGCAGGCCGTCGGAGCAGAGGAGGAGGCGGTCGCCGACCTGCAGCGGGAAGGCCATGATGTCGACCTCGACGAAGTCGTGGAGGCCGATCGCGCGGGTGATCTGGCTCTTGCGCCCGCGCGCCTGCTCGGGGCTGACGAGGCCCTGCTTGACCTGCATGTTGAGCAGCGTGTGATCCTCGGTGAGCTGACGGACGTCGTCGCCGCGCGCGAGGTAGACCCGCGAGTCGCCGACCTGACCGACGATCGCCAGCTCGCCGGCGACCAGCACGACCGAGGCGGTGGTGCTCATGCCCGAGTAGTTGGCGTCGACCTCGGCCATGCCGTGGACCATGTAGCAGGCGTTCTGCAGCGCGCCGCGGACGAGCGCGCCGAGCCGCGCGACGGTGTCGGAGCTCAGCCACACCTGCGGCCCGGGCAGCGGCCGCGCGTGCACGACCATGCGCCGCGCGAGGCGGGCCTCGTCGGCGGCCTGCGCGATCGCTGCGGCGTCGCGCTTGACCCACTCCCAGATGATCTCGACCGTCTCCTGCGAGGCGACCTCGCCGTAGGCGCGCCCGCCGACGCCGTCGCACACGATGAACAACCCGAGCCGCTCGTCGGCGAGGAAGGCGTCCTCGTTGTGGCTCCGCCGCAAACCAGGGTCGGTCGCGCCGAAGTGCCGGGTTCGCATGCCAGGAGCATACACCCGGGCGCTGGCGCGCACCGAGGATTATGAGGCACGACGCACAGGCTGTCCTCTCGGCCAGGCGAGAGGCGCGTCGGGGGACGATGCAGCACGGTGCCGGATGAGGTCGTGTTCACGTGCGAGGCGCTCGCCGCGGGGACCCGGCGACGGCCGCACGTTCGCCGACCTCGGCGACGGCCGCACGTTCGCCGACCTCGGCGACGACGCGATCCTGGTGGCGCCGCGAGGCCTCGTGCCGTGCTGCACGTGCGGCTCGATCCGCGGCGAAATACTACGCGCATGCGTAGTGCCGGGCGCGGCCCGCCACGGCGGAGTGAGTGGGCAGCAACACGGTAGGCAGGGTCGCGGCGCTCGCCTCGCGCGGTGCGTCGAGCTGGGCGCCGGCGTGAGGCGAGCGACGAATTGGGGGACGGCAAGGCGGCCACGCGGCGACAGGCCGAGGCGCGGCGACGAGGCGATAGGCCGGGCGACAAGTCGATAGCGACAAGAGGCACGAGCGACACGTCGATGGGCTGCGCGGGCACCTCTGCCGAGTCGGCGCGCACGGTCGATCGACGACTGCGCGGGCCGCTACAGAGTTGGCGCTGGCGATCGATCGACGACTACGCGACCGCTACCGAGTTGGCGCGCTTGAAGGACTGCGCGCGCCTCTACCGACTTGGAGCAGGGCGTCATCTCTCGGCAGGGAGCGACAACGCGGTAGCTCGAGCGAGCGCGGCGAGCAGCCCGCGTCATCTCCGGGCAGGGAGCGTCAACGCGGTAGCTCGAGCGAGCGCGGCGAGCAGCCCGCATCATCTCTCGGCAGGGAGCGACAACCCGGTAGCTCGAGCGAGCGGCATCAGCCGAGGGCCGCGGCGAACTCGAGCGGCAGCGGCGCGGTGATCGGCTGCTCACCGGAGATCGCCGCCGAGAGGTCGAGGCGCAGCGCGTGCAGGTACAACCGCTCGGCCGGCTCGCCGCCGTAGAGCTCGTCGCCGAGGATCGGCAGGCCGAGCCAGGCGAGGTGGACACGCGCCTGGTGGCGGCGGCCGGTGAGCAGCTCGAGCGACCACATCCGACGCGGCCCCGGCGGGCTCTCCGGCGCGACCCGGGTGCGCGCGGGCTGGCCCGTCCGGCGCACGGCGACGCGATCTCGGCCGAAGCCGCGGCCGAGCGGGGCGCCGACCTCGACGCTCGCGCCGGACAGGCTCAGCCACGGCCCCGCCGGCGGCGGCCAGACATGGTCGAATAGACATGTCGTGACGGCCATGTAGTGCTTGCCGACGCGGGCGGCGGCGAAGGCTTCGCGGGCGGCGAGGAAGGTGGCGCGCGTGCGGGCGAAGGCGACGACGCCGGAGGTGCCGCGGTCGAGCCGGTGCACGGCGCCGCCCTCGCGCAGGTCGAGGCCGGCCGCGGCGCACTCGGCGAAGCGCTCCGCGACCCAGTCGGCGAGCGCGGGCGGATCGCCGGGCCGCAGCCGGTGGGTGTGCAGGCCGGCCGGCTTGAGCACGTAGACGATCGCGTCGGTGGTGGCGAGCAGCTCGGGGCCCTCGACGGGGCCGACATGCGCGGCCGGGGCGTCGAGCTGGAGGCGCTCGCCGGCGCGGACGCGGTGCGAGGGCGCGGCCCGCTGGCCGTCGACGGTGAGGTGGCCGGCCAGCGCGAGCTCCCGCGCGACCCGGCGCGACAGGCCGGCGACCCGCCGGCCGAGGACCACGTCGGCCCGCGCATCGGTGTCCTCGGGTTCGGCGACGCAGGCGAGCCGCGAGGTCGCGGGTGCGCCGGGGCGGGCGAGGCTCCGGGACGGTGCGGCCTCGCGGCTCGCGTCCGCGGGTGCGTCGCGTCGGGCGTTGCTCCGCGTGGCCGCTCGGGTCGCGCCCGCAGGCTCGTCGCTTCGGGCGGCGTCCCGGCCCGATGCGGGCTCGCGGCGCGCCGCTGCGGGCGCGCGGGCAGATGCCTGGTCTTTGGGAAATGCTCGATCGGGCATGTCTGGAGCGACATGTCCGTGGGGACCTGTCCCGAAGCGCCGGCGGGTCACGGGGCTCCGGCGCCGGTGAGGTCGAGGGCCCACGCCTCGGCGCCCGCGGGCAGGCCGGGGCCGGGCGGGACGAGGACGAGGAGGTCGCAGGCGCGCAGGGAGGTGAGGGCGCCGGAGACCTGGCTGGGGAGCGGCTCGGCGCGGCCGTCGACGAGGCGGGCGCGGACGCAGTGGGTGCGCCGCCCGGCGCCCTCGGCGGGGCCGGCGAGGACGACGCGTCGCCGCGGCAGTTCGGGCTGCAGGTGGCCGCCGAGGCGGCGCAGGGCCGGGCCCGCGAACAGCTCGAAGCCGACGAAGGTGCTGGCCGGGTTGCCGGGCAGGGCGAACACCAGCGCGGCGCCGAGGCGGGCGAACGCCAGCGGCCGGCCGGGTCGCAGGCGCACGCGGCGGAACACGGGCTCGGCCCCGAGGGCGAGCAGGGTGGGCCACACGAGGTCGTGGTCGCCGACGGAGATCCCGCCGCTGACGAGCACGACGTCGGCGGCGTCGGCGGCGTCGGCGAGGGCCCGGCGCAGCGCCTCCGGCTCGTCGCGCACGCGCCCGAGGTCGCGCACCTCGGCGCCGGCGGCCGCGGCCTGGCAGGCGAGCATGAGGCCGTTGCTGCTGACCACCTGGCCATGTCCCGGAGGACAGCCGATGTCGACGAGCTCGTCGCCGGTGCACAGGACGGCGGCCCGCGGGGCGCGGTGGACCAGCACGTCGGCGTGGCCGGCCCCGGCGGCCAGGGCGAGGTCGCCGGCGCGCAGGGCTGTCCCCGAGGCCAGGATCGCGGCGCCGGCGGCGAGGTCGCTGCCGGCGCGGCGGACGAAGTGGCCGGGGCGCACGGCGCCGGCGCGCGCGAGGTCGACGTGCAGGCGATCGCCGCGGCGCGCGGCGTCCTCCTGGGCGACCACGGCGTCGGCCCCGGGCGGCAAGACGGCGCCGGTGGAGATCCGCGCCGCCTGGCCCGGCTGGAGGTGCGAGGGCGAGGGGTGCCCGGCGGCGCTCTCGCCGGCGACGGCGAGCGCGGCCTCGGATGTCCCCGAGGACAGGTCGGCGGCGCGCACGGCCCAGCCGTCCATCGTGCTGACGTCGGCCCCCGGCAGGGACCAGCGGGCGTGCAGCGCCTCGGCGAGGACGCGGCCGCGGGCCGCGAACAGGCCGCGGCGCTCGCCCGGCAGCGGGGTGCAGGCGGCCAGGACGCGCGCGAGGGCGTCGTCGGGCTCGAGGTCGTCGGCGATCATCCGGTCTTCTTCTTGGCCTTCTTCGGCGGGGTGGTCTTGTGCTTGCCGCGCCTGGACCAGCCGCGCTTGCCCGGCAGCGAATTGGTCTCCTCGGTCGAGGGGACCGGGTTGTCGACGGCGGCGGCGGTGGCGGGGTCGTCGGCGGTGGCGGCGTAGCGGGCGGCGTCGACGTCCTCGGCGGCGACGTCGGCGCGCAGGTCGTCGGGCGCGGGGCCGAGGTTGCCGCGCGGCGCGGGGGCGTCGACGGTGCCGCGCGTCTCGCCCGACTTGACGTAGACGACCAGCAGCTCGCCGACGGCGGGGTCGTGCCCGCGGTCGATGCCGTTGATGCGCGCGAGGTCGCCGTCGGTGAGGTCGAAGCGCTTGCCGATCTTCTCCAGCGTGTCGCCCTTCTTCGCCTTGTAGCCGCGGCGCACGAGGCCGCGCTGCTTCAGGCCGGCCTCGAGGTGCTCGCGCGAGCCGCGGACCACGAGGTCGACGGCGCTCTGCTCGAGCACGACGATCTTCGCGGCCCGGGCGTCGAACGCCTTCGGGACGACGACCTGCAGCACCTGGCCCGGCTGCAGCCGCGCCTGCGGGTCGAGGTCGTTCCACGCGACGATGCTGTCCCACGGGACCGCGAAGGCGTCGGCGAGGCCGCGCGGGGTGGTCGAGCGGGTGACGACGAAGAACACCAGCCGCTGGTCGCCCGCCACCGCGACCTTGGGGACGGCCACCAGCAACCTGTCCGTCGCGCCAGGCGGCGAGGCGGCCCCGCCGCGCGGGACCAGGAGGACGACGCCGCGCTCGAGCTCGGCGTTGTCCTCGAGGCCGTTGAGCTTGCGCAGCTGGGCCTCGGTGGCGCCGTAACGCTGGGCGATCGCGGCGACGGTCTCGCCGTAGGCGACGACGTGCTGCACGTGGTCGCCGCCGGCGCCGTCGCGCACGCCGCCGCGCTCCCACTGGGCCAGCTTGGCCTTCGGGATCCGCACCGGATAGCTGCGCCCGGGCGGGGTCCGCTTGCGGATCAGCTGGGCGTTGAGCTCCTCGATCAGCGCCGGATCCTCGTCGATCGCCTTGGCCACCGCGCTGAGGGCGGTGCCCGGCGGGACGTCGACCTTGACGAAGTGCATCGGCGGCAAGCTGTCCGGAAGGTCAGGTCCGAGCTTGAACGCGGCCCGGTTGCGACCGACCAGCGCGGCCGCCAGGATCTTCGGCACGTAGAGGGTGGTGGCGTGCGGCAGGCCGCTCTCGATCTCGCACAGGGCCCAGAAGTTGTTGCTGTTGGCCCGCGCGATCGCGGTCATCGCCAGGCCGTAGCCGCCGTTGAAGGCCGCCAGCGCCATCTCCCACGAGCCGAAGCGGACCCGCAGGTCCTTGAGGTAGGCCGCCGCGGCGTAGGTCGAGCGCTCGATGTCGTGGCGCTCGTCGACCCAGTAGTTCTGCTCGAGGCCGTAGACCTTGCCGGTCGGCTCCATGAACTGCCACAGGCCGGCGGCGCCCACGCGCGAGCGGCGGTGCGGTTGAAAGCCGCTCTCCGCCATGGCGACGAACACCAGATCTTCGGGCACGCCGACCTCCTTGAGGATCGGCCGCAAGATGTGCTCGTAGCGGTTCATGCGCCGCAGCCAGCCGCGCATCAGCGCCTGGCCCTTGGCGTCGTCCTTGAAGAAACGCAAGTATTCGACGAGCTTGGCGCCGTAGCGGATCGGCAGCTCGGGCAGGGCGAGCGCGGCGATCCACTTCTCGGGCGCGGTCTTGGCGATCGTCGACTTCGGCGCGTTCGCCAGCACGCCGCGCTCGAAACTGGCGAGATCCTCGCGCGCGGCCGCGTCCGGGTCGACCGCCCGCGCCGCGTGCGTCTCGTGGATGGTGGCGCCGTCGGGCCGCCCACCCCGGACCTGGTCGCGACCGCCGCCGGCGACCTCGAGTGGCCCGATCCGTTCGCGCTCCTCCGCCGGTGCGCCGTGAGCCACACCTGCACCGCTCAGCCACAGCGCGGTCAGAACGCCGCAAAACCCCCTCCAGGGGGCCGTACGGTCAGTTTTGCGGCGCCTGCGCAGATCCGGACCTGGTCGCCTTCGCATCGCCGGCACGCTAGCAAAGCGAGGCTCGAAGGACTACCTTTCGGCCATGCTCCTGGGTGTCCTCAGTCCCCTCGAGATCGTCATCATCGTCGCGGTCATCTTGCTCGTGCTCGGCCCGTCCAAGTTGCCCGCGCTGGGATCGAGCATCGGTCAGATGCTGCGAGGGTTCCGCAAGGAGATGAAGGCGATCGAACACGACAAACAACAAGAGTCGGAGCGCCGCGGCGAGATCGACGTCACGCCGAAGGACGAGCCGAAGCACAGCCGCCCGGGCTGAGCACGCTCGTCCGCTCGATCGCCTCCGTCGTCGCCATCCGCAAAAGCGAGAAGCCCGCCCGTTCCAGCCGGAACGAGCGGGCTTCGTCGTCGAGCCTCGCGGTCAGCCCTTCGAGTTGAGGTAGACGACCACGACGATCGCCACGATCACGACCACGACGAGGGCGATGTACACCACGTTCGAGCTGCCGGTCGGCTGCGGCGGGTTGGCCACCGGCTTTTCGGGCTCGGCCGGCTTGCTGGTCGCCTCCTGCTTGGGCGTCGGCGGGTGCGAGCCGGACAGCGAGGCAGCATCCTCGACCTTGGCGGCGGCGACCGGCTCGGACGGAGCGGGCGGGTTGCTGATTGCAGTCGCGGCCGGCGGCGTGTGCGGCGGGATCCGCGGCTCGGGCGGCTGCACGGCGCTGACCTTGGCCTCGGCGACCGGCTCGACCTCGGCAGCGCGGCCTCCGACCCGCATCGACGGGCCCGACGACGAGGGCGCCGCGGCGACCTCGCCGGCCCGCGGATCCATGCTCGCGGGGCGCTTCGGCGCCTGGATGATCGTCTTGTTGCCGCGCGACACGGGCTCGGCAGCGACAGGCGTGGGCGCGGGCGGCGGCGCCGACACCGGCGGACTCGCGGGCGTTTGCACCGACGCGGGCGGGGTCGCGGCGGGCGAGGTCGGCGGGGCCTTGACCGCAGGCGTCTCGACCTCGACCGGCCGCGCGGGCGTCGGCGCGGGCGCGGGCGCCTCCACCTTGCGCGGGGTGACGTCGGCCTGCGGGCCGACGTGGCTGTAGACGCTGAAGTAGGCCTCGGCGCTCTCGAAGCCCTGGGCGAACAGCTGCCCGGGCTCGGCCAGCGACGGCTCGTTGGCCGCCTCGAAGTCCAGGATCATGCGGAACTCGCAGTGCGGGCACGCGATCTGGACCAGCGGGGCGATCTGGTCGGCAGGGATGCGGAAGGGACCGGCGCAGGACGGACAGAGGACGAACATTAGAAGTCCAGACCCAGGGAGAGAGTGTACTGCTGTTGCAGCCCGGAGGTGTCGGCGACCTTGTTGCCTTCGATCTCGCCCTGGCGTTTGCCGCCGGGGACGATCATCGCCTCGAGGCCTACGCGCAAGACGCTGAAGATGAATCGGAAGCCGATGAACGGGCGGTGACGGTAGATCATACCCGCATCCTTGAAAACGAACTCGCTCAGCACCGGCGACTTGTCGAGGTACTCGTCGGTCGTCGGCGTGGCATCGAGCACGCCCGAGCGCGCGAGGATCATCAGGCCCTGGTAACCGACGTACGGCGTCATGTTGACCGTCTTGCCGATCCCGAACACGTGCGAGATCGAGATGTCGAACGAGCCGGTGGTCATGTTCATGTCCTCGGCGCCGACGAGGCGCGAGAACATGCCGCGCAGCGCGATGGACGGGATCGGCAGGTGGTGGAAGCCCTCGTGGATGGCGACCTTGCCGTAGCCGCTGATGGTCCACATGCGGCTGCCGAACAGGTGCGTCGCGCCGGCGCCCACCTCGATGCCCGGCCACAGACCCTTGCGACCCATGATCTGCAGGGTCGGCGCGACCTTGCCCGGATCACCGCGCGTCGCGTTCTTCCAGAAGTCCTTGCCGTTGCTGAGCGTGTTGAGGCTGATGTCGGCCGACAACGCGAAGCCGGACAGACCGAGCGAGTCGGCCGGATCGACCGGCTTCGGCGCCATCAACACTCCGAGCTCGGAGGCGAGGCTGCGAAAGTCCGCGTCGTTGCCCGTGACCATTCCGGACGGATCCGTCGTGCCTAGCTGGCTGAGCCGCAGGTCGTAAGGCCCCGCCCAAGCCTCCGAGGAGCCGAGAAGCAAACTCAGGCCGAGAGCCGCTAGGGCAAACGAAGAAAGGAACCGTCTGGGCATGCGGGAGCTCCGAGATTCAGCGGTCGGCGCAGCGTAACTTGCGCCAGCGAGGTGTGTCAAGGTTCGCGCCAGGCCGTGCTGGGCCGAAGAATTCGCCTGATTGTATGTTGCTGCCTACCATCGCGACGCAGCCTCGCCGCGAACTAAGGAAGGAACTACGGAACTCGAGAGCGCCTCGGCGAGGCCGTTGCGGGGCCCGCCGCCCGCGACGTCGGCGTCGGCGCGTGTGCTGTGGGTGGTCCGGCGCCTCGCGCTCGTTGACCGCGTCCGGGGCGGCTGCTAGCGTGCCCGGCCTGCAGCCGCCGCACGCACAAAGCCGTCCGCTCGCCCGCCTGAGCCCGAATCGGCCGGGAGATCCGTCCGGGGGGCGGGCCCGAGCTTCGGCCCCGGCGCCCCGCCGCGGCGTCCTGCTGGGCCTGTTCGTGCTGTCGTGGACCTGGCCGCTCGCGCTCGCCGGGCCGCTCGACTTCGCCGACGCGCTGCCGGCCGGCGCCGAGCTCGTCGGCTACGCCGGCGTCGCGGCGTTCGCGATCCTCGTCGTCCGCTGGCTGCTGGCCGGCGCCCTCGGCTACGAGCGATCGCTCGGGCTGCGGATCATCCGCGCCGAACGGGTGCCGCGCGGCGCCCGGGTGCTGTGCGCGCTGTGCTTCGCGGTCGCCGCGGTCGCGCTGCTGCTGCTCAACCTCGGCTTCCACAGCCTCGCGCTGGTGATCGCCACCGCCGCCGCCAGCTTCTTCGGGCTCCTGCTGGTGCTCGTGCAGTACTCGTCGATCTTCGGCACCACCAGCATCATCGGGGTGGTCCTGGGAGTCGCGGCGCTGATCGTCGTCCAGTCGGTCGCGACCGGCTTCCAACACGAGTTCGAGCGCCGCGTGCTCGGCGTGTACGCCCACATCAACGTGACGCGCAGCACCGGCATGGCGGAGTACCGCCGCTTCGAGTCGTACCTGCGCACGCAGCCCGGCGTCACCGGCGCGAGCCCGTTCGTCTATTACGCGATGATGCTCGCGCCCTACGACCCCGAGGGCGGACGCACCGACGACCTCCGCCTCGCCAGCGTGCTGGTGAAGGGGATCGAGCCGGACACGGCCGCGGAGGTGATCGACCTGCCGGCCCACCTGCAGCGCGGCAGCGGCCGGGCGATCCCGCTCCCGGCGCTGCGCTCCGACTTCGAATTGATGCCGGTGCCCGACCGCGAGCCGGAGGAGCTGCCGCCGGCGATCGCGGCCACGCCCGACCCGCGCGGCGCCGGCTGGTACGAGCGCGCGATGTCCCACTACGCGCAGGTGCCGGCGGCCAAGAAGCGCATCCCGGGGGAGATCCGCGGCGATCTCCTCGACGACGACGATTGGCCCGACGAGCCCGCCGCCGGCGAACCCGCGGCCCGCTTCGACGCCAGCGCGCTGCCGACGATCTTCGTCGGGGCGACCCTCGCCCGCGAGCTCGGGCTGAAGGAAGACTCGCTGGTGATGGTGGTCGACCCGGGCTCGTCGTTCGACGCCTCGAGCGAGCCCGAATTCCAGTACTACCGCGTCGCCGGGATCTTCCAGGCCGGCTTCCAGGAGTACGACAGCCGGCTGGTGTACGTACACATCAAGGAGCTGCAGCGCTTCAAGTACCGCGGCCGCGACCAGGTCTCCGGCGTCGACCTGCGCCTGCTCCACCCGGATCTCGCGCCCCAGGTCGGCGCGGCCGTCCGCGCCGCGCTGCCCGGCCGCGAGTACCAGGTGCTCGAGTGGCAGAACCTGAACGAGAACCTGTTCAAGAGCATCCGCCTGCAGAAGAACATCATCACCGTGATCCTCAGCCTGGTGATCACGGTGGCCACGTTCAACGTGCTGTCGGCGCTGTGGACGATGGTGGTCCGCCGCACCAACGACGTGGCGATCCTGATGTCGATGGGCGCGACCGGGCCGCAGGTGGCGCGGATCTTCCAGGTCACGGGGATGGCGATCGGGCTGTCCGGGGCGGCCGCGGGCGTGCTGTTCGGCCTGGTGCTGTGCTGGCTGGTGTCGCTCTACGGCTACACGCTCGACCCCGAGGTCTACTTCATCGAGGAGCTGCCGGTCGAGATCAGCCTGGCCCAGATCGGCTGGATCCTCGCCATGACCCTGGCGATCTGCTTCGTCGCCACGCTGCCGCCGTCGCTGCGCGCGGCCAAGCTCCGCCCCGTCGAGGGCCTCCGCTACGAGTGACGCCGTGGCCGCCCGCAGCTCCCGCCGCCGCTGGGCCCTGATCGCGCTGGTGGCCCGCCGCATGCTCCTCCGCGAGGGCCGCCGCAAGTCGGGCCGGGCCGGGCGCGTGGCCCTGACGATCGCGCTGGCGCTGGCGATCTCCGGCGCGGCGGCGACGCTGCTCGGGGTCCGCTCGGTCGCGCCGCCGCTGGTCGCCGGGGTCGCGTCGCTGGTCGCGGTCGGGCTGCTGTGCGCCCGCCGCCTGATGCCCGCGGTCGCCGTGGCGGTGTTCGGCACCGGCCTCGGCTGCGCGGCGCTGATCACGGTGCTCGGGGTGACGTCGGGCTTCGAAGACGAGCTGATCGGCCGCCTCAGCAAGGTCGGCGGCCACGTGACGCTCACCGAGTACGGCCTCGACTTCGACGAGTACCCGGCCGTGGTGGCCCGCTGGGGCCCCGACCCCCGCGTGCTGGCGGCCTCGCCGTTCGCCTTCTCGACCGCGGCGGTGGTGCCGCTGCGCCCGGATGGTCAGGCGGACAGGTCCGATGAGGCAGGTGTGAAGGAGCATGTCGACACGGACATGTCCGGAGAGACACACGTGCGCCCGATCGATCGCAACGCGCCGGTGATCGCGCTGATCAAGGGGGTGGACCCGGCGCTGGCGACCGGCCTGCCGGGGATGGCGACGATGCTGCGCGCGGGCGACCTGACGGCGGTGCGCCCGGGCGACGTCCGCCACGGGCCGGCGATCGCCCTCGGCAGCCGGCTGGCGGCCCGCCTGGGGGTGGAGGTCGGCGACTCGGTGCGCCTGGTGGTGCCGGCCGAGCTCGACGGGACTGCCGCGGCGATGACCCGGCCGCCCCGCCACGGCGAGTACGAGGTGGTCGACCTGCTCGACACCGGCGTCGGCGACTACGACGCGTCGCTGGCGCTGGTCCACCTGTCGGCGGCGCAGGCGCTGTTCTTCGCCGAGCGGCGGGTGAGCGGGGTGGAGTTCGCGCTCGTCGACCCCGACATCGCCGCCGGCTTCGCGGCGGAGGTGGTGGCGGCGATGGGCCAGGGCTTCCGCGCGACGACGTGGGAGCAGCAGGGCGAGGAGGTGCTCGCGGGGCTGCGACAGATCCGCGCCGCGGTGTCGCTGGTGCTCGGGCTGCTCGAGGTGGTGGCGGCGACGGCCCTGCTGGCCAGCCTGCTGCTGCTGGTCCGCCGCAAGCGCGAGGAGATCGCGGCGCTGATGAGCCTCGGGGCCGACTCGCGGGCGATCTTCGCGGTGTTCGAGGCGGTCGGTGTGTTCGCCGGCGGGCTCGGGGCGACCATCGGCGTCGGCCTCGGGCTGCTGTTCGGCTGGATGGTGGCGGTGTTCCGCTACCCGCTCGACACGGAGGTTTATCCGGTCGACCACCTGCCGTTCGCGCTGTCGTGGCTCGACATCGCCGGCCCGGCCGCGGCGGCGCTGGTCATCTGTGCGCTGGCCAGCGGACCTGTGGCGCTGGTGGCCTCGCGGCTGCCGCTGCTCGCCGGGCTCGGGCGCGCCTGAGCTGCTGCTGCTCGCAGGACGATCGGGTCGGGGCGCGTGGCCTGTCTCTTCGGGCAGGCGGTGAGAATGTCTGGACCGCCTTCGAGTTCCGCTACGAGCTCGCCTGCGGCGCCCTGCTCGTCGGCGGGGCCGCAGCGGCCGTGGGCGTCGACCTCGTAGGTGCGCTTGCAACCTCCTGCGCCGAGAAGACCCCCGCGCGGGACGGGCCGGGTCGAGCGCGCCGAGCCGAACACCAGCAGGTCGACGCCGCCGCGGTAGAACAGCTCGTCGCCGGGCAGGAGCCCGTGCGGGCTGTCCCATGGGGCAGGTGAGACCGGCCACGCCTGCTCGCCGGCGACGCGGAGGCGGTCGTCGACGATGTCGTAGGCGATCCGCACGGCGACCGAACCGAACAGCCGCCGCTCGTCGATGCCGCCGCGGAACAGGCGGGCGTGGTACGGCGAGCGATTGTCGAGCTGCACCGCCGTCTCAGCAGTTGACGAGCACCCGCTCGCCGTCGATCCGGACGTCGTCGTTGGCCTCGACCCGGACGTCGCCGAGCTCGGCGGTGATCGTCTGCACGCGGGCGGTGCTGCGGAGGTCGCCGGCGGCCACGAGATCGAGGTCGCCGCCGGACGACAGCGACAGCGCCTCCTCGGAGCGCAGGGTCAGCCGCTTGGCGTCGAGCACCAGCTCGCCGGCGGCGCGCAGCGTGAGGCCGGCGCCCTCGAAGCGGAGCAGCGGGCCGGACTCGCGGACCTCGATCGCCAGCACGAGCTTGCCGTCGCGGCCGATGAGCTCGAGGGTGTCGACGGCGTCGTCGCGGCGGAGCTCGACGCGGTGTTGACCGACGAGCTCGAGGGCAGTGGCGGGCGCGCTGGTGTCCTCGGACATGCGGTGATGCTTCCACAGAAACGACTGCGGGGGCGGCGGCGACGGGCCCAGCCGCACCCGCGCGTGGCCGCTCGTCAGCGCGCACACTCGAAGTGAGTGACCTGCCCGCGCACGACGGTGACGCGGCGGACGATCGGCTCGGCCGGAGCGTCGGGGTTGAAGACGCGCACCTCGTGCTCGCCGGGCGCGAGGGTGAGCACCATCTCGCCGCCGGGCATGCAGCTGCCGCCGCCGATGTCGCAGCGCTGGGTGCAGCGCAGCGCGAGCGAGCCCTGGGTGCGCGAGGTGAGGATCGAGGCGGACAGACCGACGAGGACGAGGACGCCGACGCCGAGCGCGATGAGGGGGGCGTGGGCGCCTCGGCGGCTCGGCGCGTCGACCGGCGCGGCCGCGCGCGCGCGAGCGCCGGGCCGCACGAGCCACGGTCCGAGGATCAGGACGACGAGGCCGAGCGCGACGAGCCACCAGCCGGGCCCCGTCGTGACGGCGACGTCCGCTCGCTCGCCCTGGAAGAAGGCGTGCAGCGCGTCGTAGCTGGCGCGGGCGGTGGTCTCGTCGGCGAGGCCGACCGGCAGCTCGCGGCCGCTGCGATCGAGGAGCACGGTGACGCCGCGGCGACCGGCGCGGCTGTCGTGGCTGTCGAACCGGTGATCGGCGATCGCGTCGAGCGAGATTTGGGTCGTGCGCTCGAACCCGAGGAGGCCGGCGGTGTGGCGGCAGTCGGCGGTCGCGCGGTCGCAGCGGAACTCCTGGCGGTCGAGCCCGGCGAGCAGCATCACGACGCCGACGAAGACGGCCGCGAGGGTGCCGAGGATCCGCTGGCCGCGGGCGGAGAGAGCCATGCCGGGGATGGTACGCGAGCCGCGGCCGCCGGCGAAGCAGGCGCGGCGTCCCCTGTCTCCGCGGACATGCGCCGGCGGTGCGGGCGCGGCGGTCGAGCGAGCCGGCGTGCGGGCTGGCTGGAGGGACATGTCACCTGTCCTCACGGACAGGCTGTTCTTCGGGGCAGGCGAGCGGCCGCTCCCCGGGCACAGGTCAGCGGCGGGCGATGACGCCGGCGAAGAAGAAGTCGAGCGGCACGCCCTCGTCCTCGCGGTAGCCGTCCTCGAGGTGCGAGCCGAACAGCTCGATCATGGCGTCCTTGATCTCGCCCTCGAGCGCGGACAGGGCCGGGTGCGTGATGTAGCCGGTGTCGATCAGCCAGCGGGTGGCGTCGACGCCGGTCTTGAACCACAGGCGGAAATTGTGCTGCCAGCAGGTGTCGATGTGGAGGCCGCCGCGGCCGAGCAGGTCGAGCACGGGGTCGATCTGGCGCGGGGTCGGCGGCTCGGCGACGGTGTCGAGCTCGAGGTGCTCGGCGAACTTGTGGTAGGTCGCCATCGCCTGCGGCGCGCTGGTGGCCAGGCTGGTGAGCAGGCCGACGCGACCGCCGGGGCGGACCAGGCGACCGAGCGTCGGCAGCACGCGCGGCCAGTCGAGGTAGGCGAGGGCGAACCGCATCGACACGATGTCGAAGGAGTGGGCCGGCGCGTCGGCGATGAAGTCCTCGGCCTTCGAGCGCACGGGCAGCAGGTGCAGGCCCTCCTCGGCGGCGCGCTCGACGGCGAGGCGCAGCATGTTCTCCGAGGGATCGACGGCGACGGTCTCGCCGGGGGCGATCAGCCGCATCATCGGCAAGGTGGCGGCGCCGCTGCCACACGCGAGGTCGACCAGGCGCTCGCCGCGGCGGAGGTGCAGGTCGCGCGTGAGCCGGTCGTTGGGCGTCTTGACGTTGGGGCTCCAGAGGTCGTCGTAGTGCTCGGCGACGCGGTCGTACGTCGCCTGGAAGTAATGATCGAAGCTCTGCACGCGGGGCAGCGATACACCGAAGCCGACCCCCGTGCAACGTTCGAGGGCCCGGTGCAGCCGAGGATCCTGAAGCTCTGTGCAGGTGCGCAACGGTTCGCGCACTGGCGGCCGCAGAGCCCGTGGGGGCGAACCGGACGGCGAAGACGAAGCCGAGACAGCCGCGACAAAACCGTGACGGGCGCCCGCTCGCGGCTGGATCAAGCGGCGGCCGAGATGTCCCGCGGCAGCGAGCCGCGGCACACCAGCACCTCGGCCGGCGGGATGTTGGGCACGACGATCTGGCGCCGCTGCTCGGCGAAGTAACGCCCGAGGTAGCGGCCGAGGTGAAACTGCGAGAAGCCGCGCGTGGTGCTGTAGACGATCACGTGCGCGTGCAAGTAGCCGTACTGTACGAACACGCCGCCGGGCGCGAGCACCCGCGCCGCGCTGTCGACGATGGCGTCGCGCAGCTCGGGCGGCAGCAGGCTCATGCCGAGGCACGAGACGATGGCGTCGACCTTGCCGTGCTCACCGGCGTCGGCCAGGTGCTCGGCGAGGTCGGCGGCGCTGCCGTGGATGGCGACGAGCCGCGGATCGGGCAGCCGCCGCGCGGTCGCCTGGAGCAGCGGGCCGTCGATCTCGACGCCGTACAGGCGGGCGTCGGGCCGCATCGCCGCGAGCAGCTTCTCGGTGACGGTGCCGGTGCCGGTGCCGAGCTCGACCACGCTGCGGGCCCGGCCGAGGTCGGCGCCCTGCACGAGGGCGTCGACGAGGAAACGCGAGCTCGGCACGAAAGAGGCGGTCTGGTCCCAGTCGCGCCAGCCGTTGAGGAAGAAGCGCCACGCCGCTCGCATCCGATCGATGGAAGAGGTCACAGGGCGGCGATTGTAACCGGCCGCGGCCGTTTGTCACCGTGCTGCGGAGGCGCCGCCTCGCTGCGCAGCCGCGTACGCATGCGGCCCCCGATCCACAGGCGGCCAAGGCGCGTCAGTTGTGGACCTCGTAGACCTCGCCGCACTCGCTGACGCGCGGCCCCTGGCGATTCTCCACCGGGCTCGTCCTCGGCTTCAGCGGCCGCAAGTTCGGCGGCAGCTCGAGCTCGGGCCAGATCTCCATCATCGCCTCGACGACCGCCGGATCGAACTGGCTGCCGCCAAGTTTGCTCACCTTCTCGGCGGCGACCCGCGGCTCCATGCCGCTGCGGTAGATGCGGTCGGACACCATGGCGTCCCAGCAGTCGGCGACGCTGACGACGCGCACGCTCGGCGGGATGTCGTCGCCGCGCAGGCGGTCGGGGTAGCCGGTGCCGTCCCAGCGCTCGTGGTGGTGCAGGGCGAAGCGCCGCAGCTCGGCCAGCTCGGGCGACTTCTCGAGGATCTTGCCGCCGAGCACGGTGTGCTGGCGGATGACCTCGATCTCCTCGAGGGTGAGCGCGCCGGGCTTGTTGAGCACCTTGTCGGGGATGCCGATCTTGCCGACGTCGTGCAGCAGGGCCCCGAGCTCGATGGTGCGGAGCAGCGGCCGCGCGAGCTTCATGTGCTCGGCGATCCGCACCGCGAAGTAGCTGACGCGCTCGGAGTGGCCGCCGGTGTAGAAGTCCTTGGCGTCGATCGCGGCGACCAGCGTGCGCACGGTGTCGATGAAGAAGCCGTGCACGCGCGTCTCGAGCGAGCTGCTCTTGGTCGCCAGCTCCTCGTTGAGGCGGGTCAGGTACGACTCGTAGTGCTGGGCCCGCAGCAGGTTGCTGACGCGCGCCTTGAGCTCCTCGGGCAAGAACGGCTTGACGAGGTAGTCGCTGGCGCCGCGGCGGAGGCCGCGGATCCGGTCGCGGCCGTCGGCGCGGGCGGTCAGCAGCAGCACCGGCAGGCGCTCGGTCTCCGGGTCCTTGCGCAGCTGCTCGACCAGCTGGAAGCCGGACAGCTTGGGCATCATGACGTCGGAGATGACGAGCGCGGGCTTGACGTCGCGGACCTTCTGCAGGCCCTCCTCGCCGTTGCTGGCGGTGTAGACGTCGTGCTGCGGGGCGAGCAGGCGCTCGATGACGCGGACGATCTCGGGGTGGTCGTCGATGACGAGGATCCGGCTGCGCTCGCCCTGGGCGGCCAGCAGGTGCTCGCCGAGCAGCGGCGCGATGCCGGGGAACGACAGGTCGGGGGTCGGCGCGGCCGGGTCGAGCAGCTCGACGCGCTCGATCGGCGGCAGGCGCTCGATCCGCGTCATGCTCATCGCCGGCGCGCCGAGGATGTCCTCGGGGACAGGTATGGCGAGCATCGACTCGCCGGGGGCCGGCTGCGCCGGGGCCATGCCGACCAGCTCGGTCGGGTCGAGCGGGCGGCTCGGCAGCTCGACGGTCATGGTGGTGCCGCGCCCGGGGCTGCTCTCGACCACGACCTCGCCGTCGTGGCGGTTGACGATCGTCTTGACCAGCGCGAGGCCGATGCCGGTGCCCTCGAAGGCGCGCGTCGAGGTGGCGTCGCCCTGGAAGAACGGGGTGAACAGCTTGGCCTTGATCGACTCGTTCATGCCGATGCCGGTGTCGCGCACCGACAGGCGCACGCGCTCGCCGACGACGGCGACGTCGACGGTGACGCGGCCGCCGGCGGGGGTGAACTTGACGGCGTTGCTGATCAGGTTGCGCGCGACCTTGCCGAGCTCGCGCGGGCTGCCGAGCACAACCACCGGCTCGGGCGGCGGCTCCCACTGCAGGACCAGCTTGCGCTGGCGCGCGGTGCTGCCGAACGCCTTGACGTGCTCGTCGACGACGGCGCGCAGGTCGACCGGGTCGCGCGCGAGCGGCTGGTCGCGCGCGCCGTACTTCGAGTAGTCGAGCAGGTCGTTGATGAGGTCGTAGAGCTGGCGGGTGGCGGTGTGCATGTCCTCGAACACCTGCCGCACCTCGCCGCGGGCGTTGCCCGCCAGCAGGCCCTCGAGCGGGGTGAGGATGCAGGTCAGCGGGGTCCGCAGCTCGTGCGACATGTTGTCGAGGAACTGGCTCTTGGCCCGGTAGGCCTCCTCGATCTCGCGGTTCTTCTCCGAGACCTCCTGGTAGCTGTGGGTGATCCGCTCGTAGACGCTGCGCAGCTCCTCGTTGGTCTGCTGCTGCGCGAACGCGGCGTCGAACAGGCGCCGGCGCAGGCGCCGGTTGAAGTAGGCGCCGACGGTGACGGTGGTGGCGGTCGAGATCAGGAAGATGCTGTTGGCCGCGAACACGGTCCAGTCCCACTCGGCCAGCGGCACCGGGTCGAGCGCGAACAGCAGGGCGACGAAGGTGAAGTAGACCGCCGTCGAGGTGACGAGGACGTGCAGCGGGCCGATCGGGACGAACACGCCGACGGCGATCAGCGTGAGGGTGATGCCGGCGTAGTAGTGGCTCTTGTGGCCGAGGTTGAGCGCGCTCATCAGGCCCATGAACGAGCCGATGAGGTACATCGCCAGGCCGCAGATGCCCTCGACGTAGCGCTGATACGCCGGGCGCTGGCTGAGCTTGAGCAGCGCGATCATCACCAGCGCCAGCGCCAGGCGCATGGCGAAGAACTTGGCGACCAGGCCCGGGTCGTGGACGCTGATGATGTCGAGCACGCCGAAGCCGAGCATCAAGGCGATGCCGAGGTAGGTGACGCGGCGGTAGCCGGCCGCGACGTCCTCCCGCACGCGCGCGGCGAAGCCCTCGTCGCGCGACAAGGTGGTCTCGCTGATGGCGGGGAGGTCGCTCGCGCTCATCGATGGCCCACGGCGATGATGGCCTGCGGCGGGTCGCCGAAGGCGGTGACGGTCTCGACGCGGCGGAAGCCGGCGCGCTCGACCATCATGGTCAGCTCCTCGCGCGAGAAGAAGGCGAACTGGCCCTCCTCGGCGAGGATCGAGAGGAAGGCGGCGCTGCTCAGGAAGGCCCGCACGTCGCGGAGGAAGGTGCCGCGGTCGACGCCCGGCGGCAACGGCATGTTGGGGTCGCTCTGCAGCCGGTGCAGCAGGTTCTGGTAGATCCGGCTCATGTCGAAGTCGGGCTGCATGGTCGACACGACGATCCGCCCGCCCGGGCGGACGACGCGGTGGAGCTCGCGCAGGACCTCGATCGGGTTGCTCAGGTAGCTGAGCACCAGGCTGCAGGCGACGCGGTCGAAGGTGGCGTCGCCGAACGGCAGGCGCTCGACCTGATCGCCTGGCCGAATGGACAGGCGAGCGAGCTGCAGCTCGTCGATCGCCGGCGCCTGGCCGCGCTCGAAGCGGGCCCGCGCGTCGCGCACGAGGTCGGCGGGCCCCAGCCGCCCGCGCAGCCATCGGGTCATGCGGTTGAAGTCGAGGACGACGTCCTGCTCGTCCGCCGGCAAGGCGGCCCCGAGGTACGCGAGGTCCTGCTTGTCGAGCTCCCGCCCGCGCAAGACGTCGTGCAGCCGCCAGTCCTCCGCCGCCTTCCACATGTCGATCGAGTAACCCGTGAGACCCTTGATGATGCCCCGGAGCGCGTCGTAGCCGTAGAGTTCTCCTGCGAGGAAGCGCCGGAGCGTGCGCACCGGGCTGATGTCGACGTTGACGCAGTGGCGCGCGACGTCGGGCAGCGCGAGCCCGCGCTCCTCGGCCAGCGCGCGGAGCTTGCGCTCGGCCTCGTCGAGGGCGCCCGGCACGAAGTCGACGAGGTTCAGGCGCGCGCACGGGGGCCGGCCCCGGGCGCCGCGGCGGCGCAGCAGCCGGGCCGACAGGTTGCCGGTGCCGCACCCGAGGTCGCAGACGACGTGCTCGCCGCGGACGTCGAGCAGCTCGAGCTCGCGGTCGATGAACTCGTTGTACTCGTCGCAGGCGTTGAGGACGTCGTAGGCGAGCTTCGAGCTGCTGTCGCCGAGCAGGTACTCGTGCCAGTAGCGGCGCCGGTCGGGCAGGGGGCTCTTCGGCACCCGCCGCCACTCGGCGTTGCGGGCGCGCACGAGCTCGCGCGGGTCGGGGGTGATGGGCTCGATGTCCTCGCGGAACAGGAAGCGCCAGATCTGGCGCACCGCGGTGTGGAACAGCGACAGCGCCTCGACGCTCGACAGCGGCATGTGGCCGCAGTCGAGCTCGACCAGCTCGCGCGAGCCGGGCGCGGCCACGGCCATGAATTCGCGGATGGTGGCCGGATCGATCCACGCGTCGTAGCGGCCGAGCAGCCAGGTCACGGGGATCGGGATCTCGGCGATCTCGCGCTTGGCGTCGGCCATGAACGCGAGGCCCTCGCGCAGGAGATCGGCGCAGAAGTGGTCGATGTCGCCGGTGACGCCGAGGATGTTGGCGATGCCGCTCAGCTTGCCGCTGGCGTGCTGCGACACGTAGTCGACGCCGCCCGAGGCGTTGCGGATGACCTCCTGGGCCGCGGGGGCGCCGTTGATGCCGAGCCAGTAGTGAATGCGCCGGCCCTTGTCGTTGAAGACGGCGCGCCGGCCGACGACGCCCTGCAGGCTGAACGAGACCAGCACGACCTGCGTCGGCGCGAAGATCGGGTTGTCGTAGACGTAGTCGAGCGTGGCCGAGATGTCGTCGACGGCCTGCGACAGCGACATGCGCATGGCCTCGCGCCCGTGCTCGCGGCAGTCGGGGTCCTTGTAGCTCTCGCCGATGTTGCGCACGCCGTCGAACCGCAGCACCACGACGTCCTGGCGGCGGCGGGCGAAGTTCTCGACCAGCGTGAGCGCGAGGCCGGAGGTCGACTCCTTGCGCTTCGAGTGCGCGGGCGGGATGATGATCACCGGCGCGAGCAGCTTGCGACCGTCGCCCCGCGGGGTGGTGTTGAGGATGGCGACGATGTCCTCGCGCCGCCGGTTGGGGTAGCGCACGACCTCGACCCCGCCCGCGCCGGACCCGCTCGGCGGCGTCGACTTGCGCGGGATCAGGCGGCCGATCAAGAGGCCCATCTTCTCGACGAAGCCGAGCGACTTCTTCTCGGCGGCGCCGCGCGGCCGGACGCCCTTGTTGAAGGCCTCGTCGGCGATGCCGAAGTCGAGGCCGACCCGCAGGTACTCGACGGCGCCGGCCTCGCCCTCGACCGGCGTGACGTGCATGACTTGCCCGGTCTTGCGCGTCTCGCCGTCGCCGTTGGCGCCGGACACCACGACCTCGCGCAGCGGCGTGCCGGGCAGCAGCAGCGCCTCGTCGGGCCGCATCCTGAAGGCGAGGCCGGTGGCCGAGATGTCGAGCACCTCGCGCCGCAGCTTCTTGCCCGGAGGATACGGCAGCGGGATCGAGACGAACATCTCCTGCGGGCCGGGCGAGCGCCGCTGCGAGCGCCGCAGCTCGAAGCGCGTCAGGTTGGCCGGCACCTCGAGGGTGACGCGCGCGCCGCTGCGGTCGAGCACCTGCGAGTGCGCGTGAGCGTTGAATGTGCCGCGCGTCAAGGTGAAGTGGACGTGATCGCCGACGGCCGGCAAGCGCGCCGCGGCGTCGCGCAGCTGCACGAGGATCGCGGCGCCGCCGACCTGGAACAGCTGCAGGTCGACGAGCTCGCCGACGTCGCGCTGAAACAGCAGGCCGGGCACGGGCCCCTCGGCGAGCATGTCGCGCAAGGTGTTGGCGACGGAGGCGACGCCGCTGATGACCTGCACGTTGCGCGGGTCGATGTGGCGCGGCTGATCTTCCATGATCTCGGCGATCTCCGCCAGCAGGCGACCGAGGACATAGCGGTGGATCTGCTCGGCGGCGGCCTCGCTGAGGTCCTGAAACTGAAGTCCGACCCCGAGGCCGTGGGGCGACAGTGCGGCCACTCGGACGACACGTGCGGAGACGTCGACGGCCTGGTCGCTGCCGAGCAGCGCGACCGACAGTTGGAGCTGGCTCGGCAGATGCGCGTGCTGATCGGGCAACGCGACGAAGGCCCCGCCGTCGGAGACGTTCAGCACCCGGCCGCTGCCGACGTTGGCGACGGTGCACACGAGCGTGCACGCCACCCGTGGATACACGCGGCGATCTCCGGGACGGCCATAAGGTTGTACGTTCACGCGCCCATCCTACCGAAGCCCGACGCGGCAGCCCGAGGCCGCGAACTCGGGATCGTACAACGACGCGCCGCGCCGTCCATCGCGCGCCACCGCTCAGCGACCCATCAACCGCCGCCAGTCGTCGCGCGAGCGGATCCGCAAGTAGCGGTTGGTCTTCCGTTGCGTACCCAGGGGGCTCGTCGGGGTCGGACCGTAGTTGTGGCCCGGATAAAGGACGACGTCGTCGGTCAGCGCCGCCAGCGGCCCGGTCAGGCTCTCGTACATCTGCTGCGCGTCGCCGCCCGGGAGGTCGACCCGCCCGCAGCCATCCACGAACAGCGTGTCGCCGGCGACGAGGCGATCGCGGACGAGGAAGCACTGACTGCCGGGGGTGTGGCCGGGTGTGTGGATGAACGTGATCTCGACGTCGCCGATCGCCATGCGATCGCCGCCCTCGCGGCGCACGAGGTCGCCTTCGCTGACGCCGGTGACCTGCTTGAGCCCGTCGGCCTCGAGCTTGTGGACGTGGATCCGGGCGTCGACGCGGCCGATCAGCTCGGCGACTCCGCCGGGGACGCGGAACCCCATCATGCCGCCGCCGCAATGGTCGGGGTGATAGTGAGTCACGAGCGCGCCGACGATCTTCATGTCGTCGGCCTCGGCGAGGCGCACGAGCGCGTCGGTGTCCCACGCGGGATCGACGACGACGCAGGTCCGCGTGGTGCGACTGCCGATGAAGTAGATGAAGTTGGCCATCGGCCCGATCGGCACTTGACGGAAGTACAGGTCGGAGGACTCGCCCATCGCTCCTACGATAGCCCGGGACGCGGGTTTTCGCGAACGCGGTCGCGAATTTCCGCGCCGCGGCGAATTTCGTGCGGCGCGCGGACCCCTGTGGCATACAATCGGCCGCAACGAAGAGGCCCCCCATGCTCCGTACCCTCGCCGTCATCGCCGTGTCCTCCGCCGCCCTGTCCGCCGTCGCCTGCAAGAGCGAGGGCACCAAAAGCCCCGGGGGCTGCGAGTCGGGCTACGTGCTGTCCGAGGGCAACGTCTGCGTGCTGCAGAACATCGTCGACTACAATCAATGCGTCACCAACGCGGCCGCGCGCGAGAGCATCAATGTCGGCTTGACGAAGGAGATCCTCGGTCGCCTGCAGCTCCAGTGGGTCGGGCCCGACGTCGGACCGTCGCCCGACGCGCGCGGGCGGGCGGCCAAGTTCATCGAGCTCAACCCCGGGTCGTGCCGCGAGCTCGAGGTCGTGTGGGGCTGCTATCAGGTCGCCAACAAGGTCCAGGAGGCCGCGACCGAGCCGCCGATCTGTACGCCGTCGACCGGCTCGACCCCGGTCGCCGCTCCGGGCGGCTCGACGCCCCCCGCCGCAAGCGAGCCCGCGCCGGCGCCCGCCGACTCGACGCCCCCGGCCGCGGACGCACCGAACTGATCGGCTCGGCTCGGTTCGGCGCGCGGCGAGCTGAAACAGGCGCGTGAATGTGACGAGGGGCTGAAGCGGTCCGGCCGGACCGATTCAGCCCCTTCGCACGTCTCGCCTCGACTCGAGGCCGCCCTCGGTCACGACAGCGCGAGCTCGATCAGCAGGCCCAGCAAGAACAGCAGGCCGAAGCGGCGGTTGTAGCGGAAGGCGTAGGCGACCAGGTAGGTCGGCCAGATCGACTTCGGGAACTCGGGCGGGCAGGTCTCGGGGCGCGGGCGGGCGAACACGGCGGCGGTGTCGCGCAGCATCGGCAGGGCGGCGAGCACGATCAGGAGCGGCCAGCCGAGCGCGCCCGTCCACACCAGGGCGACCACGGCGAGCAGCTGCGCGACCAGCATGACGGTGACGCAGCGGCGCGCGAGCGACTCGCCGAGCAGCACCGGCAAGGTGAAGATGCCCTTGGCGCGGTCGGCGGTGAGCTTGTCGGTGTGCTTGCCGAACAGCACGGCCGTCGGTCCGAGCGCGTAGGCGGTGCCGATGAGCGCGGCGTCCCAGCTCCACTGGCCGGCGGTGCACAGGTAGGTGCCGCCGACCATCAGCGGGCCCCACACCAGGAGCACGGTCGGTTCGCCGAGGCCGATGTGTTTCAAAGGCCAGGTGTAGAACAGCACGAACACGACGCCGGCGAGCATGAGGCCGAGCGCGGTTGTGCCGGTGGCGGCGATCAGCCACACGCCCGCGGCCAGCGCGATCGCGCCGGTGATCACGGTGTAGCGCAGGACGTCGCGCACGCTCATGAGGCCGTGCTCGAGCGGCTGCGGGCCGTACTGGGCGCGGAAGTAGTTGCCCTTGTCGACGCCCTGAAGATGATCGGTGAGGTCGTTGACGAGGTTGTTGGTGGCGTGGGCGAACACCAGTCCGATCAGACAGGCGAGGAAGTTCAGGCCGGAGAAATGACCGTCGCGCGCGGCCAGGATCCCGCCGATGCCGCCGGACACGATCGTCATGACGAACACGGCGGCCCGGGTGGCGACGAGCCAGCGACTCACGACGTCGAGGCG
Organism: Nannocystis pusilla; assembly: GCF_020073745.1. Classification (GTDB taxonomy): domain Bacteria; phylum Myxococcota_A; class Polyangia; order Nannocystales; family Nannocystaceae; genus Nannocystis; species Nannocystis radixulma. The sequence goes on from NZ_JAIRAU010000059.1 coordinate 289,628, forward strand.
GTCCCACTCGTCCTTGCTGAGCCGCGGGATGATCTGCAGCGCCCGGATCCACATGCGCAGGTCGAACATGCGCGAAGCTTGCCGAAGCCGCGCGCCGGGTGCGAGGGGCGATGCAGGCGCCGCGGGCGCGACGACCGTGCGCGGGACCACGCACGTGCGAGCCGGCAGCGCAGGCCGCGCGGCCGGGAGGTCGCTCGCCGCGGGGCGAGCCTCTACACTGACGACCATGCCCATGCTTCAACCCTGGCCGCGCACGGCCTGGCTCCCGGCCCTCGCCCTCACGGCGGCGGTCGGCTGCCAGGACAACTACGAGATGGTGACCGCCGCTCTCAACACGGTGTCCGAGTCGGCGTCTGCCACCGGGACCGGGACCGACGCGACCGGCAGCACGACCGAGTCGACGACGGCGGACGTGCCGACGACCACGGCCGTGCCGACGACCAGCGGCGAGGGCAGCATGAGCGACAGCAACTCGGGCGGGACCGACGGGACGACGTCGACGACGGGGGAGACGTCGCAGACGACCGGCTGGGACCCGACGGCGACCACCGGCCCGCCGGCGACCTGCGACGCGCCCGAGGACTGCACGGGCGAGGGCTCGGGCGACCTGTCGACCTTCGTGCTGCCGTTCTTCCGCGGCGAGGTGTGCTACGCCGACAAGCTGCGCCCCGGCGACGGACTGCCGATCAGCTGGAACCCGTGCGTGCACCCGTGCATCGACCCCAAGAAGCTCGGCTGGCGCTACCTGGTCCGCTGCACCGGCGGCGTGGGCTGCGAGATCGCGTTCCTGCAGTACTACCGCGAGGCGACCGGCAGCAACTGCCCGAGCGACGTGTTCGCCAAGTTCAACGAGGCCGGCTGCAAGTACATCGGCCCGCACTACGGCCTCAGCGAGGGGCTGACGAGCTTCGGCTACCCCGACGACAAGCTGCTGGTGCCGTTCATCACCAACGCGGACGCGACGGCCGTCAACGACCTCGAGCCTGCCGCCCAGGTGTGGACCCGCATCGACGGTCACACACAGTCGCCCGACCGCTACGTCCCGCTGTCGGTCAGCGACGCCAACCCGGCCCCGCCGATGCAGTGCGGGCCCGGTGTGGCCGGCTGCACGTGCAAGCAGATCGGCTTCTGAGCCGGGCGGCGCTGGCCGCGTGAGCGGAGCCCGGAAGGGGCGGTCACGGGGGCGCCGACGGGTCGGAGCATGGCGGAAGGGACATGTCCCTTCCGTCCTTGCGCGAAGGACATGTCCCCGAGGACCTCCGGGGAGTGACGGGCCCGCGCGAGCGACCGGCGAGCTTCAGTGCGCGTGGCCGTGGCCGTGGCCGTGGCTGTGCGCGTGGGTGCGGACCCGGGCCAGCTGCTCGTCGAACAGCGGGCACTGGCGCTGGGCGCAGGGGCCGGGGTCGTCGATCTGCAGGGTGGTGTGGACGACGCCGAGGTGCTCGCGCAGGACGTGCTCGGCGCGGGCCAGCAGGTCGCCGGGGGCGACACCTGGCTCCGGGACCAGGTGAGCGGTGAGCACCGGCGAGCCGCCGACGCTCCACAGGTGGAGCTCGTGGATCTCCGACACCCCGGCGAGGCCGCGCAGCTCGGCCTCGACGCGCTCCTGCGGGAGATCGGTCGGGGCGAAGTCGAGGAGGGCGCGGGTGGCGTCGCGCAGGACGCCCCAGGCGCTGAAGAGGACGAGGACGGCGATCCCGAGGCTGAGGATCGAGTCGGCGGCGTGGAGCGCCCACATCGAGGCGAGCACGGCGGCGACGATCGCCCCGAGCGAGCCGAGGGCGTCGGCGAGCATGTGGATCAGGGCGCCGCGGATGTTGATGTTGTCGCCGCCGGTGCGGGCGAGGTACCAGGCCGAGGCGAGGTTGACGACGAGGCCGGCGGTGCCGACGACGAGGACGGGCTCGGGCTCGAAGTGGGTGTCGCCGCTGGTGAGGCGGGCGATCGCGCTGTGGACGATGAGGGCGCAGGCGAACGCGAGGAACAGGGCGTTGGCGAAGGCCCCGAGGGCCTCGGCGCGGGCGAACCCGTAGGTGCGGCCCTGGACGGCCGGACGCAGGGCGAACTCGGAGGCGAGCAGGGCGAGCGCGAGGGCGGCGACGTCGCTGACCATGTGCGCGGCGTCGGACAGCAGCGCCAGCGAGCCGCTGACGAAGGCGATGACCGTCTCGAGGCCGAGGAACGCGAGATTGAGGGCGAGCGCCACGCGTAGGGCGCGGCGGGCGCGTTCTCGCGGAGCCCGCGACGGTGGAGCGGTGCCCATGTTCCTGGGATCACGCCGACTCGCCGGGATGTCAAGCGAACGCGTCTACGAGCGCGCCCGGCGACCAAAAGCCGCGGCCCCGAGGACCGGGCCGCACGCGGCGGGGAGGTCGTCGGGGCCGCATGTGCTGGGCGCGGCGGCGGAGCTTTCTACCTCATGACCTGGGACATGGAAGGCTCACTGGATTCACCGCCGAGGTACCGGTCGCATCGCGCACGGAACCCCGATCGGCGAGGTTGAACCAGCCCGTCGCGATGCGACCGGTACCTCGGCGATCAGTGAATCCTGGAACAGCCTTCCTTGTGATGAATGGCGTGAAGAACGCTCGGGCGGCGCAACGCCGCCCCGGTGCAGAGCACCGAGCTAGACCTGACCTCCTTCGCGCGCGCGCAGCACGAGGGGGACAGTACCAGAAAAAGCGACGGCCGGGGAGCTCGTCGCTCCTCGGCCGTGCGTGCATCGTGACCAGTTGTGGAGGGTCTACCTCAAGACCTGGGACATGGAAGGCTCACTGAACTCGCCGTCCGTACCCCATACGGGCCGCGCACGGAACCACGATTGGCGAGGTTGTACCAGCCCGTCGCGGCCCGTATGGGGTACGGACGATCAGCGACGTTCTGGAATAGCCTTCCTTGTGATGGACGGTGGGGAAGACGCTCGGGCGGCGCAACGCCGCCCCGCTGCAGAGCAGCGAGCTAGACCTGCCCTCCTGTGACTGGACCACGAGGCACGAACAGCTTCCTACCACAGGGCCGCGGAGCCTGAAAAGGCTCTCTTTTCGCGCGGCCCGTGCACATGCAAGCAGGTCAATCGGGGTAGGCGCGGATCCGGACCTCGAGGCGGCGGAACCCGGCGATGCCGCCGAAGCTCGCGCCGATCTGCACGACCTCGACCGTCTCGAGCATGTCGGGGAACTTGACCGAGGGCGGCGGCAACTTCTTGAGCGCGTCGGCGAAGGCCTCGTCGAACGAGAGCTTGTTCGAGTAGCCGATCGCCTCGCGGTAGCGGACGGCGATGTCGCCGAGGATGCCGGCCTTCTCGCTGGCGGTCAGCGGCCGCGACTCGACCGGCGCGGCGCTCTCGAGGGTCGGCGGTTGGGTGTCGAAGCCGGACGGCGGCGGGGGCGGGATCGGGCCGCCCGCATCGCCGTCGTTGTCGGGCAGGGTGACCTCGACGTCGCCGCCGCTGAGGCTGAGGACGATGTCGACGAGGTCGTCGCGCGTGAACTCGACGTTCACGTCGTCGAGGCCCTCCTTGTGGCGCACGCGGATGAAGTCGGGCGGACGGCCGATGCTGAAGATCTCGCCGTAGCGGAACGGCGTGGCCTTCGGCGGCGTCTCGGCGGCGGTGGCCCGCGGGCGGTGCGTGAGCGCGAAGGTCGGGATGCCCTCGCCGGCCTGGTGGCCGATGTCGATCTCGTATTCGGTCGACGGCAGCTCGCCCTCGGCGACGATCAAGAGCTGACTGTGAGAATAAAACGCGTGAAGGTTGGTGCGGGCGGCGTACTCGCGTTGTTCAGTCATGACTCTGGGGTCCCCGACTCCGACAGGATAACAGACCGGCCCGGGGAAAACTCCCTGCGCGATCTCGCTTCGTGAAAGTGGCGTTCAGGGCCGGTCAGGGCGCCTCGGCGGCGCAGTCGGCGGTGGCGCACAGGCGGATGGCGTCGGCGCTGACGCGGAAGGCGGCCGTCGTGCTGCCGTCGAGCTCGCCGCCCGCGAGGCCGTGGCGGACCTCGACCCGCGCGATGCCCTCCTGCGCCGGCCGCAGCGGCCAGGTGTTGCTCGCGGTCTCTCCGGCAGCGACCTCCGCCGTCCAGCTCGCGGGGCCGGCGAGCTCGAAGCCGTCAGGCCGCAGTTCGACGGCGACGGCGCCGACGCTGCCGCTGCCGCCGCCGTGCAGCTCGGCGGAGATCTCGAGCGTCCGACCCTCGCGCAATTCGTATCGCAACGTCAGGTCCACCGTCGCCTCGGCTCGCTGGATCTGCGCGCGCCCGGCCAGCGTCCGCGGCCCCGGCGGCGGGGCTGGGCTGTGAGCGCATCCGAGGACCAGCAGGAGCGGGAGGGCGACGAGACGGGCGGGCACGGCGGGGCGAAGGGTAGCGTGGTTCGCGGGTCGGAATCAGATGTCCGAAGAGACAGCCTCCGCGAGGAGCGCGAATTCGATCGCGGCCCGGGCCGCGACCTGGCGCGAGGGCAGCAGGAAGAGGGGCGCCCGGGCGTGGCGAGGCCGGCGAGGTGCAGCGCCGATCTCGCGGCTCGCAGGTCGTGCTCGGGGCCTCGAGCGCGGCGACGGTGGCGAGGTGTTCGAGCGGCGCCGAGGCCTCAGAACACGCGGTTGTAGCCGTTGAGGGCGGCGACGCGGTAGGCCTCGGCCATGGTCGGATAGTTGAAGGTGGTGTTGATGAAGTAGCGCAGGTTGTTGGCCTCGCCGGCCTGGGCCATGATCGCCTGGCCGATGTGGATGATCTCGGCGGCCTGATCGCCGAAGCAGTGGACGCCGAGGATCTGCAGGGTCTCGCGGTGGAACAGCAGCTTGAGCACGCCGACGCGGATGCCGGTGATCTGGGCGCGGGCGAGGTTGCGGAACAGGGCGTGGCCGACCTCGTAAGGCACGCCCTCCTGGGTCAGCTCGCGCTCGGTGCGGCCGACCGAGCTGATCTCGGGGTCGGTGTAGATGCCGGTCGGGATGTCCTTGACGAGCCGCGCGTCGCACTCGCCGTGGAGCAGGTGCGTCATGGCGAAGCGCCCCTGGTCGTAGGCGGCGGAGGCGAGGCTCGGCGGGCCGACGACGTCGCCGACGGCGTAGATGTGCGGGTGGACGCGGGTGCGGTAGACGTCGTCGACGTCGATCTGGCCGCGGCCGTTGGGCACGATGCCGATGGTGTCGAGGCCCATGTCGTGGGTGTTGCCGGTGCGCCCGTTGGCCCACAGCAAGATGTCGCTGCGCAGCTTCTTGCCCGACTTGAGGTGGACGACGACGCCGTCGGGCAGCGGCTCGATGCGCTCGTAGGTCTCGTTGTGGCGGATCAGCACGCCCTGGTCGCGCAGGTGGTAGGAGAGCGCGTCGATGATCTCGTCGTCGAGGAAGGCGAGCAGCTTGTCGCGGTTGTTGACGAGGTTGACCTTCATCTCGAGGCCGCGGAAGATCGAGGCGTACTCGCAGCCGACGACGCCGGCGCCGTAGATGGTGATCGACTGCGGCGGCCGCTCGAGGCCGTGGTGGCCGAGGCCGAGGATCGTGTCGCTGTCGAAGATCCGCGGGTGGCGGAAGTCGACGTCGGGCGGACGGTAGGGGCGCGAGCCGGTGGCGATGACGATGCCGCCGGCGTGCAGGCGCGGGCGGGCGCCGCCGGGCTCCTCGACCTCGATGGTGTGCGGGTCGGCGAAGCGCGCGTGGCCGGTGAAGACCTCGACGTGGTTGCGGTGGTAGAAGCCGCGGCGCAGCTCGACCTGGCTGTCGATGATCCGCCGCGCGCCGGTGAGGAGCTGCGGGAAGGTGATGACGCGACCGGCGACGAGGTCGGCGAACAGCGGGTTCTGACGCACGCTCTTGAGCGCGCGGACGGCCTCTCGCAGGGCCTTGCTGGGGATCGTGCCGAGGTGGGTGCAGGCGCCGCCGACCGCCCGGTAGCGCTCGACGAGGGCGACCCGCCGCCCGGCCTTGGCCGCGAGCATGGCCGCCCCCTCGCCGCCAGGGCCGGAGCCGAGGACGACGACGTCGAAGTCGAGGCCGCTGTGTCGGTCGGCGGACAAACCAGATGGCGAAGAGGACAGGTGGGCTTCGGCGGACACGCGCGGGCTCCTCGTGGGCCGCAAGCTTACCAGGCCGCGACGCGCGTGCAGGTGACCCCGCGCCGGCTGCCAGCACGCGTTCCACGCGGAGCCGCGGAGAGCGCTCGCCCGCTGCTCGAGCGGAGCGCGAGGTTCGTGACGCGTCGCGCAGGCTGCGAGCGAGCGCCCGAGCCGCGGCGCAGCGGGCGAGCGGGCCGGGGCTCAGGGGGATGAACGAGCGAGGGCGGCGAGGCCGGTGCGCGTCACGACGGCGGGATGTGCTCGGGGACCCAGCGCATGCCCATGCCGGCGGGCAGCTTGAGCTCGACCTCGCGGTCGAGCACGATCGCGCTGATCTTCTGGCCGTCGACGATGGTGCCGTTGAGGCTGGCGGTGTCGACGGCCCAGATGTCGCCGCCGTCGAGCAGCAGGACCAGGTGGACGCGCGACAGGCTGTGGCTGGCGCCGGCCAGCTGGCAGCGCTCGTAGCGGCCGATCAGCATGCCGCGCTCGAGGTCCTCGGACGAGACGCGGTGGGCGATCTGGGTGTTCTCGGCCGAGAGCAGGATGGTCCCGACGACATGTCCTCCGGCACCTGGCTTTGCGCGCAGGTGCTGGGCGGCCGGGAGCAACGTCATGTAGGTGTGACGGCGGCCGCGGCCGGCCGGCGGGCGCCGCTGCTCGCGGTTGGCCCGCTCGGGGATCCGGTGGTCGAGGTAGACGCGCTCGGGGAACGACTGCCAGGTGACGTCGGCGCTGGCGTCCCAGCGGCTCGGCGCCAGCGAACCGGTCGGGAACAGGAACAGCTGGTAGCCGAGCACGTGCACGAACAGCGGGCCCTCGGCCAGCACCGACTTGCACACCTGGCCGTCCTCGGTGCGGAAGGTGTTGGAGGAGTCGAGGTCGATGAGGCGCACGCGGGCCTCGCCGATGCCCTGCTGGCTGACGCGCACGAGCGCGTGGCGCAGCGAGATGTCCTCGTCGTGGAGGGTGAGCGCGCAGCACTCGTGGCGGCCGATCACGCCGAAGGCGCCCTGCTCGCTGAGGATCGGCAGGTGGACGTAGGCGGCGAGCTTGCCGTTCTCGCGGGCCGCGACGCACAGCAGGCCGTCCTTGTCGAAGGCGCTGTAGATCGGATAGAGCTCGCGGAACATCGCCTTGAAGGTCGCGGCGAACGAGGCCTTCGGCTCGACCGGCGCGGCGAGGATGCGGGTCGCCCGGCTCGGCTTGTCGTCGTCTTCTTCGTGGGCCTCGGCCATCCCGGCGATGATAGCCGGCGCGATCGGTCGCTGCGCGGGCGAATTTGCGCTCTCCGCGTGCGTTCGCCGGCCGGGCGCAGTAGGGTGGTGTCGTGTCTCCGGGGCGAGAGGACATCGCGGGCCGCTGGCAGCGCGAGGCCGTCCGCGGCGCCGCGGCCCCGTTCGGGCTCGCCTGCGCGGCCCTGCCGGTGCTCGACCTGTGCGAGCAGCACAGCGTGGTCGAGCAGATCGCCGCCGGGCTCCAGGCTGGCGCCCTCCCGGCGGTGCCGGCCGCGGGCTGGTTGTGGCTCGGGTACTTCGCGGCGGTCGCCGCGGCCGCCGCCTCGCTGCTGACGCGACGAGCCTCACGCGCGCGCTGGCGCCTGCTCGTCGCCTGCGCGGGGCTGCACGGCTGCTACGCGCTCGCCACCGGGCTGCGCGCCGCCGTGCTCGTCAGCCTGGGGCTGTTCGCCTGGAGCTTCGTCGCGCTGCGGGCCGCGGACGCGCTCGAGCGCGGGTGATCGGCCGCCGATTCGGCGGCTGTCCGGAGGGGCATGTCTTTCGGGGAATGTCTGTTCGGGCATGAGCGAGAGAACATGCTCGAATCGTCATGTCGCGGGAATGCGGGCGGCGACCAGCGCTCGCGGCTCGTGGCGCCGCTATTGCGGCGCGGAGGCCATCGGCGAGGGGTCGCGCGGGCCCTGCACGGTGCCTTCGGGGACGGTGAAGCCGAGCGACTCGACGAGGGCGCGGTCGTAGCCGCCCTCGACCCAGAAGCGCACGACGGGGGGCGGCGGGGTGAGGCCGAGCTCGGCGATCTGGCGCGGGTCGACGCCGAGGCCGACGAACTCGCCGCCGGCGCTGACCCACGCGGGGTAGCCCTCGCCGGTGGTCTCGCCGGCGAAGCGGACGGCGGCCAGGTCGCGCAGGCGGCGGCACACGTAGTCGCGGGGGAGGACGGCGAGCCAGAAGGCGCCGCCCTCGCGCAGACGGGCGCGGGCGACGTCACAGGCGTCGGCCTCGAACTCGGGGACGTCGGCGGGCAGGACCAGCGGGACGAATGGAGCGTCGGGGTCGGCGCGCAGGATGTCGAGCGCGACCTTGCTGTACGAACACGTGCCGATGACGAAGACGCGGCCGAGGCCGGGGCGCAGCCAGCGGGCCGGGTCGAGCAGCCAGGTGAGCGCGACGGCGACCAGGAGGCCGGCGACCAGACCCGCGAACAGAGGGCGGTGGCGGCGCAGCGCGGTCACAGGGAGGCCATCCACTCGAGCTGCTCGAGCAGGTCTTGCTGGAGATCGAGGCTCTGGCGCATCTGCGGGTCGGCGAGGTCGAGGCGGCGCAGCGCCGTGAGGTTGTCGGACACGACCTCGATCTCGGCGCGCAGGCTGGTCTGCCACTCCTCGCGGGTGCCGTGCATCGGCAGGCGGATGTCACCGGCCTGGAACGCGCGGTACGTGTCGCTGCCGGTCGGCAGCGGGGTCGGGCGGTCGAGCCAGGCGTTGCGGGCGATGCAGTCGGCGTAGGCGTGGCAGTCGTCGGTGGCGTCGTCGCCGAGGGTCGGGCGGGCATAGACGACATGGCCTTCGCCGGCGCCCCGGCGCTCGACGACGACGCTGAGGTCGGCCTTGCACATGCCCTCCATCTGCGCGAGGTGGCGGGCGCTGCAGTGCTCCTTGGCGAGGGCGAACGGGCTGGCGCCGCCGTGGCGCAGCTTCCACGTCTGCGTCGGGATCCACCTGGGATCGGCCTCGGCCAGGCGGTCGAGGTCCTCGGGGGCCGCGGCGGCGGCGCGGACGGCCTCGAGGTCGACGTCGCCGAGGACCCAGGCGTCGCCGTCGCGGCGGGCGCCCTTGGTGGCGGCGTCGTAATCCATCGCCTGGACGCCGGCGATCTGCAGATAGGAGCCGTAGCCGGGGCCGGGCGTGCGGGCGGCGGCGGAGGCTGTCGGGCTGCCGCGGAGGCCGCCGACTCGCTCGCTCGCCGCGTAGGAGAGCAACGCGCAGACCGCGGCGAGACCGGCGAAGGTGAAGGCGAGCTTCTTCGATGGCATACCGCGAAAGTCAGGTGCTCAAATGGCCAGTGCTCGAGTTCAGGGGGCCACCGTGGGGGTCGGCGCCTTCTTGCCGCACGGCTGACCGCCATTGAGGCACTTGTAGCCGGTGGCGTAACAGCCCCACCAACCCGCGCCGCTGGTGGTCGCGCAGAACGCCGGACCACCCCACGGGTCCCACTTGCAGATGAGGCAATTGCCGAACCACCCGGCCGAGGGCTCGGTGGGCTGCGACAATACACCGGTCCCGAGAGCCAGGCTAAGGGAGAAACCCAAGGCGAATTTGGCGGTGCTGGTCATGGGTGGCCGACGGGAAGAAAGCTGGTACGCAGGGCGTTGGACCCGGAGTGGATTGGCCCGAAGGGTGATGACGTGGCCGGTCGGGATAGACCGGAGCGAGTGTGTCCACGCTGCATTGACCCTAGAGCAACTTCGACGCTAACGCTCGAGCTAGCGCGATGCAATCATGCTCAGATGTATAGTGGCGGTCAAGATTGTTTGTACAAGCATGGATCGATCGTTGGACGCGGCCCGGCGAACGGCCCCGGCGGGCGCCGGGAAACATTTGTGAGCCTCGATACAATCGAGGCAGTCGCCACCGCGTTTGGGCGAAGGAGTCGATGCAGCGAACAATACCGTAGAGCGCCCATCATTTTACAGCCGAGTGCACGCTGGCGGGCGGCGCTTGACGGTTTTGCATGGGGCCAGTACGAAGAGAGAGACGCTGTTCCACAGCGGACGCGACGCCTCGCGGGGCAGCCGCTGCCCTGGTCGGTGCATGTGCAACGAGGAGGCTCCGTCGCTGCTCCCGGGAGAGATCGCGCGCTGGCGGGCAGTGCGTGGCCGCTCGGCCACACCGCCGGGGTGCGCCCTTCACGCGGGTCGGGCCTGCTAGCCTCAGGCCAATGACGCGCAAGGATTTGATCGAGACGATCCGCCGCCAGCTCGACGAGGGCGGCGGTCCGGAGCTGTCCGTGGGGGCGGTGGGCAAGGTGGTCGACGCGGTGTTCGCCGCGGTCGCGGAGGGGCTGCGGCGGGAGGGGCGCTACGTCCATCCGACGTTCGGTTCATTCACCGTCCAGGTGACGCAGGCGCGGCCGGGGCGCAACCCGAAGACCGGCGAGGCGATCGAGATCCCCCGCAGCGAGACGGTCCGCTTCAAGCCGGCGCGCGAGCTCAAGGCGTCGCTCGGCGGCTGACGCGTCTATGGCGGCAGGTCCTTCAGGACATGTCCCTTGAGCAAGTAGCCGAAGCCGGCGTTGCGCAGGCGGACGAGCAGGGCCTCGCGGGTGACGGCGAGCGCCTCGGCGGTGCGCGCGAGGTCCCAGTCGTGCTGCGCCAGCTTGTCGAGCAGGTAGGCCCGCCGGACCTGCGCGGCCGACAGCCGGAAGGTCTTGCAGTACTCGAGCTCGCCGCCGTCGTCGCGCACGATCGCCTCGCCGATGTGGTTGTCCTCGTCGGGGTGCAGCGCCGACATGAAGCGGCGCAGGCGGAACGGGCCGGCCCGGTGCAGGGTCTGCCAGCGCAGCGGCTCGCGTAGGACCCGCGCGGCCATGTCGCCGGTGAAGGCGGCCCAGTCGGCCCCGGCGCGGCGGACCGCGGCGCGCAGGCCGGCGAGGTCGGCGACCTCGACCTCGCGCACGGCGACGCGGTGGGCCGGGACATCGTCGTAGAGGATCGCGTACTGGTAGACGATCTCGCCGAAGAAGTCGCGCACGAGGGCGCGGTGCAGCGCGCGGTAGTCGTCGGGGTGCGGGAAGCAGACCATGGCCGCGAGCGCGTCGGCGACGAACACCAGCGCGCCGACCTGGCGCTCGTGGATCTCGAACATGCGCACGGCGTCCTCGAGGCCCTTCACGTAGGCGCCGAGGACCGCGCGCTCCCGCCGCGGCGACAGCCCGTGGCTCAGCGCCTCGCGGCTGTACTCGCTCCACGCGACGTCGGGGCCGCCGAAGTGCAGCGACAGGAAGCCCTCGAACGACAGGTGCAGCGGCAAGAACCGCAGGGCGCCGGGGCCCTCGGCGCGGACCATGCGGTGCAGCACCCGCACGCCGCCGACGGTGCGCAGGCCCTGCTTCTTGCTGCTCAGGCTGGCGCCCCGCGCGGCCACGGCGGTGCCGTCGTCCGACCAGCGCAGCACGTAGGCGTGCGGGATGTACGAGAAGTAGGCGACGTCGGGGCGGTCGGCCAGGCCGCGCACGCCGACGGCGTCAGGGCCGTCGTCGCCGTACGGACGTGTCTCGAGGCGCAGGTCCTCTCGGACATGTTCTCGCAGCAAGGGGACGAGGCGGACGGCCCCGAACGCCTGAGCGGGGGCGATCTGCAGGCCACGGAGGCCGAGGCCGGCGCTGGTCTCGTCGAACTTCACGCGGTCGCCTCCTCGGGCGCGAGGTCGGCGCGGGCGAGGAACACGGCGACGCGGCGGGCCAGGTAGTCCTCGAGCTCGGCGAGCGAGAGGTCGCCGGCGGCGAAGCGGGCGAAGGCCAGCGCGGTCGGCAGGTCCTCGGCGTCGCGCAGGCCGAGGGTGGGGACGGCGGCGCCGAGGCGGCGCGGGCCGAGCTCGGGGGCGTCGAACACCGGGTTGACGTGGACGATCGTGGTGCGACCCGCCGGATCGAGGCGGGCCTTGAAGACGCGGCACACCTCGCCGGCGCCGCCGGTCGGGTCGTTGTCGAAGCCGTCGGAGACGACGACGACGAGGTCGGGGCGGGTCTCGAGGGCGTCGAGCAGGGGGCCGGCGAGGTCGGTCTGACCGCGCGGGACGAGCTGCAGCGGGTCGTCGGCCGCAGGTGTCCAAAAGGACAGGTACTCGGCGCTCGCGGCCCGCAGCAGGGCGTCGACGGCCAGCGCGATCGCCAGCGAACGCCGCGGCTTGTCCGGCGAGCCGGCGGTCGAGTAGGAGCAGTCGAGGACGGCGGCGACGCGGCCGAGCGCGAGGGGGGCGTCGCGCAGGCAGCGGCGCGCGGCGGCGTCGAGGGCGGTCCGCAGCTCGGCCGCGCGCTGGCGCCGTTCGCCCAGGGGCAGCGACAGGACGTAGATCGCCAGGCGCGTGAGGCCGGCGCGCCCGAGGTCGATGGTCAGCTCGGCGACGCCCTCGCGCGCGGCGGTGGCCTGCAGGCGCAGCCGCTCGAGCGCGGTCAGCCGCGGGGCGATCTTCCGCAGGAACACGGCGCGGTCGATCTTCCTGCGCGCGGCCAGGCCCTCGGCGACGGTGAAGGGCAGCTCGTACAGCGCCTCCTCGCTGTAGTGGGCGCGGCGGAAGGACTCGAGCAGCGGGGCGGCGTAGCGACGCTCGCGCCAGCCCTTGAACAAAAACCCGCCGAGCTCGCCCGGGAGCGGCAGGTGGGTGTGGAGGATCAGGTCGCGCAGCTTGTCGCGGTACTTGATGGCGTCGAATTTCAGATCTGGCCGCGCGGACAGGTAGTCGCGGACGATCGCGCGGAGGCGGCGGTTGTTGACGCCGCGGGCGCGCACGGCCAGGAGCGCCCGGTAGGCCCGCGGGGCCGGCAGCGAACGCAGGGCGGCGGCGATCAGGCGGCCCTCCTCGCGCCGCTCCTCGGGGGCGAGATGGCGCGAGCCGGCGAGCAGCTCGGTGACGATCCGGGCGCGGTTGAAGTGGTTGACCCCGGCGGCGAGGGTGCGGGCGTAGAGCCGGCGGTAGTTGCCGCGGATGTAGTCGTGGAGGAACTCGATCGAGACGGTCTGGGCGTGGCCGTCGCTGTAGAACTCGCGCTGGCCGGTGCAGCAGAAGCAGGCGTTGAGGAACACGACCAGGTCCTCGCACGTGACCCGCGCGGCGGCGGTCTGGGTGGACATGGTCATCGGGACAGGTAAGCCGCCCGGGGAAGGAGTGCTCGACTGCGTAGCGCAGCTCCAGATGCCGAATTCGGAAGTCGAGCGGAAGTCCCGCGGGCGGCTCGCCGAGCGTACCACGCGCCGCCGCGCGGCGAGCCGTTCGCACGCGCGCGCGCGGACGCCCCGGAGCGCGATCGCGTCGGCTCAGCGACGGCGCACGAAGTAGGTGCGCATGTTGCCGCGGCCCTTGAGCGCGACTTCGCCGCGCTCCTCGATCTGGTAGCGGCTCGGGTCGATCAGCGCGTGGGTCGACTGGCTGATCTGCACGTGCATCGGCTGGCTGGTGGTCTCCATCCGGCTGGCGATGTTGACCGTGTCGCCGTACAGGCAGAACCGCGGCATCTTGGTGCCGACCACGCCGGCGACCACCGGGCCCGAGTTGACGCCGATCCGGATCTGCAGCGGCGCGCCGGTCGGCAGCGCCATGCCGTCGACGGCCTCGAGCATGTCGAGCGCGACGTCGCAGATCGCGTCGGCGTGGCGCGGGTTCGGGTCGGGCACGCCGCCGGCGACGACGTAGCAGTCGCCGACGGTCTCGATCTTGTAGACGGGGTGGCGCTCGATGAGGGCGTCGAAGCGGGTGTAGAGGCGGCCGAGCAGCTCGAACACCTCGAGCGGCGAGTGATCGCTGGCGGCCCGCGTGTAGTCGACGATGTCGCAGAACAGCACCGTGACCTGCGGGTAGTGATCGCCGACGACGCTGCGACCCTCGCGGAGGGTGTTGGCGACGCTCTGCGGCAGCATGCTGTAGAGCAGGTCGTCGCTGCGCCGCTTCTCGTCGGCCAGCGCCGCGGCGGCGCTCTCGGCCAGGAGGCGCGCGTCCTCCAGCTGGCGCTGCAGGGCCCGCAGCGACACGTGGGTGGCGACGCGGGCGAGCAGCTCCTCGAGGTGGAACGGCTTGGTGACGTAGTCGACGCCACCGACCTCGAAGGCGCGGATCTTGTCGAGCACCTCGTCGCGGGCGCTCATGAAGATGACGGGGACGTCGCGCGTGTCGGTCTGGGCCTTGAGCTGCTGGCAGACCTCGTAGCCGGTCATGCCCGGCATGTTGATATCGAGGAGCACGAGGTCGGGCGCGGCGGCGGCGGCGGCCTGCAGCGCCTGCGGGCCCGAGGTCACCGGGCGGACCTTGTACCCCTGCGCGGCCAGCATCTCGGTCAAGATCCGGAGGTTGACGAGGGTGTCGTCGACGACCAGGATGTCGCCGCGCACGGGCTGATAGGACTTCTCGCTCATGGGCCACCTCCGGCGGCTTGCAACGCGTGCCGGGTCAGGTCGATAATCGCGGCGTAATTGTACTGTTCGAGCATGTCCGAAAGGACAGATGCCGCCTGAGGGGCTTGGCTGCGGATGAAGTCGATCATGCGGGCGACGGTGAACACGTCGGCCTGCAGGCAGGCCTGTTCGAGCGCCGACAACCAGGGCGCCGGCAGCCCGTGCAGCGTGGTCGCGTCGACGCGCGCCAGCAGGGGCGCGTCGTCGTAGAGATACGCGACGCCGAGCCGCTCGGTCAGCTTGTCGAACACCTGGTGCAGCTGCAACGGCTTGCGCAGGAAGTCGTCGCAGCCGGCGGCGCGCGCGGTCGCCTCGTCGGCCTCGAAGGCGCTGGCGGTGAGGGCGATGACGACGGTCTCCGCGCCCCACTCGCTCTGCTTGATCTGCTGCGTGGCCTCGATGCCGCTGACTCCAGGCATGCGCATGTCCATCCACACGAGGTGCGGACGCCAAGTCTCGCACAGGTGCACGGCCTCGCGGCCGTCGGCTGCCTCGCGGACCTCGAAGCCGACCCGCCCGAGCGCCTGGACCAGCAATTGCCGGCTCTGCCAGCGATCCTCGGCGACGAGGATCCGGCGCGGCTCCTGCCCCGGGGCGAGGCCGAGGATCTTGCGCGCGGGCCGCCGCGGATCGCCGGGGGCACGGCCGAGCCCGACCGGCAAGGTCAGCGTGAGCTGGTCGGGCGCGACGTGGTACTCGCCGCCGAGCTGGTTGGCGATCGCGATCGCCAGCTCGGGGCCGCGGGCGGGGTCGTCGGTCTGCAGGCCGGCCTCGGTGCGGACGAACGAGCGCAGCCGCAGATCGGCGAGGTCGATGCCGGGGGCGCGGACCTCGAAGCGCAGGTTGCCGGCGCCCGTGATGGTGCCGACGTCCATGCGCACGCGGACGACGACGAGGTCGCGCCGCGGGACCTCGAGCACGTTGCCGAGCAGCAGCAGCAGTAAATGACGCAGGCGGACCTGATCGGTGCGGACGCGCCGCGGCAGGTCGGGCGCGCGATCGATGCGCAGCGCGACCTCGGCCCCGGCGGCCCGCAGACACAACATGTCCGCGAGGTCATCCAGCAAGTAGTGCAGATCGAAGCCGACCTGGCCGACGCCCTCCTCGGTGCCGCCGGTGAGCTCGTCGATCAGCGCGAGCAGCTGCTCGCCGCTGCGGTGGATGACCTCGGTGTGCGCGCGCTGCTCGGCGCTCAGCAGGACGTCTTCGCGGAGCAGGTGCGAGAAGCCGAGGATGGCGTTGAGTGGTGTACGCAGCTCGTGCCCGAGATCGCGGAGGATCGCCGCGCGCGTGCGCAAGGCAGCGTGCAGCCGCGCCTCCACTCGTTCGAGGGCTGCGAGCGCGGCGGGTGTCTCCTCGCGCTCGGTGAACTCCCCGACGTAGTAGCGGAGGGCGGCGATCTCGTCGTTGAGCGCGAGGGGATCGTCGGCGTCGTTCACGGATCTCCTGCGGTCCGAGTATGCCCGAACCAGCCGGTCCGAGGCGGTCTTTCAAGGGCTATGGACGCCGCGTCGAGGCCGGCGGAGGTGGACGGGAGGGCCCGCGGCGGCACAGACGCCGGGATCGCCGCGAATGGCGTGAAGCGCCGCGAATGCCACGCTCACGCCGTGCGTGCGCGCCCGGGCGCCGATGCGCGCGGGCCCCGCTTGACCCGTCGCGTCGTCAAGGGCGATCGTGCGCGCGATGTCGGATCCCGTCCTCGTCGTCACCGGCGCCACCGGCTTCCTCGGTCGCGAGCTCGTCCATCACTTGCTCGCCGAGGAGCCGACGACGCGCCTGGCGCTGCTCGTGCGCGGCCGCGACGAGGCGCAGGCGAAGGCCCGCGGCGCCGAGGTGCTGCGCGACCGGCCGGCAGGCGAGGCGCTGGCGGCGGCGGAGAAGCGGGTCGAGATCGTGCGCGCGGACCTCGAGCGCGACAACCTCGGGCTCGACGCGGCGACCTACGCCGGGCTGGCCGGACGCGCGGTCGGGGTGATTCACGGGGCGGCCTCGGTCAGCTTCTCGCTGCCGCTCGCGCAGGCGCGGGCGATCAACGTCGAGGGCACGCGTCGCATGCTCGACCTGGCCAACGCGGCCGAGTGCTCGTTCGACTACATCGGTACGGCCTACGTCGCCGGCGACCGCCCCGGGACGGCGCTCGAGACGGAGCTCGACGTCGGGCAGCCGTTCCACAACAGTTACGAGCAGACCAAGCTCGAGTCGGAGACGCTGGTGCGCGCGCGCGCCGGCGAGCAGCGCGTGACGATCTACCGCCCGAGCATCATCGTCGGCGACTCGCGGACCGGGCGGACGTCGAGCTTCAAGGTGCTCTACTGGCCGCTCAAGGTCTTCTCGCGCGGGTTCCGCTGGGCGCCCGGCCGACCCGACGCGGTGATGGACGTGGTGCCGTCCGACTTCGTCGTCCGCGCGGTCTGCCACCTGCGCAAACAGACAGGTCCTTCGGGACAGGCCTTCCACCTGTGCGCCGGCCCCGAGCACGCGGCGACGCTCGCGCAGCTGAGCACCGCCGCGAGTCAGTTCTTCGGCTGCAAGCCGGCGGTGTTCGTCAAGCCGACGCTGTTCGTGCGCGCGCGGCCGTTCATCGACCGGTTCACGTTCGGCAAGCTGCGCCGGATCCTGACCACGGGCCGGGTCTACACGCCCTACCTGTCGCTGCAGCTGTACTTCGACACGAGCAAGGCCCGGGCCGCGCTCGACGGCAGCGGGATCGCGGCGCCGGGGGTCGAGGAGTTCTTCCTCAACCAGCTCCGCTTCGCCCGCGACACCGACTTCGGCAAGAAGCTGGCGAACGCGGAGGCGTGAGCGCGAGCGCACGGACGGCGAGCGAGACGCGAACAACGCGCGAGGAATTGTTCGCCACGCGGCGATCACTAGCGCGTCGTGACCGCGCGATCGCCAGTCCTGTCTCCCTGTTTCACCCCTCACGACCTCGTCGTCCCGTGCCTCGCGGCGGCGCTCCTGCTGCCCGCGTGCGGCGCCGACGGGACCGCCACGGACACCGCCGATCCGGGGACGAGCACCTCCGAGGGGACGAGCACCGAAACCACGGCGCCGACCACCACCGACGACCTGCCGGTCGAGACGACGGAGGAGCCGACGGCTGGCGACGCGTCGACGACGTCGACCGCGACGACGGTCGACGAGACCACGGCCGGCATCACCGATACCACCGACGACCCCACGGCGAGCAGCAGCACCGGCGACTCGACCAGCACGGGCGGCGAGGACACGAGCACGAGCACGGGGGACACGAGCACGAGCACGGGCGACACGAGCACGGGCGACACCGACGAGGAGCCGCCGGGGGACTGTGACGCGCTGGTGCACGCGCCGCCGAGCGCGACGATCGACGGCCTGGACGCGGTGCCGATCGACATCGTCTCGCTCGACGCGCAGATGAGCTTCGACGCCGCCGCCGCTCAGGCGCAGGTCGCGGTCACGATGAACTTCCGGCTCGGTCCGGAGGGCGGGATGCCGATCTTCGACCTGCGGCAGACGATCGCCACCGCCACGCTCGACGGCGAGCCGCTGGCGCCGGCGGCGATGGGGTCACACGACTTCGGCAAGGGCCTGATGTACGGCTTCCGGATCCTCGAGCAGGAGCTCGAGGCCTGCTCCGAGCACACGCTGGCGCTGACCTACGCGATGACGCTGCCCGCCGCGCCGAACGCCACCGGCTTTCAGTGGCTCGACGCGCCCGACGGGGTGTACTTCGACATCTCGCTGTCGGACCTCAACCCGGGGCGCTACCTCGAGTCGTACCTGCCGGCCAACTTCCCGTTCGATCGCCACCCGGTCAGCCTCGGGGTCACGGTGAGCGGGGCGGGGCAGGAGCACGTGTTGTTCAGCAACGGTGACGTCGAGCAGCTCGGCGATCACGAGTGGCAGCTCGAGTTCCCCGACTCGACGACGGCGATGGCGCCGCTGGTCATGCTCCTGCCGAGCAGCGCGGTGACGACCGTCAGCGGCGTGCACGCGGCGGTCAACGGGCAGAACATCCCCTACACGATCTATCGCCACACCTCGACCAACATCCCGATCGAGACGCTCGAGACCGACCTCGTGACGCGGCTCGACGAGTTCGTGACGTCGACCGGCGACTACCCGCACCCTGCCATGACGGCGCTGATCGGCGGGGCGATGCGCTCGATGGAGTACGACGGGGCGACGACGACGAAGCCGCAGGACCTCGCGCACGAGGTGTTCCACAGCTGGTGGGCCCGCGGCGCGCACCCTGCCACCTACGCCGACGGCTGGATCGACGAGGCGTGGACCGAGTACAACACGCGGGTCGGGATGATGTTCACGGAGGAGCCGTTCGACTGGAACGCCGCCCCGGTGCTGCTGTTCGATCCGCACCCGTTCGCGCGCGACACCCCCGACAACGCGTACACCGCCGGTCGGCGGCTGTTCGCGGGGCTGGCGGCGATCCTCGGCGTCGACGCGCTGCGGGCCGGCATGGCCGAGCTGTACGGGGACGTCGGGCCGCTCGGTTCGGTGACGACGGCGCAGCTCGAGCGCCACCTGTACTGCGCCGGCGGCGAGCAGGCCGAGGTGCGCCAGGCGTTCTGGCGCTTCGCCCACGCCGAGTTCGGCCAGGTCCCGGCGGCTCCGGCCGACTATTGCGACCCGTGATCCTGATCGATGCCCGCAGGGACATGCCTGAGAGGGCATGCCTGAATGGGCATGTCCTTTCGGACATGTCCCGGAGCGCTACACCGTGACGCGGCGGTGGTAGGCCGCCCACTCGAGCGCGATCAGCAGCGCGGCCGCCAGCAGGAGCAGGGCCCACAGCGGCTCGTCGGCCACGGGGACCGGCGCGGGCGCCTCGCCGGCGGTCGCCTCGGGCGGGAGGTCGCCAAGGCGGTCGTGCAGGTCGGAGGCGGCGACGCTGGCCTGGTTGACGGCCACGAGCACCTCCGCGCCGGCGGCGGCGCCGTCACCGGCGCGCACGCGGTAGATGCCGGGCTGCATCGCCCGCAGACGGAACACGCCGGTGGCGTCGACGGGGACGGTCGTCGGCGTCTCGGCGGGCTCCGGACCGCGGACCTCGACCTGGGTGAGGCCCTGCGCGCCGAGGCCGATCTCGGCGGCGGCGATCGGGCGGCTGGCGCCGACCGGGACGCTGGCGACGAAGCCGGGGCGGGCCTGCTCGAAGTAGGTGATGATGTTGGCGACGAGGATCGGGAAAGCTGTCCGCAGGGGCAGGTCGGTCTGGCGCGGGTCGAAGCCGAACGCCAGGACCGAGCGGGGGCGCCGGCCGTCGCCGCCGAGCTCGTGGCGCAGGACGACCAGCGGCTCGCCGAGGCTGCGCACCAGCACGGTGTCGCCGGGCTCGGTGGCGAGGCGCGTGCCGCGACGGAGGTTGACGTCCTTGAGGACGACGCCGTCGAGCAGCGGGTGCTCGCGGTGCTGCTCGGTGAGGAACGGGCGCGCGAGCTCGCCGGCGCCGCGGATCGGGGCGGCGTCGGGGGCGACGCGCGCGGGGTCGAAGATGACGAGGTCGCCGGCCGGCAGCGGGTCGGGCAGCGAGCGCTCGCCGACGTCGATGATCACGAGGTCGGCCTCGGCCAGCGACGGGTGCGTGGTCGCGTCGTCGGGGCCGATGCCGGTAAGCTGGATGTGCTCCTGCAAGGTGAGCAGGGCCGCCTCGAGGAACAGGTCGCTGCCGTCGGTGACGAGCACGACCTTGAACGGCGGCAGCGGGGGGACCACCGCGAACGCGCGGTCGTCGTCGGGCGGGCCGAGCAGCTGCGGGTTGGAGCCTGGCTCGAGGGACAGGTTGGCGACGAGCCGGGTGCGGGCGGCGTCGAGCTCGCGCAGGACCTCGCGCTTGCGCTCGCCGGGCCCGAGCTGCACGGCCTGGCGCCCGACCACGAGGCCGTCGGCCTGGACCTCGAGCACGGCGCTCGCGGGGCCGTCGCCGAGGTTGTGGACCTCGGCCAGGACCTCGATGCGCTCGCGGTCGCCGGGGTAGCGGCGCGCGGCGAAGGCGACCAGCGCGAGGTTGTCGGCCGGACCGCCGGCGCGGGCGACCTGGCACGGGAGCGCGGAGGCGTCGGGGCCGTCGGAGGAGACATGTCCCGAGATACAGGTGGCGAGGGCCTCGCCGGCGGCGTCGTCGAGGGCGCCGTCGGTGAGGACGAGGATCCGCCCGCCGGGCTGCCTGGCCAGCGCGGCGCGGGCGAGCGCGAGGGCGCGGCCGAGGTCGGCCTCGCCGGGGCCGGGCGCGATGGTGTCGAGGGCGCGCAGCAGCGGCGCGGCGTCGCGGCCGAGCGGGCCCGGGACCTCCACCTCGGCGCCGGCGGCGATGACGAGCGCGCGGTCGGTCGGGCCGAGGCCGGCGATCTCGGCGCGGGCGCGGCGGAGGAGGACGTCGAGGCGGGTGACACCGGGCTCGCCCGCGGCCGGACCGGCGACGCTGGCCGAGCGGTCGACGACGATCGCCACGGTCTGCGGGTCGCGCAGCCAGCTCTCGGGCCGCGGGTCGCCGAGCGCGAGGCACAGCAGCGCGAGCAGGACCAGCTGCAACAGCCAGCTGAGCAGCCGCCGCAGCTTCTTCCACAGGCGGCGGGTGTCGCTCTCGCGCGTGACCTGCTGCCACAGCGCGGCGAACGGGACGACGACCTGGCGCCGGCGCATGCGCAGCAGGTAGAGCGCGGTGATCGCGGCGGCCCCGGCGGCGAACACCGGGAGTATTTCGGGCCATGTCCATCCGGACAGGGTCATCGGAGCAGGCCTCCGACCCGGAACATGCGCAGCACGAGCTCGTCGAACGGGACGTCGGTGTCGGCGCGGAAGTAGGGGATCCCGCGGCTGCGGCAGCTGGCGGCCAGGGCCTGGCAGAACTTCTCGTGGGCGTCGGCGTAGGCGCGCAGGGCGGCGGGGCCGAGGGTGACCTCGCGCGGGTCGCCGCCCTCGACGTCGACGAGGGTGACGTCGCCGCGCAGGCCGCTGAGCTCGGGGTGAGCCTCGCGCGGGTCGATGACCTGGATCGCCACGGGCTCGTGCTTGCGGAAGCGCAGCAGGTTGAGGCCGTCGAACGCGCCCTGGAGGTCGTAGAAGTCGCTGAGCACGACCGTGAGGCCGGGCTGGGTGCTCTCGGCGGCGAGGCGCCCGCACGCGGCGCGCATGTCGGTCGGGCCGCCGCGCGGCGCGGTGCGCAGGAAGTCGAACACGCGGAAGATCCGGCCCTTGCCCCGCACCGCCGGCAAGGTGGTGTGCAGCTTGCGGCTCATGCACGTCAGGCCGACGCGATCGAGGTTGGCGAGGCCGACGTAGGCGAGCGCCGCGGCGACCTGCTGGGCGTAGCGCAGCTTGCTGCCGCCGGAGGTCGACATCGAGTCGCTGATGTCGACGGCGATCCGGATCGGCAGGTCCTCGTCCTCCTCGTAGAGGCGGACCAAGGTCTGCTCGAGGCGCATGAGCACGCCCCAGTCGAGGTTGCGGATGTCGTCGCCCGGGCTGTACTCGCGGTGGTCGGCGAACTCGAGGCCGCTGCCGACCTTGCGCGTCTTGCGTTCGGCGCGCTGCTTGCCGCGGAACAGCCGGCGCGCGATCACCTGCAGCAGCTCGAGCTTGGCGAGGAAGGCCTCGCCGAACAGATCGTCAGCCTCGGCGGCGGGAGCGGGCCGCTCCGGCTTGGGGCTGTCGCTGCGCTTCCACAGGGCCAAGCGATCAGCTCCGCGACTTGTCGGCGTCGGCCGGGACGCTGGTGAGCACCTGATGAATGACCTTGTCGATGGCGACGCCCTCGGCCTCGCCCTCGAAGTTGAGGATCACGCGGTGACGCAGCGCCGAGGGGGCGACGGCCCGGACGTCGTCGATCGACGGCGACTTGCGGCCGTCCATGACGCAGCGGATCCGCGCGGCGAGCAGCACGGCCTGGGCCCCGCGCGGGCTGCCTCCGAAGCGGACGTAGCGCTTGACGAGATCGGTGGCGCGGACGTCGTCGGGGTGGGTGGCCCGGAGCACGCGCACGACGTACTCGGCGACGCTGGGGACGACCGGGACGGCACGGACGAACCGCCGCATCTCGAGCAGCGTGGGACCGTCGAGCACCGGCCGCGCCGCGGCGCTCCTGGTGCCGGTGGTGCGATCGAGGATCGCCAGCAGCTCGCGCTCGCCGGGGAAGGGGACGTCGATCTTGAAGAGGAAGCGGTCGAGCTGGGCCTCGGGCAGCGGGTAGGTGCCCTCCATCTCGAGCGGGTTCTGGGTGGCGAGGACGAGGAACGGCTCGGGCAGGCCGCGCGTCTTGCCGGCGGCGGTGACCTGGCCCTCGGCCATCGCCTCGAGCAGCGCCGACTGCGTCTTGGGCGTGGCGCGGTTGATCTCGTCGGCGAGGACGATGTGGTTGAAGATCGGCCCCGGCTGGAACGCCAGCTCGCGGCCGCCGCCGGGCCGATCGACCAGCACCGAGGTGCCGACGATGTCGGCGGGCATGAGATCCGGGGTGAACTGAATGCGGGCGAAGGACAGGTCGACGGCGGCCGCGAGGGTCCGGATCATCAGCGTCTTGCCGAGGCCCGGGACGCCCTCGAGCAGGCCGTGTCCGCCGGCGAGGAGGCAGGTGATGATGCCGCGGAGCACGTCGTCCTGGCCGACGATGACGGTCTGGACCTCGCGCAGGAGGTCGGCAAGGCGGTGTTGCAGGGCTTCGAGGTGCGCTTGCGTGTCGGCGATCGTCATGCGAGGGCCGGGGAAGCATACACGGCCGCCGGCCGCGGAGCCTCGCAGGCTTGCAAGGCCTGCGCAAAAGCGCCCGCACCGCCGCGAGGGCGCGAGCGCGGGCGCGTGAGGACGCTCGTGCCGGCGGCGCGAAACCCGACGCCGCTGCTGTGGCTATCGTTCGCCCCAGAGACGAACCCTGCATGCGCTACGAAGGCAAGATCTACCGCCCGCCGTCCGAGGCCGATGCGTACATCCTGCAGGCGACGATCGGGTGCTCGTGGAACCGCTGCACCTACTGCGACATGTACAGCGACAAGGTCTACCGCGAGCGCGACACCGACGCGGTGCTCGAGGACCTGCGCACCGCGGCGGCGATCGCCCGCAGCCGCGTCGACAAGATCTTCGTCGGCGACGGCGACGCGCTCGGGATGCCGATGGACCGCTGGCTGGCGATCCTCAAGGCGGCCGAGGCCGGGTTCCCGCGCCTGCGCCGGGTGTCGTGCTACGCGACCGCGATCAACATCCTCAAGAAGACGCCCGAGGAGCTGGCGCGGCTGCGCGAGGCGGGGCTGTCGCGCCTGTACATCGGGCCCGAGTCCGGCGACGACGCGACGCTCAAGCGGATCGCCAAGGGCTCGACTTACGCGGAGCACGTGCTGGCGGCCGAGCGCGCGCGCGCGGCCGGCATCGAGCTCAGCGTGATCGTGCTGCTCGGGATCGCCGGGACCGAGCGGGCCGCGGAGCACGCGGCGGCGACCGCCCGCCTGATCACGGCGATGGACCCGGCGTTCGCGTCGGCGCTGACGACCACCGTGGTGCCCAAGACGCCGCTGCACACCCTGCAGACCCGCGGCCGCTTCGCGCTGCCCTCGGTGGTCGAGATGCTCCGCGAGCTGCGGACGATCGTCGACGAGGCGCGCCCGACCGACGCGCTGTTCCGCACCAACCACGCCTCCAACTACCTGGCGATCGGCGGCCGCCTGCCGCGCGACCGCGCCGCGATCCTGGCGACCATCGACAGCGCGATCGCCGGCGAGGTGACGCTGCGGCCCGAGTGGGCGCGCGGGCTGTAGCCGGTCTGAAAGGACATGCCCTTCGGGGCATGGTGAAAGAGACATGTCGTGGAGGACATGCTCTCGGTAGCATGTGCCCCGGAGCTGGCCGCCGATCCGCAGCCGAGCGGGCGCACGAAAGCCGCCGCGGCGGAGCACCGGGCGGCTGGCGCGAGCATGCGCTCGCGCGAAGAGGGCACCGACGAGCGGGCCCGTCAGTCGGGCAGGCACATGCCGGCGTTGTCCGGGTCTTCCTTGCCCGGGGCGCAGTCGATGCTGCAGTCCGCGGCGCAGTCGACGACCGCGGTCAGCTTGACGGTGCGGCCGTGTCCGGGCGGGTTCATCTTGAACGACAGCGGCGAGGTGACGAGGCTGGCGCCCTTGTCGTCGAGCGCGTCGATCTTGATGAGGTCGAGGTCGTCGCCGGCGATCTCGCGCGTCGGATCGATGACGGCGTTGTAGCCCATGACCGCGTCCTCCTCGGGGTCGCAGTCGAAGTCGTAGGTGAGCAGCTCGCTCAGGCCTTCCTTCTCGTAGGTCTCGACGCGGAAGGTGGTGATCGGCACGTCGGTGCACATGCCGAAGCCGCCGTTGAGCTGCCAGCGCACCAGGATCTTGGCCGGGGTCGGCGAGATGGTGACGACGTCGGCGGTGTTCTCGGCGCCCGAGGTGACCTCGCCCTTGTCGAGCGGGTCGTTGTCGAAGTTGTCGGCGACGATGACATCCTCGCCGTCGACGCCGCTGACGCGGATGTGGTAGCGGCCCGCCTGGAGGCCGTTGAACTCGGCCTGGCCGTCTTCACAGGCCACGATCTCGGTGTCGATCTCGTCGCCCACGTCGCTCGCGCCGGTGTACTTGTGCAGCGCGACGGTGACGTCGGTGACGCCGAGGACGCTGCACGGGACGTTCGCGCCGATCTTGAACGGGACGATGAGCGAGCCGGGCGGGTCGTCGCCCTGACAGGCGGGCGCGACGACGAGGGCGGTGAGGGCGAGGAAGTTGACGAGCAGACGAGTGCGCATGGAAAGTTCTCGGGGTGCGAGCGTGGCGGCAGGGACGCCGACCGGTCGACCTGTGTTCACAGCCGGCGCGACTCCCCGCGGCATGGTACCGACCCCCGGGCGCGTGACAACAAATCCGTCCTGCTGGCCCCGAGGACGGTCCGCCCGCCGCGGGCAGACCTGCGCGCGTGCGCCTAGTCGCGGATGTAGCGGTGCGCCACCGCCCGAACGTTACGGTCGCTCAAGACGTGAAACACGCGCAGGCGCTTGAGGGCGACCGGGGACAGCTGGCCCAGCGGGACGTAGACGATCTTCTTGTCCATCCGCTGGGCGAGCTGCCGCAGGGCCGGGCGCGGCGGCGCGGCCGCCACGTAGACGACCAGGCGCTCGACCGAGTAGTCGAGGGCGGCGCGCAACAACACCTCGGACTTGGTGCGGGCGTCGCCGAAGTGCGGGTCTTCCCAGACCCCGAACATCTGCCCGGGCGGACGATTGAGGAGGAACCCGCCATAGAGGGCGCGGCCGATGCCGGGTCCGACGAGCTGGGCGAACGGGTCGCTGGCGTACAGCGCCATGTCGCCCTCGTCCTCGTGCTCGCCCTGCCAGGTCATGTGCCAGGCGAACTTCGGATCGACCTCGTCGTCCTCGGGCACCAGCGGCTCGTCGTCGAAGATCACCACGACCGCCCCCGGCTTGCCGCGCACGAGCTGCTCGATGCGGACGTAGATCTTGCCCTGGTGCCAGTTCCGCACGGTCTCGCGGACGTCGACGCCGTCGAACAAACTGGTCGAGAACGGGGCGACCTGGGTGTGCGCGTCGGACAGCACGCGCTCGGTGCGCTTGCGCAGGAACGCGCCGTAGTGCTCGAGCGCGAGGTCCTCCGGCGGGTACGAGCAGATGCTGTCGCCGGTGAAACGTTCGGCCCACTCGCCCTTGCGCCGCTCCTTCTCCCGCGGCTTTACGATCTTCATCAGCCGACGCCGGCGCTGCATCAGCTTCGGGTGGAAGTGGATCGTCCGCACGCGATCGTGGAGGTCGCGCAGCGAGAGGTCGAGCGCCGGCAGCTCGGGCCGCACCGACTGCCACGGATAGGTCGTCGCCACCTCCCAGACCTCCTGGGCGTAGGTGTCGTCGACGAAGCCGCGCGCGGCGACGACGAGCTGGTAGAGGTCGGGCGCGAGCCCGCCCTCCTCGTGGGCGTAGGCGTGGGCGTAGCGCAGCAGCCGGAGGATCGCGCCGGGGCGGAGATCGCCGCCGGTGCGCTCCCGGTAGCGCGCGCGGGCCTGCTGGCAGATCGCCAGCAGCAGGCCGGTGCGGCCGGTGACGCGCGGCCGCTCGTCGAACGGATCGGGCGGCGCGGGCTGGCGGAACGGGTCCTGCCGCGGGGCCTGGCGCGCGCGCGTGAACAGGTCGAGGACGGCGCCGGCGCTCGCGGGCGTGAGGGCGCTGGGCGGCGCGGTCCCGCGGCTGCGCTCGTAGGCGGCCTGGATGAACGCGGGCTCGCCGAGCACCTCGCCGCTGGACTGTTCAGACAGGTGCCAAAGGACATGTCCTTCGCGCCTGGCGAGGCGACGCAGCGGTGCGGGCGGTGCGGCGTCGCCGGCCAGCAGGGGCGCGAGGCGAGCGACCAGGCCGCGGGCGTGGTGCAGGCCGCAGACGACCAGGATCGAGGCGTCGGGCAGGGTCTGGCGCAGGGCGAGGGCGGCGATCGAGCCGGCCATGAAGTCCTCGCGCAGGTCGTCGGCGGGGACGCGGGCGCTGATCGAGGCGGCCGCGAGGCCGGCGCGCAGCCAGGCGGCGGCGCCGACCGACTCGGCGGCGGCGACGTCGGGCAGGCGGTCGCGCTCGGCCGGGTAGGCGGCGACGTCGCGGTCGACGAGGTGGAACGGCAGCCCGAGCTCGGTCGCGCGGCGCACCGCCTCGATCAGCGGATCGGCCGGCTCGACCACGAGGTACTGCGGGCGCCCGTGCTGGGCCTCGTCGGGGACCTCGAGCGCGCTGAGCAGCGGCAGGCGGGCGATCGCGCGCGCGAGCAGGTCGCCGAGGCCCGCCGGCAGCTCGACGGCGATCGCGGCCGGGCTGAACTTCTCGATCGCGCGACGGACCATCTGCGCGCACTCGAGGCGGCCGTGCAGCACCGGCAGGACGACCACGCCGGGCAGGATCATGTCGAGCTCGGCCAGCTCCTCGCGCGACAGGCTGAGCGGGTCCGGCCAGGCCGGGCGGTAGATCGCGGCGGCGTCGTCGTGCATGGCCGAAAGGGCAGGTCAGAGCTCAGGGGTGATCGAGGGGGACCTCGCCGGGGAGGTACTCGAGCGCGTCGTCGCCGAGGATCATGGCGGCGGCCTGGCGCACGTGCTTCTTCACGTCGAGGCCGCCGCGGTCGCTGGCGCCGAGCTTGAGCGCGTAGCGGGCGATGTTGATGCCGTCGCGGACGGTGAACGGCTGGTCGTCCTCGTGCGCGCGCTGGAGGAACACCGCGAGGTAGTGGAGGATCCGCGGGCTGGCGAACGGGAGGTTGGCCTGCAGGATCGCGGTCTCCTCGTCGCGCTCGGGGAAGTCGATCACGATCTGCGGTTGCAGTCGGCTCTGGATGTACTCGGGGATGTCGAAGGTGCTGGCGTCGTCGTTCATCGTCGCGCAGAAGCGGAAGTCGCGGTGCGCGTGGATCTTGACGCCGGCGACCACCGACTCGACGTAGCGCCGGCGATCGAGCAGCGGCGCCAGCGAGGCCCAGCTGCGTTCGCTCATGCGGTTGCCCTCGTCGAGGACGCACACGCCGCCCTTGATCATCGCGCTGACCAGCGGGCTCGCGGTGTAGCGCAGCTTCTGGCCGTCGGTGATGACGGGCGTGACGAGCAGGTCCTCGGGCCGTGTGTCCATGGTCGCCTGGAACACATAGAGCGGGATGTCGAGGGCGCGCGCGGCGGCCGACGCCAGTGTCGTCTTGCCAACGCCGGGCTTGCCGACTAAACGTGGCGACAGCGCGTGATCTTGTTCGTCCAACACGGCCCACGCGGCCAGCAACTGGCGCTTCAATTCAGGCCGCCCGACCCACTGCCAGCGCATCTCGTCGGGCGGAGTGAGGCGCAATTCGACGCCCTGGATGACGACGCTCTCCATCGTGCGTGCCGGTATATCAGGCGTCGGGGCGGCGCAGCGAGGACATCGCAAGTTTGTGGCGCCCGGGCGCCCCACGTGAGACTTATGTCCCTGAAGGGCCCAAGATGATGAATCTGGCGCCGCCGCCGCGGTCTAAGGCCGCCGCGCGGGCCCCCGGGCCTGTTCGAGCACAGGAGCGCTGAATGCGACAAGGCCAATTTCTTCCTCACGGGCGCCTGCCGCGGGCGCTGACCGCCCTGGCCCTGTGGATCGGGCTCGTGACGGTCCCCACCGCCGCCGCGTCCCCGGTCCTGCTCGACCCGCCCGAGGCGGGCACGCCCGAGGAAGAGGAAGAAGAGGACGCTCCAGCGCTCATTGCGCCCGAGCCCTCACCCGCGCCGCAGCCCAAGGCGCCGGCGGCCTCGAAGTCGAAGACGGCCAAGCCGGGCAAGAGTCCGGCGAAGCCGACTTCGGCGAAGAAGCCCAAGGGCGACCCGCGCTGCGGCGGCAAGACGCCGATCTGGGAGCACAAGGTGAAGAGCGGCGAGAACCTCGGGCGCATCGCCGGCATGTACGGCGTGCGCATGGCCGACATCATCAAGCTCAACGCGAAGCTCAAGAAGGACCCGGACAAGCTGTCGATCGGCCAGACGATCCTGGTCTGCCCCGACCCCGAGGTGCCGCCGCACCTCGAAGAGGAGGGCAGCTACACGGTCAAGAAGGGCGACTCGCTGAGCGAGATCGCCGAGAAGCACCACATGAAGGTCGGCGAGCTGATCGCGCTGCAGAAGGGCTCGCTGCGCAAGCGGCTCGACGCCAACAAGTCGGACCTGAGGCCGGGCGACGAGCTCACGATCATGATCGACCGCGGCATCATCGCCGCGTTCGCGCCCAAGCAGGACCAGGAGCGCGGCGTGCTGCGCGTCGGCATCCCGCTCGATCCGGGCAAGCACTTCTACATCAAGCGGCCACACCTGGCCTTCGGGACAGGGGCGACGATCAAGGCGATCAAGGCCGCGATCTCGAAGTACGCCCAGCTCAAGGGCATCAAGGGCGGGCCGCCGGTGCACGTCGGCGACATCAGCGCGCGCGGCGGCGGGCCGCTCAAGGGCCATAAGTCGCACCAGAAGGGCGTCGACGTCGACGTCGGCCTGGTGCTCAAGGGGGCCGACGCCAAGGAGGTCCGCTTCCTGTCCGGCAACGCCGACAACCTCGACGTCGCGCGCACGTGGGCCCTCATCAAGTCGTTCGTCGACACCAAGGAGGTCCGCGCGATCTTCCTCGACTACGGGCTACAGAAGATCCTCTACGAGCACGCCAAGAAGAAGGGCGTGCCCGAGTCGAAGCTCGACGAGCTGTTCCAGTACCCGCGCGGCAAGGGCCGCGGCTACGGCATCATCCGCCACTGGAAGGGCCACCGCGACCACTTCCACGTCCGCTTCCACCGCTGAGCCGACCACGAGGGGCATGCTCGTCGGGGCATGCTCGAATGGACATGTCGGGAGGGGCAGGTTCTTCGGGACCTGCCCCTTCGGGCATCAGAACGCCATGAAGCCGATGAACGGCCCCAGTTGCAGCAGCGGGATGCCGCCGAACGCGGCGGTCAGGCGGGCCTGCCCCCCGACGATGCCCTTGACCCGCTTCTCCGGGTTGGTGAACACGTAGCCGAGCCGGCCCTCGCCCTCGACGCCGCCGATCTGCGACAGGGCGAACATGGCGCCGGCGCCCATCGAGTAGAACAGGCGCTGCTTGTGGCCGCCGTAGCCCATGGCCGTGAGGTGGTGGCGGTGGACGAAGAAGGCGAAGTAATCGATCGGCGAGAGGTCGAAGGTCGGGACGTCGGCGAAGCCGATCGAGAGCGTGAGCTGGTAGCCGAGCGCGGTGTTCCAGTCGAAGGTGCGGGCCCGGTTCTTGCGCGGGCGCAGGTTGGTGCCGAGGAAGAAGGTGAAGTCCCCGGAGGGGATCGGCGTCAGGATGTTGAAGTTGAGGGTGTAGAAGTTGGCGAACACGAGCTTGCGGTGGCTGACCGCCTCGGGCAGGGCACCTGGCCCTTCGGCCACGTTGTTGTTCGGCAGCGGCGTGTTCGGGTAGTTCGGCGGGTACGGTTGGTCGGCGTAGGGCGGCTGGGCCGGCGGGTGAGGTTGCGCGGTCGGCTGGGTCGGGGCTGCCGGCGGAGCGTCGGGCTGGGCAGGCACGGCTGGCTGGGCGGGCGCCTCGGGCTGGGCCGGGAGCGTCGGCGGCGTCGGTTGTGCTCCCGGCTGCTCGGAGACTGCCGGCGCGGGCTGGGCGGCGGCGGGCGGAGCGGGCACGGGCGCGGCCGGTTGGAGGGCGAGCGACAAGACAGCGGGGAGCAGGTAGAGCATCGCAGGATGTCCGAAGGTCAAGATCGACCTGTCTGGAAGACCATGTCGAAGTCGGGCGCCGGCGCGGGAGCGCCGTCCAGGGCCCCTGCCCGGCGCGGGGACGGGCCCGGGTCGCGGGGCCGCGTCGCGGCGCAGGGCGGCGGGCCGATCTGCGCGGGCAGGTCGGGCGCGACCACGCGGTGCGACGCGGCGACGGGGGCCAGAGGCATGCGAGGACCGACGACGCGTCGATGTTTGCAGACGACGTGATCCGGCTCAAGCCGTGACGCGGGCAAAGCCGCTAAGGTGCCGCGCCATGGCGACCACGCTGCGCACCGTCCCCCCCGAGCCCCCTCCGCCGCCCACGACGCTGCCGTGCTGCGACCCGGCCACCGGCGAACGCTTCGGCGAGGCGCCGGTGATGGACAGGGCCGCGGTGGTGGCGACGGTCCAGCGGGCGCGCGCGGCCCAGGCGGCGTGGGCGGCCACGTCGTGGGCCGAGCGTCGAGCTGTCCTTTCGGACATCTTGGAGCACGTCGTGCGCCACCAGGAGGAGATCTGCCGCCTGGCGGTGCGCGATTCCGGGAAGACGATGGTCGACGCGGCGATGGGCGAGATCTTCCCGGTCTGCGAGAAGCTGCGCTACACGATCGCGCACGGCGAGGCCGACCTCCGCGCCGAGCGGCGACCCTCGGGGTTCTTGCCGCACAAGGCCGCGCGCGTCGAGTACCTGCCGCTCGGGGTCATCGGCGTGATCGCGCCGTGGAACTTCCCGTTCCACAACTTCTTCTGCCCGACGATCCCGGCGCTGTTCGCCGGCAACGCGGTGGTGGTGAAGGTCAGCGAGCTGGCGACGTGGTCGTCGCTGCGCTACGTCGAGATCTTCGCCGAGGTGCTGCGCAAGCGCGGCCACAGCCCCGACCTCGTGCAGATCGTGACCGGCTACGGCGAGACCGGCTCGGCGCTGGTGACCTCGGGGGTCGACAAGATCTTCTTCACCGGCTCGCCGCAGAACGGGCGCAAGGTGATGGCCGCGGCCGCGGAGACGCTGACGCCGGTGGTGCTCGAGCTCGGCGGCAAGGACCCGATGATCGTGTGCGACGACGCCGATCTCGAGCAGGCCGTCAGCACCGCGACCTTCGGGGTGTTCAACGCCTGCGGGCAGATGTGCGTCGGGGCCGAGCGGCTCTACGTGTTCGCCGGCATCTACGACGCGTTCGTGCGCGAGGTGGTGGCCCGCGCGAAGGCGCTGCGCCAGGGTCCGCCGCTGCAGGGCGAGGTCGATCTCGGCGCGATGACGATGCCGCGCCAGGTCCAGATCATCCAGGAGCTGGTCGACGACGCGGTCGCCAAGGGGGCGCGGGTGCTGTGCGGCGGCAGCCCGCGCGAGGACCTGCCGGGCAACTTCTATCCGCCGACGGTGCTGGTCGACGTCGACCACAGCATGCGAATCACCCAGGAGGAGCAGTTCGGCCCCGTCATGGTGATCATGAAGGTGAACAGCGAGTCCGAGGCGATTCGCCTGGCCAACGACTGCCCGTACGGGCTCGGCTCGTCGGTGTTCACGCGCGATCCGGCCCGCGGCGAGCGGCTGGCTCGCGCGATCGCGGCCGGCATGACCACCGTCAACGACTTCGGCCTGGCCTACATGATCCAGTCGCTGCCGTTCGGCGGCCTCAAGATCTCGGGGTTCGGGCGCATCAACGGGCGCGAGGGGCTGCGCGCCTGCTGCAACGAGAAGGCGATCGTCACCGATCGCGTACCGGTGCGACAGGGCATGGCGCTGTACCCCGTACGGCCGGCGACGCTCGAGCTGGTGACCGGCGCGGTGCGGGCGATCTACGGCGCGGGGATCGGCAAGAAGGCGCGCGGGGCGCTCCAGATCGCCCGCTCGTTGCTGTCGCTGGCGAAGGGCCAGCGCTCGTCGGCGCGGTCCTGACGGCCGCGCGCCCACGAGCGGCGCGGGTCCGTCGAGCGCCTGTCTTCATGGACAGATAACGGCTCGCGTCGGGCGGATCCGAACCCGGGCGAGCGGCTTGGCAGAGCCACGGGCCGTGTGGCACCATTCACACCCGCCGTCCGCGGGCCCATGGACGAGTTCATCGCCGCGATCGTCAGCTTCCCCACCGTGGTGTTCACGGTCGCCCTGTTCGTCGTGGTCGGCTACTGGCTGCTGGCGCTGCTCGGCGGGGTGGGCAGCGACCTGCTCGACGGCGCGGCCGGCAAGATCGACGGCGCGGTCGATGCAATGGCCGGCAAGGTCGACGGCGCGGTCGATGCAATGGCCGGCAAGGTCGACGGGGCCGTCGACGGCGCGACGGGCAAGCTCGAGGCCGTCGGCGGCAAGATCGAGGGCGTGGCGGGCGGCTTCAGCCTGCTGGCCGCGCTCGGCTTCGGCAAGGCGCCGGCGACGGTCGTCATCAGCATGCTGACCCTGTTCGCGTGGGCGCTGTCGACGTTCGCCACGCTCATGCTGCACGACTACGGGATCGCCTCGGCGGCGGTGCACATCGGCATCGGCTTCGGCGCGGTGCTGCTGGCGGGCATGCTCTCGGGGCTGATCGCCGGCGCGCTCGGCAAGGCGTTCAAGCGCCACCGGCCGATCGGTCACGGCGAGCTGGTCGGCAAGCTGGCGACGGTCACGACCGGCCGCGTCGACGAGCGCTTCGGCCAGGCCAACCTGCAGGAGGACGGCGCCGACCTGATCATCGACGTCCGCTGCGCCACGCCCAACGTGCTCGTCAGGCACACGCGCGTGGTCCTGGTGAGCTACGACGCCGAGGCTCATTACTACATGGTCGAGCCGTTCGAGACGAAGGACAGCATCGCCCGCCCGTGACGCGGCGGCGCGCATAGAGAGGGACGCTATTCGCATGAATCCGACTCTGATCCTGATCGCAATCGTGGCCGGCGCGATCCTGCTGCTGGGTCTCATCATCGCGTTCGTCGTCACGCGATTCCTCCGCCAGGTCGACCAGGGCAAGGCGATCATCATCAACACGTGGGGCAAGGGCGCGCAGGTCGCGTTCTCCGGCGTCGTCGTCTATCCGATCATCAACCGCGCCGAGATGATGGACATCTCGGTCAAGACGATCGACATCGACCGCCGCGGCAAGGAGGGCCTCATCTGCGCCGACAACATCCGCGCCGACATCAAGGTCACGTTCTTCGTCCGCGTCAACAAGACCCCGGAGGACGTGCTCAAGGTGGCGCAGTCGATCGGCTGCGCCCGCGCGTCCGACCAGTCGACCCTCGACGAGCTGTTCTCGGCCAAGTTCTCCGAGGCGCTCAAGACCGTCGGCAAGCGGCTGATGTTCGAAGAGCTCTACACCAAGCGCGAGCAGTTCAAGGACGAGCTGATCGGGGTCATCGGCCGCGACCTCAACGGCTACATCCTCGACGACGCGGCCATCGACTTCCTCGAGCAGACGCCGATGGCGTCGCTCGACCCGAACAACATCCTCGACGCCCAGGGCATCCGCAAGATCACCGAGATCACGGCGGGCCAGAACGTCCGCACCAACGAGCTGCGGCAGAAGGAGCGCATGGACGTCGGCTCGCAGAACCTCGCCTCCGACGAGGCGGTGTTCCGCTACGAGCAGCAGCGCGCCGACGCCGAGGCGAAGAAGCACAAGGAGATCGCGATGTCGCAGGCCCGCGAGCAGAACGAGGCCATGCGGGTCGCCAGCGAGGAGCACAAGAAGACGATGCTGGTCCAGCAGGCCAACGAGGCCGAGATCGGCAAGGCCGAGCAGGACAAGTTCCGCGCGGTGATGATCGCCGAGAAGGCCAAGGAGCGCGAGGTCCAGGTCGAGACGGAGCGGGTCGAGAAGGCCCGCGCGACCGAGGCGATCGCGCGCGAGCGGGCGGTCGAGCTGCTGCGCATCGAGAAGGAGAAGGCGCTGGAGATCGAGCGCAAGGCCATCGCCGACGTGGTGCGCGAGCGCGTGTCGGTCGAGAAGGGCGTGGCCGAGGAGGAGGAGCGGACCAAGGACGTGCGCGCGCTGGCCGAGGCCAACCGCGTCAAGGAGTCGCGCGTCATCAAGGCCGAGGGCGAGGCCCAGGAGCGCCTGGTCAAGGACGTGAAGAACGCCCAGGCCGTCGAGGAGGTCGCCAAGCACGAGGCCAAGAAGCAGCTCATCCTCGCCGAGGCGGCGCTCGAGTCGGCCGACAAGCAGGCGAAGGCGAAGATCCGCGAGGCGGAGGGCATCCAGGCCCAGGAGGCGGCGCAGGGCCTGGCCAACGTGCGCGTCAAGGAGGCCGACGCGGTCGCCACCGAGAAGCTCGGGATGGCCAAGGTCCGCGTGCAGGAGGCCGAGGCCGGCGCGATCGAGAAGCGCGGCATGGCCGAGAACACGGTCACGCGCGAGCGCTTCGCGGTCGAGGCCAGCGGCGAGGAGCAGAAGGGCCTGGCGCAGGTCAAGGTCAAGGAGGCCGACGCGGCCGCGGTCGAGAAGCAGGGCTCGGCCCAGGCGGTCGCGCAGGAGCGCCAGGGCGTGGCCCAGGCGACGGCGATCCGCGAGAAGCTGCTGGCCGAGGCGGCCGGCCTGGCGGAGAAGGGCAAGGCGATGCAGAACTTCGCCGGCGAGCCGCGCGCGCACGAGGAGTTCCGCCTCCAGCTCGAGCGCGACCGCGACGTCCAGCTGGCCCAGATCGCCGCCCAGAAGACCATCGCCGAGGCCCAGGCCAAGGTGCTGGCGACCGCGCTCGAGCACGCGAAGATCAACATCGTCGGCGGCGACGGCCAGTTCTTCGACAAGTTCGTGCGCGCGGTCGGCACGGCGCAGTCGATCGACGGCACCATCGACCACAGCGACACGCTGAAGAAGCTGCTCGGCGACTACCTCGACGGCAAGAAGAGCCTGCCCGAGGACCTCAAGCAGGTGCTCTCGGGCGTGTCGGCCGACGACCTGCAGAAGTTGACGCTGTCGGCGTTCCTCGCCGACCTGCTGCGCAACGCCGACGGGGCGACGAGGAAGAAGATCCACGCGCTGGCGGAGAAGGCCAAGGAGCTCGGGATCCAGTAAGCCGGAGCCGCCATGGCAGAGGCGAAGGACAAGCCGCAGGACGGCGGCGAGGCGCTCGAGAGCGGCGGCTACGAGGTCATTCGCGCGCGACTGATCGCGCAGGGTAAGGCCCTGGTCGAAAAGACATCCGCGCTCAACGAGCGGCGCAAGCAGGCGTTCGGCGGCAGCGAGCTGCAGGTGGTCGCCAACGAGCGCGTGCGCACCGAGCACGCCTGCGTCCCGGCCGACATCGTCCAGTCGGGCGGGCAGCTGCTGCTCGGCTACAACGTGTTCTTCGGCATGAAGAAGGAGGTCGCGGTCGAGGACGTGTTCTCGATCCAGACCTTCGATCCCTCCGCGCCGGAGGGCCAGGCGATGCAGCCGGCGACGTACGACAAGGTGCCGGGGCTCCTCGACGGCGAGCAGTTCGTCAAGGACTTCACGGACATCTACAAGTACTACAAGGACACGCGCCTGCAGCGGCTGAAGGCGACGGACACCAAGCTGTTCGCGATCTTCCAGATCGGCGCGGCGCTCACCGACGTCAAGGTGCTGCACTGGAACGTGCTGCCGCGCGGCGGGGTCCGCTACGTCGACACGCGCGGCGATCGCGAGCTGCCGAAGCCGGCCTCGCACGACTTCGAGTGGACGGCGACGACGCGCGAGGACCAGGTCTCGGGCCCGCACCCGCACGTGTCGATCAAGGACCTGGTGTTCGTCGAGACCGTCGGCGGCGACCTGACGATCAAGGTCGAGAACAACACCAAGGACGGGCTCGGCATCTACCGCGAGCCGGTGGAGGACGGCAACCAGGCGCTCGACGACGCCAAGTTCTTCTACGCGATCGTCGGCCCGCTGGTGCTGCTGAAGATCCAGCCGTACCGCGAGCAGAAGTGGCGCTACTTCATCTACAACACCCGGCTCAAGGCAGTCGCGCGCGTCGACGCGATCGGCCAGAGCTGCATGCAGCTGCCCGAGGGCCACGGGGTGGTGTTCCCCGGCGGCTACTACCTGACGACGGGCGACACGAAGCAGTTCGGCGGCGAGATCGGGGCCTTCGAGTTCGAGCGCCGGATCGACGCGCCCAACGGCGAAGACGTGCTCTACGTGTTCTACCGCCAGGATCAGGGCCGCTACGTGCTGTTCCCGTACAACCTGATCCGCAAGGAGATGGCCAACCCGATCCAGTGCAACGGGTACAGCCTGTTCCGCGACGGCAAGCTGGTGGTGTTCCGCGCCCAGAGCGAGGAGCAGGCCCAGCTGCACCCGATGCAGGTGTGGCAGACGCCGTTCGTGACGGCGGAGTTCGCGGCCGCGGCCCCGACCGACGGCTCGTACCTGGCCAAGGTCGGCAACGCCGAACTGGTGCGCGGGATCAGCGAGGCGTTCAGCGTCGCGCGCCTGATCGACAACAGCGACCCGCGGCGCGAGACCTACGAGGACCTGATCGCGCAGGCGCAGCGGCTGGTCGACAACTACTACTGGCTCGGGCACGCCGAGGTCGGCGACCTCGCCAGCGACGTCAAGACGATCCGCCAGACCGGCGAGCTCATCATCGACGAGTTCGAGAAGGTCGTGGCGATCCGCAAGCGCGCCCGCGAGGCGCTGCAGGAGGCGCAGACCAAGCAGACCGCGCTGGTCAAGACGCTGCGGCCCGGCGACTGGAAGAGCGTCGAGCAGTACATGCAGGCGCTCACGGCCCTGCGCAACCAGCGAGGCGCGGTCATCACCCTCCGCGAGGTGCGGTCGATCGACCTGGCCGCGCTCGACGTGCTCGAGAAGCAGGTCGTCGAGGAGTTCGACCGCATCAGCAAGGCCTGCGTCGATTTCCTGGTCAAGGGCGAGGCGCTGATCCCCGTCGGCAAGCGGCTCGACGAGGTGCTGGCGCAGCTCGAGAAGGTCGACAACGCGGCGCAGCTACAGCCGATCGAGCAGGATATCGCCGCCATCGGCGACGGCCTCAACGTGCTCGCCGAGGTGGTGAGCGGGCTGCAGGTCGGCGACGCGGTGGCGCGGACGAAGATCCTCGAGGACATCTCGACGGTGTTCGCCCACCAGGGCCGGGTGCGGGCGACGTTCCAGAGCGTCCGCAAGCAGCTGCTGACGAGCGAGGGCAAGGCCGAGTTCGCGGCCCAGTTCAAGCTGTTCGCCCAGACGGTGTCGTCGGGGCTGGCGCTGTGCGACACGCCGGAGAAGTGCGACGAGCAGCTGGCCAAGCTGCTCGTGCAGCTCGAGGAGCTGGCCGGCCGCTTCTCCGAGTTCGACGAGTTCCTCGGCGAGATCGCCGACAAGCGCGAGGAGGTCCACGACGCGTTCCAGGCCCGCAAGCAGACGCTGCTCGACGAGCGGCAGGCGCGGGTGCAGAACCTGATCGGGGCCGCCGACCGGATCCTCGAGGGCGTCGGCCGCCGCGCGCAGACGTTCAAGACCGCCGACGAGCTCAACGCCTACTTCGCGGCCGACGCGATGGTGCTCAAGGCCAAGGAGCTGGTCGACCGCCTGATGGCGCTCGGCGCCTCGGTCAAGGGCGACGAGATCGCTACCAAGATCACGGCCGCGCGCCAGGACGCGCTGCGAGCCCTGAGAGACCGCCTCGAGCTGTTCGAGGGCGGAGAGGGCGCGCAGGTCGTCAAGTTCGGGACGTTCCGCTTCACCGTCAACACGCAGGTGCTCGACCTGACGCTGGTGGCGCGCGACGGCGCGATGGCGATCCACCTCGGCGGCACCGACTTCTACGAGACGGTGGAGGACCCGGAGTTCGCCAAGACGAAGGACTTCTGGGCCCAGCAGCTGGTGTCGGAGACCGAGCAGGTGTACCGGGGCGAGTACCTGGCGGCCTCGGTGCTGTTCGCGGCGGAGCGCGGCGAGCACGGGCTGACGGTCGACAAGCTGCACGCGGCCGGGCGCGAGGCCGGCGGGCTGGTCGACGTGGTCCGCAAGTTCGCGGCCGAGCGCTACGACGAGGGCTACGAGCGCGGCCTGCACGACGCCGACGCGGCGCTGATCCTCGACAAGCTGCTGGCGATGTACGCGACGGCGGGCCTGCTGCGGGTGTCGCCGGGGCCGCGCGCGCTGGCC
Source organism: Nannocystis pusilla (assembly GCF_020073745.1). GTDB lineage: Bacteria > Myxococcota_A > Polyangia > Nannocystales > Nannocystaceae > Nannocystis > Nannocystis radixulma. The sequence goes on from NZ_JAIRAU010000059.1 coordinate 328,336, forward strand.
TGCCTGTTCTGGGCGTGGTTCGATCGCAACGAGCTCAAGGCGGTGTGGCACCGCCGGGCCCAGAGCGCCGGCCGGTTGCGCGCGGCGTTCGGCCACGGCGCCGCCCTGGAGGCGCTGGCCGGCGACCTGGCGCGGGCGATCGCCGAGTGGGTGCAGCAGACAGGGCTGTCCTTCGGGTCAGGTGATTGTCACGCGGCCGGGGCCTACCTCGCCGAGGAGCTGGTCGACGAGCGGCCGCGGTTCGTCACCAGCGCCGCGGCGCAGACGCTGTGGCAGGAGCTGCTGGGGGCCCTCGAGGCGGGCGGCCGCCGGCGCGCGCTCGACGACGACCTGCGCGCGCTCGAGGGCCGGCTGCGCGAGCGCTTCGAGCTGGTGAAGGCGTGGCTAGAGGCGTTCACGGCGGCGCTGCCGGAGCAGGCCAAGGGGGCGACGGCGCTGGTCGAGGCGGCCGCGCTGGCGCTCACCGACCGCAAGCTCGACCGCGAGGTCCAGACCGCGATCGAGAGCACGCAGGTCACCGGTCTCTTGGGACAGCACCCGCGGGTCCGCGAGCGCACGCTCGAGCTGCGGCTCGACGAGTTCCTCGGCCGCCTCGGCGAGTTCGCGCGCGTGCGCGTGCCGGGCTTCCGCGAGTTCCGCCGGCTGCGCCAGCAGCTCATCGACCGCGAGCGCAAGCGGCTGCGGCTCGACGAGTTCATGCCGAAGGTGCTGACCTCGTTCGTGCGCAACAAGCTGGTCAGCGAGGTCTACCTGCCGCTGGTCGGGGCCAACATGGCCAAGCAGCTGGGGGCGGCCGGCGATCAGAAGCGCACCGATCGCATGGGCATGCTGCTGCTCATCTCGCCGCCGGGCTACGGCAAGACGACGCTGATGGAGTACGTCGCCAACCGGCTCGGCCTGGTGTTCATGAAGGTCAACGGGCCGGCGCTCGGCCACGAGGTGGTGTCGATCGACCCGGCCGAGGCGCCCAACGCGACGGCGGCGCAGGAGGTCGAGAAGGTCAACCTGGCGCTCGAGATGGGCAACAACGTGATGCTCTACCTCGACGACATCCAGCACACCAACCCCGAGTTCCTGCAGAAGTTCATCTCGCTGTGCGACGCGCAGCGCCGCATCGAGGGCGTGTGGCGCGGCCGCTCGCGCACGTACGACCTGCGCGGCAAGAAGTTCTGCGTGGTGATGGCGGGCAACCCGTACACGGAGTCGGGCGCGGCGTTCAAGATCCCCGACATGCTGGCCAACCGCGCCGACACCTACAACCTCGGCGACATCCTCGGCGGCAACCTCGAGGCGTTCTCGCTCAGCTACATCGAGAATACGCTGACGTCGAACCGCACGCTGGCGCCGCTGGCCACCCGCGAGCAGGCCGACGTGTACCGCTTCATCAAGATGGCGCGCGGCGAGGAGGTCGCGACCACCGACTTCTCCTACGGCTACTCCGGCGCCGAGGTGCAGGAGGTCGTCGGCGTCATCAAGCACCTGTTCCGCGTGCAGGAGGTGCTGCTGCGCGTGAACCAGGAGTACATCGCGTCGGCGGCGATGGACGACAAGTTCCGCACCGAGCCGGCGTTCAAGCTGCAGGGCAGCTACCGCAACATGAACAAGCTGGCCGAGAAGGTCGCCGCGGCGATGACGGCCGACGAGGTCGACCGCCTGGTCGACGACCACTACGCCGGCGAGGCGCAGACGCTGACGGTGGCGGCCGAGCAGAACCTGCTCAAGCTGGCGGAGATGCGCGGGCGCCTGCACGGCGAGCGAGCCGAGCGCTGGGCGACGATCAAGCGCGAGTTCCAGCGCGTGCGCAGCCTCGGCGGCGCAGCCGACGATCCGGCCGTGCGCGTGGCCGGGCAGCTGTCGGTGCTCGCCGAGCGCGTCGAGCAGGTCAAGGACTCGCTGCTGGTGGTGGCCGAGCGCGAGGCGGCGAACGGCAAGGAGCTGCAGCAGGCGCAGATGGCCCAGCAGGCCCGCCTGGTCGAGCTGATGGCGCAGGCGCAGGCGCAGGCGCAGGTGCAGCAGAAGCCGCCGGAGCCGGAGAAGAAGCTCAGCACGCTGCCGCTGCCGAGCGCGCCGCCGCCGTCGATCGGCGGGCTCGACTGGGCGCGGCCGATCGTGGCGCGGATTGCCACGGCGCTCGAGAGCCTCAATCAGGCGACGCTCAAGGTCGACGTCCACAACGAGCCCCCGCCCGGCGTGCAAGAGCTGCTGGCCCAGCAGGTAGCGATCGTCGAACGCACGCTGGTGCCGCTGGTCCGCGCGGCCACGGGCAACCTGCAGGACGTCCGCGGGCTGCAGGATCGCGTCGATCAGATGCTCGGGATGCTGCAAGAGATCGACGAGATCCTGAAGGGCAAGTTCCTCCGCTGAGCGGCGCGGCGCTGTTCGACGCGCTCGAGAAGGCGCAGGTCGCTGCGAGCGACGCGTCGGAGTCGAGCGCGCGCGAGCTCGCGGTGGCGGTCCGCCGCGCCCGGCGACGCGACGAGCTGCACGCAGGCGCACGGCCTCGCAGGTGTCTCCAGGCCGGAGAGCGGCGCGCGACGGCGAGTTGTGGCACGCTCGGGAGGTGCTGCGGCGACGCGAATTCCTCGGGACGGCGATCGGGGCGACGATCGGGGCGATGTTGCCGGCGCGGGCGCGTGCGGGCGCGAAGCCGGTGCGCGTGGCGCTGTACAAGGCCGGGGGGGTCCACCCGGCCGCCTTCGCGGCGGCCAGGCAGCTGCTCGAGGGGCGCCAGGGCTTCCGCCTGCGCGTGACTGTCCCCGAGGACATCCGCAGCGGGTCGCTCGACGACGAGGACGTGGCGGTGTTCATGGGCGGCAGCGGGACGGCGCAGGGCCGCAACCTCGGCGACGTCGGCAAGCAACGGGTGAAGGACTTCGTGGCCCGCGGCGGCGGCTATGTCGGGGTGTGCGCCGGGGCGTACATGGCGCTGCAGGGCGAGGACCAGTTTCACAAGCTGCGGATCGTGGCCGGCCGCAACCTGACCGGCGACTTCTGGCAGCGCGGGATCGCCGGGCTCGAGGTCTCGGCGGCGGGGCGCGAGCCGTTCAAGCTGTTCTACGCCAACGGGCCGATCTTCACGCCGGTGGCCGTCGAGGGGCTCGCGCCGTACGTGCCGCTGGCGGCGTTCGTCGGCGAGATCTACAGCATGTCCAAGGGGACAGGCCCGGGCGAGATGCCGGGCACGCCGGCGATCACGGCGTCGCAGTTCGGCAAGGGCAAGGTGCTGCTGTTCTCGCCCAACCCGATCCTCGGCGGGCGCGGGGTGGTCCAGGAAGCGCTGATGCTGAGCGGGCTGCGCTGGGTGGCGAAGACCGCAGATGTCCCCCAGGACATCCGCTTCGCCGACGTGTTCGGCTGAGCGCAGCTCGGCCGCGGCGCGAGCGCCGGCCCGCGAACGTGAACTTGCGTGGGGTGGGGGCCGAAGTCTACGCTCGAAAGGCCGTGCAGCTCGCCACGCTCGAGAGCCAGGTCCAGCGCGTCGCGTATTCGATCGGCAGCCGGGTGGCGCGCCTGCACGAGGCCCTGCATCACCTGGCGACGCTGACGGCGGCGCTGTTCGAGGCGACGCCGCGCGACGAGGTGGCGATCGCGGACTGGCTCGAGCGCGAGGGGTTCGCCGTCGATCCGGCCGGCGGGTTCTTCGAGCGCGCGCCTCACCTCGCGCGCCTGCGGGCCTGCGCGGCCGCGGGGACGCGGCCCGACCCGTCGACCGACCCGATGAGCTTCCTGTGGCCGCCGAGCCGGCGCGAAGATCCGGTGACGCGGGCGCACATGCACGCGCTGCGCGACGCGGGCCCGGGCCTGCGAGCGCTGCACGAGCGCTTCCCCGACGTGGTGTGGATCTACTACCAGGACGACACCAACGCGGCGGTGATCGCCCCGGCGCTCGACGGGGTGACGGCGATCCCGCCGGAGTTCGACTGGCACGGCTATCACAGCTTCGCGGTCGCGGAGCCGGGGCACAACCCGGAGGGCACGCTCCGCTGGTCGCCGCCGAACATCGACTACGGCGGGCGCGGGCTGATCCTCTGCGCGTCGATCCCGGTTCGTCATGGCGACGCGTTCGTCGGGGTGTGGAGCATGGATGTCCCTCTGGACAGCTTGCTCGGCGACGCCCTGCGCGCCTCGTCGGCCGGCGAGTCGTTCATCGTCGACTACGACGGCGCCCTCGTCGCCCACCCGGCGATCCCGGCGGTGATCGCCCAGGAGGCGGGCAGCGTGTTCCGCGAGCGGCTGTCGGCGCTCGGCGGCGGGTTCGCCGGGCTCGACCTCGGCCCGCTGATCGCGGCAGGCGAGGGGCGAATCGAGCTGGTCGACAGGACAGGTGAGCCGGTGATGCTGCTGGTCCGCGCCGTGCCCGAGATCCGCTGGCTGTTGATGACGGCGATCCCGACGGCGCAGCTCACCGCCGCCCGCACGCGCGCGATCCAGGACGCGCTCCGGCGGGTCGGCGAGGGCGACCTGTCGATCCGTCTGGCGGGCGACGACGAGGACGAGCTCGGGCTGCTCGCCCGCAGCTACAACGAGATGGCGGGCCGCCTCGAGGCGGCCGTGTCGGCCCGCGCGGCCGCCGAGGCGGCGCTGCACGAGCAGCTCGAGCACGTCCACCGCCAGCGCGCCGAGATCGAAGCGCTGTCGTCGCCGGTGATCGAGGTGGGGGAAGGGGCCCTGGTGGTGCCGCTGATCGGAGCGCTGCAGCCGGAGCGAATGGGGACGGCGATCGAGCGGGTGCTGTGCGAGGTGACGCGGGTGCGCGCGCGGGTGATCGTCCTCGACCTGACAGGGGCGCAAGACGTCGACGCCGCCGCGCTCGCGGGCATCACCGGGCTGGTCCGTGCGGTCGGCCTGCTGGGCGCTCGCTGCGTGCTCTCGGGGCTGTCGCCCGCCGCGGCGAGCGTCCTCGCCGACACCGGGACGAGCGAACGCATCGAGTGCTACGCGACGCTCAAGGCGGCGCTCGCGGCCAGGCGAGCTCGAGCCCGTTGATGGATGTCCTGAAGGACAGGTTGATTCGACGTCGCGCGCCGGGCACCGGTGGCGGAGTTGGAACGGGTCCGAGGCGCGATGTCCAAGCCGCAGGAGACTTGCATGAATTGTTCACGCCTCATGGTCGCAGTGACGCTCGCTCTCGCACCGCTCCCCGCGAGCGCCGCCGATTTCGCCGCCGGCTCGCTGGTGATTCCGATGGACACCGATTACCAGGACCTGGGCATGCTGCGCGCATACGGCCTCGTGTACGAGCTGCTGCGTCAGGGTGTGCCGGTGCACTGGGCGATCAAGGTGGGCAAGGGCTTCGGTGACGACGACTTCGTCGCCTCGGCGACCGATGTGGCCAGCGGGGCGGTGATCGACGCGCACGGCTATCGCGGCGGGCCGTGGGTGATCGACGCGGCCGACGCCGTGGACGCGCTGCCGATCGTCGAGGCGTGGCAGCAGGACAACCCCGACGTGGCGGTGCACGAGGCGAGCGAGGGCTTCACCGCCGACGTGGCGCAGACGCTGGTGATCGCGCCGACGATCGCGATGATGGCCGACGGCAACCAGAAGATCGCGCGCAAGTACATGATGGCCGCGGGGATCCCCGACTCGGTCGGCGACTACGGCTGGCCCGACTCGAGCCCCGACATGCTCGATCCGGCCGAGCTGTCGGGCCCGACCGAGGACAACCTGCGCGACGGGGCGCTGTTCGACGCCGACGGCGATCCGGTCTATTGCCAGTTCATGTCGATGCACTGGGGCGTGAACGACGCCAAGGCGAACCCGCAGGTGGTGGCGGAGATGCGCGAGTTCCTGACCCACCCGACGCACCTGTTCGCGGAGTGTCAGGCGGTCAACGCGTTCGAGAACCTGGCCGCGCACGGGCACTTCCTGACGCCCAACGGGTTCCTCATTGGCGCCCAGCCGAACATGTACGACTACCACCAGACGGACACGCCGTTCGGTCAGCTCGACGGGCCGTTCAAGTCGGTCGGCGGCAGCGAGCCGGCCTACAGCCTGCCGCAGGGCGACAGCTACAAGGGCAGCGACATCGTGATGATCACCGAGGCGGGCACGCCGATCGGGGTCAACGACGTGTGGATGACGGGGTTCGTCGACGGCATCTGTCCCGGGCTCGAGGAAGGGCCGGGGCTGTCGGCGGCGTGCCTGACGGCGGGCAAGGTCAGCTACCTCGGCGGCCACGAGTACGACGTCAAGCTGCCCATCTCCGCGAACCCGACGACGCAGGGGACGCGGCTGTTCCTCAACTCGCTGTTCGAGGCGCCGTGCGCGACGGCGGAGGGCCTGCCGCAGATCTCGGTGACGAAGGCGGCGCCGGCGACCACGGATGTCCCCGAGGTCACGTTCGACATCACGTACGTCAACATGGGCGTGATGCCGGCGCTCGACGCGGTGCTGACCGACACGCTGCCCGCGGGCGTGACGTTCGTGTCGGCGACCGACGACGGCAGCCACGTCGACGGGGTGGTGACGTGGAACCTCGGCAACCTCGGCGAGGGCGAGGGCAAGACGGTCAGCGTGACGGTCGAGCTCGGCGCGCCGGGCGTGTACGAGAACAGCGCCCGCGTGCAGTTCCGCGCCGGCGTCAATGCGCTCGTCGCCGACTCGAACGCGACGATGACGGCCTACGGGGTCGATCCGACGACCGACGGCGGCACCGGCGGCGAGACGACCACCTCCGGCTCGGGCGACAGCGCGAGCGAGTCCGGGGCGGTGACGACGACGGCCGTGCCGACCACGGGCGGAGGGCTGACGGGCGCGCCGACGACGTCGACCAGCGCCGGCGGCAGCGAGGGCAGCGATACGGCCGGCGAGACCGGCGGGGAGACCGGCGGCGAGGGCTGCGGCTGCCGCAACGACATGTCCGGAGGGGCAGGTCCGCTCGCGCTGCTCGGGCTGACCGCGCTGGCGCGGCGGCGCCGGCGAGCAGCGTAATCATCTGTCCGGAGAGACAGGTCTGGCCTCCGAGAGAGCGCGAAGCGCCCCGCGACGAGGATCGCGGGGCGCTGCGGAGACCCGGGCCGGGGCTCAGATCTTGATCGTGCCGCTGAGCACGGAGTTGAAGCGCTTGAGCAGGCCGGCGGGGTCGGGGACCTGGCCCTCGGCGAGCGCGGCCTGGTCGTAGAGGAGCTCGACGTAGGTGCCGAGGCGGTCGTCGCCCGGGGCCTCGCGCGCGAGCTTGTCGACGGCCTGGACGAACGGGTGCTCGGGGTTGAGCTCGAGGATCCGCTGGCGCGCCGGCACGTCCTGGCGCGCCATCTTGAGGATCCGCTCCATGTTGCGCGACAGGCCGCCGCTGTCGTCGACGAGGCAGGAGGCGCTCTCGCGCAGGCGCTTGGATACGCGCACGTCCTTGACCTTGTCGGTCAGCAGCTCCTTCGACTTGTCGACGGCCGCGGCGATCGCCCCGGCGTCGTGCTTGTGCGCGTCGTCCTCGGGGATGTCGAGGTCGCCCTGGGTGACGCTGACGAGCTTCTTGCCCTTGTACTCGGACAGGTCCTGCACGACCCACTCGTCGATCGGGTCGGCCATGTAGAGGACCTGGTAGCCGCGCGCGCGGCAGGCCTCGAGGTGCGGGCTGCGGGCTACCGCGGCCAGCGACTCGCCGGTGATGTAGTAGATGGCGGGCTGCCCCTCGGGCATCGACTCGACGTACTGCGCGAGCGAGACCAGCTTGTCGTCCGCGGAGGTGCGGTAGCGCAGCAGCTCGACCAACTCGTCGTGGTGCGTGCTGTCGGTGTGGATGCCTTCCTTGAGGACGGCGCCGTAGTTGTCCCAGATCTTCTCGTAGGTCTCGGGCTTGTCCTTGGCGATGCCCTCGAGCAGCTTGAGCACCTTGCGCGTCAGCTGGCGGCGGATCTGAGTGAGGGCGCTGTGCTCCTGCAGCATCTCGCGCGAGACGTTGAGCGGCAGGTCCTCGGAGTCGACGACGCCGCGGACGAAGCGGAGGTAGCCGGGCAGCAGCTTGTCGCAGCTCTCCATGACGACGACGCGGCGGGCGTACAGCTGCAGCGCCTTGCGGTCCTCCTGGAACAGGTCGGCCGGCGGCTTGCCCGGGATGTAGAGCAGGGCGACGAACTGGATCGGCGCGTCGGCGTGGAGGTGCAGGTGGCCGAGCGGCTCGTCGCCGGGCAGCACGAAGCCGCCCATGACGTGCTTGTAGAACTCGGTGTAGTCGGCGTCGGTGAGCTCGCGGGTCGGCCGCATCCAGAACGCGGTGGCGTCGTTGATCTGCTTGCCGTCGACCTCGGTGTTGCCCTTGTCGTCGACGACCTTCAGCAGGATCGGGTGGACGACGTAGTTGCTGTAGCGCTTGATGATGCCCTCGATCTTCCAGCGGTCGAGGAACTCCTTGGCGTCGGGCTTGAGGTGCAGCTCGATGGTGGTGCCGCGGGTGCTCCGCTGGCCCGGCCCGACGGTGAAGGTGCCGTCGCCGGTGCTGCTCCAATGGACAGGTTCGGCGCCCTCGCCGGCGCTGAAGCTGGTCACGTCGATGCGGTCGGCGACCATGAAGGCGCTGTAGAAGCCGACGCCGAACTGGCCGATGAGGTTGAGGTCGGGCTTCTGCCCGCTCTCCTGCTGGGCGCGGGCCTGCTCCAAGAACTTGAGGGTGCCCGAGTGGGCGATCGTGCCGAGGTTGAGCGCGATCTCGTCGCGGGTCATGCCCACGCCGGTGTCCTCGATGGTGAGGACGCCGCGCCCGTGATCGGCGCTGACCTTGATCTGCGCCTTCTCGTGGCGGTCGCGCAGGTTGGTGTCGGTGAGGCCCTGGAAGCGCGCCTTGTCGAGCGCGTCGGAGGCGTTCGAGACGAGCTCGCGGAGGAAGATCTCGCGGTTGGTGTACAGCGAGTTGGTGACGAGGCGGAGCAGCGCGCTGACTTCGGCCTTGAACTCGTGCTTCTCTTCGCGGCTAGTGGTCACGGGGACACCTTCGGCAAAACGATTCGGCGGTGGGTTCCGCGGGCCCCCGGCAGCCAGCGAACGCGAGTACACAGACGCCCCCGGGACGGCTCGGGCGTGAAGGTAAACCGCTCACCCCGTCCGTCAAGTGGCGCGGGCGAGGTTCGCGGCGGGCCTCGACGCGCGATCGCTGGCCGCGCGGCCGACCCAATACGACGCTGCGCGAGCGCACCAGGCGGTGCGTCGCGCTCTCGTTGCTCGTGATGGTGCGTCGCTCGCGATCAGCCGAGCAGGCTGCTCAGCTTGGGCGCGGCGATGTTGGCGAGGCGGCGGTGCCACAGCTGCGCGCCCACGAATTCATCGGCGCGCGTGATGTGATCGGTGAGCCGCGCGGTGACCTTGAAGCCGAGCTCGCTGTAGACCTGATTGCTCAGGGTCCAGTCGGCGGCGCACAGCGCGAACACGCTGGCGGTTTCTTGCTTGTGCAGCTCGTCGAGCAGCGCCTTCACGCAGTACTCGAGCACCGGCAGCTCGATGTCCTTCACCGGCGGCGTGAGCATGTCGACCTTGGCGTGGCCGAACGAGCTGTCGGTCTCGGCGCCGACCCAGTACTCCTTCTTGCCGGTCTTGGCGTGGATCGCCAGGTCGGGGTTGAACACGCCGCGGCGGAACGGGGCGTAGAGCGCGTCCTGGCCGACGCCGCGGACGATGTCCTGCAAGAGGACGGGGTCGCGGATGAAGTCGACGGTCAGGCCGCGCGGCTTGGGCACGGACTTGAGGTCCTTGTCCTTGCCCTCCTTGCCCGGCACGGCCAGCGGCGCGCCCATCTTCGGCGCTCCGCCCTGAATCGGCTCACCGTCCTCGGTGTAGACGCGACTCATGATATAGGCGTCGGCGGTGCGGAAATAACCGGGGATCGCACCCTCGCGCGAGAAGCCGACGCTGCGCCAGCTCTTCGAGTCTTGCTTCTCCACCACCGTGAAGACCTTGCGCAGGCCCTCGGCGCGCGCGATCCGGTCGAAGAAGTCGCGCTTCTGCTGGTAGTTGCCGACGCGGTAGTCGAACACGCGGAGGTTGTGGTGCCGGCGGTTCAGCAGGAAACAGAAGTCGATGTCGCCCTTGCGGTAGTAGATCTCTTCGACCGGCTCGTCGGTCCCGGAAGAGATCTGGGCGGCTGGCTGGCTGGACATGCGTGCTCCTCAGGCGCAAAGAAGGCCCGGAGGGCCAGAAATCCGAGCCGATCCCGGTAAGCGACAGAACGTCGTTCGGGGGCTGCTCAGAGGGTGAATCAAGGGGAACACCGGGGCGAGGCGCGGGTGGCGCACAGAGGGCGCACCCGCAAGAGAAGAGGGGGGACCCGGGGCTACCGGGCGACGCCCGGGCCAGCGCGGGAACTCGCGCCGGGGAGCGTTTTTTCCCGCGAATATCGGGATACAGGTACCACCCCAAAATGTTGATGTCAAAGCCGAGCCGAAGGTAGATTGCCGCAAAGGCAAGAGTTTTCGCTCACTTGGTCGCGCCCGGCAAAGGACTCCTGGAGTGTCGCGCAGAGGTCGAAGTAACGATGTTCTAGGGCTTGCGCTGACCGTCGTCGGGGTGCTGGGCCCGGCCGGCTGTCAGTGGACCGAGCCGACCGAGGCACCCGCCAGCCAGGAGACGGGTTGCGTCAAGGACACCGACTGCAAAGGCGACCGGATCTGCGAGGCCGGCGTCTGCGTGGCCCCCAGACCGGCCGAGCCCGCTGTATCTGCAACGTCGCGCGCGCCGGTCAGCGCGAGCGGCCGGTGGGCGCGCGGGGGCCCGGGCCATGCGGGCCCGACGTCGGCGAAGGGCCCGACGCAGGAGCCGCAGGAGCTGTGGGACCGCGATCTCGGCGCGGTGGTGTTCGCCTCGCCGGCGCTCGCCACGATCGGCGGTGAGGCCGCCGCGCTGGTCGGCACCCACGCCGGTCGCTTCGTCGGCGTGGCGATCGGTGGCCCGCGCGCCGGCGAGATCGTGCTCGACGTGACGGTCGGCGGGATGGTCTGGGCCACGGCCGCGGTCGCCGGCTCGCGCGCCTACGTCGGCGCCGACGACGACACGCTGTACGCGATCGACCTCGAGAAGCAGGCGATCGCCTGGACGTTGAAGCTCGGCAACTGCGACGGTGCGCGCGTGCCCGGCCCCGAAGGGGCGCGCTGCGACGCCGACGGCGGGCCGACCATCGCGCCCGACGGCGACCTCATCCTCGGGGCCGACGGGGTGTACCGCATCAGTCCCGAAGGACAGATCCGCTGGCACTACCCGGCCGACGCGTCGATCCAGGCCAAGCACGTGTTCGCGGCCCCGCTCGTGGCCGGCGACGGCTCGATCTACGTCGGCGGACAGGACGGATTGTTCATGTCCCTCAGCGCAGACGGCGCGCTGCAGTGGACGTACTCGATCCGCGCCGACGTCGACGGCGGCCCGGCGCTGGGAGAAAACGGGGCGATCTACGTCGGCGCCGACGACGGTCGCGTGCACGCGCTGCGCACCGACGGCAGCCTGCGCTGGAGCTTCGTGGCCCAGAAAGACATCCGCTCGGCGATCGCGATCGGCGAGGGCGGAGCCGTGTACGCGACGTCGTTCGACGGTAACCTGTACGCGCTGTCACCGGGCGGCGACGTCAAGTGGGTGCTGCCGACCGGCGGCAAGATCCACGCGACGCCGGTCGTCGACGCCGCCGGCAACATCTTCTTCGGCAGCCAGGACGAGCGGCTCTACGCGGTGTCGCCGCGCGGCAAGGTGTTGTGGGCGCTCGAGCTCGGCGCCGACATCGACTCGTCGGTCGCCATCGCCGGCGACGGCACGCTGGTGGTCGGCTGCGACGACGGGCACCTGCGAGCCTTCCGCTGAGCACGAAGCGGCCGTCCGGCCTCGTGCGCGGCGCGTGCGTTTGCCGCGCGTCGTCGCGGGTTGCGCGGGGGGAATTGCGTCGGCATCTTCTCGCGCGTGAGTAAGGCAGAGACAAAGGGGGCCGCGGCCGCCAGGCTCGTGGTCAACCCGGGAGGGTTCGGCTTCGCCGAACGCCTCGATGGTGAAGGAACTGTATTTATCCCGCGTGGGCGCCTCGCTGGGGCGCTCGACGGCGACGAGATCGAGGTGCTGAGCTGGCCGTCGGAGAAGGGCTTCGAGGGCGAGATCGTGCGGATTTTGCAGCGCGGACGGACGCGGCTGACGGGACAGGTGCGCCGCATCGGGCGCGCCCGCGTGCTCGAGTGCGACGACCCGCGCGTGCTGCTCCGGCCCGACGTGGAGGACGATACACCTGTCCCCGAGGACATGGTGGTGGTGGCCGCGATCACGCGCTACCCGCACGACACCCGCGACGGCGGGGCGGTCCGGATCGAGCGACTGCTGGGGCCGCCGAACACGCTGGCGACCGAGCAGGCGAAGATCCTGCTCGAGTACAACATCGACCCGGAGTTCGCGGCCGACGTGCTGGCCGAGGCCGAGGCGGTGCCGGAGACGGTGCAGCCGGAGGACCTGGCGGGCCGCGCCGACCTGCGCGGGCTCGAGTTCATGACGATCGACCCGGTCGACGCGCGCGACTTCGACGACGCGGTGTGCGTCGAGGCGATCGCGGGCGAGGGCCCGCACGGGGCGGTGCGCGTGCACGTGGCGGTGGCCGACGTGTCGCACTACGTCCGCGAGGGCACGGCGATCGACCGCGAGGCGGCCTGGCGCTGCTTCTCGTGCTACCTGCCGAACCGCAGCATCCCGATGCTGCCGCGGGCGCTGTCGTCGCACATGTGCTCGCTGGTCCCGGAGCAGGACCGGCTGGCGATGGTGGCGAGCTTCCGCCTCGCGACCGACGGCGAGATCGACGAGCTGGTGCTGCGCGCGTCGGTCATCCACAGCCGCAAGCGCCTGACCTACGAGGAGGTCGCGGCGGTGCTGTCCGAAGAGACAGATGCGCAGACGAGCCAGCCGCCCCAGGTGACGGCCCGGATCGCGGCGCTGCGCGCGGCGGCCGACCGCCTGCGGGCGCGCCGGCTGCGGCGGGGGGCGATCGAGCTGAACGTGCCCGAGATCAAGGTGCTGCTCGACCAGGACGACCCCGAGCGGATCCGCGACATCGTGCCGACGCGCGCCAGCGCCGAGCTGGCCCGCGCGTACAACCTGATCGAGGAGCTGATGCTGGCCGCCAACGAGGCGGTCGCGCGGGTGGCGGTGACGCACGGGCTGCCGCTCGTGTACCGGATCCACGCGCCGCCCGACCCGGTGCGGCTCGAGCAGCTGGCGACGGTGGCCGAGGCGCTCGGCGCCAAGGCCGACCCGGAGAAGCTGACCACGCCGCGCGGGGCGCAGAAATTTTTGAACCGCACGCAGCACCACCCGCGGCGCCCGGCGCTGCACATGTTCATGCTGCGGGCGATGGCCCAGGCGCAGTACAGCGTCGACAACGTCGGCCACTTCGCGCTGGCGAGCGACGCGTACGCGCACTTCACCTCGCCGATCCGGCGCTACCCGGACCTGATCGTGCACCGCGTGCTCAAGTCCCACCTGGCGCGGATCGGCGGGCTGCCCGGCCCGGAGCCGGTGCCGCCGATGCCGCCGCGCGAGCAGACGGCCGAGCAGGGGGCGCGCAGCAGCCTGCGCGAGCGCGCGGTCGCCGACGCCGAGCGCGACAGCAAGTCGCTGTTCGCGGCGCTCTACATGCGAGACCGCGTCGGCGACCGGTTCGAGGCGACGGTCTCGGGCATCGGCTCGCCGGGCCTGTTCGTGCAGATCGACCGGCCGTTCGTCGACGGGCTGGTGCGCCTCGGCAACCTCGAGCGCGACCGCGGCGAGCCGTTCCAGCTCGACTCGTCCGGCGTGAAGCTGGTCGGTCAGCGCTCGGGCTTCACCCTGACGGTCGGTGACCGCGTGGTGGTCGAGGCGATCGACAGCAGCGTGCAGCGGCGCAAGGTCGAGTTCGCGTTCGTGATGCGGATGTCCGAAAAGACAGGCAAGAACTAGGCGCGCCGCGGCCCGCTCGGAGTCAGATGTCCGAGCGGGCAGGCGGGTCGCGACGTCAGCGCAGGCGGTCGAGGACGCCGTAGAGGGCGTCGAGGTTGGCGCGGCCGAGCTTGCGGCAGCGCTCGGGCGACCAGCCGAGCAGCTCGTGCGGCGAATCGACGGTGTCCTTGAAGGGCTGCTCGAGCGTCATCGACAGGCAGCCGAAGCGGTCGGCGATGAACGTGGTGCACATCGTCATGTTGGCGGCGCCGGGGGGGACCGGGTCGTAGCCGTGCTCGGTCTGGAAGTCGGGGCTCGCGCGCGTCAGCAGGCGCTCGTACTCGTCCTGCAGGCCGTGCACCCGGGCGCTGACGGAGGCGACGCCGTCGGGGCCGGCGATGAAGTTGTAGGGCAGGGCCTCGTCGCCGTGGACGTCGAGGCAGAAGTCGACGCCGGTCGACTCCATGCGCCTGCGGACGTGCAACACCTCGGGGCTGCGCTCGCGCGTGGGCTCCTGCCACTCGCGGTTGAGGTTGGCGCCGGCGGCGTTGGTGCGCAGGTTGCCGCGGAACGAGCCGTCGGGGTTCATGTTGGGGACGCAGTAGAAGACGGCCCGGGCGAGCAGCTGGCGCGCGACCGGATCTTCGTCGTCGAGCAGGCGCGCGAGCAGGCCCTCCATGAGCCACTCGGCCATGGTCTCGCCGGGGTGCTGGCGGGCGATGATCCAGCACGCGCGCTTGTCGGGGGCCGGCTCGCCGATGACGAGGAGGTCGAGGTCGCGGCCGTCGAGGGTGGCGCCCAGCAGCTCGTGGCGGCACCGCGGCGACAGCTGGCAGGCAGCGACGAGGTCCTGATGGCGCTCGTGCGAGTAGGGCGCGAAGTAGGCGTAGTAGACGCTGTCGTGCTCGGGGGTGTGGCGGATCGTCAGGCGAGTGCCGTCGTACTCGGTGGGTACGCGGAACCACTCCTCGCGGTCGTAGGAGGCGACGGCGCGGTAGCTCTTCCAGCCGGGCGGATAGCTGCTGGTCCCGGCGTTGTCGAGGTGCAGCGCGAGCGGGGTGTCGCGCACGCCCGAGGCGCGGAAGTAGAACCACTGGTAGAAGTCGGAGTTGTTGTCGCGCCGAATCTCGAGGTGGGCGTCGCCCGGGTCGGCGATGTCGCGGACGAGGATGTTGCCGCCGTCGAAGTTGCTGGTGATCTGCATCGGTCGAGGCGAAGTGTCCGGCGCATGCGGCAGCGGTGCAAGTTCGGGCGCCGGTGAACCAACGCAAAACGCCGAGGTCGCGCGGACCTCGGCGTGTCGTCGAACCGGGCTGGCTCACAGCTTCTTCAGCGCCAGGTCGAGCTTGCCGACGCACTGGTTGTACGGCTGGCCGCTGTCGAGGCAGGTGTTGAACTGCTTCTCGATGATCTGGAGGGGCTTCTTGGGCGCGGGCTTGTTGCCGCCCTCGTCGGGGAAGCCGCCCTCGCCGCCCCACTCGCCGCCCTCGCCGGGGAGGCCCTCTTGACCGCCCTCTTCGCCGGGGAAGCCTTCCTCGCCGCCCCACTCGCCGCCCTCGCCGCCGGTCTCGGCCGGGCCGCCCTCTTCGCCGGGGAAGCCTTCCTCGCCGCCCCACTCCTCGCCGCCGACCTCGCCGCCTTCGCCGGGCAGGCCTTCCTCGCCGCCCCACTCCTCGCCGCCGACTTCGCCGCCGACTTCGCCGCCTTCGCCCTGTTCACCGCCCCATTCGGCGTTGCCCTCGGCGCCGCCTTCCTCGCCGGGATCGGGGCCCTCGCCGCCTTCACCCTGCTCGCCGCCCCATTCGGCCTGGCCTTCCTCGCCGCCTTCACCGGGCAGGCCGGTCTCGCCGACTTCGCCGCCCTCGCCCTGCTCGCCGCCCCATTCGGCCTGGCCTTCCTCGCCGCCCTCACCGGGGAGCGGGGGCGGGTCGTCGCCCTGCTCGCCGCCCTCTTCCCAGCCGGCGGTGCCGGGGTCGCCGGGAATCTCGCCAGTCTCGACGCCGCCTTCTTCGACGCCGCCTTCTTCGACGCCGCCTTCTTCCTCGCCCTGGCCGCCCTCTTCCTCGCCGCCGCCGCCCTTCTCGTCACCCTCCTCGTAGCCGCCACCTTCATCGATGTCGAGCTTGCTCAGGGTACAGGCGGGGACCACCAGCGGCGTGACCAGCAGTGAGAGGAGCGGGAGGTTACGAAGCCAGCGAAGGGAGTTGCGTTGCATGGGAGTACCGTGACGGAAAAAGAACAGTAAGTACGTCGAACGATCCGAGCCGAACGATTTGATGCTGCCCGACACTGGCAGACTCGGCAAGGGGGGACGTCCGAATTGCGAGGGATGGGCCGGCGGGCCGGTGACCGAGTCCGCACCTCGAGGTTGACTATGTTCTGCTCGCGACGCGGTCGCGGCGTGACCGGCGTAACAGGTAGAGTGCCGGGGGAGGAACGCATGGCAGCAGGGCACGCCCACGATCACAGCCACCGGGCCCACAAGGGGCGCATCTGGACCTACCTGATCTTCGCCACCGGGCTCGTGGCGGTGGCCGTGCTGGCCAACCTGGTGATGAGCAATCCGGACCTGGCGACAAAGGGCATCGATGCCATCGCCGGGCTGCCGGCGTGGGCTTTCCCGACGATCACGGGGCTGCTCGGACTGCTCATCTTCTATATCGGTTTGAAGATCGAGACCGATTGGCCCGAGCAGTTGGGGGCGATCCTGGTGGCGGGGTCGATCGCGGCCGGGGAGTTCCTGCTCGGCTGGCAGAACTTCGAGCTCGGGGGGCTCAAGGTCGTGCCCTATGTGATCCCGGTCGTCGCCTGCCTGGCGCTGATGATGGTCGCCAACGTGAAGAGCCGCTGAGCTGCGCAACTCGCGCGCCAGCTTGCAGCGGCTCGCGGGAGATCGCTCCCGCGGGGGGGCGCCCGTCCACAGGTGACTGTTCGGACAGGCGCCTTCAGACATGTTCAAGCGGTCAGCACGCCCAATCGCTTGCCGACCGCCGAGAAGGCCGCGATCGCGCGCTCGACGTGCTCGGGCTGGTGGCCGGCCGACAGCTGGACGCGGATCCGGGCCTGCTCCTTGGGCACGACGGGGTAGGAGAAGCCGATCACGTAGATGCCCTCGTCGAGCATCTGGGCCGCGAATTCGCCGGCCAGGCGGGCGTCGCCGAGCATGACGGGGACGATCGGGTGGACGCCGGGCTTGATGGCGAAGCCCGCGGCGGTCATGCCGGCGCGGAAGCGGCGGGTGTTGGCGGTCAGGCGGTCGCGCAGCTCGGAGCTGCCGGTGAGCAGGTCCATGACCGCGAGCGAGGCGGCGACGATCGACGGCGCCAGCGAGTTGCTGAAGAGGTAGGGCCGCGAGCGGTTGCGCAGCAGCGCGACGACCTCCCTGGTGGCGGCGACGAAGCCGCCCGAGGCGCCGCCGAGGGCCTTGCCGAGCGTGCTGGTGATGATGTCGACGCGGCCGAACGCGCCGCTGTGCTCGTGGCTGCCGCGGCCGTTCGGGCCGACGAAGCCGGTGGCGTGGCTGTCGTCGACCATGACCATCGCCCCGTACTTCTCGGCGAGGTCGCAGATCTGGGCCACGCGGGCGATGTTGCCGTCCATGCTGAACACGCCGTCGGTGGCGATCAGGCGCAGGCGCGCCGACTGGGTGTCCTTGAGGATCGACTCGAGCTCGTCGAGGTTGTCGTTGGCGTAGCGGTGGCGCTGGGCCTTGCACAGGCGGATGCCGTCGATGATCGAGGCGTGGTTGAGGGCGTCGGAGATGATCGCGTCCTCGGGCCCGAGCAGGGTCTCGAACAGGCCGCCGTTGGCGTCGAAGCACGAGGAGTAGAGGATCGAGTCCTCGGTGCCGACGAACTCGGCCAGCCGCCGCTCGAGCTCCTTGTGACGGTCCTGCGTGCCGCAGATGAAGCGGACCGAGGACATGCCGTAGCCGCGCTCGTCGAGGGCCTCGCGCGCGGCGGCGATCACGGCCGGGTGGCTCGACAGGCCGAGGTAGTTGTTGGCGCAGAAGTTGAGGACCGTGCGCCCGTTGACGGTGATCTCGGCGCCCTGCGGCGAGGCGATCACGCGCTCGTGCTTGCTCAGGCCGGCGGCGTCGATCTCGGCGAGGATGGCGGCGTAGTGGGCGCGGGCTTGGTCGAACATGGGAACAGGTCCTTTGGGGCAGGTAGAAACGGGCAGGTCACTCGCCGGCGCGGGCGGCCAGCGCTGCGAGCTTGGGGGTGAGGTCGTCGCTCATCCTGGCCAGGTCCCAGGCGGGACGCCAGTCCCAGTCGCGGCGGGCGCAGCTGTCGTCGAGGGCGCGCGGCCACGAGTCGAGGATGGCCTGGCGGGCCGGATCGGGCTTGAAGGTGATGCGGGCGCCGGGGACCACGCGAGCGACCTCGTCGGCGATCTCCTGGGCGGTGGGCGAGAACGCGGCGATGTTGTAGATGCAGCGCCCGAGGCGCTCGCGGGGGGCGAGCGACAGCTCGACGAGGGCGCGGAGGGCGTCCGGCATGTACATCAGCGGGATCTGGCTGTCGGGGCGGCAGAACGCCTCGTAGCCGCCGACCCGCAGCGACTCGTAGTACATCAGCGGGGCGTAGTCGCTGGTGCCGCCGCCCGGCAGCACGGCCGACAGCAGGCCGGGGAAGCGGACGCCTCGGAAGTCGAGGCCGTGGCGGCGGCCGTAGTACTCGCCGAGCAGCTCGCCGGCGACCTTGGTGACGCCGTACATGGTGGTCGGCCGCAGCGGGACGTCGTCGCCGACGAGCGGCGGGAGGCCGGGGCCGAACACGGCGATCGTGCTGGTGAAGATCACCTGGCGCACGCCGAACTTGCGCGCGGCCTCGAGGACGTGCAGCGTGCCGCCCTGGTTGACGGCGTAGGTGCGCAGCGGGTCGCGCTCGCCGGTGGCGCTGAGGATCGCAGCCAGGTGGTAGACGACCTCGGGGCGCAGCTCGGCGAACAGAGCGTCGACCTGGGCGGCGTCGGTGACGTCGAGGCTCGACCACGGCAGGCCCTGGCGCGCCTCCTCGGCGGGCGGCGCGAGATCGCTGGCGAAGACCTGGTCGCCGCGGGACCGCAGGGCCTGCAGGAGGTCGAGGCCGACCTGGCCGCCGGCGCCGGTGACGAGGACCTTGCGGCCCGTGGTGGTGTGGGGGCCGACTGGGCCGTGAGATGTTGTCATGGGAGGACTGGCCGAGCTCCGGGCGCATGGTGGCAAATCGCGGCGCGCCGCCGCAAGCGGGGCGGGTCTGGCAATCCCTGGCAGATCTCACACGTCGCGGACCCGCCGCCGCCGCTCGCGAGCGCGGACCGGTGGCGACGATCGGTGCAGCCGGCTGCGCACCATCTGTCTCTCGGGACATGTGATTGTGGGCGCGGGTGCGCGCTTGCAAGCGGCACGGTGCGGCCGGGCATTCGTGCGGCGGCCGGCGCCCGGTCGAGCTCGATGTCTCCTTCCGGTCGTCGATCGATCGCCGATCGGTCTCGTGGAGGTGCCATGCACTGCGTGCATGCGCCGCGGTGACGCGGCTGTTACCGTCGTCGCGTGTTCACCTCGCTGATCCTGTCCTTCATCCTCGCGGTCTCACCGCGCTGGGCGTTCGAGAACGCGTACGACAACAGCAACGGCGGGGACTGGTACATCGGCGACAACAACGAGACCGCGCTGCTCGCGTGGGGCGAGTCCTACGTGCTGTGGTCGCTGGCCGCGATGGCGCGGGCGACCGGGCACACGCAGTACTTCGACCGGCTGGCGCGTCACATCGACGCCGTGCTCGCGCAGCGGGACGACGCGCGCGGCGTCGCCGACTACCGCGGGATCTCCGGCGCGTGCTGGCGCAACACCCATTATCAGCCGGGCGGCGAGCCGTATTGCTACGCGGTGCACTCGGGGATGCTCGTCTATCCGATGGTCGAGTTCGCGCGGCTGGTGGCGACGTGGCGCCACCGCGATGCGCTCGCGTACGACGGACAGACGTGGACGGCCAAGGCCGCGGCGTACGTCGCTGCGGCGAAGGAGACCGTCGCGTACCACGACGACGAGTGGAACCCCGCCGGTTATTACGTGTTCCGCGCCGATGCGACGTTCCTCGAGTACGCCGGCGTCGACCAGCCGCTCAACCAGTCGAACGCGCTGGGCCTCGCCCTGCTGGCGCTGCACGACGTCACCGGCGAGCCCGCGTACCTCGAGAAGGCGACCGCGCTGGCGTCGCGGTTCAAGGCCCAGCTGACGGCGGGGCCGGACGGCGAGCACCTGTGGAACTACTGGGGCGGGCCGTACGCCGGCAACGGCGAGGACATCTCGCACGCGGCGCTCAACGTCGCGTTCGCGGCGCTCGCCGCCGAGCGCGGGGTCGTGTTCAGCGACGAGGACGTCGACCGCTTCGCGCTGACCTTCCTGCGCCGGGTCTACCGCGACGACGCGACCTTCAGCGACTTCGTCGGCGGCGGCCCGACGAACGACGCCTCCTACCGGCCGCAGATCGGCCGCTGGCTCCCGCTCGCGCGCCGGCGCACCGCCGTCTACACGGCCGTGCACGACGTGTTCGCCCGCGACTACGGGCCCGACGCGATCGGCTCGGGCTCGCTGCTGCTCGCGTGGGCCTACCTCGCCGAGCACGAGCCCGTCGTCTGCCCGCACGAGTTCTACGTCGTCGACTGGGACGACGCCGGCGACCACCGGCAGGCGACCGCCTACGGCGCCAACATCCTGACCGTCCCGCCCGACCTCGCGCGCGGCTGCCGGATCGCCCTGCAGGTCGAGGTGGCGAACGAGACCGAGGCCGCGCAGTGGGACGGCGAGAAGTACCACCCGCTGACACGCTGGCGCCCGACCGCGGGCTTCGAGCCGCGGAGCGTGCCGTACGAGCCGCGCTGGCCGTTCGAGTACAGCGGCGACGCCGTGCTGTTCGAGTTCGAGGACGTGTTCGTGCCGGGCGAGGGGATCCGCGTGATGGAGCCGCCCGCGTTCACGCTGCCGGCGATCACGTCGCTGCCGCCGACGAGCGCCGAGGTCGGCGCCGAGGTGCAGTACCTCCCGATCGGCGCCGGCGATCCGCCGTACTGGTGGTCGCTGGCCGACGGCCCGCTCGGCCTCGAGGTCGACCCCGCGACCGGCGCGCTCGCCTGGACCCCGAGCGCGCCCGGGCCGGTGGCCTTCAGCCTGGTGCTCGAGAACGACCTCGGGCGCGCCGCGCAGGACTTCGTGGTCGATGTTTTGCCTGTCCCTTCGGACACGTCCACCGAGACAGGTCCCGAAGACCCGACGACCGGCGACGCGCCGACCACCGGCGGCCCCGCGCCCGAGACCAGCGGCGAGTCCGAGACCAGCGGCGAGCCCGACACCACCGGCACGTCCGCGGGGCCCGACGACACCGCGAGCAGCACTGGCGGCGCCGTGGGCGAGGATGGCTGTGGCTGCCGCTCGGACGGCGGCGCCGGCTGGTCGGCCGCGTTGTTGCTGCTCGGCCTGCGCCGCCGGCGGCGGTAAAGGGCTTGACAGAGGATCATCGAGATGTCCCCGAGGACATCTCGCGGTCGTCGCTCACTCGCCCGACTGATTGATCAGGGTATAGACGCCCTGGGTGGTGAGCACGGCGAGGTCGAGGCGGGCGTCGCCGCCGAGGCGGCCGGCCTGGAGGTCGATGCCGGTGCCGGCGAAGTTGCGCGACGGGCCGGAGGCGATCTTGCCGTCGACGTAGGTGAAGATCTGCAGGGCAGCAGGGGCGAGGGCGACGATGTTGTCGACGTCGTCGGTGTTGATCGGGGCGCCGAGGAGCCGCAGCATGCCGGGCTCGGCATCGATGGTGTCGCTGGTCTTCTCGAACTGGCCGCTGCCCTTGTTGTCGAACACCTGCAGGGTGTTGCCGACCGGGTCGCTGTAGACGACGTTGGGTCCGGTCATCGGCGCGCCGAACTCGCCGAGCGCGACGGCGCCGGCGTTGCTGGCGTTGCTGGTGAAGGGGCCGATGTCGGGGCCCTCGAAGCCGAGCTTGACGGAGAAGCCGGTAGTGGGACCCGAGCCGATTGTGTAGAGGACGTCGAGCTCGCCGTCGCCGTCGACGTCGCCGACGGCGACGTTGCGCGGGGGCAGCGTCGTCGAGACGACGTTCGGCTGGGAGAAGCCGAAGCCGTTGGCGAACGCGTAATGAATGGTCTTGCCCTGCTCGTTCGGGACGACGAGGTCGGGCATCTCGTCGCCGTCGAGGCGGGCGACGATCGCGGCCGGGAGGTCGCCGGGGACCTGGAGCTCGATCGGGCCCTCGATGGCGCCGCGCAGGGTGAGGGTGACGTAGCCGCCGGCGTGGGTGGCGAGGACGTCGACGACGTCGTCCTCGTCCCAGCGGCCGATGAAGAGGCGGGCCGGAGCCTCGGCGACGGGGAGGGGCTCGGCCTCGACGAAGCCGGCGTCGCCGTCGTTGAGCCACAAGCGGACGCAGGCCTGGCCGATCGGACAGGTCGCGTAGCCGAGGGCGAGGTCGTCGTCGCCGTCGTCGTCGAGGTCGCCGAGGGCGAGGGCGGTGGCGTCGGCGGTGCCGTCGACCGGCTTGTCGAACGGGCGGAACAGCTGGCGGCAGTTGACCTCGCAGTCGTCGCCCGGGATTTGATTGCCGTCGTCGCACTGCTCGCCGGCCTCGTGCTGGCCGTTGCCGCAGACCGGCGCGAGGTCGGTGGTGACGCCGGGCTCGCTCGTGGTGCCCGGGTCGGAGCTCGCGTCGGTGTCGAGGCCGGTGTCGAGGCCGGTCTCGCCGTCGCCGCTGCTCGTGCTCGCGGGAGCGGTGCCGACGCCGTCGCCGGTGTCGTCGCCGGCGCCGAGCAAGAACAGCGGGTTCGGCACGGCGCACGCGCTCACGCCGGCGACGAACGCGAGCGGGCCCGCGATCCGACAGTCCACCATGATCGCAAGTTATGTCAGCACGGCCGCGCGCGTCTACGTGACGCGGCGGGCGCGAGATTGCCCGCAGTCTGCGATCTCAGGGGGTCGTATGATGCAGCAGGAACGCGAGGGTGTCGGCCTCGCGGGCGATGGTCTGATGCAGGAGGTCGGCGCCGCCGTGACCGGCGTTCGACTCGATGCGCAGCCACGCAGGACGCCGACTGGCGTGCTGGATCTGGGCGGTGAACTTGCGGGCGTGCATCGGATCGACGCGGTCGTCACTGTCGGCGGCGAGCATCAACAACGCGGGATATCGGGTGTCGTCCGCCACATGGTGATACGGCGAATAGGGATAGATGTACGCGAAATCGCGCGGGTCCTCCGGGTCGCCGTATTCGGGGATCCAGGTCTTGCCGGCCCCGAATTGGGTGTACCTGACCATGTCGAGGAGGGGCACCGCGCACGCGACCGCGCGGGCGAGGCCGGGGTGCTGCACCATGGTGGCGCCGACGAGGAGTCCGCCGTTGCTGCCGCCGAGGATCGCCAGCCGCTCGTGCCGCGTGTAGCCGCGTTCGACGAGCGCCTGCGCGGCCGCGGCGAAGTCGTCGAACACGTTCTGCTTGTGCTCGCGCATGCCGGCGCGGTGCCAGTCCTCGCCGTACTCGCCGCCCCCGCGGAGGTTGGGCACGGCGAACACGCCGCCGTGCTCGAGCCAGACGACGGCACGGGCCGAGAACGCCGGGGTCATGCTGACCGAGAAGCCGCCGTAGCCGGTGAGGAGGGCGGGGGCGTCGGCCGACAGCGGGAGGTCGCGGCGACGCACGACGAACATGGAGATCGGCGTGCCGTCCTTCGAGGGGTAGCGCAGCTGCTCGACGACGAAGCGGCTGGTGTCGACCGGGAGATCGATGCGCTGCCACAGGCGCGTGGCGCCGGTGGCCACCGAGGTCTCGAAGATCTGGCTCGGCTCGGTGAACGAGGAGAAGCTGTAGTAGGCGCGATCCTCGTCGGGGTTGCCGACGAGGCCGCTGGCGCTGCCGAGGCCGGGCAGCTCGAGCTCGCGGACGAAGCCGCCGTCGAGCCGGCGGACGACGATCGCGCTGTGAGCGTCGCGCAGGTAGGCGAGCACGAGCCGCTCGCCGACGATCTGCAGGCCCTCGAGCGTGGCGTCGGTCTCGGGCACGAGGAGCTTCCAGTCGTCGCGCGCGGGGTTGTTGGGGTCGACCTCGAACACGCGGTAGCGCGGGGCGCCGTCGTTGGTGTGGACGTAGAAGCGATCGCGCCAGGCGGTGACGTCGTAGATGGCGCGCCGGCCGACGACGAGCGGCTTCCACTCGCCGTCGCCGGCGTGGAGGTCGCGCAGGTAGACGTCGCTGCTGGTCCAGCCGTGTTGGTGATGGAGGAACAGCCAGCGCCCGTCCCGCGACAGACTGACGCCGACGAACCGCGAGGGGTCGCCGGTGGCGGGCGCGACGATGCTGTCCTCCGAGACAGGTTCACCGACGCGGTGGAAGCGGACCTCGGCGCGGCCCGGCAGCTCGGACGGCGGGATCGACGGGTCGGTGGGCAGCCACACGTAGTAGAAGCCGCGGCCGTCGGGGGTCCACGCGGGGGAGGCGTAGCGGGCGCCCTCGATGACGTCGGCGAGGTCGCGGCCGGTCTCGAGGTCGCGCAGGTAGAGGGTCGAGGCGTCGGCGTTGTTGCGGCTCAGCTTGTAGGCGACGAGGCGGCCGGCGAAGTCGGGGAAGATGCCGTGCACGGCGACGCTGCCGTCGGGGCTGAGCTTGTTCGGGTCGAGCAGGACCTCCTCGCGGCCCTGCTCGCCGCGGCGGATGTAATAGATCGGCTTCTGCACGCCCTTGTGCCGGCGGGTGTAGAAGTAGACGCCGCCGCGGTGGTACGGCGCGGACACGGCGTCGATGTCGAGCAGCTCGCCGAGGCGGTCGGCGATCGCGTCGCGTCGCGGGAGCGCGGCCAGGCGCTCGCGCGCGTAGGTGTCCTGCGCGGCCATCCACGCCTTGACCTCCGGGTCGCTCTCGGCCTCGAGCCAGCGGTAGGGGTCGGCGACGGGGGTGTCGTGGATGGTCTCGACGAGGTCCTGGCGCCGCGTGGCGGGCGGGGGGTCGTCGCAGGTCTCGCGGACGGTGACGAGCGCGGGCGCGGGGGCGGATTCGGTGCAGGCGCCGAGGAGGGCGACGGTGACCGCGAACAGGGAGCTCCTG
The DNA here is from genome assembly GCF_020073745.1 of Nannocystis pusilla. GTDB lineage: Bacteria > Myxococcota_A > Polyangia > Nannocystales > Nannocystaceae > Nannocystis > Nannocystis radixulma. The sequence goes on from NZ_JAIRAU010000059.1 coordinate 353,281, forward strand.
GCCATGCGCCGACGATAACATCAGCGCGGGGCGACGAGACAGGACAGGTCGCCCAGGATCCGCGCCCGCTCGGCGGCGTAGCGCTGCGCGAGCTCGGTCGCCCGGACCTCGCTCAGCGTCCGGCGGGCAAGCGCCAGCAGCTCGGCCTCCTCGACGCGGAAGTGATTGCGGACGGCGTCGGCCAGGTCGGCGAGGCGGACCGACCACTTGTCGTCGCCGGCCGGGAGGAGCTCGAGCCCGGCGAAGCAGGCCTGGATGCGCTTCAGCTCCTCGAGGCCCTCGACGACCCGCGTCCGGGCCCGCTCGTCGTGGAGGAGGTGGCCGTAGAGGACGGCCTCCTTGGCGCGCGCGTGCGCGGTGAACTCGCGCACGAGGGGCGGGAGGAGCTCGCGCGCGGTCGACTCCTGCGCTGCCTGGATCTTGTCGAGTCGCCCGCAGAGGGCCTCGCGGTCGGACTTCAGCAGGTCCCAGATCGGCGGCTCCGGCATCGCTGGTGGTTATGCGGCGAACGGGGTCGGGCACCAGCCTCGTCGGCCGCGAGCGGGCCCCGGCGCAAAGATGCGCGGATCCTCGCCGGCGGTCGCGGCGCTTCGGCCGGGCTGGCGCGGATATCGCCGCAGCTCCATGCATGTCTTTCGGGGCATGTCCGATCGACCTTGTCATCAAGGCGCCGTTGATCCGGCGACGCGCTCCGATCTCCGGTGGTCACCGTCACAGCGGCGGGTCGGTCGTGCGCCACGACGCCGCGCCTCGTTCGCGCGTGAAACAGGCTGCGCTCGCGTCGCTGCGGCCGATGTTCGCCGTGGTGTGGTCGTGCGCGCGGCGACGATGCTGATGGGTTCTTGATGGCGCGCGGGCCGACCTCGACCCACCTTCTAGACGCGCGGAGAGCCGCGCGACTGGCCGCGCCGACGAACCGGATGTTCGTGGCGACAGCGGGAGAGGCGCTCGTATGCGAATGCGTAGACTGTTCGAAGTGGGGACCACTGTCGCGTGGGTCGCCGCGTGCAACGGGGATCGTGCGGAGGTATCGTCGACCGACTCCGGCTTCGGCGTCGGGACGCAGGCCGACCCGGTGACCACACAATCGACGACGACGACGGGCCCGACCACGACCGCGCCGGAGACGACGGAATCATCGCAGTCGACGGAGCCGACGACGACCGGGAGCACGGACGCGGTGACCGAGGGCGGCACCGTCGAGTCGACGAGCACGGGCACCTCGGGGACCACCGGCGAGCCGGCGGCGCCGTTCTGCGGCGACGGCCAGGTCGACCCCGGCGAGGCGTGCGACGAGGGCGGTAACAACGGGATCGGGATCGGCTGCGCGGCGGATTGCCAGCTCGAGGTGTGCGGCGACGGTTTGCCGGGGCCGGGCGAGGACTGCGACCTCGGCGCGCTCAACGGGCCCGACGGCGGGTGCTCCGCGACCTGCGAGTTCAATCCGTCGGCCTGCGGCACGCAGTCGGCGGTGCCGGTGCTGGTGCCGCGGCCGGTCGACATCATCGTCGTGATCGACAACTCGGGCAGCATGGCGGCCGAGATCAAGGGCGTGCAGGACAACATCAACGAGAACTTCGCCGAGATCCTCGCGGCGAGCGGGCTCGACTATCGCGTGATCCTGCTGTCGCGCTACGGCAAGTACACCTCGACGCAGGTGTGCATCGAGGCGCCGCTGTCCGGCATCCCCAAGGGCGGCTGCACCAATCCGCCGAGTCAGCCGGTCAACAACCCCGGCAAGTTCTATCACTACAGCGTGGAGATCGACAGCACCGACTCGTGGTGTCGCCTGCTCGACACGTTCGACGGGACGCAGCAGGACCTCTTCAAGCTGGCCCCGAAGGGCTGGCAGGGCTGGCTGCGCGACGACGCGTTCAAGATCTTCGTCGAGGTCTCGGACGACCGGGTGGTCTGCTCGCACGGCAATGACCACTACAACGACAACAACACGATCGCCGGCGGGGCCAACGCGGCCGGCAAGTTCGACACCAAGCTGCGCGAGCTGTCGCCGCTGCACTTCGGCGAGGACGCCAAGACGCGCAATTACAGCTACTACAGCATCGTCGGGCTGTCGTTCAACGACCCGCCCGACGAGCCCTACGCGGCGGACGACCCGATCGTCACCACCAAGTGCCCGAGCGGGGTCAACGGCGGGATCGGCCACCAGAGCCTGTCGGTGGCGACGGGCGCGCTGCGCTTCCCGCTGTGCGACACGACCGCCTACGACGCGCTGTTCAAGGAGCTGGCCGGCGGGGTGATCGCCGACGCGACGCTGGCGTGCGACTTCCCGGTCCCGACCCCGCCCGAGGGCAAGGAGCTCGACGAGGAGTCGATCGTGGTCAAGTTCACGCCGATGGACGCGGTCGAGAAGGTCTTCTCGCAGGTCGCGGGGCCGGACTGGTGCACGCCCACGTCGTTCTACGTCGATGACGGCAAGGTCGTGCTGTGCGCCGACGCGTGCCTCGCGGTGCAGAACGACCAGGCCGCGGAGATCGAGGTCGAGTTCAAGTGCGCGCCGATCGATCCGGGTTGACCGCGCTTGCCTCGCGGGGCGGCCGCGAGTATGGTCCGTCCGTCATGCGCGCCACGAGCCGCAGCCTGTCCGCTCGCGCCCGCGCGACCCGTGAGGGTCGCGCGCGGGCCCGCGTGGGCGTGCTGCCGGGTCGCGGTTGAGCGCGTCACCTGTCCTTCGCGCCATCCGGGTGCAGCCATGACGAGCGAGATCGTCGGCCGCGCCGGCCCGGGCGGCGCGCGGCGTTCGTGACGGCGCGGCCGGAGAGGCAGCATGAAGACCAAGCTCATCATCGAGATCCGGGCCGCGGAGGGCGGCGACGACGCGAAGTTGCTCGTGCACGAGCAGTTCGCGGTGTACCAGAAGCTGGCGGTGCGGGAGCATCTTTGAGCTCGAGGTGATCGACGCTCGCCCGGGGTTCCTGCGCTTCACGGCCGCCGGGGCGGCTGCGTCGCGGTGGTTCGCCGGCGAGGCGGGCGGTCACCGCTGGCAGCGGGTGCCGCCGACCGAGAAGAAGGGCCGCGTGCACTCGAGCACGGTGACGGTGGTGGTGCTCGAGCCGGCGACGGCGACGGCGCTGGAGATCCGTCCGGAGGACCTCGAGGAGGATTTCTGCCGCGGCAGCGGCAAGGGCGGACAGCACCGCAACAAGACGTCGACGGCGGTGCACCTGCGTCACAAGCCGAGCGGCCACCACGTGCGCGTCGACGGCGGGCGCAGCCAGAGCATCAACCGCGAGACGGCGCTCGAGCTGTTGCGCGCGCGGCTGGCGGCCGAGCGGCGTGAGGCCGAGCGCGCCGAACGCTGCGCCGCGCGCAAGGCTCAGGCCGGCAGCGGGATGCGCGGCGACAAGATCCGCACGATCCAGGTCCAGGGCGACACGGTCGTCGATCACCGGCGCGGCACGCGGACGACGTACCGACGGTTCGCGCGCGGGCACCTCGAGGACCTCGATCCCGGCAGGGCCTGAGGCGAGGGCCCCGACGCGGATCACGGCGCGTCGGGGTCGCCGCCGTCGTCGTCACGGAAGGGGAGGTACTCCTCCAGTTCGCGCATCTGCTCGTGCGCCGCGATCGCCTCCTCGCCGAGGTAGCGGTCGACCGCCGAGGCGAGGCCGGGGTGGCGGAACCAGTGGCTGCTGTAGGTGCGCGCCGGCGCGAAGCCCCGCAGCAGCTTGTGCTCGCCCTGCGCCCCGGCCTCGAAGCGCGGGGTCTGGCGGGCGATGCAGCGCTCGATCGCGGCGTAGTAGGCGGCCTCGAAGTGGAGGAACGGGACGGTCTCGTCGCAGCCCCAGTAGCGGCCGAACAGCGCGGCGTCGGTCTCGAAGTAGAGGGTGCCGGCGATGGTCCGGTCGCCGCGGCGGGCCCGCGCCCACAGCATCTGCTTGGGCATGGCCTTGTGGACATGTTCGAAGAAACCTGGCTGAAGGTAGTCGAGGCCGCCGTAGGCGCGCACGGTGGCGCGGTAGTAGCGGTCGATGTCGGCCAGGTCGTCGGGGGCGAGGTCGGGGCCGCGGACCCACTCGAGCGCGTCGATGCCGGCGCGGGCCCGGGCGCGCTCCTTGCGGAGCTGCTTGCGGCGGCGCGAGGTCATGGTGGCGAGGAAGGCCTCGAAGTCGGCGTAGCCCTCGTTGTGCCAGTGATACTGGTAGCTGGCGCGGCGCATGAACCCGTGCGCGGCCAGCTCGTCGTGCTCGCGGGCCGTGGTGAACAGCCAGTGGATCGACCAGCAGCGCTCGCTGTCGGCGACGTCGCGCACGCCGGCGACGAGGCGGCGGACGATCTCGTCGCGTGCGACGTCGGGGGCGACCAGCATGCGGGGGCCGGTGGCCGGGGTCATCGGCGCGGCGATCACCAGCTTGGGGTAGTAGCGCAGGCCGCCCTGTACGGCCGCTCGCGCCCACGCCCAGTCGAAGATGAACTCGCCGTAGCTGTGGCGCTTGACGTACGTGGGCGCCGCACCGACCAGGCGCGGCGCCGACCCTGCGCCACCGGCGCCGCGCTCCTCGACCAGCACATACACCGGCCGCCAACCCGCCTCGTCGCCGATCGACCCCGACAGCTCGAGCGCTCGGAGAAATCCGTGGTTAAGAAAGGGGCAGCCCTCGTGAGCGAGCGCGTCCCAAGACGCGGCGTCGACGCTCGCCAGGCTTGTGACGGTGCGGCTCGTCAGATCCGGCACGTGACTCGTGTACGCTAGCACAGGTCTGCCTGCGGGCGGGGTGGAAAGCCCCGGCGCGAGGGCTACACTAGAGTGCCAGCAGCATGTCCAGCCGTGAGAAAGCCAGCCCCAAGGGCAGTGTTGCGCTGAAGAGTCGCACGGAGCGCAAGACGCAGCGCCCACGGATGTATCGCGTCCTGCTCCACAACGACGACTACACGCCGATGGAATTCGTCGTCCGCCTGCTGCAGACCTTGTTCCACAAGAACGAGGCCGAAGCGACGGCGATCATGTTGCACGTGCACAACCATGGCATCGGCGTCGCCGGCGTCTACACCCACGAGATCGCCGAGACGAAGGTCGCCCAGGTACACATGCTCGCGCGCCAGCAAGAGTGCCCCTTGATGGCGTCGATGGAGCCCGAGGAAGACCCCGATGCTGAGCAATGAACTCAAGCAGACGATAAACCACGCGATCGCCGACACCCAGCGGCGGCGCCACGAGTACATCACGCTCGAGCACCTGCTGCTCGCGCTGCTCGACGACGCCAGCGCGCGCAAGGTGCTCCAGGCCTGCAGCGCCGACGTCGACAAGATGCGCGGGGAGCTCGAGGGCTTCATCGAGCAGAACGTCGAGCGCCTGCCCGACGAGGCCGAGGCCACGGTGCATCAGACGATCGGCGTCGGCCGCGTGCTGCAGCGCGCGATCCTCCATGTGCAAGGCTCCGGCCGCACCGAGGTCACCGGCGCCAACCTCCTCATCGCCATCTTCGCCGAGAGCGAGAGCTTCGCCGCCTACGTGCTGCGCGAGCACGGCGTCACCCGCCGCGACGCGACCTTGTTTCTGTCGCACGGGATCGGCAAGGGCAGCAGCGAGCGGGCGCCGCAGGGCCGCCCGGCGCCCAACCCGGTCGGCGGCGAGGAGGACGACGACGAGCGCGTGGCCGGCGATCCGCTCGGCGCCTACTGCGTCGACCTCAGCGCCAAGGCCGCTGCCGGCAAGATCGAGCTGTTGATCGGCCGTTCGCAGGAGATCCAGCGCGTGGTCCAGGTGCTGTGCCGCCGGCGCAAGAACAACCCGGTGCTGGTCGGCGAGCCGGGCGTCGGCAAGACCGCGGTGGTCGAGGGCCTGGCGCTGCGCGTCCACGAGGGCAAGGTGCCGGCCGCGCTGCTCGGGGCCAAGCTCTACGCGCTCGACATGGGCGCCGTCCTCGCCGGCACCAAGTTCCGCGGCCAATTCGAGGAGCGCCTCAAGGCCGTGATCGCGGCCCTGCAGAAGGACCCAGGCGCGATCCTCTTCATCGACGAGATCCACACCATCGTCGGCGCCGGCGCGACGTCCGGCGGGACGATGGACGCCAGCAACATGCTGAAGCCGGCGCTGGCGTCGGGCGAGCTGCGCTGCATCGGCGCGACGACCTACAAGGACTTCAAGCAGTCGTTCGAGCGCGACGCGGCGCTGGCGCGGCGGTTCCAGAAGGTCGAGATCTTGGAGCCCAGCGTCGACGACACGATCGACATCCTCAAGGGCCTCAAGCCGGGCTACGAGGAGCACCACGCGGTCGCGTACAGCGACGAGGCGATCGAGCTGTGCGCCCGCCTGGCGCACAAGTACCTGCGCGACCGCCACCTGCCCGACTCGGCCATCGACGTGATGGACGAGACCGGCGCCGCGGTGCGCCTCGGCGCGCCCCCGCCGCCGGCGTCGACGAAGGCGCTGCAGGTCACGTTCAACCCCGGGCGCCCGGCTCCGAGCGCGCCGAAGGTCGCGGTCGGCGCGAGCGACGTCGAGGCGGTCATCGCCCGTATGGCGCGGATCCCCCCCAAGTCGGTGTCGACCTCCGACCGCGAGGTGCTGCAGACGCTCGAGACGGGCCTGCGCAACCTGGTCTTCGGGCAAGACGAGGCCGTGGCCACCGTCACCGCCGCGATCAAGCGCTCGCGCGCCGGCCTCGGCCGGATCGACAAGCCGATCGGCAGCTTCCTCTTCGCCGGCCCGACCGGCGTCGGCAAGACCGAGCTCGCCAAGCAGCTCGCGGCCCAGCTGGCGGTCCCGCTGCTGCGCTTCGACATGAGCGAGTACATGGAGAAGCACTCGGTGAGCCGCCTGATCGGCGCGCCGCCCGGGTACGTCGGCTTCGACCAGGGCGGCCTCCTCACCGACGCGGTCAGCAAGAACCCGCACAGCGTGGTGATCCTCGACGAGATCGAGAAGGCCCACCCCGACCTGTTCGCCATCTTGCTGCAGGTGATGGACCACGCGACGCTGACCGACAACAACGGCCGCAAGACCGACTTCCGCAACGTCATCCTCATCATGACGAGCAACGCCGGCGCGACCGACATGACGACCCGCCAGGTCGGCTTCGCCGAGCGCGAGGACGCCAAGGTCGGCGACCCGAAGGCGGCGCTCGAGCGCACGTTCAGCCCCGAGTTCCGCAACCGACTCGACCGCATCGTCGTGTTCAAGGCGCTGCCGCCGGAGGTCATCCTCCAGGTCGCCGACAAGATGCTGCGCGAGCTGCAGCTGCAGCTGGCCGACCGCAAGGTCACGTTCAGCTTCGCCGAGGCGGCCCGGGCGTGGGTCGCGCGCAAGGGCTACGACAAGCTGTACGGCGCGCGGCCGATGGCCCGCCTGCTCGACGAGGAGATCAAGGCCAAGCTGGTCGACGAGCTGCTGTTCGGCCAGCTCGAGCACGGCGGCCACGTCACCGTCGACGTCGGCGCGGACGACAAGCTGACGTTCCGCTTCGACCCGCCGGTCCGGGAGGCCGCGCCGCCGCCGGCGAGCGAGCCGTCGTCGATGCTGAACTGAAGCGCGCTCACGCCGGGCGGCGCGACGACCAGCCGAGCATGAGCGGCGGGACGGCGCCGCCCCCGGCGGGGACGTAGCGCCGACCTGGCGTTTCGACCATGTCCGGCCAGATCCGGCAACCATTGGCGTACGGGTACTCGCGCACGACTTCGAGCACGAGGCCGGCCTTGAGCTGGGCGCCGAGGATGTCGGCGACGCCCCACGAGAACTCGTGGGTCGCGTGCGGGTTCTTGAACCCGACCTGTCCCTCGAGGAAGCCCGACGGCGCGAGCGCGGGGCCTGACGCGGCCACGTAGTCGCCGACCCCGGTCTCGCCGACGACGTGCGCGCCGCCGCCGTAGGGGTAGGTGAGGACGCCGCGCTCGTCGTACATCTGGGCCAGCGGGTGGAACTCGATGCCGACGAAGCGGCCACCGGGCTTCAGCACGCCGGCGACGGCGGCGAACAGCGCGTCGAGGTCGGACATCCAGATCAGCGCCCCGTACGACATGAACACGACGTCGAACCCGGCCGGCTGCGCGGGCAGCCAGTCGTAGAGGTCGGCGACGGCGAAGCGGGCGGCGATCCCGGCGTCCTCGGCGAGCGTCTGCGCGGCCGCGATCGCGGTCGGGCTGATGTCGACGCCGGTGACGTCGGCGCCGAGCCGGGCGAGCGACAGGGTGTCCTGGCCGGCGTTGCACGGCGCGTGGAGCAGGCGCAAGCCGGCCAGGGGTCGCTCGCCGGACGCGCGGATGTCCTCGAGGACATGCCCTTCTGGACCTGTGCCGAGGAGCAGGTGAACCTCGTCGTCGAACAGGGTGGTGCCGCCGGCGCGGAAGAACCCGGCCTCGTCGCGCTTGTGGCTGCTGTGCGCGGGGGTGACGGCGTCCCAGGCGAGGCGGTTGTGCTGGTGGAGGTCGCGGCGGATCACGGCCCCACGGGCATTACCATGACCTGGCGCGGCTCGCCCGCCCCGCCCTCGGGCAGCAGCTCGGCCAGCAACTCGGCGTGCGGGAGCGGGCCGGCGTGGGCGGCCAGCGGGCGGAAGCCGAGGCTGGCGTAGAGCCCCAGGGCCCAGCCCGCGCGGCAGAAGGCGACCAGCGAGAGGTGGCTGCACTGCGGGTCGGCGCGGGCGGCGGCGAGCACCTGACCGGCGAGGAGGCGACCGGCGCCGCGGCGCTGGCGATCGCGGCGCACGGCGATCTCCTCGAGGTGCAGGTACGGTCCGCGCGGGTAGTAGCTGACGTAGCCGATCGCGTCGTCGCCGTCGCGCGCGAGCAGAATGGTGGTCTGGCCGAGGAGGCCGCGCATGTCGGCCTCGTCGCGCGGGAGGATCGCGGCGCGCGAGATGCCGGCCTCGTAATAGAGGTCGGTCGCCGAGCGCTCGATCGCCTGGAGCGCCGAGAGGTCGTGCCCGGTGGCTGGACTGAGGACGAGCATCCGCAGCCCACGAGGTTACGCCAGCCTCGCGGCGATGGACAGCGGCTTGTGCCGGCGCCGCGGGCGGGCTAGTGTCGCGCCGCCGTGGCCACCGCGCGCATCGCTTGCGCCCGGACCGCCGGTCGAACGTCGATGCCGCGCCATGGCTGAACTCTCTCCCCCGCGCGCGCCTCTGCTCCTGGTCGCCCTCGGCGCGGCGGTCATCAGCGTGACGGCGCTGTTCGTCAAGTGGATCGCGCTGGGCCCGGCGGCGATCGGGGCCTACCGCTGCGGGCTCGGGGCGCTCGCTCTCCTGCCGCTCGCGTGGCTGTCCTCGCGGACAGGTGCGAGCAGACAGGCCGCGCCGCGCCGCGGAGCGGCGGCCGGGTGGGCGGCGCTGGCCGGGGCGTGCTTCGCCGCCGACCTGTTCGTGTGGCACAAGAGCATCCTGTACTCGGGGACAGGTCTGGCGACGCTGCTGGCCAACACGCAGGTGTTCTGGGTCGCGCTGTTCTCGGCGCTGCTGCTCGGCGAGCGGCTGACGCGGCGGCTCGGGGTGTGCGCGCTGCTGGCCCTGGTCGGCACGGTGATGCTGGCGCTGCCGGGATTGGAGCGCAGCCCGGTGCACCTGGAGGGCGTGCTGCTGGGGCTGCTGACCGGGGTGTTCTACGCCGGTTATTACATGTCCTTGCGGACAGCCCAGCGCGGGGAGCGGCCGCTCGGGGTCGCGTCGGCGCTGTTCGTGTCGAGCGCGACCGCGGCGGCGCTGCTGGTGCTCGCGGCGCTGGCGACCGGCGAGCCGCTGGCGCCGGCGAGCTCGGCCGACTTCGGCCTGCTGGTGCTGCTCGGCGTCGGCGCGCACGTCGGCGGCTGGGCGCTCATCTCCCGCGGGATGCCGCACGTACCGGCCGCGAGCGGGTCGCTGCTGCTGCTCCTGCAGCCGGTGCTGGCCACGCTGTGGGGCGTGCTGGTGTTCGCCGAGCCGTTCGGCACGGTCGAGGCCGCCGGCACGCTGCTGTCGCTGGGGGCGATCTACGCCGCCAGCGTGTCGCGCACGCCCCCGCGTTAGCCTCACGCGCGCGTCGGCTTGACCGCTCCGCGGCCGCGCGCTACCGCTGAGACAATGGGAGTCATCGTCATCGCCTGCTACCGTCCTCTCCCCGGTCGCGCCGAGGAGCTGCTCGAGCTGGTCCGCGGCCACGTGCCCGCGCTGCGCGCCCAGGACCTCGCCACCGACCGCGAGCCGATCGTGATGCGCGCGGCTGACGGGTCGATCCTCGAGGTGTTCGAGTGGGCCTCGGAGGACGCGGCCCGCCGCGCCCACGAGAACCCGGTCGTGCAACAGCTGTGGCGCCAATTCGAGGCCGTGTGCCAGTGGATCGCGCCGGCCGAGGTCGCCGAGCTGGGGCGGCCGTTCTCGCGCTTCCGGTCGGTCGACCTGGCCTGAAGGGGCATGGTCGAAGGAGCATGTTCGTCAGGGCATGCCCGAAGGAGCATGCCTCGATGGGCATGTCCCGAGTCACAGGGCGTCGGCGCGGGCCAGCAGCGCCCCGGCGGCGCGCACGAGCAGCCAGGCCAGCGGGAGCGCGAGCACCAGCGCGAGCGGGCCGAGCCAACTCGTGGTCGCGTCGTGCCACAGCAGCGACGACATGACGAGCGCGTCGGCCAGCCGGGGGCGGCCCTGGAAGACGTCCGGCCGGTACAGCAGGACCGCCGCGGGGATGCAGGTCGCCAGCCAGGCGAAGCAGGCCAGCAGGAGGCCGAGGAACGGGTCGCGCAGGCGGACGAACAGCAGCTGCATGCCGGCGACCAGGACCAGCGCGAGAGCGGTGAGGAACAGGCCGGCGCCGAGCGTGCCGGCCGAGCTGACGCTGTCGCCGATGTCGGGGTGCACGGCGACCGCGAGCCCGCAGGCGACGGCGGTGGCGACCCCGACGATGCCCGCGCCGGCCAGCGCGGGCACACAGCGGGCGGCCACGAAGTCGCCGGGGCGGATCGGCTTGGCCAGCAAGATCTCGAGCCGGTGCTCCTCGCGGGCCATGAGCACCACCCCGAGCGAGCCGGCCAGGCCGATGAAGAAGGCCAGGAAGTAGACCGCCATGAGGTCGTTGAGGACCAGCACGCCGGCGAGGTCGTCGAGGATGAAGCCGCGGCGCATGAAGTCGATGACGCGCGCGGGGAACAGCGGCAGCACCAGGTGGGTGAGCGCGATCATGATCGGACCGGCGACCGCGCCGAGGAGGAGGGCCCGACGCGGCGCGTGGCGCCACTCGGCGGCCGCGAGGGCAGAGAGGGTGGGGATCGACATGGTTATGCCTCCATCCTGCCGGCGAGGCGGGCGCCCGCGGCGATCGTGATGACGGTGAGCGCGGTCAGGGCGAGCATCGGCGGCAGCAGCACGCCCGGGCCGAGTGCGCCGAGGTGCCCGAGCGAGAGGGCGCCGAGCGTGAACGGGTTGGCGAGCGTGGCCGTCTGCCAGGCCGGCTGGTAGAAGCCGACCAGCGCCATGCCGACGAGGATGCCGAAGATCATCAGCGAGAGCAGCGCGCTGGCGCCACGCCGTCCGGTCGCCACCGCGAGGGTGGCCGCGCACGCAGTGGCGCACACGGCGGCGAACAGGTGCAGCGACATCGCCGCCAGGAACACGCCGGGGCGGAAGTTCTCGACCTGGCCGGGGAACCACAGCGCGCCGAGCAGCTGCGAGCCGACGTGGAGGGTCGCCATCACGGCACACGCCGAGCCCGTGCGGACGACGAAGTAGCGCGCGAGCGAGAGCGGCTTGGCCGCGAGGATCGCCAGCACGCCGGTGTCACGCTCGCGCAGCAGCACGGTGCTGGCGAGCACGACCGGCAAGAACGCGATCGCCTTGTTCATCGCCAGGTCGATCCACACGAACATGAACACGACGAACGGGTCGGCGTCGTGGAACCACGCGGCGATCGCCTCGCGCACGTGCGGCGGCGGCTGGGCCAGCACCACCGGGATCGACAGCACGGCGTAGACCAGCATGGCGCCGGCGAGCCAGGTCTTGCGCTCGCGCATGGCGGCGCGGTAATCGAGCCAGAGGAGGCGCATCATGCCGCGTGCCTCCTGACGAGCGCGAGGTACAGCTCGTCCATCGAGGCGACGGCGTACTCGCGCCGCAGCGCCGCCAGCTCGCCGCAGGCGATCAAGCGCGCGTGGTGCATCACTGCGACCCGCCGGCACAGGGTCTCGACGTCGGAGAGGATGTGCGACGAGAACACGACGGTGACGCCGCGATCGCGGGCCAGCGCGCGCAGGTGCTCGAGCAGCTCGTGGCGACCGAGCGGGTCGAGGCCGGAGGTCGGCTCGTCGAGCAGCAAGACGCTCGGCTCGTTGATCAGCGCCTGGGCCAGGCCGACCTTCTGCGTCATGCCGGTCGAGAAGCCGCGCAGCTTGCGATCGGCGGCCGCGCCGAGGCCGAAGCGGGCGATCAATTCGTCGGCGCGCGCGTCGACGAGGCGCGGCGGCAGGGCGAACATGGCCCCGACGTAGCGCAGGAACTCGCGCGCGGTCATGTCGGGCGGCAGGGCGTAGTTGGCGGGCAAGTAGCCGGCTTGCCGCCGGACGTCGAGGGTGTCGCGGACGATGTCGCGGCCGAGCACCGTGGCCGCGCCCGAGGTCGGCTTGGTGAGGCCGAGCAGCATGCGCAAGGTGGTGGTCTTGCCGGCGCCGTTGTGGCCCATGAAGCCGAAGATCTCGCCGGGCTCGACGGAGAAGCTGACGTCGTCGACGGCCGTGACCGCGCCGAAGCGCTTGCCGAGTCGGCGGACGTCGATCGCTGCAGTGGTGTCGCTCATGATCGTGTCCTCAATTTCTTGCGCGGCTTGTGAGTGGTCGCGGGCTTCGGCGCCGCAAGGCCGGCCGCGAAGATGTCGGCGATCGCGTCGAGGACGCGCTCGCCCGCGGGCCCGCCGAGCCCGACGCCGAACTGCACGTGCTGCGGCGCGTGACGCAGCACGCCGAGCACCGCGGGCACGAGCTCGCGGTCGACGTCGGGCCGGATCTCGCCGCGGGCGATGCCCTCGTCGACCCAGCCGACGAGCATGGCGTGCTGCGCCTTCGCGGCCGCGAGCTGGTCGGCGCGTTGACCGACGCCGAGCGCCTTGAGCTCCGGATCTTCGCGCAGCAGCCGCGAGAACAGCGGCTCGGCCGCGTACTCGCGGAAGGCGAAGCGCAAGGTCTCGCGCAGGCGCGCCAGCGGCGACTCGATGCCGACGACCTGGGCGGCGAAGCGCTCGCGGATGGCCGCGAACGTCTCGTCGGCGACCTCGCGCAGGAGCGACTCCTTGTCGGCGAACTCGAGGTAGAGCGCACCCTTGGCGCAGCCGGCCGCCTCGGCGACGGCGTCGAGGGTGGTGCCGCGGAAGCCCCGCTCGATGAACAAACGCCTGGCGACGTCGAGGATCCGGCGGCGGCGTGACGGGTCGCGGGCGGGCATGCGGTTCATATGACTTAAATGACTAAACCAGTCAAATTAGTCATTTTCACGCGCGAAGGCGCGCCGACCGCGGCCGGCGCGCTTTTTCGATCACTGCACGGTGAAAGTCGGCGAGGTGCCCGAGATCGGCGTGAAGGCGCCGAACAGCGACTTGGCGTCGCCGAAGTAGACGATCCGGTAGGTGCCGGGCACGACGTCGGCGGGGATCCGCCACTCGACGTCGACCTCGGAGGTCGGGCTCAGCGGGCCGCCGGTGCGGCGCCAGCGGAACCGCGTCTCGGGGTCCCAGTCGCGGGCGACGGCGGTGAACATGCCGCCGTCGTCGCGCTGGACCTCGAGGTAACCTGTCCCTGTGCGCAGGTTGTTCCGCGGGTGCGCGCCGCGGAAGGTGATCTTGACGAGGTCGCCGGGCGCGGCGCCGGCGGGCGGGGCGACGACGACGTCGCCGAACTTGTCGAACGGACACAACGCGGCGTCGAGCAGGGCGCACGGCGAGTCGGCGACGACGCCGGGGACGTTGATGATCTGGTCGTCGCTGAGGTCGAGCGGCATGGCCTTGTGCGGCGCCTGGACGCCGTCGCGCAGCGCCTCGGCGACCTCGGAGAACTCCTGCTGCCAGGCGGCGAGGGTCCACGGGCCGAACTGCGTGAAGGCGCCCTCGTAGTGCTGGATGGCGTACTCCTCGCGGGTCGAGACGTAGCTCGAGTAGCCGTTCGACAGGCCGGCGATCACGGCCCGCGTGACCCCGGCGGCCTCGAGTTGGGCGAGCACGCTGGCGCGCAGGCGCCGGCCGGAGATCGTGGTGATCTCGAACGGCACGGGGACGATCGCCAGGCCGCCGAGCCGCAGCACCTGCGCCGGCAAGATCGTCGGCGACCACGGATACGGCAACATGCGCCCGACGGGCAGCAAGATGGTCTTCTCCTCGTGACACGCCTGGTCCTCGGGTACGAGCGTGACCATCGGCAGGTCGCCGTAGACGATGCCCTCCTCGATGAAGGCGACGGCGACGCCGTCCTCGGCCCCGG
>NZ_JAIRAU010000002.1 GCF_020073745.1 Nannocystis pusilla
GATCTTCTGCTTGAGGTCGCGGCTGCCGGGGGCGATGCCGAGAGCCCGCCCGAGCAGCGCGAGCGCCCGCTTGGCGTGGCCGAGCCCGTACTCGCACACCTCGGCCATCTGCTCGAGGGTGACGACCTGCTGGGCGGCGTCGGTGAGGCTCTCGAGCCGCTTGCCGAGCGTGTCGAGGGTGGCCTGGTGATCGCCGGCCATGGTCTGCAGCTCGCCGAGGATCTTGAGGCCCTCGCTGTCGTCGGGCTCCTCGCGCATGAACCGCTGGAACGCGGCGATGGCCTTCTGCGGCTGGTTGAGGTTGACGACGTAGTTGCGGGCGATCAGCGAGAACAGCTCGCGCCGCTCGTCGGTCTCGAGCGCGGACAGCAGGAGCACCTCGGCCTGGCGGATCAGGCGGTCGTACTGGCCGGCGCGCTCGTACAGCTCGAGCAGCTTGAGGGCGACGTCGCGGTGGCCGACGGCGGAGGTCGAGGCGAGCTGCTCGAGCACGCGGATGGCGGCCGCCGGGTTGTCGAGGCGGTCGGCCAGGACCTCGGCGCGCTCCCAGCCGATGCCGAGCGCCTCCTCGTCGCTGTCGGCCATCTCCTGCAAAGTGCCGAGCGAGGCGGCGAGGCCGTGCCAGCTGCCGAGGTTGCGGTAGAGGCGGGTCAACGCCTCGGTGGCGCCGCGGTGGTCGCGGTGGATCCGCAGCGCGCGCTCGAAGGCCGAGCAGGCCAGGTCGGCGTCGCCGAGCGAGGCCTCGGCGACGTGGCCCAGGCGCATGAGATAGTCGAGCTGGCGGATCGCCGGCGTGCGCGCCGAGCTGGCGGCCTTGCCGAGCAGGTTGGCCAGCTCCTCGCGGTTGCCGAGCGCCTCGTAGGCGGCGATCAGCTTGTCGGTGACCTCGAGGTTGTGCGGATCGGCGGCTTGCAGCTGCGTCCACGCCTGGGCCGAGCGCTGCGGATCTTGCAGCTTGCGGTCGGCGACGTCGGCCATGCGGCGGATGATGCGGGTGCGCTGGGCCGGCTCGCCGACGAGCTGCAGCTCGCGCGAGAGGGCCTCGTACTCGCCGCCGGCGTCGCCGAGCTCGGACGACAGACCCTGCATGCGGTGGACGGCGTCGAGGTCGGACGGGCTGTAGCCGAGGATCTGCTCGCAGGCCCACAGCGCCTCGCGCGGGCTGTGCAGCTCGTGCTGCCACAGCTCGGCCATGCGCCGCAGCAGGACCACCCGCTGCGAGATGCTGCGGGTGACGTCGTGCTGGCGCCGCAGCAGGTCGATGACCTGGTCGTAAGCACCTGTCCGTTCGTACATCTCCGCGAGCGCCCGCAGGGCCCCCTCGTGGCCGGGCGCCAGCGCGAGCATCTCCTGCAGGAGGACGATGGTGCGCTGCGGGTCGGTCATGCGCTCGCGGTGGGCCTGCGACAGCCGGCGCAGCACCTCGAAGCGCCGCTGCGGATCGACGGTGCGCTGCAGCTCGGCCTCGAGGGTGGCGAGGTTGGCGTCGAGCATGCGCGCGCGCTTGTCGATGCGGGCGATCTGGTCGCGCGGGCGCCAGTCGTTGGGGTAGGCCAGCGCGAGCCGGTTCCACGCGTCGAGGGCGCCGGCGAGGTCGCCGAGGCGACGCTCGTAGATCTCGGCCAGCTCGACGAAGTGCTCGGCGAACTCGCTGCGCGCGAGCGGGCTGTCGGGGCCGCCGCCCATCTGCAGCGCCTGGTCGACCTGGTAGAGGATGAGGCCGGCGAGGTGCGACCAGTTGTTCTTGCGCCGCCAGTGCTCCTTGTAGCCCTCGAACGCCTCGTGGTTGAAGGGCTCGCGCTCGAGCACGCGGTAGAAGGCGACCGCGGCCCGCTCCTCGTCGCCGAGGTCCTCGCGGGCGACGCGGGCGGCCCACAGCAGCTTGTCGGTCGACAGGCTGTTGGGGTCCTGCTCCGACCAGCGCTCGTACAGGCCGACGAGGGCGTGGTTGTCGCCGAGCTCGACGAGCAAGGCCTCGAGCCGCAGCCAGGCGTCGCCGCCGGGCCGCTCGAGCCGCGAGGCCTGCTCGTAGCAGGCGCGCGCCTCCTCGCGGCGGGCGAGGCGAGTCTCGAGCAGCTCGCCGCGCGACAGCCACAGGCCGTAGCTGTCGGCCTCGGTGACGTAGCCGATCCAGGCGCCGTAGAGGTCGTCGAGCTCCATCCACTTCTCCTGCGCCATCAACAGCTCGGCCAGCGCGTTGCCGGCCTCGTGGTGATCGGGGCGCAGGCTCATGGCCCGACGCAGGAGGTTGTAGGCGATCTTGTCGTCGCCCTGGCTGCGCGCGAGCTTGGCTGCGCGAAAGAACACGTCGGCGGCCTTCTGCAGGCCCTCGTCGCTGGCCTTGCCGCTGCCGAGGTAGAGCGCGCCGAACGCCCGCAAGGCGGCGACGTCGTCAGGGTTGGCCTTGAGCGCGGCCTGCAGGTGAAGCGCGGCCGAGGGGATGTTCTCGAGCTGCTCGGCCTCGATCCGCGCGAGCCGCAGGTGGAGCCCGGCGAACCGCTCGCGCTCGCGGACGGCGTCGGTCCGCGCGAGCTCGGCGTTGATCAGATCGATGACCCGCAGCCAGGCCCCCGCCTGAAGGTGCAGCCGGATCAGCTGCTCGGCCGCGTCTCGCTCGTTGTGGTTGATCTCGAGCGCAGCCCGATAGCAAGCGATCGCCTCGTCGACCTGACAGCGCTGCTCGTCGACCTTGCCGAGCTCGACCAGCGCGGCCGGCACGGCCCCTCGATCGTTCCGCCGCAGATGATCGAGGCGGAACTTGAGGAGCGTGGCGAGCTCGTCCAGCGCGCCGATCTCCTGGTAGACCTTGCGCAACAGCTCGAAGGCGCGATGATTGTGCGGCTCGGCCTGCAGCGCCCGCACGAGCGCGTAGGCGGCCTGCGGCTTGTCCTTGACCCGGTCGTACCATAGCTCGTACGCCTGCACGCACAGCTCGCCGACCTTCGCCGGGCCGCTGATCGCCGCGGCGTGCACGACGAGCAAGGTGGCGAGCCCGCTCCAATTCTCGGCCTCGCGGAAGGCCCGGCGCAGACGCAAGAATGCGTCGTCGCTCGGCTTGGCTCGAAACGCAGCCAGCTCCGGCGGCTCTCCAGGAACCACAGGCGGCAACGGGCAAGGCAGATCGTGAGGCGAGGGCTGGCGCTTGGGCGCGACGGCAGTTTCAGGCATGGGGCGTGGTGCCGCGAGCGGGGCCGCCCAAGGTACCACGCCCGCTCACGCGTGTGGGTGCGCAGGCGGACAGGTGACCGTGGGCGAGATCGCGCCCCGACCGTAGGGGGAAAACTGGGGTGGGGGGGAATGGCCTCAGAGGGAGTTGACTGCTCAGTCGCGTGGGCACCTGAACAACCTCCGGGATACTATGCACAAGAAGCTCATCCTCCCGTACCGCTCGACTCCCCGCTGGGAAGGAGAGCGGGACGCGTTCATCCGGGGCCACTTGTGATCACGGGTCTTTCGCGGTGGCGGATGATGCTGCCAAACCGAGCGCCACAGCCAGAAGACCCACCGCAAAGCTCCCAGCGGTTGAATACCCATGTCTCAGACACAAAATATGATTGAAGAATACTTCCGTGCGAAGACGCAGGAGCTCCTTGCTGCCGCGAAACTCCCAGTGACTGATCACGGGGGACTACGTGGGGTCCACCGAGAATTGGTCGTGGATCGTTTCCTGTGCGAAGTCCTTCCTCGCCGTTTTGAAGTGGGGCATGGTCAGGTACACGGGGTTGTGCATCGAAGTCGGGAAGCCGACGTCATCCTTTGGGACGCTCTGAATTACCCGAGGCTCCAACTTCGAGGCTCGACGATCTTCTTCGCCGAGTCCGTCCGCGCATCCATCGAAGTTAAGTCTCGCTGGAGTGTCGAAGAATTGGACGACATTTTGGTGAAAACAAAAGCTCTCAGGGATATTGTGACTGCTCCGCGGATAAATATTGACGATGCTCTGCAGCGAATGCAGCTGGATATTGCCTACCTCGCAGGAGGACCGGCTCCGACGGGAGCTCTGGCTGTTCAACATCGTATCGGCACTGCCGGTTTCGTATTCTTCGGAGGGCAAAGGTTCGAGCTGAAGGATGTCAAGGCAGAGACTATGGATCATGCTGATGATTGCTGGCCCGACGTTTTACTCTTCCTTGAGGCCGGCATTGTAGTTCTCAAGGAATGGGAGGAGCGCGAAGGGCTGGGGGGTGGTCAGGGGGAATTGCTTCGCTTCGATCTTGGCG
This sequence comes from Nannocystis pusilla, assembly GCF_020073745.1. Classification (GTDB taxonomy): domain Bacteria; phylum Myxococcota_A; class Polyangia; order Nannocystales; family Nannocystaceae; genus Nannocystis; species Nannocystis radixulma. Next base: position 4,221 of record NZ_JAIRAU010000002.1, read on the forward strand.
CAGATGCCCTCCTTTTCTTCACCGACGCTCTTCTGCGTGGACTTGTTGCACGTTCGGTGTTTGTGGAAACACCACTCGACTTGGCAAGTTACCAAATTCCTTCGCTGCACTCACAGCCGGTTGAGCGAGTCTCCTTCCGCCTCACTCGACCCAACCCAGGTCGCAGGTATTTCTTCGATGATGAGTAGGCCGCCTCCCCTGCGAGGAGGCGTTCGCCAACGGACGACTGCTCGTGCAAGATAAGATGGCTATCGATGAACAATGGATAAACGAGGCGGCTTTAAAGCCAATATGCCGGGGAAATGCTGTTTGGACGAGCCCGGACGGACGCCGGTGTTGAGTAGCAACACCGCTTGATATTCCCCTAATGAGAGGTACATCGAGCAAGCCAACGCTGAAGCGTGCTTCCTCACCCGACGCGAGCTCGAGATACTGTCCTGGCTGGACGTCGCTTCCGCGAGGAAGATCGAGCCGGCTGAGCGAGGTCGGCGTGATTGGCGGTCGTCGCACGCGGCGCTCGACCAGGCGGCGGGACGACCGGGGCGACCATCAGCTGCAGCAGCGACTCGAGCGGCTGCGGCGCCATCGGGTCCTGGACGGCGATCGTCTCGGTCCCTTTGCTGCGCAGGGTGAACTCGAGGCGCAGCGGCTCACCCGCAAGGATGATCTCGTCGACCTGCAGGCGCGGTCCAAGCGCGCGTCATGTCGTCCGCCTGCGGGCACGAGCCCGCATCCCACCAACCCCACGAGGATTCGCCTGACCGGAAAGCGGTTCCTAGCCCCCAAGCAGGGGCCTGGCCGCTCAGTGTCCCCTCTGTCGACTGTTTCCGGCCCCAGACAGACTGCGCTATTCTGCGCGTCGTGGCGCGCTCCGTCACCCTCGCCGCCGTCGCCTTGATCGCCACCGCCTGCGACGGTGGCAGCGGTCAGGAGACGGGTTTCGGCTCGAGCCTCACCACGGCGCCGCCGGGGACCAGTTCGATCGGTTCGCCATTCGCGGACGCGAGGTCGTGTTCGCGGCGAATGATGGTCCCGACGACGGAACCGTGATTGTGAGGAGTGCCGGGGCGATGCGTCGAGCCTGGCCTGGTTTCAGGGACGGCGGGGGGACGAAAATTCGTACGCGACGGTCACACCGACGAAGTTCGACGGGGAGGGCCGGGGAAACGTCCAGCGTTTCGCAGCCTCGATGATGCAGTCCGCGAGGTCCTTCTCCGCGACAGGGCCGTACTTGACGCTGGCGAAGCCGACAGCGCCATCCGGACGAACCACGAGATGGAAGGGAATATACACGGCCTCCGGGAAGGGGCGCGGATGCACCCGCTCCTGGCACTCGCGGACCGCGGGCAATCGACCATCGAGGGTCTCGCGCACTGCAGGTACCGCGAGGCCCTTCTCGACGAGGAGGGTCCCGATCGAGATCGAGACGGGCACCGGTGGCGGCCGTGCGCCCGGGGCGACGATGACAAGCAGCGCGAGGGCCACGATCCCCACGGGGATCAGGACCCACCACCAGGACGCGGCGAAAAGCGGCTTGCCAGCCGCCCATTCTTGTTCCGGTTCCGTCGTCGCCTGGGGCTCGGGCGAAGGTTGCAGAGGAACTTTCGTCGCGCCGGCCGAGGGGCCCTGGGTCTCACTCCTCGGCGGGGGAACGGCGCCACGGGGACGGGGTGGCGGCGGCGTCGGCTCGACGACCGGCAGCACCAGTCCTTCGCGCAAGGCCGCGATCAGCTCGCCCACGCGCTGGATCCGCTGCCTGGGCTCGGGCACGAGCGCGCGACGCAGGACGTGGCGGAGAAACGGTGAGCACGTCAGCCCAGCGAGGAATCCATCGAGATTGGCGAGCAGGTCGTGCGGCGTGAGCTCGGCGTGCGACAGCGCGAAGACGGTGGTCATCGCCAGGCCGTAGACGTCGGTCGCCGGGGTGGGCTCGGCGCCGCGCCGAAGCAACTCCGGCGCGGCGTAGACGAGAGAACCGCCGAGCGTGCCGGTCGTCAGGGTGGCGAAGTCGGGGCCGGTCACCAGGTCGAAGTCCGTGAGCTTGGCGCGTCCATTCCTCGTGATGAGGATGTTGCTCGGCTTGACGTCGCGGTGGACGATCCCTTCGTTGTGCACGTAATCGAGGGCTTCGCCGACCTGAGCGAGCAGATCGAGCCGTGTGGCCATCGGCGCGCGTCGCTGCAGGACCAGGGCTTCGAAGGTCTCGCCGGGGAGGTATTCCATGGCGAAGAACAGACGGCCGCCGTCGATGCCGCCGCTGGCGCGGATCTGGACCAGCCCGGGGTGCCGCAAACGCGAGAGGATCGCCGCACCGCGGAGGAAGCGGCGCCGGCGCTCGTCGTCGGATCCGTGGTGCTCATGCAAGATCTTGAGCGCGACGTACTCGTGACTGGCGAGGTCGAGCGCCCGCCATACACTGGCGAACCCGCCGCTGCCCAGCCGCTCGGCGAGACGGTATGCGCCGTCTCCGAGAGTCACGCCTGGTTCGAGAGCACGAGGGGCGAGCCATTGCGACCGGACTCGGGTGATGTCGTCCCGCCGATGCGGCCGCTCCGCGAGCAAACGGGCGAAGAACGCGTCGTCGAGGAGGCCGTGGCGCTCGAGCAGCTTCACCGCTGCGTCGGCGAGCATCATCAGGCTGGCGCTCTCTCCAGGCAAGCCGGCCCGCAGCGCCGCACCCTCCGGACATTCGCCGAGGAAGCACCGGAGCTCGGCGGGGTCGAACAGCGACACGAGGAGTTCGCGGAGTACGCCGGTGCGCGGCATCGGTCGCGAGTGTAACCGAGATCGCGCGCGCAACCTGGTGGGACAGCGAATCCTCGCGGCGGAGCCCGGCAAGGCGGGTGGAGGCGATGTCCGGCGTGCCGCGAAGGGCGACCTAATTTTCGGGATCTGGCCCGGACGAGCGGATCGGGCCTGCGGAACACGTCGGCCCCGGCGCTTCAAATCGCCTCCGGGGCGGTCAAGAAAGGTCTGCGCCTGCGAGACGGGTCGATGCCCCGGCGAAACCGTGAGGCGCCGAGGGGACAATGTGCTTTGTCAGGCGCGGTCGGTCGGCTGGAGGGGAGGGCGGCGACGCGAATGTCGACACTCTGACCCGATGCTTTGCGCTCGTGATGCACAACTGGAACTACCCCTGCCGCTCGCGTGATTCATCGCCTCGAGAGCGACGAATGCGGGATCATGACAGGGGGACGCGGAGCGGCCGGGTGCCCCACGGTTCGGGGTCTGCCCGTCGCGCGCGAGCCCGGGGGCGAGCTGCTCGGCGGGGTTGCTGCCCCAGCAGGGGCCGTCGTTTCAGAAGCGGCCGGTGAGGTTGAACAGGGCGCCGCGAGGGCTCGGGCGCAGGGCGAACGACAGGCGCTTGCCGAGGTCGCTGCGGTGGAGGGTGGGCACGAGGACGCCGATCGAGGTGCCGGCGATCGAGCCGGCGATCACATCGGTCCAGAAGTGCTTGCCGGCCTCGACGCGGAGGAGCGCGGTGGTGGCGGCGATGCCGATCGCCGCCAGCCACACCGGTACGGCGGCGCGCGCCCGCGAGTGACGCAGGGTGAAGATGGTGGCCCAGGCGGTCATCATGGCGAAGGCGGTGGAGGCGTGACCTGAATAAAAGGACAGGCGCGCCTCCTCGTCGCGGATGTCGCCGAGCGAGTTGTCCTGGTCGTAGCTGTAGGGGCGCGGGCGGCGGACGGCGTACTTGACGAGGTTGGTGAGGCCGACGTTGACGGCGAGGACCTGGAACAGGACGACGACGTCGCGGGCCCAGCCGCCTGCTGCCCGGCGGTAGGAGCCGGGGGCGCGCCGGCCGGTGACGAGGGCGTCGGCGAGGTCGGCGACCAGCGGGGCGGCGATGGCGGTGTAGAGCAGGGCGTCGGAGGCGTGGGCGGCCGCCGGGTTGTCGTTGCCGAGGACGCGGCGGTCGAGGCCGTTGATCCGCGAACGATCGCAGGCGGCGCAGCCGGCCCAGCTCGAGTCCCTGGCGGCCAGGTCGCTGCCGAGCCACAGGGCGAGGCCGAGGCCGATGACGGGGACGTCGATCGCGGGCCGGATCCGCATGAGGTGCGGCGGGAGAGCGGGCGGCGCGGGAGCGGATGGTGCGGCGGAGATGTCCTCGGGGGTATGTCCCGAGGGCGGGGCGGGCTGTTGCGGGGAGGTCCCGGGCGGGTGCGCCGCGGGCGACGGGGTGGAATTGTGCGAGATGTCCTCGGGGACATGTGTGGACGCGGGCGAGGCGTCTGTGGGTGGCCTGTCTTGAGGAGCATGTCCGGAGGGACCGACCGAGGGCGCCCAGGCGTCGAGCGGCGCCAGGGCGGGCGGGGCGGAGGCGTCGGGCGCGAGGGAGAGCGCGACGCGGCCGGGGACGAGGGGATGCGCGGCGACGGGCGGCGCGAGGAGGGCGACGAGCAGGGCGGAGAGCAGACGGCGCGACATCCGGGTGCGGCGAGTATGCCTGCTCTTCACATGCACGGGAACGGGGCGCTGCCGTACCCTGCCCAGTCTTGGCGCGCATGCGGCAGCTGCTCCGCGAGCTGGCGGAGACGATCGAGGACGACGAGGAGGACGCCGACGGCGAGGGGCCGAGCGGGCGCGGGCAGTACGACGTGCGCGGCTTCGATCCGGGGAAGAAGGCCATCCCGCTCAACAGCGATCCGTCCGGCGACCTTTACTTCCGGGCGACCGCGGCGAAGTCGGGGGCCGAGACGCGGCGTCTCGCCGTTGCGCGGGGGCTCGGGCGCCGAAGCAGCGACCGCGTCTCAGGGCCGAGTTGCGGGAAATGACGAGGCCATGAGCCGCGGGCGCCGAAGTCGCGACCGCGTCTCAGGGCCGAGTTGCGGGGAATGACGAGACCATGATCCGCGGGCGCCGAAGCAGCGACCGTGTCTCAGGGCCGAGTTGCGGGGAATGACGAGACGATGAGACGCGGGCGCCGAAGCAGCGACCGCGTCTCATGGCTGACTTGCGGGGAATGACGAGACCATGAGCCGCGGGCGCCGAAGCAGCGACCGCGTCTCAGGGCCCTCGAGCGCGGGAATGATGAATGACGAGACCACGACGCGCAGGCGCTGAAGCAGCGGGCGCGTCGCGGCGTGAGCGTGACGAGGCGGGGGCCGTGACGCGCGACCGGGTGGCGCGGAGTGCCGTTCCCAAGATCCAGACCTGCGACGGTGCGCTCGATAGGATGAGCTTGCACGTGCGGCCTGCACCCGGCACTCGCGCCTGTGCTGGCGGTGGGCGAGACGAGAGCTCGCCAGGCCAAACCCGGCCGCGTTCGGACGGCGGACCCGCAGGGGGTCACACGTCCTGCACGTCGAGCTGCAGGCAGGTCGACGTGTCGATGTACACGACCTCCTCGAGGGCGACGGGCTCCAGGTCGGGACGATCGATGTCGATGGGCTGGAAGTCGGGGCGGTCGATGGGCTGGAAGTTGGGGCGGTCGATGGGATTGAAGTTGGGGCGGTCGATGGGGTTGAAGTGCGGGCGGTCGATGCCGGGGCGGTCCCACGGGCCGAAGCCGTGCCAGGGGCCGAGGCCGGGCCAGGGGCCGAAGCCGCCCAGGCGGGTCGTGAGCTCGCTGGGCGCGCAGAACAGCGCGCCGCCGTCCTCACACTGGCTGCGGCAGGTCGCCGCGCGGTCCTCGAGCTCGCCGGCGCACTGGGCCAGGCAGACCGGGCCGGTCAGCGCGCCGCAGTCGTAGGCGCGGTCGTCGGTGCCGGTGCCGACGAAGATCTGGGTCTGGACGCACGCGTCGAGGGCGGTGGCGCCGCCCAGGTCGATGCCCTGCTCCGGGTTCTTGCCGACCGGCTCCCACTGGCCGGGGCCGTTCATCTGCTCCGACTCGGCGGTGAGCGGACGCGCCATCGTCGGGCTGGCCGCGAGCGACGCGATGACCAGGGCGGGGCAAACGATCAGGATATTACGCAACATGGGGAGTACCTTTCTTCTCTTCCTGCTTCTCTCGGTGGCGGCGTGGGATGATTCCCTCCGTCGCGCCGTGTAGGACTATTCAGCCCGTTCAGACCGTGGGCAATGCCGAGTTGTGGCGTATCGCATACTCGTGGGGGCCTCGATTTGGCGTAGGGGCCGGCGTGCCCCGGCGCATCTCGGGGAATCCGCGGGTTCGCCTCGATCGGGCAGGAACCCGGCGGCGGCGCCGTCTGCGGCGGTTTTGCGGCGCTCGTGAGCAGATGTCGCCGTCGTCCGCCGCGCTCGCACATTGTTCATAGCCCTGCGACCCGGGCAGGGCAATTTCGAGGCCGTCCGTCGATTCGAGGAAAGTACTATGATGATTGATGAAGCGGCGCGGTCGCGGCGGCTCGCGGAGGGCTCCGCGCACTTTTCGAGTCGGCGGCCGGGAGAGCTCCTATGATTATATACAATGTGCTATTTCTCCTCACAAGTCGCGGACGCTGCGACATTGATGATTCGCCGCGGCGCCGTCGGCAGCGCCGCGGACGACGGAATGCGTCGAGCGGCGCGCCGTTCGACGCGCCGATCGATCGATCGGGGCAGGGGCGTCGCGCGCGTCCGAGGAGCGCCTCGGGGGGCGCCGCGCCGGCGGACGCGGGCCGGCAGTGGCGAGCCCGCCCGCTCGCGGCACGAGCTCGGCTCGCCCGTGCAATCGGCGGCGCCGACCGTCGGCAGCAACCCTGCAGCAGGAGGACGCTCGGCAGCGCCTGGCTGCCGACGTCCGCCGTGGCGTCTCGCTCGTCGATCACGCTCCGCTGACTGACCCCGATCGCGGCCGCGGTCACGCCGGACGGATACCGATCGACGAGGAGCTGGACAAATCAGAGAAGGACAGGACGTCCTGATCGCGGAATGACGCGCGCCGCAGGGCGAGGCGCGGTCGTCGGGCATGCCGAGACGTCCGACCGTATTCAGGACTGCGGCTCGGAGGCTCGCTCGGCGGCCCATCGATCGAGCTCGGGCGCGGACGGGACGAGCGCGCCGAGGGCCGCGATGAGCGGCTCGAGCTCGCCACGCCTGCGCTCGTCGGGCATCTGCAGGCGGAGGCCGCCGCCGAGCTCGGTCATCGTGATGTGGTCGGGCAGCCTAGCGCGATCGAGCCGCGCGGCGTGGCTGGTCGACATCCAGATCCGGCGGTCGATCCCGCGGATGTGCGTCTCGTGCCAGGCCGCGATCTTGAGCGGCTCATCGTTCCCGCCGAGCGTGATGCTCTCCCAGCGCGTCGTGTCGTCCGGGCGGTATTGATGCAGCTCGAGGAGCGCGGAGTAGGCGGCGCCGGAGCGGATCGCCTCGTCGCAGATCGCCTCGAGTCGGGCGATGTCCGCGACGTGATCCGCCGTCCGGTCGTACGCGGCGAGCACGAGCTGGACGACGAGCTGATCCCGTGCGTCCATCGATCGCGGCGGGTAGCCGAAAGTGCCGAACAGGTAGGTCGAGCCAGCGACCTGAAACGGCGACTTGGGGCCGGGCATGAATTCAGTGACACGGTCGAGGGGAGGGGCGCCCGCCTCCTCGCGCTCGTGAAAGACGACCTCATGGTCACGCTCGATGCGGAGGCTCCCGTCGCCGTGCGCGGTGCGCCACGCCTCGACGTGCCGGCTCGCCCACGCCCACGCCCACGCGAGCGAGCCACGCAGGGTGATGTGCGCGCTCACGTGCTCGCGGTGATGCATGGCGAAGAGGGCGTAGTTGCCGATACTGCTGTGCGTGAGGCTCGGTCGCCACGGCTTCCATATCACCACGAGCTCGAGGCTGCCGGACGTATGCGAGCCATCGCTCGCGATCTCCGCGACGAGCTCGCACTCGCCTTCCTTGAGCGTGCGGTACTCGAGATGGAGGGGCCACATGCGCTTGTCGGCGAGCACGCGTGCCCGCTCGGCTTCTCTCCGGCCCATCGAGAACGTGTCGGGCTCCTCGACGAACCCCGGCGGGATCGCGATCTTCGCGTCGCCCCAGGCGTGCGGCCCCTCGGGTACGAGCTCGAGCCTGTCGCTCTTGCACGAGAGCAGCTCGACGAAGCCCTCCGCGATCCCACTGCCCGAGAGCCGGATCGTCAGGCCGCGCCCGGGGCCGCCGACGCTGCGGACCTCCAGGAATTGCTTGCAGACCTCGCCCTCGAATACGAGGTGCCGCGATCCCCAGCTGCGGTTGCTGCCCCAGTCGACGTGGAACGCGGGGTCGCCGGTCTGGTCACGCGGCGTCCATGCGGCCTGCTTTCGGCGCAGCGCGATCGTGGTGCCGCGCAGCGCACGCTCCCCGAACATGTGCTCGACGGACAGGCCGAACCGCTCCGCGGCGACGGCGAGCGCCGTCTCGGGGAAGATCTGGATGAGCCCGTCGGCGAACGCCCTGGCGAGCTCGTTGGCGTGCCCTTCACGAGCAGCGGCTCGACGTGCTTCTTCGCCGGCCTGCGCTCGCCCCCGCGGGCCCACACGCCCGCCGGCTTCCCGTCCGCATGGAGGCCGAGCCGGACGATCGCGCTCGCTTCGCAGTACGCCTCGAGGACGGGCAGCTTCGTCGCCTTCGACACCGCCTGGGCGATCGCCGCGGCCTCGTGGCCGTCGTCCTCGATCGTGAGCCAGGGCGACTTGCCGCCGAGGCGGATCACGCGATCGGCACCGCGAGTTCGCGTGATCCGTTCGTACCCCGCCTTCTTCGCGTACGCGAGGACGGCCCGGACGACCCGCTCGCGCTGCCGCTCCGTCGGCGCATGGACGTGGAGGTTGTGGAAGTTCTGGCTCATGCGAAGGCGCCCGAGCATACACCGCGAACGCGACCCCCCGGGCGAGGGCGCGGTGCAGCGACGCGACGTGCAACGCGTCGGGGGCCGCAGACGATCAGCTCGTCACACTCATGGGCGTCGCCGAGGTCGGATTCACATGCGGCGATCCTACATGTGCTCCGGCCCGACGTGCATGCCCGCGTCGCGCGCCGGCGCGCCATCGCCACCGCACATGAGGTCGCCACTCTCGGTTAGAATGACCGTCGCAGGGCCTGTCGAAGGTCCTGTCCCGCAAAGGTCCCCCCCCATGAGAAGAGCCTTCCTGTGCGCACTGATCGTCGCCGCCACCACCTCCTCGCTCGCATGCGACGCGGTCATCGCGGCGCAGTCCAAGGACCAGCCCGTCCCTGAGGAGCCCGCGGCGATGGCGGCCGTCAAGGTCCAGGCCGACGTCGACGTCCAGCTCAAGCCCGAGGTGCTCGACCTCGAGACGGTCAACTACTTGATCAAGAAGGGCAAGGTCAAGGACGCGGAGGCGCTCGAGAAGCAGCTCAACAACCCGAAGGAGAAGCTGCACAGCATCGACATCGACGGCGACGGCAAGCTCGACAAGCTCCAGATCGTCGAGGTCAAGAAGCCGAACGACGAGATCGTGTTCGAGCTGCACGTGATCCCCTCGTCGAAGAAGGAGAAGGACAACACCCTGATCGTCGCCTTCATCGACTTCGCGCCCGACAAGACGACGAACACCCTCGTCGTCAAGGCGACCTACGCGCCCTGCGTCGTCGGCCACGACACGATCGTGTATGACTACAACGTCCCGATCGTCGTCCAGAACGACACGATCGTGGTCACCGGCGGTCCGGCGTTCTACGGCTGGCTGTTCGCGGTCCGTCCGGCCTACGTCGGCGTCATCGTCATCGATGTCCCGACCGTGCATATCCACAAGCACAAGCACAAGCACAAGGGCAAGTGGAAGGGCAAGGGCAAGGGCAAGTGGCACTGGTGATGGGCCACGCCGATCCGTCTCGAACCTCGAACGGACTGTGGGAGCGGGTTCGCGAGAAGAAGATCGCGGCGGCGCTCGGTCGCCCGCCCGATCCGCCTCCGGACCTCCAACTGATCCGCGTCAGCTGCGAGGTCGCTCCCGCTGCGCTGCGACCGCTCCTCGAGGCGCGGCGGTTGACCGAGGCGATCCTCGGCGAGACGCGGCCGAGGCCGGAGCGGAGCAAGCTGCGGGCGCGGACGCTCTTCGGTGAGACGCCCGAGCGCGCCACCGAGGTGGTCGTCGTCGAGCTGTGGAATCAGCTCGCCCAACAGAAGGGCGCGCGCTGGGTGGTGGTCTTCGACGCGGTGGAACACGCCGACAAGGCGACTCTGGCGGCGCTGACGCAGATCGTGCAGCGGGCGGAATGGGTGCGACTACCGCTGCTGCTGGTGTTTCACAGCGAGCCGAAGGAGGCGGCGGCCGACTTGCTCGCGGCCGTGCGCGGGCGCGACGCCGAGGCCGTGATCCGCGGCGAGCAGCCGCGCGTCGGTGAGGCGCAGCGGATCGAGTGGAACGCGTTGCCCGCCAAAACGCTCCGCGTGCTGCGAGCCGGGGCGTTGATCGGCCCGGGCTTCGAGCTCAAGATCCTCGCCGATCTGCTGGCGCTCGAGCCGCTCGAGGTGCTCGAGCAGCTCCAACACGCCGTGGATCTCGGCGTCCCGATCGAGGATCGCGGCGAGGGACGGTTCTCGTTGCCGGCCTCCGCCCTCTCGGCGCTGTCCGCGTCGATCATGCCGTCGCTCGCGCAAGCGTGGCACCGCCAGCTCGGGCGACTGCTCGGCGGGCGCGTGGCGAAGGTGGCGGCACCGCCCCCGCCTCCGCCGAACGCGGCCAGGATCGCGACGATCCGACGGGAGAGCATCGGCGATGCTCGCGTGGCGGAGATCATCGACATGTCCGACGAGGTCAGTGATCTGGCCGATGACGCGTCGAGCGCCGCGCAGGCCGCCTCCGCTTCCGCCGCCAGCCCGCAAACCCCGGAGATCAGCCCGTCCGAGCACGACGAGAGCGGATCGCCTGTCCCGAGGGACATCCAGCCTTCGGGCTCGAGCGCCGCGGCTCCGCACGCGCCTTCCAAAGCAGTGGTTCAGCGCCGGACCGTGGTGGCAGCGCCGGCCCGAGGCGCGGGAGCGCCGGTGCGTCCGAGGACGTTGCTCCTCGCGCCGGACGTCGACTTGCCGGAGCCGGCCGAGTGGAGCTCGTCCCCCAGGACCGGGGCGACCGAGCTCGATGACCCGCTGGTCGACAAGGTGCGGGCCGCCGAGCACATGCGCCTCGCCGGCGACGCCGAGGCAGCCGCGGCGCACCTGTGCGAGGCAGCGCGCACGGCCGCGGAGATGGGGGCGCCGCAGGTGGCGGCGCAGCACGTGAACGACGTGCTCGAGTTGCTGGCGACGCTGCCCATCGGCGCGTCCCGGCAGCGACTCAGGGCGCGGGCGCTGCTCGAGCGCGGGCGGCTGCAGTGGCAGGCGGCGGGCTACGAACACGGGTTCACACTGGCCCAGGCGCTGGTTTCGCTCGAGGCGGCGCGCGCAGAGCTCGGGCCGGATGCGCCGGTCGACCTCGCGGTCGATCTGGCGCAGGCCCTGGCAGGCGTGTATTTCGAGCTGGGCGACTCGCATGCCCTCGCGCGGGCGCTGGCGGAGATCGAGGAGGCGAGCCGAAAGTTGCAGACCGCGAACGACACGATCGGGGCGGCGTGCCTGTTCAACGATCAAGCCGCCGTGCGCGTCCGGATGGGCGATGCCGCGAGCGCGCTGCAACTGCTGCGCGCGTCTCGTGCGATCTTCGACGCGCGGGGCCAGGACGACCACGTGGCGCTGCGCGAGCTCGCGGAGACGGAGCACCTGTTCGCCAAGCTACCGCTCCATGCCCGGATGCGCCTGGGGCGCGAGGAAGAGGGCTACGCGATCGGCCTCGAACACGCGCTCGCAGCAGAGCGCGCCTATGGCGAGCTCGAGGATCCCCGCGAGCTCGCGCGCGTGTGGGAGACGATGGGTCGACTCGAACTGAAGCGCTGCCGGATCGAGGAGGCGAGGCAACGGCTCGAGGCGGCGTTCGAGACGCAGACGCGGATCGGCGACCTGACCGGCCTGGCGCAGACGACGGAGCTGTTGTCGGAGGTGCTCGCCTGGTGCGGCCGCAACGACGAGGCGGTCGCGATGCTCCGCGACTCCGTGGTGTTCAACCGCGACAAGGGGTCCCCACGCGGGCTGATCTCCAACCGCCAGGCGCTCACCGCCCTGTCGTCGCGCTTCGCAGCGCTGCCGAAGCACGCGGAAGGTCTCCGCGAGGTGGAGATCCTGCTCGCGGCCGGCGAACGCGAGCTCGGCGTGCCGGCACGGACGGACACTCAAGGCATGACCTGAAGGCCAGCTTCTCGGGCGCTGCTCGCGGGCGCCGGAGTCGCTGGCCTGTACCCGCCTTCACGCCTCGCACAGCGATGCCTCGTGCAACACGCGCTCGACCCAGCGGGCTCAGCGGCTCTCGCTCTCCGCGCTCACCGTCCTGCTCGCTTGCGGTAAGCCCCGACCGAGCTCAACGACGAGGACGATCGAGGGACGGATTCCCGGCTGCGAGAATGACATGAGCATCGTCGCGACCACATACAACGCACACCGTCAGACAGGGCTGAAAAAAAATGTCGGCGACCTTGGAGGAACCTGTTGTTCCGCGGCCTAAGGGCGATGAACACCGTCGCGAGGGCTCGAGCATTCGCCGCGGCACGACGGGCGGTTCAAAGGAAGCATGACAATGGCACATCACGGTTGGAAGTTCGGTTTTGTCGCGCTCACGCTGCTGGGCTTCGCATGCGATCTGGCGCGCTCCAAGGACACACGCACGCTCACCGAGGTCGCCCTGCTGGACTCCGCCGAAGCGTGCGGCGAGGCCTCGGTCGAGCTCATCGCCGGACAGAACATCGACGTCGGCGAGGTCACCGTCTACAACGACGAGACCACGGTCTGCGTCGCGTTCACCACCGAAGGCGACTGGTACATGACGGAGACCCACCTCGCCATCGCCACCGATCCCGTGGGCATCCCGCAGATGAACGGAAACCCGATCCCCGGGCAGTTCCCGCTCCATCACGAAGATCTGTGGACGCAGCACGACGTGTTCTGTGTGCTGCTCGCCGACATCGGCGCGGAGCCGGGCGACCCCCTGTACATCGCCACGCACGCCGCGGTCGCGCAGGAGATCGAGGGCGAGATCGTCGGCGGAGAGACCGCCTGGGGTCAGGGACACGACTTCCCCGGCGGCAACTGGGGCATGTACTTCGAGTACGTGCCATCGACGTGTGACGAGGACGGCGGGGGCGGCGACGGCGACGATCCGTGCGGCTATCGCACGCAGACCCAGGGGGGATGGGGCAGCATCTGCGACGGCGACAACGCTGGCTGCTACCGCGACGCGCACTTCGACGCAGCGTTCCCGGACGGGCTCGCCGTCGGCTGCGGCGACCTGCACGCGACGCTTCTCAGCAGCGCCGCGGTCGAGCGGGCGTTGCCGGCCGAGGGCGCGCCGCGGGCGCTCCTGCCCGGGGAGGCCGTGGCCTACGACGGCTCCGACGCCGATCCGACCGTCGGCACCGTGCTCTTCGGCCAGGTCGTCGCGCTCAGCCTGAGCGTCGCGTTCGATGCGTTCGACGACTTCAAGCAGGTCGACACGCCGGTCCCGCTGGCCGATCTCGTGATCGCCGACCCCGAAAGCCCCTGCGCCGGCATGAGCGTCGGCGAGGTGCTCGTGGCCGCCAACGCCGCGCTCGGCGGTTGCCCTGCGGCGCTCTCCGCCTCCGAGCTCAGCGATTGCGCGGCGAAGATCAACCAGGCGTACGTCGACGGCAAGGCAGAGGTCTGCAGCGGGACGCTTGAGATCCCAACCCCGACCCCGATCCCCGGTTGATCGGGAGGCCTGCCCTGGCCCGCGCGTCGCGGTGGGGCCGCGCGCGCGGCGAGGATTGACCGCTGCGCCTTCGAGCCGTGACACTGTCCTCGTCGGCCGGCGACCCCCCCGCGAGCTGATTCTCGAAGGTCGCGCGACCACTCGCCTGCGGCATGCAACCGGCACGGTGTCCTCGTGAACAACGCAGCATCCCCGTCCACTCCCCCCGCTGACGCACCGCCGACCGCATGGATCGGGTACACGCTCGACGGTCGTTATCGCCTCCGGGAGCTCCTCGGCGAGGGCGGCATGGGGGCCGTGTTCACGGCGGAGCAGATCAGCCTCCACACGCTCGTGGCGGTCAAGATGATCCACGCCGAGTACACGGGGAACGCTGAGATCTCCGAGAGGTTCCGCCGCGAGGCGATGGCGACGGCGAAGATCGATCACCCGAACGTGACCCGCGCGATCGACTTCGGCCGTCTACCGACCGGTGGGGCATACCTCGTCACGCAGTTGGTCCGCGGACCGACGCTGACCCAAACGATTGCCGCCGGGAAACTGCCCTGGCGGAGGGCGTGCGAGATCGGGTTTCAGATCGCCGACGCGCTCGTGGCGGCTCACGGCGCGGGTATCATCCACCGCGATCTGAAGCCCGACAACATCCTCCTCGAACGGCGCGAGGACACGTCGGTGGTCAAGGTCCTCGACTTCGGGCTGGCCCGCCTGGCCGAAGGGCCAGGCGCGACCCCATTGACGCGCCTCGGCACGGTGATGGGCACGCCCGGTTACATGGCGCCCGAGCAGGGCGCGGGCGAACCGACCGACGAGCGCACGGACCTGTACGCGCTGGGCGTCATCCTCTGGGAGGGCCTCGCGGGCCGGGAGCTGTGGGACGGCGGCGAGCTGTCGGACATCCTGCTCCGTCAGCTCTCGCAGCCACCGCCGTCGCTGGCCGCCGAGATTCCAGATCTGCCGCCCGAACTCGATCGCCTGCTCCTCAAGTTGCTCGCGCGCGAAGCTCGCGACCGCCCGCAGACCGCTCGCGAGGTCCGAGACGCCCTGCGGGCCTTGGCTCATCGTCCGACGCAGGCAGTCGTGGCGCCCACGCCCACGCCCGCGCCCACGCCCACGCCGCCTCCGTCGAACCGAGGTTTGGTCGGCTTCCTCGCGGTGTTCGCCGGCCTGGCCCTGCTCGTCATCGTGCTCTGGGCGGTGCGGCAGTAGTGGGAAGGGTCGGCAAGACGCCACGAAAGTGACGCCGCACCTCCTGGGGGTGTTGCAGCCGCGTCTCGATCATCCGGAGGTCTCTGCCTCGAAGCGAGCGATCGCTCGCGCGAGATCGTCGCGGAGGCACTCGAGACAGTCGTAGCGGACGACCCACTTGCGACAGGAGTCCTTCGGCGTACGGGCGATGATCTTGAGGGCGGAGAGCGCTCGAACATCGCCGGCTGCTTCGATCCGCGCGAGCGCATCCTTCTTCGCGGCACACTTGCTGGCGCGCTCGAGCTCGGCGAGGTCGCGGAGATACTCGGGGATCGCGGCCTTCGCCGGCGCGCCGGCGATCGCCGCGCTGGCCAGCCGGCGCGCTTCGGGATAGGTGCTGCCGAGCAACATCCTGACGTCGTCGGCGTACGCGGCGGGCGCTTCGGCGACGAGCTCGTCGATCGTGGCCCGACCGCGAGGAGCAGACGTCTCGGCGCTCTCGGACTCCTCGGGTGCCGCGTCGCCTCGGCTGGCGGACCACGCGACGAACCCGAGCAGGACGAGCGCAGAGGCTCCCACGAACCACCGGCCAGGCGACGCTCGCCGGTTCGCGGAGCTCCGCGAGTCGGCGCCTGTGCTGGCTGCTGTTCCGCCCGGCCGGACGTCCGGGAGCGTGACGTCGCCGGGAGTCGGCTTTACGCCCGCGGGCAGGGACGTGGCCGCGGGATGGAGAGGCGGGGCGGCGGCTCGTTCGCCGTCGAACGCGAGTCGCCGCAGCTCGTCGCGGGCGGTCGCTGCCGACGCCAGGCGCTCCGCGGTCGAGCGCGCGAGCAGCCGCTCGAGCAGCTCTGCGAGCCCGTCGGGGACATCGCCGCGCAGGCTCGGTGCGCTGCGCGTGAGCTGCCGCGAGAACACCTCTGTCACCGAGTCGCCCTGCCACAGTTGTTGGCCTGTGCAGCACTCCCACAGGACCACGCCGAGGGCGTAGAGGTCGACGCGGTGATCGACCTGACCGCCGACTGCCTGCTCAGGCGCCATGTACCCCGGCGTCCCGATGACCGCGCCCATGCGCGTGAGCGGTTGCGCGGCGTCGGCGACGCCTCCGCCGAGCTCGCCGGAGACCCGGGCGATCCCGAAGTCGACCACCCGCGCGTGCAGCGATCCGTCGCCGCGTTGCTCGAGCAAGATGTTGTCGGGCTTGAGGTCGCGGTGAACGATCCCGAGCGCGTGCGCGGCCGCCAGGGCGTCCGCGACCTGGCTGCCGAGCTGGCACACCTGCGGCCACGAGAGCGGTCCCTGCGCGAGACGCTTGCTCAGGCTCGTGCCCCGGACGAGCTGGATCACCAGGTACGCGCCGCCCTCGGGCAGGTGCCCGTAGTCGATCGCGCTGGCGACGTGGGGGTGGTCGAGCTGGGCGGTCGCCAGCGCCTCACGGGTGAAGCGAGCCTCGGCCTGGCTGTTCGCGGCGAACTCGGCGCGGATGGTCTTGAGCGCGACCTGCTTGCGCAGCTTCAGGTGCTCGGCGACGAACACCGCGCCCATGCCACCCTCACCGAGCAGCTCGACGACCCGGTAACGACCGTCGATCACGCGGCCGATCCAGCGCGCCGCCGGACCGTCGGCCGCGGACGCCGGCAAATTCGGGGGGGTCGTCGGCATCGGGCCGCGAGACTATACCCCGAGCGGCGATCGAGTACGCCGCAGCGTTCGTCGCTTGTCCTAAAGCTCGCACTGACCCGGCGGCGGCGCCTCGATCGGCGGCACGCCGTAATTGTCGAGCAATGTCGCGTTGCTGGACGGCACCGTCGTCGGCCCGCAGAAGATGTTGCGCAGGTACGCCCCCGCCTGCCCGGTGATGCTCGTGGCCCCGAACACGCGCGAGAAGCTGATCCCGAAGTTGTTGCCCTTGGCGGCGAGGTCGCCGGTGATGGTGACGCCGCGCATCCGCACGCCGTTGCCTTCGGCCGACACCGAGCCGTCGATGACGACCTCGTAGTCGCCCCAGCCCTCGCCGAAGACGACCACATCGGTGCCCTTGATCACGAGATCGCCGACGTACACGCCCGGCCCGAGCACGACGACGACGTTGTCCTCCTCGAGCGTGGTGGCGATCTCCGACAGCCCCGTGACCGGGTCGAAGAAGATCGCGCCGCCGCCCTCGCCGACGGCGTAGCGGATCGGCGTGTTGGCGAAGTACGCGGTGGCGCCGCCGTCGAACGCGATGGGCGCGTCGTACACATCACCCGCGGCGTCGACGTCGAGGCCGAGCGTCGCCGGGCCGACGTGGAGGTCGATCGACGCGACCGGCACGTCGGCGACCGCGAGTCCGTCCACTGTAACGGCGGCGCCGCCGGGCTCCGGATCGACATCGACTCCGTCGCGCACATCGCCGAGCTCGCCTGGCACACCGGTGTTGTGCGGGCTGTTGACCACCGGGTTGACGACCGCGACGACGACGGTGCTGCCTGCCGGGACATCGGCCGTGTCGCCCGCGGTGTGACCTGCGGTGTCGGTCGAGACGTCGAGGTGCTGGTCGCCGCAGCCGAGAGCGGCCGCGAGGAGCGCAGCAGGAAGGAGCCTCATGGCGCGGATGTGCTTCACGGCGCTTGGAGCGGTCTGCTCGCCGTTTTTCCAAGCGACGCGGCTTGCGCATGCCCGCCCACTGCCGGTAGCAAGCGCGAGCCCTCCGCGGGTACACTGACGCCGTGCGCGGGCCGTACATCGCCGGGCCGTTCTACGACGCCGTGATGTTCATCGGCGCGCCGCTGCTGGCTCTGGGCCTCGGGATCGCCATCTCCGGCACGCCGCTCGCCGACGAAGAGATCGAGCTGTGGGGCAAGCACGGCACGGCGACCAGCTTCTTCATCGGCAGCTTCATCTTCGCGCACCTCGGCCTCGTGTTCGTGCGCAGCCACCTGAACCGGCAGATCTTCGCCCGTCACCCGCGGCGCTTCATCGCCGTGCCGCTCGTGCTGCTGTTCCTGCTGTGCGCCTCCGACTGGTTGCTGGCGACCGCCATCGTGGTGACGGTCTGGTGGGACGTCGTGCATTCGAGCCTGCAGACATTCGGGCTCGGGCGGATCTACGACGCGCGCCGCGGCAACGCGCCCGACGCCGGCCGCCGCCTCGACCTCGGCCTCAACCTGCTGCTGTACGTCGGCCCGATCCTCGCCGGCGCGACGCTGCTCGCGCACCTCGAGCCATTCGCGGCGTTCGAGCACGTCGGGGCCTCGTCGGTGCGCGAGATCCCGCTCTTCGCCGAGGCGCACCAGGCCACGTGGGCGCCCGTGCTGCTGGTCGGCGGTGCGCTCTACCTGCTCTTCTACGGGCTCGCGTACGCGCGGCTGTATCGCCGCGGCTATCGCGTGTCCGCGCAGAAGGCCGCGCTGCTGGTCTTCACCGGCGCCTGCTCGATCTACACCTGGGGCTTCAACAGCTTCGGCGAGGCGTTCTTCATCATGAACTTCTTCCACGCCTGGCAGTACTTCGGCCTGGTGTGGTGGAGCGAGCGCGGGAACCTGCGCGAGCGCCTGGGCCTGGCGCGCGTCTCCTGGGGCGGCCCGGCCGCCCTGGCGGCGGTGGTGCTGGCCGCCGGGGCCTTCGGGGTGTGGGCCGAGCTGGTCGACTCGAGCGAGCAACGCATCGCGCTGAGCGTGACGCTCGTCGTATCGCTGATGCACTTCTGGTACGACGGCTTCATCTGGTCGGTGCGGCGCCGCGAGGTGTGATCAGCGACCGTCGCGCTCAGGACGCGAACGGGTCCTCGTCGGCTGCCCCTCGCAGTTCTCCCCCGGAGAGATCGATGATTGCGCGACGCCGATCCACCAGTCTCCGCGACTCGGGCTGACGAAATCATGGCATCGTTCGCTAGACCGCGTCGCCCCCGCCCTTGCGCGGCGGCGCGGGCTCTGCGACGCTCTGTGCATGCTGAGCGGACTCGCGCCGGGGGTGCTCCTCGAAGATCGCCATCGCATCATCACCGCGGGCCTCGGTGGGGCGCGCGACCGCGGCGCAGGGGCCACGCCACTCTCCCCGCTCATCATGATGGCACAGGCGGGTCCTCCGACGCCCCCGCCTCCGGACAAGTGGAGCG
The DNA here is from genome assembly GCF_020073745.1 of Nannocystis pusilla. Lineage (GTDB taxonomy): Bacteria > Myxococcota_A > Polyangia > Nannocystales > Nannocystaceae > Nannocystis > Nannocystis radixulma. The sequence goes on from NZ_JAIRAU010000002.1 coordinate 23,139, forward strand.
AGCTCCTCAGCGAAGAGCCGTCGGCGCCGCCCGGACCACCTCCCGCGCCGCGCGTTCCAGCACCGCCACCGCCGGGTAAGCGACGGTCGCCTGGGCTCATCGCTGTCCTCGCGCTGCTCGGACTGGGTGTGGTCGCTTTCGGCGTTCGCATGGCGAGTCCGGACGGGGACGAACGAGCGGAGCCGCCGGCGGCAGCATCCGCGGCCCCGGAGAGCGCTGATTCGTCATCGCCGAACGATACGCCTCCGGCCGATTCGTCTCCGTCCAGGGCGGGAGAGCCCGGCGCGGGAGAGCCGCGAGCTGGAGAGCCCGGCGCGGGAGAGCCGGAAGCCGCAGAGCCGGGGTCTGAGAGGTCCGGGTCCGAGAAGTCCGGGTCGGGGCAATCCGAGTCCGAGAAGTCCGGGTCGGGGCAATCCGATTCCGAGAAGTCCGGGTCCGAGAAGTCCGGGTCGGGGCAATCCGGGTCCGAGCAATCCGGGTCCGAGAAATCCGAGTCCGGGCAATCTGGATCGGAGAAGTCCGAATCAGCGAACACTTCCGCAGCGAAGTCCGAATCGGCGGAGACTCGGGAGGCCGATCGGCAGAAACAATCACGCGGTGAGGCGGAGCCCGCGGCGCAAAAGACCTCCGAGAAGGCGCCCGCCGACAAGGGCTCGTCGGAGTCGAGTCCCGCGAGCGAGCAAGGGCCGCCGCCGGCCATGCCGGATCCGCCGACCGAGCCCGAGCACCTGTTCCGCCCGCATCGCGACGCGATCGCCAAACAATGCAAAAATCCGCGCGGGCTCGCCAACGCGCTCGTCGTCCTGCGGATCACGATCGAGGGGACCCGGGTCGCGCACGCCGAGGCGAACTTCAGCGAAGACAGCGCTCGCCAGGCGGCCGCCGGCTGCATCGAAACATATCTGCTCACCAAGGTGAAAGTGCCGACGACCTACACGGGGTCGAGGAGCTTCTCGTACGCGTTTTGACGCCGGGCTGCGGAGGCGTCGCGGACGGCTTCATCGGGTCGGTGCGGCGACCGGAGGTGTGAGCATGAGCCGCCGGCCCTCGAGGCGGGCGAGGAGCGCCGAGGCGAAGACCGTCAGGCCGACGAACTCGAGCGTCTCCTCGCACCAGTCGATCAGCGCGTAGCCGAAGCTGTCGTCGCCGTAGCGCTCGGTCCACCAGCCGAGCGGCAGCTCGAACAGCACCGCGCCGGTGACGTAGATCGCGCCCGCGAGGACGAATCGCCGGGCCGTCTCGGGGGACAGGCGCCGCAGGAAGCCCAGGAAGGCGAGGCCGAGCACCGTCACCAGGAAGCCGGCGGGGATGACCCAGTCGAAGTAGAGGACGCCGCCGACGTCGAACTGGCCGCTGAGCCGCTCGTGGAAGCCGACCGCCTCGTCGATCGAGATGAGCAGGAAGCCGAGCGCGAGCAGGCGCCAGAAGAAGCGGTCGCTAGCCTCGCCGGCGGCGACCCAGGTCAGGAGCCCGGAGCACAGGAGCGGCAGGACGCTCGCGTACCACGACGGCATGTTGCCCTCGTAGCTGAGCGACCACAGGGAGATCGCCGGACCTTCGTGCCCTCCGAGATGCCGCAGCAGCTCGACGGCCAGGCCCGCGAGGCTGAAGGCGATACTCGTGACGGCGAGGACCCGGCGCGCCACGAACACGGGAAGCTCGACCGTACCGGCTGGCGAACGCTCCTCTCCGACTTGCGACGACATATGTCAATGATACCAGCCCGGGGTGTCTCCCTCGGGGCAGATGCGTGACAGTTGGGCTTTGCGCTCTCACCGCCTGACCACGCGTCCGAGCAGGGTCCCACGGCTTCAGGACAACTCACGCCGGAAGCGGTGACCTCTTCCGCGGAGGGTGTCGATCATCCACGCGGGGGCGCCGAGCTTCTCAGGCAGGCGGTCGATCGGGACGCGACCTGTCGCTCAGGAGCCTGGTGGTGCCGGGATCGGAGCCGCGACCCGGGCGCGCGGTGGCGGCGAAACAGCCGGCGAAGCCGCGAGCAGGGTTCGCGCCCGGCCGGGTGAGGCAGGGCGACGCGGAGAAAGAAACCGAAGCCGTGCCCGGGCGGTCGGAGTGAGCTGGGGTTTCGCCGCAGCGTGCAGAGACAGGAATGACAGGACAGGGCCCGCGCGGGGATCCTCCGATTCGGAGACGATGGTGATGCGACTGGACAGGTGCCTGATCGGTTGGCTGACGATATCCACCCTCGACGCGTTCGGCTGCGCGCCGGTCGCGGCCGCCAAGCCGGCCGCAGTGGCGCCCGCCGAGGCCAGCGGACCTGCGCGCGCCGTTCCGCCGCCGCGGCCGCCGAAGGGGCCGGACGGGCCGATCACGGCGGCCGAGCGCGACCAGGCGATCGAGGCGATCGCGCGCGAGCTGACCGAGAAGTACGTGTTCCCGAAGAAGGCGACCGAGGTGGCGCGCGCGCTCCGGGCCCGCAAGAAGCGCGGCGAATACAATGGCATCACCACGGGCCACGCGCTGGCGACGGCGCTGACCGCCCATATCAACGAGGTGCTGTTCGACGCCCACTTCCACGTGCGGTTCAGCAAGGAGACGCTGCCGCCGCAGCGGCAGCCCGGGCCGCCGTCGGCCGAGGATCTGGCGCGCTACGAGGCGTTCGCCAACCAGGTGAACGGCGGGTTCGAGCGGGTCGAGCGGCTGCCGGGCAACCTCGGCTACGTCGAGGTGCGGTCGTTCGAGTTCCCGGGGCGCGGCTTCACGGCGGCGAGCGCTGCGATGGACTTCGTGGCGGAGACCGACGGGCTCATCATCGACCTCCGTCGCAACGGCGGCGGGGCGCCCGAGGTGGTGGCGTACCTCTGCAGCTACTTCTTCGACGAGCCGGTGCACCTCAACGACCTGTACTTCCGGCCAGCCGACGCGACGCGCCAGTTCTGGACGGCGCCGGTGCCGGGCAAGGCGTATGTCGACCGCGAGATCTACGTGCTCACCAGCAAGAACACCGGGTCGGCGGCGGAGGAGTTCGCCTACAACCTGCAGAACCTCAAGCGCGCGACGATCGTCGGCGAGGTGACGTGGGGCGGGGCCAACCCCGGCGACATGGTCCGCCTCGGCGACCACTTCGCGGCGTTCGTGCCGACCGGACGCGCGATCAACCCGATCTCGAAGACGAACTGGGAGGGCGTCGGCGTGAAGCCCGACGTCGCGGTGCCGGCCGACGACGCGCTGCGCGTGGCCCAGGTCAAGCTGCTCGAGAGGCAGGTGGCGAAGGCGACGGACCCGCAGGCGAAGGAGACGCTCGAGGCGCGGCTGCGCGAGCTGCAGGCGAATTGAGGGGGCGTCTTCGGTAGGCCGCCCCGCCAGGGAACGACGCGCGTGAAGGACGAGCCCGAGCTGGTGCGAGGGTCCGCGGCGGGGAATGAAACGCCGTCGATGACGAGAGGTGGGGTGTCGCTCAGGCGAAGAGCAGGGCCATCATGTGGTCGTCGACGAGCGCGCCGTCGTCGCGGAGGACGAACGCGCGGCGGGTGCCCTCGAGGCGGAAGCCGAGCGCGTGGTACAGGGCGAGGGCGCGGTGGTTGTCGGCGCGGGTGTAGAGCTCGACGCGGAGGACGCGGCCGCCGTCGGGGTCGCGGTGGTCGCGGGCCCAGGCGAGGAGATGGGTGAGCAGCGCGCGCCCGAGGCCGCGGCCCTGCGCGCGCGGGTGGACGCCCATGCCGAGGACGGCGACGTGGCGGAGCATGCGGAACGGCAGGCGCACCAGCGACGCCTCGCCCAGCAATTCGCCGTCGTCCTGGGCGGCGACGAGGGCGAAAGCGGCGCCGGAATTGGCGCGCTTCTCGGCGTACGCGGCGAGGTCGGGCGGCAGCTCGTCGGGGTACTTCACGACGCCGTCGCGGGCGTCCACGATGGCCTGCTCGAGCGCGTACAGGCCCGCGTCGTCGCCCTCGGCGGCGGCCCGGAGGGTGCAGCGACGACCGTCGGTGAGCTGGACGGTGACTGGCGCGAAGGACATGACGGACATGGAGGCGTGGTCGGGCGAGGCTGTCAAGGGCGGGCGATCGGGCGCAGGGTGGCGGCGCTCAGGGCCAGGTGCGGGGCGCCCTGGCTGACGGGCAGGTTGTTCTGGCCGTCCTTGTCGCAGCCGAGCGCGGAGTCGAAGAAGGTGAGGTCGTCGGCGATGCCGGCGAGCCGGGCGAGCGTGGCGAGCTTGTCACCGACGAGGTCGAAGCGGCGCAGGACCTCGCCGGTCGGCCGGCCGTCGCGGATCCGCAGGCCATACGCGGGGCGGAGGACGAACTCGCGGCCGGCCGAGCCGCCGCCGATCACGCCGCGGCAATAGATGGCGTCGGCCTGGTCCGCGAGCAGGGCCGCCGGCGACCGCCCGCCGGGCTCGACGTAGGTCACCGCCATGCGCGGGATGGCGGGCGCGTCGCCGACCCGCCGCGCGTGACCCGAGCTGTCGACGCCGAGCTGCCGGGCGCTGGCGCGGCTGTGCAGCAGGCCGCACCAGACGCCGTCGCGCACGAGCGAGGTGGCGCGCGCCGGGACGCCCTCGTCGTCGACGTCATAGCCGCCGACGCGACCGGCGAGGCGCGGATCGTCGACCACGTGGAGCGGCAGCTCGGTCCAGCGGTGCCCGAGCTGGATCCCCGCGGGGGCCATGTACGCGGCGTAGTTGTCGGCCTCGGAGCTGTGGCCGATGCACTCGTGCACCAGCGTGGACGCGAGCCACGGGTCGAGGACCACGGGGCAGCGCGTGACCTCGGCGAGCGGGACGCCGTCGACGGCGGCCCGCACCTCGCCGGTGATCGCGTCGCTTGCGAGCGCGGCGTGGAGCTGGCGGGCCAGCGCGTCGGTGGCGGCCTCGGGGACGCAGGTGTGCCAGACGACGGGGATCCGCGAGCGCGAACCGGCGACGACGAGCCGGATCACGAGGGCGGTGTGCGCGACGCATGCGTCGCCGCGGAGCCGCGCGCGCGACTCGAGCGAGAGCTCGTGCGTGACGACCTCGGGGCCGAGCGTGGCGGCGAGCGCGAGCTGCAGCGCCTCGGCGGCAGCGGCGAGCTCGGACCAGGCGAGCAGCCCGGGGTGCTCGTGCGTCGCGCCGAACCACCGCGGCGCGGCGCCGCGGGCCAGGAGCACGCTGCGGTGGAGGCGGACGTCGGTCATGTCGTGAGCGCCCGTTCGACGCCGGCGAGCAGGGCCTCTCCGGCGGGCGTGAGGCGGGCGTGCTGCCGCAGGGTGGACATCGCGGCGGCGACCCGGTCCTCGATCTTTCGCAGGTAGCGATCCATCGGCGCCTCGGCGAGCGCGGGGACGCCGGCCGCGAGCATGCGGCGGGTCAGCTGAATGTCGTGGAGGAACGAGTACACGCCGTGCACGAGCGCCGTCAGCGGCCGCGGGATGGCGACGAAGGGCGACGGGTGGAGCTCGTGGTCGGGGTTGGTGAGGAGCGGGTAGACGTCGAGGAGTGAGCTGAGCTTGTTGTGCGCGGCCTCGTGGACGAGCGTCTGCGCGGTCATGTAGTCGGGACGGGCGCTGGCGGTGATGAGGCCGCGAAAGCCGGCGACGCTGGCGTTGTGCGGTTGCAGGCCGCGCGAGCGTACGGGCAGCAGGAGGGCGACGCTGTCCTCGAGCTCGGCGCGGGCGGCGGGCCAGTGGTCGCCGACGCGCTGCAGGCCCTCGGTCATCGCGGCTCGCCAGGCCGCGAGCGCGGCGTCGTCGATGTCGAGGAACAGCGGGCTGACGCGGCCCTCGACGTCCTCGCGCGCCGGGAAGAACTCGGTGTACCAGCGGCTGGTCCGCAGCAGGAGCACGCGGGAGCCGGGCGCCCTCGGCAGCGGCACGACCTCCCAGCCGTCGCCGCGGGCAGGTTCACGCAGCGCGGCGCGAGGGATCGCCAGCGCCTCGCCGAGGCGGAGCTCGTCGCCGGCGGCGACGGCGGTGACGACCTCGGGCAGCGGCTCGCGGGTCCGCAGCGCGCATGCCAGTGAGAGCAGGTGGATCTCGGTCGAGTCCGTGGGGGCGAGCAAGACGGGCTCGTCCGCGGGGAGCGCGTCGTGGACGAACAACGCCGGCAGCAGGGCGACGCCGAGGTGACGCACGAGCAGCTCGAGCTGCGGCGGGAAGGCGAACTCGAGCGCCTCGGCCATGCGCCAGATCCATGAGGTGAGCTCGGGCCGCAGCAGGAGGTCGCGCAGGACGTCGGGGGCGAGCCGCTGCACGCCGGCGATCAATGTGGCCAGCGAGCGCCGGTGGGCCTCGTCGTGCAGCTTGGCGTGCGCGCGGCCGCAGAGGACGAGCAGGCGCTTGAGGTACGGGCGCCAGGCGTAGTCGCGCAGCAAGCGATGGGCGGCGCCGTCGGGCTCGGGGTGCGCGAGCCGGGTCGGGTCGAGCGGCGGCAGCGGGGCCTGCAGCAGCGTCCGCACGCGGGCCATGTCGATCGGCAGCGCGTCGGCCGACGAGGCGTGGCGCGGGGGGGCGACGCCGGCGGCCTGCCGCAAGCGGGTGACCCGCGCCTGCCACCACCGCCGCGCCAGCGCGCGCGCGACCTCGGGGTCGCGCAGCGCCTCGCCGAGGTCGGACAGGACCCGGGCGAGCGCATCCGGCAGCGCGGCCTCGGCGGACGCGAGATCGACGGGGACGGCGGGCAGCGGCGCCCAGAAGCGCTCGTCCTCCGAGAGCAGGGCCGCGAGCGTGGGCACGATCTCGCCGTGCGCCGACTCGGCGTCGACGAGCAGCGAGACGCTCGTCGACGGGCCGCGCGACAGCCCCCAGTGCGGCCAGAAGATCGGGATGTACAGCAGATCGCCCGGCTCGAGCGTGTACTCGATCGCGCCCGCGGGCATGGGCACCGGGCCGAGCTCCGGGTGCTTGAGCATGCGCAGGCGCTGCTGATCGCGCGGGATGATGTCGGGCGGGTGCAATCGCCACAGCTTGGCGCCGGACTGCTGGAGGATGAAGTTGTCGCTGTAATCGTAGTGACTGCCGATGCTGTGCCCGTCCCGCATCTTCGAGCCGTCGAAGCCGACGCAGGCGCTGCCGAACAGGGGCACGAGCCGCTGGGCGAGCGCCCGCAGCCGCGGCACCACGGCGTCGATGCGCTGGGCGAACACGACGTCGTCGCCCGAGCGCTTGACGCGGTCGGGGTCGAGCCGGGACAGCCGCGCGATGGCGTCGTCGAGCTCGTCCTCCGTGACGCCGGGCGTGAGCAGGCGCGAGGCGCCGCCGCGGATGAGCAGCGGGCGGCGGCGCCAGTGGGTGGCGAAGAAATCGTCGGGCAGCCAGGTGCTCACAGTCCTGCGTCCTTTCGTGTCGCCTGCAACCGCTCGAGCCGCGCGCGGACCTCGTCGAGCTCGTGGGCGCGGCCGAGGCGGGCCGCGGCGATGCTGGCGAGCTGGTACGGCTCGGCTCGCATCGGGATCCGCTCGAGGCAGCGCAGCGCGGCGGCCAGGCCGGCCGCGAAGTCGCCGCGCCGGCACTCGGCGAGCGCGCGCAGGGAGAGGCTGTGGGCCTGCATGGTGTCGACGAGGTCGCCCTCGGCGCGCGCGAACCACTCGGCCGCCGCGCTCGGCTCGCGCCGCGCGAGGTGGCGCAGGCCGAGCTCGTAGGCCGGCCAGGTCGCGCGGTCGCCCAGCCTGCGCGCCTCGGCGTGGGCCTCCGAGGCCTCCTCGAGCCGGTCGGCGCGGGCGCACAGCACGGCGCGCAGGGCCGTGCCGGGGCCGCCCAGGGGGTCCAGCTCGCTCGCGGTGAGCTCGGCGAGCTCGGCGTGCGAGGCCGGCGTCGTGCGGGCGACGACGGCGAGGCTGCGCGCGGCCTGCTGCGAGCGCGGGGTCGAGGGGGCGAAGGCGAAGCCCATCGCCGCGGCCAGCCGGGCGCCGAGCGGCCGCAGGCGCTCGGGCATGAAGCCGCTGGCGATCGAATGGGTCATCGCCGGCGGCTCGTCGAGCAGGCCGGCGGCGGCCAGCTCGGCGGCGACGGCGGCTGGCTCATGGGTCAGGTCGGGGCCGCCGTCGTGAAAGAAGTCGAGGTCGACGTCGAGCCGGGCGCCGCGCAACCCGAGCCGCGACAACCTGCGCAGCGTGGTCGCCTCGACGCGCAGCCCGCCGACGCGCGCGCGGGCGGCGACGTCGTCGGCGACGAAGCTGGCGAGCACCTCGTGCCCGTGGTCGGGCAGCAGCGACAGCGCCGACCACAGCACCTCCGCGAGCTGGGCGGCGCTCCGCGGCCGCGGCTCGGGCAGGACCCACACCACGCGCTCGATCAGCCCGAGGTCGGCGGCGGCGTAGAGGAAGCTGTCGAGGCCGTAGGCGAACCGGTCGTCGTCGCGGAACGGGAGATCGCGGTGAAGCGGGTCGAGACCGCCGCCGCGGGCGCCGTCGCGGACGCGCGCGAGCTGGTCGGCGGCGATCCGCTTGAGGTCGAGGTGATGATCGAGGACGACCACGCACTCGCGCGACCAGCCCTGGCGATGCCAGTGCGCGAGCACCTCGCCGTGCTCCTCGAAGGCGCGGACGAGACCCCGCGTCACGCGATCACCCCCAGACGCGCGAGGCCCTCGCCGAGCGCGGCGAGCCTCTCGACGGTGACCACCACACCCTGGCCCGCGAGCGCGGCGATTACGGCGTCCGGCCGCGCCCGCCCGTGTTCCAGCAGCGCCGCGATGATCGGCGTGGCGGGGCCGCGGACGAAGCGCGCGGGCGTGGCGGCGTAGAGGAACAGCGCCGCGCCGGACGGATCCGGGGCGACCGGGCGCTGCGTCAAGGTGCGGACGAACTCGAGCGGATAGCGCTGCACCGCGTAGTGGGCGGCGCCGTTGTGCCGGATCAACGCGGTGCGCACGACGAAGCTCGGGTCCCGGTTGAGCACGAGGATCGAGAGGAGTCCGCTCAGGAACTCGTGGGTCAGCAGATCGACGGCGTGCGGTCCGGCGGCCCGCAGCGCGTCGTCACCGCGCAGGAACTCGAAGAAGGCCTCCTCGACCGAGATCCCGCGCGGGCCGTACGGCACCTGCCGGCTGTCGGCGTACTGCGGCGAGGCGACGAAGCGCTCGACCAGCGCGGCCGCGCCGTGACCGGCGCGCTCCAGCTGCGCGAACAGATCGGGGAAGGTGCTGCGCAGGCCGCCGTCGTACTCGACGTTGCCGCGCAACAGGTCGCGCCCGATCGCGCCGCCGATGGCGACAAGCTCGTCCGGATCGATGGTGCGCAGGTGGGCCTGCGCCGAGGGCTCGAGCCCGAGATGTTCGAGGCGGCCGGCGAGGAACCGGTCGCGCGCGCGGCGATCGTGGAGCAGGCGGTAGAGCGCGGTCTGTAAGGTCTCAGGCATGGGCCTCCTCGCCGAGCCAGGCGGCGGCCATGGCCGCGAGCCGCTCGAAGTTGGCGACCGACTTGGGCACCAGCTCGCCGTCCTCGAAGTAGCGCGGATCTTCGTAGGTGATCGCGCGCAGGTGAGGGCAGCGCGGCAGCAGGTAGGCGAGCAGCTCGAGCTGCTCGTCGAGCAGGACGCCGTGGTGAAGGTCGCGGAACTTGCCGCCGGAGATCTGGCAGCCGGACAGGTGAATCTCGTGACAGGCGAGGAGCGGCAGGCGATCGATCGCCTCGAAGCGGCGCGGACCCACGCGGCCCTGCGACCACTGGTAGCTGAGGAGGTGGCCGACGTCGAGCGTGACCGGCGAGCCGGTCTCCTCGGCGACGACGCGGAAGAACTCGAAGGCGTCCATCGCCCCGATCGTGATCGTGGCGCCCTCGGTGAAGCCGGGGAACTCGACGCACACCGGCGCGGCCAGGCGCGACTGCCAGCCGCGGACGTTGCGGATGCAGGCGGCCAGCCCCTCGGCGGTCAAGAACGGCGGCAGCGGGTACGGCAGCGACTTGCCGGCGATCGACCACAGCCCGAGGTCCTCGACGATCCATGCGAAGCCGTAGCGCTCGACGAGCGCGTTGGTGAACGCGGCCACCGCGTCGAACTCGATCGGATCGAGGGTCGCCATGTTGAGCAGGGTGTGGTGCAGCGCGCGGTGTTCGATGCGCGGCGCCGCGGCGAACAGGGCGTCGTAGGCGGCGAAGTAGTCGCCGGCGCGCAGGCGGTTGCGGTTGCCCGGCTGGAACGCGAACACGAGGTAATGGAAGCGCTCCTGGTGGCGCGCGAGGAAGTTGGCGACCCGCGGGGTGATGGTGTCGCCGCGCTCGGGATCGCGGGTGAAGCCGATCCGCTCGCCCCACGGCAGGTCCATGCCGACTCCGAGGCCGAGCCGCGGCGTGGTCGGTCGTCGCGTCATGCGGACCTCCGGGCCCGCACCGGCGTGCCCGCCCCGGTCGCGAGCAGTCGCGCGAGCACGCGGGCGGCCTCGTCGCCGTCGGCCCGCAGCAGCTCGCCGTCGTGCCGGACGGCGGGCGGCAAGCGATAGATCGTCTGCCACAGCAAGTTGGCGAGGAACGGCGCGGCCGCGCCGTCACGCCAGGTGGCGCGCACGACCCGGACCCAGGGGTGCAGCTGGACCGCGTACACGGGCTCCGCGGGCGGCGGCGGCCCGCGGCGCTCGGGCGGGACGTCGTCGTTCTTGTGGGGATGGACGTTGTGATGAATGGCGAGGAAGCGCCGCTGCATCGCCTCGAAGGGCGGGGCGCCGCGCGCCTCGAAGCGCAGGCCGACGCGACCGAGGCCGTAGCTGAGCAATTCGTTGCCCTGCCAGCGCTCGCGGTCGGGGATGACGACGCCGAATTCCTCGGGGCGCTCGGCGAGCGGGGTGCCGGGCTCGCAGGTGAGCATCTGCATGACGTCGATGGCGATCTTGCCGGCGTTGGCGGCGAGGAACGCCTCGGAGGCGGCGACCTCCTCGGCGGTCTCGTCGAGGATCCCGCCCATGACCGACAGCCGCAGCTCGATGCCGACGGCGTGCAGGTTGTCGACGATCGGCTGGTAGTCGGCGGCGTCGACGCCTTTGTCCAGCCGATCGAGGAGGCGCTGCGAATTGGTCTCGTAGCCGACCGCCATCTGGACGCAGCCGAGGGCGCGCAGCTCACGGCAGACCTCGAGGTCGCGGAGCTGGCGCTCGAAGCGGCAGCGGACGCTGAACTCGATGGCGACGCCGCGGCGACGGAGCAGGCGCATGGCCCGACGCACGACCGGCAAGTTGGTCATCTCGTCGACGAAGTTGATGCGGCGGACGTCGTAGGTGCGGACCAGGTGCTCGCATTCGTCGGCGATCTGGCGCGGCGACTTCTGCTGATAGCCGACGCGGCGCGAGCGGGCGCCGTACGAACAAAAGGCGCAGCGGCCCCAGAAGCAGCCGATGCCGGTGACGAGCGGGAGCTGGACCGCGTCCATGACGTAGCGCTGCCACGGCAGATCGGTGAAGTCGGGCGGGGGCAGGGCGGCGATCGGCGGCGGCGGATCGTCCCGCGAGGGCGCGCGGCGGTCGAGCCACACCACGGAGGGCACGTCGCTCCACGCGGCGGCGCCCGCGGCCGCGCGCGCGAGCGCGACGAGGGTGGCCTCGCCGGCGCCGGTCGCCAGCGCGTCGACGACCCCGGCGATCGCCGGGACGCGGGCCAGCGCGTCGTGACGCAGCATGATCTGCGGGCCGCCGAGCACGATGACGGCGTCGGGGCAGCGCGCCCGGATCCGCCGCGCCAACCACAGCGCCGGCCCGATCTGGCTGTAGAACGCCACCGAGATGCCGACGACCGCCGGACTCGATCGCGCGAGCGCGTCGTCCAGCAGCGCCGCGAGGGCGCGCGCGGCGAGGTCGTCCGCGTCCGGCTCGTCGGCGGCGGTGAGCCGGGCCGCGAGCTGCGACAGCGAGGTCGACGAGAACTTCAGGGCCGAACGCTCGAGCAACAAGTCGATCGCCTGGCCGGCGAGTCGCAGCGCCGAACGGCTGTCGATCGCCGCCGCGGCCTTGTCGAACACGCGGGCGCGCAGCGAGTCGCAGATCGACAGCAGGTAGCGCGCCATCGCCGAGCGATAGGCCCGCTCGAGCGGCTGCGGCTCCGCCTCGGCGGCGAGCTCCGGCCCGAGGTAGGCGCGCAGCGTCGCGGGCGCGAGCAGGGCGTGGCACAGCTCGATGTTGAGGTCGCGCGGTCGCACCGCGACGCCTTCGCGCCGCAGGTACGCGGTCAGGACCGGCAGGCTGAGGTACGGGAACAGCCGCGCCTCGGTGGCCGGGGGGAACAGCAAGAGCACCTCGGGCGGGCGGACACTCGCGCGTATGTCGACGGAGGCTGGCATGTCGGTGGGGCGACCGGCGGGCCCGACGCCATGCAATGCACGGCGCGGGCCCGCCGGTCCGGTCGCTCACTTGGTGAACAGCTTCGCGTGGGCGATGACGTGGCGGGAGACCTGCTCGATCGGGTTGCTCTCCGCCGCCTCGTCGAGGATCCGCTGCTGCGCGGTCTTCTCGTCGATGCCGTGTTGCTTGGCCAGGAGCGTCGACGCCTCCTTGAGGACGTTGAAGGTCCGCTCGTCGAGCTCGTCGAGCGGCTGCGCGACGGCGAAGCGGAACGCGTGGAAGGCGTTGCCGACCTTCAGCTCGTTCGATTCGATCACGTCGAGCTGCTCGAGCTCCGCCAGCTGATTCACATCCTGCATGCTTGATTCGTATGCCATAGATCCTCCAATTCGCCTGCGACGCGCGGGCGTTCGCCTGTCGCACCTATTCACGACAGCGCGGGAAAGCTAGCACGGTGTATGGAGCCCCTCAAGACCCATGACCGCGCGCGCGGGCAGGAGACGGCGGTGATTCGTTGGTGTCTGTCGACCACGCATTGCGCTGCGCAGTGTGTTGTTTCCGAGCGAATGCTCGCCGTGACGATTGCGAGCACTCGCCAGCGGCCGTCGATTCGCGCGAGATGCATCATTGCGCGGCGAGGCGCGGAGCGGTGCGGCCCCTGACGCGACCGCGAGCGGGGCGTGCAGGCCGGGGCCCTCGCCCCCGATTGGGGTCGACTGCACCGAGGCGCGGGCGCGCTTCGGTGCCACGCGGACGCCGTCGAGCTGCACGTACGGTCCCTTGGACTGGATGAATGTTGCCGACAATGCGACGCGGGTCTTCGCAGAGTCGCTCGTCGGCATCGCATCGTGACAGAGGGCGTACGGCATCCCGCTCTTGAGCGCGCTCCCGGCATTGCTCGACGGCCGGCGCTCGCACGCGCACGCGTCGGCCCCGCGCAGGTGTGCGGCCCGATCACGTCCGGCTCTCTGTCGACGACGGCACGGCAGACGTTGGCGGGGACGAGCCTCGCGGCGGTCCCCTCGACGTCCTCCGGCAGATCACGTGCCGACTTCCAGTTCTTGCAGGAGTACCAGTCGACGGGCAGCCGGCGAGCGCGTTCGGCGTGAATGCGACCGAGGGCGGTCTACGTCACGTTTGACGCCCTGAAGCCCGTGTGCGAGGATGCCCTCGCAATGTCCACGGATGCCCAAGCGCGCGCAGGTCGTCGCGTCTCGAGATGTGCGTGATGGAGGTCGCGATTCGCATCGGCCTCGCCCTCGCGCTCTCTCTCCTCGTGATCGCGCTGTTCAGGCTCGGCCGCCGCGCCCCGGCCCGGCCCGAGGATGAGGTGCGCCCCCGGGGATGGAGCTCGATCGTCGGCAATGCGCTGTTCCTCGCCGCCTTGTGGGCCGTGGTCGGCGTCATCGCGGCGTTCATGGCTTTCGGCGGCAACCTGGTCGACGCCGTCCCACCGGTCGCCGAGTTCGTCGAAATACGGGGCGAGCCCGGCGACGCAGCGCCCGCGTGCGGCCCGCCTGGCCCGCGTGGGCGGCCACACCTCGTCGAGGTCGTCCACAGCACCGACCAGGGGCCCTGGCTCGCGCAGGCCGCCGACGCCTTCATGGAGCAGTGCCCGAACGTCCAGCTCCGGCTGACCGCGCGCGATGACTTCGAGGCTGCCAGCGCCATTCTCCGCGGTGAACTGCGACCGACGCTGTGGGCGCCGGCCGAGGAGCTGTCTCTGCGCTATCTGGACATCCGGTGGCGCGAGCAGTCGGCCGAGTCGCTGTTCCGGATCGACGAGCGGCGCCCCCTCGTCCGCTCGCCGCTCGTCGTCCTGCTCCACGAGAAGCAGTTCCGGGCGCTGCGAGCGATCCGCGAGGCCGACGGCGATGGGGTGGGGTTCTGGGTCGACGCGCTCTGTCCGACAATTCCTCGCGCACCCGCGCTCGACGGTGTGCTGGAGAAGGACATGCTCCCGGGCAACTGGCTCGACTGGTACCAACAGCGGAACCCGCCGCCGCCGCAGCCCGACCCGCGGCTCGTGACGAAAAAAGCGCGCTCCGCCCCTGCGGTCCCGCCGACGCCCGCCGCTCCGCTGATTCCGACGCCCGAAGAGCTGGGCTCCTGGGGCCGCGTCAAGCTCGGGTTCCCCGCGCCCAACTCCGCCGGCGGCCTTGCGACGCTCCTGCTGATGGCCCGGCAGCACCTCCTCGCCGACACCGCCGGCGACATCGCGCTCGCGCTCGAGCGCGAGGGCGAGGTCCTGCAGCGGTGGCTGCGGCGCTGCCACGCGGGGCGTGACGTCTGGTTCGGCTCCGCGGCCCTGCTGACCGACCATTTCTTCGACCTCGGCCCGACGAGCTATGACGGCGTCGTCACCTACGAGAGCCTCGTCTTCCCGATCCTCGCGCGACTCAGCGCCGACGAGCTCGGAGAGGTCCGGGTGTACTACCCGTCGACGACCCTCGTCGCCGAGCACCCCGCGGTGCTGATGTGGCCCGACGACGAGGGGCGCGCCCTTGAACTCGACGCCGCGCGGCGCTGGCTGGAGTACCTCGATCGCCAGGAGGTCCAGCAGAGCGCGATCACGCACGGCCTGCGCCCGGGGCGACTCGAGCGCCCGCTCAGCGCCTTCGACCTCGAGAGGAACCCCTTCCTCGACCTGCGTCGCTTCGGCATCGAGCTCGAGCCGACCATCGAGGAGCCGCCGCGGCCGGACGGGTCGGTGCTGCGCAGGCTCCTCGAGCTGTGGCGAGACGCGACCGGCCGGAATTGAGCCGAGCTCAAGGCGCAGCGGTCGACTCGGAGGCCGGCGACTCGGAGGCCGGCGCCGCGGAGGCCGGCGCCGCGGAGGCCGGCGCCGCGGAGGCCGGCGTCGAGTCACCACCGACGTTGAACAGCAGCGAGGAGCCCGAGCCGGTCGCTCCGCCGAGGACGAGCACCTTGGAGTTGGACGACTTGGCGAGCTCCGACGTCGCTTCGAGGTCGCGCCAGCGCAGCACGTCGGGGGAGAGGTCGCCGATGATCGTGTTGTAGTCGCGGATGCCGCTCGCCTCGGTCCGCTTGCGCTGGGCCTCCGCCTCCTCGCGCTCGAGCTTGTGGCGATACTCGAGCATCAGCTGTTCCTGGCGGTACCGCTCGGCGATCGCGGCGAGGACGACCTCCGGCAGCTCGAGGTCGACCAGCTCGAGCTCCTGGATCTGCACGTACGGCTTCTCCTTCTCGCCGTCGCCGGGTTCGTCGCGCCCGAGCGTGGCGATCCGGCGCAGTTCGAGCATCAGGTCGTTGGCGCTCGAGTAGATCTCGTAGGCGGCTCGATCCCCGAAAGCCCGCCGGACGTGGGCCTGGATGTCCGGCTCGATCACCCGATCGAAGTAATCGGGGCCGATGTCGCGGTGGAGATGCCCGAGCATGTCGCTGTCCGGCCGGAACTTCACCGAGACGGCGACCTGCAGGTTGAGCCCCTCGTCGCTGAGGACGTCGAAGTTCAACGTCTTCTGCTGCAGGCGCACCTCGTACAGCGTCAGGTGGTCCCACGGTGGGATGATGTGCAGCCCTTCGCCCCACACCCTGTCCGTCACCGTGCCTCCGGCGAAATAGCGGTACATCACACCCTGACTTCCGGTCGGGATGGTGATGAACATCCGCGGCCACAGGAAGCCGAGCAACATCAGCACCACGACCAGCGCGGTGTAGGTGAGGTATTCGACCCGGCCGAGCGTCTTCTCGCTCCACTCGCGCAAGGGCGACCGGTCGTCGACCTTCCTCGTCTCCCCGGTGTTCGCCATGAGCGGTCAGCCTGCTCGACGGTCGGCCTTGCGTGGGCCCGAGAGCTGAGCGGCGATGAATCCGCCGATCGGCGTCAGCACGATCGACAGCAGCACCGTCAGCCAGAAGCCGAGGCGCCGCGTCGTGCCGAGCAACCCGAGCGCCAACAGGGTCACGACCGGCAGCGCATAGACGAAGAGCAGGGTCAATTCCATCGCCCGCTCCTTCGGACTACGCCGGCCCCTGGGGCGACACGTTCGGCGCGCCGGGTCGATTGCGCAGCTCGGCGACCTTCTCCTTCGCGCCCTCGAATTCGCGCCTGAAGTGCTCGCGCATCCGGTGCGGATCGAAGTCGAGGAAGGTGCCGCCGGACTCGAAGTGCATGACGAAGACGCGGCCAATGGCGTGAGTGAAGGCGCCGGACGCGACCGGCACGCTGATGATCCCCAGCGCCTGGCCGACCACAGGAATCAGCTTGGCGAGGCTCATCCCGAGCGCCGCGCCGACGCCGACGCCGCCGATCCCGACGAGCAGCGTGCCGACGAGCTTCTTGACGAGATCCTCGCGGAACGCGATGCCGTAGAGCG
This sequence comes from Nannocystis pusilla, assembly GCF_020073745.1. Taxonomy (GTDB): domain Bacteria; phylum Myxococcota_A; class Polyangia; order Nannocystales; family Nannocystaceae; genus Nannocystis; species Nannocystis radixulma. The sequence continues at coordinate 39,678 of NZ_JAIRAU010000002.1, forward strand.
CGGACAGCTCCTTGAGCAGCTTGACCTGCACGGCGCTGACGGCGAGCACGTCGGCGACCGGGATCGGTACCGCCCCCGCGCCGAGCGCCCACAGCACGTTACGATGAATGATCGCGTCCGCCTGCATCAGCCGCGTCTCCGGATCAGTGGCCATTTCTTTCGCTTGCGTCGTCTCGCTCACCATGGACAGTACCTCACTGCGTTTGAGTCCCAATGTCAAGGTCGCTGCATCGTTTTCCGTATCGCGCATGGCGCGCGATTCGGGCCCAGGAGCCCGCTCCGGCCCCGTTTTGGCGCGCATGAACCCTCACGCCCGGCGCGTTCGCCTGGCGTGACGATTCGTCGATCAATTGCGCTGCGAGGCCTCCCGGGTCCACCCGAGGAGAGCGCCTTCGCATGGCACCTGATGAGGCCCTCGTATGGTTCGCCGGGGCCCCCTGTGACACGAGTCCGAGCGTGGCTGGCGGGCCCCTCGAACGGCTCACGTCGGTGTGCGGAATCGAGGCCACGAGCGGCTCCCTGCACGGGTACGCGAGCCTGTTCGACGGGTCGCGCAGATCCGCGCGGCCCGTAGGCAATGCCCGGGGATGTGCGCTCGAGACCTCGGTCATCCACGGTGAGTCGATACACGTACCGCGCTTTGTCTCGACGGTCCTGTTCACCGTCGTTGTTCGCCACGCGTCGCGCACCGGGTGTTGACGACGACCGGCCGACGTGCGAGCGTCCTGCCGTTCTCCACACCTGGATCCCGACCGATCAGGAACAATTCCATGCGCGATGAAGAGACGGATGACACCCGTTACGAGGTGGTTATCAACCACGAGGAGCAGTACTCGATTTGGCCCGCCGACCGGGAACTGCCGGCCGGGTGGCGCAAGGCGGGCAAGAATGGCACCAAGCGAGAGTGCCTCGCCCACATCGATGAAGTGTGGACCGACATGCGGCCGCTGTCCTTGCGGCTCGCCATGGCAAAGGCCGCGGAAGACCCGACCGGCTGAGCCCGCCCGGCCAGCGGTGTACGACGAAATCGATCCATGACTATCGTCGAACTGTTCCTCGACGAGGCAGGGAGGGAGCGACGCGCGGTGCTGACCGCGGCAACCCTCGCCGGCGTCGCCAACGTGTTGGTGCTCGCGCTGGTCAATGCAGCGAGCGCTTCGTCCGACCCGACCGAATTCCGCATCTTCGCGATGTTCGCGCTGGGCGTCGTCCTGTACGCCGTCGCGGGGCGCGCGACGTACCACCGCTGTGTGGCCATCGTCGAGTCGGCGCTGCACCGCATGAAGACTCGGATCGTCGACAAGGTCGAGCGCGCCGATCTGGCCAGCATCGAACGCATCGGCTCCGCCGAGATCTTCGACCGCCTCACGGAGAACGCGGCCGTGATCTCCGGATGGGCAGGGCACATGGCCCACGTGCTGCAGTCGGCCAGCATCTCCGTGTTCGCCTGCCTCTACCTCGCGTACGTGTCGCCGACCGCGTTCGTGTTGCTCGCGCTGCTGACCGCGATCAGCGTGAGCATCTACCGCGCCAGGGTCCGCGAGCTCGACGGCTACTTCCAGGAGAAGGCGGAGACACGCCTGCGCTTCTTCGACTCTCTGACGGATCTGTTGCGGGGCTTCAAGGAGGTCAAGTACAGCCGTCGTCGCGGCACCGAGGTGCGCGCCGGCATCGTCGCTCACTCCGAGCGGATGCGTCGGGCGACGGTCCTGTCCGGCCGGATCTTCGACGACAACTGGATCTTCGCCAATTGCAGCCTGTTCGCGCTGCTCGGCACCGTCGTGTTCGTGCTCCCCCAGTACGTCCCCACGGACACGGCGATGACCGGCACCCTCGTCGCCGGCACGATGTTCATCTGGGGTCCGCTCAGCGGCATCATCAACGGGGTGGCCGCGTTCACTCGCTCCAACCAGGCGCTGGCCGAGATCGCGGCGCTCGAGGCCAAGCTCGACGCGGCCGGCCTCGAGAGCTCCGAACCCGGCGAGGACCCCTGGGGCGGGCGCTTCTCGTCGATCGAGCTGCGCGGCCTTCAATACGGCCACGCCGGGGGCACCGAGCAAGGCTTCCACATCGGCCCGATCGACCTCACCGTGAATGCCGGCGAGGTGCTGTTCATCGTCGGCGGCAACGGCAGCGGCAAGACGACCCTGGTCAAGACGCTCACCGGCCTGTATGCGCCGAGCGGCGGGCGCCTGCTGGTCGACGGCATCGCCGTCGACCCGCGCAACGCCGCCGCCTACCGCGAGCTGTTCACGACGATCTACTCCGACTTCCACCTGTTCTCGCGCCTCTACGGCCTCGCCGACGTCGATGCCAGCGAGGTGCACCGGCTGCTCGCGCAGATGCACCTTCGCAGCCAGACGTCGTTCGCCGAGGGCGGCTTCACCAAGCGCGAGCTGTCGACCGGTCAGCGCAAGCGCCTGGCGATGATCGTCGCGCTGCTCGAGGACCGCCCGATCTACGTCTTCGACGAGTGGGCCGCCGACCAGGACCCCGAGTTCCGCAAGTACTTCTACACCGAGCTGCTCCCCACGCTCCGGGCCCGCGGAAAGACCGTCCTCGCGGTCAGCCACGACGACCGCTATTTCTCCTGCGCGGATCGTGTCATCACGATGGAGCAGGGACAGATCCGCGCCGTCCAGCGCTCGGCCGAGAGCGCCGGTCATTGACCTGGTCAGGGCGATCGATGTCGGGCGCGCCGTGCTCATCGTAGAACCGCATGGCTCGGTGGAAACGCCGCGTCCAGGACCGCCTCCCAGTTCACCGGTAGTTGCGGGACGCCCGCGGCGGCGATGCGCGCCGTGAGCTCGTCGCGGGCGGTGATGCCGAACCTCCGGACGTAGGCCGACAGGTACTCCGGGCGGGAGAACAGGAACATCAGATCGGTGAGCTGCATCGGCCGAATCACCAGCATCGGGTGCGGTGCTTCGAGCGGGCGGTAGTCGGGGTTGTGCAAGCCGGGCTCGCGGCAGCCGGGATAGAATTGGCCGATCATCAGACCCCGGGCGGTGATCTCGGGCTTCAGCGCCTGTTGCACCGGGTCGATGAACCGCGGCCCCGCGTCGTTCGGCAACCCGGGGAATAGGGTCAGGATGGCGCGGAACTCGCGGCCCATCCCGGTGGTGGGGAGCTCCGCGGGGAAGCGTGCCACCAGCGCGCGCATCACCGACTCCACGGCGGCGGGGCGGAGCTCGCCCTCGTACACATGAAAGCGGATCGATCGGAAGCGGTTCAGGCCGGGCTCGACAAAGGGACACACGGACCCCTTGCGACCGATGATCGGGTTCGGCCTGGAGATGAACGTCCTGAGCCACGTCAGCACCTCCAGCAGCTGCGCGCGAGCAGCTGCCGGGAGACCGGCGCTCTGCTCGTCGAGCTGCTCGGCGCATAACAGCCGGGCTTGCGATGGATCTGTCAGTTCCAAGACGTGTCCTCCCTCCGCCCGCCCGAGGAGCCCGAGGGCGCGCCCCCGAATGCGTCCATGGAGGAGCAGCAGGCGATGAGGCGCCGCAGCGACGCGAGGAACGCTCCTGCCATCCGCTCGATCGTCGAGGTCTCATGGACAGCGCGGCTGAAGCTCCAGCCGAGCCGCAGTCGCCCGTCCACCACGATGCAGCTCACCACGAGCTCGTGATACAGCGCCATGTTCGGGCTGATGCTCGTATGCGCCGTCCCGTCGAATGTCCAGGGCGAGCCTGCCTCGTACTGCCCGAGGTAGTTGAACACCACCGGCATCGGTACGGACAGCGACGCGCGTACATTCGCGTCCGGATGCGCATACCGCAACCAGCCGTATCCGAGGCCCCGGCCGGGCACGGACCGCAGCTGCTCTTTCACGTCGTTCAGCAGCACGCCAGGGTCGCAGCCCGGCGGCACGCTCAGCCACAGCGGGATCAGCGACGAGAACCATCCCAGGGTGCGGGACACGTCCACGTCTGCCACGACAGGCTCGCGACCGTGGTGCTGCAGCGCCACGCAGACCGTGTCTGTCCCGGAGGCGGCGCTCAGCGCGGATGCGAGGGCCGACAGCAGGACCGCGTCGATCTCCGTCCCATGCGCCGAGCCGACGGCGCGGAGGAGCGCGCTGGTGTCCGCCGGCGAGAGCTCCGCCTCCACGGTGCGGCTATCGCCGAAGGTCCCCGGCGCGCCGTAGCGATCTCGCACGATCGGAGTCACGCGACGAGCGCACTGCGCCTGCCAGTACCCGAGCTCCTGCGACAGGCCGCCGCCGGCGATGAACGCGTGGAGTCGCTCGGACCACTGGCGGAGCGACGTCGTCTTGGGTCCGAGCTCCGGCGTCCGCCCGGCGAGCAGCGCATCGCAGGTGTGTTGCAGGTCCTCGCACACGATTCGCCACGACACGCCGTCGGTGACGAGGTGGTGCATGACGAGGACCAGCTGCGCGCCCGCTTCGCCCAGATCCAGCCACGCAGCGCGGCAGATCGGGCCGCGGGACAGATCCATGCCGCGTTGCAGCCGCGCCACCGCCTCGGCCGCCGCGGCGTCGCGGGCCGAGCGATCCAACGCCGACAGATCCACCCGCTCGAGCACGACGGTCGCGCCCGCCTCGTGCTCCTGAACCCACCCGGACGCGGCGCGACGATACCGCAACCGCACCGCGTCATGCTGCTTTGCGACGATCCGCAGCGCCTCTGCGGCGATCTCGGGCGAGAGCGCGGACGGGGGCGTCCAGCGCATCGCCGGGCAGTAGTGATGGGCGTCCACGGGGTCGCCATCCAAGAACCAGTGCTGGATCGGCGTCAGCGGCACCGTCCCGACGACGGCTTCCTGCTCCGCCAGCACGGCGCTGTCTCTCCGCACCACCAGCGCGAGCTGGGCCACCGTCTGATGCGTGAACATGTCGCGCGCCGTGAGGTGGAGGCCGGCTCGCTTCGCGCGACCGATCACCTGGATCGCCAGGATCGAGTCCCCTCCGAGCGAGAAGAAGTTGTCGTGGATCCCGAGCGGCGAGCGCTGCAGCACCGCCGACCACAGCTCGGCGAGCACGCGCTCGACCTCGGTCCGCGGCGCCACGCAGGACGTCTCGGCCGCGTCGCGCGTCGCGTCGGGCGGCGGCAGCGCCTTGCGGTCCACCTTGCCGCTGGGGCTCAGCGGCAGCGCCGTGAGCCGCGCGAACAGGGAGGGGATCATGTACGTCGGCAGCGCGGCCCCGAGGTGCTCGCGCAATGCATCGTCGGTGCATCCGCTCTCGCCGAGCACCACGTACGCGACCAGGCGCCTGTCACCGGACGCAGGTTCCCACATGACCACGGCGCACGCGCGCACGGACGGGTGCGACGACAGCACCGCCTCGATCTCCCCGAGCTCGATGCGGAAGCCGCGGATCTTGACCTGGTGATCGATGCGCCCGAGAAACTCGAGCTCTCCGTTCGCGTCCCAGCGGACGAGGTCGCCCGTGCGGTACATCCGCGCCCCGGGCGCGGCGGAGAACGGGTCCGGCACGAAGCGCTCCGCCGTCAGTTCGGGCCGGCCCAGATAGCCGCGCGCGAGCCCGGCACCCCCGATGTACAGCTCGCCCGGGACACCCACCGGCGTCTGCCTCAGGTGTTTGTCGACCACGTGGAGCTGCGTATTGGCGATCCCTCGACCGAGCCGGACGGCACTCCGTCCGGAGTCGACGCGAGACAGCGCGGACCAGATCGTCGTCTCGGTCGGCCCATACGCGTTCCACACCGAGGACGCCCTGCGCGCCAGTTCGACCGCCAGATCCGGCGTCATCGCTTCCCCGCCGCACAGCACCTGCAGGGGCCTCTCACCGTCCCAGCCGGCGTCCAGCACCATGCGCCACGTCGCCGGCGTCGCCTGCATCATCGTCGCGCGATCGAGGGCGCGCACCAGCGCTTCGCCGTTGCTCGCGTCGTCGCGAGACGCCAGGTGGATCGAGGCCCCCCGGATCAGAGGCATGAACAGCTCCAGCCCGGCGATGTCGAACGACATCGAGGTCACGGCCAGCATCGCGTCCCGGGGCCCGATCCCCGTCTGCTCGGCGAAGGAGTGCAGCAGGTTCGTCAGCGCCGCGTGCAGGATCTGGACGCCCTTGGGCCGCCCCGTCGAGCCCGACGTGTACAGCACGTAGCTCGTGTGGTCCGGCCCCACGGCGACTGCGGGGGACGTGCGCGGCTGCTGCCACACGGGCGTGCCCGCGTCGAGGTGCACGGTCACGACCTCGTGCGGCGGAAGGCTGTCACGCAGGCGCGCCTGCGTGAGCAGCACGGCGGGCCGCGCGTCCGTCAGCATGAATGCCAGCCGCTCTCGCGGATAGCTCGGGTCGAGCGGCACGTAGGCCCCGCCCGCCTTCAGGATCCCCAGCAGCCCCACGACCATCTCCAGCGAACGCTCGACGCACAGCGCCACCAGCACCTCCGGGCCGACGCCCAGGCCGCGCAGGTGATGGGCCAGCCGGTTCGAGCGCTCGTCGAGCTCCCGGTAGGTCAGCTGCTGTTCGCCGAACACCAGCGCCACCGCAGCCGGCGTCCGCCTGGCCTGCTCCTCGAACAGCTCGTGGATGCACCTCTCTGCGGGACAGGTCGCCGCCGTGTCGTTCCACGCCGCGAGCTCCGCCTGCTCCGCCTCCGTCAGGAGGTCGAGCTGCGACAGGCGCCTGTCCGGGTGGAGCACCCCGTCCTGCACCAACACCTGCAGGTGCCTGCCGAGCCGCTCCACCGCGCCGGCGTCCACCCGGGTCGTATCGTAGGTCAGGGAGACCTCGGTCCCGTCCGCGTCATGCAGCACCCCGAGCGCCAGCGCCTGCTTCGCGGTCACCACGCCGGTGGGCACCGCGTCGAGGAGCGGTGACCAGCCGGCCGCGGCGGGGGTCGTCGGCGGCGTCACCTCGAAGAAGGTCACGTCGAACAGCGGGTTCTCGCCGGCCTGCCGCGACAGCCCCTGATCCTGCACGACGACGTCGAACGGCAGCGCCTGGTGCTCGTAGGTCTCCAGCGCCGTCCGCCGCGCCCGCGCGAGCAGCTCGGCGAAGGTCGGATCGCCCGAGAGGTCGGTCCGCAGCACCACCGTGTTCGTGAAGAATCCCAGCAGGTCGGCCGTGCCCGGCACCTCGCGGTTCGCCACCACGGCGCCGATCCCGAAGTCCGTCTGGCCGCTGTAGCGGGACAGCACCGCCGTGAGGGCGGCATACCAGGCCATGAAGGGCGTGCAGCCGTGGGCTCGCGCGAGCGCCTGCAGCCCGCGGCTCGCCTCCAGCGAGACGCGCAGCGCGACGCTCGCTTCGACGCCGGGGCCGCGCGCCGGAGCGGCGCGAACGATGGGGAGCTCCAGCCGGGGCACGCTCGCGAGCTTGTCCTTCCAGTAGGCCCGCGACGCCGCGAAGCCGCCGGTCGTGAGCGCCTCCTGCTCGGCGCGGGCGTGGTCGGCGAACTGGTAGGAGAGCGCCGGCAACGCTGCCGCTTCGCCGCGACAGCACGCCTCGTACAGCCGCGAGAGCTCGGAGAGCAGCACGCCGCTCGACCACTCGTCGGTGATGATGTGGTGCTGGAGGACGAGCACGACATGGCGCTCGGCCTCCAGGCTCACGACCAGCACGCGCGTCAGCGGTCCGGTCGCGAGATCGAAGCGGGCCGCGATTTCGGCCTCAAGGTGGGCGCGCAAGGCGGCTTCCCGCACCGCCTCGGACAGCGTCGAGACGTCCTCCACGCGCATCGGGATCGAAGCGCCGTCCGCCACCGTTCGCGTCAGCACGCCGTCGACCTCGGGATAGGTGGTGCGCAGGATCTCCTGCCGCTCCGCGAGCTGCTTCACGCTCTCGCGCAGCGCCGGCTCCGAGAGCGCGCCGCGGACGACGAACACGTGCGGGACCTGGTACGACCGCGCCTCGGGCGCGAGCTTGTCGACGAACCAGATCCGCCGCTCGGTCCCGGAGAGGCCGGCGTACGCCGGCTCGGCCGCGCCGCGCGGGGAGGGAGCGAGCGCGGGGCCCGGTCGCGTCTCGATCCCGACGAGCAACGCCGCCAGGGCCGCGATCGTCGGCCGCTGCAGCAATGTGGCGAGAGTCAGCCCGAGCCCGAGCCTCGTCTTCACCGCAGACGCGACACGCACCGCCAGGAGCGAGTGGCCGCCGAGCGCGAAGAAGTCGTCGTCGATGCCGATGGGCCGCACGTCGAGCAGCTCTTCCCAGATCGCCACGAGGGCGCGCTCGACCTCGGTCCGCGGCGCCGTGAATGTCTCGTCCGCGCCGCGGGTCGCCTCGGGGGAGGGCAAAGCCTTGCGATCGACCTTGCCGTTGGCGGAGAGCGGCAGCGCGTCGAGGAAGACGAACGCCGACGGGAGCATGTGGTCGGGCAGGTCGCTTCGCAGGTGCTCGCGCAGCACGGCCGCCGCGAGCGCGCTGTCCTTCGCCACCACGTAGGCGACGAGGCGGCTGTTCCCGGGGGTATCCTGTCGCGCGACGACGACGCAGGACGCCACCGCGGCGTGTGACGAGAGGGCGGCCTCGACCTCGCCGAGCTCGACACGGAAGCCGCGGATCTTGACCTGATGATCGACGCGCCCGAGGAACTCGAGCTCACCGTCCTCGTTCCAGCGGGCGAGGTCGCCGGTGCAATACATGCGGGCGCCGGGCTCGTTCGAGAACGGATCGGGCACGAACCGCTCGGCCGTCATGGCGGGGCGACGGAGATAGCCGCGGGCCAGGCCGACGCCGGCGAGGTGGATCTCACCGGGCATGCCGATCGGGACCTGCCGCTTCGCGGCGTCGAGCAGGTAGAGGCGAACGCCGTGCACGGGCCGGCCGATCGAGAACCTCTGCGGGCGCGAGGGATCGAACCAGGCCTGCGCGGCGAAGATGCTGCACTCGGTGGGGCCGTAGGAATTGAGGACCTGGCGGCCCTCGGCCCATTGAGCGACGAGCGCGGGCGGCGTGCGGTCGCCGGCGAGGGTGATGTGGCGCAGGGCGGGCGCGCGGCAGCGGAGCACGCGCAACATCGCGGGCGGGATGAAGGAGAAGGTGATGGCGCGGTGTTCGAGGCACTCGGCGATGCCCTCGACGGCGTCGTAGGCGTTGCTGGGCAACACGCAGGTGGCGCCGTTGCACAGCGAGAGCATCCAGTCGACGATGGCGCCGTCGAAGGCGATGGCGGCGCTGAAGAGGATGCGATCGCCGGGATGGACGACGATGTGCCGGCGCTGGAAGGCGACGCGGGCGGCGAGCCCGCGATGCTCGTTGATCACGGGCTTGGGCTTGCCGGTCGAGCCCGAGGTGAACACGACGTAGTTCGCGTGCTCGCGGGTCACGCCGCTCGCGGGCGGGGTGATGGGTTGTGAAGCCCACTGCGCTGCATCGACGTCGAGCCGCACCACCGTCACGCCCGGGGCCGAGAGCCGGACGTCCGCGTGCGTCAGCAGCACCGGCGCCTCGGCCTCGGCCAGCAGCAGCGAGAGCCTGTCCGGCGGATACGACGGGTCGAGCGGCACGAACGCGCCGCCCGCCTTCAAGCTCGCAACCAGACCCACCACCATGTCGAAGGACCGCTCGACACAGAGGGCCACGCGCACCTCGGGCCCGACGCCGAGCGAGCGCAGGTGGTGCGCGAGCCGGTTGGCCTGCGCCTCGAATTCGCCGTAGCTCAACTGCCGCCCGTCCTGCTCGAGCGCGACGGCCTGCGGTGCCCTGACCGCCTGCTCGGCGATAAGCTCGTGAATGCAGCGGGCGGCAGGATCGATCGGCGGCGTGTCGTTCCACGCCGCGAGCTTCTCGGTCTCCTCGTCGGTCAGCAGCTCCAGCTGCGACACCCGCCTGTCCGGGTGCGCCGCCGCGTCGGTCACCAGAGTCCGCAGGTGCCCGCACAACCGCTCGGCCGCCGTTCGCGACACGCGCGTCGTGTCGTACAGGACCTCGACGACGGTCCCCTCGGCCGTGTGCTGCACGGACACGGCCAGCGCGTTCTTGGCGGTCGCCAGGCCCTGGGGCACACCGCCGAGGAGCGGCGACCAGCCGACCGCGGCGTCGCTCGCCGGCGGCGTCACCTCGAAGAAGGTCACGTCGAACAGCGGATTCTCGCCGGCCTGCCGCGCCAGCCCCTGATCCTGCACGACGACGTCGAACGGCAGCGCCTGGTGCTCGTAGGCATCGAGGGCAGTCCGCCGCGCCCGCGCGAGCAGCTCGCCGAACGTCGGGTCGCCCGAGAGGTCGGTCCGCAGCACCACCGTGTTCGTGAAGAACCCCAGCAGGTCGGCCGTGCCCGGCGCCTCGCGGTTCGCAATCACCGCGCCGAGCCCGAAGTCCGACTGGCCGCTGTAGCGCGACAGCACCGCCGCGAGGGCGGCATACCAGGCCATGAAGGGCGTGCATCCGTGGTCGCGCGCGAGCGCTTGCAACCCGCGGCTCGCCGCCAGCGGGACGCCGAGCGCGACGCTCGCCTCGGGGCCGCGCCCGGGGGTGGTGCGAACGATGGGCAGCTCCAGCCGCGGGACGCCTGCCAGCCTGTCCTTCCAGTGGGCCCGCGACGCCGCGAAGCCGCCGGTCGTGAGGGCTTCCTGCTCCGCCCGGGCATGGTCGGCGAACTGGTAGGAGAGCGCCGGCAACGCTGCCGTCTCGCCGCGGCAGCACGCCTCGTACAGCCGCGAGAGCTCGGAGAGCAGCACGCCGCTGGACCACTCGTCGGTGATGATGTGGTGCTGGAGGACGAGCACGACATGGCGCTCGGCCTCCAGGCTCACGACCAGCACGCGCGTCAGCGGTCCGGTCGCGAGATCGAAGGGGACCGCGATTTCGGCCTCCAGGTGGGCGCGCAACGCCAATTCTCGCGCCGCTTCGGACAGCGCCGAGACGTCCTCCAGGCGCAGCGGGATCGACACGCTGTCCGCCACCATTCGCGTCGGCACGCCGTCGACCTCGGGATAGGTGGTGCGCAGGATCTCCTGCCGCTCCGCGAGCCGCTTCACGCTCTGGCGCAGCGCCGGCTCCGAGAGCGCGCCGCGGACGACGAACACGTGCGGGACCTGGTACGACCGCGCCTCGGGCGCGAGCTTGTCGACGAACCAGATCCGCCGCTCGGTCCCCGAGAGGCCGGCGTACGCGGGCTCGGCCACGCCGCGCGGGGAGGGTGAGAGCGCGGCCCCGGGCGTCGGTCGCGTCGCTATCCCGTCGAGCAACGCCGCCAGGGCCGCGACCGTCGGTCGCTGCAGCAATGTGGCCAGAGTCAGCCCGAGCCCGAGCCTCGCCTTCACCGCCGATACGACGCGCACCGCCAGGAGCGAGTGGCCGCCGAGCGCGAAGAAGTCGTCGTCTACGCCGATGGGGCGGACGTCGAGCAGCTCTTCCCAGATGGCCACGAGGGCGCGCTCGACGTCGGTCCGCGGGGCCACGTAGGTCTCTGCCGCGCCGCGGGTCGTGTCGGGGGAGGGCAGGACCTTGCGATCGACCTTGCCGTTGGGGTTCAGCGGCAGCGCGTCGAGGCAGACGAACGCAGAGGGGACCATGTACTCCGGCACCCTCGCGCCGAGCCACTCCCGCAGCGCGCTCGCCGTGGCGTCGTCGCCGACCACGTAAGCCACGAGCCGCTTGTCGCCGGTAGCATCCTCGCGAGCCACGACGACGCAGTCGCGCACCGACGGGTGGGCCGCGAGTGCGGCCTCGATCTCGCCGAGCTCGATGCGGAAGCCGCGGATCTTGACCTGGTGGTCGATGCGGCCGAGGAACTCGAGCGCACCGTCGCCGCGGAAGCGCGCGAGGTCGCCGGTGCGATACATGCGTGCGCCGGCCTCGAGTGCGAACGGATCGGGGACGAATCGCTCCGCGGTCAGCCCGGGGCGGCTCAGATAGCCGCGTGCGAGCTGCACGCCCGACAGATACAGCTCGCCTGCGACTCCGACGGGGACAGGGCGAAATGCAGCGTCGAGCACGTAGGTGCGCGTGTTGTCGATCGGGCGCCCGATGGGCACCGGCCCTGTCTCGTCGGGCCGGCAGGCGTGGCTCGTCACGTCGATGGCGGCTTCGGTCGGGCCGTAGAGGTTGTGGAGCTCGCCGCGGCTGGCCGCATACCAGGCCTCGCGCAAGTGCCCGGGCAACGCCTCGCCGCTGGCGAAGACGTGGCGGAGCGACGCGCGCTCCCGGGGCTCGGTCGCCGCCAGGAACACGCCGAGCATGGACGGTACGAAGTGCGCCACGGTGACGCCGGTGGCCGCGATGAGGGCCGCGAGGTAGCGGGGATCCTTGTGCCCCTCGGGCGCGGCGATCACCATGCGGGCGCCCTCGAGCAGAGGCCACCACAGCTCCCAGCCCGAGACGTCGAACGACAGCGGCGTCTTCTGCAAGACGGCGTCGCTCGCGTTCAAGCCGTAGGCCCGCTGCATCCAGCGGAGGCGGTTGTAGAGCCCGCGATGGGTGTTGAGGACGCCCTTGGGCCGGCCTGTCGAGCCCGACGTGTAGATGACGTAGATCGCGTGATCCGGCCCGACGTGGACGACAGGGGACGTGCGCGGCTGGTGCTGCCAGGTGGGCGCATCGAGCTGCACGACCACCACCTCGTGCGCCGGGAGGCTGTCACGCAGGCGCGACTGCGTGAGCAGCACGGCGGGTCGCGCGTCCTCCAGCATGAAGGCCAGCCGTTCGCGCGGATAGCTCGGGTCGAGCGGCACGTAGGCCCCGCCCGCCTTCAGGATCGCCAGCAGCCCGACGAGCATCTCGAGGGACCGCTCGACGCACAGCCCGACCAGCACCTCCGGCCCCACGCCCAGCCCGCGGAGGTGATGGGCCAGCTGGTTCGAGCGCTCGTCGAGCTCGCGGTACGTCAGCCGCTCTTCGCCGAACACCAGCGCCACGGCGTCCGGTGTCCGCGCGGCCTGGTCCGCGAACAGCTCGTGGACGCACCTCGCCGGGGGATACGCCACCGCGGTGTCGTTCCACGCCGCCAGCTTCGCGTGCTCCGCCTCCGTCAGGAGGCCGAGCTCCGCCAGGCGTCTGTCCGGATGCGCGACCATGTCGAGGAGCACGGTCCGCAGGTGTCCCCAGAGCCGCTCGATGTCTTCGCCGCGAAGCGCTGCGGGTGCCCACATCCAGCGCAGGTCGAGGGTCGTCCCGGCAGCCACCGTGATGGCGAGCGGGTAGCTCGTCTGCTCGAACGCCGAGAAATCCTCGATCGGCAGGACCTCGGCCTGCTGCGCCGCTTCGTCCACCGGGTAGTTCTCGAAGATGAGGAGCGTGTCGAACAGCGCGCGACCGCCACCCACCGCGCTCGCGCGCTGCACCTCGTACAGCGGGGTCGCCTCGTGGACGCGCAGCTCGACCTGCTCGGCTTGCAGCCGCTGCAGCCATTCGACCACGCCCTCCGAACCGGACCACCGGGCCCGCAGCGGCAGCGTGTTGATGAACAGGCCCACCATCCGCTCGATGCCGCGGATCGGCGCGCTGCGACCTGCCGTCGTCATGCCGAAGACGACATCCGTCCGCCCCGTGATACGGCCGAGCAGCTGCGCGAGCGCTCCTTGCACCACCGTGTTCAAGGTCAGCCCGCGCCGCCGGGCGAAGGCCGTGACCACCTCGGTCTCGGCCGCGGTCAGCGAGGTGTCACGCTGCGCGTGCTCCCGCGTCGCCTCCGCGGGCGGCGGGAACGGCAGCCGCGTCGGTTCCTCGACGCCGGCCAGGTACTCGGCGAAGAACGCCGACGAGGCCGTGTGGTCTCGCGTCGCTAGCCAGGCGATGTACCGCTCGTAGGCCACCGGCTCCGGCAGCGCGAGCGGCCGCCCGCCGTGGTGCGCAGCATAGGCGGCCTGCAGCTCTCCGAGCACCACCGGCATCGACCAGCCGTCGGCCAGGATGTGATGCGTCGTCTTCAGCATCCACGTCCGGCCCCCGGGCATGCGCACGAGCACGACCCGCGCCAGCGGGGCCCGCCCGAAATCGAAGCCGGCCGCCCGTTCCTCGCGCCGCAGGGCCTCCCACCGCGTCTCCGCCTCGACCGCGTCCAGCGACGACCAGTCGTACGTCGGCATCGCGAAGGCGACGCTCTTCCGCACCACCTGCAGCGGCTCCGGGACGCCCTGCCACACGAAAGACGTCCGATACACCGCATGGCGCGCGAGCACCGTCTTCCACGCGCACTCGAGCGCCGCGGCGTCCACGTCGCCTCCCAGTTGCAGCGCGAGCTGGACGGTGTAGGTCGGCGACTCCGGCTCGTTCAGGGCGTGGAACAACAGCCCCGCCTGCAGCGGTGAGAGCGGGTAGACGCTCTCGACGTCGCGCGTGGTCTCGAACAGCCCGTCCAGGGCCTGCTGCCCGAGCCGCGCGAGCGGGAAGTCCGAGGGCGTGTAGCCAAACGCCTCGTTCGCCGCGCAGTGAGCGATGAGTCGCCGCAGCGCGGCGACGAACCGCGCTGCGAGCCGCTCCACCGTCGCGCGGTCGTGGGTCGCCGAGCTGTACGTCCATGCGAACCGCAGCCGTCCTTGCCACACGCCGCCGTTCACCGCCAGCGCGTGCCACAGCTCCATCCGCGAGCTCGTGGTACTCCCCGTCGACTCCGCCGCCGGTCCGAGCATCCCCCGACCTTGCGCCTCCATGTCGAACTGCCCGAGGTAATTGAACACCACCGGCGGATCCACCGAGAGCGCGGCGCGCACCGCCTCGTCCGCGTGCGCGTACCGCAGCCAGCCGTATCCGAAGCCCCGGTTCGGCACCGCCCGCAGCTGTTCCTTGACCCCCTTCAGCAGCGCCGCAGGATCGTCGGCCTCCGGGACCGTCAGCCACACCGGAAACATCGACGTGAACCACCCGACCGTGCGGGACACATCGACGTCCTCGAGCGGCGCTTCGCGTCCATGTCCCTCGAGGGTGACGCACACCGTGTCCGTCTTGCAGAACGCGCTCAGCGCCGCTGCGAGCGCCGAGAGCAAGACATCATTGATCTCGGTGCGGTAGGCCGCGCTCACGTCGTGCAGGAGGGCCCGGGTCTCGGCCTCGGACAGCTCCACGTCCACCGTGCGACCGTCTCCGACCGTGCCGAGCGCCGCCTCGTGGTCCAGCGGCAGCGGCGTGATGCCCCGCGCACACTGAGCTCGCCAGAAGCCGAGCTCCTGGGACAGGCCGCGGGCCGCGACGAATGCGTGGAGCCGCTCCGACCACTGCCGGAACGAGGTCGTCTTGGCCGCGAGCTCCGGCGTCCGTCCGGTCAGCAGGGCCTCGCAGGCGCGCTCGAGGTCCTCGTGCAAGATCCGCCACGACACGCCGTCGACCACGAGGTGATGCACGACGAGCAGCAGCCGCGTGCCCTCCTCGCCCAGATCCAGCCACGCCGCGCGGGCCACGGGGCCCGCGGACAGCGACAGGCCGCTCTGCAGAGCGTCCGCCGACGCCTCCACGGCCGCCCTGCGCGCGCGCGGCGGCACCGCCGAGAGGTCCACGCGCTCGAGCGGCAGCGCGACCTCTTCCGCGTGGCTCTGCACCCACCCGGACTCCGCGTGGTGATACCGCAACCGCAGCGCGTCGTGCTGCCGCAATACGACCTTCAGCGCCTCGGTCACGATCCCGGGCGACAGCCCGGGCGACGGCGTCCACATGCAGGCCTGATTGAAGTGGTGCGCCTCTTCGGGGGTCTTGCCCAGGAACCACTGCTGGCTCGGCGTCAGCGAGGCCGCGCCGGTCACCGCCTGTTCGGCCACGGCTGCGCTCGATCTGCGCGCCACCTGCACCAGCTCCGCGACCGTCTGGTGCATGAACATGTCGCGCACCGTCACGTGCAAGCCGGCTCGCTTGGCCCGACCCACCACCTGGATCGCCAGGATCGAATCTCCGCCCAGCGAGAAGAAGTTGTCGTGGATCCCGACGGACGGGGCGCGCAGCACCTCCGACCACACCTCCGCGAGCGCTCGCTCCGCTTCCGTGCGCGGCGCGACGTGGGCCGTCTCCCCGGCCTGCCGGGTGTCTTTTGGAGCAGGCAGGGCCTTGCGATCGACCTTGCCGTTGGCGGAGAGCGGCAGCGCGTCCAGGAAGACGAACGCCGACGGGAGCATGTAATCGGGCAGGTTGTTTCGCAGGTGCTCGCGGAGCGAGCCCACCGCGAGCGCGCTGTCCTTCGCCACCACGTAGGCGACGAGGCGGCTGTTCCCGGGGGTATCCTGTCGCGCGACGACGACGCAGGACGCCACCGCGGCGTGGGACGAGAGGGCGGCCTCGACCTCGCCGAGCTCGACACGGAAGCCGCGGATCTTGACCTGATGATCGACGCGCCCGAGGAACTCGAGCTCACCGTCCTCGTTCCAGCGGGCGAGGTCGCCGGTGCAATACATGCGGGCGCCGGGCTCGTTCGAGAACGGATCGGGCACGAACCGCTCGGCCGTCATGGCAGGGCGATTCAGATAGCCGCGGGCCAGGCCGACGCCCGCGAGGTGGATCTCACCGGGCATGCCGAGCGGGACCTGCCGCTTCGCGGCGTCGAGCAGGTAGAGGCGAACGCCGTGGACGGGCCGGCCGATGGAGAACCTCTCCGGGCGCGAGGGATCGAACCAGGCCTGCGCGGCGAAGATGCTGAACTCGGTGGGGCCGTAGGAATTGAGGACCTGGCGGCCCTCGGCCCATTGAGCGACGAGCGCGGGCGGCGTGCTGTCGCCGGCGAGGGTGATGTGGCGCAGGGCGGGCGCGCGGCAGCGGAGCACGCGCAACATCGCGGGCGGGATGAAGGAGAAGGTGATGGCGCGGTGTTCGAGGCACTCGGCGATGCCCTCGACGGCGTCGTAGGCGTTGCTGGGCAGAACGCAGGTGGCGCCGTTGCACAGCGAGATCACCCAGTCGACGATGGCGCCGTCGAAGGCGATGGCGGCGCTGAAGAGGATGCGATCGCCGGGATGGACGACGATGTGCCGGCGCTGGAAGGCGACGCGGGCGGCGAGCCCGCGATGCTCGTTGATCACGGGCTTGGGCTTGCCGGTCGAGCCCGAGGTGAACACGACGTAGTTCGCGTGCTCGAGGGTCACGCCGCTCGCGGGCGGGGTGATGGGTCGTGAAGCCCACTGCGCTGCATCGACGTCGAGCCGCACCACCGTCACGCCCGGGGCCGAGAGCCGACCCTCGATGTCCGCGTGCGTCAGCAGCACCGGCGCCTCGGCCTCGGCCAGCAGCAGCGAGAGCCTGTCCGGCGGATACGACGGGTCGAGCGGCACGAACGCGCCGCCCGCCTTCAAGATCGCAACCAGACCCACCACCATGTCGAAGGACCGCTCGACACAGAGGGCCACGCGCACCTCGGGCCCGACGCCGAGCGAGCGCAGGTGGTGCGCGAGCCGGTTGGCTTGCGCCTCGAATTCGCCGTAGCTCAGCGACAGCCCGTCCTGCTCGAGCGCGACGGCCTGCGGTGCCCTGACCGCCTGCTCGGCGATCAGCTCGTGAATGCACCGGGCGGCAGGATCGATCGGCGGCGTGTCGTTCCACGCCGCGAGCTTCTCGGTCTCCTCGTCGGTGAGCAGCTCCAGCTGCGACACCCGCCTGTCCGGGTGCGCCGCCGCGTCGGTCACCAGAGTCTTCAGGTGCCCGCACAGCCGCGCCGCTGCGGTTCGCGACACGCGCGTCGTGTCGTACAGGACCTCCACGACGGTCCCCTCGACCGTGTGCTGCACGGTCACGGCCAGCGCGTTCTTGGCGGTCATCACGCCTTGCGGCACCGCGCCGAGCCGCGGTGACCAGCCGGCCGCTGCCGCGGGCGGCGTCACCTCGAAGAAGGTCACGTCGAACAGCGGATTCTCGCCGGCCTGCCGCGACAGCCCCTGATCCTGCACGACGACGTCGAACGGCAGCGCCTGATGCTCATAAGCATCGAGGGCAGTCCGCCGCGCCCGCGCGAGCAGCTCGCCGAACGTCGGATCGCCCGAGAGGTCGGTCCGCAGCACCACCGTGTTCGTGAAGAACCCCAGCATCGCCTCGGTCCCGACGAGCTGGCGATTTGCCACCACCGCGCCGAGCCCGAAGTCCTGCTGGCCGCTGTAGCGCGACAGCACCGCCGTGAGGGCGGCATACCAGGCCATGAAAGGGGTCGCGGCATGTTCGTGCGCGAGCGCCTGCAGCTGGCGGCTCGTCTCCGGCGGTAGCCGGAGCGAGACCTGTCCTTCGAGCCCCGAGACCGCTCCCGAAGCGGGAGCGACGATCGAGAGGTCGAGCCGCGGTACGTCGGAGAGGGCCTCCTTCCAGTAGGCCCGAGATGCCGCGAGCCCGTCGCCCGCGAGCGCCGTCCCCTCTGCGCGCGCATAGTCCGAGTACTGACAGGCGAGGGCAGGCAGAGCGAGCGTCTCCCCGCGGCGCGACGCTTCGTACAGGGACGAGAGCTCCGCGAGCAGCAGCCCCCAGGACCACTCGTCCGTGATGATGTGGTGCTGATGCACGACGACGACGTGCCGGTCCGCAGCCGTCTTGACGGCCAGGACACGGGTCAGCGGCCCACGCTCCAGGTCGAAGCGGTCCTTCACCTCCGCGGCGAGCATCGTCTGCAACGCCGCACCGCGCTCCGCTGCGGGCAGCGACGAGACGTCCTCCACGCGGATCGGGATCCGCACGTCGTCGGACACCTCCCGCTTCGGCGTTCCGTCCACCTCCGGATAGGTCGTGCGGAGGATCTGGTGGCGCAATGCCAGCGCGCGCACGCTCTCCTCGAGCGCCGGAGCACACAGCGCGGACGCGACCTCGAACACGTGCGGGATCTGGTACGACCTCGCCTCGGGCGACAACTTCTCCAGGAACCAGATCCGCCGCTCGGTGCCCGACACGCCCTCGAACGGCGCCTCGCCGTCCGCTCGCGGCGAGAGGCCGATCTGCGGCCGCTCCGCTCTCGTGTCCCAGAGAGCAGCCAGCGCCTCGATCGTCGGGTTGCGAAGCAGCGTCGCCAGGCTCGGCGCACCCCCGAGTCGCGTCTGGACAGCCGATACGACACGGAAAGCGAGGAGCGAGTGACCACCCAGCAGGAAGAAATTGTCGCTGACGCCGATGGGGCGGACCTCGAGCAGCTCTTCCCAGATGGCGACGAGGGCGCGCTCGACGTCGGTCCGCGGGGCCACGTAGGTCGCTGCCGCGCCGCGGGTCGTGTCGGGGGAGGGCAGGGCCTTGCGATCGACCTTGCCGTTGGGGTTCAGCGGCAGCGCGTCGAGGCAGACGAACGCAGAGGGGACCATGTACTCCGGCACCCTCTTGCCGAGCCAGTCCCGCAGCGCGTTCGCCGTGGCGTCGTCGCCGACCACGTAAGCCACGAGCCGCTTGTCGCCGGTAGCATCCTCGCGAGCCACGACCACGCAGCCGCGCACCGACGGGTGAGCCGCGAGTGCGGCCTCGATCTCGCCGAGCTCGATGCGGAAGCCGCGGATCTTGACCTGGTGGTCGATGCGGCCGAGGAACTCGAGGGCGCCGTCGTCGCGGAAGCGCGCGAGGTCGCCGGTGCGATACATGCGTGCGCCGGCCTCGAGCGCGAACGGATCGGGCACGAATCGCTCCGCGGTCAGCCCGGGGCGGCTGAGGTAGCCGCGTGCGAGCTGCACGCCCGCCAGATACAGCTCGCCTGCGACTCCGACGGGGACAGGGCGAAACGCAGCGTCGAGCACGTAAGTGCGCGTGTTGTCGATCGGGCGCCCGATGGGCACCGGCCCTGTCTCGTCGGGCCGGCAGGCGTGGCTCGTCACGTCGATGGCGGCTTCGGTCGGGCCGTAGAGGTTGTGGAGCTCGCCGCGGCAGCCCGCATACCAGGCCTCGCGCAAGTGCCCGGGCAACGCCTCGCCGCTGGCGAAGACGTGGCGGAGCGACGCGCGCTCCCGGGGCTCGGTCGCCGCCAGGAACACGCCGAGCATGGACGGTACGAAGTGCGCCACGGTGACGCCGGTGGCCGCGATGAGGGCCGCGAGGTAGCGGGGATCCTTGTGCCCCTCGGGCGCGGCGATCACCATGCGGGCGCCCTCGAGCAGAGGCCACCACAGCTCCCAGCCCGAGACGTCGAACGACAGCGGCGTCTTCTGCAAGACGGCGTCGCTCGCGTTCAAGCCGTAGGCCCGCTGCATCCAGCGGAGGCGGTTGTAGAGTCCGCGATGGGTGTTGAGGACGCCCTTGGGCCGGCCTGTCGAGCCCGACGTGTAGATGACGTAGATGGCGTGATCCGGCCCGACGTGGACGACAGGGGACGTACGCGGCTGGTGCTGCCAGGTGGGCGCATCGAGCTGCACGACCACCACCTCGTGCGCCGGGAGGCTGTCACGCAGGCGCGACTGCGTGAGCAGCACGGCGGGTCGCGCGTCCTCCAGCATGAAGGCCAGCCGTTCGCGCGGATAGCTCGGGTCGAGCGGCACGTAGGCCCCGCCCGCCTTCAGGATCGCCAGCAGCCCGACGAGCATCTCGAGGGACCGCTCGACGCACAGCCCGACCAGCACCTCCGGCCCCACGCCCAGCCCGCGGAGGTGATGGGCCAGCTGGTTCGAGCGCTCGTCGAGCTCGCGGTACGTCAGCCGCTCTTCGCCGAACACCAGCGCCACGGCGTCCGGTGTCCGCGCGGCCTGGTCCGCGAACAGCTCGTGGACGCACCTCGCCGGGGGATACGCCACCCCGGTGTCGTTCCACGCCGCCAGCTGACGCAGCTCGTCCGAGGTGAGCTGCGGCAGGTGCTCGATCGGGCTGTTCGGGTCGGCCACGGCGGCCCAGCGGAGCACGTCCCCGGCGTCGTCCTGCTGCGCCGCGACATTCTGCTCCGACCTCGGCTCGATCCCCCGAACGTTCCAGCTCTCGTCGTGCATGCTCATGCGAAGTCCTGATCGATTCCCCGGGCATCCATCCGCGCGCAGGCCATACCGAGCGTCGTGCCGAGCATGGGATGCACCATGCTGTGTCGCCCTCGCTGACGCCCTGCAACGGTCCGGAGCTTGCCGTCATCGAGGAAGGCCGTGTTCACATTCGGCTCGTCTCCGAAGAGAGAAAAGACATCATCAGAAATGGCGGATTGATCGGGGAAATCGAACGAGCCGTGGAGCTCGCGTCATCGAGCGGTGGGCGGGCGCCCGCCGGGCGCCCAATAGGCGCCCGCCTGGCCGGTGTGGAGCGCGATGGCACGCATGCTCGCGTGCGTCGGCGAGCGCCAGCACGGCCGTCTGCGATCCACGGATCACCACGGGTATTCGACGCAGTGGTCGAGGGCGCCGAAGCTCATGGCGGATCGTTTCGGAGAGGTTCGGGGGCGTCGTTCTCCGTGGATGGAAGGGGGCTCATTCGCTCTCGCAAGCGGCGTCCACCGGCGGCGCCGGGCAGGCCGCCTGCTGCACCTCGACGAGCTGCATCATGCCTTCATCCTCGTGCTCCAGGATGTGGCAGTGCAGCACGTACTGCCCCTGGAAATGCAGGAAGCGCGACAGGAACGTGAGGGTGCCGTCGGCGTTCGTGCCGCTCGTGGGTATGAGACACGTGTCGCGCCAGACAGGGTATGCCGGACTCTTCCCGTTGATGGACGTCACGAGGAACGAGTTGACATGGATGTGGAAGGGATGAATCGACTCTCCCGCCGTATCGGTGAATTTGTTGATGATTGTCCATTCCTCCACGGCGTCGAGGAGGATGCACTGATCGACGCGGCCCTCGCAGAACGTCCTGCCGTCGATGAGGAAGTGCGCTCCGTCGGCGTCCTGGGTCACCGCGAATTCGACCTGACGTGTGTTCGTGACCGCGTTACCAGGCTTCGACATGTCGTCGAACGACGGGTAAAGCGCCGGCGGCGTGAGCACCTGCGGGATCTGGAGGCTCGTGTCCGGCTTCCCCGAGACGACCACGGTGGCGAGGACCTGCGGCGCCCAGCAGACGAAGTCGAGGTAGCCGAGCGCCACCATCTGGTAGGTGCCCGCCTCGAATTGGACGAGCATGTCCACGCGGCCCCCCGGCGGGATGACGTACTCGACCTCGGAGACGGGGTCGGCGAGCGGCATCTTCAGGGGGGCGCCGTACGTGATCCCGTCCGTCGCGACCTGGTAGTACGTGGCCGACTTCGCTCGCAGCGCGTCCCGGTCGAGCATGGGTGGGCCGTTCGACGAGGCGCAAGAATAGCCAAATGGATCATAGCCGGGCTTCGGCAACGACGTCGCGGTGTCCACCTGATCGTCCGGCACGCGGAGGAAGGCGACGTCCAGCGGGGCACGAAAGCCCGTGTGCAGCACACGAAGACGCTGCACCTCGCCCGGGCGCATGCGAAGGATCGGATTCAGCTGGCCGTTGATGTGGAAGAAATCCTCGACGCCAGGAGGGAGGGGACCGGAGTGGCCCATCTCCCCATACGTAGCGAGGCGGGTCTTCCCGTCGCATGAATCCTCGGTCTGGATCATGAACTCGCCGACGACGAGGAGTTGCTCCTTGCCCTGCCCCGGACCGGGCTCGGTAGAGAACAGCTTGTCGAGGTCGTCTCGCTCTTCGTCGCGAATGATGATCGCCCCGACCATGCCGCCCGCCACCTGGATCGCCGTCGATCCGTGCATGTGCGGGTGATACCAGTAGGTTCCGGCGGGATGATTGGCCTTCGTCCCGTCCGGCATCTCGATGTCTCGCGGGATATCGAAGACGAAGTCGTAGCTTTGACCAGGACCGATCGCCAGGAAGACGTCGTCTCCGGGCGGCCCGGGATCGACGTGCAGGCCGTGCGTGTGGAGGTTGGTCGTGTTGTTGTGGGTGCCCGCGCCGTGCCCGCCGCCGCCGTGCCCGCCGCTGCCCCCGCCCATGGCGCAGTCGGGGGGGTCCACGGCGCTGCTGTCGTCCGGAAGGCCGTTGATGAGCTTCAGCTTGAGCTGATCACCCGGGCGGAGCTCGATGCTCGGGCCCGGGACCGTCCCCGTATACGTCGTCGTATCGCCGAGGCTCGACTCCCCGTGATTGACCTTGAGACCCGTGTACGCGCGGGTCATGAACGTATACTGGCCGACCGTCACCTCGGTCTCGGTGATGGTCAGCTCGATATCGAGGACGCCGTCCCGGGAGCGGACGCTGGCGGGCGTGAAGAGCTCGGCGTTCTCGACCGGCTGCGGATTGTCGTCATCGACCGAGCTGCAGCCTGTGAGATCGGGCAGCAAGATGCCGGCGCCGAGCGTGGCGCCCACCCTGAGGAAGCCGCGTCGATCGAGCGTCAGCGCGACATGGGACGGGTTGTTGCCAGTCGAAGGTTTTCTCTGAAAGGTCATGGCGGGCTCTCGAGCCTCGGGGTGGATGGGCCCGCCCGGTTCAGGTTTCGTCGGAGGACGACCGGTGATTGCGGGGCTCGAGGGTGAAGAGCCAGGACCACCCCGTTGCGATCCAAAAAACTTCGAACTTTTTTCGCGCCCTTGCGCCGACCGTTTTCGCGCTTCTGGGCTCCCTGATCGAGCGCCACGACCTCGCGCTGTTGGTCGAGTTCATGCGCTCGACCTGGCGCACCGCCGAATTCGCCGAGTTCGCGCCGATCTTCGCCGAGGTGTTCGGCGAGCCGCTCGAGGCGGCGATGGCCGGTCTCGAGGTCGTGGGTTCGTGCCTCGACCCCGGCGGCCACGGCCCCGAGCACCAGCTGTCCCGAAGGACATCTAGCTCTCCTGCGGCCACGGACCGCGATCACCCCGCGCTTGCCTGCGCCTTGCGGCCTCTCTAGCCTGTCGGGACCCGATGTCGCGCCGCCGGAGCTCGCCATGGACCTTCGCCCGGAGCGCCCTCGTGCTCGTCACCGCCTGTCGCCCCGCGCCCGCGACCGTCGTGGCGGCTCCGAGCCCCCCAGAGCGCGCGTCGCCGCGGCCCGGCACCGCGATCGACCTGTGCGCCGATCCGCCGGCCGCCTTCGCCAGCTACCGCTGGCTCCCCAACGAGGTCTTCACCCTCGTCACGGTGCGCCCCGACGAGCCCGCGCTCGCGACCTCGCTGCGGGCGCTCGAAGCGCGGGCCACCAACGCCTTCGGCGACGCGACACTCGCGTTCCCGGACCACTTCGCCCGCGAGCTCCCGCAGGTCCGCGCCCTGCTCGCGCGGGCAGGGCTGCGCCCCGCGGAGCTGGTGTTCCTCGGGGCCGGCGACACCGAGGCGTGGGCCGCCCCGCGGCTGTGCGGAGCCGACGCCCTGCGCCGCGCCAGCGCAGCCATGGGCCTGCGCGTGCGCGAGGTCCAGGCCCCGCTCGCGGCCGTGATCGCCGAACCAAGCGCGTCGGGGTACGCCCTCCTGCAGCTCGCGTCCGGCGGACCGCTGTGGATCGCCCAGGCGGACCGGCTCGAGAGGCTGCAGTCGTGGCTGGCCGTCCTGTCCGGCGACGTCGGCGAGTACTACGCCGAGTGGCTGCGCGACCCGGAGCGGCGAGGCACCCTGCGCGTCCTCGACACCGACCCCTTCCCCCCGGGCGCGGTGGACGTGCTGGTCTGCGTGACCACGCGGAAGACCGCCGTGACGGGCGCCGAGGTCGACCACGGCGCGGACATCACCGAGGTCTTCATCACCGCGCGCAAGCCCGGGACGTGAGGCCCGATGCCAGTCCCCGAGCGGGCTCGGGAGGGGTCAGGAGGGGTCGCTGCTCCTCTCGCAGAACGCCGATGATAGGGGCGTTCGGCCAGCGGTCGTGCGGATCTCGGGCCACGATGGGACCGACGCGCAGCGCGGCCGGCGTGGCGGAGCACAGGCGAGGGCTGCTCGGAATGGTGCGGCGTCGCGGCGACTACGGGGCGACGACCGGTTCGGCGCCGAGATCGCGGGCGAGGTCGGCGAGCTCGCCGATCGGGACCTGCAGCGCGGGCAGGCGGGTGATGTCGGCCCGCGCGGCCTGGGCGATCGACTCGCTGGCGCGCATGATGAGGCCGCCGTGGCCGTCGGCGACGACGGTGTAGCCGGCCCGGCGCAGGCGCGTGAGGCGGGCCTGGGCCTCCGGCGAGAGGTCGGTGGCGGACGGGCGCAGGGTGGGCACGCGGCCGGGCCAGACGGCAGCCAGGTAGGCGGTGATCCGCGGCGGGTAGAGGACGCCGCCGGCTGTCTTTTCGTTCAGGTGGACGTCGACCAGGGCGGCGTAGCCGTGGACGTGGCAGCGGACGGCTCCGTGCAGGTGGCTGGTCCACATCGCCTCGGGGCTGACGGGGGCGGGCCACAGGCCGTCGAACCACGCGACGATGGCGTCGTAGCTGGGCAGGCGCTGGCCGCCGAGGGCCTCGCCGAGGCGCTGGACCTCGGCGCCGAACCGCTCGCCGCGCTCCTCCCGGCGCAGGCGGAGGAGGACGGCGAGCAAGGCGATCGGGGCGGCGACGTACCACAGGCCGAACACGACGAGGACGACGCAGACGACGGCGGTGAGCAGGAGGCCGGAGCCGCCGTCGCGGACCTGCTGCTGGCGCCGCTCGTCGGCGTGGCGGGCCAGGAGGGCCCGGCGGGCCACGGCGAGGGCGGTGGCGGGGATCCGGCCCTCGGGCTCGGGCCCGGCGGCGTCGGGCCGATCGGGGAGGAAGGAGCGGACGGCGGCGACGAGCTCGCTGGTCGTTCGGACAGGTGGACCGTCGGCCGGCTCGCGCACGGCGGCGACCAGCAGCGGCGCCTCGGCCAGCCCGCCGGGCGGGGCGGCCAGGCCTGCCGCCGACGAGGGGGTGCTCTGGCTGGCGCCGGCGCGGTTGTAGAGGATCGCCAGCAGCGAGGAGTTCGAGGGGCCGGCGCCGGGGATGGTGTCGCCGGCGCCGACGGGGCTGGTCGAAAGGACAGGTGAGTGCGGGGCCGGCAGCGGGCCGGACAGGGCCGCCGGGTCGAAGGCCGGCGCGAGGGGGACGTCGGAGAGCCTGTCTGCAGGGACATGTGGGATGTCCGCACGGACAGGTCGATCGAGGCTGGCCGCGGGGACAGGCGATGAGGGGCTGTCTGCAAGGACAGGTGAGCCGTCGGGCGGCGAGAGGTGGGCGAACACGCCGGCCGGGGCCGGCTCGGCGGCGAGGCCCTCGGCGACGAGGCCGGCAGCCAGCTCGGCCGCGAGCGAGCCGGGCTTGTGCCCGGGGACCGGCGGCCGGGCGGCGAGCTGGCCCGACAGGGTGGCGGGGCCGGGCCTGGCGGGCAGCGGGGCGCGCATGGTCTCGCCCGGCATCGGCTCGTAGCTGTCCTTGGGGGCAGGTCCCGCGGGGCCGGGGACGGGCGGCGCGGGGGCGGGGCCGATCGCCAGCAGGGTGGTGGGATGGACCGGCGCGCCGAGCAGTCTGGCCGAGGGCCCGGGCTGGCTGGGCGCGTAGGCGCGGGGCTGAGGCGGCGCGAGGTCGGCGGGCTCGGGGTCCGGCTCCGGGCTGACTGTTGGGACAGGTGCGCTGCGGACCAGATCGCTGACGGCCTGCTGGATGGCCCGCTCGTACAGGGCGAGCGCGTCGGCGACGGCCGCCGGCAGACCGTGATCCTGACCGCAGGCCGGGCAGGTGGCGGCACCGCGGATGTCGGCGAGCCCGAGCGCGTGCTGGCAATGCGGGCAGCGCAACGCGAGAGTCGGGGAGAGCACGTCGGGACGATACCTCAGAAAATCGGCCCCGGGCCGGACGTGGCGCGGGCGCGGGCGCGCAGGCCGGCGAGGCCCGCGATGGCGGGCGCGCGAGGTGAGGCGAGCGACCGCCGGCGCGGTCGCGAGTCGCAGCGGCGCAGAAGGTGACGCGAGTGACAGGTCGCGGCCGCAACATGGGGCCGAGGCGAGCGCGTGGCGGGGAGACCCGGGACGCGGAGGTGACGCGTGCGGGTGGCGGGCGCGAGGAGCCGAGACGAGCGCGTGGCGGGGAGACCGGGGCGCGGAGGTGACGCGTGCGGGTGGCGGGCGCGAGGGGCCGAGGCGAGCGCGTTCGCGGAGGTGACGCGTGCGGGTGGCGGGCGCGAGGGGCCGAGGCGAGCGCGTTCGCGGAGGTGACGCGTGCGGGTGGCGGGCGCGAGGGGCCGAGGCGAGCGCGTCACGGTGAGTCGGGAGGTCGGCCGTGCCGGCCGAGGCGAGCGCGTCGCGGTGAGACCGGGCGCTGGCAGGTCGTGCGGAGCCGTGCCGCGCGGACGCGGCGCGGGCTGGCCGGCGGAGGCGCGGAAGGGCCTGGAGGACGCGGGAGACGGCGGTCCGCGGCCCCGGCGAGGCCGGTCCCGGGTCGACGAGCCGCGGACGGCGGGCGATCGCCCGGACCTCGGCGGGGCGGCGCGGGTCGCGGGCGAGGATGCGCGCGGCGGCGACTCGGGGTATGAGGGGGCGCCGCGCGCGACAGGCGGGCGGCGAGCAACACCGTGCCCGATCTGCCCGTCTCGCCTCCCTCGCCCCGCGGCCTCGACCTTCCGGGCGCCGCCTCCGAATTCGCGTCGCTCGTCGACGAGCGGCTGGCCAACGGCGCCCGCCTGCTGATCTTGCCGGCCCGCCCGGTCGGCGCCGGACCGGCGGCGATCCAGCTATGGGTGGGCTCGGGGACCGCGGCCGAGCGCCCGGACGAGCACGGGTGCGCCCACCTGCTCGAGCACATGCTCTTCAAGCCATGTGCTCTGGGACATGGCCCGAAGAGCATCCGCGCGCGCCTGGCGAAGGCCGGGGTGCGGCGGACCGAGCCGGCGCTCGACCTCGCGGGGGCGATCGAGGCGCTCGGCGGCGACATCAACGCGTTCACCAGCCACGACGAGACGGTGGTGCACGTGACGGCCCCGGCGGCGCGGGCGGCCGAGGCGGCGGCGCTGATCGCCGCGGCGACGCTGCACCCGACGCTCGACCCGACCACGCTGGCGCAGGAGCGCGAGGTGGTGATCGAGGAGATCAAGCAGTACGACGACGACCCGGGCCAGCGGGTGACGCAGGCGGCGCTCGGGCGGGTGTACGGGGGGCACGCGTACGCGCGGCCGGTGCTCGGGCTCGAGGCCGAGGTCGCCGGCCACACGGCGGCGCGGCTGCGGGCGTATCACCGCCGGGCCTACGCGGGCGAGCGGCTGACGCTGGTGGCCGTCGGCGCGGTCGACGTGGCGGCGCTGCGCAAGGTGGCGCGGGCGACCGTCGGGGCGCTGCCGGCCGCGCCGGCCCGGCGGCCGACGGGCGAGCCGGCGCCGCGGCCCGGGGTGACGGTGAAGCGCGCCGAGGTCCAGGAGGCCTATGTGCTGCTGGCCTGGCCGGCGCCCGCGGCCGGGGCGGCCGACGCGGCGGCGATCGACGCGGCGGCGGTGGTGCTCGGCAACGGCGAGTCGTCGCGCCTGGTCGCCGAGACACGGCGCAAAGAACAGGTCGTTTCGGACATCCAGGCCCACTGCGACACGCTGCGGCTCGGCGGGTCGGTGCTGGTGTCGGCGCGCACGACCGCGGCCCAGGCGGCCGCGGCGGTGACGGCGGTGCTGGCCCAGGTGCGGCGGCTGGCGGCGGCGCCGGTGTCGCCCGAGGAGCTGGCGCGGGCCAAGGCGATCCTCGAGAGCGACCTGGTGTACCGGCGCGAGACGGTGCAGGGGCAGGCGCACGCGCTCGGGGCGTGCGCGACGATCTTCGGCGACCTGGCGCGCGAGCGCGAGTACTACGCGGCCCTGGCCGCGCTGACGCCGGAGGCGGTCCGCTCGGCCTGCGCCCGCTGGCTCGACCCGGCGCGCGCGTGCGTCAGCCTCGAGCTGCCGCGCGCCGAGGTGGATGTCGCCAAGGCCAGGTCGGTCAAGTCCGCGGTCGACGCGGCGCTGAAGCCGGCGGAGGGGCCGCGGCGCGACGGTCCGGCGCCGAAGCGCGCGCCCGACGGGATCGACACGCTGACGCTGCCGAACGGGCTGCGGCTGCTGGCGCGGGTCGAGCGGGCGGTGCCGGTGGCGGCGGGCTGGCTGATCTGGCCCGGGGGACAGCGGCGCGAGCCGGCGGCGCTGGCCGGCTCGAACTCGGTGGCCGCGGCCCTGCTCACCCGCGGCAACGCGCGCATGGACGGCGAGGCGCTGAGCCGGGCGATCGACGGCATGGCGGCGGGGCTCGACGGGTTCGCCGGCCGCAACAGCCTCGGGCTGCACTTCGAGTGCCTGGCGCGCCACTTCCCGGCGGTGCTCGGGCACGCGCTCGACTGCACGATCACGCCGACGTTCGCGGCCGACGAGCTCGAGGAGGAGCGGCGCGTGGCCCTGCAGGATCTGGCGGCGGAGGTCGACGACCCGGGCCAGGTGGCGTCCCGCGGGCTGCACAAGCTCCTGTACGGCGAGCACCCGTTCAGCCGCCCGGTCCGCGGCACTCCCGAGGGGCTGCGCGCGCTGACGCCGGCCAAGTTGAAGGCGCTGTGGCGGCGCGACTACCCGATCGGCCAGGCGGTGCTGGCGCTGGCCGGCGACGTCGACGTCGCGGCGGCGGCGGCCCAGGTCGAGGCGGCGCTGCGCGAGGCTGGCCTCTGGGACAGGATGTCCGAAAGGCCAGGCAAGGCGAAGCCGGTGCAGGCGCCGCGAGGGCCGCGCGAGCGCGAGATCTTCCAGGACCGCGAGCAGGCCCACATCGCCCTCGGCTGGCCGGGGATCGCCGTCGGCGACGAGCGCGAGCCGACGCTCGACGTGCTCAGCGCGGTGCTCGGCGGCCAGACGGGGCGGCTGTTCACGGCGCTGCGCGAGGTCCAGGGGCTGGTGTACGAGGTGTCGATGTCGAGCGTCGAGGGCGTCGACGCCGGTCACGTGGCGATCCACGCGTCGACCAGCCAGGACAAGCTGCCGAAGGCGCTGGCCGCGATCGCGGCGGAGGTCGAGCGCGCGGTGCGAGAGCCGCCGTCGCCGGCCGAGGTGGCGCGCGCGCAGGCGTGGCTGGTCGGCCAGTTCGAGCTCGGGCAGCAGCGCCGCAGCCGGATGGCGTCGCTGCTGGCGCTGTCGGAGGTGTACGGGCTGCCGCGGGCGCGCGCGTTCGCCTACCCGCAGCGGGTCCGGGCGGTCACGCCGGAGGGGGTGTGGGCGCTGGCCCGCACGCTGTTCCGCCCGCAGGTCGCGGCGCGCTGCGTGGTGCGGGCGAAGCGGCGCAAGTGAGCGCGGGCGCCGGCGCGCGGCGCTTCGCGTGGGCGAGAGTGCGTGTGTCCGAAAGGATATGCTCTTTCGGGCATGTGCTCTTCTATGTGTACAGGAAGACATGTCTGCGGAGACATGTCTTGTTCACCTCGCGCGCTCGGAGGCGCGGCCCCACGGTCGCCATCGCAGGGGACGTGATGAAAAGGACATGTTTTAAGAGGCATGTCTTCGGGGCTAGCTGCGAGCGCGCCGCGCGGTGGCCCGGGCGGAGCCGCGCCCGACGTGCGCGCCGAGGCCGGCCCACAGCGCGTCGAAGACGGTCCGGCAGCGCCGTGAGGCCTTGAGATCTTCGTGCATGGCGAGCCACATCTCGACCTTCGGCGCGAACTCGCCGGCGAGCACGCGCACAAGCCCGGCGCGGCGGGCCAGCGAGACGTGGCAGGCACCGATCCCGCACCCGGCCCGGATCGCCGCGAACTGGGCGACGTCGTCGTCGGTGCGGAAGCTGAAGGCGTCGCGCGTGAGCGGCCGGCCGCCGAGGCGCAGGGTGCCGGTGTACGGGGCGGGCACGTCGAAGCCGACCAGGGCGTGCCGGGCCAGGGCCGCGGGAGTGGTCGGGGCCGGCCGGCGCGCGAGGTAGCCGGGCGCGGCGAACAGGCCGAGCTCGAAGGCGCCGACGCGTTTGGCCAGCAGCGCGCCCTGGCTCGGGCGAACCGTCCGCACGGCGATGTCGGCGTCGCGCCGCACGAGGTCGGCGATCCGGTTCGACACCACCAGCTCGACGACGATGCCGGGGTGCTCGGCCTGGAGGGCGGCGAGGACCGGCGGTAAGACCTCGGCGGCGACGATCTCGCTGGCGGTGATCCGCACGGCGCCGACGTTCTCGGCCAGCGGGCCCGAGGCCTTGCGCAGCAGCGAGTCGGTGGCGGCGACCAGGGCCTCGACCTCGGGGCGCAGCGCCTCGGCGGCGGGCGTGGGCGCGAGCCCGCCGCGCGAGCGGGTGAACAGGGGCAGCCCGAGCGCCGCCTCGAGCGCGGCGACGTGACGGCCGAGCGTGGGCTGGCTGAGTCCGAGCCGACGCGCGGCCGCCGACAGCGAACCCTCGCGCAGGACCGCGGCGAACGCCCGGTACAGCGACCAGTCCGGCGGAGCGAGAGACATTCAAGGATGAATAGACGTTCCCCACTTTTATGCAATTCCAAACGGATGGCCGGACCGGCAGGTTCGCGGGCGGAGACCGAACATGCAGACCATCGACGTCCAGCCCTTCACCGTCGCGGTGCCCGAGGCCGCGCTCACCGACCTGCGGCGCCGCCTGGCCCAGACCCGCTTCACCGACGCGCTCGCCGACGCCGGGCCCGACTGGGGCGTCGAGCCGGCGGCGCTGCGGGCCCTGGTGGCCCACTGGCAGCGCTTCGACTGGCGCGCCGCCGAGGCGGCGATCAACGCGTTCCCGGCGTTCCGCGCGCAGATCGGCGGGATCGGGCTGCACTTCGTGCACGCGCGCGGACGGGCGCCTCGGCGGCTGCCGCTCGTGCTCACCAACGGCTGGCCGAGCTGCTTCACCGAGCTGCTGCCGCTGGTGCCGCTGCTGACCGAGCCGGTCGACGGGGTCGGGTTCGACGTGGTGATCCCGTCGCTGCCCGGATACGGCTTTTCGGACAGGCCGAGCCGGAGCGGCATGAACATCACCCGGATCGCGGCGCTGTGGGCCGAGCTGATGGCCGAGCTCGGCTACCCGCGGTTCTTCGCCCACGGCAGCGACATGGGCGCGGGCGTGGTCGAGCGACTGCGGGCCGACCACCCCGAGCGCGTGCTCGGCATCCACATGGTCAACGTGTTCTGGGGCTATCCGCGGCCGCCGGCGCCGACGCCCGCGGAGGCGGCGTACCTCGAGCGCGGGCCGCAGTGGCAGCAGCGCGAGGGCGCCTACGCGGCGCTCCACGCGACCCGGCCGCACACGATCGCGGCCGGCCTCAACGACTCGCCGGCCGGCCTGGCGGCGTGGATCGGCGAGAAATTCGCGGCGTGGAGCGAGCGGCCGCCGTCGCTCGACGCGCTGTGCACGATCTTGACGATCTACTGGGTGACCGAGACGATCGCGTCGTCGCAGCGGCTGTACCGCGAGACATTCGCCGACGCGGGCGCGATGGCCCCGCCGCCCCGGCGCGGGCCGCCCGTGGCGGTGGCGATCTTCCCCGGCGACATCCTGCCGGCCCCGCGCGCGTGGGGCGAGCGGTGGTTCGAGCTCGCGCGTTGGACGGAGATGCCGCGCGGCGGCCACTTCCCCGGCCTGGAGGCGCCCGAGCTGCTGGCGGCGGACATCCGCGCGTTCGCGGCGGGGCTCGTGGCGTGACGGGCGATGGCTGGACTTGAGGGCATGTTCGTGAGGGCATGTCCTCCCGGCCATGAGCGCGCGGCGACGGGCGCGCGGCCGCGGAGACATGTCCATGAGCGTATGTCCTCGGGTTCACGCGCGTGCGAACCGGCGCTCCTCGCCGACCGGCGGCGATTCGCTCGTCGGGGCAGCAGGAACGACGCGGCGGCGCGAGCGAGGCGGCCCTCGCTCGGGCGCTTCATGGCAGTCTCGTCGGAATAGCGACAGCTACCGGAGCCGCTCGAGTGGAGCGGTCCAGTCATGCCCCGGCGCGCGAGGCGGGTTGTCCTTGAGGGCATGTCCTCAGGGCCAGTCGTCGAGATCGAGGCCGCGGCCGAGCTCCGGGTCGGCCGCGAGCAGGTCCCGCAGGGTGGCCTCGCGCAGGCCGAGGGCGCGCGCGCCGGCGCTCACGCTGGCCTGGGCCGTCAGGACGGCCCGGACCTCGCGGCGGAAGGCGGCGGGATCCGTGCGGCGCAGGGCCAGCAGCAGCGGCTCGCGGGGCTCGGCGGGGAGGGTCACGCGCGGACTGTAGCGCGCTTGTCGCCGGCGGGGCGGTCGTGCTTCAGTCGCCCGGGATGACGAGGCGACGGACAGGCGCGTGGTCGTTCGTGGGGCTGATGTTGCTGGGGTGCGACCCGGCCGGGCGCGAGCGGGCGGCGCTGCAGGCCGAGCTGGAGGCGATGTCGGCGCTGCTCGCGGAGCACCGGGCGCAGATCGAGGCGCTGCAGGCCGATCTGGTGCAGCAGCAGCTCGCGCTGCAGGAGTGCCGACGGCCGAGCGCGCCGAATTTGCCGGCGCTGCCGGCGAGCGGGCCGGACGCGCCGGCGCTGACGCCGACGTGCGACGCCGGGGTTTGCGTGGTGAAGCGCGCCGAGTTCGAGGCGCTGATGGAGGCGCCGGCGGTGCTGGCCCGGCTCGCTCGCGTGATCCCGTCGACGCGAGAGGGGAAGGTCGTGGGGTACAAGCTGTACTCCGTCCGGCCGGGCACGCCGCTGGAGCTCGCCGGCTTCAAGAACGGCGATCTGATCCAGACCATCGACGGTGAGGCGCTCGGCGGCGCCGACGAGGTGTTGGGGCTGTTCGTCAAGCTGCGCCGGCTCGACCGCTGGACGATCGCGGGGCTGCGCAAGGACGCGCCGTTCGAGCTGACGATCGCGGTCGAGTGAGCGCGAACGGGGGCCTGCCCGGCCCGGATTCGGATGGCTGAAAGGACATGTCGTCGGCGCCAGCCGCGAGCGACGACATGCCCGAAAGGACACGTTCGCTCCGCGGCTCGCCGAGCGCGCCGTCGCCCTGAGCGACAGCGACCCGATGGGAAGCGCGCTCTCGGTGCTCGACGCCGACTCGCCGGCGTCGACGCGGGTCGGTCGGGGCGGGGCCGTGAGGTCGCGGCCTGCGGGGGGCCGGGGGCGACGCTCGTAGGACACGGCCCCCCGCAGGGCGGGTCCGTGGAGGCGTTTGTGCATGTTCGAGTGGACATGTCTCAAGGGACATTTGCGAACGACGGACCCGAGGGGGCGGAGCTGCCCGTGGACATGTGTCCGCATGGACATGTCGTTCGCGCCAGCTCCGGTCGAGTGTCCGCGGGCGCGGGATCTCGCGTCGATCGCCGTCGCGGTCTCGAACGACATTCAGTAACTGGGCGGAGCGCGGAGCGGGTCCGCGCTGTTGACCGGGGTTCAAGCGCGGCGCGTCGCGGTGTGGCGCGGGCCACACGGATCTGCACCGTGTCGGATCAGGCGGCCGAGGCGACGCCGAGGCTGCGCGCGAGGGCGCGGGCGACGGCGAGCGGGCGGCCCTTGAACACGCGGACGTAAGGAATGGCGCTGGCCCGGGCGGCGCGGGCCAGGATCCCGTCGATGTTGTGGGCCTGGAAGCCGGTGGCGATGAGCACGTAGTCGTAGCTGTGGCGCGAGATGCTCTCGCACTGGGCCTGGACCTTGCGGGCGTTGCCGTCGCACCAGGTGATGTCGAGGCCGAGCGACTCCTCGAGCTTGGACTTGAGATCGGGGTCCTCGCGGTTGCTGACGAACAGGACCCGCTTGCCCTCGACCTTGGGCCGGACCTGGGCGACGAGGTGCGCGCCCGGATCGTCGACGTCGTCGGTCTCCTCCTCGAGGTCGCCGTCGCCTTCGGACGGCAGCACGCCGAGCTCGCCGCGCTTGAGCACGTCGTGCAGGCCGGTGAGGCGGCGACGCAGGCGGCGATCCTCGAACAGGTCGGGCCGCAGGGCGTCGATGCGCGGCCGGATCGGCTGGACCAGCGAGGCGACCTCGGGCGTGTTGTGGGCGTCGAAGGCCCGCTGCAAGAAGGCGAGCAGGGCCTCGTCGTCGAAGCTGTCGGCGGCCGCCAGCGCGTCGCGTTCGGCCCGCACGGCCGCCTGTTGCTGGCGCACCTGATCGGCGGAGGGACCGGTGCGGGCCCGCTCCGGCGGGGGGATGAACTCGGGGTCGAGCCAGCGGCGGAGCAGCGGCAGACGCTCGCCGAGGCGCCCCGCGAGCCAGCGCAGGCGACCCATGACGGCGCCCCAGGTCTCGGGGTCCTCGGCGGCGATGAAGCGACGGATCTCGCGCAGCGCCTGGGCGTGCTTGAGCAGCGCGTCGAGCTGCTCGTTGGGCAGCTCCTCGGGCGGCGTGGTGAGGTGGCGCGGCGGCGGGTCGGTGACGTTGCCGGCGATGGCCTCGATGGCCCGCTGGGCCTCACGCAAGAGCGTGCGCGGCGGGCCCGGCGGGGTCTTGCGCGCGCGATCGGCCCAGCCGTAATCGTCGACCGGGACCTCGCTGGTCAGCGCCCGATCCTTGTGGTTCTGCACGAACTCGTGGGCCTCGGCCCAGGTCTTCGGCGCGTGCAGGGTCTTGAGCCCGAGCTCGGTGACCACGCACGCGGGCACGGCGTTCATCTGCAGCGCCTGCACCGAACCCGGCCACAAGGTCTTGCTCAGGTTGGTCAGCTCGTGGGCGATGCGCCGCACCAGCACGGTGATCTTGTGCTCGCCCTGGAACTGCTCGTCGAAGCTGCGCGCGCGCGAGATCCAGGCCAGCATGTAGACCTTTTGGTAGCGCGGGGACATGAGCGCGAAGTCGGGGCGCATGTCCTGGATGTCCTTGAGGATCTCTTCCAGCGTCTCGCGCGCCTCGGCGACCGCCGCCGCAGGATAGGTGGGCAGCTGAATTCGGCCGACGATCGGGCTGCGCGGCTGCTCGGGCTCGGGCGAGGCGGCAGCAGGCGGGGCGGAGATAGGTTCGGTGGATACGGAGGGCGGGACCGGCGCCGCGGGCGGGCGCGCTGGCTCCTGGAGGCCGTCGCGGAAGCGATCGAAGAGCTGACGCGCCGCCGCCGAGGGGAACATCTGCGTCAGCGCGTCTTCGAGGGCGCTGTCGCGGTCGGGTCCGCGGCCGAGCCAGCGCTCCGCGTCGCGCCAGATCAGCACCTCGGTCCACTGATGGGTATACATCGCGTGGCGATAGCCGCTGTCCGCGAGAAACTTGGGTAGCCCGTCGTGCATCGCCCGTTACGCTAGTCTTTTCGCGCTGCTGCTGCAACGAAGGGGCAAAATGCCGCGCGCGGCCCGAGGTCCGCGCGGGCAGGGTGAGGGCCTGCCCCGGCGGAGGCTGTTCAGCGCCGCGCGCGCCGCGAGGACGCCGTTCGCCGCCCTCGCAATCGGACCTGAACCGCGTGCCGCGGCTCAGGTGCCGAGGACCGAGCCGCCGTCGACGCTCAAAGTGGCGCCGGTGATGAAGCTCGACTTCTCGTCGGCGAGGAAGAGGTAGGCGCGAGCGATGTCGTCGGGCTGACCCGCGCGGCCGACCGGGGTGTGCTCGATCATCGACTTCAGGACCTTCTCCGGGATGCTCTCCACCATCGACGTGGCGACGAAACCCGGGGCGACGACGTTGGCGGTGATGCCGTAGCGGCCGAGCTCGCGCGCCCATACGCGCGTCATGCCGATCACGCCGGCCTTGGCGGCGACGTAGTTGGTCTGGCCGAAGTTGCCGTAGAGGGCGACGACCGAGCTGGTGCTGACGATGCGGCCGTACTTCTGGGCGATCATGGTCGGGACGACCGCCTGGGTGCAGTTGAACACGCCCTTGAGGCAGACATCGAGGACGAACTGGAACTGCTCGGCGCTCATCTGGCCGACCACCTGTCCGTCCTTGACCTTGACCAGCTGGCCGTCGCGGACGACCCCGGCGTTGTTGATGAGGACGTCGATGCGGCCGAACCGCTCGACCACGGCGGCGGCCGCGGCGGCGCAGTCCTCGGGCTTGCTGACGTCGACCTTGCGGGCGATGGCGACGCCGCCGGCGGCGGTGATCGCGGACACGACCTCCTCGGCTGCCTGTTCGGCCAGGTCCCACACGGCGACGGCGTAGCCGGCGTCGGCGAGCATGCGAGCGGTGGCGCGGCCGATGCCGTTGCCGCCGCCGGTGACGATGGCGATCCGCGGTGAATTGGTGCTTGTCATGGGGCGGCGAGGGTACCGAGAGGCGCTCGGAGCCGCCTGCACCAAGAGCCAGCCCGAAGATGTGAGCTTGCGCCGTGTCGGTGGGGCAAAGCACGCTCCGCTCGGGTGTCCACGGAGGGGGAAGGGCGAGGCTTGTCGGCTCCCGGGCGATCCCCGTAGGATGCGCCGACCCCATGACAGATGCCGCCCCGCCCGACGCGCTGGTCCGCGAGATCAAGGAGCTCATCATCGAGGCCCTGATGCTGCAGGACATGACCCCCGAGGACATCGACCCCGAGGCGCCGCTGCTGGTCGAGGGGCTGGGCCTCGACTCGATCGACGTGCTCGAGCTGGCGATGGCGATCGGCAAGAAGTACGGGGTCAAGACCAAGGCCGACGACGCGCAGAACCGGCACATCTTCGCCAGCGTGACCAACCTGGCCCGCTTCGTCGCCGAGCAGCGGGCGGCCGCGGCGGCGAGCTGAGAACCGGCGGCCGTGATGGCGGACCCTGACGGCAAGCCGCAGCGGGCCGCGGGGGTCCCGAGGTGGCTCCCGGCGGTGCTGCGTTCGCTGCTGGTCGGCGGCTACCCGCTGGTGGTGTACCTCGGCATGACGCGCTGGAGCCCGCGCACGCTGGCGCTGGTGCTCGCCTGCGCGCTGCTGCCGGGGCTCGTGCTGCGCCTGCGCGAGGCCCGGCGCGAGGACCTGTGGCCGGTGCTGCGGGTGCCGCTGTCGCTCCTCGGGCTGTTCGCGGCGGCGGCGCTGTCGGGCGAGCAGCGGCTGTTCATGGCCCTGCCGGTGCTGGTCAACCTGGGGCTTTTGGCCAACTTCGCGGCGAGCCTGCGCGGGCCGGCGTCGCTGGTCGAGCGGTTCGCGCGGCTGCAGGAGCCCGAGCTGCCGCCCGGCGGGCCGGCGTACTGTCGCAAGGTCACGGTGGTCTGGTGCGGGTTCTTCGTCGCCAACGCGGCCGCCAGCGCCGCGCTCGCGCTGTGGGCCCCGGTGTCCTGGTGGACGCTGTACACCGGACTTTTGGCGTACCTGCTGATCGGGGTAATGTTCACCGTCGAGTACGTCGTCCGCAAGGCGACCTTCCGCCGGTTCGGCGACGCGTTGCCCGACCGCCTGCTCCGCCGTCTGCTCCGCGCATGAGGTCCTTCGTCCCGCTCGTCTACACCGATCCCGCGGCGCGCGTCGCCGTCGGCGAGGCCGGCCCGCGCAGCGCGGGCGAGCTGATGCGCGACGCGAGCCTCGTCGCCGAGCGCCTGCCGCCGGCGCGGCCCGGCAGCGAGGTGCTGGTGGTCTGCGGCGACCGCTATCACCTGGCGGTCACGGCCCTGGGCGCGTGGCTGCGCGGCCACGCGGTCGCGCTGCCGCCGAACGCCCAGCCGGCGGCGGTGCGCGAGCTGGCGGGGCGGCCCGACGTGGTGGCGCTGATCCACGACTCCGACCTGGCCGACGCCCAGGACGTCCGCGAGTGGCTCTCGGGACATGCTCTCGGGGTCATGGCCGATCCGACATGGCCCGAAGCGCTACCGGCGGACCGGCGGCTGGCGGTCGTGTACACCTCGGGCAGCACCGGCGACCACCAGCCGTGCGCCAAGACGGCCGGGCAATTGCTCGGCGAGGCGCAGGCGCTGGCGGCCACGTTCGCGCTGGCGGCCGGCGAGGTGGCGCTGGCGACGGTGCCGCCGTACCACCTCTACGGGCTGCTGTTCGGGGTGCTGGCGCCGCTGGCCGCGGGGGCGGCGTTCGCCCGCGAGACGCCGCTGCACGCCGAGACGGTGGCGAGGGCGGCGCGCGAGGTCGGGGCGACGGTGCTGGTCAGCACGCCGGCGCACCTGCGCGGGCTGACGGTGCTGCAGCGCGGCGACCTGCCGCCGCTGCGGCGGGTGTTCTCGTCGGGCGCGCCGCTGCCGCGGGCGACCGCGGACGAGCTGCTGGCCCAGCTCGGGCTGGCGGTGACCGAGGTGTACGGCTCGTCGGAGACCGGCGGGATCGGCTGGCGGCGGCACGAACAAGTCTTGGGGGACATGTCCCCGGAGCCAGCCTGGACGCCGCTGCCGGGGGTCGCGGTCGAGGTCGCGGCCGAGGGGCGGCTGCTGCTGCGCTCGCCGTTCCTGGCCCCCGACGCGCCGTCGCCGTACCCGTGCGAGGACCGGGCCCTGCTCGACGCGCGCGGCGGGTTTCACCTGCGCGGGCGGCTCGACGGGGTGGTGAAGGTCGCCGGCAAGCGAGTGGCCGTGGCGGAGGTCGAGCAGCGGCTGCTGGCGCTGCCGGCCGTGGCCGACGCGGCGGTGGTGGCGACCGAGACGCCGGGCGCCCGCGGGCACGAATTGATGGCCGCGGTGGTGGCCCGCGATTCGGGGCGCGACGCCGGCGAGCTGGTGGCCGAGCTGCGGCGGGGGCTGCTCCCGTGGTTCGACCCGGTGGTGGTGCCGCGGCGGATCAAGGTGGTGCCGGCGCTGCCGCGCGAGCCCAACGGCAAGCTGACGAAGCGGCGCCTGCACGCGCTGCTCGGGCTGACGGCGGAGGAGCCGGCCGAGGCGGAGCGCGGCGGATCGGTCGCGGCCGCGGACGCGAGCGGGGCTGCGGGGGACTCGGCGGGCGCGGCTGTGATCGGGTTCGAGGTCCGTGGGCACGTGCGGCGCGAGGCGGGCGACGCGGCGGTGCACGAGGTCGAGGTCGGGGTGCCGGTCGACCTGGCGTTCTTCCGCGGGCACTTCGACGGCGCGCCGGTGCTGCCCGGCGTGGCGCAGCTGACGGCCCTGGTGGTGCCGCAGGTGGCGGCGCTGCGGCCCGAGCTGGGGCGGCTGCGGCAGGCGGCGCGGCTGAAGTTCACCCGGCCGATCGCGCCGGGCGACGCGCTGGTGCTGCGGCTCGAGGTGCGGGGGACGAGCGTCCGCTTCTCGCTGGCCCGCGCGGGCGAGGTGGTCACCGCCGGGGCGCTCGAGTACGAGGCGCGCGGTGACTGAGATGTCCGCAGGGACAGGTGAGAACGAGGTGTCCGGAGGGGCAGGTGAGATGTCCGGCGGGACAGGTCCGTTCCGGCCGTGCGCGCTGATCCCGACCTACGACAACCCGCGGACGGTGCGCGACGTGGTGCTGCGGGTCAAGGCGCACCTGCCCGACGTGGTCGTGATCGACGACGGCAGCGGCGAGGCGGGGCGGCAGGCGGTCGCGGCCCTGGGGGCCGAGGGGCTGGCGCACGTGCGCCGGCGGGCGCAAAACGGCGGCAAGGGGGCGGCGGTCAAGACCGGGTTCCAGTTCGCGCGCGAGCTCGGCTACACCCACGCGCTGCAGGTCGACGCCGACGGGCAACATGACCTCGGGGACATCCCGAAATTCCTGGCGACCGCGCGCGAGCGGCCGGACGCGCTGATCCTCGGGGCGCCGGTGTACGACGCGTCGGCGCCGAAGGGGCGGCTGGTCGCCCGCAAGATCACGCTGTTCTGGACCGACTTCGAGGCCGGCCGCGGGGTCATCACCGATCCGATGTGCGGCTTCCGGGTCTACCCGCTGGACCCCGCGCTGGCGCTCGGACGCACCGGCGACCGCATGGACTTCGACATCGAGGTGGCGGTGCGCCTGGTGTGGGCCGGGGTGCCGGTGATCAACCTGCCGACGAAGGTCCGCTACATCGGCCGCGACGAGGGCGGGGTGTCGCACTTCCGCGTGTTCGGCGACAACCTCAAGATCTCGTGGCTGCACACCCGGCTGTCGTTCCAGCGGGTGATGGTGCGGCCGTGGATCAAGCTGTGGCGGCGCCTGCGGCGGCCGGCGCTGCCGGCTGGGCGCTGAGCGAGAGGACAGGTTCGATCGGCCATGGCGGAAGAGGCAGGTTCGGAGGGACATGTCCCGGCGGTCAGGCCCGAGGCGAGCGGCGCGGCGACCGGGGGCGCGGGCGAGCGGTCCGGCAGCGCGGCGTCGGCTGTCCCGGCGGTCAGGTCCGACGAGGGCGACCGGGCGTGGATGACCCGGCCCGAGCGCGGGACGGTGCTGGGGATCCGGGCGACGCTGCTGTTCTGCCGGGTGTTCGGCCGCCGCGGCGCCGGGGTGCTGCTGGCGGTGATCACGTTCTACTACGCGCTGTTCGCCGGCAAGGCGCGGCGGGCCTCGCAGGACTACCTGCGGCGGATCGGCCAGCCGCACGGGTTCTGGGCCGGCTGGCGCCACATCTACACGTTCGCCCGCTGCGCGCTCGACCGCGTGTTCCTGGTCCGCGGCGAGACCGGGCGGTTCCGCATCACCCACACCGGCATCGAGCACCTGCGGGCGCTGCAGGCCGAGGGGAAGGGGGCGCTGCTGCTCGGGGCGCACCTCGGCTCGTTCGAGGCGATGCGGGCCAGCAGCGTCGACAAGCGGATCCCGATCCACATCCTCGCGTACTGGCAGAACGCGAAGATGATCAACGACTTCCTGCGCACGGTGCAGGCCGACTTCGACGTGCGGGTGATCCCGATCGACCCGCGCGACACGAGCTACATCCTGACGGCGAAGGAGGCGATCGAGCGCGGGGAGCTGGTGGCGGTGCTCGGCGACCGGGTCGGGGTCAACGACAAGACCTGCACGGCCGAATTCCTCGGCGCCCCGGCGCGCTTCCCGACCGGGCCCTATACCCTCGCGGCGCTGCTAAAGTGCCCGATTTACTTGACTTTCGGTCTTTATCACGGGCCCGACCGCTACGATCTTTATTGCGAGCCCTTCGCCGAACAATTAGAACTGCCCCGGGGCCGCCGCGAGGCCGCCACCGCCGCCCATGTCCAGCGCTACGCCGAACGCCTCGAGCACTACTGCCGCCTCGCGCCGCTCAACTGGTTCAACTTCTACGAGTTCTGGAGGGCGGAGTGAGTAGCGCGCGGGTGCTGCTCGTCGGCCCGCAAGGGCTCGGCCTCGGGGACGTCGTCGAGCTGGCCGAAGGGACAGCTTTTCCGGCGCTCGACGACGCGCCGGAGTACCGGGCGCTGCTGGCCCGCGGCGCCGATCACCTGGCGCGCCGGCTGGCGTCGGGCGAGGTGGTGTACGGGGTGACGACCGGGTTCGGCGACTCGTGCGAGACGGCGGTGCCGGCCGAGCACGTGGCGGCGATGCCGGTCAACCTGATGCGCTTTCACGGCTGCGGCACCGGGCGGATCCTCGACGAGGTCGAGGCGGCGGCGGTGGTGGCGGTGCGCCTGGTGGCGCTGGCGCGCGGCTGGTCGGGCGTGCGCGTCGAGGTGCTCGAGCGGCTGTGCGACCTGCTCCGGCACCGCCTGTTGCCGCGGATCCCGGCCGAGGGCTCGGTCGGGGCCAGCGGCGACCTGACGCCGCTGTCGTACGTGGTCGCGGCGCTGGTCGGCGAGCGCGAGGTCTGGTTCAAGGGACAGGTGGTCCCCGCAGCCGAGGCGCTGCGCGCGGCCGGCATCCCGCCGCTGACGCTGCAGCCCAAGGAGAGCCTGGCGCTGATGAACGGGACCAGCGTCATGGTCGGGCTCGGTTGCCTGGCGTTCGCCCGCGCGCGGCGGCTGGCGCGCCTGTGCGCGGCGCTGACGGCGATGGGCAGCGACGTCCTGGGCGGCAACCCCGCTCACTTCGACGACCGCATCTTCGCCGCCAAGCCGCACCCGGGTCAGCGGGCCTGCGCGCAGTGGATCCGCGAGGATATCGAGTACCCGCGGCCGGCCGCCCCCGCGCGCATCCAGGACCGCTACTCGATCCGCTGCGCGCCGCACGTGATCGGGGTCCTGCTCGACGCGCTACCCTGGGTGCAGCAGTGGCTCGAGATCGAGATCGTCGGCGCCAACGACAACCCGCTGGTCGACCCGGACACCGGCGAGGTGCTGCACGGCGGCAACTTCTACGGCGGCCACGCCTGCTTCGCGCTCGACGCCCTGAAGACGGCGGTGGCCAACCTGGCCGACCTGGTCGATCGCCAGATCGCGCTGGTGTGCAACCCCGACACGAATGCGGGCCTCCCGGCCAACCTGGTCGGGCGCACGGGCCCCGATCGGGCGGCCCACCACGGCTTCAAGGCGATGCAGATCTCGGCGTCGGCGCTGGCGGCCGAGGCGTTGAAGCTGACGATGCCGGCCAGCGTCTTCAGCCGCTCCACCGAATGCCACAACCAGGACAAGGTGAGCATGGGCACGATCGCGGCGCGCGACTGCCTGCGGATCGTCGAGCTGACCGAGACGGTCGCCGCGATCGGGCTGCTCACGATGTGCCAGGCGGTCGACCTGCGCGCGGGTCACAACGTCCACGCGCGCGCGCGGACGCTCCACGCGGCGGTCCGCGCCGCGGTGCCGATGGTCGACGCCGACCGCCGCCAGGACCACGACATCGCCGCGGTGCTGGGGCTGCTCCGCGCCGGCGCGCTGCCG
The DNA here is from genome assembly GCF_020073745.1 of Nannocystis pusilla. Lineage (GTDB taxonomy): Bacteria > Myxococcota_A > Polyangia > Nannocystales > Nannocystaceae > Nannocystis > Nannocystis radixulma. The sequence goes on from NZ_JAIRAU010000002.1 coordinate 82,711, forward strand.
ATCGGAGCGCTGCCGTGAGCCGCCTGCACGAGGTCTCGGTCGAGTTCGAGGTCCCGTTCCACGACGTCGACATCCTCAATATCGTCTGGCACGGGCACTACTATAAGTACATGGAGATCGGTCGGACCGCGCTGATGCGCTCGCGCGGGCTCGACATCGCGGACATCCGCCGCGCGGGCTACGCCCAGCTGCTGGTCGACAGCCACTGCCGCTACACCTACCCGCTGCGCTACGCCGACCGCGCCCGCGTGGACGCGTGGTTCGTGTCGGTGACGCCGCGGCTGGTCATCGCCTACCGGATCCGCAACCTCAAGGACGACCGCTGCTCGGCCCGCGGGCAGACGATCCTCGTCACGACCGACCATGAAGGTCGCCTCTTGCCGGAGACGCCCGATGCGCTGCTCAAGTACCTGGTGTAGCCAGCTCAGGTCCAATTTGTCCCTGCGGCCAGGTCTGTTCGGACATGTCCTCGCGGTCATGGTCGTCATGACCGGTTCGATCGACCAGGCGGCCGCGGCCGACCCGCTGCCGGTGGCCGCCGCGCCGGCGCCGGCCGCGCTGACGCTCGAGCAGCTGCTCGGCCGGTTCGCCGGGATGAGCGGGCTGCAGGCGGCGTTCCGCGAGGAGAAGCGGATGGCCCTGCTGGCGGCGCCGCTGGTCAACGAGGGCACGATCTACTTCGTGCCGGGCGGCAAGAAGTCGCGCCTGGCCCGGCACACGGCCAGGCCGGCGCGCTCGGTGGTGGTGATCGACGGCTCGGCGCTGCGGATGGCCGACGACGCCGGGCGCGAGGAGATCTCGCTCGACAAGAGCCCGGCGGTGCGGCTGTTCGTCGACTCGTTCGTCAAGATCTTCGCCGGCGACGGCGAGGCGCTGGCGACGATGTACGCGATGGAGCTCAAGTCCGAGGGCCAGCGCTGGACGCTGAAGCTGAAGCCGAAGCTGGCGCCGCTCGACAAGCTGATCGAGCGGGTCGAGATCGCCGGCGAGGGGGTCGTGATCGCGACGATGCGCGTGGTCGAGATCGGCGGCGACGAGGCGGTCACCACGTTCTCGGCCGTCGACCCGCAGCGCAAGTTCTCCGCCGAGGAGCAGGCGACGCTGTTCAGCCTGCCGCCGAAGCCGGCCGCGCCGCCGGCGGGCCGCTGACCCGGCGGCCCGCGGCGGACGGACCTGCCTGATACGACCTGGCTGATGGGACCTGCTTGATGGGACCTGCTTGATGGAACCTGGTCGATCAGACAGGGCGAGCGTGTGGCGGGCAGGGCTCGGCGCGGCGCTGGTGGCCGGGTTGGCGGCGTTCTGCGCGCTGCGCCTGCAGGTGGTCACCGACATCACGGCGTTCATGGCCGACGTCGCCGACCCCAAGCTGGCGGCGCTGTCGCGCGCGATGGCCGGCTCGGAGCTGACGCGCACGCTGGTGCTGTCGATCAGCGACGAGCGCGGCGAGCCCGACGTCGCCATCGCCGGGGCGCAGGCGCTGGCCGACCGGCTGCAGGCCCGCCCCGAGGTGGCGTGGCTGCGCACCGGGCCGGGCGAGCTGCACGCCGAGGCGATCCACAACCTGTACTACCCGCGGCGGTTCTTCCTCCTGGCCGACGAGACAGGTGGCCTCCAGGACAGGTTGTCCGACGACGGGCTGCGGGCCGCCGCGCGCGAGCTGCGGCGCCAGCTCGGCCTGCCGACGTCGGGGGTGATCAAGCAGATCGCGCCGGCCGACCCGCTGCTGGCCTATCCGGCCCAGCTGCGCCGGCTCGAGGCGGCCCAGGGCGGCGGGGTCGGGCTGCGCGACGGGCACTTCGTGGCCGACGACCAGCACGCGCTGGTGATGCTGGCGACCCGCAGCTCGCCGTTCGACGCCGCCGACCAGGCGCCGCTGCAGGCGGCGATCGAGGCGGCGTTCGCCGAGATCGACGCCCAGTCGGGCGGGCGCCTGGTGCTCGAGCAGTCGGGCGTGGCCCGCTTCGCGCTGGCCGCCGAGACCAGCATGCGCGAGGACATCGGCCGGATCTCGACCGTCTCGCTGATCGGCATCGTCGCGCTGTTCCTGCTGATGTTCCGCTCGCCGCGGCTGGTGCTGCTGTCGCTGGCGCCGCTGGTGGCGGGCGTCACGGCGGCGCTGGCGGCCTGCCTGGCGCTGTTCGGGTCGGTCCACGGGCTGACGCTGGCGTTCGGGGCGACGCTGATCGGGGTGTGCATCGACTACTCGGTGCACCTGTTCAACCACCACATGCTCGACCCGCCGCGCGGCGGCCCGCGGCAGAGCGCGCGGCGGATCTGGCCGGGCCTGTCGCTCGGGGCGCTGACGACGGTGGCGGGCTTCGCCGGGCTGGCGTGGACCAGCTTCCCCGGGCTGCGCGAGGTGGCGCTGTTCGCCTCGATCGGGGTGCTGGTGGCCGCCCTGGCGACGCGCTACTGGCTACCTGAACTTTTGCCCATGTCCCCGAAGCCAGGGTGGATCCAGCGCCGGGCGGCGGCCGGGCTGGCGCGGATGGTGGCGGCGATGCGACGGCGGCGGCCGGCGGTCGCGGTGCTGCCGGCGGCGGCGCTCGGGCTGTGCGTGGTCGGGCTGCCGCGCATCGAGTTCTCCGACGACGTGCGCCGGTTGACGGCGCTCGACCCGGAGATGGTGGCGGAGGACGAGCGGGTGCGGGCGCGGGTGTCGCGGATGGACGGCGGGCGCTTCGTGGTCGCGTTCGGGGCCGACGAGGAGGCGGCGCTGGCCGGTAACGACGCGGTCGCGGTCCGCCTGCGCGCGGCCCAGGCCGCCGGCGAGGTCGAGGCGTTCCGCAGCCTGCACGCGCTGGTGTGGTCGGAGCGGCTGCAGCGCGACAACGCGGCGGCCTTGGCCGATCCGGGCCTGCCGGCCCGCCTCGACGCGGCGTTCGTGGCCGAGGGCTTCCGCGCCGGCTCGTTCGCCAAGTTCTTTTCGGACATGTCCCAGGGGCCAGATCCGATGCGGCCGGCCGACCTGGCCGCGACGCCGCTGGCCGAGGCGGCGCGGACGTTCCGCGCCGACATCGAGGGCGGCGAGGTCGCGCTGGTGACGCTGCTGCGCGGGGTCGGCGACGTCGCGGCGCTGCAGGCCCGCCTCGCCGACCTGCCCGACGTGCGCTACTTCGACCAGCAGGGCATGTTGCAGGCGGCGTTCGCCCGCTACCGCGCGCGCACGCTCGAGCTGGTGGTGTTCGGCCTGCTGGCGATGTTCACGACGGTGTGGCTGCGCTACCGCCGGCTCAAGCTGGCGCTGGCGGCGTTCGCCCCGGCGGTGCTGGCGGCCGCGACGGCGCTGGCGCTGATGACCCTGAGCGGGGCGACGATCGGGATCCTCCACGCGGTCGCGCTGCTGCTGGTGCTCTGCATGGGCGTCGACTACGGCGTGTTCCTGGCCGAGAGCCGGCACGACCCGCGGGGCTTCGACGCGACGGTGCTGAGCGTGCTGCTGGCCTGTCTGACCACGGTGCTGGCGTTCGGGCTGCTGGCGATGTCGGCCAGCCCGGCGCTGCAGGCGATCGGCGACACGGTCGGCCTCGGGGTGCTGCTCAGCCTCGTGCTGGCGCCGTCCGCCCTGGTGCTGGCGGGCGCGGGCGAGGGGAAGGACCACGGATGAACCTTCGGGCATGGTCGATCGGGCATGTCGTCGGGGCCATGCTCCTGGGGGCATGCTCCAAGGGGCAGCAGGCCGAGCCGGCGCCGCCGCGGGAGCTGCGCGACGCCGACTACCCGGGGGCGCTGGCGACGACGCTGAGCGGGCCCGACTTCATGGCCCGCCAGCGCCTGCGCGGCACGGCGCGCGGGCGCGAGATCGGCGGCGAGGTGGTGCTGCAGAAGCAGGGCGACGCGCTGACGCTGGTCGGGCTGACGCCGTTCGCGACCAAGGCGTTCGTGGCCAGGCAGCAGGGCGCCGAGGTGAAGGTCGAGGTGTTCGCGCCCGAGGGCAAGCTGCCGTTCCCGCCGCGCTTCATGCTGCTCGACGTCCACCGCGTGCAGTTCCTCGGGCTGCCGGGGGCGCCGCTGGCCGACGGGACGCACGCGGGCGAGGTCGGCGACGAGCGGGTGACCGAGGTGTGGCAGGGCGGGGCGCTGCTCGAGCGCCGCTTCGAGCGCAAGGACGGCGAGCCGGCCGGCGCGATCGTCATCACCTACGAGGGCGGGATGAAGGACGGGGCGTTGCCGGCGCGCCTGCGCCTCGACAACGGGTGGTTCGGCTACCAGATCGCGGTCGAGACGCTGCAGTGGCAGCCGCTGTGAGCGCGCGGCGCCTGTCGTCGAGCGCCGTCACGATCGCCCGCCGAGCCGGCGTTCGTCGCGGTGATGATGGACGACGAACGACCGGCCGGGGCCGGGCTGTCAGCGGTTCTGGATCTTGAAGCCGGTCAGGCAGCGCTCGTTGCCGTTGCCGGTCTTGTAGTTGGGGGTGACCTCGATCGCCTTGCGGGCCTGGAGGGCCTGGAACAGCAGGTTGATCGAGTTGGCGCTGATCTCACGGCCGGGGCACAGCGAGCCGCCCCACTTGTAGTCGCGCTTCTGGCCCGTCTTCTCCTTGATGGTGACGGAGCCGTTGAACATGCCGTAGTTGTCGCTGCCGGGCTCGTGGAGGGTGACGGCTTCGACGTTGCCGACGGTCCCGGACGAGTCGGCGTGGGAGATGGCGGGGACGGTCACGGCGGTCAGCGCGGCGAACAGAGCGAGACGAATACGGTGGAACATGTTGCGATTCTCCTGGGCGGCCCGGGGGGTGGGCACTCGGACTGCGGCCGGTAGAGTCCTATTTGCGTGTCCGACCTGCAACACCCAGTGAGCTATCGATCGCGCGCGATCGCGTGCCGGCGGCGCGCGTGCGCCCGTCGGCGCGGGGCGGTCGGCCTGGAGACAGAGATGTCTCTCGGGATATGTCCGTAGAGACAGTGTCCCGAAGGACAGGTCAACGGCGCTCGCGCAGGGCGCCGTGGATCTTGTCGAGCGTGTCGGCGAGGCGCGAGGCCGGGACGCTGACGCGCGTCGGCATGCCGCCGCCGAGGCCGAGCAGGGCCACGAAGTCGAGGCCGCTGTCGAAGCCGGCGGCGATGTTGACGGTCTGGCCGTCGACGACCACGGCCACGCGGGCGCGCTCCTGGCCGAGCAGCAGCAGCTCGGTCTTGTCGAACGGGCGCTGGTTGGCGGGGACGCGCACGAGGGCGACGTCGTCCTCGACGACGTAGGCGCGGGCCAGCGCCGCGGCCTCGGCCGCCATGGCGTCGAAGTCGGCCGCGGCGGCGGCGATCGCCTCCTGCTCGGGGCCGCGCGGCATGCCGGCGACCAGCCAGCGGACGATCTTGATCAGGAGGACGGTGTCCTCGTAGTGGGCGCGCAGGGCCCGGTCGACGAGCGCGCCGATCGGGCCGGGCTGGCCGATCCGGGTGTCGACGGCGCGGGCGTCGGCGTCGGCGCCGGGGTAGGGCTCGACGCCGCCGAGCAGCCACTTGGCGGCCGAGTACAGGCCGTCGAGGTCGAAGTGGGCGACGATGGTGTCGACCGGACCTGTCTCTTCGACCATCTCGGGAGTGATGATCTCGGGGCAGGCGCCGTGCTCGGCCTTGGTGTGGAGGACGAACCGCCGATCGCCGCGGAACTGGGCGTGGCGCTCGTGATCGTGGTGGTCGACCCACCGCGCCAGGCGAGCGCCGAGGCCGGTGAGGAACTTGCCGGTGATCTTCTCGAAGCCGCTGCCGATGCCCTCGGCCGCGAAGGCGACGTCGAGCACGACCACGCGGCCGCGCAGGTTCGCCGGCTTGGGCAGGCGCCGCGGGCTGGCGAACACGAGGTCGATCGCGGCGGCGTGAGCGGGGCCGGGCGTGGCGATCAACCTTCCAGCGCGGCGCGGGCGGATTCGAGCTCGCCGAGCGCGTGCGCGTCACCGGCCGCGCGCGCGGCCTGCTCGCCCTGGTGGAGCACCTGCAGGGCGCCGTCGCGGTCGCCCGCCTCGACCAGGGTGTTGCCGGCCATCAGGTAGGCGGGCACGTACTCGGGGCTGCGGGCGATGAGCTCGCGGAATTCGGCGATCGCCTCGGCGAGCTGCCCGCGCCGTTTGAGCTCCATCGCCAGGCCGTAGCGCGGGAACGCCTCACCTGGCTTTTGGGCCACGAACTGTCGGAGCATCGCCAGGCGATCCACGCGGACCTCAGGAGGCGGCCTGCTGGCGCATGCGCGGCTTGTAGGTCTGCTTGTGCTTCTCGATGTACTCGGCGGCCGGGCCGTCCTCGACCCCGAGCGCCTTGAGGACCTCGGGGGTCTGGTCGAACACCGGGGTGTCCTGCAGGTGGCCGATCAGCAGCAGGTAGGTGGCCACGTGCGCGGGCGGGTACTTCTTCAGCAGCTCGTCGACGCCCTCGCGCAGCTTCTCGGGCGTGTTGGTGACACAGAAGTCCTCGTCGGTCTCGCCCATGGTGTGCTTGACCCCGAGGAAGTCGAGGTAGTCGATCAGCATCTGGCGGTTGTGGCGCATCAGCCACTCGAGCAGGAGCGCGAGCGCGAGGTTGTCGTTGCCGCGGCCCAGCTCGGCGTCGAAGCGCGTGCGCCAGGCGCGACGGCGGGCGGCCTGGGTGTACGCGGTGGAGGGGACGTTGGCGCTGCAGCCGCCGGCCTTGAGCACCTCGCGGACCTCTTTGCCCGAGAGCTTGTCGTAGTACGCGTCGATGTGGCCTTGGCCCAGGTGTTGACAGATCTCGATCGGCTTCACAGCGCTTCCTTCGGTGGCGGGCACCCTAACCGCCCTGCCGCTTCCGCGCAACCCGGACGCGCCGGGAACGCCGTCTCGCAGCAGGGCGGCTTTTGCCGGGCGGCCCGGGGCGCTATGGTTGCGGACCTCGCCGATGCGATCCTCCCCCGGCCCGCGCGCCCCGGTGCGCCCTTGACCCGCGCTGCACCCTCCGGCGCTCGCAACTGGGCCCTGCTGTGGCTGGCCCTCGGCCTCGGCGCCGCGGCGGCGCTGCATCGCTTCGGTCCCGACGTTCCTGTCCTTTTGTTCACCCTGCCCGAGTGGCTGGCGGCCAGGCTGTCGGAGGCCGGCGACCGCACGCTGGTGCTGGCGCGCCCGAGCGTGCTGTGGCTCATGCCGGTCGCGCTGCTGCCGTTCCTCGTCGCGGTCGCGCGCCGCTCGCTGGTCGACCTGCCGGCCTGGCAGGTGGCGCTGCAGCTCGGCGCGCGCGTGCTGCTGCTGCTGGCGCTGGCGCTGGCGCTGGCCGCCCCGAGCCTGCAGGCGCCGCGGCGCGGCAAGACGGTGGTGGTGGCGGTCGACGTGTCGGCCAGCGTCGACGACGGGCAGCTGGCCGCGTTCACGGCGGTCGCCCGCGAGGTCGTGCGCCTGGTCCGCGGCGAGATTGGCGACCGCGACGACCGCACGCGCCTGCGCCTCGTGACCTACGCGAGCCGGGCGGCCGCGCTGCCCCTGTCCGAAGGGACAGAAGAGGTGCAGCTGTCCCGAGAGCCAGGCGGCGGGCTGGCCAGCGATCACGCCGGGGCGCTGCGGCTGGCCGAGGCGCTGCTCGACCCCGACACCGAGGGCCGGGTGGTGCTGGTCAGCGACGGGGCCGCCAGCGTGGCCGAGCGCACCGACCTGATCGCGGCGGCCGAGGGCCTGCGCCGGCGCGGGATCACGCTGCACACCCGCACCGCCGCGCCGGCGGCCCGCGGCGACGTGCTGGTCGCCGGGGTCCACCTGCCAAGCGAGCTTCGGGTCGGGCAGACGTTCGACGCGGCGATCGACGTGTGGGCCTCCGAGCCGCGCACGCTCAAAGTGTTCGTCGACAAGGACGGGCAGCCGAACGCGCTGTCGCCGAGCGTCGAGGTGGCGCTGCGCGGCGGGCCGCAGCAGATCAAGGTGCCGGTCCGCGCCAACGCGCCGGGGCCGATCGTGATCGCAGCCCGGCTCGACGCGGCCGAGCTGGCGGCGGCCGACAACCGCAGCCTCGACAACGACCGCGCGGCGGCCGTCGGCGAGGTCCGCGGGCGGCCGCGCGTGCTGCTGGTCGGCGAGGGCGACCCGTCGGGCGCGCTGGCGCGGGCGCTGCGGGCCGACCACCTGCAGGTCGACGCCGAGGCGGCGTCGGCGATCCCGGGCGCGGCCGAGGGGCTTCAGCCATACGACCTGGTGATCCTGTCCGACGTGCCGTCGCGCCACGTGTCGGGGGCGCAGCAGCAGGCGATAGCGAAGTGGGTCCAGGACGGCGGCGGCTTCGTGATGATCGGGGGCGAGAGCGCGTTCGGGGTCGGCGGCTGGGGTGGCAGCGTGATCGAGGACGTGCTGCCGGTCCGCTTCGAGGGCGAGCGCCAGCGCGAGCAGCCGACGCTGGCGCTGGTGCTGGTGATCGACAAGAGCGGGTCGATGTCGAGCGAGGACCGCCTCGACCTGGTCAAAGAGGCAGCTCGCTCGACGGCCTCGACGCTCGACCCGGGCGACGAGATCGGGGTGATCGCGTTCGACTCGCGCCCGGTCACGCTGGTGCGCCTGCAGCCGGCCGCCAACCGGATCCGGATCGCCGGCGACATCCGCCGGCTCAGCGCCGGCGGCGGGACGAACGCGCTGCCGGCCCTGCGCGAGGCGTACATGCAGCTCGCGGGCAGCAAGGCGCTGGTCAAGCACGTGATCCTGCTGTCCGACGGGCAGTCGCCGGAGACCGGGGTGTCGGCGCTGATCACCGACATGCGCGACGCCGACATCACGGTGTCGGCCGTCGGCGTCGGCGCGGGCGCGGGCAAGGACTTCCTCGCCCGCGTCGCCGAGCGCGGGCGCGGCCGCTACTACTTCAGCCAGGACGGCACCGACGTGCCGCGGATCTTCTCCCGCGAGACGCGCGAGGTGACCCGCAACGCGGTGGTCGAGCGCGACCTGTTCGCGCGCGTGGCCAAGAGCGCCCAGGTGCTGCGCGGGATCGACTTCGAGCGCGCGCCGGGGCTCGGCGGCGTGATCCCGCTGAAGACCAAGCCGCTGGCCGAGCTGCTGCTGCGCACGCACGTCGGCGACCCGCTGCTGGTCCGCGGCCGCCGCGGGCTCGGCCGCACGGTCGCGTTCGCGTCCGACGCCAAGCCGCGCTGGGCCCACCGCTGGATCGCCTGGGAGGGCTTCCCCAAGTTCTGGTCGCAGGTGGCCCGCGACGTGATGCGCCAGGGCGCCGCGTCGCTCGGTGGCGCGTCGCTGCGGATCACGCCCGGGGCCGACGAGGGCAGCTTCCGCGCGGTCGTCGACCTCGACGCCAGCGCCGGCTTCGTCAGCGACCTGCGCGGCGAGCTGCAGGTGATCGACCCGTCCCTTCCTCCCGGCTCCGAAGGACATACGACGACGCTGACGACCCAGCTGACGGCGCCGGGCCGCTACGAGGCGACGGTGATCGGGGTGCGCGCGGGCCAGCGGCTGATCAAGGCGCAGCTGTTCGACGACGGCCAGACGCCGCCGCGGCTGGTGGCCGAGGCGACCGGCCAGGCGAGCGTCCCGTACCCGGCCGAGCTGGCGCCCGACCAACTCGGCGTCGATCCGGCCTGGCTGGCGACGCTCTCGCCCGAAGGCACGCACGCGGGGCCGATCGACGCGGTGGTGACGAGCCCCGGCGCGCCGCAAGGGACGCGCCAGCGCCCGGTCTGGCCCGAGGTGCTGTGGGCGCTGGCGCTGCCGCTGTTGATCCTCGACCTGCTGCTGCGCCGCGTGGCGTTCGGCCGGGCGCGCCGCGGCGAGATCGGGTGAGGCGCGGCCGGCATGGGGTGAGCCGGGCTCGACGGAACATGTCGCAAGGGACAGGTGGTCATAAAACACTCGGCCGGCGCGCCGCGCGAGCCAAGGTGAGGCGCGGCCGGCATGGCGGGTGAGGCGGGCTCGACGGAACATGTCGCAAGGGACATGTGAGGCGCGGGCAGTAGAGGGCCCGGAGCTGGGCGAGGTGGAATGTCGCAAGGGACAGCTGGTCGGAGGGTGTTCGGCCGGCGCGCCGCGCAAGACAGGCTGAGCCGCGGACCGCAGATGAGGCCGAAGGAGAGTGTCACAAGGGACATGCCGTCATGGACATGTTTTATAGAACATGTGCTGGAGGACATGTTCATGGGGGCAGGGTGAAAGCCGGGCGTCGCCGCCGCGGGGGCGGGCGCTTCGGCGCTGGAGGGTTCGTCGCCGGCGGCAGACCGACGTGACGGGCAGCACGGGGGGGGTTGCACCGCGGACGACGCCGCGCATCCCTGGAGGAGGGGTACGATGCAGCGGGCCGCCTCTCACATTCGACACGATCGCGCCGCCGCGGCGCTGGCGGTGCTGCTCGGCTGCCACGCGGCCGAGTACGAGGGGATCGACGGGATGGCGCCGGAGCGGGCCTCGGAGTGCGTGGAGCCGGGCGCGCGGTGGTTCAGCTTCACGGGCGCGCCGCAGACGTTCGTGGTGCCGGAGTGCGTGACGACGCTGGCGGTCGAGCTGTGGGGCGCGCAGGGCGGGCCGAGCCGCTGCGGCACCGACGACGAGCACGGCCTGCCCGACGTGCAGGAGGACGGCGGACACGGGGGCCGATTGCGAGCTGACCTTTCGGTCAGCCCCGGCGATGTCGTGCTGGTGCACGTCGGCGGCCGCGGAGGCCTCGACGGCGCGCCCGGCTGGAACGGCGGCGGCAGCGGCGGGAGGTGGGGCGGCGGCGGCGGCGGAGCGTCGGACGTGCGCCTGAACGGCGCGAGCCTGGTCGATCGCGCGCTGGTGGTCGGCGGCGGGGGCGGCGGCGTGTGCGGCTATCCGGATCACGGAGCGGGCGGCCACGGCGGGGGGCTGGCGGGCGAGGACGGGATCGTCGGTGACGTGAACTGGCGCGCAGGCGGCGGCGGACAGCCGCACGCGGGTGGAGCGGGCGGCGCGGCGCCCGGTCAGTCCGGCGTGTTCGGGCTCGGCGGCGGGGCGGCCGGCTACCACGTGGCCGGAGGCGGCGGCGGCTGGTACGGCGGTGGCGGGGCCTTCGGCGCCGGCGGAGGCGGTGGTTCGTCGTACGTGGGTCCCGCCGGCAACGATGCGGAGCTCGAGGTCGGCGCGCGCGACGGCGATGGCGTGGTGGTGATCAGCTGGTGAGCGCGGCGACCCGCGAGCGGACGGCGCGAGGCGGAGCTGGAGATCGCGGCGCGCGCGACGGCGATGGCGTGGTGGTGATCAGCTGGTGAGCGGGGCGGACGGCGCGAGGCGGAGCTGGAGCTCGCGGCGGGCGGATGGTGTGGATGGGGAGCCGCGGGTGAGCGCGTCGATGGGGGTGCAGATCTGCCAGTGAGCGCGGCGTGATCCTGGTTCGCGCGTGAGTGCGTCGAGATCTGCCAGTGAGCGCGGCGTGGTTCAGGGTGGGAACGCGTCGAGATGCGGGCGGACGGCGGCGAGGCGCGGATGGAGACAGGTGACGTGCACCGGCGCGGTGCAGCTGCGGGGACGGCGAGGACGCGGGGCGCGTGGCGAACGTCGTGCGGCGGCGAGGGGCGCCGTCTTGCGAGGATGTCTTTTGGACATGTGCGAAGGGACATCCTCATGGAGAGCGGCGCGGCGCTGGTGATGCGGGACACAACGGGGTTTGCGTGCCTGCCTGCTGCGCATCAGACCTACAGGTCGCAGGGGGGGCGATGCAGATGGTACGCAAGGGCCGATGGTGCACGGTGTCGGTGGTGTTCACGATCACCGTCGGCGGCTGCGACGAGGTCTCGGACACGCAGCCCCCGCGGCCGGTGCCGGGCGCGCTCGCGGTCGCCGAGGCGGACGGGGACGCCGATCCGGACAAGGCGTTGGTGCGCGCGTGCGAGGCGGCCGCGCTCGACCTGTGCGGTGCGGAGTGCGTCGACATCACGCTCGACGCGCGCCACTGCGGCGGCTGCGGCCGCGTCTGCGCCGGCACGTGCGCGGCGGGCTACTGCGCGGCGCCGTGCTGGCGGGGGCAGATCCGCTGCGACGGTCAGTGCGTCGAGCGCACGCGCGTGACGCCCGGCGGCCGCGCCCGCGAGTTCGCGTTCACCGGCGCGCCGCAGACGTTCGTGGTGCCCGACTGCGTGTCGCGGATCACCATCGAGGCGTGGGGCGCCCAGGGCGGCGGCTCGCGCTGCTGCGACGGACCGGAGCAGGACGACGGCGGCCGCGGTGCTTACGTGCGCACCGAGCTCGAGGTCGAGCCGGGTGAGGCGTTGCGGATCGTGGTCGGCGGACGCGGCGGGCTCGAGGGCGCGGCTGGTTACAACGGCGGCGGCGTCGGGGGCGAGTTCGCGGGCGGCGGCGGCGGGGCCAGCGACGTGCGCCGCGGCGGGACGGGTCTCGCAGATCGGCTCGTGGTCGCGGGGGGCGGCGGGGGCGGACAGTGCGGCTGCCCCGATCACGGCGAGGGCGGTCCGGGCGGCGTGTTCATCGGCGGCGCCGGCGTGGCGCTGTTGCCCGAGTGGCAGGCGGCAGGCGGCGGCACGCAGAGCGACGGCGGGGCCGTGGGCTCGGTGCCGGGCGAGCCGGGCCTGTTCGGCAGCGGCGGCGGCGTCGGCCTGTACCACGTGGCAGGCGGGGGGGGCGGCTGGTTCGGCGGCGGCTCGGCCTACGCGGCGGGCGGGGGCGGCGGCTCGTCGTACCTCGGCGACGAGCCCGAGGGCAGCGGGCTGCCAGGCGTGCGCGCGGGCGACGGATTGGTGGTGATCCGCTGGTGATCGCGGCGCGTGGTCGTGTGTTTGTTCGCACATGACCGAAAAGACATCCACTCGACCCGCCGGCCCGGCCTTCCCCCTCTGTCGCGGCCGGCGGGTTCCCTTTTCGCGCGAGCGTGGCATCCTCGGCGGCGCCCATGCCCGCCCGCGAACGCACGATCGCGAGGGTGAGGGGCCGGCGCTGCTGCTGTGCAACGGCATCACGACGTCGCGGTTCTTCTGGACCCACCTGGCGCCGCGCTGGGCCCGGCGCTTCACGGTGATCACGTGGGACCTCAAGGGGCACGGTCGCAGCGAGCCGGCGCGCACGCGCGAGGGCGTCGAGATCCCGGCGCTGGCCGGCGACGCGCTGCAGATCCTCGACGCCGAGGGCCTGACCGACGCGGTGGTGGTCGGGTTCTCGATGGGCTGCCAGGTCGCGCTCGAGGTCTATCGCGCGGCGCCGTCGCGGGCGCGCGGGCTGGTGCTGCTGCTCGGACCCGCCGGCCGCGTGTTCGACACGGCGCTCGGGGCGGTCGGGCCGCTGTTGCACGGGCTCATCGCTCGCTTGCCGGCGCACGGGTTCCGCCTGGCGTTCCGCGGGGTCCGCGGCGTGGTCGGGCTGCCGGGGAGTCGTCGCCTGGGACAGCTGCTGGGGCTGATCGGACCCGCGGCCACGCCGGCCGACGTGAAGCTGTACATCGAGCACTTCGTGCGCGAGCTCGACCCGGGCACGCTCGCGGCGATGGCGCTGGCGGCCCAGAGCCACGACGCCGCCGACCTGCTGCCGACGATCGCGGCGCCGACGCTGATCGTGGCCGGCGACCGCGACGTGTTCGCGCCGGCGCCCCGGGTCGGCCTGCCGCTGCACCGCGCGATCCCGGGCAGCCGCCTGCTTCGGCTGGAGGACGGGACGCACACCAGCCTGTTCGAGCACCACGCGGCGATCGGCGCGGCGGTCGAGCGCTTCTGTGAGGGCCTCACCGCGCGCCGCGAGGTCGGGTAAAACGGCGGCATGCGCCGCTTCGCCTCGCTTAGCCTCCTCCTCGCCGCCTGCAGCACCGCCGCCGCCGACTCCGACGCGACCTTGAGCGCCGGGGGCCCCGGCACCGGCACGGCCGAGACCGGCACGCCTCCCGACGAGCCGCCGCCCGGGACCACGGAGGCGGCGCCGACGACCAGCGGCGATCCGTCGGGCGGCAGCACGGGCAGCGACAGCCTCGAGCCGACCGGGACGGGGACGGGCATGGGCGCGGAGCAGGACTACGACGCGCCCGGGGCGGCGCCGGTCGGCAACGCGTCGTTCTCGGTGGTCGCCGGCGACCGCACGCTGCTGGTCGAGGCGTGGTACCCGGCGGACGCGTCGGCCACGGCCGCGGCCGAGCAGGGCCACCCGATCGAGATGTTCGTGCCCGAGGGCGAACACCGCGACGCGATGATCGAGCTGCTGGGCGACCTGTCGGAGCAGGGCCAGGCCGGGGTGCGGCTGCAGACCCGCTCGGCGCGCGACGCCGCGTCGGCGGGCACCGGGCCGTACCCGCTGGTGATGTTCTCGCACTGCCACAACTGCGCCCGCTACTCGATGTTCACGATCGCCGAGCACCTCGCCAGCCACGGCTTCGTGGTCGTCGCGCCCGACCACGTCGGCAACACGCTGTTCGAGCCGGGCCCGGCCGACATCATCAGCGAGGACTTCCTGCAGGTCCGCGTGGCCGACCAGATCGCGGTGCTCGACGCGGTGCTCGACGCCGGCAACTCGGCTGTCCCCGAGGCCATCCGCGGCTCGATCGACGCGACCCGCATCGGCGCGATGGGCCACAGCTTCGGCGCCGCCACGGCGGGCCGGCTGGCGCAGGAGGACGAGCGGATCCTGGCCGCCATGCCGATCGCCGCGCCGGTCGAGAACCCGATCTTCTACGGGACCAAGCTGGCGAACATCGTCGAGCCGCAGCTGTTCGTGCTGGCGATCGAGGACAACAGCATCCTGAAGATCGGCAACAACCTCATCGAGTCGAACTTCAAGGCCGCGGCGACGCCGGCCTACCTGGTGCGCATGACGGACACCGGCCACTGGGGGCCGACCGACATCTGCGGCCTGCGCGAGGAGTTCAACCCCGGCTGCGGGCCGGGCGTGCGCCAGTCCGACGGCAGCGAGTTCGTCTACCTCGCGCCGGTGCAGGCGCGGGCGATCGTGGCGGCCTACGCGGCGGCGTTCTTCGACCACCACCTGCGCGGCAACGCCTCGGCGCTCGAGTTCCTGCAGACGGCGACGCCGTCGGAGGTGGTCGAGGTCGAGTCACGGCTGTGAGCGCGGCGCAGAAATAAGCGCGGGGCGGCAAGGGGGCGGGCCGCCCCGGGGCTGCGAGATCGGCCGCGCCCGTCACGGGCCGTATGGGCCCTCCCCTGGGCCAAGGGCGGCTTGCCGGGCGGGCGCGCGCGGGCGACACTGGCGGCATGGAGTTCGCGCGGCTGGCGGAGGCCCTCGGCGGCGAGACGATGGCGGTCGAGGCGGGCGGGCGCAGCGAGCTGGCGCCGTTCATGCTGCGCTTCGGGACAGGTCCCGAAGTGCAGGTGTATCCCGAGCTGGTGGAGGGCGCGTGCGTCGGCGCGGTGTTCGTGGTCGCGCGGGCCGACGCGGCCGAGACGCCGCGGATCGTGCTGCGGGCCGAGGACGCGATCGACCGCGGCGGCAAGGCGCTCGGGATCAACCGCGAGCTGCAGCTCGGCGACGCGGCGTTCGACGCGGCGGTCTACGTCGAATCGGAGGCCCCCGACGCGCTCGTGGCCCAGGTGCTGGCGGCCCCGGCGGCGCGAGCGGCCGCGCAGGCGCTGGTGCGCGGACCGGCCGGCGAGGTGCAGCTCGGCGAGGGGAGGGTGACGGCGAAGCTGACGGCGGCCCAGCTCGAGGCGCCCGCGGCCGCGCCGGAGCTGCTGGCGTCGCTGCGGGCGCTGGCGGAGGCGATGGCTGTCCCGAAGGACATGCCGACGCGCGCCGAGCTGGTGCGCCGGCGCCCCGTCGGCCACATCTTCGCCATCGCGTTCGCGTGGCTGGTGACGCTCGCGCTGGCGGTGGTGCTGCGCCCGCCGCAGGTGCTGGCCTGGCAGCCGGTGTTCGCGGGGATCGGGATCGGCGCGCTGCTGTGGCTGGCGGTGTGCGGCGGGCTGGCGCTGGTCCTGCGCGGCGCGCCAGACTCGCTGCGCTGGCTGTCGATCTGCGCGGCGGCGTTCCTGCTGACGACGCCGTTCGCCGGGATGAAGCTGGCGCTGTACGCCAACGCGGCCCTCGACGCCGGGGCGGAGGAGGCGCTCCGCCTGCCGGCGCGGGTGGTCGACCGCGGCGAGACCCGGGTGGTCATCGAGGTCGAGGGGCCGGCGCCAGGGCAGTCGCGAACTCGGCTGCATGTCCCGATGGACAGGGTCGTGGGGACATTGTCGGAAGCGCCGGGGACTCTGACGCTGACGATCCGCCCCGGCGCGCTCGGCTGGGCGTGGCTGGTCGACGTGCGGCCGTGAGGGCGGCACGACAAGTTTGATAGGACATGTCTACGAGGGATGTCGCTGCGGGCATGAGCCGCGTGGGTGCGCTTGTGGACATGTCCGGAAGGGAATGTCGTCGATGACATGATGTCGGGAGCATGTCCGCCAGGACAGGTCAGCGCGAGCCGAGCAGGGCGCGGCGCAGCACGCTGGGGTGGAACAGGGCGCTGCTCGGGCGCAGCAGGTGCAGCACCTGCATCATGCGCAGCTGGACGTCGGGCGAGCGGGTGGCGGCGCTGAAGATCCGGTCGACCAGGCGGTGCATGACCTTGAGGCCAGGTGACGGTTTGCCGGTGGTCCCGGGCCAGCGCAGGTCGTCGCCGACGGCGGTCATGAAGGCGGCCTGGTTGCCGGCGGCGAGGCGCCTCTGAAAGCGCAGGCCGGGCGCCTGGCCGGGGCGGGCGCGCAGCTCGGCGTCGAGGTGGGTCGAGGCGACGGCGGCGACGCTCATGCCCTGGCCGTAGACGGGGTTGAGGGCGCAGGCGGCGTCGCCGAGCACGACGAAGCCGTGGGGCCAGCGGCGCAGGCGCTCGTAGTGGCGCAGGCGGTTCTCGGTCCGGCGATAGCCGTGGATGGCGCTGCACGGGGTGGCGCCGGCCAGCGCGTCGCGCAGCGCCGGGGTCCGCAGGCCGCCCGCGAATTCGAGAAATCCGGCCTCGTCGGTCGGCGGGAAGGCGCCGCCGTAGCCGACCAGCGTGACGATGTGGCGCCCGCCCTCGACGGCGTACACGACCCCGCCGCGCGGGTTCTGGCCCGGCTTGCCCATGATGTAGAGGACCTTCCAGTCGGGCCGCGCGCGCAGCTCGTAGAGGCGGGTGGCGTAGCCGAGCTGGGCGTCGATGACGGTCTCGGCGGGCTCGGGGTAGCCGAGCGCGGCCAGCCAGGTCGGGGCCCTGGAGGCGCGGCCGCTGGCGTCGACGACGAGGTCGGCGCGCAGGTCGTCGGCCGCGAGCTCGGGCACGCCGGCGCGGCGGTGGACCTGCACACCGACGATCCGGTCGCCCGCGTTCTGCAGGCCGGTCACCTCGTAACCCGCGTGCACGCGCACGCGCTCGTCGGCGACGAGGCGCGTGCGCACGTTCCACTCGAGCAGGCCGCGGGTGCAGGCGCGCGAGCGCAGCGGCGAGGGCCCGCGCGGCATGACGCCGAACGGGGTGTGCCACTCGACGTCGGCCAGCCAGTCGTACTCGTGCGCCCCCGCGGCCGCGAGCGCGTCGCCGAGGCCGGGGAACTGCTCGCTCAGGATCTGCCAGCCGCGCGTCAGCAAGACGTGGACGTGGTGGCTCTGCGGGGCGCCGCCGCGCGGCTCCGGTCCGCCCGGCAAGAGGTCGCGGTCGAGGACGGTGACGCGCTCGTAGTGACGCGTGAGCACGCGAGCGGCGAGGAGGCCGGCGATCCCGCCGCCGATCACGAGCACGCGCCGATCCGCCGGCGCGGAGCCTGATGTGGGCATGGCGCAGTGATACGACAGCGCGGCCACGGCCGGAAGCGGGCGCCCCCGAGTGCGGGCGCGCGATCGCCCGCGCGGGCGGTGAAGGCTCCGTCTGTCTGAAGAGACAGGTGAGTGGCCGGCCGCCGCGGCCGCGGCGGAGCGAGCGGCCGACGTCACAATCACGGCAGACCCGGCGCGACCGGGGTGACGGGATTGACGATCGGGAAATGCCCACACCGACGTATACGAGCTTCCGCACGGGCATTCGCCTTGACCGCTCGAAGGGCCGCGTGTATCCCCGAATTCGATGCTCCGGCGCGCCACCACCGCGACCACCACGACCACCCTTCCGGGTGGGGTCGGTCGCGTGCGCGTGCGCTGAGAGAGTCGTCCACGCCCTGCGAAACCCCGCCCGAGCCGGCGGGGTTTCGCGCGTCTCGGTGGCGTCGCTCCGTCCGGTCGGCCCTTGCCCCCAGGAGTCCGCCGCCATGAGTCACGACATCAACCCCCATTCCGTCCTCGACGC
Source organism: Nannocystis pusilla (assembly GCF_020073745.1). Lineage (GTDB taxonomy): Bacteria > Myxococcota_A > Polyangia > Nannocystales > Nannocystaceae > Nannocystis > Nannocystis radixulma. Next base: position 100,836 of record NZ_JAIRAU010000002.1, read on the forward strand.
CCACGACCACCGCGCCCTCGGGCCGCGCCTCGGCCTGTTCCACCTGCAAGAAGAGGCCCCGGCGATGGTGTTCTGGCACCCGAAAGGCCTGGTCCTCGTCCGCGCGCTCGAGGACGCGGCCCGCCGCCGCGCCGCGGCCGACGGCTACCACGAGGTGCGCACGCCGCAATTGTTGCGACAGCCGATCTGGGAGAAGAGCGGCCACTGGGAGCACTTCCGCCGCGGAATGTTCGCAGTGGCCGACGAGGGCTGCGGCGCGGCGCTGAAGCCGGTCTCGTGCCCGGGCCACATCCAGATCGCCCAGCGCAGCGCGCTGTCGTACCGCGACCTGCCGCTGCGCGTGTGCGAGTTCGGCCTGTGCCACCGCGACGAGCCGAGCGGGACGCTGCACGGGCTGTTCCGCCTGCGACAATTCACGCAGGACGACGGCCACGTGTTCTGCGCCGAGGACCAGATCGGGCCCGAGATCGTGCGATTCTGCCGCGGCGCCCGCCAGTTCTACGCGGCGTTCGGCTTCGCCGATTTCGCGGTGGGCCTGTCGACGCGCCCGCCCGAGCGGGTCGGCGACGACGCGACGTGGGACCGCGCCGAGGCGCTGCTCGCCGCGGCGGCCCGCGACGCGGGCCTCGATTGCGCGGTGCAGCCGGGCGAGGGCGCGTTCTACGGGCCGAAGCTCGAGTTCTCGCTGCGCGACCGCCTCGGCCGCTCGTGGCAATGCGGGACGATCCAGCTCGACTTCAACCTGCCCTCGCGGTTCGACCTGCATTACGTCGACGAATCCGGCCAGCGCCGGCGCCCGGCGATGCTGCACCGCGCGATCTACGGCAGCGTCGAGCGCTTCCTGGCGATCGTGCTCGAGCACCACGCGGGGGCGCTGCCGGCCTGGCTGGCGCCCGTGCAGGTGGTGGTGGCGCCGGTGGCCCCGGCGCAGCACGCGGCGGCGGCGGCAGCGGTCGCCGAATTGCGGGCCGCGGGGGTCCGCGTCGAGCTCGACGACCGCCGCGAGACGCTGGCCCGCCGGGTCGCCGAGGCCCACGCGAACGGGGTGCCGATGCTCGCGGTGATCGGCGCCCGCGAGGCCGCAGGCGAGGCGCTGGCGCTGCGGATCCGCGAACAGCAGCAGGTGCTGCCGCGCGCCGAGGCGGTGGCGCAGATCGCCCGCGACTGCGCGCCGCCGGTGTGAGGTGCGGGCGGGCGGCTCGGACCGCCATGAGAATGATAGGAGAGTCCCTCGGGACATGGCGAAATAGACATGTCCTTATGGGCATTGAGCGAATCGAGAGGCGCCGCGAGGGTGGTTGCTTCGGCCGAGGATGTAGCGATCAAGTTCGTGCGCCCCGGGGCCCACGGACACAGGAACTTCGCGACCGTGATCGCCACGAGGGAGATCGCCCGCCTCGCACAAGGCAAGGCGGGGCGGCCGGCCCGCCTGCGGGCCACGGGGACGGGCGCGCAGGCGCGTCCTGGGGGGCCGCAGCCGCGGTTGTGGCTCCCCAGGATGCGCGAAAACGCTCTCTGCCGACCAGGGGCTCTGCCACTCGTCGGCGGGGCCACGGTGAGCGAAAGTCGGGCCTCCGGCATGACCGCTCAAGCCCCCAAGCCCATCAGCGCGCTCGAAGCGCTGGAGCGCGCGCAGTGGATCGCGTTCGCTCCGTTCGTGTTCCAGGCGGCCCGCGTGCTGCGCGACCGCGGGATCCTCCTCGCCATCGAGCAGAGCAAGGACGGCCTGACGCTCGAGGAGGTGGCGGCCGCGGCCGGGCTGCCGATCTACGGCACGCGGGTGGTGCTCGAGGCGGGGCTCGGGATCGGGCTGGTCGCCGAGGTCGAGGGCCGCTATCGCATCACCAAGACCGGCGTGTACGTGCAACACGACGCGATGACCCGCGCCAACTTCGACTTCACGCGCGACGTGAACTACCACGGGATCGCGGCCCTCGACGCGGCGGTGGCCTCGGGCAAGCCCGAGGGGCTCAAGGTGTTCGGCGAGTGGTCCACGGTGTACGAGGGGCTCGCGCAATTGCCGGAGTCGGTGCGAAAGTCGTGGTTCGGCTTCGACCACTATTATTCGGACGGCGCATTCGGGGCCGCGCTGCCGCTGGTGTTCGCCGGCAAGCCGCGGCGCCTGCTCGACATCGGCGGCAACACAGGCAAGTGGGCGATCGCCTGCATGAAGCACGACCCGGACGTCGAGGTGACGCTGATGGACCTGCCGGGCCAGCTGCGCAACGCCGAGCAGAACCTGCGCGAGGCGGGGCTGCTGGCGCGGGCCCGCTTCCTCGAGGCCGACCTGCTCGACGAGCGCACGCTCATCCCGGCCGAATTCGACGCGATCTGGATGAGCCAGTTCCTCGACTGCTTCTCCGAGGCCGAGATCGTGTCGATCCTGCGCCGCTGCGTCGCGGCCACCGGGCCCAATTGCAGGATCTACATCCTCGAGGCGTTCTGGGACCGCCAGCGCTTCGCGGCCGCGAGCTTCTGCCTGCAGATGACGTCGCTCTACTTCACGGCGGTCGCCAACGGCACCAGCCAGATGTACCGCTCGACGACGTTCCTCGCGTGCCTGCACGCGGCCGGCCTCGAGGTCGAGCGCGAGTACGACGACCTCGGGGTCAGCCACACGCTGCTGGTCTGTCGCCCGCGGCCGATGTGAGAGGGCAAGGACGGCAGGGAGTTCCGATCGCGGGCCGCAGCCCGCGAGGGCCGCCTCCGATAAGTTGTAGGCGATGATCGCCGCCTTGCTCGCGCTGCTCGCCGCGCCGGCCGTGACGCCGGGCGAGGACGCGCACTACCACCTCGACAACGGGATCGAGGTGATCCTCCGCCACGATCGCCGGGCCCCGCTGGTCGCGGTGCGCCTGCGGATCCACGCCGGCAGCGTCGACGATCCGCGCGGGCGTAGCGGGCTGGCCCACATGGTCGAACACATGGCCCACGAAGGGTCGACGCACGCGCCCCGCGAGCGGCGCGAGACGCTCGAATACCTGCTCTCGGCCCACGCGAACAACGCGGAGACCCGGTTCTATGCGACCGAGTATTACTACACGGCGCCGGCGCAGGCGACCGAGCAGATGCTGTGGATCGAGGCCGATCGCCTCGGCTTCGTGCGCGGCCAGCACGGCGCGGCCACGCTCGACGCGGTGCGCCGGATCGTGATCAACGAGCGGCGCGAACGGGCCGAGCAGGATCCGTTCGCGCGGCTCGAGATCCAGGCGTTGTCGGCGCTGTTCCCGGCGGGCCATCCGTATCACGGGGCGGTGATCGGCAGCGCCGCCGATCTGGCGGCGGCGACGATCGCCGACGTCGACGCGTTCCTCGGCCGCTGGGTGCAGCCGGGCAACGCGACGCTGGTGCTGGTGGGCGACCTGCCGGCCGAGACGACGACGTGGATCGAGCGCCAATTCGGCGGATTGCCGGGCACGCCGCGGCCGGCCGCACGCACGGTGCCGAGCGTGAGTCCGACGCAGGAGCGACGCCTGGCCGCCGAGCAGCCGATCGGCGCGGCCCCGGCGGTGCTCATGGCCTGGCCGTCGCCCGCGCTCGACGGCGACGGCGACGCGGCCGCCGACGTGCTCGCCGAGGCGCTCGAGCGCGGCGGCTTCGTCCGCCTGGCCCGCGCCGAGGCGCCGGCGCAGGTGGCCGAATTCTCGGCGACGCAGCGCAGCCTGCCGAACCAGTCGATCTTCTTCGTGCGGGTGATCGGCCGCGTGGGCGCGACGCCGGAGGGCCTCGTCGCGGAGGTCGATCGCGTGCTGGCCGGCGTGGCCGCGGGGGCGCTCGACGAGCCTGCCCTGCGACGCGCTCGCCTGCGGCTCGCGCGAGCGCACCGCAGCGCGAGCCAGGACCTGCAGGACCGCGCCGAACTGCTGGCGAGCGAGGCGGCGGCCGGCAAGCCGCTCGGGGGGTCGACCGATCGCGATGAATGGTCGGCAGTGACGCAAGAGGCGGTCGCCCGCCTCGTGCGCGAGGTGCTGCGACCCGAAGCGCGCGTGACCGTGCTGGCGGAGGGCGAGCGATGAGCGGGGCGCGGTCGACATGGATCGACGAGGCGCCGCCCGTCGATTTTAATATGTCCTTCGGGACAGCCGGGGCTGAACGTCAGCCGGCAAGCCCCGCGTCCGTCCGGGCGGTCGCGTGGAGGGCCAAGATCGCGGGCGTCCTCGGGGGGGTCATTGCGATGGTCTTCGTCGTCGCGTGCGCGAGCAATCAGTCGTGGCGGTACACGCCGCCGGAGCTGCCCACGGAGGCGCCGCCGGTGGTCGCGCCGCGGGTCGAGCGGATCGGGGCGGGGCTGCTGCAGGTGCGCCGCGCGGGCCCGACGGTGGCGATCGGGCTGGCTTTGCGGACACCTCGTGCGATGGATCCGTCGCTGGCGAGCTTCACCCTCGAGCTGGTGGCCCGCGGACCCGATCGCGCGATCGAGGACGCGCTCGGCGAGTACGGCGGAGCGCTCACGGCGACGTGGCTCGGCGACGGGGCGCTGCTGTTGGCCGAGGTCGACGCGGCCGCGTGGGCGCCCGCGCTGGCGACGATCGCGGCGGCGGTGCGCCGGCCGGAATTCACGCCGGCCGACGTCGAGGTGCTGCGGGACGAGCGACTGGCGGCGATCCAGCGCCGCGACGGCGATCCGGCCCGTCGGGGCCTGCACGCGCTGGTGCGCCGCGTCGCGCCGGGGCTCGACGCGCTCGGCGAGGCGCGCCCGACGTCGCGCTGGTCGATCGAACATGTCCGAAGGTTGCATGCCCAATTGTTGCGCGAGGGGGAACCTACGCTGGTGATCGTCGGCGATCCGCCCCGGGCCGAGCTCGAGCGGGCCGTCGCCGGCCTCGGCGGGTGGGGCGTCGCGGCGGCGCAATCGATGGCTCCGGCCGCGCCGGCGCAGGCCCGGGGCGAGGTGCTGGTGGTGCCGCGGCCCGGGCTGGCGCAGACGGCCATCGCCGTCGGCCGCGCGGTCGACGGCGCCGACGACCTCGCGCTCGAGCTGGCCGCGGCGGTGGTCGGCTCGGCGCTGCGCGAGGTGCTGCGGCGCGAGCGCGGCGCCACGTACGGAGTGTCGGTGACGCACACGCCGGCGCGAGGCGGCGGCCTGCTGGCGATCGAGACCCAGGTCGACGCGGCGGCCACCGGCGCGTCGCTGCGGGCGATGATCTCGCAGCTGAAGGCGGTGCAGGGCCGCTTCCTGACCGGCGAGGTGCTGCGGCTGCTCGGCCGCGCGTTCCAGGTCGAGCGCATGCTGGCTCACCAGCGCGTGGTCGACGTCGCCGCCGCGGTGGCGCAGCTCCACGTGTCGGGACGGCCCGACGACGCCCTGGCGGCCGAGCTGCGCCGGCTCGGGGCGGTGCGCGACGACGACATCGAGCGCGCGCTGGCGAGGTGGTTCGAGCCCGCCGCGCTGCAGATCGTGCTGGTCGGCGATCCGGCGACGATCCGCGCCCAGGTCGAGCCGCTCGGCCTCGGTCCGCTGAAGATCGTGGATGACGGGCCCTGAAGGACATGTCCGGAGGGACATGTGAGAACGCGGCCGGGCGGGAACAGGCGGCCCGAGGAGAGCCCGACAGGCTCGCCGGCGGTGACGTGTCCGTTCGTGTTCACGCCGCGTGACGCGGGCGCTCACGACCCAAAGCGTCGGGCGCCGCGACCTCGCGGCGCCCGGGCGGGTTTGTGAAGGATCCGTGGACGGCCGCTCACGACTTCGGCGGGAGCACGCGCAGGGCGATCCGGCGGTTCTGCGCGCGACCCTCCTCGGTGGTGTTGGGGGCGACCGGGTGCTGTTCGCCGTAGCCCTCGGTCTCGATGCGATCGCCGGCGATCCCGCGCGACACCAGCTCCTTCTTCACGTTGTCGGCGCGCTCCTGCGACAGCTTGAGGTTGGCGTCGGGGTCGCCGGTGTTGTCGGTGTAGCCGCCGATCTTGATGTGCACGTTCGGGTAGGCCTTGAGGATCTCGGCCAGGTTCTCGAGCTGCTCGTGCGAGCCGGAGGCCAGCGTCTGCGCGTTGGTGTCGAACACCAGGCGGTCGAACTCGAACCACTCCTTGTCGTCGTACCTGGCGCTCTTGTTGCGCAAGAACCCCAGCAGCTTGGCCTCGACGCCGTTCTCGCGGAAGCGCAGCTCGCGGTTGACCTCGGCGACGTGGACCGCCTTGACCTCCTGCTCGGCCTTGGGCATCGGCTTGCTCACGGGCGCAGGCGCGGGGGTCGTGGGCGTGGTGGCCGGGGCGGGCTTGGTGGCCGGCGGCGGGGTGGCCGGCGGCGTGCGGGTGCTGGCGGGCGTCTCGTAGCGCGTCACCGCGGTGTCGACGGGCTTCTCGACGCGGCGGCTGTCGATGAACCACCAGGCGAGCAGCGCCAGCGGCAGCAGGGCGAGGGGGATGGCCCACCAGGCGGGCCGCTTGGGCTCGACGACGGCGGGGTGCGAGAGGTGCGGCAGCGAGGGGGTCGCCTCGCGGGCGACGTCGTAGATCTGGGCCCGACCGATGAGGTTGGCCATCGTCGCCGGCACGGCGTTCATGATCTCGCTCTGGTTGCCGAGCAGCGCCTGGCCGAGCGAGCCGACCGTCAACCCGCCGCCGCGCACGAGGCCGCCGATCGCTCGCAGCATCAGCGGCGCGGCCAGCCCCATCAGCGACGCCGCGGTGGTGTTGCCGACGCCGGCGTGACGCGCGAGGCCGCCGACGACGTCGTCGGTCCGGCCGCCGAACAGGCTCGACATCACGCGACTGCCGAGGTCGCGCGCCCGGGTCGCCTCGGCCGCGCCGCTGAGCAGCCGGGCGGGGTCGTCGAGGGTCGAGCTGCTCAGCGCGGGGTCCTGGACCATGTTGAAGAACTCGCCGAGCGCCAGCGGATCCCTGGCCTTGTTCGCCAGACCGGCGAGCAAGGCCGAACCCGCGGCCGCCAGACCCTTCGACGCCGACCCGCTCGAGATCCCGAGGGCGGACGCGGCGCCGTTGACGATGCCGCCGGAGGTCAGCGCGTCGCGAACTGTGTCTGTCAGTGAGAACGTCATGATGGTTCCTTTCGAGTCGGGCAGAAGAGTAATCAGGTCGCGCGACGCGACAACCACGCCCCGCCGCCGTGCGCGGCGCCGCCGGACGCGCCGCGATCGCGGTGCGCCGGCGACGGCGAGGCGACGGCGGCCTGCCCCGGTCCGCCCCCGGCGCCCCGGCTCAATGGCCCGAAGGACATGTCTCAAAAGACTTGTGTCTCGCGCTCGAGCCCGCTGCGCACCCGTGTGACCCGGGCCGCGCTCACGAGGCCGCCGGCTCGCCGTCGAGGAGCCGGCGGACCAGGCCGACGAGCGCCTCGCCGGTGAACGGCTTGGCGATGAAGCTGGCGGTCGCGTCGAGCTCGGCGGCGGCCTGCATGGCGCGCTCGGGCGAGCCGCTCATGAACAGCACGCGCAGGCCGGGGCAGCGCGTGGACATGCGGTGCGCCAGGCTGGCGCCGGTGGTCCACGGCATCACGAGGTCGGTGACGAGCAGATCGATGGCGCCGCCGTTGCGCTCGCACAGCAGCAGCGCCTCGGCCGCGTCGGCGGCCGCCAGCACGTGATAGCCGGCCGCCGCGAGCACGCGCAGCACGAGTCGCCGCACCTGCTCGCTGTCCTCGACCAGCAGGACGGTCTCGCCGCCGGGCGGCCGCAGCTGCGGCGCGGGCGCGGCCGAGGGCCGCCGCGGGGCGACCTCCTCCTCGCGCGGGAAGTAGATCCGGAAGGTGGTGCCGCCCCCGAGGTGACTGTCGACGACGATGGCGCCGCCGGCCTGGCGGACGATGCCGTAGACGATGGACAGGCCCATGCCGGTGCCGAGCCCGGGCGGCTTGGTGGTGAAGAACGGCTCGAAGATCCGGGCCCGCGTGACCTCGTCCATGCCGCTGCCGTCGTCGCGCACGGTGAGCACGACGCGCGGACCGGGCGGCAGGTCGATGTGCACGCCGTCGTCGTCGCCGGCCTCGAGCCGGGCGGTGGTGATCACGACGCGACCGCCGGCGCGGGTGGCGTCGCGGGCGTTGATCACGAGGTTGACGAGGACCTGATCGAGCTGTCCGGGACCCATCCGCACCGGGCACGGCGCGCCGGCCAGCGAGCAGGTCAGCAGCCGATCCTCGCCGAGCAGGCGGACGAGCATGCCGCGGAGCTCGCGGGTCTTGGCGCTGATGTCGATGATCTCGGGCGCGACGACGTCGCGGCGGCCGAAGCTCAGGAGCTGCTGCGTGAGCGCGGCGGCCCGCTCGCTGGCATTGCGGATCTCCGCGAGGTCGGCGACCTCGCTGCCGCTCGCCCGAGAGGCCGCGACGCTCTGCTCGAGCATGCCGGTGTAACTGAGGATCACGGTGAGGAGGTTGTTGAAGTCGTGGGCCACGCCGGCGGCCATGCGCCCGAGGACCTCCATCTTCTGCGCCTCCTGGAAGCGCCGCTCGAGGTGCCGCTCGCGGGTGACGTCGAGGACGTGGACGAGCACGAGGTCGGGCGGGACGAAGCCGAGCGAGACGACGTAGATCGAGGGCAGACCGCCGACGCCGGCGAGCTCGATCTCGCGGCGGCTGGGCGCCTCGCTGCCGGCGCAGGTGCGCAGCGCGTCGGCGAGGTCGGGGCGGTCGGGCAGCAGCTGGTCGAGGCTGCGACCGATCCACGCGGGCACGCGGCCGTCGCTGAGCGTGAAGGCGGCGCGGTTGTGATCGACGAGCACGAAGCTGTCGCCGCGCTGCTGCCACACCACGGTGGCGATCGGCAGGCGCTCGTAGAGGTCGCGGGCGTGGCGCTCGCTGGACCGCAGCGCGTCGGCGATGCGGGCCCGCTCGGCGAGCGCGCCGATCCGGCCGGCGATCACGTGCAGCATCTCCTGCTCCTCGCGCTGGAAGTAGCGCTCGCGCGGGACGTCGCTGTCGACGATCCGGCACACCTCGACGACGCCGGCGACCCGGCCCTCGACGTTGATCGGGGCCGACTGACAGCACCGGTCGGAGGCGAAGCGCGGCGAGGTGTAGAGGCGGTTGCCGAGCTGGATCCGCGCCGCGACCTCGGGCGGGTAGCTGTAGCCGCGAGGGATCCGGTCGGCGATCTGCCACAGCGCCTCGTCGAGCGTGGACTCGTCGCCGGCGATCGAGGAGACCTCGTAGAGCAGCTCGAGCTCCTTGAGCCGCTCGTGCAGGTCGTGCTCGGCGCGTCGCAGCGGCGAGATGTCGGTGATGAAGCCCTCGAGCACGGCGCTCGTGCCTTGGCCGCGGATGAGGCGGCCGCGCTCCCACACCTGCTTGGTGCGCCCGGCGCGGTCGCGGATCCGGTACTCGAGCGTGAACGACTGGCCGGCGGCGATCGCCGACTCGACCGCGGCCTCGACCGCGCGGCGGTCCATCGGCACGATCAGCTCGGCGTAGGCCCGCCGCTCGCTCGCCAGCAATTCATCGGGGCGATAACCGGTGAGCTCGAGCGCGCCGGCGCTGACGTAGTCGAGCGTCCAGGCGCGGTCGGCCCGGCAGCGATAGACCATGCCTGGCAGGCTGTCGAGCAGCGCGGCGAAATCCTGCGCCGTGCATGCCTCTCCCTCGGACTCGGGCATATGCGCGTCAGCATAGCGGACGGCGCGCGTGCATTCTCATCTCGCGGCCGGTGACGAGGCTGGCGACGCGAGGGACGCCGTTCGCGGCGGGGCGGGCGCGACACCGCGTGGGCGCGACGGGCCCTTTCTGACGGGCCGGGGCCGTCCATCCGCGCCCGCCGCCGGAGCGCGGCGTCGGCAGCAGCAGACGAGCAAGGGACCGGGGCCGGGAGCCGATGCGCGGGGACGTCCGACCCGGCCGGCGTGGCGATCCATGTCTAGAGAGACATGTTCGAGTAAGCATGTCCTCGAAGACAGCGTCACTGCTGCCGCGCCGCGGCGATCCGGGCGGCGGCGCGGCGGTCGGCGAGGGCCTCGGTGGTGGCGCCGGTGGCCGCGCTCTCGGCCAGCAGCTCGGCGGCGGTGGCCCCGAGCGCGGCGATCAGCGGCCCGCGATCGGCGAGGCCCATGACCGAGCGGCCGATGCCCTCGATCACGGCCCCGGCCGAGGCGACCACGTCCGGCACGTGCAGGATCCCGCGGGCGCGCAGCGCCTCGGCGACCCCCGGCCCGGCGAGCAGGTTGTTGGCGGCGCCGCACACCGCCCACGCCGGCAGCGCGGCCGCGAGCTCGGCCGTGATCACCCCGCCGACGGCGCACGGCGCCAGCACGTCGACCGGCGCCAGCAAGATGTCTTTGGGGTCATGCACGTGTGAACCTGTCGCAACGGCCAGGTCGTGGGCGCGCCGCGGGTCGACGTCGGCGACCAGGAGGAAGGCGCCCTCGGCCGCGAGCGCGCGGGCGACCGCCGAGCCGATCGCGCCGCAGCCCTGGACGGCGACCCGCAGGCCGCCGAGGCCGCGGCCGCGGGCGCGGGCGACCGCGCGGACGCAGGCGACCATGCCGCGGGCGACCGCCTCGGCCAGGCCGCGATCGTCGGCATGAACGTAAGGACAGGTCTCGGCCATCGCCGCGAGGTCGGCCGAGGTGGTGCCGAGGTCGCCGGCGGTGCGGAAGATCCCGCCGAGCTCGGCGACGAAGCGGCCGAGTCGGCGGAACGCGGCCGGGCGGTCGAGGCCGGGGTGGTCGAGGACGACGGCCTTGGCCCCGCCGGCGTCGAGGCCCGCGAGCGCGCACTTGCGGGTCATCGCCCGCGCCAGCGCGGCGGCCTCGGCGATCATCGCCGCGGCGTCGGGGTAGGCCCCGGTTCGCACGCCGCCGGCAGCTGGCCCGAGGGACAGGTCATCGATCACCAGCGCGGCGCTCAGGCCCGAGGGCGGGTCGCGCCACAGCACGCAGCGGGCGGCGCCCGCGGGGTCGAGGAGCTCGGGGATCGTCGCGGACATGGGCGCGACTTTACCCGGCTTGCGCGCGCGCGGGCGCCGGCCTACCGTCGCGCGCGTGGGCACCTGGGATCACGGACTCTACGACAACGACGCGGCGCTCGACCTCCTGGCCGGGCTGGTGACCCTGCCGGCCCTCGATGCGTCGCCGGCGGAGCTGGCGGTGGGCGTCGGCCTGGTCGCGTGGATGCAGCCGGTGGTCCTGCAGATGCGCGGGGCGGGCCACGTCGCGGCCGCGCTGGCGCACGGCGAGGCGCTGCCGGTCGCGGCGCGCGAGGTGCTGGAGGCGCTGGCGCGCGATCTCGAGGGCGCGCTGCAGCAGCGCTCGCGCAGCGAGGCCGCGTCGGCGGCGATCGGCGGCTACAACGACGGCCCGCGGTTCGACGCGCTGGTGCGCCTGCCCGGCGGGCAGGCGAGCATCGACGCGCTCGGCGAGCGGGCGGCGAAGGTCCTCGATCGCGCCGACGACGTCGATCTGTACGAGGCCGCCGGCGACTTCGCGGCGCTCGGCGTCGTCATCCAGCTGGTCGAGGCCGGGCTGTGGCGGCCCGTGCCGGCGCGGGTGGCCGAGTGGCGCGCCCGCTTCGATCGCGCCGACGCGGGCACGCGCGAGGAGCGGGGCTTCTGGGACGACTACGTCGCGCGCGTGCGCCTCGGCTTCGAGCTCGTCGCGCGCGCGTGAGCGCGCCTGCGCGATCGCGACGCGCGGCCCCGGGGCTGCCTTCGCGGCGCGTCGGCTCGTATGCTCGGGGCCCGCGACGTCAGCCGTCGCGACAGGAGCCCCATGAACGACCGAGGCCGTGAACGAGACCTTGTCCTCGCACCGAACGAGTTCGCCTTCATCCTGGACGAGACGAAGGGCAACATCAACGTCTACGTCGGGCCGCACAAGACGAGCCTCGCCAACACCGACGCGCCGGTGGTGTTCGACGCCGGCAGCAAGCGGTTCGAGCGGCGCCAGCTCGACGGCGCGATCCAGGCGCTGTCGATCGCGCCCGAGGGCTGGTACCTGGTCCTGAAGAACCCGGCGACCGACAAGAGCCACCCGCGGACCGGCGCGCTCAACAACCTGCCGTCGCTCGACACCGGTCGCAAGGTCAACATCCCCGGGCCGGCCTCGTTCGCGCTGTGGCCCGGCCAGATGGTCCGGGTCATCCAGGGCCACCACCTGCGCTCCAATCAATACCTGCTGGTCCGCGTGTACGACGAGGAGGGCGCCAAGGCCAACTGGAAGAACGCGGTCCTGCGCATGCGCCCCGAGGCGGCGCCCGACGAGGCCGAGGCGGCGGCCAAGGTGCAGCGGCCGCCCGACCTGACGATGGGCACGCTGCTGATCATCCGCGGCACCGAGGTCGCTTTCTACATCCCGCCGACGGGCGTCGAGGTCGTGCCCGACGTCGAGGGCAACTACGTGCGCGAGGCGATCACGCTCGAGCGGCTCGAGTACTGCATCCTGCTCGACGAGAACGGCAACAAGCGCTACATCCAGGGCCCCGACGTGGTGTTTCCGCAGCCGACGGAGACCTTCGTGGCGATCCGCGGCGCCCGCAAGTTCCGCGCGCTCGAGCTCAACGAGAACACCGGCCTCTACATCAAGGTCATCGCGCCGTACGAGGAGAACGGGGCCCGCTACAAGGTCGGCGACGAGCTGTTCATCACCGGCAAGGACACGATGATCTACCTGCCGCGGCCGGAGCACGCGATCATCAAGTACGGCGAGCAGGAGCGCCACTACGCGGTGGCGATCCCGGCCGGCGAGGCGCGCTACGTGCTCGACCGCAACAAGGGCACGATCACGCTCAAGCGCGGGCCGGCGATCTATCTCCCCGATCCGCGCACGGAGCTGATCATCCGCCGCGTCCTCGATCCGAAGACCGTGTCGCTGTGGTTCCCCGGCAACCGCGAGGCGTACGACTACAACCGCCGCCTGGCCCAGCAGAACGCGCCGCAGATCGCGGCCGAGTTCGCGGCCGTGGCGTCGGTGCCGGTGCAGTCGGCGCGGGCCTCGGCGGCGCCGAAGGCCGCGCCGGCCCCGGGCGGCCCGGCCGCGCCGCCGCCTCCGCCGCCGTCGTCGGAGTTCGCCGGCGACGACTTCACGCGCAGCCAGACGTTCACGGGGCCGCGCACGATCGTGCTCGACACTCGCTACGACGGCGCGGTCGCCATCGACGTGTGGACCGGCTACGCGGTGCTGGTGGTGTCGAAGACCGGCGAGCGCAAGGTCGTCGCCGGGCCGCACACGCACCTGCTCGAGTACGACGAGACGCTGCAGGTGCTCGAGCTGTCGACCGGCACGCCGAAGAGCGAGCAGAACCTGTACAAGACGGTGTACCTGCGGGTGCTCAACAACAAGGTGTCCGACCAGGTCGAGGTCGAGACCCGCGACCTCGTGCGCGTGCAGCTGCAGCTCAGCTACCGCGTCAACTTCGAGGGCGACCCGAACAAGTGGTTCGAGGTCGAGAATTACGTCAAGTTCCTGACCGACCACCTGCGCTCGCTGATCCGCGCGGCGGTCAAGCGCCACGGCATCGAGCAGTTCTACGCCGACTCGGTGGCGATCCTCCGCGACGTGATCCTCGGGACGGCGGGCGAGGACGGCAAGCGCCCCGGCCGTCGCTTCGAGGAGAACGGGATGCGCGTGTACGACGTCGAGGTCCTCGAGGTCGCGATCGGCGACGAGGCGATCGCCGAGCTGCTGGTCCAGGCGCAGCACGCCGCGGTCCAGCAGACGCTGTCGCTGGCGGCGGAGCAGCGCCGGCTCGAGATGGTGCGCCAGACCGAGGGCGTGACGCAGCAGGTCGCCGAGGCCAAGTCGGCGACGCTGCAGCAGGCGATCGCGCTGCGCACCCGCGAGGGCGAGCAGCAGCAGCGCTATCAGCTGGCCGAGCTGGCGGCCAAGCTCGACCTGCACGAGCGCGAGCAGCAGGCGCTGCTGGCCGAGCAGGAGCGCCTGGGGGCGATCCACGGGGCCGACCTCGGCCGCCGCCAGGCCACGGCCCAGCTCGAGCTGACGATCCAGCAGCAGCAGCTCGACCAGCGCCTGCGCGAGCTGCAGGCCGAGGTCACGGCGGTGGTCGAGAAGGCGCGGGCGGTCTCGCCCGACCTCATCGCCGCGCTGCAGGCGTTCGGCGATCGGGCCCTGGCCGAGAAGATGGCGGAGTCGATGGCGCCGCTGGCGATCCTCGGCGGGGAGAGCGTGGCCGAGGTGCTCGGCCGCCTGCTCCGCGGCACTCCGCTGGCGCGCCTGCTGCCGGCCGGCGAGGCGAAGACCGAGACAGCGAAGTCGTGAGGCCCTGGCAGCGCGCGCCCGCGTCGGCGCGGGCGCGCCGGCCATCGTGACAGTGCGAGCCCGGCGGCGATGTGGGGGCTCGCCGCCACCGATGGCGGGACCGGGACAGCGAAGTCGTGAGGCTTCGTCCTCGCGTTCGCGCGCCCCGGGGTGGGCGTGCGGGCGCGGACCGGATCGGCGTGTTAGGCTGCGCGCATGAGCTTGAGTGATGTGCGTCGTCGTCTGCCTGTCGTGGCTTCGCTGCCCGCACCCGACAACCGGTGGATGACGAACCCTGCCCGACGCGAGGCCAAGGGGCCGCGCTGGGCGGTGTGGGAGCTGACCCTCGCGTGTGACCAGCACTGCGCCCATTGCGGCCCGCGGGCGGGGCAGCGGCGGCCCAACGAGCTCACGACCGAGGAGTGCCTGCAGGTGGTGCGCGAGCTGAAGGAGCTCGGCTGCGGCGAGGTGGTGCTGATCGGCGGCGAGGCGTATCTGCGCAACGACTTCATCCTGATCATCCGGGCCATCCGCGAGGCCGGGATGGCGTGCACGATGACGACCGGCGGCCTCAACCTCAGCGAGGAGCGGGCCGCGGCGATGATCGAGGCGGGGATCGGGAGCGTGACGTTCTCGGTCGACGGCCTGCAAGCCACGCACGATCGCCTGCGCGGGGTGCCTGGGAGCTGGGAGCGTGCGTTCGCGGCGATGCGGCGGATCCGCGACGCCGGCGGCCGGATCGCCAGCAACACCCAGATCAACGCGCTGACCCGCACCGAGCTGCTGCCGCTGTTCGAGCTGCTGGCCGACGAGGGCATCCATTCGTGGCAGCTGCAGATCACGGTGCCGCACGGCAACGCGGCCGACCACCCGGAGATCCTGCTGCAGCCGCACATGTTCATCGACATCTTCAAGACGCTCGAGCAAGTGCTCGACCGCTGCGAGGCCCGCGGGGTCCGCCTGTGGCCCGGCAACAACCTCGGCTACTTCGGCCCGCTCGAGCGGCGCATGCGGAATTCACAGCGCAAGCACTGGCGCGGCTGCACGGCCGGGGTGTCGGTGATGGGCATCGAGAGCGACGGCTCGATCAAGAACTGCCCGAGCCTCGGCGGCGGCAACAACATCGGCGGCAACTGGCGCGTGCACGGGGTCAAGAAGGTGTGGGAAGAGTCGTATCAGCTCGGCTACATCCGCGCGCGCACGGTCGACGACCTGTGGGGTTATTGCCGCGAATGCTACTACGCCGAGACGTGCATGGCCGGCTGCACGGCAGCAGCCGAGCCGCTGCTCGGGCGCCCGGGCAACAATCCGTTCTGCCATCACCGCGCGCTGATGATGGAGCGGGCGGGGCTGCGCGAGCGCATCGAGCAGATCCGCGGGGCGGGCGGGCAGCCGTTCGACAACGGGCTGTTCCGGGTGATCCGCGAGCACGCCGATCCGGCGCTGCGGGAGCTGCATGGGCCGGTCGCGGTCGAGGAGCCGCGGGTGTCGCGGGCCGAGGAGCCGTTCGGGGCGGGGCGGACGCTCGTGCTGTGATTGGTTTGCGGCGGGGGCTGAGTGGCCAGCGCGGGGGGTCCGGTATGGCGCTTCGCGAATTGCCGACTGCGCCTCGCGGGGGTCCGGGGAAGGGTCGGCCGCGAGTTCAGCGTGCCGATGACCCCGACTTCGTCGTGGTCATCTTGCCCTCGTATTCGCGGCCGACCCTTCCCCGGACCCCTGGCACGGCTGCAGCCGTGAGGGGCCGACGCGGCGTCGTCGGCTTCGATGGGGGATGTCCCATGGGGCAGATCGCCAGCGCCTGTTCGACGGCCAGGGCTGGCCGCCGAACAGGCGCTTTCTCAAGTCATATACGCCGCGTCATTCCGGCGCGGGGAGATGCTCGCGCGGGGGCTGCATCGACGCGCGTCGGCGCCGAGACGGGCACCATAAACAATGGTGTGACGTGACCGTCAGGACATGTCCTGACAGACCCGCGGGGCCGCGAGGGCGTTCGCGGTGGGGCGGGGGCGCGAGCTCAGCCGCCGGTCGTGCCGGTGGTGGTGGTCTCACCCGTGGTGCTGGTGCCGGTGGTGCTGGTGCTCTCGGGCTCGCCGGTGCCGGTGGTGGTCCAGCCCTCGTCGGGGCCCGCGTAGGTCGAGGCGTCCGTGGTGCTCCAGTCCGTCGTGGTCGTCGTGGTGGAGGGGCCCTCGGTGGAGGTGCCCCAATCCTCGGTGGTCCACTCCTCGTCCGGGCCGGCGTAGGTGGCACCGTCGCCCGAGGGGTTGGGCGGATCGAGGGTCGAGTCGCCGATGGTGTTGTCCCCGCCCGAGGTGGTGGTGAGGGGACCGTTGGAGGTCGAGGTGTCGCCGGCGGTCTCGCTGTCCGCGTCGGTGCCCGACTCGGTGCCCGACTCGGTGCTCGCCGTGTCGCCGAGGTCCTTGTCGATCTGGCAGGCGGCGCCCAACACACCGAGGCTCGCGCTCAAGGCGACTGCCGTCCACGAGGGGCTGAACGTGTGACGCTGGATGTGGCCGCAGAACGGGCAGCTGGCGTCGGAGGCTCGGAATAGACAGGCGCACTCAGGGCAATCGATAAGAGCAGACATGGACGGACAATAGCAGAGGCGGCCCGCCGGTGACCAGAAAAACCGCGGGCCCGCGGGCGGACCCGCGGTGGGGTGGGATACACTCACGCGGTGTCTTTCGTGCTCGCGCTGGCGCTCGTCCTCCTGTCGGCGAGCCTTGTCGGGCTGATGGCGCTGCACCGTGAGGCGCTGCGGCGGGTGCTGCTGCGTGCGGTCGACCCGAGACCGCTGGCGCTGTTCCGGATCGCGTTCGGTTGTTGTCTGCTGGCGACAATGGTCGAGATCGCGCCGCTGCTCGATTATCTATTCTCCGACGAGGGCCTGCTGCCACGCGCCGTGGTGCCGGAGCTCATGGGGCGCGGGGCGACGATCGGCTTCGGCGACGGCGTGCGCGAGCCCGCGGGCCCGCGCGACCTGGCGGCGCTGCTCGAGTTCGTGACGAGCGGACGCTGGTCGCCGCTGTACTTCGGGGACAGCCCGACGGCGGTGCGGCTGCACTTCGCGGCGCTGGTGGTGGCGGCGCTCGGGCTGACCCTGGGCTGGCGCACCCGCGTCAGCACGATCCTCTGCTGGCTGCTGTACGCCGGGCTGCTGCGCCGCGGGGACGCCCACTGGGGCGGCGAGCAGGTGTTCTGCGCGTTCCTGTTCCTGCTGATGTGGTCGCGCTGCGGGGCGGCGTTCAGCGTCGACAACTGGCGGCGCTGCCGGGCCCTGCGACGACGTGGCTTTTTGAGCATGTCCTCGGGACCAGGCGAGGGAGCGGGCCTGGCTCCTTCGCCGGCGGCGCCGCGGGGGCTGGTGGCGATCTACCGCCGGATCCCGGCGTGGCCGCAGGCATTGATCGCCGGCCAGCTGGCGCTGTGTTACGTGGTCAACGGCTGGGCCAAGTCGGGCCCGACGTGGCGCTCGGGCGACGCGCTGCTGCTGGTGCTGTCGCGCGACACGTATGTCCGTTGGGACATGTCCGCGGCGATCGCCGCGGTCGGGCCGTGGCCGCTGCGCCTGGCCAGCTGGGGCGTGGCGTGGTGGGAGCGGCTGTTCCCGCTGGTGCTGGTCGGGCTGGCGCTGCGGGCCGTGGCGCGCAGCGGGGCGCCGGGGCTGCAGGGGGCCGCGAGCGCGGGGGCGCGGCTGTGTTGGGCCGGGATCGCGGTGGCGGCGGGGCTGGCCGCGTCTGTCCCCCAGGACCTGGTGGAAAAGTCAGGTGATCTCGGGGGGTCGGAGCGGGCGGCGACGCTGGCTGTGGTGGCGGCGATCGCCGCGGCGGTGGCGATCGCGGGGCCGCGGGCGGCGGCGGTGGGTCGGCGGCTGGCCGCAGGACCGCTGGCGCCGCGCTGGTGGCTGGGGTTCGGGGCGCTGTTCCACCTGGCCAACCACGCGCTGCTGGCCGTGGGGGCGTTCGCGCCGGCGACGCTGGCGGCCTACCTGGTGTGCGGGGCGGGCCCGTGGGCGGTGGCGATGTCGCAGCGAGCGCTGCGCGGGCTGGCGCGCCTGGGCGTACCTGTCCCTGAGCACCTGCGCCGAGAGACAGCCGTCGCGGCGGAGGATCCGTCGCTGCCGCACCTGCACCGCGACGCGGCAGCGCTGCCGGGGTGGGCGATCGCGGCCGCGGGCGGGTTGGTGCTGGCGGGCGGACTGGTGGGGCTGGCCGCGGGCGCCGGACCGCGGGCGTGGCACGCGGCCTGGCTGGCCGCAGGGACAGGTCTGACGATCGTCGGCTGGAGGGCCGCGCGGCGCCGTCGCAGCGAGACGACGGCGCTGGTCGAGCCGTGGGCGCACGGTCCGGCGGGTCGCCTCGCGGCCGGGGGGCTCGTGGCGTACCACGTGGTCGCGCTGCTGGTGTGGCAGCTGCCGGCGTGGTCGAGCCTGCCGTGGCGCGGGCCGGCGCGGGCGCTGGTCGGGCCGTGGATCGAGCTCAGCTACACCAGCCAGAGGTGGTCGATGTTCGCGCCCAATCCTCCGCGCGATCAGATGCTGGTGCGGACGACGGTGGTCGACGCGGCCGGGGTCCGCCACCGCTTCGCCGAGGGGCCGCAGCGCGCGGACGATCTGCCGCTGCCGCATCCGTGGCACGATCGCTGGCGCAAGATCGGCGACGGCCTGCTCGGGCAGCGCGAGCGCATGTCGCTGTGGCACGTGCGCTACCTGTGCCGCCGCTGGGCGCTCGAGCACGCGGGCGAGCCGGCCCGCGAGGCGCGGCTCGAGGGGCTGCGCGCGCCGCTGGCTCCGCCCGGCAGCGATCGCCGGGAGCACTTCGCGGCGCACGTCGAGACGCGGGTGCTGGCCCAGGTGAACTGCGCGGAGGAGCCGTTCGCCCAGCTGGCCCCCGAGGTGCGCGCGCGCCACGGGCTGCCGCCCGCGCCGCCCGGATCGCTGCGCTTCGTCTGGGCGCCGGAGCGGGCGGCGACGTGGGCCGAACGGCGCACGCGTCGCGATCCGCTGGCGCCCTTGTGGCCGCTGGCGGCGCTGGGGCTGCTGGCGGCGCTGGCGAGGTGGGCGCGCGAGGATCGGCGGGAGCGCGCCGGCGGGTGATTCGCAGGACAGGGCGTCACGGACAGGTCTTCGCAGCGCTGGCCGGCTGCGCCGAAGAGGGCGATCCTGGGCGTGGCGATGAGACATGCTTCGGTGGACATGTGATTTCAGTCATGGCGAAAAGGACATGTCCTTTGAACCATAGCCGACATGGGTGCGCTCATGGCGAAAAGGACATGTCCGTAAAGACGCGGTCGGGCTCGTCGGGGCCGGGCGGGCCGGCGGGGCGCGACGGGTGAAACCGCACGCCGCGCGGGCGCCCGGGCGGCGTGCGGCGCCGGGCGCACGCGGGTAGAAGGGGTCGCAGGCATGCAGGTGGCGCCGTTCATCACGTTCTGGTCGGCCCATGGCGGTGTGGGCAGGACGCTGGCGGTGCTGGGCGTCGGGCGCGTGCTCGCGGCGCGTGGGCTGCGGGTGCTGCTCGTCGACGCCGATCTCGAGGCGCCGGGGTTGTCGCGGCTGGCCGGCGGCGACGGCGACGGGCTGGTGGAGTGGATGGCGGCGGGGGTGCCGGAAGCCGCGGCGGTGGCAGGATGTTGCGCGACGATCGCGGGGACGCTGCGGGTGTTGCGGGCGGGCCGGCTCGACGCCGCGTACTGGGATCGTCTGGACGCGTGGCCGCAGGGCGAGCGCGCGGCGGCGCTGCACGAGCTCCGGCGCCGGATCGAGGCCGCCGAGATCGCCGACGTGGTGCTGGTCGACGGCCCGGCGGGCCTGTCGCGGGCGGCGGAGCGGGTGGTGCGGGCGCTCGCCGATCGCGTGGTGGTGTTGACGGCGCTCAATCAGCAGCAGGTCGCGGGCACGGCCGAGCTGCTGCGCCGCTGTCGCGCCGCGGAGCTGCCGGCGCGCGTGGTGTACGGTCCGCTGCCGCTCGGCGAGGACGAGCTGACGGCGGCGCGCGAGGAGGCGGCGCGCGAGGCGTTCGCGGACGAGGCGATCGCGCTGTCGGGGCCGATCCCGCAGCACCCGCGGCTGGCGTTGCACGAACAGGCGAGCGAGCGCGGGCCGGTGCACGCGGCCCACGTGGCGCTGGCGCGCGAGCTTTTGGTCGACGCGGGGTTCGAGGCGCGGGCGATCCTCCGCGGCGTCGAGGCGGCGATCGAGGCGCAGGCGTGGGCCCGCGCGCTGGCGCTGCTGCGGGTGGCGATCGTGGTCGAGCCGACGGGGGCGTCGCTGGGGTCGTTGTTCCCGCGGTTGCGCGAACACACGGCGCCGGCCGCCGCGAGCGACCCGTTGTTCGCGCTGCTCGCCGAGGCGCTGCCGGTCGACTCGCCGCGGCTGGCGAGCTTCGCCACGGCGCTGCATTCGGCCGGCAATCCGCTGGCGCGCGGTTTTTATGAGAAGTTCCTGGCCGACGCGCCGGACCACGCGGACATGCTCGGCAACTTCGCGGCGTTCCTGAGCGACGTGTGCGGCGAGCACGACCTCGCCGAGACGTACTACGAGCAGGCGCTGGCGGCCGCGCCGGACGACGCCGATCACCGCGGCAACTTCGCCAACTTCCTGGCGCTGGTGCGCGGCGATCGGGCGCGGGCCGACGCGTGCTACCAGGCGACGATCGCGGCCGCGCCGGACGACGCGCACCACCTCGGCAACTACGCCAACTTCCGCGTGGCGGCGTTCGCCGATGTCGCCGGCGCCGAGGCGCTGTACCGCCGCGCGCTCGCGGCCGATCCGGAGGACGCCAACCTGCTCGGCAACTTCGCCAGGTTGCTGTTCGCAGACGGACGCGGCGCGGAGGGGCGCGAGCTGCTGGCGCGAGCGCTGGCATTGTCGGAGGCCGGGTCGCCGCTGCGCTGCGAGCTGTGCTTCTACGCCCTCGCGCACGCGCCCGAGGTCGTTTCCGACGCGCTGGCGCAGCTGCGAGAGATGCTGACCAGCGGGGTGCGCTCCCCCGGCTGGGAGCTGGCCGCGAACGTGGCCCGGGCCCGCCAGGACGGCCACGCGGAGCCGGAGCTGCTGGCGACGCTGGCCCGCGTGATCGCGGACGAGGCTCCGCTGGCGGCGCTCGACGCGTTCGTGGCGTGGGTGCGGCCGGGCGCGTGATGGCGTGGGCGCCGTCCGCCCGTGAATCACAAGTAGGCGGTGATGGCGGGCGACCGGTCCTGGCGGTCGCGCTTGGAGGACCCCCGCGCGCCAGCGCGATTCCGTGGACGGTCCGGGTATGCCTCAAAAGGCATGTCTTGAAGTTCATGTCCACAAGTGCACCGGATCTCGCCCGCCGCGGAGGTGCCGTAATGACGCGAGAAAGCGTCTGGTCGGCGGCCAGCCCTGGCCGTCGACCATGCACTGGTAATCTGTCCCAAGGGACATCCAACCATCGGAGCCGAGGACGAGCGCTGGAGGCGTCCGAGGGGACGGCGCAGCGCTGCGAGCTGTACTTCTACGCGTTCGCCCATGCGCCCGAGCTGTGCCCCGTCACGCGGGCGCGACGCGACGGGCACCCGCAGCCGGAGCTGCTGGCGGCCTTGGCGAGGGTGATCGCCGACGAGGCGCCGCTGGCCGCGCTCGACGACGTCACTCGAGCGTGACGGTGAGCGTCGTCGGCGTCTCGGCGATGCCTTTCATGCGCAGGTAATAGGTGCCTGCCGCCAGCTCGACGGTATGCGAGCCGTTCTCCTCGATGGTGAGCTCGCGCCCATCCCACGGACACCCGAAGCATGCGCCGAGCTGGGCCGCGACCGTGCCTTCGCCAGTGACAGTCATCGTGTAGGTTCGTGACTCGGGGATCTCGATCGTGACGGAGCGGAGGCTCGGCCAGGCAACCTCCGGATCGAAGCCACCGATCACCTCGGCGCTCGCGCAGTCCAGGCTCTGCGTGTGTGACCACCGGTCGCCGCTGGCCCACGGGATCTCGGGCATGACGCAATCATAGGCACGGATGGGGAAGGCGTCCGCCTGGCATACTGGCCCCGCCTGATAGGCTTTGGCCTCGGCGTCGAGCTCGACGCCATAAGCCGCGCGGAAGCCGTCGCGCAGCCGCTCCAGGTCGCGGGAGCTGCCGACGCCGCGCGACCATTCGAGGAATGGCGCAGGCCCGTGGCGCGACAACAAGAACATGACGAAGCTCCCGGCGGTCGGGAAGTGGAGTGCGTCTTCCGTCCGCGTGAGCTCTTCCAGCGGATCGCGGAGTTCGTCGGATCCCACGATCTCGCCCAGGCGGTACACCCACCGGCTAGGGACGACCGTGCCGCCGAACCAGTCGTATGCGCGGGTCAGGCCGATCGACAGGAACGGCTGGGCGTCGACGCCGTGCAGCTCCGCGATCGCGTGCACGATCTGCGACAGCTGCAGCGGACTGTTGCCCATCGCTCGCCGGCCCTCCTGACAGCCGATCTCGCCCTCGCCGCAGTGCGCGCCGACGAAGTCGCCCTCGTCGAGGCCCCCGTCGCGCAGCCATGAGTACGCAAGGAGCTCGGGCGCGGGCAATCCGAGCTCGGCGGCGACGAACGGGGCGAAGCCGTCGACGTGCGCGGGCGTGCCGCCGCACACCTCGATCGCGCTGCTGGCGTAGTAATCGACGTACTCGCCGTCCCAGTGCGACAGGCCGTCGCGCCAATCGCCGCAGCCGGCCAGCAGACCGAGCGCGACAACGAGCGACCGGCGAGCCCCGGCGAATGTCGTGTCCTCTCGTGAACAGCGATTCATCGCAACACGCTCGCGCGAAAAGTACCACGCGACCCGCCCCGAGCAATTTGCAGCTTCCGTGATGTTGCACACCGGCGGTCATGCTGCGCCGAATCTTGCGCAGCAGGAATACGGGGCCGAATGTGCACACCAATTCCTTCAGGGAAGGGCCCGCTCGATGTCAGGCCGGCCATGAGGCGGCGGTGACTCACAAGTAGGCGGTGATCGCGGGCGCCCGGCGTCACTGCAGCGAGACCGTGACCTCGGGGGCCTCGTCGGAGTTGGCCTGGATCTGCAGGTAGTACCGCCCCGGCGCGAGCTCCAGGCTCTCGGCGCCGCGCTCTCGCAGCACGACTTGTTGCCCGTCCCACGGGCATCCGAAGCACGGGGCGAGCCGGACCGTGAAGTCGCCGTCGCTCTCGACCACCAGCGTGTACGGCCCGGGGTGGTCGACGTCCAGGGTCACCGCGCTCGCGCTAGGCCAAGCGTACAACGGGCTGAAGCCGCCGACGACGTCGTCGCGGCTGCAGTCCATCGATTGCGTGTGCGTCCACGTCTCCGGGGTCGTCCACGGGATCGTCGGCGCCGCGCAGGCGTACGGACGCACGGGCAGGGGGTCGTCGCCGCACGACCACGTGCTCCGGAAGGCCTCGACCTCGTCGTCGAGATCGAGCCCGTAGGCGTCGGCGAACAGGGCGGCGATCCGGGCCAGGTCGTCGCCTGCCGCGGTTTGCTGGGCCCAGTCGACCAGCGGCGCCGGACCGTGGCGCCACAGCAGGAATTGCACGAATGCGCCAGCGGTGCCGTACGGCACCTCGGAGCCTGGGACGGTCATGACCGGACGCGGGTCCGAGAGCTCCTCGCCGACCGGGGGCCAACCGAGCGGCCCTTCATAGGCGACGGCGATCCCCTCGGTCAAGAACGGCAGGCGATTCATCCCGTGCGCCCACGTCACGGCGTGGACGAGCTCGTGGAGGTGCGTTGGACTGGTGCTCTGCGCGCGGCGCCCGTGCGCGCAACCGCTGGCGATCTCCGGGTCGCAGGTGGAGTCGGCGAAGTCGTCGGTGTCCAGCCAGACGTAGGCGATGCCGGCCGGCGGCGAGAGGCCGAGCTCGCCGGTGACGAACGGCACGAAACCATCGACGTGAGCGCGCGTACCGCCGCACGCCACCAGCGACGGGCTGTTGTAATACGTCAGGTTCTCGCCGTCGTACCACGCGTCGAGCCCGTCGCGCCAATCGTCGCAACCCAGCCCCGGAGCGAGGAGCGCTGAAAGGAACAGTCGACGGGCAGTTGCGCTCGAGCGTACGACCATGAACCCGGCGAATGCTAGCACGACGTCGGCGGCGCTCGGCGCACGGACGCGTGCGCGGTCACACTGCGCACGTCATGGGGTCCGGTTCAGCGTGAACCGGACCTCCGGAGCCGAACCGTCGTCCACCCGGATGCGCACGTAATACGAGCCGGCCTCGAGGTGAACGGTCTCCTGACCGCCCGCGCGCAGCGTGACCGCGGCGTGCTGCCATGGGCAGCCGAAGCACGCGCCGAGCTGGGCCTGAAAGTCGCCGTCGCCGGTCGCGGCGATGGTGTACGTGCCGGTCATCGGCACCTCGAGCGTCACCGCGTGCAGGCTCGGCCACGTCCAGTCCGCGCTCGAGCCGCCGACGACGGCCTCGTCCGCGCAGTCCATCTGCTGTGTGTGCGACCAGGCATCGGGCGACTCCCAGGCGATCTCCGGCATCGCGCAATCGTACGGGCGCACCGAGTCGGCGACGCACTCAAGTGCCGCAGTGCTTGCCGCGTCCGGCGTCAACTGCATGTATTCTGCCGTCTCGTGGTCGAGATCGAGCCCGTAGGCTGCGCGGAACTGTCGGCGGATCGTGGCGAGGTCGGTCGAGGTCCCGAGAGCACGCGTGAACGCCACGAACGGAGCGGCGCCGTGCCGCGCGAGCAAGAACATCACGAAGCTGCCCGGGCCGGCGTACGGGATGTCGATGCGGGGGAGCTCCATCGTCGGTCGCGGATCCGGCAGCTTCTCCTCTCCGACCGGAATCGCCACCCACTGGCTCGGGACCACCAAATCTTCGAACCAGTCGAGGGCCTTGGCCAGACCTTCGGTGAAGAAGGGTTGCTCGTTCAGCCCGTGGACCTGGGCGACGGCATGGGCGACCTCGTGCAGGAACACCGGCCTTCGACTCAGGGCGCGCCGCCCCGTCTGGCAGCCGCTGGTCTCGGCGCACGCGTCGAAATCCTCGTACGCTTGGTCGTCGAGCCAGGCGAATGCGATGCCCTCGGGGACCGCGAGCCCGAGCTCGGTGGCGACGAACGGCACGTACGCGTCGACATACGCCCGCGTGCCTCCGCATAGTTCGAACGTGGGATCGTGGTAGAAGTCGATGTGCTCGCCGTGCCAGACTTCGAGCCCGTCGCGCCAATCACCGCAGCCGGTCTGGAGCGTGACCGTCGCGACGGCCGCAAGGACCGCACCGCGGAGGAATATGCGAGAGCCGGAGCGTGCGAGCAATGCGAGCTCCACGGGCACCAGGTTAGCACCCGTGGCAGGACCGCCTCGCGCACACCTTGTGCGCTTCCACACAAGGTTACATCGTCTGGAACGAGATCAGGAACACACCCTGGGTCAGGTTGACGGTCAGGTTGAGCACGAGCGAGCTGCCGCGCAGCGAGCCCACAGCTTGCTCGACGACGGCGAGCTGATCCCACGTACCCATCGCCGTCCCACCGATGGTCGCCGAGCCGACCCGCACGTTGGCCACGAACGGGCTGTCGGCGAACACGATGGTCCCCCGAGCCTGATAGTACCGGCCCCTCACGGTCTGCTTGAGGCTGAAGTCGAGGTCGGCCAGCGTGTAGGTGGTCTGTGAGCCGTCGGCGGCGGTGAAGATGCCGGAGATGTCGGACTGGACACCCTCGAGCGCGTCGATCGTGACGTCGCAGATGTCGTTGACGCAGTTGGTGATCTCGTACCCGATCGTGGCCAGAATCGTCTGGTTGCCGGCCGAGCCGCCGTTCATCGTGAACGTCGAGGAGGCCTGCGCGGCGAACAGGCCGGTCGTCCCGCCCCACGTGAGGTAGGGGTAGGCGTCTTCGTAGAAGCACTCGCCGTCGTTGACTGGGTCCCAGACGCTGAGGACGTGCGGGTCCCCGTCGATCGTACACTCGAACTGCGGGGTCTCGAACTGCAACTTGCCGACGCCGCCGTGGCTCTGGTCAATGTCCTTGTTGTGCGCGGCCAGGTCGTTCGCGTGGTCGGTCTGCGCCTTGCCGCAGAAGGACTCACACTTCTCGAGGGCCTCCGTCTCGTCGTACGCCTGGACGCACGGCAATTCGGTGGGCGGGACATAAGGCGGCTGCCAGCACCACTCGAGGTTCGGGTCGATCTTCAGGTCCGGGTCGACGTAGTCGACCTCTCGGCAGGTGTCGGCCGCGACCCGTGAACAGACGTAGGTGGTGAGGAATACGCCGTCGGTCGGGTCCGGGTCCTCGGTGAGTTCCACGCACGCCTCGCCGTCCGGCGGACCATTCTCGTAGCTGCACATGCACGGGGGGGTCGGGTAGTCGTCGCCGACCTCGGGGACGCAGTGCCCGGAGAACTCGGCGTCCGGATAGTCCTGGGTGTGATCGAGATCGCCGTGGAGGGTCTTCGAGCAGATTTCCTGGGCGCTGAAGTTCTTGCCGCCGCAGTCCGAATTGAGCCGCTCGGACCAGCACAGCTTGGTTTCGGCGGGGTCGTAGCACTGGACCTGGAGTGGCCTACCGGCGTTCGGATCGGGCGGGCTCGGACAGGCGGTCAGGGCCAGGCCCATCAGCCCGACGGGGAGATACAGCTTGTTGGCAATCATGGTCGCTCCTGAGGGTCACATCGTCTGAAGAGAGACGAGGAAGACGCCGTCTGTGAGGTTGACGGTCAGGTTGAGGGTCAACGTGTTGTTGCGCAGCGAACCGACCGCCTGTTCGACGATGGCGGTGGTCTTCCAGTCGCCCATCGGGACGCCGCCGATCGAGTAGGCCTCGGCGCTGACGTTGCCGACGAACGGGCTGTCGGGGAAGGTCACGGTGCCGCGGGCCTCGTTCAGCTTGCCGCGCCAGGTCTGGATCAGCCGGAAGTCGAGGCCCTCGATCGCGTAGTCGGTCCGGCTACCGTCGGCGGCGGTGAAGATGCCGGCGACGTCGGTCTGGATGCCCTCGAGGGCGTCGATCGTGATGTCGCAGACGCCGCTGACGCAGTTCGTCACCTGGTAGCCGATGTAGCCCGTCACGTCCTGCAGGGCGGTGGAGCCGCCGTTCAAGGTGGTCAGCGCGGCGGAGAGCTCGACGATGACCAACGGTGATGCGCCGTCCCACTCGGGCAGGGGATACACGTCCTCCTCCACGCAGATGTCGAGCGGATCTTTGAGGCTGACGACGTGTGGATCGCCGTCGATGACGCAGTCCATGGCCGGCGTGACCCAATCCTTCGGATCGCCCGTCGTGTCGTCTTCGTTGTAGGCGTCGATGTACTCGGCCTTACCCCACGCCTCGGCCTTCGAGCAGAAGCTGGCGCACTTCATCTCGGCCTCCTCGATCGAGTAGGCGTCGACGCACGGCTTGTGATTGTCAGACAACTGATCGTGGACCCAGCACTGCTTGTCGTTGGGCGGGTCCGGTAAATCCAGGTAGTCGTACTCGCGGCATGTCGACTGCGCGACCTGCGAGCAGACGTACTTCTCCAGCACGGGGTCGCCGGTCGGGTCGGCCGTGGTGGTCGGGGAACCGCTGCCGCCGCCGTCGTCGACAGGGATGCAGATATCCGCCGTCGGCGGGGAATCCCCGTAGTCGCACAGGCACGGCGGCGTGGGGTAGAACTCTCCTGCGCTCTCGTCGCAGTGTCCGGCGAACTCGGCGTACGGGAATTCACCGGCCTTGTCTTTGGTAGCATAGTGGTAGAGGGAGCACGCCTGCTCCGGGGTGGTGGACAGCGTGGTGCACGTCGCGGCCTCCCGGTAGCACAACACTGTGTGTTCCGGGTCATGACATTGAATCTCCGTCGGTTCCCCCTCGTGCGTGCCCTCGTCGTCGCCGCATCCGAACGACAAGAGCGCACACAGGCCGACCCAATTCCTCGTCGAACTAGACAACACCATGTTCAGAGAATCTCCTACCGCCACGCGAATGGTGTGGCGACGGGAACCATGACATGCGGTGGTGAATGCAGCCAATATGCTGCGACCTGCGCAACCTGTCTATTTCTCACGTGTCGCTAATAGATCGCATGAGAGTGCGAGGTGGACAGTCGACACAGATTCCGCCTGCAGCTCGAGATGCGTTTGGTCGCGCAGAACCTTTCGCCCGGGGAATCGCCTGAGAGGAGGACGTTGGACATTGCCCTCCATCCCGCGTCGCGTGCCGCGCGTCGCGCACGAACGACGCACGCCGCGAGTGTCAGGCCAGGAGCTCGGCGTACTCGCCCGGCTCGAGCCCGGCCCGCCCGAACTGCGTGATCGGCCCGCCGTTGTCGGTGCAGCCGACGGCGTTGAGCAGCGTGATGAGCAGCCGGTTGTGCGGATGCGACTGGACCCAGGGGTCCTGCCCGTTGATGAGGTCGATGTAGTGCCCCTGCTTGAGGTACCCGCCCGCGCCGCCCGCGATGATGATCGGGAGGTCGAGGTACGAGTGGGCCTTGCCGTCGGACAGCTCGTTGAACCACACCACCGCGCTGTGATCGAGCACCGTCCCGTCGCCCTCGCTGTAGCCCGACAGGCGGTCGAGCAGGTGCTTGAACTGCTCCGCGTGCCAGCGATCGATCTGGGCGATCATGTCGAGGTAACCCGCCACCTCCTCGCCGGAGTCGTCGTCCTTGGTGTTGCCGTGCGACAGCTTGTGGTGGTTGTACTCGTGGTTCATCCCGTCCCACTTGTAGATCGGGCCGCCCGAGCCGGAGGCGAACTGGATCGAGCCGGCGCTGGTGGCTCCGCAGGCGATCGCCATGGCGAGGATGTCGAGCTGCATCTGGCCGATCGTCTTGAACTGCCAGTCCTCGAGCACGCTGTTGGGGTCGATGGCCTCGATCTCGGCGGCGCGCGCGGGGTCGAGGGCGCACTCGATGAGGCCGTTGCCGACCATGTCGACCTCGAGGTCGCGGATCGAGTCGGCGTGCATCTCGAGCTTGGTGACGTCGGCCTGGCTGAGGTTCTTGGCCTTGAGCGCCTTGAACTCCTCCTCGACGAGGTCGAGCACGCTCTGGCGGCGGGCGGCGATCTGCATCTTCACCGCCTCGTCGAGGCCGCCCAGGCCCATGAGGTCCTGGTAGGTCAGCCACGGGTTGCCCTCGGGCGTGACCGGCGTGTTGGAGCCGGCGTAGGAGATGTGGCCGAGCCAGTTGGTGTGACGCCAGCCGACCGAGAGGGTCATCGCCGGGGCGCCGTCGGTGTTGAGCTGCTGGGCGGCGAACTGGTCGATCGAGATCCCGCGGGAGTAGAGGGTGTCGGGGTGCAGCGCCTCGGCGGTGAGCTTGTGGCCCATGCCCTTGGCGTGGTCGTCACCCGGGGTGTCGGCGTCCTGGCCCCAGCCCTTGGGCACCATGTGCATGCCGCGAGGGATCAGCAGCTTGCCGGCGTGGTCGGCCAGCGGCTCGAGGCCGGTGCCCATCAGCGAGGCCGCCGACAGCGGGCCGGGCGCGGCCGGGAAGAAGGTCTCCATGTTGACGCCGTTGCACATGAAGAACACGACGAGCCGCTTGCCGCCGGGCTCGGCGGCGTGGGCCGTCTTGATGAAGCGGCGCCAGTTCAGCGACTCGAGGAAGGGCAGCGCGACCGCGACTCCGCACGCGCCTCGCAGGAAGTTCCGCCGTCTCATGGTCATCACTCCTCCACCGCGCGGAAGCGGAAGGTACGGGTCAGCGTGAGGGACACCAGCAGCTCCTTGATGTTGTAGCCCGAGGCGGCCAGCTCGGCGTCGAGGGCGTCGATCGTGCAGCGATCGATGGGGGCGACGTCGCGGCCGTAGCCGTAGCGGAACCAGTTGGTCAGGTAGCAGCGGGTGCCGTTGTCCGACTCGGCGATCTGGTTGACCATGTCGACGGCGTCGGTGAACGAGAATACCCAGGCGCCGGACACGAGCTCGCCGCTGGCGTCGACGGGGGCGCCGTTGTCGAGGTCGCGCCACTTGCCGAGCGCGTCGTAGTGCTCGAAGGCGAAGCCGGGCGGGTTGATGATGCTCTTGTGGCAGCCGGCGCAGTACGGGTCGAGCTGGGTGTGGGCCTCGACCTGATCGCGGGTGGTGACGATGTCGTCGCCCGGCGGCGGCAGGTTGGGATCGATGCCGCCGGGCGGCGGCGGCGGCGGGGTGCAGAGGATCTGCTTCTGCACGAAGGCGCCGCGGAAGATCGGCGACGACGAGCTCTGGTAGGCGTGGGTGGCGAGGAAGCTCGGCTGGGTGAGCAGGCCGGCGCGCCGCTGCGGGTCGAGGGCGGCCTCGGTGAACTCGGCGCCGAACTCACCCTGCACGCCGTAGAGGGCCGCGAGCTCGGCGTTGACGAAGGTGACGGGGGCGGTGAGCAGCGCGGCGTAGTCGCCCTCGAGCTCGAACACGACGTGGCGCACGAACTGCTGCGTCTCCTCGCGCATGGCGTCGGCGAGGGCGCCGGTGAACTCGGGGTAGAGGTCGGTGTTCTTCTGCAGGTTGTCGACCTTGTCGAGCTCGAGCCACTGGCGGTGGAAGTCGGCCACGGGCGCCTCGGCCTTGGGACTGTCGAGCAGGCGCCGCGCCTGGGCCTCGAGGCCGGCGGGGGTGTCGAGCTCGCCGGCCTCGGCGGCGGCGAGCAGGACGTCGTCGGGCATGCTGCCCCACAACAGGTAGGACAGGCGCGAGGCGACCTCGTAGCCGCTCAGCGGGATGACCTCGCCGTCAAGGGCGTCGCTGAGCTCGACGCGGTAGAGGAAGTGACCCGACTGCAACATGGCCTCGATGATGAAGCGGATGCCCTGCTCGAACGGGGTGCCCTCGGGGTAGAGGCCCTGGCCCTGGGTGAAGAGGCCGGCGTAGGTGGTCCGCTCGGCGGCGGTGAGCGGGCGCCGGAAGGCGCGGCGGCCGAACTCGGCGACGAACTGGGCGGCGCACTGCGAGCCGTCGCCCTCGGGCTGACACGGCAAGATGCCGGCGAGGACGTCGGGCGCGACGGCCTCGCCGGCGAGGCGCTCGGCGGCGCGGCGATAGTCGCGGCCGAGTCGATCCTTGACGACCATCTGCACGGCGTTGTTGTCGAAGCCGGCGACCGCAGGATCGGCGAGGAACTCGGCCGAGGGCCTGGGGTCGAAGGTCGTCTTGAACAGGTCGGCGACGGTGAGGTCGTACTGCCGGTGCGTGAGCCGCACGAGCCGCGGCATCGGACCCGGCTGCGGGCCGTCGTCGCACGAGACCGGGGCCGGACCCTCGGTGTCGGCGCTGGTGTCGGTGCCGCCGCCCTCGGTCGGAGCGGTGCCCGCGGTGCCCTCGGTCGCGCCGGACCCATCGGTTTCGCCCGCGGTCGCGCCGGCGTCGTCGTTCCCGCCGCCGCCTCCGCCGCAGCCGATGATCGGCGCGGCCAGGATCAGCGCGGCCAGGGTTGTCGGTAGTGATCGTGACACCACGTCGCCTCCTCGGAAGCCACGGTAGAGGCCGGCCCGAGGGCTTGCAACGCAGAATCGGCGGGGGCGACGAACCTCGCGTGGGCGAGCGCCCGAGAGCGGCTGGCGGCCGCGAACGCGCTATGGTGCGCGCATGGCCGAACGAGAGGTGACGAAGACGGACGCCGAGTGGCGAGCGACGCTGACCCCGGAGCAGTACCGCGTGCTGCGACAGGCGGGGACCGAGCGGGCCTTCACCGGCGCGTACTGGGATCAAAAGGCGCCCGGCCGCTACCTGTGTGCCGGCTGCGGGGCGCTGCTGTTCGACGCGGGGACGAAGTTCGACTCCGGCTGCGGCTGGCCGAGCTTCTTCGACGCGGTCGATCGCTCGGCGATCGAGGAGCGCGTGGACACCAGCCACGGGATGCGCAGGATCGAGGTCCTGTGTCGCCGCTGCGGCGGACACCTGGGGCACGTGTTCCCCGATGGTCCGCAGCCGACACGTCTGCGTTACTGCATCAACTCCGCGAGCCTGGACTTCACGCCAAAAGGCGAGACGAAGTAGGCGATCCCGGCGCATCGCCAGGACCGGCGGCGGACGGGCCTAGCTAGTCCGACAGCCAGTGGCTGCGGAAGCGGGAGCCGTCCCAGTAGACGAGGGCGCTCGAGGACTCGAGCTTCATCATGACGATGCCGTCGCCCTTGAGCGCGGGGGCCTTGCCGCCGGGGCCGGCGGGGACCGAGGTGCCGCGGTCGTGGACGTACCAGGCGTCGCGCGCGGGCAGGGTGAGGCCGGCCCCGGGATCGTCGTCGAGCCAGACCGCCGGTCGACCGCCGCCGCGCAGGACCACGAGCCGCGGCAGCGCGCCGCCGCCGAGCTTGGGCACGACGCTGACGAGGTAGTCGGGCGCGGCGTCGCCGTCGAAGTCGCCGCGCAGGTAGAACGGGTTGATGCCGCGATCGACGGCGTGGTCGCCCCAGATCTTGGCGGCGGCGCCCCGCTCGAGCAGCTCGGGCGGGGTGTTGGCCTCGGCCAGGCGAGCGGCGAGCGTGGCGTCCTCGGCGGCCGGCGGCAGCGGCGGCGGGGGTGGCGTCGACGCGGGCTCGGCCTTCGCCGGCGCAGGCGCGGGCGCGGGCGTCGCCGCGGGCGCGGTGCAGGCGAAGAGGCCGAGGCCGAGAGTGACGAGGAGGTCGATGCGGGCGCTCATGACGACGGGGCGAGGAGATCGCGACAACGGCGCAGGCCGACTGCCCATTCCCTCGCGCGCTCGGGATAGCACGCTGCTGCCTCACGCGCGGCCCCGCGGGCCGTCGCGCGGGCGTACGCGGGTCCGCGTCGGCGCCCGGGGCGACCGCGCGGAATGCGACGAGCGGGCTCGACCGGGGCGGCCGCGGCGAGCGCTGCGCGTGGCGAGAAGGACATGTCCGGAGGGACATGGCGCGAGAGCGGGGCGTGGATGTCCGGGCGGACAGGGTGGATCTGCGCGTGCGAGCGAAGGGTGATGCGTGTCTCGACGCCTGCGCGTCCGCACATGTCGCTGGGAGAATGTCCGAGACGACATGCTCTCCATGACATGCCCGATCGGGCATGCCTCGAAGGTCATGGTCGGGGCGAGAAGACGGGGCCGGGAGCGGGGCCGAGCGGCGGGTTCGCGGGCTCCTGCGGCGGCGGCTCGGGCGGGAGCGGCGGCGGCTTCTCGGCGGCGGTGCCGAGCTCGGACTCGGCGGTCACGTCCTCGATGGCGATGGGCGCGTCGTAGGGGCGGAAGCGGGCCTTGCCGGCGCGGCGGGCGTTGAAGCGGTCGAGCTCGGCCTCGGTGTAGGCCTGCGACGAGCCGTACGGGGCGACCTGGCGGACGAAGGCCTCGATCTTGGCGCGGGCGGTGCGGGCGACCTCGAGGCGCATGGCGTCGATCTCGGTGCGGCGGGTGGTGGTGGCGTCCTCGCACTCCTCCCAGCGCTCGAAGATCCGGCGCTTGCGCTCGGCCAGCGGCAACTTGGTGTCGCGCCACACCTCGAGCAGCTGGCCGCCGAGGTCGGCCAGCTCGCTGTGCAGGCGCTGCTTGTACCAGGCGTTGGCGAGGCGGAACCGCAGCTGCTCGGTGGCCAGCAGGAAGGCCTGCTTGGCGCTCTTGTGGCGGTCCTTGCGGCGGCCGTCGGCGAGCCCGCCGAAGCGGCCGCCGACGCCGGCGAGGACCGGCGCCGGGCCGAAGCCGCGCACCGGCCACAGGCGATCGTGGATGACGCCCATCCAGATCGGCGCGTGACGCTCGGGCTCGGGCTCGCGGAAGCGCTGGCGCCACAGATCGAGGCCGAAAAGATTGATGTCCGCGGTGCCGCCGTGATCGCGGAACTCGACCGAACCGTCGGGGTAGATGATCGCGGTGAAGCCGTGGCCGCGGTGCTTCAGCCGTCCGCCGCCGTCGGGCTCGAGGTCGACCGAAGGACGCACGGCTCTGGCGGCGGCCGCGGTGGCGTTGCCCGCTGCCGGCAAAGGGCGCGGCGCCGGTGCGGCTGCGGCGTCGGGCGCGACCGCGAGGCCCAGCGCGATCGCCCAGGCCACGCGAGCGCGGGCGAGGCGTGGCGAGGGCAAAGGACGCAGACGCATGGACGGTCTCGGGACAACACGGCGAGCAGGGCCGGCATTCCGCGGTCGCCGCCGCCTGGCTGATGGCCCCCAGTTCAACGCCGATGCCGACGACTGTAAAGCGGCGCGGGTGTCGCGGCCCGAGCGGGCGGCGGGCGGCGGCACGGAGGGACCTGCCGCGCCGCCCCTCGGCCGCCCGCTCGACGATCGCCACAGGCCCCGCGCTGGCGAGCGCACGAACCGGGCGCCTGTCAGTCGCGCTGCCCGCGGGTCCGTGGATCTTTGTAATAGGACCGCAGCGCCCGGTGGTCGGCCCGGCGCGCGCGGTTGCGGGCGGCGGTCTCGCGGTCGCGGGCCAGCGACGCGAGCTCGGCGACCAGCTTGCGGTAGCTGTCGAGGCGCTCCGGCTCGATCGCGCCGGCGGCGGCGGCGGCCTGGACCGCGCAGCCGGGCTCGTGCGCGTGGGTGCAGTCGCGGAAGCGGCAGCCCTCGGCGACCGCGGCGATGTCGGCGAACGCCTCGGGCACGCTCTCGTCGGCGTTCCACAGCCCGAGCTCGCGCATGCCGGGTGTGTCGATGACGAGGCCGCCGCGCGGCAGCACCAGCAGCTCGCGGTGCGTCGTCGTGTGGCGGCCCTTGCCGTCGTCGCGCAGGCCGCCGGTGCTGAGCCGCTCCTCGCCGAGCCAGCGGTTGATGAGCGTGCTCTTGCCGACGCCCGACGCGCCGATCAGCGCGGTGGTCTGCGGGCGGGCGACGTAGGCGTCGAGCTCGTCGAGGCCCTGGCCGCTGACGCTCGACAGCACGTGCACCGGCACGGGGCGGCCGCCGGCGACCCTGTCGAGCAGCGGGCGTATGGCTGAAAGGACAGGTTCTGCGCTTTCGACCAGGTCGGCCTTGGTCAGCGCCAGCACCGGGGCGGCGCCGCTGGCCAGGGTGATGGCGAGGTAGCGCTCGAGCCGGCGCAGGTTGGGCGGCTGGTCGAGCGGGTGGACGATGAAGACGGCGTCGACGTCGGCGGCGACGATCTGCGGGGCGGCGGCGCGGCCGGCGGCGCGGCGGGTCAAGACGGTCTTGCGCGGCAGCACGGCGTGGATCGTCGCGGTGCCGGCGGCGGCGTGGACGTCGAGCGCGACCCAGTCGCCGACGGCGGGCTTGAGCATCGCGTCCTTCGCGGCGGCCTTGCGCAGCTTGCCGGCCAGCTCGCCGCGCAGCTCGCCGGCGGCGGCGAGGACGATGTAGCCGCCGCGGTGCTCGGCGGCGACGCGGCCGGGCAGGTTACCGTCGCCCCGGTGGGCCGCCCAGGCGCTCGCCGCGTGTTCGTCCCAGCCGAGGCGCGCCAGCGGATCTGGCGCTTCGGTCATGTCTTTTTGCCCATGTTGATGATGACCTTCTTCGACCCGGTATGGATCACCGGGCGTGGGTCGGCGAACCTGCGCACGCAGGCGACGCCGTCGCCGAACGGGCCCGCGCCCTCGTAGACCGGCTCGATGACGACGCGGCCGGCGCGGTCGATGTAGCCCCACCGGTGGTCGATGCGGACGGCGGCGAGGCCCTCGCTGAAGCTCTGGGCCAGGTCGAAGCGCGGCTCGATGACGAGGCGGCCCTCGCGGTCGATGAAGCCGGTCTTGGCGCCGACGCCGACCGGGGCCAGGCCCTCGGCGAAGTTGCCGGCGCGGAGGAAGCGGAAGTCGACCGCGGCGGTGCCGCTGCGGTCGCAGTAGCCGTACTGGCCGCTGTCGCCGACGGCGGCGAGGCCGTCGTGGAAGTCGCCGGCGTCGGTGAAGCGCGGCTCGATGGCCCAGGCGCCGGTGACGTCGATGAAGCCGAACAGGTCGTCCTGCTGGACGCAGGCGAGGCCCTCGCAGAAGTCGCCGGCGTAGTCGAAGCCGGCGGGGACGACGACCTGGCCGGTGCGATCGATGTAGCCCCACGCGGGCACGCCGATCCGCGACAGCGCGCGGAACGGGGCCCGGCCGGCGGTGAAGCGGCCGAGCTGCGAGGCCTGCGGCGGGGCCGGCACGAACGTACCGTTGCGATCGCAGTAGCCGGTCTGGTCGCCGCGCTGCACGCACGCGAGGCCGTCGGAGAAGCTGGCGGCGGCGGCGTAGACGGCGGGGATGACGAGCGCGCCGTGGACGTCGATGAAGCCCCAGCCGCCCTCGAGCCGCACGGCCGCGAGGCCCTCGCTGAAGCCGAGCGTCAGCGCGTAGGCCGGGGCGATGACGACCTCGCCGGTGGCGCGGGCGAAGCCGAAGCGGTCGCCGTCGCGGAACGGCAAGAGGTTGCTCGCGTGCGGCAGGGCGAACCGCAGGGCCGAGGCCGCGAGCACGGCGCCGCGCGGGTCGATCAGCTGGAAGGCGCCGGGCTCGCCGTGCGGGTTGACGTAGGGGAAGTCGATGTTGCGCAGCAGGGCGCCCATCAGCGCGTCTGGCGATTCGGACAGGTCGGCGCCCGACTCGACGCGGCTGGCGACGCGGTCGAGCAGGGCCACGACCTCCTTCATGCCGGTCGGCGCGTCGCCGAGGTAGGTGCCGAACTCGTGGCCGAGGCGCAGGGTGCAGCGCGACTTCTTCTTCGGCCCCTCGAGCACCTCGATCTCGTGCTGGTAGTCGGCCATCGCGTCGCCGTGCAGGCCGGTCGCCGCCTTGAAGCCGTACTGCGCCAGGCGGCCGAGGACGTCGCCGTAGACCTCGGGCGGCAGCTGCACCTCGCACTGCCGGCCTTGCGAGCTCCACGTCGCGCGCCCGTCGGGGTCGAGCGTCAGCGTGTCGACCTCGCTCGAGTGGCGGGAGCCGACGCGATAGACGATCTGGGTCGCACGGCTGAGGGTGCCGGTGGCGTTCATTCGGGGGGACCTCGGGGGGCCCGACTATAGCGCGCCGCTATTGTCGCGGGAGGCGGGGCGACGCCCGCCGCGACCCGCCGCCGCCGCGCGCGCTCACGAACCGGTCGCGGCCGGGCCGGCGTCGCCGTCGTCGCGGTCGAGGGCGCGGCGGATGCTGGCGGCCCAGCCTTCGAGGTCGGTGAGCGTGGCCTGAAGCTCGGCCGGCGAACGGGCCAGCTCGGCGAGGCGGGCCCGCAGCTGGTCTTTTCCGAGGCGCAGCCGGCCGCGCACGGTGCCCTCGGGGACGCTCAGCAGCTCGCTGATCTCGCGCCCCGACAGGCCCTCGAAGATGTTGAGCTCGAGCACGATTTGCTGGTCGAGCGGGATCTCTCGCAGCGCCAGCACCAGCAACTGGGCCTCGCGCCGGCGCATCACGATC
Source organism: Nannocystis pusilla (assembly GCF_020073745.1). Taxonomy (GTDB): domain Bacteria; phylum Myxococcota_A; class Polyangia; order Nannocystales; family Nannocystaceae; genus Nannocystis; species Nannocystis radixulma. The sequence continues at coordinate 138,147 of NZ_JAIRAU010000002.1, forward strand.
GAGCTCATCGACGACGGCGACAGGTCCTTGGCGCACAGCGCCCCGAAGTCGAGCGCCTCGCCCTGGCGCTTGTGCTTGGTGCGGATGTAGAGCCGCAGCACGTTGAGCGCGATGGCGAAGACGAACCGCTTGAAGCTGGTGTCGCCGCGGAAGCCGTCCTTCGCCTTGGTGCACTCGAGGAAGGTCTGACTGACGAGGTCGGCCGCGTCGTGCTCGCTCGAGACCTTGTTGCGGAAGAAGCGGGCGATGGCGCCGAAGTGTCGCTTCACCAGCCGCTCTCCTGCGCCGCGATCGCCGCGACGCCAGGCCGAGAGCAGTTCCCAATCGGGGTCCATGGCGTCCTCGATCTTACATCGATCGCGGCGCCCGCGGGGCCGCGTCGCCTGTTATCTTCAGCGCGATCCGACGATGTCCACGCCGCCCCACACGCCGCCCGACACACCGTCCGCCCGCGGCGCAGGTGCGGGCACGTGGGCCGACGTCGACGTCCATCGTCTCCACGCACGGGTCATGGGCCGACTGTTCGGCGAGCCCGCCGCGCCCACCACCATCGGCCGTTTTCGCGTCGAGCAGCGGCTCGGGGCGGGGGCCATGGGCGTCGTGTATGCGGCCGTCGACGCCCAACTCGGCCGCCGCGTGGCGATCAAGTTGCTGCACCCGCACCTCCAGGGCGACGAGCAGGGCCGCGCCCGTCTGCTGCGTGAGGCCCGGGCGATGGCCCGCCTCGAGCACGAGCACGTGGCGCGGATCTACGAGGTCGGCGCGTGGGGCGAGCAGGTCTACATCGCCATGGAATTGATCGAGGGCGTGACCCTCGAGGCCTGGCTGCGCGAGCGCCCGCGGCCGTGGCACGCGGTGCTCACGGTGTACCTGCAGGCCGGGCGGGCGCTGGCCGCGGCTCACCACGCGGGCCTGCTCCACCGCGACTTCAAGCCCGAGAACGTGCTCGTCGACAACCGCGGCCGCGCCCGCGTCCTCGACTTCGGCCTCACCTGCGCCCTCGATGCCGGCGAGAGCCTCGACGACGAGCTCGAGCCGCTGACGCGCACGGGCAGCATCCTCGGCACGCCCGCCTACATGGCGCCCGAGCAGCAGCGCTACGGCGCCGCCGAGCCGCGCTCCGATCAGTTCAGCTTTTGCGTCGCGCTGTTCGAGGGGCTGTTCGGCCTGCGCCCGTTCGGCTCGGTTCCGCGCTTCGGGCAGGTCGAGATCGCACCGATTCCGCGCAACAGTCGCGTGCCACCGCGCATCCGCCGCGCGATCGCCCGCGGCCTGTCCGAAAAGCCCGACGCCCGCTGGCCGACGATGGACGACCTCCTGGCCGCCCTGCAGCCGCCGCGGCGGTTCGCCCGCGAGCCCGGGGCGGGTCGCGGGCGGACGGTCCTGATCGCCGGCGGAGCGGCCGCGGCCGCCGCCGGGCTGGTCGCGCTCGGGGTGAGCCTGGCCCAGCCCGAGGCAGGCCCGGCCGCGTCGGGCGAGGGGCCGCCGGCGAGCGTCGGCGAGGTCGCGCCCGTCGACGAGCTCGCGGCCGAGCGCGCGGCCGCCGAACGCCACGCCCAGGCGCTGCGGGTCCGCGACGCCGCGTTCTCGCTGCTGCCGCGCGACCCGACGACCGCGGCGCTGCTGCTGCGCGAGCTCGACGACCCCGGGGCGCTGGCGCAGCGGGTGCTGGCCGAGCCGATCAGCGCGGCGATCCTGCGCGGTCACGAGGGGCCGGTGCTGGCGGTGCGCTGGGTCGAGGCGACGGGTGGAGCTGTCCCTGGGGACAGGCAAGATCCGGCCGGCGCAGAGGCTGTCCCTGGGGACAGCTTCGAGCGGGGCGAAGGCGCGCCTGTCCCTCGGGACAGCCACGCGATCGAGACCGTCGACGCCGCCGGGGGGCTGCGCCGGTTCGCCGCCAGCGGCGGCCCGGCGAGCGCGTCCGCCCGCGCGCCCGCGTTCGACCCGCGGCGCGGCCCGGCCGGCGAGCAGCTGCGGACCGACGCGCGCGGGCAGGTCTCGCTCGAGGCGGGCGGGCGCGTCGTCGCCCTGCGCGGCGTCAGCGGCCCGCTCGCCGCCGTCGCCTGGAGCCCGGACGGAGCGCAGGTGGCGGCGGCCGGGCCGCGCGGCGAGGTCTGGCTGATCGCCGAGGGCCGCGCGCTGGCGATCGGCGATCGGGGCCCGGCCGTCGGCGCGCTCGCGTGGGACCGCTCCGGCCGCCAGCTGGCGATCGGCCGCGACGACGGCGGGGTCGACGTCTGGCGCGTCGACGGCCGCGCGCGCCGGGTGTTCGCGGTGGTCGGCGACGGCGGCGTCACGAGTCTGGCCTTCGGGACAGGTTGGCTGGCCGGCGGCAGCGACGACGGCAGCGCGCGCGTGTGGCGGCTCGGCGGCGCGGCGCGGCCGTACGTGCTGCGCGGGCACACCGGCCCGGTGCGGGCCCTGGCGTTCGCGCCGACCGGCGTCCGCCTGGTCACCGGCAGCGACGACGGCAGCGCGCGGGTCTGGCGGCTCACGCCGGCGGCCCTGCGCGAGCACGACGTCGGCGCGGCCGTGCACGCGGTCGCGTGGAGCCCCGACGGCGCCCGGCTCGCGGCGGCCGGGGTGCGCAGCGTGTGGTTGCTGCCGGCCGACGGCGGTCCGGTGCGCCGCCGCGACCACGCCGGCACCGCGCTCGCGCTGGCCTGGCGCCCCGACGGCCAGGAGCTGGCGATCACCGACGACTCCGGCGCGATCACCTGGCTGCCCGTCGGCGCGGGCGCGACCCGGCGCGTGGCCGTCGATCGCCGGTCCGTGCCCGCGCTCGCGTGGGACCCCCGCACCGATCGCCTGGCCGCCGGCGGCAGCGACGGCAGCTTTTCTATCTGGCCTTCAGGGCATGTCTCCGAGAACATGCCCGATCCGACTCGCGCCGCGCAGGGCCGGGGGCCGATCACCGCGCTGGCGTGGTCGCCGGTCGACGAGCGCCTGGCGGCCGTGACCGCGACCGGCTTCGTGCTGGTGCGCGTCGAGCAGACCGTGTTCATCGAGCTGGGCCAGCCGCTGCGCGCGCTGGCCTGGAGCCCCGCCGGCGACGCGCTCGCGGTCGCGGGCGAGGGCAGGGCGCTGGTGCGGATCGCGGCGGCCACCGGGGTGCGCAGCGAGGTCGGACGCGCCGGCGCGCCGCTCGACAGCGTCGCCTGGGATCCGCAGGGGGCGTGGATCGCCGCCGGTGCGGCCGACGGCGAGCTCCACTTCTGGTCGCTGCAGGGCGACGACGGCCCCGAGGTGCTCGCGGGCCACGGCGCCGGCGTGCACGCGCTCGCCTTCGACGCGCGCGGCGACCGCCTGGCCTCGGCCGGCGCCGACGGCCGCGTCGTCGTCTGGCCGCGCCTGAACGCCGATCTGCGCGCGCGCCTCGTCGCGGCCACACAGGCCTGTCTGCTGCCCGCCGAGCGCCGGCGCCACCTCGGCGAATCGCAGGAGACCGCCGACGCGCGGGCCGCCGCGTGCGAACGATCGTTTGGTAATGCGAATTACTAAATGATCGGATGCGCCGTCGCGGAACGGTGAATGTGCACACTCGATCGCGGCGCGGGCGCCTGCCCCCAGCGCTCGCGACCGACCGGCGCAGCCCCGCTCCCGGGTCGTGAACAGGCCGCCATACCCTCGTGACGGGAAGTTCGCGAATTTTCGGCGAACCGCAGTGATCGATCGGGCGAGCCCCGTTACTCGAGGTGTGGGTCGGGGTTCCACGGTTCGCCGCGGTGTTCCCGCCCATGCGCCACGGAGGGTGCTCTGCCAGGGAGGCTGTCTTTTAGGCCAGGATGGCCAATCCTATTTCTCGCGGTCCGACACGGCCGTCGCCAGCCTTGCATGTGCATGCAAGGCCGGCCGGTCGGGCAGCATTCGTCGCCGCCGGGCGGGTGCCCGCGGCCTTCAAGGAGAGCGCATGTCGACAGTACGATCGCAGGGGCGCCGTTCGCTCCTGGTGGTGGGGATCGCATTGTCCCTGGCTGCTCCGGCCCCCGCATGGGCCGCGCAGCCGGGGGAGTCCACGACTGAATGGAAGACCGATTCGGCCAAGCCGGCCGCCGACGACGACATCGTCCTCGACGACTCGCCCGGGCCGAGCAGCAGCAAGAAGAAGAGCGGCAAGAAGAAAGCCGCCGCGCCCAAGCCGCAGCCGCGCGAGGCCGTGATCAGCGCCCAGGTCGAGAAGGCCGAGGCCGAGCGCGCGCCGCTGCAGGACCAGGCGCAGAAGCTGTCCGACGCCGGTAACCTCGAGGGTGCGGTCGGCCTGCTCGCCGGCGGGGCCGAGGCCCTGCGCGACCCGGTGCTGCACCTCGCGGCCGCCGACGCGCGGCAGAAGCTCGCGCGCAAGCGCAGCGCCGACCAGGCCAAGGCCGAGTGGGAGGCCAGCCTGCGCCACGTCGACCGCGCCGACGCGCTGCTGGCGGCCAGCAGCGGCGGGGCCCTCGACGGCATCCGCGTCAGCCCCGACGACGTCGAGACGATGCACGCGTGGAGCACCGAGCTGCGCGCCGCGGCCGACGGCGCCTTGCCCGACCTCGTGCGCCGCACCAACCCGGTGCGCCGCAACGCCCGCGGCGAGCTGATCGCCGGCTCGATCTTCCTCGCCGGCGGCCTCGCGGGCCTCGGCGTCATGGCCGGCGGCATCTACCTCAGCCGCTCCGCCGACCGCGAGCTGCCCAAGGCCAACGACAACCCCGACTACATCGCCCCGCTCGAGGCGCAGAAGAAGCAGGGCGACACCATGACCGCCGCCGGCGCGGTCGCGGGGGTCCTCGGCGTCGCGCTCGGCGTCACCCTGGTCGCGCTCGGCGCGACCGACTTCAAGAAGGCGAAGATGGAGCAGCTGTCGCGCGTCTCCGTCGCCCCGACCTTCGCCCCGACGTACGGGGGCCTGTATCTGTCCGCACGCTTCTGACCTGGCCCGAGGGCCGCGATCGTCGCCCCGGCCCGGGCCCCGCGATCCCCACCTGTCCTACGGGCCATCTCTTCCAGGAGCACCTTCGACCATGTCTCAACGTTCATCCTACTCCACGACCCCGCTCGTCACCGCCGCTGCGCTGGCCCTGCTGGCCGGCGGCGCCTGTAAGACCGTCGTCCTGCCCAGCGAGAGCGGCGGCGGCGAGGACACCGAGAGCACCGACGGGAACAGCGGGCCGAGCACCGACGGCGGCGGCGGCAGCGAGGGCGGCGGCAGCAGCACCGGCGAGCCCGCGGACGGCATCGTCCCCGCCCATTGTTCGGAGAGCTCTCCGGCGACCTTGAAGATCCTCACCGACAACTGCGCCAAGTGTCACGGCGGCTCGGCGCCCCAGCCCGCCGGCAGCATCAACTACATCACCAACCTCGACGCCCTGATCAAGGAGGGCAAGGTCGTCCCCGGTCGGCCCGAGGACTCGCGGGTCTTCCTCCGCATGATCGACGAGAATTCGCCGATGCCGCCGGCCGCCGAGACCCAGCGGCCGACCGACACCGACATCGCCGTCGTCGAGCGCTGGATCAGCGAGTGCGCCGGCAAGTCGAGCTGCAGCGATCAGCCGTTCATCACCCGCGAGGAGATGCTGACGCTGATCCTCAGCGACATCGGCAACAACGTCCCGCTCGAGCAGCAGAAGTTCACGCGCTACTTCAGCTTCGTCCACCTCTACAACACCGGGTGGTGCTCCGACCAGATCGAGGTGTACCGCCAGGCCCTGGCCAAGCTCGTCAACAGCCTGTCCGACGAGCCCGGGATCCGCGCCCCGATCCCGATCGACCCCGAGAACCGGCTGATCTACCGCATCGACATCCGCGACTACGGGTGGGACGCCGCGCTGTGGGACACGATCGCGGACTTCGATCCCTACGCCATCGACTACCTGCAGGACACCGCCGACAAGATCAAGAAAGACGTCCAGTCCAAGATCTTCGTCCTGGCCGGCGACGCCTTCCTCGCCTCCGCCTCCCAGCCGCCGCTCTACCACACGATCCTCGACATCCCGGAGACCCGCGCCCAGCTCGAGGCCAAGTTCAACATCAACGTCCAGGCCAACATCGACGAGGAGATCCTGAACAACCCCAACAAGGTCGCGCGCGCCGGCTTCCACAACTCCGACGTCTCGTTCAACCACCGCATGATCGAGCGCCACGAGTTCAAGGACGCCAGCAACCGGATCTACTGGGTCAGCTACGACTTCGCCGGCAACGACGGCGTGAAGAACTTTTTCGACGATCCGTTCGGCTTCGAGGAGGACGGCGGCGAGATCATCTTCACCCTCCCCAACGGCCTTCAGGGGTACATGCTCGTCGACGCCTTCGGCAACCGCATCGACGAGGGCCCGTCGGCGGTCGTGCAGGACAAGAACATGCCCGACGGCATCGTCGTCAACGGCGTGTCCTGCATGGGTTGTCACTTCCAGGGCATGATCACCGTCGACGACGACCTCCGGTTCGAGATCGACAACGGCGGCGGCATCGGCATCTTCGACGCCCAGGAGATCGAGGCGATCAAGAACCTGTTCCCGACCCGCACCGACTTCCGCAAGCTGCTCGTCGACGACAGCACCCGCTTCACCGCCGCCGTCAACTCCGCCGGCGTGCCCAGCGACGGCGACATCGAGCCGGTCCTGACCGTGTTCCTCGCCTTCGACGAGGACGTGACGCTGCGCCGCGCCGCCGCTGAGCTCGGGCTCACCGCCTCGGACTTCAGCACCCTCATCGGCAGCCTCAGCACCAACGACCTCAACGACCTGCGCAAGCCCGACACCTCCATTCAGCGCGACGTCTTCACCTCGAACTTCGCGCAGACGGTCTGCGACCTCAAGCTCGGCCTGACGAACAAGTGCCCGACCGGCTTCGAGAACTGAGTTCCCTCCCCACCAGACCGCCCGGGCAGATCTGGCGACCTGCCCGGGCGGTTGCCTGTCTGCTCCAGCATATGTCCGAAAGGACAGAGCTTCATCTCGCGCGGGCATAGGTCCGCGCGTGGGCCGGTGCGCGCAGGGGGGCGAGGGCGCTCGCGCGCGAGGTCGCGCTCGCCGGGCGGGACGGAGGTCGTGTACCGTGCTCAGCGGTGGGTGCCCCCTCGCCGGACGACATGCGCACCGGGCCCTCCGGTGTGGACCTGCTCGCGACCACCGACGGGCGCTCCCCGGCGCTCGACGTGACCGCCCGGGCCCGGCCGAGCGCGATCGAGGAGACGGCGCTGGCCCCGCCTGGTCGCAAGGACAGCATCACGGCCCAACAGACCTCGGGCATCAGCGTGCGCGGGGCCGCGGCTCCGCTCGACGACTCGCTGGCGATCCGCCAGTCGCGCCGGATCGGCCGCTACGCGATCCTCAGCGAGCTCGGGGAGGGCGGCATGGGCGTCGTGCTGTCCGGCTACGACGAGGTGCTCGAGCGGCGCGTGGCGATCAAGGTCGTGCGCTCGCACCACCGCAACGACGAGCGCCTGCAGGCCCGATTGCTGCGCGAGGCGCAGGCGCTGGCCCGCCTGTCGCACCCCAACGTGGTCCAGGTCTACGAGGCCGGCACGATCGGCGACGAGCTGTTCATCGCCATGGAGTTCGTCCGCGGCGTCACGCTGTCGGCCTGGCTCGCCGACCGCGAGCGCAGCCCGCAGGAGATCCTCACCGTGTTCGCCGAGGCCGGTCGCGGCCTGGCCGCGGCCCACCGCGTCGGTCTCACCCACCGCGACTTCAAGCCCGGCAACGTCCTCGTCGACCTCGAGGGCCGCGTCCGCGTGGTCGACTTCGGCCTGGCCGCCCTCGCCGAGCAGGCCGAGCGGTCCGACGACGGTGAGCTCGGCGGCGCGGCGCTCGAGCGCACCGCCTTCGTCGCCGGCACGCCGGCTTACATGGCCCCGGAGCAATGGCTCGGAGGACAGGTCGATGCCCGCACCGATCAGTTCAGCTTCTGCGTCGCGCTGTGGGAGGCGCTGTGGGGCGTGCGGCCGTTCGCCGGCGAGACCGTCGACGAGTTGCGCGACCAGGTCCTGGTCGCCGATCTGCCGGAGCGCGGGCAGGTCGGCCCGCGCGTGCCGCCGCGGCTGTACCGGGCGCTGTCCCGCGGCCTCGCGCGCGCCCCCGACGCGCGCTACCCGAGCATGGACGCGCTGCTGGCCGCCCTCGCCGGTCCGCAGGTGCGAGCCCGCCACGCCGTGGTCGGCCTCGGCCTCGCCGCGGTGGTCGGCCTCGCCGCGGCCGCCTACAGCCTGCACGAGTCCGAGCGCTGCGGCGGCGGCGAGGCCCGGCTGATCGGCGTGTGGGACCCGGCCCGCCGCGACGCCGCCGCCGACGCCTTCGAGGCCGCCGGCGTCGACTTCGCCGGCGCGGCGTGGACGCAGGTGGCCGCGCGCCTCGACGCCCGCGCCGACGCGATCGCGACCATGCACCGCGAGGCCTGCGAGGCCCACGCCCGCGGCGAGCAGTCGGAGCGCCTGCTCGACCGCCGCATGGCCTGTCTTTCAAGACATGTCCAGGAGGTCAAGGCGGTCACCGACCTGCTGGTCGCCGCCGACGCCGGCGTGGTCGAGCGGTCGCTCGACGCCGTCACCGCGCTGCCGCCGGTCGAGCGCTGCGCCGACCTCCCCGTTCTGCAGGCCGAGCTGCCGCCGCCCGACGATCCCAACACCGCGCTCGCCGTCGACGCCGTGCGCCGCCAGCTCGCCAACGTCGCCGCGCTCGAGCACACCGGCCGCTACGAGGCCGGCCTGCTCGCCGCCGAGGCCGCCGTCGTCGCCGCCGAGGCTGCCGCGTACAGCCCGGCGGTCGCCGAGGCCCTGCTCGCGCGCGGGCGCCTGCTCGCGCTGGTGCACCGCGACGGCGAGGCCCAGGTCAGCCTGATGTCGGCCTTCACCACCGCCACCGCGAGCCGCGAGGACGCCGTCGCCCGCGACGCCGCGGCCGCCCTCGTCGAGGCCCTCAACAGCCTCGGCCGCCTCGACCACGCCGAGGTCTGGCTGCAGATCGCCACCGCCGCCCAGGGCCGCGCGCCCGACGACGTCGCCGCCGCCTTCCTCGACTTCGCCCGCAGCAAGCTGCTGTGGTCGCTCGGCCGCTACGCCGAGTCGGAGGTCGCCATCGAGCGCAGCGTCGCGGCCTACGACGCCCTCCACGGCGCCGACAACCCCGACACCGCGCGGGCCCGGCAGTGGTTCGGCACCGCGCTGTGGGCCCGGCAGGAGTTCGCCCGCTCGCAAGCTGTCCTTCCGGACAGCCGCGCCCGCCTCGAGCGGCTCTACGGCCCCGACCACCCCGAGGTCGCCGCCGCCCTGCGCTACGAGGGCAGCCTCTACTTCGTCCTCACCGACTTCGACGCCGCTCTGGCGACCTGGCGCCGCGGCCTCGACATCATCCTCCGCGCCCGCGGCGAGGACGACCCGCTGGTGGTCGTGTTCCAGGGCAACATCGCGTCCGCGCTGGCCCGCAGCGGCCGCCGGGTCGACGCCGTCGCCGCGTTCGAGGCGGTGGTGCGCTCGCTCGAGCGCCGCCTCGGCCCCGACCACATCGAGCTGTGCTCCCAGCTCGACAGCCTCGGCGAGTCGTACCTCCGCGCCGGCCAGCTGGGCCGCGCCCGCGAGGTCATCGACCGCTCGCTGGCGATCCGCCGCCGCGTGCTCGGCGAGAGCCACGCCGAGGTCGCGCGCTCGCTGCTCGGCCTCGGCGAGTGGGGCATCCGCGCGGGCGACCTCGCCACCGCGATCCCGGCGTTCGAGCGCGCCCTGGCGATCCGCGCCGGCACCGACGTGCACGCCCTCCTGCGCGGCCGCGCCGAGTACGGCCTGGCCCGCGCGCTGTGGCTGTCCGACCGCGACCCCCCGCGCGCCCGCGTCGTCCTCGACCAGGCCGTCGCCACCTTCACGGCTCTGGGCCTGGCCGGCTCGATCGACCTCGCCGAGGCCGTCGCCTGGCGCGCCGCGCACGTGGAGAGCGCCGACGCCGCGGCGCCGCAGAAGTGAGGGTCGAACAGCGACGAAGGACATGTCGCGCGGCGCCTGTCCAGGGCCGCTGCGTCCCCGTCGCTCCTGGGGATGTCCGATCGGGAATGTCTCATCGAGCATGTCTTTCGAGGCATGTCGCCGAGGGCATGTCCTGAGGTCCATCTCGCCGGCGCCGCGAGCGGGCGGCCGAGGTCCCGCTGGCGCGCCGCCGCCGGCCGCGCTACCTTCGCCGCCATGCGCCACGTCATCGTCTTCGGGGCCACCTCCGCGATCGCCGCCGAGGTGTGCGTGCGCTGGGCCGCCCGCGGCGATCGGCTCCACCTGGTCGGCCGCGACCCCGACAAGCTCGCGGCCGTGGCCGCCCGCTGCGGCGGCGCCGAGGTCACCACGGCCAGCGGCGAGTTCACCGACCTCGCCCGCGCCGAGGCGCTCGCGCGCGAGGGCATCGCGGCGCTCGACGGCCGCGTCGACCTCGTGTTCGTCGCCCACGGCGACCTCGGCGACCAGGCGTTGAGCGAGCATGACGTCGCCGAGGCCGCGCGGATCGTGCAGACCAACTTCGTCTCGGTGCTGGCGCTGCTGATCCCGCTGGCCGACGCGCTCGAGCGCCAGCGCAGCGGCACGATCGCCGTCATCACCTCGGTCGCCGGCGAGCGCGGCCGCCCGCGCAACTACACCTACGGGGCCGCCAAGGGCGCGCTCCACGTGTACCTGCAGGGCCTGCGCAGCCGGCTCTGGCCGGCCGGCGTCACCGTCACCACCCTCAAGCTCGGCCCCGTCGACACGCCGATGACCGCGACGCACGCCAAGAACGCCCTGTTCGCCGCGCCGCAGCGGGTCGCCCGCGACATCGACCGCGCGATCGCCCGCCGCCGCGCCGTCGCGTTCGTCCCGTGGTACTGGCGCCCGATCCTCTTCGTCGTCCGCCACACCCCCGAGCCTCTGTTCCAGCGCCTCGGCTTCCTCTCGGGCCGCTAGCGCCTCAGGCGAGCCGCAGCGCGCACGCGCCGAGGCCCGCGATCGTGACGTGCACCGCGAGCGCGAGGAGCACCGCGAGCGAGACGACGTAGGCCCGGTTGCGGTGCGGCTGGCGCGGCCACAGCAAGAAGACCGCGTGGGCCCAGCGGGCCACCGCGTAGACGGCGAAGTAAGCCACCCCGAGGCGGTCGGGGCAGCCGAGGGCGACGTAGGCCCCGCCGAGGGCGAAGAACAGCGCGTGGTTCTCGCCGTCGTTGCGCAGCAGCCGGGCCGCGCGATCCCACAGCGGCGAGGGCGGGCCGTCGTGGTGCTCGCCTCGCCACTGCGCGGCATCCTCGGGGTAGGCGAAGCTGCGGGCCCGCAGCCGCTCGCGCCCCTGGATCGCGGTGGTCATGAAGTGTTTGAAGAAGAGGGCGGCGACGGCGACGGCGTAGGCGTGGAGCGCGGCGGAGTGCATCGCTCATGCATACCTGCACGCGAGCCGGCGCGGCGCGCACTGCAGCCCCCGGTCTCGCGCGAACGGGCGCGCCGGCGCGCGATCCTCCAGGCGATCGCTCAGTATAGCCGCAGCACCGCCACGCACGCGTCCCACAGCACGTGGCAGACAAGCACCGCGAACAGGCTGCGGGTCTTGAGGCCGAGCCAGGCCCAGAAGAACCCGGCGCCCGCCGCAGCGACCACCAGCGCGGGCACGCCGAGGCTGACGTGGGCCAGCGCGAACGCGGCCGCCGACGCGCTTGCTCCCCACCACGGGCCCACGCGCGAGGCCACCGCGAACGCGACCGCCCCGCGCCACACGACCTCCTCCGCCGCGGCGATCAGCGGCAGCAGCAGCGCCGCCGCCCACGCCGGCAGCAGCGTCACCCAGTCGTACACCGCGGCCACCTCGACGCGCGCCTCCGGCGTCAGCGCGAACAGGACCCGGCTGCCGACCCATCCGGCCGCGGTCAGCACGATCGCCGCGATCACCCCTTGCAGCAGCGCGCGCCTGCTCGGCCGCCACAGGGCCGCCCACGGCAGGCGCACCGTCGCCAGGCACAGCGGCACCAGCACCAGGTTGGCCGCCAGCATCCGGTACCACACGTGCTCCGTCAGCCCGCCGAGGGCCCAGATCAGCGCGATCGCCAGCGGCACCAGCCACGCGACGTGAACTAGCCCTTGAGAGCATGTCCTGAAGAACATGTCCTCGTCGCCACGTCGCAGCCGCAGCGACAGGCCCAGCCACGGCTCGACCCCGGCCGCGAGCGCGACGATCCGCTCGGGCCCGAGCGGCCGCGTCACCACGCCGAGCTCGGCGGCGGCGGGGCCCGGATCGCCGACCAGCCCGTGGCTGAGCAGCCCGAGCTGCGCCCGCGTGAGCAGCGGATCGGGCAGCTTCTCCAGCGCGGTCACGGCGACCGCCAGCAGCGGGGCAGGGCAGGGCACCAGCGTGAGCGGCAGCGCGAGCGCGTCGGCGACCCGCTGCACCACCTCGCGCAGGGTCAAGATCTCCGGGCCGACGACGTCGTAGCTGCGCCCGCTCGCCGCCGGCCGCTCGAGCGCCGCGACCACCGCGAGGGCCACGTCCTCGACCAGCACCGGCATCAGCGGGGCTCTCCCGCCCCCGGGCGCGGGGAACACCCCGGCGTGGCGGATCGTCGCCGCCAGGTTGCGCACGAAGTCGTCGCCGGGCCCGGCCACCGGCCCCGGGCGGAGGATCGTCCAGTCTGTCCCCGAGGACATGACCGTTCGTTCACCCGCGCGCTTGCTCGCCATGTACGGCCCGGGGTCCCGCGGCTCCGCCCGCGGCCCGGCCACGCTGACGTGGACCAGCCGCCGCACCCCCGCGGTCTGCATCGCCGCCGCGATCGCCTCGACCGTCGTCACGTGGGCCGCCGCGAACGACTGTTCGCGCTCGGGCCGCTTGATGCCCACCAGGTTGACCACCGCCGTACAGCCCGCGATCGCCGCTGCCAGCTCGGGGCCGCCGCGTCCGACGTCGACCTCACGCCAGGTCAGCCCGGCGCGCTCGGCCCGGCCGCGACGGCCCCGCGACAGCCCGACCACCTCGTGCCCCGCCTGCAGCAGCGCCGCCACGGTCGCCTGTCCGATGAACCCGCTCGCTCCGGCCACCGCGACTCGCATGCGCAGCCAGCCTCGCACCGGCGGCCCTCCGTGCGCAAGGCCAGGTTTCGCTTCTCAAACGCCGTCCGCGCGCCTACAACGAAAATCGAGACCCGCATGTTCAGCGCCCTCGCCGACCACGCCTGCGCCCGCTTCGACCGTGTCATGCGCCACGGCCTCCGCCGCGTCCTCATGCAGCGCAACGAGCTCGACCGCCTCGCCCGCGCCGAGCACGAGCGGCGGCTCGAGGCCGTCGGCCGCTACACCGACCCCGCGGTGCTCGCCGAGCCCGATCGCATGCTCGCGCCCCCGGACGCGCCGCCGCGCCTGGCCCCGCTGTCCGTGCGCCGCCTGGCCGACGGCCGCGCGACCCACTTCACGTTCGCGTCGCCGTACCGCCCGCGCGACCCCGACTACGCGCGCGAGTACGCCGGCTACGACCGGGTCGACACGGTGCACCTGCACGCGTGGCAGCACGACCGCCCGGCGCCGGCGTCGATCCTGCTGGCGCACGGCTGGTGCGTGGGTCACCGCCGCCTGCACGAGATCGAGTTCAGCATCTCGACGCTCTACCGCGACCTCGGGCTCGACGTGTACTTCTACGTCCAGCCGTACCACAGCGCGCGCAAGCCGACGTCGGCGCGCTTCTCCGGCGAGCTGTTCCCGTCGACCGACCTGGTGCGCACCAACGAGGCGTTCATCCAGACGGCCCAGGACGTGCGCGCGGCGATCACGGCGATCCTCCGCCACAGCCCGGCGCCGCTCGGGATGATGGGCTCGAGCCTCGGCGGCTACACGTCGGCGCTGATCGCCTCGATCGATCCGCGGCTGTCGTTCGTGGTCCCGATCATGGCGCCGGCGTCGTTCGCGTACTTGCTGTGGGACCACGGCGAGGGCGACCCGTTCCGCCGCCAGGCGGAGGCGCTGGGGATGACGCGCGAGCGCTTTCACCAGTCGTGGGCGCTGCACAGCCCGCTGTCGTACGCGCCGAAGGTGCCGTGGGAGCGCCGGCTGGTGGTGACGGCCCGCGGCGATGCGCTGGTCACCGACGCTCACGCGGACCTGCTGTGGGAGCACTGGCAGCGGCCGCGGCGGTTTCGCTTCGCGGGGGGGCACTTTCTGCAGCTCGGGCGGCGGGATTACATTCGAGAGCTGGGGCGCTTTCTCGCCGGGCTCGACATCATTCCGGAGGTGCGCTGAGGCTGGTTCTGGGGGCATGTTTGAAAGGGCATGTCTGACGGGACATGCTGCTTCGGGCATGTCCTCTCGCGTGCGTCGGGTGTCGCGTGCTGCTTCGCGAACTGCCGAATGCGCCTAGCGAGCGGTCGGGGATGCGGTCCTCCGCCCAGTCCTCGCGGATGGACCCTCCTTCGTCGGGCCCATCTCTCTGCGGATGGTCGGAGGACCGCATCCCCGACCGCTGGCACGGCCCACTCGTGGGTGGCCCGAAGCGCCGGTCGCGGGCTCCGCTGGCGGCTGTCTCTTCGCGCAGGTGCATTCCGCCCGAGGGACGGCCGGGGCCGGCCATCCCTCGGGCGGACCTCTCGACGTCATCGCCGGCGCTCGATCGTGACGCGACGATGTGCTGCTGCGCGACGCGGGGGAGCGGGGCGGGGGGCTGCTTCGCTCGGAGGGCCTCTCGGCGAGGGGCGACGCGGCGCAGGGCGGCTCCGCCGGGAGCGCGGCTGTCGGGTCGTGTGGTGTCGACTCTTGCCGACGAATTCCACAGGCCTCGGCGGTGTGCCGGGCGACGCGGGGGCTCGGCACAGGGCGGCTCCGCTCGGAGTGCCGGTGTCGATGCTTGCCGACGAATTCTTGCAGGTGCCGCGAGCTCGGCGGGTCGTGATGCTCGGCGCCGCGTGGGCGAGGCGGCGCGGGGGCAGCAACGGTGGCTCATCGGGCGCGGCGACGCTGCGGAGTCCGGACAGCTGCCCTTGTCACCTCGGCCCTTACCACGACACGCCGATCATGGAGGCATTCTCGCCGCGATCCGTGCACTGCACTTCGCTGAGCGGTACCCGCAAGTTCGGCACTGCGGCCCGGGTACGAAAGTAGAAGCGCCCGCGAGGTGCGAAGCGTCGTGCTCGCCGGGCAGGCGCACGAGGTCCGCGGGATGGCCGGCGATGAGGCGTGATCGTTGGCCGCGAACGGCTTCTTACACCGGCGACGCGGGCCCACATGGCTGGCGACAGGTCGCGGCTCGCATCACTCGCGCCGCACCCGCCAGCGCGATGGATTCTTGATCGCGGCGGGCCGCTCTGGCATCTTGAGATGGTGCGGTTTGGTTTTGGCGCGCGCCCGGCTGGCGCCGCCTGCTTCCTCTCGTGGCTGGTGACGACCGGGTGTAACCCCGGCCGGTCCGACGCGTCGTCGCGTGGTACCGACTCGGACGGCGCCGCTCCGTCGCAGGCCAGCGAGGGTGCCACCACCGGCGCGCCCGGGACGTCGACCGGTGACGCGACGACGATCGCGACGACGACCGCGACCGGCGACCTCGCGCCCGAGGTCGCGCTCACGCCCGTCGAGCCGTGCGAGTCGCACGCCGCCGAGGCCGACTGCGACGCCGCCGGCTGCATCTGGTTCGCCACCGAGCGCGTCGCCGACCGGGCCACCTGCGCCCTCGAGCCGGCGGGCGTTTGCGCCACCGCCAGCGCGTCGACCGGCGACGGGGACTACGACAGCGCCTTCTACAAGAAGATCGGCGAGGTGGTCCACGTGCGCCGCGTGGGCCGCAAGGCCAGCGATTTCCCCGGGCCCGAGCACCCGGCAGGCTGGACCGAGTGCGGCCTCGGGACCGACGACCCGCCCGAGTGCGCATGCGTGTGCGCGGCCGGACGATGCCCCGGCGACGTGGCGCTGGCGCTGCTCGACGCCTGCGCCTCGCCGCGCCCCTGCGTCGACAGCCCGGGCGGCGAGAGCGACGCCTGCCTCTACCAGGCCCTCGCCGCCGCGGCCGCCGCCAGCCTGCGCGTCAGCACGCTCACGGGCGATCGCAACGTCGACGACCGCGTGTTCCTCCGCGGCGACGGCACCGCGACCTGGATGCGCAGCACCTGCGACACGCGCGACCACAGCTGCCGCGACCGCAAGTGGGAGCTGCCGCGCCTGTGCAACCTCCGCGACCGCGCCGCCTTCACCGCCTGCGCCCAGGACAGCTCGGACCCGCAGTGCCGCGACGTCGCCGGCTGGTTCGTCGACTGCAAGCTGGCCCCGGCGACATGTCCTTGAGAGCATGCGCTGAACGCCGCCGCTCGCCGGGTTCAAGCGACATGTCCCCGAGGGCAGGTGGCCGGCGAGCCCCGGTCGGCCGACATCGGCGCGCCGATTCGCCGGCTAGCGCCGCGACCGGGCCATTTCGAGCAGTCCTCGCGCCGGGCTCCCGCAGGCTGGCAAGGCGCGAGGAAAGAGCATATCGGGCAATATGTGACCGACGAGCAACGCGGCCAGCGTGGCGGAGAACTAGCGAGGGCTGCTCGAACTGGCCCGGTCGCGGCGCTAGATCGAGCCGTCATCGCCGCATGTGTCGTCCGGGCCCCACCAGACGGAGACCTCGACGCACAGCGCCGGGAGGTCGTGCGCCAGCGTCTCGGCGCTGAGCGGGTTGAGACTGAGGTCGATCCAGGCCCCGGGGGCGAGCCAGGGCGCGCCGCGCAGCGGCTCGACGCTCGTGATCGCGTTGTCGACGAGGCTGACGCTGGTCAGCGACTGGTAGGCCTGGAGCGGCGCGAGGTCGGCGATCGCGTTGCTGCTCAGTTCCAGCCTCTCCACCCGGCCCGGCGCGAGGACCGGCAGCTCGGTCAGCCCGGCCCCGTTCAGGAACACCCAGGTCAGGGCCGGATGCGCCGTGAACGCGTCGAGGCCCAGCTGCAGGGGGTTGTCGGAGAGGTCGAGGTACTCGAGCTTCAGCGCCGTGCCCAGCGGGCTCGCGTCGACGATCGCGTTGCCCGGCAGGATGAGGGAAGCGAGCGCCGGGTGCCCGGCGAGCGGCTGGAGGTCGACGATCGCGTTGCCGTCCGCCGTGAGCCGTACGAGCGCGCTCAGCCCCGCCAGTGGTTCGAGGTCGACGATCGCGTTGCCCTCGACGTACAGGTCCGTCAGCTGGCCCAGGCCCGCCAGCGGCCCGAGGTCGACGATGGCGTTGTCGACTGCGCCCAGGATCTGCAGCGCGTCCTTGCCGCTCAGCGGCCCGAGGTCGACGATCGCGTTGCGGTCCATGATCAGATGCTGCAGCGCGCTCATGCTCGCCAGCGCCCCGATGTCGGTGATCTGGTTGTCGGACAGCGCGAGGAACACGAGCTTGGTCAACGGTGCGAGCGGCGAGATGTCGGTGAGCCCGTTCGCCCGCACATCGAGCTCCTCCAACTGCACGAGCTGGCCCACGCTCGAGAAGGCCGCCAGGGGTATCGCGTGCGCCGTCAGGCTCCGCAGCGGCGAACCCACCAGCGGCTCGAACGACGCGATCGGATGGTCGCTCACGAACAAATATTCGAGCCGGGGCAGCTGCGCCAGCGGGCCGAGGTCGCTGACCTGGCCCTTGTGCAAGACGAGCTGGCGGAGCTCGGGCAAGCCTGCGAGCGGGGCCAGATCGCTCAACGGCGCGTTGAACACGGAGAGCCAGGTGAGCTGCTGCAGGGCCGCGACCGGGCCGAGATCGATGAGCACGCCCTGGCCGTCGCCGAAGAGCGAGAGCTCCTGGAGCTGCGTGAGGCACTCGATCCCGGCCAGCGTCTGCAACGGGCCGGTGTGCGCCAGCTTGAGCAGCGACGCGGCCTGCCCGGCGGAGAGCGGGCCGCCCTTGAGGCCGAGGTGATGGAAGATGCTCGCCGCCAGGCCCGGGTCCTCGATCACGAACTCGCCGCACACCGTGTTCGCCGGGTCGCCCGGCTCGGCGCCGCCCGTGGAGTCGTCGTGGGGCAAGCCCGTCTCGCTCGAGTCGGGCGATGCGTCGCTCGTCGCCGGCGACGGCTCGCCGGAGGTCGGCGCGCCGCTCGTGTCGTCGTGCTCGCTCGTCGCCGGCGCGCCGCTCGCGTCATCGTGCCGGTCGCCGTCGACGTCGCCGAGCGGCCGCGGCGTGCAGCTGCAACACGCCGTGACGATCGCCAGCCCCACCACCGACCCCCCGCCCCGCATGCTCCGAGTGTTCGCCACGTCGGGCGGCTGTCGACCGTCGCGCGCCCGCCTGCGTGCGCGGCCCCACCATGGCCGAGCCTGCGCCGAACGGCCGGCGAACCGACGCGATGTGCGGAATCACTCCTCGCACGCGCAGCACGACCTCGGCTACCGTGTCGCGGCGATGTTGCAGGTCAAGAAGTACGGCAATCGTCGGCTCTACGACACCGAGGGCAGCCGCTACGTCACCCTCGAGGAGATCGCAGAGCGCGTCCGCATGGGCGAGGACCTCAAGGTCGTCGACGCCAAGAGCGGGCAGGACCTCACCCAGGTCACGCTCGCGCAGATCATCCTCGAGAGCCGCGGGGCCGCCCGGCTGTTGCCGGTGTCCCTGCTCAAGCAGCTGGTGCGCATGCGGGACGACGCGCTCGCCGAATTCTTCGGCCGCTACGTCGCCTGGGCCCTCGAGGTGTACCTGCAGCTCAAGGGCAACGCGCGGGCGGTGGTCCCGTGGAACCCGCTCGCCGACCTGGCGATGCCGGGGATCCTCAAGCGCTGGTGCGGCGGCAGCGCGCCTGTGGCCGGTGAGCCTGCCCCCCCGCCGTTCCCCGACGAGCCGCCCGCCGAGGGCCCCGACATGTCCGACGAGCTCGCCGCGCTGCGCCGCGAGCTCGCCGAGCTGCGTCGCACCGTCGAGGACAGCCGGCCCGCCCGCAAGGGCAGGCGGCCCGCCTCGTGAGCTTTTGTGCGCTGCACAATTCGCGGCCCGATTTTGCCCTCGGCAGCGTCCGGCGAGGCCGTCAGGCCCGAGGTCACCTTTTCGCACGTGCAGCAAGGCCCGGCCTTCGGGTAGCCTCGTCGACGGAGGATCCACGATGTTCATCGGCGACTGGATGCGACGCGGAGCGCAGTACTGGCCCGACAACCTCGCCGTCGTCGACGTCGCCAAGGGCGACGCCGGGCGCTTCACCTACGCGGCGCTGAACCGCCGCGCCGACGCCGTGGCCGGGTGGTTGCGCGGCCGCGGCGTGGCCCGGGGCGACCGCGTGGCGCTGCTGGCCCACAGCGGCGTCGAGGTCCTCGACGTGTTCTTCGCCTGCGCCAAGCTCGGCGCGATCTTCGTCCCGCTCAACTGGCGCAGCCACTGGCGCGAGCTCGTCGACGTCATCGTCCCGGTCGCGCCGAAGGTGCTGGTGTTCGGGCCCGAGTTCGCCGCCGTCACCGCCGAGCTGCGCCCGCACACCGCGATCGCCCAGCTCGTCCACCTCGAGGGCGAGGCCGTCGACGGCAGCGCGCCGTGGGCCAGCGTCCTCGCCAGCCCGGCCGAGCCGGTCGACAACCCCGCCGTCGAGGCCGAGGACATCGCCTGCCTGCTGTTCACCGGCGGCACCACCGGCGCGCCCAAGGCCGCCCAGATCTCGTACCGCATGATCGCGTGGAACACCCTCAACACGATGGTCCACGAGATCCAGCGCGGCGACGTCACGATCACCCACACGCCGATGTTCCACACCGGCGGCCTGTTCGTCTACACGATCCCGCTGCTCACCCTCGGCGGCACCGTCGTGATCATGAAGAAGTGGACCGCCGACGACATGCTGGCGCTGATCGAGCAGCACAGGGTGACGGCGCTGTTCTGCGTGCCGACGCAGTACCAGATGATGCTCGACTCGCCGCGCTTCGCCGCGACCTCGTTCGCCAGCGTCCGCTTCCTGACCAGCGGCGGCGCGCCGCTGCCGGTGCCGCTCATCCGCGCGTTTTGTGCGGTGCACAAGGTCGCGTTCAAGCAGGGCTTCGGCATGACCGAGTTCGGGCCGGGGGCCTTCTCGCTGGCGCCCGAGCTCGGCGAGAGCAAGGCCGGCAGCATCGGTCGGCCCAACTACTTCGTCGACGCGCGGATCGTCGACGACGACAACCAGCCGGTCCCCGACGGCGAGGTCGGCGAGCTGGTGCTCAAGGGCCCGGCGGCCTGCTCGGGCTACTTCGGCGTCACCACCCCGCACTTCGACGAGCACGGGTTCTTCCACACCGGCGACCTCGCGCGCCGCGACGCCGACGGCTTCTACTTCATCGTCGACCGCAAGAAGGACATGTTCATCTCCGGCGGCGAGAACGTCTACCCGGTGGAGGTCGAGAAGATCCTCTACGAGCACCCGGCGGTGGCCCAGTGCGCCGTGATCAGCGTGCCGGACCCGCAGTGGGGCGAGGTCGGCAAGGCCGTGGTCGCCCTGCGGCCCGGCGCGAGCGCCGACGAGGCCGAGCTGCTGCAGCGCTGCCGCGACCACCTCGCCCGCTACAAGGTCCCCAAGTCGGTCGTCTTCCTCGACGCCCTGCCGCTGTCGCCCGCCGGCAAGATCCTCAAGCGCGAGCTGCGGGCCATGCTCTCCACCTCGGCCTAGGACTCTTCGACATGTCCAAAGAGACAGCACCGCAAAACCTCACCGCCCGCATCCTCCGGCTGGTCGGCTACCTCACCGACCCCAGGAGCGGGCCCGGCAAGCTGTGGATGCGCTTCGAGGGCGCCTCGACCGGTGTCATGACCCGCCTGGCCACCAGCCCGCGCTACCTGCGGTTCGCCGGCCGCGGGCTCAAGAAGATGTTCCACCTCCACCGCGACCTGGTCGACCTCACCGAGGAGGTCCTGCACTTCTGGCGCGTGCCGACCCTCGGCGACCTCGAGGAGGTGCGCGCGCAGCTGCGCCGCGCCGAGGACCGGCTCGAGATCACCACCACGCAGCTGGAGCTCGCGCTCGAGCTGCTCGAGAAGGTGCAGGCCGAGCTGGCGCGCTCGCTGCGGGGGGCCGCGTGAGCGCCGGCGACGGCGGGCCGTTCGCGCGGGTCAAGGGCGCGGCGCGGCGGCTGGCCGACATGGCCCAGGGGACAGCCGCGATCTCGAGCGCGTGGCAGCGGGCGCTGCGCGACCGCGCGATCAGCCCGACGCGCTACCTGGCGCCGCTGGTCAAGCGGGCCGCCGGCGTCGGCGACCCGCCGGTCAACTCGACGCCGAAGCGGGTGGTGTACGCGCGCGGCGGCATGAAGCTGGTCCGCTTCGAGCCGGCGGTCCGCCGCTTCCGCACCCCGATCCTGTTCGTCTACTCGCTGATCAACCGCTACTACATCCTCGACTTCCTGCCGGGCCGCAGCCTGATCGAGTTCATGACGAACCAGGGCTTCGACGTGTACGCGATCGACTGGGGCACGCCCGGCCCGGTCGAGCAGGATCTGACGTGGGACGACCTGCTCGGCGGGTTCGTCGAGGCGGCCAAGCGGTGGGTCTTGAAGATCTCCGGCGCCGACGACCTGACGATGTACGGCTACTGCATGGGCGGCACCATGGCGCTCGCGGCCGCGGCCCTGTACCCGCAGGGCGTGCGCAACTTCGTCGCTCAGGCCACGCCGGTCGACTTCAAGCACGGCGGCATCTTCACCACCTGGACCGACCCCGAGTTCTTCGACGTCGACGCCATGGTCGACGCCTACGGCAACGTGCCGATCGACCTCATGGAGGCCGGCTTCTCGATGATGGCGCCGGTGCAGCGGATCTCGAAGTGGTTCGAGGTGTTCCGCCGCCTCGAAGACCGCGAGTTCGTCACCAACTTCCTGGCGATGGAGCACTGGGCGGCCGACAACGTGCCGTTCCCCGGCGAGGTGTACCGGCAGTACATCAAGGACTGCTACCAGGAGAACAACTTCTTCGAGGGCCGCATGGTCGTCGGCCGCCGCCGCGTCGACCTCGGCGCGATCGCCTGCCCGCTGCTCGTGCTGGTCGCCGTCAACGACACCATCGCCCCGCCGGCCTCGTCCGAGGCGCTGCTCGGCGCGGTCACCAGCGCCGACAAGACACTGCTGCGCTTCCCGGTCGGGCACATCGGCCTGTCGACCTCGAGCAAGGGCCCCAAGGTCATCTGGCCGAGAGTCGCGGGCTGGCTCGGCGAGCACAGCGAGCCCTGGCCCGCGGCCTGAACCTCACTGCGCCAGCCACGTCGAGATCTGGGCGGCGGCCGTGGGGTGCCAGCCCAGCTTGAGGTGGTTGATGTCCGAAAGGACAGCCGTGTCCGCGAGCGCGCCGATGCCGTCGGGCGCGGCGCAGCTGTCGACGAACACCACGCCGTCGCTCGGCCCGGCGATCTCGTTCGGGATCCCGGGGATCAGCACGGTGTTGTCGTTCAGGTCGATGTCGCCGCACAGCAGGTAGGTCGAGACGGAGGCCGGGATCCCGGCGTCGATCATGTCGGCGATCACCGAGCCCTGCTCGATCGCGTAGTCGATGCCCTTGCCGCGCGCGTACACGCCCTTGTACTGGCCCTCGCCGTAGTAGGTCGACTCGCTGTCGCCGACGGGCCACTGCGTGATGCCGTTGTTGGCGATGCCGGTCAGCGGATAGACGTCGTCCCACGCCGCGAGCATCTGCAGCTGGCCGCGGTAGTTGTCGCCGGCGGCCGACTTGAAGATGCCGTACTCCGAGCGGTCCTCCCACAGGCCGAAGATCAGCAGCTCGTCGTGCGGCCCGGGCGCGTGGATCTTGCCGCCGAAGTCGGTGTAGACGCCGGCGTTGTGGGCGGTGCCGTAGCGGAAGATGTAGTCGAAGCCGAGGTTGGGCCCGCCGATCAGGATCAGCTTGCCGATGTCGTCGCGGTACTCGAGCTTGCCGCCGGTGAGGCCCGACGCGTACATGCGCGTCGACATCACGCCCTTGCTCCACCCGATCACGTCGACCTTCTCGGCGCCGGTGCGCTCGCGGATGATGTCGATCGCCCACGCGATCTGCAGCGCCCAGAACACGTTGTCGCCCTGGCTGTGCGCGTGCGAGACGGCGAACACGCGGTGGCCCGCGGCCGCCAGCTCCTGCATCAGGCCGATGTCGGGGCAGCTCGACTGGCCGCAGCCGAAATCGCCGCTCTCGCCCGGGTTGGCCCACGCGCGGTCGGCCTGGTCGTTGGCGCCGTGGGCCAGCAGCACCGTCGCCTTGGTGCCGTTGTTCCAGCCGGGCGCGTAGTAGAGCAGGAACCGGCCGCTGTGCGGCACCGGGTCGTTGCCGAAGAACTCGAGCCGCTGGCCGGTCTGGTGGGCCCGCTGGTCGAGGTCGAACCGATCTTCCTGAATGAAGAACGGATCGGGGTCGAACCACCGCTCGACGCGGACCCACCCGTTGGCGATCCCGTCCTCGAAGGTGTCCTCGAGCACGAGGCCGTGCAGGTCGTCGCCGGTGGTCCCGTCGGTCGTGCTCGTCGGCGGCGCGTCGGTCGTCGCCGTCGCGTCGGTCGTCGACGTCGGCTCGCCGGTCCCGATCGTCGGCTCGTCGCCGGTCGCCGTCGGTTCGTCCGCGGTGGTGCCCGTCGGGTCGCTCGAGTCGGTGCCCGGCGTGGCGTTCGTCGCGTCGGTAGCGACGGTCG
This sequence comes from Nannocystis pusilla, assembly GCF_020073745.1. Classification (GTDB taxonomy): domain Bacteria; phylum Myxococcota_A; class Polyangia; order Nannocystales; family Nannocystaceae; genus Nannocystis; species Nannocystis radixulma. The sequence goes on from NZ_JAIRAU010000002.1 coordinate 161,640, forward strand.
CGTCGGTGTCGCTGCCGTCGGACGGCGTGCAGGCCAGGAGGAGGGTGAGGGCGGCGCAGGGACGGCGTGTTCGCATGTGCAGCAATTTAGCCCATTCCGGACCGGCGCAGAAGTGCTCGGGCGCGGCGCTAGCGGCCCTGGAAGGCCTCGTCGGCAAATTTTTGCACCGCGGTAAGGAAACGCTCGGGCTGCTCGATGTGCGGGGAGTGTCCGCACTCGGCGAACACCTCCTCGTGGTAGCGCCCGCCGGCGGCCGCGTAGTCGTCGAGGACCGCGCGCATCTGGCCGACCATGGGCTGCGGCGGCGCGACGTCGTCGCCGGGCCAGCCCGGCACCGCGCCGAGCTTGCCGAGGAAGCCGAAGTCGAACAGCGAGGTGTCGCTGACGATCTGGTCGTCGGCGCCGCGGATCCACAGCACCGGCGGCCGCGGCTCGACGCGGGCGAAGCCCGAGAGGTCGGTGTACCTGGCCGAGATCGCGTTGTTCATGCCGCGCGTGCCCGGGGCGACCCCCGGCCAGTTCGGCGACGTCCTCGTGTCGCCGGGGTAGTGGTCGTCGCCGATCCGCGTCTTCAGCATCGCCGCCACGAACGCGTCCTCGAGCGCCGGCTCGACCCGGAACGGCGGCTTGAAGTAGAACGCGTTCATGACGTTGCGCGGCGAGGTCTGATTGTCGTCGCCGCGGTCGCCGGCCCGGATCAGCCGCGCGAACTCGGGGTTGGCCGTGCCGCCGCCGGAGCCGGCGAAGTCGTCGGTGTACGGCGTGCCGCGCACCCCCTTCGAGCCGCCGAAGCCGAACGGCGACATCGGGTTCTCGAGCACGAGGCCGGCGACGTCGGCCGCGTGATCGATCGCGTACTGCATGACGACCCCGCCGCCGGCCGACCAGCCGACGAGCACGGCTGGCCGCGAGGACAGGTCGAGCGCGACCAGCAGCGCGCGTAGATCGTCGGCGAAGTCGCGCACCCCGCGGGTCGCGTCGATCGGCGCCGGCTCGCTGTCGCCGAAGCCGCGCATGTCGGGGGCGATCACGTGGAAGCGCCCGGCGAGCGACGCCATCAGCGGCTCGAAGAAGGCGCCGGTCGACACGTTGCCGTGGACCAGCACGACGAGCGGCGCCCCGGCCGGGCCGGCGATGCGGGTGTGGACGCGGAGGCGCGAGGTGGGGACGAGCTGCTGGACGATCGGCATGAGGACACCATCGAGGGTCGCAAAAGGGGTCGCGCTTGTCGATGTGAGCCATGTGCGCGGATCCGCGCCGGTGCGTGTCATCTGGTCCAAGGGACAGACGCAACGGGCATTCCACCCGGGGTGAGGGCGGCGTCTTCCCCTGTGCTTCGGGCCGGGCCCGAGGCGAATCGGGTGGGGCCAGACCTGTCCGTCGGCCCCGGGCGAGGGGACGCCCAGCATGTCCGACGGGACATGTGATGTGGCGTAAAGGACAGCTCGAAGACGACGCGCGCCGGGCAGCGACGGGCCGCATGTCAGCGATGCGCGGCGCGGTGCTATCCTCCGCGAATGGCGTCCGTGCCTCCCCGTCCGTTCCCATCCTCGCAGGTTGACCGCGCATGACCGCCGCACCGTCACCGAGCCTGTACCGCCGACCGCTCCCGGCCCAGCTGGTCGCGTTCGCGTCGCCCGCCGGGCGGGCGCTGTTCGACGCGGCGCGGGCGGCAGGGGGGATGGAGTCGTTCTTCCCGCTCATCGAGCAGTTCCACACGCAGGCCGATCCGGCGTTCTGCGGCCTCGGGACCCTGGTGGTCGCCCTCAACGCGCTCGGCGTCGATCCGGGCCGGCTGTGGAAGGGCCCGTGGCGGTGGTTCAGCGAGGAGCTGCTCGACTGCTGCACGCCGCTCGAGCGGGTGCGCGCCCAGGGCATCAGCCTCGACGAGTTCGCCTGCCTCGCGCGCTGCAACGGCGCCGGCGCCGAGGTGTTCCGGCCCGACGCGACCGAGCTGGCCGGCTTCCGGGCGACCATCCGCGCGGCGACTGGTTCGGCCGTCGATCCGGCGCTGGTCGTCAGCTACGACCGCGGCGCGCTCGGGCAGACGGGCACGGGTCACTTCTCGCCGATCGGCGGCTACGAGCCGGCCAGCGACCACGTGCTCGTGCTCGACGTGGCGCGCTTCAAGTACCCGCCGCACTGGATCCCGCTGCCCGCGCTGTACGCGGCGATGCAGCCGCACGACCCGGTCACGGGGCGCCCGCGCGGCTGGGTGAGCCTGCGCCGCAGCCCGCGTCCGGCGAGCCTGCTGTTCACGGCGCGGTGCGTCGGCGAGGGCGGCTACGAGGCGTTCGCGGCGGCGCTGGAGCGGCTGCGGGCGGCGATCGCCGGCGCGCCGCGACATGACCTGAAGGCCATGTTAATCGCGGTCCTGGGGGTGCTCCCGCGGCTGCCGCTGGCGCTCGAGCGCCGGCCGCTGGCGCTCGCCGAGCACGCGCAGGCCAGCGAGGCGCTGCTGTCGGCGCTGCGCGGCACGCAGGTGTTCGCGCTGGTCGACGCCCAGCCGCCGGCCTGGCCGGCGGAGGCGGCCGCCCTGTTGTTGCTGGCGCTGCCGGTCGAGCTGTGGTCGCCGCTGGGCGAGGCGGCCCGCGGCGAGTGGCTGGAGCTGCTCGACCCGGCGCGCCTGCCCGAGGTCGTGCGCGACGAGGCCGAGCACCTGCGACGCCAGCTCGCCGACCTCGGCGCGCTCGGGCGCGGCGCGGCCTGCGAGCGCTGCGGTTGAGCTGCGGCGAGGGGGATGTTCGAAGGGACATCCGACATGGCGAATCGGACAGGTGCGAGCGTTGCCCCTCACGCGACGCCGAGCGCCCGGCACAGCGCCGAGAGCGAGGCCCTCGTCTGGCGACTCCGGCTACCGCCTCCGCGCCGAGCAGAACGACTTCGAGCGCTTCCTCGCCATGGTCTTCGGCTTCGAGCTCGAGATCGTCGACATGCGGGCGATCTTCAAGCTGGCGCAGGACAAGGGGGCAGGGCACGCGGCGCTCGCCGCGGACCCACCTCGCCGCGGTGACGCTGAAGGACGTCCGCCGGCTGCGCCGGCTCCTCGCCGACGAGCCGAGCTCGGACGTTTCGTTCCGCGGCGCGTTTGCTAGAGTGGCGCCCGCATGCGTGCCGTCCGCTGTCATGAATTCGCCGGTCCCTCGGGCCTCTGCGTCGACGAATTGCCGGAGCCGGAGGCGGGCCCCGGCGAGGTGCTCGTCGACGTCCGCGCCGCGGGCGTCAACTTCCCCGACGTGCTGCTCTCGTACGGCAAGTACCAGTTCAAGCCGCCGCCGCCGTTCGTGCCCGGGCTCGAGGCCGCCGGCGTGATCAAGGCCGTCGGCGCCGGGGTGAGCGCCGTCGCCGTCGGCGATCGCGTCGCCGCGACGATGGTCCACGGCGCCTTCGCCGAGCGAATCGTCATGCCCGAGAGCGCCGTCGTGAAGCTGCCCGACGCCGTCGGCTTCGAGGTCGCCGCCGCCACGCTGCTGACCTACGGCACGACGATGCACGCGCTCGTCGACCGCGCCGACCTGAAGGCCGGCGAGACCCTGCTCGTGCTCGGCGCCGCCGGCGGGGTCGGCATCGCCGCGGTCGAGATCGGCAAGCTCCTCGGCGCGCGCGTGATCGCGGCCGCCGCGAGCGACGACAAGCTGGCCTTTACCCGCGAGCACGGCGCCGACGAGGGCATTCAGTACACCCGCGAGGACCTCAAGGAGCGCTGCAAGCAGCTCACGCGCGGCGAGGGCGTCGACGTCGTCTACGATCCGGTCGGCGGCCCGTTCGCCGAGCCGGCGCTGCGATCGATCGCCTGGGAAGGGCGCTACCTCGTCGTCGGCTTCGCGGCCGGCGAGATCCCGAAGATCCCGCTCAACCTCGTGCTGCTCAAGGGCTGCCAGATCGTCGGCGTGTTCTGGGGCTCGTTCGCCGCGCGCGAGCCGGCCAGGAGCCGCGCCAACGCCGAGCGGATCCTCGCCGCCGTCGCCGCGGGCCAGCTGCGGCCGCACGTCGACGAGGCGCTGCCGTTCGCCCGCGCAAGCGAGGCGCTCGCGCGGCTCGAGCGACGCGAGGTGCGCGGCAAGATCGTCCTCGTGCCGTGACCGTCCGGACACGCGCGCTCGATCTGCGCGAGACCAGGCGAGGGCAGTACAAGGCGCGCCATGCCTTCGGCCCTCCCGCAAGACTTCGATCTGGACGCCATCGAGCGGCACTTCTGCGTCGAGGCGCTCGAGCTCGCCGGCAACATCGTCGACGCCGCCCACCGCCTCGGCATCACGCGGCAGGCGATGAAGCGCCGGATCAAGAAGCACCGTATCGCCTGGCCCAGGCCCGCCCGCGTGGGCCCGCGCGTCGCGACCACGGCCGATGTGTTCGCGGTTCCTGCCGCATGAGCGGACTCCTGTTCGACCCGAGGTCTGGATCGTGCCGCCCCGCGCCGACGGCGGGTGTCGATGCCTGCGTGCATCGTCGGTCCGGCGACCGCGTCGCCGCGCTCGCATCGCCGGAGCGCGATCGAGCCCCACGCCCGACACCCTCACGCTATCGTCGGCCGATGTACGCGCGCCTGTTCGTCATCACGCTCCTCTCGTGCGCCCTCGCGGCCTGCGGCGACCCCGGTCGCGCCGACGACAGCGGTGCGGCGACGACCCCCGCGTCGACGACGACCTCCGGCGCGAGCACCACCGTCGACGCCCCGACCTCGAGCACGACCGCCGACGCGCTCACCGGCACCACGAGCAGCGCCGCGACCACCTCGACGACGGACGAGCCGACCGGCACCACCGCCGCGAATTCGACGTCGACGACCCAGACCACCGACGCGTCGACGAGCACCACCAGCCCCGACTTCTGCGACCCGCAGGCCGTGGCGGACACGACCGCCTTCACTTACGTCAAGAAGTTCGACACCGGTATCCCGGACATGGTCCTGCAGGCCTCGTTCTACAACGGCGACGCCGACGAGGTCGTGATCATGTCGTTCAGCGGCAAGGCGCGCCGCTTCACCACCGACGGCACGCCCAAGGGCGACGTCATCGACGTCCCGCCCGAGGCCCTGCCGCAGCTCGACGGCGCCACCTACGACGCCAAGCAGCAGCGCGGCCTGCTCATCAATCAGAGCTGCATCCTCAACGAGGTCGACCCCGTCACCCTCGCCGTGCTCGAGCCGCCGCAGCAGCTCGGCTTCGGCATGAGCGTCTGCGCCGGCCTCGCTCTCGGCCTCGACGACAACCTCTACATCGCCAGCTACGGCACCGACGAGCTGGTCGTCCTCTCGCGCGACGGCATGACGGAGATCCGTCGCGTCGACATGCCCGGGCAGGTCGGCCTGACCGGCTTCGACGGCATCGCCCTGATCGCCGGCAGCGAGAACTTTCTCGTCATGAGCACCGCGCCCGACGCCCGCGCCGCCATCATCGACCCGCTCGGCGCCGTCGTCGCCCCCGCGACCAAGCTCGGCCTCGCCGAGGCCCCGTTCCTCGGCGGCGCGCCGATGCTGCCCGACGCCGTCCTCACCCTGTGCGGCAACGGCCACGCCTGGCTGTGCGAGGCCTACGACGCCACCTGCTTCGACTTCGCCCCCGACGACGGCGACAAGGACGCCTGCGGCTGCCTGATCCCGCAGTGACCTCGAGGACATGTCCTCCGAGACAGACATGTCCCGACGGACATGTCCCGATCTACCGCGGCGGCCCGTAGATCACGTCCGAGCGCACCGCGTACTTCACGCCCGCCGTCACCTCGGCGCCCTCGTGCAGCAGCAGGTGGTCGAACACCACCGCGCCGCCGGCCTCCGGCGTCAACGCGAACCGCACCTTGTTGTCGAACTTGCGCCCGCGGCCCTCGCCGCGGCGCTGCGACTTGTCCTTCGTCTCGAAGAAGCGGGTCGCGCCGCCCTCGAATTCCGCGTTGAGGAAGATGACCAGCGACTCGCGCGTCTCGCCGAGCGGCACCGTCGTGCGGACGTCGACGTGCGGCGAGAAGCGCATCCCGACCTCGTAGCGGTACACGCGGAAGCGGGTGTTCAGCCCGCGCAGCGCAGCGCCCTCGTGCTGAGGGTTGGCCACTTCGCGGATCCGCGGCCACAGCCCGGCGGCCAGCTCGGGCGCGTCGAACACCACGCGCAGGTTGTTGCGCGCCGCCAGGTTGACGCGGTACGTATCATCGCCGATCGCCAGGCCCGCGTGGGTGAAGCCGATCGCCTCGGCCGCCGCGATCAGGCGCTTGCACTCCTTCGGCGACATCACCCCGTGGAGCACATGCACCCCCGGCGCCACCTCCTCGCGGCGGGCGGTCGCCTCGCGCTCCGCGTCGAGCACCGATTCCACGAGCGCGTGGGGCGCCGCGTGGAACGTGGCCTCGCGGCGGAACGACACGTGCTCGCGGCTCCGCATGCGGGAGTTTCGGCTCACGGTCCTCCTTTTATAGACCACCCGCGGCCGATCGGCGGCGCGGACAATCGACCGGGCTGCGCCGGGCGCGCAAGGTTCCCATTGGGCCAAACCGCCTCCAGCTTGTCGCCTGTACGGACTTTTCCTGAGCTTGCTCAGCATATCGCCGTCGGCTAGTGTCCTCTCGTGGCCAACTACTTCGACGACAACGAAGACCTTCGGTATTACCTGGAGCGCGGCCTCGACTGGGCGCCGATCATCGGCCTCGTCGAGCAGGACTTCCGCGTCCCGGGCGGGTACGCCTCGGCCGACGAGGCGCTCTCGGCCTACCGCGACATCCTGAGCATGGTCGGCGAGTTCGCGGCCGAGCAGGTCGCGCCGCGCTCGATGGCCATCGATCAGAAGGGCGTGCACCTGAAGGACGGCGAGGGCCACCTCGCGCCCGAGACCGACGCGCTGTTCGAGCAGATCAAGGGCCTCGACCTCCACGGCCTGGCGCTGCCGCGCGAGCTCGGCGGCATCGGCTGCCCGGCGACCGTGCACTTCATGGTGTGCGAGCTGCTGGCGCGGGCCGACAACGTCGTGATGACCCACTACAACTTCTACAGCGGCATCGCCCTGATGCTCCTGCTGTACTCGGTGCACGAGGGCAGCACCACCTTCGACCGCGAGCAGCGGGTCATCACCGGCACGCGCTTCCAGCCGGAGATCGCCGAGATCCTGCGCGGCGACGCGTGGGGCAGCATGGACATCACCGAGCCCGACGCCGGCAGCGACATGGCCGCGCTCAAGGCCCGCGCCGAGCAGGACGAGCAGGGCAACTGGTACATCACCGGCCAGAAGATCTTCCTCACCTCCGGCCACGGCAAGCACCACATCGTCATCGCCCGCACCGAGCCCGACAAGCCCGGCCTCGGCGGCCTGTCGCTGTTCCACGTCCCTGCCTACGAGGACATGCCCGATGGGACACGTCGCCGGATCGCCGTCATCGACCGGCTCGAGGAGAAGCTCGGCCACCACGGCTCGGCCACCGCCGCGGTCAGCTTCGACCGCGCGCCCGGGCGCCTGATCGGCAAGCGCGGCGAGGGCTTCCAGCTGATGCTCCTGCTGATGAACAACGCCCGCGTCGGCGTCGGCTTCGAGTCGATCGGCGCCTGCGAGGCCGCCTACCGCAAGGCCAGGGCCTACGCCGCCGAGCGCCGCAGCATGGGCAAGTCGATCGACCGCCACGAGATGATCGCCGACTTCCTCGACGAGATGCAGACCGAGATCCTCGGCCTGCGCGCCCTCGCCATGCAGTGCGCCTACCACGAGGAGCTGCACCAGCGGACCAAGATGCAGGGCATCCTCGACACCGACCCCGACAGCATCGAGCGGGCGCGCGTGCTCAAGCAGGCCAAGCGCCACGGCAACCGGGCCCGCCGGCTCACCCCGCTGCTCAAGTACATCGCCAGCGAGAAGGCCGTCGAGATGTCGCGCAAGTGCATCCAGATCCTCGGCGGCGCCGGCTACATCCGCGAGTACGGGGCCGAGAAGCTGCTGCGCGACGCCATGGTGCTGCCCATCTACGAGGGCACCAGCCAGATCCAGTCGCTCATGGCGATGAAGGACGCGATGAGCAACATCATGCGCAACCCGCAGCGCTTCCTCACCCGCGTCGCCCAGGCCCGCTGGCGCAGCCTCTCGGCCCTCGACGCGCTCGAGCGCCGCGTCGCCCGCCTCACCGCGCTGTCGCTCGCGGCCCAGCAGCACCTGATCCAGCGCACCGCCGCCGACAAGCTGCGCGGCCTCGGCAAGCACAAGATCACCGAGTGGTCCAAGGAGTTCTTCCAGAACTGGGACCCCAAGCGCGACTTCGCCTACGCCATGCTGCACGCCGAGCGGCTGACGCGCCTCATGGCCGACGTCGCGATCGTCGAGATCCTCCTCGAGCAGTCGCGCAAGCACCCCGAGCGGCGCAGCATCCTCGAGCGCTGGCTGGAGCGCGCCGAGCCGCGCTGCAACGCCCTCTTCGAGGAGATCACGACCCGGGGCGACCGCCTGCTGGCCCAGCTCCGCGAGCAGCAGCAGGACGAGGCCGCCTCGGCGCGCTGAGCCCGATCGCGGGCCCGCAGGCCGGCGCCGCCTGGCCGCGAGCGGGCCGCGCCGGCATGCGCATTTCGGGCCAGCGCGCGCGAGATGGGGTACCGTCCGGCCCCCATGGCCGCCCGATCCCGCACCGCCGCCGCGCCGCGCCGAGAGCCGCGTCGAGGTGAAGCCACCGGCGCGCGCCCGCCTGCGCCCCGGCAGGCGAGACCGAAGGGGGCCGCGAAGCCGAACGCCGGCGCCCCTCGGGTGCAGAGCGCCTCGGCGACCGCCCCCCGCGGGCGAGCGAAGGGCGCCGTCGCGAAGCCGAACTCCGCCGCCTCTCGCGGGCAAAGCGAGTCCGCCGGCGCCTCGACGTCCGCCGCGGCCCGCCGCGGGCGACCGAAGGTTGCCGCCGCGGAGCCGAACTCCGCCGCGGCCAGCGAGCCTGCAGCCGCTTCGCGTCCCGCCGCGCGCCGCGTGCAGGGCGGGGTGGCCACCTCGGACGTAGTCGTGTCCGCGCGCGTCGGCGACAACGCCGAGCTGTTCGCGCAGATCCTCGCGCTACATGTCCCGAAGGGCAGCACCGTCGCCGACGTCACCTACGGCCTCGGCGTGTTCTGGCGCGGCGTCCCGGCCGGTTGTTACACGCTGCTCGCCAGCGACATCGCCCTCAAGCCCGACGTGCGTGCGTGTGCCGGGGCCACGCTCAAGAGCGGCGTCGACTGCCGCGCCCTGCCGTACGGCGACTCGAGCCTCGACTGCGTCGTCCTCGACCCGCCGTACATGGAGGGCATGTACCGCCGCAGCGTCGACCACATGGCGGGCTCCGGCACCCACGCCGCGTTTCGTCGCGCCTACTCGGCCGCGGCCGCCACCGAGGCCGGCCCGAAGTGGCACGACGCGGTCGTCGACCTCTACGAGAGAGCCTGCCGCGAGGCCGCGCGCGTGCTGGTGCCGGGCGGCGTCCTGATCGTCAAGTGCCAGGACGAGGTCAGCGCCAACAAGCAGCGCCTCACCCACGTCGAACTGATAACAGGCGGCGAGTCGCTCGGCCTCTACTGCAAGGACCTGTTCGTGCTCGTGCGGCCCAACAGCCCCGGCGTCAGCCGGCTCAAGGCCCAGGTCCACGCGCGCAAGAACCACTCGTACTTCCTCGTGTTCGAGAAGCGGCGGGTGGCGATCCGCAGCGTCCGCGACTTCCGCGGTGACCTGTCCGCCGGGACAGCCACGGCCGACCTGTCCCCCGCGCCAGCTCCGGCCCATCCCGGCGCGGGCGACCTGGATCGAGAGACACCCGCGAGCGTCCCCGAGAACATGACCGGAGAGACAGCCGCGGACGCCCCCACGAGCTCGCCGCGAGAGACAGCCGCGGACGCCCCCACGCGGCTGCCTCGAGGGACAGCCGCCGAAATCTCCGCGAGCCTGACCCGAGAGCCAGCCGCGAGCGTCCCGGCGGCCGCGCCGGCGGACCTGCGCGAAGGGACAGCTCAGACCGACCTGTTCTCGGCCCTCTCCACCCCCGACCTGGCCGCAAAGACAGCCTTCTCCGCGCCGGCGAAGCGGGCCGCCCGACGCGCCGGCAGGGTGGGGCAGGGGGGTGGCGTCTGAGGCGCCGGCGGCCGCGCGCGAGGAGCGCGATTGCCATTTTGGCAGCGGCCCCCGGACGGCCTGACAATTGCGCGTGACAGCCCCTCCTTGGCTCCAGGAAATGCCTTAGAATCATTCGCTTTTCACCCAGGACCCCGAATTGCACATCGCGGGTTCGACTCGAGCGCCCATGACCACGACAGCCCGTACCCCCACCGTCCTCGTCGTCGACGACGAGCCCAGCATCCTCGACGCGCTGCAGAAGGTCCTGGCCAAGGAGAACATGGCCGTTCGGACAGCCTCGAGCGGACAGCAGGCGCTCGAGATCCTGCGGACCGTGCCGGTGCAGGTCATGATCACCGACCTGCGCATGCCGGGCATGACCGGCGAGGACCTGCTGAAGGCGGTCAAGGCGCTGACGCCCGAGGTCGAGGTGATCATGATGACCGCCTACGGCACCGTCGAGAACGCGGTCGGGGCGATGAAGCTCGGCGCCTACGACTTCATCTCCAAGCCGCTCAAGCGGGCCGCGATCATCGCCGCGGTGCAGAAGGCGCTCGACAAGCACGCGCTGGTCGCCGAAAACCGCGAGCTCAAGGCCCAGCTGGCGGCCGCGACCAACCGGCCGATCGTCGGCAACAGCCAGGTGCTGCGGGCCGCCCTCGACATGGCGCGTCAGGCCGCGGGCTCGTCGGCGACCGTGCTGCTGCTCGGCGAGAGCGGCACCGGCAAGGAGCTGTTCGCCCGCTACATCCAGCAGCACAGCCCGCGCGCCGCCCGGCCGCTGGTGCCGACCAACTGCGCCGCGCTGCCGGAGTCGATCCTCGAGAGCGAGCTGTTCGGCCACGAGAAGGGCGCCTTCACCGGCGCGGTGCGGGCCCGCGAGGGACGCTTCCTCGAGGCGCACACCGGCACGCTGTTCCTCGACGAGATCGGCGAGATCCCGCTGCACATCCAGGTCAAGCTGCTGCGCGCGCTGCAGGAGGGTGAGATCGAGCCGGTCGGCGGTCGCATGGCGAAGGTCGACGTGCGGCTCATCTGCGCCACCAACCGCGACCTGTCCGAGGAAGTGAAGGCCGGGCGCTTCCGCGAGGATCTTTTCTACCGCATCAACGTCATCCCGATCCGCGTGCCCCCGCTCCGCGACCGCCTCGAGGACGTGCCGCTGCTGGCCGACCACTTCCTGCGCATCTTCGCCGGCAAGCACGGCAAGCCGGTGTCCGGCTTCACCGAGGCCGCGCTCTATCGCATGAGCAACTACGGCTGGCCGGGCAACGTGCGCGAGATGGAGAACGCGGTCGAGCGCGCGGTCGTGCTGTGCCGGGGCGGTCTCGTCGACGAGCACGACCTCCCGCCCGAGCTGCGCGACCCGCAGGCCGGCCATGGGCGTCAGATCACATTCTCCGTCGGGACCCCGCTGGAGGAGGTCGAGCGCCGGATGATCACGGAGACGCTAAAGTTCACCCGCGGCGACAAGCGGCTGGCCGCCGACCTGCTCGGCATCGCCACTCGCACGATCTACCGCAAGCTCGAGTCCGGGGCGCAGCCTGCAGAGCCCGCGCCGCGCGTCGAGTCGGAGAGCGACGAGGTCATCCACTAGCGGAGAGCGATGGAAGCCGTCTTCAAGCAGCACTTCTGGGTCGTCAAGGCGCTCGGCGTGAGCGTCGCCGCGGCCTTCGCCGCGTCGGCGTTGACCACCTGGCTCGGCACCTCGTACATCTACGACGCCCGCGAGGACGAGGCGGCCGCCGCCGGCACGGACACCGACGGCGAGGCCAAGGTCGACGAGGAAGACGACGAGGACAAGCCGCTCATCAACCCGCGGATGATGTCGAGCCCCTCGCGCGGGCCGAGCGCGGCCGACCGCAACAAGGTCACGCAGACGATCCTCTCGCTCAACCTGTTCTGCCCGACCTGCACCAAGGTCGTCACGCCCGAGTCGCCCACGGGCGGCCCCGCCGAGGTGCCCGACCTCGGCCCCGGCGAGTTGCCGCAGGTGTCCGGCAAGCAGCCCGGCGAGGCCCCCTGCACGCAGCCGCTGCGGCTCATCGCCACGATGGAGACCAACATGCCCGAGTACTCGTGGGCGACCATCCGCGACGAGGAGGACGGCAGCGTCGGCCCGTTCTGGCCCGGCGATCGCATCCGCCCCGGCGTCTACCTCGTCAGCGTCGAGCGCAGCCTCGTGCACGTCAAGAACGGCGGCGCGCTCGAGTACATCGAGCTCGGCGTCGAGCCGCCGAAGCCGACCGCCAAGCCGCTGCAGGTGGCCGAGAAGCGGGAAGAGGCGCCGCCGGCGGCCGGGGCCATCCCCGGGGCCGAGGACGCGATCAAGTGCGAGAGCGAGAACTCGTGCACCGTCGATCGCATGTTCATCGACAGCCTGTTCGCCAACCCGGCCGCGCTGACCAAGCAGGCGCGGGTGATGCCGTCGATCAAGGACGGCGAGACCAAGGGCTTCAAGTTCTACGGGATCCGCCCGGGCAGCCTGCCCAAGCTGCTCGGCATGAAGAACGGCGACCTCCTCACCTCGGTCAACGGCATCGAGCTGAAGTCGGTCGACCAGGTCATGGGCCTTTTGACCAAGATGCGCAGCGCCAGCAACCTTCAGGTCACGATTGAGCGCAAGGGCGAGTCGATCACCAAGGACATCACGATCCAATGATTGCGCGTAGCACCCCCGTTCGCCCCACCGCGTTGGGCCTCGTCTCCCTCGGTCTGGCCGCTCTGACGCTCGGCCCGACCACCGTCTCCGCGCAGGATCCGACCACCGGCGGTCCCAGCCGCGGCGGCGAGTTGATCGGCGACGAGGGCGGCGGCTCGCCCGGCGGCGGCCCCATCCCGTTCAACACCTGCAAGAAGACCCCGCGCGGGGCCAAGTTCACGATCACGTTGCCGAAGGAGACCGAGCTCGAGGACCTCGTCAACTGGATCATGTCGATCACGTGTCAGAAGTTCATCTGGGATCGCAAGGTGCGGTCCGGCAAGGTGACGATCCTGTCCCCCGAGCCAGTCACGGCGGAGGAGGCGTACGCCGCCTTCTACGCCGCGCTCGAGACGATGGGCCTGACGGTCGAGCCCTCCGGCAAGTACTTCAAGATCGTCGAGACCGCCGACGCCAAGAACCGCACGCTGCCGACCTACGGCGACGACGCCGACGCGCCCAACAGCGACCGCTTCGTCACCAAGCTGCTCCGCGTCCGCCACGGCAACGCCAAGGAGATCAGCGACGTCATCGGCCAGCTGAAGAGCAAGGCGGGCAGCGTCGACATGGTCGGCAACCTGCTCATCATCACCGACAAGGGCTCGATGGTGCGGCGGCTCGAGACCTTCGTCTCCGAGCTCGACCAGCCGATGGGCAGCGAGAAGATCTTCTTCTACCAGCTGCAGTACGCCAACGCCGAGGAGGTCGCGCAGATCATCCGCGACATCTTCGGCGAAGCCAAGGCGAGCAGCGGCGGCGGTGGCGGGGGCGGCGGCTCGGGCAGCCGCGCCGGTCGCCGGGGCGGGGGCGGCGGCGGGGGCGGCGGCGGGCAGACCGACTCCGCGATCAGCCGCGTGATCGTCGACGAGCGCAGCAGCACGCTCATCATCGTCACCACCGAGTCCGACTACATCGTCATCCGCAAGCTGATCGAGCGCCTCGACGTCAAGCTGCCGGGCGGCGGCGGCCGGATCCACGTCTACAAGCTCAAGAACGCCGACGCCACCGAGGTCGCGCAGGTGCTGTCGCAGCTGGCCACCGGCGCCAAGCAGGCCGCCCAGGCCTCGCAGCAGGGCGGGCAGAAGCCGCCCGCGGGCAACCCGGTCAGCGCCGACCTGTTCTCCGGCGACGTCAAGGTCACGCCCGATCCGGCGACGCGCTCGCTCGTCATCATCGCCTCCGCGGCCGACTACAAGAACCTCGAGCCCGTGATCGAGAAGCTCGACCGCGAGCGGCGCCAGCTCTACATCGAGATCTACATGCTCGAGGTGAGCATCAAGCACGGCACCGACGCCGGCGCCGGCGGTCACTTCGGCTACTCGTTCCCGACTTCGCTGGGGGGCCAGCAGGGCCAGCCGGCGATCGGCCTGGTCAGCAGCGCGCCGACTGCCGCGCTCAACTCGCTGCTGTTGTCGCCCGAGTCGCTGAAGAACTTCACCGTCGGCCTGATCGGCCCGCTGCTCCCCAACTCGGGCACGATCCTCGGCACCGGCCGCGACGTGCCGGCGTTCGGCGCGGTGATCCAGGCCCTGCAGACCAGCAGCGACGTCAACGTCGTCAGCGAGCCGCACATGTACGCCGCCGACAACCAGGAGGCGACCATCGAGGTCGGCCGCAACGTCCCGACGCCGGGCGCCCTGTCCTTCGGAGCAGGTGGTGGCGGCGGCACCGGCCTGGTCCCGCTGCAGTCGGTCGAGCGCCAGGACGTCACCCTGCGCATCAAGGTCAAGCCGTACATCAACGACGAGCGCAACGTGACGATGGACGTCGAGGTCGAGGACCGCGACATCACCGAGAAGGACCCGGTGCTCGGCGTCACCACCACCAAGCGGCGCATCAAGCTCGACAAGATCGTCGGCCGCGACGGCCAGCCGGTGGTCCTCGGCGGCCTCATCCGCGACCGCGAGGCCGAGAACGTGCGCCAGGTCCCCGGCCTCGGCTCGATCCCGCTCCTGGGCTGGCTGTTCAAGAACCGCGTCAAGGAGAAGGAGAAGATCAACCTCCTGCTCGTCATGGTGCCGCACATCATCGACAGCCCCGACGACGTGCGCCGGATCCACGAGCGGCGCGATCGGGAGCGCCTCGAGTTCATCGAGCGCGAGACCAACTTCCGCAAGCGCGAGCTCAAGAACAACATCAACTACCGCAAGAAGTCGGGGATCCTGGCCGCGATCGACAAGGAGGCCCGGCGCATGGAGCAGGAGGAGCTGCTGCTGCGTCGCGCCGAGGAGGAGATGCGGCGCGAGATCATCACCGGCGAGCTCGGCCTGAGCCCGCGCTCGTCCGCGGTCGACGACAACGTCGGCGGCGGCGACGGCGGCGCCACGCCGGCGCCGACGGTGACGCCGGCGCCGGTGATCCGGCGCGAGCCCTGAGGCTATCCTCTCGTCTGACATGCCCGAATCTTCCAGGCAGGCCATGGACATCGCCCTCAAGACCACCGCAGAACGCCCCGGCGCCGGCCCCACGCTGGCGCCGCAGGGCGTCCGACCGCTCGCGCGCCCGCTGGGCGAGATCCTGATCGAGATGGGCTGCATCACCGTCGAGGCGCTGGCCGAGGGGCTGCAGGCGCAGCACCTCGAGGGCGAGAAGATCGGCGAGACATTGGTGCGGCTCAAGCACTGCAGCGAGTGGGACCTGGCCCGCGGCCTGGCGCGTCAGTTCGGCCTGCCCGCGCGCGAGAACGTCGAGATCGGCGACATCCAGGACGAGTTGGTCGAGCAGCTGCCGATCCAGTACGCGCGCGCCAACAAGGTCCTCCCGTACCGCCTCGAGCGCGACCGCGGCGTGCTCAGCGTCTACGCCGCCGACCCGCTGCGGATCCTCGACCTCGACGACCTGGGCACCCTCTACGAGGCCGACGTCGACGTCACGTTGATGCCGGAGTCGAACGTCCTCGACCTCATCAACCGCACCTACGCGCGGCGCACCAAGGACGTCGACCTCGAGAAGAAGGAAGAGGAGTACGAGGAGGAGGACGAGGACATCCTGCACGCCTCGGCCGAGGACGCGCCGATCATCCGCTTCGTCAACAGCCTGATCTTCAACGCCTCGAAGGAGCGCGCGAGCGACATCCACATCGAGCCCGGCGACAAGGAGATCATCGTCCGCAACCGCGTCGACGGCGTGCTGCACGAGGTCAAGCGGGCCCCCAAGGCGCACCTCCCCTCGGTGATCGCCCGCGTCAAGATCATGGCCGGCCTCAACATCGCCGAGAAGCGGCTGCCGCAGGACGGCCGCATCCGCCGCAAGATCGCCGGCAAGGAGGTCGACATGCGCGTCGCCACCGTGCCCACCGCGCACGGCGAGCGCGTCACCGTCCGTCTCCTCGACAAGTCGGCCGTCGCGCTGAAGCTCGACAACATCGGCATCGCGCCCGACCACCTGCGGATGATCCGCGACGTCATCAACCGGCCGCACGGCATCTTCCTCGTCACCGGCCCGACCGGCTCGGGCAAGACGACCACGCTGTACTCGGCGCTGACCGAGATCAACACGCCCGACCTCAACATCCTCACCGTCGAGGACCCGGTCGAGTACCAGCTGGCCGGCATCTCGCAGGTCCAGGTCCAGAGCAAGATCAACCTGACCTTCGCGGCAGGTCTGCGCTCGTTCCTGCGTCACGACCCCGACGTCATCATGGTCGGCGAGATCCGCGACGTCGAGACCGCCGAGATCGCGATCCAGGCGTCGCTGACCGGCCACTTGGTGCTCAGCACGATCCACACCAACGACGCCGCGACCGGCATCACCCGCCTCGTCGACATGGGCGTGCAGCCGTTCCTGGTCGCCTCGTCGCTGGTGGCGCTGCAGGCCCAGCGCCTGATCCGCCGCGTGTGCGTCCACTGCTGCGAGCCGTACCGCCCGCTGGCCAGCGAGCTCGAGGAGATCGGCATCATCCCCGACGCCTTCTACGCCGGCGAGCAGCCGCTGCGCGTGCCGGTGCGGGACGAGAACGGCGACGTCATGCCGCTGTCCGTGCCCGAGCCGCGGCGCCTGCCGCCGCGCGGGCACGTCTACCGCGCGGTCGGCTGCGACAAGTGCCAGGGCAGCGGCTACGCCGGGCGAACCGGCGTGTACGAGGTCTTGATGGTCAGCGAAGAGGTGCGTCGGCTGGCGATCCGCAACGCCGACGCCATGCAGATCAAGCAGGCGGCGCTGGCCCAGGGCCTGCGCACGCTCCGCGACGACGGCGCGCACAAGGTCGTCTGCGGCATCAGCACCCTCGACGAGGTCCTGCGCGCGACCTCGGTGGAGTCGTAA
The DNA here is from genome assembly GCF_020073745.1 of Nannocystis pusilla. GTDB lineage: Bacteria > Myxococcota_A > Polyangia > Nannocystales > Nannocystaceae > Nannocystis > Nannocystis radixulma. The sequence continues at coordinate 178,632 of NZ_JAIRAU010000002.1, forward strand.
CGAGGCATGCCGGCGTACGCGTACACGGGCCTGCGCAAGGACGGCAAGACGGTCAAGGGCGTCGAGTCGGCCGACACGGTCGCCGCGCTCAAGGCCAACCTCAAGCGCGCCGGCATCTTCCTGACCGCGGTCAGCGAGACCACGGCGCAGGTGGCGGCGGGCGGCGGCGCGGGCATGGGCCGCGAGGTCGACCTCGGCGCGCTGTTCGACCGCGTGTCGCAGAAGACGGTGTCGCGCACGACGCGGCTCCTGGCCACGCTGCTGTGCGCCGGCGTCACGCTGCCGGAGTCGCTGGCGGCGATCACCGAGCAGAGCGAGAGCCGGCGGCTCAAGGGCATCCTCAGCGACATCGCCAACAAGGTCAACGAGGGCAGCTCGCTGGCCGACGCGTGCGCGCGCTACCCCGACGTCTTCCAGCCGCTGTTCATCAACATGGTCCGCGCCGGCGAGGCGTCGGGCTCCCTCGAGACGGTGCTCCTGCGCATCGCCGACTTCATGGATCAGCAGGAGGAGCTGAAGGGCAAGGTCACCTCGGCGATGATCTACCCGGCGATCATGACCGTGCTGTCGGGCGGCATCATCATGATGCTGATGCTCAACGTGGTCCCGCAGATCACGGAGATGTTCGAGGGCATGAACGCCCAGTTGCCGTGGAACACCGCGTTCCTGATCTGGTTCAGCGACTTCGTGGCCGCGTGGTGGTACCTGCTCATCGCCGCGTTCTTCGGCCTCGGCTGGCTGTTCCGCCGCTGGCGCAAGACCGACATCGGCCGCGCGACCGGCGACACCATCCTGCTCAAGCTGCCGATCATCGGCGACCTCGCGCGCAAGCTGGCGATCGCGCGCTTCGCCCGTACACTTGCGACCATGCTCGCGAGCGGCGTGCAACTGCTGGCGGCGCTCGACATCGTGCGCGCGCTGCTCGGCAACTGGGTGCTGGAGAAGGTCGTCGCCACCGCCCGCGACAACATCCGCGAGGGCGAGGGCATCGCCCCCGCGCTCAAGCGCAGCGGCGAGTTCCCCGCCCTGGTGACGCACATGATCGCGGTCGGCGAGCGCTCCGGCCAGCTCGAGCAGATGCTCACGGACGTCGCCAACGCCTACGACCGCGAGGTCAACACCGCCCTCACGCGCATGACCGCGCTGCTGGAGCCCCTCATGATCGTCGTCATGGGCGGCAGCGTCGGCTTTATCGTGTTCTCGATCATGCAGCCGATCATGATGCTCAACGAAATGGCCGCGCAGTAGCCCGAGTACCTCAGGAGAGACCATCCATGAACCCGCAACTTCACACCGTCCGCCAGGCCGTCCGCCGCCGCCGCCGCAGCCGCGGCATGACCCTGATCGAGATCCTCGTCGTGCTGGCGATCATCGGCCTCATCGTCGGCGGCGTCAGCGTCGTCGCCTTCAACGCGCTCTCGGACTCGAAGGTCAAGGTCGCCTACAACGAGGTGGTCGAGATCCAGAAGCTCAGCGAGCAGTACATGCTGCAGAAGAACGACAAGTGCCCGAAGAGCATGGCGGACCTCAAGGCCGCCGGCGTCACGGCGCGCGTCAAGAAGGACCCATGGGGCGAGGAGTACATCATCGTCTGCCCGGGTCAGCACGGCCCGGTCGACGTCACCTCCAACGGCCCCGACAAGAAGCCCTCCGGCGGCGACGACGTCAACAGCTGGGAGGACCCGAAGGACATCGAGGCGGCCAAGGAGGACAAGAAGTGATCGGGCGCTAGCCCGGTCGTTTCTCCGCGAGAAGGATCGTGATGGCGATGCGGGTCCGACACACAGCGGCGCGCGCTCGGCGAGGGAGCCTCGGCTTCACGCTGATCGAGGTCCTCGTGATCATGGGGATCCTCGCGCTGCTCATCGGCTCGGTGATCACCGGCCTCGGCGCCGGCAAGCAGGCGCAGGTCGCCCGCGTCACCAACCAGCTCGCCAACACGATCCGCTTCGCCTACAACAAGGCGCGCGTCACCGGCACCTACTACCGGCTCCTCATCGACATCGACAAGAACAGCTTCACCCTGCAGCGCGGCGACGATCGCATGTACCTGCCGGCGACCGACCGCTACGGCCGGATCGTCGTCATCGATCCGGGCAAGGTGAAGGAGAAAGAGGAGCGCGACAAGCGGGCCGAGGAGAACTACAACCGCTCGCTGCAGGCGCGGGTGCTCGACGCGGTCAAGGGCGCGCCGGTCGGCAAGCCGGGCCAGACCATGGGCCCGCTCGGGCAGCCGATGGCGAGCGTGACCCCTGGGACAGGTACTCCGGGACAGCCGGGACAGCCGGCCAGCGCCGGCGCGGCGGGGCAGCCGGCCAAGCCGGGCACCACGCCGACGTCGTCGACGCAGCAGCCCGACAAGTACATCACCCCGCCGAAGAAGGTCCCGCGGCGCAAGCCGCCGATCTTCGGCGCTTTCGACGACGACAACAGCCTGTCGGAGCTCAAGAAGCCGTTCAAGTTCCCGGCCGAGGTCAAGGTGATCGCGGTGCGCACGGCCGAGGACCTCAAGCCGATCACCAAGGGCGAGGCGAGCCTGTACTTCTTCCCGCAGGGCCACACCCAGCTGGCGCACATCCACGTGCAGGAGGTCGCCAACCCGGAGAACGAGTTCACCATCGTCGTCAAGCCGCTGACCGGCCGCGTCGAGGTGAAGGACGGCCACGTCGACCTCGCGCTGCCGGAGGACCCGACGTCGATCCGCGACGACCTCGGCAAGAAGATGAACCGGAGGGCGTTCTGACATGACCGCGCCGAGCTCCCCCCGTCCGACCCGGCTGCGGCCGCCCGAGCAGCGCTACGCCGCCGCCGGCTTCACCCTGCTCGAGGTCATGATCGCCATGGCCGTGCTGGCGCTGTCGCTGACGTCGATGTTGACGTCGCAGATGGCCAGCCTCCGCGCCACCCGCTACGCGCAGACGATCACCTCGGTCGCGTTCTTGGCCGACTACCAGCTGATCGAGACCGAGTACATCGTCCGCAAGGAGGGCGGCTGGGTGCTCGAGGACAAGTTCTACGAGGGCACCTTCGCCGACCAGGGCTGGCCCGACGTCAAGTACAAGTGCATCGTCGACTTCCTCAAGCTGCCCGAGTACACCGAGCTGCGCGCGGCCAAGGACGACAGCGACCGGGCCCAGCGCGGCGAGAGCAGCGTGTACTACAAGAGCGCCGGCGATCAGGCGTTCACCGCCCTCGGCATGGTGTGGACGCCGGTCAAGCAGGCGATCGAGCGCTCGATCCGCAAGGTCAAGTGCACGGTCAAGTGGAAGAACGGCAACCTCGACGAGGAGTTCATCGTCAACACCTTCTGGGCCGACCCCGAGAAGCTCAAGCAGCTGCCCGGCCTCGGCGGCGAGGCCAAGGAGGGCGACATGGGCGACGAGCAGGGGCAGGGGCAGGGGCAGGGGCAGGGCGCGGGCGCGGGCGGCGGCGCGGGCAGGCCGACGGGCGGCGCCGGCGGGGGCCGTCAGCCGGGGGCCGGCGGCTCGGGCCCCGGGTCGAGCATGCAGATGGGAGGGATGAAGCGATGAGTCCCATCCGCCATGTCGTTCCGGTCATGTCCCCGCGAGCAGCTCGCCAGCGCGGCATGTCGCTGATCGAGATCCTCGTCGCGGTCACCATGATCACGATGATGATCGCCTCGGTCTACGCCAGCTTCAGCACCACCGCGACCAGCATGCGCCACGCCGAGAAGGTGCAGCAGAAGTACGCGGTGCTGCGCAACTGCCTGGCGCGCATGGGCGCCGAGCTGTCGATGGCCTACCTGTCGCACAACCGCCCGGCCGGCGACGACAAGCACTACACGCTGTTCGAGGGCCGCGACCAGTTCTACTCCGACAGCCTCACGTTCTCGGCGTTCGCCCACATCCGCATGCGCAAGGACGCCAACGAGAGCGACCAGTCGGTCATCCAGTACTTCCTCTTCAAGGACCCCAACGACGGCACGCGCACCCACCTGTACAAGCGCGAGGCGCGGCGGCTGATGGGCGACCTGCCCGAGAAGCTCGAGGAGTTCTTCCCGGCCTACGTGTTCTGCGAGGACGTCAAGTCGTTCGACGTCAAGTACTGGGACAACAAGCGCATCGAGTGGCGCGACGAGTGGCGCACGATCAAGCAGGACATGCAGCCGAACCGCCTGCCGGAGCGGGTCAAGATCACGCTGGGCGTGTGGGACCCGGACCTCGGCAAGGAGGTCAAGTACGTCACCCAGGCCCTCATCCCGCTGCAGGAGCGCATCGACTTCTCCCGCTGAGCCCCCGCCATGACCGCGACCCCCGCACATACCCCGCCCGATCGACATGTCCGTAAGGCCAGGTCCGGCGCGGGCCGGCGCCGCGCCGGCGGCAAGGAGCACGGCATCGCCCTGCTGATGGTCCTGGCCTGCATCGCCGTGCTGCTGCCGTTCACGGCCGCGTTCAGCTACACCACGCGCGTCGACTGGCAGGCCGCGATCAACCTGCGCGACGAGATCTCGGCGCGCAACCTGACCCGCGGCGGCATGCGCCTGTCGCTGCTGCTGTTCGAGCTGCAGCGCATGGTGTTCAACCAGAAGCAGTTCCGGCAGATGCTCGGGACCTGGGACATCACCCAGGTCGCGCCGTACCTGATGTCGGCGTTCGGCACGAAGGACGGCCACGAGGGCATCGCCGGGCTGGTCGGCCTCGACAACTCGACCTTCAAGGACCTCGCCATCGAGCATGGCGGCTTCGAGATCCGCGTCGAGGCCGAGAGCGGCAAGCTCAACGTCAACTGCCTGGCGCAGGCGGGGCAGGGCAAGGACAACTCGCAGGCGCGCACCGTCGAGACGCTCGAGGCGATGCTGATGCCGACGCTCTACGACCCGCTGTTCGACGAGGAGAAGAGCGACGGTCAGCGCTACACCCGGGCCGACGTCATCAGGGCGATCGTCGACTACATCGACGAGGACATCAAGGCGTGGGACATGGTCAAGCTGGCGTCGTCGTCGACGCAGGAGCGCTACCGCTACACCGAGATCTTCGACCCGTACCAGCCGCGCAACGCCCGGATCGACAGCATCGAGGAGCTGCACCTGGTCCAGGGCGTCGACGACGATCTGATGACGGCGATCGCCGCCGACCTCACCGTCTACGGCGGCTGCAAGGTCAACCTCAACTTCGCCAGCGCCGACCAGATCGCGCTCGTGCTGCGCCACGCGGTCACCGCCGAGGACAAGTGGAAGACCGAGGGCGAGAACTTCCTGATCAAGACGCTGCCGCTGGCCCGCTACGTCGTCGACTCGCGGAGCATGAGCCTGTTCGCCGACATGAAGGCGTTCAAGGAGTTCGTCGAGAAGCCCGACAAGTTCATGAACCCGCTGGCCGCGCTCGGCGGCGGCGGCTCGGCCGCGCAGGCGCTCAACCGGGCCAACCTGCCGCGGATCCCCGAGGGCATGATGATCCGCGAGAACAGCGAGGAGGACAAGAGCACGGGCGAGCAGCTCGGCGGCCTCAGCGACATCGCCACCATCGCGCCCGAGCGGGTCTATCGCATCGAGATCATCGCCGAGGTCGGCGCCGTGAAGAAGCGCGTCACCTCCATCTACGACATGCAATTCGTCCGCAGCGAGGGCACCAAGGGCACCGGCGCGTGGCTCTACCTCCGCGAGGACTGACCTCCATGGCTCCCATCTTCAACCGCAAGGACAGCAGCCCGTGGCTCAGAAGTACGTAGGACTCGACCTCGGCACCTCCGAAGTCAAGGCCGTGCTCATCAACGCCGGCTTGCGCACCATCCAGGTGCTCGACGTGGTCGTCGAGCCGGTCACGCTCGCGCCGCAGGGCGACACCTCGCTGGCCGCCGCGCTCGACATCGGCATCGCCGTGCTGCGCCGCCGCGGCTGGAACCACTACCCGATCGGCGTGGTGCTGCCGGGCAGCTTCGCCGCTTATCGCGTGTTCAAGTTCCCGTTCAACGACCCGCGCCGGATCGCCCAGGCGATCGCGTTCGAGGCCGAGGGCCAGTTCCCGGTCCCGCTCGAGAACCTCGAGCTCGACCACGTGCCCGCGACCGCCGCGGGCGGCGGCGGCCAGGCGCTCGCCGTCGCAGTGCGCCGCTCGGCCATCGACCAGGTGCAGGCCGCGTTCAAGGCGGCGACGATCGACCTCAAGCTGATCACCGTCGACGTGCTGGCGACCGCGCAGGTGCTCACCGCCGACCTGCCCGAGCCGGCCAAGGGCGCGACCGCCGACGCCCGCACGCCGGTGGTCCTCGGCCTCGACATCGGCCACGCGACCACCGACCTGGTCGCCTTCGGGCCCAAGGGCCCCGTCGCCGCCCGCATGCTCCGCCGCGGCGGCGTGCACGTCACGCGCGCGCTGCAGCAGCGCTACCAGCTCAGCGACGCCGACGCGGAGGTGGCCAAGCGGACCAACGCGTTCCTGCCTCACCGCGGCCAGGGCGACCTCAGCGCCGAGCAGCTCGAGTCGGCGACGATCGTGGCCCGCGCGCTCGAGCCGGTGGTGCGGGAGATCGAGCACACGCGCATGTGGCTGCGCGCCGAGTTCGGCAGCGAGGTCGTGCAGCTGCGCCTGTCGGGCGGCGGCGCCAACCTCCGCGGCCTCGACGCCTACCTCGCCGAGCAGCTCGGGCTGCCGACCGAGCGCGCCCGCCCGCGCGAGGGCCTCGGGCTCAGAGGTCTCTCGGGACATGACTGGACGGCCACGTGCGCCGCGCTCGGCGGCGCGGTCGGCTGCGCTCGCCGGCCGCTGATCCAGCTGCACAAGGACGCCGCGGTGCAGCGCGGCAGCGACGGCAGCTGGATCGCCGAGCGGATCGCCACCGTCGCCGCGCTCGGCTTCGCCATCCTCGCGTTCGGCGTCGTCGACACCGTGGTCGGCATGAGCGCGCTCGAGGCGGAGCGCCTCGCCTACGAGGAGGAGCTCGGCGAGGCCAGCCACAAGGTGTTCGGCGAGGCGCTCACCTCCAAGGACGACATCGAGGAGCGCCTCAACGCCGTCGACGGCCGCGACATCACCAGGCTCATCCCGGCCCGCGGCGCGCTCGACGTGCTGGCCGGGTTCGTCAAGGCGGCCACGCCGAGCGGCGCGAAGCCGGCGCCGGTGCTCGCGCCGGCGGTCGGCGAGGACGGCAGCGTCAGCCCCGAGTCGTCGGACGGCGCGAGCGTCACGCCCGCGGGCCCGACCACCGTCCAGCTGCCCTCGGTCGATCCGACGGCGGGCCTGCAGTGGGACGACGAGTTCGTGCTGTCGCTGATCGAGATCCGGCCGCGCGCGATCCAGTTCCGCGCCTCGGCCACCCGCTCGTCGGCGCAGGAGCGGTTCAAGACCAAGCTGCTGCAGGCGCTGCCCTGCGTCGTCCCGTTCCCCACCGCCAAGGTGCGCGACGAGGGCATGAAGAAGGTGTTCGACCCGACCATCGAGCACGACTGCTACGCCAGCACGGAGGCCGACTCGTGAGCGCCATCGACTCCACCCTGTTCGGGTTCATGTCCCGCTTCAACCCGCGGGAGCGGGCGCTGCTCGGCGTGCTGATGCTGGTGTTCTTCGTCACCGCCGTCGGCGTGCTGTTCATGATGCGCAAGAGCTCGTTCGACGCCGCCCGCGCCGAGATCGCCGAGCTGCGCGAGGGCCTGGCGCTCGTGCGCACCAAGGGCACCGCGTACGACACCAAGAAGAAGGAGAAGGAGGCGCGCGAGGCCAAGATCGCCAACGCGCAGCCGATCGTGTTCTCCATCCTGCTCGAGGAGGCGCAGAAGGACCTCGTCACCGGCACGCTGCGCGGCGAAGAGGTGCGCCCGCCGGTCGCCGTCGACGACAAGGGCCTGGTCAAGACCGTGGTCGCGTTCGAGGTCCGCAACGTCGCGCTCGAGGAGCTGCTGAACTTCCTCGCCAAGCTCGAGGCGCAGCCGGGCAACATCCTGTTCGTCGAGCGGCTGATGCTGCGCTCGCCGTCGGCGCTCGAGGACCGCCTCAACGCCGAGGTCGAGCTCGCCACCTGGGAGCTGCAGAAGCAAGACGAGGGCGCCGCGCCGGTGGCGGCCGAGGAGGGAGAGTCGTGAAGATCCGCCTGCCCAGCCTCGCCAGCCTGCGCCGCGGCGGCGACGCCACCCTCCCGTCCGCGCCGCCGCCGAGCGGCACGCTCGTCGCGCCCGCGACCCCGATCGGCGGCTTCGGCGATCGCCTGCGCCTGCTGTCGCGCCGCCTCCGCAGCTCCGCCGGCTGGGTGTTCCTGGCCGTGTTCGTGTTCTTCACCTTCATCTGGATCAGCCTGCCGACCCGCGCGCTCGCCTGGCGGATCGGTCAGCAGGCGCGCAACGCCGGCTACCTCATCGACATCGAGGACATGTCGGTGCGGCCGTGGGGCAGCGCGACGCTCTACAACGTCACGTGGACCTACGCGCCGTCGCACCCGGGCCAGATCCCGCACCAGATGGTGCTCGACAGCGTCGACGTCGACTTCTCTGTCCTCAAGTACATGTTGCTCGGCAACGTCGACGTCGAGGTCGACACCCTGCTCGACGAGGCGCCGATCCACGCCGAGTACGCGCGCAGCGACAGCGAGTCGAGCATCAAGATCGACATCACCGAGCTGCCGCTCGGCTCGGTGCCGAAGATGCAGCAGGCCCTGGGCGCCCCGCTGCGCGGCCTGTTCGCCCTGCACGTCGACATGACGATGCCGGAGAACCTGTTCGAGAAGGCCGAGGGCAGCATCTCGCTCGAGTGTGCCTCGTGCACCATCGGCGACGGCGAGGAGCTGCTGTTCATCCCCGGCTCGTCGGGCATCACCGCCAAGGGCATCACGATCCCCGAGATCGACCTCGGCACCCTGATCGGCAAGCTGAAGGTCGCGGAGGGCAGGGTCACCGTCGAGGACTTCAAGACCAAGAGCGCCGACATCGAGCTCGAGGTCACCGGCGACATGCCGCTGAAGGACCCGTTCTCGCGGTCCGAGTTCGCGTTCCAGATGAAGCTGCTGGTCACGCAGGCGCTGCAGGACAAGAGCGAGACGCTGCGCTTCGCGGTCCAGACCGCCGGCCCGTCGTCGAAGATGGATCCGCCCGACGACGGCTGGCTCGGCTTCAAGCTGCGCGGCACCGTCGGCAAGCCGCGCTTCATGGGCATCAAGAGCAAGACCGCCGAGGAGCGCATGCTCGAGCGGCGGCAGAAGAACGCCGAGCGCGACGCGGCCCGCAAGGCCCGCAGCAAGGCGCGCTCGACCAAGAAGAGCGAGTCGCCCGAGGACGCGCTCGAGCGCAACCAGGGGCCGCAGGTCGGCGGCGACACCGGCGGGTCCGACAGGGACAACAAGATGCCGGAGATCGACGCCCGCCCGTCCGATCCGCCGGAGCCGTCGGAGCCGTCGGAGCCCTCCGAGCCGCCGCCGACGCCGTCGACGCTGCCGCCGCCGCCGGAGCCCGAACCCCAGCCGCAGCCGGAGGAGCGGCCCGCCGAACCGCCGCCGGTCGAGGAGCCGCCTCCCGAGGGTGGTCAGGGCCAGGGCCAGGGCGATGGCCAGGGGATGCCCGACGGGCAGCCGGACGGCCAGCAGCAGGGTGAAGCGCCGCGCGACACCGAGGCGCCGCCTCCGAGCGACGCAACCACCGGTGGTTGACCGGCAGGTTGCGGATCTCGTGCCAGCGGAGAAAACCCCGCAACAATAGGAGAATCGATCCCGGCGGGGGGTCGCGGGTTTGCGCGAGCGCGCAAAGTATGCATTACACCCGCGCATCTTCCGCCCGCAGAGTAGGCGAAGCCCGCGGAGGTACCGCCTATGACGAACTTTGAAGAATCCAGGCCGACCCGAATTTTGGTGGTCGATGACGAGTCGAGCGCTCGCTCAGCGCTGAGCGAGCTGCTGCGAGAGGAAGGTTACGAGGTCCAGTCCGCCGCCGACGGTTACAAGGCGCTCGGACGGATCGATCAGTGGGAGCCCGACGTCGTGATCACCGACGTGAAGATGCCGGGACTCAGTGGTCTGGAGCTCATATCCAAGCTCCGTGAAATCTACCCTGACGTCGCTGTCGTCGTGATGACCGCATTTGGCTCGGTCGAGGGCGCGGTCGAGGCGCTCCATCTCGGCGCCGACGATTACCTGAGCAAGCCCGTCGACCTGCCGCAGCTGCTGATCGTGCTGCAGCGGGTCCTGCGTCACCGCGCGCTGCAGCGCGAGGCGAGGCACCTGCGCTCGGCGCTCGAGAGTCAGCGCGCCGACCAGCGCGCCGGCGTGATCGGCCAGTCGAAGGTGTTCCGCGACCTCCTCGGCCTGGCGCGGCAAGTCGCCGACTCGCCGGTGTCGGTCCTCGTCACCGGCGAGCGCGGCACCGGCAAGCAGCACCTCGCGCGCCTCATCCACCAGTGGAGCGGGCGACGCGGCCCGTTCGTCTGCCTGCAGTGCAGCGGCTTCACCGACGAGGCCTGCGCGCGCGAGCTGTTCGGCGTGCGCGACGGTGGCGCCGTGCTGCGCGAGGGTCGGCTGCGCGAGGCCGACGGCGGCACGCTCTTCCTCGCCGACGTCGACGAGCTGCCGCACGGGGTCCAGGCCGCGCTGCTGCGCTTCCTGCAAGAGCGCGGGTTCTGCCGCGTCGGCGACAGCGAACCGCTGCACGCCGACGTGCGCGTGATCGCGGCCACGAGCCACGAGATCGGCGCGGCGAAGCAGGACGGCCGCCTGCGCGAGGACCTCTATTACCGCCTCAACGTCGTCAGCTTGCGCATGCCGTCGCTGCGCGAGCGCCGGGACGACATCCCGCTGCTGGCGATGTACTTCCTGCGCCAGTTCGCCGCCCAGGCGCACCGCCCGGTCGTCGGCTTCAGCGAGCGGGCGCTCGGCGTGCTGCTCGGCTGCGACTGGCCCGACAACATCCGGCAGCTCGAGAACAGCGTCGAGCGGGCGGTGGTGCTCGCGCGCGGCACCGAGGTCGAGCCGCGCGACCTGCCGCGCGAGCTGATGTCGAAGATGCGCGGTGACGACTCCGCGCCGGTCATCCCGGGCGCGTCGCTGCGAGAGATCGAGCGCTACGCCATCCTGCGGACGCTCGAGCACGTCGGCGGCAGCACCAGCAAGGCGGCCAAGATCCTCGGGATCTCGCCGCGCAAGATCCAGTACCGCCTCAACGAGTACCGCGGCGCTCCGCAGGCGGGGATGCCCCCCGTTCCGCCGGAATCGCACGCCCATCGCGGCGCGCTGAAGTAGGCGCGGAACATCGAACCGCGCGACGCATGTGCTCGCGCGGGTGAACGTCTGTCCGAAAGGACATCTTCGTTCGCTCCACCTCGGCCGCGCGCGGGCGCGCCACGGCGCGCGCGCAGGGCCGGTCGTGGCCCCGTGCTACGATCGCGGCCTCTCGGAGGCTGACATGAAGGAAGTCGAAATTCGGATCGGGCGCGGCGATCAGGCGCCCCGCTTCGCCGCTGTCCTCGTGAAGTCGGGCAGCACGGCCACCCGCAGCTTCGAGCGCGCCCGCAGCGGCGCCGGCGTGCAGCTCCACCTCACCGGCGAGCGCAACTACCACCTCGCCCTCGCCGGTGAGCCCTCGGCCGCCGACCGGGCGCTGCTGCTGTCCGCCCTCGGCCACAAGATCCTCCTCGACTTCCCCGGCCGCCGCGCCGTCCGGCAGCGCCTCGCCAGTCTCTCGGGACAGGGCCTTCAGGACAGGCCAGGGCCGCAGGCGGCCGCGCTCGACCTGACCGCGGGCATCCACGGGGCGGCGCCCCTGTTCCTGCTGGCGAGCGGCGAGCTGGCCGGCGACGCCGCCGGACCTGCCCCGAAGGACATGTCCGCGCTGCCGGTGTTCGTCGCCGCCGCGCGCTGGATCTCGGCCCGGCGGACGTCGAGCTTCGAGCGCCTGTTCCCGCCGAGCGCGTTTTTCCCCGACGAGCCGCTGCGGACCGAGCGGCTCACGCCGAGCCAGGCGGGGGCGCTGCTCGGGCAGGTCGAGGCCGTGCTCGCGGCCGCGGCCCCGGGCGGGCCCAACGCCGCGGTCGACGACGCCGTGCAGCTGCGCTCCGCGGCGCTGACGGTGCTGTCCCACGTGGTCGCCACCGCGCTCAAGGACCCCGAGTTCCGCGCCGCCGCCGACGCGGCTGCGGAGCGCATCTTCCGGCTGGTCGACGAGGAGGCCGGGCCCGGCGGGCGCAGCGAGCTGCGGGCGCACGCGATCTCGCTGCTGTCGCTGCGCGGTCCGGCCCTGCGCCCCGAGCAGCAGGCGCGCGCGCAGGCGCTGCTGCGCTCGCTGTCGCGGCAGGCCCCGCCGTACGCCGAGCTGTCCGGCCCGTGGCGGTTCGCGCTCGCCTCGGCGGCCGAGTTCTTCCCTGGCGAGGTCGAGCTGCTGCAGACCAAATACGGCTTCACCAGGATCGCCGCGCCCGAGGGCACGCCGAAGCCGCCGAACATGTGGGGCGGCGGCTACGAGGTGTTGCAGGCCCCGTTCGTCGGCAAGGGCGGGCGCGAGATCGTGGTGTTCGCCCGCTCGGCCGCGCCGCGCGACGAGAACTTCGAGATGTCGCAGGAATTCTTCACCGGCCTTTTGGTCAGCCGCCACGCCAACCTCGGCGCCTACGACATGCGCGCCTCGGCGATCCATACCCAGCAGGTCGGCTACAAGCTGATGATGAACTGCCAGTGCGCCGGCCTGACCACGCGCTTCGCCGTCGCACGCATGTTCCCCGACGCCGACATCTTCTCGAGCTGGGACTCGACGTACTTCCGCACCGGCGAGCACGACAAGGTGGTCGCGTCCGAGGGCATCGACTGCTTCGTGGCGATCCTGCGCGGGCTCGCCGAGGAGGAGGACTTCGCGGCGATCGACCAGCGGATCCGCAAGGCCCAGTGGCACCACCGCCAGAGCCGCACGCCGGACTTCGTGCAGTTCATCGGCCCGGCCCACCCGCTGGTGGTCGCGCGCTACCAGGACATCAACCGCGACGGCAAGGCCGACTACTACGACGGCTTCCTCGACTTCCGCCTGGTCGAGATCGCCGAGAGCCTCAAGGACTCGGCGGTCCCGCGCGACCCCGGCGCCTCGCCGTCGCAGATCAGCGGCGACGCGGCGCGCGGGCTCGGCTGGGCCGCCGGCAGCCTCAACCGGGTCACGCAGTACTCTGAACTCTGGGACAGCTTGCCGGGCCAGGCCGAGCTCCTCTACGCGTTCCGGGCCGGCGGCTTCTTCAGCGGCGCCGAGCCGCCGCGCGACGTGCCGGCCGGCAAGGGCCCGCGCGGCGAGCTGGGGCGCCTGCCCGCGGTGGTCCGCTACGTCCGCGACCCCGCCGGCGAGGCGCTGGCGGCCGACGTGCTGTTCCACAGCCACCTCAGTCACAGCGCGCAGGAGCTGAAGCGCCTGCTGGTCGGCGCCGAGGCGTGGTGGCGCGCGATCGATCTCGGCTACCTCGGCGACGCCGCCCCGCTCGACACGCCGCTCGGCCAGCGCGCCGGGCTGCTGCTGCTGCTCGCGGGCCTGCTCGAGTTCCCGGCCGACCAGAACTTCGTCGACGGCCTGTGGGAGATGGCGCTCGACATGCTGCACCTGCCGCGCCTGTCCCGCTCGCTGATCCGCCGCTGCAACAGCGACGAGGACCACAACAACGGCAACTACTACGGATCGTTCCGCGGGATCCGCGAGCTCATCGGCACCGCCGACGCGCCCGGCGGGGCGCTCAAGCAGGCCAACCCGGAGGCCTACGAGGAGCTCGCGTCGGCCGACCCGGCGATCGGCCGCGCCCGCCCGCTCGGCGAGGTGGCGCAGGCCGCCGGCGCGTGAGCGCCCCGCGCGGCTCACGTCACCGGGCTGCGCGGAGGGACATGCGCTCCCAGCAATGTCCCTTCAGCCAGGTACCCGAGCTCGGCGTCACGTCGCCGGGCTGTCTGCGGGGACATGCGCTTCGGGCAATGTCCCTTCGACCAGATGCCCGAGCCACGCGGCGAAGCGCTCGCCGGTGAAGGCGTGGCCGAGGTGGAGCGCCAGCTCGGCCTCGACCGCGCCGCGCCACGCCTCGACCTCGCCCGAGCCGGCCAGCAGCTCGCCGAGTGTCGCGTCGCCGAGGCCGTCGACGACCTCCGTCAGCGCGGCCTCGATCTCGGCCGGCAGGCGGTCCCACGCGGCGAGCCCGACGAGGGCGGCGTGGAGGTCGGCGGCGACCACCGCAGGGTCGAGCTTGACCAGCTCGGCGTGCACGGCGGACTCCGGCAGATCGAGCAGCGAGGCCAGGACGTCGGCGCGGAAGGCCGCGCCCTCGCCGGCGTTCTTCGGGTCGCTGACGCGATCGACGATCATGTCGATTACGCGACCGACGGCCCCGTCGACGAAGCCGCGCACGCGATCCTCGACCGAGGCGTCGAGCCCGACCGCCGAGGCGACGCCCTTGGCGACCCCGAACAGCCTGGAGGTCACGCCGGCGCCGGGGATCTTGCTGGTGTCCGGCAAGATCGAGCCGACCTTCCTGGCGAAGTCGAGCAGGGTGGTGTGGAGGATCGTGCGCGAGAGGTCGCGCGTGGTCGCCTGATCGACGACGGCCCGCACGAGCACGCGGCTCGGCGTGTACGGCCTGCGGACGACGGTGCGCAGCAGCGGCTGCAGGTCGCCGGGGATCCGCGCCCGCAGCGTGGTCGGGCGCGGGCGGATCCGCCCGAGCGCGTCGCGCAGGCGCTGCTCGAGCCACGCCGCGTGACCGGGCGTGGCGGCGACGGCCTGCAGGCCGGTCACGAGCAGCGGGGTCAGCCGCGCGGGATCGACGAGGCGACGCGCCGGGGTTGCGAGGGCCTCGTCGACCAGCAGCGTCGCCAGCGCGGCGAGGTAGCGCGGCTCGTCGCGCAGTCGCGCCAAGAGGGCAGGGACGTGGGGCACGTCGCCCCTATACCAAGCTTCACGGGCCGGGGATACGCTGGTCCTCACGACGCGGCGGGCCGGCCTCCGCCGGAGACCCGGCCCCGAACACGCGCGTTGTCCCGCCGCCATGCACAGTCGCAACGTCGAGATCAAGAGCCCCTGCCACGAGTCGTGGGACGCCATGCACGGCGATGATGCGCGCCGCTTCTGCGATGTCTGCGCCAAGCACGTGCACAACCTCTCGGCGATGACCCGACAGGCCGCCACCGATCTCCTCGAGGCGAACAAGGGCCAGCACCTGTGCGTGCGCTACTCGAACCAGGAAGACGGCCAGATCGCGTTCCGCGACACGCCCGTGGTCCCCGTGTCGCGCCTCCGCACCGCGCGGACGGCCTTCGCGGCGATGATGCTGGCGGCCTGCACCCCGCACGGCGATGGCCCGCCGATCCAGGACCTCGGCGACATCGCCATCGAGACCATGGCCCGCGACGCCAAGCCCTCGCCCGAGGGCGGCTGCGAGGTCCAGACCGGGCCGTTCACGACGATGCACTTCCCGCGCGGCCACGAGGTGTGCCGCAACGTGGCCGACCTCGGCGAGCAGATCAAACCGCCGACGCCCCCGATCGTCGAGCCGCCGCCGCCGCCGCCGACGCTCATGGGCGCCCCGGAGCCGGTCCGGCCGCCGCCGCCGCCGGTGACGGAGGAACTGATGGGCAAGGTGGCGCCGCCGGTCGAGCACGTGAAGATGGGCGAGGCGATGCCCGAGGTGAAGGAGCCCTGCGATCCGCAGCCGGGCTTCGCCCCGCCGCCGCCCTCGCTGCTGATGGGCCAGACGGCGGCGCCGGTCGTCGCTCCGCCGCCCCCGTCGGCGCTGATGGGTGGAGCCGTCCCGATCGAGGCGGAGCCGCCGTCGCCGCCGCCCGCGCTGATGGGTGACATCGCCGTCGCCCCGGAGCCGCCGCCGCCGCCCGTCGAGCCGCCCAGGGTCAAGATGGGGAAGATCGCCAGCCCGAAGACCGGCGGCGCGGTGATCGACGAGTTCTGAGCCGCGCGGCTCCTGACTGAAAGGGCATGGCCGTGACGCCATGTCCTTTTTCACATGTGGCAGACGATATGTCCTCAGTGACATGTCCTCGACGACATGTCCTGAACCGCGGGCCGCAGCAGCCGCCCGCGGTCAGTCCTCGCCGGCGGCGGGTGCCTCGTCGGGGCGGGCCTCGGCCGCCGGCGTGAAGTCCTCGCGGTTGCTGTCCCACCAGGCCTGCCAGGCGCGCAGGGCGAGGTCGCGGCTGCGCCGGTCGCCCTCGGCGGGGAACGGGATCCGCTGGCCGGTGATCCGCGCCAGCTCGTCGGCGGCCCAGCGGCGGACGGCCTCGTCGCGGTGGCGCAGGCCGTCGATGACCCACTCGATACGCGGCTCGTGGCCGTGCTCGGCGTACCAGGCGCGCCAGCGGGCGGCGCGGTAGCCGTGGTGCTTGGCGGTGATCGAGCACAGGGCCTCGAGCGCGGCCTCGCGGACGTGCTTGTCGCGCACGGCAAGGAGGTCGATGAGCCGCGGCACGGCGAGGGTGTCGCGCAGCGTGCCGGCGGCCTCGACCGCGAGCAGCTGGCGGTCGCGGTCACGGCTGTCGAGGTCCTCGCGGATCTCGGCGGCGACCGCGACGAAGTCGGGCACGCGGCTGTACGACTCGAGCACGCGGGTGGCGATCAGGCGCACGTCGGGGTCGGTGTCGAACGCGAGCTCGCCGAGCGGGCGCAGGCACCGGGGGTCGCGCAGCTCCTGGAACAGGAACGCGGCGTAGAAGCGGATCTGCGGCCGCACGCTGGCGAACAGCGCCAGGATGTGCGGGCTGACCGCGTGCCCGAGCTCGACGCAGGCGCGCAGCAGCGGGCCGTGGGCGCTCGGCGGCGGGAAGTTGGTCGCGTTCGCCAGGTCGATCGGCCCGGGGAAGCGCGCGGCCAGGCGGGCCAGGCCGCGCTGGTCGAGCGCCCGCAGCCGCGACACGCTGGTCCATTCGGCCGGGTCCTGCAGGAAGCCCTCGATGATCGCGTCGATCTCGTCGTCGCTGAGGGCCGCGCCGGCGCCGGTCGCCTCGGGCTCCTCGGCGGCCAGCTCCTCGGCGGGGGCGGGGGCCGGAGTCTGGCTGTCCTCGGCGACCTGCTCTTCGGGACCGGTCGCCGGGGGCATGTCCTCGACGACATGTTTGATGGCGCCGCGAGATGTCGAGGCGCTGGCCGGCTCGTCGGGCCCGTGTCGCATGACGCCGCGGGAGGTCGAGGCGCCGGCCGAATCGTCGGGGCCGCGCCGCGTGGCCCCGCGGGAGATCGAGGCGCTGGCCGAATCGTCGGGCTCGTGCCGGATGGCGCCGCGGGAGGTCGAGGCGCTGGCCGAATCGTCGGGGGCGTGCCGGATGGCGCCGCGGGAGGTCGAGGCGCTGGCCGGCTCGTCGAGCGCGTCGCCTGTCCCCGACTCGCGGACCAGCCGCGGCATGCTGAGCGCGCTCGAGGAGGCCTCGGAGCGCGGCTCCTGCTTGCCGCGGCGCCGCCCGCTGCGCGGGCCGATCAGCGTGGTCGGTATCGACAGCGTGGCCGTGCTGTCCTCGCTGTCGCTCGGATCGCTGCGGCGCGCCATCGGGTGCGGGGTGGCCGTGAGCCCGCCCTGGCGCCGCAGGGTCTTCGGGATCACGAGCACCGGCTCCTCCTCGACCGGCGCGGGCGTGCGACGGCGGCGGCCGGCGCCCGGGGTCCCGGGCGGGGCGATCAGGTTGGGGATCAACGTCGACGGCGGGACCGCGGGATCGAGCGGCGGGATGTCGAGGACCGTCTCGGCATCCGGCGCCGCGCGCGTCTCCACCACCGGCGGCTCGTGGGCCGGCGGCGGCGAGAGGTCGAGGACCGTCGGCGTGTCGGAGGCGGCGCGCGGCCAGGCGTCGAACTCGGGGTCGGGCCCGGCCGCCCGCGCCCGCGCGGCCTCGTCGAGGACGACCCGCGGCGCGCCCGGCAAGGTCGCGGCGGGATCGAGGTCGGGGCCCCGCTCGGCCCCGGCGGCCGCGGCCCGCAGCGCGTCCGCCATCGGCAGCGGATCCTCGATGCCCGAGGCCTCGGAGGAGGCGATCCAGCCGGGCATGTCGGGTCCGCTCTCGGCTGGCGTGGAGGACATGTCGCTTCGCGCATGTCCAAAAGTATTGGGCCGATCGGACAGGTCGATGGTGACCGACGGCAGCGGCTTGGAGTAGAGGGCGGCGAAGCGGGCGACCAGGGGGCTGTCCCCGCCCTCGGGGCCGAGCGGCACCGGCACCGGCGCGAGCCCGAGGCCGGGCCCGTCGCGGCGGTCCTCCTCTTCTTCGCGCTCGAGCTCGGCGGCGTCGAGCCCGCCGGACTCGTCGGCGTCGGCGTCGATGTCGGCCTCGGTGGGCGCTTCTTCGGGCACCAGCGTCGGCGCGCGCGTGGCCGCGGAGCTCTCGGGGCGGACCGGCAGCGGCGTCACGGTCGACAGCTCGTCGCGCCGGATCGGGTTCTTCAGCGTGATGATCGCGCGCCCGCGGTTGTTGCCGCGGCCGCGCGAGCGGCTGGTCGAGGCGCTGTCGCCGAAGCCGGGCTCGACGGTGCCGCCGGCCGGGGGCAGGGACGCCTCGTGCTCTTCGGCCGCGGGGGTGGGCTCGGCCGGGGCCGACGCGGCGACCTGCGGCGCGCTGTCCTCGGCGTCGTTCGTGCTCGCGGCGTCGCTCTCGTCGACCGTGACCACCGGCGTCGCGAGGTGCGGCCGCGCGGCCGGGCGCGAGCGATCGGCCGGACCCGCCCCGGGCGTGCCGCCGGGCACGACCCATCCGAGCAGTCGGAGCAGGGCCTCGAGGCTCTGCCTCGCGGTGTCGCACAGCTCGCGCACGACGGTCCGCTCGCGCGGATCGAAGGCGACGCCGGCCCGGTCGAGGTAGAGCATCAGGACGGTGCGGCCCCCGGCGAGGACCGGCTCGAAGACGCAGGGGATCCCGAGCGGCTGACCCACCGCGGACGACAGGCTCGGCTCGGCCAGCAGGTGCAGCGGACCCTGGCCGGTGACGGCGCGATCGAGCAGGCCGCCCTCGGGCAAGGCGAGCACGACGCCCTCGGCCAGCTGCAGGGCGCTGCCGGGCGCGGCCAGGACGCGCAGGCCCTCGCGCTTGACCCCGAACAGGGCGACGCGGGGGGCGATCAGCGACGCCGCGCGCACCAGCGCCTCGGTGATCCGGTCGCGCTCGCGCGCGGTCGCCAGCGCGGCCCGGGCGGCGTCGAGCCGCTGCGCCAGGGTCATGACCATCGCCTGCGGCGGCGGCGGCGGCTTGCGGGACGACGACTCGACCATCCCATGGCTGGTCGAAGAGGCAGGTGAATCCTGGTCCGGCTCGGCCGGGCTCGAGCTGGCCGTCGGGACAGGCGTGATCGGGGCGGAGACGGCGGCGGCCGTCGGGTGGGCGACGCCGTTGCTCGGGCCGTGCGCGGCCGGGGTGGGCGCGTGGCTGTCCGATGAGACAGGTGACGGCCGTTCGGAAGCGGGGGCCGCGGCCGGGCGCTCGAGCGCCGGGCTCTGGCTGGGCCGCTCACGGGCGGCGGCCGGCCACGCCGCGGTCTCCCTGCTCGAAGAGACAGGCGTGACCGCGAACTTGGCGGGGCCGGTGCGCTCCGGGGCGGCGCCCTCGGCCGGCAAGATGATGAGCGGGGTGTCCGGGGCGATCGCCAGCCCCGACAGCGAGGCGCCGCCGAAGCCCTCGAAGCCGCGCGGGGCGACGAGCGGCGCGTCGGGAGCCACCGGGACCGCCTCCATCCCGACGGGCGGGCGGTTGGCGACGGCGGCGGCGATCGGCATCGGCGCGGTCCCGGTGGCCCGGCTGGGGGCGAGCTCGGGGGCGGGGGCGTCGGTGACCGACGGCGCCGGGCGCGGAGCTGCTTCTTCGGCCCTGTCTGCCGGGACAGATTCGGATCGCGCGGGCGCTTCGGGTCCGCGTGAGGCAGGAGCTGGCGGTCCGGCCGGCTCGGCGCCGGAGGGCCCGGCCGTCGAGGTCGCGGGCGCTGTTGCTTCGAGGCTATCCTCTGGGGCAGGAGGGGCCGGGGCCGCCGCGCTGGCACTCGCCGGCTCGACGGCGAGCGGGGA
Source organism: Nannocystis pusilla (assembly GCF_020073745.1). GTDB lineage: Bacteria > Myxococcota_A > Polyangia > Nannocystales > Nannocystaceae > Nannocystis > Nannocystis radixulma. Next base: position 198,560 of record NZ_JAIRAU010000002.1, read on the forward strand.
GGGGGCGTCCGCGCGGTCCGCCTCGGCCTGCGCCGTGCTGGTGTCCGGCGCCGGTGAAGCTGCGGCGAGGTCGTGGGCGTCCGACCCGACGGTCGTGGGCGGGGCGACGGCCGCGGTGCTGTCCGAAGAGGCAGGTTCGGACGCGGCTGTGGTGCTGTCCGAAGGGACAGGCTCGGGCGCGGCGCTGATGCTGTCCGAAGGGACAGGTTCTGGCGCAGCCGCGATACTGTCCGATGAGACGGGTTCGGGCGCGGCTGCGGTGTTGTCCGAGGGGACAGGTTCGGGCGCGGCCGCGGTGCTGCTCGAAGAGGCAGGTTCGGGTGCGGCTTCGGTGCTGTCTGAAGAGGCAGGTTCGGGTGCGGCCTCGGCGCTGCTGTCCGAACGGTCAGGCGCGGCGGGCCGGGGCTCGACGCCGTCGTCCGAACGGTCGGGCGCGCCGCTCGGGACGACAGCCGTGGCCTGGGCCTCGGCGCTGCTGCCCGAAGGGACAGGTGAATCCGCAACGCTTTCGGGAACCGGAGCGGCCAGGTCGGCAGAGACCGGCGTCGCGCCGCTGCTGTCCGCGGCTCCGGCCCTGTCCGAAGCGACAGGCGTGGCCGCCGGCGAGCTCGCGCTGCTGTCCGAAGAGACAGGCGGCGCCGAGCTGGCGCGCGCGGCCACGGCCGGGCCCGACATCGCGGCCGGGCGCGGGCCGGCGTTCTGCCTGTCCCCCGGGACAGGTACGTCCTGGAGCGGCGCGTCCGAGGCCGGCAGGTGGACCGTGGGGGTCGTGCTGCGCAGCGCCTCGAGGTAGTCGAGCAGGATCAGCGCGTAGCGCGGGGCCAGGATGGCGCCGGTGCGCTCGACGGCGACCTTGGCCAGGCAGCACTCGGGCGCGACCACCGGGTAGAAGCCGCGGATCAGGCGGTACAGCTGGCCGAGCTTGGCGTCGGGCAGGTCGGGGTGGACGGCGACGATCAGGCGCCCGTCCTCGGCCGCGAGGGGCATGGCCCAGCCGATGTCGACCAGGTCCTTCGGGACATGTTCCCAGGGCCGGGTCGGTCCGCGCTCGAGCAGCCGCACCGGCGCGCCCGGGAGGCCGCAGGCGCTCTGCAGCAGGGCGTCGAGCGCGAGCGGGGTCATCAGGCCGAGCTCGAGGATCGCGGTGTCGAGGCTGCCGCCGGCCTGCTGTTGCCGCCGGGTCGCGGCCTCGAGATCGGCGCGCGACAGCGGACCGTTGGCTTCGAGGTGGCGCAGGAGGAGGCTCACTGTTCCCTCACGACGTAGGTGCCCGTCAGGTAGTCGTGGAAGGCCCGCTTCTCGCGGTCGAAGGCCATCCACAGCGAGCCGAGGCCGCCGGGCACCAGGCCGACGGCCGTGCCCGCGAACCGCACCGTCGCGCGCACCGGACCGACCTTGCCGCCGGCGCGGTGGACCACGCGGATCCCGGTGAGCTTCTGCCCGGGTGTCCTTCCGGACAGGGCGATGAACAGCACGAAGTACAGCGCGACCATCACCAGCAGCGGTGCGAACCACACGAGGATCTCGAGCGGGTCGACGGTGAGCAGCTGCAGCAGGCCCGCCCACGAGAACCCGCCGCGCACCGGGCTCGGCTGACCGAGCACGCGCTGCAGGCCGAGGTGCAGCGGGCCCGCCGTCACCAGCAGGAGCGCCGCGTCGACCAGCGCGGCCGCGAGGCGGCGCCAGAAGCCGGCGACGCGCACCGGCACCAGCGCTTGCCCGCACGCGGGGCACGTCGGGCTCCCGTCCTTGACGAGACCGATGTCCAGCGCCGCGTCGCAGCTCGGACACGGGGCGGGTCGCTCCTTGCGGGTCCAAAACGCCATCGGCGCGCACCATATCACGGCCCCGGGCCTCCCGGCCGGTCCCGGCGCGGCCGCTCAGGCGAACATGACGCGAGCGACAGCGACCAGCGCCGCGGTCTCGGTGCGCAGCGTGTAGGGCCCGAGGCTGAGCGCGCGGAAGCCCGCGGCGAGCAGAGCGCTGGCCTCGTCGGGGGTGAAGCCGCCCTCGGGGCCGACGCACACGCGCGCACCGGCGCTGACGATCAGTGCGTCGCTCGATGTCGCGCGCAACTCCTCCCACGCGAACAAACCCGGGAGGTCGGCGCGCCGGGTCGTCGCCTCGCGGAGATCCACGGGGCCCGAGATCGCGGGCCGGCGCGGTCGCCCGCACTGTCGCTGCGCCGCCCGCAGCACCCGCGCGATCCGGTCGGCGCCGGGCGCCGCGCCCTGGCTGCGGGCGCAGCGGACCAGCACGACCTCGGCGACCCCGAGCTCGCACAGCCCCGGCAACAGGTCGAGCACCGCGGCCGGCTCCGGCATCCCGAGCAGGACCACGACCTCGCGGGCCGGCTGCGGCGCCGCCCGCTCGGTCACGAGGCGCACCACCGTGCCGCGCGCGTCGCCGCCGACGACCTCGGCGGTCCACAGGCCGCCGCGATCGTCGATCGCGTCGATCCTCGCGCCGTCGGCCACCCGCCGCACGCGGCGGAGGTAGTGCGACTCGCCGGCGTCGAGCAGCACGTGCGCCGGATCGGCCGGCGCGCCGACGAACACCCGCGTGCTCATCGGGCGGCCCGCAGCACCAGCGCGCACCACTCGGCGAGGTCGCGGCGATCGACCTGCTCGAGCCCCGCCGCCGCGTAGGCCGCGAGCACCGCCTCGGCCTCCTCGCCGAGCACGCCGCTCAGGACCACCGTCCCGCCGGGCGCGAGGCGACGGGCGACCTCGCCGGCGATCGGGATCAGCACGCCCGGGCGGATGTTGGCGAGGATCAGATCGAAGCTGTCCGAAAGTTCCAGTACGGTCGCGGCCCGGATCTCGAGCCGGTCTTCGAGCGCGTTGGCGGCGGCGTTCTCGGCGGCGGTGTCGGCGGCGTCGGGGTCGTTGTCGGCGGCGACCACGGCGGCCCGCGGGAACAGCCGCGCCGCCGCGAGGGCCAGGATCCCCGAGCCGCAGCCGAGGTCGAGCACGCGGTCGGGGCGGGCGCCGGCCTCGGCCAGGGCGACCAGCACCTCGAGGCAGAGCCGCGTCGTCTCGTGCTGCCCGGTCCCGAACGCGCGGCCCGGATCGAGGACCAGCTCGAGCTCGGGGTCGCCGTCCTTGCGATCGATCCAGCTCGGCCGCACCAGCAGCGTCGTGCTCGCGGCCGCGAACACGATCGGCGCGTAGAACTGCTTCCACGTGTCGCGCCAGTCGTCGTCGGTGCGGACCGCCGGGGTCAGCCGCAGCGCCAGGCGCAGCTCGGCGGCGAGGCGCTCGACCTCGGCGACGAGGCCCTCGAGGCCGTCGGGGGTGGTGTAAATCGTCAACTCGGGGATCTCGCACCGACTGCCGAGGGTCGACGCGTCACGCGTCTCGACGCCCGCGGCGCGCGGGTCCTCGGCGATGAGCGTCGCCAGCGCCTCGAGCCGCTCCGACGCCTCCGCCAGCTCCGTGGGGTCGATGCCATCGCTCGCGCCGTCGTCCTCGGACCGGCCGCGGAGCTGGACCAAAAGCGTCGCCCACGGTTCGGCGCTCGTCTCTGCTGTCTCTCGCATGGCGCGGCAGTGTAGGCGAGTTCGTCGCAGACTCGACGGATCAAATTGCATGCTCAATTACAAAAACGGCATAGGCTGCTCCGGACACGCGGCCCGCGGGCCCGTGCGCACTTTTTAACTTTATTCGCCCCGGAGCCTCTGCCATACCTCGGGGCCAGATCTGGGCGGCGCCTCCGGCGACGGCGACCCATGAGGGGTTGGCTGTGACGCATCATCCCCCGGGCGCTGCAAGAGGGAGAGGCACATGGTGGCATTTACGGGAGTCAAAGTGTTCTCGGCGACCAAGGCTTGGGAGCGCGAGCAGATCAGCGATCGCATCAACGAGTGGCTCGAGGCCAACCCCGGCGTGGAGATCGTCGACAAGGTGGTCACCCAGAGCTCCGACAGCGAGTTTCACTGCCTGACCATCACCCTGTTCTACAGCCGCCCGACCAGCCGTGGTGCCGCCGCTCAAGCGTCTGCGGCGCCCTGACGCGCCAGCCGCCGCGTGCGAGCAGCCTGATAGAGCCTTTCGCCTTGCGAGAGCCGGCGCCGTCCGCGTCGGCTGTCGAGCTTTCTGACCGCGGGCACGCCTCGCCGACGTCGTCGCTCTCGCGTCCGTGTCTCGGCAGTACGGGACAGGTCCCAAGAGACAGTTTCGACGCGCGCCGCTTGTCGCGCCGACCGGCCTGCGGGTATGGTGCGGCGGCGATGGCACGGGGGCGGCTCAGCGTCGAGGCGTACGCGGCGGGGGTGAGGGCAGGCGAGCGGGCGGTGCTGGCGCGGGCGATCACGTTGGTCGAGAGCCAGCGCGCCGACGATCAGGCGCTCGCGCGCGAGCTGGTGGCCGAGCTGCAGGCCGACGCCGGCGGCTCGCTGCGCGTCGGCGTGACCGGCAGTCCCGGGGCCGGCAAGAGCACCCTGATCGAGGCGCTCGGTCTTCACCTCGTGCGGGACCTCGGCCGCCGCGTCGCCGTCCTGGCCGTCGATCCCAGCTCCGTGCGCAGCGGCGGCAGCATCCTCGGCGACAAGACGCGCATGCAGGAGCTGGCCCGCGAGCCTCGCGCCTTCATCCGGCCTTCGCCCTCGCTCGGCGAGCTCGGCGGCGTCGCGCGTCACACCCGCGAGACCGTGCTCTTGTGTGAAGCGTCCGGCTTCGACGTCGTCCTCGTCGAGACAGTCGGCGTCGGCCAGTCCGAGGTCATGGTCGCCCAGCTCGTCGACTGCTTCCTCGTCCTCATGCTCGCCGGCGCCGGCGACGAGCTGCAGGGCATCAAGCGCGGGATCCTCGAGCTCGCCGACATCCTCGCCATCACCAAGGCCGACGGCGACAACACCGCCGCCGCCGAGCGAGCCCGCGCCGAGTACGCCCTGGCGATGCGCCTCATCCGCCCCAAGCACCCCGGCTGGTCCGTGCCCGTCGTCACCACCTCCTCCGTCACCGGCGCCGGCCTCGCCGCACTGTGGCAGACCGTCGAGCGTCACCGCCTGGCCCTTCAGTCAGGTCCCGCCTGGCAGGCCCAGCGCGAGGCGCAGCACGTCTACTGGCTCTGGCGCGCCATCGAGGCCGAACTGATGCGCCGCTTCGCCGCCGACCCCGCCGTGCTCGCCCGCCGCCCCGAGCTCGAAGCCGCCGTCCGCAGCGGCCGCCTCAGCCCCGACCACGCCGCCGCCGAACTGCTCGCCGCCTTCACCGGCCGCTGACGCCGACGCGGCCTTGTCGCAGTCGATCGTCGCGGAGCGAGGTCGTCGCGCAGCACATCGTCGCGCTGCGAGCGAGCGCCGGATAGGACGCCCAGAGGTCCGTCCGAGGGATGGCCGGCCCCGGCCGTCCCTCGGGCGGAATGTACCTGCGCGAAGAGACAGCCTCCAGCGAAGCCCGCGACCGGCGCTCGGGCCACCCACGAGTGGGCCGTGCCAGCGGTCGGGGGTGCGGTCCTCCGACCATCCGCAGAGAGATGGGCCCGACGAAGGAGGGTCCATCCGCGAGGACTGGGCGGAGGACCGCATCCCCGGCCGCCCGCGAGGCGCATTCGGCAGTTCGCGAAGCACGAGCACCAGGCCTTCGCGCCCCGCACCCTGCGACAAGAGACATGCCCGAACAAGCATGTCTGAAAGACAATGCTCCTCAAGACATGTCCTTCTCGCCAGAGAAAGGGAGGCGCTAGGAGCCCTGGCCGGTGAGGTCGATGCGCCGCCACGCCCCGTTGCGGAAGCGCAGCACCAGCACCAGCGCGAGGAACACCATGTACACGACCATGCTCCACGTCGCCGCGACCGCGCCGCCCTGCCACACGAACACGCTGAGCCACGCCAGCGGCAGCCAGATCGCCCACGAGACGGTGATGCGGGCCGCGAGCGGCCACGCCGTGTCGCCGGCCGCGCGCAGCGCCTCGTTGATCGTCATCACGGCGGCGTCGAGGAGCTGCCACACCGCGCTGATCGCCAGCAGCTGGGCGCCGAGGACCACCACGGCGCTCGAGCCCGCGACCTCGTCGCGGGCGAAGATCATCATCAACGGCACCGGGACGGCGAAGTAGAGCAGGCCGACCAGTCCTTGCCAGCAGGCGGCGACCGAGAAGGTCTGGCGCACGAGTCGGGGCACCTGGTCGTGGTGGCCGCCGCCGATCGCCTGGCCGACCAGCACGGCGCCGGCCGAGGCGAGGCCGAACGCCGGCATGAACGACACCGAGTTGACCGCGCTCACCGCCATGAGCGCCGCGACGGCGACCGTCCCGAGCTCGGCGAGCACGACGTTGATGAAGATCAGGAAGGCCGCGAACTCGAGGAACCAGTTGAGGCCGTTCGGCAGGCCGAAGCGCATCATCCGCGAGAACTCGCGCGCGTTGAGGCGGCCGTCCGAGCTGGCTGGAAGGACAGGTAAGGCGTGTTCGACGGGGCCGAGCATCGCGGGGTCGACGGCGGACTGCTTGCGCGCGCGCCAGAACGCGTGGCAGGCGACGGCGAAGCCGGCGACGCTGGCGAGCACGCTGGCCCACGCGGCGCCCTGGACCCCGAGGGCCGGCGCGCCGAGGTTGCCGTAGATCAGGACCCAGTTGAGGACGATGTTGACGACCATCGCCGTCAAGCTGGCGCGCATCGCCACCTGCGTGTCGCCGAGGCCGGCGAACCAGTTGCCGAGCGCCTCGGCGCCGACGACCACGCCGGCGCTGACCATGCGGATCGCCATGTAGTCGGCCATCACCTCGCGCACCGCCGGCGTGTGGCCGGTCAGCGCGAGGAGCGGGTCGATCGCCGGGATCGCAGCGACGCCTGCGAGCATCGCCAGGGCGGCGAGCCACAGGCCGTACCAGGCGTAGCGGCGCGCGCTGGCGAGGTCGCCCTGGCCGGCCAGCTGGGCCGCGTAGCTCTGGACGATGAACGTGATGCCCATCGGCAGCACGAGGAGCGCGAACGAGTTCAGGGCCCCGGTGGTCGCGGCCGCGAGCGCGTCGTCGCCGAGCGGGGCGACCATCGCGGCGTCGCTGAAGCTGATCACCGACTGCGCCGAGCGTGCGAGCACGATCGGCCAGGCCAGGGTGATGAGCGCGCGGAGTCCCGGGGCCGTGGACATGGGCGCGGGAGGATACTCGCTCGCGCCCGCGCCGTCTCGCGCGTCAGGGCGCGCGCGTGAACTGGGCAGCCGCCGGATCGACGAGGCTGTCGACGCTCACGCGCCCGTTGATGGCGAGGTGGCGCAAGACCTGCCACACGGCCACGGGATCGGCGCCGAGCGCCTCGGCGAGCTCGCGACAGGTCTTGCCTCCAGGGCCGCCGGGCAGCGCCGAAAGCACCGCGCCCTGCAGCTGCAGCACGCCCTTCGCCGCCTGCTTGCCGGCCTCGACGCCGGGCTGGTGATAGGCGTTGACGTCGATCAGCTCGGCGTAGATCCCGACCGCGCGCTCGAACAGCGCGATCATGGCGCCCACCGCGGCGGCGTCGACGTCGCGCAGCACGAGCGTCGCGCTGGCGCGCCCGCGCTCGGCCAGGGCGGCGCGCGTGCCCTGGTAGAAGCCGTCGAGGCAGTCGCCCGAGCTCACGCGCGGCTCGACCTCGACCTGGCCCGGACCCGTGACCTGGCCGTCGAGGTCGCGCAGCACCCGCACGAACACCGCGAAGAAGTTGTGAAGGCCGTCGCGCAGCTGCTGCACGTAGGCGTGCTGGTCGGTCGAGCCCTTGTTGCCGTAGACCGCGAGGCCCTGCCACACCTCGCGCCCCTGGCGATCGAGCCGCTTGCCCAGCGACTCCATCACCAGCTGCTGCAGGTAGCGCGACAGCAGCGACAGGCGATCTTTGTATGGCAGGATGACCATGTCCCGAAGGCCATGTCCCTGGCCCTGCTGGTACCACAGCCACGCCAGCAGCGCGGCCGGGTTGCGCCGCGCCGGGCGCACGCGGCCCCACTGGTCCATGGCCGCGGCCCCGCGCAGCAGGCCGCGCCAGTCGTGCCCCAGCAGCGCGGCCGGCAGCAGGCCGACGGGCGAGAGGACGCTGGTGCGCCCGCCGACCCAGTCCCACATCGGGAAGCGCGCCAGCCAGCCCTCGCGCGTCGCCAGTTCGTCGAGCTGGCTGCCCTCCATGGTGATGGCGACGGCTCGCTTCGGGAATTCGATGGCCTGGCGCGCACACGCGGCCCGCAGCTCGAGCATGCCGTTGCGCGTCTCGGTGGTCGAGCCCGACTTGGAGACGACGAGGATCAGCGTCTGCGCCAAAGTACCTGTCTCTGCGAGCAGGTCGGCGATGCCGGCCGGATCGGTGTTGTCGAGCACGCGCAGGCGGAAGCCGGGCCCGCTGTCGCGCGGGGTCAACGCGGCCTCGAGCAGCTGCGGCCCGAGCGCGCTGCCGCCGATCCCGACGAGGATCGCGCCGGTGAACGGCCGCCCGTCGTCGCCGGCGATCTGGCCGCTGCGCACGCCGGCCGCGAAGGCCTCGATGCTCCGCCAGCTGGCGTGGATAGCGACGGCGATCTGGGGGTCGGGCGCCCGCTCCGGGTCGCGCAGCCAGTAGTGCCCGACCATGCGCCCCTCGTCGATGTTGGCGACGGCTCCGCCCTCGATCCGGTGGAGAGCGTCGAGCGCAGCCTCGAGCCGCGAGGCGTTGGCGGTCAGCGAGGGCTCGTCGAGCTGGGCGTCGGCGAAGTCGAGCTCGATGTCGAGTTCGGCACGGTAAAGGCGCCAGGTGAGGTAGTGGTCGAGTGTGTCGGCCATGTGCGCGCTTTATAGCAGCGTCGCGCGGGGACGGCTGGGGTCGACGAGCCGCTGCGGGCGGGCGGCTGCCTCGGCTGGGGCCGGTGGGCTGATGTTCGGGGTTCTTGGCGGGCTGGTGTTCGGGGGGCGCGGCGGGCTGGTGTTCGGGGGGCGCGGCGGGCCGGCGTTCGGGGTTCGCGAACTGCCGAATGCGCCTCGCGGGCGGCCGGGGATGCGGTCCTCCGCCCAGTCCTCGCGGATGGACCCTCCTTCGTCGGGCCCATCTCTCTGCGGATGGTCGGAGGACCGCATCCCCGACCGCTGGCACGGCCCACCCGTGGGTGGCCCGAGCGCCGGTCGCGGGCTTCGCTGGGAGCTGTCTTTTCGAGCAGGTGCACTCCGCCCGAGGGACGGCCGGGGCCGGCCATCCCTCGGACGGACCTCTGGGCGCGGTATCCGGCGCTCGCTCGTGGCGCGACGATGTGCTGGGCGACGAGCTCGGGCGGACGAGCAAGCGGGGGGCGACGAGGTTGGGCGGTGCTGGCATGATGCGGGATGTGATGCGCGCCCGGGGCTCGAAGATCGTGTTGCTGACAGTTTGTCTCGCGCCGAGCTGTGGGCCGCGGGCGCCCGATCATGCGACCGAGGCGAGCAGCGATGCGGGGTCGACGACGGTGACGTCGAGCGGCGGCGCGACGACGAGCGGAGTGGTGACGACGAGCGGAGCGGTGACGACGGGGATGGAGCTGCCGAAGCTCGACTTGCCGGCGCCGGCGGAGGACCTCTCGTCGGTCGAGCCGGAGCCGGTGCCGGCGCCGGACTGCGACGTGCTTCCGGATGTGCCGGCGGAGGTGACGTGCGACTGGTTCGGCAAGAGGGAGCCGCTCCAGCTCGTGTATGCGTGCCTGTGGGACGCCGATCCGAGCGCGTGTCCCGATCGGCTGTCGGAGACGGCGAATCATGCGATCGATGGCTGCCCGTTTTGCGAGCCTGTCGAGTTCGTCGAGATGTGCGGGCCGGATCCGCGGCGGCCCGAGGCGTGTTGTTACTGGACGGTGGGGATTGTCAACAGCTGCCCGGTGCCCTGGTGAAGCGGTCGGTCAGCCGGGGTCGAGGCCGACGCCGCGGACGATCTCGGCCATCGCCGGACGCGCCCGGGCCAGGTCGGCGCGCGTCTTGATCGGCAAGAAGCGGCGGCGATCGACCCGCAGGCAGGCGGTGCGCGCGAACTCGGTGAGCTGGCCGATCAACTGCTCGAATTGCACGACGGACATGTCCTCCCGGCCAGGCCACTCGATCGTGCGCTCGACCGGGAACCACGTCAGCGGGTGCGTGCGCTCGAGCGCCGCCAGCGAGATCCACAGGGTGTTGGTGTTGAAGTGCGGGTACTGATCGAGGGCTGTCCCCGGGGGCAGGCGGAACGACTCGACGATGATCGGGCGGCCGTCGACCTCGGCCACGCAGCCGCCGGCGTCGTCGGGGGCGCGCGGGACGACCTCGACGCTGAGCTCGGCGCCGGCCTCGACGGCCTCGAGGTGCGCGCCCAAGATCGTCGGGTCGAGCGAGGCGCCGAGGTTGTCGACGTTGGAGACGAGGACGTGCTCGACCCCGCGGGCGCGCAGCTCGGCGACGACGCCGCTGTCACGCACGCGGCGGAGGGTGTCGCCGTGGCCGGGCGCGGCGTAGACGGTGGTGTCGGGCAGGACGTCGGCGCCGGGCAGGCTCAGCAGCGGGGTGCCGTCGGGCAGGACGCGCGGGAGCAGCGACTGCAGGAACTCGAGCCGGTCGCCCGCCGGCACGCCCGACCAACCGATGGTCGCCAGGTGATCGCCGGAGGCGGCGGCCGTGGCGAAGCTGTGCATGACGACCGCGGGGACGCCGGCGGCGCGGACCCCGGCTAGCTTGACGGCCAGGAACGAAAGGTCAGGTCGATCGGGCAGCACCGGCACCACGCCCTTGACCACGCCGCCGAAGCGGGTGGCCATGCCGCCGTTGAGGATCAGGGCCGCGACCTTGCGCGCGCCGAGGGCCGCCTCGCCGCGCTCGCGCCAGCGCGGGCGCGCGTCGACCCGGTCGAGGTCGAGCAGGTCGCCCTCGCCGAGCGGCCGCGGCGGCGCCGGCAAGCGCGAACGCGTGGGGCTCAGCTCGCCGCGAGCCAGGGCGCCACGGAGGGCGTCGAACAGGGCGGCGTCGAAGGCGATGTCGGCGACCGAGGGGCGGACCATGACGCGCTGGTCTTACTCCACGTTCGTCGATCGGTCGAGCGACGCCGGCGAAGGTCACGTGCGGGCCGCGAGATCGAGACGCGGCGACGAAGGCCCCGGCGATTCCCGGCGCCGGCCGTCGACTGCGCGGGGGATGCGGACTGGCCCCGGCGCGAGGTCGACGTCGACTCGCAGTCGCGAGCCACATCGCTGGTGACGCGCGACCGGCGAGGTCGCTTGGGGTCATGCTGATGCGCTCACAGGCGGCCTGCGGCGCGCGCCCACGCGACGGTGTGCTCGAGCCCCCGCGCGAGCGGCCACTGCGGGGCGTAGCCGAGCTCGCGCACGGCCTTGCTGTCGTCGCACCACCAGCCCGGCGCCATGCTGCCGCGGGCCTTGTCGAGGGTGAGCACGGGCGCCTTGCCGCGGAGCCGGCCGATCGCGTGGTTGATGCCGGCGACGGTCCACACGGCCGCGCGCGGCATCGGCAGCGCGAGGGCGCGGCGGCCGAGGGCGGCGGCGGCGGCCCGGCCGAAGCCGACGACGGTGCTGCGCTGGCCGTCGGTGAAGTAGTAGATGCCCGCGCCGGCCGGGTGCGACGGGTCCTCCGAGACATGGTCGAAGGGACAGCCTCGATCGTCGAGCGCGTGCTCGCCGTCGCGGGGGATCGGGCGCCCACGAGCGCCGGCGCGGGCGATGCCGTCGACGAGGTCGAGCGCGTGGATGAACGACATCCACGCCGGGCGCAGGCCGGGCTGGGCGATCACGCCGAACTTGGCCGAGCGGATCATCTGCAGCATGTCGCCGTCGCGCGGGCCGTAGACCGCGGGCGGGCGCACGATCACGGCCTCGACGTCGCCGGCGCGCGCGGCCAAGAAGACCAGCTTCTCGCCGTCGAGCTTGCTGTCGCCGTACAGGGTGAAGCCGACGCGCGGGGCGTGGTGTTCGCGGCGCGCGACCTCGGGGTGCGAGGGGCCGGCGGCCATCAGCGACGACACGTAGACCAGCCTCCGCGGCCGACGAGGCGCGTTGCGGATCGCCGCGAGCACGTTGGCGACCCCGACGGCGTTGGCCCGCGCGAACTCCTCGCGCGTGAACGCGGCGGTCAGTCCGGCCACGTGATAGACGACGTCGGCGCCGTCGAACGCCGCGGTCATCGCGTCGACGTCGGCGAGCGTCGCGTGGACCAACTCGGGCCGCCCGAACGGCCGCGCGAACGCGTCGGCGAGGTTGTCGAGGTTGGCCCCGGCGCGGACCATCGCCCGCACCGCGTGGCCTTCGGCGAGCAACCGATCGACGAGGTGACTGCCGATGAACCCGTTCGCGCCGGTGACGACCACCTTCGTGCTCACGACGCGGGGGATAACCACCCGGTCGGTGCGACGTCAAGGCTGTGACATCGGACCCGAGAGCTTCGCCACGCGTTCGACGCTCTGCGGTCGGCTGTCCGCGCCCGCGTGACATTCAGACAGTGTGCGACGCGTTTCGCAGTCCACACGCGAGCGCATGCGCGAGCAGACCGTCGAGGTCGCTCGTTGAGCCTGCGAGATTGTTGCACTCGAGATTAACTAGCAGCGGCCATACCCGCCGCATGCGACCGCATTTCCCCGCATCAACTTATGCACCGGTTTAAAAAGTTCGGCGATAAGGCCAGCGCGATGCGTTCTGCAACACACGCAGCGACGCGACACCGCGCGCTACACGTGCTCGACAGCGCCGAAGAACCGCTGGCGAACAAAATTTCCGTGACAGCCGCGATACTTTCGCTGTAACTACGCCGGGCCCCGACGTACAGGGGAGTTCCGTGATGGGCCGCGAAGCCGAGCACAGTTTGGCCGACTTCTACTTCTCGGACAGCGACGATCCGCTCTGTCCGCCCGAGGGCTTCGTGCAGTGGGCCGAAGCCGGCTCGTGGGCGATGTCGATGTACGAGCCCCACATGCTGGGGGCCGTCGCACCGCGCATGGCGATCGAGCGGGCCGGCGAGCGCAGCGACGTCATCAACCTCAGCTCGTACAACTACCTCGGGCTCGCGACGCACCCCGAGGTCGTCGAGGCGGCGCAGGAGGCCCTGCGCACCTACGGCACCGGGGCTTGTGGTTCGCCGCTGCTGTCGGGGCTGTCCGATCTGCACCGCGGGCTCGAGCGCGAGCTCGCGGCGTTCCTCGGCCAGGAGGACTGCATCCTCTTCAACAGCGGCTTCGCCGGCGGCATGGGCACGCTGGCGGGCGTGCTGCGCAAGGGCGACGTCGCCGTCCTCGACGCCAAGACGCACCTGTGCTCGATCGACGGCGTCAAGCTGTCGCGCGCCAAGCTGGTGTTCTTCGACCACAACGATCCCGACTCGCTCGACCAGGCGCTGACCGACAGCGAGGGCGCGCGCCGGCTGGTGGTCGTCGAGGGCGTGTACTCGATGGACGGCGACACGGCCGACCTGCCGCGGCTGCTGCCGGTGGCCGAGAAGCACGGCGTCGGCGTGCTGATCGACGAGGCCCACTCGATCCTCGTGTACGGCGCGAACGGCCGCGGCGTGGTCGAGCACTACGGCGCCGAGAAGTCGATCGGCCTGCAGTTCGCGACCTTCAGCAAGGCGTTCGCCGGCTGCGGTGGCTTCACCGTCGGGCCGCGCGCGCTGCTGCACTACATGCGCTACTACATCAACGCCTACGGCTTCAGCTGCGCGCTGCCGCCGGCGGTGGTGGCCGGCCTGCGCAAGGCGCTCGAGGTGGCGACGCGCGACAATTCGCTGCGCGAGACGCTGTGGGCCAACACCCGCTACTTCCGCGAGAAGGCGCTGCAGATCGGGCTCGACCTCGGGCACGGTTCGAGTCAGGTGGTGCCGATCATGGTCGGATCGGATCGACGGCGGCTGTATGAGTTGACGCGCACGCTGCACCGCCGCGGCCTGTTCCTCGCGCCGGTCGACTACCCCTCGGTGCCGGAGGACGGCCTGCGCTTCCGCGTCGCGATCACGGCCGCGCACACGCGCGCCGACCTCGACCGCGCGCTCGAGATCCTCGAGGACACGATCATCCGCGGCCGCGTCGACGAGGCGGCCGAGTGAGCGGGACAGGGCAGGGGGCACGACGATGACGACGCTGGTGTTCATGTTCCCAGGGCAGAGCTCGCGCTACCCGGGGATGCTCGGCAAGCTGGCCCGGCTGCATCGCCGCGCGGCCGAGGTGCTGGCGGTCTGCAGCGACGTCCTCGGCCGCGACCTCAACGCCCACACCAGCGAGGACAACCCGACGGCGTTCGAGCGCAACGTCGACGTCCAGGTCGGGGTGTTCGTCGCCAACCACATGATGCTCAGCCTGTTGCAGGCCGAGGGCGTCGACGCCGAGCTGTCGCTGGGGCTGTCGCTCGGCGAGTACAACCACCTCGTGCACATCGGCGCGCTCGAGCTGCCGGAGGCGCTGCGCCTGGTCCAGGCCCGCGGCGAGGCCTACGACGCCGGCCCGCGCGGCATGATGGCCTCGGTCCAGCCGCTCGACCTCGAGACGCTCGAGGAGGTGGTCGAGCAGATCCGCGGCCAGGGCCTCGGCGTGCTCGAGATCGTCAACCTCAACTCGCCGAGGCAGCACGTGCTGTCGGGCGACGCCGCCGCGGTCGAGGCCGCGGTGACGCTGCTGGAGGACGAGCACTTCGTGGTGCCGACGATCATCGAGCGCCAGGTGCCGATGCACTCGTCGCTGTTCGAGCCGGTGGGCGCGGCCCTGCGCCCGCACCTGCAGCGGGCCCGCTTCCGCGCGCCGCGGCTGCCGTACCTGCCGAATCGCCGCGGCGAGTTCGTGCCGGCCCCGACGACCGCCGAATTCGTCGACCTGCTCGCGGCGCACGTGCACACGCCGGTGCTGTGGCGCAAGTCGATCGACCGGGTCGCCGAGCGCCACCCGGGCGCGGTGTTCGTCGAGGTCGGCCCGCGCCAGGTGCTGCACAACCTGCTCGACCGCAAGTGGTCGACGCGCCCGAAGTACGCCACCGACAGCCGCGACGACGCGGCGGGGCACCTCGCCGGCGTGCTCGCGGCGCTGCGCCAGCACCTGCCGCCGACGACGCGCAAGGACAAGGCTCAGGAGGCGTCGTGGACGAGCTGAGCGGCCTGGACACGCTGATCAAGCAGCACCGGCGCCGGCCGGTGTTCGTGCCCGGGGAGGGCTCCACGCGGGTGGAGTTCGGCCGCAGGGACATCGAGCGGATGCTGCCGCACCGCGACCCGTTCCTGTTCGTCGACGCGATCGACGCGGTCGAGCTGCCGCGCGGCGCCGAGGTGCCGGGGATGATCCGCGGCGTGCGCACGATCGACGCCGGCGACGCCGTGTTCGCCGGCCACTTCCCCGGCGACCCGGTGTACCCGGGCGTGCTGCTGGTCGAGGCGATCGGGCAGCTCGGGATCTGTCTCTTGCACCTCATGGCCAAAGGGACAGCCAGCATCGATCCGGGCGACGCCCCGGCGCGGCTGCGGCTGCTCAAGGTCCACCACGCCCTGTTCCAGGGCGGCGTCCGCCCGGGCGACCGGCTGACGCTGCTCGCCCGCTCGCTCGAGCACAGCGACTACGTCTCGACCTGCGTCGGTCAGGCCCTCCGCGGCGAGGAGGTCCAGGCCCTCGCGGTGTTCGAGGTCTACCTGATGGACTGACCCCAGAGAGCACGCAGAGAGCACGCATGGTCTCATCGCAGGCACAATCGCCCCGCCGCGTGGTCGTCACCGGCCTCGGTATCAACACGCCGCTCGGCGACGAACTCGACACGTTCTACGCCAACCTCGTCGCCGGCAAGTCGGCCATCACGCGCTGGAAGTGGCACAACAACGAGGGCGTCTACTCGAAGATCGGCGGCGATCTGTCGGAGTACGACGTCAAGGCCAAGCTCGCGCGCCTGCGCGACGTGCTGCCGGCCGAGGTGCACAAGCGGGCCCGCCAGCTGTGCAACAAGGCGCCGTTCTCGACGTCGCTGTCGGTGCTGTGCGCGGCGGATGCCTGGCGCGACGCCGGCATGGTCGAGGTCGCGGACCCGACGCGCTGCGCGGTGCTGGTCGGCGGCCACAACCTCAACGAGCGCTACTTCGCCGACAACTACGTCACCTTCCAGACCGAGGACCCCGACTACATCGACTCGATGGCGGCGCTGCACATGCTCGACACCGACCACGCCGGATCGGTGAGCGAGATGCTGGGCTGGAAGGGCGCCTGCTACACGCTGGGCGGCGCGTGCGCCAGCGCCAACGTGGCCCTGCGCAACGCGATCGACGAGATCCGCCACCACGACCACGACATGGCGATGGTGGTCGGCGCGGTGCTCGACTTCTCGCAGATGGGCGTGCACGCGATGGCGCTGCTCGGCGCCATCACCTTCGAGAGCTTCAACGACACGCCCGAGCTGGCCAGCCGGCCCTACGACTCCCGCCGCGAGGGCTTCGTGCCGTCGCACGGGGCGGGCGCGCTGGTGCTCGAGGAGCTCGGCCACGCGCTGAAGCGCGGCGCGACGATCTACGCCGAGGTGCTCGGCTGCACCTCGACGTCGGACGGCTGTCACCTGCCGTCGCCGTCGACCGAGGGCCAGGCGCGCACGCTCGAGCGCCTGCTGCGGCGCGCGCAGGTGCGGCCGGACGAGATCGACTTCATCTGCGCCCACGCGACCAGCACGCCGCTCGGCGACCTGTCGGAGCTCAACGCGATCCGCAAGGTGTTCGGCGACCACGCCAGGCGGCTCAAGATCAACGCGCCGAAGTCGATGCTCGGCCACACCTGCTGGTCGGCGCCGGCGGTCGAGACGGTCGCGGCGCTGCTGCAGATGCGCGGCGGCGTGCTGCACCCCTCGATCAACATCGACGAGCTCGACCCCGAGGTCGACGTCGACGTGTGCGCCAACAAGGCGGTCGAGCACCGCATCAACCTCATGGTCAAGAACTCGTTCGGCTTCGGCGGCCTCAATTGCTGCGCGCTGTACCGCCGGTGGGACCCGAACGCCCTGTGAGCCGCGCCATGAACTTCTTCGTCACCGGGGGTTCGCGGGGGATCGGGGCCGGGATCGTGCTCGCGGCGGTGCGCGCCGGCCACGACGTCGCGTTCGCCTACCGCAGCAACGACGAGGCCGCGCGCAAGATCGAGGCCGAGGCGGCGGCGCTGCGCCCGGGCGCGAAGTGCAAGGGCTACGCGCTCGACGTCAGCCGCGCCGAGCGGGTCGCCGAGGTCGCCGACGAGGTGCTGAACGACTTCGACAGCGTCGAGGTCGTGGTCAACTGCGCCGGCATCAACCGCGCCAACCTGGTGGTCTCGATGTCCGACGAGGAGTGGCACGACGTCATCGCCACCAACCTCCACGGGCCGTTCTACGTCGTGCGCGCGTTCCTGTCGCAGATGCTGGCGGCGCGCTTCGGCCGGATCGTCAACATCTCGTCGATCCAGCACAACGGCGCGGCCGGCCAGGCCAACTACGCCGCCAGCAAGGCCGGCCTGCACGGCTTCACCCAGTCGCTCGCCAAGGAGTACGGGCGCAAGGGCATCACCGCCAACGTCGTCGTGCCCGGCTTCTTCGACACCGACATGACGCGCGAGACGATGCCGCAGGCGGCCAAGGACTACTGGCAGCAGTACTGCCCGATGCCCAAGGGGCGCATGGGCACGCTCGACGAGCTCGCCGCGGTGGTGCTGTTCCTCGCCGAGGGCGGCAGCTTCATCAACGGTCAGGTCGTGCCGGTCACGGGCGGCCTCGACTGGACGTACTGAGAGGGGGAAGACGATGGGGCACCACCGGCCGCGCGTCGGCATCGAGCGGATCACGGCCTACCCGTGCACGCTCTCGCTCGACATGAAGCTGCTCGCGGAGGCGCGCGACCATGATCCGCGCCACCCGCTCGAGGAGCTGTGGGTGAGCGAACGGTCGCTGAACCCCGCGTGGGAGGACCCGGTGACGATGGCGGTCAACGCCGCGCTGCAGATCGTCGGGCCCGAGGACCGCGAGGACATCGAGCTCGTGATCGTCGGCACCGAGTCGTCGGTCGACTTCGGCAAGCCGATCTCGACCTACGTGCAGCGCTACTGCGGGCTCACGGCCAACTGCCGCAACTTCGAGACCAAGCACGCCTGCTACGGCGGCACCGGTGGCCTGATGATGGCGGCCCACTGGGTCGCGTCGGGCGCGGCCCCGGGCAAGAAGGCGCTGGTGGTGTGCACCGACCAGAGCCGCGTGCACCTCGGGCAGCCGTGGGAGTACGTGCTCGGCGCGGCGGCCACGGCGATGCTGGTCAGCGCCGAGCCGGACGTCCTCGAGATCGACCTCGACACCTGCGGCTACTGGACGCAGGAGATCTTCGACACCTACCGGCCGACGTCGACCAAGGAGGTCGGCCACGCCGACACCAGCCTGTACGGCTACCTCGAGGCGCTCGAGGGCGCGTACGACCACTTCGTCGCCCGCTCGGGCATGGTCGACTACGACGCCGCGTTCGCCCGCCACATCTACCACGTGCCGTTCGGCGGCATGACGTTCCGCGCCCACCGGGCGCTGCTGCGCCGCGGGCCGCACGAGATGTCGCTGCGCGAGGCGAAGGCCCACTTCGAGCGCAAGTCGAAGGCCGCGCTGCGCTACAACTCGCGCTTCGGCGGCACCTACACCTCGGCGACCTTCATCGCCATGCTCGGGCTCATCGACGCCGACCCCGAGCTGCGCGCCGGCGACCAGGTGTCGATCTTCTCCTACGGCTCGGGCTCGTGCGCCGAGTTCTACCGCGCGATCGTCGGCGAGCGCGCGCGCGAGCGGGTCGCCGCCCAGCAGATCGCCGCCGGCCTCGACCGCCGCATGCCGCTGACGATCGCCGAGTACGAGGCGCTCGAGCGGCTGCGCGCCGGCTACATCGATCAGAGCGACTACGAGGTCGACCAATCGGGGCTGCGCGGGCTGTACGAGCGCTCCTACGCCGGCAAGGGCCGGCTCGTCCTCGACGCGGTGCGCGGCTGGCAGCGGGAGTACCGCCTGTCCTGAGGGACATGTTATGCCGCGCCCGTCCGCCCCTCGGCCCAGGAGTTGAGCCATGCGCATCCGCTGCGAAGAGGGCGAGCTGATCTGGCGGCTGTACCTCGGGACAGGTCCTGGGGGACATGTTGCATTGGACCCGGACGGGATCGCGGCGCTGGCCGGGGCCGTCGAGCAGGCGGTCGCCGCGGCGGCGCGGGCGCTGGTGATCGCCAGCGAGGCGGCGGAGTTCTGCGCCGGCATGGACCTGGCAGCGGCGCTGAAGACCGGGACGGGGCCGATGCGCGCGGCGATGGAGCGCTACGCCGGCTGCCTCGAGCTGCTGGCGAGCGCGCCGCTGGCGACGATCGCGGTGGTCACCGGCGCGGCCAGCGGCGGCGGGGTCGGCCTGGCCGCGGCCTGCGACCTGGTGATCGCCGGCCCCTCGGCCACGTTCGCGCTGCCGGAGCTGCGCTACGGGCTGGTGCCGGCGGTGATCCTGCCGGCCCTCGAGGCGCGCATCGGCGCGCGGCGGACCCGCCGGCTGGCGCTCACCGGCGAGGTCGTGACGGCCGCTCAGGCCGAGCCGTGGGGGCTCGTCGACGTGGTCGCGGCCGAGCCGAACTCGGCCCTGCGCGGGCTCCTGCGCTCGCTGCTGCGGGCCCGCCCGCAGGCGGTGGCGACGCTCAAGCGGATCACCGGGACGGGCGGGCAGGGCGGGGTGGCCCAGACCGCGGCCGACCTCGAGGACCCCGAGCTGCGGGCCGCGCTGGCGGCCCTGCTGGCCGACGGGCAGGCGCCGCCGTGGTTCGCCAGGCTGAAAGGACAGGAATGAACGCGCATGTCTCAACAGACAGCCTCGTCGACGTGACGCTCGAGCGCGAGGGGCTGGCGGTCCTGACCATGCGCGACGCGGCCGGCAAGAACGCGTTCAGCCGCGCGTTCGCGGCCGCGCTGACGCAGGCGCTCGAGGACCTCGGCCGGCGCGCCGACGTGCGCGTGTGCGTGATCGCGGGGCTGCCCGAGGTGTTCTCGGCCGGCGGCGACCGCGACGTGCTGCTCGGCCTGGCCGAGGGCACGATCGCGCCGTACGACCTGGTGCTGACGCGGGCGCTGCTCGAGGCGCCGGTGCCGACGGTCGCGGCGATGGCGGGGCCGGCGGTCGGCGGCGGCCTCGTGTTCGGGCTGGCCTGCGACATGGTCGTGCTGGCCCGCGAGAGCCGCTACGGCGCCAACTTCATGGACCTGGGCTTCACCCCGGGGATGGGCTCGACGCGGCTGCTGCAGTTCGCGTTCGGCGAGTACGTCGCGGCCGAGATGCTGTTCGGCGGGCAGTACTTCCGCGGCGAGCAGCTGGCCGGGCGCGGCCAGGTCAACGCGGTCGTGCCGCGCGCCGAGGTGCTGCCGCGGGCGATCGACATGGCGGCGCGGATCGCCGACAAGCCGCGCGCTGCGCTGCTATTGCTCAAGCGTGCGCTGGCGTTGCCGCGGCGGCGCGCGTTCGAGGAGGCGCGCACGGTCGAGTCGATGATGCACGAGGTATGCTTCGCCGACCCGGAGACGGTGGCGCGGATCCGCACGAACTACGCCAAGGGCTCCGGGTAGCGCACGGACGAGGCAACGGAGGAAGACGCTTGCTGCATGACTTGAAGGACAGGGTCGTCTTGATCACGGGCGGGACGCGGGGCATCGGCCTCGCGTGCGCGCTCGCGTTCGGCCGCCACGGCGCGCGCACGGTGCTGACGCACCGCTGGGGCTCGGCCGACGAGGACGCGCTGCGGGCCCGGTTCGTGGCCGCGGGCGCCCCGGCGCCGCTGGTGATCGAGGCCGACGCCTCGCGCGAGGAGGACACCGACAAGCTGACGGCGCGCCTCAAGGAGGAGTGCGACGGCGTGTGGGCCTTCATCAGCAACGTGTGCGTGGTCCAGCGCGGCGACGGGCCGATGAGCCACTCGCGGCGCGCGCTGTACAAGAGCCTCGAGTACTCGAGCTGGCCGTTCGTCGGCTACCTGCAGGCGCTGCACGCCGCGTTCGGTCGCTACCCGCGCTACGCCCTGGCGATGTCGTCCGACGGCCCCGACACCCACTACCCGGGCTACGACTACGTGGCGGTGGCGAAGGCGGTGCTCGAGACGTTCGTGCGCTACATGAGCACGCACCTGTACGAGCACGGCTGCATCGTCAACGCGCTGCGCACCCGCCAGGTGATGACCGAGAGCTACGAGCAGATGTTCGCCGCCGAGCAGCGCGCGCTGGCCGGCAAGTTCCCCGAGTTCGCGTGCACCGTCGACGAGGTCGCCGACACCGCGCTCGCGCTGTGCAGCGGCCTGTTCGACGCGATGGGCGGGCAGGTGCTGACGCTCGACCGCGGGGCCGCGTTCGTCGACAACATCGCCACGCTGGGGCCGCGCCTCGTCGCCGGCACCGACAAGGAAGGGACGGCGTCGTGATCCTCCGCAACGATCTCAAGGGGAAGGTCGTCGTCGTCACCGGCGGGACGGCGGGGATCGGCCTGGCGACGGGCCTCTTGTTCGGCAAGCACGGGGCGCACGTGTACCTCACGCACCGCTGGGGCTCGGCCGACGAGGACGAGCTGCGCGCGCAGTTCGAGGCCGCCGGCGCCCCGGCGCCGACGATCGTCGAGGCCGACGCGTCGCAGGACGAGGACACCGAGGCGCTGATGCAGCTGATCCGCCGCGACCACGACGCCGTGTTCGCGCTGATCAGCAACGTGTCGTTCGCCCACGTCAGCAAGTCGCACGAGGACCTCGACAAGAAGTCGTTCCTGCGCAGCCTCGGCTACAGCGCGTGGCCGTTCGTCGGCTACCTGCAGGCGGTGCGCGAGACCTTCGGCCGCTGGCCGAAGTACGCCGTGGGAATGTCGTCGCGCGGGCCCGAGTACTTCCTGCCGGGCTATGACTTCGTCGCCGCGAGCAAGACCGTGATGGAGACCTTCTGTCGCTACCTCACGGCAGATCTGCTCAGTGAGGATGTTCGCATCAACATCCTGCGCGCGAACCCGGTCGAGACTGCATCGCTGGAGGCGACCTTCGGGCCCGACTTCGTGCCGTTCTGCAAGAAGTACTACTCGGAGGGCTGGTTCATCGACCCCGACGAGGTCGCGGCCGCGGCGCTGGCCCTCTGCAGCGGCCTCATGGACGGGGTCAAGGGGCAGATTCTGCTACTGGACAGAGGGCTCGGTTTCGCCGACAACGTCGTTCGCCTGTTCTCTGCGCGCGAGCGCCACGGGCTGAGTTTTTGAGCTTCATTTCCTGCGAGATTCGCTGCGGGCCGTCTGCCCCGCGCCCACCAAGGAGAACCGAGAATGAGCACCCGCGATGATGTCTTGGCCGTCGTCAAGCGCCACCTCGTGGACACCGTCGAAGGGATCGATTCGGCCCAGGTCGACCCCGCGAAGTCGATGAAGGACCTCGGCGCCAACAGCCTCGACATCGTCGAGGTCGTCTCCTGCAGCATGCGCGAGCTCAAGGTGAAGATCCCCCGCGCCGAGCTCAACAAGCTGACCAACATCAACGAGTTGGTCGACCTGCTGCACAAGACGCTGCAAGAGAAGCAGGCCGCCGCGTCCTGAGCCCGGTGCATGGCCCCGAGGACAGGGTCCTCGGGACATGTGCGATCGGCCATCCCTCCGCGCCCGCGCTGCGTCCGTCGCAGCCCGGGCGCGCTCGTCGTCGCGGGCTCCGCAGGCGCGTCGCTCGCCGGGCGCTGCGGTCGTCTCGCCCGCTCCTCGGCCGGGCCTCACACGGGCGCGAGCCGGCGGACCAGCGCCTCGGCGCGGCGCCAGCCGGCCACGACCAGGAGCGCCCACAGATTGAGGCCGACCGCGACCGCGAGGGCGACTGTCCAGAAGGCCAGGTCGATGCGGACCGCGGCCACAGCGGTGGCGACGTAGAGCAGGGCGAGGTGGGTGTCGTGACCCAGCCACGCGGCCATGCGCATCGGCGCGGCGAGGAGCGAGCGCGCGGCGCCCGGCGGGGGCCGGCCGCCGAGGTGCTCGGGCCCGAGCAGCGCGGCCGCGAGGTCGTGGAACACGGCCGGCGCCAGCCCGCGCGCCAGCGCGGCCACCGAGGGCCGCGGCGAGGGCGGCGCGACGTCGCCGTCACCGCCGGTGAGCTCGGCGAAGCGACGCCGCAGCTCGGCGTGGAGGCCGACGTGGACCAGCGCACTGACCAGCGCGATCGAGGCGACGGTGCACGTCCACGCGCTGTCCGGCGCGGCCCGCAGCGTCAGCGCGATCCAGAAGGCGGCGCCGATCGCGAACTCGAGCATCCCGGCCTCGGGCTCGGCGCCCGAGTTGCTGGCGAGGAGGCGACGAGCGCTGCTGGCGACGGTGAAGGCGAACAGCAGCCACGCGGGGAAGATCCAGTCGACGCTGCGCGGCGCGGCGAGGAGCACGGCGACGGCGCCGGTGAGGCCGACCACGAGCCCGGCGAGGGTCAGCAGCTCGAGGCTCGGCGCCGGTCGCACCCGGCCGAGGACCCACGCTGCGAGCGGTCGATGCAGGTGGCGATCGAAGTAACCCTCGGTGATCGGATCGTCGTCGGCCATCGCCCCGGAGGGTGGGCGGGGCCCCGGGACCTGTCAAGCGAGGCTCGGCGCGCCAGAACGGCTCAGGAGCGCGGCCTGGCGCTGTCGGGGACGACGAGCCCCTGGGCGTCGACGGTCTTCCAGAAGGCGGGCCAGCGCGAGATCTCGCGCAGCGTCGGCAGCACGTCGACGGGGTTGTGCGGGTACGTGCGCCGCAGGAAGCGGACCGCGGCCTCGGCCGAGGGCGCCTCGAGGAAGTGCGCCTCGCCGGGCGGGTACTCGTAGCGGAACTTGAGGAGGGGCGGGCCGGGCTGGGTCACGGGGTGGAGCTCCGGCGATGCGTATCCCACAGGACCTCGGGCACGGCGAACGCGTGGGCGACGGCACGGGCGACGACGAAGAAGTAGTCGCTGAGGCGGTTGAGATAGCGGACGGCCTCGGCGCGGACCGGCTCGACGCGCGTCAGCGCGACCACGGTGCGCTCGGCCCGGCGGCAGACGGTGCGGGCGAGGTGGGCGTAGGCGCCGAGCGGGCCGCCGCCCGGCAGGATGAAGCTGCGCAGCGGCGGCAGGTCGGCGTTCCACGCGTCGAGCTCCTGCTCGAGCCGCGTGACGTCGGCCTCCTCGACGCGCAGCGGGGCCTTGCCCTCGGTCGCGCCCGGCGTCGCCAGCTCGGCGCCGAGGTCGAACAGCTCTTGCTGGATCCGCCCGAGCTGGGCGTCCAGCGCCGCCAGCAGCTCGCGCTGCGCGGCGGGCTCGACGCGCGCGAGCTCGACGCGCAGCACGCCGAGCACGGCGTTGAGCTCGTCGACCTCGCCGTAGGCGGCGACGCGCGGGGCGTCCTTGCCGACGGTGTCGCCGCTGGCCAGCATGGTGTCGCCGCGGTCGCCGAACTTGGTGTAGACCTTGCTGATGTAGACCACGGGGCTGTCCGATCGGCCAGGTATGGCAGGGCAGGTGCCGAGGTGCATGTGCCAGGGGACATGCCTCGAAGGGCATGTCCCCCAGGACAGCTCAACGCCCCTTGAGCGCGGCGATCAGGCGCGGCTGGAGCTCGGGGATGATGACGAACACCCAGCCGAGCTGCGCCTTGACGCCGTCGACGAGGATCGCCCAGCGGTGGCGCTCGTCGAGCTCGATGACGAAGATCAGGAGGCCGTTGTCGCCCTCGATGATGAACTTGTTGATGCCCTTGGCGAGGGCGTCTTCGGAGCGGGTCAGCGCGGTGTGCAGCTGCTCGGACAGGCGGTTGAACATGGCGCACGCCTTGGGCGCCGAGTTGATCCCCGCGAGCGACATGCCCGAGGCCTTGCTGATGATGTCGACGCTGATGAGGCCGCCCATGAGGTGGTCGTCGAGCTCCTCGAGGATGGCCTTCACGACCTTCAGGTCCATGTCTGACAGCTCCTTGTCGCGCGATGCAAGGTTGGGCGCAGCCGGGAATACCGGGGACGGCGTCGTGATCGGCAGCGGCGGAAGTGGCGGCACGGTGACCGGCGCAGCGCGCTGCGGCTTCTCGATCACGGGCACCGGCGGAGGGGAGGGCGGGTTGGCGGCGCGCGGCGGAGGATCGTTGCGCGGCGGTGGTTCGTTGCGCGGCGGCGGCTCGTTGCGCGAGGCCTCGTCGCGCTGGCGGGCGCGGTCCATCAACAGCGCGACGATCGACGTGTGTCGCACCGTCTGCGGGCAGTTCTCGGGCAACTGCGAAGACGAGACGCTACCCTCGCGCCAGTCGAGGATGGTGTTGACGGCGTCGTCACCCTGGGCCGCGCCGGTCTCGGCGTGGACGAGGTTGCCGCCCTGGAAGAACATCGCGCCGACGCCGTGCGGCGACTCGACGGACAGCTTGATCGACATGCGCGACGTCTGCGCAAGTTGCAGGATGTCCCAAAGTTCAAAGCCACCGATCTGGGCGATCGTGGTTGCCATTACTTGCCTCCCCGTGGCCCGCATGGGCCGCGACCGCGATCGCGGGGACAGCTCCCCACGAGATTGGTCTGGGTACAATACCGCGCCTGCTCATATCTTTGGGACAGGTTCTTCACGCGAGCCTGCGGCGACGCCATCTCAGCCCAGGTCCGTGGGGCCGTAACGGCGTCGCGTGTGTCCCGTCTCACTCGGATTACGAGGTTTGGCGTCCGAACTAGCATCCGCGCTCGCCGGGCAAGCCTGCGGTAAAGGCTTTTCGCGGGCCACGCTAACACCTGCTTCGGAAAAAAGCTACGTTGGAGACACTCGACGAGCCGCGCGCTGAGTGCGCAAGCGGAACGAGTCTTTCGGGACCTGGCCGACAAGTCCTGCTCGCGAGCGGCATCAGCGAAGCAGGGCGTACGCCGACGTCACCAGCAAATTCGCAAGCGCCAGGGGTATCGCGGCCCGCTCGAGGAAGAAGAGAGCGGCGCGCGCACGCGAGCCGCAGGCCGTCGCGTGCAGTCGTTGCACGAGCCATGCGACGGCAGCGATCTTCGCCGCCAGCACGACTGCGCCGATGAACAGCGCGAGGCCGTGGACGGCGCCGGCGAGGGGGAACATCGGCAATCCGGCACCCCCGAGGAAGCAGGCGACGAACGCCGCCGCGAAGCCCAGTCGCTCGAGTCGTCCCGCCGGCGGCGCGGCCGCGACCGCGACCGCCACCGCGGCGGCGATCGGTTGCACGACGAGACTCCAGCTAGGGAAGATCGCGGCGTCGTGGAAGAGACCCACAGCTTGCTCGCCCACGAGTCGCCGTGGATCGAGGGTCCCAAAGGCCAGCAGGGGACCGGCGAATGCGGCCGCAAGGGCGAGGTCGCGCGACGCGAGCCGCCGTGCCAGCGGCGTGGTGTCGGTGAGACGACCGAGAGACGCGATCACCAGCGCGACGAGATAGACGAGCCAGCCCTCGCCGACGGCGACGAGTGCGAGCGGGACGCCGCCGCGACCTGCGGCGCACTGCTCGACGTCGGCAGCGGAAAGCGATCGGCCGATCGCGTCGGGGCAGAAACCGGGGCCGAACGGCAGCAGCGCGAACGCGGCGATCAGCGGTAACCACGCCGGCCAGGCCAGCGGCGGTTTGAGCCGTCGCGTCCCGAGCCACGCCAGCGCGGCGAGCGCCAGCAGCACCGCCGTGCGGACCCCGGCGCGCAGCAGATCGCCTGTCGGGTCGGGCTGCGCGTAGCGAAGCTCGACGCTCTGCGGCGCCGCGCCCGCCGCAAAGAGGAGGCGCGCGCCGCCCGACCGCGGCGCGCCGCCTCGCGTGAAGTGGTCGTGGTCGACCCGGAGGCGCAGGCTCACGGCTCCCCCGGCAGCGATCTCCCGCGGGTACTCGCGATCCTCGATCGCGAAGGCGCTCCAGTCCGGGGTGCGCGAGTCGAAACGGATCGCCGTCAGCGGCGCCGTCGTGTCGCCATGGTTCACGAGGCGCAGCTCGAGCCGCCCGGCCGCGGGCGTGAACACCAGCGTCGACGGCTCGGCGCGCACGCCGGTCGGTGGAGCGGCGCAGCCGACGAGCGCGAGCATCCCGAGCGCGAGGCAGAGGCTTGCGGCGCGGCGCGAGCTCGACCGCGGTTGCGAGAGCGTGGCGACGCTCGGGCTCGCAAGCGGTAGCGAGTGGGCGCCGACTTGCGAGAGTATTGCAACGCTCGGGCTCGCAAGCAGTGGCGCGCCGGCGAAGGACTGCACCCCGACCGGGCATGCGTGCGAGCCCGCGACAGGCTCGGGACCGGCGGCCTCCGGGGCCGCAGGGGAGGCGACGACCGCGAGGGTCATGGCGCGCGCGTCAGCGAGGGCCAGGCGATCGCGGTGGCCAGGCCGAGCAGGCCGAGGCCGGCGGCACTGACCCAAAGGGCAGGTCCTTCAGGACATGTCGTGCTGGACAGGCACACCGCCGCGGTCGGCGCGAACAGGACGAGGGCGAGGACGAGGGCGAAGCCGAGGCCGGCGAGGGCGAGCAGTCCGCCGGCGTCGACGGGTCGGCGGGGGCGCAGCTGGACCAGACTCTCGCTCGCGTCGGGCGTCGCCGGTCGCACGCGGGCGCGGACCAGGCCGGCGATCACGCCGACGAAGCCGAGGGCGGCCGCGAGCGGCAAGTAGTCGAGCAGCGGGCCCATCTACGGGATGTTCCCTTCCATGGCGAGCTCGAACACCTCGACGTCGTCGGCGTCCTTGGCCATCAGGAAGGCGCGCAGGGGGCGGTCGCCGCGGTAGACCTTGAGCTCGCTGTGGATCGCGCGCGCGGCCTCCTCGGCCGGGATCCCGAGCTCGAACGCTCCCATCAGCGGGACCGCCACGCTGGTGAAGCCCTTGACCTTGCATGCGACCAACACCGCCGCCGTGGCCCGCAGGACGTCTTCGACCTGGACGCGACCGCCGGGGCGATCGGTGTTGGGCACGTGGATGAGGTACTTCGCCTTCATCTTGCCCGCGGGCGTGACGAACGCGGCGCCGATCGCGAGCGGCGTGTGCTCCTTGACCATGGCCTCGACCTCACGACCGGCGAGGTCGCGGATCTTGTTGGCCGGGAAGTGACTCATCACGCCCTCGGAGTTGGTCGGACACACGAATGCGTCGACCGCGATCTGTTCCCAGGGCAAGGTCGAGATCTGGATCTCGACGGACTCGTTGATGTCGGTGGCCACGCGCGGACCTTACTCAAGCCTGCAGCATCGAGTCCAGTTCGGCGGCGATGGCGGACTCGGGCTCGTTGCGGACGGTCGAGAGCTCGCGGATGACCAGGTTGCGGGCGGTCTGCAGCATCTGCCGCTCGCCGTGGGAGAGGTTCTTGGTGTGCTTGAGCAGGCTCAGATCGCGGTAGACCTCGCCGACCTCGAACAGCGAACCGGTGCGGATCTTCTCCATGAAGCCGCGGTAGCGCCGGTTCCAGGTCTGGCGATCGCACGGGACTTCGTGGTCGCGCAGCAGATCGTAGAGCTCGTCGATCATCTCACCGTCAGCGAGCGGACGCATGCCGTTCTCTTCGGCCTTGGCGACCGGGACGATGATCTTGAGTCCGGAGCCGAGGACGCGCAGGTGATAGAACTGGAACGGGCGCGACTCGATGATTTTCGTCTCGAGGGCCATGACCTCGGCGACACCGTGAGTCGGGTAAACGGCCTTCTCACCAACGTTGAATCGGGGTTGCATCGGCAGTTCGTCTCCAGGCGTTTGCGCGCGCCCTTCTGCACCTCTTGTGCCGCCGACTCGTCGGCGTCCGGCGTGGGGTGAAAATCCCCCACCTTCAAGTAGTTCGGGACAGTTGGGCCCGGTGCAGGCCAGCTCGCCAGTTCGGCGCAGATTGCTCTTTTTAAGCGGAAAAAGGGCCAAAGAGGCCGTTTGAGAGCAATTACTGCGGGTTGACTGCGCGGCCGGTCGATGGCGCGGCGGAAAGGGCGAAAGAACAGCGACAAGCCAAGGGGGTCGAGAGCGGACGGCCGCCCGGACACCGGTCGGCCACTTGCCGTCCGGGTCACACAGGGCCGACGGACCGCAAGTCAGGTGGCCACGACTGTCGCCACCTCAGAGCGAGCGGGTTTGCCCGCCTGTCGGGCAAAGTAGATAGCAGCCGGCCAAGGCGCGTCCAGTGAAAAGAACGGTGTGAACCTGGCATATCTCACTGCAGGGCCACTATCCGCCATCCCTGCGGAGTCTGCTCGAGCGTCAGGGCCCGCCCGGGCTCGTAGCGCAGGATCGCGCGCTCCATCCCCGGGGTGTACTCAATTGACCCAGGTTGCTTCAGGAGTTGCTCCAGCAGGTCGGCACGGCGGTTCCAGTCGTCGCGAAGCCTGGAAGAGAGATCGTCCGCGAGCAGCGCGGAGAGCGCGCCGAGATCGGCCCTTCGGACCGCGGCCACGAAGGCCCGAATCGCGCCTGCCGGGGTCGACAGGTCGGGCAGGCCCGGCAGACCCGACACGACCTGGTAGTCGTCGCCGACCTGGGCCCAGGACAGCACCGCGCCCTCGTGCAGGGTCTCGCCGCCGCGGACAGGAGCCTGCAGAGCAGGCGGCAGCGTGTCGAGCGCTGCCTTCGCGGCGGCCCGTTCGGCCGCCTGCGCCTTCCAGCGGGCCGTGAAGGCCTCTTTGGAGGTGGCCGCGCGCAGATCCGGGCCGAGCAGGGCGTAGGCGGCCGCGGGATCGTCGGCGGCGAGAGCGCGGGCATAGGCCTCGCGCAGAGCCTCGGGGCTGCGCGCGCCGGCACCGCCGCGACAGGCCGCGACCAGCAGGACACAGGCGAGGAGCCGGCGCGCCGGCGCCCGGCGAGGGCAGCGCGACGGCGCGGACAGGCGCGCGCGTCGCTCGGAATCGTCACGAATGCTTCGCACAGGTGGGGAGGTTCCTGTCACAAAGGCCAGGCGTCAGGCCCGCGGCCCGGAGCGCTTGTCGAGGATGGTGTCGTGGGCCTGGTCGTCGCGCAGGCCGGGGTAGTCGATGGTGTAGTGGAGGCCGCGCGACTCCTTGCGCTGGCGGGCGCACTCGATGATGAGGCTGCCGACCAGCGAGATGTTGCGCAGCTCGAGCACGTCGCGGGTGACGCGGAACTTCCAGTAGTACTCGAGGATCTCTTCGCGGATGAGGTCGAGGCGCCGGCGCCCGCGCTCGAGCCGCTTGTCGGAGCGGACGATGCCGACGAAGTTCCACATGGCGGCGCGCACCTCTTCCCAGTTGGCCGAGACCATCACGGCCTCGTCGCTGTCGCGCGCGGCGCCCTCGTTCCATGGGTGCACCTGGGCGGGTGGCCCGCGGCCGAAGTCGTCGCAGGCCTGGGCGGCGCCGTCGGCGAGCACCACGGCCTCGAGCAGGCTGTTGGAGGCGAGGCGGCAGGCGCCGTGGAGGCCGCTCATGGCCACCTCTCCGATCGCCATCAGGCCGGGGACTTCGGTGCGCCCGTGGCGATCGACGACGACGCCGCCGCACATGTAATGGGCGGCGGGGACGACGGGGATCGGATCCTTGCGCATGTCGATGCCGACCGACATGCAGCGGGCGTGGATCGCCGGGAAACGCGCCACGACGTAGTCGGGATCGAGGTGGGTCATGTCGAGGAACACGCAGCGCTCGCCCGACCGCTTGAGCTCGGCGTCGATCTCGCGGGCGACGACGTCGCGCGGGGCGAGCGAGCCCATGGGGTGGCGCTCGGCCATGAGGTCGCTGCCGTCGGCCCGCCGCAGGATGCCGCCCTCGCCGCGCAGGGCCTCGGAGATGAGGAAGGTGTTGGCGTCCGGGTGATGCAGGCAGGTCGGGTGAAACTGCATGAACTCGAGGTTCGCCACCGCGGCGCCGATCCGGTAGGCGATGGCGACGCCGTCGCCGGTGGCCACCGCCGGGTTGGTGGTGTAGCGGTAGACGCGACCGGCGCCGCCGGTGGCGAGCACGGTGATCGGGGCGACGAAGGCCTCGACCCGGTCGGCGGCGCTGTTGAGGGCGTACACGCCGAAACAACCACGGCTGCCGTCGACCTTCGACCAACTGAGGAGATCGATGACGGTGTGGTGCTCGTGGATCGTGATGTTGGGGTGGGCGTGCGCGGCCGCCAGCAGGGCGCGCTCGATCTCGTGGCCGGTGGTGTCGCGGTGGTGCACGACCCGCCGGCGCGAGTGGCCGCCCTCGCGGCCGAGCTCGAACGGGGCGTGCTCGTCGCCGCCGACGCGGTCGAAGCGCACGCCGTAGCGCTCGGCCAGGCGGCGCACGAGGCCGGGGCCGCGCTGGACGGCGTAGGTGACCATGTCGCGGTTGCACAGGCCGGCGCCGACGGCCAGCGTGTCCTCGATGTGCTCCTCGAGCGAGTCGTCGCCGGAGAACACGGCCGAGATCCCGCCCTGCGCCCAGCGGGTGTTGCTCGACTCGGCGCGGTGCTTGGTGAGGATCACCACCGGACCGCGATCGGCGACTTCGAGGGCGAAGTAGAGGCCCGCGAGCCCGCTGCCGAGCACGAGGTAGCGCGCATGGTGGATCGGCGTGCTGGCGGTCATGGTCGTGCGGCGAAAGTAGCAGAGCGGCGGGGCCGGTCGACAAGGGTCCGCGGCGGCGATAGGCTGGACACGTGGGAGCGAATCGGCCCATGCTGCAGCGACGCGCGGGTCGGTGGCCGATCCACGCGGCGGCGGCGATGCTGGTCGGGCTGTCGGCGCGGCCGATAGCGGCGGCCGAGCCGACGTACCGCCGCTACACGGACGCGCAGGGGGTGGTCCACGTGACGCCGGTCCGCGCTGTCGGCGCGGGTGGGCGGCGCGAGGTCGAGGAGATGCCCGGCAGCGGCGGCGAAGGGGCGCCGAAGACCGCGGCAGCGGAGGCCGAACCTGCGGCGCCACGCCGCGATCCGCAGGTGGAGGTCGCGGAGGCGCTGGCCGACGAACGCTCGCGCCGCTGGGAGACGCACATCCGCGGGGCGGCGCGCCTGTATCAGCTGCCGGAGTCGCTGCTGCGCGCGGTGATTCACACCGAGAGCAACTACTATCCGGGCGCGGTCAGCAGCACGGGCGCGATGGGGCTGACGCAGCTGATGCCGTCGACGGCGCGCTTCCTCGGGGTCCAGCAGCCGTTCGACCCGCGGCAGAGCATCTACGGCGGGGCCAAGTTCCTGCGCCTGCTCGCCAATCGCTTCGGGGGAGACATGGTGCTGGTGGCGGCGGGCTACTTCTCGGGCGCCGGGGCGGTGCAGAAGTACGGCGGAGTGCCGCCTCACCCGGGGGTCCGGGCGTACGTGAAGGCGGTGCTGCGCCGGTTCTACGCCTACGAGCGACTGCTGCAGGACGGGACCGGCGGGGCGAGCCCCGCGCGGGCGATCGCCGGACCTTGAAGCGCCGCCCAACTCACGCTCGGCGGCTCGCCGGCGCGTCGTTGTCTTGGACCTGGCGCGGGCTTCGGGGTAGGCTCCCGCGGCTTCTGTGAAGAGATACGAAGGCTTCCGCCGGGAGATCCTGAATCTCCCCAACATGATCACGATCGGCCGGGTGTTCCTCATCCCGCCGGTGCTCATGCTGATCGACAAGACCGATCCGTGGCGCTGCGTGATGGCGTCGCTGCTGTTCACGGTGGCGTCGCTGCTCGACCTCATCGACGGCTGGCTGGCCCGCCGCTCCGGGCTGGTCACCGTGTTCGGCAAGTTCGTCGATCCGCTGGCCGACAAGATCATGGTGGCGGCGGTGCTGGTCTATCTGGTGATGGACGACCGCGCGCCGGCCTGGCTGGTGGTGCTGCTGCTGACCCGCGAGTTCTACATCAACGGGCTGCGCTCGCTGGCCAGTTCGGAGAACATCATCATCGCGGCCAGCGCGGGCGGTAAAGCGAAGACGGCGTTCCAGCTGACCGGCATCTCGTTCCTCCTGATGCACTACCGCTACCGCCTGCCCGGGATCGAGGAGGCGCTCGACTTCAACCGCGTCGGGCTGGTCCTGCTCGGGCTGTCGGTGTTCGTGTCGATCATCAGCGCGGTCGACTACACGTTCGGCTTCCGCGAGGCGCTGGCGCAGAAGAACGCCGAGTGACACGAGCCCGCCAGATCGCGGCGCTGGCCGCGTCGGAGCCGGGCGGGGCGCTGGCGTGGCTCGACGGCGGCGATGGACGCGGGTTCGTGGCGCTCGAGCCGGACCTCGAGGTGGTGGCGGACGATCTCGCGGCCCTCTCGGCGATCGAAGCGGCGTGGCGCGCCGCGCCCGAGTTCGTGTGGTGCGGCTGGCTGACGTACGAGGCCGGCACCGCGGCGCTGCTCGGCCGCCCGGCGCCGCGGGCGGCGTTGCCGGGGCTGGTGATGCGGCGCTACCGGGCCGCGCTCGAGCTCGGGGCGACGGAGCGAATCCACGGAGACCCGCGCGCGGGCGCGGAGCTGCGGGCTCGCCTGGCGAAGAGCACCTGGCCCTGGGGACAGTCGTGGCCGCTCGGCCGGGTCGAGGCTCTGGTGGACGCCGAGGATTACCGCGAGCGCGTGCGCCGGGCGCAGGGCTACATCGCGGCCGGCGAGACGTACCAGATCAACCTGACGCAGCCGTTCGTGGCCGGCTGGCAACCGGCATGGCAAGGTCGGCCGCTGGCGGCCAGAGCCGCGGCCGTGTACGCGGCCCTGCAGGCGGCGACGCCGGCGAGCATGGGCGCGTTGCTGGCGGTCGACGCCGGTCGGCCGTGTGGTCGCTGGGTGATCTCCAACTCGCCGGAGACGCTGATCGCGATCGAGCTCGGCGCAGGAGAAGACGGGGGCGACCTCGCACGGTCCTGGCCGATCAAGGGGACCCGGCCGCGAGGCGGTGATCCGGAGCGCGATCTCGCGGCCCAGGAAGAGTTGAAGCAGAGCACGAAAGATCTGGCCGAACATGTGATGATCGTTGATCTTGTTCGCAACGATCTCGGCCGACTCGCGCGCCCCGGATCGGTGTGGGCGCCGGCTCGCCCGGAGCTGGTGTCGCTGCCGACGGTGCACCACCTGGTGTCCGAGGTCCGCTGCACGCTGCGCCCGGACTGGACGCTGGCCGAGGTGGTGGCCGCGGTGTTCCCGGGCGGCAGCGTGACGGGGGCGCCGAAGCGACGGACCGTGGAGCACATCGAGCGACTCGAGCAGCGGGCCCGTGGGATCTACTGCGGGGCGATCGTGGCGCTGATGCCCGATGGGCTGCGCTGCAGCATCCCGATCCGCACGGGCGTGGCCGATGCCGCGGGGCTGTGGCTGCAGAGCGGGGGTGGGATCGTGATCGACAGCGATCCCGAGGCCGAACGCCGCGAGTGCTGGGCGAAGGTGCGCGCGTTCGACCGCACGTGAGCCGGCCGAGGGCCGGCGCGGGCGGCCTAGACGGCGGCCTTGGCTTCCTGTGAATCTTCTTTGGTTTCAGGCGGTTGAGCGTGAAACATCAAGTAGGGAATGAGCAGTAGGACGCCGACGACGAGGGCGATGTCGGCGACGTTGAAGTTGGGCCAGCACAGGCCGCGGTTCCACGGGGCGCAGACGCGGATGAAGTCGACGACGCCGTGGTGGAGCTGACCCAGCGCGTCGGTGTCCTGGCGGAGCAGGCGGTCGTGCATGTTGCCGAGGGCGCCGCCGATGATGCAGCCGATGGCGAAGAAGCCGTAGAGGCGGTCGGTCGGCAGCTTGCGGACCAGGGCGGCCATGTAGACCACCGTGATCAGGGTGACGACGATGAAGATCGGGCGGGAGAAGTCCTGGCCGCGCAGGAAGCCGAAGGCCGAGCCGGTGTTGAAGCTGTAGGACCAGTGGAACCAGTTGCCGATCGCGGCGATCGACTTGTGCGGCGGCCGGAGGTTCTCCCAGGCCCAACTCTTGGTCACGAGGTCGAGGATCAGAAACACCGCGGCTGCAGACGCGGTGACGAGGATCGGCCGGAGCCGGGCGGACTTCGAAGCTGGCGTGTCGCTCATGAACGGCCGGAAACCCCGGCAGTGTACCCGAGGTGCTCGGGGGAGCAAGCGCGGCTGCCGCTGGCGGAAGCCCGGCGAAAAGCCCGCAGAGGGCGTTCAGGAGGGTCCGCGGCGCGCCGGGCGACGTGCGACGCGGACGTGCGCTGCCCTCGAGCGGCGGCGCCCGGCCGAGGAGGAGATCGATCGGGGAGCCACCGGTCGTCGCGGACGAGGCGATCCGCAACCTCACCAGGCCTCCCGCGAGGCGAGATCGGGCGTGATGTCCTCGCCGGCCCGCTCAGGTCGGGGAACCGTTGCTGGTCGGGGCTTCGGTGCGCGGAAGCACGAGGAGGAACAGCAGGACGCCGGCGACGAGGACGGCATCGGCGATGTTGAAGGCGGGCCAGGTCTTGCCGGGCCAGATGTAGACGACGATGAAGTCGACCACGCAGTAGTCGCCGGCGTAGACGCGGACGAGGCGGTCGTGGAGGTTGCCGAGCGCACCTCCGGCGATCAGACCGATGGCGACGAAGGCGGCGCGGCTCGTGGTCGGCAGGGTCCGCGCGAGGTGGACGAGGTAGCCGACGGCCGCCAGGGTGATGACGATGAAGAAGTAGCGGGCCCAGTCGACGTCGTTGAGGAAACCGAAGGCCGAGCCGGGATTGCAGGCGAAGTCGAAGTGGAGCAGCTTGTCGCTGACCTTCCAGGCCGCCTGATCGCGGAGGTTGTTCCAGACCCAGGCCTTGCTCCAAAGGTCGAGGCCGAGGCTGAGACCGGCGATCGCCGCTGCGAGGGCGATCCGCGGTCCGCGTGTGGGTTCGGGTGGGGCGGCCATGGCGGGCGCGGAGCATACCAGGGTCGCGCGGGCGGTGAACCCGTCGGCGGCCGCGAAAGGATCCGTGACGGGAGCCGCGGCTCAGGCGCGCTGGAGCAGATCGAAGAGAGCGGGCCGACGACGACGCGGCCAGGCAGCCCGCGGATGGGCGAGGGCCCGCCGACCGCGAGACACGCGCTGATCCATGGCCTGACGGGTCATGCCGTCGAGCGCGACGGGACGCTCGGCCTGCAGATCGGCGAGCTCGCGCCGCTCCTCGCCGAGGAGGGCGGCGAGGGCGTTCTCCAGCAGGACGGCCTCGGGCAGGCGGAGCTCGCGGAGCGCGGCGCGGAGGCGGGCACGCATGCGCAGCTCCTCGCGGGTGTCCTCGCCGGTGTCGCGCAGCTCCTCGGCGCGCGACTGGGCGTCGCGGGCGAGCGAGACGGAGGCGGCCGCGAGCAGGACAGTGAGGGGGCGGACCTCGGGATCGGCGAGCTCGGGGCGATGGAGGAGCGTGGCGACCTCGCGGTAGGCGATCGCGTCGACGTCGGACTCCTCGCCGCCGACGACCTCGAACTCCTCGCCGCGGAAGGCGGTGACGAACAGCCGCAAACGGATGGCCTCGAACACGAGCAACTCGGCGAGCGCGGCCTGGAGGGCGCCGAGGCGGTCGTCCGCGTCCTCGCCGCCGCGGGCGAAGTCGACGAGCGTGTGCTGCAGCGGCGGATTACCGGCGCCGTTGGCGGCGAGACGGGCCCAGGGCTCGAGCTCCTCCGGAATCTCGAGAAAGAGGGCGTCGCGTAGGCCCTGGTGGAAATTCTGGAGGGCGGGGAAACGCGGGTCACGAACCGCGGCCAGCAGCGAGAGGCCCTGGCGGCGCGCGCGCAGGGCCTCGTCGGCGAGGATGTCGAGCTCGGACTGGAGCTCACCGACATCGAGAGGGGCGGCGACGGCGCCGCCGGCCGGAAGTGGAAGGAGGTGGGTGACGGCCGCGGCGACGTTCATGGCGTGCTCAGGGGTTTAACCACCCGGCGGAGGCGTGCAAGATCGGGGGCTCTCCGGGGTGTGAGAGGGATGCAGGAGCTTCACGCGCAGAAGCTCCTTGAGGCGCGCGTTGCCGACCCGCTTGCCGCTCGCGGCCGCTGTGGCCGGTCGCTCCCACCGCGGCGGCGGCCGGCCGGCGAGTTCGGCGAGGCGGGCGAAGATCTCGCGCCGCGGGGTGTGGTCGTCGTCGACGACGTTGACGACCGCGCGCCGACCCGGAGGCAGGGCGAGGGCGGCAAGGACGGCCTGGACGGCGTCGTCCCGATGGATGAGGTTGGTCGGCTGCATGCCGTCGCCGGGCAGGACGCCGTCGTCGGGGGCGCCGCGGTAGAGGCGGAACAGCTCGCGGCCGGGGCCGTAGAGGCCGCCGAGGCGGAGGATCGTCCACGGGAGGTCGTGGCGGACGCCGGCCTCGCGCACGAGCTCCTCGGCCTCGCGCTGCACGCGGCCGCGCGGCTCGACGGGCCAGTCGGGACAGTCGTCGTCGAGCCACTCGTCGCGGTCCGGCAGCGCCGACGTGGAAGAGGTGTAGACGAGGCGGGCCAGCGGGAGCGCGGCCGCGGCGGCGAGCAGGCGGCGGGTGCCCTCGATGTAGAGGTCGCGGCGGTCCTGCTGCTTGCCGGGGGCGTAGCAGACGACGAGCGCGCGGGCGCCGGCGAGGGCGGCCGCGAGCTCGCCGGCGCTCGCGGCGACGACGTCGAGGGGGCGCACCTGGATGCCCTCCGGGACATGCCCATTCGGCCATGTCCCGGAGCGCGTGGTCGCAAGGACAGGCGGATCGGCGGGGCCGGCGGTCGCGGCGAGCGCGGCCGCGACCGGGGCGCCGAGGAAGCCGGCGCCGACGACCGCGACCGGGCGCACGCCTGCGAGCACGAGCGGGGCGCTCAGAACGAGACGCCGCCGCCGAGCAGCAGGTTGAGGCGGGCGACGAAGAACGCCGGGCAGTAGACGCCGGGGGCGTTGGCGCAGCCGTAGCCGTAGCGCGGGCCGAAGCTCATGTCGAACTGCGGGAACTGCAGCCAGACGATCCAGCGGTCGTCGAGCATGAGCTTGAGGCCGATGCCGAACTGCAGGTTCGCGGCGTGGTTGGTGTAGTGGTAGTAGGCGCCGTTGTAGTAGTTCCAGCGGTCCGACAGCAGGTGGTAGCCGAGCGAGACGTTCGGCGAGATGTACAGGCCGAGGTCCTTCTTCGGCTGGATGTCGTAGGTGAACTTCGGCGCGATGACGAAGCCGAAGCGGCGGTAGCCGAACTCTTCGTTGAGCAGGACGCCGAGCGCGGGGCCCGAGGCGTTGCCGCTGAAGTGACCGTTGAACTCCTGGGTCAGCTTGAACGAGCCCCAGTAGCCGAAGCCGCCGTAGCGGCAGGGAATACCTGGTGCGCCGCAGCCGTAGTAGCCGGCATCGTAGTAGTACGACGAGCCGCCGATGCCCCACGAGGGGCCGAGGCCGAACAGGAACTGCATGGGCCGGGTGCCCGGTCGCAGCACGCGGGGGACCGCTGCTTCAGCGTCAGTGGGCGCGACCGTGCTGCCGAGCAATGCGGCCCCGAGCGCCGCAGCGGCGAGGCCGAGCTTGCGTCGGCGACGGCCGGATTGGACAGGCAGGTGACGGTCCGAGGAGGTGGCCTGGGTCATGGGGACTCCTGCGAGCGAGGGATGGGGCACGCTCCGTAGACCGGGGCGCGTGCGGCGATTCTAACGTGCTTTGCAGCAGGGGCGGAAG
Organism: Nannocystis pusilla; assembly: GCF_020073745.1. Classification (GTDB taxonomy): domain Bacteria; phylum Myxococcota_A; class Polyangia; order Nannocystales; family Nannocystaceae; genus Nannocystis; species Nannocystis radixulma. The sequence continues at coordinate 236,859 of NZ_JAIRAU010000002.1, forward strand.
TTCGGGGTTGCACGGAGATGCTCCGGGGGTGATGGCACCCAAACCCCTGCGGACGACGCGAGTGTGATCTACGCTGCGGGTCGGCGATGGCGGCGGAGCGAGGCGACGAGGCGGCGATCACAATTCGGGCGCAGACGCGCACCGCTCGCCACCAACGGGCCTCTGCGGCGATCGAGTCGCGCCGGCTCGAGCGCCGACGGCGAGCGAAGATCATGGCGATCTGGGCGGCGGTGTCGACGATCGCGGTGATCGTCACCGCGCTCATCCGTGGTGTGTTTGACCCGCTCGAACTGGTGTTTTTCGCGAGCTTGCTGGGGACGATCGTGTTCGGCGTGTTCTCCGGTGTACTCGCTCGCCCGGGTTGGTTGATGGAGCGGCAAGCGCTGGCCGGGGCGGACGTGGCGCTGGCCCTCGACCACCTGCCGCCGCGCGTCGCGGAGCTGGCCCGAGAGACACGTGCGCTCCGGCTCGCGGTCGAGGCCGCCGACCCGACCGACGCGGCGATCGACGGCTGGGTGTGGAGCTGGATCCGCAGCGTCCGCGAGCTCGGGCCGGCCGAGCGCGAGCTGGTCGCGCAGGTCGGGATCTCGACCCGCGACGTCGAGGCGGTGCTGCTCGGCGAGGCGCTCGATGCTGTCTCTACAGACATGTCCCCACAGGCAGGAGTAGAACCGCGGCCGGCCCGCGACCCGCGGCTGGCGCCCGTGGCCCTGGCGGCGCTGGTGCGGCGGGTCGAGCTGCTGGCCGAGCACTTCGAGGCGTTCGAGGTCGCGCTGCTGCGCTACCGCCCCGGGCCGTACCGCGGGGCGTGAGCGTCACGACTCGCGGAAGCTGACCATGACGGCGTGGGCGTCGTGCTTGTGCTCGAAGTTGGTGGCGCGGCGGAAGGCGGTGGCGTCGACGACGATCGGGTGCTTGATGTGGGCGACGGCGCCGGGCGGCAGGTAGGGCAGGCCGAAGCGACCGGCGCTGTACTTGAAGAGCGGCTCGGGGATCGGGATCGGCTGGCGGCCGGTGCCGCGCGCGAGCGTCGACAGCGGGACGGGCGGGGGGCCGGCGACGTTGTAGATCCCGCTGAGCTGATGATCGACGGCGCGGACGATCGCCTCGACGCCGTCCTCGTCGTGCATGAAGTGGTAGAGCGGGTCGAAGCCGAGGATCGTCGGCACGCGCGGGCCGGCGAGGAAGCTGGCGAGCGTGCCGCGGTGGGTCGGACCGAGCATGTAGACCATGCGCAGCACGGCGGTCTTGAGGTTGGGCCAGCGCCACAGCGCGGCGGCGGCGAACAGGTCGGCGGCGACGAGGTCGGCCAGCTCGGGGAAGGTGGAGACGGCCAGCGGCGGCTCCTCCTCGGTGCGGTACAGCGGGGCGTCGGGGGCGGCGCCGTAGATGGTGTGGCGACCGACGAACACGGCCTGCTTGACGCCGAACTCGTGGCAGTACTCGAACACGAGGCGCGTGCCGTGGAGGTTGATGCGCAGCCGCTCCTCGGCGCTGGCCGTGAAGTGGGTGATGGTCGCCATGTGAATGACGACGTCCGGGCGGTGCTGGCGGAACACGTCGGCCGCCGGCCGCTTGCGCACGTCGGTCTGGAACACGTGCACGCCCTCGGGCGCGTCGGGCCACGGCCGGCGATCGATGCCGAGGATCTCGTCGCCGCGGGCGCGCAGGCGCAGGGCGACCATGCGCGCGTGGGCGCCGTTGATGCCGGTGATGAGGATCTTCATGGTGCGGTGCCGTCGTCGGAGCCGGAGGTGGGGGACTGGCTGTCCGTTGGTTCCTGTTCGGAGGTCGCGCCGGCGCGCTGGCGGTGGAGCGCGCAGCCGCGGATGACCAGCAGCTCGACGACGCTCTTGACCTGCTCGACGTAGCCCTCGATGACCTCGTCGGGCTCGCGGCCGGTGCCGGGGAAGTGCATCGGCTTGCCGTAGTGGATCTCGCAGCCGAGCGGCAGCGGGAACGGGACGAGGTACGGCGGGACCGGCCAGTAAGGGGCGCCGACGATCTTGGCCAGGGTCCTGGCGTGGTAGACGGTGGGCAGCGCCTCTTCGCCGCCGATGAAGGCGAAGGGGACGATCGGCGCGCCGGTCTGCAGGGCGATCCGCATGAAGCCGGTGCCGAACTGGACCAGGCGGTAGCGATCCTTGAACAGCTTGCCGGTGCCGCGCGCGCCCTCGGGGAAGACCATCAGCAGGCGGCCGTCCTGCAACAGGCGCACGGCGTGCTCGGGCAGGCCGGGCAGCTGACCGACGCGCGAGAACCACTCCGAGACGAAGGGCCAGTTACCGGCGAACTTCTCGACCATGCCGGTAGCGTGGCGCGGGAGGTCGCGGGCGAAGAACAGGGATGCGAGCACCATGCCGCCGTCGACCGGGAGGCCGCCGGAGTGGTTGCCGACGAGCATCGCGCTGCCGCGCTCGGGCACGTTCTCGATGCCGAAGCAGCGCACGCGGAAGTAGGTCTTGTAGAAGGCCTCGAGCATCGAATAGAAGACGCCGAGGTGCTTCTTGGAGATCCCGAACGGATCCATGCCGTATTGATTGAACGGGAGCTCGAGACGTTCGAGGCGGTCCCGGACGTCGCGGCTGGTGAGAATCTCGAGGCGGAACGGTCCCATCCGGCTCGAAGAAGTCTCAGACGGCTCGGGTCCTGAAGCAAGTCGCACCCGAGAAGCCGCGGCGAGCGAGGTTCTGCGCGCCCCAGACCCCGGAGGTCCGGACCGCGCGCCGGGGGGAGACTACGGCGAGCACTTCAGCGTGGCGCCGACGATGGTCGAGCTCGCGTTGCCACCCATGTGCGAGGTCTTGATCTTGGTGACCTGGTAGTAAACCGTCTTGCTGACGCCGAAATCGTTGAGCGGGCCGAGGTCGATCCGCGGGTCGACGCCCTGGAGCTCGATCGGCACGGCGAGGTTGGAGCACGGGAAGCCGCCGGCGTCGGTCGGCGCGGCGAGGGTGAACGAGGTCGCCGTCGAGAGCGGGTTGCCGGTCTTCAGCTTGCAGTACACGTCGGCGTCGGCCTTGTCGCAGCCGGAGGCGCCGCCCCACGAGCAGGTACCGGCGCAGTACATCTGCGGGACCTGCGAGAAGTCGTAGACGCACTTGTCGGTGCAGCCGACGCCCGTGTACGGCGCCTCGCCGTCGCAGTACTCGAAGCCCTTGGGCTTGTTGATGTCGACCTTGTACACCTCGCCGTCGCCGCAGTGCGGGCCGATGTCCCTGCAGCCGGGGGCGCAGCCGTTGTAGTCGTTGTCGTTGAAGCCGTCGTCGCAGACCTCGACGCCGTCCCAGATCTGGCCGTCGCCGCAGACGGCCGCGACGCAGCCGCTGAGGCAGCCGTCGACCTGGCTGTCGTTGCCGTCGTCGCACTCCTCGCCGGGCTGGGCCCAGCCGTCGCCGCACACCGGGAGCAGGCACTGCTCGGTGCAGCTGTCGGTGCTGATGTCGTTGCCGTCGTCGCAGTCCTCGCCCTCGTGGATGATGCCGTCGCCGCACTGGGGCGGACGACACAGCGAGGTGCAGCTGTCGAGGTCGTCGTCGTTGCCGTCGTCGCACTCCTCGGCGCCCTCTTGCACGCCGTTGCCGCACTCGCCGACCGGCTCGGTCGTGGAGGTGGTGGGCTCGCTCGTGGGACCCTGCGAGGTGACGCCGGTGTCGGTGGGATCGGCGGTGATGTTGCTGTCGGTGTTGCTGGTGGGATGGCCGGTGACGGTCTGGATCCCGGTGCCGCCGTCGTCGGTCGTCGAGCCGGTGGTCGACATCGGCGAGGCGGTGGTCATCATGTTGTCCGTCGGCGTGCAGGCCGCGAGCGCCAGCATCCATCCCAATCTGCGCATATACGAACGGTAGGCCGCCTGGTGCGCGATTGCAAGCGCGTTGCGCGAGCGTCGCTCGCACGTCGCCTCGGAACGTCGCTCCGAGTGCAAGTCCGCGCGCGACGAGACAGCAAGGGCCGTGAAAACGAGACGGGCCCGGATGTCCCTCAGGACATCACGGGCCCGCAATCGCAAGCGGTGAGCGATCAGGCGCTGGTCTTGGCCTTGAGCACGCGCGCCATGGTCGAGCCGAGGTCGGAGGGCGTGTCGGCGATCGTCACGCCGGCCTCGCGCAGCGCGGCCAGCTTGGCGTCGGCGGTGCCCTTGCCGCCGGAGATGATGGCGCCGGCGTGGCCCATGCGCTTGCCCGGCGGGGCGGTGACGCCGGCGATGAAGCCGACCACCGGCTTGGTGACGTGCTGGCGGATGAAGGCGGCGCCGTCCTCCTCCGCCGAGCCGCCGATCTCGCCGATCATGATGATGCCCTCGGTCTCGGGATCGTCCTGGAACATCTTCAGGCAGTCGACGAAGTTGGTGCCGTTGACGGGGTCGCCGCCGATGCCGATCGCGGTGCTCTGACCGAGGCCGAGCGTGGTCAGCTGATGCACGGCCTCGTAGGTGAGGGTGCCGGAGCGCGAGACGACGCCGACGCGCCCGGGCGTGTGGATGTAGCCGGGCATGATGCCGATCCGGCACTGCTTGGGCGTGATGACGCCGGGGCAGTTGGGCCCGAGCAGGCGCGAGCCGGGCTTGTCCTGCAGGAACCGCCTGGCCTTGACCATGTCGGCCACCGGGATGCCCTCGGTGATGCAGACGATCAGCGGCACGCCGGCGTCGGCGGCCTCCATGATCGCGTCGGCGGCGAACGGCGGCGGCACGAAGATGACGCTGGCGTTCGCCCCGGTCTTCTCGACGGCGTCGCGCACGGTGTGGAACACCGGGACGCGCCCGCCGAGGACGGTCTCGCCGCCCTTGCCGGGCGTGACGCCGCCGACGACCTGGGTGCCGTAGGCGAGCGACTGCTCGGCGTGGAAGAGGCCGACCTTGCCGGTGATGCCCTGGACGATGAGGCGGGTGTTCTTGTCGACGAGGACGCTCATGGCTTGACCATCTCCACGATCTTGGTGGCTGCGTCGCGCAGGCTGCTGGCGGTGGTGATCGCAAGGCCGCTCTCGTCGAGCATCTTCTTGCCGATCTCGACGTTGGTGCCCTCGAGGCGGACGACCAGCGGGACCTGGAGGCCGACCTCCTTGACCGCCGCGATCACGCCGGTGGCGATCGTGTCGCACTTCATGATGCCGCCGAAGATGTTGACGAGGATGCCCCGCACGTTCGGGTCGCGGGTGATGATCTTGAAGGCCGCCGTGACCCGCTCGGCCGTGGCGCCGCCGCCCACGTCGAGGAAGTTGGCCGGCTTGGCGCCGACGTACTGGATGATGTCCATCGTCGCCATCGCCAGGCCGGCGCCGTTGACCATGCAGCCGATGTTGCCGTCGAGCTTGACGTAGCTGAGGTCCCAGTTCTTGGCCTCGAGCTCGCTCGGGTCCTCTTCGTTGGGGTCGCGCAGCTCCTCGAGCTCGCGGTGGCGGAAGGTGGCGTTGTCGTCGAACGAGATCTTGCTGTCGAGCGCGAGCACCTGGTCGTCGCCGGTGACGACGAGCGGGTTGATCTCGAGCAGGGCGCAGTCGAGGCGGTCGTAGGCGGCCGCGAGCGCGAGCAGGAACTTGACGAAGCGCGGCGCGACCGGGTCGACGAGGCCGAGCGCGTAGGCCAGCTTGCGCGCCTGGAACGCCTGCAGGCCGACTGCCGGGTCGATGGACTCCTTGAGGATCTTCTCCGGCGTGTGCGCGGCGACCTCCTCGATGTCCATGCCGCCCTCGGTCGAGGCCATGACGGTGTTGCGCCCGGTGGCCCGGTCGAGGGTGATGGCGAGGTAGAGCTCGCGGGCGATGTTCATGCCCTGCTCGACCAGGACCCGCTGGACCTTCTTGCCTTCGGGACCTGTCTGAATGGTCACGAGGGTGTTGCCCAGCATCTTCTCGGCGATCTGCGCCGCGTCCTCGGCCGACTTGACGACCTTGACGCCGCCGACCTCGGGCTGCTCGACGAAGCGGCCCTTGCCGCGCCCGCCGGCGTGGATCTGCGACTTGACGACGACGACGGAGTTGCCGGTGCGCTTGATCAGGTCGGCGGCGACGAGCTTGACCTCGCCGGGCGTGAACGCGACGCCGCCGAGCGGCACGGGCACGCCCAGGCCGCGCAGCAGCTCCTTACCCTGGTACTCGTGGATCTTCATCAGGTCGCCTGGCCTTTCCCGTAGGGCAGGAGGGCCACCAGCTCGCGCACGGCGTTGGCCGAGACCTCGAGCATGCCCTTCTCCTTGTCGCCGAGCTTCATCTCGATGACCTTCTCGACGCCGCCCTTGCCGAGGACGCACGGGACGCCGATGAAGAGGTCCTTGTAGCCGTACTCGCCCGACAGCAGGGCGGCGCACGGGAGCACGCGCTTGCGGTCGCGGACGATCGCCTCGACCATCGCCACCGAGGCGGCCGCCGGCGCGTAGTAGCCGGAGTAGCCGAGCAGGCCGACGATCTCGCCGCCGCCGCCGCGCGTGCGCTGGATGATCGCGTCGATCTTGTCCTGCGGCAGCAGCTCGGTCAGCGGGATGCCGGCCACCGAGGTGTGGCTCGGCAGCGGGACCATGGTGTCGCCGTGGCCGCCGAGCACCATGCCGTGGATGTCGTCGACGCTGACGTTCAGCGCCTCGGAGATGAAGTACTTGTAGCGCGCCGTGTCGAGCACGCCGGCCATGCCGATCACGCGCTCCTTGGGGAAGCCCGACTCGGCGTACATGACGTGGCACATGGCGTCGAGCGGGTTGCTGACGCAGATCAGCACCGCGTTCGGCGAACGGCTGGCGATCTCACGGGTGACGCCGCCGACGATCTTGCGGTTGATCTCGACCAACTCGTCGCGGCTGGTGAACTTGCCGGTGACCGGGTCCTTCTTGCGCGGGACCCCGGCGGTGATCACGACGACATCGCTGTCGGCCGTCTCGTCGTAGCCGTTGGTGCCGACGAGCTTGAGGTCGAAGCCCATGACCGGCGCGGCCTCGGCGAGGTCGAGCGCCTTGCCCTGCGGTACGCCCTGAGCGATGTCCACGAGGACGATGTCGCCGAGGTGCTTCTGGGCGGCCCAGTGCGCGGCCGTCGCTCCGACGTTGCCGGCGCCCACGATCGTGATCTTGTTGCGACGTGACATGTGCGAGATCTTTCCCCCTAGGAGGTCCGCGCTGCATATACCAGCCGCGTGGGCATGGGAGCAACGGCGGCGAAGCGGCACATGAACGCTGATTTCGCCGCCGGTCGCACGTCCGGCAGGAATGCGCGAAAACGCGCCACGGCAATCGCCCGCAAACGTCAGCGCCGCGTCGGGGCCGCCGGGGTGATCGTCAGCTCGACCTTCGCCCCCTCGCGCTCGACGACGATCGGGACGGCGACGCCCGGCTGCAGCTCGCCGAAGCTGGCCATGTAGTCGTCGATGTTGTGGATCTCGCGGGCGCCGATCTTGACGATGATGTCGCCGGCGCGCAGCCCGGCGGCCTCGGCGGGGCTCTGCGGGCGGACGCCCGCGAGCTTCATGCCGTCGGCGTTGGCGGCGTAGTCGGGGACGGTGCCGAGCGAGACGCGAAAGCCACCGCCGCGCGGTGCGGCGGCCGCGACCTTCTTGAAGTCGAGGGCCGGCTGCTCGCGCAGGAGCACACCGACCAGGCGGACGCTGAGGTCGGCGATCGCGACGGCTCCGTCGAGGTTGATCTTGTCGAAGTCGTCGGTCGGCCGGTGGTAGTCGTCGTGCGCGCCGCTGAAGAAGTGGAGGACGGGGATGTCGGCGGCGTAGTAGCTGGCCTGGTCGGAGGCGCCGAAGCCGTCCTCGCTCGGCTTGATGGCGAGGCTGCGCGCGGGGTCCCGCGGGTCGGCCTTGACCTGCTCGAGCAAACCGGGCCAGGCGGTGCTGGTGCCGGTGCCGACGACGACGACGGTGTTGTCGCGCACGCGCCCGACCATGTCGAAGTTGAGCATGGCGACGATGTCTCGCTTCGCCTCGGGCGAGAGCGACTCGACTGCGCGCTTGCTGCCGAGCAGGCCCATCTCCTCGGCGGCGAAGGCGACGAACTGGAGGTCGAAGGGGCGCGCCTCCGCCGGGAGCTGGGCGAGGGCGGCGGCGACGCCGAGCAGGGCGGCGACGCCGGAGGCGTTGTCGTCGGCGCCGTTGTGGATGGCGTCGACGCCGGGCGCGAGCGATGAGCTGTTGCCGCGCCCGAGGTGGTCCATGTGCGCGCCGAGGACGATGCGCCTCGAACCTGTCCCTTTGAGCAGGCCGGCGACGTTGGCGGTGGTGGCGGTGACGCGCTGGATCGGGCTGTGCAGCGCGGCCTTGGCCTTGCTGGTGGCGCCGGGCACGAGGCCGCCGTGGAGGTCGGTGGGCGTGACGGGGCCCTTCTTGCCGAAGGCCTTGAGGAGGTCGGGCGTGCCGGCGGCCGAGACGGTGACGGCAGGCAGCTGGAGGTCGTTGGCCTCGCCGTGGTTGGGGTAGGGGACGACGGCGTCGGGCTCCCACAGGATGAAGCCGACGGCGCCGCGATCGCGGGCGGCGATGACCTTCGAGGGGACGCGCGTCTTGGCCGGATCGAGGTGCGGATCGGCGGGCGAGCCGCTGCGAGCGACGACGATCGCTCCCTTCACCTTGGCGAGGATCTTGGCGTAGTCGCCGCTGTCGGGGCTGTCGCCGGGGATCCCGTGGCCGACGTAGACGAGCGGGGCGGTCACCGGAGCCGCGGTGGCGGCGGCGAACGGGACGAGGCTGTGGGCGATCGGCTTGCCGCCGACGTCGAGGGCGCTCTGCTCGCCGGAGCGCAGGGCGACGCCGTCGGTGAACTCGAAGGGCTGGCGGTAGCTGTCCCCGAAGCCAGGTTGCAGGCCGAGCGCGCGGAACGCCTGCTCGATGTGCTCCTCGACGCGGATGTCGGCCGGAGTGCCGGGCGGGCGGCCCTCCTGGGCGTCGTCGGCGAGGAAGGCGAGGTGGCCGCGCAGCCGCTCGAGCTCGACGGGCGGGGGGTCGCGCCAGGCGGTCCGGGCCGCGGCCTCGGACGCGGGGGCGGACTCGGGCGACCGCGAGGCAGGATCGGGCCGACAGGCGAGCGCGAGGGCGAGGAGGAGCCACGAGACGCGAGGCGACATGGGCAAAGAGGATGCGCGAGCGCGGGCGAGCGGCGCAAGAGGGGCCGACCGGGCGCGACCACCTCCGTGATCAGGGCGCCGAGATCCGACGATTCGCGCCCCGACGCCGAGAGTCAGGAGCGGCTTCCGGCGTACGCGCCCGTGGAGGCCGAGCGGGTCGACGGCGGCGATCTCCGGCTGTCCCCGGAGACATGACCCGGAGCACCTGCGAGGACGAGGCGCGGCCGCCGGACGCGGATCGGGCGCGGGCGAGCGGGGGCGCGAAGGCGGGAAGCGACAGCGGGGGCTGGCAGGCGAGGGGGCGAGGTGGGGATCGTGACTCCTCGCGGGGACGGGCCGAGTTGTCCGTGCGAGCGGTGGGTGCGGACAAGTTCGCCGGCCCGGCGAGGGTCAGCCGAGGATGGGTCGGAGCGCGGGCGAGGCTCGCTGGGTTCAAAGGTCATGTCGTTTTGGACATGCTCTCATGGGCATGTCCAAAACGACATGTGATGAGAGGTCAGAGGTCGAGGAGCTGGCGGCAGGCGTCGGCGGCCCGGCGGACGCTGGCGCGATCGGTCCCGAATTGCAGGCCGGCCGCGGCGAACAGGTCGGGCAGGCGGGCGCGGGCGCCGAGCGCGAGGGCGCGGCGGAGGTCGGCGACGGCGGGCGCAGGCTCGGCGAGGGCGCGGCGGTGCAGCTGGACGGCGCCGAGGCCGGCGATGGCGTACTCGATGTAATAGAAGGGGAGCTCGAACACGTGCAGGCGGCGCTGCCACAGCGCGGCCCGATCGTCGTCGAGGCCGCTCCAGTCGACGCCGGGGCACAGGCGGCGGTGCTGCGCGAGCCAGGCGGCGTCGCGCGCCTGCGGATCGCGGGCCTGCTCGGGCCGGGTGTAGACCCAGTGCTGGAAGGCGTCGATCGCGGCGGCGTGCGGCAGGAACAGCACGAGCTGCTCGAGCTGGTGGCGCGCGGCGCAGGTGCAGGCGTCGGCGTCGTAGAAGGCGCCGAGGTGGCGCCCGCCGAGCAGCTCCATGCCCATGCTGGCGACCTCGCAGAACTCGATCGGCGGGCCGCGGTTCCAGATCAGCGGGTCGGCGGCGCAGGCGAGGGCGTGGAAGGCGTGGCCGGCCTCGTGCAAGACGGTGAGCAGGTCCTCGTGGCGGCCGAGGGCGCCGGCGAACACGAACGGGAGGCCGCTGGCGTCGAGGTGGACCTGGAAGGCGCCGGGGGCCTTGCCTGGCCTTGACATCAGGTCCAAAAGGCCATGTTCGGCGAGGACGGAGAACTGCCGCGCGAGCTCGGGATCGACGGCCTCGAAGGCGCGGGTGCAGCCGGCGATGAGCTGCTCCTCGCGGGTGAAGGGGGCGAGCGGACCGCCGGGCATGACGGCGAGGTCCCACGGGCGCAGGGCGGGCAGGCCGAGCGCGGCGGCGCGGCGGCGGAGGACGCGGCCGGCGAGCGGGACGAACTCGGCGGCGATGGCGTCGTGCAGCGCGAGGCACTCGCGCGGGCCGTAGGCGAGGCGGTCGAGGCGGCGGAAGCGATAGGCGCGATAGTCGGGCAGCTCGGCGGCGGCGGCCTGGGCGCGACGGTTGGCGAGCAGGCGGTCGAACAGGTGATCGAGCTCGGGCTTGGCGGCGCGGAAGCTGGCGGCGACGGTGCGCCAGGCGGCCTCGCGGCGGGCGCGATCGGGGTCGTCCTCGCTGCGCTCGACGTGGGTCAGCGGCGCGTCGGCGCCGTCCCACGCGGCCCGCATGCCGGCGCGCAGCCGACCGTACTCGGCGCACAGGTGCTGCTCGGCGACCTCGAGCGAGGCGAGGGCGGGGCGCCACAGATCGACGCGGTTGCGCAGGACGGCGAGGGCGCAGGCGTGGCCGGGAGGCAGGCGCGCGGCCGCGGGGTGCTCGACCAGGCGCCGCGCGAGCGCGTGACGCAGCGGCTTGCAGGCGGGCCCGAGGACGTCCACGTGGACCAGCCAGGCCCGCGCGGCCTCGAGATCGTCAGTGCTGCAGCTGCTGGCGATCTGACGCCGGGCCTGCGCCTCGGACAGGTGACTCTCGAGCTCGGACCAGTCGCGCAGCCACTGCTCGAGGATCCACGGATCGTCGACCGGGAGCGGCCGCGCCCCGAGCTCGCCGTAGCAGGCCTCGAGGTCGGCGAGCCGATCGAGGCGCACGCTGGCGGGCAAGTAGCGCCGCGGCGGCGGCGGGAGCGAGCCGAACACGGGCTGAAAGGTAGCACCGGTCCGGAGGCTGGTCGAAAGGACAGGTCAGTCGGGGGCCAGGCCGCGAGTGACGACGCGGATCGTGCGCTCGAGCTCGAGGTCGTCGTTCCACGGGTATTCGGGCAGGATCGCCAGGCGCGTGACGATGTAGCCGCCGACGACGCTCATGAGGATCCGCAGGACGGTCTCGGGCGGATCGTCGCGGATTTGTCCGCGCGCCTGGTACTTGCGGATGACCGCGAGCAGCTCCGGGACGATGTGGCGGCCGATGTGGCGGAACACCATCGCCCGCAGCTCGGGGCTGAGCGGGACCTCCTGCAGGAAGATCCGCAGGGCCGGCAGGTTCTCGCGCGCGACCTCGAGGCGGTTGCGCGCGAACACCCGCAGGAAGTCGGCGAACTCGGGCTCGTCGCTGTCGATCAGCCGGTGCACGTCGCGGAAGGCGATCGGCGCCAGCACCCGCTCGACGAACGGCTCGAGGATGTGGTCGAGCAGCAACTGCTTGGTCTTGAAGTGACGGAAGATCGTGCCCTCGGCGACGCCGGCTCGACGGGCGATCTCGCTGGTCGCGGCGCCTCGAAAGCCGCGCTCGGCGATCACCTCGATCGCGGCGCGGACGATGCGCTCGACGCCGCGCACCGGGGCTGGTTCGTCCTCGCGCGTGGCCATGGCCCGCAGATCATGGCCTGAGTGAGCACTCACTTGCAAGGCGAGGGGTGGCGTGTCACGGTGAGTGAGCACTCACTTCAGGAGCGGAGCGATGGAGTCGATCGATGTGCTGGTGGCTGGAGCAGGGCCCACGGGCTTGACGATGGCGTGCGAGCTGCGGCGGTTCGGGTTGCGCGTGCGGGTGATCGATCCCGCGCCGCGCACGACCGAGCACTCGAAGGCGCTGGTGGTGCACGCGCGCACGCGCGAGGTGTTCGAGGCGATGGGCCTGCGCGCGGCGGTCGAGGCCGAGGGCCAGGCGCTGGCGGCGGTGCAGGTGTACTTCGAGAAGGAGTTGCTCGGGCAACTCGACCTCGAGCGGCTCGGTCCGGCGGTGCCGCGGCCGCTGTTCCTCGACCAGAGCACGACGGAGCGGCTGCTGCAGGACCACCTGCTGCGGCTCGGCGGGGCGGTCGAGCGCGGGCGCAAGCTGCTGTCGTTCCGCGACGAGGGCGCGCAGGTGGTGGCGACGATCGGCGGCGACGACGGAGGCGAGGAGACGGTGACGGCGCGCTGGCTGGTGGGTTGCGACGGAGCCCACAGCGCGGTGCGGCACGGGCTCGGCTTACCGTTCGAAGGCTCGGCCTATGAGGACATGTTCGACCAGGCAGATCTGAAGATTCGCTGGGACCGGCCGCCGGGCCTCGGCTGCGCGTTCCTGCGGCCCGCGGGGCTGTGTGTGTTCGCCCCGCTGCCGCGCGACCGCTACCGCATCATCGTCATGGGCGGCGAGGGCCACGCGCCCGAGCCGACGCTGGAGATGTTTCAGCGGCTCGCCGACGAGCTGGTGCCGGGGGCAGTGCTGCACGACCCGGAGTGGATCCTGCGGTTCCGCCTGCATCACCGCATGGTGCCGCGGATGGCCGTGGGCTCGGTGTTCCTCGCCGGCGACGCGGCGCACATCCACAGCCCGGCGGGCGGCCAGGGGATGAACACGGGGATCCAGGACGCCTTCAACCTGGCGTGGAAGCTGGCGATGGTGGCCGGCGGCGCGGCCCGTCCGGAGCTGCTGGCGACCTATGACGCGGAGCGCCACGCGGTGGCGAAGCGGACGCTCGAGCTGACGGACAGGCTGTTCCGCGGCGCGACGAGTCGCCGGACGATGTCGCTGCGCAAGCTGGCGGTCGCGACGGTGCTGCGGTTCAGGCCGCTGCAGGCGCGGCTGATCCGGCGCATGTCGCAGCAGGGCGTGTCGTATCGCGAGACGGGGCCGGTGGTCGACGCGCGCGGCTGGCCGCATGCGCCGCCGCGGGCCGGCGATCGTGCGCCCGCGGCGATGCTTCGCGCGGGGGACGCCACGGTGTCGTTGCACGCGCTGGTGGCGAGCTCGCCGAAGATGACGCTCTTGCTGATGCACGGATCGTCGCGCTCGCAGGCGCTGTCGATCGCGGGTCGGGAGCTGGCGGAGCGCTGGGGACGATCGCTGGTGGTTCGCGACCTGGTCCTGGGTACAGGCGACGCGGACACGCTCGGCGATCCTTCGGGCGCAGTGGTCCGCGGGTGGAGAGTGCGAGCGCCTGAACTCGTGCTGCTCAGGCCCGATGGTCACGTGGCAGTGCGCGCGCCGCTGCGTCGGATCGACGCGCTGCAGGCTTACGCGGCGCGCTGGTTCTAGTGCCGCGGAGCAGCACGACGCTACTTGTGGTTGAGGCCGAAGTAGGCGGCGACGAGGGCGAGCAGCGGCGCGACGAACCACAGGACGCGGCCGGCGCCGGGCTTGCGAGCGACCAGGGCCGGGGCGGCGGCGAGGCAGATCCACACGAGCAACTTGGGGTGGACCCAGCCCGGCATGGCGCCGCCGTACTTCACGCCGAGCATGCCGAATCCGGCGATGACGATGAGCAGCGTTCCGATTCCGTGCGTGCCCGCGACGAGGCCGCGCGCCGGGTTGGTCTCACGCGTGCCGCCGGCGATGCCGTGGAACGCGAGGCCTCCGAGGCCCATAAAGAGGAGGACGATGCCGACGATGTGGAGGATCAGGAAGAGCTCGTAGGACACGGCGGCGCCGAGCCTCGCACGCCGCTGCGCGATTTGACAAGCTCGCGCCGGCCGGAAGGCTGATACACTCGGCGCCGATGTCGATCCAGGGCTACAGCGCATCGGAGTTTACCCACGAAGGCGTCACCAAGACGGTCTATCGGCGCGGCCGCGGTCCGGGGGTCATCGTCATCACCGAGGTCCCCGGCATCCACGACGCTGTGGTCACGTTCGCCAACCTGGTCGCCGACGCGGGCTTCACCGTGGTCCTGCCCGATCTGTTCGGCGTGCCGATGAAGCCGGTGTCCGGCGGCTACCTCGCCAACACGATGCTCAAGCTGTGCGTGAGCAAGGAGTTCAAGCTGCTCGCCGGCCACGAGTCGAGCCCGATCACCGAGTGGCTGCGCGGCCTGGCGCGCGCGCTGCACAAGGAGCTCGGCGGCAAGGGCGTCGGCGCGATCGGCATGTGCCTCACCGGCAACTTCGCGCTGTCGATGGCCGTCGAGCCGTCGCTGATGGCGCCGGTGATGTCGCAGCCGGCGCTGCCGCTGCCGGTCGGCAAGGCCCGCCGCGGCCAGCTGGCGCTCGCGCCCGACGAGCTCGCCACCGTCAAGCGCCGGATCAAGGACGAGGGCCTCAAGGTGCTCGGCCTGTGCTTCACCCACGACGGCAAGGTCCCGCGCGAGCGCTTCGAGACGCTCAAGCGCGAGCTCAAGGACGGCTTCGAGGCGATCGAGATCGACTCCGGCCCGGGCAACGCCCACGGGATCAAGCAGTCGGCCCACAGCGTGCTGACGGTCGACCTGGTGCGCGAGACGGGCCACCCGACCGAGCAGGCGCTGCAGCGGACGCTGTCGTTCCTGCGCGAGCGGCTGCAGTAGGGTGAGCGGTAGACTGAAGGGGCATGTCCGGGAGGGCATGCTCCTTCGTGCATGCTCGATCGGCTATGTCCCTCAGGTCATGGCCCGCCGGACAGGCTTACGTACAGCACGGGGACGGCGAGCCCGAGCAGCACGAGCAGGCCGCCGCGGCCCATCAGGCCCTTGCGGCCGGGCAGCATGAACAGGCCGGAGGCGGCGAGGAACAGCAGGAACACGGCGTAGCCGTCGGCGATGTAGGTCCAGGCCTTCTTGCCGCGGTTCAGGTGGAGCCAGTTGGCGATCCGCAGGAGCAGGCGCGGGCGCTGGCCGTCGGCGAGGACGGCGCCGCTGTCGAGGTCGACGTGCAGGGTGCTGCCGTCGAGGAGGATCGAGAGCTCGCGGACGTCGCTGCGGTAGACCTCGGTCGGCGGGGCGTCGATCGCCAGGGCGGCGAGGACCTGGTCGGCGGCGGCGCGGTCGTCCTCGGGGAGGGGCACGGCGACCTGATGGCGCGCCTCGTAGTTGACGAAGTTGGGGTCCCAGTCGGCGATGTGGTTGACGGCCAGGCCCGACAGCGCGTAGACGAAGGTGAGGCCGACGGCGACGTAGCCGATGTCGCGGTGAAGGGCCCGCAGCCACGGCCGCCAGCGGGCCGCACGCCGCCGCTCGGGCTCAGGCATAGCGCTCTTCCTTCCACGGGTCGGCGTGGTTGTGGTAGCCGCGGGTCTCCCAGTAGCCGGGCTCGTCGCGGGCGACGAACTTGATGCCGGTCAGCCACTTGGCGCTCTTCCAGAAGTAGAGGCCGGGCACGACGGCGCGCACCGGGCTGCCGTGCGGCCGCGCCAGCGGCTTGCCGGCGTGACGATGCGCGACGAGCACGTCGGGCGCGAGCGCCTCGGCCAGCAAGACGTTGGCGGTGTAGCCGTGGGCGCCCTCGAACACGACGTGCCGCGCGGACTTCTTGAGACCTGCCTTTTCGGCCAGGTGGCTGACGCGCACGCCCTTCCACGCCGCGCCGAGCAGCGACCAGCCGGTGACGCAGTGGACGTCGAGCTCGAGCTCGGTCTGCGGCTCGGCGAGCAGGCCGTTCCAGTCGAGCTCGAACGGCTTCTCGACCTCGCCGTAGATCTTGATCTTGACGTCGGCGGGGCTCGGGGAGCCGGGCACGCCGCCCATCGGCCGCAGCGCCTCGAGCACGCGCTGACCGGGCGGCAGCCGCGGGCGACCGTCGGCGAGGGTCATGGCCCTGGCCTCGCGGGTGAGGCGGTCGTTGAGGACCCAGAGCAGGCCGCCGCCCATGGCGGCGACGACGGTGCCGGAGGCGGCCCTGGCGAGGAATTCGCGCCGGTTCATGGCGGCGTGGACGGCAGGGGGGATCGGTCGGGGCTCAGGCATGACGAGTCTCGGCTTCCGGGTCCGACAACGCGGGGCCGCGGCGGCTGTTACGCCGGCGGCCGGACGCGCAATCGCAGGGTACCGTCGGCGGCCTGGGTGGTGTCGACGTCGAGGCCGGCGGCGGTCGCCGCGGCGCGCACGCGGGCGGCGGCGAGGGCCCGGCCGAGCGGGGCGACGAGGCGCTCGTTCAGGAGGGCGCGATCGTGCTCGCCGCACACGAGGACGAAGGTGCCGCCCTCGGCGCGCAGGCCGAAGTCGGCGACGGCCGCGAGCGCGCCCGCGGGCAGGCGCAGGTCGACCGGCTCGCCGGCGCACTCGAAGTTGCCCTCGAGCATGAGGCCCCCGGGGATCTCGGCCACCTCGGCCTGGAGCCCGAGCTCGTCGAGCGCGGCCAGCAGGTCGGCCCGCGCGAGCTCGCGGGCGCCGAGGTCGAGGCGGACGTAGCGGCTCATCGCGGGGTGTCCCTCGGTACATGGCACACAGGACATGTCTCTTCAGTCATGAGGACGTACCACCCGCAGCGAATGCAGGCGACCGCCGCCGCGGGTTCGGGCAGGGCGCCCGCGTCGCGGGGATCGTCCAGCGCCGGCAGCTCGAGCTGCTGGTGGGCCGGGCTGCGGGCGCGAGACACGGCGTGAGGCTGACCCGGGCGCGGCAGCCTGGCAAATTCTCGGGCGCGAACGGCGGGGCAATGTCGAGCGCCGGGGCCGCGGGGCGGCCCCTCGGACAGTGCGCCGCAGGAGCGCGCAGGCGGGCTCAGGTGCGGCCGGCGGCGGGCTGGCCAGCGAGACCCTCGGTCGCCCACAGGACGGCGAGGCGACGCAGCTGGTGCGCGCTGTGGGCCCCGAGCTTGAGCTTGAGGTTGGACTGGTGGGTCTCGACGGTCTTGATCGAGATCTTGAGCGACTCGGCGATGTTGCGGGTGTCGTGCCCGCGGCCCAGCAGCTCGAACACCTCGAGCTCGCGGTCGCTGAGGTTCTCGATGCCGGTGCCGGCGCGCGGGCGCGAGACCATGGCGTTCAGCATGGTCTCGGCCAGCTGCTCGCTGACCGCGAGCTCGCCCTTGAGCGACTTGCGGATGGCGCCGACGATCCGCTCGGCCGGCACGTGCTTCATCAGGTAGCCGTGCGCGCCGGCCCGCAGGACCCGCTCGCCGAACAGCTGCTCGTCGTGCATCGACAGCACCAGGAGCTTGAGCTCGGGCCAGGCGGCGCGGATCTGCTTGATCAGATCGATGCCGCTGCCGGTCTTGAGCGAGAGGTCGACGACCGCGAGGTCGACGGGCTTCTCGCGCAGGATGGCGAGCGCGGCCTCGGCGTCCTCGGCCTCACCGACGACCTCCAGGTCGGTCTCGGCTCCGAGGAGCTGCGACAGGCCGAGGCGGAAGATCGGGTGATCGTCGACGAGGAGGACCCGCGCCGGCGACGACGGCTGGTCCGCGAGTCCTGTTCCTTGAGACAGAGGAGTGATCGGCGGCTGCACGGTCATAATGAGCGCTCGTACAGTATCCCATAGCCGTGATCGCAGTGTCACGCACCTGGAGCCCGCGTGAGGTGGGAGCGCAGCACGAAAATTCCCACAAGCCTCGCATCACCGGTCGCTGCACGCTGCACACGCGTTCGCGTGAGCATCAGTTTGACTGAGATTCAACAACACAACGCTGCGAAGCGTCGTTCGCCGGCATTGCTCGGGTGATTTGCTGTTGTGCAGGCGTTGCGCGACCGCAGGCCACGCGAGCGTTGAAACCAAGAGACAGGTCGCTCAAGCGCGACGGGCCGCAGCGCTCGCCCACGCGCGCAGAGCCGCGATTTCGCCGGCACGGCTGCGGCTCAGCGGGATGGTCGCGGAGAGCGCGCGAGCGAGGTCGGCGCGCGCGAGTGGGCGCGACTCGGCGAAGGCGTCGATGCGCGCCTCGACGATCGCGCCCTCGATCTCGGCGCCCGAGAGTCCGTCGCTCGCGCGCACGAGCTCGACGAGGTCGGGCAACGGATCAGCGAGGACCGGGGCGATGCCGAGGTGCGAGCGCGGCGCGTGCTCGAGGTGGATCTGCGCGATGGCGGCGCGTTCGTCGGCGTCCGGCAAATCGACGAAGAAGATCTCGTCGAGACGTCCGCGGCGCGTCAGCTCCGGCGGAAGGCGCGTGACCTGGTTGGCGGTCGCGACCACGAACACCGGACGCCGCCGCTCCTGCAGCCAGGTGAGGAGACCGCCGAGCACGCGCGCCGCAGTGCCGGCGTCGCTCGCGGGACCCTCGCTGCCGGCGATGCCCTTGTCGAGCTCGTCGATCCACAGCGCGACCGGGGCGATGCGCTCGACGGTCGCGGTGACGCGGCGCAGGTTGGCCTCGCTCTCGCCGAGCGTGCCGCCGTAGAGCCGACCCGGCTCGAGGCGCAGGAGGCCGAGGTTCAGCTCGTGGGCGCACACGCGGGCGGCCAGGCTCTTGCCGCAGCCCTGGACGCCGACCAGCAGGACGCCGCGCGGATCGGGGATGGCCGCAGCCCGGGCCTCGGGACGCAGGGCGAGGGCCCGGCGCGCCAGCCAGCGCTTGAGCTGCGCGAGGCCGCCGAGCATGTCTGATGAGACAGGTTCGACGCGCTCGAGCAGACCGCCGCGGCGCAGCACCTCGGCCTTGCCCGCGGCCAGTTCGGCGGACGCGGCGGCGTCGTCGGCGGCCAGCGCGGCGCGGCGCAGCAGTCTTCGCGCCTGGTGCTCCGACAGGCCGAGCGCGGCGTCGGCCAGCTGCGGGGCGCGCCGGACCAGCGCGGCCGCGGGCCCGGGTCGTCCGGCGATCCGCAGCTCGTCGGCGAGGTCGGCGGCGAGGCCGGCGAGCTCATGCGCGTCGGGCAGCTCGAGCTCGAGCAGCTCGAGCTCGGGGATGGCGAGGATCGCCGGCGAGGGCTCGCCGACGACGAGCACCGCCGGGCCGACGCTGCGCTGCGAGAGCTCGCGGAGGGCCCGGAGGGCCACCGGATCGAGCGGCGGCGGATCGAGGAGGAGCCATAGCCCGGGGTCGGGGTCGCGCAGCAAACTCCGCAGTAGCTCGTTCAGCGGCTCGGGGGCGCCGAGGCCGTCGCGCCCGGCGGCGGCGCTCCAGGTGTGGACCGGCCAGTCGAGCCGCTCGCCGACGTCCTCGCACAGCCGCAGCGCGCGGGCCTCGTCGACGGCGCGCAGGGCCAGGCCGCGCGCGCCGGCCTGGAGCACCTCGCGCAGGCGGGCGGCGGTGCGGGCGAACGGGGTGTCGCTCGGGTCATGTCTCACGGAGCATGTCCTTCAGACCATGCCAACCAGGCCCGGAGCAGGTGGCTCTGGGCGGCGACTGAGACTGGGCCGTCGGGGTCGAAGCAGAAGCCGTTGAGCCACAGGCGGGTGCCGCGGAGGCGGGCGAGGCGGCCGTGCAGGAGCGCGAGGTCGGCGGCGCAGGCGCGGGCGAGGGTGGCGCGCGGGCGCGGCGCGAGGGTGTCTGGCCAAAAGGACAGGCGATAGGCGGGCCGGTCGTCGACGCGGAGCACGTCGAGCCGGAGCGCGCCGCTCGGCTCGCCAGCGAGGAGCTGGGCGCGGCGCAGCAGGTCGGGGAACGGCCGCGCCCGCGAGCCGCGGAAGTCGAGGGCGAAGAACACGGGGGCCGCGTCGGCGCCGGGGAGGGCGCGGGTCAGGCCGCGGGCCAGCGCGCGCGCGACGGCCTCGAGCGCGCCGGGGACCTGCGGCGACCCGAGCAGCGCGGCGACCGCGACCGGGGTGCCGGCGGCGGCGAGCGCGGCGACGACGGCCCGCAGGCGCCCGGGCACGCGCGCGACGAGGGCGACGGCGCGAGCGACGGCGCGGTCGTCGAGGCCCGGGCCGGCGAGCAGCGCGTCGAGCTCGTGCAGCGCGTCGTCCTCGTGCAGGACGTCGCTCGCTACCGGCGCGGGGACCAGCCACAAGTGTCGCCCGGGGTCTTCGCTGGCGCGGCCGAGGGCTGCGAGGGTGTCCGAAGGGACAGGTCCGTCGGAGCGCCGACCGCTCACGTCCGCTCCCGCATGGCCCGATCGATCTCGCGCTTCTGCTCGCGCTCCTTGATCGAGGCCCGCTTGTCGTAGGTCTTCTTGCCGCGGCAGAGGGCCAGCTCGAGCTTGATCCGGCCGTTTCGGGCGACCAGCGCCAGCGGGATCAAGGTGAGGCCGGCGGTGTCGACCGACTCGGCCAGGTGCTCGAGCTCCTTGCGGTGCAGCAGCAGCTTGCGCGCGCGCAGCGGCAGGTGGTTGCGGTCGTGGGCCTGCGTGTACTCGCCGATGTGGGCCTGGTACAGGAACAGCTGGTCGCCCTGGAACTGGCAGTAGGCCTCGCCGAGGCTGACGCGGCCGTCGCGGATCGACTTGACCTCGCTGCCCATGAGCGCGAGGCCGGCCTCGTAGCGCTCGAGGACCTCGTACTCGAAGGTGGCGCGGCGGTTCTGGACGAAGAGGTGGCCGTCCTTCGTCGCGGTCTTGTCGGTCTTCTTCACGGCGGGGGTGGAAAGCTACAAAGCGGCGCGCAGGAGGGCAAGCCCGGCGGCGCGGGCGGCCCCGGCGGCGCGCACGACGTCGAGGCAGGCGGTCAGGGTGCTGCCGGTGGTGGTCACGTCGTCGACCACGAGGACGCGCAGGCCGGCGAGCGAGCGCCCGGATCTCACGGCGATCGCCCCCGCGAGGTTGTCGCGCCGGGCCGGGCGGTCGAGCTCGGTCTGCGGCGAGGTCGCGCGCACGCGGTGCAGGAGGCGCGGCCGGACGCGGGCGCCGTTCGGGGCCTCGCGCGCGGCCCAGCGGCTCAGGAGGGCGGCCTGGTTGTAGCCGCGGGCGAGGGCGCGGCGCCAGTGCAAGGGGACCGGCGCGACGAGATCCCAGCCCTCGCGCCACACCGGCGCGTGGGCGAGGAGCCGGCCCAGCGGCCCGGCCAGTTCGAGCTCGCCCGCGAATTTGAGGCGGGTGACGGCGCGAGCCAGCGGGCCCTCATATAGGAAGCAGGCCTCGATGTCGCCGAGGCGACGCGCGGCCGGGTCGAGCGGCGCGAGCTCGGGGGCGCAGCGGCTGCACAGGGGCGGCACGCCCCCGGCAACGGGAGCGCGCAGCAGGTGACGACAGGCGAGACAGACCGGCGGGAGCAGGAAGTCGAGGAGCACACGGAGAGGTCGTGCGAACGACCGTCGTTGTTGCACGCGCAAGAGATCGCGCTGGAGATCTTGCCGAATTCGGCGAGTAACGGGGCTGTGAAGATCATTTCGCCGTGCGATGCAAGCGGCCCGGCGCGCGGCCGATCGCGCCTTTTGCCGAGAATTCGTCGACTCTGCCGCGATGCTCGCCATCCACGGCGGAGGAAGACGCACACATCGCCTCTGCGCATGATCTGGCGTGCAAATCACGGGAGTGGGCGGCACGCTAATCACAAGGAGGTCGCATCATGCTCGCACACGATCTCGGATCTCTCAGCGTCGGAAGTCTCTTGACGACTTCCACGTTCACGGTGAAGCCGGCCGATCTGACCGCGCATGTGGAGTCCAGCTTCTTGGGACAGGTGGTGGGCTGCGGGGAGGAGATGCTGACCACGGGGAGCGTGTCCGGCGGCGCGCCGGAGCCCTGGGGTCGCCTGTGTCCGCTGCCGGTCGTACTCGGCCGGGTGCTGTCGGCCCTGGCCCACAGCGATCCGCTCCGCGACGTCGCGCTGACGCTGCGCAGCATCAGCCGCGTACGTCGCTTCGGAGAGATGGTCGTGGGGGAGCCGCTGACTGCGATCGCGACGGTGCGCTTCCGCAGCGGCAGAGTACCGAATGCGACGCACGTGACGCTGGCCGTCGAGGTTCACCGCGAGAGTCACCACGGCCGCGTCGGTGCGACGGCCCTGAGCTTCGAGGTCGGGCTCGAGCTGCGATCGGCCGCCAGCGCCGCCGTAGAGGCGCGGGCGACCGCTGGCGCCGCTGCCGCGTGAGCCGCCGAGCGCGTCGACGCGGCCCGATCGCCGGGCCGCGTCATGGTTGTTCGACCATGTCTCAAGATGCAGTCTGTCGCGTGTGCTCCGACCGCTCGGCGCACGCGACCTGCGCAGTGGCCCGCGGTCCGGTGACGCTGCTGGGTGGTCTTTGAGACAGAGGCAATGGCGCCCTGTGAATTGCCGCGAAGCGCGTTTCCGCGCAAAGACTGAGTTAATCTTCTCGGCCACGATCGGGTGCGCATCAGCTTGCCAAGGCGGATCCCCTGTGTGACCTTCAGTCTGCGGCGCATGCTCTACGAGGACCGCTACAAGCTGATTTTGGCCGCGTGCCAGGATATCCGCCGCCATCGCGAGCAGGTCGCCAAGACGGTGATTGCGAGCCAGCTCCTCGAGGCGCTGGACGTCGATGTCCCGAGCGACGCGCTCCTGTCCCACATCGTCGCCGAGTCGCTGTTGCGGCGGATCGACCGCAACCTGCTGTCGGGGCGGAACTTGTACCTGCAAGCCGAGAAGCGGCCGCAGATCGATCTGTTCACGCTGCTGCAGCGCGCGATCCCGGCCGTGCCGCAGGGCTACGCGCTGGCCAACCAGTACCTGGTCCACGCGATGCGCCAGTCGCCGGCGCCGACGCTGCTCGAGATCGGGATCGGCAAGGGCCTGCAGATCGTCGCCCTGCTGCGGGCGCTCGCGCGCGATCCCGGCAAGATCGAGCGGATCAAGGTGATCGCGCTCGATCCCAACCGCTCGGTCCTGAATGAGGGCGTGGCCGCGATCGACGAGGTTCGCGCCGAGCTGCCGTTCGACATCGAGATCTATCCGCTGGTCAAGCTGATCGAGGTCTGCGAGGATGCCGACTACGCGCACTTCGAGGCGCTCGCCGAGGGGAGCTTGTCGATCAACGCGGCCTACACGCTGCACCACACCACGGGCCCCGACAGCGAGTCTCGGACCAGGCTGCTGCGGCGGCTGCGGGCCCTGAAGCCGCGGGTGTTCACGCTGGTGGAGCCGAGCTCGGACCACGACACCGAGCACCTGACCCGGCGCATGCACCACTGCTGGCAACACTTCGCCACCGTGTTCGACCTGGTCGACCGCAGCGACGCGTCGCCCGACGAGAAGTTCGCCATCAAGGAGGGGTTCTTCGGCCGCGAGGTCCGCGACATCCTCGGGACCAGCGACGCCTTCCGCTGCGAGCGCCACGAGACGCTCGAGTCGTGGCTGCTGCGGCTCAAGAAGTCGGGCTTTGTCGCCTACCCGTCGATCGACGTCGACGTCGATCTGCCGGAGTACTGCCGCTCGACGGTCAGCTCGGGTCTGGTGCGGCTTTCGTACCGCGGCGTGCCGATCATCGCTGTGTTCGCGTTCGCGGGGGAGGGGGCATGAGCGAAGAGACCGAGGCGAGCGAGCCGGTGGTCCACGGGGCGCTGATGGCGGGCTTCGCCCAGGCCTGCGTCAACCTCAACATCGTCGCCGGGCGGCGGGCCAACGCGCTGCTGGCCGACATCGACATGGGGCGGTGGTTCCCGCTCGCCAAGTGGATGGAGCTCGAGCGCATGGTCGGCGAGTCGTACGCCAACGTCGAGCCGATCCGGCTCAAGCTCGGCATCGAGATGATGACGCTGTGGTACCACCACGGGCCCGGCAAGATGCTGATCCACCGCGGCGCCGACTTCCTGCACTTTCAGACAGGTAGCAACGGGATCGCCAGCGTGATCCGCGGGCCGCGCGACGTGGTCGGCTCGTTCGACCTGGCCGAGTTCGACGCCGAGCGCGGCCACGCGGTCATCCGCTCGTCGACGCCGTTCGACAAGACGATCGAGTGCGGCGTGCTCATCGGCGGGGTGATGGCGCCGGGCGACCTGCACTACGTCGACGTGACGAACGACGGCGACCTCAACCGGCTCGTGGTGGAGTTCCACTGAGATGACCCTCGACGAGATCCTCCAGGGAAAAGACCCCGATCGCATGTCCGAGCTGGCGCCGGCCGACCTGCGCAAGCTGTTCTGGATGTACAAGGGCCTGCTCAAGCGGGTCGAGCGCGACACCGCGTACTGGCAGGCGACCAACGACAACCTGCGCACCGCCTACGAGCGCCTCGACGAGCAGGAGCGCGAGCTGGCGCGCGCCTACCAGACCATCCGCCAGGACCTCGAGATCGCGCAGCAGGTGCAGCACGCGCTGCTGCCCAAGGACCACCCCGAGATGCTCGCGCGGTTCGAGTTCTCGGTCTACCACAAGCAGATGACCGAGGTCGGCGGCGACTACTACGACTTCTACCGCCTGCGCGACGGCTGCCACGCGATCGGCGTGTTCGACATCTCCGGCCACGGCGTGTCGGCGGCGCTGATCATGGCCTACCTCAAGGCCCAGCTGGTGCAGACGATGGAGCAGGTGTCGCGCCCGCGGGAGATCGTCGAGTACCTCAACACCGCGACCGTCGGGTTCCTCCGCGAGGTCCGCCGCTACGCCACCGTCAACTTCGTCTCGTTCGGCGAGCACTCGTTCCGCTACGTGTGCGGCGGCGGCTACGGGGTACTGATCCGCGGCGGCGAGGTCCACACGTTCAACAAGGGCGACCCGTTCATCGGCCTGCGCCGCCGCGCCTACAGCGAGTACGAGCTGCCCTTCGAGACAGGTGACGTGCTGGCGCTGTACACCGACGGCCTGGTCGAGGCCCAGGACAACAGCGGCGCCGACTACAGCACGCGCCGGCTGCACGAGCTGGTGCGCACGAACTCGCACCTGCCGGCCAACGAGATCCTGCAGCGCTGCCTCGACGACTACGGCCAGTTCCGCCGCGTCGATGCCGACGACATCACCCTCATCGTGCTCCGGAGGCGGGCGGCGTGAACGACCACGAGCTGGATGACGAGCCGATCACGACCAGCGTCGGGCTGACGCTGACCGTGGCACCGATGGGCGACCTCCGCGGCAACCTCGCCACGATCGTCGGCGAGTCGCTGCTGGCGATGCTGACGGTGTTCTACCCGCAGGCGCTGTGCAAGAAAGCCAACGTCGTCATCACGGAGCTGGTCCAGAACGTGATCGACAACGTCAGCGATCCCGCCAGCCAGATGCGCGTCGACTTGCGCATCGACGGCGACGCGCTACAGGTGCAGGTCACGAACAAGGCCACTGTCGAGCAGTACCAGGTGGTCAAGGACCGGGTCGACCAGCTGACCACCGCGACCGACCCCAAGCGCCTGTTCGCCGACACGCTGCGCGCGCGCCGCCTGCAGCGGCTGCGCGGCGGGCTCGGCCTCATCCGGCTGGTCTCCGAGAACCGCTTCCGCTTGTCCGCGACCTACGCGGGCGAACAACTGACCATGCAGGCGGTGTTTCCTTTGCGAGGTGCGCAATGAACGTCCTCACGTACGGCGAGATCATGGACGGCGGCGTCAGTGTGTTCCACTGCGTCGCGCGCGAGGACGAGGGGAACTTCTCCCTCACGTTCTCCGGCGTGGTCCGGATCGACAACCCCTACCGCTACCTGTCGCTGTTGCTGCAGGACCTGCGCGACATCCTGCCCAAGCGCGAGATCAGCCGCAGCGTGCTCGACTTCACCGAGCTCGAGTTCTGCAACTCGAACGGCTTCTACGTGATCATGGACATCGTCGAGCTGGTCTACCTGCTGCTGCCCGGCCCGGTGCTGGTGCGTCGCCTGCAAGAGGACGACTGGCAGCAGGAGACGCTGCCCATCCTGCTCAACCTCGACGAGGAGTCGATCGCCGCCCGGACGACCTTCGAGGACGTGCGAGAGCTCTGACATGGTGGCCCTCCTCGAGCTGGTCGAGCCGATCGCGCTGCGCGTCGACGCCGACGGGCGCGTGACGCCGGCGTCGCCCGCGGCGGCCCGCTGGCTGGCCGCCCGCCCCGGCGCGCCCAGCCTCGGCGCGCTGTTCGGCGCCGCCTCGCCGGCGTTCCTGCGCAGCCTGGCCGAGAGCAGCGGCAAGGCGGTGCCGGAGCATCCCTGGCCGGAAGGACCTGCCGCCTGGGACCTGTCCCTCGAGCCATCCGACGCGGTGCTGGCGGTCGGGGTGGCGATCCGGCCGCCGCGCGCGCTGGCGTCGCAGCTGGCGCACGCGACCCTGCTCGACAAGAGCCTGGCGCTGGCGGTGCTGCCGCGCGAGTCGGCGGCGCCGCTCGGCGAGCGGCTCCAGCCCAAGGCGTACCGCGAGTCGACGGTGATGTTCATCGACGCCGTCCAGTTCTCGCGCCTGGCGGCCCGCGTCGACCCGGTCACCTGCCTCAAGCAGCTCGACTTCTTCTTCTCGGCCTTCGACCAGATCACCTCGGCGTTCGCGGTCGAGAAGCTGCGCACGGCCGGCGACACCTACGTGGCGGTGGCGGGGATCCCCCACCGCCGCCTGTCGCACGCGGTCGACGCGACGTTCGCGGCGCTTCGCTGCGCCCAGGTGGTCGCGTCGGGGCTGGTGCCGATGGTCGACGATTGGGACTGGAGCTTCCGCATCGGCCTGCACGCCGGTCCGTGCATCTCCGGCGTGCTCGGGGCCAAGAAGCCGGTCTACGACCTGTGGGGCGACACCGTCAGCATCGCCAGCCACGTCGAGCGCGTCGGCCAGGCCGACTCGGTGTGCGTGTCGGGGACGGTCAAGCAGCTCATCGAGCCGTTCTTCGCGCTCGAATTCCTGCAGACGACCGTCACCCGCAGCGTCGGCGAGGTCGAGGTGTACGCGGTCCGCGGGCTCCTGCCCGAGCTGCAGGCCGACGACCAGGCCGTCGTGGCCAACGCGGAGTTCCAGCAGCGCTACGAGTCGCGCTTCGCCTCGCCGTGCCCGGCCGTCGCCCTCGAGGCGCTCGGGGTCGAGCTCGGGCAAGGGCTCGACGAGTTCTGAGCCGCGCGTGCCCTGAAGGGCATGTTTGAAGGGACATGTTCGTTCGGGCATGTCTTTGGCGACATGCTCGTCGGGTCAGCCGGTGAGGAGGGCGAGCACTCTCGGGAGCTCGTGGTCGCCGAGGCCGCGGTGGGAGTCGGTGGACACCAGGCGATCCGCCAGCGCGCCCATGTCGCGGTCGTCGTCGAGGATGCACCAGGCCCGCGGAGGCTCCGGCTGGGCGGCGAGCCAGGCGGCGATCTCGCGCTCGCGCCGGGGGGCGTCGAGATCGGGGGTGATGTCGAGGATCTCGGCGACGCACCCTGCCGCGGCGAAGTGGGCCCGCAGCTCGGCCAGCGGCATCGTCAGGCGCCAGGTCGAGGTGACGACGACGGCCGCTCCGGTGGCCCGGACGACCTGATTGAGCGCGGCGACGCAGCGCGGGAGCAGCAGCGAGGTCAGGCCGCGCGCGGCGTCGACCGGGGTCGAGAGGGTGTTCATGACGCCGTCGATGTCGAGGAAGATGACCCTGGTCATGGCGCGCGCTCCGATCCGCCGCGGTCGTAGTCCTTGAACAGGTAGGCGTAAAAGCCGACGACCTCGCGGAGCAGCGACCACGGCTCGCGCAGCTCGAGCTCGAGGTCGGCGTGGGCGCCGGTGGCGTCGACGCCGAAGCGGCGCAGCGCCAGCTTGGTGCGGGTGAGGTGGTAGTACTGGCTGACGGCGACGGCCGAGCGCTCGCCGCGGGCGCGCAGCCAGCCGGCGACGAAGCGGGCGGTGGCGTGGGTGTTGATGCCGCCGCGGTCCTCGACGATCCGGTCGGCCGGGACGCCGCGGGCGACCAGGTACTGCTTCATGACCTCGGCCTCGTGCGGGCTGCCCAGGTCCTGGCCGCCGCTGACGATGATCCGCGGGACCAGGCCGGCGAGCCACAGCGCGTGGGCGCGATCGAGGCGCAGCCGGAGGCGACGCGACGGCTCGCCGGCGTCGCTGACGTGGTTGCCGAGGACGACGGCGACGTCGGCGGCCCGGTCCTCGTCGCTGCAGCCGTCGATGCAGACGACCGCGAGGTGCACGAGGCCCCAGGCGCACAGCAGCCCGAGCAGGCGCAGGAGGTGCTTGCGGACTCGAGGGCCCGGACCGGAGCTTCGGGATGGCGAAGGGGACATGTCCTCAGGGACCGGTCGTCTCCGCCGGCGCGGGCGGACGCACCGGCAGGCAGGTGAGCTGGGCCGAGTCGGGGTCGTAGCCGAAGGTGTGCTGGAGGGCCAGCAGGCGCCGCGCGTCGCTGTGCAGCCGACGAGACATGCCCATGAAGACATGTCTTTCGCGTCAGTGCGAGGCGGTGATCACCGCGAGCGAGCGGCGCAGGACCAGGGTCGTCCAGGTGTCGGTCAGCGGGAGGGCGGGGATCGTCACGCTGCCGTCGGGGCCGGCGACCACCTCGCCGCGGGCCTTGCCGAACGCCCAGGTGATGCGCTCGCCGGGGCGGCAGCGGAACGCCTGGGCGCGGCGCGGGGTGACGTCGACGTAGGCGGGCAGATCGGCGAGCACGAGGTCGCCCTTGCTGGGGTAGCCGGCGGCGGGCGGGTTGGCGCCGTCGCCCGCGTGGACGCGCAGGGCGAATTGCAGGCGATCGACGGTGTCGACCACGCTGGCGCCGTCCCAGCGGAGGAACCGGCCGATCGCGCCGGCCACGGCGCCCTCCCAGCCGGTGTCGCCGGCGACGTCGACGTCGCCGGCGAAGCCCGCGTTGTCGCTCCAGTCCTGCTTGCCGTTGCCGGCGCCGACGCCGGGATCGTCGTCGAGCGAGGACGCGGTGAACGCGGGGAAGGCCCGGTCGCGGCGCAGGGTCGCCTCGTCGCCGTGGATCGGCGACCACGAGCCGGTCCACCAGCCGTCTCCGAGAACAGGATCGGCGATGCCGTGGCCGCCCTCGTCCCACACGGCGAAGTGGCCGACGCGCTGGTGCTGCAGCGCGGCGTAGAAGCTCTCCCCGGTGCGCGCGCTCGGCAGCACGGCGGCGCCGAAGTGGATGGTCGGATCGTCCTTGCCGTGCTTGAGGAACAGGAACTGGTCGCGGGCCTCGCTCGACTCGACGAGGGCGCGCGTGAGGTCCATGTGGTCCCACGCCGGCAGGCCGCCGCCGCCGTCGAGATCGAGCTCGGGCTCGCCCCACCACCCGGACAGCTGGGTGATCCGGCCGGGCCGGTGGTTGCGCGCGATCGCCTGGCCGAGGCGAGCGTCGACGTAGGCGAAGTGACGCGCGCGCAGGAGGCCGATCACCATGGCCCCGGCGCCGCCCATCGAGCTGCCGTAGATGTGCACGCGCGCCGGGTCGGCCTCGGGGTAGTTGCGCAGGACGTACTCGACGAGGTGGAGGATCCGGCGCACGGTGTAGTCGGGCGCGGCGCCGCCGGCCGCCGGAGGATCCTCTGGCAGCGAGGTGGCGTAGCCCCACCAGTAGGTGTTGTCGGGGTCGTGCGGCGAGATCCGGATCTCGCTCGCCGAGCCGGTGCCGCCGGGGTTGGCGGTGGCGAACCCGTGCAGGCCGACGCGCACCGGCACGCCCTCGGGCGGGACCTCGAGCGGGACCATGACCTTGGCCGTGAAGGCGCGGCCGGCGTAGCCCGGGCTGTCGAGGTAATCATCTGTCCATTGGGACAGGGTGTAACGGACATACCCGCTGCCGTCGAGGAACTCGGTGTCGACGATCTCCGGCGCGGGCGGACGGATGGTGTCGTGGACGACGACGTCGAAGGTGGTCTCGACGCGCGACTCGCCGTCGTGGGCGAGCACGGTGACCGTCCAGGTGTCGCCGCCCTGGGTGAAGTCGGGGGTGAAGCTGAACCTGCGGGTCGGCTCGTCCCAGGTGGCGCCGGGCGGCAGACCGAGGAGGTGCACCCGCAGCGCGGCCGGATCGGCGACGTCGACGACGTCGATGGCGAGGCCGACCTCGGTGTCCTCGTCGACCTCGACCTGGGCGGGGACGAGGATCCGCGGGGCCGAACGATCGACGGCGAGGGTCAGCGGGAGCGACTCCTCGCCGTCGCGGCGCACGAACACGGGGTAGTCGCCGCGCTTGCGCGGGCCGCTGTGCGCGTGCAACTCGCCGCCGGAGACGAAGGTGGTGGGCAGCTCCTGGCCGGCGACGACGACGACGCTGCTGCGGGTGAAGCCGGCCCCGGTGAGGTGGAGGTCGAAGGCGACGCCGCCGGGCGCAGGGTCGGGCGACAGCGCGTCGAGCTCGAGCGGGGTGACCTCGGGGACCCCGAGCGGGCCGTTGCTGCCGGGTGGAGGCGGCGGCGGCGGGGGAGGTCCGGATTCATCATTGGCGCCCGACAGGCCGGTGTAGCAGCCGGCGAGGATGAGCGACACGACCGAGAGGCACGCGCGCGAGACCAGGCCAGAGCACGACAACATGCGCTGATTTAAGCCACGACGATGGTCGATCCGCCAGTGAAGACCTGCGAATTTTCTGTGACGTGGGCGGAGACCCGGCGGGCAGGCGACCTGCGATCCGGCGCACAAGGTGGGAGCGAGACCGGTGCACATGCAAGCCCGCAGCGGCGATCAACGTCGCGAGCGCAGCCGATCCTCGGTGCCCGCCGGATGTCGACCGTGACATGGCGGAAAGGACATCCGACGATCAGGCCGGATGTTGCGCCAGCCAGAGCTCGACCTTGGCCCGGTGATGCCTGGCGCCGGCCTTTTGCAGCAGGGCGCGGGCCGACTCGGCCAGCTCGCGGGCCCGTGCGCGTTCTCCGCGGATGCCCCAAAGGACCTGTGCCAGCTGGAACTCGGCGTTGGCCCGCTGGAACGGGGCGTCGTTCGGGTTCAGAAGCTGGAGGCAACGCTCGAGGTCCCGGCGGGCCTCGTCGACGCGGCCCTGGGCCTGCCGCACCTCGGCGCGGGGCATCAGGGCCTCGGCCAGCCACACCGAGTCGGCGCCGTAGCGGCGCTCGATCGAGGCGACGGCGGCGTCGGCCTCGCGCTCCGCGGCCGAGAGGTCGCCGAGGCCGACGAGACCCATCGCCCGCACGGCGCGGCTCACCGCCGTATAGAGGTTGTCCTCGCCGAGCACCGAGACGGCCAGCGGCAGAGCGGCGTCGGCGTGGTCGCGGGTGGCGGCGTGGTTGCCTCGCTCGTGCTCGATCTGCGCGAGGGTGAGGCGGGCGAGCACGGTGCCCTGGGGGTCGGGGCTCTGGCCGGCGCCCCAGATCGCCAGCGCCCGGGTGGCGTGTTGCTCGGCGAGTCCGAGCTCGCCGCGCACGAACTGGACCGAGGCGAGCCGCTCGAGCATGGCGGCGACGCGGGTGCTCTGCGGGCCGAGGTTGTGCTCCCAGATCGCGCGCGCCTCCTCGAAGAAGTCGAGGGCGGCGTTGAGCTCTCCGCGCTGGGCGGCGATGTCGGCGAGCGACGACAGCGGGAAGGCCAGCCGATCGTGACGCGGGGGCAGGGCGGCGCGGAGGATCGCCAGGGCGGCGCGGTGGTGCCGCTCGGCGGTGTCGAAGTCGCCGCGCAGGGTGGCGACGTTGCCGAGATCGGTCAGCGAGTGGGCGTTGTTGGGGTGGTCGGCGCCGTAGACCTCGCGGCGCAGCGAGAGGAGCTGCTCGAAGATCTCGTGGGCGGCGTCGAGCTGGCCGAGGGCGAGGTGGAGGTGGCCGATGCTCTGGCGGGTGGCGATGGCCCTGGCCGAGCGCTCGGGCATGTCGCCGAGAGCGCGGCGGAGATGGTCGAGGGCGGCGTCGTAGTCGCGGTTGACCTCGGCGAGCTGTCCGCGCCGCCGCTCGAGGTTGCCGGCGAACCCCGGCGGCCGGGCGAGGCGCTCGTACAGGGCCTCGGCGTGGCGCAGCCACGGCTGGCCGTCGTCGGGGCGGAGGAGGGTGTGGGCGATGCGCCCGGCGAGGTTGTTGGCTGTCTCGAAGGCCAGGCGGTCGTGGCCGGCGGCGAGCGCCTCGAAGTAGGCCTCGGCGAGCACGGGCGCGGCCTCGTCGTAGTTGCTGGTGACGAACAGCTGCTCGCCCAGATCGGCCAGGATCTCGGCGCGCAGCGGGCGGTAGCCGAGGTCGCGCGAGCGCTGCTCGGCGGCCCGCATGAGCGTCAGGCCGGCGGCGTCGTGACCGGCCGCGGCCTCGGCGGCGGCGCGCGACAGCTCGTCGCGCAGGCTCTTCACGGCCTCGGCGAGCTCGCGCGGCGGCGGGGCGACGTCGGCGCGCAGGGCCGCGAGGTCGGCGCAGCGGGCCGGCGACGGCAAGGCCTCGACGGCGTCGTGGGCGTGCTCGACGGCGTCGGCGTCGGCGCCGGCGAGCACGCCGAGCAGGGCCTCGAGCTCGTGGCGGCGCTCCTCGAGGCAGAGCATGCGCATGTCCAAGAGGTCATGTGATTGCTCGCCGCGGATGTTGGCGGCGGCGCAGGCGTCGGTGTGGCCGGCGCTCCAGGCGTCGGCCCAGTCGTCGATGCCGGCGCCGGTGCGGGTGGCGGCGTCGGTGGCGTAGGGGAGGCCGGTGGCGGCGAAGGCGGCGTCGAGGGCGGCTCGCCGCTCGGGGCTCCAGGTGGGCGCGAGCGCCTCGGCGGCGCCGGTGCACAGCGCGGGTCCGCCGAAGGTGCCGGCGAGGGCGATGCCGCCGACGATGGCGCCGACCAGCGCGCCGCCGGCGAGGATCCAGCGGCGACGGTCGCGTCGCAGCGGCCGCTCGAGCGCGTCGAGCAGCGCCCGCATCGACGGCCACCTGTCCCCCGGTTCAGGCGAGAGGCCGCGGAGGATCGCGCGGTGGATCGCGGGCGGGACCTTGACGGCGCGGCGCGGCGGATCGACGCGCCCGGTCGCCTTGGCCGCCTCGAGCGCGAACAGGTTGTCGCCGCTGAAGGGGCGGTTGCCGTAGAGGCCCTCGTAGAGGGCGACGCAGAAGCTGAACTGGTCGGCGCGCTCGTCGATCGCGGCGCCGCCGCGCTGCTCCGGGGCCATGTACGCGGGCGTGCCGACAACGGTGCCGACGCGGGTGAGCGGGCCGGACACCAGCGAGGACGAGAGCGGGTCGAGCGGGCTGTCCGGGGCGTTGGCCGGGCCGGCGGTCGCCTCGGCCTCGCCGGCGGCGCGCGCCAGGCCGAAGTCGAACACGCAAATCCGACCTGTCTCTCCGACCAGGACGTTGCCGGGCTTGAAGTCGCGGTGGATGACGCCGACGGCGTGGGCGGCGACCAGGCCGCGGCCGGCGGCGACGAACACCTCGACGACCTCGCGCACGCCGCGGACGCGCTCGTCGAGCCACTGGGCGAGGGTGATCCCGGGGACGTACTCCATCACCAGGAACACGCCGGCGGCCTGGCGCTCTCTGTCCTGAGGGACAGGTTGGGCGCGACCCGGACCCATGCGCAGGGTGGTCAGCGCCTCGGCGTCGTACGAGCCGACGTCGTGGACGGCGACGACGTTGCCGTGCGACAGGCGGGCCAGCGCCTGGGCCTCGCGCAGGAGGCGGGCGTGGGCGGCCTGGGCCGGGCCGTCGCCGGGGGCCACGCGCAGCAGCTTGATCGCGACCTTGCGGTCGAGGCTGGGATCGTAGGCGAGGTAGACGACGCCCATGCCGCCGGCGCCGAGGCGGCGGACGAGGACGTAGCGGGTCAGCTGGAGCGCGCGCTCGCGCTGCGACAGCGAGGAGCGGTCGAGCTCCGGCCGGGCGGTCTGCTCGAGGTGGAGCGGCACGGCCCCGGCCTGCGGTGACAGATCTCCGGCCAGCGTCTCGTCGGTGGCGAAGTCGGGGCGCGGGGGGCGGTCGCCGACGAGGGTCGGATCGGGGTCCGGCCCGGAGGACCGCGGGGTGGGATCGCCGCCGGGGCGCGACATGTGTGGGGCAGGTTAACTCGCCCTCGCTGCGCTGTCGTGTCGGGCTTGAGGCGCAATGCCGCGCGCCTGTATCATCCGGCGGATCGCATGACCGTCCTCGTCACCGGCGCCGCGGGTCATATCGGTGCGAATCTCGTTCGCACGTTGCTGTCACGAGGCGAGCGCGTACGCGTGCTCGTCCGCAACTCCCAGCGCGCGCTCGCGGGCCTGGACGTCGAGCGCATCAGCGGCGACGTGCGCGATCCGGAGGCGGCGCGCCGCGCGACCGCGGGCGTCGAGGTCGTCTATCACCTCGCGGCCCAGATCTCGATCTCCGGCGATCCGCGCGGGCTGGTGCGCGCGGTCAACGTCGAGGGCGTGCGCTCGATCGCCGAGGCGGCGCTGGTGGCCGGCGTGCGCCGCCTGATCCACTGCAGCTCGGTGCACGCGTTCGACCTGTACCGCGAGGGCACGGCCGACGTGGAGGTCGACGAGCGCTGGCCGCGGGTGCCCGACGAGCCGAGCCACTTCGCCTACGACCGCTCGAAGGCGGCCGGCGAGCGGGCGCTCCGCGAGGTGATGGGGCGCGGCCTCGACGCGGTGATCGTGCACCCGTCGGGCGTGATCGGGCCCTACGACTTCGGACCGTCGCGGATGGGCCGGCTGTTCCTGCAGCTGTACAAGCGGTCGCTGCCGAGCCTGGTCGACGGGGCGTTCGACTTCGTCGACGTGCGCGACGTGGTCGCCGGCATGCTGGCCGCGCAGACCCGCGGCGAGGCCGGCGAGAACTACCTGCTGACCGGGCACACGGTGCACGTGCGCGACATCGGGGCCACGGCGATGGCGATCACCGGCGTGAAGCCGCCGCGGCTGGTGACGCCGATCTGGGTGGCGCGCCTCGGGGTGCCGCTGTTCGGCGCGGCGGGTGCGGTGATGCGGCAGGAGCCGCTGTACACCCACGAGTCGCTGGCGGTGCTGTCCACTCGCGCCCGCTTCGACCACGGCAAGGCCGCGCGCGCGCTCGGCTACACGGCGCGGCCGTTCGCCGACAGCGTGCGCGACATCTACGCGTGGTTCGACGCGGCGGGGATGCTGGGCAAGCGCCGGCTGGCCGGCGCCGAGACGCACCTCTGAGGCGCTGTCCCGCGGGACAGGCGCGCCGCGGAGGCGACGGATCGAGCCGCCGCGGGCGGGCCGTCCGGCCTGGCGAGGTGAGCTTCGAGACATGTCCGGAGGGACATGGCCTGAGCGCGACCGTGTCTACGCCGGGAATGACGCGCCGTCGCGCGCGCGCCGGCGGACATGTCCTTTCAAAAATGTTCTGCAGGACATGTCGATTCGAGCAGGTCCGCGGGGGCATGTCGCAGGGGACATGCCCCTCGGCGCGTCACCAGGACGGCTTCTCTTCCTCGGGGCCCGGGTCGGGCTTGGCGGCGGCGGGCTTGTCGGCCTCCGCAGGCGCGGTCGCGGGCGGAGCGGCCTCGGGCGCGGCAGGCGGAGCGGCCGCGGGCGCGGGCGTGGGCTGCGGCGCGGCGGGCGGCGGGGTCGCGGTCTTGGTGTCGGCCTTGGTCTCGACTTTCTTGGCGTCCTTGCTGCCGCAGGCCGGGGTGGTCGCGGTGGCGAGCAACATGGTGGCCGCGAGGAACTTCTCCAGATCGATCTTCATCGCTGTCTCCTTCGTGGCGCGGTCGCC
This sequence comes from Nannocystis pusilla, assembly GCF_020073745.1. Taxonomy (GTDB): domain Bacteria; phylum Myxococcota_A; class Polyangia; order Nannocystales; family Nannocystaceae; genus Nannocystis; species Nannocystis radixulma. The sequence continues at coordinate 272,344 of NZ_JAIRAU010000002.1, forward strand.
GCGCCGTGCCGCGCGAGTATAACCCCGTCGGCCCGGGTCGCCATCAAACCAAGGGAGCGCGCGGGGCCCGGCGCGGGTCGGCGACCTGACTCAAAGGTCAGGAACCGGAGAAGCGAGCGGCGCGGCGCTCGATGAACGACTGCATGCCCTCACGCGCGTCGTCCGAGCCCATGATCGCGCGCACCTCGTCCATCATGGTGGCGAGGGCGGCCTCGGGCCCGCGCTCGAGGGTTGTGCGGGCGGTCGCGAGGGTGGCGCGCACCCCGAGCGGGGCCTGGGCGGCGATCGTGGCCGCGATCTCGGCGGCGCGCTCGACCTGCTTGCCGGGCTCGACGACCTCCTGCACGAGGCCGATCCGCAGCGCCTCGCCGGCGTCGAACATGTCGCCGGTGAGGAGCCAGCGCATCGCGTTGCCCCACCCGGCGACCTGCGGCAGCCGCAGGGTCGCGCCGCCGAACGGGAAGATCCCGCGCTTGATCTCGATCTGGCCGAAGCGGGCGTCGCCGGCGGCGATCCGGACGTCGGCGGCGAGCAACAGCTCGATGCCGAGGGTCAGGCAGTAGCCCTGCACGGCGAGCAGGAGCGGCTTCTGGCGCACGCGCCCGTAGAGGCCGAGCGGATCGACGGCGCCGTCGGGGAACAGGCGCTCGCCGCGGGCGACGGCGGGGCCGACCTCGGCGAGATCGAGGCCGGCGGTGAAGTGCTCGCCGTGGGCGAACAGGACGGCGCAGCGCAGGTTCGGGTCGTCCTCGTAGTCTGTGACGGCCTCGGCCAGCTGGCGCAGCATGGCGAGGTCGAAGGCGTTGCGCTTGGCGGCGCGGTCGAGGCCGATCATGCGCACGTGGCCGAGCGTCTGGGTCGAGATCCGGCGGTCGGTGGACATGGGCGCGAGTCTACACCGGAGCGTCGCGGGGGCGAGGCGGGCGGCCGACTGGGGGATGACTGAAAGGACATGGCGAAAGGGACATGCTGCGCCGGGCGGCGGAGACGACGGGTCGAGATCCGGCGTTGGTTGCGGTAAGATGAGCGGGATGTCGCCGTCCGCCGAGATCTCCGCCGAAGAACTGTTCGCCGCGCTCATCGAGCTTCACCGCGGGCTCGAGCGCATGGGGCCGGGCGATCCGCAGGTGAGCCGCGAGATCCTGGCGGGGTTGTCGGGGCTGCCGGAGCGGCCGCGGATCGCCGACCTGGGGTGCGGGGCCGGAGCGGGGGCGCTGCTGCTGGCGGAGACGTTGGCGGCGCCGGTGGTGGCGGTCGACCTGACGCGGACGTTCCTCGACCAGCTCGAGTCGCGGGCGCGCGAGCGCGGGCTGGCGGAGCTGGTGCGTGCGGTCGAGGCCGACTTCGGCGCGCTCGACTGGCCGGCTGCGTCGTTCGATCTGCTGTGGTCGGAGGGAGCGGCGTACCACCTGACGTTCGCGGGCGCGCTGCAGCGCTGGCGGCCGTTGCTGCGCGAGGGCGGGCTCGCGGTGATCTCGGAGGCGACGTGGTTCACCGAGACGCCGACGGCGGAGGTGCGGAGGTTCTGGGCGGCGGCGTACCCGGCGATGGGGACGGAGGCGACGAACACGAGGCGGGCCCGCGAGGCCGGGTTCGAGGTGCTGGCGCTGCGGCGGCTGGCGGCGCAGGCGTGGTGGGACAGCTACTACGGGCCGCTGCTGCGCCGGGTGGAGGAGGTCCGGGGGTCGGCGAGCGCGGCGATGCAGGCGGCGATTCGCGAGACGGAGGCGGAGGTGGCGCTTTTCCGCGCGTTCAGCGACGCGTACGGCTACGTGTTCTACGTGCTGCGCGCGGTGTGAGGCGGGTCGGAGGAGCGTGGGGGGGGGGCCTGCGTAAAAGGACAGGTGGTCGCCGCCGCCGTGCGGTCGAGCCGGATGTCCTGGAGGACATGTCAGGGCCGGGCGGTGGAGTGTCCGGAAGGACAGGTCGTGGCGAGCGCCGGGGACGAGGTGAATCTGCCCTTTTGGACATGTGATTCACGCGGCGCGGGCGAGCGACGGCGGCGCAGGAGCAGGAGGGCCAGCAGGACGGGGGAGGGCGGGGCGACGGAGCGGCAGCCGCAGCCGGTCTCGGAGGGGGTCGCGCCGGCGCTGGTGCTCGCCGGATCGGTGTCGGAGCTGGCGGTGCTGTCGGGGCCGGTCATGGGCGCGTCGGTGGTCGCGTCGCCGGTGGTCGGCGACTCGGTCGAGGGACGACCGATCCACAGGTGGTTGGTGACCGTGCGCGGGGCGCCGTCGACGAGGACCTCGGCGCGCCAGCGCGAGCGGCCGGCCTCGGGCGGTTCGACGGTGAACTCGTGCTCGAACGGGTCGCCGGCGACGGGTACGGCGTCGAGCGGCCAGCGGTCGCGGACGAGGCGGACGCCGGCGCCCGCCGGGGCGCCGGTGACCCGCACCTTCAAGGTGGCGAGGTCGGCGTCGAACGTGTCCCCGGGGACATGTGTCCCGGAGGACAGCTCGAGCATCGGGTCGCCCGGGCCCTGCAGCTTGACGACGGTGCGGCCGGCGCGGAGGCCGGCGAGGATGGCGTCGACGCCGAGGGTGTCGGCGTACACGAGGGTGGTCGGGTCGCCGATCGGGCTGTCGAAGCCGCCGAGGTCGACGCCGCCCTTGTGATCGTCGCTGCCGCCGAGCGGGGCGGGGTGGTGGCCGGCGTCGCACAGGTCGTCCCAGAAGCGCATGGCGTCGTCGGTGAAGAACATGCCGGCCTTGTCGAGGCCGCCGGTGGCGATCTCGACGGCGCCGAGGCGAGCGGGGTCGAGATCCAGCTCCCAGGCGCAGCCGATGCACAGGTCGCCGAGCGCGAGCGCGGGGTGATTGGCGCTCAGCACCGCGCCCTGGAGGTCGTAGGCGTCGGCGGCGGCGGTGATGGTGACGCCGGGCTGACCGAGCTTGTGGTCGACCCACGCGGTGGCGCCGATGGCGTTCATGTGGCCGGCGTAGGTGGTGAACTCGCAGCCGGGGACGAACAGGAGGTCGGGGTGGCGGGCCTGGGCGTCGGCGAAGAAGTCGAGGTGCGAGGTGGTGTTGTGGTCGGTGACGACCACGAAGTCGAGGCCGCGGCCGCGCGCGAACCCGGCGATGACGTCGAGGCTCGGCGAGGCGTCGCCGCTGTCGCGCGAGTGGACGTGGAAGTCGCCGGCGTACCAGCGCGGCTCGCCGCCGAGGGCGGCGGGCTGATAGGGCGCGCGCTCGGGCTGGGGCGCGAGGGTCGGGGCGTCGCGCAGGGTCACGGTGATCTCGTATTCGCCGGGCGGCGCGGCGATCTTGGCCTTGCCGACGACGACGCTCCAGGTGCCCGGAGCGATGGCTCCGGGGAGGTACGAGCGAGTGGCGGCGGCCTCGCCGACGACGGCGTTCTCGCCGTTGCCGCCGCCCCAGCCGCGGAAGACGCCGCGCGGGTCGACGAGGCCCCAGTCGAGGATGTTGTCGTCCGAGAGGTCGTCGTGGGCGATCTCGATCTCACGCGTGCCGGGCGGGACGTCGAAGGCGACGAAGAAGTGCTCAAGGCTGTCCATCGGGACCTGTCCCTTGAGCTCCTGGACGGTGTCGGCGGCGCGCGCCGCGGCCGGCAGGACGAGCGCCGTCGACAGGGCGAGGGTGAACCGGAGGCGGGGCATGGGGCACGATAGCGCGTCGGCGAGGGGCGCGGACCCGGGCCGTCGCGGCGGGCCGGGGCGAGCGGTACACTGCGCCGCGATGGCCGAGCGCGACCCTGAATCCCCCGTGGCCCTCGGCGAGGGCAAGCTGACCTTCCCGTGCGAGCAGTGCGGCTCGGCGCTCGAATACTCGCCCGGCTCGGACCACCTGGGCTGCAACCACTGCGGCCACTCGCAGGCGATCCAGGGCGAGAAGGCGGTGCTGGAACATGACTTTCAGGACATGTTGCAGCGGATCGCGCGGGCGCCGGCGACGTCGCTCGGCGAGCACACGGTCCAGTGCGAGGGCTGCGGCGCGCAGGCGATGATGGCCGGCCAGGCGGGCCGCTGCGCGTTCTGCGGCGGGCCGGTGGTGATGGACGTGAAGGAGCTCGGCGAGATCGTGCCGCCGGAGTCGCTGCTGCCGTTCGGCATCGACGGCAAGAAGGCGCGCGAGGCGTTCCAGACGTGGGTCGGCAAGCTGTGGTTCGCGCCGGGCGACCTCAAGCGGCTGGCGCAGGTCCACGGGATCGACGGCGTCTACCTGCCGTACTGGACCTACGACTCGCAGACGACCACCCGCTACAAGGGGCTGCGCGGCGACCACTACTACGTGACCGAGTCGTACACCGACGCGCAGGGCAACCGGCAGACGCGGCAGGTGCAGAAGACGCGCTGGAGCCCCGCCGGCGGGACGGTCGAGGTCGAGTTCGACGACGTGCTGGTGTGCGCGTCGCCGACGCTGCCGCGGCCGTTGATCGAGAAGCTCGAGCCGTGGGACCTCGACAACCTGCGCGGCTTCGATGCCGCCTACCTCAGCGGCTTCATCGCCGAGCGCTACCGGATCGGGCTCGAGGACGGGTTCCAGATCGCCGACGAGCGCATGCAGCCGCGCATCCGCTCCGCCATCCGCAGCGACATCGGCGGCGACGTGCAGCAGATCCTGTCGATGTCGGTGCGCCACGCGGAGGTGAAGTGCAAGCACGTCCTGCTGCCGCTGTGGATCTCGAGCTTCCGCTACAAGGAGAAGGTCTACCGCTTCATCATCAACGCCCGCACGGGCGAGGTCGCCGGCGAGCGGCCGTGGAGCGTGGCCAAGATCGTCCTGACGGTGCTGCTGGCGGCGGCGGCGATCGCGGCGATCGTGGTGCTGGTCAAGTCGCGCTGACGCGGCCGCAGTCCTCGATCGCGCCCCGTAGCCGTCGGCTCCTGGGGACATGTCCTCAGGAGCATGGCCCCGGACACCTGTCCGTGAGGTCATCCGTGCGGGGAGCGGTGCCAGGTGTCGACGAGCGGGCGGATGGCGGCCAGGATCTCGGCGTGGTGCGGGCCGTGCGAGGCGACGAGGCCGTTGTCGTGGCCGAGCCGGCGCGGGTCGTAGACCAGCGGGTTGCCCCATAGATCGGTGGCGACGCCGCCGACGGCCCGCAGCAGGGCCCAGGGCGCGCAGGTGTCCCACAGCTTGGTGCCGCTGCGCGGGTGCACGTAGAGGTCGGCCTCGCCGCGGGCGATGGTGCCCACCTTCACGCCGACGGAGCCGAGTCGGAGGTTGCGCTCGGGCGGGATGCCCAGCGCCTGCATGACCTCGAGGGTCTTGGGGGAGGCGTGACTCAGGCTGCTGACGAGGCGCAGCTCGGCGAGCGAGCGCGCGCTGGTCCGCAGCGGGCTGGCCGCGCCGCCGTCGTCGAGGGTGAAGGCCTCGCGCCGGTCAGGCGTACAGATGCCCCAGGACAGTCGTCCGGCGCCCGCCTCGTGGACGACCCCGAGCACCGGTTCGCCGGCGACGCAGAGGCCGATCTGGATCGCCCAGCAGGTCTCGCCGCGCGCGTACTCGGCGGTGCCGTCGATCGGGTCGACGTACCAGCAGCGCGGCACGCCGGCGGCTGCTGCGGCGTCGTCGGAGGACTCCTCGGCGACCACGGCGTCGGCGGGGAACGCCGCCTTGAGCGCCGCGACCAGGCGCGCGTTGATCTCGGTGTCCGCGCGCGTCACCGGCCCGGCGTCGTCGGGCTTGTCCCGGGCCTGCATGACGTCGGCACCACCTGTCTGATAGGCCAGGGCAGTGGCGCCGGCTTCGCGAGCGAGAGAGAGGACGAGTCGGAGCTCATGGTCGAAAGTGGCCACGCGGAAACCCTTTCCGGCGCCCTCGGGCGCTCTCTGAACTGGCTGGAGAGATCTCACTGATGACCCGGCGAGAACCTGATTATCAGGGGATGCCTGGCGGGTGGGCTGTTCATCTGTAACCTAGCGACAAAACAATGAAAATCAGCCCATGCCTGAGGCTGGCATTTTTCTCGCTGAACGGCATTTTTGGGGGTTACGAACCTTGTTCCAAGTTGCGCCCCCGGAAAATCCAAGGTTCCTTCGGACAAAAAAACCTGCTAGTCATGAGGAATGTCACGTGTTCAGCGAGCAGGCCTACGACAGGGAATCATCCAAACCAGTCTCGAGATCGGGAGCGAACGCGGTGAAGAAGGGCTGACGATGCGCGGCATCGCAGCACGCCTCGGGGTCAGCGCCACGGCGCTTTATCAGCACTTCGAGAGTAAATCGAAGATCCTCCGCGAGATCCGGATCTACGGGGCCGAACTGCTGCAGAGCGAAGTATTGGAGCCCGCAGCGGCGACCGACGACCCGGCAGAGCGCCTCATCAACGCCGGCCGCAACTATGTGCAGTTCGCAAGATCGCACAAGTGGCTGTACTCGGTGATGATGGGTAACGAGCAGATCGACTGGTCGCAGCACAACACCGAGGAGGTGGAGCTGCTCCTGCGTCCGCTCAAGACGTTCCAGGGGTGGCTGGAGGAGGGCGCGGCGCGCGGCTGTTGGCGCGGCGACGTCGACCTCTCGCTGGCGTCGTTCCGCATCTGGATGTCGCTGCACGGGCTGTGCACGATGCTGCTGTCGGGGCGCATCAACGAGGGCCATCCGGCGTTCCCCCGCAAGGACGAGCAGAGCTTCGTCGACGAGTTCATCGCCTCGATGATCGCCTGTATGAAGCCCTGAGCCGGCCTCACGCGGGTACGAAGCAGGCCCCAGCGTTCTCGTAACCCGGGGCCGGAGCGGGGAACAGACTCTCACACAGCGAGGGCGACGCGCACTGGCCGTCGCCCTCGCTGATCTCGCACGTGGAGGTGCAGCAGCTGCTCGAGCCGCAATTGGGTACGAGAGCGCCGGGCATGCATACGTATGTCGGGGCGCACCCGCGGCCGTTGAACTCCGAGCAGTTGGTGCCCTCGGTGCCGATGTCGACGTCGAGCATCATGTCGCAGATGAAGCGGTCCTTGCCCTGCCGACAGCCGAGGCCGGGCGGACAGGTGCCCACGAAGGGATCACAGCTGTCCGCGCAGAAGGTCGTGCCGGTGAACGGGCTGGTGCTGCACAGGCCGGGCTCGCAGTCGACGTCGTTGCGACAGAGCGGGAAGCAGCGGCCCGCGAGCGGGTCGTCCTGGGTCGACGAGAGGCACACCGTGCCGGCGCCGCACTGGTCCTGGCCGCTCTCGGGCGCAGGCGTGCAGGGATCGAGCGGCAGCAGCGCGCTGTCGTCGGGGACGCACTTGAAGTGGTTCTGCAGGCCGCCGTCGCTGACGGCGGTGCACTTCTGTCCCATCGGACATGCGGGCGTTCCGGACGGTTCACAGTCGAAGACCGGGGTGAAGTCGGGCGGCTGTTGCGGGCCGCCCGTCGGCTCGGTGTCGGACTCGGTCTCGCCGCCGCTGCTGCCGACCTCGTCGTTGCCGGCGCTGTCGCCGTCGTCGAAGGGGACGCGCTGACATGCCCCGGCGAGCATGAACACAAGGACAGGTGCGAGGCGAGCGGCGGCGACGCCGGGGCGGAGGTGCGCGGCGAACATGGGCTCACAGTAGCAGGTGAGCGCGTGCCCGGCCCGACGCCGGCAGGCGCGAGCCGAGCACGTCCGATCGCGGACGGGTGGCGTGCTCGCTCCTGTGCGCAGGGAGGTCGAGCGATCGGACAGGCGGACGCTTGAGCGGACAGGTGGACGGCGGGGAGGATGGCGATGCCCGACGTCGAGGTCATCGTCGGCGAGAGATCGCGGACGAACTGGTTTCGGTGGACGCGAGATCGCGGACGAACTGGTTTCGGTGGACGCGACGATCGCGGACGAACTGGTTTGGCGGACGCGACGATCGCGGGCGAACTGGTTTCGGTGGACGCGACGATCGCGGACGACCTGGTTTGGCGGACGCGGCGATCGCGGACGAGTGCGTCCGTGCCGGATCGAACGGACGATGTCCCCGGCGGGAGCGCGGCGGGCGAACGCTACAGCGCGGCGGTCCGCAGGTCGTCGATCGCGGTCGCGCAGGCGTGGACGATGGCGCGCGCGTGGTCGAGGCCCTGCTGGGCGGCGTGGTTGGGGCCGCGGTGGAGCTGGACCAGGACCTCGGCGCCGGAGGAGCCGGCCGTGAGCACCACCGGGATGGCCATGAGGGCGCGGGCGGCCTCGGCGGCGCGGGTGGCGAGGGGGACCAGGTTCTCGGGGGTGCTGTCGCCGAGCAGCCGCAGGTGGTCGACGTAGCTGCGACCCCAGCGGGTCTCGGCGGCGGCGAGGGCGTCGGGGCTGCCCTGTGCGCGCGCCCAGGCGACCAGGACGGCGTTGAGGGCCATGCCGGCAGCCCGGCGGGCGTGGGTGAGGGCGGTGCGGCGGACGGCCACGTGGTCGGCCCCGGCCTCGAGCTCGCTGAGGGCGGAGCGCAGCCACGCGTCCGCGTCGAGGCGCCACAGCCAGTGGGCCTCGGCCTCGGTCATCCCGAGCTCCCCGAGCTGGTCGAGTCGGTGTCGCCGGTCGAACCGGTGGTGGTCGTCGTCGTCGAGCCGGACGAGGTCGAGCCGGTGGTGGTCGTGCTCGTGTCGGTGGTCGAGGTGGTGTCGTCGGTCGTCGTCGAGGTCGACGTGGTCGTCGTGTCGGTCGTGCCGGTCATCGACGAGGCGGTGGTGCCGTCGGTCGGGCCGCTGTCGCTCTCGCTGAGGCTGTTGCTGCCGGGGCCGGCGAGGTCGCGCTTCGACGGCAGGTCGTCGCGCACGGGCATCTCGTCGAGCGGCTCGCCGGCGGAGTCGGTGTCGATGCTCTCGGCGACGACGCACTGACCGATGACGCCGGGCTTGAAGCAGGCGTCGCCGGCGAGGACCTTCTCGCCCTCGGCGTAGCACTCGAAGCCGGCTCCGCAGTCGCTGGCGCAGCGGCACGGATCGCCGGCCTTGGTGCGGCAGGCCGCGAGCGCGAACAGGGCGGCCAGCGCGACGCCGGTGGCGACGTCGTGCGGCCTGCGGCGCGGGCGAGGCGACCTCATGAGATGGCCTTGTACTCGACGTGGACGACCTCGTATTCCCGGTCGCCCTTGGGCAGCTTGACCAGGACCTCGTCGCCGACCCGCTTGCCCAGCATGGCGCGGGCGATCGGGGCGCCGAGCGAGATCTTGCCCTTGTCGGCGTCGGACTCGTCCTCGCCGACGATCCGGTAGACGACCTTCTGGTCGTTCTCGACGTCGAGCATCGTCACGGTGGCGCCGAAGGTGACCTTGTCTTCCTTGACGGTCTCGGGGTCGATGACCTGGGCCATGCCGATGCGCGACTCGAGGTAGCGCATGCGGGCGTCGAGCTGGGCCTGGCGCTCCTTGGCGGCGTGGTACTCGGCGTTCTCACGCAGGTCGCCGTGGCCGAGCGCGGTCTCGATGTCGCGGACGTTCTCGGGGCGGTCGACTTCCTTGATCTGCTTGAGCTCGGCGCGCAGCTTGGCGTACCCCGCGGGGGTCATCGGGATCTTCTGCTCGGTCATGGCGTGTCCTGAGGTGCGGACTGTGGCGCGGTCTCGCGATGATAGTCCTGCAGGGTGCGGGCGACGAGGGTTTTTTCGCCGCTGCGGACCGCCTGGATCGCGCGAGCCGCGGCCATCGCCGCCGATATCGTCGTAAAGTGTGGGATCTTCTGCATCAGCGAGGTGCGGCGGATGCTGAAGCTGTCGCGGATGGACTGGGCGCCGACGGTGGTGTTGATGACCATGGCGATGGTGCCGTTGACCAGCGCGTCGACGATGTGCGGGCGGCCCTCCTTGACCTTGTTGATGAGCTCGCAGTCGAGGCCGGCCGCGCGGATGGCGACGGCGGTGCCGCGGGTGGCGACGATGCCGAAGCCGAGGTCGACGAGGTGGCGGACGACCGGCATGACGAGGTCCTTGTCGTCGTCGCGCACGCTGACGAACACCCGGCCGGACTGCGGCAGGACCACGCCCGCGGCGAGGAGGCCCTTGTAGAAGGCGGCGCCGAAGTCGGCGGCGACGCCCATGACCTCGCCGGTGCTGCGCATCTCCGGGCCGAGGATGGTGTCGACGCCGGGGAACTTGTGGAAGGGGAACACCGAGACCTTGACGCTGACCTGGGCCGGCATGCGCTCGCGCAGGCCCATCGACGCCAGCGGCTCGCCGGCGGCCACGCGCGCGGCGATCTTGGCGAACGGGACGCCGGTGGCCTTGGCGACGAACGGGACCGTGCGGCTGGCCCGCGGGTTGACCTCGAGCACGTAGACATCGTCGCCCTTGCGGGCGAACTGGACGTTCATCAGGCCGACCACGCCGAGCTCGCGCGCCAGCGCGACGGTGGTGCGCCGGATCTCCGCCAGGACGGCCGGCGGCGCCAGCACCGGCGGCAGCGAGCAGCCGGAGTCGCCCGAGTGCACGCCTGCCTCCTCGATGTGCTCCATCACCCCGGCGATGACGACGTCCTTGCCGTCGGCGACGGCGTCGACGTCGAACTCGGCCGCGTTGTGCAGGAACTCGTCGACCAGCACCGGGTGGTCGGGCGAGGCGAGCACGGCGGTGCGCATGTACTCGTCGAGCTCGGCGCGGTCGTAGACGACGCGCATGGCCCGGCCGCCGAGGACGTAGCTCGGGCGCACCAGCACCGGGAAGCCGATCCGCTCGGCGATCCCGCGCGCCTCGTCGGGCGAGCGGGCGACGCCCCAGCGCGGGCAGCGGACGCCGAGCCGCTGCAGCAGCTCGCCGAAGCGGCCGCGGTCCTCGGCGAGGTCGATCGCCTCGGCCGAGGTGCCGAGCAGCTTGTAGCCGGCCCGCTCGATCTCGGCGGCCAGGCGCAGCGGGGTCTGCCCGCCGAACTGCACCAGCACGCCGACGACCTCGCCTCGGGCTGACTCATGGGCCAGGACCTCGAGGACATGTTCTGCGGTCAATGGCTCGAAGTACAGGCGGTCGCTGGTGTCGTAGTCGGTCGAGACCGTCTCGGGGTTGCAGTTGACCATGATGGTCTCGTAGCCGGCCTCGCGCAGGGCGAAGCTGGCGTGGACGCAGCAGTAGTCGAACTCGATGCCCTGGCCGATCCGGTTGGGGCCGCCGCCGAGGATGACGACCTTCTTGCGCGCGCTGACGTCGGCCTCGTCCTCCTCCTCGTAGCTCGAGTACATGTAGGGCGTGCGGGCCGCGAACTCGGCGGCGCAGGTGTCGATGCGCTTGTAGACCGGGCGCAGGCCCGAGGCCTGCCGCTCGGCCCGGATGTCGCGCTCGGGCACGCCGCGCAGCTGGGCGAGGCGGCGGTCGGACAGGCCGGAGCGCTTGGCCCGGGCCAGCAGCGGGGCGCCGAGCGGGCCGGGGGCGGCGCCGCGGACCTCGGCCTCGACGGCGAGGATGGCCTCGATCTGGGCGAGGAACCACGGGTCGATGCGGGTCAGCTCGTGCACGCGCTCGGGCGAGACGCCGGCGCGCAGGGCGTTGCCGACGTGCCACAGCCGCTGCGGGTGCGGGCGCCCGAGCGGGGCCTCGGCGGCGCCGGGGCCGTCGCCCTCGAGCGGGAGGTCGAAGCCGTGGGTGCCGGTCTCGAGGCCGCACATGGCCTTGCCGAGCGACTCGCGGAAGGTGCGGCCGATCGCCATGACCTCGCCGACCGACTTCATCTGGATCGTGAGGGTCTCGTCGGTGCCGGCGAACTTCTCGAAGGCGAAGCGCGGGATCTTGGTGACGACGTAGTCGATGCTCGGCTCGAAGCTGGCCGGGGTGGCGCGGGTGATGTCGTTCTGCAGCTCGTCGAGCGTGTAGCCGACGGCCAGCTTGGCGGCGAACTTGGCGATCGGGAAGCCGGTGGCCTTCGAGGCCAGCGCCGACGAGCGCGACACGCGGGGGTTCATCTCGATGACGATCTGACGCCCGGTCCTGGGGTCGACGGCGAACTGGATGTTGCAGCCGCCGGTCGACACGCCGATCTCGGTGACGACCGCGCGCGCCGCGTCGCGCATGCGCTGGTACTCCTTGTCGGTCAGCGTCTGCGCCGGGGCGATGGTGATGCTGTCGCCGGTGTGCACGCCCATCGGGTCGAGGTTCTCGATCGAACAGATGACGACGAAGTTGTCCTTCGCGTCGCGCATGACCTCGAGCTCGTACTCCTTCCAGCCGAGCACCGACTCCTCGATCAGGATCTCGCCGCGCATGCTCTCGGCCAGCGCGTGCTGCACGTGGGCCTCGAACTCCTCGCGGTTGTAGGAGATGGCGGCCCCGCTGCCGCCGAGGGTGAAGCTGGCGCGGATGATCGTCGGGAAGCCGATCTGCTCGAGCGCGGCCCAGGCCTCGGCGAGCGAGTGGCAGTAGAAGCTGCGCGGGACGTCGAGGCCGATCTTCTTCATCGACGCCTTGAACTTGTCGCGGTCCTCGGCGCGCTCGATCGCGTCGAGGTCGGCGCCGATCAGCTCGACGCCGTACTTGGCCAGGATCCCGCGCTTGCCGGCCTCGATGGCGAGGTTCAGCGCGGTCTGGCCGCCGACCGTCGGCAGCACCGCCTGCGGCCGCTCGGCCTTGAGCACGCGCTCGAGGAACTCGGGCGTCAGCGGCTCGACGTAGGTCCGGTCGGCGAGATCGGGGTCGGTCATGATCGTCGCCGGGTTGGAATTGATGAGGACGACCTCGTAGCCCTCCTCGCGCAGGGCCAAGGTCGCCTGGGTGCCCGAGTAGTCGAACTCGCAGGCCTGACCGATGACGATCGGGCCCGAGCCGAGGACGACGATCCGACGCAGGTCGTTGCGGCGCGGCATGACTTCAGCGCTCCTTGATGTGGGTGCCGTCGAAGGTGTGGTCGTTGCCGATGGCCTTGCTGACGACGTCGCGGTGGGCGCTGACGTCCCAGCCGAGACGCGCGAGGCCGGTGAGGATCCGGGTGCGGAGGCGCAGCGAGTCCTCCGCGGGGTTGCCGAGGCGGGCGATCAGCGGGCCGAGCGAGCGCGGCTCGGCGATGTCGAGCAGCGCCTCGACGGCGAAGAAGCGCACGCCCTCGTCGGGGTCCTCGAGGTAGCCGGCGAGGATGTCGGGGACCCGCTCGTCGTCGATCTCCTGCAGGTGCGTGAGCAGCTGCAGCTTGGCGCTCGGGTCGCGCTCGTAGCCCGGCGGGTGGTGGGCCAGCAGGGCGTCGAGGATGTCCCACTCCTGCTGCTTGCTCGCCAGCTCCTCGACCACGCGCAAGACCCACGCGATGTTGTCGCTCTGCAGGCAGAACTCCTTGGCGGCGGGCAGCACGGTGTCGACCGGGAGGCCGAGCAGGCGCTTGTAGAGCCAGCCCTTCTCCTCCTCGTCCTCGATCGACTTGCTGGCGTTCATCGTGAACCGCTTCATCAGGCCGACGATCGCCGGGATCTCCGCCAGCTCGAGCAGCTGTTCCATCGCGTAGTAGCGGTCGGCCGACTGCGCGTACTGGTTCTGGACGGTCTTGATGTGCTTGTCGAGCTTGCTCTTGCTGCGGCCCGCGCTGCTGAAGAGGTCCTTGAATCCCACGATCGTCCCCGTGTCGCTGTGGGGCCCGCGGGCCCGCTGGTGATGGCCCGGTCGGGCCGCATGGCAAGAGCCCCGGGAGGGGCTCCATCAGATCCGGCCGGAAGCGGCCGCGCGCAAGTGGCCCGTACGGGCGTGAAGGTAAATTCAAGCGGGCCGACTCACGTGGATGCGTCGGCCGCGGAGTTGTCGCTGTCGGTGTCGGTGGAGGTTGTCCCGGCCGAGGAGGTTGCGCCCGTGTCGCCGGTGGTGTCGGTGCCGCCGCCGCTGCTGCCGCCGCTCGTCGTCGCGTCCTCGGTGGTCGGGTCGGGCGGGGTCGGCGGGCTGGTGAGCTGGGTGCCGCCGAGCTTGCACTCGCCGAGCGCGTCGTCGTCGGGGGTGTCGTCGCGGTGGCAGCAGCCGTCGATCCGGCACTCGTAGCCGTCAGGGCACTCGGGCGCGTCGTCGGGGTCGCAGGCGAATTGCACCGGATCGGCCGGGGGGTTGAAGCAGGCGCCGGCGAACATCACGGCCGGCCCGAGCAGCAGGGCGCGCGACAGGGTGTTTGCGACATGGCGCATGGGTCCTGTTCCTCGGGACATCTAGAAGCGCACCTGCAGGCCGCCGGCGCCGGCCGTCACGCGGGCGGGTCGGCGCTTGACGCGGTCGGCGATGAACAGGCCGATGCCGACGGCGAGGGCGACGCCGCCGGCGGCGAGGAAGCTCTGGGCGAGGATGGCGTCGCGGCGGCCGCGGGCGAGGATGGCGTCGTATTCGCCCTTGACGTCGGCGAACTGCAGCGAGCTGCCGGTCTCGGGGTCGAGCTGGGAGACGAGGCGGAGGGCCTTGTCCTCCTCGGTCTCGGCCAGGCCGGCGAACACGCCGCCGGTGGAGGCGAGGGCGAAGCCGGCGAACACGGCCCACCAGCCGCCGCGCTGCAGCGGCGGCAGGCGCTCCGGGACGCCCTCGACCGGCTTGTCGCGCAGGGCGGTGCCCTCGAGCTCGGCCTTGGCCCGCTTGGCCTCGGGATCGGTGGTGGCGACGGTCGAGCCGAGACCTGCGCTCTGGGACACGTTGTTCGGCGGGGCCACGAGCTCGGCCTGCGGGGCCTCCGGCGGGGCGGTCGGCGGCTGGTCGGCGGGGCCGGGATCGTTGTCGTCCGCGGGCTTGGCGGGCGGGGGATCTTGGTTGGCGGGGGCCGGGGCAGGGGCAGGCCCGGGCTGCGGGCTCTGGGCGCGCACGGGCAGCGGTGCGCCGGCGACGGCGACGACGGCGACGAGGCCGAACGCTCGCGCTGGCAGGGTAGTGAGTCGTGCGCCCATCGCCGGGCGGGATTGTAGTCAGGTCGCTCGCGCGACGCTCGTGCGTTTCCGGCGCTCGCGTGCGCGACGAACGTGTGACTTTTGCCACCGCCAGGGGCCGGTCGAATCGCGTCGGATCCGGTGTTGTGCTGGCCAGGATCCCCGCATGGCTCGCCTCGTCGCCGCGCTCCTGCTCGCGCTCGCTGGTGGTTGCGAGCGCAGCGGCAGCTCTGGCGAGGCGGTCGACATCACGGCGCCGCGGCCCGAGGTCTACCCCGAGGGCGCGAGCGACTTCACCGGCGAGTGGGTCGGCGAGAGCGCGGGCATCTTCGGGACGCTGAGCATCCAGCGGCTGGCGAGCGATCGCTACTACGGCCGCTTCACCAGCGAGGACGGGCTGACCCGCTTCGTCGTCAACCTGCGCCAGGACCGGGCGACGCCGGCCGCGGGGGGGGCAATGGAGCCCGGCAACCTGGTGCGGTTCACCTGGCAGGACGGCCGCGGCGGGCGGGGCGAGGGCTGGGTGCTGATCAACCGCGAGAACTCGGCGCTGTCCGGCGAGATCCGCTACGGCGGGCTGGGGGCGTGGGACTTCGTCCGCACCGACGCGCCCGACTTCGGGGTGCCCGGGGAGGCGCCCGGCGAGCGGGACGACGGGCGGGCGACGAGTTAGTGCCGCGAGCGTCTCGCCCACGTGCGCGGGGGCGGGGTGTCGGATCTCGGGGCCCTCGGCGGTGATGCGCCCGCACGCGACCTCCGGGACAGGTGGCGAGGCGGGGCGCCGGTCGGGGCGCTGGTCAGTCCCGCGGGACATGTTCCAGGGGGCATGCGCATGAGGGCATGCCGGCATGAACATGCTCCCGCGGACAGGACCTTGGAGACATGCCCGAACGGTCAGGTGGAGCGCGGGGTCGGGCGCGGGAGGAGGCGGTGCTGGGTGAAGCAGAGGCCCCAGCCCTGCGGCTCGTCGGGCGGGCGGGCGCCGACGAGCCGCGGACCGTCGCTCGTGCGGGTCGGGCGTTCGCTGCCGCCCGCGGCGTGGACGCGCACGAGGGCGATGTCGAGGTGGCCGCGGCCGTCCATGTCGAGCGGGAGCTCGGCGACGGTCTCGGCCTCGAGCGCGAGCGGGCCGCCGGGGGCCTCGATCGCCAGGCCGGTGCGGGCGGGGGCGCGGCCGGGGCGGCGCTCCTGGGTGACGCCGAGGTCGCGGAGCGGGACGACGCCGCCGGGGCGCTGGACGAAGCCGCCGGACAGGTTGACCCACGGGAAGCGGGCGGTGTGCACGTAGGTCCGCAGCGGGCCGAGGGTCAAGAAGCACTGCATGGCGGCGTCGCTGGCGCCCCAGTCGCGCACGCCCCAGTTGTGGACGCGCAGGGCGGCGCCGCCGAAGGCCCGCAGGTCGCGGCCGAGCGTGATGGTGCCGTGGAGATCGCCGGCCTGGACGTAGCCGCGGAGCGGGTGGCGCCGCACGGCCCGCAGCAGGCGCGTGTCCCATTCGGCGGCGCCGAGCTGGCGGGCGACGAGGTCGGGGTCGTCGTCGGTGCCGGGGACGAACGGCAGCAGGCCGGCGAGGAAGGTGAGGTCGAGGCGGGCCTCGATCGACTCGGCGGGCGCGTCGCCGGCGGGGCGCAGCGGCCGCCCGCGGGGGTCGTGGACGTGGAGGGCGCCGCGGTAGCGCAGGGTCCAGGTGCGCAGCGGCTCGACGCAGTCGAAGGTGAGGCCGCCGACCGACCAGCCGCGCTCGCCGTCGCCGCGCAGCAGGGCCTGGCCGCCGGGGAGGCTGTAGATCGCGGTGGGCGTGAAGAGGGTGAGCCAGACGCGGTGGGCGTCGCGGCCCGGCAGCCACTCGATCCGCGCGAGCACGCCGAGCTCGGGCTGGACGGCGGTGAACACGAACTCCTCGGCGAAGTGCGGCCGGCCGTCCCAGGCGTGACGCGCCTCGTCCTGCGGGCGCGGCCACTCGCTCGCCGGCCGGCGCAGGACGGCCCAGCGCGCGATCGCGGCCTTGACCCCGCGGCGCAGCAGGCCCGACAGGCCGGGCGTCGCGGCGCCGGCCAGCTCGGCGGCGGTCGGGCCGGGCTCGCGCGCGGGCTCGACGTGCGGGTGGAGCGGCCGCGGTCCGCGGGAGTCTTCGGAGTGGGGGTCGCGTCCGGACATCGGCCGAGGAAGGCCGGCATCGTATCATCCGCGCGCAGAGTCGGCCACCGGCCGGCGCCGGCGCGGACGGCCGATCGCCGTCCCCAACCCCCGTCACGGGCGCGGCCCTCGGCTCGCCCTTGTGCCGGCGGGCCGCCGCGTGATACCTCCGACGACGGAGGTCTCTGTGGTCCGTCTCGCCGCTTGCGCCCTGACCGTCGTCCTGACCGCTGTTTCGGTTCTCGCGCCCGCGTGCAACAACACGCCGGCGGTCGACCCCGCCGAGCAGGCGGCCCAGATCAAGAAAGACCTCGCCAACGCGGCCGCCCGCGTCAACGACGAGAAGTGGGAGGAGGCCAGGGCGATGCTGAAGCGCGTGCTCGAGGCCGAGCCCGCCAACACCGAGGCGCTCGCGCTGCAGGCCAAGGTGAGCCTGTTCGCCGACAAGGACGCGGCCAAGGCGCTCGAGCTCGTCGACCAGGCGATCGCGGCCAAGGCCGACGTCCCCGACTACCACGCGACGCGGGCGTCCGCGCTCGAGAAGAGCGGCAAGGACGCCGACGCGGCCGCCGCGTGGGGCAAGGCCTCGCAGCTCGACCCCGACAACGGCAACTACGGGCTCCACCAGGGCCAGGCGCTGCGCCGCGCCAAGCAGCTCGAGCAGGCCGAGGGGGTGTTCCGCGAGGTCATCAAGAACGACGAGGCGGTCAAGTTCGTGTACAGCGAGCTCGGCGACGTGCTCCGCGAGCAGGGCAAGCTCGACGAGGCGCTCACGACCTACGCCAAGGCGATGATCAAGTACCAGGGCGACAAGACCGCCCACGCCGGCGCCGCCCAGGTCTACGAGGCCAAGGGCGAGACGCAGAAGGCGATCGACGAGTGGTCGACGTACATCCGCATGGACTGCTGCTCGGAGTTCAGCAACAACGTCGCCAAGAAGCGGATCGCCGAGCTGCAGCAGGGCCGCGCCGGCTGAGGCCGCGGTTCGTGCGTGAAGGATGACGGCTGCCCCGAGGGGCAGCCGGGCGGCGCGCGAAGGCTGTCCCGAAGGACAGGTGAGAGGCGACTGTCTTTGCGGACATGTGAGATGTCCGCAGAGACAGCTAGGCGCCGGGGGCGAGCTCGGGGCCGGCGATGGCGGCCAGGCTCTCGCGCAGGTAGCGGACGGCGAGCTCGACGGTCTGCTTGCCGCCGTCGCGGGCGAGCGGCGGGGCGACCTCGACGACGTCGGCGGCGCACAGGCCGATCTCGCGGCCGAGCGCGCGGATCAGGTCGACGACGAAATCGGGCTCGAGGCCGTCGGGCTCGGGGGTGCCGGCGGCGTCGGCCCAGATCGAGTCGGTGCCGTCGATGTCGTTGGAGAAGTAGACCGAGCCGACGTCGAGCGCCTTGAGGTGGGCGACGATCGCCCGGATCGTGCCGGCCGGATCGGCCTTGACCTCGTCGGCCCAGAACTGACGCACGCCGAGGCCCTGCTCCCAGTGGCCGCGGTCGTACCGCGAGGCGCGCACGCCGACCTGGACCAGGCGACCGTCGCGGCCGAGCAGCTCGTTGGCGTGGTACGACCAGGTGGCGAAGCAGATCTTGATGCCGAGCCGCTCGGGCAGCAGGTCGGTGTGGGCGTCGGGCTGGACGATGGCCCAGCGATCGCGCCGGTGACGGGCGAGGTTGGCGGCGACCGGCCAGGCGTTGGAGTGATCGCCGCCGAGGACGACCGGGACCACGCGCGGGTTGAGCCGATAGACGAGGTCGAGCGCGCGCTCGGCGATCGACAGCGGCGAGACGGGCAGGTTCGCGGCTGTCTCTTCGGGCAGGTGGCCGTAGAGCGCGCGCCGGCTGGCCGCCAGCTGGGCGACGCTCAGCATGTCGTCGTGGAGCAGCTGCGGGATGACGAAGACGTCGCCGATGTCGACCACGCCGGCGGCGGCGGCCCGCGCCGGCCAGTCGCCGTCGCTGGCCAGGAGCGCGGTGCGGATCGCCTGCGGGCCGACGTTGGCGCCGCGCAGGAAGCCGGCGCCGACGTCGGACGGACAGCCGAGGACGACGACGCGCGCGTCGGCGATGGCCGCGAGGTTGCGCCGGAACGCCGCGTCGACGCCCGCCTCGTCGGTGACGCCGTAGAGCCGGCGCTGCATCGCCAGCTGGTCGGCCCGCCCGGTCGACACGAGGAAGAGCCCGCCGCCGGCCGGGCGGAGCAACGCCGCGAGTTCGTCGAGTGGGGACATGGGCCAAGGCTAGTCCCGGGCGCGGCGAATTTCGAGGGCGCACGGGTCGCGGCGATCGCCGCATGGCACAGCTCGGGCCGGTGGACCGGCGAGTTCGCGTCGAGGACCGAGGCTCGCACGCGCCGCTGCGAGGGGTGATCTTCGTCTCGTCGGGCACAGCAGCGGGGACTCGCGCGCGAGTTCAGGAGATGCGGGTCGCGAACCGGAAGGCGCGCGGCGCCACGAGGGAGGATCGCGGCCGGCGACCGGCAGCGGGCGGGGGTGAGGGGGAGGCAATTGGAGACATGTCCTTTGGGTCATGCCGCGGCGAGGCGTGCATGTCGCCGGCGGCGAGATTCGGGGGCGCGCTTCGGTGCGACGCGCGGTCGCGGCCGGGAGCGCCGCTCAGAATTCGGCCGTTGGCGAGAATCGGGCAGTCTTTGGCATTCGCGCCACTTGTCGGCGCGGGGGGCAGGTGCGAGCGTGCGGGCATGACGAGCGAGCTGACGTTCCCCGCGCCGACCGAACCGTTCACCGTGGCGATGCTGCTGTTCCCGGGCTTCACATTGCTCGACCTGATCGGGCCGCACCAGGTGCTGATCGGGTCGGCGAAGGTGCACCTGGTGGCGAAGACGCCGGCGCCGGTTACCAGCGACTCGGGGGTGCAGCTGGTGCCGACCTGCGCGCTGGAGGACTGCCCGCGCGACGTCGACGTGTTGTTCGTGCCGGGCGGCATGGGCACGTTCGCGGCGATGCAGGACGCCGAGCTGCTGGCGTTCCTGGCCGATCGCGGGGCGCGGGCGGGCCACGTGACGTCGGTCTGTACGGGCTCGCTGATCCTCGCCGCCGCCGGGCTGCTCGCGGGGTACCGCGCGGCGACTCACTGGTCGACGTACGACGTGCTGGCGGCGCTCGGCGTCGAGGGGGCGCACGAGCGGGTGGTCGTCGATCGCAACCGCGTGTCCGGCGGCGGGGTCACGGCGGGCATCGACTTCGGCCTGACGCTGCTGGCGCGGCTGCGGGGCGAGCAGGTGGCGAAGCTGACGCAGCTGTTGCTGGAGTACGGCCCGACGCCGCCGTTCTGCGCCGGCACGCCGGAGCAGGCGGGGCCCGAGTTGACGGCGCAGGCGCAGGCGCTGCTCGCCGGGCTGGGGCGGCCGCCCCAGGAGGCGAGGGCGGCGCGAGCAGGAGGTTGACGATGCGTCCGCACGTGGTCGCGGTGCTGGCGTTGCCGCGGGTGGTGGCGAGCGATCTGGCCACCCCGTGCGAGCTGTTCGGGCACGCCGAGGTGCCGGGGTGCCGGCAGCCGTACGAGGTGCGGGTGTGCGGCGAGGGCCGGCGCGTCGACGCGGGGGCGTTCGACGTCTCGCTGCGCTGGGACCTGTCGGCGCTGGCAAAGGCGCAGACGGTGATCGTGCCGGGGCTTCGCGCGCCGATGCAGCCGATCGCGCCGGCGGTGCTGGCGGCGTTGCGAGCGGCGGCGCGGCGGCGGGTCCGGATCGCGTCGATCTGCACCGGGGCGTTCGTGCTGGCGCAGGCGGGGCTGCTCGACGGGCTGCGGGCGACGACGCACTGGGTCGCGGCGAAGTTGCTGGCCGAGCAGTTCCCGGCGGTGACCGTCGATCCGAACGTGCTCTACGTCGACGACGGCCAGATCCTGACGTCGGCCGGGGCGGCGGCGGGGCTCGACCTGTGCCTGCACATGCTGCGCAACGACCACGGGGCGGCGGTGGCGGCCCACGCGGCGCGGCTCGCGGTGGCGCCGCTCGAGCGCAGCGGGGGGCAGGCGCAGTTCATCGTCCACGAGCCGCCGACGGCGACGAGCAGCCTGGCGCCGCTGCTCGAGTGGATGACGGCGCACCTGCGCGAGGACCTCGAGCTGCCGACGCTGGCCCGCAAGGCGCGGATGAGCACGCGGACGCTGAGCCGGCGCTTCCGCGAGCAGACCGGGACGACGCCGCTCAAGTGGATCCTCACCGCCCGGATCGCCCGCGCGCAGCAACTGCTCGAGTCGACGTCGCTGTCGCTCGAGGAGATCGCCGCGCACGCCGGCTTCGCGGCCGCGTCGACGCTGCGCAACCGGTTCGCGCAGGTGATGGGCACCTCGCCGACGAGCTACCGCAAGCTGTTCCGCGGGGCAGGCGCGACGGCCGGCTGAATCCGGAAGGACATGTCCGATCGGTCCGGCGCGAAGGGACATGCTCCGGGGGGCATGTCCCACGGTTCAGGCCCCGTCAGAAGTTCACGTCGAGGTAGATGTTGGTGAGGAAGATGTTCTGCTTGTAGACGCCGTCGGCGCTGGCCTGCTTGGTGGGCGCCTGGAACTTGTTGAGGACGTTGCGGCCCTTGGTGTCGACCTTGAAGTAGGCGATGTCGGTGAAGGTCACGCCGAGGTGGAGCCGCTGGTGCAGGCGGAACCGGCCGCCGAGCGAGAAGGTCATCTTGTGGGAGTCGAGCAGGGCGGGCTCGATGGTCTGCACGGGGACGGCGCTGCTGTCGAAGCCGACGCCGGCGTACAGCTCGACCGGGTCGACGACCCAGTAGCTGGCGCCGAAGCGCACGCCGCCGGCCGGCTTCCAGAAGCGCGGGATGTGCTGGGTGACGCCCTTGGTGCCGTCACCCTCGGCGCCGAACTCCTCGGGCTTGGTGAGGGCCGTGTCGGCGCCGGCGAAGTCGCACTTGCGACCCTCGATGCTGGCGTCGAGGACGCACTGCTTGTCCATGACCTTCCAGTTGGTGAAGTCGCCGAACAGGCGCAGCTCGAGCTTGGGCACCGGGCGGACGCGGAAGCCGAGGCGGACGATGTCGGGGAGGCGCTGCGTGAGCTCGATCGGGGTCGCGTCGGAGACGGGCGCGACGCCGAAGGCGTTGGTGAGCTCGCCCTTGAGCGTCATGTTGCCGGTGATGTTGGGCCGGCTGGTGTACGAGGCGCCGATCCACAGCTTGTCGCGCCAGTTCCAGATCGCGCCGATGCCGAAGCTGCCCTGCCAGCCGGACGCCTTGAGCCAGCTGCGGCCCTCCTTGAGGGTGCCGTCGGACAGCACGAGGTCGTCGGTGCCGTCGGAGTTGCGGGCGCGGATGGTGTCGATCTCGCTGCGGATGGCGCTGCCCGACAGGCCGATCGAGAGGCCGATCTTGGCGATGTTGAAGGCGACGGCGCCGGTGATGTACATCGAGCGCAGCTTGCCGTCGATGGTGTGCCAGCGCTGCACGCCGTCGACCGCGCCCGGGTAGTCCTGGCTGCCGCGGTACTTGTCGTTGGGCTTCCACGTCGACTGGCCGCCGAACGGGAAGTAGACCGCGGCGCCGGCCGAGAAGAACTTGGTGCCGAAGTCCGAGCTGGCGCCGGCGAACGGGCCGGCGATGAAGTTGGACAGCTTGGCGGTGCCGGCGTTGGCGTCGGTGGCCCCCTCCGGCGTGCCGGTCATGCTGCTGATGGCCGACTCCGGCCGGTCGTAGCTGACCCAGCGGGCGGCGAAGCTGCCGTCGACGAAGATGCGTGTGCCGGGCTTCAGCGCGATACCCGCGGGGTTGTAGTAGATCGCGGTGGGGTTGTCCGTGGTCACGTGACCGTGCTCGCCGCCGAATCGCGCGGTGCTGAGGCCGGAGGCCCGGGCCTCGCGTGCGCCGAGCAGAGCGGCGGTCATCAGGCCACAGGCGAGGAGGGTGCGCGAGCGAGACGCATGGCGGGCGAGCGACATGAAGAAGACCTCGGACGGCGACGACAAACCGCCGCCACTTTACACCGAGGCCACTGCTTTACGGCGGACAAAATGCACGGCAGAGTGAGGCGCACGATGTCCCGATTTCTCTCGGTGCTCGGCCTCTCGTCGCTTCTCGTGTCGCCCCTCGCCCTCGGGGGATGCCCCGACTCGGAGGCGAAGTTCAACGAATTCCTCGACAACACCAAGGACGACCGCGACTTCATGCCGCCGCCGCCTCCGGACGTGATGCCGGCGCAGGCCGACATCAGCGGCGACTTCTTGCTGGCAGTGTCGACGGTCATCGCCCCGGACCTGCCGATGCAGTTCATCGCCACCAATACGATGACGGTCGACGAGAACGGCGACACGCTGCTCGACACCTGCCTGCAGCCGCTCAGCCTCACGCAGGGCAAGGTCAACGTGCCGCGCGAGCCGATCGGCGATCCGCTGTGCTACGAGGCGGTCCCGATCGCCGACGGCAAGTTCGACGTCGACGCCGGGGAGGTGAACGTCACCGGCGCGGCCAATCCGGTCACCGGCGGCGAGATCGTGGCGACCCTCAAGCTGATCGGCTCGATCATCGACGAGAACTTCTACTGCGGCGACATCGAGGGCGATGTCTCGAGCCCGCTCGTCGCCAACCTGAAGGGCTCGACGTTCGCGGCCGTCCGCCTCGAAGATCCCGCCGTGCTGCCGCTCGACGTGACGAAGAACTGCAGCGGCGACACCATCCGCGACATGGATTGAGCGCGAAGCCGCGCAGAATCACGCTAGATCACGCAGGAGGGGGCTGGTTTTTCGCTGGCCCGCGCCCGATCATCGCGGCCCGCGAACGATGACAACGACGGTCTCGCCCCCCACGCCCGCCGGGCAGTGGTCCAAGGTCCGCAACGAGCTGCAGCAGCTGTGGCACACCGAGCTGCGCGACTCCAACATCCGCACGGCGTACGTGGTGTGCGGGATGACCGGGACGGCGTACGGGATGGTGACGGCGGTCGTCGCGGTCTACCTGAACAAGGTCCGCGGCATCGACGAGCTGACCATCGGCGAGCTGGCGATCTTCTTCTCGTTCGGCATCGCGGCGTTCAGCGTGCCGATGGGCATGCTGATCAAGAAGCTGTCGCCGCGGACGATGCTGTCGGTGGCGCTGCTCGTGTACGCGGCGGCGACGGCGATCTTCCCGTTCTTGCTCAGCTTCGGCGGCCTGGCGGCGGCGCGCGGCATCGACGGGGCGTTCTCGGTCGGCGTGTGGGTCAGCCTCGAGACGGTGCTGCTGATGCGGACGTCGACGGCGCACCGCGGGCTCATCACCAGCCTCTACACGATCTCGATGGCGACCGGCTACGGCATCGGCGCGGTGTTCGGCTGGGCGGTGATGCTGCTGTATCCGATGCAGATGGTGTTCGTGGCCGCGGGCCTGTTCGCCTCGTTGGCGGCGCTCATCGCCTACGTGTTCCTCGACCGCGAGATCCACCCGATCGCCGGCAGCGACCACGTCCACGAGGACGCGAGCCCGAAGCCGACGAACGCGGTCGAGGCCGGGCGGCCGCCGATCCTGTCGCTGTACTGGAAGATCAAGACGGCCTGCATCCCGACGTTCTGCTACGGCTACTTCCAGGCGTCCCTGGTGCTGTTCCTGCCGCTGTTCCTCATCGAGTCGCGCGCGGTGCCGAAGGAGGACACGAGCCTGCTGGTGGCGAGCTTCTCGATCGGGATGGCGGCCAGCGTTGTGTTCGTCGGGCGGCTCGGCGATCGCTTCGGCCACCTGAAGACGGTGCGCACGCTGGTGGCGCTCGGGGTGGTGCTGACGGCGTCGCTGGTCTACCTGCCGACGTACGCGATGGTGGCGGTGGCGGTGCTGTTCGCGGGCGCCTCACTGGCGCCGATCTGGCCGATGAGCCTGGCGCTGCAGAGCCTCATCGTCGATCCCCGCGACTACAGCCGCAGCAACGCGCTGCTCAACGGGTCGTACGGGCTCGGCACGCTCGCGGGTCCGCTGGTGTCGGGCTACCTGTTCAAACACCACGGCGGCGAGACGATGTTCCTGCACATCGCGGTGCTGTGGGCGCTGGCGCTCCTGGCGACGCTGGCGTTCCGCCGCGACGATCCGAGCTTCCGCGCGCTCGCCCACGCGCGCGCCCGCGCGGCCGTGTGAGGCGCGGCGGGGGCCTCGGCGCCGGGGCCCGGCGGCCCGCCGTTGTTATGCTCGCGGGCATGGGCCTGCTCCACCGCCTCTATGCCCGCGCCGCGCCCGAGGTCTGGGAGACCGAGACGCGCCTGCTGCACGCGCTCCGCCTGGTCCGCCGGCCGGTCGCGGTGCAGTGGATCGCCACCAACATGTGCGACCTCCGCTGCCCGCACTGTTACTCCGGCGCGGGCAAGCGGGCGGTCGGCGAGCTGACGACGCAGGAGGTGCTGCGCCTGGTGGTCGACGAGATGGTGGCGCTCGGCAAGCCGACCTTCGTGATCGCCGGCGGCGAGCTGCTGCTGCGCCAGGACATCGCCGAGATCGTCGCGTACGCGCGGGCGCAGGGGCTCGAGTGGGCCATGCACACGCACGGCGGACATGTCCCGAAGTTCAGGGCGATGTTCGAGCGCCACCCGCCGACGCTGGCGGCGATCAGCCTCGACGGCGAGCAGCGGCAGCACGACCTGTTCCGCGGGCGCCGCGGCAGCCACGCGGCCGCGCTGGCGGCGATCCGCACGCTGAAGGAGTGCGGCTGCCCGGAGGTGGTGGCGGGGACGACGGTGACGCGCGACAACGCCGACCGCCTGGCCGACCTGTTCCCGATCGTGGCGGCGTCGGGGGCCGACTCGTGGGGGCTGCACCTGTTCGCGCCGGAGGGCCGCGGGGCGGAGCACACGGCGCTGTGCCCGACGCCCGAGCAGCTGCAGCGCGTGGCCGCGTTCGCCCGTCGCAAGCGCGAGCTGTTCCACGTCGAGCTGTGCAACGAGTGGGGCAGCGCGGGCGCCGACGATCGCTTCTACCGCGACCAGCCGTTCCTGTGCGGGGCGGGCCGGATCTCGTGCGTGATCGGGGCGACCGGGGAGGTGCTGCCGTGCACGACCACCGACCTGCGCGAGTCGGAGGGCAACCTGCGCGAGCGACCGCTGCGCGACATCTGGACCCGCGGGTTCACGCGCTTCCGCACCGCGGGGCCGCGCGAGTGCTCCGACGGGCGCGAGTGCTGGCTGCAGGCCCGCAACGGCAACCCGTGCCGCGAGCAGGCGTTCGGCGCCTGTCGCAAGGAGGCCGTGTGAAGCGCTGGTGGGTCGACCTGTGGGCGTTCGCGGCCGCGCTGGCGCTGGCGGCGGCGGTGCTCCTGCGCTGGCGCGGCGGCCAGGTGGCGCTGCTGTCGAGCACGGCGGCGCCGGCGATCCGCCTGCTGGCGCTGCTGGTCGTGTTCGTGCAGGGCTGCGCCGACCGGCTGCGCGGGCGCGAGGAGCCGGCCGGGCAGGGGGCGGCGCCGCGGCCGGCCGGGCAGGACGAAGGACAGGAGATGGCGGAGACGACAGGTCTTTCGCAACATGGCGAGAAGGACCTGTCGGATGCGACAGGTCCTTCAGAACAGGGTGACGAGGACAGTGCCATGGGGACAGGTTCGCCGCCGGCCCCGGCGCTCGGGCCCGACGTGTTCCCGCTGGCCGACGAGGCGGCGCTGAACCGCTGGGCGCGCCTGGTCACCGACGACGCGTCCCTCCCGGCCCGGGCCAAGCAGCTCGCGCTGGCGCTGCTGCTGGTGCCCGAGGGGGCGCCGGCGCAGGACCCGGGGTGGTCGCAGGTCACGGCATCGCTCGACGCGCTGACCGAGGCGCAGGTGTTCCGGGCGCGCTGGCAGGCCCACGTCGAGGCGCGCCGGACGGGCGGCAAGGAGACGATCGCCGACGCGCTGGCGCTGCTCGCGGCCATGGAGGCGCTGCCGCTCTACCACGCGGGGCTGGCCGGGTACCTGTGGCGCCGGGCAGCGCCGCTGCCGGCGAGCGCGACGGAGCGGGCGGAGCTGCTGGGTCGGCTCGAGCGCCACCTGCGGGCCTGCGAGGCGCTGCGCCGGGCGCAGTTCGAGACGGGGCCGATCGAGTTCACGGCGTGGCGCAGCAAGGCGGCCCCGCCGGCCGGCTACTCGGGGCTGCGGGTGCCGCCGGGGCTGCTCGCGGCCGCGCGGAGCCACTACCCGAACAGCGACGCGGGCACGTGGGCGACGCAGGCGACGCTCGATCTGGCGGTGGCGACGCCCGGCGTCCACCTGCTGCGCGCCGGCCAGGCGAAGCCGCTGCAGCCGGGCCAGCGGGTGACGCTGCGCCGGCTCGACGTGCTGTGGGCCGAGCGGCCGGCGACGCTGCGCCACGATGAACTCGGGGACATGTCCCTGGGGGCAGGCGCGGTGGTGACGGCGTGGGACGTGGGGGCGCGGTTCGCGGCCGCCGGACGGGAACTGGTCCGCGAGCGGGTGGCCGCGGCCCGCGGCGGCGACGCGACGGCGCTGAAAGGGCTGGAGGCGATCCTGCCGGCCGCGCACGCGGAGATCCGCCGGGCGGTGGCCGAACAGGCCCAGGCCGCCGGGTCGCCGGGGCTGCGCACGCTGCTCGAGCTGTTCGACATGTGATTGAATGGACATGTCGTCGGCGACATGTTCTACCGGGCATGTCCTAAGCGACATGCCCGTGAGGTCAGCCAGGCTGCAGCGCGGTGTGGATCGCGTAGGCGAGGATCGCCAGCGGCAACAGGTAGATCGTGGCCCAGGCGGCGCCCCAGGCCAGCGAGCGGGCGAGCTCGCCCTTGCAGTCGTGGCGATCGCGGGCGACGCGGGCGAGGGCGCGGGTGACGAGCAGGTAGATCAGCAGGAACAGCAGCGGACCGGCGACCTCGACCAGCAGCCAGGCGGCGCCGAAGAACAGCAGGACGAGCGCGGCGACGACGATCATGATCAGGCAGCCCTCGCCGTCGCCGCCCGGGAAGTCGGCGCCCGAGCAGCCGTCGCCGCAGCCGCGGCCCTTGCCCTCGCGCGGGCGGTTCCACGGGGCGAAGTAGAGCCAGTCGTCGACGAGGTGGAAGCCGCGGTGCAGCAACGCGGCGAAGGCGAGGGTGGACAGGGCCCACCAGGCGGCCAGGACGGCCTCGATCTCGAGCCAGCGGGGCAGGGCGAGCGCGTGCGGCAGCAACACGGCCGTCAGCGCGAAGGCCAGGCCGGCGACCACGGCGGCGGTGGTGCCCGACAACTTGGGCGAGAGGGCGGAGACGACGCGACGACCGCGGCCGCGCAGCGGGTGCTCGGCGCCGTCCATCACGTGGTCGTCGTCGGCGGCGTCGTGTTCACCCCGCGGCTGCACCGGCAGCGATGGTTCGAACGCGCTGTAGAGCAGGTAGGCGAACACGAGCAGGATGACGAGCGCGAACAGGCCGAGCGAGAGCTTGTAGTCCGGCCACAGCTGCCAGCGCAGCGCGACCAGGGGCGCGCTGCCTGCCGCGAGGGCGAGGAAGGCGAAGGCGAGGGCGAGGCGACGACCGCGGTGCGAGGTGGCGACGTAGGCACACGGGGCGCACGCGGGCCGATCGCAGGCGTCCAGGGCGGCGCCGCGACGGCCGACGCGGAAGCGCCAGCACTCGTCGCACATCGCGGCGCTGCACAGGCTGCAGCGAGCGACGGGGGAGCGATCGCGGTGGTGATGACAGGCCGAGGACGAGTCCGGCACGACGCCCAGGATAACCGAGCGAGCGGGCCGGGTCGGGCGAACCGGTCGCGGGAACTACTGCGCGGTAGCGACGGATCAGCCGGCGTCGACGACCACGCGGATCTCCGCCGCGGCCGCTTCGGCGCGCGCGCGGCACTCGGCGATGTCGTCGCCGTAGGCCAGCACCACGCCCATGCGCCGGTACTTGCGCGTGTCGGGCTTGCTGAACAGACGGACCTTGTTGCGCGGGTGGGACAGCGCCTTGACGACGCCGGTGAAGCGCGGGTTGGTGCCTGGCCGATCGGCCAGGATCACGGCGGAGGCCCCGGGCGCGCGGAGGATGACCTGTCCGATCGGCAAGCCCAGGATCGCGCGGACGTGCAGCTCGAACTCGCTCTGATCCTGCGTGATCATGGTGACCATGCCGGTGTCGTGCGGGCGCGGGCTGACCTCGCTGAAGATGACGTCGTCGCCGACGATGAACAGCTCGACGCCGAACAGACCGGCGCCGCCGAGCGCCTCGGTCACGGCGGCGGCGATCTCCTGGGCGCGCGCGAGGGCCTTCGGCGCCATCGGGTGCGGCTGCCACGACTCCATGTAATCGCCGCGCTCCTGCCGGTGGCCGATCGGCGGGCAGAACAGGGTGCCCTCGCGGCGGGTGCGGATCGTCAGCAGCGTGATCTCGTAGTCGAACGGGACGAAGCCCTCGACGATGACGCGGGCCGAGCGGCCGCGGGCGCCCGACAGCGCGTACTCCCACGCGGTCGCGACCTCGGCGGCGGTGCGGACGGTGCTCTGTCCCTTGCCGGAGCTCGACATGACGGGCTTGAGCACGCACGGCAGGCCGAGGCGCTGCACGGCGGCCTCGACCTCCTCGAGGGTGTCGGCGAAGGCGTAGGGGCTGGTCGGCAGTCCGAGCTGCTCGGCGGCGAGGCGGCGGATGCCCTCGCGATCCATGGTGAGTCGGGTGGCGCGGGCGGTGGGAATGACGGTCCAGCCCTCGCTCTCGAGCTCGACCAGCGCGTCGGTGGCGATGGCCTCGATCTCGGGGACGATGTAGTGCGGCTGCTCGCGGGCGACGACGGCTCGCACGGCGTCGCGGTCCTGCATGTCGAACACGTGGCTGCGGTGGGCGACCTGCATCGCCGGGGCGTTGGCGTAGCGATCGCAGGCGACGACCTCGACGCCGAGGCGTATGGCCTCGATAGCGACCTCGCGGCCGAGTTCGCCGGATCCGAGCAGGAGCAGCCGCGTGGACGAGGGGGACAGTGGAGTGCCGAGCGTGAGATCCATGGCGAGCGCGCGCAGGATAGTGGCGCACTGTCGCGCGCGGCAAGGCGGGCGCCGCGGGCGCGAGGTCACACTCGTCGGCCGGGCCGCGTAGACGCGGGTGGGCGCGGGCGCGGGGCTCACGCCGGTCGGAGTGCGGTGTTCACGCCGGTCGGCGCGCGGTGGTTCGCGCCGAGCACGGTCGATGGTGAGGGCCCGTCGCTCGGCGGCGTGGCCCGAAGGCGGGGTGCGTTCAGGTCCCGACGGGTTCGTGTCGGGCGCTGCCGTTGTACATGGCGCTCCACTGCGCGGGGCGGCGGATGGCCTGCGAGGCGAGGAACTGATCGGCCTGGGCGATCAGCTGGGCGCCGCCGGGGCCCATCAACTCGCCGCGGCGACGGCGGGCGCAGGCGGCGTGGATCCGCATGTCGGCGGTGTCGAAGCTGGCGGCGGCCGCCTCGAGGCGGACGAGCGCCTGCGGGATGTCGTTGTTCTGCGCGGCGATGCCGGCGCGGATCAGCGCGGCCATGGCGACCGAGTCGTAGCGCAGCGCGCGGTCCTCCTCGAGCTGGGCGGCGTCGCGTTCGGCGGCGGCGAGCAGGACGCCGGCGTTGTGCGGCTGCTCGCGCGCGGCCGCGATGGCGGCGAGGGCCCGCGCGTGGAGGAAGACGATCCGCTGGCCCTGCCAGCCGAGGATGTACGAGTTCTCGACGGCGACCCAGTTCTCGGCCAGTCGCTGCCACGCGGCGCCGCCTTGCCCCTGGTACAGGTCGCAGAAGGTCTCGAGCACGAGCGCGAGCATGTGCTGGAAGTGGAAGCCGTCGCGGGTCCAGCGGCGCATGGTGTTGCGGACGCGGTCGCGGGCGCTGTGGATGTCGTCGGCGCTGAGCAGCCCGTAGGCGCTGTAGAGCGACGACCAGACCTCGCCGCACAGGTCGCCGGTCTCCTCGGCCTCGCGCAGCCAGGCGTGGGCGCGGCCGCCGAGCTCGGCGAGCTCGCCGAGCATGTACAGCGCGCGCATCGAGCTCATGCGCGAGACGTCGAGCTCCCAGCCGACGCCGACGCAGCGGTCGAGGAGGATCTGGGCGCCTTGCTCGTTGCGCTCGAGCGCGCGCCGCCAGCGGCCGAGCGAGACGTCGGAGAGGCCGTCGATGATCTCGCACAGGCCGAGCAGGCGCGGGTCCGACAGCTGCTCGGCCAGCCGGCGCGCCTCCTTCAACAGGGTGGTGCCGCGGCCGACGGCGTTGGCGGTGCCGCGGCTGACGACCATCGCGCCGACGCCGGCGAGGGCGCGGGCGATCCGCTGCGGTTCACCTGTCTGAAGGGCCAGGAGCAGCCCGCGCTGGAAGAAGCTGTAGCCGCGGATCGGATCGACGAAGGCGAGGCCGACGGCGGCCGACAGGCACACGTCGAGGCGCAGCAGGTCGGCCGGCGGGACCTGGTCCTCGCGCACGCTGACGAAGTTGAGCCCGCGCAGGCTGAGCTGGGTCGAACGTGTAATGATGGACATGTTCGCCCGGCCAGGTGTGGCGGGGTAGCCGAGGTCGACCTCGACCAGCGCGGGCCGCAGCAGCCGGATGCCCTGGTCGATGTTGCCGCTGACGAGGAACTGCTCGCCGGCGCGGCGGCGCAGCTCGAGCGACTCGGCCGGGGCGGCGCCCTCGGCCGCGCTGGCGTAGACGGGGGCGGCGGCGGCGCTGCGCCCGGCCTGGGCGAGCGCGTCGGCGCGGCGGCGCAGCAGGGCCCGGCGCTCGTCGTCGGGCAGATCGGAGGCCCACGCGAGGGCGCGCTCGTAGAGCTGGGCGGCGCGGTGGAACGCGAGCGCGGCCGCGGCCCGCTCGGCGGCGGCGACGGCGGCGGCGAAGGCCTCCTGGAGGGCGCCGGCGGCGTGCAGGTGATGCGCGAGCAGCTCGGGGTCGTCGGCGGACTGGGCGAGCGCGTCGGCGAGGGTGCGGTGCAGCCGAGCCAGGTGATCGGCGCCGAGCTGGGCCAGCACGGTGTCGCGGATCCGGTCGTGATAGCACTCGACCGTGTCGCCGCCGCGGGTGGCCAGCGTGCGCAGCAGGTGCTGCGCCTGCAGCTCGCCGAGGATGGAGCGATCGGTGACGCCCGAGGCGGAGAAGGCGAGGTTGGCGGGGATCGGCCGCCCGGCGACGGCGACGATCTCGAGCAGGCGACGACCCGCGGCGCGCAGGCCGGCGAGGCGCGTGCGCACGACGGCGTCGAGCGAGACCTCGGGCGGGGCGGCGCCGCGGTGACCGGCGACGTGACGCGCGAGCTCCTCGACGAACAGCGGGTTGCCGCCCGACTCGGCGGCGATCCGGCGCGCGTCGGCGCGGGTGCCGTCGGTGTCGCGGCCGAGGCGGGCCAGCGCGAGCTCCTCGGCCTGCTCGGCCGACAGCGGCTCGACCAGCAGATCGCGGACCAGCGCCTTGAGCTCGGGCCGCGCGCCGAGGCGCCGGAGCTCGCGCAGCATCGGCGCGTCGTCCTCGTCGATCCGGTACGAGCCGATGAACAACAGCGCCGGCGGATCGGGCGGCGACAACAGCTCGGCCAACAGGCGCGCGCTGTCCTCGTCGCCCCACTGCAAGTCGGCGATCCGCAGGACCAGGGGGCGGCGATCGGCGATCCGCGCCAGCAGCTCCTTGAGCCCGCGGAAGGCCCGCCGCCGGGCCTCCTGCGGGTCGGGGGCGGCGAAGTTGCGCTGCGGCAGATCGGCGACCACGGCGGCGCGCGCGAGCACGGGGAACAGCCGGGTGAGCTCGTGGATCTCGCGCGGCAGCAGGGCCGCGGCCTCCTCGGCGGGCAGGTGCCGCAGGTGCTGCGCGAGCGCGTCGAGGACGCTGTCGAAGGCCTTGTACGGCACGCTCTCGCGCTCGAAGCAGCGGCCCTGGAGGACGAAGGCGCGGTCGGTGCGGCGCAGCTCGGCGATGAAGCGATCGATGAGGGCGGTCTTGCCGATGCCGGAGCGGCCGCGGACGTACACGCACACCGGCGAGCCGGCGAGCGCGAGCTGGAACGCGTCGCGCATGGCCGACAGGAGATCGTCGCGGCCGACGAAGCGGGCGCCGCTCTCGG
The DNA here is from genome assembly GCF_020073745.1 of Nannocystis pusilla. Taxonomy (GTDB): domain Bacteria; phylum Myxococcota_A; class Polyangia; order Nannocystales; family Nannocystaceae; genus Nannocystis; species Nannocystis radixulma. The sequence goes on from NZ_JAIRAU010000002.1 coordinate 305,097, forward strand.
CCGGGCCGAGCGGGGCCTCGCCGAGCGCCTCACGGATGTCGGCCCCGCCGAGCCGCGTCGCCGGGTCGCGCCGCAACAGGCCCATGCAAAGGGTCGACAGCGCCGGATCGACGGCGGGCGCGAGCTGCTCCGGCGGGGCCGGATCGTCGTGCTGCTTGGCGTGGAGGATCAGCAGCGGCGGGCCGGTGAAGGGCAGGCGGCCGGTGAGCGCCTCGTAGAGCATGACGCCGACGGCGTACCAGTCGCTCGCGGGCGTGGCGGGGTTGCCGGCGGCCTGCTCCGGCGCCATCGTCGCCGGGGTGCCGAGCAGGCCGTCCTCGCCGCCCTCGGCGACGTCGTCGGCGGCGAGGCCGAAGTCGAGGATCGCGACGCGGCCCTCGGGCGTGACGAGCACGTTCGACGACTTGAGGTCGCGGTGCAGCTTGCCGGCGGCGTGCAGGGCGCTGACGCCGGCCGCCAGCTGCAGCAGGGCCGGCCGCAGCCGCTCGTGCAGCCGGCCGGCGTCGCGCGCGTCTGGCTCTTCGGACATGTCCTGACGGACATAATCGACGAAGCTGACGCCGTCGACGAACTCCATGGTGATGAACCACTCGTCGGCGTGCGAGACCAGCTGGTAGAGGCTGACGAGGTTGGGGTGCGACAGGCCGGCGGCGCTGCGGAACTCGTTCTTGAGGCGGAACAGCGCGCCGGGGTCGAGCTTGTGCAGGGTCTTGAGCGCGAGGGTGCGGCCGCTGTCGCGGTCGACGGCGGCGTAGACGACGCCCATGCTGCCCGAGCCGACCCGACGCACCAGCTCGTAGCGGCCGAGGGGACGCGGAAGGATGTCCTCAGGGACAGGTAGCGTCGCCGGCAGCGAAGCGCGGGCCTGGGGCTCGTCGGAGTTCAAGGGAGCGAGCGGATTATGCCACGCGGGCCGGCCCGCGGTCGCTTCGGCGGGCAGCGCCCCCGGCGGGACGCCGAGGCCGGGGCCGCGGGGCCGCGGCAGTTCGGGCGCGAGCCGGTCCTGGCTGCCCGGCGGCATGGGGTCGTCCAGCGTGAGCATGTGGGCGTCGAGGTCGGCCTCGTCGGCGAGACGGGACAGGGCGCTGGCGGCGGCGAGCCCGACGCGGGTCTCGATCATGCAGCCGAGGAGCACGCGCAGGCCCTCCCGCCGGGCCGCGGCGATCATCGCCAGCGCGGGCGAGATCCCGCCGCACTTCATCAACTTGATGTTGACGCCGGCGACGGCGCCCGCGAGGGCGATCACGTCGTCCGGCCCCTGCACGTCCTCGTCGGCGTAGATCGGGATGGGTGAGTCGCGCGCGAGCGCCGCGAGCAGGTCGGGCCGCCCCGCAGGCAGCGGCTGCTCGAGCTGCTCGACCCCGAGGTCGACCAGCAGGGGGATGAGCGCGCGGGCGTCCTCCGGGGTCCAGCCGCCGTTGGCGTCGACCCGCAGGCGGGCCCGCGGGGCCGCGGCCGCGACCGCACGCACCGCCGCGCGGTCGAACTCACGGGCGCGCCCGAGCTTGATCTTGAGCACCGGCAAGTGCGCGGCCGCGGCCGCCCGGGCGGCCATCGCCGGCAGCTCGTCGAGCGCGATCGTGTACGAGGTCACGGCCGCCCCCGATGTGGCCAAAAGGACATGACCGTCGACACCTGCCCGATCGAGCACGTCGGGGTCGGCCAGCCAGTCGGCGAGCGGCAGATCCCGGGCCCGCGCGGCGGCGTCCCACAGCGCGGTGTCGACGGCGCAGCGGGCCGCGGAGTGGGCCGGGGCGAGCTCGCGCATGCGCGCGCCAGCGGCCGTGATCGCGCGCGGGTCGCCGAGGATCGCCGGATCGAGCTCGGCGGCGATGGCGACGGCCAGCGGGGCCGCCGCCGGCGCCGACTGCCCGAGGTAGCGCACCGGGGCGGCCTCGCCGAGGCCGCGGCGCTCGCGACCGTCCGGCGATCCCGGGGGTTCGAGGCGCACCAGCAGGCTCGGCAGTTCGCTCACGGTCCCGCGCGACAGACCGAACGGGTGGCGCAGGCGAAGCGTGACGAGGGCGGCGCGCAGGTCCATGGACTCCCCGGTGTACCACCGCCGAGGCGCCATTGTATCGTGACGGCGCATGCCCAGTCGCCGCCCCGGAGGCTCGTCCCCCAGCGTCGCGCTCGATCGGCTGTTCGACCGCGATTCGCCGCTCTCGTACGAGGAGCGGCTCGAGGCCCTGATCTCGGCGGCGCTGCCCGACCAGGTGCCGCGGCTGTCGTTCGGCGCCGAGCTGGCCCGCGGCGGCATGGGCTCGGTGAGGCTCGCGTTCGACGAGGTGCTGCAGCGGCGGATGGCCGCCAAGACCATGCACGCGCGGACCTACGAGCACCTGATCCTCGTGCACGGGTTCCTGCGCGAGGCCCAGGTCACCGGCCAGCTCGACCACCCCAACATCGTGCCGATCCACGAGCTCGGCCGCGACGAGCAGGGCCAGGTCTACTTCACGATGAAGCTGGTCGAGGGCCAGAGCCTGAAGGCCATGATCGCCGGCGAGGCGGCGACCGACCACGAGCGCCTGGTCCACCGGCTCGAGATCTTCGTCAAGGTGTGCGACGCGCTGTCGTTCGCCCACAGCCGCGGGGTGATCCACTGCGACCTCAAGTCGGCGAACGTGATGGTCGGCGCGTACGGCCAGGTCTACCTGATGGACTGGGGCGGGGCGCAGCTGCTGCCCCTTCGGCCAGGTGCCGACGAGAGCCAGTGGGTCCGCGACGCCCTGCCGCCGCTGCCGCCGTCGGAGACCGACGGGCTGGTGTTCGGCACGCCGTCGTACATGTCGCCGGAGCAGGCGATGAGCCATTCGCTCGACGAGCGCTCCGACGTGTTCTCGATGGGCGCGCTGCTGTACGAGGTGATGACCGGCAAGCCGCCCTACCAGGCCAAGACGGCGATGGACGCGCTGCTACTGGCGCAGCAGGGCAACATCGCGCCGCCCGACTCGCACGTGGCGGTGCCGTTCCCGCGCGAGCTGGTCCGCATCGTCATGAAGGCGCTGCGCCGCGACCCCGACGACCGCTACGCCAGCGTGGCGGCGCTCCAGCAGGACATCGTCCGCCTGCTGCGCGGCAGCGGCAGCTTCCAGACGGTCCGCTTCGCCGCCGGCGACCACGTCATCCGCGAGGGCGAGATCGGCGACGCGGCCTACATCGTGCTGGGCGGCCGGCTCGAGGTCTACAAGCTCGAGGGCGGGCACCACGTGTCGCTGCGCTGGCTCGGGCCCGGCGACGTGTTCGGCGAGACTTCGATCTTCGCCGCGTCGCGCCGGACCGCCAGCGTGCTGGTGGTCGAGGAGGCGACGCTGACGAAGATCACCAGCGACCTGATCGAGGAGGAGCTGACGTCGATGAAGCCGTGGATGGGGGCGTTCGTGCGCACGCTCGCGGCCCGCTTCGCCGGCATCGAGAGCCGCAGCGCCAGGATGCCGCTGCTGGCCGATCGCCCGTCCGCGCCGCCCCCGCCGCGCAGCGCCCCGCCGAGCGCGGCGCCGACGTCGTCGGGCGGCGAGAGCGTGATCATCGACATCGACGAGCCGCTCGACGAGCAACACGCGGCCAGCGACACGCACGTGACGCTGCTGGCGCGCCGCGAGTGAGCGCCGGTCATGGCCCATGGGACATGCCCGGAAGGGCATGTCCCGGAGGTCATGGGATCGAGCCGCCGCTCACGCCCGCAGCGGCAGGCCCTCGAGCAGCTCCGTGAGCGCGCGGGGCAGGGCGGTGAAGCGGACGACCACGCGGCCGGCGGTCGAGGCGACGACCTTGGCGTAGGCGTCGACGCCGGGCAGGGCGGCCAGCACGAGCTTGAGATCGGAGCGCAGGGGCACGACGGTCGTGACGTGCAGCTCGGCGTTGTGCAGGTCGTCGTACGCGACCAGCACGGCGGGGTTCTCCTGGCCGCCGGTGTCCTTGCCCTCGAGCGCGGTGAAGCTGAGCCGCTGCGGCTCGGCCAGGGCGCGCCACTGGGATGTCTCTTCGGCCATGTGAATGGCGAACGGGCCGTCGACGCCGGTGACGTCGTGGATCGTGATCGGCTCGCGCACGCCCTTGGGCCGGACCTCGAAGCTGCCGCGGGTGCGCAGGCGGTCGCCGAGGGCCTCGGCGGCCGACCCGGAGATCAGGACCTGGCCGCCGACGGTGTAGCTCTCGATCCGCGAGGTGAGGTTGACGTGGCGGCCGACCACGCCGTACTTGGCGCGCCGGTTGGAGCCGATGTTGCCGACCACGACCTCGCCGGTGTGGACGCCGATGCCCATCTCGAGCGCGGGCAGGCCGTGCTCGGCCAGCTCGGCGTTGACGCGACCCATGGCCCGCTGCATGGCGATCGCGCAGGCGACCGCGCGCTCGGGGTGGTCCTCCTGCGGCACCGGGGCGCCGAACACGGCGAGGATGGCGTCGCCGATGAACTCGTTGATCGAGCCGCGGTACTCGCCGATGACGTCGGCCATGGCGCCGAGGTAGATGTTGAGGATCGCCACCACCTGCTCGGGGCCCAGCCCCTCGCACAGGGTCGAGAAGCCGCGCAGGTCGGAGATCAGGATCGTCAGCGTGCGCCGCTCGCCGCCGAGCTGGCGGCCCTCGGGCGAGGCCAGCAGGGTGTTGACGACCTCGTCGGTGACGTGGCGGCCGAACACCTGGCGGATGAAGGCGTTGCGCAGCTCGAGCTCGACCACCAGCGCCTCGACCTGCTCGATCTTGACGGCGAGCTGCTCCTCGATCTCGTTGGCGTGCTCGAGCGTGGAGTCGTGCAGCATCACGAGGTCGTCGTGCTCGGCCTGCAGCGCGGCGGCGGCGGCCACGAACTCGGCGCGCGCGGCCGCGTCGGCCAGGAGCGTGGCCGCGGCCTCGGGGTCGGCGAGCAGCTGCCGCCAGCGCGGGTCTTCCGGGAGCATGCGGGCGGCGCCGTCAATCGAGCGCGATGACGATGGGCGGCAGGAACTTCTTGAGGTTGGGCAGCGACTTGCCCTGCCACGGGATGGTCGACGAGCCGTGGACCTTGATCTCGGTGTCGCCCTTCTTGCGCGCGGCGATGGCGAACTTGTAGAGCATGTTGATGCCCGAGCTGTTGAGGAACGCCAGCTCGGTCATGCGCAGGCCGAGCGCGGGGCTCTCGAGGAGGACGCGGTCGAGCATGTCCTCGATCGGCTTGTACTCGCTGGTGCTGAGGCGGAGGACGCCCTCGAAGTGGATCGTGCGCGAGGGCGCGTCGAACCACACGCGATAGCCGGGGCCTTTGATGTCGGTGTCAGACCCGGAGGGTCGCGAAGTTGTATCCGTCATGGGGATTTCACCTGTAGCCGGGCGGTGGTCTTGAGGAGCGCGTTGTCAGGATTGCCAGGCGCGGGGTCGAAGCGCCAGCCGAGCCGGGCCTTGTAGTCCGACAGCATGGTGAGAAATCCCAGGCCCGAGGTCGTCAGTTCGGGGTTGGCGGCGTTCTCCTCGACGCGCTGCATCAGGAGCTCCGCGGGATCGCCGTCGAGCAGCTCGGCGAACTTGACGCGCAGCCCGTCGACCGCGGCGCCGACGATCTGGTTGCTGACGACCACCACGAACTCGCCGGCCTCGACCCCGGCGTCGATCACGACGGTGCCGCCGGCGCAGAACTTGACCGCGTTCTCGATCAGCTCGTTGAGCACGTAGCCGACGCTGCCGACGAAGTCGCGCCGCTCGGCCTCCTCGACGAGCCCGCTGGCGCCGACGTCGGCGAAGTACTCGGCGAAGAAGTCGGCCGCCACGCTGCACTGGTTCCACTTCACCGGGAACGCCCCGGGGTAGAACACGAGCGTGACGCGCGGTCCAGCGTCCGTGGGCTCCCTGTACTCGCCGATGATGCCGTCCATACTCTCCGTCCGCCTCGGGCGCCTCAGCGCCGCTTGATCACCACCGTCGTGATGTCGTCGAAGACCTTCTGCGCGCCGATGAAGCGCATGACGTCGTCGATGATCGCCTGCTTGATCTCGGCCGCCGTCCGCTCGTGCACGCGGCGCACCGCCTCGCACAGGCGCTCGATCCCGTACTGCTCGCCGTGGATGTCCTCCGCCTCGGTAATGCCGTCAGTGTACAGGACGACGACGTCGCCCGGCGACAGCCGCAGCTCGGTGTGGGCGATGAACGTGGCGATGTCGACCTCGAGCCCGACCGGCATGCCGAGGTCGACGGTGTCGATGCGCTCGATCGAGCCGCCCCGCCGCACGACCACGGCCTCCTCGTGCTGCCCCGTGAGGCGGAGCACCCCCTGCGAGTAGTCGAGCAGGACCAGGGTGGCGGTGCGGTCGAGACCGACGCGCTGGATGTTCTGGTAGAGGACCTTGTTGACGATGTTGAGGAAGCGCTCCGCGTCGCGCTCCTCCGCGGCCTGCAGGGTGCGCACCGCCGTCTGGATCATCAGCATCAAGACGCCGCTCTCGAGGCCGTGCCCGGTGACGTCGCCGATGCCGATCTTGACGCCGCCGGCGTGGCGCAGGACGTCGTAGTAGTCGCCGCCGACCTCGTCGGCCGGGCGCATGTAGCCGGCGACCTCGAGGCCGTCGAGCTCGGCCAGCTCGCGGTCGGGCGGCAGGACCATCAGCTGCAAGCGCCGGGCGACGTCGAGCTCGGCGCCGAGCCGCAGGTTCTCCTGCTTGAGCCGCTCGTTCAGCGCCATGATCTCGCGGCTGGCCCGCTGCAGCTCGGCGGTCCGCTGTTCGACCAGGCTCTCGAGGTTGTGCGTATACGCGCGGATCTCCGCGGCCATCTGGTTGAAGGCGCGGCCGAGCGCGCCGAACTCGTCGCTGCTGCGCACGTCGACGCGCACGTCGTAGTCCTTCTGCGCGATCTTGCCGGCGCCGGCGGCGAGGTCGGACAGCGCGCTGGTCATGCGCCGCGAGACCAGGAAGATCCCGAGCATCACCACCGCGAGCGCCACCAGCGTGATGACGATCTGGCTGGTGAGGATCCCGCGGCTGCTGGCGGCGATGGTGGCCTGGGCGTTGATCAGCGAGCTGTAGATCTCGGCGGCCGGGACGACGAAGCCCAGCGTCCACCGCTCGGGCTTGATGTCGGCCGAGCCCGACCAGGCGTTGAACGGCTCGAGCCGCTTGAGCACGACGACGTAGTCCTGGCCGCCGATCGCTACCGGGTCGCGGTAATCGACGGCGTCGCCGCTCGGCAGCGCGAGGGCGCGGATCGCCGGGTCGCGCGATTGATGGAGGAACTGCTGGAAGATGTCGACGCCGGCGCCCGACGAGCCGCTGATCTGCTGCAGGCCGAGGATGTCCTTGCCGTCGTCGTTGACGGCGAACACGTTGCCGTTCTCCTGGGCGAGGAAGGCGAAGCCCGAGCTGGCGAGCTGCAGGTCCTGGACGTGGCGGATCAATTGACTGAGCGTGACGTCGACGCCGACGGCCCCGGCGAACCGCGTGCGCGAGACGTCCCACAGCGGCTGGAACAGGGTCATGATGGCCCCGCTGCCGCCCGCGTCGGTGTACGGCGAGGTGCCGGTGACCTGCGCGGCGGGGTCGCGCATGCGCGCGGGGTCGCCGATCCAGCGCTGCCAGCCCTCGACGATGCCGGGGAAGTAGAAGCTCCAGAACGGGCTGGCGTTGTGCCCGGGGTACTGCTTGTCGGCGTGGCCGGCCGCGTCGGCCCACGGCGCGATCCGCAGGTACTCGGCGCCCGCGGGGCCGATGAAGTACATGGCCTGCTTCTCGGCCCCGTGCTGGAGGAGCGGCGGCAGCAGCAGGTCGAGCAGGGCGGTGCGCTCGACGGCGGCCCGGACCTCGGGCTTGATGTCCCGAAGGCCAGGTTTGTTCGGGTCGGCCGGGGCGTGCAGGTAGCCCCACACGGCGACCGCCGAGGGCTCGCCTTCAGCGGTCTGCGACCAGTCGCCGGCCGGGTCGTAGACCAGGGCGTCGCGCAGCGGCGAGGTCGTGGCTGCGGCGGCGGTCAGCGGCGCGAGCGCGTCCTGCTGGTCGATCAAGGTCTGGGCGACGGCCGCGAGCACGCCGAGCTCGGCGCGCGCGCGGCCGTGGTAGAACTCGACCCGCCGCGCGGTGTCCTCGATGTGATTGGTGAGGTACTCGCGACTGGCGCGCTCGAGGCCGTTGCGGATCTCGTCGGAGGCGTCGCCGCCGAGCGAGCGGATGCCCTGCAGCGAGGCCAGCGCGGCGAGCGTCAGGCCGATCACCAGCCCGACCCCGGCGACGAGGACGAACTTGGTGCGGAACCTGGAGCCCGTGATGGCCATGCGCGGCGTCAACGCTCGGGTTTGCGGCCGGAGGCGACGTAGATCGGCCAGGTGGCGAAGCCGCGGCGGCTGCGGATCGCGTACACGTGATCGCGGAAGCCCATGCGCAGGCGCTCGACGACCTCGGGCGGCTGCTGCGTGGCCGCCGAGAGCTCGCCGGTGACGTACTCCTCCCAGCTCTCGATCACCCGCGCGAAGTCGTCGATCGCGGTGTTGTTGTTGGTGATCGGGAGCTGCTCCATGCGCACGTCCTCGAGGCCCATGTCGGTGAGCTGCGAGAACATCTTCGGCCCGAAGTTCATGTCCATGCCGAGGCTCTGGGCGATCTTCACGGCCTGCTGGTACGTCCACGTGACCGACTCGTGGCGCGGGTAGCCGTAGTTGTGCGCGGTCATCTCGTTGGTCAGGTAGACCCGCCCGCCGGGTTTACAGATCCGCACCAGCTCGCGCAAGATGCTGGCCGGATCGTTGAAGATCTGCAGCGCCAGGCGCGAGGTGACGAAGTCGAAGCTGTTCGACGGCAAGAACAGGTGGGTCGCGTCGCCGAACTGATACTCGATGTCGGTGATGCCGAACTCGCGGGCGATCTGCTGCGCGTATTGGAGGAACGGCCGCGAGTGATCGACGCCGACGATGTACTCGGGCTCGAACTCCTTGTAGACGAGCACCGCGAAGTCGCCGATCCCGCAGCAGATGTCGGCGATCCGCATGCGCTTGCCGAGGCCGTGGCGGCGCAGCAGCTCGCGCTCGTGCGACCACACGATGTTAGTCTGGGTCCGCAGCACCGGCACCAGCTGATCGTTCTCGATCACGCCCTGGCCGGGGTAAAACGCCCTGTCGTACTGCTCGACGATGGTGTTGCCGAACTGCGCGCCGAGGAAGCCGAAGCGCAGCGGGGCCCACGGGACCACGCTCGAGACGACGAGCTTGAGCTTGAGCGCGGGGTGGCGCTGGGCGCAGGCGGCGATGAAGCGCGCGAGCTCGACGAAGCCGGTGTGGTTGAGGTAACGCAGGCGCTTGAAGTTGAGGTAGAGGACGCCGCGCACGGCGTCGGCGGCGTGGTCGAGGTGGGCGCGCACCGGCGCGAAGTCCTCGGGCCCGGCCGGGCGCAGCGACCCCGCGAGCGCGACCTCCTGGTCGTTCTCGTGGAAGCGGATCGAAAACGGTTGCTCGTTCTCCATACCCAGCTCGGCTCACTCATGCGGGACAGTAAGGACGATGACGCCGGCGCCGCCGGCCTCGCGGAGCCCGAGCTTGACGCCGTGCAGCGCGACCAGCTCGAGCAGGCCCGCCTCGGCCGGCGCGCGCGTGAGCATCGCCTGGAACTCGGCCTCGTAGCGCGCGCGCGCGTCCGGCTGCGAGACCCGCCCGAGGTCGTCGCGCAGCCGGGCGGCCAGCGCCTCGTCGGCCGGCATCGTCAGCTCGGCGATGACGTGCTCGTCGGTGCGCCCGACCTCGACCACGATCTCGCCGTCGCCCGGGCGAGCGCGGAAGACGTACTCGAGCACCTCGTTGAGATAGGTGGAGAGCCGCGTGGTCAGCTGCTCGGGGTCGAAGCGATCGGAGGCGACGAAGCGCGCGATGTAATCGGCCAGCCGCTGACAGTGGGTCCAGCTGTCGTAGAGCCCGCGGACGCTGATCCGGAGGGTGAGGATCGGGCTCGGACCGGAGGGGGAGGGGGGCGCGGGTTCGGAGGTCATGCCGGGGCCGGAGCGGGAGAGGGGCCGCAGGCGTACGCGCCCGGATCGGGGCACGATCGACGCCTGCAGCCACGGTATCACGAAGCCGGCGCAGGCGGCCGCAGGCCGCGGACGCGTGGCCGCAGCGGCGACGGCGGCGAGGGTCGAGTCCGCGCGCGGAGGTGCGCCGGCGCAGACGGCCCGGCGAGCGCGAAAAAAGCTCGCGGGCCTCGGGAACAAGCCCCAAAGCGGCGTGTCCGAGGCGCCACACGACCGGGGCAAGGACGATGACAACCACGAAGACGCTCGCCATCAAAGTGTTTTACGGCGATCAGCTCGTCGACACGCAGACGCTGACGCAAGACGTGATCAAGATCGGAAAACTCAAGAGTAGCCACGTCTGTTTGGATGACGAGGCCGTGGCCCGCATGCACGCCGTGATCGAGGTGTCCGGCGAAGAGGTGCGGGTGATCGATCTCGGGAGCGCCGCGGGGACCGTGCTGAACGGCCAGCGGATCGACAAGAACGCGGTGCTGCACGACGGCGACGCCCTGAACTTCGGGCCGTACCGGCTCGAGGTCGGCTTCTTGAAGCAGCAGGTCGCGGCCGCGCCGGCGCCGGCGCAGGTGGCGGCGCCGGTGGGGGTGGCGGCGGCCGTGGCGGCGGCGCCGGTGGCCGCGCCGATGGCGACGCGCGCCCCGATCCAGATCGACCTCAGCGAGGTCGAGAATCAGAACGGCTCGCGGGTGGCCGAGGTCGTGGCGATGTACGGCACGACGGTGCTCGACGTGCAGCACGTCGGCCAGCTGAAGAACCGCAAGTCGCAGGCGCCGCTGTTCCTCGCCATCGGCGGGGTGATGCTGGTCGCCGGCGCGGCGGTGTTCTTCAGCGACGTGAACCAGGACTGGGCCGCCTACGGCAAGAAGGTCCAGGAGTCGATCGAGCAGGGCACGCCGCGGCCGACCCCGCCCGGAAACGGCCTGGCGGCGATCGGCATGCTGCTGGCGATCGCGGGCCTCGTGCCGTTCAGCATGGGCCTCATCCGCACCGGCGACTACGTCAACAAGAACTTCACGATCGGCGAGGGCCACGGGGCGTCGTTCCACGTGCCGCCGGCCGGTCTGCCGGAGCCCACCGGCTTCCCGCTGGTCCGCGGCAGCGACCACGAGTTCGCGCTCAACTTCACGCAGAACATGAGCGGCGAGGTCACCTTCGACGGCCAGACGATCGCGCTGCAGCAGCTGGTCGCGACCGGTCGCGCGGGCTCGCAGGGCTCGTCGTACAGCTTCCCGCTGCCGCCCGGAGCGACCGCGCGGGTCAAGTACCAGGACGTCACCTTCTACGTGAACTCGGTCGCGCCGGGCGCGGTGATCAAGGGCGGCAGCGAGACCGACAAGCCGTTCTGGCTGTACAACGGTGCCTCGTTCGTCGTCATCGGCAGCCTGCTCGTGCTGACGCACCTCATCCCCAACGAGGCCGGCAACCTCAGCCTCGACGAGATGATGGAGGAGAACCGCTTCGTCGGTTACCTGAACCAGCCCGACAAGCCGCCGGAGGAGGAGGAGCCGCCGCCGGAGGACATGGAGAACTCCGACGACGAGGCCGGCGGCACCGGTCAGCGTCACAAGGGCGAGGAGGGCAAGATGGGCAAGCCCACCTCGAAGAACAAGTCCGGCCTCTACGCGATGAAGGGCCCCAAGGACGCCATCCCGCAGATGGCCCGCAACTTCGACCCCGACATGGCCGCGCGCCAGGCCGGCATCCTCGGGGTCATGAGCGCCGAGAGCGGTCACTTCCTCGCCTCGCCGTACGGCGGCGCGTTCGCGGTCGGCAACGACGACGCGGACGTGTGGGGCGGCCTCACCGGCACGGAGATCGGTGAGGCGTACGGCGTCGGCGGCCTCGGCCTGGTCGGCACCGGCCGCGGCGGCGGTGGCACCGGCGAGGGCACGATCGGCCTCGGCAACACGGGTCTGATCGGCAAGGGCGGCGGCGGCGGCACGGGCTCCGGCTACGGCCGCGGCGCCGGCGCCGGCTTCGGCGGCCGCGGCACCCGCGTCCCCACGGTCCGTCAGGCCAAGGCCGAGGTCCAGGGCGCGCTCGACAAGGACATCATCCGCCGCATCGTCCGCGCCCACATCAACGAGGTCCGCTACTGCTACAACCAGGCCCTCGCGCGTGACCCCAACGCCAAGGGCCGCGTCGCCGTCCAGTTCACCATCGGCGGCACCGGCAAGGTGCCCACCGCGGTCGTCCAGGAGAGCACGATGAAGGACCCGGCCGTCGGCTCCTGCATCGCCCAGGCGGTCAAGCGCTGGACCTTCCCCAAGCCCGAAGGCGGCGGCTCGGTCATCGTCTCCTACCCGTTCGTCCTCGAGCCGGGCTGACGCGTCACTGGCTGTCTCGAAAGACAGCATGTCTCGAAAGACAGGAGGCCCGGCACCCGCCGGGCCTCGGCGTTTAAACATTTTATAGAAGGTGTCGGGGCCACGGCGGCGAGGTCGGGGGCCGGCGAGCGTCGCGGATGACCCATGAGACAGCCGCGCACGCCCGGACCCGGGCGTTCGCGCGAGGAACTTCTGCCGCCCGCCGAACTGCGCTATCTGTCGCCCATGCAGGCCCCCGACCCCTGGGGCGAGCGGCTCCCCCGCAAGCTCGGGCTCGCCAGCACCGTCGCGGTGCTGGTCGGCTCGACGATCGGCAGCGGCATCTTCCGCACCCCGGCGGTCATCGCCGGCCACATCGACGACCTGGCGCTGTTCATGGCGGCGTGGATCGCCGGCGGCGTGGTCGCGCTCGCGGGCGCGCTGACCGTCGCCGAGCTGGCCATCCTCTATCCCCGCAGCGGCGGCATCTACGTCTACGTGCGGGAGGCGTTCGGCAAGCTGCCGGCGTTCCTGTTCGGCTGGGCCGAGCTGCTGATCCTGCGGCCGGCCGCCTACGGGGCGATCGCGGTGACCTCGGCCGAGTACCTGCTGCGCACCTTCGGGGTCGCGGGCGGGGCCCCGGCGCTGGGGCCGCTGTCGCGGGCGCAGCTGGTGGCGGTCGCCATGATCGCGGTCGTCGCGGCGGTCAACCGCCGGGGCATCGAGTTCGGGGCGATCGTTCAGAACGTCAGCACGGCGCTGAAGGTCGCGGCGCTGCTCGGGCTGGTCGCGCTCGGGCTGCTGCTGTCGCCGGGCACCCCGGTCGCCGAGCCGGCGGCCGCGACGCCGGAGACCGGGGGCGCTGTCGTGCTGGCAATGGTGGCGATCCTCTGGGCCTACGACGGCTGGTGCGACGTCGGTTTCGTGAGTGGTGAGGTGCGTGATCCTCAGCGGGCGTTGCCGCGAGTCTTCATCCTCGGCACCGCGGCGGTCGTCGCGCTTTACCTCGCCGCCAACCTCGTGTACCTGCGCGTGATCCCGCTGGACCGCATGGCGGGGGCGCCGCTGGTGGCCGCCGAGGTGGCCTCGGCGCTGATCGGTCCGCTCGGGACTACGTTCGTCGCGGCGGCGGTCATGGTCAGCACGTTCGGCACGCTCAACGGCTCGATGATGACCGGACCGCGGGTGTTCTACGCGATGGCCGAGGACCGGCTGTTCTTCGAGCGCGTGGGCCGCGTCCACCCGCGCCACGGCACGCCCTCGGCCGCGATCGTCCTCAGCGCCGCGCTCGGCATCGTGTTCGTCTCGGTGCGCAGCTTCGCCGAGCTCGCCGAGCACTTCGTGATCGGGATCTGGCCGTTCTACGCGCTCAGCGTGGCGGCCGTGTTCGTGCTGCGGCGCAAGCGCCCCGATCTGCCGCGGCCCTACAAGACCTTCGGCTACCCGGTGGTGCCGCTGCTGTTCCTGGCCGCCTCGGTGTTCCTGCTCGCCAATTATGCGGCGTCGCAGCCGCGGGTGTTCCTCGCCGACTGCGCATTGGTGCTGTCGGGGGTGCCGGTATTCTGGCTGTGGTCGCGGCGCGCGCCGAATGCTGCAGATGCCGGCGGAACTGCCGCCGGTCCGTAGTAGAGGGAGATCTCTTCCCTGAAAAAACCTGTGAGCCTGGTGTGATGATCAGGCATTGCTGTGTCTGGTGGTGCTATCAATAGAGGAAGAATATGTAATTTGATCTACAATTTTCTGGCGGGCGCCATGACCGCCGATTCAGCAATCGCGGCCAGTCTGCTCAGAACGTGTCTCGAGCGCGAAAAATTTGTAATTCGGCTTTCGTCTGCGCGCGTCGGAAGTCCGGTCGTGCGGGTCCTCTGTGCTCGCAGTCTCACCGCAGAAAGGCGTGATCCACCCCTGCGTGTTTGGTTGCGCTGCGCAGGCGGCGACGACTATGGTGGTCCGGTCTCAGGTGAGCTGACCTGAGGCTGCCTCTCCGGCAATGTCCTTTTCACCATGGTCGTTCGGCCAGGGTCTTTAGATCCTGTCCGATGACCCCAGGGGGTCTCATGTCCGCGCGCCGTGTCATCGTCTCTGCCGTCTCCGCCTGTCTGCTGTCTGCCTGTCACGAGGGCGGGATCGCCGCCGATCCCGAGTCCCGCACCGTCACCGCCGAGGATGTCGCGGCGCTCGGCCCAGGTGAGGTGCTCGAGCTCGACCTCTCTGCCGGGGCGGTGCGCTTCGACCTGGTCGACGGCCCGATCGACTTCAGCCGCGTGTCCGTGCGCAGCGGCGACGAGCGGCCGGCGCTCGTGCAGGACCTGCTGGTCCGTCACGGCGACCGCTGGGGCGTGCAGACTGCCGGCGCGACCGCTGAATTCGCGTTCGAGCTCGACGCCGACATGGTGGCGAAGGCCCGCGCGTCGGGGAAGCTGGCGACCTTCGTGTGGTCGCAGAGCCAGGCCATCAGCCGCCTGCCGCGCGTCGACATGGTCGAGCCCGACGAGGCCGGCGTGCCGCGCTTCATCGCCGGGGACCTCGGGTCGCTGACCGGCGGCGGCGACGTGCGTGAGGCCGCCCGCGGCTACCTGGCCGAGCTGGCGCCCGTGTATCGCCTCACCGACGAGGCCGACTTCGAGCCGGTCCGCGACACCACCGACACGCTCGGGGTGGTCCACGTCCGCTTCCAGCAGTACCTGCACGACCTGCCGGTGGTCGGCGGCGGGCTCACCGTCCACGCCGACGCGGCCAGCGGTCAGGTCCACGCGGTCAGCGGGCGCTTCGTGCCCGCCGAGGCGCTGCCGCTGGCGCCGACGATCGAGCCCGAGCCGGCGATCGCGGCGGCGGCCGACGGCCTGGCCCGCGAGTGGAGCAGCGAGGAGGCGCCGGAGCTCGTCTACGTGGTGACCGACGCCGGGCCGCGGCTGGCGTGGCAGGCGGTGGTCGAGTACGCCGACGCCGAGGGCCCGCAGCGCGACATCGTGTTCGTCGACGCCCTCGGCGGCGAGCTGGTGGCCCGTCACCCGCAGATCCACCACGCCCGCAACCGCAAGGTCTACGACGCCAACAACGGCAAGAAGCTGCCGGGCAAGCTGGAGATCAGCGAGGGCGGCGACACCAACGATTCGGTCGCCAAGGCCGCCTACGAGCTGTCGGGCGTGACCTACGACTTCTACTCGGCCACCTTCGGGCGCGACAGCTTCAACGGCAGCGGCGCGACCATCCACTCGACGGTCCACTTCGACAAGAACTACGTCAACGCGTTCTGGAACGGCCAGCAGATGGTGTACGGCGACGGCGACGGCAAATACGCCAGCCCCTTCGCCAAGGACCTCGACGTGGTGGCCCACGAGCTGACCCACGCGGTCACGCAGCACGAGGCCAGCCTCGTCTATCAGAACCAGTCGGGGGCGCTCAACGAGGCGATGTCGGACATCATGGCCGCGGCCGTCGACGCCTACAAGAACGGCGTGTCGAACAAGACCTGGCTGCTCGCCGAGACCTGCTGGACGCCGGGGGTCGCCAATGACGCGATGCGCTACATGTCCAACCCGACCAAGGACGGGTCGTCGCGCGATTACTACCCCGAGCGTTACACCGGTCAGCAGGACAACGGCGGCGTGCACATCAATTCGGGCATCGCCAACCTCGCGTTCTACCTGCTGGTGCAGGGCGGCAAGCATCCGCGCAACAAGACGAACATCGAGGTGCCGGCGCTCGGCATGGAGAAGGCTGCGCAGATCTTCTACCGCGCGCTGACGAACTACCTCGATTCGAACGCGAAGTTCCAGGACGCCCGCAACGCGACGGCTCAGGCGGCGACCGACCTGTACGGCGCCGAGGCGGCGACCGCGGTGCACGCCGCGTGGACGGCCGTCGGCGTGCCCGGTGCCCCCGCCGGCGGTGGCGGAGACGGTGGTGGCGACGGCGGCGGCGGCGACGGCGGGAGCTGCTCGGGCACGCCCTTCAGCGGCAGCCTGAGCGCCACCGGCGACTCGAAGCAGGAGCCGAACGGCACCTACTACTCCAGCAAATCGAGCGGCACGCACACCGGCTGTCTCACCGGGCCGGACGGCGTCGACTTCGACCTCTACCTCTACAAGTGGAACGGCTCGAAGTGGGTCAAGGTCGCCAAGTCCGAGGGCCCGACCAACAAGGAGTCGATCAGCTACGAGGGCGGCGCCGGCCACTACACCTGGGAGGTCGTGTCGGCCAAGGGCAAGGGCGGCTACGAGCTGAAGCTCGCGGCCCCGTGAGCGCGCCCGCCCGCGGCGGCCGGAGCTCGTGCGCCGGCCGTCCGGGCCTGTCCCCAGGGACAGGACACGCGAGCGAGCCCGGCCAGGATCGCGAGATCACGGTGTAGGCACAAACACGACGAGGACAAAAAAAGCGGGCACGGTCCTCATCCGTGCCCGCTCACGCCTCAACAACACACACCTCGAATCGACCGGACCTCCTCTCACCACGGCTCGCCGCCGTCGACCCATCAAGACCGAGATACTCGGGCTTGAATCCGCGGCCGGCAGCGGAACGCACCGTGGTGCAGAGAGGAGGACCGACCGACGCTTCCATTCTTGTCCGTGTCGCCGGTGCTTGTCAAACCGAAAAAGCGAGCACAGCGGTGGCAACATTATCGCCCGGTGCAGTTTCGCCGCGGGGCGGACTTTCATGCGGCCAACACTTGCGCACACACAGAAGCGCGCGGCCTCGCGGCGCCTGCTGCGGAGCGAGAGGGATGCGGCGAAATGCGGCGAACTACAGCGAATCGCCGCCGCCCTCCGGGTCTGCTCAGACTCCGCCGGATGACTCGGGACATGTCCCTCAGGTCATGTCGCGCGCGCGCCACTGTCAGTTGTTTTGCCGGCAGCGCGGTCATGATCGGCGCAGGCCGGGCCGCAAACGCGCCAGCCGTCCGCGCCGGCCGTCGCGCGTGCGAACGCGGAGGGCGCCGCGGATGCCGGCGGGGCTCGATCGACCCCGGGCGCCGGCGACGGGCAGCCGAGAGATCGCCCCCCGCGCGGGCCGGCCGGGCGCACGAGCGGACCTGCGAGCGAGGCTTCGCGGCGCGGACGGGAGGCCGCCGCGTTCGTGAACCGGATGCACGCGCGAGCAGGTGAGGTCCGCGGCGAGGGAGAGGTCGACGGCCGGGCGGTCCACGCCAGCGCCGACAAAGGAGGCCGTGGGTGGCCCGCGCGGACCGGGCACGCCGGCGCGACGGACTGCGGATGTTGCGGAGGTTCGCCGGGATCGGTCCTGCGCCCACCGGTCTCTGGGGACAGGCCCCATGCGATCGACGGAAGGGGTCTGGTTTCTCGGCGCACTCGCGCGGCTGTGCTAGTTTCGGAGGAGAGGAGACCATGGCGCTGGTGAGCCACCGGAAGCGGATGTCTGCCCTGTCGCTGTGCACGGCGACCGCGGCGCTGCTCGCCTGTCGGCCCGCGGCGCTCACCCCCGAGGCCGAACAGGTGCATCCGGGGATCAATCAGATCCCGCTCAGCGCTCGTCCGCCGGTCACCCCCACCGAGACCGCTCGGGCCGAGGTCGCGTCGACGACCGCGCCCGCAGAGGTCTCGGCGGGCGCGCTGCTGGCCCGCGGCGAGCCGGAGGCGGCGCTCGCCCGCGTGGCTGCCGAGCCGGCCACCGCCGGTTCGCTGCAAGCCGCGGTGCAGCGCCTGACGACGGCCCGCGCGGCGCGCCAGCTGGGACGTCCGCGGGTCGCCGTCGAGGCGCTGGCCGAGCTGGCAGCGGAGCGCCGACCGGCGAAGTCGTGGCCGCACGAGGTGGTGCTGCACGAGTACGCCCAGGCGCTGATCGAGGCGGCGGCGACGGCCGCGGGCGCCGAGGCCGACGAGCTGCGCAAGCAGGCGGTGGCGGCCTGGGACCGGGCGATCGACCACGAGCCGGTGCGCAACGCGGCGCCGATGCGGGTCGCGCGGGCGCGGGCGATGGCGGCGCTGGGCGTCGACGGCTCGACCGGCGCCAGGCAACAGGCGGCGCGACGCGCCGTGAAGGCGCTGACCGAGGTGCTGCGCGACTACCCCGAGCACCCCGACGCGGCCGGGCTCGAGCTGCTGCGGGCGCAGGCGATCGTCCGCGAGGGCAAGACGGCCGACGGCGTCCGGGCGCTGCGCGCGGTGGCCATCGAGCGCGCCGGCACGGCGGCGGCCACCAGCGCCGAGGCGGCGCTGGCCGAGCTCGGGCGCCCGATCCGCTACACGGCGGCCGAACAGCTGGATCGCGCCGCGGCGGCCCGACGCTCGCGCGACATGGCGCTGTCGCGCCAGGTCCTCACCGACCTGGTCGAAGATTCCAAGAGCTCGGCGCAGCTCCGCGAGGCGGCGCTGCGCTCGCGCGCGTACACGGCCTCGCGCGCCCACGACTACGGCACGTGCGCGGATGACCTTTCGGTCCTGTACAAAAAGTCAGCCTCGGCCGACCTGCGCAGCGACCTGCTGCGCTGCCTCGACAAGGCCGGCCGCTACGACGAGGCGCTGGAGATCTGGACCGAACAGGCCGCGCGCAAGGGCGGGGCGGGCCGGGCGGCGCTGTGGGAGGCGATCCGTCAGGCGGTCCGCGGCGGCCGCTACGAGCGGGCGCGCGAGCTGCTCGGGCGCACGTCGGCGAAGGAGCGCCAGCGCGGCGAGGGGCTGTGGCTCGACGCCTGGCTCGACTTCCGCCTCGGCGAATTCGACGCGGCGGCCGCGGCGTTCGCCGCCGCCGAGCGCAAGCTGCCCGGCGATCAGGCGCGGGCGGCCCGGTACTTCCGCGCGCGGGCGCTGCTGGCCGGCAAGAGCGCGGCGGTCGGCGACGACGGCGGCGAGGCGGTCGCGGGCGATCGCCAGGAGGCCGAGCGCCTGCTGCGGCAGGTCGTCGCCGAGGAGCCGCTCGGCTACTACGGCTTGCAGGCGCGCCAGCGACTGCTCGACATCGGCGTCGATCCAGGCCCGGCGCCGACGCTCGCGCCGGTGGCGGCGGAGTCGAACCCGCCGCCCGACTTCGCGGACTCGCAGGCGACCTTCGACGCGCTGGCGAGCGAGTACGGCTGGGCCTTCCCGGCGCTGGCCCGCGGCGCGGCGCTGCACGCCGCCGGCCTGCTCGACGAGGCGCGGCGCGAGCTGCGGGTCGGCGTCGACGCCTACGAGACGCTGTGGGGCCTCGACCGCGGCGGCTGGGTGCCGCGCCACGAAGACCTGGTGGTGGGCCTCAGCTGGAAGTCGACGTGGAAGCAGCCGCGCCTCGGCCTGCCGAAGGACGCGCGCAAGCTGGTGCGCGAGCGCGGGGCCGGCGAGACCCTGCGCGAGGGCCTGTTCGCATTGACGTGGGCGCTCGACGAGCCGTACCGCCGCAGCCGCCTGATGCCGAGCTCGGCCGGGCCGTACAAGGCGCGCTGGCACCCGCGGGCGTTCCGCTCGACCGTCGAGCGCGAGGCCGAGGTCCGCGCCTTCGACCCGACCCACCTCTGGGCGCTGATGTACACCGAGTCGCGCTTCCGCCGGCACGTGGTGTCGTCGTCGGGGGCCCGCGGCGCCATCCAGATCATGCCGTGGACCGGGCAGCAGTTGGCGGCCCGCCTCGGCGAATCGTTCGACGTCGACGCGCTGTTCGACGAGGAGCACAACGTCCGCCTGTCGGCCTACTACTTCGCCGAGCTGCTGCACAAGTTCCACGGCCAGGCCGCGCTGGCCTACGCCAGCTACAACGGCGGCCCGTTCAACGTCGCCCGCTGGCTGGCCGCCAAGGGCCAGGGCGCAGTCCCGCTCGAGCTCGACGTGTTCATCGCCGAGATCCCGTTCCGCGAGACCGCCAACTACACCCGCCGCGTGCTCGAGGTCCAGGCCGCCTACTCGCTGATGTACGACGGGTCGCTGCCCCGCTGGTCGAACACGGTCGACCTCCGCGTCGAGGACAACATCGACTTCTGAGCGGTCGTCTGTTCGCCTGGCCTGGAGGACATGCCCGCAGGGGCATGGTGCATTGTGCCTGGGCGAAGGGGCATGTTCGAGGGGACATGTCTCCCGAGTCATTGTCAGGTGCGTCGAGGTGGCACGATCGCCGACGGTGCGCCGGGCTCTGCCGCCGGGCGGAGCTCCCGAGGTCCGCCAGTGCCGGCGGACGCGCTCGGCGCCCGGCGAGCGCGCAGCGGCGGCGGCGCAGGCCCGCGAGCGCGGAACCGGCCGAGCGCGCGCAAGGCCGAGCCGAGGGCCACCGGCAGGCCGCGGCTTGTGGACGCGACCGCCGCGGCGTTACCGTCGCCGTGGTGGCAGACGCCGCCCCGGCGGGAGCCGGACCTTTCGCCCTGACGGGCAGACACGAGGGGATGTGATGAACGAGAGGCTGAACCAGCTCGGGCAGGCCGCGCAGCGGCTCAACGAGGGATCCGACCAGCTCAACGCGCTGATCTCGGCGATCGACAAGGCGCTCGGACGCCTGATGATCGGCATGGACTACATCCACCCGCGACCGCTGCAGGAGACGATGTCGGTCGGCCGCGACGGCAAGCGGGTCATCGAGCTGTGCTTCCTCGGCTACCTGCGGATCCAGGGCGAGTACCACCTCGTCATCAAGACGGTGAAGATCCTCGAGTCGAAGGTCGCGCTGGCCTCGGAGACGCCGGGCAACGTGACGCCGCTGCTGCAGGCGCCGCGAGTGCTGCGGCACGCCGCCGTCGACCTGTTCCCCGAGCTGGTCCAGGTGCTGTCGAACCAGGTGGGCGACCTCGTGGCGCAGATGGAGCGCCGCTGCAACACCGCGAAGGGGCTGCTCGAGCAGCTCGAGGGCCTCGAGGCGCAGATCTCGGCCGCCCGCGAGTCGCTCAAGTCCGGTGAGACCACGCCCTGACGGCCGGAACGCCCGTTTGGCGCGGTGATCGTCCCGCGGCGGGGCGAAGCGTGCTATAGGCGCCGCGATGCCGCGCCGCGTCCTCGTCACCGCCGCTCTCCCGTACGCCAACGGTTCGCCGCACCTCGGGCACCTGCTCGAGTACATCCAGACCGATGTCCACGTGCGCGCCCGCAAGCTCGCCGGCGAGGACGTGATCTTCATGTGGGCGGTCGACACCCACGGCACGCCGATCGAGCTGCGGGCCCGGCGTGAGGGCGTGGCCCCGGCCGACCTGGTCGCGCGCATGCACGCCGAGCACGCCGAGGTCTACCGCGACTTCGGCGTCGGCTCCGACATCTTCTACACCACGCACTCCGACGAGACCCGCCGCCACGCCGAGTTCATCTACGAGAAGATGCGCGAGGCGGGGCAGATCGAGACGCGGACGACGCGGCAGCTCTACTGTCCCAAGGACCAGATGTTCCTGCCGGACCGGTTCGTCAAGGGGACGTGCCCGTTCTGCGGCGCGACCGACCAGTACGGCGACGTCTGCGAGAAGTGCGGCCACACGTACAACCCGACCGAGCTGAAGGAGCCGCGCTGTGCGATCTGCGGGACGCCGCCGGAGCTGCGCGACTCGGAGCACCTGTTCGTGTCGCTCGGCCGCTTCGAGGGCTTCCTGCGCGAGTGGCTCGGCTCGGCCAGGCTGCAGCCCGCGGTCCGCAACTATGTGATGCGGTGGGTCGACGACGGGCTGCGCGACTGGGACATCTCGCGCGACGCGCCTTACTTCGGCTTCTCGATCCCGGGCTACGAGGGCAAGAAGTTCTTCTACGTGTGGTTCGACGCGCCGGTCGGCTACATCGGCGCGACGCAGAAGTGGTGCGACGAGCACCCGGACAGGGCCTCGTTCGCGTCGTACTGGCGCGCCGATCAGAGCCAGGACACCGAGATCGTCCATGTCATCGGCAAGGACATCGTCTACTTCCACACGCTGTTCTGGCCGGCGATGCTGCGGTCCGCCGGCTACACCACGCCGTCGCGCGTGCACGTGCACGGCTGGCTGACGGTCAACGGCGAGAAGATGTCGAAGACCCGCGGGACGTTCATCCTCGCCCGCACGTACCTCGACCACCTGCCGGCCGATTACCTCCGCTACTACTTCGCGGCCAAGCTCGGGCCGGAGCAGGACGACATCGACCTCGACATGGCCGACTTCGTGGCGCGCGTCAATTCCGACCTCGCCAGCAAGGCGGCCAACCTCGCCAGCCGCTGCCACAAGTTCATCGTCGGCCGCCTCGAGGGCAAGCTCGGGGCCGCGCCGGCCGACGCCGAGCCGCTGATGGCGAAGGCCCGCGAGGCCCTGGCCCAGGTGCCGGCGCTGTACGCCAACTTCGAGTCGGGCAAGGCGCTGCGCCTGGCGCTCGAGATCTGCGGCGAATTCGACGCCTACATCACGGCGCAGGAGCCGTGGAAGGTGATCGCCAAGGACCCCGAGCGCGCGCGGGCGGTCTGCACCGCGGGGCTGTGGGCGAGCAAGGTGATCGCGGCGATCTTCAAGCCGGTGCTGCCGAAGTGGGCGGCGACGGTGGAGGAGGGCCTGCGCCTCGAGGCGCCGCTCGACTTCGTCAACGCGACCGCGCCGCTGCCCGAGGGCCAGACGATCGGCGCGTACGTCAACCTCGCCGAGCGCATCGACCCGAAGGTGCTCGAGGCGATCATCGAGGCGAGCAAGGACACGATGGGCGCGCCGCCGACCCCGGAGGCGCCGAGCTACACGGTCGAGCCGCTGGCGGCCGAGGCCGGCATCGAGGCGTTTTCACCGGTGGACCTGCGCGTCGGCAAGGTGCTCGCGGCCGCCCGCGTGAAGGGCTCCGACAAGCTGCTGCAGCTGACGATCGACCTCGGGCCGCTCGGCCAGCGCAACATCTTCAGCGGGATCGGTCCGTCGTACGCGCCGGAGCAATTGGTCGGCAAGCACGTGGTGGTGTTCGCCAACCTCAAGCCGCGGAAGATGCGGTTCGGCACCAGCGAGGGCATGGTCCTGGCCGCCGGCGCGAAGGACGACGCGATCACGGTGCTCGAGCTCGACCCGCGCAGCCTGCCGGGCGAGAAGATCAGCTGAGAGGAAGAAAGGCGCGGCGACGGCCGAACCCGGCAGACCGCCCGGCGGTCTGCGAGCTCGGCGCGCCGCCGCGCGGGGCGAATCAGGTGTAGCCGCCCCAGCAGTAGTCGGTGACCTGGCCGAGACCGTTGGCCTCGCAGAAGTTCTGCGCGGCCGGGTCGCACTCGTGGTCGTCGAGCAGGCCGAGGTCCCAGCGGCGGACGCCGGAGCTGCTGCACTGGACGAGGCAGACGTCGGTGGGCTCGCTGCGAGCGCAGGTGACGTCGCCGCAGGCGTGACACTGCGGGGCAGGGAGCACGGCCGTGTCGCCGAGCGCGGCGAGCCGGCGCGGCGGCAATTGCGTGGCCGCGACCGGCTCGGGCGTGCGAATGATGGGACCGTCCGGATCGGTGGGCCCGGGGCCCGGCGTGCAGGCCGCCAGCCAGGTGACGGCGAAGATCAGACAGATGAGGCGCGGAGGCGGGGTTCGCATCGTTGTCCCTCCGCCGGAGTTCTGGTCCGGGTCAGCCCGAGGAACAAGTCAAAAGGCCGTATCGCGCGCGCACCGCCCGCGCCAGCCCGAAAGAACATGTGCGATCGGACCTGCCCCGGAGGACCTGTCGGATCGCACATGAGCCCGGCCGGCGTCCGAGCGGGCGGGGGCGGGGACGGCGCCGCCACGAGGACGCAGGTTCAGTTGACGGCGACGGGGGCGGCGCCGCCGAACAGGCGCTCCTCGATGGCGGCCAGGCGGGCGCCGACGCGGCCCTCGCCGGCGATCCCGCGCAGGCGCGAGAACACGCGCGCGGCCGTCCGCTCGGCCAGACCGCGGACGCGGTAGCGCCAGCTCGAGCGCTCGTCGGCGGTGCCGATCAGGACCTGCAACGAGCCGAGCAGCTCGTGCTCGATGCGGTCGACGAGCGGGGTCAGGTCGGGCTTGTCGTGGGCGACGTTGAAGTGGATGAGGTCGGTCAGCGCGGCGCATACCTGGGTGCGGGCGGCCCGGAAGCGCTCGGGCTGATCACCGAGATCGGCGTGGATCCCGTCGGCCAGCGCCTGGATGAAGCCGCGCAGGTTCTGCTCGGCGTCGCGGAGGTGGGTCGCGTCGCGGAGGTCGCGGCGGAGCTCGCCGAGCTCGGCCAGGAGATCGGCGGCGATGTGGAAGCTGTCGAGCGCGCGCACCGAGGGGGTGCCCGGGGGCAGGGCGCGGTCGAAGCGGAGGCGCGGACGCTCGGCCGACAGCGCGGCGTCGTCGTGCTCGAAGCCGTCGTCGTGGATGTCCTGGCTGTCGCTCGTCGACGCCCCGGCCTCGTGACCCTCGGCCGGCACCTCGTCGTCGCCCTGGCCGCTGTACTTGCCGGACATGAGGTCGTCGCGGTCGATGAGCCAGCGCGAGCCGACGCGGCGGGCCGGCAGGCGGCCGGTCTGGGCCATGTGCCGCACGGTGCGCTCGCTCTTGCCGAGCAGGTCGGCGGCGTCCTTGATCGAGATCTCCATAGAGGTCCTCCTGTGTGCCGCGCACTCTAACCGAAGTCGGATCATGCGCCGCAAAATCGGCAGAAACTTTGCCGGTTGCGGCAGCGCCCCTTGCCGTTTCTGGATCCAGCAGCCAGTCTCCACCGGTGCGAAAACCCGAGCATCAATGGGAGACGCGCCGTTTCGTGGCCGTCCGCGCGACCGAGGTGCCGCGGCCACACGCGGCCGAGGAGGCGGTGCAGGCGTTCGAGCTCCGACGCCGCGGCGGAGGTGACGCACTGTCTGCGGTGTTCTCGCTGGGTCGGCAGATGCTGCCCCGAGAGGCGGTGGCCGAGGACCCCGACCTGCTCCATGCGGCCCGCGCCTGGCTCGCCGCGCGAGGCTCTCGCAAGCTTCGTGCCGTCGATGAGGAAGTGGCGCCGATCTGCTCGGAACAATTCACGTTGTCGGACCTCGGGTCGAGCGCCGGGCAACCTGTCCGAAAGGTCATCACACTGGCGCCGTCGAATGCCGAGCTGGTGGCCAGCCTGGGCTGCTTCGACCGCGTGATCGCGTGCGAGGACTCGTCGGACTGGCCGCCGGAGACGGCCGACCGCGAACGCCTCGGGCCGGACCTCGGGCCGGATCTGGATCGCGTGGCCGAGCTGCGACCTGACCTTGTGTTCAGCTCGCTGTCGGTGCCGGGGATGGAGCGGATCGTGACGGGACTGCGCGCACGCGGGGTGCCGCAGCGCGTGCTGGCGCCGCGATCGATCGCCGACGTGCAGGCCGAGGTCCGACTGGCCGGGGCCGACCTCGAGGTGCCGGGACGCGCAGAAGAAGTGGTGGCGCAGCTGGAGGCGGAGGCGGCGGCGCTGCGCGCGAGCCGGCCGCCGCGCCCGGCGAAGGTCTACCTCGAGTGGTGGCCGCGGCCGATGTTCACCCCGGGCGCGGCGTGCTTCAGCAACAACCTCATCGAGCTGGCCGGGGGAGTCAACGTGTTCGCCGACCGCCCAGGGGCGAGCGTGGAGATCACGGCGGAGGAGTTGGTCGCGGCCGACCCGGATATCTGCTTCGTGTCGTGGTGCGGAGTCGCGGTCGAGAAGCTCGACCCCGAGAACTTGATCACACGCGCAGGCCTCGAGTCGCTGCGAGCGGCCCGCGCCGGTCGGGTGCTCCGCCTCGACGAACGCTACTCCGGACGCCCTGGACCGCACATGCTCGAGGCAGCACGCATCATGGCGCGCGCGATCGCCAGCTTGTGAAACGAAGTGCGTCGATTTTTTGCGCGGCGGATCGAGGTGTGACAAGGCTGCGCCCATGGTGTCGCTCGAACTGCAGGTCGCCCGCCTCGTCGATGAACTCGCGCAGTACCACGGCCATCGCACGCTGTGGCTCGATCGCCGCGGGTACCTGTGCCACGCGGAGCCGGAGGACGATTTCGAGGACATCGGCTACCAGTACGTGGCGACGATGTTCCGGCCGTCCGAGGACGAGCTGCGCAGCACGATCACGCACTTCACGGCGCGCCGCGCGGCTCGCCTCGGGGCTTGTCCGGTTCCGGGGGCGTTCCACATGCACCCGGTGCCGGTGCTGATGGCGATCTGATTCTTGGGACAGGGTGCGCTTCGCAGCGCGTGGCGAACATGGGGCGCTTCGAGTCGATTGGCTCGGGGCGCTTGTCGTCGCGGAGATGGACTCGGGGGCTCGCGGTGCGGAGATAGGCTGGAGGGGCTTCGCTGATTGCCGGATGCGCCTCGCATGGGGTCCGGGGATGCCTCGGCCGCGAGTTCAGCGGGCCGATGACCCCGACTTCGTCGTGGTCATCTTGCCCTCGTATTCGCGTCCGAGGCATCCCCGGACCCCGAGCACGGCTCACCCGTGAAAAGCCGACCCGCCGTCGTCGGCTTCGATGGCGGCTGTCCTCTGGGACATGTCCTTTGCTGCCTGTTCGACGGCCTGGTCGGCCGCCGAACAGGCGCTTTCTCTCGTCAATACCGGCGGGTCATCTCCCGCGACGAGTCGCGGCCGCGCGGGCTCTGCGGTGTAGCGAGTTCAGCGGACCCATGACCCGACTTCGTCGTGGTCATCTTGCCGCGGCGAGTCGCGGGCGAGGCATCCCCGGACCCGAGCACGGCTCACTCGTGAAAAGCCGACCCGCCGTCGTCGGCTTCGATGTTGGCTGTCCTCCGGGACATGTCCTTTGCTGCCTGTTCGACGGCCTGGTCGGCCGCCGAACAGGCGCTTTCTCTCGTCAATACCGGCGGGTCATCTCCCGCGACGAGTCGCGGCCGCGCGGGCTCTGCGGTGTAGCGAGTTCAGCGGACGCATGACCCGACTTCGTCGTGGTCATCTTGCCGCGGCGAGTCGCGGGCGAGGCATCCCCGGACCCGAGCACGGCTCACCCGTGAAAAGCCGACCTGCCGTCGTCGGCTTCGACGGGGGGCTGTCCTCCGAGACATGTCCTTTGCTGCCTGTTCGACGGCCTGGTCGGCCGCCGAACAGGCGCTTTCTCTCGTCAATACCGGCGGGTCATCTCCCGCGACGAGTCATGGTTGCGCGCCGGCTCTGCGGAGGCGGAGGCGGGCGCCGAACAGGCGCTTTCTCTCGTCGATACCGGCGGGTCGTCTCCCGCGCCGAAGATGTCGGCCTGTGCGCCGGGACATGTCTCTGCTGGGTACCCGGAAGTAGGCTACTCGCGCCGAAGACGGTCTTTGGGACAGGTCCGAGAGGACCTGGGCTTCGAGTCATGCGCGGGCGCGGCGGCGGCGGGAGAGGGCGGCGAGCGTGAGGAGCAGCGCGAGCGGGGGGGCTGGTGGGCCGGGGGAGCGGCAGCCGCAGCCGGCGTCGGTGTCGACGCCGCCGCTGCTGCCGTCGCCGTCGCCGGTGGTGGGGCCGGAGGAGGAGGTGGTGGCGTCGGTGGTGGGGGCGGTGCCGGTGGTGGGCGGGTCGACGGGGCCGCTGTCGGAGGCGCTGTCGGGCGGGTCACCGGTGGTGTCGTCGCCGCCGGTGCTGGTGCCGGCCTCGCAGAAGACGCCGGGGGCGATCGGGCCGGCGCTGAAGGTGCGGTTGATGATGCTGGCCCGGCCGCGGGTCTGGCCGACCCACATGGCGATCGAGCGATCGATGATCTCGTCGATGAGGGCGTACTCCTCCTCGCACAGGACCTCGCCGGGGCGCTTGACGAGGAGGAAGGAGATGCCGAACTCGTTGGGGGCGTCGGGGTAGGCGGGCACGCGCTCGCCCTCGGCCATGATCACGTCGTCGATGGTGACGTCGCGGCGGGTGCCGCCGACGGTGAAGCTGTCGGCCTTGAAGAGGAAGGAACTGGCCGGGGGACACTCCTGGTTCGGCAGCGCGGAGTCGACGCAGTCGTGCGGATCCTCGATGACGAACCACGGCTTCACCTCGGACGGATCCATGAGCCCCATGAGGTAGAGGTCGAGGTCGCTGAACTCGAACTGCTCGAGCTTGGCGGCGGTGAAGGTGCCGTCACCGTTGTCGGTCCAGCGGTGACCCTCGACCGGCGAGCCGCCGCTGTGCATGTAGAAGCTCCAGTGGGCCTGCGAGCGCCCGAGCAACAGCTCGGTGTTGCCGCCGCCGGCGACGTGCGGGAAGGCCAGCCAGGCGTGCCCGAGCTCCTGACCGAACACGAGCGAGATCCACCAGTCGTCGATCTCGGTGGTGCCGGTGAGGATGAACTTGCGCCAGTTGTTCATGTGCAACATGCCGATGAACTGGCTGTTCGGCGTGTCGTCGAAGAACTCGGCCGGGATCACCGGATCGAAGTCGGCGGCGTGGGAATAGCCGATGCCGGCGACGTCGTTGGCGAGCGACTGATAGAAGGCGCCGACGCCGTCGACGAGATCGAAGGTGGAGTAGACGACGATGAACTGGCCGTCGTCGGGGTGAACCTCGAGGAAGCCGTCCTCGAGCGGGTAGTAGCCGCCGTAGAAGCCGGTGCGCGAGAACCAGTTGGCGTGCTCGACGGTGCCGTCGTCGTCGAACACCATGAAGTTCTTGCGCTGCTCGACGAACTGGACCGGACCGGCGTGCGCCGTGTCGAGGAGGAGGAGGTCGAGGCCGAGGACGAGGGCGAACGGTGCGACCAGGGCGAGGCGAGGCACGAGCGCAGGATAGAAGCAGTTGCGCGGACCCCCAAGCGGATAAACGCCCGCGAGGCCCGAGGCGCCGGCCCCGGGCCGCGACGTCACGCCCCGGCTTCCGCGCTGCGCTGCTCGAGATCCTCCCAGCGCGCGACGAGGGCGGCGGCGCGCCGACGGGCCTCGTCGAGCTTGCGCACCAGCTCGGTGACCTTGTCGCCGCCGCCGCTGTAGACGGCCGGATCGCCCAGCCGCGCCTCGAGCTCCTGGACCTCGGCCTCGGCAGCCTCGATCTTGCCGAGGATCCCGTCGAGCTCGCGCCGCTCGGCGTAACTGAGACCCTTGCGGGCGACCGGCGCGCCGCTCTTCGCCGGCGCCGGCGCCGGCCGTGCGCTCGGCTGGGGTTCGGCGGCCGCTTCGGTCTCGGCCAGGCGCTCGAGGTAATCGCTGTAATTGCCGTGGTGCCGCACGACCTTGCCGTCGCCCTCGAAGGCGAGGATCGAGGTGGCGACACGATCGAGGAACCAGCGATCGTGGGTGACGATGATCGCCGCGCCGGTGAACTCGAGCAGCATCTCCTCGACGGCGCCGAGCGTGGCGACGTCGAGGTCGTTGGTCGGCTCGTCGAGGAGAACGAGGTTGGAGGCGCCGGACAGCAGGACGGCGAGGGCGACCCGCGCCCGCTCGCCGCCGGACAGCGAGCCGACCTTCTGCGCGTAGGCGGACGGATCGAACAGGAAGCGCTCGAGGTAGCGCGCGATGTCGAGCGGGTGGCCGCCGCCGAGGTCGAGGCCGCGGCGCCGCTCGGCGATGTTGTCGTAGACGCTGCGGCCGTCGTCGAGGCCGGAGCGGTTCTGGTCGAGGTAGGCGATGGCGGTGTGCTTGCCCCGGACGACCTCGCCGGCGGTGGGCGCGAGCTCGCCGGCGATCGAGCGCAGGAGCGTGGTCTTGCCGCTGCCGTTGGGCCCGACGACGCCGATCCGCTCGCCCTGGTTGAGCGCGAGGGTGAATTCGCGGACGAGCACGCGGCCGAGCTCGAGGGTGACGCCGCGCAGCTCGAGGATCGTCTTGCCGCTGCGAGCTGCCTCGAGAGACAGCTCGACCCGACGCTCGCGCGGCGGCCCGGACTTGGCCAGCTCGGCCTCGGCCCGGTTGACCCGCGCGGTCTGCTTGGTGGTGCGCGCCTTGGGTTGACGCCGCAACCACTCGAGCTCGCGGCGGAGGAAGTTCTGCCGGTTGGCCTCGGTGCGCTGGGCGTGGGCCATGCGCTCGGCCTTGGCCTCGAGGTAGGCGCCGAAGCCCCCGTCGTAGGCGTAGACGGTGCCGCGGTCGACCTCGAAGGTCCGCGTGCACACGCGATCGAGGATGTAGCGATCGTGGGTGATGAGGAGGACGGCGCCGCTGTAGTCCTCGGCGAGGTGACGCTCGAGCCACTCGATGGCGGCGACGTCGAGATGGTTGGTCGGCTCGTCGAGGACGGCGAGGTCGGGGCGGCGCGCGAGCAGGGCGGCGAGGGCGACGCGCCGGCGCTCGCCGCCGCTGAGCCGCTCGGTCGCTGCAGAAGGATCGCGGACGCCGAGGCGCGCGAGGTAGGCCTCGGCCTCGGCCGCGCGCCCCCACCCGCCGCAGCGCTCGATCTCCGCCGCGGCCGCCGCCTGCTCGGCCACGAGAGCGTCGACCGCGGCCGATCCCGCGGCCTGCTCGAGACCCGCCGTGGCGGCGTCGTAGCGGGCGCGGGCGGCAGACCACTGGCCGAGGCCGGCGAGGACCGCTTCGAGGGCGGTGAGGCCGGGTGGGAGCCGCGGCTCCTGTTCGAGATAGGCGATCGCGGCGTCGCGGCGGAGGACGACCTCGCCGGCGTCAAGGGCGTCCAGGCCGGCCAGAATCCGCGCCAGGGTGGTTTTTCCCGAGCCGTTGTTGCCGACCAGCCCGACGCGTTCGCCGGTCATCAGCGTGAGGTTGACGCCGTCGAGGACGCGGCGCACGCCGAAGCTCTTCTCGACCTGGCGCAGGCTTGCGATGGGCACGGCCCGGGACTGTACCCTCGCCCGGGTCCGCCGCGCGGCAATTGTGGGGGAGGACACGCCCACCCGGCCGGCGCCCGCCTCCCCGAGCAAGGATGCGATCCTCCGGGCCGAGGCCGCCGCGGCCGCCACCCCCGGGCCGGCGGATTCCAGGGGGTGAGGTGAATTTCAGGCGCCCCGGCGCGTGAGGTGAAATCGCCGCCGGAGGGGCGGGTGGAGGTTGACAGGTCCCGGGGCGAGGGCGGATCCTGCTCCGGGTCATGACCTCAATCGGCACTCACGGAGCCCGTCGGGTCGCAGCCGGCCTCGCTCCGGTCGCGTCGCGCGTGTGCGTCCGGCGTGTCGCTTGTGGAGTGTCGACGCAACGACGCGGTCCCGCTCAGGGCGCCGCGAGCCACGGCCGACGTGGCGTGCAGTGAAGAGAGAATAGGAGAGAGACAGAAGTGAAAATTTTCGTCGGTGGACTGGCGTGGGCGACGGGCGACGAGAGCCTGCGCGCGGCCTTTGAACCCTTCGGTAAGGTCGACGAGGCGATCGTCGTCAAGGACAAGGAGACCATGCGCAGCCGTGGCTTCGGGTTCGTGACGTTCGCCGATGAGGCGGCCGGTCGTGCCGCGCTCGAGGCGATGAACGGCGCGGTGCTCGACGGGCGGACCATCCGCTGCGACGCCGCGGTCGAGCGCGCCCGCAGCGATCGGCCCTCGCGGCCCTTCGTCGAGCGTGCGCCCTCGGGCGGCTTCCAGGGCGGTGGCGGCGGTCCCCGCGGTGGCGGCGGCGGCGGCGGCGGTCGTGACTGGGGCGGCGGCGGCGGTGGTCGCGGCGGTGGCGGCGGCGGCGGCGGCTGGGGCGGCGGCGGCGGCGGCGGTGGTCGCGGCGGCGGCGGCGGCGGCGGTGGTCGCGGCGGCCGTGGCGGTCGTGGCGGCCGGCGGCGCGACGACGACGACTACGGCGACTGAATCCTGCGTCGAACCCTGAGCAGTGCGCCGCCACGGGCCCCGGCCCGCGGCGGCGCTCCTGTTTGGTCGGTGCGATGCGTGTGGAGCTGTCCGAAGAGACAGCCTGCGAGCCGCGCGGCGAATGGCGCGAAGGGCATGTCCGAAGAGACAGGCTCTTCACGCCAGCGGTGCGGATGCAGGCGCTCAGCCGGCGTGAAGTTCGGCGTCGAAGCTGGCTGAAAGGACAGGCAGGCGCAGAGGTGCGGGGGAGGCGCGCCGCCGCGGCGGGCGGCCGACCTGTCCCGAGCGACCGGTCGGGAGCGTCAGGCCGGGACCTCGATCACCGCGGGGATCACCAGCTCGTGGCGGATGACCGCGCCGTCGGGCTTGAAGTAGAGCTCGTGCAGGCGCCCGCCGGCCTCGAACTCGATCTCGTACTCGTCGCCGGCGCCGGTGAGGGTCTTCTTCTCGACCTCCTTGATCGCCGCGCCGGGGTGAGCCTTGTCGAAGGCGGCGCGCACCGGCTCGGGCAGGGCCTTGGCGTCGATGTGACACTCGGTGTAGAGGACGCCGCCGTCGGCCTTGGCGCTCAGCTCGCAGCTCTGCTTGTCGGCGGTCTCGACCTCGACCTCGAACAGGCGGCCGTGCGGGGCCACGAACTCGGTCTCGTAGCGGAGCGCCCTGGCGCCGGGATAGACGGCCTCGACCTGCTTGCGCACCGGCTCCGGCAGGGACGCGGCGTCCTGGTGGTAGACGGAGAAGTAGCGCAGCGAGCCGTCGGCCTCGACCTCGAGCTTGATCTTCTCGACGCCCTGGGCCGTGCCGGCGGTGCGCACGAGGTCGGCGTCGAGCTGCCCGGGGCCGGAGGCCGCGGGGGGCGGCGCGGGCTTGGCCTCGGCCGGTGCAGCCGGCGCGGCCGGCGTGGTCGGAGAAGGCGCCGGCGGGCCCTTGGTGGCGGCCTCGGGGCCGCACGCGAGGATGAGCAGACCGGCGACGGCGAGCGCCGGGGTGCGGGGGTCGTGCATGCGAATTACTCCTGTCACCAGTGTACACTGGAGCGGTGCGAGCGCCGTCGATCCGACTGGCGCGGTCTGCTGACCTCGCCGCGATCGCCATGGTCCACGCCGCGTCGGTGCGAGCGTTGTGTGCCGGCCACTACTCGCCGCAGACGATCGAGCAGTGGCTCGCCCCCAGCCCGGGGCTCTACGACCGCATGCTGCGCTCGTCGACGGTGTACGTGGCCGAACGTGCCGGGCGGGTGGTCGCGTTCGCGGCCGTTCGCCTGGCGACCCGCGAGGTCCGGGCCATGTACGTGAGCCCCGGCGTGACCGGCGGCGGGCTCGGCCTGCGGCTGATGCGGCGCGTGGAACGGGTGGCGCGCGCCGTCGGCATCGCCGAGCTCCGCCTGGCGGCCACGCTCAACGCCGTCGGCTTCTACGAGCGCCTCGGCTGGCGCCGCGACAGCGCCCGCGGCGGCAAGCGGCCGGCGCAGCGGTGCGTGCCGATGCGCAAGCGGTTGTAGCCGGCGAGCGAGGCCGTGGTCCGCGGCGGCCCAGCTGTCTTCGGGGACATGTCGCAGGGGGCGGGGGAGCGAGGCTGATCTTGAGGACATGTTCGTATGTCCTGAGAGACAGGTGACCACGGGATGTGCGTTCAATCTCCGCCCGGCGGGCGGCGAGCGATCTCGCACTCCGGCCGAGACGCGTCGGACGGCCCGCGCCCTGCGGTCGCAGGGTCGTCAGGGCGGCCGCGGCGGGGTACATTCCCGCGCCCATGCCGAGCGAGATGGTCCGCCTGTTCCCGCCCCGCACGCCCGCCGCCGTGATGATCGCGGTGTGGGGCATCGCCGGGGTGGTGGCGCTGATCGTCAGCGCGATCGTCCGCCTGTCGCCGCTGGCGATCGAGCCGCTGACGACGGGGATGACGCCGCTGCAGTGGGCGCTGTACATCGGCTGGTCGCTCTTCAACCTCTACGCCGAGGGCTACAAGGGCTTCCAGAAGGCGTTCGTGCCGCGGGCGGTGGCGCGGTCGTTCTACGTGGCCCGCTACCCGCGGCCGCTGCACGTGGTGCTCGCGCCGCTGTTCACCATGGGGCTGTTCTTCGCCACGCGGAAGCGGCTGATCCTGTCGTGGGGCCTGGTGATCGGCGTGACGGCCCTGGTCACGCTGGTCCGCGGGCTGGCGCAGCCGTGGCGCGGGATCGTCGATGCCGGGGTCGTGCTCGGGCTGTCCTATGGGACAGTCGCGCTGCTGGTCGCGTTCGTCGCGGTGCTGCGCGGGCGGCCGCTGACCGTGTCGGCGCAGGTGCCGGCCGACGCGCCGCAGTAGGCGAGCGCGTCAGTTGTGGGCGACGAGGCCGTACTCGACGCACTCGTCCTGGCTCGGCTTGTCGATGCGGACGTAGACGCGGATGTCGTCGGAGCTGCCGGAGCAGTTGAAGTCGGACACCGTGAAGGTCGCGCCGCCGCAGCAGCCGGGCCGCAAGCCGCCGGACAGGGCCGTCTGGGTGCCGTCGGGGCAGGTGATCTCGGTGCCCACGGCGCCGCCCTCGTCGCACTCGATGAACTGACACACGCGCACGGCCGCCGACGAGGTGACCTTGACGGTGGGCTCGGCGACGTGGCCGAAGGTGTCGAGGCCGTGATAGGTGTACCAGTCGACGTCGCCCGCGCCGCCGAGGACGCCGTCGGCGGTGACGACGTTGTCGTCGTCGTCGTCGATCTCGCCGAGGTCCTGGGCGTTCGGCTCGGTGTCGTCGGGCTCGCCGAGGTCGCCGTCGCAGGCGAGCTCGGGCACGCAGACGCCGTCCTCGCAGGCGAGGCCGTCGGCGCAGGTGTCACCGTCGCAGACGCAGCCGACCTGGCCGGGGTCGCAGATCGGGCCGGTGGTGCCGGTGGTGTCGTCGGTGGTGCCGCTCGTGGTCGTCGTCGGGTCGTCGCCGGTGGTGGTCGTGGTAGTGTCGCCGCCGGTGGTCGGGACGTCGGTGGTCGCGGCGCTGCCGGTCGACGCGCCGGTGCTCGACGCGTCGGTGGCCGCGCTGGCGCTGGTGATGCCGCTGTTGCTGCCGGTGTCGGCCGGGTCGTCGCCGGCGCTGCAGGCGAACAGGGTGAGCGAGGCGAGGACCAGGGCGCGCGAGCGGAGCATCATGTCAGTTCACCGCGTAAGGGACGTTGAGGGCGAACGGCGCGATCTCGGCGTCGAACTGCTGGCCGTCGTCCGTGACCATCTGATAGGTGCCGCGCATGGTGCCGTAGGCGGTCTTCAGCGGGCATCCCGAGGTGTACTCGAACGACTCGCCGGGGGCGAGCACCGGCTGGGCGCCGACGACCCCGGCGCCGCGAACCTCCTCGGTCCGGCCGTTGGCGTCGGTGATGACCCAGTGGCGACTGACGAGCTGCACCGTGTCGATGCCCTCGTTGGAGATCTTCACGGTGTAAGCGAAGAACCACTGCCGCTCGCTCTGGTTGGCGTGCGAGTGTTCGGGGAGGTATTGCGACGCGACGCGCACGCGCACGCCGTTGGTGATCGCCTCGGAGGTCGACACGGGGGCGATCTATACGCCGCGGCCATGCCCGCCGACAAGTGGCCGGCAGGCCGGATGGTCGATGCGAGCGCGCCGGATCGACCGTGGACGAAATTTCATTCGCGCGAGCCGCCGGCGCAGGCCTCGGCCTCGGCCTCGCAGCCGGCGGGGCTGTCGTCCATGAGGAGGAAGCCGATGCAGGCCAGACACACGGGGTCCATCAAGTTGTCGGTGCTGCACGCCTCGGTCTCGAAGCACTGCTGACCGACGCAGAGGCCGAGCTGAAACGCCTTGCCGGCCTCCTCCGCGGACAGGCCGTCGGCGCACATCTGGGCGCACTCGAGGTCGAACTGGAGCGCGCACGGGAGCACGCAGTCGAGCAGCTCGTCGCAGGTCGGCGGCGGCTCGGGCGCCAGCGTGGTGCTGCTGCCGCCGGTGGTGGGGTCGGCGCCGGTGCTGGTGGTCGTGGTGGTGATGTCGCCGGTGGTCGGCGGCTCCGTCGTCGAGGTGCTGGTGGTCGTGCTCGTGCCGGTGGTGGCGGGGACGTCGAGGCCGCCGAGCAGGTCGTCGCTGTTGCAGGCGAAGCCGGACGTGGATGCGACGACCAGGGCGAGGAGCGACGCGCGAGGCGACATGCCGCGCCACGATAGCAGGTGCAAGCCCGCGCCGGGGGTGGGGCGCCTGAGAAGCCGCACGCGCGCCCGCGCGAGCGCCCGCAGGAGCGGTAGTACACTGGCCGGATGTCGCTCAACGACGCGCTGCGAGACAGGATCCGCGGACTCATCGCCGCCGACGCGGTGGTGCTCTTCATGAAAGGCACCCGCTTCCGCCCGGCGTGCGGCTTCTCGGCCGGCGTGGTCGAGGTGCTCGACTCGCTGGTGCCGCGCTGGACCGGCGTCGACGTGCTCGCCGACCCGGAGGTCCGCGAGGGCATCAAGGAGTTCTCGGCCTGGCCGACCATCCCGCAGCTGTACGTGCGCGGCGAGTTCGTCGGCGGGGCCGACATCGTCCGCGAGATGCACGCGTCGGGCGAGCTGGCGACGCTGCTCGGCGCGCCGGAGGTGAAGGCGCCGCAGGTCCAGGTCAGCCCGCGCGCGGCGGCGGTGTTCCGCGAGGTGACGGCCGAGGCGGGCCCCGGCGAGGTGATCCGCGTGCGCATCAGCCCGCGCTTCGAGCACGACCTGGCGGTCGAGGGC
Organism: Nannocystis pusilla; assembly: GCF_020073745.1. Lineage (GTDB taxonomy): Bacteria > Myxococcota_A > Polyangia > Nannocystales > Nannocystaceae > Nannocystis > Nannocystis radixulma. The sequence continues at coordinate 341,523 of NZ_JAIRAU010000002.1, forward strand.
CGCGAGCAGGGCGACCTCGAGGTGATCGCCGAGGGCGTGACGATGGTGTTCGATCGCATGAGCGCGGCCCGGGCCGAGGGCCTGCGCATCGACTTCATCGACCGCGACGGCGAGGCCGGCTTCGCCATCGACAACCCCAACGCGCCGCCGCAGGTCAAACCCATCACCGCCGGCGAGCTGCAGGGCAAGCTGGCGCAGGGGGCGGTGCGCCTGTTCGACGTGCGGACGCCCCAGGAGCAGGCCATCGCGGCGATCGCCGGCGCGCGCCTGCTCGACGAGGCGGTGCGCGCGGAGATCCTGGAGCTCGATCGCGGGACGCCGCTGGCGTTCCACTGCCACCACGGCGTGCGCTCGCAGGCGGCGGCCGAGTTCTTCGTGAGCCAGGGCTTCCGCGAGGTCTACAACCTGCGCGGCGGGATCGACGCCTGGTCGCGCGAGGTCGACTCCGGGGTGCCGCGCTACTGACGTCGCGAGAGAGCGCCGCAGCGCCGCAAAGTCTTGCGCTTGACCGCCCCAGGTCGGTGATCTAGCGTCTCCGGCACGCGCCATGCCTTTGACTCGCGCTTCTTACCTTGTTCGTTCGTTGTCGCGCCCTGTCCTGGGGGCCATGTCGGTCCTGCTCGCGGTCGGCCTCGGCGGCTGCGCCGACCCGTGCGAGCGCCTGAGCGCGGGCGTCTGCGCCGGCGGCGACGCCGACTACTGCAAGGCGGTCGACGCCTGGCTGGCGACCCGGCTGGTCGACCCCACGACCAAGGAGCCGCTCGCGGGCGAGCCCCGCGACCAGATGTGCGGCGCCATCTACGACAACGTCGAGATGTTCTACGCCTACCAGTTCAAGGCCAAGCAGAAGATCCTCGGCGAGCCCGACTTCATCCTGGCGTCGCAGAAGAAGGCCAAGGAGGAGGCCGAGGCCTACGAGGAGGCGACCAAGAAGATCCAGCAGGGCGAAGACGCCGAGGAGTCGCCTGGCGGCGCGAACATGTCCGATTGAGCAGGTTGCCGGGAGCCGCGGCGGTCCGGTTCGGACATGACCTCGAGGGCATGTCCTTTCGACGGTGACTGAAGGGGCATGTCCCCCAGGGCATGCTCGATGGGCCAGGTGGGGCGCTCAGGCGTCCGGCGGCCGGCTCGGGATCGGCAGGCGGCGATCGCCGAGCCGCAGGGTCACGGGGTCGTCGTCGCCGAGCCAGGGCGCGAGGTCGGCGAGGCCGGGGTTGGTGAAGCGGACGCTGAGGGGCCGGCCGCTGGGCTGGGACGGGACGCTGCAGCGCAGGCCGTGGTCGGGCTCCTCCCACAGGGTCGCGGGGTCGAGCGCGAGCTCGCGGCCGTCGTCGAGGCGCAGGAGCGGGGCGCCGCTCGCGTCGGCGCGGACGCCGAGGACGCGCAGGAGGCAGTCCTCGACCTGGAGGTAACACCACTGCTCGCCGACCCGCAGGCTGGGCTCGCCGGCGGGGGTGAGGTCGAGGCCGCGGAGGAACAGCGCGCGCACGCCGGGGTGGGTGACGGGGTCGTCTTCGAAGAAGAACTGGCCGCGCCGGTCGAGCCGCAGCGGGACCTGGCGCCTCAGCCGCTCCAACGTGTCCGGGTCGAGGGTCGTCACGGGTCGTGAGTGTACGCGCGCCACGGCCGCGTGCACGCCCGCCGAGTTCGGCGATAACCCGCGGCCGTGAGCATCGTCGTGTTCGAGAACGTGTCGCTGGGCTTCGGCAAGAAGACCATCGTCGAGGCTCTGAACCTGCGGATCGGGCGCGAGGACCGGATCGGCCTGATCGGCCCCAACGGCTCCGGCAAGTCGACGCTGCTGCGCATGCTGGCGAACGAGCAGGGCACCGACCGCGGCCAGATCCGCTACGCGCGCGGGGTGCGGATCGGCTACCTGTCGCAGGACCTGAAGCTCGGCGGCGGGCAGACGCTGACGAGCTTCGTCGTCGGCAGCGTGCCGGGCCGGACGGAGCTCGAGCGCCAGCTCGCCGAGGCCGAGCGCGAGATGGCGGCGGCGGAGCAGGGCGGCGACGAGGAGGCCATGATGACGGCGGCGGAGCGGCTGGCCGACGCGCACACGCGGGCGGCCGACTTCGACACGCAGTACACCGAGCACGAGGCGCTGCGGATCCTCGCCGGCCTCGGGTTCCAGCCGGAGGACGCGACCCGCGACCTCGACGAGTTCAGCGGCGGGTGGAAGATGCGCGCGGTGCTGGCGTCGCTGCTGTTCCAGCAGCCCGACCTGCTGCTGCTCGACGAGCCGACCAACCACCTCGACTTGCCGTCGGTGGCGTGGTTCGCGGCCTACCTCAAGCGCTACCGGCGGGCGTTCGTGCTGGTGTCGCACGACCGCGAGTTCCTCAACGAGCAGATCGATCGCGTGGTCAGCTTCGAGCCCGAGGGCGTGCGCCAGTTCAGCGGCGACTACGAGGGCTACAAGCGCCAGCGCGCCGAGGAGGAGGTGGTGCTCGAGAACAAGGCGAAGAACCTCGCGCGCGAGCGCGAGAAGACCGAGCAGTTCATCGAGCGCTTCCGGGCCCAGGCCAACAAGGCGGCGGCGGTGCAGAGCCGGATCAAGATGCTCGAGAAGATGGAGGAGGTGCGGCTGTTCGAGCGCCGCCAGGTGATGAGCTTCGGCTTCCCGCCGTGCGAGCGCACCGGCAACGAGAGCCTGCGCGTCGACGGCCTGCGCAAGGCCTACGGCCCGCGGGTGGTGCTCGACGGCGTCGACCTCAGCGTCCGCCGCGGCGAGAAGATCGGCATCATCGGGGTCAACGGCGCCGGCAAGACGACGCTGCTGCGCACCATCGCCGGCGAGCTCCAGCCCGACGGCGGCACCATCACGTTCGGCAACAAGATCAAGGTCGGCTACTACGCCCAGCACCACGCCGACGCGCTCCGCAGCGAGCGCACGGTGTTCGAGGAGGTCGCGGCGGTCGACCCCGGCGCCGGGCAGACCCGCGTGCGCACGATCCTCGGGGCGTTCCTGTTCAGCGGCGACGACGTCGAGAAGCCGATCCGCGTGCTGTCCGGCGGCGAGCGGGCCCGCGTGGCCCTGGCCAAGCTGCTGCTCAAGCCGGGCAACCTGCTGCTGATGGACGAGCCGACCAACCACCTCGACCTCGAGTCGAGCGAGAGCCTGGCCGAGTCGCTCAAGACCTACGACGGCACGCTGCTGTTCGTCAGCCACAACCGCAGCTTCGTGCGCGCGCTGGCGACCCGGATCTGGGACGTCGAGGGCGGCAAGGTCGAGACCTACCCGGGCACGCTCGACGAGTACATGGACTCGAGCCGGCGCCGCCGCGAGGGCGAGTCGACGCCGACCCGCGCGCCCGCGCCCGCCCGCGCTCTGGAACATGCTCCCAAGGGCAGGTCCGAACAGACAGGTCGCAACGACAAGGTCCAAACGGACAGGGCCGATCCGCCGAAGCCGGGCCGCGAGGCGCGGCGGCGCGAGGCCGAGCGCCGGAGCGAGCGCAACCGACTGCTGGGCCCGCTGCGCAAGCGCGTCGCGGCGATGGAAGGGGAGATCGCAGCGCTGGAGACGGAGCAGCGCCGCCGCAGCGCCCTGCTCGCGGATCCGGCGACCTATGCCGACAACGCCCGCCGTAGCGAGCTGCTCGACGGCTATCGCCGCGACGCGACGGCGCTCGAGGAGCTCACCGCTCGCTGGGAGGTCGCGCAGGCCGAACTGGAGGGCATGGAGGCCGAGGTAGCGAACGAACCGTGAGCACACGCCGGTCGGGGCGACACGGATGGCCCTGGAGGCAGGCTCCAGAACAGGCCTACAGCGTTCTGCCAGGATTGCATCGTCGACTTCGTCGCTCCGTGCACGTCGGCCCACGACAGGGCCGCGCATGCGCTCGTTCGCCGAGTTTTACTGGCGACCCAGGGCGCGCTGCTATATTCCCGCGACACGGATTCGGGAGGGGTCGATGTCGATGCGAACGAGGTGGCTGGCCGGAGCGGCGACGAGCGTGGTGATGGCGGCGGGTTGCGATGTGCCGCCAGCAGAGGACGGGTTCTGCGAGTGCGGGGAGGTCGAGGCCCGCGAGGTCCACGGCAACGGGATCAACCTGAACGGGATCAACCTGAACGGGATCAACCTCAACGGGATCAACCTCAACGGGATCAACCTCAACGGCACCTTGCTCGGCTACGGCGGCGACTACGTGACGCTCGACAAGATCAGGGTCCGCGGCGACACGCTGGACATCAAGAGCAGCTGGCTCGAGGGCAGCAACCTGTTCGTGAAGTCGACGACCAACGTCGTCCTCGGCGGGACCCAGCTCGACGCGGCCAAGCTCAAGTTCGAGGTCCGCGAGAACGGGTGGACGAAGACCAAGACGATCAAGGTCCTCGACGTCGAGCTGCTCGCGCCCGGCTCCGACGTGTGGCTGTACGACCTGGCGCTCAAGGCGGGCTACGACGACTGGACGCCGCTGTGCCTCGACAACGCCGGCGAACCGACGCAGGCGATCCTGCTCGCGGACGTGTGGTCGCCCGAGACCGGGGACCGCCGGGCGGCGGTGAGCGGGACGGCCACGTTCGCCTGTCGCGACGCGGCCCTGGCGAAGTGCGTCGAGTGGGGTTACCGACCCTGGGCCAGCAAGAGCGGCCAGTCGCTGCGCGACTACCATCAGGCCTGCACCCGCCTGGTGCGCGCCGACTACTGCGGCGACGGGACGGCGCATACGCTGTACGGGACCCCGGTCCACGTGCTCGACCAGATCGGGATCCAGAACGTCGACCCGACGCAGCAGTTCGTGATCGAGGCCGAGTGGGGCCCGGACGGCGCGGTGTGCCTGAACCAGGCCAACCGGCGCGTGGTCGCGGGTCAGCCGCTGGCCTGCGAGATCCCGACCTGCGGCGCCCCGTTCGCGTCGGGCGGCCTTATCCAGAGCGGTAAAGTCGTGGTAGGTCCGTAGATGTCCGGATGAGCGAGGCGAGCCCAGATCCCGCGTCGATCGGCCCCTTCTCCGTGGTGCGCAAGCTCGGGGAGGGGGCCATGGGCGTCGTGTTCGAGGGCTACGACCACAAGCTCGAGCGCAAGGTGGCGCTCAAGCTGGTCCGCAAGAAGCTGCTGCACGAGGCGGCGGTGCGCGAGCGAATGACGCGCGAGGCGCAGGCGATGGCGCGCCTGTCGAACCCGCACGTGGTCCACGTCTATCAGGTCGGCGAGCACGACGGCGGCATCTACGTGGCGATGGAGTACGTGGAGGGCGAGACGCTGTCGGAGTGGCTGAAGAGCGCGACCCGTCCGTGGCAGCTGATCCTCCGCACGGTGTGCGACGCCGGCCGCGGCCTGGCGGCGGCGCACTCGGCCGGGCTCGTGCACCGCGACTTCAAGCCCGAGAACGTGCTGGTCGACGCGAGCGGACGGGCGCGCGTGCTCGACTTCGGGCTCGTGCAGTCGGAGGGCGCCGCCGACGAGCAGGCCGAGCGAGCGGGCCCCGGCGCGTCGCTCGAGCACGAGCTCGCGGTCACGAACGCCGGCGCAGCTTCGCCGCAAGTGACGCAGGCGACGGCCGCGGCGACGGAGCCGCTCGAACGCTCGAACGCGCTGCGCTGGTCGACCCGCCTGACGCAGATGGGCAACGTGCTCGGGACGCCGGCGTACATGTCCCCGGAGCAGCACTTCGGGCGACCGGCGGGGCCCACGTCGGATCAGTTCAGCTTCAGCATCACGCTGTACGAGGCGCTGTACGGGGTGCGCCCGTTCAACGGCGAGTCGTGGGCGGCGATCCGCACGCAGGTGCAGGACGGGCTGGTCCCGCCGCCGCCGCTCGAGTCGCCGGTGCCGCGGCGGCTGTTCAAGGTGCTGCAGCGCGGGCTGGCGCTCGAACCGGAGGCGCGCTGGCCCAGCCTGGCGGCGATGATCGCCGCGCTCGAGCACGACCCGTGGCGGGCGCCGCTCCGCGTCGCGGCGGTGGCGGGGCTCATCGGCGTGGCGTCGGTGGCGAGCTACGCGATGGCGAAGTCGCAGGCGGAGGACGAACAGCGGTGCGCCGGCGAGGCCGGGCAGATCACGGGCGTGTGGGATCCGGCGCGCGAGTCGGCGGTGGCTCGCGCGTTCGATGCGACGCACCTGCCGTACGCCGCGGACACCGCGGCGCGCGTCAAGCTGCGGCTCGACACGTACAGCCGCGCGTGGCTGGACGCCCGCCGCAAGGCCTGCGAGGAGCAGGTGCGGACGCACTCGACCCGGCTGATGGATCTGCGGATCGCGTGCCTCGACCGCCGCAAGGCCCGCCTGGCGGCCCTGGTCGACGTGTTCGCGGCGGCCGACAAGGGCGTGGTGGAGAACGCGGTGCAAGCGGCGGCGGCGCTGCCGAGCCTGCGCGCGTGCAGCGACACCGACGACCTGCTGGCGGTCTCGCAGCCGGACGACCCGGAGGTCGCGCAGCGCGTGGCGGCGCTGCAGGGCCAGCTGGCTCGCGCGGACGCCCTCGACAACACGGCCCGCTACGCGGAGGGCTTGCAGCTGGTGTCGGAGGTGCGGCGCGAGGCGGCGAGCCTCGGCTATGCGCCGCTCAAGGCCGAAGCCGCGCTCAGCGACGGACGCTTGAAGATGGCGGCGGTGGGCGGGGCCGAGGCGGAGGCGGCCCTGGCGGAGGCGGTCCGCCTCGGCATCGCCAACGACTTGTACGCCGTCGCCGCCGAGGCGGCGATCATCCGCCTCTACATCGTCGGCAACGACCTCGGACGACCGCTCGAGGCCGAGGCCGGGGCGCTGTTCGTCGAGGCGCTGGTGCAGCGCGCTCGCGGCGACGACCAACTGACGGCGCTGTTCCACAACAACCTCGGGACCATCCACGACGACGCCGGCAAGGACGTCGAGGTGGCGCGACGCGACTACGAGGCGGCGTTGACGGCGTTGCGGCGGCGCGAGGGGGCGCACCCGCTCGAGGCCATCATTCAGCACAACCTCGGCATCATGTACACGAATCACGCCCGCCTCGAGGCGGCGCGCGATCACTTCGAGCACGCGCGCGAGCTCTTCACGAGCATCCTCGGCGCGGCGCACCCGCTGAACGCTCATCCGCTGACCGGCCTCGGCGACATCGAGGTCCGGCGCGGCGCCTACGCCGAGGCGATGCCGAGCTACCTGCAATCCATCGCGCTGATCGAGTCGACGTACGGGACGGAGCACCGCTATCTCATCGAGCCGCTGGTGGGCCTCGGCAAGGTGTACGAGCACACCGGTCGCAGCGTCGAGGCCGAGCAGCACTACGCGAAGGCGGTGCGGATCGCCGAAAAGACCGACACGCGCGGCGAGTCGGTCGCCGACGCGTTCGCCGGCCTCGCCGAGCTCGCGGCGGCGTCCGGGTCGCTGCCGCAGGCGCGCGAGCTCTACGAGCGGGCCGCGGGCGCGTTCGAGGCGGCGCTCGGGACCGACTCGGCGCAGGCGGCCCGGGCGGCCCGGCGGGCCGGTGAGCTCGCCGGCGCGGCGGGACAGGGTGACGCGGCGCGCGAATGGTTCGAGCGCGTCCTGGCGAACAAGCCGGACCAGCCGGGCGTCGCCGGCGAGCGCGCCGTGGCGTCCCTGCGGCTGGCGCAGCTGCAAGCCGAGCGGGGCGAGCGGGGGGCCCGCGTGTGCGAGCTGGCGCGGGCGGCCGAAGACGGGCTGCCCAAGACCGATCGGTTGCACACGGAGGCCCGCGAGGTCGCGCGGCGGTCCTGTGATTGAGGTGTGCGCCGCGTGAGGCCTGCACGCGGGGTCCACGGGAGGTTCGCCGGTGAGGTGCTCGCGAGCTCCGGCGATTGCCGCTCGCGTGAGTTGTACGCGCGGGCGTCTGCCATCGTCGACGAGGCTCTCGGTGTCGACCCGATCTGGCCCGCGAGCCAGGCGAGGACGACGCGGCGATCGGTGATTCGCCGGCGCGTCGACGCAGGAGGTCGAGGACGGTGCGAGGCATCAGGGGCGGGCCGCGGCGCAAGTGGTGACGGTGCCGGCGTCGCGCGGCGAGGCGATCGCCCGAGTCTGCGAATTGACGGCAGGCGCATGCAGCGGCCTCAGCGGTGGCGATCGGTCGCGCGCACAAGCGAGCCCGTGCGACGCAAGCGGTGTGCGACCTACGAACTGCACATACGACGGAGCGGGTTATGATCATGAGCGGTGAGCGCAGGCGACGTGGAAGACACGGTTCCGGGGGAGAAACTCCCCCCGACTCCGCGCGCGCCGCGTGAGCCGGTCGAGGTCCCGCAGAGCATCGGTCGTTATCGCGTGCTGTCGCAGCTGGGGGCCGGCGGCATGGGGGTGGTGTACGCCGCCTACGACAACGACCTCGATCGCAAGGTGGCGATCAAGCTGGTGCTGCCCGACGAGGACGGACAGGGCCACGAGGCGGCGCTGCTGCGCGAGGCGCAGGCGCTGGCGAAGGTCGAGCACCCGCACGTGGTCCGCGTGTACGAGGTGGGCAACTTCCGCGGGCAGGTCTACCTGGTGATGGAGTTCCTCAGCGGGGCGACGCTGCGGGCCTGGATGCGCGCGGAGCCGCGGCCGTGGCGGCAGCGCCTGGCGGTGATGATCCAGGCCGGTCGCGGGCTGCAGGCCGCGCACGACGCGGGCGTGGTGCACCACGACTTCAAGCCCGACAACGTGGTGGTCGACGCGTCGGGGCTGGCGCGCGTGGTCGACTTCGGCCTGGCACAGGCGGGCGCGGGCGACACGGAGGATGACAACTCGGTGCTCGGGACGCCGCGCTACATGCCGCCCGAGCAATGGCGCGGCGTGTCGGCCGGACCGCGCGCGGACCAGTTCAGCTTCGCGGTCACGCTCTACGAGGTGCTGTACGGGCGCCGGCCGTTCGCCGGGGCGACGTCGATCCTGCTGCGCGAGGCGATCGAGATCGGTGACGTGCCGCCGCCGCCGTCCGACTCGAAGATCCCGCGCCGGTTCTTCCGCATCATCGAGCGCGCGCTGCGGCCGGAGCCCGGCGAGCGCTGGCCGAGCATGGCCGACATGCTGGCGGCGCTCGAGCACGACCCGTGGGCCGCGCCGCTGCGCGTGTTGACCGTCACGGTCGCGCTGGTGGTGGTCGCGGTCGCCAGCTACGCGCTGGCGACCGCCCGGGCGATCGAACAACCGCGCTGCGAGGTCGCGGGCGAGCGCCTGGACGCGGTCTGGGGCGAGCCGCAGCGCAACGAGGTGCGTCGCGCGTTCCAGGCCACCGGCCTGGTGTTCGCCCGCGACGTCGGCGAGCGCGTGATCACCCGCCTCGAGGACTACGCGGAGGCGTGGCGCGACGAGCGAAGGGCGGTCTGCGAGGAGCGCGCGTCAGGCGTGCAGACCGATCGCCTGACCGACCTGCGCAACGCGTGCCTCGACCAGCGCATGGCCCACCTGTCGGCGCTGATCCAGGTGTTCATGGCGCCCGATCCGTCGGTCGTCGAGAACGCGGTGCAGGCGACCGCGTCGCTGCCGGGCCTCGCCGCCTGCGCCGACGCCAACGCGTTGCTGGCGGTGGAGCTGCCCGACGACCCCGCCGTGGCCCGCGAGATCGAGGCGCTGCGGGCCCGGCTCGCCCGCGCCGACGTGCTCGAGCAGACCGGGCGCTACGACGAGGGGCTGCAGATCGCCGCCGAGGTGCGCGCCGAGGCGGCGCGGATCGGCTACGCGCCGCTGGCCGCCGAGGCGGCGCTCACCGACGGCCGGCTCAAGATGGCGTCGGTCCGCGTGGTGGAGGCGGAGGCGGCCTTGGCCGAGGCGGTGCGGCTCGGCATCGCCAACGACCAGCACGCCGTCGCCGCCGAGGCGGCGGTGATCCACATGTACGTCGTCGGCAGCGACGAGAGCCGCCGCAGCGAGGGGCTGGCGGCGGTGATGTACGCCGAGGCGCTGGTGGCCCGCACCCACGGCGAGGCCCGCCTGGTCGCGCTGCTGCACAACAACATCGGCACGATGCACGACGATCGCGAGGGCAGCGTCGACCTGGCGCGGGCGCACTACGAGCGCGCGATCGAGGCCCTGCGCGTGCGCGGCGAGGCCGATCCGCTGGCGGCGATCGTGCATCACAACCTCGGGATCATGTACGTCAACCACGGGCGGCTCGACGAGGCGCGGCCGCAGTTCGAGCGCGCGCGCGAGCTGTTCGTCAGCATCTTCGGCGCCGATCACCCGCTCGGCGCGCACCCGCGGATCGGGCTCGGCGACGTCGCGGTGCGCCAGGGCGCGTACACCGAGGCGATCGCGGACTACCGCGAGGCGATCGCGCTGCTCGAGCCGTCGCTGGGCGCCGAGCACCGCTGGCTCGTCGATCCGCTGGCGGGCCTCGGGATGGCCTACGTCGGCGTCGGCGGGTTCGCGGAGGCGCAGCAGTACTTCAGCCGGGCGCTGGCGATCGGCGAGCGCGAGGGGCTGCGGCGCGAGCCCGTCGGCGACGCGCTGAACGGCCTCGCCGAGGTCGCGGCGGCGCAGGGCCGCCACGCCGAGGCGCGCCAGTTCTACGCCCGGGCCGCCGAGATGTACGACAGCACGCTCGAGAGCGACCCGGCCAAGGCGCCGCGCGCGGCGCTGCGAGCCGGGGAGCTGGCGGCGGCGGCCGGCGAGCGCGACGAGGCCGTCCGCTGGTTCGAGCGCGTGCGGGCCAGCCAGCGCGGGCCGGAGCTCGAGCGCGGCCAGGCGTCGCTGCTGCTGGCCTCGCTGCTGGCCGGGCGCACCGCCGAGCGCGCCCGCGTGTGCGCGCTGCTGGCGAGCGGGCAGACCGCGGTGCCGGCGAACGACCCCCGCCGCGCCGGCGCCGAGGCGCTGTTCGCCAGCACCTGCGAGCAACGCTGAGGCCGGCCGTCGGAACTTCGGGACATGTGCCATTGGGCATGCTCGAACGAACATGTCGCCACGAACATGCGCAAAAGGGCATGCCCTGACGGACATGCCCTTTCGACCGGGCCGCGGCCTCAGCCGGCGCTGCGACGCAGGCGGGCCAGCTGCGAGTTGGCGTCGCGGGCGTAGCGGCCGGACGGGGCCAGCTTCAGGTAGGTCTCGTAGGCGATCACGGCGCCGGCGTCGTCCTTGCCGTGCTGGCGCAGCACGCCGAGGGTGAGCCAGCAGTCGGCGAGGTTGGGGTCGAGGGCGACGCACTTGTCGGCGGTGGTCCGCGACTCGGCGATCTTGCCCTCCTCGAGCTGGACCTGGGCGGTCAGCAGCAGCACCTCGGGGTGCTCGGGCGCCTGCTTCGACAGCTCCGCCAGCGCGGCGGCGGTGGCCTTGAGCTTGCCGTCGCTGTAGGCGGCCTTGGCCTTGGCGAGGCGCTCGACGAAGGCGGGGTCGGTGAGCGCGGGCGGCGGGGGCTTCGGCTCCGCCTTGGCCTCGGCGAGCTTGGTCTCGGGCGGCGGCTCGGCCTTGACCTCGGGCGCCTTCGTGTCCGCGGCGACGTCGGCCGCGGTGTCGGCGGCCGCGTCGGCGCCGCCGTCGTCCCCGCCGAACATCGAGTCGCGGCCGACGTAGAGCACGAGCAGGACGACGACCGCGGCCACGGCCCCGATGATCGGCCACGGCGGAGGCGGGGGCGGGGGCGGGGCGGCGAACAGATCGTCGTCGCCGCCGCTGTCGCTGGCCGGCTCGGCGGCGCCGAGGAAGGCCTGCATGAACTCGTCGGCCGGGCGGGCCTGGAACGACGGCGCGGGCTCGCCGGGCGGCGCGGGGACCGGCGCGGAGGCGATCGGCGAGGGCGCGGAGGGCGTGAACGACGACATCGGCGCGGCGGAGGCGACCGGGGTGTACGACGGCAGCGGGCCGCCGAGCGGCGGGAACGAGGACAGCGAGTCGGCAGGCGAGGGCGAGGGCGCCGGCGTCAGCGAGGGCAGGACGTCGAGATCGAGGTCGGGGTCGGCGGCGCGGCTCGAGGCGACGGGGAGGTCGGCGAGCGGCCGCTCGGGCGCGGGGTTCGGTCCGGTCTTGGGCCGCGGCTCGACCGCGAGCGGGGGGATGCCGCCGCGGATCGTGGTCGAGAACACGGGGTCCTGCGGCGAGCCGGGGGCCGGGGAGGCGGCGTCGCTCACGGGTGCCCCGTAAGACATGTGCGTATGGACATGTCCCGGAGCGTGGCCGTCGACGGCGTGCGACGGCGGGTTGAGGGACGCGAACGAAGCCTCGTGTGCAGACGATGGCGGCGCCGCCGCAGGGGCCGCGTCAGGTCGCCGCGACGGATCCAACCACTCCCCGCAGTACCGGCACTTGACTGCGACCTCCTGGATCTGCTCCCCACAGAACGGGCAAGGCTTCATTATCCGGGGAGCATAGCGGGCCCAGCGGCCGCGACCCAGCATCGGGGTGAAACAGACCCGGGTCTTCCCATGAGGAAGGTCTCGGTTATCCTCGATATCCGGCGCGCGGCGTCTCGGGCAAGCTCGCGACCTCGCCGCTGGGCACCATGAAGCGCGAACACCATCTCTCGCCATTCCTGCGCGAACCCCCGGCCCGGCTCGATCTGGCGACGTTGCCGACGCCGGTCGAGCGCGCGCCGTGGCTCGATGCCCCGGGCGCCGAGGTCTACGTCAAGCGCGACGACCAGACCAGCCGTCTCTATGGCGGCGGCAAGGTGCGCAAGCTGGAGTGGCTGCTGGCCAATCCCCCGTACGACGATCGACGTCCGATCGTGTCGGTCGGCGGGATCGGCAGCCATCACCTCGTCGCGCTGGCGCTGCACCTGCGCGAACAGGGCCGCGAGCTGCACGCGTGGGTGTTCGACCAGGTCCCGACGGCGCACACGCTGGAGGATCTCGGGCTGCTGCTGTCGACCGGAGCCAAGCTGTGGGCCGTGCCGACGCGACCGGCCCTGCCGGTGGCGTGGCTGGCGTATCACACGTGGGCTCGACCGGCCGAGCGCGGCGTCTACATGCCGCCGGGCGGGACCACCGGGCTCAGCGGCCTCGGCTTCGTCGAGGCCGGGCTCGAGCTGGCGCAGCAGGTCGCCGAGGGCGCGCTGCCGGCCCCGCAGGCGCTCTACGTCACCGGGGGCACGTGCGGCTCGTGCTGCGGCCTGGCCCTCGGGTTCGCGCTCGCGGGGCTGCCGGTGCGCGTGCGCGTGGTGTCGGCGCTCGAGCGCCTGTACCTCGGGACATATCTGCTCAGGCGCACGCTCGACCAGATCTTCGCCGCGCTGGTGCGCGCCGGGCTGCGTCAGGACCTGGCCGCGCTCGGACCGGCCGGGTTGTTGGCGCGCGCCGGCGTGACCTGGTCGATCGACCACTCGCAGGTCGGGTCGGGCTACGCCGTGCCGACCGCGGCGGGGGAAGAGGCCGTCGCCCTGGCCGCGGGCGGCGGCCTCTCGCTCGAGACGACCTACACCGGCAAGTGCCTGGCCGCGCTGCGGCGCGACCTCGCGGCCGGGGCGGTCGCCGGGCCGGTGCTGTTCTGGGACACCCACGGCGCGACGGACCTGCGGCCGCACATCGTCGAGGGCTGGGAGGCGCGCCTGCCCATCGCCCTGCGCCGGCGATTGATCCGCGCCGGCGCGGCGCTCTCGGCCGCGCGTTAGGGCGGAGTCAGGAGAACTTCAGAACATGTCGTGACGGACATGTCCTGAAGTTCTTCTCGCAACTCGAGCGAGGTCGTCCGCCGGGCCTGGCCGGACACGGCGGCCGGCGGCGGTCGGGCGGGGGCGAGCTCCGGGTCCGGCCGACCCCGGCGGCCGGCGGCCGTCCGCAAGCGGCAGGCGGTTTGTGCTTGCGCCGGGTGGGCCTTCGCGTCAATGTCCCGCCGCCATGTTCACCCTCACGCTCGACCCACCGGAGGTCTCGCCCCGCCTCGCGGTCATCACGATCGACCGCCCGGGCGAGAAGGTCAACGCGATCGCCCCGGCGGCGCTCGCCGCGATCGAGGAGCAGTTCGCGGCGCTCGACGGCACGCCCGGTTTGGCCGGCGTCGTGTTGATCTCGGGCAAGCCCGACAACTTCATCGCCGGCGCCGACGTCGACGTGTTCGCCACGGCGAAGGACCGCAAGGAGATCGAGGCCTTCGGTCGCAAGGGCCACGAGGTCCTCAAGCGGATCGCCGCGTCGAAGGTGCCGATCGTCGCCGCCATCCACGGCGCGTGCCTGGGCGCCGGCCTCGAGCTGGCGCTGGCCTGCACCTGGCGGATCGCCACCGACTCGCCGAAGACGGTGCTGGCGCTGCCCGAGGTGATGCTGGGGCTGTTCCCCGGCGCCGGCGGCGTGACCCGCCTGCCGCGGCTCGTCGGCGTGCGCGAGGCGCTCGACATGATCCTCACCGGCCGCAACGTCCGCCCGCGCGCGGCCAAGAAGATGGGGCTCATCGATCAGGTGGTGAGCGAGGAGTCGCTGCTGGCGGCCGCCCGCCGGGCCGCCGGGCTGCTGGCCGCGCACAAGATCGAGCCGCACCTGCACCCGAAGAGCGACGTGGTCCGCGCGCTGCTCGAGCACAACCCGGTCGGTCGCCGCGTGCTGTTCGGCCAGGCGCGCAAGACGGTCCAGCGCAAGACGCTGGGCCTGTACCCGGCGCCGCTGGTGGCCATCGATCTGGTCGAGCGCAACCTGTCGCTGTCGCTCGACGAGGCGCTGGCCCAGGAGCCGCCGGCGTTCGCCGAGCTGGCGGTCGGGCCGGTGGCGCAGAACCTGGTGTCGCTGTTCCGCCGCAGCAACGCGCTCAAGAAGCAAGAGGTCAAGGACGCCGAGGGCGAGGTCGTCGAGGGCCTGCCGATCCACCGCCTCGGCATGGTCGGCGGCGGCTTCATGGGCGCCGACATCGCCGTGGTCTCGGCCGAGAAGGGCATCGAGACGCGGATCCGCGACATCGCCCCCGAGCCGCTGGCGAAGGCGCTGGCCCACTGCAAGTCGTACTTCGACCGCCGGGCCCGGAGCCTCGGCGAGCGACATGTCTTCAAGGCCAGGAGCCGGGTCAGCGGCAGCCTCGAGCTGGCGGGCTTCGGCACGATGGACCTCATCATCGAGGCGGTGCCCGAGAACCTGGGCCTCAAGCAGGACGTGTTCGCCCAGCTCGAGGCGATGGTGCCGGCGGAGACGATCCTGGCGACCAACACCTCCGCGCTGCCGATCGGCAAGATCGGCGCCAAGCTGCAGCACAAGGACCGCCTGATCGGCCTCCACTTCTTCTCGCCGGTGTCGAAGATGCCGCTGCTCGAGATCGTGGTGACGCCGGAGACGTCGCCGCAGACGCTGGCGACCTGCCTGCGCTACGCGGCGCAGATCGGCAAGACGCCGATCGTGGTCAAGGACGGCCCGGGCTTCTACACCACCCGCGTGCTCGGCTTCTACTTGATGGCGGCGCTGCAGATGGTGCAGGACGGCCACACCATCGAGGCGGTCGACCGCGGTGCGCGTCAGATCGGCTGGCCGGTCGGCCCGATCACGCTGCTCGACGAGGTCGGCATCGACGTCGGCGCGAAGGTGTCGAAGACATTGGCCGAGGCGTTCCCCGAGCGCATCGTCGTGCCCGACACGGTCGACCAGTTCCTCGCCAGCAAGCGGTACGGCCGCAAGAACGGCCGCGGGTTCTACATCTACCCGGGCGAGCACGAGCGCGGGTTCCTCGGCAAGAAGCCGCGCAAGCGCGTCGACCCCGAGGTCTACGAGTTCTTCGCCGGCCGCACGCCGCTGGCCGAGCCCGGCGATCCGGAGGAGCTGGGCGAGCGCTTGACGCTGATCGCCGCGCTCGAGGCGATCCGCTGCCTCGAAGAGGGCATCATCGCCTCGCCGCGCGACGGGGACATCGGCGCGGTGTTCGGCTTCGGCTATCCGCCGATGCGCGGGGGCCCGTTCCGCCACATCGATGCGCTCGGCCCGGGCGCGGTGTGCAGCCGCCTGGCGCAGCTGCGCGAGCGCTACGGCGACACGTACACGCCGCCGGCGCTGCTCCTCGAGCTGGCCAGGTCGGGCAAGAATTTCTCGAGCCTCAACGACAATGAGGGAGGTGCCGCATGAGTTCGCTGATCCGCAAGGTCGCGGTGGTCGCCGGGGCGCGTACGCCCTTTTGTAAGGCGGGCGGGCAGCTGGTCCGCAGCTCGGCCGTGCAGCTCGGGGTGGCGGCGGCCCGCGAGACGCTGATGCGGGCCCAGATCCGGCCCGAGCGCGTGCAGCAGATCATCTTCGGCATCGTCTCGCCGCCGGTCGGCGCGCCGAACATCGCCCGCGAGATCGCGCTGGCGGGCGCGTTCCCGACGGGCGTGCCGGGCTACACGATCAGCATGGCGTGCATCTCGAGCAACCAGGCGATCACGACGGCCGCCGAGACCATCGCGCTCGGCAAGGCCGACGTCGTCCTCGCCGGCGGCGCCGAGGTCCTCAGCGACGTGCCGATCCAGTACGGCCGCCGCTTCCGCGACGCGCTGTTCCAGGCCAGCAAGGCCCGCAGCGCCAGCGAGCGTCTCAAGGCGTTCCGCGGGGTCAAGCTGTCCGACCTCGCCCCGGTGGCCCCGGCCATCGCCGAGACGTCGACCGGCCAGACGATGGGCCAGTCGGCCGAGAAGATGGCCAAGGCGTTCGGCATCAAGCGCGAAGACCAGGACAAGTTCGCCGCCCAGAGCCACCACCGCGCCGGCGAGGCGTGGAAGAACAAGCTGATCTCGCCGCGGATCGCCCCCGTCGCCGTGCCCAGGGGCAAGGAGATGGCGATCGTGACGAGCGACGACCACCCGCGCCCCGACACGGCGGTGGAGAAGCTGGCCGCGCTCAAGCCGGTGTTCGACCGCGAGCTCGGCTCGGTCACCGCCGGCAACAGCTCGCCGCTGACCGACGGCGCGTCGGCCGTGCTGCTGGCCTCGGAGGAGGTCGCCCGCGCCGAGGGCTGGCCCATCCTCGGGCTGCTCCGCGGCTACCAGTACACCGCCATCGACCCGTTCGAGCACCTGCTCATGGGCCCTGTCAGCGCGGTGGCCAGCGTGCTCGATCAGACCGGCCTGACGCTGTCCGACCTCGGGGTGATCGAGATGCACGAGGCGTTCGCGGCCCAGGTGCTGGCGAACATCCACGGGCTCGCGTCGGCCAAGTACTGCGCCGAGAAGCTCGGCCGCGCGGCGCCGGTCGGCGAGATCGATCCGACGTTCATCAACCAGTGGGGCGGCAGCATCAGCCTCGGCCACCCGTTCGGCGCGACCGGCGGCCGCCTGGTCCTGCAGCTGCTCGACCAGATGGCCCAGAAGTCGGCCCAGTTCGGCCTCATCTCGGCCTGCGCGGCCGGAGGCATGGGCTCGGCGCTGGTCTTCGAGCGGGCGTAGCCCGCGCTCGCGGCGCGAGCCGCTGATGACTTCGCAAGGTCGCCGTGCTGCCTGCACGGCGACCTTGCTGCGTCCCCGATCGCTCCTGCGCGAGGTGATGGGGCGGAGGGGTCGCGCCTGAACCGTGGCTGTCGCGGCTGGCTCGTGGTGGCGCCGAGGACATGTTTTATCGGGCATGTGCTCGACAACATGCCTTACGGGACATGTCGTCGAGGACAGTAAGCTAGCAGAGCCGGTCGTCGAGGTCGTCGTCGTCGATGTCGTCGCCGAGCGGGTCGAAGGCGCCGTCGGCGAGGTCGGCGCGGGCGGCGAGCCGGGTGGCGGCGGGAGCGGCCTCGAGGGCGGGGGCGACGGCGAGGGGGGCGAGGCCGACGCGCTTCACGCGGAAGAGGTTGAGGCCGACGGCGGCGACCACGTCGGGGCTGCCGCGGTATTGCAGGCCGACGTCGCCGGTGGCGACGATCCGGACGGAGGCGCCGAGCTTGCCGAGCTGCTGGAAGCGCCGCAGGTCGAGCGGCTCGGCGCGGACGGTGACGTCGGCGCCGCCGGACTCGGAGCCGTAGAACAGCAGGTCGCGGCCCGTGAAGGCCTCGTGGACGATGAAGTAACGCAGGAACGGCCAGTCGTCGCGCTCGCGCAGGGCGAGCGCGATCCGGCGCGGGCTCTGCAGGCGGTCGACGTCGAGCTCGGAGACGGAGACGAAGAAGGACGAGCGGCGCGTGAGGCCGATCTGCAGGCCGACGTCGGCCGGGCCGTAGGCGACCTCGGCGGCGGCGCCGAAGCCGAGCTCGCCGTCGCTGTGGTACTGGAACTTGTCGGTGCGCCGGCCGCCGGGCTCGACGACGACGGGGACGCCGAAGTCGGTGGTGAGGTGGCCGACGCGGGCGAACACGCCGCCGCGGAACACGCCGTAGTCGCCGGGCTTCACGTCGATGAGCGGGGGCCAGACGGCGCGGCAGCGCAGGTGCTTGCGCAACGAACGGGTGTACTCGCGGGCGATGCTCACCGCATCACTATGGCACGCCTACTCCCAGTCGAGCAGGCTCAAGGAGGCGCGCACGAGTTCGCCCATGGACTCGCAGCGCAGGAACCGGTCGTCGCGGTGGTGATGCGCGAGCTCCTGCCGCAGCCGCACGATGTGGTCGAGCGGGGCGAGGTCGTCGCCGCTCATGGTGTGCAGGAGATCGCCGAGGGCCTCGTGTTCGGCCCGGGCGCGCAGCCGCAACAGGGCGTGCTCCTCCTCCTGGTACTGCTTGACCGACTCGTGGGTCATGCACTGCATGGCGAGGAAGATGACGGCGTTGTTCTGCGAGTAGTACTTGGGCATGTAGACGTTGCAGCGGCCCTCGTAGCTCTGCTGATCGAAGTCGATCGCGCGCAGCCGCACCATGACCTCGTCGAGGTCGGGGATGACGTTGACGACGAAGTTGCTCGAGTGCATGTCGCCCAGGAGGCGCACGAAGCAGCGCTCGTTGAACTTGACGAACTCCTTGGCGAGCCGCACGGCCTCGATCCGCGAGTCGCCCAGGTGCTCGCGGATGAACTGATCGCCGGGGATCCCGGAGATGTGCTCCTCGATGAGGGTGGCGCCGTCGGTGATGTACTGGATCCGGTTCGGCGAGAGCAGGTCCTCGAGCTCGAGGCCGTAGAGCCGCGAGGCGTCGGCGTGCTTGACGTAGAAGTAGTCGAAGTTCTCGTTGAGAGTGTTTAAAATGCGGACGCGGAACGGCTGGGTGTTGCCGTAGGTGCACACGTCGACGCGATCGGTGATGAGGTGCTGCATCAACGCGGCGTTGCCCATGACCCGCATGGTCGCGTACGTGCGCACGAGGTCGCGGTGGATCTCCTTGCGCATCGAGGCCGGAAACAACACCGACTGCCACAAGGTGTCCCGACCGCGCTTGTCGTAGACGGGGGTGGCGTCGTCGTAGCGGGTGAGGTCGGCGTAGGAAACGGGGA
Organism: Nannocystis pusilla; assembly: GCF_020073745.1. Classification (GTDB taxonomy): domain Bacteria; phylum Myxococcota_A; class Polyangia; order Nannocystales; family Nannocystaceae; genus Nannocystis; species Nannocystis radixulma. Next base: position 360,659 of record NZ_JAIRAU010000002.1, read on the forward strand.
GCTCGGTGAGGCGGCCGTGGCGGCGGAGATAGCTGCGCAGGCCGTCCTGTACCCGGTAGGGGCGCTTCTTCCGCGAGATCATCGCCATGAGGCGGGAGGATGACGAAGCGCGGACTGGCGTGCAAGTTCGGCTGGCGTGGGGGCGGCGTGGGGAGTTCGGCGGCCGGTCGCGTGTGCGGGGGCGCGGGGCGTGGGGAGCGTGGCGAGGCGGCCCGGGGACGGCGCAGCGGGTCCCTGCGACGCGGGTCCTTCCACACCAGGTGCTCGACGCCGCAGGCGGGTGAGGCGTGTGCGAAGAGCGGCTCGGCGTCTGCGCGCCAGGTGCAGAGCCCCCCGCTGCTTCCCGCTGCGCCGTCCCCGGGCCGCCGGCGGAGAGCGTGGCGGCCCCGCTCGTCGCCGTGCGGACGAGCGTCGAGCTCTCGTGGACGGTGGCACAGATGGCTGTCTTGAAGGACATGTTGGTGAGCACGGTGCGGCTCGCGCTCGCGCTCGCGGCGCGGCGTGTGGGGCGGAGGCTGGCGCGTGGGCCGGAAGCGCGGCATGATCGCGGGATGCGGGCGCTGGCGGCGATCTTGAGCGGCGCGCTCGCGTGCGGGGGCGGGGCTGGCCGATCGGACAGGTCCGACGTCGAGGCGGGGTCCGTTGCCGAGCTGTGGTTCGCGGGGGATGTCCACCTCGGCAAGGGCGGGGCGGGGGCGCTGGACGAGCTGGCGGCGGCGATGGGCGGGGCGAGCGGGGTCGTCAACCTCGAGGGGCCGATCGACGGGCGAGGTGAGCAGGGGGTGGTGCGCGAGCCGGGGGCGATTCGTCTGTTCAATGGGACAGGCGCGCCGGGGGAGCTGGCGCGCGCGGGCATCGTGGCGGCGCAGGTGGCCAACAATCACGCGGGGGACGCCGGCCCTGAGGGACAGGCGGCGACGGCGGCGGCGCTGCGCGCGGCCGGGGTGGCGCCGTTCGGCGGGGCGGCGGGAGTGGCGGTGATCGAGCGCGGCGGGCTCCGTGTGGCGCTGGCGGGCTTCGAGGTCGGCGAGACGGTGGCGGCGGAGCTGCCGGCGGCGCTGGCGGCGGCGCGCGCGGCCGGGGACGTGCTGGTGGTCGGGTTCCATCGGACGGGACCGCCGCTGTACCTGCCCGAGCCGCCGCTGCGGCAGGCGGCCGAGCTGGCTCTCGAGGCAGGTGCGGCGGTGGTCGTGGCCCACGGGTCGCACTCGCTGGCAGGCGCGGAGCTGCGCGGGCCTGCCGTGGTGGCGTGGGGGCTCGGGAACGCGACGTTCGCCTGCGACTGCACGGAGGAGCGCGAGGCGCTGGCGCTGCGCGTGCGACTCGGCCGCGGCGGGGTGGAGTCTTCCGTCCTGGTACCGATCGACGCCGGGCTGTCCGGGCAGCCGGCGCGGCAGGCGGCCGATCCAGGGCCGGTGCTCGACCTGCTGCAGGCGATCGGGGTCCGCGGCCGGCGAGAGGCCGATCGTTTCACGCTCGCGCCGTGAGCCGCGGGTGAGTCGGCCCTCGGCGACGTTCGATCCGGATGGCTCGGCTCGGCGTTGACCTGCGCGCGTCGAGCTGGCTCGCGGTGCACCTACAGACGCGGGCCCGTGCGAAGCGGCGCCGCCGATTTCAAACATGATTGAGTAGACATGTCCACGGGCGCATGTTTTGGAGAACATGCGCCCCGGGACATGTCCCGGAGGTCACCGCGGCTTTGAAATTGATCCTGCGCCCGCCCGGGGCGCTGCCTGGTCATCAGGCGGCGAAGAACCACCCCTCCTCGACCTTGTGCTCGTAGTCGGTGAGGGGGCCGCCGTTGGCCTTCTCCACGCTCTGGACCAGGCGGATGTTCTTGCGGTCGACGGCGGTGAGCTTGGCGTCGGTGAAGGCGTCGTCGGCCTCGTACCAGTCCATGCCGCCGAAGTACTCCTGCAGGAGCACCGAGCGGAACGGGCGGCCGCGGCGGGCGTAGATGGTGTTGCGCAGCATCCGGAGGTCGCGGAGCGAGAGGGTGGCGAGCTGGTTGGCCGCCAGCAGGGCGTCGAGCTGGCCGGGGTCGGCGAGCGGCGAGAGGTCCTCGGGCTTGAGCTCGGGGTCGGCCGTCCAGCCGCCGAGGCGCACGGCGATGAGCTCGAGCTCGATGTCCTCCTCGGGTCCGAGCGGACCGGCGGCCTTCTTGGCGAGGAGGGCCTTCTGCGCCGCCTCGATGGTCGTCCTCGGGATCGCCTGCTCGTGCTCGACGATCGCGCGGGCGTTGCTGTAGTCGGTCGGCGTGAGGCGGGCGAGCTCGGGGGTCGGCTTCGGGGCGTACCAGTCGAACTGGCGGAAGTGCCGGTCGAGCCACGGCTTGCGGAAGCTCTGGCCGACGCGCGCGTAGATCGTGTTGCGCATCAGCGTGAGCTCGCGCAGGGTCCGGTCGGAGAGGTCCGCAGGGGTGATGGGCCCGTCGTGGTAGAGGGGCCGCGCGGCGGCGGTCGGGGCGGGTGCGGGCGGATCTGTCTTTGGGGGCAGGTCCGCGGCCTCGGGCGCGGGCGCGGGCGCAGGGGCGGGTGTGGGCGCAGGCGCGGCGGGGCGCTCCGGTGCGGCCTCGGTCGCGGGCTTGTCGCACGCGAATGCGAGGAGGGCGAACGCGGCGAGCACGAGGCGCGGACGCCCGGGGCGTGAAGGTCGATTCATGGGGGCAATTTACCCTGGCGAGCGCACAGGCGGGTGAGCGATGATGGCGCCCATGGTCTACCGACATGTGACACCGCTCGTCGTGGCCTGCGCGCTGGCGACCGCGTGCGGCGACGATCTCAACTCCACCGACACCGCCAACGGCACCGAGACGTCGACCGGGACGACGACGGAGGACACGCCGACGACGACCGACGCCACGCCGACGACGACCGAGAGCGCGACGGAGTCGACGACGACGGGCGACACCTCGAGCGGGACCACCGGCGACGAGTTCCCGGTCGGCGGCTGCGGGGCGCCGCCGTTCGAGTGGCTGCCGTCCGAGGGGATGGGCGAGGTCGTCGACTTCCAGCAGGTGATCGAGCTCGACGCGCCGACGATCACCGATCTGCTCGACCAGAACGGCTTCGCGTCGCTCGGGCCCGCCGACTTCGGCGCGCGCGTGTACAAGATCCGCTACGTCACGCAGGACCGCGGCGAGAAGCACGAGACGACCGGCTTCGTGTCGTTCCCGCTGACGCCCGAGCAGGAGGAGCGCCCGGTGGTGGTGTGGGCCCACGGGACGACCGGCTTCACCGACGCGTGCGCGCCGACCAAGGACCCGATGGGCTTCCAGGTGCCGCTCATCCTCGCGGCGAAGGGCTTCGTGTCGGTGGCGCCGGACTACATCGGCATGAACGGCTGGGGCCCGGCGTCGAACCGGCTGCACCCGTACATCGTGCCGGAGCCGACGGCGATCGCCACGCTCGACTCGATCCGCGCGCTGTACGAGCTGGCGGCCGCGAACATGGACATGCCGAGCCTGCCCGGCGACGACGTGGTGCTGTTCGGCGCGTCGGAGGGCGGCTTCGCCACGCTGTGGACCGACCGCTACGCGCCTCACTACGCGCCCGAGCTCAACATCGTCGCCAACGTCGCCGCGGTCCCGCCGACCGACGCGATCGGGCTGACGGAGCACGGCGCGACGGTGTTCGGACCGACCACCGGGGCGCTCGCGGCGGCGGTCGTCGGCGGCTGGGACTGGACCGGCCGCCAGGGCGACCTCGGCGAGGTGTTCAGCGCGGGCCCGCCGATCGACGTCGCCAGCGTGCTGCCGATGATGATGGAGTCGGGCTGCAACCTCGACCTGCCCGACGACGTCACCAGCACCGACCAGGTGTACGCGCAGTCGTTCATCGACGCGGTGGTCGACCGCGACTGGGAGGCGCTCGGCGACTGGGGCTGCTTCCTGCGCCAGGCGAGCCTCGGCGAGTCGGAGATCCCGCTGCTGAAGACCACGCCGAC